>NZ_JSYZ01000001.1:0-46564 GCF_001293465.1 Pseudomonas asplenii
TGGGATTGATTCGTTCCGCACGAAGCGGCCGCGACACCCGAAGCCCTGAACCTGGTTCAGGGCTTTTTCATGGGTGGGCCATTGGCGGGCTTGCCCGCCAATGAGCCCTCAACATCATCGAAAAGCCTCCCGATCAGACACCCAGGCCTCCTCGGTGCCGACCGGCGACCGATAGTCGGATTGCCGAAAAATCCTTTGCTCCAGCTCGAAAACAACTGTACAAAAACACAGTACTTTCAAGTCAACCCATCGATCCTGGAGAGCGCCATGTCCAGCCAAGCTGCCAATCATGTGATGAGTACTACCGTTGAACGCATGGTCCTGCATCAATTCACCCCGCTGCACTGCCGGCAAGCCCGCGCGATGCTGGGTTGGAGTCGCGAGCAGTTGAGCCAGGAGTCTGGCGTCTCGGTGGCCGCCGTACAGCGTTTCGAGAAGGGCGATTCCCTCAGGGATGTCACCCGATTGGCCCTGGCCTTTCGCTTCGAGGCCGAAGGCCTGGTGTTCTTCCCAGGCTTTGCACCCGGCCGTGGAATGAACATTCGCGGCACTACACCGGACCCGATCGAACGACAGGACTACGAACTGATCGAGTAATCGATTCAGGTCGGCACTGCCGGCCTGCCCTGCAAGCCGGGCACCGGGTCGGGCCCGCCGGCTTTCGACGCAAACGGGTGAACGCAGGGGCGTTTCCTGGATCGCCTAGCGAGTACTCAGGGCGGATTCATTCTCCAGGGCCTGTTCCACCTCGAGCCACCAGGCGCGCCCGCGATGAGGCTGCATCAGGTTGAAGGCTTCGCCAATGGCCGGGGTGGTGATGGACACGTTATTGTCCCAGGCCAGCGCCAGGATCCGCTCGAAGGGTTCGTACCAGGCATGGAACGACAGGTCGAAGGTGCCATTGTGAATCGGCAGCAGCCAGCGTCCCCGCAGGTCCAGGTGCGCCTGCAGGCTCTGCTCCGGCTGCATGTGCACATGGGGCCAGTCGACGTTGTAGGCACCGGTTTCCATCAGCGTCAGGTCGAACGGCCCATAGTGTTCGCCAATCTGCTTGAAGCCGTCGAAGTAACCGCTATCGCCGCTGAAGAAGATCCGCACGTCATCGGCGATCATCACCCAGGAGGCCCACAAGGTCTGGTTGTTGTCGAACAGCGTCCTTCCGGAGAAGTGCTGCGACGGTGTGGCGGCAAAGCGGATGCCCTCGACAACCGTCTCTTCCCACCAGTCCAGTTGCTGCACCTTCTGCGCGGCGATGCCCCATTTGACCAGCAGGTCGCCAACGCCCAGCGGGGCCAGGAAGTGTTTGGTCTTGGCCGCCAGTGCCAACACCGCCTTGTGGTCGAGGTGGTCGTAGTGATTGTGGGAAAGGATCACCGCCTCGATCGGCGGCAGTTCTTCCAGGCTGATGGGCGGCTGATGAAAACGCTTCGGTCCGGCCCACTGAACGGGTGAGGCCCGCTCGGAGAACACCGGATCGGTCAGCCAGAACTTGCCGTGCAACTTGAGCAGCAGGGTCGAGTGGCCGAGACGGAATACGCTGAAGTCGGCAGCCGCAAGCAACTGCTCACGGCTCAGCGCCTGGATCGGTACGCTGCCCGCCGGCCGGGTATTGCGCGGTTTCTGGAAGGTCATTTTCCAGAAGATACCCAAGGTCTTGCCCAGGCCGCCGTGGGGTGTCGGCGCCAGGTTGCGAAAAGCGCCCTGCTCTTTCCGGGATGAGGATCCAGCGACAATACGCGAACGAATGGTCATGACAGGGTGACTCCCGGGAACCCGAAGGAGTTCCCACGCTCAGGTGCTGAAAGATCAGGGGCCGCCGCAGGCAAACCTTGATCGGACGAAGTTGCAGAAAAGAACTACACTACACAGTGTAGTTTCTAGCTTGCGCCAAAGTACTCGTCAAGTAAACTGCCGAGTGTAACTTTTATTGACCTGCCGAAGCCTGCCCATGACCGTCCCCCTGCGCCTCACCGACCGTAAACGCGAAGCCATCATCCAGGCGGCCATCGCGGCCTTTCGCGCCGACGGTTTCGAAGTGACCAGCATGGACCGGATCGCGGCCAAGGCCGAGGTCTCCAAGCGTACGGTATACAACCACTTCCAGAGCAAGGAAGACCTGTTCGCCGAAATCCTCCATCGCCTATGGGCCAGCAGTGGCGCGCAGATGGACATGACCTATCACTCGCAGCGCCCCCTGCGCGAGCAACTGCGCGACATGCTGATGCGCAAGATGCGGCTGTTCAACGATAGCAACTTTCTCGATCTGGCACGGGTGGCGATCGCAGCCACCATTCATGCGCCCGAGCGCGCGCAGGACATGGTCTCGCGACTGGCCAGCCAGGAGGAAGGTTTCAAGCAGTGGATCCGCGACGCCCAGGCCGACGGCAAACTCAAGGCGGTCGACCCCGAATTCGCCACTCACCAGATCTACGGCCTGCTCAAGGCCTTCGCCTTCTGGCCGCAGATTTCCCTCGGCCAGCCACCGCTGGATACCGCGACACAGACACGCGTCATAGAATCGGCGCTGGATTTGTTCCTTTCCGGCTACGAAATCGTCAAATAGCCGACACGCCCCGCCAAATCACCTGCCAAACCCTAGAAATGGCTTGGAAGGACACTGATTATTCTTTACGGAATCCCCGACAATATTCATCCTGCTTATCAGACGAATAGCGCTTCCGTGCCGAACACATTGCCTGTGTTCCGACAAAGAAATAAGTGACGCAGAGACCTATGGAAATCCATCGAGGCAAAGGGCAATCATTTGCCAGACGCATCTACTTGCCCCGCATGATAGGCGTAGGCGTCGGCTGCTTCAGCATCATCGCCGCACTCGCCCCCTTGTCGATGCCAATCTGGATCTGGGCCCTGCTGGCATTCAACGCCGTGATCTGGCCGCATGTGGCCTATCGTATCGCCCGACACGCCCACTATCCGTACCGGGCGGAACGACGCAACATCCTGATCGACTCGTTGATGGGTGGTTTCTGGGCGGCGACCATCCAGTTCAATCCCCTCGTCACGGTCAACATGCTCGCGCTGATGACCATGCACAACGTCGCCGCTGGCGGCCCGCGGCTGATGCTCAGGGGCCTGCTCGCGCAGTTGCTGGGGATCCTCGTCTCCTGGCTGATCTTTACTCCGGCGTTCAACGGGGTGACCACCCAGATCCAGATCTATGCCTGCCTGCCGGTGTTGATCCTGTACCCGGTGGTCATCGGCATGGGCAGCTTCCAGGTGGCGATCAAGCTCGCCGACCACAAGCGTGCACTGAGCGCCCTGAGCCGTACCGACAGCCTGACCGGGCTGCTCAATCACGGCAGTTGGAAGGACCTGCTGCAGATCAAGTTCCACAAGTGCCGGCAGACACACTGCCAGGCGGCAATCGCATTGATCGACATCGACCACTTCAAGACCATCAACGACAGTTACGGCCATCTGATCGGCGACAGCGTACTGCGCCAGTTGAGCCGCGACCTGAAGGCCAACCTGCGTGAACACGACCTGGCCGGGCGTTATGGCGGTGACGAGTTCTGCGTGATCCTGCCGGGCCTGTCGCTGGAACAGGCCAGCGAGATCATGGAGCGGCTGCGCCAGGTCTTCACCAACTTGCGCAGCGAGGAAATACCGGAGCTGCGGGTCACCCTGAGCATCGGCCTGGCGCCCTTCCGGGCTAGTTTCAAGGACGCCGGTGCCTGGCTCAACGAGGCCGACAAGGCCCTGTACATCGCCAAGAATACCGGGCGCAACAAGGTCAACAGCACCGACGGTGAAAATACCGAATCCTCGGACGAGTACCTGGCAAGCTCCGCCTGAGCGCCATTCGGCTACTGCAAAGAACCACACGGCGGATTCTTGTACAAGACCAATCTATTTTGTATAAGAATATAAGGCAAAGTGCCATCCATGGAACGCTGGCCACCGGCGCCCTTCCCCCAAGGGTCTGCCGGGCCTGGAAAGGGATAGATCTCCCCTCTCTCCGAGTTCTCATGCCATGTTTTTTGCAGCCCATAAGAAAGCCCTGCAAGACCTGCAACAAACCATCGACCAACAGGCCCACCTGCTCGCGGCCATCGACCGCTCCATGGCCGTCATCGAATTCGATCTCGACGGCATCGTCCTGCGCGCCAACGACAACTTCCTCAAGACCATGGGCTATCGCCAGGAGCAGGTGCTCGGCCAGCCCCATCGCATGTTCTGCTCGCCAGCCTATGCTCGCAGTGCCGAATACAGCCAGTTGTGGTCACGCCTCAAGGCCGGCCAATTCGAGTCCGGCACTTTCGAGCGGGTCGCCGCCGATGGCCGGAGCGTCTGGCTCGAAGCCAGCTACAACCCGATCCGTGACGAGAACGGCAAGGCGGTGAAAATCGTCAAGTACGCCATGGACGTCACCGCCAAGATCCAGCAGGAAAGCGAAGCCAACGGCAAGCTGCAGGCGATCGACCGGGCCATGGCCGCCATCGAGTTCAAGCCCGACGGAACGGTGATCTGCGCCAACCAGAACTTCCTCGACCTGATGGGCTACAGCCTGGCCGAAATCCAGGGCAAGCATCACCGGATCTTCTGCACCCCGGCCACTGTCGGCGGCAGCGACTACCAGGACTTCTGGCGCCGCCTGAACCAGGGCGAATTCTTCAGCGGCCAGTTCGAACGCGTGACCAGGCGTGGCCAGAGCGTCTGGCTCGAAGCCACCTACAACCCGGTCTACGACGCCAGCGGCAAACTGTGCAAGGTGGTCAAGTTCGCCTCGGACGTGACCCGGCGGGAAGAGAAACATGCCCAGGACGCCATGAGCGCGAGCCAGGCCTATCACATCTCGGTGGAGACCCGCAGGGTCGCCGAGCAAGGCACCGAAGTGATCCAGCAGGCCGCCAGCGAAATGCGCGAGATTGCCTCGAACATCGAAGGTTCGTCCAATCTGATCGCCAAGCTGGGCGAGCGCTCGGAACAGATTACCGCCATCGTCAACACCATTCGCGGGATCGCCGAGCAGACCAACCTGCTGGCCCTCAATGCCGCGATCGAAGCGGCCCGGGCCGGCGAGCAGGGTCGCGGCTTCGCCGTGGTGGCCGATGAAGTCCGTCTGCTCGCGGCACGTACCAGCGGCTCCACCGCCGAGATATCCAGCATGATCGGCATGATCCAGAGCGAAACCCAGCAGGCCATCCAGAGCATGAACGGCACCCGCGACCGGGCGTCCAAGGGCGTCGGCCTGGCGGACGAGGCCGGTACGGTGATCCTGCAGATCCGCGACGGGGCGAGCAATGCCGTACAGGCGGTCAGCATGTTCGCCAACGACAGGGTGCACTGAGCACCCGACACGCCAGGACATCGGCAGATGACCTGGCGTGCCTGTCGCGTCGTCCCGCGACTTGATTGCACAGCGGCATTGTTCACTTGAGCGAATGCCTATTTTGCTGGCGAACAGGCAGACCTATAGTCCGGCGCAGAGACCGACAAGCTGGAGAAGCCCATGGAACTGCGCCCCGCCCTGAAGATTACCCTGGTCGGCGATCACGACCCGCAAGTGACGGCCCACAAGGCCATCCCCGTGGCCCTGCAACTGGCCGCCCAGGCCAACGGCCTGCAGGTACAGGCCCACTGGGTGGCGACCGACAGCATCGAGACCGCGGACGATCTGGCAGGCTTCGACGGCATCTGGTGCGTTCCCGCCAGCCCGTATCGCAGCCTCGATGGCGCCTTGCTTGCCATTGGCCATGCTCGTGAACAACGACTCCCCTACCTCGGCACCTGTGCCGGCTTCCAGTATGCGATTCTCGAATATGCCCGTCACGTGCTCGGCTGGGACGACGCGCAGCACGGTGAGGAAGCGCCGGATTCGCCGCGCGCGGTGATCTCGGCGCTGAGCTGCTCCCTGGTGGAAGCCACCGACGGCATCCGCCTGGTCGAAGGCTCGCGTATCGCCAGGGCCTATGCCAGCCAGCGAACCCACGAGGGTTATCACTGCCGCTACGGCATCAACCCGGCCTTCGAAGCGGCGCTGCTCGACACCGACCTGCAAGCCGCCGGCCACGACGACAGGGGGGAACTGCGGGCCGTCGAATTGGCAAACCATCCGTTTTTCGTCGCGACGCTGTTCCAGCCGGAGCGGGCCGCCCTGCAAGGTATCGCGCCACCCCTGGTCAGTGCCTTCCTGAGCGCCTGTGCCGGAGAACACGCATGATTGCCAGCACGCCCCAGCCTCCCTACTACGCGGTGATCTTCACCTCCCTGCGTACCGCAGGCGACCAGGGCTATGCCGAAGCGGCCCGGCGCATGCTCGACCTGGCTCGCGAGCAGCCGGGGTTTCTCGGTGTCGAGTCGGCGCGGGGGGATGACGGCCTGGGCATCACCGTTTCCTACTGGCGCGATGAGACGGCGATCCTGGCCTGGAAGCAGCATGCCGAGCACAGCGAAATCCGCGAGCGCGGCCGCTCGACCTGGTACGAGACGTGCCAGACGCGCGTCTGCAAGGTCGAACGCGCCTACCGCTTCGATCGCTGAGCCGGTCGCCGGGTCGTCTCAGCCCGGCACGACCCGGCGCAATGCGGCGATCTGGGGCATGTCCACCCGCCGCATGTACACCCGCAACGGCTCGGTGATGTTGATCCGCTGGTCGATGTTCTGCTCCAGCAGCAACTGGATCCGCTCCCGGGCCAGACGCATGGCCTCCTGCCCTGCCGGTAGCCAGACGAATTCGCTGGCCGGAATGATCCCGTCGTCGGCCACGTCCATGCCGAAGGAGTCCTCGCTGAAACGCACGATGTACTGGCCGGTCTTGCGATTCAGGCCGACGAAACCCTTGAGCTGGTCGGCGGCCTGACAGATGAGTTCGGAAGTGATGCGCATGGTAAACCTCACTGGCGAGCCCGAAGGCCCATGGGTCGATGGTTTACACACAAGGTGGGCAGCGCGTTTCCTTCTACAGGGGAAACTGTCGCTCAAGCCTACTGCAAAATCGTCCTGATTGTGTCGAAAAAACGACACAACCGGCTCTTGCAGCCATTTCGCGATAGCACTTGAAGCATTCAGTTGTTAAAAGAGGGCCTTCACTCCGTACGAAAGGAATTCGCAATGCCTGTCACCTTCAGCGCCGCCACCTTCAAGAAAAGCGCTCTGTTCATGAGCCTGCTGCTGGCCATGGGGCTGGACACGGCACAAGCCGGCACCACCCCGGCCGAGCTCGCGGCCAAGGCCGGGATTCCCCATCCGGCGGTGATCGCCCACCGTGGCGCGTCCTTCGATGCCCCCGAATCCACCGCGGCCTCCTACACCCTGGCCCGCGACCTCGGCGCCGACTACCTGGAAATGGACCTGCAGCGCAGCAAGGACGGAGTGATCTTCGCCCTGCATGACAACAACCTGTCGCGCACCACCGACGTCGCCAGCAAGTTCCCCGAACGCAAGGACAGCCCGGCCAACGAGTTCACCTGGGCCGAGCTGCAAACCCTGGACGCCGGCAGCTGGTTCAACAAGGCCTACCCCGAGCGCGCGCGGCCGTCCTATGTCGGCCTGAAGATTCTCAGCCTCGACCAGATCATCGACATCGCCCAGGCCAACCCCAGGCATCGCCCCGGCCTGTACATCGAGACCAAGGAACCCAAGCAGTTCCCCGGTATCGAGCATGACCTCAAGAACAAGCTGCAGGAACGTGGCCTGCTCGGCCCGGACAAGGTCCACTCCAAGGAGCAGCCACAGGTCGGCCAGGGCGCCGGCCGGGTGATCCTGCAGACCTTCGAGAAGAGCAGCCTGGAGTTGCTGCAGAAGGAAATGCCGAACACGCCGAAGATTCTCCTGCTGTGGGTCGGCGAAGGCAGCATCGAACCCAAGTCGAACGTCAGCTTCGCCGACTCCGGCGAGAAGACCAAGGCCGCCTACTACGCCAAGCAGGAACCGAAGGACAAGGCCGAGTTCATCAAGTGGGTGGACTTCGCCAAGGCCAATGGCGCCATCGGCACCGGCCCGTCGGCCGAACTGACCCATGGCGGCGACCAGAGCTACTCCGACCTGGTCAAACCGTGGATGAACCAGCTGACCCACGATAAAGGCCTGCTGGTTCACGTCTATACCGTCGACGAACCGGTGGACTTCAAGAAGGTCATGGACGCCGGTGTCGATGGCATCTTCACCAACCGCGCCTCCGAACTGCTCAAGTACTTCAAGCGTGCCTCGCCGAAAACCGTGCCGCAAATCCTCGAGGCCAACGGTTACTGAGTGACGGGCCGCGAGTGGAACGGCGTCCTCTGGCTGGGGCGTGACTACGCCCTGATCCACGGTGAGCTGGGGCCACCGCGCCCCATGCCCACTCCGCCCATCAGGTGATCCTGACGCCCGAGGCGCCGGTCACCGCCTGGTACTGTGGCGCCGCCTGCGCCTGGCGCTTGAAAGGCGCGCTCTACGCGCGATTGAACAAACGACGCAATCGTCAGTCAGCAAGAACAGGGGGTCAATTTAAGGGTGAATTAAGTTGCAACACTTAGGCTGACCCCACTGAAATCATCCAGACAAGGAATCCCCCGATGAAAGCCCTCTCGACCCTGCTGACCGCCTCCGCCCTGACTCTCGTTGCCGGCTTCGCTTCGGCCGATGTCCGTCCGGACCACATTCCCGGGCTGCTGAAATCCGGTGCGATCGCCGACTTCGACAAGCTCAACCAGGCCGCCCTGGCCAAGTACCCAGGCGCGACCATCACCGACACCGAACTGGACCATGGCACCAGTGGTGGCTATGTCTATGAAGTCGAACTCAAGGCCGCCGACGGCGTGAAGTGGGAAGTCAAACTCGACGCCAAGAGCGCCGCCGTCCTGCAGGAGAAGCGCGACAGCTGATCGTCCGCCCCGTGAATCACAAGCCGCGCGTTCCACCCGGAACGTGCGGCTTGTTCGTTTTCATCCTCCCATAACCCCGGGAGATGCTGTCCAAGCACTCAGGCGGTCGTGTTGACGGTACCGCCCGACGTACTGCTGCCGGACTCCTGGAGCGCCTGGGTCAAGGCCGCGGTGACGGTCTGGATCGAGGCGGAAATCGTCGCGACCTGAGCCGAAGCGGTGGCCACGGCAGTCGCCTTGGCTTCGTCGCTGTCGTTGCTGGCCTGGGCCTTCTGCAATTGCTGCTCCTGTTCCTGCAACTGCTTCTGCAACTCGGCCAGTTGCTTGCGCAGCGCCTTGACGGTATCGGACTCCGAACTGGAGCTGTCGCCGCTGCCCGCCGCGCCACCGCCTGCGGCCGCCTGGGTCCCAGCGGTCTTGGTGGTGTCCGTGGTGCTGGCCGCGACAGTACCGGTCGTCGTGCTGTCGTCGCTGCTGGCTGCCTGGGTGGCGGTACGGGTGGACAGGCTTGGGGTGATGGTGACCGAGGTGATGCTGACCATGGGAAATACCCTATCGAGGTGGTGATACCCCATCATCGACAGAAGATTGGCCGGTTTGAGACCTATCCTGTATCCCGTTGGTCAGCATCCCGATACACAACCGCGACGCCAGGATAAGGCTCAGGCCCCGAGCCTGGCCGTGACTTCGTTCAATTGCCCCGAAAGACCGTGCAGGTTGGTGCTGGCCGCCTCGGTGCGCTTGACGTTGTCCAGGTTGGTGCTGGCAATCGCGGTGATCTCGGTGAGGTTGCGGGAAATATCCTCGGCCACCGACGTCTGTTCCTCGGCGGCCGTGGCAATCTGCCGGTTCATGTCACGGATAGCCTCGACGGCCGCGGTGATGCGCTCGAGCATCGCGCCGGCCTCGGTCACCTGCTCCACGCTTTCGTCGCTGCGGGCCTGGCCGCCCTCGATGGCCTGGGCCGCGTCCACCGCCCCGGTCTGCACCGACTGGATGATCTGGTTGATTTCCAGAATCGACGCGGCCGTGCGTTGGGCCAGGCTGCGAACTTCATCGGCCACCACCGCGAAACCACGTCCGGCCTCGCCGGCCCGTGCCGCTTCGATGGCCGCGTTGAGCGCCAGCAGGTTGGTCTGCTCGGCGATCCCGCGGATCACTTCAAGCACCTTGCCGATCCGCCCGCTGTCGCTTTCCAGCTGGCGAATGACCGTAGCGGTCGTGGAGATTTCCGTGCGCATGCGGGTGATGGTCTGGATGGTCGACCGCATCACCAGTTCGCCCTGCTGGGCCGAGCGGTCGGCTTCGTCGGCGGCGCCGGCCGCAGCGGCGGCGTGCCGGGCGACTTCCTGGGCCGTGGCGGACATCTCGGTCATCGCCGTCGCCACCTGGTCGGTCCGTTCGAACTGCTCATGGGTACCCGTAGCCATCAGGCCGGCAATCGCGTTCAGTTCGCCACTGGCACTGTCCAGGTTGGCGGTGCTGAGCTTGAGGCGATTGAACGTATCGGCGAGAAAGTCCCGCAGGGTATTGGCGGCAACGGCCAGACGCCCCAGCTCATCCTGGCGGTCGGCGGCCACGCGCTCGGCGAACTGGCCATGGCTCAGTTGCGCCACATAGTCGATCAGGCGGCGAATCGGTTCGACCAGGTTGCGATTGACCAGCCACAGGCTCAGCAGCGCGATCAGCAGACCCGACACCAGCATCACCACGATACCGCTCCAGACCGTGCGCCCGGCGGCCTCGCTGATGGCGGCCGACTGTGCATCGCCGGCCTTGCGCAACTGGCTGACCAGCACGCTCATCTGCTCGCTGGTGGCACGGTCCACGCCCTTGACCGCCTGATCGCCGGCACTCGGATCGGCGCCACTGGCAACGTAGGCATCACGGCCCTTCTGGTAGGCGACACCGAGCTGGCGGTGCTCCTCGCGCAGCCTTTCGACCTGGGCCTTCAGGCTGCTGTCGATAGCCGGCTGCGCCGCCAGGCGGCCGAGAATCTCCTGCACATCACGCTGGCGATCCTCGAACTGGCGCCAGTACTGGTTCAGGTCCTGGGATTGCTTGCCGCGTAACAGGACGTTCTTCCATTCCTGCACCTGCTCCTTGAACCGCAGGTTGGCCTCGTCCACCAGTTGCGACGCGAGCAACGGCCCCCCGATCAGCTCCCGATAGTCGCGTATGCCGTTGGACAGGAAGTGGAAGCAGGTCAGTGCGATCAACAGCATCGCCAACAGGCTGCCGCTCAGTAGCGCGAGAATCTGGGCTCTCAAGGATTTCTGCAACATCGTGGGTATCTCTGGACAGGGATTGGGCACTCCGATCAGGAGTGCGAACAGTCAAAACATCCCTGTCAGCGACATCGTGGCTTGTGGCCCAAAACGCCGCAGCCTACACCTTCGCCATCGGCGCACCGGCACGGCGCTTGAGTCGAGCCGACCACCGGTCATGGGCCGCGATTGTGCACGTCAATCCGTAACAAAAATGTCAAAACGCCCTGAGATGATGCGGCTCAAGCGAACCTGTAAAAAAATGTTTCGGGCGCTTCATTTCAGCGAGCCTCCATGAACCACAGCCTTGACCAAAGTCACCGCGATCCGGACCTGTTCGGCCTGCTTTACGGTTTTCGCTTTCGCGCCGGCGAGCGCGGCGAGGAAATCGACTCCGCCACCGCCCTGCGCTACCTGCAGAACCCCGAGGACGACGAAGCGTTTCTCTGGCTGCACCTGAACCTCGCCCACGCGGCCTGCGAACGCTGGATGACCACCCATCTGTCGCTGCCCGACGAATTCTTCGAAGCCCTGCACGAAGGCTCACGCTCGACCCGCATCGAACATGTCGACAACGCCCTGCTGGCGGTGGTCAACGACGTGGTGTTCAACCTTGGCAGCATGACCTCCTCGGATGTCTCGACACTCTGGGTCTGCGCACGCAGCAAGCTGCTGATCAGCGCCCGCCTGCAGCCCCTGCACTCGGTCGACAAGCTGCGCTCCTCGGTCAAGGCCGGCGAACACTTCCGTTCGCCGCTGGAACTGCTGGTGCACCTGCTGCGCGACCAGGGTGAAGTGCTGACCCAGATCGTGCGCAAGACCACCCTCAGCGTCGACCAGATCGAGGACCAGTTGCTCGCCCAGCGCCTGACCATCAACCGCGCGGAGCTGGGTGCCATGCGCCGGGTGCTGGTGCGCCTGCAACGGCTGCTGGCCCTTGAGCCGGGCTCGCTGCTGCGGCTGCTCAACCGCCCGCCACAGTGGCTGCAGAAGGAGGACGTCAAGGAACTGCGCAAGTCCACCGAGGAGTTTTCGCTGATCCTCAGCGACCTCGAGGCCCTGGGCGAGCGGATCAAGTTGCTGCAGGAAGAGATCGCCGCCACCGTCAACGAACAGACCAACCGCAGCCTGTTCACTCTGACGGTGGTCACGGTGCTGGCGCTGCCGATCAACATCATCGCCGGTTTCTTCGGCATGAACGTCGGTGGCATCCCGCTGGCCGGCGACCCGGAAGGGTTCTGGATTCTGGTGGCGCTGGTGGCGACCTTCACCCTGCTGGCCGGACGCTGGGCGTTTCGCAAGCGCCAGGATTACTGAGCCCCCGGGTTCAGTGTGTACCCGCTCATCCTGGCGGCAGCCTGTCAGACCATCGGCCCGGTAAAATCCACGGATACTGATCTGTGGCAGCCTCTCTGTAACATTTAGCAATGATCATGACTGATACCCGTTCCCAAACAGGATTTCAGGCATGGCTACCCCTTCATTGACTGCTGCCTCCGCCAGCGACGGCAGGCCGCAGCTGGAAAGCAAACCCCACGTCTTCACCGCCGTCCTCTTCTTCGCGCTGCTGGCCGTCGGCCTGTTGTTCACCGCCTACAGCCTCGTGCATGACATGCACGAACTCGGCACGGTGGTGACCACCTGGACGCCCTTCCTGCTGCTCGGCGTCGCCCTGCTGATCGCCCTGGGCTTCGAATTCGTCAACGGGTTCCACGACACCGCCAACGCCGTGGCCACCGTGATCTACACCCACTCGCTGCCGCCGCACTTCGCCGTGGTCTGGTCCGGCTGCTTCAACTTCCTCGGCGTGCTGCTGTCCAGCGGTGCGGTGGCCTTCGGCATCATTGCCCTGCTGCCGGTGGAACTGATCCTGCAAGTGGGTTCGTCCTCCGGCTTCGCGATGATCTTCGCCCTGCTGATCGCCGCCATCCTGTGGAACCTCGGTACCTGGTGGCTGGGCCTGCCGGCCTCGTCGTCCCATACCCTGATCGGCTCGATCATCGGCGTCGGCGTGGCCAACGCCCTGATGCACGGCCGCGACGGCACCAGCGGCGTGGACTGGAGCCAGGTGACCAAGATCGGCTACGCACTGCTGTTCTCCCCGCTCATCGGTTTCGCCCTGGCCGCCCTGCTGCTGGTGGCGCTGCGCCTGTTCGTGAAAAACCGCGCGCTGTACAAGGCGCCCAAGGGCAACGAGCCACCACCGTGGTGGATCCGTGGCCTGCTGATCCTGACCTGCACCGGCGTGTCCTTTGCCCATGGTTCCAACGACGGGCAGAAAGGCATGGGCCTGATCATGCTGATCCTGGTCGGTACCCTGCCGATGGCCTACGCGCTGAACCGCACCATGCCGGCCGAACAGGCCCTGCAGTTCGCCGCCGTGGCCGAAGTGACCCAGGCCGCCCTGGTCAAGGCCGTCCCGCAACCCGCCCCGGCCGATCCGCGTCCGGTGCTCACCGAATACATCCGCACCCAACAGGTAAAGCCGGACCTGGTGCCGGCCCTGGCCGCCCTGACCGGCCGGATCGGTGAGGAGGTGAAAGGCTATGGCTCACTGGCCAAGGTACCCGCCGAGGCCATGGGCAACGTGCGCAACGACATGTACCTGAGTTCCGAAGCCATTCGCCTGATGGACAAGAACAAGGTCGGCAACTTCGACGCCGACACCCAGGGCAAGCTGCAACTGTTCAAGCAACAGATCGACGGCGCCACCCGCTTCATCCCGTTGTGGGTGAAGATCGCCGTGGCCATCGCCCTGGGCCTCGGCACCCTGGTCGGCTGGAAGCGGATCGTGGTCACCGTCGGCGAGAAGATCGGCAAGAGCCACCTGACCTACGCCCAGGGCGCCTCGGCGGAAATGGTCGCGATGCTGACCATCGGCGCGGCGGACATGTACGGCCTGCCGGTATCGACCACCCATGTGCTGTCCTCGGGGGTGGCCGGGACCATGGTCGCCAATGGCGGCGGCCTGCAGATGAAGACCATCCGCAACCTGGCGATGGCCTGGGTGCTGACCCTGCCGGCGGCGATCCTGCTGTCGGGCAGCCTGTACTGGCTGTTCACCCAGCTGTTCTGAACCCGCCTTCAGGCTCCACCCGCAGACCCCACCCTCAAGGTGGGGTTTGTCGTTTCACGCCCTCACAGGCGTCATGCAGTACCTGCACCAGCCAGTCCATGAACACCCGCACCCGCCGTGGCAGGTGCCGTTGCCCGGCATACAGCAGCGACACGTCCAGCGGCGCCGGCCGAAACCCGGGCAATACCTCGATCAGGTCGCCGCGTTCCAGGTGCCGGGCCATCCCCAGCAACGGCGCCTGGATCAGCCCCAGGCCGCCGAGGCAGGCGCCTTCGTAACAGTCGATACCGTTGACCGTGACGCTGCCGGCCATGGGGACCTGGATCAGCTTGCCATCGTGCAGGTACTCGAAGCCCGAAGACCGCGAGCCCAGCACGCCGACATAGTGGATCAGCCGATGGCCGACGAGATCTTCCGGGCTCGACGGCATGCCATGCCGTTGCAGATAGGCGGGGCTGGCGCAATTGACCACCGGCAGCGAACTCACAGGCCGCGCCACCACCGTCTGATCCGGTTGCGCACCGACCCGCAGCACGCAGTCGAAGCCTTCGCTGAGCAGATCGACCCGGCGATCGGTGCTGCTGATCTCCAGTTCGATCCGCGGATGCCGGGCCATGAACTCCGGCAGACGCGGCATCACAACCCGTCGCGCCATGGCACTGGGCATGTCGAAGCGGATACGCCCGCCGAGCAGGCTCGCATCCTGGCGGAACAGCCCCTCCAGCTCATCCACCTGGGACAGCAGTTCCTTGCTGCGTTCGTACAGCACCAGGCCGTCCTGGGTCGCCTGGACCTTGCGCGTGGTGCGCTGCAACAGGCGCGTGCCCAGCAGGTCCTCAAGGGTTTGGACATGCTCGGAAACACTCGACCTGGGCAACCCCAGGCTCTCGCTGGCCTGGGTAAAGCTCGACAGCTCGGTGACGCGGATGAAGGTGCGCAGCAACTCCAGCTTGTTCATGGCAGGGCGACTCCGATTGTTCGGACAGAGCGATCAGTGTTTCCGTTTTCCCTCAGTTTATCGCCTGCCAGACGGACAAATAAACTTTCTCCAACACTCACCCATCACCCGAGGAATACGACATGACTCGCAAGATCGCACTGATCACCGGCGCCAGCCGCGGCCTGGGCAGGAATACCGCGCTGCAACTCGCCGCCCGCGGCGTGGACATCATCGGCACCTACCACAGCCGGGCGGACGAGGCCCAGGCCGTGGCGGCCGAGGTCGAACGGCTCGGCGCACGCGCCGCCATGCTGCAGCTGGATGTCGGTGTCGTCGCCGGCTTCAGGACCTTCGCCGAACGCGTGGCCGCGGTACTCGAAGGCACCTTCGCCCAGCCGCGTTTCGATTTCCTGGTGAACAATGCCGGCGTCGGCCTGCACGGACTGTTCGTCGACGTCCAGGAAGAGCAGTTCGACCAGTTGTTGAATGTCCACTTCAAGGGCCCGTTCTTCCTGACCCAGCGACTGCTGCCGCTGATGGCCGATGGTGGGCGCATCATCAACATCTCCAGCGGCCTGGCCCGCTTCAGCCTGCCGGGTTATGGCACCTACGCGGCGATGAAGGGCGCGATGGAGGTGCTGACCCGCTACCAGGCCAAGGAACTCGGTGCCCGGGGCATCAGCGTGAACTCGCTGGCCCCCGGCGCCATCGAGACCGATTTCGGCGGTGGTTCGGTGCGTGACAACCCGCAACTGAATGCCTTCGTCGCCAGCGTCACCGCACTCGGCCGGGCCGGCCTGCCGGAGGATATCGGCGGGGCGATCGCGCTGCTGCTGGGGGACGGTGGGCAGTGGATCAATGGGCAGCGGATCGAGGCTTCGGGCGGGATGTTCCTGTAGGTTCTGCATGGGGCCGGCAGGCCCCTTCGCGGGCAAGCCCGCGAAGGGGCCCTCGGAACGACTCCTGTCAGCCAACCACACCACTGCGCTGCAGCAACTCCCGGAGCACCGTCAGCAACTCCACCCGCCCCTTGCGCGACGCCCCGGCAAACTCGATCCACCCCTCGTTGAAACCATCGAGCATCTGCATCCGCGGCAACGGGTTGTTCATGCCCTGGGCGCTGAACAGCGCCTGCCAGCTCTCCCGGGGAACCACCTCCATGCGCACCGGCCTGCCCAGCAGTTCGGCAAAGCCGGCGGCGATCTGGTTCGGCGTCACCCGCTGTGCCGCCTCCAGCTCGACGATGCGCTGGCCGCTCCAGTTCTCCTGCAGCAGTTGCGCCGCCAGCCGACCGACATCCTCGGTGGCGACCATCGGCACCGGCTTGTCCAGCGGTTGCAGGAAGCTGGGGATCACCCCACTTTCCAAGGCCGCCGGCACGTCCCACAGCGCGTTCTCCATGAACCAGCCCGGACGCAGGAACGTCACCGGCAGATCCAGGCCGGCCAGGCCCCGTTCGAGGATCTGCAACTGAGTGAGCAGGTTCGGCCGGCTTGCCTGTGCACCGACGGTCGACAGGCACACCACCTTCGCCGGGCGCGCCCGCTCCAACGCCGAACGCAGGTTTTCCACCCATTGCCGGGCTTCCGGAAAGCCAGGGGTCGGGTCGAAAGTCGGCGGCAGCATCACGAACACACCTTCGGCGGCACTGAACGCCTGGGCCATCGCCCGCACATCATCGACCTCGGCCACTGCCACCTGGCAACCCTGCGCGGCCCACAGCTGCCCCTTGGCCGCGTTGCGTACCAGGGCCCGCACCGGCTGCCCGGCCGCCAGCAAATGACGGGCGATGGCGCCGCCGACCTGACCGGTAGTGCCCATGACTGCATACATAGAATTTCCTCCAGCGAGAAGCGACGTCTGTCGCGGTGGAAAGAATTATCCGCAGCGCACAGTCATTCTCCGATAGCATGGATGTCATTGGATCAGTGACAGGAAATCATCAATGAGCTTCGACTCCAGCCTGGCCAGCGGCATGGGCGTCCTCAGTGCCGTGGTCGACAGCGGCAGCTTCGCCAAGGCCGCCGACAGCCTCGACATGACCCCCTCCGGCGTCAGCCGGGCGATCGCGCGACTGGAGAAGCGCCTGGGCATCCGCCTGTTCGATCGCACCACCCGTTCGGTCAAACTGACCGACGAAGGCCGTCGCCTCTATGAGGAAATCGCACCGCTGCTGGCCGGTCTGGAAGAAGCCGCGCACAACGCCAGCGGCAGTGCCAGCAGCGTACGCGGGCGCCTGCGGGTGAATATCGATCCCTATTTCTCCCGGCTGATCCTCGGTCCGGCACTGGGCGAATTCATGAGCCGCCATCGGCAGTTGCAACTGGAGCTCTACACCCGTGACCAGTTGGGTGATGTGGTCGCCGACGGCTTCGACCTGGCGGTGCGGTTCGGCCACCCGGCGTCCTCGTCGCTGGTGGCGCGCAAGCTGCTCGACGTGCGGGTGCTGACCTGTGCCGCGCCGGCCTATCTCAAGCGCCATGGCCGGCCGCTGACACCGCTGGAGATGGAGGATGAGCGGCATGTCTGCGTATCGTTCCGCGACCCGGAGACCGGCCGGCCGTTTCCCTGGGAATTCCACCGTGGCGGTCAGCGGCTCGATGTACGCAACAACGCACGGCTGGTGCTCAACGATGTCGGTACCCTGCACAGCATCTGCGAGGCCGGCTACGCGATCGCCCAGGTACTCGACCTCGGCGTGCAACCGATGTTCGCGTCGGGCCGGCTGGTGGAACTGTTCCCCGACTGGCCCGACGAACGCTTCCCGCTGTATGCGCTGTACCCGTCGCGGCACCTGCCACCGGCCAAGGTCCGGGCCTTTCTCGACTTCATCATCGAGATCAGCTCGCGCTGAACCGCTCAGGCCAGTCGCCGCTGCAACAGCCGCTCGCGCAGCAGGTCGTAGACCCAGTGGTAGACGTAGGTGTACGGCAGGAAAAACAGCAGCACGCCGATATCCAGCAACAGCGCCGACAGCAGGCTCAACTCCAGCCACCAGGCGATCAGCGGCACGCTCACCACGATCAGCCCACCCTCGAACAACACCGCGTGCAACAACCGGGTCCAGCCATTCTGCGCCAGGGCCAGGCGCTCGAGCAGCCGGTCGAACAGGCCATTGAACAGCACGTTCCAACCCAGGGCGAGCAGGCAGTTGGCAACCGTCACCACGCCCATGTCCAGCAACGGCTTGGCCATCACCCAGGCAAACAGTGGGGTGCATAGCAGCACCGCGAACAATTCGAAGCCAATGGCCTGGAAAACGCGTTCGGTAAGGGACTTGCTGGTACTCATGGCGGGCTCCCCCGGAATGTCGAGGCTTGTGATTATCGCCACCAACACAGATACTAAAAGTCAATTACCATCGAGCAAGACGATAGTTCATGGCCTCCAATGAAGTGCTCCAGGCCTTTGTCCAGGCCGCCACCCTTGGCTCCTTTTCCGCCGCCGCGCGCAAGCTGGGCAAAAGCCAGTCGACCATCAGCGCGGCGGTAGCCGGCCTGGAGATCGACCTCGGCCTGGAGCTGTTCGACCGCAGCACCCGCAAACCCGGCCTGACAGCGGCCGGCCATGTGATGCTGCGCAAGGCTGAGGACATCCTCGCCGCCAGCAATCGACTGGAAATGGCCGCCAGCCAGTTGGCCCAGGGGCTGGAGCCGAAGCTGACCGTGGTGATTTCCGACACCTACCAGTCCGATCGCTTCGAAGCCGCCCTCAGTGGGTTCGCTGCACGTTATCCGGACCTGGAGCTGGAGTGCCTGATCGCCGAATGCGCCGACGTGGTGGAACTGGTGCAACAGGGCCGGGCCCAGGTGGGCTTCGCCGAAAAGCTGGACAGCTACCCGCCGGACCTGAGCAGCGCCACAGTGGATGAGCGCACCGAGTTCGCCGTGTTCGTCCATCGCGGCCATCCCCTGGCCAGCCTGGCCAAGGTTGATCAGAGCGCCTTGCGCCAGCACCGTGAGTTGCGCCTGACCAGCATCGTCAATCCTTACGAAGACCGTGCCCTGGGGCGGGTCTGGTCGTCATCCAGCTACCTGATGCTGTTGGAGATGGCCCAGCGCGGCGTCGGCTGGGCAGCGTTGCCGCGCTGGCTGGTGGAGCGTTTCGCCGCAGGCTCACTGGTGCAACTGCAGGTACGCGGCTGGCCGAGGCCGGTGGCGGTCGATGCCCTCTGGTCGCGCCTGCATCCGCCGGGGCCGGCCGGCACCTGGTTGCTGGAAAAGATGCTGGAGTGATCGGCCGCGAACAGCCCCGGCAACCCTACTTCCCCAATGCCGCCAGGCGCCCGCGGATGAAGCGCTGCTCGGGCTCCTGCTGCGTCAGTTCCAGCGCCCGCCCATAGGCCTCGCGCGCCTCCTCCAGGCGCCCCAGCCGCCGATAGAACTCCGCCCGCGCCGAATGCGCCAGGTGATAATCCTGCAACTCGCCGCGCCCGAGTATCCGCTCCAGCAGCAGCAACCCTGCCTGCGGCCCATCGCGCATGGCCACCGCCACCGCGCGGTTCAGCTCGATCACCGGCGACGGCACGGCCCGTAGCAGCAGGTCATAAAGCCCGACAATCTGCGCCCAGTCGGTGTCCGCCGCGCTGGCCGCCTCGGCATGTACCGCCGCGATCGCCGCCTGCAGCCCATAAGGGCCGAATCGGCCGGAGGCCAGCGCCCTCTCGACCAGGTTGCAACCCTCGGCGATCAGTTCGGCATTCCACAGCGTGCGATCCTGGACATCGAGCAAAACCAGTTCGCCACTGGCCGAAACCCGTGCCTGACGCCGTGATTCGTGCAGCAGCATCAGCCCCAGCAACCCCATGACTTCCGGGTCCGGCAGCAACTCCAGCAACAGCCGCGCCAGGCGGATCGCCTCGCCGGTCAGTTCGTCCCGAGTCGCGCTGGCGCCCCGGGAGGCCGAATAACCTTCATTGAACACCAGGTAAATCACCCGCAGCACGCTATCCAGGCGTTCGGGCAGTTCGCCCAGGGTCGGTACCTGGTAGGGAATCTGCGCATCGCGGATCTTCGCCTTGGCCCTGACGATCCGCTGGGCGATGGTCGAGGGCGTCGAGAGAAACGCCCGGGCGATTTCCTCGGTGGTCAGGTCGCAGACTTCGCGCAATGTCAGCGGCACCTGGGCATCGGCCGAGAGCGCCGGGTGGCAGCAGGTGAAGATCAGGCGCAGCCGGTCATCCTGCAGGTCCTCGCCCTCCCATTCGGCCTGTTCGAGCTGTTCGGCCTGGGCGATCAGACGCTCCTGGGAGGCGGCAAAACGCGCCCGCCGACGCAGGGTATCGATGGCCTTGAAGCGCCCGGTGGAAACCAGCCAGGCTCGCGGATTGGCCGGTACGCCGTCGCGTTGCCAACGCTCGACAGCGACGAAGAACGCTTCGTGCAAAGCCTCTTCCGCCAGGTCGAAATCACCGAGCAGACGAATCAGCGTCGCCAGAATCCGCCGCGACTCCAGCCGATAGACCGACTCGACCCGCTGCCTGATGCCCTGGGTGATTTCGCTCAATCCGGCAGCCCCTGCGCGAGCAGCAAGGCCAGCCGGTCGAGGCTTTCGCCCCAGCCCTGATGGAAACCCATCTGCTCGTGGCTGTCGCGTTCGGCCGCGCTCCAGTGCATCGCACTGGCGGTATAAAGGGTGCCGCCCGGGGCTTCCTGCAGCGTGATCCGCGCCGTCATGAACGGCTTGCCGGTCGGCGTCCAGCCAGGGGCGAAGGCATCGGTGAAGACGATCCGCTCGGGCGCGGCGATTTCCAGGAACACGCCCTGGTAGGGATACTCGCTGCCATCCGGTGCCCGCATGACGGTGCGGAACAGGCCGCCGACCCACAACTGCATCTCGCAGATCGGCGTGGTCATGCCGTGCGGCCCCCACCAGCGGGCCAGCAGATCGGGTTCGGTCCAGGCCCGGAACACCTCGTTGCGTGGCGCCTCCAGCAAGCGGCTGATGGATAGCTCGTAATCCGCGCGCATCGGTTGAAGCGGCAGGCTGCTCATGACGGGGCTCCTGTTTCCTTATTGTTATGGATCGCCGCATAGGGCTCGGCATCCCGGCGGCGTTTCAGAGATTCAACTCCCGAACCGGGCGGACTTCAACACTGCCGACACGGGCCGCCGGAATATTCCCGGCAATTTGTAACGCCTCGTTCAGGTCACGGGCCTCGACCAGGTAGAAACCGGCCAATTGCTCCTTGGTTTCGGCGAACGGCCCGTCGGTGATCGACAGCTTGCCGCCACGCATGCGCACGGTGGTCGCGGTATGCACCGGCTCCAGCGGCTCGGCCGCGAGCATGCGTCCGCTGTCGCGGATCGACTGCGCGTAGGCCAGGCACTCCGGGTCCCGGGGGCTGTCGGGATGGGTGTGCAGCACCTCTTCGTTGCTGTAGATCAGGCACAGGTATTTCATGGGAAGTCTCCACGGACGGTCGAACAACTATGGCTGTTTTTCCAGGTTTGGCGAAATGCCCTGCACCTGGTACGGACACCTGTTAGTCGAACGAAAGACGAGCAGATCGACAAAGGCCTGAAAAAACCGCACGCCAGCCATTGCCGGAGAATCTTCCCACCGCCACATTCAGGCTGTTTCCTACCTGAATATCAGCATGGCCATATATATGAGATCAGTTACTCATCAACTGTAAAACTTGAGCACTGGGCAAACTTCCCGTTCAGCCATTAAATGAATCCGCACCTGCTGTTTTAAAAGAACAGCGGGGCGATCAATTAATGAATTGAAAGGACTCAATGATAAATGGACATCAGAAACCGGACTTCGAACGACACCCCATTCCCCTCGCCAACCGGCGTCCCACAACTGCCGAAGCGGCCTGGCACGCTGGATCTGGAGTTCAGCGAACACCGGGACGGCATCGTGATCTTCTCGGAGGCGGGACCCGGCTTCGTCGGCACTTCGCTATTACAACGCGATGGCCGACATCTGTTTATCGGCGTTCATGACGATGAGCCCACCGATATAATGCTGGCCGACTTCGAACCCGAAGGTTTTTATTATCGTCATTTTGCTACACCTTTCCCCGGAGCGGGCCGTGCACTGATCCATGCGGTGCAGGACGACCAGGAAAACTTCGTGATACTCGGCAACTTCCGCGATGGTGAGCAGGCCTTTTGCACACGCCTTGCGCCCACCGGCGAACGGGACCTGGCCTTTGGCGACAACGGCGAAGTCCAGCTGCCCTACCGGGCGCCGTGGACCGGCCGTGGGCACCGGCTCGTCCTGCAGGCGGACGGCCATATCCTCCTGCTGCTGAAGAGTCAGGCCGCAGGCGAAGGGGAAAGAGACGTCATCGTGCGCCTGGACAGCAGCGGCAACTACGATCCCGGTTTCGGAACCTGTGGCGTGGTCACCGCACGGGAAGCCGGCATCGCCTTCGAGGCACTGGCGCTCCAGGCGGATGGCGGGCTGGTGATCGCCGGTCGCCGCGGCCGCCGGGCCGTACTGATGCGTTACGGCAGCACCGGCCTGCCGGACACCCGCTTCGGCGAGGCGGGCTATCTGGAATTCGAATCCATCAGCGAAGGCAACGCGACGTTCTTCGCCGTGGCCGTACAGCCAGACCAGAAAATCGTCGCAGCCGGCTCGGCCAACCGCTCGGAGGATGTCGCCCTGCTGGTACGCAGCACCGCAGAGGGCACGCTGGACCCCGGGTTCAACGCCGGCAGCCCGCTCGCCTTCCCCGGCATCGGGTCGTGTCTGGCAACCCTCATCCAGGAAGACGGCATGATCCTCAGTGTCGGTCATGTCGACAATGGCGGCCAGACCTGGCTGATGCGTCACCAGGGCAATGGTGAAGTGGATGGTGGCTTTGGCGACCGGGGCATCAGCCACGTCAACCGCATTCCGGGGGACACCAGCTACTTCTCCCATCTGGAACTGCAACCCGACGGCAAGATCCTGATATCCGGGCGTTATGCGACCCACTCGGCGGTCATTCGCTGTCACGGACGCTGAACCGGCACCGCCTCCGGTCTTCCAACGGATGCCCGGAGGCTCGGCACCGGCGGTCTCGATCGGGGCAGACGGTCGCGGGCAGCACTTTCGGGGCGTTTCATATCCGCGCCGTATTATTGCGCGAGCGCCCCGTAAAGCTTCCGTATAATCGATATCACTCGCGCCGGTTTTCCACTATTTCTCTGCAGGTCGCCGCCTGATGCGGTGTTTTGCGGAGTCCAGCCATGAGCAATTTCCAGATTGGTCTGACGGTGCTGATCGGCATCAGTGTCTTTGGCGTCGTCACCTTCTACCTCGACTTCTGGCGCGAAACCAGAACGCAGAAGGAGCGGGAATAGCGCCGCGCAGATCAACCGGGCGAAGGCGCAGGTCAGTGGCGGATCGGCAGCCAGACCTCCACCTTGCCGGTACCGGCCTGCGGATCGAAGTCGGCGCTGTAGCGCTCGAATTCCGGCGCATCGGCTGCGGTATGCCCGGAGTTGGGCAACCACTGCTGCCAGATGGCCTCGAAGGTCTGTTTCAGGGTCGCAAGCGGGCCATGGTGTTCGAACACCGCGTAATACTGGGGCTGCAGTTCGACCCAACGATAGAGTTCGGGCAGATCGTCGAGCCTGCTGATCGCGACGCCGGCAATGTACTCGAAGCCGCCCTTGCCATCGGGATTGCAGCAGATACCGTAGGTCTCGTCGCCCAACTGGCCCGGCACATTTCCGATATGCGGTACGAAGGCATCCCAAAGATCCGGGATGGCTGCCGAGGTATCGGCGTTGAAGCGCCCGCCCAGTCCTGCGATCAATTGAAAGTGGCCATGCTCGAAGCGTGGCGGTGCCAATACAGGGCGCGAGGTATCATCCATGGGTACAGATCTCCGTCAGAGAAAGGAAGCCGCGTCGCAGTATAGAAGTAAAAAAGACTCTGGACAGAGTGCCATCAGCGCCATTATCTTCTGCCGCGCAGGCCACCGCAGTGGCCAACGTCGCTCGGACGGTTCCGGGCGCTTACGTCTCAGAGGCCAACATGGCAGACCAAGGTTCGCCGCGCCGCTTTGCGCGCATCGATCGACTCCCCCCTTACGTATTCAATATCACTGCCGAGCTGAAGATGGCCGCCCGCCGCCGTGGCGAGGACATCATCGACCTGAGCATGGGTAACCCCGACGGCGCGACTCCGCCGCATATCGTCGAAAAACTGGTGACCGTCGCCCAGCGCGAAGACACCCACGGCTACTCCACGTCCAAGGGCATCCCACGGCTGCGCCGGGCGATTTCCCACTGGTACAAGGACCGCTACGACGTCGAGATCGACCCGGAAAGCGAAGCCATCGTCACCATCGGCTCGAAAGAGGGCCTGGCCCACCTGATGCTCGCCACCCTCGACCATGGCGACACCGTGCTGGTGCCCAACCCGAGCTATCCGATCCATATCTACGGCGCAGTGATCGCCGGTGCCCAGGTACGGTCGGTGCCGCTGGTGCCGGGTGTCGATTTCTTCGCCGAACTGGAACAGGCCATTCGCGGCTCGATCCCCAAGCCGAAGATGATGATTCTCGGTTTCCCGTCGAACCCCACCGCCCAGTGCGTCGAGCTGGACTTCTTCGAGCGGGTGATCGCCCTGGCCAAGCAGTATGACGTGCTGGTGATCCACGACCTGGCCTACGCCGATATCGTCTACGACGGCTGGAAGGCGCCGTCGATCATGCAGGTGCCGGGCGCCAAGGATATCGCGGTGGAATTCTTCACCCTGTCCAAGAGTTACAACATGGCCGGCTGGCGAATCGGCTTCATGGTCGGCAATCCCGAGCTGGTCAGCGCCCTGGCGCGGATCAAGAGCTACCACGACTACGGTACCTTCACCCCGTTGCAGGTGGCGGCCATTGCCGCGCTGGAAGGCGACCAGCAGTGCGTGCGGGATATCGCCGAGCAGTACCGGCAACGTCGCAACGTACTGGTCAAGGGCCTGCATGAACTGGGCTGGATGGTCGAGAACCCCAAGGCCTCGATGTATGTCTGGGCGAAGATCCCCGAAGCCTATGCGCACCTGGGGTCGCTGGAATTCGCCAAGAAGCTGCTGGCCGAGGCCAAGGTCTGTGTCTCGCCGGGCGTGGGTTTCGGTGAATACGGCGACGACCACGTGCGCTTCGCCCTGATCGAGAACCAGGACCGTATCCGTCAGGCGGTACGCGGGATTCGCACGATGTTCCGCGCCGATGGCCTGGTGAAGAAAGCCGAAGGCTGATCCGCCCTCCTTGCCGCTCGTTCCCACGCTCCGCGTGGGAACGAGCGTGATCAGTCGATCAGACCACCAGCGACAGCAGCAGGATGAACACCAGCCCCACCACCGACAGGATGGTTTCCATCGCCGTCCAGGTCTTGAAGGTCTCGGTCACGGTCATGTTGAAGTACTGCTTGACCAGCCAGAACCCCGCATCGTTGACGTGAGACAGGATCAGCGAGCCCGCTCCCGTCGCCAGCACCAGCAGCTCACGGTTCACACCGGGAATCAGGTCGACCACCGGCATCACGATCCCGGCACCGGTGATCGTCGCCACCGTGGCCGAGCCCGTTGCCACACGGATCACCGCCGCCACCAGCCAGGCCAGCAGGATCGGCGAGATCTGTGCATTCACCGCGATATGGCCGATCACATCGCCCACGCCGCTAGTCACCAGCATCTGCTTGAAGCCACCACCGGCACCGATGATCAGGATGATCGCCGCGGTCGGCGCCAGGCTCGCATCCAGCAGCTTGAGGATCCGTTTGGAATCCATGCCCTGGCGTTTGCCGAAGGTATACAGCGCCAGCAGCAGGGCCAGCAGCAAGGCGCTGATCGGGTGGCCGATCATGTCCATCCAGAGGCGGAAGAAATGTCCGTCCGGCAGGACAATGTCGGCGAAGGTCTTGAGCAGCATCAGGAACACCGGCAACAGCACGGTCAACAGGGTCACGCTGAAGCTGGGCAAGGTGCTGGACACCGGCTCGCGGGCCAGTTGGTCCACCAGTTCCTGCGATGGATTGCCGGGAATGTGCCGGGCAATGAAGGTGCCGAAGATCGGACCGGCAACGATGGCGGTCGGCAGGGCGACGATCAGCCCGTAGAGAATGGTCTTGCCGATGTCGGCGTTGAACACCCCGATCGCCAGCAGCGGGCCCGGGTGCGGTGGCACCAGGCCATGTACCGCGGACAGGCCGGCCAGCAACGGGATACCGATCTTGATCAGCGACACACCGGTGCGTCGGGCAACGATGAACACCAGTGGAATCAGCAGCACGAAGCCGATCTCGAAGAACAGCGGAATGCCCACCAGGAACGCCGCGAACATCATCGCCCATTGCACCCGCTCCTTGCCGAAAGCGCGAATGAGGGTCTGGGCGATCTGATCGGCACCGCCCGAATCCGACATCATCTTGCCGAGCATGGTCCCCAGCGCGAGGATGATGCCGACGAAGCCCAGCACCCCGCCGAAGCCGTCCTGGAAGGCCTTGATGATCTTGTCCACCGGCATGCCCGAGGTCAGCCCGAGGAAGGCCGAGGCGATGATCAGGGCAATGAAGGGATGTATCTTGAAGCGGGTGATCAGCACGATCAGCCCGATAATCGTGACCACTGCATCGAGCAGCAGGTAGGTCTCGTGGGACAGTCCAAACATGAGGTGTCTCCTGGTTGTTGTTCTTATGGTGTTCGTGAATGTTCGACAGCCCTGGGGACAGCGCTATCTTTTCCGGCCGGGATTTTCGCTCCCGGCATCAGGCAATCCGTTCCAGGCCGTTGTCCCGCCACCAGCGATTGGCCGACTGGGCCAGTTGCTCGACCTCCCGCGTCGCATCGAGCGCCAGGGTCAAGGGTTCGCCCACCGGCGATTCGAGGGCGGCGAACTGGCTGTCGATCAGGGTGCCGGGCATGAAATGGCCAGGGCGATGGTTGACCCGCTCGGCGGCGACCGTCGGAGTCAGTTCGAGAAACACGAAGCCCAGGCCCGGCACGGCGCTACGCAGGCGGTCGCGGTAGCGCAGCTTCAGCGCCGAACAGGTCAGCACCGGGTGCTGGCCGGCCGCCACGGCACGACGCAGCTCGTCGCTCAGCGTATCGAGCCAACCGGCACGGTCTTCATCGTTAAGGGGGATACCGGCGCTCATCTTGGCGATGTTCGCCGCAGGGTGAAAGCTGTCGCCTTCGATCAGGGTGGCAGCGCCGAGCCGGCAGATAGCCTCACCCACGCTGGACTTGCCACAACCGGAAACACCCATGATAACCAGGGCAGTGATGGGTTGACTCATCTAACACCTCAGCACGAAGACAGCGCTGTCTTTGCCAGAGCTCTTGATACTGCAAAAGCAAAGCACAAAACATTCGTTGCCGACGTCTTCTTGTCGTTTTTATCGATTGCCGCGCTACAGCTTGCAGGTGTTACCGAGCGGGTTCAGGCCAACCACGCCCAGCCAATTGCAGGCCCATCGAGACAGCGCTACCTTAGTGCCTCGAATTTTGTTTGGCAAGCCGTCCGATGACCTCCACCAAGAACGACAAGAATGCCCGCACCACGGGACGCCCCACCCTCAACGAAGTCGCACGCCTGGCCGGCGTCAGTCCGATCACCGCGTCCCGCGCGCTGCGCGGTATCAGCACAGTGGCCACGGAACTGGTGGAAAAGGTCCAACGGGCGGCTGACGAGCTGAATTACGTGGTCAACCCGGCGGCCCGCGCCCTGGCCTCGGCACAAAGCCATTCGGTGGTGGTGCTGGTGCCGTCGCTGTCCAACCTGCTGTTCATCGACACCCTCGAAGCGATACACAAGGTACTGCGTCCGCGCGGTTTCGAAGTGCTGATCGGCAACTGCCACTATTCCCGTGACGAAGAAGAGAACCTGCTGCGCAACTATCTGGCCTATCAGCCCCGCGGGCTGCTGCTGACCGGCTTCGACCGCTCGGAAAGCGCCCGACGGATGGTCGAGGCCAGCAATGTGCCATGTGTCTACATGATGGACCTCGATCCCGGCGCCGGCGTGAACTGCGTCGGCTTCTCGCAACAGAGCGCCGGTGCCACCGCCGCCGAGCACCTGATCTCCCGGGGCCGCCGGCACCTGGCCTACATCGGCGCCCAGCTGGACCAGCGTACCCTGCTGCGCGGCGAAGGTTTCCGCCAGGCCCTGCAACGGGCCGGGCTCTATGACCCGGACCTGGAACTGCTGACCCCACGCCCATCCTCGGTCGGCCTGGGCGGCGAGCTGTTCCTGCAAATGATGAACAGCCATCCACAGGTCGACGCGATCTTCTTCGGCAACGACGACCTGGCCCAAGGCGCCCTGCTCGAAGCCATGCGCTGCGGCATCAAGGTGCCGGAACAGGTGGCGGTGCTGGGCTTCAACGACCTGCCGGTGTCGGCCTTCATGGTCCCGCGCCTGAGCAGCATCCGCACCCCACGCGAAGCCATCGGCCAACGGGCGGCGGAGCAGTTGCTGCATCTGATGGCCGGCAATGCGGTGCCCCAGCCGGTGGTGGACATGGGCTTCGAACTGATGGTGCGCGAAAGCAGCTAGGATCTCGGTGGCCCATTCGCACAAAGCCGATGAGCGGCATGCAAGTTACGGGCGATGGGCTAACGTGAGTGTTCATCAATGGGTCATATTCCGGCCGGAGCGCCGACGAGGAAGCCCGCATGAACCTGCCCAGAGTCCTGCTCACCGGCGCCTGCGGCCGTATCGGCAAGACGTTTTTTCTCGCCAGCAAAGACCGTTACGAGTTCCTGCTCGTCGATCGCCACCTGCCGGACTTCCCCATCGCAGAGCACCGGTTCGTGCGGCTGGACCTCGATGAAAAGGACTCGTTGCCGTCGCTGCTCGAAGGCATCGACGTGGTCGTGCACCTGGCCTGCTCCCCCCATCTGGACGCCTCCTTCGAAGAGCTGCTGCCCAACAACATCCTCGCCACCACCTACCTGCTGGAGGCCACGGCGAAGGCCGGCTGCCAGCGGCTGGTGTTCGCCAGCAACACCCAGGTCGTCGAAGGCCATGCGCCGGATCGACCGATCACCCCGGACATGCCGGTGATGCCGGCGAGCCTGTACGGCGCCAGCAAATGCTATGGCGAAGCGCTATGCGCGCTGTATGCCAGCCAGCACGGCCTATCGACCATCGTCCTGCGCCTCGGTGTCTTCGGGCTCCCCGACGATCACGACTGGCAGCATACCCGCGAGCTGGGCACTTGGCTCAGCCCGCGCGACGCCGTGCAATTGCTGCAACGGGCCATCGAAGTGCAAGGAGTGCAGCACCTGGTTGCCCACGGGATATCCGACAATCACGGCAAACGCCTCGACCTGGCCGAAACCCGTCGGGTGCTGGGCTACCAGCCGCTGGATGGCAGTTCCCGGGGTTCCCACCCAAACAACCCGAAGCCGGTGATGAGAAACCCTGGCAGTGGAGAGCGGCCACCCAGCTGGATGGCCATCCATTCATAGCGAGTTGACGTAGACCGACTTCGCCACCAGGTAGGGTTCCAGCGCCTCGGGTCCACCTTCGGAGCCGTAGCCCGAATCCTTCACCCCGCCGAACGGCATCTCCGCCCAGGGAGTCATCGCCTGGTTGATCCACAGCATGCCGGCCTCGACCCGCTGGGTCAGCCGGTGCACATTGGCGAACGAACGGGTGAAGGCGTAGGCGGCCAGACCGTAGGGCAGCCGGTTCGCTTCGGCGATGGCCTCGTCGAGCGAGTCGAAGCCCCGCACCGCGGCCACCGGGCCGAACGGTTCATTGTTGAACACGTCCGCCTCCAGCGGCACACCGGACAGGATGGTCGGCGCGAAGAAGTTACCGGTGTTGCCGATCCGCTCGCCACCGGTCTCCAGGCGCGCACCGCTGGCCAGCGCACTCTCGACCACCTGGGTCATGGCACTCAGGCGACGGCCGTTGGCCAGCGCACCGAGGGTGGTGTCGGCCTCCAGGCCGTTGCCGACCTTGAGCGACTGGGCATAACGGACCATCTCCCGGGTGAACTCCTCGCGGATGCTGTTATGCACCAGGAACCGCGTCGGCGAAATGCACACCTGCCCGGCGTTGCGGAACTTGGCCCCGGCCATGGCCTTGACCGCCGCTTCCACGTCGGCATCCTCGGCGATGATCACCGGGGCATGCCCGCCCAGTTCCATCGTCGCCCGCTTCATGTGCTGCCCGGCCAGCGCCGCCAGGTGCTTGCCCACCGGCGTCGAGCCGGTGAAGGTGACCTTGCGCACCACCGGGTGGGCGATCAGGTAGGAGGAAATCTGTGCCGGGTCGCCGAACACCAGCCCGACCACGCCAGGCGGCACGCCGGCATCGACGAACGCGCGCAGCAGGGCCGCCGGCGACGCCGGCGTCTCCTCGGGGGCCTTGACCAGGAAGGAGCAGCCGGTGGCCAGCGCGGCACACAGCTTGCGCACCACCTGGTTGACCGGGAAATTCCACGGGGTGAAGGCCGCGACCGGGCCGACCGGTTCGCGTACCACGGTCTGCTGCACCGCGACGTTACGCGAGGGCACGACACGACCGTACACACGTCGGCCCTCGTCGGCGAACCACTCGATGATATCCGCAGCGGAGTTGACCTCGATCCGCGACTCCGAAAGCGGCTTGCCCTGCTCCTGGGTCAGCAGTTGCGCGATGCCTTCGGCACGCTCGCGAACCAGTTGCGCCGCCTTGCGCATGATCACCGCCCGCTCGTTGGCCGGCACCCAGCGCCATACGTCGAAACCGCGCTGCAGCGCCGCCAGGGCCCGATCCAGATCGGCGATGTCGGCACGGGCGACCTGGCCGATCACCAGGCCGGTCGCCGGGTTCAGCACGTCGAGCGTCTTGCCGTCTTGCGCATCGCACCACTGGCCATCGATCAGCAACTGCGTGTTCACATAGTTCGCTTCGGTCATCGGTTATCTCCCAAATAATCGTTCACGGCGTCGGATGCAGGCTACTGAACGCGCTATCGCCCAGGGCTGCAAGTGAATGTTCAACATGCCAGAGCGGCAAACCCGGCGGCAAGGATTCTCCGCTTTCCGGCCAGCGCCTGCAGGCGTGTATCGCCCAAGGCGTGGAAAAACGGGCTTTGTACCAGCCGGCATACAAATTGCTCGGTGCCTGGGGTCTCTTAACACTCAGGTATTTATCCCATGTTGGTCAATGCCCGTAACAATCCGGTGATCCAACCCACCAACCGTTCGGATCTGGACCCCACCACCGCCGCCAACAACGTGCTGGCCAGCGGCTACGTGCCAACCGCACAGGCCGCCGCCGGCCTCAGCTCGAACCCGACCAGCCAGAACGCCGCCGACAAGGTCGCCGACAACGTCAATGCCGCGTTCGCCAAGACCCGCGTGCACCTGCAGGCCAAGATCCCCGACGTGGCCGCCGCCGCGACCCTCAGCGCCACGCCGCCGACCACCCGCACCGCGCCGTCTGCCACCAGTACCGACAGCGACGCGATGAAGGAATTCAAGGACTACATGAGCAAATCGCCGGCCGAACGCCTGCGCGAGCAGATGCTCAAGGACCAGGGGCTGACCGAGGAAAGCTTCAAGCAGTTGCCGCCCGAGCAGCAGCAGGCGATCAACAACAAGATCGCCGAGCGCATCAAGGAACAGTTCAACGCCCAGACCGAGAAGAACAGCCCCAACCCGGTCGAGAAGCAGGTGGCCAGCGCGTTCCTCACCAGCAATAGCTGATCGGGCCGCAGTGGCCGGCTTGTCCGCGAAGGGGCCCAGAGGCCGCCAACAGCTTCGCGGGCCAGTCCGGCTCCTGCAGTGGCGGTGCCTGGTGCAGATGGGGCTTACGCCCGCTTTCGCTCACCCGCCAGGGCCGCTGATTGATGAACCCGGCGGAGTCATTCCAGCATCTCGAACAACGCCGTCACGGCCGCGCACTGGCTTGTCGTCGGGCACGCCACCAGGGCGAACCGGCGCTCTACCGGTACTGCCAGCGGCAGCACCCGCAGCCCCCGGCGCTCCTTCGGTAGCGTCAGTTCCGGCACCAGGCTCACGCCAAGCCCCTCGCGCACCAGCGCGAAGGCGCTGCTCCACTCCCGCACTTCGACCCGTACATCCGCGAGCGGCAGGCCGGCCTCGGCCGCGAGGCTGCGGGCGTTGACCGTGCAACCCCCGGTCGCCAGCACAAAGGGTTCGGCCACCAGTTCCGCGAGGCTGACCCGGCCCTCGGGGCCACGGGCCGCCAGGCGGTGCCCCAGGGGCACCACCGCGACCCAGCGATCGCGCCCCAGCTCATGGGCCACGCGCCCCGGCTCCGGGTTGAGGACCACGCCGACATCCACCAGATCAGCGGCGAGCATGGCCTCGACCTCATGGTCGCTGACCTCCAGCGCGACCACCTCAATGCCCGGATGGCGCTGGCGGAAACGCTGCAGCAAGGGTGGCAGCAAGCTGCTCAGGACCATGGGAAAACTCGCCAGGCGGATGGTGCCTCCGGTCAATCCGCGGGCACTGTCGACCCGCTGGCGAATGTTCTGCAGGGCCCCCAGCATCAGCCGCGCCTGCTCCAGCACCTGCAACCCGATAGCCGTCGGCACCGCCTGGCGCGCCTCACGCACGAACAGTTGTACGCCGAGCGTTTCCTCCATCCCCGCCAGGGCCTGGCTGGCCGCCGACTGGGTCATGCCGACCTGCTCGGCGGCGCGGCTGATGGTGCCGCTGTCGAGCACCGCCACCAGCAGACGCCAGTGCACCAGATTCATCATTCCAGTAGCTGTCCTTATGGCACGTTTCTGAAGGATTGATTTTACCCGGACTGCAGACGCAGACGAGACTGTCGCCACTGTGTTTTCCCCCTGGAGTCCATCGCCCATGAAGTTGTACTACGCTCCTGAAACCTGCTCCCTGGCCCCTCATATCGTGCTCCGCGAACTCGGCTTGCCGTTCGAACGGGTGCGGGTCGACAACCGCAGCAAGCTCACCGAGCACGGTGACGATTTCCGCCGCATCAACCCCAAGGGCTATGTGGCGGCGCTGCAACTGGACAACGGCGAGGTGCTGACCGAGGGGGCGGCCATCCTGCAGTTTCTCGCCGACCTCAGGCCCGAGGCCGGGCTGGCGCCACCCCATGGCAGTTGGCAACGGGTGCGCCTGCAGGAGTGGCTGAACTTTCTCGGCAGCGAGATCCACGGGACCATGGGGCCGTTGTTCAACGTGACGATCCCCGAGGAGGTCAAGGCGATCTTCCGCACACGGCTGTTCCAGCGCTTCGACTTGCTGGAAAACACCCTGGCGAAGCAGGACTATCTGCTCGAAGGCGACTTCAGCGTGGCGGATGCCTATCTGTTCACGGTGATGCGCTGGAACCGTTTCTTCGCCATCGACCTGGCGCCCTGGCCGGCACTGGTGCGCTTCATGACACGGATTGGCGAACGGCCTAACGTCAAGCTGGCGCTGGAGGTCGAGTCGGCGCCGTGATATTCCCCTTGCGGGAGAGGGCCGGGCGGCGCTCCGCTTGCGGGCGACAGCGCCGATTCGACCGACACAAGACTCACGACCTGCGCAGCTCCGGCCACCCCCGGCTCTCGATCAACCCCAGCAATGCCTGCACATCCCAGGCGCCCGGCCGGTCCGTCTCCAGCCGGGCCACCTGGCTGCGCACCGCCCGATGGATCCCGGCGGTCCCCTGCCCCAGGCGCACATCGCCACGCAGGTCCACCGCCTGGGCGGCGGCGATCAGTTCGATGGCCGCCTGGGTCTGCACCAGGCGCACCAGTTCGCGGGTCTTGTCGATCACCGCCAACGCCTGCCCGGCATAATCCTCCACCCGATCCGCCACCGCGATACACACGGCCGGCAACGGATTGGCCAGGTGCCCGATCTGCGCCAGCAGCGCCGCCGAAGTCCGCTGCAACGCCGCCAGCCCGACATGCCCCGGCGTCTCGATCAGAAAGCGCGGCAGCTCGCTGGAGGCCGGCGACAACAACTTCGCCAGGCGCTCCGCCGAGCACGCCGCCAGGCGACTGAAAGCCAGGCCCAGACCCTCACTTGCCAGTGCCAGATGGGTACTGTCGAAATTGCCATTGGCCAGTACCTGTCCATCCTCGACCACCAACGCCGGATTGTCGGCACCGCTCGCCAGCTCCGTCGCCAGTGTGTCGCGCAACTGTTGCCAGGCCTGCCGGGCAGCGCCCTGAACCTGCGCGGCACAGCGAAAACTCAGTGGGTCCTGCAAGCGTCGCGCGGCCTGTGGCTGCTTCAGCTCACCACCTTCGAACAGCGCCAGCAACAACGCCGCCTGTGCGGCGTGCCCACTGACCGGATGCAGTTGCGCGGCCCGCGGCCGGAACGGGCCGAGATTGGCCCGGTAGCCCTCACAGGACAACGCCAGTGCCGCCAGCAACGAGTCCAGCGCCCGGTCCGCCTCGTCCAGCAGCAAGCTGCCGAGTCCGAGGCTCGCCGCATTGGCCGAGACCAGCGCCAGGCCATCCTTGCCGGACAACGCCGGCACCGCCAGGCCGCATTCGGCCAGTGCCTGCGCCGCCGGCACGCGCTGCCCGCGCCACTGCACCCAGCCTTCGCCGAGCAGCCCGAGACTCAGGTGCGCCAGCGGTGCCAGGTCGCTTTCGCCGAGCGAACCGGTCAACGGAATCTCCGGGCAGATATCGGCGTCGAGCAACGCCAGCAGTGCCTCTGCCGTCGCCAGGGAAATGCCCGAACGCCCCTCGGCCAACCCGGCCAGGCGAGCCGCGGCGATAGCCCGAACCTCCTCGCGACTGGCCAGGCGTCCGACCCCGACCGCACGCCCCAAGGCAATGCGTGGCTGCCGCCGCGGGTCATCCGTCGGCAGGCGCAGATCCACCGCCGCGCCAAGGCCGGTGGTGACGCCATAGATCGCCGCACCCGCCTCGGCCCGGGCCAGCAACAAGCGGTGGGACTGGTCGATCCGCTGGCGCGCCGGCTCGCCCAGGCGCAGTGCGGCGGTACCCCGGGCAACCCGTAGCAGGTCCTGCACAGACAACGGTCGCTCACCCAGTTCGATGGCCGTCATGCGAAACGCAACCGCTGGCCGATCCCCAGCCTGGCCGCCTTGCGCAACAGCGCATGGCCCAGGGCGATATCGCTCAGGCTCAGCCCGCGATGCCAGAACAGAATACGTTCCCCGGGGCTCTGTCGACCGTTCTTCAAGCCGGCGACGATCTGCCCCAACTCCGCATGCAGGGTCTGTTCACTGAGCTTGCCCACCTCGACATGGGCTCGCAGCGCACCGAACAGACCACCTTTGCACTGGCCCCAGTCGTCGACCACCAGCTTGTCCATGATATCGGTCAGCGACAGCTCCACCGCGCTCATGGTGCCGTAGGGCACGACGAAGGCGCCGGGCTTGATCCACTCGGTGCGCAACAGCGGTTGCGGCTGGTCCAGGCGCGAGGCCTCGACCACGATATCGGCTCCGCGCACCGTGCTTTCCCAGTCGTGGGTGACCGTCACCGGCTTGCCAAGATCGCGACGCAGGCGTTCGGCGAAAGCCTCGCGGCTTTCCTCGCGACGCGAATGCACACGGATCTCGTCGAAGTCGAACAGGTGATCGAGCAGTCGCACGTTCCAGTAGGCGGTGCCCCGTGCGCCGATGTGCCCGAGCACCTTGCTGTCGGGACGGGCCAGGTACTTGGCACCGATGGCCGTCACCGCGCCGGTGCGCATGTCGGTGATCGCCGAGGCATCGAGAATCGCCTTCGGCACCCCGGTGGCCGGGTCCATCAGGTTGAGGATCGCCAGTTCCGACGGCAGGCCCTGACGATAGTTGTCGACGAAATCGCCGACCACCTTGACCCCGGCATAGCCGATATCGCCACTCAGCACACCACGCAGGATATTGAAGTGCCCCTTGATCGCGTCACCGGGAATCAGGTGGGTACGCGGTTCGATCACCGCTTCGCCGCGGCCCTGGATCGCCAGGCTGGCTTCGATGGCGTCGAGAATTTCGTCATTGCCCAGGTCCAGGGCGTCGATGTCCGGACCGTTGAGAAAGTCGATGTAAACAGGCTGCATGGAAGGTGTTTTCCTCTGCTGGGCTCATTCGGCCTTGAACACGTTCTGCTGCACCTTGATCGACTTGGGCACCAGGTGATTGGCGAAAAACAGGTCGGCGGTACGCTGCTGGTTATCGACGGTGGCCTGGTCGATGGCGCGCAGCGGTACCCGCGAGCGATGCTCGAAGTAACGCTGGACCACCGGCCGTTGCAGGCCGAGGGCCTGGGTCATCAGGTCGATGCTCGCATCAGGCTGGTCGAAGGACACCTGCTGGCCCTGGCCGATGGCCTTGAGGATGGGCGCGATGCTTTGCGGGTAATGGCGGGCGAACGCGCCACTGGCGATGTACAGCGAACCGCCGGAGTTGAGCCCCTGGCCGTCGCTGAGCAGGCGCGCGCTGCCATCGAGCAGGGCCGCGGAGTAGTATGGGTCCCAGATCACCCAGGCATCCAGCTTGCCCTGTTCGAAGGCCGCCCGGGCATCGGCCGGCGACAGGTAGACCAGGTTCACGTCGCTGAGCTTGAGGCCGGCCTTGCCCAGGCTCTTGAGGAACAGGTTGTGCGCGCTGGAGCCCTTGAGCAGCGCGACACGCTTGCCCTTGAGACCCGCCACGTCCTGCACGTCGCTGGCCTTGGGCACGATGATCGCCTCGGTCTGGCCATCGGTGGGTTCGATGCCGATGTAGACGAAATCGATACCGGCGACCTGGGCGAAGATCGGCGGGATATCGCCAATGTTGCCTACATCCAGGCTACCGCCGTTGAGCGCTTCGATCAGTTGCGGACCGCCCGGGAATTCGACCCATTGCACCTGGGTGCCGGGCAGGGCCTTTTCCAGCAGCTTGTGCTCGCGGGCCAGGACCATGCTCACCGAACTCTTCTGGTAACCGATCCGCAGGGTAGCGGGCTCGGCAGCCTGGGCCAGTTGGCTCAGCAGGACCAGGGACAAGGCCAGCCAGATTCGCTTGAGCATCACAGGGCCCCCTTGACGCGTTCGGCAACGGCAGCGGGTACCCACTGGCTCCAGACCTGCGGCTGTTCACGCAGGAAGGTGGTCGCTACCGCCCGCGGCGCCAGGCGCTTCTCGCTCATCTGCGCCAGGGTGCGGTTGAGCAGGTCGATGGGCAGGTCGACCTTCTCGAACACCTCGACCAACTCCGGGTACTGCTGTTTGAAAGCGGCGGAAACACCAATCGCCAGATGCGCCGGCAGCGAGCGGGTGCCACGTGGATGCGGGTTGCTGGCATCGGCCAGGGTCTTCCAGGCCTCGGCGTCGAAGGGTGGCTCCTCCAGCTTGACCAGATTGAAGCGCCCCAGCAGCGGGGTGGGCGACCAGTAGTAGAACAGCACCGGCTTGCCGCGCTTGACCGCGGAGCTGACCTCGGCGTCCAGCGCCGCGCCGGAACCGGTGCGGAAGTTGACGAAGCTGTCGCTCAGGCCGTAGGCCTTGATCTTCTGGCTGTTGACGATTTCCGAAGTCCAGCCGGTGGGGCTGTTGAGGAAACGGCCGCGGGACGGGTCTTCCGGGTCGGCGAACACGTCCTTGTAGCGTGGCAGGTCGGCCACCGACCTGAGATCCGGCGCCAGCGGCCTGATACCCCGCGCCGGGTCACCCTTGATCACGTATTCCGGTACCCACCAGCCTTCGGTGGCCCCCTTGACGGTATCGCCGAGGCCGAACACCTTGCCTTCGCTTTCGGCCTTGACCCAGGCCGGGCTGCGACCGGCCCATTCCTCACCGATCACCTGGATATCGTTCTTCGCCAGGGCGGCCTCCAGGCTCACGGTACTGCCGGGCAGGGTGTCGGTCGGATAGCCGTAGCCTTTCTCGACGATCAGCCGCAGCACCTCGGTGATCAGGCTGCCGCTTTCCCAGGTGATGTCACCGAAATGGATGGGGGGCGGCAGGTCGGCGGCGGGGGCCTGTCGGGCCAGCAGGCTCAGTGCCAGCAGCGAGCTGCCGAGCAGGGTCTTGATGGATGTCATGGTCACCTCGTGGTGGTCTGGTTTTCAGGGTTGGGCGAAACAAAACAGGGGCTGCTGCGACCGTTGGCAATGTGAATGCGCATTGAGCCCCGCCGCGCCCTCGGCGGCGCTTCAGGGAGTGATGGGCTGTGCCCGACACCAACCTTTAGGCATGGCATTGTGCTCACGGACCAACAGGCGATTACCGTTAGCCCGCCCCCGTGGTTGCGGCGTTTCCGACTCCCGACTCACCGCCATCGCGTCTCGCCCGCAGGCAACGGCTGAACGCCCGGGTCATGTAGTCGCTGACCGAGCGTTGGGAGATACCCAGCTCGGCGGCGATCTCGGGATAGGTCAGGCCATTGACCCGGGACAGCAGGAAGCTCGCCTTGACCTTGTCCGGCAACCCGCCGAGCAAGCGCTCGACGCGTTCCAACGCTTCAAGCATTTGCGCCAGGTCCTCGGGCGATGGCACCGGTACTTCGGCGTCCTGTTGCAGGGCATCAAGATAGGCCCGCTCCAGATCCCGGCGGCGCCAGAGCTGGTACATCAGTCGCTGCGCGAGGGTGGTCAACAGGGCGCGGGGCTGGCGGATCGATAAGCCGTCTGCGGCCGTCAGCAACTGGACAAAGGTGTCGGCGGCGATGTCTTCGGCACTGGCGCTGGAGTCGAGATGACGGCGCAGGCGGCCGCAGAGCCAGTCGTAATGGCTGCGGAACAATCCGCCCACGTAGTCGCTGTGAGGTGTGTCGGCGCCGGACATAGTGGCTCCTGGAAAAAGAGTTGCGCTATATGTCCGGTGGTCCGGTGGCGGGATGCTACCAACCCTGCTTATTCTTTAATAATACTTAAAAAATATTTTTATATAACAAAACTAACAAACGCCCCCTGATGGAAGCAGGCGCTCCGGTTCATCCGCGAACGCTCACACCGCCCTGCTCGGGAAGGTCCAGGCGAAACCCCGAACGCTCAGCCTCATCGCGATAGTCGAGCAACACCTGGTAGTCCGCCTCGCAGGCCGGCAACACTTCGCGCAACCCCAGCACCTCGCCAACCTCGGGCAGTTCCCGCAACGCCTGGTTCATCGCTTCGCGAATCCGCACCACCTCCCCCTCTGCCAACCCCGCCACGCCGATGTACGGCAGGCAGGGACTCAACGCACTGCGCGCCACCACCCGCAAGCCGGCGACCTCCTGCGGGGCGAAGCGGGCCAGATAGGCGAAGGTCACGCTGTCCACCGCGGCCAGGTCAGCCAGGTCTTCCCGCAGCCAGCGCAGGCTTTCGCGGTGGGCGCCGCTGCGCCCGACACTGGCGAAGAAGCGCCCATCCCTGTGCAGCGCCGCCAGGCTATGGCGCAACAGGTTCATGCCGCTGTTGGAGCCATCGTCATTGATCACCCCACGGCTGCCGAAAAACTCCGCCAACGCCGAGCGCGGATTGTCCGCACGAGCCAGCAGGAGGCTGCAATGCTGACCGTCGGCCGCATCCGGCAACCGGTAATGCGGGCGACCGACGACACTCACCTGGCCGCGTAGCCGGGTCATCAGCGGGTAACCGCAGGTCTGGGTCAGCAGCAGGTCCGGTGCCAGCCACAGCGCCATGAGGTCCAGACCGCCAGCCGGGCGGCGACTCGCCCCGAGCTTGTCGAGAATGCGCCCGAGCCATTGTTCGTTGGCATGTTGCACGGCCTCCGGAGCCACGTACATCAGCAGTTCGGCGTAACCAGCGGTCATGGGGCCTCCTCAGGCGAACGGATGTTGCGGGCTGTCGATGGCTTTCAGCCCATGCTGGCGCAGCAGTTCGCCATAGCCTTTCACCAGAAAGCCACCGCTGCGCGCCAGCCACTGTTCGCGCCGGGCCCGGTAGACCCGCGGCAGGAAATACCAGGGCAGCCCGGGCAGATCATGGTGCAGCAGGTGCAGGTTGTTGTGCAGGAACAGCCAGCTCCAGGGCCAGCCGGCCTCGTTGATCACCGTGCGCTGCTCGGGAGCGGCATGGGGCCGATGTTCATAGTAGGAACGCACCATCGCCAGCGACAATGCCGGGATGCTGATCAGCAGCAGGTATTGCCAGGCCGCAATGATGCTGTAGCGGACGACGAAGGCCAGCATCAGCAGCGTCAGCAGGCCATGGGTCGACCACATCAGCCAGGCCTTGCGCTCGCCCCGGCACAAGCGCCGGCCCTCTTCGCGCAGCAGGTCGAACAGGGCCAGCGGGGCGCCGATCAGCAGCCGACCAAGGACCGTCTTGTTCAGCCGGAACAGGCTCCGCTCGAACAGCGAGCAGCGTTGCCAGTCCTGCTGGCGCAGGTAACGGCTCTCCGGGTCGATACCCGGCAGGGTCAGGTCTTCATCGCGATGGTGGAGCAGGTGGCTGTCGCGGTAGAGGGTGTAGGGATACCAGACGGCAAACGGCGCGTAGCCCAGCAGCTTGTTCAACCAGTCCAGACGGGTCGGATGGCCGTGCAGCAATTCATGCTGCAGCGACAGCCAGAGCGTAACCAGGACAATCAGCAAGGCAGTGCTCGGCCACAGGCCCAACCGGGCACTGCCGAGTACGACGGCGAACCAGCCGCCGTAGACAAGCGCCAGCAACAACCAGGTCGGCCATTCGCTACGGCCGGTGAAGGAGCGCGACAGGGAGAGAATTTCTTCGCGGTGAACGGGGTCGAGGTAGTTGGGCATCGATCGGCTTCGCATGGGACAGGCCGAAGGACACACTTCGGCTTCATCTGCTGGTGTGCGACGAGCCGGCAAAATCTTGCAGATCGATTGGTTATCAGCTTAGAACCCGAAGTGACCGGGAGATGTCCGCCCCTGCCCCTATAATCGGCTTTCCGCCTCAACCGACAAGCCCCATGCCAAACCTCGACTACGCCCTACTATCCCCCTCGCTGCGCCCTCTGCTCGACAAGTTCTACCGGGCCCATGGTTCCTCCATGCGCGCCAACGGCGAAGGGCAACTGTGGGTGGCCCGCGACGGAGGAATCATCGCCGGGCTTTCGCTGACCGCAGTCGCCGACGGTTTCTGGCTGACCGGCCTGTTCGTCGACCCACAACGGCGCGGCCAGGGCATCGCCGGGCAACTGGTCGCCCATGCCCTGGCCACACTCACCGGCCGCACCTGGCTGTTCTGCCATCCGGACCTGCGCGACTTCTACGGGAAACTCGGTTTCAGCCCCACCCGCCAACTGCCCCAGGCCCTCGCCGACCGACTGGCCCGCTACTCGCGCAGCAAGCCGCTGATTGCCCTGGGTATAGAACCATCGGTTAGCTCGACTGCGGAAAATGTGTGATCAGCCGCCGGTAACCCCGTGATAGCCTCGGTTTCCACCCGTTCCTGACAGGATGATCATGAACCGTACCCTCGTGGCCTTATCCCTCACCGCCCTGCTCGCTCCCGCTCTCGGCCAGGCGGCAAGCACCGACACGACCATCACCGATGCCCAATATGCCAAGGTCCTGGCGGGCAGCTGGCGTGCGCCGGAAAACAGCGTGCGCGATGTCTATCGCCATCCCCGCCAGACCTTGCAGTTCTTTGGTCTGCAGGCCAACCAGACGGTGATCGAAATCACCCCCGGCGGCGGCTGGTACAGCGAAGTGCTCGCGCCGCTGCTGCGCGGCCAGGGCCAGTACATCGCCGCCGTGCAGGCGCCGTCGAGCAGCGAATACGCCAGACGCTCGGCCGACAGCCTGAAGCAGAAGTTCGCCAGGGATCCGAGCCAATACGTGCGGGCCAGCCTCGTCGAGTTCGATCCCCAGGCGCCGGTGCTCGGCAAGCCGAACTCGGCCGACCGGGTACTGACCTTCCGCAACGTGCACAACTGGGTCATGGCCGATGACGCGCCGGCGATGTTCTCGGCCTTCTTCCAGGTGCTCAAGCCGGGTGGCGTGCTGGGGGTGGTGGACCATCGCGCGAAGGATGGCGCGGATCTGGAAAGCATCAAGCGCAGCGGCTACCTGCCCACCGCCTACGTGGTGAAACTGGCGAGCGATGCCGGGTTCGTGCTGGATGGGCAAAGCGAGATCAACGCCAACCCCAGGGACACCAAGGATTATCCCGACGGTGTCTGGACCCTGCCTCCTACCCTACGCCTGGGTGAACAGGACAAGGCCAGATACCAGGCCATCGGTGAATCGGACCGCCTGACCCTGCGCTTCGTCAAACCGGACAAGGTGGCGGCCCGCTAGTGGCCGGTCAGCCACTCAGTCGTCGGCAGCCGGGTCGAGCTCGGGGAACAGCACCTGGGTAAACCCGAACTTGCTGAAGTCGGTGATCCGCGACGGATACAGGCGGCCGATCAGGTGATCGCACTCGTGCTGCACCACCCGCGCATGAAAGCCCTCGGCGACCCGCACCAGCGGCTCGCCCTTGGGGGTGAAGCCTTCGTAGCGGATACGCCGGTAACGGTCCACCGCGCCGCGCAGGCCCGGCACCGACAGGCAGCCTTCCCAGCCTTCTTCCACTTCCGGCCCCAGCGGGGTGATCAGCGGATTGATCAGGATCGTCTGCGGCACCGCCTCGGCGTCCGGGTAACGCTCGCTGTGCTCGAAACCGAAGATCACCAGTTGCAGGTCGACCCCGATCTGCGGCGCGGCCAGGCCGACTCCGCCGACGTGCTCCATGGTCTGGAACATGTCGTCGATCAGTTGCCAAAGCTCGGCGCTGTCGAACATTTCCGGGGGAACCGGCGGCGCTACACGCAACAGGCGCGGATCGCCCATTTTCAGGATTTCACGGATCATGATCGGCTTTCGTCAGTAGTCGGTTTGGGGGAGTGCTCATGCACGTGGCCGAGCACCGTCGTCCGATCGGCCTGCTCATGAAAATCCTTCTCGCCGGGATTCTTGCCTTCGGCCGACATGTGCTCGATCACCGCATTCATTTCCGCCCCCAACAGCAACACTGCCGCCGAGATGTAGAAGTACAGCAGCAACACGATGATCGCACCGATACTGCCATACATCGCGTTGTAGTCGGCAAAGGTTTTCACGTAGTAGCCGAAGCCCAGCGAGGCGATGATCCATACCACCACCGCCAGTACCGAGCCGGGGGTGATGAACACGAACTTCTGCTTCACGTCCGGCATCACGTAGTACATCAACGCCACGGCGAACATCAGCAGCAGCACGATCACCGGCCAGCGCAGGACGGTCCAGAGGGTCACGACGAACTCCTCCATGCCGATCTGCCCGGCCAGCCAGCTCATCACCTGCGGCCCGAGGACCATCAGCGCGGCGGCCGCCAGCAACATGCCGGCGATACCCACGGTATAGAAGACCGACAACGGCAGGCGCTTCCAGATAGGCCGGCCTTCGTTCACGTCGTAGGCGGCATTCATCGCGCTCATCATCAACCGTACACCTGCCGAGGCGGTCCACAGGGCGATGACGATACCCACCGACAACAGGCCCCCCTTGGATTGCTGCAACTGGTCGATCACCGGGTTGACCTGGTCCAGCGCCTGGGGCGGCAACACCAGTTCCGATTGCATGCGCAACCAGCTGAAGAAGTCCGGCAGGTGCAGGAAACCGATCAGGGCGATCAGGAACAGCAGGAAGGGGAACAGCGAAAACAGCATCTGATAGGCCAGTGCCGAAGCATAGGTCGACATCTCGTCGTCGACGAACTCCTGGACCGTGCGTATCAGCACGCGATGCAGGGGCAGACCACGCAAGTCCGGAAAAATCATAGCGTCTCCTTTCGCCGCAATCACGGAGTCAGTCAGCAGGCGACTCAAGGGCGGTTTTTCACTCACGGTAGCGCAGTTGGCAAGCGGTAAACAATTTCCGGATTTGACACCAGCCTGCCGGAACAGCAGAACGGCCATCCTGGGATGGCCGCTCGGTCACTCGTCGGTCAGGACTTCAGGCCCGGTCGATGCCCTTCTTGATCGTTTCCTTTACGTTGCCCTTGGCCTTCTGGGCCTGGCCCTTCAACTCCTGGGCCTTGCCTTCGGCCCGCAGCCGATCATTGTCGGTGGCCTTGCCGATGCCTTGCTTGACGTTACCAACCGCTTCGTTCGCTGTGCCTTTGATCTTATCGCCAGTGCTGCTCATGATATTTCTCCATGGGGAAATGCGGGGTATCAGTGTCGCTACACAAGGTTGACCCGAGGCTTTCGCCAGGAGTTTCATTTTTTTCGTCGGTTCTTTCATCAGAGCAGTCAGGTTTACCTTTATGTTTGTCCGCCAACCCCCGAGAATAGGCGGCAGATTCAGGCTCCGGCGCTGAAGATCGATAACGGTAGGAAAGTGATGAAACTCGATAAAAAGCAGGCTATTGCCCGCAGGAACCAGGAACTGGGCGGTGCGGTGTTGGGCACGAACAATTGCCACTTCACCGAACTGAGCCGCAACCGGAACATCTGGTGGTTCGACATCCCGCTGGGGCGCCTGGCTATCGGCCAGTACGAATGGGTGCATCTGCTGCTGTACACGCCCAGCACCGACCAGTTGCTGCACCTGAAGGTACCGACAGTGTTCCTGCGCGAGAAGCTTGAAGGCCTGGTGGTGCGCAATGCCGGCAAGCGCAAGCCGACCGTGAGCCTGGAACTGAGCGCGGACAAGGACGCCTTCCTCCAGGACGTGCGGCCGAACGGTACCGGCGTGAGTTTTGCGCAGTTCCAGCAGTAAACCGACCGCTGCAAACGACAAAGCCCCGCAATGCGGGGCTTTGTATTTTTTTGGCCTGGGCCTCAGGCGGTCTTCTTCAGACCGAGCTTCTTCAGTTCCTCGTCACGCAGTTCGCGGCGCAATATCTTGCCGACGTTGGTGGTCGGCAGGGCATCGCGGAACTCGACGAACCTGGGCACCTTGTAGCCGGTGACATTGGCGCGCATGTGCTCCATCACCTGGTCCTTGGTCAGGGTCACGCCCGGCTTGGCGACGATGAAGATCTTGATCACTTCACCCGATTTCTCGTCCGGCACGCCGATGGCCGCGCATTGCAGCACGCCCGGCAGGGTCGCCAGCACGTCTTCCAGCTCGTTCGGATAGACGTTGAAGCCCGACACCAGGATCATGTCCTTCTTGCGGTCGACGATCCGCATGTAGCCATCCGGCTGGATGATCGCGATGTCGCCGGTCTTCAGCCAGCCTTCACTGTCGAGGATCTCGTCGGTGGCATCCTGGCGCTGCCAGTAGCCCTTCATCACCTGCGGGCCCTTGATGCACAGCTCCCCGACCTCACCCAGCGGCAGCTCGACGCCGGCGTCGTCGACCACCTTGCACAGGGTCGACGGCATCGGGATGCCGATGGTGCCCTGCTGGATCTTCTGGCTCGGGTTCACCGAGGCCACCGGGCTGGTCTCGGTCATGCCGTAGCCTTCGCAGATGGAGCAGCCGGTCACCGCCTTCCAACGCTCGGACGCCGCCAGTTGCAACGCCATGCCACCGGACAGGGTGACCTTGAGCGCGGAGAAGTCCAGCTTGCGGAACGCCTCGTTGTTGCACAGCGAAACGAACAGGGTGTTGAGGCCGACAAAGGCGCTGAACTTCCACTTCGACAGTTCCTTGACCATCGCCGGCAGGTCGCGCGGGTTGGTGATCAGGATGTTGTGGTTGCCCAGCAGCATCACCGCCATGCAGTGAAAGGTGAAGGCGTAGATGTGATACAGCGGCAACGGCGTGATGACGATCTCGCAGCCTTCCTTGAGCTCCGACCCCATCAGCGCCCTGCACTGCAGCATGTTCGAGACCAGGTTGCGGTGGGTCAGCATCGCTCCCTTGGCCACGCCGGTGGTACCACCGGTGTACTGCAACACGGCCACGTCGCTGCTCGCCGGGTTAGCTTCCTTGACCGGCTGGCCCAGGCCCTTGCTCAGCACGTCGTTGAACCTGACAGCCTTGGGCAGGTGATAGGCCGGCACCATCTTCTTCACGTACTTGACGACGCTGTTGATCAGCAGACGCTTGAGCGGCGGCAGCATGTCGGCCACTTCGGTAATGATCACATGCCGTACGCCGGTCTTGGGCACCACCGCCTCGGCCAGGTGCGCCATGTTTGCCAGGCACACCAGGGCCTTGGCGCCGGAGTCGTTGAACTGGTGTTCCATTTCCCGCGCGGTGTACAGCGGGTTGGTGTTGACCACGATCAGGCCGGCGCGAATGGCACCGAATACGGCGATCGGGTATTGCAGCAGGTTCGGCAACTGCAGGGCGATGCGGTCGCCCGGCTGCAGGTCCGTGTGCTGTTGCAGGTAGGCGGCAAAAGCCCCGGACAGCTCGTACAGCTCGCCATAGGTGAGCGTCTTGCCGAGGTTGCTAAAGGCCGGCTTGCTGGCGAATCGTTGGCAAGACTGTTTCAATACCGTCTGAACATTCGGGTACTCATCGGGATTGATTTCGGCAGCAATCCCCGCTGGGTACTTATCCTTCCAAAAGTCTTCGATCATGGAAGCCCACTCCTCAGCAACGCGAATTCAGCACCGCATTTGATGCGATTATTATTTGTCTATGTTTGTTATTGAGTGATCTGGCTTTAGGCTATGTACGAAATCGTTTGAAACTTGGTTATGCTGCGTTAAAAACCGGCTCGGAATGCTCATT
>NZ_JSYZ01000001.1:46641-154716 GCF_001293465.1 Pseudomonas asplenii
AAGCAATTTCGTACACAGCCTAACCTACGCCGAGAAGTCACAAAGCGCGCCGAGAGTAGCAGCTTTGCCGAGGGTCGACTAGAGCCAAACATGGCCCCTACAGTCATAAACATGACTCAAGAATACCAATCAGTCATTTTAGAGCAAAAATTCTATTCTTCTAATTTTCCGCTCTAGAGCGGGGTTTTCAGGAGCAAAAAAGCTTCGCGGGCAAGCCGCGCTCCTACAGTTCAATGTCGTACGTTCCATTGATGGATGACCCTGAACTGTAGGAGCGTGGCTTGCCCGCGAATGGGCCCGCAAGACCGCCGCTGTTTCCCGCTAGGCGATATCGCGCAACTCCCGCCGCAGAATCTTGCCCACCGGCGTCATCGGCAACGAATCACGCAGCACGATGTGCTTGGGTACCTTGTAGCCGGTGAAGTTCTCCTTGCAGTAGGCCTTGAGCTCCTCGACGCTGACCCCGGCCTCCCGCGCCACCACGAACAGCTTCACCGCCTCGCCGGAACGCTCGTCCGGTACGCCGATCACCGCGCAGTTGGCGACTTTCGGGTGAGCCATCACCACGTCCTCGATTTCATTGGGGTACACGTTGAAACCGGAGACGATGATCATGTCCTTCTTGCGGTCGACGATGCGGACAAACCCATCCGGGTCGATCACCGCAATATCGCCGGTCTTGAACCAGCCCTCGTCATCGAGCACCTCGGCCGTCGCCTGTGGCTGCTGCCAGTAACCCTTCATCACCTGCGGGCCCTTGATGCACAGCTCGCCAGGCTGCCCCAGCGGTTGCTCGACACCGTTGTCATCGATGACCTTCAGCGCCGTGCCCGGCAGCGGCAGGCCGACCGTGCCCAGGCGGCCAAGCTCGCCATAGGGGTTGGTGCAGGCCACCGGTGAGGTTTCGGTGAGCCCGTAGCCCTCGGTGATGCGGCAGCCCGTGGCCTTCTGCCAACGCTCGGCCGTGGCCTTGACCAGTGCGGTGCCGCCGGAATTGGTGAGCTTGAGTGCGGAGAAATCCAGGTTCTTGAACTCCGGATGCTCCATCAGCGCGACGAACAGCGTGTTGAGCCCCAGCAATGCGGAAAATCGCCACTTCTTCAGCTCCTTGACGAAGCCGCCGATGTCCCGCGGATTGCCGATCAGCACGTTGTGGTTGCCGGTGACCATCATGCACATGCAGTTCGCGGTGAAGGCATAGATGTGGTACAGCGGCAGCGGCGCAATGATCACCTCCTGGCCTTCCTTGAGCAGCGGATGGCCGTCGGTGCCCGTCTGGGACATGCAGGCCCGCGCCTGCTGCATGTTCGCCACCAGGTTGCCGTGGGTGAGCATCGCGCCCTTGGCCAGGCCCGTGGTGCCGCCGGTGTACTGCAACACCGCGATATCGTCGAGGCCGACCTGCAGCGGCCGAATGCTCTGGCCGCGGCCCATGTGCAAGGCGCTCTTGAACGAGATGGCCTGGGGCAACTGGTAGGGCGGCACCAGCTTCTTGACCTTGTCGACCACCAGGTTGGTCAGCCAGCCCTTGGCCGGCGACATCAGGTCGCCCATCTTCGCCTCGATGAGGAACTCGATGCCGGTATCGGGCAGCACTTCCTGGACCCGCGCACCGAACAGGTTCAGGTAGACCAGTGCACGGGCACCGGAGTCCTTGAACTGGTGGCGCATCTCGCGCACGGTGTACAGCGGATTGGTATTGACCACGATCAGCCCGGCGCGCATGGCGCCGAACACGGCGATCGGGTAATGCAGGACGTTGGGCAACTGGACCGCGATGCGGTCGCCCGGACGCAAGTCGGTGTTGGCTTGCAGGTAACCGGCAAAGGCCGCGCTGTAGCGCTCCAGCTCGGCGTAGGTGAGGGTCACGCCCATGCTGCTGAAGGCCGGGCGATCGGCGAATTTCTTGCAGGAACGCTCGAAAACCTCGACCACCGACCTGAAGGCCCCCACGTCGATGTCCAGGGGTACGCCGGCCGGGCGTTTGTCATTCCAGAAATCAGGTTGCATTGTTCTTGTCCTCTTGCCTGAGCCTATCCGGAGTCGCTTCGCCAAAGCGAAAAAGCGCTGCTTAGCGGACGGTAGCAGCAATGGGGAATCAGGCAAATATGCCGGACACACTCATTAACATCATGAATCTTGCCGCCAATGTGCAGCTTGGTCTGCTTCCTGACCGAGGATGCGCTATACAATGGGGCGACTGTGTATTCATCACCTGCCCCGTTTCGTCCCGTGCAAAGGAACCGCCATGATCCATGACACTTTCTGGCTGAGCGTGAGTGACCACAGCCGCCTCTACGTCAATCGTTGGCTGCCCCAGGGCGAGCCCGTGGCGCTGGTGATGCTGTCCCATGGCATGGCCGAGCACAGCGGGCGTTATGCACGCCTGGCCCAAGCGCTGTGCGAGGCCGGGTATGGCCTGTATGCCCCCGACCAGCGCGGGCATGGCAAAACCGCCGAACAGGGCGTGCTCGGACACTACGCCGACCGGGATGGCTGGAGTACCGTGGTCAGTGACCTGGCCAGCCTCAACCAGCGCATCGGCGAAGAGTATCCGGGCAAGCCGATCATCCTGCTCGGCCACAGCATGGGCAGCTATATTGCCCAGGCCTACCTGCTGCACCACAGCGCCAGCCTGCAGGGGGCGATCCTCAGCGGCTCGAACTTCCAGCCCGTGGCGCTCTATCGCGCCGCCCGCGCCATCGCCCGTTTCGAACGCTGGCGCCAGGGACCGACCGGCCGCAGCGCATTGATCGACTGGCTGTCGTTCGGCTCCTTCAACAAGGCCTTCAAGCCCAATCGCACGGCCTTCGACTGGCTCAGCCGCGACCCGGAGGAGGTCGACAAGTACGTCGCCGACCCGCTCTGTGGCTTCCGTTGCACCAACCAGATGTGGATCGACATGCTGGGTGGCCTGCAGCAGATCAGCAAGGCCAGCAACCTGGCGCAGATCGATCCCGGCCTGCCCTTGCTGGTGATCGGCGGCGAACATGACCCGGTGAGCGAAGGCAGGCGCCTGAAGGATCTTGCCGATGCATTGCGCAATGCAGGTAGCCAGAACCTGCAATTGAGCGTCTACCCACAGGCGCGGCATGAACTGTTCAATGAAACCAACCGCGACGAAGTGACCGCCGACGTGCTGCAGTGGCTGGAACAGACCCTGGCGCATCGTCGGCCGGGGCATGCCGAATAATTTCCAACGTTTAAAATCAATGGTTTGATTTTAAGAATCTCTTCACAGGACAGGTATCAGATGACCCAGGTGACCAACACGCCTTACGAGGCACTCGAAGTCGGCCAGACCGCCAGCTACAGCAAGACCGTGGAAGAACGTGATATCCAGCTGTTCGCCGCGATGTCCGGCGACCACAATCCGGTGCATCTGGACGCCGAGTTCGCCGCCGCCAGCATGTTCAAGGAGCGCATCGCCCACGGCATGTTCAGCGGCGCGCTGATCAGCGCGGCGGTCGCCTGCGAACTGCCCGGGCCGGGCACCATCTACCTGGGCCAGCAGATGAGCTTCCAGAAGCCGGTGAAAATCGGCGACACCCTGACCGTACGCCTGGAAATCCTCGAGAAGCTGCCGAAGTTCCGCGTGCGTATCGCCACCCGTGTGTTCAACCAGCGCGATGAGCTGGTGGTGGACGGGGAGGCGGAGATCCTGGCGCCGCGTAAACAGCAGACCGTAACCCTGACCAGCCCGCCACCGATCACCATCGGCGGCGTCTGACCGGCCCCTTCGCGGGCAGCCCGCGAATACCAGGGTCGGCCCACAGCGCTTCAACGTTACCGGGAACCCATGAAAAAACGCCGGCTGAGCCGGCGTTTTTCATTCAGGCAGACACTCAGCTCGCACGAGCGATGTTGCGCAGCGCCTTGACCTGGTCATGGTTGCGCAACACACCCTGGTACTGGCGATCGACCAGATCACGCAGCCCCAGCATGTTGTGCTTGACCAGCTTCTCCAGCGCCTCGCGATAGGCCTTCTTGGCATGGTCCTCACCGCGCTCGGCCTCGTTGAGCACCGCTTCCTCACCCTTGCCGGTGAACAGCGCCTTCACATCGACCCAGCGCCGGTGCAGGTCACCGGAAAGGCTGGTGGTGGTTTCCGGGTCGCCGCCCAGCTTGCGCACTTCAGCCTGCAACTCTGCCGCCGCGGCGGCACATTCGCTGGAGCGTTTGACGAACAGCGCCTTCAGTTCAGGGTGCTTGATATCCTCGGCACAGGTCTTGAAGCCTTCCTGGCCATCCTTGCTGACCTCGATCAGGTGGTTGAGGATCGAAATGGCTTCTTTGTTCACGTCGGTCATGACTCAATTCCTTCTGGTGGTGGAAGTTGAGTCGTATATTGCAGAGCGCGTGCCAGCCTTGAATCTGGATTTTTACCTTTTATTTTCAATAACTTACGAATATCCGAAAAATCTGTATCACTGCTATTTGCATGATCTGTCAATTGGCCTGCATGCAGAATGCCGGTATTTTTCCCGTTGCTTGAACACCTGAGGCAAGCCCGCATGAACCCTGAAAAACTCGAACTGCTGGTCACGCGCGAGATGCCCTTCGGCAAGTACAAGGGACGCATCCTCGCCGACCTGCCCGGCCCCTATCTGAACTGGTTCGCCCGTGAAGGCTTTCCCCACGGCGAACTCGGGGGCCTGCTGGCGCTGATGCACGAGATCGACCACAACGGCCTCGGCGACCTGCTCGACCCGCTGCGCGCCAAACACGGCAAGCCCAAGCCCCGTCACTGAAACCCGCCCCCGAAGGAAAGTGCACGCATGCCAAGGAATCAAGACAACGCCCGCGACGAACACTTCTGGCAGGCAGTGGCCCGGCGCTACGACGTCGAGCCGGGCCCGATCAACCTGGAGAACGGCTACTTCGGCCGCATGACCCGCCGGGTGGTCGAGGAGTACCAGCGCAATATCGACTTCATCAACCGCAGCAACTCGGTGCATGTCCGCCAGCATTTCGACAGGACCGGGGGCGCGGCGATTCGCGCCGAGCTGGCCGAGCTCATGGGCGTCAGCGAACAGGCGATCACCTTCAGCCAGAACGCCACCGATTCCCTGCAGGTGCTGATCCGCAACTACAACCGCCTGCAGCCAGGCGACCAGGTGCTGTACAGCGACCTGGAATACGAGACGGTCAAGGGCGCGCTGAACTGGCTGGAGCGCCATCGTGGCGTGCAGGTGGTCCGTATCGGGCACACGCATCCGGCCAGCTACGACAGCCTGCTCGCGAGCTATCGCGAGGCGTTCGCCCGCTACCCGCGCCTGAAGCTGATGGCGCTGACCCATGTCACCCACCGCACCGGGCTGGTGATGCCGGTCAAGGCCATCGTCGACGCGGCCACCGAGCATGGGGTCGATGTGATTCTCGACGGCGCCCATGCCCTGGGGCAGCTCGACTTCGACCTGCAGGAACTGGGTGTGGCGTTCGCCGGCTTCAACCTGCAGAAATGGATCGGCGCGCCACTGAGCCTGGGGGTGCTCTACATCGCCCCCGAGCGCCTGGGCGACATCGACCCGGACATGGGCGAAACGCACTTCCCCATCACCGACGTACGCTCGCGCACGCCCCACAGCACAGCGAACATTCCGGCACTGATGACCCTGCCGACGGTGCTCGCCGAGCATTGGGAAATCGGCGGCGCCGCGGCCAAGGGTGCGCGCCTGGCCTACCTGCGCGACCTGTGGGTGAGCGAGGCACGCCAGCTGCCCGGCATCGAGGTGCTGACCCCGGACGATCCGCGGCTGTATGGCGCGATCACCTCGCTGCGCTTCACCCGCCAGGCGAACCAGCAGGTGATGGTCGAGCGGTTGCTCAAGGAATACAACCTGTTCACCGTGATGCGCAGCGGGTCGGCTTGCGGGCCCTGTATCCGGATTACTCCGGGCTTTACCACTTCGCCGCAGGAGATGGGTCAGTTGATCAGGGCGCTGGCCGAACTGAGTGGCTGACCTGGGGTCGGTGTGAAGCCCGTTCGCGGATGAGTCCAGCGCCCACCGGCGTACACCCGACACCGGGTTGGCCACTGGGAGCCGGACTCATCCGCGAACAGCCCCGCCACTTTCCCAAGGCAAAAAAAAACGGTGCGCCGACCAAGCGCACCGTAAAGCCGTAGAACACACAACGAATTCGGTAAGGGGTGAATCAGTCCAGCAGCGACAGGGCCTGGGCCGTGCATTCCTGGATGCGGCCCCAGTCACCGTTCTTGATCCACTCCGGATCGAGCATCCAGCTGCCGCCGACGCACATGACGTTTTTCAGCGCCATGTAGCTCTTGATGTTGCCCGGACCGACACCGCCGGTCGGGCAGAATTTCACTTCGCCAAACGGCCCGCCCAGGGCCTTGATCGCTGCCACGCCACCGCTGACTTCCGCCGGGAACAGCTTGAAGCGGCGATAGCCCAGGGCGTAGCCCTCCATGATCCCCGAGGCGCTGCTGATGCCCGGCAACAGCGGGATCGGGCTGTCGACGCCAGCCTCCAGCAGATCACGGGTAATGCCCGGCGTGACGATGAACTGCGAACCCGCCGCCTCGGCTGCCGCCAGCATCTGGCGATCGAGCACGGTACCGGCACCGGTCACCAGTTCCGGACGCTGCTCACGCAGGATCTCGATGGCCTTGAGGCCGAACTGCGAGCGCAGGGTCACTTCCAGGGCGGTCAGGCCACCAGCGGCCAGGGCATCGGCCAGTGGCAGCACGTCCGCCACGCGGTTGATGGTGATGACCGGCAGGATCCGCGCACGGGTGCACAACTGATCGATCAGGGCGACCTTGTCTGCCATGGAGACGGTCGGGGCATTTTTTGTCATAGCGGCTGATCCTTGGCTCATGGGCACCAGTAAATCTCTAGGGGGGGTTGCAGAAACGCACGAACCGGCATGGCGGCGAGGTCATCGCCGGCCAGGGCGGCATTCAGGGTGGTCAGTTTCGACTGACCGGAAATCGCCAATACGGTAAAGGTCGCCGAAGCCAGCAAGGCCCGGCTCATGCTCAGCCGCTGATGCGGCACGGTCGGTGCCAGCATCGGCCAGACCCGCCGGCTGCCGTCCACCTGCAAGGCGGCCTGCAGGTTCGGGCTGTCCGGGAACAGCGACGCGGTGTGGCCGTCATCGCCCATGCCGAGCACCAGCACGTCGATGTCCGGCAGTTCGGCGAGGAACTGGTCGGCCTGCTGCGCCGCTTCGTCGAGGTTGGCCGCGGCGTTGTACAGGCCGATGAAGCGCGCCTTGGCCGCCGCACCCTGCAGCAGATAACGCTTGAGCAACCCGGCATTGCTGTCGGCGTGCTCGACCGGTACCCAGCGCTCGTCCGCCAGGCTGATCACCACCTTGCTCCAGTCCAGATCCTGTTTGACCAGGTGCTGGAAAAACGCCACCGGGCTGCGCCCGCCGGAAACCACCAGGGTTGCCACGCCACGGGCGGCAATCGCCGTACGCAATTGTTGCGCCACGGCCAGGGCCTGGCCTTCGGCCAACAGCACCGGCGTGCGGAACTCGTGCCCGACCACGCCCTTGGGCAGTTTCAGTTCAGATATCGCCATACCACGACCTCCCATCCCGCGTGATCAGTGCAATGGAGCTCATCGGTCCCCAGGACCCGGCGGCGTAGGGCTTGGGCGCATCGCCGGATTTTTTCCAGCCGGCGATCAACTGGTCGCACCACTTCCACGCGGCCTCGATTTCATCCTTGCGGACAAACAGGTTCTGGTTGCCGTGCATCACTTCCAGCAGCAGACGTTCGTAGGCATCCGGAATCCGCGCACTGTGATAGGTGTCGGAGAAATTCAGTTGCAGCGGCCCGCTGCGCAGTTGCATGCCCTTGTCCAGGCCCTGGTCCTTGGTCATCACCCGCAGGGAAATGCCTTCGTCCGGCTGCAGGCGGATGATCAGCTTGTTGCTGATCTGCAGGCGCTGCTCGGGCGCGAAGATGTAGTGCGACGGTTCCTTGAAGTGGATGACGATCTGCGACAGCTTCTGCGGCATGCGCTTGCCGGTCCGCAGGTAGAACGGCACGCCGGCCCAGCGCCAGTTGCGGATGTCGGCGCGCAGGGCGACGAAGGTTTCGGTGTCGCTCTGGGTGTTGGAATTCTCTTCTTCCAGGTAGCCCGGCACGGAGCGGCCTTCGCTGTGCCCGGCGATGTACTGGCCACGCACCACCTGGGTGGTCAGCCCTTCCGGGCTGATCGGCGCCAGGGCCTTGAGCACCTTGACCTTCTCGTCGCGGATACTGTCGGCGGACAGGTCGGCCGGCGGGTCCATGGCGATCAGGCACAGCAACTGCAGCAGGTGGTTCTGGATCATGTCGCGCAGTTGCCCGGCCTTGTCGAAGTAGCCCCAGCGGCCTTCGATCCCGACCTTCTCGGCCACGGTGATTTCCACGTGGGAAATGTAGTTCTGGTTCCACTGGGTCTCGAACAGGCTGTTGGCGAAACGCAGGGCGATCAGGTTCTGCACCGTCTCCTTGCCCAGGTAGTGGTCGATGCGATAGGTGCGGTTCTCCGGGAAGAACTGCGCCACCGCGTCGTTGACCTTGCGCGACGACTCCAGGTCCGAGCCGATCGGCTTCTCCAGCACCACCCGGGTGTTGTCGGCCAGGCCGACCTTCGCCAGGTTCTCGCAGATCGCGCCATACACCGCGGCCGGCGTGGCGAAATAGGCGATCAGCTGTTCGTTGCGCCCGACGGTATCGGCCAGGGCCACATAGTCGTCGGGCTTGAGGAAGTCCACATGCAGGTAGCTCAGGCGGCCGAGGAAACGCTCGACAACCGCCTCATCGATCTCCTTCGCCTCGACGAACTCGCGCAGCTCGCTGGCGATGGTCGCCAGGTGCTCGTCGACGCTGCCCGGCTCACGGGCCAGGGCGAGAATGCGCGTGTCCTCATGCAGCAGGCCGGCGCCATCCAGGTGGTACAAGGCAGGAAACAGCTTGCGCAGCGCGAGGTCGCCCAGGGCGCCGAACAAGGCAAAGGTGCACGGTTCAACCGTTATCGAAGGCATGATGTTTGTTCTTTTATCAAGTTAAACGATAAATACCTTTTTTCGAGGCATCACTCAAGGAAAAAATGTAGTAATAACCACAACATTTCTTCAAAATCACGATTGCGAGTGGTGGTCCACAAGCGCCATCAGTAGGATAGGCCACCGCCGAGAACTGCCAAAACGCGTTCTCCCATGCATTGCAGAACCAAGGAACACCAACATGGACCGCGTGCGAAATCTGCTGGAACAGATCCAGAATCGCCTCGAAGACCTGAACAAGGCCGAGCGCAAGGTCGCCGAAGTCATCCTGCTCAACCCGCAGCAGGCGACCCGCTACAGCATCGCCGCCCTTGCCCAGGCGGCATCGGTCAGCGAACCGACGGTCAACCGTTTCTGTCGTTCGTTCGACGTCAGCGGCTACCCGGAACTCAAGCTGCAACTGGCGCAGAGCCTGGCCAGCGGCGCGGCCTATGTCAGCCGGGCGGTGGAAGCCGACGACAATTCCGAGGCCTACACGCAGAAGATCTTCGCCAGCGCCATCGCCTCCCTCGACAGCGTCAGCAAGGTGCTCGACCCCGAGCAGGTCAACCGGGCCGTCGACCTGTTGACCCAGGCCCGGCAGATCCACTTCTTCGGCCTCGGCGCTTCGGCACCGGTGGCCATGGACGCCCTGCACAAGTTCTTCCGTTTCAACATTGCGGTCACGGCCCACGCCGACGTACTGATGCAACGCATGATCGCTTCGGTGGCCCATACCGGCGAACTGTTCGTGATCATCTCCTACACAGGCCGCACCCGGGAACTGGTGGAAGTGGCACGCATCGCCCGGGCCAACGGCGCCTCGGTCCTGGGGCTGACCGCTGCCGGCTCGCCCCTGGCCAAGGCCAGCACCCTGAGCCTGAACATCCCGTTGCCGGAGGACACCGACATCTACATGCCGATGACTTCGCGGATCGTCCAGTTGACCGTGCTCGACGTGCTGGCCACCGGCATGACCCTGCGCCGCGGCGTGGACTTCCAGCCACACCTGCGCAAGATCAAGGAAAGCCTCAACGCCAGCCGTTACCCGGTGGGCGACGAGTACGACTGAGGATGTGAACCGACAGCCTGCGCGCGTGCCTGCAGGCTCAGGTGCGCCTGCTCCCCCGGGGCCAGGCACAGGCTGTCGGTGCCGCCACCGGCGGCTTCGACACAGACGAAGCCCATCACCTCGTTCCAGCTCACCCCGAGCAACGGCCGCGGCCCCGGGTGCCAGACCACGGTATCGCCGCTCTCCCCGGTATCGATGCACAACTCACGCTGCCAGGCATGGTCCTTGAGGTGCAATTCGCCCTCGTGCTGGAACACCCGCTGACAGCCACCCTCGACCCGCAACTCGCCGCGCTGCCGGCAGACCTGGCGACTCAGATGGTCGTATCCCTCGGCGCCATCGAGCCCAGACAGCGCTACCTCACCCACGTCGCCAATACGCCAATAGGCGTGCAAGGCATGACTCAACTGGCAAGGTTCGCTGTCCTGGTGCTCGGTGCTCAGGCGCAGCTCCATGCTTTCGCCAAGGCGCGCCTGCAGATCCACCTGCCAGTCGCACAGTTGCAGGCGCCAGTGCAGGCTGACCCCCTGTTCGTCGGAACTGCTCTCCAGCAACTTCCAGTCGATCAGCCGCGCCCAGCCATGGGACGGCCAGGCATTTTCGCTCGGATGGCGGCCATACCACGGCCAGCACACCGGCACCCCGCCGCGAATCGCCCCGACCTGCGGCCACTTCGCCGCACACCACAACCAGGGCTTCTGCCCGCGCGGCTGGAAGTGCAGCAACTGCGCCCCCTGGCGACTGAACACCGCCTGGCACAGCGGATGGTCGATCACCAGCACTTCACGCTGTTGGAAGCGCTCCCACTGGAACACCGGCTGTTCGCGCCGGGATTTGAAGAAACGTTGTAGCGGTTGCTCGTGCATGTGCCGCGAATCCTGGAATCTCTATCGTCGTGAAGCCAACGCGTCCTGATGCGCAAAAAAAAGCGGACGGTCGGGTGACCATCCGCAAGATGCGCACATAGAGAGAGAGCTTATCAGCCGAAGCCTCAGAAAACCGACTGAATTTTCAGGCCGGCCACCAGGGCGTTGTCGACTTGATCCACACCACCCGGATGGGTGATGTACTGCAGGTTGGGCCGTACGGTCAGCCAGTTGGTGACATGGATGCCGTAGTTGAGCTCGTAGTTGTACTCGGTTTCGCGCAGTGGCGAGTACAGCGGGTTGTCATAGTCGCTGACACCGATGGCGGCGTTGGCCAGCTCGGCGTTTTTCTTCACGTCGTCGTTGACATGGATACGGGCGACGCCGAAGCCGATGTCATCCTTGGGACGTGCATCGAACGGCCCCTTGTACACCAGCATCAGCGACTGATAGTTGTCGACGACGTTGGTGTCCTTGTCGTGGAAGGTCGCGTTGGCGGCGATGTTCAGGCCACGGGAGGCGTCGCCGTTGTGGCTGGTCAGCTGCTGCTGCGCAACGAACCAGTAGCCGTGCTTGCTATCGTGAACGCGATAGGCGTTGCCGGTGGTTGCGGCATCGGCACCATTGACGTCCTCGCGCACGTCATTGGCCGGCGCGGTGCTCTTGTAGTAGCCGACCCGGTATTCGCCCGGCAGGCTGTTCAGCTTCGGCGACCAGACCAGTTCGACCGGCAGCACGGTACCCTTGGTGCCGCTGCCGCTGAGCTTGAAGCCGTTGCCATGCTCCAGCTGCGATGGGTTCTGGTTGTAGGCGCCGACCTGCGCATACAGCTCAGGGGTGATGTGGTACTTGACCCGCAGCGCCGCCTGGCTGACCGGCCAGTTGTACCAGATGCCGGTTGCCCAGTTGCCCACCTGGGAGCCACAGAACGCCAGGTTCTGGAAGTCGCAGGGGAAGGTGTTGAAGTCTTCGCCTTCGCCGAAGTAACCGGCCTTGACGTCGAGCTTGCCGTCGAGGAACTGGTGCTGGATCCACAGTTGGGTCAGGCGGACCATGTGGCCACGGCCGTAGACTTCCTGGGAGGAACTGAGGGTGCCGGCACGCGGGTCACCGACCCGGTCATTGGAAATGTTGTAGCCGTTGCGGTTGGTCAGTTGGATCTTTGCCTGGGTGTTGTCCCAGCCCCACAGTTTCTGCAGGTCCAGCGCCACGCCGAGGCCGAACTGGTCGGCGTAACGTGCGGTCTTGTCGTCGTTGTAGCCGCCATGCAGGTTGCCACCGACTTCACCGACGTAGTCGGCCTTGATATCGATGCCCTGCTCGATGAGCCGGGTACGTTCGCCCCCCCAGTCGCCGGTCATCCACTTGGAGTCGGCGCTGAACGCCTCGTCCGCCACCGCATGGCCAGCCATGACCAAGGCCGCCGCCGCTGACAACTGGCAGATCAAGCGGGTGTTGGTGTTCCTCTTTTTCATCCCTACATCCTCGTCTTTATTGTTATTAACAGTCTTTATTGAACGTGGTTTACATCGAACGCGACGAGCGGCAAGCCGCCCGCCCTGAATTCAGCGGCCCTTGAATTGCGCCACATTGTCGCCACTGGCCTGGGGCCGGGACTGCACCACCTGGCCCAGGCGCTCGCCGGTCGCGGCGTCGAACAGCAACACCTTGGCCGGGTCGAACTGCAGGGTCAGGGTCTCGCCCACCTGCGGCGCCACATCCGGCGCCAGGCGGCAGCAGACCTTGCTGTCGTTGAGGGTGACGAACACCAGGGTGTCCGGGCCGGTCGGCTCGGTGACCTGTACCTCGGCGCGGATGCTCGGCAGATCGGCATCGCCATTGGCCAGCAGGATCTGCTCGGGGCGCAGGCCCAGTACCACTTCACGATCCTCAAGGCCGGCCTGGCTGGTGTTCAGCGGCAGTTCGCAGCGCGCCTGGCCACTGTCGAGCAGCGCCACCAGGCGACCGTCCTTGCGCTGCAGGCGCAGCGGAATGAAGTTCATCGGCGGCGAACCGATGAAGCTGGCGACGAACTGGTTGGCCGGGTCGTTGTAGATCTCTTTCGGCGTACCGAACTGCTGGATGATGCCGTCCTTCATCACCGCCACCTTGTCGCCCAGGGTCATCGCCTCGATCTGGTCGTGGGTGACGTAGACCGTGGTGGTCTTCAGGCGCTGGTGCATCAGTTTCATTTCGGTGCGCATCTCGACCCGCAGCTTGGCATCGAGGTTCGACAGCGGTTCGTCGAACAGGTAGATCTTCGGCCGCCGCGCCAGCGCCCGGCCCATCGCCACGCGCTGCTGCTGTCCACCGGAGAGCTGGCCCGGCTTGCGGTTGAGCAGGTGTTCGATCTGCAGCAGCTTGGCGACCCGGGCGACTTCCTCGTCGATGGCCGACTGGCTCATCTTGCGGATCTTCAGGCCGAATTCGATGTTTTCGCGCACGCTCATGGTCGGGTACAGCGCATAGGACTGGAACACCATGGCGATGTCGCGATCCTTGGGGCTCATGCCACTGACGTCCTGGTCGCCGATCATGATCGCGCCGCCGGTGATGTTCTCCAGGCCGGCGATGCAGTTCATCAGGGTCGACTTGCCGCAACCCGAAGGGCCGACGAGGATCAGGAACTCACCGTCCTTGATCGACAGTTCGATGTTCTTCAGGGTGTCCGGCAGGCCGGCGCCATAGGTCTTGTTTACGTTGCGAAGTTCGAGCGTTGCCATGATTACCCCTTGACTGCGCCGGCCGTCAGCCCGCGCACGAAATACTTGCCTGCGACCACATAGACCAGCAGCGTCGGCAGCCCGGCGATCATCGCCGCCGCCATGTCCACGTTGTATTCCTTGACCCCGGTGCTGGTGTTGACCAGGTTGTTCAGCGCCACGGTGATCGGTTGCGAATCACCGCTGGAGAACACCACGCCGAACAGGAAGTCGTTCCAGATCTGGGTGAACTGCCAGATCAGGCAGACCATGATGATCGGGGTCGACATCGGCAGGATGATCCGCCGGAAGATGGTGAAGAACCCCGCGCCATCCAGGCGTGCCGCCTTGACCAGCGCATCGGGGATGCTCACGTAGTAGTTGCGGAAGAACAGCGTGGTGAAGGCCAGGCCATAGACCACGTGCACGAACACCAGGCCGGTGGTGGTGCTGGCCAGGCCCATCTTGCCGAGGGTGAAAGAGGCCGGCAGCAGCACGGTCTGGAACGGCAGGAAGCAGCCGAACAGCAGCAGCCCGAAGAACAGCTGCGAACCGCGAAAGCGCCACATCGACAGCACGTAGCCGTTCAGCGCACCGATGGCGGTGGAGATCAGCACCGCCGGAACGGTGATCTTGATCGAGTTCCAGAAGTAGCCGTTGACCGTGGCCCAGGCCTTGATCCAGCCGATGTCGGTAAACACCGTCGGCCAGCTCAGCAGGTTGCCGGTGCTGATGTCGTCCGGCGACTTGAAGCTGGTCAGCAGCATCACCACCAGCGGCACCAGGTACAGCAGCACGGCGATGATCAGGACCGCGTGGATGGCGATGCGGCTCAGGCTGATGGAAGGTTTGTCGGTGAGACTAGTCATGACGCTTGGTCCTAAGCTCGGAGTACAGGTAAGGCACGATGATCGCGAGAATCGCACCGAGCATCAGAATCGCACTGGCCGAACCCATGCCCATCTGGCCGCGACTGAAGGTGAAGGAGTACATGAACATCGCCGGCAGGTCGGACGAGTAGCCGGGACCGCCCGCGGTCATCGCCGCCACCAGGTCGAAGCTCTTGATCGCGATATGCGCCAGGATCATCACCGCACTGAAGAACACCGGGCGCAGGCTGGGCAGCACCACCTTCCAGTAGATCTTCGGCATGCTCGCGCCATCGATCTGGGCGGCACGGATGATCGACTGGTCGACGCCACGCAGGCCGGCGAGGAACATCGCCATGATGAAGCCCGAGGCCTGCCAGACCGCGGCGATCACCAGGCAGTAGACGACGCGATCGGGGTCGATCAGCCAGTCCAGGCGGAAGCCTTCCCAGCCCCAGTCACGCAGCAGCTTGTCCAGGCCCATGCCCGGGTTGAGCAGCCATTTCCAGGCGGTACCGGTGACGATCATCGACAACGCCATCGGGTACAGGTAGATGGTACGGATGAAGCCTTCGCGACGGATCCGCTGGTCGAGGAACACCGCCAGCATCACGCCGATCGCCAGGGTGATGGCGATGAACAGGCCGCCGAACAGCGCCAGGTTCTTGCTCGCCACCCACCAGCGGTCGTTGTCGAACAACCGCGCGTATTGCGCCAGGCCGACCCACTTGTAGGTCGGCAGGAAAGTCGAGTTGGTGAACGACAGCACGAACGTCCACAGGATGTAGCCGTAGAAGCCCACCAGCACGATGAACATGCTCGGCGCCAGCACCAGTTTGGGTAGCCAGCGCTGCAGGAAATCGAACGGCGAGGCCTTGCTGAACACAGCAACAGAGCTCATGGGAAAATCCACTACAGGAAAAAAGGAACTGCTTCAGCGCCCCCTGTAGGAGCGTGGCTTGCCCGCGAAAGCGGTGTATCAGTCAACGGATGAACAGGCTGACAGACCGCTTTCGCGGGCAAGCCGCGCTCCTACGGGGAGGGCTTGCCTACGGGTTACTTGGCGGACTTGACCGCCGCGCCGAGCTTCTTCGCCGCGTCGGCCGGGTCGGCTTTCGGGTCGTTGATGTAGTTGGTCACCACATCAAAGAACGCGCCCTGAACAGCCAGCGTGGTCGCCATGTTGTGCGCCATGCTCGGCTGCAGGCCGCCGGTCTTGGCATCGGCCAGGAAGTCCTTGGCAGCGGTCTGCGCGCAGGAGTCGAAGCCATACTTGGCCATGTCGCCCAGCATGTCGTTGCGCACCGGGATCGAACCCTTGTTGATGCTGAAGACCTTCTGGAAGTTTTCGCCCAGCACCACCTTGGCGATGTCCTGCTGGCCGGCCGCGGTGCCCTTGTCCTTCTGCTTGAACACCGCCAGGGAGTCGATGTTGTAGGTGAAGGCCTTGTCGGTACCCGGGAAGGCTACGCACTCGTAGTCCTTGCCGGCGACTTTCTTGGCCGCGGTCCATTCGCTCTTGGCCCAGTCACCCATGATCTGCATGCCGGCCTTGCCGTTGATGACCTTGGCCGCTTCCAGGTTCCAGTCCTGGCCCTTGCCGTCGACGTCCATGTAGGTCGCGACTTTCTTCAGCTCGGTCAGGGCCTTGACCATTTCAGGACCGGTCAGGGCAGCGTTGTCCAGGTCGACCAGGGCTTTCTTGTAGCCATCGACCCCCATCACCGAGAGCACCACCGCTTCGAACACGGTGCTGTCCTGCCAAGGCTGGCCACCGTGGGCCAATGGGATGAAACCCGCCGCCTTGAGCTTGTCGCCGGCTGCGTAGAATTCCTGGAGCGTGGTCGGCGCCTTGGCGATGCCGGCCTTCTTGAAGACCTCGGGGTTGATCCACAGCCAGTTGACGCGGTGGATGTTCACCGGCACGGCGACGTAGTCACCGTCGTACTTCACGGTATCGGAGACTTTCTTGTCGAGCAGGCTGTCCCACTTCTCTTCCTTGGCCACGTCCTTGAGGACGTCGGTGTCGAGCAGCCCGGTGGAGGCCCACTCCTGAATGTCGGGCCCCTTGATCTGCGCGACGCCAGGCGGGTTGCCGGCTACGGCACGGCTTTTCAGCACGGTCATGGCCGTGGCACCGCCACCGCCGGCGACAGCCCCGTCCTTCCAGGTGAAGCCGTCTTTTTCGACCTGGGCCTTGAGCACATCGACAGCCGCTTTTTCCCCACCGGACGTCCACCAGTGAACCACTTCCACACTCCCTTTGGAGTCGGCAGCCAGTGCACTGAGGGGGAACAACGAGGCGAGGGAAATCATTGCGGCGAGGCGAGAAATCGAATTCATCTGAAGTACCTTTCTTGTTGTTATGCATGCAAGTCTGGTGCTTGCGCTGCATCGGATTCTAGTAAAGGCGAGTGCCCTCGCAGGTAACGAAGGGACGCGCAAATGTCACCGTCTGGTTACATGAGTCAGACCGCGGTTTTCGACGCAAAGTGCCGGGCCAGAGCGCTTGCCAGGCTTGGCGCCAACGGCAGGCAGGGTAACAGGAGTGCCTGGTAGGCGTGATAGAGGTCGGGCTTGCCACCCCAGATCCGCGCGCTGGGCCGGTTGTGATCGTCCAGTTCGTGATGCCAGCTGCCATACTGCCGGTCGATGAAATGCAGCTCGTTGAAGTCCCAGAAACGTCGGTACCAGGTTTCGTACTGCTGCTCTCCCGTACGCCGCAGCAGGGCCGCCGCGGTCGCGCTGGCCTCGCAGTGCACCCAGTGCAGGCGCTCGCTGACCACCGGGCGGTTGTCCCAGTCCAGGGTATAGACCACCCCCGGCCGGCCATCCGCCGCCCAGGCATGGCGACAGGCGGCGGCGAACAGTCCACGGGCGTCCTCCAGCAGCCAGTCTGGGGTTGCCAGCCCGGCTGCGCGGCGGGCCGCTTCAAGATGCAGCAGCAGCCGCGACCACTCGAAGGCGTGTCCCGGGGTGGTGCCGTAGGGGCGGAAACCGTCCGCCTGATTGTCCCGGTTGTACTCGCGCAACGGCTGCCAATGCCGGTCGAAGTGTTCGATGACCGCAAAACCGTTGTCCGCCGCCTGCCGGTGGATCAGTCGCTCGACGATCCGCAGGGCGCGGTCCAGCCAGCGACTGTCGCCCGTCACGTCGGCCAGGGCGAGGAAGGCCTCGGTGCCGTGCATGTTGCTGTTGGCGCCGCGATAGGCTTCCTCGTTGCTCCAGTCGCGGGCGAAGGACTCGCGCAGTGCGCCCTCCTCCTCACTCCAGAAATGCGTGTCGATCACCCGGATCGCCTCGGCCAGCAGGGCCGGGGCCTGCGGGCTGCCGGCGACCACCGCCGAACTGGCGGCGAGCGCGACGAAGGCATGCAGGTAGGCGGCCTTGCCACTGTTGCCATCGCGATGTTCCGGTACCGCGTACCAGCCACCGAAGGTCGCATCGCGCAGCGGCCCCCAGAGCGCGGCGACACCGTGCTCAACCAGCGGCAGGGAGCCGGGAATGCCCTGGACATGGGCCATGGCAAAACAGTGGGTCATGCGGGCGGTATTCATGGTCTCGGCCATGGCGTGGGCCGGCAGGCGCCCCTGGCCGTCGAGATTGCCGAATCCTTCATCGAGCCTGGCGGCCCTGGCGAACGCCAGCAGGCGCCGTCCTTCGTCCATCAACCAGGCACTGTGGGCAGGTGCGTTCAGCCAGCTGCCGAACGAAAATTCAAGGCTGTCGCCTGTCATGCGCTTCACCGTTCTTGTTATTCAGGAGCTTGTTCAGGGGCAGGTCGCGCGCCTGTCGTGCCGAGGATTCTAACCAGCGGCCTGGTGACGACAGGTAACGAAGGCTGACGAGAATGTCACCAACCGGTGACAATTCGCGGGCTCTGCAACGCGATGCCTGTAAGGTTCTTTCATGACGCAAAGTAGGAAAAATGCCGATTAGGCCGCTTCCCTTTTCTCTGTAGGAGCTATCCCTAAAGCCTTTTCCCACATTGAAGCTCGACTTTGCCTGAGCGAATCTCGCCATCCGTCATCCCTGACATGCCCCATGAAAAGCCGACACCCGTTAAGGAGGCACTCCCCATGGTCAACGACAATCCACGCCTGGCACGCCAGTGCTGCATCTTTCCATTGCGCCAGAGCAACCGGCAGTACGCCTGGAAGGAGGAAGTGCGGCGGGGCGGCAAGCTGCTGAGCGAAATATTCACGTTCGAGGAGTACGGTGGCGAAGAGCCGGCGCGGCTGGCCGCCGAGTCGTGCCGCAACGCACTGGTGCTGAAGATGCCGGCCGCGCTGACCTACGAGAGCCGCCAGCGCCTGCTGCCGAACAACACCAGCGGTCATCCGGGGGTGATGCGGATCGAGACCAACAACATCGGCTACTGGCGGGCCAGCACGCGGATCCATGGCTACAACCTGAACCGCAGCTTCAGCGTCGAACGCTATGGCGAGGAACAGGCCAAGCGCCTGGCGCTGAACGAGCGGCAACGGCAACTGGCGCTTTGCGAAGAGCCCTACGAACAGGCCATGAAGATCCTGCAGCAGCATTTCAGCCAGACCAACGCCCGCGTGCGCGAACACCGGATCCAGGCGGCCATCGGCCAGGCCCGGGGGCGCCGCACCTCAGCCGACAGCCAATTGTCGGGCGACCCGGCACAACTGGTCATCACCCCGGAGCAGGCCTCGCTGTCGATCAGTCGGCATTTCGCGGCAGGAACAAAGTAACCCGCAGGCCGCCTTCGCGCAGGTTCTGCAGGCTCACTTCGCCGCCATGGCTGTGGGCGATGTTGCGGGCGATACCCAGGCCCAGGCCATAACCCGGCTGCTGGCCGGACAGGCGGAAATGCGGCTCGAACACCTGTTCCAGGCGCTGCTCGGGAACCCCGGGACCTTCGTCGTCGACATGCAGGATGAACGCACTGTCATCGTCCTCGATGTGCAGGTGCGCCCGCTCGCCATACTTGAGGGCATTGTCGATCAGGTTGCCCATGCAGCGGCGCAAGGCCAGCGGCTTGCCCGGGTAGGTGGCAAGCGCACGGCCTTCGAGGCTGACCAGACCATTGCCGGTAGGCGAGAGGTAGCATTCGACCAGGGTATCGAGCGCCTGGTTGAGGTCCACCGCCTCGATATTCTCGTGGATGTCGGTGTCCTTCACGCATTGCAGCGCCCCCTTGACCAGCATCTCCAGCTCATCGAGATCGCGCCCGAACTTCAACTGCATCTGCTCATCCTCGAGCAACTCGACCCGCAGCCGCAGACGGGTGATGGGCGTGCGCAGGTCGTGGGAAATCGCGCTGAACAGCTGGCTGCGTTCGGTCAGGTAGCGGCTGATGCGCTCACGCATGGTATTGAGCGCACGCCCGACCTCCATCACCTCGCTGCCACCGCCGGCAAGCACCGGCCGCACCTCTTCGGCTCCCAGCGACATGTCCCGCGCGGCACGGGCCAGGCGCTTGAGCGGCCGGCTCTGCCAGTGCACCAGCAGGCCGATGAACAGCAGCAGGAACCCGCTGGTGAGCAGGATGAACCAGACCTGCTGGGCCGGCAGCCCCTCCTCCTCCAGGCTGGTGTAGGGTTCGGGCAACAGCGAGGCGATATAAAGCCATTCGCCGGGCGACATCTGGATCTGCGTCACCAGCACCGGCGGGTTCACCGGCTCCAGGGTCAGGGCGTAGTGGGCCCACGAACGAGGCAGTTCATCGAGTTTCAGGCCGCCGTTGAAGATCCGCAGATTGTCGGGGCTGACGAAATTCACCGTGATATCCACGTCGTTGCCCAGGGACTGGCGCAGCACCTCATGGACCGCCTCGAGCACCGCGGTCTTGCGCGGGGTCGGGCCGAGCAGTTGCATGTCCAGCGGCTTGTCGTTGAGGGTCACGACGAAGCGCGTCCCCCCCATGCTGCGCAACTGGTCGAGCACCAGCGGCCGATAGGCCAGGGGCAACGAGCGCAGGTAGCTGACGCTGGCAGTCATCGAGTGGGCCAGGCTGCGGGCACTGGTGACCAGCCCTTCGAGTTGGGTGGCACGCAGTTGCGAAAGCCAGATGACGCTGGACAGCGCCTGGGCCAGCAACACCGCGAGCAATGTCAGCAGCAGCATCCTTCCGAGCAGCGAACGCGGCACCGGCAGGCGCTGGCGCAGTTCAGAGAACATTGGCGGCCGTGACGTGGGCGGCCAGTTGGTAACCGCTGCCGCGCACGGTGCGGATCAGTCGCGGTGGTTTCCCGGTGTCGCGCAGGCGCTGGCGCAAGCGGCTGACGGCCATGTCGACGATACGGTCGAGGGGCATCAGGTCACGCCCGCGGGTGGCGTTGCCGATGGTGTCACGGTCGAGGATTTCCTGGGGATGGTCGAGAAACAGCTTGAGCAGGGCGAAATCGGCGCCGGAGAGAATGACCTCTTCACCATCGATGTGAAACAGCCGGTGGCTGACCGTGTCCAGCCGCCACTCGTCGAAAGCCAGCACCTCGCTGCCGGCGCGCTCCTGGCCGAACTGGGCACGGCGCAGCAGGGCCTTGATTCGCGCCTGCAGTTCACGGGGGCTGAAGGGCTTGCCCAGGTAATCGTCGGCGCCCAGTTCCAGCCCGATCACCCGGTCGGCCTCGTCGGAACTGGCGGTCAGCATGATGATCGGCACATGGGCCTGACGCGGGTGCTGCCGGATCCAGCGGCAGAGACTGAAACCGTCCTCGTCGGGCAGCATCACGTCGAGAATGACCAGGTCGCCGGGAGCTTCGTTGAACGCCTGGCGAAAACCGGCGCCATCACCGACCGTACGCACCTGGAAACCGGCACGACTGAGGTAGGTGTCCAGCAGTTCACGGATTTCCTGATCGTCGTCGACCAGGAGAATGGACTTACTGACTGCGCTCACGGTGGATGTCCCTGTTGTTGTGGTTAGGACCGAAACGCGGATTATGCCTCAATCGATTAAGCCGTGAAGATGTGTTGTCCTTGAGGACCCATTCGCGGGCAAGCCCAGCTCCTACAGGATTGCGGTGAGTTTGAAATCACCGCTGTGCCTGTAGGAGCCGGGCTTGCCCGCGAAGAGATCCACGCCGAATCAGCCGCAAAGCGCCTGCTGCAGGGCCACCCCCGCCCCGATCAAGCCGGAATACGGCGCCGTCACCAGCCACACCGGAATACCCTTGAAGTAGTCGCTCATGCAGCCCTTGTCGGCAAAGCTTTTGGCGAAGCCACTCTTGATGAAGAAATCGGCAAACCGCGGAATCACACCACCAACGATATAGACACCACCGCGCCCCCCCGTGGTCAGCACGTTGTTGCCCGCCACCCGCCCGAGCCAGCAGCTGAATTGCTCCAGCACTTCCTGGGCCACCGGGTCCCCGGCCAGGCCGGCAGCGGTGATCGCCTCCGGTGTCTCCAGCACCGGCTCATGTCCATCCACCGCGCAGATCGCCCGGTAGACGCGCGGCAGGCCACCACCACTGAGGGCGGTCTCGGCACTGACGTGGCCGATTTCGTCATGAATGTGCCGCCACAGCTGGGTTTCCCGCGGGCTGCTCAGGGGCAGGTCGACATGCCCGCCTTCCCCCGGCAAGGCCATGAAACCGCCGTTGCCAAGATCCAGCAGGGTGCCGACCCCGAGACCGGTGCCCGGACCGATCACCACCGCCGGCCGCCGCGGTTCCGCAGTCCCTTCGCAGACCACACGGAAGTCACCGGGTTCGAGGCGGGTCATGCCCAGGGCCATGGCCGAGAAGTCGTTGACCAGCAGCAACTGGTCGACCTGAAGGGTCGCGCAGAACGCCTCGCGGCTCAGGCGCCAGTGATTGTTGGTGAAGCGGAATTCATCGCCGCTCACCGGCCCCGCCACCGACAGGCACACCGCGCCAATGGCGCCAGGTTGCAGCCCCAGGCCACTCAGGTAGACCCTGATGGCGTCCTCGGGGCAGGCGTGGTCGGCAGTCGCCAGCACCTTGACCGAGTCCAGGCCGTTATCTTTCCACAGGGCGAAACGGGCGTTGGTACCGCCGATATCGCCAACCAGGGCCAATTTCATTCAAGGCTCTCCAGGGCCGAAGTGAAGGCACTGGCCCCCTGCTCCGCCGAGCTGAAGGCCATACGCATGAAGCCGAACAGTTCGCGGCCACAGCCGACATTATTACCCAGCAGACCGACTGCCGGCTCGCGCGCGGCGAATTCGGTGTCATCGACCAGCACCTTGAGCGTGCCCGTCACCCCGTCGACGCGGATCACATCACCGTCGCGTACCCGTGCCAGCGCGCCGCCGACATGGGCCTCGGGGCAGACATGGATCGCCGCCGGAATCTTGCCCGAGGCACCGGACATGCGGCCATCGGTCACCAGCGCGACCTTGAAGCCACGGTCCTGCAGCACACCGAGGAACGGGGTCATCTTGTGCAGTTCCGGCATACCGTTGGAACGCGGGCCCTGGAAGCGCATCACCGCCACGAAGTCCTTCTCCAGCTGGCCGGCCTTGAACGCATCGGCCAGGTCCTGCTGGTCCTGGAACACCAGCGCCGGCGCTTCGACGACCTGGTGCTCCGGCGCCACCGCGGAAACCTTCATCACGCCACGGCCGAGGTTGCCTTCCATCACCCGCAGGCCACCTTCGGGCGAGAACGCACGGGCCACCGGACGCAGGATATTTTCATCGAGGCTCTCGATCGGCCCTTCGCGCCAGACCAGTTCGCCGTCCTGCAGGAATGGCTCGCGGGTGTAGAGGCTCAGGCCACGACCGGCCACGGTATTGACGTCCTCATGCAGCAGGCCGGCCTCGAGCAGTTCACGGATCAGGAACGACATGCCGCCCGCAGCCTGGAAGTGGTTGATGTCGGCCTTGCCGTTCGGATAGACGTGGGCCAGGGTCGGCACCACCTCGGAAAGGTCGGCCATGTCCTGCCAGGTCAGGTGGATTCCCGCGGCGCGGGCGATGGCCGGCATGTGCAGGGTGTGATTGGTCGAGCCGCCGGTGGCGTGCAGGGCGACGATGGAGTTGACCAGCGCCCGCTCGTCGACGATCTCGCCGATCGGCATGAAGTTGCCGCTCTGTTTGGTCATGCGCGCCACCTGGAACGCCGCCTCGCGGGTCAGCGCGTCACGCAGCGGCGTGTTCGGGTTGACGAAGGACGCCCCCGGCAGGTGCAGGCCCATGACCTCCATCAGCAACTGGTTGGTGTTGGCGGTGCCGTAGAAGGTGCAGGTGCCGGGGCTGTGGTAGGACTTCATCTCCGACTCCAGCAACTCCTCGCGGCTGGCCTTGCCTTCGGCGTAGCGCTGGCGGACATCGGCCTTCTGCTTGTTGGAAATGCCCGAGACCATCGGCCCGCCCGGCACGAAGATGGTCGGCAGATGGCCGAAGCGTAGCGAGCCCATCATCAGGCCCGGCACGATCTTGTCGCAGATACCGAGCATCAGCGCCGCATCGAACATGTTGTGCGACAGCGCGACCGCCGTGGACATCGCGATCACTTCGCGACTGGCGATCCCCAGTTCCATGCCCGGCTCGCCCTGGGTCACGCCATCGCACATGGCGGGCACGCCGCCGGCGAACTGGCCGACCGATCCGATCTCGCGCAGGGCCTGCTTGAGCTGTTGCGGGTAGGTCTCATAGGGTTGGTGCGCGGAAAGCATGTCGTTATATGACGAAACAATTGCCACGTTGGCAGCGTTCATCATCCGCAGGGTTTCCTTGTCCTGGCTGCCGCAGCCGGCGACGCCATGGGCGAAGTTCGCGCACTGCAGCTTGCCGCGCACGGGACCGTCGCTGGCGGCACCACGAATCAGAGCCAGGTACGCCTCGCGGGTGGCGCGGCTGCGGGCGATAAGCCGTTCGGTGACCTCAAGAACGCGGGGATGCATGTGTAGAACTCCAGGCTAACGGATAGGGCGACCTGTGCGTCCTGAGGTGAGCGAAGGCCTCGGCTGGCGGGGCTTTTCGTTCATCCGGACCCGTTGATTCAGGTCACTCGTTGTAGATAAAACAAAATATTGCCACTAAAAAGGCTTGTTTTCTATTTCTATGCGAATAATCTTGTAATTCCAACAACAAAATTACGACAGGCGCTTTTCCCATGACGCTAAGAATCGCAATCAACGGATTTGGCCGTATCGGCCGCAACGTCCTGCGCGCACTCTATACCCAAGGTTACCGTCAGGACCTGCAGGTCGTCGCCATCAATGACCTGGGCGACAGCTCGATCAATGCCCACCTGCTCAAGTACGACACCGTCCACGGCACTTTCGATGCCAGCGTGGAACATGACAACGAAAGCCTGACAGTCAACGGCGACCGCATCGCGGTCAGCGCGATCCGCAACCCGGCCGAACTGCCCTGGGCCGCCGAAAGGATCGACGTGGTGTTCGAATGCACCGGCCTGTTCACCGACCGCGCCAAGGCTGCCGCGCACATCAGCGCCGGCGCCCGCAAGGTGATCATCTCCGCTCCGGCCAAGGGTGCCGACGCCACCGTGGTGTATGGCGTCAACCACGATATCCTGCGCCAGTCCCACGAGATCATCTCCAACGCCTCGTGCACCACCAACTGCCTGGCCCCGGTGGCCCAGGTGCTGCATCGCGAACTGGGCATCGAAAGTGGCCTGATGACCACCATCCATGCCTACACCAATGACCAGAACCTGACCGACGTCTACCATACCGACCCGTACCGCGCCCGCTCGGCGACCCAGAACATGATCCCGAGCAAGACCGGCGCGGCCGAAGCCGTCGGCCTGGTGCTGCCGACCCTGGCCGGCAAGTTGACCGGCATGGCCGTACGCGTGCCGGTGATCAACGTGTCGCTGGTCGACCTGACTGTGCAACTCAAGCGCGAAGCCAGCGCCGACGAGATCAACGCGCTGTTCAAGGAAGCCAGCCGGCATTCGAAGATTCTCGGCTACAACGCCCTGCCGCTGGTCTCCAGCGACTTCAACCACAATCCGCTGTCGTCGATTTTCGACGCCAACCACACCAAGGCCAGTGGCAAGCTGCTCAAGGTCCTGGCCTGGTATGACAATGAGTGGGGCTTCTCCAACCGCATGCTGGATAACTGCCTGGCGCTGTGCAACGCGGAATGACAGCACAGCCGGTTTAGTCGGCCAGAAGAAAAAGCCTCGTCAATCGCGAGGCTTTCGGGGAGGGTGGGGGTTCAACTTTGCGGTTTCAAGCCCTGTGAAAGACCGAACATGAGCAGCAACAGGTCATGATCGGGCTTGACACTCACACTGGCCTTGGCCACTCGTGGCAGGGGACAACGCTCAGCGCTCTGGGTCATGCTGAGGACCTGCGGTCGCGGCTGCTCCCAGACCACCAGCGCCAGGGAAGCGATAGCCAATGCCCCGATCAGAAACAAACCTCTAGCCAATTCTAACTTCATCACCGTAAGCCTTTGATGGTGCTGCCGAACGCCATACTGTAAAAGTAGTTCAGCCGCTCCCAGTCCGCTTCATTCCACGACGAATGGCGCCGCAGTTGCTTCATGTCGTGCTGCGCTGCCCGGCGACGGCTCAAGCGCTGGCGGGCTTTCTCGAAGTCCAGCAGGGCCACCTCGACACTGGCCGACTCGCCCTCGCCCACGACCCGGACAAACACGTGCTTGATATACAGGCAGCCATGCTGCCAGCGGCCACGGTGCATGCGCGCCAGCGTACCGGCCAGTTCCTGGAGCAGGCGATCGTGCAACACCTCGCCATGCCGTTCACGCCCACCCTGGGCATACCATTGCTCGATTTCGATGAACCCATCCAGGGCGGCGGTCACCAGCAGGGCCTGCCATTGGCCTTCGGGACCGCGGCGCGCCCCACAGAACACCAGTTCGGGGACACCGACGTCGAGCATGCGCAGGTTGTTCAGCGCCGCCTGCTCACGCAGGACGGTCGGACGACCGAAGGGGTGCAGCAGGCTGCGATAGATATGCCCCACCTGACGCTTCACGTACAACAGCCGACCGCTGCTGCCCGTCACGCGCTGGACCCCACTTTCGCCTCCGCGACGCCGGTTGGGTTCTTCGACCCACTCGCCCTTGCGCGTCCAGAAGTGCTCGAAACGATCCGTGGTGGTCTGTGCGGTATACGAAGCGTACTCAACGGTCATCCTGCTACCTCTTGCGTAAGATATAGACCCGCCACATGGCGTAAAAAGGGAAAAAATCCAGGTGTTGCTGGACGCGAAAACCCACGCGCCTGAACTCTTCTTCGACCTGCGCGGCCGGCAATACAAAACGATTCCGGTAGCTGGACGGCTGCGCCGCGGCCTCCCGCCTGCGCTCCAGGCGCTTGCGGCGCCAGGCCTTGAAATTGCCGTCCACCCACAATGAAACGATCACGCTGTCACGGGTTACCCGATAAAACTCTTTGAGCAACGCCAGCCGATGGGCCGACTCACCGATATGGTGTAGCAGACGCATGCAGAAAATGCTGTCCACCGAGTTCTCCGGCAAGTCGATATCGAATGCCGAGGTCTGCAGCGGGCGTATCCGGCTGACCACATTCGCCGGTTGCGCCTTGAGCGCGGTTTCCAGCATCGGCGCGGAATTGTCCGCGCCGATGATCACGCGGTTCGGCTTCCGTGCCAGCAAGGGCCAGAAACGCCCGGCACCGCAGGGCAGGTCGAGCACCAGGCCCGGCTCACCCGCCAGCGCCAGGGCATGACGAGCCAATTGCTCGTCACGCAGGTGGGACAACCGTCGCCACAAGCCGTTCTGATGCTTGTGCAAATATTCCTGAGCGTGCTGCTCGTCGTACTTGTCGGAAAATTCAAGTTTTACCGGGGAACTCATAACCGTCTCCTGTAAGTGACGGCCAGAGGTTAGGCAGGCACGCGTCAGCTACAGGTCGTTCCCTCGTGAAAAATTCGTACCGTCCAGGGCAAACCATTACAAATTTTTACAGGTCAACAATAATAGCAGGGGGCCACAGTCGTAAACCCCGTGGCAGTTTGTGCCCCAGCGGCGCGGGGCACGGAGGGACGGCTTCAGGAGCTGGAGCGCGCCAGGTCGACCTGGAAGCGGCAACCATTGGGCTCCATGGTCGTCAGGCTGACATGCCACCCCTGGTTCTCGCAGATCCGCTGCACCAGCGACAGACCCAGCCCCAATCCTTCGCCACGCTTTTCATCGCCCCGCACGAACGGCTGGAACATGGCTTCGCGCTTCTCCTCGGGAATCCCGACGCCCGTGTCTTCGACCACGAACCCCTCGGGTTCCAGCGTCAGCCGAATGAAACCCTGCTCCGTATAGTGCAGGGCATTACGTAACAGATTGCCCATCACCGCATGCAGGAATGTGGCGTTATAGCGCGTATTCAACGGCGAGCCCGGCTCGAAGATCAACGTCAGCCCCTTCTCCTCGATCGGGGTGCGCCACAGGCCGATCAGGTCCTCGGCCACCAGACTCAGTGAAACCTGCGGAGACATGCTGGCATCTTCCCGCTGCGCCCGGGCGAGCATCAGGAAGGTCTGTACCAGCTCGCGCATCTCCTCGCTGGCGCGGGCGATCCGCTCGACCTGGTTGCGTCCACGCGGGTCGAGCGCCGGGTTTTCCAGGAGCAGCTCGCAGGAGGTGGCCAGCACCATCAGCGGCGTACGCAGCTCATGGCTGACATCACTGGTGAACAGGCGCTCGCGAGTCAGCGCATCGCGCAGGCGGCCCAGGGTCGCATCGAAGGCCACCGCCAGCTCGCCGACTTCGTCGGCCGCGTAGTCCGGCGCCAGAGGCGGTGCAAAACCGAGCAACTGGTCGCGATGGCGTACCTGGCGGGCCAGCCGTACCACCGGCGCCATTACCCGCCGCGCCAGGATCCAGCCGAGGAAGACCGCCAGCACCAGCGCCAGGACAAAGCCCACCAGTACCACGGCGAACAGCACCCGCTCGCGCTCCTCGAAATCACTCTGGTCCTGCAGGAGCACGTAGCGGCGACCGTCGACCACCTCGACCATCGCGTGATAGGACAGTTGTTCGCGAAACACTTCATGGAAGCCCGGTTCGAGGTGTCGCAGATCCTTGGGCAGTTCGAAATCGCCCTTGCCACCGCTGTAATAGAACAACTGGTCGGGTTCGGGCCGGTGGCTCCAGTCGCTGACGTTGTCCATCAGCAGCAGGCGCTGCAGATCGCCGCCCAATCCGGCGGAGATCAGTTTCTCCTCGACCAGGTGGACCGTGGCCACGATCCCCATGGCGAAAGTGCCTGCCACCAGCGCACTCATCAGGGCGAAGGCGATGATGATGCGCTGGGCCAGACTCTGCTTAAACTCCATCGCGGCCCTCGGCCAGGCGGTAGCCGACACCGTGCACGGTGTGCAGCAGCGGCTTGTCGAATGGCTTGTCGATCACCTGGCGCAACTGGTGGACATGGCTGCGCAGGCTGTCGCTGTCCGGGCAGTCATCGCCCCACAGCGCCTCCTCCAGCACCTCCCGGCGCAATACATGCGGGCTCTTCTGCATCAATACCGCCAGCAGCTTCAATCCTACCGGGTTGAGCTTGAGCAGACGGCCCTGGCGCGTCACCTCGAGGGTATCGAGGTCATAGCTCAGGTCGCTGACCTGCAGGGCCCGCCGCCCACCACCCTGGGCACGGCGCAGGACGGCCTCGATCCGCGCGGCCAGTTCGGACAGCGCGAAAGGCTTGAGCAGGTAGTCGTCGGCACCGGATTTGAAACCCTGCAGGCGGTCATCGAGCTGGTCACGGGCGGTCAGCATGATCACCGGCGTGTCGCGCCGGGCATCCTCGCGCAACCGCTTGCAGAGGGTAAAGCCGTCGATCCCCGGCAGCATGATGTCGAGCACGATCAGGTCATAGTGCTCGGTGGCGGCCAGGTGCAGGCCCGACAAGCCGTCCTGCGCGCAGTCGACGGTGTAGCCTTTAAGCCCCAGGTAGTCGGCCAGGTTGGCGAGGATATCGCGGTTGTCTTCAACCAGTAGAATTCGCATGGGTACTCTCTCCGTGCGCGGTAACGAGCGTCTTGGCTCGCGCAGCTTACGGTGTAGCTCCGCCCACGGCTAGGGCAGGAAGATTTAATGGTTTTTTCACCCGTGGTTCACGAGACAGGCACGACACCACGGGCAAAATCGATCACCGCCGATGCCTTGCCGTCGGTTCGGCAGGCAAATCGCAGGCATGAAAAAGCCCCGCACCAGGCGGGGCTTTTTCATACGGGAGCCGGGTGGCTTACATCATGCCGCCCATACCGCCCATGCCGCCCATGTCTGGCATGCCGCCAGCGGCTGGAGCGTCTTTCTTCGGTGCTTCGGCGATCGCAGCTTCGGTGGTCAGGATCAGACCGCCGATGGAGGATGCAGCCTGCAGAGCCGAACGGGTGACCTTGGTTGGGTCCAGGATACCCATTTCGATCATGTCGCCGTATTGGCCGCTGGCAGCGTTGTAACCGAAGTTACCCTTGCCGTTCTTGACTTCGTTGACCACGACGCTTGGCTCGTCACCGCTGTTGGCGGAGATCTGACGCAGCGGTGCTTCAACGGCACGACGCAGTACAGCGATACCCACGTCCTGATCGGCGTTGTCGCCCTTCAGCTCGCTGATGGCCTGCAGGGCACGGATCAGCGCCACGCCACCGCCAGGAACCACGCCTTCCTCGACGGCTGCACGGGTAGCGTGCAGGGCATCTTCAACGCGGGCCTTCTTCTCTTTCATTTCGACTTCGGAGCCGGCGCCAACCTTGATCACTGCAACGCCGCCGGACAGCTTGGCCAGACGCTCCTGCAGTTTTTCACGATCGTAGTCGGAGGAAGTTTCGGCAACCTGGGCACGGATCTGGGCGATGCGCGCTTCGATATCGCCCTGCCCGCCGACACCGTCGACGATGATGGTGTTTTCCTTGGACAGGGTCACGCGCTTGGCGCTGCCCAGGTGCTCCAGGGTGGTGCTTTCCAGGCTCAGGCCGATCTCTTCGGAGATGACGGTACCGCCGGTCAGAACGGCGATGTCCTGCAGCATGGCCTTGCGACGGTCGCCGAAGCCAGGCGCCTTGACGGCCGCCACCTTGACGATACCGCGCATGTTGTTCACGACCAGGGTCGCCAGGGCTTCGCCTTCGACGTCCTCAGCCACGATCAGCAGTGGGCGGCCGGCTTTGGCAACGGCTTCCAGCACGGGCAGCATTTCGCGGATGTTGGAGATCTTCTTGTCGACCAGCAGGATCAGCGGGCTGTCCAGCTCGGCAGTCATGGTGTCCGGCTTGTTGACGAAGTAAGGGGACAGGTAGCCACGATCGAACTGCATGCCTTCTACGACCGACAGTTCGTTTTCCAGGCCCGAGCCTTCTTCAACGGTGATCACGCCTTCCTTGCCGACTTTTTCCATGGCTTCGGCGATGATGTCACCGATGGAGCTGTCGGAGTTGGCGGAGATGGTACCGACCTGGGCGATCGCCTTGGTGTCGGCGCATGGCTTGGACATCGCCTTCAGTTCCTTGACGATGGCCACGGTGGCCTTGTCGATACCGCGCTTGAGGTCCATCGGGTTCATGCCGGCGGCAACGGCCTTCAGGCCTTCGTTGACGATCGACTGAGCCAGAACGGTGGCGGTGGTGGTACCGTCGCCAGCGTCATCGTTGGCACGGGAAGCAACGTCCTTGACCAGTTGCGCGCCCATGTTCTCGAAGCGGTCTTCCAGCTCGATTTCCTTGGCGACGGAAACGCCGTCCTTGGTGATGGTCGGAGCGCCGAAGCTCTTCTCGATGATCACGTTACGGCCTTTCGGGCCCAGGGTCGCTTTTACCGCGTCAGCCAGAACGTTAACGCCAGTCAGCATTTTCTTGCGGGCGGAGTCGCCGAATTTAACTTCTTTAGCAGCCATGATCGTTTTTCCTTAAATACTTTGTAGTAACGGGAAGAATGAGCGGGGAATCAGCCTTCGATAACGGCGAGGATTTCGTTCTCGCTCATTACCAGCAGGTCTTCGCCGTCTACTTTCACAGTGTTGCTACCGGAGTACGGGCCGAATACGACCTTGTCACCCACCTTCACAGACAGCGCACGCACTTCACCGTTGTCCAGCACACGGCCAGCACCTACAGCGAGAACTTCACCGTGGTTGGCTTTCTCGGCAGCCGAACCTGGCAGCACGATACCGCCGGCGGTTTTCTTTTCTTCTTCGCTGCGACGAATGACGACGCGGTCATGCAGAGGACGAAGCTTCATTGTCGATCTCTCCTAATTATGATTTTCAGCGACCGGAATCTGTACCGGCCGGTTAACGAATCCGGCGTTGCCGGTTACGGCTCGACGAGCGAACCGTGGAAGACTGTCTGGCGATTTTCGCCAAAACCTTGCGGTGACCGTTACATAGGGGCACCAAAATCGATTACAAGGGTGACTGACGATTTTTTTTACACGGTCGCTGAACGACCAAAATGCACACGGCACCCGAAGGTGCCGTGTGCGGGTACAGCGCAGCATTCAGGAGTCACGGTGCTCGAACTCGCCCTCGATCACCTGCGGCTGGCGACTGTTGGCCGGCGCACTACCCGGCTGGCCACGGGCATACAGGTCATCGGCGAAGGCGCGCTGGCGCTGGGCCTGCTCCTCGGCCCGCCGACGCATCCGCCCGGCCGCCAGGCGGCGGGTCATCGGCAGCAGCAACAGCAGGCCGAACACGTCACTGATGAAACCGGGCAAAAGCAGCAGGCCGCCGCCCAGGGCCAGCATCAACCCCTCGAGCATGGTCTGTGCCGGCAACTCGCCACGATTCAGGCTCTCACGGGCGCGCAAGGCGGTGGTCAGGCCAGCCACCCGCAATACCAGCACGCCGATCGCCGAGCCGAGGATAATCAGCGCCAGCGCCGGGAAGAACCCGATCGCCGTGCTGACCTGGAAAAATACGTACAGCTCCAACACTGGAAACAGTAGAAAGAGCAAAAGAAAAGCGCGCATCGAATAAGTCCTCTTCGGAAGAAGTCCTTCCAGTTACTCTCAGATGCCGTCGATAACCCGTGAATTCAACCCTCGACGGCCTGCTTTTTCGGCCAGTGCTCGGCGCGGGCCAGGGAAACCAGGGCTTCGCGGACCTCGGTGGGCGTATTGCAAGGTGTTTCAAAGCCCAGCCAGTACAGCCCCTGGCCAATGCGCAGGTGCATGCCCTCGGTGTCGATTCCCACCAGTTGCGCCGGCTCGCGACTGGGCAGCCCGGCCAACGCCACATAGTGGGCGATGGCCTTGGCGTGATCGCTGTTCATGTGTTCGACCATGCTCGCTTCGGCCTTGCCGGCGAACGGGTTGGCCAGGGTCACCTGATCCAGCCAGTGGATCGCGCCGAAACCGCCGATATAGCGATGACGGACCGGCTCGAGCACCCAGAAATCGAAATCATGGGCCTTGTGGTAGTTCCGCGAGTCCGGGAAGTAGCGGTAGTAGCGCTCGGCGGCGGCGTCGATGGCATCCGCCTCGGTCAGCTTCTGCGCCTGGGCCAGGCAGGTCAGGCGACCGACCGCCTGGACATCCTCGGCCTCACGCTCACCCACCAGCAGCGAACACTTCGGGTCCTTCTGCAAATTGTGGGTGTGCTGGGCGATACGGCTGATGAGAATCAGTGGGCGCCCCTGGTCATCCAGGCAATAGGGCACCACGGAGCCGAACGGGAAGCCGGGCATGGCCTTGGAATGCGTCGACAGCACGCCCCGGTACTCCTTGAGCAACAATTCGCGCGCACTCTTGGCTACTTCAACGCTCACCTAATGACTCCTCATCTAGAATCCGTCACCGACGGACGAGAGGCCCGGGATGGATCCACCCCGGGCCGGCTCTGACTGGTTACTGCATACGCTGCGCATGGATGGCGGAGCATGCGAATGCAACTCAATGACAAGGTAATCATTATCCGCGGCGCTTGCCAGTGGCAGGCGACTGGCCGGACGCCGCAGGGACGAACCTACCAGGCCACGCCGAAACCGACGGTGTAGCGGGTCTTGTTCAGGCTGCTTTCATCGTCGCCATTGATAATGTCGCGTTCAGCCTTGAGGTTCAGCGAGGCCCACTCGGTGACCTTGTAGCGCAACCCGAGCTGGGCATCGAGGGAATACTTCGAAGGACCGCTCAGCGGCCGACCGACCTCGCCATTGGTGAACAGCTCGATGGTCTTGCCGACCAGGTAACGGTTGTAGTCCCACTTCATGCCCAGTGAATAGAAGTTCTTCTTCTCGCCATCGGCATATTCGTAGTGGGTGTTGTTGAGCAGCGAACCGAGGGAAAAGGCTCCCAGTTCGTCATCCCAGAACTGATAGCCGGGACCGGTACCGATGGTGCGCTGGCGCGACAGGTCCTCGACCCGGTCGCGCTTGTAGGTCAGCCGCCCCTGCCAGAACCACTTATCGGTGAGGAAGCGGTCGAGTGCGTACTCGACGCCCCAGTTGTCGGTGGTCACCACACGGTCCTGGAACTCGCGGTTGTACTCGCCTTCGGCATGATGGCGCCAGGCCCCATGGCGGGCGGTGGTCTTGAAGTCGATGTCGTAGTCGTCGGTGTCCTTTTCCGCACGCTTGTAGTCCATGGCCACGTCGACATTGCCTTTCCAGACCATGTCCTCGATCAGCGGCTTGGGCTTGACGATCTGCTGGATGCTCGCCAGCTCGACGGTTTTCGGCGCCTCGCCATTGGCCAGGGTCACCTTGCCGGCATCGGCCGCCTGCAGTGACTTGGCCTTCTCGCCGCTGTAGGCATCCTGCTTGACCAGCAGTTCCTGGTCGCTTTCCAGGGTCTTGACCTGGGACCAGTCCAGCGACACGGTGCCGGCATAGGTGGTCTGGACCACCAGCTTGCCACCGTCGAACAGCTTGATCTTGCCGCTCAGGCGATCACCGTTCTTCAACCAGACGGTATCGGCCAGCAAGGGCGTGGAGGCGCTGAAAACAGCAAGGCACAACAGGGTTCTGGACAACATGGGTAACACTGGACTCGGGTTTGCAAGAAAAAACCGGCATTATCGCGTTGGATGCCGCCTGAACAAGGACTGACCGGGCATCAACTAGCGAGTTCAGTAATCACTCTCAATAATTCAGAAAATACCTACATAAAAGGTAAGAATTGCTACAGGAATGAACGCGTGAGCGAAGAAGCCGCCAGCGAAAGCCCCGCGCAGATGCGCCGTACCGCCCTTTACCTGACCCTGGACCAGGTGCCGGAGGGCAAGGTGGTCACCTACGGCCAGCTCGCCGAGCTGGCGGGACTCGGCCGCGCCGCCCGCTGGGTCGGACGCACCCTGAGCCAACTGCCGGCCGATACCCGCCTGCCCTGGCACCGGGTCCTCGGTGCCGGCGGTCGGATCAGCCTGCCGGCCGGCAGCCCGTCCGGCGACGAGCAGCGCGCCCGGCTGCGCACCGAGGGCATCAGCGTCCTGAACAATCGTGTCGATATCAGGCGCCATGGCTGGCGCCCGATAGAGCACAGCGGTTAGAGTGCGCGCTTTGTTTCCGTCAACCCTGAGGCAGATTCCAGCCCATGCCCCGTAAAACCTGGCGCGCCGCGCTTGCTGCCTATGCCAGCCCCTCGACATTAGTGTTGCTGCTGCTCGGTTTCGCTGCCGGTCTGCCTTACATGTTGGTGTTTTCGACGCTTTCGGTCTGGCTGCGCGAGGCTGGCGTCGCCCGTGAAACCATCGGTTATGCCAGCCTGATCGGCCTGGCGTACGCGTTCAAATGGGTCTGGTCGCCCCTGCTCGACCAATGGCGCCTGCCGCTGCTGGGCAAACTGGGACGCCGCCGCTCCTGGCTGGTGCTGGCCCAGACACTGATTGTCCTGGGCCTGATCGGCATGGGTTTCTGCGACCCGCAGAAGCACCTGTCCTGGCTGATCGCGATCGCCGTGCTCGTCGCCTTCGCCTCCGCCACCCAGGATATCGCGGTGGACGCCTATCGCCTGGAAATCGCCAACGACAGCCAGCAGGCCGCTCTCGCCGCCAGCTACATGTCCGGTTATCGGGTCGCGGCACTGCTGGCGACGGCCGGTGCACTGTTCTTCGCCGAAGGTTTCGGCTCCACCGGTTTCAGCTACAAGCATTCGGCCTGGACCGGCACCTACGTGCTGTTCGGCGTATTGATGATCCCGGCGCTGCTTACCACCCTGCTGATGCGCGAGCCGCCGGTGCCATTGCGCACGCAGCTGTCGGCCGGGCGCTACAGCTTCATCCATCAGTTGGCCTCGGTATTCGTGTTGATCATCCTGCTGGTCTCGGTACCGGCGATGTTCACCCAGCTCTACAACACCGACTTCGCCAGCGTGCTGTTCCACGGCGTCACCCTGCTCGACCTGCTGCTCGAGGACCGCGCCTTCCTGCGCGCGATCCTTTACACCACCCTGACTGCCCTCTGCCTGTCGCGCCTGGGGCGCCGCGGCCTGGCGCCGGTACTGACGCCGGTCAACGACTTCATCGTGCGCTACCGCTGGCAGGCCCTGCTGCTGCTCGGGCTGATCGCCACCTACCGGATGTCGGACACGGTGATGGGGGTGATGGCCAACGTCTTCTACATCGACCAGGGCTTCACCAAGGACCAGATCGCCGGGGTCAGCAAGATTTTCGGCCTGATCATGACCCTGGTGGGCGCCGGCATGGGCGGCCTGCTGATCGTGCGCTTCGGCATCCTGCCGATCCTGTTCATCGGTGGCGCCGCCTCGGCCGCGACCAACCTGCTGTTCATGCTGCTGGCCGACATGGGGCCGAACCTGAACATGCTGATCGTCACCATCTCCCTCGACAACTTCAGCTCGGGCATGGCCACCTCGGCCTTCGTCGCCTACCTGTCGAGCCTGACCAACCTGAAGTTCTCCGCCACCCAGTACGCCCTGCTCAGCTCGATCATGCTGCTGTTGCCGCGCCTGATCGGTGGCTACTCGGGGGTGATGGTGGAAAAACTCGGCTACCACAAGTTCTTCATCGTGACCGCGATAATGGGCATTCCGACCCTGATCCTGATCGCCTTGCACTGGTATCAGGAGATTCGCCGTGGCGGCCCCGCGCCATCTCCCCAGGAAGAAAGCCAGGAAACCCCATAAATACAGGGGGAGCCGGCCTCCCCCGCCTCATGCCTGTACGCCGCCGTATCCCGCCCGTACAATGCTCCGTCATTTCCAGTCATAAGCACCGACAACGGCCAATTCATGCGCACCAGTCAATATTTGCTCGCCACACTGAAAGAAACGCCTTCCGATGCGGTCGTGATCAGCCACCAGCTGATGCTGCGCGCCGGGATGATCCGTAAACTCGCCTCCGGCCTGTACACCTGGCTGCCCATGGGCCTGCGCGTGATGCGCAAGGTCGAGGCCATCGTGCGCGAGGAAATGGACGCGGCAGGCGCCCTGGAAGTGTTGATGCCGGGTATCCAGCCAGCCGAACTGTGGCAGGAATCCGGCCGCTGGGAACAGTACGGCCCCGAGCTGCTGCGCCTGAAGGACCGCCATGACCGCGATTTCTGCGCCGGCCCGACCCATGAGGAAGTGATCACCGATCTGTGCCGCAACGAGTTGAGCAGCTACAAGCAGTTGCCGATCAACCTGTACCAGATCCAGACCAAGTTCCGGGACGAAATCCGTCCACGCTTCGGCCTGATGCGCGGCCGTGAATTCATCATGAAGGACGCGTACTCCTTCCACGCCGACCAGGCGTCGTTACAGGTCACCTACGACCGCATGCACCAGGCGTACTGCAACATCTTCACCCGCCTGGGCCTGCGCTTCCGTCCGGTGGAAGCCGACAACGGCTCGATCGGCGGTGCCGGTTCCCACGAGTTCCACGTACTGGCCGAGTCCGGCGAAGACGATATCGTCTTCAGCAACGGCTCCGACTACGCGGCGAACATCGAGAAGGCCGAGGCAGTACCTCGCGAAACCTCGCGCCCCGCACCGACCGAGGAGCTGCGCCTGGTCGACACCCCGGACGCGAAAACCATCGCGCAACTGGTGGAAGGCTACAACCTGCCGATCGAAAAGACCGTCAAGACCCTGATCGTCCACGCCGAGGAAGAAGGCAAGCTGATTGCCCTGATCGTCCGTGGCGACCACGAACTGAACGAAATCAAGGCCGCCAACCAGCCTGGCGTCGCCAGCCCGCTGGTCATGGCCTCCGACGCCGAACTGCGTGACGCCATCGGCGCCGGCGCCGGCTCCCTCGGTCCGCTGAACCTGCCACTGCCGATCATCATCGACCGTTCGGTCGCCCTGATGAGCGACTTCGGGATCGGCGCGAACATCGACGACAAGCACTACTTCGGCGTGAACTGGGAGCGTGACCTGCCCGTACCGACTGTCGCCGACCTGCGTAACGTCGTCGCCGGCGATCCGAGCCCCGACGGCAAGGGCACCCTGGAAATCAAGCGCGGCATCGAAGTCGGGCACATCTTCCAGTTGGGCACCAAGTACAGCGAAGCGATGAAGTGCCAGGTGCTGGGCGAGAACGGCAAGCCGGTCACCCTGACCATGGGCTGCTACGGCATCGGCGTATCCCGCGTGGTGGCAGCGGCCATCGAGCAGAACAACGATGACAACGGCATCATCTGGAGCGACAGCCTCGCGCCCTTCCAGATCGCCCTGGTACCGCTGCGCTACGAGACCGAGCAGGTTCGCGAAGCCACCGACAAGCTCTACGCCGAGCTGACTGCTGCCGGTTTCGAGGTGCTGCTGGACGACCGCGACAAGAAGACCAGCCCGGGCATCAAGTTCGCCGACATGGAGCTGATCGGTATCCCTCACCGGATCGTGGTCAGCGACCGTGGCCTGGCCGAAGGCAACCTGGAATACAAGAGCCGTACCGAGAGCGAGGCGCAGGTGCTGCCGGTTGCCGACGTCCTGTCGTTCCTCCAGGCCCGTATCCGTCGCTGAACCCGGATAGAGCCCTCATGTCCAGTCGAAGTACCTTGACCCTAGGGGGCGCCGCCTTGTGCGGCGCCCTGCTGCTGGCCGGCTGTGCCAACCCGATGTCACAGCGCAGCGAGCACGAGGAACGCGTCGAGCGCAAACTGCTCGAACACAGCCTGCAGATCGATGTCGGCGAGCCGAAGATCCTCGAATTGCCACAGCGTCGCGTACGCATCCACGAACAGAAGACCTTCGAGGTCACCGAGTTCGATGTCACCCGTCGCTACGACCGCTATACACCCTACCAGCCCTGGCGCAAGGCCTACGAGATACCGCTGGGCGCCGTGGCGCTGGTCGGTGGCATCGGCGCCAACGTGGTCAACGTGTTCGCCCTCGGCTCCCTGCCCACCAGCGTGACCCACGACTGGCTGAGCTACGGTGTCGACGGCCTCAACCCGTTCATGAACATGCAGTCCCATGGCCGGGCGCAGCAGAACCTGGCCGCCATCGAGGAAGTCCAGCGCGACAAGCGCATGGAATACTCGAGCCTGCCCTGGGCCGAGCGTCCGGTCGAGGTGATCGCCGGTCGCCAGACCTACGAACTGACCACCGACCGCCACGGCGTCCTGCGCCTGAACCTGCTCGACAGTCCGTTTGCCGAGCAGGACCTGAACCAAATCGGCAGCCTGACGATTCGGGTCGAGGACACCCAGGACCAGATCCATTCCGACTCCAGCCTGTCCATCAGTAGCAAGCTGCGCGGCAAGCTGGTCGAGGCTCACGCGCTGATCTACGACGACCTCGAGGGCGACGATGTCAGCCAGTGGGTGCATCGGGTCAAGCGCCTGTCGGAGTTGGGCCTGGAAGAGGAAGCCAGCGAGCTGGAACAGAGCCTGATCGAACTGACCCGCAACGATCCCGAGTTGCAGCGGGAGTTCCTCAAGTCGCTGACCAGGAACGCCGGACGCCTGGTGGCCGATCCCGGGGCTATTTGAGTCGATCGGGGGCCCAGCTTCTGCGAGGCGGGCCCTTCAACGACTGAACAGTTCCAGTTGCTCATGCCCGCCGCGCAGATCCTGCAGGCGCACGCCAATTCCCAACAGGCGAACAGGCTTGCCACCCCGGGCGAACGCCTGGCTGAGCAACTGCCGGTAACTCTCCAGATCCCGCGTGGCCCCGGCCTGCTCCAGGGTGGTCTGGGTGAAGTCGTGGAACTTCACCTTGACGAACGGCTTGCCCGGTCGATAGCTGCTGTCCAGCCGCGCCATGCGTCCGGCCAGGGTCTCCATCAATTCCGGCAGTTTTTCCAGGCAATGCTCAAGATCGGGCAGATCGGTGTCATAGGTGTTTTCCACGCTGATCGACTGCCGCCGACTGTCGTTTTGCACCAGACGCTCGTCGATGCCCCGCGCCAGCCCCCAGAGACGCTCGCCAAAACTGCCGAACTCGCGCACCAGGGCCAACTTGCCCCACTCGCGTAACTGCAGGCAGTCGACGATCCCCAGCCGCTCCAGCTTCTGTGCCGTGACCTTGCCGACGCCATGCAGCTTGCTCACCGGCAGCTCGGCGACAAAGTCCTCCACCTGGTCGGGCGTGATCACGAACAGCCCATCGGGTTTTCTCCAGTCGCTGGCGATTTTCGCCAGGAACTTGTTCGGTGCAACACCTGCCGAGACCGTGATGTGCAACTGCCGGGAGACCCGTCGCCGGATATCCTGGGCGATGCGCGTCGCACTGCCGGCAAAGTGCGGGCTGTCGGAAACATCGAGATAGGCCTCGTCGAGCGACAACGGCTCGATCAGGTCGGTATAGTCGCGGAAGATCCCCTGGATTTCCTTCGAAACCTCCCTGTACACCTCCATCCGCGGCTTCACGATCAGCAGGTCCGGGCACAGCCCCAGGGCGTGCCGCGAGGACATCGCCGAACGCACACCGAATGCCCGTGCCTCGTAATTGCAGGTGGCGATCACCCCCCGGCGTTCCGCTGAACCGCCCACCGCCATTGGCCTGCCTGCCAGGCTCGGATCGTCACGCATCTCGATGGCGGCGTAGAAGCAATCACAGTCGACGTGAATGATTTTGCGTTGCGTCATGTAGGACAGTTCTGGAAACGGATGCCATAGAGCGCCAGTATCGCACCAGTAACTGTATATAGCACCAGTAGTTTGCACCTCCTTCGCAGATTGTGCGGATCAGCCCCAATGAATTTATTTTTTCAATCGACGCTTCGACCACAATAGAGCTGAAACCCTTGCCTGGCATGGCCCCGAGCTACCTCAAAGCCTGTCGGCAGAGGCTAAGCAGTTGAACAATAAAGAGGTTTTTTGAAATTAGGGTTTGACAGACCCGCACAGATCTGTAGAATGCCGCCACATCAGACGCGGGATGGAGCAGCCTGGTAGCTCGTCGGGCTCATAACCCGAAGGTCGTCGGTTCAAATCCGGCTCCCGCAACCAAACATCAGGAAAGGCCATATCGAAAGATATGGCCTTTTTTGTTTCTGGCTATTTCTACCCAGCACCACTCCCCTTCGATTCAAAAAAGCCTTGGCTGCCTGAGGCTTATGGAAGCCATAGAGTCATTCCCGGCATTTCTGCATTTTTTTGACCTTTCGGACCATTAATGGTTGACAGCGCGCCGTTCGACTGTAGAATGCCGCCTCACTGACGCGGGATGGAGCAGCCTGGTAGCTCGTCGGGCTCATAACCCGAAGGTCGTCGGTTCAAATCCGGCTCCCGCAACCAAATATCAGAAAAGGCTACTCGAAAGAGTGGCCTTTTTTGTATCCGTCGAAAAAGTCCTTCCAGCCAACCGCACGAACCCTCGACGGAAATCGGAGTCAATCGCTGCACAGGCTATGCTGAATTCGCAACAAACTTCCTCTACAAAAGCCCCGGGGCGTGGGTCGCCGCAAAGCGGCGAGACGCGTTAATATTTGTAATTATTTTGTCCATAGGGATTGGTAACTTGGCTGGATACCTCCATCCTGTCGCGCACAATCCTAGAGGTGATTGATGCGCGCCAACTCGTCTGAACCACAAGACTCCGTCACAGCGACACACCCGATTGCAGCCACCCGTTTGCGCTGGCTGGATCTGTTGAGCAAATATCGCCAATCCGTCGGCTTGGCCGTCACTCTGCTGCTGTTCGCCATTGCCCTGGTCGCCTGTCGCCATCTGCTGATGGAGCTGGACCTGGATGCACTGCACGACTCGATCATGAGCGTGCCCAAGCCGGCCCTGGGCGGAGCGGTGGCGGCCACCGCCATCGGCTTCCTCATCCTGCTCGGCTATGAGTGGTCCGCCAGCCGCTACGCGGATGTCCAACTGCCCGGCAAGACCCTGATGCTCGGCGGCTTCACTGCCTTCGCCATCGGCAATGCCATCGGCCTGTCGCTGCTCTCCGGCGGTTCGGTCCGCTACCGTCTCTACGCCCGCAATGGCCTGGGCGCCGCCGAAGTCGCACGGATGACCCTGTTCGCCAGCCTGTCGCTGGGCTGCGCCCTGCCACCGCTGGCTGCCCTGGCGACCCTGAGCAACCTGCCGGCGGCCTCCCAGGCCCTGCACCTGCCGCCCTATCTGCTGGGCGGCATCGCCGTTGCCATCCTCGGTCTGTCCGCACTGCTGGCGCTGGGCATCTATCGCCGTCGCCTGCCGGAACAACCGATTCCGAACAATCTGCTGGTCAAGGTCGGCCGCCGGACCCTGCGCCTGCCCAGTGCGCGCCTGACCCTGCTGCAACTGGTCATCACCGCCCTGGACGTGGCGGCGGCGGCCACCGTGCTCTATCTGCTGCTGCCGGAGGCGCCGCCGTTCGGTGCCTTCCTGCTGGTCTACCTGCTGGCGCTGGCGGCCGGGGTACTGAGCCACGTGCCCGGCGGTGTCGGGGTGTTCGAAGCGATCCTGCTGGCCGCCTTCACCAATGAACTGGGCGCGGCACCACTGGCTGCGGCGCTGCTGCTGTATCGTCTGATCTATGTACTGCTGCCGCTGCTGCTGGCCTGCCTGGCGCTGCTGAGCACCGAAGCCCAGCGCCTGATCGCCTCGCGCCAGAGCATGCGCGTGGCCTCCGGCCTGGCCGCGCCGATCCTCGCGGTACTGGTCTTCCTCTCCGGTGTGGCCCTGCTGTTCTCCGGCGCCACCCCGGAAATCGACACCCGCCTGGAAGGTATCGACTTCCTGGTGCCGGACCGCCTGATCGACGCCTCGCACTTCGGTGCCAGCCTGGTCGGCGTACTCTGCCTGCTGCTGGCCCAGGGCCTGCGCCGGCGCCTGTCGGCCGCCTGGATGTTGACCATGATCCTGCTGCTGGTCGGCGCCCTGCTTTCGCTGCTCAAGGGCTTCGACTGGGAAGAAGCCAGCATGCTGACGGCCACCGCCTGCCTGCTGGGCATGTTCCGCCGCTCCTTCTACCGCCCCAGCCGCCTGACCGAACTGCCGTTCTCGCCGCTGTACCTGGTGGCCAGCCTGTGTGTACTCGGCGCGTCGGTATGGCTGCTGCTGTTCGCCTACCAGGACGTGCCCTACAGCCATGAACTGTGGTGGCAGTTCGCACTGGATGGTGACGCCCCCCGTGGCCTGCGCTCGTTGCTGGGCGCCGCCGTGCTGCTGGTAGTGGTCTCGCTGACGTGGTTGCTGCGCACCGAACGCCCGGTGATCCACCAGCCCAATGCCGAAGAACTGGACCGCGCCCACAAGATCCTGCTGGCCTCCGACCAGCCCGACGGTGGCCTGGCACTGACCGGCGACAAGGCGTTCCTGTTCCACCCCAGCGATACCGCCTTCCTCATGTATGCCCGCCGCGGCCGCAGCCTGGTGGCGCTGTACGACCCGATCGGCCCGGCGCGCCAGCGTGCCGAACTGATCTGGCAGTTCCGCGACCTGTGCGACACCCATCACGCCCGTCCGGTGTTCTATCAGGTCCGCGCCGAAAACCTGCCGTACTACATGGACATCGGCCTGACCGCCATCAAGCTCGGCGAAGAGGCCCGGGTCGATCTCAAGCGCTTCGACCTCGAGTCCAAGGGCAAGGAGATGAAGGACCTGCGCTACACCTGGAACCGTGGCAGCCGCGACGGCCTGTCCCTGGAGATCTACGAGCCGGGACAGGCGCCGATGGACGAGCTCAAGGTGATCTCCGACGCCTGGCTGACCGGCAAGAACGTCCGCGAGAAAGGCTTCTCCCTGGGCCGCTTCAGCACGGACTACATCAATCACTTCCGGGTGGCGATCATCCACTTCGAAGGTCGCCCGGTGGCGTTCGCCAACCTGCTCGAGACCCACAGCCACGAGCTGGCCAGCCTCGACCTGATGCGCTCGCACCCCGATGCACCGAAGCTGACCATGGAGTTCCTGATGGTCGGCCTGATCCAGCACTACAAGCAGCAGGGCTACGCCCGCTTCAGCCTTGGCATGGTGCCGCTCTCCGGCCTGCAACCGCGGCGGGGTGCGCCACTGACCCAGCGCCTGGGCTCGATGGTGTTCCAGCGCGGCGAGCAGCTCTACAACTTCCAGGGGCTGCGCCGCTTCAAGGACAAGTTCCAGCCTGACTGGGAACCCCGTTACATGGCCGTACCAGCCGGACTCGATCCGCTGGTCGCCCTGGCCGATACCGCTGCCCTGATCGCGGGTGGCTTGACTGGATTGGTGAAACGCTGATGATTCGACGCTCCTGGCGGTTTGTACTGGTAATAGTGGTAGTCCTGGCCGCGCTTCTCGGCGTCGGCTACTGGTTCTCGAAGCGTCCCGCGCCGGAACCGGCCATCGAACACCTGGCCCAGCCCGATGGCTCGCCCCTGACCCGCCTGATTCCCGGCACCAAGCCCAAGGCCCAGGTCATCGTTGCCACGCTCGCCGAAGACGCCCTGAGCGACAAGCAACTGGCGGCCTTGAGCCGCGGTGGCTCGGCGCAGATCGTCCAGGTGATCCTGCCCAAGGACGACTGCAAGCTGCAGCAGGCTGCGCTCGACGCGGCGATGAAGCAGTTGAACGGTCCGGCCACCGTGGTCACCGGCATCGGCCCCGGCGCCTCCCTGGCCTGGAACTGGCTGGCCAGCCAGAGCAACGACAAGGCCCAGGCCATCTCGGTCGGTTTCACCCTCGAGCAGCCGGGCTGCAGCACGCCAGTACCGAAAACCGCGGCCCATGGCCACTGGCTGGTGGCCTGGAACGACGGCCCGGACGATCCGAGCGCGGCCTTCGTGCGCGATCAACCCAACGCCGAGACCAGCATCAGCGACTACGACATCCATCTGCCGCAGGTCCTGAACAACGAACTGCGCAAGATGCTGGTGGGCAACGAGAACGGCGGCCTGGCGATCCCGGTGGTCGAGGTGCCGGCCGGCCAGACCACCGACACCGTGACCCTGTTCCTTTCCGGCGACGGTGGCTGGCGCGACCTGGACCGTGACGTCGCCGGCGAAATGGCGAAGATGGGCTACCCGGTGGTCGGCATCGACACCCTGCGCTACTACTGGCAGCACAAGAGCCCGGAACAGAGCGCCGTCGACCTGACCGAACTGATGCAGCACTACCGGCAGAAATGGGGCACCAAGCGCTTCGTGCTGACCGGTTACTCGTTTGGCGCGGACGTGCTGCCGGCGATCTACAACCACCTGCCGGAAGCCGAACAACAGCGGGTGGACGCGATTATCCTGCTGGCCTTCGCCCGCAGCGGCAGCTTCGAGATCCACGTCGACGGCTGGCTGGGCAAGGCTGGCATGGAGCTGGACACCGGCCCCGACATGGCCAGGCTGCCAGCAGCCAAGGTGCTGTGCATCTACGGCAAGGAAGAGGTCGACGAAAGCGGCTGCACCACCAAGACCGCCGTGGGCGAGCCGATGGAACTGCCAGGCGGGCACCACTTCGACGAGAACTATCCGGCACTGGCCAAGCGCCTGATCGCGGCGATCGACAAGCGCCAGAACAAGGACAAGGCTGAGTAGGCTCAAGCCAGACCGATAAAAAAGCCCCCGCTACCGCCAGGTAACGGGGGCTTTTTCATGCTCCGGGATTACATCTCGACCTGGGTCCCCAGCTCGATCACCCGGTTGACCGGCAGCTTGAAGAACCGCAGGTTGCCGTTGGCATTCTTCAGCATGAAGGCGAACAGCGACTCGCGCCAGCGGGCCATGCCGACCAGTTTCGAGGCAATCACGGTCTCGCGGCTGAGGAAGTAGGTGGTACGCATCGGGCTGAAATCCAGCTCGTCGAGATGGCACAGCTTCAACGCTTCCGGCACGTCAGGCTCGTCGGTGAAACCGAAGTGCAGAATGACCCGGAAGAAGCCCTCGCCATAGGCGTCGACCTCGAAGCGACGCTGGGCCGGCACCCGCGGAATATCCTCGTAGACCACCGTCAGCAGCACCACCTGCTCGTGCAGCACTTGGTTGTGCAACAGGTTATGCAGCAAGGCATGGGGCACCGCATCCGGGCGCGCGGTAAGGAACACCGCCGTACCCTGAACACGGTGCGGCGGCTGCACGCGGATACTGCCGATGAAGATCGGCAGTGGCAGGCCGCCTTCGTCGAGGCGATCGACCAGCAGCTCCTTGCCGCGCTTCCAGGTGGTCATCAACAGGAACAGCACGATCCCCGCCAGCACCGGGAAAGCCCCGCCCTGGACGATCTTCGGCACGTTGGCGGCGAAGAACAAGCCATCCACCAGCAGGAACCCGACCAGGATCGGCACGGTGAGAATCGGTGGCCATTTCCACAACAGCAGCATCACCGCCGACACCAGGATACTGGTGATCAGCATGGTGCCGGTCACCGCCACGCCGTAGGCCGAAGCCAGTGCGTTGGACGATTCGAAACCGAGCACCAGCAGGATCACGCCAACCATCAGGGTCCAGTTCACCGCTCCGATGTAGATCTGCCCCTGCTCGGCGCTCGAGGTGTGCTGGATGTACATGCGCGGGATATAGCCGAGCTGGATCGCCTGGCGGGTCAGCGAGAAGGCTCCGGAAATCACCGCCTGGGAGGCGATGACCGTGGCCAGGGTCGACAGTCCCACCAGCGGGATCAGTGCCCAGGACGGTGCCAGCAGGTAGAACGGGTTGCGCGCCGCCTCCGGGTTCTCCAGCAGCAGGGCACCCTGGCCGAAATAGTTCAGCACCAGCGCCGGCAGCACCAGGGCGAACCAGGCACGGGCGATGGGCTTGCGACCGAAGTGCCCCATGTCGGCATACAGCGCCTCGGCACCGGTCAGCGCCAGCACCACGGCGCCAAGGATCGCCACGCCCATGCCGGGATGCACGATGAAGAAGCGCACACCCCACATCGGGTTCAGTGCGCTGAGCACCTCCGGATGCTGGGCGATACCATGCACCCCCAGGAACGCCAGCACCAGGAACCAGGCGACCATCACCGGGCCGAACAGCTTGCCGATGCTCGCCGTGCCGTGTTTCTGGATCAGGAACAACCCCACCAGCACAATCAGCGCCAGGGGCACCACCCAGTGTTCCAGGCCATCGAAAGCCAGCTCCAGGCCCTCCACCGCCGACAGCACCGAGATCGCCGGCGTGATCATGCTGTCACCGTAAAACAGCGCCGCGCCGATCAGACCGAGAATGATCAATATCGCCCGCAACCGCGGGTAGGACGCCGACGCGCTTCGCGCCAGTGCGGTCAGGGCCATGATCCCGCCCTCGCCCTGGTTGTCCGCGCGCAGGATGAACAACACGTACTTGATCGAGACCACCCAGATCAACGACCAGAAAATCAGTGCCAGAATCCCGAAGACGCCATCGTGATTGACCTGAACCCCGTAGCCGCCGGCGAACACCTCCTTGAGGGTATACAACGGGCTGGTGCCGATATCGCCGTACACCACCCCCACCGCGGCAACCAGCATGCCCAGCGGCTTCGCCGCCGGGTGCCCGGCTTGCGCCTGACTCACTGCCTGACCCATCAACTACTCCCCCACAACCCGGACCGGGGCTTCTTCAAAGAAGCACTATTCTTTTTTCAGTTCAGCATGTCAGTTCAGCATGCGCTGCTTTTACTACCGTTGCCGATGCTCAATCTTTTGCCGGTAATTTGAAACAAAAAATAACAGCGAAGCGCATCGCGGCGAAGCATAGCGCAGCACTCGTCGCATTTCCCTCCATAAAGCTGTTCAAGTGCCGCGTCCGCCGCTAGAATTGCGCACTTTTTGATCAGAGGCGCGGCAAGCGCCCGTCGTCGCCGACCCTGCGCGTCGCCGAACGACCTGACACCCCAACCGAGGTTAGACATGTCCACCCCCACCGCGCCGGCCAATCCCAAGGTCGGATTCGTAAGTCTTGGTTGCCCGAAGGCCCTCGTGGACTCCGAGCGCATCCTCACGCAACTGCGCATGGAAGGCTATGACGTCGTCTCCACCTACCAGGACGCCGATGTCGTGGTGGTCAACACCTGCGGTTTCATCGACAGTGCCAAGGCCGAGTCCCTGGAAGTGATCGGTGAAGCGATCAAGGAAAACGGCAAGGTCATCGTCACCGGCTGCATGGGCGTGGAAGAAGGCAACATCCGCGAGGTGCACCCCAGCGTGCTGGCGGTGACCGGCCCGCAGCAGTACGAGCAGGTGGTCGGCGCGGTGCACGAGGTGGTGCCGCCACGCCAGGACCACAACCCGCTGATCGACCTGGTACCGCCACAGGGCGTCAAGCTGACCCCACGCCATTACGCCTACCTGAAGATTTCCGAAGGCTGCAACCACAACTGCAGCTTCTGCATCATCCCGTCGATGCGCGGCAAGCTGGTCAGCCGCCCGGTCGGTGACGTCCTCGACGAAGCCCAGCGCCTGGTCAAGGCCGGCGTCAAGGAACTGCTGGTGATCTCCCAGGACACCAGTGCCTACGGCGTCGACGTGAAGTACCGCACCGGCTTCTGGAACGGCGCCCCGGTCAAGACCCGCATGACCGAGCTGTGCGAAGCCCTGAGCAGCCTGGGCGTCTGGGTGCGCCTGCACTACGTCTACCCGTACCCGCACGTCGACGAACTGATCCCGCTGATGGCCGCCGGCAAGATCCTTCCGTACCTGGACATCCCGTTCCAGCACGCCAGCCCCAAAGTGCTCAAGGCCATGAAACGCCCGGCGTTCGAGGACAAGACCCTGGCGCGGATCAAGAACTGGCGCGAGATCTGCCCGGAACTGATCATCCGTTCGACCTTTATCGTGGGCTTTCCCGGCGAAACCGAGGAAGACTTCCAGTATCTGCTCGACTGGCTGACCGAGGCCCAGCTCGATCGCGTCGGCTGCTTCCAGTACTCGCCGGTCGAAGGCGCCCCGGCCAATGACCTGGGCCTGGACGTGGTCCCGGACGAGGTCAAGCAGGAGCGTTGGGAGCGTTTCATGGCGCACCAGCAGGCCATCAGCTCGGCTCGCCTGCAACAGCGCATCGGCAAGGAAATCGAAGTGCTGATCGACGAAGTCGACGAAAACGGCGCCGTTGGCCGCTGCTTCTTCGACGCACCGGAAATCGACGGCAACGTGTTCATCGACGGTGCCGGCGACCTCAAGCCGGGCGACAAGATCTGGTGCCGGGTGACCGACGCCGACGAGTACGATCTCTGGGCCGAGCGCCTGTAAGCCGTAAAAAAGTCGAAAAGCCCCGCTCTTTCCACGAGATGCGGGGCTTTTTTACGACTATCGTTTGGCTGAACGACCCGCCTCGCGTCAGACAAGGAAACGGCGACATGCGCCAGCACTCAGCCATCTACACCCCCAGGCCGAACGACTACCTGGAATTGACCGAGGTCTGGGAAGCCTCCGTACGTGCCACCCACGATTTTCTCCCGGACAGCTACATCGAGCTGCTGAAGAACCTGGTGCTGACCCGCTACCTGGACGCGGTGATGCTGATCTGCACCCGCGATTCACGCCAGCGGATCAGCGGCTTCGCCGGCGTCGCGGCAGGCAAGGTGGAGATGCTCTTCATCGCCCCGCCACACCGCGGGCAGGGCCTGGGCAAGCTGCTGCTGTGGTATGCGATCGACCATCTGAACGCCAACCGGCTGGACGTCAACGAACAGAATCCACAGGCCATCGGCTTCTACTTCAAACAGGGTTTCGAGGTGGTCGGGCGTTCGGAGCACGACGGTATGGGGCAGCCGTATCCACTGCTGCACCTGCAACTGAAACGCTGAGCGGGAAACAAACTCGCCTGCTGTGAGGGCCGGGCAGGTACAATGACAGCCCTTTTTCGTTACGGCCGCTGTCATGTCTGAACCCATTCGCCTTTCCAAACGCCTCATCGAGCTGGTCGGCTGCTCCCGCCGGGAGGCCGAGCTGTTCATCGAGGGTGGCTGGGTCACGGTCGACGGCGACGTCATCGACGAGCCACAGTTCAAGGTCGACAGCCAGAAGGTCGAGCTGGACCCGAATGCCAAGGCCACCGCGCCAGAGCCGGTGACCCTGCTGCTGAACCAGCCCGCCGGCCTCGATACCGACAGCGCCCGCCAATTGCTGGGCGCCGCCAGCCTGTCCGAGGAGCACCGCTACGGCAAGCGCCCGTTGCGCGGGCACTTCCTGCGCCTGAGCAGTGCAGCCGAACTGCAGGCCAATGCCAGCGGCCTGCTGGTGTTCACCCAGGACTGGAAGGTCCTGCGCAAGCTGACCGAGGATATCGCCAAGGTCGAGCAGGAGTACGTGGTCGAAGTCAGCGGCCAGATGAGCGAGAACGGGCTGGAACGAATTGGCCGCGGTATCACCGTCAAGGGTCGCGAACTGCCGGCGGCCAAGGCCAGTTGGCAGAACGAAAACCGCCTGCGCTTCGCCCTGAAGAACCCGCAGCCGGGCCTGATCGCCCAGCTTTGCGAAGCCGTCGGCCTCCAGGTCGTGGCCATCCGCCGGATTCGTCTCGGCGGTGTCTCCATCGGCAAGGTGCCGGTCGGCCAGTGGCGCTACCTGTCGCCCAAGGAAAAGTTTTAATTTCAACGCCGCTGCGGATACGCGGCGTCTCCCCCCCCCCAGGACTGTCCCCATGATTCACAACGATGTGCTGCGCAGCGTGCGCTACATGCTCGATATCAGCGACGCCAAGCTCGCCGATATCATCAGGCTGACCGGTTTCGAAACCTCCCGGACAGATATCGTCAGCTACCTGAAAAAGGATGACGAAGAAGGCTTCGTGCACTGCCCCGACGAGGTCATGGCCTACTTCCTCGACGGTCTGGTGATCTTCAAGCGCGGCAAGGACGATAGCCGCCCGCCGCTGCCGATCGAACTGCCGGTGACCAACAACATCATCCTGAAGAAACTGCGGGTGGCGTTCGAACTCAAGGAAGACGACCTGCACACGATCCTCAAGTCGGTCGATTTCCCGATTTCCAAGCCGGAACTGAGCGCGCTGTTCCGCAAGGTCGGCCACAACAACTATCGCCCTTGTGGCGACCAGTTGCTGCGCAACTTCCTCAAGGGCCTGACCCTGCGTGTACGCCAGTGACCCAGGCCGGCGCGGGCCGGCCGGTTCCACGGGCATGACGCGACATTCCCCGGGGCAATAATGGCTCCACTGGCCGAGTCCGGCGGCTAGGGTATGACGACCCTTTCCCGCTCAGGACTCGCCATGCATCCCTACTTTTCCCTGCAAGGCCGCACCGCTCTGGTGACCGGCGGCACCCGTGGTATCGGCAGGATGATCGCCAAGGCCTATGTCGAGGCCGGTGCCACGGTCTATGTCTGCGCTCGCGATGCCGAGGCCTGCCGGCAGACCGCCGCGGAGCTTGGCACCCTCGGCCGCTGCCATGCCCTGGCTGCCAACCTGGCCAGCGAAGCGGGCGTCATGGAACTGGCCACGCAGTTGGCGGGGCTCGTCGATCACCTGGACATTCTGGTGAACAACGCCGGCACCACCTGGGGAGCGCCGCTGGACAGCTACCCGGCCAAGGGCTGGGAGAAGGTCATGCAACTGAACGTCACGGCGGTGTTCGGCTGCATCCAGCAGTTGCTGCCTCTGCTGCGCCGGGCCGGGTCGGCAGAGAATCCGGCACGCATCATCAACATCGGCTCGGTGGCGGGTATCGCCTCCTTTGGGGAACAGGCCTACGCCTATGGCCCGAGCAAGGCGGCGCTGCACCAGATGTCGCGGATACTGGCGCGGGAACTGGTGAGCCAGCATATCAACGTCAACGTGATCGCCCCCGGGCGCTTTCCGAGCAGGATGACCCGGCATATCGTCGAGGACGAACAGGCCCTGGCGCAGGATTGCGCGCTGATCCCGATGAAACGCTGGGACCGCGAGGAAGAGATGGCGGCGCTGGCCATCAGCCTGGCGAGCACCGCCGGAGCCTATATGACCGGCAATATCATCCCGTTGGATGGCGGGTTCAGCCTGTAGCTGATGGTTCGCGGCTGGCAACCGCCAGCCCCCCTCAGATCCCCGCGCGCAGAACGCTCCCGGGCAATGCCTCGCCCCGCTCGACCGTGGCCGCCACCTGCTCGATCAGCTCACCCAGGGCATACCCCTGGGCCTTGAGCCAGGCCTCGTCGTAATAGGTCGTGGCATAACGCTCGCCACCATCGCAGAGAATCGCCACGATCGAACCGCTCTCCCCGGCCTCGACCATTTGCCGTGCCGCCATCAGCGCACCGATCAGGTTGGTCCCGCTGGAACCGCCGACCCGCCGCCCCAGGCGCCGTGCCAGGTAGTGCATGGCCGCCAGCGACAGGGCATCCGGCACCTTGACCATCGCATCGATGACCTTGGGCAGGAACGACGCCTCGACCCGTGGCCGGCCAATACCCTCGATCCGCGAACCGCAGTCTAGACGCAGGCTGGCATCGCCGCTCTGGTAATACTCGAAGAACACCGAACGCTCGGCATCGGCACACAGTACCCGGGTGCAGTGCTGGCGGTAGCGCACGTAACGGCCCAGGGTCGCGGTGGTGCCGCCGGTGCCAGGGCTGGAGATCAGCCAACTCGGCTCAGGATGCCGCTCGAAGCGCAACTGCTGGAAGATCGATTCGGCAATGTTGTTGTTCGCCCGCCAATCGGTGGCCCGCTCGGCATAGGTGAACTGGTCCATGAAATGACCGCCACTCTCGCGGGCCAGGCGTTCGGACTCGGCGTAGATCTGCGTCGGGTCCTGTACCAGATGGCTCTTGCCCCCGTAGAAGGCGATCTGCGCGATTTTTTCCTGGGACGTGGTTGCCGGCATCACCGCAATGAACGGCAGCCCCAGCAGCCGGGCGAAGTAGGCCTCGGAGATCGCCGTCGAACCGCTGGACGCCTCGATCACCGGCGCTCCCGGTTTCAGCCAGCCGTTACACAGCGCATAGAGGAACAGCGAGCGCGCCAGACGATGCTTCAGGCTGCCGGTGGGATGGCTGGACTCATCCTTGAAATACAATTCGATACCCGGCAGCCCGGGCAATGGCAGGGGAATCAGGTGGGTATCGGCACTGCGCTGGAAATCGGCCTCGATGATCCGGATCGCTTCCCGGGACCACTGTCGGTTATCGCTCATGATGGATTACTCGTTGTCACGGACACGCCCGAAGGCGCTGACGGGCTGGCGTCGCATAGCTGAAGGCCAAACCACGAAAAGAACAAGGTGAGAGATTCACCCGGCAGCAACTATAGGAATTTTCCTACAATCGGCACAGATACAGTGAGGACGCATTTGCACAGGTAACTGCTAGGCTGCCATGAGTTGATCCCCCAGCTTTGTGGTTATCGCAAATAGAAATACAGGTTCTGCTTCAACAACTCAGGGTACGGGTTTGGGTGTCCCACCTTTTGACTTCATCGATGGAGGGCGAACCTTGCCCCTGCGTAGCACTTTCACACGGTTCTTTCAGTTGGAAGCCGCCAGCGGTCTGTTATTGATTGCCGCTGCAGTCCTGGCCCTGATTATCAACAACTCACCGCTGTCGCACCTGTACAACGGCTTCCTGGAGGTTCCGGTGGTCGCCCAGGTTGGCGCCCTGAAGATCGCCAAGCCGCTGCTGCTGTGGATCAACGATGGCCTGATGGCGCTGTTCTTTCTGCTGATCGGCCTGGAGGTCAAGCGTGAGGTGCTGGAAGGCCATCTGTCCAAGCCTTCGCAGGTGGTCCTGCCGGGCGCGGCGGCGATTGGCGGCATGGTGGTGCCAGCGCTGATCTACTGGCTGATGAACCGGGAGAACCCGGCGGCAATCGATGGCTGGGCGATTCCCATGGCCACCGATATTGCCTTCGCCCTCGGTGTACTGGCCCTGCTGGGCAAGCGTGTGCCGGTGTCGCTGAAGCTGTTCCTGATGACCCTGGCGATCATCGATGACCTCGGGGCGATCATTGTCATCGCGATGTTCTACTCCGGCCAGTTGTCGGAGCTTTCGCTGCTGCTGGCGGGTACCTGCCTGCTGGCCCTGATCGCGATGAATCGCCTGAGGGTGATCAATCTCGGCCCCTACCTGATCATCGGCCTGATTCTCTGGGTCTGCGTGCTCAAGAGCGGCGTCCATGCGACCCTGGCGGGCGTGACCCTGGCGTTCTGCATCCCGCTGCGTACGAAGAACGCCGAGCCGTCACCCCTGCTGAACCTGGAACATGCCCTGCATCCCTGGGTAGCCTTCGGCATCCTGCCACTGTTCGCCTTCGCCAACGCCGGTGTATCGCTGGTGGGCATCAGCCTGGAGAGCTTCACCCATCACGTACCGATGGGGATTGCCGCCGGCCTGCTGGTCGGCAAGACCATCGGGGTATTCGGCCTGACCTGGCTGGCGATCAAGGCCGGCATGGCGGCACTGCCCCAGGGCGCCAACTGGGGCCAACTGCTCGGTGTGGCGGTCCTCTGCGGGATCGGCTTCACCATGAGCCTGTTCGTCGGTTCCCTGGCTTTCATCCCGGGCAGCAGCGACTACGCCGGCATGGATCGCATGGGTATCCTCACCGGTTCGATTCTCGCGGCAGTGATCGGCTACGTGGTCACGGCCATGGCCAGCCGGCGCAGCGCCCTTCCATAGGAACATGGCTTGCCATTGCAAGAGCAGACTTACCCTGTGGGAACCTGACTTGCCATCGCCGGAGCAGATTTGCTCCTACAGCGGGAGGCGCCGTGAGGGAGCGGACCGGTACGCTCCGGACAAAAGAAAACCCCGGCCAGGAAACTGGCCGGGGTTTTCTGTTACAGCCTGATCGCAGGGATCAGTGGGAAACGCGGCTGGTACCACCGACGGTGGAGATACGCACGCGCTCGCCGACACGGAAGATCTCGTTCGGCGCAACTTCCTGCACGTAGGCACGCAGGCTGCCGTCATCTTCACGTACGGTGATTTCCACGCCCTGGGTCTTGGTCAGGCCCTTTTCAGCCATGTTGCCCAGAACGCCACCGGCCACCGCACCGATCACCGCGGTGACGATACTGCCGCGGCCGCCACCGATGGCGCTGCCGCCAACACCACCGACGATCGCACCGGCACCGGCACCGATTGGCGAGTTGGTGCCTTCGATCTGGACCGGACGCAGGGATTCGATGGTACCCAGGCGGATGGTCTGTACGCGACGGGCCTCATCACGGGAATAGGTATCGCCGGTCAGGCTGTTGGTGCAGCCACCGAGCAGCATGGCCATTGTGGAGAAGGAAGCAATCAGCAGAACAGACTTACGCATGGGAGGCAGCTCCAAAAGGACATTGTTCAATTAAACTCCGCGGCTTGACCTCTGTCACGACAGCCTGCGGATAAAATGGCTTTCATTCAGCGCCAGTACAGACTCGGCGCACATCAGAAACGGGCACAGGGTAGCGCGCTTTCAAAACGCCCGCCCCGCCTGCCACAAGGACCGTCATGGATTACTTCATCATCGCCATCACCACTGCCGCCGGTTTGTATTTCCACGGGCGGCTGTATGTGAAAACCAGACGTTGGATGGATCGTGACCTCGCATTATCTCTTGCGGGAGACAACGAGGCACGAAAAAAGTTCATGCTGCAGCGTCTCGAGGATGCCAGGAAGCAGAAGGTCAAGCGGCGGGATCTGCAGCGTTGGCTGGAAGCCGCCGCTGCAGAGTTTCCGGGTTAGGGAGCCAGGCGCGAACGCGTCCAGCCATTGCCCGCCAGGCGATAGTCGAGGCGGTCATGCAGGCGGCTGGCACGGCCCTGCCAGAACTCGATGCGTTCCGGCAGCAGGCGATAACCGCCCCAGTGCTCCGGACAATGCGGCTGGGTATCGCTGAACCGGGCCTGGGTGGCCTGAAGCAGGCCTTCCAGTTCCGCACGGTCGGCGATCACCCGGCTTTGCGGTGACGCCCAGGCCCCCAGGCGGCTACCCAGCGGGCGCACCTGGAAGTAGGCATCCGATTCCTCTGGCGAGACCTTGACCACCCGCCCCTCGATCCGCACCTGGCGCTCCAGGGTCGGCCAGAAGAACGTCATGGCCGCGAACGGCCGCGCCGCCAGGTGCCGGCCCTTGTCGCTCTCGTAGTTGGTGAAGAAGGTAAAACCTTGTTCGTCCAGGCCCTTGAGCAACAGGATGCGGCAATGTGGCCGACCGTCCTCGTCGACGGTCGCCAGGGTCATGGCGTTGGCCTCCACCGGTGCCTGTTCGGTCTTCACCGCCTCGGCGAACCACTGGTGGAACAGCGCGAACGGCTCGGCCGGGGCCTGGGCCTCGGTGAGGCCATCGCGGGTGTAGTCGCGGCGCATATCGGCCAGGGCTTGGGTCATGGCGCTTTCCTTTTCAATCCAGGATCGGTCGGTCGCGAATCAGTTCTTGGCCGAGCTGTCGGCTGCCGCGTCTTTCTTCGCCACAGTCGCCTTGGCTGGCGCAGCTTTCTTGGCCGGAGCCTTTTTCGCCGGAGCCTTGGCCGGAGCTTTCTTGGCCGCGGCGGCCTTGCCCTTGGCGGCTGAAGCCGGTTTCTTGGCTGCCGGAGCCGCTGCCGCAGGCTTGACGTCCTGGGCGGCGACCATGGTCGCCGGCACTGGAGCCGGAGCCGGGATGCTGTACTTGCTCAGCAAGGCCACCATAGTGTTCTGCGGAGTCAGGATGATTTCCATGCGACGGTTCAGCGCACGCCCTTCATTGCTGTCGTTGGCCGCACGTGGCATCACCGAACCCATGCCGCGCAGGATCAGGCGATCACGCTGCAGGCCGCTGAGGCGGAAGATCGCCGCGATGGACTGGGCACGTTGCTGGCTCAGGGACTGGGCAGCTTCGGTACCCAGGACGTTGTCACCATGGCCCAGCACCAGTACTGCGGTTTGCGGGTCGGACTCGACTGCCTTGGCAACCTTGGAGAACGGGCCAAGGGTGATGGGCAGCAGCATTTCCGGACGCTTGGGATTGTAGAAACCGTCGATCGGGGCCACCACCACCAGCACGTTCTCGCGGCGTTCCAGCTTCAGCGAAGTGTCCTGGATAGCGGCGCGCAGACGCGGCTCATGGTCGTCGAGCCAGGCCTGGGTGATTTTCGGATCAGGCATCGGCACGGCCTTGACCGGCGGCTGGTCGGCATCCTTGGCCTTGTTCGAGCCGCCAAACGGCCACCACCAGTGGGTTTCCGCAGGAGGCGTCGGGTTGGTCGCGGCAGCGACGGCAGTCGCCAGGGGCACCGGCTTCTCGTCAGCCTTGGCAGCGGCAGGTGCTGCGGCCTTGGCGTCCTTGGCCGCCGCGGGAGCGGGCGCGCCGGTCGAAGCCTGGGCAGCGTCCTTCTCGGCCACCTTGTCCGAAGAACCGAACGACCACCAGTGGCCGCCATCTGCATCTTGTAGAGTTTGTGCGCAACCGGTGATGGTCAGGCAAAGGGCCAGGGCGAGGGACTTGTTAGATGACATTGGAGATCCACAAAATGAAGTAGTAGTTACAAGGGCCCTAGGGCCGTATAAACAGACGTTTCGAAAGCAGAAAAGCCACAGGGTTCCGACCTGGGGCTTTGCGCACGCATTCTACAGACAGCCGGCCAGAATCCGTACCAGCTTCTGGGCCCGCGGGTCCATCAGAACGTACGGGCCCAGGGTGTTGGTGACGAAACCGAAGGCGACATCATGCTCCGGATCGGCAAAGCCGACCGAGCCCCCTGCCCCCGGATGCCCGAAAGCCCTGGCACCGAGGCCGAACGTGGCGTTGGCGACATCCGGCTGGTCCAGCATGCAGCCCAGGCCGAAACGGGTCTGGGTCAGCAGGGTCCGGTCCATGCCCAGGCTGTGTTCGCGCGTCAATTCGTCGAGCATTTCTCCTTCCAGCAGGCTGCCATCGAGCAGGCCGCTGTAGAAGCCGGCCAAGCTGCGCGCATTGCCGTGTCCATTGGCCGCCGGCTGCTGCATGCGCCGCCATTCCGGTTTGTTGGTGCTGGTCATGATAGACGGAGGGTTGGTGAATGCACGAGTGGTCATCGCCGTCGGCTCGCGCATGGTCACCTGCAGCAGCCGCTGGGCCGCCGCATCACCGACATTGCCCTTGCCCCGGGCGATGTGCGCCACCCGGTGGAATTCCTCATCCGGCAGGCCGACATGGAAATCCAGCCCCAACGGACGCGCGATCCGCGCGGCGATGGACTCGCCCGGGCCGCGGCCGTCAGCCCGGCGCAACAGCTCGCCGATCAGCCAGCCATAGGTGATCGCCGCATAGCCGTGGCCGTCACCGGGCGTCCACCAGGGCGCCTCGGCGGCCAGCGCATCGACCATCACCTGCCAGTCGTAGAGGGCTTCCGGTGCCAGCAGCTCGCGCAGGGCCGGCAGGCCGGCCTGATGGCAAAGCAGCTGGCGCAAGGTGATGTGCTCTTTCCCGGCGGCGGCGAACTCGGGCCAGTAACGGGCAACCGGCACGTCCAGCTGCAACTTGCCCTCGGCCACCAGTTGCAACGCAGCGACGGCGGTAAAGGTCTTGGTGCAGGAGAACAGGTTGGCAATGGTGTCACTGTGCCAAGCCTCGGCACCGTCCTTGTCGGCGGTGCCGGCCCAGAGATCGACCACGGTTTCCCCGCCGATCTGGATGCAGAGCGCGGCGCCGCGCTCCTGGGGATCGTCGAAGAGGGCCGCGAACGCCTCGCGAACCGCCTCGAATTGAAGCTCGAAATGACCCTGAATCTGCACCCTTGAATTCCCCCGGGCAAACGCCTGACAAAGTGCGTGCATTGTTCCAGCGATTGTCGGGTTTGGGAACAGACACGGGTCGAACGGTTCTCACACCCGTCCTGTAGGAAAAGACGCCACTGAGTCGGCCCAGGGCGTCTTTTCGATCAGTGGCCGTTGCCCGAGTGTCCGCCGGCATGCCCGGCGGCACCCGAGCCGGCGCTGCCGGAGCGGCCCTTGCCGCCACTGTCGTCGTGGTCGATGCCCTTGGCCGCCTTCTGCTGGGCGTCGACCTTGGCTTTCTCCGCGGCCTTGCCCAGCAGCTCAATGGCCTGCAGGTTGCTCTTGCGCACGCTCTCGACGAAGCCCTGGAACGGCACGTCGGTGATACCCACCAACCCGAAGTGACCGTTTTCACCATCGAGCAGGCGACCGGTCACCGGCTGATCGAGATACTGGAACCAGTGCACACCGACGATGGACGGCTCGTTCACCGCCTGCCTGATGAAGTTGGCGTAGGCCGGACCACGATCCTCTTCCTTCGCCACCTCGGTCACCCCGCCCCAGAACGGGCCACGATCGCGTGAGCCGAAGTTGAATTCGGTGATCAGCACCGGCTTGTCCAGCGCCTTCAACTGGTCGAAGTCGTAGCCGTCGCGGGGTTGCAGGGTATAGAAGTTGAAGCTCAGCACATCGCAGTACTGGGCACAGGAGGCCACCGCCTCCGGTGTACTGACGGCAAAGCGTCCGCCCAGCAGCAGGTGGTTGGGGGCGTGCCACTTCAGCGAATCGGAGATGGTCTTGAAGTAGGTATCGGCAAAGACCTTCTGGAAATACTTGAGGTCAGCCTCGATTTCCGGGTGCTCCGGGTTCGGCAGCGGCGCCTCGAAGCCCGGGTCCTCCATCTGCTCCCAGGTCGGGATATCCACACCCCAGGCCTTCGACAGCCCCTGCTGGTTGCGATACTTGTCGCGCAACTGCTTGAGGAACGCACGTTTGGCAGCCACGTCGGTGGTCAGGCGCAAGGTGCCATAGGCCAGCGCATAGCGGGATTTCGGATCGTCGCCGGGACCGGCCCAGGCCAGCTCGTTGTCGGCGAAATAGCCCACCAGCCACGGGTCGTCGCGATGATCGCGGGCAGCGATGGCGACTGCACGCTCGGTCGCCATGGCAAAGCGCGGGTCGAACGGGTCGGGCATACCGCCCCACCAGTCGTTGCCGGTGCTGATGCTGGCGTAGTCACCGACGATCGACAGCGGCAGGGTGTAAGGCACGCGATCGTTCAGGCCCAGGGCCGGATCGCTCCAGTTGCCGATGGTGTTGAAACCCCAGGCCTGCAGTCGGTCCAGCGTGTGCGTCTGCCAGCGTTTGGCATCGAAACCTTCGGCGCACGGCGGCTCCGGCTCACCCTCCTTGGGCTGGACGCAAGGCTTGCCATAGGTACGTTGCAGGTTGGCACCATAGAAGTCGAACCAGCGTCCACGGTTGAATCCACGTCCGGCGTTGGAGGCCAGGGCGACGCTGTTATCGCCCTGGCCGTAGTAGGCGGCCAGGGGCTCGCCGTCCCTGGGCAGGTCACCGAACATCCATTCACGCCCCTCGACATAGGTCTGCTGGTCGCTGGCGCTGACCGTATTGACCCCGAGGGAATAGAACGGATGGCCTTCCGGCGTCACCAGGTACCAGCGCCCGTCATGCTTCTCGGTACGGAAAAAACCCGTGGCGTCGAAGCCCGGGCCCTTGGTCCAGCCACCGAACTTGTCCAGGCCGTTGCGTTCACGCTCGGCCAGCCAGCCCTTGAGCTGTTGACCCTCGCGATTGGCCGCACTCCTGAGTTGCTCATCGGACGTGACCTTCTCCGGCCACCTGGCGCGGTTCGACTGGCCGTAGCCATCGACCAGCGAGCTGTAGGCGGCCTTGATCACATCATCGCCGTTCTGCACGCCAAAGCGCTCCAGCAGGATGTTCTGCGCCACTTTCGGCTTGTCCATCGACAAGGTCACCGACACCACCTGCTTGCGGTCCAGCTCACCGACGCTGCTGGCCAGCAGCACCCGCTGGCCATCCACGCTCAGGGGCATCGGTGGGCCGGCGCGCATGCCCTGGCTCAGCGGCGAAAAGGCCTGCAACGGCACCAGCAGGGTCTGTGCCGGGCCGGCCGGCAGGTCGACGCGACTGGTGAGGGTCTTGCCGTCGTTGCTCTGGATCGTCACGTTGAGCGTCAGCGCCCAGTCCATCGCACTCTGGATGCGCAGGCTCATCACCCCGGACTGCGACCAGTCCCACGCACCGCTCTGGGGCGTCAGACGCAGACTCGGTTGCGCCGTCGGGGTGAAGGTGACGCGACGCAGCACCTCGCCCTCGGCTGTCTGTTCGGCGTTGGATTGCGGCAGATCCGTACCATTGGTCACCACCTGCACCACATCGGCGGGGCGAACGAAGTTGAACAGGGTCTGCTGGCCCGCAGGCGCGGCCAGCAATGGCGCGGCAAACAGCAGAGCAAAAACGGTGGGCAGCGTACGGCGAATCATTTGAATCCAGTTCTCCCTATCGGCCAGTCAACGGCCTGCGTGGCGCCGGGCTCTGCACGAAAGCGGCTGGGCAGTTTCGTGCGGCCCTCGAAAGCGCCCTCCATAGACAACGAAATAGGCGATTTAACCTACGTCACATCAAGATATTTCACGCCGGAATGGTGGCAAGGCATTGAGGATAGCCTTCCCGTAGCGCTGAGTGACCAGGCGCCGGTCGAGCAAGGTGATGATCCCCCGGTCCGCCTCGGTGCGCAGCAGCCGGCCACAGGCCTGCACCAGCTTGAGCGAGGCGTCCGGCACGGCGATCTCCATGAACGGATTGCCGCCACGGGCCTCGATCCACTCGGCCAGCGCCGCCTCGACCGGATCGTCCGGTACGGCGAAAGGAATCTTGGCGATCACCACGTGTTCGCAATAGGCACCGGGCAGGTCGACCCCCTCGGCGAAGCTCGCCAGGCCGAACAGCACGCTGGAATCGCCAGCGTCGACCCGCGCCTTGTGCTTGTTGAGGGTTTCCTGCTTGGACAGGTTGCCCTGGATGAACACCTGGCGGCGCCAGTCGCGATCCAGGCCGTCGAACACGTCCTGCATCTGCTTGCGCGAGGAAAACAGCACCAGCGAACCGCGGGAGCCTTCGACCAGTTCCGGCAGGTCGCGGATGATCGCCGCGGTATGGGCGGCGGCATCACGGGGGTCGGCCTTGAGATCCGGCACCCGCAGCACGCCGGCATCGGCATGATGGAACGGGCTCGGTACCACTGCCGTCACCGCGGTCTTCGGCAGGCCTGCACGCATGCGGAAACGATCGAAGGTGCCCAGGGCGGTCAGGGTCGCCGAGGTCACCAGGGCGCCGTAGGCCACGTTCCACAGGTTACGGCGCAGCATGTCCGCAGCCAGGATCGGGCTGGCATTGACCTCGATGTCGAACAGCGCACCGCTTTCGGCCAGGGTCAGCCAACGCGCCATCGGCGGATTGTCCTCGGGGTCCTCGGTGGTGAACGCGGTCCACAGTTCCCAGTTGCCCTGGGCGCGGGACAGCAGGCTGCCGAACAGCGGATACCATTCCTCGGCCTGGCTGCTGGTGATGCCGATGCTGACCTCGCCGTCCATGCCTTCCTTGAGCAGGTCGGTCAGGCGGGTGAACAGGTCGTTGAGACGGGCGAAGCCCTTCTTCAGCTCGATGCCGATTTCCCGAAGGTGCTCGGGGATCACCCCACCGACAAAGCGATGGCGCGGCCGTTCGCGGCCCTCCATGTCCTCGCCGCTGCGGAAGTCGGCCAACTGCTCGCAGGCGCTGAACATGAACTGCTGCTGGGTCTTGATCTCCCGCGCCAGCTCCGGGACCTGTTCGATCCACTTGCCCAGGTCACCCGGCAGCGGGTGCTGGGCCAGCAGCTTGGTCAGGTTCTTGGCAGTCTGTTCCAGCCAGTCGGCGGTCGAACGCAGGCGGGTGTAGTGGGCGAAATGGCCGATGGCCTTGTCCGGCAGGTGATGGCCTTCGTCGAACACGTACAGGGTGTCACGCGGGTCCGGCAGCACCGCGCCGCCGCCAAGGGCGAGGTCGGCCAGCACCATGTCGTGGTTGGTGACGATCACGTCGACCTTGCCCATGCCCTCGCGGGCCTTGTAGAAGGCGCACTGGCCGAAGTTCGGGCAGTGGCGGGTGGTGCACTGGCTGTGGTCGGTGGTCAGCCGCGCCCAGTCGGCGTCCTCCAGGGCGGTGGGCCAGCTGTCGCGGTCGCCGTCCCATTTGTTGCCGGCCAGTTTCTCGATCATGCTGGTGAACAGCTTCTGGCTGGCCTCATCGACCTCGATCTTGAAGCCTTCCTCCTCGAACAACTGGGCCGTGGCGGTTTGCGCATGGCCCTCCTGCAGCAGCATGTCGAGCTTGGACAGGCACATGTAGCGCCCACGGCCCTTGGCCAGGGCGAAGCTGAAATTCAGCCCGCTGCTGCGCATCAGGTCCGGCAGGTCCTTGTAGACGATCTGTTCCTGCAGCGCGACGGTCGCGGTGGCGATCACCAGGCGCTTGCCGGCGGCCTTGGCGGTGGGGATCGCGGCCAGGCTGTAGGCGACGGTCTTGCCGGTACCGGTGCCGGCCTCGACCGCCACCACCGCCGGCTCGCCGTCGCGACGGCCTTCGGCGTCGGTGTCGATATCGCCGAGAACCTTCGCCACTTCGGCGATCATCAGCCGCTGGCCATAACGCGGCTTGAGGCTCTTGGCTTCGAGGAAACGCGAGTAGGCGCCCTGGATCGTGGTTTTGAGTTCGGTGCTGATCATGATTCTTCGGGCGCGAAAAACGCTGGATAAATTTTCAGTGGTTCGAATGGCCGCTATCATACCCCGCTAATTCATCCCGCGCCGAACGGAGTGCCCGAATGACCGTTTTTGCTCTCGCCTACACCTTGCATCTGCTGGCGGCCCTGATCTGGGTCGGCGGCATGTTCTTCGCCTGGATGGTCCTGCGCCCGGCGGCCATGGCCGCACTGGAGGGGCCGGCCCGCCTGAAATTGTGGGTCCAGGTGTTTCAGCGGTTCTTCGTCTGGGTCTGGATCGCGGTGGCGGTTCTGCCGATCAGCGGGGTGGGCCTGCTGCAACTGCGCTTCAGCGGGTTCGAGACGGCGCCACGTTACGTGCAGATCATGATGGGGCTATACATCGTGATGTTGGCACTGTTTCTTCGTATCCAGTCGTTGCAGTTGCCGGAACTGCGCAAGGCGGTCGAAGCCGGGCAATGGGCCGAGGGAGCGGCGGTACTGGGAAGGATTCGGCGGCTGGTGGGCGTCAATCTGCTGATCGGCCTGGCGCTGGTGGCGATCGTCGCGGCGCGGCCGATGTTCTAGACGGGCTTGCAGGGGCGCCCGACCGGCGCCCCTCAGGCGTCCTAAAGCCGCTGGATGGTGACACTGCCCGCCTCGCCCTGGGGCCCTGGCTGCCCAGCCAGGCCAGGTCGGCCAGGCTTGCCAGCCGCCGTGTCATAAATGAAGCAGCCCTTGGACTTGCCACCCGCCCCCGGGCGTCCCGCCGCTCCCGCCGGGCCACCGGCTCCGCCATCGACCTGAACCTTGATCTGTTCGGCCGGGTAGTCTCGCGGCAACTGCAGGTGGACCTGCGCCCCCGGCGCACCCTGGCGGCCATCTCCGCCATTGTCACCGTCCGAGCCGCGTCCGGCACTGCCCCAGGTGCAGCCCGGCTCCGCGCCGTTGGCCCCATCGAGCCCGACATAACCCGGAACGCCGGTCCCGCCACGGGCATCCACCGACAACAGCGGCCCTTTCAGCGCGTCGATCCGTACATTCAGGTTCCGCCCAGGCAAGGGCGCCTTCTGATAGGTACCCGGAGCACCGCGAGCGGTGATCTGGCTGCCACTGTCGAGTTCGGCGCGTACAGCCTTGAGCTCGAAAGCCTGCTCACTGGGCACGATGGCGATACGCGCCTCGCGTCCGAGGTGCAACTGACCCACTTCCAGACGGGTGATGCCCGCAGGAACCAGCAGGGTGCCGTTGTCGGCCACCTCCAGGCGTTCCAACTGCAGGGAACTGGTATTGCCCGGCAGACGCAACACGGAATGGGACTCGACACTGACGACCTGGGCGAACGCCAGGGGACTGCACAGGGCTGCCAGCAGGCAAAGACTACGCATGGCTGGCCTCCTCACGGGATGGCAGTGGCAGAACCTGCACGTGGAACATGCCGAATATCAGGATCTGCGCCCGATCACGCCAGGGATGGGCACGCTCGCGCAGGCTGCCGTCGAACAGCGCCACTTCCAGCAAATGAGTCAACAACAGCAGGCTCCCGGCCAGACTCACCAACAGGCGGAACGGACTGATCAGCGGGTTCACCACGTTGACCAGCACCACCAGCCAGAACAGCAGCGTCAGGACTTTCCCCAACCCCCAAAGCACCTTCATACGCCCCTCTCGTGAATTTATTCTTTGGGCGCACAGTAACGGCTTGCACAGGCAATTTGCCAGTGGGCTGGAGAAATTATTCTCCAACGGTAGCTTTGCCCGCCGGTTCGACGAAATTCATCGATTCAGAGCGGCCTATCCACTAGTCTTTACAGTCCTGATTGAGGATTTTCGATGACCGAGAGCATTTCTTCCCGCACGCCCCAGCAAGCCCTGGCCGCACTCCTGGACCGCTATGCCCCGCAGACCCTGCTGCTGGTTGGCGCGAGCAGCTTTCCGGCGCTCGAGGCCTTCCAGGCGGCGCACCCGCAGACCCAGGTCGCCTTCGCCGGGCCGGGTGCCCTGCCGGCGGAACTGGCGGCACGACGCTTCGACCTGGCCCTGGTGCTCGACTGCCTCGAACACCTGCCCAAACGTGCCGGCCGGGAACTGCTCGGCGGTATCCGCAACCTCAATGCCAGCCGCATGGCGGTGCTGGTGGACATGCCGGCCGCCGACTGGCAGGACAGCGACTTCTTCGCCCTGGCCCTGCAGAGCAGCGAGCGCTTCCAGCGCGACGAACAGGTGCTGACGCTGTTTACCTATGACCTGCGCGAATACAAACAGGTGCCGGACTGGCTCAACGCCAAGTTCTGGGCCAACCCGGAAAACTTCGGCAAATACTGGTGGTGACTCCCGTGAGCGTATCCATTTGCCCCTGCGGCAGCGGCAACCTGCTGGACACCTGCTGCGGCCATTATCACGCCGGTCATCCGGCGCCCTGCGCCGAAGCGCTGATGCGCTCGCGCTACAGCGCCTACGTGCTGGGACTGGTCGATTACCTGGTGGCGACCACCCTGCCGATCCAGCAGGGCGGCCTGGACCGCCAGGCCATCGGCGACTGGAGTGCCCAAAGCACCTGGCTGGGCCTGCAGGTCGAAAGTTCGGAGGTGCTAGGCGGCCAGCCGGAACATGCCTTCGTCACCTTCACCGCACGCTGGCACGACAGCGCTGGCGAACACAGCCACCGCGAACGTTCCGCCTTCGTGCAGAACAGCGGACGCTGGTACTTCATCGACCCGACCGTGGCGCTCAAGGCCGGGCGCAACGACGCCTGCCCCTGCGGCAGCGGGCAGAAATACAAGAAGTGCTGTTCGAGCTACCTGGCCGGCTGAGGCCGCTCAACACAGTTTCAGGTGGGAGGTGTCCGGCACCGCAGGTGCGGCGGGTGCCGGGATCTGGCCCATGTCGCTGCCCACCGGCGCCACGCTGAACGCCGACAGGTCGAACACCGGCGCAGCCGGCACGGGCCTCGGGTCCTGCATATCGCTGCCGACCTCGGCAAGCGCATAGTCCGGTGCATCGACCTCGCTGAACGCAGCCATGTAGGCATCACGTGGTACCACCCGGGCACGGCCGGCCGGCTCGGGCACAGCGCCCGGCTCGACCGCATCCACCTGCATCGCCTGTACCTCGACCCGCGCCCCGGCCCGCTCGATGGTCGAACGGTACTTTTCGGCAGCCGCCGCATCGAGGTTGTTCTTCAATACCAGCCGGCGCCCGGAGAACAGCCGTTCGATGCGCTGGGCATCGGCCTGGAACAAGCGCGCCAGGTTGCTGCGCACCTGCTCGGCGGGGGCACCGGGAAGCAGCTCGCCACTGAAGACAATCTCGTAAAGGCTCATGACCCTGCTCCTGTCCACCGGCTCGGTCCGTTGCCGGCCGGTCTTGAGTATGGACCAGGAAGTTTTACCGCCACAACCGGCGGGTAGCCGGCTAGACTGGGCTTCGAGAGGAGGAAGCCATGCACCCAAGGACACTCGCTGCGTTCGCCCTGCTGGCCGCCCTGGCGCTGTCCGGCTGCACCTCCTGGCTCGATGCCGGGCCGCGGGACCCCGAGCTGAGCGTGGTCCGGGTGGAACTGGTCAAGGCCACGCTGCTGCAACAGAAGTTCAAGCTGCACTTTCGCCTCGACAACCCCAATGACAACACCCTGACCGTGCGTGCCCTGCATTATCGGATCTATCTGGACCAGTGGCTGCTGGCCGAAGGCGACTACGACCGCTGGATGACCGTGGAGCCCAACAGCCGGGCGTTTTTCGTGGTGCCGGTGCGAACCAACCTCTGGCAGTACATGAAACCGCTGGCCAAGCGCCTGGAAAAACTCGGCACGCCAATCCCCTATCGATTGGAAGGCACCCTGGAAACCGGATTATTCATCGGCTATGACGTGCACCTGGAGCACAAAGGCGAGATAATTCCCGGCGATCTTATTTCGGAGTAATTCCAGCATGACCCAGCAACCTCACGTCCATGGCCCTGATTGCAACCACGATCATGATCACGCGCACCACGATCACGGCCACGTTCACGGCCCGCACTGCAACCACGCGCACCAGGAGCCGGTCCGCAACGCCCTGAAGGACGTGGGCCGCAATGACCCGTGCCCATGCGGTAACGGCAAGAAATTCAAGAAGTGCCACGGCGCCTGAGACCCCGGGCATCGCTGTTGTGGGTGGCGGCCGGGCGGCATACCGCTGGCTGGCGATAGCATCCTCGCGAACGCTGCATCAAGGCGCGCAATGGCCGCCTTTGGCGGATAGCCAGCAGGCCGGCCCCACAGGTGATGCAGCTCGCCCCTCAGGCACGGATCAGTGCCACGGCCAAGCGGTTTGCACCTAGTCATCGCGCCGCTCGAACGCCAGCGTGACCTCCAGCCCGCCGCCCTCGCGATTGCGCAAGATCATCCGGCCACCATGGGCCGCCGCGATGGTATGGGCGATACTCAGCCCCAGGCCATAGCCGCCAGTTTTCGCATTGCGCGAGCCCTCGACCCGATAGAAAGGCTCCACCACCTGCTCCAGCAGCGCCTCGGGAACACCCGGGCCGCGATCACTGATGACGATCCGCAGTTGTGGCGACTCGTCCTCGATCCGCACCACCACCTCGCGACCATACCGCACCGCATTCTCCAGCAGGTTCTGCACGCAGCGCTTGAGGCTGCGGGCATAGCCGGGCAAGGGCCGTTGCGCCCAGCCCTCGACACGGATCGGCTCGCCGATATCCTCCAGGTCGGCCTGCAGGCTGCGCAGCAGGGCATTGATATCGATGTTCTGGCGTTCCTCATTCACTTCCCCGCTGCTGACGAAGTCCAGGGTGCTGGAAACCATGTGTTCCATGTCCTCCAGGTCCGTGCGAAAGCGCTCCTTGACCTGGTTGTCCTCCAGCAGTTCGGTGCGCAGGCGCAGCCGGGTGATCGGCGAGCGCAGGTCATGGGAAATCGCCGCGAGGAAGCGGGTGCGCTCGGCGATGCTGGCGATCAGTTGCTGTTGCATGACGTTGAAGGCCTGGGCCGCGCGTCGCACCTCGGTCGGCCCGTCCAGGGGCAGCGGCGGTCGGCGGATGTCCCGGCCCAGCGCCTCGGCGGCCTTGGCCAGGGCGTTCAGCGGACGGATCGCCAGGCGCACCGCCAGCAGGGCAATGATCACCACCACGACGATCCGCAGCAGATAGATGCGCATCACGTAGTCGAACAGCAGGTCCAGCGGCGAAGTGCTGGTCCAGCCCTGTTCCTCCCTGGCCTCCACCAGCAGCCAGCGGCCATCCGGCAGGCGCAGGTCGATCAGGAAGCGGCCGATCGCCGGATGGGCACCGAACAGCGTGGACAGGCCGGCGATCTGACCCTGCTGATCCACCACCGACAGTTGCAGCAGACGCAGGGTCTGCGAGTAACCGGTCTTCTCCGACAGCACCTTGTTCAGCAGCCGCTCGGTATCCAGGTCCTTTTCGCTCAGGCGGCTGGGAATACCACTGGCCTGCTCGCTCAAGGTCAGGTGGAAGTGCGGCGAGTCGATCAGCTCGATCAGGCTGTCCGCACGCTGCGGATCAAGATGCGATAGACGGACGATATTGGCCAGCCGGGTGGCGATCAGGCGGGTAGGAATCTCCAGCACCTGGCTGTGGCGCACGTCGTACCAGATGCTGCTGGTGAGGATCTGCGCCGCCAGCATGCCGGTCACCAGGATCAGCACCAGCCGACCGAACAGCGAACCCGGCCACCATCTCACGACTGGGGTTCCACATCGGTGGCGGTCAGCATGTAGCCCTCGTTGCGCACCGTCTTGATCAGGCTCGGCTCCAGTTGCTGACGCAGGCGGCTGATGCACACGTCGATCGAGCGGTCGAACGGCGTGCTGTCTTTTTCAAACACGTGATTGAGCAGAAAATCCCGGCTCAACGGCCGGTTGGGATGCTGCAACAGCAGGCGCAGTACACGGAAATCGGTGTTGCCCAGGCTGATCACCAGTCCCTGCGGAGACAGCAGTTGGCGGGCCCGGGTATCCAGTTGCCAGCCGGCGAAGCGAATGGTCGGCACATCGTCGATCCGTGCCCGCTCGGGAAAGCTCTGGGCCCGGCGCAACACCACCTTTATCCGCACCAGCAGCTCCCGGGGGTCGAACGGCTTGGGCAGGTAATCGTCGGCACCCAGTTCCAGGCCGAGGATCCGGTCCACCAGGGTGCCACGGGCGGTCAGCATGATCACCGGGATGTTGGAGGTCACCCGCAGTTCGCGGCACAGGCTCAGCCCATCCTCTCCCGGCAGCATCAGGTCGAGGACGATCAGGTCGATGACATTCAGTTCCAGGCGCCGGCGCATCTCCTTGCCATCGCAGGCGGTGGAGGTCTGATAGCCGGCGTTGGTCAGGTACTCGGACAGCAACTGACGGATTTCCGGATCGTCATCGACGATCAACAGGTGATCTGGCTTGCTCATGAGGAAAGGTCGTATCCGAAAAAAGCTACGGGATAGCCGAAAGTTCTCGGCCTGTAGAAATGAAATGTAATGGAATGTGTTGAGAAGCGTTTGTATGCGGTTCCAATACAAAGAGCGCCCCGTCCGCCGAGGCGGGCTCTTTAGACTACCGAATCTAAATAAGATTGATTTTAATTTAGCACAGGTTGTCCCGCATGCCATCGTCGCCCCAGCCCTCCGCCTCCCGCCTGCAACCCCTGTCCCTGCCCGGCACCCTGGCACCGGTGTTCGGTCTGATGGCCATGGGCGCGCTGCACCCCGCCATGGCCCGGGAGACGGAAACCCCTGGCGTCCTGACCCTGCCGGACCTGAAGGTCGAGGGCGAGTACAATTCGCCGTTCAAGGTTGACCGCGCCAGCTCGGCCAAGCTCAGCCAGCCGCTGCTCGACACCCCGCAAAGCGTCACCGTGGTGCCGCAGCAGGTGCTCAAGGAGCAGAACGCCCAGACCCTGCAGGAAGTGCTGCGCAACGTACCCGGCATCACCTTCATGTCCGGCGAAGGCAACCTCGGCTGGGGCGACCTGTTCTCGATCCGCGGCTTCTCTTCGGAACAGAGCTTGACCGTCGACGGTGTACGCGATGCCGGCATGTCGACCCGTACCGACACCTTCAACCTGCAGCAGGCCGAAGTGTTCAAGGGCACCGGCGCCATCGAGTCGGGCATCGCGGCGGTCGGCGGCAGCGTCAACCTGGTCAGCAAGGAAGCCCACCTGGGCGACAGGAACAAGCTCTCGGTCGGCGTCGGCAGCGACAACTACCGCCGCCTCACTGCAGACCTCAACCATGAGTTGAACGACACCACCGCCGTGCGTATCAACCTGATGCGCCACTACAACCAGGTGGCCGAGCGCGACGATGTCGACTACGACCGCTGGGGCCTGGCCACGTCCCTGGGGATGGGCCTGGGCACGCCGACCCGGGTGCTCGTCGATCTGTTCTACCAGAAAGACGACAACACCCCGGACGGCGGCCTGCCGATCCAGCGCAGCACCCATGGCGACACCATGCCGGGAGTGAAACGCTCCAACTGGTACGGCGACTCCAGCCTCTATACCCAGCAGACCGAAACCCTGTCGCTGACCGCGCGCCTGGAGCATGATTTCGACAACGACGCCAAACTGAAGAACCAGATCCGCTGGGAACGCACCGACAACTTCGCGGTACTGTCGCCGGCGCGTTTCTTCGCCGCCAGCGCCAACGGCCAGAAAACCTGCACCGGTACCCGCTGCGCGACCCTGGGCTACACCGGCGTCGGGACGGTCGGCCAGGTACCCGGCTCGACGGTCAATGCCTACCCCGGCCATGTCGCCAATGGCGATACCGCCTACGGCATCCTGCGCGGCTCCGACTTCGGCCAGTCCAAGCGCTACACTATTCTCGACAACCAGACCGACTTCAGCTTCGGCTTCAACACCGGCAGCGTGTCCCACGCGGTGGTCAGCGGCCTTGAGCTGTACCACGAGACCTACGGTGGCCTGAAGCGCAACGCCGAAGTACCCGCCGGCGACATGTTCTTCGACATGGCCGATCCGCAGCACGACTTCGCCAGCACCTGGGTGACCAAGGGCGAAGGCGAACCACGCTCGATCATCGACAACGCCGGCCTCTACATCGGCGACACGGTGACCCTGAACGATCAGTGGCAGGTGCTCGGCTCGCTGCGCTACGACCACTGGCGCGCCCAGACCACACAGCGTGGCCAGGCCGATATCGACAGCAGCGACGGCGCCGTGAGCGGACGCGCCGGCGTGGTCTACAAGCCACTGCCCAACGGCAGCCTCTATGCCTCCTACAGCGAGGCGGCGGAACCATCGGCAATCGGCGCCTCGACCAACAACCAGATCTACGGCGCCTCGAGCACCACCCAGTACTCGCCGGCCAAGTCCAGGACCTACGAAATCGGTACCAAGTGGGACCTGCTCCACGACCAGGTGAACCTGACGGCCGCGCTGTTCCGCACCGAGCTGGAAAACTCCTGGGAATACCAGAGCGGCGAAACCGCACCGGTGCGGGCCCTGCCGGCCAAGCGCGTCGACGGCGTCGAACTCGGCCTGCAGGGCAACATCACCCCGCAATGGACCGTGTACAGCGGCTTCTCCGCCCTCAAGAGCGTACAGACCAAGGGTGCCAACAAAGGCGCCGAGGCCAAGAACGTTCCGGACCTGACCGCCAACCTGTGGACCACCTACCAGGTCACCGAGGACCTGAGCCTGAGCTACGGCGCCAACTACGTCGGCCGTCGGCGCTACAGCGACAACAAGTATGTCGGTGGCCTGAACAACAACAGCAGCTATGCCACCGGGCCGGCCGGGGTCTACGCGGTCTACGTGAAGGACGACGAAAAGGCACCGGGCTACTGGCTGCACAACCTGGCGGCGCAATACCGGATCAACTCGCAAACCCGGGTCAACCTGAACCTCAACAACGTGTTCAACACGTTCTACTACAGCCAGATCGGTGCCTCGCTGGACGGCTTCCAGCTGTACGGCATCCCCGGTGCCGGCCGCACGTTGACGGCGAGCGTCGACTATGAATTCTGAGGTCTCTACCCGCCGTTGTTCGACCGCTGAAGACAGCCTGCCGCCAGGCATGGATATGGCGATCCGGCGCCTGGGTGCGCAACACGCCGATGAACTGCCGCTGCGACAACCGAGCGGCGCTTACCACACCCCGTTGCGGCGCTGGAGTGACGTCTGATGCGCCGCCTGCCCCTGGAGAAATCGTGATGATCAAACCCCGTGCGCTGTTGCGCCTGAGTGCCCTGTTCACCGTTCTGCTGCTTGGCCCCGCGACGGCGGCCTCGGCCCATGAAGTCACCGACGTGCTGGGCCGCAAGGTGGATGTACCGGACCACGTCCAGCGCGTGGTGCTCGGTGAGGGCCGGCTGATTTCCGCCTTCGCCCTGCTCGACCGCGAGGCGCCGTTCCAGCGTATCGTCGGCTGGCAGAACGACCTGCGCCTGCTCGACCCGCACACCTATGCGGCCTATGCCGCCAGGTTCCCGAAGGTCAAGGACATCCCGTTGATCGGCCAGGCCTCGGAGCAGAGCGTCAGCGCCGAGGAAATCCTCAGCCTCAAGCCCGACCTGGCAGTGTTCAGCATCTCCGGCCACGGCCCGACCGAACACAGCCCGGTCGCCGATGTGCTGGCCAAGGCCGGTGTCGCGGTGCTGTTCGTCGACTTCCGGATCAACCCGATCAAGGGCACCCACGCCAGCCTCGACGCCCTCGGCCAGGCCCTCGGTCGCCAGGCGCAAGCCAAGGCCTACCTGGACTTCTACGACCAGCACCTGAAAGCCATCACCGACCAGGTCGGCAACCTGCCGGACAGCCAGCGGCCTAAAGTTTTCCTCGAACTGCTGGCCGGTGCCTGGCAGGCGCCGGGGCATACCACCGGCAAAAGCGGCATGGGTGAAGTAATCCGTACCGTCGGCGGCGTGAACATCGCCGAAGGCGTGGTGCCGGGTGCGCTCGGCGACATCAGCGTCGAGTACGCGCTCAAGGCCGATCCGGACCTGTATGTCGCCACTGGCAACCACAAGCCGGGCCTGGTCCTCGGTGCCGAGGTCGGCCAGAACGAAGCCCGCGCGGCCTTCGACACGGTGCTGGCGCGGCCCGAGTTCAAGAACCTGCGGGCGATCCGCACTGGCAACGCCCACGGCCTGTGGCATGACTTCTACAACTCGCCGTACAACCTGCTGGCGATCGAAGCTCTGGCCAAGTGGATTCACCCGGAGCTGTTCGCCCGGTTGAACCCGCAGGACACCCTGGATGCGATGAACAAACAGTTCCTCGACACCCCGCTCAAGGGTGCGTACTGGATCGACGCGCAAGCCAAATAACCGCCTTGTCCCCTGAGGAAAAGGGCCTCCCGGCCCCACACCGCCCTGGAGGAGCGGGTTTGCCCGCGAAGCTTTTGAAGGCCTCACTGGCCGCTTCGCGAGCAAGCCCGCTCCTACAAGGCGGTGAGACGATGCCTGGGCCCAACTGATCGTGATGACCACATCCCTGAACGCTTCGCCCCTGGACCTGGCCACGGCCAGCCAGGGTTATCGCCGCCTGCTGTTGCGCCGCCTGTGGTTATTGGTGCTGCTGGGCGGCGCCCTGCTGTGCGCGATGCTCGTCGACCTGGCCAGCGGTCCTTCCGGCCTGGGCCTGGCCGCGCTGCTCGACGGCCTGCTGCACCCCGACCACCTGAGCCTGACCGACCAGGTGATCGTCTGGAACGTGCGCCTGCCCTACACCCTGATGGCCGTGCTGGTCGGCTGCGCACTGTCGCTGGCCGGGGCGGAAATGCAGGCGATCCTCAACAATCCGCTGGCCAGTCCGTTCACCCTCGGCGTGTCGTCGGCAGCGGCGCTGGGCGCCTCGCTGGTGATCGTGTTTCCGGTGACCACCGCCTGGCTGTCGAACAACACGGCGATCTCCCTCTCGGCCTTCGTCTTCGCCGCCGCCTCGGTGTTCCTGCTGCAGGCCATGTCGCGGCTGCGCGGCGCCGGGGTGGAGAGCCTGGTGCTGTTCGGCATCGCCCTGGTCTTCAGTTGCAACGCGGTGGTGGCGCTGCTGCAACTGGTCGCCACCGAGGACGTATTGCAACAGCTGATCTTCTGGACCCTGGGCAGCGTGACCCGGGCCAACTGGGACAAGCTGGGTATCCTGGCGCTGGTGATCGCCCTGGTCATGCCCTTCTCCTTCGCCGCCGCCCCGCGCCTGACCCTGCTGCGCATGGGCGAGGACCGTGCGATGAGCTTCGGTGTCGATGTGAAACGCCTGCGCTTCGCCTCGCTGCTGCGCATCAGCCTGCTGTCGGCGACGGCGGTGGCCTTTGTCGGCACCATCGGTTTCATCGGCCTGGTCGGCCCGCACATCGCCCGTATCCTGGTCGGCGAGGACCAGCGTTTCCTGCTGCCGGCCAGCGCCCTGGTCGGCGCCCTGCTGCTGTCGCTGTCGTCGATCGCCAGCAAGCTGATCATGCCCGGTGTGGTGGTGCCGGTGGGGATCGTCACCGCCCTGGTCGGCGTGCCGATCTTCGTCGTGCTGGTATTCAAGCGTGGGAGGCAACCATGAGCGAGCAACCACAAGGCCTGACGGTCGAACATGCGGTGATCGGCTACGGCCGCCGCCAGGTGGTCCGCGGCCTTAGCCTGCCGGCTTTGCAGCCGGGCACGCTGACCGCACTGATCGGCCCCAACGGGGCCGGCAAGTCGACCCTGCTGCGCGGCATCGCCGGCCTGGAAAGCATGAGCGGCGCGGTGCGCCTGAACGGCGAGAACCTGGCACGCCTGTCGGTGGCGGAACGCGCCCGGCGGGTCACCTACATGCCGCAGAACCTGCCACCGGGCCTGAGCCTGAGCGTGATGGAAAGCGTGGTCGCGGCCTTGCGCGTCGGCCGGCTGTCGCACCAGCAATGCCTGGATGAAGCCTTCGACGCCTTGCGGCGCATCGGTATCACCCATCTGGCCGACCAGTGGCTGAGCAGCCTGTCCGGGGGCCAGCGGCAACTGGTCAGCCTGGCGCAACTGATCGCCCGCCGGCCGCAGGTGATGCTGCTGGACGAGCCCACCAGTGCCCTGGACCTCAACTACCAGTTGAAGGTGATGGCCTGCGTGCAGTCGCTGGTGCGTGAACACCGCTTGATCGCCGTGGTGGTGCTGCACGACATCAACCTCGCCGCGCGGTATGCCGACAACCTCGCGGTCCTGCGCCAGGGGCAACTGTTCGCCAGCGGCGAGCCGCAGGCGATCCTCGATGCGCGCCTGTTCGCCGAGGTCTATGGCGTCGAGGCACGGATCGAGCGCTGTTCGCGACAGACCCTGCAGATACTGGTGGATGAAGCGATGGGCTGATCCCTCCTGTCGGGGCCTAGCGCTCCATCACCTCGGCCGCGGACACCACCGTCGCGTACTCGCCATGCAGGTTGCCCAGGGACATGGCATGCACCTCCTGGGCAGTGCGCATCTGGCCGAAAAAATCCGCCTTGTCGAAGGTGTAGCACGCATCCTCGACCACCCGGGTGGCGAAGCCAAGATTGCCCGCCGTACGTGCCGTCGCTTCCACCGAGTTGTGGGTCGCCACGCCGACGATCACAAGCTCACGGATTCCCGCGGCCTGCAAACGGGCTTGCAGCCCGGTGGCGCAGAAAGCATCCGGTACATCCTTCTGGATCAACCACTCCCCCGGCCACGGCCGAAACCGCTCCTGGAACTCGACGCCCGACTGGCCGGGCCAGAACACCGATTCCGACGAACGGGAAAGATGCTGCACATGCACCACCGGCCAGCCCCGCTCGCGCCAGTGCTGCAGCAGTTCGGCGATCCGCTCCTCGGCCGCGGGATTGTTGCGTGGCCCGAGCCGCGGCTCAAGGATGCCCTGCTGCTGGTCGATCACGATCAATGCCGCCCTGTCCATCGTCTTGTTCACTCCCCTTGCGCCAGGAACCGCCAGGATCGCACAAAACCGCAAAATAACCGCAGCCCCCGTCTTGCGCGGCCTGGTCCCGCTCACTAACGTAGCGCCTTTACTGACGCTACCCCCGCAGGAGCCTTGCCATGGCCTCGCCAGCCTACCCTCTCTTCTTCAAAAAATGTGGCGTCGCCGCCGCCGTGGCGGGCCTGCTCGGCCTGGCCGGCTGCCAATCCTGGAACGCCCGGGACAGCCTGCCGCCGACCTCCGGCGTGCAGCCGATCAAGGGCCTGGCACAGAACGTTTCGGTGCGCCGCAACAGCCTGGGCATGCCGCTGATCGAAAGCAGCAGCTTCCATGACGCCCTGTTCACCCTGGGTTATGTCCACGCCAGCGACCGTATCACCCAGATGGTCACCCTGCGCCTGCTGGCCCAGGGCCGCCTGGCCGAGATGAACGGCGCCCAGGCCCTGGATACCGACCGGTTCATGCGCGCGGTCAACCTGAAGAAAAGCGCCGGCGAGCTGTACAACGCCGCCTCGCCACGCCTCAAGCGTTTCTTCGAAGTCTACGCGCGGGGCGTCAACGCCTACCTGTTCCGCTACCGCGACAAGCTGCCGCCGGATCTGGCCAGCACCGGCTACCTGCCCGAATACTGGAAGCCGGAAGATTCCGCACTGATTTTCTGCCTGCTGAACTTCCAGCTGTCGGCCAACCTGCCGGAAGAGATCTCCTCGCTGGTCATCGCCCAGAAAGTCGGAATCGACAAACTCGCCTGGCTGACCCCGACCGCTCCCGACGAACCGCTGCCACAGGCCGAGGCGGACAAGCTCAAGGGCGTGGCCCTGAGCCAGATCGCCGGGCTGGCCGCGGTCGACAAGGCTTCGGCGCAAGTCAGCGCGCTGAACGGTTTCGGCGCCGGCACCTCGACCAACTGGGCCATCGCCCCGCAGCGCAGCCGCAGCGGCAAGAGCCTGCTGGCCGCCGATCTGCAGCAACCGACCAACGCCAGCGCCGCCTGGAACTACGTGCAGATCCGCGCGCCCAAGTACCAGGCCGCCGGCCTCTCGGTCGCCGGCCTGCCGGCCATCCTCAGCGGTTTCAACGGCAAGGTCGCCTGGAGCCTGGCGGCGGTACCGGGCGACAGCCAGGACCTGTTCCTCGAGAAGCTCAAGCGCCAGGGCAACGCCCTGTACTACGAAGCCGACGGCAAATGGCTGCCGGCGCTCGTGCGCAACGAAACCTACTTCATCAAGGGCCAGCGCTCGATCCGCGAGACCGTCTACGAAACCCGCCACGGCCCGCTGCTCAACAGCGCCCTGGGCGATGCACCGCTGGCCGGCGGTTATGGCCTGGCCCTGCAGACCGCGCCGCTCAAGGACGACAGGAGCCTCGACGCGTTCTTCGACCTGTCCCGCGCCCAGAACGCCGAGAAAGCCTCCGACGCCAGCCGGGAAATCCGCGCCATCGCCCTGAACATGATCTTCGCCGACGCCAGCAACATCGGCTGGCAGGTCACCGGCCGCTACCCGAACCGTCGCGAAGGCGAAGGCCTGTTGCCGTCGCCGGGCTGGGACAGCCGCTTCGACTGGGACGGTTATGCCGACGCGATGCTCCACCCCTACGACCAGACCCCGCCGCAAGGCTGGCTCGGCACCGCCAACCAGCGCACGGCGGCCAAGGGCTACGGCATGCAGTTGTCCAACTCCTGGTACTACCCGGAGCGTGGCGAACGCCTGGCGCAACTGGCCAGCGCCGGCAAGCAGGACAGCCGCAGCACCATCGCCATGCAGTACGACCAGAGCACCACCTTCGCCGACAAGCTGAAGCGGATGTTCGAGGCTCCGGGCATGGCCCAGCCCCTCAAGCAGGCCATCGACGCCCTGCCCGAGGCCGAACGCGCCAAGGCGCGGGAAGCCCTCAGCCGGCTGATGGCGTTCGATGGCAGACTCAGCCCGGTTTCGGCCGACGCCGCGCTGTACGAGCTGTTCCTGCAGGAAAGCATGAAGCAGATCTTCCTCGACAAGCTCGGCCCGGAGAACGGCCCGGCATGGCAGGCCTTCATCGCCAACGGCCGGCTGTCCTACTCGGCCCAGGCCGATCACCTGCTGGGGCGCGAAGACAGCCCGTTCTGGGATGACAGCCGCACCCCGCAGAAGGAAGACAAGCCGGCGATCCTCGCCCGTAGCCTGGCGGCGGCGATCAGCGCCGGCGACAGCCAGTTGGGCGGCGACCGCAAGGCCTGGCAATGGGGCAAGCTGCACCGTCTCGAATGGAAGAACGCCAGCGGCCAGAGCCTGCGTGGCCCGGTTCAGGTCGGTGGCGATCACACCACCCTGAACACCACGGCCTACCTGTGGGGCGGTAGCGACTTCGAGACCATCCTGGCGCCGGCCGTGCGGATGATCGTTGACTTCGGCCAGCTCGAACCGATGACCGGCCAGCAGAGCCCGGGCCAGTCCGGCAACCCGGCCAGCCCTTACTACGCCAATGGCCTCGATGCCTGGCTGAAGGCCCAGTACGTCAGTTTCCCGATGCAGCCGCAGAACCTCGACAAGGCCTACGGCAGCAGTCGCCTGACCCTGACACCGGGCAAGTAGCGCCAGCCCTTCGCGGATGATATCGGGGTGCCGGATCGCCGGCCCCCCGGCTCATCCACGAGTACGCCCGCAGGGTCCCCCTCGGGCTACCCGGCTCCCAAAGCCACTCTCCCCAGGACCGGGAACGTTCTCACTTGCGGGATTTTTCGCACCAATAGAGTGCGCCAGTTTTTTGCTGCCCGATTTCGGGCATGATGAGCTGGCTTGTAGCCATATTCCTACCTTTTGAAACGCTTGTTCGGGACTATGGTTCGGAAATTGCTACTTTTATCCGGTCATACGCGTTCCAGTAACAGTACTTAGTGCGCCACAAGCGCTCATTCTGGTCTTCAGGGATTAAATAATGAAAAAAGCATTGCTGACCCTTTCCGCACTGGCTCTCTGCATGGGCGCAGGCTCCGCCATGGCCAAGGAATACAAGGAACTGCGCTTCGGCGTGGACCCGTCCTACGCGCCCTTCGAATCCAAGGCCGCTGACGGCAGCCTGGTCGGCTTCGACATCGACCTGGGCAACGCCATCTGCGCCGAGCTGAAAGTCAAATGCAAATGGGTCGAAAGCGACTTCGACGGCATGATTCCAGGCCTCAATGCCAACAAGTTCGACGGTGTGATCTCGTCGATGACCGTGACCGAAACCCGCCAGAAAGCCATCGACTTCTCCAGCGAGCTGTTCTCCGGCCCGACCTCCCTGGTGTTCAAGAAAGGGGCGAACTACTCCACCCCCGAATCCCTCAAGGGCAAGACCGTGGGCTACGAGCAAGGCACCATCCAGGAAGCCTACGCCAAGGCCGTGCTGGACAAGGCCGGGGTAACCACCAAGGCCTACGCCAACCAGGACCAGGTCTACGCCGACCTGACTTCCGGCCGTCTCGACGCCTCGGTACAGGACATGCTCCAGGCCGAACTGGGCTTCCTGAAGTCGCCAGCCGGCGCCGGCTACGAAGTCAGCAAGGCGATCGACGATCCGCTGCTGCCATCGAAAACCGCGATCGGTATCAAAAAAGGTAACAAGGACCTCAAGGCTCTGCTGGACAAAGGTATCGAAGCGTTACACAAGGACGGCAAATACGCCGAAATCCAGAAGAAGCACTTTGGCGACCTGAATCTGTATAGCGGGAAGTGATCCCCTGGGCGCCCCCTGCAAAAGGGGGCGCTTTCTTGACGGCCAAAGGCACACGTTCATGTTCGACAACCTCCTGCACACCCTGGGGCTCTCCGCCTTCAGCTTGAAGGGCTTCGGCCCGATCCTGCTGCAAGGCACCTGGATGACCATCAAATTATCGATACTGTCGCTGCTGGTGAGCGTGCTGCTCGGCCTGCTCGGCGCCAGTGCCAAGCTTTCCAGCATCGGCCTGCTGCGCCTGCCGGCGCAGATCTACACCACGCTGATCCGCGGGGTACCCGACCTGGTACTGATGCTGCTGATCTTCTACAGCCTGCAAACCTGGCTCTCCAGCCTGACCGATGCGATGGACTGGGAATACATCGAGATCGACCCGTTCGCCGCCGGGGTCATCACCCTGGGTTTCATCTACGGCGCCTATTTCACCGAAACCTTCCGTGGCGCGATTCTCGCCGTGCCGCGCGGACAGCTCGAAGCCGCCACCGCCTACGGTCTCACCCGGGCCCAGCGCTTTCGCTTCGTGACCTTCCCGCAGATGATGCGCTTCGCCCTGCCGGGAATCGGCAACAACTGGATGGTGATCCTCAAGGCCACCGCGCTGGTTTCGATCATCGGCCTGGCCGACCTGGTCAAGGCCGCCCAGGATGCGGGCAAGAGCACCTATCAACTGTTCTACTTCCTGGTGCTCGCCGCCCTGATCTACCTGCTGATCACCAGTGCCTCGAACTATGTCCTGCGCTGGCTTGAACGGCGCTATGCCGCCGGTGCCCGGGAGGCCGTGCGATGATCGAACTGCTCGAACAATACTGGCGCCCGTTCCTCTACAGCGACGGCCAGCACATCACCGGCCTGGCCATGACCCTGTGGTTGCTCAGCGCCTCGATCTTCATCGGTTTCCTGCTGTCGATCCCGCTGTCGATCGCCCGGGTCTCGCCCAAGCGCCGCATCCGCTGGCCGGTGGAGTTCTACACCTACCTGTTCCGCGGCACGCCGCTGTATATCCAGTTGCTGATCTGCTACACAGGGATCTACAGCCTGGAGGCCGTACGCAACCAGCCGTTGCTCAACTCGTTCTTCCGCGATGCGATGAACTGCACCATCCTCGCCTTCGCCCTGAACACCTGCGCCTACACCACGGAGATCTTCGCCGGGGCGATCCGCAGCATGAACCATGGCGAGGTCGAGGCGGCCAAGGCCTATGGCCTCACCGGCTGGAAGCTCTACGCCTACGTGATCATGCCGTCGGCCCTGCGCCGCTCGCTGCCGTACTACAGCAACGAAGTGATCCTGATGCTGCACTCGACCACGGTGGCCTTCACCGCGACCATTCCCGATATCCTGAAGATCGCCCGGGACGCCAACTCGGCGACCTACATGACCTTCCAGTCGTTCGGCATCGCCGCGGTGATCTACCTGGCGATCACCTTCACCCTGGTCGGCCTGTTCCGGCTGGCCGAACGCCGCTGGCTGGCCTTCCTCGGCCCGGCCCACTAGGACTTGCCCATGCGTCATGTCACTCATGACCTGCTGGCGCCCGTACCGGGTACCGCACGTCAGATCCACAGTTTCCACTTCGGCCCGGAACAGGCCGAACGCAAGGTCTATATCCAGTCTTCGCTGCACGCCGACGAACTGCCCGGCATGCTGGTCGCCTGGCACCTCAAGCAGCGCCTGGCCGAGCTGGAGCAGGCCGGCCGCCTGCGGGGCGAGATCGTGCTGGTACCGGTGGCCAACCCGATCGGCCTGGAACAGGTGCTGATGGACGTGCCCCTGGGACGCTACGAGCTGGAAAGCGGGCAGAACTTCAACCGCTGGTTCGTCGACCTCAGCGAGGAGATCGGCAACCGCGTCGAGCCCCTGCTCAACGATGATCCGCGACACAACCTGTGGCTGATCCGGCGCGAACTGAAGACGGCGCTGGCGGCGGAGGTCCCGGCCACCCAACTGCAATCCCAGCGACTGGCACTGCAACGGATCGCCTGCGATGCCGACATGGTGCTCGACCTGCATTGCGACTTCGAGGCCGTCACCCACCTGTACACCACGCCCGAGGCCTGGCCGCAGGTCGAGCCGCTGGCCCGCTATATCGGTTCCGAGGCCAGCCTGCTGGCGACCGACTCCGGCGGCCAGTCCTTCGACGAGTGTTTCACCCTGCTCTGGTGGGACCTGCAGCAACGCTTCGGCGAGCGCTTCGCGATGCCCATGGGCAGCTTTTCGGTGACCGTCGAATTGCGCGGCCAGGGTGATGTCACCCACCCGCTGGCGAGCCAGGACTGCCAGGCGATCCTCGACTACCTGAGCCACTTCGGGGTGATCGAAGGCGAGATCGCGCCACTGCCGGCACTGCGTTATCCGGCAACGCCGCTGGCCGGGGTCGAACCGGTAGCCACGCCATTCGGCGGCCTGCTGGTATTCCATGCCCTGCCGGGCCAATACCTGGCAGCCGGGCAACTGATCGCCGAAGTCATCGACCCGATCAACGACCGGGTCACCCCTGTTCACAGCGCCACCGCGGGCCTGCTCTATGCCCGTTCGCTGCGCCGCATGGCGACCGCCGGCATGGTCATCGCCCATGTCGCCGGCCACGAAGCCTATCGCAGCGGCTATCTACTTTCTCCTTGAGGTACCCATGTACAAACTGACCATTGAAGGCCTGCACAAGAGCTATGGCAACCACGAGGTGCTCAAGGGCGTCTCGCTCAAGGCCAGGACGGGCGATGTGATCAGCCTGATCGGCGCCAGCGGTTCGGGCAAGAGCACCTTCCTGCGCTGCATCAACTTCCTGGAAACGCCCAACGACGGTGCCATGACCCTGGACGGCCAGGCGATCCGCATGGTCAGCGACCGGAACGGCATGCGCGTCGCCGACGAAGCCGAGTTGCAACGCATCCGTACCCGCCTGGCGATGGTGTTCCAGCACTTCAACCTGTGGAGCCACATGAGCGTGCTGGAAAACATCACCATGGCGCCGCGCCGGGTGCTGGGCGTCGATCGCAAGGAGGCCGAGGACCGGGCCCGCCGCTACCTGGACAAGGTCGGCCTGCCGGCGCGGGTCGCCGAGCAGTACCCGGCGTTTCTCTCCGGTGGTCAGCAACAGCGGGTGGCAATCGCCCGGGCGCTGGCGATGGAACCGGAAGTGATGCTGTTCGACGAGCCGACCTCGGCGCTCGACCCGGAACTGGTGGGCGAAGTGCTGAAGGTGATCCAGGGGCTGGCCGAGGAAGGCCGGACGATGATCATGGTCACCCACGAAATGAGCTTTGCCCGCAAGGTATCGAGCCAGGTGCTGTTCCTGCACCAGGGGCTGGTGGAGGAGCAGGGAGCCCCCGAGGACGTGCTGGGCAACCCGCAGAGCGAGCGGCTGCGGCAGTTCCTCAGCGGTAACCTCAAGTAATTGCGCAAGGCCTGAGGGCCTGTTCGCGGGCAAGCCACGCTCCTACAGGGGTTGCTGCCATGCCCGGAATACGTGTACGGCGCAATACTGTAGGAGCGTGGCTTGCCCGCGAAGAGGCCATCACGCTCTGCCTCAGTTATGGGCGGCCTGCCATGGGTAGGCCAGCCACTTCTGCATGCGCTTGGCGAACCGCCCGCTTTCCATGTCCTGGTGCAACCACTGGTCAACGTACTGTTTAAGCACGATGTCCCGTGGCAACAGCACCGCCTTCTCGGAAAAATCGAACGGCTGGTCCGGATGCACCGCGCATAACTGCGGGTGCAGCTTCTCCTGCAGGCGTGTCTCCACCGCGTCGGTCATCATCAGGTCCGCCTTGCCGTCGACGATCTGCTGGAAGATGGTGACGTTGTCGTCATGCACGACGATCCGCGCCTGTTTCAGGTTGGCCCGGGCGAATTTCTCGTTGGTGCCTCCCGGATTGACGATGGCCGTCACCTGCGGCTGGTCGATCTGTTCCAGGGTCTGGAAGGCCTGCTGGCGGGAGCACAGGGTGATCGGTGTCTTGCCATCACGCTGGTAAGGCTGTGAAAAAAATGCCTTTCTCTGGCGCTCCATGTTCACCGAGATGCCACTGATCGCCAGGTCGAAGTGGTCCGCCTGCAAATCGTTCATCAGCGTCGGCCAGGTCGTCGGCACCAACTGCAGCTTCGCCCCCATCGATTGCGCCAGCTCCTGTGCCAGCTCGATGTCCAGGCCGATGAAATGCTCGCCACTCTTGTAGCTGAAGGGCTTGTAGTCACCCGTGGTGCCGACTCGCAGTACACCCTGCTGGATGATCCGGTCGAGCCGACCGACCACCTGCACCGGCGCAGCATCCTGCGCCAGCTCGGCAGCCTCGGCCAACGGGGTGGCGACCAGCAGCGCCGACAGCAGGAGCCGGGAAAATCCCAGGGGAATGGAAAACGTCATGGGCAGCCCTTCTTATTGTCTGATATCCGTGAGTGCGCGTTGATGGCACTGGCGCAGACTACCTGCAAGGACTGAAACAGGCGACCCCTGGACGGCACGCGGCCGTCCAGTCGGGCACGGATCAGGCGACCGGAGCCGGTGGTGGCTCGTCGGGCAGCACCGGTTCACCCGGTTCGGTGGGCTGTTCGTTGGGGGTATCGGGATCCGGCTGGCCGGGAATCCCACCGGCCAGGCTCTGTGGATGGGCGAGCAATGACCAGGCCAGCAGGCCCACTTGATTGGGTTCCAGTCTTGCCAGTTCGGCACTGATGCTTGGATCGATCTTCATGGGTGACTCCTGGGCGAAATGGCCCGGCCAGCCTTGCGCCAACCAGGACGGTACACTCTGTAGAGTGCACCGGCGCCCAGGAATTCCCTCGGACTGGCCGCCCTTCGTCAGGTGCGCGGCAGGGTCACGCCACGCTGGCCCTGATACTTGCCGCCGCGGTCCTTGTAGGAGACTTCGCACTCCTCGTCGGACTCCAGGAACAGCATCTGCGCCACGCCTTCATTGGCGTAGATCTTCGCCGGCAGGGTGGTGGTGTTGGAGAACTCGAGGGTCACGTGGCCTTCCCACTCCGGTTCCAGCGGGGTCACGTTGACGATGATCCCGCAGCGCGCGTAGGTGCTCTTGCCCAGGCAGATGGTCAGCACGTTGCGTGGAATGCGGAAATACTCGACGGTACGGGCCAGGGCGAAGGAGTTCGGCGGGATGATGCAGACATCGCTCTTGATATCGACGAAGCTGCCGGCGTCGAAGTTCTTCGGATCGACGGTCGCCGAGTTGATGTTGGTGAACACCTTGAACTCGTCGGCGCAACGCACGTCGTAGCCATAGCTCGATACGCCGAAGGAAATCAGCCGATCGGCGCCTTCGCCACGCATCTGGCGCTCGACGAAGGGTTCGATCATGCCGTGCTCTTGCGCCATGCGGCGAATCCACTTGTCCGATTTGATGCTCATGGCGGGTGTCCTGAATAGCGAGGTGGAGAAATTCTGCCCGGCATCTTACCGGGGCGCATCGCCCGGTTCAAAGTCCGGGGCTCGATTTGCCACAAAATAGCTGCCCCGGATCCCCCCGCCAAACCCCGCAAAAACCTTTGTGGCGGGCGCCTGCTGGCCGGCCGGGACACCGTCAGTCACGAAATAGGCGAAACCTTGGCAAAGACCATTGGCACGTTCTGGAAAAAGGGTTAAGGTGGCATCACTGTGCTGCTTGTGTCACTGAGAATCTCTCCACGATGTTGAATTTCGATCCAACCATCTCCAAGAATTTTTCCTGCTCTTTGCACTCAGTCTCGGCCAGGGCGTTTCCTGAGCCGCAGTTAACTTTGTCCAAGGAGACATCAAATGTCTAACCGCCAAACCGGTACCGTCAAGTGGTTCAACGATGAAAAAGGCTTCGGCTTCATCACCCCACAATCCGGTGACGACCTGTTCGTACACTTCAAAGCTATCAAGGCTGACGGTTTCAAGACCCTGAAAGAAGGCCAGCAGGTTTCTTTCGTCGCTACCCGCGGCCAGAAAGGCATGCAAGCTGAAGAAGTAGAAGTTATCTAACTTCTGTTGATTCAGTAGAAAGCCCCGCTCTCTGACGAGATGCGGGGCTTTTTTGTGCCCGGATGTTTTCCCGGGCCGCGCCGAAAGCTGCTTGTGCTGGGCGGACAGCCCGGCACAAGCAACCCTACCGGTCAGTCGTCGCTGATGGTGATGTTCGGCAACGCCTGGCTTGCCGCTTCCTGCAGCACGATCCGCGCGCCCACATGGCGCGCCAGTTCCTGATAGACCATGGCGATCTGCCCATCCGGCTCGGCCGCCACGGTCGGCTTGCCGCCGTCGGCCTGCTCGCGGATGACCATCGACAACGGCAGCGAGGCCAGCAACTCGACGCCGTACTGCGAAGCCAGCTTCTCGCCACCGCCCTCGCCGAACAGGTGCTCGGCATGGCCACAGTTCGAGCAGATGTGCACCGCCATGTTTTCCACCACACCCAGCACCGGAATGTTCACCTTGCGGAACATCTCCACGCCCTTCTTCGCATCGAGCAGAGCCAGGTCCTGCGGAGTGGTGACGATCACCGAGCCGGCCACCGGGACCTTCTGCGCCAGGGTCAGCTGGATATCGCCGGTGCCCGGCGGCATGTCGATCACCAGGTAGTCCAGGTTGCCCCAGTCGGTCTGGGTCACCAGTTGCAGCAGGGCGCCGGAGACCATCGGCCCACGCCAGACCATCGGCGTGTTGTCATCGGTCAGGAAGGCCATGGACATGACTTCCACGCCCAGCGATTCGATCGGCACGAACCACTTCTGCTCCTTGATTTTCGGCCGGGTGCCTTCGGCGATCCCGAACATCACGCCCTGGCTCGGGCCGTAGATATCCGCATCGAGAATCCCCACCCGGGCCCCTTCGCGGGCCAGCGCCAGGGCCAGGTTGGCGGCGGTGGTCGACTTGCCCACCCCGCCCTTGCCGGACGCCACCGCCACCACGTTCTTCACGTTGGCCAGCCCCGGGATCTGCGCCTGGGCCTTGTGGGCGGCAATCACGCAGTCGATCTCGACCCTGGCAGAGGCCACGCCGTCCAGGCCTTCGATAGCCAGTTGCAGCATCTGCGCCCAGCCGTTCTTGAACAGCCCGGCGGCATAACCCAGTTCGAGGCGGACGCTGACGCGGTCGGCCTGGATGTCGATGGCCTTCACGCACCCGGCGCTGAGCGGGTCCTGATTCAGATAAGGATCGGTGTACTGGCGAAGGACGGCCTCCACCGCTGCGCGATTGACTGCGCTCATGGGCAACTCCCGAAAAAGGCTGAGTGAAACAGACGGCTATCGTAACCGTTCTGGGCCGATGCGACATGCCAGACATTGATTTGTCGCGACTACGAGGGGGAAACCGCCACAGGTGAAATATATTTCCCGGCGCTTTATAGTGTCCGGTCTCCGTTTCACTTCAAGTAGCCGAGCCCCATGTCCGAGCCACGCCAGATTCTCGTCACCAGCGCCCTGCCCTATGCCAATGGTTCCATCCACCTCGGCCACATGGTCGAGTATGTCCAGACCGACATGTGGGTGCGTTTCCAGAAGCACCGCGGCAACCAATGCATCTATGTCTGCGCTGACGACGCCCATGGCTCGGCCATCATGCTGCGTGCCGAGAAGGAAGGCATCACGCCGGAACAGCTGATCGCCAACGTCCAGCTCGAACACAGCAGCGACTTCGCCGACTTCCTGGTCGACTTCGACAACTTCCACTCGACCCACGCCGAGGAGAACCGCGAGCTGTCGACGCAGATCTACCTGCGCCTGCGCGACGCGGGGCACATCGCCAACCGGGCGATCACCCAGTATTTCGACCCGGAAAAGCAGATGTTCCTGGCCGACCGCTTCATCAAGGGCACCTGCCCGAAATGCGGCACCGAGGACCAGTATGGCGACAACTGCGAAAAATGCGGCGCCACCTACGCCCCGACCGACCTGAAGGATCCGAAGTCGGCGATTTCCGGCGCCACGCCGGTACTGAAGGAATCCCAGCACTTCTTCTTCAAGCTGCCGGACTTCCAGGCCATGCTGCAAGGCTGGACCCGCAGCGGCACGCTGCAGGATGCCGTGGCGAACAAGATCGCCGAATGGCTGGACAGCGGCCTGCAGGAGTGGGACATCTCCCGCGACGCGCCATACTTCGGCTTCGAGATCCCGGATGAGCCGGGCAAGTACTTCTACGTGTGGCTGGACGCACCGATCGGCTACATGGCCAGCTTCAAGAATCTCTGCGCCCGCCGTCCGGAACTGGACTTCGACGCGTTCTGGGGCAAGGACTCCAAGGCCGAGCTGTACCACTTCATCGGCAAGGACATCGTCAACTTCCACGCCCTGTTCTGGCCGGCGATGCTCGAAGGCGCGGGCTACCGCAAGCCTACCGGGATCAACGTGCACGGCTACCTGACCGTCAACGGCCAGAAGATGTCCAAGTCCCGCGGCACCTTCATCAAGGCCCGGACCTACCTCGACCACCTGTCGCCCGAGTACCTGCGCTACTACTACGCGTCCAAGCTGGGCAAGGGCGTCGACGACCTCGACCTGAACCTCGACGACTTCGTGCAGAAGGTCAACTCGGACCTGGTCGGCAAGGTGGTGAACATCGCCAGCCGTTGCGCCGGTTTCATCCACAAGGGCAACGCCGGTGTGCTGGTCGCGGGCGATGCCGCTCCCGAGCTGACCGAGGCCTTCCGCGCTGCGGCCCCGAGCATCGCCGATGCCTACGAGAGCCGCGACTTCGCCCGCGCCATGCGCGAGATCATGGCCCTGGCCGACCGCGCCAACGCCTGGATCGCCGACAAGGCGCCATGGGCCCTGGCCAAGCAGGAAGGCAAGCAGGATGAAGTCCAGGCCGTCTGCGCCGCGGGTATCAACCTGTTCCGCCAGTTGATCATCTTCCTCAAGCCGGTGCTGCCGCTGCTGGCCGCCGATGCCGAGGCGTTCCTCAACGTCCCGCCGCTGACCTGGAACGATCACGCCAACCTGCTGGCCAACCATCAACTGAACGCGTTCAAGCCGTTGATGACCCGTATCGACCCGGCAAAAGTGCAGGCGATGACCGACGCTTCGAAGGAAGATCTCGCCGCCAGCCAGACCGACACCGGCAGCGCCGCGCCGAAGGGCAACGGCGAACTGGCCAAGGACCCGCTGTCGCCGGAGATCGAATTCGACACGTTCGCCGCGGTCGACCTGCGCGTCGCGCTGATCGTCAAGGCCGAGGCGGTCGAGGGTGCGGACAAGCTGCTGCGCCTGACCCTGGACATCGGTGACGAACAGCGCAACGTGTTCTCCGGAATCAAGAGCGCCTACCCGAATCCGGCCGAGCTGGAAGGTCGCCTGACCATGATGATCGCCAACCTCAAGCCGCGCAAAATGCGTTTCGGCATCTCCGAGGGCATGGTCATGGCCGCAGGCCCCGGCGGCGAGGAAATCTACCTGCTGAGCCCGGACAGCGGTGCCAAGCCTGGCCAGCGGATCAAGTAACGCTGTCCTGCCTGACCTCGCGGGCCACGATCTTCGTGGCCCGCGACGTTTCATAGCTAGTACGGCCCGTTCGCTTGCCGGATAATTCACGCCATACGCTTGCCCGGCACGATCAATGACCGACCTCCTTCTCACCCTCGTCAGCGCCGCCCTGATCAACAACGTCGTGTTGCACTGGCCGCTGGGCGTCGATCCGTTGCTGCAGGACACCCGGGGCGAGCGCCGCCGGCTGCATGCCCTGGGCATCGCCACCACCTGGGTGATGCTGGTCGCCACCCTGCTGAACCATGGCCTCTATCACCTGGTATTGCTGCCGCTGCAGTTGGGCGCCTTGCAAGTATTGGTGTTCCTGCCCGTCAGCTTCGCCCTGATCGGCCCGAGCCTGAAGCTGCTGGCGCGCTGGCTGCCCGGCCTGCCGTTCGAACGGCTGTGGCCGCTGCTGCTGACCAACGCCGGCATTCTCGGCGTGGCCCTGATCGCCACGCAGGACGACCACGGCCCAGGGCAGGCGGCGCTGTCGAGCCTGGGTGGCGGCCTGGGTTTCTGGCTGGTCCTGGTCCTGTTCCACGACCTGCGCCGGCGTACCTATCATGAAGAAGTGCCCCTGCCGTTTCGCGGGCTGCCGATCGAACTGATCAGCGCCGGCCTCATGGCCCTGGCCTTTCTCGGTTTCAACGGACTGTTCAAGTCATGAGTCTGATTCAACACATCGACGCGCTGCTGCCGCAGACCCAATGCGGCAAATGCGGCCACCAGGGCTGCAAACCCTACGCCGAAGGCATCGCCAACGGTGAAGCGATCAACAAATGCCCGCCGGGCGGCAGTGAAACCATCGCCGCCCTGGCCAGCCTGTTGCGCGTACCGGTCCTGGAACTGGATACGGAACGCGGCACCGCACCGGCCCAGGTCGCGTTCATCCGCGAAGCCGAGTGCATCGGCTGCACCAAGTGCATCCAGGCCTGCCCGGTGGACGCCATCGTCGGTGCCGCCAAGCTGATGCACACGGTCATCCTCGACGAATGCACCGGTTGCGATCTGTGCGTGGCGCCCTGTCCGGTGGACTGCATCGAAATGCGCCCGCTGCCGGCCAATGTCGTCCCCATTATCGGCGGGTTGGCCCATGACGCCGGGCAACAGCAGGCTCGCAGCGAAAAACGCGCCCGCGCCCGGCGCCGCTTCGACCGGCACAACGCCCGGCTGCAGGGCGAGGAACAACGACGCAATGCCGAGCGCCAGGCCAGGGCGGCGCGCCCGGCGCAAACCGACCACACGGCGAACGATCCGGTCAAGGCCGCCCTGGAACGGGTCAAGGCGCAAAAGGCCCTGGACTCCGATGCCGCGCTGAAAAAGGCCAGGATCGACGTGGCCATGAGCCGTGCGCAATTGAACAAATCCCTGAAGGCCTTCGGCCATCCACCGACTGCCGAGCAGGCCGCACAACTGGTGGTGCTGCAGCAACAGTTCGAAGCCGCGGAGCTGGCCCTTGCCCGCCTGGAAAGCGCCGCTGCCGCCAACCCGGCGCCCGCGATGCCCCAGGATGCCGAACTCAAGCGCGCCAAGATCCAGTTGGCCATGCGCCGCGCCGAGCTGAAGAAGGCCGAGGCGAATGCGGCGCCAGCCGAGCAGGTCGCCCTCCTCAGCGCCGCGCTCGCACAGGCCGAGCGCGACCTGCATGCCGCCGAGGATGCCTCCGGGAAGCCCGCCCCCGATCTGGTTCGTATCGAAAAAAGGCCGATCGATCAGCAGCTCAGGGCCCTTAAAACTGAACTGGCCTATGCCCGTGCCGAACTTGGCAAACTGCAGCGCCGCCCTGATACCTCGGCACAGGCGCTGAGTGACGCCCAACGCAGGCTCGAGGAGGCCCAGCGCCAGGTCAATGCCCATGTTGCGCCCTGACCAGCCGGACAGGCGCATCCGGCAGGCCATGCAGTGGGTGCTGCTCGCCACGTTGCCCGGCGCGCTGGTGCTGTTCGGGCTGTATGGCTGGGGCGTGCCGATCAATCTGCTGCTGTGCGCGAGCACCGCACTGCTGACCGAAGCCGCTGTGCTGCGGCTGCGCGCACGTCCGCTGCGGCCCGCGTTGCAGGACGGCAGCGCGTTGGTCAGCGCCACCCTTCTCGGCCTGGCGCTGCCACCCTACGCGCCGTGGTGGCTGGCGGTGTTCGCCAGCGCTGGCGCCCTGCTGGCGGGCAAGCACCTGTACGGTGGCATCGGCAGGAATCCCTTCAACCCGGCGATGCTCGGTTATGCACTGGCGCTGGTGAGTTTCCCGCAGCCGATGACACACTGGCCGGCGCCCCATGGCCTGGACCTGCTCGGCGGCCTGCAGCAGGTATTCGGCCTGCATCTGCCCGGCCAGCCCGACGCCTGGGCCCAGGCGACCGCCCTCGACAGCCTGCGGCTCAATAAAAGCCTGACCATGGAAGAACTGTTCGCCAGCCATGCCGCTTTCGGCCGTTGGGGCGGCAAGGGCACCGAGTGGGTCAACCTGGCCTTTCTCGCCGGCGGCCTGTTGCTGTTGAAACAGAAGGTTTTCAGTTGGCATGCCCCGGTCGGGATGCTGGCGGGTCTGTTCCTCGCCAGCCTGATCGGCTGGAACGGCAGCGGTTCGGATTCCAACGGCTCGCCGCTGTTTCACCTGTTGAGCGGCGCGACCATGCTCGCAGCCTTCTTCATCGTCACCGAACCGGTCTCAGGCCCTTCTGGTGCCAGGGCCCGCCTGCTGTTTGGTGCCGGGGTCGGGCTGCTCACCTACCTTATCCGCACCTGGGGTGCATACCCCGATGGCGTGGCCTTCGCCGTGCTGTTGATGAACCTGGCGGTGCCGGCTGTGGAGCGCTGGTCGGTCCCTCGTGACGAGCGCAGCACGCCATGAACAGAACCGGCTCGCTGGTGATGGTGGTCGCCCTGGCAGCGCTGCTTGCGGGCCTGGTCTGGGAGCTGCAGCGACAGGTGACACCGCGCATCCAGGCGCAGCAACTGGCAGTCCAGACGCGAGCGCTGTCCCAGGTGCTCCCGCCCGGTGAATACGAGCGCCAGTCGCTGGCATTGGACGCCAGTGAGCTGGCCCATAGCAGCCTGACTCAAGGCTATCGGATGCGGCTGCACGGAAAGCCGGTGGCCATCGTGCTCCAGAGCAGAACCCGGGGTTACGGCGGGCCGCTCGAATTGCTGGTCGGTATCGACACGAACGGCAGACTGCTGGGCGTGAAAACCCTGTCGCAGCGGGAAACTCCCGGGCTGGGTGCCAGGATCGCCGAGGACGGCGGCGCCTGGCTGGGCACCTTTCTCGGCAAGTCACGCACGGATACTCCCGACACGGCGTGGAAGCTGAAAAGGGACGGTGGCCAGTTCGACCAGATGGCCGGTGCCACGATCACCTCGCGGGCGGCGGTCGATGCGACCCATGACGCCCTGCGCTACTTCGACGAGCACCGCGGGCAACTGCTGGGAGAGCCGGACCAATGAATAGAAGCACGCTGCTGCCCGGCTCATTGATGTTTGCCCCCCTGCTCGGAGCCAGCGACTCGCTGATCAAGGCCGCGTCCCTGTGGCTGGCAAGCCTGCTGGTGGCCGTACTCTATGGCGCATCGAGCCGCGCCCTGAAACCCTGGCTCAATCCAGGCCTGGCGTGGCCGGCGCAGGCCCTGCTCGCCGCTGCCAGCGCCAGCCTGGTCTCGCTGGGACTGCAGGTCTGGTCCTGGGAATTGCAGCAGGCCCTTGGCTTCTACCTGGCCCTGCTTGGCGTGCAATGCCTGGCGCTGGAACATCTGGGCTTTTTCCGCGCAGGCGGGTTGAGAGAGAATATTCATCTGTTCGCCGGCTTCGGCGCCCTGTCGATCTGCCTGGGGCTGCTGCGCGAACTGCTGGCGGACGGCACGCTGTTCGCCCACCTGCAATGGTGGATCGGCTCGGCGCCCCCAGAGCCTGTCAGGGTATTCGCCGCAGCGAGCGGCTTGCGCCTGGCCGGGCTGATGCCAGGGGCGTTTCTCCTGCTCGGTCTGCTGCTGGCCCTGAAACAAGCCTGGACCCTGCGTTCAACCTCACACCGAGTGCTTCCAAGGAAATGACTGCCCCATGAATGCCGCCAAACGCCTGGAAATTTTCCGTCGGCTCCACGAAGACAATCCGGAACCCAAGACCGAACTGGCGTACTCGTCACCGTTCGAGTTGCTGATTGCCGTGATTCTTTCCGCCCAGGCCACCGACGTCGGCGTGAACAAGGCGACGGCACGGCTGTACCCGGTCGCCAATACCCCCGAAGCGATCTACGCGCTGGGGGTCGAAGGGCTGTCCGAGTACATCAAGACCATCGGCCTGTATAACAGCAAGGCAAAAAACGTCATCGAAACCTGCCGACTGCTGATCGAGCTGCATGGCAGCGAGGTGCCGCAAACCCGTGAAGCCCTGGAGGCATTACCCGGGGTTGGCCGCAAGACCGCCAACGTGGTGCTCAATACCGCCTTCCGGCAGCCGACCATGGCGGTCGACACGCATATTTTCCGGGTCAGCAACCGCACGGGGCTGGCACCCGGGAAGAACGTGCTGGAAGTGGAAAAACAATTGATGAAATTCGTACCGAAACAATACCTGCTCGACTCCCATCATTGGCTGATCCTGCTCGGCCGCTACGTTTGCCAGGCCCGAAAGCCGCGCTGTGGCAGTTGCCGAATCGAGGATCTGTGCGAATACAAGCACAAGACATCCGACGATTGAGCCTCCATTACTATTATTGATAAGTCGATTGAAAAAATCTTTTTTACCCGATCGTTAATTATCGATATAAGGAGCGCCAACGGCAGTCTTAGCCCGGAGTTGACTTTATGAGTACCGATAAAGAAGCGCTGGATATAGAGGACGACCTGATGCAGGTCGATCCGGACGAAACGGAGCCTCAAGTAGAGGTGGCGAAGACCAATCTGAGCAAGCGTCGTACCATCGACAACCTGCTGGAAGAACGCCGCCTGCAAAAGCAGCTGGCTGATTACGATTTCGACCTGTAGTAACGAGCCCCTCCCATCAAAAGCCTCCTGTTCGGAGGCTTTTGGCTATGACGACAGGCGTGTCGTCCCGCCCTCATCACTCCGACCTTGCCAACGCCTCCCCCACACTGCCGGAACGGCGCTCAAACCAGACCATTACGCTGGGCGAGTTCGATCAGGTCGACCAGGGAACGGGCATTGAGCTTCAACAGCAGACGTGTCTTGTAGGTACTCACGGTCTTGTTGCTCAGGAACATGCCATCGGCGATTTCCTTGTTGCTCTTTCCCCTGGCCAGTTGTTGCAGCACCATCATCTCGCGACCGGACAACCGGTTGACCATATCCGCCTCACTGGCATTGCCCATGCTGGAACGCACGGTATGCAATGCCTGGTTGGGGAAATAACTGTAGCCGGAAAGAACGGCCTTGATGGCGCTGAGCATCTCGGTCAGGTCCTGCTGCTTGCACACGTAACCGGCAGCTCCCGCCTGCATGCAACGCATGGAGAAATGACCGGGAGCCTGCGAAGTCAGCACCAGCACCTTGAAAGAGAGCCCCATGGAAGTTAGACGGGCAATCACTTCAAGCCCATCCAGCTTGGGAATTCCTATATCGAGTATAACTATGTCCGGCGTATGCTCTCGCGCCAGTTGCAAGGCGTCCACGCCGTTATCCGTCTCCGCGATGACTTCGTATCCATGCCGTTCCATCAGCATACGTACGGCAAGACGAATGACGGGATGATCATCCACGATCAGCACTTTATTCATGGGCAAGTCCAAATTTCGCTGTTCGAATTTTCAGAATCAGCACAATAGCCTAGTCACAACCTCCTGGGCATAGCACCTACCCCAGGCAGTATCAGCCAAAGACCTTCCCTACAAACAACAAGGAATTGCCCTACAAAAAAAGCACCACAAGAAAAGTACCGTTTTCAGGAACGAGGTGATGACACCCCCATTCGGAGATTCTGCGCTACAAGCCCCTGGCTCGCTGCATGGATATCGCCTCATGAAGCGGAAAAAGAAACCAATAAACAAAATGAACAAACATACGACTCACGACACCTTGCTTATTACACATCAACCTTAGAGATACCAGGCATTGAATGTCTATTGGTTTTCTGCAACAAGAAATAACCCACCTACCTGCGGCAACCCCCCGCCCCCCCCTCTCACAAGACCGCTTCCAGTGCCAACCGGCCTTGCCGCAGGCACCACAGTCGACCGTCACACCTGAATCGATGTCGCGCCAGAGCCTGGGCCACGCAATAAACATGTTTATCATTTGATGACACAAGCGCGGCCAAAAAGCGTTTATCTGTCAATCAGGAGCCCGGCTGGACGAGCCTCGGCGAAACCCGACAGAAAAGACTGTGCTCCGGTACCAGATAAATCTTTGCAAAAGGATAATTAAAAACATTCAAAAAAATCATAACACAACAGCACCAAGACAATTCACATCCACACCAACCTCAACTTAAAGAAACGGACTACATCACCAAAAGAACGCTTACCAAAACATTAAAACTTGCCAACCGAAAAAATTACCGGCAACTGAGCAACATGCTTTTCCCTTGCAGGCAAAAATTTATCCCGCTAGCTTCTTTGAAAACAGGAACCGCCTCGACCCGGTCCCCTCGCAGGAAAATCCATTACAGCCTATCCACTTCCACGAGCAGGCTATATATCATGAAAAACGCAAAAATAAACAAAGAGAACACTCCCTGTAAACCTCACGAACTGGAACTGGCCATCAGCGAGTTCATCAAAAGCGGTGGAACGATAGATACCAGCGCAAGAAAAGAGTCACCCGCCAACAATCGCACAGCAGCAGGCTGTTCGGAAAAAGCCACTGAAACAGAGGAGGACTACACAAGGAAAGTTGAACTTCTGAAAGACCTGATAACGAAGGGCGCAGGTATTTATGCCTTGCAATATTCGTTGAAGATGAACAAGGAAGAAATAAAAAGAATGGCCCGGGACCAGGGGCTGAAAATCGCCCAGCGACGCCCGTTGGCGGCTGCCAGGAGGTACCGCCATCCCCAGCCGGACGTTGGCGGCCTGCAGGATGATGACGTGATCGCCGGCCATGCCATGCACTACGCGGCATTGGGATACACCGCCCAGGAGATTGCCCAGACGCTGGAGTTGAGTGTGCGCCAGGTGTGGGAACTGGCGAAGAACTACCGCTTCGGGCTCCACCATCAACGGGAGGAGCACCCGGATTGACCCCTGGCACCGCCTGTTCGCGCCAGATCAGCCTTATCTCTCCCGCCGCACACCTCAACCAGCAGGCCGAACGAGAAGATGCCCCCGAGGCGCACTCCGCCTACTGTTCACGACGCAAAAAAAACCCGGCCTGCATGGCCGGGTTCTTTTCAGGCAGGCACTGGATCAGAACAGCTTGCGGCCCTTGTTCGCGGCAATGCGCATGCGCAACGCGTTGAGCTTGATGAAGCCGGCAGCATCGGCCTGGTTGTAGGCGCCGCCATCTTCCTCGAAGGTTGCGATGTTGGCATCGAACAACGACTCGTCGGACTTGCGGCCGGTCACGATCACGTTGCCCTTGTACAGCTTCAGGCGAACCACGCCGTTCACGTGAACCTGCGAAGCGTCGATCATCTGTTGCAGCATCAGACGCTCAGGGCTCCACCAGTAGCCGGTGTAGATCAGGCTGGCGTACTTGGCCATCAGCTCATCCTTGAGGTGAGCGACTTCGCGGTCCAGGGTGATCGACTCGATCGCCCGGTGCGCGCGCAGCATGATGGTACCGCCAGGGGTTTCGTAGCAGCCGCGGGACTTCATGCCCACGTAGCGGTTCTCGACGATGTCGAGACGACCGATACCGTGTGCGCCACCGATACGGTTCAGGGTCGCCAGCACGGTGGCCGGGGTCATTTCGACGCCATCCAGCGCAACGATGTCGCCGTTGCGGTAGGTCAGTTCCAGATACTGCGGCTTGTCGGGAGCGTTCTCCGGGGAGACGGTCCAACGCCACATGTCTTCTTCGTGCTCGGTCCAGGTGTCTTCCAGCACGCCGCCTTCATAGGAGATGTGCAGCAGGTTGGCATCCATCGAGTACGGCGATTTCTTCTTGCCATGACGCTCGATCGGGATGGCGTGCTTTTCAGCGTAATCCATCAGTTTCTCACGGGACAGCAGGTCCCATTCGCGCCACGGAGCGATCACTTTCACACCCGGCTTGAGCGCGTAGGCGCCCAGCTCGAAACGCACCTGGTCGTTACCCTTGCCGGTGGCTCCGTGGGAAATGGCGTCGGCGCCGGTTTCGTTGGCGATTTCGATCAGGCGCTTGGCGATCAGCGGACGCGCGATGGAAGTACCCAGCAGGTACTCGCCTTCGTAGACGGTGTTGGCACGGAACATCGGGAAGACGAAATCGCGTACGAATTCTTCGCGCAGGTCGTCGATATAGATCTCTTTGACGCCCATGGCCTGCGCCTTGGCACGAGCCGGCTCGACCTCTTCGCCCTGACCCAGGTCAGCGGTGAAGGTCACCACTTCACAGTTATAAGTATCTTGCAGCCACTTGAGGATCACCGAAGTGTCCAGGCCGCCGGAATACGCGAGAACGACCTTTTTTACGTCGGCCATGCCATCACTCCACGGGGGTTGTACGGAAAGGCCCGATTCTACCGACCCGGTTCGTGGTTTTACAGAGGCGCGACAGCCAAGGATGTCAATGCGACAGATACTGTCGGGAGCGCGACGAGAACAGCCGTTTCAGGAAGTTTTCGCCGCGCTGCCAGCCGCTGCGGTCGGTGCCGGCTTTTCGGCTGGCTTCTCGGGCGTCGGCGCAGCGGGCGCTGCCGCGGCGGGAGCGGGTGCGGCGGGAGCCTCCGGGGCACGTTCAAGGTGGATGTTGACCCGACGGTTCTTCGCCCGGTTGGCGGGATTGGTGTTGGGCACCAGCGGGTAACGCTCGCCATGGAAACGCATGACGATCTGCGACTCCGGAATACCGGCCGCCTTGAAGAAATCCATCACCGCCAGCGCACGTCGACGTGACAGGTCGCGGTTGGTCAGGCGGTTGCCGCTGTTGTCCGAATGGCCGTCGAGCTCGATGTGATTGACGGTCGGATCGGCCTTCATGAAGTCCAGCATCACCTGCAATTGGGCCTTGGCCTGGGCGTTGAGCTCGATGCCGCCATCCGGAAAACCGACCTCGGCCTGCTTGATCTGCTCGAAATTCTTCGGCAGCAGCTTGGCGGTACAGCTCTGGAAGTCGCTGTAGGCCTGGTTGAATTTCACCGGCAACAGGCGCACCTCGGAAACCCCGCCCTCACGGGAATAGTGACGGACCAACGGGCTACGGCCTTCGAGCAGCCCATGGAACAGGCCGCCGGCCTGGCCCTGGGAACTGTTGAACAGCACATCGCCATTGCCGATTTTCACCGAGCCCAGGTTGATGTCGCCGCGCCCGGGCTGCCAGGGCGCCGCCGCGGCCAGCAGGGTCGCCGAACCGCCGCCGAACATGTGGTTATTGGACTTGAGCCGGAAAATCGCCTGCTCGCCCGCACGTCGCACGAACTCGCCGGCACCGAAGTCGGTGATCGGCTGAGTCAGCCGACACTCGAATTTGTCCCCTTCCACCTTCCATTCGATGCTTTCCAGACGGGTCTGGAAAGTCAACGCCATGGCCGGCAGGCTGGCAAACATACTGAGCAGGGCTAAATAACGCTGGCGCACGGGAGGCTCCAATGGTTCTACGGCTGTGAGACTGACGTACCGGTTCTACGCCATACCTTCGGGATATCGGTTGCATCCGGCAAAACTTGATAGCGAGTGCCTGAGAGAGTCTTTTCCGGTAGCATTCCCCTGAGTTCGACCCGCCTGGAATCCCCAATGTCCGACCGCCTGACCCTGCTGCGTCCCGACGACTGGCATATCCATCTTCGCGATGGTGCTGCGTTACCCCACACTGTTGCGGATGTTGCGCGCACCTTTGGTCGCGCCATCATCATGCCAAACCTGGTGCCACCGGTACGCGATGCCGACGAAGCCGACGCCTATCGCCAGCGCATTCTCGCGGCGCGGCCGGCCGGCAGCCGTTTCGAGCCGCTGATGGTGCTCTACCTCACCGACCGCACCCAACCCGAGCAGATCCGCGCCGCCAAGGCCAGTGGTTTCGTCTACGCGGCCAAGCTGTACCCGGCTGGCGCGACCACCAACTCGGACTCCGGCGTGACCAGCGTGGACAAGATCTTCCCCGTCCTGGAGGCCATGGCCGAAGTCGGCATGCCGCTGCTGGTGCACGGTGAAGTGACCCGTAGCGAGGTCGACGTGTTCGACCGCGAGAAACAATTCATCGACGAGCACATGAGTCGTGTGGTCGAGCGCTTCCCGACGCTGAAGGTGGTGTTCGAGCACATCACCACGGCCGACGCGGTCCAGTTCGTCAACGCGGCGTCGGGCAACGTCGGCGCGACCATCACCGCCCACCACCTGCTGTACAACCGCAACCACATGCTGGTGGGTGGCATTCGGCCGCATTACTACTGCCTGCCGATCCTCAAGCGCAATACGCACCAGTCGGCCCTGCTCGACGCCGCCACCAGCGGCAGCGAGAAGTTCTTCCTCGGCACCGACTCGGCGCCCCACGCCCAGCACGCCAAGGAAGCCGCCTGCGGCTGCGCCGGTTGCTACACCGCCTATGCGGCCATCGAGCTGTATGCCGAGGCGTTCGAGCAGCGTAATGCCCTGGACAAGCTCGAAGGGTTTGCCAGCCTGCACGGCCCGCGCTTCTACGGCCTGGCGCCGAACAGCGAGCGCATCACCCTGGTTCGCGAAGAGTGGACCGCCCCCGCCAGCCTGCCGTTTGGCGAGCTGTCCGTGATCCCGCTGCGCGCCGGTGAAAAACTGCGCTGGCGCCTGCTGGAGGAAACCCTGTGAGTGATGATCATTTCGACGACGAACTGGAAGGCAACGGTGCTTCAGGTGGCCCCCGCCACCCGATGGCCGCACGCTTTCGCGGCTACCTGCCAGTGGTCGTCGACGTAGAGACCGGTGGCTTCAACGCCGCCACCGACGCCCTGCTGGAAATCGCCGCGACCACCATCGGCATGGACGAAGATGGCTTCGTGTTCCCCGAGCACACCTACTTCTTCCGGGTCGAGCCGTTCGAAGGTGCCAACATCGAGGCGGCGGCCCTGGAGTTCACCGGGATCAAGCTCGATCACCCGCTGCGCATGGCGGTCAGCGAGGAAACCGCGCTGACCGACATCTTCCGCGGCGTACGCAAGGCACTCAAGGCCAACGGTTGCAAGCGGGCGATCCTGGTCGGCCACAACAGCAGCTTCGACCTCGGCTTCCTCAACGCCGCCGTGGCGCGCCTGGACATGAAGCGCAACCCGTTTCACCCGTTCTCCAGCTTCGACACCGCCAGCCTGGCCGGCCTCGCCTACGGCCAGACCGTACTGGCCAAGGCCTGCCAGGCCGCCGGTATCGATTTCGATGGTCGCGAGGCCCACTCGGCGCGCTACGACACCGAGAAGACCGCCGAGCTGTTCTGCGGCATCGTCAACCGCTGGAAGGAAATGGGCGGCTGGGAAGACTTCAACGACTGATCCCGCCCGAACGAATCGCGCCCATGAAAAAACCGGCCCTGAGGCCGGTTTTTTTGTCCGTGAAGCGGCGGCTTACAGCTTGCCGGCGTTCTCGGTCAGGTAGGCGGCAACGCCTTCTGGCGAGGCGTTCATGCCCTTGTCGCCTTTTTTCCAGTTGGCTGGGCAGACTTCGCCGTGCTCTTCGTGGAACTGCAGGGCGTCGACCAGACGGATCAGCTCTTCCATGTTACGGCCCAGTGGCAGGTCGTTGACGATCTGCGAGCGGACGATGCCCTTGTCGTCGATCAGGAAGGCGCCACGGAAAGCCACGCCGCCTTCGGACTCGACGTCGTAGGCCTGGGCGATTTCGTGCTTCAGGTCGGCAGCCATGGTGTACTTGACCTTGCCGATGCCGCCGTCGTTGATGGCGGTGTTGCGCCAGGCGTTGTGGGTGAAGTGCGAGTCGATGGACACGGCAACCACTTCGACGTTACGCGCCTGGAAGTCCGCCATGCGGTGGTCCAGGGCGATCAGCTCGGATGGGCAGACGAAGGTGAAGTCCAGCGGGTAGAAGAACACCAGGCCGTATTTGCCCTTGATGGCCGAGGACAGGGTGAAGCTGTCGACGATTTCGCCATTGCCCAGTACGGCCGGCACGGTGAAGTCGGGGGCTGGTTTGCCTACGAGTACGCTCATTGGATATCTCCTGGTGATAGTCACGTTCAGAACGAGGTCGGTGCAAGGATGCCCCCTTTAAGCGACAAGCCTATGACGCGACGACCTCGTGTCCTTGGAACCCACCATCATACACCGCGTTTTTTGACGCTCCTAAACGGTTTTTGCAAGGCCGTCCCCTTATGGCCCGCACGCCATTCGTCAGACGGTATTCGAATCGCCGAAATGCCCGCCCAAACCACTTTGACAATCATTCTCGTTAACATTAAGATCAACGGCAATCGAGTTCCAACCAGCGACGGTTCCCACCCTATGTACGTTTGCCTCTGCAATGGCGTTACCGACGGACAAATCCGCGATGCGATCTTCGAAGGCTGCTGCAGCTACCGTGAAGTACGCCAGGCGACCGGCGTTGCCAGCCAATGCGGCAAGTGTGCCTGCCTGGCCAAGCAGGTGGTGCGTGAAACGCTGACCGAACTGCAAAGCAGCCAGGCCGCCCTGCCCTATGCCGTAGAATTTTCTGCCGCATAAAACAGCGAATTTTAAGGAACCGGACTTAGTGTCCGGTTTTTTATGTCCGCAATTCAATTGCTTAGCGGCATAACGCAGAATAAAAACATTCTTATTCCGATTAATTTTTATATATTATTCAATAACTTAGGTTTGACACTCGAAGTTGCCGGGATCAAACTCCGCCCTATAGACAGCGATTACAGGGCAGGACCCCATCATGAAAGGCGATAAAGTAGTCATCCAGCAGCTCAACAAGATCCTTGCCAATGAGCTGATCGCGATCAACCAATACTTCCTGCACGCGCGGATGTATGAGGACTGGGGCCTGAACAAGCTGGGCAAGCACGAGTACCACGAGTCCATCGATGAGATGAAACACGCGGACAAGCTGATCAAGCGCATCCTGTTCCTGGAAGGCATCCCTAACGTACAGGATCTGGGCAAGCTGCTCATCGGCGAGCACACCCGGGAAATGCTTGAGTGCGACCTGAGGCTCGAACGACAAGGCCACAAGGATCTGAAGGAAGCGATTGCCTGCTGCGAGAAACACAATGACTTCGGCAGCCGCGAACTGCTGGAAGATATCCTCGAATCCGAAGAAGAGCATATCGACTGGCTGGAAACCCAGCTGGGCCTGATCGACAAGATCGGGCTTGAAAACTACCTGCAATCGCAGATGGGCGACGAGTAAAAACGTCACCCAATAAAAAGCCCCGCCCTCTTGTCGAGAGGCGGGGCTTTTTATTGGGCGTCAGAAACGGTGCGGTCAGGGCTTGCTCGCCAAGCGGCTGGCTTCGGCAAGCCCGACGCCGCAACCGCCGATCAGGCCTCGGTCTTGGCCGCGGCTTTCTGGGCAGCGTCCTTGATCAGGGTCTGCAGTTCGCCGTTGGCGAACATCTCGGCCATGATGTCGCTGCCGCCGACCAGCTCACCGGCTACCCACAGCTGCGGGAAGGTCGGCCAGTTGGCGTACTTGGGCAGGTTGGCGCGGATTTCCGGGTTCTGCAGGATGTCCACGTAGGCGAACTTCTCGCCACAACCCATGACCGCCTGCGCGGCTTTCGCGGAGAAGCCACACTGAGGGGCATTCGGCGAGCCTTTCATGTAAAGCAGAATGGTGTTGTTGGCAATCTGCTCTTTAATCGTTTCGATGATATCCATGGAACACCTCGGCAAAAACTTTCCGACTCGGTTGTCGGCACGGTGAGGCATTGTATCGGAAAGCCGAGCGCGCTGCTCGGTCTCCCCGATGATAATCGCATGAGCCTGGCCGCCTGCGGCCAGACAGCACAGCCCTCAAGCCGCGACCACCCGTACCGGTACGCCATTCAACGCCGCATTGCCCGATACCCGGTCCACCTGCCGCTCATCGGTCAGGTCATTGGCGCTGGAGCCCGGCTGGCCGCTGGCGATCGCCATCTGCACGCCCGGTCGCGCATGCCCCCAGCCATGGGGCAGGCTCACCACCCCCGGCATCATCTCGACGCTGGCAACCACCTCGACCTCGATCGTCCCGACCCGTGAACTGACCCGCACCCGCTGCCCGTCTTCGAGCCTGCGGCTGGCCAGGTCATCCGGGTGCATCAGCAACTGGTGCCGCGGCTTGCCCTTCACCAGGCGATGGTAGTTGTGCATCCAGGAGTTGTTGCTGCGCACATGGCGGCGCCCGATCATCAACAACTCCCCCGCCTGCGGCAGCTGTTGCGCGGCAAAACGCTCCAGGTCGGCGAGAATTTCCGGTGGCGCGGCCCGAACACGCTGGTCGGGTGTCTTCAAGCGCTTGCCGAGGTTGGGCCTGAGCGCGCCAAGGTCGAGCCCGTGGGGGTGCTCGGCGAGCCGCTGTACCGACAGTTTGTACTCGGAGCCGTCGCCATAGCGCCCCAGGCGCAGGCCCATGTCGATCATCTGCGCCGGTGGCAGCGTCGGCTTCAGCTCCTTGCCGGTACGGGCGGCAAACGCCCTGGCCAGGCCAACGAAGATCTCCCAGTCATGCAGGGCCCCTTCGGGCTTGGCCAGGATCGCCCGATTGAAGCGCGTGACGTTACGTACGGCGAACAGGTTGAACGTGGTGTCGTAGTGATCGTTCTCCAACGCCGAGGTCGACGGCAGGATCAGATCGGCGTACCGGGTGGTCTCGTTGATGTACAGGTCGATGCTGACCATGAACTCCAGACCGGCGAGCGCCTGTTCCAGCTGTCGGCCATTGGGCGTCGACAGCACCGGGTTGCCGGCCACCGTCACCAGTGCCCGCACCTGCCCTTCGCCGGGCGTGAGCATTTCCTCGGCCAGCGCCGATACCGGCAACTCACCGCCATACTCCGGCAAGCCGGAAACCCGGCTCTGCCAACGATTGAAATGCCCGCCGCCGGTGGAGGCCACCAGATCCAGCGCCGGCTCGGTGCACAAGGCACCACCCACCCGGTCGAGATTGCCGGTCACCAGGTTGAGCAGTTGCACCAGCCAATGACAGAGAGTGCCGAAGGCCTGGGTGGAAACGCCCATCCGCCCATAGCAGACCGCCTTGTCCGCCGCGGCGAAATCCCGCGCCAACTGCCGGATCTGCTCGGCGGGGATGGCGCACAGCGGGCTCATCGCCTGCGCCGTGAACGGCGCCACTGCGGCCCGCACCTCATCCAGGCCGTCCACCGGCAGATGGCTGCCACGGGTCAGGCCTTCCTCGAACAACGTGTTGAGCAGACCGAAAAGCAAGGCCGCATCGCCCCCCGGACGCACGAACAGGTGCTGGTCGGCGATGGCTGCGGTTTCACTGCGCCGCGGATCGACCACCACCAGCCTGCCGCCACGCGCCTGGATCGCCTTCAGGCGCTTCTCCACATCGGGCACGGTCATGATGCTGCCGTTGGAGGCCAATGGATTGCCACCGAGAATCAGCATGAAGTCGGTGTGATCGATGTCGGGAATCGGCAGCAGCAGTCCGTGGCCGTACATCAGGTAACTGCTCAGGTGCTGCGGCAACTGGTCGACCGAAGTCGCGGAGAAGCGGTTGCGGGTCTTGAGCAGCCCGAGGAAGTAGTTGCTGTGGGTCATCAGCCCGTAGTTATGCACACTCGGGTTGCCCTGGTAGGTCGCCACGGCATTCGGCCCATGCTGTTGCTGGATCGCGGCCAGGCGCTCGGCCACCAGGTCGAAGGCCTGCTCCCAGCCGATCGGCTGCCATTGCTCACCCACCCTCAGCATCGGCTGGCGAAGGCGATCAGGGTCGTTCTGGATATCCTGCAACGCCACCGCCTTGGGGCAGATATGACCACGACTGAACGTGTCCAGGGCATCCCCCTTGATCGAGGTGATTTGAACCTGATCGGCAGTGGTGGTGGTTTCGATGGTCAGGCCGCAAATGGCTTCGCACAGATGGCAGGCACGGTGGTGAAGAGTCTTGGTCATGGCCAGTCTCTGTCTTGTTCTGGGCAGCCCGACAGGCTGCGGAAACAGAACTATGGCCCGTGGCGGACAGGCCTGCCAGCGACGTTCGTCTTGTGAATCGGGGAGTATCAGGCGAGCCGATGGCGCCTGCGGGGATCAGGACAGGGGCAACCTGGGGGTGGACTGCATCTGGATTTCCTGGACGGTCTGGACCTGCTCGTGGGCCACCTGCACGCCGGTCAGCTCGCCGATCAAGCGCCAATGTTCGTCGAGGCCGGAGCTGATGGTGGCCATGCGATCGATCATTCGTCGTCCGGACGCACGCGTGACTTCGTCGTCACTGCGCAACAATTCGAAAGACATTGCGGTCACAGAGGCGGTCATATGCGTCAGCGCCTGTGCAGTCAGCCTTAGCAATTCCATGAGCTGTTGCTCTTTCGATTCCATTCCAAAGCCTCTGTGTGTCTGCAATGACACATTTATAACCTAGCCACATAGTTTAGGAAATGTTTCCGCTTTTGCCTGGCCACGCGAGCATGACCGCAAAAGATTCGACCACCGGTTCAGAAAACGACCCGCAGCCGCCTGCCGCCGCCGCGTCAATTGCCAAAGGCGGTGGCAGCCGTGTACAAATGGCACATTGCGATTATCGGTACAGGCTTGGAAAACTGTAGCAAAAAGCGCGGAAATAACCCTCGCGCCCTCGCTTCATCATTCCAAAACGAAGCCTCCTATTGGTATCACGCGACATTTTCTTATACGATCGCGTCTCCCCCTATTTCGTCGCCCCGTGCGGCTTACGCCGCAGGTCTCACCCGTTTTTCCGAAAAACCCGGTTTTGAGCATCTGCGGTCTGTTGCAAAAAGGTAGTCAATGATGAGCGCTAGGAACTTTCTCTCCCTGATGGATTGCACGCCCGCTGAACTGGCCGGGCTGATTCGTCGAGGCATCGAGCTGAAGGACCTGCGTGATCGAAGTGTCCTGTTCGAGCCGCTCAAGGGCCGTATTCTCGGGATGATCTTCGAGAAATCCTCGACACGTACCCGGGTCTCGTTCGAAGCCGGCATGATCCAGCTGGGCGGCCAGGCGATCTTCCTGTCGCCGCGCGACACCCAACTGGGCCGTGGCGAGCCCATCGGCGACAGCGCCATCGTGCTGTCGAGCATGCTCGACGTGGTCATGCTGCGCACGTTCAAGCACAGCACCCTGACCGAGTTCGCCGCCAACTCCCGCGTACCGGTGATCAACGGCCTGTCCGACGAACTGCACCCGTGCCAGTTGCTCGCCGACATGCAGACCTTCCTCGAACATCGCGGCTCGATCCAGGGCAAGACCGTGACCTGGATCGGCGACGGCAACAACATGTGCAACAGCTACATCGAAGCGGCGATCCAGTTCGACTTCCAACTGCGTATCAGTTGCCCCGAAGGCTACGACCCGAGCCCGGCGTTGCTGGCCCAGGCCGGCGAGCGGGTACGCCTGGTCCGCGACCCACGGGAAGCGGTGCGCGGTGCACATCTGGTCAGTACCGACGTCTGGACCTCCATGGGCCAGGAAGAGGAAACCGCCAAGCGCCTGGAGCTGTTCGCACCCCTGCAGGTCACCCGTGAACTGCTCGACCTGGCAGCCCCGGACGTCGTGTTCATGCATTGCCTGCCCGCCCACCGCGGCGAGGAAATCAGCGTCGACCTGCTCGACGACAAGCGCTCGGTCGCCTGGGACCAGGCCGAGAACCGCCTGCATGCGCAAAAGGCCCTGCTCGAGTTCCTGGTCAAGCCGGCGTACCGCCCTGCATGAGCCATTCGCTACTGCTGAATCTGCACGACCTGGCTTGCGGTTATCAGGACCAGCGAGTCGTGCAGAACCTCAACCTGCATCTCAATGCCGGCGACATCGGTTGCCTGCTGGGCCCTTCGGGTTGCGGCAAGACCACCACGCTGCGCGCCATTGCCGGTTTCGAGCCGGTCCACCAGGGCGAGATCCAGCTGGCCGGCGAGGTCATCTCCAGGGCCGGTTTCACCCTGGCCCCGGAGAAACGCCGAATCGGCATGGTATTCCAGGACTACGCGCTGTTTCCGCACCTGAGCGTCGCGCAGAACATCGCCTTCGGCATTCGCAGGCACCCGGACCTGGAGCGGATCACCGCCGAGTTGCTGGAGCTGGTGAACCTCAAGGGCCTGGGCCAGCGTTATCCCCATGAGCTTTCCGGTGGCCAGCAGCAACGCGTGGCCCTGGCCCGGGCGCTGGCACCGGAGCCGCAGTTGCTGCTGCTCGACGAACCCTTCTCCAACCTCGATGGCGAATTGCGCCGCAAGCTCAGTCACGAAGTCCGCGACATTCTCAAGCTGCGCGGCACCAGTGCGATCCTGGTCACCCATGATCAGGAAGAGGCCTTCGCCGTCAGCGATCATGTCGGGGTCTTCAAGGAAGGTCGGCTGGAGCAGTGGGATACGCCCTATAACCTCTATCACGAGCCGGCGTCGCCATTCGTCGCCAGCTTTATCGGCCAGGGCTACTTCATCCGCGGGCAGTTGCAGACGCACGAATCGGTGCAGACCGAACTGGGTGTGCTGCGTGGCAACCGCGCCTATGCCTGGCCGGCGGGCACGGCGGTGGATGTACTGCTGCGCCCGGACGACATCGTCCCGGCGCCGAAAAGTCCGCTGAAGGCGCGGGTCACCAGCAGGACGTTCCTCGGTGCCGCGACCCTCTATCGCCTGCAATTGCCCAGTGGCAGCCAATTGGAGTCGATCTTCCCCAGCCATGCCGATCACCAGCCGGGCGAGGAAGTCGGGATCAGCGTGGCCGCCGAGCACCTGGTGCTGTTTCAGGCCTAGGCTATGTACGAAATCGCTTGAAACTTGGTTATGCGGCGTTAAAAACCGGCTCGGAATGCTCATTGACAACCAGTCAA
>NZ_JSYZ01000001.1:154773-327502 GCF_001293465.1 Pseudomonas asplenii
CAATTTCGTACACAGCCTAGGTCGCGTCATCGTTCTTCGCGGGCAAGCCCGCTCCTACAGGGACTTGCGCGTTTTTCGCGAGCAAGCGGCCACAACGCCGCTCTGCCGACTCAGACCAGTGTCAGCCGCCCACTGGCCACCAGGGTGGCCTGGCCGCCGATCTTCACCCGCTCGCCTTCCAGCCGGCAGAACAGCTCCCCGCCCCGCGGCGAACACTGATAGGCCGTCAGCGCAGTCTTGTCCAGGCGCTGCGCCCAGTAGGGAATCAGCGCGCAATGGGTCGAGCCGGTAACCGGATCCTCGTTGATACCGATGGCCGGGGCGAAATAGCGCGAGACGAAATCATGCCGCTCGCCCGGCGCGGTGACGATCACGCCCGGCCAGGGCAGCCTGGCCACCGCCGCCCAGTCAGGCGTGCAGTCGCGCACGGCCTGTTCGGAGGGCAGCACCACGAACAACTCATTGGCCCCCAGTACATCGATCACCGGCGTACCGAGTGCCCGTTCGACCTCGACGGTGACACCGACTCCACCTGGCACCCTCACCGGGAAATCCAGCCACAGCCGATCAGCCTCACGACTGACACTCAGTGCACCGGCCTTGCAGACGAACTCGAGGGTCTCCTGCCGTTCGCCGTAGACCTCGAACAATACGAAGGCGCTGGCCAGGGTGGCATGGCCGCAGAGCGGCACTTCGGTGGTCGGGGTGAACCAGCGGATACGCCAGGCAGCGCCCTCGCGGACCAGAAAGGCGGTTTCCGCCAGATTGTGCTCGGCGGCGATTTTCTGCATCAACTCATCGGCCAGCCAGGTGTCGAGCCGATAGACCATCGCCGGATTGCCGCTGAAGGGCCGTTCGCTGAAAGCATCGACCTGGTGAAATTCAAGCTGCATGACGTCCTCTCTCTCCTTGTCCAAGAGCGTCAGTGTGCTCGTTCCCCCCATCGTCGCCCAGTGACAGAACCGCTGAATTTACGCCATACAGACCGCTCAGGCGCGGCCGATGTCCGCGAACTTCGCCTGGGTATGCTCGGCCAGCAGCGCCGGGGCCAGCTCGACCTCCAGACCACGGCGTCCGGCACTGACGAAGATGGTCGCGAAACCCTGGGCGCTCTGGTCGATGAACGTGCGCAAGCGCTTCTTCTGCCCCAACGGGCTGATGCCACCGAGTAGATAGCCCGTCGCCCGCTGGGCGGCAGCCGGGTCGGCCATCTCGACTTTCTTCACCCCGGCGGCGTGGGCCAGAGCCTTCAGATCCAGACTTCCGACGACCGGTACCACCGCCACCAGCAATTCGGCTTTTTCGCTGCTCGCCAGCAACGTCTTGAACACCTGGGCCGGCGCGAGCGCGAGCTTTTCCGCGGCCTCCAGGCCATAGGAGGCGGCTTTCGGATCATGTTCGTAACTGTGCACACGATGTTCGGCACGAACTTTTTTCAGCAGATCCAAGGCAGGCGTCATGATCAATCCTGGCAGACGGGTAGGTAAGCGCGGATTTTAGGTCATCCCTGCGCAAAAGGCTCTATTGGCGGCACGAAACCCTCTAGTTCAAGGGTCAGAAATCTCAGGAGGCACCTGCAAGCTCGCCATATTCCTACAAGCCAAACAACCTCATTCACTCAATCAATAGTCACAATGTGGATAACCGTTCACTTTCGACCTTTGACAGCAGTGTTTCTTGTCTATATTTTTTCGAATCTGAAGATCATAGTCCTAATCCAGCAATACCCAGCGGTAAGTCGACTTCAGGGATGGGGATCCCCGACAGTCGATGTGAAGACCACGCCAACCACCGGGTCTGGCGTCACACAACAACAAAAATCGAGGTATCCAATGACTACCGCTCTGAAACAACCATCGCTATCGGGACAATGCATTGCCGAATTCCTCGGGACTGCCCTGCTGATTTTCTTCGGCACCGGCTGCGTCGCCGCGCTCAAGGTCGCGGGTGCCAGTTTTGGCCTGTGGGAAATCAGCATCATCTGGGGGGTCGGCGTGAGCATGGCGATCTACCTGACCGCCGGCGTTTCCGGTGCGCATCTCAACCCGGCCGTCAGCATTGCGCTGTGCCTGTTCGCCGACTTCGAAAAACGCAAACTGCCGTTCTACATCATCGCCCAGATCGCCGGCGCCTTCTGCGCGGCTGCGTTGGTTTACACGCTTTACAGCAACCTGTTCTTCGATTTCGAACAGGCTCACCACATGGTTCGCGGTTCGCAAGCCAGCCTGGAGCTGGCCTCGGTGTTCTCCACCTACCCGAATGCCGCCCTGACCACGGCCCAGGCCTTCCTGGTCGAAGTGGTGATCACCGCCATCCTGATGGGCGTGATCATGTCCCTGACCGACGACAACAACGGCCTGCCCAACGGCCCGCTGGCGCCCCTGCTGATCGGTCTGCTGATCGCGGTGATCGGTAGCGCCATGGGCCCACTGACCGGCTTCGCGATGAACCCGGCACGGGATTTCGGGCCCAAGCTGATGACCTTCGTTGCCGGCTGGGGTGAAATAGCCTTCACTGGCGGGCGCGACATTCCGTACTTCCTGGTTCCGATCTTCGCGCCGATTCTCGGTGCCAGCCTCGGGGCCGCCCTGTATCGCGGGATGATCGCCCGCCACCTGCCCAGCACCACCGCCGTAGAGGAAGAGCCTGCGACCGCTGCAAAGAAGGTTCGCGCTTCCTGATCCACCGCGTCACGCCAGACCCGGCGGGTATCGTCCTCCCTTGATGGGACCCGCCTGAACATTTTTCCCTATACCAGTCCAAGGCAATCGAAAATGACCGACATTCAGAATAAGAACTACATCATTGCCCTCGATCAGGGTACGACCAGCTCCCGGGCGATCATCTTCGACCGCGACGCCAACGTGGTCTGCACCGCCCAACGCGAATTCCAGCAACACTACCCGCAAGCCGGCTGGGTCGAGCACGACCCGATGGAAATCTTCGCCACCCAGAGCGCAGTGATGGTCGAGGCCCTGGCACAAGCCGGCCTGCACCATGACCAGGTCGCCGCCATCGGTATCACCAACCAGCGCGAAACCACCGTGGTCTGGGACAAGACCACCGGCCGGCCGATCTACAACGCCATCGTCTGGCAATGCCGCCGCAGCACCGAGATCTGCCAGCAGCTCAAGCGCGACGGGCATGAAGACTACATCCGCGAAACCACCGGCCTGGTCACCGACCCCTACTTCTCCGGCACCAAGCTCAAGTGGATCCTCGACAACGTCGAAGGCAGCCGCGAGCGTGCGCGCAATGGCGAGCTGCTGTTCGGCACCGTCGACAGCTGGCTGATCTGGAAATTCACCGGCGGCAAGACCCACGTCACCGACTACACCAACGCCTCGCGCACCCTGCTCTTCAATATCCACACCCTGGAGTGGGATTCGAAGATGCTGGAAATCCTCGACATTCCGCGGGAAATGCTGCCGCAAGTGAAGTCGTCCTCGGAAATCTACGGTCGCACCAAGAGCGGCATCGCCATCGGCGGTATCGCCGGCGACCAGCAGGCCGCGCTGTTCGGCCAGATGTGCGTGGAGCCGGGCCAGGCCAAGAACACCTACGGCACCGGTTGCTTCCTGCTGATGAACACCGGCACCAAGGCGGTGAAATCCAACCACGGCATGCTCACCACCATCGCCTGCGGCCCCCGCGGCGAAGTGGCCTATGCCCTGGAAGGCGCGGTGTTCAACGGCGGTTCCACCGTGCAGTGGCTGCGTGACGAGCTGAAGATCGTCAACGACGCCTACGACACCGAATACTTCGCCAACAAGGTCAAGGACAGCAACGGCGTCTACCTGGTCCCGGCCTTCACCGGCCTGGGAGCCCCGTACTGGGACCCCTATGCCCGTGGCGCGCTGTTCGGCCTGACCCGTGGCGTGAAGGTCGACCACATCATCCGTGCTGCCCTGGAGTCGATCGCCTACCAGACCCGCGACGTGCTCGACGCCATGCAGCAGGATGCCGGCGAACGCCTCAAGGCCCTGCGCGTAGACGGCGGCGCGGTTGCCAACAACTTCCTGATGCAGTTCCAGGCCGACATCCTCGGCACCCAGGTCGAACGCCCGCAAATGCGTGAAACCACTGCCCTCGGTGCCGCCTACCTGGCCGGCCTGGCCTGCGGCTTCTGGGGCAGCCTGGAAGAGTTGCGCGGCAAGGCGGTCATCGAGCGCGAGTTCGAACCGCAACTGGCCGAAGCCGAGAAGGAAAAACTCTACGGTGGCTGGAAAAAGGCCGTGAGCCGTACCCGCGACTGGGAACCGCACGAAGAGAGCCACTGAGTCGGATGAGCCGGGTTTAAGGGCCCATTCGCGGGCAAGCCCCGCTCCTGCAGGACTCGTGTCGTGTACGACACCGTTTTTTGCAGGAGCTTGGCTTGCCCGCGAATACGGCTCCACACTTGACCACAATCACGCAATCCCCCCCGCAACAACCCAGTCGTATCCGACTGCGCACGCCGAGCGACCGGCACTCGCCCGGTTTGCGACCTGAGAATCGTTTCAGCGGCCCTGCAAGTGGCAGACCGGTTCTTCCTGCGGCATCATGGTGGAATTTGTATGGCAGCCCAAAGGACGCCCCATGAATCTGCCTCCCCGCCAGCAGCAAATCCTCGAGCTGGTCCGCGAACGCGGCTATGTCAGCATCGAGGAAATGGCCCAGCTGTTCGTCGTGACCCCGCAAACCATCCGCCGCGATATCAATCAGTTGGCGGACTCCAACCTGTTGCGCCGCTACCACGGCGGAGCCGCCTATGACTCCAGCGTGGAAAACACCGCCTACGCCATGCGCGCCGACCAGATGCGCGACGAAAAGCAGCGGATCGCCGAGTCCATCGCCCGGCAGATTCCCGATCATGCCTCGCTGTTCATCAATATCGGTACCACCACCGAGTCGATTGCCCGCGCCCTGCTCAATCACAATCACCTGAAGATCATCACCAACAACCTGCACGTGGCGTCGATCCTCAGCGCCAAGGACGACTTCGAAGTGCAACTGGCCGGCGGCAACGTCCGTCGCGACGGTGGCGTGGTGGGTCAGGCCAGTGTCGACTTCATCAACCAGTTCAAGGTCGACTTCGCCCTTGTGGGCATCAGCGGCATCGACGAGGACGGCAGCCTGCTGGATTTCGACTATCAGGAAGTGCGGGTGTCCCAGGCGATCATCGCCAACGCCCGCCAGGTCATCCTGGCCGCCGACTCCAGCAAGTTCGGCCGCAATGCCATGGTGCGCCTGGGCCCGATCACCCTGATCGACTGCCTGGTCACCGACCAGGCCCCGGTTCCGGCCCTGGCGCAACTGCTCAACCAGCACAAGATCCGCCTCGACGTGGTCTGATCGGCTGCCACATCCCTGCCCCGGCAGAGCCCGGGACACTGACAACCGCTGCGGGGGCTGGCTTGCCCGCGAAGGGCCAGCGCAGCCCCTCAGAGCTGCGCGCGCAAGCCCGCTACCGCACTACCCTCCCCCACGCCGCCTCGATGTTCGATAATTTTCCTTTCAGACCTTTCTGATGAATTTTTTCAATCGGAAGCGGGTAGCTGCGTGCGTACATATCAGCTAATATTTTCGAAAATGAACATAAATGTTCGAATTCAAATATAGCAACCGCCATGCGAGGCTCGCCGATGACTTCCACCACCTTGCCTGCACCACCCCTTGCCGAGATCTATGACATCGCCGTGATTGGCGGTGGCATCAATGGTGTCGGGATTGCCGCGGACGCAGCCGGTCGCGGTCTTTCGGTGTTCCTTTGCGAAAAGGACGACCTGGCCAGCCACACCTCGTCGGCCAGCAGCAAGCTGATCCATGGCGGCCTGCGCTACCTGGAACACTATGAGTTCCGCCTGGTGCGCGAAGCCCTGGCCGAACGGGAAGTCCTGCTGGCCAAGGCCCCGCACATCGTCAAGCCGATGCGTTTCGTCCTGCCGCATCGCCCGCACCTGCGTCCAGCCTGGATGATTCGCGCCGGCCTGTTCCTCTATGACCACCTGGGCAAACGCGAAAAGCTTGCCGGTTCGCGCAGCCTCAAGTTCGGCGCCGACAGCCCGCTCAAGGCGGAAATCGGCAGGGGCTTCGAATACTCCGACTGCTGGGTCGACGACGCTCGCCTGGTGGTGCTCAACGCCATGGCTGCCCGGGAGAAGGGTGCGCATATCCACACCCGCACCCGTTGCACCAGCGCCCGCCGTGCCAAGGGCCTGTGGCACCTGGAAATGGAGCGCGCCGATGGCGCACGCTTCTCGATCCAGGCCAAGGCCCTGGTGAACGCGGCCGGCCCCTGGGTCGCCAAGTTCATCAAGGATGACCTGAAGCTCGACTCGCCCTACGGCATCCGCCTGATCCAGGGCAGCCACCTGATCGTGCCTCGGCTGTATGAAGGCGAACACGCGCATATCCTGCAGAACGAGGACCAGCGCATCGTGTTCACCATCCCCTACCTGGACCGTTTCACGCTGATCGGCACCACCGACCGCGAATACCAGGGCGACCCGGCCAAGGTGGCGATCACCGAGGCGGAAACCGACTACCTGTTGAAGGTGGTCAATGCGCACTTCAAGAAACAACTGGCCCGTGGCGATATCCTGCACAGCTATTCCGGCGTGCGCCCGCTGTGCAACGACGAATCCGACAACCCGTCGGCAGTGACCCGCGACTACACCCTGGCGCTGTCGGGCAATACCGAGGAAGCCCCACTGCTGTCGGTGTTCGGTGGCAAGCTGACCACCTACCGCAAGCTGGCCGAGTCGGCGATGAGCCAGTTGGCCCCGTTCTTCACCCAGATGCGGCCGAGTTGGACCGCTGCCTCGACCCTGCCCGGTGGCGAAGACATGACCACGCCACAGGCCCTGGCCGAGGCGATCCGCAAACGCTTCGACTGGGTGCCGAGCGAAATCGCCCGGCGCTGGGCCAGCACCTACGGCAGCCGTGCCTGGCGCCTGCTGGAAGGCGTACAGACGCTCGGCGACCTCGGCGAACACCTTGGCGCTGGCCTCTACAGCCGTGAAGTCGATTACCTGTGCAGTGAAGAATGGGCGACCGCCGCCCAGGACATTCTCTGGCGGCGCAGCAAGCTGGGGCTGTTCACCAGCCCTGAGCAGCAGCAGAAACTGCAGGACTACCTGGACAAGGTCGAGCAGGCGCGCAGCAAGATCGAGGCGGCCTGACTTTCCTGCCTGGGCTGCTTCAGGATTCCGGGCAGGGCGGCCGGCCTATTCGCGGGCAACCGAGCGTCGGCCGGCCGCTCCTGCGGTTCATGGGGCTCCAGAAACCGGGGTCGGGATCGGTAGGAGCGGCGCACCGCCGCGAATAGCGCCCCCGCTCCCCCCTCTACCATTCGGTTTTCCGAACGCCCGTTCGGCCAGCATTCGGCGAACCGGACGCCAGCCCCTTCCCCCTTCGCTCGAAAACCACAAAAAACCCTTATAAATCAATAGAGAAGCCCACATCGCCGGGTGTGGCACGAGTCGTGCTCTATACTTCCATTACCGAATGCTCACTCAGCCCCTTGGGCCCTGCGGGCCGTTCGCAGTACCCGAGCCGACTGAAAGGCTCCATAAGAAAAACAATCTCGAGGAAAGTAACCGATGCGCATCGTTCCCCACATCCTGGGCGCCGCAATCGCTGCCGCTCTGATCAGCACTCCAGTTTCCGCTGCCGAACTGACCGGCACCCTGAAGAAGATCAAAGAGTCCGGGACCATCACCCTAGGCCATCGCGACAGTTCCATTCCGTTTTCCTACATCGCTGATGCTTCCGGCAAGCCGGTCGGCTACTCCCACGATATCCAGCTGGCCATCGTCGAAGGTATCAAGAAAGACCTGAACCTGCCTGACCTGAAGGTCAAGTACAACCTGGTCACCTCCCAGACCCGTATCCCGCTGGTGCAGAACGGCACCGTCGACGTCGAGTGCGGCTCCACCACCAACAACGCCGAACGCGCCCAGCAGGTCGATTTCTCGGTCGGTATCTTCGAGATCGGTACCCGCCTGCTGTCGAAGAAGGACTCCACCTACAAGGACTTCGCCGACCTCAAGGGCAAGAACGTGGTGACCACCGCCGGTACCACTTCCGAGCGCATCCTCAAAGCGATGAACGCCGACAAGCAGATGGGCATGAACGTCATCTCCGCCAAGGACCACGGCGAGTCCTTCCAGATGCTCGAAGGCGGCCGTGCCGTGGCCTTCATGATGGACGACGCACTGCTGGCCGGCGAAATGGCCAAGGCCAAGAAGCCGACCGACTGGGAAGTGACCGGTACTCCACAGTCCTACGAAATCTATGGCTGCATGGTCCGCAAGGACGACCCGGCGTTCAAGAAAGCCGTGGATGACGCCATCGTGGGCCTCTACAAGTCCGGCGAGATCAACAAGATCTACGACAAGTGGTTCACCCAGCCGATTCCGCCAAAAGGCCTGAACCTGCAGTTCCCGATGAGCAAGGAGCTCAAGGCCCTGATCGAGAATCCGAACGACAAGCCAGCGCCGGATGCAAAGATCTGAGTCACGGCTAACCTGACTTCCCGGGGCCGCCAGCACGGCCCGGGAAGTCTGTTGAACACCTGCTGTACTGGCTTCTTCTGAATCGAACTGGAACAACACTCGGACCGCGAGCGGTACCGGTGTGCCCGACAGACACTGGCGGGCGGGGCGGAGTCCCGGGAAGCACGTGCTCGTACATCGATCGACCTGAGGGGAGACCCGAATGAATTACAACTGGGATTGGGGCGTGTTCTTCAAGACCACCGGCGTGGGCAGCGAGACCTATCTCGACTGGTTCATCTCCGGGCTGGGCTGGACCATCGCGATCGCCATCGTGGGCTGGATCATTGCATTGGTCCTGGGTTCCATACTCGGCGTGATGCGCACCGTACCCAACCGTCTGGTAGCCGGTATCGCGACCTGCTACGTGGAATTGTTCCGCAACGTGCCACTGCTGGTGCAACTGTTCATCTGGTACTTCCTGGTACCCGACCTGCTGCCGCCGAACCTGCAGGAATGGTTCAAGCAGGACCTGAACCCGACCACCTCGGCCTACATCAGCGTGGTGATCTGCCTCGGCCTGTTCACCGCCGCACGGGTCTGCGAACAGGTGCGCACCGGTATCCAGGCGCTGCCCCGCGGCCAGGAATCGGCAGCCCGCGCCATGGGCTTCAAGCTGCCGCAGATCTACTGGCACGTGCTGCTGCCCCAGGCCTACCGGATCATCATTCCGCCGCTGACCTCGGAATTCCTCAACATCTTCAAGAACTCGTCCGTCGCCTCGCTGATCGGCCTGATGGAACTGCTCGCGCAGACCAAGCAGACCGCCGAGTTCTCCGCCAACCTGTTCGAAGCCTTCACCCTGGCGACGCTGATCTACTTCACCCTGAACATGAGCCTGATGCTGCTCATGCGCCTGGTCGAGAAGAAAGTCTCGGTGCCCGGCCTGATCTCCGTGGGGGGTAAATAATGGAATTCGATTTCAGCGACATCGTCCCGGCCATCCCCGGCCTGTGGAACGGCATGCTGATGACTCTGCAACTGATGGCCCTGGGCGTCGTCGGCGGGATCATCATCGGCACCCTGCTGGCACTCATGCGCCTGTCCCACAACAAGCTGCTGTCGGCGATCGCCGGTGCCTACGTCAACTATTTCCGCTCGATCCCGCTGCTGCTGGTGATCACCTGGTTCTACCTGGCGGTACCGTTCGTGCTGCGCTGGATCACCGGCGAAGACACGCCGATCGGTGCATTCACCTCCTGTATCGTCGCCTTCATGATGTTCGAGGCGGCGTACTTCTGTGAAATCGTCCGGGCTGGCGTACAGTCGATTCCCAAGGGCCAGATGGGCGCCGCCCAGGCACTGGGCATGGGCTATGGCCAGACCATGCGCCTGATCATCCTGCCCCAGGCCTTCCGCAAGATGACCCCGCTGCTGCTGCAGCAAAGTATCATCCTGTTCCAGGACACCTCGCTGGTCTACACCGTGGGCCTGGTGGACTTCCTCAACTCGGCACGTTCGAGCGGCGATATCGTCGGCCGTTCCAACGAGTTCCTGATTTTCGCCGGCCTGGTCTACTTCACAATCAGCTTTGCCGCCTCGCTGCTGGTCAAGCGTCTGCAAAAAAGGTTTGCCATATGATCTCTATCAAGAACGTCAACAAGTGGTATGGCGACTTCCAGGTGCTGACCGATTGCAGCACCGAAGTCAAAAAGGGTGAAGTGGTGGTGGTCTGCGGCCCGTCGGGCTCGGGCAAGTCGACCCTGATCAAGTGCGTCAATGCCCTGGAACCGTTCCAGAAGGGCGACATCGTGGTCGACGGCACCTCCATCGCCGACCCGAAGACCGATCTGCCGAAACTGCGCTCGCGAGTGGGCATGGTGTTCCAGCACTTCGAGCTGTTCCCGCACCTGACCATCACCGAGAACCTGACCATCGCGCAGATCAAGGTGCTGGGCCGCAGCAAGGAAGAAGCCACCAAAAAAGGCCTGCAATTGCTCGATCGCGTCGGCCTGTCGGCCCATGCGCACAAGCATCCCGGCCAGCTCTCCGGCGGCCAGCAGCAGCGCGTGGCGATCGCCCGGGCGCTGGCGATGGACCCGATCGTCATGCTGTTCGACGAACCGACCTCGGCCCTCGACCCGGAAATGGTCAACGAAGTGCTCGACGTGATGGTCCAGCTGGCCCAGGAAGGCATGACCATGATGTGCGTGACCCACGAGATGGGCTTCGCCCGCAAGGTCGCCAGCCGTGTGATCTTCATGGACCAGGGCAAGATCATCGAAGACTGCAACAAGGAAGAGTTCTTCGGCGACATCAGCGCCCGCTCCGACCGTGCGCAGCACTTCCTCGAGAAAATCCTGCAGCACTGACAGGGCCGGACCGCAGTATCCGCGGACTGCGCAGTCTTGTGGGAGCGGGCTTGCCCGCGAAGCCTTCAGCGCACTCGCTGCCCTCGCGGGCAGCAGCGCCGCTCCCGCCAAGACGATCTGGTTGACCCAAGGCATCTGTGATGAAATGCGACCCCAATCTCTATCGTGCGACGCCGCCATCACTCGCCGTGAAACCCCGCCTGATCCGTCACCTGTTCCTGCCGCCGCTGATCATCCTGCTGATGATCGGCCTCGGCTATGCCGGCTATCGCATCAGCGAGCACTACGGCATCCGCACCCTCAGCGAAAATGGCCAGCGCGCACTGGAACTGCATGCGCGCACCGTCGAAAGCGAACTGAGCAAGTACACCTACCTGCCCAGCCTGCTGGAACTTGAGTCCAGCGTCTCGGACCTGCTGCGCGAGCCCGACGCCGACCATCGCCAGACCGTCAACGAATACCTCGAAGGCCTCAACCGCCGCAGCCGCAGCCGGGCGATCTATGTGCTGGACACCTCCGGCCGGGTGCTGGCCACCAGCAACTGGCGCGACAGCGACAGTTACCTCGGCGAAGACCTGTCGTTCCGCGCCTATTTCCAGGACGCCGTACGCGGCCAGCCGGGACGCTTCTACGGCATCGGCAGCACCCTCGGCGAACCCGGCTACTACCTGGCCCACGGCCTTGAGGAACAAGGCAAGATCATCGGCGTGGCCGTGATCAAGGTGCGCCTCGAAGCCCTTGAGGAACGCTGGCAGCGTGCCCGACTGGAAGCCTTCGTCAGCGACGAGAACGGCATCATCATTCTCTCCAGCGACCCGAGCCGACGCCTCAAGTCGGTCCGCCCGCTCAGCTCGGAGACCAAGGATCGCCTGGCGCGCAGCCTGCAATACTACTGGTGGCCGCTCAACGAGCTGCAGCCGCTGGCCCGCGAACGCCTCGGCGATGGCGTCGAGACCCTGACCTTCCCCGCCAACCCCGACCTGGTCAAGGACGGCGACAATGTCAGTTACCTGGCCCAGACCCGCCAGTTGGCCGACACCCCCTGGAACTTCACCCTGCTCACGCCCTTGCAGGACCTGCGGCGGGAAGCGGCCAACCAGGGCATCCTGGTCGCGGTGGCCTTTGCCCTGGTGGCGTTCCTGCTGATCGCCTGGAACGAGCGGCGCAAGGTGCTCGCCACCCGCCTGGCCGCACGGGAAGCCCTGCAGGAGGCCAACAACCAGCTGGAACGACGCATCACCGAACGCACCGCCGACCTGCGCGCCAGCAACGACCGGCTCAAGGACCAGATCCGCGAGCGGCGCCAGGCCGAGGAAACCCTGCGCCGGGCCCAGGATGAACTGGTGCAGGCCGGCAAGCTGGCCGCCATCGGCCAGATGTCCACCAGCATCGCCCACGAGCTGAACCAGCCCCTGGCAGCCTTGCGTACCCTGTCCGGCAACACCATTCGGTTTCTCGAACGCGGCGAGCTGGAGGTGGCCAGCACCAACCTGCGCACCATCAACGACCTGATCGACCGCATGGGCCGCATCACCGCCAGCCTGCGCGCCTTTGCCCGCCGGGGCGATGACAAGGGCGAGGCCAACCTGGGCAAATCCATCGATGCCGCCCTGCAGTTGTTGAGCGGCCGCATCGAGGCCATGCACCTGGAAATCCACCGCGACCATGACGACGTCCAGCTGGCGATCGATCCGACCCGCCTGGAGCAGATCCTGGTCAACCTGTTCGGCAACGCCCTCGACGCCATGCAGGCACAGCCGTTGCCGGAACTGTGGCTGGAGGGCGACTTCGCCGAAGGCAAGTACCGCCTGCAAGTGCGCGACAACGGCCACGGCATTGGCCTGGAAGCGCGCAAGCACCTGTTCGAACCCTTTTTCACCACCAAGCCCGGCGCACAAGGCCTCGGCCTGGGCCTGACGCTCTCGGCGAGCCTGGCGGCGGCGGCCGGCGGCAACCTGGGCGTGGAGCACCCGGCCAGCGGCGGCACCGCCTTCGTCCTCCATCTACCGCGGGTCATCCCTGCCAAGGCCGAGCCGATATGAACAACGACCTGACCGTCCTGATCGTCGAAGACGATCCCCATGTACTGCTCGGCTGCCAGCAGGCGCTGTCCCTCGAAGACATTCCCTGCGAAGGTGTCTCCAGCGCCGAAGCGGCCCTGGAACGGGTCGGCGACAACTTTCCCGGTATCGTCATCAGCGATATCCGCTTGCCGGGCATCGACGGCCTGGAACTGCTGACCCGCCTCAAGGCCCGCGACCGCAGCCTGCCGGTGGTGCTGATCACCGGCCACGGCGATATCTCCATGGCGGTCGGGGCGATGCGCAACGGTGCCTACGACTTCATGGAAAAACCCTTCTCGCCCGAACGCCTGGTCGAGGTCGCCCGCCGCGCCCTGGAACAACGTGGCCTGTCGCGGGAAGTCTGGTCGCTGCGCCGGCAACTGGCCGAGCGCGACAGCCTGGAAGGGCGGATCATCGGCCGCTCGCCGGCGATGCAGAACCTGCGGGAGCTGATCGCCAACGTCGCCGACACGTCGGCCAACGTGCTGATCGAAGGCGAAACCGGTACCGGCAAGGAACTGGTCGCCCGCTGCCTGCATGACTTCAGCCGGCGCCAGTCGCAACAGTTCGTCGCCCTCAACTGCGGTGGCCTGCCGGAAAACCTCTTCGAGAGCGAGATCTTCGGTCACGAGGCCAACGCCTTCACCGGCGCCGGCAAGCGGCGGATCGGCAAGATCGAGCACGCCCACGGCGGCACGCTGTTTCTCGATGAAGTGGAAAGCATGCCGATCCCGCTGCAGATCAAGCTGCTGCGGGTCCTGCAGGAACGCACCCTGGAGCGCCTGGGCTCGAACCAGAGCGTCGCGGTGGACTGCCGGGTGATCGCCGCGACCAAATCCGACCTCGACGAACTGGGCAAGGCCGGCGAGTTCCGCAGCGACCTCTACTACCGCCTGAACGTGGTGACCCTGGAACTGCCGCCACTGCGCGAGCGGCGCGAGGACATCCTGCAACTGTTCGAACACTTCCTGCAGCAGTCGTCGCTGCGTTTCGATCGTGCCGCGCCGGAGCTGGACAACCAGACCCTGTCGAGCCTGATGAGCCACGACTGGCCGGGCAACGTACGCGAACTGCGCAACGTCGCCGAGCGCTTCGCCCTCGGCCTGCCGGCCTTCAAGAAGCCCGGCGCACAGAGCGCTGGCGGCCTGGGTTTCGCCGAAGCGGTGGAAGCCTTCGAGCGCAACCTGCTCAACGAAGCCCTGCAACGCAGTGGCGGCAACCTGACCCAGGCCAGCCAGGAACTGGGCATGGCCAAGACCACCCTGTTCGACAAGGTGAAGAAGTACGGTTTGAGTCACTGACAGCCGCCTGCTGATCAAGGCGGCGCTCCCATGACGGCGGCACAGCTGTCTGGCCCGCCCTTTGCATTTCCCCGCCAAAGCCCGAAACACCTGCCCTCCAGCCTGGGCAGGGCATCCGATGCACGGGCGCTGCCACGGGAAAAACGACGTTTTGAACATCTTAGATCTCGACCACAGCCTCACGGTCCAGGCGCCGATCCGCAACCTGCTCGACAGTGGTCGCGCGCGGCGCCTGGACCTGCTCGACCTCGGCCCGAAACTGCGTCTGTGGACCACCGAACGCCAGTACCGGCGCTTCACCGAACGCCTGCGCCAGCTCGTCGCGCCAGCGGCAGGCAAGCCACAGATCATCTTCGTCGGCTCCGGCGACTACCATCACCTGACCCCGGCCTTCCTCGACAACCTGCCGGAACCGGTCAGCCTGATCCACTTCGACAACCACCCCGACTGGGTCCACCTGGCCCCGCGCCGGCACTGCGGCTCGTGGGTCAACCGCGCACTCAAGCTGCCGAACATCCAGCGCATCGTCACCCTCGGCCCCTGCAGCGAGGACCTCGATACCCCGCAACTGCGCGGTGGCAACCTCGGCGCCCTGCGCCGCGGCGTCCTGCAGCTGTTCCCCTGGCAGCACGCGCCGTCCAAGGTCTGGGGGCGGATCGGCGACGGTGCCGGCCACCAGCAGCAGGAGAACCAGTTGCACTGGCGCAACCTGGCCGACGAGCACTGGCCGGACTTCCTCGAACAACTGATCCAGAGCCTGCCCACCGAAGCGATCTGGATCACCATCGACAAGGACGTGCTGGCCAGCGAGGATGCCGCCACCAACTGGGACCAGGGCGGCATGCGCCTGACCCACCTGCTCGACGCCCTCCGCGCCCTGGCGGCGCGCAAACGCGTGCTGGGCATCGATATCTGCGGCGAGTTCGCCCAGCCGGCCTTCAGCAACGCCTTCAAGCGCTGGGAAGCCAGGTCCGACCAGCCGCCGGCCGAACGCTGGAGCGCGGCCGACCTGCAACGCAACGCGACCACCAACCAGGCATTGATCTCGCTGTTCGAGGAGCTGTTTCCGTGACCCTGACCGTTGTTCTACTGGTGGCCTTCTCCATTGTCCTCGACGTGGTCGGCCAACTCTGCTTCAAGATCGGCCTGGACCGCCTGCCGGAGCTGGAAGGCGGCTTTCGCCTGAACGCCTTCTGGGGCCAGGTATTCAACGCACCGCTGCTGTGGTGCGGGATCGGTGCCTATGCCGTGGAATTCCTGGTCTGGCTCGAGGCCCTGTCCCGGGCGCCATTGAGCCTGCTGTTCCCGGCCGCCGCGCTGGGCTACTGCGGGGTGGTGCTGGCCGGCAAGGTGGTGCTGGGGGAAACCGTCAGCCGCCGTCGCTGGATGGGCACCCTGGTGATCACCCTGGGCGTCATGCTGGTTGCCATCGCTGGCAGTTGAGAGTTGAAGGAACCTGATTATGAGTAATGTCAAACACATCGACTGGCTTCACGGCCGCCTGGGCACCATCGTGCTCTGGGCCCTGCTGATCCTCTTCGAAAGCGCCGGCCAGATCGCCACCAAGGTCGGCGGCGACCAGTTGGGCCAGGTGGATTTCAACCTGCAGTGGCTCACTGCGGTGCTGGTCAACCCGGGCGTCTGGGTAGCGATCGCCTGCTACATCGGCGCGTTCTTCGTGTGGATGCTGATCCTGCGGCGCAGCAGCCTGTCCCTGGCCTTCCCCTTGAGCTCGCTGGTGTTCATCGCCGTGCTGCTCGGCTCGTGGCTGGGGCTGGGCGAACAGATCAGCCCACTGCACTGGATCGGCGTGCTGGTGATTATCGGCGGGATCGCCCTGCTTGCCGAGGGCGAGGAGAACTGAGACAACTCCAGGCCCGCGGCTCCACCCTTCAGCGGTGCCTGAGCAGAAAGCCCAGGCCATGGGCCAGTGGAATCACCTTCACCCCCGCCTCGCGCTGCTGCTGCCTGATCTGCGCATGAAACGCCTTGACCTTGGTCCAGTGCATCTTCGGCCGGTAGTGGTGCTCGGCGTGATAACCGTTGTTCATCCAGATCAGGTTGTAGAGCCGGCTGTAGGAACTCACGCCCCAGGCGATCGGCAGGTCCGGGTTGCCACCCAGGTGCTCGTAGTAGCCGTTGAGCGAGGACAGCGACTGCCCCAGGTACCAGAACGGCAGCAGCACCAGCACCGCGTGCCAGTCATAGGCCGCCAGAGCCAGGTAGAACGCCACCGTCGCACAGATCTCGACCTTGACCCAGCGCGCATCCGCCGGATGCTTGCGCTGCATTTCCTCGTAGTAGGCCTTCGGATCATCGCGGAAGAAACTCAGGAAGGTGTAGGCCCAGACGTTGTCCGGCTGGCCGTCCTTGCCATGCAGGTAGATCGACAGCGGGTCGATGGTGGTCCCGTCCTCCCGCGGCAGGTCGGAGTTGCCGCGATGGTGGCGGTTGTGGATATCGCGATACATCGTCTGGGAAAAACCGATGGTCAGCGACAGCAGCAGGTCGAAGCCGCGGTTCATCCAGTGCGGGGTGAAATAGGGGTTGTGGATCTGGTTGTGGGAGATGCTGTTGATGCTCCACGACAGGCTGACCGCATAGAGCAGTGCCGTCGGGATGATCAGCCACCAGGAGTGGTCGTGAAAACCCAGCACCAGCCAGAGTACGAAGGCGAAATGGGCCAGCGCCATGACAATGGGCACCAGGTCCCAGAGCGAATAGGCCAACAGGCGATAAGCAGGACGAGCCATCTGAAAGTTTCCCGGACAGTGATTACCGGGAGGTCCATTGCAAACGGCAGACCAGTTTTGCCCGGCCGGACAAAACCCGCCGGGGCCCCTCAGCCAGCCGATCGCCCCCTTCCTGTCAGAACTTGTAGCTGATCGCGGTCTGCACCTGGCCCTGGTTGCTGTTGCCACGTTCCCTGACGATGCTGCTGTCAGCCGCGTTGCCTACCAGGCGAATCCAACTCGCGCTGGTCATCAGCGACCAGCTGCCACCCAGCGGAACCGCGAAGTTCTGGGTCAGGGTGAAGTTCTGCAGCCCGCCACCCGGCTTGTACTGCTCGATCCCCGAGGCCTGGGCCTCTTCGGCGGTCACGCCGAAAAAGGTCCGGGTCTGCCGCGCATCGGCGAAATGGGCGCTCAGGTTGCTGCTGCCGATGATGCCCAGGCCCAGCGGATAGCCGAGTTCGCCGCCGACCTTGCCGAGCAGGCCACCCTGGGCGTTGCCGCCACCGACCGCACTGCCGACCTGCACGAATACCCGCCAGAAGTCGGCCGGCGCGTACTGCACGTAACCGCCGACCTGGGCCATGTCCGGGACATTGCGCAAGCCGCGCAGGTCGCCGTCGGCGTTGCGCCCCGGCAGGTAGTTGATGAACGGCCCGGCCGTGAAGCCGCTGCCCTTGAAGGCATCCCAGGTCAGGCCATCGTCGCCACTGAGGCTGACGTCTCCCCAATCCAGGTCCAGATAGGGCAACGGCACAGTGTCGTAACTGCTGCCCGAAGGGTCATGGGGCTGATAGCCGATACCGAGACCGATCTGCCCGCCGAGCCCTTCCTCAGCCAGCGCAGCAGCACTCCAGCCGCCCAGGGCCAGCAGACCGGCAAGCAGCAATGTGGGGGTAAACCTGGCCATTGAGACGTTTCCTTGTTCTGAACATGCGCGCATCAATCACCAGAGCGCCTGCCTTAGGCAAGCACTGATCTTGTTTGTAGCAAGCTACAAAAATTGTAGCTCCTTGTAGCCAATTTCATACAAACATCCGGCAAACCCCGTGAATACAGGGCCTTCAGCGCTTTGGCACGCTCCGTGCTCTAGCCCTGACATGCGCAAGGTGCGCTCTTATTCAACAGGTAACTGCAGATGATGCACTGGCATATCGTGTGTGATTTCGACGGGACCATTTCCCGCACCGACGCGATCGACAACATCCTGGAACGTTTCGCCGACCCGAGCTGGGAAGCGATCGAGCAGGAATGGCTGGACGGTCACATCGGTTCGCGTGAATGCCTCAGCCGCCAACTGGCCCTGGTCAAGGCAACGCCGGCCGAATTGCTGGCCTACTTCGACACCATCGATATCGACCCGGACTTCCCCGACTTCGTCGACCACGTGATGAGCCTGGGCGCGACCATCGAAGTGGTCAGCGACGGCATCGAGCAAGGCATCGCGCGGATTCTGTCGCGCAACTACGTGACCCTGCTGCCGATCCTGGCCAACCGCCTGCGCCAGGTCGACCAGAACAGCTGGCGCATCGACTTCCCACATGCGAGCGACGCCTGCCGTGCGGCCTCCGGCAACTGCAAGTGCAAATCCACGCCCAAGGGCAAGCGTGTGCTGGTGATCGGTGACGGTCAATCGGACATGTGCGTGGCCGGCACCGCCGACTTCGTATTCGCCAAGGGCCGCCTGGCCGATCACTGCGAACGCAACGGCATCCCGTATGCGCGTTTCGAATCGTTCGGCGAACTTCCGGCATTGCTGGCCCTGCTGCCCAGCAGCGAAGCCGCCAACGCCACCACTTTCGCGCTCGACGGCGCCGAAAACCCTTCCCAAACTCAGGAACTCTTCCACCATGTCTGAGATTCGCATCGCTAGCGCCGAAGACCGCGTGCTTCTGGATAAAGAAGCCAAGTACTGCTCCTACGGCGATACCGTCCACTACATCGAGCCACCGCGCATTTTCAGCCGTTGTGAAGGTTCCTACGTGTGGGACACCGAAGACCAGGCCTACCTCGACCTGCAGATGTGGTACTCGGCCGTGAACTTCGGCTATGCCAACCCACGCCTGAACAACGCCCTGAAGCAGCAGATCGATACCCTGCCGCAGATCGCCAGCCAGTACCTGCACAAGGGCAAGATCGAGCTGTCGGAAATGATCGCGGTCGACGCCAAGAAGAAATTCGGCCTCGACGGTCGCGTACACTTCAACGTCGGCGGTTCGCAGTCGGTCGAAGACTCCCTGAAGGTCGTGCGTAACGCCAGCAACGGCAAGAGCCTGATGTTCGCCTTCGAGGGCGGCTACCACGGCCGTACCCTGGGCGCTTCGTCGATCACTTCGAGCTACCGCTACCGTCGCCGCTACGGCCACTTCGGCGAGCGCGCGCAGTTCATCCCGTTCCCGTATCACTTCCGCGGCCCGAAAGGCATGACCAAGGAAGAATACGGCAGCGAGTGCGTGAAACAGTTCGCCCGCCTGTTCGAAACCGAATACAACGGCGTGTGGGACCCCAAGGTCGGCGCCAGCGAATACGCCGCGTTCTACGCCGAGCCGATCCAGGGTACCGGTGGCTACGTGATCCCGCCCATGAACTTCTACCGCGAGCTGAAGCAGGTCCTGGACCAGCACGGCATCCTGCTGGTGGTCGACGAAATCCAGATGGGCTTCTACCGGACCGGCAAACTGTGGTCGATCGAGCACTTCGACGTGCAGCCGGACGTGATCGTCTTCGGCAAGGCGCTGACCAACGGCCTGAACCCGCTGGGCGGCATCTGGGCCCGTGAAGAACTGATCAACCCGACCGTGTTCCCGCCAGGATCGACCCACTCCACCTTCGCCTCCAACCCGCTGGGTACGGCGGTAGGCCTGGAAATGTTCAAGATGACCAGCGAAATCGACTACGGTGCGATGGTCATGGCCAAGGGCAAGTACTTCCTCGAAGGCCTGCAGGACCTGCAGAAACGCTTCCCGATCATCGGCGACGTCGATGGCCTGGGCCTGGCCCTGCGCTGCGAAATCTGCGGCCCGGACGGTTTCACCCCGGACAAGGCGACCCTGGACTTCATGGTCGAGGAAGGCATGAAGGGCGATATGATCGTCGACGGCCGCAAGCTGGGCCTGGTGCTGGACGTGGGCGGTTACTACAAGAACGTGATCACCCTGGCGCCTTCGCTGGAAATCACCTACGAAGAAATCGATCTGGGCCTGAAACTGCTCGAGCAGTTGCTGAACCGGGCCATGAAGCGGTGAACAGCGCAGCGATCGATCTGGGCGAAGGCGATGCCGGCTTCGTCCTCGGCGACGGTCCGGTCGGGGTCCTGCTGATCCACGGCCTGACCGGCACCCCGACGGAACTGCGCAAGGTTGCCCAGGGCCTGGTCAAGGACGGTACGTGCACGGTGTACGTACCGACCCTGCCCGGTCATTGCGGCGGCAATGCCGACCTGCAGGCCACCGGCTGGCAGGACTGGTACGAGGGCGTGCGCAAGACCTTCGTCGGCATCAGGCAGCGCCACGAACAGGTGTTCGTCGGCGGCCTGTCCATGGGCGCGGTCATGTCCATGTACCTGGCCTCCGAGTTCCCCGGCCAGGTCACAGGGCTGTTGATGTATTCGACCACCCTGCGCTACGACGGCTGGAGCATCAACAAGCTGGCGTTCCTGACGCCGCTGCTGATGAAGATCCCGTTCGGCGTGCATATCTGTCGGTTCGAGGAGAAGCCGCCGTACGGCATCAAGAACGAGCGCCTGCGGGCGATCGTCGAGCGCCAGATGAAGGCCGGCCAGAGCAGCGATGCCGGGCTGCTGACCATGGAGGGCATCACGGTGCGCGAACTGCACCGGATGAACGCCGTGGTGATGCGCCGCATGCCGTCGATCCGGACCCCGGCGCTGGTGATTCACTCCGTCGAGGACGATATCACCAGCCCGTGGAACGCCAACTATGTCGAGAAGCACCTGGGTGGCCCGGTGACCAAGGTCATGCTCGACAACTGCTACCACATGATCACCGTCGACCTGCAGTACCGCGAGGTGATCGAGTTGAGTGCCGGTTTCATCGAGCGCCTGAGCGTACGCGAAGACTATCGGCAACGGGCCTAAGGACAGACCACGTGATTGACGCCCAAGCCTTCTCCAGCATCGAGGCCATTGAACGCGCAGCCTGGAACGACTGTTTCCCGGGTGCGCTGGAGAATTGGGAGTATTACCTGGCGGTGGAAAAGGCCGGCATCGACGACTTCGAATGGCGCTACCTGGCGCTGTTCGAAGACGGCTGCCTGCTGGCCGTCGCCCCCGCCTTCACCACCCGCTACAAGCTCGACACCACGGTGCAAGGCGTGGCCAAGCGCATCACTGGCTGGGTCAACCGGGCGCTACCGGGGCTTCTGGAACTGGGGCTCTACGCCATTGGCTCGCCGGTGGCGGAACAGTGCCATGCCGGCATCGCCAGCCAGGTGCCGGCGCAACGCCGCCAGGCCCTGCTGGAGCGCCTGCTGTTGCTCGCTCGGGAAGACGCCGCCCGCCTGAACATCAGCCTCACGGCGGTCAAGGACGCGCCCAGTGCCGACAACGACTGGAACAGCGCCTGCAAAATGGCCGGTTTCCAGCAGTTGCCGAGCCTGCCCGGCTCGACACTGCCGGTGGCTTTCGGCTCGATCGACGCCTACCTGGGCACCCTGGGCAAGTCCACCCGCAAGGACCTGCGGCGCAAGCTGCGCGCTCCCGGTCCGCGGATCGAGTGGCGACGCAACATCGACGATGTGCTGCCACAGGTCATGCGCCTGTACGAGTCGACCCTGTCTCGCAGCGAAACCCAGTTCGAACGCCTGCCGGCGGACTACTTCACCGGTGTGCTCGAACAACTGGAAGAACGCGCCGCCTGCGTCCTGTACTGGATCGACGAGCGGCTGGTGGCGTTCAACCTGATCCTGCTGGACAAGGAACGGCTGATCGATAAATTTTTCGGCCACGACCTGAACGAAACCCGTCAACACAACCTCTATTTCCGCAGTTGGCTGGCCAATGTCGAGCACTGTATCGAGCAGGGTATCGCCCTGTACGAATGCGGTCAGGCCGGCTATGCGAGCAAGATTCGCCTGGGCTGCACCTTCCAGGGCAACAACCTGTTCTTTCACCATCGAAACCGGCTGGTCAACAATGTCCTGAAACTGGTCAAATGGGTTGTCCGACCGGATCGATTCGACCCCGCCATGGCTGCAGCGATAAACGAAACCTGATGAACTCCACTCCAGAACGCCGCCGTAAACGCCGCCCCTTCTCGATCTCGCGCTGGAGCGTGCAGCGCAAACTGTTGCTGGCGTTCTGGCTGGTCAGCGTCGTGCCGACCATGATCGCCGCCGAGCTGGCGGCGACCACCCTGTCGCAGATCTTCGACAGCAACGTGCGCATCTGGCTGCAGGAATCGACCAAGATCGTCAAGGACGAGATCAGCGAGATCCAGCGCGACAACGCGCGGGTCGCGCAGTTGTTCCTGCTCTACACCCGCCCACCGACCTCACGCCAGGCGGCCAAGCATGACAAGCTGACCGCCGATATCGCCGACGCGATGGGCATCGACGTCGTCGCACTGATCCGCACCCAGGATCACAAGGTGGTGTTCAGCACCGCTTCGCAAGACATCGTCGAACAGATCAACACCGCGCCCAATGCCGTGCTGCAGACCATCAAGGTCGCCGAGGTACCGACCGGGGTGGTGGTCTCGACGTTCCAGAGCACCCAGGAAGGGGTCGATTATCAGTTGCTGATCGCCACCTACCTGGACAGCAGCTTCCTCAACAGCGTGGCCGACGTGCACTCCCTCGACCTGCGTCTGTACCTGGCGAACGCCAAGGGTTTCGCCGAAATCTTCTCGACCCAGCGCTTCGAGGACCACCCGCTGCAAGTACCGGCGAAAATCGAGAAGAACCTGCGCGAGACCCGCCTGCCCAGCGAACTGTTCACCAGCCGCTACAGCGGCCTGTACTGGCCGATCTTCAACGATACCGGCGACCTGCAGGGGGTGATCTTCAGTGGCCTGCTGCGCCACACCAGCCTGGTCGGGCTGGTCAACCAGAGTAACCTGTTCATCCTGATCTTCCTGGTCGGCTCGGCGCTGTCCCTGAGTGTCGGCTGGCTGGTCTCGCAACGCCTGACCCTGCCCCTGCGTGGCCTGGCCGAGGGCGTCGGGGCGGTCATTTCCGGCAACTACAACAAGCGCATTCCGGTGATCGGCAGCGACGAGCTGGCCGAGCTCAGCCACACCTTCAACCACATGACCGAGCGCCTGGGCGAACTGCATCACCTGGAAGCCCAGTTGCGCCGCCGCGACCGCCTGCACGCCCTGGGCGAAGTCGCCATGGGCCTGGCCCACGAAATCCGCAACCCGCTGGGCATCATCAAGACCGCCACCCAACTGTTGCACCGCCGGGCCAGCCTGCCGGACAACGACAAGCGGCACCTGGAATACGTGATCAGCGAAGTGTCGCGGATCAATGACCTGATCACCGAGTTCCTCGACTTCGCCAAGCCCAGCGCACCGATCCGCGCCATTCAGCCGGCCCGGGCCCTGGCCGAGGAGATTCTCGGTTTCTGCGCCCCGGAACTGGCGACCCACAACATCGACGCGCGGATCGACGACCAGGCCCCCGGCGTCACCCTGTACGCCGATGCCGGCCAGTTGAAACAGGCCTGCCTGAACCTGATCCTCAACGCCATCGACGCCATGCCCAACGGCGGGCGCCTGACCCTGGGCATCGGCAAGGATCAGGACTACACCATCATCAGCGTCAGCGACACCGGCCAGGGCATCGAACCGGACATGATCGAGCGGATCTTCACCCCGTTCGTCACCACCAAGGCCTCGGGTACCGGCCTGGGCCTGGCCAAGGTCTTCTCGATCATGGAAAACCACGACGGGCGGATCGAATGCACCAGCGAGAAAGATGCAGGCGCGTGCTTCAAGCTGTACATTCCGGCCCATGGCGAAGACCTGGACGCCGGGGATGACGAGGAACACGACGATGACGCATAAGGTCCTGGTGGTCGATGACGAACCCAAGCTGTGCGACCTGCTCAGCTCGGCCCTGAGCCAGAACGATATCCAGGTGTTCACCGCCGGCAATGGCCTGCAGGCCCTGGTGGTGCTCGACCAGGAAGAGATCGACCTGGTCATCAGCGACTGGCGCATGCCCGGCATGGACGGCCCGCAACTGCTGGCCGAGATCAAGTCGCGCTTCCCGCAGTTGCCGGTGATCGTGATGACCGCCTACAGCACGGTGAAGAACGCCGTGCAGTCCATGCGCAACGGTGCCTTCGACTACATCGCCAAGCCGTTCGACATCGACGAGCTGGACATCACCGTCAGCAAGGCCCTGCAGTTCCGCGACATCCTGCGCGACAACGCGCGGATGCGCGCCGAACTCGACGAACACCGGCAGATCGACAGCCTGGTGGGCGACAGCCCGACGTTTCGCCGGGTACTGCAAGCCATCGATTCGGTACGCGAGAGCAGCGCCACCATCCTGCTGACCGGCGAAAGCGGCACCGGCAAGGAGATGGTCGCGCGGGCGATCCACCAGCACGGCAGCCGCGCCGACAAACCCTTCGTCGCGGTCAACTGCGCGGCGATTCCCGAGGGCCTGCTGGAAAGCGAAATGTTCGGCCACCGCAAGGGTGCCTTCACCGGTGCCGTCTCGGACCGGGTCGGGCGCTTCATGCAGGCGGACAAAGGCACGCTGTTCCTCGACGAGGTCGGCGACATGCCGCTGGCATTGCAGGCGAAGATCCTGCGCGCGCTGCAGGAGCGGGTGATCGAGCCGGTGGGCGATCCGCGCGAACGCAAGGTCGATGTGCGGGTGATTGCCGCGACCAACAAGAACCTGCTCGAAGCGGTGGCGAACAAGGAGTTTCGCGAAGACCTGTACTACCGCCTGAACGTCTTCCCGATTCCCCTGCCCGCCCTGCGCGAGCGGGTCGAGGATATCGCCCCGCTGGCCCGGCATTTCGCCCACGCCCTGGGCGCCAGTGCCGGCAAGCGCATCACCGGCTTCAGCCCGCAGGCCCTGCAGGCGATGGCCAACTACAGTTGGCCGGGCAACATCCGCGAACTGCAGAACTGCGTGGAACGGGCGACCATCGTCGCCACCAGCCCGGTGATCGAGGAAAGCGACCTGCCGGCCTACCTGTTCACCCCGCAGCCATCGGAGCCGGGCAACCCGACCGTGGCGCTGCACGCCGGCCCGGCGATCCCCAAGGACCTCGACGCGGCCCTGGCGGAAGTGGAAAAGGGCTACATCCTGGCGGCACTGCACGAGGCCAACGGTGTCCAGGCCGCCGCCGCGCAGATGATCGGGATTTCCGAGCGCAGCTTCTGGTACCGCCTGAAGAAATTGGCGATCCAGGTGGAAAAGATCATTCGCTGAGCACCAGGGAGTTTTCAGAAGCGCCCCATCAACTGTAGGAGCGTGGCTTGCCCGCGAAGCTTTTAGCGACCTCAAGGGCCATAGAAACTTTGCGGGCAAGTCACGCTCCTACAGCGGGGGGCGGTCCTGCTCGCCTCAGAGCTGCGCCACATGGCCGACATCCTGCTGCTGCGCCCGCAGGTACGGCAACACCGCCGCCAGCAACGGCGCCTTGAACGCCTCCTGGAAGCGGTGGGCCAACCCCGGGATCAGCACCAGCTGGCTACCCTGGATATGCGCCGCCAGGTGCACCCCATGCATCACCGGCAACAACGGATCGGCCGTGCCATGCACCACCAGGGTCGGCACCCGCAGCTGATTGAGCAGCGGCACCCGGCTCGGTTCGGCCAGGATCGCCATGATCTGGCGCTTTACCCCTTCCGGATTGAACGCCCGGTCATAGGCCGTCGCCGCCTGTTGCAGCAGCTTGTGCCGATCATCCTTCACCTCGGGGCTGCCCAGCGCCGCCAGCAGGTCGGCCTGCTGCTCGATCGCCACCTGGCGGTTCGGCGCACTGCGCCGCGACAGCAACTGCACCAGCGCCGCACTCGGCGCCGGCAAACCCTCGGCACCGGAGCTGGTCATCACCAGCGTCAGGCTCTCGACCCGCTGCGGCGCCATGGCCGCCAGCCGTTGGGCGATCATCCCGCCCATGCTGGCGCCCAGCACGTGGAACCGCTCGACCTGCAGCGCATCCATCAATCCCAGCGCATCGCCGGCCATGTCGCTCAGGCTGTAGGGCGCCGCCACCGGCAGGCCGAGCTTGTAGCGCAACACCTCGAACGTCAGGTTGGCGCTCGCCGGCGCCTGGCGCCAGGTCGACAGGCCGACGTCGCGGTTGTCATAACGGATCACCCGGAAGCCCTGCTGGCACAGGGCAACCACCACCTCGTCCGGCCAGTGGATCAACTGGCCACCCAGGCCCATGATCAGCAGCAGCGCCGGATCCGAGGCACGACCGATGCTCTGGTAGGCCAGGCTGACCTGATCCAGGTCGACATGCTCGGTGGGAACATTGACATCGCAGCGACCCGCGGCAAACGCCGGCAAGCCGAACAGCAAGGCGGCCAGCAGGACTGCCGCTGAAAGAAAACGTACACGCATGAAAAAATACCGAAACGCAGAACCCCAGTGGAGCGCGAGTCTGATGATATTTGTGCAAGCGCGCTGCCACAGTTCGGTGACAGTTTGATGAAGATTGCTCCAGCGGCTTCGTCCCATCAGGCAGGTGAAGGCATTTCTGCTCGGCGCGCCGGTCGACAGCCGGCTCAACATGAGACAAACTCACTCACATTGCACTTCTTACCAAAGTTTTCTCATGGAGCCCCAGGTGCTGGAAATCCGTCACTTGAAAACCCTGCATGCCCTGCGTGAGGCCGACAGCCTGGTGGAGGCCGCCGAACGCCTGCACCTGACGCAATCGGCCCTGTCCCATCAGTTCAAGGAACTGGAGGAACGCCTGGGCATGGCGTTGTTCGTGCGCAAGACCAAGCCGGTACGCTTCACCAGCGCCGGCCTGCGCCTGCTGCAACTGGCGGATGCCACCCTGCCGCTGCTGCGCGCGGCGGAGCGGGACATTTCCCGGCTGGCCGGCGGCACCGCGGGACGCCTGCACATGGCGATCGAGTGCCACAGTTGCTTCCAGTGGCTGATGCCGACCATCGACCAGTTCCGCGACGCCTGGCCGGAAGTCGAGCTGGACCTGGCCTCCGGCTTCGCCTTCGCCCCGCTGCCCGCCCTGGCCCGCGGCGACCTGGACCTGGTGGTCACCTCAGACCCGCTGGACCTGCCAGGCCTGACCTACGTGCCGCTGTTCACCTACGAGGCGATGCTCGCGGTCGCCAACCAGCATCCCCTGGCGAGCAGGCCCTATATCGTCCCCGAGGACCTGGCCCGGGAAACCCTGATCACCTACCCGGTGGAACGCGATCGGCTGGACATCTTCACCCGCTTCCTGGAACCGGCCGACGTCGAGCCGGCGCAGGTGCGCACCTCGGAACTGTCGGTGATGATGATGCAGTTGGTGGCCAGTGGCCGAGGCGTCTGCGGCATGCCCCACTGGGCGCTGCACGAGTACAGCTCGCGCGGCTACGTGAGGGCCAAGCGCCTGGGCGAAAAGGGCCTGTTCGCCACACTCTACGCGGCGATTCGTACGGACATGCTGGAGGTGCCCTACATGCGCGACTTCCTGCTGACAGCCAAGGACACCTCGTTCTCGACCCTCGACGGCGTCAGCGCGGTACGCTGAAACGACAACGGGGCGAGCCTTGCGCTCACCCCGTCGCTTTCCACCACGGGCTTTCCCGGCTCAGGCCGAACGGCGCTGCTCGAACATCAGCCGCACGGCCAGGCCGCCCAGCACGAAGCCCATGACATAACGTTGCAGCGCCAGCCAGCGCGGGTTGTGCTTGAACCAGCTGGCCAGGCCGCCGGCAAACAGCGCGATCAGCAGGTTGACCGTGAAGCTCACGCTGATCTGGGTGGTGCCGAGAATCAGGCTCTGGGCGAACACCGAGCCGTGCTCCGGGCTGATGAACTGCGGAAACACCGAGAGGTAGAACACCGCGATCTTCGGGTTCAGGGCACTGGTGAGAAACCCCATGGTCATCAACCGCAACGGGGAGTCCGGTGGCAACTGGCGCGGCTCGAACGGCGAGCGCGCGCCGGGCCTGAGCGCCTGCCAGGCCAGCCACAGCAGGTACAGCGCACCGGCCCACTTGAGCACCTCATAGGCCAGCGGCACGGCCATGAACACTGCGGTCAAACCCAGTGCCGCGGCAAACAGGTGAACGAAGAAGCCGCCCACCACGCCCAACAGCGACACCACCCCGGCCTTGGGCCCCTGGCAGATCGAGCGGGAGATCAGGTAGATCATGTTCGGTCCCGGGGTCAGGACCATCAACAGCGAAGCGGCAGCGAAGATCAGCAGGTCTTGAAGCGCAATCATGGGCAGTCCCTGTGCGGTGTCGATCAGGCGGTGGGTTCCAGCGAAGCCCGATAGAACGGCAGGATCAGGTCCCGTGTCAATGGCGCCAGGCACAGGTTGCCGTCGCCCGCCGGATCGATCCACACCACTTCCTCGATCTCGGCCGCAGGTTCCACGGTTTCGGCGACGTGCAACTGGAACAGCTCGGCCTGCACCTCGAAGCCCGGCTCGTTGGCCGCGGGAGCGGAAAACCGGCCGAGGTAGCGGGCGTCAGCGGGATCGACCCGCAACCCCAGTTCCTCCTCGAGTTCGCGGGCCAGGGCGTGCGCCGGCTGCTCATGGGGTTCGATCTTGCCACCCGGCTGCATGAAGGCCTGGGTGCCACGCTTGCGCACCAGCAGGGTACGGCCATCGGGGCCGATCAGCAGGGCCGCGGCGATACGGATAGTCTTGGAGGCAGCAGAAACAGTCATGGCGTCAACGCGATCCTGGCAAAAGCCGGCAGGATCACACCCGTGCGGGAAACTGGCAAGCCCACCGAAAGCAGGCTTGCCAGGCCGGGTTCAGGTGGCCTGCTCCAGTGGCGAGACCTCCTCGGGCACCTTGACGAACACGCTGTACTTGGCGCCCTCCATGGCCTCGAAACCGATCAGTTTCTCCACCAGTGGCGCACTCAGGACCTTGCCGGCATTGAGCAACAGCATGCCGTTGTCGGCATTGAGGTTGCGGGCCAGGACCATGCCCGCCTCCAACTCGCGTGTGCCCAGCACCTTGACCGTCGGATCGCCGGTGGTGACATCGCTCAGGTGCTCGGCACAGACCCGGACGAATTCCTCCACCAGCCCGGGATCGTAGAGTCGCCCGGCATACTTGCGGATGAACAGCAGGGCTTCGTCGCTGTTCAGCCGCCGCTCGAGAATCAGCCCGTGCTGCAGCTCGACGAAATCGACCGCCAGCTTCAGCACCCGGGAGCCCAGGGGAATCGCCTCGCCCTTGAGATGATCGGGAAAACCGGTGCCATCCCAGCGTTCCTGATGGTGCAGGATCAGCCGGGCCGCGTCCTGCATCGGCTCCAGCGTCATCAGCAGCGATTCGCTCTGCTTGGGATAACCGCGATAACGCTCACGCTCGGTATGGTGCAACTGGTCGGCCGGTGCGCCCATCATGCCGTCCGTCCAACCCATCTTGCCGATATTGTGCAGGGCCGCGGCCATGGCCAGGTTGCGGCTGTCGGTCTCGTCTTGGCCGGTGGCCTTGCACCAGGCCCGCACCAGGTCGATCACCGCCCGGTTGGTCTGCTTGTCCTTGGGCAGGCGCCACTCGACCATCCGCGAAAACACCTCGGCGGTCACCGCGTAGCTGCGCTTGAGCTCTTCATAGGCCAGGTCGAGCATGTCGGCGGTCTGCTGGACTTCGCTGGTACGCGCCAGCACGCGTTTTTCCAGGGTGGCGTTGAGCTGTTGCAACTGCTTGTTCTGCTCCCGGGCCAGCGCCTGCAGGCGCTGGCGCTCGCGCTCGGAGTGCTGGAAGGCCAGGGCCTGGCGCACCGTCAGCGTCAGTTCCTCGTCATTCCAGGGTTTGCTGAGATAGCGGTAGATCCGCCCTTCGTTGATCGCCTTGGTGATCATGTCCAGGTCGGCATAGCCGGTCAGCAGAATCCGCAGGGTCGACGGATACAGGTCATGAATGCGTGCCAGCAGGGTCGCACCATCCATGTTCGGCATGCGCGCATCGCTGATGACCAGGTCGACGGGCTGCTCGGCCAGGATCTCCAGCGCCCGCGCCCCGCTGTCGGCCAGGACCAGTTCATAGGGTTGACTGCGCAGCAGGCGCCGCAGGCTGTTGAGAATCGACTCCTCGTCATCGACCAGCAGGATACGGGGTCTGACGGCGGATTCATCCATGGCGCACCTCATGTCGTCGTGGGCTGCAGATTGCGGGACCCCCGAATGGCTGGCGATCCCTGTCCTCGCCCTAAGGGTAGATGCTTTTGCGCCATGTGATCGGGGATCGACCCAACTTCGCCAGCACCGCGACAAAACTGCATCTATGCTGCAAGCAGTCGAGCGCGCATTCGCTGTGTAGCCTGGGAAAAGGACCTCTTTGTATGCGTTCAGTGCATTTCAACCGGCTGGCAGGGACGTCGCGATGAGCACGATCAACCGTCGTATCCTGATCATCGACGACACCGTGTCCATTCACGAGGACTTCCGCAAGATCCTCTGCCCTGGAGGGGGCGTAGACGACCTGCAAGCGGCCGAGCAGGCGCTGTTCGGCGATAGCGTCAGCCGCCTGGAGCACGTCTTCGAGCTGGACTCGGCCTTCCAGGGCCGCGAAGGCCTGGCCAGGGTCGAGCAGGCGCTGGAGCAGGGCCGGCCGTACGCCATGGCCTTCATCGACATGCGCATGCCGCCGGGCTGGGATGGCCTGGAGACCATCGAACGGCTCTGGCAGGTCGATCCCAAGCTGCAGGTCGCGCTGTGCACCGCCTTCTCCGACTACTCGCTGGAGGACATGAACGCCCGCGTCGAGATGGGCGATCGCCTGCTGATCCTGAAAAAACCCTTCGATGCGATCGAGATCCGCCAGATGGCCAGTGCCCTGACCGTCAAATGGCAGATGACCGAGGACGCCGAGCTGAAGATGGACCAGCTCGAACAGGCCGTCGAGGAACGCACCCGCGAGCTGTCCGACGCCAACATCATCGTGCAGAACAGCCCGACCATCCTCTATCGCCTGCGCGGCGAACCTTCGTTCCCGCTGATGTACATCTCCCACAACATCACCAAGTTCGGCCACGTGGCCAAGGACCTGGTGGCCTCCAGCGACTGGACCCGGGAACTGATCCACGAGGAGGACCAGCCCAAGGTCGACGCCGCCATGGCCCGGGTGCTGGACAGGGATGCCCAGGGCGCCTCCATCGAGTTTCGCCTGCGTACCGGCGACGACCAGTGGCGCTGGGTGGAGAACCGCTACGTACCGGTACGCGACGCCGAAGGCCGGCTGCTGGAGGTCGAAGGCATCATCATCGACATCACCGAGCGCAAGGCTGCCGAGGAAAAGATCGCCCAGCTCGCCCGTACCGACGGGCTCACCGGGCTGGCCAACCGCTCGACCATGATCGAGCGGCTGCACCAGAGCTTTGCCGCCGCCCAGCGCGGCGCCTCGCCGTTCGCGGTGTTCTACCTCGACCTCGACCACTTCAAGCGGATCAACGACACCCTGGGCCATCCGGTCGGTGACCTACTGCTGCAGGAAGTGTCCCAGCGTATCAGGCGTTGCACCCGCGAAGGCGATGTGGTCGCCCGACTGGGGGGCGACGAGTTCGCGATCCTGCAGACGGAAATGAACGATCCGTCCATTTCCGGCGCCCTGGCGGCGAGAATCCGCAATGCCCTGGTCGAACCCTACAGCCTCGATGGCAACGAGGTGCGGATTTCCGTGAGCATCGGCATCAGCACCTACGCCGCCGACAGCGAAAGCGCCGACACCCTGCTGGTGCAGGCCGACATGGCGCTGTACCGCTCCAAGGAAAAGGGCCGCAACCAGTACCACTTCCACTCCGAGGAGATCAACCAGGAGGTCAGCGAGCGGGTCGCCATCGCCAACGACCTGAGGGAAGCCATCAATCAGGATCAGCTGGAACTGCACTACCTGCCGGAAGTCGACCTCACCACCGGCAAAATCCTCGGCATGGAGGCGCTGGTGCGCTGGAACCATCCCCAGCGCGGCCTGCTCGGGGCCGACGTGTTCATACCGGCTGCGGAAAAGACCGGCACCATCGTCGCCCTCGGCCACTGGGTGCTGGACCACGCCTGCCAGCAGATGCGCCAGTGGCGCGACGAGGGCGTGGCACCGCCGGTGATCGCGATCAACCTGTCGCTGGCCCAGCTCAAGAGCGGTGGCGAACTGTTGAACGATGTTGTCGAGACCACCGCCCGCTGGGGGCTGTCGCCATCGGACCTGGAGTTCGATGTCACCGAGGCGACCCTGGCCCAGACCAAGTGGACGCAGAACGACGTATTGCCGCGCCTGCGCGAACTCGGGGTGAAGATCGCCATCGACGATTTCGGTACCGACTACTCCTCCTTCGACTACCTCAAGACCTACCGGGTCAATCACCTGAAGCTGGCACAGTCGTTCATCAACCATGCCACCCAGGATGCCGACAGCGCCACCACCCTCAAGGCCATCATCAACTTCGCCCGCGAGATAGGCGTCGGCATCATCGCCGAAGGCGTGGAAACCCTGGAGCAGCGCAGCTCGCTGATGTCCACCGGCTCACCGATGACCGCCCAGGGTTATTACTTCAGCAAGGCCGTCGATAGCCACGAGGCCGCCCGGCTGCTGCAGCGGGGCACCATCGCTCCGCAGGCCCGGCAAGACTCCGGGAGGCCGTGATGGACACCCTGACCGGCGCCGCCAACCGGCGCATTCTGATCATCGACGACACCGCTTCGATTCATCAGGACTACCGCAAGATCCTCGGCCCGGAAGAAGAGGAAGACTTGAGCCTGGAGTCGACCGAAACCCTGCTGTTCGGCGTCGACCAACCGCAACGCCAGGTCTTCGAGCTGGACTCGGCCTACCAGGGCCAGGAGGCCCTGGAACTGGTCCGGCTGGCCCAGGCCGCCAACCGGCCCTACGCCATGGCCTTCATCGATATGCGCATGCCGCCGGGCTGGGACGGTCTGGAAACCATCGAACAGCTGTGGAAAGTCGACCCCCACCTGCAGGTCGCCCTGTGCACCGCCTACTCGGACTACTCCTGGGAATCGATGGCCGACCGCCTGGCCTTCGGCGACCAGTTGCTGATCCTGAAGAAACCCTTCGACAGCCTGGAAATCCGCCAGATGGCCAGCGCCCTGACCTGGAAATGGCAACTGGCCCGGGACATGGCCACGCGCATGAGCGAACTGGAGCGGACCGTCGAGGAGCGCGTCCAGGAACTGCTGCATGTCTCGCGCCTGCTGCAGTTCGACGTGCTCACCGAACTGCCCAACAGCACCCTGCTGGTCGACCGGCTCAGCCAGGCGATTGCCCTGGCCAAGCGGCACGACGAACAGACCGCGGTCATGTTCATCGGCCTGGATCGCTTCAAGCGCATCAACAATGCCCTGGGCCACCCCGTCGGCGACGAAATGCTCAAGCATGTGGCTCGCTGCCTGATCGGCGCCTTGCGTCAGTCGGACTCGGTGTTTCGCTATGGCTCCGACGAATTCGTCCTGGTACTGCCCGATATCGCCCACCCGCACCAGACCAACGGCATCGCGCAAAAGATCCTCAATGCCGTGAACACCCCACTGGAAGTGGCCGGGCATGCCCTGCGGGTCACCGCGAGCATGGGCATCAGCCTGTACCCGGGCGATGGCGAAGAGGCGCTGGGCCTGGTCAAGAAGGCCGAAACGGCCATGCGCAACACCAAGGAAGAAGGGCATGGCAACTTCGGCTTCTTCATTGAGGACATGAACTTGCGTGCGCGTCGGCAACAGTCCATCGAGTCGGGCATTCGCCTGGCCCTGGAGCGCGACGAATTCGTGCTGCACTACCAGCCCAAACTGGACCTCAGGCGCGGCCAAGTGGTCGGTGCGGAGGCGCTGATTCGCTGGCTGCACCCGGAGCGCGGCTGGATCTTCCCCGGCGATTTCATTCCCGTGGCCGAGGACAGCGGACTGATCGTTCCACTGAGCCGCTGGGTGGTCGGACAGGCCTGCCGCCAGGCCAAGGCCTGGCAGGAGCAGGGTCTGGGCCGGCTGATCATGTCGGTGAATGTGTCGGCCATCGATTTCCGCCAACGGGACTACCTCGACAGAATCCGCCAGGTGCTCGAGGAAACCGGGTTGGACCCGCACTGCCTGGAGCTGGAAATCACCGAAAGCATCCTGATGCAGAACATCGACGCCACGCTCGAGGTGCTGCACGCGCTCAAGGCCCTGGGCATTCGCCTGGCGATCGACGACTTCGGCACCGGTTATTCCAGCCTCAGCTACCTGCGGCGCTTTCCCGTCGATGTGCTGAAGATCGACCAGTCGTTCGTGCGCAATCTCGCCGGAGACCAAAATGATGCGGCGCTGGTCAGCGCGATCATCAGCCTGGGCAAGAGCCTGAACCTGAACACCATTGCCGAAGGCGTCGAGACCCGCGAGCAACTGGACTTTCTCAAGGCCCATGCCTGTGAAGAGGTGCAGGGCTACTACTTCAGCAAAGCCGTCGAAGCCAACGCGTTCGCCAGCTTGTTACAGGACTGGCGGGAAAAAGCACCGGGACAGGACTGAACGCCCCACGACCCTTACAGCCAGGGAAGCCTGCAATGTCACTTCGCCGATTGCTCGTGCTGCTACTGCTCGCCAGCGCCTGGGGCCAGCCCGCGCTGTCGGCGCCACTGGACGAACCGCTCAAGCCCCTGCCGGACATCCCCCAGCAGGACCCGCGCCAGGTCGAACTGGGCCGCCAGCTGTTCAACGAAAAACGCCTGTCGATCAACGACAGCCTGTCCTGCGCCACCTGCCACCAACTGGACAAGGGCGGGGTCGACGACAAACCGTTGTCCGTCGGTTTCCATGGCGAGACCGTCGCGGTCAATACCCCCACGGTGTTCAACGCGGCGCTGAACTTCAGGCAGTTCTGGAACGGCCGGGCCGACAGCCTGGAGGACCAGGCCGGCCAGGTCCTGCTGAGTCCAATCGAGATGGGCAACAACTGGCCGAACATCATCGATACCCTGGTCAAGGACCCGGCCTACAAGGCGGCCTTCGCCGCGGCCTACCGCGATGGCGTGACCGAGGCCAACGTGCGCAACGCCCTGGCCACCTACGAACGTACCCTGCTGACGCCCAACTCGCGCTTCGACCAGTACCTCAAGGGCAACACCGACATCCTCAGCCTCGACGAGAAGTACGGCTACCAGCGCTTCAAGGACTATGGCTGCATCGCCTGCCACCAGGGCGTGAACATCGGTGGCAACATGTTCCAGAAGTTCGGCGTGATGGGCGACTACTTCAAGGCCCGCGGCAACCCGACCGCAGCCGACGACGGGCGCTTCCTGGTCACCGGGGACGAGGACGACCGGCATGTCTTCAAGGTGCCCAGCCTGCGCAACGTGGCCCTCACCGCCCCCTACTTCCATGACAGCTCGGCCAAGACCCTCGAGGACGCAGTCGACGTGATGTTCACCTATCAGTTGGGGCGCATCCCCTCGGCCGAGGACAAGCGCCTGATCGTGCTGTTTCTCAAGACACTGACCGGTGAACAGGGAGGCAAGCCGCAATGAACCCGACCAGGCGCCTGCTGAACCGGATCCTCCTGCCGCTGTTGACCTCGGTGCTGGCGGCGGTGCTGGTGTTTCTCTACGTCATGTCGCGCAGCGACCTGACCCAGGAGTACGCCGAAGGCCGCGACCTGATCGGCCAGATCAAGCAACTGGACGCCCAGTGGGATACGGAGATCCTCAAGGCCAGGATCGCCGTGGCCCGCAACTACGATCCGCTGATCAGACCCCAGGTCGGCATGCACACGCACTGGCAGGCCTTCCAGGCGCTGCAGGTGAGTCAGCCGACCGATACCTCCGGGGCCTGGAAGGACCGTCGTGCGACGCTGAACCAGGCACTCAAGGAGAAAGAACGGCTGGTCGAACAGTTCAAGTCGCGCAACGCGGTGCTGCGCAACTCGCTGGCCTTCCTGCCCACCGCCGAGGACGACATCCAGCGCCAGTTGAGCACGCTGGAGGATGTCGACAAACTGATGCTGCAATCGACCTCCAACGATATCTACGACCTGTTGCTCAGTACCCTCGAATTCTCCCAGATCACCACCGACGACAGGGCTAACGAAATCCTGCTGGGGGTCAACCAACTGACGGTCGATCAGCAGCGCCTGCCGCCGGCCTTCAAGGCGCCGATCGATATCCTGCTCAACCACGTGCAACTGATCCTGCGCGAACAACCCAACGTCAATACCCTGCTGGACGAGATTGCCGCCGTGCCGGTTTCCGAAAGCCTCGACGCCATCACCGACCAGTTGAACCAGGACCAGCAGAGCGCCGAACGGATCGACCAGCAGTATCACCTGTACCTGCTGATTTTCTCGGCGCTGATGGCCGTGCTGCTGTTGTACCTGGCCAGTCGCCTGGCCCGCAGCTATGCGCAGATCAACCAGATCAACCGGGCCCTGCAGACCGCCAACGAGCATCTGGAGCAGCGGGTCGAGGAGCGCACCCGCGAACTGCGCGACGCCCAGAGCGAGCTGGTGGAGACCGCCCGCCACGCCGGCATGGCCGAGATCGCCACCAACGTGCTGCACAACGTCGGCAACGTGCTCAACAGCGTGAACATCTCCGCCGACCTGGTCGCCCGCAAATTGCGCAACAGCAAGGCACAGGGCCTGGCCAAGGCGGTCGGGCTGATGAACGAGCACCCCGATGACCTCGCTGAGTTCCTCACCCATGATGCCAAGGGCAAGCTGTTGCCGGGCTACCTGAACCAGCTCGTCGAGGCCATCGCCGTCGAGCAGCAGGGCATGACCGAGGAGCTGGGCCAACTGAGCAAGAGCGTCGACCACATCAAGGAAATCGTCTCGACCCAGCAATCCTATGCCGGGGTTTCCAGCCTGGAGGAGGCGCTGCACGTCGGCGACCTGCTCGAGGACGCCCTGCGCATGAATTCCGGCGCCCTGACCCGGCACAACGTCGTCGTGATCCGCGACTACGGCGATGTCCCGCGGATCATGGGCGACAAGCACCGCATGCTGCTGATCCTGATCAACCTCATCAGCAACGCCAAGCAGGCGATGTCCAACCTGTCCGACCGTGCCCGGCAGATCACCCTGCAGGTGCGGGTGGTCGACGACACGACCCTGCGCATCAGTGTCAAGGACGACGGCGAAGGCATCCTGCCGGAAAACATGACGCGGATATTCGCCCATGGCTTCACCACCCGCAAGGATGGCCACGGCTTCGGCCTGCACAGTTGCGCCCTGGCGGCGATGGAAATGAACGGACACCTGAGCGCCCATAGCGACGGCCCCGGCAAGGGTGCCGTCTTCACTCTCGAACTGCCCTTGAAAACCGCCGTGGGGGTCCCATGACAACACAGCCGAACCGCCGCATCCTGCTGGTGGACGACACGCCATCGATCCACGATGACTTTCGCAAGATCCTGATGCCGGAGCAGGACGAGAGCCCGGACCTGGACCTGATCGAGGCCCAACTGTTCGGCCATGAGGCCAAGGCCGTCGGCAGCCAGCCGTTCGAACTCGACTCCGCCTATGGTGGACAGGAAGGCCTGGCGCTGGTCGAACGCTCCCTGGCCGAAGAACGCCCCTATGCCCTGGCCTTCGTCGACATGCGCATGCCCCAGGGCTGGGACGGTGTCGAAACCATCGAGCACCTGTGGCAGGCCGATCCGCAACTGCAGATCGTGGTCTGCACCGCCTATACCGACTATTCCTGGGAGGACCTGCTGGATCGCCTGCACGGCCATGACCGGTTGCTGATCCTGAAGAAGCCCTTCGACAATATCGAGGTCCAGCAACTGGCCAATACCCTGACCAACAAATGGGACATGACCCGCCAGGCCAGCCTGCAGATGCATCACCTTGAGGAACTGGTCGAACAGCGCACCCAGGCACTCACCCAGGCGAGCCTGGCCTTGCAGCACGAGATCGACGAGCGCAAGCAACTCGAGGGTCAACTGGTGCAGTCGGAAAAGCTCGCCTCCCTGGGCCAGCTGGCGGCCGGTGTGGCCCATGAGATCAACAACCCCATCGGGTTCATCGGCTCCAACCTGGGCACCCTCGACGGCTACTTCACCCAGTTGTGGGAAATGCTCGACGCCTACCACAGCGCCGAGGAAGGCATCGCCTCACCCGAACTGCTCGGCCGCCTGCAGGCCTTGCGCGAGAAGATCGAACTGGACTTCCTCAAGGAGGACATTCCGCTGCTGATCAGGGAATCCAAGGACGGCATCGCCCGGGTCGGGCAGATCGTCAAGGACCTGAAGAACTTCTCCCGGGTCGACTCGAGCCAGGAATGGCAGTGGAGCAACCTGCAGCAGGGAATCGACTCGACCCTGAACATCGTCGCCAACGAACTCAAGTACAAGGCCGATGTGGTCAGGGACTACGCCGACCTGCCGGAAATCGAATGCCTGCCCTCGCAGATCAACCAGGTGATCATGAATCTGGTGGTCAATGCCGCCCAGGCCATGGGCCCCGAGCGCGGCACCATCAGCCTGCGCGGCGGCAGCGCGGGGGAGAAGGTCTGGCTGGAAGTGGCCGACAACGGCTCGGGCATGGCCCCGCAGACCCTGCAGAAGATCTTCGATCCGTTCTTCACCACCAAGCCGATCGGTAAGGGCACGGGGCTGGGGCTGTCGCTGTCCTACGGCATCGTGCAGAAGCATGCCGGGCAGATCACGGTCAGCAGCGAGCTGGGCGTGGGCACGACCTTCAGGATCGAGCTGCCGATCCGCCAGAACAAAACCGCCTCCTGATCGAGGCGGTTCGCCATACGCGTCAGTTGGCTTCCTGGAAATCCATCTCCGGTGGCTGCTGGCGGAAGCCGCCCGTGAGGAAAGCCAGGTACACCACGCCGATCGCCAGCCAGCTCACGCCCAGGTAGATCGCCAGGTGATCGAGGCTGATCATCAGCCACAGGTCCGCCAGCAGGCCGATCGATGGGCAGACCAGAAACAGCAGCAGCTCGCGCAGACCGCGCTGCTGCGCACCGATCCAGTAATGGAAGATCACCGACAGGTTCACCAGGCTGAAGGCCAGGAAGGCGCCGAAGTTGATGAACGAGGTGGAGGTGGTGACGTCCAGCTTCAACGCCAGCAAGGCCACCACGGCGCAGAGCAGGATGCTGTTGATCGGTGTGCCGAAGCGTTCGCTCAGGCTGCCGAAGAACGATTTCGGCAGCACACCGTCGCGGCCCATGGCATAGAGCAGGCGCGAACCGCTGGCCTGGGCCGACAAACCCGAGGCGAACTGGCCGACGATCAGGCCGATCAGGAAGAGGCTGACGAACAGGTCGCCGCCGATGTTGCGGGCGATCTCGTACGCCGCCGAGTCGACGTTGTCGAAGACGAATGCCGGGTGGGCCAGTTGCACGAAGTACGACACCGCAACGAAGATCAGCCCGCCGATCAGGGTGATCAGCATGATCGCCCGCGGGATGGTACGCCGCGGATCGCGGGTTTCCTCGGTCAGGGTGCTGACCGCGTCGAAACCGAGGAACGAGTAGCAGGCGATGGCCGCGCCGCTCATCACCAGCGGCATCTGCATGTCACCGTTGAAGAACGGAGCCAGGGTCCACAAGGGCTTGCTCGCGTCGCCGCAGATATAGTGGATCGCCAGGGCGACGAAGGCCACCAGCACCAGGAACTGCACCAGCATCAGCAGCGAGTTGACGCCGTTGGCCAGGCGCAGGCCGACGATGTTGATCAGGCTGGTGATGACGATGAAGGCCAGCACCCAGACCGGCTGCGGGACGGCGGGAAAGGCCGAACCCAAGTACGCCGCGCCGATCAGCCAGATCGCCATGGGCAGGAACAGATAGTCGAGCAACACCGCCCAGCCGGCGATGAAGCCGAGTTTCGGGCTGATGGCCTTGCGCACATAGCTGTAGGCCGAACCGGCCACCGGGAAGGCGGCGGCCATGCGCCCGTAGCTCATGGCGGTGAAGAACATCGCCACCAATGCCGCAAGGTAGGCGGCCGGGACCATGCCCGCGGTGGATTGGGCGAGGATACCGAAGGTGCCGAGCACGATGATCGGCGTCATGTAGGCGATGCCGAACAGCACCACCGACCCCAGCGAAAGGGTGCGTTGCAAACGAGCCATGAGGCGACTACTCCGAATGTTATTGGATTTATGGCAGAGCCGAGTTCGGCGAAAGTGCAGCGGTGTCACAAAATTCTTATGAGTGCGTGGGCCGGATCACGCAGTAGCTCCGTTCGCGGGCAAGCCCTGCTCCTACCGGTGACGCGGGAGGCTGCAGGAGCCGGGCCTGCCCGCGAAAGGGCCGGCCGCACAACGCAGGGATCAGCCCTGGGGAATCAGCAACTCCCGTACCCCGTCGGCCCGCTCGACCACCTCGCCCGGCAAGCGCAGGCGCTGGTCGTTCAGGTAGCTGTAGTCACGCCGGGCAGCCGCCAACTGACTCAGGTCCAGCTCGACGCTGAAATGGCTCTCCTCGCGCCCGGCCTCCTTGAGCAGCGTCCCGAACGGGTCCACCAGGGCACTGCCGCCAGCGAACAGCAGGCCGCCATCGCCCTCGCCGACGCGGTTGACCATCAGCGCAAAGGCCTGGTTTTCCTGGGCGCGGGCCATGATCGCGGTGCGGTGGGTCGGCCCGTACGGGTCCATGTTGCCGTTGGTGACGATCAGCAGCTCGGCACCCAGTTGCGCCAGGGCCCGGGCGGTTTCCGGGAACTCGATGTCGTAGCAGATCAGCAGGCCGACCCGCACCCCGTTCCATTCGCAGGTCGCATAACCATCGCCGGGGTTGAACACGCCACGGTCCGAGGCCCACAGGTGGGTCTTGCGATAACGCAGGGCAATGCCCTCGGGGGTGATCATCAGGGTGGTGTTGTAGAACCGGCCGTTGTCGTTCTCGGCCATGCCGATCACCACCGTCAGGTCGCGCTCGCGGGCGGCCTGCTGCACCGCCTGCACGGTCGGCCCGTCCAGCGGCTCGGCGACCCGGGCCACGGTCTCGGCGGACGGGAAGCCCATCAGGTGGGTTTCCGGAAACACGATCATCCGGGTATCGGCGGCGCAGGCGGCGATAGCGGCAAGGGCGCGCTCGAGGTTGTAAGCTGTATCGTTGTCCCGGCCGGCGAGCTGGGCAAGTTCGATTTTCATGGGTATTCCTTGTTCTGTTCAACCGCCGCGACCCGCCGAACTGGCAGAATGAGTCCGCGGTCATGACCTGTGGCCGCAGTATGCGCACCCGCGCCGGGCCATGGGAATCACGCCGCCGGGGTAACTCGATAGGGGTAGATGAATGACACTGTCGCTGGATGACATCGCCTGGCACCGTTCGGTGGGGCAAATGATCGAGGCCCTGGATCGGCCCAATTTCTGGACGCAACTGGTGCGCCTGCTCAACCGGTACGTGCCGTTCGACAGTTGGGTCGCCCTGCTGTTCAGCGCCCAGGGCCGCCCGGAAGTCTTCGCCGAATGCCCGGGCGAGGACGGCAGTCCCGATCAATTGTTCCAGGACTACCTCAAGGGCCTGTACCTGCTGGACCCGTTCTACATCGCCAGCCGCGAGCAGTCGCGCACCGGCCTGTACCGCCTGGCCGAGGTCGCCCCGGAACACTTCGAACTGACCGAGTACTACCAGCGCTACTTCCGCCTGAACGTGGTGGCCGACGAGATCCAGTTCAACTGCCAGCTCGACGACGACCGCACCCTCTGCCTGTCGCTGGGCTCCACCCGCCGCTTCAGCGACGAGCAGATCGCCCTGCTGTCGCTGATCCAGCCCTGGGTGCTGGGCCTGTTGCGCCAACGCCTGCCCCACGAACAACTGCCGGAAAACGTCACGCCGCCCACTGCGCCGCAGGGCGACTGGCGCATCCAGCTGGAAGCCTCGGTGCAGCAGCTCAAGGGCGCGCAACTGACCGCCCGCGAACTGGACGTCGGACGCCTGATGCTCAGCGGCTGCTCGAGCAAGGAAATCGCCCGCAAGCTGGAAATCTCCATCGAAACCGTGAAAGTCCACAAGAAACACATGTACAGCAAGCTGGGCATCAAGTCCCAGTCCGAGCTGTTCTCGATATTTCTGCAAGCGCAGAATGCCTGACCGACCTGATGAGTCCGAACCCAAGGAAACCGTATGAGCCTGTCCCTGCTGAGCCGCTACGCCTTCTTTGCCGGCTGCGTGATCTTCACCCTCGCCAGCCTGCCGTTCCTGGAACATGACTGGCTCTGGCCATTCACCCTGACCACCGGCCTGTTGAGCCTGCTGGGGGTGTTCGACCTGTTGCAGAGCCCTCACGCGGTGCGCCGCAACTATCCGATCCTCGGCAATATCCGCTACCTGGTCGAAGGCATTCGCCCGGAAATCCGTCAGTACCTGCTCGAATCCGACAGCGATGCCCTGCCCTTCTCCCGCTCCCAGCGTTCGCTGGTGTATGCACGGGCCAAGAACGAAGGCGGCGACAAGCCCTTCGGCACGCTGATCGATGTCTATGAGTCAGGCTTCGAGTTCATCGGCCACTCGATGCGCCCGGCGCCGTTGAGCGACCCCGCCAGTTTTCGCGTGACCGTCGGCGGGCCGCAGTGCAAGCAGCCGTACTCGGCCTCGGTGTTCAACATCTCGGCGATGAGCTTCGGCTCCCTCAGCGCCAACGCCATCCGCGCGCTGAACAAGGGCGCCAAGCTCGGCAATTTCGCCCACGACACCGGTGAAGGCAGCATCAGCCCCTATCACCGCGAACATGGCGGCGACCTGACATGGGAACTTGGCAGCGGCTATTTCGGTTGCCGCACCAGCGACGGGCGCTTCGACCCGGAGAAGTTCGCCGCCCAGGCGCAGAGCCCGCAGGTGCGCATGATCGAAATCAAGATGAGCCAGGGCGCCAAGCCTGGCCACGGCGGCATCCTGCCCAAGCACAAGGTCACCCGGGAGATCGCCGAGACCCGTGGCGTACCGATGGGTGAGGATTGTGTATCGCCGTCGAGCCACAGCGCCTTCTCGACGCCGATCGAGATGATGCACTTCATCGCGCAACTGCGTGAGCTGTCCGGCGGCAAGCCGGTGGGCTTCAAGTTCTGCCTGGGTCACCCGTGGGAATTCATGGGCATCGCCAAGGCGATGCTGGAAACCGGCATTCTCCCGGACTTCATCGTCGTCGACGGCAAGGAAGGCGGCACTGGCGCCGCGCCGGTGGAATTCACCGATCACATGGGTTCGCCAATGCGCGAGGGCCTGCTGTTCGTGCACAACACGCTGGTCGGCCTGAACCTGCGGGACAAGATCAAGCTCGGTGCCAGCGGCAAGATCGTCAGCGCCTTCGATATCGCCAGCGTGCTGGCCATCGGCGCCGACTGGGCCAACTCGGCGCGCGGCTTCATGTTCGCCATCGGCTGCATCCAGTCGCAGAGCTGCCACACCAACAAGTGCCCGACCGGCGTCGCCACCCAGGACAAGCTGCGCCAGCGTGCCCTGGTGGTACCGGACAAGGCCCAGCGGGTGTTCAGCTTCCACCGCAACACCCTCAGGGCCCTGGCCGAAATGCTCGCCGCCGCAGGGCTGCAGCATCCTTCGCAACTGGAAGCCAAGCATCTGGTACGGCGCATGTCGGCCACCGAGATCAAGCTGTTCTCGCAGTTGCACGTGTTCCTCAAGCCCGGCGAACTGCTGACCGGCGAGGTCAACGGCAAGTTCTACTCGCGCATGTGGGAGATGGCCCGGGCGGATAGCTTCGAGCCGAACGCGGCGTAGATCAGTCGATGCCCCAATCATTCGAATGAAACGAAACGGCAACCCATCGATGCAAGACAAGTAGACCTTGCCTCATCGGGTTGTCAGTTTCGCGCCAGTGGACAGGTCTTGTACAAGCGTACCTGGGCACAGCTCGTCCTGACACAGTTGCTCCTGAGATTTTTAGGGTATCCAGTGAAAGCCCACGGCCCAAGCAAAAGATAGCCAGATACGTTCACTCACACTTGATGGAGTTATCCGCTTTCGCCTTCGCACAGATCTGATACAACTTCATAACATTGTCCCCCATCGATAGCTGTTGGACCTGATGCCAACGCCGAGGTATATCCGCTTCTTCATCCGATTCCTTATCGGAGTAGTCAAGCCACCATACTCGACCTGTCGACGTATCGACACGATCCAGAGACTCGACAAAAGTGTCATCGCCATACTTCATCATGGGCGCAAAAAAACCTGAGGGGTTTGCACGGTCGTATGTCGACGGCGAATAATACAACAAAAGTTTCCGATGCTTATCATTATAAAAATTGCCAGCATAAAAAAGATAGGCATCACCCACGATCAATGTATCGCCATCAATTGATTTTTCTCCAAAGTACGCCATCAATTCAACTAGCCTATTATCCGCCACCTCATAAGGATTGTTCATGGTATGCTGCTGTTTATAAAGATAACCCAAGCCCAAAACCTCTACCGCCGACAAAGCGCACACCGCCATGAAAAACGCCCATTGGTTACGCAGCTTATCCAACACCATCGCCATGACAATAGGCATCATCACCGCAGAAAAAAAAAGATACCGCTCTACAAATACCGGGATATAGAAAGAGAACAAGAACACGACCAACACCGTCAAAAATCCACAGATGACAATCAGTGTCTGTACTGAGTGTCGACTGCGGTCTTTGCACATTACGACACTTCCTCCAGCCAGATACAGGATCGGCACCAGCCAATAGACCAAAGTGTTGCCGCCGCGCCCATCGTTAACGGTCAAGAACCTCCATATCGCCGAAGGCAAACTATAACTGGAAACGGGCTGAATCCATCCCACGCCGAATGTACTCAACTGTGCCAGGCTGCTTGATAACCATGGCAAGTAAAGTACGGCGATCATCAGATTTGCCAGCCACCACCTCGGGCTCTCGATATGTCGATACGCTCCACGAGCCGGTAGCCGGATCAATAACAGATACAACCAGTGGGAAAGTGCGCAGAAAATCGAAAAATAGTGCGTGTACAATCCACTCAGCATCAATAAGGCGTAGATAACCAGATAGATATTTTTTTTCGGTTTGCCTACCCAGTACACCAGCGCGATGGTGGCCCCCGTCAGCTCGACCCCCATTAAGGCATACATGCGTATATCCTGGCTGGTTCGAACCGCTATGGGTAATAATGCCAGCAACCAGCCGGCCGTTATGGCCGCTCGCGGTGTCGAAACCATTCGCGCCAACCAGATGCCGAGCCCGACGTTGACGATTCCAAGCACGGCGCTGAAACCTCTCGTCCATATCAGCGCATTGCTGCCGATCAAAGCGACCCAGCCATGCAGAAGCATGTAAAAAAGCGGGGGATGCACATCCCGACCGCTTAACTTCCAGATATCGGTGAGCGGATAGGCAATCAGCTCCAGGCTAAAGCCTTCGTCTGACCATATGGAAGCGTTGGTCAACAAGTAAAATCGTACCAGTGTCGATACGCTGAGAATCGCGACCACGACCCAGCTCCAGGTGCGTGAGCGCATGGTCGTTACGACAGTTGACGTGAGGTCACTCATTGCATTGCCACTTGTAGTTCGACGACAGTTGCTTTTCCCGCCGAGTGGAAACAATGTCCTTCACCACATACCTGGGCCGATGTTTCGCCTCGATATAAATCCTGCCGATGTATTCACCCAGTATCCCCAGGCCGATGAGCTGTACGCCACTCAGGAACAGAATGGCGGTCATGAGGGAGGGATAACCCGGCACCGCATTGCCGAACAGCAGCTTGTCGGAAACCATGTAGAGCGCGTACAGCAGCGAACCCAACGAGATGAGACCACCGATATAGGTCCATAACCTCAACGGCAAGGTGCTGAAGGATGTGATGCCATCCAGCGCCAGGTTCCACAGCTTCCAGCCATTGAACTTGCTCTTGCCATGGGTGCGCGGAGCCCGGTCGTACTCGATGACCCGGGTAGTGAACCCGGCCCAGGACAGCACGCCCTTCATGAACAACTGGTACTCGGGCAACTTCTTGATCACGTCGATGACCTTGCGGTCCATCAGGCGAAAATCACCGACGTTTTCCTCTATGTGCGAATAGGCAATCCTGTTCATCACCCGATAGAAAAGGATGGACGACTGCCGTTTCAGGTAACTGTCCGTCGAACGACTGCGGCGCTTGGCCAGGACCACATCCGCGCCGTTCTGCCACTCGGCAATCATGCGTGGAATGACTTCGATCGGGTCCTGCAGGTCGACATCGATGGGAATCACCGCATCACCGCTGGCAAACTCGATGCCGGCAAACAGGGCGGGCTCCTTGCCGAAGTTGCGGGAAAAATTGATCAGCAGGGTGTCGTTGTCCCGCAACGCCAGGTACTGGGCCACACTTTCGGTGTTATCGGTACTGCCATCGTTGACGAAAACGATTTCGACCTCATACGGCTCGGCGAGCAGTTCCCGTCGCACCGCCTCGTAGAACACCGGGATGGCCTGCTCCTCGTTGTACACGGGCACCACCAGGGAAATCTTCATTTGGCCTTGTCCCGAAAGACCACCTGGCTTGAATAGCAGTAACCGAGCACCAGGCTCACCCCCGAAAACACCACCAGCGTCACCAGCCCCGGCATGGTCAGCCAGTCACCCAGCCAACCGGTGGTAAAACTGAGCACGGCCATGAAACCGACGAAGGCCAGGTAACGGGGCAATGAGGCCGCCTGCCTGAAGGTGTAGCGCGCGTTGGCATGGAAGGAAAACGTAGCGGCCACCGCGAACGCGCAGAGGTTGCTGGTGGCCTGGCTGAACGCCATGCCGCCGTGCAGCGCGAGGAAGACGCACCCGTGGATCAGGGTATTGAGCACCCCGATATAAACATAGGTCGAAAAATTCTTGGGCAGCGCACGCAAGGCTATGTCATCCATTCCGCAGCCGAACAAACCCCGTCCGATAACGACCGGGATGGGCGTCCACGTACTACGCGATACCAGCGTGGCGATTCCTCAAGACTAGGATTGCCCGGTGGGTCTGTCTACTGTCAGAAATAACAGGTACAGACGAGTTCTGGCTTTCACCAACAGGAGATCAACATGGGAAATCGCTTCATCGCCGCCGCTTGCCTGATGCTGTCGTTCAGCCTGGCCCACGCCGCCGAACGCTGGGAAACCCTGCCGCCCACCCCGGCCCCGGTCGCTGGCGTGCAAAGCGGCTATGCCAACGTCAACGGCATCAAGCTCTACTACACCCGCACCGGTCACGGCTCACCCGTGGTGCTGCTGCACGGCGGCCTCGCCAACTCCGACTACTGGGGCAACCAGGTCAAGGCCCTGGCGGCGAAACACACGGTGATCGCCCTCGACAGTCGCGGCCATGGCCGCAGCTCGCGCGACAGCCGCCCCTACGGCTACGACCTGATGGCCGACGACGTGGTCGCCGTGCTCGACCACCTGAAGATCGCCAAGGCCGACATCGTCGGCTGGAGCGACGGCGCGATCCTCGGCCTGGACCTGGCGATCCGTCACCCGAGCCGCGTCGGCAGGATCTTCGCCTTCGCCGCCAACAGCACCACCGCCGGGGTGAAGGAGAACGTCGAGAAGAACCCGACCTTCGCCGCCTACATCGAACGGGCCGGCAAGGAATACGTGAAGCTGTCGCCAACACCGAAGGAGTACGACGCCTTCGTCGAGCAGATCAGCCATATGTGGGCCAGCCAGCCGAACTGGAGCGATGCCGATCTGGCGAAGATCAAGACCCCGGTGCTGATCGTCGATGGCGACCGCGACGAGGCGATCAAGCGTGAGAACACCGAGTACATGGCGGCGACCATTCCCGGCGCCGGGCTGCTGATCCTGCCCAATGCCAGCCACTTCGCGTTCCTGCAGGACCCGGCCTTCTTCAACGCCGCCCTGCTGAATTTCCTCGACGGCCAGTAACCCCTGGATCGGCCGGCCTGGCGACCCCGGGCCGGGCCGTCCATCCGCCGTCGGCCAAGCCAGCCGCCCTGGCAAATAATTGTGACATTCAGTAATACCCCACCTTTGCAATTCGCGGCGATTCGCGCCACCCTGCGCGCCGCCGCCCAAGCAGTGCAATTTCCGACAGCCGCGGCAGTCATATTCAACATTCGCCCACAGAGCCCGCTGCCATGCTGAACGGACGCGACCCACGCATCGACTTCTTTCGGGGACTGGCGCTGATCTTCATTTTCTGGGATCACGTGCCCCACAACCCACTCGGCCAGATCACCCTGCGTAATATCGGTTTCAGCGATGCGGCGGAGGTCTTCGTGTTCCTCGCCGGTTACGCGGCGGTCCTCGCCTACGGCAAGATCCTGCAACGCGACGGCTACCTGATCGCCTGCGTGAGGATCCTGCGTCGCGCCTGGGTGCTCTACGTGGTGCACATCTTCCTGCTGGCGATGCTGATGGGCATCGTGTTCTTCGCCAACAGCCATGTGGAAACCCGCGACCTGATCCAGGAAATGGGCCTGCAGCATTTCGTCAGCCATCCCGAACAGGCGCTGACGGATGAGTTGCTGCTGCGCTTCAAACCGAACCTGATGGACCCGCTGCCCCTGTACATCGTGCTGTTGCTCGGCCTGCCGCTGGTGCTGCCGTTGCTGTTGCGCCAGCCCCTGGCGGTGGTCGCGGTGTCGCTGACGGTGTACCTGCTGGCGCCCGTACTGGGCTGGAACCTGGCGGCAATCGGCGATGGCGTCTGGTACTTCAACCCCGTCACCTGGCAGTTGCTGTTCATCCTCGGCGGTGCGACGGCCATCCACGGCCAGCGGCCACGCCTGCCGGACCGGCGCCCATTGCTGCGCCGGCCACTGTTCGTCGCGGCGGCGGGTTATTCACTGATTGCCGGGGTGATCACCCTCTCCTGGCGTTGGCCGCAGATTCATGACGCCATCATGCCGGCCGCACTGAGCAACTGGCTGTACCCGATCAGCAAGACCGACCTGTCGCCGGTACGTCTGCTGCATTTCCTGGCACTGGCCTATGTCACCGCCAAGCTGCTGCCCACCGGCAACTGGACCCNNGCACCGGCCCCCGCCACTGGCTGGCGCAACAGACGTGCCGCATGGGTCGCTACTCGCTGGAAGTGTTCTGCCTGGGCGTACTGCTGGCGCCGCTGGCGGACATGGTCAACGCCCTGGCCGACGATGCCGTCGCCATGCAGGTCTTCACCGCGCTGGTCGGTGCCGGCCTGCTGGCCCTGCTCGGTGCCTGGCTGGACTTCAACAAGCGCCTGGGCCAGCCGATGCGCGCCGTTCCTGCCTGATCCGGCTGCGCGCCGGGTTTGGCGGTGTGGCGGATGACGTCTTCGCGGGCAAGCCCTGCTCCTACAGTTTTACGGCGTTCGCAGACCTTGTATACGACGCTACCTTGTAGGAGCAGGGCTTGCCCGCGAAGACGTCCGTAACCAAAACGCAGAAACATCAGGTTCCCCAACATTTCGTAGCGCACAAAAAAGCCCCGGTCATGCGACCGGGGCCTTGTCTTTTCAACGGAGGTCTACGCCGCCGGGTTCGCAGCCGGCGAGGCATTGCCCGGCTGCAGCTTGAACACGTGGAACAATAGCGTCAGCAGCACCAGGAACGCCGGGCCGACATACAGCGCGACGCGCGTGTCGGGGAAGTACGCCATCAGCCCGACCACCAGCACCAGGAACGCCAGCGCCAGGTACGAGCTGACCGGGTACAGCCACATGCGGTACTGCAGGCCTGCGACCTGCGCACGGCTCAAGCCCTTGCGGAATTTCAGTTGCGCCAACAGGATCATCGCCCAGGTCCAGATCGCGCCGAAGGTGGCAATGGACGTCACCCAGACGAAGACCTTTTCCGGCACCAGGTAGTTGAGCAGCACGCCCAGCAGCAAGGCCGCGATCGACAGCAGCAGCGCACGACGCGGCACGCCATTGCTCGAGGTCCTGGCGAAGGTCGCCGGTGCCTGGCCGTTCTGCGCCAGGCTGTAGAGCATGCGCCCGGTGCTGAAGATGCCGCCGTTGCAGGACGACAGCGCGGCGGTGATCACCACGAAGTTGATGATGCCGGCGGCGGTCTTGATGCCCAGGCGTTCGAAGGTCATCACGAATGGGCTGCCCTGGGTGCCGATGGCGTTCCACGGGTAGATCGAGAGGATCACGAACAACGCGCCGACATAGAACAGCAGGATGCGCCAGAACACCGAGCCGATGGCGTCGGGAATGGTTTTCTGCGGGTTGCGCGCCTCACCGGCGGTCAGGCCGATCATTTCCACGCCCAGGTAGGCGAACATCACCATCTGCAGCGACATCAGCACGCCGCTGACACCATTGGGCATGAAGCCACCGTTGCTCCACAGGTTGGAAATGCCCAGGGCCACGCCATCGTTGCCGAAGCCGAAGGCGATCACGCCGACACCGCCGATCACCATGGCGATGATGGTGACGATCTTGATCAGGGCGAACCAGAATTCGAACTCGCCAAAGGCCTTCACCGCGATCAGGTTGATGGTGCCCATGCTCAACAGCGCCGCCAGGGCCCAGATCCAGCGTGGCACGTCGGGGAACCAGACCCCCATGTACACCGCCACCGCGGTGATCTCCGCGACGCAGGTCACCAGCCACAGGAACCAGTAGTTCCAGCCGGTGAGAAAGCCCGCCAGCGGGCCGAGATAGTCCTGAGCATAACGACTGAAGGAGCCGGCCACCGGGTTGTGCACGGCCATTTCACCGAGGGCGCGCATGATCACCAGGATCGCCAGGCCGCCGATGATGTAGGAGAGCATGATCGCCGGACCGGCCATTTCGATGGCCTTGGCCGAACCGAGGAACAGGCCGACGCCGATACAGGCGCCGAGCGCCATCAGCCGTATGTGCCGTTCACCGAGTTCGCGTTTGAGCGGGCCGCCTTGAGCGGTCTCGCCGTGGGGCAGGTGGGTGCCAACTGGCATGGGTACAACCTCATCTTGTTATTGGGTATGAACCACCGAACAAGGGAGCGGCAGGCGAGTGGGCCCGGGCTCCCGACAGCGGACCCGCTTCGTGAGCGGGCCCGTCCCGCAGGGAAAACCGACGGGATCAGCGGGCGATGCAGTATAGGAATCCAATGGCAGGGCTTTTCACTCTATAAATCAGAAAATTCAGCTGGAAATCTCGGCACAAGCGCTGAAAACAGAGGTGCATTCGCTGGCAGAAGCCGGCCCGGCCGGACGAAAAACCCGTGGGAGTATGGCACGCCGGGCAGATCGCGTCATGTCCCGGCCCTTTTCGACCTTGCGCCAATGGACAGCTCTATTCCAAGGCTTGCAGGGCCTCGACAAAAACCATGGCAGGCGTCGTCTTCCCGGCATGATTGTCACGAAAAGTCAGCGTATGCAGGAAATAACTGACTGCATTAACAAAATTTTCGCAGCCCTTTACCAGCGTCTAAGCTTCAGGCAAGTGCGATCAATCTGCGTATGGATGAATCGACTATGGGCGCTCTGTGGGATTCCGATTCGACCAGGACTGTGCCAGCAACCGACAGTCCGGATGAAGCGCCCGTACCGAAAAAACCCCACAAGCGGCGCCTCTGGTGGCGCCTGTTCTGGCTGGTGGTGCTGCTCGCGATGATCCTGCTCGGCGTCGCCGCCTCCAGGGAAATGCGCACCTCCAGGATCCAGGCCCGGGAAATCAGCCGCTTTGCCGGCAATCTCGACTACGCCATGGCCAACGGCCCCAGCGACTCGATGCTCTATCCCGGCGAGGGCCCCTTCGACAAACGCCTGGGCTACAGCGACCTGGGCACGTTTCTCGGCCGGCTGGCCAAACGCGGCTACCTGATCGAGGCACAGGCGCGCTTCTCCCCCGCCCTGCTCGACTACGGCAAGGCCGGCTTCTTCGTACCCTATGCGGAAAAGATCCAGGCCGGCCTGTCGATCACCGACTGCCGCGGCGCCGGGCTCTACCAGTACAACTACCCGCAGCAGTTGTACGGGAGTTTCGCGGCGATTCCGCCACTGGTGGTCAACAGCCTGCTGTTCATCGAGAACCGCGACCTGCTCGACCCCGGCCAGCCCCAGGCCAACCCCGCCGTCGACTGGCCGCGTTTCGGCAAGGCGGTGCTGTCGCAGATCGGCAAGGTTCTGCATATCGGCGGGCAAAGCGCCGGCGGCAGTACCCTGGCGACGCAACTGGAGAAGTATCGACACTCGCCCGATGGCCTGACCCTGTCCGGCGGCGAGAAGATCCGCCAGATGATTTCCGCCAGCGTGCGCGCCTACCAGGGCGGCCCGCAGACCCTGGAAGTGCGGCAGAACGTGGTCCGCGACTACCTCAACAGCGTGCCCTTGTCGGCCGTGCCGGGGCACGGCGAGGTGCATGGCCTGGCCGAGGGCCTGCGGGTCTGGTACGGCGCCGACTTCAACGACGTCAACGCCCGGTTGAGCAGTACCGCCAGCGACCCGCAGAGCCTGGCCAGACGCGGTCTGGCGCTGCGCGAAGTGCTCTCGCTGATGATCGCCCAGCGTCGCCCCTCGCACTACCTGGCCCGGGGCCGCGATGAGCTGGCCGAGCTGACCGACAGCCACCTGCGCCTGCTGGCCCAGAACGGCGTCATCGACGCACCGCTGGCCGCCGCGGCCCTGGCGAGCAAGGTCAGCTACCGCGACTGGGTGCAGGAACCGACGATACAGCCGATCGAATCGAACAAGGGTATCAGCGTCGCCCGCAGCCGCCTGGCGGCGATGCTCGACCGCCCGCTCTACGACCTTGACCGCCTCGACCTGTCGGCCACCAGCACCCTGCAGGCGCAGTTGCAGGGCCAGGTCAGCGATTACCTCCGCAAGCTGGCGAATCCGCAGTTCGCCCAGTCCATCGGCCTGCTCGGCGATCGGCTGCTCACCGCCACCAGTACCCAGCAGGTGCGCTACAGCTTCACCCTGTTCGAACTGACGCCGGACAGCTATCGGGTGCGGGTGCAGACCGACAGCACCGACCAGCCCTTCGACATCAACGAAGGCAGCAAGCTGGAACTGGGCTCCACCGCCAAGCTGCGGGTGCTGACCACCTACCTGCAGATCATTGCCGAGCTGCATGATCGCTATGGCGATCAATCGCCGGCGCAACTGAAAAAGGTCGAAGTCGACGACCAGGACCGGATCACCCGCTGGGCCCTGGACTACCTGGCCCAGAACAGCGACCGCAACCTGCCCGCCATGCTCGATGCGGCGCTGAACCGACAGTACTCGGCAAGCCCCGGCGAAAGCTTCTTCACCGGCGGCGGCCTGCATCGCTTCCACAACTTCCGCAACGAGGACAACGGCCGCAACCCGACCCTGCTCGAAGCCCTGCGCGAGTCGATCAACCTGCCGTTCATCCGCCTCATGCGCGACCTGGTGCGCTACAGCACCTACCAGGGCCCGAACAACAGCGCCGAACTGCTCAAGGACGATGACAACCCGCGCCGCCAGGAATACCTGGCCCGCTTCGCCGACCGCGAAGGCACGGCGTTCATGCTGCGATTCTGGAAAAAGTATCGGAACAAGGACTCCCAGGAACGCCTGGAAACCTTTCTCGACAGCATGCACCCGACGCCGATCCGCCTGGCGGCGGTGCACCGCTACCTGCTGCCGGAGGCGCCGCAGAAAACCTTCGATACCTTCGTGCGGGCCCACCTGAAGACCGAGAAGGTCAGCGACGAACGCCTCGCCAAGCTCTACAAGAGCTACGGCCCCGGCGCCTACGACCTGCCGGACCAGGGCTATATCGCCAAGGTCCACCCGCTCGATCTGTGGCTGCTCGGTTACCTGCTGAAGAACCCGCAGGCCAGGTTCAGCCAGGCGGTGGCCGCCAGTGAGTTCGAACGCCAGGAAGTCTATGGCTGGCTGTTCAAGAGCAGGCACAAGAGTGCCCGCGACAGTCGTATCCGGGTCATGGTCGAGATCGAGGCGTTCCTCGATATCCATCGGCGCTGGCAGCAGGTGGGTTATCCGTTCGACCACCTGGTGCCGTCACTGGCCACGGCCATCGGCAGTTCCGGCGACCGGCCGGCGGCGCTGGCCGAACTGATCGGCATCATCCTCAACGACGGCGTACGCCTGCCCACCTTGCGCATCGACAGCCTGCACTTCGCCGCCCATACGCCGTATGAAACCCGAGTGACCAACGACCCGGGCAAGGGCAAGCGAGTCATGCCCTCCGAGGTCGCTACGGCGTTGCGCGAAGCCTTGTCGCAGGTGGTGGACGCAGGGACAGCGCGGCGGGTGTCGGGCAGCTTCAAACTGCCCGACGGCACGCCGCTGGCCATGGGAGGCAAGACCGGCACCGGGGACAACCGGATAGAAAGCATCGGCGCGGGTGGGCGGGTGCTGAGTTCGAAGTCGATCAACCGCACCGCGACGTTCGTCTTCTACATCGGTGCCCACCACTTCGGCACCTTGACCGCCTTCGTGCCCGGACGCTCGGCGGAGAACTTCAAGTTCACCTCGGCGTTGCCGGTGCAGGTGCTCAAGGGGATGGCGCCGATTCTGACCGACTACCTGCAGCCGGACAGCAGCACCCTGTGCAAGCCGCAGGCTGTGGCGCACCTGTAGGGTGGGGAATTTACGTCAGCCCCCCATCAGGGGCTGCTGTGAAAGCGCTTGGCCAGGGTATAACTCTTCTTCCAGTAGGCATTGTTCAGCGAGTCGATGCGCACGCTCTTGCCGCTGCGCGGGGAGTGAATGAATTTGCCCTCGCCCACATACAGCCCGACATGGCTCACATTGCCCTGGCCATTGCGGTTGAAGAACACCGCATCACCCGGCTTCAGGCTGCCACGCTGGATAGTCCTGGCGCTGGAACGGCGCATGCCCACCGTGGTCCGCGGCAGCTTGATGTCGGCCTCGTTCTGGAACAGATAGACCAGCAGCCCGCTGCAATCGAAGCCCTTCACCGACATGCCGCCCCAACGGTAGGGCGTGCCGATCAACTGATGGGCACGATCGATGACATTGTCGATGGAAGATTGCGCCTTCACCTCGGCAACCCTGGCCGGGGCGTTCTGTGTCGACTTGAGGTTCGCATGGGCTGACCAGGAGCCCAGCAGGACCCCCAGCGACAGCACCCCTGACACTAACCTGGACATGATAAACACCGCCTTTTCGAAACCTGGCGGCATGGTACGGAGCGGTCCCAGGCTTGCTCAGAGTGCTTTTCGCAGTTTCACGTAGGAAGCATCCCAGGCAAACCAGCGAAAACACCACATCCCTCCGCGCCGCGAAACCTCCAGTGCCTGTCTCTCCGTTCCCAACGTCCCTCTCGCCCATCAGCACGTTCGTCGGTTTTTCTTGCCTTAGGAATAAGATATATCTTACGGTATATCTTAAGAACAGAGGAGAAAGAGAAAATGAGAGAGCATCACCACCCTCCCCACCACCGCGAATTCGGCGATGGCCACGACGGCTTCGAACGCCGCCCCGGCCGTGAACGCGGCGGCCGCGGCCCGCGGGTGTTCGCCCCGGGCGACCTGAAACTGCTGTTGCTGGCCCTGGTCGCCGAACAGCCCTGCCATGGCTACGACCTGATCCGCCAGATCGAAGGCATGTTCGACGGTGCCTACAGCCCGAGCCCGGGGGTCATCTACCCGACCCTGACCTTCCTTGAGGAAAGCGATCTGATCAGCGGCGACGCCGAGGCTGGGAAAAAGCGCTACAGCGTGACCGACAACGGTCGCCAGTTCCTGCGCGAACAGGCTGTGGCCCTGGACGGCGTGCGCACCCGCATCGATGTCAGCAAGCGCTCCCTGCGCGGTCACGACCGGCCGCCGGAAATCCACGAGGCGGTGCATAACCTGCGCCACGCACTGCAACTGCATCACGGACGCTGGAGCCCGGAGGAAATCCTGCGGGTCCGCGACCTGCTGAACAACACCGCCAAGGCCATCGTCGATGGTCCCGTGTCCGCCCAGTCCCATTCGGAGCAAGCGCAATGAACGAAGTCAATCGCCAAGGCATTCATCGGGTCATGCACGAGATCAGGCGCCGCCGCCTGCAAGTGCTGCGGGTGCGGGACCTGACGCCGCGCATGCGCCGCATCACCCTCGGCGGCCCGGAACTGGCGGGTTTCATCAGCCTGGGCACGGACGACCACGTCAAACTGTTCTTCCCGCAGACCGCCGCCGAACAGGCTGCGCTGGAAACCCTGGTGATTGGCGCCAAGGACAACGGCCCGCTGCCGGCCATGCGTGACTACACGCCGCGTCGCTATGACCTAGAGCGGGGTGAACTGGATATCGACTTCGTCCTGCATGGCGACGGCCCCGCCTCGACCTGGGCGGAACAGGCCACACCCGGCCAGTTCCTGCATATCGGCGGGCCACGGGGTTCGCTGGTGGTCCCGGATATCTTCGACAGCTACCTGTTGATCGGCGACGAAACCGCCCTGCCGGCCATCGCCCGGCGCCTGGAGGGCCTGGCGGCCAACCGCCGCGCGCTGGTGGTGGTCGAGGTGGAGAACGCGGCTGAACAGCAGCCCCTGCACAGCCAGGCACAGGTCGAAGTGATCTGGGTGCGACGCGACGCGCCAGGACAGGGTCTGCTGCAAACCGTCGAGCAACTGACCCCGCCAAGCGGCAGCCTCTACGCCTGGGTCGCCACCGAGGCCGGGCTGTCGCGCAAGGTGCGCCGGGTATTGCTCGACATCCACGGGCTGGATGAGGCGTTCGTCAAGGCCGCTGGCTACTGGCGCCTGGACGGTAGCGCCGAAGAGTAATCTCCGGCCTCGGCAGTGGGTGGGCCGCCCCACTCACTGCAAGCCTCAAGTCCGCCGCCTGCCACCCCAACGATCCATGCCGATCAGCAGCAGCGAGACCAGCACGAAGCCCAACAGTATCTGCCCGGCGTTGACGAACACCTGGGGATAACCCAGCCGGTCAACATCGACGAAGGGATACGGATACGCGCCGATCAGGTGCCCGCGCAGCAGCACATAAGCGAAATACACCAGCGGATAGGCCAGCCACGACAACACCTGCGGGAAGCGCAAGCGGCCCTTGGGCACACACACCCACCAATAGACCACGAACAGCGCCGGCATCACGTCGTGCAGCAGTTCATCCGCCAGCCACTGAAAGCCCTGGGGATGCCACAACGAGCGCAGCAACAGGCTGTAGGCCAGCCCCACCACGACGATATTGGCGACGATCGCCGTGCGCACCGACGGTTTGAGGAAAAAGCGCCGGCCCCACGAATCGCGGGACGTCACTTCACAGGTCAGCACCACCGCCACCAGGGTGTTGGTCAGCACGGTGAAGAAACTGAAGAAGGTGATCAACCCGCCGAGCAGGCTCGCCCCGGCCTGCCAGCGCGAGATCAGGATCAGGTACATCTGGATGCCCAGGCCGCTCCAGCCCAGCACCGCCGCGGCCAGCAGCACGGCGCGCGAGCGGATGCGGCGCAGCGGCGGCTGGCCGGACACGCGCTTCGACTCCACGGCAGGACCTCAGCGTCGGGTGCGCATCAACTTCACGTACAGCCGCTCGACCTTCTCCCGCGCCCACGGCGTCCTGCGCAGAAAAGTCAGGCTCGACTTGATGCTCGGGTCGCTCTTGAAGCAACGGATATCGATGCGCTCGGCCAGGCCCTGCCACTCGTAATGGGCCACCAGGGCATTGAGGATCTGCTCCAGGGTCACCCCATGCAGCGGATTGTTGGATGTTTCGGTCATGCCGAACCTTCGATGAGGAAATGGAACAAGGCGCGCACCTTAGCCGAGCCCTTCGCCAGGGGGAAGAGCCACCGATAGCAGATGGCGCAATGGCCCTTACTTGAGTCTAGCCGCGTCGAGATACGTTGCAGGGGCAGTGTTTTAAAATCGAAAAACTGTGTTACGTTATAACAAATCATAACCATTCGTCGGACACCCCCTCCGTCATCCGCCTGCTCTTTCGACTCACCGATGCGCTTCGCATCGCGCTTGCCAAGGAAACATCGATGTCCCTCTCCTCCCCCCTGCGTACCCGACTGACTCCGCTGGCCGCCGCCTTGCTGATCGCGGGCCCGGCCCACGCCCTGGAGCTGCAACCCCAGGTCATCACCGCCAACCCCCTGGGCAGCGAACAGCCCGCCGCCCCCAGCACCGTGCTCGAAGGCGACGACCTGACCCTGCAGCAACAGGGCAGCCTCGGTGAAACCCTGAACAGGCAACCCGGGGTGTCGTCGTCCTACTTCGGCCCGGGCGCCAGCCGACCGATCATTCGTGGCCAGGACGGCGATCGCATCCGCCTGCTGCGCAACGGCGTCGGCGCGCTGGATGCCTCGGCGCTGTCCTATGACCACGCGGTACCGCTGGATCCGGTCAACGTCGAACGGATCGAGATCGTCCGTGGCCCGGCGGCGCTGCTCTATGGCGGCAGTGCCATCGGCGGGGTGGTCAACACCTTCGACAACCGCATTCCCACCAGCCCCATCGACGGCATCCACGGTGCCGGCGAACTGCGCTACGGCGGCGCCGACACCACCCGCAGCAGCGCCGGCAAGCTGGAAGCCGGCGACGGCACCTTCGCCCTGCACCTGGACGCCAACGCCCGCGAGTTCAACGACCTGCGGATTCCCGGCTACGCCCGTAGCCGCAATGCACCGGCCAGCGAGGACGGCGACGGACGCAAGGGCCGCCTGGGCAATAGCGACGGTCGCCAGGATGGCGGTGCCGTGGGCGGCTCCTACCACTGGGATAATGGTTACGCCGGGCTGTCCTACAGCAATTACGACAGCAACTACGGCTCACCGGCCGAGCAGGATGTGCGCATCCGCATGAAGCAGGACCACTACGCCTTCGCCTCGGAAATCCGCAACCTCGAGGGGCCGTTCAGTTCGGTGAAACTCGATGCCGGCTACACCGACTACGAGCATCGGGAAATCGAGGGGGGCGAAACCGGCACGATTTTCAGGAACAAGGGCTACGAGGCCCGGGTCGAGGCCCGCCACCTGCCGGTCGGCCCGTTCAACGGAGTGGTCGGGGCCCAGGTCAGTCGCAACGAATTTTCCGCACTGGGCGAGGAAGCCTTCGTTCCGCAAACCGACACCGACGCCGGCGCGCTGTTCCTGCTGGAAGAGCTCAAGGCCAGCGAGCGTCTGACCTTCAGCCTCGGCGGCCGCCTGGAACACACGCGTATCGACCCGGATGCCAAGGGCAACGAGCGTTTTGCCAATGCCGAGCGGAGCAACAGCTTCACCGCCGGCAGCCTGTCCTCCGGCGCGGTCTACCAGTTGACGCCGGTCTGGGCGCTGGCCGCGACCCTGGGCTACACCGAGCGCGCGCCAACCTTCTACGAGCTGTATGCCAACGGTGCCCACGTCGCCACCGGCACCTATGAAGTCGGCAACCCCGACCTGTCGAAGGAAAAGGCCGTATCCAGCGACCTGGCCCTGCGTTTCGACAACGGCACCCACAAGGGCAGCTTCGGTGTGTTCTACAGCCACTTCTCCAACTACATCGGCCTGCTCGGCAGTGGTCGTACCCTCAACGACGACGGCGAGGAAGACGCCGCTGGCATCCCCGAATACCGCTATTCCGGCGTACGGGCCCGCTTCGCCGGGTTCGAGGCCCAGGATCGCTGGAAACTGGGTGAAGGCGCCTACGGCAAGTTCGCCCTCGAACTGTCCGGCGACTACACCCGCGCCACCAACCTCGATACCGGCGAGGCCCTGCCGCGGATCGCGCCGCTACGCCTGAACAGCGGCCTGCTGTGGGAGCTGGATCGCTGGCAGGCGCGGATCGATGTGGAGCATGCGGCGGGCCAGGGACGGGTGCCGTCCAACGAGTCCGGCAGTTCGGCCTACACCACCTTCGGCGCCAGTGCCGGCTACCACTTCGATATCGGCAGCAGCCAGTGGCTGGCGTTCGTCAAGGGCGAAAACCTGACCAACCAGACCGTGCGTTATGCCAGCTCGATCCTGCGTGATATCGCGCCGGCGCCGGGCCGCAGCATCGAGGTCGGCCTGCGTACCACCTTCTGACATTCACCCAGGCAAGACCGTGGTGAGCAGGCCGGCCTGCTCACCACCACCCACCCGAAGACTGTTACCGAATCTGAAATGATCCATGTCAGGGAACCCCCTGTTTCCGCGATAGACATGGGTTTATCCTTTGTGCGCTAACACCTGAATCGTTTAATCAGCAAAGTTCGCTGCTGAAAACGCTCCGGTTCCCCCCTCGACTTCCCGTCCCGCAAGCAGCGCCTGCCTGTTGCGGCTCCCGCGTGGAAGTCCCTCGGGCAATTTATCTGAACGAAGTCCCCGCCGAATCGTCATCTACAGTGATTACAGCGCGGGATACCTTCAACGTCACGGAGAAACCAAACCATGAGCACTGACCGTGCTTCGAATCGAGGCCGCCTGCTACCGAGCCTGCTCGGTATCGTGCTGCTGTTGATGGGCCTCGCCCTGCTGGCCGGCGGGATCAGGCTGAGCCTGCTGGGTGGCTCGCTGTACTACCTGCTGGCCGGCATCGGCCTGTTGTTGACCGGCGGCCTGTTGCTGGCCGCCCGCCGGGCAGCCCTGGGCCTCTACGCCCTGGTGCTGTTCGCCAGTACCCTGTGGGCCCTGTGGGAAGTCGGCCTGGACTGGTGGCAACTGGTGCCGCGCCTGGCCCTGCTGTTCGCCCTGGGGATTGTCATGCTGCTGCCGTGGTTCCGCCAGCCATTGCTGCACAGCGGTGCCGCACCGATGGGTACCGGCGCGCTGGGCGTGGCCGTGGTGCTGGCCGGCGCCACCGCCGTCGCCAGCCAATTCACCAACCCGGGTGAAATCAAGGGCCAGCTCGATCGCGACAGCGTCCCTGGCATGAGCAACACCGCACCGGCCACGGCCGATGGCGACTGGGATTCCTATGGCCGCAGCGCCCATGGCGATCGCTACTCGCCGCTGGCGCAGATCACCCCGCAGAACGCGCACAAGCTGGTACCGGCCTGGACCTTCCGCACCGGCGACATTCCCGGGCCGAACGATCCCGGCGAAACCACGGCGGAAAACACCCCGCTGAAGGTCAACGGCATGCTCTACGTGTGCACGCCCCACAGCCAGGTGATCGCCCTCGACCCGGATACCGGCAAGGAAATCTGGCGCTTCGATCCGAAACTTTCCACGCAGAAGGCGGCGAACTTCAAGGGCTGGGCCCACATGACCTGCCGTGGCGTGGCCTATCACGATGAAAACGCCTACATCGCCAATACCGCGCCGTCCACAACCGACGCGTCCGCCACCGCGTCGCTGGCGGCCGACAACGCGCCAAGCGGCCGCCTGGTCGCCACCGGCCAGGAAAACCAGTGCCCACGGCGGATCTTCCTGCCCACCGCCGATACCCGCCTGATCGCCCTGAACGCCGACACCGGCAAGATGTGCGAAGACTTCGGCGACAAGGGCCAGATCGACCTCGGCGCCAACATCGGCACCTTCGCCCCCGGTGGCTACTACTCCACCTCGCCGCCGGCGGTCACCCGCAACCTGGTGGTGATCGGCGGCCACGTCACCGACAACGTCTCCACCGACGAACCCAGCGGCGTGATCCGCGCCTTCGACGTGCGCACCGGCAAGCTGGTGTGGAACTGGGACAGCGGCAACCCGGACGACACCACCCCGATCGCCCCGGGCAAGACCTACACCCGCAACTCGCCGAACATGTGGTCGATGTTCGCCGTCGATGAAAAACTCGGCATGCTCTACCTGCCGATGGGCAACCAGACACCGGATCAGTTCGGTGGCGCCCGCACCCCCGATTCGGAGAAATACGCCGCCGGCCTGACCGCGCTGGATATCGACACCGGACATGTGCGCTGGACCTACCAGTTCACCCACCACGACCTGTGGGACATGGACGTCGGCGGCCAGCCGACCCTGATGGACCTCAAGACCGCCGACGGCGTCAAGCAGGCCGTGCTGGCTTCGACCAAGCAGGGCAGCATCTACGTGCTCGACCGCAGCAATGGCCAGCCGATCGTGCCGATCAACGAGATCCCGGTACCACAGGGCGCGGTCGCCGGCGACCACACCTCGCCGACCCAGCCCAAGTCCGACCTCAACTTCATGCCGCCGCCCCTGAAAGAGCGCGACATGTGGGGCGTGACACCGTTCGACCAGATGCTCTGCCGGATCGACTTCAAGTCGCTGCGCTACGAGGGCCCGTTCACCCCGCCATCGCTGCAGGGCTCGATCGTCTACCCGGGCAACTTCGGCGTGTTCGACTGGGGCGGCATTTCGGTCGACCCGGTGCGCCAGATCGCCTTCGTCAACCCGAGCTACATGGCCTTCCGCTCCAAGCTGATTCCGGCGGCGGAGATCGCCTCGCAGGGCCCCCGCAAGAGCGAAACCGAAGGCGTGCAGCCGAACAAGGGCGCGCCATACGGGGTGATCCTCGAAGCCCTGCTGTCGCCAATGGGCCTGCCCTGCCAGGCACCGGCCTGGGGTTATGTGGCGGCGGTCGACCTGACCACCCACAAGACGCTCTGGATGCACAAGAACGGTACCGTGCGTGACAGCTCGCCGGTGCCGATCCCCCTGAGCATGGGCGTGCCGAGCCTGGGCGGGACCTTCACCACCGCCGGTGGCGTGGCCTTCCTCAGCGGTACCCTGGACCAGTACCTGCGCGCCTACGATGTGAAGAACGGCAAGCAACTGTGGGAAGGCCGCCTGCCAGCGGGCGCCCAGACCACGCCGATGACCTACACCGGCAAGGACGGCAAGCAGTACGTACTGGTGATGGCCGGCGGGCATGGCTCGCTGGGCACCCGCCAGGGTGATTACGTGCTGGCGTACAAGCTGTCCGAGTAACGTGCGGCAGACATGAAAAAGGCGGCCTCTCAAGGGCCGCCTTTCTTCCGTGACACCTAGTGTTCGATCACCTCGCCGCGCATCGGCGCCAGCCGGGCGATCAGGCGGTTCTGTACCCGCACCGGTATCCCCTGCTCATCCATCGCCGCGATCAGGTCCTCGACCAGCGCATTGAAATCGCTGCGGCTGACATTCTGGCCCTTGTGGCTCTCGGCCATGGTATCGCCGGTGTAGACACAGGGCCCGCCCGCCTCGACGCAGAACTGTTCGACCAGCTTGTTGCGCAGGCGCACGATGTCGATCTTGCGGAAGCGCTCGGCAATCCGCGGGTCGTGGGCGATCTTCAGCAGCATGCCCTCGACGATCCGGGTGATCCCGGCACGCTCGCCGAGGTCGCGGTAGAGGCTGTCATCCCTGGGCGGCTGCTGGGCACAACCGGCCAGCAGGACAGCAACCAGCAGCAGTTTCAAACCCCGCATCAGAAACTCCCCTGTACGGACAGATAAGTGCCGTTCTGGTTATCCAGTGTGGCGATTTCTCCCAGCCGGGCGTAGGCCAGGACGAAGGACAGGTGTTTGTTGGGGAAATAGCCGATGAATACGTCGGCCCAGTCGCTTTCACCAGCGAAGGACAGGTTGTCCGGCTTTTCCCGGTACTCCACGCCCACGGCCCAGCGCGGGTTGAACAGTACCGCCACGGAGCCTTCCTTGAGCACGCTGCGGGTATCGCGACGATCGCCGCCGAAGCCCATCAGCCCCAGCTCATTGGCCCGGCTGTAGCGTACACCGCCGTTGACCAGCAGGTTGTAGCCGAAGGCCGCGCCGATGAACAGCCGGCTGGCGGCCAGGTAGCCCTCGACGTCCTGGTCACGCTTGGCGCCGACCAGTTCGGGAATGTCGAAGTTGGTCTGGTGCTTGTACTCCAGGCCCAGGGACACCTGCGGCAGGGTGTCGTAGATCAGGTCGCCGAACAGCCGGACCTTGAGCCCGACGATATCCTGGCCGAGATGATCTTCCGGCAGGTTGAGCTTGTGCACCAGCGAGCCCAGGTCGAAGCGCTGACGGGCCAGGGACAGCTCCACGCGGTTGTCATAGGAGGCTGCCAGCCCGACTACGTCGAGCCGATAGTCCGGGACGTTGACGGTGGTGGCGAACGCGGTGGCGCCCCATTCGTTCTTTTCGCCATAGCCGGTCAGCACCGCCCACGGCGTGATGCCTCCGCCCGCCGCGCCCTCCAGGCTGCTGGCACCGCCTGTGGCGATCAGGCGGCCGTTATCGGCCTCGGCGGCATTGATTCCCAGGCCCAGCAGGCCCAGCAGGCACAACAGGGAATAACGACGTTTCATAGCAGTCAGTGGACCATGGCAGAGGGTGAATTCAAGGGTTTTGCGACCCAGGCCTCGAACGCCGCCGCACTCAGCGGACGACTGATCAGGTAACCCTGGGCGGTATCGCAATGCCAACGCTCCAGTAGGCGCAGGCTGTGTTCGTACTCCACCCCTTCGGCCACCACCTTCAAGCCCAGGTTGTGGCTCATTTCAATGGTCGAACGCACGATCACCGCGTCCTCGCTGGTTTCGTCCAGGTTGCGGACGAAGGACTGGTCGATCTTCAACTCCTGCACCGGCAGGCGCTTGAGGTGTGCCAGCGAAGAGTAGCCGGTACCGAAATCGTCCACCGACAGGCTGATGCCACAGGCACGCAGGCGTTGCAGGACCTGCAGGGCCTGTTCCGGCTCGCGCATCACCGCACTTTCGGTGATCTCGAAGATCAGTTGTTCGGCGGGCAGGCGATGCACCTCGAGCAGCGCCGAAACCCGGTCGGGCAGGTCGCCGATCAACAAGTCATCGGCGGAGATGTTCAGGGACAGTTGCAGGTGCAGGCCCCGCTGGTTCCACTCGGAGAGCTGGCGCATGCCCTCCTCGATCACCCAGCGGGTGAGGATCTGGATGCTGCCAGTACGTTCGGCGAGGGTGATGAATTCTCCCGGCGACACCATGCCGAACTGCGGATGCTGCCAGCGCAGCAGGGCTTCGGCCTGGCGCACCTGGCCCTGGCGGATATCCAGCTTGGGCTGGTAGTGCAGCAGCAGTTCACCGTTGGCGGCGGCATGGCGCAAGTCGCGGATCAGGGCGATCTGCCGGCGATGGGCCAGGTCGCGGCCCTCTTCGTAGATCTGCAGGCGGCCGGGCATCTGCGCGGCGTCCTGCATGGCGATGGCGGCACGCTCGAGCAGTTCCTCCGCCTCCTGGCCATCGTTCGGGAACGCCGCAATCCCCATCCGGCAATCCAGCGCCACGTCGTGATCGTTGATCCGCTGGGGCTTGAGCAGCAATTGCTGGATCTGGTCGGCAACCGCCACCGCGCCCTCGCTGCCGGTGCCCTGCAGCAGCAGGAGAAATTCCCCGGCAATCAGGTGGGCAACCGTGTCGCCCGCGCGCAGGGCCGACTTCAGGCGCTTGCCAACGCTCTGCAACACCTGGTCGACCGCGCCGGGTCCTCCGGTCTCGTTGACGGTACGCAGGTTGTCGATACCCAGGTAGACCAGCGCCACCGGGCGGGCGGCGTCTATCGTGCTGCTCAGCCGCTCCATCGCCAGTGCGCGGTTGGGCAGGCCGGTGAGCAGGTCGTGCAGGGCATTGTGTGCCAACTGCTGTTCGCGCTCGGCGATGGCACCCTGCATGGTATTGAACATCCTGGCGAGCAGACCCAGTTCATCACTGCGCCGCAACCTGACCGGCGTCTCGTAGTCGCCCTTGCCGATGCGCTCGGCGGCCTGGGCCAGAGAACGCACCGGCTGCGAGACGCTACGCGCCAGCAGCAGGGCCCCGACCAGCGAAGCCAGCAGCGCGACCAGCGCGATCAGCAGGATCTTTTCGTCCAGCGGCGCGAAGGCCTGCATCGCCACATCCAGGGGGCTCTGCAACAGGGCGATGACCTGGCTGTCATTGTTGTCGCTGGTGCTGGCCAGTCTCAGCGACTGGCTGAGGAAGTTCTGGCTGAGGTGCTCGGTCATCTGCGTGTCATGCCCACCGGACGCTTCGAGCATCAACCGGGTGATGCTCGGTGCCAGTGCTGCCGGCTGGGTGCTGACCAGTTCGCCGACCTGCTGCCGATCGACGCTGAGGAACGACACCTCGAGGTTGGTCAGCGAACGCAGTTGCGAGGCAAAGGCGTTGTCCATGGAAAAGCCCATCACCACCCGGGCGATCGGCAGCGGCGCCAGCACCTGCGCCTCGACCAGCAGGTGCGGCTTGCCCTGCAGCGGCACGATCAGGGCCGATTGCCGGTTGCGCCGGGCCTCGCGCAGTGCCTGGTCGAAACGGAATGGCGTACCGTCGGGCGTATCGGCCAGGGTGCTGGCCATGACCGTGCCATCCATGCTCAACAGGATCATGTCGTTGGCATTGATACGCTTGCCGTGGTTGATCAGCACCGAACGGATGGTCGCCGAGTCGCCGCTGGAGACCGCATCGCGAAAGCCGAAATCCGCCGCCAGCAGTTGCACGCCATCACCCAGGCGCCGGCTCTGCACGTCCAGCAGACGCTCGAAAACCCGCGTACCGACCTCCAGCTGCGCACGCGCCTGGCGCTGCACCGCTTCGTTGGTCGCCACCTTGACGCTGAAGTACAAGGCACCGATCACCACCAGCAACAGCAGGGTCAGTACAACGGCGATCCGCGCCTGAAAACTACTGCGCAGGTTCACTGAGAGCTTTATTGAAGGCATCACCAAAGGCACTCGATGCTGGCGCCGACGGAGCATCCGACGACAGCGGTTGAATCGTCAGGCTGAAGCGTTGCTTCAACCCCGTGGCCGGCACATCGATTTCGCCGCCCGCCTGCGGCTGCATGTCCGCGACCTGCGGGTGCCAGAGCGTGACGCGATAATGGCCGGCGGGCAGCTTGTCGAAAGCGATCCGGCCGTTGTCGTTGCTGGTCGCGAACCAGGGATCGTCGGTGACGTAGATGTAGCCGAGCATCCAGTCGTGGATATTGCAGCCCAGCACGACCACACCCGGCTTGTCGAACAACACCGGATCCGACGGTGTACCCTCGTAGAGGCGCAGTTCAAAGCGCTTGGGTTGCGAAAAGGAATAGACCTGATGGCGGATATTGTCGCTGTTGGGAAACTTGACCTGGGTCCCGGTATGCACCGCCAGCACGTGGGGTACGTACTCTTTGTTACGCTGGTCCATGTCGGCCTTCAGGCTGATGGCGGCAGGTGCGGCGCCACCCTGCAGGGTCAGCACCGCCCCCACCAGCGGCTTGCCCTGTTGGTCGACCAGATCGGCCTGCAGGCCGGCGGCATGGCTCGGGCCACTGGCGAGCAATCCAGCAACACACAGAAACAATCCAGGCAATGAAATGGGGCGGGCCATACAACAACTACTCACTGGTTCATTAAAAAGATGGCCTGCCCTGGCGCAAAGGGATCAGCAAGTGCAGATTACCGAGGCTCGGGCAGAAGATCACGCAAGAAATGAGGCGTTTTGCCACTATCTTGAGCCAGCCGACGAACGACTCATGCCCCTTAAAACCTCTACACGAAGATGAAAGATGTACAGGTTCATGCCCGGGCTATCGGCCGGTTTGACCAAAGCTATAGCAGCGGACCATTGAAACCGCCACCGGCTCGCCCCATCTAACCTGCATACTCAACTGTGCAGGTGCCCCAATGAGCAACCAGCAAGAATTCCCCGATCACCCGACCCAACAGACCAACGCCGAAGATCGTCACGACGCCGGCCAGGACAATCGCGAATCATCCGGCACCAGCCTGGCGCTGCCCGGGCAGAACCTGCCGGACACGGTCTACATCATCCCGATCCACAATCGCCCGTTCTTCCCGGCACAGGTCCTGCCGGTCATCGTCAATGAAGAACCCTGGGCCGAGACCCTGGAACTGGTGAGCAAGTCCGATCACCATTCCCTGGCCCTGTTCTTCGTCGATACCCCGACCGAAGATACCCGCCACTTCGACACCAAGAGCCTGCCGGAGTACGGCACCCTGGTGAAGGTCCACCACGCCAGTCGCGAGAGCGGCAAGCTGCAGTTCGTGGCCCAGGGCCTGACCCGCGTGCGCATCCGCACCTGGCTCAAGCACCACCGTCCACCCTACCTGGTGGAACTCGAATACCCGCACCAGCCGAGCGAGCCGACCGACGAAGTGAAGGCCTACGGCATGGCCCTGATCAATGCGATCAAGGAACTGCTGCCGCTCAACCCGCTGTACAGCGAAGAGCTGAAGAACTACCTCAACCGCTTCAGCCCCAACGATCCATCGCCGCTGACCGACTTCGCCGCCGCCCTGACCTCGGCCACCGGCAATGAGCTGCAGGAAGTGCTCGATTGCGTGCCGATGCTCAAGCGCATGGAAAAAGTGCTGCCGATGCTGCGCAAGGAAGTCGAGGTCGCCCGCCTGCAGAAAGAGATCTCCGCCGAGGTGAACCGCAAGATCGGCGAACACCAGCGCGAGTTCTTCCTCAAGGAACAGCTCAAGGTCATCCAGCAGGAGCTGGGCCTGACCAAGGACGACCGCAGCGCCGATATCGAGCAGTTCGAGCAGCGCCTGGAAGGCAAGGTCCTGCCGGCCCATGCGCAAAAGCGCATCACCGAGGAAATGGGCAAGCTGGCGATCCTCGAGACCGGTTCGCCGGAATACGCCGTCACCCGCAACTACCTGGAATGGGCCACCGCGGTACCCTGGGGCGTGTACGGCGAGGACAAGCTCGACCTCAAGCACGCGCGCAAGGTGCTGGACCAGCACCACGCCGGCCTCGATGACATCAAGGCGCGGATTCTCGAATTCCTCGCCGTCGGCGCCTACAAGGGCGAGATCAGCGGCTCGATCGTGCTGCTGGTGGGCCCGCCAGGCGTGGGCAAAACCAGCATCGGCAAGTCCATCGCCGAATCCCTCGGCCGGCCGTTCTACCGTTTCAGCGTCGGCGGCATGCGCGACGAGGCCGAAATCAAGGGGCATCGGCGCACCTACATCGGCGCCCAGCCGGGCAAGCTGGTGCAGGCGCTGAAAGACGTCGAGGTGATGAACCCGGTGATCATGCTCGACGAGATCGACAAGATGGGCCAGAGCTACCAGGGCGACCCGGCTTCGGCGCTGCTGGAGACCCTCGACCCCGAGCAGAACGTCGACTTCCTCGACCATTACCTGGACCTGCGCCTGGACCTGTCGAAAGTGCTGTTCGTCTGCACCGCCAACACCCTGGACTCGATCCCCGGACCGCTGCTGGACCGCATGGAAGTGATTCGCCTGTCGGGCTACATCACCGAGGAAAAACTGGCGATCGCCAAGCGTCACCTGTGGCCCAAGCAGTTGGAAAAGGCCGGTGTGGCGAAAACCAGCCTGTCGATCAGCGACAGCGCCCTGCGCACCGTGATCGACGGGTATGCCCGCGAGTCCGGCGTGCGCCAGCTGGAGAAGCAGTTGGGCAAGCTGGTGCGCAAGGCGGTGGTCAAGCTGCTGGATGCACCGGACAGCGTCATCAAGATCGGCCCCAAGGACCTCGAAGCCTCGCTGGGCATGCCGGTATTCCGCAACGAGCAGGTGCTCAGCGGCGTCGGCGTGATCACCGGGCTGGCCTGGACCAGCATGGGCGGCGCCACCCTGCCGATCGAGGCCACACGCATCCACACCCTCAACCGCGGCTTCAAGCTGACCGGGCAGTTGGGTGACGTCATGAAGGAGTCGGCGGAAATCGCCTACAGCTATGTCGGTTCGCACCTCAAGCAGTTCGGCGGCGACCCGCGATTCTTCGACGAGGCCTTCGTCCACCTGCACGTACCGGAAGGCGCCACCCCCAAGGACGGTCCGAGTGCCGGGGTGACCATGGCCAGCGCCCTGCTGTCACTGGCCCGCAACCAGCCGCCGAAGAAGGGCGTGGCCATGACCGGCGAGCTGACCCTGACCGGGCATGTGCTGCCCATTGGTGGGGTCCGCGAGAAGGTGATCGCGGCACGCCGGCAGAAGATCCATGAACTGATCCTGCCGGACGCCAACCGCGGCCACTTCGAGGAACTGCCGGACTACCTCAAGGAAGGCATGACCGTGCACTTCGCCAAGCGTTTTGCCGATGTGGCGAAAGTGCTTTTCTGACCATTGCGTCACGGGAGCGGTCGCTGAGCGCCCCCACGCTGGAGCGTGGGAGCACTCAAAAATGCCAATACCTCAGCGCTCCCTGATCGTTCCCACACTCCGCGTGGGAATGCCTCCCTTGACGCTCCTCGTCCCCCCATGCGCCCCGACCCGCCAGGACAGCTTCGATCCCGCCCAGCGCATCGGCCGCATCTTGGGTTATGCTCCAGCATCGCTGTAATGATTGGAGACACTATGACCCCGACTCGTCTGTTGCTTCCGTTAAGCCTTGTGCTACTCGCTGCCTGTGCGCAGCAACCGCGCCAGAACGTGACCGTGGAAAACCAGCGTGACTGTCCGATGCAGCTCAAGAACGGGCAGAACATGATCCTCAGCCTGCCGAGCAACCCCACCACGGGCTATCGCTGGGCCATCCAGGATTCCGCCGGCGGCGTGCTGAAAAGCCTTGGCCCGGAGGTCTACCACAACCCGGAAAACAGCGATGTGATCGGCGCCGCCGGCCAGTCGACCTGGCGCTTCCAGGCCTTCGCCACCGGCACCGGTCGCCTGCGCCTGACCTACCAGCAGCCCTGGGAACCGGAAGTCCCGCCGGTACAGAGCTTCGACTGCCCGATCGTGGTGAACTGACATGCCCTGGCTGATTCTCGCCCTGATGGGCGCCGTCGCGTTCCTGTATGGGCTGAGTATCGACTCGCCATTGATCTGCCTGCTGACCAAACCCCTGCCGGTGCTGGCCCTGCTCGGCTGGCTGCATGACGCACCGGGGGGCGAATATCGCCGCTGGCTGGCCCTGGGCCTGGTGTTCTCGCTGCTCGGCGACATCCTGCTGGCCTGGCCGGGCGATCTGTTCGTGTTCGGCCTGGGCGCCTTTCTGGTCGCCCATCTGTGTTATCTCAAGGCCTACCTCGGCGACTGCCGGCGCCTGGCGCCGGTCCAGCTGATCGTGGCCCTGCTCATCGGCGCCGCGCTGTTGGGCATGCTGATGTCCAAGGGGCTGGGCAACCTGCTGGTGCCGGTGAGTGTGTATGCCCTTGCCATCAGTTGCATGCTCTGGCGAGCCCTCGCACGGCTGGGTAGCGACGTGCCGCAACGCTCGGCGCGACTGGCTGCCGGTGGCGCGCTGGTGTTCGCCTTCTCCGACAGCCTGATCGGCATCGACCGCTTCGTGGTCAAGTTCGCCGCCGCGCCTTACCTGATCATCATTGCCTACTGGATCGGCCAATGGGGTATTGCCGCCTCGGCGTTCTCGCAAAAGGCCAACAGGCAGGAGCCGGGCTTCGCCTGAAGCCCGCGCCAACGCCTCAGGCGCTTTATCCGACAAACCGCGCATCCCGGCGCCAACTTGGCTAAAATGCCGACCCTTTTTCGATTGTCGCCGGAACCGCCGTGAGCAAAGAACCCGATCGCCTTTTCGCCCAGCCCCTGGCCCAGGTGCCGGACTTCGCCTTCAACGAAGATGTGGTACGGGTGTTCCCGGACATGATCAAGCGCTCGGTTCCCGGTTACCCGACCATCGTCGAGAACCTCGGTGTGCTCGCCGCCCAGTTCGCCCAGCCGGGCAGCGTGCTCTACGACTTGGGCAGTTCCCTCGGCGCGGTAACCCAGGCGTTGCGCCGGCACGTGCGCAGCGACGGCTGCCGGGTGATCGCGGTGGACAACTCCACGGCGATGGTCGAACGTTGCCGCGAATACCTCAACGCCCAGGACTCGATGTTCCAGGAGTTGCTGCCGGTGGAGGTGATCGAAGGCGATATCCTCGCCCTGGACTTCCGCCCGGCCTCGGTGGTGGCGCTGAACTTCACCCTGCAATTCATCGCCCCGGATCAGCGCCTGGCCCTGCTCGGACGCATTCGCCAGGCCCTGTTGCCCGGCGGAGCGCTGATCCTGTCGGAGAAATTGCGTTTCAACGACCCCGAGGAGCATGCGCTGCTCACCGACCTGCATATCGCCTTCAAGCGCGCCAATGGCTACAGCGAACTGGAAATCGCCCAGAAACGCAGCGCCATCGAAAACGTGATGAAACCCGACAGCCTCGAGGAACACCGCGAACGCCTGCTGGCGGCGGGTTTCTCGAAAGTCGTGCCCTGGTTCCAATGCCTTAACTTTGCCTCGTTGATTGCCCTGCCATGATCGATCTGTCACCCCTCGCCCGCCGCCTGGCGCGTACTCCCCTGGCCGAATGGGCCAACAGCCTGCAGGCCCAGCTCGATACCCGGCTGGAGAAAGGTCATGGCGACCTTGAGCGCTGGCAGGGGGCGCTCGACGCCTTGCCAGCACTGGAACCGACGACGATCGACCTGCTCGGCGGCCTGACCCTGGACAGCGACTGCGACGACGCGACCCGCGCCCAGGTGCGCAGCGCACTGATGGGCCTGAGTCCGTGGCGCAAGGGACCATTCGAGCTGTTCGGCGTGCATGTCGATACCGAATGGCGTTCGGACTGGAAATGGTCGCGAGTCGCCCCGCACCTGGACCTCAAGGGCAAACGCATCCTCGATGTCGGTTGCGGCAACGGCTACTACATGTGGCGCATGCTCGGTGCCGGCGCCGACACGGTGATCGGCGTCGACCCGAACTGGCTGTTCTTCTGCCAGTTCCAGGCCGTGCAACGTTACCTGGCGCAGGATGCGGCCTGGCACCTGCCGTTCCCGTTCGAGGACCTGCCGGCGAACCTGGAAGGCTTCGACACGGTATTTTCCATGGGCGTGTTCTACCACCGGCGTTCGCCCATCGAGCATCTGCTGGCGCTGAAGGACTGCCTGGTCAAGGGTGGTGAACTGGTGCTGGAGACGCTGGTGGTCGAAGGTGACGTGAACCAGGTACTGGTGCCCGAGGACCGCTACGCCCAGATGCGCAACGTCTGGTTCCTGCCCTCGGTGCCAGCGCTGGAACGCTGGTTGCGGCGGGCCGGCTTCAGCGACGTGCGCTGCGTGGATGTCAGCACCACCAGCGTCGAGGAACAGCGCGCAACCGAATGGATGAAGTACCAGTCCCTGAGCGACTTCCTCGACCCGAGCGACCACAGCAAAACCATCGAAGGCTTGCCGGCGCCGATGCGCGCGGTGATCGTCGCGCGCAAGTAACCGCCATCAGGCCTTGCTGCGGCGGGCCTTGAAGAACTCGCTGAGGATCGTGCCGCACTCCTCGGCGAGCACCCCACCTTCGAACAGCACCCGGTGGTTGAGAAAGCCCTGGGTGAAGAACTGCCCCTGGCTCTGCACCACACCGGCCTTGGGCTCCAGGGCACCGTAGACCACCCGCGCGATCCGCGAATGGACGATCAGCCCGGCGCACATGCTGCACGGTTCCAGGGTCACGTAGAGGGTGCTGCCCGGCAGCCGGTAGTTGCTCACCGCCTGGGCCGCCGCGCGGATGGCGACCATCTCGGCATGGGCACTCGGATCGCTGCCGCTGATCGGGCAGTTGAAGCCCCGCCCGATGATCTCGCCGTTCTGGACCAGCACCGCCCCCACCGGCACCTCGCCCAGGGCCGCGCCCTCGGCCGCCAGCGCCAACGCTTCACGCATGAAATCCTGGTCGCGGCTGCGATCGATGATCGCCGCCGGGCGAATCTGCCGCATCACGCCACCTCGATGGCGGCCATCAGGCCGGTTTCCATGTGGTCGATCACATGGCAGTGGAACATCCACACCCCCGGGTTATCCGCCACCAGCGCCACCCGTGCGCGCTCGTTCTTGCCCAGCAGGTAGGTGTCGGTGAAGTACGGAACGATGGTCTTGCGGTTCGAGGCAAGCACCTTGAAGCTCATGCCGTGCAAGTGGATCGGGTGCTGGTACTGGGTCATGTTCTTCAATTCGAAAATGTAGCTCTTGCCCTTCTCCAGCCTGGCGATGGGCCGGTCGGCGCAGGTCTTGTCGGTGATGTCCCAGGCCTTGCCGTTGATCTGCCAGAGGCTGGGCGGCTTGCCATTATCGACGTTCACCGAGACCGAGCCAACCCACTCGAAATTGAAGTTGAGCTTCTCGGCATTGGCCAGGTCCGGCTCGGCAATCGGGTTGGCAGGCAGCGCCGGTGGCCATTGGCTCGGTGCATCGCTGTTGGCCACCGAACGGAAGGTGCCGAGCCGGATCGGGCCGTTGCGCAGGGCCAGCTCCTCACCGGCCGCTGGCGCCTTGATCGCCAGGCAGATACGCATGCCCGGGCCAAGCCAGTATTCCTTGCCCAGCGGCCGTGGCTCGACGGGGTTGCCGTCCAGGGCATAGATCTGCGCCTCGGCATCGGGGATGTTGATGCGGTAGGTCAGGGTGTTGTCGAGATTGAGCAGGCGCACCCGGGTGATCTGCCCGGCCGGCAGCTCGACCACCGCCTGCGACACGCCATTGATCGTCGACAGCCGCCCCGCCGTGCCACCCCGGGCGGCCTCACGGGGAATGCTGAACGGCAGGAAGGCGCCCTCTTCATCGACATGCCAGCTCTTCAGGCTGAGGGTGCGTTCGTAGCGGAACCCGGTGGGCTCGCGCTCCTCGACGATCAGCGGCCCGACCAGCCCGCGCCCCAACTCCTCGCTGCTGCTGACGTGGGGGTGATACCAGTAGCTGCCGGCATCCGGCACGCGGAACTTGTAGTCGAAGTACTCGCCGGGCAGCACCGGCAGTTGCGAAACGTAGGGAACGCCATCCATCTCCAGCGGCAGGCGGATGCCGTGCCAGTGGATGGTGGTCGCCACCGGCAGGTGGTTGATGAAACGCACCCGCAGCCATTCGCCCTGGCGCACCCGCAGTTCGGTGCCCGGCGCCGAGGGGCCGAAGGCCCAGGCCGGAGTCTTGTGTCCCGCCACCAGCTCGACGTCCAGCGGCGCGGCGATCAGTTCGTAGTCATGCCCGGCCTCGGCGTCCGCCATCTTCCCCAGCCAGTAGCGCGACGCACCACCGGCTCCCACACCTACGACCGCCAGGCCGACCAGGCCACCGAGTACTTGTCGACGGGAAAAAGACATGACCCCAACCACCTCACCGAATCAGCCGCAAGCCCACGGCTCGCAAAAGGCGAATACGATACACCCGCAGTTGGGAAACAGTAAGGCCGGGGTGGCAATGAGCTGTCAGTCCAGCCCCACCAACAGATGAAACACACCACCGGGCAAGCTCATCAGCCCCTGGACCCCGGCACTACGCAACGCCGACGGGTCGAGCCGGCCGGCATCGTGCAGCTCGACCCGCAAACGCGTCAGCGCCACCCGCTGTCGGGATTTGAGATTGTCCGGCCCGCCCAGCGCCGCCAGTAGCGACTCGGCAAGCTCATCCGTCGGCGGTAATGGTCCGCCACCGCTCGCTGAGGCCGTGGTTTCCGGCACCAGATCCGGTGTCAGCGCCTTCCAGAACGCTTGCCTGAATTTCTCGAACATGTTCAGTGCTCCAGTACCGGCGCAGCCGCCGTCGCCTGTTGATGATCACGCAGGATCCCGCGCACCTGCTCGGCGCTTTCCTGCCCAAGAATCCGCTGCGCCAGAACCTGGCATTCAGCCAGGCTGACTTCCCGCACCGCCGCCTTGATCGACGGGATCAACGGCACGCTGACCGACAGTTCATCCACCCCCAACCCCAGCAACACCGGTACCGCCAGCGCCTCGGAAGCCAGCGCGCCACACACACCGACCCACTTGCCATGGGCATGGGCGGCCTTGACGGTACTGGCGATCAGGCGCAGCACCGCCGGGTGCAGGCTGTCGGCCTGGCTCGCCAGTTGCGGATGGTCGCGGTCCATCGCCAGGGTGTACTGGGTCAGGTCGTTGGTGCCGATGGAGAAGAAGTCCACCTCTGGCGCGAACTGGTCGGCCATCAGCGCCGCCGAAGGCACCTCGATCATGATCCCCAGCTTGGGCAGCTCGGCAATCCCCAGCGTCCGCGCCTCCTCGACCAGCCATTGCCGGGCCTCCCGCAGCTCGGACAGGCGGGCGACCATCGGCAGCATGATATGCAGCCGCGTCTGCCCAGCACAGGCGAGGATCGCCCGCAGTTGCTGACGCAGCAGTTCCGGACGCTGCAGACACAGGCGGATGCCGCGTATACCCAGGAACGGATTGGCCTCACTGTCCATCGGTACATAGGCCAGCGGCTTGTCCCCACCCACATCGAGCGTGCGAACCACCAGGTTGCGTTCAGGGCCCAGGGCCCGGGCAATCGCCAGGTAGGTCGCGCCCTGCTCCTCGACGCTCGGCGCGCTGCTGCGCTCCAGGTAGAGGAACTCCGAACGCAACAGACCGACCCCTTCTCCGCCCAGGGCCAGGGACTGCTTCACCTCCTCCAGCGAGGCGACGTTGGCCGTCACCTCGATAGGCTGACCGTCGCGGGTCAACGCGGCATGGTGGGAGAGCTCGCTGTCCCGCTCGCGGCGTTCGCGCTGCTGCTCGCGCTTGACCAGCAATTGCCGGACATCCGCATCCGCGGGCTCGAGATGCAACTGTCCGAGGTCGGCATCGAGCAGCACCGGAGTGCCGTTGGCGACCTCCAGCACCTGCACCGGCAGGCCACACAACGCCGGCAGGCCAAGGGCCCGGGCGAGGATCGCGACATGGCTGGTGGCACCGCCACCGACCGTGGCGAAACCCATGACCCGCCGGGTATCCAGGCTGGCCGTCTGCGATGGCGTGAGCTGGTCGGCAATCAGGATCGCCTCGTCCGGCAGTGTCGCTGCACGCTCTTCAACGCCCAGGATCAGCCGGAGCACGCGCTGGCCGACATCCGTCAGGTCCAGGGCACGCTCGGCGAGCAATTCGCTGCCAAGACGCCGGAACAGGGCGGCGGTGTCCTCGGTGGCCGCCCGCCAGGCAAAGGCCGCACTCTTGCCCCGAGCCAGCAGCGCCTGCGCCTGCTGCAGCAGATCCGGGTCTTCCAGCAGCTCCTGATGGGCGCGGAAGATCTCCACCTGGGCGCTACCGGCGGCGCTGTCCTGCAAGGCCTGCAACTCCCGGGTCGCCTGGAGCAGGGCGGCGTCCAGGCGCGCACGCTCCTGTTCCTCGCCAGTGCCGACCTCCTGGACATTCAGCACCTGCTCGGCCAGTTGCACCACCTGTCCCAGGGCCGCACCCGGCGAGGCGCAAACGCCGCGCAGCAGAGTCATGGTGGATTGCTCCGGGGCCTCGAAGGTTTCCTGCGGAGCCTGGGCGGCCCCCGTTTCACCGCAGCCATCGGCAATCAACGCGATCAGGCTGTCGAGGGCCGCCTGGGCGTCCTCACCGATGGCGCTCAGTTGCAGTACATCGCCCTGGACCGTCTGCAAGCCCATGATCGCCACCAGCGACTTGGCATTGGCGCTGCTCTGGCGCTTGTGCAACTGGATGCTGGCGGCAAAGCCTTTCGCCGCCTGGGCCAGGACGGCTGCCGGACGGGCATGCAGGCCGTTGGCATTGGGCAGGGTCAGCGGCCTGGAGAACAGCGCCTCGCCCTCCTGCTCTTCATGCTCAGGCAGCGGCACGCCATTCGACGGGGCCTGCAAGCCCAGGCGCAGCAGCGGCTGGCCGCTGTCGACCAGCGTGTCCGCCAGCACGCTGAAGGGCTCGCCACTGACCACCAGCACCAGCGTCAGCAGGCTGCGGGCATGCAGTGCCAGGTAATCGGCGTCGAACTCGATCAGTGGCTGGCCCGCCTCCACCCGCTCACCCTCGACGACCCATGCGGTGAAGCCCTTGCCCGCCAGGTTCACGGTATCCAGGCCGATATGCATCAGCACCTGCACGCCACGCTCATCGGTGATGCTGATGGCATGTCCGCTGTCCTGGATGTTGCTGACCACTCCGGCCAGGGGGGCGCAGAGCACGCCGGAAGTCGGATCGATACACACACCGTCGCCGATCAGGCGACCGGAGAATACCGGGTCGGGCACCTGGTCCAGCGGCATCAGCACCCCGGACAGCGGAGCCAGCAGTTCCAGGGAAGGAATTGCGCTCATGAGATCACCTTCTGATTGTTGTTCCGTGACGCGCCGACGGGCCCCTGCCCCCCGGCATGAAGCTACTTCCACCAGTACTCGACCTGTACGCCGAAGTTGGAACCATGCAGCGCATTGCCGAACGCGCCGCTGTCGGACAGCGCGGAGCCGGCGGCCAACTCGTTGGCCGCCCGTTGTGCCGCCGCGTTCCAACTGGCGTAGGTGTAGTACAGACGAACTTCGGGACGCGCCCAGAAGTCCGGCCCTTTCGGCGACCAGGTCGGCGCGAAGGTGAACTTGCTGAGCTTGCGGGTACCGCCCGGGGCCTCGATCTGGTCATGACCCAGTTCGGTCACCAGCTTGAACTGTTCGGTGAGCGCATAGGCCGGACGCACGCCCAGGGAGATCCAGTTCTGGTCCTGGCCGTCGGGGCGAATATCCTTCTGGTAGACCGCTTCGAACTGGCCGCCGAAGCGCGGGGTCACTTGCCAGTCGAAGAACTCCACCGCCCGGTAGCTCCTGCTGCTGGTATCCAGGCGCGGGTCACCGGTGTAGCCAAGGCCGGTGCCCGGCCCTTCACCGTATTGCAGGGCGAACTTGTTCTTGCCGCCGAGGAAGTTCTTCTGAACATGCTGCGCGGTGATCGCCCAGCCCTGGTGGGTATCGTTGCGCCGCGGTGCATCGATATAGCTGACACCGAACTCCAGCTCGCCGTCGGGGTTGACCTTGAAGCCGGCGACGTTGAAATCATGCCGGTTGATGTAGTCCTTCTGGTACAGGTTGTCCTTGCGCGAGAAGGCGTAGCTGTACTTGAGGTCGCCGATCAGCACGTCCTCGATACCGCCGCCGGTAGCGCTCTGGTTCCAGTAGTAGAAGTCGGAGATATGGATGTCGTTACGTTTGTAGTAGCGTCGCCCGGCCCACAGCGAACCACCGTTGAGCGATGGCATTTTCGACCACTGGGCATACATCTGCGGCATCCGCGCCGCGCCGTTCTCGCCGTCGAAGCTGAGGTTGCGGCCATAACGGTTGTACAACGAGGCCATGGCATCGACGCTCAGCACCGAACCGTCGTCGAGGGTCGCCAGGTCCTGGCGCAGTTCCAGTTCGGCATACTGTTCACACTCGTTGCCCAGGCGATACTTGGACGGTGCCCCCGGCAACTGGAAGCAGCTCTGCTTGCCGCCGTTGGTCGAGCCACCGATGCCACTGCGCAGGTAGCCGGCGAACTCCAGTGCTTCGGCCGGAAACGGCAGGCCGAGGCAGACACAGGACACCAGCAGACCTCTACTTATTGTCTTCATTAACCACTCCGCTGTTCTCATTGTTTTTATTGTCGAGATTCGATTTTCAGACGTGGCCCTCCAGCACACGACCTACTACGAGCTGCGTTTGATGAACGACTTTTCCTATTTTTCTGAAAGACTAAGTACAAAGGACTCATAAGGACGCAGGAAAAGTTCCCGCTCTCGGATCGGACAGTCCGGGTAGTTGCTGATCAGCAGCCGCTGCTGCTGCCCCGGCTGGAAAATCCCATGGGGCAAGGCTATCTCGCAGCTGTCGGCATAGAAGTTGTTGATCACCAGCAGGCGTTCACCACGGCCTTCACGCACATAGGCCCAGACCTGCGGATGCTCGGGCAACAGTTGCCGATAGCTGCCTTCGACCATCAGTGCTTCGCTGCGCCGCAGTGCCACCAGCCGGCGGTAGTGATGCAGCACCGAATCCGGGTCCTCGAACTGCTGTTCGACGTTGATCCAGGCAGCATTCGGCGGCACGCCGATCCAGGGTTGCGCCGAGGTGAAACCGGCATTCGGACCGGCAGTCCATTGCATCGGCGTGCGCCCGTTGTCGCGGGACTTCTGCATGATCGCCGCCATGCTCTGTTCCGGCGACTGGCCGGCATCGCGCTGGATGCGATAGATGTTGAGGGTCTCGACATCGCGGTAGTCGTCGATGTGCTCGAACCCCGGGTTGGTCATGCCCAGCTCCTCGCCCTGGTAGATGTAGGGCGTGCCCTGGAGAAAGTGCAGCGCCGTGGCGAGCATCTTGGCCGAGTGCACGCGATACTCGCCGTCGTCGCCAAAGCGCGAGACCACCCGCGGCTGGTCGTGGTTGCACCAGAACAACGCGTTCCAGCCACCGCCGGCCTGCATGCCAAGCTGCCAGTCGGAGAGGATGCGCTTGAGTTCGAGGAAGTCGAAATCGGCACACACCCACTTTTCCATGTTCGGGTAATCGACCTTCAGGTGATGGAAGTTGAAGGTCATCGACAGCTCCTGCGACTCCGGCCGCGAATAGCGGATGCAGTGCTCCAGGCTGGTGGAGGACATTTCGCCGACGTTGATCAGATCATGGCCGGCAAACACCTCACGGTGCATTTCCTGCAGGTACTGGTGAACGTTCGGACCGTCGGTATAGAAACGCCGGCCATCGGAGGCATCCTCGGGAAAGTCCTTCGGCTTGGAGATCAGGTTGATCACGTCCAGGCGGAAACCACCGACACCCTTGTCGCGCCAGAAGCGCATCATGCGGAACACTTCCTCACGTACCCGGGGGTTGTCCCAGTTCAGGTCGGCCTGGGTGTGATCGAACAGGTGCAGGTAGTACTGGCCGGTCTGCGCCTCGTACTCCCAGGCGTTGCCGCCAAATTTCGACTGCCAGTTGTTCGGCTGGTCACGCCAGATGTAGAAGTCGCGGTAGGGGTTGTCCAGGCTGCTGCGGGCCTGCTGGAACCAGGCATGTTCGATGGACGTGTGATTGACCACGATATCGAGCATCAGCCGAATCCCGCGTCGGCCGGCCTCGGCAATCAGCAACTCGCAATCGGCCATGGTCCCGTAGCTCGGGTCGATGGCGTAGTAGTCACTGATGTCATAGCCGTTATCGCGTTGCGGCGAGCGCAGGAACGGCGTGATCCACAGGTAGTCGACCCCCAGCCACTTCAGGTAGTCGAGCTTGTCGACCACCCCCAGCAGGTCGCCGGTGGGCAGGCCTGCATGGCTATGGAAGCTCTTCGGATAGATCTGGTAGATCACCGAGCGTTGCCAGTCTTGCATGGAGATTCCCTTGTAGTCGGTGGAGTCGATATCAGGCGACGCGATAGCCGGGGCGCACGATCTTCAGGCTCAGCGCACAGGTCAGGGCAAAGGGCACGAGCATCGCGACGGCCATGCCGATGATGAACACCGGAATCGACTGCGGGACGATCGAGATGAAACCCGGCAGGCCGCCCACACCGATGGCCGAGGCCAGCACCTTGTTCAGCGACAGGAACACGCTGGCCAGGGCCGAGCCGATCAGGGCGGCGTAGAACGGGAACTTGTAGCGCAGGTTGACGCCGAACATCGCAGGTTCCGTGATGCCGAAGTAGGCGGAAATCGCCGAAGTCGAGGCCATGCTGCGATCCCGGGCGTTGCGGCTCATGTAGAACACCGCGAGCGCTGCACTGCCCTGGGCCAGGTTGGACATCACGATCATCGGCCAGATGAAGGTACCGCCATGGCCGGAGATCAGTTGCAGGTCCACTGCGAGGAACATGTGGTGCATGCCGGTGATCACCAGCGGCGCATACAGCAGACCGAACACCGCACCGCCGACCGCCGGTGCCACGTCGAACAGCCAGACCATCCCCTCGGTGATCAGGATGCCCAGGTGACGGGTCACCGGGCCGATGATCGCCAGGGCCAGAACACCGGTGACGACGATGGTGGTGATCGGCACCACGAGCAACTGGACGGCATTCGGTACCCGCGCGCGCAGCCATTTCTCGATCACACTCATGACGTAGGCGGCCAGCAGGATCGGCAGGATCTGCCCCTGGTAGCCGACCTTCTCGATCCGGAACCAGCCGAAGATATCGAAGTACGGCAGGCTCTGACCGTCGAGGCCGGCCACCGCCTTGCCGTAGTTCCAGGCGTTGAGCAGGTCGGGATGGACCAGCATCAGGCCAAGGACGATACCGAGGATTTCGCTACCGCCGAAACGCTTGGCCGCCGACCAGCCGACCAGCGCCGGCAGGAACACGAACGAGGTGTTGGCCATGAGATTGATCAGGCTCCACAGCCCCTCCAGCGACGGATAGGCTTCGAGGAGCGTCTTGCCATCGACGAACATGCCCTTGGCGCCCATGAGGTTGTTCACCCCCATCAGCAGGCCGGCAATGATCAGCGCCGGCAGGATCGGCATGAACACATCGGAGAACACCCGCACCAGGCGTTGCATGGCGTTGCTCTTGTCGGCGCCGGCCTTCTTGACGTCGGCGATGGTCGATGCGGCGAGGCCGGTGGCCTCGCGCAGCGCGGCGTAAACCCGCTCCACCTCGCCGGGACCGATGACGATCTGGAACAGCCCGCCGGTGAAGAACGAGCCCTTGACCAGATCGATCGCGGACAACGCGGCCCGGTCGACCTTGTTCGGGTCCTTGAGCGCCAGCCGCAGGCGGGTGACGCAGTGAGCGGCCTGCTCGAGGTTGTCGGCACCGCCGAGGCCGCTCAGCAACTGGCGGGCTATATTCGGATAGTCGTGGCTCATGATTTTTCTTCCGCGCTGATTGTTATTGGAGGTTGTCGCAGCACATGAGTAGACGTTACTCGTCTGTACGAGTTAAAGCAACAACTCGTACAGACGAGTTGAGCGTTTATTGGCAAAAAGCCCGACAAATGGACAAAGCCTCGACCTGCCCTTAAGGTTCCATTCCTTGGGACATCCCGTCCGCTACGCTGTTACCGGGCGATTTCCGATCCAGAGCGAACACCATGAGCAAATACAACCAGATCTACAGCGATCTGCTTGCCAGCATCACCACCGAACAATTGGAAAAAGGCGCCCGGCTCCCTTCGGAAACCGAGCTGATGGACAGCTACCAGGCCAGCCGCGGCACCGTGCGCAAGGCCATCGAGCAGTTGCAGGAACGGGGTTTTGCCCAGAAGATCCACGGCAAGGGCACCTTCGTGCTGTCACGCAGCCCGATCGAGTTCCAGCTCGGCGGCATCGTCACCTTCCAGGAAGCCCATTCGAGCCTGGGCAACAACATCGGTACGGAAGTCGTGGAGTTCAGCGAAGTACCGCTGGAGGGTTTCCTGCAGGAACGCCTGCAGGGCGAACCGGGCAGCCCGGTGATCCGGATCAAGCGGGTCAGGCGCATCGACGGCAAGCGGATCATTCTCGACATCAACCACTTCCTCGCCGAGCTGATTCCCGGCCTCACCCGGGAGATCGCCGAACACTCGATCTACGCCTACATCGAGCAAACCCTGCAACTGAACATCAGCTTCGCCCAGCGCACCATCGAGGCGATGCGCTGCAGCAAGGACGACCTGCAGCACCTGGACCTGGACGGCGCCAGCCACGTGATCGTGGTGAAGAACCAGACCTTCCTGCAGGACGGCCGGCAGTTCGAGTACACCGAGTCGCGGCATACGCTGGACAAGTTCTACTTTTCGGATGTGGCGCGGCGCTGAGGCGCTGCCAGCCGATGATTCACAGCACCAGTGCCAGCAACTCGGGGCTCACCGCACCGAGTTTGCCGGTGGCCTTGGTGAGCCCGACCAGGTCCGGCACCACTTCAATGACGTGATCAAGTCAGATGCCAATCGAAGTCTCTCGGCAAGGTCAACAGGGAGATGAGCAACACTTAACGCACCTGAAGCTGCCGGTATGGGTGGAAAAGTGGCGCGATCAAAAGAAAAGTGCAGGACTGACCGCAAACCGCTTACTCAATGCCGCAATGTGGTCGCGGGTCAAGTTGCGGCCACGGCCATTAAGAATCTTGCACACCAGTGACTTGCTACCAATCTCTGGCAGATCAGCCACTCCTAGACCATGTTGCTCCATCAGCAACCGAAGCACGTCAACGCCTCCCAACTTTGCCACCCGTGCGTTGAACGCCACAAACTCCTCAGACTCGTTTTCCCAACTCTCAATGGAGCGAGCCAGGATTTCGATCAGCGGACGGTTGACCTCATAGTCCTCAAGCAGATCATCCATCAACGCCAGCGCCTTGGCGTAGTCGTCATCATTGGCTATGCGGCTAATGAAGCCCGCCTCGCTGAACAAGGCATGGGCTTTTTCCTTGATGGCGGCAAACCCCATATCAATCAGCCTCCTTCCGGTAACGTTTGCAAAGCTTGTCGTACTCGGCATGAGTCACGATGTGCTTGACGTACAGGCGGTTGTCGCGAAACTCGATGAAGGCAATCAGACGAAGATTGTTGCCACCAATGTCGAGTACCCACCACTTATCCTTGTATTTGAAGTTGTCCAGTGATGGAAAAACCTTCCTAAGCGCCTGCGGTGTATCGAAGTCGCCGGATCGCAAGACCCGATAGGTGCGGTCGATAGCTTCAACATCGTTTGGGTAGGCTCTTGCCGCATCGCTGAACGGCTTTCTGGATATGACGTGCATGTCGTTTCATGCCCACGGATATAGAATGATAAAAAGTTGACATTTTGTCAACCGCGATTGGCCGGTCCAGCTTTCTGCATGAAACGCAGTCCGCTCTTGATCACCATGGTCGGGGCTCCGCGCGAGAGTTTCTTGAGTGTACAGAGATAGAAAACGCAAGAAGACCAGTGTGTTTTCAGGATATTGCGACGGTTAAGAGCAGCGAATTTTCCTATAGCCAGAAACGACAATGGCGGTCGATACCGAGGTATCGACCGCCATTGTTTTAACGCCTTGAGCCTACATCAGGCAGGGATCACTCCCACTCGATAGTTGCCGGCGGCTTGCTCGACACATCGTAGGTCACGCGGGAAATGCCTTCGATCTCGTTGATGATCCGGCCGCTGACCGTCTCCAGCAGTTCGTAAGGCAGGTGCGCCCAGCGCGCAGTCATGAAGTCGATGGTTTCCACCGCACGCAGGGCCACGACCCAGGCGTAGCGACGGCCGTCACCGACCACACCTACCGATTTCACCGGCTGGAACACCACGAAAGCCTGGCTGACCTTGTGGTACCAATCGGCCTTGCGCAGTTCCTCGATGAAGATGTGGTCGGCGCGACGCAGCAGGTCGGCGTATTCCTTCTTCACTTCGCCAAGGATCCGCACGCCCAGGCCCGGGCCCGGGAATGGGTGACGGTAGACCATGTCATACGGCAGACCGAGTTCCAGGCCGAGGCGACGAACCTCGTCCTTGAACAGCTCGCGCAACGGCTCGACCAGCTTGAGGTTCATCTCTTCCGGCAGGCCACCGACGTTGTGGTGGGACTTGATCACGTGGGCCTTGCCGCTCTTCGCGCCAGCCGATTCGATCACGTCCGGGTAGATGGTGCCCTGGGCCAGGAACTTGATGTTGTTAAGCTTGCAGGATTCGGCATCGAACACGTCGATGAAGGTGCGACCGATAATCTTGCGCTTCTTCTCCGGGTCGGCTTCGCCGGCCAGGTTGTTGAGGAACTGCTCCTCGGCGTTGGCGCGGATCACCTTGACGCCCATGTTCTCGGCGAACATGGCCATCACCTGGTCACCTTCGTGCAGGCGCAGCAGGCCGTTGTCGACAAATACGCAGGTCAACTGGTCGCCGATAGCCTTGTGCAGCAGCGCCGCGACCACCGAGGAGTCGACACCGCCGGACAGGCCCAGCAGGACGTTGTCGCTGCCAACCTGGGCGCGGATCTGGGCAATGGCGTCGTCGGCGATGTGCGACGGGGTCCACAGCGCTTCGCAACCACAGATGTCGAGGACAAAACGCGACAGGATGCGGCCGCCCTGCTTGGTGTGGGTCACCTCTGGGTGGAACTGCACGCCGTAGTAGCGCAGGTCGTCGTTGAACATGCCGGCGATCGGGCAGCTCGGGGTGCTGGCCAGGATGTGGAAGTTCTCCGGCATCCGGGTGACCTTGTCACCATGGCTCATCCACACGTCGAGGCCGTACAGGCCGTCGGCGTCGATGTGGTCCTCGATACCGTCCAGCAGACGGCTCTTGCCGACCACGTCGACGCGGGCGTAACCGAATTCACGCAGCTCGGAACCTTCGACCTTGCCGCCCATCTGTTCGGCCATGGTCTGCATGCCGTAGCAGATACCGAAGACCGGTACGCCCAGTTCGAACACCGCCTGCGGGCAGCGTGGGCTGTTGGCTTCGTGTACCGACTCGGGGCCGCCGGCGAGGATGACGCCTTTGGGAGCGAATTCGCGAATCGCCTCGTCGTCCATGTCGAACGGATGCAGCTCGCAGTACACCCCGATCTCACGCACGCGGCGGGCGATCAGTTGGGTGTACTGGGAACCGAAGTCGAGGATCAGGATGCGGTGGGCGTGAATGTCGAGGGCCATGGCTCATTCTCGTCTGTGAAATCAGAAACAACACGGGGCTGTCATCAACAGCCCCGGTTCAAATTCGTCAATCGCCTCCCGACCAGCGCCAGGAGGCGATCACTATCAGCCTACGCGATAGTTTGGAGCTTCCTTGGTGATCTGCACGTCGTGGACGTGAGATTCGGCCATGCCGGCACCGGTGATACGCACGAACTCGGGCTTGGTGCGCATCTCCTCGATGTTGGCGCTGCCGGTGTAGCCCATCGAGGAACGCAGGCCGCCCATCAGTTGGTGAACGATGGCGGTCAGGGTGCCCTTGTAGGGTACGCGACCTTCGATACCTTCCGGCACCAGCTTCTCGGCACCTGCGGAGGAGTCCTGGAAGTAGCGGTCGGAGGAACCCTGGGACTGCGCCATCGCACCCAGCGAACCCATGCCGCGGTAGGCCTTGTAGGAACGGCCCTGGAACAGTTCGATCTCGCCTGGCGCTTCTTCGGTACCGGCGAACATCGAACCCATCATCACGCAGGAGGCGCCGGCCACGATGGCCTTGGACAGGTCGCCGGAGAAACGGATGCCACCGTCGGCGATCAGCGGAACACCGGTGCCTTCAAGGGCAGCGGCGACGTTGGCGATGGCGCTGATCTGCGGGACGCCGACACCGGCGACGATACGGGTGGTGCAGATCGAGCCCGGGCCGATACCGACCTTGACCGCATCCGCGCCCGCCTCGGCCAGGGCCTTGGCCGCAGCGCCGGTGGCGATGTTGCCGCCGATTACCTGCACCTGCGGGAAGTTTTCCTTGACCCAGCGAACGCGGTCGATCACACCCTTGGAGTGACCGTGGGCGGTGTCGACCACCACCACGTCAACGCCGGCATTGACCAGCGCGGTCACGCGGTCGCCAGTGTCCTTGCCGGTGCCGACCGCGGCGCCGACGCGCAGACGACCCTGGTCGTCCTTGCTGGCCAGCGGGTAGGCCTTGGATTTCTCGATGTCCTTGACGGTCATCATGCCCTTGAGGGCGAACTTGTCGTCGACGATCAGGACCTTTTCCAGGCGGTGCTTGTGCAGCAGCGCACGGACTTCGGCCTTGTCGGCACCTTCGCGAACGGTGACCAGACGCTCTTTCGGCGTCATCACTTCGCGAACAGGGACATCCAGACGGGTTTCGAAACGCACGTCACGGGAAGTGACGATGCCCACCAGGTCGCCATCGTGCAGTACTGGCACGCCGGAGATGTTGTGCATGCGGGTCAGTTCGAGCAGGTCACGGACCGAGGCGTCGGCCTCGATGGTGATCGGGTCCTTGACGACACCGGCCTCGAACTTCTTGACCTTGCGCACTTCGGCAGCCTGCTGCTCGATGGTCATGTTCTTGTGGATGATACCGATACCGCCTTCCTGGGCCATGGCAATGGCCAGACGAGCTTCGGTGACGGTGTCCATGGCAGCGGAAACCAGCGGAATATTCAGCTCGATGCCACGGGTGAGACGGGTTTTGAGACTGACTTCGTTGGGAAGCACCTCGGAATAACCGGGCACAAGGAGAATGTCGTCGAAAGTCAGGGCTTCTTGGCTGATACGCAGCATCGCGGGGGCTCCCGGGCGGGAAAATGGAAGCGCGCCATTATACTCACACCAGGGCCCCGGCTCAATGTAAACCTTGGCCTATTTACAGCTCGACCTGCACCCAGGCGACGGGCTGATCCAGCCAGTCGGCGAACTCGTCGAGAAACGCCTGCCTGAAACCGGCTTCCAGCCAGTTATTGAAGATGAATCCCAGGTTGGAGAAGGCGCAGGGCTGAAGGAACAGGAAACCGTTGATGTCGTCCTCATGCCCGCACAATGGGCAGATGAAGTTCTCGGTGCGCCCCGGCATCCAGTCTTCCAGGCTGTCGAACAGCGCCTCGCCGACTTCCCGGCGGCATTCGGCACAGCCGGCCTCTTCGAGAAAGCCCCTGGACGGAGTATAGATGCAGCGCTTGGTGACGATCTCCAGGCCGTTGATCGGCTCGCCGAACGGCAGCGCCTCGGGACGCAGGACCACATTGGCCGCACCGGGGGCGATGGCGTAGGCCATGCGATTGCCGGTGCGGCCGCAGGTGCTCAGTTGCTCCTCGACGATGTTCTTGCGTACCAGCCAACGCAGGATCGCCCGGGCACGAGGCTCGTGAACCGGCAGGGTGGAGATTTTCGGGACGATGATGCTTTGGGTGTTCATGCTCAGGGACTTCATGGCTACGGGCGGGTGCGTCGGGAGAGAACAGCTTTTCGGCAACCCGGCGCAGCAGCTTAATCCCCTGCCCCCCTAGGTCAAGCACTGAAGTAGCGGCTGATCAGCGCAATGCCACTGGCCAGCACCAGCAAGGTCACCAGACGCACGAAGGCTTCACGGGACAATCTCGCCGTCACCCGCCGGCCGATCCACAGCCCCAACGCCATTGCCGGCAGCAGGCACAGCGCCAACAGTAATAAAGGTAGTTCGGCGTAGACCCCGGCGATCACGAACAGCGACAGACGCACCACCGTGCTGCAACTGATCAGCGCGCTCTGCGTGGCCCGGGCCGCATCCTTGGGCAGCCGGCTGTTGAGGTAGATCGCATAGAGAAAGCCGCCACTGCCGAACAACGCGCCGAACATCCCGCCCACCGTCCCCATGGGCACTGCCCAGCCAGCCTTCAACTGTGTGGGCCGAACCTTGATCAGCAGGCTGTAGAGGGCATAGGCGCTGATGAACAGGCCCATCAGCAACAGCAGGATGTCGGACTTGAGGTTGAGCAGGAACACCACGCCCAGGGTGCAACCCACCGCCATGCAGGGCAACAGGCGCAACAGTTCCGAGCGGGCGACATCCTTGCGCGACGGCAGCAGGTTGCCGAACGCCGCGACGAAATCCAGCAACACCAGCAACGGCACGATCTTCGACAACGGCATGAACAGGAGCAGGATCGGACCGGCCACCAGCGCCGTACCGAAACCGGCCACGCCAAAGACGATATAGGCCAGGGCGACACCCAGTTCCACCACCAGCCAGTCGGTGGCACTGAACGGCCACTGGCTCAACAACGCGACGACACTCATGAGAAACGACTTCCACAATGGGTTCGCTTGACTTTAGCCATTGGCGAGCCTTGCGACTAATATGTTCAAAGCCCTTCACTCATCTCGAAAAGGCATGACTTGTGATTTCCACCCGCCAGTTGCGTTACTTCGTCGAAATCGCCGACTCCGGCAGTTTCAGTGCGGCCGCCGAGCGCCTGTTCATTGCCCAGTCCGCCTTGAGCCGGCAGATCAAGGAACTGGAACATCACCTGCAAACGCCCCTTTTCGAGCGCACCGCACGCCAGCCGCGGCTGACAGCGGCTGGCGAGGCCTTCTATCCAAGGGCGAGAAACCTGCTGAACGAATTGAACAAGGCCAGCGAGCTGGCGACCCAGGTCGGCAATGGCCAACTGGGCACGTTGCGCCTGAGCCATTCCAGCACCGTGCCGATGAGCGGACGCCTGCTGCGGGCAATCGGTCATTACCTGGAGCAGAGCCCGGGCGCTTCGATGGATATCGCCAAGTTGTCTTCCGAGGCGCAACTTGAAGAGTTGGCCGAGGGTCGGCTGGATGTCGGCCTGTTGCGCCTGCCGGTGCTGCGCCAGCGCGAAGGCGTACAGATCCTGCCGCTGTTCAGCGAGCGCCTGTTGCTGGCCGCGCCACCGGACCATGCGCTGGCGGGGTCGACCGAAGGCATTGACCTGGCACTGCTCAGGGACGAAGCCTTCATCTCCATCCCCCATCCCCAGCGGGGTGGCTTGAGTTACCTGTCGGCCGAGCTGTGCATGCGCCAGGGGTTCTTTCCCAAGGCGGCCCGAGTGGTATCGCGCAAGACCACTCAGTTGCAACTGATCCAGGCCGGGTTCGGCATCGCCCTGCTGCCGGAGTCGATGCGGGACATCGCCCCGGCCAACATCCACTTCCTGCCACTCAGTGACCCGGACTGCCAGAGCACCCTGGCCCTGGCCTGCCGCCAGGAACCGACACCGCTGGTGGCACAGTTCGTCGAGTGCTTCCGGCAGCACCTGCAACACTGATTGCCCCTTGTGGGGCCAGGCTGGCTGGCGATTGCGCCCTTCCAGACACGGAAGTTCCTGTTGAGTGGCCGCACAAAAGCCATCCTGATAAACCCACAAGAATAGTGGCCTCCATTCACAGAGCATGGTGATCGGCCAGCAAATGCCTTTATCATGCCCGCCATGATCAAAGACCCCTTTTCCCGTCTGGGCCTCGACCGCGAAGTCCTTACTGTCAGTCAGCTCAACGGCCGCGCGCGGGTGTTGCTGGAAGACGTGTTCAGCAATGTCTGGGTCGAAGGCGAAATCTCCAACCTCGCCCGCCCGGCCTCCGGCCACGTGTATTTCACCCTCAAGGACAGCGGCGCCCAGGTGCGCTGCGCGCTGTTCAGGCAGAACGCCGCCCGCGTACGCCAGGCCCTGAAGGATGGCCTGGCGGTCAAGGTGCGCGGCAAGGTCTCGCTTTTCGAGGGCCGCGGCGATTACCAGTTGATTCTCGACACCGTTGAACCGGCCGGTGATGGCGCGCTGCGCCTGGCGTTCGAAGCCTTGAAGGAAAAGCTCGGTGCCGAAGGCCTGTTCAGCGCGCAGCGCAAGGTCCCGTTGCCGGCCCACCCCCAACGGATCGGTATCGTCAGTTCGCCGACCGGCGCAGTGATCCGCGACATCATCAGCGTCTTCCGTCGGCGCGCACCGCAGGTGGAACTGACCCTGATCCCCACTGCGGTCCAGGGCCGCGAGGCCACCGCGCAGATCGTTCGCGCCCTGAAAATCGCCGACGCCAAGGGTTTCGACGCGCTGATCCTGGCCCGCGGCGGCGGCTCGCTGGAAGACCTCTGGTGCTTCAATGAAGAAGCGGTCGCCCGCGCCGTGGATGCCTGCGTGACGCCGATCGTCAGCGCCATCGGCCACGAAACCGATGTGTCCATCAGCGACTTCGTCGCCGACGTGCGTGCCCCGACGCCCTCGGCCGCGGCCGAACTGCTGGCCCCCGATTCCAGCGACCTGCAACGCCGGGTCGAGAACCTGCATCGTCGCCTGGTGATGCGCATGCAGGACCGACTGGCGCGTGAGCGCCTGCGCCTGGACGGCCTGGCCCGGCGCCTGCGGCATCCGGGCGAACGCCTGCGTCAGCAGGCCCAGCGCCTGGATGACCTGGACATGCGCTTGCGCCGGGCCTTTGAACGCCAGCTCGATAATCGCCGACAAAAGCTCCTGCGCCTGGAAACCCGCCTCGCCGGCCAGCATCCGGGCCGTCAGTTGGCGCTGCTGCGCCAACGCCTGGACAGCCTTGCCGAACGCCTGCCCCGAGCCATGCGCGAGGGCCTGAAGGCGCGGCGCCTGCAGTTGCAGAGCCAGATGCAAACCCTGCATGTGGTCAGCCCGCTGGCGACCCTCGGACGCGGCTACAGCATCCTGCTGGACGAACGCGGCCAGGCCATCCGCAATGCCGGGCAGACCCGCCCCGGCCAACGGCTGAAGGCGAAACTGGCCGAGGGCGAATTGCAGGTGCGGGTCGAGGACAACCACCTGACACCCGTGACCCTCTCGCTACTGGACTGACTTTCAAGGGATCTGAACATGCCGCGTTTTCTTGCCGCCCTGCTGCTCCTGGGCCTGGCCTGCAATGCCCACGCCGACAGCTACATCACCCGCCTGCTGAACAAACCGGTGCCCGGCGGCGTCGCCGTGGTCGACCTCGGCACGGCGGCCCAGGCGCCCAAGGCCAGTTACCAGGGCAAACCGGTGTTGGTGGTCAAAGAGCAGAACAACTGGCTGGCGATCGTCGGCATCCCGCTGAGCGTCAAGCCCGGCAACCAGCAGATCAGTTCGGGCAGCCGTAATCTCGGTTTCAGCGTCGGCAGCAAGCAATACCCGGAACAGCACATCACGCTGAAGAACACCCGCCAGGTCAATCCCAACCCGGCCGACCTCAAGCGCATCGATGAGGAACTGGCGGTGCAACTGCGCGCCTATCGCAGCTTCAGTCCGGGCACGCCGAGCAACCTGCTGCTGGACAAACCGGTGAACGGCCCATTGTCGAGCCGCTTCGGCGTACGCCGGTTCTTCAACGGCGAGGAACGTAACCCCCACGCCGGGCTGGACTTCGCGGTGCCGGCCGGTACGCCGATCAAGACACCGGCCGCCGGCAAGGTGATCCTCACCGGCAACTACTTCTTCAACGGCAACACCGTGTTCGTCGATCACGGCCAGGGTTTCATCAGCATGTTCTGCCACATGTCGAAGATCGACGTGCAGGTCGGCCAGACCCTGGCCCGCGGTGCCGTAGTCGGCAAGGTCGGCGCCACCGGACGCGCCACCGGGCCGCACATGCACTGGAACATCAGCCTGAACGACGCCCGGGTCGACCCGGCGATCTTCATCGGCGCATTCCAGCCCTGAGCGGGCGAATGTGGGACAATGCCGGTCAATCGAGCCTTACCTGAACCGACCCTGCCCATGAACGCCCCAAGCAAACCCAAGCCCCCCCGTAAAAAACCCGCCAAGGCCGCCCCGGCCAAGGCGGCACAGCCACGCGAAAAAGCCGCACTGCATCCGCGCAACCGTCACCAGGGGCGTTATGACTTCCCGCAACTGATCAAGGGCTGCCCGGAGCTGGGCCAGTTCGTGATCATCAACCCCTACGGCAAGGAAAGCATCGACTTCGCCGACCCGGCGGCCGTGCGCGTGTTCAACCGGGCCCTGCTCAAGGCCTTCTACGGCATCGCCCACTGGGACATCCCGGCGGACTTCCTCTGCCCGCCAGTACCGGGCCGGGCCGACTACGTGCACTTCCTCGCCGACCTGCTGGCCGAACACAACGACGGCGTGATTCCCCGTGGTGCTGCCGTGCGGGTGCTGGATATCGGCGTCGGGGCCAACTGCATCTACCCGCTGATCGGCCATGGCGACTATCGCTGGCAGTTCCTCGGCTCCGACATCAACCCCACGGCCCTCGCCGCCGCCAAGGCGATCGTCCAGTCCAACGGCCTGAACAGGGCCATCAGCCTGCGCCAGCAGGACAACCCGAAACACATCCTCAGCGGCCTGCTGGGCAGTGACGAGCATTTTGACCTGACCCTGTGCAATCCGCCGTTTCACGCCTCCCTCGATGAGGCCCGGAGCGGCAGTCGACGTAAATGGAAGGCCCTCGGCAAGGCCGACCCCAAGCGCAAGCTGCCGGTGCTGAACTTTGGCGGCCAGGCGGCGGAGTTGTGGTGCGAAGGTGGCGAGGCGCGCTTCGTGACGCAACTGATCAGCGAAAGCTCGCCGCTGGCGAACCAGGTGCTGTGGTTCAGTACGCTGGTATCGAAGGCCTCGAACCTGCCTGCCATCGAGGCGGCCCTGAAGAAGGCCGGTGTCCTGGAAAGCCGGGTCGTGGAGATGTCCCAGGGCCAGAAGCAGAGCCGCTTCGTCGCCTGGACCTTCCAGGACAAGGCCCGGCAACAGGCCTGGCGCCAGGAACGCTGGGCGCCTGCCGGCGGGTCAAGCCGGGGATAAATCGAACAACGCCATTTCGCAGGCGAAAAAAAACCGTGCCCGGAGCGCTCCGGGCACGGTTTCACGGCATCTTACTTGTTGACAGCGTCGGTCAGGGCCTTGGCTACAACCAGCTTGATCACTTTCTTGGCAGCGATTTCGATGGCAGCGCCAGTCGAAGGGTTACGGCCAGTACGGGCAGGACGCTCGGTCACTTTCAGTTTGCCAACGCCTGGCAGAGTGATTTCGCCGCCGTTTTCCAGCTGATCAGCAACGATATCGGTCAGTTGCTCGAGAACCTTGCGCACTTCAGTCTTCTGCAGAGCGGTAGCTTCGGCGATATCGGCGATCAGTTGGTCTTTGGTAATAGCCATTGAGATGTTCCTTCCCTATCAAATTCATTTGGATTGCAGAGTGCAGTGCCAGCCATCGAGCCAAGCCTTTTGGACCTGACACCCCGCTGATAAACCGCGACGGATCGCGGATGTAGATAACAAAAACGGGGTTTGGTTCGACCTGACACCTGCTGAAAACACGCTTTGCGCGCATACCTTGGCGCAAGACGGGGCAAAGCTAGCACAGAGACGGGGAAATATCCGCCTCTACCTAGCCATTTGGTCAGCTTTTGCGCTCGTTTTCGAAAAAAAACTGCCAGAAACCGCTGATTGGTCAAGTTTGTTCCGCCAAACGCTGCTTCAGCGCCACGGTACGGTACACTGACGGCTTTACCCGGGGAGCCGCGCCTCTCCCCCCGACCACCAGCCGAGAAGCCCATGCCGATCCGTCATTGCATCGTCCACCTGATCGACAAGAAACCCGATGGCACACCCGCCGTGCTCCATGCCCGTGACTCCGAACTGAGCGAGTCCCAGGCCATCGAGCACCTGCTGGCCGATCTCAATGAAAGCTACAACGCCAAACAAGGCAAGGCCTGGGGTCTTTTCCACGGCGAATCGGGCGCCTACCCGTTCAGCGGCTGGCTGAAGGAGTACCTCGATGGCGGCAAGGACTTCACCGCCTTCAGCCGGGTGGCGGTCGAACACCTGCAGAAGCTGATGGAGGAGTCCAACCTTTCCACCGGCGGCCACGTGCTGTTCGCCCACTACCAGCAAGGCATGACCGACTACCTGGCCATCGCCCTGCTGCACCACAGCGAAGGCGTGGCGGTGAACGCCGAACTGGACGTCCTGCCGTCCCGGCACCTGGACCTGGGCCAGTTGCACCTGGCCGCGCGGATCAACATTTCCGAGTGGCAGAACAACAAGCAGTCCAAGCAGTACATTTCCTTCATCAAGGGCAAGAACGGCAAGAAGGTCTCGGAGTACTTCCGCGACTTCATCGGCTGCCAGGAAGGCGTCGACGGCCCGGGCGAAACCCGTACCCTGCTCAAGGCCTTCAGCGACTTCGTCGAGAGCGAGGACCTGCCCGAAGACGACGCCCGCGAGAAAACCAAGGCCCTGGTCGACTATGCCAGCAGCCAGGCGAAACTCGGCGAGCCGGTAGCCCTGGAGGAACTCTCGGGGCTGATCGACGAGGATCGCCCACGGGCGTTCTACGAACACATTCGCAACAAGGACTACGGCCTGTCCCCGGAAATCCCGGCAGACAAACGCACCCTGAACCAGTTCCGCCGCTTCACCGGTCGAGCCGAAGGGCTGTCCATCAGCTTCGAGGCACACCTGCTGGGCTCGAAGATCGAGTATGACGAGGAAGCCGGCACACTGATCATCAAGGGCCTGCCGACCCAGCTCACCGATCAGCTCAAGCGCCGCAAGGACTGATCGATGCTCGCTGGCGTGCTGAAGAAGTTCCTGCTGATCCTGCTGGTGGTCGTGGTCTACCAGAACTGGGGCAGGATCGAGCGGGTGTTCCACCCCGAATCGGTGGTGTCCGAGCAGACCCGCAGCCAGGCCCGGGTGGTGCTCTACGCCACCGAATGGTGTGGCTACTGCCAGGCGACCCGGCGCTTTCTTGACCAGAAGGACATTCCGTTCAAGGAATTCGATATCGAAAAGGACGCGCAGGCGCGCAAGGCCTACCAGGCCCTGGGCGGCGGCGGGATTCCGATACTCGACGTCAACGGCACGCTGATTCGCGGTTATCGACCAGACGACATCCTCGCTGCCCTCAAGTGACTCCGCCCTGCAGGAGCGGGCTTGCCCGCGAAGCTTTCAGCAGCCGCACGGGCCTGTTCGCGGACAAATCGGACGCCGCACAGCCTGCTCCTACAGAATGCTGCTGCACGCGGCCTACGCCGCTCAACGCGGCTCGATACGGAACCCCAGCCGCGGGAAGTGCACATGCACCACCCCCGCCCGCTCATCCTCACGCCGCAGGATCAGTTCCTCGCTGCCGGCAAACAGCAGCTCGCCCGCCACCGGGTCGACGCCGTAGTCCGTGGCGGCAATCACCACCTGCTGCCCCGCGGTGAAGCCGTTCGGATCGACGAAAGGTTCCTCGGGCAGCTCTGCCGGCACAGCTTCCCGTGCCACCTGTACCGCCTCCTCGGCCGTCATCACGTTCGAGGCACCGTGCCCGAAGCCCATCACCCGCTCGAACCAGGCCAGCACTGCAGGGTACTCATCCACCAGCGGCGAAGTGACCGGCGTAGCCTTGAGGAACCACAGGATATGCGCCATCGAGAAATCGGCGATGGATGGCTCGCCGAACAGGAAGTCACCTTCCTCACGCTGCAGTTGCTGTTCCAGTCGGGCCATGAAGGCCGGCCATGAATGCCTGGCTTCCTCCAGCGGAACCCGGGTGGCCGACCCACCGCTGAACAACCCGGCACGGTCAGCCATGAAGGCCTTGGCCTGTTCCGGGGAGAACCGGGCGAAACGCACCGCCGCCGATTCCGGCTGGAACACCAGAGCCACGGCATGCCGGAAGGCCACCGAATCGGCCCAGGCGGCAAACGTCGTGGCCACCATCTCCCGGCCTTCGGGGAACAATGCCGGCGAAGCCTTTTCCTGCTCCAGGCGACGGGCGATCAGCGCGGTATCGCAGTAGATATCCGCGCCCACCTGCAGCACCGGAGTCTTGCGATAGCCACCGGTCAGGGCCGTCAGGTCAGGCTTGGGCATCATCGGCGGGATGTTCACCGAGCGCCAGGACAGCCCCTTGAAACCCAGCAGCAGCCGAGCCTTTTCGGCAAAGGGGGACGTTGGATAGTGGTGAAGAATCAGCTCAGACATGCCGGGATCCGCCGTACGAGTAGGAGTCCGCAGCTTAGCCTGCAAATCGGCGCCAGCCTACCCGACCTGGCTGATATCGCCCTATCGAAGGCACTAATGGCCGACGGTACGGCCAGGGAGCGCGGGTCATTTTCGCCCGACCGAAAAGGCTTCCAGGCAAAAGCTCGCCGCCAACGCCTCCTTGGCGCTCTTGCGCAGTTTCTTGATCAGGCGCTCCTGACGCAGGGCATCGCCCTTGTCACGGCACGCTTCGACGTAGACCAGCGCCACCGCGGGGCTCGAGTGAAAGAAGCGCGCGCCCTTGCCGCTCTGGTGCGAGGCGAAACGCCGCTGCGGGTCGTCGCTGATACCGCAGTACAACGAACCGTTGGCCGCCCGCACCAGATAGACGAACCAGGATTTGGTCGCCGGCACGACGGTCTCGGCGATGACTACGGGTTCCGGGCTGGTGTTCACGTGGCAGGCGGCTTGAGCGGAAACGGGGAAACGATCTTAACAGACCTCAGCGGCCTGCCTGGAATGCCTTGAGTCCCTTGAGCGCCTGGCCACGCACGGCATTCTTCACCAGCGGCGTCCAGCCCAGGATCAAGCCCTTGGCCCCCAATGCCTGGCGGGCCCAGCGCCACAGGTCAAAACTGTCGTGATGCTCGCAGATCTTGCCGTCGCGGAACACGAAGCGGGCCTGGATATCGTTGACCACGATGTTGCCGGTCTGGCTGAACAGGTAGGTCGCCACCCAATGAGCACCACCGCTGCGCTCGTCGGCACGGACATTGTCGAAGGTCAGGGAAAAGTCCTTGGCCCGGGTGGTGAGCATGCGCCACATGTCGCCGGCATCACGCCCGCGCAACTCACCGAAGGCCGGGTCGCTGAACAGCACATCCTCGGTGTAGCAGGCGCTCATCGCCTCGGCATCCAGCCGCTGGAAGGCCTTGTAGAACTCGGTAATCAACGCGCTGTGGGCATCACTCATGTACGGGCTCCGTGCAGGTAAAAGGATTGCCTGCACGATAGTCCGCAAATGCGCCGCTGACTATCGGCATTCGCCATTCGAATACCGGGAGTACGGGGCCATTCAGAGTTTTTCGCTGTTGACCTGCACATACAGCGCCCGCCCGGCCCCGAGCCCGGCGACGATGGCACCCAGGCCGACCACCGCGAAAATCCAGCCCAGCGCCTGCCAGCCGCCGGTGAGGTCATGCACCAGGCCCACCGCGAACGGGCCCATCGACGCCAGGGTGTAGCCGATGCCCTGGGCCATGCTCGACAGGTTCGCCGCCACATGGGCATCGCGCGAACGCAGGACGATCAGGGTCAGTGCCAGGCTGAAGGTCCCCCCCTGCCCAAGCCCCAGCACGATCGCCCAACCCCACAGGCCGTCGAGGGGCGCGTACAGGCAACCGAACAGGCCACCCAGGGTCAGCAGCATGACCACCAGGATCGCCAGTCGCTGGTCCTTGCCACGGGTCGCCAGCCAGGGCGCCGCCAGGGAACTGGCCAGCTGGACCAGGATCGAACCGGAGAGCACGATCCCCGCCTGGGTTGGCGTCAGGCCACGGCCGATCAGCACCGAAGGCAGCCAACCGAACACGATGTAGGCCAGCGACGATTGCAGGCCCATGTACAGGGTCACCTGCCAGGCCAGCGGATCACGCAACAGGCCACGCACACGATAGGCCGCCTGGTGCGCCCCCTGCCGGCTGCCGACCTGCGGCAGCCATACCACGGCCGCCACCAGGGCCGGCACCACCCAGAAGCCCAACCCCAGCGACCAGCTGTTACCGAAGTGCTGACTCAGTGGCACGGTCGAGCCCGCCGCCATGGCCGCCCCCAGGCACAGGGCCATGGTGTAGACCCCGGTCATGGTCCCGGCATGCCTGGCAAAGTCACGCTTGACGATCCCCGGCAGCAGGACGCCGATCACACCAATGCTCGCGCCAGCCAGGATACTGCCGGCAAACAGGCCGAACTCGCCCAGGGAACTGCGCAGGAGCATGCCGCCGGCCAGGGTCAGGAGAATCCCCAGAACCACCCGCTCGCTGCCGAAACGCCGGGCCAGCACCGGCGCCAGGGGCGCGAACAGGCCCAGGCAGAGTACCGGCAGGGTCGTCAGCAGGCCGGCCTTGGCCGCCGACAAGCCGAGGCTGCGGGACACTTCGCTGAGCATCGGTGCCATGCTCGACAGCGCCGGGCGCAGGTTCAACGCCACCAGCACCAGCCCCAGCAGCAACAGCCAGGGACGGCGCAGTACCGGGTGAGCCTGCTGGACGATGGCGTCATCGGCTTCGGCATCGATCAGCAGCGGATCGAGTTCGCCTCGGCGCGGCTGCGTCGAGGCGCCGGCCTCGGAAATGGAACGGGGCATGATGGTCTCGGATTCAAGGTTCATTGATCAGGGTCCTGCACAGGGCCTTGGCGCGTTCGGGATCGCGCTGCTCGACTGCCTCGAGCAGCGCGACATGCAGATCGAACACCGACTGGCGGCGGGGCGTGATGTCGAGGGTCTGGCGCAAGGCGCTGGCGATCACGCTGGAGAAGTAGCGATACAGCTCGCTGAGCATGGGGTTGTGCGCGGCGTCGATCAGCCGCTGGTGAAAGACCAGGTCGCAGGAGATGAAGCAGTCGAGATCACCATGGTAGTGGTGGCTGCTGGCATCCAGGGCTTCACGCAACCCCTTGAGGTCCTCATCGGTACGACGCAGGGCCGCCAGACCAATGGCCTCGACTTCAAAACTGTGCCGCGTCTCGCGCGCCTGGTCCAGGGAACAGCGCGACAACGCCTGCATGGTCGCCAGCGGATCGGTGGTGGCCCGCACATAACTGCCGTCGCCCTGGCGAATCTCGATCAACCCGGAAAACGCCAGCACACGCATGGCCTCGCGCATGGTGTTGCGGCTGATGCCCAGCTCGGCCGCCAACTCCGGCTCGGTCGGCAGGCGTTCGCCCACCACCCAGGTGCCGCGGGTGATGCGTTCGCGCAATTGCTCCAGGGCCTGGTCGACCAGGGAGCGCCTGATCAGGGGAATGCTTGGGGACATGGTCTCGCCTTGACATCCAATCATAGGATGAATTTTCACTAGCCTATCCCAGAAACCGGCGGGCGCTCAAGCCGCAGGCGACAGTCGATGCCGCCCCATAAAAAAACCCGGACCAGGTCCGGGTTCTTCATTCAACGCCAGTCGATCAATGCAGGATCTGGCTGAGGAACGTCTTGGTCCGATCGTTCTGCGGGTTGTCGAAGAAGTCGTTCGGGGCCGCCTGTTCGACGATCTCGCCCTTGTCCATGAAGATCACGCGGTTGGCCACGGTACGGGCAAAGCCCATTTCGTGGGTCACGCAGAGCATGGTCATGCCGTCTTCGGCCAAGCCGATCATGGTGTCCAGAACCTCCTTCACCATTTCCGGGTCGAGGGCCGAGGTCGGCTCGTCGAACAGCATGATCTTCGGTTTCATGCACAGTGCACGGGCAATCGCCACACGCTGTTGCTGGCCGCCGGAGAGCTGCCCGGGGAACTTGTGCGCCTGGTCCGGGATACGCACGCGCTCCAGGTAGTGCATGGCGATTTCTTCCGCCTTGCGCTTGGGCATCTTGCGAACCCACATCGGCGCCAGGGTGCAGTTCTGCAGAATGGTCAGGTGCGGGAACAGGTTGAAGTGCTGGAACACCATGCCGACTTCACGGCGGATCGCCTCGATCTGCTTGAGGTCGTTGGTCAGTTCCACGCCATCGACCACGATGCGGCCCTGCTGGTGCTCTTCCAGGCGGTTGAGGCAGCGGATGGTGGTCGACTTGCCCGAGCCGGACGGACCGCAGAGCACGATACGCTCGCCCTGCCGCACGTTCAGGTTGATGTCCTTCAGTACGTGGAACTGCCCGTACCACTTGTTCACGCCCTGCATCTGAATAATGCCTTCAGGACCCACAGGCTGTTTGATCGCTTCGCTCATCACTTGACTCCTAACGCTTGTGGCCTGTGTCCAGCTTGCGCTCCAGATGCATGGAGTAGCGGGACATACCAAAACAGAAAATCCAGAACACCAGGGCGGCGAACACGTAGCCCTCGGTAGCCATGCCGAGCCATTTCGGGTCGGCGGCGGCCTGCTTGACGCTGTTGAGCAGGTCGAACAGACCGATGATGATCACCAGGCTCGTATCCTTGAACAATGCGATCAGCGTGTTGACGATGCCGGGGATCACCAGCTTCAGGGCCTGCGGCAGAATCACCAGGCCCATGGCGCGCCAGTAGCCCAGGCCCATCGCGGCCGCGGCTTCGTACTGCCCTTTCGGAATGGCCTGCAGGCCGCCACGCACCACTTCGGCGACATACGCCGACTGGAACATGATCACCCCGATCAGTGCCCGCAACAGCTTGTCGAAGTTCATGCCCTCGGGCAGGAACAACGGCAGCATCACCGAGGACATGAACAGCACGGTGATCAGCGGCACGCCGCGCCAGAACTCGATGAAGGTCACGCAGACCACACGGATCGCCGGCAGATTGGAACGTCGTCCCAGCGCCAGCAGGATGCCCAGCGGCAGGGCGCCGGCGATACCGACGGTAGCGATCACCAGAGTCAGCATCAGGCCGCCCCACTGGCTGGTCGCCACGGTTTCCAGGCCGAAGCCGCCGTGCAGCAGGATGAAGGCGACGATCGGGAACACCACCAGGAAGCACAGGCCGTAGATCGCCTTGCGCGGGAAGCGCGAGATGAACAGCGGCGCCGCACCGATGATCGCCAGCCACACCGTCGAATCGATGCGCCAGCGCAGTTCCTGCGGGTAGTAGCCGTACATGAACTGGCCAAAACGCTGCTGGATGAACACCCAGCAGGCACCGCTCTTGGTGCAGTCGGCACGGGTGGTGCCGACCCAGTTGGCATCCAGGATCGCCCAATGCAGGATCGGCGGCACCACCAGATAGATCAGATAGAAGGCGAACAGGGTCAGCAGCGTGTTGATCCAGCTGGAGAACATGTTGGCCCGAATCCATGCGACCACGCCGATGCTGCTGCTCGGTGGGGGCATGTCAGGTTTGAAGGTATGGGAACTCATGGGCCTTTCCTCACCGCTCGATCAGCGCGATGCGCTTGTTGTACCAGTTCATCAGCAGGGAAATGCTGATACTGATCGCCAGGTACACGCTCATGGTGATGGCAATGACTTCGATGGCCTGCCCGGTCTGGTTGAGCACCGTACCGGCAAACAGCGAAACCATTTCCGGATAACCGATACCGGCCGCCAGGGACGAGTTCTTCGCCAGGTTCAGGTATTGGCTGGTCAGCGGTGGAATGATCACGCGCAGGGCCTGGGGGATGATCACCTTGCGCAGGGTCGGACCGTTGCGCAGCCCCAGGGAGCGCGCCGCCTCGGTCTGGCCATGGCTGACCGAACGGATACCCGAACGGACGATTTCGGCGATGAACGCCGCGGTGTACACCGTCAGGGCCAGGGTCAGCGCCAGCAGTTCAGGGATCAATACCCAGCCGCCAACGAAGTTGAAGCCTTGCAGCTTGGGCATTTCCCAGTGCACCGGCGCGCCGAAGACCAGCGTGCAGAGCAGCGGGATAACGATGAACAACCCCAGCCCGGCCCAGAACTTGTGGAACGGCTCGCCGGTTTCTTCAAAGCGCCGGTTGGCCCAGCGGGTCATGAAGACGATCGCGACGATGGCCAGTACCAGGCTGACCACGAACGGCCAGAAGCCTGGCGCGGCGATGGCCGCCGGCATGTTCAGGCCCCGGCTGCTGACGAAGAACGTATCGGCGATGTTATGGCTGTTGCGCGGCCCCGGCATGGTCAGGAACACCGCGAAGTACCAGAACAGGATCTGCAGCAATGGCGGGATGTTGCGGAACACCTCGACATAGATGGTCGCCAGCTTGTTGATGATCCAGTTCGACGACAGCCGCGCGACGCCGATGATGAAGCCCAGGATCGTCGCCAGGATCACACCGATAAAGGTCACCAGCAGGGTGTTGAGCAGACCGATGACGAATACACGCGCATAGCTGTCGGATTCGGTGTAGTCGATCAGGTGCTGAGCGATACCGAAACCGGCACTGCGCTCGAGGAAACCGAAGCCCGAGGTGATGCCCCGGTGTTGCAGGTTGGTCTGGGTGTTGTGGAACAGGTACCAGCCCAAGGCGATCACCGCGACAACCGTGATGATCTGGAATAACCACGCACGCACTCGCGGATCGCTGAGGCTGAGCCTCTGCTTTGGTGCGCCGACTTGATTTTGCATGAAGTGCCCCAGAAAAAACGGAACAGGGAAGATCGCCCGGCGGTTGGCCCGCCGGGCGACAGATCAATCAGCGCACAGGAGGTGCGTATTGAATACCGCCGTTGTTCCACAGGGCGTTCAGGCCACGATCGATTTCCAGCGGAGTGCTCTTGCCGAGGTTCTTCTCGAAGATCTCGCCGTAGTTACCGACCTGCTTGACGATCTGCACAACCCAGTCCTTGCGCAGCTTGAGGTCCTTGCCATATTCACCGTCGGCGCCCAGCAGGCGGGCTACGTCAGGGTTCTTGGTCGACTTGGCTTCAGCCTCGACGTTTTTCGAGGTGATACCGGCTTCCTCGGAGTTGAGCAGCGCGTAGCCGACCCAGCGCACGATGGCCAGCCACTCGTCGTCGCCGTTACGCACGACCGGGCCCAGAGGCTCCTTGGAAATGGTTTCCGGCAGAACCACGTAGTCCTTCGGCGAAGCCAGCTTGCTGCGCTGGGCGAACAGTTGGGACTTGTCCGAAGTCAGTACGTCGCAACGACCGGATTCCAGCGACTTGGCGCTTTCGTCGGAGGTGTCAAAGGTGATCGGGGTGTACTTCAGGCCATTGGCACGGAAGTAGTCGGACACGTTCAGTTCGGTGGTGGTACCGGCTTGAATGCAGATGGTCGCGCCATCCAGTTCCTTGGCACTCTTCACGCCCAGCTTGTTGTTGGCCAGGAAGCCCACGCCGTCGTAGTAGGTGATGAAGCCGGGGAATTTCAGGCCCATGCCCGCGTCACGGGAACTGGTCATGGTGGTGTTACGCGAAAGGATGTCGATCTCGCCGGACTGCAGGGCGGTGAAACGCTCCTTGGCATTCAACTGGCTGAACTTGACCTTGGTCGCATCGCCGAACACGGCAGCGGCAACGGCGCGGCAGACGTCGGCGTCGATACCGATGATCTTGCCGCTGGCGTCAGGTACCGAGAAACCTGGCAGACCATCACTCACACCGCACTGGATAAAACCCTTCTTCTGAACGGCATCGAGGGTGGCACCCGCTTGTGCAAAACCGCTGACACCCAGGACGACAGCAGCAGTCACGACTGCCAGGGTGGATTTCAACATCTTCATTCAAACCTCCAGTTGCTCTTGTTGTGTCGGAGCTAGAGCCTTGTCGCACCCTTATGAGGCGTTAGTTGACCCGGGTTGGCTTATTTTTGGGTCAGCGACAAAGACTTTGAGCCATGAGTCTAGTTGGGGGACATCCCCGGGGTGCACTCATTGCCCGCCAATCGGCCGAACGGCTTGCGCCCTGTGTTCGCGGAGCCTTCCCGGCCGGTGGCGAACATCAATCCGAATCCGTTAGCCGGATTCGTGCTATCCCACTGCTGACGCTAGCCTGTTAGTGTTACCGCCAGCGGGGGAAAGCACACACTCGAATCTCCCATAGCAAAGCCCGTACCACAGTGATGGGTAAAGCGATTCAGCCAGAGGTCAACAAGAAAACTTTCAAAGTTGCGACATCTTCTTAACAGATACGCCAGCTGTGCACTGCAATCACGCACCCAATCGGAGCGCACGCACATTAATGGAGCAAATGGAGCAGATATGACCGATCCCCTGATCATCCACCCGGCCAAACCCGCCGATGCCTGTGTCATCTGGCTTCACGGCCTGGGCGCCGATCGCTACGACTTCCTGCCCGTGGCCGAGGCCCTGCAGGAGCGCCTGCCGAGCACCCGGTTCGTGCTACCCCAGGCTCCAACCCGCGCCGTCACGATCAACGGCGGCTACGCCATGCCCAGCTGGTATGACATCCTGGCCATGAGCCCGGCGCGCTCCATCAGCCACGAAGAGCTCGAGGCCTCGGCAGACAGCGTGATCGCACTGATCGAGGCCCAGCGGGCCGAAGGTATCGACCCGACGCGAATCTTCCTCGCCGGCTTCTCCCAGGGCGGCGCGGTGGTGCTGCACACCGCTTTCCTGAGGTGGCAGGGCGCCCTCGGTGGCGTGCTGGCCCTGTCGACCTACGCCCCGACCTTCAGTGACGAATTGCAGCTTTCGGCCAGCCAGCAACGGATTCCGGTGTATTGCCTGCATGGCCATTACGACGAAGTGGTGCAGAACGCCATGGGTCGCACCGCCTACGAGCACCTGAAGCGCAATGATGTCACCGCGACATGGCAGGAATACCCAATGGGCCACGAAGTGTTACCGGAGGAAATCAACGACATCGGCACCTGGCTGGCCGCTCGTTTGCGCTGATCGCCGTAACGCACTACGCCGCGCCCGATTCTTGCATTACACTGGCCGGCGTACATTCCTTAACCAATTGATGAGACGACCGTGCTCAAAGCACTCAAAAAAATATTCGGTAAAGGCGAGACTGAGCAGCTCGCACCAGGTACCGGCACTCCGACTCCCCCACCAGAAAGCCGCCTGACCGGCCAGTCGTCGGAACGTGCCGAGCCCGCGGCCAAACCGAAAGCCCAGCCGACCGCCGCCCCACAGCCCTCCGGCCAGCCCAGCGCCGGGAAGCCCAAGGCCGCCCAGCCACGCCGCGAGCGGGCGCCGAAGCCAAAACCGGCACCGTGGAAGCTGGAGGACTTCGTCGTCGAACCCCAGGAAGGCAAGACCCGCTTCCACGACTTCAGGCTGGCACCGGAACTGATGCACGCCATCCACGACCTGGGCTTCCCCTACTGCACGCCTATCCAGGCGCAGGTGCTGGGCTACACCCTGGCCGGCAAGGATGCGATCGGCCGCGCCCAGACCGGCACCGGCAAGACCGCCGCCTTCCTGATCTCGACCATCACCCAGTTGCTGCAGACACCACCTCCGGCCGAGCGCTACATGGGCGAGCCGCGGGCACTGATCATCGCGCCGACCCGTGAACTGGTGGTGCAGATCGCCAAGGACGCCGCCGACCTGACCAAGTACACCGGCCTGAACGTCATGCAGTTCGTCGGCGGCATGGATTTCGACAAGCAGCTCAAGCAGCTCGAAGCCCGTCATTGCGACATTCTCGTCGCCACCCCGGGCCGCCTGCTGGACTTCAACCAGCGCGGCGAGGTGCACCTGGACATGGTCGAGGTGATGGTGCTGGACGAAGCCGACCGCATGCTCGACATGGGCTTCATCCCGCAGGTTCGCCAGATCATTCGCCAGACCCCGCCGAAAAGCGAACGCCAGACCCTGCTGTTCTCCGCAACCTTCACCGACGACGTGATGAACCTTGCCCGGCAATGGACCACCGACCCGGCGATCGTCGAGATCGAATCGCAGAACGTCGCCAACCAGAACGTCGAGCAGCACATCTATGCGGTGGCCTCGGCCGACAAGTACAAGCTGCTGTACAACCTGGTCAACGACAACGGCTGGGAACGGGTGATGGTCTTCGCCAACCGCAAGGACGAGGTGCGGCGTATCGAGGAACGCCTGGTGCGTGACGGCGTGAACGCCGCCCAACTGTCCGGCGACGTGCCGCAGCACAAGCGCATCAAGACCCTGGAAGGTTTCCGCGAAGGCAAGATCCGCGTACTGGTGGCCACCGATGTCGCCGGGCGCGGGATCCATATCGACGGCATCAGCCACGTGATCAACTTCACCCTGCCGGAAGTGCCGGATGACTATGTACACCGTATCGGGCGTACCGGTCGTGCCGGGGCCGATGGCGTGTCCATCAGCTTCGCCGGCGAGGACGACTCCTACCAGTTGCCGTCGATCGAGGAACTGCTGGGGCGCAAGATCAGTTGCGAGATGCCGCCGACGCACTTGCTGCGACCGGTGGTGCGTCAGCGTCCTTGACGCACACCCCAAGCGCTACGCAAGAACGCCGCCTGTTCGCAGTCGGCGTTTTTTTTCGCCTGCGGATTGCCGAATTGAACTAAAAGTCCATAATAGACAAAAAAGTTCAATAAAATCCAAGGGAACCCCACGCATGCCCAGCCCCACCCCTTACGTGATTGCACAGCCGCAGGCGCATCAGTTACTGCAGCAACTCGACGTACCGCAGATCATGCGCAGACTGTTCCGTGATCTCGCAGCCGCAAAGGCGGTGCAACCGGCCCAGCAACAGGTCGGTTTTCCACAAGGGGACGGTGATTTCATCAACTACCTGGGAGTGCTGGCCGAGGAGCGTGTCTACGGCATCAAGACCTCGCCCTATATCGTGCGCGAGCAGGGTCCGCTGGTCACCGCCTGGACCCTGCTGATGTCCATGGACAGCGGCCAGCCGCTGTTGCTTTGCGACGCCGGCGAGCTGACGACTGCCCGTACCGCGGCGACCACCGCAGTGGCCGTGGACGCCCTGGCTGCGCCGAGCGCCAGCCGCCTGGCGATCGTCGGCAGTGGCCCGGTGGCCCAGGCACACCTGCGTTATGCCAGGAACCTGCGTGAATGGCGGAGCATACGCTTGTATTCGCCCAACCTCGGTGCCGAAACCCGCGGGCGCCTGTTGGAGATCGAACCCCACCTGGAACTCGTCGCGCACCTCGACGCAGCCCTGGAGGAGGCCGATGTGATCATGCTTTGCACCTCCTCCGCGACCCCGGTCATTGATCCGCGCACACTGGGCAAACCGGCCCTGATCACCTCCATCAGCACCAATGCGCCGCGCGCCCATGAAATCCCGCCGCAAGCCCTGGAAGCGATGGAGGTCTACTGCGACTACCGCAAGACCACCCCGGACTCGGCGGGAGAGATGCTGATTGCCAGTTGCAAGCACGACTGGGAGGCCGACAGCATTCGTGGCGACCTGGCCGAATTGCTGAGTGGACAGGTCCCGCGCCCGGAGTACGCACGGCATGTCTTTTTCCGCTCCATCGGCCTGGGCCTGGAAGATATCGCGCTGGCCAATGCGCTCTATCATCTGCACAACGCCCGCTGATCGCACCTTGTCCCCCGCACTGTGGGGCGGGCCTGCCCGGGAAGAACGATAACGCGGCCCGCCGCAAAGACTGCCCAGCCCTTTTTCGGCAGGCCCGCCCCCCCAACCTCACCTTTCAGGAGACCTTGAATGAGCCAGGCAGATTTCATCATCATCGGCGGCGGCATTGCCGGCGCGTCCACCGGTTTCTGGCTCGCCGCACACGGCCGGGTCATCGTGCTCGAGCGCGAGTCGCATCCGGCCTACCATTCCACCGGCCGTTCGGCAGCCCTCTACAGTGCCGCCTACGGCACCGCTCAGGTACGCGCGCTCACCCTCGCCAGCCGGGACTTTTTCGACCATCCACCCGCCGGCTTCGCCGAACACCCGCTGCTCACCGCCCGTGGCGAGATGACAGTAGACTTCAACGGCGACCCGGACGAACTGCTGTCGCAGTACCTGAGCGCCAAGGCCAGCGTCCCCGAGGTACAGAAGCTCAGCGCCGACGAGGCCTGCGCACGCCTGCCGATCCTGCGCCGGGACAAGGTCCACGGCGCCTTCTATGACCCCAGCGCCAGCGATATCGACACCGATGCCCTGCACCAGGGCTACCTGCGCGGCATCCGTCGCCAAGGCGGGGAAATCCACACCGACTGCGAAGTCCTCGGCCTGGAGCGCGATGCCGACGGCCGCTGGCAAGTTCTGACCAACGGACAGACCTTCAGCGCCCCGGTGATCATCAACGCTGCCGGCGCCTGGGCCGATCATATCGGTCATCTGGCCGGTGCCGCCGCGCTGGGCCTGCAGCCCAAGCGCCGGGCCGCGTTTATCTTCGCACCGCCCGAAGGCCTGGAAAGCCATCACTGGCCCATGCTGGTGAGCCTGGACGAATCGTTCTACATGAAACCGGATGCCGGCATGTTCCTGGGCTCGCCGGCCAACGCCGACCCGGTCGAACCCCACGACGTACAACCCGAGGAACTGGACATTGCCATGGGCATCTACCAGATCGAGGAAGCCACCACCCTGAGCATCCGCCGCCCGACCCGCACCTGGGCCGGCCTGCGCAGTTTTGTCAGCGACGGTAACCTGGTGGCCGGTTTCGACCCTTCGGTCACAGGTCTGTTCTGGGTGGCGGCGCAGGGCGGTTACGGCATCCAGACCTCTCCCGCCATGGGCCAGGCCAGCGCTGCCCTGGTGCGTGGCCAGGCCTTGCCGGCCCACCTCGAACACTTCGGCCTGACCGCCGCGATGCTCTCGCCTGCCCGCCTGGGATGACGACCGCCGGCGATTACGGCACACTGCCAGCGCCCTTACCGGGGCGCTGACGCCGCCTGGAGAAGACCATGACACCCCGACAGGATCCCGCCCTGGATAATTTCCGAGCCATTGCCGACGCCATTGCCACGCTGTTCTTTCCCCATGCGGAAGTGGTGCTGCACGACCTGCGCACACAAAAGGTCGACTACATCGCCAACAATATCTCCAAACGCGAGATTGGCGACGATGCCGCCCTGGAGGACATGCTTGACGGGCAAGTCAGCGAGCGCAATATCGGCCCCTATGAGAAGCTCAACTGGGATGGCCAGAAGATTCGCAGTGTCAGCACCGTCCTGCGTGACAGCCAGGGCACTCCGCTGGCGGTGCTGTGCATCAATCTGAATATTTCCCTGTTTGAAAGCGTCAAGGCTGCGCTGGACCTGTTCCTCTCCTCCAGCAAGCTGGTGCCGCAACCGGATGCACTGTTTCGTGATGACTGGCAGGAACGGATCAACACTTTCCTGCACAACTGGCTGCGCCAGCGGCAACTGGGGCTCAACCTGCTGACCCGCGACCACAAGCGCGAGCTGGTGCTGGCCCTCCATGCCGAGGGCGCGTTCAAGGGCAAGAGCGCGGCCAACTATGTGGCGAACGTGCTGAACATGGGCCGGGCGACCGTTTACAAGCACCTGAAGGAATTGAAGGCAGAGGTCTGAAGCAGCCGGAGCTATCAGACAGACCCCCATTGTGGCGAGCGGGCTCCGGCACTCAGTCGCCGTAGATATCCGACTTGAAGTACTTCCCTTCGATCTTCTGGTATTCGCCACTGGCACGGATACCGTCGATGGCCTTGTTCAACTGACCCAGCAACTCGCTGTTGCCCTTGCGCACGGCGATCCCCGCGCCTTCGCCGACATATTTCGGGTCCTTCAGTTCAGGCCCTGCAAAGGCATAGCCCGCGCCCCGCGGCATCGCCAGGAAATCGCTCAAAGGAATGGTGTCGGCGAAGATGCCATCCAGACGCCCGGACGCCAGGTCCATATAGATCTCTTCGTTGTTGCCATAGCGCACCACCTTGATACCCCGCGGTTCCAGGACCTCGGTGGCGTAGCGGTCAGTGGTGGTCGCACGCTGTACGCCAATGGTCTTGCCCTTGAGGCTGGTGTACTGATCATCCACCACCGCACCCTGCTTCATCACCAGCCGCGAGGAGGTGAAGTAGTACTTGTGGGTGAAATCCACCGACTTCTTGCGCTCGTCGGTAATGGTCATCGACGACAGCGCCGCATCGATCTTCTTGACCTTGAGCGACGGAATCAGCCCGTCGAACTCGCCCTCGACCCATTCGCACTTGACCTGCATCTGCGCGCACAAGGCATTGCCGATGTCGTAGTCGAAGCCGCCGATCCTGCCTTCGGCGGTCTTGAACGCAAACGGCGGATAGGCCGCCTCGATGCCGATGCGCAAGGTCTTCTCGGCGGCGAACGGGCTGGCGCTGGTGAGCAGGCTCAGGGTAACGGCACAGATCCGGGTGAACTTCTTCATGCTGGGGCTCCCGCTGGTTATTGGAGGTGTTGTGACACGGCAGTAGACAGAAGAAAACAACTTGATTTTGTACTTATAAATCCATACTGGACTTATATGTACAATCCGTCAACGAGCAAATGCAGCCGGCCCGAGGTGGCCGTGAAGGGAGATTTACCGTGATTTCACCGCGGTCTTCGCGGGGATGCGGCAACCGACAGGCCCCAGTTCCAGCAGGCCTTTGGCGTACACAGAGCGGGTGAACGACGACTGACTGCAGGAGCCGGACCTGCCCGCAAAGAGGCCCTCAAGCAGACCGCTACTTCCAGCGTTGCGCCGCCGCCTGGTCGCTGGCCCGCCCCTCGACCCAACGCGGCCCCTCGGCGGTGTTTTCCTTCTTCCAGAACGGCGCCCGGGTCTTGAGATAGTCCATGACGAAGTTGCAGGCGTCGAACGCCGCCTGGCGGTGGGCACTGGCCACACCGACGAACACGATCGGCTCCCCCGGCTCCAGCGCCCCGATCCGATGCAGAACCTCCAGCCGCAGCAGCGGCCAGCGCTGCTCGGCCTCGCTGATGATCTTGCCCAGCGCCTTCTCGGTCATGCCCGGATAATGTTCGAGAAACATCCCGGCCACTTCGCGCCCGTCATTGAAGTCACGCACATAGCCGACAAAGCTGACCACCGCGCCGATACCCACATTCGCCGCGTGCAACGCATTGACTTCGGCGCCCGGATCGAAGGCTCCGGCCTGGATACGAACCGCCATCTCAGCCTCCGGTCACGGTAGGAAAGAACGCCACCTCGTCCCCATCGACCAGCGGCTCGCCCACCCCGCACAGTTCCTGGTTACGCGCGCACATCAGGCCCTGCTCGGCCAGCACCTGCCAGTTGCCACCGCGCTGCAGCAGGTGGTCGCGCAAGTGCCCGAGCGTGGCGAACTCGCCCTCGACCTGTTCGGCATCCACCCCGAGGACTTCCCGGTAGCGGGCAAAGAACTGCACATCGAGCTTCATGACGCATCCGCCTGATAGTGACCGCTCTTGCCGCCGAGCTTCTCCAGCAGGCGCACGTTCTCGATGGTCATGCCACGGTCGACCGCCTTGCACATGTCATAGATCGTCAACGCCGCGACACTGGCCGCCGTCAGCGCCTCCATCTCCACCCCTGTCTGGCCGGACAGCTTGCAGCGCGCCACGATGCGCACGGCATCCTCGCCCTCGGCGCTCAGCTCGACCTTGACGCTGGTGAGCATCAGCGGGTGGCAGAGCGGAATCAGTTCGGAAGTCTTCTTCGCCGCCTGGATCCCGGCGATACGCGCCACGGCGAACACGTCACCCTTGGGGTGACCGCCACTGACGATCATTTGCAGGGTTTGCGGCAACATGCGCACCCGCGCTTCGGCCAGCGCCTCGCGAAAGGTCACGGCCTTGTCGGTGACGTCGACCATATTGGCGCGACCTTGGGAATCGAGATGAGTCAGCACGGCGATACTCCTGATCAGGAGCGTCGATTGTAAACCCGCGGGTCAGTTTTCCGCACGCCCGAGATGGGCACCGGACCGGGCGGCGCGCGGCCGCCCGGGTTGCGGTTTACAGGTGGGATTCGGCGTATTCGGCCAGGATCGAACGCGGCACGCCCTGCAGGGTGATGTGCACGCCGTTCGGGAAGTCCTTGAAGCGTTCGGTCAGGTAGGTCAGCCCGGAACTGGTCGCGGACAGGTAGGGAGTATCGATCTGTGCCAGGTTACCCAGGCACACCACTTTGGAACCGGCGCCGGCACGGGTGATGATGGTCTTCATCTGGTGCGGCGTGAGGTTCTGGCATTCGTCGATCAGGATCAGGCTCTGCTGGAAGCTGCGGCCCCGGATGTAGTTGAGGGATTTGAACTGCAACGGCACCTTGCTGAGGATGTAGTCGACGCTGCCATGAGTGCTTTCGTCATCCATGTGCAGGGCTTCGAGGTTGTCGGTGATCGCTCCCAGCCAGGGCTCCATCTTCTCCGCCTCGGTGCCGGGCAGGAAGCCGATTTCCTGGTCCAGGCCCTGCACGCTGCGGGTGGCGATGATACGCCGGTAGCGCTTGCTGACCATGGTCTGCTCGATGGCGGCCGCCAGGGCCAGGATGGTCTTGCCGGAACCGGCGGCACCGGTCAGGTTGACCAGGTGGATGTCCGGGTCGAGCAAGGCGTACAGCGCCAGGCTCTGGTAGATGTCGCGGGGTTTCAGGCCCCAGGCCTCCTGGTGCAGCAGCGGTTCCTGATGCAGGTCGAGGATCAGCAGCACGTCGGCATCGATCTCTTTCACCCAACCGACGAAACCCTGCTCATCGATGATGAACTCATTGACGTGCACAGCCGGCAGGTTGTCGGTCATCTGCACCTGGTGCCAGGTGCGCCCATGCCCCTGACGGGTCTCGACCTTGCTGACCCGGTCCCAGAACGAGCCGGGCACATTGTGGAAGCCCTTGGGCAACAGGTCCACGTCATCGACCAACTGGTCGGTGCTGTAGTCCTCGGCCGCGATGCCACAGGCACGCGCCTTGAGGCGCATGTTGATGTCCTTGGTCACCAGTACCAGGCGCAGCCCCTTGTCACGCGCATGCAGGTCGACCAACTGGTTGATGATGATGTTGTCGTTGAGGTTTTCCGGCAGCAACAGATTGGGCTCGTTGCGCTTGCTCATCAGGATCGACAGCGCCCCCTTGGGACCACTCTTGCCCCGCTGGATAGGCACTCCCCGCTCGACGTCCTCGGGGCTGGCATCGCCCAGGGTCTTGTCGATCAGGCGGATCGCCTGACGGCATTCGGAAGCCACGCTGTGGTGGCCGCTCTTGAGTTTGTCGAGTTCCTCCAGGACCGTCATCGGGATGGCGACGTGATGCTCCTCGAAGTTCAGTAACGCGTTTGGATCGTGGATCAGTACGTTGGTATCGAGCACGTAAAGGATTGGCTGGTTGGAAGAAGGCGTGCGTCCGTGATCATCCATACTCGGTCACCTTTGTGGGAGCCAGTCGACGCGACGCCTGGACGGCATCGCGCCTCGAAGTGACCGCCGAACTCGCCTGGAAGGGGCAGGCGCTCTGTGCACAAGGTGGGGTCTTGGCAGACGCCACCTGTGTTGCAGGTTTCGGCGGTCTGACTCCGTAATACCGCAAAACCCGTGACAGGAAAAAGCACTTTGACGACTTTTTGAAGTTTATTTTTCAGAGTGACGAATAGCCCTTGGCGAGCAGGCCGGCCCCCGTTAAAGTCGGAAGTCCACCTGCCCCGAATTCCTTCGAAATTTCCTACATCCCGAGCCTTCAAGCCACGAGAACCCAGCTTATGGCACGGTTGGCGAGCACGGCGGACGTTCCCACAACGCACTAGCGAAACGCGTCGTTGCAATCACGCCAACCCAGGCCACTTTCCGCCGTCTGCCGTAACAGCCAGGGCAATGCACCAAGCGCCTTGTCCTGGGCATCGTGGAACACGATCACACCACGCCGCCACAACAGCATCAGGGTCATCACCCGCTGGGCGGACTGCTCGGCGCTGAGCTTGCCACTCCCATCGGCCGAATCGATGTCCCACAACACCACCTGCAAGCCCTGCTTCCTGAAGAACGCCCCGCTGTCCGCCTGGCGCTGGCCATAAGGCGGGCGGAACAACGGCAGGTAGTTCTCCGGCAACACGCTCTGTGCCAGCGCGGCACTGCGCTGCACCGAATCCTGCCAGTCCTGCCAGTGACTGTGGGAGCGATACTGCCAGCCCTCGATACCTACGCACTGCTGTTTATAGAGCTCCCGTACGGCCATGATCGAGCTCTTGTCCACCCGCGCCTGCAGGGCGCCGCCCAGGACAAGGAACAGGCCATTCATCTTCTGCCGGCGCAGGTACCCGGTCAGTTTGTCGGTATTGCCCGCGACCGGACCGGGACCGCCGTCGAAGCTCAGCAGGAACAGTCGATCATGGAAATCCTCGCCATTGCGCTCGGGCTCGCCGAACAGGGCGATTTCGCTGCTGGTCTGGGGAAACAGCGCGGCCATGCGCAGCAGTTCATCCAGGTAGCGCTCGTGAAACGCCCGGCTCGGCTCGGCCCAGCGGATATAGAAGGAGTCTTCCGGCACGCGGAACTTGCCGGCCTGTTCGCGCAGGCTGTCCATGTCTTCGACGTAATAGCAGAACGAAGCGTCCTGCTCGCAGCTCTGCTGGGCGAAGTTGTAGTTCTGCAGCAGGCGCGACCAGAGACGGGCACGCACCCGGTTGATCGACGCCATGTTGATCTGCCTGAGCCCCAGGCGCTGCCTGAGGGCCGGCTCGTCGGTCATCTCGCTGACCAGCAGGGCATGGGCGAAGGTGAGGATTTCCGCCCGCGAGGCGACATCGAACAGCGCCGGGCTGCTCAGCGCCTCGGGCCAGGTGCTGCGATCCAGGGTCGCGACGTCGTTCGGCGCGGCCGCGGCGCCCAGGCAGGCCAGCAGGGCCGAGCATAAAAGAAGAAAACGCAAGAAGGATGTCTCCGTGACAGGAACCTGCGCACTATAGCCGATCTCAACGTCCGCCCCTCCTGCTGCGCGTGTTCCGGCCCATTCGCGGGCAAGCCCGGCTCCTGCAGTCCCGGGTCGCATGACAATCCTGCGTAAAAATCGCCAAGCCCCAAAGACAAGCACCCGGCCGCTATCGGCATCATAGGTGGAGCCAAACCGCCCAACCCCCTAGAATCCCCCGACGATTACAGGAGACGACTTCATGCTGATGGTGATTTCCCCCGCCAAGACCCTCGATTTCGAAACACCACCGGTGACGAAACGCTATACCCAGCCACAATACCTCGACCACTCCCAGGAGCTGATCGAACAACTGCGCCTGCTGAGCCCGGCACAGATCAGCGAGCTGATGCATGTCTCCGACAAGATCGGCGGCCTCAACGCCGCGCGCTTCGGCAGCTGGACCCCGGCCTTCACCCCGGACAACGCCAAGCAGGCCCTGCTGGCCTTCAAGGGCGACGTCTACACCGGCCTGAACGCCGAGGATTTCAGCGACGCCGACTTCGACTTCGCCCAGACCCACCTGCGCATGCTCTCCGGGCTCTACGGCCTGCTGCGCCCCCTGGACCTGATGCAGGCGTACCGCCTGGAAATGGGTACCAAGTTCGCCAACGGCCGCGGCAAGGACCTCTACGCCTTCTGGGGCACGCGCATCAGCGAATGGCTCAATGAAGCCCTGGCCGCACAAGGTGACGACGTACTGCTGAACCTGGCCTCGAATGAATACTTCTCGGCGGTCAAACGCTCGGCGCTCAACGCCCGCATCATCAATACCGAGTTTCGTGACCAGAAGAACGGCCAGTACAAGATCATCAGCTTCTACGCCAAAAAGGCCCGCGGCATGATGGCCCGCTTCGTGATTCGCGAACGCATCACCAACCCTGAAAATCTGAAGACGTTCGACGAACAAGGCTACCGTTTCAGCGCAGAACTCTCCAAGCCGGACAACCTGGTGTTCCTCCGCGACCACGCGCCGGAGTAACCGTTTCAAGGCACAGCCCCCTGCACGGTGGGAGCGGACTTGCCCGCGAAGGCGTCTTCGAGAGCGGCAAAAGCTTCGCGGGCAAGCCCCACTCCCACAATAATCATGGCAGCAGCTCCGCGAACAACGGGCGCCGGTTTACTCTCGGGTGCCGGCTTGAACGCTCGTCGCCGGAGAGTCAAAGCCCATTGGCTCTCGCAGGCGATTCTCCCCTTGAGGAAAATGATTGCCGGCCCAAGGCGATTTTTCTGTTACCCTGCCCCGACCTGGTGCAATGCACGCAATGTGTAGAACCCACGATTTCCTCTCCTCCCCTTCGTGCGCCACCCCGGAAATCCATTTTTCTGACGCCATAAAATTGACTGTAACAACAATGAAAATTCTTTCACTCGACTTTTTTCATTTTTTTTCGTAGTGGCACCAAAAAATTTTTCCCATGATGGCATAGAACCATCGCAGCGTTTTTCGTCCCCGTAATCAAAGGGCGAAACGAGAAGTGCTATCAATATGAAAGCAGTGCCATCTCCAACAATATTTCAAGAATTTTCCGAAAACAGGATGAGCGGATCGGAACTTATGTTCCCCTCCATTGCTCATACCACCCGTGACGAGTCTCAACGATTTTGTAAGAGATGACTTACAGGCAGGCTGGATAACTTGTTTAAGTTTGAACCTAGGACTTACGAAAGAGCCCAGCCAATTGCAATCCATCAAAGGACAGGAGATACGCATCATTAATATCCCCTACGAAGGCCAGGGCGGCCACCCAGACAATGCACCAGTCAGACACTTGCCGGCTTATACCCCAAAGGCTCTGCCACGGGCATAAGCGCACGGCAAGCCCGCTGACAAGGACCGTCCTGAAGAAGGTCGGCCACATTAAAGGGCATGTCCCTCATAACAAGGCCAAGTTGCGCACAGCTTGAGTGCAATTATTTAGCCACTCGATATTTATATGCCTGCACTCGGTAGAGCAACCTCTTCCGGTGAGACTTTCGAGTGCATTACGACTACTGGCTACATTAACTTCCGCCATTTGATGGCGTAATTAAGATAGAGGTAAATGCAATGCGCATTAGCATATTCGGTTTGGGTTACGTCGGTGCAGTCTGTGCCGGTTGCCTGTCTGCACGAGGCCATGATGTCGTTGGCGTTGATATCTCCAAGGACAAGATCGACCTGATCAACAACGGCAAGTCGCCGATTGTCGAACCGGGTCTGGAGCCGCTGCTGGCCCAAGGTATTGCCAGTGGTCGACTGCGCGGCACCACCGACTTCGCCGAGGCGATTCGGGCCACTGATCTGTCGATGCTGTGTGTCGGTACGCCAAGCAAGAAGAACGGCGACCTGGAGCTGAACTACATCGAATCGGTGTGCCGTGAAATCGGTTTCGTCCTGCGCGACAAGACCACCCGCCACACCATCGTCGTACGCAGCACCGTGCTGCCGGGCACCGTGAAGAACGTGGTGATCCCGATTCTCGAGGACTGCTCGGGCAAGAAGGCCGGCGTCGACTTCGGCGTCGCGGTCAACCCCGAGTTCCTGCGCGAAAGTACCGCGATCAAGGACTACGACTACCCACCGATGACCGTCATCGGCGAACTCGACAGTGCTTCCGGCGATGTCCTGCAGGCCCTCTACGAAGAACTCGACGCGCCGATCATCCGCAAGGACATCGAAGTGGCCGAGATGATCAAGTACACCTGCAACGTCTGGCACGCCACCAAGGTGACCTTCGCCAACGAGATCGGCAACATCGCCAAGGCCGTCGGCGTCGATGGCCGCGAAGTGATGGACGTGGTCTGCCAGGACAAGACCCTCAACCTGTCCCAGTACTACATGCGCCCCGGCTTCGCCTTCGGCGGCTCCTGCCTGCCCAAGGACGTGCGCGCCCTGACCTACCGCGCCGGCTCCCTGGACGTCGAGTCGCCACTGCTCAACTCGCTGATGCGCAGTAACGAGACTCAGGTACAGAACGCCTTCGACATCGTCGCCAGCCATGACAAGCGCAAGGTCGCCCTGCTCGGCCTGAGCTTCAAGGCCGGTACCGACGACCTGCGCGAGAGCCCGCTGGTGGAACTGGCGGAAATGCTGATCGGCAAGGGCTTCGACCTGAGCATCTACGACAAGAACGTCGAGTACGCCCGCGTCCACGGGGCGAACAAGGACTACATCGAATCGAAGATTCCCCACGTGTCGTCCCTGCTCAACGCCGACTTCGACGCCGTGATCGACAACAGCGACGTGATCATCCTCGGCAACCGCGACGAGAAGTTCCGCGACCTGGCCGAGAACGCGCCACACGGCAAGCAGGTCATCGACCTGGTCGGCTTCATGTCCAAGCCGACCAGCGCCGGCGGCCGCGCCGAAGGGATCTGCTGGTAAACCCGCGGCAACCGCAACGCGGTTGATCGCCAGCAGGCCGGCCCCTCGGGTCCCTCCCCTCCCCGCGGGAGCCGGCTTGCTGACGATGGCGCCCCACCGGGCGCCTCGCCCCCAGGATTGCTAACGACCCCATCGGGCCTCGCCCGAGACACAGATGGATGCAGATTATGTACAGGCTGAAACATGGCCTCCTCCAGGCCGCCGGTTGGCTGTTCTACCTGACGTTGCTGATGGGCCTGGCCTCACTGCTGCCCACCTCGACCTTCGATGCCGAATCCAAGGACTTCATCTTCCTGATCGGTGCCGTGGGTATCTGGCGCTACTCCATGGGCGCCACCCATTTCGTGCGCGGGATGATCTTCCTCTACATCGTCTACCCGCACCTGCGGCGCAAACTGCGCAAGCTGGGCAAGGCCACGGACCCGTCCCACGTGTTCCTGATGGTCACCAGCTTTCGCATCGACGCCCACACCACCGCCCAGGTCTACCAATCGGTGATCCGCGAAGCCATCGACTGCGGCTTCCCCACCACCGTGGTCTGCTCGCTGGTGGAAATGTCCGATGAGTTGCTGGTCAAGAGCCTCTGGGCGCGGATGAACCCGCCGGAGCGCGTCACCCTCGACTTCGTCCGCATCGCCGGCACCGGCAAGCGCGACGGCCTGGCCTACGGATTCCGGGCGATCTCCCGTCACCTGCCGGACGAGCGTGCCGTGGTCGCGGTGATCGACGGCGACACCGTCCTCAGCGAAGGCGTGGTGCGCCGCACCGTGCCCTGGTTCCAGCTGTTCGACAACGTCGGCGGCCTGACCACCAACGAATTCTGCGAAGTGCGCGGCGGCTACGTCATGAGCGAATGGCACAAGCTGCGCTTCGCCCAGCGCCACATCAACATGTGCTCCATGGCCCTGTCCAAGCGCGTACTGACCATGACCGGGCGCATGTCGGTATTCCGCGCCAGCGTGGTCACCGATGCCGGCTTCATCGCCGACGTCGAGAGCGACTCGCTGGAACACTGGCGCCTGGGCCGCTTCCGCTTCCTCACCGGTGACGACAAGTCCAGCTGGTACAGCCTGATGCGCCTGGGCTACGACACCTTCTACGTGCCCGACGCGGCGATCCATACCGTGGAGCACCCGCCGGAGAAGAGCTTCATCAAGTCCAGCCGCAAGCTGATGTACCGCTGGTACGGCAACAACCTGCGCCAGAACTCCCGCGCCCTGGGCCTGGGTATCCGCCGCCTCGGTCTGTTCACCAGCGTGGTGCTGTTCGACCAGCGCGTGTCGATGTGGACCTCGCTGCTGGGCCTGACCGTGGCGCTGATCGCCAGCTTCAAGTACGGCATCGAATTCATCCTCGCCTACCTGCTGTGGATCGGCATCACCCGCCTGATCCTGACGATCCTGCTGGCCTGCTCGGGCCACAGCATCGGCCCGGCCTACCCGGCGATCCTCTATTACAACCAGATCGTCGGCGCACTGATGAAGATCTACGTGTTCTTCCGCCTCGACCGCCAGTCCTGGACCCGCCAGGACACCAAACTGAGCCGCGACCTCGCCAGCTTTCAAGGTTGGTTCAACACCTGGTCGTCCCGGACCATGACCTTCTCCGCCGGCAGCATTTTCATCGCCGTGCTGATGACGATGGTCTGACCCGACTCGCCTGAATTAGCCAATGGAGCTTTAACTCATGAACTCTAAAGTCAACGCCAACGTCGTCCACGAATCCGAAGCCCAGCGCCAGCACGCCCGGGTGAAGATCCCGGCCAAGCTGCGTTTCTTCGGTAGCGCGGGCAAGCCCATGGAAGTGCCTGTGCACGACCTGTCCGCCGGCGGCCTGAGCTTCAACCTGCCGCCGCAGCAGCAACAGGAACTGACCCTCGGCGAGGTGTACAAGGGCCGTCTGATGTTCGTCATCGACAACCTCGGCCTGGGCATGGATGTCGAACTGCAGATCCGCGCCTACGACCGCCAGCACGGTCGCGTCGGCTGCCAGTTCCAGAACCTGGAACCCCAGGACATCGCCACCCTGCGCCACCTGATCACCTCGCACCTGGCCGGTGACATCGTCAGCATGGGCGACGTGCTCGCCACCCTGCAGCGCGACAACTTCACCAAGGCCCGGCGCAAGAAGGACGACGGCACCGGCCTGAGCCCGCTTGGCCGCCTGCGTGCGGTGACTTTCAGCGTCGGCGTGTTCGTCGTCGGCCTGGCGGCGTTCGGCTTCGTGCTCAAGTCGATCTACGGCATGTACTTCGTCAGCCACGCCCAGGCCGGCCTGGTCAGCGTGCCGGGGGTGAACGTCACCATGCCGCGCGACGGTACCGTGCAGAGCCTGCTCAAGGACGACGGCATCGCCGCCAAGGGCGCGCCACTGGCGAGCTTCAGCACCAGCATGCTCGACGTGCTCAAGGGCCACCTGGACGAAGACCAGCTGCAACCGGCCAAGGTCGAGGAACTGTTCGGCAAGCAGATGACCGGTACCCTGACCTCGCCGTGCGACTGTGTGGTCGCCCAGCAACTGGTCGCCAACGGTCAGTACGCCAGCAAGGGCGACGTGATCTTCCAGTTGGTGCCACGCAACAGCGTGGCCAACGTCGAGGCACGTTTCTCCTATCGCCAGTTCGGCGAAGTACGTCCCGGCACCCGCGTGAACTTCCAGGTCGCCGGCGAAGAGCAGGTACGCCAGGGCCGGATCGTCAGCAGCTCCAGCCTGAAGAGCGACGACCTGTCCTCCGACATCCGCGTGCTGATCAAGCCGGATGAAAGCCTCGACAGCAGCCTCGCCGGCCGTCCGGTGGAAGTGCACAGCGACCGTGGCCCGAACCTCAACTGGCTGATCGACAAAGCCATGGCCGCCGGACTGTAAGCGGAGGACATGCCTGTGACGACCTTCAGACCCCTGCCCCTGACACTGGCCATGGCGATCGGCCTGGCCGGTTGCGCCGGTCTGCCCGACCAGCGCCTGGCCAACGAGGCGCTCAAGCGCGGCGACACCGCCCTGGCCGAGCAGAACTACCGCCAACTGGCGGACCTGGGCTACAGCGACGCACAGGTCGGCCTGGCCGATATCCAGGTGGAAAGCCGCGACCCGGCACAGATCCGTCAGGCCGAGGCGACCTACCGCGCCGCCGCCGACACCTCGCCCCGTGCCCAGGCCCGCCTGGGGCGCCTGCTGGTGGCCAAGCCCGGCGCGACCGAAGCCGAGCACCACGAGGCCGAGACCCTGCTGAAAAAGGCCTTCGCCAATGGTGAAGGCAACACCCTGATCGCCCTGGCGATGCTCTACCTGCAATTCCCGCAGAGCTTCCCCGAGGTCAACGCCCAGCGCCAGATCGACCAGTGGCGCAGCGCCGGCTACCCGGAAGCGGGGCTGGCCCAGGTCCTGCTCTATCGCACCCAGGGTACCTACGACCAGCACCTGGACGAGGTGGAGAAAATCTGCAAGGCCGCGCTCAACAGCACCGACATCTGCTACGTCGAGCTGGCCACCGTCTACCAGAAACGCGCCCAGCCGGACCAGCAGGCCGAACTGCTCAAGCAGTTGCAGGCCGCCTACAGCCGCGGTGCAGTCGGTGCCCAGCGGGTCGACAGCGTCGCCCGGGTACTGGCCGACTCGAGCCTCGGCCAGCCGGATACGAAAACCGCGCAGGCACTGCTCGAGAAGATCGCCCCCGGCTACCCGGCATCCTGGGTCAGCCTGGCGCAACTGCTCTACGACTACCCCGACCTGGGCAACGTCGACCAGATGATGGAGTACCTGAACAATGGTCGCGCCGCCGACCAGCCGCGGGCCGAACTGCTGCTGGGCAAGCTCTACTACGAAGGCAAGTGGGTGCCGGCGGACGCGAAACAGGCCGAGGCGCATTTCCAGAAAGCCGTCGGCCGCGAAGTCGCCGCCGACTACTACCTGGGGCAGATCTATCGCCGCGGCTACCTCGGCCAGGTCTACCCGCAGAAAGCCCTCGACCACCTGCTCAAGGCCGCCCGCAACGGCCAGAACAGCGCCGACTACGCCATTGCCCAACTGTTTTCCCAGGGTCGCGGGACCAAGCCCGACCCGCTCAACGCCTATGTCTTCGGCCAACTGGCAAAAACCCAGGACACGCCGCAAGCCAATGAGCTGGCCCAGCAACTCGACGAACAACTGCCGCCTGCCCAGCGCGCCGACGCCCAGCGCCTGTTGCAGCAGGAGCAGCGCCTGCGCGGCACCCTGAGCCGCAACGCGCTGGACCTGCAACAAGTCCTGCAGGAAGGCGACAGCGAGGAAAAGACCCTATGACTTTCAATCCTTTCGTGAAGGCCGGCATCGGCCTGAGCTTTGCCCTGGCCTGGTCCACGCCGACCCTGGCCGCCCTCACCGAAACCCAGAATTTCGGCCTGGAAGCGAAGATCACCGCGCAGTCGGAAGACGATCGCGACCTCGGCACCCTCAAGGGTGGCGACGCCAACGGCATCGGCCTCGACCTGCGCCCCTGGGTTTACGGCGAAAGCGGCAACTGGAGCGCCTACGCCATGGGCCAGGCGGTGACCGCCACCGACATCATCGAGACCGACACCCTGCAACAGGCCAATGGCGACCAGGAAAGCTCGAGCAACGACGCCCGCAAGCCGGACAAGAGCTACCTGGCCCTGCGTGAGTTCTGGGTCGGCTACAAGGGCTTCACGCCCTACCCCGGCGAGATCCTCAAGTTCGGTCGCCAGCGCCTGCGCAACGACGACGGACAGTGGCGCGACACCAACATCGAAGCGCTGAACTGGACCTTCGACACCACCCTGCTGCGCGCCAACCTGGGGACCGCCGAACGCTTCAGCGAATACCGCACCGACCTCACCGAACTCGCGCCCAAGGACAAGGACCGCCTGCACGTCTACGGCGACGTCGCCTACCAGTGGACCCCGGGCCAGTGGGTCGGCCTGCGCGCCCACCACAGCCACGACGACGGCAAGCTCGACTACCCGACCCCGGGTGTCGCCAGCGACCCGCTGGACAAGAAGGAAAACGGCAACCTGACCTGGCTCGGCCTGGAAGCCAACAGCGACGCCTACAACTTCCGCAACACCAACACGATCAACTACTGGGCCAGCCTGACCGGCATGAGCGGCCACCGCGATAGCGTCAACCCGCTCAACGCCGACGGTACCCGTCCGGCCGAAGCCAAGCGTGGCGACAGCGTCAATGGCTGGGCCACCGACCTCGGCGTGCGCCTGCGCCTGGATCCGAACTGGCAGGTCGGTGCCGCCTACGCCCGTGCCAGCGGCGACTACGAACAGAACGGCCTGGAAAGCAACCGCTCGAACTTCACCGGCACCCGCTCACGCATGCACCGCTTCGGCGAAGCCTTCCGTGGCGAACTGAACAACCTGCAGACCGCCACCCTGTTCGGCTCCTGGCAACTGCGCGAGGACTACGACGCCAGCCTGGTCTACCACAAGTTCTGGCGTGTCGACGGCAACAAGGACGTCGGCAGCAACGGCATCAACGCCGCGCAGAACACCTATGACGACAGCACCGGCGCCCTGCTCTCCAGCACCTCGCTGCCGCTGCAGGACGGCAAGAAGGACATGGGCCAGGAGATGGATCTGGTGGTCACCAAGTACTTCAAGCAGGGCCTGCTGCCGGCAGCCCTGAGCCAGTCGATCGACGAACCTTCGGCGCTGGTGCGCTTTCGCGGCGGCGTGTTCAAGCCGGGCAGCGCCTACGGCCACGACGTCGATTCCTACATGCACCGCGCATTCATCGACGTGATCTGGCGCTTCTGATGCCGGCCGCCAAGGGAGTTTCCAAGATGAATCAGATCGCCATGCAAGGTTCGCTCAGCGCTCTCGCTGCCGCCCTGTTGCTGGCCGGCAGCACGGCGTTCGCCAACGTCGAGAAGCCGGCCACCGCCAGCGGCCAGGCGCCGATCATTGCCAAGGAACTGCAACAGGCCAAGACCTATACCGTCAGCACCGCGCCGAGCGAACCGCTGCACCTGGAAAAGCCCAAGCTGCCGGACCTCGGCGGCTACACCGCCGAGGCCGTCGCGGCGAAGATCGTGCGCGGCCAGCCGGGCAAGATCAGCGTGCGCCGGATGATGCAGGAGGACGCCCTCAAGGACTTCATCGGCGGTGACAACAAGATGGCCGAATGGGTGGTGCGCCAGCACGGCATCCCCCAGGCGATCTTCATCGACGACGGTTACCTGAACCTCAAGGACCTGGTGAAGAAGCTGCCGGCCAAGTACATCAGCGAAACCTCGCCGGGCGTATTCCTGGCCAGGATTCCGATCGTGGTCGGGCGCAAGGGCATCCTCGAAATCGACGGTCAGACCCAGGAACTGCGGCTGTCCCAGGAAGGCGGCGCGTTCCTGGTCAACGACGGGCAACTGTTCGTGCGCGACACCAAGGTCACCGGCTGGCGCGAGGCCGACAACGGCCCGGCGACCTTCCGTTCGCCGAAGGAATTCCGTCCGTTCCTGCTGGCCTGGGGCGGCACCGAGACCTATATCGTCAACAGCACGATGGCCAGCTTCGGCTACTCCAACAGTAAGTCCTACGGTGTGAGTATTTCCCAGTACACGCCGAACATGGCCAAGGTGCTCAAGCGTCCCGAACCGACCGGCTGGATCATCGGTTCGCAATTCAGCGACATGTGGTACGGCTTCTACTGCTATGAAACCCGTGACTTCGTGCTCAAGGGCAATACCTATCGCGACAACATCGTCTACGGCATCGACCCCCACGACCGCTCGCACCGGCTGATCATCGCCGACAACACCGTGTACGGCACGAAGAAGAAGCACGGCATCATCATTTCCCGGGAAGTGAACGACAGCTTCATCTTCAACAACCGCAGCTACGACAACCACCTCTCGGGACTGGTGATCGACCGCAACAGCGTCAACAACCTGATCGCCTACAACGAGATCTACAAGAACCATACCGACGGCATCACCCTCTACGAGAGTGCCGACAACCTGATCTACGCCAACCGGCTGATCGGCAACAAGCGCCACGGCATCCGCATCCGCAACAGCGTCAACGTGCGCCTGTACGAGAACCTTTCGATGGCCAACGGCCTGACCGGCATCTACGGCCACATCAAGGACCTGAGCGACACCGACCGCGACATCAAGCTCGACCCGTTCGACGCCGAAGTCTCGCTGATCGTGGTCGGCGGCGAACTGGCCGGCAACGGCAGCGGCCCGCTGTCCATCGACTCGCCGCTGAGCCTGGAACTGTACCGGGTGTCGATGCTCGCCCCGGCCAAGAGCAGCGGCATCACCTTCACCGGCGTGCTGGGTGATCGCCAGGATGAAATTCTCGACCTGCTGGTGCGCCAGCAGAAAGCCGTGCTGATCGACCCCGTCGAACGCCAGACCGAAATGCGCGATTGAGGACGACCTTAATGAACCCACACCTGATCAAACTGCTCGGCCTCTCTGCCCTTGCCACCGCGATCCTCGCCGCCAGCGGCAACCTGCGGGCCGAGGAAGTGCAAGCGCCGAAATTCACCGCCGAGCCTTGCTGCAGCCTGTGCCCCGCGGCCCATGATGCAAAGAACTACGTGACCCGCTACCAGCAGAACTTCACCACCCTGGTCCAGGCCCAGGGCGACTGGCTGTTCCGTACCCAAGAAGACCTGCGTACCGAGTTCGACACCACGCCGGCCGGCTACAAGCGCCTGCAGCAACTGCACGATGCCTTCAAGAGCAAGGGCGTCGAACTGGTGGTGGTCTACCAGCCGACCCGTGGCCTGGTGAACCGCAACAAGCTGTTCCCCGCCGAGCGCGACAAGTTCGACTACCAGAAGGCCCTGCACAACTACCAGGCGATGCTCGGCCGCTTCGCGAAAATGGGCTACCACGTGCCCGACCTGTCGCCACTGACCAACGAGCAGCAGGCCCACGACTTCTACTTCCGTGGCGACCAGCACTGGACCCCGTACGGTGCCGAACGCACGGCGAAGATCGTCGCCGAGACGGTGAAAAAGGTCCCCGGCTTCGCCGACATCCCCCATCGCGAATTCGAGACCCACGTTTCCGGCCGCATGGGCAAGACCGGCACCCTGCACAACATGGCCGGCCAGCTGTGCGGCACCAGCTACGCGATCCAGTACATGGAACAGTTCGCCACCGAGCCCAAGGGTGAGGCAGCAGACGGCGACCTGTTCGGTGACGCCGGCGACCCGCAGATCACCCTGGTCGGCACCAGCCACAGTGGCAAGAACTACAATTTCGCCGGCTTCCTGCAGCAGTACATCGGTGCCGACATTCTCAACGTGGCCTTCCCCGGCGGCGGCCTGGAAGGCTCGATGCTGCAATACCTGGGCAGCGAAGAGTTCCAGAAGAAACCACCGAAGATCCTCATCTGGGAGTTCTCGCCGCTCTACCGCCTGGACCAGGAAACCATCTACCGGCAGATGATGTCCCTGCTCGACAACGGCTGCGAAGGCAAGAACGCCGACATGAGTGCCAGCACCACGGTCAAGCCGGGCAAGAACGAGCTGCTGGTCAACAGCAACAACCGCGACCTGCGCAACAGCGGCCACCAGGTCGACATCCGTTTCGCCGACACCTCGGTGAAAACCCTGCAAGCCACCCTCTGGTACATGAACGGTCGCCACGAGGACATCAAGATCGAGAAACCGGAAACATCGGACACGGACGGACGTTTCGCCTTCGAACTGCGCACCGACGAGGACTGGGCCAACCAGAACCTGCTGGCCGTGGAAGTCCAGGGCCCGGAACCGGGCACCGCGCCCCAGAAGGTCGAGGCGAAGATCTGCAAACGCAACGTATTCCCCAGCGCCGAGCCCCACCGGGCCCAGGCCGGGTTATGAGGTGCCTGAAGATGACTATCCGCACACTGCTCGTTCCTTCCCTGCTGGGCCTGGCGATCGTCGCCGGCTCCGCCCAGGCGGCGGCGCCACTGCGTCCGCCGCAGGGTTACTTCGCCGCCGTCGACAAGGTCAAGAGCGGCGACAGCAGCGAGGGCTGCGAGGCCATGCCCCAGCCCTACACCGGCCAGCTGCAGTTCCGCAGCAAGTACGAGGGTTCCGACAAGGCCCGGGCGACCCTCAACGTGCAGTCGGAAAAGGCCTTTCGCGACAGCACCGCCGACATCACCAGCATGGAGCGCGGCACCAGCAAACAGGTGATGCAGTTCATGCGTGACGGCCGCCCGCAGGAGTTGAGCTGTACGCTGAACTGGCTGACCGCCTGGGCCCAGGCCGATGCGCTGACCTCCAGGGACTTCAACCACACCGGCAAGTCCATGCGCAAATGGGCGCTGGGCAGCATGGCCTCGTCCTACCTGCGCCTGAAGTTCTCCGACTCCCGTCCGCTGGCGACCCACCAGAAGGAGGCGCAGCAGATCGAGGCCTGGTTCGGCAAGCTGGCCGACCAGGTGGTCAGCGACTGGGACAACCTGCCGCTGGACAAGACCAACAACCACTCGTACTGGGCCGCCTGGGCGGTGATGGCAACCGCCATCGCCACCGACCGCCGTGACCTGTTCGACTGGGCGGTGAAGGAATACAAGGTCGGTGCCAACCAGGTCGACCCGCAGGGTTTCCTGCCCAACGAACTCAAGCGCCAGCAACGCGCCCTGGCCTACCACAACTATGCGCTGCCGCCGCTGGCGATGATCGCCAGCTTCGCCCTGGCCAACGGCGTCGACCTGCGCCAGGAAAACAACGCTGCCCTCAAGCGCCTCGGCGACCGGGTGCTGGCCGGCGTCCAGGACCCCAGCCAGTTCCAGGCCCGCAACGGCCGCGAGCAGGACATGACCGATCTCAAGGTCGACAGCAAATTCGCCTGGCTGGAGCCCTACTGCACGCTCTACACCTGCCCGGACGATGTGCTGCAGCGCAAGCACGGGATGCAGCCGTTCAAGGCCTTCCGCCTCGGCGGCGACCTGACCCGGGTCTACGACCCGGCGCACGAGAAGGGTAACCGCTAACGAACCCGATGGTGCCCACGCTCCGCGTGGGCACGCAGCCCGTGACGCCCTGCGTCACAAAGCGGACGCCAAGCGTCCTGAGAGGCGTTCCCACGCAAAGCGTGGGAACGATCGACGCCCCCCGGATTGCATGGGGGGTTTGGGGGGGCCTTGGCCCCGGACTGTTGATCAGACAAGGAGAGATCGGGATGGTCTTCTCATCCAACGTGTTCCTGTTCCTGTTCCTGCCGATCTTTCTCGGCTTGTACTACCTGAGCGGGCAACGCTATCGCAACCTGCTGTTGCTGGTCGCCAGCTACGTGTTCTACGCGTGGTGGCGGGTCGACTTCCTGGCGCTGTTCGCCGGCGTGACCCTGTGGAACTACTGGATCGGCCTGAAAGTCGGTGCCGCCGGCGTACGCAGCAAACCGGCCCAGCGCTGGCTGCTGCTGGGCGTGGCCGTCGACCTGGGCATCCTCGGCTACTTCAAGTACGCCAACTTCGGCGTCGACAGCCTGAACGCGATCATGACCTCGTTCGGTCTGGAACCGTTCATCCTGACCCACGTGCTGCTGCCGATCGGAATCTCGTTCTACATCTTCGAGTCCATCAGCTACATCATCGACGTCTACCGCGGCGACACCCCGGCGACCCGCAACCTGATCGACTTCGCGGCCTTCGTGGCGATCTTCCCGCACCTGATCGCCGGTCCCGTGCTGCGCTTTCGTGACCTGGCCGACCAGTTCAACCACCGCACCCACACCCTCGACAAGTTCTCCGAAGGTGCCACGCGGTTCATGCAGGGCTTCATCAAGAAGGTGTTCATCGCCGACACCCTGGCGGTGGTCGCCGACCACTGCTTCGCCCTGCAACATCCGACCACCGGCGATGCCTGGCTCGGCGCGCTGGCCTATACCGCGCAGTTGTACTTCGACTTCTCCGGCTATAGCGACATGGCCATCGGCCTGGGCCTGATGATGGGCTTCCGCTTCATGGAGAACTTCAAGCAGCCCTACATCAGCCAGTCGATCACCGAGTTCTGGCGGCGCTGGCACATCAGCCTGTCGACCTGGCTGCGCGACTACCTGTACATCACCCTCGGCGGTAACCGCCGCGGCACCCTGATCACCTACCGCAACCTGTTCCTGACCATGCTGCTGGGCGGCCTGTGGCACGGGGCGAACATCACCTACATCGTCTGGGGCGCCTGGCACGGCATGTGGCTGGCGATCGAAAAGGCCCTGGGCATCAACACCACCCCGCGCAGCCTCAACCCGATCCGCTGGGCCCTGACCTTCCTGCTGGTGATCATGGGCTGGGTGATCTTCCGTGCCGAGAACCTGCACGTGGCCGGCCGCATGTACGGTGCCATGTTCAGCTTCGGCGACTGGTCGCTGTCGGAACTCAACCGCGCCAGCCTCACCGGCCTGCAGGTGGCGACCCTGGTGGTGGCCTACGCGACCCTGGCGTTCTTCGGCCTGCGCGACCTGTACCGCGACCCGCCCGCCGCCAAGGCGAAAGGCAAGCCGGCCGATGGCCCGGCCAGCGCCCAACCCGGCCTGATCAAGGCCGCGCCCGGCGAGGCGGCCGGCAGCATCCATGAGCCCGGCTACACCGTCGGCGTCGAAGCCCAGGTGCAACCGGCCTACTGGGTCGCCGACTGGCCGCGCTACCTGATGCGCGCCCTGGTGCTGCTGCTGTTCATCGCCTCGATTCTCAAACTCTCGGCGCAGAGCTTCTCGCCGTTCCTCTACTTCCAGTTCTGAGGGAGCCGACCATGACCCGCTCATTACGCATCCTCTATATCGCGCTGTTCCTCGCCCTGCTGCTGGCGCTGGGCCTGTGGTCCCTGCGCGGCCTCATCGGCTTCAGCACCAACCCCGACGCCACGTTCCTCAACGGGCGCTGGGCCAAGGCCGTCGAGACCCGCTACGACGACGAGTTCCCGATCAAGCGCCTGGGCACCAACCTCTGGGCCGCGCTGGACTTCAAGCTGTTCAACGAAGGCCGTCCCGGCGTGGTACTGGGCCGTGACCAATGGCTCTACAGCGACGAGGAATTCAAGCCGACCGCCGGCCAGCAGCAGAACCTGCAAGACAACTACGCACTGGTCGAAGGCGTGCGCCAGACCCTCAAGGCCAAGGGCGTGAACCTGGTGATGGCGATCGTTCCGGCCAAGGTCCGGCTGTATCCGGAACACCTCGGCGACGAGCGTCCGGCCAGCATCCATGCCGACCTGTACCGTGACTTCCACGCCCGCGTCGCCGCCGGGCACATCCTCGCCCCCGACCTGCTCGGCCCGCTGCAGCAGGCCAAGCGGAACGGCCAGCAGGTATTCCTGCGCACCGACACCCACTGGACCCCGGACGGTGCCCAGGTCGCCGCGAACCAACTGGCCAACGCGATAGCCCAGGCCATGCCGCTCAGCGGCCAGCCGCAGCGCTTCGTCACCGAGGCCGGGAAGACCGAGGAACACAAGGGCGACCTGCGTCAGTTCCTGCCGCTGGACCCATTGTTCGAGAACCTGATGCCGGCCGAGGAGCCGCTGGAAAAACGTGTCACCCGTGCCGTCGACAGCGAGTCGGCCGGCGGCGACGCCCTGTTCGCCGACAACGAAGTGCCGGTGGCACTGATCGGCACCAGCTACAGCGCCAACCCGAAATGGAACTTCGTCGGCGCCCTGAAGCAGGCACTGCACAGCGACGTGGTCAATTACGCCGAGGACGGCCATGGACCCATCCTGCCGATGCTCGCCTACCTGAAAAGCGACGCCTTCAAGAACAACCCGCCACAGGTGCTGATCTGGGAATTCCCGGAGCGCTACCTGCCGGTCAACAACGAAATCGGCGATGCCGACCCGCAGTGGGTCGCGCAATTGAAAGCCGCGGGTATCCGCCAACAGAACCTGGTTCTGAACACAACCCGATCCGAGTCGCCTGCACAGGCGCAAAACTGAAAAAGAGGTATGCACCATGACTTTTACTACTACTGGTAACACCCACGGCCGTACCCTCAAGACCCTGGCCATGGCCGCCGGCCTGAGCCTGCTCTCGCTGCAGGTCTGGGCCGCCGGCGACGCCGCCCTGTACGGCCCGACCGCACCGAAAGGCTCGAGCTTCGTACGCCTGTACAACGCCAGCAACCAGGAAGTCAGCGCCACCGTCGGGGCCACCGCGCTCAACGACGTCGCCCCACTGGCCAGCAGCGACTTCAGCTTCATGCCCGGCGGTGACTACAGCGCCAAGGTCGGCAGCCAGAGCCTGCCGGTGAAACTCGCCCCCGATCACTATTACACCCTGGTCAACAACGCCAGCGGCCAGCCACAGCTGATCGAGGAACCACCGTTCAAGAACAAGCAGAAGTCCCTGGTACGCGTGCAGAACCTCAGCGACAAGGCGCTGACCCTCAAGACCGCCGATGGCAAGACCGACGTGGTCCAGTCGGTGGCCGCCAAGGGTCGTGGCGAACGCGAGATCAACCCGGTGAAGGTCAGCTTCGCCCTGTACGACGGCAACCAGAAGGTCAGTGACCTCAAGCCGGTCGCGCTGGAGCGCGGCGAAGCGGCGGTGCTCTACGTCACCGGCAGCGGCAGCAGCCTGTCGCCGGTCTGGGTCAAGCGCCCGGTGTCGACCCGCTGATGAATTCGCCGGACGAACGCGACCTGAGCGTGCGGGCTCGACAGCTGCTGCTCCCGCCAACGCGCATCGTCCGGCACTGGACAACAACAAGACAGCACACAGTAGCTCTGAACCCAATATCGTTTAAAGGAGTAACAGCATGATCCCGGTAATCCTCTCTGGTGGTAGCGGCTCCCGTCTCTGGCCACTGTCGCGCAAGCAGTTTCCCAAGCAGTTCCTCGCCCTGACCGGCGAGCAGACCCTGTTCCAGCAGACCATCGAACGCCTGGTGTTCGAAGGCATGGACACCCCGATCGTGGTCTGCAACAAGGACCACCGCTTCATCGTCAGCGAACAGTTGCAGGCACGCCAGCTCGAAGCCCAGCGCATCCTGATGGAGCCCTTCGGCCGCAATACCGCACCCGCCGTGGCCCTGACCGCCATGCTGCTGGTCAACGAAGGCCGCGACGAGCTGATGCTGGTGCTGCCCGCCGACCATGTGCTGGAGGACCAGAAGGGCCTGCAGCGCGCCCTGGCCCTGGCCACCGTGGCCGCCGAACGTGGCGAGATGGTGCTGTTCGGCGTGCCGGCGACCAAGCCGGAAACCGGCTATGGCTACATCAAGTCGAGCAACGACGCGCTGCTGCCGGAAGGCGTCAGCCGGGTCTCGCAATTCGTCGAGAAGCCCGATGAAAAACGCGCCAACGAGTTCGTCGAGGCCGGCGGCTACTACTGGAACAGCGGCATGTTCCTGTTCCGCGCCAGCCGCTTCCTCGAAGAGCTGAAAAAGCATGATCCGGACATCTACGACACCTGCCTGCTGACCCTCGAACGCAGCCAGCAGGATGCCGACAGCGTGACCCTCGACGAAGCCACCTTCGCCCAGTGCCCGGACAACTCGATCGACTACGCGGTGATGGAAAAGACCCAGCGCGCCTGCGTGGTGCCGCTCACCGCCGGCTGGAGCGACGTCGGTTGCTGGTCGTCGCTGTGGGATGTGCACGAGAAGGACGAGAACGGCAACGTCAGCAAGGGCGACGTGGTGATCCAGGACAGCCGCAACTGCATGATCCACGGCAACGGCAAACTGGTGTCGGTGATCGGCCTGGAGAACATCGTGGTGGTCGAGACCAAGGACGCGATGATGATCGCCCACAAGGACAAGGTCCAGGGCGTCAAGCAACTGGTCAACACCCTCAACGCACAGGGCCGCAGCGAAACCCAGAACCACTGCGAAGTCTACCGGCCATGGGGCTCCTATGACTCGGTGGACATGGGCGGACGCTTCCAGGTCAAGCACATCTCGGTCAAGCCGGGAGCGTGCCTGTCGCTGCAGATGCATCACCACCGCGCCGAACACTGGATCGTGGTCAGCGGCACCGCCGAAGTGACCTGTGACGAAAACGTGTTCCTGCTCTGCGAGAACCAGTCCACCTACATCCCGATCGCCTCGGTGCACCGCCTGCGCAACCCGGGCAAGATCCCGCTGGAGATCATCGAAGTGCAATCGGGCAGCTACCTGGGCGAAGACGATATCGAGCGTTTCGAAGATATCTACGGCCGTTCGACTCCGGTCGAGCGGGGCGTCTCGGTGAAAACCATCGCCCAGTGACTCCCGCGTTCCACCACCTGAGCCCTGCCCGCCGCGTCCCCTATCCGCGGCGGGCAGGGCGCGGGTGCCCCCCATTGCGCTCACAACACTGCCCCCGAATTGTAAGAGCCACGCTCCCTGACAGGTGGGCAAATCTCCAGGATGGACCCGCGCCACCTACACTGTCAGGATGAGGCTTCCCGCATTATCGAGGCATCCGTTCATGTTCATCGGCGTCCTGCTGATCATCACCTGGCTGATCCTGTTGTTGCGCTACCCGGCCAAGGCCTTGCCGGTCTCCCTGGCCGCGCTGGCCGGACTGGGCATGGTGGCCGCCTGGGTGGCCTGGATGGATACCCGCGAAGCCCGGCAACTGGCGCGCCTGGAGATGCGTATCAGCTACGCCCCCGAGCACTGCCCGGCCGACCGACCGCTGCAACTGAAGATGAAAAACGACAACAGCGTGCCCCTGGTGGAACTGCGCTGGCGCATCGCCGCCTACGCTCCGGGCGACACCGTCAACCTCGCCGAAAACAGCTACAGCGCCCCCCGCTATCGCGGTCCTGGCCAGTTGCAGGCCGCAGGAGTCTGGGAAGATTGCCTGCCAATGCCGCCCCTGCGTCCCGGCTACCGTCCACAGACTCTGGAGTTTCGCGCAGAGCGTCTGCAGGGCAGTTTTTCCGGCTGAAACCGACAATGATGGCACTTGGCCACCTGTCATTTTTGACAGGTTACAACCCTCTGATTTTGGCGTTGAATAACCCTTTGGCGGTGCAACCCAGGCAGGGAGTCAGAATGAAGAGCCACACCTCAGTGACCGAGATAAAGACCCGGCGCGCGTTCCGCAGCGAGCTGGGCAGTCTGGAAGTGCCGCTCATCCGCCCCAAGCCCTCGGTCGTGCTGATCTACGGTCGCGGCTGCCCGCCCTGCGAACAACTCAAGCCGCAAATCGCGGCACTGGCCGCCGGGCCCTATCGGGACAAGGTGGCGTTTTTCCAGCTCAGCTATCCGATCTTCAAGCTGATGCAACCGGCTATCGAGATCGAGTTCGTACCCACCCTGTTCTTTCTCGATGGTCACGGTGGCCAGAGCCGCATGCACGGCACCAACCGGGAAAAGATCAAACAGGGGCTCGATTCACTCCTTTTTGTCACGGACAAGGTATTCTCGGAGGTCTTCGACTCCCAGGCCTCATAAGGATGTGCCCATGCCCGTCACCTTGATCACCGGATGCTCCAGCGGTATCGGCCGCGCCTTGGCCGACAGTTTCAGACAGGCCGGCCATGAGGTCTGGGCCACCGCACGCAAGGCCGAGGATGTCGCTGCCCTGGCCGCCGCCGGGTTCACCGCCGTGCAGTTGGACGTCAACGATGGCAAGGCCCTGCAACAGCTGGCCGAACGTATCGGGCAGCAGCCGGCGGGCCTGGACATCCTGATCAACAACGCCGGCTACGGCGCCATGGGTCCGCTGCTCGATGGCGGTGTCGAGGCCATGCAGCGACAGTTCGAAACCAATGTGTTTTCCGTCGTCGGCGTAACCCGCGCCCTGCTCCCGGCGCTGCGCCGCAGCCGTGGGCTGGTGGTGAATGTCGGCAGTGTCTCGGGCGTACTGGTCACTCCGTTCGCCGGCGCCTACTGCGCGTCCAAGGCGGCGGTGCATGCCCTGAGCGATGCGCTGCGCATGGAACTGGCCCCCTTTGGTGTGCGGGTGATGGAAGTGCAGCCCGGGGCGATCGACACCCATTTCGCCCGGAATGCCAGCCATGAGGCCGAGCAACTGATTGCCGAGGAGTCGCCCTGGTGGCCGTTGCGTGAGGGCATCCGCGCGCGGGCCAACGCGTCGCAGAACCGGCCGACGCCGGCCAGCGAATTTGCCGCCGGCCTGCTCAGGGCCGCCAGCCAGCCCAATCCGCCACGTCTGTTGCGCCTGGGCAACGGCAGCCGGGCCTTGCCATTGATGGCGAACCTGCTGCCCAAGGGCCTGCTGGAGAAGGTGCTGATGAAGAAGTTCGGCTTGGGAGGCCGGCTCTAGGCACCATCCGCCGTGATGGCCCCACAACGACCGAGTGAAGCCAGGCGTTGGCGGTGATCTTCGGGGCCCTTGCAGCCTGCCGCTGCCCCAGGTCACTGCGCGGTCGGCTTGACCACCACCGTGCAGGTGATCCCCGCCGCCAGCAAGACACCGTCCGGCACCTCGTCGATGTGAATCCGCACCGGCACCCGCTGGGCCAGGCGTACCCAGTTGAAGGTCGGGTTGACGTCGGCGATCAGTTCGCGGCTCTCGGGGTTGTCGCGGTCGTAGATACCCCGCGAAATGCTTTCCACGTGCCCCTTGAGCACCTGGCCGCTCATCAGTTGCAGGTCCGCCGGGTCGCCGACCTTCACATGGGGCAGTTTGGTCTCCTCGAAGAAGCCGTAGACCCAGAACGAGTTCATGTCGACCACCGCCATCTTCGCCTCGCCCATGCGCGCATAGTCGCCGCGGTGCACGTTGAGGTTGGTGACGTAGCCGTCCACCGCCGCGCGCACCTGGGTCCGTGCCAGGTTCAGTTGTGCCGCCTCCAGTTGCGCCTGGGCCTGCTGGTAGTCGGCCAGGGCCGCGTCGGCGAGGTTGCCGGCATCGTCGCGGCTTTCCTTGGAAATCACCATGTTGTCCAGGTCGGCGCGACGATGGGCATTGACCTTGCGCATCTCCCAGGTGGCCTTGCGCGAGTCCACCAGCGACTGCGCCTGCTTGACCGCGATGCGATAGTGCTCGGGGTCGATCTGCATCAGCAGGTCGCCCTTCTTCACCACCTGGTTGTCACGCACCGGCACGTCCACCACCTCGCCGGTGACGTCCGCCGCGACGTTGATGATGTCGGCGCGTACCCGGCCGTCGCGGGTCCAGGGGGTTTCCATGTACTGCACCCACAGCAGCCGGCCGATCCAGATCGCGAGGGCCAGGACCAGCAAGGTGGCGAGCAGGCTGAAGAGCTTTTTCATCGGGTCGTTCTCAACGGTAAACAGTGAGCGCCAGGGCGCCGAAGATGCAACTGAACAGGCTCAGGCGCAGCAGCGCCGGATGCCAGAAGAAGCGGTACAGGTCATGGCTGGCGATGAAGCGGTCGAGTGCCCAGCCCACCCCGGCGGCCACCAGGAACACCAGGGTCACGGTCGGCAGGTAGAGGCCGTGGAAGGCGATTTCACGAAGCATGGGCAGTTCCTTGTGGGTGGCCCAGGGCCGCCAGCGGCGAACGCGGGTCCAGCAGCGAGGTGCGGATGAAGTGCAGGTAGCTCTGCACCCGGCGCAGCACCGAGGTGTCGAAGTGGCGGGCAAAGGGTTCGTCGGTGGCCTGGACCCGGCTGATGGCGTGGTCCACCGCCACCAGTGCGCGCTCCAGGTTGCTGGCGCCCGGCTGGATGAACAGGCGCATCAGCGAGCGGCCCATGACCCGGATCGACTGGCGCCACGGCTGCGATTCGGCATAGGCCGGATGCACCGGCAGGATCGCCTGTTCCTTGCGCAGCTCGATGATCGCGTGGCCGACCTCCAGCACCACGAACATCCAGCGCAACAGCGAACTCTGCACCTGCGGCTGGCCCGCGGCGAAACCGTAGGCCTGGTGCAGCAGGTCGCGGGTACCGCTTTCGAAGGCCGAACCGAGGCCCTTGAGCTTGCCGCTGATGGCGAACACCACCTGCTCGCGCAGGTCCTGCTCCAGCCGCTGCCAGAGCCAGCGGCTGTTGGGCGGCAGGATGATCGCGCCCGCCGCCGCGCAGACCAGCATGCCCATGACCATGCCGATGTAGTCGTTGATGAAGGTGTAGGGGTTGTAGACCGTCAGGTTGTCCGGGACCGAGCCGGTGCTGAAGAAAATCAGCAGGCCGACCCCCACTCCCATGTAGGCCGGGCGCGAGGCGAGGAAGGCGCCCAGCACGAACACCGGGGCAAGCACCAGGCACAGCAGCGCGAAGCCGTCGATCCAGGGGAACACGAAGAACATCTCGCCAAAGCCGATCAGCGCGCCGAGAAAGGTCCCGCAGGCCATCTGGAACGACATGCGCTTGGGATTCGGGGTCGCGGCCGACAGGCCGACCGTGGCGGCGGCGATCAGGGTCATGGTCGCCCCGCTCGGCCAGGCGGTGGCGACCCAGTAACTGCCGAGCACCAGCAGGATGAACGCGGCCCGGAGGCCCGACGCCGAGGCCGCCAGCCAGTTGGTCTTGGGCACGAAGGATTCGTCCCACTGCTCGCGTTCGTGGCGGTGGTCGGCCAGGGACGCGTGGGTCAACGCATAGCTGTGCAGTTCCTCGACGAAGCGGTAGAGCAGTTCGAAGGCAGTGTGGAAATCCAGCAGGTCGGCTTCGTCCGGCTCGCGCTCCAGGAACGCCGAACGCAGGCTGCGCACCTGCTCCGGCAGGCTCGCCTTGTAGTCGGCCAGTTGCTGCGCCAGGCGTGCGGCATCGGCGTCGGTCAGGCCGCGCCCGGCAAAACCGTCGAGCAGTTCGGCCAGGCCCCGGAAGCCCGGCTCGATCAAGGCGAACACCGTCGGGGCCTGGTCAGCGCGCAAGCGCTCCAGCAGTTGGTGCAGGGCATTGAAGCGGGTGGTCAGGGCCATGAACTCGCTGTTCAGCCGGTTCAGGCGACCGTTGCGCCGACGCATGTGCGGATCTTCGAAGACGGTGACGCTGCGCAGGCCCTCTATGCCCACGGCCTGGGCGATGAAACCGATGTTCGCGGTTTCGAACGCCGCGCTGGCATGGGGGCCACGCAGGCCGCTGCTGACGAACCCGGCAAAGGCGCCGAAGCGCTGGTAGAGCGCGTTGCGCATCGCCGCACTGGCGCTCTGCGGCAGGATCGCGGCGCTGACGAAGGTCGAGCAGACCAGCCCCAGGGCGATCTCCAGCACCCGCCACACCGCCGCCATGAACGCCCCTTCCGGGTGTGCCAGGGCCGGCAGGCCGACCATCGCCGCGGTGTAGCCGGCGAGGACGAAACCGTAGGCGCGGAAGTTGCGGTTGCGCGCCGCACCGGCCGAGCAGACCCCGACCCAGATCGCCAGGGCGCCAAGAAACAGCTCGGTGTTCTGCGCGAACAGGGCGATCAGCAACACCATCATCGCCGAGCCGGCCAGGGTGCCGAGCAGGCGATAGAAACTCTTGGCGAACACGTGGCCGCTCTGCGGCTGCATGACGATGAACACGGTGATCATCGCCGTGCGCGGCTGCGGCAACTCCAGGCGCATGGCCAGCCAGAGGGTCAGGAAGGCGGCGGCCAGGACCTTGAAGATATAGACCCAGGTCACGCCATCGCTACGCGCCCAGTCAAAGAAACCGCGACGCCATTCGAGGGAGTACAGCCAGCGCACCGGGGCGGGCAAGGGAGTCATGGGGCGATTCTCAGTGATCGAAGGCGGCCATTACGGCGGGTGGTCTGGACGGCATGCTGCGCTCCGGCGCCGGTACATCGTTGCCTGCACCGAGGCCACCGCCCAGGGCGGTGACCAGCTCGGCGTGGGCACTCAGGCGCGCGGCCTGGACCTGCTGCTCGACCTGCTGCTGGTGAAACAGCAGGGTCTGCGCATTGAGCACATTGAGGTAGTCGGTGAGGCCGCGCTGGTAGGCGATCATCGCCAGGTCGTAGGTTTTCTGCGCCGCCGCCACCGACTCGGCGGCAAAGGCCTGCTGCTTGTCCAGCGACTCGCGGCGGATCAATCGATCGGAAATACCCTTGAGGGCATTGACCAGCGTCTGGTTGTAATGAGCCACGGCGATGTCGTAGCCGGCCGTGGCTTCGCCCAGTTCGGCACGCAGGCGGCCGCCATCGAAGATCGGCAACGAGATCGCCGGGCCGACGCTGTAGTTGAATTTCTTCCCGGCCAGGAACTCCAGCATGCCGCCGCCGGTGGCCATGTAGCCGAGGCTGCCGACCAGGTCGACGTTGGGGTAGAAACCGGCATGGGCCACGTCGATGCCGCGGGCCTGGGCCGCGACCTGCCAGCGGCTGGCGACCACATCGGGGCGCTGGCCGAGCAGGTCGACCGGCAGGGCCGACGGCAGTTTCAGTGCGGTGCGCAGAGACAGCGATGGACGCTTGAGGCGCGCGCCCTCGCCCGGACCGAAACCGGCCAGGGCCGCCAGCTGGTTGCGGCTCAGGGCGATTTCCTCGTCCAGCGCATCGAGCTGGCGGTGGGTTTCCGGCAACGGCGCCTGGGCCTGGCTGACTTCGAACTGGGTACCGATGCCGCCTGCCAGGCGGCGTTGTGCCAGGTCGAGAATCTGCGTCTGCTGGGTCAGGGTCGCCTCGACGATATCGCGCTGGGCGTAATGCAGCGACAACCGGATGTAGGCCCGCACGATGTTGCCCTGCAACTCCAGGCGGGCCTGGCGCTCCTCGGCGGCACTCATGTGTGCCAGGTCCACGGCGCGTTCGGTCGCGTTGCTCTCGCGGCCCCAGAGGTCGAGGGAATAGCTCAGGCCAAGGGCCGCATTGTTGTCCCAGGTGTTGGAGCCAGCCAAATCACCGGGCCCGTAGAACGGATCGGTGGCCCACTTGTGGCGCTTGAGGGTCGACTGGCCGTTGACCTGCAGCGCCTCGGCCGATTCGGCCAGACCGGCCAGGGCCCGCGCCTGGCGCACCCGGGCGGCGGCCATGGCCAGGCTCGGGCTGCCTTGCAGGGCCAGGTCGAGCCATTGGTCGAGTTGCGGATCGCCATAGGCCTGCCACCAACGGGCTGTCGGCCAGTGGGCATCGCGCGCGGCGCTGCGGATCGCTTCGTCGGTGGAAAGGGTGTTGGCGGCGAGGCTCTTGCCTTGTGGGGCAATTCCTCCGGTTCCGATGCAGCCGCTGATAGCCAAGGATAAAGCCCAAACACTGAGAGTCTTCAACTCTCTGCTGATGCGACGCGGCACTGCTGCGAATTCCCGACATGGATGGAGAAGCTTTGGAGCGGCAATTCTAGGGGGCGCCCGGCACGGCGATAAGCGTGGATTCCTGCGAATATTTGTTACCGTTCCCGCGATAATCCGTCGCAGGCGATGGCGAAATGACGTGCCGGAGCGACCCGGTCCATGAGCGCATTGTGATATTGGCGACCCAACCGCCATGCCAGTCTGAATCCATATCGACGTTGTCACCGGACTGACAATAAAAAACACAAGTCAGAGGCATTCCATGAATCTGTCTCTCGAACTACGCAAGCGCTGTGGTCTTTACCGCTCCCTCGCCCCTCCCGATCCCCTGGATGCATTGCAACACTGCCTGCTCGACGACTTGCGAATCGCGGTCGAACGGCGGGAAGACCGCTTGCACCTGCTGACTCTGGATGGCGATCCCTGCACCCTCGAGTACGCCGACGGCTACCGGGTCAGCCGGGCATTGCAGGGCGTCGGGCACATCGCGGTACGGCACTGGCAACAGCTCAACCTGAGCCTGTGCCGCAGCCACATGAGCATCGACTGCCAGGAGACGACACCCGTCGTCAGGGGGCTGATCCGCCCGGCCCACTCCCCGGAACAGGTACTGAGAGAACTGACCACCTTCTTCAACCTCTCCAGTGCCGCCAAACACTCCGCCGACTGAAACAGGACGCTCACCATGTCCGAAGCCATCCGTGATGACTTCATCCGCCTTCTGAGCCGCCAACTGCCGGATCCGCCGGCCGACTACTTCCAACTCGCCACCGATTGGGATCAGCACCGGCTCTGGCTGGAGTACGACCGGCCAAGACTGCTGCTCATGCTCGCCCGCCCCGATGCACCGGCCGGTAGTGGCTCGCCCGACTTTATCGTCCAGGGCCCCGATGCCCCCGTGATGCTGCTGTTCGATACCTGGTTCCGCGACCAGGCGGTCAAGGCCCTGTTCGTCGAACCCTGCCTGGGCGAAAGGACCGGCATCCTCGACGCCTGCGATTTTTTCCTGCGACGCTGCCAGGCGCCGGAGTGACGAACCATGAAGCTCTCCAGCGCGGTGCAAAACAAGCAGGCCCTGTTTCCCAGCGATCCTGCAGCCCCCAGGTTGCTCAGCTTCACCCGCATGGACTCGTACCACGACGAAGCCCCGTCGCTGAACCCGTCCCCGCAGGACCTCACGCAACACCTGCAAGGCGTCCAAGCGGCCCCTGCCAGTCAGGACCGCCCCCCGACAACCGTTGGCACGCTTTCCCATCACTTCCTGGAAAAGCTGGCAGACAGCCCGCCTGCCCGGCGTGCCACCCAGCAAAAGCTCTACCGACAGTTGCTGTCGCGCACCAGCGGCGCCCCCGACCCGGCCAGCCTCGGCAAAAAGGAGGCACAGGCCTGCTACGAGTACTTCAAGGCGGCCCAGCAATCATTTGACGAACTCGCCCGCACCGGCGCCGAACCACAACGCCAGGAGCACGAGGAGCAACGCGACCTGTGCCGGATGCTCAAATGGCAGTTTCGTGCCAGCCGCGACCAGCGCAGCAAAACCGTGCTGGACCAGGCCCTGGCCAAAAGCCGGGCCACGGTGGCCGAGGGTGGCTCACTGGGTAACCAGACCCGGCTGGGAGTGGGCATGGGGGTACCGGGCATGGCCAGTATCGTGCCAGGCATGGAGCTGTCCACGGGACTGAGCACCACCCAGGGCCGCATCATCAGGGATACCACCAGCGTCAGCGCGGGGGTGACGGCAAAGTTGTCAGCCAGAGTGGCCTCGGCACAGGCAGGTGTGTCGGTCGAGAAGTCCACCGTCCGCAAGTACGGCGATATCGACGCCTATGCCAATGCCCGCAGCCGCTCCAAATGGACCTGGTGGAACGGCTCCAAGCGCGACATGCTCACCCAGAGCCGCAACCTGTTCGCCAGTTGCAACCACTACAAGCGCAACATCCGGCTTGCCGCCCAGAGCCAGCTCTACCTGGAAAAAAAGCTGCGGGAAAACGGCCTCGCCTCGCCGGGGTTCGAGCGACACAGCCCCAAGGCCCAGCCGTTCCAGATCGAACGCGGCACGCGGGTTGCCCTGACCGGTAGCGCCGAATTCGATGGCCTGGGCGTCGTCACGCTGGGGGCGACGGTAAAGGCGGACATCCTGCACACCACGAAAAACCAGGCGATGGATATCATCGGGTTGCATGACAGCTACCCGGAGCTCGCCAGAACGCGCCTTGATAAAACACACAGCGACAACACCACAGCGCAGCAATTAATCAGCGCCATAGACGAACATGTCGCCAACAGCAGCGAGCAACTGACCAGCGCGGTACTGCGCAATCTGGACTCCCGCAAGCGAAAAGAGCTCACAGAGGCAGTCGACAGCCGCTCCCGGGAGTTGGCCAACCACTACATCCATCTCAAGATCAGCAACGATATCGCTGAACGCTCGGAAGAGGACCGGGCCATCCGCCAGCAGTTCACGGAGCATGCGCTGCTGCTGCGCCCGGACAGCCTGAAGATCCATACGGCCAAGGCCGACACCGAAACCCGGAGTATCACCACCGAAGCGAAACTCAAGGTCGCCGCCGGTGCCAGTGCGCAAACCTCGGTGAAACTCAGCCTGTCGTCGGTCAAGGACGACGACCCGCACCTGAGCGGGACCTACCTGGACCTTACGCTCAACGGCCAGTTCAACAGCCTGGAAAGCCTGCAGAACCTGGTCTCGAGCGGCCTGTCCCGGCTCGGCGTCAACGGCTTCGACCCGGCGCCTATCGTGGCGCTGATCGCCGGCACGGTGGTGTATCAGCAACATGGCGTCTCGGCGACGTTCTCGCTGAAGATCAAGGAGGGGAAACCGGTGTTGCTGTTGAGCCAGAAACTCCTCACGCAAACCGACAATGTCAATCGGACCATCGATACCCCCACCCCGCTGACGGTCGAGGTCGGCCTCGGCGGCCATCTGCACAGCCTGCTCGAGGAACAGCTGGGCAGCCAGTCGCTGGACCTGTTGCTACCGCTCGCCCTGGGCAAACTGGGCAATCGCGCGCAGGCCGACATCGACTGGTGGGACGGGTATGTTCACAAGCATGCGAACGCCTTCGACAAGCTGCTGGACAATATTGCCAATGGCGGCGAAAAGACGCTGATCGTTCAGGAACTCGCAGAAATCAGGAGGCGCATTTCACCGCCGGGAAGGCACGTCGTCGATAGCCTGTTCCAGGCCGCCAGGGCCGCCCGCGACACCCCGGACGAGCACCACCTGCAACAGGCCCGGGAAGCCCTGAAAGAGGTGTTTTTCGCCTACATCGACGACTACTATGACGCCGAGGTGAAGAGCGCCTGGCGGGTCGAATGAAGCCGATGGCGCAAAAGCGCCACATTCGGGCGGAGACAAGCTGCACATCGCCCTGTTACTTCGTGTCACAATTTGCCATCGCCCCAGAGAGAGCCCCATGGACACTTTGCAAAACATGCGCGCCTTCAGTTGCGTGGCCGAAGCCGGGAGCTTCACCGCCGCCGCCGTACAACTGGACACCACGACGGCCAACGTCTCGCGCGCGGTCTCCAACCTGGAAGCCCACCTGCAAACCCGCCTGCTCAACCGTACCACCCGCCGTATCGCCCTGACCGAGGCCGGCAAGCGCTACCTGCTGCGCTGCGAACAGATCCTGGCCTACGTCGAGGAAGCCGAGGCCGAAGCCAGCGACGCCCATGCGCGGCCGGCCGGGCTGCTGAAAGTGCACACCATGACCGGGGTCGGCCAGCATTTCGTGATCGATGCGATTGCCCGCTACCGCAAGACCCACCCGGACGTGACCTTCGACCTGACCCTGGCCAACCGCGTGCCGGACCTGCTGGACGAGGGCTACGACGTGTCCATCGTGCTCGCCAAGGAGCTGCCCGACTCGGGTTTCGTCTCGCAACGGCTGGGCATCACCTACAGCATCGTCTGCGCTTCGCCCGAGTACGTGAAGGCCAACGGCTGCGCGCGCAAGCCCAGCGAACTGCTCAACCACGCCTGCCTGCGCCTGGTCAGCCCGGTAACGGCCCTGGACAACTGGACCTTCAACGGCCCGGATGGCCAGGAGGCGGTGACCCTGTCCAGCTCGCCGTTCCTGGTGAACTCCGCCGACGCGATGAAAACCGCGATCACCAGCGGCATGGGCGTCGGCGTACTGCCGGTGTACGCGGCCATCGAAGGCCTGCGCAACGGCAGCCTGGTGCGCATGATGCCCGAGTACCGTTCCCAGGAACTGAACCTGTACGCGATCTATCCATCGCGGCAGTACCTGGATGCCAAGATCAAGACCTGGGTCGAGTACCTGCGCGGCTCGCTGCCGGAAATCCTCGCCGCCCACCAGGCCGAGCTGGCCGCCTATGAACTGAGCAGCGTACGCCTGGCGACCTGAGACGGTGGAAGAGCCCAGGATTGTGTGCAGGCTTGAGGGCCCCTTCGCGGGCAAGCCACGCTCCTACAAGGTCCGTGTCGAACCACAAATCCGCAAGCGACTGATGACCTGTAGGAGCCGGCGGTGCGGCGATCCGACTTGCCCGCGAAGGGGCCCTCAAGCCTTACTCGCCCCTACAGCCCCCCGGCGAAAAATGATAGCGTGCTTGCTATCCCCGCCGTTCGATGAGCTTCGCGATGAAAAAAACCGTACTTGCCTTCAGCCGCATCACCCCTGCCATGGTCGAGCAACTGCGCCAGGATTTCGAGGTGATAGTCCCGGATCCCAAGCTTGGCGATCTCAGTGCCCAGTTCGACGAAGCCCTGCCCCATGCCCACGGCCTGATCGGTGTCGGGCGCAAGCTGGACCGCGCCCAGCTGGAAAACGCCGACAGGCTCGAAGTGGTTTCCAGTGTCTCGGTCGGCTACGACAACTATGACGTGGCCTACCTCAGCGAACGCGGGATCATGCTCACCAATACCCCCGACGTGCTCACCGAAAGCACCGCCGACGTCGGTTTCGCGCTGCTGATGAGCACCGCTCGCCGGGTGGCCGAGCTGGATGCCTGGACCAAGGCCGGCCAGTGGAAAGCCACCATCGGCCCGGACCTGTTCGGCACCGACGTCTATGGCAAGACACTGGGTATCGTCGGCCTGGGCAATATCGGCGCCGCCGTCGCCCGCCGCGGCCACTTCGGTTTCAACATGCCGATTCTCTACAGCGGCAACAGCCGCAAGACCGAGCTGGAGCAGCAACTGGGGGCCCAGTACCGCAGCCTCGACGCCTTGCTGGCCGAAGCCGACTTCGTGGTGCTGGTGGTGCCGCTCAGCGAGAAGACCCGCCATCTGATTGGCGAGCGTGAGCTGGGCCTGATGAAACCGGGGGCGATCCTGGTGAACATCTCCCGCGGCCCGGTGGTGGACGAGCCGGCACTGATCCAGGCGCTGCAGGCCGGCACCCTGCGCGGTGCCGGGCTGGATGTCTACGAGAAGGAGCCGCTGGCCGAATCGCCCCTGTTCCAGTTGAAGAATGCCGTGACCCTGCCGCATATCGGCTCGGCCACCCATGAAACCCGCGAAGCCATGGCCAACCGGGCGCTGGCCAACCTGCGCAGCGCCCTGCTCGGCGAGCGCCCGCAGGACCTGGTCAACCCGCAGGTCTGGAAAGGCTGAGGCGTTTGCGACCGATCGGCCTCAGGCACTGCCCAGGGCCGATACCCCCTCCTTGAGCAGTGCCCGGATGGTCCAGTACCTGACCCAGACCGAACGCCGCGTGTTGTACTGGAACTGGCTCATCCGGGTACGCCAGAGCAGGCGATACTCGTTGTCTTCCGGATGGCTGTCGTACGCCAGCAGCTTGCCGAAGACCCGTTGAAAATCGGCGTCATGGGCATGAATCAGGAAATTGCTCCAGACATCGTTGCTCACCAGGAACCGCACCAGCGCAGAACTGCCATCCTCGACCGGCATGGCATCCTCCTGGGGCAGGTACTCGGGCAACACCTCGGGCGGCTCCGGCGCAACCTCCTCGGGCAACTCTTCGAGTACCTCACTCAGCAACATCCGTGACGGATCGGTGACCGGTGACTGGGGAGACTGCACGGCAAGCTCCTGGCTCAGCACCTGCGCCTTCATCTCTTCGATCTGTCGTGGGCTGAGCCGTACCGGGCTGGTGCTGAACAGGCCATTGAACTGGTCGGGCAAGGCCAGGTCCCGCGCCAGTGCATCATAGTAGGCCCGATACCAGAAAAGCGGCGACGTATGCCGGACAGTGCTTGCCAGGCGCATGGCCTCCAGGCGGAACTGCCCTCTCAACAGTGTCAGCAAGCGGGACTCGGCGGCCTGCGGCTCCAGCTTCAAGGCCTCGTGGCAATTCACGGCAAACTCCAGGCGGTTGAAAATCTGGTAACTGGTGGACCCCGAATAACGCCAGTGCCCCTCGATCTGAAACAACCGGTTGCACAGGCTCAGGCTCTGCGAGGCCACCTCGAGCACTCGCCAGACCCGCGCACTCAGATCGTTGCGCGCCCCCTGATAGTGCACACTGAAGAAGGTCGGCGGGGAGCTCATGCGCTCGAACAGCAGGAAGAACACGTCCGCCCCCGGCAGATCCCTGAGCTGACGCCACAGTGCGATCCTGTGCGGGGTCTTTTCGCCACCCACCGCCCAACGGTCGATCCCGAACGTGGACGATACCGGCAGGTCCTCAATGCCGAAGTTCACCTGCTGCTCATGCCGTTGCCGGTAGTTGAGAATCGCACTGAGTGCCTGGGAGGACAGTGGATTACCCGACAGATCGGTCCCATGACAGAGCTGATCGTTCCCATTGAACAACTGCACCGGCAGATCGCTGATGGTGTTCATCCGCAGCTCAACCCTCACCAGATCCCTGAGCCCAAGCAATCCGGGGGGCCATTCGTGAATACCGGTGTGACTGAGCCGCAGCACCCGCAAACGCTGCAGGCTGGCAAAATCGGGGAGCACGGCCAGCGGGTTGCCATTGAGATTGAGTTCGAGCAGTTGCGTCAATCCCTCCAGCTCCCGTGCAGTACCCCGGATCAGGCGCACGCGGTTGTTCTCCAGCGACAGCACCTGCAGCTTCTGCAACTGGGAGATACCGTTGGGCAGGCTGCTCAAGCCGCTACGCTCCATGCGCAAGGTGGTCAGCCCGGTGAAGCTTCTCAGGAACCGGCTCAGGTAGCGAACGCCTTCCAGTCCCATGTTGTTCATCGACAGCAGCGTGACATGGCTGAAATCGGCATTCAGCTCCGGCAGATCCTCGACTTCCAGGCCGTCGAGCACCAACACGTAGGACAACGGCGATTGCGCCCCGGTGCTCTGGCGACGCCAGCAGCGCCGGATACGCCGGGCAATCTCCCGACGCGGGACGACCCGGCTATCGACAGAGAAAGACTCGGGCTCATAGAGCAGCGGTGCAGCCACCCAGGCAGCCAGTTCCTTCCTGAGCCGGCGATACTCGGCCTGCAGCCCCTCGACAGCCCGGGTGCGTTCCTCGGTCGTGCGGCCCAGGTCCGCCAGAATGCTGAACAACTGCGCATCGCTACAACCGCGATAGAGCCCCCTGAGCTTTCTGAGCAGGCCGGGCGGATAGCCGCTCGCTCTTGCCCGTCCGGTCAGCGGATAGCCCAGCGTGCCACCGACCAGGCGCACCAGGCGTTGCGGCAGGTGGGCCCAGGGCATGACCGGAGATTGTCCGAGCAGGCGCCTGAGCTGATTGCGATCACTTGCCGCCCTCTGGAACATCACCCTTTTCAGATCCTGCTCGACCGTCTCGCCGAGATGAGCGATCCCCAGAGTGGTACGCCGCAATTGCGGCAAGGCCAGCAGCACGGCGGAAAACGGATCCTCATGAACCGTCGCCAGGCTGCGGGCACCATCGCGCTCCATGGCGAACGATTCATAACCCGCATCGCTCTTGACCAGTATCCGGCGAGTCATGGCCGTATCGACCCCGACACGGGCGATCAACGGACCGGCCGCCGTATCGCGGCGCAACTCGATCCGCAGGCTCGGCTCCCAACCGGGCAAATGTTCGAGCAACTGCAACAGCAACGTATCGTTGACGTCGGTTCTCTCGGTGGGCAGGCACAGGCTCTCGTACAGCCGGCAGACGTCGATCTCGCCACTCAGGTAGCGGGCCTCCTCGGCCAACCCCAGCGGCAGCCGCCGGGACTCGCGAATCAGCCGGCATTCGGACGACTCCGCCTGCTCCAGCATGGCCTGCGCCAGTTCCTCACTCAGTGACGGAAACTGCTCCCGGACAACGCTCACCAAGGGCGCGAGTTCACTGGAGGCCTCAGCACGGGCCGGCGGGCGGGCCAGGCCGAAGTGCCGGCTGACCTCGTCCAGCAGCGGCACCGGCACCTGGTTCTCGAACAGCAGCCGACCGGGCAGGCTGTCCGGCACCCCACTGGTGCCCAGCACCTGGCGGACCAGACTCTCGGAAAGCTCCGGGCCGTCCCCCAGCAGGCGCCGCAGCGCCCGCTCCGCGCTCCAGGCCAACGGCTGCTCGAACTCATGCCACCAGCCGCCGCGCCCATTGTGTTCCAGCAAGGGCCCATAGGCGCCCATGGCCGTCGGGTGCCGCCCCCGCCACTCACCGAACAAACCATCCCATTCGACTTCATGAAAGTCTTCGCCAAGGCGTACCAGCCAACGCCGATCCAGCGTGTACAACCCTGGCACAGCCGCCACCGCAAGGGGGTTGACCGGAAGCGGGCGCGCATACTGTTCCAGCCGCAGGCCCAGGCTGCCGTCCTCCCGACGCAACGTCAGCAGATAGGCAAAGATGCCGTCGCGCAGCGACTGGATGTCCTGCGGCGAAGACATCCCCAGCAGTCCCTGCTCCCGCGTCGAGAGCGACGCGGCCAGTGCCAGATAGAAACTCTGGCTCGGCACCGACAGGTCGACGTTCGGCTGGTGGCGTGCCTGCAACGTGGAGTAGGCGCCTTGCCCGTATCGACGCAGCGACAACCGGTCCGCCACGGGCAAGGCCGCACTGTCACCCTCGACCCACCTCAGGCCCCTGCCCAGGCGATCATGGAGAAAGTCGTCGGCGATGCATTGCAACCAGGCATCCGTTGACTCATGGAACGAACGCACCTGGCGAATGCCATCCAGCACACGTCCCAGGACGCTGAACTGCTGCTCGCGATCCAGGCTGTAGCGCAGCCGATAAGGCACACGTCGAGCGTCCAGCAACTCCCCGACCTGCGTCGACGACAGCGGATTGTCCCGCAGGAACTGCGCCAGCCTGGGCAACGACAGGTGTGGATACAACAGGCGCAGGGTCACCACCGAATGCGGTATGCCGCCGAGGAACACCGGCAGGTAGCCGATGGCGCCGCTGCTCGAGGCATGGGTACTGGTGCCAGCATCGATCTTCAACCAGCCCGAATACATGCCCAGAGCTTCGAACAGTTCTGCCGAACGCTCACGCGCCATCACGCCGAGTTGAAGACGCACCTCGCCCACCAGCACACGTCGTACCACCGGCTCCATGCCGCCGATCAGTGTCTCGCCAGGCAACAGGCCGAGGATCAGGTCGAGCACGCCGGCTTCATGGGCCAGGGTGGTCATCGCCGCGCCGCTCACCCCGGAATGCTCGACGAAACCGCCCTGCGCCAGTTGCCTGATTTTCACCGAGCGACTGAACATGCCCAGGCGCTGGCGCCGGCCATAAACCTGCTGCAGTTCGCCGTTGCTGTCATGAACCCGCAGGCAAAGGTCCTCGGGCCAGAGTGACAAGTGAGGCAAGAGGCAGAACAGCACGCGCTGGGACATGGGCGACAGCAGGCCCTGCTCTTCGTCGGCGGCCACGATCCCGGCGATCCCCTGCTCGACCTCGAAACGCTCCAGCGCTTCAACCAGCGCCGGTTGCGGCAGTTGCCCCGACCAGACCTGGTCCAGATGCTCGCGGGAAACGCCACTGGTCTCCAGAACCCGCCGCAACTGCTCCGGGGTCCCCCCTTTCAGAGCGACCATGCGCTCGAGCAGGCGGGTATCCGAAAGCGTTCGACTGTCGTCGAGGGACACCGACCAGCGCCGGGACTCGGGATCGTAGGCCATCGGCGGATGAAATGCCGCAGGGTCGGCCGGGACCGCCCGATAACCCGGCAGGATTTTGTCGTACTGCAGCTCGACCGTCAGTTCCTGATCGTTCTCCCTGGCCTGGCCATACAGCTTGCCACCCTGGCGGCCCAGCCCGTCGCCATCGAACACCGAGGCCAGTTCGAGACGCTTGCGCGCATAAGGAATCAGGCTGTCTTTCCACAGGCGGGTGACCGTGCTCCCACCCGGCACCATGCGGTACCGGTCCAGTTGGGCGAACTCGCTGGCAATGTGTCGCGAAGCCAGGCGCCCGGCATAGCCATGCAAGCCGCCCATCAGCAACAGGCTGCCGATTTCCAGCCCAGCCTGCAGCAGGCTTTCCGGATGACCCTGCCCGGCCTGCTCGATCCCTTCGTACAGCTCCATCACCAGATTCATGCCCAGGGCAGCCGTGACGATCCGGCCGATACTGCCCAGCCCTCCCGGCACCGGCGTCAGCAACAGGTCGAGCAAATGGTGCATGAAGGTGATCACCCCCTCCTTGACCGCCCGCCAATCCTGTTGCCCCTTGGACACCGCCATCGCCTCGACATTGACGCGAAAACGCCAACTGTAGAACGTGCTCAACGCCTGCTGTGGATCCTGCCCGGTGGGCTGGTAGGCAAACTCCAGGTCATCCAGGGTCCGGACCGGAAACACCCAGTGAAAGGCGTCGTAGAGTTTCCCGGCGGCCCAGTTCAGGCCCTCTGGCTTGTGCTCGGGATCGAGCAGTGGCCAGAGCCGGCCCTGCTGCTCGAAGGACAGCGAGGAGATCAGCCAGCCCAGTTGTCCGCGGGCGTTGTCGACCTGGAGCAGGGCCTTGAACTCATGTTCGAAGGTCGCCTGCGACACGTGGTGACGCAGCACCCCGCCCGGCCGTTCGGCACAATAGCTGTACAGCCCGACCACCCCGGGGACCCGGATGATCAGCAGCGGCAAATGGAAACGCCCGTGGTCCGAAGGACTCGACGAAAACAGCTGCAGGATCGCCTCCTCGATGGTGAATTCCACCTCGGCGATACGGCCCGGCAGCGAGTCCGGCAGCTTGAGCGACACATGCTCGACCTTCAGCCAGGGCAGGCCGAGCTCCAGCGCATCGCGCAAGGCGTCGAACAGTTCCCGGCTCAGGCCGCTGTTGTTGGCATTGCGTGGCGCGTCATAGAGGTTGAAGCGGAACAGGTCGTGCATGTGCGCGCTGATCGCCCGGCTCAGCCCGGCATCGGGAGCCAGGGCCTTCTCGACCCGCTGGCGCAGGTCGGCGCCCAGGTTCAGTTCCCGGACGATGCGGATGAAATCGTCCACCTCGAGCAGACCGTACTTGCTGACACTCTCTGCCCCCTGGTCATGGCTGATCCAGCGGCCTTTCACTTCAGGGAAGTCGAAGAAGGCGAAGTTCAGGCGTGCGGCGTCCCACAGCGACAGCGTCGCCACCTCCACGACCGTCACGCTACTGGTATCGAGTGCCCGCTTGAAGATCGATGGCAAGCTGCCAGGCGTCTGCGGATCCAGGGCATAGGCGGTGTGCAGATAGGTGGTTTGCGGGTCGAGGTCCAGGCGGCTGATCTGCTTGAGCCACTTGCGCAACTCGCGCAGACCGTTCTGTTCGAACTCGTCGAGCAGACGCCGGCTCTCGGTATCCAGGGCATTTCCGGTCGCGTTCAATGAATGGAAAAGACCGAGCCAGGTGCGCTGCTCCCTCTCGTTCAGCGGGCCCATGGAAGCCTGGAACGTCTGGGTGATATGGTCGAGGACCTGCTGCCGGGCCCAACTGTCACGGGAATGCAGGCCCGGGTTCTGGCGGGCGACGAAGGCGTCGAGCTGCGGGTCGACGCCCGCAGCGATATCGGCTGGGAGTAACGCGGTGGTTGGCGATGGTGGTTCCGGCGGGCTCATTCGGCCTCCCTGGCAAGCGTTGAAAACGCCAGCCTAGAAAACCGCGACGGTCGCCGGGCGTTAGCCGGGTATCACGCCGACCGGGCTCATGCTGTCTTCACCGCCACCGCAGGCCGTGGGGCAGCGGGCTTGCGGAACACCAGCACGTTGCCGGCCATCACCGTCAGCAGCCCGAGCAGTGCCGGGGCACTCCAGTGGTAACCCTCGGCATAGGCCGAGACGTTCAGCGCCACCAGCGGGAACAGCACCGTACAGTACGCGGCCCGTTCCGGCCCCATGCGACCGACCAGGGTCAGGTAGGCGGTGAAACCGATCACCGAGCCCGGAATCACCAGGTACAGCAACGAGCCGATATAGCGGGTGTTCCACTCCATGGCGAAGGGAATGCCGCTGAGCAGGCAGTAGGTGCCGAGCATCGCCGCGCCGTAGAGCATGCCCCAGGCGTTGGTGGTCAGTGGCTTGAGCCCGGCCTTCTGCTGCAGGCTGGAAAGCAGGTTGCCGGCCGAGAAGCACAGGGTACCGAGCAACGCCAGGCCGAGGCCCAGCGCGGTATGCGGGCCGGCGCTGTGCCCGGACAGTTCGGGCCAGAACAGCAGGCCCAGCCCCAGCAGGCCCAGGGCGCCGCCCAGCAGCACGTTACGGGCGATCCGCTGCCTGAGGAATACCCGGGCGTTCAGGGCATTCCACAAGGTCGCGGTGGAAAACACCACCGCCACCAGGCCACTGGGAACCCACTGGCTGGCGGTGAGGAAACACATGAAATTTAGGCAGAACAGGCACAGGCCCTGGGCCAGGCAGATCAGGTGACCCCGCCGGTTCATCGGCTGCAGGCGCCGGCTGAGCAGCAACATGACGAACAGCACCAGCGCCGCCAGGCCGAAGCGATAGACGATCGACACCGGAATCGCCACCACGCCCAGTTGCAGTTTCAAGGCGATCCAGGTGGTACCCCAGATCAGTACGGTGAGCAGATAGAGAAAGAGGTTCATGGTGCGGGCTCCTGAAAGTCCGGCCCAGTCTGCGGCCATGGCGCAGGCTCGCGCTTGCATAAACTTGCGCTTTTGTCGCGACGGTCATCGCCTGGGGCTGGCAGCCGGCCCGCGAGGGAGTAGCATGCGAGACGTTGGAGAACAGACCATGTCCGCACTGGATACCCTGCAAGTCTTTCAAGCCCTCAACCGCTCGCCCCATTCGCGCCTGGAACACAGCGCCGAGCTGGGCGACGGGCTGGCGGCCGCCATCTGGAGCAACCACCACGATGCCCAGGATTACGAGGCGCCCGGCCATCACACCCTGTCCTGCTACCTCGCCGGTGGCACCGGCACCTTCCGCCGTGGCCGGCCCGAGACCAAGGGCGGCCCGGACAAGCTGTGCATCCTGCCGGCCGAACACCAGTCCGGCTGGGTGATCAACGGCAGCATCCGGCTGGCGCACCTGTACTTCAGCCCGGAGCAGTTCGCCCTCGGTTGCGTCACCCTGCTGGACCGCGAGCCGCGTGAACTGCAGTTGCAGGAGCACACCTTTCTCGAAGACCCGCAGCAGGCCCGCCGCTTTCGCCAACTGATCGGGCTGGACTGGAACGAACCGGCGGAACGCCTGCTTGGCAGCAGCCTGGCCCATGACCTGCTCGATCATGCGCTGCTCAACCAGGTCGGCCTGCGCCAGGGATTGCGGCTCAAGGGCGGGCTGGCCGCGCATCAGCGGCGCCTGCTGGTGGACTACATCGACCACCGGCTGGAACAGCCGTTGAGCCTTGGCGAGCTGGCCGGGTTATGTACATTGTCCGAATATCACTTCGCGCGGATGTTCCGCCACAGCTTCGGCCTGCCGCCCCACCAGTATGTCCTGGCGCGCCGCCTGGCACGGGCGCGGGTGCTGTTGCGCGGCAGTGCCCGGCCACTCGGAGAGATCGCCCTGGCCTGCGGTTTCGCCAGTGCCAGCCACTTCACCAACCGCTTCCGCCAGGTACTGGGGGCCACGCCCGGCCAGTACCGGCAGGCATTTCTGTACTGAAGGTCGAACACTGCTCCCTGGACTGCCCCCACAGACCAGGGCTCAATCGGTCTTGTTGGCCAGCGCCGTCACCACCTGGTTCTCGATGTCCTTGATCGCCCAGCCGCCCACCCGGTAGTTGTTGGTCAACATGGCGAACACCAGCGGTTGTCCGTTGCCGCTGGTGACGTACCCGGCCAGCGACGACACGCCACGCATGCTGCCGGTCTTGGCGTGCACATTGTTCGCCGCCGCCGTGCCGCGCAGACGCTTGCGCAAGGTGCCGCCGACCATCCGCTCGGGGTTGCCGGCCACCGGCAGCGCCGCGTACCAGGCGTTGAACCAGGGCCGGTTGCGCACCGCCAGCAGCAGATCGCTGAGGGTCCGCGCCGACACCTGGTTACGCCGGGACAGGCCGGAACCGTCGAACTGCTGCAAACCGGCCGGCGAGACGCCCTGGCGCTGCAGGAAACCGCTCACCGCCGCCGCGCCCGCCACCGCCGTGCCGCTGTTGGCGGTCTTGCGGCCCATGGCCTTGAGCAGGATTTCCGCCATGTTGTTGTTCGACAGTTTGAGCAACGGCGGCATCAGCTCCGCCAGCACCGGCGACTGGTGCTCCGCCAGCGGCCGGGCCTGGGCTGGCGTGGTCAGTCCCAGCACGCTGCCACCTTCGACGACGATACCGCGCTGGAGCAGCGCGCTACGGAACACGTCGGCCACCAGCCCGGTCGGCTCCCAGACACTCAGCTGCACCACACGCTCGGCGCCCTTGGGCAAGGCCCCGCTGATCTGCAGCAGGTTGCTGCCGGAGGCCCGGCTGACCACCAGCGGACCACCACGCCCGGTGATCGCGCGATTGGCCAGGGTCATGTAGCGGTTCTCTGGAGTGAAACTGACCCGTGGAGGCTGGCGTACACCCGCGGCCCGCACATTGACCAGGATCGAGCCGGCATCGAAGTCGGCATTCGGCGACACGCTCAACGCGGAAATCTGCGCGGCGAAGTACTGCTGCTCATCCGCCGGGTCCCAGTCGAGCCCGAGGCGCTGGCGGTCGAAAGCGGTGTCGTCGAGGATCAGCCGGCCCCGCACCCGGGTGATGCCCTTGCGGGCGAGATCCGCCGCCAGGGCCTGGTAATCCTCCTGACGCATGCTCGGGTCGCCGCTGCCGCGCAGGTACAGGTCGCCGACCAGCAGCCCACCCTGCTGCACGCCGGTGCTCAGCACGGTGGTGGAAAAACGGAAGTCGGCGCCCAGCACGTCCATGGCCGCCGCCGTGGTCACCAGCTTCATGCTCGAAGCCGGCACCAGCCGGCTTTGGGCGTTGTATTCGCAGACCAGCCTGCCGCTGCCCGCCTCACGCACCACCAGCGAGGTCACCGCCCCCTGCATGACCGGGCTGCGCAGGGTGTTGTCGAGCCCGGCGCAGAAATTCGAACGTGGCAGCGGCAACGGCAACTGCGCCGCCTGCAGGATAACCGTACGCACCGGCTCGGGTGCTGGCGGCGCCTTGCTGGAACAGGCCCCGAGCAATGCGCAGCAGACGACCACGACGCCCCTGCCGGTGAAACCTTGTAGCCAATTCATCCAATGCCCCAACTTCAATTGACACAGACACAGAAGAGCCGCGCGGCAAAGCGCGGCCCATCACTCAACGAGGCACATAGGAGAAGGTACTTATCGAGTCAACAGAAGGAATTATGCGGTAACAGGGCCCCGGGAATCCATGCAGGATAGCCGGCTTTCCCGGGACATGAAGCGCTCGGACAGCTGCGGTTAAGGTGCCAGAGGGTGAAGCAAGGCTCAGCCTGCCGGCGATACCCGGCAGGCGAACCGTATACCTGCTCAGAACTCCAGGGTGCTGGACAGCGAGACCTGCCGCGAATCCCCCATGGAGACGAAGACCCGGCTGGCCGCCGAGGTGTAGTAGGTCTTGTCGAACAGGTTCTTCACGTTGAGCTGGAACTTGACCTTCTGCCCTTCGACCTTGGTGTCATAGGTCGCGAAGGCATCGGCCACGGTGTAGCCCGGCAGTTCGAAGGTGTTGGCCACATCACCGGCACGCTCGCCGACATAACGGGCCCCGGCGCCGACGCGCAGCTGGTCGCCACCGATGATCGTGCCGAAGTCGTAAACCGCCGACAACGAGCCGCTGTTCTTCGCCACGTTCTGCAGGTCGTTGCCCTGGAAGTTGGCATCCCGGGTGACCTGGGCATCGGTGTAGGCATAGCTGCCGATCACGCTCCAGCGGTCGCTCAACTGGCCGCTGACATCCATTTCCAGGCCACGGGAACGCACTTCCCCGGCCACGCTGTAGACGTTGGTCGCGCCTTCGGCGACGGTGACCAGCACGTTGCGCTTGTGGATATCGAACAGTGCCGCGGTGGCGGTCACCCGGCCCGGCATGTCGAGCTTGGCGCCCAGTTCCCAGGACTTGGACTCTTCCGGATCGATCGAGCCGTCGAGAACCAGGCGCTGGGTGCCGGTGGTGAACAGCGGGGCAATGGTCGAGTTGGGCTTGAACGACTCGGTGTAACTGCCATAGAACGACAGCTCGTCGGTGTAGCGGTAGACCAGGCCGTAACGTGGCGAGAACTTCTGCCCGTTGGTATTGGTGTTGACCTGGAACGACTGGCCCTTGCCGGCATATTCGTCGAAGGTCTCGAAACGCCCGCCAGCGACCAGGATCCACTGGTCATCGAGGTGGATCGAGTCCTGCAGGAACACGGCATCGCTGCGCAGCAGATCGGTCTGGGCACTGTCCTTGGCGCTGACGGTGGTTCCCTCCACTTCACGCCCATACACCGGATTGAGGTAGTTGAACGCGCGGCGCTGGTTCTGGCGGATCAGCTCGGCCCGGTAGACCTTGCGGTACTCGTCATCCACGCCGAACACCAGGTCATGCTGCAGGCCGACGAGTTGTACCTTGCCTTCGAGGCTGGCGGTGGTGAAGCGGTCGGTGGTCAGTGCGCCCTGGGTGCCGTCCATGCTGCGGGTCAGGGTGCCGTTGGCATTCACCGAAGTGGTACGCACCTGACTGGCGTCATAGGTCTCGCGGTTCCAGCTGTAGCCGAAGTGGGCTTTCCAGTTGTCGTTCAGGTCGTGGTCGACCTCGAAGTGGTAGAGATCGGAACGGCCTTCCATGTCGTTGAACGGCTCGTCCAGGCGGCGGTCGGCCGGAATATTCAGCGGATGGTTGGTCTTCGGGTCGATGGCGGTGCCACGGTCGAACGGGGTCAGGAACTCGCGGTGTTCATAGGCGAACAGGACTTTGGTGTTGTCGCCGAACCAGGCCAGGGACGGTGCGATCAGGGTCTCGCGGTGGGTGCCGAAGTTGCGCCAGTAATCCTCGTCTTCATGATCGACGATCATCCGGTAGGCCAGGTTGCTGTCGCCGATCGCCCCGGTGCTGTCGAGGCTGCCGCCACTGCCGTTCTTGCCCGAGCCATAGGTCGAGCCGCGGATCGTCACCGCATTGTACTGCTCCAGTTGAGGCTTCTTGCTGACCAGGTTGACCACCCCGCCCGGGTCCTGGATGCCGTAGAGCAGCGACGCCGGACCCTTGAGCACTTCGACCCGCTCGGTGGTGGCGTTCAGGGCACGGCCCTGCACCACCGGCATGCTGTCGCGCATGATCGAGCCATTACGATTGTCGCCGAAACCACGGATCATCACCGCGTCCTGGGTGCTGCCGAGGGTGTTGGCCTGGGTGATGCCGCTGATGTTCCTCAACGCATCGTCCAGATTGCGCGGCGTCTGGTCGCGGATGACCTGGGCCGGGACGATGTTGATGGTCTGCGGGATCTCCTGCAGCGAGGCGCTGGAGCGGGCAATCGAGGTGACCTGCGGCGGCTGGTAGCTGGTGCCGCCCCCATCGTTCGGGCGGTTGCCGTTGATGGTGGTGGCGCCGAGGTTCAGCGCACCTTCGGTCGGCAGCGGCTCCAGGGCCAGGGTGTGTTCGTCGGTACGACGGAAGGTGAAACCGGAGTTGCCGAGCAGGCGCTGCATGGCCTGCTCGGCACTCAACTGACCGCTGACCGCCGGGGCCTGCAGGTTGTAGGGCGCCTCATCGGTGTAGACCACGCTCAGGCCGGTGACCCGGCTGAAATCGTTCAGGGCCTGGGGCAGCGGCTTGGCGGCGATGGAAAAGTTGAAGACTGCACTTTGCTGCGTGCTCGCTTCAACCGCCCGGACCACGCTCGACGGCAACAGGGCCAGCCCTGAAACCGCCAGCGCCGAAGCGCCGAGCCACTGTTTGACCGAATTGCCTGCCACCGATTTTGCCTTGGACTTCATGCTGGAGACCCGTGTATAGATAAGCCGTTGATGCGAATGCATCGCACTTTCACCCACTACACGAATGACGTCCGGGTTTACCTCACCTCCTTTTTGAAAATATTTTCAGGGCTCGCAGGGTGATGGCTTGATTATCCGGAGCCGCGGCTGATGCTCAGGTCCAGGCCAGGACACTCAGCGCAACACGATGACCCGCCCCAGCAGACTGTGCTGTTCGAACCCCAGCACGCCCTGCAGCGAATCCAGCACCGCCTGCGGGTCCCGATTGGGGAAACTGCCGCTGATCCGCCGCGCCGCCAGGGCGTCGTTGAACAGCAGGATGCGCCCCGGGTAGTAGCGTCGCAGGTCGTCCACCACCTCGGCCAGCGGCGCCTTCGAGTAGTTCAGCCAGCCCTGGCGCCAGGCCAGTTGCAGATCGCTGTCCACCGTCTGCAGCGGTTGCGCCGCGCCGTCGGCATAGGCCTGCTGCTGGTTGGCGGTCAGCACCTGTTGCGCCGCGCCCTGAGCGGGCGTAACCCCGACCCGCCCGGACAGCACGGTGACCCGCGCGCCCTCGCCCTGCAGGCGGACCTCGAACTGAGTCCCCAGTACCCGCACCTCGCCGCCCCTGGCCTCGACCACGAACGGCTCGCCGGTGTGGCTGACACTGAAGAACGCCGAACCACGACGCAGCCGAACATGCCGCTCGCCGCCGCGCAAATCCACGGCGATGGCACTGTCGGTGTCCAGGGTCACCTCGGAGCGATCGGCCAGGGTCACCGTACGCACCTGCCCCGGCGCCGACACATAATCCGCGCCCAGATCGTCGAGCCAGCGCTGCGGCTGCCAACCGGCGCCGATGGCGATCATCAACAACAGGCAAGCGGCCATTGCCAACGGCCCGGACCAGCGGCGCAAGACGCTACGACGCGGACGGTCCATTTCCCTGAGCAACCCCTGCAGGGCGAAGGCCTCTTCCTGCGCCAGGCGGCTGGCCGGCACCTCACTCAGTTCCCAGAGCACCTGGGCCTGGGCATAGGCCTCGGCATGGGCCGGATCAGCCTGTAACCAACGGCTGAACATCGCCTGCTCGGCGCTGCCGGGCTGGTCGTGCAAGCGGCTCAACCAGACCAGCGCGGCCTGTTCCTGAGCGGGCGTCACCTGGACGCTGGAGCGGTTCATTTCGAGGCATTCCCTGGCGTGCGCGGTATCTGGGGATCACGAAGGCTGGCCTTGCAGGCTTCGAGGGCGCGCATCATATGTTTTTCCACGGCACTTTGGGACAACCCCATGGCCCGGGCGATCTCGGCGTACTTGCGCCCATGGATGCGGTTCAGCAGGAAAATCTGCCGCGTGCGCTCCGGCAGCGCCCGCAACGCCGCTTCGACATGCCGCAGGTCATTGCCGGCTTCCAAGGCCGCCTCGGGCTCGTGGCTCTCGGTGGGCTGCTCGGGCAACCAGCCTTCATTGACTCGCACCCGGGCCCCCTCGCTGCGCAGATGATCGATGGCAATGTTGCCGGCACAGCGCAGCAGGTAGGTGCTCAACTCCTCCACCTGCACCAGCGGCCGGCGCCAGAAGCGCAGGAACAGGTCCTGCACCAGGTCGGCCGCCGTCGCCCGACAGCCGACGCGGCGGCTGACCAGGGCTTCCATCTGCGAACGCTGGGAGAGGAATACCCGCAGGAAATGCGCGCGCCCGGCACTGCTTTCCAGGTCATTGCCTTGTGGCGATTCGGGTGGCGTCAGCATCAGGTTCAAGCCAGCACTCGCGCAGCCGCCGGGCGGGACACCAGGCCCTGCGGCGCCGCGTTCACCTGCGAAGAGGCAAGCAGACCATAGGAAACCGACAGCCCATCAGCGCTGCTATTCATGGACCAACCTGGGAAAAGAGGAAGAAGCGAGAGACGACAACGGGGAAGTCTCCGATGAGTCGCGACAAATGGTCAGGCAATACTAATGATAAATATTCTCATACGCAAAGGTACCAAACGAATATTTCATTGATCATCAACGACACCGCGATGGAGATTACGTCAGGCAAAAAAAGGGCCTGCAAATGCAGGCCCTTTTTTTCAGCGCTGACGGTCAGCCATTGGCGGCCAGGCGTACGCGCTCTTTCTCTTCGAACTCCTCTTCCAGAAGGGCATCACCCAGGTCGCGGCGCTCGCCCCTGACGATGGTGGCGCGCTTGGCCGCCAGTTTGCCGAACAGGTGTTCCAGTGCATGCTCCAGTTTGCTGGACGCGCCGTCGATCGCCTGTTCCAGCGTATCGGCCTTATGGGTGACGGAAATCGGTTGGCGGCCTTTTGGCCGGGCTTCGATCTGGCAACGAATATCGTGGGGGCCGGGCTTGTCGCCGTTCTCATCCCCGAGGTGGACTTCGACCCGGGTCAGGTCGTCTTCGTAGCGTTCGAGCGTGCTCTCAACGGTCGTACGGACCCACTCCTCCAGTCGTTTGCTGCTTTGAATATGGTTATCACTATTGACTTGGATTTGCATAGTTCTTCCCTTATTTCAGCTAGCTCGCAAGAGGTTCGCCGCACCGCTGGAGGCAGTGCGAAACATAGCCTCTTGTCTACAGAGTTGGGCAGCTGGAAAAACAATTCAAGCCCTTTGAAAAGATAAATATTTTTCGACAAAAAAAGCCGGACAAGCCGCAAAAGCACTGGTATGGTCGGGAATTGGGTCAGGCCTTAGCATCTGAAATTTCCCGACACAACGTCAGCTGAAAATCCCCACCGAATCGACCTCCCCGCTCATGGCGAACGCCCCGCCCGCGATCCGGCACAGGGCTTGCTTTGTCATTCTCCAGTTCGACGGTTCCGGCATGAAGCCAGGACCACGGATGGCCAGTGGTCCGGAATAACGAACCAATCCGGTTTCCACGTAGTCAATGCCTGCATGTTCCGATCAGAACGGTGAAAACCATGGACAATCCCTTCCAGTTGATCAACGACGCCTTCCAGCCCGAGTACCGGGTCAACCTGAGCCTGCAGGGCCTGGATGGCAGCATCCTGCTGACTCTGTCCAATGCCGACGGCGTGGTCGCCAAGCGGATGATCAGCCCGGCGCAACGCAACGACCCGCAGCGCCTGAAACGCCTGATACAGAGCGTGCAGTTCGGCATTGCCATCGAGCAGGGCCACAGCGCCCTGGAGATTCTCACGGCCATGACCGACGACGACAATCTCAAGCTGCTGGCCCGCCCTGCCAGGCTTCCCCGGCCGGAGCTCGGCTACCTGGCGATCTAGACCAATTGCAGCCCATTGGGGCGCGCGCCGGGGAAAACGACCTGCAACTGCGCAGCGGACATTCCCCAGGTCCGCCCCAGCAGCCCACCCAGCAGGTCACGGTAGTTGTTGAGCACCGGATAGTCGCGGTTCTGCAGCAGGCCGGCCGCGTTCACCGCCACCTGCTCTCCGCCGATCCGCCCGCCCCGCACGCTGCCGCCCAGCACCCAATACACCGTGCCGTGCCCGTGGTCGGTGCCGCGGTTGCCGTTCTCGCGAAAGGTTCGGCCAAACTCCGAAACCACCACCACCGTGGTGTCTTTCCACTGCTCGCCCATGGCCTCGGCAAACGCGGCCAGGCCCTGGCCGAGGTTGGCCAGGTTGTTCGACAGTTGCCCCTGGACGCCCCCCTGATTGACATGGGTATCCCAGCCACCGACATCGACGAAACCCAGGCGGTATTGATCGCGCAACAGGGTGGCGATACGCCGGGTTTCGGCGGCGAAGTTGCGGGCCGTCGGTGCGCCGCGCCCGGCCTTCTGCATTTCCTCCTGCAACTCTCGGGAAACCTGCTGGCGCAGTTCCAGGCCGTCGACGACCGACGCCGCCAGCGGCGTGCCCCGGTACATCGAGGCGAGAATGTTCGACTGGCGCTCATCGAACACCGGGCTGGACAGCCCACGCAGCGACAGGTTGGGGATATCCCGGCCGCCCTGGAAGCTCGCCGGCAGGGCGTCGGTGAAGGCGATCGGCGCGCTGCCGGGGACGGCGCCCGCCAGGCGGGCGAGGAAGCCCGACCGGTAATGGGCCTGCTGCCCGGCCGGCTGCCCGGCCTCGATATTGTCCTGGGTCTCGAAATGGCTGCGGGACAGGTCGTCGGTCCCGGCGAACGGCACAAAGGCGATCTGCTTGCGCTGCCACAGCGGGTAGATCGAATCCCGCAGCACCGGGTTCAGGCCCCAGTGGCCATCCAGGGCGATGGCGCTGTCGGCGTTGTGGGCATCCGGGCGGGCAATCGCCAGACTCGGACGCGACTCGTAGTAGAAGTCGCTGGCGTAGGGCACCAGCAGGTTGTTGCAATCGTAGCCACCGCGCAGGAACACCAGCAGAAAACGCGGGGCCGACGCGGGGGCGGCGAACAGCCGTGTGGAAAACGACAGGCCCGGCAGCGTCACCGCGCCTGCCGCACAGGCCAGCAGAAAGTCTCGACGATTCATCAGGGCACCTAGCGATGGTTGAAGTCGGGGGAGGACAGCAGAAAGGTGTTCCACTCCTGCGGCGACCGGGCCTGATTCAGCGCCCCGAGGGTGGCCGCCGACAGATGCGGCTCAATGGCGTCGTAGTACAGCGGCGTGGTGATCAGCGGGAATCCGGCACCGATGCTCTGGCTGCCCTCGGGCGTGAACAGCCGATTGCTGCCCGCGCCAATGGCCCGGGCGATTTCAAAGCGCTTGGACATCTGCCCGGAACTGGCCCAGCCGGCCGCATCGAGCGGCCAGCCATCGGGCGTCAGACGACCGAACAACGGCTCGCCCAGCTGGTTCAGCCAGTTGAGCAGCGGACGCGGATTGGCGATCGGTTTGCCGTCGTAGGCCAGGCGTACGGCCGAGACCACGAACTGCATCGGATCCTTGAATTTCCTGCCGGCGCTGTGCTGCAGCTCCGGCGACTCGAACAGCGTGCCCATGACCTGGGCGATATCGCCGTCGGTGCGCTGAAAGGTGGCGCTCATGCGATCGACCAGGGCCTGCGGTGGCTGATCGGCGACGAAGTATTCGGCCAGCTTGCGCGAGATGAAGCGGGCACAGGCCGGCTGCCGGGTGATCAACTCCACCGCGCGGGTGATCTCGTCGAAGCCGCTGCCGGCTATCGGCTGGCCCAGCAGCACCTTGTCGCTGAAGTCATGCCGGTTGGGGTTGAACTGGAACAGGCCGTCGCGTACCACCAGCGGCGCGACCCGCGGGCCGAACTTCTGCACCCGGCCATCCAGCGGCAGCAGCCCGGCACCGGTGAGGATCAGCGCCAATTGCTGGACGTCCTGCTGGGTATAGCCGGAGCCGACACCCAGGGTGTGCAGCTCCATCAGTTCACGGGCGTAGTTCTCGTTGACCTTGCCCCGGGCGTTCTGCGCATTGTCCAGGTATTCCAGCATGGCCGGGCTCTTGAGCGTCGCCAATACCAGGTCCTTGAACTTGCCCAGCGCGTGCGGGCGGATCACCCGTTCCTCGTAGTCGGCCACCATCAGCCGCACCGAGCCCTTGCCGGCGAAGACGCTGAAGTGGTTGAGCCAGAACCACACCAGCTGTTCCTTGAGCGGGTTGCTGCCGTAGACCGCCCGCAGCAGGACGATCTGCCGGGCCTGGTCGGCGGCGTCGTTGGCCTGTCGCTGCAAGGACTTCTTCGCCTCGGCCTGGGGATCGCCCGTGGGCATCGCCTTGACCTGCTCCTGGGCCTGCCGGAAGGCCAGCAGGGTCGCCTGCAACGGGGTCGCCAGGATCGGATAGGCCTGCAACTGGGCCTCGATGGCGGGCGGCAACGAATCGTGGAGACGATCGTTCAGTTGCGCCTGCAACAGCCCGGTACGGCCCATGGCCCGGAAGCGGGCGACATTGGCTGCATCCAGGTCGAAACCGTCACGCCGCAGCCAGGCCGCATCAGCCGGGCTCAGGGGCGCGGCCGCCGCCATGGCGGCCACGGGGCAGAAAAGAGAGACGAGCAGCCAGCAGCACAGAGGTCGAAAAACAGCACGGGCAAGCGACATGCGGGAGATTTCCTTGCAGGGAAAATATTGTCCACGACAGGACCAGTGTCCATCCGCCTGCCTGTATGAAACCTGACGGCCCCTCACTCATCGGGCCGCCTGAGGCGCCTGACCACGCCCCTTTCATCCCACCCGACAAACGGCAGCCGACACGGAACAAAGCGCCTTCGGGTTCAGCCAACGGACAGACACACACTGTTACAACCTATTCAACGGCCGAACCTGAAAATTCCGTCGTTCACTACAGACACGCCATGCCAGGAAGAGTCCGAGGAGGTCTGATGTTTTTTCGTTATGCCGTGTTGGCCATCGCTGTGGTCGCCGCAGCGGGCTGTGTGCAGGAACGGGTGGTACGTGAACGCCCGGTGATCGTCGAGCGCCCTGCGCCGGTCAGGTACGTCGAGGTGGTGGCGCCACAACCGCCACCGCAGGAAGTCATCGAAGTCGAGCCGGCCTACCGTCCGGGCTTCATCTGGGCCCGCGGCTACTGGCATTGGGATGGTCGCCGCTATGTGGCGGTGCACGGCCACTGGGAGCCGGTGCGACCCGGCTACCGCTACGTGCACCCGCACTGGGAGCAGCGTGGGGATGGCTGGCACCTGCGGGCCGGGATGTGGATCAACTGACCCACGGGAGCGTTCCTGGAAGGCGGGCTCAGAGCTCGCCTTTTTCCACTTCAGGATGTTCGGCCGAACCCTCGCCGACCTTGCGCTGCGGGTGCTCGATCTTCACCGAGGGGAACTGCGACGAGGCGTAACGCACCACCAGGATCGCGAACGCCAGCAGCAGGATCGCCCCGGACACGTAGACCACGCCCATGTCCGGTGGGTTGTGGTGCGACACATTGGAGATCAGCAGGCGGGTCAGCGCGGTGATCGCCACGTAGATCAGGAAGCGCACCGGCATGTGGTTGGTCTTGAAGTAGATCCCGACCATCGCGCCCAGCTCGAGGTAGATGAACAACAGGAGGATGTCATCGATCTTGATGTGCCCCTCCTCGATCATCAGCAGGAACTCCATCACGGCCGCCCAGGCCGTGACCCCACCGATGGCGAACAGTGCCAGGTAATGGAAGGACTCGACGAACAGATTGCCCAGGGACTCGGCCACCTGATGCACGTTTTGCCGCAGTTTCTCGGCCCAATTGATTTTCACGGTGCACGTCCTTAGATCGGCTCGATCGGATGATGCGGGTTGAAGGTGACTGTTTCACTGCACGTAAAAGCCATGCAGAAAAAAGGCCAGGGGCTGGAGTGAGATGGTGACCGCGGCCTTCGAGGCACGTGCCCCCGGCCTATGACGGCGGCTTTGCCCGCGACCGGAAGCCGCACCCCCTGACAAAACCCGAAACAGGTCTACATTAAAAAGCCACTATCCAAACCTCGAGGATTCGCATATCCTCTTAACTGTATATAAATACAGTAATCGTACAAGACAACCTATCGAGAAGGCATGTGAGGTGGTAAATGGCCGTCGAAGTGGTATACCGCAGCAGCCGAGATCTGGAGCGTTTGTTCATGGATAAAGCCGAAGCTGACCGTCATGACAAGATGCTCGAACTGGCCGAATTGCTGGCTGAAGTCCTGCAGAAGGCCGTGCCTTCGCTGAACGAGCAACAGGTGGAAGAAGTCGGCATCTACATGGCGAAGAACCGCGATGTATTCGCCAAGGCCTTCAAGAGCCAGCCGGACGCCCTGTCCGAACTGCTCTCGGCCCCGGCAGACGCCGAGTAACCTGGGACCTCAGCGGTACAGCAGGCGTTCCGCCAGCTCGTCCGCGACCCGCGCTGGCGAGCGTTTTTCCGCCTGGGCATGGGCAAAGACCTCGGTCAGCCGCGCACCGATTCGTGACAGGTGCGCGGTGATGTCCGACAGTTCCCCCCCGTGGTGTCTGAGCGCCACATAGATCAACCCTCCGGAGTTGATCACGTAATCCGGCGCATAGAGGATCCCGCGCTTTTCCAACTGGTCGGCGACGCTCAGGTTGGTCAATTGCGTGTTGGCGGAACCGGCGACAGCCGCACAACGCAACTGCATCACGCTCTGGCTGGTCAGGACGTTGCCCAGGCCGCAAGGCGCGAAGATATCGCAGGGTGTGCTGATCAACGCCTCGGTCGCGACCGGATGGGCGCCCAACTGCTCCATCGCCAACTGCACCTTGCCCGGGTCGTTGTCACTGACCAGCAACTCCGCCCCCACCGCGTGCAGTTGTTCGGCCAGGGCATAACCGACATTGCCCAGCCCCTGGACCGCCACGCGCAGGCCTTCGAGATTGTCGCTGCCCAGGCGCGCCATGGCCGTGGCACGGATGCCGGCGAATACCCCCAGGGCCGCGTAGGGCGAAGGGTCGCCCGCGCTGGTGGTGCTGGTGACATGCCGGGTGTACTGGGCGATGCAATCCATGTCGGCCGTTGAAGTGCCGCTGTCGATCGCCGTGATGTAGCGGCCATCGAGCTGTTCGATACAGCGGCCGAAGGCCTCGAACAGCGCGGCCCGGCTCTCGACATGGGCAGGCCGGACGATCACCGCCTTGCCACCGCCCACCGGGAGGCCGGCGAGAGCCGCCTTGTAGCTCATGCCCTGGGCCAGGCGGATGGCGTCGGTCATGGCGGATTCGTCGTCAGGGTAGGCCAGGTAACGACAACCACCCAGGGCAGGCCCCAGGCGACGGTTATGGATGGCGATCACCGCCTTCAACCCGGTCACCGGGTCGACGCTGAGGTGCAGCGATTCAAGGCGAGTGCTTTGCATGAGAGCAAACATCGAATAGCCCCCCTGATCACTTCTTGTACACAGCGAGTATAGGCCTGCCCGCAAAGAATGCCGAAGTACCGGGGAATAAGCCGGCCAGCATTGCAGGCTTTATGACATAACCCGCCGGGGTGCCCAAACCACTGGACGAAACCCCGCCGCAGCGCTAAAACAGAGCATCTGCCGGAGATTTCGATGAACCCCCGCCAAGCTTTTTTTGCCTGTCTGGAGCGTACGCCGCCCGCGGTGTTCGAAGCGGCGTTGTGGATCGCCGCCGAGCATGATTCCAAGGTGCGGCCCGAAAGCCTGCTGCGCGATTTCAAGGATCTGCAACAGCGGGTCAGCGCGGGGCTGCCACTGCTGCCGGTCAGCGAGCTGGCGCAACCGCTGCTGCGGCGCATGAACGAGCTGGGTTTCCAGCAGGACGAGTTCACCCCGCTACGCCCCCATGCCGCCCTGCTCGACAAGGTCCTGCAACGTCGTCGCGGACAACCGCTGGTGCTGGCACTGATTGCCCTGGAGCTGGCGCGAGGCCTGGAGATTCCGCTGGTGGGGGTCAACTTTCCCGGGCACTTCCTGCTGCGGGTACCGGGCGCGGACCACCTGCTCGATCCCTGCGGCGGCCGCCGTCTCTACCCCAACGATTGCCGTGAGTTGCTCAGCCGCCAGTACGGCCCGACCCTGCTCCTGAGTGCCGAACACATGCAGACGGCGACACCGGTGGACATGCTCCAGCGCCTGTCGCGCAACCTGCGGCAACTGCACCTGGCCAACGATGACTTCCTCGCCGGCCTGCGCGATGCCGAACGGGTCCTGGAACTGGGCCAGGGCAACGCCAGCGACTACCTGGCCCGTGCCAGCCTGTACCAGAAACTCGACTGTCCGCGGGCCGAACGCTATGACCTGGAACGCGCCCTGCTGCTCAGCGACGACCCGATCCAGCGCCTGCGCCTGACCGAACGCCTCGGGCGCATGCCGCCCGATACCGTCGTGCACTGACGGTCCGGGCGACTGACCTCAGGCCGGAGTATCCGGCTGATTGGCCGGGTGAGCCTGGATGAACGCCGGATGCTGCTGTGCCAGCGCCGCGACCCGGCGGATACGCGGATAGGCCTCCAGCGGCACCTTGAAGCGCTCGGCTGCGTACAGTTGCGCAATCAGGTAGACGTCCGCCAATCCCGGCTCATTGCCAAAGCAGTAGCCCGTCTCGCCAATCAACTGCTCGACGGCGGCCAGCCCCTGGGTGATCCAGTGCCCGATCCACTCCTGAACTTTCTGCTCATCATGCCCCCACTGGCGCAGCAGGTTGAGCACGCTGACGTTGTGCAGCGGATGGATGTCGCAGCCGATCAACGCCGCCACCGCCCGCTCCTGGGCCCGGGTCGCCAGGTCGCGGGATAACAGCGGCACCTGTGGATAACGCTCCTCCAGAAACTCGATGATCGCCGACGACTGGGTCAGCAGGTGCCCGGCATCGGTGCGCAATGCCGGCACCCGCCCCTGCGGGTTGAGTGCCAGGTACGCCGGCTGGCGGTGTTCACCGCCCCCCGGCGCGATCAGGTTGACCGGTTGCGCGTGATAGTCCAGGCCCTTGAGCGCCAGGGCGATCCGCACCCGGTAGGACGAGGTCGAGCGGTAGTACGTGTAAAGCTCCATGGCTCGCTCCTCTCAACGCGCCGGCAGGATCCTGCCACGGCATTCGCCGAAGCCGATCGACGCAAAGCCTTCGCGGTGGCAGCGAGCACGCAGGATGACTTCGTCGCCATCCTCGAGGAACCGGCGCACTTCGCCCGACGGCAGCTCCACCACTTTCTTGCCGCCCTCGGTGATTTCCAGCAGGCTGCCGAACTGGCCGGCCTCGGGGCCGGACAGGGTGCCGGAGCCGAACAGGTCGCCGGGCTGCAACTGGCAGCCGTTGACACTGTGATGCGCAACCATCTGCGCCACGGTCCAGTACATGTGCAGGGTGTTGCTCAAGGCCAGGCGCAAGGGTGGCAACTGCTGCTCGCGCATCGCCTCGGTTTGCAGCAGCACTTCCAACTCGATATCGAGGGCACCGGTTTCCCGGTCCCGCGGGTCGAGCAGGTACGGCAGCGGCTGCGGATCACCCTCGGGACGCGCCGGCTGGGCCTTGCGAAACGGCTCCAGGGCCTCGGCGGTGACGACCCAGGGCGAGATGCTGGTGACGAAACTCTTGGACAGGAACGGCCCCAGCGGCTGGTACTCCCAGGCCTGCACGTCACGCGCCGACCAGTCGTTGAGCAGACAGAAGCCGGCAATATGCTCCGCGGCGTCGGCGATGGCGATCGAGTCGCCCATGGCATTGCCCTGGCCGATCCAGATCCCCAGCTCCAGCTCGTAGTCCAGCCGGGCGCAAGGGCCGAACACCGGTTCGCTCTGCCCGGCAGGAAGGGTCTGCCCCTTGGGCCGACGTACCTCGGTACCGGATGGACGTACGGTCGAGGCCCGGCCGTGGTAGCCGATCGGCACATGCTTGTAGTTGGGCAGCAGCGGGTTGTCGGGGCGGAACAGCTTGCCGACATTCTGCGCGTGCTGGATACCGACGTAGAAATCGGTGTAATCGCCGATCTTCGCCGGCACGTGCATGACACAGTCCGCCGCCAGCGGCAGCAGCTTCGCCCCTTCGGCTTCGATCCGGCCCCGCAGGCTGCTGTTTTCCCCGAGCAGTTCCAGCAGGCGCTGGCGCAGGGCCTGGCGGGCACTGCGGCCGAGCTCGAAGAAGGCGTTCAGTTGACCGCCACGGGTGGCTTCGACCGCGGCCTTGGCCGCACCGTCGAACAGACCGGCTTCCAGCGCCGCCTGCAGGTCGAAGATATGCTCGCCGATCGCCACGCCGCTGCGTGGGGCCGAGCCCTTATGGCTGAAGATGCCCAGTGGCAGGTTCTGCAACGGGAAGTCGGCATGCCCGTTGGCGGATGCGACCCAGCTGCGCGCAAGGTTGGGTTGAGTCATGGGTTATCTCCGATCCGGGGTGAAGGTGTTGGGCAGGCTTGCCCAGCAGGCGTCGTAATTGTTCTGCAACTGTGGGCAGTCGAGGGCGAAGCGGCTCGGACGCAGTACCTGGCTGGTCTCGAACATGAAGGCCATGGTGTTGTCGATCTTGCTCGGCGCCAGCTCGGCGGCGATCGCCTTGCTGCAGGTCTCGCCGTCCGGCCCATGGGCGCTCATGCAACTGTGCAGGGACGCGCCGCCGGGCAGGAAACCTTCGGCCTTGGCATCGTAGGCGCCCTGGATCAGCCCCATGAATTCGTTCATCAGGTTACGGTGGAACCACGGCGGACGGAAGGTGTTCTCCGCCACCATCCAGCGCGGCGGGAAGATCACGAAGTCGAGGTTGGCCATGCCCGGCACGCTGGTCGGCGAGGTCAGCACGGTGAAGATCGACGGGTCCGGGTGATCGAAGCTGACCGTGCCGATGGTGTTGAAGCGCCGCAGGTCGTATTTGTACGGCACGTTGTTGCCATGCCAGGCGACCACGTTCAGTGGCGAATGATCCAGCTCGCAGCCCCACAGCTCGCCGAGGAATTTCTGCACCAGGGTGGTCGGCTGCCGGCGGTCCTCGTAATGGGCCACGGGCGCGAGGAAATCGCGTGGGTTGGCCAGGCCGTTGCTGCCGATGGGTCCCAGGTCCGGCAGGCGCAACGGCGCGCCGTGGTTCTCGGCGACATAACCACGAGCCGTTGCATCGAGCAGTTCGATGCGGAATTTCAGGCCACGGGGCAGCACGGCGATTTCCAGCGGTTCGAGTTCCAGCACCCCCAGCTCGGTGGCGATGCGCAGGCGCCCCTGTTCGGGTACCAGCAGCAGTTCGCCGTCGGCGTTGAAGAACACCCGCTCCATCGAGCGGTTGGCGCGATAGCCGTAGACGCTGATGCCGGCCGGTTTATCCGCTGCCGAGTTGGCGACCATGCTCACCAGGCCATCGATGAAATCCGTGGGTTGCTCCGGAATCGGCAACGGGTTCCAGCGCAGGCGATTGGGCGTGACCTCGCCCAGAGGGCCGCCGGCCAGCTGTCGCTCCAGCTTGGCGAACGCCGGATGGTTGGCCGAGGGCTGTATGCGATACAGCCAGGTGCGCCGGGCTTCGCTGCGGGCCATGGTGAACGCGGTGCCGGACAGCAGCTCGGTGTAGAGCCCGTAGGGGGCTTTCTGCGGCGAGTTCTGGCCGACCGGCAGCGCGCCGGGCAGCGCCTCGCTGCTGAATTCATTACCGAAGCCGGACTGGTAGGCCAGCGTCGTGGGGTCGAGGTTCATGGAGCCTCCTGGTGGAGTGGACCCGTGCCGGCTCCCCCAATCACGGACAGGCAGCAAGGTCGGTTGTTTTTATTGGATCGAAATTTATGAATTGCGTAATTCGATTATGCAAAACGTAATTTGATTGCCTGTGCTCGTCAAGCTATAAAGACGCCCATTCGTCCCGGGATCACATCGCCTCCATGGAAAAGCCGCGCAGCAGCGACAGCAACGCCAAACAGAAAGTCCGCTCGGCCGAGGTCGGCACCGATATCCTCAAGGCCCTCGCCGAGCTGTCGCCCAGCACCTCGCTGTCGCGCCTGGCCGAGCATGTGCAGATGCCGGCGAGCAAGGTGCACCGCTACCTGCAGGCGCTGATCGCCAGCGGTTTCGCCGAACAGAACGTCGCCACCAATCACTATGGCCTCGGTCGCGAGGCGTTGCGGGTCGGTCTCGCGGCGCTGAACGGCATGGATGTGCTGCAGGTGGCGGCGATGCCCCTGGCGGAGCTGCGCGATGACCTGAATGAAAGCTGCTTCCTGGCGGTCTGGGGCAATCACGGGGCGACCGTGGTGCATATCGAGCCGGCGGTGCGTGCGGTGACCGTGGTCACGCAGTTGGGCTCGGTGTTGCCGCTGCTCAGTTCATCCACCGGCCTGGTGTTCAACGCCTTCCTGCCGGATCGCGAGACCGTCGACCTGCGCGAGGCCGAGCTCAAGGCCGGCCACCCGCATCCCCTGGCCGATGCCGCCACCTACGCCGCGACCTGCGAACAGATCCGCCAGCGTGGGCTGCACTTCGTCCATGGCCTGCTGATGCCGGGGGTCGATGCGTTGTCGGCACCGGTGTTCAATGCCCTGGGCCAGGTGGTGGCGGTGCTGACGGTGGTGGGCCCGACGTCGCTGTTCCATGCCGATGAAAACGGCCCGGCGGCCAAGCGCCTGCTGGCGGCCAGCGAGGCGATCAGTTGGCGCATGGGCTACCAGAAAAGCCAGTGACTGTGGGAATGCAGTG
>NZ_JSYZ01000001.1:327589-421471 GCF_001293465.1 Pseudomonas asplenii
TGGGAATGCAGTGACTGTGGGAGCCGGATTTATCCGCGAATAGGCCCTTGGGACTGCCAAAGGCTTCGCGGATAAATCCGGCTCCCACAGGCTAGCGCTTGCGCAGCTGAGCCCAACGCCCACGACATCAGCCTTGTCCTAGCCCATCAGGCCCAGCGCCTTGGCCTTGGCCACCGCCTGGGTGCGGCGCTCGACACCGAGCTTGCTGTGGATCCTGCGGGCATGGGTCTTCACCGTGTGCAGCGAGATGAACAACTGGTCGGCAATCTGCAGGTTGGAACTGCCCTGGGCGATCAGCCTGAGCACTTCCAGTTCGCGCTGGCTCAACGGGTTGTCGCCGCTGGCCACCAGTTCCTCCTCGCCCCCCAGCGCCGCCAGCAGGCCCGGTTGACGCAGGCGCAGTTCGCGCAGCGCCTGTTGCAGATTGCAGCGACCGACCAGTGCCAGGCCCTCGCCGAGATGAGTCCGGGCCAGGCTTACCTGCCCCTGAAGGAACGCCACCTCCGCAAGGGCCAGGCGAATCTCCGTCTCGATGCCCTGCATGCCCCGGTGCTGGGCCTGCTCCAGTTGCCGGGCCAGCGACTCCAGCGCCGCACAAGGCTTGTGCTGGTAGACCTGGGCCAGCACCAGCAGATACTCGAGCCGTGGAATCAGCTCCAGGGTGGCCGGCGGCGCCTGTACCGCGTTCGGCCCGCGATAGTGGCGCAGCACCCGGGTCAGCGCTTCATCCGCCAGTTCGGGACGTCCCTGCTGTAACCAGAAATGGCTGCTGATCATCAGCAGCACCGCCCGGTATACCGTGTCGGGAATATGCCGCTGCTGCATCAGCCGCTCGGCATCGCGCAAGCGTACGAAGGCCTGGGGATAATTACCCTGGTTGGCGTCCAGCAATGCCAGCCCGAGGAAGCCGTAGAGCCCCCGTTTATCGTGGCAACGCAGGCATTCATCGAGCCCGGTCCGGAAGTATTCGGCGGCCTGCTGGTCATGGCCCTGGCGCAGGGCCAGACGCCCCTGGCGCAGGGCCACACGCCCGCGCAACGGACCGGTCACGTAATGCTTGGCCAGCAGCAGCGCCTGGATGTTCTCCAACAGCGCCTCGCTGCGCTGCAAGGCCCCGCGCTGCTCCAGCAATTGCGCGTGATCGAGTTCCAGCAACGCCTCGAACAGCAGCGAGCCTTGCGCCCGGGCCAGGCACAGGGCCTCCCGGCTCAAGGCATGGGCCTGCTCCAGTTCACCATTGAGCAGGGCCTGCTGGGTCAAGCCCGACAGGCAGAACAGCCGCGCCGGCCAGGCCGCCGGCGGCAGGTCCTGGAGTGCTTCGAGAAAATGCTCGCGGGCCGCTGCCGCCCGTCCCTGCAGGTGCAACAGCCAACCCTGCTGCGCCTGCCAACGCGCAACCAACTGCCGTTGGGCCGCCGCCGACGGTTGTGGAGCGAAGCGGGCCATCTGCTCGATGCTCCGCGCCGCCTCGTCGAAACGTCCGGCGAACAGCAGCGCGGTGGTGATCAGGCCAAGCAGATGCGGGGTACCGAACAACAGCTCGTCCGGGCGCTGCTCGTGCAGGCGCAACAGCAACGGGACGTTCTGGCCCTCGAACAGGTAGTCGAAACTGAAGTTGTGCAGCAGGCTCGCCGCGACTTCCAGCTCTTCGGCCGCCAGGGCCTGCTCCACCGCCGCCTGCCAGTCACCCCGGGCGCTGAACCACTGGCAGGCCCGCCGATGCCAGGAGCGTGCGGCCGGCCACGGCTCGTCACGCAGCAGCAGGGTCAGCGGGGCGAATATCCGCAGCCATTCGCCGGATTCCTCCCAGGGTTCGACGAAGCACCCCAGCTCCTGCAGGGTGCGCATCCACTGGGCCCCCTCGCCCACACCGAACAGGTGCTCGCACAGGTCGGCGTTGAACCGCGGCAAATGGGCCAGTACCCGCCAGGCCTCGGCCAGTTCGGGCGCCAGCACGTCGAACAGTTCGTGTTGCAGGTAATCGAGCAGGGTCGCCGAGCGCCGCGAACCGGCATCCGGGTCGTTGGCGATCCAGGCCGGCGCCTCCAGCAACGCCACCCGCACGCCGGCACACCAGCCGCCGGTGTACTGGCTGATACGCTCGATGCACTGGGGGGACACCTGGCTCGTCGGGTTGACCACCAGGCGTTCGATCTCGCTGCGCTCGAAAGCCAGTTGCGCGGCCCCGACCTCATGGAGTTCGCCTTCCAGCAACAGTCGTGGCCAGTTGCAGTGGGGCCGGCGCCGTCCACCCAGCCACCAGCTCAACATCGGGCTGCTGACCGCCAGCAGGCGGTCGAGCAACTGATCCAATGCCGGGTCGGGCAGGCGGCAATAGTCGTCGAGGAAAATCCAGGTCGGTGTGCTCCAGCGGGCCAGCCGGGCCAATAGGCTCGACTCGTCACATGGGCCGTCCAGGCCCAGGGCTTCGGCCAGGGCGCTGCAGAAGGCCTCGGTCGCCAGGTTCGCCCCGGCCAGAGGCAGCCAGCACACCCCGCAATCGGCGGGCGCCTGCAGCAGGCATTCGGCAAGCAGCGCGCTCTTGCCGCTGCCGGCGGGGGCGCAAAGCAGACGGACCCGGGCCTGGGACTCGATCAGGGGAATACTCAGGCGTGGGCGCGACAGATGACGGGAGGACAGGCGAGGCAGGAACCCGGGACGATCCAGACGCGGGGTCATGGCGGTCATGGCGGCAGCCTTTCTTGGTTTTATCCGCTTACCCTATTCCTGTTCGGGCACCGGCATGAACAAGTATTCAGGAGGCTGATCGGACCTCATAAAAAAGGCTTCAGGAGAGAAAGGTTGTGGGAGCCGGCCTCAGTGGGAGCAGGATTTATCCGCGAACCCAACCACGCGTTTATCCAGGATAAGCGCGTGATCGTTCTTCGCGGGTACATCCAGCTCCCGCAGGCATGTGTGCTGCCATGGACTCCACAGCGGCCACGAGTTCCGTGGCGACTGTTATCAGCGCACGCCGCTGGCCCGCAGCGCCGCCGGGGTGTAGTCCGCAGCCTTGCCGACGAAGCCGAACTGGAAGCTGTGCTTCTCCTCGTTCTTCATGCCCAGGGCGATGTAGCGACCGGCAATCAGGTCATACAGGGTTTCGACGGTGTAGGCCGGCACCTGGTGATCGTAGTAGAACTGCGCATGCCCTTCGGCCACCCGCCACAGCTGGCCACGACCGTCGTAGTGGTCCACCAGCGCGACCTGCCAGCTGTCCTCGTCGATGTACATGTGACGCTTGGCGTAGATGTGCCGCTCGCTCGGCTTGACCGTGCCCTCGATTTCCCAGACCCGGTGCAGCTCGTAGCGGGTCAGGTCCTGGTTGATATGCCCGGCCTTGATCACATCGGTGTACTTGAGGCTGGGCGAGTCCAGCTTGTAACTGTTGTAGGGAATGTACATCTCCTTCTTGCCGATCAGTTTCCAGTCGTAACGATCCGGCGCGCCGGAGAACATGTCGAAGTTGTCCGAGGTACGCAGGCCATCGGCGGCGGTACCCGGCCCGTCATAGGCGACCTGCGGGGCCCGGCGCACACGGCGTTGGCCGGCGTTGTAGACCCAGGCCAGGCGCGGCTCCTTCACCTGGTCGAGGGTTTCGTGCACCAGCAGCACGTTACCCGCCAGACGCGCCGGCGCGGTGACTTCCTGCTTGAAGAAGGTCAGCACGTTGGCGCCCTTGTCCGGCGCCAGATCAGGAATCTCCGAGGGCACCGCAGCCTCTTCCTCGAAAGTGATCGGGGTGAAGGAACCGTCGGTCTGCGGCGTCGCCTGGGTGATGGTGCGGCGCAGGTTGCCACCGTGGTAGCGGGTGATGTGGTTCCACAGGACCTCCACGCCGTTCTTCGGAATCGGGAAGGCGTAGTAGCGATTGCCGGTGAAGTTGGCCAGGCCGTTGCCGTCGTTGATCGCGGTGACGTTGAGGGCACTGCGCTTGGCCGACTCGAGCACCGCCGGTGGCAGGGCCACGGTGCGATGGCTGGGGTAGACCGGAATCTTGTAGGTCTGTGGATAACGCTTGAACATCGCCAACTGGCCATCGGAGAGTTTGGCCTTGTACTGCTCGGCGTTGGCCGCCGTGATCACGAACAGCGGTTTTTCATTGGCGAACGGGTCGGCGAGGAAGCCCTTGCTGTCCACCGCGCCAGCGTTTTTCGGAATACCGCCGGTGTAGGCCGGAATCGAACCATCGGCGTTGCCGGCCTTTTCCGCGCCGATCGGAGTCAGAGTGGTGCCGAGCTTGGCCGCTTCCTCCGGGGAAACCGCCGCCATCACGTTGGCCGCCAGCAGGCTCAGGGCCAGGGCGCCGCATTGCAGAATCATCTTGCGCATGAAGTAGTCCTTATTCAGCCTTGATCAGAAGTTCGCGCCGACGCTGAGCGCCAGGAAATCGCGGTCAATCAGGGTGTTGTAGCGGCCACCGAAAAAGTCGGTGTAGCTCAGGCTCGCGGTGTAGGTGTTGCGGTAGTCGGCATCCACGCCGATGCTGACCGCCTTGGCGCCCTCGTTGAACAGGCCGTTGGGGCCGTAGCCCTTGACGTCGTGGGACCAGGACAGGTTGGGCTTGAGGTTGATCCCGGCAATCACGTTGCTGTAGTCGAGGATCGCCCGGGCACGGTAGCCCCAGGAAGTGGCGGTGACGTAACCGCCGGTATCACCCTGGAAGCCGTAGGCGCCATAGACCGAGTCACGCCCGTAGCGCAGCTTGTCCTTGGACTCCAGGCCGCCGACGTAGGTGATCCCGGCCTCGCCCACCAGGGTCAGGCGATCGGCACCCAGAACCTGGTCGAAGAACTGCGTGAGGGTAGTCTGCGCCTGAGAGATTTCCTTGCGGCGATAGCCGGTGTTGTCGGAGCCGGCCGTGGTGCGGATCGGCGAGGCGGCACCACCGGCAATCGGGTTGACCAGGGCCAGGGTCAGGTCGGTGGTGTTGAGTTGCACCGGCGCATTGGGCCGGTAGCTGATCTCGCCGCTCCAGGCGGTGCCGGTGGGCAAGGTGGTGGAGAAACTTGCGCCGTAGAGACGGATATCCTCCGGGTACTCCAGGTAGTACTGGCCGCGCCCCAGCATGATGCTCTGGGCCAGGCCAGTGCGGAAGGCGGCAGGCACCAGCGGCAGAATGCTGCCCAGGGAGTTGATGGTGGCCTGGCCCGCCGTGGTGGTACCGACGGTCGGGGTCCGGCTGTGGTAATTCATGAAATAGAGGCCGTACTCGGTGTCATTGCCCAGCCAGCGCAGGGCTACGCCGAACTGGCCGCCATCACGGGCTTCGCGATCCTTGCTGCGTTGCACCACCACGCCTTCGGAGGTGACCTCGAAGCCCTGGCCAAAGGCCGCGGCTACCGGCTGCAGCGGCGCGATGGCCGGGCTGCCGACGGTGTAGTTGTTGTTGCAGCCGTGGGCCACCACGTCGTTGCCGAAGAAGGTGCCGCAGTTATCGACAACCGTGTTCTGCCAGTTCAGTTGGTAGAAGCCCTCGACGGTCAGCGAATCGGTCAGGCTCTGGGAGGCGAAGAACATGTTGACCGGAATCAGCCCCTCCTTGATTTCGGCGCCGGGCCGGCGGAAGGCCGAAACGTCGATGGGGTTGATGCTGTTGATCGAGTTGCCGATGAAGGTGCTTTCGCCCCAACTGACCACCTGCTTGCCCAGGCGCACGGTGCCCGGCAGGTCGGCGATCGAATAGTTGTGGTAGACGAAGGCATCGAGCAGTTCGATGCCGGAAGAACGGGCGCCCTCGTCGCGATGATGGTCGCTGATGTCCTTGAACTCACGGTCGTCGTCGGCCAGTTCGAAGTCGTACCAGTACTTGCCACGGACGAATACACCGGTATCGCCGTACTTCAGTTCCAGATCGTGGATACCCTTGAAGATCTTCGAGAAGGTCTCGCCCTTCTTGAAATTCAGCCGTCCGTCATCACCGGTGGACGCCTGGCCGGTACCGCCGTTGGAGACCCCGACCAGCGACTTGTCGGCATCACGCATACCCCAGCTCGCACCGACCGACAGGGACGAGTCGAACTTGCCCTCGATCTCCCCGATATTGAACGAAACCGCATTGGCCTGGGCGCTCGCCCCCAGAGCCACGGCTACCGCCAGCGCCTGCGGCGTGAAGATGGCGCGCATTGTTGTTTTTGTCATGCGTCTTCCCCGGTGAGTGACAGAAGGCTTCACCCTACCCAGCGCCAGCGGGAGCGATAAGCGCACCAAGGAGGTATTTTCGTTGTACCTCCAAAGGATGAATGGCCGCACCGGCGCGGGCTTGCAGGGGACCATCGAAGGGCTGGATGGCACGCCATAGGGGGAATGGATGAGGCTCGCCGACACAAGGTGCGACCTCGGCGCAGTCATTCGCGACTGTTACGCCCGCTGCAACAGTGATTGTCATGAAGCGCACTGTTTCAGGGCGCGACAATTCCCTATCCTGGCCTGGTTTTCAGGGGAATCCCTCGGAGGGTCAAAGCTTCGGGAGAGGTTCGGGCATCGAGTCATCGACTCTGCGCTGAAGGCGGTTGCGGCCAGTGCGGCCGCCCCGGTTTCGACATCGGCTCGCCGGCGAACCGATGGTCACCTGCTTCACTGACGTTGATTTATCGCTCCTTGATCAAACGTCTTTCCTTGGCCGCTGTGATTACAGCGGCCTTTTTTATGGCCGGCGTTCGCTCACCGGCGACGCCTGTCAGCCGCTGTATTTTTGCAGGTTCGCCATCATCTGTTGCAGGGACTCGGGGGTATCCGCGGGGTGCACGGCATTGTCGAAGTCGCAGATCTTCTGCCAGTTGGCCGCGACCTCGTCCACGCCGAAACCGTTGTGCGGATCGAAACCGACGCCCAGGCTGCGCTCCCAGCGGGTCTTGCCGATCCAGCCGCCACCGACCTCGAACAGGCCGGCGGTTTCCTCGCACTGCTCGCTGCCGAGGAACACCACCAGCGGGCTGATCAGTTCCGGCTTGAGCAGTTCGAACACCTGCGGCGGAATCAGCCCCTCGGTCATGCGGGTACCGCCGGTGGGCGCGATGGCATTGACCAGGATGTTGTTCTTGCGCCCCTCGATCGCCAGGGTGCGGGTCAGGCCATACAGCCCGAGTTTGGCCATGCCATAGTTGGACTGGCCGAAGTTGCCGTAGATGCCGGAGGTGGAGGCCGTGAAGATCACCCGGCCGTAGTTCTGCTCGCGCAGATGCGGCCAGGCGGCGCGGGTGACCTTGTAGGCACCCTCGACATGCACCCGGTAGACCAGGTCCCAGTCGGCGTCCTCCATCTTGAGGAAGGTCTTGTCGCGCAGGATGCCGGCGTTGTTCACCACCACGTCGACCCGACCGAAGGCATCCAGGGCGTTCTGCACGATCTTGTCGCCGTCGGTTACCGAATCGTGATTGGCCACGGCGGTGCCGCCAGCCTCGCGGATTTCCGCTACTACCCGGTCCGCTGCCGAGGCGCTGGCGCCCTCGCCGTGAGTCGAGCCACCCAGATCGTTGACCACCACCCGCGCACCGTGGCGGGCGAACAGCAACGCGTGGGCCCGCCCCAGGCCACCGCCGGCACCGGTGACGATCACCACTTTATCTTCGAAGCGCACAGACTCACTCATGACAGCTCTCCAGCCAGGGGCAATGGGATATAGAGCCTGAGTGTCGGACACGTGGCATCCGGTCACAATAAATACGGCTGGGGGTGAATGGTGCGCGATAAGGCAGAGGGATAGTCCGCGCCTCCCCGCTGGCATCAGCCCGGCCGATTCAGATCAGCATAGCCAGCAGTGGCGCGCAAAACAGGTTGAGCAGGCCGGTCAGGACCATCACCAGGCCGGCGACCGTACCCTCCTCGCCTCCGGCTTCACGGGCCCGGCTGACCCCGGCACCGTGCGCGCCGACGCCGAACAGCGCACCACGCGCCAGGCTGCTGCGCAATGGCAGCCACTTGAGCAGGACGCCACCGACCATAGCGCCGAACACCCCGGTGACCAGCACGAACACCGCCGTCAGGTCGGGTACACCGCCCAGATCACGGGCCAGCGGCATGGCGAAGGGCGTGGTGATCGAGCGCGGCACCAGCGACAGGGCCAGGGCACTGTCCAGCGACAGGGCACGGGCCAGCCCGTAGGAACTGCCGATGGAGGCCACGCTGCCGGCCAGCATGCCCAGCAACAGCGCCGGCCAATGGCGAACGAGCAGGCCACGCTGCTGCCAGATCGGCACCGCGAAGGCGACGGTGGCAGGCCCCAGTACCAGGACCAGCCAATGGGTGTCGCGCGAGTATTCGGCATAGGCGGTGTGCAACGGAACGGCGACCGCCAGCAGGATGATCGGCACCAGGATCAGCGGCGACAACAGGTAACGCCCCGTGCGTCGGTAGCTCCAGCGGCTGAAGGCATAGGCGCCCAGGGTCAACGCCAGCCAGAACAGCGACATCCACTCAAGCTTCACGGCGGCTGCTCCAGCGGCAGACCCATTCGACAGTGAATGCGGTCGAAAGCATCACCAGCAGGGTGCTGCACATGATCACCAGCAGGATCCGCCAACCGTCCTGGCGCAGCATGGCGCCATAGTCCAGCAGGCTCATCAGCGCCGGGATGAAGAACAGCAGCATCTCCGCCATCAGCCAGCCGGCGCCCAGTTGCAGCGCGGCCGGCTTGACCCGCCCCGAGGCGAACAGCAGCAACAGCAGCGCCAGCCCGATCACCCCGCCGGGAATCGGCCAGCCGGTCCAGGCCGCCACCTGACCGCCGAGCAGATAGAGGCCGCACAACACCGACAGTTCGGCGAGCAGACGCGCGGTTTTTTTCAGCAGTGATCTGTTCATCGGATTCAGGCCCTCCCATGGCGAAAATTCTAGAGCCGGGCCTTTCATCCCAAAAGCGAATTGTTAGACTGACTTCCATTCCAAATTGGAATTGGCCCATGGAATTCAAGCAACTGCGCAGTTTTGTCGAAGTGGTTCACCAGGGCGGCTTCACCCAGGCCGCCAAGACCCTGCACATCAGCCAGTCGGCGGTGAGCAAGCAGGTCGCCCAGTTGGAACACAGCCTCGGGGTCATGCTGCTGGACCGCCAGGGCCCACAGGTGCTGCCGACCGCTGCCGGCCGGGTGGTATTGCAACGGGCCGAGGAAATGTTGCGCCTGCGCAACGGGCTGCTGCACGAACTCGATGACCTGAGCCAACTGGCCCGGGGCGAGTTGCGCCTGGGGCTGCCGCAACTGGGCGGCGATACCTTGTTCGCCGGATTGTTCGCCGAGTATCGGCGACGCTATCCGAATATCGCCATCCAACTGCTCGAGGGCGGCAGCCTGAACATCGAACCGGCGGTGCTGAGTGGCGAGCTGGAGCTGGGTGCCGGTCTCACGCCAAGCAACCCGGCGTTCGACTGCCAGGCGTTCTGCGACGAGCCCCTGGATGTGCTGCTGGCAATCGACCATCCACTGGCCGAGGAAGGCTCGATTCGCCTGGAGCAACTGGCCGACACGCCCTTTCTGCTGTATCAGCGCAGTTTCGTGCTCAACCACCGGCTGATCCAGGCCTGCGAGCGGCTGGGGTTCACCCCCAGGGAAAGCGGGCGCAGCGGCCAGGCGGACTTCCTCGCGGCACTGGTGGCCGCCGGGCAAGGCGTGGCGCTGATGCCCAGCGTGGTCGCACGCTCGCTGGTGCGGCCCGGCGTGGTCCGCCTGAGCCTCAGTTCGCCCACCGACCTGCGCTGGGATATCGCCTTCATCTGGCGCCGTGGCGCCTATCTGTCACAAGCCGCGCAGGCCTGGCTGGCGCTGCTGCGCGAGCGGCCGGTCAACCTTTCAGTGCGCTGATGAACTCGGCCAGCCAGGGCTCGGCGTCGGTTTCAGGGGTGACCGTTTCGCTGGAGTCCAGGCGCAGCATCGGCTGGACCTCACGCAGGCCGAGTTCGGCGAACAGTTCGCGAAATTGTTCGCCGCCACCGCAGAAGGTGTCGCCATAACTCGAATCGCCGAGGGCGATCACCGCACCCGGCAGGCCGCGCCAGGCCGCTGGCAACTGATCGCGAATGGCGTAGTAGAGCGGCTGGATATTGTCCGGCAGCTCGCCCATGCCGGTCGTGGCGGTCACCGCCAGAAAGGCCTCGGGGGCGAACGCCTGGACGTCGGCCAGGCTCGCACGCGGGTCATGCCAGGCCTCGAGGCCGGCCTTGTCGAGGATCCGCTGGGCGTGACGGGCTACTTCTTCGGCGGTGCCGTAGACCGAGCCGGAAAGAATGGCGACTTTCATCAATCTCATCCTGGAGCTGTGTAAAGCCGGGGATATTACCAGATGAGAAATATTCCCACTGAAATTCCCTCCACACGTCCCGGCCGGCATTGACCCGCCGGGACATTCTCTTAAACTTGAATGGCGTGCCAATGGACTGTGGATTTCTCCGACAATGATCAATTCGAAATTGCTGCAACTTGTCATCGATGCCTCCAACGAAGGTATCGTGGTTGCGGAGCAGGAAGGCGAAGACAACATCCTGATCTACGCCAACCCCGCCTTCGAACGCCTTACCGGATACAGCAAGGAGGAAATTCTCTACCAGGACTGCCGTTTCCTGCAGTCCGGCGATCGCGACCAGCCGGCCCTGGCGCTGATTCGCGAAGCGTTGCGCACACGCCAGCCGTGCCGCCATATCATTCGCAACTATCGCAAGGATGGAACGCATTTCTGGAACGAACTGTCGATTTCGCCGGTGTTCAACGAAAGCGACCAACTGACCTATTTCGTCGGTGTGCAGAAGGATGTCACGGCCCAGGTGAAGGCCCAGCAACGGGCTGCCCAACTGGAGGCGCAACTGGCCGAGGTAAAGGCCCAACTCGAAGCCCTCCGGGCGACCAGTGGCGTCAACCAATGATGCAATCCGTTGTCTTATGCAGCGTCAGCCGCCTCAACCAGACCGCCTTGTTTTCTCGAGCCCGATCATGCCCCGCACTGCCCTTCTGACTCAGGACGAGTTGGATTTCATCCGGAACATGCAGCACAACCCGCAGCTCAACAAGCGCGACAATTCGTCGAGCCTGCTGGTCAACGGCGTGTCGCAGATCCGCGACCTGCTGACGAGGCTGGCGGCCCATGAGCAGGTCACCCTCCAGGCCAATTTCGAAAACCAGAAGATGAGTTTTCCGCTGCACCTGGTCGAGGACGAGTTCCATGCCCAGCACCTGCGCCTGGGCGTGCCGAGCATCTTCGAGGACGGTCCGCGGGTCCGGCCGTGGCGCCTGGCCCTGGCAACCCCGGTGTACCTGGAGAACGTCCGCGGCGAGCCTGGAGCACTGGCGGTCCGCGAGATTTCGTTCAAGGGGGTATTGCTGGAATTGCGCAATGGTCTCAAGCCGCCCCGGCAGTTCAACCAGTGGTTCAGCCCGTCAGGCTATGAACGTATCGCCCTGCAGGGACGTTTCGAGCGCGAAACCGAACAGGGCCTGTACGCCTACCGACTCAACCAGAGCAACCCGGACGAAATCCAGCGATTGCGCCAGTACATCCTGCAACAGCACCGCCTGGCGCACCCGGAATTTCACGCCTGAAGGCCTGCACGGCCGATCATCAGGTATCGAGCTTGCCGGCCAGCAACTGCTGAAGGCGCTGGCGCATCGACTGGCCGTCGTGCCCCAGGCAACCGATGCTGGTGCCTTCCAGCGTATCCTGCAGCAGATCCGAGGCATCGCCGGCCAGCATCACCGGGCACTCCACCGCCAGCGCCAGGCGGTTCAACCGCCGGGGCATGTCCGAGGCCGGTGAGCGGTTGGAGTACAACACCAGCGCCCGAGGCCGGGCCTTTTCACAGATCAGCGGCAACTCGTCGAACGGCTGCCCGATGGCCAGTACGCTGATCGGCCATTCGCCATTGCCCAGCAGCAGGCCAGCGACCAGCAGTTCCAGTTCGCGGCAATCGCCCGGCAAGGCGGCGAGAACGATCCGTTCGCCGGCGCCTCCCCTGACCGATTGCAACCGCTGCAACACCCGGCCACGCAGGAAGCTGTCGAGAAACAGCCATTCGCTGGTCTGGCCGTAGGCGTCACACTGGGCACGCAACTCCTGCCAGAGCGGCATCAGGATATTCTGGAAGACCACCGTCAGCGGATAGCTGGAAAAAATCTGCCCGTACAGGCGCTCCAACGCCAGTTCGTCAAATCGGCTGATGGCGCCGCCCAGTTGCAGTTGGCAGTTTTGCCAGTCCTCGAGCGGCAACGGCAACAACCGTTCAGTCTCGGGCACCCGCACCGCCGCCTGCTTCGCCAGCAGCTTGCCCACCTTGCTGACAGCCACCCCACGCTCGATCCAGCCGAGAATGCTGCGCACCGTCTCGATATCGCTCATGGCATAGAGACGATGCCCACTTTCGGTGCGTGTCGGCTGGATCAGGCCATAGCGCCGCTCCCAGGCACGCAGGGTCACCGGGTTCACACCGGTCAGGCGCGAAACCTCGCGGATGGGAAACAGCTCTTCCTGCTTCAGAGCCGGCAACGGCAGCTCGATCGCGTCACGTTCGCTGATGACAGACATGTTTTTCACATCAATGTGTAAAATTTTCCAGATATTCTAGCCTATACCGCACCCGTTTCTTCAAACATGAAACACTACGTTTAATACAACTTGTGCTTTTCCCGCAACAGGGAATGATTCTTGCACTACCTCCAGATGCAGCCCAACACCCCGGCGCTGCATTTCGCAGTGGTCCTACCCGGACAGCCTGCCCGTCTTGTGGAGATACATGATGTCTACCTCACCCGTCACCATGATGGTGGCCCGTCGCGTCGCCGACGGCCGTTATCACGACATGCTCGCCTGGCTCCAGGAAGGCGAACAATTGGCTACCGACTTTCCCGGCTACCTGGGTTCCGGTGTACTCGCGCCACCTCCCGGCGACAACGAATTCCAGATGATTTTCCGCTTCAGCGACGCCGACACCCTGCACGCCTGGGAGCACTCCGCCTCGCGCAAGGCCTGGCTGGAACGCGGCGGCGACCTGTTCGCACGGCCTTCCGAACATCGTGTCAGCGGCCTGGAAGGCTGGTTCGGCAACACCAACCAGCGCCCGCCACGCTGGAAGCAGAGCGTGGCGATCTGGCTGGCGTTCTTTCCGGTGTCGCTGCTGTTCAACTTCGTGCTGGGGCCCCTGCTGGCCGAGCTGGAACTGGTGCCGCGGATTCTCGTCAGCACCCTGATGCTGACACCGATGATGGTGTACTGCTTCATTCCCCTGTCGACCCGACTGCTCGCCGGCTGGCTGCACGGCACCCCGCCGCGGACGCTGCCGGGCACGGCGCCCACCCGCAGCCGCTGAGGCTGGCGCGGGCTCGCGGCATGGTTGTGGAAGGCGTGTGGCTGGTATAGTTTGACTCCAGTCACCCCTTCACAGCCTGCCGCGAGCCTTCGATGCCATCGTCCTCCGCCCCGATCCTGATCACTGGCGCCAGCCAGCGCGTCGGCCTGCATTGCGCAGAGCGGCTGTTGGCCGACGGCTGCCCGGTGATCGTCAGCTACCGCAGCGAGCGCCCGGGCCTGCAGAGCCTGCGGGAACAGGGCGCGATCACGCTGTTCGCCGACTTCGCCAGCGAAGCCGGCATCCTGGCCTTCATCGACAGCCTCAAGCAGCACGCCGACAGCCTGCGGGCGATCGTCCACAATGCTTCGGCGTGGCTGGCCGAGACCCCGGGAGACGAAAGCGAAGCCTTCACCCGGATGTTCGGCATCCACATGCTCGCGCCGTACCTGATCAACCTGCATTGCGCCGAGCTGCTGCGCCGTTCGCCACAGGCCGACATCATTCATATCAGCGATGACGTGACCCGCAAGGGCAGCAGCAAGCACATCGCCTACTGCGCCAGCAAGGCCGGGCTCGACAGCCTGACGCTGTCCTTCGCGGCCAAATACGCCCCGCGGATCAAGGTCAACGGCATCGCACCGGCCCTGCTGATGTTCAACCCCGACGACGACGCGGCGTACCGCGCCAAGACCCTGGCCAAGTCGGCCATGGGCATCGAGCCCGGTGCCGAGGTGATCTACCAGAGCCTGCGCTATCTGCTGGACAATCCCTATGTCACCGGCACAACCTTGACCGTCAATGGCGGCCGGCACCTCAAGTAGGCCGCCCGCGAGGAAACCACGCAATGAGCGCATCACTGCCCGAGCATTACCGCGAGATCCTCCTCGGCCTGGGTGAAGACCCGGATCGCGAGGGTCTGCTGGATACCCCGAAACGGGCGGCCAAGGCCATGCAGTACCTGTGTCACGGCTATGCCGAAACCCTCGACGAGGTGGTCAACGGGGCGCTGTTCGCCTCGGACAACGACGAGATGGTGATCGTCAAGGACATCGAGCTGTACTCGTTGTGCGAACATCACCTGCTGCCGTTCATCGGCAAGGCCCACGTCGCCTACATACCGACCGGCAAGGTGCTGGGGTTGTCGAAGATCGCCCGGATCGTCGACATGTTCGCCCGGCGCCTGCAGATCCAGGAGAACCTGACCCGGGAAATCGCCGAGGCGATCCGGCAGGTAACCAGCGCTGCCGGGGTCGCGGTGGTGATCGAGGCGCAGCACATGTGCATGATGATGCGCGGCGTGGAAAAACAGAATTCGACCATGAACACCTCGGTGATGCTCGGCGCCTTCCGCGACTCGAACACCACCCGCATGGAGTTCCTGCAACTGATCGGACGGAGCAAGTAAATGCCACAACTTCAACCGGGAATGGCCCGGATCCGGGTCAAGGACCTGCGCCTGCGCACCTTCATCGGGATCAATGAGGAAGAGATCCTCAACAAGCAGGATGTGCTGATCAACCTGACCATCCTGTACGCCGCCCAGGAGGCGGTGCGTGACAACGATATCGATCATGCGCTGAATTACCGCACCATCACCAAGTCGATCATCCAGCACGTGGAGGGCAACCGCTTTGCCCTGCTCGAACGCATGACCCAGGAACTGCTGGACCTGGTGATGAGCAACCAGGCGGTGCTCTACGCCGAGGTCGAAGTCGACAAGCCGCACGCCCTGCGGTTCGCCGAGTCGGTATCGATCACCCTGGCGGCAAACCGCTGAAAACCTGAGCTGCCTGGCGCTAGCGGCGCCAGGCTCATATCATCGCGCCCTACGTTCCCCCAAGCACAGAGCCCATCATGACCGAGCAAGAACGCCTCGAACTCGAAGCCGCCGCCTTTCGCCGGCTGGTCGCCCACCTGGACAACCGCAAGGACGTGCAGAACATCGACCTGATGAACCTCGCCGGGTTCTGCCGCAACTGCCTGTCCAAGTGGTACAAGGCCGAAGCCGACGAGCGCCGGATCGAGCTGAGCCTCGACGAGGCCCGTGAAGTGGTCTACGGCATGCCTTACGCCGAGTGGAAAGCCCAATACCAGAAAGAAGCCAGTGCCGAACAACAGGCGGCATTCGCCAAAGGAAAACCCCATGACTGATCTGAACACCCTGCGCGCCAGCCTAGAGAGCGGCGAGCACGTCTTTGCCGACACCCTGGCCTTCATCGCCGCCGGCTACGACTACCAGCCACAGGCCTTCAACAATGGTGGCGTGGAAAATGCCGCCGGGCAGAACGAAGGCTCGTGCAAGACCCTCGGCCTGGCCCTGCTCGAAGGCCTGAGCGACCAGCAGGCGCTGCTGGCGTTTGGCGAGCATTACCGTTCGGTCCTGGCGACCCCTGAAGGCAGCGATCACGGCAACATCCGTGCGCTGATCAAGCACGGCCTGGCCGGCGTGAAGTTCACCGCGCAGCCGCTGACCCGGCGCTGAGGCTTTCGCGGATAAATCCCACAATGGTCCCGTCAGGCACCTATGTGGTGTGCGACAGATGGCCCCTGTGGGAGCCGGATTTATCCGCGAACAAGTGCCACAGAACAGCATCGCCTGGCACAGATACAAAAAAACCGGCCAAGGGCCGGTTTTTTCATTTCAGGTTCACTCAGAACGATGCGTTCTGCAGACCGTCCAGGTAACGCTCGGTGTCCAGTGCCGCCATGCAGCCGGCGCCGGCCGAGGTGATCGCCTGGCGGTAGACGTGGTCAGCCACGTCGCCCGCCGCGAAGATACCCTCGACGCTGGTCGCGGTCGCATTGCCTTCACGGCCGCCCTGCACCACCAGGTAGCCATCCTTCAGTTCCAGCTGGCCTTCGAACAGCGAAGTGTTCGGGGTGTGGCCGATCGCGATGAACACGCCGTCGACCTTGATCTCGTCGAAGCTGCCATCGTTGTTCTTCAGGCGGGCACCGGTCACGCCCATGTTGTCGCCAAGCACTTCGTCCAGGGTGGCGTTCAGCTTGAGGATGATCTTGCCTTCGGCGACACGGGCGTGCAGCTTGTCGATCAGGATCTTCTCGGCGCGGAAGGTGTCGCGACGGTGGATCAGGGTCACGGTGCTGGCGATGTTGGCCAGGTACAGCGCCTCTTCCACGGCGGTGTTGCCACCACCGACCACGGCGACCGGCTTGTTGCGGTAGAAGAAACCGTCGCAGGTCGCGCAGGCCGAAACGCCCTTGCCCATGAAGGCCTCTTCCGAAGGCAGGCCCAGGTAGCGGGCGCTGGCGCCGGTGGCGATGATCAGGGCGTCGCAGGTGAAGGTGCCGCTATCGCCGACCAGGGTGTAGGGCTTCTTGGCGAAGTCCACCGCGTTGATGTGGTCGAAGACGATTTCGGTTTCGAAACGCTCGGCGTGTTCGCGCATGCGCTCCATCAGCGCCGGGCCGGTCAGGCCGTGCACGTCACCGGGCCAGTTGTCGACTTCGGTGGTGGTGGTCAGTTGGCCGCCGGCCTGCATGCCGGTGATCAGTAGCGGCTTGAGGTTGGCCCGAGCCGCATAGACCGCAGCACTGTAACCGGCAGGGCCGGAACCGAGAATAATCACTCGCGAATGACGTACTTCAGACATGACTCACTCCTGTCGACCGCCCGTATGGCACCGGGACGGAACGCCGGCGAACCGGCTGGAATAAAAAAGGACTGCGAAAGCGCTTGGGGAAGGCTTGTAGCACACAGTCCTGAAAAATAATGTTGTGCAGCGTAACGAGGGGGCAAAGATTAAGGAAATACGCAATAACAATCCAGCTCATAGCAGGTCTCTATCCATAGGGACGTTCTGCCCGATCCCTTTGTTACCTTAAATGTCGACGCTTTCACCGCCTGTGCAAAGCCGGTAAGGTCGGCGCGTTTTCACCTGCTTCGGAGCCCGTTATGCCCGCACCCGTGATGTCCGGCCCACACTACCTGCGCGAGGGCCTCAAACTGGTCCTGAGCCCGGGGCTGCGCCTGTTTGTCCTGCTGCCGCTGCTGGTCAACCTGGTGCTGTTCGTCGGGCTGATCTATTTCGCCGGCCATGAGTTCAGCCTCTGGGTCGATCACCTGATGCCGACCCTGCCCGGCTGGCTGAGCTTTCTCAACTACATCCTCTGGCCGCTGTTCGTAGTGCTGGTGATCCTGATGGTGTTCTTCACCTTCACGATGCTGGCCAACATCATCGCCTCGCCGTTCAACGGTTTTCTTGCGGAAAAGGTCGAGGTGGTGGTGCGCGGCAATGACAACTTCCCAGCCTTCAGCTGGGGCGAACTGCTGGCGATGGTGCCACGGACCCTGGCCCGGGAAATGCGCAAGCTGGGCTATTTCCTGCCACGGGCCATCGGGCTGTTCATCCTGTCGTTCATCCCGGTGGTGAATATCGTCGCCGCCCCGCTGTGGTTGCTGTTCGGGGTCTGGATGATGGCGATCCAGTACATCGATTATCCGGCGGACAACCACAAGATGAGCTGGCAGGACATGCTCGCCTGGCTGCGCAGCAAGCGCTGGCAGAGCATGAGCTTCGGTGGCAGCGTCTACCTGGCGCTGCTGATTCCGGTGGTCAACCTGCTGATGATGCCGGCGGCGATTGCCGGGGCAACGCTGTTCTGGGTACGGGAACGCGGGGATGAGGCACTGGCGCCGGTTGCACGCTGACGCCAGGCCAGTCACATGGCACCGGGCCAGTCATCGGCCCGGTGCTCATTTCAGCTCGGGAGTGCAAAGATGCCGATCAGGGCGAGCACCCAGACGATACCGCCGAGCACGATCACCAGGTAATTGAGCGGGCTGAAGCTGGCGTTGCTGTCACCCTCGACATCACCGCTGGCAAAATTGATCGCCTGCTGGCCCTGCCAGGTGACGAAGACCTGGGCAAACACCCAGAAGGTGCTGAGCACCACCAGCAGCGAGCCGCCGATGTTCTTCCTGACCAGCATCTCCAGCACGTTGCCGAGTACCGCGAAGACCACGAACAGGGTCGCCCAGAGCGAGGCATCCCAGCGATAGCCGCGGCCGCTGGCCAGGATGCTCTTTTCGACATGGCGATACAGCGCGTGGACAAAAAAGATCGCGAACAGCCCGCGGGCAGCCGGCCAGATATCCAGTTGGGTCGATGCCTTGTACTGGCTCCAGTTCTTGTAGGACCAGTAGATCTGGTAAATCCCCAGGCTGAAGATGAACAGCAGGAAGAACTTGGTTTTCGAAACCACGTAGAAGCGGCCGATGGCCTCGCTGCGCGGTGCATTCAGGTCCGCCTGGGGCGGCGCATAGATATTGTCGGTCACGGGATCTCCTTGAACGTGGTGGACGCCTGATGATAACGAGCCAGTGACCCGGATATCGAGGACGCGAAGGGCAGTCTGGAGCCTCCGTCACAAATCCATCACCCAAATGCCACAACCCCGCAACGGGCCCGGGTGAATACTGCAACCATGACGACAGCTCTGCATATCACCCTGATCACCGAAACCTTCCCACCCGAAATCAACGGCGTGGCCAATACCCTTGGCCGCCTGTGCGAGGGTTTGCGCGCCCGGGGTCACCAGATCGAGCTGGTGCGCCCGCGCCAGAGCTGCGACCAGACCCGTCCCAGTGACACCGAACTGTTGCTGTGTCGCGGCTGGCCACTGCCGGGCTATCCGGGCCTGCAATGGGGTCAGTCGTCGATGCACAAGCTGTTGCGCCGCTGGAAACGCCAGCGCCCGGACGTGCTGTACATCGCCACCGAAGGGCCCCTGGGCCTCTCCGCGTTGCGCGCGGCACGCCGCCTGGGAATCTCCGTGGTCAGCGGTTTCCACACCAATTTCCAGCAATACTCCCACCAGTACGGCCTGGGGATGCTGACGCGCTTGCTGACCCATTACCTGCGCTGGTTCCACAACCGCTCCAAGCTGACCCTGGTGCCCAGTGTCAGCCAGCGCCTGGAACTGGAGCGGCGGCACTTCGAACGCCTGGAACTGCTGTCGCGGGGCGTCGACAGCCAACTGTTCCACCCGGCCAAGCGGCAGCATGCACTGCGGGAAAGTTGGGGGTTGGCACAGGACGATATCGCCGTGATGTATGTCGGACGGCTGGCGACCGAGAAGAACCTCGGCCTGCTGGGCCGTACCTTCCAGGCCCTGCAGACGACTTATCCACAACGGACGCTGAAGCTGATCGTGGTTGGCGACGGTCCACTGCGCGCCACGCTGGAGAAGGAACTGCCCGGGGCGATTTTCTGCGGCACCCAGCGTGGCGAGACCCTGGCGGCGCACTATGCCAGCGGCGACCTGTTCGTGTTTCCCAGCCTGACCGAAACCTTCGGCAATGTGGTGCTCGAAGCGCTGGCCTCGGGTTTGGCGGTGATCGCCTATGACCAGGCGGCGGCGGCCCAGCATATCCGCCATGGCTACAACGGCGTGCTGGCGATGCCCGGCGATGAGGAGGCCTTTCGTGACGCCGCCTGCTGGCTGCTCGAAGGCGGGGAAACCCTGCGTAACGTGCGCCTGAACGCGCGCCAGCATGCCAGCCGGCAGAGCTGGGGGGCGATCGTCGAACAGTTCGAGATGCAGTTGCGCGGCGCCTGCGAAGCGGAACAGGGGACGCCCCATGCGCCCCCGGTTCCGCGATAGCCCTCAGACCAGGCTGGCCAGGGCCTCGCGGCTGAACGGCAGGATGTCCTGCTCGCGCCCGTCGCGCACTTTCACCGCCCAGTCCGGATCGACCAGCAACGCACGGCCCACCGCCACCAGGTCGAACTCATCGTTGTTCAGGCGCTCCAGCAGCTTTTCCAGGCTGGCCGGCTGGGCCACCTTGTCGGTATTGACCATGAACTGCAGGAATTCGCCATCCAGGCCGACGCTGCCCACGGTGATGGTCGGCTTGCCGGTCAGCTTGCGGGTCCAGCCGGCCAGGTTGAGTGTCGAACCCTCGAACTCCGGCTCCCAGAAACGTCGGGTGGAGCAGTGGAAGATATCCACGCCGGCATCGGCCAACGGCTTGAGGAACTCACCCAGCGCCTGCGGGGTTTGCACCAGCCGCGCGGTGTAGTCCTGCTGCTTCCACTGGGAGAAGCGGAAGATGATCGGAAAGCCCGGGCCGACGGCGGCGCGTACGGCCTGGATCAGCTCGATGGCCAAGCGCGAACGGTTGGCCAGGCTGCCGCCGTATTCGTCGCTGCGCTGGTTGCTGCCTTCCCAGAAGAACTGGTCGATCAGGTAGCCGTGGGCGCCGTGGATCTCGACACCGTCCATGCCGATGGCCTTGGCATCCTTCGCCGCCTGGGCGAACGCGGCGATCACGTCCTGAATGTCCTGGTGGGTCATGCCGTGGACCACCACCTGGCCGTCCTTGAGTTTTTCGCTCGGGCCGTAGCCGGGAACGCTGGCATCCGGCTCGGTACCCAGGCGCCGCACGTTACCCACGTGCCAGAGCTGCGGAACGATCCTGCCGCCTTCGGCGTGTACCGCCTCCACCACTTTCTTCCAGCCGGCCAGGGCCGCCTCGCCATAGAAATGCGGCACGTTCGGGTACCCGTTGGCCGCCGGGTGGCCGACGGTGGTGCCCTCGGTGACGATCAGGCCGACACCCGCCGCCGCCCGCTTGCGGTAGTACTCGATGACTTTCGAATTGGGCACGCCGCCTGGGGAAAACGAACGGGTCATCGGTGCCATCACCACCCGGGTCGGCAGTTCCAGGGCACCAAGGTGGAAAGGTTTGAACAAGGCTTGGACCGACATGGGTGGCACTCCACGGCTGAAGGGGAATTTATGATCAGGATAATATTCCGCCGTCAGCGCCACGCCCAGCACTATTGATCTGAGTGATCAAGCTCGAAAAGTGTGAGGAAACCGGCCGCGCCCGAAAAACGCTGAACCCTGCAGGAGCGGGCTTGCCCGCGAAGGGGAGCGCAAGGCCGCCAAAAGCTTCACGGTCAAGCCAAAGCCCGCTCCCACTGGTCCGCCCCAGGCAGTCCGGCTGTCACGGACCGGTATCAGGCCAACGCCTTCTCGATGGCCTGGATCACCGCCGGATCATCCGGCGCCGTACGCGGCGAGAAACGCGCCAGCACGCGCCCGTCCTTGCCCATCAGGAACTTCTCGAAGTTCCAGGTGATGTCCCCGGGAAACTCGGCCCCCTCGCCCGCCAGCAGCCGATAGAGCTGATGACGATCATGGCCGTTGACTTCCAGCTTGCGGCTCAACGGAAAGGTCACCCCGTAGTTGAGGCTGCAGAACTCGCGAATCTCGTCTTCGGAACCCGGCTCCTGGCCGGCGAACTGGTTGCACGGCACGCCCAGCACCGTGAATCCCTGGCCCTTGTACTGCTGGTAGAGGTTTTCCAGTGCCGCGTACTGCGGCGTCAGGCCACATTTGGAGGCGACATTGACCACCAGCACGACATGCCCCTTGAAGGGAGCGAGAGGCAGGTCCTGGCCGTCCAGCGCCACCAGCGTAAGGTCGTGAAAAGCACTCATGGCGAACTCCCGATAATCCCCTGTTACGTCCCGACATTGTTGCCCGACACCACGACCGGTTTCCAGCGACGAAACCGCGGCGGACTAAAAAGGCGCCCGTGGGCGCCTTCCTACAACCAGAGCTTAGCAGCAGAACTCAGTGGTGATGGCCGCCTTCGCCATGGATGTGACCATGGGCGACTTCTTCCTGGCTCGCGTCACGGATGTTGACGACCTTGACCTTGAAGTTCAGGCGCTGGCCAGCCAGCGGGTGGTTGCCGTCGACGGTGACGTCGTCGCCGTCCAGGTCACGGATGGTGACGATCTGCATCTGGCCATCCGGAGCGGAAGCGTGGAACTGCATGCCCACTTCCAGCTCGTCGACGCCTTCGAACATGCTGCGGCTCAGGGTGCTGACCAGTTCAGCGGAGTATTCGCCGTAGGCATCTTCAGGCTCGACGGTGACGTTCAGTTCGTCACCCACGGCCTTGCCTTCCAGGGCCTTTTCCAGGCCTGGAATGATGTTGCCTGCACCTTGCAGGTACACCAGCGGCGCGCCGCCGGCAGAGCTGTCGATGACCTCACCAGCGTCGTTGGTCAGGGTATAGTCGATGGACACAGCCTTATTGGCGGCGATCAGCATGGGGCGAGACCTTTTGCAGAAGAATGAAGAACGGACAAGTCTAAACAAGGATTCGTCCGAAAGCGAACGGAACCCGGACGGACGGGTTGAACCAACCCCATCTTTCATCCTCGGTTTCCATCAGGACGAGGACGGCCACTGGGTCGCCGAACTGTCCTGCGGCCACACCCAGCACCTGCGCCACCAGCCGCCGTGGCAGTCGCGTGCCTGGGTGCAGGACCCGACGCAGCGTTCGGCGCGAATCGGCCAGCCCTTTGAATGTGGTTGGTGCGCACAGGGCTCGGTTAGCGCTAACCTTGGCGTCTGAACATCGCAGGGGATCAACCATCGGTCCCCGCAGTTGCGCTCCACAAGAGACTACGCATGCAAACTTTCTTTATCGCGCCCACCGATTTCGGCGTGGGCCTGACCTCGATCAGCCTCGGGCTGGTCCGCACGCTGGAACGCGCCGGCCTGAAGGTCGGCTTCTTCAAGCCCATCGCCCAGCCGCATCCGGGTGATACCGGGCCGGAACGCTCGACCGAACTGGTGGCCCGTACCCATGGGCTCAAGCCCCCCCAGCCACTGGGCCTGGCCCATGTCGAGCGGATGCTCGGTGACGGCCAGCTCGACGAACTGCTGGAAGAAATCATCACCCTCTACCAGCAGGCCGCAATCGGCAAGGACGTGCTGGTGGTCGAGGGCATGGTCCCGACCCGCAGCGCCAGCTATGCCGCGCGGGTCAACCTGCACCTGGCGAAAAGCCTGGACGCCGAGGTGATCCTGGTCTCGGCACCGGAAAACGAAGTGCTGACCGAACTGTCCGGCCGGGTCGAGTTGCAGGCGCAACTGTTTGGCGGCCCGAAGGACCCCAAGGTTCTCGGCGTGATCCTCAACAAGGTGCGCACCGACGAGAGCATGGAAGCCTTTGCCGCCCGTCTCAAGGAACACTCGCCGCTGTTGCGCAGCGGCGACTTCCGCCTGCTCGGCTGCATTCCGTACCAGCCGGAACTCAACGCACCGCGGACCCGCGACGTCGCCGAACTGCTGGGCGCCCAGGTGCTTAATGCCGGCGACTACGAAACCCGGCGCATGTCGAAGATCATCCTCTGTGCCCGTACCGTCCTCAACACCCTGCAACTGCTCAAGCCGGGCGTGCTGGTGGTGACCCCCGGCGACCGCGACGACATCATCCTCGCCGTCAGCCTGGCGGCACTCAACGGCGTGCCGCTGGCCGGCCTGCTGCTGACCAGCGACACCAAGCCCGACCCGCGGCTGATGGAACTCTGCCGCGGCGCCCTGCAGGCCGGCCTGCCGGTGCTGTCGGTGAGCACTGGCTCCTACGACACCGCCAACCAGCTCAACAGCCTGAACAAGGAAATCCCGGTCGACGACCGCGAGCGGGCGGAAATCATCACCGATTTCGTCGCCAGCCACCTTGATGCCCAGTGGCTGCACCAGCGCTGCGGCACCCCGCGGGAAATGCGCCTGACGCCGGCGGTGTTCCGCTATCAACTGATCCAGCGCGCCCAGCAGGCCAACAAGCGCATCGTCCTGCCCGAAGGCAGCGAGCCGCTGACCGTCCAGGCCGCGGCAATATGCCAGGCGCGGGGCATCGCCCGTTGCGTGCTGCTGGCCAGGCCGGCGGATGTCGAGGCGGTGGCCAAGGCCCACGGTTTCGAGCTGCCGCCGGGGCTGGAGATTCTCGACCCGGACGAGATTCGCGGACGTTATGCCGAGCCGATGGTGGCCCTGCGCAAGAACAAGAGCCTCAACACGCCGATGGCCGAGCAGCAACTGGAAGACCCGGTGGTGATCGGCACCATGATGCTGGCGCTGGACGAGGTCGATGGCCTGGTCTCCGGGGTGATCCACTCCACCGCCAACACCATCCGCCCGGCCCTGCAATTGATCAAGACCGCGCCGGGCTGCACCCTGGTGTCGTCGGTGTTCTTCATGCTGTTCCCCGAGCAGGTGCTGGTCTACGGCGACTGCGTGATGAACCCGCATCCCTCCGCCACGGAGCTTGCGGAAATCGCCCTGCAGAGCGCCGACTCGGCCCAGGCGTTCGGCATCGCCCCGCGGGTGGCGATGATCAGCTATTCCAGTGGCGAATCGGCCAGCGGCGAGGAAGTGGAGAAGGTCCGCGAGGCCACGCTGCTGGCCCACGAAGCCCAGCGCGACCTGCTGATCGACGGCCCGCTGCAGTATGACGCCGCCGCCAACGAAAACGTCGCCCGGCAACTGGCGCCCAACAGCCAGGTCGCCGGCCGCGCCACGGTGTTCGTGTTTCCCGACCTGAACACCGGCAACACCACCCACAAGGCCGTGCAACGCAGTGCCGACTGCGTCAGCCTGGGGCCGATGCTGCAAGGCCTGCGCAAGCCGGTCAACGACCTGCCGCGCGGCGCCCAGGTGGATGACATCGTCTACACCATCGCCCTGACGGCCATTCAGGCCGCCAACCGACCTGTGGATATCTGAACCGGCTGCACGATCGCATCGACGTCCGCTACCCTCATGCCATAAGGCGTGAGGGCTGCGGCCGCTCGCTCAAACAAGAACGTATCCCTGAGAAAGACACCATGCTCGACTTCCTCCCGGCGCCCCTGCGCGGCCTGCTCGCCTCGCTGCTGCTGGCCCTCAACACCCTGCTGCTGTGCTCGTTCCTGTTCGGCGTGGCACTGTTCAAGGCCCTGCCCTTTGCCCTGACCCAGCGCTTGAGCCACTGGCTGATGAACCACACCCATGAGGCCTGGATCAGCAACAACAAGGCCTGGATGCAACTGGTCAGCAAGACCCGCTGGCACCTCAGCGGTCTGGAGGGGCTGGACTACCAGCACTCCTACCTGGTCACCAGCAATCACCAGAGCTGGGTCGACATCCTGGTGTTGCAGTACGTGCTCAACCGGCGGATCCGCCCGCTGAAGTTCTTCCTCAAGCAGGAGCTGATCTGGGTCCCGGTGATCGGCCTGGCCTGGTGGGCCCTAGGCTTTCCCTTCATGAAGCGCTACTCGAAGGCCTACCTGGAAAAGCATCCGGAAAAGAAGGGCAAGGACCTGGAAACCACCCGCAAGACCTGCGCGAAATTTCGCAACAACCCTGTGGGTATCTTCAACTTCGCCGAAGGCACGCGCTTCACTGCAGGCAAGCATGCGCAACAGCAATCGCCATTCCGCTACCTGCTCAGGCCCAAGGCCGGCGGTATTGCCTTCGTGCTGGACGCGATGGGTGAGCAGCTGGAGTCCGTCGTCAATGTGACCATTCACTATCCGGCGGGACGGCCGGGGTTCTGGGACCTGCTGTGCGGCAAGGTGCGTGAGGTGGTGGTGCATTTCGAGGAACTACAGATCCCGGCGGCATTCATCGGCCGCAACTACGAACAGGATGCCGAGTACCGCCAGGCGTTCCAGGCCTGGATCAACCAGCTGTGGGCGGACAAGGATGCCTTGCTCGCGCGCCTGCACAGTGAGTACCCCGCCAAGGCCTGAGGTATCTGGGAGATCGTCTTCGCGGGCAAGCCACGCTCCTACACGGGCGCGCCGTTTATCGAACAGATGTACGGCACAACCCTGTAGGAGCCGGGCTTGCCCGCGAATGGGCCCGCAAGATCCCCCAAAACGCCTCAGAACTCTCCGACACCTCCCGTTCCCTTGCGCATCTCCAATCCCCAGTCCCCGCTGCTGTAGCTTGAGATCTTCTCAATATCTCGGAAGCCGCGAGGATGACGCACCGCTACAAAGCCAAGAACCTGCGCACCGGCCGCTATTCCGAACCCGGTCGGATCTACCTGCTGACTGCCGTACTGTCCGACCGCGAACCGCTGTTCAGCAAGTTCCACCTGGGCCGCCTGCTGGTACGGAGCTTCAGGACCGCGCAGGAAGAACACGCGGCCCTTTCCCTGGCCTGGGTGGTGATGCCGGACCATTTTCACTGGCTGGTCGAACTGCAGAAGGCCAGTCTCGGTGAGCTGATGGGCAAGACCAAATCCCGCACGGCGTTGGCGGTAAACCGGCGAATGCAGAGAACCGGAGCGCTCTGGCAGAAAGGTTTTCATGACCGGGCGTTGCGTCGGGAGGAAGATTTGCGAGCGGCGGCACGCTATATCGTGGCTAATCCGTTGCGGGCGGGGTTGGTGGAGCGGATTGGGGATTATCCGCTTTGGGATGCCGTCTGGCGTTAATCTTGTAGTGGATTTGAGGACGCATTCGCGGGCAAGCCCGGCTCCTACAGGATTGTGTCGTGCCCCGTCCTGTGAACGACCATACAGGGTTGTGCCGTGCACCCGCCCTGTAAACGACCATACAGGGTTGTGCCGTGCACCCGCCCTGTGAACGACCATACAGGGTTGTGCCATGCACCCGTCCTGTGAACGACGAAGCACTGTAGGAGCGTGGCTTGCCCGCGAAAGCGATCTGAAGGCCCATGAAAAAGCCCGCGACCAATCGCTCGGTCGCGGGCTTTTCAGTTGCCGGCGAGGCTTAGATCGCGCCGCGCTGACGCAGCAGATCCAGCACCTGCTTGACGCTGTCTTCCAGCGACAGGGCCTGGGTGTCGATCACCAGGTCGGCATTGAGCGGCACATCGTACGGGAAGGACTCGCCGGGGATGTTGTCGCCACCGGCCGCGTACAGGCCTTGTGGATCACGCTCGCGGCAGACCAGCGGCGAAGCCTGGACGTAGACGGTGACCAGGCGCTCGCCGCCGATCAGAGCCTTGGCCTGTTCACGGCCTTCGGCATCCGGCGCGACGAAGGCGGCCAGGGTCAGCAGGCCGGCTTCGTTGAACTGGCGCGCCACGTGGGCGGCACGGCGCCAATTTTCGGTACGGCCGGCACGGTCCTGCGGCAGCCCCTTGTTCAGGTCGTGGCGCAGGTTCTGGCCATCCAGGACGAACACCGCACGGCCCATGTCGAACAGCTTGCGCTCCACGGCATAAGCCAGGGTGCTCTTGCCCGCGCCGGAAAGGCCGGTGAACAGCACGGTCGCCGGTTGCTGGCCGAAACGCTGGGCACGCTCTTCGGTCGCGACATGGGCCAGCTTGCCATGGTGGGTGGCGCTGCCATGGGCCAGCGGCTGGGCGACGATCATGCCGGCGCCGACGGTGCCGTTGGTCAGGCGGTCGATGACGATGAACGCCCCGGTGGTGCGGTTGCTGTCGTAACCATCCAGAGCGATCGGTGCATCCAGGGCGATCTTGACCTTGCCGATCTCGTTCAGTTGCAGGGCACTGGCCGAGCCTTCTTCCAGGGTGTTCACATCGACCCGGTGGACGATGCTGGCAATCGAGCCCGGCACGTAGCTGGTGGCGCGCTTGATGTCGTATTTCTTGCCCGGCAGCATCGGCTCCTCGGCCATCCAGACCAGCATGGCCTCGAAGCTGTCGGTCACTGGCGGCACGTTGTCGGCATGCACCAGCAGGTCGCCACGGGAGATGTCGATCTCGTCTTCCATGGTCAGGGTGATGGCCTGGCCGGGACCCGCATGCTCCAGTTCGCCCTCGTAGGTGACGATGGACTTCACGCGGCTGCTCTTGCCCGACGGCAGGACCACGACCTCGTCGCCCTTCTTCACGATACCGCTGGCCAGGGTGCCGGCGAAACCACGGAAGTTCAGATTCGGCCGGTTGACGTACTGCACCGGGAAACGCAGGTCGGTGAGGTTGCGGTCGCCCGCCACTTCCACGGTCTCGAGGATTTCCATCAGCGACTGGCCGGTGTACCACGGCGAACGCTCGCTGCGGTTCACCACGTTGTCGCCCTTGAGCGCCGACATCGGCACGAAGTGCATGCTCGACGGCTTCATCTTCAGGCCTTCGGCGAACTTCAGGTAGTCGGCCTTGATCGACTCGAACACGCCCTGGTCGAAGTCCTTGAGGTCCATCTTGTTGATGGCGACGACGATGTGCTTGATGCCCAGCAGGGAGGCGATGAAGCTGTGGCGACGGGTCTGGGTCTGCACGCCGTAACGGGCATCGACCAGGATGATCGCCAGGTCACAGGTGGAGGCACCGGTGGCCATGTTGCGGGTGTACTGCTCATGGCCGGGGGTGTCGGCGATGATGAACTTGCGCTTGGCGGTGGAGAAATAGCGGTAGGCCACATCGATGGTGATGCCCTGTTCGCGCTCGGCCTGCAGGCCGTCGACCAGCAGCGCCAGGTCGACGTCCTCACCGGTGGTGCCGACTTTCTTCGAATCGCGGGTGATGGCTTCCAGATGGTCTTCGTAGATCATCTTGGAGTCGTGCAGCAGGCGCCCGATCAGGGTGCTCTTGCCGTCATCGACGTTGCCGCAGGTCAGGAAGCGCAGCAGTTCTTTACGTTCGTGCTGGCCCAGGTAGGCGAGGATGTCCTCGCTGATCAGATCGGATTGGTGCGACATGCTTAGACCCTAATTAGAAATAGCCCTGACGTTTCTTGTCTTCCATGGAACCGGCGCCATCGTGGTCGATGACCCGGCCCTGGCGCTCGGAAGTACGCGTCAGGAGCATTTCCTGAATGATGTCCGTGAGGGTTTCGGCCTCGGACTCCACCGCGCCCGTCAACGGGTAGCAGCCAAGGGTACGGAAACGCACCTTCTTCTTGACGATACGGGCCTTTTCCTCGTCGCTGAGGTGCTCGAGGATGCGCTCGTCGTCGATCATGATCAGGGTGCCGTTCTTCTCGATGACTTCACGCTCGGCGGCGAAGTACAGCGGCACGATCGGGATGCCTTCGAGGTAGATGTATTGCCAGATGTCCAGCTCGGTCCAGTTCGACAACGGGAAGACACGGATCGACTCGCCCTTGTTGACCTTGCCGTTGTAGACGTTCCACAGCTCCGGACGCTGGTTCTTCGGATCCCAGCGGTGCTTGCTGTCGCGGAAGGAATACACGCGCTCCTTGGCGCGGGACTTCTCTTCGTCACGACGGGCGCCGCCGAAGGCCGCGTCGAAGCCATGCTTGTCCAGCGCCTGCTTGAGGCCCTGGGTCTTCATGATGTCGGTGTGCTTGGAGCTGCCGTGGGTAAACGGGTTGATGCCCTGCGCCACCCCTTCCGGGTTGACGTGGGTGATCAGGTCCAGGCCCATTTCCGCGACCATGCGATCACGGAACTTGTACATCTCCTGGAATTTCCACTGGGTGTCGACATGCATCACCGGAAACGGCAACTTGCCGGGGAAAAACGCCTTGCGGGCCAGGTGCAGCATTACGGCGGAATCTTTGCCGATGGAGTACAGCATCACCGGGTTGTCGAACTCGGCGGCCACCTCGCGGATGATGTGGATGCTTTCCGCCTCCAGCTGTTTCAGATGCGTCAGTTTGTCGACCATGGCTACTCACGAAAAGCGTTCTTGTGGACGGCCTGCGGGCCGTGTTCGAGCCAGGCATGCTAGCACAGCGACCTATTCTATTGATTAGGCCGGATAGATCGAAACGATATAAGAATATATCGCCTCGTTTGGCTGCCGCCCCTTTTCCGGAGGCCGGCCCGGCGGGCTCATATCGGGTTCGGGCAGTCGATGAACAGGTGTTCCAGGGCGAAGCGCCGCGCCAGGTAATCGCCCAGGGCCTGGACGCCATAACGCTCGGTCGCATGATGGCCGGCGGCGATGAAGCTGATGCCATTCTCCCGGGCGCTGTGGAAGGTCTGCTCGGACGCCTCGCCGCTCAGGTACAGGTCGACCCCGGCCAGCACCGCCTGGTCGATATAGCCCTGGCCACCACCGGTGCACCAGCCGACCCGGCGGATCATCTCGTTGCCCTCGATCAGCAGCGGCTCACGCCCCAGCACGCCCTGGACCTTGTGGGCGAAGTCGCGCGGGGTCATCGGCTCGCCGAGGGAGCCGACCAGGCCGACCACTTTGGGATTCTCTGGGTCCAGCGGCCCCTCGACGGTGATATCCAGCTGGCGGGCAAGCTGCACGTTGTTGCCGACTTCCGGGTGCAGATCCAGCGGCAGGTGGTAGGCCAGCAGACTGATGTCGTGCTTGAGCAGGGTTTTCAGCCGGCGTTGCTTCATGCCTACGACACAAGGGTCCTCGCCCTTCCAGAAGTAGCCATGATGCACCAGCACCAGATCGGCCTCGGCCTCCACCGCCGCATCGAGCAGCGCCTGGCTGGCGGTGACGCCGCTGACGATCCGACAGACCTGCGGCCGACCCTCCACCTGCAGGCCGTTGGGGCAGTAATCGGCGATTCGCGAAATACCGAGAAAGCGGTTCGCCTCCTCGACCAGGGTACTCAGGGCAACGGCCATAAAAACTCCTCAATATCCCATCCAGAGGCGCTCGCAGCCTCGTATAATGCGCGACATTATGGGCCGTCCCGGATGGCCTGCAACCTCCCAGGACGTGTTCAATGCTCAAGGCTCTGCGTTTTTTCGGCTGGCCGCTGGTGGTCGGCGTGCTGGCCGCTTTGCTGATTATCCAGCGTTACCCCCAGTGGGTCGGCCTGCCTGACCTGGATGTGAACCTGCAACAGGCCCCGCAGACCGCGACCATCCAGCAGGGTCCGGTGTCCTATGCCGATGCGGTGAACCTTGCCGCGCCGGCGGTGGCCAACCTGTACACCACCAAGATGGTCAACAAGAACAGCCATCCGCTGTTCGAAGACCCGCAGTTCAGGCGTTTCTTCGGCGACAACCTGCCCAAGCAGAAGCGCATGGAGTCCAGCTTGGGTTCGGCGGTGATCATGAGCAAGAGCGGTTACCTGCTGACCAATAACCACGTGACCGCCGGCGCCGACCAGATCGTCGTGGCGCTCAAGGACGGTCGCGAGACCCTGGCACGGGTGATCGGCAGCGATCCGGAAACCGACCTGGCGGTGCTCAAGATCGACCTGCCGGACCTGCCATCGATCACCATCGGCCGCTCGGACAAGATCCGCATCGGCGATATCGCCCTGGCCATCGGCAACCCCTTCGGTGTCGGCCAGACCACCACCATGGGCATCATCAGCGCCACCGGGCGCAACCAGCTGGGCCTGAACAACTACGAAGACTTCATCCAGACCGACGCGGCGATCAACCCCGGCAACTCCGGCGGCGCGCTGATCGATGCCAACGGCAACCTGACCGGGATCAACACGGCGATCTTCTCCAAGTCCGGCGGCTCCCAGGGCATCGGCTTCGCAATCCCGATCAATCTGGCGGTCGAGGTGATGAAGGCGATCATCGAGCACGGCCAGGTGATCCGTGGCTGGCTGGGTATCGAAGTGCAGCCGCTGACCCAGGAACTGGCGGAGTCGTTCGGCCTCAGTGGACGTCCGGGCATCGTCGTGGCGGGTATTTTCCGTGACGGGCCGGCGCAACGGGCCGGCCTGCAGCTGGGTGACGTGATCCTCAGTATCGACGGCGAACCGGCCAATGACGGGCGCAAGTCGATGAACCAGGTAGCGCGGATCAAACCGACCGACAAGGTGGCGATCCAGGTGCTGCGCAATGGCAAGGAGCTCAAGCTGACGGCAGAGATCGGCTTGCGTCCGCCACAGCAGACGGCGCCACAGGAAGAAGAATAGGCAAAGACGCCTGCCCCCTGAGGGAGCGGCGTTCCATGGCAGTCCATTCTGTGGGAGCCGGATTTATCCGCGAAGCCTTTTAGCGTTCCTCAAGGACCCTTTCGCGGATAAATCCGACGCCCCCATAAATCCTGCCGCCGCTCCCTCTATACGGCTACAAAGGATCAGGCGATCAAAGCTCGCCCAGAGCCTCGATCAGCGCCTGGTTCTGCTCCGGTGTACCGATGGTGATCCGCAGGAACTGAGCGATACGCTCCTGCTTGAAGTGACGCACGATCACCCCCTGTTCCCGTACCTTCGCTGCCAGTGCCGCGGCGTCGTGCTGCGGGTGCCGGGCGAAGATGAAGTTCGCCGCCGACGGCAGCACCTCGAACCCCTTGGCCTGCAGTTGCGCCACAAGCCGCTCACGGCTTTCGATGACCTGGCGACAGGTCTGCTCGAAATACGCCCGGTCCTCGAACGCCGCCGCCGCGCCGGCAATCGCCATGCGATCGAGCGGATAGGAGTTGAAGCTGTTCTTGACCCGCTCCAGCGCCTCGATCAGGTCCGGATGCCCGACCGCCAGGCCGACCCGCAGCCCCGCCAGGGAGCGCGACTTGGACAGGGTCTGGGTCACCAGCAGGTTCGGATAACGATCGATCAGGCGGATGGCCGTCTCGCCACCGAAGTCGATGTAGGCCTCATCGACCACCACCACCGAATCCGGGCTGCTCTGGAGAATCTGCTCCACCGCGTCCAGCGCCAGCAGGCAGCCGGTTGGCGCGTTCGGGTTGGGGAAGATGATCCCGCCGTTGGGCCGGGCATAGTCGGCCACGCGGATCTGGAACTGCTCGTCCAGCGCCAGCGCCTCGAAGTCGATCCCGTACAGGCCGCAGTAGACCGGATAGAAGCTGTAGCTGATATCCGGGAACAGCAGCGGCCGATCCTGCTGGAACAGGCCGTGGAAGATATGGGCCAGGACTTCGTCGGAACCGTTGCCGAGGAACACCTGGCTGGTCTGCACGCCGTAGTACTCGGCCACGGCCTGCTTGAGTCGGTCGCCGTTGGGGTCGGGATACAGGCGCAGGTTGTCGTTGACCTCGGCCTGCATCGCCGCCAGGGCCTTGGGCGACGGGCCGTAGGGGTTTTCGTTGGTATTGAGCTTGACCAGCTTGGTCAGCTTGGGCTGCTCACCCGGCACGTAGGGCACCAGGTCCTTGACGAATTTGCTCCAGAACTTGCTCATGCTTGTTTCCCCTTATTCCTGGTCTTCGGCGACGATCCGGTATTCCGCGCTGCGGGCATGGGCGCTCAACGACTCGCCGCGGGCTAGTACTGAAGCGGTCTTGCCCAATTCGGACGCACCCTGTTCGGAACAGAAGATGATCGACGAACGTTTCTGGAAGTCGTAGACCCCCAGCGGCGACGAGAAGCGCGCGGTGCCGGAGGTCGGCAGCACGTGGTTGGGACCGGCGCAGTAGTCCCCCAGGGCCTCTGAGGTATGACGGCCCATGAAGATCGCGCCGGCGTGGCGGATCTGCGGCAGCCAGGCCTGCGGGTCGGCAACCGACAGCTCCAGGTGTTCCGGCGCGATACGGTTGGCGACCTCGATCGCCTGTTGCATGTCGCGTACCTGGATCAACGCGCCGCGACCATTGATCGAGGTCTCGATGATCGGTGCACGGTCCATGGTCGGCAGCAGCTTGTCGATGCTCGCCGCAACGCGGTCGAGGAACGCCGCATCGGGGCTGACCAGAATGGCCTGGGCATCTTCATCGTGCTCGGCCTGGGAGAACAGGTCCATGGCGATCCAGTCCGGATCGGTCTGGCCGTCGCAGACCACCAGGATCTCCGAAGGACCGGCGATCATGTCGATGCCGACCTGGCCGAAGACATGGCGCTTGGCGGTGGCCACATAGATGTTGCCGGGGCCGACCACCTTGTCGACCTGCGGCACGCTCTCGGTACCGTAGGCCAGCGCCGCGACCGCCTGGGCGCCACCGATGGTGAACACCCGGTCGACACCGGCGACGCAGGCCGCCGCCAGGACCAGTTCGTTGACCTCGCCACGCGGGGTCGGCACCACCATCACCACCTCACCGACGCCGGCGACCTTGGCCGGAATCGCGTTCATCAACACCGAGGATGGGTAGGATGCCTTGCCGCCGGGCACGTACAGGCCGGCGCGATCCAGCGGCGTGACCTTCTGGCCCAGCACCGTGCCATCGGCCTCGGTGTAGCTCCAGGAGTCCTGTTTCTGCCGTTCGTGATAGCTGCGCACACGGGCGGCGGCCTTTTCCAGGGCTTCGCGCTGGGCCTGGGTGATGCGGGTCAGGGCCAGTTCCAGGCGCTCGCGCGGCAGGATCAGGTCGGCCATCGAGGCCGCCTCCAGGCCATCGAAGCGCTGGGTGAACTCGACCACGGCGGCATCGCCGCGCTCGCGCACCGCCTTGATGATATCCAGCACCCGCTGGTTGACCGAGTCATCGGACACGCTTTCCCAGCTCAGCAGATGATCCAGATGATGGGCGAAATCGGGATCGGCAGCGTTGAGTCGGCGAATGGCGGTGGACGTAGTCATAGCGAGGGCCTCAATAATTGGCGAATGCTTGGGAACAGCAAGTCTCAGGCGCCCGGTGGGCGCTGACGCTCAATAGCGATCACGCGCCCCAGACTACCAAGCCATCCGCGTGGGCACCTGAGAATTCCGGCTATGACACGGATAGATGGGCGCGACTCAGGGCCGCGCATGTGTGTCAGCTACGGTGTCGCGACTCCACTGCCTTGCGCAGGGTGTCGATCAGGGACTGGATACGGGCGTGCTGCATCTTCATCGAGGCCTTGTTCACCACCAGGCGGGAGCTGATGGTCGCAATCAGTTCCTGGGGTTCCAGGCCGTTGGCCCGCAGGGTGTTGCCGGTGTCGACGACGTCGATGATCTTGTCGGCCAGGCCGATCAGCGGCGCCAGCTCCATCGAGCCATACAGCTTGATGATATCGACCTGACGGCCCTGCTCGGCGTAGTAGCGCTTGGCGACATTGACGAACTTGGTCGCCACCCGCAGCCGGCCCTTGGGCTCGACCGCACCGACGGCGCCAGCGGTCATCAGCTTGCAGCGGGCGATCTGCAGGTCCAGCGGCTCGTACAGCCCCTGGCCGCCGTACTCCATCAGCACATCCTTGCCGGCGACGCCGAGGTCGGCTGCACCATGCTCGACATAGGTCGGCACGTCGGTGGCACGAACGATCAGCAGGCGGACATCCTCCTGGGTCGTCGGAATGATCAGCTTGCGGCTCTTGTCCGGATTCTCGGTGGGCACGATACCCGCCTCGGCGAGCAACGGCAGGGTATCGTCGAGGATACGGCCCTTGGACAGTGCAATGGTCAGCATGGGGAAACCTAGGTCCTTCAATTCAGGATATTGCAACACTCTAACAGACCGAAGCGCATTCCCTGTAGGAGCCTGCTCGCTGGCGATCGCGATGGGTCAGTGACACACCGCGATCGCCAGCAAGCCGGCTCCAGCCAGGGCGGAGCCGGACCGTCACCCGCAATGGCTAGCCCGGAACGCGACGGATCTTGGCACCCAGCATCTGCAGCTTCTCTTCGATGCACTCGTAGCCACGGTCGATGTGGTAGATCCGGTCGATCAGGGTGTCGCCTTCGGCGGCCAGCGCCGAAATCACCAGGCTGGCCGACGCCCGCAGGTCGGTGGCCATGACCGGAGCCCCCTTGAGGACTTCGGTACCGGTGACGATCGCGGTGTTACCCTCGACCTGGATCCTGGCACCCATGCGGTGCAGTTCGTACACGTGCATGAAGCGGTTTTCGAAGATGGTCTCGATCACCGCGCCAGTGCCTTCGGCAATCGCGTTGAGGGAGATGAACTGGGCCTGCATGTCGGTCGGGAACGCCGGATACGGCGCGGTGCGCACGTTGACCGCCTTCGGCCGCTTGCCATGCATGTTCAGCTCGATCCAGTCCTCGCCGGTAGTGATGACCGCGCCGGATTCCTTGAGCTTTTCCAGGACCGCTTCGAGGATGGTCGGATCGGTGTCCTTGACCTTGACCCGGCCACCGGTGACAGCGGCCGCCACCAGGTAGGTGCCGGTCTCGATGCGGTCAGGCATGACCTTGTAGTTCGCCGAATGCAGGCGCTCGACACCGTCGATGGTGATGGTGTCGGAGCCGGCGCCGGAAATCTTCGCGCCCATGGCATTGAGGAAGTTCGCCAGGTCGACCACTTCCGGTTCGCGCGCGGCGTTCTGCAGCACGCTGCGACCGCGGGCCAGGGCCGCGGCCATCATGATGTTCTCGGTACCGGTCACGGAGACGGTATCGAAGAAGAAGTTCGCGCCACGCAGGCCGCCTTCCGGCGCCTTGGCCTTGATGTAGCCGCCCTCGACGTCGATCACCGCGCCCATGGCTTCCAGGCCGCGGATGTGCAGGTCGACCGGACGCGAGCCGATGGCGCAGCCGCCCGGCAGGGCCACTTCGGCCTGGCCGAAACGGGCAACCATCGGGCCCAGTACCAGGATCGACGCACGCATGGTCTTCACCAGCTCGTACGGCGCCACCAGGGTCTTGATGGTGCGCGGATCGATTTCCACGGCAAGCTTTTCGTCGATCACAGGCTCGATGCCCATGCGCCCGAACAGCTCGATCATGGTGGTGATGTCGTGCAGGTGCGGCAGGTTGGCCACGGTGACCGGGCCATCGCACAGCAAGGTGGCAGCCAGAATCGGCAGGGCGGAGTTCTTTGCCCCGGAGATGCGGATTTCGCCATCAAGACGAACGCCGCCGGTAATAATCAGTTTATCCATAGGAATCTCGACGCCAATTCAGGCTCAGGTGCGCTCGGCCCAGGCCGCGCTGCTGAAAAATTTCATGGTGACCGCATGGATGCTGCCATCGGCGATCCATGGGTTCAAATGCGCATAGATGCTCTGCTGACGCTTTACCGGGCTCAAGGCCGCCAGTTCGTCACTGATCACATTCAACTGGAAGTTGCAGCCCTGGCCCTCAACTTCAACCTGGGTTCCTGGCAGCTTTTCTTCAAGGAAGCTTTTTACTTCGGTGGCCTGCATGCTCAACCTCGATCGGCGCCCAACGCGCGCGGGTCGGTCATGATACAAAAAAGCCCCGCGCCTGCGAACCCCGCATGAGCAGGACTCTGACGGGGGGCTTCAAGCCTTGCGCCAATTATTGAACGCCCAGCAGCTCCGTCAGTTCGGAAACCTCGGCGATTTCGCGCATTTCCCGGGACATGCCCCGGATGCTGAAGGACTTGCCAAGCCTGGCCGCATCGCGCATGAAGGCCAGCAGCAGGGCCAGGCCGACGCTGCTGGACTTCTCCACCGCCGAACAATCGACCACCAGCGCCGCGGCGTCGCTCGACTCGATCAGCGTCTGCCCCTGCTTGCGCAAGGCCGCACCGGTACTGTAGTCGAGCACGCCGGCCAGGTGCAGTTCACCCGCCTCACCCAGGCGAATGCTGGCCTCACTCACCGCCGCTATCCTTCTGCGGGTTCTTCTCGGATTCGGCCTTGGCCTTCTCCACCTCACCCGCCCAGCCGTCGATGGTCTTGTCCAGGTTGTTGCCGTTGCGCTGCATCGCGTCGGCGAACTGGTCACGGAACAGCTTGCCGATGTTGATGCCGTTGATGATCACGTTGCGCAGTTTCCATTCGCCGTTGATCTTCTCAAGGGTGTAGGAAACCGGATAGATCGCGCCGTTGTTGCCCTTGACAGTCATGCCGACGCTGGTGCGGTCACCCGACTCGTCCTTGGGCGCATCGACGGTGATGCCCTGGTTGTTGTACTCGAGCAGCGCGTTTCCATAGAACTGGAACAGGCCACGCTTGAAGTTTTCCTGGAAGCGGGCCATCTGCTCGGGCGTTGCCTTGCGCGAGTACTTGACGGTCATGATGCTCTTGGAAATGCCTTCGGCGTCCACCACCGGGCCGACGATGGCGTTCAGCGAGTTGTAGAAGTCACCCGGGTTCTGCTTGTACTTCTCCCGGTTCGCCGCGAGATCGGCGAGCATCTTGTTGGTGGTGTCCTGCACCAGGTCGTGGGCAGAAGGAGCCGCCACGGCATTGCCCATCAGCGGCAACGCCGCAAGCAATACCAGCAGGCTACGGCGCAAGATAGAGATCATGGAAAAACTCCTCATTTGGCGTCTTTATTAACGGTATTGAGCAGGAATTTACCGATCAGATCTTCCAGTACCAGCGCCGACTGGGTGTCATGGATGGTTCCGCCATCCTTGAGCAGGGTGTCTTCCCCGCCCACGCTGATACCGATGTACTTCTCACCGAGCAAACCCGCGGTGAGGATGGACGCGGTCGAGTCAGTCGGCAGGTTGTTCACGCTCTTGTCGACTTGCATGGTCACCCGCCCCGTGAAGTTGTCGCGGTCCAGATCGATCGCCGTGACCTTGCCGATGGTCACACCGGCCATGGTCACCTTGGCTCTGACAGTCAAACCGGCGATATTGTCGAAGTACGCGTAAAGTTTATATGTTTCAGTATTTGCCGTAGGGGATAGCCCACTGACCCGCAATGCCAGCAACAGCAAAGCCAGGATGCCGGCCAGCAGGAAAAGGCCGACACCGATTTCCAGGGTGCGGTTTTGCATCAGAAATCTCCAAACATCAAGGCGGTCAGAATAAAGTCCAGGCCGAGTACTGCCAGGGAGGCATAGACCACGGTCTTGGTAGTGGCACGGCTGATCCCTTCCGAAGTGGGCTCGCAGTCGTAGCCTTGAAACACGGCAATCCAGGTCACCACGAAGGCGAACACGATGCTCTTGACAATCCCCTTCAGCACGTCGCCGTTGAAGGTCACGCTGTTCTGCATGTTGGCCCAGTAGGAGCCGTCGTAGACGCCCAGCCAGTCCACCGCCACCCACGAACCGCCCCAGATGCCGACCACGCTGAAGATCATCGCCAGCAGCGGCAGGGAAATGAAGCCGGCCCACAACCGGGGCGCGACGATGTACTTGAGCGGATCGACACCGATCATTTCCAGGCTGGAAAGCTGCTCGGTGGATTTCATGTTGCCGATTTCTGCGGTCAGGGCCGAGCCGGCACGGCCGGCGAACAGCAAGGCGGTGACCACCGGCCCCAGCTCGCGCAGCAGCGTCAGGGCGACCATCTGCCCCACCGCCTGCTCGGAACCGTAGCTGGACAGGATATTGAAGCCCTGCAGCGCCAGAACCATGCCAATGAAGATCCCGGATACGACGATGATCACCAGCGACATGACACCCACGGCGTGCAACTGCCTGACCAGCAGGCCGAAACCGCCGCCGATGCCGCCACGGCCGAACAGCACGTGAAACAGAAACAGCGTCGAACGCCCGAGCACCGCGAGCACGTCGATGCCCGAACGCCCGAACAGACGAATTCTCTCGATCAATGAATGCTTGCGCATCAGCGCTTCCCCAACAGATCTGCGCGGTAATCCGGCGCCGGGTAATGGAACGGCACGGGACCATCCGGATTGCCGGTCATGAACTGGCGAATGCGCGGGTTATCGGCATTCATCAGTTCTTCGGGCGTGCCCTGGCCCAGCACCTGCCCGTCCCCCACCACATACAGGTAGTCGGCGATGCTCGCGGTTTCCGCCAGGTCATGGGAGACGACGATGCTGGTGATGCCCAGGGCATCGTTGAGCAGGCGGATCAGCCGCACCAGCACGCCCATGGCGATCGGGTCCTGGCCGACGAACGGCTCGTCGTACATGAGGATCTGCGGATCCAGCGCGATCGCCCGCGCCAGGGCCACGCGCCGCTTCATGCCGCCGGAAAGCTCGTCGGGCATCAGGTCGACCGCGCCGCGCAGGCCAACGGCCTGCAGTTTCAGCAGGACGATGTCGCGAATCATCTCCTCCGGCAGCTCGGTGTGCACCCGCAGCGGAAAGGCGACGTTCTCGAAGACATCCAGATCGGTGAACAGCGCCCCGCTCTGGAACAGCACGCCCATGTGCTTGCGCGAGTCGAACAGGTCGCTGCGCGACAGCGCCGGCAGGTTCCGGCCGTTGACCCAGACCTCGCCGCTGTTGGGGCGCAACTGCGCGCCCATCAACCGCAACAGGGTGGTCTTGCCACATCCGGAGGGCCCCATGATGCCGGTGACCTTGCCCCGCGGAATGCGAATATCGACATTATTGAAGATGCTGCGCGCGCCGCGCTTGAAGGTAACCCCCTTCAGCTCGACCGCGTAGGCGTTATCGACGCTCATCTAGACTCCTTGCGATGCAGCCTCTGTCTCGGACACCAGGCCCCTGTAAAAAGAGGTGCGCACATCCTGAGCGGGCCGAACTGGTCGCGAACTATATCACTGCTGATACGAGCCGCCCAAGGCCGAAGCCGCGCTTGTTCAGGCGAGGGACAGTCGGTTTTGACACACACCCGAGCGAAAACTGACAGCCGCCTCCTACACCCACGGCGTAAAGAGCAACGATCAAGCGTGAGGGAATTGCTCATTACCGCTATAATCGCGCCTTTTCATCGGGCTATACGATTTCTGACATGAGCCAATCCAGCGACCTGATTCAATCGGCACAACGCACCATCCGCCTCGAAGTAGAAGCCGTGGAAGGCTTGTTGGCCCACATCGACGCAGATTTCGTACGCGCTTGCGAGATGATTCTGGCCAGCAAGGGCCGCGTGGTCGTGCTCGGCATGGGCAAGTCCGGGCACATCGGCAACAAGATCGCCGCGACCCTGGCGAGCACCGGCACCCCGGCCTTCTTCGTCCACCCGGCCGAGGCCAGCCACGGCGACATGGGCATGATCACCCGGGATGACGTCATCCTGGCCCTGTCGAACTCCGGCTCGACCTCGGAAATAGTCACCCTGCTGCCGCTGATCAAGCGCCTGGGCATCCAGCTGATCAGCCTGACCGGCAACCCGGACTCGCCGCTGGCCAAGGCCGCCGAAGTCAACCTCAACGCCCGCATCGAACACGAGGCCTGCCCGCTGAACCTGGCACCCACCTCGTCGACCACCGCAGCCCTGGTGATGGGCGATGCCCTGGCCGTCGCCCTGCTCGAAGCCCGTGGTTTCACCGCCGAAGACTTCGCGTTCTCCCATCCGGGCGGTGCCCTGGGGCGGCGCCTGCTGCTGAAAGTGGAAAACGTCATGCACGCCGGCGACGAGTTGCCACAGGTGCTGCGCGGTACCCTGCTGAAAAACGCGCTGATGGAAATGACTCGCAAGGGCCTGGGCATGACCGTGATCGTCGAAGCCGACGGTCGCCTCGCCGGGATCTTCACCGATGGCGACCTGCGTCGCACCCTGGATCGCACCATCGACATCCACAGCGCCCTGATCGAAGAGGTCATGACCCCTCACGGCAAGACCGCCCGGGCCGAGATGCTCGCCGCCGAGGCCCTGAAGATCATGGAAGACCATAAAATCAGCGCCCTGGTGGTGGTCGATGACGAGGATCGCCCGGTCGGCGCCTTGAACATGCACGACCTGCTGCGCGCCGGAGTAATGTAAATGAGCACTGATCTGCTGCAACGCGGCAAGAACATCAAGCTGGCGGTATTCGACGTCGACGGCGTCCTTACCGACGGTCGCCTGTACTTCCTCGAGGATGGCAGCGAGTTCAAGTCGTTCAGCACCCTGGACGGCCAGGGTATCAAGATGCTGATGGCGGCTGGCGTGCAAACCGCTATCATCAGCGGCCGCAAGACCGTGCTGGTCGAGCGACGCGCCAGGAACCTGGGCATCCCCCATGTGTTCCAGGGCCGCGAAGACAAGCTGGTGGTGCTTGACGCCCTGCTCGCCCAACTCGGCCTAGACTATGAACAGGTCGCCTATCTGGGCGACGACCTGCCTGACCTGCCGGTGATCCGCCGCGTCGGCCTGGGCATGGCCGTGGCCAATGCCGCGAGCTTCGTGCGCGAACACGCCCACGGCGTGACCCAGGCACGTGGCGGCGAGGGCGCCGCGCGCGAATTCTGCGAGCTGATCCTGCGCGCCCAGGACAGCCTTGAAGCGGCCCACGCCGCCTACCTGTAGAGCCTTTTATGCTGAACAAGAAGATTCGCAACATTCTGCTGTTCGGAGTCATTGCCGCCCTGTTCGCGGCCGTTGGCTACTGGAACATCAGCCCGGAACGCTTCCTGGAACAGACGGCCGCACCGGTGGACAACAATGCCATCGACTACTATGCGATCAATGCCCATAGCGTCCAGTACATGCCCGACGGCAAGGTGCAGTACGACATGACCGGTGACAAGGTCGAGCATCTCAAGGTTTCCGACGTCACCCTGGTGACCAAGCCGGACCTGCAGGTCTACCGCGGCACCGCGTTCCCCTGGCACGTCCAGAGCGAACGCGCCGAGGTCAACCCGGACGGCACCGAGGTCGAGCTGATCGACTCGGTACGGGTCGCGCGCACCGACGAAAAGCAGCGCCATGTCATCATTACCACGACCCGGATGACAGTATTCCCACAGAAGCAATATGCGCAGACCGAGCAAGCCGTTAGAATCGACGGCCCCAACGGCGTGACCACGGGCAAGGGCATGAAAGCCTATCTGGAAGAAAGCAGGATGCACCTGCTATCGAACGTAAGAGGACAGTATGAGTCTCGTTAAAACCCTCCCTATTTTGCTCAGCCTGGGCGCAGCACTGGGAAGCGTGAGCGCCTGGGCTCTGCCGAACGACAGCGAGCAGCCCATCCGCATTCAAGCTGACGACGCTCAACTGGATGACAAGCAGGGCATCGCCACCTACAAGGGCGACGTCATCATCACTCAGGGTTCGATGATCGTTAAGGGCAACACCGTGACGCTCACCCGGACCAAGGACGGCGCCATCGACGTGGTGACCTCCGTGGGCAACCTGGCCTACTTCGAGCAGAAGCAGAAAGCCACCGACCCGCAGCCGGTCCGCGGCTACGGCAAGACCATCCAGTACCATGCCCAGCAGAACCGCATCGTCCTGATCGACCAGGCCAAGGTGGTCAACGAAGGCAACACCACCGAAGGCGAGAAGATCGTCTACGACACGGTGAAACAGGTGGCAACCGCCGGTCGCGCCAACGGCAGCCCGATCACCACGCCGCGCCAGCGCATCGACATGGTTATCCAGCCGAAAAAGAAAACTGACGAGCACAAGGCCCAGTAATGGCAATTCTGAAAGCCCAGCATCTGGCCAAGGCCTATAAAAGTCGCCAGGTCGTGCGTGACGTCAGCCTGTCGATCGAAAGCGGACAGATCGTCGGCCTGCTCGGCCCCAACGGTGCTGGCAAGACCACCTGTTTCTACATGATCGTCGGCCTGGTCCAGGCCGACCAGGGTCGCGTGCTGATCGACGACCAGGACGTCAGCCACCAGCCGATGCACGGCCGCGCCCGCGCCGGGATCGGCTACCTGCCCCAGGAAGCCTCGATTTTCCGCAAGCTGTCGGTGGCCGACAACATCATGGCGATCCTCGAGACCCGCAAGGACCTCGACAAGGCCGCCCGTCGCAAGGAACTGGAAAGCCTGCTGCAGGAATTCCATATCAGCCACATCCGTGACAACCTCGGCATGAGCCTGTCCGGTGGTGAACGACGCCGCGTGGAAATCGCCCGTGCCCTGGCCACCGCGCCGAAGTTCATCCTGCTGGACGAACCGTTCGCCGGCGTCGACCCGATTTCCGTGGGCGACATCAAGCAGATCATCCATCACCTCAAGGCCAAGGGCATCGGTGTACTGATCACCGACCACAACGTCCGCGAGACCCTGGATATCTGTGAAACCGCCTATATCGTCAACGATGGACAACTGATCGCCGAAGGCGATTCGCAAACCATCCTGGCCAACGAACTGGTCAAGGAAGTCTATCTGGGCCACGAGTTCCGCCTGTAAGCATCGGGGAACCCAATACCCGCCTGAGCGCATGAGTTTTCGATAAAAACCACCGCTTTTTCCGGCTTTTTATTGTTACAGCGCTCTAGGCAAACACTCCGGTTTCGGGCATATAATTTGCTTATGTTTGGCGCTCCGGCGCCCTGTAGTGGATGGCGCATGCGCGCCGGCAAATAAGGTGTTAAGCCCCTGCCATGAAACCATCGCTAGTCCTTAAAATGGGCCAGCAGCTGACGATGACGCCGCAGCTGCAACAGGCCATCCGCCTGCTCCAATTGTCGACCCTGGATCTTCAGCAGGAAATCCAGGAAGCCCTGGAATCCAATCCGATGCTCGAACGCCAGGAAGAAGGCGACGACTTCGATAACAGCGATCCAATGGCCGACAAGGCCGAGCAGAACACCACGCCCGAAATCCCGGAAACCTCCTACCAGCAGGAAACCGCCCCCACCGTCGACAACATCGACGAAGGCGAGTGGAGCGAACGCATTCCGAACGAACTCCCGGTCGACACCGCCTGGGAAGACGTCTACCAGACCAGCGCCAGCAGCCTGCCCGGCAACGATGACGACGAGTGGGACTTCACCACCCGCACTTCGGCCGGCGAAAGCCTGCAAAGCCACCTGCTGTGGCAACTGAACCTGGCTCCGATGTCCGACACCGATCGCCTGATCGCCGTGACCCTGATCGACTGCATCAACAACCAGGGCTACCTGGACGAGACCCTCGAAGAGATTCTCGAAGCGTTCGACCCGGAGCTGGACATCGAACTCGACGAGATCGAGGCCGTCCTGCATCGCATCCAGCAGTTCGAGCCCGCCGGCATCGGCGCGCGCAACCTCGGCGAATGCCTGCTGCTGCAACTGCGCCAGCTGCCGGCCAAGACCCCCTGGCTGAACGAGGCCAAGCGCCTGGTCACCGATTTCATCGACCTGCTGGGCAGCCGCGACTACAGTCAGTTGATGCGGCGCATGAAACTCAAGGAAGACGAACTGCGCCAGGTCATCGAACTGGTACAGAGCCTCAACCCGCGCCCCGGCTCGCAGATCGAGTCGACCGAAGCCGAGTACGTGGTCCCCGACGTGATCGTGCGCAAGGACAACGAACGCTGGCTGGTGGAACTGAACCAGGAATCGGTGCCACGCCTGCGGGTCAACCCGCAGTACGCCGGCTTCGTCCGCCGTGCCGACACCAGTGCCGACAACACCTTCATGCGCAACCAGTTGCAGGAGGCGCGCTGGTTCATCAAGAGCCTGCAGAGCCGCAACGAGACGCTGATGAAGGTCGCCACCCAGATCGTCGAGCATCAGCGCGGTTTCCTGGAGTACGGCGACGAGGCGATGAAGCCGCTGGTGCTGCACGACATCGCCGAAGCGGTGGGCATGCACGAGTCGACCATTTCCCGGGTCACCACCCAGAAATTCATGCATACCCCCCGCGGTATCTACGAACTGAAATACTTTTTCTCCAGCCACGTCAGCACTTCCGAAGGCGGCGAATGCTCGTCCACGGCGATCCGCGCGATCATCAAGAAACTGGTGGCGGCGGAAAATCAGAAAAAGCCGTTGAGTGACAGCAAGATCGCTGGTTTACTGGAGGCACAAGGCATTCAGGTCGCCCGTCGTACCGTCGCCAAGTACCGCGAGTCCCTCGGAATCGCGCCTTCCAGCGAACGGAAGCGGTTGATGTAACCGCCGGGCGTGCCGCAGCGTTCCAGTGGCAAGCCATCAGGCTTGCCGCTTTATGCACTGGCAACGAAGGAGAAGCTGTATGCAAGTCAACATCAGTGGACACCAACTGGAAGTGACCGAACCACTGCGTGTCTATATCGGTGAAAAACTCGACCGATTGGAACGCCACTTCGACAAGATCACCAACGTACAGGTGACAATGGCCGTCGAGAAACTGAAGCAGAAAATCGAGGCCACTTTGCATATCCACGGCGGCGAGGTGGTTGCCAATGCAGAACATGACGACATGTATGCAGCAATCGACCTGCTGACCGACAAGCTCGACCGCCAACTGAAAAAGCACAAGGAAAAGAACCTGCACCTGCTCCAAGGTACGGGTCGTTAACACCCTCCCATGATTCGACTTGAAAATATCCTGACCCCCGGCCGTTCCCTGGTGAACGTGCCGGGCGGCAGTAAAAAGCGTGCACTCGAACAAATTGCCAACCTGATCAGCCGCGAAGTGCCCGATCTGGAGATGCAGGATGTCTACGAGAGCCTGATCGCCCGGGAAAAACTCGGCTCCACCGGCTTTGGCAATGGCATCGCCATCCCCCACTGCCGGCTCAAGGGCTGCGAAGCGCCCATCAGTGCCCTGATGCACCTGGACGCCCCTATCGATTTCGACGCCATCGACGGCGCCCCGGTCGACCTGCTGTTCGTGCTGCTGGTCCCGCAGGCTGCCACCGATGCGCACCTGGAACTGCTGCGGCAGATTGCCAGCATGCTGGACCGCAAGGAGGTGCGCGACCGCCTGCGTAGCGCACCAAGCAATGAAGCCCTGTATCAGGTTGTCCTGGACGTGCAGAACGGTCAGTAACCATGCGCTTGATCATCGTCAGCGGCCGCTCCGGCTCAGGTAAAAGCACCGCCCTCGACGTACTCGAGGACAGCGGCTATTACTGCATCGACAACTTGCCGGCCGGGTTGCTGCCGGAACTGGCCGAACGGGCGTTGATCCATACCGAGCTGGCGCAACCGCTGGTCGCCGTGTCCATCGACGCGCGCAACCTGCCCAGCCACCTGTCACGTTTCCCCGAACTGCTGGACGAAGTCCGCGGCCGACATATCCAGTGCGACGTGCTGTACCTGGATGCCGATGAGGAAACCCTGCTCAAGCGTTTCTCCGAGACCCGTCGACGCCACCCCCTGAGCAGCGCCAACCGCTCGTTGGCCGAAGCCATCCGCGACGAGAGCAACCTGCTGGGGCCGATTGCCGACCTGGCGGACCTCAAGGTCAACACCACCAATCTCAACCTCTACCAGTTGCGCGATACCATCAAGCTGCGGCTGCTGAACCAGCCGGAACCGGGCACCGCATTTCTGGTAGAATCGTTCGGCTTCAAGCGCGGCATGCCGGTGGACGCCGACCTGGTGTTCGACGTGCGCTGCCTGCCCAACCCGTATTGGAAACCGGAACTGCGCGAGCAGTCCGGGCTCGACCAGCCGGTAGCCGAATACCTCGCCGCACAGCCGGACGTCGAGGAGATGTTCCAGGACATTTCCAGCTACCTGCTCAAATGGTTGCCACGCTTCGCCGCCAGCAACCGTGCTTACGTCACCATTGCCATTGGCTGCACCGGCGGGCACCACCGCTCCGTCTACCTGACCGAGCGCCTGGGTCAGTTGTTGCAGCAGTCCCTGAAGAACGTCCAGGTCCGCCACCGCGACCTTAGCTGAAAGGATCACCATCGCGATGCCCGCTCTGGAAATCGAAATCATCAACAAGCTGGGCCTGCATGCCCGCGCTTCAGCGAAGTTCGTCGGCGTTGCCGGCCAGTATCCCTGCCAGATCCGGGTCGGGCGCACGCCCGAAAGCATGGTCGACGGCAAGAGCATCATGGCCATGATGATGCTGGCTGCGGGCAAGGGCACCCGGATCCACATAAAGACTGAAGGCGAACAGGAAGACGAGGCCATGGCGGCGTTGGTGGCGTTGATCAACAACTACTTCGACGAAGGCGAATAACCCCCCCTGCGGAGCGGGCAAGCCCGCTCCCCCATCAGCGCTGGGTAGCAGGCCTGCCTGCAGCGGATAACCTGCCGCTGATCAGGCACCCGCCAGCCAGCCGAACAACCGGGCAACGAGCAGCACCACTCCAGCCAGCAACAACAGCCAGCCAACTCCCTGGCGAAATCGTCGCCCTCTGCTCATTGCCACGGCATCTGTCTCCATCATCGGCTCTGGATCTTGTGGGTAGTGTGTTTTACGCCAGGGCCGCGAGATAACGCCGTTCGACTTCCGGCCAGTTGATCACGTTGTAGAAAGCATTGATGTATTCCGGGCGACGGTTCTGGTACAGCAGGTAATAGGCATGCTCCCAGACGTCCAGGCCGAGGATCGGCGTATTGCCGTTCATCAGCGGGCTGTCCTGGTTGCCACTGCTCTCGACCACCAGTTTTTTCTCCGGCGTCACGCTCAGCCACGCCCAGCCGCTGCCGAAACGCGTCAGCGCGGCCTTGGTGAAGGCTTCCTTGAACGCCTCGAAGCCGCCCAGTTGCTCGTCGATGGCCCGTCCCAGCGCCGCCTCCGGCTCACCGCCCCCCAGCGGGCTCATCACCGCCCAGAACAGCGAGTGGTTGGCATGGCCGCCACCATGGTTGATCACGGCCGGACGCATGTTTTCCGGCAACTGGCCAACCGCGGCCACCAGCGCCTCGACAGGCCAGTCGGCCCACTGCGATCCCTCGACAGCCGCATTGAGGTTGGTGACGTAGGTCTGGTGGTGCCTGGTGTAGTGGATCTCCATGGTCTTGGCATCGATATGCGGTTCCAGGGCGTCGTAGCTGTAGGGCAGCGCAGGCAAGGCGTAGGGCATTTCAATGAACTCCATGTTGATGACTCGACGGGACAGCGCCCGAGGAGGCCGTCCGGCTGTGCAGCAGGCGGCTGGTGCGGGGGTACTCCCCGTACTCGCTGATGAAGGCCAGCAGTTCGACGTAGGTTTTGCTGCTCTGGTGCAGCGCGGCCTCACGCAGCGCGACGGGAAGCCGAGTGTCCTGCATCGCCTGCAACAGGCGCTGGTGAATGGCGCACAGGTACTCGACGCTCTCTTCCGGCTGATTGAGGCGTAGGTGCAGGTCCGCCAGGTTGTGGTGGGAAATCACGCAGGCGGCCACCGCCTCCTCCGCATCCGGCCAGCGCTCGAACAACACCTGCGCCAGGGCCAGGGCCTGCAGGTAGTGCTCGCGGGCATCGACCAGCTCGCCAAGGTTGAAATGGCGATTGGCCCTTTCGATCGTGCGTCTCCAGTGTTCCATGACGAACCTCCAGACAATGCAGTGGATTACACGCCACCGGCCGTGAGCTTTTCCGGATCCAGCAGGGTTTCCAGTTGGCTACGGGGCAGATCGGTATGTTCGAGCGCCACCTCGATGATCGGCCGACCTTGCTGATAGGCCTTCTTGGCAATCTCGGCGGCTTTCTGGTAACCGATGATCGGGTTCAGCGCGGTGACCAGGATCGGGTTGCGCGACAGCGCCTCCTTGAGCTTGGCCTCGTTGACCTTGAAGCTGGCGATGGCCTTGTCGGCCAGCAGACGACTGGCATTGGCCAGCAGCTCGATGCTGCCCAGCAGATTGTGGGCAATGATCGGCAGCATCACGTTCAGTTCGAAGTTGCCCGACTGGCCGGCCACGGCAATCGTCGCGTCGTTGCCGATCACCTGGGCGGCGACCATCGCGGTCGCTTCCGGAATCACCGGATTGACCTTGCCCGGCATGATCGACGAACCGGGCTGCAGGGCCTCCAGCTCGATCTCGGCCAGGCCGGCCAGCGGGCCGGAGTTCATCCAGCGCAGGTCGTTGGCGATCTTCATCAGCGACACCGCGGTGGTCTTCAACTGGCCGGAAACGGCGACCGCGGTATCCTGGGAGCCGATCAGGGCGAACAGGTTGCCACCTGGCGTGAACGGTACACGGGTCAAGGCGCTCAGTTGGCGACTGAACAGTTCGGCGAACTGTGGGTGCGCGTTGATCCCGGTACCCACCGCGGTACCGCCCTGGGCCAGGGATTGCAGGCTGGGCAGCAGGTTCTGCAGATGCAGGACGTTGGCCTTGAGCTGTGCCGCCCAGCCATCGAGCACCTGGCTCAGACGCACCGGCATGGCGTCCATCAGGTGGGTGCGACCGGTCTTGATGAACGGATGAACCTGCTCCGCCTTGGCCTCGGTGACCCGCACCAGGTGCGCCAGGGCCGGCAACAGTTGCTCGTGCAGGGCCAGTGCGGCGCTGACATGGATGGTGGTGGGGATGATGTCGTTGCTGCTTTGGCCGCAGTTGACATGGTCATTGGGGTTGACCGGCTCACCCAGCAGACGGCTGGCGAGGGTCGCGATCACCTCGTTGGCGTTCATGTTGGAGCTGGTGCCGGAGCCGGTCTGATAGATATCCACCGGGAAGTGCAGCATGAAATCGCCTTCGAGCAGGCCCTGGCAGGCATCGACGATGGCCTTGCCCTGGGCAGCGCTCAGTTGCCTGAGCTCGACGTTGGCCTGTGCCGCAGCCGCCTTGGCCAGGATCAGGGCACGAATGAACTGCGTCGGCATGCGCTGGTGGCTGATGGGGAAGTTGTCCACGGCACGCTGGGTCTGGGCGCCATACAGGGCCTCGGCCGGCACCTGCAGTTCGCCCATGCTGTCGCGTTCGATACGGGTATTACTCATCGGGAAATCCTTGCACCAGTTCAGTCAGGGGAATGGAAGGCAGCAGCGAGCAGTTCGCCAACTGCCAGGCAAAGCTTTGCCAGCGGCGCAGCCGGCAATTGCATAGCGCCTGGCGCTCCAGATCGCGCAACGGCCGCCAGGCCTGGTCCAGGCATAACGACCGCCAGTGCCAGGGCAACGCGGTATCGGTGGCCGTGTCGAGCAGCAGGCGAAAGGACGTTGCAGCGATGGTCCAGGGTGAAGTGGGTGTGCAACAGGCCAGGTAGCGGCCCTCGGCGAGGTAATGGTCGATCAGCCGGGGCTCGTCCGGCAGCAGTGCGCAGCGGATCTGGCGGCTCATCCAGCGCCAGCTGTCCAAATAGGGTTGCTCATGCAAGGCAGAACTCATGACCCAGGCTCATTCGATAATGAGATTTATTATTATACGATATTGATAATCAAAACAACGCTGACGAAGCGAGCCTGTCCCCCTCCTTGAGGGACAGGCTCGCTCAGGGTGGCGTCGGCACAAAAAAAGGCGCGTCGCTTGAGCGACGCGCCTTTTCGTTCGGGTTGCGGCGGTGGATCAGCTACCGGCGACAGTCATCCGCTCGATCAGCACCGAGCCGGTACGGATGTTGCTGCGCAGCTCGAGATCGCTGCCCACGGCGACGATCTGCTTGAACATGTCGCGCAGGTTGCCGGCAATGGTCACTTCCTGAACCGGGAACTGGATCTCGCCATTCTCGACCCAGAAACCGGCCGCTCCACGGGAATAGTCCCCGGTGACCATGTTCAGCCCATGCCCCATCAGCTCGGTCACCAACAGGCCGCGCCCCATTCGGCGAATCAGGGCATCCTGGTCCTCGACCCCATGGGTGACGAACAGGTTGTGCACGCCGCCGGCGTTGGCGGTGCTCGGCAGGCCGAGCTTGCGTCCCGAGTAGGTGCCCAGCACATAGGACACCAACGTGCCATTCTCGACGAACGGCTTGGCATAGGTCGCCAGGCCATCGCTGTCGAAGGCCGAACTGCTCATGGCCCGCATCAGGTGTGGACGCTCATCGATGGTCAGCCACTGCGGGAACAGCCGTTGCCCCAGCGCGCCCTCGAGGAACGACGACTTGCGATACAGGTTGCCGCCGGAAATCGCCGACAGGAAACTGCCGAACAACCCACCGGCCAGTTCCGCCGAAAACAGCACCGGCACTTCGCAGGTCGGCACCGGACGCGCGCCCAGGCGGCTGGCCGCCCGCTGCGCGGCCTTGCGGCCAATGCTGACGGCGTCGGCCAGCAGCTCGCCCTGGCGATTGACGTCGTACCAGTAGTCACGCTGCATCTGCCCATCGCCTTCGGCGATCATCACACAGCTGAGGCTATGGCGCGTCGACGCCGAGCCGGCGATGAAACCGTGGCTGTTACCGTACACCCGGCACCCCTGGGACGTGCTCAGGGTGGTGCCGTCGGCGTTACGGATCCGACTGTCGGCGTCGAAGGCCGCCGCTTCACAGATCAGCGCCCGCTCGATCGCCTGCTCCGGGGTGATGTTCCATTCGTGGAACAGGTCGAAATCCTTGATTTGCTTGGCCATCAGGGCCGCATCGGCCAGCCCGGAGCACTCGTCCTCGGAGGTGTGCCTGGCGATGGCCAACGCCGCCGCGACGGTTTCGCGAATGGCCTCGGCGCCACTGGCCGAAGTGCTGGCCGAGCCCTTGCGCTGCCCCACGTACAAGGTGATACCGAAGCCCTGGTCACGGTTGAACTCGACCGTTTCCACTTCCCGCTGGCGCACCGACGTCGACAGCCCCTGCTCCACGGACACCGCCACTTCACAGGCACTGGCCCCCTGGCGCCTGGCCTCGGCAAGAATCTGCTCGACCTGCTCCTGCAGGGCCGGCAAGGCCTGCGGGCCAACGCTTTGTGCTGCGCTCATGGTCTTCTCCACTCAGCTTTCTCCACTCAAATGCAGCTTTCAGTCACGCTCATCGAACGAGCGGGCCGGACAAGCGGCCCCCGACTGGTTATCATGGCGGCGTTTCTTTGCGGACTGCCACCATGGTTGATTCTTACGACGACTCCCTCGATGGGGAGAAAAGCAAATCCCAGGTCAAACGCGAGCTGCATGCTCTGGTTGATCTCGGTGAGCGACTGACCACACTCAAGCCTGACCTGCTGGCAAAACTGCCACTGACCGACGGCTTGCGCCGTGCCCTGGCCGATGCGCCGAAGCACACCGCGCATATCGCGCGCAAACGGCACATCCTGTTCATCGGCAAGCTGATGCGCGACCAGGACATCGACGCCATCCGGGTGGTGCTCGACCAGGTCGATGCCTCCACCAAGCAGTACAATGAACGCTTCCATAACCTCGAACGCTGGCGCGATCGCCTGATCACGGGCAACGACGACGTCCTGGAAAAGTTCGTCAGCGAGTACCCCGAGGCGGACCGCCAGCAACTGCGCTCGCTGATCCGCCAGGCCCAGCACGAACTGGCACACAACAAGCCACCGGCTTCCAGCCGTAAAGTCTTCAAGTACATCCGGGAGCTGGACGACACCCAACGCGGCCTGCGCTGAGTGTCGACCTGGGTGGGCCGGCAAGCGGCTCACCCAAGCGCTCCGGCCCCTACGCGCCCGTGCCGCCCACGGTGATCGCGTCGATCTTCAGGGTCGGCTGGCCAACACCCACCGGCACCGACTGCCCATCCTTGCCACACGTGCCCACACCACTGTCCAGTGCCAGGTCGTTGCCAACCATCGACACCCGGCTCATGGCTTCCGGCCCATTGCCGATCAGCGTCGCCCCCTTGACCGGCGCAGTGATCCTGCCGTCCTCGATCAGGTAGGCCTCGCTGGTGGAGAACACGAACTTGCCGCTGGTGATATCGACCTGGCCGCCGCCGAGGTTGGCGCAGTAGATCCCCTTCTTCACCGAGGCGATGATTTCCGCCGGGTCGCTTTCGCCGCCGAGCATGTAGGTGTTGGTCATGCGTGGCATCGGCAGGTGCGCATAGGATTCGCGGCGGCCGTTGCCGGTACGGGCGACGCCCATCAGGCGGGCATTGAGCTTGTCCTGCATGTAGCCCTTGAGCACGCCGTTCTCGATCAGCGTGGTGCATTCGGTCGCAGTGCCCTCGTCGTCGACGCTCAGCGAGCCGCGACGGCCGGCCAGGGTGCCGTCATCGACGATGGTGCACAGGCTCGAAGCGACCCTTTCGCCCATCCGTCCGCTGTAGGCCGAACTGCCCTTGCGATTGAAATCGCCTTCCAGGCCGTGGCCGACCGCCTCGTGCAGCAGGACGCCAGACCAGCCGGAACCGAGCACCACCGGCAGTGTACCGGCCGGAGCGGGGACCGCTTCCAGGTTGACCAGCGCCTGGCGCAAGGCCTCGCGGGCATACCCCATGGCACGGTCTTCACTGAGGAAATAACGGTAGTCGGTACGCCCGCCACCACCGTGGCCACCCCGCTCGCGCCGGCCATTGTGCTCGACGATCACGCTGACGTTGAAACGCACCAGCGGTCGTACGTCCGCCGCCAGGCCACCGTCGGTAGAGGCCACCAGAATGCGCTCCCAGACACCGGCCATGCTCACCGAAACCTGCTGGATACGCGGGTCGAGGGCGCGAGTGGCGACGTCGATGCGCTTGAGCAGCTCGACTTTCTCGGCGCGGGTCAGGACGTCCAGCGGATTGTCCGGTGCATAGAGTTGTGCCACGTCCTGGGCGGAGAACGCTTGCACCCGGCCGTTCTGCCCGGCACGGGAGATCGAACGGGCCGCACGCGCGGCTGCGCCCAGGGCGTCGAGGGTGATGGCATTGCTATAGGCGAAGCCGGTCTTTTCCCCGGATTGCGCGCGTACGCCGACACCCTGGTCCAGGTTGAAGCTGCCTTCCTTGACGATACCGTCTTCGAGCGCCCAGGACTCGGAAATCTGCCCCTGGAAATACAGGTCAGCGGCGTCGATGCCGGGCCCGGCCAGGTCACCCAGGACCGATTGAAGGTTTTCGATGGTCACGCCACCCGGCGCCAACAGGTGTTCGCTGACTGAGGACAACAACTCGCTCATAGGTTTTGCGCCTTATTTCGTCATTGCGATGCAGGTCGCTGCGCGCCCTGCGAGAAAAAGCGCCGGTGACTCGCCACCGGCATCCGCGCCCGGATGGACGCCTGTTCATTACTGTCACGCTCGGCCAGCAACACCGCTTCGCCCTGATCCTGCCGGGCGAGGACACGCCCCCACGGATCGACGATCGCCGCATGCCCGAAGGTCTCGCGCGGCCCCGGATGCACGCCGCCCTGGGCAGCCGCCAGCAGATAGCACTGGGTCTCGATGGCACGGGCACGAATCAGCACGTCCCAATGCGCCGCACCGGTCACTGCGGTGAAGGCCGAGGGCGCGGTGATCAGTTCCGCACCGGCCAGCCGCAGTTCGCTGTACAGCTCGGGGAAGCGCAGGTCATAGCACACGCTCAGGCCCAGACGCCCCACCGGCGTATCGGCCACCACTACCCGGCTACCATGAGCATAGTCATCGGATTCACGATAACGACCCCGATTGTCCGCCACGTCCACATCGAACAGGTGCAGCTTGTCGTAGCGGGCCACCGTTTCGCCCTGGTCGTCGACCAGCAACGAGCAGGCATTGGACTTGGCATCCGGCTGGCCGACCGGCGGCAACGGCAGGGTACCCGCGACAATCCATAACCTGAGGTCGCGGGCGACCTGTTTCAACCACGGCAGGATCGGCCCCTCGCCCAGCGCCTCGGCCCGGCCGATCGCGGCGACGTCACGACGGCCCATGGCAGCGAAGTTTTCCGGCAACACCGCCAGTCGCGCACCGCCTTCGGCGGCCTGCTCGAGCAGGCGACGGGCCTGGGTCAGATTGGCCAGCACATCGTCCTGGCTGACCATCTGGATGACGGAGAAAGTCATGGCACACTCCTTGGAAGACTGGCCACCATGCTACTCCATGGGGCGCTACTTGGACTTTTCAAAAGGTTTGTCGAACGTGATTTTCGGTTCTTTCCAGGGACCGGTGACGCTGTACTTCACACTGGCGAACCGCGCGACCCGGTCGCCGATCAGCTTGTCGATCAGGAACAGCGCACCACCGATGGCCGGCGCCCCGACGATCAGCGCGGCGATCGGCAGGTTGTTGGTCACCGGCAAGGTCACCAGCAGCTTGGCATCGACCCGGTCGCTGACCATGTCCAGCGTACCGTTGAGTTCCAGGTTGCTCGACGGCCCGGTCAACGTGATCGGTTCGCGGGTGACATATACGCCATCGCTGGCTACCAGCAGTCCCTTGACCCGGTCATAGCTCAGGCCCTTGCCGAGCAGGTCGGAGAAATCCAGGCGCAGGCGGCGACCGATGGAGTTGAAGTTCAGCAGACCGAACACCCGCAAGGCCTGGGCACCGCCCTCGACTTCGACGAACTGGCCCTTGCGCAGGGTCGCATCCAGGCTGCCGGAGAAACGCTTGAGCCCGACCCAGGCCGGCGAGCCGGGCCAACGGCCATCGACATCGAGGTGGAACTCGTCGCTGGTCACGGTTGGCGCGAAGCTCCAGGCCTTGAGCACATCAGCGAGGTTCTTGCCCTCAAGGCGCCCATTGATCCAGCTGCCACTGCTGCCCGGCGCGCCTTCCCAGCCGCCATTGCCCTGCAACTGCATGCCCTTGAGGCCGAGATTGAGGTCGTTGAGCTGGATTCCCTTGGGCGTCGGCCGCACCTTCAGCGACCAGGCGCCCACCAGGTCCTGGCCCTGGAACAACTGGTCGATGGCGATATCCAGCGCCGGGATCTGCTGTGGGTCCACCGAGGCCAGCGGGTCCGGTGCATTTTCATCGGCGACCACGCTCGGGTCCGGGGCCGGCAACCGCACATAGGCCAGCTTGACGCCGATCGGGGCCCCCTTGGCATCCGGCAGCGTCACACTACCCTTGGCCTGCTGGCTGTCGATCAACAATCCCCAGGTCGAGCCACTGCGGGCCATCTGCAGGCTGACCTGGTCGAACCGGGTGCCGAAACCGCTGAGCTTGTCGACCTTGAAATCCGCGCTGCTGAGCAACTGTTTGGCATTGCCGCCCGGATCCTGGCCGGCATAGCGGTCGATCACCGCCTTCCACGGTTCCATGTCCAGTTCCGAGAGTACGCCACGTACCCGCAGGCCCTTGACCGTCGGCAGTTGTGCATCGCCATCGCCGAGGAACAACTCCCCCCGGCCGTCGGCGAACCTGCCGCCCGGGGCGGCAAAGGTGAAGTTCGCCAGCTCGCCATAGTCGAACCAGTAGCGCCGTTCGGCACCTTGCAGGGTCATGCGGAACACGCTGTCGCGCCCCTGGCTGGCCGGCATGCCAAAAGGAGCGGGCAGATCGACGGCCACGCCCTTGAGGTTGGAACTGATCATCAGTTGGCTGTCGGCACCGTCGAGGTTCAACTGCAGCTGGTACGGCAGGTCGCCGGATACCGGCAGCGGCTGGCTGACGCCCAGCCAATCGGTGAGTTTCCTGAGGGCCACCTGGCCCTTGGCGGTGACCCGGGTGCTGAGGCTGCCAGGCTTGCCGTCGGCACTGATCTGCGCGGTGATCGGCCGGTCGAACGCCTGGGCGCTGATGCCATCGCCACTGAGGCCCTTGTCGCTGTCGAAACGGAAATTGCCCTTGAGCTGGGTCAGTTCGAGACTCGGGTCAGCCAGCTTCAGCCGCGCCTGGTCGGTGGCGAAGTCCACCAGCACCTTGGGCTCGTCGCCCTTCTCCAGCGGAACATCCAGCCTGACCTTGCCCTGCAGGCTGCCCTCGCCCTGCCAACCGGCAAAGGTCGGGCCGGTACCGATCGGCGCCTCCTGGAGAATCTTCAGGCCATCGCCGAGACCGCCGGCAAAATTGCCGTCGAGGAACATGTGCGGCGCCTTGCCCGCGGTCGAGTGCGGGATGTTGACCATCACATCGCTGACCTGGGTATCGAGCAACTGGCCCTTGCTGGCCTTGATCCGCACCCCGCTGTCCTCGATGAACACATCGCCGTTGACCTTGCCGACATGGGGCCAACCCGGCTGGAAGGCCAGTTCGGCGTCATGGACCTTGAAGAACAGGCTGATGCTGCGTGCGGCGGCGGCGGCATCGTGGTTCAGCGAACCCTGGTACTGGAAGAAACCCTGGTCCACGGCACCGTGGAGAATCGCGGTACGCAACCATTCGTCGAGGGAGGGGCTCAACACCGCCGGCAGGTACTTGGGCGTGAAACGTCCGTCACCGTCGACCAGGCCGACCCGCAGGTCCATGTAGTCCTCCTGCTCCGGGGCGAAATGCAGGCGGATCAGGAAGTCGGCGGCGATCCGCCCCTCCTCGCCGAGCACCTTGATATAGGGCGCGATCAGGGTAAAGCCCTCCTGATCGAGCTTCCAGGTCAGCCGGGCGTTAGCCTGCAGGTACTGCCAGGGCTTGTTGAAGATCGGATAGAGGAACAGCGAGAAGTCCTTGCTGTCCATGCGCAACTCGCCGTGCCCCAGGTCGCCGCTGATGCTGCCGGTGACATTGCGCGCCGCCGGCGCACCGTGATAGGCGTCGAAACCGACCCGCTCGAGGTTGGCCTCGAAGCTCAGGCGACGGTCACCGGTTTCCTGTGGCCGGTAATCGAGCAACACATTGCGCAAGGCCCCGGTGACTTTCAGGTGGTCGATCACCGTGGCCAGCCCTTGCGGCAGCGGCGCCAGGCTGTCGAGCAGCGCAGTGATCGGCGTCAGGTCCAGGCGATCGGCCTGCACGTGCCACACTTCACCGCTCTTGTCGGTCGCGGCACTCTGCTGCAATTGCAGGTGGGACTCCCAGCGGGTCTCCCCCAGGTTCATCGCCAGCGAGTCGAGCAGCAGGCTAAAGCCCTGGTCGTTGCGTTGCAGATAGGCATTGAGGGCGAGGTTGTCGATTTTCGCCGGCTGGCGATCGGCGTACCCACCGCGAAACTGCGGGGCATTGAGCCGCGCCACGGCGCTCTGCACCGTGCCATCGGCCCACTTCAACCAGAATTCACCGCCGGCCTTGAGTTCGGCGATCTTCCATTTCCCGGCCAGGCTCGCCGGCAGCCAGCGCGCCCAGTCGCTCTGCGGCAGGCTCAGGTAGGCTTCGGCGGACGCATGGCGCCAGTCGCTGGGGCGCATGCGGGTCGTCAGGTTGAGCGCCAGTGGCTGGCCGTCGGGCAGGTTCAGGCGCAGATCGAGGCGCTGGCGACCGGGGCCGACGCGCAGGTTCAGGCCGACATAGGTCAGGGTCAGCGGCGACTCGCCATAAGGTTCCAGCGTCAGTTGACTGTCCAGCACCGACAACTGCTCGATCACCTGCAGGCGCTTGAGCACCTGTTCAGGGTCCAGCGGCTGGTCATCAGCCGGGCGCGGCAGGCCTTCGAGGGCCCATTGCCCATCCTCGCCCTGCCTGAGGTTGAGCTGCAGCCCATGCAGTTCGAGGCGGGCGATACGCAGCTCGCGGGCCAGCAGGCTGGCGCGGATATCCGGGATCACCTGCACATGGTCCAGGCGCAGGGCCGAGGCCCCCGTACCGATCATTACATCGTGGGCCGACAGCACCGGTGCCAACCCGCTCCAGTGCCCTTCCAGGCTGCCGATGGCCAATGGCATGCCCAATGCCGCCTGCGCCCTGGTTTCGACATCGGCCCGGTATTCGGCCACCAGCGGCACGAGTTGCCGCCCCAGGCTGACGTACAACGCCAGCAATACCAGCAGCAACGCACAGATGCCCAGGCTCCAGCGGGTCAACGCGGCAACAAAGCGCGACAAACGCTCCATGTCAGTGGCCCCTCAGGCAGAATTCGATGAAAAGGCCGGCTTCAGGCAGTGCGGGCAATATGTATACGGAACAGGGAATCAGAGCAGCACCACGTCGTATTGTTCCTGGGAGTACATGGTTTCGACCTGGAAACGGATGGTGCGCCCGATAAAGGCCTCCAGTTCCGCGACATTGCCCGACTCTTCATCCAGCAGCCGGTCGACGACTTTCTGGTTGGCCAATACTCTATAGCCTTCGGCCTGATAGGCACGGGCCTCGCGGAGGATTTCGCGGAAAATCTCGTAACAAACCGTCTCCGGGGTCTTCAGCTTGCCGCGCCCCTGGCAACTGCTGCACGGCTCGCACAACACCTGCTCCAGGCTTTCGCGGGTGCGCTTGCGGGTCATCTGCACCAGGCCCAGTTCGGTGATACCGATGATGTTGGTCTTGGCGTGGTCGCGTTCCAGCTGCTTTTCCAGGGTACGCAGCACCTGGCGCTGATGCTCCTCGTCCTCCATGTCGATGAAGTCGATGATGATGATCCCGCCCAGGTTGCGCAGGCGCAGTTGGCGGGCGATCGCGGTGGCCGCCTCGAGGTTGGTCTTGAAGATGGTTTCCTCGAGGTTGCGATGACCGACGAAAGCCCCGGTATTGACGTCGATGGTGGTCATGGCTTCCGCCGGGTCGACCACCAGGTAGCCGCCGGACTTGAGCGGGACCTTGCGCTCCAGGGCCTTCTGGATCTCATCCTCGACACCGTACAGATCGAAGATCGGTCGTTCGCCGGGGTAGTGTTCCAGGCGATCGGCGATTTCCGGCATCAGCTCGGCGACGAACTGCGTGGTTTTCTGAAAGGTTTCCCGGGAGTCGATACGGATCTTCTCGATCTTCGGGCTGACCAGGTCGCGCAGGGTGCGCAGCGCCAGACCGAGGTCCTCGTAGATCACATTGGGCGCACCGATGGTCTTGATCTGCGTACCGATCTGGTCCCAGAGGCGCCGCAGGTAACGGATGTCCATCATGATCTCGTCGGCCCCGGCGCCCTCGGCGGCGGTACGCAGGATGAAGCCGCCGGCCTCCTTGATGCCTTCCTGGGCCACGCAGTCGCTGACCACCTTCTTCAGCCGCTCACGCTCGGCTTCGTCTTCGATCTTCAGCGAAATGCCGACATGTGCGGTGCGTGGCATGTACACCAGGTAGCGCGACGGAATCGACAGCTGCGTGGTCAGGCGGGCGCCCTTGGTGCCGATCGGGTCCTTGGTGACCTGCACCACCAGGCTCTGCCCTTCGTGAACCAGCGCACTGATGCTTTCCACCGCCGGGCCTTCGCGCATGGAGATTTCCGAGGCGTGGATGAACGCAGCCCGGTCCAGGCCGATATCGACGAACGCCGCCTGCATGCCCGGCAGCACCCGGACCACCTTGCCCTTGTAGATATTGCCGACGATACCGCGCTTCTGCGTCCGCTCGACATGGACCTCTTGCAACACACCGTTCTCTACCACCGCCACGCGCGATTCCATCGGCGTGATGTTGATCAGGATCTCTTCACTCATGGCTGCGTCTCGTTCAGGCGTGTTCACAATTATTGCCGTTCACTGGAGTGCGGCAATCAGCGCACGATAAGGTTTTGCCAACAGGGTATGTCGAAACGGCCAAGCAGTTCTGCGGTTTCGCACACAGGCAGGCCGACAACGCCCGAATAGCTGCCGTTCAGGCTCTCCACGAAAACCGCCGCCAGACCTTGAATGGCATAGCTCCCGGCCTTGTCGCGGGGTTCGCCGCTGGCCCAATAGGTGTGTGCCTCTTCTGTTTTGATAGTACGAAATTTCACGAGACTGCGAACTACCCGCGACTCGCAGCGCTCGCCGTCGAGCAACGCGATGGCTGTCAGCACTTCATGTTCGCGCCCCGACAGGGCGAGCAGCGTGGCGACCGCATCCGCCTCGTCCAGCGGCTTGCCGAGAATTCGCCCATCGAGCACCACGGCGGTATCGGCGCCCAGCACACAGGCCGCGAGATCCGGACCGAGGGCGGCACGCCCGGCCGCAGCCTTGCCACGCGCCAGGCGCTCGACATAGGCCACGGGAGATTCGTCGCCCAGGGGTGTTTCATCGATATCGGCACTGATGGCCGTGAACGGCACACCGATCTGGGTCAGCAGTTCACGCCGACGCGGCGAGCCGGAGGCCAGGTAGAGCGGGTTCATCAGGACATCTCCTTGTCGGGGCTCGTCACGCGGATCATCAGGCACCGGGAAATGGCCGATGATTCAATCAGTTGATCTTGTAGCGCCGGCGCAATCCACGCAGCCCGAAGCTGACCCAGGGCCACAGCAGCGCGCTGACCAGGGCCGGCAGCACCAGCGCTAGGGTGGGCTGGCGGTTACCGGTCAGGGCGCTCAGCCACAGCTGGACCAACTGCGCCAGGCCGAAGATCACCAGGATCACCAGGCTCTGCTGCCACATCGGGAACATGCGCAGCCGTTGCTGCAGCGACAGCACCAGGAAGGTGATCAGCGTCAGGATCAGCGCGCTCTGCCCGAGCAGGGTGCCATAGAGCACATCTTCGGCCAGGCCGAGCAGGAACGCGGTGACCATGCCGATCTTGTGCGGCAGGTACAGCGACCAGAACGCCAGCAGCAGCGCCAGCCACAGCGGACGCAGGATTTCCATGAACTGCGGCAACGGCGAGACACTGAGCAGCAGGCCGATCAGAAAGGTCAGCCAGACGATCCAGCCGTTACGCGAAAGAGTGGCGCCCGCCATCATTCCTCCTGCCGTTGAGTGGCCGCCGGCGGCCTGCTGGCCGGCTTGGCCGCGGGTTTGGCGGTGGTCGGTTTTGGCGCCGGAGTGCTGTTGGCCGCACCATGCGCCGCAGCGGCAGCCGCCGCGCCATGGGCGGTCGGCTTGGGCACAGGGGCCGTGGCGGCGGGCGTGGCCGGGGTCGCCGCAGGCTTGGGCACGGTCGCCGGAACCGCCGCCGCCCCTTCACCCTGCTTGTCGGCTTCCTGGGCCTGGGCCGCATCGTTGGCCCGCTCTTCCGGTGTACGGCTGTCGCTGAACACCAGCAGCAGGTAGCGGCTGCGGTTCAACGCGGCGGTCGGCACGGCGCGAACAATGGCGAACGGCTGGCCGGAGTCATGGATGACTTCCTTGACCGTCGCCACCGGGTAGCCGGCCGGGAACCGCTGGCCCAGGCCGGAACTGACCAGCAGGTCGCCTTCCTTGATGTCCGCGGTATCGGCGACATGACGCAACTCCAGGCGCTCGGGGTTGCCGGTACCGCTGGCGATCGCCCGCAGACCGTTGCGGTTGACCTGTACCGGAATGCTGTGGGTGGTATCGGTCAGCAGCAGCACACGGGAGGTGTACGGCATCAACTCGACCACCTGGCCCATCAGGCCACGGGCATCGAGCACCGGTTGCCCGAGCACCACGCCATCGCGCTCGCCCTTGTTGATGATGATGCGATGGGTGAAGGGGTTGGGGTCCATGCCGATCAGTTCGGCGACCTCGACCTTCTCGTTGACCAGTGCCGAGGAGTTCAGCAGTTCGCGCAGGCGCACGTTCTGCTCGGTCAGGGCGGCCAGTTTCTGCAGGCGCCCCTGCAACAGCAGGTTCTCGGTCTGGAGTTTCTCGTTCTCGGCGACCAGTTCGGTACGGCTGCCGAACTGGCTGGCCACGCCTTGCCACAGCCGCTGCGGCAGGTCGGTGATCCAGTACGATTGCATCAGCACCAGCGAGGCCTGGCTGCGGATCGGCTTGAGCACCGTGAAGCGGGCATCGACCACCATCAGCGCAACCGACAGCACGACCAGCACCAGCAGGCGCACGCCCAATGAGGGGCCTTTGGCGAAAAGCGGTTTAATGAGCCGCTCCTCCCAGGCAAATAGACATTTTATTCATACGGCATCAAACCGGCCTGGATGCAGATTGACAGAAGATAAACGCAACAGGCAGCACTGCAAAGTGCTGCCTGTGAACGGACCGTCGTAGCGTCTGCCAGCGAACTCACTCGCTGGAGAGCAGGTCCATGGTGTGCTTGTCCATCATTTCCAGGGCACGGCCACCGCCGCGGGCCACGCAGGTCAGCGGGTCTTCGGCAACGATCACCGGCAGGCCGGTTTCCTGGGCCAGCAGCTTGTCGAGGTCACGCAGCAGTGCGCCACCACCGGTCAGCACCAGGCCGCGCTCGGCGATGTCCGAAGCCAGTTCCGGAGGCGACTGCTCCAGAGCGCTCTTGACCGCCTGGACGATGGTCGCCAGGGACTCCTGCAGCGCCTCGAGCACTTCGTTGGAGTTGAGGGTGAAGGCACGGGGTACGCCTTCGGCCAGGTTACGACCGCGGACGTCGACTTCACGGACTTCGCCGCCCGGGTAGGCGGTACCGATTTCCTGCTTGATGCGCTCGGCGGTGGATTCACCGATCAGGCTGCCGTAGTTGCGACGCACGTAGGTGATGATCGCTTCGTCGAAGCGGTCGCCGCCCACACGTACGGATTCGGCATAGACCACACCGTTCAGGGAGATCAGCGCGATTTCGGTGGTACCGCCGCCGATATCGACGACCATCGAGCCACGGGCTTCCTCGACCGGCAGGCCGGCACCGATCGCGGCCGCCATCGGCTCCTCGATCAGGAACACTTCACGGGCACCGGCGCCCAGCGCCGATTCACGGATGGCGCGACGCTCGACCTGGGTCGACTTGCAGGGCACGCAGATCAGCACACGTGGGCTGGGCTGCAGGAAGCTGTTTTCGTGAACCTTGTTGATGAAGTACTGCAGCATCTTCTCGCAGACGCTGAAATCGGCAATCACACCGTCCTTCATCGGACGAATGGCGGCAATGTTGCCCGGCGTACGACCGAGCATGCGCTTGGCTTCGGTACCGACGGCGACGACACTTTTCTGGTTGCCATGGGTGCGAATCGCAACAACCGATGGCTCATTCAGGACGATACCGCGCTCGCGCACGTAAATAAGGGTGTTGGCTGTACCCAGGTCGATGGAAAGATCGCTGGAAAACATGCCACGCAGTTTCTTGAACATTGGAAAGGGACCCTGGGCAACGCGTGGGTAAAAAAGTGCGGCAAACTCTAACAACGACGGGGATTTTGGGCAAGGCGCCAATATGTTAAATTAGGCGTTTTTCCGAGCACCATCCCATACAATCGCGGCCATGTGACCGTGCAAATGCGGTAGTGTTCCACCAATCCAACATCCGGACAGCTTCCATTTTGTTTTCCACTGGAGATTCCCATGGCGCTTGACCGCTCCGACGTGGAAAAAATCGCTCACCTGGCCCGCCTGGACCTGGTCGCAGACGATATTCCACGCACCACCGAAGCCCTGAACAGCATTCTGGGTCTGGTCGACCAGATGCAGGCTGTCGATACCGACGGTATCGAACCCCTTGCCCACCCTCTGGAAGCGAGCCAGCGCCTGCGCGCCGACGCCGTGACCGAACGCAATAACCGCGAGGCCTATCAGTCCATCGCACCAGCGGTCGAAAACGGCCTGTACCTGGTTCCGAAAGTCATCGACTAAAGGGAAAGAGCCTGCAATGCATCAAATGACTCTGGCCGAGATCGCCCGCGGACTCGCCGACAAGAAGTTTTCCGCCGAAGAACTGACCCGCACCCTGCTGGCGCGCATCGCCCAGCTCGACCCGCAGGTCAACAGCTTCATCAGCCTTACCGAGGAACTGGCCCTGCAGCAGGCCAAGGCTGCCGACGTGCGTCGCGCCAATGGCGAAAACGGTGCCCTGCTCGGCGCGCCGATCGGCCACAAGGACCTGTTCTGCACCCAGGGCGTGCGCACCAGTTGCGGCTCGAAGATGCTCGACAACTTCAAGGCACCCTACGATGCCACCGTGGTGGCCAAGCTCGCCGCCGCCGGCGCGGTGACCCTGGGCAAGACCAACATGGACGAGTTCGCCATGGGTTCGGCCAACGAGTCGAGCTACTACGGCAAGGTGAAGAACCCGTGGAACCTGGAGCACGTGCCGGGCGGTTCGTCGGGCGGTTCCGCCGCGGCCGTTGCCGCGCGCCTGCTGCCGGCCGCCACGGCGACCGACACCGGCGGCTCGATCCGCCAGCCGGCGGCGTTCACCAACCTCACCGGCCTGAAGCCGACCTACGGTCGCGTTTCGCGCTGGGGCATGATCGCCTACGCCTCCAGCCTCGACCAGGGTGGCCCGCTGGCCCGTACCGCCGAAGACTGCGCACTGCTGCTGCAGGGCATGGCCGGTTTCGACCCGCAGGACTCCACCAGCATCGATGAGCCGGTGCCGGACTACAGCGCCAGCCTGAACGACTCGCTGCAAGGCCTGCGCATCGGCGTGCCGAAGGAATACTTCAGCGCCGGTCTCGACCCGCGCATCGCCGAACGGGTGCACGACAGCGTCAAGGCGCTGGAAAAGCTCGGTGCGGTGATCAAGGAGATCAGCCTGCCGAACAACCAGCACGCGATCCCCGCCTACTATGTGATCGCGCCGGCCGAGGCCTCCTCCAACCTGTCGCGTTTCGACGGCGTACGCTTCGGCTATCGCTGCGAGAACCCGGTCGACCTCACCGACCTGTACAAGCGTTCCCGTGGCGAAGGCTTCGGTGCCGAAGTGCAACGCCGGATCATGGTCGGTACCTACGCCCTGTCGGCCGGCTACTACGACGCCTACTACCTCAAGGCCCAGAAGATCCGCCGCCTGATCAAGAACGACTTCATGAACGCCTTCAAGGAAGTCGACGTGATCCTCGGCCCGACCACGCCGAATCCGGCCTGGAAGATCGGTGCCAAGAACAACGATCCGGTCGCCGAGTATCTGGAAGACTTCTACACCATCACCGCCAACCTCGCGGGTCTGCCGGGCTTGTCCATGCCTGCGGGCTTCGTCGACGGCTTGCCGGTCGGCGTGCAATTGCTTGCCCCGTATTTCCAGGAAGGCCGCTTGCTCAATGTTGCGCACCAGTATCAGTTGCACACTGACTGGCACACCCGCACCCCCCAGGGGTTTTGAAGCTGCTGCGCTCGGTAATGCTGCGTTGAAAGCTGGCTCGTAATGCTCATTGACTACAGTCAACTGCGCTTACTCGCCAGCCTTCGCCTTGCCTTACCTTCGCTCGCGACGCTTCAAAAGTCCCCTGGCAAGATTTGAGGAAAAACACCATGCAATGGGAAGTCGTGATCGGGCTGGAGATTCACACCCAGCTCGCCACCCAATCGAAGATTTTCTCCGGCAGTTCGACCACCTTCGGCTCCGAACCCAACACCCAGGCCAGCCTGGTCGACCTGGGCATGCCTGGCGTGCTGCCGGTGCTGAACCAGGAAGCGGTGCACATGGCGGTGCAGTTCGGCCTGGCGATCGACGCCGAGATCGGCCAGCACAACGTGTTCGCCCGCAAGAACTACTTCTACCCGGACCTGCCCAAGGGCTACCAGATCAGCCAGATGGAACTGCCGATCGTCGGCAAGGGCCACCTGGACATCACTCTGGAAGACGGTACGGTCAAGCGTATCGGCATCACCCGTGCGCACCTGGAAGAAGACGCCGGCAAGAGCCTGCACGAAGACTTCAGCGGTTCCACCGGGATCGACCTGAACCGCGCCGGTACCCCGCTGCTGGAAATCGTTTCCGAGCCGGACATGCGCAGTGCCAAGGAAGCCGTGGCCTACGTCAAGGCGATCCACGCACTGGTACGCTACCTGGGCATCTGCGACGGCAACATGGCCGAAGGCTCGCTGCGTTGCGACTGCAACGTCTCGGTACGCCCCAAGGGCCAGGCCGAGTTCGGCACGCGTTGCGAGATCAAGAACGTCAACTCGTTCCGCTTCATCGAGAAGGCGATCAACTACGAAGTACAACGCCAGATCGAGCTGATCGAGGATGGCGGCAAGGTCGTCCAGCAGACTCGCCTGTACAACCCGAACACCGATACGACCAAGGCGATGCGCAGCAAGGAGGAAGCCAACGACTACCGTTACTTCCCCGACCCGGACCTGCTGCCGGTGATCATCGAGGACTCGTTTCTGGATGAAGTGCGCGCCAAGCTGCCGGAACTGCCACCGCAGAAACGCGAACGTTTCCAGTCGCAGTACGGCCTGTCGCTGTACGATGCCAGCGTCCTGGCTTCGAGCCGCGAGCAGGCGGAGTACTTCGAACAGGTGGTCGCCATCAGCGCCGACGCCAAGCTGGCGGCCAACTGGGTCATGGTCGAGCTGGGCAGCCTGCTGAACAAGCTGGGCGTGGAAATCGACCAGGCGCCGGTCACTGCCGAACAACTGGGCGGCATGCTGCTGCGGATCAAGGACAACACTATCTCGGGCAAGATCGCCAAGACCGTGTTCGAAGCCATGGCCAACGGCGAAGGCAATGCCGACCAGGTGATCGAGGCCCGCGGCCTGAAACAGGTCACCGACAGCGGTGCGATCGAGAAGGTGCTGGACGAAGTGCTGGCGGCCAACGCCGAGCAGGTCGAGCAGTACCGTGCGGCGGACGAAGCCAAGCGCGGCAAGATGTTCGGCTTCTTCGTCGGCCAGGCGATGAAGGCCTCCAAGGGCAAGGCCAACCCGCAACAGGTGAACGAACTGCTGAAAAGCAAGCTCGAAGGCTGAGTCGGGCCAAACAGGCCCTGACACCCGCCCACTGTGGGAGCGGGCTCGCCCGCGAAGACGATGTATCCGACACATTGCATTCGCGGGCCCGCTCCCACCTATCGATCGCCCCATGCGATCTCTGTAGGGAGCGCCCCCAGATGAAACGCCTGTTCGCCGCCCTTGCCTTCCTCAGCCTGCTGGCCGGTTGTGCCACTCACGATATCGACCCGCGCGGCTACGACGAAACCGGCACGGCCTCCTATTACGGTCGCCAGCACCACGGCAAGCGCACCGCCAGCGGTGAACCCTTCAACCAGAACGGCCTGACCGCCGCCCATCGCCAACTGCCGTTCGGTACGCGGGTAAAAGTCACCAATCTTGCCAACGACCGCAGCGTCGTGGTCCGTATCAATGATCGCGGCCCGCATACCCGCGGACGCCTGATCGATGTTTCCCGACAAGCCGCCGAAGAGCTGGGCATGCTACAAAGCGGTACCGCGCGCGTGCGCGTCCAGAGCCTCAGCGACTGACCCCGGGGAGCCCCGCCATTTTCGGATTGACCCACCTGCCGATCCTGAGCCTGATCCAGCTGCTCGGCGGCCTGTTCCTGCTGGTCATCGGCGCCGAACTGCTGGTGCGCGCAGCCGTGCGCCTGGCCGCCCGCCTGCGGGTGCGGCCGCTGCTGATCGGCCTGACCGTCGTCGCCTTCGGCAGCAGCGCCCCGCAGATGGCCGTCAGCCTGCAGGCCGCCCTCCAGGAAAACGCCGACATCGCGGTCGGCAGCGTGATCGGCGGGAATATCTTCAACACCCTGGTGACCCTCGGTCTCTCGGCGCTGATCATCCCGCTGCGGGTCTCGCGCCAACTGGTGCGCCTGGACATACCGCTGATGATCGTCGCCAGCCTCATGGTCTTCGGCCTGGCCCTCAACGAAGAGCTGAGCCGCTTCGACGGTGTGCTGATGCTGCTGGTGTTTGCACTGTACCTGGGGTTGCTGCTGCGCACCTCGCAACACGGCCTGCCGCACCCCGCCCCCGTGCTGCAAACACAGCGTCGGCCTGCGCCCTGGCTCAGCAGTGCGTTCTGGATGCTGCTCGGCCTGGCCCTGCTGACCCTCGCCGGCCACCTGCTGCTCGATGCCGCCGTCGAAGTGGCCACGGAACTGGGCCTGTCGGAAAGGATCATCGGCCTGACCGTGGTCGCGGTCGGCACCTCCCTGCCGCAATTGGCCACGTCGCTGATCGCCGCCATCCGCGGCCAGCGCGATATCGCCGTCGGCAACGTGATCGGCGGCAACCTGTTCAATCTGCTGGGCGTGCTCGGCGTGACCGCGCTGATCGCCCCGCAACCGCTGTCGGTCTCGCCCAACGCGTTGTCGTTCGACCTGCCGGTAATGCTCGCCGTCGCGGCCTTGTGCTGGCCGGTATTCTACTCCGGCTATCGCATCACCCGTGCCGAGGGCCTGCTGTTTCTCGGCCTGTACCTGGCCTACGGGCTGCACGTGGTGTGGTTCACCACCGGCATGCCGATGGCGGTGCGGCTGGAACACCTGATGCTGTTCTTCATCCTGCCGGCGCTGCTGGTGTATCTGCTGTTCAGTACGCTGCGAGCCTGGCGTCGCCAACATCCCTAGGAGCCACTGCAATGAGCGATCAGAAAAAAACCGGTGTCGAAATGCGTCGTCAGGTCATGGGCGATGCCTTCGTCGACCGCGCCCTGGGTAATGCCACCGAGTTCAGCCAGCCCCTGCAGGACTTCGTCAACGAACACGCCTGGGGCGGCGTCTGGAACCGTGACGGCCTGCCGCTCAAGACCCGCAGCCTGATCACCCTCGCCGCGCTGACCGCGCTCAAGTGCCCGCAGGAGCTCAAGGGCCACGTGCGCGGCGCCCTGAACAACGGCTGCACGGTGGAAGAGATTCGCGAGGCACTGCTGCACTGCGCGGTGTACGCCGGCGTACCGGCGGCGATCGATGCGTTCCGCGCCGCGCAGGAAGTGATCGAGGCCTACCAGAAAGCCGACTGAGCGCGACAGGGCCGACTCAGATCCAGCCCCCCCACTGCAGGACGAAAATGCCGATGTTCGTCGTGACCGCCGCCATCAGCGTGGTGATCACGATGATCGCGGCCGCCAGTTCGTGGTTGCCATTGGCGGCACGGGCCATGACAAAACTGGCCGCCGCGGTCGGGCTGCCGAAGTAGAGAAACAGGATGCCCAGTTCCGCCCCACGGAAGCCGCAGAGCCAGGCACCCAGGGTCGAGAACAGCGGCATGCCGACCATCTTCACCAGGCTGGCGCTCAACGCCATGTCGCCACTCTTGCGCAACGCCGCCAGCGACAGGGTGCCGCCGATGCAGATCAGCGCCAGCGGCAGGGTCATCTGCGCCAGGTAGTTGCCGGACGTTTCCAGCCAACCGGGCAGGCCGATCTGGAAGTAGGCAAAGGGCGCCGCCGCGATCACGCTGATGATCAGCGGGTTGCTCAGCACACTCTTGCTGATGCTCCACGGGTCGGACTTGATCACCGGGCTGTAGACCGCCAGGACGATGGTCGACAGGGTGTTGTAGAACAGGATCACCAACGCGGCGAGGATCGCCCCGAGGGAAATGCCGTAGTCGCCATACAGGCTGGCCGCCAGTGCCAGGCCAATCACCCCGTTGTTGCCACGAAAGGCGCCCTGGGTGTAGATCCCGCGGTCTTCCCGGGGGCAGCGCCAGATCGCCCAGCCCCAGGCCCCGGCGAAGGTCACCAGGGTGGCGACGACGAAGTAGCCCAGCACACCGGGCTTGAGGGCCGAATGCAGGTCGGCGTGAAGGATGCCGAGGAACAGCAGCGCCGGCATGTTGACGTTGAATACCAGTGCCGAGGCGGTGTGGATGAAGTTGTCGTTGATCCAGCCCACGCGCTTGAGCGCCACGCCGAGGAACAACATGGCGAAGACCGGAGCGGTGATGGTCAGTGTATCGAGAAAGATGGCCAGCATTGCCCTGAGAATCCGTTGCCCGTCGTTAGGAGGCTAATGATACGGCAAAGCGGGCCATCCTGCCCGAGCGGCTCAGTTGAACTGCGCGCGCATCCAGGCCTGGTACTGAGCGACTCCGGCCTCGCCCTCACGCGGGGCCCAGGCGGCCATCTCGCCCTCGCCCACCGGACGATACGGGCCCGCCTTGCACTCGAACATCACGGTATCGGGCTCAAGCACCACCAGGCCGTGGAACACGCCGGCCGGCAAGTCCACCGCCGGGCATTCGCCACCGGCCTGCAGGACGCGCCGGGTAACGACCTGACCGTCCTCGTCGAACACCAGCAGGCCCAGGCTGCCACGCAGCACCAGCAGGGTTTCCGCCTTGTCCGCGCTCAGGTGCCGATGGGGCGGCACATAAGTGCCCGGCTGCAGGCCGACCGCCATGCGGTGGCACGGCTCGTCCATCTCATGGAAGTTGTGGTGCGTGCGCCCACGGGGACTGGCCGCCGCCTTCGCGGCCAGGTCGGCGAACAACGCAGCGTCGAGAAAGCTGGGGCCGGCCATGGGTTACAGGCCCTTGACGGCAAAGATGCCGGCAGCGTTACGCCAGTAGCCCTTGTAGTCCATGCCATAACCGAAAATGTAGCGGTCGATGCACGGCAGCCCGACGTAGTCGGCCTTGAGGTCCGGCCGGGCCTTGCGGTCGTGTTCCTTGTCGATCAGGACGGCGGTGTGCACCTGGCGGGCACCGGCGTGCTTGCAGAAATCGATGATCGCGCCGAGGGTATGACCCTCGTCGAGAATGTCGTCGATGATCAGTACGTCACGATCGATGAACGAGACTTCCGGCTTGGCCTTCCAGAACAGCTCGCCGCCGCTGGTTTCGTTACGGTAGCGGGTGGCGTGCAGGTAGGACGCTTCCAGCGGGAAATCCAGGTGGGGCAGCAATTTGCCGGAGAAGATCAGGCCGCCGTTCATCACGCAGAATACCACCGGGTTGCGCTCGGCCAGGTCGGCGTTGATCTGGGCGCCGACACGGGCGATGGCCGCCTCGACTTCAGCGTTGGTGTACAGGCAGTCGGCTTCGCGCATGACTTGACGGATATGCTCGAGATCAGCGGACATGGCGCTCTCCAAAGGGTGCTCAAAGGGGACTCGCACAGGGGGCTGCGCAAGAAAAGCGGGCAAAGGTACGCACCCGCGCAGGTCAGATCAAGCGTTTCTGGACTAACGTACTACGGGTCTATAGGACATAAACCCCGGATAGATTAATCTAGGCCGGTTTTTTTGCCCGCCCTCGGAGCCTTTCCCTATGCCCATCCGTGAGATCCGCCACCCGCTGATCCGTCACAAGCTCGGCCTCATGCGCCGCGCAGACATTAGCACGAAGAACTTCCGTGAGCTTGCCCAGGAAGTCGGAGCGTTGCTGACCTATGAGGCGACCAAGGACCTGCCCCTCGAAACCTATGACATCGAAGGCTGGTGCGGCACCGTACAAGTCGAGAAAATCGCCGGTAAGAAAATTACCGTGGTACCGATCCTGCGTGCCGGTATCGGCATGCTCGAAGGCGTACTCAGCCTGATCCCGGGCGCCAAGGTCAGCGCCGTGGGCGTGGCCCGCAACGAGGAAACCCTCGAAGCCCATACCTACCTGGAAAAACTGGTGCCGGAAATCGACGAGCGCCTGGCGATGATCATCGACCCGATGCTCGCCACCGGCGGCTCGATGGTCGCCACCATCGACCTGCTGAAGAAGGCCGGCTGCAAGGAGATCTGCGCCATGGTGCTGGTCGCCGCGCCGGAAGGTATCGCCGCGGTCGAGAAGGCCCACCCCGATGTGACCCTCTACACAGCATCCGTCGACCAGAAACTCAACGAACACGGCTACATCATTCCAGGCCTGGGCGATGCCGGCGACAAGATTTTCGGCACCAAGCAGAAGGACGCCTGAACATGCGGGATGAGTTCAACGACCCGCTCTGGCGCACGGTGCTGTCCGGTGCGCAGATGCTCTTCGTAGCGTTCGGCGCACTGGTGCTGATGCCGCTGATCACCGGCCTGGACCCGAACGTCGCGCTGTTCACGGCGGGCCTGGGGACTCTGCTGTTCCAGCTGGTCACCGGCCGTCAGGTGCCGGTGTTCCTGGCGTCGAGCTTCGCCTTCATCACCCCGATCATTCTCGCCAAGGGCCAGTTCGGCCTCGCTGCGACCATGGGCGGCGTGATGGCGGCGGGCTTCGTCTACACCTTCCTGGGCCTGGCGGTGAAGATCAAGGGCACCGGCTTCATCGACCGGCTGCTGCCGCCGGTGGTGATCGGCCCGGTGGTGATTTCCATCGGCCTGGCCATGGCGCCGATCGCCGCCAACATGGCGATGGGCAAGGCCGGCGATGGCAGCGAGCTGATCCCCTACCGCACGGCGATGCTGATCTCCATGCCGGCGCTGCTGACCACCCTGATCGTCGCGGTGTTCGGCAAGGGGATTTTCCGCCTGGTGCCGATCATCTCCGGCGTGCTGGTGGGCTTCGCCCTGTCGTTCTACTTCGGCGTGGTCGACACCGCGAAGATCGCCGCGGCGCCCTGGCTGGCGCTGCCGAACTTCACCGCACCGGAATTCAACTGGCAGGCGATCCTGTTCATCGTACCGGTGGCCCTGGCCCCGGCCATCGAGCATATCGGCGGGGTGATCGCGGTCGGCAGCGTGACCGGTCGCGACTACCTGAAGAAGCCGGGCCTGCATCGCACCCTGCTGGGTGACGGTCTGGCCACCACCGCGGCCGGCCTGTTCGGTGGCCCGCCCAACACCACCTATGCGGAAGTGACCGGCGCGGTGATGCTGACCAAGAACTACAACCCGAAGATCATGACCTGGGCGGCGCTCTTCGCCATCGCCCTGGCGTTCATCGGCAAGTTCGGCGCGCTGCTGCAGAGCATCCCGGTACCGGTGATGGGCGGGATCCTCTGCCTGCTGTTCGGCTCGATCGCAGCGGTGGGCATGAACACCCTGATCCGCCACAGGATCGACCTGGGCGAAGCGCGCAACCTGGTGATCGTCTCGGTCACACTGGTGTTCGGCATTGGTGGTGTGCTGGTCGGCAGTGGTACCGGCCCCGACGATTTCGGCCTGAAGGGCATCGCCCTGTGCGCCGTCGTCGCGATCGCGCTGAACCTGATCCTGCCGGGCAACGACGGCTGGAAGAAGAACAGGGCCGACGAGCCGCTGGCATAACCTCACCACGCCCCCTGCAGGAGCCGGGCTTGCCCGCGAAGCGCTTGGCGGCTTCAAGGGCAAGCCCGGCTCCTACAGGGAACGCGGAGCCCGCTCACAGAGCGTGTTCAGCGCCATCGCCCACTGCGGGTCATCGTTCAGGCACGGTACCAGCACCAACTCCTCGCCGCCCGCCTCGATGAACTGCTCGCGCCCACGGTCACCGATCTCCTCCAGGGTCTCGATGCAGTCGGCGACGAACGCCGGGCACATCACCAGAAGCTTCTTCACTCCGGCCTTGGCCAGTTCATCCAGGCGTGCCTCGGTGTAGGGCTCGATCCACTTCGCCCGCCCCAGCCGGGACTGGAACGAGACCGACCACTGCCCGTCCGCCAAGCCCATGTGCTCGGCAAACGCCGCCGCCGTACGCAGACATTGGGCGCGGTAACAGGTGGCAAGCACCGCTGGCGAGGCATTCAGGCAGCAGTCCGCATCCTTGAGGCAATGGCTGCCGGTGGGATCGAGCTTGGTCAGGTGGCGCTCCGGCAAACCGTGGAAGCTGAGCAGCAAATGATCGAAGCCCTGTTCCAGGTGCGGCCGGGTGCTGGCGACCAGCGCCTCGATGTATTCCGGCTGGTCGTAGAACGGCTGCAGGATGGAAAACTGCACATCCAGCCTCCGCTCCCTGACCACCCGCCGCGCCTCTTCGATCACCGTGGTCACCGTGCTGTCGGCAAACTGCGGATACAACGGCGCCAGCGTCACCTGGCGGATGCCCTGTGCCGCCAACCGGGTCAGCGTCGACTCGATCGACGGTTCGCCATAACGCATCGCCAGTTCCACCGGCCCATGCTGCCATTGCTCGGTCATGCGCTGCTGCAGACGTCGGCTCAACACCACCAGCGGCGACCCTTCCTCCCACCAGATCGAGGCATAGGCATGGGCCGACTGCTCGGGCCGCTTGATCAGGATCAGCGACACCAGCAGGCGCCGGATCGGCCAGGGCAGATCGATCACGTACGGATCCATCAGAAACTGATTGAGGTAGCTGCGCACGTCCGCCACCGAAGTAGAGGCCGGCGAGCCCAGGTTGACCAGTAGCAACGCGTGATCGGTCATGCAATGTCCTATATCAGAGGCGACCCGACAGATCGTCGAGGGCCGCGGGCAGATCGGTGAACTGAAACTCGAACCCTGCCGCCAGCAGGCGTTTGGGCACGGCACGCTGGCCACCCAGCAACAACTGCGACAACTCGCCGAGGCCGACCCGCAGCAGCGGAGCCGGCAGCGGGATCAGCGCCGGACGGTGCAACACCCGTCCCAGCGCCCTGGCGAAGTCGCGATTGCGCACCGGCCTGGGCGCGCAGGCATTATAAGGACCGCTGGCATCGCTGCGGTGCAGAAGAAAATCAATCAGGGCGATTTGATCCCGCAGGTGAATCCACGGCATCCACTGCCGGCCATTGCCGATCGGGCCGCCCAGGCACCATTTGAACGGCGGCAGCAGGCGCGACAAAAAGCCGCCCTCGGCCGCCAGCACGAGGCCGGTTCTCACCAGCACCACGCGCATGCCGAGGGCCTGCGCACGTTGCGCGGTCTCCTCCCAGGCAATGCACAACTGGCTGGCGAAATCCTCGCTGACCGGTGGTGAATCCTCGCTCAGCTCACGCTCGCCACCATCGCCATACCAACCCACCGCCGAGCCGGAAAGCAACACCGCCGGGCGTTGCTCCAGGCCTTCGAGCCAGGTCAGCAGGGTTTCGGTCAGCTGGATCCGACTGCTCCACAGCAGCGCCTTGCGCCGATGGGTCCAGGGACGCTCGGCGATCGGCGCACCGGCCAGATTGACCACCGCATCCAGCGGCTCGCCGGCCAACTCCTCCAGATGCCGCACGCCACGCACCTGGGCTCCGCACAGGCGGGCAACCTCCTCGGGCCGGCGACTCCACACCGTCAGGTGATGACCTTGCGCCAACCAGTGCTCGCACAACCGACGCCCGATCAAACCAGTACCGCCTGTCAGCAATATGTGCATGAGAGCGTCCTCGCGTAACGTTTTGCCAAGAGCGTTAGTCTACTTTTATAGGCAAGGCTCTTTTCTTTTCGACTGTTTTAACAATAGGACAGCTTCAGACGACAGGATGGTCGCGACTTATACCTAAAAATAAGATTGTACAGGTTTTACCGACGGCGTAGTCTGTGCAAACAGGTAACGAGGTCCCTATGACTGTACCTATCGCAATAATCGGTGCCGGTATCGCCGGACTGTCAGCCGCTCGCGCGTTACACGATGCCGGGCACGCCATCGAGCTGTTCGACAAAAGCCGCGGCAGCGGCGGGCGCATGTCGAGCAAACGCAGCGACGCCGGGTCGCTGGACATGGGCGCCCAATATTTCACGGCCCGCGACCGCCGCTTCGTCAACGAAGTGCAGCGCTGGCAAGGCCAGGGCTGGGTCGCCGAATGGGCGCCCAAGCTCTACACCTGGCAGAACGGCCAGCTCAATCTATCGCCGGACGAACAGACCCGCTGGGTCGGCACCCCGCGCATGAGCGCCATCACCCGCGGCCTGCTCGGCGATCTGCACAGCCACTTCAGCTGTCGGATCACCGAAGTCTTCCGGGGTGAACAGCACTGGCACCTGCAGGATGCCGAAGGGGTCACCCACGGCCCGTTCAGTCACGTCGTCATCGCCACACCGGCGCCCCAGGCCACCGCGCTGCTCGCTGCCGCGCCGAAGCTTGCCGGTGCCGCCGCGGGGGTCCAGATGGAGCCGACCTGGGCGGTCGCCCTGGCCTTCGAGAGCGCGCTGGAAACGCCCATGGAAGGCTGCTTCGTGCAGGACAGCCCGCTCGACTGGCTGGCCCGCAACCGCAGCAAGCCGGGGCGCGACAACGGTCTCGACACCTGGGTCCTGCATGCCACCAGCAGTTGGAGCAAGCAGCACCTGGACCTGTCCAGGGAAGCGGTGATCGAGCACCTGCACGGCGCGTTCGCCGAACTGCTGCACATCACCATGCCCGCCCCGGCCTTCACCCTCGCCCACCGCTGGCTCTATGCACGGCCGGCCGGCGCCCGCGAATGGGGGGCGCTGGCCGACGCCGACCTGGGCCTGTACGTGTGCGGCGACTGGTGCATGTCCGGCCGGGTCGAAGGCGCCTGGCTCAGCGGCCAGGAAGCCGCCCGCCGGCTGCTGGAACACCAGGCATGAATCGCATCAACCCACGCAAACTGCTGCTGTCGAAGTGGACAGCAGCCCGGCCGGAGAACCGGGAAAGACATTTCCTGGTCACCGAGCTGTTCCACGATGAAACCGGCACGCTATTGCTGGAGCTGGAACTGCAGGCGGTACTGACCCGCCGCAACCAGCGCATCCCCTGGCAACAGTTGCAGGACGCCGAACGCTGGCGCATGGGCTGGCGATAAGCGGACCAGAGCAATCCTGTACAAAGAATTTGACTTGTACAAGATAGAACCTATGATGAAACCTAGTTGTACAAGAATTAACGCTTGTACAAGTAAATCGTCGAGGTTCTGCAATGCCCACGTCCAGCGTCTCCCGCACCAAACCGAAGATCGCCATCAGCGCCTGCCTGATGGGCGCCGAAGTGCGCTACAACGGCGGGCACAAGGAATCGCGGCTGTGCAGCCAGAGCCTCAGCGAGCATTTCGATTTCCTCCCGGTCTGCCCGGAAGTGGCGATCGGCCTGGGCACACCGCGCGAGCCGATCCGTCTGGTCGGTGACCCGCAGCAGCCCAGGGCCGTGGGCACGGTCCATGGGGAGCGGGACGTCAGCCAGGCGCTGACCGACTACGGCACGCGCATGGCGAATGAGCTGAAGGATATCTGCGGCTACATCTTCATGCAGAAATCACCGTCCTGCGGACTGGCGCGGGTCAAGGTCTACCAGGATCGCGGACGGCCCGCCGAGCACGCCGGTCGTGGCCTGTTCGCCGCCGCCTTCTGCGCCCTGCATCCCGACCTGCCGGTGGAGGAAGAGGGCCGCCTGAACGACCCGGTGCTGCGCGAGAACTTCCTGACCCGGGTGTTCGCCTACGCCGACTGGCAGCAACTGCTCGCCGCTGGCCTGAGCCGACGCGCCCTGACCGAATTTCACTCGCGCCACAAATACCTGCTGATGGCCCACAACCCGGAGCAGTACAAGGTACTGGGCAACCTGCTGGGCAGCATGGGCAGGGCCGACCCGAACGAGATCGGCCCGCACTACTTCAGCCAGTTGATGAGCGCCCTGAAGAAATGCGCCACCCGCCGCACCCACACCAACGTCCTGCAGCACCTGAGCGGCTACCTGAAGCATTCCATCAGCGCCGAGGACAAGCAGGAAATGCAGCAGGTCATCGGCCAGTACCGCCTCGGCATCGTCCCGCTGGTGGTGCCGCTGACCCTGCTCAAGCACCACTTCCGCCAATACCCCGATCCCTACGTGGGCCTGCAGGTCTATCTGCAACCCCACCCGGAAAACCTCAGCCTGCGAAACTCGATCTGATCATGTCCAAGCCTCTCCCCGAAGACGATGAGTCCCATCCCGACTATGTCAGCGCCCTGGCCGCCGGCTGGCTGCCGATTCGCGAAGTCGCCCGGCAGACCGGGGTCAATGCCGTCACCCTGCGTGCCTGGGAACGTCGCTATGGCCTGATCGTGCCCCATCGCACGGCCAAGGGTCATCGGTTGTTCTCCGCCGACCACGTGCAACGCATCCAGGCGATCCTGACCTGGCTGAATCGCGGCGTGGCGGTGCGCCAGGTCAAGCAGTTGCTCGACGCCCCGCAACCGCCCGCCGAGGCGCCGGAAAACGACTGGCACCGGTTGCACCAGGACCTGGTCCAGGCCATCGGCCGCCTGGACGAGCGCCAGGTCGACGACCGTTTCAACCAGGCGATGTCGCTGTACCCGCCGCGCACCGTCTGCGAACAGTTGCTGATCCCGCTGCTGGCCGAACTCGAACAGCGCTGGCAGGGCCAGTTCGGCGGACAGATGGAGCGGGTGTTCTTCCATTCCTGGCTGCGCAGCAAGCTGGGCGCACGGATCTACCACAACAACCGCCAGCTCAGGGGCCAGCCGCTGCTGCTGGTCAACCAGTCGGACCTGCCGCTCGAACCCCACCTGTGGCTGACCGCCTGGCTGGCGAGCAGCGCCGACTGCCCGGTGGAAGTCTTCGACTGGCCGGTGCCACCCGGCGAACTGGCGCTGGCCGTCGAACAGCTCAAGGCCCGCGCGTTGCTGCTGTATTCCAGCAAGACCCTGAATATGGCGGCGCTGCCCAGGCTGATCGGCGGGATCGAACAACCCGTACTGATCGCCGGTGCCTCGGTGTGCATCCACGCCACCGAACTGTCCGCCTGTACTGACGACCACCCCGGACTGAGCCTCGCCCAGGATCCGTTGGCGGCCTGCCAGAGCCTCACCCGGCTCGGCCTGCTCTGATGCTCCCCGGCACCAAGGAATGACTATGCAATTGTTCTGGCTGCGCACCGACCTGCGCCTGCATGACAACACCGCGCTCAGCGCCGCGGCCCGCAGCGGGCCAACGGTGGCGGTGTACCTGCTCACTCCCGGGCAATGGCGGGCCCATGACGATGCACCGTGCAAGGTCGACTTCTGGCTGCGTAACCTGCACGAGCTGGGCCAGGCGCTGGCCGGGCTGAACATTCCGCTGCTGATCCGCCACGCGGATACCTGGGACCAGGCCCCCGCCGTCCTGCTCGAACTGTGCCAGTCGCTGGGCATTGATGCCGTGCACGTCAACGAGGAATATGGCGTACACGAAACCCGCCGCGACCGCGCCGTGAGCAAGACCGTCGAGGCCCACGGCATCGCCTTCCACAGCCATCTCGACCAACTGTTCTTCCGCCCGGGCAGTGTCCTGACCCGTACCGGCGGCTACTTCCAGGTCTTCAGCCAGTTCCGCAAGGTCTGCTACAGCCGCCTGCATGGCGCCTTACCGGCGTTGGTCCCGGCCCCTGCGACCCAGGCGCCCCTGCCGATCGGGAGCGACCCGGTTCCAGCCGCGATCGACGGTTTCGACAGCCCCTCCCAGGCCTTGCGCGACCTCTGGCCCGCCGGTGAAAGCGAAGCCCGGCGACGTCTGGAGCACTTCGCCGACCAGCAGATCGACGCCTACCAGAGCGAACGCGACTTCCCGGCCAAGCCCGGCACCAGCCAACTCTCCGCCTACCTGGCCGCTGGGGTGGTGTCCCCGCGCCAATGCCTGCACGCAGCCCTGCAAAGCAACCAAGGCGAGTTCGACAGCGGCAACGCCGGCGCCATCACCTGGATCAACGAACTGCTCTGGCGCGAGTTCTACAAACATATCCTGGTCGGTTATCCGCGGGTCTCGCGGCATCGAGCGTTCCGCCCGGAGACCGAAGCCGTGGCCTGGCGCCATGCGCCCCGGGACCTGGAGGCCTGGCAGCAGGGCCGCACCGGCCTGCCGATCATCGACGCCGCCATGCGCCAGTTGCTCGACACCGGCTGGATGCACAACCGCCTGCGCATGGTGGTGGCGATGTTCCTGACCAAGAACCTGCTGATCGACTGGCGCGAGGGCGAGCGCTTCTTCATGCGCCACCTGATCGACGGCGACCTGGCGGCCAACAACGGCGGCTGGCAGTGGAGTTCCTCCACCGGCACCGATGCGGCGCCGTACTTCCGCATCTTCAACCCGATCAGCCAGTCGCAGAAATTCGACAGCGAAGGCCTGTTCATCAAGCACTGGCTGCCGGAACTGGCGGCGCTGAACAAAAAGGACGTGCACAACCCGGCCGCCCTCGGCGGGCTGTTCGGCGTGCCCGGTTATCCCCAGCCGATCGTCGACCTGGCCAGCAGTCGCGACCGGGCCCTGGCCGCTTTCAAGAGCCTGGCGCCGCGCCAGGATGGCGGGGGCCTGCATGAGTGAGTTCCTGCGCGACTTCGCCCGGCGCTTTTGCGCCGTGGACAGGCACAACCTGGGGTTGCTCGACGAACTGTACAGCGAGGACGTGCACTTCACCGACCCGCTGCACGAGGTTCACGGCCTGCCGGCGGTGCGCCGTTATTTCGCCGACCTGTACAGCAACGTCAGCGAACTGGCCTTCGACTTCCACGGCTTCGACCCGGTTCGCGACGGCGAAGGCTACCTGCGCTGGCACATGAGCTACCGCCACCCCAGGCTGGCCGGGGGCAAGCCGATCCATGTCGAGGGCTGTTCCCATCTGCTCTGGCACGAAAAGGTCTATCGCCATCGCGATTACTTCGATGCCGGCGCCCTGCTCTACGACCACCTGCCGTTGCTCGGCTGGGCCACCGCATGGCTGAAAAGGAGAATGGCATGAGTCCCAAACCCCCACGCCGCATCTGGCTGACCGGCGCCAGCAGTGGCATCGGTGCCGCCGTGGCCGAAGTGCTGCTCAAGGGTGGCGCCCGACTGGCGGTCAGCGCACGCAATGAACAGGCCCTGGAGGAGCTCGGCGAGCGTTATCCGGGCCAGGTGCTGGTGGTTCCCGGCGACCTGACCGACAGCCAGCAGGTGCGCGAGATCGGTGAACGCATCAGCCAGGCCTGGGGCGCCCTCGACACGGTGATTCTCAATGCCGGCACCTGTGAATATGTCGACGCCCGGGAGTTCGATGCCTCGGTCATCGAACGGGTGGTACGCACCAACCTGCTCGCCAGCAGCTATTGCATCGAGACCGCCCTGCCGCTGCTGCGGGCCGGCACCACACCGCACCTGGTCGGCATCGCCAGCGCCGTGACCTTCCTGCCGCTGCCACGCGCCGAGGCCTATGGCGCGTCGAAAGCCGGCATGCGCTACCTGTTCGAATCGCTGCGCATCGACCTGGCCTACGAGGGAATCGACGTCACCATCGTCAGCCCCGGCTTCGTCGACACGCCGCTGACCCGCAAGAACGACTTCCCGATGCCGCTGAGCTGGCCTGCCGACAAGGCCGCCGAGCACATCTGCGAGAGGTTGCCCCGACGGCCGCTGGAAATCGCCTTTCCAGCCCTGTTCATGGCCGGGCTCTGGCCGCTGTCACGCCTGCCCAGGCGCCTGCAACTGGCGATCGGCAAGCGCATGGCGCGCAACGGCCAACAGACCGAGGACCGCTCATGAAGATCGCCCTGATCGGCAGCGGTATCTCCGGCCTGACCTGCGCCTACCTGCTCAACCGGCAGCACTCGATCACGCTGTTCGAAGCCGCCGAATGGATCGGCGGCCACACCCATACGGTCGAAGTCACGGTCAACGGCCAACGCCATGCCATCGACACCGGCTTCATTGTCTTCAACGACTGGACCTACCCGAACTTCATCCGCCTGCTCGGCCAGCTCGGGGTCGGCCACAAGCCTACCGAAATGAGTTTTTCGGTGCATGACCCGGCCAGCGGCCTGGAGTACAACGGCAACAACCTCAACAGCCTGTTCGCCCAGCGCAGCAACCTGTTGTCGCCCGGCTTCTGGGGCATGTTGCGCGACATCCTGCGCTTCAACCGCCAGGCCCTCGCCGACCTCGAGCAACAGCGCATCGCCGCCGACACCACCCTCGGCGCCTATCTGCGCGATGGCCGCTACGGCGAACGCTTCATCCAGCACTACATCGTGCCGATGGGTGCGGCGATCTGGTCGATGTCACTGGCGGACATGCTCGGTTTCCCGTTGCAGTTCTTCGTCCGTTTCTTCAGCAACCATGGCCTGCTGTCGGTCAACGACCGTCCGCAGTGGCGGGTCATCGAGGGCGGTTCAAGCAGCTACGTGGCCCCCTTGACCGCCGGTTTTCGCCAGAACATCCGCCTGAACTGCCCGGTGACCCGGGTCGAACGCGACGAACAGGGCGTGGTTATCCACAGCGCCGCCGGCAGCGAACGCTTCGACAAGGTGGTGTTCGCCTGTCACAGCGACCAGGCCCTCGGGTTGCTGGCCGAACCGAGCGAGGCCGAGCGGCAGATCCTCGGTGCCCTGCCCTACGCCGACAACGAGGTGGTGCTGCACACCGACACCCGCCTGCTGCCGCAGCGTCCACTGGCCTGGGCCAGCTGGAACTATCGCCTCGGCGGCCAGCGCCAGGCGGCAGTGACCTACAACATGAACATTCTCCAGGGTCTCGTCAGCGACACCACCTTCTGCGTCAGCCTCAACCAGACGGCCGACATAGACCCGCGCAAGGTTCTGGCCCGCTACACCTACGCCCACCCGCAATACAACCTGGCCGCCATCGCCGCGCAGCAGCGCTGGGAGGAATTGTATGGTGATCGCCATACCTACTACTGTGGCGCCTACTGGGCCAACGGTTTCCACGAAGACGGCGTGACCAGCGCCCTGCGGGTGGCCGGTGCCTTCGGGGAGCAGCTGTGAACAGCGCCCTGTACAGCGGCTGGATCAGCCACCGACGCTTTGCGCCCCGGCGCCACGCCTTCCGCTACCGGATCGGCCTGCTGTACCTGGACCTCGCCGAGCAGGACAACGTCCTCGGCCTCTCCCCCCTGGCCGGGCGTCACCGCTTCGCGCCCTTTGCCTGGCGCGAGACCGACCACCTGTGCGCCTTCACCCGTCAGGGCATGCCGTTGATCGATGCGGTACGCCAGCAGGTTGCCCTGGCCCTCGGCCAGGCGCCGCAAGGCGCCGTGCGCCTTTTGACGCAACCACGCAGTTGGGGGTTGTCGTTCAACCCGGTGAGTTTCTTCTACTGCTTCGACAGCGACGAGCGCCTGGCGGCGATTCTCTGCGAGGTGACCAACACGCCCTGGGGCGAGCGCTACCACTACGTGCTCGCCGCCAACGGCACGGGCCATCAGCATGTCACGGCGGCGAAGTCGTTCCATGTCTCGCCATTCCTGCCCCGCGACCTGCAATACCGTATGAGTTTCAGCCAGCCCGGCGAACGCCTCGGCGTGCACATGGCCGACTGGCAGGGCGAACTGAAGCTGTTCGATGCCACCCTCGACCTGCAACGCCAGGACCTGGACCGGGCCAGCCTGCATCGCCACCTGTGGCGCTTTCCCTGGATGAGCGCCAAGACCTGCCTGTCGATCTACTGGCAGGCCCTGCGCCTGCTGCTCAAACGGACACCCCTCTTCTCCCACCAGGCCGCCGATGGCGCCTTCAGCATTGCCACCGCGCAACCCGAGGAACAACGTCATGAAAAGTCCTAGCCTGGTGACCAGGAACAACCTGTGGAGCGCCAACCGCTTCAGCACCGGTCTGCTGCGCCGTGGCGTGCTGCGCCAGTTGAGAGCGCTGCGTCACGGCCAGTTGCTGGTGGTCGAGGACGGCGAGCGCCAGCTGTTCGGCCAGCCCGGCAGCGGCCTGCTGGGCGAGATCCATGTCCAGGACCCGGCGGCCTGGGGCCTGGTCGCCGGCAACGGCTCGATCGGCGCCGGCGAGGCCTTCATCCATGGCTACTGGACCAGCCCGGACCTGACCGCGGTGATCCGCGTGTTCGTCAGCAACCTCGACGTGCTCGATGCCATGGAAGGCGGCCTGGCCCGACTGGGAAGGCCCTTCATCCAGGGATTGCACTGGCTCAATCGCAACACCCGCCAGGGCTCGCGCAAGAACATCGCGGCTCACTACGACCTGGGCAACGACCTGTTCGAGCAGTTTCTCGATCCGACCATGATGTACTCGGCGGCGCAGTTCCTCAGCCCCGAAGACAGCCTGGAACAGGCCCAGTTGAATAAGCTGGAACGCATCTGCCAGAAGCTGGAACTGAAGCCGGGCGATCACCTGCTGGAAATCGGTACCGGCTGGGGCAGCATGGCGATCCATGCCGCCCAGCACTACGGCTGCAAGGTCACCACCACCACGCTGTCCCGCGAACAGCTGGCCTATGCCCGCCAACGCGTCGAGGCCCTGGGCCTGCAGGACCGGATCACCCTGCTGCTGGAAGACTACCGGGACCTCACCGGCCAATACGACAAGCTGGTCTCCATCGAAATGATCGAAGCCGTCGGCCATCGTTTCCTGCCCGACTACTTCCGCCAGTGCGCCCGCCTGCTCAAGAGCGACGGCCTGATGCTGCTGCAGAGCATCACCATCCGCGAGCAACGTTATGAACAGGCGAAGAACAGCGTCGACTTCATCCAGCGCTACATCTTCCCTGGCGGGGCGCTGCCCAGTGTGCAGAAGCTGCTTGAGGTGGCCGGTCAACACACCGACATGAACCTGCTGCACATGGAGGACTTCGGCCTGCACTACGCGCGCACCCTGCGCCTGTGGCACGAGAATTTCCAGCAGGCCCATCCGCGCCTGGCCGAGCTGGGCTATGACGGGTATTTCCTGCGCCTGTGGGAGTTCTACCTGTGTTACTGCGAAGGCGGTTTCCTCGAACGCGCCCTGGGCACCGCGCAACTGCTGCTGGCCAAACCGGCGGCACGGCCGCAGCCGTTGCTCGGGCGCTTCGAGGGCTGAACGACGGGACGCTACAGCGGCATCGTGTAGTGCAGGGCGTAGCTTTCGATACCGTCGTTCGGCGTGCGGATACCGGCATTGGAATAGTGGGTGGCGCGAATCCCCACTTCATGCCCGCCGGCAAAGCGCAGGCCGAAACCGAGACGGTCCTCGAACTGGAAGGCCGAGCCGAGCTTGTTGTCCTCGATTTCCGTGTGGGCGAAAAGCGCCACGCCGATCCCCGCCTCGATATAGGGTTTGACCGAAGCCCCGGAAAACTCGTACACGAACACCGGCGAGAACGACAGGCTGTGGTTGCTGGAGACCTTATCGCCGTCCCAGTAGGTGTAGGCGCCGTTCCAGTAGCCGGTCAGGCGACCGACATCGCTTTGCAACCAGCTTTTATCCCAATCCCATTGCAGGCCCAAGCGGTAGGTCTGGGTCGAATCGCTGGTCTGGCCAAGGGAAAACTCGACACCGGCCGCTTGTGCCGTCACGCCATACATCAGGGTCGCGGCCGTCAACGCAGCCAGACAGAACAATCTCTTCATCAGAAATATCCTATTTCAAAGGGATGTTTTACAGCGAGGAAGACCTTCAATAGAAGCGTGACGCGAGGCAGAAGTTCAGCAAATTCCAGGGCTTTTTCAAGAATTTTCCTAACGTTCGAAGCTTTCCACGCTGCCTGGCTTATTCCATAGCATCGGCAGGATCTTTCCGAGGTGATGCGGATCAGCACTGGTCCAGAACCGCGCCTCGCGGGCTGGCTCCGTGGACAGCAGGTCGCGGGCCTGCAACAGGCGCTGGAGCTGCCGGGCTACTGCGGCGCCGGTGTCGATCAGGCTGATGGAGGCGGGAACCATCTCCAGCAGCAGCGGCTTGAGGAACGGATAGTGGGTGCAGCCGAGAATGATGGTGTCGCAACCGGCCGCCAGCAATGGCTCGACATAGCTGGACAACAGCTGGCGCAGGGCCTGGCTGTGCAGGTCGCCGCCCTCGATCATCTCGACCAGCCCGGGACAGGGCTGGGTGACCACCCGCACATCGTTGGCGAAGCGGTCGAGCAAGGCGGCGAACTTGGCGCTCTGCAAGGTACCGGTGGTCGCCAGCACGCCGACCACGCCACTGTGGGTGGCGGCGGCGGCCGGCTTGACCGCCGGCTCCATGCCCACCAGCGGCCAGTCCGGGTAACGCTGGCGCAGGTCGGCGACCCCGGCGACAGTGGCGGTATTGCAGGCGATCACCAATGCCTTGGCCCCCTGCTCGCGCAGGAAGCCGGCAATCACCTCGCAACGCTGGCGAATGTATTCCGGGCTTTTTTCACCGTAGGGAATGTGCCCACAGTCGGCGATATACAGCAGCGATTCGTTGGGCAGCAGGCGGTGGATTTCATTGAGTACCGACAGGCCGCCGACACCCGAGTCGAACACCCCGATCGGCGCCTCACGCATGGCGGCTACCGCAGACGCTGCACTGCGGGTCGCGCTTGACCCGTAGCTCACGGAACTTCGTACTCAAGGCATCGACCAGCAACAACCGGCCAACCAGCGGGTCGCCAAAGCCGGCGAGCAGCTTCAGCGCCTCCAGGGCTTGCAGGCTGCCGACCAATCCCACCAGCGGGCCAACCACTCCGGCCTCGCTGCAGGTCAACTCGGCCTCGCTGCCGTGGCCGTACAGGCAGTGGTAGCACGGGCTGTCGGCGCGACGCGGGTCGAACACCGACAACTGGCCTTCGAGACGGATCGCCGCTCCGCTGACCAGCGGCTTGCCGGCCGCCACGCACGCGGCGTTGACCGCCTCGCGGGTGGCAAAGTTGTCACAGCAGTCGAGCACCAGGTCGACAGCGGCGATGGCCACGCCCAGACTGTCCTCATCCAGGGCCTGGCGATGGGCGACCAGGCGCACCTCGGGGTTGAGCACGGTCAGCCGGCGCACGGCCGAGTCGACCTTGCTCGAACCGACGCTGTCGGTGTCGTGGATGATCTGGCGTTGCAGGTTGGTCAGGTCGACGCTGTCGAAATCCGCCAGGTGCAACTCGCCCACGCCGGCGGCAGCCAGGTACAGGGCCACCGGCGCACCGAGGCCGCCAAGACCGACGATCAGCACCCGGCTGTGTTTCAGGCGCAACTGGCCGTCGATATCGACCTGTCGCAACAGGATCTGCCGGCTATAGCGCAACAGCTCCTGATCGTTCAGCACGGCAGCCGTCCCAGGCTGATGCGCTGATGACCGCCCAGGTCGGTGCGGCTGTGCACCTCGCTGAAACCTTGCGCCGCCAGCAGCCCGCGCACCGCGTCGGCCTGGTCGTAACCGTGCTCGAGCAGCAACCAGCCACCGGCCTCCAGGTGCGCGGGTGCCTGGGCGATGATCGTGCGCAGGTCATCCAGGCCATCGGCACCGGCCACCAGGGCACTGGCCGGCTCGAAGCGCACGTCACCCTCGGCCAGGTGCGGATCGGCCGCGGCGATGTAGGGGGGGTTGCTGATGATCAATTGAAAACGCAGGCCTTGCAGGGCACTGAACCAGTGACTGTGCAGCACCGTGGCGTTATCCAGGCCCAGACGCTGGCGATTGCGTTCGGCCAGGGCCACCGCTTCCGGCACGCGGTCCACCGCCGTGACCTGCCAGGCCGGGCGCTCGCTGGCCAGGGCCAGGGCAATCGCGCCGGTGCCGGTGCCGAGGTCGAGCACCCTGGCCGGGGTGGCCGGCAGCAGTTCCAGGGCGGCTTCCACCAGCAACTCGGTATCCGGGCGCGGAATCAGGGTGTGCGGCGCGACCTCCAGGTCGAGCTTCCAGAAGCCCTGCTGGCCCAGGATGTAGGCCACCGGCTCACCTTCGCGGCGGCGCTGGAGGAAATCGCCGAAGGTCTGCGCGTCCTCGCTGCTGACGATCTTTTCCGGCCAGGTGTGCAGGTAACTGCGGGATTTGCCCAGGGCCGCCGCCAGCAGCAACTCGGCGTCCAGGCGCGCGGTTGGCGAGTCGGGCAGTTCAGCGGCGCGCAGCAGGCTGGCAATAATAGTCATTCAGTCACCCAGCGCCGCCAGTTGGTCGGCCTGGTATTCGGCCAGCAGCGGTTCGATCACCGCCTCGACTCCACCGGCCATGATTTCGTCCAGGGAGTACAGGGTCAGGTTGACACGGTGATCGGTGACCCGGCCCTGGGGGAAGTTGTAGGTACGGATACGCTCGGAGCGGTCGCCGGAGCCCACCAGCAACTTGCGCTCGCTGGCAATCGCGTTGGCGGCGGCGCTGGCCTGCTGGTCATTGAGCTTGGCCGACAGCCAGGCCATGGCCCGTGCCCGGTTCTTGTGCTGGGAACGCTCTTCCTGGCACTCCACCACGATCCCGGACGGAATGTGGGTGATGCGGATCGCCGAATCGGTCTTGTTCACGTGCTGGCCGCCCGCCCCCGAGGAGCGGTAGGTGTCGATGCGCAGGTCGGCCGGGTTGATCTCGATGGCTTCCTGTTCGTCCGGCTCGGGCAACACGGCCACGGTGCAGGCCGAGGTATGGATACGCCCCTGGGACTCGGTGGCCGGTACGCGCTGCACACGATGGGCGCCCGATTCGAATTTCAGCTTGCCGTAGACATTCTCGCCCTCGACCCGGGCGATGACCTCTTTATAGCCGCCATGCTCGCCCTCGCTCTCCGAGAGAATCTCCACCCGCCAGCCGCGTTTTTCGGCGTAACGCGAGTACATGCGGAACAGATCGCCCGAGAAGATCGCCGCCTCGTCGCCGCCGGTACCGGCACGAATCTCGAGGAACACGTTGCGTCCGTCGTTGGGGTCCTTGGGCAGCAGCATGCGTTGCAGGGTGGATTCCAGCTCGACCAGTTGCTCCTTGGCCTCGCGGACTTCCTCGACCGCCATTTCGCGCAGGTCCGGGTCGCTGTCCTTGAGCAGCGCCTGGGCGCCCTCGAGGTCCGCCTGCACCTTCAGCACCTGCTGGTAGGCGGCGACGATCGGCTCGACCTCGGCGTACTCCTTGGAGTAGGTGCGGAACCTGGCCTGGTCGGAAATGACCTCGCCATCGCCAAGCAAGGCGGTCAGTTCCTCGAAACGGTCCTGGAGGACGTCCAACTTTTTGAGCAGTGACGCTTTCATTGCGGTTTCTTATCCGAAAAGCTATCCGATGAGCCCTCACGGAGGGCAAAGAGTTCCTGCGCCATGGCCAGCGCATCGAGACGGCCTTCGGCGGACAACTTCTTCAGTTGCACACTGGGCGCATGCATCAACTTGTTGGTCAGGCCGCGGGCCAGTTGCATCAGCACGTCCTCGGCGCTGTTGCCATTGGCCAGCAGACGCTGGGCCTTTTGCAATTCTTCGTCACGCAGGCGCTCGCTCTGCTGGCGGTAGGCACGCAGCACATCCACCGCGGCCAGCTCGCGCAGGCGCGCCATGAAGTCGTCGACGCCGTTGCTCACCAGTTCCTCGGCCGCCTGCGCGGCGCCCTGGCGGCTCTTGAGGTTCTCGGCGACCACTTCGTGGAGATCGTCGACGGTATAGAGGTAAACGTCGTCCAACTCGCCGACTTCCGGCTCGATATCCCGGGGGACGGCGATGTCCACCATGAAGATCGGCTTGTGCTTGCGCAGCTTCAGTGCGCTTTCCACGGCGCCCTTGCCGAGAATCGGCAACTGGCTGGCGGTGGAGCTGATGACGATGTCGCTGTGCACCAGCTCCTGGGGAATGTCGGCCAGCAGCACCGCATGGGCACCGAACTCCTCGGCAAGGGTCTTGGCCCGCTCCAGGGTCCGGTTGGCCACCACGATACGCTTGACGCCCTGCTCGTGCAGGTGGCGGGCGACCAGGGTGATGGTCTCGCCGGCACCGATCAGCAGCGCGGTGCTGCGCTGCAGGTCGCTGAAAATCTGTTTCGCCAGGCTGACGGCGGCAAACGCCACCGACACCGGGTTCTCGCCGATGGCGGTATCGGTGCGCACCTGCTTGGCGGCGCTGAAGGTGGCCTGGAACAGCCGCCCGAGCAGCGGACCGACGGTTCCGGCTTCGCGTGCCACGGCATAGGCCGACTTCATCTGGCCGAGAATCTGCGGCTCGCCGAGCACCAGCGAATCCAGCCCGGAGGCGACACGCATCATGTGACGAACGGCCGCATCGTCCTCGTGCACATAGGCGCTGGCACGCAGCTCTTCCAGGCTCAGGTGGTGATAATCGGCCAGCCAGCGCAGTACCGTCTCCGCCGCCAGGTGATCCTGCTCCACATACAGTTCGCTGCGATTGCAGGTGGAGAGGATAGCGGCTTCCCGGCTGTCGGTCAGACGGCAGAGCTGCTGCAGCGCCTCCACCAACTGCTCGGGAGTGAACGCCACGCGCTCGCGCACGTCTACGGAGGCCGTCTTGTGGTTGATGCCGAGTGCGAGGAAGGCCATTCAAGGTCGCTGATGATGTCGAGAAGCCGACAATTGTCCTACTTCACCCGGTTCAGAACAACCACCGCCGACTATTGTCATAATCGAACGTTGCTATTAATGCCCCCGGTGAGCGGTCTCGGGTATGGTTCTGCCCACCGCTTGTGTCATGATGGCCCGACCGCAGGTTAGTTGCCCTTCTCCTATATGAATAGATCGTCCGCGTTGCTTCTCGCTTTTGCCTTCCTCAGCGGCTGCCAGGCCCTGGCACCCGTGTCGCCGGTCCATACACCGCCGGCCGAGGAAACCACGGCGGCCCCGGAAAAGCCCAAGGTCTACGGCTCCTTCAGTGAAGACACGGTCTTCAGCCTGCTGAGCGCGGAACTGGCCGGACAGCGAAATCGTTTCGATATTGCCCTGGACAACTACGTCACCCAGGCGATCAACACCCAGGACCCGGGCATCTCCGAGCGCGCCTTCCGCATCGCCGAGTACCTGGGTGCCGACCAGGCCGCCCTCGACACCTCGCTGATCTGGGCGAAAAACGCCCCGGACGATCTCGAAGCACAGCGTGCGGCCGCCATCCAGCTGGCCCGCGGCGGGCGTTATGACGATTCCATGGTCTATATGGAGAAGGTCCTGCAGGGCAAGGGCGATACCCACTTCGACTTCCTCGCCCTGTCGGCCGCCGACACCGACCAGGACACCCGCAACGGCCTGATGAAGAGCTTCGACCGCCTGCTGGTCAGGCATCCGAAGAACGGCCAGCTGATTTTCGGCAAGGCCCTGCTGCTGCAACAGGACGGCGACAACCAGGGCGCCCTGACGCTGCTGGAGAACAACCCGCCGGAAGATGGCGAGATCGCGCCGCTGCTGCTGCGCGCGCGCCTGCTGCAGAACCTCAATCGCGGCAAGGAAGCGATTCCGCTGCTGGAAAAAAGCATCAGGAAGTACCCGGAAGACAAGCGCCTGCGCCTGACCTATGCGCGCATGCTGGTCGAACAGGACCGCATGGCCGACGCCAAGGTGCAGTTCTCCAACCTGGTCCAGCAGTATCCGGAAGACGACGAACTGCGCTTCTCCCTGGCACTGGTCTGCCTGGAAGCCAAGGCCTGGGACGAGGCCAAGGGCTATCTCGAGGAACTGATCGCCCGTGACAGCCACGTCGACTCCGCCCATTTGAACCTCGGCCGCATCGCCGAGGAGAAAAACGACCCGCAGGGCGCCCTGGAAGAATACGAGCAGGTCGGTGCGGGCAACGACTACCTGCCGGCCCAACTGCGCCAGGCCGACATCCTGGTCACCAGCGGCCGTGGCGCCGAGGCCTCGAAGCGGCTCGCCGCGGCCCGTGACGAGCAGCCGGACTACGCGATCCAGCTGTACCTGATCGAAGCCGAGATCTTCTCCGCCAACAATCAGGGCGAGCAGGCCTGGAAAGTCCTGCAACAGGCGCTGCTGCAGTATCCGGACGACCTCAACCTGCTTTACACCCGTGCCATGCAGGCGGAGAAACGCAACGATCTGGCCCAGATGGAAAAGGACCTGCGGGCGATTCTCAAGCGCGAACCGGACAACGCCATGGCCCTCAATGCCCTCGGCTACACCCTGTCCGATCGCACCACCCGCTATGCCGAAGCCAAGGAACTGATCGAAAAGGCTCACCAGTTGAACCCGGAAGATCCCGCCGTGCTCGACAGCCTCGGCTGGGTCAATTTCCGCCTGGGCAACCTTGACGAGGCCGAGCGCCTGCTGCGTCAGGCCCTGGAGCGCTTCCCCGACCAGGAGGTCGCGGCGCACCTGGGCGAAGTCCTGTGGGCCAATGGCAAGCAGGGCGAAGCCAGAAAAATCTGGGGCAGGTTCCTCAAGGACCAGCCCGACAGCCCCATCCTGCGTGGCACCATCAAACGCCTGACCGGTTCCGAGACTCTTTAAGCTTATGTTCCTGCGCCACCTCGTTGTTTTCAGCCTGATCGCCCTGCTCGCCGGTTGTGCGGGCTTCGGCGCCCGTGAGTCCGTCAAGGGCCACGGCGACCCGGCCCGCTGGGCCAGCCACAAGCAGCAGTTGAGCAGCCTCGATGGCTGGCAGATCAACGGCAAGGTCGGCATCCGTGCGCCGAAGGACTCCGGCAGCGGCACACTGTTCTGGCTTCAGCGCCAGGACTACTACGACATTCGCCTGTCCGGCCCGCTGGGCCGGGGTGCCGCGCGCCTGACGGGGCGTCCCGGCCAGGTCTCGCTGGAAGTGGCCAACCAGGGCCGCTACGAGGCGCAAAGCCCCGAAGCCCTGCTGGAGGAGCAACTGGGCTGGAAACTGCCGGTTTCCCATCTGGTCTGGTGGGTCCGCGGCCTGCCCGCACCCGACAGCAAGAGCCGCCTGAGCCTGGACAACGACAGCCGGCTCGCCACCCTGGAGCAGGACGGCTGGCAGGTCGAATACCAGAGCTATGCCGAACAGAACGGCTACTGGCTGCCCGAGCGCCTGAAGCTGCACGGCCAGGATCTCGACGTCACGCTCGTCGTAAAGGACTGGCAGCCACGCCGGCTGGGGCAATGACATGAGCGCCCGCCAACTGACCCTGCCCTCGCCGGCCAAGCTGAACCTGATGCTGCACATCATCGGCCGCCGGGCCGATGGTTATCACGAGCTGCAGACGCTGTTCCAGTTCCTCGACCACGGTGACGAGCTGCGCTTTGCCCTGCGTGACGACGGGGTGATCCACCTGCGCACCGAGTTCGACGGCGTGCCCCACGACAGTAACCTGATCGTGCGCGCGGCGAAAAAACTCCAGGAACAATCCGGATCGACGCTCGGCGCGGACATCTGGATCGACAAGATCCTGCCCATGGGTGGCGGCATCGGCGGCGGCAGCTCGAATGCCGCGACCACCCTGCTCGGCCTGAACCATCTGTGGCAACTGAACTGGGATGAGGACCGCCTGGCGGCCCTGGGCCTGAGCCTGGGTGCCGACGTGCCGGTTTTCGTCCGCGGCCATGCGGCTTTCGCCGAAGGTGTCGGGGAAAAGCTCACCCCGGTGGACCCCGAGGAACCGTGGTATGTCGTGCTTGTCCCGCAAGTCTCTGTAAGTACAGCAGAAATTTTTTCGGATCCGCTGTTGACACGTGACTCCGCGCCCATTAAAGTGCGCCCCGTTCCCGAGGGAAACAGTCGAAATGACTGCTTGCCGGTTGTTTCAAGGCGTTATCCGGAAGTACGTAATGCCTTGAGTTCGCTGGGTAAATTTACCGAAGCGAAACTGACCGGAACTGGAAGTTGTGTGTTTGGGGCCTTCCCAAACAAAGCTGAAGCTGATAAAGTCTCGGCCCTTCTTGCAGAGACCCATACAGGGTTTGTAGCCAAAGGCAGCAACATCTCGATGTTGCACCGAAAGTTGCAAAGTCTGCTCCAGGAATGCGAGTAGCAGCTACTCGTAGCAACAGATACAGGGGCGTCGCCAAGCGGTAAGGCAGCAGGTTTTGATCCTGCCATGCGTTGGTTCGAATCCAGCCGCCCCTGCCATTTTCT
>NZ_JSYZ01000010.1:0-71836 GCF_001293465.1 Pseudomonas asplenii
CACCTGGCGCCGCTCATCGGGTGACAGGATATCAAGACCATCGAGCATCGCCTGTGAATCATCGTCCATGCTGTTTGCCAAGGCTTGCAATGACCGCAGCATGTAGTCACTCATTCGCCGCGCTGGAACTGGCGCAACGACATGCGCGATAAGCTCCATCGACTCCTCATGAGCCTCGATCGTCATGCTGAAGGGGTATGTCACGCCCACACGTCCGCCTAACCACTGAATTCCCGCAGGCAGGGCATCCTCAGTACCGACGACGCTCGCAAGATTATGTCGGTAGTTGAGCAACGCGCTGAACAGAGGCGTGGACGCGGGAATGGAACCGCAGCGCTGCGCCAACGTCAGCGGCGCGTGCTCATGACGCAGCAACAGAGCCAGGGAAGCATGGGCATTGCGAACAGCTTCATCAACCGAGACATCTTGCACGGCGAGGCTGAAGGGAAGCGTGTTGATCAGGAGTCCCATAGCGGGCTCGTCGAATGCTGAGGAAGATGCCCGTCCTAGCAACACAGTGCCAAACACCACATGGCGGTTCTGGCTGGTCCGCGCAACTGTCAGCGCCCAAGCAAGATGGCATAGGCTACTCAAACTGACGCCGAGGCGACGCGCATGGTAATTCAGGCGCCCGAGGAGTTGGGCTGGCACCCATTGTCGATGTTCCTGGAAATGTTCAGGCGACGCCTGCGCGATCCCGAAGGGCAAGCTCGGCTGACTAACCGAGGAAAGGTAATCGCGGAAAAATCGTTCGTAGCGGCCAACAGCCGACTCAAGGTAGGTATGGGCCACAAAATCTCGAAAATGACGCACCGGCGCCAGCGCACACTGCTGGTCGGCAAGCAGGGAGAAGACCTCGTTATTGAGCATTTGCAGCGTGACATGGTCACCAATCAGATGATGCAAACGCAAATGCAGCAACCATCGTCCCTGCTCGGCATCCTCGGCAACAACCGCCCGTAATAACCCAGCTTGGCTGATGTCTAAACTATGTTTACGCGGGTCGAAACGGTCACGAAGCTGCTCGAGGACAGGGCCATGCCGGGCATCCAGCTCAAGGAAAGTCGTCTGTAGAGGGGCATGACGCCAGACGACCTGCGCCGGAACAGGGAGGTCACGCCAATGAAACGAGGTACGCAAGATGTCATGACGACCAATGACTTGTTCGACTTTACTCAGGTAGCGATCGAGTATGGCGCGTTCGGCGAAGGCAAGCTCGTAGACCATCAGATAGGGGTCCCCTTGAGGGGCCAACAAGTGATGGAACAAAATGCCGTCCTGCATGGGCGACAGGGCATAGATATCTTGAATGTTGGCAATACCTCCAGGCACCTGCTGGACCAGCAAATCAATATCGGCCTGGGATAATGCAATCAATGGCAACATCTCAGGCGTGATGCTGGATGTCTCGGATGTAATCAGGTTTGCCGGTACCTCGACATTACTCGCCTCTCGCAAAACATCGGCCATCTCCGCCAGACGAGGCCTGGCGAAAATCGAATGGATGTCCAGTTCCAATCCGTACTTGCGCAGCTTCGCGACCATTGAAACAGCGAGCAAAGAATGCCCGCCGATTTCAAAAAAGTTATCATTGCGCCCTACTCGCTCCAGCCCCAGCAGCCCCTTCCACACCTCTACCAGAACCTGCTCATACTCAGACTGAGGCGCCGTGTCGTTCGATGTCATCGGCAAAAGCCGCTCGGGAGCCGGTAGGGCTTTACGGTCAATTTTCCCGTTCGCCGTCAATGGCAAGGCGTCAAGAAACACCAGCACGCTCGGCAGCATGTGTTCCGCCAGAGTTGCGCGCAAATGAGCACGCAACGTTGTAACCAGCATGTCCTGATCGGCTTGGCGAGACACGACATAAGCAACCAGCCGCTGATTCCCTTCAGCGTCAAAGCGGGCATCCACTACGACTTGCCTAACCTGTTCGTGCTTGGCCAGAGCCGACTCGATCTCGCCAAGCTCGATACGCGCACCGCGTATCTTGACTTGAAAATCGTATCGCCCCACGTACTCGAGACTACCGTCAGCCCGCCAGGCCCCCAAGTCTCCCGTCCGGTAAAGACGGCCACCGTGCTCCGTTCCATACGGATCCGGCACAAACCGCTGGGCGGTCAGGGCTGGGCGATTCAGATAACCGCGGCTCACACCTGCACCACCTATGTAAATCTCCCCCACTACCCCGATAGGCAGCAACTCGCCAGCGGGTCCGAGCACATACACTTGCGTGTTGTCGATCGGGGCACCAATGATTGTGTCTCTCCCATCGGCCGTGTCGAAACGATGGCAGGTAGACCATATGGTCGTCTCAGTGGGGCCATAGAGGTTCCAGAATGCACCGGCATAATCGAGCAAACTCTGCCTTAACCCTGCCGGCAACGGCTCTCCACCTGAAAGGATCTGCATCCTACGCGAAGGCCAGCCCTGCTCGGCGAGCATACGCCAGGTAGAAGGAGTCGCCTGCATCACCGTGACGGCATGATCATCGACGATTTTCGCTAGTGACTGCGGGTTGGCCGCCGTTTGCCTAGAAGCAAGCAGCAGAAGAGCACCATGGATAAGTGGGTGGAACAGCTCAAGTGCGGCAATATCAAATGACAGTGTGGTCACAGACAGGAATCGATCTGCAACGCCCAATGGAATTTGCCGCTGCATAGCCCGAAGGAGATTCATTAGGTTGCGGTGCTCTACCATGACACCTTTAGGCAGGCCTGTGGACCCAGATGTATAAATCACATAAGCAAGCCCACTCTCCGAAACGACGGGTAGACTCTCAGGCAACGGTACTGGCACATCCGGGCCATACAATGCCCAGGGTTCGAGCCTTGTACATCCCACAATCGATTCGAGCCCGTTGAAGGCATCGCGCCCCGCCAAGATAAATGCCGAGCCACAATCCTCAAGCATGAAATTGATTCGTTCTACAGGGTGGCTTGGATCCAAAGGTACATATGTCGCACCAGCGCGAAGAATACCCAGTAGTGCAATGGGTATGTCCAGACCGCGTTCAAGCATTACCGCAACATATGTCCCTGCACCGACACCATGCCGGAGAAGTTCCCCTGCCAACTGACGGGAGTAGACCTCCAACTCGTGATAAGTAAGCTCTTTGCCTTCATGAAGGACTGCACACTTCGCGGGGTTTTGCCGGGCCTGACGCTCAAACTGTTGATGCGCCAGCAAAGGTTTGGTTAGCGCAACCCGTGTATCATTCCAGCCATAGAGTGTCTGCCGCACCTCATCGTGCGAAAGCATGCGTAGCTTATGAACCGGTACATCCGGGCGCTCCATGACATCTTCAAGCACTGCCTGGAAATGCCGTATGAGGCGTTCGATGGTGAGCACATCGAATAGATCGCAGTTATATTCCATACTGCCTAGCATGTGCCCTTCCTGGCCACTCTGCATGAACATACAGGTGAGATCGTATTTGCTCACCTGTACAGCCACATCTAACGGTTCAACACGCAAACCCGGAATGTTGATCGCTCCTCTGCTGGCACCTTGCATCACCAGCATGACCTGGAACAACGGCGAATGGCTCAGATTACGAGGTAGTTTAAGCTCGTTGACCAACTGCTCAAAAGGAACGTCTTGGCATGCGTAGGCCTGCAACGCCGTGGCTTTCACATGCTCTAACAATTCACTGAAATTGGCGGAAGGTTCAATACGTGTGCGCAATACCAGAGTATTGACGAAAAAGCCTATCAGGGGCTCGAACTCCACTCTGCCACGACCGGCAACGGGGACGCCAATGCATAAATCTGTCTGCCCGCTATAGCGATGCAACAACACGCAGAATGCCGCATGCAACACCATAAAAAGCGTCGCTCCGCGAGATTGAGCAATCGCCGTCAAGCGAGAAACCATCTGCGACTTCAGGCGGAAAGGTAGACTCGCCCCTCGATAGGTTTGCACGGCAGGACGTGAACGATCCGTGGGCAAGTGCAATAACTCTGGTGCGTCCGCCAACTGCGTCCGCCAATATTCGATCTGCGGAATCAATAGGCCGTTTTGCACCTGCCTGCGTTGCCACGCTGCATAGTCGAGGTATTGCAGGGCCAGGGGCGTAAATTCGCAGGCCATACCCGCCACACCGCGACTATAAAACTCGGCTATTTCCTGGACCAACAATGTCATCGACCAATCATCAGCGATGATATGGTGAATATTGATGAACAGAACATGCTCTGCCGGTGCCAGCCGAATAACCCCAACGCGCAGCAACGGTCCGAGCGCCAGGTCGAACGGTTTATTCGCCTCAGACTCTAGCGTCGCATATAATTTCGCGGTACGGGCCGCCGGCTCCAATGCTTCCAAGTCGATAACCGCTATCGGCTGGCGCGACGTGGGTTGCACGCACTGCCTCGGCTCGCCATTCACTTCAATGAATGTGGTGCGCAATACCTCATGGCGCTCACATAAGGCATCGACCGCGTACTGGAGCAGTCCTACCTGAAAAGCAGCGCCCCTAAGGCTAACGGCGGCCGAGATCGTATAACGTGCTTCCCCCGGTGAGTAACGGTCAAGGAACCAAAGGCGCTGCTGCCCCGAGGAAAGCGGGAAGGGAGTTGAACGCTGCTCGACCGACAAACGCACAGGCGCGCCACTGTCGCGCAACTGAGCAACAAGCGCTGCCTTGTTGTCACTGATCAATTGTCTGAGCTCGGGAGTCAAACCTCCCTTGGGTGCCTTGACGCTGAGCTGTCCATTTGCGTTTACGCTAAGACGAACTCCTGACTGATCCAATGTCCGCAACAAGTAGATTACGGGATCCTGCGGAACAACTAAACCGTCAGCGTGCACAATGAAGAACTCCAATCCATGAGAAAAAAGACGCGCCAGCATGGCCATCCGACACCGCGCTACTCCAGCATCGCCCCGCTCACCCAATAATCAGCCAGCGCAGTATCAATGGCCGTACAACCTATACCCAAAACCTGCCAGACCTTGGGAAATGAGTCCGCTACAAATTAAAACACCACACCCTATGTTCTAAATATGAATAGCCCCTACAGATCAAATCGTTCATGACCTCTCGCCGAGCACTACCCCCGGTGACGTCTTCGTCCGCCCCTTGTGATCCGAGCCAACCGTTTGGAAATCAACCAGCGAGCCATCTTCCATCACAACGATCTGGTCGGCCACATCGAAATATCTATCATCATGGCTGATCACGACCACAGCCTTGCCCTCCGCTCGCAAGAGGGGGAGAACACGGCGATAGAATACCTCCTTGAATCCAGGATCCTGATCTGCCGCCCACTCATCGAAGATGTACAAGGACCGGTCTTGCAGCAAAGCGACCAGCAACGCCAGACGCTTACGCTGCCCATCCGACAACGCCAGGGTGGAGAACACGCCATCATTGATCGTTACCTTGTTTTCCAGGCCGAGCATAGACAAATAGCCACGGGCTCGTTCATGAATATGCTCCGTCATTGGAGCCAGTAATTGCTCGAACAAATGGTAGTCAGAATAAATTGCCGAAATTTCCTGACGAAACCCCTCACGTGAAGAATCATCAACAGCACGCCCATCGAATGAAATGCTCCCACTCAGGGGCGAGTAATGCAGTGAAATCATCTTGCACAGTGTCGTCTTACCGGAGCCGTTGCCACCAACAATGAACGTCAAGTTGCCACGGCGTACGCTCAGGGAGACCGGCCCAACCTTATAGATCTCTCCATGCACTTGAGACTCGTGCTGGAAGACAATGTTGGACAACTCCATGCACTGCCAAGGCCCTGCGGGTTCCACACCTTCAAGCGATCGATCCTCGGACAGCTCACCGAACAATTGCTCAAGCTGGCGCAATGCGTTCTTACCCATGATGATAGGAAACGTCACATCAATGATCATCGCCACAGGGCCCGCTACGTAGAGCAGAGCCATTACCACTCCCACCAGTTCCGTCGAGCTGATAGCGTGGTAATTGACGAAAATAAACGAAACGACCCCAATCACGAAGAAACTCAGCAAGTCACCATACGAATTCGCCGCGACCAAAAACGTATAAGTGGTTCTGTCGGCCTTGAGCAGGTCCCGCTCGTGCGCAAGTACCACATTTTCCATGTAGTACTTCAACCCCTCAGAGTTTAATTTCAGCTCCTTAGCGCCATAGACCAAACCGGTCATGGCGCTTTGTAGTTTGCCCAGTATTGCACGTGATCGGGAGAAGCTACGATTGCCGAAGAATACCGGCAACTGATGCATGAGCACGCCCACGCAGATAGCCTGAACGACGAACACGAACACTGCTGTATTCAGAAGCGCCAAGAAAGTCAACATACCCAGTAGCGTGACACTGCTCATCAATAGGTCAGGCAGCAACTGCCCCCCTAACACCACGCGACGAACATCCTCAGTCATGGCGGTAATGATCCTGGAATGTCCGACACCCTCGAGGTTACGCAGATCTGCCCCTGATATCTTCTGATAAAGTTTGATGCGCAGATTCAACGTCAGCTCTGCGGAGATTCGCATCAGAATTGTGCGCGATGCCGTTCGCGCCAGCACGATTATCACGCATAGCGCCAGGAAGACCGCCGCCATCTTGTGGTTCGCAATCTCGATCGACAGGAAGGTGTAACGCTCCTCACTCACTGGCGAAAGGCCATCGTCCTGACCACCCAAAGTACTCAAAACAATTGGAATGAGGAAGGCATAGCAAATACCCGCCAGGGAACCAAGGATCAATGCAAAAAACAATCGATTGGGGGCTTTGCGCCCAAATTCACTGATGAGCATCATGCCGGCGACTGCTCTCCGAATTGTTTTCGACGTCATCCCGGCGCAGCGTCATGTGATAATACTGCCCCAGAGCGAACGGAGTGAGCATGTCGGCGTAGTGAGCACTTAGCACGCTCCCCGACTGCCCCGTGGAGTTCATGTAGGAATACGAGTTTTCCACCGCCCCCATGCTCATGACCTGGCGGAAGCCAGCCCCAACATGCTTCACATAGCTATTGGCGTTCATGAATGAATAATATGAAACATTCACTGTATCCGTAGAACCAGCGGCGGCGACACTACGCTCGAAAATCGCGTTCAACGGTTTTATGAAACTGAATGGGGTATGTTCGTATAGCCCGTGCTGCAACCCCCCCCAGCGCCAAGCACTCATATCTCCGCCTTTCAGCTTCTCCAGCTCATCCAACGCCAGATCCAAGGACTCATAAAGTGCCGCGGCACAAGGCCTGGGTTTTTCCTTAAGGTCACACCATGCGCTAGAGGTACCGTCCAACGCCGCATACACATCATCCGTACTTAATCGCGCAAACAACGCTTCGACGTCGACCAGATGACCTCGCTGGTTGAACGGAACGCGTGCCTTAGCCGCGAAGACTCGATCAACCACATGGCGCATCCAGACGTTGAAGATCGCCGCTGGCACACTGTCCAACGACATGTTTCCATCCCAACCACGCAGTTGCGTCAAGGCGAGACTCTGTCGCGGCGTACGCCCCTCGAGCGTTGCCAAGGCTGTGGCCATTCGCAAAGCCGGTAGACTCATCACGTCCTGCTGAATTCGCTGGTGGGTCTCCAAGTCAAGACCGCCCGAGCGCTCGAGGCTTTCGGCGATCAACTGGCGAATACGCAAGGCTCGACCGGGTGGAGCCCAGTTACTGGAAATGAAATAAGGATAATCCGCCCCCGTTACGTCGTCATTTGCCGACACCAAGTATCCTTCTGGCGGATTGAAACGCTGAGGCATATCGTTAAAAGGGATATAGCCTTCCCACTCAAATTCACTCGTTTCGCCAGATACAGGAGCAAGTCCATGTCCGTTCTTACGAATAGGAATCCGACCGGCGCCTTGGTAGCCAATATTACCTTGAACGTCAGCGTATAAAAAATTCAGCGCCGGTGAAACGAACAAGGACAATGCCGACTTGAAGGCCTGCCAATCCTTGGCATAGTTCAACCTGAGCAAGGCTTCATAGGTGGTATCGTTATCATCGAAGGCCACCCAGCGTAATGACGCCACCGCTTCAAGGGCAGGATCCATAGCGGTGATAATAGGTCCATGGACGGAACTTCTGACCTGCAAGCGCACAGGCTCGAGCGCTGTTCGCAGCACTGCGGGAAAGTCCGCTTTGACCTGTATTTCCTCGGTGCGCACTTCAAGCGGCTCCCATCGGCCATCACGGAGATACTGACCCGGCCGCTTCGCATCGAGCGTCTCGAAATATAGATCCTGTACGTCAGCCGTCATGCTGGTAGCCCCCCAAGCGATGTCGCTGTTCAGCCCCAGCACCACCACCGGCAACCCGATCAAGCTCATGCCGACGCTTTTTAGATGCTCCCCTTCGAGCGCGACCGGATACCACCAGGACGGAATGCTCAATCCAAGATGCGGGTCATTGGCAAGCGTAGGTCGACCATCCGCAGCCAATCGCCCGGCCGTCACCCAGGCATTGCTCCCCAGCCATTTGCCTCCCAAGTTCAGATCTTCCCGCAAGACCCGCTGCCCTTCGACCACAGCCGCCAGGGCCTGCACATGAGCGTTATCGACCCCATTGCTCTGCGTCCCCCCACCGTCCTGGTGCCGGCTGAAAAGAAAGTTGATCTGATCGGAATTGAAATAGGCACTCGCTATATAGCGCTGCATCTCGTCGTCGAAGTTCCCCGACAGGTTCAGGGCGAATACTTTGATCCAAGCCAGCGAATCCACCGGAGTCCATGGCTGCGGTTTTATCCCGAACGCGATGAATTCGGGTGGCAAGGCCCGCTGCTCGGAGATCCAGGCGTTGACGCCCTCGGCGTACGCCAAGAGGGAAGCGCGCGACGCCTCACTCAACGATTCCCATGCTTTGCCTGCTGCACGATAGAGCCCCAGGGTTTTAAACCAAGCGTCCTGCTTGACCGAGCCACGACCCAGTATTTCGCTCAGGCGCCCCTGCGCGATGCGACGTTGAACCTCCATTTGCCATAAGCGGTCCTGCGCCTGAGCATACCCCGCCGCATAGAAGACGGCGAGATCCGATGCTCCGCGAATATGCGGCATACCGTGCGCATCACGGGTGATGGTCACAGCGCCCGGATCATGACCGCGCCAGAACAACGTTGCCTTTGCTTGAGGCAATGATGAGTGCAGATAGCACAGCCCAATCCCAAGCACGATCAACAAAGGAAGTATGATGATCAGCAACAGACGAGACAATAGCGGAAACTTATTGATCACAACGAATCCTTTCTCTCAACGGGATGGAGGCTAACGAAAACTCTTCATCGCCGACCTAAAATCATACAAGTCCATCCCACCGACTCATATCAACAAGCCAGTATCCAACCGAGAGCCTAACGACTGCGAGCAATGATTCGCTGCAACACTATTCGCCAGCAAAACTAACAGAAAATCATCAAATAACCGCATAACCTTCAATAATTCCATTTAATATGAGTTACGTGTCAAACGGTTAGCATCCTAACGCAATGACCAAGCGGAATCTACTGTCGAAAGACCTTGGCGCGATCGGCCCATCCCAGCCTACTAACCTACATCCGGGCATCCATCGCCGCCGAAAGTGTTGAAGTCCTGAAAAACAGGGCGGACTCCTGCGTACAGCGCTTCAGGTCGTACCTGAGCGCTCCGGAGCCCGGATCCGAAAGTCCCCAACTCGTTGCACGCAATGACTGGCCTATACCGAAGCCATGCAGCCGCAAGCCCGCTCCCCTGAGCTGTCACAGGCGTAGCGCGCTGCGGCGCCCCCTCCTAAACGAAGTGTAAGTGTTGAGCGGGACAGGCGAAATATGGTTTTCTCGATTATACAGGTGTGTATACTTCGTTTTCTTTGCGCTACTTGAGAAACTGCGCAAGAGAGTCGTAGAGGCCCCATACTCGTCGGCGCCGAACGCCAAGCCAAAGGATACGGTTGCATATGGAAATACATGATCTCATCGGAGTTGGCTTCGGCCCTTCCAATCTGGCGCTGGCCATTGCGCTGCACGAACAACACCAGGACAGACGCCCTCAGAACATACGCTTCCTCGAAAAGTCAAAGAACTTTTCGTGGCATGAGCACATGTTGCTGCCCGACACGCGTATGCAAGTAGCATTTCTCAAGGATCTGGTTTCGTTACGCAACCCCAAGAGTCACTTTACTTTCGTCAACTACCTTCATGAGAAGAACCGTCTTCAGGCATTCATCAACCTGAAAACTTTCTATCCCAGCCGACAGGAATTCAGCGACTACTTGGCATGGGCCGCCAGTCATTTCGATGACTGTATCGAATATGGCCAAGAGGTCATCCATGTCACACCCGTGTCAGAAGCGCGCTCCGTCAAACTGTTGAATGTGCACACGCGCGATACCCAGGGGCTCGAACGCTCTTACCTTACGCGCCATCTTGTCATGGGCGTTGGCGGAAGCATACGCATACCCGAGCAGTTCTCGCCTTATAAGCACGATCCAAGGATATTTCACTCAAGCAGCTATCTGAAACACATCGCCGAGCACCGCGGCGCCCAACGCATCGCGCTGGTAGGCGCCGGGCAGAGCGCTGCAGAAATATTCATGGATCTGCCGAATCACCTGCCCCACGTAAAGTGCGATTTGATCATGCGTCAGAGTGCCTTGCGGGTCTCGGACGACAGCCCTTTCGTCAACGAAATCTTCGACGCCGACATAGTCGACTCTCTATTTGAGAACCCCGAGCGAAACAGTGCCTATATCAAAGATTTTCGCCATACCAATTACGCTGCTGCCAACCTGGACTTAGTCGAGCGCATTTACCAGCTCATCTATCAGCAGAAGGTCAACGGCGTGGAGCGGCATCGTGTTCTCAACGACCAAGAAATCACTGCCGTCGAAACGTCGGCACAAGGAGTGCATATCGCGCTACGCGATATGCACGACAATACGCGCACCACTGAGCAGTACGACTTGGTCATACTCGCCACAGGCTATCAACGAGACCATCATCGCACCCTACTCCAACCCTTGGCCTCGTATCTGAGCGACTTGCGCGTAGACAGGCACTATCGCCTGCATACGACAGATGACTTTCAACCCTCGATTTTCCTCCAAGGGGCCTGTGAAAACTCGCATGGCCTGAGCGACACGCTGCTGTCGATCCTCGCTACCCGGTCGGCAGAGATTTCTCATGCACTAGCGACCAGTCTGCACACCTGCGAACAGGCCTGAGCCGCACTAGCGGCAAATAGCGCTCATATCACGCTATTTGCCATGCCACAGCCTCTCGTGCATGGGGCTTTCGCCCTGTTATGTCGGCGCGCAACCGAGTCGCGCCAGTCAGGTCTGCTGCCGTGAACTGCAAGGGAACCTTGACGCGCTGCACCCATGGCGTTGCGCAATCTCCGCCACGCCTCCAGCTCAAATAGAGGAAGCGTGCCTGGGCCACTCCATGGACGAAAGGCCCTGAAAAATCGACCTGCCCGTGGTCCTTGGACCGCACTTGAACTTGGCATGTGAATTCATGAATACCAGCCTGGTTTTCCACACCTTCATGAACCACCTGCTTCTTATCCTGCAAGCCAACCTGGACTGCCTCCTCGAATTCTGGCAAGGCCTTACAGGATAGGACCACTGTTATACGCGCGGGCAAATCGCTCATTCTATCCCCTCATTGGAATGTGGGCGGCCTTGTACTGACCGCCTAGTGGAGACCTCATGCGCCGCCTACCACAGACCACCTCGCAGGCGACTATCGGATGGACTATCAAAAATCGAACGTTTCGAATTCATCGCATGACAGCTCGTCGAGGCGTGCGGCGAAGGCATGCAGCACGGGAATATCGAAGATGTCTCCCATAGACACCTCGATATCGAATTTATCACGGATGCGCGCCACCAGTTGCCCAACCAATAATGAGTGGCCGCCCAGCTCGAAAAAGTCATCGTGCCGGCTAATATCGTCGACTGCCAATAGCTGCGACCATGTCGCGACCAGCCAAGATTCGGTGTCATTGATCGCGGGTTCGTACAAGCGCCTGGAAAAATCTTCCGACGCTGGCATTGGCAAGACCTTCACATCGACTTTGCCATTCACCGTTAATGGAAACTGTGCAATTTGCACATAGGCGACCGGCACCATATAAGCTGGCAAAATACCGGACAAATACTCACGAAACGCAATCGGTGAGGGTGGGACTTCATCAGGTTGACCGAGGCGATAATAAGCAACGAGTCGAATCCCGCCGCTTGCTGATGCAAGAGCAACGACGTGAGCTTGTCCGACGGCAGGATGCATGGCCAGCCGCGCCGAAACCTCTCCAAGCTCGACACGGAAGCCACGGACATTCACTTGTTCATCTGCGCGCCCTGCGTATTCCAGCTCGCCATTGTCGAGCAAGCGTCCAAGGTCACCACTGCGATACATGCGCGCCCCTGACCGGGCAGAAAATGGGTCGGGCACGAAACGCTCCGCAGTCAATGCCGGCAGCCTGTAATATCCCCGAGCAACCCCTTCACCAGCAATCCAAATCTCGCCCAAGATGCCGTTGCCTGCAGGCTGCAACTGCTCATCTAGGACATACACATGCCGCCCCGAGATCGCTTTGCCGACCGACCTCTGGGCCCATGGTTGTGTGTCGTCCTCGCTCAAGCGATGCCAGGTCGTATGGATCGTGCCCTCGGTGATACCATACATGTCGATAAACTGGGTTTGGCCAGCGGCATCGGCATCGAACCAACCACGAAGCAGTGCCGGATCCAGCTGTTCACCTCCAAAAATCACCTGACGCAAGCTATGGGCTCGAGGTGCACGCAGGTGCTCCTCCACTATCTGCGCGAACGCACCTGGGGTCTGGCTGAATACCGTCACCCTCCGCTCACAGAGCCAACGGTACAGTTCTCCGGGGATGCGTGTTAGCGCTGCAGGGACCATCAGTACCTTCGACCCGGCGCGCAGACCGCCGAACAATTCCCATACCGAAAAATCGAAAGCGATCGAGTGGAAGAGACTCCAGACATCGTCCTGTAACGCGCCTATCGTGCCCACGAGAACGTCCAGCAGCGAGCGGACCTGGGCGTGCTCCACAACCACTCCCTTTGGACGCCCTGTCGAGCCAGAGGTGTAGATGACATAAGCCGCAGCTGCGCCGGCGATTTCAACATCGAGCCCGTGAGCCGCAAGCCCTCCCCAGGCTGCATGTTCCATGTGATAGTCAAGCCATGCAGCATCGCTTTCTCCCGCCAGCGCTTGGCGCCCCTCGTCATCGATGATCACCAGCAGAGGCTGGCTGTCTTCGATGATCTCGAGCATGCGGCCCTTAACCGATTGCGTTTCAAGCGGCACATAAGCGCCACCGGCCTTGAGTATCGCCACAATTGCGATGACCAGTTCGATGCTCTTCGACATCGCCACCGCGACATGACTGCCAGCGCCGACACCGCGTGAGCGCAGATAGCGAGCCAGCTGATTCGCCGAGGCATCCAGTTCCAAGTAACCGAGTTGTCGCGAACCCTCTTCGATCGCAACGGCATTCGGGGTCATTCGCGCCCAATGGGACACGCAATCGTGCAGACAGGCGGAACTCGATGAAGGAATCATGGCGGCAACATCGTGAGCGCGGAGCAGACGATCAGATGCTAGACCGGAACTCGCATCGGAAAACAGGTTGCGCTCCTCAACCAATGCCACCAGCACACACTTGAACGTCTGAAGGAAGTCAGCGACAGTGTCCTCGTCGAACAACGCAGTCGCGTAAACCCATGTCCCCCCCACCTCATCGGTGCGCTCTTCCATCATCAGGGCCAGATCGCATTGCGTGGTTTGAATCTGCGGATGCACCTCGCTGATTTCCAGCCCTTCGAGCCGAAACTTGGCGGTCGGTGTGTTCTGCCAGACCAGCATGGCCTGGAAAAGGGGATTGTAGGCACGGTCACGAACAGGGCGTACCGCGTCGACGATTTGCTCAAACGGCACGTGTTGTCGCTCCTGCGCATCGATCGTCAGTTGCTTGATGCGCGCCAACAGCTGCGCCACCGAAGGCTTGTCGCCCAGACGTATATGCAGGGGCAAGGTGTTGACGAAGCAACCGATGAGCCCCTCGAGCTCAAGCGTAGTACGGTTGGCCACTGGCGTACCAATAACCACCGATGTCTGCCCCGCCAGCCTATCCAGCAACACGGCATAGGCACCCAGCAAAATCATGTAGAGCGTTACACCGTGACGTCTCCCCAGTTCACGTAGGGCAGCCGTCAAGGCACAATCGAGAGTGAAGGTCAGACATTTCCCTGCTGGATCCTGAATCGCGGGGCGAGCACGTTGCGCAGGCAGCTTCAGACAGGCTGGCGCGCCGGCCATATGTTTGCGCCAGTAACGAAGATCTTCATCATGCACAACCATGGTCTCACGTTGCCACAGCGCGTAGTCCGAATATTGCAGCGTCATCGGCATCAGAGGGTACATGTCGCCGTGGGCGAAGTGCCCATACAGCCCGGACAGCTCGCTGGCGAGCAGGCTCATCGACCAGCCATCGGAGATGATATGGTGCATTGTAACGAGCAACACATGTTCATCAGCCGCGAGCTGAAGCAAAGTAGCGTCAATCAGGGGCCCACATGCCAAGTCGAACGGTCGCTGGGCAGCATGGGCGAACAGCTTGGCCACGTGCAACTCGGCGTTTTCCTCGATCGCTATCGCTTCGACGCGCCAATTGAACCCCTCATCGGCAGAGACAACGACCGGCTGCACAACACCTCGCTCTTCGATGAATACGGTGCGAAGAACTTCGTGGCGCTCGACCACCTCCGCGAAGGCGGCCCTTAAGGCAGCGCTATCGAGCGCTCCCCGGATCCGCAAGCCGCCGCTCAGATGGTAGGCAAGACTCTGGCGACGATCGAGCCGACTCAGGAACCACAGTCGTTCCTGGGCAAACGACAATCTAGCCGGACCTCCCTGGCGCTTGATCACACGCTCCTCTTGTGGTTTAGCTCGTTCGAGGGCGAGCGCGAAATCCTTGAGCAACGGATAGGCGAATACATCACGAACGCTGAGCGCGACCTGTGTCAGGGAGCGAACTCTCGATACCACCCTGATAGCCAGCAGTGAATGACCGCCCAATGCGAAAAAGTCATCATCGACACCAAATACATCGCGCTCCAGCAACTCCCGCCACACGCCTGCCAGCAGTGACTGCATCGGCGTCAATGACACCAGCGACATAGGCTCGTCGGACCGGTTGACATCAGGCGAAGGCAATGCGGAGATGTCGATCTTGCCATGGGTATTGACCGGCCATCGCGCTACTTCAAGGTACAGGGCCGGCACCATGTAGGCGGGCAGCACCTCGCACAATCCAGCACGCAAGCGCTCGCTGTCGAGGGCTGCACCGTCTTCGCAGATGATATAGGCAATCAGCCGCTGTTGATCAGCAATGACTTTGGCATCTCGAACGCCGCCAACACCTCGGAGTGTCGACTCCACCTCCTCCGGTTCAATGCGATAGCCCCGCAACTTGATCTGCTTGTCGTTGCGGCAAACATACTCGAACTGCGCGTCCCGATTCCGCCGCCCGATGTCGCCCGTGCAATACAGACGCGTGCCGGGCGGCCCATAGGGATCAGGCAAGAAGCGGGCAGCGGTCAACGCGGGACGATCGAGATAACCTCGTGCGACGCCTGCACCACCAATGCAGATCTCTGCGGCCAAGCCTTGTGGCGCCAGACGTCCGTATCTATCAAGAATATAGGTACGGCTGTTATCGAGAGCGTTGCCAAGGGGCAATGTTCTCTCTGAGCGGGCATGATCCGCAGTCAGCTCGCCCATGATGGAATTGACCGTCGTTTCGGTCAGGCCATAGCTATCGCCAAGGCGTATTTCCTGAGTCCCCGAGGCCTTGAACCAGTCGCGCAAGGCGTCATGCTGCAGCTTCTCGCCACCCGCCAGGATAAGACGCAATGGCGGCCTGGGCAGGCAGCCTTGGTCACCCGTGGCGACCTGCTGTGCCCAAAGGTGCCAGAATGCGGTCGGCAGATCTACCACGGTGACACGATGACGCGCCAAATAGCGCACGAAGGCATCGTCAGGCGCCACCGGACCATCGGGGCGCACCACGATGGCGGCGCCCACGCTCAAGGCAGGGAAAATCTCGGCAATGGCATTGTCAAACGAGGGCGAAGCGAAATGTAGTACACGATCCTCTTCCCCCAGCCGACACCATCGCGCATGCGCACGCATGAATGTGACGACGTTGCGGTGCTCGACCGTAACGCCCTTCGGCTCCCCAGTAGAGCCTGAAGTGAACATGATATAAGCAGCTTGCTGCGCAGACACGCGCGGCAAAGACGACGGTGCATCGACGTCCTGGGTGCCAGACCAGCGTTCGAGCTGCCGCAGGTCAACATGAGCCAGCCCCAACTCGCGGGCCAACTCAGCCCCCTCGGCCCCGCTCAATACAAGAGCAGGCCGCGCAAGCCGAATCAGCAAACGCAGACGTGCTTGCGGATAGCCAGGATCAAGCGGCACATAGGCCCCTCCAGACTTCATCACCGCGAGCATCGCCACGATCATCTCGATCCCGCGAGGCAAGCACAACGCGATCCGGTCTTCCGCGCGCAGTCCAAGATTGCGCAGGTGCGTCGCCAATCTGCTCGCTCGCGTATCCAGCTCGAGATAATCGATGGTCTCCGCGTCGCTGATCAGACAAGGTGCCCTTGGCGTACGTGCAACCTGCGCCTCAAAGAGGCCATGTACGCTGTCACGGGCTAACAGAAAATCATCGACTCGCCCGTTCGAAGGGACGAGACGAGCCATTTGTTCCTCCGGGATCACCTGCAGATCGCTGACAGCACGATAAGGTGCGTGCTCCACCGCTACCGCCAACTGCTCTAACGCCTGTTCACAGTAGAGCGCAACCCGCTCAGGTTGCAGATCGGCCAAGGTCTGCACCTTCAACACCAGCGCCTGACCGGAGTCATCGACCGTAAGCACCAGAGGGAAACTCGTGCGCTCACTGACCAGGTCATCTTCCGAGCGCTCGGCCAATGGCGCTACGGACGATGCGGGCAGGTAACGGTAATCGAGCAGTGCCCCCGTCAGCGCCCCGCTCCCCTCAACGCCGCTACAGCGACGGGCCAGCGAGAACGGCGCATGCTCGTGTTCGACCAACTCACCTAACAGTCGTTGTGCCTGAATCAAACTTTGGCTCACGTCCAGGCTCAGCAAGTTCAGACGGAAAGGCAAGGTATTGACCAACATACCTAGCATGTTGGAAGTACGAGCCCGGTCGTTCATACGCCCAGATAACACCGTACCGAAAACCACGTCCTGTACCCCGCTCAGGCGCGACAGCACCAGCGTCCATGCCACGTGCAGAATTGCGGGGATGCCGACACCATGACGCCTCGTCAGCTCACGTAGACGTGTCACCAGAGAAGCATCAAGCACTGTCCTGGCCTCACCGAGCACCGCTCGTGCATCCACCGCGTCCAATAGTCCCAACGGTGCAGTCGGCTCACGTAGATCGCCAAGCCGTTCGCGGAAAAACGCCTCATCGCGTTGCGTACCGAGCGCCCAAACCTTTACTGCGTAATCTGGGAACTGATTCACGATCGGCAGGCGTGCCTCATCACCAGCCATGATCAGGGACAACTCGTCTTGCATCAGACGCAAGGAGGTGCGATCCCCCACCAGATGATGAGACAGGATCAACAATGACCAGCCACCGGAATTCGATCGGGCGAAAAGCCCTTTCATCAGCGGAGCGGTACTGATATCAATGCGATGCTCAGGTCCTAGTTGGTCGGTCAGCCATTGATCGCTGGCACCCTGCACCGGAGCCTGGAGCTCCAGTATCGGCAACTCAACGGCACGTAGCACCACCTGCAAGGGCATAGCGAGCCCTTCCCACAGCACTGCGGTTCTCAGGACCGCATGGCGTTCAACCACCTTACACAGAGCCAGGACAAAACGATCAAGCGCATCGCGGCTTGTGAAATGAACAATCTGATGACGTAAATATGGGTCGGCATCGCCAGCCAACATATGATGGTACAGCAACCCCTCCTGTAGGGAGGTCAGAGGGTAGATGCCTTCGAGGTTCGATTCTCCCCCCGGCACCAAGGAAACAATCGTTTGTCGATCACGCGCCTCGCAAATAAAGGTTTGTGCTCCCTCGTGTTGTGTCGAGTCGATCAGGTTCTTTTTGACAAGCCTCTGGCGTAACGCTTCGCGCTGCTCCGCCGTCAACGATGGCGCGTTGACATAGGGTTCATCACGCATACATTCTTCCCTGAACAATTGTTTTGATTGGCACATCGATCAGCAATGATCGAGCTGTTCTGAAATGTCTATTGATAGAGTCGCATAGATCCTTCTAAGATGTCTTGTCAAACGACAGCGCCAAGACAATAGAATACTCTCTCCCTCGCGATCTCGGCCTCATTGATCATGTCAAATCACCCCCTACCACCTGCGCCGCTGGCGATAGATATTATCACCGCCCCCACACCCGAGACGCTCAACAGTCTCTACATCACACCGGGCAAACCCGTGCTCATTCGCGGCGTAACGGATCATTGGCCCGCGCGTTGGAAATGGTCCCATGAGTACTTCGCCAAACATGCCGGCCATACAACGGTAACGGTCAGCCGCCAAAGGGGCCGCGACGCGCAAGACATGCTGCTTGCCACATACCTGAAGTATCTCGAGTGCACTCAAGAAGCCGATCCTTTGTATCTGTGCAATTGGATTTTCGAACGCAATTGCCCGCAACTACTGAACGATTACGAAGCACTCGACCTGTTCGAGCGTCTAGAAGCGAAACTGCCTGAAAACTTGCGACCGCAATGGCGCTGGATGTTCATCGGACCGGCTGGATCAGGCACTCATCTGCACGTCGATGTTCTCGACACCAGTGCCTGGAATGTCGTGATTACGGGTCGCAAGCGCTGGCGGTTCTATTCTCCGGATCAGCAGGCCCTGATGTATCAAGGTCATGTAAACACTTTCGAACCTGACCTGACGGCCCACCCACTCTTCGCCCAGGCCCAAGCGATCGAATGCGTGCAACAACCCGGGGATCTTGTGTTCACGCCCAGTGGCTGGTGGCACCAGGTTCTGAACGAACGAGGCGGCATTTCAATCACAGAGAACTTCATTGATCGAGCCAATCTCGAACGCGTCAAACAAGCTGCACAACGGGCAAACCTTGCCTATCTGGACCAGGCCGTCGCCGCCATCGGCTGAAACGGCGCGGCCGGCTGGAAAATCGCGCTCATCGAATGAGTTCAACGACCTTCGAGAGATCCAGCGATGCTTTATCCGCCCAAGTGCTGCACAGCTGCTGTAGCCGGCTGATCAACTCTTGCGCCTGAGTACTGGAGCAGACCTGCGATTGATAACGCAGAGTGAAACGCACACGCTCCGCTTGCTCGCAGACGATGACCAGTGGGTAGCCCTCGTTGATGTGAAACTGCATGTCCTCTACCTGCAGTCCTGTCGCCACTCCAAATAACCGACCCACAGGGGCATGGTTCTCGTGCACGTAGATGGCATCGAAAAGCGCCGACTCGGCCGGCCAACCGATACTGCGCTTGATGTCAGGCAGCGAATCATGTGCGCGCTGTTGCAGACAGGCGATGCTGGACTGCATGGCCCGCGTCCACTGCTTCAAGCTTCGGCCGCCGTTGAGCGTCGCTCTCAAAGGCAGTGTGCTGATCAAGTTACCCACGGTGTCGGCGTAGTCCGAATGCTCGGCATGTCGTCCAGACGTCACTAGGCCCACCAACAGGTCACGGCGGTCGAACGTTACCGCAAGCGCCAACGCAAACCAGGAAGCAAAGGCGCTGGCCATCGTCAGTTGCGCACTGACTAGCGCATCACCAAGCGCACCAGTGATTTCTTGAGAAAGCTCGAACGAGAGTTCCTCGGGCGTGGTGACATCCGATTGCCTGCCTAGCAATCCCGTGACATCGACATGCGCAAGATAATCGGCCCAGAATTGTTGTTCAGCCCGAGCTCTTGCTCGCGTGTCGAGCAGAAGATGGCGATAACTCGGATCCTCTTCTACGTGCAACGCTGAGTCTATCGCCAGACCGGCATACAAGTCCGCAAGCTCGATCATCAGACATTCTTGAGCTCGTCCGTCGGCGATTAGATGGTGTTGTGTCCAAATCCACAAATGCCGCTCTGCGGACAACCTCACCAGGCAAATGCGCAACAGTGGTGGGAGGGAGAATTCGAAAGGAAGTTCGCGCTCGCGACGCTTGAGCTGATCCAGCTCCGTGACGCCTGTCTGTACGTCAGGCGACTCATAGCGCAGCATCACCGTCACATTTTCATGGATTTGCTGGCTGTGGCAAGCACGAAGGCTTTCTGGAAAGGCCGTACGTAACGCGGGGTGTCGCTTTATCAGTAGACGCAACGCGGTCTCGAAACGCCCAGGATCAAGCGCGCCCACCAGCACACAGCTGAATTGCGAGACATAGAGCGAATCCTGCGGGTTGGCCAAGCAGTGGTACAGCATACCCTCCTGGGCAGCCGTGGAGGGATAAATACCACTCTCGGCCTGGCCTGCCGTCACAACGGTATCAATCGAGAGGCTGGTGCTCGTCGCACAAGCCGCCAGATGCTGGGCAAGCGCGCGCACCGTGGGGTGATTGATGATGTCCTGCATGGCTATATCAAGCCCTGCGCGCCTGGCCCGCGCAGAGATGCGGATGCTCTTGAGCGAGTCACCGCCTAGCGCGAAATAGTTGTCCTCCACCTGGACGGGACGGGCAAACGACTCACTCCAGATATCTAGCAGCTTAGCCTCAAGATTGGACAGCGGCTCCCCCTCCACCTCATGGCTGGTGGCGCTCGGTGCAGCCACCGTTTGCCCAAGAAGCTCGGAGAGAAACTGCTGTTTTTCCTTCTGCTCATTGAAACCGGTGGGCTTGGAACGGCTATGCATAAGGTTCGTCCAGTGTAACGTTAAGTGAAAGGGGGGCAGGTAGCGCCGGACCAGGAAAGACCGCTTCGCCCAGCATGTCCTTGATGGAGTCGTACTGGGACAAAAACTCGAACGTCGTAGCGATAGCCGCGCGGACTTGCTCGACTTGATCACGCGAGACATGCCGTGCATCGTAATCGAAAAGAACCCGCAGACCGTCTCCAAGGTGATCCTGGTTAAAGTGGACGGTCAGCGGCACATAAGTTTGGTCGGACGCATAGTGACTGGCCACCTTCAGTGGAAGTGCCTGCAAGCCGCGATACACATGAAAATGCGTATATACGAAGAGCGCCTGAAACAACGGACGCCCGTCATTCATAGCGACCAGTCGAGCATAGGGAAAGCGCCGGTACGGTAAATAGCTCTTCTCTATGTCAAAGCAGGTGCGCAGCAATTGCCCCCAACTCATGCCTTGCAGATCGATAGCTACCGGGAGCAGATTATTGAATACCCCGATGCAACGGTCGCCACCGCTCAGCTCTGGCCTGCCATTGAATTCAACTCCACTGCGCTGCAACGTACTGTTGGTGACGCGAGCCAATGCGTAGAAATGGATCGCCATCAGCAGATTCTTCAATGGTACCCGTGCCACTTGGGCGATAGCCTTGAGACGTTCCACCGGTCGGGCCGTGGCCTGCCAGGTCAGCCGACGGTGCAGCCCACCAGCGGACAGCGACGGTGCCTGTGTATCGGCGAAACACCCGGTCTCAAGCACATTAGCCCAGAACTGGGCATGGGCCGCACTGGTCAGCGCCTGACGCTCCAAAGCCACGAACTCGGCATAGCCGAGCAGTGGGCGTCTGGCCGTATCCGGCACCTTGCCCATGCTATAGGCAGAATAGACTTCTAGCAGCTCCGTCAACACGGTTGCCACACACCAGCCGTCGAGCGAAGCATCGGCAAAGGTCAACTGAAAGCGCTCTTGATCGAGCAAGTGGACAGTGCAGCGGAAATGGGGTGCCACTTCCCACGTGAAAGGCCTTTTTTTCTCCGCCTCTATCCAGGACTTCAACTGGCGCTGACGCTCGGCCTCGGTGAACTCGGTCAAGTCCTCGACCGCCAGTTCCACCTCCACGAACCGGTGCAGGATCTGCACCGGTTCGGCAAAGCGCTCCAAATCGACAGAGGTTCGCAAGAAACCATGCTCAGCAACGACATGGCGCAACGCACGGTGTAACGCCGGCGCGTCCCAACGAGCAACGAGTTCCAAGGTTGTTACGAAGACCTCGTAGTGATCATCGTTGAAAAACTTGTACACGATTCCCCGCTGCAAATAGCTCAGCGGGTAAGCATCCTCGAACTCAGCCGTTTCCAGAACCGAACGCTCCTGCTCGCTTAGCAGACTGAACGGCGCGACGGCTGGGACAGCGGGCTGCACATTCCCGCTGCTGGCGAGGGTCTCCTGTATCCCAGCGAAACTGCTGCTACGGAATAAGGCTTGAACCGACAAGGCAATGCCGGCCTCGCGAAGACGACCAATCAGATGCAATGCCAAGATCGAGTCGCCACCGCACTCGAAGAAATCATCAGCATCGCAAGGAACAGGCCCGCCCAACACGGCCTGCCAATGCAGCGCAAGTTGGTCGCGAAGGCCGGTGGCGCCAACAACCGGCGCGTCAGCGCCGTCACGACGTCGCTCGGCGCGCAACTGCGCGCGATCGACCTTACCGTTAGTCAGCAATGGCCATTCCGTCAGCAATCGCCACTCTCGAGGGACCATGAATTCAGGCAACCATGCCCGCGCATGCGCCTCGATCTCTATCCTGGTCAACGCTACCTGATGGTCGATGTGCACAAATGCGCAAAGTCGTGCAGGGCCAACCTCTTCCACAAGCATGACCACCACGTTGCGAATCCCCGGTAGACGGCTGAGTGTCTGCTCGATTTCGCCGAGTTCGATGCGATATCCAGAGAGCTTGACCTGACCGTCCAGACGTCCGAGGTAGAATATGTTGCCATGCTCATCGAAACGAGCCCGATCGCCGGTGCGATAGCTCCGCGATCCCCTTCCCAAGGGTGGCGGGATGAATCGGTCAGCGGTCAACGCCGGCTTACCGATATAGCCAATCGCCACTTGTGGCCCGGCAACCACAAGTTCACCCTCAGCCCCAGGAAGTACCGGAACGCCCTGTTCATCGACTATCGACACCTCGCAGTTCGGTGCAGGCCGCCCGATGGAAACCTCTGTCGAGTTCGCAAACAGCTCGGCATAGGTCACATCGATACCGGCCTCCGTGGGCCCGTAAAAGTTAAAAAGGCGTACGTGGGGCGCGCAGGCGAAAAATGCTTGGACATGGGCCGGCAGCATCGCTTCACCACTGCACACTACGTGCCGTAACCCTGCGATTGCCTTGCGTACACCGTCTATGCCCAACCAATGGCTCAGCACAGAGGGAACGAAATGCATGATGGTGACCCCATTGCGCAAGACCGCATCGGCCACCGCTTCGGGATATCGCTCGTGCTGGGGTTGTATGCAGACAGCCTTGGCGCCCAGTGCTAAGGGGGCAAGGATTTCCCAAAGCGAAACATCGAACGTCCAAATCGTCTTCTGTACGAACACATCATCGGCTGAAAGCGCAAGGCGCTCGATCATCCAGTCGAGTCGATGATCAAGAGCTCGGTGGTCGACCAGAACCCCTTTGGGCTGCCCCGTACTACCGGATGTGTAAAGCACGTAGGCACCCGCATTAGCGCACGCGAATAGATTCATCGAATCGCTTGATGCCAATGAGTCCCTCGTATCATCCGGCGTAGCGATCAAGGGCAGGGTCAGGCCCGCCTGGAGTGATTCACTATTCGCTATCACCGCGACAGCACCACTGTCACTTAGCATGTAGTCACGCCTGGACACGGGTGTCGATGGGTCAATCGGAAGATAGATACCCCCCGCCAACATCACCCCCAGGCAAGCAGCGACGCCCAACGGACTGCGCGGCAGCATAACGGCCACTACGACCTGGCGCTTATCAGTGGCATGCGCACGCACCTGCCTGGCGTAGGCGTCAGCCATGACCAGCAAACGCCCGTAGGTCCACACCTCACCTTCACCAGCGGGGATCAGAGCGATCGCATCGGGATGCGCCAAAGCCTGCCCGACGATTCGCGCCATAGTGGATGGTGGGGGGCTGCCCGCTTCCTCACCCCACGCCTGCAATTTACAAAGGATCGTTGCGGGCAGTGCCATTGCTGCGGACAGCCGACGATTACTGCCTTGGGCAATGACCGCTAGCGCCGAATGGAATTGCTGGACCCATGACCACACCAACAGCGAATCCAGCGCGTCATGACGATAGTCGACACACAACTGCAAATGGTCATCGTCACCCAGCAACTGTATCTGCATGGGATAATGCACAAAGGCCGGCGGCAGTTGGAAGGGCGACACCTTCAGTCCACCAATATCGAAGGAGGCGAACTCTCGTTCAAACGCAATCCCAACGGATTCGGCGCCGACATCGAGCCCTGCCATATCGAAGTAGGCAAACACGACATCGAAGCAGGTGCCCGACGTACTGCCGCTGGCGGCCAGGTCCGTGCCCAACTGCGAAAGCGGCACGGCCTCGTGGGCCAGCGCGCTAGCCAACCGATTTCTGACATCTAGGAGCGCGTCATCGATGCACGCATTAGCAGTTACCTCGGCTTCCATTGGTATCAGGTTGGCGAACATCCCCACCGTGTCACGATACCGAGCAGCACGATTGAGTAAAGCAACGCCATATCGGACGCGTTCGCGACGCGTGAGAATGCCGAGGCTTGCCTCCATTGCCAATTGCAACACACAGCCAACCGTCACGCCCACTTCGGCCGCTCGAACACGAATCGCCGCGACCAGGTCCTTCGACAACTCACTGCGATGCCTACGCGCCTCATACCGTTCAAGACCTTGCGCCAGGAGGGGTAGGCGCGGATCACAGGCCGAGTTCAGTTTTGACTGCCAGTAATGTGCATCGTTCTGGGCTTGCTGAGACCCCAGATAAGCCTGATGTTCCTGACAAAAATGCCGATAGAGCGCAGCGTCAGGCGACTTGTGCACAAGCTCATCGCGCGAGACGGCTTCATACAACGCGAACAGATCACGCCAGATAATGACGAACGACCAAAAGTCGGTAATAGCATGGTGGACTTGAAGCAAGAGAAACGCCCCACCCTCGCGTCGACGTAGCAGTACCACCCGATAAAGTCGAGCAGCATCGATTTCTATACCCTGAACACTCCATTCATGCAGACGGGCGGACGCAGTTGCATCCTGCATGCCCAGGTCTTCAAAAACGAGCGAGGGCGCACAATCAGCGTCGACGACATAACTTAGCTCACCGGACGCGAGGCTGAAATGCCCGCACAAAGCCTCATGCCGTTCTTCCAGGCGAGCCAGCACGAGCCGCAGCCGATCTGGCTCGATCTGCCCCTCGATACACACTGCACGTTGCAGGGTGTAAATCGGCTGACCCGCCAATGTCTGCGCAAACACCAAGGCACGCTGGTAATGCGTCGCCGCAACGCTGCGAGCGCTTACAGGTTCAGGGGGCGCTATGACCTGTGGTACCGATGGGTGAATTTCATCGAGCAGATCGCCAAGACGAGCGCCGGCATACATCCGTGCCCGATCAAGGACACAAGCAAAGCGACGCTCCCACTCAAACTGGATACGGACAATTGTCAACGAATCCGCTCCCAGCTCGACCAGGGTTCGCTCTAGATCAAGCTCGTGCGCGGCGCGTCCGAGCAGATGCGCAACAGTTTCCAGCGGGCCCGCCCCGGCACCGGGCTCAGGGGCCGACTGCCGATGTGCGCGCATGATATAAGAGCCCTGCAAAGGCTCAACCTCGAACATTTCGCGCACACGATCGCGTTGCAGCTTACCGCTGCTGGTACGAGGCAAGGAGCGATGAGTGAACAACACCCCGGCAACGGCGATCGGGAACATGGCTTCGATCCGTGAGGCACAACGCTCGCCAAGTACAGGAAGGTCGTCCAACGCAATGGCGCTCGGTCGCACTTGATAGACGAGTGTCACCGTCTGTCCACCATCTCGGCTCAACGCCGCCGCGCTGTTAGGCGTAAAGCGTGAATCGAGTTGCAGCATGGCAAACTCGATGTCGGTGAAGAAATACTTGCGTCCGGCCACCGTGATCGCGCTGCCTATACGGCCCAGCACATGAATGCCGGAGCTTGCGATGTAACCCAGGTCCCCAGTGGCCAGGTAGCGCCTACGGGGGACCTGAGGTAGGCAATGGTCGAACGCATCGCTATCGATTTGCCCATTGCGCAAGTAGCCTTGCGCAAGACTCGGAGCGCTAACCCAAATCTCTCCGACCTGACCAGGCTCGCATTCACGACGGGTTGCCGTGTCAACGATCCTGATGTCGACATCTGTGTCCTCAGGCATCCCACAGCTGGCAAGTGCGCCCATGGTAGCGAGAGACTCACCGGCAGCCTGCTCCCCCCGTTGCGCGGGGGCGTCATGTGCAAGACCACGCCGTGCGCTGATCATGAGGGTGGCTTCAGCCATGCCGTAAGCAGGGCACAGGGATCGGCTATCGAAGCCATGGCTGGCAAACCGAGTCGCGAACTTTGCCAGCGTGTCATGGCGAACCGCTTCCGCACCACACACGGCGCTGGACCAGCTTGAAAGATCGATGCCCTGCAGCTCATGCTCCGGTATGTGAAGACAAAGCTCATAAGCGAAGTTCGGGGCGCTGCTGACCGTGCCGCCAAACTCATCGATGACCCGCAACCAACGGGACGGACGTTGCATGAAAGTGGCTGGCAGCATATGCACACTTGTCGCGCCCAGGTGATAGGGCAGCAACAACTTGCTTACCAATCCCATGTCGTGGTGCAGCGGCAGCCAGTTTACGAATCGCGAATGCTCGTCGAAGCCAAATGTACGCATCAGCAAGTCAAATTGGGCCTCAAGCGCCTTGCGGCTGACCACCGATCCTTTCGGATCGCGGGTAGAACCTGATGTGTACTGGACAAAGGCGACCGGGGAGTCCACTCGAGCGGCTGCGCGAAAGCCACACTCAAAGCGCTCCCCGATTGCGACCACCGAGACATCGGTGTACTGGCGCAACACGTCGATCGCCCCGTGTTGCTGTTGCATCGCATCAACCAGCAGCACTCTGGCCTGAGCGTCGCGAGCGATCGCCAGCAAATGATCGCCAACACTGAAACGCTTGAAATTGGATGAGAGGCCAATCGGCACGGCACCGATGTACTGGCAGGCCAGGAATGCGGTGGCAAAGCGCAGCGGGTCTCGCAGCGTTATCATCACATGCTGCCCGGCACGTACATCACAGCCATGCTGGAGAAACGCAGCGGCCTCGCGAACGGCCTCGTCCAACTCCGCGAAGGTGAGTGAAGTGGAAGCGTTCACACCGTCACGCAGATAATGGATGCTGTTGGAACGGGTGCGCCCTGCCTGACCGAGCTTACAACTCATACTCGTGCCTCACGGCCTACGCTGACCAGCCTATCTGGCGCACGAGGGCTCCTCAATCGAGCGCTGATCGCTACTGCGGAACCTCGCTTGCAGAGCTGATTTTGAAGGAGAAGAAGCTGGATAATCGACTGCATGTTCTCTCGCTGTGCTATTCAATTCCTTTGAGCCACCCCTTGAAATCAGAGGGGCGACCGTCAATCCCTTGCGATCAAGGCCACCAGCCGCTCGGCGATGCGTTCGGCATCACGCGCGATATGACCGACGCTCTGCGCGTCCGGATAGGTTCCGATTAATAAAGGCCCGATTGCGAACAGGCTGCCCTCTGCCGGCCCTGCAGCCTCTTCTGCCGGCACCACCTCACAGGTGCGCGGGTTCACCCTAATCCCACCCAGCTCGACGGTTTTGCCTGCATCCTGGGCGTAGACCGAGCAGGCCAGGCCGCGCTCGTACAGGTCACGCAGCAAAGGGGAAACCGTTCGTTCAAGGCGTACATCCGACCCAGCGGCAGCTACCACCAGATCGAATTCCCCAACGCTTAGGAAATTGCCAGCGTCGTCCTGGATCTCGAGGTACTGGACATTGTGCTTCTGATCCTGAATCAAGCGATATCCTTGTGGTGCAGCTAGAACATCAAGCGAGCCAGCCTCGAACAGGGCATTGAGTCGCCGTGCGTTCTCACCAGCCATGGGCATCGCCGCACGGTAGTAGCGAGAGCGCAACGAGAGGAATCTGAGCTTGTCGCAATCGCTGAATGTTGGGAACGCCTCACTCAATAAAGGCAGTCCACCGAACAATCCCGTCTGCCACGCCAATACCGCTCCATGCTCGATTTCCCGCAGGTCCTCCTTCAGACGCTGCCCGGGCTCACCAGCACAGAGTCGCTGCAGTTTTCCCGCCAACGAAGCGCCCGTCCCATGCAACTCACCGAATGCGGCGAATAGGATCATCCGCTCAATTGCCGCTAGATCCAGTCTCCCCTGCGCGCGACACTGGGCGATAGGTTCGCGCATGACCTCTTGGCACAGTGCGTCGACATCCAAAGGCGGTGGCGGAGCCCCCCAAACCTTCGGCAACTCCCCACTACCGGATAGCACGCTAAGGTGCAACTGACCCGCTTCTGCGCTCGCCCCCAGCCCCACCGCCACGTCTACCGCCGTCAGGTAGCTGCCCAAAATCAGGACGCGTGCCCCGCCTTGGGCAACCTGCGCATCGACACGAGCGCACAACTGAGCGAAAGGCCAAGGACAGTGAAGCACTCCGTCGACGGGTTTCTTCTGGGCAAAGGCGCTATGCCCGATCGCCAACACGACGTGTCGAGCGCCCGGCACAGGCCCCCGATTGCCGTGCAAGGTCCAGCCCTCAGCAGCGGGCTCGATCACTTCAATCGTCGTTTGCAATTCGGTGGTTACCCGAGCCCCCTGACTGCGTAGAAACGCCACGATCTGTTCGAACCTACCCCCCTCTTGGCGACCCACCTCTGCCCGCAGCGAGGGTGCTGCAAGGCTCGACAGATGCGCGTCTCCAACAGCCTCCGGAGACCAGGCCAGTCCCGTCCCCCATTGCCTGCCCTGCTCATAGACAGCAACGCGCAAACTGCTGGGCAACCGTCCGGACACGATTGCATGGGCAAGTGCCAGCAGCACATATTTGGCTGACTGTCCCCCACCGATGATCGCAATATCATCCGGCACGCTCATACGCCTCGGTTCAGTTGTTCATCAATGTGACGTGCCAGCGAAGCGACACTCGGCGCATCAATCACACTGCCTAGCGAAAGGCTGATACCAAAGGCTTCACGCAATGCGACGATCAGGCGGCTAAACGAAAGTGAATGGCCGCCACTCATGAAAAAGTTATCATGCACACCCACCTGCTCTATCTCGAGCACCGAGCACCAACATTTCGCGACCAGAGCTTCGGTCGGCGTGCGCGGCGCCACGAACTCGGATTGCCGATCTGCTTGGGCGAGATCACGCAACACTTGTTGATCGACCTTACCGTGCGGGTCCAGCGCCAAGTCCGCGAGCACGACGATCCTGGCCGGACACATGCTCATCGGCAACTTCACCCTTAGTGCAGCGCTCAGTGCTTCAACGCTGAAATGGTTAGGCGATACAGGAACCACGAACGCGACCAGACAAGGCAATGGCTCGCTCAGTTTTATGAGCGTGGCCTGCTTCACTCCAGGCTCAGCGTTAATGGCAGCGATGATTTCCGCTCGGTCGATGCGTACACCGTTGAGTTTCATCTGGTCATCCTGGCGCCCGACGAACTCGATGGTGCCGTTTGGCAGGCGACGCACCCAATCACCGGTAACGTACATTCTCGCACCCGCGCAAGAGGTGAACGGATCCGGCACGAAGTGACGAGCAGTAGCAGCAGATGCCCCCACCAGCCCCCTCGCCAATCCTGCACCACCAATGCACAGCATGCCGATGCCGGCCACTGGAGTGGGCCGACAGGCGGTATCTACGACATAAAAGACGTATTCATCCAATGGTTCACCAATGGGCACAGTTCTGGAATGCACGTCGTCCGTGGTTCGATACAAACTGGCGTTAATACAGGTCTCTGCAGGCCCATACGCATTGATCAGCGAACCACCGTGCTGAGCCAACGCGGCAACGAAAGTCCCCGGGAGAGCCTCACCACCGATGACCACATGCGCAACTTTCGCCAATGCTGGCGCGCCGCCCGCATGCAAGCAACGCGACAGAAGACTGGGAGTCATTTGCACGATGTGAAATGGAAACGCCTCGAGCGCCGCAATAACAGCGCGCTCCGAGGCGCCATCCACGACGTTCAGCAGGTGCAGCCGCGCACCACGGCAGAATGTCAGCACCCACTCCCAAAGAGAGGCATCGAAGGTCGCAGGCGTGCGCCCCAGTACGCGTTCACCCGGCATGAGGGGGAAGTGTCTGGTCAAGGCCTCCACCTGGTTGGCGAGCGCCCTCTGCGATACCGCGACCGCCCGCGGCTCCCCGGTGGTGCCGGACGTGCAGATTATGTAGGCCAGCACGTCCAGAGGCCATCGTCGCGCCTGAGCGCGCGGCGTGGTGGCCCCCAGTGCCGACTGCGCCCGGACGCCGCCGTCGATCTCAATGATCGCTTTCACTTTCGAACTATCGATGATGTGCTGTCGACGTACCGCCGGCACATGCTCGCCGAGCGCAACGAAATGAGCGCCAACCCGCCAAACTGCCAAGGCGCCGATCAGGTAGCGCACCGGGTCAGCAACGGACAAGCCCACGCAATCCTCAATGCCAATACCGATGTCGCGCAACGCTTGCGCCTGCTCGCTAACAAGCTCACCCAGCTCAGCGTAGGTCCATGCCTGAGCGCCGTAATCGAGCGCGATTTGCTGCCCCTGCTGCTCAATGACATTCCGGATACGGTCATCAACCATCATTAAAGCGTGCTCGGTGTGTCCTCGCCGCCTCGACACCATCCATCCATCAGCCTGCAGATCAGCCACGTTCAACTGACCGACCTGGACCGATACATCCGAAATTGCCCGGGTCAGGATGTCGTGCAATTCATCCAGAAGAAAATCGACGGTCGCCTGGGAATAACGAGCGGGGTTCGCACTCATTACCAGGTGCGCTCGCGCCCCGCGGGCAAAGGTCACCTCGAGGTGGCTGGACGGCGCGAAACAGGCATGCGGGTGCTCTTCCCAGCTCAACTCCCGACTTTGCCCAGTTCGCAGCGTGCGCGTGGAGAAACGAATATTCTGTCGATCGGCATCAATCGCCAAATGTTGCTCAAAAAAGCACTCCTTCCACTCACCGCACTCATCCAATTTCTTGAATACATGCTTGGCCAGCCCGGCGAACGACGTGCTGCTGGAAACCTCGAATGTCACCGGCAGTTCGTAGTCCAACCGGCCGACCAGATGTTCGAACATCTCTTCACGGTTACTGAGGACGACGATCAGGTCTTTGCTTCGCTCCGGCAGCAGACGCTCAAGCACCACTAGCCACGCACTCAGCACCAAGCTTTGGGCAGACACTTGTAGCCGAGCGGCGATTGAATCGAGGCGTTGCCCGAGCGCCTCACTCAATGCACACGTTGAAAAGGTCGCGCTGGTGGCAAAAGGCGCTTTCAGGCGCTCTTCGATCGGGAGCTCCAGGAGCGGTTCGAAAGAAGCGGCCGCCCGGGTCCAAAACTGCTTGCCGAACTGGGCTTCTGGACTGGCCATCAACTCGTGCTGCCAGTTCATGTAGTCCGCGTAGCATATGCGCCCCTCATACCCACATGCGCCGCTCGACATCTGTTCAAGTGCCTGTACGACGAACAGCGATAAGCCATCCGCGTCAAAAACCCAGGCGCGGGAAACTGCGACCAACCATTTGCGCTGGTCGATACTAACCAATGCCAGAGCGCACGCAGAACTGGCCAGCAACTGCGCCTTGGCCATGCGCTCAGATGCACCTTGCAGAGTTGACGCCTCGATCGCTTGCACCGAGCATTCGACGTTGATTCCCGGCAGGTAAATCCGACTGCGCGACAGCACATCGAAGGCAGATTGTCGCAGCATATCGATGCTGAGGTCGCCGGAAAGAGAAAAGGTGCAGCAGATGATTTCCGAGGACTCTTCACCCGTAGTACGACGGCCATAAGCCTGCAACTGCGGCAAAGACAGAGAGGAAAAGCTCATGATGGTTCTTCCTGAACACACGATGGGGTACGCAGTTGCGCCCACTCGATCTGATCCAACTGGGAAAAATAGATGATCCTCGCACCCGCATACGGTGCGCGGCCATGCGCTATGGACAGGTTATCGATCAACAGCACATCACCAGGCTGCCATTCGATTGACACCGTATTAGCGTCATAAGCCTGCCCGATCGCCATGAGTATGTCGAGTTCGATAGCCTCGCCGTTGGCGTAACGCGTGTCATTGATCAGTTGATCTCCCCGCGCCTCGACAGCCAAAGCCTCGCGCGCATGCAGCGGCAAATTCGAGTGGTGGAAGAAAAACACATGATTGGTCCAACAGAGCGCACCGGTACGCGGGTGCACTGCCACACAAGGACGAACTTGCGTCGTGGTCAACACGCCATTGTCCTTCCACTCTAGGTGTATCTCGTCGCAAGCGGCGATGGCCTCAACAGCGGCTCGATCATTCACACCGAAAGCTTGCTGCCAGGACATACCGAAGTAAGGGTGATAACTGCGTACCAGTTGATAACCGCCAAGGGCAAAAGATGACCGGATGCCCTCAGGTAGCATCTTCCATACCGCTCGGCAATCGGCAAGCCATGTCGCCCCCCCTGTTTGCGAAGGCTGGCTGCAGTAAAAAAGCAGCTTGGCAGGCATCGCCCGCTGATAGGAATTTTCGTTGTGAAACGCGATGGGGTAGGCACCAGGGTACTCCGTGGCGGTGAACACGCTGCCGGAAATACGCGTGCGAGGAGAGGTTTCCTCACGACTGATGGTGGGGGTACAACCCAGCCATTGGCCTAACAATTCAAACTCGCGCGCGCCACCGACTTCAAAACCACGAAACAGCAATGCGCCACGCTCGTCGAGCCGGGCCTCGATCCACGCAGCATACCGGCGGAACACCTCAGCCAGCCGAACATCTGGACGTGCGGGCATGAACACCGACAAGAAAGGCCCCTCAGCCGGTACCTGCACCAGGCTGTCCCGCCAGTCGGACATGTGTCCGCTGGGCTGAGCCGAACGATCGAGCGAAAACCGCTTTTTCCATTCATGCATCGCTGCCACTCCCGCTGGTTCGCGCAAACCGCCGCTGTTTCATCCGCGCGAAAGCTGCTCGATGTCCGCTATACAGCTGCTCTTGTCGAGCCTGCAAAGCCCCTATGAACTCACTGCAGCTCGCGTCTGGACAATCGACTGCCAGTTGGGCCACCTGCTGGTACAGTACATCGAAATCGCTGGCCAAGGCCTCGGTGTGCGCGAGGATGCGATAGGCCACACTGATGCGAAATGAGGTACCTGCATCACTCAAATAGCAGACGAAGGGCACATCGTGCTCTTGCTCACTATGAACATGGTTTGCCGCTACTGAACACCCAGGTAACGAAAACGTGGCATGTGCGTTGTTATGGAATCCGAAGAGATAGCTCAAGCCCGACAGCCCGGCAGCTGTGGCTTGCGCATCGATTTCATGATGCGCCAGCCACTTGTGAGCCAGCGCGGCGCGTAGGGTTCTGCCGACCTGTGCGACCATTGCCGTGAAAGGGATGGCTGGCTCCACGCCCTGGACGATGGGTACACGATTGACGAACAAGCCCACGGTTCGTTCGAACTCGGCGGCGTCACGCATCGAGGCATCTAGCCCAATACACTCGGCACCGGGCGATTGCCTGGCCTCGAGCAACAATCGAAAAAGGGCAAACATTGTCGAATAAAGTGTTTCACCGCACCGTCGCGACAACGCTTGCAGGCTGGCAATTACGGGGGCCTGCAAGGTGAACTCGAACGAACGCATACTGCCGGAACCGCCGATCAACGCTGCTCGTTCGAGGCTCGGACGCCCCGCCGCGGACGCAATTTCCAGCGCGCAGCACATTTGTGCTCGCCACCAAGCGAGCAGTGCCGCCCGCCCCTGCTTGGCAATCGTCGCTCGCTCATACGCCACGAATGCGGGATACCCCAAGGATCCGGCGCTTTCCGGCAGCGCCTGACCGGCATGCAACGCCCGGTAACCCCGACAGAACTCATCGACGATGATCGCGAAGGAAGTTCCATCACTGGCAATGTGGTGCCGACGCAATGTCAACAGAGTGTGCTCACTGCCCAGGGTGCAGAGGTTGACGTCCAGCAATGGGCCAGTCGACAGGTCGAAGGGCCGTGTGGCGTGCTCGGCGGCGAGGTGGCGCAGTACCGAGAGCATGTTGTCGGGTAACTGCTCGCTACCACGCTCGACCGATACCTTGACAGGCCTGAACGGATGCACCTGCTGGCGGGCGTCGCCATGCTCTGCATCGAACCCCATGCGCAAGGCAACATGCCGCTCCATCAAGGCATTCACAACTTCAGTCACGATGCCTGGGTCCAAACTCCCTTGGATCAATACACAGCTGGTCAAGCCAAATCGCGAGCTGCTGGGGCGAGCCCGTTCCATAGCCCATATTTCTTCCTGAGCATTGGACAACGGAACACCGACCGAGGCACCGGCCCCCTTACCTGAAGCACCAAGCAACTGCCTCAGCTCACTCCGGTGCCGCGCCAAGGCCTGTAGCAGCTCACTCGACAAATGCTCCTTGGGTCCTTTGACCTGTAGCGCTTCCCCCTGCAGTAGAACGCGCCCCCCTTGTCGATAGAGTTCGACGAGCGATTCGAATGCCTGCGACTCAGAGTTCAATACCAACCTCCGAAGACGGCGCCTTCTCGGCAATTTTCATGTCGATGTAGGCCACGAGAGCACCAAACGTGAGCGTGTCAAGCAACGTGGAGAGCGAAAGATCGACACCATGTGCCTGTTTCACCAGGGCCGACAGTCGCAACGCCAACAACGAATCACCACCCGCGCTGTAGAAATTGTCATCATTGCCCTGCACTGCAACGCCCAGCAACTCCTCCCATATCTGCGCCAGTGATCGAGCAGTGTCGTGCGACACAAATGCCAACCCGCCCTCTCGAGAGCCGGGCTGCACGGCAGCGCTCAGTTTCAGACTATCGAGGTAGCGCCCATAATCGGCGTGCGTCGCCTGTTGTTGATAGGCCATGAGCGAGGGCAAGTCTTGGGCACACACCACCACTTCTTCATGGTCGCTCGCGATGACTCTGAGGAGCGTTTCGACACCCTGCCGAGCAGATACGCTCTGAAGCCAGTGGCTATCGCCCCAGGTGTCCGTCGTGCTCTCACGCTTTTCGTCGTTCAACCTGTAGCGTGACTGGAACTCGCTCTGCGCATAGGCCCACATCCCGTCGGTTTGCCAATCGGTCCAATTGATGCAAATGAATCGGCACGTAGAGTCTGCTGCGCCGGCTCGCGCATGAGCATTCAGATAACCATTCCCGATGACGTAACCGGCCTCCCCGAACTTCGCCTTGTGCAAGACCGCACCGATTGAGGAGAAATTCACATGAAAATCCGGGCGCAAGTGGGCGAATGCTTCAGTAACATTGGTAACGCCATGAGTCTTGGTGCGAATCGAGCGTTCGAGCATGCTGAACGAACGATTGCGCAACACGCCTTCGCGATCGATCTCGCCCGCCAGATACAGCACGCCGTCAATCTTGCTATGGCGTTCGCCGATGCGTCGCGCTGCGGCAAACACCGCTTCTCGATCATTGGCATCAAGCTGCTCGAGTTGTAGGGAGGAGGCTTGGCCACGGATCGTAGCAAGCTGCCGGCGAATCGCCACCTGCCGCTCATCATTCTCGGACTCGGGGCGATCCAGCCACTGCGCGCGATGGAGGATGACCAGGTGGACGGCAAAGCGACGCACGAGCGCTTGCGCGACAGTTAAACCAATGCCACCCAGTCCTCCAACCAGCACGAGGACGGCACCATCGAGATCGGGTTCATCAGGGGAGAGATCCACCTGCGCATGGTAAGGCTGCCAGAGGTACCGCCCCCGAACGGCTAGCGTCCCAGAGACGTTTGCGCAGGTACATGCGGTGGCAAACGCCGGTGGTAATGCACCGTCGGCCGGCAGCTCGACATGACGCAGATGAAACTGGGGATATTCCAGCTCAATCATTTTCGACATGTCGTAAGCCAAGCTCTGGGAAGCGTATACAGGCTCATTGCCCGCCACCCTGAAAAGACCGCGGGAAATGACCAACCACTCGATGCTCTTATCACCCTGCATCTGATCGAGGATCTTCGCGGTCCAGTGCAAAGTACCCAGAGAAGTAGTTACAGCAGCCTCCAACTCACCACCCGGGACGGGGCGAGTCCAGGCATACACGACCCGATCGATCCGGCCATGACGCCGCAGGCATGCATCTATCGCCAGGCGGACGTGTTCCTCGTTGCCCATAGATACAATGTGATCTTCGGGGGATAGCGCATCACTCGCGGCACTGACCACCGCTAAGACCTTCGCTTGACTTTCCTCGGCCAGGTTTTCGATCCCGCGCCGCAGCGTTGCATCATCGACGAATGCGAGCACAACATCACCGGTCGGCCAGCGCTGCTCGCACGCTCCGGTAAAACGTCGCCATTGAGGAATATAGGTGTGCTCTTTGGCGTAGGGATTGGGTCGCCCCCACCACAGCAAAGATTCGGTCTCTTGGCTGGGCGACCCCGCAAGCAGGTATTCACCGCATGCGGATGCCAGCAACTGCTGGTAGCCCGCGACCGACAACAAAGGGCCATGAGCGCGTTTGTCTTCGTAACGCCACCACTGCGCAAGCATGCCCCAGATCAATTGCGTGGAGAGCCGCGAATCTGTCGAATCGATTTGGCACAGTACGCCCTGATCGTTGATCAACTCACCAAGATTGGCCAACGCGGCTTGCAGATTCGTCGCTACGTGCAAGACATTGAAACCGATCACCACGTCGAAGTGATCGACAGGTATCGACTGGGCAGCTGGCCGACGGTCTATATCGAAACGTGCGAAACGCAGTTGTCCAAGCGTTGCTTGTACCTTTTCCTCGAGTCTCTCTCGGGCCCGCTCGACCAAAGACTGACTCTCATCGCTAATCCAGTATTCGGCCAGATGCTCCGTGTTCGGAGCAGCGAGCAAGTGCTGGGTCAAGGCCAAGTGGCCGCAGCCGATCTCGAGGATACGCAGCGGTCTGCCCAGCTCGGCGCAGAACCGACGCAGGAACAGGTCGACCTGAGCGAATTGATCGGCCACGATAGCGTTGCGCTGAACATCGCTGCCAATGGCCTGGCTAAGTCGGTCCATGCCTTGTTCAGCCAAAACTTCCAGCGCGGGGCATCCTTGACACATGATCGATGCACGCTGCTCTGCCAAATCTGCAAGCAGTCGCACCAACGGCGCACGGGCGGGACAGCGCTCAAGCACCGATGCGGCCAACTGCGACGACTGAGGTAGGCCCATCAGAGCACTTGCCTGCAACATTGACTGCTCGCCTAATAGAAGGCCACGCGCCAGCATGCTTTCGACCAGGTACTCACCGAAGCGCTGGTAGTCGGGATCAAGCCCAAGCTGATCGATCAATTGGGCACGCTCGATGGTTGGATCTGCGCTGAGAGCCGTCACCCGATCGAGCAAAAAATCGCGAATCAGGCCGGCACTGTAGTCTTCCACCAGTCTCTCGGTAACGGGATCCTGCGGCGGCAATGGCACATCGGGGACCTTGCTCGCAACTTGCCACCATTTCGACGCGCGTGGCGCCTCGCTTCGCTCCACACGGCACTCGGTACGGCGATAGGGATAGGCAGGCAAATGCAGACGCCGCGAGTTCGCCGGAAACAGATCGCTGAAATCCACGGCCTCGCCTACCAACCAAGCGCTTACGCGAGACTCCAGCTCACTCTCTGCAACCTTAGCAGACCGGCCTTGCTCCAGTTGCAGGAGCAAATCGTCCAGGTCCGTGCAAATGAACGCCGCGCGACAGTCATAGCATTTTCGCCCCACGCTCAGGGTATAAGCCAAGTCAGCCAAATCAGGTCTATGTGTCATGACGAAGACCTGTAGCGCCTTCACGACCTCCTCCAGAACCTCCGGTCGATGCGCACTCAGTAGAATTGGCAAGGCCGGGGGCGCTTGGAGCAGCCGGGGAACAGGTTCGGGGGCCGGCTCCAGGACCACAAAGACATTCGTGCCACCCATACCGAGGGAGTTCACCCCCACATAGCGCGCCTGCTCCGTGTCGAACAGCGCGCCTGCACTGGGGACAACATGGAATGGCGAGGTTTTCCATGGAATCAGCGGGTGGCCTTCTCTGAAGCCGATCTGAGCGGGTCGTTTACGCTCGGATACGCACAAGGCAGCCTTGATCACACTGGCTATGCCGCTGGCACTGTCGAGGTGCCCGATATTCGCCTTCACGGAACCCAGGGCGCAGTACGGCTCATGATCCGAGGTCGCACCGAAGGCCCTGTGCAGAGCATCGAGTTCAATCGGGTCTCCCAACGCCGTACCGGTGGCATGCGCCTCGATGAATGCAAATGCCTTGGGGTCTGCCTGGGCTGTAGCAAGGGCGAGACGAATCGTTTCAACCTGTCCCTCGACCGAAGGCGCTGCGTAGCCGACCTTACGTCGCCCATCATTGCCACAGGCACTCCCGGCAATGGCGCAATAGATGGAATGATTGTCACGCACGGCATCGTCCAGTCGCCTGAGTACAACGACTCCGACGCCACTTCCACCTACCGTACCGGTCGCGTCCGCGGAGAAAGGTCGACAGTGGCCATCCTTGGAATAGACCCCTCCCTCCCGATAGACATGACCTTGACGCTGCGGGAAGATAATCGATGCCCCGCCGACAACCGCCACGTCGCATTGGTAGGTCGCCAGGGCCAGGCACGCGAAATGCAGCGCTGCCGCCGAACTGGAGCAGCCGCTTCCGACACTGACAGCAGCGCCAGTGAGCCCCAGTCGAAAGGCGATGGTGGTCGCAATATGGTCCTTGTCGTTACCCAGCAAGGCACCGAGCCCGTCCATGTTCTCTTCGAGCAAGTGTTCCAGCAGGTAGGTGCTCATGCTGGCGGAAAAGAACACGCCGACCTTGCCGTCACCGGTTTTCATCCCCGCGCAGCCAGCATCCTCCAGGGCCTCATGAGCGCATTGCAGCGCAATGCGCATCTGCGGGTCCAATCGTCGGGCCTCGCCAAGGGTATAACCGAAGAGCTCGTAGTCGAACGCATCGACATCCGGCATAACGGCTTCGGCACCGACTACCCCGCCATCAGGCAGCTCATTGGAGGCGAAACGACTACGGGTGCTGAGCATGGGGTCAAATCGCTCGACAGACTCAACCCCTTCAAGCAAGTTCGTCCAGTACCGTCGCACATCCGACGCTCCTGGGAACCGGCATGACATGCCGACAATCGCGGCTTTGCCCAGCCATTGTTCTTCATCTTCAAATCGATTCATCGTTTCCATACTTGACCTTGTGACGACGCAAAGCCGCCCGGTAGTTATTGGCACTGCGCGAAGACGTTTCATCCATGATGGGACGAACGGTATGGTCCAGCCGAGCTGCCATTTGTTCCACTGTTGTGTAAGTGAACAGATCGATCACGCTGAGTGCATCGACACCACTTTTATTGCCCGGCAATCGGTCATGGAGCGCCAGCAGCATCAATGAATTGCCGCCGGCCTCGAAAAAGTTGGTGCGAATGTCAAAAGCCGTGTGCCCAAGCAGCTCGCCCCAGAGCTGCATGAGTAGCCTTTGGGTTTCGGTCGTCGGCTGCCCTGCTGTCAGGGCCTGGTACTCAAGCTGCTTCAACCGCCCCCGTAGTGCTGACGCATCGAGCTTGCCAGCGGCCGTGCGTTCGAGGTGATCGCTGATGACGAAACGCTTGGGGGTCATCGCGCGAGGCAAACGTTGAAGGCAGAAGCGGCGCAAATCATGCTCCTGCAACTGTGCCGCTCTGGCCTCAACAAAGGCGACAAGCAGCCCTTCTTTCGAGCTGCCGCAGACGAACGCAGCCGTGACCTGCGGATGATCGAGCAAAGCCCGCTCGATCTCCTCTGGTTCCAGCCTCGCGCCTAGACTCTTGAGCTGCCGGTCCCGTCGCCCGACATAGTTGAGCATGCCGCGCCCGTCCACGAATACGCTGTCACCGGTCAAGTACATTCGCGCCCCGATCTGACCGCTAAACGGATCAGGTACAAAGCGCGCGGCGGTTAAGGCAGGCATGTCGCGATACCCACGCGCGATAGCCCCACCGATGGCCAATTCCCCTACCGCACCATCAGGCAGCCGAGTCCAGTCGTCTCGTATCACGTAGCATTGGAGACCATCGCGAGAAACGCCAATTGGAACCGGCCCCTGGCCCACCACTTTATGAAGACTTGTGTAGACCACAGCCTCCGTTGGACCGTACAAGTTCCACACCGAACTCTCGGGGGCCTCGCTGGTCAATAAGGCGGCCAATGCCGGAGAAAACACCTCACCGGCAACAAACAGGTGTGTCACGGACTGCAGCGAGATACCCGTTGCAAGAGCTGACCGCAGTACCGAAGGGACAGCTGCGAACCCTCCGGCGCTTAAGCCACGCAGCCGGTCATGATAGGTCTTACCAGCATCGATGTATAACGGGCAACCCGCTGCAAGGGGCGCGAACACCTCGAACAGCGACACATCAAACGACGCATGCGTCAGTACGTTGAACGCTTCGATGCGCCTGAATTCGAAAGCGTTTGTCGCCCAATGGATAAAGCTGGCGAAAGCACTATGGGAAACGCTCACCCCCTTCGGCTCACCAGTGGATCCAGAGGTGTACATTACATAGGCCAGTGAGCTTGCATGTACAGGCACCATCGCCTCGATAACCGGGCAGGACGGCATCACCGCCAACGCCTGATCGAGCACCACCACAGGCATGCCCATGTCTTGCGGGGCATAATTTGCCACCAAAGACGGGTCGCAGATCACCAGCGACTGGATACCGTCGCGCTGGCAGAGCATTTCTACGCGGTACCACGGAAGGTCGGCATCGAATGGCACAACACAAGCGCCAGATCGCATCACCCCCCACATCGCACCGATCATCCGAGCGCTCAGCCGGCCCCATACCGCTACACAGGCTTCACCGTGCAAGGCCATGGTGGCTAGGCGCTGCGCGACGTCTGCGGAGAACTGATCAAGCTGGCCGTAGGTAACCTGTTCGGCACCGGTGATCGCGACAGCTTCGGGATTGCTACGTGCAACGTCGGCCAGCCATTGTGGCACGCTCCCTCGAGGAACCGCCTGCGCTAAAGGGTTGACTGGTCGGTGTGACGGGTAGGCTTGCCCCACCCGTTGTTCGCAGGTCAAATCATCGTTAGCACAAAGCTCGAGCAAATGCGCATAGTCGGCCAACATTTGCTCGCAGATCCCCTGGTCGAACACCTCCTGCCGATATTCAAAAGCCAAGTGCACAACACCATTGCTGCGACTTGCACACACCAAGAGGTTCGTCTTGGCCTCCCGGTTGCGCAGCCCCAACGATGAGCCTTGAACTCCCCCCAGTTGCAAGTCCATGGCCGGACCGGTCATCACAAAGAGGGTTCCGGGTAAATCGGCGCGCGCCCCGCTGTTGCGCAAGGCATGCTCGCTCAAAACGCGGTTCATCGAAGGGTAATCTGGCGACATCGCTTCCTCGACCTGCCGGGCAATGCGCTGGCATACGTCCGAAAACGCTTGATTCGGCGCTACCCTCTCGCCAATGAGCGCCAGTTGCTGCACAGGTCCAACGACACTCATCAATCGCTCGTCCAAGCGCGCCGTCACAGGGGTGATGAGTGAAACATTGCGCGTAGTCGAGTAACGTGCTTGCAACATGACGAAGGCGGCCAGCATGAAAACGAACTCTGAAACCTTCAGAGCTCGTGCGGCCTTACTGACGGCGGCACTCGCCTCACAGCCAAGCTCACGCTGTTCCAGGGCAGTCCGATTACCGTTAGTCATGTCATTGCGCACAACACGACTTGGTTCAGCACTGGCCCGTTCCAGACGCTTTACGCATTTTTCCAACAAATGGGTCAGGCCGTCGCTGTCCCCTTGCTGACGTTCCCACTGCACGTAGTCCCGATAAGCTGATGGCGGCGGCAATGCCACCAGGCCGTCGTTGTACAAAGCAACGAATTCCTCCAGCAACTGCGCGGTGGACCACTCATCGCACACTAGGTGGTGCAGTATCCATAGCAGATAGCTGCTGCCGTCCCTTGCATTGATGACACGGCCTCGAAAAAGCCTGCCGTGGGCCACATCAAAAGGTCTGCTCGCCTCCTCCTCCAGCCATCTGTGTGCGACCGCCGACGGGGCTTGGCCTGGCACATCCAGGAGCGACAGCGCGGTGAAATCCAATTCGGCGCGCAGCGAGATGACACCGACCAACTCTCCGCCAAAACGCACGAAGGACTGTCGCAATACTTCATGGCGCTGGACCAGCATTTGCATGCAGTTACGCACCCGATCGATATCCAACGGCCCGTTCATCTGCCAAGCCATGGGCACCGAATAACTCGCCCCTTCCCCTCCGATCACGTGAGCCGCATAGATCCGTTGCTGCGCAAGTGAGGGAGGTGCCAGGATTTGGCGCTCAGCCATCAGGCGCTCAACGAGAGCATCCCGTACTTCAGAGGCCCGAGCCTTGAGCCGATCGCTCAAGGCCCCGGCTGGGCCGGCATAACACAGCCGGCCCTCCTCGCTCCAAAGGGTAAGTCCTGCGGCAACAAGCTCCCCGGCGACCTCTGTGGCGTTACAGCGTGCCACTTTCAAGTTCTTCATGGCGCTTCTGACTGCCCTGCAACGCCGAATGCGCCTCCAGCGCCTCCGCCAACATGGCTATGTTATCCATCGCCGCCAGCAGTGTGCGTACTGGAATATCAACATCGAGCGTACTGCGCACCTTAGCGGCGATACGCAAGGCTGCCAGCGACTCTCCACCCAATGTCATGAAGTCGTCATGAATGCCTACGCGCTCCACATTCAGGGCAGTCTGCCAGATGCCGGCCAGCATTGCCTGCAGTGGAGACTGCGGCGCGGCGGAAGAATGGTCAGCCGCAGCCAGGGAGGCCGAATGTTCGAGAGAGGCCAGATCGACCTTGCCGGTACTAGAGACCGGCACCGCATCGACGAACACAAACTGGGCAGGCAGCATGTATTTTGGCAGGTTCTGCTTACAGAATGCCTTGAGTTGATCCACCGAAAGCGCCTGTGCGGTATCGCGTCGTACGATGTAGGCAACCAGTTGCTTGATCCCGTTGATCGCCTTGACCACGGCGACAGCCCGGTGGATTTGCGGATGGGTGGCTAGGACATGCTCGATCTCGCCCGGTTCGACACGGAAACCCTGGACTTTGACCAGTCGGTCGCGACGACTCAGGAACTCGATATTCCCTTCAAGATCCAGTCGCACCAGATCGCCAGTACGGTAGAGCCGAGCGCCAGGTACATCGCCGAACGGATCCGGCAGGTAGACGGCAGCCGTCTGCGCCGGAGCGCCCAGGTAGCCCTGAGCAACCCCTTCGCCACCAATGTACAACTCTCCAGGTACGCCTACCGCCACTGGATGCATGCGCTGATCTAGAACATAGAGCCTTGCACTGGGGATGGCGCGGCCGATCGGCATCGTCGAAACCGGACGGTAAGGCTGTCCTTGCCACACGCTCGCCCAGACCGTTGCCTCTGTTGGTCCGTACTCGTTGTAGACAGTGGCGCCCGGAATCGCCGCAGCACGCGCGTAGGTGTCACACGAAAGCGCTTCCCCTGCAGAGATGATCTGACGCAACTTCAGCGTGATGAAATCGTCCGTCGCCAGCAACGTATCAAGCAACGAAGGTGTGCAAAGTGTCATTGTCACCTGCGATGCACGCAGGTATTGCACAAGCCCCGCCAGGTCGAGCAGGGTTTCCTCATCGGGAATGACCAAGGTCGCGCCACCGACCAACGCCCCAAAGATAACGCCAACGGCACTATCAAAAGCTTGCGAGGACAACAACGCGCAACGGTCCCGCCCTCCCAGCCCGTAGTAGGCAACCCGCTCACGTGTCGAACTGTCGAGGTTGGCGTGGGACACTACCGTCGCCTTGGGAACCCCGGTCGAGCCCGATGTGAAGATGACGTAGGCGGCGCTTTGAGCGCAAACAGGTACATCATCATGAATGTCCGCATCCGCATCTACATCCGAATAGCGTACGAAACGAATCTCGCTATCCAGGCCTGGGACCAGATGAGCATACGCAGCGTCATCGCAAACGACCAGGCTCCCAGTCTGCTTGATTGCGCACGCAAGCCTTGCAGCCGGCTGATCGACATTGAGCGGTACATAGGCCGCACCGCTCTTTAGGATACCTAGCATGGCGACGATCGCAGGCAAACCACGGGACATGAGCACCCCGACCATGTCGGCGGGACGCACATGCTCTTCTTCCACCAAGTGTTTCGCGAACCGGGCCGCCATTGCGTCCAGCTCTGCATAGGTGATACGCGACTCACCACTGACAACGGCGATGTGCTCCGGTGTGCGACGAGCATGCTCGGCGATCTGGGCCACAACCGACAGGAATGGACGCTGTTCACGTTTCAAAGCGCCAGAAGCCACACCAAGAACACGGTCGAGCTGCTCGCGCGCCAGGAAAGCATCGGCATGGTAGTCGGCCGACGGATCTTTAACCATCGCCGTCAGCACCGCCAGGTAGAAATCGCCGGCGACGTCCATCACTGCCTTGTCATAGCGCAGATTGTCGTACTCCAGGCGGATACGCAGATCTTTCTCGAAAGGCGTCAGGAAGGCATTAACGCAGAAGGGGAAAGTCGATTCAGCGTAGACCTTCAGCCCCAACATCTTGAGGTTAGGCCAACGCTCGAGCTCATCGGTGACATGATAGTGGTTGAAGAAGAACAGAGTTTCGGAAAGTGGCTCGCTACCGTGCTGTCGCTTGACCTCCGCCATAGGGTAACGACGCCTTGCCAGAACTTCATGCTCGCTGTGCAAGGTATCGAGAATCAACTCTCGCCAGCTCCCACCCGGCAGACTCATGCGAAACGCCAAGCTGTTCACGAATAGGCCAATGACCGCATGACTATCACGGTTCTCAGGCCGCCCATTGGAGACGGTGTATGACATGACATCATCCACACCGCCCAGCAGGCTCATCACCTTCATGTGAGCCGCCAGCAACACGGACTTGAGGGGAACGGCCAGCTCACGGGCCAGTTGCTTGACGGCATCGGACAACTCGCCACTGATGGGCACTTCGAACTTGATGATCTCTCGCTGACCGAGATCCGCACGGGGTGGGACGAAACTGGGAAGGCGCATGACCGAGACATCACGCATCCGCTCATTCCAGAACTCTCGGTAGCTATCGTCGTTGACCGCCAACTGCTCAAGCAGAATCGAATCACGGAAGGTCGAGCGCAGTTCGGGCAGCTCGAACACTTCGCCACTGACACGGGCCATGTAACGATTGACCAGCTCCGTCACCATCAAGGCATCGCTCCAGCCATCGATGATTTCGTGGTGGAAGCTGTAGCTGAGCTGGCAAGTGCCCTCTGAAAAATGATGCAGCATAAATCGAATCAGCGGGTACTGCTCGATCTCGAAGCCGCGCTTCTTTTCATCTTCCAACCAGGAGTCCACGTAATCCTGATGGGTCTGTGGGTCGACATGCCTGAGGTCGAGGTAGCCGAACTCCGGCTCGCTTGCCTTGTGCACCAGTTGCAGCGGACGGCTGAAATGCGTCAGGTCGAACGAAGTACGCAGCAATGGATGACGGGCAACCAGCTCATGCACGGCATCGCGCATCGCGTCCACGTCAACAGGCATCTCCACATGATATGAGCAAATGGCGTGGTAAACCGCCGACTTTGCAGCGAACTCGCGGTGATAGATCATCCCTTCCTGCAGAAGGTTCAGAGGATACGCGTCCTCCACGTCAGACGGAATTCGCGCTCGGTCCTGCTCGGAAACCAAATAGAAAGGCTCGGAGACTGGCAGATCGACCGGCGCTGTCGCCTCGCGTACGGCTTTGGCCAGGGAGCGCACGGTCGGATGCATGTGCAGCGTCGCGATGGTGAAACGCACTCCACGCTGCTCAGCCAATGCGGTGACTTCGATGCTACGTAACGAATCCCCTCCGAGGGCGAAGTAATTGTCGTCCAGCGTGACGACGTCGCGTTGCAGTACACGTTGCCATACGGCAATCAGCGTCTCCTCGATGCTGTCGGTATGAAACTCAGCGCTGGCCTGCGCTTGCGCCACTTGCAACTCGGCAAGACTACGGCGATCAATCTTGCCATGGGCAGTGACAGGCAACGCAGGCAAAGCCATGATGCGCGACGGGCGCATGTAATCTGGCAGTGCATCGCCCAAATGCTTGGCCACAGATTGCTCCACCTGCGCGGGATCAGCCTGGGTCTCGACGAACAGTGCCAAGATACTGCCGCCACCTTCACGCTTGACGACCGCGGCGGCATTGCTCACTTGCGCGACCGCCATCGCCTGCGTTTCGATTTCCGTCAGTTCAATACGATAGCCATTGAGTTTGACTTGAGTGTCTGTGCGCCCGAAATAAAGGAAGACACCGTCCTCACGCAACGCGCCCATGTCCCCCGTCGCATAACAAAGCCGATCGTCCCATGTCACGTTAAGGAGTTTTTTCGCCGAAAGCTCAGGGTTACCCAGATAACCCGCCATGACGCCCACACCAGCAATCAGAAGCTCTCCACGCGTTCCAGCCGGCACCTGCTCACCGGACTCATTGACCACATACAGCGCCATGCCATCGATAGGTGTGCCGATGGCCACACTTTCCAAGTTGGCAGCAGTCGCGCCGCCCCATGCTTGAACACAGCAACCGACGGTCGCTTCGGTTGGCCCGTATTCGTTGTAGATACGGCAATTGGGGAAGATTCGCTGCAGCGCTACGCAATCACGAACGAGCAGTTCCTCACCGCCGATCACGAACACGTGTGCCACCTCGCGGACATGCTGCTGAGCATCGAACCAGTCGATAATCGCTCGCACATGAGTGGGGGTGACTTTGACGACAACAGGTTGAGCGGCGTCAAACAGACGATGCAGAAGCTTCTCCAAGGCCGAATCGCCTGGGACGATGTCCACACAGCCACCGGCGATCAGCGGTACCAGGAAGCTGGTGATGGAAAGGTCGAAGGTCGTGGCTGTGTGCCAGATTGCATCGTAGGCACCTTCGGTCGCGTAGCTTCGCGCAGCCCAGGTCAAATAGTTGACCAGACCACGGTTGGTTATCTGTACCCCGTTAGGTTCACCGGTCGTACCTGAGGTGTGTAGAACGTAAGCGATTTCGTCGCCAGTCCCCAAAGCCTGGAACTGAGCGGGTGCCTGACTCTGCTCTTCACACAATTCTTGAAGCGACAGCGCAGGCCAATCGATCCCAGGCAAGGCGGTGCTTCCGGCGGTGAGAACCAATGCCGGTGCACAACGGGCCATAATGGTTCGTGAACGCTGTATTGGCGAATTTGGATCCACCGGCACATACGCAGCCCCGACCCTGAGGGTCGCAAGAGCAGCCACTACGAACTCGATCGAGCGCGGCATAAACAACACGATATGGTTACCAGGCTCTACACCTTTTACCAGCAGGGCGTTACTGGCTACTTGCACACGCTCGGCCAGCTCTCGGTAGCAGACAGTTCGCGCGTCCTCACGCAATGCGACAGCATCAGGTGCATACCGCACCTGCTCGTCGAACAGCGACAATGTGGACGTAAGGGTGGCTTGTTGATGATCCATAATCATTGGCTTCGTTCCGTTCGTAGTTTTGTTTATACAACCCGTTCGCCGCCTCGGCACGGCGAAACCAGGTCAGGCAAGCATCTTCACGTAGTGTTTGCGCAGTCCCGTGTAAGCATCACGACCATGCGCGGTCAGCATATTATCGATAATCAGTACATCACCTCGTTGCAGTGCCAGCCGATAAAGTGCCCGCTCGTAAGCCTCCCTGAGCACCTGATACGTCTGCGGCTCAATTGCCGAACCGTCGCCATACAACGTTTGAAAGGGATAGACATCTGGACCGAACAATTGATTGAAGGCCTGTCGCGTCGACTCAGGAAGCGATAGTGCATTGAAGAAAACGCCATGGTTGAACCAAACTGACTGATGGGTGTGAGGGTGCTGAAAAGACCACCTCGCAGCGCGCTCCACCACAAGTTGGTCTTCCAACTTGAACCATTGATAGCCGCGCGCCGAAAGCAACAGAGTCAACTCTTCCTCATCTGGCACCGCAAACGCCTGGCGCCAGCTGTATCCAACGCCTTCGATGAAACGACGCCGGTATTTCAAGCCCTGGCGCTCGCATGCCTCGCACAAGGAAGCAGGAATCTCGGCGTACACCTGGCGGGTATCGGCAAGGATCATCGATCCTCCCGACGAGGCAGGTTGTTCGCAATAAAAGCCGAGCAAGCGCGGCCAGCTCGAGGCGTAAGCGTTCTCGTTATGGAGAAAAATGGGTTCACGAGCAGGGTACTCGGTGGCGGTATACAGATGAGTACCTACCTCAGTTCGAGGCGTACTACGCTCTTCATACTCAAGCGACTCGCTGCCAAACATCTGCAATGCGGCAGAAAACTCATCGAGAGTGGACACACTGAAGCCGCGGAACAAAATCGCCCCGACGTGTTGCACCAAATCGACCAAAGAGCCCGCGACCTCGCTTAGCAACGCTGACAATTCCATGTTGGCCGTAGCCGCGCGCACGACCACGCAGGCAGCTTGGTCATCGAGCAATTCAAGGGTGACGCCCGATGGCATCAAGGCTTGGCATACACCCAGTCGCCGCCGGGCATCCGCTAGTGAATACATGCTGGCCTCATACGCTGGTGGAAATGCGCAGGCGTTTCAGGCCATCGAGTTCAACCCTCCGAGCGCCGAGCTCAGTCATGTAGCGGCGGAGTTTTCCTTCCAGAAAAGCATCAGGCAACAACCGTGGCTCAGTACTTTGCTCGTCCATATAGATCCCTTTCAAATGTGCCTCCCTGAGCAAGTCAGCTACTCGCTCCTGCAAGCCTTCGGCAGGCGATCTGGCTGACGAGCATGAGCTTTTCGCTTCTGGATGAGGGAAGTCGAAAATCAATACGATTCGATCCTCATCACTCAGGTTCCACACCTCATGCTCATATGAGTCGTCGAACACAATGCAGCGCCCTACTTGCCAACGTACTGTTTCTGAACCGACGCGCATCATGGCATCAGCAGGTGTATTGATCCCCATGTGCAAACGCAAACGACCGTTGGTCTCGCCACAATGGGGGACGATATGCGTCCCGGGAATGATCCTGGATAACATTACGACCCCGGCGCCCAGCAGTTCGGTGGGCAACGCATTGAGCACGGCAAAGGTCGCAGGCAAATGACACGCGGCGCGCTCAGAACGTACCCCCGCCTCGAAGAAGACCAACTGCTGCCATTGCCCTCCCGGCTCTACTAGCGGCTCCTCGACATCGGAGAAGCTCTCGAAGCCCCCAGCCACAGCGGCCATTACTTCATCGACGATGATGTGCCCATGGGCCTCAAGATGACGAACCACCTCGAAATCTCCTGCGCGGTAGAGCGCGGGTCCCGCCACCTCCCTGAGGTAACGGATCGGCCGTTGCAATGCGCTGGGAAAATAGCCCAGCTCAGCCATCAACTGAGCGAGCCTTCGCGCCGCCGTCCAATCGGCACACGCAGCCATCTGCCCGATCAGTTCGTTAGCTCGTGCACGAAGGCCCTCTTCCGTGCTGTCCATATTCATTGTTTGCTCCAATTAACGACCCGGAAGAAACAGGCTTAAACTCTGTTCACCATGCTCCAGCACTGGCGAATCGCTTAACGATATCGAGTGTCTCACCCACACATTCGCGATGAAAGAAATGCCCCCCTGCCACCTCACGCACATGCAGATTGCCGCTCGTATGCGCTCGCCATTGCAGGGCATTTTCACGATCATGGTTTTCATCGTAACGACCGAACAGTGCGACCACTGGACAAGCCAACGGCGTAGCGTCGGCATCATGAACATAGCGATTGAACAACGTGAAATCCGCCGCAATCATCGGCATGAAATGCTGGATGAAATCCTTGTCCTGTATCACCGCTTCATCGACGCCCCCCAGACGGCGAATCGACTCAATCAATTCGGCCTGGTTGGTAAAACGTGTCTTGTCCTTGCGCACGGCTGAGGGTGCATAGGCTCCTCCCGTAACCAAAACTCTTGGACCGGTAGCGCCTCTAAGCTGCAGGCTTCTGGCAACTTCATATGCCAACAGCCCGCCCAAACTGTGTCCATAGAAAATGAATGGCGTGTCATCCCACTCAGCCACCCCCTGGCAAATCTGCTCTACCAGAGGCTGCCAATCCATCAGCGCAGCCTCATGCACGCGCTGTTCGCGTCCGGGCAATTGCACCCCATGGACGCCAACCCAAGACGGCAGGTGATTGCTCCAGACGTGATAAATCGAAGCTCCTGCTCCGGCGTGAGGGAAACAAAGCAGACGAACCCGCTCATCGGAGCCCTTCGAGAGGAGCTGAATACTGTCATTGCTCATCGGATGATCCTCCAGACGTCTGTGCAACTGTTGACGTCGCCTGCCGGGCACAGACGATGGGATATGACGTGCTGAGAATTAGCCGCCCTTCCTTGCGATAGAGGACATTCTCCCCCGCTAGTGGGTAGTATTCGAAGACAATGTCAGCGCACGCCCGGTGAAACGCCTCTTCACGCAGGCCATGCGAAACCAGAACAGGAGCCTGTCGCTGCCATGCATTGCGCAACAATGCAATGACATCACTCTCATAATGATGCTGCGCAACGTCGACCACCTGGGCAAAACCGGCGTCATGCAACCATCGTTTCAGCACCTCGGCACTGGCCCAGTAACGAGCACGCATTCCTGTAGCCTCGGCACAGAATGTGGCCACGCGATTTCGAAGCTCGCAGCCCAACGCCGGGCTCGTTTCATACTGAAGGATGAACAGCCCGTCGGGGCGCAAGTGCCTACGCACATTGGCGATCATCGCTTGTTGCGCGGCCTCGCTGTTGTAATGCAATACCAAGCGCATGAGGATGATATCCGCCGGTTGACCTACGTAGGAGGAGATATCACTCACGACAGCCGCGATACCTCGAGCATGGGCGCGCGCGACGAAGGTGGGGTTCGCATCGACGAGCAGCGCATCGCATTGAACACCCTCTTTGGCCAACAGCCTCATGCACCGCTCCAGCAATAGCCCTTGCCCGCCCCCGAAATCCATGATGCGCACTGGCCCAGGTTTCGTAGGGAGGTTGGGCAGCATTGCCGTACAGGCAAAATGATCGGCATCGCTAACCGACCCAAAGAAAGGATGGCTGGCCTCCAGATCGAGATGCCCGGCGATGTCATCGGCCGTTCCTGGTATCGCGAGCTTCATACTCAGCGTGCGTTCTCTTGCATCCAGCGACGCAGGCTCAGTGGTCGCATGTCGGTCCAGACCTGGTCGATATGGTCGAGACAGGCTTGCCTCGTACCCGACTTGCCTACTGTTCTCCAACCGGCTGGCAAAGCACGATCCTGTGGCCAGATCGAATATTGTTCTTCATCGTTCATCACAACACAGAAAGTGATTTGGTCATTATCGTCAAACATCAAGTTTTCCTTCCGTTGATACTCAGTGAGTGAATGTTGCTTCAGCGCCGTATCGCTGGCGCCTCGATATCTATGACAGCATGCAGATGGCCGGAGTCTTCATTCAACTCATTGAGCATCGCATGAACTTCGTGAATGGTTTCCACCCAGCGGTTATCGCTGCGCACAAGTCGGATCATCGCCCCCACGGTCGGTTCCGCCATGACGTCATGCAGTCGCAGCTCGATGAAATAGAGTTCGTGCAAGCGCCCCAGAATGCCCAAAGCATCGATCGATGTTCCGCCAATGCGGAAGAAATTGGAGTCGAGCGACACCTGGGGCACACGCAGCACCTCGCACCAGATCATGCGGATAGCCTGGTCGACCAGATCCTCAGGCTCGCTGGCACTCGCCGCCATGTCGTAGTCATGTGCCTCGTCAGTGATCACCGGACGTTCGCCACGCTCGATGAGAATCGCAGCAGGCACATGCGTAAGCAGCTCAGACGCATACATCGCCAGTGACGTCGAAGCCAGTTCATACTCAGCTTTCGTGTCGCCCTGTGGAATCTCTTGCTGACGCGGGTCGAGCGCGCCGGCCAGCACCGCGCAGCGGACCCCCGCCCCGCTCGGATCGACCATGCCACCAGGGGTGAAACCGAGCATACACATGCCAAGATTACGATGCCCCGATTGCATCATCAGCCGCTGCGCATAGCCGCCGATTGCCAGCCGTGCCCGGCGCTGAGCATCTTCATCGATGAAATTGCCCTCGACGTACAGCTCGAGCAGGCATTGACTTGCGTCCCCGATGAGTCCGTCGAGTATTGGATTAGGCCCACTGAGAATCTGCTCGCTGAGCAGCTCCGCGCCCTCGCGACCAACAATCTTCAAATGCGCGCCATCACGCCGATAGATGCGAGTACGAACAGGTTCCGCCATCGCCATCAGCCCTTGCCCAGGCGCGTCACCCGCAAGCAGTGTAACCGTGGCCAGCGACGTCAGGCCCGAAACGGCCACCGTGCTATCAAGCATCTGCTCACAGATACGCAATCCATGCCGATTAGCAGCCTGCTCAAGCACAGCAAGCATTGCTCCCGCCTCAAACTGGGCGAACGCCTGCGACTTCTCACCATAAAGCGACGCAATACGCTCAAGGTCGGCGGCCAACAGCAGATGAACACCTTCACTTGGCAACCCACGTTCCATCGCAGGGTCCACACAGCGCGTAAGGCTACGGGCAATCGGGTCGAGGGCGTACCATCCAGCCGCCAGCCCATAGCCATCCGTTACGGCCAGATAGGCATGTACCGCGTAGCAGCTCCCGGCGGAGGGATAAGGGTATTTGGGCAACGGCAGCGCAATACTCTCCACAGCCGTCAAGCTGCCGATCCACCTCAACACATCGCTCGACTCGATGCGCCGTGAGCGCAGCGCCAGGACCGGGCTCGCGCGCGCGGACTCCAGCCACTCCATGATCTGGGCATCTTGCAAGGCAGCACCCCAGAACGTGCGATAGCTGCGACGCCCCAATACTTGAGTCCTCGATGCGTCATCACGCTCAGGTAGCGAACAACTGATCTCGGTACTCCTGGCCCCGATCATCCATTGGCGTTTTTGCTCCAGACGATCAACCCACGAAAGCGGACTCGTTGGCATGTCCAGCGCACCTTTGGCCCAAAGCTCCAATGCCAAGGGTGCCAAGCGCACGCCTACCGTAGGCGCAAGACCTTGCCCAGGCGACTGCTGCCACGCTTCAGCAACACGAGGATGAGCCTGCAGGCAGGCCACCATGGCATCGAGAGGATCCTGTTCTGCGCGGATACGTGCCAAGTGATCATGACAAGCGGCGATCAAGGTTTCTGGCACTTCGAGCTCAGAGGCACGCCAGGCCATCGGATTGTCGCTCAAGCGCTCAAGCGCAGCGACATAAAGATTGAAAAGCGCCTGCACCAATGGTTGATCCAGCACGTCATCGCGCACGTCCCAGGCCAACAGCAGATTGCCATGCTCCTGGTACACCTGATGGTCGAGCCAAACCTGAGGCGTCTGCGTCAGCGCATAGGCCACTTCGCCCTGAACATTTTCAAGCGTCAACGAGGCCCCACTGTTTACCGGAAGTACCAGGGCGCTGGTAAATACAACCGGCGCCAAGGCCACACGCCCCCGCCGCTTCGACAGGTCCTGAAGCACTTGCACACCGCTGTACTGGCTATTATCGAGATCCGAAAGAACTTGCCGGCACAGAGCGCCAATCGATGCATCCAGAGGCTCTCCATCGTTACACCGGTATTCGAGCAAGAATGTCGAAGCGAAATCGCCCACGATATCGTTGATATCAGGATGAATAGGAGGACGATTGAAGTGGGTGACATTGATGACAAACGATGCGTTGTCGCAAGCCAAGCGCAACACCCGACCGAAGACGGTCAACAACATTGACGACGGCGTCGCACCACATTCGAGGGATCGCATCTTCAAACGCGCCCACTGCTGTGACTCAATGACCTGAGTGTAACGCGTGAATCGGGCAGCGGCGCTTTCGTCGCCAACGCGTCGGACCGGCAAGGCCGGTGGCGGCGGCAAGCTGTCGAGCCTTTCCTGCCAGTAGTCACGCATGCGCACATAGTGCAGCGAATGGCGCAACGATGCCATGTAGTTGACGTAATCACGGAAGGAGAAATCCAATCTCGGCAGCGTGCTTTCGTTTTCTCGATAGAACGCGAGAAGATCACGCGCAATGAGGTTGGTACTCCATGCATCCGCGATGATGATATCCAGGCTGATATGCAGGCGTACTACGTCGTCAGCATGACGAGTCGCGGTGATCGAGAACAGCGGCCATTGAGCTGGATCTTTCGCCGCCAGCGATTGTCTCCGGCGGTTGGCTTCTAGGCGCTGCGCCTGGACTTGGAGCGAATGGGCACGCACGTCATCCACGGCTATGCAATAACGCGGTACACGCTCCAAAATGCGTTGCTCGCCATCTTTGAACACGCATCTCAACATACCGTGCCGTTCGACGGTGCGATTCAGAGCCTCCTCGAAACGCGCCAGTTCCAACCCACGATAATCGATCTCGATATAGGAATGGGCGGCAACCGCGCCCAGCGTCATATCATCACGACGCCCAACATGATACGAGCGCTGGATATCCGTCAACGGGAACGGCAGGAACTGCTCGGCAGCCTCGGCGGCGATGGCCATCGGCAGAGGCGCAACCGCTCCCCCGCTCATGTCTCGGCAACGCTCAACGTGTTCGGCAATTGCCTGCAGGGTGGGGTGATCATAAATCGCCCGGGCAGTCAGATCCAGGTCGAAGATCGAGTTGAGCTTGGCGACGAATCGGGTGGCGACGAGCGAGTCGCCACCGCTGCTGAAAAAGTTCTCTTGTTTTTGGGGGTGCATGACACCAAGCATGACCTGCCACAACTCGGCAACGACTGGCTCCACGATGACATCGCTCGAGCCCCGCTCTCGTTCGAGTTTGTGTTCAGGCAGAGCTTCACTCTGGAGCATCGCACGGTCGACCTTGCCGTTGGCGCCCATCGGCAAGGCCGTCAATATCTGCAAGGCAGCAGGCACCATATAGCCCGGAAGGTGTGCCTGTGCATGATCGAACAATGAGCGTCGAAGCCGGACTTCATCGGTCACACCGATGTCAGGTGTCAGTACGACATAAGCATTCAGTTGTCGAGCATGGTTGAGGATGGCAACAGCGCTCTTTACCATCGGGTGCGCCTGAAGTACCCCCTCCACCTCTCCGAGTTCGATTCGCAAACCATTGAGCTTGACCTGTCCATCCTGGCGCCCCATGAAGCGAATATTGCCATCTTGCATGTAACAGCCGATGTCACCTGTCCGATATAGACGCTCGCCCGTGACAGGATGGCAAATGAACTGAGCGGCTGTTTTCTGTGGGGATTCCCAATAGCCACGCGCCAGCCCCGCGCCACCGATGTAGATTTCACCCGCCACCCACACCGGACAGGGTTGAAGCAGCACATCGAGCACATACATGCTCTGACCGGGCAAGGCGCGACCGTAAGGAATACTGACCCACTGCGGGTCAATGGCGTCGATGGGGAAGTAGATTGACCAAATCGATGCTTCGGTTGCGCCCCCCAGAGAGACGAGCTGCATAGCAGGCACGATCTGGCTCAACCGCGCATGCAGCGTCAGAGCGATCCAGTCGCCACTAAGAAACGCCAAGCGAAGACTTGCCAGGGCGTCGCCCCGGCCCTTGCAGTTATCGATCAGCAATTCCATCAGTGCCGGAACGGAGTTCCACACCGTCACGTCATGCTTGCTGATCAGCTCTGGCCATCGCCAGGGGCGTGCGCCCTCCTCAGAGGTCAGCATCACACAGGCGCCACCAACGAAGAGCGGCCCCCAGATATCGTAGACGGAAAGGTCAAAGCACAGTGAAGAAACGCAAAGAACTCGATCATGTTCTGTCACCTCGAACAACTGGTTGACAGACTCTATGGTGTTCAATACGGCGCCATGCTCGATCACGACACCTTTGGGCGTTCCCGTGGTGCCCGAGGTAAAGATGATGTAGGCAATGCCGTCTGGCATAGCCTCGACGGGGCAGGAACTCGGCGCGGATTCAAACGCAGCGTCATCGAGCACCACCACCGAATAGCCCCCTCCCAAACCCTCGGTCGAGCCCGGATGGGTGATCAGCAATGAAAGCCGTGCTGCCGAGATGACCGTATCGCGGCGTGCCTTAGGCCAGGCGCGATCGATAGGCACATATGCGCAACCGCCCAGGTTGATGGCGAGCATAGCCACCACAGCTTCCCAGCCTTTTTCCAATAGCAGACCAACCCGATCTCCGGGCCGCATGCCTGCAGCTTCCAACGTCGCACGCAAGCGCTGAGCCAGGTCCAGCAATTGCGCGTAGCTAAGTGTTCGATCAGCCGCGATAATCGCGGCATGATCCGAGTAGAGGTAGGCAGCCTTGATGACTTGTTCAGGCAGCGTGCTGCTGATCACTTGCCGGTTATCGAACGACGGCCAGGCATCCGCATCTCGTGTCGTACGAAGGCTAGTCATCCAGGCATCATCTTGGGTCGCTAGCGCGCAAAGCAGGCAACGGTAATGAGCGAACATCGCTTCGACGACGCCGGCTTGAAACGCTTCATCGACGGCATCCCAATTGACGACCAGCTCACCACCCGCCTCTTCGATCTGGCAATCGATCCATACGTTCGAGGTTTGCGTGACACTATGGACAAGGCGCCCAGAAAGTCGACTCGTCTGCTCACTCATCGCTTCAGGCAACCCCAACGCGCTGGTGAATACCACGGGCAGGGCGATTCGTTCGCCGCCATTGCGTCGAGTCAGCTCACGCTGAACCTGAACACCACAGAAGGCTCGATTCTCGAGCACCTCCCGTAATTGCGATTGCACACGAACGAAGGTTTGAGATGCCACTTCGTTTGCGCAGGATTCGCAGCTGAAAACCAATGAGGATGTGAAATCGCCGACCACCTTGTCGATGTCGCAGTGCAGCAACTGACGATCAAAAAGCGTCAGAACCAGCGAGAATGCCTCACTGGCGCACCACGCCTCAATGGTCGAGGCATAGGCACCCAGCAGGACACTGGTAACCGAGACTCCTGATTGCGCGGCACGCGCCTGCAGAGCCCGCCATTGAACGCCAGAAAGTCTCATGCCTCGTCGATTGAAGCGCATCGGCGTCTCATCGCTGGGGCGGCGCCGCGCCATGGGCAATTGCGGCGTCTTGCCCAACGACTCCATGCGCTCAAGCCAGTAAGCCTTGGCTCGCTCGAATGTCGCGCCTTGCTGCGAAGATTGACTCGCGATCACATAATCACGGAATGACAGCGCGATCTGCGGTAATTGCACCAAGTCCCGCTGGTAGCTTGCCTCCAGCTCACGCATCAACAACCGTGCACTGAAGAGGTCAATGAACAACATGTCGAAAGCGAAGAACAGCCGATAGCGCTCGCCCCCTAAGTATGCAGCGGCGACGCGAAACGATGGCCATTGTCCCGGCTCGAAACGTGTGCAGGAAAACTCGTCGCGACATTGATCCAGCTTTATGGCCAAGTCTTGCTCGGCCAATTGAGACAGGTCTTGGGTTTCGATCTGATAAATCGGTACCTCGCTAAGAATGCGCTGCGCATCCTCACCGACGAGTACGGCTCGCAGCATGTCATGTCGACGGATGCAACGGTTGAGCGCCTCGGCGAAGTCCGGCAACGACAGGCAATCGTAGTCCATCGAGAATGCGCAGATTGTCGACATCTGAGCATGATTCTCAACGTCATGGCCTATTCGGTAGGCTTGTTGCATGAGCAGCAGCGGGAATGGCTCGTACCGTGACCTGGGATCAACCACCAACGGGGCACGCGCAGCGACCTGTTCACCGGTGTGTTCGGCGATGTACAAGGCCATGCCACGCACCGTGGGCGCTGCGAAAAACTCTGCGAGGCGCATCGAGCAGCCGAACCGCAGGTTTAACGTATCAACCAGGCGAATCGCCAAAAGAGAATGGCCACCGACCTGATCGAAGTGATCGTCGATCGACAACATTCCAGCACCGAGTACATCCTTCCAGACATGCATGACGTCTCGCTCCAGCAAGGAGATGTCAGCACTGTCTTCGTATGCACCGGTAGGCAACGCGAGTGCTTTGAGGGCACGTACGTCACGCACGGCCTTGCCCGAGTCGGTACGTGGTATATCCGCCACTTTCAGCCAAAGTGTAGGAATGGCATGCGCGGGAAGGAGCGCTCGGGCGTGCTCGTTCAAACGTGCTTTGGACAGCTCGATATCGGCGGAGTAGAAGGCAATCAAGCCCCCACGGTCAGACTCATCAAGGATCACGCAAATATCCCGCAGGCCTGGCAGTGTCCGCATGGCCACCTCGATCTCCAACACGCTGGTGCGCATGCCGCGCACCTTGATCTGCATGTCGAGGCGACCAAGATAGTGACAGGCCCCTGTTTCATCCATGAAGCCATAGTCGCCAGAGCGGAACATTCTGCCGCCCTCGGGTGCAGGCCAGAACCGATCAGCAGTCAGCGCTGGTGCATCATGGTAACCGCCACCCACCGCGCTTCCCGAGACCGCGATCTCGCCGTGTGTCCCCCGCGGCACCACCCTCCCATGGGCATCCACGATATAGAGCGAGGTATTGCTGATAGCTTTGCCAATCGAAAGGCGCCCGCCGTCCACGACATGCCAAGTGGCATCAGCAGTCACCTCGGTGGAACCGTACAAATTGATGAGCGAAACGCCGGGAAGCACTTTGCGAAACGCCAGGGCAGTCGACTCTAGCAACGCTTCGCCACTGCAATGCACACGCTTTAAGGCCAGCTCCGCTCCGGAGACTGATGTATCGAGAAGCAACTGCAAGTAGGAGGGAACAATCGTCAGGTGGGTGATCCGCTCGGTTGCGAGCAGGCGCCAGAACTGTCGGGGATCGCTCAGCGACTCCTGGGAAGCCACAACTACGCATGCACCGCCCAGGATGGGTGCAAGCATTTCGATGAAGGAGTCCACAAACATCGGCGGGCTGCGCAGGACGACACGATCATCGGGCTCGTAAGGCGCGCTGCTCCATTGCCAATGGAGTCGATTGAGCAAGGCATCTGCCAACCCATAGGCGCCTTTTGGCTGACCAGTGCTTCCCGACGTATAGATCAAGTATGCGGGCGCATCGGGGCCGTGACGGCGACATAATGAGGCTTGCCGAGGTTCAACCACTTCCACTTGGTTAACGTCGAAAGCCCGGCGACCTGGGGTAACCCCGCTCAGACGCTTGAGACCTTGAGCATCGGTCAATATCACAACAGGGTCGCTATCAGCGATCTGCAGGGCAAGCCTGGCATCAGGATACGCGGGGGGCAGAGGCACATAGCAATGCCCTTCGGACAGAATCGCAAGAACCGACACGATCAACTCGATCGAGCGATCCAGGTGCACCCCCACCCTGGCGCCTTGCCCTTCGAGGCTCCCAAGCTTGGCTGCTAGAGCATCAACACGCGCTTTCAACTCGCCATAACTGAGGACGGTGGAACCAGAGCGTATCGCTGCCTTCTCGGGCTGACGCCGAGCGGTCGCATCGAAAATCTGGGCAAAGGATTGCACCGGCCATTCACAACGCTCACCCTCGGCTACGCTGGGCAGCTTTAGCCTTGCGTCTGCATGCAGGATATCCGCTACAGGCTCATCGGAAGCGCCGAGCAATCTCTCGCAGAGATGGATGAAACGTTCGCCCAGCTCCCCGATGGTCGCTTCATCGTAAAGCGTGGAATCGTACTCCAGCGACAATGCAAAAGTATCGACCTGCTCGGCAACCATAAAGGTCATATCGAACTTGGCCGGAGCCTCAGGCAATACCAGGGGGATCAGTTCAATGTCATCGAGGCCAGCGAAAGGGGTCAGATTCTGATAAACGAATACGGTTGAAGGTTCAAGCGAAAGGCCCTTCTCGAACCCCTCCATCCGCAACCGATCAAACGGGTAATCACGGTGCTCGAAAGCCGCTTGCCAAGCGGAATAGACACGATTCAGATAAGCAGAAAAAGGAAGCGTCGCATCGGCAAGAGGCCGTACCAGCACATGATCAACGAAGCAGCCGATGACATTGAACCACTGCGCATCTTCGCGATATCCAACCGTTACGGGAATGCACCAACTGCCAGTGCTCGTGTTGCGTTCTTCCAGCAACAGCCCCAACACAGCCAAAAACACAATAAATGGCGATGTACCTGATGATGCGCACAAGGCCCTGAGCCGCATGGCGCTGGCGGAATCGAGAGAAAAGAACTGCTTGCGCCCCACACTCAGTTGATCCATTGCCCGCACGTGATCGCAATGTATCGCCGCACATTGATGCTGCTCAATGAACTGATGCCAATAATCGCGGGACGCTTCGAACGAAGGTTGCGAATCGAGTCCCAGCCGACGGGCATGTGCGTACTCGAAAAAACTCACCTTGGCCTGCGTGGGCAAGGCATTCTGGCGATAGTATTGGATGAGCTCAGAGAGCAGTATACCCTGCGACCAGCCATCCGAAACGATATGATGCACCACGAGCACAAGTACGCACTCGTCTTCGCTCAATATAAACTGAGCACAACGCAACAATACGCCTTGCTGCAAATCAAAGGGCTTGTCGACTTCATTTTTTATCGCAGCGTACAACCTACGCCAGCGATCCACGCGACTAGACGTCGAGAAATCTTCCACAACAAAGGGAACAGATCGCCCCGTCGCAGCATATTGCCAAACTTGCCCACTGTTCTCGATAAAGCAGGCACGCAGCGCTTCATTCGACGCAAGGACTTTATCCAGCGCCGAAGCAAGCACATCAGAGCGCAACCACCCCTTAACGCGCACAACTACAGGTGAATTGTAAGCAGATTCTCCAGGCGCCCGTTGCTCTCGGAGCCAAATAGACTCCTGCAAATGAGTAACCCGAAATTTTTCAGCAGACGAAACAAACTTCCCAGTACCGGGGTTCATCCTTGAACTAAACGATTCCATTAAAGTTGCTTCGCCATCCGAAAGGTTAATTACGTGCAATAGCAGCTAACGCGGGAGCCCCATGCGACCGATCACCATAAAGTCTCTAACAAACTTCCTGTACAGCACCAATAGGCGAACGACCAAGGCGTCAGTACAGCTCAGTCGTGATGCTCCTCGTCATCAAGCGACTCGCCAAACTTAAGAAGGTTCCCGTCAGGATCGAGAATATAAAGCTCCGCCGTACCCCAGGCAGTGCGCTTGACCTCTGGAAGCTCTGGCAACACCTGGACCAAAGCTTCGCGTAGCACATTGATATCAGAAACCCGTATGTAGCAGGACGTGCTTTCAGCAATCCGCTTGTCCTCACACTTCCAAAAATGCAGCTCCACCTCCCCCCACCCAGCCATACCGTAGGAGAAGTCTTCGAAATAATGCCCCTTGAACCCCAGCGAACGATAAAAATCTATCGTACGCGCAATATCCGTAGAAGCAAGTATCGGAACCGCCTTCAGAAGAACGTCCTTAACCTCTGCCATACTCTCCCTCCAAAAAAGCCATGGATACCATTCAAAGATGACCCACTAATTACAGGCATTACAACCGATCAACCTTTTCGCATACCCAGCGAAAAACATCAAATACCGCCACAGCGGGAGGCAAATGCAAGCACATAGGCAAGACAGCACACAACACAAATGCCAACGGGGCAAATATTGTGCCAAGTTCAGGACAGGACAAGATGAACTGTGATTTAGATGATGCTTCACGTACAGTCCCTGTATCATTAGCGATGGCGTCAATAATACGCAGACACACTGGAAAATCAACACGCATTCGACAATTCTCCCAGGTTGGCTCGACCGGATTGCGCGGATGGTGGCACCATGCTTGCACCCGCTCAGCCACCCTAGTGGTAGCGCTGAATGCAAGGACGTACGTCGAGATATCTTGTTCCTAGTGACAAACTGGCAGAGTAGAAACTGTCATCCGTCGATGAAAACGCTCAGCAGACTCGCCATCGTATTCGTCCCGCCCGCAGACCATTAAGCAAGCCAAGATAGCCTACCCATGGCGCCGAAGCGCATATCGGTAACGGCATGAATCCGGGGCCGTCCACTCTTCTCACAGCAGCTCCAGGAGTGGAGACAGACACCACTTGAGCAGCCTAAACCGAAGCATCAAAGGCACTCAACAAGCAGGTGCTAGCAAGAAAAAACAACCAAATCCAGCATTGAAATGACATCCAATTGACTTACGAAGATAGCGACCATTTCAATCTAAACAAAATCCGCCGAAGGTTCGCCAGCGATCAGCCCAAAGCAGCTTGAAGGGGAGAAAGCTGATCTTAACCAACCTGTCAGACCTGCCGAGGCAATTGCCGCCCACGCCAAGACAAGCCAAAACTCCCCTCCACAACCCAATGGTCACCAACCTTTCTTTGCATTAGTATTCCCTTCAAAATCGTAATGTCTGTCAGCATTTCACCTACGCATGATTCACCTCGGCCCCGCGCTGGTTAAATATTTTGTGATCAAGAGTGAGCCCCCACGTGACTGACCAAGCACCGACAATGTCAACACAGAACGGAATGATTTTGACTGTCGATCAGGATGGGGCTTTCCTGACGTTAGCCCACGATGACAGAAAAGTCTTGGTAGCCAGAATCAGAAAAACTGACAACATCTCCGGTGGAGAAATTTCATTTATAGACCCAGCTATAAGAGATAAAGCACTACGCGAACTTTTTCATCATTTAGCAACGCTTTATCGCGACGCGGAAGCCTTCTTTGTGCAATGCGAATATTTATCGAGCGACCTTGCCGCAAGAGCCTCAAGAATCACGCCAATCGACAAAACCTTAAATCGCTACATATTCTCTCAAGCGGAAAATTTACAAATTCCACAATTACGGAAAAATGAGACTATGACTGCACCCCCTCACGTTCCTCCTACTCGCCCTGCTAAGCCAAGAGGTGAGCTTTATCATCACTTCGATCCGATGCTAAATGAAACGCTGAGCTTACGAAGCCTTTGTATTGATGATGACCTAGAGATCTTCAACAAATGGCAAAACGATCCCAGAGTTGCACATTACTGGCAGGAGGAAGGAAGCCTTGATGATCACTACGAGTATCTCAGCCGGATTGACTCCGACCCCCACATTTATTCAATAATAGCCTGTTTTCAAAGTGAACCCTTTGCTTATCTTGAAGCATACTGGGCAAAGGAGGATCGTATCGCTCCCTTTTGCGATGCCCAGGACTATGACCGCGGTTTTCACTTGTTGGTTGGCGAAAAGCGCTTTTTGGGCCGAGGACGAACTGACGTATTACTGTCCTCAATAGTGCGATACTTATTTTCAGATGAAACGAGGACCAATCGTATTGTCGTGGAGCCTCGGGCAGATAATGCTAAAACAATTGCATTGCTTCGGCGCCACGACTTCGAATTTGAAAAGCATTTCGACTTCCCGCATAAGCGGGCCGCACTGATGACACTCGCCCGCGAGACTTTCATTGCTCGAAACTGTTCGTGAGACAAGGCGTGTGATGCACTGGGATCGAGCACGCCTAGAGGGATTTCAAGTCCCTATACCGTCCCGCCCCGGCGACAACCGTGAGGCGGACGATCCCTACGGCCCTTCCGCGAGCGGCGAGCAACATTCGATTATTGCGATCATGATTTGAAAACACCGTTCTTATCGAACGTCAGATGAAGGTAGTTGCTATCATGACCTCTACTTCCTGAGAGTTCTTTAATCCCGACGTTACGGGAGTAAATGCGCACTCCGATCCTGTCTCCAACTCAGCCTGGGCGAATACAGATAAATTTCGTACCGAGCCTAGCTATCGCTCTGACTGCGCAGTTCGTTTCGGTTCGCGGTCTACCGAATTTTGGAAGAGCAAGGCAAGCCTGACGCCCCGTACTTTTGGCGTTGGCTACAATGCCAAAGATTATGTAAAAACGGCTTTAACTAAACTAAAACTTTCCAGGTTCGGTAGAAAGTAGTCTTGCTCTGCCCAAGCGGCCCCATACCAAAGCATATGACGAAATCACCGCAGTACAAACATCACATAACAAAAAAATGGACCATGCCCTTCAAACCATCCAAACAAAAGCGCTGAGCAAGATGGTAATTACCATTCGCCGCAGCTTACGGCGAAAGAATAAACTACTCCCAGTATTTTTCATCCCAATAATGAGTCTACCCCGTGCAGACTCTTGATACGCTCCCGTCTTGCCCGTACGCAGTACGGGCTTTTTTATGGTGATGTGCATGAGTAACCAGTGTCCTCAGCCTGGTCAAGACAATACCTGCGGCCAGTGCGACCACCCTTATATCCGCAAAGGCTATTATCTGGGAGTGGATCAGGGTGTGTATGTTTGTATGCACTGTGGTGAACAGCGTAAACCTGAGCAGTGGGAAAATTTTGTGCGCCGTTGTAGGCCGTCAGAGGAGCCACTCAAAAACCCACAGCCGTTTGTGCCAGCGGAATGAGGCGTCCAGCGCGGCGCCCTATCGCAGTTGGGCGCCGGGCTTAGCGTTAGCGTTTGGCTTGTGCGTCGGGATCGGCAGAACGCTCCAGAAATGCCTGCGTCAGTTCGGGCAACTTTTCCAGCAGCCATTGAGCCATGGCAATTTCCTGGGGCAGAATTTCTTCGCACGCCGCCAGGGTCAGCGCGTCACCCGCCTCCTTCGCGGCCGCTATGAGCACCGTGTAACTTGCAATTTCCATATTTTCGAACACATAACCGGCCATCGCGCCCTTGATCACCTCATCACTCATGAGTGAGCCACCCACCGCCTGCCCGAAAGCCATCAGCTTGCCGCCCAGATCTTTCAGGGTGGAAGGACTCCCTCCCAGGCGCCTCAGGCATTCGTCAATGAGCTGCTGCTGGCCAAGGGTTTCCTGGATGTGCTGGTCGATTCGTGCCTTGAGCTGGGGGTAATGTTCCAGGCGTTCGGATTGCGCCTTGAGCATCTTCTCGGCCTGCTGCTCCATCGCATGAGCATCGCGTAGCCAGTCGAGTACGTTTTCCTGTGGGGTAGCCATGGCGTTATTCCTCTCTAAGAAAATGAAAGCGGTCCCCTAATTCGGGCACTCGCTTACTTTCAGTGAGGCAGATACGGGCAAGTAAATTTCAAAATATGCTCTGAAAGCACGACCAGCGGTTGCAGGCACCTCCGGCCATGGCATGGCTGAAGACGCGCTGCAGCTGCTCGGCATCGAGCGCTGGATCAAACTGCGTCTGCCGCATTTTTCGGTACTGCCTCGACTGATTCCGGGCACCGATCTGCTGGGCATCCTGCCCCACCAGATCGCCCAGAGCTTTTGTGAAATGCCGCTGCCCAGGAAGCTCAAGATGCTCGAGTTGCCCTTCGATGTCCCGGCCTTTGACGTCACTCTGTATTGGCATTCACGCAGCGCCCAGTCCACTGCGCTGACCTGGTTTGTCCGCCAGGTGCAGATCGCCTTGGGCAGCGACATGGGGGCGGCGCAGGATAGCCCAGGTAGCCAGGTTGACCACTAGCAGGACCGGCAGGAGGCGAAAGCGTTGACGCTGATTCCCTACCATTTAATGCGCCAGTGCCGTTGGCGCTTTGGGGCCAGTGTGCAATCTCATTCCTTCACTCGCAGGTAAGGATTGTCATAGGGCTGCTCGCTGAAGATCAGCATCGGATCCTTGAGCAGGTAGCCTTTGATGTCGCGGGTCTTGCGAGGGCCCTTGATTTCGCAGGTCCACACGTTCTGGCCGTCTTCGCTCTTGTGGTGAACACCCAGTTTGTCAAAGCAGCGCTGCAGCCAGCGCCAGTCGTTGGTGCCCTGCAACTTGGCGAGGTGGGCGACTTCAGGGTGTTCTTCGGTATAGCGCTTGAAAATGCCTGGAGAGATCAGAAAGGCCGTGCCGGCCACACTGTGCACCTTGGCCGTGGCGTCGTTGATGGGGATCTTGTTGCTCAGAATGCCGTGGCGCAGCCACTTGATGAAGGCCTTGCCCAAGTCATCCGCGCTTGCGGTCGGCTGAAGTGAATGAGCCTTGGGCTTTGGGTGGGGGCTGGTCGGCTGAGGCGGTTTTGCAGGTTGCTGGGGTGCAGATGACGGCGCCTGGCGGGATGCCGGTATGGGCTCTGCCTGGGTGCTGTGCACCTCAGCCTCTTCCTCGCTCCAGGTGGTATGGGTATCGGGGCTCGGGTCGAACGCTGTGGGATCACCCAGGTCCTCTGCCCACGGTGGTTCGTCGAAATCCGGTACATCAGTGAGGTGGTGCGAGGGTACTTCCAGGGCAAAAGCGCCCTGGACAGGCGGCTGTCGGCTCTGTGATGGATCTTGGGGGGATGCGCTGTTCTCTGCGATAGGTTGCAGGTCTGAAGCGGGCGGTACACCCTCCTCGCCTGCTTCAGAGTCCAACTCAATGGTCACCGAGCCTGCGAAGACCGGCGGCCGCTGCTCGGTGTCCCAGATCAGCGCCGGTGCGACCTTGAAGAAGGTCAGAGTCTTTCTCCATTTGCCGTTCTGGATCGTGACGTTCCAGATCGCCTTTCCGTGTGCATTGGGCAGGATCAGCGAGTTGTCCTGCATGATGTCGAACAGCGTCGCATTCGAGGACGGAACACCGTCGGTGCCTTGGGACAGCAAGTGGGCCCGCAGCCGATCGGCGACGGTTTTGCTGACCAGCCAGAGGGCATCCTCGGTCAGCCAGCCGTCGGAGGCACGTGTCTGGTTGATTTTCAATTGCTCGGTGACCAGAAAACGCAGGCCCTCCACCAGTCGACGCTGCAGGGATGATTTCGGGGCGGCCAGGGCTTTGGAGGGGGCGCCGCCCAGCTCCTTGGCGACCGAGGCCTGATCAGCCTGCACGACCAGTTCACCCAGAATGCCGGCGTGCTCGTATTGTCCGGCCAGGACATAGAGCAGCGCAGTCCAGGGCTCACGGTAGGTGATCAGCCAGTCGAGGGTTGATTCGGGCAGGATACGGGTCAACAAAATGCCCGCAGCGGCGCCATGGAGCTTGTACTCCCGGCCTTTGACGTACTTGAAGCGATAGGGTTTGTTGAGGGGGCCTTTCCAGGGATGCCACCAGGTGCCGTTGGACAATTGCACCTCAACATCGACGATGATTTTGCCCATGTCGTGCAGCAGCGCGGCGTAAGCGATCACCAAGGTCCAGGCCTCGGTCTGGGAGGCCTGGGCTTCAGCACCAGCGCCGGCGGGCAACAGGTGCGATTGACGCAGTTTCAGGGCGTACACCACGATTTCCAGGCCATGGTCGAGCATGCCGCCCAGGTAGGCATGGTGGTGATTCTCCGAAGCGGGCAGTTGCTGGACCAGCTCGGCGTAGCGTTCGATGGGGTACTGATAGAGATCGGCGAACTGCTGGCGCGACAGGGAGGTGAGCTGCCAGATCTGCGCCATGAGTTTCTTGCGGCGCGGAGTCGAGAGCAGTTCGCTGGCCGACTGAGGCGTGGTGTATTGGGCCGGTGGTTCATCATCTTCGTCTGTGGTGGGGTTTGCGGCCTTTTTTCTCAGCATCCAGCGCCAGAGCATGCAGTCTCGTCCATGTGTGTCGTCGTGGAAAGCGCTCCCTTTGGGGGGATCAGCAACCTTTTCGGGCAGGCCTTTTACCCTTCGTTTTGTTTCCCTTGTGGGCCTTTCCCTTTGCCCATTTCTCCCCTTTTTCCCTTTGCGTTATGACCCTTTCGGCGCGGGCGATTCGAGGGGAAAACGGGATGCAATTGGGCGTGTTTTGCGACGTAACGGCCGTTGACTTCTGCGGTTCGTACCGGGACCTACGAAGTGAGTTCTCCTACAGCGGTTGTCGAAGAAGAGGACTGGACCGGCCCTGGCGACTTTTCCATGCTTGAAGCGTGTTCAGCTGACATTGTCGGCGACATTGTTAGGTAGCCACGATCTGAGAGGTTGCTCCGTGCCAGTCGCGGGATCGAATGAAGACCGCTGAAGCGTTCAGAGATGCGGTCACTCCCCAGACGTGCTGGTGAGCGAACGCATGCTGAATAACCCATGGGGGAAGTCACTTCCCCTTTGGGGCAAGTGCTTCCCCTTTATCGTATTGAGTAAGGAGAAGCACATGAGTGAAAGCAACATAGAAGAAAAGAGATACTTCAATTACTACATACACGGCATTGGCTACCTCAACAATGTCCGTACCATCTCACCACCCAACAAGACGCCCTATCTGGTGGTGAAGATTGCCGCGATACAAGGTCCCGAAGGAGACCACAGTTACACCTACTTCGATTGCCGGGTGACTGGTAACGCAGCCAAGGAGATCATCAAGCTGTGCGCTCGACCTATCAATACGGGAGAAACCGTCTTCGTGCGGTTCGTCCTTAGTAATCTTTGGGTCATGCCCTTCATCTACCCAACAGGTGATAAAGAGGGACAGCTTGGATCGAGTATCAGGGCAGACCTGATTTCGATCAAAAACATGATCATTAATGGCGAGATGATCTACACCGCGCCGGACAAGAAAGCAGAAGCTGGCTCGGAGTCATCGACACAAGCTGAAAACGCTGAACCAACGGATCCAAGCGATCCTCCTGATAACCCAGGGCCCTCTGGGGCTTGTGCTTTACCTCCCACGACAGACGCTGAACAAGCGGTCTGATCGTTCATTCAACCAAGGCGCTCACATGGGCGCCTTACTCACACACAGGCATACCGTCCCTTGGGAAGGCATGTCTGCGTAAAACGGCGCTGCTAAAGCGCTGATCTGAAACGACCCATGCGGGGAACACTCCCCGCAAGGGCGAGGTGTCTCTGCGCGATGGGATATTCCGGAGAGCTCCATGATGTTTGAAGAACCAACCGAGCAACAGGCTCAGCTAATCAAATGGCCTATCGTTATCTCCGATAACGCTTGGCAAGCCATGAACCTGGAAGGCCATGCCACATCGGCGCAGATGCTTGAGCGCAGGAATGACACGATCTATATGGCGCTGGAGGCCCTTGCTCTATGCACCTCACCCGAGGTTCAGGAGTTCTATGATATTGAGGTGCCTTGTGTGGTCACCACGGGTGATCCGCTCGAAGATCACTGGTTGCAACTGCGTGTTGTCGTGGTGCGCAAACAGGGTGAGCCCAGAGGCTTGAAGATCATGCTCAGGGATGAGGTTTTTGATCCTGAACAACCTATACCTGGGATATTTTTCCAACCAGGCCGCTTCGTGCAATCAAAAGGTGTGCATGCCTTAGTGAAACAAAAACTGCTGGACCCATCGGTCTACCTCAGTCGCCACCTGGTAGGTGATTGGGGAGATCTGGACGATGAGGACAAACAAAGCAACAAACAGGCTCTGGAGCACGGTCTACGTTTGTTGTCCGCGTACAAGATAGACGCCGCAGGAGAAGACAAGCTCTGGATCATCACTGAAGCGGACAGAAGCTGCACCACGCTGCTCTTGCCGTCGGAGTACTGATTCCACCCTGCCCCTGCCTAGCGGGGGCTTCTAAACCGTCTACTGGCCCCTGGGGAGAGTAGGCGGTTTCTTGTTTGTGCCGGCAGCATCCCGCCATCGCGCGATCGTTCACTCTGCGCCAGATCTGCAGGACGCATATCGGTGACTACCAGCGTTTGGATACCGGCAACGCAGGAATCAGGTCGATATCATCGCTCTGTGCCGCCTCCCAACGCCACCACCCTTCAGGGCCATAGACCCGGTTGTACCACTGGGTCTTGCGAGCCTTTTGCGCGAGGTATTCAGGGGTGTCCATCCCGAAGACCTCCAGGGGGAAGTCTCGCTTCATGTCCAGGAGCCAGAAGTCGGGGAAGAACTCGCACTCTGCTGCGTCATAGCGCAGGGGCTTCTCGAAGCTGCGGCCGGCGGCAGCCAGTTCCGACTCAAGGATGGACTCGTATGCGGAGTCCACGGGGATCCAGCGCTTGCTGATGTGCATCAGGGCCAGGTCCGTCACCCCCGCCCGTAGCTGGTTCTTGTCAGCCTCAATATTGAGTTGAGCCAAGACCATGATGCGCTCGCCCCGCCTCCAGGCCGCCACCTCGACAGGGAAGCGTTTCTGGGCGTCCTCCCAGATCTCAGGGTCCATGCTCAGGTGCGGAATGCCATAGGGGCCTGCCACGGGGAGCTTGGTCATCGAACCATCGTGCTTACCGGCGTCAAAGTGCGCCAGCGGGGAGATCACCAAGGCCCTGCGCCCAGCCTTGCTTGTCCGTTGCGCGACGGCCATGTTGGTCGCCTCGGCACGCGAGCGTGGTGTCGCACACACCATCAGCACCTCGTGAAGCATCACGTGGCCAGCCTGGATGCGGCGGGCCGTTTTGCGCAGCAGGCCATGGACCTGTCCGCTGTTGCGTTTGCCCTCCATGGTGGGGTACCAGATGTTCAGTCGGGCTTCCTGCCAGAGCAGGCAGAGCAACCCCAGGAGCGTCATGGCGCGTTTGCGTGGGCTGCTGGTGTTCAGGGTGAGGCGCTCGCCCTGTAGGCTGCTCGCTCTAGCGGGCAGCTCGACCAGGCCGCGGGCCAGCCGGACACGCAGGGTGCCGTCGCCAGTTTCCTCGATCACGCCCACCTCATAGCCCTGCATGCCGGAGCGTTCAGGAGCGGGGGCGTAGAAGCGACATTCGTTGGCGTGCTCAGGTCCTGTGCCAGCGAACCGCGCCAGGTGAAAACCATCGGTGTCCTCACGGCGCTTGATAGCCAACTTGCGCTCGCCCTTGCCTGGGCACCGGCAGATGGCATGGGTGCGTCCGTAGGCTTTTTCGAGAACGGCCTTCCAGGCGCTGGCGAACGCCTCCTGCGTCTGGAAAACCGTCGAGAAGGGTTTGCCGTCGATGACGACGGGGAATCGCTCATACACCATGCGCAGGCACTCCTTGCCTTGGTACGTCATACAGCGGAGGCTGCTGGTTGACTGTACCCTTGCTAAGGAGAGGTTCGAACTGCCTAGGCGTTACAAGGTGTTTTACATGGACGTACCTGAACGATTGAGCCACTCCATGCCCCGACCCAACTGGCAGGGCATGAAGTGGCTTATAAGAACGAACGGTAATTTCAAGACCTGCTCAAACGACCGAGAACCAGAGGTACTCAGCCGCCATTGCTGTAGGCACTTAGCTCGCGTTTGAAACAATCACAGCGTCGAGCTGAGACGCTTGGTTTACGGCAAAACTTGACAGACTGCCTGCCTGAACGCCAAAGCCCGCCATAGCGTCAATCAGAATGTTGGTCTGCCTCTCCATATCTGCATCTCCGCTCAAGCTTGAAACCTGGCTGCCGCCATCATTCGCCTTCGCCATGGCGGTAACAGCGCTAATGGTCATAGTGCTCGCTTGGGCGTCCGCCGTTAGTTTCTCCTGGGACCATTGGGTACCATCTGCAAACTCGACACGGCTCAACTGGTGGTAGTTGCTGTAGCCATAGGCGGTCGCAAACCAGTTCGCGATCGTCACTCGATCCTCACCGTTGATGTGCTGCAACACCAGGCTCGTACCGTCACGACTCACCTGGATATCAGACGCTTTAATACCGGCGCCGAATTGCAGTACGTCTGTGGTCCACATCGACTCCACGTCAGAGATCGTGTCCTGACCGTCCCCCAGTTCAAAGAGGTAGGTGTCGCTGCCAGTGGCGCCAATCAGCAGATCGTTACCTACACCACCGGACAGGATGTCGTTGCCATAGCCACCGTTCAGTGTGTCGTCGCCTGCGCCACCACTGAGGGTGTCGTTGCCGTTACCACCGTCGAGCGTGTCGTTGCCCGCGCCCCCATTGAGCGTGTCATCGCCCTCCCCACCATCCAGCGTATCGTTACCATT
>NZ_JSYZ01000010.1:71884-72294 GCF_001293465.1 Pseudomonas asplenii
ACCGCCTTCCAGGCGGTCATCGCCGCCAAGACCACTGAGCGTATCGTTGCCCCCCAGGCCACGCAGGTCATCGTTACCATTGTCCAGACCAGTGAGGGTGTCATCTCCCTCGGTGCCGTAAGTCGTCAGAACTGCGGCCGTGAGCTGTTGCTGGCTCCACACGGTTCCATCGGCAAACTCGACACGGCTCAACTGGTAGTAGTTGCTGTAGCCGTAGGCGTTCAGGAACCAGTTCGCGATCGTCACTCGATCCTGGCCATTGCTGTGTTGCAGCACCAGATTCACGCCGTCTCGAATCACCTGGATATCCGACGCCTTGATGCCCGAGCCAAAACGCAACACGTCTGTGGTCCACATCGACTCCACATCAGAGATCGTGTCCTGACCATCCCCCAGTTCAAAGAGGTAGG
>NZ_JSYZ01000010.1:72547-117648 GCF_001293465.1 Pseudomonas asplenii
CGCCTTCCAGGCGGTCATCGCCACTCAGGCCGTGAAGAGAGTCGTTTCCTCCCAGGCCCCTAAGGTCGTCATTAACCTGATCCATACCAGTGAGTGTGTCGTCATCTCCCGTGCCGTAAGTCGTGATCACGGCAGCAGTTAGCTCTTGCTGTCCCCAGACAGTTCCATCCGCGAACTCAATACGGCTCAACTGTGAGTAGTTGCTGAAGCTATAGGCCGTTAGGAGCCAGTTCATGATCGTGACACGGTCTTGACCATTAATGTGCTGCAGCACCAGATTCGCACCGTCTCGACTGACCTGGATGTCCGAAGCCTTGATGCCAGCACCGAAACGCAACACGTCGGTGCTCCACATGGACTCTGCTTCATAGATAGTGTCCTGACCATCCCCCAGATCAAAGAGGTAGGTGTCGCTGCCAGTGGAGCCTATCAACACATCGTTACCGGTGCCGCCTGACAGGATGTCGATACCATACCCACCATTGAGCGTATCGTCGCCTAAGCCTCCGTTGAGAGTGTCGTTACCCTCACCACCGTCCAAGTTGTCGTTACCCGCACCGCCGATCAGCGTATCGTTTCCAGCACCTCCGGTTAGGCTATCGTTGCCCTCGCCGCCATCAAGCTGGTCATTGCCCGAACCACCAATGAGCGTGTCATCGCCACCCATCCCGTTTAAAACACTGTAGTAACCATCGATGCTGGTAATCTTGTCATTCGCTTCTGAGCCGACAACATCAAGTTTCCCATCTTTAAGCCACAACCCCACTTCAGAAATAATCTGATTTTTTACTTCTCCGGACAGCAAAGGGCTTTGGATCAGGTCCTGAAACTCCTCGAAGGCGTTAGTCAACGATACGGCGGATCGTTCCAGAAAAATCGCTTTGAGAGGAGACCAGTCCATACTCAGCGTTCCGCCTTCGAGCTTCATTTCGACGCTATCGATGTACGGTTTTAGGCGAGTCTGAAAAAGCAAGCCGGCATAGACGGACCGACGTAACTCTTCGTATGCACGATTGATAAAAGATGCCTGGGTTCCATCTATTCCCAGATTCGCTTCCGTAACAGTCGCCTTTCCATCTTGGGAAGAGATCAAACCAAGCCCATGAAGTGTTCCGAAAGTCATTGACAGCTGGTAGTAATTATTAACAACCACTCCAGAATTAAAGTTAAAGAAATTCTGAGAATTGAAGACTTCCAGTACCTTTATTCGTTCCAAAAGCTGCCGAGCGCCCTGCTGAGCAAGTGTGGGCGGTGCGCCACTTACATCCCATGAGTATTGAAAGCGAACGTCTAAGCCAGCCGTATCGAGTGCATCAATACGCTTGTCAAAGGTGGCATAGTTGGCACTTTTTGCCCAATCTGCAAGTAACTGGTCAATCAAACCAAGCTGCTCATCACGACTGTGCGCCTGACTGTAGGCCAACAATGTGGTTTTCAACTGATCATCCTGCATTGATGCCTCACGCAGATCGCGCACTGCACCAGAGCCAGTCATATTAGGCAAAGCCTTGACTGTCTCATCTAAAGGGATCTTGTCAGTAAACTCTCGATAGAACGGATTGGACGCCAGGTCCAGATTTGCAGCGAGGCTCTGATTGCCATTTACCGTGCCAGTATGTCCATCAGCAAAAGTAAAAGTACCGGTAGCACTGATGATATTGCCATTTGAGTTTTTATTAGAATCAGTCGATGCCAGATTTATCGACTGAATATGTAATTCATTCAGGCTTTTTAGCTCACCGGCTTGCGAGATACCATCTTGATTTTTATCTTGCCAGACAAGGACATTTTTGAACTCGGCATCTTGGGCATCGAACACACCGTCGCCGTTACTGTCCAAGTCACTTAGGGCATCAAAACCATTGCGAGCTTTCGCGCCATCTGACTTGACTGTATCGACACCAAACAGCTCACGCCCACTATCGATCAGTCCATTACCATTTCGATCAAGGACCAAGAACCCATCATCGCCCTTTACCCATCCAGTACCAGTCTTAACGCCATCACCATCGAAATCGAATGTAATACCGGTATCTGCAGAGGCCGTCTCGATTCCATCACCATCTAGATCTAGCGTAAGCGGATCAGCTCGCGGGACGAAATTTAGCGCTCCAACAAAGGAGTCGTTCACCCCACTACTTACTTCACTGCCCCCTCCAAGGCTAGATGCAAGCATGGATTTCACGCTCTTAGAGATCCAGTCATAGCCTGCACCCAAAGCCTCCTCAATAACTTCTTCAGTTGACCGTCCGGCTGACGCAAGATCTTCTATTACCTTAGCAACATCGATGTCAGGGTAAAGATCGCGCAAACCATCTGCCAGCCCATCGATATTCTCCGGTTCGGAAAGCCAATCTGACACTTCCTTTAGAACATCACTGAGCTCATCTCTTGACAACATCAACCCAAGCACAGCACTGACAATGGCGACCGGAACAGAGGCTTCAAGGACAATCGCAAATGCAGCCACGGTACCAATAATGGCCCCTGTGGCCCCCAAGATATCTTTACCAGATATGGAACCTTCGCTACCACCTTTTATTAATACACCTCCCTGCCAAATCAAATTAGAAAGCTGCAGGCCGGGGTTTTTTGCAAAAATTGCTGAAATCAGACCAAAAGAATTCGTCACACCTTCAAAAACAGTCTTTGAATCAATCAGGTCATCACCAGACTTGTTGATCATCAAGGCATCTATTAAATCTTCAAATAACTTTGTTCTCGCCACACCCAATTACCTCAAGGCAAAATTCTTTTAATAAAAACAACAACACCAAAGAAAATCAAAACCACAGAGTAGCTTCGTGCTGCCCGCACAAAACATGAGACCTTTTCCGAGAAAGGAATAACCTCAAATAACTCAGAGAACTTCACCTTCCCCATCCCTTTATCGAATTTCTCAAGATACAACTCCTGCATATACCCATAGAAAAAGATCAAGAAAAACAACAATAAACAAGCGAGATCTTTAACTCGATCACGCAAACTAACCGGAGGACCAATAGGCAGAACAAAATATAATACAAGGCTAGCAACAATCAGAAGCAAACCAAATACCGGCAGTACAGTGCCCCCCTTCTTCCGCGCCCTAAGATTCCCCATCAAATCATAAGGTTTGAATTTTTTATCCACATCAAATCTAGCCTCAATCCCAGAAGCATAGTAAGGCAAGAACAGAAGAAACCCCAAAAACATAACCAAAAAACTCATTTAAAAACCTCCACCCGCACTAGGAAATTAACCGCTAGCCAAGCAACACCACAGTCCATTTAAATAATATTTTCATCACCCCTTATCCTTGAGCAGACGAATGAAAATAAGTTTCAGGGTATGCTTCAACAGACCGAAGACGACTCAACCCACCCAACAGCGAGGCACTCATTTCCAATAAGACCATCATTCACTCCATTAATTTCCAATGGCTACTCTTGAAGTCAACACACCCAACACAAAATCATCAATGACCTTGAAATTCACATACCCCTTTGAAAATTGATAAAGAATTTCTAATCCCTGAAACGCCCGATTACCCTCACTAACATCCCCTCCACCAACATACACCCGCTGACCATCTACGCCCTTGAACCTAAATAGCTTCCTATCACCTGCCTCATAAAACTCAACACCGTCAACACTGGAAGCTAACGACATGTATTTAATACTTACATCACCACGTACCAAATCGCTCGAAATCTTGCGTACACGATCAACAACCACAGAGCCATCAATAGCCCTACCACTCAACACTTCACCACCTGGATAATTAACATAGAACGTCAAAACAGCCCCATTGAATCTAGCTTTTTTGCACTCCGCACCCGCCCCGTTGAACACCACCTTCGGGCCACTATCAAAGTAAAAATCACAGCTACCAAACGCCTTCGAGCCACACAAAAAAATGGCAGCCGTTAAGAGAAGCGGAGAGAACAATTTTGATCGCGCACACTTATCCATTCGCATTAAACTCCCATCGGAGAAAACCGGCACAGCGCGATTATCGCTCGCTCAAACTTGAACTCGCATAGGCCTCCAGAGGACTCAAGAAGTACTCGATCACGCGTCGCTTATCCGTCTTCGCCTCCGCCGTCACCGACATGCCGGGAGACAGCAAAACCTCTTTCCCTTGCACATTGACCTTATCCTTGAGCAGTCGAATACGGCTGCTATAGATCGGCCCGCGTTTCTCGTCCTCAATGGCATCGCTGGAAACGCTCACCACCTCACCATCGACTGTGCCGTACTTGGTGAAAGTGAAGGTCTCAACCTTCACGGTGACCGGCTGCCCAGGCCGCACAAAGCCAATGTCCTTGTTCTCGAACATCGCCTCGACCTCAACTGGCTGGTCACTTGGAGCAATGACCATCAGCGGCTGCGCCGCGGTCACCACGCCGCCAATGGTGTGCACCGCCAATTGCTGAACGGTACCGTCCACAGGAGCGGTCAGGCTCATCAGATGATCGCGCTGCTCGGCCTTGTTGAGTTCCTGGGTGAGTGACGCCGCCTTCTGTTCCGACTGCTGTTGCAGGTCCAGCATCGTGCGCCGCGTTTGGGCCAGCAGTACTGACCGCCTGCGCTCGGCTTCTTTTTTCGAGGCCTCGACTTCGGCGAGGCGCGATTGCTGCACGGCCATGTCCCTCTCCTGGTCCAAAAGAGCCTGCTGCTTTTCCAGGTAGGCGTGACGGGGCACGTACTGCTGCTCCAGCATCTGCTGGTAGTCCTCAGCCAGACGACGGGCGATCGGCAACGTTTTGTGCAAGGACGCCAGCGTTGCCTTGGTGGACTGTATCTCGGCGGACCGCTGTTCGATTTCTGCGTCGATCTGTTCCATCGAGCTGCGCAGTTCTAGGTATTGCCCCTGTAACCAGCGCTGGGCCGCCAGCTCTTGCTCAGGAGCCGCCTGAGGGATGCGCCCAACAAGTGAGCCAGGTTCCTTGCCGGTCTGAATGGCTTCGATCAGGGCTGTCGCACGTGCGGTGTCCACCTGGGCAGCAAGCAACTCGCTCTGCAAGCGTTTGATGTCAGCTCCGGTGGCACTGGTGTCCAACTCGACCAGCACCTCCCCGGCCTTCACAGCCTGCCCGTCGTGCACCTTGATCGATTTGACGACAGCAACCTCACTGGGTTGGATGGTCTTGCTCTTACCGCTGGCAACCACCTTCCCGGTGGCGGTGGCAACAACATCAATCTGGCCAAAAATGGACCAGAGCAAAGCCAGCAGCGCAAACAACATGATGACCCACTGGATGTAACGAGGCGCGGGGTGAACGGGCTGATCCTGTAGCGCCAACGCCGCCGGTAGAAACTGCACCTCATGGGGCAGGCGTTTGGGTGCATCCATCGACTTGCGCTGCGCCCACGCCTGTTTCCAGACACGACAATACCGTCGAAACAGCTCACGACCTGCTGAAGCTTGGCTCATGACAACTTATCCTTGTTGCAAACGGTACAGACGCGAGTAATGCCCTGCTTGAAGAGTCAGGAGTTCGGCATGACTGCCTTGCTCCACGATTTGCCCACGGTCCATGACGATGATTCGGTTGGCATCACGCACAGCAGAAAGTCGGTGAGCAATGATGATCACCGTCCGCCCTTTGCAGATCGCCTGCATGTTCTGCTGGATGATCCGTTCCGACTCATAGTCCAAGGCACTGGTGGCCTCGTCGAAGATCAGAATACGGGGGTTGCCGATCAGAGCCCGGGCGATGGCAACACGCTGACGCTGGCCGCCGGACAGGGAGGCGCCATGCTCGCCTACTACGGTGTCGTAGCCCTCGGGTAACTCTAGGATGAACTCGTGCGCACCGGCCATTTTGGCGGCGTGCATGACGGCCTCCAGCGGCGCACCGGGATCCGTCAGAGCAATGTTCTCGCGAATGCTGCGGTTGAACAGCATGTTGTCCTGCAGCACAACCCCGATCTGCCGACGCAACGAGGACACGTCCGCCAGTGCCAGGTCCATGCCGTCAACCAGTACACGCCCTCGCTCGGGTACGTACAGTCGCTGCAACAAGCGAGTCAGGGTGCTTTTGCCCGAGCCTGAGCGCCCAACCACGCCGATGACTTCGCCAGCCTCTACCACCAGCTTCACGCCACGCAGCACCTCCGAGCCCTCCGGGCGATAACGGAAGTGCACCTGGTCAAATTCGATACGTCCCTTGAGGGTGAGCAGCGCGCTGCGTGTGGCTTGGGACAGCTCGGTGCGGGTATTGAGGATATCGCCCAGGCGCTGGACCGAAACGCCCGTCTGCTGGAAGTTGGTCCACAACTGCGCCAGGCGCATGATCGGCTGGGCGACACGGCCGGCCAGCATATTAAAAGCCACTAGTTGGCCGACCGACAGTTGCCCATCAATCACCAGACGTGCCCCCAACCACAGAGTCGCCACCGTAACCAACTTACCGATCAGCGAAACGGCCTCGTTAGCGATGGTGGATAGCGTCTGGGTCTTGAAACCAGCCGACACGTAGGCCGCCAGTTGGTTGTCCCATTTGCGGGTGACCTGCGGCTCGACAGCCATCGACTTGACGGTGTCGATGCCATTGATCGTTTCGACCAGAAAGGACTGGTTCTCGGCACCGCGGGCAAAGCTCTCGTTCAGTCGAGCCCGCAACAGCGGCGTGATGAACAATGACACGATGAAGTACAGCGGCAACGACACCAGCACAATCAGGGTCAGCCACCCGCTGTAGAAACACATCACCGCAATGAAGACCACCGAGAACAGCACATCCAGCAGCAGCGTGATGGCATTGCCGGTCAGAAAGCTTCGAATGTTCTCAAGCTCCCGCACGCGTGCCACGGAATCCCCCACTCGCCGAGCCTGGAAGTACGCCAGGGGCAAGGTCACCAGGTGACGAAACAACCGCGATCCGAGCTCGACATCGATCCGGCTGGCGGTGTGGGCAAACACGTAACTGCGCAGACCACTGAGCGTAGACTCAAACAACATGATGCCCAACAGACCGATGGCCACGACATCAAGGGTGGTCAGCCCGTGGTGCACCAGCACCTTGTCCATCACTACCTGGAAGAATAACGGCGTCAGTAAGGAGAAAATCTGCAGAACCAGCGATACCAGCAACACCTCGCCCAGCAGCTTTCGATACTTGACGATGGCCGGAATGAACCACGTGAAATCGAACCGTGAAACCTCACCGGCCTGCGAGGAAGCCGATTGGACCAGAATCAGCTCACCATTCCAACGCGCCTGCAACTGCTCGGTGCTGAGTACCGTCGGGCGCTGCAGAAGCGGATCGTGGACTAGTGTTTTTTCCTGGTCGACACGGGCAATGATAAAAAAGCTACCGTCGTTCGAGCAGGCAATGGCGGGCAAAGGGGTTTGCGAAAGGCGTTCGGCGTAGGTACGGACGGCCTTGGTCTTGAGCTTTAGCTGCTTGGCAGCCAACAGGATGTCCGGCTTTGAAAATCGCTGACCTTCCGCGACATATTCGTGCGCCAATTGCTCCGGCGATGCGGCAACACTGTGAAACCTTGCCAACATGACCAGGCACGCAAGGCCAGTATCAACAGTATCCGAGGACCGAGCAGCCCCCCCGCCTTGTTCGTGCATACAACCGCATCCTTGCTAAAAGCTTCAAGCCCGTAATACCCCGTCAGACGCGGGGCAGGCAGATAATATGCGGACGGATTCAACGGCGGAAGGGCAAAACGACATCAGCCATGCATTTCCCAAACAATATTTCACTTGACACTCAAAAATATGGTTTAACGCCCGAATTAAAGGCTTTTGCTGTCTGCCCGAGGTGCTGAAAACCGCGACGAATCCAGGTTGGTGTTGGCCATTTCAGGCGGCAAAAAATCGCGCTGCGGGTCATAGTCCGCCTTCAGGTACTGGGCCAGGCTCTGCAAGTCTGCAGGACTGAGCGTGCCAGCCGACTGTTTCAGGCGAAGGTTGTTCAGGATGTAATCGTACCGGGCGTTGTTGTAGTCACGGACCGAGGTGAACAACTGCCGCTGGGCATTGAGTACGTCTACCGTGTTGCGACTGCCGATATCAGCGCCGACCTTGGTAGCCTTGAGCGAGCTTTGGGCCGACAGAATAGTTTTTTTTCGGGCCCGAATCTGCTCGATGTCCGAATTGACAGCGCGATAAAACCCTCGGGTATTGAGCACCACGTCCCGGCGCTGCCCTTCCCTCTGTTCCTCACTCTGGCTCAGCTTCTTGTAAGCCTCCCGAGCCTGGGAACTGGTTCGGCCACCGCTGTAGATCGGCAAGTTGACCTCAAAGCCAATCGAGCTTTGGGTGACGTTGTCACGATAACCGTCCCGACCAAAGTCGCTAGGGTTGCTGTAGCCGAAGCTATCGTTGTCGCCCTTGCGGTAAGAGGCCACTGCATCCAGTGTCGGAGCGTGCCCAGCCTTGCGCTGGGAGAGCACCTGTTCAGCCGACTCAACGGCCATGTCACTGGCCTGCAGTTTGAAGTTCTGTTTCATTGCGGCATCGACCCACTGTTTGGCGTCGGCTGGAACCGGTGCCAGCACTGGCAAATGATGCTCAATCCCTTCGATGCTGGTGTAGTCGTGATGGGTCAGATGGACCAGTTGTTCGAAGGCATCGTCGACCTTGCGCGCCGCCAGTTCCCGATTGGCTTGGGCATTGTCGTAGGCAGCCTCTGCATCGAGCACGTCGGTGATGCTGGCCAAACCACCTTTTAGGCGCCCGCGGGCCTGTTCCATCTGCTGTTTGAAGGCAACCTCTTCAGCCAGCGCCGCAGCATGGGTGTCAGAGGCGCGCAATGTCTCGAAGTAGGTCTCGGCGGTTTTCAGGATCAGTTCCTGCTCCGTCGCTGACAGCTCGATAGCGGCCTGGGAGACACTGGCCTTGGCGGCCTTCAGACCATACCAGGCATCCGCCCGAAACAGTGGCTGCCTCAGGTTGGCCTGGTAGGTAGTCCCACTGCGGGCGCGGGTCAGCTCGGGAGCATCGCGCTCCAGTCGAGTCGACTCGATCGTTGCACTGGTGTTGATTGCCGGCAACAGGTTGGCGCGTGCCTGCGCAATCGCTTCCTGTTGTGCTTCGAAGCCGGCCCGGGCAGCCTTGAGTTCGGCGTTGTTCGAGACCGCCTCGCGATAAACCGACATCAGTTCGGCGCGGTCAGATGGGAGCGATTCCAGTTGAGCTGCCAGTACACTGACAGGCGTCAAACACACCATCAACCAGACGCAATACCTGCGGGTCATGAACAAGTCCTTTTGTGAGGCCAAAAAACGAGAAAGGGGCACAGTGGCCTCGCGGGCGAGCACGCTATGTCAGTGCATGCGGCAAGTCAATTTCATCACACTCAGAAAGAAACGAAATAGTCCTGCGAAATACGGTGGGCTGCAAGTCTACGCATAGCTCGCTGCGCGATCTTCAGAAATGCTGAAAAAGGTGTTTTTCCATTCCACCAAAGAAGAGATTCGTACTCAGGCGCTCAACCAAGTGGGTGGTCTGATGAGCGCCCAAGCCACTTAGTGACGCAGGGCAGTTGTACGATCCTTAATGGGATCAAGAAAGCTACCAAGACTAAAAGCAATGGCTGACACCAAAGGAGGCAGTACTAGCGTGCTGTGCATTGCGCCAAAGAAGACACTAAGGCGGTACAGTTGGTTTTCGTAAATACCTCGCGTGGACTGCCCCACATCAGGTCCGAAAATTACTGTCGAGATCAGACCAGCACAAACCAACAGCCCGGCAAACGATATCCAGCTTTGCCGATAGCTCGAGACTCTGAAGAAGGTGAGAAAACTTCCCTTTAGCGAGAACCGACAAAATAGACACACCCACACCATCATGCAGGTCAACAGCATAAAGTCTTTTTCGTAGATCCAGGCAGCTTTTTTCAAAAAGTCCAACTGACCGTTAGCAACAAAGTAGCTCTCTGCACGGGCAATGACAGGCAACCAACGGTGCAAATCGCTGTCGAGCGCTATGTCGCTATAAAAAATACCCAAGCTGGTCAACCAAGAAATAACCCAATAGGTTATCCAGCCGTACAGCAAAGCTTTAAGCCCCATCCCTGAATTCCTTCCACCACATTTCAAATACGCGTACAGCACCTGATCAGCAACTTTTGCGCTGCAGCAACCGGGCCGATAATGCAAACCAACACCAATCGCAAACGATAATCGCTGTTGACAAGGGGTAGCCATCTTGGCATACATGCCGGCTTTTCGCCATAGGTCTCTTCGTCAACGCATCATGAAGACACCCAAAGGACAGGGTCAGGCGGCTAGGACGTCATGATGGGTTAGCCATCATGCGCGCAAGTCATCCGGCGTGTGGATGAGTAGAAGGAAATAAACGTATGGCCTTTACAGCCAAGGAAATCGAGCAAGCCAAACTCATCTCGGATCTTGTAACCGCGATGGGAAACTCGCTCAAAAACAACGGAAATCCGAAACTGAAGGCCTTGGGTGAGGCACTGGCCAATTCAGGAGACATCGGCGGTATATTGTCCGACTTTGCCAGTATGGCTGAGTCGACGGAGGACATTGCGAGTGTGCTCGATAGCGCGGCAAAAGTTTCCGCCGGGATGTTGGGGACTGTGGCTGGAGTGGCGGCACTAGAAGCCCTGATTACCATGTCGGTTCCTTTTGCCTTAGGGATCGGCGCCCTTACTACGGTATATCCCATCGTGGGAACCCTCGCATTAGGCGGCTTCCTCTACGGCGCCGGATGGGCTGGTAGCAAAGCAGCCGAAGGGATCTATGGTTTGAGCAAGCTAGCGGCAAGTGACTGGAGCAAGCAAGCGGCAAGAACTGTCTATACATTCATGAAGCTCAACCCAGCTTCGCTACCCGAAAACTTCGATATCAATCGACCGCCAGTGCTGGAACTCGACGTAACTTACGTCAATGGGCACTATGATGGGTATAACATCGAAGAAGGTACTCAGAGGTTTATTGACAACTATCAGCGAGGCTTGGACCGAGGCTTCCTTCAGCAGGCACAAAATCAAATCAATAATTTTAACTTCTCACTTTCAAGCCTGATCAAGCCAGGCGATGATTTCCTTCATTATGACAAAAATGGCCTGCTCCAGTGGAATGGAGGTTATAACGCACTTCAAGATTACGCGTTCAATCGTGGTGGGCTTGATCTCTCAGGCAGCGACAGTTGGCAAAGCGCTTTCAATGAAAAACTGACCAATCTGGTCGACTCGGCCAGAAATATGGAAGAGTTCATTAATAACAATTACGGCCGGGCTAACGAAGCGTTGGCAGGTCAGGCCTCCGCTCTTGCTGACAGAGCCGGTGAGACATCTAGCATCATTCAGGACGCACTAGCGGAGCTGACACCGCTGGCGTTTGACCTCAGCGGAAATGGGATTGGGACACGCTCAATTTTCGATGGCATCAAGGGCTTCGAATTTATTCCAGGAGAAAAAGGTGCCTACCACGGCTGGCTAGATGCCAACAGTGGGTTCCTGGCCCTGGATCGTAATGGCAACGGCACGATCGATGATGGAACCGAGCTGTTCGGCGGCCCAACAGAGGATGGTTTTACTGCTTTACGCCGACTTGACTCCAATGGTGATGGGCATATCGATGCCTCCGATGAGCTCTTCGAAAAGCTACTGGTTTGGCAGGATACCAATCAGAACGCCATTTCAGACGAAGGAGAACTCAAGACGTTGCGCGATGCGGGCATCAAATCGATTTCGCTGAATGACGTTGAGAGTACCCATCGCCCCGACATGAACGGCAACACTATCAAGTGGATCTCCGAGTACACCTTGGAATCGGGCGAGACCCGCGAGATCGCAGACGTCTATTTCAGCTACAGTAAACCGGCTTCGGCGGTGTCAGATAAGCCAACGACTAACAGTTCGATCGATCCGGTCGTGGAACAGCAGACACAAATGTTGATCAGCAGCATGGCCGCGTTCAGCCCGTCGGCTGGTGGCGAAGCACTGCAATCCACCAATCCGTCTGAACCGCTCAATGTACAACTAGCGGTCATTTGAGGGCCATGGCAACCGCTGTCGCGTCAGCGGTTGCCTACCAGTCCGGGAAAATTCGTAAGCAATCGCCTTCCCCCTTAGGAGACAAGCATGGATGCTCATAAAATCAAGAATCACAGCGACGTGACTGCCGATCCATTTCCTGATGTTCAGAAGGTTCTTGGAGATGATCTCGCCGCGCTTAAGAGCAGGATTTTCCATCTATTTTCCATCAGGTTCGAAATAGTCCTGCCCCACGAAATGGCAAAAACTCAGAAGATTGTCGTTTCTGTTCACCCCGACAACGCAGCGGATGATCACTTCTCACTGAGCGAGTGCTTCCAATACCTGGGCATACGATCCAGAGAGCGGGTGTTCATCAACTGGGGCCGATTCGATGACATCGACGCCTTACGCACCACGGACCTCTTCAAGGTGTTCTCCAGCATCTGGTACCCAGGTGTTGACGACATTGAGATCTTCGACGAGAGCCTGAATTGGATGGTGGCGATCGCTCACGACGGCACGGTGGCGTTGAGGTTTGGCCCCTGAGTGCCAGCAATCAAACACTGCGCTTTCTTGAAGGCCAACCCATACGTCCCAACCGCCAACTCAGGTGGCCTACTGCCTGCGCAAGGTGCAAAAGGGTTTCGGAACGGATCCACAGCGGCCTCAAGAATACTGATCTCTACACAAATAGAGCTATGTCTAGCTGAGTTCACTATACATAGCTAGATATCTATATATTTCACTAGAACTGCTGAACTGAAGGACCCAATCATCTACTCGGCTCAGGATTGCAGGGCCTCGCCTAACGTTCATCAGCCATTCATCTACTTGGGCTGATCAGAACGGCATCAAGGTTAGTGACAGCGCCAAGCAGCGTCGATAAACAAACGAGCGAGTCGCGTTTTCCCACACGAGATAGAGCCGCGCCTGAACCTTTTCCCGCACAGTCTCCTTCACCAAGCACCGGCTTGATATTTGTCGTACGTCGCTCACCAAAACTGTGGAAACAGCCCGTTGCAGATGGACTTTTGACAGCCCTCCTGAGCTTGTCCATTGTGAAGGCGCGTACTGCTGGCCTTGTCAGCAACATGCCAATGTAGCCGGGATCTGAGAGCTACGATGCGCCATTGCGCATGATCCATGCTCAGGTCGCCAAGCTTCCGGTAATGCGACCGATCGACTGCCATTGCGGTCGAGGAAGCACTGCTGTTCTGAATGTTTTCCCCCCATACGGGTCATGCCCGTATGGGCAGGCCCTCCCCTGTGAAATCTGGAGGTCTGAATGAAGACACAAACAACGATGTACCAAGCACTGTTGGCGGCTGAGTGTTGCGACACACACGCCACGTTGATCCTGCAGACACTGGATATCCCGAAAGATCTGCGACTGCTCTTTGAACCGGGCAGGCTGCTGATGACCGACGGAGTCCAGGCGCTTCAAGCCGTAGGTCTACTCGACGGCCTTCCCTACCTGATACGGCATCTGCTGTGCGACTGGGGAAACCTCAAGGCTGCACAATGGGCGGTCAACCTGCAATCGCTACAAAACGGTGAAGGACTGCTCTCGATCTATTACGCCGGTGGCAATGACGAAATCTGCCTGTACCTCTACAGCGCCCCAAGCCGGGCCTTTACGTTGATGTTGCTGGCAGACGAGCTTGACTGCATGCAACACCTGCAGACCCAGAGATAATTTAATCTGACTGTTCGCCTACTCACCGTCACCGGTGAGTAGGCTTTTTGCGATGCCAGACGGCGTTCAACAACGATCGATCGTTCTCGCGGTGGCCTGAGGCAAGCCGGCACAGTTCACGGTGTCGCCTGCCGCAGAGCGATGAATTGCTTTCTCGGTACCACTGCCAAACCTCAGACCAGGTCGTCGGAAATCCACTGTTGGATCTGGTTCCAGATCATCGCCAGGTTCAAGGTCGGCTCGCACTCGGTCATCAGCATCGCGACATGCAGCACCGAGCGCGGATCGTTCGGGTGGGTGCCCTGCTCCTTGGATATCCGTCGCCAGTGTTCCCACAGGCGCATTTCATCATCATGACCAATGAGTGGCCAGCGCCCCCGGCGGTGTTCAAGGCCCAGCATGTTGCGGCGTACAGCAACCTCCTTGGGCGGCAGCCCAAAGAGCTGGTGAAGCATGGGAGAGCTGGCGCCGAGGGTGAGAGCCCGGCGGATCAGGCCCTCCTCGTCATCACTCCGGACATGGGCCATCAGGCGCTGAACGACATCGCTGTCGACCAGCAGCTTGAACCAGGGCACCGGTGAATTCACCAGGGCCCCGACGCAACGGGGATCGATCAGGGCCTCCAGGTCCCGCTCCTGAAACCCCATGGCCAGACAATTGCGCAACTGGCCGCTCTTGATGTTGTTCATGATTTGAAAGGCGACAGCCATATTCAAAGGGTGCATATCAACCACTCCATGGTCAGTGATGGCCCGCGCGCGGGCCGGTGTGTTTCAAGCAAGGTACGCCTTTGGGCGAGGCTCAGGTTCGCCTGTGCGCCCAAATTCGAAGCCCAGGATTTCAGCGCCTGCAAAGCCTTCGATGTGGCCGACCAGCTCAAGCAGCAGGCCGTCACGCCGGCGTGCCTGCACGCTGATTTTGAGCAGGATCTGGCAGGTCTTTTCAGCGGTGTGTTCAGGACTCATGTCCATAGGTGAGTACTCCCTGTGATGCCTATCGCCTCCATCTGCGACGGGCTTGATGGATGAGCAGGCCGTGAGGCTTCACCCAGGCAGTGCGCGATGGGCCCCATGACGGGAGCGCCCTTCGCCTGCCCTGCTGCTCAATTGTGTGTTGCCCATGAATATGTAGTTGCTGGGACCACAACCCTCTGTAGGGCAAAGCATCGCGCCAGCGAGGAAAAGCAGGCGTCGTGTGTGAGGCATTGTGGGAGGCCCTTGGCCGGTGGAACGCTGGGGCAGTGATTGGCTCGCAGGCCTAAGCCCTGGAGGGTTGCCAGCCGAAGACTTGAACAGGGCAGTCATCTATTGGGTGGAGCTGATCCTGGCAGAGAGTCGTCGCCAGCGTTTGAACTCACCGCCAATGCCCGCTGAGCAGCACCTGGAGCGCGATGTCGGCCAGCAGGCTACCGCGCGCGTGCGCCTTTGCTGCCAGAGGAATCAGCCATGTCTGACCGATGCAGCGCGCGCCTTCCTGCGCCTGTCGAGGATGGCGTTCAAAAGGCGCAGGCGCGCTTTCGCACAGCGTGTCTGCGCCGGCAAAAACTTGTTGCAGTGGGTGTTTTGACAGCCCTGGGTGGGGGTGTTCATTGTGCAGGGGCGTACTGCTGGCCTTGTCAGCGACATGCACAGTAGCTTGGGATCGGAGGAGCTACGATGCGCCATTGCGCATGATCCACCCCATCGGTCGCCAAGCTTCCAATGATGCGACCAACCGACGGCGATTGCGGTCGGTGGAAGCATCGCTGTTCTTGTTTTCCCCGCACGGGTCTTGCCCGTCGGGGCAGGCCCATCCCATAAAATCTGGAGGTCTGATGAAACTGGATATGGCGCTCTACAAAGCCTTGGTCGCCGCCGGTGTCCCGGAGAAAAACGCACACGATGTGAGTGAAGCCCTGGAGTTCGAAAGAACCTCATTGCTCGCCAGCAAAACCGATGTCACCGAGTCTCGTCATGACCTGAAGCTGGAGATTACGGCGTTTCGCGCAGAGATGAAGTCGGACCTGTCGAAGATTCTGCTCGACGCCTCCACCCTGCGCGGTGAGTCGAAAGACACAGCCTTGGCGCTCAATACGAGCCTGATGATGATCAACACCAAGATGGACGCCATGAGCCACAAGCTGACCGTACGGCTGTTTCAGTCGTTCGCAGCCCTGGCGCTGGCGCTCGGTACCGTGACGGCCCTGAGCATCAAGTACCTGGCCTAACCCTCTGCTTCAACCCACCCACGCGGGGAATGTCTCCCCGTCGGGCGAGAGGTTCTCCGCGTTTGCCTTTGTGAACAGGAGAATCCCCATGGAAAAAATACTGGACGTGCTGCGGCCGCTGTTTCCGTTTGTCCGTAACCCCTACGCACCCCATTCGTTTCTGCGACTGGATGCGTTTCACAAGCAGTTCACCGTCGTCTGTACCGGCGAGATGAAACTGCCACTCAACGATCATGGCTTGGGCTATCGCCAGGTCAGTGCGGAATACACCATGGGTCATCGTAGCTCGATCGAGGACGCCATCCGCTTCTGTACCTCGAAGTTCCACGACCTGTATGTCTACCCGCAGATCAAGGCCGGTGCAGCGTTTGAGCCGCATCTGGTGGAGATCTTCTACACCGCGGGCAAGGCCTACAGAGCCAGCTCCCAAGCCTTGGGCCTGGGCGTTCCCTGCGTTCTGTGGGGGGTGGTCGAGGAGTCGGAGATCATCTGGCGCCGCCCTGATGAGGTGGTGAACGAGATCCACGAGTTCCAGTACTGGCTGGATACGTTTCAGCGTCAGTTCACCGCAGAGACCTGCACCGACGAGGTGGACATCGCCAGGATCGTCGGCCGAGCAGCCCCGGAGCTGAAGAAGTTTGCCGATCGGCTGAAATGGCGGAACTTCGCGCTCAAGGCGCTCGATCAAACGGGCGTGTCCTGCGTGACGGAGCAGTACCCCTCCAGCAGTGGCCGTTGAGACAAGATCGCTGCACAACCCTGCAGGTCAGGCCCCGCGCCTGACCTTCTGAAACACCCTCACCTCAGCCCGACTCTGTCGGGCTTTTCTTTTGTGCCACGCCCCGGTTGGTGACCACCCTCACCTGACCGAGTCTGGACCTGATCGCAGTGCCCTCATCCGCTTCAAACGCTGTGCGCCCTGGACGTGTGCTGCTCGGCAAAACGCTCCAAGGCGGGTCTCGTTTCTGCGGCGTAATAGCCCCGTCGATGTGCAAGCCTGTGCCCCATCTCACGTGAACACGCCTGGGCGCTCACCTCCTGCCCGCCCCGCTGCCGGCATCTGCCGAGCGGCAGGCGCTCACGCCCCTTGAGCGCGGATGCCCATGGCCAATACGACTGACACCGCAAAGAACCAGCAAGCCTACCGTGAAAAGGGGCCGATCAGCCGACTATTGGGCCTGCCCTTCACCCTCCTCGGCATCCTGATGGTGGCGCTGTTTTTCAGCATCGTCAGCGAGTGGGTCGGCCTGTTCTTTTTCTGGCCCGAGGAAGGCTGGCGCCATTCCCAGGACATGCTCAACAGTGAATTGACCTGGATCTCGACGGCCTTCCCCAACAGCCTGCTGCTGAACGAAGTGGAGCAAAACGCCCGCTGGATCATCGTGCAGGCCTATGAGTGGGGCTTTGAGAAAACCGGCCTGATCGAGTGGATCGTCCAACCCGCCCAACAGACCCACCCCGCGATGGCCGGACCTCAGCGGCATCTGCTAAAGGCCTATGCGTACCTCGAAGACTATGGCCTGGCGGCCGTGTACGCCGTGCTGACCCTGCTGGCGCGCGTGATGATCCTGATCCTTACAATGCCGATGGTGCTGGTCGCAGTCTTTACCGGTGCCGCAGATGGCCTGGTGCGCCGAGACCTGCGACGCTTCGGCGCCGGCCGTGAGTCCGGGTTCATCTACCACCGGGCCAAGATGCTGATCATGCCGCTGTGGGTGGCGCCCTGGATCATCTACCCGGCCCTGCCCATGACGGTCAATCCCATGCTGGTGCTACTGCCCAGTGCGCTGGCCCTGAGCCTGGTGGTGAGTATCACCGTGGGCAGCTTCAAGAAGTACCTGTAAGCACGGTAAGGAAGATCGGCGATCTTCATCGCTCCAGCGCTGACCACACCCCAGCAGGCAACGTGGGACAGCACTGGAACGAAGTTCCATGCGCTCGCTACCCCACAGACAATAAACCGACGATGCCCCTGCCCGGTGGGTTCGGGCCGTATCCTGGCGCTAAAACTGACCGGTCCGATCCAGTTTTCTTGCTGTTGCTCCTCATGTCCTACGGCACGCTCGGAGAACTTTCTTTGAGCGGAATGCCCCGATGCCTGCTGTCATCCCCCTCCCGCGCTACATCGCACTCAGTCTCGTCCTCAGCCTCAAGGCGACCATGGCGCAGGCCGAGCCCACGGCTCAAGAACGCACGCTGCTCAGTGCCTGGCTGCGCCAGCTCGACACCCTGACCCAACAGGTCCACACCCGTGCGGCCCAGCCCGTCGATGAGCAGGCGCGTTTTCACTTCGACTATCCACGCCTGGCCGCTGATCTGGAGTTGATCCAACAGGGCATCGAGCACTACCTCACGCCCTCGCGCGCCCAGCCCCGGGCCTTGCCTGAATTGACCGGCCACTACACCCAGTCCACCGAGGCCATGCCATGAGCATGACGGACTTTCAGCTCAAGGCCTTTGGCGCCATGGGCGGCTTTACCCCTGCGCAAACCACCGCCTTGCTCTGTGGCCTGGTCCTGGCGCTGGTGTTTGCCGCCTGGGCCATTGGCAGTGCCTACCGCGCGTGGGCTCGCGGACAACTGTCACAGGGCCGATGGGCGGAAATCACAGCCAAGGTGGCGCTGATCTACATCCTGCTCACCCTGCTCCTGCTCAATTGATTTCCCGACACACACTCAACCACGCCATGGAGGCACTGATGAACCGCTTCTCCTCCCTCAAATCCCATTCCCATTCCCTGGCTCGCCGGGTCATCACCCTGGGTCTGCTCACCAGCCATCTGCTATCGCCTTCGCGCAGCCTTGCCGGGCTGCCCGAGTTGGAAACCCCCAGCCGACCGGGCACCGGCATCATCCAGACCCTGCAAAACCATGCGTATGACATCGTTTCGCTGATCGCCCTGCTGATTGCCGCGGCCTCGTTCTGCGGCGTGGCCTACCACGCCTACACCACCTACTCCGACGTTCAGAGCGGCAAAAAGACCTGGGGCCAGTTCGGCCTGACCTGCGGCGTCGGCGCCGCGCTGCTGGTGATCAGTATCTGGCTGCTAACCAAAGCCACGTCGGTGCTGTGAGGAGAAACCGCCATGACACATGATGCTGACCATTACCTGCCCGACGGAACCATTCGGTTTCTGCCCTCACGCCTCAATCACCAACCGGTCATTGTGCTGGGGCTCACCGCTGACGAAATGTGGCTCACCGTGATCGCCGCCACCCTGGTGGGGGCCTGTCTGGGTACCGCCGCCGCCATCGGGTTCAACAGCATTGCCCTGGCCCCCACGGGGATTGTGCTGAGCATTGGCGGCGGCCTGTTGGTCGGCGGCAGGCTGCTGCGTCGGCACAAGCGCGGCAAGCCCCAGACGTGGCTGTACCGTCATCTGCAATGGCGCCTGGCACTCGCCTGGCCCTGGCTGGCTCCCTGGATCGGCGCAACCGGTCTGGTGATGCGCTCGGGGCTCTGGAGCACACGCCGGAGCCCTGGGGCATGAGTCGCTTCAAGAACGAGGTGAACCGACTGCAGGCCCATGTCACGTCCCTGCGCATCGGCTGCGCGGTGCTGCTGGGCACGACGTTGCTCTCGGGACTGGGCTGGTGGGATGCCCCACGCAACCTGACCATCAACATCCCGCCCGACCTGCGCTCAGGCAGTACCCGCAAATGGTGGGAGGTGCCGCCGGAGTCGGTGTACACCTTCGGGTTGTATATCTTCCAGCAGCTCAACCGCTGGCCGGCGGATGGGGAGAAGGACTATCCCTCGGCCATCCATCGGCTATCGGCCTACCTGACCCCCAGTTGCAAATCCCAGCTGGAACAGGATGCCCAGAAGCGTCAGATCGCCGGTGAATTGCGCAACCGCACCCGTGGGGTGTTCGAGCTTCCGGATCGTAACTACGGCCGCTCTCCTCAGCTACGCGTCCAGGTGCAGGGACGCGATCAGTGGCTGCTGAACCTGGATCTGGCGACCGAGGAGTTCTTTGGCTCGGAGCGGATCAAGCAGACCTTCGTGCGCTACCCCATCAAGGTGGTGCGTCGCGATGTGGACCCGGAAACCAATCCATTCGGCCTCGCCATCGATTGCTACGACGGCGTCCCCAAGCGCCTGTCCGCAGGCTCATCAGGGACGGCTGCAAGCGCGCAGGACGCAGAGGGTTGAGGCCTCGATTACGGTACGGCCTGCGCTCTGGCTGCTCGGTTACACCGCCCAGGCGGTCGAACTGATGACCTATGACCGTCTGCCCCAGAACGTACCGCTGCACCTCGATTCACCGCACCCGCAGAGCAACTTCATCCGTGCGGCCTTTCAGCCTCCGTGCGTGGGGTCGGCGCACCCGAGTCGTGACACCTCATTGGTGTATCGGGTCATGCGCAGACGCGACCTGGCGCAGGCCCTGCTGCCCGTCGTCAGTGCGCCCGCTGCCCCTGCGGGGCCCAACGCTGTAGAGGGACTTCCCCAATGAAAAGTAATGCCCTGTTCAAGTGGCTGCTGCTACCCGTGGTAGCGCTCGCGCTGTTTGGCCTGATCAAGGCCTGCAGCAGCCAGCAGAGCGCCTCCAATGACTCTGATCCCCATCAATACCGCCTCACCCCTGAGGAAATGAAGCAACTGGGCATCGACGGCGACACGCCGCATGACACGGTCGCCACCCTGGTGGCCCAGACCAAGGCCATGCGCGAGGAACTCAAAACCCTGCTCTCGGAAAACCGGCAACAGAAAGAGGAAAACGATCGCCTGAGGCTACGCGAAAGCGAGGTGGATCTGCGGATCCAGAAGGCCGTGAGTGCCGAGCGGGAGCAAATGGGCAACGGCGGTCGACCAGACCTGAGCCCGCAGCAGAAAAAGCACCTGCTGGACGATCTCAGGCAGGCGCTGTCGACCGAGTTTCTCAGCAAGTCGAGTGAGGACCTGCCGATTGGCCTGGGGCTTGAGGCTGGCGACAGTGCATCATTCTCCACGGACGAACACGAGCTGATCTGGATCGAGCCTCAGGATGCGACCGCTGTCGACGCCAATGGCAAACCCCTACCCACCGGTTCCGGCCAGCCGGCAAAGGGGGTGAGCTTCCCCAACGCCTTCATCGAGCCGCCCACCCCAGGCCAGCGCCAGCTCAAGGACAGTACCGCCCTGGAGGGCGGCAATCCCACCGCCAGCGCACAGAAGGCCCCCGCCAGGGCGGTCTACACCCTGCCGGAAAACAGCACCCTGACCGGCTCCATCGCCATGACAGCCCTGATCGGCCGGGTCCCGGTGGACGGTGTGGTCAATGACCCCTACCCGTTCAAGGTGCTGATCGGCCCGGACAACCTCACCGCCAACGGCATTGACCTGCCGGATGTGGCCGGTGCGGTCCTCAGTGGTACCGCCGCCGGCGACTGGACCCTGTCCTGCGTGCGCGGCCATATCGTGAGCCTGACCTTTGTCTTCAACGATGGGCGTATTCGCACCCTGCCCGCGCCCCAGAAGCTGACCGGTCGCCAGGGCAACAGCGCCAGCGGCAATGCCGCACCGGGCAAGATCCAGGGCGGTATCGGCTGGCTCAGCGATCCCTATGGGGTGCCGTGTATCGCCGGTGAACGGCGCTCAAACGCCCAGCAGTACCTGGGCACCAAGAGCCTGATCACCGCCGCCGGCGCGGGGGTGGCCAAGCTGCTTGAAGCCGATCAGCCCGATGTCAGCAACGTGGTCGCACCGGGCGGCAGCGCCGTCAAGACCGGACCTTCGGCGCTCAACAGCATCCTCTCCGGGGGCGTGAAGGACATCGGCGACTGGGTCAACAAGCTCTACGGCCAGGCCTTTGCCGCGGTCTATGTGCAACCCGGCGCCCAGGTGGCCGTGCACCTGGATCAGCAACTGGAGATCGATTACGAACCCGAAGGCCGTCAGGTGCGGCAGTTGGCAGGAGCCTCCCCTGCCGACAGCCTCGATTAAGGCCATGCCCGGTTTATTGATGAGCGCGCTGCGGGTCAGCGGCTGCGCCACCGACAAGGACCAGTTGCTGCCCCACGGTCCGCACACTATGGTTGACATATGGGACGGTCGGTCCCCAGAATCACGCCGCCTGCGCCTGCTGGAAATGGCCGACGCCATGGACATGTTCTGCCAGGGCGTCAATGTCGATCTGTTCAACCGCGACGGCACGCCCTGGCCGGAAGCCGACATCACCCTGGTGGACCTCGCGACCTACGCACACGAGGGCTACAACGCGCAGTTGGTCCTCTCCAAGTCGATGGAGGTGCTGTTTCGTGCGGTACCGCCCAGCCTCTACCTGATCATGGCCATGACCGCACCGGAAGAGAAACCCGAGCGCTTCGAGCTCATGAAAACCCAGGGGCTCAGTGAGCTGGAAGCGGCCATGGCCATGGCGCGCCGGATAGATCAGGCCCGTGGGATTTCCAACACCACGATACTCAAGGGTGATACCTGAGTGCGCGGGTGGCGGGCCGCTCTTAGAGCTTGATGGGGTTCTTGTAAGCCGGCCTGCTGGTCTTCTCGATCATTTCATCCTTCAGCATCGCCAGGGCACAGTTAGCGAGGGTGAGCACGCCAATCATCCAGCACAAACGCACCATTTGATCTTGAGTGAGCGTCACCACCTCATCCGATAGGAAAAAGATGCCAGCGGCTACGCCTAAGCCTGTTCGGGTAATGGTCAACAGACCGGTCCCTACTTCAGCGATGAGCTTATGAAAAAAGCCGAATACCTGCGTACCCCGATCTGAACCAAAGCGCATCACGTACTTGAAGACAAACAACAAACCATAAGGAATCAACATCCAACCAAAGTATTCAATCAATGGCCCGATTGCCAGAAGCCCCGACACCATCTCTTCGAAGTCCTTGGAAGTTTTGCTGAACACCCAAATCGGCAACGTACCCAGCAGAAAAGCAAAGCCCCATTCGGCTGGAAGCTTACTGATCAGCTTCAGGGTGTCACCTTTAAAATTGCTAGCCCTTTTTCCCATGCTCGCTCCTCAAATGCATGCCCTTCAGAGAGCACAATACCAAGAACGAGCGTTCGCACGTCACCAAAGCCAACACCGTCATCTTCCACCCCAGACAGACCGACTGCGCGGCATGTTCGGTGAAAGCCAAGTGCTGCCCGAGCACTTCGATTCGCAAGATTGCTCACAGCGTCCATGAAGCTGCTCGTGATGTGGCTCGGCGCATTGCAACGACAAGGTGCTCCACTGCCCCACTGTCGAGGTGCTAGTGGCCATGTGCGGACAGGGGCGATGGCCTGCCACTTCGCTAAACATCGATAGTTATTGCGCTGGGGCTCCCCATTCATGGTGATCGGTGGCGTGGACCCGACACCCAAACCATTTCACAATTAACCGGCGGCGCCTCGCTTGAGAACCGATCACCTGAAGCGCCACGACGATCGTCTGCCAGGCAATGAGCGTAGGGCCACGATCATACAATCGTGACCGAACGGGTGGATCTGAACAGGACGCGCAGCGCCGACGCGGTCCGTTGTACATGCCTAATCGAATGAGGGTGGATCATTTTGAAAAAAAGCGAGCTTCCAGTAAAAGTCTGCGTCACCTGCGGCCTTCCCTTCACTTGGCGCAAGAAGTGGGCTCGCTGCTGGGAGGAGGTTCGTTATTGTTCGGAACGCTGCCGGCGCACCAAAAAATGAAGCCCCTCAAAAGTGCGTGGACGCCCATCAATCTGAAGGTCATCGGAACCTGTCTGCGCTAGAAGCCGTTATCCATTCTTTCGCCTTCCCGGCGTCGTTTTGCCGGCGCACCACCACCTCAAGAAGAGGTGATGCAGGTCACGCGCGTGGGGGTTCAGCAATACGAGCTTGGAGATTAGCGAGCAAGATGGGACCTGCTCGCGAACGGTTGCCTAGCTCAAATCATGCAGATCTCGGCCCAACGGACGTGTTAGAGACCACTCGGAGAACCTCACCCTCAAGCCCTCACGCTCCGGTGTGCAGCACATCGGGCCCACCTGGTAATGGTTTGCCTTTGGAAACGGTGCCAGTCTGAGAAGCGGCCAGACTTTCCCATCGGTCGAATACTGCACCCGCAGCACACCGTCAGAGACCGTTACACGCAGCCAAAAGCTGGTGGGGTCTCCCGTAAAGTGAGCGGGCGCCCAGTCCGACTGGCCTTGGGTCAGGACGCTGCTGATCATCGGGTTCCCGTCGTTGAACTCGATGCCCGCTTTTACCCACGTCTGCTCATTGAGTCTGACCATCAGGCCCGCTTGATCGTACAGCTCACGAAAATCGGCGTTCACCCTGACTTGGGCGGTAAAGTCTCCCTCGGTTTCAAAGGCCAGCAGGTGTCCGCTGTCCCGTATGAAGCCATAGTGGGTTTCACGCCAGAAATCGGTCTGCAGGCTCGTCATCACCTCAAGTGAGCCGTCTGGGTGGGTGAGATAATGCTTGGGTTCATTGAGCCAGTGGGCCTTGGCCCAGACCGATTCATCAAAACGCTTAGCGATCGCTGCGCTTGTCTTTTTACTCGTCAAAATGTCCTCCATGATTTGACTCTCGCTACTGGCTGCTTAGGAATACCTCCCGACGTCCTCTGTCAGACACGGAGCTGGTCGAATAGCTCTTGCAGAAAAATATCGCCCTCCACTGAATCTGACAGCAAATAACGACCCGACCAATGATCCCAGCCCGCTGTGAGACTGAACTCGGCACAGTGGAAGGTTGGATGAATTTCTTCATCCATGCCTATGACGGAGGCGCCCACGCGCGTGAATCCTCGGCGCTTTATCAATTCGTCTTCCAGCGATCGCCAGCACGTCTCTGGCCACTCGTTGACATCAAGTGACAGATGACCGTTAGCTGCCTTATGGAGAGTCGGACTCATCTTCTATCGTCCAAGGGGTGATGCGAAGGTAACGCATAAATACGGCGGCGACCTAATCAAGCGTGCCGATCAGATTTCGCTTGCTGCACAAGCCACTGTTTCGGGCTGCCGGCGGTTGCGACAGGAACAGCTCATTCGGTACCCGGGAATTGTGGACCACTTCAGCGGAAAACCTATTGTCTCCTCAAAGGCCTACGTCCCCAAATGGGGTCAAGGTTACTCGAAGACGTAGGTGTGAACCCGAGAGGGTTCAATATCAATGTCCTCGCCATTGTGGACTTTGCGCGACAGCTCCGACATCGCTCGGCTTAACGCTTCAACGCCCTCTCGCGAAGCATCCTCGTCCTCCTCGAAAATACCTTCCACCGAGTACTCAAGAACCTCACCGATATTCACCTATCACCTCACTTTTCGCTTGAAGCTTCATGCTTCGAAGCCCATTTCAACATTTTCGCCAGTTGATCGCGATCGGAATAACCCGAATCGACTCAGCGTCATACCGTTCGCGAGGGTCGTCTAGACCCTATTGTGAACCGCTAAACACTGCGCAAAACCCAGTCACCCCGATTCCTGTTTTCCTGCTGTCCTCGTCAGCGCTCTTCGGCACGCACGATGAACCTTATCCCAGCGAGCCGCTCCCATGCCCCTTGCCTTCAGACACCTTCGACGTCTCGCGCCCTCAGCCAGCTCTGCTGCGTATTGGGGTGCGGACCGAACCCTCGGATCAGGAACGCACGCCATGGGCGGTTTCACGCCAGCAGAAAGCACCACCCTGTTGTCGGGCCTGGTTCTGACCGTAGCGCTGATCTTTGCGGCCTGGACACTCAGCATCGGCTATCAGCCAGGCTAAGCACCTCAGCGTGCGCACCTCAGCGCCGTTTGCCGACCCAACGGGCCAGTGAGATCGGGCAGTTGCTGCCGCCTCAGTGGATGCCGGCCTGACTTACGCAAGGTGAGTTGGGCGGACGCTTTCCACAATCAGGAGATTGCATAGCGCAACCGCCATGCTCTGAAGGTCAAGGTCACTGATGCGCCGTCAGGAAGGTGCCTGAGATACCCACAAGAAAGAGGCGCTCCGAAGAGCGCCCCATTATTCACCTTACTGCTCACTGACCGGCCTGGAGTGAGCAGACTCAGCCCCTCCGATCATGATGCGCTTAGGCTTCGCTTCCTCCGGTACCACTCTAAGCAAGTCTATGTTCAGCAAACCGTTAGCGAGCTTCGCGCCCTGCACCTCGATGTGATCCATCAAGCGGAACGACAGCCGGAAAGCACGCTGAGCGATACCTTGGTGCAGGTAAGTGACATCTCCGTTGCTTTCTCGCTTATCGCCGGCGACCGTCAAAACGCCCTTTTCAACCTGAATGTCCAAGTCCTCCTCAGCCAAGCCAGCCACCGCGATGACAATTCGATATTGGTCATCACCGTGTTTTTCAACGTTGTGAGGAGGATAGGAAGTTCCGGCCTCACTGCGAAGCGCCGATTCGAAAAGATCGTTGAAACGGTCAAAGCCGACCGAGTGACGGAAAAGTGGGGCCAACGAAAGAGTAGTAGCCATTGCTAAATCTCCTGAGTTTTCTCCAAGTGATTTGAGGCGCGACCCGCATTCGGCATCGCGCAAAATCCTAAGTAGGAATCGAAGACAAAAATTCAAGGGCGCTCGGGAAATTTTTAGCGGTGATCTGATCACGCCGTGATCTACCAGCTGGGAGGAAGAAATGGGCACTCTGCTGGGATGAAGTGCGTTACTGCTCGAAGCGTTGCTGGCGCAAATCGCCTCTCAAGGTCAGATCGGAAAGGTTGGTATAGACTTCTTTGAAACTCATAAGGGCTCCGAAAATGATCGATGCAGAACTGCTGAAACTGATGATCGAGTCTTCCAACGATGGCATTGTGGTGGCAGAGCAGGAAGGCGATGAACACATCCTCATCTACGCCAACCAAGCCTTTCAGCACCTGACCGGCTATAGCATTGATGACACCCTGTATCAGGACTGCCGGTTCCTGCAGGGCGATGATCGAGACCAACCAGGCATTGCTGCTATCCGCGAAGCAATAAAAAATTTTCAGCCTTGCCGGCATATCATTCGAAACTATCGCAAAGACGGCCGTGTTTTCTGGAATGAGCTTTCGATAACCCCAGTGTTTAACGACGAGGATCAACTCACCTATTACATCGGCATCCAAAAGGACGTTACCGTCCAGGTTGAGGCTAGCGAACGTGCCCGTCAGTTGGAGGCTGAAGTCGAGGATCTGAAAATTCAGCTGGCTCGATTACAACGAAGCATTTCATCGACTTACAGAGCTATAGAAAAACGGCAAAAATAGACGGACACCATCGCCCTTAAAACTGGAGTTCGGTAGGCGTGTTTGCCGTTCGCTTACGATTCAAACGCGGGTTCTACCCCATTTCCACGGACGGTTTGAAAAGGGCTGAAAACTTCAGATCTTGCCGGGCAACTCTACGACGCATTCGTGGGTTATGAAACCGCTTGATGTAGTCGAATAAATCCGCTCGTGCCTCATCACGAGTTCGATACGACTGATGGACAACGCGCTCCCGTTTGAGCTGACCGAAGAAGCCTTCACAGGCCGCGTTGTCGCCGCAGTGCTCGACGGCACTCATGCTGCAAACCAGTGTGTTGCGATTCAGAAAACGCTGGTAGTCGCCGCTGGTGAATTGGCTACCGCGATCCGAATGCAGGATCACTGACCAGTCACCCTGGCGCTGCCAGATCGCCATCTCCACCGCTCGAATCACCATCTGCCGATCCTGGCGGTGGTGCATCGACCAACCGATCACCAACTTGCTGTACAAGTCGAGCACCACGCATAGAAAGAGTTTGCCTTCCTGGGTGGCGATTTCCGTGAGGTCCGTGACCCACTTGCGCTCTGGTTCCTGCACGGTGAAGTTGCGCTCCAGCAGGTTTTTCACGCCTGCTGGACGGCTGCTGGCGACTCTCCCAAAGCCACGCCGCTTCCGGCGTGGCCAGCCTTGAATTCGCTCAGCCGCCATCAGGCGAGCAACTCGGTTCAGGCTGACGGCTTCGCCCTCGTCGAGCAGATCCTCATGCATACGTGGCGCTCCGATCACACCACGGCTATCTTCGTGAATCTCCCGAATGCGCTTCACCAAGCGCGCATTCTCCTGAGCTCGCGGGCTTGGTTCACGATCCTGCCAGGCGTAATAGCCGCTAGCGGAAACCTTCAGGCAACGGCACATCAATCGTACCGGGTAGTCTTTGCGGCAGCGCTGGATCACCGTGTACCGCTCGATGACTCCTTGGCAAAGTACGCTGCCGCGTCTCTTAAAAATCACGTTCCTTGGTGACTCGGGCTAACTCGCGCTTGAGGCGGGCAAGCTCCTCATCTCGCGGGCTTCCCGTTCCAGGAAAGGCTTTCTCAGTATCTGGTTGTGCCTCCCGTACCCAGCGTGTGAGCAGGTTGGGAGCAACACCAATCTCCAGGGCTACCTGTCGACAGCTCGCTCCTGAACGACGAACCAGCTCGATGGCTTCCCGCTTGAACTCGGGGCTGTATTTCTTGCGCTTCATGAACACTCCTTCAGCTCGGTGCGAGCTTACTCGAAAGTGTCCGTATTAGTGGGGTAGAACCCTGTAATTTACAGCGGTGCTTGGCACCAAAAAGCATGGACCTTCAGGGTGCAAGCTCTATGGGTACAAAGCGGCTACAATTTCGACCATCATGCTTAGCCTGATACAAAGCCCGGTCGGCTTCAGCAAGCAGCGCTGCAGCGATGGATGGTACATCGCTGGTATGCGTGCTCGGGGGCAGTAGCGAGCCCGCCTCTAAGCTTGCGACACCCACGGAAATCGTCACCCTGCCAAAGTCACTGGTTTCGTGCACCTCGCCCAGGCTGTGGACGCTCTGAACAATTTCGTCTGCCAACTGCCGAGCCCCCTCCTCGCCCGTTTCTGGCAGCAGTACGGCAAATTCCTCCCCGCCATAGCGTGCTACCAGATCAGTGGATCTCTGCACACAGCGCTTGAGCGTCTGGGCAACTGCAATCAGGCACTCGTCGCCTTGCAGGTGTCCATAGCGGTCGTTGTAGCGCTTGAAAAAATCGATATCCAGCAACAACACCGAAAATGCACTTTGGTTGCGTAGTGAGCGGAGCCACTCATACTCGATACGCTGGTCAAGCAAGCGACGATTGGCTAATCCGGTCAGTCCATCGGTCTGGGCCAGTAGGCTGAGCTGATCCATGGCCATTTTCAGGTTCAGGTGCGTCTTGACCCGAGCCGTGACGATCGCGGGCTTGACTGGCTTTCCGATGAAATCCACCGCCCCGAGTGCCAGCCCGGCCTCCTCCACCTGGGTTTCGGTATGACTGGTGATGAAGATGATGGGTACACCCTGCAGCAGTGGATCGGACTGGAGCTTCTCGCACACTTGGAATCCACTCATGCCGGGCATCTCGGCATCGAGCAGGATCAGGTCTGGACGCATTTCCTGGACAATCTTCAGTGTCTGCTCCCCCCCCGTCGCAAAACGGATCTGGCCCAGGCCCTGAAGGATACGGCTCAGCACGCGGATGGCAGAAATATCATCATCAACGATCAGCAAGCTAGGTGTGCGTTGCATCATGAGTGGCTCTCCGTTCACAAATTCGCACGTTCGAGCATGTGCAGCGCTCGCTCGAACTCCAATTCCTCGATGGCCTCCCACAGCTGTTCAACCAGCACCTGCCCGGCTGCCGCCCGCAGTGCCGGCGCAGCCGCTGCAAACTGATCCAGCGCGGCCAGATCGTGGTTTTCGAGCAAGGCATGCAACCTCGCCAAGGCCTGCTGAGCGGCTTCTTGGTCCGTCTCTGTACTCGGCACCGCCAGCACGGACTCCTGTACGTTGACCGTCTGCTTGAATAGTGCTGAGAGCGCCGCACTCAAGGCGCTGAGCACCGGCTCGGCTCCCTGCCCGTCGCGCAGCAGCGATTCAGCCTGCCCAGCCAACTGTCCCACCAGGGTGGCGCCCAGCAGGCCTGCCACGCCACGCAACTTATGCAGATCCGCGATCAACGGGCCAGGCTGCTGCTTGCGCTGCAACACCGCCTCGCTATCGGCAAATCCGGCAAACTCATTGAAAAAGCGTCGGACCGAAGTGCGGAACAACTGCACGTCGTTGCCAAAGCGGTAGGCGGCTTCGCGCATATCCAGCCCCTCTATCACAGGCCACTGCTCAGCGGGCTCATCCTGAGAGGTCGCGATGGTACTGACCGCAACGGAGGTACCACGCATCCTTTCGACGGCCCGCCGTATGGCACGGATCAGGGCACTCGGTTCCAGCGGTTTGGTCAGGAAGTCATCCATGCCCGCCATCTCGGCCTGTCGACGCTCCTCAGCCAGCGCTCCGGCAGTGAGCGCCAGCACCGGCAGGGTCTTGAGTCCCAACTCGTTGCGCAGGCGCCGGGTCGCCTCGTAGCCATCCATTTCCGGCATCTGTACATCCATCAGCACCGCGTCGAAGAAATCGGGGGTTTGGCGCAGACGCTCCAAAGCCTGCAAACCATTGATGCAAGTCTGCACCTGAGCGCCCTGCTGTTCCAAAAGCAGGGTCGCCACCTCCAGGTTGATCTCGCTGTCATCGACCAACAGCAACTGCAGCCCGCTCAACCAGTGGGTCATGCCGGTATCCAGTCGCGTGGACTGCAGGACCCGTTCCGTGCTGCCCTGGTACCGGGCAATACAAGCGTTGACCGCATTGAACAGTGCGGAACTGTCCAGCGGCTTGGACAGCACACGGTCGACCTGGTCATCGAGCATCAGCTCCGCAGCGCACGGGGTCACCAAAATCAACGGTAGTTGCGTGCTTTCGCGCAAGCGCCGCAGATCCTGCTCGATCGGGTCAAGCCAATCGACCAGCAGGATATCCGGTAAAGGCCCCTGGGCCTGATGGCGCTCCTGAAGCATCAGCCGCAATGCCTGCTCGTCAGTCACGCTCGACACCCGCCAACCCAGGCCTCGGCAGACCCGCTGCAGTGCCTGCGCCGAGGCGGTATCATCACTGAGCATCAACACTTCCAGGCTGCCACCGGTGATGGTCGCCTCCAGTTCGCTCGAACAGACCTGGAAGGGCAAGGAAACCTGGAACTCACTGCCGCTGCCCAACTCACTGCGCACCAACACATGGCCGCCCATCTGCTCGGCTAACCCACGCACAACGGATAGACCCAATCCGGTTCCACCAAAGCGACGGGTAGTGGAGGCGTCCGCCTGGGTAAACGGGGTGAACAACTGGCCCAGGGCATCGGCAGCGATGCCACAACCGGTGTCCTGTACGCTGAAGCGCAGCCAACAGTGATCGGTGGCATCTGGCTCGTGACTGACGATCACCTCGACCCGCCCTTGCGTGGTGAACTTTAGGGCGTTGCCCACCAGATTCATCAGGATCTGGTTGATCCGCAATGCATCGCCAATCAGCAGCCCGGGCAACTGCAGCGCTCCTTTCACGGCAAAGCTCAACCCCTTCTGCTCGGCCTGAGCCGCAAACAGATCACCCAAGTCCTCAAGCAACTGCCGTGGGCTGAACGGGTTGTGCTCCAGACGCATCTCGCCGGCTTCGATCTTGGCGATGTCCAGAATGTCGTTGATGATGCCCAACAGGGATCGTCCAGCGATCTGCAATTTGGTCAGCAACTGGCGCTGCTGCTCGTTCAAGGAGCTGTTCTGCAACAGATGGGCGATGCCGATCACGGCATTCATGGGCGTGCGGATTTCATGGCTCATGTTCGCCAGGAACAGGCTCTTGGCCGCATTCGCCGCCTCCGCGCTGGCCTTGGCCGTCTGCAATTCGGCGCTGTGGCGCAGGCGATCGGTGATGTCCTGAGCAATGCCCAGATGACCGGTCAATTCACCATCGGCGGTGCGAATCGGGGTGATGACCATCGACACCTGCACCTGCGAGCTATCCTTGCGCACATAGGTCCACTGCCGGGTTTCGGAGCCTTGCAGTGCAGCCTTGTAGCAAAAGACATCGATGCCTTCGATGGGAATGCCATATTCCTGGGTCAGTTCGACAGAACGCTCAGCGATCTCTTCAGGCAGATGAAAATCCGCCGGGGTCTTGCGCCTGACCATCTCGGCATGGCTGTAGCCCAACAACAGTTCGGCGCCGCGGTTGAACACGACAATCTGCCCCTGGGTGTCGGTGGCAATGATCGAAACCTCCGACGACGCATCCAGAACCGCCTGCATTAACCCGGCGAGCCTGGACAGCTCGGCCGTACGCTCGCTGACCTGCTTCTCGAGTTGGGCATTGAACTCCATGAGGTAGCGTTCGACCCGCTTGCGATCGGTGATGTCATGCATCATCTTCGCCGCGCCCAGGATAGCGCCATCGGCCTCCCGGATCAGACTGCAGGTGATGGTCACATCGATCAGCCGACCGTCCTTGTGCAGGCGTTGGGTTTCCAGGGTCGAACCGCGGTCACCGCGAGCGACCTGTTCCAGCAGTTGTTCGTCCTCATGCACGCGTTCCACTGGCACCAACAACGGTGCCAACGGTTGCCCCAGTACCTCATACTCGGTGTAACCGAACATCTGCTCGGCGGCGCGGTTCCAGGTGATGATCCGGCCATCCAGCGCCTCACCGATGATCGCATCGCTGGAGTTTTCAACGATGGTCGCGAGTCGGGCCTGACCGGCCACGACTTGCTGTTTGCGCTGCCGTGAGATCAGCAACGTGCCAACCAGCCCTGTCAACAGGAAGCTGGCCGCTGCGCCGATGGCAAAGACCCGGCTCGCCGGTACCGGATCAAGCGCATCGACAAACGCCTGGTGTGCGCCCACCTCCATCCGCCAGTGGCGCCCATAGATCTCTCGCTCAAAGGTATAGGTTTGCAGTACTTGAGGGTCCTGGCCATTTTCCGGGGTCTGATAGATCAGTTGCCTGGTATCCCCGACATCGTAGAGTTTCAGATGCAACCGGTGATTCGCCGGGTCCAGGCTGGTCATCACCTCACGCATGGTCAGGGGAGCATAGGTCCAACCAATCAGGTTCTTCTCCCGCAGCGCAACATCGGTTGGGGTCTCCGGCGTGTTATAAACCGGCGACAGGAGTAAAAACGCTCGCAGGCTCTCTTGAGCGTCCTGCTGCAGCGTGATCGGCGCAGTCAGCCTTGAAACCCCTGTGCGCATTGCCTCGATAGCCGCCTCACGACGACGTGTTTCCGAGGCGATGTCCAACCCAAGGGCCTGGGAGTTGCCAGCAGGTGGGTCGATGAACTGAATGATGAAACGATCTCCCGGGTGAACGCCCAGCCGGGTGAACTTGAAATCAGGCTGACCGTCAGCCCTGACGTTACGCATGAATTGCTCTTCGCCGTCAGCCGGTACCCGACGAATGAAGCCGAAACCGCGCGCCCCCGGGTACTCCTTTTCAATATCACGCCCCTGGCCAAAACGAGCCATCTGGCGGTTGCTGACGTAATCCAGGTTCAGCATCTGGATAGCACCGCGCATGCCACGAAGACGGTACTCATATAGTTTCAAGCGTGTCTGCAGGTTGTCACCGATTGCTTCCCCGGCGTCCTTGAGAACCGACCCGACATGACCCTCGATGGTCTTGGCCTGCTGGTAGCTGACGACGTAGCTGGCTGCCAGGCCTACCACTAGTATCATGGCCATCCAGCCCACCGACCACTTGAAAGAGTTTGCTTTCATCGACCCGGCGCTCACTGCAGAAATGATTACATGGGAGAGTCAAGGTACTGCACGACGACAGCATTTCGACCTGATTCCTTGGTCTGGTACAGCAGCCGATCTACGGCTTCAAACACAGTAGCAGTGAATTTGCCATCCAGACGCCAGCGTGCAACAGCCGCCGAAATCGTGATGCGCTCGATATCCGTGGTTTCCACAGTTCGCCGCAGTCGCTCTGCCACCTCGGTAGCCTCCATCAGTGAGGCGCTGGCAATCGGCTGTTCCTTCACCCTGCCTTGTTCCGCGCACTGCCGGCTATCCTGTCAGCGCTTTAGTCCAGCCTGAACAATTCGGCGCTGAGCAGTTGATCCACGCTCACGGGTATTCGGTAGCCATAGGGGGTTTTGTCCTCAAGGACATCGCTGATGCCCACGTCACGCTGCCCCGTATAGATAACCCATAGACTGTTGGCCAGCGTCACGCATGCCGAAAGCAAGGCAAACAAAAGAATAAGCGTTCTCAGCTTGAGCCTTGGTTGTTTCAGTGTTGACATCAAATCATTCCACTACATCAGCAAGTGTGGCTTCCACATGGATATTAAGGTGCGCACTTATGCCATCCCTCGCAATGTAACTTCCGTGTCCTCTTGGAACAGGTTCTCTATTTCACCGAAGACTTTCTGAATAGCCTCGACAAGCGAGGGATCGAAATGTCGCCCAGACTGCTCGGCCAGGTAGGACTGGGCTCTCTCAGCGGACCAACTGCTTTTGTAGGGACGCGGCATGCGCAAAGCATCGTAAACATCGCATAACGCGACAATACGCGCCGACAGAGGAATTTCCTCACCCGCAAGCCCGCGAGGATAGCCACTCCCGTCCCATTTTTCATGGTGGCAGTAGGCAATTTCTGCCGCCATGCGGGTCAGGTCACTTCCTTGCTCCTCATGCAGAATTTCATGACCGATGGCGGCATGCTTCATCATGTTCTGTCGCTCATCCGGGGTAAGCGGCCCTTCCTTCAGAAGTATTTCATCCGATATGCCTATCTTTCCAAGATCATGCATAGGGGCCGCCAAACGCAGCCTTTCACACCATTGAGCTGGCATACCGATGGTTTTTGCCAGTAATGCCGATGCATCGCCAATCCGGCGAATATGATTGCCGGTTTCATTGTCGCGATAGCTGGCTGCGCGAGATAAGGCCCTGATCGCCGCTTGGTGACTTTGCTGCAGTTGCAGAGTGCGCTCCACGACCTTCATCTCGAGCTCAAGATTCAGTGTTTGCAGCTTCTTGCTCGCTTGTGCCAGACGCAGACAATTGCGTACACGCAAGATCAGCTCAGGTAAATCCAGAGGTTTGGTCAGATAGTCGTTGGCCCCCAACTCCAACCCCAATCGCCGGCTGTTCGCATCGCTCAACGCCGTCAGGATGATGATCGGCTGCCGTGACCGGTCGCGGTCCTTGAGCTGTCGCAGAATCTCGAACCCATCCGGTTCAGGCATATCCAGATCCAGCAGCAGAAGATCCCAATCTTCATGCCGGGCACACTCCAGCCCTTGCCCTGAGTCGGAAAAGCTGACGATTTCATTCAACCCAAACGCCTTGAGACTCGAGGAGAGCAAGCGCAGATTGGCCGCGACGTCATCAATGATAAGAATACGGGTATCGAGAGGAATATCAGTGAACATTCGAGCTCTCCTTCTCCAGCAGCGCGTCAAGAACCTCACGCAACGCTTCCACTTCCAATGGTTTTTTCAGCACGGCCTGAAACTCAAAGCCCACCCAGGCCAATGCCTTGGGTGCAGACCCCAACAGCACGACCGACATGAACTCGGCGTTCAGACTACGTCTTAGCCTTCCAAGCTGGGCCGAACGGTTGGTATTTTCATCATCGCAATCGAGCAGCAGGATGCCAGGCGCACCCTCGGTGCCTGAGTCAACGACACAGCCCTCCAATGTTCCGGACTTGAGCGTGGCACGCTCTCCAGCAATGGTAGAAATGAATGGCAAAATAGACTCATCGTTCCCGGCATAAAAAATCGCAGTTCGTCGTTTTTCCCGAATGCCAGAGGGCTCGACCAGGTGCGTGGGGACAAGATCGATCCAGAATCGGCTGCCCTTGCCGGGCTCACTTGAAAGCCCCATCTGCCCGCCCATCAACCCGGCCAGCTCACGACACAGGGCCAGGCCGATGCCTGTCCCCTGGATAGCCGTGTTCTCCTTGCCAAGCCGCTGGAACGGTTCGAACAAGGCCGTTTGCAGAGCAGGCTCGATACCCAGCCCGCCATCCTCGACAAACAGGCGTATCCATTCCCCGACCCTCAGTGCACCGATCAACAGGCGACCACCGGGACGGTTGTACTTGATTGCATTGGACAAGAGATTCAGCAGGACCTGGCGTAAACGCCGCGCATCCGCATACACCTCTGCCGGCGTATCCGTCAGCTCGAGCTCCAGCTCAAGCAACAGGCCCGCCGCCATTGCCTGGGAACGAACCATGTCGGCACATTCTTTCAATATGCTACGAACCGGGACGGGCTTGAGCGTGAGTTTCTGGGGCTCGGCCTGCAGGCTGGACCAATCGAGCAGGTCATCGACCAGTTGCGCCAGGTGCGTGGTGGCGCCCAGTATCTCGTCCAGGTGTTGCTCGTCCGTTTCATGACGCGCGCCCATGCGCATCAACTGGGTAAAGCCCTGGATGGCATTGAGGGGAGTTCGCAGTTCATGGCTCATGCTGGAAATGAAGCGTGACTTGGCCTGGCTAGCCGCCTGGGCCTGCAAGGTGCGCTCACGCAGCTCCATTTCCGTCAGTTTCAGCGCATCAATGTCCACCAAGGTGCCCACCGCTACGTTCCCACCGTCCAGAACGCCCTTGATCATCCGGCCACGTCCGAGCAGCCACAGAAAGCTGCCATCCGGACGACTGAGCCTGAACTCGATATCGATACGACTGGTCTGCCCCATGCGCAGCGAGTCGAAAGCCTGCATCACGGCCCGCGCATCGTTGGCATCCAACCGGGCCAGGAAAGCTTCTCGACTCATCGACGTTTCAGGCAGCTCGAGCCTGACGACCAATCCCCCACGCAAGGTCAGGCTGTCATCATCCAGGTGGTACTCCCACAGACCGGTTGAGGCGTTTTCCATCACCAGCGCCAAACGCTCCTGTGCAACATGGCGCTGTTGCTCACTGGTTGCCAGTTGGCTGCCCATTGTCAGGACATTGCCGGCCATCTCGTCGAGTTCGGCGATCCCGGACTCGACGCGGGCCGGTTGCCAGCGCCCCTGGCCGATCTCGCGAAGCATCTGGACGATGCCCGAAATGGGCTGGCGCAGCCGTTCACTCAGCTTGCGGGAACGACGCCATAGGACCGTGAAAAACACGATATAGAACAATACCAGGCCGACAATCATCAGATAGCCTATGTTGCGAAAATGCCTGGCCAAACCGTACGTTTCAGCCATGACATCTTCTTTCTCGGCCAGGGCAACCAGCCGCCAGCCAGTATTCTTGATCGTTCGCCAGGCAAACAGATGTGGGCGGCCTTGCAGTGTTACCTCACTGAATCCTGAGTCAGCCGTCTCGAGCTCGTTTGCCATTACTACCGCGTCATCACGTTGCCCGAGGTTGAATGTGCGAGGTTTTAGGACATTCCCTGACACCACCGTCTTCGCATCAGGAGCCTTGAGTTCACTCATGCCGAAATCATCCTCAGCCTGGGGCGGCATCGCCATGATGGTCATCTCATTGCTGACCAGCAGCAGGTACCCGGACCATGGCACCCTCAAGTGCGCAATCTCATTCAGCATGCCGTCGACGGTGATGTCGAGCCCAACGACTCCTTCAAGAAAATCACCACGATATACAGGTGATACAGCGGACATCATCCACCCATGTCCAGCGGGATCTAGGTAGACTTCGGTCCAACGGGTCGCTTTTTGTGGATTGTGGGTCGCGTCCGCCAAATAGTAGAAGTTGAACTCTGGAATACGGATGTCAGCCGGATACTGCTCATTGGTGCGAAACCAAGGGTAGATCCGGTTGTAGCTGTCCCAGGAGTTGAAATAGAGACTGGCAATCATCGGGTCAGCCTGTCTGATCTGCTTGAACAGGGTATCGAGACTGGCAAGCCGCCGTACCTTGTCCAGATCCTGAAGAGCCAAAGGTGTCGCTGCTGAATAGAAAGAGGCCGCACCACCTAGATCCGTCGCGCTGTAACGCGCACCTTCGGGCGTCACGGCCAGCACTTCGCCTGGTACGCTGGCCGGCGTCAGCAGTGCTTGCTCTGTCATTGTCCCCAGCAGGCCGGCCACGCCGGTCAGGTGCTCGAGCTTGCTCTCGACAATGAGTGCATTCTGCTCGACACTGGCACTCAAGCTATCGACTGCACTACGCTTGAGATAATCGACCTGTGCCTCCCGTATGACCTGGTTGGTCAGTAAGTAGCTCGCAATCAACACCGTTTCCACCAGGATCAGTGGTATCAGCGCACTGCTCAGGAAGGCGCGCCAGATCCATTGGCGCAAGCGGATTTTTGGGACACCCTGTCTCATTAAGCCTCCTGATGGGCGGATCCCCTGTCAGCGACAGAGCAAAAAGCCATCACCCAGTTATAGTCGAATACGCTAGAGACAGGACCCGGGAGTCGGATTTCAGAAGCGAAACCCGGCGACAACGCCTTTCAAGTCTGTTGCCAGCCTAGACAGGTCATGGCTGGAATGACTGGTCTGATTGGCCCCTGCGCTGGTCTGGAAGGACAGGTCGCGGATACTGACCAGGCTACGGTCGACTTCCTTGGCGACGGCTGCCTGCTCTTCCGCGGCGCTGGCGATCATCACGTTCTGCTCGTTGATCGCGGCAATGGTACGCACGATGGCGCCCAACGACGCCTTGGTAGCTTCAGCACTCTCGACGGTCGCGCGAACCTGCCTGGCGCTGCCTTGCATCGTCTGGACGGTCTCGACCGCCTGCTGTTGCAATGAGGACACCATTTTCTCGATGTCCTGTGTTGACTGCTGGGTGCGCTGGGCCAGCATGCGAACCTCGTCTGCCACCACCGCGAAGCCTCGTCCCTGCTCCCCGGCCCGCGCAGCCTCGATCGCCGCGTTAAGCGCCAGAAGGTTGGTCTGCTCGGCGATGGCGCGGATCACATCCAGCACCTTGCCGACTTCCTGCATCTCATTCGCCAGAGCCTCCACTCGAGAAACGCTGGAGTGCACGTCATTGGCCAAGTTGCCGATCGAGACCACCGTCTCGTCGACCTGATTTCGACCCTGGCTGGCAGCCCGATCCGCCTCCCTGGAAGCTTCCAGCGTAGTCGCCGCGTTCTGGGCAACTCCGTCAACGGCTGCGCTCATCTGATTGCAAGCAGTGGCAGCCTGTTCGATTTCGTGGCTCTGTTGCTGAATTCCGCGGTGGGCATCCTCGGTGACGGCATGCAGTTGCTGTGAAGCCGAAGCCAACTGAGCCGAGGAGTCCGCAATTAGGCCCAAGGTACCGCGTAAGCTGCCTTGCATGTCTCGCAGGGCGTCCATCAGTTGCGATGCCTCATCACGCCCCTCATTGGGAATGCTCTGCGTCAGGTCCCCCGAGGCGACGGTCCGGGCAACGCGCACCGCTTGCAGCAGAGGCAATACGACGCTGCGCGACAAGATCATTGCCAGAATCGCCCCAGCTATCACGGAGGCCACCAGTATTCCGATCACCATCAGGTTGGCTTGGTCATAGGCAGCAGCGCTGGCCAGGGTCGCCTGCCTGGCTCCCGCGGTGTTCAGCTTGACCAAGGCATCCACCTCGGCCACGACGGCACTGCCCTTGGCATTGAGGACATTGTTGATCAACTCTATCGCCTTGCCGGTTTCATTATTGGCCAGCAGGACGACAATACTGGATTGGGTTTGCTCGTAATCCTGGCGGGCCTTGAGGAAACGCTCGTAGATCGCATGCTCTTCCGGGCTGGAGATCAATGCGCTGTAGGTACGCACTGCATCATCCAGTTGTTCCCGGGCACGTGTCACATCATTGGGCGTCTGGGAATTGAAACCGATGGCCGCACGCAAGGTGAGGGTTCGCAAGCGCATGACAGCCTCATCGATGCCGTTCAATGCCAGAATGCTGGGCAACCAGTTGCTATCAACTTCGTGGGAGCTCTGGTTCATCTTCCTCATCTGGGCCAGGGATCCCAACCCGATCACAAGCATGAGTACGATAAGACTGAGAAAGCCTGCTACAACCCGTGTAGAAACCTTTAGTCTACGCATGTTCATTTACTCACCCGTTTATCCCATTTTCGATATAGGCCCGGCTCACGGCGGCTTTTAATGCGTCAGATCAACAGGTCATCAACGCATCAGAACGTCAGTGCAGCGCCCACAGATTGATGATAGACGTGGCGACTGAAAGCCGTGATGTCACAATGACATTACAACCTTAAGGAAATCTGAAGATGGATTGATCGGGCACCGAGACTGCTCCCTTTCCTGAGCAAACGGCCAGGATGCTTCTAGGGACGCGGAATCGTCAACGAGGCACACAGTCCGCCCGCATCACGGTTCTCCAGGCGGACCTGGCCGCCGAACTGTAGGGCAATCGTCTGGACAATAGTCAGTCCCAGCCCTGCTCCCTGGTCGTTCCCCCGGCTGTAGAAACGCTCGAACAACCGCTCTCTCTGGCTCTCATCGATGCCAGGGCCCTGATCTTGCACAGACAGCTCGAATTGCCCCGCCCTGCTCGACAGACGGACAGAGATCAGTCCTGCGGCCGGGGAGAAATTGGCCGCGTTGGTGATCAGGTTGTGCAAGGCAATCGCCAGTGCATCGGCACTGATCCGGGCCTGGTACTCGCCCGGCTCAACATCGAACTCGAACTCCAGCCCCTTGTCCAGCAACCAGGCCCCCAACTGTGACAGGTTCTCGCGCAGGACCTGCTCAAGATCGATCAGTTGCGTCGCCGTGACGTCCCTCAATGGCTCAAGGCGGGCCATGGTCAGCAGTTGATTGACCAGCCGGGTGGTGCGATCCACGCCGCTGATCAGGTGATGCAAGGATTGGCTTCGCTGCTGCTCGGTTTCAGCCTCCAGCAGATTCTGGGCATGGACACGCAATACCGCCAGCGGGGTGCGCATCTCATGGGCCGCATCGTCGATAAAACGGCGCTCGCGCCCCAGCAATTCTTGCACCTGCACCAACACCCTGTTGAGGGCCGACTGCATGGGTTCAAGCTCCGAGGGCAAGGGCTCCAGGCGTAGCGGCTCTAGGGAGCCAGGATGCCTTCCTCTCAGGATCATGGCCATCTTCGCCAGGGGGCCCAGCCCCCAGCCAATGGCCAGCCAGGCCAGGATGGCCAGGATTAATGTGCCAAAGACATTGGGCCAGATGGTGTGGCGGATGATCCGATAGACCAGGTCGGAACGGACATCATCCCTTTCGCCGACCCAGATACGCTGGTGATTCTGCTTATCCTCGAGCAGAAAGGCCCGCCAGGCATGTTGCTTGAGGTCGACGACATCACTGAAGCCTGCCACGGACGGTAGTTGCTCAAAGACCGGAGCGCTGGCCGTTCTCACCAGCACTTCTCCTCGGGGGCTCCAGACCTGGAAGGCAATCTTGCGCTCGTAGGGGTGGCCATCGGACTTCGACACGCCCTCCCCCAGCGCCTGATTGAAGGCCTCATAGAGTTTGCTCTCGTCGCCCTGTACCAACGGCATGCGCATCACGCCCTGAAGCAGACGGGCATTCTGCGCCAGCTGCGCATCGTAGACCTCGTCGATCTCCCGATTGCTATCGTGCAGACTGAGCAAGGTAATGATCAATCTCCCAACTAACAGTATCCCGATGATCAGCGTCACCGTGCGACGCCGTATCGAAATCATGAAGTCTTTTCCATGCGGTACCCGACACCGCGGATAGTCCGAATCAAATCGGTGGAGAACTTCTTGCGCAGATTGTAGATATGAACCTCCAGCGTATTGCTCTCGGCCTCATCCCCCCAACCGTACAGCAACTGAGTCAGGCGCTCGCGTGTCATCACCCGTCCCGGCGGTGAAAGCAACTCGTAAAGCAGCTGGTATTCCTTGGGTGTTAAGGTAACCGGCTGGCCTCCCCAGCATACCTGCTGGCTGACCGGGTCAAGGGTGATGCCGGCATGCTCGATCAGCGGGCTGGCCCGCCCGGCGCTGCGCCGCAGCAACGCGCGCAACCTGGCCTTAAGTTCAGCGAGGTCGAAGGGTTTGACCAGATAGTCGTCGGCCCCGGCATCTAGGCCAGCGATACGGTCATCCGTCGCATCCCTGGCGGTCAGCACCAGCACGGGCAGGGTCGAGCCGCTCTCACGCAGCCGACGCAACACCTCCAGACCGTCAAGCCGCGGCAACCCAAGATCCAGCACGGCCAGGTCAAAGGTCTCACTGAGCAGAGAATGCAGCGCATCCTGTCCGTCGTGAACCCAATCGACGGTATAGCCCTCACGGGCCAGCGCCTGGTGGACACCCTCTCGCAAGGCCACATCGTCCTCGATCAGCAATAGCCGCACGATCTTTCCCTTCAATAGTTTGATCTTCCAGGCATCCCCGTTGGCTTTACGATAGAAGTGATTATCCCGCAAGTACAGGCCGGCAGGAGGTCTCCAGAACCGCTCCATCGCCTCCAAGCACCGAACGCGACAGCGGCTGTGGAACGGAGGTATCCCCTGATGATTGAGCTAGACCCGAGAAGGCCTTCAGATGGGCTTAAGATTTCGTCAGTAGGCTCAGCACATCGTCGTTCCCCACTAGGATTTCATGAGGTATGTCATGACCAGAGATACGAAGCCTCAGCGCTATGCAACACTTTCCATCACCTTGCACTGGTTGATGCTGGCTCTGTTTGTGGGTGTCTATGCCTGTATAGAGATCAAGGGCTATCTACCTCGGGGAAGCAATGCTCGCAGCCTGTTGCTGGGATTGCACGGCGCATTCGGAATGAGCATTTTTACGCTGGTCTGGCTTCGCCTGCTCGGACGTCTGACTCCACGTCCGCCGATTACTCCCAGGCTGGTGAAATGGCAGGAAAACCTTTCCCAAGTCATGCACCTGGCCCTTTATGGACTGATGATCGCCACACCGCTGTTCGCCTGGCTGATGCTTGCCGCAGCGGACAAACCGTTTCCCTACTTCGGCTTCAGCGTGTGGGCCCCGGTCCAGGTCAGCCCTGACCTGGCGAAACAGCTTAAGCATTGGCATGAATTCATCGGCAGTGCGGGTTACTGGTTGATCGCGATGCACGCCGCAGCGGGCCTCTTCCACCATTACTGGGTCAGGGACAATACGCTGGTACGCATGCTCCCGATCTCTCGCAAGAGCTGAATAAAAGGGGGCCTTCGATGAAGTCCAGATTCGTGGTGATCCCGGCGGTTTCTCAAAACAGGGTTTCCTATCCTCGTCGCGGCACATCGTACAGCGCTGAACCGGCTCCCCCCCGCTTCGACATTTACGACAACGAAGAAAAATGTCGGATCATTACTCTGTTTCATAGCCAGGTCGAAGCAGAGATGGCCTGTGCTGAAAAAAACCGGAGTACACAGTACGAACTGCAGCTGGCCTCCAAACCAGACAACTCCCTTTCCCTTGAGTGAAATTTCCTAGAAAATCCCGAGCGCTTGTTTTGTGCCTGATCACGAGGCTAGGCTCCGGCTTGTCACTGCCAATTCAGTGACCGGGTTTAGTAGCCCGCCATGTGACTAGGCGCGAAGTGCCCCCTTCTGCCAGGCTCGTTTTTCAGCCTTCGCTTTATGGTGGCCGTGCGCAGGGCGCCTTCGTGCGCGCCGGGCCTAGTCACCGGTCTACTAACCTGCGTTCGGCCGCCACCCTATCGTTTAGTAGCGATGGATGCGGCTCTCTCAGTTGACTGACTGGAGTCACGCCACATGTTCAAACCTACCCCCAATCCGCCGGCAAGATCCAACGCCGGAGCCATCGATCCGCGCATCGCCGACCGGGCACTGTCCCACTATGACCTGGGGCCAGAGGCAACACCGAAAGCCGTACCGACGTTTGCTGTCTCTGCGGCAGCCACGCCACCTGGGCAGCCTCCGCTCTCGTTGAACCACGAGGCTACTCTTCTCGACCTGCATTCGATTCTGCAATCGGCAGCGGCCACGGCCTACGAGAACGCCGACAACCAGACCGGCTCGAATCGCAAGGTGGCGATGGGTGTGGTGCACCTGATTGAGCTGGCGCAATTGAGGATGGATTCGATGCTGGAGAAGTCGATCGTCTGTGCCAATGGCTGACGTCATTCTGCCGTGGAGCGGGAAGCCCAGCGTCCCGTTTTTTGCCCAGCAGCAAGAGGTGCTCGGTGCGGATCAGTACCAACTCCTGGAGCAATGCATGCACGACCTGGCCTTCCAATGACAACGTGCTGTATCACCTGTATGGGCAGCAGATTTGAGTAGAATTGCCCCTTGCTCCACGATCCTGGTCGCGCCGATGTCCGAACACCCCAACCCAAACGTATCACCCGTAACCACCCAGCCACGACGCTTCCGACGGCCACGCTGGCTGGAGTGGCGACAACGCCTGGCGTTCTGGGTCGGCGCGCTGCTGGTGGGCCTGGTCGCGCTGGCCTTCGCCTGGCTGGCGGACCAATCCTTCGCTCTGTTTAAGCACATGCTCGGCGTCGCCTCCTGGCTGCCGCTGCTGGTCACCCCGGCGGGCTTCGCCCTGTTGGCCTGGATCACCCAGCGCTGGCTCGTTCAGGCCAGGGGCAGCGGCATTCCCCAAGTAATTGCCGCACTGGAGTCGCCCTCGCGGCGCTTGCGCGCCAGGGTGCTAGCGTTACCGGTTGCCGCCGCGCGAATGCTCTTCACCCTGGCCGCCCTGCTGGTCGGTGGCTCGGTGGGCCGCGAAGGGCCTACGGTGCACGTCGGCGCCGCCGTCATCTATGCCTTCGGTCGACGTCTGGGCCTGCACGGCAGGCGCACCATCGCAGGACTGATTCTCGCCGGCGCCGCCGCCGGCATCGCTGCAGCTTTCAACACGCCGCTGGCAGGTATCGTTTTCGCCATCGAGGAACTCAGCCGCACCTTCGAGCAACGCTTCAGCGGCCTAGTGCTGACAGCGGTTCTAATCGGCGGATCCATCACCCTCGGCCTGATGGGCCACTACTCGTACTTCGGTGAGATCGGCGGCAGCCTGCCCGCCGGCTGGGGATGGAGCGAAGTGCCAGCCTGCGCCCTGCTCGGCGGCCTGCTGGGCGGGCTCTACGTCAAACTGGTGCTCCCCACCCAGGCCGGCTGGCTTGGCCGCATGTGCCGGCTGCGCGAGCGCTTCCCGGTACCCTTCGCCGCCGCCTGCGGCCTGTTGCTGGCGCTGCTGGGGCTGGTCTCCGGCAACCATGTGTTTGGTACCGGCTACGAAGAAACCCGCGCCCTGCTCGAAGGCCACCCGATGACCGGGCAGGACTTCCTGCTGTGGAAGTTCCTGGCCAACGTGGTGTCCTATCTCTCCGGCATTCCTGGCGGCCTCTTCTCGCCCTCGCTGAGCATAGGCGCGGCTTTCGCCCCGCTGCTGTCGTTGCTGCCCAACCTCAACCCACAGACCTGTGCGCTGCTGGGCATGGGGGCCTACCTCGCTGGCGTGACCCGCTCGCCCCTGACCGCCTCGGTGATCGTGCTGGAACTGTCCCATAGTCCCGACCTGCTCATCCCCATGCTGGCCGCCACGGTCATGGCCGCCACCATTTCCGGCTGGATCGCCCCAGTCTCGCTGTACCACGCGCTGGCCCGGCA
>NZ_JSYZ01000011.1:0-267287 GCF_001293465.1 Pseudomonas asplenii
CCATCGAGGCACTGGTTTCCTCGACCGAGGCGGCCTGACTCGACGCGGCCTGGCTCAGGCTTTGCGCGGTGGCGGAGATTTCCTCGGCGGCATTGCTGAGCATGCCGGTGGACTGGTGGACCTGACCGATGACGTCGGCCAGTTTGCGTACCGTCGCATTGAGCGACTGTTGCAGCTCGTCCAGATTTCCGTTGTAGCGGCCGTTCATGGTGCGTGTCAGATCGCCGCTGGCCATCCCTTCGATCACGCTCATGGCTTCGCGCAGCGGGGTGACGATGGCTTCCAGCGTATCGTTGATGCCGTTGACGATGCGGCGGAAGTCTCCTTCATGGCGATTGGCATCGGCGCGGGTGTCGAGGCGACCGTCCAGGGCGGCCTGGCTGAGCATCTGGGTGTCTTCGATCAAGGCCTGGATGTTGCGCCGCAAGGTCTCGATGCTGTCGTTGATAAAAGCCTTCTTGCCTGGGAACTGCTCCAGCGGTGCGGTCAGGTCCCCCTCGCTGAAGGCCTTGATGCAGGCCATCGCCTTTTTCTTCACGCTGATATGGCCTGCGACCATGTCGTTGATGCCCTGGGCAATTTCTCCATAGCTGCCCTGAAAGCGCGAGGCATCGATGACTACGTCGATGTCGCCCTTGTCGTGCTCGTCGGCCATGCGGCGCATTTCGCTCAGCAGGCTGGTGAGGTTGCCACGCAAGGTCTCCAGGTTGTCGTTGATGAAGGCTTTCTTGCCAGGGAAGGCCTCCAGGGGAGCGCCCAGGTTCCCTTGGGCGATCGAGAAGACGCAGGCCATGGCCTTTTTCTTCACGTCGATATGGCTCGCCACGAGCGCATTGATGCCTTGGGCCATTTCACCGTAGAGGCCTGGCAGGCGGGTGTTCAGGGTGACATCGATGTCACCGCGTGCGTGTTCTTCAAAAACGTGTTGCAGGTTCTGTGCAAGCCCCTCTATCTGAACGCTGAGCTGTTGCAGGGAGCCTCGCAGTGAGCCGGCGATGGCGGGTGTGGGCGGTGTGGGGCTGGTTTCTCCACGCACCAGTTGCTGACCCAACTCGACCAGTGCCTGGAGGTCACCGCCGAGCTGGTTCGCCAGGCTGCGTTGCAGTAGCCATCCCTGAAGAGCGATGGCAATGGCTGCCACGATGGCGATAGGCATTATCACGGCGGCTGCCAGGTTCGATGCCAGGGTCAGGGTCATCAAGGCGAAGAGAGCGGTCGCGGTCAAGGCCAGGATGCGAATGGTGATGTTCATGGTTGGCTACTCCATTGGGGAAGGGCAACGCCTGAGGCAGTGGGGCGAGCGGGCTGTGTGAATTGAGCGAGCAAGCCGGGGATATCCAGGATCAACGCCACGGCGCCGCTGCCCAGGATCGTGAAGCCGGAGAGGGCCGGGACCTGCCCGAACACCTTGCCCAGCGGCTTGATCACGGTCTGGAATTCGCCCAGCAGTTGATCCACCACCAGGCCGGCACGCACCCCGGCATAGCTGACGACCACCACGTTCTCCCGACGGGGGCGCGGGCTGGTTTCGTCGAAGAGGTTGCGCAGGCGGATGAAGGGCAGCACGTCACCGCGCAGGTCCAACTGATCGAGGTCGTCGAGGTCGACGCTGGGCAGTTCGATGCATTCCTCGACCATGTCCAGGGGGACCACGTAGCTGGAAGTGCCGACGCCGATCAGGAAGCCGTCGATGATCGCCAGGGTGAGCGGCAGGCGAATGCGCACGCGGGTGCCGACGCCCAATTGGCTGTCGAGTTCCACGGTGCCGCGCAAGGCGGTGATGTTGCGCTTGACCACGTCCATGCCGACGCCGCGGCCGGAGATGTTGCTGATCTGTTCGGCGGTCGAGAAGCCGGGCTCGAAGATCAGGTTGAAAATGTCCTTGTCCGGCAGTTGCTGGCCTTCGCTGACCAGGCCGCGCTGTATGGCCTTGGCGAGAATCTTCTGTGGGTTGAGGCCGCCACCATCGTCGCTCACTTCGATGACAATGCCCCCGGCCTCGTGATAGGCGTTCAGGCGCACCACGCCCTGCAGTGGTTTGTCGCTGGCCTGGCGTTGTTCGGCCGACTCGATGCCATGGTCCATGGCATTGCGCACCAGGTGGGTAAGCGGGTCGCCGATCTTCTCGACCACTGTCTTGTCCAGCTCGGTGTCCCCGCCGCTGATGTACAGGACGATGTCCTTGCTCAACTCCTTGGAGACGTCGCGCACCACCCGCTGGAAACGATTGAACGTGGTCCCGATCTGTACCATGCGCAGAGTCAGTGCGGAGTCACGCACTTCCTCCACCAGGCGCGAGAGCGTCTCGGCGGATTCGCTCATGCTCACCAGGCCGCTGCCCTGGGCGAGCATGCGGGTGTTGGCGCCCGCGATGATCAGCTCGCCCACCAGGTTGATCAGTTGGTCCAGCTTGCCGGCATCGACGCGTATCAGGTTGGCTTCACCGGAAGCACGCGTGGTTTCCTTGGCGGGCTTGCCCACGACGCTGCTGTCGCTAGGGTCGGCGCTGCCCGCTGCGTCGGGGACGGTGGCTTGCGTGGATTCGGTGGCTGGCGTGGCGCTTAGTTGGGCCAGCTCGGCCTCGCTGAGGGTGCCGCAACGCAACAGGCGCTGGCGCTGGGCATCGCCTTCGTCGAGTTGTTCGGCCAGCAGCTCGGCATAGCGGGCAAGCGAGTCGCCGGGGGCCAGTATGCGGATACGTCCGTCCTCACGGACAAAGTCGAAGGCGCCTTCGATCACCGCCCGGTCGGCCTCGCTGGCGAAGGCCACTTCCAGGCCCAGGTAGCAGGCTTCCGGGTCAAGCGCGTCGAGCACGGGCAGGTGATCGACTACCGGCTCGACGTGCCGCAGCTCACCAAAGGTGCGCAGGTAGCGAACGAAGGCTACCGGGTCCATCCCGTTGCGCAGGCTGTCGATACCAAAGCGCAGGGACAGGTGCCAGTGCCGGCTGGCAACCCCATCGCCGGATAGCGTCGCCGGCTCTACGGAGGCTGGAGCGGTGTGTGCGGCCGCCACGCCCAGGTACTGGCTGAGCCGTGCCACCAGTTCCGCTTCATGAAGGCACCTGTCTTGCGGCAGTTCGGTCAGGTCGAGTCCCTCGGCAACATGGTCCACCAGGCCGGTGAGGTGGTCGCCCACCAGCAGCATCAGGGCACTGAGATCGGCGCTGAATGGCAGCTCGCCGGCGCGGACGCGGTCCAGGACGCTTTCGGCCACATGGGTGAAGGCGACGATGGAGTCAAAACCGAACAGCCCGGAGGAGCCCTTGATGGTATGGGCGGCACGGAAGATGGCGTTGATGAGTTCGGGGTCATCCGGGGACTGCTCGATCTGCAGCAACGCATCCTCCATTTGCAGCAGCAATTCCCGGCTTTCGGCGATGAAGGTGCCGATCACATTGTCGAGATTCATCAGTGCGCCCCTTCGACAGGGAGCAGGTCACGTAGCCCGCTCAGTTGCAAGATCTCGGTCATGGCCGCGCTGGCCCCTACGAGGCTGAGGCTGACCTGCTGGCGGCTGGCTTCCTTGCAGGTCGCCAGCAGCAGTTGCAGGCCGGCGCAATCGACTTCCTCGATGGCGCTGAGGTCCAGGTGCAGGTCGACGGCGCCCCGCAAGGCGTTGGCCAGCAGGAGCTTGGTGTCGGCAGCGGTATAGATCGTCAGTGCGCCGTCCAGGGCCAGGTGGCGACTGCCATCGGTGGTTTTGAGTGTGTTCATGGTGGTCTCCGGGTCAGGGCAGGATCAGCTTGGAAACGGCCGTCAGCATCTGCGCCGGCTGGAACGGTTTGACCACCCAGGCCTTGGCGCCTGCAGCCTGGCCTTCGGCCTTCCTGGCGTCGCCGGACTCGGTGGTGAGCATGATCACAGGGGTGAACTTGTAGGCCGCCAGTTGCTTGACGTTCTTCACAAACGTGATGCCGTCCATGTTCGGCATGTTCACGTCGCTGATGATCAGGTGCACTTTGCGCCCGTCGAGCTTGGTCAGCGCGTCCTTGCCGTCAACGCCTTCCAGCACTTCGTAGCCGGCGTTTTTCAGCGTCATGCCAACCACTTGGCGGATGGAGGCGGAGTCGTCGACGATCAGAATGGTCTTGGGCATGGCCTGTCCTCAGAAAAAAGTGATGTCGGAAGCGGAATCGGCCACGCCAGCACCGCTCTTGCGGCCGCTGTGGATGGCGTGCTGTTCGGGTGTGGTGTAGGTGCGAGAGAGTTCGTCGAGCCAGGAGCGGGCATCCACGTGGCGGGCCTCTTCCTCTTCCAGATGCAGGGCCAGGCGTCCGATGTCGTCGCGCATGTGGCCGAGCATCTGGCTGACACGGTCCTGGAACTGCAGTGCAACGAGCACCTCGCCGATCTCTTCTCCAACCGCGGCGTTGTCGTTGTGCAGGGCGTTGCCCTGTTCCACCAGGCGGTTGGCACTGGAGTGGAAGAGGGCGATCACCTGACGGATCTCCTGGCTGGCCTGCTCCAGAATGCCGGCATCACGGCTGGCATGTTCGTTGGAGAGCTGCAGGGCACGTTCGATGGCGTCGCTGACGGTCTCGATCGTGTCGGCAATTCGCTGGCCGGTTTCCTCGGAGAGGGTGGAAAGCTTGCGCACCTCGTCAGCGACCACGGAGAAGCCACGACCAGCCTCGCCGGCCCGTGCGGCTTCTATGGCGGCGTTGAGCGCCAGCAGGTTGGTCTGCTTGGCGACATCACCCACTTCCTTGGCCATCGTGCGCAGTTGGGCGGTGTAGCTGTTCAGCCGCTCCATTTCCTGCAGCGTGCGCTCCTTGCTGGAGAGCGCCAGGCGCAGTTGGCTGACGATGCCAGCGAGTTCCGCTTCACTCTGGGCGAGCAGATTTATCAGGGAGTCGCTGTCGGCTTGCATGCCGTTGGAGGCTGCGGCGCTGATGCGGCCGGCCAGGCGGGAGAAGCGTTCAGACAGCGCCTCAATGGCGGTCTGGGTCTGATGGCGGGCAGATTCGATCTGCGCCGACCAGATGGGCGCGATGCGGATGCACAGCTCCGCCAGTCCCCGGACATGCCGTTCGGCATCGACACAAGCGCTTTCGGCGAGCAGCTCGCTCTCGGCACGGCTCAGCCTGTGTTCGTAGGTGTTGCGGTAGCGGGCGAGGACGAAACCGAGCAGCAGAGTAGGCGCACCAGCCGCCAGGGCCCAGGCCGGAGAGGGAAACCGACTGGCCAGCCAGAACAGTACCGCGCAACCGAAACCGCAAAGGGCGATGGGGCGCCAGGAGGTACTGGAAGTTTGGTTTGGACTGGTCACTGTCACGCTCCTTCAGAACACAAGACCCGCCGAGGTGTCGTGCTGCGGGGGTGTGCTCAGAATGGGCGTGCGGTGCGCTGGGTTCTATCGTCCTTTCCCGGTGATGGCATAAGGACATCTTTCTTTTGTGTAGGGATTTCCTTAGGGCAGATGTTACGGCTGTCTAAAGGCAGGCCACGGGCGCTGTGCCACAGGGTGCCTGTGAGGCGACGGGCTTCCTGAAGGGGCGGGTCAGGCCGTCAGGCCGTGGGCCATGGCGTACTTGATGATCTCGGCGTTGCAGGTGAACCCCATCTTCTCCATCAGCCGAGCCTTGTGGGTGCTGACGGTCTTGTTGCTGATGACCAACTGGTCGGCGATCTGGTTGACGCTCAGGCCCTTGCCCAGTAGTCGCAGAATGTGAAACTCGCGATCGGAGAGCTGAGTGGCGGCATCGTCCGAGGGGCTGCTGCTGGCGAAGGCGAGCTGCTCGGCAATGCGCGGGTCCAGGTAGCGGCCACCTCCTGCAACCTTGTGGATCGCGGCGAGAAGGGTTTCCGGGTTGTGGTCCTTGGTCATATAGCCGTTGGCGCCGGCGCGCAAGGCGCGCTGGGCTATCTGTGCCTCGTTGTGCATGCTCAGGACCAGAATGGGCAGGTTCGGATAGCGGTTATGCACGCGGCTGATCAGGTCTTCACCACTGAGGCCGGGCATACTCATGTCCAGCAGTAGCAGGTCGCATTCACCCTCGCGCAGCCGTTCAAGCACCTGGGCGCCATTCTCGGCCTCCGCCGCCACCTGAAGACGGGTGTCGAACTCGATCAACTGCTTGAGGCCGCCACGCATGATGGCATGGTCGTCGGCTATGAAAATTCGGATCATACGGTCTCCCTGGGCCCGCTGATGGGAAAGGTGGCCTGTACCGTGGTGCCATGGGCCGGATGGCTGAAGACCACTACCTCACCACCCAGGCTGGCACCGCGCTCGCGCATGCCGGCCAGTCCGAAAGAATGCTTGCCGACGCTGGCCGGGTCGAATCCATGACCATTGTCGGTAATGTCAAGGACATAGCGGTCGTCGACGTACTCGAGGCTGATGATCGCACGAGTGGCACCGGAATGGCGTGCGATGTTGGTCAGGGCTTCTTGCACGATGCGAAACGCAGTGGTGGCCTGGCTGTCGTCCAGGGGCGGCGTACCGCTGGGGGCCTGCAATTCACAGACGATGTGAGTGTGGTGGCTGTGGAAGTCGTCGATCAGCCATTCCAGGGCGGGATACAGGCCCATGTTGAGCACGGCGGGTCGCAGGCTGGTGGCAATCGAGCGGACCACGCCGATGGTGCGGTCGCACAACGCCATGAGCGATTCAACGCCATCGCCAAGTCCTGGTGCCTGCTCGCCGTGTTTCAGACGCAGCAGGGAGATGCCCATGCGCAGGGCTGTCAGGTGCTGGCCCAGTTCATCGTGAATTTCCTGGGCGATCAGCTTGCGCTCTTCTTCACGGGCGCTTTCCCGGCGGCTGGAGAGTTCGCGCAACTGACGGTTGCTGGCGGCCAAACGCCGTTCCGCCTTGCGGATGCCGCTGATGTCGCGTGCCACCGAGATGACGCTGGTGATCTCGCCATCCGCGTTCCGCTCCGGCACAAGCTGAATGAGGTAGTGGATCTGTTGTTCGGTCGGCCCGTCGATTCCGTGGATCAGTTCTTCCTCCATGGGCTCGCCTTTGGTGGCAACCTGGCGCACCAGGTCGGCCATGATATCGACTTGGGAATTGTCGCCGAACGCCTCCCTTGCCGGTCGGCCGCGTGCCTCTACCAATGGCAGTCGGCAAAGCGCTTCCAGGGCCGGGTTGGCATAGATCAGACGGAAGTCCGGGGTTAGCCGACCGATGGCATCGGGGGTGTTCTCGATCAATGCTCGCAACTGCCGTTCGTTGCGCAGGAGGGTGCCCGCGATATGCCGTTGTTCGGAAAGGTCGTGGATCAGCGCCAGGCAGTATGTGTGTCCGTCGTAACGAAAATGGCTGAACTGAATGGTGACATAGCGGGAGGATTCCTCGCCAGGCACCGTCAACTCGCAACTGAACACCCGTTGGTTTTCCGGGGCCTCTTGCAGGCTCTCATCGTCAGTCAGAAGGTCCGCCAGCTTGCCTGCAACCGGTCCCAGGACCGCTGCCAAAGACTGCCCCAGCAGACGCTGGCGCGTCTGTGCGCAGAGTCGGCAGGCGGCTTCATTGAGGTAGCGTATGCAGCGCTGGCTATCGAGCAGCAGCACTCCATCAGCGGTGTAGTCCAGAGCGTAGCTCAGTAGGTAAATCTGCTCGGCGCGATGGCGATAGCTCAATGACGGTTGTAGGCGAATCATGCAGTGGGAGGGGGTGCCGGTGTCGTCGTTGATCACTTGCATGCCCAGGTGGACCCATTGGTTATCACCTTCTGGTATAGCCAGCCGGATCTCGCCGACCTCCAGGCCTGAATGCCGAACCCGTACCCGCTCGAAGGCTCGGAGCACGGCTTGGCGGTCACGCGGGTGCAGCAGGGACTCCAGCGAGGCGCCCAGCAGGTCCGACTCGGAGCGGCCGAGCATTCCCTTCAGGGCGGGATTGACATGCTGGATCCGACCGTCCAGCTCCAGCAGGGCCAGGCCCACCGAAGAGGACTCGAACGCCCTGCGAAAGATACCTTCTTGCGTGCAGTTCTCCATGACCGCCTCGACCATCTTGTTATACGACCGCAGGAGTATGGATCATCTGTCCATGAAGCAAGTGGCTTGTTGAAACTTTCTTGACCTTGGCGCATCACTTAGGGAACTGAGCTATCTCAGGTATTTCGTTGCCATAACAGAGCAAGAGCAGCCGAGACCGGGCCTCTATCCGGGTCAAGGGACGAGGGAGGCAAGACCAGTCTTGTTGATCAAGTCGTAATCGCTCACCAGCAAACCTCGGGGATCAAGTGGTGGAAAGCATTTTGGGGCATAAAAAGGCAGACGCAGCGCTCGCTCGGAGATTTGAAGAGTCCATTTGGCGCAATACCCGCTGGCTCAATGAGCCGCGCCATTATCTCGCGTATTCAGACGATTCGCTGGAGATGATGACCCATTTTCAGACGGATTTCTGGCGTGAAACCCACTATGGCTTCATACGGGACAGCGGACACTTCCTGGCGTTTGAAACCGATGGAGGCTTTACCGCACAGATCAGGATCAACGCCGATTTTCGTGAGCTTTACGACCAGGCGGGAATGATGGTCCGGTTCAATGAGGAGACCTGGGCGAAAGCGGGTATGGAATTCAGCGATGGCCATCCAATGATCAGCAGCGTCCTGACCCAAGGCAAATCGGACTGGTCGCCAGCGGCCTTTACTGGAGACCCCGCCGACTTCTGGCTCCGCATGACGGTATCCGAAGGTGTGCTGCGTGTGCAGTATTCGACCGATGGGGTGAGTTGGCCACTTCTCAGGCTTGCACCGTTTCCAGAGGCAAAAAGTTACCAGGTCGGCCCGATGTGTTGCACTCCGCAGCGAGAGGGTTTGAAGGTGAAGTTTTCCGAGTGGTCGTTGACCCCCCCATTGGGTCGAGATCTGCATGATTTGAGCTAGTCGACAGGTCGAAGGCCGGCGATTAAACAATGCATCGAGTTGGCTGCCGGCGCTGTCCAGGTTCTTCGGTTTTTTCGATTGTACCCAGGCGTTGATGAGGATTTCTGTCTGTCAGGGGGCAAGATGCCTATAACCGGCGGCACGGGTGAAATCGGCAAGATGCCAAAGGCTTCCGTTCGCTCTCCAGGTGCCATCGGCGACGTCCACCAGTTGTATCGATGTCATCAGCATGCGCCGATCATTCGGTTCCCGGCATTGTTCGACGGCCTGGTGCAATGCCTGCACATAGTTCTTGCGCATCCGCTCGTCCAGAACACCGGCCGGCACCTTGACCCTGAGGATGCAGGGAATGGCCTGGGCATGCAGGTTCACGCCACCGCAGAACCAGTCTTCAGCTCGAACCTCTTCGATGAGCACCCAGCACAGGGCGCGCTGGCGGGGGTCATTGCCGATGTGTTCGCAGGCGATTGCGACCTCGCTGACGTGCTGCAACAGGCGCTCGCGTTGCGGCTCACTGAACGCTCCGCAGGGTACCTTGATCAGGATATTGGGCATGGCTGAAACCTTGTCGATGGAAGGAGGTGCTATTGGGCCAGCTCCGCGACCGCTGCAACAGTGACCGATCTGTCTCTTTTCGTGCATAATCGGTCAATGCATGATTTCACCCTTATCGTCACACCGGGTGCATTCGCCTCCAGCGTCTGTTCCACCCTGGACATCCTCGCCACCGCAAAAGCTGTTGCGGAGCGTCGCGGCCTGGCCACGCCACGTTGGCGCGTGTGCGGCCCTCAACCCGGATGGGTGGGAGTGGGGCATGGCCTGCAGTTGCCCGTGGAGCCATTCGAGGCCGAGGTCGAGGACAACTCGTGCTGGGTCATACCCGGAATCGGGGTCAGTGATATCGGGATGCTCGAGCAGCGCCTGAAGGAGCCCTGGGTGGCTCCCCTGCTGGGGGCGTTGAACTCGCACATCGCAAACGGCAAGGAGGTGGCCGCCTCCTGCTCGGCGGTCTTTCTGCTGCAGGCGGCGGGGCTGCTGGAAGGCCGGAGCGTGACGACTTCCTGGTGGCTGGCTCCGCATCTGCAGAAGATGGCAACGGGCTGTCGTGTCGACCCGGATTTCATGGTGCTGGCCGATCCTCCCCTGACCACGGCGGGTGCCGCGTTCGCTCAAACCGATCTGATGCTGCACCTGCTACGCAGGCGTCTGTCGCCTGAAATAGCCGATTGGGTGAGCAAGGCCCTGCTGCTGGATCGCCGGCAATTGCAGTCCCCGTTCGTAGTGCCCGCCATGATGGTGCAAGGCAATGCCCTGGTCTCACGCCTGAGCGCACAGATCGAGGCTTCACTGCCGGATCTACCGGGAGTGAAGGCCCTGGCCGCGAGTGTCGGCATGTCCGAGCGGACCTTGTCGCGCCACGTCCACAAGGCCACGGGGCACTCCACCCGGCAACTCATCCAGCGGGTGCAGTTGCACAAGGCGCGGGCACTGCTCGAATCCGGCGAGCACTCCGTCGAAGCCGTCTCGGCACTGGTCGGATACCAGGATGCAACTGCGCTGCGGCGTTTGATGCGTCGGTTGTTGAACGCAACTCCGCAACAGTTGCGCCTCTCTCCGAGATGACCTCGGTACGCCCCCCATCATCGTCACTGCCGTTGTCGCTTTCCTCGTAGGCCCAGCCCATCGAAAACACACGGTCGATCCAGCCTTTGAGCAAGGCGGGGAATGACCACCAGCAGATCGGGTAGACGATGACCAGGGCATCGGCACGCTCCAGTCGTTGCTGCTCAGCTGCTACGTCAGCCGGCGCTGCTGCCTGCTTCATGAAAAGCGCCTGGTCCGCCCGGTTGAAGCGCGGATCGAGCCCTTCGTCAACAACTGCGGCTTGAAATCTGTGCCATTGCACCCGCGCAACGCACCGACCACACTCACGAGCCAGACGGGGTATCGCGAAGGAAACCGTTGCCCGCTCGATAATGCGGCATCGCCAGCATGAGTTGCGGTTTACCCGCACCTTCAGCGCGTTGCCCTCCACGAACAGCAGGACAGGAACACATGCCAAACCCTTCATACGGTGAATCCTCATGCAGCGCTGCGGCCAGTGGCCAGGTGGAAGTGCGTGGCGCGCGGGAACACAACCTCAAGAATGTGGATGTCGCCATCCCACGCAATGCGCTGGTGGTGTTTTCCGGCGTGTCCGGCTCCGGCAAGTCCTCGCTGGCGTTTGGCACGATCTACGCCGAGGCGCAGCGGCGCTACTTCGAGTCGGTTGCACCGTATGCGCGGCGGCTGATCGATCAGGCGGGCGTACCTGATGTCGATGCCATCGACGGCCTGCCGCCGGCGGTGGCGCTGCAGCAGCAACGGGGTGCGAGCAATGCGCGTTCCTCGGTGGGCAGCGTGACCACACTGTCCAGCCTCGTGCGCATGATGTACTCGCGTGCCGGCACTTATCCGGCCCATCAGCCGATGCTCCATGCCGAGGACTTTTCGCCGAACACGCCGCAAGGCGCCTGTCCGGCCTGCCATGGTCTGGGTCATGTGTACGAGGTGACGGAGGCCACCATGGTGCCCGATCCCTCGCTGAGCATCCGTGAGCGCGCCATTGCGGCCTGGCCGCCGGCCTGGCATGGCCAGAACCTGCGCGACATCCTGGTCACCCTGGGCTACGACGTCGATCGTCCCTGGAAGGATTTGCCGAAGAAGGACCGGGACTGGATTCTTTTCACCGAGGAGACACCCACGGCGCCGGTCTATGCGGGCCTCACGCCGGCCGAGACCCGTGAGGCGCTCAAGCGCAAACTCGAACCCAGCTACATGGGGACCTTCACGGGCGCCCGGCGCCATGTGCTGCACACCTTTGCCAACACCCAAAGCGCACTGATGCGAAAGCGCGTATCGCGCTACATGGAGGGCCGGCTGTGCCCGGCCTGCCATGGCAAGCGACTCAAGCCCGAGGCGTTGTCGGTGACGTTTGCCGGGCTGGACATCGGCGAGTTCATGCAAATGCCCTTGGATCGCTTGGCGGCCTTGCTCGAGCCTGTTGCCCTGGGCGATTTCCCCGCTCACACGGCACAGGAAACGAGCGATCGCGAGGTGACACGGCGTGACCGTGCCGAGCGTGCCGCCAACCGTCGAACGGTTCATGCGAGTGCGCCTGACGTGCGGCGCACCAGCACGCTTTCGCAGGAAAAGCGTCTCGCCGCGCAGCGCCTGGCGGGTGGTGTGATGGCCCGTCTGCGCCAGCTACGCGGATTGGGTTTGGGCTACCTCACCCTGGACAGGGCGACGCCGACGCTGTCGGCTGGCGAACTGCAGCGTTTGCGCCTGGCCACGCAACTGAGCTCCATGCTGTTCGGCGTGGTGTACGTGCTGGACGAACCTTCGGCGGGCCTGCACCCCTCTGACAGCCAGTCCCTGTACGACTCACTGGACACACTGCGCGATGCCGGCAATTCGGTCTTTGTCGTGGAGCATGACCTGGATCTGATGCGTCGTGCGCAATGGCTGGTGGATGTCGGGCCGGACGCGGGAGAGCGTGGCGGCCGGGTGCTTTACAGCGGTGTGCCGCAGGGGCTGCGTGAAGTTGCCGAGTCGCATACCGCGCGTTATCTGTTCGACGAGATCCCCGCGCCGCTCAGCCTTGAGCGCGAACCGGCCGGATGGCTGGAACTGCACGGCATTCGGCGGCACAACCTGCATGGCGTGGACGCCCGCATCCCGTTAGGGGTGTTGACGGCGGTGACGGGCATCTCCGGGTCGGGCAAGTCCAGCCTGTTCGCCCAGGCCCTGCCGGAGTTGCTGCTGCTGCACCTGGGGCACGAGCCGCAGGACGATGCGGCGGAAAGTGCCGAGGGTGAAGGCCCCACCGTGCTCGAGGTTACCGGCGGTCATCTGGCCGGAGACCTGGAGGTTGTCCAGCGCCTGGTTCAGGTCGACCAGAAGCCGATTGGCCGCACGCCACGTTCCAACCTGGCCACCTACACCGGTTTGTTCGATCACGTGCGCAAGCTGTTCGCCGCCACGCCGGATGCGCGCCGTCATCGCTATGATGCCGGGCGGTTCTCCTTCAATGTGCCAAAGGGGCGTTGCGAAACGTGCGAAGGGGAGGGGTTCGTCAGCGTGGAGCTGCTGTTCATGCCCAGTGTCTACGCACCATGTCCGACCTGTCATGGCGCGCGCTATAACGAGGCCACGCTCGCCGTGCGCTGGAATGGGCGCAATATCGCCGATGTCCTGTACATGACCGTGGAAGAAGCCCATGACTTCTTCGCGGGCGAAGAGGCCATCGCCCGCCCGCTGCGGCTGTTGCGTGAGATCGGCTTGGGTTACCTGCGACTGGGGCAGCCCGCCACTGAATTGTCCGGGGGGGAAGCGCAGCGCATCAAGCTCGCCACGGAGCTGCAGCGAAGCCAGCGAGGCCGCAGCCTTTACGTGCTCGACGAGCCGACGACCGGACTGCATGCCGCGGATGCCGACCGCCTGCTGCTGCAGTTGCAGCGCCTGGTCGAGGCCGGCAACACGGTGGTGATGATCGAGCACGACATGCGCGTGGTGGCCCAGGCCGACTGGGTGATTGACGTGGGGCCAGGGGCCGGGGACACCGGTGGTCGTATCGTGGCGGCCGGTACGCCCCGGCAGGTAGCGATGGCGTCGGGAAGTCGGACGGCTTCGTTTCTTGCCGAGGCGCTCAGGCGCGTGCAGTAGGAGGGGCATGCTGTCGGGGGCCCGGTACAGGGCATTCTCTGAGTAAGTCACTGCCGGGGCGCCTGACCAGGCTCTGCACGACATGTATCTGCGCTCACCCAGGCTGCGTTGAAAACCGCCTTGCCTGGCCTTCGCTCGAAAGTATTTCGTACAAACCCTAGTCATACCGTTGGAAAATCTTGGAGATGATTTTCCACTGGCCATCAACCTTCAGCAGCGAAAGAAAATCGTGGAAGCTGGCGCCCATGACGTCGTTTTCCATGTCCACACGGACAACGGCGGCGGTGGGCGCAATAGCCAGGATATCCAGGCGGCTGCGAGCATTCGGTGACGCTCCCAACGACTCGAAAAAACTTTCGAACACGGGAATGGCCGGGCCCTGAAGCAGGTCATTACCGCTGTAGCCCCACATGATGGCGTCCTGGTGAAAGGCGCTGTTGATTCGCGCGATGTCTGCCGTGCGATAACCCTCGATATAGGCTTGTGCTGCCTGAATCACTGCGTCGTATTCGGTGGTGGCGATGGGTTTCAGATGTGAAGTCATGATTTGGCCTGCATGTGTCAGTGGTCATGGCCGGCGTAACGCCTTGTGCGCTGATGAGCCGGCTGAAACGGGCTGATGTTTCCAAGCCCAGGTTTCGGGGGCGTGCCACTCAATGAGAGGCGTGGCCTATCCAGGCCCGCTTCAGGGGGCAGCGTCCGACTGACTCTACGGACAGACTGGCGCAGCACAAACGACGTTTTTCCCTCATTTCAAGCCATATTGGAGCAGGGTCCATTGGCTCCTTGTCGGAATGATTTACCATCAGTTCATCGTGGATTTTTCCTCCCTGCTCCTGGAACAACTGATCATGCATCGGATCGGATTCTTCGTTTGCCACGGCCATGACGCGCTCGATCTCGCCGGGCCACTTTCGGCGTTCAACCAGGTGGTCACTGTGGCAGGTCAAAGTCCCTATGAGCTGTGCGTGGTGTCACTGACGGGTGGAAGCGTGTCGGGAAATACGGGACTGCCCATCGAGACTGCGGTTTATGAGGGAGAAACCTTCGATACCGTGGTTTTCGTCGGGGGGGACATCGCTCCGATGCGGACCGTCGAGACGGTCATCGCCGCGAAAGTTCTGAGCGCGAACGCTGCCCGGGTGGCCAGCGTCTGCACGGGGGCGTTTCTGCTGGCCGAGACCGGGTTGCTGGACGGAAGAAAGGCAACCACTCATTGGCGATATGCAGCGCAATTGCGGTCCAACTTTCCCAGAATCAAGGTCGAGGCCGACAGTATCTACATCATGGATGGCCATGTCTGGACTTCCGCCGGTATCGCCTCCGGGATAGACCTTGCCTTGGGGATGATCGAGAAGGATATGGGCGCCGACGTGGCGCGTGGGGTCTCAAGGTTATTGGTGGTTCCCTACCGTCGTCCGGGGGGACAATCCCAGTTTTCCGAGATGTCGCAAATGGACCCGCAATCAGACCGGATTCGGATTGCATTGAATTTCGCCCGTGCCCATCTGGCTGAGCCACTGCCGGTAGAACGGCTCGCTGACGCTGCTCGACTGAGCTTGCGGCAGTTTGGACGGGCCTTTCGCCGAGAGACCGGAGAAACGCCTGCAAGGGCGGTGGAGCGCCTGCGGGTAGAAGCAGCGAGGCTGCGGTTGCAGGATGGCAGTGAGCCGATCGAGCAGATTGCGCTGGCGGTGGGATTTGTCGATCCGGAAAGGATGCGCCGGGCCTTCATCAAGATCCATGGTCATCCACCCCAGTCTATCCGGCGCCAACGCAGAGATGGGCTGAAAGAAGATGCCCAACCCGCCCCTGCGTGTGTGGAGTGACCTTCAATGCTCAGGGGTTGAGCGGCTTCGCAGCCTCATTATCGTTCCACATGTCCCGATGAAGTTTCCATTCTCCGTTCTGTTTCAAAAAGATCAGGATCTGTTTGCCCCGGTACTGGACCTTGCCCGTGTGATCACGAACAACCGCATCTGACACTTCGGTAACCGCCCGGTCATCGCCGTAGAACTCGTAATCGCTGAAGGTGACCGTATTGGGCTTTTTGCCCACGAAGGCCTCTGTAAAGTACGCAACAATCGCGGCGGGCCCCACGACCCGTTCCCCACCCGGTTGCAGCAGTGCGCCATCTTCGGTGTACAAGCGCCCGATGGCCTGGTAATCCCCGTTTTTATACGCTTGGGCCCAGCGAATGTTTTCAGCCTTGATAGCTGTTTCGGTCGCAGGCTGCACATTCGCGGCGCACGCGAGGGAAGAAGCTGTGGTGAGCAGGATGGCAGCGGTTGATACAGTGATTTTCCGTGTGATGATCGGCATGTGTTTCAGTCCACAATTTTTACATCAGAGGTGACCAGGAGGCTGACCAGGGGCCGGCCTCCTGGCGTGGAGACTTCATTTGACGCCTGGAATCCGAGCGAGGCCCTTGGATGCTCCGGGAAGGTCCTTGTCGACCATGGCAATCACCTCGGGCCTGGCGTCTCTTGGGTGACCAGAGTGGAATGGCGGCGCAGGATCGTATTCGATCGCCAATTGCGTGAACTCGGCAGCTGTTTGGCCTCGCAGCTTCGCTGCGACGCGCAGAGCAAAGTCGATACCTGCTGTCACACCGCCACCACTCATGAAGCGGCCGTTATCGTCTTCCACGAAGCGATCAGGTACCGCAATCGCGCCGTACTCGCCAAGCTTGTTGATAAAAGCCCAGTGGCAGGCGCTTTTCTTGCCATTGAGAATACCGGTGGCGGCCAGAACCAGGGATCCGTTACACACCGAGGTGACGTGTTTGGCGCTTTCGGCCAGGCGGCGGATCTGTTTCTGATATTCCGGTTGCATCGGGACCGACAGATCCGACCCTCCAGGAACAAGAATCAGATCCGTTTTTTCGATATCAGCCAGGCGTTCGGTGTTTCCATAGACGACCCCGAATTCCAACGTCACGTTTCCACCCTTGACGCTGGCATAACGCACCTGGGTATTGGGAAGCCGGTGGAAGATTTCACTCGGGCCAGCAAAGTCGAGCAGTGTTCCGCCATCGTAAGTGACTATCAAAATAGTGAGCGGGTCATCAGGGGACATCGCGGCAGGCTGGTTCGGCTGAGCCAAAGGTTTTGCAGTGGCGGCAGATGCTGACGCGACAGGAGCAAGCAACGTGCTTGCGCCGAACATGGCGCCCAAGGTCGCCACGCTGCCGAACTTGAGAATGTTGCGACGGGAATGCCCAGCCTTTAATAACTGGTCGAAACCCTTATCATCATTTTTGTCAGTCATGATAAAAGCACCCATATTGTGAATCAAAGTAAGCAATACCCAGCCAATCAAACATTACAGTGGGTTGTAATGGCGGCTGGCATATTGAAGAGGAACGGGTAATGCGCTCGGGCGTAACTTGCCCCATGAGTCAAAGCTGGGATGCGCCGCCGTCTACCACAAGCTCAGTGCCGACCACGTAGGAAGATTCGTCACTTGCGAGATACAGGGCTGCATAGGCGATATCCTTGGGCTCACCCATGTGGCCGACAGGAACAAACTTCGCAAACTCGCTTTTGAAATGTTGAAGATCTTCTTCGGGCATGCCCCATTTCGACAAGAGAGGTGTGTTGATTCCACCAGGGGCAATCGCATTGAAGCGGATCTTGCGATCCAGAAACTCGAAAGACCAACTGCGTGCGAGGGACCTCACTGCCGCCTTGGCCGCAGCGGTCAGGGAAATATTGTGCTTGCCCGTCTGGGCCACGAAAGAGGTGTTCAATATGAACGATGCCCCCTGACGCAGCGCTGGCAGCACGGCCTGAAGTGTGTACACCACGCCCTTGACGTTGATATCCATGATGTCGTCATAGAGAGCGGCATCTATGTCGTTGAGGGGCGAGGGCAATGCACAGCCGGCGTTAGCGAATACAATGTCCAACCCGCCAAACTTTTCATGCACCTGAGCCGCGATCTTGCGCATATCGTCGAGCGAACGTACATCACCCTTGAGAACCAGGGCGTCCTCGCCCAGTTCAGCCTTGATTTTTCCAAAAATTGTATCGTCGCGACCGGTCACTGCAACTCGGGCACCTTCTGCAATGAACAACTTGGCAGTCGCCAGGCCAATTCCGCTGGTGCCACCCGTGATAAGTGCCGTCTTGTTATCAAGCCTCATTGGATCTTTCCTTACGTAGTGAATGATTGTCCAAGGAATGAGAGCGCCTTGTTGTGCTGGCGCTTGTGGGTGTGTTTCAGCATGAATTATGAGACGGGAGTGCAATGGCACAAAGGACTTAAAACCCTCATTTCGCGACACCGGAAAGGCTGGCAAGGCGGATATCCCGGATCAGCCTGTATAACGACAAGTTGCTCACCGTGGTTGGTGAATCCGCAATGTGCGGATTATTCAACTTGCGCCTGTCCGGCCCGGCAGTATTTCCATCAGAGTGCACAAAGGAGCCAGTCGCAACATGGCCCGAAACGAGGGAAATACGTCGTTTGCGCTTGATGCAGTCATACGTAGTCTTGGGGCAGGGCGAGAGTCCACAAGGCTTGAAATATAGATGAGGCGTTCTGAATGGGCATTTTCGACTGGAAGCACTGGATGGTAATACTGCTCGTTGCAGTACTCATTTTCGGAACTAAAAAGCTGAAAAATGCGGGGGCTGATGTGGGGGAATCCATCAAGAGTTTTCGCAAGGCCATGAGCGACGATGAAAGAACTTCCGATGAAGCGACAGCTCGGCCGTTGGCTCAGCCACAGACTATCGATGGTGAAACCCATCAGGTTGTAGAGCCTGTCAACAAGGCGCAGGCCTAGACCTCCGAGCTCCAGCTCGGCCCGTTCAGAGGCCGAGGGCGACCGCCGCCGGCCTGTCGCCGCCTGCCGGCAGGCTGGGGTTGAAACCCAGGGCAATGTCATCGGAGGGGCGGGTGAAGTGCGCCAGAGGCAGGGGCCGGCTGAGGAAATACCCCTGGGCTTCATGGCAACCGTATTCGCGCACCAGGTTCAGGCAGCGGAAGGTTTCGATACCTTCGGCCACGGTGCGGTAGCCCAGCTCATGGGCCAGCTGGAACACCGAACGGGCGATGATCCGGTTGCGTGGGCAGTGCTCGAGGTCGGTCACCAGCGACTTGTCCAGCTTCAGCACATTGGCGGGTATTTCATGCAGGTAGGCAAAGTTGCTGTAGCCGGTACCGAAGTCATCGATGGCCACGTCCACGCCCAGTTGGCGCACGGCCGCCAACTGGGTGATGACCTGCGGGTCGGCCCTGATCCATTCGCCTTCGGTGATCTCCACCTCCAGCCGTGGCGGCGCGATATGGTAATGCTGGCAGGTGCGGCTCAGGGTGCGCGCGATGTCCAGGCCCTTGAAGTCCTGGGCCGAGAGGTTGATGGCCAGACGAACCTCGTCGTCGTTCCAGGCCGCCAGTTCGCTCAGGGCGCGGTCGATCACCCAGCAGGTCACGCGGCTTATCTGTCCGGCGCCTTCGATCAGGGGGATGAACTCGGCGGGCGAGATCATCCCCAGGCGTGGGTGCTGCCAACGGATCAAGGCTTCGGCGCTGAGCAGGCGGCCATCGTGCAGGCTGAAGCGCGGTTGGTATTCCAGGTACAGCTCGCCATTGTCCAGTGCCGTGGGAAAGTCATTGAGCAGGGTGAACGCCCGGCGTTGCGCACGATCCTGGGTTTCATCGTAAACCGCCCAGGGACCATGGCGCGAAATCGCCAGTTCGACCGCATGGGTGGCCTTGCGCAACAGGTCGGCCGCCGGCTGGTTGCCGAGTTCGCAAGTGGCGACACCGATGCTCATGGCCCGGGGCGCGAATGGCTCGCTGACCAGTGCCACCAGGGCACGAAACAATTCCTGCTGGCGAGGGGCGCGGCAGTTGAGCAACACGCAGAAGTCCCGTTCGCTGATGTGATAGAGCTCGGCCACGCCCTCCAGGCGCTCACGCAGGCGCTGGGCGGTTTCGCGGCGTCGCGATTGGCCGCTACTGACCCGCTCCTCCAGGGCCAGGCGGTCGTCGCCGTAGCTGTCCTGAAGCCGCATGACCATCAGCAGGCGCGCCGTGGCATCGGCGTCCACCAGGCCCTGGGTGTCGAGCATGAACTGCAGCAGGTTGGGCAGCCGGCTGACGGGGTCGCGGTAGCGCAGCGATTGGCTCTGCTCGATCTGCACCATGACCATTTCGGCGAAGTCTTCCAGTGCCGTCAGCTCGTGGGGTTCCAACGGATGCGGGGCCTTGTCGATGATGCACAGACGGCCCAGGGCCTGCCCGTTGCGGTCGCGCAGCGGTGCGCCGGCATAGAAGCAGATGCCATCGGTGGCCGTGACCAGGGGGTTGTGGCCGAAGCGCGCGTCCTGCCGTGCGTCGGGCACGTGCAACACCCCCGGGCGGTCCAGGTGATGGCGGCAAAACGACTGTTCGATGGGCGTTTGAGGCGCATCGAAACCGACACGGCCGGCAAACCACTGGCGGTCCTTTTCGACCAGCGAGATCAGCGCCGTCGGCACCTTGAAATAGGCGGCCGCCAGCCGACAGATGCGGTCGAAGTTCTCGTTTTTGGCGGTCTCCAGCCATTGCAGGGCGTGCACGGCCGCCAGGCGTTGCTGTTCGGCGTCGAAAGTAGGGGGCATCAGGCGCTCCTGGAGGGCGACAATGACCCTGGGCAATGGCTAATTGATATTTAAATGCTATCAACTTACGACCACCCCCCTTCGGGAAGGTTTCACACTGGCACCGACCTTCTTTCCGATCGCCTTCGCCGCCGTTTTCAGGCAGCAGCTCAGAGGGTTTCCTTCTCGCGCACGGTCAGCGGACTGCTGGCCACGAACCGGGCGATCTCGTCCTTGCGCATGAAGGCGACGCCGGCCCTGCTCTTGGCATAGGTGATGAATTCGTCCCACACGCTCACCATCTGCGGGGAACCGCTGATGCGATCGTGGGCGCTGATGGACATCATGCGGCGGCGCGATCGCGCTTCCTCATACAGCACATCGAAGTCCCGCTTGATCTGCGCCAGAAATCCGTCCGGCGAGTAGTTGCGTCCCTCGATCAGCAGGATGTCGTTGTTGCGCAGGGTGTAGGGGACGACGATGAAGTCCTTGCCGTTGACCTGCTCGATAAACGGTTCGTCGCGACTGAGGTCGTCGATGTGGTAGAGGTAGCCCTGTTCCTGCAGCAACGAGAGGGTATTGGGGCCGCGACGAAGCCAGTTGCAGTTGTAGCCCACGGGGCGCTGGCCGGTCACTTCCTCGACCATGCGAGTGCCCTCGGCGATGAACCGGCGCTCCTCCTCGCGGCTCATCGCGTACTGCGAGCTCCAGCGCGGGCCATGGCCTGCGGCTTCGTGGCCCCTGGCAACGATTTCCCGGGCCAGCTCCGGGTGGCGGCGCGCGGCCTCGCCGATCATGTGGGAGGTCACTTTTACGCCGTGGCGATCCCAAAGGTCGAGCAGGCGCGGAACTCCCTCCCGATAGCCATAGGCGAACCAGGTGTTGGTCGCGGCATCCGAAGGCACGTTGGCCGGGAACTCCACCTTGGGGAACGGGCTGTCGGTGCCTTTGGGGGGCTGGCCTCCTGCCTCGAACTGCATCGAAATGGAAACCACCAGGCGGGTGTCGCCTGGCCAGAATCTGCCATTGGCGTCATGTGGCTGGGTGGCCACTGTCTTCTGCGGACCGGCCTTGGCGCCGGGGAGCATGGACGCGGTGGCGATGCCGCCGGCCAGCACGCCGGTCTGCTTGAGGAAACGGCGCCGGCCGCTATCCGGCGCCTTAAGGGATTGTTCTGTCGAGGCCATGGGGGATCTCCGTTATCTGGCCACCAGGCCGGCTTGTTGAAGGAACGTCAGGTTGTCTTCCAGGTGCCAGTTTTCGGCGATGCGTCCGTCGGCGACCCGATAGATGTCGGTCGCGATGAAGTCGATGTTCTGGCCTTGTCCCGGCTTGCCCATGAAGGTGCCGGTGAAATGGCCCGTGAAGTGCAGGTGCGTGACCACCCGGTCGCCGGCCACGATCATCTGGCGGATTTCGCAACGCAGGTCCGGCACGGCGGAGCGGAAGGCCTTCGACGCGGCCAGCACGCCTTCGATGCCCTGGGCACGGCCGCCAGGCAGGGTCTTGTCGGAGAACGTCGGTGCCAGGGCCTGGCGCGCCATGGCTTCCTCACCGGTGTTCCAGAATGTGCCGTAGCGGCTGGCCGCGAGGGTTTGTGCTTCGAGCGTCTTCTTCGGCAGGCTGCCATCGACGACCAGGGTCGCGGGTTGGACGAGTTCGCCGGATTGGGCCAATACCGGTGTGACCACGGCCCCCAGGATGAGGGCGGGGATCAGGGCGGCTGCACGAAGCCGTCGGTGAGAGTTGAAGGACATGGTGGTCTCCTGGATTCGGGAAGTGGGGGGGGGGCGGCGCTGGTGTGCGGCCTGTCACCATGGTTACTCAACAAATCGTCGTCAAATACCGGTATTCTTTGAATGGATCCTTTCCAATATTTCAAGAGTTGACGGATGATCGACAACCTGCCAAGCCTGCGCACCTTCGTGCGCGTCGTCGCCGCCGGCAGCCTGTCGGCGGCTGCGCGAGAGATGGACCTGTCGCTGGCGATGGTCAGCAAGCGCCTCACGCAACTGGAGCGGGAGCTGGGGATCCGTCTGCTCCAGCGCACCACGCGAAAGCAGGTACTGACAGAGGAGGGGGAGCTGTTTCATGCCGAAGCCGTTCGGATACTGGCGGCCATCGAACAGGCGGAGGCGGTCATCTCGGGGAGATCCCAGGCGATTGATGGCACGGTCCGTCTGAGCGCTCCCGTCGAGTTCGGACGGCAGTGGATCGCCCCCGCGATTGCCGCTTTCCAGAAGAGGCATCCCAAGCTGCGCGTGCAACTGGAGCTTTCCGACGTTGTCGTCGATCTGCTCGATGCCAACATCGACCTGGCCATCCGTTTCGGCAACCTGGCCGATTCATCCCTGATCGCCCGCCCGTTGGCACCGAATTTCCGGGTGTTGTGCGCATCGCCGGACTACCTGAGGCAGTTCGGTGAGCCCACTCATCCCAATGAGCTGGTTCATCACCAATGCATCCTGATCGGCAGCCGCCCTCGAGCGGTGTGGACCTTCGATGGCGAGGAGCCTCTGTCGGTGCAGGTCACCGGGACGTTCGTCACCAATGACGGCAGCGCGGCCCATGCGCTGGCGCTCGAAGGGGCCGGTATTGCGCGCAAGTCGATCTGGGACGTGGGCGACGAAATCCTCGACGGCCGGCTGAACAGGGTGCTGCCGACGTTTGCCATTGCGGCGGCACCGTTGAATGCGATCTACCCGACGGGACGCCACCTGGCGCCGCGTGTGCGGGCATTGGTGGAATTTCTGGGGGATCGGCTCGGCAAGGCATGGCGCTGGGAGCGCATGCGCCAGGTTGGGGCTGAAGGCTTGCAAGCCAATTAATGGTTTCTGACAGGGATCGCCCGCTGTTTCTGCGGCGAGCTGCTGAGGCCTGCAAACAGGCAGTACGGGGCCATTTGAGTCACGACTGGGTTCGTCGCCTACCGGGGTCGGATCACGACTGACCATAACGACTAGTCAGAAAGAATGATGGAAGTTCGGCCCGCTGCCCGCTATAGCTGAAGGGCAGCAAGGGTCTTACAAGGACGCGCAAGATGATGATTTCTCTGATCACCCGGCTTATCGCAGGTCGCGGCACCGGTGCCGTCACCTATGACATCCTGCAGAGCGCGGCACCGGTTTTTCTTGAAGAAACCGAAGACCGGGATATTTACCGGGTGGTGCTTCGTCGGGGCGAGTTTCGGTACATGAAGGATGCGCCCTGTTTCGGCGGTTTCGATGCCGAGCTTGCCATGGGGTCGACCCTTTGCGGGGAGGTTCTGGGATCCCTCTCTGACCATGCGGCTGTCGGGGGCAATACCCCGGATCTGCTGGTGTTGAGCGTCAAGGCGAGGAGCTGGGGCTGATTGGGCGGAAGGGGGCGGGACGCAACCATCCTCGTCTGTCCCCGACCTTCCTGAAGGCTGCTCGACCTCCCACAGGCCCCGGTCGAGCAGCCGACTGGCAAGGCGCACTTCCCTGTGCTGTTGCCCTGTGTGCCCTCAGAGCACGAACACGTTCACCTGCTTTTCCAGGTTATGCGCCAGTTGCTGCAGGGCACGGGCGGTTTCGCTGGTCTGCTCGACCGCCTGGCTGTTCTGCTGAGACATCTGGGCGATGCGCTCGACGTTGCGTGCCACATCCTGGCTGGCAGCGGTCTGTTCGCGCAAGGCCAGGGAAATCTGGTCCACCACACGCACCACATCGCTCGACGACTGGCGAATGTTGACGATGGCTTCACCCGCCTGTTGAGCCTGTTCGACACCGCCTTTGACCTGGTTCACGCCGATATCCATGCTGCCGACCGCGTCCCGGGTCCCGAGCTGGATTTTTTCCACCATCTCGGTGATTTCCTGGGTCGAGTTGGCGGTGCGTTGTGCCAGCAGCCTGACCTCATCGGCCACCACGGCGAAGCCACGGCCCTGCTCGCCGGCGCGGGCCGCCTCGATGGCCGCATTGAGTGCCAGCAGATTGGTCTGTTCGGCAATGCCCTTGATGACGCTGACAATGCTGGAGATATGCTCGGCATGCTGGTCAAGCTCGGCGATCTGGGTGGCCGAGGCCTGCACGGTCTCGGCAATCAGGCGCATGCTGGCCAGGGTCTCCTGGATGACACTGCCGCCCTCGCTGGACTGGCGTCCCGACTCGCTGGAGAGCCTGTGTGCATCGCCCGCGTTGTCGGCCACATGGTTGATGCTGACCGTCAGTTCCTCCACCGTGGCGGCCATGGAGGAGGCCGACTGTGACTGCTCGTGGGTTGAGGCCGAAAGTTGCAACGAGGCGCTGGAAATACTCTCTGAGGCGCTCACCAGCTGTTCGGCACCCCGTTTGATTTCACCGATCATGGCGCGCAGGCGCTCCTGCATGGTGGCGAAGGCCTGCAGCAGGATACCGACCTCATCACGCCCGTCGCTGGTGATGCGGCTGTCGAGGTGCCCATCGGCAATGGTTCTCGCCACATCCACCGCCTGGCGGATGCGCCCGACCAGGGTGCTGGACAGCGACCAGGCAATGAGCATCGCCAGCACGGCCGCTGCCAAGCCGCCGCCGATGAGAATGGTCAAGGCGGCGGACTTGGCGTCGTACATGGCGTTGGCGCGGGAGTCCTGCAGGGCTTTTTCGGTATCGCGCAACTGAGTGACGAGCTGGCGCATGGCGTCCATCTTGGCCTTGTCGTGGCCGGCCGCGATCTGGTCGCTGATGACGCCGATCGCTTGCCGACCCGCATTGATCTCCTTGCGCAGGGCGATGTTGGCCTGGACGTCATCGTTCATCCATTGTTGGTACAGGGTGCGCAACTGCTCCAGGCGTGCCTGCTGCTGAGGGTTGTCGGCGGTGGCACTCTTGAGCTGGCCGTAATAATCATCGAAGGCTTTTTCGCCCTGTCGCAGGGGCTCCAGAAAGCTGTCCCGGCCGGTCAGCGCGTAGCCACGCATGCCGGTCTCGATATTGATCAGACTGCGCAGCACGGCCCCTGACTGGTTCAGGACTTCGTAGCTGTGGATGTTGCTTTTGACGCTGCTGCTGACCTGATCGAAGCCACGCAGGGCCGAAAGCACCAATATCACGATGATCAGCAGCACCAGGCCGAAACCGGCGTAGAGCTTTTGTGAAATGCTCAGATTGGAAAACATAGGAAGGCTGCTCCCGAACCGTTGACTGAATGCTTCACCAACGCTTGCCATGAGAGGGGCGAAGTGATGGCTTAATGATGACTAATTGGCATCAGCGGTCGGACTTTTCTTGTACAGAAAAAGTTCAATGTACAAGTTATTTTTTGCGAGATGAGGGATGGACCGCCTGCACGTTCGCCTGTTTTTCAGTGGCCTACTCTACCGTGCAGATCCAGCGGTGATTGTGCCGGTAGGGCGCTCGCGTAAACGCCACATCGGATACCAGGTTCATGCCGCGCTGCTGCAGGGCCTTGGTCAGTTGTACGAGTGTCTCTGCTTCGATAGTCATTGCTGTTACCTCGTCAGATTGACTGCGCTCATGATTCCTGACCAGTAGATCAGGTCGCTGATTCATTTTTTCTGCGGGGGCGATGGGTCACATTGTGGTCCTGGGCGGGCAGTGCGCCCCTGAATACTCGGCCGATCCAGGAGTTCCTGGCGCGATTGTTCAGGCTGCTCAACGGACGTATGATCGAGGCGGAGTCGCTGAGACTCGCACCTTTACAAGGACACGAGCATGGAAAAGTACTTCGATAATTCAGGCCTGTTCAAGGCTGCTTCGTATCACTGCAACCAGTCCCTGGATGGCGATATCGCCCGCTGGGAACTGAAAAACATTGCGTTGAATACGAAGGAGTTTTTGATATGTCCAAAGAATTACTCGGAGTTTCTGCTTTAGGCCTGATGGTGGTGGGTGAGTTTTGTGCAATCTACAGCGAGGTGGTAACGGCCAGGCTTGCCCAAACCGGAAATGTCTCATGGGAGGCATTCAGCGTTCCGGTGCTGATCATGTGTCTTGCAGGGCTGTGCCTGCTGGGCGCCTATTGGCTAGGTTATGCGGCGGTCGGTGACATCTGGGTCGTCACGGTGGTCTCGGTTACGTCCCTGTTGATCCTTGAACCCCTGGTGGTCTGGTCCCTGTTCGGTGAAGTGCCAGGGCGGGGTGCCCTGATCGGCTTTTGCCTGGGTGCCCTGGGCATGTTCTCCACCGTGATGCTGTAATTGCGGATGACGGCCCGGCAGTCTGCTGCCGGGCCGGGTTTCCATACTGGTTCGTCGTGATAATCTGCTGCTTCAATGCCTCGGTTTGAGGTGAGGCTTCCTTATCGATTCAAGCAGGTGCTCCCATGCAGACCCTCCCTCCAGAAGGCCTTCCACGCTATCGTTTGCTGACCGGCAAGGATGACGCCAAATTTTGCCATCGCGTGTCGGAGGCATTGGCATTGGGTTACCAGCTTCACGGTTCGCCCGCGGCCACCTTCAACGGTGAGCATGTGATCGTTGCGCAGGCGCTGATCTGGAACCCGGACAAGTAACGGCGCCACCGCTGGGGGAGCCGGCTTGCTGGCGATGGCGGTCGATCGGGCGGCGCAGGGCTTGCAGGAAAGTCGCACCGCCGACGGCTGAAAACCGCACGCTTGCGGTTCTGTTTTCCGGCTGCTGGCGGTTTTGTTCCTGATGACACTGGGGTCCCGATACCCCAGCCAGGAGCAAGCAATGTTCTATCCCATCGAAAGCAGACTCGGCCCGTTGCGCAGTGCCATGGAGCTGACCTTGCACACCTTTCATGCCGTGCAGATCTGGCAAGGCAGGGCCGCCAGCGAGGAGAAGACCGCGATCATCGGTTTTGGCGGCTTTCTCGGCGCGATCCGGAACGTGACGCGTGGCGCCGAGCAGGGCGATCCGTATGCCGACCTCTGGATGTTGCGCATCCAGGAGAAACTGCAACGCTGCAAGGCCGAGCTGGCACTGATCCAGGACAACCTGGAACTGCTCATGAGGGCCTTTCCGGACGCGATCAGCGCGGAGGAAAACTTCAGTATCCGGCCCGTCAGGTTGCCGATCGTCATCACCACCCAGTTCGGTTATCTGGCGATGTATCTGCTGATCACCTACGACAATATCGTGCGCCGCCTGCTGCACGCCTACCACGTTGCGCTGATCGATCGACGGGAGATGGAGAGCCGGATCCATGCCGGTGGTCGCCTGTTGCGCGGCCTGTTCGGGTTTCCCCGCAGGTACCGCCATTCCGGGGCGACCCGGGTCGATTTCGCGTATGACAACGACCAGGCCCGGCAGGCCAGGAAGCTGTTCGGCGAGTTGCCCATGGATGTGCTGGATGGCACACGGCGGGCGGATTTTGCTCCGCCTCTCGTCCGTGACCGGGTCATTGAGGAAGCTGGCGATGTGGTCGAACAGCTCCCGTGGCTCGCGCCTGCGCCCAAGGCCAACGGCTATCAGGCGCCCGGGCTGACGACCGGCGATTGAGTCCCGCGATGTCCCTCAGCTACCCAGCCCATCTCGGCTGGGTAGTCTTTTTATCGGGCAGCGCTCCTGAATCGCCCGATCCTGTCCAGGGCACGCTCCAGGTTCGGATCGCCATACACGACATACTGACGGTCGACGACGACGGCCGGAATCCTGCTGATCCCGAGGCTCCAGGCATCGACGATGTCCTGGTGGGCGCGGCTGATGTTGGCGGAGACCTCGGCGCTCATGATTTCCCCGAAGGCCGCCAGGGCTTGTGCCGGGTCGGGAGGAAGATTTTCGAAAAGCGCCACCTCCAGCTGATCGAGGCGATCAAGATGAATCAGGCGCGTATCCGCCGACACATCAACCGGGTGCGCCGAGTCGGTGATGACCCAGGTCTCGGCCAGGCAAGGGGAGAGGCAGGCGAACAGCACGGCAGGGCTGCACAGTCGCAGCAGAGGATGAATATTCATGACAAGGATCCAGGTGACAGAAACCTCAATCCTCGGCAAAACGCCCGTCGCTGACAGCCGGAAAACTGCTCTGCGCCGGGCGGCTTTTGCTCACGGCCGCTCTCCCTGTTCGCCGCCGTGGTCGGTACAGGCCGCGCCGCTGGCGATACCGCGCGCCCGGTCCATCCGCTGCGCCACGACCATGGCCGCTTCCAGCTCGCTGATGCCTTGGGCATTCATCAGTTCGTGACGCTCGGCCTTTTCCTCCGGTTCCGTCATCGCCATGGTCAGGTAGAGGCTCGGTGGCACCGCACGAAACAGCACCTCCATCGACTTGGAGAGGATCACCCCTTCGGTGAACTTCCCGGACTCCTTGCGCGCCGACAGCATCAGGGTTTTCTGCGCATCGGTGAGCGCGCGGAAGCGGGCGATCTTGTTGACCTCGTCCGGCGGCATATTCAGGCAGATCCACCACTCGATCATGTTCAGCATCGGCTCGGCGGCCTTGGGCAGGTCGTCGACGTTCTGGGTGGCGAGCCAGAACCAGGCACCCAGCTTGCGCCACATCTTGGTGATCTTTACCACGTAGGGCGACAGCAGCGGATTCTTGGTGATGATGTGCCCCTCGTCGGTGACGTTGATGATCGGCCGGCCGAGCATCTGGTCGCGTTCGGCGATGTTGTTCACCGTGTTGATCAGCGAGATGTAGGCGATCGACAACTGCGCGTTGTAGCCTTCGCGGGCGTAGGTCGCGAGGTCCACCAGGGTGATGTCGGCTTCCGGCCAGGGCGAGCCGTCGCGGTTGAACAGATCGCCGTCGGCGCCCTGGCAGAACATGTCCATGGCATCGGCCATCTCCTGCAGGCGCAGGCGACGTGGCTCCGGCAGGTCGCTGTCCTGGCCCATGTGCCGCAGGGCATCGCGGACGTCCTGGGTCAGCACGGTCTTGCCCCGGGCGGTGCAGACCTGGGCAGCGTTGAGAATGCTCTGGCGAATCAGGCTGCGGTCGGCGCGAGTCAGGCGCTGTTCTTCCTTTTCCTCGCCGCCGGTGATCATCAGGCGCGCGGTGATCTCGAGTTCGCCCAGCACGTCGCGTTCGTCGTCGTTGTCCTCGGCGTCTTCGAGCTCGTCAGCCTCGGCCAGTAGCGCCTGGCTCGCCGTGTTCACCAGACGGTGGGCGTCGGCGAAGGGCGCCAGGCTGACACCGGAGCCGGGAGCGAGCTTGACCCGATGCACCTTCAGCCCCAGGCGCCGGGCGAAGTCGGCGAACAGCCCGAAGCTGTTGCCGGCCTCGGCGATGAACAACCGTGGCCGGTAGATGGCGACGACCTGGTTGAGCAGGTTGTTGAGGGTGGCCGACTTGCCGGCACCGGTCGGGCCGAACAGGAACAGGTGGGCGTTCATCTGCCGGTCGAGCCGGTTGAGCGGATCGAAGGTCAAGGGCCCGCCGCCGCGGTTGAAGAAGGTGAACCCCGGGTGCCCGGTACCTTCGCTGCGTCCCCAGACCGGCGCCAGGTTGGCGACGTGCTGCACGAACATCAGTTGGGTGTACCACTCGCTGTGACGCATGCCGGGGTTGAACACGCAGGGCAGCCAGCGCAGGTAACTGTTGAGCGGGGCGACTTCGTGTTCGTCGCGCACCGGTTGCAGCCCGGCGTTGAGCATCACGTTGTTCAATTGCAGGGTACGTCGGTCGAGCTCCTCGACATGCTGGCCGCGCAGGTAGAAGGCCACGGCGCCGCGATAGAGCTTGTGGGCGCTGCCCAGGTGCGAGCGGGCCAGTTGCACATCGTCCCGGGTCTGTTCGGAGGCGAGGGTGTCGCCCACGGATTTTTTGGCCAGGTGATTGAGGTGGTTTTCCAGGGTGTCCTGCGGGGTGATCACCAGGGTGATGCAGAGTACGGTGTCCTCGGGCATCTGGTCGAAGAGGGCATTGATGGCATCGCCGCCCTTGGGGGTTTCCCCGGTCAGGTGGCCGGTCATCGGCGGCATGCGCAGGCGGTCGAGCACGATCACGCGATGAGGCATCCGATCGAAATACCACAGGCCGTGTTCCACGTCCGAGCGGGGCTGTTCGAAGAACAGACGCTGGGCGAAGTCGCTGCCGCTGGCCAGCGCCAGTTCGTCCTCGGCGGCGTCCGGCGGATAGTCGGCCTGTTGGTAGAAGCGCTGGCGGTCTTGCGGTGAGTCGCCCAGCAGATTCGGCTGTGGATTGAACCAGTGCAGCAGCCAGCGGTGGATCTGCGCGCCATCGAGGCGACGGGCCTTCACGCCGGCATTGCCCAGGCCGCCGACCAGGCGTTCGCAGAGGCTGTTGAGGGCCTGCTCGCTGCCTTGGCCGCGTTGCAGCGGCGTGCCCTTGCTGCGCCGGTACACCACCAGGCGGATCTTGCGGCATTGACCGCGCCACGGGAGTTGGGTGACCGTCGTGTCTTCGAACAGACCTCCGGACTGAGACAGCGCCTCCAGGTGCTGGCCGAACATCCGCAGGTAGCACTCGCTGAATGCCGAACCGCGGGCACGCGGCTGGATGTAGGCGTCGAGCGTGCGCAGATAACCGCTCCAGTCGGTTTCGTCCTGGGCATAGAGCTGCAGCACCCAGGGCTGTTCCTCCAGTTCGTCGAAACTGTCCTGCAGGGCGTTTTCCAGGGCGTCGCGCACGGTGCGCAGCCAACTGGCCTCGCGGCCCTCGGTGCCGATGGAGGTCAGTTCGAAGAACGCCGCGACCGACTCGCCGTCCTCCAACAGCAGGCACTGCGATTCGGGCAGGTATTCCACCCACGGCAGCAGCTCGACGAAGCTGGGTGTCACGTCATAGAGGGCCTGCTCGTCGGCCTGGGTGGCGGGGCCTTTCTGCCTGGCTGGCATCAGTAGTCCTCCGTACGTTCGCCGGGCAAGGCGTACTGCACCCGTTGGTAGAGCGGAAATACCGTGCTGTAGCCCGGCACCGGTACCGGATCGGAGCCGGCCAGGTGCGGGAACACGTACAGGACCAGGTCCGGGTTGGGCAGGCGCCGGAACTGGCTGTGGATTTCGTTCCGGGCGGTTCGGCTATAGGCCTGCTGGTCGCCGGTGCGTTCTTCGAGTGGGCGGCGCAGGGTCTGACGGATCTCCACAAGGTGATGGTCCAGGGGGGCCTGACCGGATTGGCTGTCCCAGATATCGGCCATGGTCTGCGGGCCGTGGGGCAGCAACTGTTCCTTGTCCGTCGTGCAGCCACAGATGAACAGGGCGCCCAGCAGCAGGCCGGGCAGGGGCTTAATCGAGGGTATTGGCATGGCCTGTTCCTGCGAGTTGCCGCACCTGGCGGCCGAGGGTTTCGTAGTCGATCTCCAGTTGCCGGTCCAGATGCACGGCGACCTGGGCACCCGGCTGTACGTAGACCGCGGCAAAGGCCTGGCCATACAGCTTGTTGACCCAGTCGCCGACGTCTTTCACCCCGCCGGAGAGAATGCTGTTGAGCGCCGAAGGACCGGCTCCCACGGTGGCACCGCCGGGGGTGATCACGGTGCCGGTATCGGCCCTGTCGGCTTCGAGCAGTGCCGCCACACCGGCACCGGCCGCGGTGATCAGGCTTCTGCTGCCCAGGTACTGCTGGGCGTTGGAGCGCCGTTCGCCGGCGATGCAGGGCACCCCATAGGGGTCGCTGAGCCAGCCGATGCCACCCTGGATCCTGCCGGACGAGGGGTTGGCGGACGGGCTGCTGCCCTGTCGGCCGGTCAGCTTCTGCGGCGTTGGCAGGGTGCGGATGCGGCCGTCGTTGAAGACGAAGGTCAGGCTGACGATCTGCCCGCGTACGCAGGACAGGGTCCAGTCTCCAGCGGCGGTACCGCTGAGCACCGCTCCGGCGACGTCCGGCAGGTCGATGCCATTGGCGGTGAGGTTGTCCGCGCCGATCAGCACCTTGAACGGGTAGGGGTCATTGACCACGCCATCCACCGGAACCCGGCCAACCAGCGCGGTCATGGCGATGGAGCCGGTCAGGGTGCTGTTTTCGGGGAGGGTATAGACGCGGTTGACCGGTGCCGGGTCCTGGCCGCTGGCGATGTTGCGACCGGTCACGCCGGTGTTCTCCTTGTGCTGGCTTTGTCCCGGGTCGATGGCTTCGCGCAACCGGTCGGGGAACTGCAGGCCCGCTGCCGGTTTGCCGGAGCCGGCAGGCACCGGCTTGCCCCGGGCATCGATGGCGGTGGCGTCCTGGGGTTCGGTCCAGACCAGATCGTCCTGGGCGAAGCGCGTTTCGTCGCCAGGTTCCAGGCCCAGGCCAATCGGCAGGTCGGAGTCCTGCCGGCCGATGAAGCGCGTCGACAGCCTGTCCTGCAGATCCTCCAGCAGGCTCTGTTTCTGTTGGGGGCTCAGGTCCTGCCCGAGGCCTTGCGGTGTGCGTTCGAGCTCGGTGTTGAGAATCTTCTGGATACGCTGATCGAGATCGCCGTCGCGCTGGCGCAGCCGGGCATTTTCCTCCTGTTGGCTCTTGTTTTCCGATAGCAGGGCCTTGAGCTCCTCGCGCATGGCCTTGGTCTGGGCAACCAGGGTCGCGACCGTGTCGTGCGGGGTATCGCCATCGATGCCCAACTGTTTCATCTCCTCTGGAGTCAGGCGGTGTCCGCTCGGGTCGGAGCGGTCCCGTGTGGCGTCCTTGTCGGAACAGGCCCGGAGCAGGCCAAACAGCACCAGCAACACCAGGGGCAGGAGCAGCCATTTGAGCAGGGCATTACTTTTCATCGGCATTCCCGTGCTTGGCGTGGCGGCGAGGGCGCGCATCGATCGGACTGAGGCTGGGCAGCAGCGATTGGGCAAGGTCCCGTCCCCGTGTCACCAGGTAGACCACCGTCGTGTCGCTCGGCTGCCGCGCGGGGCCGAGGTAGGGGTGCTGGAAGGCGGCGCTGATGAAGTCGCCCTGCAGCTCGCGCGGATCAAGGGGCAGGGCGGTGCTGGCGAGGTTCTGCAAGCGGACGGCACTGACAATGTGCTCGTCCAGTTGCCAGGTGCCCAGCAGGCTCGCCGAGAGGGGCTGGCCGGGCAGCAGGCTCGACAGGTCCGGCGCACGCCGCAGTTTCATGGCGACCACTCCCGGCAAGGGTTCCACCGTACGTAGCGGGACATAGAGGTTCTGCGCGGCATAACGGGTGAGTGTGACCGGTATCGGTGTCTCCCGTGGGGCAACGGTTTTGCCCGTCTGCGCATCGGCGTCCTTCACCGCAGGTGCGGCGTAACGCGTGGGCACTGCGGGCGCCTTGACGATCCGGATGGGCTCCAGGGCAGCCGCGCCCTGGGGGGCGCTGGCGGCGATATCGATCAGGATCAGTTCACCGCTCTGCACATCCTGCAGTTGCAGCCGGGTCGGCTCGATCGGCACGTTGGCGCGCAGGTACAGAGTGCCGCCGGTGCTCTGGATCCGCAGCTTGTCGCCCAGCGAGCGGGGCACGCCGACCCGCACGTTCCGGTCGATGAACAGCACCCGTTCCTGGCCGACCTGCAGCGGTACGGCCAGGGGCAGTCGCTCCCAGGTCATCAGTTCGACGCCGTGGGCCTTGCCGATGCCCAGCCAAAGGGCAGCTAAAAGCAGTGAGCGGCGCATCAGTCGTCTCCTTCCCGAGGGTCGGTGCTGACGCCCGACGGCCAGGTGCTGATGCGCTGCGGGACGCCGTCGTAGCAGTCCAGGGCCAGGCCGAACGGATTCTTCTGCGGGTCGATATCCCGACGTACCACCTTGAGCGGGTAGCGCACGAAGCTCTGCTTCACTCGCTCGGAACCGTAGAACTCCTCGGTGGCGAGATCGAGATTGAGTACCCACCGGTCCCGCCCCAGCACCTTGACCCGCTGCTCCGGGGCCTGGCCGTAGCTGCGCTCGGGAATCTCGAAGACGCCACGGGTGCGGCTGCGCAATTCACCGGCGACCTGGCGCTGCTGGAAATCCTGCTCCAGCAGCGACTTGCACGCGGGGGTCAGGTAGGCGGAGAGCTTGTGGATGGCGCGCAGGTAGTCCTTCTCGCCGTCCGCGGGCCAGCGGTTGAGTTGCTGGAAGATATACAGCCCGAAGGTATAGACCGATTCCGGCGGTACCTCCCACCATTTGCGCGTGCTGCCCGAGCGCAGGTCCGGCGGGATGTTGATGGTCAGGTTCCGGGGTGCCTCCCGCCAGCCCAGGCCCAGCAACAGCGCCACCCCGAACAGCAGGCCGCAACTGGCGCGCAGGGAAGTGACGTGGGCCTGCAACCGACTCACTTCGTTCTTGAAATGGCTCATGGGCGAGGGCTCCGGCGCGTGCTCCACAGGCCCGAGCGGTTCACCAGGTCGTGGCCGCCGACCCAGGCGGCCGGTACCGCTGAGCGGGTTGCCAGGTACCACTGCAGGTAACGGTACAGCCAGGTCTGCGGCTTGCCGCGTTTATGGCGCCGCAACAGTCGGCCGCCGACGAACAGCCCCAGGCCCATGCACAGCACGATGCCCGAAGGCATCAACGCGATGCTCTGCAGCAGTATCGCCGCGACGGTACCGAGACCGGCGCCGACCAGGGCGGCGGCGATCAGGGTGATCCACATCTCGTCGGCGGTGAGCCCGAGCACGATGACGGGTTGGTGGTTGAGGCGCGAGGGCAGAAAACGAATGGTTCCGTCGGGCAGGCAATGATCCGGGTCGTGTGTCATCGCAGTCATCTCCTCACAGCACCTCGGTGCCCTTGGTCAGCAGCCAGATCACCACCACCAGCAACAGGGCGCCGACGCCGCAGGTGAGGCCGAACTGGCCCCAGGTCTTCCTGCCGTTCTGCACCTCGGAGTAACTGCTGTAGGCGTGGTAGGCCACGCCACAGAATGCGGCGGCGGCAATCGCCAGGGCGATCAGTGCGACGATGTCGTAGCCGTGGTTCTGCAGGGTCTGGATGATGCCGTTGCCCTCGCCGCGGCTGGGTGGTTGCAGCTCGGGCAGGGCGGCGAGGCCCGTGCCGGGTGTCAGGGCCTTGCCGGCGGCCAGGCAGAGGGTGAAGGGACGGAACAGTTTCCTGAAGAGCGAGAGGATGGGCATCGGGGGCCTCCATGGCGTTGTCGAAAATTGCGTAAAGTCACCGCAACAGCAGCAGGGTGAGCAGGATGTAGATCAGCAGCACCTTGATCGTCAGTCCGGCGAACCGGCCCTGGGACAACTGGCCGCTCGCCCAGCCCCGGTAGGCGCAGGCGATCGCCCAGGCGGCGAAGATCAGGGCGACGGTCAGGGCCAGGCCGGTCAGCAGGCCGGCGCTCTCTTGCGGGGTGAAACCGCTCATGGCCTGGAAGGCACTGAGCTGCGAGGGGGTCATGCTCATGGCGTCTCCCCGGCGGCACGGGTGTAGTGCCCGCTCGGCTCCGGCACGGCACGGGGCTGCGCCCGCGCTGGCGAGAGGTAGTGTTCGATGCCTTGGCGAATCAGCTCCAGGTCGGCGGAAAGCTGCGAATAGTCGAAGTTGAACCGGGCGTGCTCGTCAGTGGGCAGGGCGGCGTCGGTGTACACCTGCCGGTTCATGGTATCGAGCAGGCGCAACAGCCCGGCCAGACGGGTGCGCTCATGAGCCGTCGGCTCGGCCTGGGCCAGGCCGGTGGCCAGGCCGAGCAGCGCCAGGAGGTAGTGCGGGTATTTCAAAGCATGGGGCATACAGGCGTTCCGCTCGAAGAAAGTTCGCTGAGCGTGCCGCAGACGCTGGAGGGGAACAGCCGGAAAACAGGATCGGATGGCGTGGGTTTACGGCTCTGGCGCTTACAGATATTTCTTGAAGCTGCCGACCGAGATGCTCACCGCCAGACCCAGGGCTAGTGCCCCCGGCAGTGTCACCAGCAGCGGATTGACGCTGAACGGCAGCGCGGGGTAAATGATCCATGGCGCGACCCAGAGCGGCGCGATCAGCCGCTTGGCGCGGTGGTAGATGAACCCCGATTCCCTGCCGGCGCCAAAGCGCCGCAGGTCCCTGCGCACCAGGCCATCCACCACGGCGCCGAGGAGCACCATCAGCACCAGAGGCAGCGTCAGGGTCAGGATAAGTAGGCGCAGCAGAAAGGTCAGCACGGCATACACCGCCGCCAGGCCATAAGACTCGATGTGGGCATGGACCCGCCCCACATGGCTGCGTAGCCCCGAGCCGGGCTTGTCGTTCGAGCGGGCCGCTTCGCCCGACCGGCTGATCCAGTCGATCAGCCCGGTTCTCTCGAAGCACCATTCGTACACCTGCGTGATGATCCACCGGGCCGTCTGTTCGGGCTGCTCGAGCAGCAGGCTGGCGGGGTGTGCAGCGCAGATCCACGCCAACTCGCGGTCGAGCATGTCCCGCGAGCGCTGCCAGCCTTCTTCCGGCCAGAACAGCAACAGGCCGAACCACTCGCTCAGCACGCTGAAGAACAGCGCCACCAGCAGGATGCCGAACAGGCTGAAGGGCAGTTCCAGGATTTTGCCGAGCAATCCCTTTTCACGTGTTGATTGCGGGTGTCTGGCGGTGGGTGTGGTGCTTGGCACGGGCTCGCTTCCTTCAATGAATCGCGACTTCACGCAGCTCGAAGCAGAGCAGCAGTGTCCCGGCCAGCGGGTCGCGAACTTCGATCCCCCGGGGGCCGACCCACCTTGGGCTCAGGCCGTTGTCCTCCAGCAGGGGGTAGAGGGCCTGGCCATCGAGCATTCCCAGCTGGGCGAGGCCGAGCAGATCGCTCAGTTCAGCGCAGATGGCCGGCACCGAGGCATGGGGCGCCCATACTGCGACGAAGCGCAATTCCACCCGGGTCGGCCACTTCATCGGGGCCTCATTGATCCAGGCCGGTTTCGGTCACCAGCACCGGGTAATGCTCGATACCCAGGCGCCGGGCGAGGTCATCGGCTGAGGCCGGGGCCATGTCCAGGCCCCTTGCGAGCAGGCGCAACTCGGCCAGAGCCGGCAGCCGTTGCACGTTGACCACCAGGCCGACCGCCTTGAGGTCGCGCAGTACCTCGACCCGTTCCCGCAGCCAGTGTCGCGACAGCTCGTCATCACCCACCAGAAAGATCGGCCGCAGGCCGGGGATGTTGTGGACGCGAGGTGCGATCCGCCCGGGTTTGAGGATGACGGAGCGGACCGGCAGCATGTCCGCCTCTGCGTAGGGGCTCACGCGCACGGTGGGCAGTTGCATGGCCTTACCCGGCCGTGGCGCTGCGGACAGGTTGAGTGAGCGGTAGTAGGCCAGCGCGGAGGTACCGCCCAGGTCCTCCACGACCTTAAGCTCAGCCTCGGTCGCAAAGGGAACCAGCAGCATCAGGGCGCCGAGAGAACGAAGGGGTTTCATGGGGTGTTCCTTCCTTGAACCAGTCCATGTGAAACGCGCGCCAGCTGGCGCGCGAAGGCCTTGCGATAGCGTTCGGCGGGCGCACCCCCGACGGGCCGGTGATAACGCCCGGCGGTGGTCACCCAATCGATGCCGGGCTCCTTGTGCTCCAGCAGCAGGTGGGTGACGACGCTCAGGTTGCGGTACGGGTCCAGCGCCTGGCAGGGGTGAGTGAAATGTTCGCCGTTCCAGCCCAGGTTGACCTGGCCGAGCCCGGCGTCCACCCGTTTGGCGCCGACCTCGTGGATCGCCAGCAGCAGGGCGCGGCAGGCTGATCGACGGTCGGCGAAGCGCCGGGCCTCGCCGGCGACATTCAGGGTCCAGGGCCAGGGTATCAGCCGGCCGCGCAGCCGGGCGCCACTCTCCTGCAGGGCCAGCGCGTACAGCACCTGCGCCGGCACCGGGGTGCCTTGCGTTGCCCAGCGGTAGGCCAGGGGGGGCGCCGCGGCGACCGGCAGGCTCAGCAGGCCGGCAACGGTCAGAACGCCCCACAGGCGCAGATGGCCCGGGCTCATTGCCGTCGCCATTGACCGTTCACCGGGCGCATCACGGCGGGAACGGGCCCGCTGTCGCCCAGGCGGGCCCAATGCCCGGCATCATGATTGAGGGTGATTTCCCGCCGCCGCACCTTCTGCGGATCAATGCCGGCCTGCCTGGCCCAGTCCCGTAGCAGGCTGTCGTTGCCGCCGTTGTCGAGCAGGTAGAGATCGAAGCGCTGGCCATCGCGTTGCAACTGCCCGACGCGGGTGATGCAGCTTTGGCAGCCGGGTTTCACGAAAACGGCGAGCCGGCCGGCGGCCTCGACCGGTGAAGCCAGAGCGGCGCTGCCGATCAGGTTCACTGGCAACTGATCGGCGTACAGCCGTTTATAGGCCCTGTCGTAGGCCCTCTGGTAATCGAGCAGCTTCTGCAGGCGGGCGAATTCGGCCTGAGCCTGCATCTGCGCATAGCGCTCCTGCTCAGCGGAGTCTCGTGCTTCGATGCCAAGGGCCGTCAACGGGTCGAGTTGGGGGGAGTGCACACCCAGCGGGCCTTCCATCAGGCGACGATAGCGCTGCCATTCTTCCTGTTTGAGCCCCCATTCGGCGGCGCGCTGCTGGTCGAGGGTGCTTTGCCGGTAGAGGCGATCTGCCTCGGTCGTCTGAGTGACGGGTTGTGCCATGACCGGCACCGACAGGAGCAGACCGCTCAACAGCCACCCACATCGTTGTTCGTCCCTCATGGTATCGACACCGCCGTGGCAGATCCGTCAGGCTTGACCCAGTGGGCCTTTCCCGAATCCAGGGCGGTCAGGCGCCAGCCCTGGAACAGCATGCCGGGCCGCAGCAGGTGCACATCTCCCAGCCGTTGCAGGCCCTGGGGCAGGACCGCCAGAAATGCCTCGCCCGCCCGGGACTCAAGGCCCAGGAGGGTGAAGGGGGGCGGGCTGGGCTTGGCGCTCACGGGGTTTGTCTTACGAGCTTTCGGCCTGGTTGAGGCACCGGGTGGCGCAGCCGCGGCCGTCGGCGTGGCGGTGCAGGTCGAGGAACACTTTTCCACGGTGGCCTGGAGCATCAGCAAGGTGCCTTCGCTGTGCTGCAAGCGGGTGCTCATGGCCGTCAGGTCCGCGGCAAGGCTGTCGACGGTGCGAGTGGTCGTCTCCAGCGCGCCCAGGCGCTTGAGCAGCGACTGCTGCGCGTGCTGGAAGTCTTCCTTGAGCACGCCCTTGAAGGGCTGCATGCCTTCCAGTTCATGATCGATCCGTTGCAATTGCTGTTGCAGGCTGTGTATCCGCTCGGCGGTCTGTCCTGCCTGCATCGCGTCCGAGAGGGTCGAGAGCCGGTCGGCGAAGAACACCGCACAACCCACCACCAGCAGCACCGTTGCGCCTTGTACCAGTGCACTGCGTGAAGGCCGTTTCATTCTCGGCCTCCGGCCAGCGACGTCGCGCTGAAGCAGATGCGCCTGGCGCGCTCGTCGATTTCCACCTGCCAGGCCGGCCCGGCCAGGGCCAGCAGGGCGTTGCCGACCGTGATCGGGCCCAGCCGGTAATGCGCGGCGGGCAGCGGGTGGGCATACAGCACTTGCACCCCCTCGGGCGCGGGGCACAGGCGATAACCCGAGCGGCGCAGGACATGGATCATGGCGTCCTGGACACTGGGGTTCAGGTGATCCGGTATGCGGATATCGATGACCTGGCGCAGCAGATCCAACTGGTCGGCCCGTGGCGCGGTGTTGACCAGGGTGTAGCGCGCCATTCGCAGTGGCGGTGACAGCTCGGGCTGCAACGGACGGTCCCGGGACACAACCGGCAGCAGCGCCCCCGCAGAGTCACTGAGCCCGGTGGACACAGGTGGCGGTTCTGGCGAGACGCAGCCGGTCAGCGCGATCGCCGCCAGCGGCACTGCAAGCGTTACAAGAGCGGCCAGGGGCCGGGTAGGGGAGCCATGCATCCAGGTGTCCTCACGCGGTGTTGAGCACAGGGTTGCAAACCTGCGAGACCGTCACCGTCAGGAAACTGGATTGCGATGCGCGTTATTTCAGGCGGCCTCTGACCGCGAACAGGAAAAAGCCCGCCGAAGCGAGCCTTTTCTTGAGGTTGTGCCCGGGGGCGAGAATCGCGACGGTCACCCGGGCCATTCTTCCTTGAGCGAAAGCAGCAGGTACGGCAGCCCGTTTTTCCTATTCAGCAGGCTGAGCACCAGTTGCAGACGGAACCGTTTCCCCTTGAGCGGGCACAGGTCGAAATGCACCTGCTCGGCCTCAGGTTGCCGGTTGTGGGCCTTGGCCGCTGCGCCAAGCAGCTCCCGCAGGCGGATTTCGAAGGTTGACCCCCGTTGGCCCCTGTAGTCCTTTACGGCTTTCTTCCATAGCCGCGGGGTCAGGATAAGGGCGTGCCTGAAGGTAGCGCCCGCCTGTTGCGGTTGGGACATATGACTTCTCCTGTTGGAGAGAAACCACCGGTCCCGACCGGGAGGTGATTTCCCGGTTGAGGTAACAAGACGATGCAGCAGGTCACGCCCGTATGCTTGAGCGTCTGCCCTGGGCGGATGCAAGAGTCGGGGAGAACAGCGCAGTCACAGTGAGGCTTCCATCGACGGAGGTCGATCGGTCGCATGACTGGAAGCGCTGCGACCTGGAGGCGGACCCTACGCAATGGCGTATCGTAGCCCCTCGGATCCAAGCTACATCGGCATGGTGCTGAAGATGTCAGCGGTATGCCCCCACACAATGAATAATGCTGTGGGGGCTGTCAAAACCCGATCTGCTACAGGTTCTTTCGGGGCCACCCTCAAAGTGTGACGAATAGCGCCGAGGTCCAGACCCGCGACTGGTCACGCTGGCGGGCGCTGATGAACAGCGGATGTTCACGGCCTTTTTCCAGGTTCAGCGAGTTCAGCTCGATCCGTCCCGCCACTTCGCGTGGTAGCGGCGCCTCGCTGATCTGTTCCAGCGAAACCTGCAGCTCGGCACCCGGCAACGGCTTGACGAACGAGCCGCTGGCCAGCAGTTCCTCGCCGCTCAGGTGCAGCGTCACCGTCGGGGCATGCACGTGCGCAGGCGGTGTGAGCGGGTCGCCGACCTTGACGTAGCCATCGATCCGCAACTGCACGTTGAGGTGGGCGCCGGCCAACTGGGAAATGTCGATTTCCAGGCTGTCGGTGTCGCCGTTGGTGTCGGTCTTCAGGGCCAGGGTGGTGGCGTCCTTGCGCCAGGCCACCTGTTCGGGGTGGTCGGCACCGAGGAAGCGGAAGGCGTTGATGGTTGCGCCGGTGAGGCTGATCTCGCCCGTCCAGTAGGCGCCGCGGTAGCGGTCCTTGATCCGTGCACCGCCCAGGCGCAGACGGATCCGCCGTGGCGACAGGCCGGCCTCTGCATGCAGGTTGCGCGACCAGATGCGCTGTTCGCCACGGAACAGTTCGATCTGTTCCCAGCCGGCGTCGCCCAACAGCCGGTAATCCAGGGCGGTTTCACCGTTGACCGTCAGCACATCGCCCATCAGGTGCTCGCCCAGGCGCAACACCGCCAGGCTGCGTTCGCCGGTGGTCGCGAAGGTGTGGCGGGCACGCAGGGCCCGGCCGACGCCGGCCCGGTCGAAGCTCTCGGCGATCACGCCGGTCAGGCCGCCGCGCGAACCGAACACCGCCGTGGCCGGTACACCGCCGCCGCAGCGGCCCTGGTGCTCGTCGCTGTTGGCCGCGGCACCGACCCGGTAGCCGCGCTGCAGCGCTTCGGCGTAGACCCAGTGGAACTGGCCCCAGGCCGAGCCGACTTCCACCAGGCGCTCCAGTTCGGGGTGGTGCCAGTCGAGGTTGCAACGTCGACCACCGACGTGGGGCATCATCAGGTGGCCTTCCGGGTTGTGCGCGTAGGCCGCGTACAGCTCATCCACCGGCCAGGCACCGGGCTTGATGGTGCCGGCGGTGAACTCGTTCCATTCGAAGGACCGCACCAGGCGTCCCTGGGCATCGAACGGGAACTGCGGCTTGCCCTCGTGGAGGAACACCACGTTGCGGTCGCCGCCGGCGCAGGAGTTGCCGCACCACTCGGTACCCGGATAGCAGACGAAACGCCCCGGCTCGTTGAGTTCGTGGATCAGCTTGACTGCCGCATCCCAGCGCTGCTCGGTGATGTTGAAATCGTTGGCGGTATAGCCGAGCACATCGAGGCCGGCGACATCACGACCGTAGCTGAGGTTGTACAGGGTGTCGTTGGTGCCCACGGTGTCATCGGAATGCACGTGCAGGTCGGCATACAGTGGCCGCAGCGTGCCGAGTGCCGCATCGACATTGACGAACGCCGAGCCGGGCTGCACGCCGGCCTGCCCGGTGACGGCCTGGATCGACCATTCGCCCTGCGCCGTCAATTCGATGGTCGGCACCCGCAGGATCGCCCAGCCTTCGCCGGCCAGGGTGAAGGGCAGGCGCCGGATCTGCTGCGCAGGCCCGGCCAGCGTGAGTTCGCCGGTCAGTGGTGTGTGTCGGCAGGTGTTGCCCCAGGCGTCGTCCGCGCGTACCAGGAGGTCGAACGGCTGGCCTTCGCCGACCAGGCGCGGGGCGATCACCTGCAGTCGCTCCGGTGCACCGGGAATGATGTCCAGCAGCAGGTCGCCCGGTACTTCGGCGAACTTGGAACTGCCCAGTGGGTCGATGAACAGGCGCAGGCGGAAGTCCTTTTCGACGAAACTCTGCACGCGGGTGCCGGCACCTCCCTGGCGGCGGTCGCCGAGGCGGATGATGATGCGGTCGCCGGGGTTGAGATAGCCGTCGACGATGTCGATCAGGATGGCCTTCTGGAAGGGCCGCTCATGGCCCTTCTGGTCGAAGCGCACCTTCAGGTGCTGCACCGTGGCCGGGCTCTGGCCCGGCACCAGGTCACCGGCCTGGTACTCGGCGCTGACATAGTTGGCCGCCGTCGGGTCGGAGGTCTGGAACAGCGCCCAGTCCGAGTAGAACTTGAACGCCAGCTTGAGCCAGGCGCCGTCGGCCAGGCCGCTGGCACCGACCTCGTAGACGAAAGTGATCTCGTCCCACTGGCCGGCCACCAGGGTCTGGCGGTCGCACTGGATGCTGCCGAGGAAGGGGCGTGCCTTGTTGCGTTCGTAGAGCCCGCTGGGGGCGATGTACGGGCCGGCGTCACGGGGATCGAAGGTCTGGCTCACGGGAATACCTCGTTGGAAATCGCAAACGTGATGGGAACGGCGGGGCGCCTCAGGCGGCCCGCCAGGATTGGTAGTGACGTTCGAGCCGGCGGAACACCAGGCTTTCCATCAGCCAGGCGAGCAGGCCGATGATGACGATGCCCAGCAGCACCTGGCTGCTGTTGCCGATCTGGCCGCCCATGGAGACCATCCAGCCGATGCCCTGGGAAGCGCCGATCATTTCGGCGGCCACCAGCGCGCGCCAGCCCTGGCTGAAGCCGATGCGCAGCGCGGCGGTGAGAAACGGCAGCGACGCCGGCAGGTAGATGTGCAGCAGCAGTTGCAGCGCAGTGGCGCCGAGGGTCCGGGCCGCGCGGACTTCGCCGTCGCGGATGCCCAGTACGCCCTCCTGCAGGGTGACGATCATCGGGAACACGGCGGCGATGAAGATCACCAGCATGATCGAGAAGAACCCGAGGCCGAAGATGATCAGGATCAGCGGTGCCCAGGCGATCGGCGGGATCGCCATGAACAGGCTGTTGAGCGGCGCGACGAACTCGCGCAGGCGCCGCCACAGGCCGGCGGCAGTGCCGACCAGCACTGCGACGATCACCGCGCTGGCGAAACCGACCAGTTCCTCCAGGGCGCTGGCGCGGAACTGCTTCCACAGCGAGCCGTCGTCGATCCAGCGCAGCGCCTCGGCGGCGACCACCCAGGGTTGTGGCAGCACGTAGCTGGGGAAACGGCTGGCCAGGACGATCCAGACCAGCAGCAGAAAGGGCAGCGAGGCCCAGCCCCAATGGGGTCTTGGCAATTTCATCGGCGGCTCAACGGGAGGCTTTCTGCAGGTAGGAGGTGTCCACCAGGTCCTTCAGGGGCACCGTGGTGTTCATGAATTTGAGCGCGTTGGAGTAAGCCATCAGGCGCTCGATGAATCGCTGGTCGGCGTCGCTCAGTTCGGCCGACCAGCCCAGGCGCTTGCGCGCTTCGGCGACGATGGCCCGGCCGTCGGCCTGGGTGCCGTCGGGGCGCTGCACCGGCTCGAGGCGGAACGCGTCGGCGATGATCGCGTTGGATTCGCTCGGGTGCTCGTTGAGGTAGGCAATGGCCCGGCGGTGGGCGCGCAGCAGTTTCACCACGTCCTCGGGACGCTCACGCAGGGTTTGCGGCAGGCCGATGACCACGTACCACGGGTATTGCGGCAGGGCCTGGTTCACATCCAGCAGCAGGCGGGCCGAGCCGCGCAGCAGGGCCTGGCTGACGAAGGGTTCCCAGGAGAAGGCGGCGTCGACGAGGCTGCGGTCGAGGGCGGCGTTCATGTTGCCTGGCGGCATGTCGACGATGTCCAGGTCACTGTCCGGATTCAGCCCGGCGCGCTCGCCGAGCACGTAGCCGCGCAGCAGCACGTCCATGCCGCTGCCTTTCTTCACGCCGGCCAGCTTGTGGCCCTTGAGCCCGGCCAGGTCGTGGATCTGGCTGTGGGCACCGGCCAGCACGGCGGCCTGGCCATAGTTGACCTTGGCCAGGATCACGCTCTTCAAACCCCGCGTATACCACTGGTACACCGGCGGTGCGCCGACGTAGGCGACGTCCAGCTCGTGGGCCGCCAGGGCCTGCTGGATCACCGGGCCGTCGCCGAGGGCCTTGATGTCGACGTCCAGTCCTTCGTCACGGTAGTAGCCGAGCTTGTCGGCGATCAGTACGGGGGCGTTGGCCATGGCGAACACGTAGCCGATGCGCAGCGGTTCGGCGGCCTGGGCCGGGGCCAGCCAGGAGGTCGCCGCCAGGGCGACCGGCAGAAGCAGTTTCTTGATCATGTCGGGCTCGTTGTCAGTGGGTGGAGTCGATGCGCAGGGGGGAAGCGGCCATGACCTCGCTGATGCGCGTCATCAGGTCATTGCGGTAGTCGAGAAACTCGGGCAACCGGCGGGTCTCGAGGTTGCTGCGCGGGCGCGGCAGGTCGATGGCCAGCTCGCTGTGAATGCCGCCGGGGGCAATGTTCATGACCACCACGCGATCGGCGAGAAACACCGCCTCGTCGATGTCGTGGGTAATGAACAGCACGGTCTGGCCCAGGGTGGCCCACAGGCGCAGGGTTTCCTCGTTCATCGCCGCGCGGGTGATCGCGTCGAGGGCGGCGAACGGCTCGTCCATCAATAGCACCTCGGGCTCCAGCACCAGGGCCCGGGCCAGCGAGACGCGTTGCTGCATGCCGCCGGAGAGCTGACGCGGCAACTGCCGTGCGGCGTGCTCCAGGCCGACCAGACGCAGGTATTTCAGGGCCTGCTGGCGTTGCTGCGCCGCGTCGCCACGACCGGCGAGCTTGAGCCCGAAGCGCACGTTCTCCAGGGCGCTGAGCCAGGGAAACAGCTGCGGGCTCTGGAACACGTAGCCCAGCCTGGGCAGCTCCGGCCGGGTCGGCAGGCCGTTGACCAGCACCTGGCCGGCCTTCGGTTTCTGGAAACCCGACAGCAGGTTCAGCAGGGTGGTCTTGCCGCAGCCCGAGGGCCCGAGAATGGCGACGAACTCACCAGGGCGAGCGCGCAGGTTCAGCCCCTTGAACACGGCATGGCCGTTCGGGTAGGCGAATTCGACATCCCGAACGCTGAGGGCATCGGGGGGCAGGTAAAGTTCGGCATGGGACATGGCAAGCGGCACCGAGTCATCTAGAATAGGCAATGCTTGGAATAATACGTATTAATACAAGTTGTCCCAAGACTAAATGGTCATAACCTTAGAAGCGAAGCGCCATCACCGTGCTTCATTCATTCCAACGGATCGGTAATCACGTGACTCTCCAGCGAGCAAGCGCCACCTCTCTCTACGAACAGATCGTCCAGCAACTGCTGCACGAGATTCAGCAAGGGCATTACGGTACCGACGGCAAGCTGCCGTCCGAAGCGGAGTTGATGGCACGTTTCGCCGTCAGCCGGGTGACCATCCGCCTGGCCCTCGGCAAGCTGGAAGAGGACGGCGTGGTGGAGCGCAAGCAGGGCAAGGGCACCTTCGTTGCCGCGCAGCAGGTTCGGCACAATCTGGATGCGCTGCGCAGTTTCCATGAGTCGTTGCTGCTGCAAGGGCTGCAGCCGACGATGAGCATGCTCGGGCATGAGCGCATCCCGGTGCCCGATGAATTGCGTAGCCTGTTCGAGGGCCATTGCGTGAAGGTCGAGCGCCTGCACTGGGTCGATCAGGAGCCAATCGCCTATGCCTGTAGCTATCTGACGGATGAACTGCGCGAGGTCGATTGGCAGGAGATGGCGCAGGTGCCGTTGTACTCGGTGCTCGAACGCACCACCGGGCGGGCGGTGATCCGCGCCGACATGGCCATCCGTGCCCGCGAAGCGGACAAGACCCTGGCCGCGCACCTGGGCGTCAAGCGCGGCACGGCCCTGCTGGTGATGGAGCGCACCTCCTGGTTCGACGATGACCGCTGCTGCGATCGCACGACCTTCTTCATCCGGCCGGAGCGTTATGCGTTCGTGCTCAGTGGGGTGTTCAAGAGCCGGTGACAGGACGGCGGGCTCCCCTGTCCAGGCGCGGTGCAACAAGGCTTGAAGCCAGGTGGGCGTCGAGGCTGATACCATTGCGCGATCATTGGTTCACTGTCTGGAACACCTTCATGAGCACCCCGTATTTCCGCCAACCCGTTGCCCAGGACGCCGAGCGCTGCTACGAGATCGAGATCGGCGCCTACGAGGGCGACGAAGCCGCCACCCTGGAAAAGATCCGCACCCGGATCGTGCAGTACCCGCAGGGTTTCCTGATTCTCGAGGTCGATGGCGGCATCGTCGGCTTCATCAACAGCGGCTGCGCCCATGAAGTGGTGATGTCCGACGAGGCGTTCAAGGAACTGGTCGGTCATGATCCCGTGGCACCCAATGTGGTGATCATGTCGGTGGTGGTCGACCCCGCCCACCAGGGCAAGGGCTACGCCAAGGTGCTGATGAACGAGTTCATCGCGCGCATGAAATCGCAGGGCAAGCAGACCATCCACCTGATGTGCAAGGAACAGCACGTCGAGCTGTACCGCAAGATGGGCTATGAGTACGTACGACCGTCGCCATCGGATCACGGTGGGATGGCCTGGCATGAGATGGTCATGTCGCTCTGAGTGGCTTGTAGAACCGGAGTAGCATGGTAGAGTAGAGTTAATAACAAATTATGTTTGAGGCTCTACATGAAAAGTTGGCTGCTTCTCGTGCTGGGGCTGCCTACCGCAAATTCGACCGAGCGCATGCGGGCCTGGCGGGCGCTCAAGGCGTGTGGCGCCAGCGTGCTGCGCGATGGGGTGTACCTGTTGCCCGAGCAGGCGGCTAGCCGGGAGGCGCTGGAGTCGGTAGAGCGTGAGGTCCTGTCCATCAACGGCACCGCGTACCTGTTGCGGGTCGATGACGACGGCGAGCGGTTTTTTCCGCTATTCGACCGCAGTGACGAGTACGCCAAACTGCGCGAGCAGATCGCGGCCTGTCAGCACCAGCTGACTTGCGACAACGCCCTGCAGACCGCCCGGCAGGTGCGCAAGCTGCGCAAGGCCTTCGCGCAGATCGGCACGATCGACTTCTTCCCCACGCAAGCCCGGCAACAGACTGATGAAACCCTGCAAGGGCTGGAAACGGCGATCAGCCGCACGCTGTCGGCGGACGAGCCCAGTCGTGGCGACGAAACGCTTCGCCTGTTGGCCATCGCGGACTTCCAAGGTCGCCGTTGGGCAACTCGCAAGCGACCGTGGGTGGACCGGCTGGCCAGCGCTTGGCTGATTCGCCGTTTCATCGACCGAAGCGGTGAGATTCTCTGGCTGGACACCCCCAGCGATTGCCCGGCCGACGCGCTGGGCTTCGACTTCGATGGGGCGACCTTCAGCCACGTCGCGGAGCGTGTCACCTTCGAAAACCTGCTGGCCAGTTTCCAGCTGGATGACCCTGCGCTGAAGCGCATCGCGGCGCTCGTTCACTATCTCGATGTGGGCGGCCAGCAGCCGGCCGAAGCGCCCGGTATCGAGCGGGTGCTGGCGGGGTTGCGCGAGAGCCTGGTTGACGATGACCAATTGCTGCTGGCCGCGAGCGGCATCTTCGACGGCCTTCTGGTTGCTTTTGCAAACGACGAGAAAAAACATGACTGACTCCCCTGTACGCGCCGCCGGGCAGGCGGCCGAGGCAAGGCCGCCCGTGAGCCTGTTCGAAGCCTTCCTGTTCTGGTTGAAGCTGGGCTTCATCAGCTTCGGCGGCCCCGCCGGACAGATCTCGATCATGCACCAGGAACTGGTCGAGCGCCGCCGCTGGATCAGCGAGCGGCGCTTCCTGCATGCCCTCAACTACTGCATGTTGCTGCCGGGGCCGGAGGCGCAACAGCTCGCCACCTATATCGGCTGGCTGATGCATCGCACCTGGGGCGGGGTGATCGCCGGGGCACTGTTCGTGCTGCCGTCGTTGTTCATCCTGATCGCCCTGGCCTGGATCTACGTGGCGTTCGGTGAGTTGCCGGTCGTTGCCGGCCTCTTCTACGGCATCAAGCCCGCCGTGACCGCCATCGTGCTGCAGGCCGCCCACCGCATCGGTTCGAGGGCGCTGAAGAACGCCTGGTTGTGGGCCATCGCCGCGGCGGCCTTTGTCGCGATCTTCGCCCTCGATGTGCCATTCCCGGCCATTGTCCTGGTGGCGGCGCTGGTGGGGTACCTGGGCGGCCGTTTCCTCCCGGACACGTTCGTCATCGGCGGTGGACATGCCGCGGCGAAGTCGAGCCATGGTCCGGCGTTGATCGACGATGACACGCCCACCCCCGAACATGCGCGCTTTCGCTGGGCGCACCTGCTGCGCCTGTTGGTGATCGGCGCGGCGCTCTGGGCGTTGCCCATGGGGCTCTTGGCCGCCGCATTCGGCTGGCAGGGGACGCTGACGCAAATGGGCTGGTTCTTTACCAAGGCCGCCTTGCTGACCTTCGGGGGGGCCTACGCGGTGCTGCCTTATGTTTATCAGGGCGCGGTCGGCCACTATGGCTGGCTGTCGCCGACCCAGATGATAGACGGCCTGGCCCTGGGCGAAACCACGCCGGGGCCGTTGATCATGGTCGTGGCGTTCGTCGGTTTCCTCGGTGGCTACCTGCAGCCGATGTTTGGCGCCGACCAGCCGTTTCTCGCCGGTGCGGTCGCCGCCAGCCTGGTCACCTGGTTCACGTTCCTGCCGTCGTTCCTGTTCATCCTGGCCGGTGGCCCGTTGGTGGAGTCCACCCACAATGAGCTGAAATTCACCGCGCCGTTGACCGCCATTACCGCGGCGGTGGTCGGGGTGATCGTCAACCTGGCGCTGTTCTTCGCCTACCACGTGTTCTGGCCGGACGGCATCGAGCGCCATACCGACTGGCCGTCACTGATCATCTGCGTGGCGGCGGCCGTGGCCTTGTTCAGGTTCAAGCGTGGGGTGATTCAGGTGTTATTGGGGTGTGGCCTGGTCGGCATGCTGGTCTATCTGGTGCGGCATGGGCTGCTGGCTGGTTGAACGGTCCTGCGCTGAATGTGCAGCGACCCTCGAACTCTAGTGACCGCCGTAGGCACGCACAGTATTCTCCCACGCCGATGGTTCGTAGGAAACCGACTTAATCTCGGAAGGCCATTTCGTCTCTTTACCAGGTGTTACGAGCTACACACTCGTCAACCGCAAAATCGCCGGCAGGGTCGCCACCAACAGCGTCACCGCCATCCCCGCATTGAAGACCAGCGCGAACCGTGGCCGGGTCAGCAACCGGCGAAACGCCACCCCACCCACCGCCCAGATGCCCACGCAAGGAATCGACAACGCCGTCAGCAGCGCCGCCGCGATGCAGAGATTCACCACGTGGTTTTCCACGGGAATGTAGGTCGCTGCCGCACTGATCGACAGTGCCCAGGCCTTGGGGTTGATCCACTGGAACACCGCGCCACCCACGAAGCCCATCGGCGGACGGCTGTCCTGATGCAGTTCCAGCGGACCGCTGCTGGCGATCTTCCAGGCGAGCCAGACGATGTAACCGGCTCCCAGCACCGCGAGCAGGGTATGGATGACCGGCACCGCTTCGAACAACTCGCCCAGGCCCAGCCCGAGAATCGCGAACTGTACGCCCACCCCGAAGGCGATACCGGCCACCAGTGGCAGGGTGCGCCAGACGCCAACCCGCGCACCCGATACCAGCACCATGGCATTGTTCGGGCCGGGGGTGCCGGTCATGACCACACCAAAAAGCAGAAACGCGACAAGCACCGTGAGATCCGTCATGAACACCTTCAACGAGCGGTAAAATAAGGTGGCTATTTTATTGTTTGAATCGCGCACATTGGTTGCATAATGGTGTGTGGATTTGGCTTTGGCGCAATAAATGACAGATATCGACAAAATTGACCGAAAAATATTGCGTGAGCTTTCCCGGGATGCGCGGCAGACCAATGTGAAGCTCGCCGAGCGGGTGGGATTGTCTGCTTCGGCGTGCCTGCGGCGGGTGCAGGAGCTGGAGCGCTCGGGGGTGATCACCGGCTACCGGGCGGTGATCGACAGGAGCAGGCTGGGCGCCGGCTTTGTCGTCTACGTGACGGTCGGGCTGTCCAGTCACACCAAGGAAAGCCTCAAGGCATTTGAACAAGCGATCAGCCAGTCGCCGGACGTGGTGGAGTTTCACACCATCACCGGCTCCATCGAGTACCTGTTGCGGGTCGAGGTCGCGGACATCAAGGCCTACAAGACCTTTCACACCGATGTGCTGGGAGTGCTGTCGCACGTCTCGTCGATCACCAGCCATATCGTGATGGATTCGCCGAAGAACGAACGCCCTTGAACCAGGGCGCTTGCGATCCGCATCGGCGCTGTTTTGGTCAATTGGCCGGCAGCGACACCAGCTCGATCTGCGAACCCCATGGCGTCAGGAAGTAGAACCACTGCACGCCATCGGGGTTGGTAATCGGCTCGTTCAGCACCTTCAGGCCCCTGGCCTTGATCACGGCCAGGCTGCGAGCCATGTCTTGGATCCGCAGGGCGAAGTGAGTGGCGCCGATGTCGTCCTCATGGGGTTGCAGGTGGTTGATCTTTGGCCCCTTGTACTGGAACAGCTCCACCTTGGCGCCGCCTTCCAGTTGCAGCATGACGAAGCGTTCCAGTTCGCTGGACTGATTCCAGTGGAACTGCTTCTTCCACTCAGCCGGAAGGGCACCCGGACGAATGTCCGAGATCACTTGGGCACCCACCAGGTCGGTGAAGAGTTTCACCGCCGAGTCGATGTCGGGTACGTTCATGCCAACGTGGTCGATGGCCGAAACCTGCAGCGCCTCAGGGGTGGTTGCCGGAGTGCCGGCTGTGGCGGCCTGGGCCATCGAGACCAGGGCCAGGGACAGTGTCAACAGGGCAATTTTTGCTGTTTTCACGGGATATTCCTTGGGGTGTAGGGTGACGAGGCCGCAGTGGCTGCGGCCTCCGTGCGGATCAGATCTGCGCCTGGCCACCGTCGACAAACAGCTCGGTACCGTTGACGAAGCTCGCGTCGCTCGAGGCCAGGAACAGTGCGGCACTGGCGATCTCTTCCGGCTCACCCACGCGTCCCTGCGGAATCTGCGAGGCCAGGTAGTCGAGCAGGCCTTGCTGCTGCGCCGCATCCGGGCCGGCCAGGTCGACCAGGCCAGGCGTACGGGTGGCGCCAGGGCTGATGGTGTTGACGCGCACGTTGCGGTCCTTCAGATCGAGGATCCAGTTGCGGGCGAACGAGCGCACGGCAGCCTTGGAGGCGGCGTACACGCTGAAGGCCGGGGTGCCGGAACTGGCGGCGGTGGAACCGGTGAGGATCACCGAGGCGTTGTTGGCCAGCAGCGGCAGGGCCTTCTGCACGGTGAACAGCACGCCCTTGACGTTGCGGTCGAAGGTGTCGTCGTAGTGCTCTTCGGTGATCTGCCCCAGTGGCAGCATCGAGCCGCCACCGGCGTTGGCGAACAGCACGTCGATGTGGCCGCGCTCGGCCTGGATGCGCTGGTAGAGGGCGTCGAGCTGGTCGAGGCGGGTCGAGTCGACCTGCACGCCAGTGGCGTTGCCGACCTGGGCCACGGCGGCGTCCAGTTCGGCCTGGCGGCGGCCGGTGATGTAGACGTGGGCGCCTTCCTGGGCGAAGCGTTTGGCGGTGGCCAGGCCGATGCCGGTGGTGCCGCCGGTGACGACTGCGATTTTGCCTTCAAGTTTGCCGATCATGGTGTTTCTCCCGTTGGGTAGGTGATGTGTTGCGAGATGGGAAAAGCTTATCGACGGGCTGATTTTTTCAAAATAGAATTGTCTGAAATCTATCGTTGCAGAAATGAAATGAGCAAATTGCCCGATTTTGAGGGCCTGGCGATGTTCGCCAAGGTCGCTGAAGAAGGATCGTTCGCTGCTGCCGCCCGGGTCATGGGGGTGTCGGTGCCGACGGTGTCGCGTGCGGTCGCCAGGCTGGAGGAGCGCTTGGGTGGCCGGTTGTTCAACCGTACCTCGCGCCAGTTGTCGCTGACCGAGTTCGGCCTGAGCATGGCGGCGAAGGCTGGCGACATCTACCGCCAGGCCGAGGAGGTGGAAAGCGAAGCGCAGGAGCTGTCGGTGCAGCCACGCGGGCAGGTACGCCTGGCGATCCCGATGTCGTTCGGCCTGCGCTGGGTCGCGCCGCTGATGCCGGAACTGATCCGGCGCTTCCCCGAACTGTCGGTCGACCTGCATCTGTCCGATGCCTCGGTGGACCTGATCGCCGACGGCTTCGACGCCGCCTTGCGGATCGCCGCGTTGCCGGATTCGTCCCTGGTCGCCCGGCGGCTGTGTGCCGTGACCCAGTTCCTGGTGGCGTCGCCTGCCTATCTGGAGCAACACGGTCAGCCACGGCATCCAAGGGAACTGGCCAACCGGCGGTGCCTCAGTTATGCCTATCGGGCCCGCACCCAGGTCTGGCGGTTCAGCCACGACAAGGGGGCTGAAGAAGATGTCGTTCCCAGCGGGCCGCTGCGGGTGACCAACTCCGACGCGATGATTCCGGTGCTGCTGGAAGGACTGGCGATCGCCGAATTGCCGGAGTTCATCGCCAGCGAATACCTTGCCGATGGTCGCCTGGTGCGCCTGCTGCCGGAATGGAGCATGACCCGTGGCGGCTTGTATTTCGTCACGCCGTCGGCACGTACGCGGCCGGTGAAGATCAGGGCGCTATCGGACTTTTTCGCCGAGCATCTCAGTGAACCTGCCTGGCGCTGGCCCAGGTAGAGCAGGGGCCATGATCGCGACTTTCGTTTCATAAATGAAAAGATGGATTTCTATCTTTAATGTTTTTGCTAGAAATGGCCTTCGCTAGAGTGGAGGGCGTCGCCGCCGGTCACTGGCGGTAAACGAATCGACCACTCGAGGACTCCTCCGATGAAAACTGCCGTGCAACTGTTCCAGAACTACCTGGACGCCATCCAGAACCCCCGCGCCGCCGCCGAACTGTTCGCCGAGGACGGCGCCCTGGAAATTCCCTACCTGAAATCGCTGGGCATCACCGACCGTGTCGAGGGCCCGGAGCAGATCGAGGCCTTCATCGCCTCACTGCTGAACAGGGTTCCGGCGTTCAAGTTCCGTCGTATCCGCTTCCTGATCGATACCCCGGACCAGGCCTTTGCCGAGTACGACGTCGAGGCGCCGGTGCCGGCCACCGGGCGCATCTACCGCCAGTCCTACGCCGGTCGGCTGGTGGCCCGTGACGGCAGGATCCAGTTGCTGCGCGAGTCGCTGGACACCGTCGCCGCCGCCACCGCCTTCGCGCCTCGCGATGCCGTCTGATCGCCTTTCGCGATTCCGCAGAGCCTGGTTGCGCAACAACCCGTGGGGCCGGCCGGTCCGGCTACGTCTGTAAGGCCTTAGCTTTTTCCTGTTCAGGCAACAGGAAAAAGCTGGTTTCGCCGCGCGCCGGGTTCCCACCAGAATGCACTCCGACCCCGGGAGTACGTCGAGTGACGGCCCCGGATACACCACGCAACGCCTGGAGTGCGTATGAACGACCTCGACTATTGGCAGCAGCGGGCCGCCGGCCTGAGTTTTTGCGACAAGGCCCTGATCGATGGCCGGCCGGTCAGCGCCGCCGATCGTGCAACGTTCGATGCCATCAACCCGGCCACCCACCAATTGCTGGCCCGCGTGGCGTCCTGTGGCCAGGCCGAGGTCGACCTGGCGGTCAGCAGTGCCCGTCGAGCCTTCGAGCAGGGGCCCTGGGCACGCATGGCGCCGGGTGAGCGCAAGAGAGTGATGCTGCGCCTGGCCGAACTGATCATGGCCAACCGTGAAGAGTTGGCCCTGCTGGACTCGCTGAACATGGGCAAGCCGGTCATGGATGCCTACAACATCGACGTGCCGGGTTCGGCTCACGTCTTCGCCTGGTATGGCGAGGCGCTCGACAAGCTGTATGACCAGGTCGCGCCGACCGCGCCCAATGTGCTGGCGACCATCACCCGCGAAGCCCTGGGAGTGGTGGCGGCCGTGGTGCCGTGGAACTTCCCGCTGGACATGGCCGCCTGGAAGCTGGCGCCGGCACTGGCCGCCGGTAACAGCGTGGTGCTCAAGCCCGCCGAGCAGTCGCCATTCTCCGCGCTGCGCCTGGCCGAACTGGCCCTGGAAGCGGGGCTGCCGCCAGGCGTGCTCAACGTGGTGCCGGGCCTGGGTGAAAACGCCGGGCGGGCGCTGGGCCTGCACCCGGACGTGGACTGCCTGGTGTTTACCGGTTCGACCCGGGTCGGCAAGTACTTCATGCAGTATTCCGCCCAGTCGAACCTCAAGCAGGTGTGGCTCGAGTGTGGCGGCAAGAGCGCCAACCTGGTGTTCGACGATTGCCGGGACCTGGACCTGGCGGCGCAGAAGGCCGCGTTCGGGATCTTCTTCAACCAGGGCGAGGTCTGCTCGGCCAACTCGCGACTGTATGTGCAGCGCTCGATTCACGACGAGTTCGTCGAGCGTCTGCAGGCCCAGGCCCGCCAGTGGTTGCCCGGCAATCCCCTGGATCCGGCCAGCCGCGCCGGTGCGATAGTCGACGCCGGGCAGAGCGCGCGAATCGTCCAGGCCATCGACCGGGCGCGCGAGGAGGGTGCCCGGCTGGTGTGTGGCGGCCGGCGCCTGACCATCGACGGCTCGGACAACTTCATCGAACCGACCATTTTCGCGAACGTCGACAGCCGGATGAGCCTGGCCCGCGAGGAGATCTTCGGCCCGGTGCTGGCGATCAGTGCGTTCGACAGCGAGGAGCAGGCGGTGCGTCTGGCCAACGACAGCATCTATGGCCTGGCGGCTTCGGTCTGGAGTGATGACCTCAATCGTGCGCACCGGGTTGCGCGGGCGCTGAAGGCCGGTACGGTGTCGGTGAACACGGTCGATGCGCTGGATGTGACGGTTCCGTTCGGCGGGGGCAGGCAATCGGGTTTCGGGCGCGATCTGTCGCTGCATTCGTTCGACAAGTACACCCAGCTCAAGACCACCTGGTTCCAACTGCGTGGTTGAAACAGCCGTTATGTTTTTCCTATATCCACTCCATATATTTGATGCTTTCTGAGTAGGTATTCCTGAGGGAATATTGAAACACCACAGTGACAAGTTGCCGCCGGCTCTTTCGAAGCGGGCGCGATGCAATCCTCTTTTGGCCCATGGCCGGTACTGCCAGATAAATAACAACCAACCCAATAGGCAGCGGGAGTGCGTTTAATCATGTCAAACATCTTGCGTGGACTTTCCTTTCGTAAAACTCTCCTGGTTTCGGCACTGGCCGTGGGCATGGCCGGTACCGCGCAGGCGGGGTCGTTGTCCATCGGTCACACCACCTGGGTCGGCTACGGTACCTTGTACCTGGCGCGCGATCTGGGCTACTTCAAGGAGCAGGGGCTGGACGTCACCTTGACCACCATGGAAGAAGCGTCGATGTACATGGCCGCCCAGGCTTCGGGCAAGCTTTCGGGCTCCGCCTCGACCATCGACGAGATTCTCAAGTACCGCAGCAAGGACTTCTGCTTCCGGGCGGTCGCCGCTCTCGATGAAAGCCACGGTGGCGACGGGGTGCTGGTGGGCAAGGACGTCACCAGCCTCAAGGACCTCAAGGGCAAGCCCATCGCCGTGAACGAGGGCTCGGTGTCGCAGTTCTGGCTGTCGTACCTGCTCAAGCAGAACGGCATGAGCCTGGCTGATCTGGATGTGCAGAACATGACGGCTGACGATGCCGCCACGGCGTTCATCGCCGGCCGCGTGCCGGCCGCGGTGACCTGGGAGCCACACCTGTCGCTGGTGCGTGAAAAGGGCCAGGGCAAGGTCCTGGTCGACAGCAGTGCCACGCCGGGGGTGATCGTCGATGTGGTCGCGCTGTCGTGCGATGTGATCGACCGGCAACCCAACGATGTCAAGGCGCTGGTCAAGGGGCTGTACAAGGCCGTGCAGTACACCCATGACCACCCGGAAGAAGCCTACAAGATCATGGCCAAGGGCGTGGGTGGCTACCTGGCCGACCCCAAGGAACTGGCCGCGGCCGCCAAGGGCGTGCGTTTCTATGACCAGGCCATGAGCGAGGCCTTGCTGGGCACACCCGGCAAGCAAGGCGAGATCGCCGGCATCATCCGCCTGGCCGACGACACCTGGAGCAGCCTGCAGAACAAGACCCTGGACGTTTCCTACGGCGACCTGGTCGACACCCGTTTCGTCAAGCAATAAGGCGGAGGCTCCCTGATGATCGATCGTCAATCCTGGGTCAGTCGCTGCCTGACCCCGAAAGTCGAGCTGCCGGCAGCCCTGGTGTTCAGCACCAGTGCGCTGGGCTGGCTGCTGGTGTTCGGCCTCTGGGCCGGGCTGTCCTACGGCGGTGTGGTGCCGTCGATGTTTCTGCCCACGCCAGGGGCGGTGGTCGAGGCGGGCCTGCGCCTGGCCGCCGACGGCACCCTGGGCAAGCACGTGCTGGCCAGCGTCGAGGTGGTGCTGATCGGCTTTGCCGTGTCCTCGCTGGTCGCCGTGCCGCTGGGGTTGCTGATGGGCAGCTTCCGGGTGGTGCAGGCGTTCCTCGAGCCGCTGGTGAACTTCATCCGCTACCTGCCGGTGACGTCCTTCGTGCCGCTGTTCATCCTCTGGATTGGCATCGGCCTGGAACAGCGGGTCGCGGTGATCATCTTCGGTACCTTCTTCCAGCAGTTGGTGATGGTGGCCGACGTGTCCAAGGGCGTCTCCAGGGACCTGATCAACGCCTCCTACACCCTCGGTTCCAGCCGTCGCGACGTGATCGTGCATGTGCTCGGCCCGGCTTCGCTGCCGGGCGTGCTCGACACCTTGCGGGTGACCATGGGCTGGGCCTGGACCTACCTGGTCGTCGCCGAACTGGTCGCTGCCTCCAGCGGCCTGGGCTACATCAGCCTCAAGGCGATGCGCGGCTTCCAGGTCGACGTGATTTTCCTCGCTATCGCGGTCATCGGCCTGCTCGGCCTGCTGACCGATCAACTGTTCCGGGTGCTTCGGCTCAAGGTGGTGTCATGGGCGCAGTAACTGCAATGCAAATGCCGGTCAACCCGGTGAAACAGCCGGTGGGTGCGCAGCCGCGGCTGCAGGTGGATCAGGTCTGCCTGCGCTACCGCAGCCCTGACGGCAATATCTTCACCGCCCTGGAGAACGTCTCGCTGAACGTGCCGGACCAGCAGTTCGCCGTACTGGTGGGGCCTTCCGGCTGTGGCAAGTCCAGCCTGCTCTACCTCACGGCCGGGCTGGCCGAACCGACCTCCGGCAAGATCCATGTCGGCGGGCAACAGGTGCGGGGGCCGGGCGCGGACCGCGGCATGGTGTTCCAGAGCTATACGCTGTTTCCCTGGCTGAGCGTGCGCGACAACATCGCCTTCGGCCTCAAGCGCAAGGGCATGGCCGCCCGGGAGCGCAAGGAGATCGTCGATTACTACCTCGACGAAGTCGGCCTGACGGCTTTCGCCGAGCGTTATCCCAAGCAGCTCTCGGGCGGCATGATGCAACGGGTGGCCATCGCCCGGGCCTTGGCCAACGACCCGCAGATCCTGCTGATGGACGAGCCTTTCGGCGCGCTCGACAGCCAGACCCGCATGCAGATGCAGCAACTGCTGCTCAGGGTCTGGGAGCACAGCAAGAAAACCGTGGTGTTCGTCACCCACGACATCGACGAGGCCATCCTGCTTGGCGACCGGGTCTACGTGATGGGCGCACGACCGGGGCGGATCAAGCGCGAACTCAATGTGCCGATGCCGCGCCCGCGTGACATGGACATGGTGATGGAACGCGAATTCATCGAGATGAAGCGCGACATCCTCGGCCTGCTGCATGACGACTTGCAAGTCGCCCATTGAGGGGGAACTTCCAAACCTGTTTCACGGGTTTGGAAGTTGTTTTATCCGACTGTCTGGCGATATCGAATAATTATAGTCAGGCACAAGTTTAATAATAATTTACCGATGACCAGGCGCTACTTGATCTGCTGCAGCCGGCTCGCAACTACTGTTCATTCAACTACACCAAAGTCCTGGTGAAGGATATAACTCATGTCATTGGATAACATTGAAATCGATACCCTCGTGGTGGGTGCCGGCCAGGCCGGTGTGGCCATGAGCGAACACTTGAGCAAACAGGGTGTGCCTCACCTGGTGCTGGAACGCAGCCGCATTGCCGAAGCCTGGCGCACCGGCCGCTGGGACTCGCTGGTGGCCAACGGACCCGCCTGGCATGACCGTTTCCCGGGGCTGCAATTCGACATCGATCCCGATGGCTTTGCCGGCAAGGATCAGGTGGCGGCCTACTTCGAGACCTACGCGAAAAAGATCAACGCACCGATCCACACCGGTGTCGAGGTCAAGCGTGTGACGCGTCATGCGGGGCGTCCGGGCTTCACGGTGGAGACCTGCTCAGGCACGATCCGTGCGCAGCGCGTAGTCGCGGCGACCGGTCCGTTCCAGAAACCGGTGATTCCAGCCATCGCCCCCAGGGATGAGCGCCTGTACCAGATCCACTCGGCCCAGTACTTCAACCCGCAGCAACTGCCGGAAGGGGCGGTGCTGGTGGTCGGTGCCGGTTCGTCGGGGGTACAGATCGCCGACGAACTGCAGCGCGCCGGCAAGCAGGTCTATCTCTCGGTCGGCCCGCACGATCGTCCGCCGCGTGCCTACCGCAACCGCGACTTCTGCTGGTGGCTGGGCGTGCTCGGGCTGTGGGACACCGAGACCATGCAGGCTGGCCGCGAACACGTGACCATCGCCGTCAGTGGCGCCCGAGGCGGCCATACCGTGGATTTCCGTCGCCTGGCCCAGGCCGGCATGATCCTGGTCGGGCTGACCGAGTCCTTCAACGGCAGCACGGTGACGTTCAGGCAGGACCTGGTCGACAACCTCGACAAGGGCGATGAAAACTACCTGGCTCTGCTCGACGCCGCGGATGCCTACATCGAACGCAACGGCCTGGACCTGCCGCCGGAGCCGAGCGCCCGTGAGCGCGTTGGCGATTCGCCCTGCATCACCCGGCCACTGCGTGAGCTGAACCTGGCCGAGGCCGGGGTGAACTCGATCATCTGGGCCACCGGCTACGCCGTCGACTACGACTGGCTGCAGGTCGACACCTTCGACGACAAGGGCAAGCCACAGCACCAGCGCGGTGTCGGCAGGGAGCCGGGGATCTACTTCGTCGGCCTGCCGTGGTTGTCGCGTCGCGGTTCGGCGTTCATCTGGGGCGTGTGGCACGACGCCCGGCATGTGGCCGGCCACATCGCCACCCAGCGTTCCTACCAGGACTACGAGGACGCCGCCCAGCGCCAGGCGGCCGCTGCCCTGTCCGTCGCCAGCGCGCCCGTGTCCCAGGTCGCCACCGCCTGATCAACCCCGCCAGGCGCGCCCCCGGGGCGTGCCTCGCCCTTTTCGAGGAAACCTGCAATGGCCACACCGACGCACACCCGTATCCGCATGTTCAATACCAAGGAAACCTACCCCAACCAGACTCTGGACAACGACCTGTGCCAGGCTGTGCGCGCCGGCAACACGGTGTACGTGCGCGGCCAGGTCGGCACCGATTTCGCCGGCAACCTGGTGGGCCTGGGGGATCCGGCCGCGCAGGCCGAGCAGGCGATGAAGAACGTCAAGCAACTGCTGGAAGAGGCGGGCAGCGACCTGTCGCACATCGTCAAGACCACCACCTACATCATCGATCCGCGCTACCGCGAGCCGGTCTACCGGGAAGTCGGCAAATGGCTCAAGGGCGTGTTCCCGATTTCCACGGGGCTGGTGGTGTCGGGCCTGGCCCAGCCGCAGTGGCTGATGGAAATCGACGTGATCGCCGTGATTCCCGACTGACAGGAGCCTTGCCATGACCTTTTCCATCGTCGCCCGGTGCGAAAGCACCGGCCAGTTCGGCATCGCCATCAGCTCGTCGAGCATTGCCGTCGGCGCCCGTTGCCCCTGGCTGCGTCCCGGCGTGGGCGCGGTGGCCTCGCAGAACATCACCTTGCCGGCATTGGGGCCGGAAGCCCTGGACGAGCTCGAGCAGGGCCTTTCTCCTGCCCAGGCGCTGGACCGGGTGCTGACGCGCAACGGCTACAGCCAGTACCGGCAGATCACCGTCATCGACCACCTGGGGCGCACCGCGCATTTCAGTGGCAGTGAAACCCTCGGCGTGAACAACGCCGTGAGCGGTGAACAGTGCGTGGCGGCCGGCAACATGCTGGCCAGCCCGGCGGTGATCGAGGCGATGGTCCGCAGCTTCGAGCAGGCCGAGGGCCAGTTGGCCGATCGCCTGCTGGCGGCGATGCAGGCCGGACTGGGCGAGGGCGGTGAAGCCGGTCCCGTGCATTCGGCGGCGCTGGTGGTGGTCGGCGAGCTGCTCTGGCCGATCGTCAACCTGCGCGTCGACTGGGCCGATGAGGATCCGCTCGGCGAACTGGGCCTGCTGTGGCAAGCCTACCGTCCGCAGATGCAGGACTACATCGACCGCGCCCTGGACCCTTCGCGGGCGCCCGGCTACGGTGTGCCGGGAGATGATCGATGAGCCTCAGCCGCGAGTTGCTGGCGCGGCTGGTGGCGTTCGATACCACCAGCCGCGAGTCGAACCTGGCGCTGATCGGGTTCGTGCGCGACTACCTGGCCGAACTGGGTGTGCCCTGCGAACTGATTCACAACCCCGAGGGGAGCAAGGCCAACCTGTTCGCCACCATCGGCCCGGCGGATGTGCCGGGCATCGTCTTGTCCGGGCACACCGATGTGGTGCCGGTCGACGGCCAGGCCTGGACGTGTCCGCCGTTCGAGCTGACGGAGCAGGGCGGCAACCTCTACGGGCGCGGCACGGCGGACATGAAGGGCTATATCGCCTGTGTCCTGGCACTGGTGCCGGCGCTGGTCGACAGTGCCCTGCGCCTGCCGGTGCATATCGCCTTGTCCTATGACGAGGAGGTCGGTTGCCTCGGCGTGCGTTCACTGATCGAGGTGTTGCGTGGGCGGGCGGTCAAGCCGCTGCTGTGCGTGATCGGCGAGCCGACGCAGCTCAAGCCGGTGCTCGGGCACAAGGGCAAGCTCGCCATGCGTTGTGACGTGCAGGGTGCGGCCTGCCACTCGGCCTACGCGCCGCAAGGGGTCAATGCCATTGAGTATGCCGCCCGGCTGATCGTCGAACTCGGTCGCCTGGGCGAAGCACTCAAATCTCCCGGCCAGCATGACGGGCGCTTCGATCCGCCGTTCTCCACGGTACAGACCGGCGTGATTCAGGGTGGCAAGGCCTTGAACATCGTGCCAGAGGATTGCCGGTTCGATTTCGAGGTGCGCGCCTTGCCACAGATGGACCCCTGGCAAGTGGCCGAACAACTGCAGCGGTACGCGTCCGACACCCTGTTGCCGGCGATGCGCGCGGTCAGTGCCCAGAGCGACATTCGCTTCACCGAGTTGTCGAGCTATCCGGGGCTGGCCACTTCGGTCGAGAGCCAGGCGGCCGGTTGGGTGGCGCAGTTCTGTGGTTCGCGCGAGTTCGGCACGGTGGCCTTTGGCACCGAAGGCGGGCTGTTCGACCAGGCGGGTATCCCGACCGTGGTCTGCGGGCCGGGCAGCATGGATCAGGGGCACAAGCCCGACGAGTTCGTCAGCCTGGCGCAGTTGCAGGCCTGTGACCAGATGCTGGAGCGGGTCCTGGCTTTCGCTTGTCAGGTCCGATGACGGCCCCATGCGGAGGTTGCGTCGGCAACCTCACGCCCCCTGCGGCACTCACTTCTGTAGCCGCGCCAACTCCTCGATGCAGTACTCCACGAACAGTTGCGCCGGCTTGGTCAGTTGCGAGCGTCTCGGCCAGGCGGCCGACAGGCCCGATCCCGTGACGGTCTCCGCCAGGGGGATGCAGGCCAGTTGCCTGCCGTCATAGGTGTAGTTGGAGAAGGGTCGGGTGACCAGGATCGAAAAGCCGAAGCCCTGGGCGACCATGCCCCGGACCATCTCGATCGAGGGGGAACTGAAGGTGATGTGCGGGGTCAGGCCGCGCTCGGTGAAGATGCTGACGAAGTAGGTCCGGCTGGGCAGGGTCCCGAGCAGGATCATCGGTTCGAGGACCAGGTCATGTAGCGACACCTTGGCCTGATGGGCGAAGCGATGATCGGCCGGCAGCAGCGCATAGGGTTGTTGCGGCGGCATCAGCGGCGCGGTCTCGATGGTGTGGTCCAGGTCGTGCTCGAAGAGCATCGCCAGGTCGATGCTGCCGCTGGTGAGCGCCTGGATCAGCTCCTGCTGTTCGCCATCGCGGATTCGGATCTCCACGCCCGGCCAGCGTTCGCGGAAGCCGGCGATGAGGCGCGGCAGGTACAGTGGCGCCACCGTCTCGTAGCAACCGATATCGATCTGTCCGGCCACCACATCGTTGTCGGCCAGGGCGTTCTGCTCGAACTCGTGCGCCATGCGCAGCAGCTCCTGGGCCTTGCGGTAGAAGCGGTTGCCGGCCGGGGTCAGCGACATGCCGCTGGCGTGCTGGCGGATGAACAGCTGGACGTTGAAGCTGTCCTCGAGCTGGCGGATGGCGGTCGAGACCGAAGGTTGCGCGATGTAGAGCTTGCGCGAGGCTTCGGCGACGCTGCCGCATTCGACGACGGCGGTGAAGTACTTCAACTGGCGAAGGTTATAGGCGGCCACGGAATCCTCTCATCAGACACCTTGCAGAACCTTATTCAAGCGCACCCCGATGGTGCGTGGTTATAAGTTTTTTCCGGGTAAGGCAGAACATTTTTACTCATTTCCCCCGAGATGCCGCCCCGGCACTATGAAGCGGCCCGATGCCGTCCGGCATCGAAGAACAACACCTACAGGGCAGGCACACCCGTTGCCCATCTGCCAGCAATCTTCATGCCTCGCGTGGTTCAGGCGCGAGCGCCATTGTCCAGGGGAATGTCTGATGAAGCAGTTCGATTACGTCATTGTGGGAGCCGGCTCGGCCGGTTGCGTGCTGGCCAACCGGCTGAGTGCCCACCCGGAAAACCGCGTCTGCCTGATTGAAAGCGGCAGCCATGACAACAGCGTGCGTATCCAGACGCCGGCCGGGACCATCACCCTGTACAAGAGTCGCAAATACAGCTGGAACTTCTTCTCCACGCCACAGAAGCAGCTCAACAATCGGCGCCTGCACACCCCGCGGGGCAGGATGCTCGGCGGCTCCAGCTCGATGAACAGCATGATCTACATCCGCGGGCATGCCAGCGACTACGACCGCTGGGCCGCCGCGGGTTGCCCGGGGTGGGACTGGAACAGCCTGTTGCCGTATTTCAGGAAGTCCGAACGCAACCTGCTCGGCCAGGATCTGCACTATCACGGTACCCAGGGCGAGTTGTGCGTCGATGTGCCGCGCGACCCCAACCCGGTGTCACGGCTCTTCGTGCAGGCGGCCGAGCGCTGTGGCATTCGCCGCAACGATGACTTCAACGGCGCCCGTTTCGAAGGCTCGGGGCTGTACAACGTGACCCAGAAGGACGGCAGGCGGCTGTCGAGCTTTCGTGCCTTCGTGCAACCGGTGCGGCAGCGGCCGAACCTGACGGTGCTCACCGACTGCACGGTCAAGGGCGTGGTCTTCGATGGGCTGCGCGCGGTGGGGGTGCGTCTGCTCGATGCCCGCGGCGAGTCGGTGATCCGCGCCCGGCGCGAGGTGATTCTCAGCGCCGGAACCCTGGGCAGCGCGCAACTGTTGCTGGCTTCCGGGATCGGCCCGAAGGAGCAACTGATCGAGGCCGGGGTCACGCCGCTGCACGATCTGCCGGGTGTCGGCAAGAACCTGCAGGATCACCTCGACGGCCTGGTCACCGTGCGTTCGCCATCCCCCCGGACCCTGGGCTTTTCCCTGGGCGCCTTGCCGAGCATTCTCGCCGCGCCGTTTCGCTACCTGCTTGGCCGCAAGGGCTGGCTGACCACCAACTACGTCGAGGCGGGCGGTTTTGCCCGCACGCCGCTGGCGGGCGAACTGCCCGATGTGCAGTTTCACTTCGTGCCCGGCTACCGCAGCCATCGTGGTCGCCTGTTCGAGTGGGGGCATGGCTATGCGCTGCACACCTGCGTATTGCGTCCGCGCAGCATCGGCCAATTGCGCCTGCAACCGGGAGGGGCGCTGGCCATCGATTTCAACTTCCTGGCCGACGACGAGGATGCGCGGGTCCTGGTCGAGGGTCTGAAGCTGGCGCGGCAGATCCTTGCCGACCAGGGTTTCGAGGCGATTCGCGGGACCGAGATGTTGCCGGGCAGCCATGTGCAGTCCGATGAGCAACTGCTGGCCTATATCCGCGAGCACGCCGCCACGGTGTTTCATCCCGTGGGCACCTGCAAGATGGGCACCGACGCCATGAGCGTGGTCTGTCCGCAACTGAAGGTGCATGGCCTGGAGGGGCTGCGGGTGGCCGACGCGTCGATCATGCCGACCCTGATCAGTGGCAACACCAATGCGCCGTGCATCATGATCGGGGAAAAGGCGGCCGATCTGCTGCTGAGCGCACAAGGGAGCGGCCAGGCCGCGCTGTGACGGCTGAAACCCGCTCACCCCAAAGGGTGATAGGCCGGCACCGCCAGTGATGAGAAGATGCCCCTGGCCGAACACCACCACCGGTATCGGCATGCGCTGAACTGCAAAAGGCCGCCTCGATGGCAAGCAATCGACTGACCACCCAAGACTGGTTCCGCCACATGGCCGACGTCACCTGTGTGATCGGCCAGCCAGGCTTTGTCGATGCCCTGTTCGCGGCGCTGTGCCACCTGGCCCCGAGCCAGGGCACCATGGTCTATCTGTTTCCGCGCCAGGGGCTGCCGTCGGCTTTGGCCGAGACCCGGGACGACGGGCCCTGGTTGCCCCAGGGCAGCATCCGCGAGTACATCGGCGGCCACTACCTGCTGTGCCCGTTCTACCGCGCGGCGATGGAAGGGGCGAGCGCCGGCTGCTACCGGCTGGCCGATGTGGCGCCGGACCATTTCAAGCGCAGCGAGTACTACCTGACGTTCTACCAGCACTCGCACCTGGAGGATGAGGTGAACTACCTCGTACCGCTGGGCACGGAACTGGTGATTGCCGTAGAGCTGGCCACCACGGCCACCTACCGTGCCAGCCAACTGCGCGACCTCCAGCGTGTGACCCCGTGGGTGCTGGCCGTGGTCAGCCAGCACTGGCGCCATCTGGAAGGCCAGGTGCTGGGCGGGCGTTTCGAGAGCGCGATCGAGCGACAGATCGGCCGTGCGCTGAACACCTTCGGGGCCTCGGTGCTGACCGAGCGCGAGTGCGCCATCGTGCAACTGCTGCTGCGGGGGCATTCGAGCAAGTCGCTGGCCCGGCGCCTGGGCGTCGCCGAGGACACCATCAAGAGTCACCGCAAGAACATCTACGCGAAACTGGACATTTCCTCGCACTCGGAACTGTTCTCGCTGTTCATCAATTCCCTGGCCCAGGCCCGGGACGGTCTGGGCCAGGACCCACTGGCGCACTACCTCGATCACCGACACTGATGGATATCCCGCTGCAACGAGGGTCCTGGCCCGGATGAACACCGGCCATGGGCTTACGGCAGGCTGCTGCCTGGAAAAAGACCACAACGCGATAGGAGTCATGGCCATGAACGCCCCCGTTACCCCGCAACGTACCACCCGCGACTACCAGGCGGCCGACGCCGCGCACCACATTCATGCCTTCCTGGACCAGAAGGCCCTCAATGCCGAAGGCCCTCGGGTCATCGTGCGCGGGGAAGGCCTGCACCTGTGGGACAACGACGGCAAACGCTATCTGGACGGCATGTCCGGCCTGTGGTGCACGCAACTGGGCTACGGGCGCAAGGACCTGACCGCCGCGGCGGCGACCCAGATGGATCGGTTGGCGTACTACAACATGTTCTTCCACACCACCCACCCGGCGGTGGTCGAACTGTCCGAGCTGCTGTTCAGCCTGCTGCCCGGCCACTACAGTCACGCCATCTACACCAACTCCGGCTCCGAGGCCAACGAGGTGCTGATCCGTACTGTTCGCCGCTACTGGCAGGTGGTGGGCAAGCCGTCGAAGAGGATCATGATCGGCCGTTGGAACGGCTACCACGGCTCGACCCTGGCGGCCACGGCCCTGGGTGGGATGAAGTTCATGCATGAGATGGGCGGGCTGATTCCGGATGTGACGCACATCGACGAGCCCTACTGGTATGCCCAGGGCGGCGAGTTGAGCCCGGCGGAGTTCGGCCGTCGCTGTGCGCTGCAACTGGAGGAGAAAATCCTCGAACTGGGAGCCGAGAACGTCGCCGGTTTTATCGCCGAGCCGTTCCAGGGGGCTGGCGGCATGATCTTCCCGCCGGAAAGCTACTGGCCGCAAATCCAGCGCATCTGCCGCCAGTACGACGTGCTGCTGTGCGCCGACGAGGTGATTGGCGGGTTTGGCCGCACAGGGGAGTGGTTCGCCCACCAGCACTTCGGTTTCGAGCCGGATACCCTGTCCATCGCCAAGGGCCTGACCTCCGGCTACATCCCCATGGGCGGCCTGGTGCTGGGCAGGCGTATCGCCGAAGCACTGGTGGAGCAGGGCGGGGTATTCGCCCACGGGCTGACCTATTCCGGCCACCCGGTGGCGGCAGCCGTGGCGATCGCCAACCTCAAGGCACTGCGCGACGAAGGTATCGTCAGCCGGGTGAAGGACGACACCGGTCCCTATCTGCAGCGTTGCCTGCGGGAGGTGTTCGAGCGGCATCCGCTGGTGGGCGAGGTGCAGGGCGCCGGGCTGGTGGCGGCGTTGCAGTTCGCCGAAGACAAGGCCAGCCGCAAGCGTTTCGCCAACGAAAACGACATCGCCTGGCGCTGCCGGACCATTGGCTTCGAAGAGGGCCTGATCATTCGCTCCACCCTGGGGCGGATGATCATGGCGCCGGCACTGGTGGCCGGGCGCAGTGAACTCGATGAGCTGGTCGAGAAGACCCGCATCGCCGTCGACCGTACCGCACGGGAACTGGGCCGCCTCTGAGCCCTGCCTGCCGCATGAGCGTTCGGGGTGGCGCCGACGCCGCCCCGGGCCTCGCATTGAAGCGGACGTGCGCCCGGCCCATCCCGGTTGCATTGCTCACGAGGGCCCGGCGATCAGCCGCCGGTCCTGTTCTCTGAACGGCTCGTTTCGAGGGTTTGCTGCGACTCGGCAGCCGCCACCACCTTGAGCTCGACCTGGCCGACCTCCAGGGCCTGTTCGATGATCAGATCACCGCCCTGGCTTTTCAGCAGCGCCTGCAGGCGCTGGAACTCGCCACACCAGATGGTCTCGATGTCGCGGTCCCGGGTCTTGTCGCGTTCGTGACTCATGGCCACGGCACGCACTTGCAGGCGGCCGGTGTCGGCCTTGCCGCCCACTTCGACCCCGAACCCTGGCGTGGCGGTCTTGCGCAGTACCACCCGACCGTTCTGTGCCCAGGCGGTTTCCATGCCTTCGCGGGTCTCGTAGCCGAGGCTCGCAAGCCCCTGCAGGACCGCCTGGCGACGAGCGATGGCCGCCTGTGCCTGCAGGTGGGCCGCGATCACGGCCTTGCATTGCTCGATCAGTTCGTCCATCTGCTGCGGGGCCGGGCTGGCGTGACTGTCTGCGACGCGCTCCAGCAGTGGCTGATGAGTGGAATCCTTGAAGGCGGCCACTTCGTTGGCCAAGTCCTGCAACTGATTGAAACGGGCGCGTTGGTCCTGGTAGCGGCGCGTGGCGTGGGCCAGGTCGAGTACCAGGCTGTCGAGTAGCAGGTTACGGGCCTGCTGGCGCGACTCGGCCTCGGCCTTCCGCAGTTTCAGAACAAATGCTTCGGCCGCTTGTGCACCGTGCAGCAGTTGCAGTTCGGCAATGTGTCGGTCGATGCGCAACAGGCGGACATCCCTTGAACCGTCGAGCTGCTGCCGGGCGATCCAGTCGGCCAGCGAAGGTGTCGGCGCATCGCTCTTCAATTGCTGGGCGAGGGCGTGTTGCTCTGCGCCGAGGGCTTCCTGTGCGGGCACGCTGGTCAGCAGGGCGAAACCCTTTGCCAGCAGGGTATCCGCGTCTTCACGTCGGGCACCCTGGGCCAGTTCGCCGATCTGCTGCAACAGTTCGCCGGTTACCCGGCCAGGCTTGGCGTGCAGGGCCTTGAGCAGGGTCGCCGCGGTTTCGTGGACACGCCGCTGCTGCTGGCGTTTTTCCGTCGCCCGGATAATCGCCCGTTCCTCGCGCTCTTCCAGGTCACGTTCGAGGAAATCGATTTCGATGGGCACGGCCTTTTGCAGTTCGCGCAGTTGATCCTGTTGCAGCAAGGCGCGCAGGCGTTCATGCCGGGCCAATGTCGCAGCCCGGTCGGCTTCGCTCAGCTCGCCGATTCTGCCGGCCTGCGCCAGCCAGCGTTCGAGGGCGGTTGCCAGGCGCTGAAGGTGAGCCTCGCAGATCGCCAGGATCTCTTCCCGGGTGACGATGCGGACGACTTTCGGTCCACTCATGAGCTGGTCTCCGTGAGGGGCGCCGGGCTGTCCGGCTGGGGTTCGAGGGCAGGTTGCAGGGCGTTCTCGATCGCCGCCCGCAGCCGTGCCCGTTCATTCTCGCCATCGTGGTACCAACCATGGGACGAGACCCGGTGCAGGCTCGCAATGGCCCGGTGCAGCACCGACGGCCGCCAGATTTCCCGGGCCCGGGCGCGGTTCAACAGGGGGTGGCAGGGGGAGTCGCATTCGATGCCAATGGCATACAGGCCCGTGGCCGGGTTCTCGATCGCGAAGTCCAGGCCAAAGGCATCGCCCTCGTTGGCGCTGCTGGCTTGCCAGCCGAGCGACTGAATGTACTGGCCGACAGTGCTGACGAAACCGTCGCGCGGCTGCTGCTGACGGCGCCGGGCCTCGCCACGGTCGGTCTGCAGGCGGTTGAGCAGGCTGCTGCTGGTGGCGAACTCCCCGGACGACAGGCTCCGGGCATATTCCAGGTAACCCTGCAGGTAGTCGCGGGGGCTGTTGGGGGCGCGGTGGGTGTTGAGCATGTCGGAGATGTCGGCGATCGGCATCGAGGTGACCAGCACCACCTTCCGCCGGGCGCGGGTGACGGCCACGTTCAGCCGCCGCTCGCCGCCTTTCTGCCCGAGCACGCCGAAGCTGCGGCGGAACGCGCCCTGGCTGTTGCGGCCGAAGGTGGTGGAGAAGACGATGATGTCGCGTTCGTCACCCTGGACGTTTTCCACGTTCTTGACGAACACCGACATGTCTTCGCCGTCTTCCAGACGCTCGCGCTCCTGGGCGTAGGCCTGGCGGAACACCTCGTCTTCCTCGGCGCGTCGCTCCAGATGTTCCTCGATCAGGTCGGCCTGCTTGCGGTTAAAGGTGACCACGCCGATGGACGGGCGCTGTTCGTGGGGCTGGCGCCAGAGCTCGGCGAGATGCTCCACCACCCGCTCGGCTTCCAGGATATTGCTCTGGTTCTGGTAGAGCCCGTCCACCTGGATCAGCTCCAGCGGCTTGATCCGCAGGATATTGGCCTGGGGATGGCGCACCGGTACGCTCAGGCGGTTGCCGTAGAACGACGCGTTGGAGAAGCCGATCAGTTCGCGGTAGGCCGACCGATAGTGGATCTCCAGGGTGGTGCTGGGCAGTACGCTGCGGGCCAGTTGCAACAGGTCCGGGCAATCCTTGATCTCGCGGCGGTTCCAGGTGTCTTCGAAGGCTTCGCGCTGCTCCTCGTCGGCATCCTCATCCGGCAGGTCGCCGTCGAACAGTTCGGCCTCGTCACTCTCGACCCGGCTTGAGAAGAAGGCCGTGGGCGGCATCTGTTTCTCGTCGCCGCTGATCACTGTCACCCGGCCGCGGTAAAGCGTTGGCAGGGCAAACTCCACCGGCATCTGCGAGGCTTCGTCATAGATTACGGTATCGAACAGGCCGGCCTTGAGCGGCAGGACGCGGCTTGCCACATCGGGGTTCATCAGCCAGACCGGGCGCAGGCTCATCAGGCCCAGTTCCGAGCCCATTTCGATGAACTCGCGCAGGCGTCGCGAGCGTTTGCCGGTCAGGCGGGTGACATCTTCCCATTGCTTGCGGCTGCCCAGGCGGGCGGGGTCGACGCCCTTGCCGAGCAGTTCGCGGTTGAGCAGGCGCATCTGGATGTCGGCCTCGGCCAGGCCGGCAATCTTCGCCCGGGCCTCGTCCTGGCCGAACAGCAGCTCCGGGTTGGCCTGTTCGATCCGGTGCTTCCAGCCGAGCCGGGCTTCACGATTGAGCAACCGGCGCACGGCGCTTTCGAGCTGGTCGACGGGGAACTGATCGAGCTTGTCCTGGATTTGGCGCAGCAGGGCGAGCAGTTCGAGGTCGGCCTGGCCGAGTTGCCCGACCCGGCCGCGAAAACGCTGGTAGGCGGCCAGTGCGGGCAGGTCCTGTTGCAGTCGGGTCAGGGCCAGCAGGTTGCTTTCGTTGGTGGCGACGGCACGTTCAAGTGCCTGGCGCAGGTCGTCGCCGATCCAGTCGGCCAGGGCCTTGAGCCGGTCCAGGCTGTGTTGTCGTGCACCGTGGCGCACGAGTGCGGCATCGAGGTCCTTGAGCAGCGCCTCGAAGCTCTGCTTCTGCCCCGTAAGAATCGCGGCATCGACCTGTTCGCCACGCGGCGCCGACGCCAGGCCCTGGGCCAGTGCCTGGATCTCGCGCAGGTGGCGGATATCCTGGCTGGTCAGGCTCGCCAGCTCCAGCCGGACGGCCTGGGCAATCGCTTCCAGGCCCAATGCCTGGCGCGCGGCGTTCAGGGCCGCATGCAGAGGGCGGGTGCGGATTTCCAGTTCGGCGGCGGCCAGCAGTGCCGGCACGCGGGAGTCGTCGGCCTGGGCGTCGTGGCTGCGCAGGAAAGCCCGCACCCGCCTGCGCCGCATCAGGTGCAACGGGTTGATCCGGGCCAGCCAGGACTTGGCTTTGAGCACCTGGGCGGTCTGTACCCGCAAGCGCTCCAGTTCCTTGTCGGTCAGGGCACTGAGTGCCGGGGAGTGGGCGGGCAGGTAGTGCGCGGGATCCAGCTGGCGCAGCTGCAGTTCGACATCACCCAGCTCGGCGAGCAGGGTTTCGCCGCGCAGGGCCTGGGCCGTTTCGCTGCGACGGAACAGCGGCAACCAACGGGCCAGCCGCAGGCGCTGTTCTTCCTTCAGGCCCAGCAAGGCCTCGACATGTCCGGCCATCCAGCTCCGGTAGGGCGTGGGGTCGTCGACTTCGAAACTGGACAGGTGTTCCTGCAGCACGCCCTGGCGAGCCGCTTCCGCGGCGACAAACGCCTGCAGGCATTCGGTGAAAGCCTGCAAGGTCGCCGGGTCGGCGGCGAAAGGCTGCAACTGTGCCAGGGCACTGCCTTCGAAACGGGCCGGCAGCCAGAGACGGATCAGCGGTGCGCAGTTTTCTTCAAGGCGCGTCAGGCTGGCGATGTCCAGTCCTGCCAGGCGCTGGCGCAGTGCCGGAAACTCCAGGGGAGGGCTGCCTTGCTCCAGTTCGATCAGTTCTCCGAGCAAGCCGCGGTAACTGATGCCAGTCGCCTCGTCGAGACGATGCAGGCTCTGGTGGAAACGGTCCAGTTCGCCTTCCAGGGTTTCGATGCGTGCCGCCAGGCGTTCGCGCTGGCGCTGCCAGTCAGGGGCCCAGGCCCCCTCGATAAACAGCGCTTCCAGTTGCTCGCGGATGCTGCGAATGACCGGCTCGCGGTCGCGGTTGACGTCATTGAGCATGACGATGCGCTGGCCCAGGCCTTCGGCAACCAGGCGCTTGTGCACCACCTCCAGGGCTGCATGCTTCTGGCAGACGATCAGTAGGCTGCGCTGGCGGCCAATGGCGTCGGCGACCATGTTGACGATGGTCTGGCTCTTGCCGGTGCCCGGCGGGCCCTCGACCAGCAACCCGGGACTTTGCCGGGCGCGCAGGACGGCAGCCTCCTGGGACGGGTCGCTGGCGGCGGTGAAGAAGCGCTGCAGTTCGGGCGGTGTCCCGCTGTCCTGCGCTTCGCCCGGCTCCTTGAGGCGCCGGGCGGTTTCCAGGCCGGTGCCAGCGGGGGACAGCGACCTCAACTGGCGCAGATCCTCGCCGATGGCCTGGCCCATGAAGGTGACATGGAACAGCACGGCGGCGCAGGCCAGTTCGTCCTTGTACGGTGTCACTTCGATGCTGGTCGGCGGCAGCGCGGTCAAGGCCCGTGATCGAGCCGTGGCGAGCATGCCAAAGGCGTCCATCACATCGGCGGCGCGGATCGCCGAGCGGCCCAGCAGTTCTTCGGCGGTCTTGCGCCACTGCTTGCAGGCCTCGGGGCCGAGCAGGCTGTCGAGCGCCGGGTTGAGCCGGACTTCCTCGCGCTCGCCGTCGAAGGCCAGTGCGACCTGGGCGCGGCTGCCGACTTCGACCAGCAGTTTCAGCGGCCACAGCAGCAACGGCACGATGCGTGGACGGGTATTGCCCCGGGCATCGCGGCTGAGCAGGAACGGGAACCCCAGGTACAACCCGTCGATGCCGGTATCGCGCTTGTACAGCGAGCTTTGCCGGTGCAGCGCGTGGAGTCGCGATTCCAGTTGCGTGTTGGCCAGGAAGCTTTCCGGGTCGAGACTCACCGAACGGGCGTTGCGCAGCAACAGGTGATCGAGCAGGGCGGCGGCGGGGCGACGCTCGCTGTCCAGTTCCTGGAGATCGACCCGCGCGGTGGTCTTGCCGATGCTCATGCGTACCAGGGGCCCACGCATCACCGCGGTGACGACCTTCTTCTCGAAGAAATCGAGGATCTGCGAGACGTACTGCTGCTTCTGCGGCTCCAGCCATTGCTCGGCGGGAATCGCCAGCAGCACCAGGGCCTTGGCCAGCGGCATGCGCCGTTCCAGGCGGAACTGCTCCGCCCAGTCATCCACCGCCGGTACGCCACTGCGGGCGAAGCCGCTGATACGCTCGTCGACGGCGCGATACAGATCCTGCCGGCTGTGCTCCAGCAACGCGCTGGCGCTCTGGGTGTCAAACAGCCGGACATCGGCTTCCCTGGCCAGGCCCGCGGCTTGCTCGACGATCGCCGTGGCCGAGCGGAACTGGCTGATGTTCGCGCTGAGCAGGACGATCAGGTCCTCTTCGGCGATCACCCGGCGCTCCGACAGGACCTGCAGCCCAGGATGGTCGGTGTCCGGCAGCAGGCGCTGGCGGTCCTGCCACTGGGCGGCCAGCCGTGCGCGGGAGGTGGACAGCAGGTAGATGCGCAACTGCTCTTCGTCGACCTCGATGTGCTGGTGCAGTGCCCGCTGGCGAACGTTCTGCGCGCGGACGCTGAGCCGCGACAGCCAGCTTTCGGTCTGCAACTGTTCGAGCAGGTCGGGCAGCGAGCCGCTGATCAGCCGGTAACCCTCCAGCGGATGGTCCAGCAGCCAGCCCGGGGTGACGATTTCTCCGCGATGGATCAGCGGGATTTCGGGGTTGAGCAGTTTGAGGGCCAGCATCAGGCGGAAATCGTCCTCGATGCCTTCGTGCTGGGCCACCTGGCGCAAGCCGGCCAGTAGCCGCGGCGCCAGGCCGATGTGTTCGGCCCAGGTGACGATGACGCCACGCAGCAGATGGTCGAGGGCCTGGGCCCAGTGGTCCGCCTGGGCCGCCGCCAGGGCGAATACCGAGGGTTTGCGAAAGCGCTGGCTGCCCAGGGTGATGGCCGCGCCTTCGTCATCATCCCGTTCGCTGTACGACGAGGCCGGAGCCTCTACCGGCAGGCCGTTGAGCCAGTCCTGCACCTGCGGCCACTGCCAGCGCTGGTGCCGGTCACGGGCCAGCAGGCCGCGCAGCAGCAGGTTCAGTTGCGGGTCGAGATCGTCGGGGATCGGCACGCCGTTGGCGAGCACATGAATCAGGAAGGCGTTGGGGTTGATGCCTTCGAAGCAGGCACCCTGGGTCAGCTGTTCGAGCAGGACCATGCCCAGGCTCCACCAGTCCGACGCCGGGGCCACGCCGCCGGCGATCGCTTCGGGGGCCATGTAGCGGCTGGTTTCCAGCGGGGAAACGATATCCAGGTCGAACTCGGACAGCCGCGCCGAGCCAAAGCCGCTGATCACCAGGTCCAGCGGTTCGCGGCTGCGCACCAGCAGGCTGGCCGGGCGCAGGTCGCGATGGCGCAGGCCGGCCTCGTTGAAGGCATGCAGGGCCTGGCCCAGCTCGCCGACCACATGGCGAACGGCGGCGGCATCGCGGACGACGCTGCCGAGGTCGGCCAACGTGCCGCCGGTCAGTTCCTCGATCACCTCGTAGGCGCGCTCATTCCAGCGGCCGGTGGCGAGAATCTCCGGCACATGGTCGCGGGGCAGCCGGCGGATCACGTCGTAGATGGCCGGGTCCGGTTCGGCACCCGGGCGGTACAGGGTCAGAACGGCCTGCTGGCCGCTTTCCTCATGCCGGGCGATGTAGCGCTCGCGGACGCCGTCGGTGCAACTGATCTGCCGCAGCAGGTGCCAACCCTCCACCCGTGTGGCGCTGTCGGGGTGCAGGGGCGCTTGTGGCGGCTCGATGTCGTTCGACGGGGCAGCCGCAGGGCCGCTGCCACACTCCAGGCACATCAGGTCGCCGGCCTCCAGGGGATGGCCATTTTCGCAGAGGGCGGTGAGGGGCGCCGCGGCGACTTCGTCGGCGACCTGGGCCAGTTCGTCCACGGTGACAACCGCTTGGGGACGCCAGCCATCGGGGTGAATGGCCTCGCCGGACAGGTCCCAGCCGCAGGCATGGTCACCGAGGATGCCTTCACAGAAGATTTCCGCGAGCGAGCGCTCCGACTGGCAGTTTGGGCAAAAACGAATCATCCGTATCACTTCCCTTGGCGAGGCCGCGAGGTATGGGCGCTCAGCTGTAGTTGGTGGCCTTGGTCATGGAGCAGGTCGCGTAGCCGAAGCAGGTCGTCACGCCTTGGGATGCCGGCCATCCAGGCGCTGCCATCGTCGTCGAACATCAGGTCCAGCGCCTTGTCGGCAGGTATCAGCCGCCGCTCATAGGCGGCCAGACGCGTGCGCCCCCGTTCGGTGAACAGGCTCAGCCGCTGGTTGTCGCTGCCGCGCAAGGCCATCGATTGCGGCTGTTCCTGCCGGTAGGGGTCGCTGATCAGGCCATCAATCAGGCCATGGGCCTGCCGTAGCCTGGGTTCGAGCTGCTCCAGCGAATAGCCGCTGTAGACCAGGATGTCGACGTCGCTCAGGCGGCGCAGTTCACCGAGCAGGGCCAGCAATGCGTCGAACTGATCGAAGGGCTCGCCACCGGACAGGGTGATGCCTTCGGCCTCGGCCAGCCACGGCTGCAGTTGCGCCAGCAGTTGAGGCAAGCCGATACGCCAGCGGCCGGGCCCCCAGGTGTCGGCGGAAATGCAGCCCGGACAACGAATGCTGCAGCCCTGGAACCAGATGCCCAGGCGCCGTCCCGGCCCCAGTGTGGTGACCGGAAAATGCACCCGTGACAGGCTCAGTTCCATGTTCAGCGACGTTCCAGGTTCAGGCCGTTGGCATCCAGTTCGGTAATCAGGAACGCCTGGCCCGGTTCCGCCTCCTGGTCGAACAGCGCCCTGGACAAGGGGTTGAGCAGACGCGCTTCGAGCTGGTTGCGGATGCCGCGGCCACCGTTGGACAGGTCGCGCAGGCACAGGTCGTGCAAGGTCTGGCGAGCGGCCGGGGCCAGTTCGATGGTCAGTTGCTGGTCGCGCAGGTCGGCGAAGGTGCTATCGACCATCTGGGTGAAGATCTGCTCGGCGACCTCCGCGCGGATAAAGTCGAATACGATGATGTTTTCACCGATGCGGTTGAGGATTTCCGGGCGGTTGAGCACCAGCTTGAAGTAACGGTCGATCTCGCCGTGGACCTTGTCGCGGACCGTTTCATAGGGTTCGCCCGGCAGCACGTTGGCGGCGCGTTCGCCATTCTCACCCTGGCGGTAGATGCCCAGGTTGGAGGTGAACACGATCAGCGCCTCGGAGAAATACACCCGATCGCCGCGGCCGGAGGTCAGTACGCCGTCGTCGAGGATCTGCAGGAACTTGTCGAGGATGCGCGGGTGGGCTTTCTCGATCTCGTCAAACAGCACCACGCTGAAGGGTTTTTCGCGGATGGCATTGGTCAGCTCGCCGCCCACGTCATAGCCGACGTAGCCCGGTGGCGCGCCGATCAGGCGCTGGTCGGCATGTTCGGCGCTGAACTCCGACATGTCGAAGCGGATGTACGCGCTTTCGTCGCCGAACAGCAGGCTGGTGATGGTTTTCGCCAGCTCCGTCTTGCCGACCCCGGTGGGCCCGGCGAGAAAGGCCACGCCCCGCGGGCGGTTGCCCTTGCGGCTGGCGCCGACGCCGGTCATGGCCCGTTTGACGATGTCGAGCATGTGGGTCACGGCATGGGTCTGGCCCTTGACACGCCGGCGCACGATGTCATCGGCCTGGCGGATGCGCTGTCGGTCGATCTTCAGCCAGGGGTCTTCGGTGACGCCGACCTTGTAGCGACGCACGGCATCGGTGATGCGTTCCATCGGCACGTCTTCCACCCGGGCCAACTGGGCGATGGCGCTCAAATCGAGCAACAACAGGCCTTCGGTGTTTTCGACGAAGGCGTCGATGGCCGCCTGCCGCTCCTGCTCGCCGGCGTCGGACTTGCCCGACAGCCCCTTGAGCAGTGCCGGCGCCAACGCCCGGCGGGCCATCTGGTCGGGTTTGGACACGGGTATGTGGCGTAGGCGCGGGTTGTCGACCAGCAGCCAGTCGGGCAGGTCGCCTTCCTTTTCCACCACCCACAGCACGCTGTTGAAGAAGGGTTTGCGCTGTTCTCCGGCCGGGCGGCTGCGGGTCTGGTGCGACAGGACCAGGGCCTGGGTGAACAACTGGTGTTCGGCCGCGCTCAGCGAGTCGTTGCGCACCACCAGGCGGGACGCGAAGTCGACGATCAGGGCGATCGGCTCGCCCGGGCGATTGACCAGGCGTTGCAGGGTAACCCCCAGCAGGTCGATTCCCGCTGGGGCAATGCCGTCTACTGGCGTGAGGCCCAGTTCGGTGAGCAGGGCCTGCCCGGTAGCCGGGTCGCTGCCGGGGCGCCCGAGCATGCGGAAACCGGCGACGGGGTCCCAGGCGAGCACTTGGGCATAGCCGCTGCTGAGCAGCAGATCGCACAGCGCCTGGTTGAAGCTCTGCGCCGTGACGGTGCCGGGCGCCACCTCGCAGGCTTGCAGGTCGCGGATGTTCCCTGACAGGACAAATTGGCTTTTCAGCGGCAGGAAGCGCAACAGGTCGCGCGCCCACCGTGGCTGTTCAAACGGAGCATTCCCTGGCATTGGCGACTCGCAGCGGTGAGGATCTGCGTAGGATGTTACCTACAAGATGTCTTCCTTAATACCCTATTCGGGTCTGAAAAAAGGCATGGCGCGAGGTCAAGGCGGTGGCCCGCATACCCCTGGACGGGTAGCGGGTCCTGGCAGGCGGCCTAGTGTGCCGGGGTAGGCTGTTCCGCGGCCTGGTGGGCCTCCACCGCTTCGGTCAGGTCCTGGGTCATGCGCAGTTCGACGCCGGTGGGGGAGTACTGGGTGGCCGCGGCGAACGGCGCGGCGGCGACCGGCACCGGGTGTGCACGACGGCGCCAGACGAAGAACATCACCAGCGCCAGGTTGAGCACCGCGAAGGCCCAGAACAGCCCGGACGGCCCGGCCCATTCCATCAGCGGCGAAATCGCCAGGGGACTGATCGCCGAGCCCAGCGAGTTGATCAGCAGCAGCCCCTGGATCATTCGCACCAGGGCGCCGGACGGCGCACTGTCCGCCGCGTGGCTGACGGCCACCGGGTACACCGCGAAGACGCCCCCGCCGAGCAGGAACATCACCACCAGCATCGGCCAGCCCGACGCCGGCAGCAGCAGGGTGATCGCCGACAACAGCACGCAGGCGGCGCTCAGGACGATCAGTACGGTCTGGCGGTCCTTGCGGTCGGACCAGCGGCCCACCGGGTATTGCAGCACCATCGCACCGAAAATCACCGCGGCCATGGTGTGGCCGACTTCGGTGACGCTCAGCCCGACCTTTTGCAGGTACAGCGGCAGCAGGGTGTACACCGCGGCAATGATCACCCCGGAGCCGAAGCAGCCCATCACGCCGGTCGGGGTGATGCGGATCAGTTGGCCGGCCGGCAGTGGCTCGGCGCGTTCGACCGGCGGGGTGACCCGCGGAATCATGGCGATCGGCACCAGCGACAGCGAAGCGAGCATCGCTGCGATGGTGAACGGTACGCTTTCACCGGCGTCCATCACCGGGCCGAGGCCCATCTGCCCGAGCAGGCCGGCGCCGTACAGCGCGATCATGTACAGAGCCAGCAGGCGCCCGCGGATCTTCGGCTCGGCCACCAGCAGCAACCAGCTTTCCACCACCAGGTACACGCCGACGAGCGCCCAGCCGCCGACCAGGCGCAGGCCGGACCACACCCATGGGTCGTGGCTCAGGCCCTGCAAGGCGATGGTGACCGCGATCAGTGCGGCGAAACAGCTGTAGGCACGAATATGGCCGATCCGCACGATCAGCCGCTCGTTGAAGACCGAGCCCAGGGTCAGGCCGATGAAGTAGGCCGACGACACGATCCCCACCATGCTGGCGGAGAATCCCATTGCGTCCAGGCGCAGGGTGGTGAGCGAAGACATCAGCGCGCTGCCGATGCTGATGATGAACAGACCCAATAGCGGTGCCAGCGCCATGGTCAATAATTGCACGGACATGATGACCTCAGGAAACGGACGGAGTGACGGTGTTGCAGGCGGGGTCTTATAGGAGTTCTGGGCTGGCAACGCAGGCGCGGATCTTAGCGGGCAGGGTCGTGCAAATGAAGAGGTCGACGCGCGATTTTCGGCATCCTCATCGCCGGTGTGATGTTTTGTCGCAGGGGCGTGAACGGTGGTAGTGGCGAATTCTGCGCCTACCGGAGATTTTGCGCTAACATCGCCGCTCATTTTCCTGACGAAGATAAGGACGTCACATGACCTTCATTCTGATCCTTCTGGTTATCATCGCCCTCCTGGTCTTCTATGTCATCGGCATCTACAACAAGCTGGTGACCCTGCGCAACCGCTTCAAGAATGCCTTCGCCCAGATCGAGGTCCAGCTCAAGCGTCGTCACGACCTGATCCCCAACCTGGTGGAAACCGCCAAGGGCTACATGGCCCATGAGCGCGGTACCCTGGAAGCGGTGATCAACGCCCGCAACCAGGCCGTGACCGGTCTCAAGGCCGCCGCCTCGAAGCCGGGCGATGCCGGCAGCATGGCCCAGCTGGGCAGCGCCGAGGGGCTGCTGAACAGTGCCCTGGGCCGCCTGAACGTGACCCTTGAAGCCTATCCGGACCTCAAGGCGTCCCAGAACATGCAGCAGCTCGGTGAAGAGCTGAGCAGCACCGAAAACAAGGTGGCCTTCGCCCGGCAGGCATTCAACGACGCGGTGATGGCATACAACACCTACAAGCAGACGTTCCCGCCGGTGTTCTTCGCTGCCGCCTTTGGACACTCCGCCGATGCCAGCCTGCTGGAGTTCGCCGACAGTGCCGAGATCCAGGCTGCACCCAAGGTGTCGTTCTAATCCGCTTTCATCCACGGACGGCTCATGAATTTCTTTGAACACCAGGACCGCGCCCGCCGCCAAACCGGGCGCCTGGTCCTGTTGATGGCCCTGGCGGTCATCAGCCTGATCGCCCTGACCAGTCTGGCTCTGACCCTGATCTGGCACTTCTATGGCGAATCGGAGAGCCGCCGCAGCGTGACGCCGGTGCTGGACCCGACGCTGGTCGGCGCCGTGGCGCTGGTGGTGATCGGCGTGGTGCTGTTCGGCTCGCTGTACAAGCGCGTGCAGTTGAATGCCGGCGGCAAGCTGGTCGCCGAAAGCCTCGGCGGGCGGCTGATCAACCTGGATCCCCAGGACTTCCATGAAAAGCGCCTGCTCAATGTGGTCGAGGAAATGGCCCTGGCTTGCGGGGCGCCGGTGCCGTCGGTGTATGTCCTCGAAGAGGACAGTATCAACGCCTTTGCCGCCGGCCTGAGCCCCAAGGATGCGGTGATTGGCGTGACCCAGGGAGCGATGAGCCTGCTCGATCGCGATGAGCTGCAGGGCGTGATCGCCCACGAGTTCAGCCATATCTACAACGGCGACATGCGCCTGAACATGCGGCTGATCGCCTTGCTCCACGGCATCCTGCTGATCGGCCTGATCGGACACTGGGTGTTGCGCAGCGATAGCGGTTCCTCGCGCCGTTCCTCGTCCTCGAACGACAACAAGGGCGAGCTGTTCAAGGTGGCCGTTGGCCTGACTCTGCTGATACTTGGCTATGCCGGGACATTTTTCGGCAACCTGATCAAGGCTGCTGTCAGTCGCCAGCGCGAATTCCTCGCCGATGCCTCGGCGGTGCAGTTCACCCGCAATCCCGACAGCATCGGTGGTGCCCTGAAGAAGATCGGCGGCCATGCGGCCGGCTCGCAGTTGCGGGCAGCGAATGCCGCCGAGTTCAGCCATCTGTATTTCGGGGCCGGGATCAAATCGGCCATCGACGGTCTGTTCGCCACCCATCCGCCGTTGGCGGAACGTATTCGCCGAATCGAGCCGGGCTGGGATGGCCAGTATCCGCAGGTGAAACGCTCGGGCGACCACCCCGAAGAGCTGGTCGCGCCATCGACGCCGTCTGCTCGCCCGGCCGGGTCGACGGTCTTTGCGCAAGCGGCGGTTGCCCAGTCGATTGCCGCGATCGGCGACCCTGGCCTGGCGCACCTGCAGGAGGCCCGGGATACCCTGCAGACCTTGCCCGAGGCCCTGATCCGGGCTGTCCACGACAGGGAAGGCGCCCAGGCACTGGTCTACGGTCTGTTGCTCGATTCGGTGGAGGTCCTGCAGCAACAGCAACTGGACCTGCTGCGCCCGCATCTGCAGCCGGCCCTGGCCGAGCGCCTGGAAGCCTTGCGGGCACCGTTGCGCGAGGTGCCCCAGGGGCAACGCCTGGCCCTGGTCGATCTGGCGATCCCGGCGCTCAGGCAGTTGGGCCGGGACGAGTTCAACGCCGTGAAGCGTGGCATGGCCTTGCTGATCCGCGCGGACGATCGGGTCGAGCTGCTGGAGTGGACCTTGTTGCGCATCGTCGAACGCAATGTCGAAGGTCTGCGCTCGGTGGCTGGCAAGTATCGCCTGGAGGCGCTGGCCGACGAGGTGGCGCTGCTGCTGTCGTTCCTGGCCCGGGCCGGGCAGGCTGATCCGCAGCGGGCCGGCCAGGCGTTTGCCCATGGCTGCGCCGAACTGGCGTTCGTGGTGCCGGCCTTCAGGGGCGAGGGCGACCTGAAAGCCCTGGAGGCGGCCTTGTATCGCCTGACCGGTTTGCTGCCGTTGCAGAAACCGGCACTGCTCAAGGCCATGGCCCGTTGCATCGGGCATGACGGCCAGGTCACTGCGGCCGAGGCTGAACTGATGCGGGCGGTGGCCGATATCCTCGATTGCCCGATGCCGCCGTTGCTTGCGGCGGCTCAGGCATGACGCTGCTTCATTGGCTGCATCTATCTGGCTGATCCATGCGTTACACTGATCAATCTGTTTCCGATGAGTGTACGCCGTGGCCATCAACTTCGATTTGAACGACCTGCAGGCCTTTCGCGCGGTGGTCGAGCAGGGCAGTTTCCGCAAGGCGGCCCAGGCCATCAATATTTCCCAGCCGGCCCTGAGCCGGCGGGTGGAAAAGCTCGAGGAAGCCCTTGGCGTGCGGCTGTTCGAACGCACCACCCGACGGGTCAGCCTGACCCAGGTCGGTCGCGCCTTCGCGCCCACGGTGGAGCGGCTGCTGGATGATCTGGACGTTGCGCTGCTGGGCATCACCGATGTCGCTTCGACCCGGCTGGGGCATGTCACCGTGGCCTGCGTGCCCTCGGCGGCGTATTACTTCATGCCCAAGGTGATTGCCCACTATCACCGCCAGTACCCGAAGATCCGGATCAAGGTGCTCGATTCCAGCGCCAACGACGTGCATGCGGCGGTGCTCAGCGGCGAGGCGGACTTCGGCCTGAGCTTCACGGGCAATCTGCAGCCGGAAATCGAGTTCGAGCTGCTGGTGGAGGAGCGTTACGTGGTGGCCTGCCGACGTGATCATCCGTTGGCGCAGCGGGCCAGTGTGAGCTGGAAGGAACTGTACCAGCAGGACTACATCAGCCTCGACAAGACTTCGGGCAACCGTTTCCTGCTCGATCAGGCACTGATTCGTCTCACGCCGGAAAAGCCGGGGGTCTGCGAGACCCGGCACGTCACGACCATGATCGGCCTGGTGGAAGCGGGGCTAGGGGTGGCGGCGGTGCCGACCATGGCGATGCCGGGACCGGAGCATCCGATTCTGACCGGTGTGCCGTTGATCGAGCCGCAGGTGATGCGCAAGGTGGGGTTGCTCAAGCGCCGGGGCCGGGTGCTGACCCCGGCGGCTCTGGAGCTGGAGCGGCTGATCGTGGAAATGAAGCAGCCGGCGGGGTAGTGGGGGTTATGAGGTGGGGGCTGGCCAGGCCGTTTGCGGATGAATCCGGTTCCCACGGACTGTTGTGAGAACCGGATCTGTCCGCGAAAGCGCCAGCATCCGCCGCGCAAAACGGCTCAGCGGCTCACTGAGTCCAGCCCGGTGGCCTTCACCGTCTCCTGGGCAGCCGGGGCAGCCAGGTACTGGAGCAATGCCTTAGCCTGTTCCGGGTGTTGTGCATCAACCGGAATACCGGCGGCGAACCGGGTCACCGATTGCACCGACTCCGGAATCTTGCCGACAAAGGTCACCCCCGGTACCGGCAGCAGCTCGCTGACCTGCTGGAAGCCCAACTGGTATTCGCCGCTAGCCACCACCGTGCCCACCGGGATCTTCGGTACCATGCTCGCCTTGGGCTTGAGCTGGGCCTCGATGCCCAGGCGCTTGAAGAGCTGCTCCTGGATATACACACCGCTGGCGCTATCGGAGTAGGCCACGGACTTGGCCTTGAGCAGGGTGTCCTTCAGTTCCTGCTCGGTGCCGATGGCCGGCTTGGCACTGCCTTCGCGCACCACCAGGCCGATCCGCGAGTCGGCCAGTTCGACCCGCGAAGCGGGCACGACCTTGCCTTGCTTGATCAGTTCATCGAGGGCGTAGCCGACCATGATCACCACATCGGCCTTTTCGCCGCGCGCCAGTCGATTGGGGATCGCCTCCGGGGCCTTGCCCATGGACGGGCCGAGCGCGGTGTCGAGGGTGTTGCCGGTTTCGGCGGCGAATTTCGGGCCGAGAATCTTGTAGGCGGCAGTAAAGCCACCGGAAGTCATCACGCGGATTTCCTCGGCCTGGGCGACGCTGCCCAGGGCCATGCTGCCGATCAGGGCGAGTTTCAGAAAGAGTGCTTTCATCACATGTCTCTTCTTGGAAGGGTGGAATACGGTGCTGCCCCATGGGAACCGGCTCCCACAGGGCAGAGGGGGCCCAAGCTAGAGGGCAGGCTTGAGCTGCAGATTCGCCTTGCGATACAGGAACAGCGTCGCGCACAGCGCACAGATGGCGGCAAGGCTCATCCAGTAACCCGGTGCGGCCTTGTCACCGCTGTATTCGATCAGCGCCGTGGAAATCGCCGGGGTGAAACCGCCGAACACCGCGGTCGCCAGGCTGTAGGCCAGGGAGAAACCGGCCACGCGGACTTCCGCCGGCATGATTTCGGTCAGCGCGGCAATCATCGCGCCGTTGTACATGCCGTAGAGGAACGACAGCCACAGCAGCACCAGCAGCATGCTGCTGAAGCTCGGTGCCTTGACCAGCAGCGACAGCGCCGGATAGGCCGTGGCCAGGGTCAGCCCGGCCATGGCCAGCAGTACCGGACGGCGGCCGATGCGGTCGGAGAGGGCGCCGCCCAGGGGCAGCCAGCAGAAGTTGGAGACACCCACCAGCAGGGTCACCAGCAGGCTGTCGGCGGTGCTCAGGTGCAGTACGGTCTTGCCGAAGGTCGGTGCGTAGACGGTGATCAGGTAGAAGGCGGTGGTGGTCAGCGCGACCATCAGCATGCCGGCAATCACCGTGACCCAGTTCTGTGCCAGGGTGTTGAGCACTTCACGCATGCCCGGGCGACGCTTGCGCTGGGCGAACTCCTCGGTTTCCGCCAGGTTGCGGCGCAGGAAGAAGATGAACGGCACGATCAGGCAACCGAGCATGAACGGAATGCGCCAGCCCCAATCGGCCACGGCGCTGGCGGCCATCCACTGGTTCAGGCCATAACCCAGGGCGGCGGCGACCACCACGGCGACCTGCTGGCTGCAGGACTGCCAGGCAACGTAGAAACCCTTGCGCCCCGGTGTGGCGATTTCCGCCAGATAGACCGAGACCCCGCCCAGCTCGGCGCCGGCGGAAAACCCTTGCAGCAGGCGCCCGAGCAGGACCAGGGCCGGAGCCAGCAGGCCGATGCTCTCGTAGCCGGGTACCAGCACGATCAGGATGGTGCCGCTGGCCATGATCGACAGGGTGACGATCAGGCCCTTGCGCCGACCGACCTCATCGATATAGGCACCGAGAATGACCGCGCCCAGCGGGCGCATCAGGAAGCCGGCACCGAAGACCGCGAAGGTCATCATCAGCGAGGCGAACTCACTGCTGGCAGGAAAGAAGGCGGCAGCGATATAGGTGGCGTAGAAGCCGAAGAGAAAGAAGTCGAACTGCTCGAGGAAGTTGCCCGAGGTGACACGGAATACCGCGCCCGCCTTGGCACGGGCGGAACTGGCGGTGGGTGGTGTGGCGTGCATCGTTAGATCTCCAGCGTTTTTATGGCCTGCATCGGGTGCAGATTTTTATTGGTGGTGATACTGGAGCAGCCTTATAGATTTGATAAGTGCATTTTTAGAATGGATTGATGCATTTTGTGGATCATTGCCAAGCTTTTGGTTGGGCGTGCTCCCAGAAAGCGCTAGTTTATCGGGCAGAGTCAGGAGATCACCCTGGGCGGCGGGACGGAGCCAAGCCTGATGTGAGTTCGTACAGTCAGGGTTCAGCAAGATCTGCTCACGGATATTGAGCAAAACGCTATGATCCGCAGGGTAGAGCGGATTTCGGGGGTGTGTGATCAGCGGTTCATCGGGAATTTTCGGGCTGCGCCTGTCGCGCCAGGCCAGTGGCATGTTGGCGATTCTGATCGCCATCGGCCTGTCATCGTTGGACACCGCCATTGCCAATACGGCATTGCCGGCGATTTCCAGCAGTCTGCACACCACGCCCGCCGCTTCGGTGTGGATCATCAACGCCTATCAGCTGGCGGCGGTGGCCACCCTGCTGGCCTTCGCCTCCCTCGGCGGGGTGCTTGGGCATCGCAAGATCTATATGTTCGGCCTGGTGCTGTTCACCGTGGCCTCGGCGTTGTGTGCGATGTCGACCACCTTGACCCAACTGACGCTCGCCCGGGTGCTGCAGGGCATTGGCGGCAGTGCGATCATGAGTGTCAACGCGGCGCTGATCTTCAGCCTGTTCCCGCCGGAAAAACTCGGCAAGGGCATGGGGCTCAATGCGCTGGTGGTGGGGATCTCGTTCGCCGCCGGGCCCACCGTGGCCTCGCTGATCCTGTCGGTGGCCGACTGGCCCTGGCTGTTCGGGGTGAACATTCCCATCGGGCTGATTGCGCTGGCGATGGCGATCCCTTCGCTGCCGCATACGCCGCCCAATGGCCAGCGCTTCGCCTGGGGCACGGCCGGCCTGAGCGCGCTGACCTTCGGTTCGCTGATCTATGCGTTGGGCGAGGGCGCCCAGTTCGCCGGGGCGACGGCGATCTGCATGGCACTGCTGGTGTGTGTCTGCGCCGGTTACCTGATGATTCGCCGGGAGGCCGGGCATCCGGCGCCGATGTTTCCCCTCGATCTGCTCAAGCGGCCGATGTTTGCCTTGTCAGCCCTGACGGCCTTTTGCTCGTTTGCCACCCAGGGCCTGGCGTTCGTCTCCTTGCCGTTCTTTTTCGAGACGGTGCTGGGCCGCGATCCGGTACAGACCGGCTACCTGATGACGCCCTGGTCGGTGGTGGTGGCGTTGATCGCCCCCTTAGCCGGGCGACTGTCGGACCGCTACCCGCCAGGGTTGCTCGGGGGAATCGGCCTGGGCGTGCTATCGCTGGGCATGTTGTCCCTGGCCTTGCTGCCCAGTGATCCGAGTGCATTGGAGATCGGCATCCGCATGATCATCTGCGGGCTGGGTTTCGGCTTCTTCCAGTCGCCGAACCAGAAGGCGCTGTTGACCAGCGCGCCGCGTGAGCGCAGCAGCGGGGCCAGCGGGACGATCGCCACGGCGCGGTTGCTCGGGCAGTCGACCGGGGCGGCGCTGGTGGCCTTGAGTTTCGGTATCTCGAGCCATGAGGGGCCGATTCTGGCACTGTTTATCGGGGCGGGGTTTGCGGCGGCGGCTTGCCTGGCGAGTTTTTCGCGGTTGGTGGCGCGTCACGACATTTGACGTGCTGGCCCCGCCTTTGGCGGTTCGCGGGCAACCGAGCATCGGCCGGCCGCTCCTGCAAGGGGGAAAGGGATGGGCAGGGATTACCTGGCGTTTTTTGCGTCGTTGTTTCTTTCAAGGCTGGCCGATCAGATCCTGTTGTTCATCGTCCCGCTGATGGTGTTCCAGACCACCCACAGTGCCGCCTGGACGGGATTGGCGTTCTTTGCCGAGGCGTTGCCACGGTTTCTGGCCTTTCCGGTATGCGGGGCCTTGTGCGACCGCTTTTCGCCGGTGCGTATCCTGCATCTGAGCCAGGCCTGCCGGGCCGTGGCCTGCGTACTGGCCGTTGCCGGTCACGGGCTGTTCGACGGGATCTACTGGCTGGTTGTGCTGTCGGCGTTGTGCGGGGTACTGACCACCCAGGGCATCATGGCCCGGGAGGTGCTGTTGCCGCATATCTTCGCGCGCTACAGCTACACCAGGACGCTGTCCTATTCGCAGATCGCCGACCAGAGCGGCCTGGTGCTCGGCCCATTGTTGGCCGCGCTGCTGCTGGAGGCCATGGCCTGGCAATGGGTGGTGCTGGGGGTGGCCGGGCTGTTCGTGCTGGCCGACCTGGCGATGCTCGCCTGGAAACGCAGCAGCGCGGTCACGCTCCCTGCCTTCGAACAGCAGCCGGGACCCTGGCTGCAGCCCTTGCGCACGGCCCTGGGGCATATCCGCACGCTGCCCGAGTTGCAGAAAATCATCTGTCTGGCGGTCGGGGTCAACCTGATCGTCGGCGTGACCCTGGCGACCTCCGCCACCCTGGTGGTCGGCGTCCACGAGCAGGGCAAGGATTACTATGCCGGGCTGCAGGCGGTGGGCGCCGGTGTGACCATCGCCATCCTGTTCGTGCTGGCACGGATCAGCCTGTCGTTGCGCCTGCTGGGCGGGCTGTCCTATGCGCTGATTCTGCTGGGCGGTTTCATCAGCGGCTTCAGTCCCTCGATCGCAGGGTATGTGCCAGGCTTCCTGCTGGTGATCGGCTTTGACAAGATGTTCAACGTGTACATGCGCAGCGTCCGCCAGCGGGCCATCCCGGTGCAGGATTTCGGCAAGACCGTTGGCGTGATCACCTTGCTGAACAACCTGTCGCAGCCCCTGGCAGGTTTGCTGGTCGGGATACTGGCGGCACCGCTGGGGGCTCGTGGGGTGGTGCTGGTGCTGAGCATGGCAAGCACGCTCATCGGCGTGGCGGTGTGCTGGCGATGGTTCAGGCGCGTACCGAAAACCTGATCGCGCCACTGGAAAAACCCCGCTGATTGGATATTCTGTGCGGCGATTATTGATCCGGCCAGCCGCTGCTACAGGCCTGGCGACAAGTACAGAGGATGTGGTGATGGCGGGCAGGTTGATCTATCTCATCGGGCCTTCGGGCTCCGGCAAGGACAGTCTGCTCGATGCCGCCCGCGATGACCTGGCGCAGCATGGCTGCCGGATCGTGCGACGGGTCATTACCCGTTCCGCCGAGGCGGTGGGCGAAGCGGCCCACGGGGTCAGTGCCGAGCAGTTCGCGGCGATGCGCGAGCAGGGGGCCTTTGCCATGAGCTGGGAGGCCAACGGCCTGAGCTATGGCATTCCCGTTGAAATCGATCAATGGCTGGCTGATGGCCTGGACGTGCTGGTCAACGGCTCGCGCGGCTACCTGCCCCAGGCCCGCCAGCGTTATCCCGACCTGCTGGCGGTGTTGCTGACGGTGGACCAGGCGGTATTGCGCGAGCGGCTGCTGGAGCGGCGTCGTGAGTCGCCGGCGGAGATCGAGGCACGGTTGGCGCGCAATGCGGCCTTTACCCTCGGAGCCGGAGACGACCCGTCGCTGGTGCTGCTGGACAACTCCGGGCCGATCCGCCAGACCGTGACCCGGCTGTTCGCCCTGATCGGCAAGGGGTGAACCCGCCGACGTCCCGGCAGGTGTTGTCTGAAGTTGAAGGGGGGCTGTCCGGCTGCCGTTCATTCCCGACAGCCGCCTGAGCGAAGGCGGCCGGGTCCGCAGCCTGTGGACCGCCAATGGTGGTGTGGGGGGCGAGCGCCTGGAGGCGTTGCGAGCCAACTTCCCCGGTTGAACGCGCGTGCAAAATGGTTCGTGATGCCCTATAACGGCTGACATCGTAAAGCCCGGCCTGGCGTTTCGCTGGCCGGGCTTGTCTCGGGAAGAGGTTATCGATGTTGCGTATTCGCGGGTTGAGCAAGGCCTACGCCACGGCCCAGGGACCGCTGGCCGTGTTGCAGGGGGTGGATCTGGAACTGGAGCAGGGCGCGAGCCTGGCCCTGATGGGGGAGTCGGGCAGTGGCAAGAGCACCCTGTTGCATCTGGTGGCCGGCCTGGACCGCGCCGACAGCGGTTCGATCGAGGTCGGCGGGCGTGACCTCTGCCAATTGAGCGAGGTGCAACTGGCCAACTGGCGACGCCAGGACATCGGCCTGATCTTTCAGCAGTTCAACCTGATCCCCAGCCTGAGCGTAGCCGACAACCTGGCATTCCAGGCGCGCCTGGCCGGGCGCCATGATCGGCACTGGGAGAACCAGCTGATCGAGCGCCTGGGGCTTGGGCAGACCCTGTCGCGTTATCCCGAACAGCTCTCCGGTGGCCAGCAACAGCGGGTCGCCCTCGGCCGTGCCCTGGCGGCCCGACCGCCGTTGATCCTGGCCGACGAACCCACCGGCAGCCTCGACGAGAGCACCAGCGACGAGGTGCTGGATGTGCTGCTGGAATTGCTCGTCGACAACGCCACCAGCCTGTTGATGGTCACCCACAGCGAACGCATGGCCAGCCGCCTGCAGCGTCGAGTGCGTCTGCACGGTGGCCGGCTGAGCGAGTCATGAGGACGTTCTACTGGGCCTTGCGCGCGCTGCTCAGTCACTGGTGGCGGCATCGCGTGCAACTGGCCAGCGTCCTCGCCGGGTTGTGGTTGGCCACGGCCTTGCTGATCGGTGTCCAGGCGCTCAACAGCCAGGCTCGGGACAGTTATGCGCGGGCCAGCCAACTGATCGGCGGTACGGCGCCTTATCGCCTGGTCAGCCGCGATGGCGGGCATTTCGAGCAGCAGGTGTTCGTCCGGTTGCGTTTGGCCGGCTGGCCGGTCTCGCCATTGTTGCAGGGGCGTCTGGAGCTGGATGATCCCGGCCAGCCGGGGCATGTCCAGCGCCTGCAGGTGTTGGGCATCGATCCGGTCAGTCTGCCGCGCGACAGCAGCCTGGCCGGTCAGGCCGTGGACAGCGAACCGTTGCTGGCCTTCATCGGCGTGCCGGGGCAGACCTGGGTGGCGGCCGATACCCTGCAGCGCCTGGGGCTGAAGGTCGGCGAGCGGCCACGCACGCCGCAAGGGTTGCTGCTGCCGCCTCTGGCACTGCGCCCGCAACTGCCGCCCGGCCTGCTGCTGATGGATATCGGTGCCGCCCAGCAGTTGCTCGATGCCCCGGGGCAGTTGTCACAACTGTTGCTGGCGACCGACTTTGCACGCACCGATCCTTCGTTGCCGGGCGATTTGCGCAATCGCCTGCGTCTGCAGGCGCCGGGTGACGAGAGCGACCTGGCGCACCTGACCGAGAGTTTCCATCTCAACCTCAGTGCCCTGGGTTTCCTGGCATTTATCGTCGGCTTGTTCATTGTCCACGGAGCGATCGGCCTTGCCTTGGAGCAGCGCCGCAGCCTGCTGCGCACCCTGCGTTCCTGTGGGGTCAGCGCTCGCTGCCTGTTGAGCGCGCTGGCGGTGGAACTGCTGGGATTTGCCCTGGTGGGTGGGCTGCTCGGCGTGATCAGTGGTTACGGTCTGGCCAGCCTGCTGCTGCCGGATGTCGCCGCGAGCCTGCGTGGGCTCTATGGTGCCGAGGTGGCTGGCAGCCTGAACCTGCCGGCCAGCGATTGGCTGGCGGGGCTGGGGCTGTCCGTGGGCGGTGCCTTGCTGGCCGGCGCTGGCAGTGTCTGGCGGGCTGCGCGGCTACCGTTGCTGGCATTGGCCCAGGCCGAAGCCTGGCGGGCGGCCCAGGCCCGGCGGTTGCGCCAGCAGTTCTGGTTGGCCGTGTCGCTGGCGTTGCTGGTGCCGGCGTGCATCGTCTGGGGCAACAGCCTGGCCAGTGGCTTTGCCTTGATGGCGGCCTTGCTGATTGCCGCGGCGCTGTTGTTGCCGGTTTGCCTGAATGGGTTGCTGAGCGCCTGGCTGCCGGCCTGCCGTCGGCCCCTGAGTCAGTGGTTCATCGCCGACAGCCGCCAGCAGTTACCGGCGCTGAGCCTGGCGCTGATGGCCTTGCTGTTGGCTCTGGCCGCGAACATTGGTGTGGGTAGCATGACCTCGGGCTTTCGCCAAACCTTCAACGGCTGGCTCGACCAGCGCCTGTTCGCCCAGTTGTATATCACTACCCAGGACTCCGCTCAGAACGCGCAACTGGAACACTGGCTGGCGGCACGTAGCGATGTCCAGGCGGTATTGCCGGGTTGGGACGCCGAAATCAGCCTGCAGGGCTGGCCGACCCAGGTGCGCGGCATACCGGAGGTGTCGGCCTATCGTCAGCACTGGCCATTGCTGGCGTCGGTCGAGGGGGCCTGGCCGCGGTGGCTGGCGGGCGAGGGGGTGATGGTCAGCGAGCAACTGGCGCGGCACCTGGGGCTCGAACTCGGTCGCTCATTGGTGCTGCCTACCCCGGTTGGCGACTGGTCGCTGCCGGTGCTCGGCATATACGCCGACTACGGCAATCCCAAGGGTCATCTGCTGCTGGAGGGGCGTGCGCTGCAGGCCCACTGGCCTGAACTGCGGCCAACCCGCTACAGCCTGCTGACCGCTGCCGACAGCGTGGCGCCGCTCAAGCAGGCGCTGCGGCAGACCTTTCATCTCGACGAGGCGCACCTGATCGACCAGGGCGAACTCAAGGATACGGCCGGCAAGGTCTTCGAGCGCACCTTCGCCGCGACCACGGCCCTCAACAGCCTGACCCTGGGGGTGGCCGGCGTCGCGCTGTTCATCAGCCTGCTGAGCTTGAGCGAAAGCCGCCTGGGGCAGTTGGCGCCGTTGTGGGCGCTGGGGGTTGGCCGTCGCCAACTGCTGTTGTTGAGCCTGGGGCAGACCCTGCTGCTGGGCTCGCTGACGCTGTTGCTGGCAATCCCGCTGGGGCTGGCATTGGCCTGGTGCCTGGTGGCGGTGGTGAACGTCCAGGCCTTCGGCTGGCGTCTGCCGATGATCGTCTTCCCCTGGCAACTGCTGCACCTGTCGCTGATGGCGCTGGTGGTGACCCTGGTGGCGGCCGCCTGGCCGTTGTGGAAGTTGTTGCGGGTCAGCCCGGTGGCCTTGTTGAGGACGTTTGCCAATGAACGCTAGGGGCTTGTTCGCATTGCTGTTCGGCTTGCTGCTGGTTGGCTGCGATCAATCGCCGGCGCCTGAAGTGCAAGGCTTCGCCGGTCTGGGCGCGAGCGCCAGCGATTTCGCCCAGGTCGTACCGGGGCAGACGCTGGAGTTTCCCCGCGACCACGGTGCGCATCGCGACTATCGCATCGAGTGGTGGTACATCACCGCCAACCTCAAGGATGCCGAGGGTCACCGCTATGGCGTGCAATGGACGTTGTTCCGCAGCGCCCTGCGGGTGCCCGGCGACCTGCAGGGCTGGAGCGAGCCCACCTTGTGGATGGGGCATGCAGCCCTGACCAGTGAGCAGGGGCATCACTATGCCCAGGCCTTGTCCCGGGCCGGGGTCGGTACCGCTGGCGTCGAGGCCGAGCCGCTGCATGCCTGGATCGACGACTGGCAACTGCGCAGCCTCTCACCGGCCAACCAGGGCCTGGGGCAGATGTTGCTGACGGCCCATGGCAGCGATTTCGGCTACCGGTTGCACCTCAGTAGCGATCGGCCGTTGGTGTTGCAGGGGGATCATGGCTATAGCCTGAAGTCCGGCAAGGGGCAGGCCTCGTGGTACTACAGCCAGCCGTATTTCCAGGTCAATGGCAGTCTGCAGGTCGACGGGCGTGAGGTACAGGTCAGCGGCCAGGCCTGGCTCGACCGCGAGTGGAGCAGCCAGCCGCTGGCAGCGGAGCAGTCCGGCTGGGACTGGTTTTCCCTGCACCTGGCCGATGGCTCGAAGGTCATGCTGTTCCAGGTGCGCCAGCAGGGCGGCGAGGCCTATCGGGCCGGGACCTGGATCGGTGCCGATGGCCAGGCGCAGGTGCTCCGGGGTGACGATATCCGGCTGACGCCCGGGCGGGCGGCCCGCGTCGCTGGCCGCCAGTTGCCGGTGGAGTGGCAATTGGAGATTCCGAGCCGGCAGTTGCGCATCGAGACGAAGCCGTTACGGGACGATGCCTGGATGGGCACGACCTTTTCCTACTGGGAGGGGCCGATCAGCCTGAGTGGCAGCCAACAGGGCGTGGGGTATCTGGAGATGACCGGGTATTGAGGGCGCTTCCAGATGGCCTGGTTGATATTCGCCTGACCGCAGCGTGCCCGATAGAGGATGACTTAAAGGAGGACTGACATGAGCACCGAACCAATCCGCTTCAATGATGGTGCCTCGTACGAGCGGTACATGGGCAAGTGGAGCCAACTGGCGGGGGAGGCGTTCCTTGACTGGATAGCCCCGGCACCGGGCCAGCGCTGGCTGGACATCGGCTGTGGCAACGGGGCCTTCACCGAAATGCTGATCGGGCGCTGCGAGCCGGTGTCGGTGGATGGCGTGGATCCCTCCGAGGAACAACTGGCCTATGCACGTACACGACCGGCGCTGGGCTCCACCACGTTCCTGCTGGGTGATGCGATGGCGCTGCCCTACGACGAAGACGCGTTCGACATTGCGGTGATGCCGCTGGTGATTTTCTTCGTTCCCGAGCCGGCCCAGGGCGTTGCCGAGATGGCCAGGGTCGTGCGCCCTGGCGGCGTCGTTGCCGCCTATGCCTGGGATATGTACGGGGGCGGCTTCCCCTATGAGGCGCTGTTGTCGGAGATCCGCGGGCTGGGCATCGCGGTGCCGAAGCCACCCAGCCCCGAGGCTTCACGGATTGAGGACATGCGCCAGCTCTGGGCCGCGGCCGGCCTGCATGACATCGAGACACGCGCAATCGAGGTCAAGCGCACTTTCACCGATTTCGATGATTTCTGGGAAACTGCCCAGGGCGCGCCGAGTGTCGGTGCGACGCTCGCCAGGATGGCCGCCGAGGATCTGGCCCGGCTCAAGGCGCGGCTGCGTGAGCGTCTGCCGGCCGATGCGCAAGGCCGTATCACCTACGGCGCCCGGGCCAATGCGGTGAAGGGGCGGGTGCTGGGCTCGTGACCGCAAGCCTCAGCCTTCCATCGTCTCGGCCCCAAGCGTCTGCACCAGGCCTTCGAGCATTTCCGTGGTCGCAGGGTCCTGCGCCGGCTCGACCACGGCTCGCGCTCCGAACTGGCGCGTCAGGCGATATTCGCTCGGCGTGCAGTTGGCGAACTGCTTGAAGGCGCGGGCGAAGTAGGAAGGGTCCTTGAAGCCGGCCTCATAGCCGATGCTGGTAATGGGCATCTGGCTGTTGTCCAGCAGCTCCTTGGCGAAGTCCATGCGCTTGTTCAGGATGTAGTCGGTGAAGCCGAGCCCATAGGTTTCCTTGAACAGGCGGCTGAAGCGGAAGGTGGTCATGCCGCAGCGCGTGGCCAGTTCCTTCTGGTCGATGCTGTCGCGAAAGTGCTGGTCGATGTACAGCAGCACATGGCTGAGCGCCTGGTGCTTCTGATGGTCCGCGGTCATCCGGATACTGCCCGGCAGGGTCGGCGAGTGGTCGATCCGTGGGGTCTTGCGCTGGTCGTTGACCGGGCGACGCAACTCGTGGAGCTGGAGCACCGCCGCCAGGTAGCGATTCCTTTCGGCGACGCTCAGGGGCAGCACCATGTATTCCCAGACACACGAACGCATGGCCCACACCGCCAGTTCCTCGGAGTGCTGCACGGTGAACATGGTGATCGGGATGGTGGGGGCGGCGTGCTTGATCTCCAGCAGCATCCTCAAACCCGGTGTATCGGGACGATCGAAGTGGATGCAGATCATGTCGGGGTGCAGCTTGCCCGAGAAGGCCGACTCTTTTGCCAGTGTGCAGTCGCAGGCTTGCTCAAACTGCCTGATGAGTTCGGGGGTGCTTCGATCCCGGGTTCGATCGAACCACAGCAGTGATGGTTTTCTGGTCACCTTCGACGTCATGCGCTCTGCTCTGAGGTTCGTACGGCCATCCATTGAACAGTATTGCCAATGTGGCCGCGCCTTTTCAGATTGAATCTCGATAAAAAGAGCCGACCTCAGTGCCTGCTGTTCTATGTGGCGTCGTTGCCGTCTCATGCCTGCAAACGTCTGCCCGCAAAAAAGTCCTAGGGATACGCAAAATCCTCCTAACCCTCCTGCAAGTGCCCTGACTACTGTAGCCACAAGCAGTTTTAAAACAGCTGCTGCCCGGTCATAACAACAAGCGAATGAGGTGTGCGAAATGACTCTTCAAACTATCAAGACTTCGGTAATGAAGTTCGCCAAAGATGAAGATGGCCTGACTATTGTGGAATACGCAGTGGCCGGTGGCTTGATTACCGTGTTGGTGGCTGCAGCCTTCGTTCTTTTGGGCGGCGCCGTGAACACCAAGATCAGAGCGCTGTGCCAGGCCGTCAATAACAACGTTGCGTGCTGATTACCCCCGACTCTTTGCCGGGGTGGCGCAGTTGTTCGTGGAATAACCGGTGGTCACTTCTTATCGGGGAGCCACCGGATAATTCGATGAACTTCGAGCGGTCCCTGTCGATGCAAGTTGCGGGTTGCATGAATGCTCAAGTGAGGTGTGCAAAATGACACTGCAAACAATAAGAGCGGCGATACGCAAGTTCAGCGCGGATGAAAATGGCCTGACCATCGTCGAGTACGCGGTGGCCGGTGGTTTGATCACCGTCGCTGTGGCCACGGCGTTCACGCTGCTGGGTGGCGCGGTGAATACCAAGATCATGGCGCTGTGCCAGGCCGTGAATAACAACGTTGCGTGCTAACGACCCATCCCACCTGGGAGACGCGCCATGTCCACGGAACTGCTGTTTTCTACCGTTTTGCTGATAGGACTGCTTGGCGTGGCGGTGGTGAGCGACCTGCTTCGCCACCGTATTCCCAACACGCTGGTCCTGTTGGGACTGGCGCTGGGACTGGTCGGTCAGTTTCATTCAGGGGGTATGAGCGGATTAGGCGATGGCCTGTTGAGCGTGCTGATCTGTTTTGCCCTGTTCATTCCCATGTATGCGGTGGGCGGCATGGCGGCCGGTGACGTCAAGTTGATGGCCATGGTCGGCAGTTTTCTTCCTTTCCATTATGCCTTGTGGGCGGCGTTGTTCAGCCTGATCGCTGGCGGCCTGTGCGGTTTTCTGATCGTGCTGATTCGCGGTCAGTTATTCAAGACCCTGGGGCGCTACTGGCTGATCATGCGGGCGCAGGCCTATCTGGCGCCCACTGCGGATGAAGCGGCCGGCAAGCCTTTCCCTTATTCGATTGCCATATTGCTTGGCACGTTGAACACCCTCAGCTGGCAACTGTTTGCCAGCGGATTGGGAGGTTAGTCATGCGCATCGTCGAGAGTGACCGTTATCACAGTGAACGAGAGGCGGTGCAGCGGCTCGCCCCCCAACCCTGCACGATCAGCGAGACAGGGCTGACGGATAGCTTTCTCGGTGACCTGGTCTGCAAGCATCTGCATGATGCCGGGGTGCTGGACATGCCGCGGCTGGTCGAACGCCTGGCGCTGACCGGTGCCGTGCTGGAAGAGGTGCTGGCGTTTCTGCGCAAGGATGGCCGCGTCGAGGTGCTGGGCCAGGCGGGCGGGCAAACCGGTGGGCAGTCGCTGCGTTACGGCCTGACCGAACGCGGTCGCAGTTCCGCTCGCGATGCCCTGTCGCGCAGTGGCTACATCGGTGCGGCACCGTTCCCGGTGAGCACCTATCGTTCGCTGCTCAAGCTACAGACCATCCACCATGGCAAGATCGGCGCGCACGACATGCGCATGGCGCTCGATGGCGTGGTGCTCACCGAGCAGATGCTCGATCAGCTGGGGGTGGCGCTCAACTCCGGACGGGCGCTGATGATCTACGGCCCGGCCGGTACCGGCAAGACCTACGTCAGCAGCCGGCTGATCCGGCTGTTCGCCGATCCCATCTGGGTCCCCCAGGCCATTGCGATCAATGAATCGGTGGTGGAGATCTATGACCCGCAGGTGCACCAGCGCCTGGATGACGACGGTCAACTGAACAACCTGCTGCTCAACAAGGGCATCGATCGTCGGCTGCTGCGCTGCAAGCGCCCGCTGGTCATCACCGGTGGCGAGTTGAGCATGGAACAGCTGGATATCCGCTATGACCCCTTTACCCGCCAGTACCAGGCCGCCCTGCAGCTCAAGGCCAGCAATGGCCTGTTCATCATCGACGACATGGGCCGCCAGCGCATGACGCCCGCCGAGCTGTTCAACCGCTGGATCGTGCCGATGGAAGAGAAGCGCGACTTCCTCAACCTCGGTGGCGGACGCCATTGCGAACTGCCGTTCGACCTGATCCTGGTGTTCTCCACCAACCTCAATCCCCTGGAGTTGGCCGACGAGGCTTTCCTGCGGCGGATTGGCTACAAGCTGCAATTCGGTTACCTGAAGCCCGACCAGTACGAGCAGATCTGGCAGCAGGAGTGCGAGCGCCTGGGCATTCGGCATGACCCGATGCTGGTGCGCTACGCACTGCAGAAACTCTACGCCCTCGAAGGCATGCCGCTGGTGCCTTGTCACCCCCGCGACCTGCTGAACATGGCCCTCGATCGCCAGCGTTACCAGGGCGGCGGCGGGCCGCTGTCGCCACAGGAACTGGATTGGGCCTGGCGCAACTACTTCGTCCAACTCGACTTTCTTTGAGTGGGAGATACACAAATGAGCTCTCGTACTGCAACCCTGATTGGTATTTCCCTGGTCATGGGCCTGGGTGCCGCGTGGATGGCCAACTCCTGGTTGAGCGCACGGCTCAATGCCAGCCCGGATGATCACCTGCGAAACGTGGTGGTCTCCACGGTCGAGATTCCGTTCGGACAGATGGTAGAGGCCCAGCAGGTCACGACCGTGCGCATGCCCACGGAGGCGATCCCCGACGACGCCCTGGACACCACTGAAAAGGCGGTGGGCAAGATTGCCACGTTCGACATCCTGCGCGGTGACATCGTGCGCGGCGCCAGGTTGAGCGAGCACCTGGGCGGCAGCACCCTGGCCTCGCTGATCGCACCGGACAAGCGGGCCATTTCGGTTCGGGTGGACGACGTGGTCGGCGTCGGCGGGTTCCTGCTGCCCGGCAATCGGGTCGATGTGCTGGCGACCAAGCACACCGATGGCAACAGCAACAACGCGGTGTCCCGAACCATCCTCGAGAATCTGCGGGTGCTGGCGGTGGACCAGACTGCGGGGACCGACAAGACCCAGCCGGTGGTGGTGCGGGCGGTGACGCTGGAAATGACCGCCGCCGAGGCGGAAAGCCTGGTCACGGCCCAGACCGAGGGCAAGTTGCAGTTGGCCCTGCGCAATCCGCTGACCGTGGACAAGAAACCGGTCGCTGCGCCCGTGGCACCTGTCGGGCCGCCGGTCACCGTCGCCAGCGCCACGCCACCGCCCAAGCCCGTCGTGCATCGCCGCAGCAGTGGCGGCGGCACCATCACCGTGATCCGTGGCATCGAGGCCCGGGTGGTCAACGTGCAGTGAACGAGCGCCCCACGGACCGTGGGGCGACCGATTCGGTAACGGCAAGTGAGGGACTGACGATGTGTCCTCGAATTCAACCACGGCTTGCCCTGACGCCCGGGTGCCAGCGCGGATCGGTGACCGTCCTGATGGTGATCGCCCTGACAGCGATCACCATGCTGGCAGCCCTGGCGCTGGACGGCGGGCACCTGCTGCTGAACAAGACCCGGCTGCAGAATGCGGTGGACGCCGCGGCCCTGAGTGGCGCCAAGACCCTCAGCCAGGTCAGCGGCGGCACCGGCATCGCCGCCACCACGCGGGCTGCCGCACTGAACACGCTGACGCTCAATGCCAATGCCAGCGGCAACACCGAACTGGCGGCGGCTATCGGCGGCAATGTGGGAACCTTCGCGGTGGTGGAACTGGCCAACAGTGTCTACGGACCGTTTTCCTATCCCGGGCCTGCGGATGCCACCTATGTCCGGGTCACGGTACCGAGCTACAGCCTGACCGGCTTTTTCTGGAGCTTCGTCCAGACACTGGGCAGCGCCGGCCTGGGCAACAAGAAGGTGGTGGCGATGGCCACCGCCGGGCCGAGCCCCACCAGCCCCTGTGATCTGGCACCGTTGATGGTGTGCGGTGACCCCAGCCAGTACAACCCCGGCGCGGGCAATTTCTGGGGTTATCGTTTCGGTGACCTGCAGGATCTGAAAACCGGCTCGGGCACCTCATCCGCCATTGGTCCCGGCAACTTCCAACTGCTCGATTTCGGTTCGGGTGGCAGCGCGGTCAGGGAGGACCTGGCCGGCGGCGGCTCGGTCTGCCGCAGCGTCGGGCAGGATGTCACGACTTCGCCGGGCAACAAGGTCGGTCCGACTTCCCAGGGCCTGAATACCCGCTTCGGCGAGTACGCCGGCGGGATGAAGGCTTCGGACTATCCGCCCGACCTGGTGGTCAGCTACAGCACGCCGATGATCACCAACAATTCGGGCACCCTGCAGTACAACGGCCAGACCGTCACCTCGAGCAACGGCTCGCTCACCGCGGGCGGCCAGGCACTGCTGGACTACAACGACTGGCGGGCGAGCACGGCGGCCTGTGTCGCCGGTTCCGGCAGCGGCTGCCAGAGCGGCGGGGTCTTCGAACGGCGGATGCTCAAGGTGGTGATTGGCGACTGCACCGGGAAAAACAACGGTGCCACCTCGATCCCGGTGCTGGGCTTTGGTTGCTATTTCGTCGTGCAGCCGGCCGGTGGCAGCGGGAGCACGTCGGAGATCTTCGGCCAGTTCGTGAGCGAGTGCGAAGGGGACAACGTACCGGGTCCCAATCCTTCGGCGGACAGCGGCCCGCTGATCATTCAGTTGTACAAGACCTATATCAATGGCAGCGGCACCCCGAGCAACGACTCGTAGGAGGCGTCATGGGACTTCATGCGTTCCGACAGCCCAGGCACCAGCAGGGCCTGGCCCTGATCGAGTTCACCCTGGTTCTGCCGCTGTTGCTGCTGTTGTTGCTGGCGCTGGGTGAATTCGGCCGGATGCTGTTCCAGTACAACACCCTGTTGCAGGCCAGCCGCGATGCCGGTCGTTACGTCGCCGGCCAGGCCTGGAACCCGACGCTGGGCACCGTCGTACTGAGCAGCTCGCTGCAGACCCAGACGCAGAACGTCGCCGTCTACGGTGTGCCGACCAATACCGGCAGTGCCGTGGTGTCGGGGCTGACCACCGCCAACGTGACCGTCAGTGCGCTGGGCAGCAACCATGTGCAGGTCACCATCAACTACACCTTCTGTCCGGTGATCGGTGGTGGTGCCTGCAGCGGCTCGCTCAGCGGGTTCTTCCCGACGCCGATTGCACTGAGCATTCCGCTGGTCGCAACCACTGTGATGAGGGTGCTGTGATGAATCGCAAACAGATGCGTGGGCTCTACACGGTGGAATTCGCCATTGTCGGCCTGCTGGTGTTCATCGTGTTGTTCGGCGTGCTGGAAATGGGCCGCCTGTACTTCACGGTCAATAGCCTCGATGAGTCGGTAAGGCGGGGTGCGCGCCTGGCGGCGGTGTGCAATATCAGCGACCCGGCCGTGCTGCAGCGGGCGATCTTCAATGCCGCGGGCAACACCGGCCCGAGCCCGCTGATCAGCAACCTGAACACCACGAACCTGGTGCTGAGCTACCTGGACGCCAGCGGCGCGGTAGTGGCCAATCCCAACGATACCACCAGCCCCACGGGATTCCGGGCCATTCGTTATGTCCAGGTGAGCCTGTCGGGCTACGTGTTCAACCTGTTCATTCCCGGCCTTGGCGTGGCCATCACCTTGCCCACCTTCAGGGCGATCCTGCCACGCGAAGCCCTTGGACATCACTCCGAATCGGGGGAGGTCACGCCATGCTGAACATCAAGGAAACCCCGTTGAACCTGGCGACCGGCAAGTCCGGGCTGCGCTTGCTGATCAGTAGCCGCGATGCCACGGCGTTGCGGGATCTGCAAGGCGTCTGCCAGCGCATACCCAGCCTGGAGGTGAGCACTCGCCTGGTGAGCAATGGGCATGTCGACCCGCTCTACGGCCTGGAGCGGATGCCCGACCTGCTGTTGTTGCGCGTCAGCCACCTGTGGCGCGAGGAACTGGCGGCACTGCTCCAGCGCCCCGTCCATGAACGCCCGCCGCTGTTGGTGTGCGGGTTGTTGAACGAGCAGGAGGCCATGCGCCTGGCGATGCAGGCCGGGGCCCGCGATGTGCTGCCGGAGCCGATCGCCGAGATGGAACTGGTCGCCGCCCTGAACCGTCTGGTGGCGGAGGCCCGCGCCAGCAGCGGGGCACAAGGCAAGCTGATCGCCGTGATGAGCGCCAAGGGCGGCTCCGGCGGAACCCTGCTGGCCTGCAACCTGGCCCATCAACTGAGCCTCAAGGACAGCAGCACCCTGTTGCTGGACATGGACCTGCAATTCGGCAGCGTGGCGCATTACCTGGAGGTGGCGCAGTCGCACAATCACCTGGAGGTGCTGCAGCAGGTCGACGGCATGGACAGCGTAGCCTTGCGCGGGTTCTGCAGCCATTTCAGTCCGACCCTGCACGTCCTGGGCGGTCGGCCCGGCGAGCTGTGCCTGGCCCAGGACGCCCAGCCGGAACAACTCGATACCTTGCTGCAACTGGCCCGTGCCAGCTACGACTGGGTGGTGGTTGACCTGCCGCGGCAGATCGACCACCTCACCGGGTCCGTGCTGGAGCAGGCGGACCGGGTGTACGTGGTGGTGCAACAGAGCGTCTGCCACCTGCGCGATGCCAGCTCCCTGATGCGGATTCTTCGCGAAGACCTGGGGGTGCGTGGCGACCAGTTGCAGGTGGTGGTCAATCGCTATGACAAGGCGGCGCCCGTCAGCCTCAAGGACATCGGCGAAGCCTTGCGCAGCGTGAACCTGGTGAAACTGCCCAACGACTTCGGCCTGGTCAACCAGAGCCAGAACTCTGGCGTGCCGTTGGGGCTGCAGGCACCGCGGGCGCCGATTACCGTCGCGATGCGCGAGATGACCGGGCAGTTGTACGGCAACCCGCTGGCCGGGAACAACGGCCTGTTCAAACGCGCCTTCAACCGTATCTTCAGGGGGTGAGCCATGATCAGCGAATTTCGTAACCGCTTGCGCAAACAGAACGGCAAGCCCCTCGTGGCGCTGGCCGCCCAGCAGGGCGATGAGCCGCCGGTGCCCGCCGCGGAGCTGATGGCCTGGGAGCGCACGGCGCCGGAGATCCCCTACGAGACCCGTAGCCAGGTTACCCCGGTGGAGGCCGAATGGCGGGAGCGGATTTACCAGCAATTGCTCAAGGTCATGGACCTGTCGCTGCTCGACGCGCTGGAGCAGGCCGAAGCCGCGCGGCAGATCCGCGATATCTGCCAGCGTCTGCTGGATGAACATTCGGCGCCGGTCAGTTCGGTCAGTCGCCAGTTGATCATCAAGCAGATCACCGACGAGGTGCTCGGTCTTGGCCCGCTGGAGCCGCTGCTGGCGGACCACAGCGTGTCCGATATCCTGGTCAATGGCCATGCCTCGGTGTATGTCGAGCGTTTCGGCAAACTGCAGAAGACCGATGTGCGCTTTCGCGACGATCAGCATCTGCTGAACATCATCGATCGTATCGTGTCCAGCCTCGGGCGGCGTATCGACGAGTCCTCGCCCCTGGTCGATGCCCGGCTCAAGGATGGCTCGCGGGTCAACGCGATCATCCCGCCGCTGGCCATCGACGGGCCGAGCATGTCGATCCGTCGCTTTGCCGTGGACCTGCTCAACACCGACAGCCTGATCCAGGTGGGAACCCTGACCCCGGCCATCGCGCTGCTGCTCAAGGCGATCGTGCGCGGTCGCCTGAACGTCCTGATTTCCGGCGGTACCGGCAGCGGCAAGACGACCCTGCTCAACGTGCTGTCCAGCTACATCCCGCTGAACGAGCGGATCGTCACCATCGAGGACTCGGCCGAACTGCAACTTCAGCAGCCCCATGTGGTACGCCTGGAAACCCGCCCCTCCAACATCGAGGGGCGGGGCGAGGTGAGCCAGCGTGAGCTGGTGCGCAACAGCCTGCGGATGCGCCCGGACCGTATCGTCATCGGCGAAGTCCGAGGCGTCGAGGCGCTGGACATGCTCACGGCCATGAACACCGGCCACGACGGTTCCCTGACCACCATCCATGCCAACACCGCGCGCGATGCGCTGGGGCGCGTCGAGAACATGGTGTCGATGACCGGTGCCACCTTCCCGATCAAGGCCATGCGCCAGCAGATCGCCTCGGCCATCGATGTGGTGATCCAGCTCGAGCGCCAGGAGGACGGCAAGCGCCGCCTGGTCAGCGTGCAGGAGATCAACGGCATGGAGGGCGAGATCATCACCATGAGCGAGATCTTCTCGTTTGCCCGCAGTGGCGTGGGTGAAAACGGCGAAGTGCAGGGCGATTATCGCCCCAGCGGGATGATCCCGGCCTTTCGCGAGGTACTGGCCAAGCGCGGTATCGAGTTGCCACTCTCGCTGTTCCGCCCCGAGTGGATGGAGGGACGCTAGTCATGAACCACATCTCCGGCGAATTCATTCTGATCTTCCTGGGCATGGTGTTCATCGCCGCCTTCCTGCTGGCCCAGAGCGTGGTGGTACCGGTGTTCGGCGAGGCGAGCAGGATGCGCAAGCGCATTCGCGGTCGCCTGCATGTGCTGGAGAAGGCCAACAACCTGCCGAACATGCAGACCGTGCTGCGGCAGAAATACCTGACGCGCCTGTCGCCCCTGGAGGCCGCGCTCGAACAACTGCCGTTCATGGCGGACCTGACGCAACTGATCGAGCAGTCCGGGCATGAATACCGCGCCTATCGGGTGCTGTTGCTCGGAGTCGCCATGGGCGCAGCGGCCGGGGCCCTGGCGCTGATGATGGGCGCCTCCGGGTGGGTGGCGCTGCTGGCGGCCCTGATGGTCGCCTGGTTGCCGCTGCTGAAAATCTTCAGGGACCGCAACCGGCGATTTGCCGACTTCGAGGTGGGCCTGCCCGATGCCCTGGATGCCATGTGCCGCGCGTTGCGCGCCGGGCACCCGTTCAACGACACCCTGCGGCTGGTCTCCGAGGACCAGAAGGGGCCGGTGGCCCATGAGTTCGGCCTGACCTTCGCCGATATCAACTATGGCAATGACGTGCGCCGGGCCATGCTCGGCCTGTTGGAGCGCATGCCGAGCATGACGGTGATGATGCTGGTGACGTCGATCCTCATCCATCGCGAGACCGGCGGCAACCTGACCGAGGTGCTGGAGCGCCTGAGCCGGCTGATCCGCGGACGCTTCCGCTTTCAGCGCAAGATCAAGACCCTGTCGGCCGAAGGGCGCATGTCGGCCTGGGTGCTGGTTTCCATTCCCTTCGTGCTGGCGGCGGTGATCCTGGTCACCACCCCCAGCTACCTGCCGGTGCTGATCAATGATCCGGTCGGCCACAAGATGATCATCGGCGCCTTCTGCGCCATGTTGGTCGGGATTTTCTGGATACGCAAAATCATCCGCATTCAGGTTTAGGCGGTTTTCACCCTGTGGAGGGGCGAGTCATGGACTATCTGCTCGGGTTGTTCAGTCGGGTGACGGAGAATGAGGCGCTGGCTCGCCTGTTGTTCGTCAGCGCGATCGGTTTGAGCACGGTGCTGGCGGTGGTCACCGTCATCCTGTTGCTGATGGGGCTGCAGGATCCGATGCAGCGTCGCCTGGCATCGATCAAGCGCGGACATATCGGCGGCACGGTGGGAGCAGAGGTGCCGGGTGGCCTGCAGGTGCTGCTGGAGCGGGTGGGGCAGCAGTTCGGTTCGACCGAGACGGCGCAGACGTCCGCCACCCAACTGCTGTTGATCCACGCCGGGTATCGCTCGTCTTCAGCGGTGCAGGTGTACTGGGCGGTGCGCTTGCTGCTGCCCTTGCTGCTGCTGGGGCTCGGGGTGCTGGTGTTGCCGCTGGTGCCCAGGCTTTCCCTGGCCCTTGGTTTGCTGTTGCTGACCCTGGTGGCGGGTGTCGCCTGGCTGCTGCCGGCATTGTACGTCGGCAAGCGCAAGCAACGGCGGCAACGGCGTTTGCGGGCGGCCTTTCCCGATGCGCTGGACCTGATGGTGGTCTGCGTGGAGTCGGGGCTGGCCCTGCCGACGACCATCGAGCGGGTGGCCGAGGAAATGGCGGTCAGCCAGGTCGAGCTGGCCGAGGAACTGGCGCTGGTCAATGCGCAGATCCGTGCCGGGGTCAGCAACACCGAGGCGCTCAAGCAACTGGCGGTGCGTACCGGGCTGGAGGATGTGCAGGGGTTGGTCAGTCTGCTGGCGCAGAGCATTCGTTTCGGTACCAGCGTGGCCGAAACCCTGCGCATCTATGCCGACGAGTTCCGTGACCGGCGTACCCAGGCGGCCGAGGAGGCAGGCGCGAAAATCGGTACCAAGCTGATCTTCCCGCTGATTTTCTGCCTGTGGCCGAGCTTCTTCCTGATTGCGATCGGCCCGGCCATGATCGGGGTGTTCCAGGCCTTCGGCAGTCCATGATCGCCGAACGCCGATCCATGACACCGGCGCTGGCTCATTTGCCGCTGACGCTGCCCGATTCCTTCTGCTGGTAACGCTCGGGGATGGGATAGTTGAAACTGTTGAGCCAGCGTTGCATGGCCAGGTCGCGTTCGGCGGCCGAGGCGGTCTGCAGTTGAGGAGAGGCCACCACACCGCGAATCTGCAGTTGCAGCCAGCGTTCAGTGTCCTGCTGCTGCTCTGACGAGGGGCCCGGGTCAATCGCCCAGGCGCTCGTGGACAGGCAGGCCAGGGACACCATCAACAACCTCTTGGTATTCATCTCGACTCCTCGTCTCTACTTGATCGCACTGCCGGGAGCGGCATCGGCGCCCGGGCGCGCGCCCTCGACAGCCGCTACGTTCCGAGCCTGGGCCTTGAGTTTCGCCGCCCGGGATTGCGCCTCGGTGACCTGTTTCGGGCTCAGGTTGGAACGGCTCGCCAGCTCCGCGGCCTGCTTCCAGTTATCCTGATAGATCAACAGTGTCACCAGGTTGAAGGCGGCCAGCGAGTCTGACTGCTTGAGCTCCAGGGCGGTCAGAAACTCGAAGCGTGCATCGTTGATCCGCCGTTGGTTGAGGTAGACGACCCCCAGGTCATTGCGGATCTTTTCATCGGTGGGCGCCATCCTCGCGGCCCGTTCAAGATGGTCCAGGGCAGTGGCATTATCGTTTCGGGCCGCCGCCAACTGACCCAGGCCATGCTCGCCTTCGGCCGCCAGGCAAGTGCCGAGCAGCCCCTTGTACAAGGGTTCGGCGTCGCTGCGGCCGAGCATGCGCAGTATGCGAGCCTTGCGCAGGCGAACCTGGACCAGGTCGTCGGGCAGGCCTTCCAGGTTCGCCAGGCTGGCATACAGGCGGCCATCGTTGATCATTTCGTCGGCCAGGTTCAGGGTCAACTGCTGATCCGAAGGGGGAGGCGTGCAGCTGGCCGGTCGGGAAGACAGGGTATTGCTGGCACAGCCCGTGAGCAGCACCGTTGCCGCCAGCGCCATCACCGTTTTCATTGCGAAAGCCCCATGCGATTGTCGAAGTCGCCGCTTTCGAGGAAGTACATGCGGTAGAAGTTCGGGTCGTAATTGCGCAGTTGCTCGCCAGGCAGCGAGGGCAGCTTGGCGTTGGCCGCCAGCGGTTGAACCAGGTGCGGCGTGACGATCATCAGCAGTTCGCGTTCGTCACGGTTGAGCGTGTTGTTGCGGAAGAATGCGCCAAGCACGGGAATGTCGCCCAGCCCCGGAAACTTGTTCACCTGGGCGGTGTTGCGGCTGCTGATCAGGCCGCTGACGACGAAGCTTTCGCCATCGGCCAGGGAAATGCTGGTGTCGGTACGGCGCACGGTCAGCGCCGGGACCACGATACCGGAGATCTGCACGCCATTGGAGTAGTCCAGCTCGCTGACTTCGGGGGCGACTTTCAGGGTAATGCGACCGCTGCCGATGATGGTCGGGGTCAGGGTCAGGCGGACACCGAATTCCTTGTACTCGATGGAGATGGTATCGCTGCCCGAACTGGGTACCGGAATCGGCACTTCACCCCCGGCCAGGAAGCTCGCACTCTGGCCGCTGAGGGCCACCAGGCTCGGGCGTGCGAGGGTATAGGCGAAACCGCTGCCCTCCAGGGAGTTGATCAGCCCCAGCACATTGCCGCCGCCAATGCCGATATTGAACGAGTCGTTGTTGAGGGGGATGTTGGGCGCCAGGCGGCCAATCTGGCCGGGCGTCACCGTCACGCCGGGCACCGTGCCCGGCGAACCGAACAGGAAATTGCCGCTCTTGCCGAAGATCGAGGTACTGGCCTCCTTGAGTTTGCTGCGGCTGACTTCGACGAAGCGAATATCGGTCTGCACCTGGCTCGGCAGCAGCGGGTCTTCGGAAGGGACCGTCGAGACGCTGGTCAGCGCCGCGGTGGCCTTGCCCTTGACGAACACCATGCTTTGGCGTGGCGTCGGCGAGCAGGCGGTCCAGACCATCAGGCTGGTGGCGCCTGGAGCCATGCCGGTGAGAATGAAGGCACTGCCGCCGCTGGTTTGTACATCGGCGATCTTCGGGTCGCCCACGGCCAGTTGCGTAATGGGCACCGGCATCCGCAGTTCATCCTGAAGCCCCTGGCCCACCTCGAACACGGTGGGCAAACTGGCCAGTTGCGAACAGTTTCCCGCCGCGGCCTGGGCCGCTTCCATCCCAAGGCCCATCCATAACAGGCCTTGAACAATTGTCCTGAAAGCAGGCACGGTACGATAAATCATGATAGGTACACCCTCGCCGAACAGGCCGTCCGTGGGCTGACTGGGTTACCCCAGAACTGCCCCCCCACACTAACCACCAATGACGCCAGCAATATCCTCGATACCGCGCACGATCAGGGGAACAGGTCTGACTGATTCGCCGACTGATCGTTGAAAACAACTTGGGGTGATACAAGCCGGAATGGCTCGGTCCTTGTGTGAAAAGGTAGTTCAATCAAAGCAAAGCGCCATGATCGAAAGGAAAAACTTTCACTGCGCGAGGAGGGTGGTTGGCCCATTGATCCGGGACAGATCAGGGGCCTTGGCTACTTCGAGAGGAACTTGGGAGCGAACTTATGTGAACTTTGCCCTATAAGTCCGCCCTGACCCGTTACTTGGCTGCCGTATCTTGCGACTGGTTGTTGGCGTGATACAGCGCCAGGTGATTGGAAATGCACATGTCATAGGCCTCGACCAGAAACAGATGAGGCTTGGAGGCGATCGGTGGAACCAGGCAGCGGGTGGTGACGCGTTTGCCCAGTATTTCCGTATCGATATAGATGAGATTCACCGGAGACTTTTTCGGGTTTTCCTCTGCACTGAAGTACGCCCGGGTGTATTCCTCCTTGCCTTCGGTCTTGTCCAGCGATTGACTGTCGATCCGGGTGGTCAGGACGTCTCCGACCGGAAAGCTCTTGTCCGCCATCAGCGCTACGCCGATCGGGCCGGTGAAGCCGGCCAGCAGCGCGTTCTTGCGCAGTTGCGATTGCAGGTTGGCATAGGTGACGAAGTGCAGCACCTTGATCGATGGCTGACTGCCCAGTTCCGGCAGCGTTTCATAAGCTCGGTGGGCCAGCAGCCGCGGGCCTGTGGGTTTGGTCGCGGTGTCCGCTACACGATAGATGGCATAGGCATCACTGGTGATCAGCAGACTGAAAATCTCTTTTTCGCTCTCACTGTGGGGGCGCAGGTCCTGGATGGCGATCTTGTCCGACTGCTCCAGCCCCGGAAACTCCGGTGGCGGCACGGGTGGCTGGCTGGCGCAGCCGGCAAGGACCAGCAGGCTGGTGGCAAGAAGGGTTTTCAACGGGTGCATGGAACGTCCTGTTGTCATGGAAGAGAAGGGCTTCGGGTTGGCTTCGAATCCATCTGCCGGGTGAGCGAATAGATAGTGGCTAATAGCCATTCCATGATACGCGGCTATTGCCCGGCAACGGTATCGGTTTTGCCGAGTGCCCGGATGATATTCTGCCAACACTTCCCGATTTCCCTGGCAACCAAGCCACGCGGGTGCCTGGACTGCGGCTCGTCGACCACCCTGAGATTTTCCACAAGCCAGGCATCCGACCAGCCGGCCCATTCCCCGGCGACACACTTGAGGTTCGCCTGCAGAACCGGGAAAACCTCGTTCCACAAGATGCGCTGGACCTCTTCCTGCGAATAGCCGGACTCCCGGATGGCTCGTGCAATGGCGTCGTAGGTCAGCGGGTCGATCTCGGTATCGAGAAACAGCGACGAGAGGGCTTGCCAGATTTTCAGACGGTTCGTGTCAACGGACCTCATGGATGACGCTCCTTCAGCGGATGCCAAGGCAGACGTTGGCGTACATAGCCTAGGCGGTGGGTAGAGCCGATTCGCCGTCCATCCCGCAAGGCGGATCATAAGTACCGTGCCAGCCCACCAGGGTGCGTTCGAACGAGTCCGCAAAGTACCTGGCGCCCTTGGCAATCCTGACCACGCCGCCGGCATAGGCCACCAGCATGGCTTCTTGCGCACGACGCTCCGTGGCTTCGCTCCACGCGCTGCTGCTGGGCAGCAGGTCCGGATCATTGGGGCTGACCCAATGGACCTTGCTGACTTGCGCCGCCCGCCGCAAAAGCTCGGCCAGCCTGGAGTGCCCCTGATCCCGGGCGATATCCGCCGCCGTCTGCTCCTTGCCGGTCATGCTGTCTAGCGAGGCACCGGCACGAATCAATGCCCGGCAGGCGGCTTCATGACCGAAGTAGGCGGCCTGGTGCAGAAAGGTCCAACCGGAAGAGGCTTTTTGATAATGGCAGCAGCGCCGTGCAATCTGCGGCCACTCGCTCCACTCTGACAGCAGTGGATCCCACTTGCCATGCTTGGCCTGCTCGTAGGCCTGTTCCACGAGATTGTGCAGTGCGCTCATTTCGTTCTGTTCATGAGGGGGGAGTCGCTATACCGTGGCCACCTGCGCAGGAAAACGAAGGCCTGGACAGGGGCTAGGCGCACCTTCACGTCGCAGGCCCATCATTTCTCGCGTTCGACACACTGAATAAAATCCAACGGCTGTGTCTGCAAACAGTAACAAGAAATCGGAACATTGCGCATCAGGGAGAGGGAGATCAATGAGTTCATTCAGAGTGCGCAGGCTGGAAGGCACCGATACCCAGGCCTTGCTGGCATTCGAAACCCATAATCGTGAATGGTTCGAATCACGCATCGATGCACGCGATCCAGCCTTCTACTCATTGCAGGGCGTCACCGTGCATATCGAGGACTATCTGTCCGGTTTTGCCAAGGGCAACTGGCATCCGTTCGTTTTGGAGAACCCCAGCGGCAGGATCGTCGGCCGGGCCAATCTGAAAGATATCGACTCGTCCAAAGGCATCGCTGAAGTCGGTTACCGGGTCGCTCGGGACGTTTGCGGGCAGGGGCTTGCCACACTGGCCTTGAGGCATCTGATTCAGCAGGCCCGGCAACACTGGAAGCTCAAGCAATTGGTGGCGTATGTCTACAAGAACAATATCGGCTCAGCCAAGGTGCTGTATCGTTGCGGATTCCGGATCGAGCAGGCGCCGCAGGAAGAAGTAGGGGATGATCGGCATCGATGGGTGCTGTCGATCTAGCTCGGGAAGGCCTGTCCAGAGCAGGCCAGCTGGGTTGGCCTGTCGGAGTGTCTGTCCCTTGTTTGACTTGCTGAATCGTTTCACTAGGTTTATAAAAGTCGAACAATTCCAATAAGGACCGCCCATGAACACCCTCCGACTGATTTTCGGCGTTACCGCTCTGACCACCGCTTCCCACGCCCTGGCCTGGGACTATGTGCTGCTCGACAGCGACACCCCTGCGCAGAACCGCCAGATCACCAGCCAGCAACTGGGGATCAAGACCGCCAAGCCGTTCTCCATAACCCTGCGCACCTTGCACGGCGGCCGCCAGGAAGGGGTCAGCATTGTCGACATCGACAACGGTACGATGAAGCTCTCGGTGGTCCCGACCCGGGGCATGAACGTTCTGCACGCCTCCGTGGGCAATGTGCGCATGGGCTGGGATTCTCCGGTCAAGGAGGTGGTCAACCCGGCCTTCATCGAACTCAACGGCCGTGGCGGCCTGGGCTGGCTGGAGGGGTTCAACGAACTGGTGGTGCGTTGCGGCTATGAGTGGGTCGGTCACCCGGGGCTGGACAACGGCGAATTGCTCACCTTGCACGGCCGGGCGGCGAATATTCCGGCCAACAGGGTCACCCTGCATATCGATGAACAACCGCCTTACGCCATTCGCCTGCAGGGCGAATTGAAGGAGCAGGCGTTCAAGAAAGTCGACTTCTCCGTGGTCACCGAACTGTCGACGTTGCCCGGTAGCGTGAGCTTTGCGCTCAATGACACGCTGACCAACAACGGCGACTATCCGAAGGAATACCAGGCGCTGTACCACAACAACTTCAGCACGCCGTTCCTGGAGCAGGGCGCGCGTTTCGTTGCGCCGGTGAAGCAGGTTTCACCGTTCAACGACAAGGCCAAGGGCGACCTGCCGGACTGGCAGACCTACCGCGCGCCAACCCGGGACTACGACGAGACGGTCTACAACGTCGTGCCCTACGCCGATGCCAAGGGCGATACCCTGGCGGTATTGCACAACAAGGCCGCAAACCTCGGGGTGTCGGTCGGCTTCAACACACAACAGTTGCCGGTGTTCTCCCTGTGGAAGAACACCGACACCCAGGGCCAGGGCTACGTGACCGGGCTGGAGCCAGGTACCAGCTTCTCCTATAACCGTCGCTACCAGCGTCCGCTGGGGTTGGTGCCGACCATCGGTGCCGGGCAGAAGCGGCAGTTCCAGATCAGCTATAGCCTGCTGGCGGACAAGGCGGCCGTGGATCAGGCGGTGCAGCGGGTGACCCAGATCCAGGATGGGCGCAAGACGGAAGTGCGCGGTACGCCCCTGGTGGACCTGAGCAAGGAATGATCCATCCTTCACTCGCACAACCGCAAAGGGCATTCGCGATCCGTCGCGCCGTCTGCGTCGGCTAGTCGACGGCGATCAGGTTGTCCCGGCACTCCAGAATCAGCCGGGCGCCTGTTCGCTCGCCGGTGCCGATCTTCAGGTTGAAGCCATGCAGGCTGATGATCGCCGCGACGATCGACAGGCCCAGGCCGAAGCCGCTGTGCTGGTTGCCGTCATCGCAGCGGTAGAAACGCTGGAACACCGCATCGCGCTCCGAGGGTGGAATGCCCGGGCCGGTGTCGATCACCTCGATCCGTGTGCTGCCCTGGTCGCTGGCCGCCAGCAGCACTACTTCACCGCCCGGCGGGGTGAACTTGATCGAGTTGCTCAGCAGGTTCGCCAGGGCCTCGAAGAGCAGGGCGCGGTCGCCGGTGATGTGCGGCAACACTTGCGGCAACTCCAGGCGCAGGCTGATTTGCGCTTCTTCGGCCAGGGGCAGGTAGAAGTCATGCAACTCGCGCAGCAGCGGTAGTGGGTCGAGCACCACGAAGCCGGAACGGCGTTGGTGGTCTTCCAGCTCGGAGATCCGCAACAGCCCCTTGAAGCGCGCCATCAGGGTGTCGGTCTCGGCAATCACGCCGTCCAGTTGCAGGGCCTCGGGAGAGTCGTGCGGGGCCTGCTGCTGGATGCGGTAGAGCTGCGCGCGCAGGCGGGTCAGCGGGGTGCGCAGGTCGTGGGCGATGTTGTCGCAGACGCCCTTGACCTCGTTCATCAGCCGCTCGATGCGGTCGAGCATGGCGTTGACGATGGCCGCCAGCATGTCCAGCTCGTCGCGGCGGTTGGACAGTGGCAGGCGGTGGCCGAGGTCGCCGGCGACGATCGCTTCGGCGCTGGCCTGGATCGCCCGGATACGGCGGATCGGCCGACGCCGCAGCAGATGCCAGCCGGCAATGCCGGGCAGAATGGTCAGCGACACCGCCCAGAACAGCGCATGGAGGATGATCCGCGTCACGCCGAACAGCGAGCCGTTGTCACGCACCAGCAGCAGCCAGCTGCCGTCATGGGTCTGGGTGGCGACGGCGTCGCAACTGTCCTGGGGCAGGTTGGGGTCGTCGGAATCGATGCAGTTGGTCAGTTCGTGGATGTGGCCGTCCATGATCAGGTCCGGCGGCATTTGCTTGATCGGCCCGCTGAGGTGCATTTTCTGTTCGTTGAACAGGCCGTAGGCGTCGACCCCGCGCATGTCGAAAGTCATGCTGGTGGTCAGCGCGTCCAGCAACTGCTGGCCCTGGAAGCGCGAGAACAGGTGCTGGCGCTGCATCAGCGAGTGGCGCGCCAGCGTGTCGAGGTAGCCGGAGACTTCGTAGTAGAGCACGCCCATCAGGCTGCAGCTCCAGGCCACGAAGAGGAAACTGTAAAGCGCCAGCAGGCGGCTGGCGGACGAGCGCCAGCCCTTAGAGGGGTTCGGCAATGACATAACCGGAGCCTCGTACCGTGCGGATCAGCGGTGGCAGGCCGGGACTGTCGATTTTCTTGCGCAGGCGGCCGATGTGTACATCGATCAGGTTGGTGCCCGGGTCGAAGTGATAACCCCAGACTTCCTCGAAAATCATCATCCGCGAGAGGATCTGCCCGGTGTTGCGCATCAGGAACTCCAGCAGCTTGTATTCGGTGGGCAGCAGGCTGAGCAGTTGGTCGGCGCGGGTGGCTTCGCGGCTGATCAGGTTCAGTTCCAGGTCGGCGACCCGCAGCGAGGTCTCGAACTCCCGGGCCGGGCTCTTGCGCCGCAGCAGTACCTCGACCCGGGCGGCCATCTCGTCGGAGGCGAAGGGCTTGGTCAGGTAGTCGTCGCCGCCGGCGCGCAGGCCACGCACGCGCTCGTCGACATCGGAGAGGGCGCTGATCATCAGGATCGGCGTGGCGACACCAATGGTCCGCAAGGTGGTGACGATGGCCAGGCCATCGAGTTCCGGCAGCATGCGATCGAGGGTGATCAGGTCGTAGTCGCCGCTCACGGCGCGTACCAGGCCTTCACGGCCATTGTCCACCCAGTCCACTTCAAGCCCATGGCTGCTCAGTTCAGCCACGATTTCCTTGGCGGTTACAGCATCATCTTCGATGGTCAGGATGCGGGTCATTGCGGTTGCCTCGTACGGACCTTCACAACAGGCGTGGGATTTTGCCAACAAACCAGTGAAAGCTTTCTGAAGAAATTTTCATGTTTTCCTGGCGGTCGTTAAGGGGAGCGCCCCGATATCGGATCGAGGCTTGAAACATCTAGCCACACCTTTGCTGAATAAAGCCTGTCATCAAGTTTTTCAAAGAGATTGCGAACGTTCCTCAGGATTTGGTATCTGTTTGCTTGCAGCCGCTGGTCGTGCGAAGTGGCTGATTCCCCTGTCCGACACCTTGCGTTTGCGGTGTCCGGATCGTCCTCAGTACAGGTCTTTTTATGCATCGCCGTAATCTCCTGAAAGCTTCCATGGCCCTGGCGGCCTATACCGGCCTGTCGGCCAGCGGTTTGTTCGCGGCACGGGCGCTCGCCGCCACCGCGGACGGTGACATCGAACATTTTGATTTCGAGGCGTTGCAGGCCCAGGCGAAGGGACTCGCTGGCAAACCTTATGTCAGTACGCGGCAGGTGCTGCCGCCGACGCTGGCGAACATGACCCCGCAGCAGTTCAACGCGATCCAGTACGACGCCCGGCATTCGCTGTGGAATGAGCTCAAGGGCCAGCTGGATGTGCAGTTCTTCCACGTCGGCATGGGCTTCAGGCAACCGGTGCGCATGTACAGCGTCGATGCGAAGACGCGCCAGGCGCGGGAAGTGCATTTCCGGCCGCCGCTGTTCAATTACGCCAGCAGCGGTATCGACCCGTCCCAGCTCAAGGGCGACCTGGGTTTTGCCGGCTTCAAGCTGTTCAAGGCCCCGGAAATCGATCGCCACGATATCGTCTCCTTTCTCGGTGCCAGCTATTTCCGCGCAGTGGACAAGACCGGTCAGTACGGCCTTTCGGCGCGCGGGCTGGCGATCGACACCTATGCGCACAAACGTGAGGAGTTCCCGGACTTCACCAAGTTCTGGTTCGAGACGCCGGCCAGGGACAGCACGCGTTTCGTGGTCTATGCCTTGCTCGACTCGCCGAGCGCCACCGGCGCCTACCGTTTCGATATCGATTGCCAGGCCGAGCAGGTGGTGATGATGGTCGAGGCCCATGTCAACGCGCGGGTGGATATCGAGCAGTTGGGCATTGCGCCGATGACCAGCATGTTCAGCTGTGGTACTCACGAGCGGCGCATGTGCGACACCATCCATCCGCAGATCCACGATTCCGATCGCCTGGCGATGTGGCGTGGCAATGGCGAGTGGATCTGCCGACCGCTGAACAACCCGGCCAAGCTGCAGTTCAATGCGTTTGCCGACCAGGACCCCAAGGGCTTCGGCCTGGTGCAGACCGACCACGAATTCGCCAGCTACCAGGACACCGTGGACTGGTACAGCCGCCGGCCGAGCCTGTGGGTCGAGCCGACCACGCCCTGGGGCGAGGGCTCGGTGCAGTTGCTGGAGATCCCGACCACCGGCGAAACCATGGACAACATCGTCGCCTTCTGGACCCCGAAGCAGCCGGTCAAGGCCGGTGACTCGCTGAGCTACGGCTACAAGCTGTACTGGAGCGCGCTGCCGCCGGTGGGTACACCGCTGGCACGGGTGCATGCGACGCGCTCGGGCATGGGTGGTTTCACCGAGGGCTGGGCGCCGGGCGAGCATTACCCCGAAGTCTGGGCCCGGCGTTTTGCCGTGGACTTCAACGGCGGCGGGCTGGAGCGGCTGCCGGAGGGGAGCGGGATCGAGCCGGTGGTCACCACCTCCAATGGTCAGGTGAAGGATTTCAGTGTCCTCAAGCTGGATGAGATCGGCGGCTACCGGGTGATCTTCGACTGGTACCCGACCAATGACAGCGTCGACCCGGTGGAGATGCGGCTGTTCATCCGCAGCGGCGAGCGGACGTTGAGCGAGACCTGGTTGTACCAGTACTTCCCGCCCGCGCCGGACAAGCGGCGTTATCCCTGAGGGGCGAGGCACCGTTTGACATAGAGGGTGCCTGCTCCGTCGCTTTCGCGGGCAAGCCCGGCGCCTACAGGAACGTGCAGAACAAACAGCCCTGTACGGCACAACCTGCAGCAGCCGGGCTTGCCCGCGAAGAGGCCCTCAGGATCACCGTATATCCGGCACCAGCACCGGATCTTCCCGATACCACTGCGGCTCCATGCGCTTGAGGTTCTCCACCTTCGGCAGGTCGTTGATGGCGATGTAGGGCACGTAGGGATGCAAGGTCAGGTAGTTCTGGTGATACCCCTCGGCCGGATAGAACACCTTGTTGTCCTCGATCCGGGTGACGATCTTCGACGGGAACACCCTGGCGCCATCCAACTGCGCGATATACGCCTGGGCGATCTTTTCCTGCCCGGCATTCACCGGGAAGATCGCCGAGCGGTACTGCGTGCCGCTGTCCGGCCCCTGGCGGTTGAGTTGGGTCGGGTCGTGGGCCACCGAGAAGAACACCTGCAGCAGCTTGCCATAGCTGACCTGGCTCGGGTCGTAGGTGATCTGCACCGATTCGGCATGCCCGGTATCGCCTTCGCCAACCTGTTCGTAATGGGCGGTACCCGCCGCGCCGCCGGCATAGCCGGACACCACGTTCTGCACCCCGCGCACATGCTGGAACACGCCCTGGACACCCCAGAAGCAGCCGCCGGCGAACACGGCCGTGGCCTGGCCGGCGGTGGCCGGCTCATCCAGCGCCGGCGGAGCGATCTGCACCGCCGGCTCGGCGGCAAAGGCCAGGCGCTGCACCAGCAGGATCGACAGGGCCAGGCCGGCCACAGCGGCCATCGTCAACAGCGGCGAGACGTTTTTTTTCTGCATCATGGACTTGCTCATTTCATGCATCCTCTTGGTAATCAACCGAAGGTGAAGGCGTAGGCCTGCACACCGGGGTCGAGAAATTCGATGGAAAAGGTGTGGTCGCCGACGTCACCGGCCTGGCGCACCAACTGATACAGGCGCTGTTCGGTCACCGTGCCCTGGCCGTTGGCGTCGGTATCGGTGCCGTGGTCCGCGCCGGGCGCCTTGCCATCGACCTGCACCTTGAAGCGAACGGGTTGGCCGTTGGCGGAAGGGCCGAGCACCAGATGTAGGTCACGGGCATGGAAGCGGAAAACGATAGAGCCGCCTGCCTGGTTCAAGGCCGCCTGTTCCGGGCGCACGGTCCAGTTGCCCGCCAGGCCCCACTGATTCAGCTGCGGTTGCCGGGGCGCGTCATAGGTCTTGGGTTGGTCGGCGAGCTGCTGGCCCGGGGAAGCGAAATGCTCGGCACGGTCATAGCCGATGTAGGTTTCCGGCGATTTCACTTCGGCTTCATCCGCCGCCTGCATCACACCGCTGGCCTGGGTGCTGACCACGCCGCCGGAGACGTTCCGGTTGCCGGCTTCGGCCAGCAGTTGCTGGATCACCTGCTCGGAGCCGGCATAGTCGCCTTCGCCGAAGTGGTGGTAGCGCACCCGGCCCCGGGCATCGATGAAGTAGTGCGCCGGCCAGTACTGGTTGTTGAAGCCACGCCAGATGGCGTAGTCATTGTCGATCGCCACCGGATAGCGGATCCCCAGCTTGCTCACGGCCTGGCGTACGTTGTCGATGTCGCGTTCGAAGGCGAACTCCGGAGCATGCACGCCGATCACCACCAGGCCCTGGTCGTGGTACTTCTGTGCCCAGGCGTTGACGTAGGGCAGGCTGCGCAGGCAGTTGATGCAGGAGTAGGTCCAGAAGTCGATCAGCACCACCTTGCCCTTGAGTTCGGCGGCGCTCAGGGGGGCCGAGTTGAGCCACTGCACGGCGCCGGAGAGATCGGGCAGGGTGCCTTCGACCGGCAGGGGGCGTTCAGTCGACGTTTTGGCGGCCATGGCCATCATGCTGCCGGCCGGTTGTTCATCGTGAACCACCGCCGCCATCATTGCGCCTGGCTGCGGCGCCGGGTTGAAGGTATCCAGCAGTTTCTGCTCGATGCCGGCAGTGGCGACCGTCGAGACCCGGGTCAGCAGGCCGGTGTCCAGGCCCAGGGCAATCGCCGCCACCCCGGCGAGCATCGCCGCGCCGAGACCGCGGCGTAGCCACTGGCCGGTCCCGAGGTTGCGTTTCATCGCGCTGAATACCCGACCACCGACCAGCAGGGCACCGGCCAGGGAGGTGGCGGCACCGGCGGCATAGGCCAGCAGCAATAGCGTGGTGCCGATGTTGGCGCCCTGCAGGGCCGCACCGGTGAGGATCAGGCCGAGGATCGGCCCGGCGCAGGGAGCCCACAGCAGACCGGTGGCGATACCGAGAACGAACGACGAGCGCACGCTCGGCTGCCCGCTTTCCGCGTGGGCCGAGCGTGACAGCCGGTCACCGGCCGAAACCAGCGGCCGCGCCAGGCGATCGGCCAGGTGGGGGAAGAGCAGGGTGATGGCGAAGAAGGCCATCAGCGCCATCGCCAGCCAGCGCCCGTACTGATTGGCCCGCACCACCCAGCCACCGCCGACGGCGGCGAGGGTGGCGACCAGGGCGAAGGTCAGGGCCATGCCGCACAGCAGCGGCAGGCCGCTGCGGCGCAACGATTCGCCGGAGCGGGCGAACACGAAGGGCAGCACCGGCAGGATGCACGGGCTCAGGATGGTCAGCAGACCGCCCAGGTACGCCAGGATGATTAAAAGCATGATGCAGATCCTTGTCGATGAAGTTGAAACGTTGCCGGCCGTGGGTCTCTGGCTGGGGTTGGCCCCTGTAGGAGCAGGGCTTGCCCGCAAACAGGCCCAGCCGGTCAGCCCGCACTCGGCGTGAAGCTCATCGCCACGCCGTTCATGCAGTAGCGCAAGCCGGTCGGTGCCGGCCCGTCGGGGAACACGTGACCCAGGTGGCCGCCGCAGCGATGGCAATGCACTTCGGTGCGGACCATGCCCAGCGAGCTGTCGCGACGGGTGCCGACGGCGTTCTCCAGCGGCGCTGTGAAGCTCGGCCAGCCGGTGTGGCTGTCGAACTTGGCCGAGGAGGAAAACAGCGTCTGCCGGCAGCCGACGCAGGCGAAGACACCGGCGCGGTGTTCGTCGTTGAGGGGGCTGCTGTAGGGGCGTTCGGTGCCCTCATGGCGCAGCACCTGGTACTGGCTGTCGTTCAGCATCGCCCGCCATTCGGCGTCGCTGTGGTTGACCTCGAAGGTCTCGTCCGTGACGCCTGGGGCAGCGTTGCCGCCGAGGGTGGCGGCCACCGCGCGCCAGTCGACGAAACCGGCGGCGAGCAGGGCGGCGGCACTGGAAAGAAGAAAGCGTCTTCTGCTGGACATGGCATGATCTCCACGGCAATTGATCAGGCTTTCAGTGTCGGCCGGCAACGGTCGCCAAATCCTCCCGCAAAGTTAAATTAATCGTGAACATTTTCCCCCTGCCGATTCGGCACAATGGGGCGGACGTCATATGCTGTGAACGTCCCGGATATTTCACCTGCAGGAACGTCACACCATGGATTCACCCAAACGCATTCTGATCGTCGAGGATGACCTGCACCTGGCCGGGCTGCTGAGCCTGCACCTGCGGGACGAGGGCTACGAGGTCACCCATTGTGCCGACGGCAATCTGGGCCTGGCACAGTTGGAGAAGGGCGGCTGGGATGCGCTGATCCTCGACCTGATGCTGCCGGGCGTCGATGGCCTGGAAATCTGCCGCCAGGCCCGGGCCATGGCGCGCTACACGCCGATCATCATCACCAGCGCCCGCTCCAGCGAGATGCATCGGGTGCTGGGCCTGGAGCTGGGCGCCGACGACTACCTGGCCAAGCCGTTCTCGATGCTCGAGCTGGCGGCGCGGGTCAAGGCCCTGCTGCGGCGGGTCGATGCCCTGGCCAGGAGCCTCAAGGTCGACGCCGGCAGTCTCGAACTCAACGGCCTGAGCCTGGACCCGCTGGCCCGCGAGGCCCGGCTCGACGGCCAGGCACTGGACCTGACGCCACGGGAGTTCGACCTGCTGCACTTCTTCATGAAGAACCCCGGTACGGTGTATTCACGCCTGGATCTGCTGAACCAGGTCTGGGGTTACCAGCACGATGGCTACGAACACACGGTCAACACCCATATCAACCGCCTGCGGGCGAAGATCGAGGTCGATCCGGCACAGCCCGAACGGATTCTCACGGTCTGGGGCCGCGGTTATCGTTTTGCTCCCGCGGGGCGTGCCGAATGAACCTGAGCCTGTCCCAGCGCCTGTCCGTGGTGTTCTCGATCCTGCTGCTGGCCTGCTGCGGCGCCTCGGTGTGGCTGCAGGTGCGCGCCAGCGACATGCACGAAAAGGAGGTGGTGCAGGGGCTGTCCCGCGACCTGGCCCGCAGCATCGCCCTGGAAAACCGCCTGGTGGGTACCGAGGGCCTGACCATGGACGGTGTGCGGGCGCTGTTCGGCCAACTGATGAACGTCAACCCCAGCGTCGAGGTGTACCTGCTCGATCCGAGCGGGCGGATCACTGGCGACGCCGCGCCCCAGGGCCATCTCAAGCGTGACCAGGTCGACCTGGAGCCGATCCGGCGCCTGCTGGACGGCCAGCCGCTGCCGATTCTGGGCGATGACCCGCGCAGTACCGATGGACGCAAGGTGTTCAGCGCCGCCGCGCTGCACGGTGGCGGCAAGGCGTTGGGCTATCTCTACGTGGTCCTGCAGGGCGAGGAGCATGACCGCCTGGCGGCGCGCGTGAGTGCCAGCACGGTGTTGCGCACCACGCTGTGGGCCATGGGCCTGGTGGCACTGCTGGGGTTGATCGCCGGTCTGATTGCCTTTCGCCTGATCACCCGGCCACTGCGTCGCCTGACCGAGACCATGCGCGATTTCGACACCGATGCCGCCCCGGTCAACCCGCCGACACTGCCTCTTGCCGGTTCGGGGGGTGGCAACGAAATCGAGGTGCTGGAAGCGAGTTTCGCCCAGATGGCGGTGCGTATCGGCGAACAGTGGCGGGCCCTGACCCAACTCGACCAGGACCGGCGCGAGCTGGTGGCGAACATCTCCCATGACCTGCGTACGCCACTGGCGTCCCTGCACGGTTACCTGGAAACCCTGTCGCTCAAGGGCGAGCTGCTGGCGCCGGACGAGCGCAAGCGTTACCTGGGCACCGCGCTGGCGCAGAGCAACAAGGTCCGGCAACTGGCCCAGGCCCTGTTCGAACTGGCGCGCCTGGAGCATGGCGAGGTGCGTCTGGAACGGGAGGATTTCTCCCTCAGCGACCTGATCCAGGACGTGTTCCAGAAATTCGAGCTGATGGCCGAAACCCGCCATTCGAAGCTGTTGGCGGTACTGCCGCGCGGTGCGGCGATGGTGAGTGCCGACCTCGGCATGATCGAACGGGTGCTGACCAACCTGATCGACAACGCCCTGCGTCATACCCCGGAAGGCGGCAGCATCGAGGTGGCGCTGGTGCATGCATCGGGCAAGGTCCGGGTGACCGTCAGCGATACGGGGCCGGGTATCCCGCCCAAGCTGCTGGACAACCTGTTCCGGCGTCCCTTCAACCAGGACGGCGACCGTCGCAGCGGCGGCCTCGGCCTGTTGATCGTGCGGCGTATCCTGCAGTTGCACGACAGCCAGATCCGTCTGCTGTCGGTGCCCGGCAAGGGCGCGGTGTTCTGTTTCGAGCTGGCCGCAGCGGGCGAGTGAGTCAGGCGCTGGGGATGTTCAACGCCTCTTCGAGAAATCGCTGCATCGCCCTGACAGCCGGGGCCTGGACGGCAGGGACGGGGCGCACGTAGAGCCCGAAGGTCACCACCGGTGCGGCTGGCAGACCTTCGGCAGCCCCCAGCACCCGCATGCTTTGCGTACGGATGTTGCCTTCGAGCAGTACCGCAATGCCCAGGCCGGCCTCGACCGCCGACTGCACCGCCGGCAGGCTGGTGCTGCTGCACACCACCCGCCAGCCGATACCGGCCTGTTTCAGTTGCTGCTCCACCCGCGGCTGCCACAGGCAGGTGCCGCTGAAGGTCACCAGGGACAGGACCCGGGCGTCCAGCGTCGGTTCGAGCACCAGCCCACGGGCGCCGACCCAGAACAGCGGCAACTCCCAGCTCACCTGGGGCCTGGCGTTGATGCCATGGGTGTCGCCGACGACGATATCCAGTGCACCCTCGAGCAGCCGGGCGGACATGGCTGCGCTGCTGTCGACGGTGATTTCCAGGCTGACCTGCGGATAGGCCGCGGAAAACCGTTGCAGTGCCCGCGGCAGGCTGCCGATGGCGATATCCTCCAGCAGGCCCAGGCGCACTGTGCCCGCCACCTGGCTGGCCGCCAGCGCCCGCCGGGCATCGGCACCGGTGCCGAGAATGCTGTGGGCGTAGGGCAGCAGGGTATGACCGGCCTCGGTCAGGCGCAGGCCACGGGGCGAGCGTTCGAACAGCCGCCGCTCCAGGTCTTCCTCCAGGCGGCGCAGTTGCATGCTGACGGCGGCCTGGGTCCGCCCCAGGCGCTGGGCGGTAGCACCGACCGTACCGGTCTCGGCGACGGTGGCGAAAGTTCGCAGCAGGCTGCTGTCGAGATCGCGCATTATCAAAATTCCTTAAGCTGTAATCAGGAATATCAGCTTATTTGAATATCGGCCGGCTGGCTAGGATAGGCGCTCATTGACAGGAGTTTTTGCCATGCAGGACAACGCCGCCGTACTGAACCCCTCAGTCGCACGCACCTCTCGCCGGAATCTGTTGCTGGCCGCGGGGCTGTGCGTGCTGTCGATGCTCTTCGTGCAATTCGGTGCGGCACTGTCGACACCAACCATGGACAGCTATGGAACCTTCAGTACCACCTGGTTGCGCCTGTGCTGGGCGGCGGCGATCCTGGGACTGCTGGTGCGTCCGCGGTTGCGCAGTTACTCGTGGTCGCGCTGGGGGGCCGCCGCCGGGCTGGGCCTGGCCATGGCGGTAATGACCAGCTGCTTTTTTGCCGCCATCCAACGCATTCCCCTGGGGCTGGCGATCGCCATCGAGTTTCTCGGGCCGCTGCTGGTGGCGAGCCTGGCTATCCGTCGTTGGCGGGCGCTGGTCTGGCCGTTCCTGGCGCTGCTGGGCGTACTGCTCCTGGCGCGTAATGACCAGGGCTGGGTCGGTGAGCCCCTGGGGCTGCTGCTGGCCTTGGGTTCGGCGGCGGGCTGGGCCGGCTATATCCTGCTGATGAAACGGGTCGGCAGCCTGTTCTCGGGGTTTGAAGGACTGTCGGTGTCGCTGCTGGCCGCTGCCGTGATCACCGCACCCTTGGGGCTGTGGCAAAGCGGTGGGCACCTGCCGTGGCTGCAGGTGGCCAGTTGTGCCGGGCTGGCGCTGTTCGTACCGCTGCTGCCCTATGGCCTGGAGATGATCGCACTGCGGCGGATGCCAACCTCGGCGTTTGGCATCCTGATGAGTGTCGAACCGGCGGTCGGTGCATTGGCCGGCTACGTGGTGCTGAGCCAACCGATGGTGCCGCTGCAGTTCGCCGGCACCGCCCTGGTGGTCAGTGCCAGCCTGGGTGTGCTGGTGCTGCCTTGAGTGACGCTCAGGCCGGTTCCTCGGGGCGGCTTGTCGCCGATACTGCCGGCAACAGGCCGTATTGCCGGTCGGTGACCCGCGCCACGGCATGACCATGCCGGGCGATACGGTCGAAGACCTTGTTGCTCAGGCGATTCAGGCTGGTGGGGAAGCTTGCGGCAAACGCCGCATCGCTGCCTGCCGGCGCCTCGATCAGCGCGCTGGCGATGCCCAGGTAGCTGCCGCGCCCGGGCGCCTGGTTGAGGTATTCGACAAAGCTGCGTATCCGCAGGGCCCGGGACTGGTCGGACATGATGTCGGCCATGCGTTTGAGCCGCCAGGGGCTCAGTACGCCGGCCTGGAAGCCCGGCTTGAGCGGTGCGCCGGCATCACAGACGACGATCGGGTATTCGTAGCGTTTGCTGCGTCCGGTGGCCGCGTCGAAGAACGGCTCCAGGCCGAGGTTGTCGTAGACACCACCGTCATACAGGTGCAGCCTGGCGAAGGGCGGTTTGGTTGGCACCGCCGTGTTCAACGGCGCATCCCAGCCGCGTTGCATCCATTTGAAGCGCCGGCTGTCGAGCACCAGCGGGCCGATGCCGCCGGGAAATGCCGCCGAAACCGCCAGGGCCTCGGCCAACGGCATGTCGCCCGTGGCGGCGTAGCCGATGGAGTAGTCGCCCATGTTGCTGCGCTTGAAGCGAAAGCGCTTGCCGTTCTCGGCCGTGGTGCCGTTGATCGACCAGTCCGGCCGGACACCGACCTGCGACAGCAGGCCATCCACGCCCCATTCGTTGCGCAGGCCCAACGCCAGCAGGTTGGCCCGCGACAGCAGGAAGCGCCAGTTCAGCGGATTGAGCAACTGGCGCAGGCCACTGAGCAACAGGCTGCGTGAGCAGAGCTTTTCCCGCAGCAGCGGATACAGCCGCTGCTGGAACTGCGCCGAATCGGGCCACTGCCCGCCGTTCTCATGCAACAGCAGTCCCACCAGCAGGCTGCCACCGGAAACGGTCGAGAGCTGGCTGACCCGCTCCAGCGCCTGTTGTTCGGCCAGATACCTGAGTACCCCCAGATGAAACACCATGGCCCGGACACCGCCCCCCGAGAGGGCCAGGGCGAAATCCGAACGTTGACCAAGCGAGACGGCGGCAGAATCCATTGTTCCTCTCTGACAGGGGCTGATAGGGGAAAGAGTGCAGTAATAGCTTTTCGATATTAACCGTTCTGCTGACGAATGGTCGTGTTTGCCCGCCCAACCCCGGACTTTCGACCGGGGAGGGGAGCAAAGTCAGCATATTTTGTAGGACTGGTCTGAATTGCTGGTGACGGGCAGGCCCGGCATGAACTTGTCAGCGTACGCCGATCTTATGACGAACGTGGCAACAGGCTCATTGATTATTTATCGCCATGGGACCCGCAGCAGGCGTGCCGGGCACTGTCGGTGTAGCGATCATGGAACCGGACCCAGTTCATGATCGGGCCTTCGTTGCGTCCCTTGGGCGTCAGGTCGAGGAAGTTGTGCGCGCCGATCAGGATGTCCAGGCCTCGCGCATAGGTTGAATAGGTATGGAAGATCTCACCTTCGCTGTTGCGGTAGAACACGCTGAGCCCGGGCATTTCCTCGGCACCGCCGGCGAGGCGTTGGTAGTTGTAGTCGATCTGGCCGCTGGCCCGTTCCTCGGGCGAAAAGCTCACGCCGAAGTCGTGGTTGAAGTCGCTGCCGGCCGAGGACAGCCACTCGAACCGCCAGCCCATGCGCCGTCTGAAGGCCTGGAACCGGGCCCACGGCGCGTGGGAAATGGCAACGAACGCAACGTCGTGATGGGCCAGGTGCAGGTTGGCACCGTCGAAATGATCGGCCAGGAACGAACAGTGGGGGCAGCCCTCGGCCCAGCCGTCGCCGAACATGAAGTGATAGACGATCAACTGGCTGTGGTTGCCGAACAGGTCGGCCAGCCGTCGCGGGCCATCGGCACCTTCGAAGCGGTAGTCCTTGTCGACCCGCAGCCAGGGCAGGGCACGCCGCGCGGCGCTGAGCTGCTCGCGCTGACGGCTGAGGGCCTTCTCCTGGATCAGGTGTTCCCGACGCGCCGCCAGCCACTCCTGGCGCGATACCACGGCATGTTGTTCAACGTTGGGCTGGTTCATCACGAGGTTTCCTTGTGGTCGGTGCCGCCCGGCAAGGGCGCCGGGAAGCGGTGGGGGTACAGTTCTATGCTTAGTCGATTGGCGTCTGGCCTTCTCGACAGTCGCTTGTGGGCAACGTCTGAACCGGACCAGCGGCATTGCTGGAAAAATATTTTCAGCGGCCTGTCGATTCCGTGCCCGGCCGTTCGATTAACCCGTAGAGCCGCCACAGGGACGGCTCATCCACCATCAGGAGAACAGCCATGCGATTTATGGTGATCGTCAAGGCCAGCCCCGAATCGGAAGCCGGGGAAATGCCCAGCGCGCAACTGCTGGCCGCCATGGGCGCCTACAACGAGGAACTGGTGAAGGCCGGGGTGATGCTCGCCGCCGAGGGCCTGCATCCCAGTTCCAAAGGGGCCCGCGTACGCTTTTCCGGCCAGCAGCGTACGGTCGTGGAGGGTCCCTTCATCGAGACCAGGGAATTGATCGCCGGCTTCTGGATCTTCCAGGTCCAGTCGCTGCAGGAGGCCATCGATTGGGTCAAGCGCTGCCCGAACCCGATGGTCAGCGACAGCGATATCGAGATTCGCCAGATCTTCGAAGCCGAGGATTTCGGCGAATGCCTGACCCCCGAGTTGCGTGAGCAGGAAGAACGCCTGCGCACGCAGTTGTCCGGACAACCGTGAAACCTGACGACAGGAGATCCACCATGAGAATCATTCCCTACCTGACCTTCAACGGTGACTGCAAGGAAGCCTTCGCTCTGTACAAGCGCGTGCTGGGCGGCGAGCTGTTTTCGCTGTCCTTTGCCGATGCACCCGCGGAGGCTGAAGTGCCCAAGGACAGTGACAAGATTTTGCATGCCTGCCTGACCGTGGGCGGGTTCAGCCTGATGGCCTCGGACTGCCCGTCCGGCCAGCCGTTTCAGAAACCGCAGGGGGTATCGGTCTCCCTCAACGTCGACAGCGCCGCCGAGGCCGAGCGGTTGTTCAAGGGGCTGAGCGAGGGCGGCAAGGTTTTCATGCCGCTGGCGAAAACTTTCTGGGCTGAACGTTTTGCCATGTTCGAGGATCGTTTCGGCGTGGCCTGGATGGTCAACTACGAAGGGGCCAAGTCGTAACCCCGCACTCTTCCGGATTGCACGGTCTTGTGCCGGGCCGGAGACTTGTGGGAGCAGGCTCGCCCGCGAAGCGTTTAGCGGTCCTGAGGACCCGTTCGCGGGCAAGCCCGCTCCCACTATCGAATCCTGCGGGTCAGGCGGTCTTGCGCCGCTCGACCCCGGTCGGACTGCCCAGGTCGGCCATTCGACGTTCGATCAGTACATTGCGCAGGGCCTGACGCGAAGGTGCGTCCAGTTGGTGCGCGCGCAGATTGAGTTCCAGCAGAATCGGGGTGGACCAGTTGCGGTAGGTGCGTTCGGCCATCAGTACGGGGGTCGTCATTGATTTCTCCTTGAACAATGGTTTGCCGGGCAAACGGGGATTCCATGAGTTGCCAAGGCTAGTAGAGAACCCAAAATGGTGCATGCGATGTCCGACGGCTGGCATTGTGCAATCGTGCTGTTCGTCGGATATCGCCCTTGTCCCGAAAACACCGCTCAGCCCTTGAGGGCCGCCTCGATCACGGCGATGTCGATCTTGCCCATCCCCATCATTGCGTCGAATGCGCGCCTGGCCGCCGCCGGGTCCGGATGGCTGATCGCCGCGGTCAGCGCACGTGGCGTGATCTGCCACGACAACCCCCATTTATCCTTGCACCAGCCGCAGGCACTTTCCTGCCCGCCATGGCTGACGATCGCCTGCCACAGCCGGTCGGTTTCGGCCTGGTCGTCGGTCGCCACCTGGAAGGAGAAGGCCTCGCTATGGGGGAAGGTCGGGCCGCCGTTGAGGCCCAGGCAGGGGATGCCCATGACCGTGAACTCGACGGTCAGGACATCGCCCTGTTTTCCCGAGGGGTAGTCGCGGGGAGCACGGTGGACTGCGGTCACCGAACTGTCGGGGAAGGTCTGGGCATAGAAGGTCGCGGCTTCCAGTGCCGTGCCGTCGAACCAGAGGCAGATGGTGTTTTTGCTGGGCATGCCGATACTCCTCGGTTGATGGTCGGGAGGTTGTGTTTCAGATCCGTGCCAGGGCCTGTGCCAGGTCGGCCCGCAGATCCTCGACGTCCTCCACGCCCACCGACAGACGTACCAGCGCATCGCCGATCCCCAGTTGGGCGCGTGTCGCTGGAGGGATGGTGGCATGGGTCATGATCGCCGGGTGCTCGATCAGGCTTTCCACGCCACCCAGGCTTTCGGCCAGGGCAAAGATCCGCACGTTTTCCAGAAAGCGTCGCGAACCGGCCAGGTCGGTTTTCAGATCGACGCTGATCATCCCGCCAAAGCCGCGCATCTGTCGACGCGCCAGTTCGTGCTGCGGATGGGACGGCAGGCCGGGGTAATGCACCCGCGCCACCTGTGGCTGGCGTTCCAGCCAGGTCGCCAGTTCCAGGGCGTTGCTGCAATGGCGCTCCATGCGCAGCGCCAGGGTCTTCACGCCGCGCAGGGTCAGGAAGGCATCGAAGGGCCCGGAAATGGCCCCCACCGCGTTCTGCAGGAAACCCAGACGGTCGGCCAGTTCGGTATTCTGCCCCACCACCGCGATGCCGCCGATCACGTCGGAATGGCCGTTCAGGTACTTGGTGGTCGAATGCACGACGATATCGAAACCCAACTCCAACGGCCGCTGGATCCAGGGACTGGCAAAGGTATTGTCGGCGACGCAGAGGATGCCCCGGTCACGGCACAGGCGGGCAACGGCCGCCAGGTCGGTGAGGCTCAGCAGGGGATTGCTCGGCGTCTCGATCCAGACCATCCGTGTATCTGCCTGCAAGGCCGTCTCCAGCGCATCGGGGACGGTCAGGTCGACGAAGCTGAATCGATGCCCGGCGCTGCGCTGGCGCACCTTGTCGAACAGGCGGAAGGTGCCACCATACAGGTCGTTGCCGGAGACCACATGGGCACCGGCGTCGAGCAGTTCGAGCACGGTGGCGATAGCCGCCAGCCCGGAAGCAAAGGCGAAGGCCCGGCTGCCGCCTTCCAGGTCCGCCACGCAACGCTCCAGGGCAAAACGCGTGGGGTTGTGCGAGCGGCCGTAGTCGAAGCCCTTGTGCACCCCGGGGCTGTCCTGCAGGTAGGTGGAGTTGGCGTAGATCGGCGGCATCAACGCCCCGGTGGTCGGGTCAGGCGCCTGACCGGCATGGATCACCCGGGTGGCGAAGGCGCGGCTGGCCGCGGATTGGTCGTGCTGGCTCATGCGAGGGATCTCCGCAGGTGATTGAGCAGGTCGAAGCGGGTGATCAGGCCGTGGAAGCCCGAAGCGTCGGCGATGATCGCCACCAGCCCGCGGTCCAGTTCAGCCTGCAGTTCGGCGAGGCTGGCGCCGGGCGAGAGGGTCTGCAACTGGTCGGTCATGACGCTGGCGACACTCAGGCGGAAATGCGCGGCATCGTCATGCATGCCGAGCAGGATGTCGGACTCGTCGATGACCCCGACCAGTCGTTGCCCATCGACCAGTACCGGCAGTTGCGAAACGTCCGCCAGGCGCATGCGCTGGAAGGCGGTCAGCAGGGTATCGTCCGGGCCGACGCTGATCACCCGGCCGTCCTCGAAGCGGCGGGCGATCAGGTCGCGCAGGTCGCCGTAGCGCTTGACCTGCAGCAGGCCCTGGTCGTTCATCCACTGGTCGTTGTAGACCTTGGACAGGTAGCGGGTGCCGGTGTCGCAGACGAAGGTGACGACGCGCTTGGGACGGGTCTGCTCGCGACAGTAGCGCAGTGCCGCCGCCAGCAGGGTACCGGTCGAGGAACCGCCGAGAATGCCTTCGGCGCGCAGCAACTGGCGGGCGTGGTCGAAACTTTCCTCGTCGGTGATCGAATAGGCCTGGCGCACGCTGGAGAGGTCGGCAATCGACGGAATGAAATCCTCGCCGATCCCTTCCACCGCCCACGAGCCGGCCGTGCCGAGGCTACCGCTGCGGCTGTATTCGGCGACCACCGAACCCAGCGGGTCGGCCAGCACCATCGCCAGGTTCGGCTGCACGCGCTGGAAGAACCGGGTCAGCCCGGTGAGGGTGCCGGCCGAACCGACGCCGACGACGATGGCGTCGACGTCATGCTGGGTCTGCGCCCAGATCTCCGGTGCGGTACTGGTTTCGTGGGCCAGCGGGTTGGCCGGGTTGTTGAACTGGTCGGTGAAAAAGGAGTCGGGAATTTCCCTGGCCAGCCGGGCGGCGACATCCTGGTAGTACTCGGGATGGCCCTTGCCGACGTCGGAGCGGGTGATATGCACCTCGGCGCCCATGGCCTTGAGGTGCAGGACCTTCTCGGTGGACATCTTGTCCGGTACCACCAGTACCACCCGATAGCCCTTGGCCCGGCCCACCAGCGCCAGGCCCAGGCCGGTGTTGCCGGCAGTGGCCTCGATGATGGTCGAGCCCGGGCGCAGCCGGCCGTCGCGCTCGGCGGCATCGATCATGGCCAGGCCGACCCGATCCTTGATCGAGCCGCCGGGGTTTTGCGATTCGAGCTTGAGAAACAGCGTACAGGGGCCGGTGTCGAAACGGCTGACCCGGACCAGCGGTGTATTGCCGATCAGTTCGAGCACGGCGGGGCGGGAATTGTTCTGCATGTCTTCACCTCGTTACGGATGGCTTCGTATTGGATGGACAGCGGCCCGGGGAGCGGGTTGTGAAGGAGTGGTGTTTGGACCATAGGTCGGGATTGCGCCGATCGCAAACGGGCGGGGGCAGGGTGTTTTGTCCAGGGGCGTGCCATCAGGGAATGGCGGTCTGCTGGCCACCCATAAATAAGTAGCTGTATTCAAAGAATTTTTTTATCTGATGGGGCTTCCCATCGCGAATAAAGGTTGATACATTTGTCCTCGTTGTCGCAGTGGCCCGCCAGGGTCGCCAAGGAAAGCGACAATGTCAGCTTCAAATCTACAGGGGCGTCGCCAAGCGGTAAGGCAGCAGGTTTTGATCCTGCCATGCGTTGGTTCGAATCCAGCCGCCCCTGCCATTTTCTCTCTTCTCAAGTTTTTATTTTCAGACCGATTAAGTCTTGAATCCCGTTTTTCCCGATTGAATGCACGCTACGGATATCTGCATGCTGGCGAGCTTCCACAGGGAATCACGCCACATTCAGGATTGTTCGCACAGCCGGAAACTTGCTAAAACGGACGCCTCTCACTGCGCGCCGATACCAGGGATGGCCGAATGATCCATGACGGACTCGTCGTTCTGATCCACTACGGGCTTTACCTGATACCCGGCCTGCTGCTTTGCGGGTTCTGGTTTGGCCTGTTGCCTGGGACCCAGCCGGCCCTGCGCATCATGATCCTGCTGCTGACCTTCGTGCTGCTGCGCGACGCGATGACGCCGCTGGGCCTGTGGTCGCTCAGCGGCGACCTGCAGATCGGCTTTATCGCCAATCCGTTCGTGCTGACCGTGCTCGGTGGCTTGTCCCTGGGGCTGATGGCGCTATTGGCCTGGCGGGTGCCGTCGTTGTGGCAACGGGTTGTGTGGTTCAGGGGCAACCCTATTGCCGGGCCGGTGCTGGGTGTCGCTATCGGCTGCCTGATCGGCTTGCCGTTGCGGCTGTATCAGGGCATCGAACCGGCCGCGATCGCCGGCTACTGGAGCTGGTTCCCCGCAATGCTGGTGCTGGCCTATGGCGCCAATGCGCTGGAGGAGGTGCTGTTTCGCGGGTTCCTGCAAGGCTATCTGGAGCAGCAGGTGTCGCTGCTGCGGGCGGCGTTGATCAGTGCCGTGGCGTTTTCCGCCTGTCATGCCTTCCTGGCGCTGACGGTTACCCAACTGGGTTGGCCGGTGCTGCTCTTCACCCTGCTGGAGGGGCTGGCTTGTGCGCTGGTTCGCATGCGCCATGGCGTGCTGGCTTCGACGGCGACTCATGGCACGGCGATCCTGCTGATTGCCGTGCCAATGCTCTAGTTCAGGCCAGCCGTCACTACGGGAGTGCTTCGCGGCTGAAGGCTTGCACTTCCTTCACCAGGCTCTGTGCCGCCAGGTGCACCAGAGCGCCGCCTTTTTCCACGCTGGCCAGGGCCGGGTCGGAGCCCATGCGGCCATCCGGGAAGCGTGCACGGAAGTCGAGCGCTTCGCGGATCGGCCCGGTGTTGGCGATTTGCGGCGAGTACTCGGCCGACTTGATGGCGTCCGGATAGGCCCACTGCGTCACAGCGATCTCCGAAGGCGTGGCGTGGCTGCCGTGGCCGGTCGGGAACTGCTCACGAGCCAATTCGCCGACGCCCTCAAGGTCCCACCAGTTGCACAGCTTCAGGGCGAAACCGGCGCGGCGCCTGGCGAAACTGGCTTCGGCATACAGTTCGGAGAACGCTGCCTCGATCGAGGCGATGTTGCCGCCGTGGCCGTTGAGAAACAGGATCTTCTCGAAGCCGTGACCGGCCAGGGAGCGTACCCAGTCGCCGATGGCGGCGATGAAGGTCGACGGCCGCAGCGAGATGGTGCCTGGAAACGCCAGGTGGTGTTGAGCCATGCCGATGTTGAAGGTCGGAGCGATGAGGATATCGGCGTTTTTCTGCGCCTCATGGGCAATGATCTGCGGACACATCCAGTCGGTCCCCAGCAGCCCGGTGGGGCCATGCTGCTCGTTGGAGCCGATGGGTACGACGATGGTACGGCTGCGTTCGAGAAACTGGCCGATCTCGGTCCAGGTCGACAGGTGCAGAAGCATTGGATTTCCTCATGGCTGCTTGTTATGTACGGCACATGCTGCGCCGCTGTCGCTGACTCGGCAAGGGTACTGCCGATCCGGTCCACCGTCCCTGCGGGAACCGGAAATGCCTTCTGTGGGAGATTCTAGGGTTCTGCGCGAGGCTTGGGGGCCTTTTCGCGGGCAAGCCACGCTCCTACAGTCAGGTGGGGACCCTGGCAGGGCTTCAAGGATCGACCTGGCCCATCAGTTCGCCAACCGACTCCGGGCGCTTGGCGTAGCGCTGGGCCAGCACCGCGCAGACCATCAGCTGGATCTGGTGGAACAGCATCAGCGGCAGGATCAGCACGCCGATGGTACTGCCGGCGAACAGCACCTGGGCCATGGGTACGCCGGTGGCCAGGCTCTTCTTCGAACCGCAGAACAGGATGGTGATACGGTCTTCCTGGTCGAAGCCGAAGGCCTTGCCCAGCAGGGTCGACGCTGCCAGAACCAGCCCCAGCACCACACAGCAGACCACCACCAGGCCGGCCAGGTCGCGGACGGGGATCTGGTGCCAGATGCCTTCGTTCACCGCTTCGCTGAAGGCGCTGTAGACCACCAGCAGGATCGAACCCTGGTCGACGAACTTCAGCCAGCTCTTGTTGCGGCCGACCCAGGCGCCGATCCAGCGCCGGGCGATCTGGCCGGCAATGAACGGCAGCAGCAGTTGCACGCTGATCTTCACGATGGCATCGAGGGTGGAGCTACCCTCGCCATGCACATTCAGCAGCAGGGTCACCAGCAGCGGCGTGAGGAAAATGCCGAACAGGCTGGAGGCCGCCGCGCTGCAGATCGCCGCCGGTACGTTGCCTCGGGCCAGGGAAGTGAAGGCGATCGCCGATTGCACCGTGGCGGGCAGGGCGCAGAGGTAGAGCATGCCCATGTACAACGAGTCGCCGATCAGCGGCGAGAGCACCGGCTTGAGCGCCAGGCCCAGCAGCGGGAACAGCACGAAAGTCAGGCCGAACACCAGCAGGTGCAGGCGCCAGTGGCCGGCACCGGCGAGGATCGATTCGCGCGAGAGCTTGGCGCCGTGCAGGAAGAACAGCAGGGCGATGGCGATGTTGGTCAGCCAGCCGAAACCGACCGCCACCTGGCCACTGGCGGGCAGGAGGCTGGCGAGAATCACCACGCTGATCAGTGTCAGGGTGAAGTTGTCGGGCAGGAAGCGGGGTCGGGTCATGGGGGGCGTTATCCGGGGACAGAAACAGTATGGGCACTTTAGCCGGTTCGATGCCTTCCGACTAACGCCAATAAGTCCCTGGATATCGCCTAACGGACACCTGTCCGGAAACACCCCTGGTCTGAGCCGTGTGCGATCCCCGTGGGTGCGGTTCGCCGGCGCTCCGCGATGGGCGGCAAGCCTGCTCGGTGATTGAAGCCGTCGGGTCGATTGCTATCGCCAGCAAGCCGGCTCCCCCAGGGACCTTGCAAACATCGCGGGTCACCTATTTCAGGTAGCAGGCGCCCAGCCAATCCGGCGGGTTGGGCGCCAGTTGCCGGGCGAGCGGCAGATAACGCTGGTCCAGCTGTGCCGCCAGCCAATACAACTGGCTGCTGCTTTTCGGTTCCCAGCTACCGCTGTAGCCGCTTTCGCCAACACCTGCACGGTCACGGTCGAATTTCACGGTGGTATGGACGAACTCCTGGTGGCTGTGTTGTCCGCTGGCGTAGGTCGTGAGCCAGTCGAGCGAGTGCGCCAGCCAAGCGCCGCCTGGTGTGCGGTAGTCCAGCCAGTTGCCGCCGATGCCGTAGGGGCGGGCCGCCAGCGCGGCCTGGACCAGTGGCTCCAGGTCATAGACGACGTAGTGCAGGGCATCGCGTTCCTTGAAGTCGGTGACGGAGCCATCGGGCAGCAGGTTATCGGCGACCTGTTGGCGAAAGAGCCCGAAGGCCTGCCTGAGCATCTGGCGGTCAGCCAGCGCGGCTGCAGCCAGGGTAACGAGCTTGACCCGATGGCTCTGCCAGTTGTTGGTATGGGTCCCCCCCTTGGCGCCATGGAACTGGGCGACCTGGGCCAGGTAGCCATTGCCGAGGTTGCGCAGGAAGGCGCGACTGGTCTCGCGGGTCTGCGGCCGCAACTGTCCGGCGGTCAGCGTGTAGGCCTCGATCAGTTGCTCAAGTTGGGTCTCGTCGATCGGATTGAAATCCGGCTGATAGGTGCTGAACCAGGCCGCGAGGCCTTCATCGACCTGCTTCAGATAGCGTGGATCCCCGCTCAGGCGCCAGGCCAGTGCTGCCCGACGCAGGATCGGCCAGTCCCTCTCGGCGGCAATGCTCTGTTCGCGTATGCCCTGGCCTGGCAGGGTTCCTTCGGTGTGCAGACGGGCCAGCGGTTGGGGCGTGGCGCTCAGTTGCCGACTCGCCGCAGCCAGTAGTTGCCTGGCAGACGGACTGCTGGCGGAGGGTTGGCAGACACTGGCGATCCCGGAACCGCCGGGGTCCGGTTCCACGGCAGCGAAGGCGGCGCTCGAGAGTGCGGTGCACAGCACCATGCAAAATCTCAATCCGGCATGTGCCTTGCGGTGAGCAGTCAGTGACACGTTCCATCCCGGTGTTTGAGGGGCGACGCGGAAAATCTAGCACGGCGTGGTTCCCGGCAAGATGAAAGGATCAGGCCGTCGGTTCATGTAGCAGAGGCCTTTGTTCCTGTCTGCCCAACTGCAGGGAGAGGATCGCCAAGCCCTGGACCATAGCCGCGCAGCCCAGCAGCAGAAGTTCCCCCTGTGCGGCGCCGGCCAGGCTCTTGAGCGCACCGAACAAGGCCGGCGCAAAGGCATAGCAGCCTTGGGCCGTGGCAACGATCAGCGTGACGACTCGCTGGGTCTGCGCCCCTGGAAACTCCACTTGTGCAATCAGCGGTGGCAGCGAGGTGGCGTTGCCGATGCCTACGCCGAACAGGATGACCCCGACCCACAGCGACTCGGGGAAAGCTCCCAGCCCAGTCAGCACCAGGCAGCCGAGCAGTTGGCAACCGTAGCTCAGGCAGGCGACGTTGCGGCGATTCGCCCCCGCTGGCATCAGCCAGCCCACCAGTGTGCGACCTGCGATTGCGCTTGCCGTTGCCAATCCCATCGCCAGCCCGGCACGGGTCTCGCTGACATGCCCGGTCAGGATGAGAAACAGGTGAGTGACCAGCCCGATCTGGGCGAACAGGCCCAGCGACATGGCCACCGCCAGGGTGACGAAGCGACGATCGCGCCAGAGCGAGGTGGTTACGGCCATGAGGGCAACGGCTGGCTGCACGGGCGGTTGTGCGGCACCGTCGGCATGCTGCCCGAGCATTTCCGGACGGAACCTGAACACCGTGATTGCCAGCACGGCAATGGTCGCCGTCGACACGCTGGCAATCACGAGGGCCGCCTGGCTGAAGCCGATCCGCTCGATCAGGTACACCCAGGCCGAGGAGAAAATCACGCCACCGATACTTGCGCCGTTATAGGCCGTTGCCAGGGCGGATGGGCGCTTGAGCACAAACCAGGGAGAGATGAGCGCATTGACGGCGGCCGCGCCGAGCGTGACCCAGCCCAGGCCGCTCAGGGTCGCGGCGATGAACAGTTGGTAGGGCTGGGCGGCGATGGACCAGCCGTAGATGCCGACGCCCAGCAGCACCGAACCCAGCACGGTGGTGAGAGGAAGTCCGAGGCCCCTGTAGAGCCGGGGCAGATTCACCACTACCAGGATTCCCGCGAGGAAATGCAGGGTAACTGCCGCCGAACACAGTGGCAGGGGCCAACCGGTGCGCTGGATCACCGCGTGAAGGAAGATCGGCGGCCCATAGAAACCGATACCCCAGCCAAACACCGCCATCAGGAAGGTCGCTGCCACGACCTTTCGGCCAAAAAAATTCGCTTGTTTCATGAATGCATCCTTTCAACAGGTTTTTGGCGAGTATGATGCGCGCTGACAGAGATACTTCATGTAATGGTGAACTATGGATGCAGAAACAACTGACCTGTCCCTGGCAGCCGTCGCCGGTGCGATCGCCGATCCGGCACGGGCACGAATGCTCTGCAGCCTGCTCGATGGTCATGCACGTACGGCCACGGAACTGGCGGCCGTGGCCGATATCGGTGCGTCTTCGGCCAGCGGGCACTTTCTGCGCCTGCGTGAGCAGGGACTGGTTGAAATGCTGGTGCAGGGCAGGCATCGCTACTATCGCCTGGCCAATTCCCAGGTGGCTCGGGCCCTGGAGGCGCTATTGGCAATCAGCGCCCGCGATGTGGTGCCGTTCCAGTCGGCAACGCCTTCAGCCTTGCGGCAGGCCAGGACCTGCTATGACCACATCGCGGGAGAGGTCGCCGTCAGGCTGCATGACGCGCTGTTACGAGGAAACTGGATCGAGGCTGCGGGCAGGGATTACCGCTTGACGGCACAGGGAACCAGCGCCCTGGTTCGTTTGGGCATCGATGTCGAGGCGGTGTCCCGCCAGCGCCGACGCCTGGCCTATCCCTGCCTGGACTGGAGCGAACGTTCCCCGCATATCGGTGGGGCGTTGGGGGCGGCGTTGCTGGAGTTGCTGCTCAAGCGTGGCTGGGTCAGCCGTCATCTTGATTCACGCGCCCTGAGTCTGACCTCCAAGGGCGCCAAGGGGTTGGATAAGGCGTTTGGGATGAGTGATTGAGAGACCCACAATCATCCAACCGATATTTCCAGTATCTCGTCTCCAGCTTCATCCAGCGTGCCTGTCGAGGTCCAGCCCAGGTGCCGGTAGAAACCGTAGGAGCGTACGCTCGGGTCGCTGGCACATGCCAGGAACAAGCGCTTGAACCCTTGATCTCGCAAGGTATCGGTCATCATCGCCAGCAGGTGTTTACCGATGCCCTGGCCCTCGTAGGCGGGTAGCAGGGCCAGCACGGTGATTTCCCCGGTATCCCGGTCACCAAAACAGTAGCCGACGATCTGGCCGTCCACGCAGGCGACGAAGCCGGGAGCGCTGCCGTCCAGGATGCCTGCGCTCCAGGACTCGACGGTGATCCCCAGGGCGCGCAGATCCTCCTCGGTGAACGCATTTTCTCTCGTCAACCCGCGGATCCTGATGCAGGTCGATGAATCAGCCGGTTCGGCGCGGCGGAAGGTTAGATGGGGCACCAGGCAAATCCTCTCGGTTCGGGCTGTCTTGTCACAGGATGAGAAACCGCTCGACCACTTTTGCGGACAAGTGGTTGATAGGCAATTTGCGTTAGTAAATAGGCAACAGCCGATCCTCTACAAGCCTCGGGACGATGGAATTACATTGTTTTTCAATGTTTAACAGACGGCTACACGCTGGTAACAGGTGAAGGGGAAAGTAGGTTGCGTGAGCAGGTTTCGAGCCCAGCCTGAGTGGCCGGTTCAACGTTGCAGGGATGTCATCGGTTTTCCGGGCGAGGTTGGCGATTGAGCATCCTGCCCAATACCGATCTTCCCATCAGCTGATGTTGCACCACCGCCAGCAGGTGCAGCGCAACCAATCCGCCGAGCAGTGCGCACATGACATGGTGTTCCTGATGCAGTTGCAGCAACGCGGATCTGGAATGGACCCACTGTGGCAACTCGAACAGATCGAGTATCTCCACCGGGTGATTCATCATCAGCACCCCCGTGACCAGCACGGCAGTCACCGTGGCATAGATCGCCACATGGGCAAGCCCGGCCAGGCGAGCCTGCCAGCCACGGTGGGCGGGGTGCGCGGGGGACTTTATCGCGAGCCAGAGACGCCAGGCGAAAAACGGGATGAAAAGGCTGGTGAGTTGAGGGTTGAACGACTCGACCCATTGCCGAAATGGCGCGTGCTGATCCAGCAGGGTCACGCCGAAGCCGCTGAAGGTCGCCCACAGGATCACGGCGGCAGATAACCAGTGCAGGAAGATGCGGGGTTTGGAATAGACGCCTGTTTCGCTGTCCTTGAGCATGGGCGTGGGGTAGTGGGAATGCTGAGTCAACGGGATGCCTTTTGGGAAATGAGTCTGATTCTCATAGGTGGCAAAAGGATATCTCTCTGAGCATGGGCTGTAAATTCCGACGATTCGCGCGGTTTTCGGTAGTGAGGCGCAAACCCCATGAAATCCGAATGAACCCTCGCCACTGGCTCCTACCTAACGTCAGACACAAGGGAGGAAAACCATGCAAATCGAATATGTCTGGATCGCCCTGGCGGTGGTGGTGTTGCTGGTCGAGTTGTGGGCCATCAGGAGTGTGCTCAGGAGCGGACGGAGCGCCGGCACCAAGGGATTATGGATCGTCGTGCTGATCTGGGTGCCGGTGCTGGGCCTGGTGCTCTGGTTCTTCATCGGGCCGAAGGAGCCGACCCGGGAATTACCGGCTACCGGACAGGGAAGGGGGTCGTTGTAGAGTGGCGACTTGTAGAGTGGCGATTCGTATCATCCGCTATTTGTGAACGGGGTCGCCTGGCGCCGATAGGCGGCCCGACGGGTGTGAGTCTAAGATGTGCACCCCAATCGCCGAGGAAGGCCGCTGATGCAATCCCCATTCGATCCACGGCTTCATGTCGATTGGAAAATACCTGGCGGCGAGCTGCTCGCGCTGTTCCAGCATTACTATCCCCAGATCAGCGTATTTTCCGGCGCAGGGTTCGAGGCGCTGCTGGATGAATTGTCCAACGAAATGGCTGAAGTCTGCCTGCAGGCCCTGGTGCCCCTGTTGGCGCAGCAGGGCTACGACGTGTGGAACCTGGATGCCGGAGCCGATGACTATCGGCCGGTCATCGTGCCTGTTGAACAACGCCAGGCCTTTGCTCGGTACTGGGAGAAGGACCACGGCGAGCCAAGGCTCACCCCGACCTTGATCGGCGCACAACAGCCGTCCGTGCCCGAGCCCGACAAGGCCAGGGACAAGCGCCGCAAGCTGAACTGGCTGCAGGAGGGGCACCACTATCCGGGCGCCACCTACGTTGACGAGACCCACTACAGCAACGGTTGGGCCTCGATCACCGAGCAGGACGAAGAGCACTGGCAGTGTTTCCTGATCAATTACAACCCATGGCCGCCGACCGAACAGGACATGCTCGAGCACCGAGCCGATGGCACGGACGGGGCGGACCTGCAACTCATCCATGCCAGCCCCGAGCGCAGCCTGTGGAAGCGCCGCGTCAAGAGGGGGGAGCGCCACGGCGAAGACCGGTTCCGCTATGAAACCTGCCAGGGGCAGGCGATCCAGCCTTTCGGTCCGGCGGGGGTGGATTGGCCGGAGTTCGAGTGGACCACCCTGGTCATGGATTCGCGGATATTCGAACGCCAGCGCCTGTATGAGCCGGAACACCTCACGCGTATCTGGCGCATCACCGCGGACTCCAGTGAGGTGATTTTCGAGTACCCGGATGACGTGGCGATCCTGCAGATCGGCCCCCGTCGTTTGCTGTTCATGCAATACAACGGGCCGCGATGCTGGATCTGGGATGAGGAGCAGCCGGGCCAGGCCGCGGCTGCCCGGCCGATGCCCGCAGGCGGTGCCCAGGACTGGGCCTCCAGCCTCTACCTGGGCAACGACGAAGTGCTGCTGTTCAGCCAGGGCCAGCGCCAGAATCCGGAGGATGCGGGTTGGGGCGAGCGGGTATTGGAGGCATGGCGTTTCAACTTCGTGACCGGCAGCGCGAGCAGGGCGGTGCTGGATGGGTTTGGCAGCGAGATGCGCCAGCAGACACAGTATTTCGTCACGCAGCCCAAGCGCACGATCACGCTGCGCACCTTCCATGGCAGGGTGCAGGCTTGCCGTGGGCACGGCGATTGGTGGGTGCTGAACTATCAGTCCAACAGTTTCGGCACACGGACCATCGCCTGGTTCTGGAACCAGAGCAGCAACCGGGTGCTCAAGCTGTCGTCCAGGGATATTCCACGGGTCGAGCCGACGATTCGCTACCTGCCGACCCAGGATCGTTACCTGGCGTTCGAACGGGATTTCGTCGCACGGCTGCCGGCGTTTGCCGAGATGGTCGAGGCCAAGGGCTGTGAGGTGCTGGTCTTCGAGTAGTCGGTGAAAGCCCGCTCCCACAGGAGAGCGAGCTGCAGTGTCTGGGCTTATCGAGTGGTTGCCTGCTTGCGGGTCAGCACACCCGCCAGCAGATCGAGGCCGGTACAGAACACGAAATACACCAGCGCCACGAACACAAAGATTTCCGTCGGATGAACCATCACCCGGTTGCTCACCTGCGTCGCCACGAACGACAGCTCGCCCACGCCGATCACATACGCCAGCGACGTGTCCTTGATCAGTGAGATCCACTGGTTGAGGAACGACGGCAGCATGATCGGCAACGCCTGGGGCAGGATGATCAGGCGCATGACCTGTACCGGCCGCATGCCCAGTGCCCGTGCCGCGGCCCACTGGCCGGCCGGCAGGCTCTGGATACCGGCGTGCACCGAGTACGCCAGGTACGCGCCGCCGATCAGCGACAGGGCACAGACCACGGTGAACAGCGCCGGGATGTCGAAGTGGAACAGAATCGGCAGCAGGAAGTAGCTCCAGAAGATCAGCATCAGTACCGGGATCGCCCGCAGGAAACCCAGTACCGCAATCAACAGACCTTTCGGCCAGCCTTTGACGGTGCTCAGGGCAATGCCCAGCACCAGGCCGAGGATGGCCGCGCTGACGCCGGACAGCACGCTCAGCACCAGGGTCAGCGCGGCGCCGCCCAGCGGGCCGTTGGGGTAGGCACCGAGCAGGAAGTAGTCGAGGTTGTCGGTGATGACGGAAAAGTCCATGGCTCAGGCCGCTCCCTGGCGATAACGGCGGGTCTGGCGGATCCACTGGCCCGCCGCTTCGATCAGCGCGATGCTGAAGATATAGAGCAGGGTGGCGAAGCCGAATGCCTGGAAGGTCTTGAAGGTCTCGGTCTCGACCTGGCGCGAGGCGTAGGACAGCTCGGCCAGGCCGATGGCCATGGTCAGCGAGGAGTTCTTCAGGGCGTTCATGTATTGCCCGAGCAAGGGCCCCAGGGCCGTGCGCAGGGCCTGCGGCAATACCACGTAGCGCCACACCTGTGCCGGGCGCAGGCCCATGGCCAGGCCGGCTTCGCGCTGTTGCGGACGCACCGAGGCGACGCCGGCGCGGAACTCTTCGGCGATAAACGCCGAGGTGTAGAGCATCAGCCCCCAGAAACCGGCGATGAATTCGAAGGACGGCCAGTCGAGGGTCATGCCGGCGACGCTCACCTCATGGGGCAGGTTGAGCCAGGTCACCAGCTCTTCGGGCAGCAGCGCGCTGACGCCGAAGTACCAGAAGAACAGTTGTACCAGCAGCGGAGTGTTGCGCAGCAGCGCCAGGTAGCCACGTGCAGGCCAGGACAGCCAGCGCGAGCCGGACAGGCGTGCCAGGCACACCAGAAAGCCCAGCCCGGTCGCCACCAGGCAGACCACGGCGGACAGCGCCAGGGTCAGGACAAATCCATCGAACAGCCATTTCAGGTACTGCGGGCCGAGCAATTCACCAAACATCGATCACGGTGTCCATCCAGAAGACAAAGAGCCCGCACGGCGAACCGGGCAGGCTGTGGGGGTACGGCGGGGAGGGCGATCAGCTCTTGTCGCCGATCTTGTACAGGCGCGCCAGCGGGGTCTTGGTGTCGGGACCGAACCAGGTGTCGTAGATCTTCTGCGCCTGGCCCTTGGCTTCCAGTTCCACCAGGGTCTGGTTGACCAGGTCGGTCAGGGCGGTTTCGCCCTTGGGAATGCCGACGCCGATCAGGTCGTTGGAGATGGTGAAGGGCGGTACTTCGTACTTGTCCTTGTCCGGCACGTTGGCCAGCAGGCCGATCAGTTTCGGGCCGTCCTGGGTGATGGCCTGGACGTTGCCGTTGCGCAGGGCGGTGAAGGCGAACGGCGTGTCGTCGTAGGCGACGACCTTGGCACCGGGGAATTTCTCGCGCAGCACGCCTTCGTTGACGGTGCCCTTGTCGACGCCGACGCGCCACTTGTTCAGGTCGTCGCGGGACTTGAGAGTGCCTTTCTTGACGATGAACTGCTGGCCTGAACTGAAGTAGGGAATGCTGAAATTGACCTGCTCGGCCCGCTCCGGGGTGATGGTGAAGTTGGCCAGCACCAGGTCGACCTTGTTGGCGACCAGCAACGGCACGCGGTTGGCCGGGTTGGTCGGTTGCAGTTGCAGTTTCACGCCGAGCTTGTCGGCGATGGCCTTGGCGTAATCCACGTCCAGGCCTTCGATCTGCTTGGTCTTGGCGTCGATGAAGCCGAATGGCGGGTTGCTGTCGAACGCGGCGACACGCAGGACGCCGGATTTCCTGATGTCTTCCAGGCGGTCGGCGTGGGCCAGGCCCGAGACGATCGCGAGAGTAAGGGCAGTGAGGGCAGTCAGTTTTTTCATGGGGTTCTCAACACTTGATGGATGATTCGGCGCCGAGTCTTGCAGCCCAACGACTGAACGACAAAAGAATATAAAAGAATGATTTGATACCTTTTGGGTATAAGTCGATTTTCCGGGCCTCTTTCCAGGCTTTCCCCGTAACTCGCGTTCCAGAGCCTTCCGGCCCGGCCGGGGAAGGAGCCTGCGACGCCCACCTGATCATGACGAGCCGATCGACAGCGAAACTAAGCTAATTCTAAAAAGATATTTATTGATGATTTTTAAGATCAGATAGTTTGAATGGAAAGCCCCATCCGTTCCGATCACAGGGAGTGAAACATGCCGCAGCCGTTGGACATCACCGCATTACCGCTGCTGGACCTCTCGGCGCTCGATGGCAACGCCGAACAACGCCAGGACTTCCTCGATGCGCTGCGTCACGCGGCACGGGACGTTGGCTTCTTCTACCTGACCGGTCATGGCGTCGACAGCGGCCTGCTGCGGCAGGTCCAGGAACATGCCCGGCAGTTCTTCGCCTTGCCCGACGAGGAAAAGGCCGCCGTCGGCATGATCCATTCGCCGCATTTCCGTGGCTACAACCGCGCCGCGTCGGAGATCACCCGGGGCCAGCCGGACCTGCGCGAACAGTTCGATGTCGGTGCCGAACGCCAGGCGCTCGCGGTGGACGCAAACACGCCGACCTGGGCCCGCCTGCAGGGGCCGAACCTGTGGCCGCAGGCGTTGCCGCAACTCAAACCGCTGCTGCTCGAATGGCAGCAGGCCATGACCGGCATGTCACTGCGCCTGCTGCGGGCCTTCGCCGAGGCGCTGTCGTTGCCCGAAGGGGCCTTCGACCCGTTGTATGGCGACAAGCCCAACGAACATATCAAGCTGATCCGTTACCCCGGTCGCGCGGCGAACGAGAGCAACCAGGGCGTCGGAGCCCACAAGGACTCCGGCTTCCTCAGTTTCCTGCTGCAGGACCGGCAGGCCGGCCTGCAGGTGGAAGTCGAGGAGGGCCGCTGGATCGATGCACTGCCCCGGGACAACACCCTGGTGGTGAACATCGGCGAGTTGCTGGAACTGGCCACCAATGGCTACCTGCGTGCCACGGTACACCGTGTGCAGTCGCCGCCGGCGGGCAGCGAGCGGCTGTCGATCGCCTTCTTCCTCGGTGCGCAACTGGATGCGGTGGTGCCGCTGTACCCGCTGCCGACCGCCTTGTTGCGCGAGGCCCGTGGACCGGCCAGCGATCCGGACAACCCGTTGTTCCGCGACGTCGGCTGGAACTACCTCAAGGGCCGCCTGCGTTCGCACCCCGATGTCGCCCAACGTTTCTATGCCGATGCACTGGCGCCCAAGGCCGTCAGCGCCTGACCCCTACACCCGATCAAGGACTATCAGCATGTTGAAAAAAACCGCATCGACCCTGGCGGTCTGGGCCGGACTTTGCTCTTCGTTCACCGCCCTGGCGGCCGAGCCCTTGCGGGTGGCCGCCGACCCGGTGCCCCATGCGCAGATCCTCGCCTATGTGCAGAAGCTCGACCCGCAACTGAACCTCAAGGTCATCGAGATCCCCAACGGCGTGAACTCCAACGAGTTGCTGGCCCATGGCGATGTCGATGCCAACTACTTCCAGCACCTGCCGTACCTGCACTCCCAGGAACAGGCCCTGGGCCAGAAGTTCGCCGTGGCGGCGACCGTGCACATCGAGCCGCTGGGGATCTATTCACATCGGCACAAAAGCTTCGACCAGGTACCGCCAAAGGGCACTGTGGCCGTACCCAACAACGTCACCAACCTCAGCCGTGCGCTGTACCTGTTGCAGGACAACGGCCTGATCAGGCTCAAGCCCGGCTTCAACAACCCGGCCACCGACCAGGCCACGCCCAAGGACATCGCCGAGAATCCGAAGCAGTTGAAGATCCTCGAAATCGAGTCGCCGCAGATACCGCGTGCCCTGGACGACGTGGACCTGGCGGTGATCAACGGCAACTACGCGTTGGAAGCCGGGTTATCGCCGGCCAGGGATGCCCTGGGCCTGGAGAAGGCCGGCAACAACCCGTACGCCAATATCGTGGTGACCACGCCGAAACTGCAGGATGACCCGCGTATCCAGCAGCTGGCCAGGGATCTGGTTTCGCCGCAGGTGGCGAAGTTCATCGAGGACAACTACGCCGGATCGGTGATCCCGGTCGCTGGCAACGTGCAATGATCCGCGTCGAGCAGTTGAGCAAACGCTATGGCGATGGCCCGGCGGTCCTCGACCAGGTGTCGCTGAGCATTCCGGACGGTTCGATCTACGGTATCGTCGGTCGCAGTGGCGCCGGCAAGTCGACCCTGCTGCGCTGCCTCAATATGCTCGAGCGTCCGACTGCGGGGCGGGTGGTGGTCGATGGCCAGGACCTGGCCGCGCTGTCCGACCGCGAGCTGCGTCGCCACCGCCAGCGCATCGGCATGATCTTCCAGGGCTTCAACCTGCTGCATTCGCGCACGGTTTTCGACAATGTCGCCGTGCCCCTGGAAATCGCCGGCATCGCCAGGGCCGAGCGGCAGGCGCGGGTGGGTGAGTTGCTGGAACTGGTGGGGCTGGCGGACAAGGCGCAGGCCTTTCCCTCGCAACTGTCCGGTGGGCAGAAACAGCGGGTAGGCATTGCCCGCGCGCTGGCGGCACGCCCGGCGTATCTGCTGTCGGACGAGGCCACCAGTGCGCTGGACCCGGAAACCACCGAGTCGATCCTGCAACTGCTGCGCGACATCAACCGTCGCCTGGGCCTGACCATCGTACTGATCACCCATGAACTGGACGTGGTCCGCTCGATCTGCGACCACGCGGCCTCCCTGGCCCATGGCCGGCTGCTGGAGTCCGGTCCGTTGCCGCGGCTGCTGGCGGACCCGGACTCCGCCCTGGGGCGCTCGTTGCGCCCGGCCGCCCCTCCGCGCTTCGACGATGAAGTGCGCACACCGAGCCTGAGGTTGGCACTGCCATGAACCGCACGATCGATTGGAGCGAGATTTTCCAGCTGGTGCTCAATGCCACTGGCGAGACCCTCTACATGGTGCTGCTGGCCGGGTTGTTCACCCTGCTGATCGGCCTGCCGCTGGGGGTGCTGCTGTTCGTCACCCGCCGCAACGGCCTGTATCCGCTGCCGCGGTTGAACGGCAGCCTGGCGGCGCTGGTCAACCTGGGGCGGTCGCTGCCGTTCGTGGTGATGCTGATTGCGCTGATCCCGCTGACCCGGCTGGTCGTCGGCACCACCCTGGGCAGCACCGCCGCCGTGGTGCCGATCACCATCGGTGCCTTTCCGTTCTTTGCCCGCATTGTCGAAAGTGCACTGGATGAGGTCGAGAAGGGGCGGATCGAAGCCATCCTGTCCATGGGCGGCGACATTCGCCATGTGATCCTCAAGGTGCTGCTGCCCGAATCATTGCCGGCGCTGCTCGCCGGTGTGACGCTGACCCTGGTGATGCTGATCGGCTTTTCCTCAATGGCCGGGGTCATCGGTGGCGGCGGCCTGGGTGACCTGGCCATCCGCTACGGTTACCAGCGTTTCAACAACGAGGTGATGGTGGCCACGGTGGTGGTGCTGGTGATTCTGGTGCAGGGTGTACAGAGCCTGGGCGACCGTCTGGTGCGCTCCCTGGCCCATCGGCGTTGAGAATTTCCCCGCTGCTTAGACTGATTATTTCTTTCGGTTATTTGTATAGCGCTTGCAAGCATATCCATGGCGCCTGAAGCGCTGCTGGAATCGCTCTCTCGTCTGTCTAGGCGGCAAAGTCGCTGCCATGACGGATATCTCTCCATAAAAGGCAGCGCAACGGTCGTTTCGGCAGTCGTTTCTGCTGCTTGATCGGCGTCTTGTCGTCTGTGGGGCATTCCCTAGAATCCGCCCCATCCGCTTCATCCAACTATCGAAGATCAGGGAGCTCCACCATGATGAATGCCATGCAGATGCAAATGCCGATGAACACCATGCCGATGATGCCAGCCATGGGCATGCCGATGATGATGGCGACCATGACCTGCGAAATGATGGATGACGGCATGCTGTGCAAGATGATGCCGGCAGCGGGCATGGACATGGCGATGTTCCGCAACAGCGCGCAAATGATGCAGATGATGATGGACTGCGGCATGCCGATGATGATGCACTGCGCCAACATGAGCATGATGTGCATGTCCCAGACCGCAATGGCGATGCCGATGATGAACGGCATGATGCCCATGCCGATGATGGGCATGCCGATGCCATCGATGAAGTGCGTGATGGAATGCTCCATGCAGGGCGACGCCATGATGTGCAAGGTCATGCCGATGGCCGGCATGAACATGGACATGATGAAGAGCTGCTGCACCCTGATGATGAAGCTGATGAACGATTGCGGCATGCCGATGATGATGAGCTGCAACGGCATGCCGTTGATGTGCTGCACCTGCTGATCGCTGATCCGATCATGAAAGGCCCGGCTGGAGCGATCCATGCCGGGCTTTTTCGTGCCGGGTCGTTCAGTCCAGGCGTTCGGGGTGGGTCACCACCAGATAGGCCACCGCTTCGCTGTCGGCGGGGTTGCGGTAGCGGTGCGGCTGGTCGGCGTAGAACAGGATCGAGTCGCCAGGGGACAGCAGGTAGCGCTCGTTGTTGACGCTGATCTCCAATACGCCCTGGGCCACCACCAGGTTCTCCTGGACGCCGGGGCCGTGGCCCTCGGATGCCTCTTCGCCCAGTGGGCTCAGGCGCAGCTCGTAGAATTCCGATTGGCGGGTCACGTCGAAGGGAAACAGGGCGCGGCTGGTGAAGGTGCCATTGGCGTTGACCAGGCGCTTGCTGCGGCTGGCCGAGAGTACCGCAACGCCCTCGAAGGCGCGGTGTTCGAGAAACGCCGCCACCGAGACCTTCAGGCCCTTGGCGATCTTGCACAGCACCTTGATCGACGGCACGCTGCGTCCGGATTCGATCTGCGCGAGCATGGCGCGGCTGACCCCGCATTGGCGGGCAAGGGCATCGAGGGAAAGGTGGTGTTTGCCGCGCAGGCGCTGCAGGTTCTCGGCGACCCGTGCACAGATCGGGTCTTCGTCGAGCGCCGGCAGGTTGTTCAGGTCCAGGGTTGGCTCATCGGAGCCGGCCAGGAACCGCGAAGGATCTTGTGCGTTCACGCGTGACGGGTCTCGCTGGCGCGTACGCCCTGAGCCCATTGGAACGCCTGTTGGCCAGCGTTGCGTGCGTAGAGCGCCCACAGTACCCGGCCCAGTTGCTGCGCCTGTTTGCGCTTGCGGTAGTGGGCGAGGTCGATGACGGTATCGGTCGGCTGCATGGGGACTCTCCTGTGTCGGTATGCGCTGAGAGTACGTGGTTGTTCTAATAACGATAAATACTGATTTTTTATTGATTGATTACTTTTTGGTCTTAATCGCTGCGCCTGACAGTCCACCGTTCCCCTGTGGCAGACCGGGTACAATGGGCAAGTCCGGGCATTTCCCCCCCCGAGCCCGGACGTGCCCTTGCCCGGAGCCCGATTGTCGATGTTCACGCTGACCCGCCTGCAAACCCCACCCCCAGAGTCGATCAAAAGCCAGATCCTGCAAATGGTGGTCGACTATTTCACCGATATCAGCCAGGTCGCGCTGCCCCCGAGCAACCCGTTGTACAACCTCTATCAGTACGGGGTCGGCTACGAGGTGCATCTCTATCTGGAGGCCATGGACGGCAGCAAGGGCATCCCGGCGGAACTGATCGTGGCCCTGGATGACGAGGACCCATCGCAGGTGCTGGGCTTTGTGCTGTATCTGCCTGCCAGGGATGACGCTCAGGCCTGCGCCGTAGCCTACATGGCCGTCAAGGCCGATCGCCGCCGACAAGGTGTGGCCCGCGCGATGCTGGCGCGGATGTTCGAGCACTACCCCCACGCCGAACTGGCCTGCTCAGCGGGCAAGGTGCCGTATTTCGAGGCGATGGGATTCCAGGTGCTGGCTGCCCGCGGGCCGCAGGTGCTGATGAACACTCGTGATCACGGTACCGACGGCCTGATTGCGGTGATCGACGTGGCGCCGATCTACAGCTCGAAGGAGGTGCGGCAGATTCATGCCTACCTGTTGCAGCAGCACGGGCGCAAGGCGATGGCGGAGGCCGAGAAGAAGCGCGACCGCCACCTCGACCAGCTTACGCGCCAGGCCAGTGCCCTGGTCCAGGAGCGTCTTGGCTGAGCCGCACTATTGTTGGGTGCCGAACATCGCGGTCCAGTAGATGCCCGAATCGCTCTTCGGGTCGACCGCATAGGCCCCGCCCATTTCGTGGAACTGCGGGTTCATCAGGTTGGCGCAATGGCCGGGGCTGGCCAGCCAGCCATCGACCACCTTGCGCGCACTGTCCTGGCCGGCGGCGATGTTTTCGCCGATCTGCTGGGCGAGGTAGCCCGCCAGCTCGGCGCGGTCACCCGGCGTGTGACCGTCGCGGTCCTGGTGGTCGAAGAAGTTGCTGTTGGCCATGTTGCGGCTATGCCCCTCGGCCGCGCCCGCCAGCAGGGCGTTCCAGGCCAGCGGTGCACTGGCGGCGAACGGCTGGCTGCCACACTGGCGCGGCTGGCTGCGGGCGCCGTTGATCATCTCCAGCAGTTTCTGGCCCTCGGCCTGGGAATCGCCAAGGCGCGCGGTCAGCAGCGGCCGCGCGAGGACGATACGCCAGTCGTTGCCCTGGCGGCTGACGCCGATGTCGACGAACTGCGGGTCCAGCACCACCCGGCAGAAGCTCTCGCGCACGGCCTTCATCGCTGCATCGGCATCCCGCGGCCCGGACAGGCTGATCGCCTGCACATTAACCATCGGATAGGCCGCCCGCGTCAGCGCCTGCTGCAGGTCGCCAGGGCTGTCCGGCGGCAGGACCAGGCGGGGATCGGCCGCCAGCGGTGGCAGTTCCAGCGAGGCCTGGCCACCACAGCGCTGGATCTGGCCACGGTAGCTGTTGATCGACTGCAGCAGTTGCGTTTCGTCGCTGGCCAGGGCATTGACACTGACTGCCAGCCCCAGGGCGAGCACGGCTGGACGCAGAGTGGAAAACAGGGCGCGCATGGACATCTTCCTCGAACGAACTGCGCACATGATGCGCGATAGTGCCCCGGTGAAGGCAAGGCCTTTTGTGTGAAACCGGTGGTGGAATGATTCATCCGTGGTGCGGTCGAACCTGCCAGCCCGCCCCGGATCGACTGCCCGGCCGTGGCAGGTTGATCATCGCGGGCAGGGTTTATTCGACAGGGTTCGATCATGCGTCTCAACGGGATAGTCGCGTGTCTTGTGATCACTTTTATCGCCTGCGAAGCCGCGCTCGTCGCGGCTGCCGAATCACAACCCCAGCCACAGGTCGTCATCGACAAGGCCGAAGCGCTGGAACAGAAAGCCGCCGAAAAGCAGAGCCCGGCAGCGCAGCCGAAGGTGCCAACCCTGACCCGGGGCGAGACGCAGGCGGTGGACCCGGCTGGCGATGCCGCGGTGGCCGATACCATCACCTGCCTGTCGCGCACTATCTACTGGGAGGCCAAGGGCGGTGAGCCGGCCGACATGGAGGCGGTCGCCAGTGTCGTGATCAACCGGCTCGGGCATGACGGTTTTCCCGGGACCATCTGCGAAGTGGTCAAGCAGGGCTCGGAGAAGAAGGCCTGCCAGTTCTCCTGGTGGTGCGACGGTCGTCCGGACGATGTCCAGGAGGAGGACCGTTATGCGCTTGCCAAGGAAATCGCCCGCAAGGCCCTCAACCAGCAGCTCGAGGACCGCACCCATGGCGCCATGTACTTCCATGACCGCAGCGTCAGTCCGGACTGGGTCAGGCAGTACATCCGCACCGCCGAGACCGCCAGGTTCCTGTTCTACAAGCCCAGGGACGACAAGGCGAAATAGCCCTGTACAGCGCAACGGTGCGGTCAAACCCTGAAAATGGTCTTAAATAACCGTCAGGGGGTGTCGGCACGCTTCCTGTTCCTGCGGCCGACCGGTTTGTCCTGGGCTGATAGAGGGCTGCATTGTGTCGATAAGATTGCGTCTGTACCTGCTGATAGGCAGCGGCCTGCTCACGGTGCTGGTCATGGGGTTGGTCGGTTACCTGGGCAACCTGCGGATGGCGCAGGCCACCAGCGACAGCGAGGTGAGCATGACCCTGCTGCGCAATCACCTGGAAGCCGACATGATGCACGATGCCCTGCGCGCCGATGTGCTGTCGGCGATGCTGGTGGGGCTGGGCAAGAGCGCCAGTTCCGATACCGAGGTGCGCGATTCGCTGACCGAGCACGCCAAGCACTTTCGCGAAGTGCTGGAGGAGAACCTCAAGCTGCCGGTCAACGACACGCTCAAGGCGGCGCTGAACCAGATCAGGCCGAGCCTGGAAACCTACATCGGCGCGGCCGAGCATATCGTCGACCTGGCCATTGCCAACCCGGACGGTGCCCAGCAGCAGTTGGGCTCGTTCAACAGTGCGTTCAGCCAGTTGGAGGACGCGATGGCCAAGCTGAGCGAGCTGATCGAGTCCAACGCGCAGTCGAGTGGCGAGGGTACCCGGCACACCATCAACAACGCCAACCTGATCCTGGTGGGGGTGCTGGTCGCCGGCCTGCTGTTGCTGCTGGTCCAGGGGCGTTGGGTCATCAACGGCATCATGGGCCCGTTGCAGGCTGCCAGCCGTATTGCCGCCGACATTGCCCATGGCGACCTGAGCACGAAAATCGACGAGCCCCGGCAACAGGACGAGGCTGCCCGGCTGATCCGCAATCTGGCGACCATGCAGCGTGACCTGCGCAGCATGATCGAGGTGGTACGCAGCAATGCCCATGGCGTCAACGACATGAGCGAACAGTTGAGCGGCGGCTGTCACCAGGTGGCGGGCAGCAGCCAGCAACAGAGCGAGGCGGCCGGCACCATGGCGGCGGCGGCCAGCGAAATGACGGCGAGCATCGAGGAAATCACCCGCCACGCCGAGCGCGCCCTGGACATGGCCAACCAGGCCGAAGCGCTGGCCAAGAACGGCGGCCGGGTGATTCACCAGGTGGTCAGCGACATGGATGACATTGCCCGCTCGGCACAGCAGTCGGCGCAGGTGATTCGGACCCTGGACAAGGAGTCCGAGGCGATCTTCGGCATTGTCCAGGTGATCCAGGGCATTGCCGAACAGACCAACCTCCTGGCGCTCAACGCGGCCATCGAGGCGGCCCGTGCCGGCGAGCAGGGCCGCGGTTTCGCCGTGGTGGCCGATGAGGTGCGCGGGCTGGCCGGACGCACCAGCGCCTCGACCCAGGAAATCGCCGATATGGTCCTGCGTATCCAGAGCAGTACGCGCGAGGCGGTCAGCAGCATGGAGGCCGGGGTGGCCCAGGTCGACAAGGGCATGGCGGTGACCGCCGAGGTCGAACGGGCCATCCGCGAAATCCTCGAGGCGACGCTCAACACCAGTCAACTGGTCAACGACATCTCACGGACCATCGGCGAACAGAGCCTGGTCAGCAACGAGATCTCCCATCAGGTGGAGAAGATCGCCGACATGTCCGCCGGCAACAACCGGGTCATCGGCCAGACGGCGGAAGCCACCGACCAGTTGTCCAGCCTGGCCGGGAAACTGTCGCAATCGGTGGACCGCTTTCGGCTCTGACGACACTTAGGCGAGGTAGCGGCGGAACCAGGCCACGGTGCGGTCCCAGGCCAGGTTGGCGGCCGCCTCGTCATAGCGGGGCGTGGAGTCGTTGTGGAAGCCGTGGTTGACGCCCTGGTAGATATGAACCTCATAGGTCTTGCCCGCACTCTTGAGGGCCTGCTCGTAGGCCGGCCAGCCGTCGGTGATGGGTTTGTCCAGTTCGGCATAGTGCAGCAGCAGCGGCGCCTTGATCCTGGCGACATCCTCGGCCTTGGGCTGGCGGCCGTAGAACGGTACGGCCGCGCCCAGCTCGGGGTAGGCCACGGCCGCCGCATTGGCGACTCCGCCGCCGTAGCAGAAACCGGTGATGCCGACCTTGCCGGTGCTGGCATCCTGTTTCATCAACCATTCGATGGCGGCGAAGAAATCGTTCATCAGCTTCTCGGGGTCGACGCTCTTCTGCAGCGCCACGCCTTTCTCGTCGTTGCCGGGGTAGCCGCCGACCGAGGACAGGCCATCCGGCGCCAGGGCGATGAAGCCGGCCTTGGCCACGCGCCGGGCGACATCCTCGATATAGGGGTTGAGACCGCGATTCTCGTGCACTACGACCACCGCCGGGACCTTGCCCGTGACCCGGGCCGGGCGGACCAGGTAGCCACGCACCTGCTGATGGCCTTTGGGCGAGGGGTAGGTGATGTATTCGGCGACGATTTCCGGGTCGGTGAAGGATACCTGTTCGGCCAGTGCATAGTTCGGGCTCAGGGCTTGCAGCACGCTGGCGGCGGCCATCGCGCCGAGGGTGAACCTGGCCGCACGGTCGATGAACTCCCGCCGTGTGATCCTGCCATGGACGTAGTAGTCGTAGAGTTCCAGCAGTTCGGGAGCGAAGTCTTTCGCGGTCAGACGTTCCATCGGTGGCTACCTTGTCGAGTGGTTCGAGGGACGGCGCCACCCCACCGTGTGGAGGGCGGCCCCGTTGGCCTTGGCTCGACTCATTAAAGCAGCCTTTGGCGCCAGGGTGTACGACAGCATCAGACCAGGGTGGTCTGTGGCGTCCCCAGCAGGCGGGTGATGGTGTTGACCAGTTCCTGCTGCCTGGCCCGATCGCGCAGGTATCGCGCCTGTTCGGCGGCGACGTCGGCGGCGCAGTGCGGGCAGGTGGTCTCGTCGGCGTGAATGTATTGCAGGCAGCCGCGACACAGGGCCAGTTGTGGTGGAATGCGTCCCTCCTCGGGGGACTTGCGCCCCTGGTTGATCCAGGCCAGTTTGATCACCTGGCCGCTGTCGCTGACGCTGCCGATTCGTTCCCCGGTGTCGATGCGTTCGGTGATCAGGTCGAAACGGCCAACCGCGAAAGAGGCCTTGGCCGCATCCTCCAGCTTGACGATGCGTTCGCGCAGGCCGCGCTTGTGCAGATCCAGGGCGCGATAATGGCAGTAGGGGTTGTTGCCGGGCTTGCCCAGTAGCGAATGCGAGGTCCAGGTACAGCCGCCGCGGCAGACGTCATTGTAGTAGCAGCCGCGACAGTAGCCCCACAGGTCCTCCACCGAGCGCAGCCGGCCGAAATGCATGCCTTCGCTGTAATGCCAGATATCCTGCAGGCTCATGTTGCGGACATTGCCACCGGAAAAGCCGATGGTCGCCAGCGACGGGCAACCCTTGACCGTGCCGTCGGCCTCCAGGGCCAGTACGGTCTGGCCGGCGGCGCAGCCGCTCCAGTGCACGCGCTCGTCGCCGAAACCGCGCCACAGGTGCTCATAGGGACCGTAGTAGCCGATGTTGTTGCCGACGTTCATCAGCAGGCCGCGTTCGACACCTTCGCGGTACAGGCGCGCCAGCAGCGGCATCACCTCGAGCAACTGGTAGGGCTGCAGCAACAGTTCGGGATGATCGACGGCGTTGCCCATGGCCACGGTCAACTGGATCTGCCAGTGGGTGGCGCCGAGGCCGATGATCAGTTCCATCAGCTCGGGCAGGTCGGGCAGGGTGGCCGAGCCGATCTGGGTGTTGACGCTCACTGCCAGCCCGGCCTGTTTCGCCCGGCGCAGGGTGTCCACGGCCCTGTCGAAGGAGCCTGGCACATTGCGCACCTTGTCGTGCAGCGGGGCCAGGCCGTCCAGCGACACACCCACGCCATTGAGCCCGGCCTCGACCGCGGCCTGCAACTTGGCCGGGGTCAGGTTGCGGCCACCGGTCTGGATCGCGCAGTACATGCCGTGACCGTGGATGGCCGCGATCAATCGAGTCCAGTCCTTGCGCAGGTAGGCTTCCCCACCGATCAGGGTGACCTCGCGGGTGCCGAGGGCGGCGAGGGCGTCGATCACGTCCAGGCATTCCCGGGTGTTGAGTTCATCGGGGCGTCGATGGCCGGCGCGTGACCCGCAATGCAGGCACTTGAGGTCGCAGGCGAGGGTGATTTCCCAGACCACATGGACCGGTACATAGCGCTTGAGGTCGGTTTCGCTGAGGTAGCGGGCGGGGCGATTGTCTGACATGGAAAATCCTTGCGCAGCCATAGGTGCGCGGCATCAGTCCATCGAAAGGCCCGTGCCGTCCCGGATGGCCGTGGCACGAGCGGATTCACCAAAAGAGCCCGGGCGCAAGCGGGGTGCGCCCGGGGTGTTGCGATCAGCGGGCTTCCAGGCGGCTGATTTCCGCGTTCAACTGCTCCAGGGCAGTGCGCAAGGCGCCGCTTTGCGCCAGTTGCTGCTCAGCCTGGCTCTGCACGGCCTTGAGCTGGGCCAGGTTGCCGCTGGTCGTTGCCTGCTGGATCGCGGCGGCGTAGAGCGGGATCGGATGCCGGTTGTGCTGCTCGGGCGCTTCGAGGGCCTGGCTGACCGCGGCATGCCGGACCTGCTGCCAGCGACCCTGCTCGTAGTAGCGGTAGTCGACGAAGCCGCTGGCCCAGTTGGCTTCCAGGATGCCACTGAGGTGGAAGGTCTGGGCGATCTGGCTCAGCGGGCCGCTCGGGCTGCCGGCCAGGGTCAGGATGATGTGGCTCTCGACCGAGGGTGAGAGCTTGGCCTCGCTATAACTGCCCCACACCTGTGCCTCGAAGTGGATGGGCGGGTAGGTGCTCTGGAAGAGGTTGGCGATACCGCTGACTTTCCTGCGGACCGTATCGACCAGCAGGTCGAGGGTCAGCACCGGTGCACCGATCAGCGGCTGGCTGATGTTCAGGCGTGTGTGAAAGAGTCCTACAGACATGATGCAGCTCCTTTGAAGTGAATTCAGGACAGGCGGCTCAGCGGCGTTCCAGGCGGCTGATCTCGCTCTTGAGGTTGTCCAGCGCAGCCTGCAGTTGCGGTTGCTGGTCCAACTGGTGCCTGGCCAGGTTCGCCAGGGATTTCAACTGGGCCAGGTCGCCAGCGGCAATGGCCGTCTGAATCGGCGCGGCATACAGCGGCAGAATCGGCGGATGCGGCTGGAGCACCGGGCCTGGCTCCAGCGGCAGGGGCTGGACGTGCGAGCGCACGCCACTGACCAGATGGGCCGGCACGTTGCTGGCTTCGACCCAGCGCTGGCCATCGAAGTAGGTATAGTTGGCGACGCCTTCCTTCCAGTCGCTGCCGACGACCAGATGCGCCTTGAAGCTGATGATCGAGTTGGAGCCCTGGCCCCCGTGATTGCCCTGGACACTGAGCAGGATCTTGCTGACACCGGGCTGCATCACGGTGAGGTAGCTGTACTCGCCCCAGACATCGACGTCCAGGTTGAGCGGCGGGTTGGTGGCCTGAGTGACCGCGGCGGTGCCGGTCAGGCGCTGCTCGGGGCTGAAGGCCAGAAGATTGAGATTGACGCCGGGTGCGCCAGCCAGGCCGGTGCCGATCCGGTAGGCGAGCGGAAACAGGCCGACTGGTTGCTGAAGAGTAGCGGACATGGTGATTGCCTCCATTGCAATACTTCGGAAAATAACTTCAGTGTTTTTCCAGGCGAGAAACTTCCTTGGCCAGTTTTTCGTAGGCGCTGTGCAACTCCTTGTTTTCCGGCTTGGAAACGTCCCGTTGTTTCAACAGCGTTTTCATTTGTTGCAGATTGCCTTCCGTGATCGCGTCATGGATGGCTACCCCATACGGTGTGATGGGGTGAGTGGCGGGTTTGTTCATGGCGATGCCTTCCTTGGTAACTGTGGGGGCTGCCGGGTTGGCAGCGTTTGCAGTTAAGCAGGCGCGAACGAATATGCAATGAACAATACGGGCAAAATGCCAGTTAATTTTGTATCAGGGCTGATTAATAGCGAAGTTTAAAATGAGAGTTTATTTATATTGTGATTGGCGATAAAAAGTTTGGGTTATTTATCGCCAATCCATTATTGGCTTATTGCGAAAGATAATATTTGGTCAGTTGATGCCCGGGGGTTCTACTAAGTTTTTCGAGCGTCGCCCGGGCGAGCGCAAAGACATTACCTTTAGAGTTGGGGATGCGAATTAGCCACACAGACCCTAGCGCTGCTGAGCCCAGAAATCATGCAACCCACGCGCCGCCGGCTCGATGGCCGCCACGCGCTGGCGATGCAGGACCACGTCGAGGTCGGCCGGCAGTTCGAAGTTGTCCTGCTCGGCGCACAGGGTGATCGCGTCCAGCCACTGGGCTTGCGCCGCCGGCAACGCCGGCCATTGGCTGACACCGACGCCGCGCAGATAGCCGAAGCACCATTCCTCGGCCAGGACCAGTGGTTGGCCCTGATGCTCGGTTTCCTCGAAGCGGGCCCTGAAAGCCTGGGCATCGCTGGCCAGTCGGGTTGCCCGGGCGTTCATGTGGCGTACGCTCAGGTCGATGAAGCGCTTGCACTCCTGCGGCGTTTCCCAGTTCGGATTCTGGTCGCCCCAGATCGCCGGGAACCACACCGAGATATCGACTGGCAGCGGGCCGGACACCAGTGCGGTGAGGTAGCCGTCGAGCTCGGAAGGATTGAGGACGGAGTGGTCGTCGCCGTATTTGAGCAGCGTGTCTTCGATGAACTCGAAGTCGGCGTCGTTCAGTGGCTGGTCTTGCATGGGAGGATCCTTGCAGGGTCGGGCGCGGCAGCCATTCGCCGCGCTGGAGAAAAGGCGCGCAGGATGGCGCGTTCAGCGGCATTTATCCAGCGTGGCAACGCGACGGGCGAGGGCGCATGCGCGCCTCGCCGCGCTGACCATCACTTTTCGAGCGGCTTGCGCCCGGAAACGAAGTGGCCGACATCGTTGAAACCGGGCGTCGAGGCATGCCCCGGGGTGACCAGCGAATCGATGAAGGCTTCGTCCTCGGCATTGATTTTCACGTCCAGCGCCCGGGTGTAGCTGTCCCACTGTTGCTCGGTGCGCGGACCGACGATCGCCGAGCTGACCGCGGCGTTGTTCAACACCCAGGCAATGGCGAACTCGACGATGCCGACGCCGCGGCCCTGGGTGTATTGCTGGATCTGCTGGGCGATACGCAGGGACTCCGGCCGCCATTCGGTCTCGAGGATACGCCGGTCCTGGCGTCCGGCACGGCTGCTGGCGTCCGGTACCACGTCCGGGGCGTACTTGCCGCTGAGTACTCCGCGGGCCAGCGGGCTGTAGGGCACCACGCCAAGGCCATAGGCCGCGGCGGCGGTGATCTGCTCGACTTCGGCCTGGCGGTTGACGATGTTGTACAGCGGCTGGCTGATCACCGGCCGGTCGACACCGAGCCGCTCGGCCACGCGAATCACCTCGGCGATTCGCCAGCCACGATAGTTCGACAGGCCCCAGTAGCGGATCTTGCCCTGGCGCAGCAGGTCGCCGATGGCCGCTACGGTGACCTCCAGCGGCGTATCGTGGTCCTCGCGGTGCAGGTAGTAGATATCCAGGTAATCGGTGCCCAGGCGGGTGAGGCTGGCCTCGATGGCATTGAAGATATGCTTGCGGCTCAGGCCTCGGCGGTTCGGGGTGCCATCCGCCGGGCCGAAGCCGACCTTGGAGGCGATGATCCAGTCGTGGCGATGGCGCGCCACGCCTTCACCGACGATTTCCTCCGAGCGCCCGGCGTTGTAGACATCCGCGGTATCGATGAAGTTGACGCCCTGGTCCCAGGCCTTGTCGATGATGCGCAGCGAAGTCTCGGTATCGGTCTGCTCACCGAACATCATGCTGCCCAGGGTCAGGGTGGAAACCTTGAGTCCGGAATGACCGAGGAGGCGATAGCTCATGCTGGAGGTCCTTTTACACGGAAGGAAAGTGCTCCATCAGATATCAGAAGCCCGGCCTGGAGCAATCCCCAATTTCCCCCGGCAGTCGTGAACGAGCGGATCGGGTGGTTCGCCGCGTTTCCTGCCGATACGGGTCGAGCACGGCTACCGTTCGTCGGAACTGTCATTTCTGACAGGTATCCAGTCACGGTGAAATCGAGAAATATTTTGTTACGACTTGCTGCGGAGCAAGTGCTGCCCAGGTCGCATTCAATCTTGGTTCTACAGGGAGAGGAACAATGTTCAAACCCAGACATTTCGTCGCACTGGCGCTGTCGGTGATCGTGGCGCAGGGCGCGATGATTCCGGCAGCCATGGCCCAGGCCCGGCCGGCACCGACGACGCAGGGCATCAGTGTAACCAAGGCCGGTACTCAACTGGCAGCGGCCACCCAGAAACACCGGAAAAAACACAAGGAGCACAAGAAGGCGCAGCACTCGGCACAGCAGGAAAGCGCGACGAAGACCCTCGCGTAGCGGGCTTCCCTTGGGGGGAACGAAGGCCTGATAGCCGGCGCTGCCGGTATCAGGCCTTTTTCATGGGAACCGGTTACTGCGCCCGCAGGCCGCGGGTCACGCGCAGGGCCAGCACGGCACCGGCGACGATCACCGCGGCCAGCACGTACAGTGCGGCATCGGTGGACCCGCTGGCATCCTTGATCCAGCCCACCAGGTAGGGGCTGAGAAAACCGGCCATCTGGCCCATCGAGTTGATCAGCGCCAGGCCGCCGGCGGCCGCGCCGGCACTGAGCAGGGCAGTGGGCAACGGCCAGAACATCGGCAGGCCGGTGAGGGCACCCATGGTGGCGATGCTCAGGCCAAGAATGGCAATGGCCGGCGAGCTGGCGAAGTTCACCGCGATCAGCAGGCCCACGGCGCCCATCAGCATCGGTACCACCAGATGCCAGCGCCGCTCCTGGCGCAGGTCGGCGGAGCGCCCGACGAACAGCATGAACACCGCGGCCAGCAGGTAGGGAATCGCGCTGAGCCAGCCGATCACCAGGTTGTCGCTGAAACCGAGGTTCTTGATGATCGAGGGCAGCCAGAAGTTGATGGCATAGACGCCACTCTGGATGCAGAAATAGATCAGCCCGAACGCCCAGATCGCCGGGTTCCTGAACACTTCGCCGAGGGAATCGCTGACGGTGCGCGGCTTGTTCGCCGCGTCCTCGGCCTGGTCGGCTTCCAGCACCGCGCGTTCCTCGGCGGTCAGCCACTTGGCGTTGGCGAACCTGTCGGCCAGCAGGAAGAAGGCGGCCACGCCGAGCAGGACGGTGGGGATGCCTTGCAGCAGGAACATCCACTGCCAGCCGGAGAGGCCACCCTGGCCGGCGGCGAAGTGGTTGAGAATCCAGCCGGAGAAGGGGCTGCCAAGCAGGCCCGAGACCGGAATCGCCGACATGAACAGGGCCATGATGCGGCCGCGTCGGAAACTCGGGAACCACTGCGAGAGGTACAGCACCACGCCAGGGAAGAAGCCGGCTTCCGCCGCGCCGGTGAACAGGCGCAGGGTGTAGAACTGGGTCGGGGTGGTGACGAACAGCAGGCAGGTCGACAGCGTCCCCCAGGTGATCATCATCAGCGCGATCCAGCGCCGCGGGCCGAAGCGGGTCAGTGCGAGGTTGCTCGGTACGCCGCACAGCACGTAGCCAATGAAGAAGATCCCGGCCCCGAGGCCGTAGACCGTCTCACTGAACTTGAGGGCGTCGAGCATCTGCAACTTGGCGAATCCAACGTTGACCCGGTCGAGGTAGTTGAACAGATAGCAGATGAAAATGAAGGGGATCAGGCGCAGGGTGATGCGCTTGTATACGGCGTTTTTCAAGTCAGCGGTGGCCTGGGGCAACGCGGCGCTCTGTGACATGTCGGTCTCTCTTTATTATGATTTTTCGCGATGCAAGGGTAACGTTGCTCGCCCTGTGAGTCTCGGCCACCCCGATGCTGCTGTCTTTGTGCCGGCGCACAGGGTTTGCCAGCATGACCTGTGCCGCTGAACAATTCATTGCAAGGACTCCTTCTCTCATGTTCGAACTGGACCACGACCTCGCGCAGGATATCGTCGACCGCACGATGGCGATCCTGCCTTACAACGTGAACGTCATGGACAGCCAGGGCCTGATCCTCGGCAGCGGCGAACAGGAACGCATCAATACCCGCCACGAAGGCGCGCAACTGGTGCTGGCCAACGGCAGGGTGGTGGAAATCGACGTGCAGGCGGCCAAGTGCCTCAAGGGGGTACAACCGGGCATCAACCTGCCATTGCTGCACGATCAGCGCCTGATCGGTGTGTTGGGTATCACCGGTGATCCGGACCAGTTGCGCACCTATGCCGAGCTGGTGCGGATGACGGCCGAGATGCTGGTGGCGCAACGTCATCAGCAGGCTGAACAGCAGTGGCGGCGCCAGCGCTGCGATGACCTGCTGGCGTTGCTGCTCGGCGATGATGGTGACTCGCCACGCCTGCTCGACGAGGCCCGGCAGATGGGGCTCAAGCCACAATTGTCGCGAATTCCCTGCCTGTTCGAACTGGAACCGGGGCAGGCCACCGAGGCGCTGATCGCCTGGCTGCGGTCGCGTTACCCGGACAGTTGGTGCTTCAGTGCCAGCGAAGCGTCGTTGCTCTGGTGTCGCCCGGCGACACTGTCGCTGGATGAACCGCGCCTGCTGGAAAAACTCGACGGCCTGGGCTGGAAGGTATTGCGAGTGGCGGTGGGCGGCCAGGCCGATGGCCTGGCGGGGTTGCGCCGCTGTTATCGGCGGGTCAGCGATCTGCTGGGCTATGGTCGCGAAGTGCTGCCGAATACACGCGTGCTGCTGCTCGATCGTTATCGCCTGCCGGCAATGCTCTGGCGCTATCGCAACGACGATGCCCTGGAGGAACTGCTCAAGCCGCTGCGCAGGGTGCTGGCCAAGGACGGCAACGGTCAGTTGCTCTTGACCTTGCGCAGTTGGTGCGAGCATGACGGCCAAAGCCAGGCCTGTGCCGAGGCACTGGGTATCCATCGCAACAGCCTGCGTTACCGCATGGAGCGGATCGCCGAACTCAGCGGCGTCGATCCGTTGCGGCTCGATGGCATGCTGGCGTTGTACCTGGGGGTGCAACTGTTGCCCCAGACCTGACGTCCTGTGCTGCCCTGGTAGGAGCCGGCGGTGCGGCGATCCGACTTGTCGGGGCGCCGAACCGCCGCGAATGGTTCCGCAAGCCTGGCCGGCACGCCTCGGGTTTGTGTGAATGAACAATAAAGCCCCGCAATGCTTGTGCAGCAGACCGGCGTCATGCGCCGTTTCTGCTGGCAGCATGGACGCTACAAGAACCGGAGAAGCCCCATGAAAATCATCATCGCCCCCGACTCCTTCAAGGACAGCCTGAGCGCCGACGGTGTCGCCAGGGCCATCGCCGAGGGGCTGGCCGAGGTCCTGCCGCAGGCGCAACTGCTCCGGTACCCCATGGCCGATGGCGGCGAGGGCACGGTGGAGTCGGTGCTTGCCGCCTGCAATGGCGAACTGCGGAGCGAAACCGTCCAGGGGCCGCTGGGTACCCCGGTGCGGGCCCACTGGGGCTGGTTGCCGCAAAGTCGCACCGCGATCATCGAGATGGCCGAGGCCAGCGGCCTGCAACTGGTGCCGCCCGGACAGCGTGATGCCTGCGTCACCAGCACCTTCGGCACCGGCCAACTGATCGGCGCGGCCCTCGACGCCGCAGCGCAGCGGATCATCCTCGCCATCGGTGGCAGTGCCACCAACGATGCCGGTGCCGGCGCCTTGCAGGCCCTCGGCCTGGGCCTGTTCGATGACCAGGGCCGCGAGTTGCCCCGTGGTGGCCTGGCTCTGGCGGGGCTGCGACGGATCGACCTCGGCGGCCTCGATCCACGCCTGGCATCGGTACGTTTCGAAATCGCCGCCGACGTGAACAACCCCTTGTGTGGGGAACAGGGCGCCTCGGCGATCTTCGGCCCGCAGAAGGGCGCGTCGCCGACGCAGGTACACGAGCTGGACGCGGCGCTTGGGCATTTTGCCGATCAGTGCGCCGCAGTGTTGCCACGGGATGTGCGTGACGAGCCGGGCAGTGGCGCCGCGGGTGGGCTGGGGTTTGCCGCCAAGGCGTTCTTCGCGGCGCGGTTCCGCCCGGGGGTGGAGGTGGTCGCCGAACTGGTGGGACTGGAGCAGGCGGTGCAGGGCGCCGACCTGGTGATCACCGGCGAGGGCCGCTTCGACGCCCAGACCCTGCGCGGCAAGACGCCTTTTGGCGTGGCCCGGATCGCTCGCCAGCAAGGTGTGCCGGTCATCGTGCTGGCCGGCACCCTGGGCGAGGGTTATGAGCAGATGTACCAGCACGGGGTCGACGCCGCCTTCGCCCTGGCTTCCGGGCCGATGAGCCTGGAACAGGCCTGTGCCGAGGCGCCGGCGCTGCTGTCGGCGCGGGCACGGGATATCGCCCGTGTCTGGAGGCTGGCAGCCGGGCGTTGAGCGTCCTGTACCACCGGGTCGCGCGTGGGGTGGTGTCCGCCAGGTGATTCGGCGTTAAGCTTGGCAACACCAATGGTTTGTCAGGAGACGCTCGATGGCTGGTATCCGCCCGCAATGGACCCATGAGGAGGCCATCCCAGAACGGGGCGGCCGCCAGGAGCGCTGTTCCCGGGCGGGATGGGCCGGCCTCGTCGATGCGTGAACCTTCCCTGCCGCCTGCCGCTGCCACCCCTGTTCAACCACGCCGCCTGGGGCCCGACCTGATCGCCGGGCTGTCTATCGCCGGTCTGCTGCTGCCTGAGGCGGTGGCTTATTCGAGCATTGCCAACCTGCCACCCCAGGCCGGGGTGATCGCGCTGTTCGCCGGGTTGTTCTGCTACGGCCTGTTCGGCACCAGTCGCTTCGCGATCGTTTCGGCCACCTCGTCGTCCGCCGCGGTGCTGGCCGCGGCGACGCTGTCCGTGGCCGGTACGGACATGGCCCTGCGCCTGACCATGGCCATCGGCCTGGTGATGATCACCGGCCTGATGTTCCTGCTCGCCGGGCTGTTCAAGCTGGGCAGCGTGACCTCGTTCATCGCCAAGCCGGTGCTGCGCGGCTTCGCCTTCGGCCTGGCGGTGACCATCATCCTCAGGCAGGTGGCGAACATCGTCGATGTGCATCCGCCACACAGCGACCTGATCCGCTTCATCCCGGAACTGCTCGGGCAATTGCCGCATTGGAACTGGGCGGGCGCGGCAGTGGCCGCCGTGGCGCTGGTGCTGTTGACGATCTTCGGGCGCCTGCGCCGTGTGCCGGGTGGATTGCTGGTGGTGATGCTGGGTATCGTGGCAGGCAGATGGCTGGACCTGCCGAGCCTGGGGATCAGCCTGATCGGGGTCATCGACCTGCAGTTGGCAGTGCCGTCACTGCCGCGCCTGGGTTTCTCCGACTGGTTGAAACTGGTGGAACTGGGCTTTGCGCTGGTGATGATCCTGTATGCCGAATCCTATGGCTCTATCAGCGCCTTTGCCCTCAAGTACGGCGACCGGGTCAGTTCCAATCGCGACCTGCTGGTGCTCGGAGGGGCCAACCTTTTGTCCGGGCTGTTTCATGGCATGCCGGCTGGCGCGGGGTATTCGGCCACCTCGGCCAATGAAGCGGCTGGTGCGACATCGCGTTGTGCCGGGGTGGTCGCTGCGTTGGTGGTGCTGGCGATCGTGGCGACCGCGCTGCCACTGATTGCGCTGACGCCGGAGCCGGTACTGGCGGCGATCGTCATTCATGCGCTGGCCCGGGCCGTCAGCCTGGAGCCGCTGCAACGCTATTTTGTCTGGCGCCGCGATCGTTTCCTGGCGATTTGCGCGGTGGCTGCCGTGCTGTTGCTGGGGGTGCTGGATGGGCTGCTGGCGGCCGTGGCGATCAGCCTGATGCTGATGCTGCGGCAGATGTCCTCGGCGGCGGTGCAGGTGCTCGGGCATCTGGCCGACGGGCATGACTTTGTCGATTGCCAGTTGCATCCCCAGGCACGGCAGGTGCCGGGTGTGTTGATCCTGCGGCCTGGCGAAGCGCTGTTTTTCGCCAATGCCGAGCGGATTCTGCGCAGTGTGCAGCGTTTGGCCCATGAACAGGGGCCGCAGGTGCGGGCGGTGATTCTGAGCCTGGAGGAGTCACCGGATCTGGATGGCACCAGTATCGAGGCCTTGCAGGATTTTATCGTCCGCTTCAAGGGAGAAGACAAGCGGTTGCTGTTCGCCCGGCTGAAGCATGGGGCTCACCAGGCCTTGCTGGCGTTGCCGCAGGCGGATCTGTCCGAGGTCGTTCTCAGTGAGCTGAGTGTGTATGCAGTGGTGCAGCAGGCGGGGGCCGCGGGGGGACAGGGCTCGGCCTGACACCCCACAATCATGGGCTGGGCCTGCGGGCCCTTTCGCGGATAAATCCTGCTTCCCCAGCGGATCGTGGTGACCCCCCCCTTCTGTGAACGCCGGAAACCCGTGGGAGCAGCATTTATCCGCGAGAGGCCCTCAAGACGCCCCTAGAGCGGCATGAGGGACCGGGACTCCACGAACTGCACGCCCGCGGCCTCCATTTCGCCCATCGCCCGCTTCAGCGAGCCGTCCAGGTCGATGGCGCGGCAGGCGTCCGGGACCAGGAAGGTGGTGAAGCCCGCCGCCCGCGCATCCAGCGCCGACCAGGCAACGCAATAGTCCAGCGCCAGGCCGACCAGGTACAGCGTATCGATCCCGCATTCCCTGAGGTAGCCCGCCAGCCCGGTGGGTGTCCGCCGGTCGGCCTCGACGAATGCCGAGTAGCTGTCGATCTGCGGGTTGCAGCCCTTGCGGATCACCAGCCGCGCATGGGGCAGGTGCAGGTCGGCATGCAGCTCGGCACCGTGGCTGCCTTGCAGGCAGTGATCGGGCCAGAGCACCTGGGGCCCGTAGGGCAGTTGCACGGTATCGAACGGCTGGTGCCCCGGATGGCTGCTGGCGAACGAGGCGTGGCCGGCAGGGTGCCAGTCCTGGGCGATGATCACGTTGCGAAAGCGCCGGGCCAACCGGCTGATCAGCGGCACGATCTCGTCGCCACCGGCAACGGCCAGGTTGCCGCCGGGTATGAAATCGTTCTGCACGTCGATGACGATCAAGGCGCAGCGTGGGTCGTCCAGGGGCAGGGCAGTGGAGTTTGGCATGGGCGTGTCCTTGTCTGCCGGGTTCAGTTGACGGTCGAGCATACAAGCATGGCACAGCCGGGGGTGTCTGCTGCAATGGCTTGCTGCTGTAGGCGGGTGACGCCATGGCGGGTACGCTGTCGGCTGTTTTCAACGCAGCATCACCGAGTATCAAGGTTTTTCATCCAGACCCTAGACGGCGAAGCGTTGGCGAAGCAGCTCCGCCATGGCGTGCAGTTCGCTCGCCGGATTGCGCCCAATGAGCATGTAGGCGTGGGTCTGGCCAACCCAGAACACCACGTTCATGCCACGACGGACCTCCTCGGTCGGCGCTCGCACACCTTTCTTCGCCCGGGTGATGCACAGGGCCAACGGCCCGTGCCGCGGGTCCAGGTAGGCCAGTTGCGCAATCGGCTCGCTTTCGTACTCGAGCATCTGGGCTCGCTTGAGCTGCGCCCCCGGCAACAGCACCTGGGGTGGTTCCAGTACCAGCCCGAGGCCCTTGTCGAGGGTGCGCAACTGCGCGCGCTGGGAACCTTCGTCGTCCGGCAGACCATCCAGGGTCTGCGCGGTATAGAGCGTCATGTAGTCGGCGACCACGCTGCGCCAGCTGACTTCAGTCTGATCCTTCGGTGCGTGCCAGGCCTGGAACAGTCGATCGGCGGCGATCCCGGCGACCATGAAACTGGCGGCGACCGCCAGGAATCCGCGTCGGCTCATCGATCGCCTGGCCGGTTTCGATGGCAGCGTTTCGAGCATCTCGGCAAGACGACTATGCGGTGCCTGCTCCAGCAGTTCATCGTAGGCTTCCCGGAAGGGCAGGTTGCTGCGGCCCAGCCATTCGACGCGCTCGGCGACCGCCGGGTTCTCGGCAATGGCAACCGCCACCCGGGCACGCTCTTCGGCATCCAGCTGGTCGTCGAGAAAGGCCACCAGCCGCTCATCGGAAGGCATCTGTTGAGAAAACTGGTCAGTCATCGCCGTTCTCCACGGGTTGAGGTGGGTACGGCACGCAGGGGCGGGTTCTGCGCCAGCTTGATGCGCGCGGCGGCGAGCCGGCTCATGACCGTGCCGATCGGCACCTCGAGAATATGGGCTACTTCCTTGTACGACAGGCCTTCGACATAGGCCAGGAACACGGTCTCGCGCTGAGCCTCGGGCAAGGCGTCGACGCGCCTGATGACCTGCGCGGCGAGCACGTGGGTCTGCGCCACCTGCTCGCCATCGAAGGCCAGCACCTCGTCGGCATCGACCTGGCCCTGACCCCGGCGCACGCGCTGGGAGCGGATCTCGTTGAGCCAGATCGAATGCAGGATGCTGAACAGCCAGCGATCCATGCGGGTGCCGGCCACGAACTGTTCACCACGCTCCAGCGCCCGGACGCAGGTGGCCTGCACCAGGTCGTCGGCGAGGTGTCGTTGCCGGGACAACAGCAGGGCGTAACGCCACAGGCGTGTCAGGTGCTGGCCCAGTTCGGCTCGTATTTCCTTGTCGCTGGCGATGGCAGCCTCCGCGTTTTTCGGTGTTCAGGCCTGGGTTGGATGGGCGATGGCGTCGGCCAGGTCTTCATACTCTTCGCACTGGGTGCCACAGAGTGACTTGATGGCCTGCAACTGCTCCCGGGCGAGATCCAGGCGACCCTTGATCACATAGGCTTCACCCAGGTACTCGCGGACCTGAGCGTAGTTCGGATCGAGCTTGACCGCCTGCAGGTAATAGCCGATGCCTTCGTCGGTGCGTCCCAGCTTGCGGGTGGCATAGCCGCGATAGTTCAGGGCCTTGGCGGTATCGGGATTCTTCAGGGTATCGAGGACGTTCAGCGCTTCCTGGTACTGCTGGTCCTTGGCCAGGCTGTAGGCGTAGTCGGCGCGCGCGTCATCGCTGGCGCGGCTGCTCACCAGGGGTTCGCATTTGTTGGTTTTCGGATTCCAGACCTGCTGGCTGGTGCATTTGGGCTTGGGTGGCGCCGGCTCGTCGCCGGAGGCCAGTGCCAGGTTGCTCGACAGGGCAACCAGCGCGGAAACGATCAAGGTGCTTTTGCGAAGGCTCATGGTAGTGCTCCAGAGAATGGGCAACGATGAGAACGCCTGGGCGCCAGGTTTTATTCGATACCTCGGAAAATTATTTTATGCGGTGCTCCATCGGGCTCCCGGTTCCCGTTGCCGTAGGAGCGCAACCCGTGCCCGTGTTCCAGACTGTTGCAGGGTTTTATCCAGGCGAGAGCCGGCGGGGCCGGACAAACGCCATTCGTGCAGAGGCTGTGGTTGGCGCTCAAGCCGCTGTCAGAGCGCCAATAACTGGCGTGCCATGCATTGCGCATTTTCGGCTGCACTGTGGTCACCCATGACCAGTGCCACGGTAATGGCGCCGTCGATCAGGATCAGCAATTGCCGGGCAACCACCAACGGATCGTCGATGCCATGGGCTTCACAGAGCTCGACGAGGTAGTCGAGCAGTTTCTGCTTGTGTTCCTTGGCCAGCAGGCGCACCGGGTCCTGCGGGTCGCCGGTTTCGCCGGCGGTGTTGATGAAGGCACAGCCACGAAAGCCTTCCGAGGCGAACCAGCTACCCAGCACGCTGAACAGGTTGAGCAGGCGTTCGCCGCTGGTGGGGGCCTTGTCGACTTCATCGCGGTACCACTGCATCCAGCGGATATCGCGCCGGCGCAAGGCCTCGATAGTGAGGTCATCCTTGGTGCCGAAGTGCCTGTAGATGCTCTTGCGTGCCACGCCGGAGGTCCTGACCAGCAGGTCGATCCCGGTGGCATGGATGCCGCCCTGGTAGATCAGCTTTTCGGCCGTTTCCAGAAGGGTCTCGCGAGTAGGGTTGGGTATGTTCTCGTTCATGGGCACGATGGTGGAACGATCGTTCTCAATGGTCAATCCCCCTTGCAGGAATATTTGCCGGCGGCCGGAGCCGTGGCGCTGCCCAGGGGCCCGGGCCGGGTGGTGGGACTGTGTCGGGCAAGCCTGCTGCCACAGTATGACGGGGACATCAGACTGTGGCAGCGCGGGAGGTCAGACCCTGAAGAAACTGACCTTGCGTGTCAGGTTGTCGGCCAGCGCCGACAGCTCGCGGCTGGACAGGGCGACCTGGTTGGAGCCGACCGAGGTCTCCACGGCGGCATTGTGGATGCGGCTGATGTTCTGGCTCACTTCCTGGGTCGCGACCCCTTGCTGGGTCGAGGCACTGGCGATCTGCGCGTTCATGTCGTTGATTGCACCGACTTCCTGGCGGATACGGACCAGCGCATCCTCGGCGACGCGGGTCTGCTCGACGGTACGCTGGGCCAGTTCCCGGCTGTTGCGCATGATTTCGGCGGTGTCGCTGGCGCCGGCCTGCAGCTGCCCGACCATCTCGCGGATCTCCCGGGTCGAATCCTGGGTGCGGTTCGCCAGGGAGCGCACCTCGTCCGCCACCACGGCGAAACCCCGTCCGGCTTCGCCGGCGCGGGCGGCCTCGATGGCCGCGTTCAGGGCCAGCAGGTTGGTACGCTCGGCAATCGAATTGATCACCTCGACCACGTTTTCGATGGCCTGGCTGTCATGGGACACCCGCCCGACGGACTCGGCGGCGTTATCGAGCACTTCGGCCAGGCGCTGCATGTCGCTGGCGGTGGTCTGCACCACCTGCTTGCCGCTTTCCACCGCCTGGTCGGCAGCGTTGCTGGCCTGTGCGGCGTTCTGCGCGTAGGCGGCGATTTCGTGCACCGTGGCCGCCATCTGGTTGACCGCGGTGGCCATGCGTTCGGTTTCCCCGGTCTGCACGCGCATCTGCTCGTTGTTGCTCTCGGAACTGGCCAGCAGTTGCGAGGACGAGCCCATCAGGTCGTGGGCCACGGCGCGCACCTGGGTGATGGTTTCGGCCAGGTGGCGGTTGCTGGTCTTCAGTGCGCCCATGACGCTGTTGGGGTGGCGGGTGTCGATCACGCCGTCGAGTTGCCCGTTGGCCAGTTGCCGGATCGCGTCGGCGACGGCTTCCGGCTCGGCGCCGAGGGTCGACTTGAGGTTGCGGATGATCAGTGCCGAGACCAGCACGCTGAGCAGGATGGCGACGGTGGTGACCAGCAGCATCAGCGTGGCGAAGTGGCTGGCGGTGGTGCGCACTTCGGCCAGTTGCTTGCCGATCGAGGCCTCCTCCCAGTCGATCAGGGCGTTGATACGCTTGAGCCATTCCTTGTAGGCCGGCGAAATATCGCTCAGCAGGAAGGCCTGGGCCTTGTCCATGTCGCCCTGTCGGCGCAGCTCGATCAGGCGGGAGGTGAGGGCCAGGGTGCTCCGTTCGGTGCTCTTGATGTCGTCCAGCAGGCGGCGCTCGGCATCCGAGGCGCCCATCCTGGCGAAGATCGCGTCCATCGGTTGTGCCGAGGCCTGGTAATCGGCGTTCAGTTTCTCGATGTTGTTCAGATGGGTCTGCAGGCCGGCATCGTCACGCACCAGCACGGCATCGCGGATGGCGATGGCACGGTCATGCACGCTGCCGCGGAAGTTGATCGCGTAACGTTGCTTGACCGCGCTGTCGTCGCTGACATCGGTCAGCGTCGAGTCGATCAGGCCAACACGATTGACCCCGATCAGGGTTACCAGGATCAGCAGCGAAAGCACCAGCCCAAACCCCAATCCAAGGCGTTTGGCGATTGTCAGAGAGCGGGGCATTTCAGGTTTCCTTAGCGTAAACGCAGGATTGATATCAGAGAGCCATTATCTGGGTAGACTTGTAGCCTGTTACAAGGGGGCATTCCAATTTGTTTTTATCTATCGCCGCGATGGACGTTGCATCCCGGCGTTGGCAGCAATGCCCTGCTTGAACACGAGCATCCGGGACAATGCATGGTGTAAGCTCACGTCTTCTCCGAATTCGACCCGAGCCCTATGCCGTCGCTTTTCAAACGCGCCCTGTTACCCAAACTGCGCAGCTTCCCGCTGACCGCCGACTCCCTCACCATCCTGCCCTCGGCTGCCGAGTTCCGGCGTTGTCTGCTGGAGAGGATTGCCGCGGCACGGCAGCGCATCACCCTGGTGGCGTTGTACCTGCAGGAAGACGAGGCCGGGCAGGAGATCCTCGATGCCCTGCATGCGGCCAAGGCGGCGCGTCCGGAGCTGGAGATCGCCGTGGTGGTCGACTGGCTGCGCGCGCAACGCGGGCTGATCGGTGCCGCGAAGCAGCCGGGCAATGCCGCCTGGTACCAGGCACAGACCCGCGCCCATGAAACCGAAGTGCCGATCTATGGGGTGCCGGTGCAGACCCGCGAACTGTTCGGCGTGCTGCACCTCAAGGGCTTCATCATCGACGACTGCGTCATCTATAGTGGCGCGAGCCTGAACAACGTCTACCTGCACAAGTTCGACAAGTACCGTTTCGACCGCTACCACCTGCTGCACAACCAGGCGTTGGCCGATTCGATGCAGGGGCTTGTGCGCAAGGAGTTGCTGGCTTCCCATGCGGTCTGCCGCCTGGATCTGCCGAGCCTGCCGAGCACCCGTAGCCTGCGCGGTGGCATCGGCGACCTGCGCAGCCGCTTGAAAAGCGCCCAGTACGACACCCGCGCCGGCGGTGAGCCGAGCTTCAGCCTGTCGGTCAGCCCGTTGCTGGGGCTGGGCAAGAACAATCCGCTGAGCCGGGTGATCTGCGAGCTGATCGCCGCCAGCCAGTTGCAACTGACCATCTGCACGCCGTATTTCAACCTGCCGTTGGCGGTGACCCGGGAAATCAACCGGGCGCTGGAACGCGGGGTGAAGATCGACATCATCGTCGGCGACAAGACCGCCAACGACTTCTATATTCCGCCGAGCCAGCCGTTCAAGGTGATCGCGGCGTTGCCGTACCTGTACGAAATCAGCCTGCGGCGTTTCGCCAAGCGCCATCAGGCGGCGATCGACAAGGGCTTGCTCAACCTGCACCTGTGGCGTGATGGTGACAATACCTACCATCTGAAGGGCATGTGGGTCGACCAGCGCTACACCCTGCTGACCGGCAACAACCTCAACCCACGGGCGTTCCGCCTGGACCTGGAAAACGCCTTGCTGATCGACGATCCGCGCAGCGAGTTGCTGGAAGTGCGGGCACGGGAGCTGCAATTGATCCTGGAGAACACCCGGCGTATCGGCAGCTTCCGTGAGCTGGAGACGTTGGTCGACTACCCGGAGGCAGTGGGCAAGTTCCTGCGGCGGGTGAGCCGGGTGAAGATCGAGCGATTGCTCTATCGGATACTCTGATCCGTTGTGGGCGCCGAATTCATTGCGGCGTCGCGAAGAATCCCTCCCGGGCACGCGCAGGCGCCCGGGAGGGCAGGGTCTCAGTTCAGGCCCAGCTTGCCGCGCAGGGTCGACAGGTCTTCAGCCAGGGTGTTGACCGGGCCGACCAGGGCCTTGCGGTCATTGTCCTTGACCTTGTCATAGGTCTCGAAACCACCGTCCTTGGTCTTGTACTTGGCCAGGATCTTGTCCACGGTGGCAAAGTTCTTGTCGACCTTGGCGGCGAAAGCCTTGTCCTGCTTCTCGATCTGTGGGCGGAACAGGTCGACGATTTTCTTCGCGCCGTCGATGTTGCCCTGGAAGTCATACAGGTCGGTGTGGCTGTAACGGTCTTCCTCGCCGGAGATCTTGGTGGCGGCCACTTCTTCGAGCAGGGCGGCAGCGCCACCGACGACTTTCTCGGGCGGGAAGGTCAGGCTGGCCACACGCGATTGCAGTTCCTTGACGTTCTTGTCCAGGCCGTCGGCCAGTTCGCCCAGGCCCTGGGTCGAGTTTTCGGAGAACAGGCTGTATTCCAGGCGGTGGAAGCCGGTGAAGTCTTCGGCCTTGACGCCTTTTTCGTGATCGTCGACACGCGAGTCGATGGCTGCGTCCAGGTCACTGAACAGCTCGGCGATCGGCTCGATCGACTCGTAGTGAACGCGGGTCGGCGCGTAGAGCTTCCTGGCGGTCGCCAGGTCGCCTTTCTTCACGGCATCGGTGAACTGCTGGGTCTTGCTGGCCAGTTCGTCCAGTTGCTCGGTGACGTAGATCTTGTAGTCCGAAACCGGGCCGACCAGGTCCAGCGGTGCGGTGGCCGCGAAGGCCGAGAGCGGAGTGTGCAGCAGGCCGACGGCCAACAACAAAGCAAGAGGCGACTTCTTCATGAGAACTTCCCGGGTGAGTTAAGGGTCAAGCCGTGGTTTTTTGTTGTGTTGCAGAAAGCAGCGAGCGACCGATGAAGTCCTGGTCGCCGGTGACGCCCGGCAAGGTGAAGAAATAACCGCCACCGATAGGCTTGAGGTATTCCTCCAGGGGCTCGCCGTTGAGCCGGGTCTGGACGGTGATGAAGCCCTGTTCCAGGTCCGATTGGTAGCAGATGAACAGCAGGCCCATCTCCAGCTGGCCGTTCTTGCTGACCCCGTTGGAGTAGTTGAACGGCCGGCGCAGGATCAGGTTGCGCTGGGTCTCGGCGGTACGCGGGTTGGCCAGGCGGATATGGGCATCGAGCTTGGTCAGCTTGCCTTCAGGGTCCCTGGTGTAGTCCGGCACCTGGGTTTCCTTCTGGCCGCCCATGGGCGCGCCGGTGCTCTTGACCCGGCCGATGATGCTTTCCTGCTCCTGCAGCGGGGTACGGTCCCAGCGCTCGACCAGGTTGCGGATGATCCGCACCGCCTGGTAGCTGCCGTTGGCGGCCCAGGCCGGTTCGTCGCTGCCCGGCTGGACCCAGACGATCCGGTCCATGGCGCTTGCGTCGTTGGAGTCAGGGTTGGCCGAGCCGTCACGGAAACCGAGGAAGTTGCGTGCGCTCTGGGCCGGCTCGCCAGGCTTGGTCGGGGCCTGTGGCGGTACGGTGCCTTCCTGTTTCCAGCGCACCAGCAGCAGGTCCGGCGTGTTCTTGACGATGTCGCGCAGGGCGTGAATGTTGGTGTCCGGGGTGTTGGAGCAGAACTGGATGCTCAGGTCACCGTGGCACAGGTCCGGTTGCAGCGCATCGTTGGGGAAGCCGACCATCTGGATCAGGCGCTTGGGCTTGACCGACTCCAGGCCGAACCGCTCGTCGAACAGCGAGTGGCCGACCGACACGGTGATGGTCAGGTTGTCTGGCGTGACGACCGGGCCGAGGATGCCGGAGTCCAGGGGCGGCAGCTTCGGATCGACCTGTTTCACCGCGCCGCCATTCATCAGGAAAGCGATGCGTTCGTTGAGGGTGCGGAACAGCCGTTCCAGGTCCTTGCGGTCACTGGCCAGGACGTCGAAGGCGACGATCATGCCGGCGGCCGGGCGCGGGGTGACGATGCCGGTCTGGTGCTTGCCGTGGAAATCGTGGCGGTCCTGGGTCTTGTCGCTGCTCGGCGCCTGGGTGACCTGGGCCTGGGCTTGCGCCGCCGCCATGGCCGGGCAGCTCAGGGCACTGCCGGCGATGGCCGCGCCGGCCACGCCCATGCCCAGCAGGACACGCCGGCGGTCAGCGGAAAATTCTTTGTTGCGCTGTGGTGAATCGCTCATGTACGGCTCGTCTGCTGATTAAAGGCCGGAGAGGCCAAGGGCGGGATCGATTCCATCGAGTGCATCGGCCAGAGCCTTGGCCTTGTCGGCAATCTGCTTGCGTTTTTCGGCGCCGACGGTGTCGTAAGTGGCATAGCTGTCGCCGCTGCGCAGGCCGTTGAATTCGGCGTCGAGGGCCACGGCCGCGCTGTCGAGCCTGGGCAGGAGATCGGGTGCCGATTTCACCAGCAGCGGCCGCAGCAGCTCGATGACCTTGCGCGTGGCCTGCAGGTTGGCGGCGAAACCGTTCAGGTCGACATGGCTGTAGCGTTCTTCCTCGCCGCTGCCGCCACGGGTATCGGCAATGCTGCGCATGCTGCGGGCGACGATGCTGACCAGTTGCTCCGGTGGCAGCGACTGGGCCAGCAGTTGTTGCCTGAGGGTGGTCACATCGGCCTGCAGCCGCTCGGCCACCGGCTTCAGACCGTCGACGCTGCGCTGCTGGAACAGGCCGTACTCGATCCGGTGGAACCCAGCGAAGCCTGGGTCCTGCTCACGTTTTTCGTAGTAGTCGGCGCGGGCGTTGATGCCGTTGTCCAGTTCGGCGAAACGCTGGGCGGCGGGCGCCAGGCGCTGGTAGGCGGCACGGGCCGGCACATAGAGTGCCTGGGCCTGGGCCAGGTCGCCGGCGTTGATTGCCTGCTGCAGGGCGTCGACGGCCTTGATCAGGGCGCTGCCCTGGGTGCTGAGGTAGACGCGGAACTCCGACAGCGGGCCGATGAACGCGGTCATCGAGGGGCGCGCCTTGGCGGCGGCTTCCGAAGCGGCGGTCGGGGTGACGTGCAGGGTGCCACGCGGGTTGCTCAGCAGGCCGCAGGTGATCGCGTAGTCGCCGGGAGCGAGGTTGGCGTTGATTACCTGGCTCAGGCCCGGGGCGATGTTCTCGCGCTCTTCGACCACCAGCACGCCATCGAGGATTTCCCATTCCACCGCACGGTCGGACTTGTTGACGATGCGGAAGCTGTTCAATCCGGCCGGTACGCTCAGCGCGTTCGGGTCGCAGCTGTGAGCGAGGATATTGACCGTGATTTCGTTGTGATGGCTCTGACGCTTGCTCGCGGCCAACTGCGAGGCGTAGTAGAACAGTCCACCGGCCGCGATCATCACGATCACCGAGCCGGCTACCGCCCAGCGCAAGGCCTGGGGAGGTTTGCCAGTTGCAGGGTTGGACATGGGTAACCTTACGGGTTGGGAACGGAAGAAGTTTGCTTGGCGGCCGGCGGTGAGGCCGGGATGAAGAACATCACCAGGGCGATCACCAGGTACAGCAGGTAGGCGCTCAATACGCTGACGGTCGGTGCGTCCTGGTAGCCGAACATGCCGGCCAGCACCGAGCCGGCCGGGCCGTCCATCGGCAGCGTGGCACTGATGTCGAAGACCACGTCCTGCAGGTGATTCCACAGGCCGGCCTCATGCAGTGCCTGCACCGAGTTGGCCAGGATGCCGGCCGCGACCACCAGGATGAACAGGCCGGTCCAGCGGAAGAACAGACCCAGGTTCAAGCGCATGCTGCCGGTATAGATGGCGAAGCCGACGAGGATCGCCAGGAGCAGGCCGAGCAGGGCGCCGATCGGTGCGCCCGGGCCTTCGCTCTGCTGAAACACTGCCAGCAGGAAGAACACGGTTTCCAGGCCTTCGCGGGCCACGGCGAAGAACACCATGGCGATCAGTGCCCAGACCTGATGTTTCGAACCCGCCAGGGCCTGGTCGAGGGAAACGTGCAGGGCGTGCTTGATGGAGCGCGAGACCTTGCGCATCCAGAACACCATCGAGCTGAGGATGCCGACGGCCACCAGGCCGACGATGCCTTCGAACAGTTCCTGCTGCTTTTGCGGGAATTCGGCGCTCACCAGTTCCAGGCCACCACCGACCAGCAGGGCCAGGGCCGCAGCGAGAAACACCCCGATCCAGACGGCGGGCATCCATTGGCCACGGCCGGTCTGCTTGAGGTAACTGGCAATGATGCCAACGATGAGCGCGGCTTCGATGCCTTCGCGCAACATGATCAGAAAGGGAACCAGCATTCGGCAAGCACGTCCGTTACTTAAAGTGGATAGTAATTTGTAACATAATGATACTCATTACTAAACAGCTTTTGCCGCCGCTAGCTGAACCGTGGCTGAACGGTTGGGGAGGGAAGGGGCCGGCTTGTTGACGATAGCGGTGTATCAGCAAGCCGAGGCGTTACCGAGAGGTCGCTATCGCCAGCAAGCCGGCTCCTGCAAGGGATTGGGCCGCGGTCAGGAGCCCAGCGCGAAATCGACCGCCGCCAGCGCGTGCAATTCGGTGGTATCGAGCAGTGGCAGGCGACTGTCCGCGGGCTTGATCAGCAGACCGATTTCCGTGCAGCCGAGAACGATCGCCTCGGCACCGCGAGCGGCCAGCCCCTCTATCACCTGTTGGTAGACCTGCCGGGAATCCTCCTTGATGACCCCGACACACAGCTCGTCATAAATGATCCGATGGACCGCCTGGCGCTGCACCGCCTCGGGAACCAGCACCTGCAGCCCCTGGGCCGCCAGCCGCTGCTTGAGGAAATCCTGTTCCATGGTGAAGGCGGTCCCGAGCAGGCCGACTTTTCGGACGCCAGCGGCGAGAGCCGCTTGCCCGGTCGGCGTGGCGATATGCAGGAAGGGGATGTCCACGGCTTCCTCGATCTGCTGCGCCAGCCGGTGCATGGTGTTGGTACACAGCACCACGCACTCGGCACCGCCGGCCTGCAAGCGACGCGCCGCATCCTGCAGGATCAGCCCGGCATCGTCCCAGCGCCCGGCGTGCTGGGCCTGTTCGACAGGCCCGAAGTCGACGCTGTACATTAGCAGCGGCGCTGAGCGCAGCGGGCCGAGTCGCGAGCGGACCTGCTGGTTGATGATCCGGTAGTACTCGGCGCTGGACTCCCAGCTCATGCCGCCGATAAGGCCGATGGTGCGCATGTGGTGCTCCTGTCGATAAGGGGTTGCCGCGGCAGTCTGCGCGCTGGCGTCGATCATGATCTATCAGGAAATTTCAGATGCCCGGACAACGCCCCGGCGTGTTTCCCCTGCCAGCCCGTTCGCTGTTGGAGGGCCGCCTGTGTCTGCAACTGTTGCCGCGTTCCGCCTATAGCGGTCGGGATCCGGTGCAGTGGCAGACCCTGGGCATTGCCCTGGAGCATCAGTGGGGTGTGCACGCGATCGATTCCGACCGACGCGTGGACTTCGACACCCCTCCCGGCACCCTGGCCCTGACGCCGCCGGGTGTCGAGGTGTTTTCCGAGTCCGCCGAAGGTGGCGAGTATCTGCTGGTGCGCTGGCAACTCGAGGATGAACGGCCGCGGATACAACGCCGGCTGGAGAGTACCGGGCACGCACGAGGCTTGGCTCTGGGGCGGCAACTGCGCCGCCTGTTGCTGGAGCCGGACGGTGATCCGCTGCGGCTGGAGGCGACGGCACTGGAGTTTGTCGGCTTGTGCGATTCGATGCCGGCCGGCAATCCTCGACCGCGGGACTTTGCGGGGGTACTGCGCCGTTTTGCCGAGGATTTCGCCCAACCCTTGAGCCTGGCCCAGTTGGCGGCGGGGCAAGGGCAGTCGCAACTGCGCTTTCTGCGGGACTTCACCCGGGCCGTTGGCATGACGCCCCATGCCTATCTGCTGGAGGTTCGGGTGCAGGCGGCCCGGCGGATGATCGAGAGCGCTGACAGGCCGCTGGCGGAGATTGCCCTGGATTGCGGTTTTGCCCACCAGTCCCACCTGGGCAGCGCGTTTCGCAAGGTGCTGGGGATCACGCCTGGGGATTACCGCAGGCGTGTCACGGTTCGTTAACCTGCCACCCTACATATCCATTGGCGTCCACTCCCTGGTTGGCGGCTCCTCGACCATTGCCTTCGGCACCACCTTGCCCGTCGCCTGTTCAACCCGCTGCGCCACCTCCGGATCGTCGGAGAACAGCATCAGGCTGGCGTCATCCAGACTCTTTTCCGATTGATCCCGCAAGCAGTAGCCGACTCCCAGGTACAGCGAAACCACCGCCATCAGATTCAAGCCGATTTCCAGCATCGTCCTGTCCTCCTGTCCGTCAGCACTCAGGCAATCTGCGCCGCCTGTCGGGCCAGCGCGGTATCCGCCACCCGCACCGTGCGCCAGGTGTTGTAGGCCATCAGCAGCATGCCGCCGAGGAAGAACACTCCACCGACGAAGCGCACGACAAACCCGGGATGGCTGGCCAGCAAGGCCTCGACGAAGGAGTAGGTGAGGGTGCCGTCCTCGTTCACGGCCCGCCACATCAGGCCCTGGGTGATGCCGTTGACCCACATCGAGGCGATGTACAGCACTGTGCCGATGGTCGCCAGCCAGAAATGCAGGTTGATCAGCCCGACGCTGTGCATCTGCTCGCGGCCGAACACCCTGGGGATCATGTGGTAGAGAGAACCGAAGGTAATCATTGCCACCCAGCCCAGCGCGCCGGCATGGACGTGGCCGATGGTCCAGTCGGTGTAGTGGGAGAGGGCGTTGACGGTCTTGATCGCCATCATCGGGCCCTCGAAGGTCGACATGCCGTAGAACGCCAGGGACAGCACCAGAAAGCGCAGGATCGGGTCGGTGCGCAGCTTATGCCAGGCGCCGGAGAGGGTCATCATGCCGTTGATCATGCCGCCCCAGCTCGGTGCCAGCAGGATCAGCGACATGGCCATGCCCAGCGATTGCGCCCAGTCCGGCAGGGCGGTGTAGTGCAGGTGGTGGGGACCTGCCCAGATGTACAGGGTGATCAGCGCCCAGAAGTGGACGATGGACAGGCGATAGGAGTACACCGGCCGGCCGACCTGCTTGGGCACGAAGTAATACATCATGCCGAGAAAGCCGGTGGTCAGGAAGAAGCCTACCGCGTTGTGCCCGTACCACCACTGCACCATGGCATCGGTCGCGCCGGAATAGACCGGGTAGGACTTGAACCAGTCCACCGGGATCGACAGGTGATTGACCACATGCAACATGGCGATCACCAGGATGAAGGCGCCGAAGAACCAGTTGCCGACGTAGATGTGCCGGGTCTTGCGCCGTACCACGGTGGTGAAGAACACGATGGCATAGGCGACCCAGACCAGCGCCATCCACACCGCGCCGCTGAACTCGATCTCGGCGTATTCCTTGGTGGTGGTGTAGCCCAGCGGCAGGCTGACGAACATGATCACGATCACCGCCTGCCAGCCCCAGAAGGTGAAGGCGGCCAGGGTATCGTTGTACAACCGTACCTGACAGGTACGCTGCACCGCGTAGTAGCTGGCGGCGAACTGCGCGCTGCCGGCGAAACCGAAGATCACCAGGCTGGTGTGCAGCGGGCGCAGGCGGCCGAAGGTGGTCCAGGGCAGGTCGAGGTTCATTTCCGGCCAGACCAGTTGCGAAGCGATCAGCACGCCCATCGCCATGCCGATCACGCCCCAGAACACGGTGGCGATGACGAATTGTCGGACCACCTTGTAGTTATAGGCTTCTGCGTTTGCTGCTGTACTCATGCTCACGTCTTCCACGGTTGCCAGATCCTGCCAGGCCACCCCGGCCCGACATGGGACGGACTGTAGGAACTGCCGCGCAGGCAAAACAGACTCAGAAATGGCTCATTCATACGGATCAGGCTTTTATCCGGCGTGGATTGGCGATGATCTCGCCTGATATGGGTTTTGCTGAAAGTGACTGTCCTGTTTGCTGGTTTCAGGGGAACAGGGCGGCCCCAGGAGAGTGGCGGCAGTTTTCCGCGCAAGTTCCTACAGTAAAAAGCTGCATTTCAGATTTGCCGGACCGGCGCGGGTGTGCGAATTTGTCGCTCCCCCCATAGGTCGATCGGCGCTTTCGTGCTTAACTTCGACCTCTTCAAATATTTCTGGAAGGATTTCGTTCATGGCTCAAGTCACCCTCAAAGGCAATCCGGTCAAGGTCAACGGCCAACTGCCACAGGTCGGCTCCAAGGCCCCGGCCTTTTCCCTGGTCAACGCCGGCCTGGCCGATGTCACCCTGGAAAGCTTTGCCGGCAAGCGCAAGGTGCTGAACATTTTCCCAAGCGTCGACACCCCGACCTGTGCCACCTCCGTGCGCAAGTTCAACGCCCAGGCCAATGACGTGGCCAACACCGTGGTGCTGTGCATCTCGGCTGACCTGCCTTTCGCCCAGGCCCGCTTCTGCGGCGCCGAAGGCCTGGAAAACGTACAGAACCTGTCGACCCTGCGGGGTCGCGAGTTCATCGAGAACTACGGCGTGGCCATCGCCGAAGGCCCGCTGACCGGCCTGACCGCCCGTGCGGTGGTGGTGCTGGACGAGAACAACAACGTCCTGCACAGCGAATTGGTAGGCGAGATCGCCGACGAGCCGAACTACGATGCGGCCCTGGCTGTCTTGAAGTAAGCGGCGACCTCAGTCACCCACGGCCTGGCCTCGTCCAGGCCGTTTTTGTTTGTGCAGTGCTCCAGCGTGGGCCTGGTGCTGTGACAATTTGTGTTTGGGCGTAGGTGTCGCCGCCATATCGTGGTTAACTTCGACCCTTCCTCTACAACCGTTCAAAAGGATTCGCCGCATGGCTCAAGTGACGCGCAGGGGTGTGGTGGTGCAGGTCAATGGCGAACTGCCGCTCCCCGGCACCCGGGCACCCGCATTCTCCCTGGTGAACAAGGACCTGGCGGATGTCGCCCTCAGCGACTTCGCCGGCCAGCGCAAGGTGCTGAACATCTTCCCCAGCGTCGACACACCGACCTGCGCCAAGTCGGTCCGTGCCTTCAACGCCCACGCCAACGGGCTGAACAATACCGTGGTGCTGTGCATTTCCGCTGACCTGCCGTTCGCCCAGGCGCGCTTCTGCGGTGCAGAAGGCCTGGAGAAGGTGCAGAACCTGTCGACCTTGCGCGGTGCTCGATTCATGCAAGACTACGGCGTAGCCATCGCCGACGGGCCGCTCACGGGCCTCACCGCCCGGGCCGTGCTGGTACTCGACGAGCAGGACCAGGTGCTGCACAGCGAACTGGTCGCCGATATCGGCCAGGAACCCGACTACGTCGCCGCTCTCGCTGTCCTGCAGTAAGCGACCTTGCATTTATTCACGGCCTGTCCCTGTCCAGGCCGTTTTTCATTTGCGTTTCAGTGCCTTGCCCAAAGGTCGAAGAACGTCATGCAAAGGTAAATTGCCGGTAAAGGCACTTTGCATGAAACATTTGAGTGCTTATCTTTCAGGCTCCTAAGGAAGAAGCTCTCGCCCACAATGGTTGATCACTCCATGCAATCCTCTGCTCCTCGCAAATCCCGTCGTTGGCTGTTCGGCCTGTTCACCGTGTTGATCATCGCGGCGCTGTGCTGGCATTTCTGGCCGGCCGGCGAGCACAAGACCGAACACAAGCCGGCAGGGCATACCGGCAAGACGGGCATGATGCGCCCGGGCTTCGGCGCCTCCACCGGGCCGGTACCGGTGCGCGTGGCTCCGGCGACCGTCGGCGATTTCCCGCTCTATTACAAGGCGCTGGGCACCGTGACTGCGCTGAACACGGTCAATGTGCGGGCGCAGGTGGGCGGCCAACTGGTCAAGATCAATTTCCAGGAAGGGCAGATGGTCAAGGCCGGCGACGTGCTCGCCGAAATCGACCCGCGCAACTATGAAAGCGCCTTGCTGCAGGCCCAGGGCACCCTATTGCAGAGCCAGGCCCAGTTGAAGAACGCCCAGGTCGACCTGCAGCGCTATCGCGGGCTGTATGCCGAGGACAGTATCGCCAAGCAGACCCTGGACACCGCCGAGGCCACCGTACTGCAGTACCAGGGCACGGTGAAGAACAACCAGGGCGCGGTCGACGCGGCCAAGCTGAACCTGGCGTTCACCAAGATTCGCGCACCGATTTCCGGACGCCTGGGCCTGCGCCAGCTGGACGTCGGCAACCTGCTGGCGGCCAACGACACCCAGGCCGTGGCCGTGATCACCCAGACCCAGCCGATCAGCGTGGCGTTCACCCTGCCGGAGAACAACCTGGACGTGGTGCTGCCGCGTTTCCGCAGTGGTGCGCACCTGCCGGCCGAAGCCTGGGATCGTGGTGATGTGAAGCTGCAGGCCACCGGCGTGCTGCAGAGCCTGGACAACCAGATCGACATCACCACCGGCACCCTGAAGTTCAAGGCGCTCTACGAGAACAAGGACCAGATCCTGTTCCCCAACCAGTTCGTCAACGTGCGCCTGCTGGCCGATACCCTGAAAGGCGTGATACTGGCGCCGAGCGCGGCGATCCAGTTCGGTACCGACGGGACCTTCGTCTATGCGCTGGAGGGTGACAAGAAGGTCAGGATTCGTCCGCTGAAGGTCGGGCCGAGTGACGGTAATGTCACTGTGATCACCTCGGGCCTGGCCGCCGGTGACCGGGTGGTGCTCGAAGGCACCGACCGCCTCAAGGATGGGGGCGAGGTGGAAGTGGTCAATGACAGCCAGGACGTACCGAGTACGCCAGCCGAACACTTGCACGGTGCCAAGGCCAAGGACGGCGAAGCGGGTACTGACGCCAAGGCGAAAAAGGTCGGCGCATGAATCTCTCGCGGCTGTTCATTCTCCGCCCGGTAGCGACCACCCTGAGCATGCTGGCGATCGTCCTGGCCGGGGTGATCGCCTACCGGCTGCTGCCGGTGTCGGCACTGCCCCAGGTCGACTACCCGACGATTCGCGTCATGACCCTGTATCCGGGCGCCAGCCCGGACGTGATGACCAGCGCGGTCACCGCGCCGCTGGAGCGCCAGTTCGGGCAGATGCCCGGGCTGACCCAGATGGCTTCCACCAGTTCCGGAGGTGCCTCGGTACTGACCCTGCGCTTCAACCTCGACATCAACATGGATGTCGCCGAGCAGCAGGTCCAGGCGGCCATCAACGCCGCGACCAACCTGCTGCCCAAGGATCTGCCGGCACCGCCGGTGTACAACAAGGTCAACCCGGCGGATACCCCGGTGCTGACCCTGGCGATCACTTCGAAAACCATGCTGCTGCCCAAGCTCAATGACCTGGTCGACACGCGCATGGCGCAGAAGATCGCCCAGATCAGTGGTGTCGGCATGGTCAGCATCGCCGGTGGTCAGCGCCAGGCGGTGCGGATCAAGGTCAACCCCGAGGCCCTGGCGGCCAACAGCCTGAACCTGTCCGACGTGCGCACGCTGATCGGCGCCTCCAACGTCAACCAGCCCAAGGGCAACTTCGACGGCCCGACCCGGGTGTCGATGCTCGATGCCAACGACCAGTTGCGTTCACCCAAGGAATACGCCGAGCTGATTCTCGCCTACAAGAACGGCGCGCCGTTGCGCCTGAAGGACGTGGCCGAGATCGTCGACGGTGCGGAAAACGAGCGTCTGGCGGCCTGGGCCAACCAGAGCCAGGCGGTATTGCTGAATATCCAGCGCCAGCCGGGGGCCAACGTCATCGAGGTGGTCGACCGGATCAAGGCGCTGCTGCCGAGCATCACCGACAACCTGCCGGCCGGCATCGACGTCGCCGTGCTCACCGACCGCACCCAGACCATCCGTGCTTCGGTGACCGACGTACAGCATGAACTGCTGATCGCCATCGCCCTGGTGGTGATGGTCACATTCCTGTTCCTGCGCCGGGCCAGCGCCACCATTATTCCATCGGTGGCGGTGCCACTGTCGTTGATCGGTACCTTCGGCGTGATGTACCTGGCCGGCTTCTCGATCAACAACCTGACGCTGATGGCCCTGACCATCGCCACCGGTTTCGTGGTCGACGATGCCATCGTCATGCTGGAAAACATCTCGCGCTTCATCGAGGAGGGTGACAGCCCGATGCAGGCGGCGCTCAAGGGCGCGAAGCAGATCGGTTTCACCCTGGTGTCGCTGACCCTGTCGCTGATCGCGGTACTGATCCCGCTGCTGTTCATGGCCGATGTGGTGGGGCGGTTGTTTCGCGAGTTCGCCATTACCCTGGCGGTGGCCATCCTGATTTCCCTGGTGGTCTCGCTGACCCTCACTCCGATGATGTGCGCGCGTCTGCTCAAGCGTGAACCCAAGGAACAGGAGCAGGGGCGTTTCTATCGGGCCAGCGGTGCCTGGATCGACTGGCTGATCGAGTCCTACGGACGCAAGCTGCAATGGGTATTGAGGAACCAGACGCTGACCCTGCTGGTGGCCGTCGGCACCCTGGCGCTGACCGTGTTCCTTTACCTGGTGGTGCCCAAGGGCTTCTTCCCGGTGCAAGATACCGGCGTGATCCAGGGTATTTCCGAGGCGCCGCAATCGGTGTCGTTCGCCGCCATGAGCCAGCGGCAACAGGAACTGGCCAAGGTGATCCTGGCCGACCCGGCGGTGGAAAGCCTGTCTTCCTATATCGGTGTCGACGGCGACAACGCCACGCTCAACAGCGGGCGGCTGCTGATCAACCTCAAGCCCCATCGTCAGCGAGACCTCAGCGCGGCGCAGGTGATCGCACGCCTGCAACCGGAGGTGGACCAACTGGTCGGCATCCGGCTGTACATGCAGCCGGTGCAGGACCTGACCATCGAGGATCGGGTCAGCCGCACCCAGTACCAGTTCAGCATGTCCTCGCCGGACGCCGACCTGCTCGCCGAATGGAGCGACAAGCTGGTCCACGCCCTGGCCCAGCGCCCGGAACTGACCGACGTCGCCAGCGACCTGCAGGACAAGGGCCTGCAGGTGTACCTGGTGATCGACCGCGATGCCGCCTCACGGCTCGGCGTGTCGGTCTCCGATATCACCGATGCGCTGTACGACGGTTTCGGCCAGCGGCAGATTTCCACCATCTACACCCAGGCCAGCCAGTATCGTGTGGTGCTCCAGGCCCAGGCCGGGGAGAAGATCGGCCCGGCCGCCCTCGATCAGATCCACGTCAAGACCACCAGCGGCAGTCAGGTCCGGCTGTCGAGCCTGGCGCGGATCGAGGAGCGCCAGGCGCAACTGGCGATCTCGCATATCGGCCAGTTCCCGGCGGTGACGATGTCGTTCAACCTGGCGCCGGGCGTCGCCCTGGGCAAGGGCGTCGAGATCATCGACCAGGTCAAGCAGGAGATCGGCATGCCGATCGGCGTGCAGACCCAGTTCCAGGGCGCCGCCGAAGCCTTCCAGGCCTCGCTGTCGAGCACCTTGCTGCTGATCCTGGCGGCGGTGGTGACCATGTACATCGTGCTCGGGGTGCTCTACGAGAGCTATATCCATCCGGTGACCATCCTCTCGACCCTGCCATCGGCCGCGGTGGGTGCCTTGCTGGCACTGATCCTCAGCGGCAATGACCTGGGCATGATCGCCATCATCGGCATCATCCTGCTGATCGGTATCGTCAAGAAGAACGCGATCATGATGATCGACTTCGCCCTTGACGCCGAACGCAACCAGGGCATCCCGCCCGAGCAGGCGATCTACCAGGCGGCGCTGCTGCGCTTCCGGCCGATCCTGATGACCACCCTGGCGGCGCTGTTCGGTGCCGTGCCGCTGATGCTGGCGACCGGCTCCGGCGCCGAACTGCGTCAGCCCCTGGGCCTGGTGATGGTCGGCGGGTTGCTGGTCAGCCAGGTGCTGACGCTGTTCACCACGCCGGTGATCTACCTGTTCTTCGATCGGCTGGGACGGCGCTGGGGGCGGCATCCGAGCCGCCTGGAGCAGGCCGACACATGAACCTTTCCGGACCCTTCATCCGCCGGCCGGTAGCGACCATGCTGCTGAGCCTGGCGATCGTCCTGCTCGGTGGCGTCAGCTTCGGCCTGTTGCCGGTATCGCCACTGCCGCAGATGGACTTCCCGGTGATCGTGGTCCAGGCCAGCCTGCCGGGTGCCAGCCCGGAAGTCATGGCCTCGACCGTGGCCACACCGCTGGAGCGCTCGTTCGGGGTGATCCCCGGCGTCAACACCATGAGCAGCCGCTCCAGCCAGGGTTCGACCCGGGTGATCCTGCAGTTCGACATGGACCGCGACATCAACGGCGCGGCGCGGGAGGTGCAGGCAGCCATCAACGCTTCGCGCAACCTGCTGCCCAGCGGCATGCGCAGCATGCCGACCTACAAGAAGGTCAACCCGTCCCAGGCGCCGATCATGGTGTTGTCGCTGACCTCCGACGTGTTGCAGAAGGGCCAGTTGTACGACCTGGCCTCGACCATCCTGTCCCAGAGCCTGTCCCAGGTGCCGGGCGTGGGCGAAGTGCAGATCGGCGGCAGTTCGCTGCCGGCGGTGCGCATCGAACTCGAACCCCAGGCGTTGAACCAGTACGGCGTGGCCCTGGACGATGTACGTACCACCATCGCCAACGCCAACGTGCGCCGGCCCAAGGGATCGCTGGAGGACGACCAGCGCAACTGGCAGGTGCAGGCCAACGACCAGTTGGAGAAGGCCAAGGACTACGAGCCGCTGATCATCCACTACCAGAACGGTGCGGCCCTGCGCCTGGGCGATGTGGCGAAGATCAAGGACAGCGTCGAGGACCGCTACAACAGCGGCTTCTTCAACAATGACGCCGCCGTGCTGCTGGTGATCAACCGCCAGGCCGGCGCCAACATCATCCAGACGGTCAACGAGATCAAGGCGCAGTTGCCGGCGTTGCAGGCGGTGTTGCCGTCCAGCGTCAAGCTGAACCTGGCCATGGACCGCTCGCCGGTGATCAAGGCGACCCTGCATGAAGCCGAGATGACCCTGCTGATCGCTGTCGCCCTGGTGGTGCTGGTGGTCTACCTGTTCCTCGGCAACTTCCGCGCGTCGCTGATCCCGACCCTGGCGGTGCCGGTGTCGCTGATCGGCACCTTCGCCATCATGTACCTCTACGGGTTCTCCCTGAACAACCTGTCGCTGATGGCGCTGATCCTCGCCACCGGCCTGGTGGTGGACGATGCCATCGTGGTGCTGGAGAACATCTCCCGGCATATCGACGAGGGTGTGTCGCCGATGAAGGCGGCCTACCTCGGGGCGAAGGAGGTCGGTTTCACCCTGTTGTCGATGAACGTTTCGCTGGTGGCGGTGTTCCTGTCGATCCTGTTCATGGGCGGCATCATCGAGAGCCTGTTCCGCGAGTTCTCGATCACCCTGGCGGCGTCGATCATCGTGTCTCTGGTAGTCTCCCTGACCCTGACGCCGATGCTCTGCGCCCGCTGGCTCAAGCCCCAGGGCGCGCAGACGCGCCTGCAGCGCTGGAGCGAGCAGGCCAACGAGCGCATGGTCAGCGCCTACGCCCGCAGCCTGGACTGGGTGTTGCGCCACCGGCGCCTGACCCTGCTCAGCCTGCTGGTGACCATCGCTGTCAACGTCGCACTGTACGTGGTGGTGCCCAAGACCTTCATGCCGCAGCAGGACACCGGGCAACTGATCGGTTTCATCCGCGGCGATGACGGCCTGTCGTTCGGCGTGATGCAACCGAAGATGGAGACGTTCCGCAAGGCGATCCTGGCCGACCCCGCGGTACAGAGCGTGGCCGGCTTCATCGGTGGCAACAACGGCACCAACAACGCTTTCATGCTGGTACGTCTCAAGCCGATCAAGGAACGCAACATCTCGGCGCAGAAGGTCATCGAGCGCCTGCGGGTCGAGATGCCCAAGGTCCCCGGCGCACGCCTGATGCTGATGGCCGACCAGGACCTGCAGTTCGGCGGCGGTCGCGAGCAGACCACCGCGCAGTACTCCTACATCCTGCAGAGCGACGACCTGGCGGCCCTGCGCGAGTGGTATCCGAAGGTGATCGCGGCGTTCAAGGGGCTGCCGGAACTGACCGCCATCGACGCCCGCGAAGGTCGCGGCGCGCAGCAGACCACCCTGGTGGTCGACCGCGATACCGCCAAGCGCCTGGGCGTCGACATGAGCATGGTCACCGCAGTGCTGAACAACGCCTACAGCCAGCGGCAGATATCCACCATCTATGACAGCCTGAACCAGTACCAGGTGGTGATGGAGGTCAACCCGAAATACGCCCAGGACCCGGAAACCCTGAACCAGGTCAAGGTGATCGGCAGCGACGGCCAGCGCATTCCGCTGTCGGCCATCGCCCACTACGAGAACAGCCTGCAGGAAGACCAGGTCAGCCATGAGGGGCAGTTCGCCTCGCAAAGCCTGTCGTTCGACATGGCCCCGGGCGTGACGGTGGAGCAGGGCACGGCGGCGATCGAGCGGGCGGTGGCCAAGCTAGGCCTGCCGGAGTCGGTGATTGCCAAGATGGCCGGCACCAGCGATGCCTTTGCCGCCACCCAGAAAAGCCAGCCGTTCATGATTCTCGGCGCGCTGGTGGCGGTCTACCTGGTACTGGGGGTGCTCTACGAGAGCTACATCCATCCGCTGACCATCCTCTCGACGCTGCCTTCGGCCGGCGTCGGCGCCTTGCTCAGCATCTACCTGCTGGGCGGCGAGTTCAGCCTGATTTCCCTGCTCGGGCTGTTCCTGCTGATCGGTGTGGTGAAGAAGAACGCGATCCTGATGATCGACCTGGCCCTGCAACTGGAGCGCCATTCGGCGCTCGAGCCCCTGGCCTCGATCCGTGAAGCCTGTCTGCTGCGCCTGCGGCCGATCCTGATGACCACCCTGGCGGCGATCCTCGGTGCACTGCCGCTGCTGCTGAGCACCGCCGAAGGGGCGGAAATGCGCCAGCCGCTGGGCCTGACCATCATCGGCGGGCTGGTCTTCAGCCAGGTCCTGACCCTTTACACCACCCCGGTGGTTTACCTTTATCTCGACCGCCTGCGCCACCGTTTCAACGCCTGGCGTGGCGTCCGTACCGATGGTGCTCTGGAAACTCCGCTATGACTGACCACTCCTACTGCAATGCGACCGCCCGGGCCGCACAACGCCTGGAAATGGCCCGCGGCTCGCGCCTGCTGAGCCTGGCCCTGTGCGGGCTGATGCTCAGCGCCTGCGCCGTCGGCCCGGACTACAAGCGCCCGGAAGCCGCCACGCCGGCGCAGTACAAGGAAGCCGCCGGCTGGCGCCAGGCCCAGCCCAGCGACTCGCTGGCCCGTGGCGCCTGGTGGGAGCTGTATGGCGATCCGGTGCTCAATGGCCTGGTGGAAAAACTCAACAGCGGCAACCAGACCGTGGCCCAGTCCGAGGCACAGTTCCGCCAGGCCCAGGCCCTGGTGCGCAGTTCCCGCGGGGCGTTCTTTCCCAGTGTCGACCTGAGCGCGGGCAAGACCCGTTCCAGCCAGGGCACCGGCAGCAGCAACTCAAGCCTGAGCAGTTCCGCGAGCGGGATTCGCGACACCTACAACGCGCAACTGGGCGTGAGCTGGGAAGCCGATGTCTGGGGCAAGCTGCGCCGCGGCCTCGAGGCGGACCAGGCGAGTGCCCAGGCGAGCTTCGCCGACCTGGCGGCGATGCGCCTGAGCCAGCAATCGGAACTGGTGCAGAACTACTTGCAACTGCGGGTGATCGATGAGCAGAAACGCCTGCTCGAAGCCACCGTGCAGGCCTATGAGCGCTCGCTGAAAACCACCGAGAACCAGTACCGCTTCGGCGTTTCGGACAAGGCCTCGATCGCCCAGGCGCAGACCCAGTTGAAAAGCGCCCAGGGCGACCTGATCGACCTGGCCTGGCAGCGCGCCCAGTTTGAAAACGCCATTGCTGTGCTGACCGGCCAGGCACCGGCCGACTTCAAGCTGGCGGCCACCCGCGACGTTCCGGCGTTGCCACAGATTCCGCTGGGCCTGCCGTCGCAACTGCTGGAGCGGCGTCCGGATGTCGCCTCGGCGGAGCGCTCGGTGATTGCCGCCAACGCCAAGATCGGCGTGGCGAAGGCGGCCTACTACCCGGACCTGACCCTGAGCCTGTCCGGCGGCTACAGCAGCAGTACCTATGCCGACTGGATCAGCCTGCCGAACCGTTTCTGGTCGGTGGGGCCGAAACTGGCGATGACCCTGTTCGACGGCGGGCAGCGCTCGGCGGAAGTGGAACGGACCGAGGCGGTGTATGACCAGACTGTCGCCAAGTATCGCCAGACCGTGCTCGACGGTTTCCGCGAGGTGGAGAACTACCTGGTGCAGCTCAAGGTGATGGAGAACGAGGCGGTGGTGCGCCAGCAGGCGCTGGACTCGGCCCGTGAATCCCTGCGCCTGACCGAAAACCAGTACAAGGCTGGCCTGATCGCCTACCTGGATGTGGTCACCGTGCAGACCACCGCCCTGAGCAACGAGCGCAGCGTGCTGAGCCTGCTGCAGAGCCGGCTGATCGCCAGTGTGCAACTGATTGCCGCCCTCGGCGGGGGCTGGGACGGCGCCACCGGGCCGGTGGCCACCAAGTAACCCGATCCCTGCGGTGGGCCTGTTCGCGGCCAGCCTGGCTGGCCAGCGCAACTCCGTCACTCAAAAAAGGTATAGCGGTCCTTGCCGCTGTGCTTGGAGCTGTAGAGCGCCTGGTCAGCCTTGACCAGTGCCGAGTTCAGCGTGTCCTGCGGCTCGATCCGGGCCAGGCCGATACTGATAGTCACCGGATACTCGGTCATCGCTTCACGCACCCGTCGGCACAGGCGCGCCATCAGTGCCTCGGCCTCGATACGGGGCATGCCGTGCAGGTACACTGCGAATTCCTCACCGCCCAGCCGGGCATACTCGAAGTCCCCCATCACCGTCTTGATGTCCGCCGCCACGCGCTTGAGCACTTCATCGCCGACGTCGTGGCCGTGCACGTCGTTGACCTTCTTGAAATTGTCGACATCAATCATTGCCAGGTACTGGGCATGATCCTGCGGCGTCGTGCGCAAGTGCTGCTGGGTCTTGCTCATGAACGAGCGTCGATTGGGAATGGCCGTCAGCGCATCGATATAAGCCTGTTCCAGCAGCCGTCCAGCCATGATGTGGTTGTGCAGCTTGGCCTGTCGCAGCCTGAAGAAACTGTAGAGGGTAATTCCGGTGAGAAACAGCGAATAGCTGAGGATCAGCGCCCCCTTGAGCTCGTAGACGACGATCCCGGTCATGAAGAAGGGATCGAGCACTACCCAGCAAACGCCCACTGCGCAGAGAAATGACCAGCGACTCAACGGCAGTACCGAGGCACTGTAGAGAATGCTGGAGGCTGCAAGGATCTGCCACACCGCATGCTGTTCCCGGGGCAGACCCTCGATGACCAGGCGGATGCCCAGCGCGATCACGGCGACGAACACCAGGTTCAGCAGGTCGAAGTGCCGTGCCTGGCGCACGAAGCGTTGCAGGATCACCAGGGCGGTCAGGCTGGCGATGAACAGCAGGGACATCCAGGTGAAACCCTGGGCGCCAATGAAGCTGACGATCAGGTCGAACAGCAGCCAGATCCCCAGGCTGGCCAGGTAGATCAGGCTGCAGAAACCGCGCAGCCGTTCGAAATCGTGTTGCGCAAACTCCGCCTGGAGTGCCGGTGTAGGAGCCTGGCTGGTCACCTGGGCTTCAAGGGTCTTGAGCATTGCGGGCCTTGTTACGCATTGAGAATCGTCTTCATGGACGATAGCGCAACTCAAGGCTTGCCAACCACCGGGCATGGCGGCCAGATCTACAAAAGCATGGCCGCCATGCACCTGCTTCAACTACGTGAACCGAGCTTTATGCGGATGAATGTGCCCTTCGAGTTGGGCCCCACCTTTCCAGCCCGGCTGAAGAGCTTGTAATAGGCCAAGTGCACGCCGTCAGCCATGTCAAAGAAGTATTTTGCCTCCAAGGACATAACAGTTCCGTTAGTGGTATCTGTCACTGTTTTATAGCTAAGGACCGGCTCATTGGGCCCGCCGATACTGAGGCCGATCCGATCACCGTCGGTCTGTCCGTCATAAAGCGCGATGAAGAAGTCCACGCGGTGGTCATGTTCTTGTAGGTATTGGTGGGTCACCCCGTCGCCTTGACTGAGTTCTTCATCCACCTCCGGCTTGCTGCCGGCCAAGCCGCCGTTGGGAACGCGCAAATCGATGGTGAAGCGCTCGGTTTCTGACTCGAAGGTGGCGCCGGCATGGTTGCGCACCTTGAAGGCAACCTTGGAGACACCTTCCTCTTGCAGGTACTGAGGGAGCAAATACAGCCTGTGCGGGAAGTGGATCGGCCCGGGCATGTGTTGGGGAAACTCGTGGACGTTGCCGGTGGGCGATGTGTAGATCAGGGTCAAATGATCGACCTGGTCGTGTTGCGCGGGGTCAGGCCAGGCGGTCCTGATGTCCAGGGCAAGGTCGGACGTCAGGGCGCCGACCGGCAGAAGGTTGTGCTGCGGGTAGTCTAAGTTTTCCAGTGCTGCCGGGATGTGCAGGGGAGGAAGGGGGGCGTGACTCATCGCTATGGTCTCCATCGTGGCTGACAAGCGACAGGTGCTGCCTGGGCAACACCTGTCCCGCTGGCAATCCGGATGGATACAGCTGCCAGACGCCCATTAGGGCCTGCGCGGTCGAGACTGGCTACTGTCAGTTCTGACAGTCTTGCCAGGTTCCCGACGAACGTCAGATCACCGCGATCTGCACTTCATCGCCGGCCCAGCGCACTGGCCAGACCCGCAACTGCTGCTCCGGATACTCCAGGCAACTGCCGTCCTCGAGGTTGAAGTGCTGCTTGTACAGCGGCGAGGCGATCACCGGCTGGCCCTTGATATGGCCGACGATGCCGCGGCCGATCACATTGGCGCCGGACAACGGGTCATGGTTGTCGATGGCATACAGGGTGCGTCCCCGGGTGTCATCGGGCAGGTAGAACAGCGCGACCTGGGCGCAGTGGAACCAGACCACCACGCCGGAGTTCTCCACCAGGTCTTCGCGGCGGCAGACCGCCTGCCACTGCAAATCGTTGGCCATGCTGTGTTGTGCGGTTGACTGGCCCATCAGAGCACCTCCTCATGTACGGCAATCAGGTTGAGTTCATCGGCGCGCACCGGCCGGCGCTGCGCACGTTCCTTGACGAAATGGATGTCCGGGTCGCCGCGCCGGTCGTTGACGAAGGTGCGGAAGCGCTTGAGTTTTTCCGGGTCGCTGATCGCGTTGGCCCACTCGCATTCGTAGCGCTCGACCACCCGTTGCAACTGGTTCTCCAGCTCGGCGGCCAGGCCCAGGCTGTCGTCGATGATCACCGCCTTGAGGTAGTCGAGGCCGCCCTCGAGGTTTTCCCGCCACACCGAGGTGCGTTGCAGACGGTCGGCGGTGCGGATGTAGAACATGAGGAAACGGTCGACGTAGCGGATCAGCGTCTCATCATCCAGGTCGGTGGCGAACAGCTCGGCGTGGCGTGGGCGCATGCCGCCGTTGCCGCAGACATACAGGTTCCAGCCTTTCTCGGTGGCGATCACGCCGATGTCCTTGCTCTGGGCCTCGGCGCATTCGCGGGTGCAACCGGACACCGCCAGCTTGAACTTGTGTGGTGCGCGCAGGCCCTTGTAGCGGTTCTCCAACAGCAGGGCCATGGCCACGCTGTCCTGCACACCGTAACGGCACCAGGTGCTGCCGACGCAGGATTTCACCGTGCGCAGCGACTTGCCGTAGCCATGGCCGGTCTCGAAGCCGGCGTCGATCAGTTCGCCCCAGATCTGTGGCAGTTCGTGCAGTTGCGCGCCGAACAGGTCGATGCGCTGGCCGCCGGTGATCTTGGTGTAGAGGTCGTATTTCTTCGCCACCACACCCAGGGCGATCAGCTTGTCCGGGGTGATTTCGCCGGCAGCGATCCGCGGGATGATCGAGTAGGTGCCGTTCTTCTGCATGTTGGCCATGAAGGTGTCGTTGGTGTCCTGCAGCGGCACCAGCGCCTTGTCCATGATCGGCCGGTTCCAGCACGAAGCGAGGATCGACCCCACCGCCGGCTTGCAGATGTCGCAGCCGGTGTGACCCTTGCCGTGGCGGGCGAGCAGTTCCTCGAAGGTCTCGATGCCACCGACCCGAACCAGGGCGTAGAGCTCCTGGCGGGTATGGGCGAAGTGTTCGCAGAGGCTCTTGTCGACGGCCACGCCGCGGGCCACCAGTTCGTGCTCGAAGACCTGCTTGAGCAGCGCGCTGCAGCCGCCGCAGCCGGTGGCGGCTTTGGTCTGCGCCTTGAGATCGGACAGATCGCTGCAACCGGCATCCACCGCGCAGCAGATCGCGCCCTTGGTGACGTTGTGGCAGGAGCAGATGGTCGCCGTGGCGGGCAGGGCATCGGCACCGAGGGTCGGGGTGCCTTCGTTCATGGGCAGGATCAGGCTGGCCGGGTCCTGGGGCAGGGCGATGGCGTTCTGTACGTATTGCAGCAGGGTGTCGTAGTAGCTGTTGTCGCCCACCAGTACTGCACCGATGACCTTCTTGCCCTCGGCATCGACCACCAGGCGCCGGTAGGCGGAGTTGGCTTCGTCGATGAAGCGATAGCTGCGTGCGCCCGGGGTGGCGCCGTGGGCATCGCCGATCGAACCGACATCGACGCCGAGCAGCTTGAGCTTGGTCGACATATCGGCACCGTTGAAGGTGTCCGCGGCTTCACCGGCCAGGCGGCTGGCGACATTGCGCGCCATGCTGTAGCCCGGCGCGACCAGGCCGAACACGCTGCCGTTCCAGGCGGCGCATTCGCCGATGGCCGAGATGGCCGGGTCGCTGGTCTGGCAGTGGCTGTCGATGACGATGCCGCCCCGTGGCGCGATCTCCAGCCCGCTGTTGCGGCCCAGCAGGTCCTGGGGACGAATCCCGGCGGAGAAGACGATCAGGTCGGTTTCGAGAAATTCGCCGCCGTCGAAATTCATCCGGTAGCGGTACTGCTCGCCGGCGACTATTTCCTTGGTTGCACGGGAGAGGTGGACACCGACGCCCAGGCCTTCGATCTGCGTCTTGAGGGCGGCACCGCCATCGCCGTCCAGTTGCACCGGCATCAGCCGCGGGGCGAACTCGACCACATGGGCTTCCAGGCCCAGGGACTTGAGCGCATTGGCCGCCTCCAGGCCCAGCAGGCCGCCGCCGACCACCACGCCACGGCGGGCTTCGGCGGCGGCCGCGCGGATCGCGTCGAGATCGTCGAGGGTGCGGTAGACCAGCCGCGCCGAGCCTTCGGAGCCGGGAATCGGCGGCACGAACGGATAGGAACCGGTGGCCAGGATCAACTGGTCGTAGGGCTGGCGGCCTGAACGGGTGACGATCTCGCGCCTGTCGCGGTCGATCTCCAGCACTTCGACGCCCAGGTGCAGCCTGACCCCGTGACGCTCGTACAAGCCGGGCTCGCCGAGGGCCAGGGCCTGGGCGTCCTTGCCGGCGAAATATTCGGACAGGTGCACGCGGTCATAGGCCGGTTGCCATTCCTCTCCATAGACATGCAGTTCGAACTGATGCAGGGCGCCACGCTCGATCAACTGCTCGACGCAGTGGTGGCCGACCATGCCATTACCCACGATCACCAGTTTCCTGCGATGTTCGACATTTACGATAGCGTTCATGGAGCTTCCTCGGATCACGGCCAGTCACGGACTGGCGCAGCCAGAAAAAATGCAAAAAAAAACGCCTGGAGCCGAAGCTCCAGGCGCCTTTGCCTGGTGTCTTATTCCTGTTCTGTGTGTGATCGCCGTTGACCACCGGAACGGTCTGCCAGGTCATTCATGGCAGAGAGTGACTGGATAAAAGCAGGGAGTGTGCCAAGTGCCGGTTTGTACGGTTTACTCGGTCTTTGTCGGTATTTTCCGAATGAATTCGACCTGTGTTGGTGCGTTCCGCTTGGCGGCTGCCAGCTATGGGGGCGCCGCCGAGGGCTCTTTCACGGATGAATCCGGCTCAATACACATCCCGCACATAACGCTTGTCCGCCGCCAACGCCTGGACATAGGCCTGCGCCGCATCCGCATCCAACCCGCCATGGGTGCATACCACCTGCCTGAGCGCCGCCTCCACATCCCGCGCCATGCGGCTGGCATCGCCGCACACATAGAACCCCGCACCTTCCTCCAGCCAGGCCCACAACTGTGCGCCTTGCTCGATCATCCGCTGCTGCACGTAGATCTTCTGCGCCTGGTCCCGGGAAAACGCGGTATCGAGCCGCTGCAGATGGCCCTGTTCACACCATGCCTGCAGTTCCTCGCGGTAGTAGAAGTCACTGGCGGCATGCTGCTCGCCGAAGAACAGCCAGTTCCTGCCCGTTGCGCCGATCGCCTGGCGCTCCTGCAGAAAGGCCCGGAACGGCGCGATGCCGGTACCCGGACCGACCATGATCATCGGCGCCGAAGGATCGGCTGGCGGGCGGAAGTTCGCCGATTTCTGCACGAAGATCGGCACATCCAGGCCCTCGGCGCGGTCGGCGAGGAACCCCGAACAGCAACCGGAACGCGCCTGCCCGGCGTGCTCGTAGCGGACAGTCGAAACCGTCAGGTGCACTTCGCCCGGATGTGCCTTGGGGCTCGAGGAAATCGAATACAGCCGCGGTTGCAGCGGTTTCAGGCAATCCACCAGTTCCTGCGCACCCAGCTCGACCTGCAGCTCGCGCAGCAGATCCGCCGGTTGCCGGCCCCACAGCCAGTCCTTGAGCTCGGTCTTGTGTTCATCGGCCAGCAGGCGCTTGAGCTGGCTGCTGCCCGAGCGTTGAAAGACCCGTTGCAACAAGGCCGGACTGATCCGGCCGATCTCCAGATGGCGGCTCAGGGCGTCGACCAGCGGCATGGGCGTCTGGTCCTTGAGGAACACCACCGTCTCGGCGCTGCACGCGCTCAGGCAGCCACGCAGTTGTTCCACCTGTTCGGGGCAGTGGCTGGGCCAGACACCGAGGGCATCGCCGGCCTGGTAGTCGAGGCCGCTGTCAGCCAGGTCGAAGACGAACTGCCGGGTTTCCTTGCCCGCGTCGGGGCCGCTGAGCAGACGGTTGTGCTTGAGCCGGGCCAAAAACGGTTGCTGGCGGCTGTAACGTGGAGCACCGGCGAGCACCACGGGGTTGTCGGCAAGGGCCGAATCGAGCTGTTCCAACCAGGCGCTGGCCGGCTCCTGGTAGTCCGGCTCGCAGTCGACCCTGGCCGCCAGACGCTGGGCGCCGAGACTGTGCAGGCGCTCGTCGAGCTTGCGGCCGAAGCCGCAGAACTGATCGTAGCTGGAGTCACCGAAGGCCAGCACGGCAAAGCGCAGATGGGCCAGGCTCGGGGCATCGTCGGCTTCCAGCGCCTGCCACAGGCCATGGGCGTTGTCCGGCGGGTCGCCGTCACCGAAGGTGCTGGTCAGCAGCAGCGCACGGCCAGCCTGGCTCAGCTCCCGAGCCTGGATGCTGTCCATCGAGGCTAGGCGCACCCGATGGCCTTTCTCCCGCAGGCGCTCGGCGGCCGACTTGGCGAATGCTTCCACCGTACCGGTCTGGGACGACCAGAGCAGCAGCACGGGCGGCTGTTCGTTCGTGACTGCCGGCAGCACCTGGGGCTGGGCCGGCTCCTGGCGGGCGAACAGACCGGCCAGGAGCCCTTCGAGAATCAGTCGGTTGGACGGTTGCAGCGGCGCATTCGCCGGCAGGGTCGGGACACCGGCTGCGGCCTGACTGTGGCCCAGTCCGAGCAGGAAGCCTTGCAGGTAAAGGTTTTCATCGGGCGCCAGCTGGAGGCTGGGCGTGCTGTCGAGCCCGAGAATCCGGGCCAGGGCTTGGGTCTGCATCGTATACGCGGCCTCCGTGCGCAGGGGCAAGGGCTGTGGATCAGGCTTGGGCGAAGCGACCCGGTGCAGGGCCACGGCGCTGAACTTGAATTCCGGTTGCAGTGAGATCGGGTCCACGGCATCGCTGGTGACGGCGTTGATCGTCAGGTCGTCGCCGTAGACATCGTTCCAGTGGAAGGGCGCGAAGCAGTTGCCCGCTGCCACCCGCTCGCTGATCTGCGCCGGCAGCACGGCGCGTCCCCTTACGGAACGCACCTCGATGGCATCCTTCTCGGAGATACCCAGGCGCGCCGCATCGAACGGATTGATCTCGACGAAGGGGCCGGGATTGAGCCTGTTCAGCGCCGCGACCTTGCCGGTCTTGGTCAGGGTGTGCCACTGGTGCTGCAGGCGCCCGGTGTTGAGTACCCAGGGGAAGTGGTCGTCGGGTTGTTCGGCCGGCGGTTGCCAGGGCCGGGCGAAGAACCTTGCCCGGCCGCTGGCGGTGGGGAACAGCAGGCGCGGATGAGAGCCATCGGCAGCCGCTTGCGTGCCGTCGTTGAGGTAGCGGATCGGGTTGCGGTCCTGCTGCTGCCCGGGGCCGCAGGGCCACTGCTGGGGTGTCTGCTCCAGGCGCTGGTAACTGGCGCCGCGCAGGTCGTAACCGGTGCCGGGGTTCCAGGCGCGCTTGATCTCCTCGAACACTTGGGCGGCGCTGGTGTAGCCGAAGGCGTCGGCATAGCCCATTGCACAGGCCACCCGGGCGATGATCTGCCAGTCCGGCAGGGCCTGGCCGGGGGCGTCGACGGCCTTGCGCATCAGCGTCAGGTTGCGTTCGGAGTTGATCATCACCCCCTCGGCTTCGGCCCACAGGGCGGCCGGCAGGAGGATATCGGCGTAGCGGTTGGTTTCGGTGTCGAGAAAGGCGTCCTGGGCGATCACCAGTTCGGCGGCCTGGAGTCCGGCAATGACCCGTTGCCGATTGGGCGAGGATGCCACCGGATTGGTGCAGATGATCCAGCAGGCCTTGACCTTGCCGGCCTGCATGTCCTCGAACAGGGCGACGCTGCCGCCACCGACCCGCTGGCTTAGGCTGCCGCGGGGAATCTGCCAGAGGTCTTCGATGAACTCACGGTCGGCGGCCACCAGGGCCGAGCGCTGGCCTGGCAGGCCGGGGCCCATGTAGCCCATTTCCCGGCCGCCCATGGCGTTGGGTTGGCCGGTGAGGGAGAACGGCCCGCTGCCGGGACGGCAGATCGCCCCGGTGGCCAGGTGCAGGTTGCACAGGGCGTTGGTGTGCCAGGTGCCGTGAGTGCTCTGGTTCAGGCCCATGGTCCAGCAACTCATCCATTCGGCCGCCTCGCCGATCCATTGGGCGGCCTGACGGATCTGCGCCTCGGGCAGGCCGGTCAGGCTGGCGACCCGGGCCGGGTGGTAGTCTTCAAGAAACTCCGGCAATGCGTCCCAGCCCTCGGTGAAGCGGGCGATGAAATCGGCATCGGTGTGGCCGTTCTTCAGCAGCAGGTGCAGCAGGCCGTTGAGCAGGGCCAGGTCGCTGCCCGGCCTGATCTGCAGGAACAGGTCGGCCTTGTCGGCCGTGGCGTTGCGTCGCGGGTCGACCACGATCAGCCGGGCACCGGCCTTGAGCCGGTCCATCAGGCGCAGGAACAGGATCGGGTGACAGTCGGCCATGTTCGCACCGATCACGAAAAACAGCTCGGCCTGGTCGAAGTCCTGATAGGAGCCCGGCGGCCCGTCGGCGCCCAGCGACAGCTTGTAGCCGGCGCCGGCGCTGGCCATGCACAGGCGTGAGTTGGACTCGATCAGATGAGTACGGACAAACCCCTTGGCCAGCTTGTTGATCAGGTACTGGGCCTCCAGCGACATCTGCCCGGAGACGTAGAAGGACAGGGCGTCGGGGCCGTGTTCGTCGAGGATCGCCTTGAGCCGGCGCGCGCTTTCGTCGATGGCCTGGTCCATGCCGACCTGGCCCGGGTCACGCTTGCGCTCGTGGCGCATGAACGCCTGGGCCATGCGTCCGGAGTGGGTGAGCGGCTGGGCGCAGGTACTGCCCTTGGTGCACAGGCGGCCGAAGTTGGTCGGGTGCTGCCTGTCGCCGCTGACCTTGATCACCTGGTTGTCGCGCACCTCCATGACGATGCCACAGCCGACACCGCAATAGGGGCATACGCTGCGTACGCTGGTCTGGGTCATGGTCTGTTGCTCCTGCCCGAGGAAATGATGCGTGCGGAAAACAAAAAGGCGCTGTGTCGCTCTCCGTCGAAACGGGGCAACACGGCGCCTTTGTCGTGAGGTCAACCGCCTGCGTTGGCGGTCGTTGTTCCGGTTTTTTCTGCAAGCTTTGCGCCAATTTGTGCAAAACCTGCGGAGGCGGGGGCTGAGTCAATGGGGCCGTGCTTGTCTGAACGAGCGCTGTCGCCAGCAAAGCCGCTTGCACCGGTGCAACTGCACCGCAGCTGTCATGGAATACCTGGGGGAGCGGGCTTGCCCGTGAACGGCTCAGCCTGCACGGTCAATGACTGTGCATCGAGCCCCGTGCCCCAGCCTGGTGCAAAATCAGGGCCTGGAGGCAAACACCTCGCCGATGCTGCGGCGCCTGGCCTGGGCCTCGCAAGCGCTGATCAACTGCTCCAGATCCTCGGCCGTCACATCGATGAACGCTTCCATCTGCGCCAGGGCCAGCTCCAGATCTTCACGGGTGATACCCAGGGGCTCGCCGGGGCGAGGAGGGTTGATAAAGGTCCTGGGCGGCTCGACATGCACCTTGGGGTAGCGCACCCGGGTCAGGTTGTTGTAGCCGATGGCAACCGCCAGCAGGCAGGTCGCCGCGAGCATCACCGGCTCCACGACCCGCCAGCCCAGGGCGACGGTATCCGGGTCGGCGATCACCATCAGCAGGGCGAGGGCCCCCGCTGGCGGGTGCAGGCAACGCAACAGGCACATGGCAAGCACCGCCAGGCACACCGCCAGACCGGCACTGCCCAGGCTGCGGTCGAGGAAATGCACCACCAGTATCGAGGCCAGGGTGGCGCACATGTAACTGCCGATGAGTGACCAGGGCTGGGCGAGGGCGCCCGAGGAAACGGCGAACAGCAACACCGCCGACGCTCCCAATGGCCCGATCAGGTGCAGCGCCACCGGCAGCCCGAACAGCCGGGCACAGGCCCAGACACTGATCAGGGTGCCCAGGGCCACGCCAATGGCGGCACGGCTCCATTCGGTGGGGCGGGTATTGAGCGAGGGCGGCAACAGACGGCGGGACCAGTGGGCAGGCATGTCGGGAACAATCCACTTCAAAGGCACGGGACAAAAAAGAAGGGCTTGCGCGACTGGCGCAAAGCCCTTTCAAGGTTCCTGAGTTGGGGGAAGGAACGGCACCAGTGTGCCGGTTCCTTGAATCGCTGGCTAATTCATAATAATGAGCTTCAAGTGCATTATTTTTGCAGTGAAGGGAGGCTGCGACCGGCCAGGTAGCACAGGCAGCCACCGACAGCGGTGAGGCCGCAGAGCGCGTAGAACATGCTGGGTGCAGGTGCGTTGATCAGCAGGTAGCCACAGATCACCGGGCTCATGGCGCCCCCCAGGGCCGCCAGGTTCTGCGCGCCCAGGTAGCTGCCGCGCAGGTGCTCGGGGGCGATGGTGTCGATGAACAGGTATTCGGCCGGGTAGATGATCATTTCCCCGAGGGTGAAGATGAACATGGCGATGCACCAGGACACCAGGTTGCCGGCCTGGCTGAAACCGATCAGGCCGATGATGAAGAAGGTGATGCCCATGCCCATCCAGTAGCGCAGTTGCTCGCGCTTGAGAAAACGGCCGATCTGGTACTGCAGCAGGATCACGCTGATGGCGTTGCAGGCCAGGATCGCCGACAGGGTCGTCAGGGCCTCCTGGCTGCTGTGGGTCACCAGCAGGTACTGGGACAGGTACAGGGTGTAGCGGCCATGGACGATGGTGTTGAGCAGGCAGCCGCCGGTGAACAGGATCAGCGTGCGGTCGCCGCGCAGGGTGCGCAGGGTATCGAGGAAGCTGACCGGCTTGCCCGGTGAGTCCCCGCTGCGCGGAGCGATGCCGAACATCAGGAACATGCTCGCGAAGGCAATGCCGGCCGCGATCAGGAACGGTGCCTGCGGATGGATCCCGGCAATCACCACGCCGAGCATGGGGCCGGTGGCATAGCCGACGTTGGTCAGGGTATAGCGCAGCGAGAACACCCTGGCCCGCTGGCCCATGGGCAGGTTCTCGCTGATGATCGCCTTGGAACCGATCAGGAACAGGGCCGAGGCGGCTTCGGTGATGACCAGGGTGAGGGTGGTCAGGTAGAGGTTCTGGGCGAAGGTCAGCAGGGTGAAGCCGACGGCGCTGGAGAGCATGGCCAGGATCAGCAACCGGCGCTTCTCCAGGCGATCGATGACATAGCCGCCATAGAGCGACATCAGGGTGGCGATGAACACCGCGATACCCAGCAGCAGGCCGACGTCCTGCTGGTTCAGGCCCAGCTTGCGGCTGAGGAACAGGGTCAGCAGCGGGCTGGTGATGGCGCGGCTGACGACGATGGTCACGGAGCAGATCATCAACCGGCGGATGACGAGGGAGTAGGTGGCCACTGGGGTGCTCGAGTCCTTGTTCTTGTGTGTTCGGCGAGTCGCTACGCCCGCGTCGCGGGCGTTCGCTCAGGGCAGGTAGGTCCGGTAGTGCCGCTCGTGGACCGCCGCCGGATGGTCCTCGGTCAGTGGCGCGGCAGTCTCTCGCCACCATTGCGCGACGTCCTCGGCGGTGGCGATCCACACGTCGTCATGTTCGCGGATGCCTTGCAGCAGCTCGCGCAGCATGCCGATGCGCCCGGGCGTGGCGATGATTTCCGGGTGCAGGCGCAGCACATAGCACAGGCCGAAACGGTGAAACCCGGCGAAGTCCATCTGCAGATTGCCCAGTGTGTGGCTGTAGGAGGCGATCCGCGATTGCGCCGGAGGGACGGCGGGGCTCAGGTTGAAGGCGAAATAGGGCTCGTCCTCCAGTTCGTAGTGCAGCGGCAACTCGATCAGCCCGGGCGCCGTCGGATGGGTGAACGGCAGGTCATCGCCACGCCATGAGGACGACCAGACGATGCCCTGGTCCCGCAGGGCCTCGGTAAAGCCTGGCTGCCAGTGACCGGCGGGAATGCGGAAGCCCCGCGGGCGTTGCCCGGTCAGGCTGGCCAGGCTTTCGCAGCCGCGGATCAGCGCGGCCTTCTGTTCGTCGAGGCTGAGCCGCTCATAGTCCTGGTGGCGGTAGCCGGCGCAGGCGATTTCATGGCCGCCAGCGAGGATCGCTCGGATATGCGCCGGGTTCTCTTCGGCGACGATGCCCGGAATGCACCAGCTGCTGGGCACCGCCAGCTCCTCGAACAGCGCAAGCAGCCGCTCGACCCCGCGCTGGGTGCCGTAGCGCCACACCGACAGGGTCTTGTCACGTCCGGCCACCTGCGGCGCCTGGGTGAGGATGCCGTGGATGTCGTTGTAGTCGACGGTGATCACCACCGCGCTGCGATAGGGCGCGGGCCAGGGGCTCTGAAACGGCGGCAGGGCGAGCGATTTGCGGATGAACTCAGCCATGATGATGCTCCTTGAGCCACCAATGGGCGACGTCGCGGCAGGTGGCAAACCACACGTCATCGCGCTCGCGCATGTGTTCGAACAGCCGTTCGAGCAACAGCAGGCGGCCTGGCTTGCCGGTGATCTTGGGATGGAACAGGGTGGTCAGGCACAGACCCTCGGCGGCGGCACCGTCGAACTCACGGCACCAGTTGTCCAGGCTCAGCTCATAGCTGGCGGTGCGGTCCAGGCCACTGGGAAAATCCGGGCCCCGGGTGTAGGCGATGGAGGCATAGTCATCCATCTCCCAGCGCCCGGGAATTTCCACCAGCGGCCGCTCGTGGCCGGGGACATTCACCAGGTAGGGGCGATCGTCGCCACGCATGCTGCTGGAATAGATCACGCCGTTTTCCACCAGCATCGCCGGCGTGTCGCTCTGCCAGTCGCCTGACGGTGTGCGAAAGCCTTCGGCGCGGATGTTCAGGTGTTGCCAGAACACCTCGCGGCATTTTTTCATTACGTCCTTCTGCTGCTGCAGCGAAAGGGCGTAAAAGGATTCGTGCTTGTAGCCGTGGTAGGCCACCTCATGTCCGCGCTCGACGATCGCCTGGCACTGCCGGGGCCAGTTCTCCACGACCCAGGCCGGGACGAAGAACGTGGTGGGCAGGGCAAACGCCTCCAGCAGGTCGAGCAGGCGCGGCAGCGCGCGATACGGGCCGTAGCCGCCGAAGCCGAAGTACTCGGGCTTGCGCCAGATCGAGTCGTCGAGCATGGCATCGCCGGTCGGGCCATCGAGGTCGAACGCCAGGGCCAGGCAGGCTTTGTGCCCATCCGGCCAGGTCGGGGTCGAGGACATGGGTGGTTGTTCCTTGTTTACACCAGCGCTTACTGGCCTTTATTGATGGCGACGCTGTCGACCGCACCGACCGACAGGTCCCATTTCTTCAGGATCGCCTGGTAGCTGCCGTCGGCGATCATGCCCTGCAGGGCAGCCTGGATGGCGTCACGCAGTTCGCGGTTTTCCTTGCTCACGCCAAGGCCGGTGAACTGCACGGTCATGGGTGTGCCGATGATCTTGAAGGTGTTCTTTTCCTGGGTCGTCAGGTACGGCAGGGTCTCGCTGCCCTGGACGGCGGCGGCGATCCGGCTCTGGCGCAGTTGCGCCCGGGCGTCGGCCGAACCTTCGGTGCCGATCACCTTGATCTGCTGGTCGGCCGGGCAGTGGGCGCTGCTCCAGGCGGCGATTTCCGCCGGGAAGGTGGTACGCCGGCTGGTACCCACGGTCCTGCCGCAGATATCGGTCATCTCGTTGATGTCCTTGTTCTTCTCCAGGGTGTAGAACTGCGAGCCGCTGGTGAAGTAATCGACGAAATCCACCGCCTTCTGCCGTTCCGCGGTGTCGGTCATGCCCGAGAGCACGATGTCCACGCGCTTGGTGGTCAGGGCGTTGATCATCTGTTCGAAGGAGGTCTCCTGCCACTTGATCTTCACGCCCAGGCGCTCGGCCAGGGCGTTGCCCAGGTCGAAGTCCAGACCGGTCAGCTCGTTGGTGGCCGGGTCCTTGAAGTCCATCGGTGGATAGTTGGGCACGATCGCCGCGACGATCTCGCCCTTGGCCTTGATGCTGGCGGGCAGCTCGGCAGCCCAGGTGAAACCGGAGGCCAGGAGGCTTGCGAGTACTGCGGGAATTGCGAGGTTCTTCATGGTCGTTCTCTTATGAAATGTTGTGAGGTTCAAATGGAACCTAGGTTCGAACGGCAGAAATGAAGCTTTGGGTGCGGGGGTTTTGTGGATTTATCAGTATTTCTTCGGGGCTTCCTTCCTCCACGATCTGCCCGCCGTCCATGAACACCATGCGATTGGAAACCTCGCGGGCGAAGCCCAGTTCATGGGTGACGACGATCATGGTCATGCCGGTGCGCGCCAGGTCGCGCATCACCGACAGCACCTCACCGACCAGTTCCGGGTCGAGTGCCGAAGTGGGTTCATCGAACAGCATCAGCTTGGGCCGCATCGCCAGTGCCCGGGCGATCGCCACCCGTTGCTGCTGGCCGCCGGACAGCTCGATGGGGTAGCTGTCGCGCTTGTGCGCCAGGCCGACCCGCGCCAGCAGTTCCAGGGCTTCGTCGGTCGACTCCTTGGGCGAACGCTTGAGGACCTGGACCGGACCTTCGATGATGTTTTCCAGCACGGTCATGTGCGGGAACAGGTTGAAGCGCTGGAACACCATGCCGGTGGCCAGGCGCTGGCGGGCGATCTGCGCTTCGTTGAGTTCGTGCAGCTTGTTGCCGACCACGCGGTAGCCGACCAGCTCGCCGTCGACCCAGAGGCCGCCCTTGTCGATCTTCTCCAACTGGTTGACGCAGCGCAGCAGGGTGCTCTTGCCCGAGCCGGACGGGCCGATGATGCACAGCACCTCGCCCTGTTCGACTTCGATGTTGACGTCCTTGAGGGCGTGGAACGAGTCGTAGTGCTTGTTCAGGCCGACAGCCTTGACGATGGTTCTCATGTTCGGTTTCTCCAGGACGCTTACGAACGCTTGCCGGCGCCGCGGGCGAATCGGCGTTCCAGGCGGCTTTGGGCAAAGGACAAGAGGGTGATCGCCAGCAGGTACCAGATACCGGCGACCATCAGCAGCTCCATCACACGGGCGTTGGCGTAGTAGATGTTCTGGGCGTTGTAGAGCAGTTCCGAGTACTGGATCACACTGGCAAGGCTGGTCGCCTTGACCATGCTGATGAACTCGTTGCCCACCGGCGGGATGATGATGCGCATGGCCTGGGGCAGGATGATCCGGCGCAGCGCCTGCAGGCGCGGCATGCCGATGGACTTGGCGGCCTCGTACTGGCCGGTGTCCACCGAGAGCAGGCCGGCGCGCACCACCTCGGCGGTGTAGGCGCCCTGGTTGATGCTCAGGCCCAGCAGGGCGGCGACGAAGGGGGTCATCAGGCTGACGGTATCGACCTGGAACAGCCCGGGAATCCCTACGGTAGGGAAGATCAGCGCCAGGTTGAACCACAGCAGCAGTTGCAGGATCAGCGGCGTGCCGCGGAACAGCCAGGTGTAGGCGATGGCGACATAACGCAGGATCGGGTTGCTCGACATGCGCATGATCGCGGTGATGACGCCGAAGAAGATCCCCAGGATCATCGCCAGCACCGCCATGACCAAGGTGTTCAGCAGGCCGGTCAGGATCGACCTGGCGCTGAAGAACTGGCCGATGTATGACCATTCGATCTGGCCGTTGGCGAAAGCGCGGACCAGTCCGGCCAGGGCGATGACGATCAGGGTGGCGAAGAATATCCGCCCGTAGTAGCGCCGTGGCACATGCTCGTACTGGGTGATGTCGAACTGGTTCTCGGCCTGCTTGCGCTCGGCGAGCAGGCGATCCGCCTGGGTCTGGCTCATGGTATGTCTCCGTCTGCGGCGCCAGGGGCGCCGCCAGTATTTCTGCCTTGGATCACCGCCCCCTGTAGGAGCCGGGCTTGCCCGCGAAGCTTTTGGCGGCCTCAAGGGCCCATTCGCGGGCAAGCCCGGCTCCTACAGGGGAGGGGGTTACGGGATCGGGTGTTGGGTCAGAGGCGCAAGCCCGCGTAATGGGTGGTCCATTGCTGTTGCACGGCCAGGGCCGCCTTCAGCCGGGCGATCTGCTCGCGCACCTGCTGCGGTGCGGTACCGCCCCAGCCGCTGCGGGCGCCGATAGCCGCTTCCAGGGTCAGGCAGTCGCGGACGTCCGGGGTCAGCCGGCTGTCGATTTCGGCCAGCAAGGCCGGGCTTGCGTCCCACAACTCGAGGTCGCGGGCTTCGCAGGCCTTGACCAGCGCGCCGGTGATTTCGTGGGCCTCCTTGAACGGTACGCCTCGTACCGCCAGCCAGTCGGCGACTTCGGTGGCCAGGGCGAAACCCAGCGGCGCCTGGCGCCGCAGTTCCTCGACGTTGACGGTCATGGTCGCGACCATTCCGGCCATGGCCGGCAGCACCAGCAGCAGGGTGTCGACGCTGTCGAGCACGCCGTTCTTGTCTTCGCTCAGGTCGCGGTTATAGGACAGCGGCAGCGACTTGAGGGTCGAGAGCAGGCCGGTGAGATTGCCGATCAGGCGACCGGCCTTGCCCCGGGCCAGTTCGGCGATATCCGGGTTCTTCTTCTGCGGCATGATCGAGCTGCCGGTGGCATAGGCGTCGTCCAGGCTGACCCAGCGGAACTGCCGCGACGACCACAGGCAGAACTCCTCGGCCAGGCGCGAGATGTTGATACCCAGCATGCTGGCGACGAACAGGAACTCGGCGACGTGGTCACGGCTGGCCACGGCGTCGATGGAGTTTTCACAGACCCCGTCGTAGCCCATCTCGCGGGCCGACTGCTGCGGCTGGCGGGCGATGGCCGAACCGGCCATGGCCGCGGCGCCGAGTGGCGAAAGGGCGGTGCGGGCATCCCAGTCGATCAGCCGCTGGACATCGCGCAGCATCGACTGGGCGTGGGCCAGCAGGTGGTGGGCGAAGACGATCGGCTGGGCCTGCTGCAGGTGGGTGAAGCCCGGGCAGATGCTTTCCATATGCTGTTCGGCCTGTTCCACCAGGGCCTGTTGCAGGGCCAGCACTTCACTGGCCAGGGTGCGTACGTGGTCACGCAGGAATAGCCGCAGGTCGTTGGCGGTCTGGTCGTTGCGCGAGCGGCCGGCCCGCAGCTTGCCGCCCAGGGCGCCTAGGCGTTCGGTGAGCAGGCGCTCGATGAAGGTGTGCACGTCCTCATCGTCGAGGGTCGGGGCGATGCGCCCGGCCTGGAACTCCTCGCCGATCCGGTTCAGGGCCTCGACCAGGCTGCGGGTTTCCTGCTCATCGAGCAGACCGGCCCGCTGCAGTTCGTGGGCATGGGCACGGGAGCCGGCGAGGTCATAGGGCGTCAGGCGGAAATAGCGTTCCGGGCAGCGCGACAGGGCGGCCAGGGCCGCGGCCGGGCCGCTTTTGAAACGGGCCCCCCAGAGGCGATCGGTGGCTTGGGTCATTATTGTTTTCCTCACACGAATTGAATGTTCGATGCACCGCCGCAGCCCGCCTGCGGATGGCTCGGAACCGGCCTGCGGCGGGTGGGTCATGCATTGTTCAAGAGGGCAGTTACAGCGTAAGGGAACCGATCGCAATGTCGGTTTTTGAATACCTGGAGTCAGCGGGTTTTCGCTGATTTGCAGAATTTTGTTGTGGTTGCCAAGCCTTGTTTTCTGTGGTCATTATTATTAACCGGCTATGTTTTTCTTGTGGGACAGATCCTGGTTAATAGGCGGTTCGAGGTCAATAAGCATTATGGAAACCCAACTTTCCACTTCTGGAAACCCATCGGCGAAACCGACTCAGAGAGCTCCCCTGGCGCTCAGTGGACTGGATTTCAAATTGCTCAAGGTGTTCAAGGCGGTGGTCGAGGCCGGTGGCTTCAGCGCCGCCCAGAATGAGCTGAACGTTGGCCTCGCGGCCATCAGCAAGCAGATCTCCGACCTGGAGATTCGTATCGGCATGCGCCTGTGCACCCGTGGCCGGGAAGGTTTCTGCCTGACTGAAGAAGGTAGCCTGGTGTATCAGGCATCCATCGAGTTGTTTGCTTCGGTGGACAAGTTTCGAGACCGGCTTAGTTCTGCGCAGAATGAACTGATAGGGGACCTTGGTATTGGTGTCGTGGATAATACCATTACCGATCTTAATTCTCCGTTAGTTGCTGCGCTGCGAACTATCAACGAGCAGTCGCCGAAAGTAAGGCTGCGCCTGCATGCGGCACAGCTGGATGAAGTGGAAAGAGGGGTTGTCGAAGGCCGGTTCATTGCCGGAATAGTTCCGGTTTATCAGAAAAGGGAAGAGTTCGATTACTTCAATCTGTACGAGGAACTGTCCGAGGCTTATTGCGCTGTCGGTCATCCGTTGTTCGACCTCGACGATTCGCTGATCGATACCGATGTGCTGCGCAATCATCCGTTCATCAATCACCGGTACGCGATTCACCGCGACAAGCTGAACTTCGTCGGCCACGACAGCCATTCGGCCTCGGCGTCCCAGGTCGAAGCGGTGGCGATGCTGATCCAGACCGGGCGTTTCGTCGGCTTCCTGCCCCAGCACTATGCGGCCGCGCAGGTTGCCAGGGGCCAACTGCGCGCCTTGCGGCCGGAGACCATTCGCTTCAACACACCATTCAATCTGATCCTGCGCCACAACACGACACGCGGTCCGCTGATCAAGGCATTTGCCCAGGCCCTGGGCGTGGATCTCAAGGTACCCGCTCAGGTTCTTGCAGAGGCTGCCGGTGTTCGTTCAAGTTCGGACCGTTGATGGATTTATTGCAAGTCGGCGCCAGGGTACGAATGGGTCGGGCGCGGCTGTTGGTAGTGCCCGCGATAGTTAAGGCTTTATTCGGGCAAACTTGCGTTTCCTTGCCGGCGCGTCGGCGCAGGGAGCAATGGAAAGTCAAAACGCTTGCGCTCGCCAGCGGACTGTTGCAAAAGTCGGGAAGGGGATGTTGGCCGGGTAAGGAGACGCCCCGGCAATTGCCTTCTGTTAATTAATACCCTTGTTGCTCGCCGAACCGTCTTGCCAACCATGCCCGGCTCATTCCAGCAGTCGTACGAAACCCGGTTGCAATCCGAATACCTCGACCCCTTCCTGGGTCGCCTGCCCGGTCGTGATGGGCACCTGCCTGATCGGCTGGCCCGGCGCCTCGCGATAGTCCACCCGCATGCCGCTGGCATCGTGACGGATCGCCGCCGCGGGCAGGACGATCGCCTGGTCGTTGCGATAGGTGACGATGGTCAGCCGGGCACTCATGCCCAACCGCACCCGTTGCAACTGCTCGCGGGTCAGCTTGGGAATCGACAGCGTCACCGGAAACTGCGCACTGCCGCCCGGCACATCGTTGGGCAGGGCCAGGCTGCTGACGATATCGACCGAGCCGCTGAGCCGCTCGCCGTCGAAGCCGTCGCCGAGGATCTCCACGCTCTGCCCCGGATGCAACTGGTTGATATCCAGCTCGGAAACCTTGCTGACGATCTTCAATTGCTCGATGTTCGCCAGGCCGAACAGTACCTGCCCCTGGCTGACCCGGCTGCCGGTCTGCACCGGTGCCGAATTGCTGTTGGACGAGTTTTGCGAACCGTTGCCGCCCGGCGGGGGGACGACGATGCCGGCGAACGGTGCGGTGACGTCCTTGCCGTCGAGCAGGGCCTTGAGCGTCTCGTACTTGACCGTGGCGTTGGTCAGTTCCATATCGGCGATCTGCCGGTATTCGCCCTTGCCCTGGTCCAGCGCCTGCTGCAGCTCGCCTTCGGCGGCCGTCAGGTCCATGCGCTGGCTCTGCAATTGCTGCTGCAGGTCCTGCAGTTCATTGCGCGGGATGATACCGCGGTCGAACAGGTTCTGGCTTTCGCCCAGCTTGCGTTCGGTGTTGCTCAGCGTCATCTGCGCGCTGCGCAGGCTGCGCCGGGCCCGCGCGACCTGCTGGCTGTTGCTCCAGTCCTGCAGTTCCTGCACCGAGCGCCGCGCCTTGAGCTGGGCCGACAAGGCGTCGCGCAACTGGATCTCGAGCAGGCCCGGGTCCATCTGCAGCAGGGTCTGCCCGGCCTCGACCCGTTGTCCCTGTTCCACCAGGATCGCGCGTACGTTGCCTTCGAACGGGGCGGTCAGGATGATGGTCTTCTGTGGCTCGATCTTGCCCACCAGGCCGATCTGGTGCACCAGCGGTGCGGGCTGCACCGGTATCCAGCGGTCATCCCCGGACTGGTCGGCGGCGGGCGCACGCAGGGTGGTGACCACGACACCGGCCACCGCCAGCGCGAGCAGCAGCCCCGCGCCCTGTATCCAGCGCTTGCGCCGAATCTGCTTGTCAGTAGTCATTGAGTGCAATGTCCCAGCTCTCCAGTGTCATGCCCAACGTCAGGTCGAGCTGCGTCTGGGCGTTCAGGTAGGCGATCAGTGCGGTGAGGCGCGAGCTCTCGGCGTTGCGCAGGTCGCCTTCATAGCTCAGCACCTGGAAGTTGCTCGAGCGTCCGGCACTGAGCTTTTCCCGCTCGATATCCAGCTTGCGGCGGGACAGGTCCACCGCACGCCGGGCGATCTCGTACTGTCGCCAGCGGGTGCCGAGGTCGCGAACCACGTCATTGACGCTACGCTCCAGGGCCTGGCGGGCGTCGGCCTGGATCAGTTCCTGTCTTTCCACGTCGACCCGTGCATGCACCTCGGCCTGGCGGGTACTCAGGTCGCCGATGGGGATCTGCACCTGGACCCCGGCATAGCTGTCCCAGCGCCGCGAGCCGTTGCTGCCGACGTCATTGTCGAGGCGGTCGCGAATCTGGTTGGCGCCGGCCACCAGCGACACGTCCCAGCGCCCCTGATCCTTGGCGATCACCAGGTTGAGGTCGGCCTGCTGGCTGCCCAGCAGGGTGGCCAGGTACTCCGGCTGCTGGACCTTGGCCACCCGCAGGGCATCCTGCTTGTCGATGTTGACCTGCGAGGCCTCCAGCGCTTCGCTGGCACGGATCTGCGTCGACAGGTCCAGGGCCAGCAGGCGCAGCAGCGACAGGCGGTTGATGTCCACCTGGTTGCGGGCTTCCTCCACCCCCAGTTCCTGGGTGGCGATATCGGCTTCGGTCTGGACGATCTCGAACTCGGCCATGCGCCCGGAGGCGATCAGCGCCTTGTTCACCTCCAGCAGGGCCCTGGCGCGCTTGAGTGCGTCCTGGGTGATGGTCAATTGTTCCTGGGACCTGAGCAGTTCCCGGTAGGCGGTGATGATGTCGCTGATGGTCTGCGACACGCTGGTCTTGAGGTTGAGCCGGTTGATCTGCTCGGATATGCGGGCCAGGCGCAGCGGCGCGGTGGTCACGTCCCAACCGGCGCCGCGCATCAGGGGCTGGATGATCGCCAGGTCGAGGCCGTCGCTGCGATAGCGGCCGGCGACGTCGGCATTGTTCAACTGCTGGGTCCAGGCCATGCTCAGGCGCGTGCCGTACTCACCCAGCAGGCTGGCGGTCGGCGACAAGGTGGTATTGCGTGCGCTGTCCTCCGAACCCTTGGTCGTCCGGTATTGTCCGGAGAGCAGCAGCTTGGGGTTGAAGGTGTCCTCGGACACCCGCAGGTCGAACTTCTGGGCGATGCGCTGCAGGTAGGCGCTGCGGATGCCGCGGTTGTTGCGCAGGCCCAGGTAGACCGCGTCGCCCAGGGTCAGGTTGGTGATCTGCTCGCTGAGCAGCACGCTGCGGGTCTGGTTGTTGCGCAGCGACGGCGCCGACGGCTGGCCCACCAGCGGGCTGGCGGCGAAGGCCTGGCAGCAGAACAGGCAGAGCAGGGTGGCCGTCCATGGCCTGCGTCTATTCATCGCGCAGCGCCTCCACCGGTTGCAGGTGCGAGGCCGAGATGGCCGGATAGAGCCCGAAGAACAACCCGACCAGCAGGGTGCTGCCGACCCCCAGCGGCAACGAGGCGGCGGCCAGGGAAAACTGCCAGTCGGACAGCCGGGCATAGAGGTAGGCCGCCGTGACCCCGAGGATCGCCCCGGACAGCGCGCCCACCGCCGTCAGCGTCACCGCCTCGAGCAGGAACAGGTTGCGAATGTCCCGCCGCCGTGCCCCCAGGGCCATGCGGATACCGATCTCCCGTCGGCGCTCGGACACATTCATCAGCATCACGTTCATGACCCCCACGCCACCTCCCACCAGCGAAATGCCCCCCAGGGCCATCAGCAGGTAACCGAAGGTCCGGCTCTGCCGCGTCATGCCGTCGATCATCTGCTGGGGAATCTGCACTTCCACTTCGCGCCCGCGCAAGGTGCTTTTCAACGCCGCGGTCAGGTCGCCGGCGACGGCTTCCATGTCCTGGTCGACGGCGGCCCGGGCAACCACGCTGGTGATCTGCGGCGAATCGACGATGCGGCGCATGCCGGCCAGCGGCAGGAACAGCGAATCGTCGGTCTGTACCGGAATCAGCGCGGCCGCCGGTTGGCTGTGCAGGATCCCGATGACCTGGAACAGATAGTCGTTGAGGCGGATCCGGTCACCGACGCGCAGGGGCAAACCGGCGCTGCCCAGGGTTTGGGCGATATGGTCGCCGACCACGACATGGGTTTCACCCTGGTCGAAATCGGCAAGGAAGCGACCCTCGCGCAGCTTCAGGCGCATGGTGCCGGCCAGTTGCGCGGTAGTGCCGACCCAGTTGGTATTGCTGCCATGGCCCCGGAACACTGCGGACCCGCTGGACAGCGCGATCGGCGCCAGGTACAGCAGGGAAGGCACCATCGCCTGCAGGCGCGCGGTGTCGATACTGGCGGGCATCGGCTCGCGCAGGTCGGCACTGCCGGGAAACTGCGCGGCCAGGGTGTCGGTGCCCATGTCCTTGAAGATGGCCGCCGCTTCCTGCGCCGCGTTATGGCCGATATTGATCAGTGCCACCACCGACGAACTGCCGATGACGATTCCCAGCAGCGCCAGTATCGACCGCTTGCCCAGGGTGCGCAGGCTGACGAACGCCTCGTGCAGCAACTGGCTGGCACTCTGCTGGACCTGCAGGCTCATGCCGGACACGTCTCGTGCACGACGCCATGCTGCACCCGGATCTGCCGATGCAGGCGCTCGGCGATGTGCGGGTCGTGGGTGACGATGATCAGGGTGACCTGGCGCACCCGGTTGAGCTCCAGCAGCAGGTCCATGATTTCCCGCGCCGTGCTGCTGTCCAGGTTGCCGGTCGGTTCGTCGGCCAGGATCACCGAGGGCTCGCCGACCAGCGCGCGGGCAATGGCCACCCGCTGACGCTGGCCGCCGGAAAGATCGGCCGGGCGATGGTGGGCGCGCTCGCCGAGACCGACCTGTTCGAGCATCGCCCTGGCCCGCGCCAGCGACTCGCCGCGCGGCACGCCACGGTAACTCAGGGGCAGGGCGACGTTGTCGAGGGCGTCCAGGCGGGGCAGCAGGTTGAAACTCTGGAACACGAAGCCGATCTGCTGATTGCGGATGGCCGCCAACTGGTCGGGGCTGGCACTGAAGATATCGTGCCCGGCGAAGTGGTAGCGGCCGCTGTTGGGCAGGTCGAGCAGGCCAAGGATATTGAGCAGGGTGCTTTTGCCGGAGCCGGAAGCGCCGAGGATGGCGCAGCTTTCACCGGCGTCGATGGACAGCGAGACATCCTTGAGGATGGTCAAGGGTTGCTCGGCGAGTCGATAGGTCTTGCCGATGCCTTGCAGGCAGATGAGGCCTTTGTGAGCGGTCGTGTCAGTCATTACGCAGAGCGCCGGCAGGCCCGTCCGCGATCCAGCCGCTGCCTGAGCGCGTTGCCAGTGTCCAGGCATGTTGCAAGGCAGGATCAGGCACAGGTTTTGTTTTCCTATTTTAAAATTTTGTTTGAATAGTATCCGCGATCCCGCTCCGATGCCAGCGGTTCGGCGCAACGAAAAGGGCTGTCTGGGCTTGCGATTTTGTGACAAGAGGAAACACTTTTTTGACACATTCCATCGTATTTTTCGTGAGTCTTCTATTGCCTTGCGCGAGGGTAGCGAATCCGCGAGAAGCTTGCGTTCCAAGGCTTTCAGAGGTATAAAAAATCAAATTTATTTTTAAAACGCTGTTCGTTCGGTCAGCTATCTCCTTGCAAAGGCTTCCCATCCATGGTCGCAAAGAAACTCAGCGCTCCCAATGTCACCAAGACTCGCTTGCTGGACGCCACGGAAGAACTGTTTACCAAGTACGGCTATGACGCCGTGCTGCTGCGCCAGATCACCGAACGAGCCCAGGTCAACCTGGCCGCCGTGAACTACCACTTCGGGGACAAGGACTCGCTGATGACGGCGCTGCTCGAACAGCGCCTGGGCCCCCTCAACGAACAACGCCTGGAACTGCTGGCCCGCTGCGAAGAGCAGGCTGACGGCCCGCTGGACTGCGAGACCCTGCTCGGCGTGCTGTTCGCCCCGGCGATGGGCCTGGAGCGCAGTGGCTCCGGTGAGCAAGGGCGGTCCTTCGTGCGTTTTCTCGGGCGGGTCTACAGCGATACTTCGCCCTTCATCCAGGAATACCTCAAGGAACACTACCAGCCGGTGTTCGAGCGTTTCTTCAATGCCTTCGCCCTGGCCTTGCCGGACATGCCGCGCAACGAGGTCGGCGTACGCCTGCAGTTTGCCCTCAAGGCCATCTCCGGGGTGATCGCCGGTACCGAGCTGCGCTTTCTGATGCAGGCCATGAGCCTCGGCCGGCCGGCGACGGATGCCGAGGTCATGGCCAAGCTGATCAGCCTGGTGTCGGCGGCGATTCATGCGCCGATGCAGGACCAGCAGGCGACCAGCGCCCTGGACCGGGTATTGGAAACCCAGCACGAAATCCGCCAGGGTCACTCGGCGGGCGCCAAGGTGGCGAGCAAGTAGCGCGGTTCATGGCGCTGCCCGGTCGGCCGTGGGCGCCTGGCCGGGCTGGCCGATCAGCACATCCTCGAAGAACCCGCCGATGGCCTCGGTGGGGTGACGCAGCTGGATCTCCAGCACCCAGAGCCTCTCGCTCGGCACGATGTCCAGATCCGCCAGGGTCGCGGGACCGTGCAGGGCGTGGGGAAAGTCGGTCAGTCGGTGGCCGGCGAGATTGCGTTCCAGCAGCCAGCCCTTGGCTTCGGCACGAGCCTGGGCGAAGTCGTACAGCTCGCGCCCGCTCAAACCGCCGCGCCAGGCCTGGCAGGTCTCCTCGAAGACTTCATGCAGGGCCTGGGTGCAGGCCTTGTGCAGTGGGTGGTCACCGAAGACGAACGTGTCACCGTAGTCGCCTTCATAACCATCCCAGACCGGGCCGAGGTCGACCACGGCGATATCGGTTGCCTGCAGCCTGCGCTGCAGATCCATGCCCTGGCGTGGTACGCGGATGGTATCGGGGCCGAAGCGCACGTAGGTCGGGTGCCAGGTGTGGGAGGCGCCCATGGCTTTCAGGTGCTGGTTGGCCATTTCCAGGGCTTCGCCGGTGGTCATGCCGACCCTGAGCTTGCTGACGATCTGGGCCAGGGCGCGTACCGACTGTTCGCGGGCCGCCAGCATGCCTTCCAGGGAGTAACGCGGGCCGACCTGCTCCAGCACCGGGTCCCGTGGCCGTGCAGTGGAGGCGACGCCACCGGGCACGAAGGCCTCGGCGATGAACCGCTCTGGCGCCAGCCCGGCGGCGAGGCACTGGCTGCGCACCTCGCTGATCATCCGGCTGTTGCCGCAGGCGTAGACCTGCGCATCGGCCCAACGATGCCCATGCTGCAGCGCCACCTGTTGCAGCCGCACCTGTGTGGACAATACCGCGAACCAGCGCAGTCGCGGATGTGCCCGGCTGGCGGCATCGAGGAATTCGCGATCGTAGAGGTCCTCCGCGCTCGATCCACCCCAGTACAGGGTGACTTCAGCCCCGTCGGCCAGGGCCCTGAGCAGCAGTGGCTTGATGCCGGCGTAGCCGGTGCCGCTGGCGAACAGCACGACCGGGCGCTGGCCATCGGGTTGCCAGGTGCAGGCCCCGAACGGCCCCTCCAGCGCCAGGCGCTGGCCGTTGTGCAATGAGTCGAGAACGCCTTCGGAAAAGACCCCACCCGGCACCCGACGAATATGGAACACCAGTCTGCCCTGGTCCTGTTCCGGCAGGTTGGCCACGGAAAAGCAGCGGCTGTCACCGTTATCGAGGCGAAACCTCAGGTACTGGCCGGCCCGCACTCGCAAGATATCGGTCGTTTCGGCCTGCAGCACCAACTCGCTGATATCGTGGCTGAGTGCGCGCTTGCCGAGCACCACGGCCGGGATTTCCAGGGTTGGCGTATCCAGCGACCAGCCGGGAATCTCCAGGCGCATATCGTTGCAGGCATGGCTCTGGCACAGCAGCGCCTCATCGGCGGCGAGAGGGAAGGAGGGCTGCGGATCGTCCGGGCCGAGCCGCTTGTCCCGGCGTTCGCCGCTGAGCACCTTGACCTTGCACGAGCCGCAGGCGCCGCGGCGACAGGAAAACGGCACCGGCAGACCGCTGGCGAGCATGGCGTCGAGCAACAGCTCGTCGCCGGCACTGAAGGTTTTGCCCGAGGGCGACAGTTCGATGACATGGCGATGGGGATGCATGGCGACCTCGGCACAGGGAAGACCCTCATTGTTGCGGTAGACTAGGACCATTAAAACCTCCAGTTCTGGAAACTTCAGATGGTCCAGTTGCGTAAATGGCGGCCCTTGCTCAATCTCGATGCGGACCCGGGCCAGGCGTCCTATCGGCGGATCGTCGAAGGCCTGATAGCGGCCATCCGCGAGGGGCGCCTGCAACCCGGCAGCCTGTTGCCGGGCACACGGGAAATGGCGCAATTGCTCGACGTCAACCGCAAGACGGTGATCCTCGCGTACGAGGAGGCCATCACCCAGGGCTGGCTGGTCAGCGAAGCGCGCCGCGGCACCTTCGTCAACACGCAACTGGAAGCGATTGCGCCGTGCCAGGGCATAGCCCGGGACTTCGCTCCACGCCTGCTGACGGAACCGCCGGTGCCTTACCTGCAAGCCAGCCGTCGCGACCTGGCACTGCAGCGCCTGCCCGGTGCGCTGTTCTTCGACAACGGCGCCTCCGACCATCGCCTGCTGCCCCAGGCCGTACTGCACCGTTACTACCGCAATGCCCTGCGCAGCAGTTTTGCCGCCAACACCGTGCGTCATGGCAGTGATGGCAGCGATGACCTGTTGCGCACGGCCCTGGCCGAGATGCTCAGGAACAATCGCGGGTTATCGGTGAGTGCCGAGAACATCTGCCTGACCCAGGGCACTCAGATGTCGCTGTACCTGGCGGCCAGCGCGCTGATCCGGCCGGGTGACGTGGTGCTGGTGGAGCGCCTGAGTTATCCGCCGGCCTGGGCGGTGTTTCGTGCCCTGGGGGCCCGGCTGGTGACGGTCGACATCGACAGTGAAGGCTGCCAGGTGGACCAGATCGAAGCCTTGTGCCAGCAACACCGGGTGCGCATGATCTACCTCACGCCCCATCACCAGTTCCCGACCACCGTCAGTCTGCGCGCCGAGCGGCGGCAGAAGCTGCTGATGCTGGCCCGGCGTCACGACTTCTGCGTGATCGAGGAGGACTACGATCACGAATACCATTTCGAGGGCCGGCCCTATCTGCCGCTGGCCAGCGATACCGGGCAACGACATGTGATCTATGTCGGTTCGTTGTCCAAGGCCCTCGGCTCGACCTTTCGCTGCAGCTTCGTCGTGGCGCCGGTCAATGTGATCCAGGTGCTGGAGCAGCGCAGCGCGCTGGTGGTGTCCCAGGGCGACGCGGTGATGCAGACGATGCTGGCGGCACTGATCAACGACGGCGAACTGAAAAAGCATCTGCGGCGGGTGTCGAAAACCTATCGGCAGCGGCGTGAAGTGCTTCAGGACAGCCTGATGAAGGCCTTCGGCGAGCGCATAGCCATCCGCCAGCCCCAGGGCGGCCTGGCTCTCTGGGTGGATTTCGAGGCCGGGACGGACGTCGACCGGCTGGTCGCACAGGCTCTGGAGCACAAACTGGTGGTGCGCAGCGGACGGCAATTCTCGCCCCTGGATCTGCCGGAGAACGGCCTGCGCCTGGGGTTCGCCTCGCTGGATACGGACGAAATCCGCGAGGCCGTGCAACGCCTGGCGCAGGCCTCACGGCACGCCGTTCGCCAACAGCAGCCAGGCGTCAAGGCTGCAGCAGAATCGCTTCGGCCAGTTCCTGGTCGGTGGCCTGCAGGCCCGGATGTTCCTGGCGAATCTGCCTGAGAGCCGCTTCCAGGTAGGCGCCGCGTATCGCGCCGCCACTGGCGATGAAGCTGGAGGCCTCATCGCGGGAAGGGGCCACCGTCTTCTTGTCCTTCTTGAAGGTGGAATAGAGCGACGCCGATATCCCGGCCGAGGTCGCAATATCACCGGCATCGACCCTGGCGAGGGCATGACCGGCAGGAAGCAGGGCAGCAATTGAAATGACCAGCACTACGCGACGCATGATCGTACGCTCCTGGAATTCAGGGAAGGTGTTACACCTTAGAGCGTAGTTGTTGGCGCAGCACGGCATCGCCCGCTTATCGGACGCGGACCGTCAGCGCCGCACCGACCGCCAGGCCGCTTCGGCCAGCTCGTGGCGGTAGGTCCGTGGGGAGTGCTCGACCCGCCCGGCCAACCAGGCCCGGCAATAGTTTTCCGCCGGGCCGACAATCAGCGAAAGCAGCAGCTCCCTGGGAATCTCCAGCCGTTCATCGCCATCGACCGTGGCCGCCAAGCGCTCGCGCAACTGTCGGTTGCGGACCTTGTTGCGGGCCGCCAACTCATCGGCGAACGGCCCCTTGCTCACCACGAACCGCGCCTGGTACTGGAAGCGCGCCCATTGCGGCTGGTCGTCGACCCAGTCCACATAGCTGTGGACCAGGCCCTGCAACAGTTCCTTGAGGGTTCGCGCCTTGGCCAGGTGGGTCTCGCGCAACCGGGCCTGGTCATCCAGCGCGGCGAAGAACAGGGCCGCGACCAACCCCTCCTTGTTGCCGAAGTGGTGATAGATCGCCCCCACGCTGGTATCGCAGGCCACCCGGATGGTCTCGATGGTGCTGGCCTCGATGCCCTGTTCGTTGAAGCACGACAGCGCCTGCCTGAGGATCGCCCGTTTCAGTTCGGCCCTGCGGCCCGGGTAGCAACGTTCCAGCAGATCGGGATTTTCCATCGGGGGCAGCCTTGTAGTGGGCGGGAGAGGGCGCGGGGCCCGGTTCGGGAAACCGGTCTAGCTTGACAGATTTTTCCGATGCGGAATATTGTTCTTTTACAGAATAATATTCTGTTTAATTCGTTCACCTTCTGGAGAGTTGCCAAATGAGTCAATCCCTGAACATGTTCACAGCGGTAGGGCCGGAGAAATTCAGCCAGATGACCTGCCAGATGGCACCGTATTTCAGCACCATCGAGCCGTTGGTCAGTGAGCTGCGTACCGGGCATTCGGTGGTACAGGTGCCCTTTCGCCGGGAAATCACCAATCACCTGGGCACCGTCCACGCCATTGCCCTGTGCAATGCCGCCGAACTGGCGGCGGGGCTGATGACCGATGTCTCGATTCCCGCTGGTGCGCGCTGGATTCCCAAGGGCATGAGTGTCGAGTACCTCGCCAAGGCGAAGACCGCCGTACGCACCGTGGCCGATGGCAGTGCGGTGGACTGGCTGACGCCGGGTGACAAGATCGTGGCGGTCGACACTTTCGATGAGGCGGGCGTCAGGGTGTTCACGGCGCGGATCACCATGAACGTCAAGCTGTCCTGAGGGCTGAAAGGGCCCATGAACGGCGCCGCTGCTCGTGTGCCATTTTGTCGCACCGGCCGACGTCGGCAGGGCGACAGTGGTAAATTGCCTGCCCATGACCTCCTTTCTTCCCCCGGGAACATTCAGGCGCCGCACTGGAGCCTGGCTGAGCCTGTTCGCCATGCTGCTGGTGTTCGCCGGCCCGTTGATCGGGCAGGTGTCCAGCCAGGCCCGTGCGCCGCAGGTGACCCTGGAGGATCTCTGTGGTGGCCCTCCAGCAGGTTCCGGCCTGTTGCCGGAGCGCAGTCCCGCACCTTCCCCGCATCACCTCGCGCTCTGGGAAAAATGCGGCTATTGCTCGCTGCTGTTCCAGCATCCGGCATTGGCCGATTCCCATGGCGCGCTGTTCCTGGGCCCAGTCCCGCCGCCCGGCTACCCCGGTATTGCGTTCAGCCCGCAGCGGGCCGTCGCGCCGGTCTTTCCCGGCTCCCGCTCGCGTGCGCCACCCCGGGCCCGTGCCTGATCCATCCTTGTCAATCGTGGTCGGCAGCGTGACTGTGCGCAGTGGCGCCAGAGCAGCAGGCCACCACCCCTTGCGTTGCACAAAGGCTACCTAGAGGGCCGTTTACATGAATGAGTTATTGACTCGCCGCCAGGTCGTTGCCGGCCTCGGGGTTCTCGGGCTTGGATTGCTGGCCGGCTGCGACAGCTCCGGCAAGCTGACCTACAAGTACGGCAAGGACCTGAGCGACGAGATCCTCGGGCGCAAGTTCAAGCTCAAGGACACCCAGGGCAACGTCACCCTGCTCGGCAGTTTCAGCGGCCTGATGCCGATGATCTTCTTCGGCTTCACCCAGTGCCCGGCGGTTTGCCCGACGGCGCTGGCTCGCGCGGCCCGCGCCAAGAAACTGATGGGCCCGGACGGCGACAAGCTGCAGGTGGTATTCATCACCCTCGACCCGGAGCGCGACACGCCGCAGGTGCTCGACGCCTACGTCAAGGCGTTCGACCCGAGCTTCGTCGCCCTGTACGGCACCCTGGAAGAAACCGCGCAGACCGCCAAGGAATTCAAGGTGTTCTACGAAAAGATCCCGGCTGGCGACAGCTATACGCTGTCCCACACCGCGACCAGTTTTGTCTACGACAGCCGCGGTCGTCTGCGTCTGGGCCTGTCGCCGTCGCTGACCGCCCAGCAATGCGCGGAAGATCTGCTCACCGTCATGTCGGTCTGCTGACAGGCGCTAGCTAGAAAAATTCGAGATAATCAAATGAAGTCATTGAAATATATAGTTTTTTCAATTTTTGGAATGATCAGCCTGCACGCTTCGGCACACACCCTGGTGCAAGACGCCTGGGTCCGTGCCACCGTGCCGGGACAACCCTCCACCGGTGCCTTCATGCGCATCACTTCGGCTGAAGGGGGCAAGCTGCTGGAGGCGAAATCGCCCGTCGCCAGACTGGTGCAGATCCACGAGTCGAAGATGCAGAACGACATCATGAGCATGCAGCCGGTCGCTTCCGTCGAGTTGCCAGCCGGCAAAGCCGTCGACATCGCACCCGAGGGTTACCACATCATGCTGATGAACCTGGTCGGTCAGGTGAAGGAGGGTGACAGTGTGCCGCTGACCCTGGTGGTCGAGAACGCCAAGGGCGTGAAGGAGTCGATCGAGGTCAAGGCCACGGCCCGGGCCCTGACCGAAATGCCGATGCACGATCATGGCAATATGACTCACTGACAAACCTTTTGCGGTTTCGGCAGAAAACGCCCCGGCAGGTCGAACCTGTCGGGGCGTTTGCATTGGCGGCCGCTGTCTGGTGTATCACAGTGTATCCGGGGTCGCCATTGATACATTGGCCGGCTTTTCGAGGGTTTGCGGACACCTGCGCGATACATGGCTGCGATTGACTGTGAAGCCTCCCAGGCACACAGGAAATGCTGACATGAAATGGCTTTATAGCGGATTGGCTGCGACAGGCGTGGCCCTGTCGGTGGGTATCGCCCTGGCGGCACCGACATCGAACAGTGCGGCCAATGCGGAAAATTCTTCGCCGATCTATGGCGTGACCATCCCCGATGGCTATCGCCAATGGGAACTGGTGGCACCTTCACTGCAAGGACCGCCGCTGAACGAACTGCGGGCGATCCTCGGCAACCCGACTGCGCTCAAGGCCTATCGCAGCAACGACACCCGCCCGTTCCCCGACGGCACCATCCTCGCCAAACTGGCCTGGAAACACATGCAGTCGCCCGAGGCGGCCAGTGCCCTGGTCCCGGCGGACTCGACCACCGTGCAATTCATGGTCAAGGATTCGAAGAAATATGCCGCCACGGGCGGTTGGGGTTTTGGCCGCTTCATCAACGGCAAGCCGGCCGATGTGAGCCAGCATGAAACCTGCTTCGCCTGTCACCAGGCCTTGGTCAAGGATCGCGACTACGTGTTTACACGATTGGCGCGTTGAAGGCAGCTCGTTCGCGCGAATCCCAAAACCGGATCAGCCAGCCGCTTGCGCTTCTGGCTGATCCGGTTTTGGCGCTGTTCCCCGCTGGCCCATTCGCGGGCAAGCCTGGCTCTTACAGAGCTGCGGCATTCACAATATCCTGGTACACCGAGAGACTGTAGGAACAGGGCTTGTCGGAACGTCGTACCGCCGCGAAGCTTTTGCTGTTGATCTCGCTTTGGCTTTTGCCTTGGCTTTTGATCTTGCTTTTGATCCACCGGCCCCGTTCCCAGCCGGCTGAGTGGAGGTCCTGTTTCGAGAGTCGCCCGGCAGGGATGCCGGGCGAGCCGTGTTGGGCCATGGATGGCCCGTCACGGCGTGCTCTCGAAACAGGGCCGGAGCGAAGGAACCCCTCGCGTAGCGAGGGGCCAATGGAGGGGCAAGCGTTTTTGGTTACTTTTGCCGCTTGGCAAAAGTGACTCGCCCGTGAAGGGCGAAACCGACACATCAGCTAAACGCGCAAATGGATATGCCCACGAGGAAAGCCTTGACGCCAAGGCCCCAGCGAGCAACCGCTAACCTTGACCAACCCGCCGCTCCATGACCCGAGCCAGCACCGCCAGATCCATATCCCCCTCGCCATGTTCGACCGCATCGCCCAGGTTGTCCCGAATCAACTCCGCACTTGGCATCGGCACCGAAACACTGCGCGCCGCCTCCAGAATCAGATTGACATCCTTGAGCCCCAACACCGCCTTGAACGCCGCATTCCCATATTCACTGCGGCCGATCAGCGCCCCATACCCGGAGTAGACCGGCCCCGGAAAGATCGTGGTCGAAATCAGATCGATCAGCGCCGCCGACTCCAGGCCATGCCCCTTGACCAGGCTGGCCGCCTCGGCCATGGCCTCGACTGCGGACACCAGCAGAAAGTTGGTCGCCAGCTTCATCGCATTGGCACTGGCCACACGCTCACCCAGGCGCCAGGTCTTGCGCCCGATCAGGTCGAACAGCGGCTGCACCTGATCCAGCGCCGCCGCCGGCCCCGCAGCCAGGATATTCAGGTCCCCGGCAATCGCCACATTCGGCCGGCCCATCACCGGCGCGGCGATATAGGTCAGCCCCCGGGCCTGGTGCAACCCGGCCAGTTCCTCGGCAAAGTCCACCGCAATGGTCGCCAGGTTCACGTGAATCAGTGGCGCCCTGAGTTCATCGAGCAAACCGGAGTCGAGCAGCACCGAACGCATCGCCTGGTCATGGGCCAGCATGCTGAACACCACGTCCACTTCGAAGGCCTGGCGCGGCTGCATGGCCGCCTGGGCGCCGAGTTCCACCAGTGCCCGCACCGGTGCGGGCGAACGGTTCCACACCCACAGTTCATGGCCGGATTTCAGCAGGTTGCTGGCGATGGCCTGGCCCATGCTGCCCAGGCCGACGAAACCGATTTTCATGAAGACACACTCCTGACGAAAGGGGATGGCATGGACGGCATCCGCCGCCCGACACGCTATTGAGCACAGCGGCAAGCGTCTTGAGTATGTCAAGAATCCTCCAGCATGCCTCGAAAGGTATCGGCTGCCGACTTCGATACATTGCCATACAGTGCAAACGCCGTAATGGCCTGGGTCGCACGCGGTTCCGCGCCCTGCATGAGCCAGGCGGTCAGGAGAGAAAAAGCGCGAAATCCCTTCATGAACGACGCAAGTTTGTATTTCCACCCAACAAAATTCGTGGTTATTATCCATCCGCGCTGTGGGACAGAATCCCCTCCAGTGTAAGAAGATTGCTACGGACAGCACAGTCCAGGCAGTCGCAGCCGATCGGGTCGACCCTAGCGCTGTCATCCCTGCGCAGGCCTCGTCACTGATCGTGAATCCTCCAGGGAATGAGAGGCTTGAATTGGTCAGAGAACCGAACGCCGCGCTTATACAGCAATTGTTCGAATCCCGGGTCCTGCGTGATCCCTCGGCCCCGGCGCTGGGTTTCAGGGGGCAGGTGCTGAGTTACCAGCAACTCAACACCCGGGCCAATCGCCTGGCACACCACCTGCGTTCAGCCGGTGTCGGGCCCGATACACGGGTCGCCCTGTGCCTGCAGCGTTCGCCGCAGATGCTGGTCGCCGTGCTGGCCGTGCTCAAGGCCGGCGGCGCCTATGTCCCGCTGGACCCCACATACCCCGCACAACGCCTCGCACACATGCTGGCCGACTGCACGCCGCGGCTGGTGCTGACCCATGCCCCGGCGCTCGTCGGCCTGAACCCGGCGCTGGCCGGCCTGGCCGAACAGCCCGTGGTGCTCGACCTGGCCGACGAGGCCGCCTGGGCCGACTGTCCGGCGGACAACCTGCCGGCCCAGGCCCTTGGCCTGAACGATCGTCACCTGGCCTACGTCATCTACACCTCGGGTTCCACCGGCCTGCCCAAGGGTGTGCTGCTCGAACATCGCGGACTGGTCAACCTGGCCCGGGTCCAGGGCCCGCTGTTCGCCGTCGGGCCCGGCGACCGGGTGCTGCAATTCGCTTCCTTCAGTTTCGATGCCTCGGTGTTCGAATGGGTCATGGCCCTGAGCCATGGCGCCTGCCTGGAGATCGTCGAGCCGGGCACATTGTTGCTCGGCGACAACCTGGCGCAGGTGCTGCGCGAGCGGCACATCAGCCATGCGACCCTGCCACCGCTGGTGCTGGCCGGGCTCGGCGACCCCGCCGCATTGCCCGAGCTGGTAACCCTGGTGCTCGCGGGCGAGGCGCCGAACCCGGCCCTGGCGGCCACCTGGGCCAAGGGGCGGCGGCTGTTCAACGCCTATGGCCCGACCGAAACCACCATCTGGGCCACGGTCTATCGTTGCGACGAACACCACGACCCGCAATCGCCCGTGCCGATCGGCGAACCGATCGGCCAGGCCAGCGCCATCCTGCTGGACGAGGCGGGCACGCCGGTGCGCCCGGGCGAGGTGGGTGAGCTGTTCATCGGCGGTATCGGCGTCGCCCGGGGCTACCTGAATCGTCCGCAATTGACCGCCGAACGTTTTGTCGACAGCCCTTTCGCCCCCGGCGAACGCCTGTACCGCACCGGCGACCTGGCGCGTTTCGACGCCGACGGCCAATTGCTGTTCCTCGGCCGCAGCGATTTCCAGGTCAAGGTGCGCGGTTTCCGTATCGAGCCTGGCGAAATCGAGGCCTGCCTGGACAGCTTGCCGGGTGTCGAAGAGTCCCTGGTGATCGTCCGCGAAGACACACCGGGGGAACGCCGGCTGGTGGCCTACTACCGGGCGGCGGACGACATCAGCCCGCAGCGGTTGCGTGAGCACGCCCGGCAGAGCCTGCCCGAACACATGCTGCCGGCGGCCTGTGTACGCCTGACGCACTGGCCGCTGAATGCCAACGGCAAGCTCGATCGCCAGGCCTTGCCGGTGCCGGATGCCACTGCGCTGATCAGTCGCGAATATGTCGCGCCGGCAGACGGGCTGGAACAGTGGCTGGCGGATATCTGGGCGCAAGTGTTGAAGGTTGATCGGGTAGGGCGCGAGGACAATTTCCTGGCCCTGGGCGGCGACTCCCTGAGTGCCTTGCAGATCACTGTCAGGGTACGCGAACAGGGCGGTCGGCACCTGCCGCTCAAGAGCCTGTTTCTCGAGGGCACGTTGCGCCAGGTGGCACGGCAACTGAGCGAACCCCTGGCCGCTGGCCCGGCCGTTGTCACCGAAGCGTCGCCTATCGCCCCGCTGTCCTACCAGCAGAGCGGCGTCTGGTGGCTGAACAAGGTGTCCGACGCCCGGGCCTATCACGCCCAGAGCGTGATCAGCATCCATGGCCGGCTCGACGAACCGTTGCTGCAACGTTGCCTCGACGAGATCGTCAGCCGTCACGAGATCTTGCGCACCACCTTCCATGACGACGGCGAAGGCGTGCCGTATCAGCGTGTACATGACCAGGCCCGGGCCGCGCTGGCCTGCATCGATATCCCGGCGGAGGATGAACAGGCGTTCATCGAACGGGTCGAGCAGGAGGTGCACCGCGCCATCGACGTCGCATGCCTGCCACTGGTGCGCTGGCTGCTGGTCCGACGGGGGGCCGAGGCCTATGCCCTGGTGCATATCGAGCACCATTTCGTGCACGACGGCTGGAGCGCCAACCTGTTCCTCGAAGAACTGCTGCATCTCTACCAGTACCATCACGGTGATCGCAGCGACCCGCTGCCGTTACCCGGGGCGCAATACGGCGAATACGCCCGCTGGCAACAGAGTGAGGCGGCCGAGGCCGAATACGAACGGCAGATGTGCTTCTGGAGGCAGCAACTGCAGGACGCGCCGTTCACCCTGCCGCTGCCCACCGATTATCCCAGGCCGGCGCAACGCAGCGGGCGGGGCCGGCAGTTGCGCTTCGAACTGCCGGCCGAACTGGCTGCCAGGCTGCGTCAGTTCAGTGATGCCGAAGGGGTGACGGTCTTCACCACGCTGTTCACCGTGTTCCAGCTGTGGCTGGGACGGCGCTGCGGTATCGAGGACTTCCTGGTCGGCTCGGCCGTGGCCAACCGCAAGTCGGTGGCCTACGAGCGTTGCCTGGGGATGTTCGTCAACAGCGTGGTGATCCGTGCCGATCTCGGCGGTGCGCCGACCTTCCGCGAGCTGCTGGGGCGTACTGCCGAGCGCATGCTCGATGTCTACGACCACGAAAGCCTGCCTTTCGAACGCCTGGTGCGCGAGTTCCAGCCCAGCCGCTCGCTGTCGCGCAACCCGCTGTTCCAGGTGGCCTTCAGTTTCCACAACTCGCAGACCCCGCAACTCAAGGGACCGGGCTTCGACCTCTCGCTGTTCGAGGCCTACAGCAACCAGACGGCGAAATTCGACATCGAGGTGGTGGTGATTCCCCGGGGCACCCGGGCCGACAACCTCGACACTCTGTCGCTGCTCTGGAACTACTCGGCTGATCTGTTCAAGGAAGAAACCATGACCCGCTTGCGCGACAACTACCTGGCGTTGCTGGGGCAGTGCCTGGAGGCACCGGAACGCCGCCTCGACAGCGACTCGGTGATCGGTGCCGAAGAACGTCACCGGCTGCTGACCGAATGGAACCCGGTCACGCCTGCCGAGCCGCCGCCACGTTGCCTGCACCAGCTGTTCGAGGAGCGGGTGGCGCTCGATCCCTGGGCACCGGCGGTCAGCCTCGAAGGCCAGACCCTCGGCTATGGCGAACTGAACGCCCGGGCCAACCGCCTGGCGCGCTACTTGCGAACCCTTGGCGTCGGCCCGGATGTGCTGGTGGGGCTGTGTGTCGAGCGTTCTCTGGACATGCTGGTCGGCTTGCTGGCGATCCTCAAGGCCGGCGGTGCCTACGTGCCGCTCGATCCGGTGTATCCGAGCGAGCGCCTGAACCTGTTGCTCGCCGACAGCAGCCCGGCAGTGGTGCTGACCCACGCCGCCGCCAGGCCGAGCCTGACCGCCGCCTGCAAGGGCCTGGCCAGCAAGCCACGCCTGCTGGACCTGGAAGTCGATGCCACGCGCTGGGCCGAACGGCCCGCCGACAATCTCGATCCGCAGGAACAGGGCCTGACCCCGAACCACCTGGCCTACGTGATCTACACCTCCGGTTCCACCGGCACGCCCAAGGGCGTGATGATCGAACACGCCCAGGTGGCGCGGCTGTTCAGCAGCACCGCCCGACAGTTCGAGTTCAACGCCGACGATGTCTGGACGCTGTTCCATTCCTTCGCCTTCGATTTCTCGGTCTGGGAGATCTGGGGCGCGCTGCTGCATGGCGCACGCCTGGTGATCGTGCCGACCCTGACCAGCCGCACCCCGGCGGATTTCTACCAGTTGCTCTGCGAGCAGGGCGTGACGGTCCTCAACCAGACCCCGAGCGCTTTCCGCAGCCTGCTCGGTGCCCAGGCGCGCAGCACTGCGGCCCACAGCTTGCGCCAGGTGATCTTCGGCGGCGAAGCACTGGAGATGACCACGCTCAAGCCCTGGTTCGCCGATCCGCGCAACAGCGACACGCAACTGGTCAACATGTACGGCATTACCGAAATCACCGTGCATGCCACCTACCTGGCGCTGCGGGCCGAAGACGCCGAGCAGACCGGCAGCCCCATCGGCCGGCCCCTGGCGGACCTGCGCTGCTACCTGCTCGGCAGCGCCGGACAGTTGCTGCCGATCGGTGCCGAGGGCGAGATCCACATCGGCGGAGCCGGGGTTGCCCGCGGTTACCTGAACCGCGCGCAACTGACGGCCGAGCGTTTTATCGACAACCCGTTCGTTCCGGGTGAGCGCCTGTACCGCACCGGCGACCTGGCGCGCTACCGTGCCGATGGCAGCCTGGAATTCCTGGGCCGTAACGATTTCCAGGTGAAGATCCGCGGGTTCCGGATCGAACTGGGCGAAGTCGAAGCCTGCCTGGCACGCTGCGCCGGGGTGCGCGATGCGTTGGTGATCGCCCGCGAGGACCCGCCGGGCGAACCACGACTGGTGGCGTACTACACGGTCGTCGACGGTGCCGTGCCGACGGTCCAGGAACTGCGCGGGCAACTGGCGGCGGCACTGCCGGAGCACATGGTCCCGGCCGCCTATGTCAGCCTGCAAGCCCTGCCGCTGACCGCCAACGGCAAGCTCGACCGCAAGGCACTGCCGGCGCCTGACGACAGTGCCTTCGGCACGCGCCCCTTCAGCGCTCCGCAAGGTCCGGTGGAAATCGCCCTGGCCGAAGCCTGGGCCCATGTGCTCGGTCGCGAGCGGATCGGCCGCGATGACAACTTCTTCGCCCTGGGCGGGCATTCGCTGTCGGCCCTGCGGGTCCTCGAGCGCCTGCGACGACAGGGCATCGAACTCGATGCCCGACTGATGTTCAGTGTCCCGGTGCTGCGCGAACTGGCCGCCGGGGTCGAAGTGGCGGAACTGGCCGCCCCCATTCCGGCCAATGCCATCGTTCGTGGCCAGCCGATCACCCCTGACTGCCTGCCGCTGGTCAGCCTGACGCAAGCACAGATCGACGCCATCCTGGCCACGGTGCAGGGCGGTGCGGACAACGTCCAGGATATCTACCCGTTGTCGCCGTTGCAGGAAGGCATGCTGTTCCACCACCTGATGGCGCGCAACGGCGATCCCTACCTGCTCTGGTGCCTGATGAGCTTCAGCGACCGGCCGACCCTGGAACGTTATGTACGGGCGCTGCAAAGCGTGATCGAGCGCCACGACATCCTGCGTACCTCGGTGTTCTGGGATGACCTGGAAGAGCCGGTGCAGGTGGTCTGGCGTCAGGTCGACGGCCTGGTCGAGGAGCTGCAGCTGGATCCGGCCGAGGGTGATATCGCCACGCAATTGCGCCAGCGCTTCGATCCCCGGCAATTCCGCCTGCCGCTGGACCGTGCGCCGCTGATGCGCCTGGTCATCGCCCGGGACGAGGCCAACGACCGCTGGCTCGGCCTGCGCCTGTTCCATCACATCATTGACGACAACACTTCGCTGAAACAGCTCAATGCCGAGGTCGAGGCAGTGCTTGACGGCAAGGCGGCCAGCCTGTTGCCGGCGCTGCCGTACCGCAACTTCATCGCCCAGCGGATCAAGGGCGGCGACCAGCAGGCCCAGGAACAGTTCTTCCGCGGTATGCTGGCCGGCATCAGCCAACCGTCGGCACCGTTCGGCCTGCTCGATATCCAGGGCGATGGCAGCGGGGTCAACGAGGCCCGGTTGATGCTTGACAATGGCCTGGGCCAGCGCCTGCGGCAGTCGGCTCAGGCCCTGGGAGTGAGCCCGGCCAGCCTGTTCCATGTCGCCTGGGGCCAGGTGGTGGCGCACACTTCCAGTCGCCACGACGTGATCTTCGGCACCGTATTGTTCGGTCGCCTGTACGGCGGCGAGGGCGCCGAGCGCATCCTCGGGCCGTTCATCAACACCTTGCCGATCCGCATCGACCTGGCCGCCGAGGGCGTGGCCGCCTGCGTGCGCCGCACCCATGGGCTGCTGACTCAACTGTTCGAGCACGAACACGCCTCGCTGGCCCTGGCCCAGCGGTGCAGTGCCATCGCCTCGCCAACGCCGCTGTTCACCAGCCTGCTCAACTATCGCCATAGCGAACGGACCACCGAGGGCGGTGACTCGACTTCCGGCGCCTGGAAGGGTATCGAGGTGCTGGGCGGCGAAGAACGCACCAACTACCCGCTGGTGCTGGCCGTGGACGACAGCGGCGAAGGTTTCCGCATCGGCGCCCAGGTCTGCGCGGCACTGGACGCGCAACGCACCTGCGCGATGATGCGACAGGCGCTGGAAAGCCTGGTCCGGGCCCTTGAAGAGGCACCGCAAAGCCGTGCCGACCGGCTGGATATCCTGCCGCCGGAGGAACGCCGGCAGTTGTTGCAGACTTGGAATCCACCCGCGCCGCACACCGGCGTCAGCGACTGCCTGCACCCAGCGTTCGAGCGGCAGGTCGCCCGCCAGCCTGCGGCAATGGCGGTGAGCTTCGAGGGCACGAGCCTCAGCTATGGCGAGCTGAATACCCGGGCCAACCGCCTGGCCCATCACCTGCGCCAGCGCGGGGTGGGCCCGGAAGTGCGGGTCGGGCTGTGTGTCGAGCGCTCCCTGGAGATGCTGGTGGGCCTGCTCGCCATCCTCAAGGCCGGCGGCGCCTATGTGCCGCTGGATCCGGCGTATCCCGCCGAGCGCCTGGCCTATCTGCTGCAGGACAGTGGGGTGGCGCTGGTGCTCGTTCATCAGGCCACGCGCACGCTGTTGGCCGAGCCGCTTCACGCTCTGGCGAATGCTCCCGAATGCCTGGAACTGGATCGTGAAACCTGGGCCGACGGCCCGGCGGACAACCTCGACCCGGCGCGCCTGGGCCTGACCCCGGCCAACCTGGCCTATGTCATCTATACCTCCGGCTCCACCGGCCAACCCAAGGGCGTGATGATCGAGCACCGTCAGGTGGCCAGGCTGTTCGCCAGCACCGCGGCGCAGTTCGCATTCAATGCCGGCGATGTGTGGACCCTGTTCCATTCCTTCGCCTTCGACTTCTCGGTCTGGGAAATCTGGGGCGCACTGTTGCACGGCGGGCGCCTGGTGATCGTCCCGGCGTCGACCTGTCGCGCTCCGGCAGACTTCTACCGGCTGCTCTGCGAGCAGCAGGTGACCGTGCTGAACCAGACGCCCAGCGCCTTCCGTGGCCTGCTGCAAGCCCAGGGCCGCAGCGAGGCGACCCACAGCCTGCGTTGCGTGGTGTTCGGTGGCGAGGCGCTGGAAACCACTCTGCTCAAGCCGTGGTTCGCCGACCCGCGCAACAGCGACACGCAACTGGTGAACATGTACGGCATCACCGAGATCACCGTGCATGCCACCTACCTGGCACTGCGCGCCGAAGATGCCGAGCGTTCCGGCGCCAGTGCCATTGGCCGGCCGCTGGCGGACCTGCGTTGCTATCTGCTCGATGCGGCGGGGCAACCGGTGCCGATCGGTGTCGAAGGCGAGATCCACATCGGCGGTGCCGGCGTTGCCCGCGGCTACCTGAACCGCGCGCAACTGACCGCCGAACGCTTCATCGACAGCCCCTTCGTCGCTGGCGATCGCCTGTACCGCACCGGCGACCTGGCGCGCTACCGCGCCGATGGCAGCCTGGAGTACCTGGGGCGTAACGACTTCCAGGTGAAGATCCGCGGCTACCGTATCGAACTGGCTGAAATCGAAGCCTGCCTGGGCGGCTGTCCGGGCGTGCGCGAGGCGGCGGTGATCGCCCGCGATGAGCAACCGGGCGAACCGCGGCTGGTGGCCTACTACACGGTGGCCGAGGGGGCCGCACCGGCTGTCCATGAGCTGCGCACGCAGTTGGCGGCAGCGTTGCCGGAGCACATGGTGCCCGCCGCCTACGTACGCCTCGACTGCCTGCCGCTGACCACCAACGGCAAGCTCGACCGCCAGGCGCTGCCGCGGCCCGACGAAACCGCCTATGCGCTGCAGACCCATGTGGCGCCGAGCACCCCGATCGAACGGGCTCTGGCCGAGATCTGGTGCGAGGTGCTGCGCTGCGAGCGGGTCGGTCTCACCGACAACTTCTTCCAACTGGGTGGTCACTCGTTGCTGGCGACCCGCATCGTCGCCCGTATCGACGATCTGCTGGGCATCGAGTTGCCGATGCGGGTGATGTTCGATCATCCGACCATCGAGGCGCTGCTCGATTACCTCTTTACCCAGGCGCAGGAAACCCGCGCTTCCCCTTGAGACCCTGAGAACGTCCCGGCCTACAAGGCCGGGTCGCGGCGTGCGGGGCCAATCACGCCCCTGAACCCTACAAAAACAATGCAGTCATGGATGGAAGCCTCTCATGTTCGACAAAACCTCGTTGCGTGATATGACGCCGGCGCAGTTCGCCGCCTTGCACAAACGGTCGAAAATCACGCCGGCAGAGCGGGGCGACACGGCACCGCGGGCCTCCTTCGCGCAGCGTCGGCTGTGGTTCCTCGCCCAGTTGGCCGGGGGCGGCGACGCCTATCACGTACCGTTCGGGCTGCGCCTGCACGGGGCGCTCGACCGCTCGGCGCTGAAACAGGCGCTGGACCGCCTGGTGGCGCGCCACGAGGCGTTGCGCACCACCTTTGCCGCCGAGGGGGACGAGGTGGTCCAACTGATCGCCGCGGCCGACTGCGGGTTCTCCTGGCAGGTCCACGATCTGGCCGCACAGCCTGAACCCGAGCCGCAGGTGGCGTTGCTGGCGGACGAGGAGGCGGGGGCCGCTTTCGATCTGCACAAGGGGCCGCTGTTTCGCGGGTGCCTGCTGATTCTCGGCGAGCAGGAACATGTCCTGCTGCTGACCCTGCACCACATCATCTGCGACGGCTGGTCGATGGCGGTGCTGACCCGTGAACTGGGCGAGCTGTACGAGGCCTTTCGCCAGGGGCTGGACGATCCGTTGCCGGCGCCGTCGTTGCAATACGCCGACTACGCCCAATGGCAGCACGGCTGGCTGGCGGAGCAGAGCCAGGCCGGCCACCACGACTACTGGCGCGACACCCTGGGCGGCGCTCCGGCCCTGCTGGAACTGCCCGGCGACCGTCCACGGCCGGCCCAGCAGTGCTACGAGGGCGGTTTCGAACCGCTGCTGCTGGATGAAACCCTGAGCCAGCAACTCAAGGCCCTGAGCCTGCGCCATGGCACCACGCTGTTCATGACCCTGCTGGCCGCCTGGGCGGTGGTCCTGGCACGCCTGTCGGGCCAGGACGACATCCTGATCGGCACCCCGGTGGCCAACCGTAACCGTCGGGAAACCGAAGGGCTGATCGGCTTTTTCGTCAACACCCTGGTTCTGCGCCTGTCCCTGGCCGGTGCGCCGACCACCGCGCAGTTGCTGGAACAGGCCCGCGCCGTGGCGCTGGGCGCCCAGGAACACCAGGAGCTGCCATTCGAACAGGTGGTGGAACGGCTCAACCCGCCGCGCAGCCAGGCCTACAGCCCCCTGTTCCAGGTGATGTTCGCCTGGGAAAACACCGAGCCGGGCACGCTGCGACTGGGCGGCCTGGACAGCCAGCCGCTACGCAGCCGCCACCAGGCGGCCAAGTTCGACCTGACCCTGGTGCTGGCCGAGCAGGACGGGCGCATCGGCGGCGGCCTGGAGTACGCCACGGCCCTGTTCGACGCGGCCACGGTCGCGCGGTTTGCCGGCCATCTGCGCCAGGTGCTCGAAGGCATGGTCGCGCAGCCGCTGCAGCCGGTCACGGCGTTGCCCCTGCTCAGTGCCGTGGAGCGTGACCGTCTGGTACGGGACTGGAATGGCCGTGAGCAGGCTTTCGACGCCCGGCGTTGCCTGCATGAGCTGTTCGAAGCCCAGGCAAGCCGCGATCCCCAGGCCATTGCCGTGCGCTGTGGCGACGACAGCCTGACGTATGGCGAACTCAATACCCGGGCCAATCGCCTGGCCCATGAGCTGCGCGCCCTTGGCGTCGGACCGGACGACCGGGTCGGGCTGTGCCTGGAGCGCACCCTGGACATGCCGCTGGCCGTCCTCGCGGTGCTCAAGGCCGGCGGGGCTTACGTGCCGCTGGACCCCGGCTATCCGCCGGCGCGGCTGCGCCACATGTTGGTCGACAGTGCGCCTTCGGTGCTATTGAGCCATGGTCCGGCCCGGCCGGCGCTGCTCGCGGCCCTCGAAGGCCTGCCAGAGCAACCGCTGTTGCTCGATCTGCAACAGGATGCGCAACGCTGGGCCTCGCACCCGCCGCAGGACCTCGCACCCCAGGCATCGGGCCTGACGCCACGCCACCTGGCCTATGTCATCTACACCTCGGGTTCCACCGGCCAGCCCAAGGGCGTGATGGTCGAACACCGTGGCCTGCTGGCGCTCAGCGCCGCCTGGGAACAGCTGTACGCCCTGCGTCCGGGCCTGCGCCACCTGCAGATGGCCGGGTTTTCTTTCGACGTGTTCAGTGCCGACCTGATCCGCGCCCTGTGTTTCGGCGGTGAGCTGGTGCTGTGTCCGCGCCAGACCCTGATGGACCCACCGGCTCTCTACCGCCTGCTGCGGGATGCGCGGATCGACTTCGCCGACTTCGTCCCGGCGGTGCTCAACCCGCTGCTGGCCTGGGCCGAGGAAAGCGGCCATGAACTGGCGTTCCTCGACACCGTGGTCTGCGGCTCGGACACCTGGAGCGCCCACAGTGCCCGCCAGTTGCGCCAGCGGTGCGGCGAGGCGGTCCGAATCGTCCATGCCTATGGCGTGACCGAAGCCAGCATCGACAGCACCTGCTTCGAACTGCCGGCCCGACCGGCGGCCGACGCCGGCCTGCCCATCGGCCGGCCGCTGGCCAACACCCGTATCTACCTGCTGGACGCCCTCGGCACACCGGTGCCGACCGGCGTTGCCGGCGAGCTGCACATCGGCGGCGTCGGTGTGGCCCGCGGCTACCTGAACCAGCCGCAACTGACGGCCGAGCGCTTCATCGACAACCCGTTCGTGGCCGGCGATCGCCTGTACCGTACCGGCGACCTGGCACGCTACCGCGCCGACGATCAACTGGAGTTCCTCGGCCGTAACGACTCCCAGGCCAAGCTGCGCGGCCTGCGCCTGGAGTTGGGCGAGATCGAGGCGCGCCTGCTCGATGTGGCCGGGGTGCGCGACGGCGTGGTGCTGTTGCGCAACGACGCCGAGCAGCCCAGGCTGGTCGCCTACTACGTCGAAAGCGAGGCCGGGAGCACCAGCCCCGGCGCCCTGCGCGAGCAGTTGGCCCTGAGCCTGCCGGACTACATGCTGCCCGCTGCCTTCGTGCGCCTGGACAGCTTGCCGCTGACCGCCAACGGCAAGCTCGACCGTGGCGCCTTGCCGGCACCCGATGCCGCCGCTTTCGACCCGCGTCACTACGTTGCCCCGCAGGGCGAGCTGGAAACCGGCCTGGCGCGCATCTGGAGTGAAGTGCTGGGGATCGAGCGGGTAGGGCGCGACGACAGTTTCTTCGCCCTCGGCGGGCATTCGCTGCTGGTGATGCAGGTGATCGCGCGGATTCGCCGCCAGCTCGAGCGCGAAGTCGCGGCCTCGGCGCTGTTCGCCAGCCCCCAGCTGAAACAGTTCGCCCGCAGCCTGGAAAGCGCCCGGGAGGCGGTCCGGGCGCCCATCACGCGGATCGAAAGGGGCGTCGCGCAAACGTTGTCGTTTGCCCAGCAGCGCCTGTGGTTCCTCGCCCAGATGGAGGGTGGCAGCGCGGCCTACCATATGCCGCTGAACCTGAAATTGCGCGGCCCGTTGCAGGTGCCGGCGCTGGAGCGCAGCCTCAATCAGCTGGTGGCGCGGCATGAAGCCCTGCGCACCCGCTTCATCAGTGTCGAGGGCGAGCCCTGGCAGGTCATCGCCGCGCCAGGGCAGGGCCTGAAGCTCGAACGGCTGGAGGCCACTGCCGACCTCGACGGTCTGGTGGAGGCCGAAGGCGCACGAGCCTTCGACCTGGAGCAGGGGCCGCTGATCCGGGCCGGGCTGGTCCGTCTGGCCGAGGACCAGCACCTGCTGTTGCTGACCCTGCACCACATCGTCTCCGATGGCTGGTCGATGGGCGTGCTGACCCGCGAGCTCAGCCAGTTGTACGCCGCAGCGCTGGAGGATCGCGACGATCCGCTGCCGCCACTGCCGCTGCAATATGTCGATTATTCGGCCTGGCAACGCCAGTGGCTGACCGCAGAGGTACTGGAACGCCAGGGCCGCTATTGGCGCGAAACCCTGGCCGAGGCGCCGGTGCTGCTGGAACTGCCGCTGGACCACAAGCGTCCGGCGGTACAGGACTATCGCGGCGGTGTGGTGCCGCTGGTGCTCGACGAGGCGCTGACCCGGCGCCTCAAGGACCTGAGCAGGCGCCAGGGCACGACGCTGTTCATGACCCTGCTTGCCGGCTGGGCGCTGGTGCTGTCGCGGCTGTCGGCGCAGGCCGACGTGGTGATCGGCGTGCCGTCGGCCAACCGCCCGAGCAGCGAACTGGAGGCGCTGATCGGTTTCTTCGTCAACACCCTGGCCCTGCGCCTGAAGGTGACCGGCAACCCCAGCGTCAGCCAGTGGTTGCAGCACACCCGTCAGGTCGCGCTGCAGGCCCAGGAGCACCAGGACCTGCCGTTCGAGCAGGTGGTGGAACTGCTTAACCCGCCGCGCAGCCTGGCCTACAGTCCGCTGTTCCAGGTGCTGTTCGCCTGGGAACAGGGGCAGCAGGGTGAACTGGCCCTGCCGGGCCTTGCTGTCGAGCCGCTGGCAAGCCGCCAGCACGTCGCCAAGTTCGACCTGCAACTGGCCCTCAGTGAACGTGACGGGCAGATCGTCGGTGGCCTGGAATATGCCTCGGGGCTGTTCGAGGCTACGACGGTCGCCGGTTTCGGCGAGTACCTGCGCCGGGTCTTGATGCAGATGGCCGCCGATAGCGAGCAGCCGGTCGCCAGCCTCGACCTGCTGACCCCCGGGCAGCGTCGGCAACTGCTAGATGAATGGAGCCGTAGTCACACCGATCGCGTTCCGCAAGGTGGCTTCCTTGCCCGTTTCGAAGCCCAGGCGCAACGCACGCCACAGGCCGAGGCGCTGGTCCATGCAGAACAACGCTACAGCTACACCGAGCTGAATGCGGCCGCCAACCGCCTGGCACATTTCCTGCGCGGGCAGGGCGTCGGTCCCGAGGACCGTGTCGGCCTGAGCCTGGAGCGCTCGCCACAGATGGTCATCGGCCTGCTGGCGATCCTCAAGGCCGGGGCCGCCTATGTGCCGTTCGACCCGGCCTATCCGGCCGAGCGCCTGGCCTACATGTTCGCTGACGCGGCGCCGAGCCTGCTGCTGACCCACTCGAGCCTGAGGGAAACACTGCCGGCCAGGGCGAGCGAACGCCCCCTGTACTGCCTGGATAGCGACCAATCGCGCTGGGCCGGGCAATCCACCGACAATCCCGGCGTGGCGATCGGGCCGGACAACCTGGCCTATGTGCTCTACACCTCAGGTTCCAGTGGTCGCCCCAAGGGCGTCGCGCATACCCACCGGGCGCTGGACAACCTGATCGACTGGCAACTGCTCGACGCCGCCGGCCCGGCCCCGGCGCCACGGCGGGTGCTGCAGTTCGCCTCGCTGAACTTCGACGTGTCGTTCCAGGAAGTCTTCAGCACCCTGTGCCAGGGCGGCTGCCTGGTGCTGATGGACGAGGCGGGGCGCAAGGATCTCGCCACGCTGCGCCCGACCCTGGTGGCCAGTGGCGTGCAGCGGGCGTTCCTGCCGTTCGCGGTGCTGCAGCAGGTCGCCGGCCTGAGCGACGACGACACACCCGGGCCAACCGGCGGCTGTGACCTCGTGACCGCTGGCGAGGCCCTGCGGGTCAACGACGAACTGCGCCGCTTCGTCCAGGGGCTGGGCGGCGCATACCTGTACAACCAGTACGGGCCGACCGAAACCCACGTGGTCAGCCAGTTCAGCCTGGCCTGCGCCGAAGCCGCCGACTGGCCCGAGGCGCCGCCGATCGGCCGGCCGATCAACAATGCCCGGCTGTATGTGCTCGACGAGGCGCTGAACCCGGTGCCGCCCGGCGTTGTCGGCGAGTTGTACATCGCCGGCGCCTGCCTGGCGCGCGGTTACCTGAACCAGCCGGAATTGACCGCCGAGCGTTTCCTGCCCGATCCGTTCAGCCGCGAGCCGGGGGCCCGCATGTACCGCAGCGGCGACCAGGTGCGCTGGCTGGCCGACGGCAACCTGCAGTACCTGGGACGCATCGACCAGCAGGTCAAGCTGAGGGGTTTCCGTGTCGAACTGGGGGAAATCGACAGCCTGCTGCAGCAACAGCCGGGCGTACTGGAAGCGGCCGTGCTGCTGCGCGAGGATGCCCCGGGGGACAAACAGCTGGTGGCCTACATCGTTGGCCCGGCGTCGGCCGAGACGCTGCGCGAAGCCCTGCGCCGCCAGGTGCCGGAACATATGATCCCCAGTGCCTGGGTGTCCCTGGCGAATCTGCCGCTGACGCGCAACGGCAAGCTCGACCGCCGTGCGTTGCCGGCGCCGGAGCGGGTGTCCGGCAGCGTCTACGTGGCGCCCCGGGATGCCGACGAGATCCAGTTGACCGACATCTGGGGCGAGGTGCTGCGCTGCGAACGGGTCGGGATGCAGGACAACTTCTTCGAACTGGGCGGTCATTCGCTGCTGGCCACGCGCCTGGTCTATGCGATCAACCGGCGCATGACCGCACAACTGTCCCTGAGCAGCCTGTTCAAGACCCCGACCCCGGGCGAGCTGATGGCCGCGATTCGCGCCAGCCGTGACGAGCAGATCCAGCGTGAACCGGCCTTCGCGGTGATCGAGCCGGACCTGGCCAACCGCCATGAGCCGTTCCCCCTGACCGATATCCAGCAGGCCTACTGGTTCGGCCGCGAATCCACGGTCAGCCTCGGTGGCGTCAGTGCCCACGGCTACGAGGAACTGTGCATCCGCGATTTCGACATACCGCGCTTCGAGCGTGCGCTGAACCGGATGATCGAGCGTCACGACATGCTGCGCGCGGTTTTCCTCAGCGACGGCACCCAGCAGGTGCTGGCCCAGGTGCCGAGCTATCGCATGCCGCAGCTCGATCTGCGCGGCCTGGACCGCGAAGCCGCGCAACAGGCCCTGGACCACAACCGCCAGCGCCTGTCCCACCAGGTGCTGGACGCCAGCCACTGGCCGCTGTTCGAGTTCAGCCTGACCCTGCTCGACGATGGCATCAGCCACCTGCACATCAGTCTCGATGCGTTGATCGTCGATGCCGCCAGCAGCCAGATCCTCGCCCGCGAACTGATGGGCTTCTACCTGGAACCGCAACGGACGTTGCCGGTGCCGGGCCTGAGTTTCCGCGACTACGTGCTGGCCGAACATCGGTTGCGCAGCGGCGTGCGCTACGAACGGGCCCTGGCCTACTGGCGCGAACGGGTCACCCGCCTGGCACCGGCGCCGGACCTGCCGCTGGTGTGTCAGCCGCAGAGCATTGCCGCACCGCACTTCACTCGGCGCGACCGGCAGTTGTCGGTCGAGCACTGGAGCCGGATCAAGGAACTGGCCAGACAATTCGGCGTGACCCCTTCAGTGGTGCTGCTCACGGCCTTCTGCGAAGTGCTTGCGCTGTGGAGCCGTCAGCCGCGCTTCACCCTCAGCCTGCCGCTGTTCAACCGCCTGCCGCTGCACCCGGAGGTGGACTCGATCATCGGCGACTTCACCTCGCTGGTGCTGCTCGAAGTCGCCATCGACGGCAACCTCGGCTTTACCGACAAGGCCCGGGCGATCCAGCAGCAACTGTGGCAGGACATCGACCATGCGGTGGTCAGCGGCGTGCGTGTGCTGCGCGAGCTGTCCCAGGCCCGTGGGGCCCAGCAGACGGCGATTCCCATCGTGTTCAACAGCACCCTGTCCGAGGCGGCCACCCAACAGGCCGAGTACAACCTTGCCGATGCGCTGCAGGCGCAGAACGTGCACAGCATCACCCAGACCCCCCAGGTGTGGATCGACCATACCCTGCTGGAGCTGGAAGGGCGCCTGCTGTTCAACTGGGACAGCATCGACGAGCTGTTCCCGCAAGGCCTGGTCGAAGCGATGTTCGTCGCCTACAACGGCATCCTCGACCGCTTGCTCGAACCCGCGGCCTGGGCCGCCAGCACGCCCGGGCTGCTGCCCCAGGCCGGCCTGCCGCCAGCGCCGGCGTATCCGCAGGCATCGCCGCTGATGCATGAGCTGTTCGAGCGCCAGGCGCAGGCGACGCCGGATGCCCCGGCGCTGATCGCGCCGGGCCGGCAACTGAGCTACGGGCAGTTGCGCCACGAGGCCCGTCGGCTCGGCGCCCACTTGCAGACCCTGGGCGTGCGGCCCAACCAACTGGTCGCGGTGATGATGGAGCGCGGCTGGGAACAACTGGTGGCGACCCTGGCGATCCTGTATGCCGGCGGTGCCTACCTGCCGCTCGATCCGACGCTGCCGGCACAACGGGTACGGCATATCCTGGAGCGCGCCGAAGCGCGCCTGCTGCTTGCGCAACCCGGCCTGCAGGCGGACAGCGACTGGTCGTCGCGGGTGGAGATCATCACCCTGAGCGAAACCATGGACATGGGCGAGTCGGCGTTGCAGGCGGTCGAGCAGAACCCCGCAGACCTGGCCTACGTCATCTACACCTCCGGTTCGACCGGCGTGCCCAAGGGCGTGGTGATCGACCACCGCGGCGCAGTGAACACCCTGCTGGACATCAACCGGCGCTTCGCCGTCAGCCCGCAGGACCGGGTGCTGGCGATCTCGTCGCTGAGCTTCGACCTGTCGGTGTACGACTTCTTCGGCACCCTGGCGGTCGGTGCGGCAGTGGTGCTGCTCGAACCGCGCCTGGCCCTCGACCCGCAGCACTGGCGTGAGCTGATCGAGCGGCATCGCGTCAGCCTGTGGAACTCGGTGCCGGCGTTGTTCGGGCTGCTGCTGGAGTCCGTCGAGCAGCAGGGCGGCCAGTTGCCGACCTGCCTGCGCCTGGCGATGCTCTCCGGCGACTGGATCGCGCTGAACCTGCCGGACCGGGCGCGGGCGCTGCAGCCGGCGATCGAAGTGATCAGCCTCGGCGGCGCGACCGAAGCCTCGATCTGGTCGATCTGCTACCCGATCGGCCAGGTCGATCCCGACTGGCGCAGCATTCCCTACGGCAAGGCCCTGGACCAGCAGAGCTTCCATGTCCTCGACGAGGCGCTGCAACCGCGGCCGACCTGGGTGCCTGGCCAGCTGTATATCGGCGGCATCGGCCTGGCGAAGGGCTACTGGCGCGACGAGAAACAGAGCGCCGCGAGTTTCTTCGCCCACCCGGCGACCGGTGCCCGGCTGTATCGCACCGGCGACCTGGGCCGCCTGCTGCCGGACGGCAACATCGAATTCCTCGGGCGCGAAGACAACCAGGTCAAGGTCCAGGGCTACCGCATCGAGCTGGGCGAGATCGAAGCCGTGCTCAACCGTCACCCCGGCGTGCAGAGCGCGGTCGTACGGATTCTCGGCGAGCAACTGGGTGAAAAACGCCTGGCAGCCTACGTGATCAAGAGCGATGCACAGTTGCAGTCCGCGGATTTTGCCCTGTATCTGGTGGACAAGCTGCCGGCCTACATGGTGCCGACGTCATTCACGTTTCTTGAAACCTGGCCACTCTCGACCAATGGCAAGGTCGACAAGAACCGCCTGCCGCAGCCGCAGGAGGAGGCGGACGCGGGACCCTTGCTGGTCGCTGACGGGCCCGAGGAACAACGCCTGGTGGAGATCGTCCGGCAACTGCTCAAGCGCGAGACGATTGCCGGCAACGCCAATCTGCTCAGCCTGGGCGCCACGTCCATCGATATCGTGCGGATCAGCAACGCCCTGGCCGCCGAACTGCAGTTCCGTCCGCACCTGGCGCAACTGCTGGCTCAGCCGACCCTGGCCAACCTGCTGGAACTGTACCGTCGCCACCGGGCGACCCCGCTTCCGGCCGGCCGTGTGCCACAACCGCCAGCGCTGCAAGCGGAGGCGGTGATCGAGGACCCGCAACTGCGCCAGCAGTTCAAGGCCGACGAACGCGGGCGGCGACGTTTCGCCCGGCCGTTGCCGGCGGTGGCCCTGTCCCTGCCGGGCGAGGCCGGCTTCGCCCAGCGTTTCCGGGACTGTCGTTCGGTGCGTCGCTACGACCAGCGGCCTATTGCGACCCTGGCATTCGCCCACTGGCTGGCCGGTCTGTCGCGCGGGCAACTGGAGGGCGAGGTGAAATACCAGTTCCCCTCGGCCGGCGGTCTCTATCCGCTGCAGGCCTACCTGTACATCAAGCCGCAGCGGGTCGAAGGCGTGCCCGGTGGGGCCTTCTACTACGACCCGGTACGCCACCAGTTGCTGGCCATCGGCGAGCAATCCCGGCTCGACCCCGACACCTACGACTACTTCGTCAACCGCCCGGTCTATGAGAACGCCGCGTTTTCGCTGTTCCTCATCGCCGACATGGCGGCGATCCGTCCGCTCTATGGCGAGCGCAGCCGGGACTTCTGCCATATCGAGGCCGGCGCCATGACCCAACTGCTGACCATGACCGCCGCCAGTCACGGCCTGGGACTGTGCGGCATGGGCTCGATCGACGAACAGGCACTGCCGGCGCTGTTCGACCTGGGGCCGAGTCATCAGTTGATTTATTCGATGGTGGGCGGCCTGCGGGCCGAAGGCGAGCAGCGCAGCGTCGAGGTGGAGGCGTTCAACCGCACGCACACGGATGACGACAGCGACATGGAGGAAATTGAGCTATGAATGCCGAACAGTTGCTGGCCTTTTTCGACCGTCACGGTGTGGTGCTGGAAGCCGATGGCGACAAATTGCGTTGCAAGGCACCCAAGGGTTTTCTCACCGAAGACCTGCTGCAGGCACTCAAGCGGCACAAGCAGGCATTGCTCGGCCGGTTGACGGTCAATGACGGCCTGCGCCCGCGCGCAGTCGGCACGGCACCGTTGCCGCTGTCGTTCTCCCAGCGGCAGTTGTGGTTTCTCGACCAGTTGGAGCCGGGCAATCCGTTCTACAACATCCCCAATGCCCTGGTGCTCAAGGGGCGCCTGAACGTCAGCGTGCTGGAGCGGGCACTGAACGAACTGGTACGCCGCCACGAAGTCCTGCGCACGACCTTCGACGATCACGACGGCGAGCCGTGCCAGGTGATTCACGAGTACCGTCCGCTGGCACTGGCGGTCACCGACCTGAGCCAGCTGCCGGCCGCCGAACGCGAGTCGCTGGCACAGGCACGGGTGGCCGAGGAAGCCCGGGCTGCGTTCGACCTGGCCAATGGCCCGCTGTTGCGCACCTCGTTGCTGCGCCTGGCGGACGACGAACACCTGTGGCTGTACAACGTGCACCACATCATCGCCGATGGCTGGTCGATGGGCATCGTCCTGCGTGAAGTGGTGACCCTCTATGGTGACTACCTCAGGGGCCAGCCATCGAGCCTGGCGGCGCTGCCGGTGCAGTACGCCGACTATGCCTGCTGGCAACAGCAGCGGCTGGGCGGCGCGGCCCTGCAGGAGCAGCTCGACTACTGGCGCCGGACGCTGGCCGACGCACCACCGTTGTTGACGCTGCCCACCGATCGGCCACGGCCACGGGTGCAGCGTTATGCCGGTGCCACCGTCACCAGCTGTCTCGACAGCCGTACCCTGCGGGAACTGCAGGACCTCGCGCGGCAGACCCAGGGTTCGCTGTTCAACGTGTTGCTGGCGGCACTGGCGGTGCTGCTGTGGCGCCACAGCGGCCAGCAGGACGTGTGCATCGGTACCCCATTCGCCAACCGCGGGCAGGCCGAGATCGAGCCGCTGATCGGCCATTTCGTCAATACCCTGGTGATCCGCAACCGCTTGCAACCGCAATGGACCTTCGCCGAGCTGCTGCGCGAAGTTCGCGCCCGCATGCTGGAAGTCCACGCCCACCAGGACGTGCCGTTCGAGCGGGTGGTGGAGGCGGTCAATCCCGAGCGCGATACGTCCTATTCGCCGCTGTTCCAGGTGATGCTGGTGTTGCAGAACACCCCCGGCGCGGCCGTGGACATGCCCGGGCTGAGCCTGGCGTCCTACGGTACCAGCAGTGCCACCGCCAAGTTCGACCTGGCCTTCGAGCTGGTGGAACAGACCCAGGGCCTGCAACTGGTGGTCGAATACAACACCGACCTGTTCGATGCGGGCACCGTGGAGCGGCTGAGCGGCCACTACCGGCAACTGCTCGAACAGGTCGCCGCGGACGCCAAGCAGCCGATCGGTACCTTGCACCTGTTGACCGGGGCCGAGCGCGAGCAGATCGTCGTCGACTGGAACCGCAGTGCGCCGCTGGCCCGGGAGCCGGGCTGCGTGCAACAGCTGATCGAGGCGCGGGCGGCGGCGGCAGCGGACGATTGCGCCGTGGTGTTCGAGGGCGAATCACTGAGCTACGCCGAACTCAACCGTCGCGCCAATCGCCTGGCCCATCACCTGCGCAGCCTTGGTGTCGGCCCGGACGTGCGGGTGGCGGTGTGCCTGGAGCGCTCGCTGGAACTGCCGGTGGCGATCCTCGCAGTGCTCAAGGCCGGCGGCGCCTACGTGCCGCTGGACCCGACCTATCCGGTCGGGCGCCTGGGCCATATGCTGGCCGACAGCGGACCCCGTGTCGCCCTGGTCCATAGGGCGACCCGCCCGTTGCTGCGCGAGGCCCAGGGCATGGCGCACCACGAGGTGCCGGTGCTGGATCTCGACACGGACGCGGGGCAATGGGCTGGGCAGGCGGTGGACAATCCCGATCCGCAGGTCATCGGCCTGACCCCCGAGCACCTGGCCTATGTGATCTATACCTCCGGCACCACCGGGTTGCCCAAGGGCGCAATGGTTGCCCATCGCGGGCTGAGCAACCTGTTGCTGTGGTGCCAGCAGGTCTGTGGCGACGGCCGGCAGGCGAGCATGCTGCAGAAGATTCCGTTCGGCTTCGACGCCTCGGCCTGGGAACTGCTCTGGCCCCTGGCCATGGGCGGACGCCTGGTGCTGGCCCGGCCTGGTGGCCATCTGGAACCGGACTATCTGGTCCGCACCGTACGCGAGCAGCGGGTGTCCGCGCTGGTCTTCGTACCGGCCATGCTGCAACTGTTCCTCGACGTCGACGAGCTGGGGCAGTGCCGGGACCTGCGCAACGTCTTCTGCGGTGGCGGCGAACTGACTCCGGCGATTGCCCGGCGCTTCCGGCAGGTATTGCCCGCTGCGCGCCTGCACAACGTCTACGGCCCCACCGAAACCACGGTGATCAACAGCATCTGGACCCTGCAGCCCGGTGCCGACGTGCCAGAGCGACAGTTGCCGATCGGCCGGCCGATTGCCGGCAACCGCCTGTATGTGCTCGACGAGCATGATGCGCCGGTGCCGGTCGGCGTCAGCGGCCACCTGCATATCGGTGGTGTCGGCGTGGCCCGTGGCTACCTGGGCCTGGCGGCGCTGACGGCCGAGCGTTTCATCGACAGCCCGTTCGTGCCCGGTGAGCGTTTGTACCGCAGCGGCGACCTGGCGCGCTACCGCGCCGACGGCCAGCTGGAGTTCCTTGGCCGCAACGACTTCCAGGTCAAGCTGCGCGGCGTGCGGGTGGAACTTGGCGAGATCGAGGCGCGCCTGGAGGCCTTCGCCGGCGTGCGCCGCGCCGTGGTGCTGATGGTCGGCGACGGCGCACAGCACCAGCGCCTGGTGGCCTGCTGCAGCTTCATGGCGCAGGCCCGGCCCGAGGAGACAGCGGTGCACGAGCATCTGGCGCTGACCGTGCCGGCGCAGGTCCTGCCCAGCGCCTACCTGTGGCTGGAAGAACTGCCGCTGACCGCCAACGGCAAGATCGACCGCGACGCGTTGCGGGTCATGGCCGACCAGGACCTGGCCAACCGCCAGGTCAACCTGTCGAGCCCGCGCGACCACATCGAACTGGCGCTCTACCAGATCTGGAAAGGCCTGCTGCTGGCGCCGCAGATCGGTATTCGCGACAACTTCTTCAATGTCGGCGGCACCTCGATCGCCGCGATCAAGATGGCCCATCAGGTCCGCGAGGTGTTCGGCATCGAGCTGCCGATCCGCGTGGTGATCGGCCATCCGACCATCGAGGCCCTGGGCGGCTGGATCCGCTCGGGAGCGGGGCCGGCCGCGGCGCAAGGCAACCTGATCGAGTTCCGGCCGGGTGCCGGCCAGCGCAATGTGGTGTGCATTCATCCGGCGGGGGGCACGGCGTTCTGCTACCTGTCGCTGGCCAAGGTCCTCGACGAATCGGTCGGGGTGTATGGCGTGCAGTCGCCGGGGATCAACCCGGGCGAGCCCACGGAGCCTACGGTCGAAGCGATGGCCATAGCCTATCTGCGACTGATCGAACCGATGCTGGCCCAGCCGCTGATTCTCACCGGGCTGTCGTTCGGTGGGCTGGTGGCCTATGAGATGGCCCGGCGCCTGACCGAAGCGGGGTACCGCCAGGTCACCGTGGTGCTGCTCGATACCCAGGGCTCGGACAACGCCGCCTACCGCCAGCAGATGGCACCGGTGGACATGGCCGAGTTCCGCGACAAGCTGGTGCGTTTCAACGGCATGTATCCGGGCATCGACGATGCCCAGGTCGAACGTTACTTCCATATCTACAACCACAACCGCATGGCCGTGGCCGACTACGTCTGTGCCCCCAGGGCCGGGCGGGTGGTGCTGATCCAGGCCCGCGAGGGCTTCAGTCGTGCACAACTGCGTGGCCTGCGCGGTTTCTGGCGGCGTCGCGCCGGGGACGGTTACCTCGCCCGGCTGGTCAATGGCGGCCACTGGGACATGCTCGAGACCGTCGAGCTGCGCCGCGTCGCCAGGGCCCTGGAACAGGAACTGCGGCGCTTCGATGTTGCCGCGCCCGCCGATTCCTTGCCGCAGGAGGCGTAATGGACAACGCTCAGCAAGCTACTACCCTGGTCCCATCGCCGACCCTGCTCGGACGCTTTGCCGAACAGGTGCGGGCAACGCCCCTGGCCCTCGCGGTGCTCGACCGGCAGACGCAACTGAACTACCACGAACTGGCCGCTGCCAGCGAACGCATCGCCCACGGGTTGCTGGCGCGGGGCGTACTGCCCGGCCAATCCCTGGCGTTGCGCATGCCGCGCTCCTGGCGCTGGCTGGCGGCAATCCTCGGCGCACTCAAGGTCGGCGCCGTGCTGGTACCGCTGGACCGTGCCAGCCCATTGGCGCGCCAGGCCCGCATGCTGGAGGACGGCGGTTGCGTCGGCCTGCTGCTGGACGAACCCAGCGCCGAACCATTGGCCAACCTGTGGCAGGCCGACGTCACGGCGCTGCTGGAACACGAGGCGCCGAGCCGGTTGGCGCTGCCCGGCGAACCGGCCGATGTGAGCTTCCTGTTCTATACCTCGGGCTCGACCGGTACACCGAAGGCGGTGGAAGTCGGCGAGCGTGGCCTGTTGCGCCTGGTGCAGCCGGATGGCTACATCGACATTCGCCCCGGCGACCGCTTTGCCTGCCTGGCCAACCCGGCCTTCGACGCGATCAGCTTCGAACTCTGGGCGCCACTGCTCAACGGTGGTGCCTGCGTCATCATCGCCGACGACGACCTGCTCGATGCCCGGCAACTGGCACAGGTGCTGGAGACGCAGCGGGTCGACAGCCTGTTCATGACTGTGTCGCTGTTCAACACCCTGGCCCAGGAGTACCCGCGTTGTTTTGCCAGCCTGCGCCAGGTCCTGATCGGCGGCGAACAGATCAGCGCCGTGGCGGTGCGCGACTGGTACCGGGCCAACCCGGACAGCGCCTGCCGGATCTTCAACGTCTACGGCCCGACCGAATGCACCACCTTCGCCCTGTGCCAACCGATTGCCCGTGATTTCATGGGCGCCTCGGTGCCGATCGGACGTGCCTTGCCCGATACCGGCCTGCGCATCCTCGATGAGCAGCAGCGCCCGGTCACGCCGGGCACGGTGGGCGAGCTGTACCTGAGCGGCAGCGGGGTCGCCCGTGGCTACCGCCACCGTCCGGAGGAAACCGCGCGCAGCTTTCTCATACTGGCGGACGACGCTGGCCAGCCAAGGCGCCATTACCGGACTGGCGATCTGGTCCGGGAGAACGAGGCCGGCCTGGTCGAGTACATCGGCCGGGCCGACCGCCAGGTCAAGATCCGCGGTTTTCGGATCGAGCCGGGTGAAGTCGAGCAGCGCCTCCTCGAGCATCCCGGGGTCGCCCAGGCCTATGTCTGCACGCGCCGCCAGTCCGCCGAGGATCACCAGTTGCTGGCGTTCATCGTGCCGCGAGGCACCCTGGAACAGGCCGACTTCGACGCCTACCTGCGGGCGCAGTTGCCGGGCTACATGCGCCCGCACCATCTGTTCCTGCTCGACCGCCTGCCCCTGACCGCCAACGGCAAGGTCGATCGCGCCCGGTTGCTGGAACAGGACCGGCAACCCTGGCGCGCCACACCGACGGGCGAGCTGCCGGCCGCCAGTGAGCAGGGCGCGGAACTGTCCTGGCTGTTGGCGCAGGTGCGGAGCTTGCTCGGCCAGCCATGGCTTGGCGCCCAGGATGACTGGCTGGGCAGCGGCGGCGATTCGCTCAAGGCCTTGCGCCTGCGCTCGGCGATCCGCCGGCAATGGCAGGTGGAGTTGAACCTGGCGCAACTGCTGGGCGAGGACTTCGCCGCAGTGGCGGCCAGGCTGGCGACACCGCAGGTGTCCGCGGCGGCATACCCGCCGGCACCGCTGCCGAGCGCCGCCTGGCGCCTGCCGGCCACCGCCGAGCAACGTCGGTTGTGGTTGCTGCAACAGCGCGAGCCGGACTCGACGGCCTATAACGTGCCGTTGGTGCTGCGCCTGCCGGTCGGGGTCGACCCGGACGCGTTGGGTGCGGCCGTGGACCAACTGGTCGAGCGCCATGCCGCGTTGCGCACGCGTTTCGTATCCGGACCGGACGGTCTCGATCAATGGGTCGCCGAGCAGGGCACGCGCTGCCTGCGCATGCCCCCCGGGCGATTTACCGAAGACAACTGGCAGGCTTTTGCCGAACTGGTGTTCGCCACCCCGTTCGACCTGGGCACGGCGACGCTGTTCCAGTCCTGGCTGCTGCAGTTCGCCGACGGTAGCGCCCGACTGTTGCTGCATCTGCATCACTGCGTGGTCGATGGCTGGTCGCTGAACCTGTTGTTCGACGACCTGCTGGCCCTCTACCAGGCCAATCGGCAGGGGCGCCACCTGCCTGAACCGCCCGCTCGCCTGACGCCGCTGGAATTTGGCCAGTGGCAGGGGCAATGGAGTGTCGCGCCGTACTATCGCCAGCAGCGCCGTGCCCTGGCGCAGTTCTACCGCGAACAGCCGCCAGCTTCGCCGGCCCTGGCCCCACAGCGCCGCGTTGGCGGCGCCCAGGCCCGACAATTCCGGCAGAGGCTTGCGCCGTCGCAATCCAGGGCTCTGGAGCAGTTCTGCACGCAGCAGCGCCTGACCCGTTTCGAGGTGCTGTTCAGCGTCTTCGCCTGGAGCCTGCATGCGCTGACCGGCCTGTCACATCCGCGCATCGCCAGCCCGGTGTCCAACCGGCCGCTGGGGGAGTTCGAGGAGGCCGTGGGCATGTTCGCCAACACCGTGCTGATCCCGACCGAACTGGATGGCCGGCAGTCGCTGGAGGCACTGCTGCACGCGCAGACGGATCGGGTTCGCCAGGTCCTGGCGTTGCAGGACGTGGCCCTGGCCGATGTGGTCGAGGACCTGCGGCTGTCGGGCCAGCAGGCGCTGTTCGACTTCATGTTCGTGCTGGAAAACACCGATTTCAGCAAGCTGGACGGGCTGGGGGCCCAACTCGAATTCAGCGGTCCCGTGCAGGCCAAGTGCGCGTTGACCCTGTCCCTGGTGGACAGCCCCGACGGGCTTGCGGCCTGGTGGGAGTACCAGTGCGACCCTTTCGACCTGCAACGTATCGAGGCGGCCGCCGAGTTGTTTCGCGCCGGTCTGGATCTGTTGCTGCAGGCTCCGGACAGCCCGCTGGACCGGCTGCTGCTACCCTACCGGCACCGCCTGCCGCCGGCCAGCCTGGGCGAACGGGTACAGCCGCCGTTCGCCACCCTGGCCGACTGGTTCGAACATCAGGTGCGCTGTACCCCGGAGGCCACCGCCCTGGTGGCCGGCGAGCGGCGGGTGAGCTACCGGCGCCTGAACGAACTGGCCGATACCCTGGCGGCGACTCTCGGCGATGGCGCGAGCCTGCCAGCGTTGGACGGTGAACCGGGCCCGGTACTGCTGTTCCTCGATACCTCGGTGGAGCATATCGTCGCCCTGCTGGCCCTGGCCAAGCTCAATCTCACCGCCGTGCCGCTCGATCCGGCCTATCCGCAGGCGGTGCTGCGCCAGGTGATGAGCCAGTGCCGCGCCCATGGCCTGCTGTACAGCGACGCCACCGAAGCCGCCCTCGAACGCCTGAGCGAGCACGCCATCGCGCGGCATCGGGTGGCACTCGATGCGCCGCCGCGGCCGTTTTCCCGGACGCCGCACCAGGGCGAGCGGCCGCTGTACATGCTGTTCACCTCCGGCTCGACCGGCATTCCCAAGGGCGTCCAGGTCACGGACCGGACCCTGTGCAACCTGCTGCACTGGCAGCGCGGTGCGGGTGAGCTGGCCCCACGGGCGCGGACCCTGCAGTTCTCCATGCTGTCGTTCGATGTGTCGTTCCAGGAGATTTTCAGCACCCTGTGCGGCGGCGGCTGCTATCACCTGATCGTCCCGGCCTGGCGTCAGGATGCTCCGGCGCTGCTGGATTACCTGCTGAAGGCGGACATCGAGCGGCTGTTCATGCCCTGCGTGGCCCTGCAGCACCTGGCCGAAACCGCCGTGCGGCGGGGGATCTATCCGACGCAATTGCGCGAGGTGGTGACGGCGGGGGAACAACTGCTGTGCAACGACACCCTGCGTGAATGGTTCGCCGGCATGCCCCAGGCCAGTCTGTTCAATCATTACGGTCCGACCGAGACCCATGTGGTCTGCGCCCTGCGTCTTGCGCCAGAACCACGGGACTGGCCGTTGCGCGCGTCGATCGGCCGGGCGGTGAACAATGCCTGTCTGCTGCTGGTGGATGAACAGGACCGGCCGCTGCCCGCCGGCATGCCGGGTTACCTGCTGGTGGCGGGGCCGATGGTCGCCCGCTGCTACCTGGGGGATGCGGCGCTCAATGCCAGCCGCTTCGTCGAACTGCCCGATGATAGCGGAGCCACGCGGCTGTTCTATCGCACCGGCGATCTGGCCCGGGTCGATGCCCAGGGCTGCCTGCACTACCTGGGGCGCGACGATCAGCAGGTCAAGCTGAGCGGCCATCGCCTGGAGCTTGGCCAGATCGAGGCCGCCCTGATGCAACTGCCCGAGGTGAGCGGCGCCGTCGTCACCCTGGACGCCGACTCGGCGAAGCTGAACGCCTACCTGCAACTCGACGGGCCGCCGCCGGTACCGCAGGCGCTGGACCGGCGACTGGCCCGCGAGTTGCCGGCCCAGGTGCGCATCGATGCCTACTGGCAGGTCGGGGAGTGGCCCCGCACGCCGAGTGGCAAGGTCGACCGCAAGGCGCTCCAGGGCCTGGGGGAGCCGCTTCCACGGGAGGCGGCAGACGCATCCGCGGAACCGGCCAACCCGTTGCAGCAGCGTCTGCGCGAACTGTTCGAAGCGGTGATCGGCCGGCCGATCGGGCTCGACCAGAGCTTCTTCGAAGCCGGCGCGACCAGCCTCGGGCTGATGCGCCTGCACGCCCGCTACAACCAGGAAAGCGACCTCAAGGTGAGCATGGCCGATCTGTTCGAGCAGGTCAGCATCCGTCGCCTGGCGGCCCATCTGGCCAGCACACCGGTCGAGGCGCAGCAGCCACTGCGCGGTGGGGACAACAGCCATTCGCCGGTGGCGATCATCGGCATGGCGGTGAATGTCGCCGGCGCGCCCGACCTGGGCGCGTTCTGGTCGATGGTCCAGGCGGGCGAGTCGGGTATCGAGCTGTTCGCGGCCGAAGAGGGGCTGGTCGGCGCCCGTAGCCAACTGGCCGGGTTGTTCGACTTCGACCCCGAGTACTTCGGCATCAGCCGCCAGGAAGCACGGCTGATGGACCCGCAGCAACGCCACCTGCTGATGGCCTGTGTCCAGGCACTGGAGCACGCGGCACTGGTGCCGTCGGCGGACGGGCCGCGGATCGGACTGCTCGCCAGTTGCGGCGAAACCACCTATTTCCAGCAACTGCTGCGCCAGGCCGGCGACAGCGAGCTGCCGGACACCTTCCAGATGGCCTTGCACCACGACAAGGACTTCCTCGCGACCAAGGCCGCCTATCACCTGAACCTCGGCGGGCCGGCCATGAGCGTGCAGGCCGCCTGCGGCAGCTCGCTGATCGCCGTGCACCTGGCCTGTGCGCTGCTGCGCCAGGGCGATGCCGATGTGATGCTGGCCGCCGGGGTGCTGGTGGACCCGACGCTGACCGAGGGTTACCGCTACCGGCCGCAGCACATCTTCTCCCGGGACGGCCAGTGCCGACCTTTCAGCGATGATGCCAGCGGTACCCTCGGCGCCAGTGGCTACGGGGTGGTGGTGCTCAAGCCGCTGGCCCGGGCACAACGCGATGGCGACCGGATCTACGGGGTCATCGAAGCCTCGGCGCTGAACAACGACGGCCATGCCAAGATGAGCTATACCGCACCGTCGGTGGCCGGCCAGAGCGCAGTGATCCGCGAGGCGCTGGACAAGGCTGGCCTGCGCGGTGCCGACATCGGTTATGTCGAGGCCCATGGCACCGGCACGCTGCTGGGGGATCCGATCGAGGTGGCGGCGCTGGGCAAGGCCTTCGGCACGGCCCCGGCGGACAGTTGCGCACTGGCCTCGGTGAAGAGCCAGATCGGTCACCTGGGGGCGGCGGCCGGGGTGGTCGGGTTGATTCGTGCGACCCTGGCGGTGTATCACGCGGTGGTGCCGGCGAACCTGGGCTTCAATCGGCTCAACCCGCAGATCGATCTGCAAGGCACGCCGTTCTACATCCCGACCCAACCGCGCGCCTGGCCGCCAGGGCGCCGGCGCGTGGCCGGGGTGAGCAGCTTCGGCATCGGCGGCACCAATGCCCATGCGCTCGTCGCCGCCAGCCCCACGCCCGAGCCGGTTTCGGCAGCGGGCGCGGCCTGCCTGCTGCTCAGCGCCCACAGCCGCAGTGCACTGTTGCGCAACATGGCGGCGATCAAGGCCTATCGGGAGGCGTTCCCACAGCGGCATGAGGCGCTGCTGCGTTTCCTGCAAGCGGGTCGCCGCCAGCAGCGCTGGCGTTATGGCGTGTGCCTGGCGGCCGGGGAGACCTGGCAGGTGGACGAGGCACTGATCCGCGAAGTGCCGCCGTCGACCCGCACCTGGTCGGTCGGGGATGCAGAACCGCAGGCCATCCTCCGGGCCTGGTACGACGGTACGCGGCTCACCTGGCCGACGCGCTCGGCCCCTCCGCCATGGGACCTGCCGCCGTCGGCATTCGATCTCGAGCCGTGCCGGTTCCAGCCGGCGGCCGCGTTGCCGGCGGTGCCGCTCGACAGCGCAGCGCAATCGACTCGCAATGCCTTGCCGGACTGGTTCCACCAACGCCAATGGGTACGCCTGCGCCGATTGGGCAGCGGCAGCCCCCACGAACGTCGCGGCACCCTGGTGGTATGTGCCAACGAGGCACTGGACGGCGGCCTGCTGGACGCCTTGGGCCGCGTCTATCGACGGGTGGTCCAGGTCCGCGCCGGCAACGGCCTGCGGCGCCTGGCTGCCGATCGTTTCGAACTGGATCCGGGTGATTCCCAGGCACTGACGGCGCTGTTGGCCGAACTGATCGCGGCGCAGGTGGAGGAGTTGGACTGGCTGCACGCGTTGCCGCTGTCGGTCGGTGGCGCGGTGAACGAGCAGAGCCTGGCCGCTGCGCAATGGGCCTGCCTCGACACGCCGAGCGCCTTGCTCCAGGCCTGGGGCGAGGTCTCGGGGGCGCTGAAGCTGCGGCTCTGGTTGCTGTCCTGGCAGGCCTGTGCAGTCAACGGCGAGGTGCGGCGTCCGGAGCTGGGCGCCCTGGCCGGGGTCTGTGAGGTGGCGCCGCAGGAGTATCCGCTGCGGGTTCACTGGCTGGACCTGCCGGGTTCGCAGTGGGCGGACCAGGCCGGCACCTTGGCGGCACTGCTGGGCGACTCGGCGGCATTGCCACGGCGTCTGGCGATTCGCGGCGACTACCTGTGGCAGCCACGCCTGATTGCCAGCCCGGCACCGGCGTCCCTGCCGGCCTCGCCCTTGTTGCCGGCAACCGGCACCTTCCTGGTGCTGGGGGGTAACGGCGGCATCGGCAGCAGCCTGTGCGAGCACCTGCTGCAGGCGCCGGGACGGCGGGTGATCGTGCTTTCCCGTCGCGGTGAGCGGCCGCAGAATCTGCGCGACTACGGCGATCGGGTCGAGGTCGTGCAGGCCGATATTGCCGATCTGGCGCGCTGGCCGAGTGTCGTCGAGCAGTTGGCGCGGCGTTACGGCGAACTGGTCGGCGTCATTCACGCCGCGGGCATCGGTGCCGGCAGCCTGATTCGCCATCGCGATGCCCGGCAGATGGACAGCGCCATGGCCGCCAAGACCCTCGGCATGCTGGCGGTGGAAATGCTGATCACACGGTTGTCGCCGGGGTTCGTGCTGTACTGCTCGTCGATGTCGGCGCTGCTCGGCGGTGCCGGGCACCTGGACTATGCCGCTGCCAGCGGGGTCATGGACGGTTTTGCCCATTACCAGCCGGAGGCGGCCAGTCGTTGCGTAAGGCTGGGCATCAACTGGGATATCTGGCGCGAACGCGGCATGGCCACCGCCGTGAGTGCCGGTGACGAGGCTCACCAGCGCCACCTGGCGGTCGGTTTGTCCGTCGAGGAGGGGGCAAAGGTGTTCGACCTTGCGTTGGCCCTGCAACTGCCGCAGTGCCTGATCTCGACCACTGCGATCGAGGCGTCGCGCGGGTTCTACCCGCGGCGGCACACTGCGCGGGTGCCCGAGGTCGTAGCTCCCTCCGTCGAACGCGGGCCGGACCCGGCGGCACATCTGGGCGAGTGCCTGTGCCAGTGGCTGGGGGTCGACACCCTGGACGACGAGGACTCGCTGTATGAACTGGGCGCCGACTCGTTGACCCTGCTCGACCTGATCGACGAGGTGCAGTCGCGGCTGGGCATCGGCCTGCAACTGTCGCAATTGAGCCACAAGGTCAGCCTGCGGGAAATTCTCACGCTGATCGAGGGCAGTGGCGCCAGGACGGCTGTCGTCGATTGGGCCCAGGCGGTGCAACTGGATGTCTGGAACAGCGGCAACGGCCGCGACTGGCTATGCCTGGTGCACCCGGTGGGGGGCGATGTCCAGGCCTATCGCGAGATGGCGGCGGCCTTGCCCGAGGCGCTGGGGGTCTGCGTGATCGCCGATCCGCTGCTGCAGCATCCGCAGTTGCCGCCGATCGCGATCGAGCAGCGCGCCGCACGTTACCTGGAGGCGCTGCAGAGCCGTTTCCCTCGGCAGTCCTGCCACTGGCGGCTGGCGGGCTGGTCGTTCGGCGCCTGGGTCGCCCAGGCCATGTGCGCGCAGGCGCAAGCCATGGGCCTGGAACAACCGCTGCTGTACCTGATCGACCCGCCGGCGCCGGATGCCGGTGCCGAGCTGGCAGGGATGGACGAGGGGCATATCGAGCAGGTGTTCCAACGCGAGTTCGTCCAGCGCTGGCCCCAGGCGAGCGGGCAGGGGCTGTCCGAGGAAATGCGCGGCTACCTGCAACGCCTCACCGCCTGCTGCAAACACAACATGGCGAGCATGGCCGCCTTCACACCACCGGTTCTGCCGAACACCCAGGCCCGGTTGCTGGTCGCCACCCAGGCCAACCCCTATGGTGTCGGTCGCGCCTGGCCGGCCGACCAGCTCAAGGCGGCCTGGCAGGCGCTGCTGCCGCGGCTGTGCGACTGGCAAGCGCTGGATACCGACCATTACGGCATCGTCGCCGGTCACTGGGCACGGCTGATTGGCGAAACGATCGGCCAGGGAGGCGAACATGCGGCATGAGCGCAACGCGGACTGGCTGCAGGCGTTGATACCGGTGCTGCTGGCCGGGCAGGCCAAGGACTGGGCACTGCGCTGGAGCAACGAGTTGCAGGCGGCCCTGGCCGGGTTTGGCGAACCGCCGCCGTTTCGCCTGTTGCACGCCTGGCAGGCCGAGACGGTGTTGCCGGTGTTGCTCGAGGCCGACGTCGAGGGCACCAGCGTGGCGCAGCTGAATGTCCTGCGGCAATTGCATCGGCGTGCGGCCCTGGGCCTCAACGGCCGGCGGGGCGAGTGGCTGGCGGCCCTCAAGCCGGTATTGCCGGCGCTGTACCGGCGAGCCTTTCCCTATGCCACCGGCTATGCCCGGGCCCATGAGATCGCCATGGTCTACGCCAGCGCGCCGGCCAATACGGCAATGATCGCCGAGCACTTCGGCGATGCCCAGGCCTACGCGGACTACTACGCCCAGCTCAGCACCGATGCCAACGCCGCCGCGTTTGCCGATGCCAACAGCCGGGCCTACGCACGAATCGCCGCCGCGGCCTATGCCGACAACGATGCCCAGGCCTACGCCGGCATCTGTGCCGGGGCCACGCGGATCTGCGCGCTGGTGCGCGCCGGTAGCGGTGAGCGGCAAGCCGATGCCGGACGACAGGTATTCAGGCACCTGGCAGAAGGCTTGAGCCGCTGCCTGATCGAGGCGGCTCCGGCCGCACGGGGTTATTTCTCTGGAGAGCAGCATGAACAATGAAACGGAAATGTTCGACGTGGTGATCAATCATCAGGGCCAGTACTCCATCTGGCCCCAGGGCAAGGACATGGCCATCGGCTGGGTGGCTGTCGGGGCCCGGGGCGAGCGTCAGGCCTGCCTGGACTATATCGCCGAGCACTGGACCGACATGCGCCCGCGCTCCCTGCGTCAGGCCAGGGACTGAAGGCGGCCTGACCGGGCAGATGGCGGCAATAACTCAACAAAAAGGTGAGGGAACATGGATCAGTGGGCATTGAAGGCCGTCGAGAGGATCGCCGGCGAACGTCGGGCGCCGTACCAGCACATCACCGTCGATCGGTTGACTCCGATCATCGGCGCGCAGATCGGCGGGGTCGACCTGTCCAGGGAACTGGCGCCCGGGCAACTGGCGGAAATTCGCCGGGCCTTTCTGGAAAACCACGTGCTGGTGTTTCGCGACCAGCACCTGAGCGTCGAGCAGCACAAGGCCTTTGGTCGACTGTTCGGTGAGTTGCGCGCCTTGCCGCTGGAGGATATCGACGGCGACGATGCGGAACTGGTGGTCATCCGTGCCACGGCGCAATCGCGCTTCGTCGCCGGGGAGGCCTGGCACACCGACGGTACCGCGGACCTGGCACCGTCGATGGGTTCGATGCTGTACATCAAGGAGACCCCGGCCATCGGTAGCGGTGGCGACACCTTGTTCGCCAACATGCACCTGGCGTTGGACATGCTGTCGCCGACCCTGCAGGGTTTTCTGCAGGGGCTGACGGCCATCCATGATGGGGCGATTCCGTGGAAGGGCTACCCGGCGCCGGAGGGGTTGCCCAGGACCGAACACCCGGTGGTGGTGCGCCATCCGGAGACCGGGCGCAAGACGTTGTTCGTCAACTCCGGGTTCACCTCGCATATCGTGCAACTGTCCGAGGGGGAAAGCCGGGTGCTGCTGGACCTGTTGTTCGGCCTGGTGGCCCGCGAGCCGATTCTCACCTGCCGGGTACGCTGGGAGCCCAATACCCTGGTGTTCTGGGACAACCGCTGCACCCAGCACCATGCGGTGTGGGACTACTTCCCGCATTCGCGGTATGGCGAACGGGTGACGATCCTCGGTGAGCAGCCGCAGCCCTATACCGAAACCTGAAATCCTGTGGGCCCGCAGGCCTGCGCTCATCCACCGAATGGAGCGGGATGGGGGTGGGTCAGGCCCACTGTGGCTGGGCGAGTCGGGGAAGCAGCGCCTCGACGATCAGCTCGCCGAAGGCCAGGTTGCCGTGCAACGGGTCATCGATCTCGCAGAACCGCGGGGCCTGCCAGCCATCCTCACCGTTGGCGGCGTCCCGCACATCGATCAGCTCGACGCCCAACTCGCGCAAGCGTCGAATCAGCACCTCCTGCGCCGCGATGAATACCCGCGCATCGGAAAACTCCGGCACCCGCTGCGGTGGCAGGACCACCAGCACCCTGATGCCCAGTCCCAGCACCCTTTCGTAGAACGCCAGGGCATACCGGCTCATTTCTTCTATGATCGACTCGAACAGGGGCCCGCCCAGAAACCCGGCGTCGAACTCGCCACTTTCATCCTGATAGCAGTGCCAGTTCGGCCGACTGGCGAGAAAGTGCACGCTCATGCCGAGCGTACTGACCAGCGGAACCGACAGTTCTTCCAGCCGGGCCACCCCGGCCAGCTCCAGCGCCTGGCGATAACGCTGGTCCATTTCCGTATCACGAAACCCCACGTCCCCCGGCTGCGCTACCAGGAAATCGACGTTGAAATCCCGTCCGGCCCCCAGCGGGCCGCCGCAGGCCATCAACCCGCGGGCCTGCGCCGCCTTGCCGATCGGCCCGGCGTTGGAGTCGCCCAGCAGCAGGAAGCTAGGGCTTGGCGTAGTAGTCGAGTACGGCGTCTTCACAAACAAGGTCCTCGCTGGGCAGATGAGCGATCGGGTTGGCTGGTGCCACCGGCGGTTGGCCGTTCAGGGCGCTGAAGAACTGGCGCATGACGAACGCCACCCCGGCGGCCGTGACTTCGCGTTGGTTGTCCTGGTAGAAGGCGGCCTTGAACGGCGTGCCGGTGATGATCTCGTAGGAGGGGAAGTAGTCGACTTCCGGCTGTTCCTCGCACAACTGGCCGGCCACCGCGCGCAACACCGATTTGGAGTAGGTGGTGGCGGTCAACACATGCTGGCCGGTCGCGGTAGCGGTCAGCGGCACCGGCGACACGGTCAGCAGCACCCGGATCCGCGGATTCACCGAGCGCAACAGTTCGAGTGCCGTGTGCATTTCACGGTGGCTGTCGACGAAGCCGAAGTTGTGCAGGGCATGGACCTGCGGATCGAACGTCCCCTGCAGCGTACCGGGGCAGAGCGGGTACACCAGGCCGTTGCGTCGATTCACCCAGGCCTCGGTCAGCCCCAGGGTGAAAACGAAGACCCTGGCCCGCTGCAACGCCGTCTTCATCGCCGCCAGCGTGACCTGTCGGGCCTCCAGCAGCGCCTGCCGGCTGGCATGGCCTTCGGGTTCGACCACCGGCCGCATGGGGTCGAAGAAACGTCCATCGCGGCTCCAGAGCTCGTCGGGCATGGCCTGCCTGTCCAGGCACCACTCCAGCCACTGGCGCAACATCGCCGGGGTGTAGAGGTTGCCGGTGCGAAAGGAGAACACGCCATAGTGCCGCGCCTTGCGCTCGGCTTCCGACAGGCCGGCCGGCGACGGTTCGCTGTCGACCCAGTTCATCCCGCGCTCCACCAGTGCCCGGCCGATATGCTGGGCAAAGCAGGAACCGGCGGTGACGATGGCATCGTCGCGTTCGATCCCGAATTGCGGCAGCCACAACTCGCTCATGCTTTCGGCCGTCTGCTGTGCCACGGCACTGCGCCAGAATGAACGAGGTGCCAACAGTTGGTAAGGATTCATCCCGGGTTCACTCCGAATTGGACCTGGTTGAGGGCGATCATGTCGTCGGTTCCAGCGCGCTGGCCGGCTGGCCGGCATCCAGTGCCCGGTAGCCGAGCAGGCCGATGGGCAGGCAGGCCAGCGCCAGGGCGGAAAACAGCACCACGCCGCCCAAGTGGCTGATCACCAGCGCCCCGAGCAGCGGCGCCACCGCCGAGCCGAGCCCGGCCAGCATGGAAATGCCGATGAAACTGCCGCGCATGCCGGGCGGCGCGAGGCGATCGATCAGGGTGGCGAACAACGGCATGACGATGATCTCGGCCAGCGTCGCGAACCCGATCGCCAGTATCCAGCCGTACCACAGCGCGCCGGTGTTCAGGGCAATGATCGCGTGGCCGATCATCAGGCAGGCGAGGGCGAGGATGTAGGCGCGCTTGTCGGCCAGGTTCATCAGCCAGCCCATCAGGCACAGGTGGAACACCAGCACGACCGAGGCGTTGGTCACGCTCAGGCTGGCGATCACCGCGTTGATGTCCTCGACCTTGAGTGCCAGCAGGTAGAAGGTCAGCGACTCGTCGACCTGGGCGTAGACCAGCACCAGGAAGAAGTTGGCGACAATGATGGTCAGGAACAGTCGATTGCCGAGCATCGCCCGCAGCACCTCACGCAGGGGCGGCGAGGTCGGCTCGGTACCGGCCAGGTGCGGCGCCTGCAGCCGATAGCGCGCGGCGCCGAAGATACTCAGGGCCAGCAGTGCGTAGGTGACGGCGGCGATCGGAAACACCGCGTCGCTCTCGCGGTTGGCGAACCACATGCCGAGCAACGGCCCGCTGGCAGCGGCGCAATTGACCACGTAGTAGCGGATGTGGAAGAGAAAGGTACGTTCGTTGTCGGTGGCGACGGTGTCGCTGAGCAGCACCCGCAACAGCGGTTCGAGGATGCTGTGGGCGACCGCCATGCCGATGATCGCGACGAAGTAGCTGGTCTGCCCGGGTGCCAGCCCCATCAGCAGGAAGCAGCCGGCGCCCAGGGCGCAGCCGAAGCCCATCAGGTTGCGGGCATTGAAGGTGTCACCGAGAAAGCCGCTGAGCGGTGAGAGGGCGATGCTGATCAGCGCACCCAGGGCCAGTTGCGCGCCGATATCGGTGATCGGCGTGCCGAAGCGTCGGTTCATCGCCACCACGATGAACGGCCAGACCATGAACGAGGCGACCCGCGACAGGCCGATGCCCAGCAGCAGCCAGCGGGTGGCCGCGGGCAGGGCCCACAAGGTCTTCCATAGGGCGGGTTTCTGGCGCAGATCCATCTGGCTCGTCTCGACAGGGAAACAGGGCCCCGCCTGGAGGCGGGGCCTGCTCATTGAAGAGGGCAATGCGCCGATATGCAAGCCCCGCGAAGCCGGTCGACGACTTTATTTGCGGGGCGGGCGAAAGCGGCCGTCAAGGCCGCTCACCTCAGTGTGGCGCGCGGGGAATGGTCTTGAGCAGATCGGCCGGGCTGATATGGCCGACCACCGCACTGCCCGGTTGCGGCAGGTCGAGGATGTGACCCTTGATCTTGCCGATGATGTGCATCTCGCAAGGCTTGCAGTCGAACTTCAGGGTCAGCACCTCGTCACCCTGGATCAGTTGCATCGGCGCGACCTTGGTCCGCACGCCGGTCACGCCCTTGGCCTGTTTCGGGCACAGATTGAAGGAGAACCGCAGGCAGTGCTTGGTGATCATCACCGGCACTTCACCGGTTTCCTCGTGGGCCTCGAACGCCGCGTCGATCAGCTTGACCCCATGACGGTGATAGAAGTCACGGGCCTTCTGGTTGTAGACGTTGGCCAGGAACGACAGGTGCGACTCCGGGTACACCGGCGGCGGGCTGGTCTCGGCCTTGCGGCCACCGCGCGGATGGGCGGCGACTCGGGCTGCGGTCAGCGCCTCGATCACTTCGCGGCGCAGGCTCTTGAGCTGCGAGTTGGGGATGAAGTAGGCCTGTGGCGCATCGAGCTCGATGGCGGTGGCGTGGTACTGGGTGGTGCCCAACTGGCCGAGCAGGTCGCGCAGTTGCTCCAGGGCCTGCTCCGGCTTGTTGGCCAGGCCGAACGGGCCGTCCAGGGCCACGCTGGCGCTGACGCCTTCCTCGCTGGTGGCGGTCAGTTCCAGACGCTCCTCGCGCAGGCGCGCGCTCCAGCTGACACCGACACGGCGCTCGGCGGAGGTCTTGAGCAATGCCTGTTGCCAGTTGTGATCCAGGTTGCGGTTCAGCGGGTGGTTCGGACGCAGGCGGTGCATGCCCTCCGGCATCTCGTTGGGTTCGACGCGGTAGCGGTAGCGTTTTTCACCGTCCTCCTCGAACTCGCCGCGCGGTTCGGCGACGTTGGCACGGAAGCCGACCACTTCGCGCTTGATCAGCACGTTGAGGCCATCGCCGTTGGACAAGGGCTCGGTGGTCACCACCTGCAGGTCGCGCTTGCCGGCTTTTTCCACCACGCCCACCGGCAGGCCGGTGAAGGTCGGAGTGTCGAAGGCGCCGATATCGATCTTGCGCTCGCTGACGAAGTAGTCGGTGCTGCCGCGGTGGAAAGTCTTCTCCGGGTCCGGCACGAAGAAGTGCGCGGTGCGGCCGCTGGAAGCGCGGGCCAGGTCCGGGCGGCCTTCGAGAATGTCGTCCAGGCGCTGGCGGTAGTAGGCGGTGATGTTCTTCACATAGCCCATGTCCTTGTAGCGGCCCTCGATCTTGAACGAGCGCACGCCGGCCTCCACCAGGGCGCGCAGGTTGGCGCTCTGGTTGTTGTCCTTCATCGACAGCAGGTGCTTTTCGTAGGCGACCACGCGGCCCTGGTCATCCTTGAGGGTATAGGGCAGGCGGCAGGCCTGGGAGCAGTCACCACGGTTGGCGCTGCGGCCGGTCTGCGCATGAGAGATGTTGCACTGGCCGGAAAAGGCCACGCACAGCGCACCGTGAATGAAGAACTCGATCGCCGCGTCGGTTTCGTCGGCGATGGCGCGGATTTCCTGGAGGTTCAGTTCGCGGGCCAGCACCAACTGGGAGAAGCCGGCCTGGTCGAGGAACCTGGCCCGTTCCAGGGTGCGGATGTCGGTCTGGGTGCTGGCGTGCAGTTCGATCGGCGGGATATCCAGTTCCATCACGCCCAGGTCCTGGACGATCAGCGCGTCGACCCCGGCATCGTAGAGTTCATGGATCAGCTTGCGCGCCGGCTCCAGCTCGTTGTCGTGCAGGATGGTGTTGATGGTCGTGAAGACCCGCGCGTGGTAGCGGCGGGCGAACTCCACCAACTGGGCGATATCGCTCACTTCGTTGCAGGCATTGTGGCGGGCGCCGAAGCTCGGGCCGCCGATATACACGGCATCGGCCCCGTGCAGGATGGCTTCGCGGGCGATGGCCACGTCGCGGGCGGGGCTGAGCAATTCCAGGTGATGCTTGGGTAGGGACATGTTTTTCTAGTCAGGCTGCACGGTCAAGGCGTGCATTGTACCGGCGAAACGCCGCGCCGGCACCCGTTGCGGCTGACCGGTCAGGCCTTGGCCGCTATCGCCGTGACTTCCACCTTCATGCCTTCGATCCCCAGGGCTGCCACGCCAATGGCTGCACGTACCGGCCAGGGTTTGACGAAGAACCGCCTGTAGACCTCGTTGAACGCCGGACGGTCGGCGATATCGGTCAGGTAGATGGTCAGGTGCAGGACGCGGTCCAGCGAGCTGCCGGCCTTCTCCAGCGCCACCTTGAGCGCCTGCAGGGTGCATTCGCTCTGCCGGGTGATATCGCCCAGTTCCAGGCTGCCGTCGGCACGGGTGGGGATCTGGGTGGACACCAGCAGGCCGCCGAAGCCGGCCACGTCGGAGGAAATCGAGTCCGCGTCGGGATCCGGCAGGAAGGTCAGGTCATGATTGGCCATGGGGTTCTCTTGTTGAAAGTTGCGCAGGGAAGGGCGCGCACCTGGCACGCCCGTTGATGAATCAGCCCGGCAGTATAGGCGTGACGCGCCGGTACCGGTACCGCATTGCCCCGACGAGTGGATTCGCTGCCGGAAAATAGAGACTTGCATGATAAAAGCCGCCATGAATATTATGATCATAATTTTCGTTGCCAGCGATAGAGGTCAGTCCGTCATGGGCACTCAAGTCCACATTGCCCCCGAAAGTACATCCGCTGTGGCCCCGGCGCGGCGCAAGCCACTGGTGCGCCTGGCGGTGCTCGCGGCAGCGGTGGCCGCGGCCGTCGTTTACGGCAGCCACTGGTGGCAGACCGGACGGTTCGTCGAGGACACCGAGGATGCCTATGTCGGCGCCGAAGTCACGGTGATCAGCGCCAAGGTCCCGGGCTATATCAGCGAAGTGGCGGTGAGCGACAACCAGTTCGTCAGGGCCGGGGACCTGCTGGCCCGCATCGATGTCCGTGACTACCGCATCGCCCTGGCCAAGGCCGAAGGTGCCGTGGCCGCCCAGCGGGCGAGCCTGGCCAACCTCGATGCCACCGAACAGTTGCAGCAGGCGCTGATCAGCCAGGCCCGTTCGCAGATCGATGCCAGCGATGCCGAGGCCCGCCGCGCCCACGACGACCACGCCCGCTACCAGACGCTGGTGCGCAGCCTAGCGGTCTCCGTCGAAAGTGCCCAACGTGCCGATGCCACCTGGAAAACCGCCCAGGCCGAACGGGCCCGGGCCGAGGCGGGACTGCTGGCGGCGCAACGCCAATTGGCGGTGATCGAAACCCAGCGGCAACAGGCCCGGGCCATGCTGGAACAGGCCCAGGCCGAGCGCGACCAGGCACAGTTGAACCTCGGCTACACCGAACTGCGCGCACCGCTGGACGGCTATGTCGGCAACCGCCGGGCCAAGGTCGGCGCCTATGCGGCAGCCGGCAGTCAGCTGATTTCGGTGGTACCGGCCCATGGCCTGTGGGTGGACGCCAACTTCAAGGAAGATCAGCTCGCGCGGATGCAGGTCGGCCAAGCGGTCAACATCAAGGCCGATATCCTGCCGGGTCGTGAGTTCCATGGGCACATCGAAAGCCTGGCACCCGCCACGGGCGCCCAGTTCAGCGTGCTGCCGCCGGAAAACGCCACCGGAAACTTCACCAAGATCGTCCAGCGTGTTCCGGTGCGGATCCGCCTGGACGGCAGCGACGCCGACTTCGGTGCCTTGCGCCCGGGGCTGTCGGTTCAGACCGAAGTGAACACCCGCGAACAACCGGCCATCGAACCGGCGGTTGCCCAGGCCAGCCGGTCATGAGTGACGGGCTGCCGACACTGAGCACCCGGCAGAAGGTCGCCGCCTTTGCCTGCATGTGCCTGGGCATGTTCATCGCCCTGATCGACATCCAGATCGTGTCCGCCTCGCTGCGCGATATCGGCGGCGGCCTGTCGGCGGGCGCCGATGACACCGCCTGGGTGCAGACCGCCTACCTGATCGCCGAGATCATCGTCATCCCGCTGTCCGGCTGGCTGTCGCGGGTGATGAGCACCCGCTGGCTGTTCGCCGCCTCCGCCGCCGGCTTCACCCTGACCAGCCTGCTGTGCGCGGTGGCCTGGAACATCCAGAGCATGATCGCCTTTCGCGCGTTGCAGGGTTTCCTCGGCGGTTCGATGATTCCGCTGGTGTTCACCACCGCCTTCATCTATTTCAACGGCAAGCAGCGCATCATCGCCGCCTCGACCATCGGTGCCATCGCCTCGCTCGCGCCGACCCTCGGCCCGGCGGTCGGTGGCTGGATCACCGACATTTCCTCCTGGCACTGGCTGTTCTACATCAACCTGCTGCCGGGCCTGTTCGTGACCCTCAGCGTGCCGCTGCTGGTCCGGGTCGACCAGCCGAACCTGGCGTTGCTCAAGGGCGCCGACTACCTGGGCATCGTGCTGATGGCGGTGTTCCTCGGCTGCCTGGAATATACCCTCGAGGAAGGTCCGCGCTGGAACTGGTTCAGTGACAGCACCATCACCCTGACGGCCTGGGTGGCGTTGGCCAGCGGGGTGCTGTTCATCTGGCGCTGCCTGGAAATCGACGAGCCGATCGTCGACCTGCGTGCCCTGGGCGAGCGCAACTTTGCCCTCGGCTGCCTGTTTTCCTTCATCACCGGCATCGGCATCTTCGCCACCATCTACCTGACACCGCTGTTCCTCGGCCGGGTGCGCGGCTACGGGGCACTGGATATCGGTATCGCGGTGTTTTCCACGGGGATCTTCCAGTTGCTGGCGATTCCGGTGTATGCGTTCCTTGCCAGCCGTATCGACCTGCGCTGGATCCTCATGCTCGGCCTGGCGTTGTTCGGCCTGTCGATGTGGAATTTTGCGCCGATCACCCATGACTGGGGTGGCAAGGAACTGCTGCTGCCCCAGGCGATACGCGGGTTTGCCCAGCAACTGACCGTCGCGCCGACGGTGACGCTGACCCTCGGCTCCCTGGCACCGGCCCGGCTCAAGCTCGCCTCGGGGCTGTTCAACCTGATGCGCAACCTCGGCGGCGCGATCGGTATCGCTGCCTGCGCCACGGTGCTCAACGACCGCAGCAACCTGCATTTCCTGCGTCTGGCGGAGCACCTGAACAGCCGTAACGAAGAGATGAATCTCTGGCTCGAACACTTGAGCAGCAGTGCCCAGGCGCTTGGCCAGAACAGTCTGGATGCGAGTCAGATCGCGTTGCGCCAGCTCTGGGCCCTGACCTGGCGAGAGGCCCAGACGCTGACTTATGCCGATGCGTTTCTGGTGATCATGGTCTGCTTTATTCTGGCGACGGTGTTGGTGCCGTTGATGCGCAAGGTTCAGCCGCCGCAGCAGCCTTCTGCGGATGGGCATTGATCAGGTGCGGGAGCTGCTGTCTGTTCGGCTTTTTCCGGGGGAGGTGGGAGGTGGGGTACATATCCGTTTGCGCGTTT
>NZ_JSYZ01000011.1:267412-313156 GCF_001293465.1 Pseudomonas asplenii
CTGTTTCGAGAGCACGCCGTGACGGGCCATCCATGGCCCAACACGGCTCGCCCGGCATCCCTGCCGGGCAACTCTCGAAACAGAACCTCCACTCAGCCAGCTGGGAACGGGGCGGGTGGATCAAGAGCAAGATCAAAAGCAAAAGCAAAAGCTTCGCGGCGGTGTGGCGTTCAGCAAAAAAAAACTGAAGGGCCCATGCGTATGCCATCGCCAGCAAGCCGGCTCTCACATTTTTGCGTGTAGACTTCCAGATTTTCCGTGATCGGTAACGGTAAGGCGTGCGTATGGATCTGCGTCAGTTGGAAGCTTTTGCTGCGGTGATGTCGGCGGGGAGTGTCACCGCCGCGGGGAAGATGCTCGGCCGTTCGCAGCCCTCGGTCACCCGGGTGATTCAGGAACTGGAGCAGGAGCTGGGTTTCGCCCTGTTCGAACGCAGCGGGCCGAAGGTCACGCCGACGCACAAGGCCTTCATGATGTATGGTGAAGTCGAGAGCGCGCTGTTGGGGATACGCAATATCCGCCAGCGCGCGCAGCATATCGCCCAGGAGGAGAATCACCAGATCAAGCTGGTGGCGATTTCGGCCCTGGCCGCCGGCCTGCTGCCGGCGGCGTTGGCTCGCCTGCCCGAGACTCTGCGGCCGCAGCAGGTCCAGCTGCAGAGCATGTCGCCGGAAAACGTGGTGCAGGCGGTGCTGTCCAAGACCATGGACCTCGGCGCGGTCAGCCTGCCGCTCGAACATCGCGGGCTGGATATCCACTGGATCGGCGAAGCCTCCTGTGTCGCGGTACTGCCGCAGCATTCGCCCCTGGCGGCCCATGAAGTGCTGCCCATGGATCTGCTGGCCCGCCAGACACTGGTCACCATGGCCAACCCCTACCGCTTTCGGCGGCGCATCGACAAGGCTTTCCGCGACGCGGGCTGCGGCACGCCCCGCATGCTCGATACCAACACCTCGCTGATCGCCATGCAGATGGCCCGCGCCGGCCTGGGCGTCGCCCTGGTCGATCCGTTTACGGCCAGGGGCGTGCCGGTGGAAGGCGTGGTGGTGCGTCCGCTCGGTTGCCATATCCCATTCTTCTTCGGCCTGATCTCGGCCTTCGCCAGCCCGCTGTCGGACGTGGCCCGGGCACTGATCGATGAAATCGCCTATTCGGCAAGATTGCTCTTGCCGCAAATGCTCATGCACGAAGCGGCAGCCCATGACGCGCTGCTGCAAAGTATCTATGCCGAGTAAGACACGCGCACGTGGCGGCTTCTCGACAGGCACGACCGCCTGAAAATCATATTGGTTATATAAATATGCTTTTTTGTGCTTTGCGAGAATAAAAAACGCCTCTTAGTATTCGGATTACGAATTGAAGGCCGCCAAGAATTCATATTTGAATGTTAGCGGCCTTTGCAGAAATGCGATTCAAGGGACGGGGGCCGATCTCCCGACCTCATGCCGAGTACCCCATACATGTCCGATGTAACTGCCGCCACCGGCCTGGCGAAACTGGAAGCACGCCTGCGCCAGGATCTCGACTGGCTCGATCTGCCCGCCAAACCCTGGGTCAAGCCACGCCTGCACGACGGTCAAGCCGTGCTGGACGTGGCGATCATCGGCGGCGGCATGGCCGGCCTGGCGCTGGCTGCCGAGTTGCGCCACCAGGGGGTGGCGGCAGTGATCTTCGATCAGGCGCCCGCGGGCTTCGAGGGGCCATGGGCGACCACCGCGCGCATGGAAACCCTGCGCTCGCCAAAACAGCTGACCGGGCCGGCCCTGGGCTTGCCGGCGCTGACCTTCCGCGCCTGGTTCGAGGCGCAATTCGGCCTGGAGGCCTGGGAGCGCCTGGACAAGATTCCGCGCCTGCAGTGGGCCGATTACCTGCGCTGGTATCGCAAGGCCCTGGCGCTGGAGGTGCGCAACGAACACCGGGTGAGCCGGGTGGCGCCACGCGCCGACGGCCTGGTGGAACTGCAGGTGCAGGCTGGCGCCCAGACGCAGCAGCTGCTCGCCCGCCATGTGGTGCTCGCCACCGGCCGCGATGGGCTGGGCGGGCCGTGGGTTCCGGACCTGGCGCGGGCACTGCCCTATGAGCTGTGGGCGCATTCGGCGGACGGACTGCGCAACGAGTGGTTCGAAGGCAAGCGGGTTGCGGTCATCGGTGGCGGCGCTTCGGCCATGGACAGTGCGGCGACCGCACTGGAGGCCGGCGCCAGCCGGGTCGACCTGCTGATCCGTCGCGCCGAGCTGCCGCGCATCAACAAGGGCAAGGGCGCCGGCAACCCGGGGATGACCCATGGTTACTGGCGGCTGCCGGCGGCCTGGAAATGGCGCCTGCGCAACTATCTCAACACCCAGCAGGTGCCACCGCCACGGGGCAGTACCTTGCGGGTCTCGCAGTCGGGCCGCGCGCGTTTTCTGCTGAACAGCCCGCTGCTGGCCGTGCAGGCAAACCCGGCCGGCGGCGTCTGGCTGGACACGCCGACCGCGCGTCTGGAAGCCGACTTCGTGGTGTTCGCCACCGGCTTTCGCACCGACTTCCGTCTGCGCCCGGAGTTCTCGCCGTTTTGCGCGCAGGTACGGACCTGGCGCGATCGTTTCGAGGCCCCGGCCGACGAGGCGGACGCGGAGCTGGCGGAACTGCCGGACCTGGGCAGCAACTTCGAGTTCCAGGAAACAATCCCCGGAAGCTGTCCCGGCCTGAATCACATCCACTGTTTCAGCTATCCCGCCGCCCTCAGCTTCGGTGCGGTATCGGGCGACATTCCGGCGATCAGCGAAGGCGCCAAGCGATTGGCCCAGGCGCTGATTGGCGAGTTGTTCAACGCCGATATCGAGCAGCACTACGCGGCCATGCGCGACTACGCCGAACCGGAACTGCTGGGTGACGAGTGGGTTGCCAGCCAGCCGGACGCCCACGAGATGCGGCAATGATCGGCTGGACCCTGCGCCGGCTGGGCCAGTCGCTGCTGGTCATCTGGCTGATGACACTGGTGGTGTTCATCGGCCTCAATGCGATCGGCAACCCGATGGACATCCTGGTCGGCGAAGACCTCAACCAGGCCGAGCGCCTGCAGGCCATCGCCCACCTGGGGCTGGACAAGCCGCTGTGGGAGCAGTACCTGATCTTCCTCAAGGGCGCCGTGCACGGCAACCTCGGGCAGAGTTTCGTCTATCACGAAGACGCCATGCGCCTGATCCTGCAACGCCTGCCGGCCACCTTCGAACTGGCGTTCAGCGCGCTGTGCCTGGCGGTGCTGATCGGCGTACCGCTGGGCCTGTTCGCCGGGACATACCCCGAGCACCCGCTGTCGCGACTGATGATGGCCGGCAGCATCATCGGTTTCTCGCTGCCGGCATTCTGGGTCGCGCTGATGATGATCCTGCTGTTCTCGATCACCCTCGGCTGGCTGCCGGCCAGCGGCCGTGGCGCCACCCGTGAGCTGTTCGGCGTGCAATGGTCGTGGCTGACCCTCGACGGCTTGCAGCACCTGTTGCTGCCGGCGCTGAACCTGGCGCTGTTCAAGATTTCCCTGGTGCTGCGCCTGACCCGCGCCGGCGTGCGAGAGGTGCTGCCCCAGGAGTTCGTCAGGTTCGCCCGGGCCAAGGGCCTGTCACCGCTGCGGGTGATGGTCATGCACGTGCTGCGCAACACCATGATCCCGGTGGTGACGGTGCTGGCGATGGAACTGGGTTCGACCATCGCCTATGCGGTGGTGACCGAAAGCATTTTCTCCTGGCCGGGCGCCGGCAAGCTGATCCTGGACAGTATCAACACCCTGGATCGTCCGGTGGTGGTGGCCTATCTGATGGTGGTCGTGGTGATTTTCGTCGTGCTCAACCTGGTGGTCGACGGTTTGTATTACCTGCTCGACCCACGTGTTCGTATCGAGGCTGGCCGATGACCGCCGTGCTCGCCCATCGTTTGTCAGCGCAATCGCCGTGGCGGCGGGTGCTGGTGGAGTTCCTCGGCTCCCCCTCGGCCGTGACCGGCCTGGTGCTGTTGCTCGCGGTGATGCTGCTGGCGCTGCTGGCCCCCTGGATCGTGGTGCAGAACCCCTATGACCTGATGCAGCTCAACGTGCTGGATGCGCGCCTGCCACCGGGCAGCGCCAATATGGACAGCGGCTACACCTACTGGCTGGGCACGGACGGGCAGGGCCGCGACCTGGTGTCGGCGATCCTCTACGGGCTGCGCATCAGTCTGTGGGTGGGCATCGGCTCGGCGCTGATCGCCGCGCTGATCGGCACGCTGCTCGGGTTGCTGTCGGCCTACGTCGGCGGCTGGGTCGACGCCTTGCTGATGCGCCTGGTCGACCTGCTGCTGTCGTTCCCGGTGATTCTCATGGCGCTGATGATCCTCGCCTGGCTGGGCAAGGGCGTGGGCAACGTGATGCTCACCCTGGTACTGCTCGAATGGGCCTACTACGCCCGCACCGCCCGTGGCCAGGCGCTGACCGAGAGTCGTCGCGAATATGTCGACGCCGCGCGGGGGCAGGGCATCGGTTCGTGGCGGATCGTCATCGGCCACATCCTGCCCAACTGCCTGCCGCCGCTGATCGTCATCGGCGCGCTGCAGATCGCCCGGGCGATCACCCTGGAGGCGACCCTGTCGTTCCTGGGCCTGGGGGTGCCGGTGACCGAACCCTCGCTGGGCCTGCTGATCGCCAACGGCTTCCAGTACATGCTCGGCAACGAATACTGGATCAGCCTGTTTCCGGGCCTGGCGATGCTGGTCACCATCGTCGCGATCAACCTGGTGGGCGACCGCCTGCGCGATGTCCTGAACCCGAGGCTGCAACGATGAACCTGCCTGAATCGGCGATTGTCGCCGCAACGGACAAGGCCGGCGTGCCGACGCTCGAAGTGCGCAACCTCTGCACCTCGTTCCACACCCGTGCCGGCGTGTTGCCGGCGGTGCGTGACGTGTCGTTGCGGGTGCAGCCGGGGCGCATTCTCGGCCTGGTGGGCGAATCCGGCTCCGGCAAGTCGGTCACCGGTTTCTCCATCCTCGGCCTGGTCGATGCACCCGGGCGGATCAGCGGCGGCCAGGTGCTGTTCCAGGGGCGCGACCTGACCCGGCTCTCGCCATCGCAACGGCGCGAGTTGCAGGGCAACCGCATCGCGATGATCTTCCAGGACCCGATGATGACCCTCAACCCGGTGCTGCGCATCGATACGCAGATGGTCGAGGCGGTGCGTGCCCATCGATCGCTGGGCAAGCGCGAGGCCCGTGAGCACGCCGCGCGTACCCTGGCGCGAATGGGCATCGCCAGCCCCGAGGAGCGCCTGCGCGCCTATCCCCATCAACTGTCCGGCGGCATGCGTCAGCGCGTGGCGATTGCCATTGCCCTGTTGCATGCGCCGGACCTGATCATCGCCGACGAGCCGACCACCGCCCTCGATGTGACGATCCAGGCGCAGATCCTCAGCCAGGTGCAGCAACTGGTGCGCGAGCAGGGGACCTCGTTGATCTGGATCACCCACGACCTGTCGGTGGTGGCCGGCCTGGCCGACGACGTGGCGGTGATGTACGCCGGGCGTATCGTCGAGCAGGGCACGGTCGGCGATGTCCTCGACCAGCCGCAGCACCCCTATACCCAGGGCCTGATCGACAGCCTGCCCAGCCGCAACAGCCGCGGCCAGCGCCTGCGGCAGATCCCCGGCATGGCGCCGGATCTGCTGTCGATGCCCGTCGGCTGTGCCTTCGCCGCCCGTTGCGCGCGGGCTTCGCCGTTGTGCGCGGCAGAACCTCAGCCCCTGCAGATGCCACGTGGACGGATCGTCCGCTGTTTTCACCCGGGAGCCGCCGATGCGCAGTGAGCAGATACCTCTCATCGAGCTGAACCAGGTCAGCAAGACCTTTGGCAAGGCGCCTGGCGAGCGTACCCTTCAGCACCTGCTGCAACGCCTGTGCCTGACCCGCCCGCAACTGCGGACCCACGCCGTCGACCGGGTCGACCTGCGCATCGCCCGCGGCGAAGTGGTCGGGCTGGTGGGCGAGTCGGGCTGCGGCAAGTCGACCCTCGGGCGGATGGTCGCCGGGTTGCTGCCGGTGTCCTCGGGCAGCGTCCGGGTCGACGGCCTCGACCTCGACAGCCTGACGGCCGGGCAGCGCCAGGCCGTGCGCCTGAAGGTGCAGATGATCTTCCAGGACCCGTCGGCCAGCCTCAATCCGCGCCTGCGGGTCGATCGTATCGTCGGCGAGGGCGCGCTGTTGCACGGTCTCACCGACCGGCGCGGTTTCGACGACTACGTCTGTGCCCAGCTCGAACGTGCCGGGCTCGACCCGCAGTTGCGCCAGCGCTATCCGCACCAGTTCAGCGGCGGCCAGCGCCAGCGCATCGGCATTGCCCGGGCCCTGGCGGTGCAGCCGCAACTGCTGGTGTGCGACGAGTCGGTGGCGGCCCTGGATGTGTCGATCCAGGCGCAGATCCTCAACCTGTTCATGGACCTGCGCGACCAGCTCGGCCTGACCTACCTGTTCATCAGCCACGACCTTGGCGTGGTCGAGCACCTGTGCGACCGCGTGGTGGTGATGTACCTCGGCCGGGTGGTGGAGAGCGCGTCGGTGGACGAGCTGTTCGCCCGCGCCAACCACCCGTACACCCAGGCCCTGCTGGCGCAGATTCCGCGCTTCGATGTCCGCAATTCCCGTTATGACGCGATCCAAGGGGAAATCCCCAGTCCGCTGAGCCCGCCCGGCGAGTGTCATTTCCATCCTCGCTGCCCGCGCGCCACGGCGCGTTGCCGCGAGGAAGTTCCAGCCCTCAGGGAGGTTTCGCCGAACCACCTGAGTGCGTGTCACCTCAACGAGCATCCCTGAACGGGCGCGCTGATGCCCGGCATGCTTTTCGCCATTGCGTACAAGGAATCACCCATGCAACCACGTGTTCGCTCACTGATCGCCTCGGCGCTGCTCCTGGCCGCCGGCGGCGTCTCGGCCCAGGACCTGCGCATCGGCTACGCCGACCCGGTTTCCTCCCTCGACCCGCAACTGAACAACTATGCCGGCGACCGCTCGGTGGCGCTGCACGCCTTCGAGTCACTGGTCAATCGCCACGATGACAAGACCCTGCCGGGCCTGGCCAGGAGCTGGAAGGTGCTCGACCCGACCACCTGGCAGTTCGAGCTGCGCGACGACGTCAAGTGGCAGGACGGTACGCCGCTGACCGCCGACGACTTCGTCTTCTCCTTCGAGCGGGCGCGCAACGTGCCGGGCAGTGTCGCTTCCTACGCCGGGGCCACGCGCACCGTGGAGTCGGTGCAGGCCAAGGATGCCCATACGCTGCTGATCAAGACCCGCACACCGAACGCCAACCTGCTGCCCGATGTCGACTCGATCTACATCGTCAGCCGCCATGCCGGTGCCACCGCCAGCAGCGCCGACTACAACTCGGGCAAGGCCCTGATCGGCACCGGGCCGTATCGCTTCGTGTCCTACGTGCCGGGCGATCGCACGATCTTCGCGCGCAACGACAGCTACTGGGGCCCCAGGCCGACCTGGGACAAGGTCGACTTCCGCTTCATCGCCAACGCCGCCAACCGCACGGCGGCGCTGCTGGCCGGCGATGTCGACGTGATCGACAAGGTCTCGCCGACCGATGTCGAGCGCCTGCGCAAGACCCCGGGGATCAACGTCTTCGCCTACCAGGGCCTGCGCGCGCTGATCATCCAGCCGAGCTTCCGCGAGGGGCCGAACGAGTTCGTTCGCGACAACAGCGGCAAGCCACTGGCGCAGAACCCGTTGCGAGACGTGCGGGTGCGCAAGGCGCTGTCGCTGGCGATCAATCGCCAGGCCATCGACCAGCGCATCATGCAGGGTACGGTCACCGAGGCCAACCAGTGGATGCCGGCCAACACCTTCGGCTACAACCCGCAGGTGAAGAACATTCCCTACGACCCGAAACAGGCCAAGGCGTTGCTGGCCGAGGCCGGCTTCCCGGACGGCTTCCAGCTGACCGTGCACGTTCCCGGCGACCGCTACCCGCAGGCACCGGAAACCTTGCAGGCGGTGGCCCAGTTCTGGACCCGCATCGGTCTCAAGGTGCAGTTGGAAGTGCTGCCCTGGGCGGTCTACGCCGGCAAGGCGAACAAGAACGAGCTGGCGGTCAGCGTGATCGCCTGGGGCAATGGCACCGGCGAGGCGGCCTATGCGCTGACCAACATCCTCACCACCGTCGACAGCAGCAAGGGGCAGGGCGCCTCCAACTGGGGGCGCTACAGCAACCCGCTGGTGGACAAGGCGCTGATCGATTCCACCGCCGAATTCGATGAGGCCAGGCGGCGCAAGATCCTCCAGGATGCGGTGAAAGTGGTCAGCGACGATGTCGGCATCATTCCGCTGTTCCACTACCAGAATATCTGGGCTGCGCGCAAAGGCCTTAAGGTCGAGCCGCTGGTCAGCGACCGTACCGCGGCGCTGATGGTCACCGAGCAACCTTGAACCCAATGCCTTCCTGCCTGGGCGGGAAGGCTGTCATCGATCCGCAGGAAACCTCATGTCTTCCATCACCGCCAACGCTGTCGTGCCCGATCTGCTCGACAGCCTGCTGAACCTCCAGCCCGGCACGGCCTTGCACGACGTACGCCATGCCCGGGAGAAAGTCGTCTCGGCGACCCAGGGCAGCCAGGAGCTGTTTTTCGCTGCCGAACTGGGCAACAACCTGTCGCTGTGCGAGCGCCTGTGGGTGGCCTACTACGCGGCGCGACTGACTCCGCAGGCGGCGCTCGCCGCGCACTACCTGGCGCAACTGCATGAACAGGGTATCGACAACACCACCCTGGCCAGCATCGACGCGGGAAACCTCGAAGCGCTGGGCGATAGCCGCCTGGCAGCGATACTGGGCTTTACCCGTACGCTGATCGAGTCCCCGGTACATGGCGACAAGGCTGCACTGCGAACGCTGCAACAGCAGGGGCTGAGTACCGAAGAGATCGTCGTCCTGGCGCAGTTGATCGCCTTTGTGTCCTACCAGGTCCGCCTGGCCGCCGGCCTCACGGCCTTGTCCCGCGCAGGAGCCGCCTGATGAGCGAACCGATCCGCAGCAATGGTTTCACCAACGAAGTGCTGGGCTGGAAAGCCTGGCTGCCGACCATCGACCTGCAAAGCGCCACGCCGGAGCAGATCGCGGTGCTCGAAGAGAGTCACCCGCAGGCCAAGACCTCGGACTATTACCTGACCCTGGGCCATCACCCGGACATCCTGCGCCAGCGCTCCCAGGCGTTCAACGCGATCATGTACGCCCCGGGCGGCCTGTCCCGCGCCGAGCGCGAACTGGCCAGCACCGTGGTCTCGCGGATCAACCGCTGTGTCTATTGCGCCTCGGTCCACGCGCAACGCTTCGAGCAGTTGGCCAAGCGCAACGACGTGATCCGCGAGATCTTCGCCGACCCGGCCACGGCCGGCACGACGCCCCGCGAGCGGGCCATCGTGCAGTTCTCCATCGACCTGACGCTGGCTCCGACGAACCTGGGCGCCGGTCACATCCTGGCACTGCGCGAGCATGGGCTGGACGATGGCCAGGTGCTGGACCTGATCCATGCCATTTCGATTTTCGCCTGGGCCAACCGGCTGATGCTCAACCTGGGCGAGCCGGTGTTTCCCCGGCAGGCGTGACGCCCGGAGGGGAGGCAGGGCCGGGCGAAGCCTGCGGGCGCAGGCCTCAATCGACGAGAATGATCTTCGACACCAGCTCGACGCTGTTCCTGGCCTGGAGTTTCTTCATCAGCCTGGCGCGGTGGACTTCCACGGTACGATGGGAAATCTGCAGCTGCTTCGCCACTTCCTTGCAGGTCAGGCCCTTGACGATGTGCATCGACACCTCACGTTCGCGGGGCGTGAGGTCCACGGCGATGCGCTGCATCCGGCCCAGGCGCTCCAGGTGCCAGACGATCAGCTTGAACGGGTCGCTCGGGGTCAGGGTATAGCCCTGCGACCTGGCCCAGAACACCTCGCCGTCCTTGCGCTGCAGCAGGCGCTCATCGGAGTAGGAACCGCTCTTGCTGCGCCGCAGCCCGTTGCGACTGCGAGTGCCGAAGGCCCGGTAGTCATCCGGGGAAGGATGGATCAGCAGGGTCAGTTGTCCCAGCAGCTCTTCGCGCGAGTAACCGAACAGTTCCAGGAAGGCGGCGTTGCAGTCGAGTATCACACGGTCGCCGGTGATCAACTGGGGGGCGGGTGACGCCATGAATGCCAGGCGCTGCAGATCCTGTTGTTGCACGATAGCGCTCATTGACATCCTGATTCGGTGGGGGCGTTGTTATTGATGAGCCCAAGGCTGGCTTACGTACCCCATGTACGTAGTTGTACCAACTGGCGAGCGATCCCGTTGGTATTCCATTGTAATCGATGCTTCAGCCAATCCAAGAAGGAAATCGCCATGATCCATGACCGTGTCCCCATTGTCGCGGCCAGCTGTTTGCCTTTCGCGTGTCCCGGCGATTGTGCCGCCAACAGGGAAAAGGCCCGCACCTCGCTCCTTCAGGCACGCAGGAGCTGAGCAATGAATATCGCCAACTGGCTGGATGACGCCGGCCGGCGTTGTCCGCAGCGGCCCGCCTTGTTCGAGGGAACGCGGGAGGTGGCCGACTATGGCACTTTTGCCGCACTGGTCCGCCACCGTGCCGCCTATCTGACCGGCGAGCACGGCATCGTTCCCGGCGACCGCATCGCGTTGTTCATGCCCAACTGCTGTGAATACCTCGAACTGCTCCATGCCATCTGGTGGGTCGGTGCCGTGGCGGTGCCGATCAACTGCAAGCTGCACCCCAGCGAAGCCAGCTGCATCATCGGCGACGCCCAGGCCCGGCTGATCTTTACCGATAACGGCGGACTGTTCCCGCGCGAGGCCTTGCCCCGCGGATGTCGTGAGCTGGAACGGGAGGACATGGGCGCGCTCGCTCCGATGGATGCGGTACTGCCGGACACGCCCTGCCCACGGCATGCCGACGACCTGGCGTGGCTGTTCTATACCTCGGGCACGACCGGGCGTCCCAAGGGGGTGATGCTCAGTCATGGCAATCTGGTTGCCATGTCGCTGTGCTATCAGTTGGATGTCGACCCGGTCAGCGCCGAGGATGCCGTGCTCTATGCCGGGCCGATGTCCCATGGTTCCGGTCTGTTGAGCTGCATCCACGTGCGCTGCGGCGCCCGTCACGTAGTCCCGGATTCCCGCGGTTTCAACGCCGATGAGTTGTTCGAGCTGGCCGCACGACTGGAGCGTGTCTGTGTCTTCGTGGCACCGGCCACGCTGCGGCAGATGGTCGAGCAGGCCCGCCGCCAGGGCTATGGCGGCGAGGGCATCAAGACCATTGTCTATGGTGCCGCGCCCATGTACCTGGCGGATCTGGAAGAAGCGCTCGACACGTTCGGTCCGCGGCTGGTGCAGATCTACGGTCAAGGCGAGAGCCCGTTGATCAGCAGCCTGTCCCGTGAGGTGGTCGCGGCTCGAAGCCACCCCGACTGGACCAGGCTGGCCGCGTCCGTGGGGCGGGCCCTGGCGTGCCTGGAACTGCGTGTGCTGGACGCCGGACATGAGCCGCTGCCGTGCGGGCAGTTGGGGGAAATCGCCGTGCGTGGGCCCACGGTCATGCGCGGCTACTGGGGGACCGACCTGGCAACGCGGCGTACCCTGGTGGATGGCTGGCTGCTGACCGGCGACGTGGGCTTTATCGACGATGCCGGCTACCTGACGCTCACTGACCGGGCCAGGGACGTGATCATCAGCGGTGAAGTCAACGTGTATCCAAGGGAGGTCGAGGAAGTGCTGGCGCAGCATCCGCAGGTCTTCGATGTCTGCGTGGTGGGGCAACCCGATGCCGAGCTGGGCGAGTCGGTGGTGGCGTTCGTCGTGCCACGTAGTGCCGGGACGCTCGACGAATCCTCGCTCGACGCCTGGTTCATCCAGCGCATGGCGGCATTCAAGAAACCGAACAGGTACATCCTCTGCAGCACCTTGCCCAGGAACAACGTCGGCAAGATCCTCAAGACCGAATTGCGCCAGTGGCTCAAGCGCCATGCCGGCGAGGCCTGCATTCCCTGAGGGTGGTAGCGGCGGTGCGAGCGATGGCGATGCGGGCCCAGGCGCGATGATCGCCGCGAGCGCCCGCATCAGCCCATCGTCTGCTCCTCAGAGGTTCTTGCCGCCGCGCTCCATCCAGCCTCCGCCCAGGGCCTTGTACAGATTGACCTCGGCGCTCAGTTGCGCCAGCCGGTCGGTGATCAGGGTCTGTCGGGAACTGAACAGCGAGCGCTGGGCATCGAGAAAGGTCAGGCTGTTGTCGACGCCGACGCGATAGCGACGCTCGGCCAGGCGGTAATACGCCTGGTTGGCCTGTACCAGAGCGTCCTGCGCCTGCAGTTGGTCCTTGTAGGTCTGGCGGGCGGCCAGGCCATCGGAGACCTCCTGGAAGGCGGTCTGGATCGATTTCTCGTACTGCGAAACGCGGATGTCCTTCTGGATCTTCGCGTAGTCCAGGCTCGCCCGCAGGCTGCCGGCGTTGAAAATCGGCAGGTTGATCTGCGGCTGGAACAGCCAGCTTCCCGAGCCGCCCTTGAACAGCCCCGACAATTCATTGCTGGAGGTGCCCGCGTTGGCGGTGAGGGTGATGCTCGGGAAGAACGCCGCGCGGGCGGCCCCGATGCTGGCATTGGCCGACTGCAGCTGGTATTCGGCCTGGAGAATGTCCGGACGTCGCTGCAGCAGGTCCGAAGGCAGGCCCGCCGGCAGTTCGGTGATCCAGTCGGCGGCCAGCGGCTGGCTGGACGGGCTGTCCGCCACCGGTGCTCCCACCAGCAGGGTCAGGTTGTTGAGGTCCTGGGCGACCTGGCGCTGGAAGGTCGCCAGGCTGGCCCTGGCGCTCTCCACCGAAGTGCGCGACTGGCTAAGGGCCAGGGCCGAGGCCGTACCGACCTGGTTGCTGTGTTCGGTCAGGCGCAGGCTCTGCTCGTAGGAGGCGAGGGTGTCCCGGGTCAGGGCCAGCAGTTCCTGGTCGGCGCGCCAGGTCAGGTAGGCATTGGCGACACTGGCGATCAGGCTCAGCTGGGTACTGCGGCGGGCCTGCTCGGTGGATAGGTAGGTCAGCAGGGCCTGGTCGCTCAGGCTGCGGACACGCCCGAACAGGTCCAGCTCGTAGGCGCTGATGCCCAGCGTCACCGAGTTGCTGTGACTGATGGCCGCCTTGCCGGTCTGAGTGATGCTGGCCGGCACGCGCTGGTGCGTGCCGCTGCCAGTGGCGCTGATCGCCGGGAACAGGTCGGCGCGCTGGATCCGGTATTGCGCCTGGAAGGCCTCGACGTTGAGGGCCGCCACGCGCAAGTCGCGATTGTTGCGCAAGGCGCTTTCGATCAGTTGTTGCAGTGTCGGGTCGCGAAACAGCTCTCGCCAGCCGACGTCCGCCGCCAGCGTCGCCGGGGCCGTGGCCTGATCGGGTGTGCCGGGGTATTGGGCGGCGACCGGCGCCGCCGGGCGCTGGTAGTCCGGAATCAGCGAGCAACCGCCCAGGGCCAGCGCGGCCAGCAACCAGGGACTGAGGGATCTGTTCATTCTGCTCCTATCATCCACTTGGCCAATCCATGTCGCCCGCTGACACCCAGTTTGGCGGCGGAGCGCTTGAGGTAGGTTTCAATGGAACTGTTCTTGACGCAGAGTTTCTCCGCGATTTCGGGTACGGTACCGCCGGCCAGCAATCCCAGGCAGACCTCCTTTTCCCGTGCCGACAACGTGATCTCGCAGGCACTTAAGCGCTCACCGAACTCCTGTTGCAGTTGTGTCTGTTCCAGGCTCGAGGCATGGGCTGTCTTGCCCTGCGGGTTTCTGGCGCTGGCCTGTCGACAGGCACGGGCGTGTCTTTGCGCCAGCGGCAGCAACGTCTCGGAGAGGCATTTGAGGAAGGACAGCTCCTGCAGGGAGTAATCGCGTTCCACCCGCGGGCGGTGCAGCGAGATCACGCAGCAACGGTTGGCCTTGCGTGAAATGAGACTGCATTGATGGGACGTGCCGAGGCAATTGTTGTCTTTCTCGTCTTTCATCCGGGCGTTCAGATGAATCAGCAGTGCGTCCTGCACCTCCAGCACCCGTTTGACCAGAGGGTGGTCGTTGCGGTGCATGGCGTTGGTCGGACAGACCGCCTGCATTTGCGGGCTCAATTCGAGGCCCGCATGCCCCAGCAGTTGGACATCGACAACCGACGACTGGCTGTCGTCGACGGTCCATTCGCTGAGTTCGATCCGGCTGACAGCCACCGAGGCGTTGACCAACTGATGCATGTTGCTCAGAAACGTCTCGTCCCCGATGCTGGAAATCAGTCTCCCCAGTTCTTGATAGATATGGGCGTTCTTTGCTTCTTTGACATTCGTTCGTGGGCTCATATGCTGATCCTGCATATCAGTAATAGCTTGCAATTCTGTCGGCAGGGCAGAGGCGATCCGTCCATTACCCTTCGACGCTCAAACCATTTCTTGCCTGATACCTGGCAGCCCAGGCATGACGTGTGAATCCATCCACAAAAACGATTCAGTACTGAATCATTAGACCCAGCTACGTAGGATAAGTCTGTAGTAGAAAACAGGGACATCCTACACGGCTGAGCCGGCGCCAGTTTAGCTGGCGCCGACTTTTCCAGAGTGAAGCGCTTCTCCATCAGGATGATTGAACGGCACTCTCCCTCAACGCCCGGGAGATCGCCTGGCCCAGGGCCCCGACATGGGGTGGCTGGACCAGCGTGTTGTGCGTTCCGGGAAGTGCCGTGACGACTGGCGCGGCTTCCAGCAACGCCCCCCAACCCAACAGCGGATCGTTGCGTTCCTGCCCGCTGGCGGTGAACAGCGAGACCTTGAGCGAGCTGGCCGGGCTCACATAGGCGCCAATGGCCAGGCGTATCGCATAGGCCACCGCGAGATGGCTCCGCAGCAGGTCGGCATCGACGTCCTGGGGCAGCTCTTGCGGAAGCAGGCGATGAGTCATGCACAACGCCAGCATCGCCTCGATGGCATTCTCCTGCGCCAGTGCGGCCAGTTGCTGCCGCACCTGGGGTTCGACCTGCGTAGGCAGCCAGGCCATCAGGAACTGCGCTTCGCTCAAGGACTGCGCCGGGGCCGGCTCGGGACGTGCCGAAGCGTCGATGATGCCGACGAACTCCAGGGACTCACCTGCGGCCTGCAACTGCCTGGCCATTTCATAGGCGATCAGGCCACCGGCCGACCAGCCGGCGATCCGGTAAGGGCCTTGCGGCTGGACCTGGCGAATGGCTGCCAGGTAGCGCGCGGCCATGGCCGGCACCTCGAACAGCGGCGTTTCCCCGGCGACCAGGCCACTGGCTGCCAGACCGTAGACCGGCACCTGCGGATCCAGTGTCGGAGCCAGATCGCGGGCATACTGCACTTCACCGCCCAGGGGGTGGACCAGGAACAACGGTCGTTGCGAGCCCGTGCGGCGCACAGCCACCAGGTTGCCGTGCTGACCGGGACGCGCCTGGCCGTCCAGGGTCCGGGCGAAGCCGGCGATGGTCGGCTCGACGAACAGGTCACGCACCGCGATCGGCTTGCCGAGCACCTTGCGCAGGCGCGAGGCCATCTGCACGGCCATCAGCGAAATACCGCCGAGGCTGAAGAAATCGTCATGCCGGCTGACCTGCTCCAGCTTGAACAGCTCCTTCCAGAGTTGGGCGATGGCGATTTCGGTATCGCCCTGCGGCGCCTCGTAAGGCCGCGGCTCGGGCCTCGGCTCCTCGACCGGTGCCGCGATCGCCACGGCATCGGCCGAACGCGGCAATGCCGGCGTGTTCTCCAGCAACTGGCCGATGGACTGCTGTGCATCGCCCAGCAGATTTTCCAGGACCTTGGCAAACAGCTCGGCAATGGCCTGCACGGTGCTGACGTCGAACAGGTCGCTGGCGTATTGCAGGCTGCCGCGGATACGTTCGCCGGTGTCCACCAGCGACAACGACAGGTCGAACTGCGTGGTGCGGTGGGCGCTGTCCAGGGACGTCACCTGCAGCCCGGGCAGTTGCAGCGGAGCCGGTGGGGTGTTGTCCAGGCTCAGCATCACCTGGAACAACGGACTGTGGCTCATGCTGCGGGTCGGTTGCAGGGCGCTGACCACCTGCTCGAAGGGCAGGTCCTGATGGCTGTAGGCTGCCAGGGTCAGGTCCTTGATCCTGCCGAGCAGGTCGCTCACCCGCAGCTCGCGGTCGGTACCGATACGCAGCGCCAGGGTGTTGGCGAAGAAACCGATCAACGACTCCAGTTCCGGCCGCTGGCGGTTGGCCACGGGGGTGCCGACCACCACATCGTGCTGGCCGCTGAGGTGGTGCATCAATACCGACCAGCCGGCCAGCAGCACCATGAACAGCGTGCTGCCCTGGGCCTGGCTGAAGGCGCGCAGGTCGGCGCTCAGGCTTGGCGAGAAGGCGCACTCGACGATGCCGCCGGCATAACTCTGGATCGCCGGACGTGGCCGATCCAGCGGCAGGCTCAGCAGAGTGGGCGCACCCTCCAGGTGTTTGCGCCAGAAGTCGACCTGGGCCTGCAGCGCCGGGCCGTCCAGGGCCTGACGCTGCCACGCGGCATAATCCACGTACTGCAGCGCCAGGGCCGGCAGCGGATCCTTCTGCCCCTGGCTGAAGGCGTTGTACAGCACGCTCACTTCATGGGCCAGGACACTGTTGGACCAGCCGTCGGAAACGATGTGGTGCAGGGTGATCAGCAACACATGCTCGTCCTCCGCCACTTGCAGCAGTTGGCCGCGCACCAGCGGCCCCTGGCTCAGGTCGAACAGTTGTGTGGCATTGTCCTGGCCGAGACGGGCCAGCGTGGCCTCGCGGGACTCGGCCGACAGCGCACGCAGGTCCTGTTCCGTCAGCGGGAAGCGGGTATCGGCCGGAGCGATTTTCTGCAGCGGCTCGCCATCCACCAGTTCGAAACGGGTGCGCAGGGTTTCGTGGCGCATGACCAGGCGATCCAGGGTCGCCTGCAAGGCCACCTTGTCCAGCCGGCCACTCAGGCGCAGGGCCATCGGCAGGTGGTAGGCGGCACCGGCGGCGTGATCGAGGTGATCGAGGAACCACAGGCGTTGCTGGGCGAACGACAGCGGTAGCCGACCCGAGCGGTTGGCCCGGGGAATCGATTGTGCCTCGCTCGGTGCGCTGGCGTTGACCAGCGCGGCCAGGCCCCGCACGGTGGGGTCGTCGAACAGCTCGCGCAGGCTGATCCGGGCGCCGAGCTTGCGGCGCAGCCGCGAGAGCAACTGCACGGCCAGCAGCGAGTGTCCGCCCAGTTCGAGGAAACCGTCATGGCGGCCGACCTGGTCCAGGTGCAGCAGGCCTTTCCAGATCTCGGCGATGGCCTCCTCGGTCTCGCCTTGCGGCGCCTCGTAGGCCTTGCTGGCCAGGGCGTCCTGGCCAGGAGCGGGCAGGGCGCGACGGTCGAGCTTGCCGTTGGCGGTCAATGGCAGCTTGTCCAGATGCACAAAGGCACTGGGCACCATGTATTCGGGCAGACCGCCCAGCAAGGCACTGCGCAACTGCTCGGCCGGCACCGGCTCGCCGCAGACATAGGCGACCAGCCGCTGGTTATCCGAGTCACCCTGGCTGTCATCGCGGGCGATGACCACCGCTTCGCGAACACCCGGAACCGCCAGCAGGGCATTCTCGATTTCCCCCAGTTCGATGCGGAAACCGCGGATCTTCACCTGGAAGTCGTTGCGACCCAGGTATTCCAGGGTGCCGTCGGCCAGCCAGCGACCCAGGTCGCCGGTCTTGTACAGGCGGGCCCCGGGCACCTTGCTGAAGCGGTCGGCGATAAAGCGTTCGGCACTCAGCGCGTCGCGGTTGAGGTAGCCACGGGCCACACCGACGCCGCCGATATGGATTTCCCCGGCCACGCCCAGCGGCGCGGGCTCGCCCCGGGCATCGAGGACATGCACCTGGACGTTGGCGAACGGCCGGCCGATGCTCGGTTTTTCGCCCAGATCACGGATCAGGTCGAGAGTCGCGTCCACCGTGCACTCGGTCGGGCCGTACATGTTGTAGAAGCGGATGGTCTGGCAGTTGCGCAGCTTCTCCCAGGTACTGGCGTTGAGTGCCTCGCCACCGAGCAGCACGCTGACCGGCTGGTAGCTGCGACGCTCCAGCAGGCCGGCGGCGAGCAGGGTGTCGAGCTGCGACGGGGTCGAGTCGAAGGCGTGCACCTGGTGCTGTTCGAGGAAGTCGAGCAGCTCGCTGCCGCTGGCGCGGATCAGTTGCGGGATGATCACCAGCTTGTGCCCGGAGAACAGCTGCGAGATGCCCTTGATCGACATGTCGAAGAAGAAGCCGGCATTGAGCGCCACGGTGGCGGGTGTCGGGCAGTGCTGGTGGGTGGTGCGGGTCAGCACGTGCCAGAAGTTGAACACCGAGCGGTGTTCGACCATCACGCCCTTGGACTGGCCGGTGGAGCCGGAGGTGTAGATCACATAGGCCAGGTGCTCAGGCGTCAGGTCCGCAACGACCGGGTTGACGTCGAAAACCGCCTCGTCCACGGCCTGCAGCGATTCGGCGGTGTCCAGCAGCAACAGCGGCAGGTCGCCGGCCGGCAGCGATAGCGCGGCCTGGGTCAACAATGCCCGTGGCTGGCTGTCCTGGAGCATGAAGGCCATGCGCTCGGCCGGGTGGGCCGGGTCGATGGGCACATAGGCGGCCCCGGCCTTGAGCACGCCGAGCAGGCCGACGATCATGTCGAGGCTGCGTTCGGCGCAGATGGCCACGCGTTCGTCCGGTTGCACACCGAGTGCCAGCAGTTGCCGGGCCAGATGGTTGGCACGGCGGTTGAGCTGGCGATAGCTCAACTGGCGGTCTTCGCAGAGCAGGGCTACGGCGTCGGGGTTGGCGCGGACCTGGGCTTCGAACAGGGTATGGATCGGCTGGGCCGGTCCGAAGTCGGTGGCGGTGTCGTTGAAGTCGTTGAGCAACTGTTGCCGTTCGGCTTCGGGCACGACCTTCAGGTCGGCGGCCGGACGCGCGGGGTCCTGCTCAAGGGCAGCGACCAGTTCGCTCACGGCGTGGACGAGGTAGTCGGCGATACGCCGTGGGTCGATACCGTCGATGGCCTGGGTGGTCAGGGAGAAACCGCCCCCTTCATCGGCCACGGCCACTTCGATCGGGTAGTTGGTACGCGCTTCGTTGCTCAGGAAACGCACGCCATCCCAGGCCAGCACGTGCTCCTGGTTGGCCAGAGAGCCGCCGTCGGAGGAATGGCGATAGTTGAACAGCGTGGTGAACAACGGCAGGCCCGCCGCGACGCCGCTGCAACGCTGGGCCAGGGCCAGGGAGGCCTGCTCGTGGGCCAGCATTTCGCTGAGGTCGCGATAGGTCTCGTCCACCAGTGAGCCGACCCCGGAGCGGGCCAGTTGCACGCGCACCGGCAAGGTATTGATGAACACCCCAAGGGCGCGGTCCGCCCCCGCCGAGCCTTGCAGACGGCCGGCGACCACGGTGCCGAACACCACGTCATCACGGTCGGTGCAGCGCCCGAGCACCTGGGCCCAGGCGATATGGAACAGCACGGCCGGAGTGACCCCGGCGGCCTGGGCACGGGCCCGGATCCGCAGACTCAGGGCCGGGTCCAGATGCTGGCTGGTCTCGCTGACCCGGGCACCGTCGCCCTGGACATCGAGGATGCCGAACGGTGCGGTGGGCTCGTCGACATCGGCCAGGCGACGTCTGAAGTAGCCCTCGTGCACTTCGGCCGGGGTGGCGAGGACCTGTGCGACAAACTCCCGGTAAGGCTGCGGAGCCGGCAGTTCGGCGCCCTGGCCCTGCATCAGGGCACGGATTTCCTCGAGCACGATGCCCAGGGACACGTGGTCGCTGATCATGTGGTGGTCGAGCAGGGCCAGCAGCCAGCGCTCGGCGTGTGGATCACGGGCGATGCAGGCGCGCATCAGCGGCGCCTGTTGCAGATCCAGGCGCAGCCGTCGTGGATCGCTCAGTTGCTCCAGCTGGCTGCGCGGGTCCTGGTTCGGGCTCAGGGTGAGTGTTTCCAGCGGCAGTCGCACCTGGCGATGGACCACCTGCACGGCCTGCGGCAGGCCGACCCAGTGCACCGAGCTGCGCAGGATGTCGTGGCGGTCGATGACCGTCTGCAGGGCTTCGACAAAGGCATCGAGGCGCTGGCGGTCGTCGAACTCGATCAGCGAGCGCACCAGGTAGGCGTCGCCTTCGTGGCCCAGCAGGTGATGGAAGAGGATACCTTGCTGCAGTGGCGCCAACGGGTAGATGTCCTGGATATTGGCGGCCCCGCCGGGGACGGCGCTGACGATCCGCTCCAGTTGCGTGGCATTCAGGTTCACCAGCGGCAGCATGTCCGGGGTCAGTTCGGTACAGCCGGCCGGAATGCGGTTGGCCGGTGCCTGGAACAGGGCCTGGCTGTCGCGCCCGATGGCCTGGGCCATCTCCCACACGCTGGGCGCGGTGAACACGGTGCGGACACTGGCATGCAGGCCGCGCTGGCGCAGCCGGTCGATCAGGCTGACGGCCAGCAGCGAGTGGCCGCCGAGTTCGAAAAAGCGGTCATGACGACCGACCTGCTCGATACCCAGCAGGTCCTGCCAGACCCCGGCGACGATCTGCTCGACCTCGCCGCGCGGGGCTTCATAGGCGCGGCTGGCAAAGGCTTCCTGGCCCGGAGCGGGCAGGGCGCGGCGGTCCAGTTTGCCGTTGGGGGTCAGTGGCATGGCCTCCAGGTGTACGTAGGCGCTCGGCACCATATAGTCCGGCAAGGTCTCCAGCAGGGCCGCGCGCAGTTGCTCGACGGGCACGGCGTCGCCACACAGGTAGGCCACCAGACGCTTGCTTTCGGATTGGCCGGGTTGGCTTTCCCGGGCCACGACCACGGCTTCGCTGACGCCTTCGCAGGCGGCCAGCACGGCCTCGATTTCCCCCAGTTCGACCCGGAAGCCGCGGATCTTCACCTGGTCGTCGTTGCGGCCCAGGTATTCGAGGGTGCCGTCGGCGCGCCAGCGGGCCAGGTCGCCGGTCTTGTACAGCCGGGCGTCCGAGGCGGTGCTGAACGGATCGGTGATGAAGCGTTCGGCGCTCAGTTCGGCCCGGTTGAGGTAGCCGCGGGCCACGCCGACGCCACCGATATGCAACTCACCGGCCACGCCCAGGGGCGCGAGGTTACCGGCGGCATCCAGCACATGCAGCTGGGTATTGCGCACCGGCGTGCCGATGGAGCGGAAGTCTTCGTTGTCGCGTTCCATCAGGCGGATCGAGGCGTTGACCGTGGCTTCGGTCGGACCGTAGGCGTTGAACAGCGCCGGACGATGGGTTTCCCGCTCGAACCACTGGGCCACCGCCTGTTTGCCCACGGCTTCGCCGCCGATCATGAACTGGCGCAGGGAGGTCGGCAGGGGGACATGGGCATCGCGGGCGACCTGTTGCCAGAACACGGTAGGCAGGTTGGCGACGGTGATCGCGTACTGCTCGCACAGCGCGGCGAAGGCGGCGGTGCCGGCGATCCAGGCGTCCGAGCGCAGCACCAGGGTGGCGCCGGAGAGCAGGGCACCGAAGATCTCCTCGACGGACATGTCGAAGGTCATGGTGGCGAATTGCAGGACGCGGTCCTTTGGATTGAGGCCGTAGCGTTCCTGCAGGGCGCCGATCTGGTTGCACACGGAACGGTGCTCGAGCATCACGCCTTTCGGCTTGCCGGTGGAGCCGGAGGTGTACATCACGTAGCACAGCTGCCGCGAGGTCAGATGGGCGACGTGGGGATTGGCGTCGTTACCGGGGCTGTCCGTCAGCGACAGGTTGGGAATCGACAGTGGCGGCAGTTGCCGGGCCAGATCGCTCTGGCTCAGCAGCACCCGTGGCGCGCTGTCGTCGAGCATGTGTTGCAGGCGGTCCTGCGGATAGTTCGGGTCGAGCGGCACATAGGCGCCACCGGCCTTGAGGATGGCGAGGATGCCGACGATCATTTCCGGGCTGCGCTCCACCAGCAGGGCCACCCGCTCATCCGGCTGCAGGCCCGCGGCGATCAGGCGATGGGCGATGCGGTTGGCCCGGGTGTTGAGTTCGGCATAGCTCAGGGCGATGCCTTCGGCCTGCACCGCGATGGCCTCGGGGCGTGCCTGCACCTGCTGTTCGAAGAGGTCCTGCAAGCGCAGGCCTTCGGCGAACGGGACGTAGGTCCGGTTGAAACCGGTGAGCAGTTCGCGACGCTGCTGGTGATCGAGCAGCGGCAGGGTTGCCAGCGGCTGCGTGATATCGCCAAGCAGGGCGTCGAGCAGGTGCAGCAGGTGGCGGCTCCAGCGTTCGATGGTGCTGGCGTCGAACAGATCGGTGGCGTACTCGAACTGGCCACGGATGGTTGCGCCGTCGTCATTGAGCGACAGGCTCAGGTCGAACTGGGTGGTGCCGCTGGCCTGGGGCAGTGGCGTCAGTTCCAGGCCGGGCAGCGACAGCGCCTGGTCCTGCGGAGTGTTACCCAGCACCAGCATGGCCTGGAACAGCGGGCTGTGGCCGAGGCTGCGCTCCGGCTGCAGGGCTTCGACCACCTGTTCGAACGGCAGGTCCTGATGGTCGTAGGCCTCCAGGGTGATGGCCTTGACCCGCGCCAGCAACTGCTCGACGCGTTCGTGGGCCTGGACATCGACCCGCAGGGCCAGGGTGTTGACGAAGAAGCCGATCAGCGCCTCGGTTTCCTGGCGCGGCCGGTTGGCCACCGGAGTACCGACCACCACTTCGGCCTGGTTGCTCAGGCGCGAGAGCAGGATCGACCAGGCGGCCAGCAGGGTCATGAACGGCGTCAGGCCCTGTTGCTGGCTGAACTGGCGCAGCCGGGTGCTGAGGGTGGCCGGCAGTTCCAGGGGCAGGGTGGCGCCCCGGTAGCTCTGTACCTGGGGCCGCGGACGATCGGCCGGCAGTTCCAGCAGGCCTGGCGCACCGCTCAGGTGCTCGTTCCAGAAACGGGTCTGGGCCTGCAGGCGTTCGCCTTGCAGGTACTGTTGCTGCCAGGCGGCGTAGTCGGCGTATTGCAGGGTCAGCGCCGGCAGCGGATCGTCCAGGCCCTGGCTGAAGGCGCTGTAGAGGCGATTGAACTCGCCGATCAGCACGGCCACGGACCAGCCATCGGAGACGATATGGTGCTGGGTGACCAGCAGCACATGTTCGTCCTCGGCCAGTTGCAGCAGGCGTCCGCGAATCAGCGGACCCTGGCTCAGGTCGAACGGTGCGCCGGATTCCTCACGGCCCAGTCGCTCGACGGCCTGTTGCCGGGCCTGCTCGTCCAGGTCCCGCAGGTCATGCTCGAGCAGACTGAAGCCGATGTCCTCTGGGGCGAAGCGCTGGCGGACGTGATCGCCCTGGCGTTCGAAGGTGGTGCGCAGGCTTTCGTGACGCGCGACGATACGGTCCAGGGCCCGTTGCAGGGCCTGGCGGTCGAGCTGGCCGCGCAGGCGCAGGGCCGCGGGCATGTGATAGGCGATGCTGGCGGCGTGGTCGAGCTGGTCGAGGAACCACAGGCGTTGCTGGGCCAGGGACAGTGGCAGGTCCTGGTCGCGGGCCACGGCTTCGATGGTCTGCAACGAGGAACGGCCGGCCTGGTCCACGCATTGGGCCAGGGCTTGCAGGGAGCCGATGCCGAACAGGGTGCGCAGGTCGATCTCGGCCCCCAGTTCCTGGTGCAGGCGGGCCTGCAGTTGCACGGTGAGCAGCGAATGGCCGCCCAGTTCGAGGAAGCCGTCGTGACGACCGACCTGGTCGAGACCGAGCAGGGTTTTCCAGATTTCGGCGATGGCCACTTCGGTCTCGCCGACAGGGGCCTCGTAGGCCTTGCTGGCCAGGGATTCGACGCCCGGGGCGGGCAGGGCACGGCGGTCGAGCTTGCCGTTGGCGGTCAGTGGCAGCTTGTCCAGGTGCACGAAGGCGCTGGGCACCATGTATTCGGGCAGGTGCTTGAGCAGTTCGTTGCGCAGTTGTTCGGCGGGTGCCGGTTCGCCGCAGACATAGGCCACCAGGCGCTTGCTTTCCGCCTGGCCGGGCTCGTCTTCACGGGCGATCACCACCACCTCGCGAACCCCGGCGCACAGGGCCAGGGCAGCCTCGACTTCGCCGATCTCGATGCGCAGGCCGCGGATCTTCACCTGGAAGTCGTTGCGCCCCAGGTACTCCAGGGCACCGTTGGCCAGCCAGCGGCCCAGGTCGCCGGTCTTGTACAGGCGCGCCTGGGGATCGCTGGAGAACGGGTCGGCGACGAAGCGCTCGGCCGTCAGTTGAGGCTGGTTCAGATAGCCCCGGGCAACGCCGATACCGCCGATGTGCAACTCACCGGCCACGCCCAGCGGTTGTACCTGGCCCAGGGTATCGAGCACGTGCATCTGGATATTGGCAATGGGGCGACCGATCGGCACGCTTTCGCCCGGATCGCCGGGACGGCACTGCCAGGCGGTGACGTCGATGGCCGCTTCGGTCGGGCCATAGAGGTTGTGCAGCTCGACACCGGCCAGTTGTTGTTCGAAGCGTCGTTGCAGGCCACGGGGCAGGGCTTCGCCGCTGCACAGCACCCGGCGCAGGTCGGGGAAGTCGCGACTGGCACGATGTTCCAGGAACAGATCGAGCATCGATGGCACGAAGTGCAGCAGGGTGATACCGGCCTCGCGGATCACCCGGGCCAGGTAGTCCGGTTCCTGATGGCCACCCGGACGGGCCATGACCAGTTCGGCACCGGCGAGCAACGGCAGGAAGAACTCCCAGACCGACACGTCGAAACCGAACGGGGTCTTCTGCAGCACCCGGTCGGTAGCGTCGACGGCGTATTCGTCACGGGCCCAGAGCAGGCGGTTGACGACGCCCAGGTGTTCGTTCATCACCCCCTTCGGTGTCCCGGTGGAACCCGAGGTGTAGAGCACGTAGGCCAGGTGCCCGGGCTGCAGGCCGAGGACCCGGGGATCCGGGTTGAAGGTCGGCTGTGCCGCCAGTTGTGCGCTGTCGTCGGGGTCGTCGAGCAGCAGCACCGGCACGTTCAGGGCCGGCAGCCCGTCCCGTAGCGCCTGGACGGTGAGGACCGCACGTGGCGCGCTGTCGTCGAGCATGTAGGCCTGGCGGGCACTCGGCAGGTCCGGGTCGACCGGCACATAGGCACCGCCGGCCTTGAGAATGCCCAGCAGGGCGATGACCATCTCCGGGCCGCGGCGCAGGCTGACGGCAACCCGGGCATCGGGTTCCACCCCCAGTTCGATCAGCCGGTGGGCGAGCTGGTTGGCCTGGCGGTTGAGTTGTTCGTAGCTGAGCAGCGGCCCGCTGTCGCCGCGTACGGCACAGGCGTTCGGCCGCTGGGCGACCTGCTGTTCGACCAACTGGTGGATCAGTACGTCACGCGGATAGACGCGGGCGGTATCGTTGAATCCGACCTGCAACTGCCGGCGTTCCTCCTCGCCCATCAGCGGGAAGTGCGCCACGGGGGTGTCATGCTGTTCCAGCACCGCTTCGAGCATGGCGAACATGCGCTGTTGCAGGCGCTGGGCCTCTTCGAGGCTGTAGTAGGCGGTATTGAAGTTGAAGTCCAGGTGCACGTCTTCGAACGGATGGTAGTCGCGCACGAAAATCGCCATCGGCGTCTGCTCGTAGCCGTTGTCCATGGTGATCACCCGCGACGAGGTGCCACCAAACTGATCGTCGCCGTCGAGGCTTTCGAACGACAGCGAAACGTCGAACAGCTGCCGACGCCCGGTCTGGGCCAGGCGCAGGGTGCGGTTGAGCTCGGCGATGGGGAAACGCTGGTGGCGGTAGCAGCGACGCAGTTGCGCACCGGCGGCGTTCATCAGGTCCAGCAGCGAACCTTGCGGGTCGACCGCCAGGCGAATCGGGCTGACCGAGGAGAACATGCCGGCGGTGGCTTTCTGGCGGGCGGTGGTGCGGTTGTGCACCGGCATGCCGATGACGATTTCATCGACTCCCACGGTGCGGCAGAAATAGGTGCCGACCACGCTGATCAGCACATGGGCCACCGACAGGCTGCGTTCGCTGGCGAACTGCGTCAGGGCGTTGTACAGCGACCGCGGCAGCATCGCCTGGACCTGGGCGCTGGGCGCCAGTTCGTTGGCCTTGCCGGCCTTGAAGTCGGCGCGGCGCTGCAACAGCGGCGGTGGCAGTTGCGCGTAGACTTCCTGCCAGAACTGACGGTCGCGCTCGTAGCGCGAGGACTGCAGGTAGGCACGGTCTTCCTCGAGAAACGACAGGTAGGAGTGGCCCTCGGCGACTTCCTCGTTGCCGGCCAGCAGGCTGTTGTAGGCGGCGCCCACCGCATGCCCGATCAGCGCCACGCCGATGCCGTCGGTGACCAGGTGATGGTAGCGGTTGAGCCAGTAATGGCGCTTTGGTCCGCAACGCACCATGCGCGCCTCCCAGAGCTGGCCGGTCAAGGACTCGAACGGTTTGCGAAAGGCTTCGCGCAGATACTCCATGGCCAGGCCGGCGTCGTCGTCGGCCTCGGAAAACTCCACCACTTCGAGCTTGACCTTGACCTCGGGCAAGACCCGCTGGCGACCGGTGCCGCCTTCATGGCTGAAACTCAGGCGCAGCGTGTCGTTGCGGTTGGCGACCATTTCGATCGCTTTCTCGAACAGCGGGATGTCGATCTCGCCGCGGATCTCCAGGGACATGCCGATGTTGTAGTAGGGCAGATCAGGGTGGGCGATCTGATCGAGCCAGATACCCTGCTGGACCGAAGCCAGTTCGTGGGACACGCTGGTTTGCGCGGACAGCTTTTCGGTCGACGAATCCATTTCGGAGCACCTGTTTGCAGAAATCAGTGGGCTCGTCTCCGAGCGAGGGACAGCACGGCGCGAAGGCTCGATTGTCGGTCGGCGGGACGAGGGAAAGCGTGCGAAAAAAGCTAGAGCATCCACCCGTTGATGTCTGTCATGGGAAGCAGGGACAACCGCGCGGTGCGGGCATCGGTGCGTTTGGGCGCGTGCGTGTGACTCTGTTATATCAACGGCCCTGAGTGTTCTTGCGAGGGTCGCACCATGTCATCGATTGCCGAAGTGAACCGCCCTGAGTCGAAGTTCTGGAGTCTGTCGCGTTTTCCCAACCATCCTCAGGCAGGCCCTGTCGAAGTGATCGATGCGTTGACGATTACCCGGGAGGCATTCATCCGTCGCTACGTCAACCGCAACCGTCCGTGCCTGGTGAAGAATGCCGTGCGCCACTGGCCGGCGTTCCAGAAATGGCAGCAGTTGGACTACTTCAAGGCGAACTCGCGCAACAAGCCGGTGGTGGTGCGTTCGAAGATCGTCTCGGAAGTCATCGGCTGGTCGAAACCCGAGGTCAAGGCGGCGCTGACCGCGTATGCCGACACGGTTTACCGGGAGATGCCGTTTCACGAGTTTCTCGACGGCCTGGGCGAGGGGCATGATCCCCTGGTGGCGGACAGCTGCCGTTTTTCCGAGGGCTCGGCCATCGAGCAGATGAAGGATGACGTCGGCGGCCTGCCGTTCATGCCGCAATTGTCCAAATCCCGGCATTACCCGCCCCATCGCAGTTTCCTCTACCGCAATTCCTATACCGACTGGCATTTCCATGTGGTCGACGAGACTTTCATGGCCCAGGTGGTCGGTGCCAAGGAAGTGCTCCTGCTGCCACCGGACGAGGCCAGTTGGCGGGCGCTGCGGCCGGTGATCGAAGAGGCGGGCTACCTGTATGACATCGATACCCGGCGCTTCCCCGGAACGCGCGACCTGAAGGCGCTGCGCACGGTGGTGGAACCGGGCGATGCGCTGTACATCCCGGTGTACTGGTGGCACGCCGTGCAATCGATGGACGACGCGTTCGGTGCCACCGTTGCGGCAACCTTCCCGACGCCCCTGCATGTCAGTGGCGATATCCGCTCGCCGATCGCCAGGCGGGTGCTGCGTACCTATCTGTTTTCCCGGCTGGCGCCGCTGGTGCTGGGCGCGGTGGCCTACTCCCTGGCCTGGCAGCTGGCGCAGAAGGTGAGTGATCTCTTCAGCCCTCGCGATGTGCGCCCATGAGCCTCTCGCGCCGTCGGCCATCCTTCGACCTGGGACGAAGTTTCTATTTTCTGTGGTGCGGCGAGTCCCTGGCGATCGTCGGCACCGCCCTTATGGAGTTCGCCCTCGGGGTCTGGGTCTACTCCCATACCGGCTCGGCAGTGGCCTTCGCCAACGTGGTGTTGGCGGCGACGCTGCCCGCGGTGGTGTTCCTGCCGTTGGCCGGTGGGCTGGCCGACCGGGTCAGCCATCGACTGATCATCATCTGTTGCGACGTCAGCCTGGCGCTGCTGCTCTTCGCCGTCATGGGGCTGCTCTGGTTCGATCGCCTGGAGCCGCTGCACCTGTATATCTTCAACTGCCTGGCCTCGATCGTCTCGGCCTTCCGCAAGCCGGCCTACCAGGCAGCCGTCAACTCGATCGTCGCCCCCGACAAGTTCACCCGTGCCTCGGGCCTCATGGGGATCAGCAAGAACGCCTCGGCGCTGGTTGCGCCGTTGCTGGCGGGTGCGATCATGGCCCACGCGGGGTTGGTGACCATCCTGGCGGTGGACCTGATCACCTTCTGCTCCGGCACCTTGCTGGTGATCAAGGCCTTTTCCCATCTGCGGCAGTCCTGCGAACGACCTGACAGCCCTGCCAAGGGCACGGTGCTGCACGGAGCGATGGGGAACGTCGCGGCCGCCCTGAGGTTTTTTGCCGGCACTCGGCTGATGGCCGGCCTGTTGGTCTACACCATGCTGCGCAATGCCATGCTGTCGCTGGCCACCCTGATGATGACGCCGTTGCTGCTGTCCACCCTGGGCAGCCAGACCCTGGGCATGGCCTACACCTGGGCGGCCCTGGGCGGGCTCGCCGGTGCCGGGCTGCTGATATCCATGGGCAACCCGCGACGATTGATGGCCCTGGTGGCCGCGGCTGATCTGTTGCTGGCGCTGTGTGTGATCGCCCTGGGTGTGGTCTCCCACGCCTTTGCCTACTGCTCGCTGGCCTTTGTCGCCATTACCGCGGCGAGCGTGGCCGACGCCAGTGTCAACTCGCTCTGGATGCGCAGGATCCCCGCCGGCAACCGGGCGAGTGTCTTTGCCTTGATCAGCATGCTGACCATTGCCACCACCAGCCTGACGATCTTCGTCGGTGGCCTGCTGGTCGACCACTGGTTTCAACCGGCGCTGGTGCCTGGCGGGGCCTATGCCGAATCGATCGGACGCTGGCTGGGGGTCGGCCCGGGGCGCGGGGTGGCAATGCTGTTCGTGGTGGCCGGGGCCTGCTTTGCGCTGTTGGCCCTGAGTGTCCTGTGCCATGGGCCGATGCGCCGCCTGGAGGGCGCGCAGCCCGAGGCGGCACCGCGGCACACGGCTGATCCGGTACAGGCCGACGCCCTGTGAAAAAGCCCTGAAGGCCGCGTGGCGGGCCTGTTGTACCAGATTCCCGTGACAGACAGGCCAGGGGCGCTGGGTCAACCTTTGCAGGCTCTCGCGCAGTCGTCAGGACTGCGCCCGCATCGCCATCCGAGCCGACAACAATCGATAGAGGAGGACCTATGCGTCCGTCATTTTATGATCCCAGTCACTTCCCCAAGCTTCAGCACCTGGCCAACAACTGGGAGGTGATTCGCAAGGAGTTTCTCGCCCTGAATGCGCCGACCCTGACCATCAACCGGGTCGGCAAGCAGATCACCGATATCGTCAACGAAGTCGATGAACACATGGCTGCCGGTGGTCAGTACGGCTGGATCTGGGGCTGGGGCGACAACATGGAAGTGATGCCCGAGTGGACCCAGTATGGCCTGATGGCCTACGACACACCGATTCCCTATGCCCGTGAGGCGATGCCGGAAACCATCGAGCTGCTGACCCAGATCCCTGGGGTCAAGCTCTGTGCCCTGCTGCGCATGGAACCCAACGTGTTCCTGGGCACCCATGCCCATACCGGCACCTGGGAGGAGGGGCTGCTGCACATGCAACTGACCATCGATGCTCCCGTCACCGGCAACTACGCCTACCTCAACGTCAACGGCAACTTCAACCAGAGCACCAATGGCAACCTGGTGATCTTCGATGGCTCGCTCGATCACTTCGCGGTCAATGCCTCGCGGGATTTCCGTACCGTTCTGTACCTCGAGTTCTATCGCGAAAAGAACATGATCGCCGCCTGATAGCGGACGCAGCGGTCCGCGCAAACGGGCCGCTTTGGCCGTCGCCGGCGGCAGGAACGAAGAAGGGGGCGCAAGCCCCCTTTTGTTGTCTGTCCGCAACCGTCAGGCGAAAGTCGGCTGCAGGACTTCTTCCAGGAAGTTGAAGGCGGTCTGCTTGGCCAGCTGGGTGGACTCGAAGAACGCCAGGTGGCTGCCATCGCGTTCCACATGCAGGGTGGCCTCCTCGATCGAGGCGGCGATGTGGCGCGATCCGCCGATATGCGTGGTGGCATCGGCGTCGCCGGCGACCACCAGGGTCGGTACCGCGACCCGCGCCAGCTGCGAGGCCAGCTCGGTCTTGTTCAAGGCGTCGTTCAGGCGCGCATAGCGATAGAACAGCTCCGGGTTGACGTAGGGATAGAGCGCGACATGGGCGATCGGCTCGGGCGTGGTGGCCAGCGTCGCCTGGTCGAGGAACATCGTCTGCAGGTCGCTGGCCTCGTGGCGGTCCTGGGCCGCGGCTTCCATCAGCCACTCGAAGTTCTGCTGATGGGCGGTGCGCAGGTTGTCGTCGCCCAGGTTGTAGTCGCCATGCCACAGGCTCAGGGAACTGACCCGGTCGCCGTGGGCCGCGGCGGCACTGAGGGCGATCACCGCGCCGCCGCAGATGCCCATCAGGTGGGCGGTGGACAGTTCGTAGTGATTCATCACGCTGATCAGGTCGGCGACCTGGGCCTGGGTGTCCACGGCGATGCCATCGAAGGACTCGCAGGCACCGAACAGCCCGCGGGTCTCCCAGGTGACCACGAAGAAGCGTTCGCTCAGTGCGTCGAACCAGTCGCGGCAAAGGTCGAAGGGCATGCCGCAGGGCAGGGCGAGGACGATTGCCGGACGCTCCCGGTGGGTGCCGGCATAGACCGACAGGGCGACGTTGTCGCGGGTGGTCAGGTGCAGCGCCTCGATGTGCGGCGCGGCACCGCTGAAATCGAAATGCTTGAGCGCCCGCTTGAACGCCGTGCTCTCTTCGTCATCGTCGAAGTGATCGTAGCGGTAGTCGAGCGCCTCGCAGATCTTGCGGCTGATAAAGTATTCGAAGGACGACAGCTGGGCCTCGCCCCCGTGCAGGTACTGCAGGGCATGCACGCCGATCCGCGCAAAGGCGGCGTTGACCGCGCGTTCCGTGGCCCTGACGCTGGGCGAGGCCTGCTCGGGGAGCGGGCCATCGCCGTGGGCGAGAAAGCTCAGGCAAACGGGATCGGGCAGGTGGATGGCAAGGTGCCTAAGCATCCTCACGGTCTCGCACAGGCGCAACGTTGCGTCGGTGGAAATAGTCATGGATTTCAACTCCTGTAGGCACATTGCGCAGGCCAACTGTCGTCAGGCTGGTAGGGATCAGGCCACTTCGAATTTCTTGCCGCGGGTGGTATGGGTCACGAGGCGGTTGTAGTCCGGCGTCTTGTTACCGACCACCTGTACCGCGCCGTATTTCTCCAGGCTGATGCGACCGCCGTATTCCTCGATGTGATCGGAGTCCGGGTAGATCTTCACGAACGACGGCACATAGCGCGACGCGAAGCCCATGCGCATTTCCTGGGACTCACCGTTGTGCGGGTAGGAGGCGTGCATCAGGGTCGACCAGAAAATGATGAACTGGCCGGCTTTCATCACCATCGGCACGGCGGCGGATTCGTCGGGCTTGAAGTTCTCGTCGATCTGCAACTGGCGATAGTCGTAGCCGAAGAAACCGCGACGTACGCCGTCCTTGACCACCGAGCTGTTGTTGGCCTCGGGGTCGTAGCTCATGCGCTTGGTTTCGTCATAGTTCATGCTGTTCTGGGTGCCGGGGATGAACTGCAGGCAACCGTTGGCGATGGTGGCGTCGGTGAACGCGGTCCAGACGGTGATGGTACCGCCGAAGTCCTCGTGTTCCGGCCAGAGGATCTGTGGCTTGCCGGAGGCGTTGGCGAAGGTGTCGGCCTGGTGCCAGTCGGTGCCTTCATCGCCTGGGTACTTGGGGAAGAACTCGGTGCGCCAGCACAGTACGTCCGGGCCGAGGATGCTTTCGACGCGGTCGCAGATCTGCGCGCGGCAGATGTGATCGGCCAGGAAGTCGTCATCCAGGTGACGGTCGTAGTTGGCGATGTTGGTGCCGGCGGAGATGGCATCCAGGTCCTGGTAGGCCGCCGCGCTACGGTCGAGCATGCGCAGGCGGGTACGCTTCCAGGCCTCTTTCATTTCTTCCGGCGAATAGGCATCGAATGGGCCGATGAAACCGTTCTTTTCGAACGAGGCGCGTTCTTCCGGGGTCAGGGCGAATTTTTTGCTCACGGGTCTTTCCTTTTGGTCAATGGGCTTGAACAAGGTTGCGGGAGATGTAGTCGGCCAGGACCTTGGCGGTCGCGCCGTTCGCCAGGACACCGGGGTCGAGGCTGATCTGGAAGTGAGTCTTGAGTTTGTTCAGCGAGCGGATCAGGGCCAGGGAGGTGCCGCCGAAATCGAAGAAGTCGTCGTTCAGACCGATGTTCTTCAGGCCCAGGTCCTCGTTCCAGACCTTGAGCACGAACTGTTCGGGAGCCAGTTGCGTGCGGGAGATATAGTCGGCCAGCACCTTGGCGGTTGCGCCGTTCGCCAGGACACCGGGGTCGAGGCTGATCTGGAAGTGGGTCTTGAGTTTGTTCAGCGAACGGATCAGGGCCAGGGAGGTGCCGCCGAAATCGAAGAAGTCGTCGTTCAGACCGATGTTCTTCAGGCCCAGGTCCTCGTTCCACACCTTGAGCACGAACTGCTCGACCTGGTTGAGCTCCGGGTTGCCGGCCGCGCCGACCGGGGTGACGCCGCCGGTGGGCGAGGGCAGTTGCTGCTTGTCGATCTTGCCATGGGCGGTCACCGGCAACTGCGCCAGGGCCAGGTAGGTCGAAGGACGCATGTAGTCCGGCAGGCTGGCGGCCACCAGGGCGGTGACTTCACCACGGACCTGCTCGGTCCAGGCGCCGAGGCCATGGCTTGGGACCACATAGGCCACCAGGCGCAGGTCGCCATCGCCATAGTCGTGTGCGCCGACATGGGCGGCCGCCACGTGCGGGCTGGTCTGCAGGCAGGCCTCGATCTCGCCCGGCTCGATGCGGAAACCGCTGATCTTCAGTTGCTCGTCGCAACGACCGGCGTAACGGTACTCGCCGTCTTCACCCAGGATCAGCAGATCGCCGGTGCGGTAGGCGCGGGTCGAGGTGCCGGGCAACTGGATGAACCGTTCGGCATTGAGGCTGGCACGGTTCAGGTAGCCCTGGGCCACGCCGGCGCCTTCGATATACAGCTCGCCGGCGGTGCCCCGGGGCACCGCTGCCTGGTTGGCGTCGAGCAGGTGCAGCCGCCAGCCATCCAGCGGCTGGCCGACGGAGACGATCGCGCCGGTTTCCAGGTCCTGGCCCAGGACGCGCTTGAAGGTGGTGTGAACGGTCGCTTCGGTGATGCCGTACATGTTGATCAGTGCCGGCTTCTGGTCGCCATGGCGCGCGACCCAGGAACGCAGCACGGTGGTCGGCAGCGCCTCGCCACCGAAGACCACATAGCGCAGGGCCAGGGGCGCCTTGCTGCCACGATCGGCCTCGTCGAGGCCGCGGAAGGCCGATGGGGTCTGGCTGAGCACGGTCACGCGCTGGTCCGACAGCCATTGGCGCAGGGCGCTCGGAGAGCGGGAGACGTCATACGGCACCACGCTGACCTGGCCACCGTGGGCCAGGGCGCCCCAGATTTCCCAGACCGAAAAGTCGAAACCGATGGAGTGGAACATCGACCAGACGTCCTGGGCGTTGAAACCGTAGACGCGTTGTGTGCTTTCCAGCAGGCGGCTGACGTTGCCGTGGGCAACCTGTACGCCCTTGGGCTCACCGGTGGAACCGGAGGTGTAGATGATGTAGGCGGTGGCCTGGTCCGGGTCGCGACGGCCGACATCGGCACTCGGCTCCAGTGCCGGCGCGGACAGCAGTTGGTCGAGTGGCAGCACGCGCAGGGCCGGGCTCTGCGGCAGGTTCGCGGCGTCGCCGATCACCAGGTTCAGGCCGCTGTCGCGCACGATGTGCTCGACACGCTTGCCCGGATACTGCGGATCGATCGGGACATAGGTACCGCCGGCCTTGAGGATGCCCAGCAGGCTGATGACCAGATCGACGCTGCGTGGCAGGTACATGCCGACACGCATGCCATCCTTCACGCCCTCATGGCGCAGGCGCGCCGCGAGCTTCGACGACAGCGCGTCGAGTTGCGCATAGCTCAATGTCCGAGTGGCGTCGGACACCGCCGTTCGCTCGGGAAACTCACGCGCCCGTGCACCGAATATCTCATGCAGGAAAGCACCGGACGTGAGAGGGGCTGGCGCGGTGTTGACCGATTCGCCAGTGTTCTTGATCGGCATGACTTACGCTCCTGTGTAATAACCAGGTGCAGCGAATCGGCGCCTTGACGAGTTGCGCTGCACTTGAGACGTCCCTGCGGCCTGGGGACCCATTGCGAAAGAGCCGGCACGATCCGCAGTGGCCGCATTTCAGCATTGAGCGGTCGCCGGCGTCTGTCGCGGGAAATGGGGACAAAGCCATCACGGGCGGCATACGCGGCGCCTGTCCCGGTTTGCAGTGACAGACAGCTCCCCGCCATCGATGTTCTTATCCTTGCGCGGCGCTGGGACCGGTTCGGTCTCGCGCCATACAACGTGGATGTGAGGGGCTGTGGTCCAGGAGTGTTCAATGAGTCTTCAAGCTAACGCTGCGCCGGTTTTCACCGCTGACGAACTGCCGAATTCGCCGGCCTGGCCCGATGGAGTGGGCGACCCGTTGGTGCGCCTGTCCTTCCTGGCCCCCGGCATCAGCCTGCCGGTGGTGGTCGAGCCCGTCGCGGCCGGCCTGGATCCGGCGCTGTGGGCATCCACGCAACGCGAGGCGATCGAGGCGTTGCTGTGCCAATACGGCGCGCTGCTGTTCCGCGGCTTCGACCTGGGTTCGGTCGCGGCCTTCGAAACCTTCGCCGAGGCGCTGTCGCCGGGCCTGCATGGCAGCTACGGCGACCTGCCGAAGAAGGAGGGTGGGCGCAATGTCTATCGCTCCACGCCCTATCCCGAACGCGAGATGATCCTTTACCACAACGAAAGCTCGCACCTGGAGAGCTGGCCGCGCAAGCAATGGTTCTTCTGCGAACAACCCTCGCGGGTCGGCGGGGCGACGCCGTTGGCCGATATCCGGCAAGTGCTCGGGCGCCTGCCGGCCGAGGTGGTCGAGCGCTTCGAACGCAAGGGCCTGATGTACAGCCGCACCTTTACCGCCGGTGTCGAACCGGGCTGGGAATCGTTCTTCGGCACCTCCTCGCGTGACGTCGTCGAACAGCGCTGCCGCGAGCAGGGCACCGATTTCGAGTGGCTCGACGCCGATACCCTGCAGATCCGCACCCAGTGTCCGGCGGTGATCACCCATCCGTTCACCGGTGAGCGTTGCTTCTTCAACCAGGTGCAACTGCACCATCCATTCTGCCTGGGTGAGGAAATGCGCGAGGACCTGCTGGACATGTTCGGTGCCGACCGCCTGCCACGGCTGGTCAGCTATGGCGACGGCTCACCGATCGAAGACTCGGTCATGGCCCTGATCGGCGAGGCCTACGAGGATTGCGCAGTGCGTTTCGACTGGCGCAAGGGCGATGTGGTGATGCTGGACAACATGCTCGCCGCCCATGCCCGCGACCCCTACGAGGAACCTCGGCTGATCGTCGTCGCCATGGGTGAAATGACCGCCCGGGACGATGTCTGGAAGCCCGTCTGAACGACCCCACGCCGGGTCTCCCAGGACTTTAAACGGCCGGCCGGCGAGCGGGCCCCAGCATTCAAGGACAGTCACCAATGAACAACGGGCAAGAGAAAAAGGCCAAACCCGGCTCGGTCATGCGCCTGCTGTGGCGCAACCATCCCTGGCTGACCCTGATGACCCTGTTGACCGGGGTGATCAGCGGCGTAGCCTCCATCGCGGTGGTCAATGTGATCAACCAGGCGATCCACGAGGAGCGCTTCCAGTGGCAGACGGTGTACTGGTTCGTCGGTCTGAGCGTGGTGGCGCTGCTGTTCCGTAATGGCGCCGCGCTGTTTCCCGCCTATGCCAGCATGCGCATCATGACCCGCCTGCGTATTGCCCTGTGCCGCAGGATCCTGGTGACGCCCCTGGAAGAGGTCGATCGCCGCGGGGCGCCGAATGTCCTGACCATGCTCACCAACGATATCCCGCAATTGAACAGTACCCTGGTGATCATGCCGACGGTGCTGGTGGAAACGGCGGTGTTTCTGTTCGGTATCGGCTACCTGGCCTATCTGTCCTGGATCGTGTTCGCACTGACCATGGGCCTGATCGTGCTGGGGGTCACGCTTTACATGGGCTTTTTCATGGGGGGCATGAGCGTCACCCGCAAGGTGCGCGACGAGTTCACCGCGTTCAACGAATACACCCATGCCCTGGTGTTCGGTCTCAAGGAGCTCAAGCTGAACGGCATTCGCCGCCGCTGGTTCAGCCGTTCGGCGATCGAGGAGTCCTCGACCAAGGTGGCCCGCTACAACTATTTCGAACGGCTCTGGTACACCGCGGCCGACAATGTCGGTCAACTGACCTTGTCGCTGCTGATCGGTTGCCTGCTGTTCGTGGCCCCCATGGCCGGCACAATTGACAGCAAGACCCTGAGCGCCAGTGTGCTGGCCGTGCTGTACATCATGGGCCCGCTGTCGCTGCTGGTCAGCGCCATGCCGCTGCTGGCCCAGGGACGTGTCGCCAGTGCCCGCCTGGCGGAGTTCGGTTTCTCCATCAACGACCCGCATCCCGAACCCGAAGCCCTCGCCAGCGAAACCGCCAACGTGCTGTTCCTGGATCACAAGAGGGACTGGAACAGCATCCAGTTGCAGAATGTGCGCATGAACTACGTGGATCCGATCAGCGGCTCCGGTTTTGCCCTGGGGCCCATCGACCTGACGGTACGTGCCGGTGAGTTGATCTATATCGTCGGTGGCAACGGCTGCGGCAAGAGTACCCTGGCCAAGGTGCTCAGCGGACTCTACATCCCCCAGGAGGGGCAGGTACTGCTCGACGGCAAGCCGATCACCGACACCTCGCGCAACCACTACCGTGACCTGTTTTCCGCAGTGTTCTCCGACTTCCAGCTGTTCAACCGCCTGATCGGCCCGGACGAGCAGGAGGATGCCAGCACGGAACTCGCGCAGAAATACCTGGCGACCCTGGGCCTGGCCGACAAGATCAGCATCGAGGGGATGGGCTACTCGACGACCAAGGCGCTGTCCTATGGGCAGCAGAAACGCCTGGCCCTGGTTTGCGCCTACATGGAAGATCGGCCGATCTACCTGCTGGACGAATGGGCCGCCGACCAGGACCCGCCGTTCAAGCGTTTCTTCTACGAAGAGCTGCTGCCGGATCTCAAGCGCCGCGGCAAGACAGTCCTGATCATCACCCACGATGACCAGTACTTCCAACTGGCCGATCGCATCATCAAGTTGGTGGACGGGCAGATCGTCTCCGACGTGAATTGTGCGGTACAGGGCAAGCGCGCCTGAATACCAGCGCTTCTTGACGCTTCCCGGGAGGCGGCTTCGCCAGGCTGGGCGAGGTCACCCCCGGACCCGACTCAACTTTTAGCTATCGCCACCTTTTCGTCGTGGTGAGGCCGACCCTTTGCGAGAAGAAATGTATGGCGTTTGCTCTGACCGCTGCCCAACGCAATATCTGGCTGGACCAGATGACCCGAGGCGATTCGCCGCTGTACAACATCGGCGGCTATCTGGATATCGAGGGGCACCTCGATCCCGAGGTGTTCCAGCGGTCGGTCGACCTGCTGATGCAAAAGCACGACGCCTTGCGCATGGTCCTGCTCGACCAGCGCGACGAGGAGGGCGTGCCGCTGCAGTCCTTTGCCGAAACACTGCCGATGTGCGTGGCACCGATCGACCTGCGGGGCGAGGCGGATCCCCGGCAGTCTGCCCAGCGCTGGATGCAACGCCAGATCGAGACCGCCTTCGAGATGCGCGGCGGCCCGTTGTTCCGTCTCCATTTGCTCAGGATCGAAGAGCAACGCTATTACTTTGTCATCCACGCCCACCATATCGTGCTCGATGGCTGGGGTATCGATGCGCTCTTCGCTTCTCTCGGTCAGCTCTACAACGCACTGCTCGATGAGCGTACGCCCGATCTGACGGCGCCGTCCTATGTCGACTTCATCGAGGACGACCACGCTTACCGCCAGTCGCCGCGTTTCGCCCACGACCAGGCCTACTGGCTGGAAAAGTACAGCGAGCTGCCCGAACCCTTGCTGCCCCCACGCCACCTCCAGGCCCAGGGCGAAGGCCCGATCCGCAGCGGCCATTTCACCTGCGGTTTTGCCCGGCACTTCGACATCAGCCTCGACGAACTGGCCCAGAGCGTTCAGGCCTCGCGTTTCCACGTTCTGCTGGCGGTACTGTACGTCTACTTCACCCGGATCCATGCGCGCGATGAGCTGGTGGTCGGCGTGCCGATCCTCAACCGTTCCAATGCCAAGTTCAAGAAAACCCTGGGGCTGTTTACCCAACTCAGCGCGGTGCGCCTGAGGTTTGGCGATGAGCTGTCGTTTGCCGAGCTGGTGCAGGGCATCTGTCGGGCGGTCAAGCAGGATTACCGCTACCAGCGTTTTCCGCTCAGCGATCTCAACCGCTTGCTGGAACTGCGCCGTACCGACCGTCTGCAGCTGTTCGACCTGACATTCTCCTACGAGCCGCACCATTACCTGATCCGCTTCGGCCAATCGAGCGCCCGGGTGTACAAGTCCTCGAACGATCATGAACAGACGCCGCTGGCCATCCACCTGCGCACCAACCTCTACGACAATGAATCCCGGCTGCACTACATCTACAACGAGGCGTATTTCCAGGCCGACGAGATCGAGCCGATGGCCGAGCGCCTGCAGCATGTGCTGGACCAGGGGCTGGCGAATGCGCAGTTGCCCGTGCGCGCGTTCTCCGTGCTCAATGCGAGCGATGCCTCGCAGTTGCAGGCATGGAATGCCGGGCAGCAGCCGTTCGCCCAGACGCAGACGATCCACCAGCAGTTCGAGGCCCGCGCCGCCGAGCGGCCGGACGCCGTGGCGCTGGTGCATCAGGACGAAAGCCTGACCTACGGCGAGCTCAACGCCCGCGCCAACCAGGTGGCCCATCGCCTGCTGGCCCTCGGTGTGCGCCCGGATGACCGGGTGGCGATCTGCGTCGAACGCGGCCCGGCGATGATCATCGGCCTCTTGGGGATCCTCAAGTCCGGTGCCGGCTACGTACCGCTGGACCCCGCCTATCCCCGCGAGCGCCTGGCCTACACCCTGGGCGACAGTGAACCGGTGGCCCTGCTGAGCCAGCAGTCGGTGCAGGAAGCCTTGCCGCCGGTACAGGTGCCGGTGATCAATCTCGATGATCTGGATCTACGGGACGAGTCCGTCCGCAATCCGCAGGTGCCGGGGCTGACGCCTGCGAGCCTGGCCTACGTGATCTACACCTCCGGCTCCACCGGTCTGCCCAAGGGCGTGATGGTCGAGCACCGCAACGTCGCGCGGCTGTTCACGGCCACCGAGGACTGGTTCGGTTTCAACGAACAGGACACCTGGGCGCTGTTCCACTCGTTCGCCTTCGACTTCTCGGTCTGGGAAATCTGGGGCGCGCTGCTGCACGGCGGGCGTCTGCTGATCGTGCCGCAACTGGTCAGCCGCTCGCCACAGGATTGCTACGCACTGCTGTGCAGCGCCGGGGTGACGGTGCTCAACCAGACGCCGAGCGCGTTCCGCCAGCTGATTGCCGCCCAGGGCGACAACGCCCAGCCCCATGCCCTGCGCCAGGTGATCTTCGGCGGTGAGGCGCTGGACACGGCGATGCTCAAGCCCTGGTATGCGCGGGCCGTGAATGCCGGTACACAACTGGTGAACATGTACGGCATCACCGAAACCACGGTGCACGTGACCTACTACCCGTTGCAGGCCGAGGATGCCCAGCGCGTGGGAGCCAGTCCGATCGGCAAACGGATTCCCGACCTGCGCCTGTACCTGCTCGATGGCCATGGGCATCCGGTACCGCCTGGCGTGGTGGGCGAGTTGTATGTCGGCGGCGCGGGCGTGGCCCGGGGTTATCTCAACCGTGAGGAATTGAACGCTTCACGCTTCCTCGACGATCCGTTCGACCCGGCCCCCGGGGCGCGGATGTACCGCTCCGGCGACCTGGGTCGCTGGTTGGCCGACGGCAGCCTGGAGTACCTGGGGCGTAACGACGAGCAGGTGAAGATCCGCGGTTTCCGTATCGAACTGGGCGAGATCGAGGCGCAACTGGCCGCCTGCGAGGGCGTGCGTGATGCGCTGGTGCTGGTGCGCGAGGACGAGCCGGGTGACAAGCGCCTGGTGGCTTATGTCATCTCTGCCGCCGGCGTCGAGCTGGACGCCGTGCAACTGCGCGAGCAACTGCGCCTGACGCTGGCCGAATACATGCTGCCGAGCGCCTTCGTCAGTCTGCAGGCCTTCCCGCTGACCGCCAATGGCAAGCTCGATCGCAAGGCCCTGCCGGCGCCTGCGGCCGAGGCCTATGCCCGGCGCGAATACGTGGCCCCCGAGGGCGCGGTGGAAGTGACCCTGGCCGGGTTGTGGGCCGAGTTGCTCGGCGTGGACAGGGTGGGGCGCCACGATCAGTTCTTCGAACTGGGCGGCCACTCGCTGCTGGCGGTGAAACTGCTCGAACGCATGCATGAGGTCGGCCTGAAGGCCGATGTGCGGGTGCTGTTCGGTCAGCCGACCCTGGCCGCCCTGGCGGCCGCCAGCGGCCACGCAAGCGAAGTGCAGGTCCCGGCCAACGGCATCCCCGCCGGTTGCCGGCACATCACCCCGGACATGCTGCCCCTGGCCCGATTGAGCCAGGCCCAGATCGACCGCGTGGTCGCCGGCGTGCCGGGTGGCGCGGCCAATGTCCAGGATATCTATGCCCTGGTGCCATTGCAGGAAGGCATTCTCTATCACCACTTGAGCAGCGACGAGGGCGATCCCTACCTGTTGCGGGCTCTGCTGCGGGTCGACCGTTTCGAACGGTTGCTGGATTTCAGCGAGTCCTTGCAGGCGGTGATCGACCGGCACGATATCCTGCGCACCAGCGTGGCCTGGGAGGAACTGGACGAGCCGGTCCAGGTGGTCTGGCGCCAGGCCCGGCTGCGCCTCGAGGCGTTCCTGCCGCATCCGGATCAAGGTGACGTGGCGACCCAGTTGCAACAGCACTTCGACCCGCGCCGGATGCGCCTGGATCTGCACCAGGCTCCGATGATGCGTCTGCACTACGCCGAGGATGCCGCCAACGGCGGTTGGGTCGCAGTCCTGCTGTTCCATCACCTGATCGACGATGCCACTTCCCTGGCCCTGCTGGGCCGGGAGATCGAGGCCTTCAGTCAGGGCCGGGGCGCCGAGCTGGCGCCTTCGGTGCCGTATCGCAACCATGTCGCCCAGGCTCGCCTGGGGGTGAGTCGTGAAGAGCATGAGGCGTTTTTCCGCGAGATGCTCGGCGATGTCGACGAGCCGACCCTGCCCTTCGGCCTGCAGGACCTGCAGGGCGACGGCAGCGGCATCGAGGAGGCCCACCTGCCGGTGGATCCGGTCCTGGCCGGGCGGCTGCGGGATCAGGCCCGGCGCCTGGGGGTGAGCAACGCCAGCCTGCACCACCTGGCCTGGGCGCAGGTGGTGGGGCGTCTGTCCGCTCGCCAGGACGTGGTCTTCGGCACCGTGCTGATGGGCCGCCTGCACGGTGGCGAGGGCGCCGATCGCGCCCTGGGCATGTTCATCAATACCCTGCCGTTGCGAATCGCGGCAGGGGAGCAGGGTATCCAGGCAGCCGTGCGCACGACCCACGGGCGACTGGCGGCCTTGCTCGGTCATGAACATGCACCGTTGTCGCTGGCCCAGGCTTGCAGTGGCGTCGCGGCGCCGACCCCGTTGTTCAGCGCGCTGATGAACTACCGGCATGCCGCCGTGGGTGCCCAGGCACCGGAGGACGTCGGTCAGGCCAGGATCTGGGGTGGTGTCGAAGTGCTCGGTGGCGAGGAACGGACCAACTATCCGCTGTCGCTGTCGGTGGACGATCTGGGGGATTCCTTCGGCCTGACCGTTCAGGCCGTGGCCGGAGTCGGCGCGCAACGGATCTGCGGCTACCTGCATACCGTGCTGGAGCAACTGGCCGAAGCGCTGGACAGCCGGCCCGATGCACCACTGCACAGCCTGGACTGGTTGCCGCCGCAGGAGCGCCGGCAGCTGCTGGAGGACTTCAACGCCTTCGATCGCGCCTATCCGCCAGGACTGCTGGTCCATCAACTGTTCGAGGTCCACGCTGCCGCACAACCTGACGCCGTGGCCGTCACCTATGAAGGCCAGCGCCTGAGTTATGCCGAGCTGAACCAGTGGGCCAACCAGATTGCCCACCGGCTGATCGCCGAGGGCATCGGCGCCGACGACCGGGTGGCGATCTGTGTCGAGCGCAGCCTGGAAATGGTCGCCGGCCTGGTGGGCATTCTCAAGGCCGGTGCCGGCTACGTGCCGTTGGACCCGTCGTACCCGGCCGAGCGCCTGGCCTATATGCTGGAAGACAGCGCCCCCAGGGTGCTGCTGACCCAGCGTGGCCTGCGCGAGCGTTTCCCCCAGGCGACCATGCCGGTGTTGCGGCTGGAGGCCGAGGCCAGGGGCGAGAGCGGCATCGACGCCGCGCCCCGGCACAATCCGCAGCTCCCGGCGCTGACCTCGGCACACCTGGCCTACCTGATCTACACCTCGGGTTCGACAGGTTTGCCCAAGGGCGTGGCCATGCCCCACGCGCCACTGGTCAACCTGATGCAGTGGCAGATTGCCCAGGCCGCCGAGCAGGGCCGGCCCGTGCAGCGTACCTTGCAGTTCGCCGCCCTGGGTTTCGACGTGGCGTTCCAGGAAGTCTTCAGCACCCTGTGTGCCGGTGGCGAGCTGTCGCTGATCCATGCCGATATCCGCCTGGATTTCCGCCGGCTGTTCCAGCATATCTGCCAGCAGCGCATCGAACGGCTGTATATGCCGTGCATTGCCCTGCAAGCCCTGGCCGAGGCCATGGCGGCCGAAACCGGGCAGCCGGCCTGCGCCTTGCAGGATGTGATCACCGCCGGTGAGCAGTTGCGGATCACCGGGCCGATGCGGCGCTTCTTCGAGCGTCTGGACGCGGCGCGTCTGCACAACCACTATGGCCCGACCGAATCCCACGTCACCACGGCCCTGACCCTGAGCGGCGATCCACAGGCCTGGCCGACCTTGCCGAGCATCGGCCAGCCAGTGGCCAACACCCGTATCTACCTGCTCGATGAACAACGCCGGCCGGTGCCGGTGGGGGTAGCGGGGGAGATCTACATTGGTGGAGCCTGCGTCGCCCGAGGCTATCTGAACCGTGATGAACTGACCGCCGAACGCTTTATCGCCGATCCGTTCGCCACCACCGGAGGGGCGCGCCTGTACCGGACCGGTGACCTGGGTCGCTGGCAGCCCGACGGTCATATCGACTACCTGGGTCGCAACGACGACCAGATCAAGATTCGCGGTTTCCGTATCGAACTGGGCGAAATCGAGGCGCGCCTGGGCCAGTACCCTGGCCTGCGGGACACGGCGGTACTGGCCCGTGAGGACCGTCCCGGCGAAAAACGCCTGGTGGCGTATTTCAGCCTGCAGGACGGCCAGGCGCTTCCCGAGGCCGATGACCTGCGCCTGCATTTGCAGGCTTTGCTGCCCGACTACATGATTCCAGCGGCCTATGTGCACCTGGAAAAACTCCCGGTTTCGCCCAACGGCAAGTTAGACCGCCGCGCGCTGCCCGAACCTTCGGCCGATGCCTTCGTCAGCCGCGACTACCAGGCCCCGGTCGGTGCCATCGAAACCAGCCTGGCCGCGCTCTGGTGCGAAGTGCTGGGTGTCGAACGGGTCGGCCGCCAGGATCATTTCTTCGAGCTGGGCGGTCATTCGTTGCTGGCGGTGAAACTGATCGAGCGCATGCGCCAGGCCGGCCTGAGTGCCGACGTGCGCGTGCTGTTCGGCCAGCCGACCCTGGCGGCGCTGGCGGCCGCCGTGGGTGGCGGGATCGAGATAGTCGTGCCGGCCAATGGCATTCCTGCCCACTGCGAGCGCATCACCCCGGATATGCTGACCCTGACCCAGCTGGACCAGGACAGCATCGACCGTATCGTCGCCGGCGTGCCTGGCGGTGTCGGCAATGTGCAGGATATCTACCCGCTGGCGCCGTTGCAGGAAGGTATCCTCTATCACCATATCAGTGCCGAACAGGGCGATCCCTATCTGCTGCAGGCGACCTTTGCCCTGCAGGACCTGGCTCAGCTGCGCCGTTTTGCCGACGCCCTGCAAGCGGTGATCGATCGCCATGACATTCTGCGCACGGCGTTGCTCTGGCAAGGTCTGGAGCAGCCGCAGCAAGTGGTTCTGCGCCATGTCGAACTGCCGCAGGAGCAATTGCCGCTGGACCCGGCCGAGGGCGATATCCTCGGCCAGTTGCAGCGTCGCTTCGACCCCCGCGAATGTCGCCTGGACCTCACCCGGGCCCCGCTGATGCGCCTGGCGTTCGCCGAGGATCCGGCCAACCGGAGGTGGGTGGCGATCCTGCTGTTCCACCATATCGCTCTCGATCACACCGCGCTGGACGTGATGAGCGCAGAGATGCTCGTCCATCTGCAGGGCGTGGCCGGGCAACTGCCGGCAGCCATGCCATACCGCAACTACGTGGGCCAGGCGCGCCTGGGGGTGAGCCGCGAGCAGCACGAAGCGTTCTTCCGCGAGATGCTCGGCGATGTCGAAGAGCCGACCCTGCCGTTCGGCCTGCTGCAGGTGCAGGGCGACGGGCGGGGCGTCAAGGAAGTCCGCCGCGATCTGCCGGCGGATCTTTGCCAACGCCTGCGCACCCAGGCCCGGCAACTGGGGGTGAGCGCGGCGAGCCTGCATCACCTGGCCTGGGCCCGGGTGCTGGGTGGCGTCAGTGGGCGTGACGACGTGGTGTTCGGCACGGTACTGCTGGGGCGGATGCAAAGCGGCGAGGGCGCGGATCGGGCGCTGGGGATGTTCATCAACACCCTGCCGTTGCGCGTCGACGTTGGCGCCTGCGGGGTGCGCGATGCGGTGCGCCAGACCCACCAGCGCCTGACCGCGCTGCTCGGGCACGAACATGCGCCATTGGTCCTGGCCCAGCGTTGCAGTGCGGTGGCGGCCTCGTCGCCGCTGTTCAGCGCGCTGCTGAACTACCGGCACAGCCCGGCACGCGAAGCCAGCGGTGGCGATCAGTGGGCCGGAACCCAGGTGCTCGGCGTGCTCGAACGGACCAATTACCCTTGCACCTTGTCGGTGGACGATCAGGGCGAAGGTTTCCTGTTGAGCGTCCAGGTCACGGCCGGAGTCGACGGTGAGCGGGTCTGCGGCTATATGCAGACGGCCTTGACCGAGCTGGTCGAGGCTTTGGAGTGCACGGCGGATGTGGCGGTGCGTGACCTGGCGCTGCTGTCGCACGCCGAACGCCGGCATCTGCTGGAAGATTTCAATCCCGCTGCCGTGCCTT
>NZ_JSYZ01000012.1:0-44120 GCF_001293465.1 Pseudomonas asplenii
GGTAGGGGTTTTGTCTTTTCTGGGCTCCGACGCGGCGCACTCCGACAAATTTGCACAGTTATTTTCGAGCCAGCCCACTAGAATAGGCTCAATTTCCTACAGAGTCAGAGCCTCTATCTATGCCGGATCCGGTTGACACCCCTCAGGTGTCGGAACTGCCCCTGGACGAGCTGGTGGCTTGCCACGAGTGCGATCTGCTGATGCGCAAGCCCCAGCTCGGCCTGGGTGAAAAGGCCCAGTGCCCACGCTGTGGCTACGAACTCTATGCCCACCGCCACAATGTCGTCGAACGCAGCCTGGCGCTGGTGATCGCGGCCCTGCTGCTGTACGTCCCGGCGAACTTTTTGCCCATCATGCAACTCAATCTTCTGGGGCGTACTTCCGACGACACGGTGTGGAGCGGCGTCCTGGGCCTGCACCACACCGGCATGACCGGCATCGCCGTCGTGGTGTTTCTGTGCAGCATGGGCATCCCCCTGCTCAAGCTGCTGTGCCAGCTGGCGGTGCTGCTGAGCATCCGCTGGGATATCGGCCGCAGCTATGGCCTGCTGCTCTATCGCATTTACCATCACCTGCGTGATTGGGGCATGCTCGAGGTCTACCTGATGGGCGTGCTGGTCGCCATCGTCAAGTTGGCGGACCTCGCGGAGTTGAGCCTGGGTCTTGGCCTGGCCTGTTTTGTCGGTCTGTTGTTGCTGCAGATCCTGCTGGAGGTGGTGATGTCTCCCCATCAGATCTGGCAGGCGTTGTCGGGAGAGGATGAACATGCGGGCGATTGATGCAGGTATCCTGATCTGCACGGAATGCCATGAGCTGAACCGGCACGAGCCGGATACCGACGGGCAGCTTTGCACCCGCTGCGGTGCCCAGGTGCATCCGCGCCGTCCCAACAGCCTGATGCGCACCTGGGCCCTGCTGCTGACCTCGGCGATTCTCTATATCCCGGCCAACATGCTGCCGATCATGACCGTCAGCTCCCTGGGCAAGGGCGACCCGGACACCATCATGTCCGGCGTCATCACCCTGGTGCAACATGGCATGTTTCCGATTGCCGCCGTGGTTTTTGTCGCCAGTATTCTGGTACCCACGTTCAAACTGGTGGGCATCGGCCTGCTACTGTTCTCGGTACAGCGTCACCAGCCGCTGTCGGCCCGGCAGCGAATCATCATGTACCGTTTCATCGAATTCATTGGCCGCTGGTCAATGTTGGATATTTTCGTGATCGCCATCCTGGTGGCGATCGTCAACTTCGGCAGAATCGCCAGCGTCGAGGCCAACCTCGGCGCGGTGGCCTTCGCCAGTGTGGTGATATTGACGATGCTTGCTGCAATAACCTTTGACCCCCGACTGATTTGGGACAACACGGAGTCGGACGACGACAATGAGTGATCTGCCAAAAGCCAAAACCCGCCCGGCATCGAACTGGTCGGCCATCTGGGTTCTGCCACTGATCGCCCTGATCATCGGCGGCTGGCTCGGCTGGCGGGCCTACAACCAGACCGGTATCGAGATCCAGGTACGTTTCGAGAGCGGCCAGGGCATCCAGGCCAACAAGACCGAAGTCGTCTACAAGGGCATGCCGATCGGCAAGGTCAAGGCCTTGACCCTGGACACCGAGGGCTCTACCAAGGGGGTGAACGTCACCATCGAGATGAACAAGGACGTCGAGTCGTCCCTGCGCACCAACACCCGCTTCTGGCTGGTCAAGCCGAATGTCTCCCTGGCCGGTATCACCGGCCTGGAAACCCTGGTCTCGGGCAACTACATTGCCGTCAGCCCGGGTGATGGCGAACCGGCGCGCAAGTTCAAGGCACTGTCCGAGGAGCCGCCGCTCTCGGACCTCAAGCCCGGCCTGCATATCACCATCAAGGCTGACCGGCTGGGTTCGCTCAATCGTGGCAGCCCGGTGTTCTACAAGCAGATCCAGGTCGGCCAGATCAAGAGCTATGCACTGTCGCCGGACCAGAACATGGTTGAGCTGAAGGTTTTCATCGAGCCGGCCTATGCCAGCCTGGTGCGCAAGCACACGCGTTTCTGGAACGCCAGCGGCATCAGTATCGACGCCAACCTGTCGGGGGTGAAGTTGCGCAGCGAGTCCCTGGCCAGCATCGTCGCCGGTGGCATCGCCTTCGCCACGCCGGAAAACCGCAAGGACAGCCCGCCCACCGACCCGAGCCTGCCGTTCCGCCTCTACGAGGACTTCGATGCGGCCCAGGCGGGGATCCGGGTGAAGGTGAAGCTCAGCGATTTCGAAGGCTTGCAGGCCGGCCGTACGCCGGTGATGTACAAGGGTATCCAGGTCGGCAGCCTGAAGACCCTGAAGATCGATCCCGACCTGACCAGCGCCAATGCCGAACTGACCCTCGACCCCCTCGCCGAGGATTACCTGGTGGAGGGCACGCAGTTCTGGGTAGTCAAGCCGTCGATTTCCCTGGCCGGGATCACCGGCCTGGAAGCGCTGGTCAAGGGTAACTACATCGCTGTGCGGCCTGGCGACAAGGGCGGCCGTCCCCAGCGCGAGTTCGAGGCACGGGCCAAGGCGCCACCGCTCGACCTGCGTTCACCCGGCCTGCACCTGGTGCTGTTCACCGACAACCTCGGTTCGCTGGAAGTCGGCAGCCCGATTCTCTACAAGCAGGTCAAGGTCGGTTCGGTGCAGAGCTACCAGTTCTCCCGCGACCGCAAGCAGGTGGTGATCGGCGTCCATATCGAGAAAGAGTACGAGGGCCTGGTCAACGCCTCGACCCGCTTCTGGAACGTCAGCGGCATCACCCTGACCGGCGGCCTCACCGGCGGTATCCAGGTCAAGAGCGAGTCGTTGCAGACCCTGATCGCTGGCGGTATCGCCTTCGAGACCCTGCGCGAGAAGGCTCCGCTGAAACGGCGTATTCCACGTTTCCGTCTGTTCCCCAACCACGAGGCGGCCGAGCAGCAGGGTACCCTGATCACCATCCGGGTCGACCGTGCCGACGGCTTGCGCCCTGGTACGCCGATCCGTTTCAAGGGCCTGGATGTCGGCAAGATCGAAAGCGTCGACCTCAGCGATGACCTGCAGTCGGTACTGCTGTCGGCACGCATTACCGAGGTGCCGGAGAAGATCGCCCGGGTCGGCAGCCAGTTCTGGGTGGTCAAGCCGGAGCTGGGCCTGATCAAGACCGCCAACCTGGAAACCCTGGTCACCGGCCAGTACATCGAGGTGCAGCCGGCGACGAAGAAGCAGGGCGCACAGACGAGCTTCGTTGCGCTCAAGCAACCACCGGAGGCACAGGTGGCCGAGGCCGGCCTGAGCCTGACCCTGAGTGCCCCGCGCCGTGGTTCGCTGAAGGAGGGTGTTCCGGTGACCTATCGCGAGGTGGCGGTGGGCAAGGTCACCGGCTACGAACTGGGCGCGACTGGCGACCGGGTACTGATCCATATCCTGATCGAGCCGCGTTATGCGCCGCTGGTGCGCACTGGCAGCCGCTTCTGGAACAGCAGCGGGTTCGGTTTCGATGTCAGCCTGTTCAAGGGCGCGACGGTGCGTACCGAGTCGCTGGAGACCCTGATCCAGGGCGGTATCGCCTTCGCCACGCCGGATGGCGAACGGATGGGCGCGGCGGCACGGCCGCAGCAGACCTTCGCGTTGTTCGACAAGTCAGAGGATGAATGGCTGACCTGGGCGCCGAAGATCCCGCTGGGCAAGTAGCCACGAATCCGGGACAAACAAGAACGCCGCGATCCAATGATCGCGGCGTTCTTGTTTACAGCCCGTGGAATCAGGCCTCGTCCAGCTCCGGCTCCGCAGCCTCGCTGTTGAGCGTGGCCCGAACCTGGTCCAGGCGACGAATGTACTTCCAGTCCGCTTCGTCGATATAGATTCCGTTCGGGCCGCTGCCGCCTTCCAGGTCGATGGCCACATGGGCCGAGACCTGCGGCTTCACGCTCGCCAGGATCGGCACGAAGCCCAGTTGCAGGCTGGTCTCCAGCAGCGCCGCCTGGTTGCGCTCGTCGATGTCCGCCGCCTCGTCGAGGTAGTACGGCAGGCGCACGCGACCGGCCAGGTCACGGTCCATCAGGTGCAGCAACAGGTACATGTTGGTCAGCGCCTTGATGGTCATGGTGGTGCCGTTGGACGCCGCGCCATCGATGTCGGTGTGGATCACCGGCTGGCCATGGACCTTGGTGATTTCGAACGCCAGTTCGAACAGGTCCTTCAGGCCCAGCTGGTTGTGGTTGGCCGCCACCAGCCGCGCCAGGTATTCCTTGGCCTCTTCGTTCTTGTTGTCCTGCTCGGCGCTCTGGGTCAGGTCGAACACCGACAGCGTCTCGCCTTCCTCGTACTGGCCGGCGCTGTGGATGATCTGGTCGATGTGCTTGAGCGCTTCCTTGTTCGGCGCCAGAACGATGCGGAAGCTCTGCAGGTTGGACACCTGGCGCTTGTTGATCTCGCGGTTGAACAGCGCCAGTTGGTGCTCGAGGCTGTCGTAGTCGCTGCGGATGTTGCGCAGGGTCCGGGCGATGTCGGTGACCGCGGCGCGACGGGCCTTGCCCAGGGTCAGGGCTTCGTCGGTGCGATGGTCATAGGCGTTGATCAGCAGTTGCAGGCGGCGCTCGACGTCGTCTTCGCTGTCGAACTTGGCCACGCCCTTGAGGCGGACCTGGGCATACAGCGCCTCGATCTGCCCATCGACCCGCTGCAGGCCCTGCCAGCTGTCCTGGTAGTCGTTGAGCAACGGCAGCAGGTTGTCCATGGAGTCATCGACCGGCTCCATGAACGGCGTACCGAACGGCAGGTCCGCCGGCAGCAACTGCCGACGACGCAGGGCATCGTCGAGGGTGCGTTGCTTGGCTTCCATGTCGCCGATCTGCCGGCCGACCAGTTGCAGCTTGGCCGACAGTTGCTGGACGCGTTCGGTGAAGGCATCGCTGGAACGCTTGAGTTCGTCCTGGGCGGCTTCCATCTGCGCCAGTTGTTCCAGCTTCTCGGGCTCTTCGGCGGACAACGTCTCGGCCCGGCGGAAGTCTTCCAGCGCCTTCTGCGCATCCAGCACCTGCTGGTACAGCGCTTCGGTCTGCGACTTGCTCGCTGCCCGGTCGGCGGCCACGGCCTGCTGGGTCTTGAGCTGCTTGAGTTCCTTTTCCAGGCGCTCCTTCTGGTCACGCAGGGCCGCGCGGTCGGCCAGGGCCTGCAAGGCCGGCGGTTCGATGTGCGACAGGTCGATGGCAAGGCCGGGAGCGACGAAGCGTTCACCCTTGAAGCCGTCGAGGATCAGTTCCAGCGACTTGACCCACTCGCCCTCGTCATCCAGGGCGATGCCATGTTCACCCAGCGGCAGGCTGAACAGCGAACTGTTGAACAGGCGCATCAGGCGCTCGACGTCCTGCTGCGAGAACTCTTCGCGCAGGCGGGCATAGCTGTTGTTGTCGGCGTGATCGAGTTGCTGCTTGACCGACTTGAGGCGTTTTTCCAGATCGCGCAGGCGCTCTTCCAGATCCTCGGCACTGAACTGCCGGGACTGGGCCAGGGCGCCGGCGAGTTCGTCGTGGGCATCCTTGGCGGCCAGCAGTTGCTGTTCCAGCACCTTGACGTCGTCGACCAGGGCGAAGCGATGCTTGAGCACCGACAACTCGCCGAGCCAGCGCTGGATACCGCTGATCTCCCGCTCCAGGCGCATCAGTTCCTGGGTACTGCCGCGCTGGTCGTTCTGCAGGGCGTCCTGTTCCCGGCGGTAGTGCTCGGACTGGATCACCAGTTCTTCCTTGCGCGCTGTGGCGTAGTCCGACCAGGTGCCCAGCAGCGAGTCCAGCAGCGGCGAGATGCGGTGCAGCTTGCCGCGCAGCACGTCGCGCTGGCGTACCCCGGCGGCCAGCGCCTCCACCAGCGGACCGGCGGCGACCAGCGAGTTGTAGTCCTGCTCCATGCGCCGTACATCGCGGAACGCTTCCTCGCAGGCGGCGATATAGTCGACGCTGCCGGAGCGCAGGCTGTGCTCGAAGGCATCGAGGAACAGTTGCTTGAGCTTGGCCGCGGTGATCTCGCGCATGTGCAGCAGGTTGATGAACAGCGCGCGGAAGGTCTTCAGGCTCTGCTCGCTGGTGGAGCGCAGCGGGATCAGGGTCAGGTCCAGCGGGATCGAGGTGTGCCCGCCGACCAGCAGCCGCCGCAGCTCATCGGGCTTGAGCTCATAGGCCTTCAGTCCGTTGCGCTCGAGGTTGTTGAACAGCTCCTTCTGGCGCAGGCAGGTGTCGTCCTTCTGGTAGTGCGCCAGGTCCAGTTGTCCGGCATAGGCGAAGAACTGGTGGCCGAAACCGCCGCCCGGGCCGCGCCCGACCACGCCGATCACATGCGGGCCGTGGGGCAGCGAAACTTCCACGAGGATGTAGCTGGTGTCGCTGGCGAAGTAGAAGCGGCGCGACTGCTCCAGGCTGTACTTGCCGAAACTCATGTCCGACATGCGCGCCAGGATCGGGAACTGCAGGGCGTTGATCGACGCCGACTTGCCGAGGTTGTTCGCCCCGTACACCGACAGCGGGTTTTCCAGCGGGAACAGCCCGAGGCTGTAGCCGGCGGTGTTCAACAGGGCGAAGCGGCGAATGCCGTAGCGTTCCTGGCTCATGCATCCATCTCCTGCTGCTCGTCGGCGATGGCCCGGGCCAGCGCGTCTTCTTCACTTTCTTCCCGGGTTTCGTCGAATTCGCTGAGGTCCAGCGGGTCGTCGGTCTCCAGGAGTTTTTCGTCGCTGTCCTCGTCGACGATCACCGGCGTCGGCAACGGCAGCACGCTGTGCAGGCTGGCCGCCATGTCGCGGTCCTGCTGGACCGACAGGCAGACATCGAGGAAGCGGTGCATCGGCGGCAGGAAGCGGAACAGGCCGGGTTCCTCCAGGGCAAAGCCGAGTTGCGTCATGCGGCGCATGATCTTCTCTTCCAGCTCGTCCTGGCTGGTGACTTCGGCCTGGACGAACAGGTCGCGGTACTTCTCCAGCAGCGAGGGCAGTTCGTCACGGCCGAGACTGCCGCCGTCGAGCACGGCGATCGGGTCGCGGCCCTGGTCGGCCAGGTGCTCGACCAGGATGAAGGTGAACAGCGCCAGGCGCTGGGCGGTCTTGTTCACCTGCGCCGTGGCATTGTCCGGGACGAAGTAGTAGAAGCCGCGGGTATCGCAGACCAGTTCGAAGCCGAGCGCCTTGAACAGCGTGCGGTACTGGTCCTGGCAGTTCGACAGTTGGGCGTACAGCTCCGGATCGCGGCGGCTGATGTGATAACCCTTGAACAGCTCGCGAAAGATCGGCGCCAGCTGGGACAGTTCGGAAAGATCAAGATGCATGAGGTGTGCTCGCGGAATTCTCGGCGCTGTCTTCGACACGCGAGAGCAGGGCGAAGGAGCGCAGGCTGACCAGGTGCTCCTGTGTGTAGTAGTCGCGGCGTTCGAGACGCTCGCGCTGGAAACGTTTCTCCCGCGACAGGCGCGAGAACCAGTAGAGCAATTCGTCGGTGGCGCCGTCCGGCTCCTGTTCCAGCAGCCAGCTCATCAGGTCCGGCATCGGCAGGGCGTCGGTGCAGCGTTCGAGCATTTCCTTGACCGTGCGCGGGGCTCGTGGCGAATCGCCGCCGCGGGTTGCCTTGTGCGCCTTGGGGAAGCGCGACGGCTTGGCCTCGAAGCGGGCCAGCGCATAGACATAGGCTTCGACCTGGCCGGAACTGCCGAGGAAGGTGCTCTGCGGTCGGGTGAACATCGGCATCGCCGCCTGCGGCACGGCGTCGAGGCCCTTGCGGCGGATCACCGACAGTGCCAGCGCCGCGCCACGGGTCACGGCGTTGTGCCGGCGGGCTTCTTCACGCAGTGGCAGCAGCAGTTCGCGGGCATGACGCAGGGTCAGCTGGGCGCTGGTCTGCATTTCCAGGATGCGCGCGTGGGTGCGCAGCAGCATGTCGTCATCGACCAGGTGACCCAGGCGCTGCTGCTCGCCGAGCATGCGCAGCAGGACGTTCTCGACCTTGCGCACGCCCTGTTCGAAGGCACCGTCGGCGTTCACCAGCTGGATCATCGGCTCGACGTACTCGTCCCAGGTCGCCAGGACCTCGGCATAGCGCTGGCGCAGCGGAATCTGCCGGTCGCTGGTCTTGGCCCGTTCGGCGACGGCGACCAGGGCCTGTTCGTCGTTGGCGAGCTTTTTCAGCACGTCGCGCACGCGCATGTCGAGCAGGCGCAACTGGCGCGCCAGGTCGTTGCCATCGCGGATCTCGAAGGCATCCTGGATGTAGCCGGCCAGGCGTTCGAGGTGACGCAGGTAGGCTTCGATCTCCAGGCACAGGCCCAGGCGATGCTCGCGGCGCAGGTAGGCCAGGAAATCATGGATCTGCGCGTTCAGCTCGAAGCGGTTCGGGCTTTTCGCCACCGGCACCAGGATGTCGAGGCGGATCCACACGTCCAGCAGGCTGGTGATGTCCTGGGGCGTGCTTTCCAGTTGCTGGGCGGCCAACTGCTGACGCAGCTCGCCAAGGCTCATGGTGCCTTGGTCGAAGTGTTCGCACAGAGGCTCCAGGAGTGCCCAGTGTTCGGCGAGGGCGCGCAGGACGCGCTTGGGTTCGATCATGGGAATGGTTGACTGATTGGCAAATTAAAAGGGGAGATTGTACTGCATGAAACGGCTTGTTGACCCGCGGGCGATCAGAGGTACGCGGTTATTGCGATCAACTGCGGGCGATCTTGGCCGAAGGGCGGTAGAATCAGCGCCCTGAACTTATCCACAGATGGCCGCCCCTTGTTGATCGAGTCCCGCCGCCGCGCCTATCTGACCGCCATGCAGGTGGTCCACTGGCTGCCCCGCACCGAACTGCCGTTCGCCGCGCCGTCGCGCCCGGAACTGTTTGTCGAGCCCGAACCGCTGGTCGAGATACCGGCCGAAATCACCGCGCCGGCCCCTGAAGTGCGCAAGGTCGCGGAACCGTCGGCCAGGCCCGCCGAGCGGCCGAAAATCGAAGTGCCGCGGCCGTCCGCGAGTGCCCGTGCCGAAAGCAAGCCAAAGGTCGAGACAGAGGAAACTCCCGCACCGGTCAAGGCGCCCGTTGTGCCGCCGCCGCGTTTCTCCCTGCAATTGCTGCGGGCCGGGCGTTGCCTGCTGCTGGTCGAGCTGGTGACCGGCCAGCCGTTCCAGAGCCGCGATCCGTCCTACCTGCTGCTCAAGGACATGTTGCGTGCCGCCGGCCTGCCGGATGCGCCGCAGATCATCGGCGAGCCGGTACGTTGGCCGCTGCTGGCCCGCGGCAACCTGGACCAGGGCCCGGACGCGGCCCGCGAGTTCGTCCAGGGCTTTGTCCAGGCACGGCTGGAAGAGGCCGAGTGCGCCTGTCTGTGGCTGATCGGTCTGCCGGCGGTGCGCTTCGCCGGTGAGGTCGATGCCCAATCCTACAACCGCGAGCTGCAGGTCGAAGGCCTGGGCTCGGCCTGGGCGCTGCCTGGCCTGGAATTACTGATGGACGAGCCGCAGCGCAAGGCGGATGTCTGGCAAGCCATGCGTCGGCTGATGGCGCGTTGGAAACACAACGATGAGTGATGCGGTAAGTTTTCGCCTGGCCACCGAGGCGGACCTGGATGCAATCCTGAAGATCGAATACGCGGCGTTCAGCCATCCCTGGACCCGCGGCATCTTCACCGATGCCCTGAAGTCCTACCAGGTGTGGCTGATGTTCGAGGGCAACCAGCAGGTGGGGCATGGGGTGATCCAGGTGATCATCGATGAGGCGCACCTGTTGAACATCACCGTCAAGCCGGAAAACCAGGGCCGTGGCCTTGGCCTGCGGCTGCTCGAAGAGCTGATGAAACGGGCCTACGACCTCGGCGCCCGCGAGTGTTTCCTGGAGGTTCGCGACAGCAACCAGACCGCGTACCGGCTGTACGAGCGCTATGGCTTCAACGAGGTCGGCCGTCGTCGTGACTACTACCCGGCGGTCGGTGGGCGCGAGGATGCGCTGGTGATGGCCGCGACGCTGGTCGACTGATCCGGCCCGATTCGAGAGTGCTGCAAACGACGGCGTGACCCCGAGCGCGGGTCGGTTGTCAGAGAACAGTGCATCAATCTCGAGGCTTTACAGCATGAACGAACTACAAGACCTGATTGATAACAACGAGCGCTGGGCCGCTGCGATCAAGGAAGAGGACCCGGAGTTCTTCGCCAAGCTGGCACGCCAACAGACGCCGGAGTTCCTCTGGATCGGCTGTTCCGACGCCCGTGTGCCGGCCAACGAGATCGTCGGCATGTTGCCGGGTGATCTGTTCGTCCACCGCAACGTGGCCAACGTGGTGTTGCACACCGACCTCAACTGCCTGTCGGTGATCCAGTACGCGGTGGACGTGCTCAAGGTCAAGCATATCCTGGTCACCGGCCACTACGGTTGCGGCGGCGTGCGTGCGTCGATGCAGGACCGCCAGTTCGGCCTGATCGATGGCTGGCTGCGCTCCATTCGCGATCTCTACTACGAGAACCGCGAAGCGCTGGCGAAGCTGCCGACCGAGGAAGAACAGGTCGACCGCCTGTGCGAGTTGAACGTGATCCAGCAGGTGGCCAACGTCGCCCACACCAGCATCGTCCAGAACGCCTGGCATCGCGGGCAGAGCCTGTCGGTGCATGGCTGCATCTACGGGATCAAGGATGGTCGCTGGAAGAGCCTGGACACCACCATCAGCGGCTTCGAGCAACTGCCACCGCAGTATCGCCTGCGGCCGGTCGGCGCGCCCTGAGTCAAGGCTGCCGGGTTCCGGCAGGAGAGAAAGACGGGGGGAGCCGGCAAGCTGGCTCCCCCCGTCTGCTTTTCAGGATCAGATATGGGGGGCTTCGGTGGTCGGTTTCGGCGCCGGCTCACGCAGTTGCTTGAGCTGGGTCTTGACTGAAGTCGTGGTGCATTTCTTCTGCGCATCGGCCTTGCTCAGGTTGCGCACCGAGACATAGAACAGCTCACAGGTCTGTTCCTTGTTGGTCACCTGCCAGTTCTGCGTGCAACGGGTGAGCAGGGTCTTCGGATCGCTACCCGGCTTCTGCCCCATGCCCGCCTGCCAGCAGGCCGCGCTCAGGTCCTGGCCCATCACTTTCAGGCCGGCCGCATCGGCCTTGGCCTGGTCGCCGTTGTAGTTCGACGGATCGGCCGCATACCAGATATAGCTCGGATGGTTGGAGCCCAGTACCGGTACCGTCACCCCGGTCGTCGGGCTGATCTCGGCCAGGCCGAGCACCGCCACCGTGGCGCCATACTGCTGCTTGATCCAGTTACGCACCGGCGCACCGAACGCCACCATCGGCAGGGCCGTGCCCTTGGCGGTCACGCTGACTTGCTTGACCATGGTGGTCTGGTAATCGGTGAAGTAGCCGTACACGCCTTCCAGGGTGCTGCCGGCGCTGGCGGGTGCGGCGATCGGGGCGATGTCGATGATGGTCTGGTAACCCGGCGTCTGCTCCTTGGGAATGCCGTTGTCAGTCAGCAGTTCGGCCCAGCGGTCGGTGGTTTTCGACTCCAGGTAGTCCTGGGCCTGGGTCAGCGAGTAATCCGGCGGGAAGTGCAGCAGTTCGACGCTCTTGCGGTTGTCCAGGGCCATGCCCAGCGGCAGGAACAGGTACCAGCTGTATTCCCACTTGCCGTCGGCATTGAGTTTCGACGCCCCCTTGTAGGCCAGGTCGCCAGCGTCCAGCAGGGCCGCCAGCGGCTTTTCGTAGCCATCCGGAACACCGCTGAAGTGGGCGTAGAGCTGGCCGTTGTCGGTTTTCACCGTCACCTTGGCACTGCTGTAGCCGTCGCGTTGCACGCTCTGGTTCAGGTAGTGCTCGGCGGTCTGTTCCAGTGTCCAGTTGCGGTAGCAGATCACGTTGCAGTTGTTGGGGTAGGCGAACAGTTGGGTGACCCGTTCGGTGCTGCCCAGTTTCAGGTCGGCGTCGGCGTGGGCAGTGGCCATGCCCAGTGTCATGGCGGCGAGGGTGAACGTCAGTCCTGCGAGTTTCGACATGCTCATATCCTTTTCAGCGTAGGGCCCCCGTGTGGGGGAAGTACATAAAGGTACAGCCGGAACAGCGTGGAGCGGTTTTTCAGAAATCTTTTCTGATAATTTGCGGTGGCCAGGGACTAGTGCGACTTGGAGCTGGTCAACGGAAAACCGGGAAAGAAGTGCACGCAAAGGCTGCTGACGACCAGCATCAGTGCGGCGAAACACCACTGCCGCGTGCTCCACTGGGTCCAGTAGCAGACTGTCTGCCAGGGGCTGCGCCAGAAGGAGCCCGCCGGTTCGATGGGCTTGCGCTGGCTGTCGGTCAGGCCGACCAGCCCAATGCCCAGCACCGAGACCATTCCCAGCAGCCCCAGGGCCGCCCAGAACACGCCGGTGATGATCAGTTGCAGCACACCGTGGCGGATCAGCAGGACACGACCGTTGGCAGAAAGACGCTTGGGCAGCAGGTGTTCAGTCAGCCAGACATCGAGGGGGGAGAGGTTCCAGGCCAGCACCACCCACCAACTGGCCACGGTCCGCCCCAGCAGCGCCAGTGCGCCGGCGATGATCAGCGAGCCGAACACGGCCCCCTCCATGGTTTGGCCCTTGCCCAGATGCCCGGCCATGCCCGGAACCAGCGCCAGCAGGTAGGCCAGCGTCAGCAGCAGCCCGAACACAATCCAGCCATGGTCCGGCACGTTGCGGGGCAGGTACTTGTGCCAGAAGAATACATCCGGTTCGGGCAGGCGCTCGATCAATCGCGGGTGGCGGTGGGTCAGTTGTTCGCTCAGTTGCTGGCAGGCCTGCCAGTCGGCACCGGAGAACTTGCGGATCTTGCGGAATTTCTGCCAGCGACTGCCTGAACCGAGCAGCAGGTGCGCCGCCATGTGTTCCGACGACGGTGAAGGTTGCACCTGGGCGCGGGCCAGCAGGTTCTGATAGAAGCCTTCTTCATGGCAGCGGCCCAGCAGCGCCTGCCACAGCCACTCGGGCTCCGGTGTCACACCGGTACGTTCGTCCCAGCCGAACAACTGGCAGACCCGCTCGAACAACGGCAGGCTCCACTGGCTTTCGTGAAGCATCTGCAGCAGCAGGTGTTGCCATTGCAGGCGACGGTCGAAGATTCTCAGCCAGGGCTGCCCGCTGTAGTGCTGCAACTGGTTGATGAACTCGCGTTCCTGGCCGGCCTCCAGCTGTGCCTGGAGTTCCTGCCGGTACCCTTGCAGCAGGTCGGCGGACAAGGTCTGCTCCTGCTCCGGCGCCATCCGTACGGTCTGCCAGGGCGTCAGCCATTCCCGTTGCTGCACGGCCCAACCGAGAATGGCGCCGCGCAGGCCCGGCTGCTCGAAGCACAGGCGCAGCAACGCCTGCTCGAAGGCGCTGGCGCAGTCCTGCTGGACAGCCTGTTCCCAGCGTTCGGGCAGATGTTCGGGGCTCAGGCCGGACATCAGCGCCTGGGCCCGGTCCTCGGCCTGCTGCGCTGCGGATGGCCCGTTCGGCGGCTGCAGTGGCGGCAGCCTTGACCCGTCCGGCTGTTCGGGCGCCTCGACGACCACTGCGGGCTCGGGAGGACGTCTTTCGACCACGACCTCGTCGTCATCGCGCCAGCGGGCAATGTCCAGAGCCTCTTCATAGGCTTCGCGCAGGCGCTGGAAGGCCTCGGCATTCTCGTCCGGGCGGGTGACCTTCAGCAGTCGCGCATAGCTGCGCTTGATACTGCGCTCATCGGCGTCTTCGGTCAGTTGCAGGATCGACCAACAGTCCATGTCGCAACTCCCTTAGTGCCAGATGCCGTTGTCGAGCCTGTTCAGCTGTTCGGTCAGTTCACTGCGTGCCTCGCGAATCCGCCGTTCGTCCTGGCTGTCCAGCACCTGCTGGAACTGGCCGGCCAGGTAGCCGATGCGTTCGCGCAGCTCGCCCAGGCTTTCCTGGTAGAGACGCTCCAGGCGGGCGGTCAGCACGGTATTGACCTGCTGGTCGCGTGGGTGGATCTTGAGCTGGCTCAAGGCCTGCAGGCGTTGCCGGATTTCCTCTGGAGTGAGCACGCCAGGGTTGTTCTCGATCACCAGCGAGTGCTGTTCACCGGTCAGCGGCACGGTGACCTGGGCTTCGAGCAGGCCGTTGTTGTCATAGGTGAAGCGCACATCCAGCTCGACCTCGCCGGCCTTGCGCTTGGGCACCGGCATTTCCAGTTCGCCGAGGAAGACGTTGTCGCGCACCAGGCGGCTTTCGCCCTGGTAGATCTTCAGTTTCACCACTTCCTGGTTGTCGTGCAGGGTGTACACGTTCTTGACCCGGCTGACCGGGACAATGCTGTTGCGCTCGATGATCGGCAGGTAGTGCCCGCTTTCGATCTGCTGGCCGTACTGCTGGGAGGTCTCGATACCCAGGGTGTAGGAGCAGACATCGGTCAGCACCACTTCCTCGAGGGCCGCCGAGCGGGCCTTGAGCGCGGCCTGGACGGCCGCACCGTGGGCCACCACCTCATCGGGGTTGAGGCTGATGGACGGGAAGCGGCCGAACAGCCCGGCCGCGAGCTTGCGCACCAGCGGCATGCGGGTGGTGCCGCCGACCAGGAGGATCTCGTCGAGATCGCTGACGCGAATCCGCGCATCGCGCAGGGCGCGTTCGATCGGGCCGCGCAGGCGTTCCAGCAGCGGCGCGTAGAGATCGGCCAACTGCTGCTGGGTGAAGGTCTGGCTCCACTGGCGGCCATCGACCCGCAGGGTGAATTCGGCGCTCGGTTCCTGGCCGAGGGCCTTGCGTACCCGCTCGGCCTCACGGCGCAGGGGCTGGATCACGCTGGCCTGGTCCGGGAAGTCCGGTGCGTTGCGCTGGCTGTCGACAAAGCGTTCGAGCAGCGCGGCATCGAAATCCTCGCCGCCGAGGAAGTTGTCGCCGGCGCTGGCGCGGACCTCCATGACCCCATCGAACAGTTCGAGGATCGACACGTCGAAAGTGCCGCCGCCGAGGTCGAAGACCAGGAACGAGGTTTCCTTGTCGCGCTGGTGCAGGCCGTAGGCGAGGGCCGCCGCAGTGGGCTCGTTGATCAGTTTGTCGACCTTGAGCCCGGCCAGTTCACCGGCGATTCGCGTGGCCTTGCGCTGGGCATCGCTGAAGTAGGCCGGGACGCTGATCACCGCTTCGTGCACGGTTTCGCCGTAGGCGCGTTCGACGTCTTCCTTGAGGCTCTTGAGCACCAGTGCGGAAAGCTCTTCTGGGCGGAACAGGCGATCGCCCAGGCGCACTTCCTGGGCACTGCCCATGTGGCGCTTGAACAGCGCGGTGGTGCTGCGCGGGTGGGTGTGCAGACGCTCCTTGGCGGCTTGGCCAACGAGGATCCGGCCTTCGTCGTCGAGTCCGACCACGCTCGGCGTGAGGAACTGGCCGAGTGCATTGGGCACCAACTCGCTGGCCTCACCGCGCCAGACGGCGACAAGGCTGTTGGTGGTTCCCAGGTCGATCCCTACGATCATTGCGCTGAACTCCCTTTGCGATCTGCAAAAAACTGAAACAGAAATAATCCGCTCAGGATATTACCTGAGGATGGAGGGGGTAAAGAGGGTGGTAGCACTTGGCTATTATTGGTTTGGGGAGGGGAAGTCCTGGTGGGCTTTGAGGGTCCTGTTCGCGGATGAACCGGGGCGCCGGCGGTCCGGCGCTCCGGTTTATGCGCGAACGGGGCCCCGAATCAGGCGGTAAAGCGCAGGGCGTTGGTCAGGTCGCCCATCGGCTTCTGCCCGCGGGCGGTCATCGCCTCATCGCGCTCCCTGATGCCGTCGAGTTTCTCCAGCTGGAACACGCGAGTGATCAGGCGCAGGATCGACGCGGTGTCGTACACCGTGTGGTCCACCGTGCCCTTGCGCGCGAAGGGCGAGACCACCAACGCCGGAATCCGCGTGCCCGGGCCCCAGCGGTCGCCCTTGGGCGGTGCCACGTGGTCCCACCAGCCGCCGTTCTCGTCGACCGTGACCACCACCACCATGTTCTGCCACTGCGGGCTTTCGCGCAGTACCTTCAGGGCCCGCACGATATGCCGGTCGCCGGCGGCCACGTCGGCGTAGCCGGCGTGCATGTTGAGGTTGCCCTGGGGCTTGTAGAAGGTCACAGCCGGCAGTTTGCCGGCTGCGGCGTCGGCGAGGAACCTGTTGGTGGCGGTCTCGTCGCCCAGCCCGCCATCACGCAGGCGCTTGGCTCGTTCTGCAGGATTTTCCGGGCCCTGGCGGGTGAAGTAGTTGAACGGCTGGTGGTGATACTGGAAGTTCGGGATCTTCGGAATGCCGCCCGAGTCCTTGAACTGCTCCAGGGTCACCTGCCAGGCACCGGCATACCAGGCCCAGTCGATGTTCTTCTTCGACAGCTTGTCGCCGATGTGCTCGTGGGTCTGCGGCACCAGCACGGTCGGCAGGTCCGGCTTGGCGTAGTCCGGACGCTCGGGGTCGCGGATCCAGGTCGGCCAGTACGGCGGCGCCATGGTGTTCACCGCGTAGCCGTCGGGGGTCAGCGCGCTCGGGCCGAACTGCGGCGGGCCGCTCATGGCGCTGGCCGGGGACTTCTCCAGCGGCATCAGGCGCGGGTCGGTCGGATCATTGCTTTGCACCTTGGCGATCTGCGACTTGGCCACCGAGTTGACGGCATCCGGGTAGAACGGCACCTTGGCGCTGATCAGGTACTGGTGGTTGAGGAACGAGCCGCCGAAGGCGCCCTGGAAGAAGTTGTCGCAGAGCACGAACTCCTTCGCCACGTCCCACAGACGCAGGGAGTAGCGGGTCTGGGCGTAGTAGCCCATGGTCAGGCCGCCAGAGTCGGCCCAGGCGACGAAACGGTCGTTCTTGCCGCCGTTGATCTGCATCTGGTTCTGGTAGAACACGTGCCACAGGTCGCGGGTGACCAGGCCCAGGGGCAGGTCTTCGCCGTTCGGGCCCTTGAGGGCGTAGGGGGCGTTGGGCAGGTTTTCCTGGAACTGGGTTTCCACCGGGTAAGTCACGCCGTCGAGGCTTTGCGGGCCGACCTGGAGCACGCCGCCCCAGGTCGGAGGCAGGGTCTGCAGCAGGCTGCCATCGCGGTCGTATTGCTGGTAGTCGGCCGGCTTGAGCGAGGACAGCGGTTTCTCCACGCCCGGGAAGTCGCCGAACAGGTTGTTGAAGCTGCGGTTCTCGGCGTAGATCACCACCACGGTCTTGACCTGTTCCTGCAACGCCTTGTCCAGCGCGGCACCGGACAGCTCCTTGACCTCGGGCTGCTTGCCCGGCTCGCCTGGCGAGCCACAGGCACTCAGGGTCGCGCCAGCCCCCAGCACGGCGACACCACCGAGAAAACGGCGGCGGCTGGTATTGGTCGGGGTGTCGGCATCGGCGGCCGGCGACTGCTCGGGGGCTTTCTCGTCACTCATCCTGGGTTCCTGCTGGCTGGGTTAGACGTAACAAAATATTTCGCATCGCACGCTAGCAACGCAATATGACAGAACGGCGACGACCGCTCTGCGTCGGGCCATGCAGTATGCCTGTTGGGGACGGGGAGGAAAGTGCTGGCGTTAGGCCGACGAACGCTGGCCTGGCTGGCGCGTGTCTTGGCCAGCCATGCTGAATGCCCCGCTACGGCATCACCGGCCCGCTATAGGCCAGGGTCGTCCCCAGCGCCCACAGCAGCACCAGCACCAGCGGCGCATGCACCAGCAACTGCACGAAGGAGAAACCGATCAGGTCGCGCGCCTTCAGGCCCAGCACGCCGAGCAGCGGCAGCATGTAGAACGGGTTGATCAGGTTCGGCAGGGCCTCGGCTGCGTTGTAGATCTGTACCGCCCAGCCCAGGTGGTACTTGAGTTCGTTGGCGACCTGCATCACGTACGGCGCCTCGATGACCCACTTGCCGCCACCGGACGGAATGAAGAAGCCCAGCACCGCCGAGTACACGCCCATCAGCAGCGCATAGGTGTCATGGGAGGCGATCCGGGTGAAGAAGGTCGAGATGTGATGCGCCAGGGTCTGGGCATCGCTGCCCTTGACCGTGGTCATCAGCGCCGCGATCGAGCCGTACAGCGGGAACTGGATCAGCACCCCGGTGGTGGTCGGCACGGCCCGCGATACCGCGTCGAGGAAACTGCGCGGGCGCCAGTGCAGCAGGGCGCCCACCATCAGGAACAGGAAGTTGTAGGTGTTCAGCCCGGAGATGGCGCTGATCGCCGGCTTGCTCGAGAACTCGTGGAACAGCCAACCGGCGGCCAGCAGGGCCAACAGCAGGGTCAGCAGCGGGCTGTGTTCCAGCCATTCGCCAGGCCGGGTGCGCGGGCTCAGCGGTGGCAGGTTGAAGCTCGGGTCGACGCCGCAGGCCCTGGCATCGCGAGCCGTGTTGGGCCCGGGCGCGGTGGCGTAGGCCACCACCAGCGAGACCACGATCAGCGCCAGCAGCAGTGCCCCGGATTGCCAGAGGAAAATGGTCTGGGTGAAGGGAATGACCCCGGTGATCGACAGGATCGACGGCGGCAGGCTGGCCGGATTGGCCTGCAACTGTGCGGCGGACGACGACAGGCCCAGTGCCCACACCGCGCCAAGACCGAGGTAGGCGGCGGCCCCGGCGGCGCGGTAGTCCATGTGCAGGTCGGTACGTCGGGCCAGGGCCCGCACCAGCAGGCCGCCGAACACCAGCGACAGGCCCCAGTTGAGCAGTGACGCGACCATTGAAATCAGCGCCACCCAGGCCACGGCCGAGCGGCCGTTGCCGGGAATGCGTGCCAGGCGGTCGATCAGCTTCACTGCGGGCGGTGAGCTGGCGACCACATAACCGCCAATGACCACGAAGGCCATCTGCATGGTGAAGGGAATCAGGCTCCAGAAGCCATCGCCGAACGCCATGGCGGCATCGGTCGGTTTGGCGCCCATGGCCAGGGTACCCAGGGCGACGACGATCACCGCCAGTGCGGCGAACACCCAGGAGTCGGGAAACCAGCGCTCGGCCCAGTTCGAGCAGCGCAGGGCAAAGCGGGCATAGCGGCTTTCATCAATGTCGGCAGCCACGGAAGTACCTCGGTTTTCTTATGATTGTAGGGAGGACAGCCGCCCCGATGGAGGCGACCGGAACCGCTCAAGAATGCGGTATTCACCGCTCGCTGCAAAGGGCTGGCGAATGAGTACGGACGGGTACTGATTGTCGAAAAATGGAACCGGCTACGCATATTTCTGCTAAAAAGTGACCCGATGACAGGTTTGAGGTTGTGGTCGCCGCCGAGTGCACTAACCTTTGCCCCTTGCCGGCCGAGTGCTGATTCGGCTCACTTGTCTGTTTCCGTTACAGGTTGGCCCGCCCCTGCGGCTGTCCCCGAATACGCTATTCCGAGTTCTTTATGACCGTTGATGCCTATCCACGAAACCGCCGTTTCTCCCGGTCCGACTACAAGACCCTGGGCCTCGCTGCATTGGGCGGTGCGCTGGAAATCTACGATTTCATCATCTTCGTGTTTTTCGCCCTGACCCTCAGCCAGTTGTTCTTCCCGCCGGAAATGCCCGAATGGCTGCGGCTGCTGCAGAGCTTCGGGATTTTCGTCACCGGTTACCTGGCGCGACCGCTGGGCGGCATCCTGATGGCGCATTTCGCCGATCGGCTGGGGCGCAAGCGGGTGTTCAGCCTGAGCATCCTGATGATGGCCTTGCCCTGCCTGCTGATCGGGGTGATGCCGACCTACGCCCAGATCGGCTACTGGGCGCCGCTGCTGCTGTTGCTGCTGCGGGTGCTGCAGGGCGCGGCAGTGGGGGGCGAGGTGCCCAGTGCCTGGGTGTTCGTGGCCGAGCATGCACCGCCCGCGCATCGGGGGTATGCCCTGGGTGTGCTGCAGGCCGGGTTGACCTTCGGGTACCTGCTGGGCGCGCTGACGGCGACCTTGCTGGCGCGGGTCTACAGCCCGGCGGAGATTCTCGATTTCGCCTGGCGCTTGCCGTTCCTGCTCGGTGGGGTGTTCGGCGTAATCGGGGTCTGGCTGCGCCGCTGGCTCAGTGAAACCCCGGTGTTCATGGCCTTGCAGGCCCAGCGCGAAGCGGGCGGCGAGTTGCCGCTGCGCACGGTGCTGCGCGAGCACCGGCGCTCGATCGTGCCGGCGATGCTGCTGACCTGCGTGCTGACTTCAGCGGTGGTGGTGCTGGTGGTGATCACCCCGACCGTCATGCAGAAGACTTTCGGCATGAGTGCCAGTCATACCTTTGCCCTGAGCAGCCTGGGTATCGTGTTCCTGAATATCGGCTGTGTACTGGCCGGCCTGCTCGCCGACCGCATCGGCGCCTGGCGCGCCGTGTCGTTCTACAGTCTGTTGCTGCCGGTGGGTATCGGCCTGCTGTATGCCTGTCTGATCCAGGGGGGAGCCTGGATCAACCTGGCCTATGCCGTGGCCGGGCTGGCCTGTGGCGTGGTCGGCGCGGTGCCGTCGGTGATGGTCGGGCTGTTCCCCAGTCGCATCCGCGTGTCCGGTATCTCGTTCACCTACAATATTGCCTACGCTCTCTGGGCCAGTACCACGCCGCTGCTGCTGATCGGCCTGATGCCCTGGAGCCCGTGGGTCTGCGTGGGCTACTGCCTGGTCATGGGGGCGGTCGGGTTGCTCACGGCCTTGTATTTCGGCGGTCGGATCGCAATGAGTGTCGATTCGCGGCCTTGTATCGGGCACTGACCGGCAATGGAGGGGCATCCGCCGGAAAGCGGTTTTTCGAGGAGATAAAGGTTCTGACATCCTGAACAGGACAATGCACGGAGTGGCGGCGTCGGTTCAGGCATTTTCCCGCAAGAGGCATTTCGAAATGGATTTTCGTGTACTTCTGGCCGTGGGCATCACCTTCGGCATTTCCCTGGCAGCCCCGCTGGCGGGATCCGCCGACGGGCCGTGGCCCCGCAACGCGTCGTCCGGGGCCAGCGCCTCACCTGTCCCGGCCTGGCCGGCTTGTCCGCAAACGCCAGTGCCGCATGGCGTCGGTTACCCTGTCCGAACGGACTTCATCCAGCATTCCTCGTCCCTGACGAGAGCGGTGTTTCGTTCGGCTCTCCATCGGCGGCAGGCCGAAGGCGCGCGATTGAGCGGCCATCTCGATGAGCTGCCACTCAAGGAGCATTTGCCGGTGTGGGTGTTCTGAGCCGACTCAGCGGGTCTGCGTGACTTTTTTCAGGAAGCGCGGTTGATCCGGATTGCGCCCGCGCAACTCGGCCAGTTTCGCCGCCATCAGGTAGAAACCCTGGATCATGGTGAATGGCTCCAGCAGCGGATGGGCAGTGGCAACGCTGGGCAACTCCGCGCCGGGTGTGCCGCTGGGTGCGACCACCATGACCTGGGCCCCACGCAGACGCATATCGTCGGCGAAGGCCAGGGTGCCGGCCTGCTCCGGTCCGGAGGGTGCGAATATCAGCACCGGATAACCGGCCTCGATGATTTCCATCGGTCCGTGGCGCACTTCGGCGCTGGAAAAGGCTTCGGCCTGGATACCCGAGGTTTCCTTGAGTTTCAGCGCGGCCTCCTGGGCGATCGGCAGCGCCGGGCCGCGGCCGATGACGATCATCTTATCGGCATGCCGCAGCACCTTCAGGGCCAGTGTCCATTCCTCGTTTGCCGCCTCGGCCAGGGCCCCGGGCAGGCTTTGCAGGGCTTCTTGCAACGCGCTGTCGTGGCCTCGCCGGGCGCCCAGGGCCGCGACGGTCTGCACGCCGGCCATCAGCATCGCCACGTAGCTCTTGGTCGCCGCCACGCTCTGCTCCAGCCCGGCCGGCAACAGCACCTCGGCATCACTGGCGGCGGCCAGCGGCGAGTCGGCGGTGTTGACGAAGGCCGCGACGCTGGCGCCCAGGCGCTTGAGATAGTCGACGCTGGCGATCAGGTCCGGGCTCCTGCCCGATTGGGACAGCGCCGCCACCCAGCATTTCTTCAGGCGCAGCGGTGGTTGTTGCAGGCTGACCAGCGACAGCGGGATCGACAGCCAGGGAATTCCCAACTGGCTCATCATGGCGTAGCCGAAGAAGGCGGCGGCGTGATCGGAGCTGCCGCGGGCGACACTGATGACCAGCTCCGGCAGGTCGCTGGCCAGTTGCTCCGCCAGTGAATGGATCGCGCGGTCCTCATCGAGCATGTGTTGCACGACGGCGGGGATCGACAGGGTTTCCTGGTGCATCAGCGACATGACAGTGTTACCTGGGTGCTTCAGCCACGCGGGCTGTCGGGTAGGGAGAGAAGGTCGCCGGGAATGAAACTCAACCCGGCGGCGTCCATGGCCATGCTCAGCGCGCCCCACAGCGGCGCGTCATGGGTGAAATGGGCGGCGACGATCTCTGGCGGAAACGGCACCACCTGGCGGATCAGTTGTTCGAGCACCGGGGCCAGGGTCGACGCCTGGTGGAACAGGCCGCCGCCAATCGCGATGCGGCTGACATCCAGCGCCACCGCAAGGTTGGCAACCTGCACCGCCATACCGGCGATCCGTTGTTCCAGGGCCTGGCGTACGGCGCGGTCGTCACTGTCGAACAGGTCCAGGGCACGGTGGCCTTGGCCGAGCATCTCGTTCGCCAACTGGGTGAGGGCGCTGCCCGAGAAGAACTCCTCCAGCGGCGCCGCGCCTTTTTCGTGGGTTCGCCACAGATCCGTGCGCGACGGGTCGAGAAAGGGTTCCAGCATATAGCCGATCTCCATGGCCGCGCCGTTACGACCACGAATCAGGCGGCCGTTGGCGATGGCCGCGGCGGCGAGGCCGGTGCCGAGGTTGAGGTAGATCGCATCCTCGATCCCCGCCAGCGACCCCCAGCGTGCTTCCGCCAGGGCCCCGGCCTTGACATCGTTGTCGAGCATCACGGCGGCGGTGCCCAGGCCGCCGCCGAGCAGCGCCGGCAGGTCGAGTGCCTCGAACCCCGGCGTATTCGGTGCCATCAGCAGCCGGCTGCCGCGCACCACGCCGGGAAACACCGCCGCCACGCTGGCTACCGGCACCTCCCCAAAGTCGGCAATACAGCCACGGGCGGCCTGGAGGATACGCTCCAGCGCGGGCTCGCCCCGCAGGCCATCGGCATGGGTCGCCAGCCTGCGGGTACTCAGGTGCCGGCTCGACGGGTCATAACAGGCGACCTGGGTCTTGGTGCCGCCGACATCAATCGCCAGCAGCACGCCTGGGCTGGGCACCTGGGCGCCCGGGGTATTCAACGGCTCGAACATCGTCGCGATCACTTCTTGTCGAAAGGCCAGAGCCGGTGTGCCCGTGCCCAGAGCAGATAAGCCACGCAGCCTGCGGCGACCCACACCAGCGACCATTGGATCGGGTAGGCGCCGGGGGCGTTGTGGTTGGAGGCGAAGTAGATATAGACCCAGCCCACCAGCGCGACGAGCGCCGGGATCGGGTACAGCCACATCTTGTAGGGGCGCTCCAGGTGCGGCTTGGTCTGGCGCAGCACGAACAGCGAAATGATCTGGGCCACCGACTGCACCAGGATCATCACCGTGGTCAGCAGCTGGATCAGCGTGGTCAGGTCGGTGAGGCGGCCGATCATGAACCCGACCGAGGTCAGCACGCCCATGCTCAGGATGCCGTAGACGGGGAAATCATGCCTGGCGTGAGTGACGCTGAAGGCATTGAAGAACACCTTGTCCTTCGCCGCCTCGAACGGCACCCGCGAACCGCCCAGCAAGCCGGCGAATACCGAAGCGACGGCGGTGATCAGGATCAGCACGGTGACCACGCCCGCGGCGGTGCTGCCCCAGGTTTCGCTCAACACCACCGAGGCCACGGACTTGTAGGCTGCGGAGTCCGGGTCGAGCATGCGGTGCCAGTCCACCACACCCAGCACGCCGACCTGCATCAACAGGTAGACCGCGAGGATGCCGAGGATCGACAGCACGATCGACCTGGGAATCACCCGGCCCGGCTGTTCCACTTCACCGGCCAGATAGGCCGAGGTGTTGTAGCCCAGGTAGTCGTAGATGCCGATGGTCAGGCCGCCGGCCACGCCTAGCCAGAAACTGCTATCGCCGAGGTTGAACGCGCCTTCCGGGAAGCTGAAGGCCAGGTCGGCATGGAAGTGGCTGAGGGCGGCGACAATCAGCGCGCCGATGCTGATCAGCATGATCACCCAGAGCCCGATGCTCAAGCGGGCGATCGACTCGATCCTGCGCCAGAGCAGGAAGATGATGCCCCAGATCAGGACCAGGCCGATCAGGTTGCCGGCGGTCTGGCTCATGTCCGGCCAGAACCAGGTCAGGTATTGCACGAAGCCGATGATACCGGTGGACATGATCAACGGGATGAACAGCATCGCGGTCCACACGAACAGGAAGGGCAACAGCTGGCCCGTACGTCTGCCGAAGGCTTCGCGCAGGTAGACGTAGGTCCCGCCGGCGCCGGGCAGGCATGCCCCGAGTTCGGCCCAGACCAGGCCGTCGCATAGCGCCAGCAAGGCACCGAGGATCCATCCGAGGTAAGCCTGCGGACCGCCCATGATGACGATCATGGTGGGAATGGTAATGAAGGGACCCACGCCGCACATCTGGCTCATGTTCAGGGCCGTGGCGGGAAACAGACCGATCTTGCGCTTGATGCCGGACGAACCCTGCCCGGTGGGAGTGGTTGTGCTCATGCGTGACGACCTCTTGTGCGAGTGACGGAAGGTGGAGGGCAGGTGGCAAGGGTGTTGCGCGCCGGCGGCGGCTTCCATCGACTCGGTATCATTATTGTTATGGGGTGCGCTGGCCCCTGAAGCGGCTGCGACCGATGCGTAGAAAAACACGCCAATAAAATTAATTCAACTTGATTTAATTAATTGGCGGCAACGATCATCCGCCCATGAAAAATCCACAGCACACCCGTACGGTCACCACCGGCACCAACGCCGAACACGCCCGCCTGCACAACCGCCGGGTGATTCTCGAAGCGATTCGCCTGGGCGGACGCCTGACCCGCGCCGACCTCACGCGCCTGACGTCGCTGACCGCGCAGACGGTTTCGAACATCGTCACCGAACTGCAGGAAGAGGGCGTGCTGCTGGTGCATGCGGCCGAGAAGATCGGTCGCGGCCAGCCGCCGGTGCCGTTGTCGATCAACCCGCAGGGTGGGTATTCCATCGGCTTTCATGTCGAGCAGCACTCGATCATCGGTGTGCTGCTCGACCTGCTTGGCGACGCTCAGGCCCAGGTCACCCACGCGGTCAGCTATCCGAGTTTCGACGACGCGCTGCCGCTGCTGCTCGATACCGTGGGGCAGTTCCGGGCGCTACGTCCTGATGGGCGTTTTCTCGGAGTAGGGGTGGCGTTGCCTGGGCCGTTCAGCGTCGAAGGCATGACCTCGGTGGGGCCGACGGCGATGTCCGGTTGGGATGATCCGCAGATTCCGACACGCCTGCACCAGGCCGTCGGCTTGCCGGTACTGATCGAGAACGATGCCACGGCCGCGAGCATGGGCGAACGGCTGTACGGGATTGCCAGCGACCTGCACCACTTCGTCCACCTGTTTATCGGCAGCGGCCTTGGGGCCGGCTTGTACCTGGGCAATCGCCTGTATTCCGGGCACTGGCACAACGCCGGGGAAATCGGTCACATGACGGTGGTGCCCGGCGGCAAGGCCTGTCATTGCGGCAACCAGGGCTGTCTGGAGCGCTATATCTCGATTGCCGCGCTGCTGGAACATCTGGGGCAATCCGGCGACCAGGACCTGGCGGCCTGGAATTTCGACGATCCACGTTTCAAGGCCGGTGTCGACTCCTGGCTGGACGAGGCCGCGCCGGCGCTGCGCCAGGCGATCAACATCCTTGAATCGTTGCTCGATCCACAGACCATCCTGATCAGCGGTTTCCTTCCGCAGGCGATCCTCGCCCGGCTGGTGGCCCGGCTGGAACCCTTGCATCGCTCCATCAGCTGCCGCCCGGATCGTGAATACCCGCGCATCCAGCTGGGCACCGCCGGGCACGATGCGGTGGCGTTGGGGGCGGCGGCGTTGATGATCCTCGCGGAGATCAGCCCGGACTATGAAGCCTTGCTCAAACCGGAGTGAGCCGGCTTATAGTGACTTCATTCAAGAGATGATGCCGCGAAGTCTCCACTGATTTCGGCGTTGTGGCACTGGCACAGGAACGGCTCATGGCTCGGTTTGCTCACTATTCCCTCAACACCCGTGGCCGGGATTTCGCCGTGGGCGACATTCATGGTCATTTCAGCCGCTTGCAGGCCGCGCTGGACCAGATCGGGTTCAACCCCGAATGTGATCGGCTGTTCAGCGTCGGCGATCTGGTCGACCGCGGGCCCCAGAGCGAGTTGGCCCTGCAATGGCTGGAGCGCCCCTGGTTCGCCGCGGTCCAGGGCAACCACGAGGCGCTGGCGATCCAGCATGCCCAGGGCCTTTCGCTGGACCAGGCGATGTACCGTGCCAGCGGTGGCGGCTGGTTTATCGACAGCAGCGCGCAAAGCCAGCGCCGGTTCGCCGCCGGTTTCGCCCGGCTGCCGATTGCACTGGAGGTCGAGACCCGACTCGGGCCGGTGGGGATCGTGCACGCCGACTGCCCCTTTGCGAGCTGGGGTGAACTGCGGGACTACCTGTCGGGTGATACTCAGGCGCAGATCGCGGTAGAGGAGGTCTGCCAGTGGTCGCGCAGCCGTGTGAGGAACCATGACACCACTGGTATCCGGGAGGTCAGGGCCGTGCTGGTCGGGCACACCACGCAGCGCCAGCCCACCGTGCTGGGCAATGTCTATCACATCGACACGGGCGGCTGGAGCAACGGGTGTTTCACGCTGGTGGAACTCGACGGGCTGGGCTTCGTCAGGCCTGACGCCAACTGACCGCTTCGATACCGAACTTCTCGGCCACCGGCTTGCTGGTCTTTTTCACCCGTTCTCGGCCGAACCTGCCGATTCGGCCGACGCCGGCGTCGCAACTGGCCCAGTGCCAGGCCTCGGCGTTGTCCATGCGTTCGCAGCGGATGATGAAGGACTTGGGGGTACCGTGAAGGGTGTAATCGATAACGTACAGCTTTGCCGTGCTCATGGATGTGGAACTCCTCCCTGTTGTCTTGGGAGTGATCCCCCGGTACCGGAAAAATTCCGTCGATCAGCCCGGCGGTCCGTTGTGGCAAATAACTCGGAACAGTCCTTCAGAAAAAATCCCGATAGCCGATGGCAAGGACAGATAGCCGTATTTCCCTTTTGCCATCGGTGCGCACCATGTTCAACAAACGCTTGAAGCAGGAGCTGTCGGCTCTTCGCGAGGAATTGTCCAGTCTCCATCAGGTCAGGGAAAGTCTTGAACAGGAAATGCTCGTGCTCACACTGGACGCCGATGGCCGCATCCAGTCCGTCAACAGCAACTTCATCACGGAAATGCTCTACCAGAGCAGCGCCCTGGTCGGTCGTCATATTGAGGACTTCGTGCCGACGTACCTGAAAAGCTCGGATTTTCACCAGCGCTTCAAAAACGCGCTGACCCGCGCCGAACATTTCAGCGGGGCAATACGCCTGCTGCGCGGCAATGGCCAGGAAGCCTGGCTGCGCTCGATCTTGCAGCCGATCCGTGGCTCCGATGGCCGAGTGCGGAGTTTCTCGATCTTTTCCAACGACCTGACCCGCACCATCGAAGGTTCTCGTGAGCACGAGAACCTGATCGGCGCCTTGCTGCGTTCCACGGCGGTGATCGAATTCAACCTGGCCGGTGAGGTCCTGACCGCCAATGATCGGTTCCTCAATGGCATGGGCTATAGCCTGGCGCAGATCAAGGGCAAGCATCATGGCATCTTCTGCGAACCGGGGGAGGTCAACAGCCCCGAGTACCAGGCGTTCTGGCAGCGCCTGAATGCCGGTGAGTTCATCGCTGGCCGTTTCAAGCGCGTGGACAGTCATGGCCGGGTGGTCTGGCTGGAGGCGTCCTACAACCCGGTGCTCGACTCCAACGAGCGGCTGTACAAGGTGGTGAAGTTCGCCACCATCATCACTGACCAGGTGAACCAGGAGCAGGCGGTGGCCGAGGCGGCGAATATCGCCTACAGCACTTCGTTGCAGACCGACGCCAGTGCCCAGCGCGGCACCACCGTGGTGACCCAGGCGGTCGACGTGATGCGTGATCTGGCGCAGCACATGCAACATGCCGGCGAGGGGATCGAGGCGCTTAACGCCCAGTCCCAGGTGATCGGCACCATCGTCAAGACCATCAGCGGCATTGCCGAACAGACCAACCTGCTGGCGCTGAACGCCGCCATCGAGGCCGCGCGGGCGGGTGAACAGGGGCGCGGGTTCGCGGTGGTGGCCGATGAGGTTCGCCAGTTGGCTTCGCGAACCAGCCAGGCGACCGACGAGATCGTCACCGTGGTGCGCCAGAACCAGGACATGGCCCGTGATGCGGTGTCGCTGATGAACAGCGGCAAGACCCAGGCCGAGGAGGGCCTGGCGTTGGCGGCCGAGGCCGGCACGGTGATCGTCGAGATCCAGGACGGCGCCCAGCGGGTGGTCAGCGCAGTCGGGCAGTTCGCCAACCAGCTGGGCACCTGATGCGGGGCCCGGTCAACGGCGATGGGCGGACGGTCGACTCCCGTCCGCCGCCTGCGACTTCTAGGGCTTGAGTGCCACGACCATATCGATCTCGACCGAGGCATTCTTCGGCAACTGGAACACCCCGACCGAGGTCCGGGTGTGCACGCCAGCTTCGCCGAAGACGGTATAGAGCACTTCCGAAGCGCCGTCGGCGACTTCGCTCTGCTGGGTGAAGTCCTCGGCGCTCTGGACGAAGACGCTGATCCGCAGGATCTTGCGGATCCGTTCCAGGTCGCCGTCGAGCATCTGCCGCAGAATCGCCAGGGCCCGCATGGTGCTGATCCGGGCACCGTGCCGGGCCTGCTCCAGGGTGGTCTGCGCGCCGACACGACCGGTCACCATCACCGTGTTGTCGACCCGCGGAATCTGCCCGCTGACATAAATCTCGAGATCGTTCTGCACCGCCGGCACGTAATTGCCGCCAATCTTCATTTCACCTTCGAAGCTGTAGCCGAGCTGATCGGCGACCTGGGCGAAGCGTTCGTTTCTGGATTGCGGCATCGTTATCTTCCTGATGATGGTGAGTGTCGTGGGGGGTGCCCAGCCTGGCTCGGCCGGGTCCGACATGCAGCAGATCATACGGCTCTCAGGCGCAACAATCACGATCAAGTCAGCGCTTGCACGCAAGCGCGGCCGCTGCAACACAGGTAAACTTGCGCCTTTCACAAAGGAGTTCCCATGAGCCACTACCAGCCCGGCATCCTCGCCAAGCCTGTACCCCCGCAGGCACGCCATCTGTTTTTCGCCCTGGAGTCCGCCGAGGCCTTGCCGGCTGCGCTCGACAACCTGGCCCGGCTGGTGGATGGGAAAAACGCCGTGGTCGGTTTTGGCGAGTCGCTGGTGCAGGTGCTGGGGGCTCGGATCGAGGGGTTGCGCACGTTCCCGGTGATCAGTGGCCCGGGTGTGGACAACCCTTCGACCCAGCAGGCGCTGTGGTGCTGGCTGCATGGCGAGGACCGCGGCGAACTGTTGCACCGCAGCCGCGAGCTGGAGCTGGCACTGGCGCCGGCATTGAAGCAGGTACAGATGACCGAGGCCTTCCGCCACAAGACCGGCCACGACCTGACCGGCTATGAGGACGGTACCGAGAACCCGGTGGACGAAGCCGCCGTCGAGGCGGGGATCGCCGCGGGCGATGTGCCCGGCCTGCACGGTGGCAGTTTTGTCGCGATCCAGCAGTGGCAGCATGACCTGGAGCGGTTTGCCGCCATGCCGTCCCATGAGCAGGACAACATCATGGGCCGCCGCAAGAGCGACAACGAGGAACTGGAGGACGCGCCGGAGTCGGCCCACGTCAAGCGAACCGCCCAGGAAAGCTTCGCCCCCGAAGCGTTCGTCGTGCGCCGTTCCATGCCCTGGGCGAACGAGCAGGGCGCCGGCCTGATGTTCGTCGCCTTCGGACGTACCCTGGATGCCTTCGAGGCTCAACTGCGGCGCATGAGCGGGCTGGATGACGGGATCACCGACGGCCTCTACCGCTTCAGTCGGCCGATCACGGGCGGCTACTACTGGTGCCCGCCGCTGAAGGATGGCCACCTTGACCTGAGCGTACTACTGGCCGGTTAAGCCGAGTCGTTCGCATTTGTGTAAAAAAACGCCGGGTGCCGCGCACCTGGCGTTTTTTTTCGGCCTGGGAACTAGACTTGCAGTGTAGCTTGCTCGCAGTTGAGCCCGGTCGGCGATGCCTTCGCACTCTTGGCCCGCCCGCCGGCTGCGAGCCTGGCCCCTGGCGGAGGCGGCGGTGTTTGCTGGCGTCATCCGCCAGCGTGCAAGGGTGCGACTCAGGCCCTGTCAGGGCTGGGAGTTTTTCTCATGTTACCCCTACGTTCCCCCTTGTTCGTGGCGCTGGCCGTTGGGCTGCTGACCACGGGCGTCCTCCGGCTGCAGGCTGCACCTGCCGACAGTGAACCGATCAACATGGCAGTGGTGCAACTGGCGCCACAGCAACAGAATGGCGTGGAGTACCTCAGCGGCGGTATCGGCGAGGATGAGCTGAAGGCACTGGCCCAGACCCGCGGCTACACCCTGCACATCGTTTCTTCCTCGGGGCCGCAGGACAAGTACCTGGCCGATGTGAACATCTCGATCAACAAGGCCGGTGGCGAGTCGGTGCTGAGCCTGATCCAGGTCGGTCCGCTGGTCTACGTGAAGCTACCGGTGGGGCACTATCAGGTCGTCGCCAGCCACGACGGGCATCAAAGCCGGCAGGATGTCGTCATCGATGGCAAGGGCCCCCAGACGCTGAACGTGCACTGGAAGGACGCCTATTGAGTGGGCGCCGCTCGCCGGCCGACTCAGGTTCGACTGATCCAGGCGTGCTGGAAGGTCTTCCTCGGGTCGGCTGTTCGTCGCAGGAAAACTCCGCTGACGAGCAATAGCCCGGAACATACCCGGATTGTCGATTTTGGGGATGCACAATCGACGTCTTGCGCATAGGCTGCGTACACCGGGGCCAGGGGTCCCGCAACCTATTCTGGAAACGAGGCGGGATGATGGGCAAGTTGCGAGTCGGGATCATTTTCGGTGGGCTGGGCGCGGAGCACGAGGTGTCGTTGCAATCGGCCAAAAACGTGGTCGATGCGTTGGACCGCGAGCGCTTCGAGCCGGTGCTGATCGGTATCGACAAGCAGGGACGCTGGCACCTCAATGACAGCTCCAACTTCCTGCTCAACGCCGAGAACCCGGCACTGATCGCGCTGAACCAGTCCAATCGCGAACTGGCCGTGGTGCCGGGCAAGGTCGGCCGGCAACTGGTCGAGGCCGGCAGCCAGGCCCTGCTGGACCAGGTCGACGTGATTTTCCCGATCGTCCACGGCACCCTCGGCGAAGACGGCTGCCTGCAGGGGTTGCTGCGCATGGCCGACCTGCCGTTCGTCGGCTCCGATGTGCTCGGCTCGGCGGTGTGCATGGACAAGGACATCAGCAAGCGCCTGCTGCGCGATGCCGGCCTGGCCGTGACCCCGTTCATCACCGTCAACCGCGCCACGGCTGCGCGGCTGGACTTCGATCAGGCCCGGGCCAAGCTCGGCCTGCCGCTGTTCATCAAGCCGGCGAACCAGGGCTCGTCGGTGGGGGTGAGCAAGGTCGAGGACGCCGGGCAATTCCAGGCGGCCATGGCGCTGGCCCTGGGGTTCGACGAGAAGGTACTGGTGGAGTCGGCGGTCAGCGGCCGGGAAATCGAATGCGCGATCCTCGGCAACGACCAGCCGATTGCCAGTGGCTGTGGTGAGATCGTCGTGCGCAGCGGTTTCTATTCCTACGACAGCAAGTACATCGATGCCCAGGCCGCCGAGGTGGTGGTACCGGCGGCCATCAGCGAGCAGGCCAGCGAGCGCATCCGCAGCGTGGCGCTCGAAGCGTTCCAGGTGCTCGGTTGCTCGGGGCTTGCCCGTGTCGATGTGTTCCTGACCGACAGCGGTGAAGTGCTGATCAACGAGATCAATTCGCTGCCGGGCTTCACCCGCATCAGCATGTACCCCAAGCTGTGGCAGGCGGCGGGGATGACCTACAGCGAGCTGGTCAGTCGCCTGATCGAACTGGCGCTGGAGCGGCACGAAGCACGGCGTGGATTGAAGAACAGCCGTTGAGGTCGGGGCACGACGTTACCTGGGTACGGGGTGCCGCTAGCGTACGGGGGCAACCCGGTTGCCATAGCCATTGTCAGGAGGACAGCATGTCGTTGAGTCACCGTCCGGTCGAGGCGCGGGATCTGCCCGTGATCTGTGGTTTTGCCCAAGGCGAGGAGGAACTGTTCTTCTTCTTTCCCAAGGCCCGTTACCCGCTGACCGTCGAGCAACTGCAGGGCTCGGTCGACCAGCGTTCGGACTCGACCGTGGTCGAGCTGGACGGCGAGGTGGTGGGCTTCGCCAACTTCTATCAGTGGGAGCAGGGCGGCACCTGCTCCATCGGCAACGTGGTCATTGCCCCGCATGTCCGTGGGCGTGGGGTGGGCGAGTACCTGGTCCGGCTGATGATCCGGATTGCCCGGGAGCGTCACCAGGCCAGCGAAGTGCGCCTGTCCTGCTTCAACCGGAACCTGGCGGGCTTGTTGTTCTATCCGAAGCTGGGCTTCGTGCCCTATGGCATCGAGGAACGACAGGACTTCAAGGGGCGGAGGGTGGCGCTGATCCAGTTACGTTGGGCTGGTGAGCAATCAACTGGCGCCATTCAGACCAGGTGAAGCAGGTAATCTCGCCATTCCCGGCTGTTCGAGCATTTCTGTGCAGTTTTTCAGGCAGGTGTGGGTATCTTGGCAATCGCCTGTCTTCGCCTTGGGATAGCATGGGTTCTATCGAATGGGCCTGGAAGGCATGGGCGAGAGGCGAGGCATGCAGACCCTGATCAGCGATTACCAGCACGGTGAGGTGGTGGGCAGCCACTGTCACAACGAGGCGCAACTGGTCTATGCGACCCGGGGCGTGATGTATGTGTGCACCGAGCAGGGCAGTTGGGCCATTCCCACCGGTCATGCGCTGTGGGTGCCGGGCGGCGTTGCCCATGAGATTCGCATGAGTGGCGAGGTGCGCATGCGCACCTTGTTGATCGACCCGGCGCTGCACCCAGTGGCGGTGCTCCAGTGCCAGGTGATCCAGGTGTCGCACCTGCTGCGTGAATTGATCCTCGCTTCGGCGCAGGGCGGCAGCGAGGAACGACGCTATCATCTCGGGGCACTGATCCTGCTGGAGCTGCAGGCTGCCCGACAGGTCGACCTGTACATTCCGGCGCCCCGCGATGCCCGTCTGCGTACCTTGTGTACCCGCTTCATCGACCAGCCCGCGCAGGAGTGGACGCTGGAGCAGTGCGGTGCACAGTTGAACATGAGCTCGCGAACCTTCGCCCGGCTGTTCCAGCGCGAACTGGCGATGTCCTTCGGCGAGTGGCGCACCCGTGCGCGGCTGGTGCTCAGCCAGCAGAGCCTGGCCCAGGGTACGTCGATCCTCGACGTGGCGCTCGAGTACGGTTATCAGAGCGCCAGCGCCTTTGCCGCGGTTTTCAAGCGCGAACTGGGACACACGCCGCGGCAGTACCGCATGAACGAGCCGACAGGTTGTCCCGTTTGATGCTGCGGTTGTCCCGATCACGGGAGAACCGTCCCTAGGCCGCCACCTACTCTGGGATTCACGATCCTGACTGTGAATTCCGTCGATGCACTCACTCCCTTCCCGACGCGCCAGGCCCATCGCCCTGGGCGCCTTGCTCGCCTTGTTGACCGCCTGCGGCGGTACCTCGGCACCCTCACCACTGACTCAGCCGATTGCCAGCCAGGACAGCAATCCGCTGGCGACACTGCCGGCCGGTGCCAGCGATCAGCCACTGCCCGAGCGCTGGTGGCAGTTGTATCAGGACCCGGTTCTCGACCAGTTGGTACAACAGGCGCTGCGCCACAACCAGGACCTGGCCCGGGCTGATGCCAACGTCCAGGCGATGCTGGCGGGGATTGGCGAGCTGGATGCACAGCGCTGGCCTTCGACGCAAACCCGTTTTGCGGCGCAGTATGGCAAGACCGCCAACGACCAGACCCTGGCCCAGGCCACGGACAGTCATGCGCCGGCGCAGTGGACCTTCGAACCGGGCATCGAGCTGGCCTACCAGGTGGACATCTGGGGTCAGGTGCGTCGTGCCATCGAGCGTGCGCGGGTGCAGGCGGGCGCGGCGAGCGATGCCCGTGACCTGCTGCGGATCAACGTGGCGGCACAGACCAGCCGGGCCTATCTGGATCACTGCACTTACGGCGCGCAGTTGGGCGTGACGAACCATTCGTTGCAGACCGTCGAGCACAGCCTTGAACTGACCGAAACCCAGCGCAGGGCCGGGATCGCCACCGAGCTGGATACCCTGCGGCTGCGTAGCCTGCGTGATCGCCTGCGGGCCGAATTGCCGCTGCTCGACGCCCGTCGGCGGGTGGCCGTGTATGAGCTGAACATGCTCACCGGCCAGGCTTCCGGCAGTGACCCGCAGTGTGCGGTCATCCCCAGGTTGACGGTGGCGTTGCCTGTCGGCGATGGCTGGCATCTGCTGGAGCGTCGTCCGGACATCCGCCAGGCCCGGCGCAACCTCGAAGCGGCCGTATTGGCCAGCGATATCGCCAGGGCGGATCTCTATCCCAAGGTGAGCTTCGGCGCGTCGCTGACTTCATCGGCCCAGTCACTGCACGAACTGGGCGACAGCCGCTCGGTGATGTTCGGCATCGGTCCGCTGATCAGTTGGGAGTTCCCCAATATCAAGGCCAACCGCATGCGAATCGACAGGGCCCGGGCACTGGAGCAGGCACAACTGGCCGGCTTCCGCGGTGCGGTCCTCGCGGCTCTTGCCGATGTGCGCCAGACCCTCGCCCTGTTCGATGGCCAGCGCCAGCGTGCGGCGGCGCTCCAGGCAGCCCTGCAGGACAGTGAACGCAGCTATGCCCTGGCGCAAACCCACTACCGCGCCGGTACGGTCGACGCCCTGCAACTGCTCGACAGCGAGCGCGAGCTGATGAATGTGCGCCGCCGTGAAGTCCAGGCGCGAGGCGAGCTGGCGCGCAGCGAGGTCAATCTTTTCCGGGCCCTGGGCGGCGGCTGGCAGCCGCTCGCCGTCGGTCACGCCAACACGCAATCAACGAGTCCCGAAGCTGGAGTAGAACCATGAACCTTGCCGTCGATGAACAGACCCTCGCCCAGGGCGAGCAATTGCGCAAGAAGGCCCGGCGGCGGCGCCTGATGCTGCTCGGGGGCGCAATCGCGGTGCTCGGGGCGCTGGGGTTCGGCAGTTGGTGGGCGACGACCGGGCGCTACCTGGAAAGCACCGATGATGCCTACGTGCGCGCCGATTGGGTGGCGCTCAGTGCGCGGGTGCCGGGTTACGTCGCCGAGGTGCTGGTGCAGGACGACCAGCCGGTAAAGGCCGGTGACGTGGTGGTGCGCCTACAGGACCGTGATTACCAGGCCCGGCTGGCCCAGGCCCAGGCTGCAGTCGCCGAGGCGCAGGCGGCGCTGGTTGCCGGGCGGGCGAGCCGCCAGGTTGCCGCCGAGCGCGTCGGCTTGCAGCAGCAGGCCATCGCCGTGGCCCAGGCGCAGGTGCGCAGTGCGGCTGCGGAGAACCAGCGGGCCGAGCTGGATCGACGGCGTTACCAGGGGCTGGCGCGGGACGATGCCGCGACCGTGCAGCGCCTGGAAAGCGCCAATGCCAGCGCGCAGCAGGCCATGGCGGCGTTGCAGGGCGCCCAGGCCGGCCTGCGCCGGCAGCAGGCCCAATTGGGGGAGTCCCGGGCTCGCCTGCAACTGGCCGAAGCCGAGATCCAGCAGCAGATCGCCGTGCACGCCAGTACCGTGGCTCGTGCCAGGCTGGCCGAACAGGACGTCGAGGACACCCTGATCCGTGCGCCGATCGATGGCGTGGTCGGCCAGCGGCGGGTCAGGGCCGGGCAGTACCTGGTGGCCGGCCAGCCGATGCTGGCGGTGGTGCCGGTACGCCAGGCCTACGTGGTGGCCAACTACAAGGAAACCCAACTGGCGGACATGCGTCCCGGCCAGCCGGTGGAGATCCATGTCGACAGCTTCTTCCATCGGCCGCTGCACGGCCGGGTGGTCAGCTTCTCGCCGGGATCGGGCAATGTGTTCGCCTTGCTGCCTTCGGACAATGCGACGGGCAACTTCACCAAGATCGTCCAGCGTTTCCCGGTGCGGATCCAGCTCGACCCCGATAATGAGGTGCTGCCGATACTGCCCGGCATGTCGGTCACCACCGTCGTCGACACCCATCGTCAGGAGGCGCGCAATGAGCGCTGAGGCACCGGTTTCGCCGCGCGCCTGGGTGGCGGTGATGGGCGGGTTGCTCGGCTGTTTCATGGCCGGCATGAACGTCCATGTCACCAGCGCCGCGCTGCCGGAAATCGAAGGCGCGCTGGGGGCGACTTTCGAGGAGGGCTCATGGATTTCCACCGCGTATCTGGTGGCGGAAATCATCATGATCCCGCTGACCGCCTGGCTGGTCGAAGTGTTCTCTCTGAGACGGGTGATGTGGACCGGCTCGCTGATCTTCCTGCTGGCTTCGATCGCCTGTTCCTGGGCGCCGAACCTGCCGGTGATGATTGCCATACGTGTGGTTCAGGGCGCGGCGGGGGCGGTGCTGATTCCGCTGTCGTTCCAACTGATCATCACCGAGTTGCCGGCCAGCCGGATGGCCATGGGCATGGCGCTGTTCAGCCTGGCCAACAGTGTCGCCCAGGCGGCCGGGCCGTCGATCGGTGGCTGGCTGACCGACGCCTACTCGTGGCGCTGGATCTTCTATCTGCAACTGTTTCCCGGCATCGCGCTGCTGCTGGCGGTGGCCTGGGCGATCGAGGCCAGGCCGATGAACCTGGCGCTGTTGCGCCGGGGCGACTGGCTGGGCATCGGCGCCATGGTGGTGGGGCTGGGCGGGCTGCAGATCGTCCTGGAGGAGGGCGGGCGCAAGGACTGGTTCGGCTCCGGCGAGATTCGCTGGCTGTCGCTGGCGGCAGGCGTGGCCTTGCTGGTCTTCGTGCTGTCGCAACTGTTTGGCCGGCGCGCGTTCATCAACCTGCGTTTACTGGGGCACTACAACTTCGGCGTGGCCAGCGTGGCGATGTTCATCTTCGGTGGCGCGACATTCGGGCTGGTGTTCCTGGTGCCCAACTACCTTTCCCAGGTGCAGGGCTACAACGCCCATGAGATCGGTGTCAGCCTGATTGCCTACGGCGTGGTGCAATTGGTGCTGGCACCGCTGATGCCGCGGCTGATGGGCTGGTCGAGTCCGAAGATCATGGTGGCGACCGGGTTCCTGATCATGGCCCTGGGCTGCTGGCTCGGGGCGTTTCTCGACGCCGATAGTGCGGCGAACGTGATCATTCCTTCCACCGTGGTCCGCGGTATCGGCCAGCCCTTCATCATGGTGGCCTTGTCGGTGCTGGCGGTGGCCGGGCTGGACAAGCGCCAGGCGGGTTCGGCCTCGGCGCTGTTCTCGATGTTGCGCAACCTCGGCGGGGCGGTGGGCACGGCGGCGCTCACGCAAATCGTGGCAATGCGCGAACGCTTTCATTCCGAGCGCATTGGCGAGGGAATGAATGTCTTTGTCCCTGCCGTCCAGGAGCGCCTGGGACCGACGGTGGGCGACTGGCTGCCGGACCAGCAGCAGGCATTGGCGATGCTGGGCAAGACGGTGCAGCATCAGTCCTGGCTGATGGCTTATGGCGATGCGTTTTTTGTCGCCTGTGTGGCGCTGCTCGGTTGTGCCTGTGCGGCGCTGCTGATGCGGCGTCAGGGCGGTGGCTGAGGCGTTGAGGCTCGCGGATAAATCCCCCACAAGTGCTCGCGCCGTGCATGAATCCTGCGAACGACGCTGTCACTGTGGGGCCAGGCGGTCCGGCGTCCCGGTTTATCCGCGAAGGGGGCGAAGCCCTCACCACCTGACTCTCAGGTGGCCAGCATTCCGGTGGGTGCTGGCAGCAGGCTTCAGGAGGGAGCCAGCACTTTTTCGGCGGGCATAAAAAAACGGCTTACCTTGCGGTAAGCCGTTTTTAGTACTTGGTGGCTACACAGGGACTTGAACCCCGGACCCCAGCATTATGAATGCTATGCTCTAACCAACTGAGCTATGTAGCCAAGTGGCGCGCATTATTCGCTCTGAACGATGATGTGTCAAGCAAATATCTGAAAATTTTCTCTACGCTATCAAAAACTTAACGCCCAACGGCGAAATCCGTGGGCGTTGCCCGTCTCAATTCAGGCGGAAGCGCCCGGTATTGTCACTCAGGGCCTTGCTGCCTTCGCTCAGGGTGTCCGCCGCGCGGTTCACCGCCCGCGCCCCTTCGAGCAGCCGGACCGCCGCCTGATCGACCTGCTGGATATTGCCGCTGACCTCGTCCGCGGTGCTGGCCTGCTCGTCCACCGCCGTGGCGATCTGGGCGAGGGTGTCGGTCACGCTCTGCACGGCGCTGGCGATTTCCACCAGGCGCTGGCCCAACCCGGTGACCGATTCGGCATCGGTCTGCGCCTGGACGCAAGCCGCTTCCATCAGGGCCACGGCCTGGCTCACGGTGGCCCGCAGGCTGTCGACGGTGCTGGCGATCTGTGCGGTGGAACTCTGGGTGCGTTGCGACAGGCTGCGCACTTCGTCCGCGACTACGGCGAAGCCACGGCCCTGTTCACCGGCCCGGGCCGCCTCGATGGCGGCGTTGAGGGCGAGCAGGTTGGTCTGTTCGGCCACGCCGCGGATGGTGTCGACCACCAGTTGGATCTGCTGGCCCTGTTCGCTGACCCGGCCCAGCGCCGTGGCGGTTTCGTTCAGGCGCTGGTTGAGCTGCTGGATGCTGGCAGTGGTGCGCTGGCTGTCGCGGCTACTGTCCGAGGCGATGCGCCGGGTATTCTGGGCGCTGCCGGAGGCCTGTTCGCAGCTCTGGGCGACGCCCTGGGAGGTGGCCGCCAACTGCGTGGCCGCCGCGGCGATCTGGCTGATCTGCTGCTGCTGCGCCTCGACCTCGTTGAGCGCACCGCTGGAATGGCTGTTGAGGGTACGCACGGCGTCGCTCAGTTGAAGGGTTTCATGGTCGACGCCCTGCAGGCTGGTACGCAGTTGCACCACCGCCACGTTCAGCGCGGTACTGATGGCCGCCAGTTCGTCACGGCCTTCGACCGGCACTTGCAGGCACAGGTTGCCGTCACGCAGGGATTCGGCCAGCAGGGTGATACCGCTGGCGCTGCGGCGGATCGAGGCCTGCAGGCAGATGAACAGGTACAGCGCAGCCAGCAGCAGGCAGCCGAAGATCGCCGCCACCAGGCTGAACTGGCCGGTGGCCGAGTCGTGGTAGTGGTCCAGGCGGCTGTCGAGGGTGTTCAGCGAGTCCTGGCGCAGGTCGGCCAACTGGCCGAGCAGGGTGTCGAGGGTTTTCTCGAAACCCTCGGGCTTGAGGGTGATGCTGCCGCCGAACATGCCGTCATCCAGCGCCTTGAGGCCTTCGTCCAGGTGCTTGAGGTTTTCCTGGTAGCGTCCGGCCCAGTCCTGCAGGGCCGGTGGCAGGCGGGTTTGCAGCTGGGTGCCGGTCTTGGCCAACTGGTCGCGGGCGTCACCGATACGGCTGCGCAGGTCCTTGAGTTGCAGGCGGCTCTGCAGGCTGAACTGGCCGGAGACCACCGAGGCCTGGCCGACGCTGGCCAGGCGGCCGACCCGCTCGATCAGGTCGGGCGCGTATTGGGTGGAAATCTGGGTCAGCAGGTAGGTTTCCATCCAGGAGGCGAGGATCAGCCGGCTGTCCATGGCGATCTGTTCGCGCAGGCCTTGCAGGGCGCTCAGGGCGGAGGTGAAACGGTCATAACCGTCCGGCCACCAGCCGACCTTGCTCAGGCTGGCCGAGTCGAGGCCGGAGACGGTGGCTTGCAGCACCTGGTAACGCTTGAGGGTGTCGGCATCGGCGCCTTCGCTCTGCAGCGCCTGGCCCAGTTGTTCAAGGGCCTGGTTGATCTCGGGCTGGGCCTTGTCCAGCAGGGCCATGGCGGCGAGGGTGGCAGGCGTCGGCTGGCGATTGGTCTCCGTGGCCTTCCAGCGAGCCGCACGGTCGCGCTGGGCGGTGAGCAGGTTGTCCAGGCTGTCCAGCGCCAGCAACTGGCGGACGCCGGCACGTTCTTCGCCGATCAGTGCCAGTTTGCTGCGGTAATCCTGGCCGATCATGTACAGGCTGCCCATCAGCGGGACGATGAACAGCAGGAACAGCACCTGAAATTTGCGGGCAAAACCGAATCGTCCGAGCAGTCGCATTCCCGGTGATAAAAAAGCGTGCATTGCCGACCACTCCTCAAGGCATCCGCACCGTTGGAGTGCGCTCATGACGGGTTGGTCATGACGGATGCCGTCGTTAAAGACCTCGGAAGTTTCGCCAGTGAGGGCGTTATCGGCCGGCCGCTGTAGCGAATCTTCCCATTCTCGTGGCCCTTTGTAAGGAACCGCGCTGTAGGAATCAGGGCACGCAAGATTCAGACCAGTAGCAAAGAGCTATCAATGGTTTTTCGTCGGATTAAATTGATCGTTAGCTCAACAAGTATCTGGTCTTGATGCACTAAAAAATGGCACATTGACGCACCTGCACCTGTGCATCCATCCGCGTCACGGACTACCTCATGGCTCTCACTGAAACCTCTTCCGGCCCGATGCCGACGTCGGCGCCCGCGCAATCCAGCCCGCTGGTGATGCGCATCATCGGCGCCGTGGCGCTGGCCCACCTGATCAACGACCTGATCCAGTCGGTCCTGCCGTCGATCTATCCGATGCTCAAGGACAGCTACGGGCTGACCTTCACCCAGGTCGGGCTGATCACCCTGACCTTCCAGGTGACCGCATCGCTGCTGCAACCCTGGGTCGGCTTCTATACCGATCGGCATCCGAAGCCGTTGCTGTTACCGGCGGGAATGATCTGTACGCTGATCGGGATTCTGATGCTGTCCCAGGTCGGCAGTTTCCCACTGATTCTGTTGGCTTCGGCACTGATCGGCGTGGGCTCCTCGACCTTTCACCCGGAAGCCTCGCGTGTGGCGCGCCTGGCTTCGGGAGGGCGCTACGGGCTGGCGCAGTCGACCTTCCAGGTTGGCGGTAACGCCGGTTCGGCCTTCGGCCCGCTGCTGGCCGCGGCGATCATCATTCCGTTCGGTCAGGGCCATGTCGCCTGGTTCGGGCTGTTCGCCCTGTTTGCCCTCGGCGTGCTCTACGGCATCAGTCGCTGGTATCGCGCGCACCTGAACCTGTTCAGGCTCAAGCAGGGCCAGAAGGCCACTCACGGCCTATCGAAAGGGCGGGTGCTGGGGGCGCTGGTGGTGCTCGGCCTGCTGGTGTTTTCCAAGTACTTCTACATGGCCAGTTTCACCAGCTACTTCACCTTCTACATGATCGAGAAATTCCAGCTGTCGGTCGCCAGTTCGCAACTGCACCTGTTCCTGTTCCTTGGCGCGGTGGCGGCGGGGACCTTTGCCGGCGGCCCCATCGGCGACAGGATCGGACGCAAGGCGGTGATCTGGTTCTCGATCCTCGGTGTCGCGCCGTTCACCCTGGCATTGCCGTATGTCGACCTGTTCTGGACCACCGTGCTCAGCGTGGTGATCGGTTTCATCCTGGCCTCGGCGTTCTCGGCGATCGTGGTGTTCGCCCAGGAACTGGTGCCGGGTAACGTCGGCATGATCGCCGGGGTGTTCTTCGGCCTGATGTTCGGCTTCGGCGGGATCGGCGCGGCGCTGCTGGGGCATCTGGCGGATATCCACGGCATCGAGTACGTCTACACGATGTGTTCGTTCCTGCCATTGTTCGGAGTGTTGGCAGTGTTGCTGCCAAGGACGAAAAAGGCCTGAGCCGGGCAGCGGGCCGGCTTGCCCCGGTCAAGGGCAGCCGGTTTGAACCTGCGGAAACGGACCGGGCGATCAGCTATCCGGGACAATTTATGATGTTTTTGTGCACGATAGCGCGATAAAGATTTTGATTCGCCAGCCGAAACAGGCTTAATAGCAAAGGGCCATAAACCTGTCTGGTCCGGCTGTTTGCCTCTCACTTCCCCGGATGGTGGTCGTCGCAATGAAAATAAAAAACAAACTCGTCCTGGCCTTTGTGCTGGTCGCCTTCATCCCCGTGAGCCTGGTGGCGGTCATCTCGGTGGTGAATATCCGGACTGAGGCGGTCGATCAGTTCATTGATGGCAGCACCCGGGAAATACGCCAGATCGACGGCAATATCCGGCAATTCTTCGACGGCACGCAGCAGAACGTCGATCAGATGGCGACCGATCCTGTATACACCTCCGTTGACAGCCTCAAGCACTACGAGACCGCCGATGCGGCCAGCCGGCCCCTGCCTCCGGCGGCCAGGCAGGTCATCGATGCGTTTGCCCGTTATGGCGCGACGCACCCGGCGGCCGCGATTCTTTCCATTGGCCTGGAGGACGGCACCTACGCCAAATGGCCAGACGATCCGCAGCTGGCCAACTACGATCCGCGCGTACGTCCCTGGTACAAGGCGGCCATGGCCAGCCCCGGAAAGACCGTTCGTACCCCCGCCTATTACTATGACAAGGACGCCGTGGCACTGGTGGGCAGCGCCCGGGCGATGCTCGATGCTTCCGGCAAGCCCAAGGGGGTATTCGTCGTCAGTGTTTCGCTGAAGAACCTCACCGAACTGGTCAAGAGCATCAAGCTCGGCCAGAGCGGCTACGTGATGCTGATCGAGGACGGCACCGTACTGGTCGACCCGCGCGATGCTGCCCACGGCTTCAAGAAGCTCAAGGACCTCGGCGAGCCTTACGCCAAGCTGGCGGCTACCGGAGAGGGCTCCACCGAAGTGCAGATCGATGGGGTCAACTATATGGCCAACATCTGGACTTCGCCGGGCCTCGGCTGGCGCTATGTCGGCCTGATCCAGTACGACGAAGTGATGGCGGGGGCGACCCGCATGACCTATGTCACGGCGCTGATCGTGGTGGTGCTGGCAGTGATTTTCGCCTTGCTGGCCGCAGCGTTCTCCAAGGTGATCGTCAAGCCGATCGGCCAGGTCAGTACCGGCTTGCAGTCGATTGCCGAGGGCGAGGGCGACCTGCGTCGTGATCTCGATGTTCAGGGCAAGGACGAAACCGCGGAGTTGGCCGGCTGGTTCAACAAGTTCCTGGCCGCCATTCGCCAGTTGATCCAGCGCATCGGCGCGGCCTCGACCAATCTGCAGGATGCCTCGCGGGTCAACAGTGAAGTGGCCAGCAACATGAACGAGGCTGCCGGTCGCCAGCGTGAGGCGGTGGAACTGGTGTCCACGGCCTTCAACGAGATGGTCGCCACCGCCAACGAAGTGGCCCGCTCGTGCAGCACCGCGGCCACCTCCGCCGAGAGCGGACATCAGCGTGTGGCGGAAGGCAAGCAGCAGATCGAGCAGACCACCGAGAACGTCAATCGCCTGGGGCGCCGCCTGACCGAGTCGTCCCAGGCCATGGTCGAACTGGAGGAGGGCAGCCGCAGCATCAACCAGATTCTGGGCACCATCCGCGCGATTGCCGAGCAGACCAACCTGCTGGCGCTGAACGCCGCGATCGAGGCTGCGCGGGCCGGTGACCAGGGGCGGGGTTTTGCGGTGGTTGCCGATGAAGTGCGGGCGCTGGCCAAGCGTACGTCGGATTCCACCGGCGAAATCGACCAGTTGCTCAACGCCCTGGGCAGCAAGACCCAGGAGGTTTCGCAGAAGATGGAAAGCTGCCTGGATCTGTCGCGAGCCAGCGTCTCCTCCATCGAGAGCGCGCGGGGCAGCTTCGAGGGTATCGAGCTGTCGGTCAACGAAATCCGCGACCAGAACCTGCAGATCTCGGCGGCGGCGGAGGAGCAGCACAGTGTCGCCGAGGAGATCAACCGGCATATCCAGCAGATCTACGATGAGGCACGGCTGGTCGAAAGCCTGGCCAATTCGGCGCAGGAAGACTCCGGTCGGCTGTCGCATCTGTCGGAGGAGTTGAATGGGTTGGTCGGGCGGTTCAAGTCGTAGAGGACATCGCCGGGGAGGGGGCAGCCTGATTCCCTCCCGGGCTCTGAACTTGAGGTAAGTCCAATCCCTGGTGTGACGCTATCCCGGATATACGGTTGTGAGCGTCGATGCTTTAAGGGGTGATGGTCTTCAGGCGAAAAGTCTTAGGCTATGTACGAAATCGCT
>NZ_JSYZ01000012.1:44208-83077 GCF_001293465.1 Pseudomonas asplenii
TTTTGCCTTGCCTAACCTGCGTTTCAAACAATTTCGTACACAGCCTAAGGCAGTATCGCTCTCGTGGAATTTTGTCGAGAGGAATCATGTGGTTACAGTTGTTGTAAGCGATCTTTCCACACTCCCCGCGTTTATTCTGTAATCGCTCTTCTAAACAATAGTGAATGACCTGCCATCTGTTTGAGAGTTTCAGTTTGAGGCTGTATGGGAACTATCAGGGATAACAACTAGCCGGCCTCTTTGGCTCTCCCCTGAATCCCGGGGCAACTACGCCAATTGTCGCACAGCAACTGCGTAATATATGGGAGCTGCTTTTGCACTCTCTTGGGGCGGGATGCCGCATTTTGAGCCATGGTGACTTGAATCGATCAGTGATGCGAAGGGAGCGGCCTTCTTGTGTCCCTGGTTGGCTGTCCAAGGCAATGCGGGAAGATAGCGGGGGTTATTCGTGGCGAGGCTGCGAAGCGTCTCTGTGCAGCCATTTCCTACTTTTTGTATCAGCTTTAGACACATTCGGGCATCTTTCGTTAGTGTCTGAGTGCCAGTATTTATGCGGTGCAGGAGTAGTGAATTTTTTCCAGTGCTATTGCAGGGTATTTCAATAACCTTATCCTGGTCAAGGACTTAATAGTGTAAGAAAAGGGCGTTAGACTTCTTCGGAAATTGTGCTTTAATCGAGTGCTTTCATGCCGCTGGCATATGAGTCTCCCTGTGTTGCAATACTTGTGGGCGTCAGTTTGTTTTTCATGGCTTGGAGCCTTGGGCAGCAAGAAACGGAAGAAAAGCACCTATGGATGCACTATTTGTAACACCTGATTCTTCGGCAAAGGCCTATCAGGGGCTGGCAAGCGTATATTCCGCGATAGAGCCGCCGACGTGGTCGTTGCTGCTGGCCGAGTCCTGTCGCAGCAAGGGCTTCGAGGTCGGTATCCTGGACTGCGATGCCGAGAAGCTGAGCCTTGAACAGGCGGTTCTGCGTGTCGAGTCCCACCGGCCGAGGCTGGTGGTGTTTGTCGTCTACGGACAGAACCCCAACTCCGGCACGACCAGCATGATTGGCGCCCTCGAACTGGCCGCCGCGCTCAAGGAACAGTCGCCCCTGTTCAAGATCTGCTTCGTCGGCTCGCACATCAGCGCCTTGCCCAGAGAGGTTCTGTCACATTCCTGTGTCGATCTGGTGCTGCTCAACGAAGGCGTCTATGCCCTGCATTCGCTATTGGCGAGCAATCTGGGCGATGACCTGTCTTCGATCCGGGGAATCGGTTACAAGCAACGTGGTCCGGCGAACTTCCCCATGCCGGTGCTCAATCCGCCCGAGCGATTGGTTCCCCAGGAGCGCATGGACATCGACATGCCAGGGTATGCCTGGGACCTGTTGCCCTACAAGGAACGTCCCCTGGACCTCTACCGGGCGCATTTCTGGCACGCCGGTTTCGACCATGCCCAGCGTACGCCTTTCGCGGCGATCTATACGTCGCTGGGCTGCAACTTCGGTTGCAACTTCTGCATGATCAACATCGTCAACCGGACGGACAACTCGGAGTCCGCCGATGCCGCCAGCTTCCGTGGCATGCGCTTCTGGAGCCCGGCCTGGGTGATGCGCGAGATGGAAAAGCTGGCCAGGCTTGGCGTGCACACGTTGCGTATCAGCGACGAGATGTTCTTCCTCAACCGCAAATTCTACGAGCCGGTCCTGCGCCAGGTGATCGAACGCGAGTTCGATTTCAACATGTGGACCTACTCGCGCGTGGACACGGTACGTCGTGACGCCCTGGAGCTGTTCAAGCAGGCAGGGGTCAACTGGTTGGCGCTGGGGGTCGAGGCGGGCAACCAGATGGTTCGCCAGGAGGTGTCCAAGGGCTCCTTCAAGGAAGTCAACATTCGTGACGTCTGCGACGTGATCCGGCAGACCGACATCAATGTGATCAGCAATTTCATTTTCGGCTTTCCGGACGATACGTTGGAGACGATGCAGGAAACCCTGGATCTGGCCATCGAGTTGAACTGCGAAATGGCCAACATGTATCCCTGCCAGGCATTGCCGGGCAGCCCGATGAACCGGATCGCACGAGAGGAAGGCTGGAAGCTGCCCTCGAGTTATGAAGGGTATGCGTTTCTGTCCTATGAATGCGAGCCCTTGCCCACCAAGCACCTGTCGGCGGCACAGGTACTGAAGTTCAGGGATGAGGCCTGGCAGCGTTATTTCACCAATCCGACCTACCTGAATCTTGTCGAGCAGAAATTCGGGCCCACGCAGCGCCTGAATATCGAAGACATGACTCGGATCAAGTTGCGGCGGAAACTGCTGGGGGACTAGCCTGTGATCATAACGCGTACACCCTATCGTATTTCGTTCTTCGGCGGTGGCACCGATTATCCAGGCTGGTTTCGTGAGCAAGGGGGCTCGGTCATCTCCACCTCCATCGACAAGTATTGCTACATCAGCTGTCGTCACCTGCCACCGTTCTTCGACCACAAGTACCGGATCGTCTACTCGACGATCGAAAACGTGATGGAGCCGGAAGAAATCAAGCACCCCGCAGTACGTGCCGTATTGCGGCACATGGAGTGCGACCGTGGCCTGGAGATACACCATGATGGCGACCTGCCGGCGCGTTCCGGGCTAGGTTCAAGCTCATCGTTCACCGTGGGCCTGCTGCATGCGTTGAAGGCGCTCGATGGGAAACAGGTGTGCCAGGACTCCCTGGCGAAACTGGCCATTCATGTCGAGCAGGATGTCATCAAGGAAAGTGTCGGCTCGCAGGATCAGATCGCAGCAGCCTATGGTGGTTTCAATCGCATCGATTTTCTGCGTGATGGCAACTTCAAGGTATCTCCTGTCATCCTGCCCGAGTCGCGGCTGCGCCACCTGCAAAATCACCTCATGCTGTTCTTCACCGGATTTTCCCGGATTGCTGCGGAAATCGCACAATCGAAAATCCAGAACATATCCGTACGTCATAGCGAACTGACGCAAATCATGCAGATGGTCGACGAGTCCTTGTCGATCCTTCAGTCCAACAGTTCGCTGGACGAGTTCGGTGAGCTGCTGCATGAGGGCTGGAAGCTGAAGAAGGGCCTGTCTGACCGGGTCAGCAACCCCGACCTGGATGCGATCTATGAAGCCGCCCGATCAGCCGGCGCGACCGGTGGGAAGTTGCTGGGTGCGGGTGGGGGCGGTTTCATGCTGTTTTTTGTCAAGCCAGAGCTGCAGTGGCGGGTTCGCGAACGCTTGAAGGCTCTGATTCATGTGCCTTTCCAGTTCGAGAGTTCCGGTAGCCGGGTCGTTCTTTATCAGCCTAACGGACTTTAAGCATGTCACAGCGTCTCTCAAGGCACTCGCGAATCTACATCGCGGGGCACCGTGGAATGATTGGCTCGGCATTTGTCCGGCATTTCACCGCAGCCGGTTTCACCGATCTGCTCCTGCGTGGGCACGACCAGTTGGAACTCACCGACAAGTCGGCAGTCGATGCGTTTTTCGCCGAGCAGCGTCCCGAGATCGTCATTCTCGCGGCGGGCAAGGTGGGAGGTATTGTCGATAACGTCAATTATCCGGCCGACTTCATTACCCGTAACCTGGAAATCCAGGCCAATGTCATCCAGAGCGCCCACCGCCATGGTGTGCGGCGACTCGTGTTCTTCGGCTCGTCCTGCATGTACCCGCGTGAGTGTCCGCAGCCCATGGCTGAGGACGCGCTGTTGAGTGGAAAGCCGGAAATGACCAGCATCGCCTATGCGATGGCCAAGCTGGCCGGGGTTCATATGTGCCTGGCGTACAACCGGCAGTATGGCGAGCAGCGTTTCATTCCCGTGATTCCGAACAGCGTATACGGCGAGAACGACAACTTCGATCCCCAGTCCGGGCATGTGCTTTCGGCGTTGATCAGCCGCTTTCATGCCGCTCACAAGGCGCAGCAACCGCTGACCACGTTGTGGGGTACCGGCACGCCGCGGCGCGAATTCCTGTGTGCCGATGACCTGGCCGCCGCCTGTCATGTGTTGCTGGAAGCGGATCTTTCGACCGTCGAGCTGCCGATCAATATCGGCTCGGGGCATGACCTGTCCATCCGGGAGTTGGCCCAGCTGATCGCGACTGTCGTCGGCTACCGCGGCGAGATCGCCTGGGACACCCAGCGACCGGATGGCACTCTGCGCAAGTTGCTGGACAGCTCGCGCATCCTTGAACTGGGTTGGCAGCCGTCGATCTCCCTGGAGGCGGGCATCCGCCGAACCTATGCATCTTTTCTGGAGAGCAGCCATGCATGAACCTGAACCCGTGCTCGCCACTTACCTGGAAGAGAAGGCGCATTGGGTCTGGCGGGAGACCTTGAAGATCCACCGGCATACGCCGGAGACCCGGGTCGCCTCGTCGTTATCGCCCATCGAGATTTTCGTGGTGCTCTACTACGGTGGCTTCCTGCGGCAGAATCCGGCCGATCCCCTCTGGCCAGGGCGTGACCGTTGCATCATCAGCAAGGGCCATGGTTCGTTGTGCATGTACCCGATTCTTGCCGACCTCGGCTATTTCCCCGCCGATGAGCTGGAGCGTGTGTGCCAGGAGGGCAGTTTCCTCGGCGGAATACCCGACCCGGTGATTCCCGGCTATGAAACGGTCAATGGTTCTTTGGGGCACGGCGTCGGTGTCGGTGCCGGCATGGCCCTGGGCCTGAAACGGCGTGGCCGTGACCAGCAGGTCCATGTGGTCACCGGCGATGGTGAATTGCATGAGGGCTCGAACTGGGAGGCCTTCATGTTTGCTGCGCAGCATCAGCTGGATAACCTCACGGTGATTGTCGACAACAACCAGATCAGCATGCTCGGCCCCACCGACAGCATCGTTTCCCATCGTGACCTGCATGCCAAGTTCACCGCATTCGGCTGGAAGGTTCAGGTCGTGGAGGATGGCCATTCTCCGCAGGCCATTGCCGCTGCGCTGAGTGCCAGCCGAGCCTCCGGCGAGCCGCAACCCCGGGCGATCATCGTCAATACCCGCAAGGGGCATCGGGTGCCGGGCCTGGAAAACGCGCCGTTGTCGCACATCACCCCGATTGCGCCGCAGTTGATTGATGAGTTGCTGGGAGTCGAATCATGAGTGACACGCTGCAGTCGATAAAGCCACGGGCGATGCGTGACACGTTGCTGGCGTCCATCGTCGAGGCCATGGAGGCCGATGACGACATTTTCTTTGCCACCGCCGACTTCGGTTCGCCGGTGCTCGACCAGATCCGCGAGCGTTATCCACAACGGTTCGTCAATGTCGGGATCGCCGAGCAGAACCTGATCAATGTCTCGGCGGGGCTGGCTCTCGAAGGGTTCAAGGTGTTCGCGTATGCGATTGCACCCTTCATCACCATGCGCTGCTTCGAGCAGATTCGCGTGAACCTGGCGCTGCTTTCCACCGTGCGGCCCATGAACGTGAACCTGATCGGGGTGGGGGCCGGCTACAGCTATGTGGTCTCCGGTCCGACTCATCAGTGTTACGAGGACCTCACACTGATGCGCAGTCTGCCGAACATGCAGGTGCTTTCGCCGGCCGACCAGGTGACGTCGGCCGCACTGGCCTCCCGCTGCCTGGAGCGTCCGGGGATCAAGTACCTGCGTCTGGATGCCCAGGTCCTGCCGGTGGTCTACACACAGGGCGCGCCGGATCTCGCACGTGGTTTCCAGGTTCATGGTGACGGTGACGCGCTTTGCCTGGTCTCCACCGGATACATGACACAGACCGCTCTCAAGGCCGCCGAACGCCTGGCGAGCGATGGGCTGCGCGTCACCGTGGTCGACCTGTTCGACCTCAGCGGTTTTGATGAGCAGGCGCTGATTACCCTGTTCGCCAGATTTCGTGGTGTCGTTTCACTGGAAGAGGGGTTCGAGGGGCGTGGTGGCCTGGACGCCCTGCTCTTCAATCTGCTGGCTCGGCGCCTGCCCGAAACTCGCCTGTTCAACGTGGGCGTGGCTCCCCAGTACCGGTTCGAGCTGGGTGAGCGGACCGCGCTGCACGAGCAGGTCGGTATCGGGGTCGATGCAGTGACCCACAAGGTCCGCGATTTTCACGCTTCACTCTCTCTTTGATTCCATGCCCAGTAGCAAGACGGAGCAATCTTCGATCATGAAATACCCCTTGATGCGCAACAACATCCTGCGTGAAGACCTGGATGCGGTCATCGAACATCTGCGACAGGATGATCCCAAGCTCACCCATGGCGAGCATGTGAAAGCCTTCGAGGCGGAGTGGTCGCAGTGGCTTGGGGTCAAGTACAGTGTTTTCGTCAACTCGGGGGCCTCGTCGAACCTGTTGACCATGGCCTTGCTGAAATTGCGCTATCCACAGGGCGGCGAGGTGATCGTGCCATCCCTGACCTGGGTATCGGATATCGCCAGCGTCCTGCAGAACGGTTTTACCCCGGTTTTCACCGATATCGATCCGCGTACCCTGTCCATGGACCCCAGGCAGATCCTCGACAAGCTGAGCGAGCATACCCGGGCGGTGTTCCTGACCCATGTCCAGGGCTTCGATGGCATCGATGACGAGGTGCTGGCGGAACTGGATCGCCGGGGTATTCCGCTGATCGAGGACGTGTGCGAGTCGCACGGTGCCGAACACGCCGGACGGCGCTTGGGCAGCATCGGCTGGGTGTCGAACTTCTCTTTCTACTATGCCCACCACATGAGCACTATCGAGGGCGGGATGATCTGCACCAATGACCCGCTCGTCTATCAGCAGGCCCGCATGCTGCGTTCCCATGGCATGGTGCGCGAGGCCAATGATCCGCAGACCCAGGCCGAGTACCGGGCTGCCAACCCCGAGCTCAATCCCGACTTCATCTTCGCGTTTCCCGCCTTCAACACCCGTAACACCGAGATCGGCGGAATTCTCGGGCGCAAGCAACTCAAGCGCCTGTCGGCCAACGTCGAGCGCCGCACGCAGAACCTGCATCGCTTCCTCAGCCAGATCGATCCGCGCAAGTACCGTACCGATTTCAAGTTGGAAGGTTCGAGCAACTACGCGTTCAACCTGGTCCTGCGCGAGCCCGATGACGAGTTGGTCGAGCGGCTCATGGTCCACATGCGCGAGGGCGGTATCGAGTTTCGCCGTGGCAGTGCCGGTGGCGGTAACCAGCTGCGCCAGCCATACCTGAAAGGGATCGTGCCGGACGGCTACTATCGCGAGTTCCCCGAGACCGAACACATCCATTTCTACGGCTTCTACATCGGCAACTTCCCGGATCTGCGTGATGAGGAAATCGATGAGTTGTGCCGCTATCTCAATGATGTCTAAGCCATGACGGTCCGTACCGCGATTATCCTCGCCGGGGGACTGGGTACCCGGCTGCGCAGCGTCGTCTCCAGCGTTCCCAAACCGATGGCACCGATCAATGGCCGGCCGTTTCTGGAGTACCTGCTCGATTACTGGATCGAGCAGGGCATCTCGCGCTTCATTCTGTCGGTGGGGTACCAGTGCACGGTCATCACCGAGCACTTTGGCGGGCGCTATCGTTCTGCCGAAGTAGAGTATGCGATCGAGCACGAGCGCCTGGGGACCGGCGGTGGCCTGTTGTTGGCGGCGGCGATGCTCAAGGATGAAGACGCGTTCGTGCTGCTCAACGGCGATACGTTCTTTGCCGTCGAGCTCGCGGCACTCGACCGTTTTGCCCGCAAGGCCGGTTCGGACTGGGCGCTGTCGCTGTTCCGGGCCGAGGAGGCGAACCGCTACATGGGCCTGGAACTGACCGATGAGCAGCGAATTCTCTCGCTGGCATCGCAGCGCGGGTTGCCGGGTTGTCTCGCCAACGGTGGCGTCTACTGGGTACGCCGGGACAGCCTGGCCAGTTCGCCGTTCGTGGCCGGCAACAGCGTGTCGCTGGAGGATGAGCTCTTGCCGACATTGTTGGCGCGCGGGGCCTGCCTGTCCGGGTTCGCCGCCGAGGGTTCGTTCATCGATATCGGCATTCCCCATGATTACCAGCGTGCCGGGCAGGTGCTGAACACGTCGGAGCTGCGCGGTTGATGCTCCCGGGGATGATGGCCGCCCAGGGTTGCCACGGCATTTACATTTCTTACTCACTCGAAAAAGGAAGCAGACGATGAGTCTCAATATTCTCGTGACCGGCGGAGCCGGCTATCTGGGGTCCACGCTGGTGCCCGCGCTGTTGGCGGCTGGGCACAAGGTCACGGTACTGGATAACTTTCTGTTCAAGCAGGCCAGCCTGAACCATGTATGCCACGACCCCAACTTCACGGTGGTGAGGGGCGATATTCGACTGGAGAGCGTCATGGCCCCCCTGTTGAGCAAGGCCGATGTGGTCATCCCCCTGGCCGCTCTGGTGGGGGCGCCGATCTGCAATGCGGACCCGGTGGGAGCCTCGAGTATCAACCACGACGCGATCAAGTTGATGCTGCGCCTGATGTCGCCGCAACAGCTCGTGCTCATGCCGACCACCAACAGCGCGTATGGCACCGGCGATGCCGACAACTTCTGCAACGAGGACTCCCCGTTGCGGCCGATTTCCCAGTACGCCAAGGAAAAGGTCGAGGTCGAAAAGCACCTGATGCAACGTGAGAACGCCATCAGCTTCCGCCTGGCAACCGTCTTCGGCATGTCGCCACGCATGCGCACGGACCTTCTGGTCAACGACTTCACCTATCGTGCGGTGTATGACCGATTCGTCGTGTTGTTCGAGAGTTCGTTCAAGCGTAACTACATCCATGTGCGGGATGTCGCGCGAGTCTTTCTGCATGGCCTGGAGAACTTCTCGTCGATGAAGGGCGAGGTCTATAACGTCGGCCTGTCGGACGCGAACATCTCCAAGCGCGAGCTGTGCGAGCGGATTCAGGCACATATTCCTGATTTCGTGTTTCTCGAAGCGCCCGTCGGCAAGGATCAGGACCAGCGCAACTACGTGGTTTCCAATGCCAAGGTGGAGGCAACCGGCTTTTGTCCCATCATGTCGCTGGATGACGGCATCCGTGACCTGATCAAGGGCTTCACCATGATCAAGAACTCTGTCTACGGTAACGTCTGACCCTGTCGCTCTCCCTGGTTGAATGAAAGGATCGTCATTTGCTCAAGAACCCTTCGCGGCAACACCTGGTACGCAATGTGATTCGCCATCGTTCCATGATCCAGGCGCTGGCGGTCCGCGATCTGCAGAACCGTTATGCGGGAACCCTGGGCGGGATGGTGTGGACCTTCATGCATCCGCTCGCTGTCGTGGTGGTGTTCTATTTCGTCTTCGCGGTGGGCTTTCGTGCCCAGGGGCCGGTAGGGACTCCCTTCGTCCTCTGGTTCGTCTGTGGTCTGGTGCCGTGGTTCTTCTTCAGTGAAGCGCTGCAGGCCATTACCCACTCGATCACCCGTAACGATCACCTGGTGAAGAAGACCGTCTTTCCGACGGAGGTCCTGCCGGTGGTCCACCTGGTGTCCGGGCTGGTCCCCCATGGGGTGTTCCTGCTGGTGTTGGCGGGCATGATGCTGTTCTATGACGTGACGTTCCTTTGGCAGCGCCTGCTGTTCGTCTACTTCCTGCTCTGCATGAGTGTCCTGCTGTTGGGGCTGGGCTGGTTGCTGGCGGCCTTGCAGGTGTTCTATCGGGATATCGGCCAGGCGCTGACGATCCTGCTCAATCTGTGGTTCTGGAGTACCCCGATCGTCTGGTCGCTGGAGATCATGCCTCCCGCCATCCGCGAGTGGGCGGTCTATAACCCGATCTACTACATCATCCAGGGCTATCGTGGGCTGTTGATCTTTCCAACGGTATCCTGGCCGCCGATGAGCCAGACACTGGTTTTCTGGGGTGTGAGCCTCAGCCTGTTTTTCCTTGGCTCAGCCATTTTTCGCCGGCTGAAGCCGGAATTCGCGGATGTTCTCTAAACGCCATGCCGAACGATATCGCCCTCTCCGTGACGGATGTCTCGAAGAAATTCAGGTTGTTCGCTTCACCCCGCGAGCGTCTTGTCGAGGCGCTGCATCCGTTGCGCAAGCAGTATCATCGGGAGTTCTGGGCACTGCGCGGGGTTTCCTTCGACGTGATGAAGGGGGAGATCATCGGCGTGCTCGGGCGCAACGGCTCGGGCAAGTCGACGCTGTTGCAGATCATTTGCGAGGTGATGCAGGCGACCACCGGCAGTGTCCAGGTCAATGGCAAGATCTCTGCCCTGCTGGAGCTGGGGGCGGGGTTCAACCCGGAGTTCAGTGGACGCGAGAACGTGATTCTCAATGGCGCCATCATGGGGTTTTCCCGGAGCGAGATGATCGCAAGGATGCCCGCCATCGAGGCTTTCGCCGAGATTGGCGAACACTTCGACCAGCCGGTGAAAACCTACTCGTCCGGGATGTTCGTCAGGGTCGCCTTTGCGGCGGCGATTCATGTCGAGCCGGAGATTCTGGTGGTTGACGAGGCCCTGAGTGTCGGCGATGCGAAGTTTCAGCATCGCTGTTTCCAGCGCATTCGCGAGTTTGTCGAGCAAGGCAAGACCATTCTGTTCGTGTCCCACAGTGTCGACACGATGCTGCGCTTGTGCAGGCGCGGGCTGGTGATCGACCACGGGAACCTGTGTTACGACGGTCCGATTGCGAGTGCGGTGAACGTGTACCAGAACCTGTTGTTCGGGACACAGGCAGTAGAACCGCCGACTGCCGGTGAGCAGGAATCGTCCCATGCCGAGCAGGCCCGGCTGCTGGGCAGCGGGCGTGCGGATGTCGTCGCTGGCCGGCCTTTCTACAACGACCATGAGACGCGTCTGGGCAGTGGCCAGGTGCAGGTCATCGATATCGAGATTCTCGCCGATGGGCGTTGCGATCCGCCCCGGATTCCGGCGAATCAGCCTGTGCAATTGCTGGTCAAGTTGCTGTTCCATGAAGCGCTGGAAGGGGTTTCGGTCGGCTTTGGCATCGTTTCGCTCGACGGTACCTATGTTTTTGGAACCAACCTGCACATGCAGGGTGCGCCGTTGCTGTCGGCGGGTGCCGGTGAGTGCCTGGTGATCAGGTTCGATTGGCAGGCCCGCCTGGTCGGCGGCGAGTATTTCCTGAATGTCGGCTGCTCGCAGATCACCGCCGAGTCCGACCGTTTCCTGGACGTGCGGCGTTCGGTGAGCCGGCTCACCTTTGCCGACACACCGGGCATTACCGGTTTTGTCGATTTGCAGGTCAAGCACGAAGTCTTGTCGTCGTCCGGCATGGAGGAGGCCCACTCATGAGTTTGAAGCGACCTCTTGTTCTCGGTTATCCGAGAAGCGGTTTCACATTGTTGCTCAGTGTCATCGCGGAAATACGCCGCGTGACCGGGCTCAGCGATCCCGCACCGGGTGGCGCGTTCCTCCAGGCATTCTGTCAAACGGTGGGGGAGCAGGTCGCGCTGCGCATACAGGACGTTTTCGAGCGGCGGGGATTGGCCCAGGCGCTGATCTACAACAACAACTTCAGGTACCTGCCAGGAGGGCCGAAGTGGGTGAAGGGCGATGCCCCGCGGACCGCCTGTTTTCGCAAGTACATCGGCGTCAGGGGGGCGGGGGATTTCACCCTCATCACTTCGCACCCGGTGGAGATCCTGTCCGTCTATGGAACGGCCCACTCCCATGTGGGGCCGGATATCTGGCCGACCCACCCGGCCTTCAGCGAGCACCAGCGCTTTGCATCCATGCGGCACCCTGCCGGAACTGTGTCGTCGGCCTGCTTTTCGTTCAATGCCCTGGCCAGCGAGTACATTCAGCGCTTCATTCCCCCTGAACAGGATAACGACGAGCTGCGCCAGCGCATCGCCCTGTACAAACTCTCCGACCTGAATTTCTTCGAAGCCCTGGCTGGCCCGCTGCAAGCCTATCTGCGGGTTTTCGAGGACTACGCCAGCGCGTATCACATCATGCGCTGGGAGGATCTCATCCAGGCGCCGGTGCCGACCATCCTGGGGCTGGCCGAAGCCCAAGGGGTTTTCCTGGATGCGCAGCAGGCGGCCGAGATCTGGCAACGTATCGACCATGTCAACCTGACCGGTGCGCATCGGCACAACCTGCGGCGAGGGCAGGGAATCGTCGGTGGTTGGCGGAACTGGCTGACCAATACCCACCTGGATATCCTGCGTGACCACGGTCTGGAGCGCATGGGGCAACGTTACGGCTACGGCGTTTTCGAGGCGCTCGACGAGGGTGCCTACACACCGTTCCAGCGCGAGCTGGCAGGGTTGCTGGAGCGGCGCGAGATCTTTCGTGACTATGGCGACGAGGACCTGTTCGGCTTTGCGTTCAACAAGTCGAACCTGGATCTCGAGCGTTTTGCATTCAAGCGTTATGCGTGGAAAAGACATACCCAGATCGAGCGCTCGACCTGTTCGGACGATGAGCTGGTGGCGCAGGTCTCCGCTTGTGCCGAGGAGACTTGCGAGGTCATCAACGCCGCGCTGGCCTGCTGGCTCGACAACGGCCTGCCGCAGGCCGGTGTCAGCGAGCGGGTGGAACGGGTGATCCGTGCGCTCGAGCCGCTGCATCTCGAGACGCAGGTGCTCGATGGCTATCGTGAGCAACTGTTGGCGGCGGGAGACGCTCAGTGCGCGGCCGGGCCCTCGGCCGCCGCGGGCACGCCGGTGTTGCTCGAAAGTTTCGGAACCACAAACATCGTCGCCTATGCCGGTCGCTACTACGGTGTACCGCAGGCATTGGGCGCACTGGATTTCAGCAGCGATATCGGGCATTTGCCGGGTATCCAGGTCGACGAGCGACTGGCGGACCTGCTTGTACGGATTAGACATTCATGAACAACCTGCAATTTTGCGCGCCGCGGCTTGATGCGTTCCTGGAGCTGCTGGAACCGTCATGGTCGAACCAGGACCTGGTCGTCCGGCTGATCGGAGACAATACCCTGGCCCGGGACCTGGCGGAGGCCGCGCAGGCCCGAGGGGTCGGGCTGTTGCGCGAGTTGCCCCGGGAGGATGAGGTAGCCGCTGGTGCGCAGTGGATCATCTTCACGGAAGAGGACGGTGCGCGCCTGGCAGACCAATTGCTGGCCTGTGTCGGTTTGAGCGACGTTTCACTGCTGGCCCCGATCACCGATCATCATTTCAGCCGCCGGCCGCTGTTCCTGGTTTCCATTCCCAAGTCGGGGACTCACCTGCTCTATGAGCTGGCACGGGCCCTGGGTTATCAGGAAGGCGTGGTGCTGCCGGAGTTTCCCAAGCCGCAAACCTGGTACTGCGTCGAATACAGCAACTCGCATACGGTAGCGGCCGATTTCTTTGTCGACAGCGTGCGGCGTTCCAGTTTCGGAAATCGCCATCATGCGTTCCTGTCTTCGCCGGCATTGTTCATGTACCGCCACCCGCTGGATATCCTGGTGTCCGAGGCCAACTACTATGAGCGTGAAGGCAAGACCACCTTTGCGGGCTGGCTGAGTGGTCTCGATGTGGCTGGGCGGATCAGCCGCCTGCTGGACGACAACTGGCTGCTGGGTTCCTTGCGGCAGCGCATTGGCGGTTTCCTGCCCTGGCTGGACTTTCCCAATGTCGCTTCGCTGTCCTTCGAGGAACTGATTGGTGCGGCCGGTGGCGGGCGGGAGGTGGATCAACTGCGCCTGATCTGGTCCATCCTGCTCAAGCTCCAGGCTCCGGGCTCGCCGGTGGCCATTGCCGCGAAGCTGTTCAACCGTGACTCCGCCACATTCCGTTCGGGGCAGATCGGTGGCTTCCGGCAGGCAATGGCCGCGGTGGATATCGCCCGTTTCGTCGAGCATAACCAGGACTTGCTGAGCACCCTGGGATACCCCCTCGACGGCAGCATCGATTTGCCGGCCAACCGGCGCGTGCGCCAGGCTTCGCCACTGCGTTATGCGACCGAGACATTCGATGAGACACCCATCCTGCTGGAGGGCGATTTTTTCAGCTGCAATCTGGTGCGTTTCAGGAGGCGCCTGTACGCACTGCCTCTGCAGGTCGGGGCTGTTGACCTGCGTGCCTGCTCCGAAGCGCAACTGGCAGCCTTGCCTTCGGCATCGTCGATCGGCGAACTCAAGGCCCTGCTGCTGCTGGGGAGGAGTGCGGTCGAGGAGCGCCAGGTCGTCCTCCAGGAGGTATCCCGTCTCCTGGTTGGGCGCTCTGCCGAACCGGAGGAGGGGCCTTCGCTGGTGACGACATATAACGGCTTCAATGTGTTCAGGATCCAGCAACGTTTCATAGGGCTACGCCAGGCGGCCGGTCCCATGGATCTTTCCGGCAGCTTGCAAACCCTGCTCAAGCGTTATCCGACCAGCGACCTGCTGATCGCCAGAACACTGGATGAACTGGCCGAGCATATCGATGGCTTGTCCATGGTGATGCGTGGGTATGACACCCGGAATGAGGGCGAATCTGACCTGGACGGACAATTACAGGATGCCAATCGCGAACTGGCGTACCAGTTGGAGCGGGCCAACGCACGTATAGACAGCATGGAACAGATGTTGCTCCACTTGAGCCAACCCTGGTGGCAGCGCCTGTGGAGTCGGATCACCAGCAAGCCAGGAGGGCAATCATGAATCAATTGGCAGTGGCCGTTCCCTGGAATCAGAGCCACTACATTCCCTGGCGTGGGTGCCACCCGTTGTATCGGGCGCTGTTCGAGTCGATGCCTGAGGGAGTGAGCATCAACGCCTGGGATAACGTTGCCTTGCGGCATCTGCTGGAGCGATCCGAGCCTTTGCGTCAGCGGCTGCTGGCGGCGCTGGCGAGTCAGTCCGGCAATCAGTGGCCGGAACCCTGCTCGAGTTGTTTCGGACCTGAAAGCCGCCTGCTGACGCAGGCGTTGCCGGGCGCTATCGAATTCTTTCACTCCATTGCGTTTCCCAGCCTGAGCCGGCCCTTTGTGCTGCATTGCGAGTCCTTGCGTGGCCTGTTTGCACCGTGGACAACAGCGCAAGCCAGCATCGGCGAGCAGTTGCCGCGCATTCGCGAGCATTACCGTGCATTGCTGGGAGGCCCCTGGTGTCTGGGGGTTTTCTCGGCACAGGCGGATACCCTCGTGGCGTTGAACGATTTCCTTGGGTTGCCGCAGTTGCAGTCCCGGTTGTTCACGTCCCGCCTCGGTTTACCGGTCTCCGCGGTTCAGGCTCGTGGGCGGCTTCCCGATAAGCCGTCGCTTGCCCGTCCACGGTTCCTGTTCGTATCGGTCCCGGACCATGAGAGCGACTTTTTCAGCTGTGGTGGGCATCGTGTCCTGCGCTTCTGGAAGGCATTCTGCGCCGCTGGCCACAATGGCCTGCTCAGCATGGCCTGTGAGCGCCCTGACGCCCAGGCCCTGGTCGCCGCAGGCGTGGACCTGGCCTTTGTCGAGCAGCAGACCGGTCGCAGCATTCTGTGGGCCAGCCCTGCCCAGGCCGATGTCGAAGCCTTGATGGCGGGGTCGCATGTGCTGCTGCAACCGGCCGATGTGTTGTGTCCGTTCGAGATTCTCCAGGCCATGAGCCTGGGCTGCGTGCCCGTGGTTTCGGCGCTTCGCGGGGTTGGCACGTACTTGCAGGATGGCCAGGGCGGTCTGATCGTCGGTACCGAGCCCGAGATAACCGATCCCTGGCTGCTTCCGGTGCGCCAGGAGCATGAGCAAGCCTTGCTTGTCGATGAATTGCTGGCGCGTATTCCTGGCTTGCTGCAGCCGCAGACTTACCTGGCGTTGCAGGAGCAGGGCCATCGGAGAGCGGTGACGGAGTTCTCCGGGCAGGCGTTTGCCGGGACGTTCTGGGCACAGGTCCGTCAGCTTCACGTGGACAGTTCCACGCCTGCTCCCTCAGCGAACGGCCCGGGTGTGCCGCTCGTGGACGGGGGGCTGCTGGACATGACCGGTTTACGGCGGGCGTTCAGCCAGGATGCCCGCCCGCGGATGCGGATCAATACCGGAGAGCGCAGTGTCTGGTCCGTGGGTGGCTGTTTCGTGCTCGTGGAGGGCAACTCTTCCCTGCATGCCCACGATTGCTCGGTATTGGCTCAATACACCCGCACTCAGGCGCGGCCCGCGATATGGGCCAACAGCCTGCTCGAACTGGCGGGAGCCTATCTGCCGCAGGAAGGAAGGGTGGATCAGCCCGAACCGTCGGCGCTGGTGAAACTGTTGTCGAGATGGCTGATGCCTTTCCCCTGGCTGCACAGCCAATGCTCGCAATGGCTGCGTCGCTATCGTCGTGCGCGGCAGCCGCAAGCGAGCCGCACCCCGAGCCCGCCAGTGGGGGCGGCAGAGCAGCCACACCTGGTCGTGGAAGGTTTCCATGGCTACAACATCATCCGCTATGGAAAGCGTTTTTACGCCATCCTGCAAAGCGATGGGGCATTCGAGCCCAAGCATCTGGAGACTTCGCACTCCGGCCGCTACCACAGTGACGTGGATTTGCAGGCTGTCGAGCAACTGGTCATTGCGAGCCTGGCGGGCGGCGTGGACAACGACACGCTTGCGAATCAATCGTCCGTGGCGCACAGGAGGTGAACATGACGCTATCTCATGCAAGGCCAGCGGTTCATCTCTGGGTCTATAACCATTCGTTCTACGGTATCAGCGACCAGGTCGATTTCCTGGTGATGGCGCTGCAGCAGCAGGGTTACCCGGTCAGTGTGGGCAAGCGTCCGAGCGACAGTCGCTTGAATATCGTCATCGAAAACTTCTCCGAGAGCACCCGGGACACGCTCATCGATTTCTGCGAGTCCCGTGGCAAGCGGGTGGCGGTCATCATGACCGAGCACCTCGACTTCGTGGACGACCAGATACTGATCCACGGCGACCCGCTCTGGAACAACAACGACTACATGCACCCGGCGGTGCAGGTGGCGCGCATCCAGCACCTGTTCGAGTGCCTGCCTCATATCTGCGCGTTCCTGATGCTGGGAGACTTGCCGGAATTGATCAACATGGACAAGTTGCTGCCCGGCGTCCCCGTGCGGGCCATCGGTTTCCCCTCGCTGCCGAAAGTCGCTCCCGATCCCGGCGACTCTGCGCAAAGCGATCTGTTGTTCACGGGGGCCGTCACCGAATACCGCGGGCGCATGCTCGACAGATTGCGTGGTGAGGGTTTCTCGATCGCGTGCCCGGAGCGTTTCGTTTCCCGTGGGCAACGCGATGCCCTGAACCGTTCGGCACGGCTGGTGCTCAATATCCCCCAGCGCCTGGATTGGCGCTGGTTGTCGCTGATGCGCATCATTGCCGCCCTCCGGGTGGGGAAGGTGACCGTTTCGCTGGGCACGGCCGACACCTCGCAGATCGCCGCCTGCTGCCCTCAGATCAACCTGGAATACACCGATTGGCTCGACGTATTGCGTGGCCATGTCGAAGGCAAGGATGCCCTGTATGTGCGCATGCATGCGGAGTATGAAGCCATGGCGGCAAGGTTCATGCTGAAACACCCGTTTCCGCATGATCTTTTCGATTACTGGCAAATGATCGATCGCGTGCCTTATTCCGGAAATGGAGGTGAAAGATGGACGCAGAGTTATCCACAATGAGGCGTACCGTCATGCCTGCCAGCGCTAGGTCCTGCGTACCCGACACACAGGAGCAGGAGCCGCTGATTTCCCTGCTGCTGCCGACTCGTGGACGCCCGGAACTGGTCGAACGTTTTTTCGCCAGCGTGGTTGCCACGGCAGAATGCCTGTCCGCCGTGGAGGTGATCCTGTATGTGGACGACGATGACCCCGGTAGCCATGACCTGCATTGCGACGCGGTGCATACGGTGCGGCTCATCGGGCCCAACCAGTCCATGGGGGCCTATAACACCGCCTGCCTGCGCGCCTCGCGGGGGCAGATCATCGTGTTGGTCAACGATGACATGGTCATGCGTACGCCCGGTTGGGACCGCGAGCTCAGGGCCCTGGATCGGCGTTTCGCCGACCGGGTGTATCTCGGCTACTGCAACGACCTGCTGAAGAAGGGCGGCCTGGCCACGTTCCCCATCCTGTCACGCAGCACCTGCGAATTGCTGGTCGACCCTTACCCGGCCGCCTATGCCGGCGCGTTCATCGATTTCCATCTGTTCGACATCTTCAAGCGTATCCAGCATGAGGGGTTCGATCGCATCGTCTATCTGGACGACGTGGTCTTCGAGCATCTGCATTATCGGACGGGCAAGGCTGACTTCGACGAAACCTACAGCAAGCGTGGGCGTTTCAAGGATGACCCCATTTTCATCACCCTGGGTGACAATCGTCGTGATGCCGCCAGGCGTGTCGTCCGGGCGTTGCGCGGCGAGTCCGTGGGCGAGGCGGTACTCAGTGGCGCCTCGGGTGATGGGCCGGCGAAGGAGCGGGGTGCCTTGTTCTTTTACTTCAGGCGGATCTTTCTTGACCGGCAGCTACCCTTGCGTTGGCGCACCTATCTGTGGATCTGGTTCACCCTGCGCCACTCGGCAGCCCATGGCCTGTTGAAACCCTTTGTCAAAGGGTGAGTCTTTGGAATCCGCCACGAACAGGTGCTGTGTACACCTGTCGTTTTCAACGCTGGAGAAGCAACTGATGAGCAGTGATGAAACCAGGCACCTGCCCGAGCCGGTGGAGCGCGATCTGCACTGGCAGTCGATCGAGATCGACAAGAGCGCACATGCCGCCCTCATGGGGCAGAAACCCGTTGTCCTGTGGTTTACCGGGCTGTCGGCCGCCGGCAAGACCACTATCGCCAATCTGGTGGAAAAGCGTCTTCACGCGTTGGGGCGCCACAGTTATCTGCTCGATGGCGACAACGTACGGCAGGGGCTGAATGCCGACCTGGGGTTCAGTGATGAGGACCGTGCGGAGAATATCCGCCGTGTTGCGCATGTCGCGAAGCTGATGGTGGATGCCGGGTTGATCACCCTGGTGTCGTTCATCTCGCCTTTTCGGGCCGAGCGGGCGATGGCACGGGGCTTGTTCGAGGAGCACGAGTTCTACGAGATATTCATCGACACACCGTTGGCGGTCGCCGAAGAGCGCGATCCCAAGGGGCTGTACAAGAAGGCGCGCAGTGGCCAGCTCAAGAACTTCACCGGCATCGACTCGGTCTACGAGGTCCCGCAAGCCCCGGACATTCATATTGAAACGGTGCGCATGAGCGCCCAGCAAGCCGCTACTCATGTGGTGGATCATCTGATCCGCCAGGGATGCCTTGCTTCCAGCCACGCTGTTGCCTAGCTGTTGTCTCATACGCCGAATACGAAAACGCCGCGATCAACGCGGCGTTTTCGTTCTGCATGACGTGTGGCGGGTCCCACGTATCGGAGAAGGTCTGATATCAGCTCAAATCGATTGATCCAGGTTGTAGTCATTTTTTCCCAATATATGGGATGTAAATTTATATATTGAGATTATTGGCATCTCGGGTTTATAGTCGCCTCCATCAGCTCCACGCCCTCACTGTCCAAAAACAACTTTCAGGTGAAGCGATGCAGGCGCAATTGATCGCGCTCGATTGGGGGACGACCTCACTTCGGGCCTACAAACTCGCCGTGGGCGGCCAGGTGCTCGAACAGCGTTCGCTGTCGTCGGGTATCATGCAGTTGCCCAGTGTGCCGCGGATGATCGCCGGCCAACGGTGCGCCGATGGTTTTGAACTGGCTTTCGACGAGGCCTGTGGCGACTGGCTCGATGCCCAACCCGGGCTGGCGGTGATCGCCTGCGGCATGGTCGGCAGCGCCCAGGGCTGGTCCGAGGCTACCTATCGCGACACTCCGGCGAATGTCGCCAGCCTGGGCACCGCTCTCAACACCGTGCGCAGCCTGCGTGGCGTCGATGTGCATATCGTGCCCGGCGTTATCGAGCGTTCCCGCCTGCCGAACGTGATGCGCGGCGAAGAGACACAGGTCCTCGGCGCGCTGCAAGGCCTGCCGGCGGACGCTGGCGGCCCTCTGCTGATCGGCTTGCCGGGCAGCCATTCGAAATGGGTCGAGGTGGCTGACGGCTGCATCGTCCATTTCGACACCTTCATGACCGGCGAGCTGTTCGCCGTACTCAGTGAACACAGCATCCTGGGGCGTACTCAGCAGCGCGGTGCGCCCTTCGACAGCGAGGCGTTCGATCGCGGCGTCCGGGTGGCGCTCTCCTGCGAGGGTGAAAACGGCCCTCTCTCGACGTTGTTCAGCGCACGCACGCTGGGGCTGACGGGCGAACTGAGCCCGGCCGGACAGACCGACTACCTGTCGGGCCTGTTGATTGGTCATGAGCTTGTCGCCCTTGCCAATGCCCAGCGCCGTCGACGCGACAGCGCCGACCTGCCGTCGATCATGCTGATCGGCAATGCCCAACTTTGTGCCCGCTACAGCCGGGCGCTCGAGCGTTGCGGTTTTGCCCGGGCAAGCCTGGCCGAACACGCCACCGAGCGTGGTCTGTGGCACCTGGCCGAAGCCGCCGGGCTGCTGGGCCGGACGCCTGCGTTCAATTAGACAAGAGGTCTGACATGCTCAAGCAAGCACTGGCGAAAAACGGCCTGATCGCAATTCTTCGCGGTCTGCGTCCGCAAGAGGCGGCGGCCATCGGCGAGGTGTTGTACCAGGCCGGTTTCCGTGTCATCGAGGTGCCGCTCAACTCTCCCGAACCGTACGAAAGTATCCGCATTCTGCGCAGCCTGTTGCCCGCCGATTGCCTGATCGGTGCCGGCACGGTGCTGACCCCGGAACAGGTCGGGCAGGTGAAGGCCGCAGGGGGGCAGGTGATCGTCATGCCCCACAGTGATCCCCGGGTCCTGCGGGCGGCCAGGACGGCAGGGCTGTACCTGTCGCCAGGTGTCGCCACGCCGACCGAGGCCTTCGCCGCGCTGGCCGAAGGCGCCGATGTGCTGAAGATGTTCCCCGCCGAGCAGATGGGCCCGGCAGTGGTCAAGGCCTGGCTGGCGGTGCTGCCGGCGGGAACGTTGCTGATCCCGGTCGGCGGAATCACTCCGGACAACATGCCAGCGTTCGTCGAGGCGGGCGTCAGTGGTTTCGGCCTGGGCTCCGGGCTGTTCAAGCCGGGGCTGAGTGCCGACGAAACGGCGCTGCGGGCCAAGGCTTACGTGCAGGCCTGGAACGCATTGCGTTAAGACTTCCCGGCGCCGTGTGCGCTGCATCCCGACAAGAGAGACGACACGATGAAAATCACCAAGCTGACGACCTTTATCGTTCCGCCACGCTGGCTGTTCCTCAAGGTCGAAACCGATGAGGGCGTGACCGGTTGGGGCGAGCCGGTGGTCGAAGGCCGGGCCCACACGGTCGCGGCGGCGGTCGATGAGTTGTCGGATTACCTGGTCGGCAAGGACCCGCGCAATATCGAGGACATCTGGACCGTGCTCTATCGCGGCGGCTTCTATCGTGGCGGCGCCGTGCACATGAGCGCCCTGGCCGGGATCGACCAGGCGCTGTGGGACATCAAGGGCAAGGCCCTGGGGGTGTCGGTCAGCGATCTGCTGGGTGGTCAGGTGCGCGAGCGTATCCGCGTGTACTCGTGGATCGGCGGCGACCGTCCGGCCGACACCGCCCGGGCTGCCAGGGAAGCCGTCGGCCGGGGGTTCACCGCGGTGAAGATGAATGGCACCGAAGAGCTGCAATTCGTCGACAGTTTCGAAAAGGTCGACCTGGCCCTGGCCAACGTCGCCGCCGTGCGCGACGCGGTGGGGCCGAACGTCGGCATCGGCGTGGACTTCCATGGCCGGGTGCACAAGCCAATGGCCAAGGTGTTGATGAAGGAACTCGACGCCTACAAGCTGATGTTCATCGAGGAGCCGGTGCTCAGCGAAAACTACGAGGCCCTGAAGGAGCTGGCACCGCTGACCAGCACGCCGATCGCGCTGGGGGAGCGTCTGTTTTCGCGCTGGGATTTCAAGCGGGTGCTCAGCGAAGGTTACGTCGACATCATCCAGCCGGATGCCTCCCATGCCGGCGGCATCACCGAAACCCGCAAGATCGCCAACATGGCCGAAGCCTATGACGTGGCGCTGGCGTTGCATTGTCCGTTGGGCCCGATTGCCCTGGCGGCCTGCCTGCAACTGGATGCGGCTTGCTACAACGCCTTCATCCAGGAGCAGAGCCTGGGCATCCATTACAACGAAAGCAATGACCTGCTGGATTACGTCAGGGACCCTCGGGTGTTCGACTATGACCAGGGGTTCGTGAAGATCCCGAATGGCCCGGGGCTGGGCATCGAGATCAACGAGGCCTACGTGACGGAACGCGCCGCCATCGGTCATCGCTGGCGCAACCCGATCTGGCGCCATGCCGACGGCAGTTTTGCCGAGTGGTGATGGCGGGCTGATCCATCAGGGAGGGGCCGTGAGCGGACCCCGACATCGTTGTGAATGAACGCCCTCAATAACCATAAGAAGAGGCACACCCATGCAACCGGAAGTCCTGACCGGGCAGGCGTCGTTGCTGACGCCGAGCCGCAAGCGCTTTTTCATCATGGTCCTGCTGTTCATCACCGTGGTGATCAACTACCTGGACCGCAGCAACCTGTCGATCGCCGCCCCCGCGTTGACCAGTGAACTGGGGATCGACCCGATTCATGTCGGGCTGATTTTCTCGGCGTTCGGCTGGACCTACGCGGCGATGCAGATCCCCGGTGGCTGGCTGGTGGACCGGGTGCCACCACGCCTGCTCTACAGTCTGGCGCTGTTGTTGTGGTCGGCGGCCACGCTGCTGCTCGGTTTCGCCGCCAGCTTCATCGCGCTGTTCGTCCTGCGCATGGCCGTGGGGGCGCTGGAAGCTCCCGCCTATCCGATCAACAGCCGTGTGGTGACCACCTGGTTTCCCGAGCGCGAGCGCGCGACCGCCATCGGTTTCTACACCTCCGGGCAGTTCGTCGGGCTGGCCTTTCTGACGCCGCTGCTGGCCTGGCTGCAGCATCGATACGGTTGGCACATGGTGTTCATCAGCACTGGTGTGGTGGGCATTCTCTGGGCGTTCGTCTGGTACGCGGTGTATCGCGAGCCGCGGGAGTTCAAGGGGGTCAACCCGGCGGAAATCGACCTGATCCGCGAGGGCGGCGGGCTGGTGGATATCCAGGCCGAGACCGCCCGGCGCAAGGCGCCGTTCAGCTGGACCGACCTGGGTATCGTGTTGAGCCAGCGCAAGTTGTGGGGCATCTACCTCGGGCAGTTCTGCCTCAATTCGACGTTGTGGTTTTTCCTGACCTGGTTTCCGACCTATCTGGTGAAATACCGCGGCATGGATTTCATCAAGTCCGGCCTGCTGGCCTCGGTGCCGTTTCTCGCGGCTTTCGTCGGCGTGCTGTGCTCGGGGCTGTTCTCCGACTGGCTGATCCGCCGTGGCGCGACGCTCGGTCTGGCCCGCAAGTTGCCGATCATCGGCGGCCTGCTGATTTCCACCGTGATCATCGGGGCCAACTTCGTCGAATCGACACCCTGGGTGATCGCCTGCCTGGCGCTGGCGTTTTTCGGCAACGGGATGGCCTCGATCAGTTGGTCGCTGGTCTCGACCCTGGCGCCGGCGCGCCTGTTGGGGCTGACGGGCGGAGTATTCAACTGCATCGGCAACCTGGCGGCGATCGCCACGCCGATCGTGATCGGCTTTCTCGTCAGCGGCGACTCCTTCGCCCCCGGGATCACCTACATCGCCGCGCTGGCATTGATCGGCGCGCTGTCCTATGTGGTGCTGGTGGGCAAGGTGGCGCGGATCGAACTCTAGGCAAGGGCAAGAGCGGGCGACCATAATGCCGCCCGTTCTCTCGCTCATTGTTGAAGGCCGGATATGCAGGAAGACGCCGCGAAAAACGCCAAGGACGCCGCACCGACGGGGACCCAGACGCTGCTGCGCGGTCTTGCGGTGGTCCAGGCCGTGGCCAGTGGGGCCCGCGATCTCAAGGAGATTGCCCGGCTGATCGGCACCACCCGCAGCACCACCCATCGCCTGGCCAGTTGCCTGGTGGAGGAGCGCTATCTGCGGGTCGTGCCGCAAATCGGTTACCTGCTCGGCCCCAGGCTGATCGAGCTGGGGTTCCAGGCGCGCGAGGCCGTACCGCTGGTGACCCTGGCCGGGCCGTACCTGGATGAGTTGTCGGCGCTGACCGGCGATACCATCCACCTGGCGATCCGTGAAGACGATGACGTGCTGTACCTGCACAAGAATCCCGGCCGTAATGGCCCGGAAATGCGTTCGCGGGTCGGGCACCGCATGCCGTTGGCGCGCACCGGGATCGGCAAGGCGTTGCTGCTCGATGACTCGCCAGAAGAGTGGCAGCGCCTGTATCGGATCAGTTTGCCGGTGGGCGGCAGGACCCCGTCATGGCCGTTGCAGCCGGTCTCATCCTGGGAGCAGTTCGAGCAGCGCATGCTGGAATACGTGGCGGGGGGCTACGCCTTCGATCTGGAGGACAACGAGCCGTCGATCCGCTGTGTCGCGGCGCCGATACGCGATGCCAGCCAGCAGATCGTCGCCGGGATCAGCATCGCCAGTACCGTGCCCTATATGCCGTTGGAGAAAATGGCCGAGCTGGTGCCGTTGATCAAACAGGTCGCCGCCCGGCTCTCCGCGGAGTTGGGGGCGAGGGCCTGAGTGCTATAGCGGGGTGAGGATGTTCATCACGGTATCCAGGGCGACCCGGGTATCGTCGAGCTGCACCAGCGAGGCATGTCGCGCACCGAGGGCGTCGCGATTCTGGATGGCGGTGAGGATCGCCTTGTGCCGGGGTAGGCTGAGCCCTTGAATATCGGGGCGGCGGTTGGTGATGCTGATGGATTCGCGCAGGGGCAACGACAGCATGTTGCACATGTAGGCGAGCAGATCGTTGCGGGTGGCGTCGGCGATCGCCCGGTGGAAATCCAGGTCCGCCTGCAGCAGCTGCTCGTGGGTCTGCGCCTTCTCCATGGCCAGGTAGGCTTTTTCGATCACCGCGATGTCTTCGTCGGTGGCCGTGGTGGCGGCCATCGCGGCGATTTCCGGTTCCAGGATCCGGCGCACGCCGGCCAGGGTGTTGAAAAACTCGCTGTGGGGCGTCGACTGCATCAGCCAGGTCAGCACGTCGGGATCGAGCAGGTGCCACTTCGGGCGCGGGCGCACCACTGCACCGACCCGCGGCTTGGAGTACACCAGGCCCTTGGCGCTGAGCACCCGGGTGGCTTCGCGCAGCACCGAGCGACTGACCTGGTACTCCTCGCACAGCGTCGACTCCATGGGCAGGCGCTCTTCCGGCTTGAAGCGTCCGGAGACAATCTGCATGCCCAGTTCCTGAACGATCCGGTTATGCATGCTCTTGCGCGGAGTGTTCTTGCGTGGCTTGGAGGGCTGCTGATCCATGGACGGGACGGTGCTCTGGTGAAAAGGGTTGCATCATAACATCGCTCCCGGCTTCATCAGGTGCTCTCGCGTGCCTGAGCCGCCGGGTGACGACGCCATGGCCTGCCGGTCAGTGGGAATGCCGCGGGATCTCGGCGCCACGGCAACCTACCAGGAAGTCGAAGTCGCAGCCCTGGTCGGCTTGCAGCACATGGTCGATGTACAACTGGCGATAGCCGCCCGCGATCGGTGGCTTCGGTGCCTGCAGGTCGGCCATGCGCGCCGCCAGTTCGGCGTCTGGAATGTCCAGGTGCAGGCGGCCATTGGCACAGTCGAGTTCGATCCAGTCGCCCTCCTGCACACAGGCCAGCGGGCCGCCGGCCGCCGCTTCCGGCGCGACGTGCAGCACCACCGTGCCGTAGGCCGTGCCACTCATGCGTGCGTCGGAGATGCGCACCATGTCGGTGACACCCTGGGCCAGCAGCTTGGCCGGCAGCCCCATGTTGCCCACTTCCGCCATGCCGGGATAACCCTTGGGCCCACAGTTTTTCATCACCAGCACCGAGCTGGCGTCGACCTCCAGTTCCGGGTCGTTGATCCGCGCCTTGTACTGGTCGAAGTTCTCGAACACCACCGCCCGACCGCGATGCTGCATCAGTTCGGGGGTCGCGGCCGAGGGCTTGAGCACGGCCCCCAGAGGAGCCAGGTTGCCACGCAGGACGCAGATGCCGCCGTCCGCCCGCAACGGGTTGGAGAGCGGCCGAATCACTTCGTCCTTACCGTAGATCGGTGCGTCCCGGGTGTTCTCGCCGATCGACCTGCCATTCACGGTGAGGGCGTCGGGGTGGGGAATCAGGTTGGCTTCGCCGAGGCGGCGCAATACCGCCGGCAGGCCACCGGCATAGTAGAACTCTTCCATCAGGAAGCGCCCGGACGGTTGCAGGTCGACGATGGTCGGCATGCCGCGGCCGATGCGGGTCCAGTCGTCCAGATCGAGTTCGACGCCGATGCGCCCGGCGATCGCCTTCAGGTGAATCACCGCATTGGTCGAGCCGCCGATGGCGGCGTTGACGCGGATGGCGTTTTCGAAAGCCTGCCGGGTGAGGATCTTCGACAGTTTCAAGCCTTCCCGGACCATCTCCACCGCCCGCATGCCGGACATGTGCGCCAGCACGTAGCGCCGCGCGTCAACCGCCGGAATCGCCGCGTTGTGGGGCAGGGATGTGCCCAGGGCCTCGGCCATGCAGGCCATCGTCGAGGCGGTGCCCATGGTGTTGCAGGTGCCGGCCGAACGCGACATGCCGCCCTCGGCCGCGAGGAAGTCGTCGAGGCTGATGGTGCCCGCCTTGACCTGTTCGCTGAGCTGCCAGACCACCGTGCCCGAGCCGATGTCCTGGCCCTTGTGCTTGCCGTTGAGCATCGGCCCGCCAGTGACGACGATGGCCGGCACGTCGCAACTGGCGGCGCCCATCAGCAGCGCCGGGGTGGTCTTGTCGCAACCGGTGAGCAGCACCACGCCGTCGATCGGGTTGCCGCGAATGGCTTCCTCGACGTCCATGCTGGCCAGGTTGCGGGTGAGCATGGCGGTCGGACGCAGGTTCGATTCACCGTTGGAGAACACCGGGAACTCCACGGGAAACCCGCCGGCCTCGATCACCCCGCGTTTGACATGCTCGGCGATCTGGCGGAAGTGCGCGTTGCACGGGGTCAGCTCCGACCAGGTGTTGCAGATGCCGATGATGGGCTTGCCATGGAACTGATGGTCGGCGATGCCCTGGTTCTTCATCCAGCTGCGGTACATGAAGCCGTTCTTGTCGGCGGTACCGAACCAGTGGGCGGAACGCAGGTCGAGTTTTTTATCAGACATGGTCAGCTCTCTTATCGTAAGACTATATTGTGCTTCCTGCGGGCTAAAATAAGCTCAAAATCTCATGTTTGGAAGTGTTGTTGAGTAAATAGTAATACTATATAGTCGGTTTCAACTGAGGTAGGGCGTTGCGCTCTGGCGCCGTTGCCCGCGTTACCACTCGTGCTTGGCAGGCAATCAGGAGAAGCTTCATGCGTTTGGTCCAGTTCGAATTGAGCAACGGCGAGCGTCGGGTGGGAGTGGTCGAGGAGGGCCAGGTACGCGAGGTGCGTCTGGCGCGCACGGTGCGCGAGCTGGCACTGGCCGCCATCGAGGCGGGCGTCGATCTGCGGTGTCAGGTGGAGAGCCTCGGCCTGGGTGCCGGCCACGACTACGCCACGTTGCTGGCCGAGCTGAGAGTGCTGCCGCCGCTGGATCACCCGGACCCGGCCCACATGCTGGTCAGCGGCACCGGCCTGACCCATCTGGGCAGTGCGGCGGCGCGGGACAAGATGCACCAGCAGGCCGGTGACGACAGCGCGATGACCGACAGCCTGCGGATCTTCAAATGGGGTGTGGAGGGCGGCAAACCCGCCTCCGGTCAGGCCGGCGTGCAACCGGAGTGGTTCTACAAGGGCGACGGCAGCATCGTCGTGCGCCCGGGCCAGCCCTTTGCGTTGCCACCCTTTGCCGAAGACGCCGGTGAAGAGCCGGAAATCGGCGGCCTGTATGTCATCGGCCACGATGGCAAGCCTTATCGCCTGGGCTTCGCCGTGGGCAACGAATTCTCCGACCATGTGATGGAGCGCAAGAACTACCTGTACCTGGCCCACTCCAAGTTGCGCAATTGCAGCTATGGTCCAGAGCTGCGGGTGGGCGAGCTGCCCCGGCACCTGGTGGGCAGCAGCCGCATTTTGCGCAATGGCGAGGTCGTGTGGCAGAGCGAGTTCCTCAGTGGCGAAGCCAACATGTGCCACAGCCTGGAAAATCTCGAGTACCACCACTTCAAGTACAGCCAGTTCCTGCGTCCGGGTGACGTGCACATTCACTTCTTCGGCACCGCGACCCTGTCGTTCGCCGACGGTGTACGTACGCAGCCGGGCGATGTGTTCGAGATCAGTCAGGCGGAGTTCGGTGCGCCGTTGATCAATGGTGTGGGCGTCGTCGACGCGGTGCTGGTGCCCGGAGCCATAGGGATGCTTTAGGGAAAGCGACACAAGCCCGGCTCCTACAGGGATCGTGTTGCGCCAATGCCCTTGTGCCAGGGCCCACAACCTCATCGGCGTCTGAAAACAAAAGCAAGCCAGGAGGCCTCATGTCGTGGACCGCTGTGACTGAACACCGTGCGCAACTGGGCGAAGGCCCGTTCTGGGACGCGCCCGGTCAGGCCCTGTATTGGGTCGATATCGCCGGCCGGCAGGCGCTGCGCCTGAGCGGTGCCGGCCTGCAGGCCTGGCAGTTGCCGGAGCCGGTGTCGGCCTTTATTCCCTGTGAGAGCGGCGATGCTCTGGTGACCCTGAGCAGTGGCGTGTATCGATTGGATCTCGCCAGTGCGCCACAGGCGCCGCGCCTGACGCTGCTGTGTATCGCCGATCCGCAACCGGGCAACCGCGCCAACGAGGCCCGCTGCGATGCCCAGGGTCGACTCTGGCTGGGCACCATGCAGAACAATATCGGCGAGCGGGGCGAGGATCTTCCCGTACGGCATCGCCGCGGTGGTCTGTTCCGGATCGATGCCGATGCACGTGCGACGCCTCTGTTACGCGGCCTGGGGATCCCCAATACCTTGCTGTGGAGCGAGGACGGCACCCAGCTGTATTTTGGCGACAGCCTGGACGGCACGTTGTATCGCTATCCGGTTGCCAGCAACGGCCAGCTCGGGCCGGCGCAGGAGTGGTTCGGGCCACATCCGCGTGGCGTACCGGACGGCTCGGCGATGGACGCCGAAGGCTATTGCTGGAACGCCCGTTGGGACGGCGGTTGCCTGCTCAGGCTGGCCCCCGATGGCGAAGTCGACCGGCTGATCGAATTGCCCGTCAGCCGGCCCACCAGCTGCGTATTCGGTGGCCCGGACCTGCGCACCTTGTACATCACCAGCGCCGCCAGCCCGTTCGAGCACCCCCTGGATGGTGCGGTGCTGGCCATCGAGCTGGACATCCCGGGGACACGCTGTCATCGATTCGCTGGATAGCTTTACCCGCATCAGGTTGCACCGCTTCACAACTCGTTCTCATGAAAGACACAACAAAAACAAGGAGTCACCTCATGAATCGTCATCGCGGTATCCGTTCCCTGTGCTGTGCCGCCCTGGCGGTATCGGCGTTCGGCCTGGGCAGTCTGTTGCAGGCTGCCGAACCGGTGAAGATCGGCTTTCTGGTCAAGCAGGCGGAGGAGCCCTGGTTCCAGACCGAATGGGCTTTCGCCGAAAAGGCCAGCAAGGACAAGGGCTTTACCCTGATCAAGATCGCCGTGCCGGACGGCGAGAAAACCCTCTCGGCCATCGACAGCCTCGCCGCCAACGGTGCCAAGGGCTTCGTGATCTGCCCGCCGGACGTGTCCCTGGGCCCGGCGATCGTGGCGAAGGCCAAGGCCAACGACCTGAAAGTGATCGCCGTGGATGACCGCTTCGTCGACGCCAGCGGCAAGTTCATGGAAGACGTCCCCTACCTGGGCATGGCCGCGTACGAAGTGGGCCAGAAACAGGGCGCCGCGATGGCCGCCGAAGCGAAGAAGCGCGGTTGGGACTGGAAGGACACCTACGCGGTGATCAATACCTACAACGAGCTCGACACCGGCAAGAAGCGCACCGACGGTTCGGTCAAATCCCTGGAGGCCGCCGGCCTGCCGAAAGACCACATCCTGTTTACGCCGCTCAAGACCCTCGACGTGCCGGGCAGCATGGATTCCACCAGCTCGGCACTGGTGAAACTGCCGGCTTCGGCGAAAAACCTGATCATCGGCGGCATGAACGACAACACCGTGCTGGGTGGCGTGCGTGCCACCGAGAGCGCGGGTTTTGCCGCCGCCAATGTCATTGGTGTCGGGATCAATGGCACCGACGCCATCGGCGAACTGAAGAAACCCAGCAGCGGCTTTTTCGGCTCGATGCTGCCCAGCCCGCACCTGGAGGGCTACAACACCGCGAGCATGATGTTCGAATGGGTCACCACCGGCAAGGAACCACCGAAGTACACCGCGATGGATGAGGTGACGCTGATCACACGCGACAACTTCAAGCAGGAACTGGAAAAGATCGGCCTGTGGAAGTGACGGTCGGTTTTGCTCGGCGGCCTTGGCGACGGGGCCGCCTGGTCGGGGTGACGAGGTGGTTATGCATGCGCAATTGAACAGACAGCAGCACAGTGTTGGCGCCAGTTTGTGTTTCAACGGGATCGGCAAGACCTTCCCCGGGGTCAAGGCGCTGGACGGTATCAGTTTCACTGCCCACCCGGGGCAGGTCCATGCCCTGATGGGGGAGAACGGCGCCGGCAAGTCGACCTTGCTCAAGGTTCTCGGCGGTGCCTACAGCCCCAGCAGCGGCCATCTGCAGATCGGCGGGCAGACGATGGCCTTCAAGTGCGCCGCCGACAGCATCGCCTGTGGCGTGGCCGTCATCCACCAGGAGTTGCACCTGGTGCCGGAAATGACCGTGGCGGAGAACCTGTTCCTCGGGCATTTGCCGAGCCGTTTCGGGGTGATCAACCGCAGCGCTTTGCGCCAGCATGCGCTGGACTGTCTCAAGGGCCTGGCCGACGAGATCGACCCGCAGCAGAAGGTGGGCCGCCTGTCCCTGGGCCAGCGGCAGTTGGTGGAGATCGCCAAGGCCTTGTCCCGTGGCGCCCATGTGATTGCCTTCGACGAACCCACCAGCAGCCTGTCGGCCCGGGAGATCGAACGCCTGATGGCGATCATCGGACGCCTGCGGGACGAGGGCAAGGTGGTGCTCTACGTGTCCCATCGCATGGAGGAAGTGTTCCGTATCTGCGATGCGGTGACCGTATTCAAGGACGGGCGCTACGTGCGTACCTTCGAGGACATGAGCACGCTGACCCACGATCAGCTGGTCACCTGCATGGTCGGTCGCGACATTCAGGACATCTACGATTACCGCCCTCGTCCACGCGGCGCGGTGGCGCTCAAGGTCGATGGCCTGCTGGGGCCGGGGTTGCGCGAGCCGGTGAGTTTCGAGGCGCACAAGGGCGAGATTCTTGGCCTGTTCGGCCTGGTCGGGGCGGGCCGTACCGAGCTGTTGCGCCTGCTGGGTGGCCTTGAGCGGATGACCGCCGGCAGCCTGCAACTGTGCGATGAGGCTCTGCAGTTGCGCTCGCCGCGCGACGCCATTGCCGCCGGTGTCCTGCTGTGCCCCGAGGACCGCAAGAAGGAGGGCATCATGCCGCTCTCCAGTGTTGCCGAGAACATCAACATCAGCGCCCGCCGCGCCCATTCCACCTTTGGCTGGCTGTTGCGTGACGGTTGGGAGAAGGGCAACGCCGACAAGCAGATCAAGGCGCTGAAAGTGAAAACGCCCAATCCGGCGCAGAAAATCCTGTATCTGTCCGGGGGCAATCAGCAGAAGGCCATTCTGGGGCGCTGGCTGTCGATGCCGATGAAAGTCCTGCTGCTCGACGAGCCGACGCGCGGCATCGATGTCGGCGCGAAGGCCGAGATCTACCAGATCATCCATGACCTGGCGGCCAGCGGGATTGCGGTCATCGTCGTGTCCAGCGACCTGATGGAAGTGATGGGCATTTCCGACCGCATCCTGGTGCTGTGCGAAGGCGCGATGCGGGGCGAAAAGAGCCGTGAACAGGCCAATGAATCCAACCTGCTGCAACTGGCCTTGCCGCGCCAACGCGCCGATGGCCTGGAGAACTGAGAGGTGACCATGACAAGCCAAAACAATACATTGCCAGTCGCGCGCAAACCCCTGGACCTGCGCAGCCTGCTGGACAATTGGGCGATGCTGCTGGCCGCGCTGGGGATTTTCGTCCTCTGCACCCTGCTGATCGACAACTTCCTGTCGCCGCTGAACATGCGGGGCCTGGGCCTGGCGATTTCCACCACCGGCATCGCCGCGTGCACCATGTTGTATTGCCTGGCGTCCGGGCATTTCGACCTGTCGGTGGGCTCGGTGATCGCCTGTGCCGGGGTGGTGGCCGCCGTGGTGATGCGTGACACCGACAGCGTGTTTCTCGGTATCGCCGCAGCGCTGCTGATGGGGCTGCTGGTCGGGCTGATCAATGGGATCGTGATTGCCAAGCTGCGGGTCAACGCCCTGATCACCACGCTGGCGACCATGCAGATCGTGCGGGGCCTGGCCTATATCTTTGCCAACGGCAAGGCGGTGGGCGTGTCCCAGGACTCGTTTTTCGTCTACGGCAATGGCCAGTTGTTCGGTGTGCCGGTGCCGATCCTGATCACCATCGCCTGCTTCCTGTTCTTTGGCTGGTTGCTCAACTACACCACCTACGGGCGCAATACCATGGCCATTGGTGGTAACCAGGAGGCGGCGTTGCTGGCCGGGGTCAATGTCGATCGGACCAAGATCGTCATCTTTGCCGTGCACGGAGTCGTGGGTGCCCTGGCCGGGGTGATCCTGGCATCGCGCATGACCTCGGGCCAGCCGATGATCGGCCAGGGCTTCGAGCTGACGGTGATTTCCGCCTGCGTGCTGGGCGGGGTGTCGTTGAGCGGTGGGGTGGGCATGATTCGGCACGTGATTGCCGGGGTGCTGATTCTGGCGATCATCGAGAACGCGATGAACCTGAAGAACATCGACACGTTCTACCAGTACGTGATTCGCGGTTCCATCCTGCTGCTGGCGGTGGTGATCGATCGCCTGAAGCAGCGCTGATCTTTCGGCGCAAGCTATCGCCGTACCTCCAACCTGCTGGAGCTGCAGAGCCTCGACAAGGCCCGGCAGCTCCAGCAGGTTTTCAGTTGGCCGAGAACTTCAGGATGGTGTTCTGGGTATAGGTCTGGCCCGGATCCAGCCGTGTGGTCGGGAAGCCCGGCTGGTTCGGCGAGTCGGGGTAGTGCTGGGTTTCCAGGGTGAACGCCCCCCAATGTGCATAGACCTTGCCCGCCTTGCCCTTGACCGAGCCGTCGAGGAAATTGCTGGTGTAGAACTGCACCCCGGGCTCGCTGGTGTAGAGCTGCAGGCGGCGACCGGACTGCGGGTCGTGCACCTCGGCGGCCAGTCGGCTGACGTCGCCCTTGGCATCCAGGACCCAGTTGAAGTCGAAGCCACCCTGCTTCGGCTCGGCGAACTTGAGCTGCGGATGATCATCCCTGATGTGCTGGCCAATGGCGGTCGGCTGACGAAAATCCATCGGCGTACCGGCCACCGGAGCCAGTTCACCGGTGGGAATCAGGCTGCGGGTGACGGGGGTGTAATGGCTGGCGTACAAGGTGGCGAGTTGCTTGAGCACATCACCGTTGCCGGCCCCGGCGAGATTGAAGTAGCTGTGGTTGGTGAGGTTCAATACCGTTGGTTGGTCCGTGGTTGCCTTGTAGTCGATGCGCAGCTCGTTATGGTCGTTGAGGCTGTAAGTGACCTCGACATTCAGGTTGCCGGGAAAGCCCATTTCCCCCGCCTTCGACAGGTAGCTCAACTTCACCCCGACCGAGTCCTTGCCGCTGACCGGCTGGGCTTTCCAGACCCGCTTGTCAAAACCCTGCGGGCCGCCGTGCAGGGAATTGGGGCCATCGTTGAGCGGCACCTGATAACGCTTGCCGTCCAGCTCGAACGCACCGTTGGCCAGGCGATTGCCGTAGCGGCCGATGGTGGCGCCGAAGAACGCGGTACCGCTCTGGTAGCCCTGGACATCGTCGAAGCCCAGTACCACGTCGTCGACCTTGCCGTTCCTGTCCGGCACCTTCAATGACTGCAGGATGCCGCCGTAGGTGATGACCGTGGCCTGCAGGCCATGGCTGTTGCGCAACACATACTGCTCGATCGCGGCTCCATCATGGGTCTTGCCAAAGGCCTTGTGTTCGCTGGACAGGCCACTGGCCTGGAGGCCCTGGCTGGCAATCATCAGGGACAGTCCAAGGCCGCAAAGCGGGTATCGGGAGTGCAACATGGTCGAACCTCCATTTATTGTTTTAAGTTGAATAGTTCTACTAATTTGCGATATTTTGTCGTTAAGGCAGTAGATTTATAGCCTGATCTGTCGATTTTTCAATATAAAATAAGACTAATTGAGTTGGCAGGTGAAAGTGGGGACTCCAGCACACCCGGGGTCCAGCGGCCTGCATTCAAGTGCCTACCGTGGAGTAACCGTCATATGAGTCATGAAGCAGACGCCGTGTACACGGATCTGAAAGGCAAGACCGTGCTGATTTCCGGTGGGGCTTCCGGGATCGGCGAGGCCATGGTCTGCGCTTTTGCGCGGCAGGGGGCCAAGGTCGCCTTCGTGGATATGGCCAAGACCCAGGGGGAGCGGCTGGTGGCCCGACTTTCGGCCGAAGGTCACAGGGTCGAGTTCGCTCACTGCGATATCACCGACGAGATCGCCTATAAGGTGGCGATCGAAGGCTTTGCGCAAACCCTGGGGCCAGTGACTGTCCTGGTGAACAATGCCGCCAACGATGTCCGTCACACCCTGGATGAAGTGGACTCGGAGACTTTCGAGAAGCTGATCTCGGTCAACTTGAAGCATGCCTTTTTCGCCAGCCGGGCGGTGGTGCCGATGATGAAGGCCGCCGGGGAGGGCGCGATCATCAATCTGGGCTCCATCGGCTGGATGATGGCCTCCAGCGGGTACCCGGTCTACGCCGCCAGCAAGGCGGCGACCCATGGCATGACCCGGGCCCTGGCACGGGAGCTGGGGCCATGGCGTATCAGGGTCAACACCCTGGTGCCAGGCTGGGTGATGACTGAAAAGCAGCTGGCGCTGTGGGTGGACGATGCCGCCAGGGAACTGATCAGCCGCAGCCAGTGCCTGCCGGGGAGCGTCGAGCCTGTCCATATCGCGAACATGGCGCTGTTCCTCGCTTCCGAGGTGTCGTCCATGTGTTCGGCGCAGAACTTTATTGTCGATGGTGGTTGGGTGTAGGGCTGGTCCCGTTGAAGGCAACGATTGTGGCCTGTGTCACCCTGGAATAAAAAATCCCCGTGTCAGCGAGTGAACACGGGGATTTTTTTGACTATCGAGGTCCGTGTAGACCCACGGTCACACTTACACGTTGAAGCGGAAGTGCATCACGTCACCGTCCTTGACGATGTAGTCCTTGCCTTCCAGGCGCCATTTGCCGGCTTCCTTGGTGCCCGCTTCGCCCTTGTACTGGATGAAGTCGTTGTAGGCGATCACTTCGGCGCGGATGAAGCCTTTTTCGAAGTCGGTGTGGATCACGCCGGCAGCCTGGGGGGCGGTGGCGCCGACACGCACGGTCCAGGCGCGGACTTCCTCGACACCGGCGGTGAAGTAGGTCTGCAGGTTGAGCATTTCGTAACCGGCGCGGATCACTCGGTTCAGGCCAGGCTCTTCGAGGCCCAGGGCTTCGAGGAACATGTCCTTCTCTTCACCGTCTTCCAGTTCGGCGATTTCCGCCTCGATCTTGTTGCACACCGGCACCACCACTGCGCCTTCCTCGTCGGCGATGGCCTTGACCACGTCCAGCAGCGGGTTGTTCTCGAAGCCGTCTTCGGCGACGTTGGCGATGTACATCACCGGCTTGGTGGTCAGCAGGTGGAAGCCGCGGATCACCGCCTTTTCTTCCGCGCTCATGTTCTTCATCAGGCTGCGTGCCGGCTTGCCTTCGGTGAAGTGGGCGATCAGTTGTTCCAGCAGGCCTTTCTGGACCACGGCATCCTTGTCACCGCCCTTGGCGTTGCGCGCGACCTTCTGCAGTTGCTTCTCGCAGCTTTCGAGGTCGGCGAAGATCAGTTCCAGGTCGATGATCTCGATGTCGCGTTTCGGGTCGACGCTGTTGGCGACGTGAATCACGTTGTCGTCTTCGAAGCAGCGGACCACGTGGGCGATGGCGTCGGTTTCACGGATGTTGGCCAGGAACTTGTTGCCCAGGCCTTCGCCTTTCGACGCACCGGCTACCAGGCCTGCGATGTCGACGAATTCCATGGTGGTCGGCAGGATGCGCTTGGGATTGACGATCTCGGCCAGGGCCGCCAGGCGCGAATCGGGCATCGGCACGATGCCGCTGTTCGGCTCGATGGTGCAGAAGGGGAAGTTCTCTGCCGCGATGCCGGACTTGGTCAGGGCGTTGAACAGGGTGGATTTGCCGACGTTGGGCAAGCCGACGATGCCGCAGTTGAATCCCATGGTGTTTCCCCTCGGGTAAAGAGTCAGGCCTTCTGGGTGTGCAGGTTTTTCATCGCACGGTTCCATTCACCGGCGAGAATATCCGGCAGCACGCCGAGGGCAAAATCGATGCTGGCATCGAGTTTTTCCTGTTCGGCGCGTGGCGCACGACCCAGGACAAAGTTTGAAACCATGCTTGCAACGCCGGGGTGGCCAATGCCGAGCCGCAGGCGGTGAAAGGTGTTCTGGTTGCCGAGCTGCGCGATGATGTCGCGCAGGCCGTTGTGACCGCCATGCCCGCCGCCCTGCTTGAGCTTGGCAACGCCGGGCGGCAGGTCGAGTTCGTCGTGCGCCACGAGGATTTCTTCAGGCTTGATGCGGAAGAATCCAGCCAGTGCCGAAACGGCCTGGCCACTACGGTTCATGTAGGTGGTGGGAATCAGCAGGCGAACATCCTGACCCTGGTGACTGAAGCGCCCGGTCAGGCCGAAATACTTGCGATCGGCCACGAGGCTGATGCCTTGTGCCGAAGCGATGCGTTCAACAAAAAGGGCCCCTGCGTTATGCCGGGTCTGTTCGTATTCGGTGCCTGGATTACCCAGGCCAACGATCAGTTTGATGGCAGTCACGACAGGGGCCCTTCTATGGAATGGTGGATAACAACGCCGTTGGCGGTTGCGGCGAAAGTGGACGAAAAGTGCTCATTTACCATGATGTAAACTCCGCATTCTCGCCCGCTTTCTCGCTACGTTCCAGTCCGCGATGTTTCCAATCACTCCGGCGTCAGAGTGAAATTACTCTGCAGCGCCTTCTGCTTCTGGAGCAACACGTGGAGCGTGAACGTTGGCTACTGCCTTGTCGTCACCGTGTGCCAGAGCTACGAACTCAACGCCTTTTGGCGCCTTCAGGTCGGACAGGTGAATGATCGAACCGACTTCGGCGTTGGCCAGGTCGACTTCGATGAATTCAGGCAGGTCCTTGGCTTCGCAGGAAACTTCGATCTCGTTCACGACGTGGGAGATCTCGCCGCCTTTCTTCACTGGAGCCGCTTCGTTGATGAAGTGCACAGGAACGGTAGCGGTCAGTTTCTTGCCAGCGACAACGCGAACGAAGTCGGCGTGCAGGATGAACTGCTTGGCTGGGTGACGCTGCAGGGCCTTAACGATCACGTTCTGCTTGGTGCCACCCACGTTCAGCTCGATCACGTGGCTGAAGGCAGCCTCGTCTTCGAACAGCTTGGCAATTTCTTTTGCCAGGATGGTGATGGACTCAGGAGCCTTGTCGCCACCGTAGACAACGGCAGGAACCTGGCTGGCGAGACGACGCAGGCGGCGGCTCGCACCTTTCCCCAGGTCGTTACGCGCTTCGGCGTTCAGGATGAAATCAGTCATTTTGTATCTCCAAAATAGCCATCTTCCGAGCACGTCTGCGACCGACGTGAGCGGTATGGGCAAAAAAGCCCCGCCCCAACATGTGTGTTGGGGCGGGGCGCTTTACGTCAACGGGTGGTCTGCCAGGGCCGGGCCCTTAGCGGAACATCGCGCTGATCGATTCTTCGTTGCTGATGCGGCGAACCGCTTCGGCGACTACCGGTGCGATATCCAGTTGACGGATACGTGCACAGGCTTGTGCTGCGGCGGACAGCGGGATGGTGTTGGTCACCACCAGCTCGTCCAGCACGGAATTTTCAATGTTCTCGATCGCCCGGCCCGACAGCACAGGGTGTGTGCAGTAGGCAAAGACCTTGGCAGCGCCATGTTCCTTGAGGGCTTTCGCCGCGTGGCACAGGGTGCCGGCGGTGTCGACCATGTCGTCGACGAGAATGCAGGTGCGGCCTTCGACGTCACCGATGATGTGCATCACTTCGGAGTGGTTGGCCTTCTCACGACGTTTGTCGATGATGCCCAGATCCACGCCCAGCGACTTGGCAACGGCACGTGCACGCACGACGCCGCCAATGTCCGGAGACACGATCATCAGGTTTTCGAAACGCTGGTCTTCGATGTCATCCACCAGAACGGGGGAGCCGTAGATGTTATCTACCGGGATATCGAAGAAGCCCTGGATCTGGTCAGCGTGCAGGTCAACCGTGAGGACACGGTCAATGCCTACCACGGTGAGCATGTCAGCCACGACTTTCGCGCTGATAGCCACACGTGCGGAGCGCGGACGGCGATCCTGACGGGCGTAACCAAAGTAGGGGATCACCGCAGTGATTCGGGTGGCTGAGGAACGGCGGAAGGCATCAGCCATCACGACGAGTTCCATCAGGTTATCGTTGGTCGGAGCGCAAGTCGGCTGAATGATGAAGACGTCTTTACCGCGGACGTTTTCATTGATCTCAGCGGTAATCTCGCCGTCGGAGAATTTTCCGACAGAGATGTCACCGAGAGGGATATGCAGCTGACGTACGACACGCCGAGCCAGATCGGGGTTGGCATTCCCCGTAAAGACCATCATCTTGGACACGCGCAGTACCTGAAGGCTGAGGGTAACCTGGATGAGTATTAGAAAATGGCAGGGGCGGCTGGATTCGAACCAACGCATGGCAGGATCAAAACCTGCTGCCTTACCGCTTGGCGACGCCCCTGT
>NZ_JSYZ01000013.1 GCF_001293465.1 Pseudomonas asplenii
CAGTTCGAGTACGCCACCGATCTGTTCGACGCCAGCACCATCGAACGCTGGAGCCGCCACCTGCTGCACCTGCTCGACGCCCTGCTCGGCGATGTCACGCAACCGCTGGCAACCCTGCCGCTGCTCGACGCACAACAGCGCCTGCAGTTGCTGTCATCGTTCAATACACCGCTCTCGGCACTGGACGAATCGCCGCAACGCCTGCCCCACCGGGTCTTCGAAGAACAGGCCGCGCGCACCCCGAACGCCGTGGCAGTGGTCTGCGCCGGACAGTCCCTGGGTTATGCCGAACTGAATGCCCGGGCCAACCGCATCGCCCATCGCCTGATCGCCCTGGGGGTACGTCCCGACCATACCGTTGGCCTCTGCGCCCGCCGCAGCCCGGAGATGGTGATCGGCCTGCTGGGCATCCTCAAGGCCGGCGCCGCCTACGTACCGCTGGATCCGCAATACCCGGCGCAACGCCTGGCCCATATGCTGGCCGACAGTGCGCCACAAGCCCTGGTGATTCAGCACGGGCTGCAGTTGCCGGTCCCCGAAGGCCTGGCCACGCTGGAACTGGACGACCCATCGCTGCAACAGGCTGCACAGCACAACCCCGAGGTGCCGGCGCTGGGCTTCAACCACCTGGCCTATGTCATCTACACCTCGGGCTCCACCGGCCTGCCCAAAGGCGTGATGGTCGAGCATCGCGGCCTGCGCAACCTGCTGGACTGGTACCTCGACGACCTCGAGTTCCACGCCGGGGACGCGGTGCTGCTGGCCTCCTCCTATAACTTCGACCTGACCCAGAAGAACATTCTCGCGCCACTGATGGTCGGTGCGGTGTTGCACCTGGCCGAAGAGCCGTTCAACCCCGAGGCCATCGTCACGCAGATCGCCGAAGCCGGTGTGACGCATCTGAACATGTCGCCGAGCGCATTCCATGCGCTGGTGGACGCCGACAGCCACCAGGCCCTGGCCTGTCTGAAGCGGGTGGTACTGGGGGGCGAGCCGATTCAGATCGCCATGCTGGAAAAACTCCCTCAGCCGCGACCGGCCGTGATCAACAGCTACGGCCCGACCGAGTGCAGCGACGTGGTGGCCTGGCACCGGGCGGACACCGACCTGGCGACCTACCGGGACCGTTCGATGCCCATCGGCAAGCCGATCCGCAATATGCAACTGCATGTGCTGGACAGCCACGGCCAGTTGTTGCCAGTGGGCGTACGCGGCGAAATCCATATCGGTGGCGTCGGCGTCGCCCGTGGCTACCTGAACCGGCCGGAACTGAGCGCCGAACGCTTTATCGCCGATCCGTTCGCCGATCGGGCCGAGGCCCGGCTGTACAAGACCGGTGATATCGGTCGCTGGCTGCCCGATGGCACGCTGGAATACCTGGGTCGCAACGATGACCAGGTGAAAATTCGTGGCCTGCGCGTCGAGCTGGGCGAAATCGAGGCCGCGATCGCCGCGCTGCCGGGTGTTCGCGAGGCGGCGGTGATTGCCCGCGCGCACCAAAGCGCCCCCGATAACAAGCGCCTGGTCGCCTACCTGTGCGGCGAACCGGCGTCCGCCGAGCAACTGCGTGCCGATCTGCTGCAGCGCCTGCCCGGCCATATGGTGCCCAGCGCCTTCGTGGTGCTGGACCGGTTGCCATTGACCCCCAACGGCAAGCTCGACCGCCGCGCCCTGCCGGAACCGGGCCAGGAGGCGTTCGCCAGCCGTACCTACGAGGCGCCCCAGGGGCCGGTCGAACACGCCATCGCGCAGATCTGGCAGCAATTGCTCGGCGTGGAGCGGGTCGGACGGCACGACGGTTTCTTCGAGCTGGGCGGTCATTCGCTGCTGGCGGTCAGCCTGATCGAGCGTTTGCGCCAACAGGGCATGAATGCCAGCGTACGCAGCGTATTCACTTCTCCCAATCTGCGGGAGATGGCCCTTGCCATCAGCCATGAGCCGGCAATCCGCTTCCAGGCCCCGGCCAACCGTATCCCGGCCGGCTGTACCGAGCTGACCCCGGACATGCTGCCGCTGGTGAACCTGAATGCCACGCAACTGGAGCGGATCGTCAGCGCCGTCCCCGGCGGGGCCGCCAATATCCAGGACATCTACCCGCTGGCGCCGCTGCAGGAAGGGATTCTCTTCCACCACCTGCTGGGCCACGAAGGCGATGCCTACCTGGTGCGCTCGATGATCGAATTCGACGACCGCCAGCGCCTCGATGCATTCATCGCGGCCCTGCAAACGGTCATCGACCGCCATGACATCCTGCGCACGGCGGTGCATTGGGACGGCCTGCCGCAGCCAGTGCAGGTGGTGCAACGCCAGGCGCACCTGCCGGTGCACAGCGTCACCCTCGACAGCGACCGCGACCCGCTGGAGCAGTTGCGTACCCTCAACGACCCGCGGCAGCTGCGCCTGGACCTGCGCCAGGGGCCGCTGATGCGCGCCTGCATCGCCCGCGACCCGCACTCCGAGCGCTGGCTGCTGGCCCTGCTCAACCACCACATGGCCAGCGACCACGTGACCCTGGAAATCGTCCTGGAGGAAATCCATGCGATCCTCCATGGCCAGGGCGACCAGTTGCCGGCCCCGCAGCCGTATCGTGACTTCATCGCCCAGACCCAGGCCACCCCGGCCGAGGTCCATGAAGCCTACTTCAGCCGTCGCCTGGCGGATGTCGATGCACCGACCGCACCGTTCGACCTGCTGGAAGTACAGGGCGATGGCAACCACATCGAAGAGGCCGAACTGCAACTGGGCGACGACCTGACCCGGCGGATCCGCGCCCAGGCCCGTGAGCGCGGGATGACCCCGGCGGTGCTGTTCCATGTGGCCTGGGCCCAGGTCCTGGCGCGCTGCACCGGACGCGATGACGTGGTGTTCGGCACCGTGGTCGCCGGCCGCCTGCAAGGTTCGGTCGGTGCCGAACGGGCCCTGGGGGTGTTCATCAACACCCTGCCGGTTCGCGTGCAACTGGCCAGCCAGGGTGCTCATGAACTGCTGCTGGCCACCCACCGCGACCTTGGCGAACTGCTGATCCACGAGCAGGCCTCCCTGGCCCTGGCCCAGCGTTGCAGCGGTGTGGCGACAGCCTTGCCGCTGTTCACCAGCCTGCTCAACTACCGGCACCAGAGCGACGACAGCCAGTTGCAGTGGCCGGGCATGCGCCTGCTTGGCAGTGCCGAACGGACCAACTACCCGCTGACCCTGTCGGTCAACGATTACGGCGATGCCCTGGGCCTGCAGGTGCAAGGCGTGCGGCCGGTGGACCCACAGCGCCTGTGCGCACTGATGCAACGGGCATTGGAGCAACTGACCCAGGCGCTGATGTACACGCCGAAGATCGCGCTCACGGAACTGGATGTGCTGCCGCCCGCCGAACGTACCCTGCTGCTGGACACCTTCAACCAGAATCATCTGGACTATCCGAAGGACGTCTGCATCCAACAGCTGTTCGAAGAGCAGGTGGGCAGGACGCCGACCGCCATCGCCCTGACCGATGCCCATGGGCAGCTCGACTACGCCACGCTCAACGCCCGCGCCAACCGCCTGGCCCGGCGCCTGGTCGAGGCTGGTACGCGGCCGGGTGACCTGGTGGCGATCTGCGTCGAGCGCGGTACGGCGATGATCATCGGCCTGCTCGGCATCCTCAAGGCCGGTGCCGCCTATGTACCACTGGACCCGACCTACCCGGCCGAACGCCTGGCCGCCATCGTCGGGGACGCCCAGCCACGCCTGTTGCTGGCCGATCCGCTCGGACGTGCGGCGCTCGGCGAGCCGGTTGGCGAAACCCGCTGCCTGGCCATCGAACAGGCGGACACCACGGCACCGGTGCCGCCCGCGGAGGCGGCGAACCTGACGTTCGCCGCCTCCGAGCTGACCTCGGCGCACCTGGCCTACGTGATCTACACCTCGGGCTCCACCGGCAAGCCCAAGGGCGTGACGATCGAGCACCGCAGCCTGGTGGCCTCGACCCTGGCCCGCTGTGCGGTGTACGCCTCGGACAGCGAACGGCGCTTCCTGCTGCTGTCGTCGATCGCCTTCGACAGCTCCGTGGCGGGGATCTTCGGCACCCTGCTCAGCGGCGGCACCTTGTGCATCCCGGATGCCGACACGGCCCGCGACCCCGAGGCCATTGCCCGGTTCATCGATGCGCAGGCGGTCACCACCCTGCTCTGCGTCCCGTCCCTGGGTCGCCTGGTGCTGGGCAGCCTGGCGGCCACCAGGGGCCGCCGCACCCTGCGGGAGATGATCGTCGCCGGCGAAACCTGCCCACCGTTGCTGGTGCGCGAGTGTGCCGAATTCGAGCCGGCCATCACCTTGTACAACGAATACGGGCCGACCGAGGCCACGGTCTGGGCCACGGTGCATCGCTGCACGCCGGACGATCAGGGCACGGTGCCTGTCGGCCGGCCGATCCCCAACACCCGCCTGTACCTGCTCGACCCACAGGGCCAGCCGGTTCCGCTGGGCGTCTCGGGCGAACTCTACATTGGCGGCGACGGGGTGGCTCGCGGCTATCTGAACCGGCCGCAGTTGAACGCCGAGCACTTCCTCGCCGACCCGTTCGCGGCCGGCGACGACGCCCGGATGTATCGCACCGGCGATCTGGTGCGCCTGCGGGCCGACGGGGTGCTCGAGTTCCTCGGGCGCAACGACCAGCAGGTGAAGATCCGCGGCTTCCGTATCGAACCGGGGGAGATCGAAGCGCTGATGCTGACCCTGCCGGGTGTGCGCGAGGCTGCGGTGATCGCCCGCGAGGACGTGCCGGGAGCCCGGCGCCTGGTGGCCTACCTCAGCGTCGAACCGCACCTGTCCGCCGGCAACGCCAGTCAGACACTGAGGCCGTACCTCAGCTCGCAGTTGCCGGACTACATGGTGCCGTCGGCCTTCGTGGTGCTCGAACAGCTGCCGTTGAGCCCCAACGGCAAGCTCGACCGCCAGGCCCTGCCCGCCCCGGGAGCCGAGGATTTCGCCCACCGCGAATACGAAGCGCCCAACGGTGAGACCGAGGAGCTGCTGGCCGCGATCTGGGCCGAGCTGCTGGGCCTGGAGCGGATCGGTCGCCACGACGACTTCTTCGAACTCGGCGGTCACTCGCTGCTGGCGGTGCAACTGACCTTGCGGGCCCGCGAGACCTTCGGCGTCGAAGTGCCCCTGCGCGGCCTGTTCGAACACCCGTCGCTGCAGGCGTTGGCCGACCTGGTCACCACCTTGCAACTGGCTCAGTACGAGTCCGACGAACTGCTGGACCTGCAACAAGAAATGGCTTCGCTGTCTGAAAGCGAACTGCTCGCTATCGTCTCCAAGGATGCTTGATAAATTGAATTCACATAACGATAGTCTCGACCAGTTGAAACGTGCCGCACTGCTTCGTCTGCTCAAGCAACGCGGTGCGACACGGGTCATCGATACCGTCCCTGACGCCATGCCTGCGGTGGACCGCAACGGCCCGCTGGCCTTGTCGTTCGCCCAGCAACGCCTCTGGTTCCTCGACCAGCTGGACCCGACGGCCAGTGCCGCCTATCACATGCCGGCCGCACTGGTGCTGCAGGGCCCGCTGGACCGCAACGCCCTCAAGGCCGCCCTCGATCGCCTGGTTGCCCGCCATGAAAGCCTGCGCACCACCTTCCGCCGCGAGGGCGAGCAGCCGGTGCAGGTCATTGCCGCGGCAGACTGCGGCTTCAACCTGGTGGAGCACGACCTGCGCCACCTGCCCCGGGACCAGGCCGAACAACAGGCCGTGCAACTGAGCGAGCAGGAAGCGGCGGCGCCCTTCGACCTGCTCCACGGCCCGCTGATCCGCGGCAGCCTGCTGCGCCTGGCCGAGGATGAACATCGCCTGCTGATCACCCAGCACCACATTATCTCCGATGGCTGGTCCATCGGCGTGCTGGTCAAGGAATTCGCCGCGCTGTACCAGGCCTTCAGTACCGGTCAGCCCGACCCGCTGCCCGCCCTGACCCTGCAATATGCCGACTATGCGGCCTGGCAACGCCAGCAGCTGGAGGGCGAACGCCTGAACCGGCATGTCGAGTACTGGCGCAGCCAACTGGCCGGTGCCCCGGCCCTGCTGACCCTGCCCACCGACCGGCCGCGCCCGGCCGTGCAGAGCTACAAGGGCGAGACCCTGGGCTTCGACCTGCCGGTGGCGCTGTCCGAGGCCATCGGCAAGTTCGCCCAGTCCCGCGCCGCAACGCCGTTCATGACCCTGATGGCCGCCTGGGCGGTCCTGCTGGGCCGAATCAGTGGCCAGCAGGACGTGGTGATCGGCACCGTGACCGCCAACCGCGACCGCCCGGAGGTGCAGGCGCTGATCGGCTTCTTCGTCAACACCCTGGCCCTGCGCGTGCGCCTGGACGCCAACCCGACCCTCGATCAGGTGCTGCAACAGGTCAGGGAACTGATGCTGGAGTCCGCCAGCCGCCAGGACACGCCGTTCGAGCAGATCGTCGAAGCCCTCAAGCCACCGCGCAGCGCCAGCTACAGCCCGGTGTTCCAGACCATGCTCTACACCAATGCCGGCGGTGCCGGCGGGCAGTTGCAGTTGCCGGGGCTGAACCTGCAGTTCCTGCCGTCGCACAAGGACAACACCCAGCACGACCTGTCGCTGCACATCGATGAAGGCGGTCCGAGCCTGTCCTGCAGCCTGTCGTACTCCACCGCGCTGTTCGACGCCGGCACCATCGAACGCCTGGCGGCGCGCTTCGAGCGCCTGCTGCGTTGCTTCACCGAAGCCCCGCAGACCCGCATCGGCGCCCTGGAACTGGACCCGGCCCCGAACCTGCCCGAAGTCACCCGGCAGGCGCCGGTCGCGCAGCGCACGCCGCTGTCCTATCACCAGGAGCGCGTCTGGTTCGTCGATACCTTCGAAACCGGTTACCTGTATGAAGCCAACCCGGTCTACCACAACGTCGCCCTATTGCTGGAGCTGTCCGGCGAGTTGAATGTCGCGGCCCTGCAAGCGGCCCTCGACGGGCTGCTGGCCCGTCACGCCATCCTGCGTTGCCGGGTGCATTCCGACGGTGCCACCGCCTGGCAGAGCTTCGACGCAGCGGCCAGCCTGACGCTGGAACAGTTCCAGGCGGCCCCGGGCGAGCTGAGTGCCCTGGCGCTGGCGCAGACCCGCCGCCCACTGCAAATGAACGGCGGCAGCCTGGTGCGTGCCAGCCTGGTGCGCGCCGACGGGAACGACGCCGTGCTGGCCCTGGCCGTGCATCACCTGCTGGCCGACCGCACCTCCCTGCAGTTGCTCAAGCGCGACCTGCTGGCGCTCTATGAAGCCGCCTGCGCCGGGCGCGAGGCCCTGCTGCCGCCGCTGGCCCTGAGCTACGCCGACTTCGCCGCCTGGCAACGCCAGTTGCCCGCCGCCGTGCTGGAAAACCTGCGTGCCTACTGGTCCTACCAGCTGCGTGGCAAGCTGCAGGCCCTGGAACTGCCACTCAACCGCCCACGGGCGGCGGTCCATGTCTTCACCGAAGCCACTCATGAGTTCGTCATCGAGGCGGCGCTGGTCAAGCGCCTCGGCGACCTGGCCCGCGAGGTCGGCGTCGGTACCGACAGCCTGGCCCTGAGTGCCTTCACCGCCCTGCTGCGGCGTTATGCCGGGCACGACGAACTGGTCGTCGGCACCAGCGCGGCATGCCGCGAACCGGCCCTGCAGGACGTGGTGGGGCCGCTGGACAACCTGGTGGTGATCCGCAGCCACTGCGACAGCGACACCACCCTGCTGGCGCTGCTGGAGCAGACCGCCGGCACCCTTTCCGACGCCCGGCGGCATCGGCACATGCAGTTCGACCAACTGGTGCTGGCGCTCAATCCGGCCAAGGACATGAGCCGCACCGCACTGTTCGACGTGCTGTTCGACTTCCAGCAGGCCAGTAACCAGCGCACCCTGGTGGCCGGGCTCGAGGTCAATACCCTGGAAACCAACCTGGGTTATGGCAAGAACGACCTGCACCTGTTGATCGATGCCGGCGAACAGCAATGGCGCGGGCACCTGGCCTACAACGCCGACTTCTTCGACCCCGAGTTCATCCACCAACTGATGCGGCACTACGTGCGCCTGTTGCAGGCGCTCGTCGACACCCCGCAGTTGCGGGTCGATGATGTCGCCCTGCTGGACGCGGTCGAGCGCCAGCGGCAGATTCTCTATTTCAATGACACCGAGGCCGCCTGGCCCGACACCCTGACCCTGCACCAGATCTTCGAGGAGCAGGCCCGCCAGACACCGGACCGTATCGCCGTCAACCTGGGCGAGGAACGCCTGAGCTATCGCCAGCTCAACGAACAGGCCAACCGCCTGGCGCACAGCCTGCGCGATGCCGGCGTCCAGCCGCAGGAACTGGTGGCCATCGTCCTCGAACGCTCGCTGGCCATGATCGTTGCTACCCTGGCGGTGCTCAAGGCCGGCGCCGCCTACGTACCGATCGATCCCGCTTCGCCGGCCGAGCGTATCGCCTACGTATTGCGCGACAGCGGCGCACGCAAGGCCGTCGCCGGCCGGGAAACCAGCCCGGCGCTGCTGGCGCTCGGGATCGAAGTCTTCTCCAGTGACGCCCACGCGGACACCGGGGGCAGTCCCCGGGATCTGGCCAACCTGCCCAACCTCAACGCCCCGGACCATCTGTGCTATGTGATCTATACCTCGGGCTCCACCGGCGAACCCAAGGGCGCGTTGCTCGAACACCGCAACGTGGTACGCCTGCTGCACAACAATCGCTCGGCCTTCGATTTCAGTGCCGAGGATGTCTGGTCGCTGTTCCATTCCAACGCCTTCGACTTTTCGGTCTGGGAAATGTACGGTGCCCTGCTTTTCGGCGGCCGCCTGACCCTGGTGCCCGAGGCCCTGCGTCGCGATCCGGGGGAACTGCTGGCGTTCCTCGAACGCGAACAGGTGAGTGTGCTCAACCAGACGCCGTCGGCCTTCCTGCAACTGAGCGCGGCCGCACTGGCCGGCCACGATGTACGCCTGGAACGCCTGCGCTATGTGATTTTCGGCGGTGAAAGCCTGGAACTGGGCAAGCTCGATGCCTTCCATCGTGCCTTCCCCCAGGTGGCGCTGGTGAACATGTACGGCATCACCGAAACCTGCGTGCACGTAACCTACAAGGCGATCGGCGCGGCGGACATCGCCGCCGGCATTTCCAATGTCGGGCGGCCGATCCCGACCACCGTGGCCTACATCCTCGACGCCCAGCAACGGCTGCTGCCGATCGGCGTGGCCGGGGAAATCTGCGTGGGCGGGCTGGGGGTCGGCCGCGGCTACCTGAACCGCGAGGCGCTGACCGCCGAACGGTTCATCGCCGACCCAATGCGCCCCGGCGAACGCCTGTACCGCTCCGGTGACCTCGGCAAGCTGCTGGACAACGGCGAAATCATTCACCTGGGCCGGATGGACGCCCAGGTGAAGATTCGCGGCTTCCGTATCGAACTGGGGGAAATCGAGGCCAAACTGCTGGCCTGCGACGGCGTGCGTGAGGCGCGGGTGCTGGCCCGCGACGATGCGGCCCAGGGCAAGCGCCTGATCGCCTACCTGATCCCGCAATCCTCGAACCGCCTGGACGTGGCAGCGCTGCGCAAGCAACTGGGCGCCACCCTGCCCGACTACATGATTCCCACGGCCTTCGTCAGTGTGGCCGCCTACCCGCTCACCGGCAACGGCAAGCTGGACCAGGACGCGCTGCCGGCGCCGGATCTGGACGCCATGTCCGAGCGCGGCTACACCGCGCCCGAAGGTGCCACCGAACAGGCCCTGGCGCAGATATTCCAGGAACTGCTGGGGCTGGAGCGCGTCGGTCGCCACGACAGTTTCTTCGAACTCGGCGGCCACTCCCTGCTGGCCGCGCAACTGGTGTCCCGCGTACGCCAGCAACTGGGCGGCGAGATGATGCTGCGCCAGCTGTTCAGCCATCCGACGGTGGCGGAGCTGGCGCGCGTGGTCAGTGGCCTGCAAACGGCCGCCAGCGACAGCATCACCGTCGTCGAGCGCGGCGTGCCACTGGCGCTGTCGTTCGCCCAGCAGCGCCTGTGGTTCCTCGACCAGCTCGATCCCGGTGCCAGCAGTGCCTACCATATGCCGATGTCGCTGCTGTTGCGTGGCGATCTCGACCGCAGCGCGCTGAAAGCCGCGCTCGACCGCCTGGTGGCGCGCCACGAAAGCCTGCGCACCACCTTCCAGCGCCAGGGCGAGCAGCCGGTGCAGATCATCGCCCCGGCCGATTGCGGTTTCAGCCTGGCCGAACAGGACCTGCGCGCGCTGTCCTACGAGCAGGCCAGCCTCAGTGCCTCGCGCATCGGCAACAATGAAGCGACGGAGCCCTTCGACCTGCAACGCGGCCCGCTGATTCGCGGACGCCTGTTGCGCCTGGCCGATGACGAGCACATCCTGCTCATCACCCAGCACCACATCATCTCCGATGGCTGGTCGGTGGGCGTACTGGTCAAGGAATTCACCGAGCTTTACCGGGCCTTCAGCCAGGGCCAACCGGACCCGCTGCCGGAGCTGTCGATCCAGTATGCCGACTATGCCGCCTGGCAGCGTCGCACCTTCACCGGCGAGTACCTGGCCGAACAGGCCGAGTTCTGGCGCGGCCACCTCGGCGGAGCGCCGGCGCTGCTGTCGCTGCCCACCGATCGGCCACGTCCGGCGGTGCAGAGCTACCGCGGCGGCGACGTGCCGGTACAGATCGCTCCGGCGCTGTACCAGCGCCTGGAACGCTTCTGCCAGGCCAACAACGTCACCCTGTTCATGGCGCTGCTCAGTGCCTGGTCGGTGCTGATGGCCCGCCTGGGCAATGAACGCGACGTGGTGATCGGTGTGCCGACGGCCAACCGCGGCCGCACCGAAACCGAAAACCTGATCGGTTTCTTCGTCAATACCCTGGCCCTGCGCGTGGACCTGGGGCAGAACCCGAGCGTCGGGCAGTTGCTGGCACAGGTCCGTCAGACCCTCCTGGCGGCCCAGGAGCATCAGGACATTCCGTTCGAGCAGGTGATCGAGGCGTTGCAGCCACCGCGCTCGCTGAGCCACAACCCGCTGTGCCAGGTCGCCCTGTCGCTGGACAACACGCCGGTCGGCGCCGAGCAAAGCCTGCCCGGGCTGAACGTGATCCCCGTGGCCCAGGCCCATGAAACCGCACAATTCGACCTGATGCTGACCCTGGGCAGCGAAGGCGGCAACCTGAGCGGGGTGATCGAATATGCCAGCGACCTGTTCGACCGCGGCACTGTCGAACGCTTCGCCCAGCACTTCCAGACTCTGCTCGAGGCGCTGGTGGCGGATGTCGAGCAGCCGGTGCTCGGCCTGCCCTTGCTGACCCCGGCGCAACGCCAGGCCTCGCCGGCCCTGCGGCCGCCCAAGGCGGTGTTCCCGGTCGAGCAGTTGATTCACCAGCGTTTCGAAGCCCAGGCGCAAGCGCACCCACAACGCACCGCCCTGGTCTTCGGCGAACAGACACTGAGCTACCAGGCGCTCAACCGCCGCGCCAACGGCATCGCCCGTGCCCTGCTCGCCCAGGGTGTGCGCCCCGATGACCGGGTGGCAGTCCTGTCGTTGCGCGGTGTCGACCTGCTCTGCGCGGTGCTGGCGGTACTCAAGGCCGGCGCGGCCTATGTGCCGCTGGACCCGGCCTACCCGGCCGAACGCCTCGGCTACCTGCTGGACGACAGCGCGCCAGTGGCGCTGCTGGCCCAGGCCGACTGCCTCGACGCCCTGCCGCCGCATGCCGTACCGGTGTTGACACTAGATGAGCTCAACCGCGCGGACGCCGCCAGTGACAGCAGCCTGGACCGCAACCCGCAGGCCGACGAACTGGGCCTGACACCACGGCACCTGGCGTATGTCATCTACACCTCGGGTTCCACCGGCCTGCCCAAGGGGGTGCTGGTGGAACACGGCAACGTCGCCCGCCTGTTCGACGCCACCGCCGAGCTGTTCGACTTCGATCACAACGACACCTGGACGCTGTTCCACTCCTTCGCCTTCGACTTCTCGGTCTGGGAAATCTGGGGCGCCCTGAGTTACGGCGGCAAGCTGGTGATCGTGCCGAGTGACGTCGCCCGTTCGCCGGACGACTTCTACGCGCTGGTCTGCCAGCAGCAGGTCACGGTGCTGAACCAGACGCCGAGCGCCTTCCGCCAGTTCATCGAAGCCCGCGGCCGCAGCGCGCAGGAGCATGCGCTGCGGGAAGTGATCTTCGGTGGCGAGGCCCTGGACTTCCGCAGCCTGCGGCCGTGGACGGCGACCACCCCGCTGTCGCGTACCCGCCTGGTGAACATGTACGGGATCACCGAGATCACCGTGCACGCCACCTACTACCCGGTCAGCCAGGCCGAGATCGACGCCGCCGCGCCCAGCCTGATCGGCCCGGCACTGCCGGACCTGTGCCTGCGCATTCTCGACGACTACCAGCAGCCGGTACCGGTGGGCGTCAATGGCGAGATCTACATCGGGGGTGCCGGGGTCGCCCGGCATTACCTGAACCGCGACGCGTTGAACGCCGAACGGTTCATCGCCGACCCCTACTCCGACCTCCCTGGTGCGCGCCTCTACCGCACCGGTGACGTCGCCCGCTACCGCGCCGATGGTGGCGTGGTCTACGTCGGTCGCAACGACTCGCAGATCAAGATCCGTGGTTTCCGTATCGAACTGGGTGAAATCGAAGCGCAACTGCAGGCCTGCACCGGTGTGCGCGAAGCCATGGTGATCGTGCGCGAGGACCAACCCGGCGACAAACGCCTGGTGGCCTACCTGATCGCCGAGGACGGCAGCAGCCTCGATGCCTCGGCCCTGCGCAGCCAGCTGGCCAGCGTCCTGGCCGAACACATGCTGCCGAGTGCCTTCGTGACCCTCGCCGCCTGGCCGCTGACCACCAATGGCAAGCTGGACCGTGCGGCGCTGCCGGCACCGGACCGCGATGCCGCGGTGAGCCGCGACTACGAGGCGCCGCTGGGCGAGATCGAACTCACCCTGGCCCAGGCCTGGCAGGAACTGCTCGGTATCGAGCGTGTGGGGCGCCAGGATCATTTCTTCGAACTCGGCGGTCACTCCTTCCTGGTCATCAGCCTGATCGAGCGCCTGCGCCAGGCCGGCCTGCAACTGGACGTGCGCACGGTGTTCTCGGCACCGACCCTGCAAGCCATGGCCACCGTGCTGGCCGGTGGCGACAATGCCGAACGGCAGGTGCCGGCCAACCTGATCCCGGCCGATTGCACGGCCCTGACGCCGGACATGCTGCCGCTGGTGACCCTGAGCCAGCAGGAGATCGAGCAGATCGTCGCCGATGTGCCCGGTGGCGCGGCCAACGTGCAGGACATCTACCCGCTGTCGTCCTTGCAGGAAGGCATCCTGTTCCACCACCTGTTGCAGTCCGAAGGCGATGCCTACCTGATGCGCACCGTGGTGACCTTCACCAGCCGCACCCTGCTCGATGACTTCCTCGGCGCGGTGCAGGTGGTGATCGACCGCCATGACATCCTGCGTACCGCCCTGCGCTGGCAAGGCCTGCCGCAACCGGTGCAGGTGGTCCATCGTCGCGCCCGGCTGCCGGTGGTCACACTCGACTGCGCGCCCGGCGTGGACGCCTTGCAGATGCTGCGTGAACGAACCGACACCCACCATTTGCGCCTGGATCTGCAACAGGCGCCGCTGATCGCCGCGTACGTCACCTACGATGCCCCGCGCGAACAGTGGCTGCTGGCGTTGCTCGACCATCACCTGGTCAGCGACAACGTGACCTTGCGCCTGATCATGCGCGAGATCCAGGCGGTCCTGGCCGGGCAGGCCGACCAACTGCCACCGTCCCAGCCGTACCGCAATTTCATCGCCCAGGCCGCCAGCATCTCCCAGGCCGAGCATGAAGCCTACTTCCGCCGCCTGCTGGCGGATGTCGACGCCACCACTGCGCCCTACGGCGTGCTGGATGTGCATGGCAACGGTGCCGGGATCCAGCGTTCGGTGCAGCACCTGAGCGAAGACCTCAGCCAGCGCGTGCACCGCAGCGCACGGGCCCAGGGCGTACCGACCTCGGTACTGTTCCATGCGGCCTGGGGCCTGGTGGTCGCGGCCACCAGCGGACGCGACGACGGGATCTTCGGCACGGTGCTGTCGGGCCGTTCCCAGGGCACCACCGGCGCCGACCAGGCATTGGGGATGTTCATCAACACCCTGCCGATGCGCATTCGCCTGCAACACACCAGCGTGCGCGATATCGTCCAGGATGCCTACCAGCAGCTCAGCGAACTGCTGACCCACGAACAGGCGCCGCTGGCCCTGGCCCAGCGGTGCAGTGCGGTGGATGCCGCGCTGCCGTTGTTCACGGTGATCCTCAACTGCCGCCACGGCGATCTGGTCAACGCCTCCGGGGAGGACGTCGAGGACATGGCGGACCATGACGGCATCCACTTCCTCGCCTCGGAAACCCGTACCAACTATCCGATCGAGATTGCCGTGGCCAACGTCGGCGAGGTGTTCTCCCTCACCGCACAATCGATCAGCGGCATCGACCCGCACTGCATCGCGGCCTACCTGGGCCAGGCCGTTGCCGAACTGGTCGATGCCCTTGAACAGGACCCCGCACGCCCGGCCGCCGACCTGAAGGTCGTGCCCGAAGCCGAACGGCAACAGTTGCTCCACGGCTTCAACGACACCGCCACCGACTTCGGACCGGCCCAGCCGATCCATACCCTGTTCGAAGCCCAGGTCCGCGCCAACCCCGACGCCGTAGCCCTGCTCTGCGAAGACCGCCAGTTGAGCTATCGCCAGCTCAACCGCCGCGCCAACCATCTGGCCCGGCAACTGCTGCAACTCGGGGTCCGGCCGGACGAGCGCGTGGCCATCTGCGCCGAACGCAGCCTCGACATGATCGTCGGCCTGCTCGGCGTGCTCAAGGCCGGGGCCGCCTATCTCCCCATCGACCCGGCCCACCCGGCCGAGCGCATGGCCTTCATGCTCCAGGACAGCCAGCCACGGGCAGTGCTGACCCAGGCCGCGCTATCGCTGCCGGCCGGCGACCTGCCGCTGTTGCTGCTGGACACCGCCGAATCGCTGCAGGCCGTACAGGATGAGGCCTTCGACGCCAACCCGGTGGTTGCCGGCCTGACCCCGCAGCACCTGGCCTATGTGATCTACACCTCCGGCTCCACCGGCCAATCCAAGGGCGTGATGGTCGAGCACCGCTCGGTGTTCAACTTCT
>NZ_JSYZ01000014.1:0-339113 GCF_001293465.1 Pseudomonas asplenii
TCAACCGTTATTTTCAGATTTCGGTCATAAAGGCCAAAACACCCAACCCGCACCACCCACCATCCCTGCAGGAGCCGGGCTTGCCCGCGAATACGCCCTCAAGCCTTGCGTCGCCAGGGCAACCCTATTCGCGGGCAAGCCCGGCTCCTACAGATAGAGGCGGGGAGGGGCGAACCGACAGGGCGCATGCATGCAGAGGAGAGCAGGGCGCCTAAAGCACCCCGGCCTCGCGCAGCGCTGCCACCGCATCCGGGCTCAGCTTCAGCACCCGCTGCAGAATCTCCTGCGTATGCTCTCCTAATAGAGGAGGGGCATTGCGATACTCCACCGGTGTCTCGGACAACCGGATAGGGCTCGCCACCTGCGGCACCCGCCCGGCCAACGCATGGGGCAGTTCGACCGCCAGTCCACGCGCCTGCACCTGGGGATCGGCAAACACCTGCGACAGATCATTGATCGGCCCGCAAGGCACACCGACCCGCTCCAACTGCGCCACCCACTCGGCCGTCGTCTTGAACACGGTGGCCTGGCGAATCAATGGAATCAGCACCGCACGGTTGGCCACCCGCGCGGCGTTGCTGGCAAAGCGCGGATCGTCAGCCCACTGCGGCTGACCCGCCACCTCGGCGAACTTGCGGAACTGCCCGTCATTGCCCACCGTCAGGATGAAATCGCCATCGGCCGTCGGGAAGTCCTGGTAAGGCACGATGTTCGGATGAGCGTTACCCAGGCGCTTCGGCGCCACCCCGGAGGTCAGGTAGTTCATCGCCTGATTCGCCAGGCACGCCACCTGTACGTCCAGCAGAGCCATGTCGATATGCTGCCCGCCGCCATCACGATCCCGATGGGCGAGGGCGGCCAGGATCGCCACGGTCGAATACAGTCCGGTGAGGATATCGGTCAGGGCCACACCGACCTTCACCGGCCCGGCCCCTTCATCACCTTCGGGTTTGCCGGTCAGGCTCATCAGGCCACCCAGGCCCTGGATCATGAAGTCGTAGCCGGCACGCTTGGCGTAGGGCCCGAACTGACCGAAGCCGGTGATCGAGCAATAGATCAGGTTCGGATTCAGCGCCTTGAGCGACTCATAGTCCAGGCCATAGGCCGCCAACCCACCCACCTTGAAGTTCTCGATCAGGATATCGGACTTCATGGCGAGCTCGCGCACCAGACGCTGGCCCTCGGGCCGGGTGAAGTCGATGGTGACCGATTGCTTGTTGCGGTTGGCCGACAGGTAATAGGCCGCCTCGCTGGTGTTCTCGCCGCGGGCGTCCTTGAGGAAGGGCGGGCCCCAGGCGCGCGTGTCATCACCGTTGCCGGGGCGCTCGACCTTGATCACCTCGGCCCCCAGGTCCGCGAGGATCTGGCCGCACCAGGGGCCGGCCAATACCCGCGACAAATCCAATACCCGCAGATGCGAAAGCGCGCCCATGAGGCCAGCTCCTGTCAGTAGAACGCCTGGAGGCCGGTTTGCGCGCGCCCGAGGATCAGCGCATGCACGTCGTGGGTACCTTCATAGGTATTGACCACCTCCAGGTTGACCAGGTGACGGGCCACCCCGAACTCGTCGGAGATGCCATTGCCACCGAGCATGTCCCGCGCCATGCGGGCGATTTCCAGGGACTTGCCGCAGGAGTTGCGCTTCATGATCGAGGTGATTTCCACCGCTGCGGTGCCTTCGTCCTTCATCCGGCCCAGGCGCAGGCAACCCTGCAGGGCGAGGGTGATCTCGGTCTGCATATCGGCCAGCTTCTTCTGGATCAGTTGGTTGGCCGCCAGCGGCCGACCGAACTGCTGACGGTCCAGGGTGTACTGGCGAGCGGTGTGCCAACAGAACTCGGCAGCGCCCAGCGCCCCCCAGGAGATGCCGTAACGGGCGGAGTTGAGGCAGGTGAACGGACCTTTCAGGCCGCGCACATCCGGGAAGGCGTTTTCTTCGGGCACGAACACGTTGTCCATGACGATTTCGCCGGTAATGGAGGCGCGCAGGCCGACCTTGCCGTGAATCGCCGGTGCGCTCAGGCCTTTCCAGCCCTTCTCCAGGACGAAGCCACGGATATCGCCGGCATCATCCTTGGCCCAGACCACGAACACATCGGCGATCGGGCTGTTGGTGATCCACATCTTGCTGCCGGTCAGGCTGTAGCCACCCTCGACCTTGCGCGCACGGGTGACCATCGCCCCCGGATCGGAACCGTGGTTGGGTTCGGTCAGGCCGAAGCAGCCGATCCACTCGCCAGTGGCCAACTTGGGCAGGTACTTCTGCTTCTGTGCCTGGGTACCGAATTCGTTGATCGGCACCATCACCAGTGAGGACTGCACACTCATCATCGAGCGATAGCCCGAATCGACGCGCTCCACCTCACGGGCGATCAGGCCGTAGCTGACATAGTTCAGGCCACTGCCGCCGTACTCGACCGGAATGGTCGCACCGAGCAGGCCGACTTCGCCCATTTCGCGGAAGATCGCCGGGTCGGTCTGTTCGTGGCGGAAGGCTTCGAGCACCCGTGGCGCGAGCTTGTCCTGGGCGAATTGCTGGGCGGTGTCGCGAATCATCCGCTCCTCTTCAGTGAGCTGTTGATCCAGCAGCAGCGGATCGATCCAGTTGAAGCTAGCTTTAGCGCCCATCAGAGACTCCTCGCAAAACAGGTCAAATATCGTGGTTTGATCCTAGGCGCCGCTGGCAGATCCGGCAAACGAGGATTTCGCATGCTGTTGTGCTAATTTCTCACTCCGAAAGCTGCTCAACAGCCATTTACCAGCGCCTTTAGTGAGATTGCCGTACATGCGCAGGAAGATTCCCAGCACCGCCGCACTGATCAGTTTCGAAGCCGCCGCTCGTCACGAGAGTTTTACCAAGGCCGCTGTCGAACTTTCCCTCACCCAGGGCGCCATCTGCCGACAGATCGCCAGCCTGGAGGAGTTCCTCGGCATCGAACTGTTCCGACGCTCGAGACGCGGCGTAAAACTCACTGAAGCAGGGCTTTCCTACAGTCGCCGGGTCGCCACACAGCTGGACGCGGTCGAACGCGATACCTTGTCCGTCATGGGCCAGCAGGGCGCGAATGTGATCGAACTGGCGGTGGTGCCAACCTTCGGCACGCAGTGGCTGCTGCCGCGGCTCAAGGACTTCCAGCACAAGCACCCGGAGGTCACGGTCAACCTGACCAACCGCACCCGACCCTTCCTCTTCGCCGACACCGATTTCGACGCCGCCATCTACTTCGGCGATGCCGACTGGTCGGGCACCGAGTCCCATCGGCTGATGGGTGAGAACCCGATGCCGGTATGCAGCCCGAGCCTGCTGGGCAACCGCCAGAGCCTGAGCGCCGCCGAGATCGCCGAGCTGCCGCTGTTGCAGCAGACCACGCGCCCCTACGCCTGGCGCCAATGGTTCAACGCCCAGGAGCTGAACATCCCCCGCGACATGACAGGCCCGCGCTATGAACTATTCTCCATGCTGGCCCAGGCAGCCATGCACGAGATGGGCATCGCACTGATCCCACCGTTCCTGATTCAACGGGAATTGGCGGAAAAACGCCTGGTGATCGCCAACCCCAGCGCTCTCACCAGTATCAAGGCCTATTACCTGATGATTCCCGAACGAAAAGTCGAATCGGCCTCCCTGCGAGCTTTTCGCGACTGGCTGGTAAACCAGGCACAGGGCTACAGCCTGCTGAATTAAAGGCTTTTGGCGATATTTGACCCGGTAGTCAAATACCTACAAAACCTACAGACATAATAATATGTCGCCTTTGTGCAAACTATGGCGGCTCCCCTGAAATTCGTACGAAAGTGCCGAAACTAAAGGCCTACAGGCGCTTTTACGACCAATATCGGCCCATTCACGCCGCCGATTCGAAATTTCTCCATTTCCAACCAGAATTCTTCCAAGGCCTCTATTTTGCGGGCTTGCAGCCTATCAGCGCGACATTCGGTCACGGGGTGACTTGTAGTTAATTTTGCGTCACCCTTCATAATCTCTTGTAGGGTGGGTTTTTCGCCTGCAAAATGCCGCGCCCCGCCTGGAAAATGGCGGGATCGTGCTGATCGGCCGCTCCAGTCGCACCCTCCGCAGTGCACTGGCCTTCTTATAAAAAAGATCACGCAGGAGATTTGACGTGCACATTGGTGTTCCTCTCGAAACCCAGACAGGTGAGACTCGGGTTGCTGCAACTCCGGAAACCATCAAGAAGCTAGTCGGCCAGGGTCACAAGGTCACTGTTCAAAGCGGCGCCGGCATAGGTGCCAGCGTCATCGACAGTGCCTATGAGGCGGCCGGCGCCCATATCGGCAGCGCAGCCGAGGCCTTCGGCGCCGAACTGATTCTCAAGGTGGTGGCCCCCAGCGACAGCGAACTGGCGCTGATCAAGCCCGGTACCGTGCTGGTTGGCATGCTCAACCCCTTCAACAACGAAACCATCGCCAAGCTGGCCGACCGGGGTATTACTGCCTTCGCCCTGGAAGCCGCACCGCGCACCTCGCGTGCGCAAAGCCTCGATGTGCTCTCGTCCCAGGCCAACATCGCCGGCTACAAGGCGGTGCTGCTGGCCGCTCACTACTACCCACGCTTCATGCCGATGCTCATGACCGCCGCCGGTACCGTGAAGGCCGCCCGGGTGCTGATCCTCGGCGCCGGTGTCGCGGGGCTGCAGGCCATCGCCACCGCCAAGCGCCTGGGTGCGGTGATCGAGGCGTCGGACGTGCGTCCTGCGGTGAAGGAACAGATCGAGTCCCTGGGAGCGAAATTCGTCGACGTACCGTACGAAACCGACGAGGAGCGCGAGTGCGCGGTCGGCGTGGGCGGCTATGCCCGGCCTATGCCGGCCAGCTGGATGCAGCGCCAGGCCGTGGCCGTGCACGAACGGGCGAAACAGGCGGATATCGTCATCACCACCGCGCTGATCCCGGGGCGCAAGGCGCCGGTACTGCTGAGCGCCGAGACCGTGGCGCAGATGAAGCCCGGCTCGGTGGTGGTCGATCTGGCCGCCGCCCAGGGCGGCAACTGCCCGCTGACCGTCGCCGACCAGGTGGTGGTGGCCCACGGCGTGACCATCGTCGGCCCGACCAACCTGCCCGGCGAAGTCGCCGCCGATGCCTCGGCGCTGTACGCCCGCAACCTGCTGGATTTCCTGAAGCTGGTCTTCAACAAGGAAAAACAGTTCGAAGTGAACCTCGAAGACGACATTGTCGCCGCGTGCCTGATGTGCCGCGACGGCCAGGTCATCCGCAAGAACGCCTGAGCAGAGGACCCAGAAGATGGAAGAGCTTATCTCCCCCGGTATCTACAACCTGATCATCTTCGTGCTGGCGATCTATGTCGGTTACCACGTGGTCTGGAACGTGACACCCGCGCTGCACACGCCGCTGATGGCGGTGACCAACGCCATCTCGGCGATCGTGATCGTCGGCGCCATGCTCGCCGCCGCCCTGACCGTGACCCCGCTGGGCAAGATCATGGGCACCCTGGCCGTGGCCCTGGCCGCCGTCAACGTGTTCGGCGGCTTCCTGGTGACGCGCCGCATGCTTGAAATGTTCAAGAAGAAAGCCCCGAAAGCCGGAAAAGAAGAGGCGCCCAAGTAATGAGCATGAATCTGGTAACGACGCTCTACCTGATCGCGTCGGTCTGCTTCATCCAGGCCCTCAAGGGCCTCTCGCACCCGACCACGTCGCGGCGCGGCAACCTGTTCGGCATGCTCGGCATGGCCCTGGCCATCGCCACCACCGTGGGCCTGGTGTTCAAGCTGGGGGCCGAGCTGGCCACCGCCGGCATCGGCTACGTGATCGTCGGCCTGCTGATCGGTGGCAGCGCCGGCTCGATCATGGCCAAGCGTGTGGAAATGACCAAGATGCCCGAGCTGGTGGCATTCATGCACAGCATGATCGGCCTGGCCGCGGTGTTCATCGCCATCGCGGCGGTGGTCGAGCCGCAGTCGCTGGGTATCGTCAAGCACCTGGGCGACTCGATTCCAGCCGGCAACCGCCTGGAACTGTTTCTCGGCGCGGCGATCGGTGCCATTACCTTCTCCGGTTCGGTGATCGCCTTCGGCAAGCTGTCGGGCAAGTACAAGTTCCGCCTGTTCCAGGGCGCACCGGTACAGTTCGGCGGGCAGCACACGCTGAACCTGCTGTTGGGCCTGGCGACCCTCGCCCTGGGCCTGACCTTCATGTTCACCGGCAACCTGGCGGCCTTCGCCCTGATGCTGGCCCTGGCCTTCGTGCTCGGCGTGCTGATCATCATCCCGATCGGCGGCGCCGACATGCCGGTGGTGGTGTCGATGCTCAACAGCTATTCCGGCTGGGCGGCGGCGGGCATCGGCTTCTCGCTGAACAACTCGATGCTGATCATCGCCGGCTCCCTGGTGGGTTCGTCCGGTGCGATCCTCTCGTACATCATGTGCAAGGCGATGAACCGTTCCTTCTTCAACGTACTGCTCGGCGGTTTCGGCAACACGGCGGACGCCGGCGGCCCGGCCGGCTCGAAAGAGGCGCGGCCGGTGAAATCCGGTTCGGCCGACGACGCGACCTTCCTGCTGACCAACGCCGACACCGTGATCATCGTGCCCGGCTACGGCCTGGCGGTGGCCCGCGCCCAGCACGCGCTGAAGGAACTGACGGAAAAGCTGACCCACCATGGCGTGACCGTGAAGTACGCGATCCACCCGGTGGCCGGCCGCATGCCAGGACACATGAACGTGCTGCTGGCCGAGGCCGAGGTGCCCTACGACCAGGTGTTCGAGATGGAGGACATCAACTCCGAGTTCGGCCAGGCCGACGTGGTGCTGGTGCTGGGCGCGAACGACGTGGTCAACCCGGCGGCGAAAAACGATCCGAAGTCGCCGATTGCCGGCATGCCGATCCTCGAGGCGTTCAAGGCCAAGACCATCATCGTCAACAAGCGCTCCATGGCCAGCGGCTACGCCGGCCTGGATAACGAACTGTTCTACCTCGACAAGACCATGATGGTCTTCGGCGACGCGAAGAAGGTCATCGAGGACATGGTCAAGGCCGTCGAATAAGCCTTGCTCCAGCGCAATACCAAAAACCCCATCCTTTAGTAGGTTGGGGTTTTTCTTTGCCTGCGGAAAACCGACCAAAGGCTCTGAATCAGGGGTCGGCATTCGACCTTGGTCGCGCGGCGAAACTTTTTGAAACCTCTAGACTGCGCATCTTGCTTCCGTTGCCCGAGAAAAAAATCCATGTACCGTGATCGTATTCGCTTGCCTTCTCTTTCCAGTAAGGTGATGAGCGCGGCTGATGCTGCCGCACTGATCCAGGACGGCATGACCGTCGGCATGAGCGGTTTCACCCGCGCCGGCGAAGCCAAGGCCGTGCCACACGCTCTGGCCGAACGCGCCAGGCAGGAGCCGCTGAAAATCACCCTGATGACCGGCGCCAGCCTGGGCAACGATCTCGACAAGCAACTCACCGAAGCCGGCGTGCTGTCGCGCCGCATGCCATTCCAAGTCGACAACACCCTGCGCAAGGCGATCAACGCAGGCCAGGTGATGTTCATCGACCAGCACCTGTCGGAAACCGTCGAACAGTTGCGCAACAAGCAACTCAAGCTGCCGGACCTGGCAGTCATCGAGGCGGTGGCGATCACCGAACAGGGGCATATCGTGCCGACCACCTCGGTGGGCAACTCGGCCAGCTTCGCGATCTTCGCCAAGCAGGTGATCATCGAGATCAACCTGGCGCACAACCCGAACCTGGAAGGCCTGCACGACATCTATATCCCCAGCTATCGGCCGACCCGCACGCCGATTCCGCTGGTGAAGGCCGACGACCGCATCGGCAGCACGGCGATCCCGATCGACCCGGCGAAGATCGTCGCCATCGTCATCACCGAGCAGCCCGACTCGCCGTCCACCGTGACGCCGCCGGACAGCGAAACCCAGGCCATCGCCGACCACCTGATCGCCTTCCTTAAAGAGGAAGTGGCCGACGGTCGCATGACCAACAGGCTCGGCCCGCTGCAGGCGGGGATCGGCAACATTGCCAACGCGGTGATGTGCGGCCTGATCGATTCGCCGTTCGAAGACCTGACCATGTACTCCGAAGTGCTGCAGGACTCGACCTTCGACCTCATCGATGCCGGCAAGCTGTCCTTCGCCTCCGGCAGCTCGATCACCCTGTCGGACCGCCGCAACAGCGACGTGTTCGGCAACCTCGAGCGCTATAAAGAGAAGCTGGTGCTGCGCCCGCAGGAAATCTCCAACCACCCCGAGGTGGTGCGCCGCCTGGGCATCATCGGCATCAACACCGCCCTGGAGTTCGATCTGTACGGCAACGTCAACTCCACCCACGTCTGCGGCACGCGGATGATGAACGGCATCGGCGGCTCCGGCGACTTCGCCCGCAACGCGCACCTGGCGATCTTTGTCACCAAGTCGATCGCCAAGGGCGGCGCCATCTCCAGCGTGGTGCCGATGGTCAGCCACGTCGACCACACCGAACATGACGTCGACATCCTCGTCACCGAAATCGGCCTGGCCGACCTGCGTGGCCTGGCGCCACGTGAGCGGGCGCGGGTGATCATCGACAACTGCGTGCACCCCATGTACCGCGCCGCCCTCAATGACTACTTCGAGCGCGCCTGCGCCCTGGGCGGCCATACCCCACACATCCTGCGCGAAGCACTGAGCTGGCACATCAACCTGGACGAAACCGGGAAAATGCTCGCCGACTGATTGAAACAGTTCCCCGCTGACGCCAACACAGTTTCGTCAGCGGGGGACCGATCCGTACGAACCAGGAAAAACTGTACTGCTGTACCGGTCTTTTTTCCCTCCAACTCCCCTCTCAACCTCCTCACCCGGGCAAATCGCACCAATATTGTGCAGACAGGTACAGTTGCCTCAATTCCGAGCAGTACAGCCCCTATAAACAGTTAACTGGTCCCTCACAATACAGGTGAACTGTATCTAGAGAGACTGGGCAAATGAGAGGATCATTGGCATCAGTCGAAGTTAAACCACTCCCTGATCCCGCCAAAAGCGGAAGGATGTCAACCATGGAACGTACACTCAGTTCCGAACTGTTCTACGAAAACACCGCCACTGAAGCCAAAGCCTCTCTGCCTCTGCGCATTCTGGCCAACCTGATGCTGTGGCAGCGCCGTATCGCCAGCCGTCATCAACTGGCTCGTCTGGACGCACGCCTGCTGGCCGACGCCGGCATCAGCGAAGCACAGCGCTACGAAGAGCTGAGCAAGCCGTTCTGGCGCTAAGCAGCGCCCGCTGGCCCTGACCCCCGGGGTTCACCGCCAGCAACCGAATTGAAACGACAGAGCCCGTCGCGGGAAACCGCGACGGGCTCTGTCGTTTTCGGGCAGGCGTTTTTTGGACAAGGAACCGTGAAAGGGGATTACAGGTACAATTTCAATAAATCAAAAATATGACCAGTACAGTTAATCGAATCCGACGAAAAGGCTCTAGGTCGGCCATCAGGGCGGTGAAACCGGCTTTCCGCCACCCGGGAACTGCGCCTAATATCGCGGTCATAGGTAGCCCGCAGCACGGAATGTGCGTCTGAGATTCATCGTTCCCGTGTTCGAGCGGCCGTTTCTGTCTTGCTGTTCCTCTTGCACGTCCAGGAGATTCATCATGTCCCGTCTTCGCCTGCTCGGCGCTGCCAGCCTGTTGTGCATGGCCGCCACCGCCCACGCCAGCAGCTTCATCGCCACCACCGATGCCCTGGTCGGTGCGCTCCAGGCCACCACCGACACCACGTCCGACGCGACCTCGTCGCTGCGTGACAACAAGATCGTACGCGCCGCCCGGGACGACGCCGCCAGCTTCGTCGCCAGCGAAGGCCGCATCCGCGGGGTGAAACTGGAAAGCGCCTTCGACACCATCCGCCGCCAGGCGCCACAGCTGCAGGCCAGCGACGCGCAACTGGCGCAGGCGATCCTGGCGATCTGACGAGCACCATCGTCAAAAGGAGCATGGCTTGCCCGCGAAGAGGCCGGCAAGTCTTGCGCAACAGGATGGAATCGCTCACAAAGAGCGGCCATCCCAGGTCCTCGAAAGCGCGGCGCAGACCACCGCGCTGGTCCTGACCGGCTCATTCCGCTAGCCTTGACGCTCGTTCAATCAGCCATCGAGACTCATGCGTTCATTATCCTTATTGCTCATAGCCCTCAGCTGGATCACTCAGGCCCACGCATTCGACATGACTACCCAAGGCGTCGTCGTCAGCGGTTATGTCACCAGCCAGGTGACCACCGCGCCCTTCGACCATAAACTGATACTGGCGGCCCGGGATGATGCCGCCGCCTTTGTCGCCAGCGACGGCCTGGTGCGGGGAGCGCAGCTGGAGTCGGCCTTGACCTGGTTACGCCAGAGCCGGCCAAAACTTCATGCAAGCGACCTTGAACTGGCCGAGGCAATTCTCGTCCAATAGTCACTTCTGTATCCGGAGACACTTCATGCGTACCCCCCTGATCGCCGCCGCCCTCGGCTTGTTGTTGCTGGCCGATGCGGCCTCGGCGCATACCCTGGTGGCCACCAGCAACATCATCGTCCGTGCTTCGGGTCGCACCATCGACTTCACCTCGGACACCACCACCTCGATCCGTGATTCGAAAGTGGTCCGCGAAGCCCATGACGACGCCGCCAGCTTCGTCGCCAGCCATGGCGAGATCCGCGGCGCGCAACTGGAAGCCGCCTTCAACGCCCTGCGCACCCAAGTGCCGGAAGCCCGCGACGCCAGCGACCAGACCCTCGCCGAAGCCATTCTCGCCCTGTGAGGCCATTTGCCGGCTGGCTGCTGGCCTGCGCACTGTTGCTTGGCGGCAACGCGGCCCAGGCCAGCCTGCAATTGCAGCTCAACGGCGACGGCCTGAGCCCGGCCGAACAGCGCGCCAGCCAGGCGCTGCTGGATGAAGCGATCGCCCACCTGCCACCCCGCTTCATCGAGCAGTTGGACCGGCGCATCACCCTGAGCTGGTCGACCCGAATGCCGGACAACGCCTATGGCGAGGCGTCCCTGGTCGCGGAAATCGAGCTCAACCGCAATCTGTTGCCCGGCCTGGTCGACGGCTCGGCGGCGACGAAGAAGACCCACCGTCCCCACGGCACCGTGCGCGAGGAAATGCTCGCCACCGTGCTGCATGAGCTGACCCATATCTACGACCGTGCCCGCCTGTGGCCCGACGCCGAACGCCGGCTGATCCAGCGCTGCAGTCGCCAGAACGGCAACACCGGCCTGGTCGGCCTGCGCGATGAGTGCCGCGGCCAGATCGATCGACGCTTCACCCTCAGCGATGACCCGCGCCTGCTGGACCTGGCCGGCTGGCCGCAATCGGTCGGCACCCGCGGCCAGCGCGAGCAGCACAACAAGCAGGTGGCCCGCAGCCCGGACCTCTACGAGACCACCAACCCCAAGGAGTTCGTCGCGGTCAACATGGAGTATTTCCTCCTCGACCCGGCCTACGCCTGCCGTCGCCCGGCGCTGTACCGCTACTACCAGGAACGTTTCGGCTGGGCGCCGCCGGGCAAGGAAGACTGCGCCAAGGCCTTCCCGTTCCTCAATGCCGGCAACGACTTCGGCAAGACGCCCCTGGGCCGAATCGACCCGGAACGGGTCTATGAAGTCGACTACCTGCTGGCCGAGGCCAACCAGAACTGGGTCAGCCGCTGGGGCCACAGCATGCTGCGCCTGGTGATCTGCGCCCCCGGCCGGCCACGCGGGCCGGATTGCCGGCTGGACCTGGACCAGCACCTGGTGCTGTCCTACCGTGCCTTCGTCAACGATGTGCAGCTCTCGACCTGGGGCGGCCTGACCGGCGCCTACCCGTCACGCCTGTTCGTGCTGCCGCTGGCCCAGGTCATCGACGAGTACACCAAGACCGAGCTGCGCAGCCTGGCCTCGGTACCGCTGAAACTGTCGCGCCGGGAAATCGAGGAAGTGGTCGAACATGCCGCCGAGATGCACTGGAGCTACGACGGCAACTACTACTTCGTGACCAACAACTGTGCGGTCGAGACCCTCAAGCTGTTGCGCAGCGGCACCGACAACGCCCAGCTCAAGGGCCTGGACAGCATCATGCCCAACGGCCTGCTGGAAGTGCTCAAGGGCAGGGGGCTGGCCGACACCAGCGTGCTCGACGACCCGCGCGAGGCCCTGCGCCTGGGCTATCGCTTCGACTCCTACCGGGACCGCTACCAGGCAATGTTCGAGGTGCTGAAACAGCATTTGCCGATCCAGCAGGAAACCGTCGAGGACTGGCTGACCCTGCGCCCGGCGGAACGCCGCCCCTGGTTCGCCCAGGCCGACCTGCGCACCAGCGCCGCCTTGCTGCTGCTGGAGCAGGCGGGTTACCGGCGGCAGTTGCTGCTGGCCCAGGACGAGGTCAAGCAGAAGTACCTCGGCGGGCGCGAGATCAAGGACGGCGGCATGGACCAGGCCAACCGCACGCTGCAGGCGATCCTCGCCAACAGCGGCTTCCTCAGCCGGCCGGCGGAGCTGCTGGGCAGCAGCGGCTATGGTCTGCCACAGCCGGGCGAATGGCAGCGCCTGGAGGCCGAGAGCGCCCAGCGCCAGCAACAGTTGCAGCGCCTGACCGGCGACCTCGACAAGGAAGTGCGCAAGCTGCTCGACCCCGCGCGCGAAGCCGAGATCGAGGCCAGCGAAGCCAACCTGAAGATGGTCGGCGAACACCTGCGCAGCCTGCACAAGGCGGCGGGTGGCCTGGAGTTACCTTAAAAGCTAGACCATCGCTATACGATCAAACCAATATCGCGTGCCTTGATGTCGTTGATGACAGATACCGACGTGGGCTCAAATCCCAGCGTTTTGACGAGAGATTTCATTTCTTTTTTCAACGCATCATTCAAGCCAGGCAGCTTCTCCTTGGGAGCACCAAGAATTATTAGCACAAGTTTGAAACCACACGAACCAATGTCTAATTCCTTCAGAGCCACCGCTAGTTCGGCAGCCGCGTCACCATGACGCCCAAGACATGAGGCGATGGTGAGCTGCACTGCATTCGTCAACTTCTGACGAATCTCCCCCATGAACATCGTAAAATCGCGCGGAATACTTGACTTCGCCTCCACAACCCAGGCTTCTTCCGCCCCCTTCGAAGAGGTCCTTACCAATACAAACTCGGCAATTTTCACCCCTTCTCCGGATTTTCTATAAACAGAGCTGCGTTCTATAGGGAAAAACTTGTCCTCGTCATAGGGGCCAAATCGCATACCAGACTCATCGAATAAAATACTCATCCCAGAGTGAGCTCCAGTTCTTGCTCGTAAAGCCTGATGGACTCATCAATGATCGGGTTATCAGGAAGACCTGCCTGCAGATCATCGGACACCCAACGATCGCCAAGTGACGATAGGACAGGGATGGAGACATTGTTTCTTTGTGCTGCGAGGTACAACGCTTTCACAACAAAATAGGAATGGCTAGCGATAAAAAACTGAATGCCTCGCCCAGCAAGACTGACAATGATTTCTATCAATTTGCTAATAGCGACAGGGTGCAAAGCGGATTCAGGCTCGTCGATGAAGACCACCGAGTCAACTGAGAGGTAGCGGTTACCCAGTAATGTATCAAGAATCGAAATTTTCTTGATTCCCTCAGCCGTCGCACCAATCTGAAATTTTTGATTACCTTTCTTGAATTGCCAGCGGCTCGAACCACTGTCAAATTCAACCTTACCACCCAATATCTCTTCCAGGTTCTTTCGAGCTCTCGCAAACTGCGCGAAATTTCTACCGCTCGTAGGCGACAGACGGAGCGCTTTGGCCAAGTCGTAATAGGTATCATCGAAACCAAAGTCTTTATCGACTTCACGGCTTTTCAAGATAATATGCTGGAGAGAAAGTACTTCTTTCGGAGGCAAGAACACAGAGTTGCTTTCTCGCGGAGCAACATGATTTTCCAAAGAGTTGATGTTTTTCGTTGTATCCTTACCAAACCCATAACGAAATAAATTATCATCGACCTTAACTTTGCAAGACAGTGGACTATCTGAATTTTTTGCAACCAGATCACCAATTTTATCTGTCTGAAAAGTCCAATATAATTTGTCGGCCAGAATTTCCGCGGCACTACGCTGCTCATTTCCGCGCTGATACTCTTCGATAGTGCGCATAGTGCAATACAGGGCTTTGAGCAAGAAAGTTTTACCGCTGCCATTAGCACCAATAACCAGGTTGATATTAGAAAGATCACCCCAGCTAATATCCTGCAAAGGTCCAAAATTTTTTAACTCAATGCTATTGAGCATCGGCTGAAGCTCCTCTCTAGCCCAGAACCAGAAAATGAGATTATCACTGCTGTCCTCTTACGGCCATCGTGCCCCAAAAGCAGCACCAGGATAAGTCTCACAAAACATTGCTATAGAGCTGGCTTGACCCTCCACACCTATCTACATATGCTCCCATTTGTCACGACACATTCGTGATCGGATTTGACGGTCCGGCTTCTAACGAGAGACGACGTACCCCTTGTACAGCCGCGTGGGCACCTTTGTGCCTGTAGTATGGCTTTATGGCGGCTGTGCGTGGGGCACCTTCGGGTGCGCCGGGTTTCTCGTTTCCGGTCCGTCAACCCGCGTACAGTTGCCACCCATTCGTTTGACGGCGTCTGGTGGCAGCCCAAAACGAGAGTCTGAATGATGAAAAACCCCACCAGCCACAAAGTCCTTTTCGGTCGCTACAGCGACACTGACGCCACACTTTTTAGCGTCAACACCGGTACTCCCCTAATAAATTTGCTTGAAAACGCGTCTATCGCCCTAGACGGCTCTTGCGCGCTAAACGAAGAGTTGGCCTGCGGAGACAGCGCCCATCGTCGTTCCTTGCAATGGGCGGCTCTGCAGTTGGACGAAATGGCCAAGGCCCTGATCGACGCAGCGGTGCTTGGAATACTTGCTGAGCAATCCGGGAGAGTTGAACGAACGCAATGATTACCACAAGCGCCTAGAGTCGGTCGTATCTCTGCAATACGACCTGAGCTCACCCAGCTTTCAGCCACGAAAGCTGGCTGAAAGCTTCCCCCATTAGCATCGCCTCACCGCCGGCACCAGACCGGTCGGCCGGGACGTGCCCCACAGGCACGCCCACGGCCCAATCAACAACAACAATGGTGATACCGATGTCCGCTACGACCCGCCTGTTCGCTGCAAATCCGCCCGTAACGCTCGCGATAGCCCCGCGCTGATCCCCCCAGCCGCTTCGCCTTTCCCTAGCCGCGTTACGTCCGGAGTACTCCCATGCTGACTTTCCTTGGCTTCGCCATGGTCATTACCTTCATGTACCTGATCATGACCAAGCGCCTGTCCGCGCTGATCGCCCTGATCATCGTGCCGATCCTCTTCGCCCTGTTCGGCGGTTTCGGGGGCACCATCGGCAAGATGATGATTGAAGGCATCACCAAACTCGCGCCGACCGGCGTGATGCTGATGTTCGCCATTCTCTATTTCGCCCTGATGATCGACTCCGGCCTGTTCGACCCGGCCGTGCGCAAGATTCTCAAGCTGGTCAAGGGCGACCCGCTGAAAGTTTCGGTCGGCACCGCGGTGCTGGCCCTGGTGGTCTCGCTCGACGGTGACGGCGCCACCACCTACATGATCTGCGTTGCCGCCATGCTGCCGCTGTACAGCCGCATCGGCATGAGCCCGCGGATCATGGCCGGGCTGATCATTCTCGCCGGCGGCGTGATGAACATGACCCCCTGGGGTGGCCCGACCGCCCGTGCCGCCAGTGCGCTGCACGTCGACCCGTCGGACATCTTCGTGCCGATGATCCCGGCGATGTGCGCCGGCGTGCTGGCGATCCTGGTGATCGCCTACTTCTACGGCAAGCGCGAACGGGCCCGCCTGGGCGAGTTGCACATCCTCGGCGATGACATCGACCACAGCGAAATCAGCGTCTCGCAATTCCCCGAGGCGCGCCGGCCGAAACTGATCTGGTTCAACGGCGCCCTGACCCTGGGCCTGATGTGCGCACTGATCGCCGGCCTGCTGCCACTGCCGGTGCTGTTCATGGTCGCGTTCAGTATCGCCATGATCGTCAACTACCCTTGCCTGCAGCAGCAGAAGGATCGCATCGCCGCCCACGCCGGCAGCGTCCTGGCGGTGGTCGGGCTGATCTTCGCCGCGGGCATCTTCACCGGCATCCTGTCCGGTACCGGCATGGTCGACGCCATGTCCAAGAGCCTGCTGGCGGTGATCCCACCGGCACTCGGCCCGTACCTGGCGGTGATCACCGCACTGGCGAGCATGCCGTTCACCTTTTTCATGTCCAACGATGCGTTCTATTATGGCGTGCTGCCGGTACTGGCCGAAGCCGCCAGCCATTACGGCATCAGCGCCGTGGAAATGGCACGTGCCTCGATCGTCGGTCAGCCCGTCCACCTGTTGAGCCCACTGGTGCCGTCGACCTACCTGTTGGTGGCACTGGCCGGCATCGAATTCGGCGATCACCAGCGCTTCACCCTGAAATGGGCTGTACTGGTGTGTCTGTGCATACTGGTGGGCGCACTGCTGCTGGGGACATTCCCGCTCTTCGGCAGTCTATAACGACAACGATTCACCGCCAGCCCGGCGAGCGCCGCAGGGCTGGCCCAACACACGAGCAAAGGAACACACATGGATTGGCTGACCAACCCGGAAATCTGGGTGGCCTTCTTCACCCTGACCGCCCTGGAGATCGTCCTGGGCATCGACAACATCATCATGATCTCGATCCTGGTCAGCCGCATGCCCAAGCATATGCAGCAGCGCACCCGGATCTTCGGCCTGGCCCTGGCGATGATCACGCGGATCATGCTGCTGCTGTCGATCACCTGGGTCATGCGCCTGACCGCCGACCTGTTCGTGGTCTTCGGCCAGGGCATCTCCGGACGCGACCTGATCCTGTTCTTCGGCGGCCTGTTCCTGCTGTGGAAAAGCTCCCAGGAGATCTACCACGGCCTGGAAGGTGAGGACGAGACCGCCGACGACGAGCCCAAGGGCAAGGGCGGCAACTTCCTCTACACCATCATCCAGATCGCGATCATCGACATCGTGTTCTCCCTGGACTCGGTGATCACCGCCGTCGGCATGGTTTCCCATGTGCCGGTGATGGTCGCGGCCATCGTGGTGGCGGTGCTGGTGATGATGCTGGCCTCCAAGTCCATCGGCGACTTCATCGACAAGCATCCGTCGCTGAAGATGCTCGCGCTGTCGTTCCTGATCGTGGTCGGTACCGTGCTGATCGCCGAGGCCTTCGAAGTGCACGTACCCAAAGGCTATGTCTACTTCGCCATGGCGTTCTCGCTGGCCGTGGAGGCGATCAACATCAAGATGCGCACCGCGATGGCGAAAAAGAAGGCACAGAAGGATCCGGTGAAACTGCGCAAGGACATTCCGGGTCAATAAACCCGCAGCGCACTGAAGAAACAGGAAAGGGGCCCATGCATGGCCCCTTTCTTGCTTTTCATTCATGACAGTTTTGTTTCAGAAATGGCGACAGCCATGCGATGCTGGCGCTTGTCCCGATAGCCGGCTACAGCTTAAGGACAAGACGTAGAAAGGCACGCGATACCTTCAACTTGCCCCTCTGGGGCACCGGCATCCCAGGGGGCCCGACATGCTGACCCTGCTCAATCTGCTTTCCGCCGTGACCCTGCTGATCTGGGGCACGCACATCGTCCGCACCGGCATCCTGCGGGTCTACGGCTCCAACCTGCGCCAGGTGATCGGCCAGAACATGGCCAGGCGCCCGCTGGCCTTCGTCGCCGGCATTCTGGTCACCGCCCTGGTGCAGAGCAGCAACGCCACGGCGATGCTGGTGACCTCCTTCGTCGGCCAGGGCCTGATGGCATTGACCCCGGCCCTGGCAACCATGCTCGGTGCCGACGTCGGTACCGCGCTGATGGCCCGGGTGCTGACCTTCGACCTGTCCTGGCTGTCGCCGCTGCTGATCTTCCTGGGGGTGATCTTCTTCCTCTCGCGCAAGCAGACCCGCGCCGGTCAGCTCGGCCGTGTCGGCATCGGCCTGGGGCTGATCATCCTCGCCCTGCAACTGATCGTCGAAGCCGCCGCACCGATCACCCACGCCCAGGGCGTGAAGGTGGTGTTCGCCTCACTGACCGGCGATATCCTGCTCGATGCCCTGGTCGGCGCGCTGTTCGCGATGATTTCCTACTCCAGCCTCGCCGCCGTGCTGCTCACCGCGACCCTGGCCGGCGCCGGGGTGATCGGCCTGCCGGTGGCCATCGGCCTGGTGATCGGCGCCAACATCGGCAGCGGCGTGCTGGCCTTCCTCAGTACCAGCATGCAGAACGCCGCCGGCCGCCAGGTCGCGCTCGGCAGCCTGCTGTACAAGCTGATCGGCCTGCTGCTGATCATTCCCGTGCTGACCCCGCTGGTGAACTGGCTCGACGGCCTGGACTTCAGCCCGCAGGAAACGGTGATCGGCTTTCATCTGCTCTACAACACCGTGCGCTGCCTGATCCTGCTGCCCAGCGTCGGGCCGATGGCGCGGCTGTGCGCCTGGCTGCTGCCGGAACAACCGGAAACCAACGGCAAGCTCAAGCCCCGCCATCTCGACCTGGCGGCCCTCGCCACCCCCGGCCTGGCGCTGTCCAACGCCGCCCGCGAAACCCTGCGCATCGGCGACCTGATCGACAGCATGCTCGCCGCCATGCTCGACGTGCTGCGCGGCAAGCAGACCGCCGTGGCCATCGAGATGCGCCGCCTGAGCGATGACGTCGAAGTGCTCTACAGTGCGGTCAAGCTCTACCTGGCGCAGATGCCGCGCGAGGACCTGGGCGAACAGGACAGCCGGCGCTGGGCGGAGATCATCGAGCTGGCAATCAACCTTAAGCTGGCAGCCGACCTGATCGAACGCATGCTGCGCAAGGTCCAGCAACAGAAGACCGCCAAGCGCCGCTCGTTTTCCGAGGATGGCCTGGAGGAACTGGCCGGCCTGCACAGCCAGCTGATCGACAACCTGCGCCTGGGCCTCTCGGTGTTCCTCAGTTCCGACCCGGAAAGCGCCCGGCAACTGCTGCGGGAAAAACGCCGGTTCCGCGCTCAGGAGCGACGCCTGGCCCACGCCCACGTCAGCCGCCTGCAACGAAAGATCGTACAGAGTATCGAGACCAGTTCCCTGCATCTGGAGCTGATTGCCGACATGAAGCGTTTGAATTCGTTATTCTGCAGCAGCGCCTACGTGGTCCTGGAAACCTCCGAGACCGGGGCGCTGGCCTCGGAAGAAACAGCCGATATCACCCACTCGCCCTGAACGTCCACGGTTCGACCGTTGTCTGTGCGTAGGAACCCGTCCGCGGAAATTGGTTATGCGTTGCCTGCTGTTCGTTTGCCTGCTGTTCACGCTGATCCCCGCCCAGGCCCTTGATCGCTTCCAGGTCGAGGGCTACCAGTTGCCCAACGGCCTGCAACTGCTGCTCAAACCGGGCAGCGAGCGTGGGCACGTGTCGATCCGGTTGGTGGTGGGCGTCGGTTTCGACGATTTCGCCTGTGCCGACAAGGAACTGCCGCACCTGCTCGAACACCTGCTGTTCAGCGGTATCGACGCCAGCGGCGAAGGCGGCCTGGAAGAACGCATGCAGGCCCTGGGCGGCGAATGGAACGCCTATACCAGTGACGCCGACACCACCTTCGTGATCGAGGCGCCGGCCGCCAACCAGCGCAGGATTCTCGACCTGCTGCTCGCCGTGCTGACCAGAACCCGCTTCAGCGATGCCGATATCGCCGCCGCCAAGCAGGTGGTCGAGCGCGAGGACGGCGGGCATTACTCGCACCTGCAACGCTGGCTGGACATTCAGCAGACCGGCCATCGCAGCAGCGAGCAGCTGGCCGTGGAGCTCGGGCTGAAATGCCGCGAGCGGGCAGGGGTCGCGGACCTCACCCGGGAACAGCTGGAGGCGCTGCGCAAGAACTGGTACGCGCCGAACAACATGACCCTGATCATGGTCGGCGAGCTCGACCGCCTGCTGCCGGCCTATCTGGATCGGACCTTCGGTGCACTGGAGCCGGTGGAGCCCAACGATCACCTGCCGCTGCCGCAGATCCTGCACCATGCCGCCGCCGAGCGGGACCTGATCCGTGGCTGGGTCGGCAACGGCGCGAAGATCCACTGGCTGTTTCCCGAACCGGCGCTGGAAGACCAGCCCGACGCCGCCGTCGACCTGCTCAAGGACTACCTGGACTGGGCGCTGTATCGCCAGTTGCGCCTGGCCCACAGCCTGTCCTACGGGCCCTGGAGCGAGCGCGAAGTGCTCGGTGGCGTCGGTTTCTTCAGTCTCAATGCCGATGTCGAGCGGGACAATCTGGGCCAGGCCAGACAAGTGCTGGCCGACCTGAAGGCGCAGTTGCTCAGGGACGGCCTCGACCCGGCCACCTTCGCCCGCCTGCAGCAGGCCGCGATCGCCCGCCAGGCCTGGGCGGTGCAGGGCAACAGTGCGTTGGCCGACTATTACTGGGGCGCCCTGGGCGATTACGAGGACGGCCACTTCAGCAACCCGGCCAAGGCCCTGCAGGCGGTGACCCTCAAGCAGGCCAACCAGGCCCTGCGCAAACTGTTCGAACAACCGGGCTACCTGCGGGTCGAGAAGCCGCTGCTCAGCTATGACCAACTGATGTGGCTGGGTGCCAGCCTGCTGGCATTGCTGGTGCTGATTCCCCTGGGATGGCGGGCCTGGCGCCGGCGCTAGCCGCCTACCTGGCAGGAGCGGGCTTGTCCGCGAAAGCGCCCCCGAGGCCGCCAAGGGCTTCGCGGGCACGCCCGCTTCCACCAAAGGGGCCTCCAGGGGTGCTGTCAGGCAGCGGGATCGCTCCCATCCCTGGCACTAAAACTGTATTGTGTCGGGCCATTTCGCACCCCAGTCCAGTGAACCACCGCATGACCAAGCTGACCCTTCTCATCCAGCGCGTCCTCGAACTGATGAAGCGTTACCCGGGAGCCATCGCCGCCTTCGGCTTCTGCTCGGGGATCGCCAGCTTCATCCTGGTCGACCGCCAGCAGAGCAAGGCCAGCCTGATCGCCATCGTGCTGTTGCTGAGCTGGGTCTGGCTGATGCTGGAAAACACCCTGACCCAACTGTTCAGCCGCCTGTTCAAGCGCGAAATCCCCGAACCGCTGCTGCGCTACGCCACGCAACTGATCCACCAGGAAAGCCTGTTCTTCGTCCTGCCGTTCTTCTTCATCACCACCACCTGGAACAGCGGCCAACTGATCTTCACCAGCCTGCTCGGCGCCGCGGCACTGGTGTCGATCACCGACCCGCTGTATTACAAATGGCTGGCGCCCAAGCGCTGGCTGCTGCTCGGCCTGCACACCCTGACGCTGTTCGCCGCCATGCTCACGGCGCTGCCGATCATCCTTCACCTGACCACCGCCGAGAGCTACAAGCTGGCCCTGGGTACCGCTCTGCTGCTGTCGATTCCGAGCCTGGCGGTGAGCCTGCCGCTGCACAACCTGCGCGGCTGGCTGATGCTGGTCTGCGTGACCCTGGCCATCGGCGGCGCCGGCTGGCTGCTGCGCTCCTGGGTGCCACCGGCGACCCTGTGGATGACCGAAGTCGCGGTGACCACGCAACTGCAGGACCGCACCCCCGGCGCCAGCCTGGAGCAGGTGGACGCCGCCCAGGTGCGCAGCGCCGGCCTCTATGCCTACACCTCGATCAACGCGCCACGGGGGCTGGATGAGCGGATCTACCATGTCTGGGAGTTCAACGGCCGTGAAGTCGACCGGATCGCCCTGGACATCCATGGCGGGCGCAAGGAGGGCTACCGGGCCTGGACCCACAAGCAGAACTTCCCCGCCGACCCCAGCGGCAGCTGGCTGGTACGGGTGCTGACCGAGGACGGGCAGATGCTCGGCGTGCTGCGTTTCGAGATCACCGGTTCGGCAAAGACCGCACAAGGGTCCTAGTGATGGATCAGGCTATCGTGCTATTACAGTGGTTTGCGTAAACGCCTGTTAAGCCCGGAAGCCCATGATCATCAGCACGACGGCCGGCAACGCCCAGCTGGACACCTCGACGAGCCCCGCACGGCTGCGGATCAGCGGTGACTGGACGCTGGCCCACTACAGCGTCCTGAAACGCCGCAGCGCCGAGCTGCTCGGCCACTATGACGCGAGCACCACCGTCGACCTGGACCAGTTGGGCGCCCTCGACACCGCCGGCGCCTCGCTGCTGGTGGAGCTGCTGGGCGCCCAGCGCCTCGGGCAACTGGCCGAGCACAGCGAACACCTGTCCGCCGCCGACCGCGCGCTGTTGCAGACCGTCTACTGCTCGCTGACCGACTTCTGCGTCCCGGTCAGGGAGCCGGAACAGGCCGCCGGCATGCAACTGCTCGAACGGATCGGCCGGGCCGTCGACCAGGTCTGGCAGGACACCCGGCAACTGCTCGGCTTCATCGGCCTGATCCTCGAAACCCTCGCTCGCGGTCTGCTGCGCCCCTCGCGCTGGCGGCTCACGCCGATGGTCGCGCATATCGAGCAGACCGGCCTCGACGCCGCTCCGATCATCGCCCTGCTGACCTTCCTGGTCGGTGCCGTGGTGGCGTTTCTCGGCGCGACGGTGCTGGCCAGTTTCGGCGCCAGCATCTTTACCGTGGACCTGGTGGCGTTCTCCTTCCTGCGTGAATTCGGCGTACTGCTGACCGCCATCCTGATGGCCGGCCGCACCGCCAGCGCCTTTACCGCCCAGATCGGCTCGATGAAAGCCAACGAGGAGATCGACGCCATTCGCACCCTCGGCCTGGACCCCATGGAACTGCTGGTGCTGCCACGGGTGCTGGCACTGCTGATCGCCCTGCCGATGCTGACGTTCCTCGCCATGCTCTGCGGGATCGTCGGCGGAGGCGTGGTCTGCGCGCTGTCGCTGGGGATTTCGCCGGCGATGTTCCTGTCCCTGCTGCAGGCCGACATCGGCCTCCAGCATTTCCTGGTCGGCCTGGTGAAGGCTCCGTTCTTCGCCTTCCTGATCGCCGCGGTGGGTTGCCTGGAGGGCTTCAAGGTCAGCGGCAGCGCCGAATCGGTCGGGGCCCACACCACCTCCAGCGTGGTCCAGTCGATCTTCATCGTGATCGTGCTCGACGCCGTCGCCGCGCTGTTCTTCATGGAGATGGGCTGGTGAGCCGGGTAGCAAGGCCGCCCAGCGAGGCGGTGATCCAGGTTCGCGGGCTGTGCAACCGCTTCGGTGCGCAGAGCGTCCACGAAAATCTCGATCTCGACCTGTACAAGGGCGAGATCATGGCGGTGGTCGGCGGCTCCGGCACCGGCAAGTCGGTGCTGATGCGCAGCATCATCGGCCTGCGACGGCCCAGCGACGGCCAGGTACGGGTGTTCGGCCAGGACCTGCCGAGCCTGCCGGAACAGGCCCGTTCGCAGGTCGAGCGGCGCTTTGGCGTGCTGTTCCAGCAGGGTGCGCTGTTTTCCTCGCTGACCGTGGTGGAAAACGTCGCCCTGCCACTGATCGAACACGCCGGCCTCAGCCGCGCCGACGCCGAACACCTGGCCTGCGTGAAACTGGCGCTGTCCGGCCTGCCGCTGTCGGCCGCCAACAAGTACCCGGCGTCGCTGTCCGGTGGCATGATCAAGCGTGCCGCCCTGGCTCGCGCACTGGCCCTGGACCCGGACATCCTGTTCCTCGACGAGCCCACCGCCGGCCTCGACCCGATCGGTGCCGCCGCCTTCGACCAGTTGATCCTGACCCTGCGCGACGCCCTCGGCCTGAGCGTGTTCCTCATCACCCATGACCTGGACACCCTCTACACCATCACCGACCGGGTCGCAGTGCTGGCGCAGAAACGCGTGCTGGTGGCCGACGCCATCGACCGGGTCGCCGAAACCGACGACCCCTGGATTCACGAATACTTCCACGGCCCGCGGGGCCGCGCCGCCTTTGACGCGGCCACACCGCTCAAGGAGGGATGAGATGGAAACCCGTGCCCATCATGTGATGATCGGCCTGTTCAGCGTACTGGTGGTGCTCGGCGCGCTGCTCTTCGGCCTGTGGCTGGCCAAGTCCAGCGTCGACACCGCGTTCAAGGACTACGAAGTGGTCTTCAACGAGGCGGTCAGCGGCCTGTCCCGCGGCAGCCCGGTGCAGTACAGCGGGATCAAGGTCGGCGACGTGCTGCAACTGAGCCTCGACCCGAAAGATCCGCGGCGGGTACTGGCGCGCATCCGCCTGGTCGGCGACACCCCGATCAAGGAAGACACCCGGGCCAAGCTGGCGTTGACCGGGATCACCGGTACCTCGCTGATCCAGCTCAGCGGCGGTACCCCGCAGAGCCCCGAACTCAAGGGCAAGGACGGCAGGCTGCCGGAGATCATCGCCACACCGTCGCCGATTTCCCGCCTGCTCAGCGACAGCAGCGACCTGATGAGCGGCATCAACGTGCTGCTGCACAATGCCAATGAGCTGTTCTCCCAGCAGAACGTCGAGAATGTCAGCAAGACCCTGGACAACCTGCAACAGACCACCGGTGCCATCGCCGGCCAGCGCGACGACATCCGCCAGGTGCTGCAGCAGATGACCCAGGTCGGCAAGCAGGTCAGCGGTACCCTGGAGCAGACCTCGCAACTGATGCGCAACGCCAACAACCTGCTCGACAAGCAGGGCACCCAGGCCCTGGGCAGCGCCGAGCGGGCCATGCAGTCGCTGGAACGCAGCAGCGCGACCCTCGACAAACTGCTCGCCAGCAACCAGGACTCGGTCAACAGCGGCCTGCAAGGGCTCAACGAACTGGCGCCGGCGATCCGCGAGCTGCGTGAAACCCTGAGCAGCCTGCGCACCGTCTCGCAGCGCCTGAACGCCAACCCCAGCGGCTACCTGCTGGGCCGTGACAAGAACAAGGAATTCACTCCATGAGGCTTGCCCGTCGTGCCCTGAGTTACCTGACCCTGATCGCCGGCCTGGCCCTGGGCAGCGCCTGCTCGATCCTGCCCGAAGCCGAGCCGGTGGACGTCTATCGGCTGCCGACCGCGCAGGGCAGCCAGGCGGCGTCTGCCGTCCAACCGGTCGAGTGGTCGTTGCGGATCGCCAAGCCGATTGCCGGCGAGGCCCTGAACAGCCCGAATATCGCCGTGGTGCCCCAGGGCGACCTGCTCAGCCACTACAAGGCCTCGCGCTGGAGCGACCCGGCCCCGGTGCTGCTGCGCAACCGCCTGCTCGACGCCTTCCAGCGTGATGGCCGGGTGCGCCTGCTGAGCACCGACGACAGCAACCTGCGCGCGGATTTTGAGCTGGGCGGTGAGTTGCAGGCATTCCAGACCGAGTATCACGGGCAGGACGCCGAGGTGGTGATCCGTTTCGATGCCCGGCTGGTGCGCGACAGCGACCAGCGGATTCTCGCCAGCCGGCGCTTCGAGGTGCGCCAGCCGCTGGGCGACAAGCAGGTACCCGCCGTGGTGGCCGGCTTTGGTCAGGCCGGGGACAAGCTGACGGGGCAGGTGATTGGCTGGGCGGTGCAGCAGGGCGGGATTTCAGCCAGACACTAGAAATTGCTTCGCGGGCGTGCCCGCGAACAGGGCTTCAGCCTCAGCCAAAGAACCAGTAGCAAACCCCGATCGCCGCCACCACCCCGGCCAGCTCCGCCAGCAGGGCACAGCCCACCGCATGACGGGCGCGTTGGATGTTCACCGCGCCGAAGTACACCGCCAGCACATAGAAGGTGGTCTCGGTGCTGCCCTGGATGGTCGCCGCCGCCAGCGCCGGGAAGCTGTCCACGCCCTGGGTCTTCATGGTTTCGATCAGCATCGCCCGGGCGGCACTGCCGGAGAACGGCTTGACCATCGCCGTCGGCAGCGCATCGACGAAACGCGTGTCCCAACCGGCCCACTGCACCAGGTGGCGAATGCCGTCGAGGCCGAAATCCAGCGCACCGGAGGCCCGCAGCACACCGATGGCGCAGAGCATCGCCACCAGGTACGGCAGCAGATTCTTCGCCACGTCGAAACCTTCCTTCGCGCCCTCGACGAAGGCCTCGTAGACCTTCACCTTGCGCAAGGCACCGATCACCAGGAACAGCATGATCAGGCCAAACAGCGTCAGGTTGCCAAGAATCGACGACAGGCTCGCCAGCGCCGTGGCCGACAACCCGGCCAGCACCGCCATGAAACCGCCGAGGAGCAACGCCCCCGGCACCAGGTAGGCCAGCACCACCGGGTCCCACAGGCGCAGGCGCTGCACCAGCGCCACCGACAGCAGGCCGACCAGGGTCGAGGCACTGGTCGCCAGCAGGATCGGCAGGAACACCAGGGTCGGGTCCGGTGCGCCCTGCTGGGCGCGGTACATGAAGATGGTCACCGGCAGCAGGGTCAGCGACGAAGCGTTGAGCACCAGGAACAGGATCTGCGCATTGCTCGCCACGGTCTGGCTCGGGTTGAGCTCCTGCAGCGCGCGCATGGCCTTGAGCCCGATGGGCGTGGCGGCGTTGTCCAGGCCCAGGCCGTTGGCGGCGAAGTTGAGGGTGATCAGGCCGATGGCCGGGTGGCCGCGCGGCACTTCCGGCATCAGCCGGCTGAACAGCGGCCCGAGGGCCTTGGCCAGCCAGTCGACGATCCCGGCCTTTTCGGCGATGCGCAGGAAGCCGAGCCAGAGCGTCAGGGTGCCGAACAGCAGGACCATGACCTCCACCGACAGCTTGGCCATGGCGAAGATGCTTTCAACCATGCTGGCGAAGATCGCGTGGTTGCCACCCACCAGCCATTGCGCCAGCGCCGAAACGGTCGCCACCACGAAAAAGCCAAGCCACAGGCCATTGAGCATCGGGAAAACTCCTTGAAGATGCGGCGAATGATAGCGGTCGGGCCAGAAACAACAAACCCCGGAAAGTCCGGGGTTCGTTGTTCGGTGAGGTGTTCCCACGCGGAGCGTAGGAACAATCGGGGGGTCAGGCCTTGCTGCGCCAGTGCGGCAGCGAGTTCCAGTAGCGCTCGCCCTTGGCCTCGTCATACAGACCTTCCCAACGGGCGATGACCAGGGCGGCCAGGGCGTTGCCGATCACGTTCAGGGCGGTACGCGCCATGTCCATGATGCGGTCGACACCGGCGATGAAGGCCAGGCCCTCCAGCGGAATGCCGACGCTGCCCAGGGTCGCCAGCAGCACCACGAAGGACACGCCCGGTACGCCGGCGATGCCCTTGGAGGTGACCATGAGGGTCACCACCAGCAACAGTTGCTGGCCGACGGACATGTCGATGCCGTAGAGCTGGGCGATGAAGATCGCCGCGATGCTCTGGTACAGGGTCGAACCGTCGAGGTTGAACGAGTAGCCGGTCGGCACCACGAAGCTGCAGATGGCCTTTGGCGCACCATAGGCTTCCATCTTCTCGATGATCCGCGGCAGGGCGGTTTCCGAGCTGGCGGTGGAATAGGCCAGGATCAGCTCGTCCTTGAAGATGCGCATCAGCCGGATCACCGAGAAACCGAACAGGCGGGCGATCAGGCCGAGCACCACGAAGGCGAACAGGAGGACGGCGACGTAGACCAGCACCACCAGCTTGGCCAGTGGCAGCAGCGAGGCGAAGCCGAAGTTGGCCACGGTCACGGCGATCAGGGCGAACACACCGATCGGCGCGTAGTTCATGATCATGTGGGTGACCTTGAACATGGTTTCCGACACACCCTGGAACATTTTCACCAGCGGGTCGCGCAGCTCGGCCTGCAGGCTCGACAGACCGAGGCCGAAAATCACCGAGAAGAAGATGATCGGCAGCATCTCGCCACGGGCCATGGCCGCGATGATGTTCGACGGGATCAGGTTGAGGATGGTCTCGATGAACGCATGCTCGTGCTGTACTTCGGCGACAGTGGCCTTGTACTTGGAGATGTCCACGGTGCCCAGGGTGCTCATGTCGATGCCGGCGCCCGGGTGGACCACGTTGGCCAGCACCAGGCCGACGAGAATGGCGATGGTGGTGACGACCTCGAAGTAGATGATGGTCTTGAGGCCGATACGCCCCAGTTGCTTGGCGTCACCGACGCCGGCGATGCCGACCACCAGCGAGGAAATGACGATCGGGATCACGATCATCTTGATCAGGCGGATGAAGATATCGCCTGCCGGTTGCAGCACGTTACTGATCCACCAGGCCTTTTCCGCACTGAAATGGTTGAGCAGCGCACCGAGTGCAATCCCCAGTACCAGACCGATGAGGATCTGCCAGGCGAGGCTGAGCTTTGCCTTCTTCATCTTGTTACCCTTACTTCAAGTGGACTCGGGCCAATGCGTCCTGCCCGCACGCCCAGGCATGCGGGAAGTCCCCATCTGCCCCCCATGGAAGGTCACCGCCAGCAGGCCGGGAAGCTCGCTGGCTGGCAAAAAAGGGCGCAACTATTGCGGCGCGGGGATGGCACGTCTAATGCCGTAACCGTCTACCCCATGCCGAATCGGCATAACTTTTGTCCGACAATAGCTCATATCAAGGGGAGGCAAACAGGTCATTTCCGCCGCCATGATGGCCGTAATCCGGCCATCGCAGAGCGATTAGTATCGCTCGGCAAATGAGTAGGACAGCCTGGGAGTTTTCGAAAAACCCTACAGAATCGGGATTTGACCGGTACGACGGAAAAGGTTTTTCTGGATGTACGGTCGAGACTGGATTGGATCCGATACTAATCCGCACTTCATGTCCAAACGACATAAGACGACAGCAGTGGCAAACCGCAGGGACCGCCCCACGGCTTGCCGACTGCCGCCTTCGCCTGACCCGGCCCTTGCGCAGGTACTCCCTGTACCCGTAGGTCGCTCCGATCCTCAAACAATCAGAGCATCCCGGCCCCCTGGTCATGCATTCGCCGTCCTCGGGCGATGCAGGGGTAGAAGCCCTCGACGGGCTCCTGCTCTTTCACTCCCTCGAACTCAGTACCAGTTCGGGTCCTTCTTCAGTTGCTCCCTCAACAGCCCCTGCATGCCTTCGTCCGGCTTGCCGAGGAAGCGATAGTCGGCATGGCGGGTTGGCGACTTGTCGGCCGGCAGGCCCGCAGGCACTTCCACCAGCATCGCGTAGGCGTGCTTCCTGTCGAAGCTGAAGGCGACGATCAGGCGCTTGTTGCGGCAACTGTCCGCGGTCTCGCAGAGCGGGCCGACCAGATACTGGTCGCCATCCTCTTCAACCGCAGTCATCTGTTCGGAACTGCCCGACAGGTTCATCACCCACTCGGGCAGGCGTTCCTCCTTGCGCACGACGTCCTGCCAGGCTTCGCGGTACTCGGGCGACGAACTCAGCAGTTCGTTGACCCGCGCCTGGCCGTCGTTGGCCGCCAGCGCCATGGCGCTGCTGCCCAGCAGCAGGGCAGCGGCCATGGTTTTCAGGGTTGGCTTGAACATGTTCAGCCTCGACCGCGACGACCGAACAGGAACGAAGCGATGAACATCACCAGGAACACGACAAAGAGAATCTTGGCGATACCTGTGGCGGTGCCGGCGATACCACCGAAGCCCAGTACCGCGGCGACAATGGCAATGATCAGGAATGTGATTGCCCAACTCAGCATGATGACTCTCCTTACCTTGGTCCTGCGATGTGTGGCTGTTGCCTTTACTGCGGGTTGTCACGCCAGGCCCGATGGCCGGCGCGTCCTGCCTAGAACACCCAACGATCCTGCCGTGGCAGCTCGTCCAGCGGTTCGGCCTGCTCCACCGGCGTCAGGCGGTAGGCGACCGGGTCGCTCGACGCACTGCCGATGGCGCTGAAATGGGTTTGCACGGGAGCCTGGAAAAACACCCGCGGGTGCTCGACAGTCGGCTGGGTCCAGCGCATGAACGCCTGGCCGACGACCAACGTGATCAGCAGCGCGAGGACAGCGAACAGCCCTTGCTGCACGTGGAGCGACGAGATACGCGATGGGGCGGCAAGTTGGCGATTCATCCTGAAACTCCTCCGACACTGTCTTTATCTTTATTCCTGGCTGGCGCGGCACGATGCCGGTCCAACCTTGCGCAAGAGGTACATTGCAGAGCGCATGCCAATTTTTTTGTCAGATAAAAACCAATAAAATCAGGCAGTTATAAACAAACACCGACTCACCCGGGCAGCATCCTGCACGATCCCCCGCTTAGGCGTCGTGCACAATGCACGACAGCCCCAGGGGACAGCGCCTAAGATGCAGGGAGAGCGACACGGCAAATCCGCCGGAATTTGCCGGACTGTCGGTTGTCGGAAGCAGAGACGACAAAAATTCCCCAAATCAGCGAGTTAGCAAACAGCGGCGGGGATGGTTACCCTGCACGCGCAGGTCACGGTCAAAACGGACCATGCAAGCTGCCCGAATCGCCCGGGGTCCATCGGCAACACACACATATATAAGGAGCGCGGGTGATGGAATCTGCCCCGGAACACCAAGGCCGTATTCTGCTGGTGGATGACGAGTCGGCCATCCTTCGCACTTTCCGCTATTGCCTGGAGGACGAGGGCTACAGCGTCGCCACGGCCAACAGCGCGGCCCAGGCCGACGCCCTGCTGCAGCGCCAGGTATTCGACCTGTGCTTCCTCGACCTGCGCCTGGGCGAGGACAACGGCCTTGACGTGCTGGCGCAGATGCGTATCCAGGCCCCGTGGATGCGGGTGGTGATCGTCACCGCCCACTCGGCGGTCGATACCGCCGTCGACGCGATCCAGGCCGGCGCCGCGGACTACCTGGTCAAGCCCTGCAGTCCCGACCAGTTGCGCCTGGCCACGGCCAAGCAACTGGAGGTCCGGCAACTGTCGGCGCGCCTCGAAGCCCTCGAGGGCGAGGTGCGCAAGCCCAAGGACGGCCTCGACTCCCACAGCCCGGCGATGATGGTGGTACTGGAAACCGCGCGCCAGGTCGCCAGCACCGACGCCAACATCCTCATCCTCGGCGAGTCCGGTACCGGCAAGGGCGAGCTGGCCCGGGCCATCCACGGCTGGAGCAAGCGCGCGAAGAAGTCCTGCGTCACCATCAACTGCCCGTCGCTGACCGCCGAGCTGATGGAAAGCGAACTGTTCGGCCACAGCCGCGGCGCCTTTACCGGTGCCAGCGAAAGCACGCTGGGGCGGGTCAACCAGGCCGATGGCGGGACCCTGTTCCTCGACGAGATCGGCGACTTCCCCCTGACCCTGCAACCCAAGCTGCTGCGCTTCATCCAGGACAAGGAATACGAGCGGGTCGGCGACCCGGTGACCCGTCGGGCCGACGTGCGCATCCTCGCCGCCACCAACCTCAACCTGGACGACATGGCACGCGAAGGGCGCTTCCGCGAAGACCTGCTCTATCGGCTCAACGTCATCACCCTGCACCTGCCGCCCCTGCGCGAGCGCAGCGAAGACATCCTGACCCTGGCCGACCGCTTCCTCGCGCGCTTCGTCAAGGAATACGCGCGCCCGGCCCGCGGCTTCAGCGAGGAGGCCCGCGAAGCGCTGGTCAACTACCGCTGGCCGGGCAATATCCGCGAGCTGCGCAACGTGATCGAGCGCGCCAGCATCATCTGCTCACAGGAGCGGGTGGAAGTCAGCCACCTGGGCATGGGCGAGCAGCCGGTCAACAACGCCCCGCGCATCGGTGCGCCGATGAGCCTGGACGAGCTGGAGAAAGCCCATATCGGCGCGGTGCTGGCCACCAGCGACACCCTGGACCAGGCCGCCAAGACCCTGGGCATCGATGCCTCGACGCTGTACCGCAAACGCAAACAGTACAACCTGTGAGCCACGCCCGATGAAGCTTGCGATGAAGCTGCGCACCCGTCTGTTCCTGAGCATTTCGGCACTGATGACCGTGGCCTTGCTGGGGTTGCTGCTGGGGCTGGTCAGCGTGATGCAAATGGCCAAGAGCCAGGAGTCACTGATCCGCGACAACTTCATCACCCTCGACCTGGGGCTCAAGATGCGTCAGAGCCTGGGCGACCAGTTGGCCATGATGCTCAGCGAACATCCCGATCAGGCCGCCTTGCAGGCTTCACGCGAGCAATATTGGCAGTTGCTCCACGAAGGTATCAGGCACGAACAGGACAAGGACCTGCGCGGCGGCTTCGCCCAGGCCCGGATCGACTACGAAAACTTCCTGCAGGCCTTCGATTCCTTTGACAGGAAGGCCAGCAACAGCGAACTCGTCGAACGCTTCAACACCCTGCGCAACGGCCTGCTCAGCGCACACAAGGAGGCCCTGAACGATATCAGCGGCGCGGAAAGCTCCGCCCGCAGCAGCGCCATGCTGATCGCCGGGCTGCTCGGCCTGGTCGCCCTGGCGGTGCTGATCATCGGCTTCATCACCGCCCATGGCATCGCCCAGCGCATCGGCGTACCGATCGAGGCGCTGGTCAAGGCCGCCGATCGGATCGGCCAGGGCAACTTCGACGTCACCCTGCCGATTTCCTCGGCCTCCGAGATGAACCTGCTGACCCGGCGCTTCGGCCTCATGGCCGAGGCGCTGCGCCAGCACCAGGCAACCAACATCGACGAACTGCTGGCCGGCCAGCAACGGCTGCAATCGGTGCTCGACAGCATCGACGACGGGTTGCTGATGATCGATCGCCAGGGCCATCTGGAGCACCTCAACCCGGTGGCCCAGCGCCAGTTGGGCTGGGACGCCGACCGCCTCGGCCAGGGCCTGGGCGAAGCCCTTGGCCGCCCGGAGTTCGACGAGCAACTGAGCCTGATCCTCCGGGGCGGCAGCCTCGAGCGGGCACCGGAAGACCTCGAAGTCGAGGTCGATGGCGAATCCCGCCTGCTGACCTACAGCCTGACGCCGGTCAGCCATCCCCAGGGCCACATCCTCGGCGCGGTGATGGTGCTGCACGACGTCACCGAACAGCGCGCCTTCGAACGGGTGCGCAGCGAGTTCGTCCTGCGCGCGTCCCACGAGCTGCGCACGCCGGTGACCGGCATGCACATGGCGTTCGGCCTGCTGCAGGAGCGCGTGCACTTCGATGCCGAATCGCGCGAAGCGGACCTGCTCAGTACGGTCAATGAAGAGATGCAGCGGCTGATGCAACTGATCAACGACCTGCTGAACTTCTCGCGCTACCAGAACGGCCTGCAGAAGCTCGCGCTGGCCCCTTGCGACATCGGCCAACTGCTGGAGAAGGCCCGCGAGCGTTTCACCGGCCAGGCCAACGACCAGGGCATCGAGCTGCTGATCGAGGTCCAGCCGCCATTGCCACGCCTGCATGCGGACCAGGCGCAGCTGGAGCGGGTGCTCGACAACCTGATCGGCAATGCCCTGCGCCACACCGCCAGCGCCGGGCAGATCCGCCTGCAGGCACGCCGGCATGGCGAACGGGTGATCATCAGCGTCGAGGACAATGGCGAAGGCATTGCCTATGGCCAGCAGGGGCGGATCTTCGAACCTTTCGTCCAGGTCGGGCGCAAGAAGGGCGGAGCAGGCCTGGGCCTGGCGCTGTGCAAGGAAATCGTCCAACTGCATGGCGGACGCATGGGCGTCTATTCACGACCGGGGCAGGGCACCCAGTTCTACATGGCGCTGCCGGTCTAGCCGTTCAGGCCTCGTCATCCAGACGGCGGCTCGCCAGGCGCCGGCCACGGGTGATCATCTCGATGAACTGCACCGCGGTCAGTGCCTGGGCGAACAGCCAGCCCTGGCCGTAATTGACACCTTCGCTGCTGAGCAGCATGGCCTGGGACTCATATTCGATGCCCTCGGCGATCACCCGCAATTGCAGGGCATGGGCCATGCGGATGATATGCGGCGCCACGCCGCTGCTGGCAGCGTCATGGCCGAGGGCGTCGATGAACGCCTTGTCGATCTTCAGGCAGTCCACCGGCAGGGTCTGCAGGTAGGCGAGGCTGCAATAGCCGGTGCCGAAATCGTCGATCAGCACCTGGTGCCCGAGATTGCGCAGGGCCTGCAGGTTGTCCCGCGCCACCACCACGTCGATCAGGCCGCGCTCGGTGACCTCGAAGGCGATCTGCCGCGGCGACACCCGGTAGGCCCGCAAGAGCCGGCCGATGACCTCGGCGATGCGCGGCACCATCACATCGCAGGCCGCCAGGTTGACCGAAATATACAGCTGCGGATTGGCCCGCAGCGTCTGGCCGAGCTGTTCCAGCAGGCGCTGCAGGACAAAATCGGTGATCTGGCGGATCTGTCCGGTATCTTCCGCCAGGGGGATGAACAGGTCGGGGCTGGTCAATGTGCCGTCCGGGCGCCGCCAGCGGACCAGGGCCTCGGCACCGACGCAATGCCGGCTGCCGAGATCGAAGATCGGCTGGTAGAGCACCTGCATCTCTCCGCGGCGCAGCGCGCCCTGCAACTCGCCGTTGAGTGACTGGCGCTGCCGGGCGAGCTGCAGGGTCAAACCACCGATGCAGGTGGCAATCAGCAGGCTGGCGGACAGCAGCCACCACCACAGCGGGCTGAGGCGCAAGCGCATCGCACTGCGCGGGGCGACCATCACCAACTGATACTCGGGGGTGCTGGTCGGCATGCGATAGATCAGTTCGCGGTCGGTGGTCAGCAACGGATCACGGCCGCGGCTGCTCCAGCCTTGCGGCGGCCAGCTCTGCAGCGGCCCGAGCACCGGGATCGCCCGCCGACCATGATTGACCACCACCAGCAGGCTCGCGCCGGGCGGCAGCTCGACGACATCGCTCAGGTGGCCGCGGGAGGTCGAGACCCGGAAGCTGCCGCGCCCGAGCATCAGCGCCGCCAGGTTGTCGTTGGGCTCGGTCGAGGTGTTGAGCCAGTAGCTGTAGGTCGGGCCACGGATATCCGGCTCACGGTAGGAGATCTGCGAGTCCTGGCGCGGCCAGTTGGAACAGGACTCGATGGAGTCGATGTAGAAGGCCTCGTAGATGAAGCGGTAGCTGAAGCTCAACTGCTGCAGGGTTTCGATCATTCGCCCGTTGCAGCCCCGCAGCGGCTGCCCTTCGAGCACATCGAGGCCCTCGCGCAACTGGCCGAACAACTGCTCCAGGCGCTCGAGGAAACGCCGGCCCTGGGCGTTCATCTGCTCGCTTTCCTGCTGCCGGACCTGGCGCACGACCACACCCAGGCTGCCGCTCAGCAGCAGGACGGCACTGAGCGAGGCAGCCAGCAATGCCTGCGACCAGGGACGATGGAACCAGGCGCGCAACGTCTCACGGGAGGCCGGCATCATGGAATATCCGAAGGATTACCAATGAGTTATAGCAACTGATTGATAACATCGCCCGGACCGTCCGGCGGTGACGTTATTTTGACTGGTTGAGCACCTGCAGGATCGCCGCGCTTTGCGCATCAGCCACGCCATCGAAGCGCGCCGGGCGGAAATGCATCTGGAACGCCGCCAGCGCGTGACGCGTGCCCGCATCCCACTCGCCGGTCTGTGGCGTGGTGGTATAGCCCAGGTAGCGCAGCTGCTGCTGGAACCAGCTGGCACTCGGCAGCTGGTACGCGTACACCAGCTGCTGGCGGGCCACCGCCTGCTCGTTCGGCCAGACGCCCAGGCCCTCGGCGGCCAGGCGCTTCCAGGGAAACAGCGGGCCCGGGTCCTGCTTGCGCATCGGGGCGATATCGCTGTGACCGATCACATGGCGGGGCTCGATGTTGTTGCGCTTGACGATGTCCTTGAGCAGCACGATCAACGCCTGGATCTGCGCTTCGCTGTAGGGGTACCAGACGCGCCCGGTCGGCGTCTCGCGGAACCCCGGGTTGACGATTTCGATACCGATGGAGCTGGAGTTCAGCCAGGTACGACCCTGCCACTCGCTTTCCCCGGCATGCCAGGCACGCTGGCTCTCATCCACCAGCTTGTAGGTGGTGGCCGGGTTGTTGTCGCCGATCAGGTAATGGCTGCTGACCTGGCCGTGGGTCAGCAGGCGCAACGAGTTTTCCATGTTCGCCGAGGTGTAGTGGACGATGACGAACTGCGCGCGGCTGTCGTGATTGACCGAGGGGTGGCTGGTGTCGAGGCGCGGACCGCTGGCGCAGCCCGCGAGCAACAGGGCCGCGCTGAGGAGAGGGAGCAATTTCATGACGGAAACGAAAACCAGGGCAGTAACGCTCTAGCATAACGTACCCCGGCCTCCGGCACCGACCAAAGCAAGACTCTGTGACAAAGCGACAGCTGCGGTTCAGCCGAGCTCCACCCGGTTGCGTCCGCCGTTTTTCGCCCGGTACAGCGCCTCATCGGCTCTTTTGAGCACATGATCGCTCCGTTCACCGGCCTTGAACGCCGACACGCCAAGGGACACGGTAATGGTCACCCGTTCGCCCCTGAAGTGGAAAGGGCAGGCCTCGACGGCCGCGCGCAGGTGCTCGGCCAGCTTGAGGCCGGTCGCCACCGGCGTCGCCGGCATCAGCAGGACGAACTCCTCGCCGCCGAAACGGGCGATGAAATCGCTGCCGCGCAGGTGCTTGCGCAGCACGGTCGCAATGATCTTCAGCACCTTGTCGCCGGCCAGGTGGCCGTAGCCATCGTTGATCCGCTTGAAATGGTCGAGGTCAAGAATGGCGATCAGCAGGGTATTGCCGTGCTGCTGCCACTGCGCGACCTCGTGGTCCAGACGCTCGCTCCAGGCCGCCCGGTTCGGCAGGCCGGTGAGCGGGTCGATCAGGGCCTTCTGCCGTTGTTCCTCGAGGTGGTCGCGATAAACCTGGGCTTCCTGTTCCATATGCGCAACGCGCTCGGCCAGGCTCTGCAGGCGGCTGGCGACTTCCTGCTCGCGCACATTGCGCTCCTGCTGGTGGCGGTCCATGGTGCCCAGCAGGTCTTCGAGGCGGTTTTCCAGCACATGCTTGAGGCTGTCGAGGTCGGCGGCAGCCTGCACGCTGCTCTGCAGCCCATCGACGTGCTCACGCAACTGGCTGTGCAGGTCGTTGGCCGCCGAACGACCCTCGGCATGGCCTTCACTGGCCGCGCGCAAATTGCTCTGGAAGGATTCCAGGCGCTCGTTGAGCTGCTTGAGGTACACCTCGAACTCATGTTGCCCGCTGTCGTTGATCGCCAGCATCAGCACGGCCAGATCGTCGAGGATCGGCAGCAGTTCGTACCAGTTCAACCCGTGTTCGAGGCGATGACGCATGCCTTCGGCGTGGGGCCGGTGGCGCTCGGGCAGCACCAGCCCATCCAGCAGGCCCAGCAGCGTCGACTCGATGTGCTCGGCCACCGAACTGTAGGACGGCTCCGGCGATTCCGGCAGGGCGTAGAGCACGTCCTGGTCGTTATCCTCGGGATGAACCGCCGCCAGGGCTTCGGCCATCACCGGCGGCAGTGGCAGGCTGTCGAGGAAGGGCAGGGCGGGTGCCGGGGTGACGGCTTCGGGCTGCTCGGCGAGTGGGGCCTTGACCTCGGGTTCGGCCGCAGCCTGCGGCTCAACCGCCGCAGCCGTCTGCGCAGCCGACACGACCGGCGACGCTTCTGGCTCGACGGCACCGGCCACAGGCTCGGCCTCAGGCGTGACCACGGGTGGTTTGTAGGCCGCGACCTCGACGGGTGCGATCGTTGGCACGGCCTCGGCAACGGGCTCCATGACCGCTGCAGCCGGGGCTGGCTGTTCAACCGCCGGCGCAGCCGCGGCAGCAACGACGGGCTGGGCAACGGGAGCCACGGCCTCGACCGCAGGCGCCACAGGCGCGTCCGGTTCATCGTCCTCATCCGCCTCTGCCGAAGCGGGCACAGGTGTCGGCATCCCCGCCGCCGGTGCCACCGCCGGGGCGCTTTCAACGCTCGCCTCGGCCCCCTCCTTCGTGCCGAACAGGCGCTGCAGCAGGCCGGGCCGGGCCGGCTCGGCGGGGTGATCGAGTTCCGTCAGGATCTTGCCCTGCAGGTTGCTCAGTTCGCTGAGCAGCAGGGGCATCTCGCGGGCTTGGCTAACGCGGCCATCGAGCTGCTTGGCAAAGTTCTTCAGCGGCCGACGCACATCCCGCGGCAAGGGCAGAGCCTGCAGCTGGGTCACCAGCGCGGTCAGCGCGGTGCCCATCTGTTCGATCCGGGTTTCGCGCCGCTGCTCGGAGTCGAGCACGGCCTTTTCCAGGCGTGGCAGCAGGTTGGCCAGGGCCGCATCCATGTCATCGGTGCGGATCACCTCGCGCATTTCCTTCATGCACTGATCCACCGCCTTGTCGGTGCCTTCGGCCGCCAGGGTGCTGCGCACCAGCCCGCGCCGGAGCAGGTCGAGACGGGCGTCCCAACGCCGTTCGAGCTTTTCCTGTTGTTCGATGCTTTTGAGGTACTTCTCTTTCCAGCGCTCGGCTTCTTCGCTGCTCATTGCAGGGTGTCCGTGAGATTCAACGACTCAAGGCGGGCAACGTATCAGAACCGATGGATCCTGGCAGGCGAATTTCAACGGCAACCGGCAAATGGTCGGAAATCGGCTGCGCCAGTACCTCGACACGCTCCAGCGTCAGGCTCGGACTCAACAGGATATGGTCGAGGCAGCGCTGTGGACGCCAGCTGGGAAAGGTGGCCTCGACCTGCGGCGCGAGCAGCCCGAGGTCGCGCAAGGGCGAGTGCTGCAGCAGGTCGGCGGCATGGGTGTTCATGTCCCCCATCAGCACCTGGTGCTTGAAGCCATCGATCAGCTCGCGGATATAGGCCAACTGCCGGGTCCGCGTACGCGCGCCCAGCGCCAGGTGCATCATGACCACCACCAGCGACTCCGGGCCCTCGCCGAAACGCACCAGGATCGCCCCGCGACCGGCCGGGCCGGGCAGTGGATGATCCTCGATCGCCCAGGGGCGCAGGCGGCTGAGCACGCCGTTGCTGTGCTGGGCCAGGCGGCCGAGATTGCGATTGAGTTGCTGGTACCAGTAGGGAAAGGCGCCGAGCTGCGCCAGGTGTTCGACCTGGTTGATGTAGCCCGAACGCAGGCTGCCACCATCGACCTCCTGCAGCGCCACCAGGTCGAAATCGCCGAGCAGGCTGCCGATCCTCTGCAGGTTGTCGGCGCGCCCGGTGTGCGGCAGCAGGTGCTGCCAGCCCCGGGTCAGGTAGTGTCGGTACCGCTGGGTGCTGATGCCGACCTGGATGTTGAAGCTGAGCAGCCTCAGGCGGTTGTCCGCCGGCAGGCCGCTGGATTGCAGATGGTGTTCATTGACCTTCGGCTGGTGAAGGCCAACGATGCGTTCCGATCCCCAGCGAGCCATGGCCGGGGCGCCTTACTTGCCGGCGGTCGCGCCGGCCGCCCGCTCCTTGGCGATCAGTTGGTCGGCGACGTTCAGTGCAGCCTCCGGCCCACCGGCGGTGCCGAGGTCGAAGCGATACTTGCCGTTGACGATCATGGTCGGTACACCGCTGATCTCGTACTTCTTGGCCAGTTCGCGCGCGGCAACGATCTTGCCCTTGATGGCGAAGGAGTTGTAGGTGGCCAGGAATTTCTCCTTGTCGACACCTTGGGTAGCGACGAAGTCGGCCATGTCTTCAGGCTCGAGCAGCTTTTTGCCTTCCTTCTGGATCGCGTTGAACACCGCCGAGTGCACCTTGGACTCGACGCCCATGGCGTCCAGGGTCAGGAACAGTTGGCCGTGCTTGTCCCATGGGCCGCCGAACATGGCGGGAATGCGCACGAAGTGCACGTCGGACGGCAGTTTCTCGATCCATGGGTTGATGGTCGGTTCGAAGGCGTAGCAATGCGGGCAGCCGTACCAGAACATCTCGACCACTTCGATCTTGCCAGGCTCCTGCACCGGCACCGGGGTCTTGAGTTCCACATAGGTCTTGCCGGCTTCGAGCGGCACGTCGGCGGCCTGGGCCGTCATGCCGAACAGGCTGGCGGTGACGAGTGCGGCGCTGAGGATCAGATTACGCATGCTTTACTCCTGGGTATTTAGAAGTCGCCTCCGTCGCGACCTGTAGTTTCTGACAGACCGAGCAGGCTCTTGGTTCGATTAGTGTAACGGCAGCGGCCACAAAAAAGGGCGGCCAGGGCCACCCTTTTATCCTTGCAACAAAGGATTAATCGATTATTAACGCGAACGCGCCGCGCCACTCATCGAGCGCACCTCAGTGCAGGCCCTGCACGTAGCTGGACACGGCCTCGATGTCCTTGTTGCTCAGCTTGGCGGCGATGCTCTGCATGATCTTGGTGTCGCCGTCGTTGGTCCGCACACCCTCGCGGAAATCGGTGAGCTGCTTGGCGACGTACTGGGCATGCTGGCCACCCAGGTGCGGGAAGCCGGCGGCGGCGTTGCCCGCGCCGTTGGGCGAGTGGCAACCGGTGCAGGACGGCATGCCCTGGTCGAGCTTGCCACCCCGGAACAGTTCTTCACCACGGGCGACGAGCTTCGGATCGGCTGCACCGACGCTGCCCTTCTGGCTGGCGAAGTAGGCGGCGATGTCGGCGAGGTCCTGATCGCTGAGGTTGGTCAGCAGGCCGGTCATTTCCAGGACGGTGCGCTTGCCGGACTTGATGTCGTGCAGCTGCTTGTCCAGGTAACGCTCACCCTGGCCCGCCAGTTTCGGAAAGTTGGGCGCCATGCTGTTGCCATCAGGACCATGGCAGGCGCCACAGACAGCAGCCTTGGCCTGGCCGGCGGCGGCATCGCCGGCGGCATGGGCGAGACCGGTGATCCCCAGGGTCAACAGCAGACTCACGATCAATTTGTTCATCAGCTAATCCAATACGGCTAAGGGTTAAGAGTTATGGACCGGGCTTACTCGCTCATCCACTGGATGATGCTTCGGTAATCCTCGGTACTGCAGTCCATGCACAAACCACGCGGCGGCATCGCCTTGAAACCCTGAGTCACGTGTTGCACCAGCACATCCATGCCTTGGGCCATTCTTGGCTTCCACGCGGCCTGATCGCCCTTCTGTGGGGCCATCGGCAGCTGTCCGGCATGACAGGCACTGCAAACACGGTTGTACACGGCTTCCGGATCCTGTGCAGCCTGAGCGCCGTGAAGCGTGATCAGGACACTGGCAGCAAGCAGCCATCTGCTCATGAACCGAAGGTTCCAGTCATGAACTTCAGGGTTGGGAACGTGCCGCGTTCTAATGCGCAGCCTGGGTCAATCGCTCCCGCATGCGTCATCCTACGTCGGGACAAAGCACACACTAAATCTGCGGCATTATATACTGGCGTCCATGAAACGGAAACGACACAGCTTGTCGCGCCTCCCGGCACCGTCCACATTGGAAATCCCATGCAACTGAAAAACCCCATTCTCGGTCTGTGCCAGCAGTCCACCTTCATGCTCAGCGCCGCCAAAGTCGACCAGTGCCCGGACGACGCCGGTTTTGAAGTGGCCTTCGCCGGTCGTTCCAATGCTGGCAAATCCAGCGCGCTGAACACCCTGACCCACGCCAGCCTCGCGCGCACCTCGAAAACCCCGGGCCGCACGCAGCTGTTGAATTTCTTCAAGCTAGACGATGAACGCCGTCTGGTCGACCTGCCGGGCTACGGTTATGCAAAAGTCCCGATCCCGCTCAAGCAGCACTGGCAGCGTCACCTGGAGGCCTACCTGGGCAGCCGCGAGAGCCTCAAGGGCCTGATCCTGATGATGGACGTGCGCCACCCGATGACCGACTTCGACCGGCTAATGCTCGACTGGTCGATCGCCAGCGGCATGCCGATGCACATCCTGCTGACCAAGGCCGACAAGCTGACCTACGGCGCGGCGAAGAACACCCTGCTCAAGGTCCAGTCGGAAATCCGCAAGGGCTGGGGCGACACGGTGACCATCCAGCTGTTCTCGGCGCCCAAGCGCCTGGGCCTGGAAGAGGCCTACACGGTGCTGGCCGGCTGGCTGGGACTGATGGAGAACGGCGGCGAGGAAGAGGCGGAGTAATCCGCCGAGCGCTACCCTCGGTGGATGGCGGCGGTTCGGCCGCGAACGACCCGGATACCGCAGCGTACGCCAAACGGTCTGTGGTGTGTTCGGGCAAGGCAAAAGTGCGGCTCGAAAGCGGAGTTTAGTGGTCTAAATGAGCATTTCGAGCCGAGCTTTTAACGCAGCCCGAGCGCACCACAGGCCGTTTGGGGGATAAAAAAAACCCCGGACTTCGTATGGGGAGGGGAAGTTCGGGGTCCAAGCTCCGGACCGCTAGGGCGGGGTCCAGAATATCTGCCAACACTTAACACAACATAGGAGCATCGAAGGGCTTCACCAGCCATTCAGTAACTCTGAGTAGCCGTATCCCGATTTAGTTCAAAATATCTTCAAAAACTATTTGGCATAGCCACTGAAGGTTTCAGAACCAAACGCCCTTTGTGTTCTCTCGGGCACCTGCACCCCTTTGTGAGGGTGAGCAAGTCTTTCGGGCGCATTCGCGGGCAAGCCCGGCTCCTACAGTACGATGTTATCCACAACGTCGTGTACGACGCCCCCCCCCTGTAGGAGCCGGGCTTGCCCGCGAACCGCCGCAGGCGGCCATCCCCCTCGAACACCCGGAAAGGCCGCGATCAGTGCGCCTCGTCCCAGTTGTCGCCCACCCCGACCTCAACCAGCAACGGTACATCCAGTTGCGCCGCGCTGCTCATGTGCCCGCGGATCTGCTCGCTGACCTCGGCCACCAGGTCCTCGCGCACCTCCAGCACCAGTTCGTCGTGCACCTGGAGGATGACCTTGGCGTCCAGCCCGGAATGGGTCAGCCAGTCGTCGACCTTGACCATGGCCTTCTTGATGATATCCGCCGCGGTACCCTGCATCGGCGCGTTGATCGCCGTGCGCTCGGCCGCCGCACGCTCCTGGGGCTTGTTGGAGTGGATGTCCGGCAGGTACAGCCGGCGGCCGAACAGGGTCTCGACATAGCCCTGCTCCGAGGCCTGGCCACGGGTGCGCTCCATGTACTCGCGCACCCCGGGGTAACGGGCGAAATACACGTCGATATAGGCCTTGGCGGTCTTGGTGTCGACGCCGATGTCCTTGCCCAGCTTCTGCGCGCCCATGCCGTAGATCAGGCCGAAGTTGATCGCCTTGGCGCTGCGTCGCTGGTCGGAAGTGACCTCACCCAGCTCGACCTTGAACACCTCGGCCGCAGTGGCCGTGTGCACGTCGAGGTTGTCGCGGAAGGCATTGAGCAGGCCTTCGTCCTTCGACAGATGAGCCATGATCCGCAGTTCGATCTGCGAATAGTCCGCCGCCAGCAACTTGTAGCCCTTGGGCGCGACGAATGCCTGGCGAATGCGTCGGCCTTCGGCGGTACGCACCGGAATGTTCTGCAGGTTCGGGTCGCTGGAGGACAGCCGCCCGGTCGCCGCCACCGCCTGGTGGTAGGACGTGTGGATACGCCCGGTGCGCGGGTTGATCTGCTCCGGCAGGCGGTCGGTGTAGGTGCTCTTCAGCTTGCTCATGGAGCGGTACTGCATCAGCACCCTGGGCAGCGGATAGTCGTCCTCGGCCAGCTTGGCCAGCACTTCCTCGGCCGTGGACGGCTGACCCTTGCCGGTCTTCTTCAGCACCGGCAAGCCGAGTTTCTCGTAGAGGATCACCCCCAACTGCTTGGGCGAACCGAGGTTGAATTCCTCGCCGGCGATCTCGAACGCCTGGCGCTCCAGTTCGACCATCTTGTTGCCCAGTTCGATGCTCTGTACGCCCAGCAGGTCCTTGTCCACCAGCGCGCCCTGGCGCTCGATGCGCGCCAGCACCGGCACCAGCGGGATCTCGATATCGCTCAGCACGCTGGCCAGGCTCGGAATCGCAGCCAGTTGCGCATGCAGCGCCTGGTGCAGGCGCAGGGTCACATCGGCATCTTCGGCGGCGTAGTGGCCGGCCTGCTCCAGGGGAATCTGGTCGAAGGTCAGCTGCTTGGCGCCCTTGCCGGCGATGTCCTGGAAGCTGACGGTGTCGTAGTCCAGGTACTTCTTCGCCAGGCTGTCCATGTCATGCCGGGTCGCGGTGGAGTTCAGCACATAGGATTCGAGCATGGTGTCGAAGGCGATGCCACGCACGCTGATGCCGCACTCGGGATCGCCGCCGATGGCGCAGTTGGCGAGGATGTTCATGTCGAATTTGGCGTGCTGGCCGACCTTGAGCTTCTGCGGGTCTTCCAGCAGCGGCTTCAGCGCCAGCAGCACGCTGTCGCGGTCCAGTTGCTGCGGCACGCCGATGTAGGAATGGGCCAGCGGGATATAGGCCGCCTCATTGGCCTGCACGGCGAAGGACACGCCGACCAGTTGCGCCTGCTGGGCGTCGATCCCGGTGGTCTCGGTGTCGAAGGCGAACAGCCTGGCCTCCTGCAGCTTCTTCAGCCAGACGTCGAAACGCGCCTGGTCGAGGATGGTTTCGTATTGCGGCTCGGCAGGAACGATCGCGACGCTTTCAGCCGCCACTTCCTCGACCGCCGCCGCGGTCGCCGCTGGCGCTGGCGCTGGCGCAGCAGCCTCCTGCAACCCGGCACGCTTGGCCTCGCGGTTCAGCTCGTCGAGCCAGCCCTTGAATTCCAGCGAGCTGTACAGCTCGATCAGTCTCTCGCGGTCCGGCTCGCCCAGGTGCAGGTCGTCCAGGCCGACCTCCAGCTCCACGTCGACCTTGATGGTCGCCAGCCGGTAGGACAGGAAGGCCATTTCCTGGTGCTCGAGCAGCTTGGCCGGCAGGGTCTTGGCCCCGCGGATCGGCAGGGTCGGCACCAGGTCGAGGTTGGCATACAGCTCCTTCAGGCCGCCGTTGACCCCCACCAGCAGGGCCACGGCGGTCTTCTCACCCACGCCCTTGACCCCGGGGATGTTGTCGGCGGAGTCGCCCATCAGCGCCAACAGGTCGATGATCTGCTCGGGCGCGACACCGAACTTGGCCTTCACGCCCTCCACGTCCATGGACGTTTCGGACATGGTGTTGACCAGGGTGATATGGCCGTCGACCAGTTGCGCCATGTCCTTGTCGCCGGTGGAAATGATCACCGGGCGATTGGCCGCCGCGCTGCTGCGGGCCAGGGTGCCGATCACGTCGTCGGCCTCCACGCCTTCCACGCACAGCAGCGGGAAGCCCATGGCGCGTACGCTGGCGTGCAGCGGTTCGATCTGCACGCGCATCTCGTCGGGCATGCTCGGCCGGTTGGCCTTGTAGTCGGCGAACATTTCGTCGCGGAAAGTCCCGCCCTTGGCATCGAACACCACGGCGAACGGGCTGTCCGGGTACTGCTTGCGCAGGCTGCGGAGCATGTTCAGGACGCCCTTCACCGCCCCGGTGGGCACACCCTTGGAATTGGTGAGCGGCGGCATCGCGTGAAACGCGCGGTACAGGTATGAAGAACCGTCCACCAGGACGAGGGGAGCTTGGCTCATGAGTATGATCAACCTTTTCGGCGGGTCCGGCGGTAGAATGATGGGACCGTTGACGACAAAGGGACAAGGTTATCATGCGTACGCTCAATCGCCTGTTGTTGGCCGGCCTGTTTGCATTCACTCCGTTGGCGGCGATCGCCGCGGATGATGCACCCGCAGCCGATCCAGAAGTCACCATTCGCACGGAAGGCGACAAAACCATCCAGGAGTACCGGCAAAATGGCTTTCTGTACGCCATCAAGGTCACCCCGAAAGGGGGCAAGCCATACTTTCTGGTGCGCGCCGACGGAACTGATGCAAACTTCATCCGCTCGGATCAGCCCGATATGCTGATTCCGTCATGGAAGATCTTCGAGTGGAAGTAACCCTTTAACCCTCATCGGCGCCGGCTCGATCGCGGCGCCCGGACTGGCAGCTCTTAAACATGTCTGTGTTCACCCCGCTGGCTCGACCCGAGCTGGAAACCTTTCTCGCCCCCTACGGGCTCGGTCGCCTGCTCGATTTTCAGGGAATTGCCGCCGGCAGTGAAAACACCAATTTCTTCATCAGCCTGGAGCAGGGCGAGTACGTCCTGACCCTGGTCGAGCGCGGCCCGGTGCAGGAAATGCCGTTTTTCATCGAACTGCTCGACGTGCTCCATGACGCCGACCTGCCGGTGCCCTACGCCCTACGTACCACCGACGGCCAGGCCCTGCGCGAACTGGCCGGCAAGCCGGCGCTGCTGCAACCGCGCCTGGCCGGCAAGCACATCAGGCAGGCCAACGCCCAGCATTGCGCCCAGGTTGGCGAACTGCTCGGCCACCTGCACCTGGCGACCCGCGGGCGGATCATCGAACGCAAGACCGACCGCGGCCTGGACTGGATGCTCGAGGAAGGCAACAAGCTGAAATCGCATCTGGGCAGCGAGGCTCACGACCTGCTGGAAACCGCACTGGCGGAGATCGAGCGCTGCAAGGCACAGATCCTCGCCCTGCCACGGGCCAACCTGCATGCCGACCTGTTCCGCGACAACGCGATGTTCGAAGGCACGCACCTGACCGGCCTGATCGACTTCTACAATGCCTGCTCCGGGCCGATGCTCTATGACGTGGCGATCTCGCTGAACGACTGGTGCTCGGACGACAACGGCCTGCTCGACGGCCAGCGCGCCCGGGCCCTGCTGGGTGCGTATGCGGCGTTGCGGCCGTTCACCGCGGGCGAGGCCGAGCTGTGGCCGACGATGCTGCGGGTGGCGTGCGTGCGCTTCTGGCTGTCACGGTTGATCGCAGCCGAGTCCTTTGCCGGGCAGGACGTGCTGATTCACGACCCGATGGAGTTCCAGCTGCGGCTGGCGCAGCGGCAGCAGGTCAGCGTGCCGTTGCCGTTCGCGCTCTGATCGACAGAAATATACAGGGAGCTCAGGGGCCTATTCGCGCGGTTGGCGCGAATAGGCCGGCCCTGCCTACAAGGACTCCAGGCAGCCGGCTAAATCGTTACCGAGTTTTTCCAGCAACTGCTCATAGCCATGGGCACTCGCCGGCGTATAACCGCCCAACGCATCCAGTTCCGCCAGCTTCACCGGCAGCCCGGACACCAGCGTCTCGGCCAGCCGCGGCCGCAGCGGCGGCTCGCTGAACACGCAGGTCTTGCCCACCTCCTGCAAGCGCGCACGCATCGCCGCGACATGCTGGGCCCCCGGCTGCACCTCGGCCGCCACGCTGAACACCCCGGCATGCCTGAGCCCATAGGCACTCTCGAAGTAGTCGAACGCCTCGTGGAACACGAAATACGGCTTGTCCGCCACACCTGCCAGGCGCGCCTTGAGCCGCGCATCCAGGGCATCCAGGCGGCCGGCGAAAGCCTCGGCGTTGCGCCGGTAGCGCTCGGCGTTGGCCGGATCGGCCTTGGCCAGGTCCGCGGCCATGCGTGCGGCGATCACCCGCGCGTTGACGGTCGACAGCCACAGGTGCGCATCCAGCGAGCCCGGACGATGATCATGGTCATGCTCGTCGGCTTCTTCGGCATGGGAGTGGTTATCCTCGGCGAACCGGCGCAATTTCATGCCCGGCAGGTCCTGCACCGCCACGGTCGGCAGGCTGCGGCCCTTGAGCACCCGCGGCAGGAAGCTCTCCATGTCCGGACCGATCCAGTACAGCAGGTCCACCGACTGCACCTTGCGCACATCGGACGGCCGCAGCGCGTAGTTGTGCGGCGAGGCGCCCGGTGGCAACAGCACCTCGGGCGTCTCCACGCCGTCCTCGACCGCAGCGGCGATCAATTGCAGGGGCTTGATGCTGGTCAGCAGGCTGACCTGGGCCTGGACCGGTCCGATCACGAACAAACCGGCGCATATAGCGACAAAAAAGGCAAAAAGACGGGGCACGATGGACACTCAAGGCGGCAGGAACGGGTAACATAATAACGTCTCTCACAACAATCGTCGCCGCTCATGCCTAAAACCCCTCTCGCCAGCCGACCCCACGATCACTCTCACTGCGTGCACAGCGCGCTGTCCGAGGCCGATGCCCTGTGCGCGCGCCAGGGCCTGCGCCTGACCGCCCTGCGGCGGCGGGTGCTGGAGCTGGTCTGGCAGAGCCACAAGCCGCTGGGCGCCTACGACATCCTCGCCGTGCTCAGCGAGCAGGACGGCCGCCGCGCCGCGCCGCCGACGGTGTACCGTGCACTGGACTTCCTGCTGGACAACGGCCTGGTCCACCGCATCGCCTCGCTCAACGCCTTCGTCGGCTGCAACAACCCGGAGCACGCCCACCAGGGCCAGTTCCTGATCTGCCGCAACTGCCACGCGGCCATCGAGCTGGAGCAGAAGAGCATCAGCGACGCCATCGTCCAGAGCGCCAGGGACGTCGGTTTCGTCGTCGAGGGCCAGACCGTCGAGGTGGTCGGCCTCTGCTCGGGTTGCCAGGGGGCCTGATGAGCACTGCGCTGATTCGCCTCGACCAGGTCGGCGTGACGTTCGCCGGGCAGGACGTGCTGGACAACATCCACCTGAGCGTCGAACCGCGGCAGATCGTCACCCTGATCGGCCCCAACGGTGCCGGCAAGACCACCCTGGTGCGGGCCGTGCTCGGCCTGCTCAAGCCAAGCCGCGGCAGTGTCTGGCGCAAGCCGCGGCTGCGGGTCGGCTACATGCCGCAGAAGCTGCACGTCGACCCGACCCTGCCGCTGTCGGTGCTGCGCTTCCTGCGGCTGGTGCCGGGGGTCGACCGCGCCCGGGCACTGGCCGCCCTCAGCGAGGTCGGTGCCGAACAGGTGATCGACAGCCCGGTGCAGAGCATTTCCGGCGGCGAGATGCAGCGCGTGCTGCTGGCCCGGGCGCTGCTGCGCGAACCCGAGTTGCTGGTGCTCGACGAGCCGGTGCAGGGCGTCGACGTCGCCGGGCAAGCCGAGCTCTACAGCCTGATCACCCGCCTGCGCGACCGCCATGGTTGCGGGGTGCTCATGGTTTCCCACGACCTGCACCTGGTGATGAGCACCACCGACCAGGTGGTCTGCCTCAACCGTCACGTCTGCTGCTCCGGCCACCCCGAGCAGGTCAGCGGCGACCCGGCCTTCGTCGAGCTGTTCGGCAGCAACGCGCCGAGCCTGGCGATCTACCACCACCATCACGACCACGCCCATGACCTGCATGGCACGGTGGTCAGCGAAGAGGCCGCCCCGGCCCACGTCCACGTTCACGGAGATAGCTGCAAGCATGGCTGATTTTCTGCTCTACGCCCTGCTCGCAGGCCTGGCCCTGGCCGTGGTGGCAGGCCCCCTGGGGTCGTTCGTGGTCTGGCGGCGCATGGCCTATTTCGGCGACACCCTGTCCCACGCCGCCTTGCTCGGCGTGGCCCTGGGCTTCCTGCTGGACATCAGCCCGACGCTCGCGGTGACTGTCGGCTGCCTGCTGCTGGCCGTGCTGCTGGTGACCCTGCAACAGCGCCAGCCGCTGGCCTCCGACACACTGCTGGGGATTCTCGCGCCGAGCACGCTGTCCCTCGGCCTGGTGGTGCTGAGTTTCATGCATGAGGTGCGCATCGACCTGATGGCCTACCTGTTCGGTGACCTGCTGGCGATCAGCGGCACCGACCTGGCCTGGATCCTCGGCGGCAGCACGGCGGTGCTGGCGCTGCTGGTCGCCCTGTGGCGGCCGCTGCTGGCGATCACCGTGCACGAGGAACTGGCGACCGTCGAGGGCCTGCCGGTGGCCTCGCTGCGCATGGCGCTGATGCTGCTGATCGCGGTGGTGATCGCCGTGGCGATGAAGATCGTCGGCGTGCTGCTGATCACCTCGCTGCTGATCATCCCCGCCGCAGCGGCCCAGCGGCACGCCCGCTCACCGGAGCAGATGGCCCTCGGCGCCAGCTTCCTGGGGGTCCTCGCGGTGTGCGGCGGGCTGGCGCTTTCGTGGTTCAAGGACACCCCCGCCGGCCCCTCCATCGTGGTGGTGGCGGCCGGGCTGTTTCTGCTGAGTTTTGTCCTGCCACGCAGAGGGGTGTAGACTTGCTCGTTTTTTGCGCAATTAGAGAGTCGCAGGAATGAAGCTTTCCGCCTCCCGTTATCTGCTCCTTGCCGCATTTTCCCTGCTGTTGGGTGCCTGCCAGAGCACTCCGCCGGCCGACACCGCCGTGCCCGATGCCCGGGCCACGGCGATTGCCGCGCTGGAGCAGAGCATCAACAGCAACGAACTGGCCACCGCCGAGGACCAACTGGCCGCCTTGCAGGCGCAGTCCGCGGACGACCCGCAACTGGTCCAGTACCAGCGGCAACTGGCCGAAGCCTACCTGCAGCGTAGCCAGATCGTGCTGCAGAAGGGCGACGTCAATGCCGCCGCCACCGCACTGAGCCGCGCCCGCGCCCTGATGCCCAAGGCCCCGGCCTTGACCGGCGGGGTCAACGGCGCCATCGCCCAGGCACGCAAGGCGGAGCTGGACAAGGCCGAGGCCGAGCTCCAGGCCGCCGAGGCCAGGCCAGCGGCCCGGGTGATCGACCCGAGCGCGCAAAGCAGCACCATCGCCCTGAACATCCAGGACATCGCGCTGCTGCGCAAGCAGATGGACGCGCTGGCGGCGGACGTGGTCAATTACCAGTGCGCAGTGACCTTCCAGGTGCCCCGGACCCAGGACTACCCGTGGCTGGCGACGCTGCTGGGCAAGCGGGTGAAGAAGCTCGACCCGAACTTCGAGCTGAAGATCGACAGGCAGATCGACCGCAAGGTGCAGGCCCAGGTCGTGCTGAGCCCGCGCAAGCCCTGAGCCCGCTGATCGCCAGCAAGCCCGGCGCCGACGCTATAGGAGCCGGGCGTGCCCGCGAATGGGCCCATCAGGCCGGCACCGCCTTGGCCCGCTCCTCCCGCTCCCACACCCGATGCCGGGCCAGCGCCGCGACGAAGGCCTCCAGCGCCTTGACATCACTGCCCACCATCAGCCCCGCGTCCACCTGCAGATGCAGCTTCTCCAACAAACCCTTCGCGTCCTCGTGCACGGCGATCGGCTTGAGATGCTTGTAGGCCTCCAACAGGTAGTGCAGGGCCACGCCGTTGCCGCCAAGCGCCTTGACCGACTCGGCGCCACCCGGCACATACACCGCATCGAACGCCACTGACGGCAGGCCTTCCATCGAAGCGTCCACCGCCAGGCGCTCGCCCTGGGCGCTGGTGATCGCCGCCGAAGTCGGCCCGAGCAGCCGGGCATGGGCACCTTCCGCCGCCAACAGCTTGCGCAGTGCCGCGATCGCCGCACCCTCGACGCCATTCGCCGCGAGGATCGCCACCTTGCGCGTCCTGATATGCCCCGCCAGCAGATTCGCCTGACTCAGCGCCGGCGACTGCTCCAGCGCAGTCTTGCGCGTTGCCACCGTGCCCGCCTGCGGCGCCGGCAGGCCAAGGTTGGCGGCAACCCGCGCGGCCAGTTCCAGGTCGATATTGGCCAGGATCTCGTTCACCTGCCGCGCACGGATGAACTCGCGTTCCACCTTGCCCAATTCGAAGCTGTAGGCGGCGATGATGTGCTCCTTCTCGTGCGGGCTCATGCTGTTGAAGAACAGCCGGGCCTGGGAGAAGTGGTCGGAGAAGGATTCGCTGCGCTGGCGGATCTTGGCCGCATCGATCCGCTCGGGGTAACTCTCGAAGCCACCGTCCCGAGCCGCCGGAGGGGTTTCACGGGGCCAGCCGCCATCGATCGAGTTGGGCTCGTAGGACGCCCGGCCCTTGTCGATCACCGTACGGTGCTGGGCGTCGCGCTGGCTGCTGTGGAAGGGCGCCAGCGGCCGGTTGATCGGCAACTCGTGAAAGTTCGGCCCACCCAGGCGGCTGATCTGGGTATCGGTGTAGGAAAACAGCCGGCCTTGCAGCAGCGGGTCGTTGGAGAAGTCGATCCCCGGCACGATATGCCCGGGGCAGAAGGCGACCTGCTCGGTTTCGGCGAAGAAATTGTCGGGATTGCGATCGAGCACCATCTTGCCCAGCGGGGTGATTGGCACCAACTCCTCGGGAATCAGCTTGGTCGGGTCGAGGATGTCGAAGTCGAAGCTGTGCTCGTCTTCCTCGGCAATCACCTGTACCCCCAGCTCCCACTCGGGGTAGTCGCCGCTCTCGATCGATTCCCAGAGATCGCGACGATGGAAGTCGGTGTCCTTGCCCGCCAGCTTCTGCGCTTCGTCCCAGACCAGCGAGCAGGTGCCGACGCTGGGCCGCCAGTGGAACTTGACGAAGCGCGAGCCACCCTCGGCATCCACCAGGCGGAAGGTGTGCACGCCAAAGCCCTGCATGCTGCGCAGGTTGCGCGGAATCGCCCGGTCGGACATGGCCCAGATCACCGCATGGGCCGACTCCGGCACCAGCGAGACGAAGTCCCAGAAGGTGTCATGGGCCGAGCCACCGGTGGGGATTTCATTGTGCGGCTCGGGTTTCACCGCGTGGACGAAATCGGGAAACTTGATCGCGTCCTGGATGAAAAACACCGGCACGTTGTTGCCGACCAGGTCGAAATTGCCTTCCGTGGTGAAGAACTTCACTGCGAAACCGCGGATGTCGCGCACGGTATCCCCGGAACCGCGGGGGCCCTGCACCGTGGAGAAACGCACGAACACCGGGGTCCTGATGGCGGGGTCCTGCAGGAAACCGGCCTTCGTCAACGCCGCATGGTTGCCGTAGCTTTGAAAGTAGCCATGGGCGGCGGTGCCCCGGGCATGCACGATGCGCTCGGGGATCCGCTCATGGTCGAAATGCGTGATCTTTTCACGCATGATGAAATCTTCCAGCAATGAAGGCCCGCGCGCGCCGGCTTTCAGGCTGTTCTGGTTATCGGCGACCTTCACCCCCTGGTTGGTACGCAACGCCTGGCCGCTGGCATCGGAGCGGAACGGCTCCAGGCTCTGCAGCTTGTCGTTGGTGTTGCCGCGATCCAGGGTGTCGGTGCCAGCCAGTTGGCTCTGGTTGGCCTTGGGTTTCTTGGTACTCATCAGACGGTTTCCTCGGTTACAGTCGCCGCAGAGCTGCCGGATGATCGACAGGGTCCCGGCGAACGGGATTCGAAGTGCCTAACGAGTGACTGCCACGGGTCCGAAGCCGTTCCTTTTTTCTGACCACTGATCGTGTTATTGCCAAATCGCAGGTCGCATGCGAAATAAATGCTAATAGCATCTATACGGACAGGCTAAAATGCGCGCCCGGCTAACCGCTGACCCCTTTCCATTGCGCCCCACAAGGTTCGCTACGTGATCGAGTTTCATAACGTCCATAAAACCTACCGGGTCGCCGGTAAGGAAATTCCCGCCCTGCACTCGACCCACCTGCGTGTCGAGGCAGGCCAGGTGTTCGGGCTGATCGGCCATTCCGGCGCCGGCAAAAGTACCCTGCTGCGCCTGATCAACCGCCTGGAAGCGCCCAGCGGCGGCAAGATCATCGTCGACGGCGAGGAAATCACCGCGCTCGACGCCAATGGCCTGCGGCGTTTCCGCCAGCAGGTCGGGATGATCTTCCAGCACTTCAACCTGCTGGCCTCCAAGACCGTCGCCGACAACGTCGCGCTGCCGCTGACCCTGGCCGGTGAACTGTCCCGCCGGGAGATCGACCAGCGCGTCGCCGAGCTGCTGCAGCGCGTCGGCCTGGCCGATCACGCGAAGAAATATCCGTCGCAACTGTCCGGCGGGCAGAAACAGCGCGTCGGCATCGCCCGCGCCCTGGCGACCAAGCCCAAGATCCTGCTGTGCGACGAGGCCACCAGCGCCCTCGACCCGCAGACCACCGCCTCGGTCCTGCAACTGCTGGCCGAGATCAACCGCGAGCTGAAACTGACCATCGTCCTGATCACCCACGAGATGGACGTGATCCGCCGTGTCTGCGATGTAGTCGGCGTGATGGACGCCGGCGTGATCGTCGAGCAGGGCCCGGTGGCCGATGTGTTCCTGCACCCCAAGCACCCGACCACCCGGCGCTTCGTCCAGGAAGACGAACAGATCGACGAGAACGAGCAGCGCAACGACTTCGCCCACGTGCCGGGGCGCATCGTGCGCCTGACCTTCCAGGGCGATGCCACCTACGCGCCGCTGCTGGGCACCGTGGCCCGTGAAACCGGAGTCGACTACAGCATCCTCGCCGGCCGTATCGACCGCATCAAGGACACCCCGTACGGGCAACTGACGCTGGCCATCACCGGTGGCGACCTGGACGCCGCCTTCGCCCGCTTCACCGCGGCTGACGTCCATATGGAGGTACTGCGCTGATGGACCTGTTCCTGAGCTTTTTCGCCAACATCGACTGGTCGGACATCTGGGAAGCCACCGGCGACACCATGTTGATGCTTGGCGGCTCGCTGCTGTTCACCGTGCTGCTCGGCCTGCCGCTGGGCGTGCTGCTGTTCCTGTGCAGCCCGCGCCAACTGCTCGAGCACAAGCCGACCTACTCGGCGCTGTCGTTCGTGGTCAACGTCGTGCGTTCGCTGCCGTTCATCATCCTGCTGATCGTGCTGATCCCCACCACCGTGTTCCTCACCGGTACCTCGCTGGGCGTGGCCGGCGCCATTCCGCCGCTGGTGATCGGCGCCGCGCCGTTCTTCGCCCGGCTGGTGGAAACCGCGCTGCGCGAAGTCGACCGCGGCATCATCGAAGCGACCCAGGCCATGGGCGCGACCACCCGCCAGATCGTCTTCAATGCACTGCTGCCGGAGGCCCGTCCGGGCATCCTCGCGGCCATCACCGTGACGACCATCACCCTGGTAGGCTATACCGCCATGGCCGGTGTGGTCGGGGCCGGCGGCCTCGGCGACCTGGCAATCCGCTATGGTTACCAGCGGTTCCAGAACGATGTGATGCTGGTCACCGTGGTCATGCTGGTGGTGCTGGTGCAGGTCCTGCAGACCATCGGCGACAAGCTCGTGGCGCGGTTCTCCCGCAAGTAACGGGCAACACCCCAACGCTTTCGCAACCTACTGAATCGCCGGCCCCGGGGCCGGCAGATGCCAAGCGGCATCTCACATGGAGTCGTTCGATGAAAAAACTGATCGCTGCCTTCGCCGCCGTCGCGGCGTTTTCCGCCAACGCCGCGCAAACCCTGAGCGTGGCCGCCAGCCCGGTGCCCCACGCGGAAATCCTCGAATTCGTCAAGCCAGTCCTGGCCAAGGAAGGCGTGGACCTGAAGGTCAAGGTCTTCACCGACTACGTGCAGCCGAACGTACAGGTCGCCGAGAAGCGCCTGGACGCCAACTTCTTCCAGCACCAGCCGTACCTGGATGAGTTCAACAAGTCCAAGGGCACCCACCTGGTCAGCATCGCCGGCGTACACGTCGAGCCGCTGGGCGCCTACTCCAGCAAGTACAAGAAGCTGGAAGACCTGCCAGGCGGCGCCACCGTGGTGATCCCGAACGACGCCACCAACGGCGGCCGGGCGCTGCTGGTGCTGGAAAAGGCCGGCCTGATCAAGCTCAAGGACGCGCACAACATCCTGTCGACGCCCAAGGACATCGCCGAAAACCCGAAAGACCTGAAGTTCCGTGAACTGGAAGCGGCGACCATCCCGCGCGTGCTGACCCAGGTCGACCTGGCGCTGATCAATACCAACTACGCCCTGGAAGCCAAGCTCGATCCGTCCAAGGACGCACTGTTCATCGAGGGCAAGGACTCGCCTTACGTGAACATCCTGGTGGCCCGTCCGGACGACAAGGATTCGGACGCCCTGAAGAAGCTGGTTGCCGCGCTGCACAGCCCGGAAGTGAAGGCGTTCATCCTCGAGAAGTACAAGGGTTCGATCGTTCCGGCGTTCTGACCCCCAGGCCCATTCGCGGCGGTTCGGCGCCCCGACAAGCCCTGCTCCTACAAACGGCGCTGACCTGTGCCGATCGTTCCCACGCTCCGCGAGGGAACGATCAGCGCGGGCCGTTTCAGGCCTGCAGGCACTCCAGCAGGCAATCCAGCGCCGGCTGGCGCTGGGCGCGGCGCAATACCGCGATCAGCTGACGCTCGAAGGTCAGCTCGCCCAGCTCGATGACCCGCAACTGATCCACTCGCTGCAGCCAAAGCCCGGCCCTGGGCACCAGCGACACTCCCAGCCCGCATTCGACCATCCGCGCAATCGCCTCGATCTCGTCCAGCTCCAGCACATCACGCACCTGGATCCGTTGCTCGCGCAGGAACTGGCTGACCAGCCGCCCACCGAACGAACCCCGGTCATAACGCACGAACGGCTGCTCGGCGAGCAGTTGCCGCGGGTCGTCGCCCGTGACCTGCCGGGGCGCGATCAGTACGAAGGCCTCGCTGGCCAGGGGAATCGCCAGCAACTCCTTGGGCAGCTCGAATGGCGGCCGGATCAGCAACGCCAGGTCCAGCTCACCGGCATCGACCTGGCTCAGCAGGTTGAGCGACACCCCGGGCACCAGCTTCAGGTCGACACGCGGCGCCGCCTCGCGGAACCTCGGCAGGGCCCGCGGCAGCAGGCCGGTCTGCACCGTGGCGATGGCGCCGATGCGCAGCTCGCCCTGCCATTGCGCAGCGGCCGTGGGTAACGCCATCGCGCGATACAGGCTGAGGATCTGCTCGGCCAGCGGCAACGCATGACGCCCGGCCGCGTTCAGCACCGCCGCCCGGCCGCTGCGGTCGAACAGGCGTACGCCGAGGTTCTGCTCCAGCACCCGCATCTGTGCGCTGACCGCCGACTGGGTCAGCCCCAACTGCTGCCCGGCGGCGACGAAGGTGCCTTCGCGGGCCACACGGATGAAGGTCTTGAGTTCTCGCAACATCAGGCTCGTCCAGGGAGATGAAACAGGCGGTGGAGGGCAGCATACGACAAAATAATTTGATCTCGACCGCAAGAATATGCGCTTTTCAACAAAATAATCGTCTCTAGACTGAAAGCTCCTTTCTCACTGATGGTACCCGCCATGGCGCTTTCTCCCTTTCATCTGGCCATTCCTGTCCATGACCTGGCCGCGGCCCGGCACTTCTATGGCGAAGTATTCGGCTGCCCCGAGGGGCGCAGCAGCGATCATTGGGTGGACTTCGATTTCTTCGGCCACCAGTTGGTGATCCACTACCAGGCCAGGACCGCGGCGCAGGAACAGGCCATGAGCAACCCGGTGGACGGTCATGATGTGCCGGTGCCACATTTCGGCGTCGTGCTGGGCTGGGCCGAGTGGGAGGAGCTGGCCGAACGGCTGCGGGCTCGCCAGACACGGTTCGTGATCGAACCCTACGTGCGCTTCAAGGGCCAAGTCGGCGAGCAGGCGACCCTGTTCCTGCTCGATCCCTGTGGCAATGCGCTGGAATTCAAGGCGTTCAAGGATATCGGGCAGTTATTTGCGAAATAGTCTAGCGGTGGCCTTTGGGGCCTCTTCGCGGCGATGCGGCGTCCCGACAAGACCGCGAAGAGGCCCTCAAGGCCACAACACTAGTTGCGCTTGAGCATGTTCGGCAACTGCGCCACCAGCTTCTGGTTGTTCAGCGGCGCCCGAATGAACCCGCGCTGGTTGCCATCCGGCCCGACGATCGCCAGGTTGCCGCTGTGGTCGACGGTGTAGTTCGGCTTGCTGGTATCGGCCGGAATGAACGGAATGCTCACCGCATTCGCCAGCTTCTGCAGGTCCTCGATGGAGCCCGCCGTCAACCCGCGGAACTGCGGGTCGAAATACCCCAGGTACTGCTTGAGCTGCCTGGGGTTGTCCCGGTTGGGGTCGACACTCACCAGGATGATCTGCAGCTTGTCCACCGCGTCCCTGGGCAGTTCGCTCTTGATCTGCCGCAACTGCGCGAGGGTGGTCGGACAGATGTCCGGGCAGAAGGTGTAGCCGAAGAACAGCAGGGTCCACTTGCCCTTGAGCTGGTCGATCGACACCGGCTGGCCGTCCTGGTCGGTCATCTTCACGTCCGGCAGCGTGCGGCTCTGCGGCAGCAGGATGATGCCGGCATCGATCAGCGCGGTGGTATCGCCCTGGCCCTTGCCGTTGAGGACCTTGTTGACCGTCAGCCCCAGGATCAGGGCCACCACGGCGACGAGAATGAAAACGGTTTTCTGGGTTCGAGTCATAGGTTCAACAGTAGGTAGTGGTCGACGAGCAGCGCGATGAACAGCAGGAACAAGTACCAGATAGAGTACTTGAAGGTGCCGATCGCCGCCTGCGGCCGGCTGCCACGGTACAGCACCCAGGCCCATTGCAGGAAGCGCGCGCCCAGGCCCAGGGCGCAGAGCAGGTAGAGCACGCCGCTCATGTGGATCACGAACGGCAGCAGGCTGACCGCCAGCAGGACGCAGGTGTACAGCAGGATATGCACCTTGGTGTAGTGCTCGCCGTGGGTCACCGGCAGCATCGGGATATCGGCCTTGGCGTACTCCTCCTTGCGGTGGATCGCCAGGGCCCAGAAATGCGGCGGGGTCCAGGCGAAGATAATCAGCACCAGCAGCAGCGGCTCGGCGCCCAGGTGCCCGGTAGCCGCGACCCAGCCCAGCAGCGGCGGCGCCGCGCCGGCCAGGCCGCCGATCACGATATTCTGTGGTGTGGCGCGCTTGAGGAAACCGGTGTAGATCACTGCGTAGCCGAGCAGCGAGGCCAGGGTCAGCCAGGCGGTCAGCGGGTTGGTGAAGGCCAGCAGCAACGCCTGGCCGAGCACCGCCAGCAGCAGCGCGAAGGCCAGTGCCGCCGACGGCGAAACGCGGCCCTCGGCGAGCGGGCGCTTGTGGGTCCGGGCCATCACCGCGTCGATCCGCCGATCCACCACATGGTTGACCACTGCCGCGCCGGCCGCGCACAGGCCGATACCGAGGTTGCCGAACACCAGCACCGTCCACGGCACCCCGGCGCGCGTGGCGAGAAACATGCCCACCAGCGAGGTGATCAGCATCAGTACCACCACCTTGGGCTTGGTCAGCTCCAGATAGTCGCGCCAGATCGCCTGGCGGTGACGCTCGCCGGCTACAGTCGCCATGGCATCTCTCCCTTGATGGTGATGGGTCCGTGCACCGCCCCGCGGGGGCTGAGCCGCCAGCGGGCAGGCGCCTGCCGACGCACCCGCACCAGGGCGGTCCGCGCGTGATAGTTGACCAGCACCAGCGTCAGCAGCAGAAGCGCGCCGCCGGCGTTGTGGGCCACGGCCACCGGCAGGGGCAGGTGGAAATAGACGTTGCTCAGGCCCAGGCCGATCTGTGCCGCCAGGGCGCACAGCAGCAGCCCGGCCAGGCGGGTCATGCCGACCACCCGCAACTGCCAGGCCAGCCCCAGCAGCACCAGGGTCACCAGCAGCGCGCCAATGCGGTGGGTCAGGTGAATCGCCGTGCGGGCCTCGCTGTCGAGCTGGCCGCCCAGGTAGTTCGGGCCGATGTGCTGGGTCAGGTGAAAACCGTTGGCGAAGTCCGCCGCCGGCCACCATTGGCCATGGCAGGTCGGCAGGTCGATGCAGGCCACCGCGGCATAGTTGGAACTGACCCAGCCGCCGAGGGCGATCTGCAGGATCACCAGCAGCAGCCCGGCCGTTGCCCAGCGTTGCAGGCGCCGGGGCACCGCCAGCGCCGGCAACACGCCGGACAGGCGCAGGGTCAGCAGGAACAGCAGGCTCAAGGTGGCGAAACCGCCGAGCAGATGGCCGGTCACCACCTGCGGCCAAAGCTTGAGGGTCACCGTCCACATGCCGAACGCGGCCTGGGCGAGCACCACCGCCAGCAGGAACAGCGGCAGCTTCAGCGGCTGGCCTTCACGGCGCCGTTCCCTCCAGGAACGGGCCGCCAGGACGACGATCGCCAGGGCCAGGGTACCGGCGAAATAGCGGTGGATCATTTCGTTCCAGCCCTTGTGCGCCTCCACCGGCGAATCGGGGAAATGCAGTTCGGCATGGGCCAACTGGGCCTCGCTCTTGGGCACGCCGATGAATCCGTAGCAACCCGGCCAGTCCGGGCAGCCGAGGCCGGCATGGGTCAGGCGGGTGTAGGCACCGAGCAGCACGACGATCAGCGCCAGCAGGGTGGCAAACAGCGCGAGGCGGAATCCTGGCTTGGCCATGCCGTTCTCCTTAGCCGATGTTCGACAGTTTCAGCAGTTGGCGCAGGTCGTTGAGCAGGTCCTTGCCCTTGACCCGGGCGTCGTAGCGCAGCACCAGGTTGCCGTGGGGGTCGATGATCCACAGTTGTGGCCCGGCGGCGCCCCGGATCTGGCGGGTGTAGGCGGGCAGATCGAGGGCATAGCGTTGCAGTTGCGGATACTCGCGTTGCAGCTTGGCGGCGTAGTCGTCGGCCAGTGGCTGCGCGGTCGCGAGCGCGTGACTGGCCCGCGAAGCATCGCGTCCCAGGCCGATATGGATCTGCCGCGCCAGGTAGACCAATTGCTGGCAGTCCACCGAGCACGCCTGCGGCGCGGTCACCAGCAGTTGCCAGCGGGTCTCTTCGGCCCGTATCCCGAGGTCGGCACGGCCCTGGCCGTTGCCGATCAGTTCGCCGTGGTAGCTGCGGCCTTCCGGCACCCAGAACTGCAGCTTGTACATGCCGGTGGCCAGGAGCATCGGTCCGATGACCATCAGCACGATGAGGATCAGTTGCCAGCGACCACGGGCACGCACGCCCGGCTGACGTGGCTCAGTGGTGTCGAATGGATTCATGGCCGCTCCCATGCTGTTTCTCCCTTGCGTTATGCCATCCGAGATAGAGATAGAGACCGAACAGGGCCAGGGCCATGGCGAACCACTGCACGGCGTAGCCGAGGTGCTTTTCCGGCCCCATGCCTTCGGCCACCACCGGCCAGCCGGTTTCGTAGCTGCCGGGGCCGGGCTCCTGGCGCAGTTCGTAGGCGAAGCCGTCACGGCCCAGTTCCTTCCACAGCCTGTCCGGTTCGATCGCGGTCACCAGTCGCGGCCAGGCGGCATCGGCCGGGTCGGCGTGCAACTGGAAGGTCGCGCCCGGCGCCACGTAGACCCAGGCGTCGAGGTTCAGCACCTGCTCCGGCGTGCTGAACGACGGTGGGGTGCGCCGTTGCGGCCAGGGCAGCCAGCCACGGTTGACCAGCAACCAGAGCCCGCTGGCCTGGTCGTGGAACGGCTGGATGAGCTCGACGCCAACCCGGCCGTTGCGAATGCGGTTGTCCAGCAGGTAGCTGTGCTCGCCATCGAACTGGCCGCGCAGGCGCACCCGGCGAAAGGCCGGATCGGCCTTGTCGTGGAGCTGCCCGACGCTCAGCGGCTCGGCCATGCGCCGCTGGGCATGACTGTCGAGCAACACCCGCTTCTCCTCGCCACGGTGCAGTTGCCAGAAACCCAGCGACACCAGCACCGGCAGCAACAACAGCACCACCAGGGTCGGGGCCACACCGGGACGAAAGTGCCTCATGCTGGCACCCCATGGACAGGAAGCGGGCTCGCTATACTCAAATACATGCGCATCTCCCCCCGGAGTCTCACCATGCTCAAAGCGGCGATAGTCCTGATGCTGATTGCCACGGTGGTCAGCCTGTTCAGCGGCCTGTTCTTTCTGGTCAGGGACGAGGGTCCGTCCCATCGCCTGCTGACCGCGTTGACCCTTCGTGTCGTCCTCGCCGCGGCCACCCTCGGCTTGATCACCTGGGGCTTCTACAGCGGCCAACTGGTCTCCAGCGCCCCCTGGTAGGCGGGCGCCGCGTTCACAGCACGTAGACGAAAACGAACAGACCGATCCAGACCACGTCGACGAAGTGCCAGTACCAGCTCGCCGCCTCGAAGCCGAACTGGTGCTCGGCGTCGAAGTGCCCGCGCAGGATGCGTACCAGCATCACGAACAGGATCAGCGTGCCGATGGTCACGTGGGCACCGTGGAACCCGGTGAGCATGAAGAACGTCGCACCGTAGATGCCCGAACCGAGGGTCAGGCCCAACTCGTGGTAGGCGTGCAGGTATTCCTTGGCCTGGAAGCCGAGGAACGCCAGCCCGAGCAGCACCGTCAGCGCCAGCCAGGCTTTCAGCGCGCCACGGTGGCCCTTCTTCAGGGCATGGTGGGCAAAGGTCACCGTCACGCTGGAGCTGACCAGCAGTACGGTGTTGAGCAGCGGCAGGCCCCACGGGCTGATGGTGCCCTTGGGTGACGGGAAGAGTTTCGGGTCCGGGTTGTCCAGCAGCGGCCAGGCTTTCTGGAACTCCGGCCAGAGCATATGGGCCAGGCCCTTGGCGCCACCTTCACCGGCCAGCCACGGCACCGACATGTGCCGCACGTAGAACAGCGCGCCGAAGAAGGCGATGAAGAACATCACCTCGGAAAAGATGAACCAGCTCATGCCCCAACGGAACGAACGATCCATCTGCGGGCTGTAGAGGCCGGAGCGGCTTTCCCTGATCACCGCGCCGAACCAGCCGAACAGCATGTAGGCCAGCAGCAGGCCGCCGACGAAGAAGATCAGCGGGCCATGGGATTCCGGGCGGGCCGCCTTGAGGTCGTTGAACCAGGTGCCCAGGCCGTAGACCGTGACCAGCAGGCCGAGGGTGGCGATGATCGGCCACTTGCTCTGGGCCGGGACGTAGTAATGCTCGTGGGTTGGAGTCGCCATCTATTGTTCTCCTTGTCGGGCACGCCGACTGGCCTACCCTCCCGAGTGGGCCCCGGGTGGGTTGTGGGCGGTGATGTCGAACAGCGTGTAGGCCAGCGTCAGGTGCTTCACATCCCTGGGCATGTCACGGTCAACGATGAAACGGACCGGCATCTCGACCCGCTCCCCGGGCTTGAGCGTCTGCTGGGTGAAGCAGAAACATTCGGTCTTGTGGAAATACACCGCCGCATTGCCCGGGGAAATGCTCGGGATGGCCTGGGCCTTCATCACCCGGTCGGTAGGGTTGTAGGCGACGAAGATCATCTCGTTCACGGCACCGGGGTGGACGTCGATCCGGTCGGCCTTGGGGTAGAACGCCCAGACCATGTCCACCGCGTTGGTGGAGAGGAACTGCACGCCGATCTGGCGCGAGGCATCCACCACCTGCTCACCCTCGTACTGGCCGGCGGTCTTGCCATTGATGCCGAACGCCTTGCACATCACGTCGTAGATCGGCACCAGGGCGAAGCCGAAGGCGAACATCGCCACCACCACCAGCAGCAGTCGGCTGACCAGGCGCCTGAGTGAAACCGAGTCGCTCATCGGACGGTCCTCCCGGTCACTTCACTTCCGGCGGCGTGGTGAAGGTGTGGTACGGCGCCGGCGACGGAATGCTCCACTCCAGGCCCTCGGCACCGTCCCACGGCTTGGCCGGCGCTGCCGGGCCGCCACGGATGCACTTGATGACGATGAACAGGAACAGCAACTGCGTGGTGCCGAACATGAAGCCACCGATCGACGAGACCATGTTGAAGTCGGCGAACTGCAGGTTGTAGTCGGGAATCCGCCGCGGCATACCGGCAAGGCCGACGAAGTGCATCGGGAAGAAGGTCAGGTTCATGCCGACGAACGACAGCCAGAAATGCAGCTTGCCCAGGGTTTCGTCGTACATGTGGCCGGTCCACTTCGGCAGCCAGTAGTAGGCCGAGGCGAAGATGCCGAAGATCGCCCCCGGCACCAGCACGTAGTGGAAGTGCGCCACCACGAAGTAGGTGTCCTGGTACTGGAAATCCGCCGGCGCGATCGCCAGCATCAGCCCGGAGAAGCCGCCGATGGAGAACAGGATGACGAACGCCACGGCGAACAGCATCGGCGTCTCGAAAGTCAGCGAACCCTGCCACATGGTGCTGACCCAGTTGAACACCTTCACCCCGGTCGGCACCGCGATCAGCATGGTCGCGTACATGAAGAACAGCTCGCCCACCAGCGGGATGCCGACCACGAACATGTGGTGCGCCCAGACGATGAACGACAGGAAGGCGATGCTCGCCGTGGCGTAGACCATCGAGGTGTAGCCGAACAGCGGCTTGCGCGAGAAGGTCGGGATGATCGCGCTGACGGCGCCGAAGGCCGGCAGGATCATGATGTACACCTCGGGATGGCCGAAGAACCAGAACACGTGCTGGAACAGCACCGGGTCACCGCCGCCGGCGGCACTGAAGAAACTGGTGCCGAAGTGGATGTCCATCAGCATCATGGTCACGCAGCCGGCCAGCACCGGCATCACCGCGATCAGCAGGAAGGCGGTGATCAGCCAGGTCCAGACGAACAGCGGCATCTTCATCAACGTCATGCCCGGGGCCCGCAGGTTGAGGATGGTCGAGACCACGTTGATCGCGCCCATGATCGAACTGATGCCCATCAGGTGGATGGCGAAGATGAAATAGGTGACGCTTTCCGGCGCGTAGGTGGTCGACAGCGGCGCATAGAAGGTCCAGCCGAAGTTCGGTCCGCCACCGGCGCTGAACAGGGTCGAGACCAGCAGGCCGAACGCCGCCGGCAGCAGCCAGAAGCTGAAGTTGTTCATCCGCGGCAGGGCCATGTCCGGCGCGCCGATCATCAACGGGATCATCCAGTTGGCGAGGCCGACGAAGGCCGGCATCACCGCGCCGAAGACCATCACCAGGCCATGCATGGTGGTCATCTGGTTGAAGAACGCCGGCTGCACGATCTGCAGGCCGGGCTGGAACAGCTCGGCGCGGATCACCATGGCGAACGAGCCGCCGATCAGGAACATGGCGAAACTGAACCACAGGTACAGCGTGCCGATATCCTTGTGGTTGGTGGTCAGCACCCAGCGCATCAGGCCCTTGGCGGGACCGTGGGCGTGGTCACCGGCGTGACCATGGTCATCGATCACAGCACTCATGTCCTGTCTCCTGCAGAGGTTTGAACCGGACGGCCCGGGAACACGATGGGCCCGGTCATTTGCTTTCTGCCTGTTTCAACGCCAGCACGTCTTTCGGCGTGACCATGTCGCCCTTGTTGTTGCCCCAGGCGTTGCGCTCGTAAGTGACGACCGCGGCGATATCGACTTCCGAAAGCTGCTTGCCGAAAGCCGCCATCGCGGTACCCGGCTTGCCGTGGAAGACCAGGCTCAGGTGGGCTTCCTTGGGCCCGGTGGCGATTTTCGAGCCCTTGAGCGCCGGGAACATCGGCGGCAGGCCCTGGCCTTCGGCCTGGTGACAGGCGACGCAGGTGGTGTGGTAGATCTTGTCGCCACGGGCCACCAGCTCGTCGAGGGTCCATTCCTTGCTGGTCAGTTCCTTGAGCTTGGCCGCCTCGGCCTTGCGCTCGGTCAGCCAGGCGTCGTAGTCGGCAGGGGATTTCACGTCGACGACGATGGGCATGAAACCGTGGTCCTTGCCGCACAGCTCGGCGCACTGGCCACGGTAGATGCCGGGCTTGTCGACCTTGGTCCAGGCCTCGTTGACGAAACCGGGGATGGCGTCGCGCTTGACCGCGAAGGCCGGCACCCACCAGGAGTGGATCACGTCGGCGGCGGTCACCAGGAAACGCACCTTCACCCCCGCCGGCAGCACCAGCGGCTGGTCGACCTCGAGCAGGTAGTGCTCGCCCTTGGCGGCCTGGTTGTGGATCTGGTCCTGGGGCGTGGCCAGGTTGCTGAAGAACTCGACGTCCTGGCCCAGGTACTTGTAGTGCCACTTCCACTGGTAACCGGTGATCTGGATGTCCACGTCCGATTCGCTGGTGTCGTACATCCTGATCAGCGTGGCGGTGGCCGGAATCGCCATGGCCACCAGGATCAGCAGCGGCACGACGGTCCAGAGGATCTCCACCGTGGTGCTTTCGTGGAAGCGGGCGGCCACCTGGCCGGTGGAGCGGCGGTGAATGATCATCGACCAGAACATCGCCCCGAAGACGATGACACCGATCACCACGCAGATCCAGAAGATGGTCATGTGCAGGTCGAAGACCGCGTGACTGACCTCGGTCGCCCCCTGCGTCATATTCGTGGTCCAGGCGGCTTGCGCCTGGCTGAATAACGACCACAACAGCAGGCCCATCCAGACCCGTGGATGTCGCATCATTGCGCGTTCCCCTTATCGTTCTTGTTATCCCGTCGGCTTTCACCTGGGGCAAAGGGGAATGGTCGGACTACGCACGCGGACCATTCGGTCTTGCCGAAACACAAAGCCGGACGTCATCAGCTAACTCCATACAAAACCGAGTATAGACAGCGACCGGGACCACGCAATGCAATACAAAAAATGAACCTGTCAGTTTCCTGAAAGCCACGAATGGCGTGGGCTGTAGCGAAATGATGGCAATTCAATATAACGCACGCATATAACCATGAAATAATTATTACAAATACGTCTTAACAGCTTTTATAACCCAGCTACCTTATGGTCTCCCTTTTTCCCTTTGTATTACCGACTGGAGCATTCATGAACACCGCCGCATTGCGCGAGCAAATACAACGTGCACATCAACACGAAGCCGAAACCGGCCAATTGACGCGACAACTGGAAGTTCAACTGCCGCACCTGCACCCTGCCATTCAATTACCGGAGATCGATGCCACGGGAGTCATGACCCGTTTTGTAACCGCCTACATCGAGCTGGTCCCCGACCTGCTGGATGCCGCCAATTCGGTCGCCCGCGAAGCGGGTATCGAATCGCAGATCAAACCTGTGCTGAAAATTGCCGAGCAGTTCTTCCTGCAACCGCCCAGCATTCTCGAAGGCCATGTCGGCCTCGACGGCCTGCTGGACGAAGCCTATCTGGCACATCGCCTGGTGGAGGAGGTCAACGATCTGTACATCGTGCATTTCGGCCAGTCGCTGATCCCGCTGAACACCACCGTGGCCAACCTGATCGCCCACCAGTTGATCGGCGAAGCGTTCGCCAACCAACTGGATGAAGCGGTGCATCACGCGGTCGATGAAATGCTCGACGAGGAGAGTTTCGCCCTCGAATCGGTGGAAGCCTATCGCGACCGCCTCAACAGCCCGGACACGGAAGCGGCGTGGAAACGCTGGCCTTGCCTGTCCCGCCAACTGGGTGTGGAGCTGGAACTGGAACAGCCCGCCGCCTGACCTTGCCGCTGCGCACCTAGACCGTCGACCCCACACCGGTCGTGGTGCGCAGGCGACCCTCCAGACGCCGTTTCAACCCACGGGATTCGATCACCAGCCGCGAGCCCTTGGCCGCGTTGGCGCGCCCCCATTCCTCGAGCAGTTCCAGGCAGGAATGGTCGATGTAGGTCAGGTTGCTCAGTGGCACATGCAGCGTGGTTCCCGGCGGCACCTTCGACAGCACCTGAGTCAGTACCGGCACCTTGAGAAAGGTCGCCGCCCCGGTCAGGCGCAGTTCCTGCTCGCCTTCACTCGGCAGGTCCACCAGGCTGACCTTCAGCCGCGAGGCCTTCCAGGCCAGCTTCGCCAGGGTCAGGCCGAAACCGATCAGCACGCCGGTCAGCAGGTCGGTGAAGACGATCGCCAATGCCGTCGCGGCATAGGTGAACATCGGCATCCGCCCGTAGCGGCCCAGGCTGCGGAAGACCTTGAGGTCGACCAGCTTCAACCCGGTGAACACCAGCACGCCGGCCAGGCTCGCCACCGGAATGCTCTGCAGCACGCTCGCCAGCAACAGCACGAAGGCCAGCAGCCAGAGGCCATGGAGCATGGTCGACAGGCGGGTGCGGGCGCCAGCCTGGACGTTGGCCGAACTGCGCACGATCACCCCGGTCATCGGCAATGCCCCAAGCAGGCCGCAGAGCATGTTGCCGACCCCTTGCGCCGACAGCTCGCGGTCGAAGTCGGAGCGCTGGCCGTCATGCATGCGGTCGACCGCCGCCGCCGAGAGCAGGGTTTCGGCACTGGCGATGAAGGCCACGGCAAAGGCCGCGACCAGGATCGCCGGGTCGGCCAGGTTGAGCAGGTCGGCCGGACGCAGCCAGTCGATGGCCTCGGCCAGGTTCTCCGGCACCTCCACGCGGCGTACCGGCAACGCCAGCACCAGGCTCACCAGTGTCGCCAGGCCCACGCCCAGCAGGGCGCCCGGCACGAAGCGCAGGCGCTGTGGCTTGAACTTCTCCCAGAGCCACATCACCAGGATCGTCAGCAGGCCCAGCAAGCCGGCCTGCCAGCCGATGCCGGCACCGACCAGCGGCAGGGCCTTGCCCAGGGCCTGGGGAAAGCCCAGCAGGTTGTCCAGGCCCGAAGGCAAGGGCGATGCGTCGAACATCACATGGATCTGCGACAGCACGATCAGCACGCCAATACCGGCGAGCATCCCGTACACCACGGCCGGAGCGGTAACCCGGAACCAGCAGCCCAGGCGCAGGCGCCCGGCGAGCAGTTGCAGCAGGCCGGCCAGCAGCAGGATCGGCCCGAGCATGGCGAGGCCATGCTGGCGCACCAGTTCGAACACCAGCACCGCCAGGCCCGCGGCCGGACCGCTGACCTGCAACGGCGAACCCGCCAGCCAGCCGACCACCAGGCCACCGACGATACCGGTGATCAATCCCTTGGCCGGCGGCACGCCGGACGCGATGGCGATTCCCATGCACAGCGGCAGGGCGACCAGGAACACCACCACGGAAGCCAGCAGCTCCCGGGGTAAAACAGCTTTCAGTTGCGCAGCACGCATGACGAATCTCCTGAGGATTTCTTCAGGCATGGCAAAGCCAGACCGCTCTGTGGCAGTCATGGCAGAACCTTATCGATTGAGAAGAGCTTTAGGCAGAAGTGACCTGTCCCGGCAATACCGCTCCCTTCTGACGACGTCGACGGCCGTCAAAAGGGCGAATACCGCCGAGCCCGGCTCTAGAAGCGTGCCTTGGGCGTCGCGCAGGGGATGGGGTGGGTGCCATCCAGAGGCAGGAAATCGCCCCGGTCCGCGTCGTAGGCTTTGATTTCGCTGGTTTCGATGTTGTACACCCAGCCATGGATGAACAGATGCCCGCTGGCGATGCGCGAGGCCACCGAAGGGTGGGTACGCAGGTGCTGCAGTTGGGCGATCACGTTCTCTTCGGTCACCACGTGCATGCTTTCACGTTCGTCGGCGCAATTGCAGTTGTCATGGACCATGGTGCGTGCCACCTCGGCATGCCGCAGCCAGGCCTTTACCGTGGGCATCTTGTCCAGGCTTTCAGGGTTCAGCACCGCGCGCATGGCGCCGCAGTCCGAGTGGCCGCAGATAATGATGTGCTGCACGCCAAGGGCGAGTACGGCGTACTCGATGGCGGTGGACACACCACCGTTCATCTGGCCGTAAGGTGGCACCACGTTGCCGACGTTGCGGGTGACGAACAGGTCGCCGGGGCCGGTCTGGGTGATGAGTTCGGGAACGATGCGCGAGTCGGCGCAAGTGATGAACATGGCCCGGGGAGCCTGGGCCGTGGCGAGTTTCTTGAAAAGTTCTTCCTGCTGCGGAAAGACTTCATGGTGAAAACGCAGAAAACCATCGACGATATGTTGCAGTGCTGCATCGGCGCTTTCGGTCTCGGGGAGCACTGAAGCCGACGCAGCCAACGGCTGTTTATCCTTGTCACTCATGATTCATCCTCTTTACGGGCGGATTTAAGGGGATTTTCCTGATTTGGCTTGCTCAGGGCCAGCGTTCTTCGGGTCAGCGCGCCCGATTCCTTGAACACTACCTGCAAAAACACAGGCCTGGTCACCATAACCGTGGAAACTTAACTCAAACTGAATCAGAGGCTCTAGGACGGGTGTTCCACATCACTCCCGAGGGACAGTCCCGACGCCAGCCATCACGAAGAAGCATTATATGGCATGCCTCATCCAAAGCTTACGTCAGAGCAGTGACATCTGCGCTCCCGGCGGGCAGAAAAGGCTGCAATCGAGGTTGAAACCGTCCCGGCGGTCCAGACCCAGGCGCTTGAGGGCCTTGGCGAAGCGCTGGGCGAGCAGGTCGGCGAACGGTCCCTCGCCACGCATCCGCGCACCGAAGCGGCTGTCGTACAGCTCGCCGCCGCGGCTCTGGCGGATCAGGCTGAGGACATGGGCCGCCCGCTGCGGGTAATGCGCGGCCAGCCATTCCTCGAACAGCGGCGCCACCTCCAGCGGCAGCCGCAACATCATGTAGGCGGCGCTCCGGGCACCGGCGGCATGGGCCTCGCCGAGCAGGCTTTCGAGTTCGCTGTCGTTGATCATCGGAATCATCGGCGAGCACAGCACGCCCACCGGAATGCCTGCCTCGCGCATCACCCGGATTGCCCGCAGGCGCGCCCTGGGTGCCGCGGCGCGGGGTTCGAGGATGCGCTTGAGTTCGTCGTCCAGGGTGGTCAGGCTGATCATCACCGCCACCAGCCGCTGCCGGGCCAGCTCCGCCAGCAGGTCGAGGTCACGCAGGATCAGCGCGCCCTTGGTCACGATCGTCACCGGATGCCGGTAACGCAGCAGCACTTCGAGGGTCTGCCGGGTCAGCCGGTGCTCGCGCTCGATCGGCTGGTAGGGGTCGGTATTGGAACCCAGGTTGATCGGCGCGCAGCGGTAGCCCGGTTTCGACAGCTGCTGTTCGAGCACCGCCGGCGCGTTGCTCTTGGCGATCAGCCGGGTCTCGAAATCCAGGCCCGGCGACATGTCCCAGTAGGCGTGGCTGGGCCGCGCGTAGCAGTAGATGCAGCCGTGCTCGCAACCGCGATAGGGGTTGATGGAGCGGTCGAAGGGCAGGTCCGGCGAGGTATTGCGGGTGATGATGGTCTTCGCCGTCTCGATGCGCACCTCGGTGCCCTGGGTTGGCGGCACCTCCTGGTACCAGCCGTCGTCCTCGACCACCGAGCGGCTCGGCGCGAAGCGGTTGTGCGGGTTGCTCGCGGTGCCACGACCGCGTGGCGGGAGAGGAGTGGACATTGGCGAAGCCCTTGACTGTATTTATATACAGTAATCGAGCAGGCGGGATCTGACCAGCACTCGCCGACCTGCGGGCTTCACCGACGAATCTTTGACATGAGCCTCACAGGCTTTTGATCCCTCGGGGGGCATGCTGCGTGCCAGTCTCCCCTCTCTCCCGGGTCACCCTGTCATGTCCATCACTCGTGCCCTCGCGATCCTGTGCATCACCCTGAGCAGCCTGTTCATGCTGGCCCAGGCCCAAGCCGACAGCACCTTCGTCCGCCCGCCCCAGTGGGCCCAGCCGGTCGGCGACAAATACAACCTGAACCAGATGAGCCCGACGCTCTACCGCAGCGCACTGCCGGACGCCGATGCCCTGCCGCTGCTGGAACAGCTGAAGATCGGCACGGTGATCAACTTCCTGCCGGAGTCGGACGCCAGCTGGCTGGTGACCCCCAACGTCAAGAAAGTGCAACTGCCCTACCGCACCAACCATGTCGACGACGCCGACGTGCTGGCCGCCCTGCGGGCGATCAGGGACGCCGAAGGCCACGGCCCGGTGCTGATGCATTGCAAGCACGGCTCCGATCGCACCGGCTTGATGGCGGCCATGTACCGGGTGGTCGTCCAGGGCTGGAGCAAGGAGGACGCCCTGGCCGAAATGACTCAGGGTGGCTTTGGCGAAAGTTCCCACCATAAGGACGGCATTCGCTACATGATGAAGGCCGATATCGACAAACTTCGCACGGCCCTGGCCAATGGCGATTGCAGCACCAGCCCATTCGCCACCTGCAATGTGCAGAACTGGTTCAAGTCAGCTTCGGCCAACGCCCACTGAGGGCGATGCCGGGCCGGCACTGACCCGTGGCGCCTTCAACGCCGAACCGAACATCATCGCCGCCCACGCCGGGACCGAGCGCGGCCGGGCCGGGCCTGCAGGGTCGCTTTCGGTGTCCTGACCAGCGGCCTCGCCGTTCTGCACCTTGACCAGTTGCTCCATCAGGTCGATGAACTGCGGGTCGCTCGAGTCGCGCATGACGGCTTTCGCCGGTCGCCCGAGAAAGGCCGCGACGGATTCCGTCAACGAACGGATGGGCGCCGGAACAAACAGTTCCTCGCGCAGGCGACGGCCCTCCACAGCATCGAACAGCCCCTTTTCCACGAAACGCGCAAAGACCTCCGTAGCCAGTTCCAGTCCCCACAGATAGGTGAAATAGCGGGCCTCATAGCCCGTGACCAGGTGGGTGAAGGAGTAGATGAAACGGTCGGGCATCGGCTTGGGCCAATGGGCGAGGTTCTCCTGGGTCAGCGCGTGGATATTCGCGGTATCGACCGGCTGCAGCAGGTGCAGGAAAAAGTCCATGCCCGAATACATCAGTTGCATACTGTCATTCAGCCAGGTCTGGCTTTCCAGGAAGATCCGCAGGCGACGGGCCTGCTCGGTGGACAGGCTGGCCCCGGTCTGGTGGTGACGGCTCATGTCGACCAGGAAATCGACGTTGTAGCTCCAGCGTTCCATCAATCTGGAAAAAAACTCCCGCACATCCATCCCCGAATGCTCGCTGCACGACAACTGCCAGGTTTCCGACGTGTCGAGCAGTTGATACAGGCAATGCCCGAACTCGTGGAACAGGGTCCGCACCTGCCCGTGTTTCAGCAGCACGGGCGCACCTGCGCCATTGCCGGGCAGGGCACAGGACAACACCGCCACCGGCAGCTTCACTTCGCGCCCCTCGACCGACAGCAGGCGATGGGCAAGGGAAAACGTGGAGCCGGACTTGAACAGTTTCTGCTCGCGGGAAAACAGATCGAGAAACAGATAACCGAGGGTCTGCCCGGCTTCGCGGACCTCGAAGGCGCGCACGCTGGCGTGCCAGGTATCGAGCTGCGGGCGCTCGACGAACTCGATGCCGAACAGGCGCCTGGGCAGGTCGAACATCTTTCCCAGCACCCGTTCGAGTTCGAAATGGCGACGGAACTCGTCCTCATCCAGTGCCCCTTTGTGCAGGCGCCTCTTCTGCCCGTAGTACAGATAGTCCCAGGGTTGCAGGGGGGCGGGTGCCAATGAGGTCAGTTCTTCGCGCTCGGTGATCCAGGCGGGGGCCTTGCTCGCGATCTGCTGGTGGAGGAACCAGAGCACATGGGCCGGCTTGCGCACCGAAAGACGTTGCAGGGCCAGTTCGGCGAAACTGCCAAAGCCCAGCATCCGCGCCTGTTCCAGGCGCAGCTGCAGCAACTGTTCGAGCACCCTGCTGTTGTCGAAAGTCTTGCAGTCCGCCAGGCCCTGGTCGGAGGCCAGGGTGCCGCGTCGCTGGAACACCTGCTGGCGCAAGGCCGATGCCTGGGCGTCGGTCATGATCGTGCGGACCAGCTCCGGATCGCTCATGTCGATCTTCCAGCCCAGCAGTTGCTTGTCCTGATAGAGGGCCATGGCCGCCTTGTCGTGGCTGGACAGCCCGTCCAGCAGCGCCTCGTCCGCCACGTCGATCTGCCAGCTGGAACAGTCGGTGGCCGCGGCCACATTGCTGAGAAAGCGCAGGCGCAGTTCATCGGTCGTCTCGCCCAGTTCCCTGAACCGCTGGCGCTGCTCGGCGGGCAGCGCCATGCCATCCAGACGGAAGCGCCGCAGGACCCTGTCGAGCAGGACCCGGCGCGGCCGACTGAACTGGCGGGCCAGCGGGCTGGCGGCCAGCTTCTGGTAGAGGGCGTACAGCTGCTCGTTGCCCCAGAGCAGTTGGTCGAACTGCACCTCGATGCGAAAACAGCGCACGAACGCCTTGTTCCACTTCGCCCCGGAACGCGCGCGGGACAGGGCCAGGAGGGTGCCGACACACCAGGCCATGCGCGCGCCGAGCGCGTCGAGCGGCACGACGAAATCATCCCAGGTGGGCAGCTCGCGCTGACTGACGAGGATCGCCTCGATGGTGCTGCGGGCCTCGTTGCGCACCTGCAGCATCGCCGGTACCAGGTGATGGGCGCGTATGGACGAGTAAGGCGGCAGTTCGCCACAGTGATGCAGCAGCGGGTTGTAGGTACCCATGGTCACTCCTTGAGAGACGCGGCCCCGGAACGGGACCACTCAAGGAGCGAGCCTAGGTGGCGCAAGCCTGGCGCTGGACCTACATAGATAGGCCCGGCGACCGCGATTACTCGCTCGGCTTTTTCAGCTTGGGATTGGGGAAGAACTGCACAGTCTGGACGGTCTTGTCGGCCACCTTGGCCGCCGGCGTATTGACCCGCGTGCTCAACTCCCTGGGCACCGACAGCCCCTGTTCGTTGAGCGTGTCGGCATAGCCGCACGCCACGCATTCACGGTGCGGAACGTCATCCTCGCTCCACATCATCAGCTTGTCCTGCTCGCTGCACGCCGGGCAGACCGCCCCGGCGATGAAGCGTTTCCTGGTCTTGGTCACGACTACCTCACTCATGCCGCCGCGTCCTCGCTCAGGCCGCTGTGGCGCAACAATGCGTCAATCGAAGGTTCACGGCCACGGAAATCGACGAACAGCACCATCGGTGCCTGGGAGCCACCGCGGGCAAGGATCGCTTCGCGGAACGCGCGACCGGTCCGGGCATTGAGCACGCCTTCTTCCTCGAACCGCGAGAAGGCATCCGCCGACAGCACCTCGGCCCACTTGTAACTGTAGTAGCCGGCCGCGTAGCCACCGGCGAAGATGTGCGCGAAGCTGTTGGGGAAGCGGTTGTAGGCCGGTGGACGCATCACCGAGACCTCGTTGCGCACCGCCTCCAGCACCTGGGCCACGCTGCGGCCGTCGCCGTGGGTGGCATGCAGTTCGAAGTCGAACAGCGAGAACTCCAGCTGGCGCACCATCATCAGGCCGGACTGGAAGTTCTTCGCCGCGAGCATTTTTTCCAGCAGGTCCTGGGGCAGTGGCTCGCCCGTCTCGTAGTGGCCGGAGATCAGCGCCAGGCCTTCCGGCTCCCAGCACCAGTTCTCCATGAACTGGCTCGGCAGTTCCACCGCGTCCCAGGCCACGCCGTTGATACCGGATACCCCGGCATGCTCGACGCGGGTCAGCAGGTGGTGCAGGCCGTGGCCGAATTCGTGGAACAGGGTGGTCACTTCGTCGTGGGTCAGCAGCGCCGGCTTGCCGCTGTCGGCCGGGGCGAAGTTGCACACCAGGTTGGCCACCGGGCTCTGCAGCACGCCATCGGCGGTGCGGCGACGGTCACGGGCACCGTCCATCCAGGCGCCGCCCCGCTTGTTCGCGCGGGCATACAGGTCGAAGAAGAAGCGTCCGACGTGCTGGCCGTTCTCCCTGATTTCGAACAGGCGGACATCCGGGTGCCAGGTATCGAAACCGGTCTGCTCGGCGATCTCGATGCCGTAGAGCTTCTGCACGATGGCGAACAGGCCGCCGAGCACCTTGTCGATCGGGAAGTAGGCACGCAGGGCTTCCTGGGACACGCTGTAGCGCTGCTCACGAAGCTTCTCGCCGTAGAAGCCGCTGTCCCAGCTCTGCAGTTCGGCACAGCCCTGCTCGGCAGCGTAGGCCTTGAGCTGTTGCAGGTCCTGGGCGGCGAACGGCTTGCTGCGCTTGGCCAGGTCGCGCAGGAAGGTCAGCACCTGGTCGCTGGAATCGGCCATCTTGGTCGCCAGGCTCAGTTCGGCGAAGCTGGCAAAGCCCAGCAGCTTGGCCAGTTCCTGGCGCAGGTCGAGAATTTCAGCCATCACCGGGCCGTTGTCGAACTGGCCGGCGTTGGGGCCCTGGTCGGAGGCGCGGGTGCAGTAGGCGGCGTAGACCTCTTCGCGCAGGGCGCGGTCTTCGGCGTAGGTCATCACCGCGTAGTAGCTGGGGAATTCCAGGGTGATCAGCCAGCCTTCCAGGCCCTTGGCCTGGGCCGCGGCGGCCATCTGCGCCTTGGCCGAAGGACTCAGCCCGGCGAGGGCGGCCTCGTCGGTGATGTGCTTGGTCCAGGCCTGGGTGGCGTCGAGCAACTGGTTGGAGAAGCGGCTGCCCAGCTCCGACAGCTTGCTCTGCACCTCGGCATAACGCTTCTGCTCGGCCTCGGGCAGGTCGATACCCGACAGGCGGAAGTCACGCAGCGAATGTTCGAGAATGGTTTTCTGCGCCACGTCGAAGCCGGCGGCCTCGGGGCTGTTGGCCAGGGCTTCGAAGGCCTGGAACAGCTCGCGGTTCTGGCCCAGCTCGGTGGAGTAGGCACTGAGCGCCGGCAGGCAGGCCTCGTAGGCTTCGCGCAGTTCCTGGCTGTTGCACACCGCGTTGAGGTGGCTGACCGGGCTCCAGGCGGCGCCCAGGCGGTCGTTGAGTTCGTCCATGGCCAGCACCAGGCCGGCCCAGCTCGGATTTTTCCCCTGGCTTTGCAGGATACCTTCGATGGCCTTGCGGTTGTCGGCGAGGATCTGCTCGATGGCCGGTTGCACGTGCTCGGCACGGATCGCCGAGAAGGGCGGCAGGTCGTAGGGCTGCAGAAGAGGGTTGTTCGCGCTCACGGTGGACACCTTGGCTGAAAAAACATGTAGGAACAAAGATGGGGCCATCTTAATTACAATCAATGCCCACCGCAGCTATCAGCAACAGAGAGAGTGCCTATCGTGACCCTTCGCACCTACCAGAACCACACGCCGTCCCTGGGTTCCAGGGCTTTTGTCGACCACTCGGCGGTGGTGATCGGCGATGTCGAGATCGGCGACGACAGTTCGATCTGGCCGTTGACCGTGATCCGTGGCGACATGCACCGCATCCGCATTGGCGCCCGCACCAGCGTGCAGGACGGTTGCGTGTTGCACATCACCCACGCCGGGCCTTTCAACCCCGACGGTTTCCCGCTGCTGATCGGCGATGACGTGACCATCGCCCACAAGGTCATGCTGCACGGCTGCAGCATCGGCAGCCGGATCCTGATCGGCATGGGCAGTATCGTCATGGATGGCGCGGTGATCGAGGACGAGGTGATCGTCGGCGCCGGCAGCCTGGTGCCACCGGGCAAGCAACTGGCCAGCGGCTTTCTCTACGTCGGCAGCCCGGTGAAGCAGGTGCGGCCGCTGACGGAGAAGGAGAAGGCCTTTTTCACCTACAGCGCCGCGAACTACGTGAAGCTCAAGGATCAGCACATCGCCGAAGGCTACGACCGCGCCGAGTGAGCGTTTTCTGTACGGATTGGGACATTTCATGCACTACCAGACAATTCTGTTCGACCTCGACGGCACCCTGACCGACCCACGCGAGGGCATCACCCGCTCGATCCAGTTCGCCCTCGCCAAGCTGGGTATCGACGAGCCGGACCTGGGCAAGCTGGAACACTTCATCGGCCCGCCGCTGCTGCAGGCGTTCATGCAGTTCTACGGCTTCGACGAGGCCAAGGCCTGGGAGGCGGTGAATTTCTACCGCGAGCGCTTCAAAGTCACCGGCCTCTATGAAAACCGTGTGTTCGACGGTGTCGTGCCGCTGCTGGAAACCCTCGGCGGGCAAGGGCGCACACTGTATATCGCCACCTCCAAGCCCTGGGTGTTCGCCCGCGAGATCGCCCGGCATTTCGACTTCGCCCGGCACTTCAAGGTGATCTACGGCAGCGAGCTGGATGGCACGCGGACCGACAAGGTCGAGCTGATCGCCCACCTGGTCGCCGAGGAAGGCCTGGAACCGGGCGATACGCTGATGATCGGCGACCGCAAGCACGACCTGATCGGCGCGCGCCGCAACGGCCTGGCCGCGGCGGCGGTGGGTTACGGGTTCGGCAGCTTCGAGGAACTGAGTGCCGAGCAGCCGGCGTATCACTTCCAGACACTGGACGAGTTGCATCGGGCGTTTGTGTAGGGCCCGAGAGCGAGCCGCGCCGTTCGCGGGCAAGCCACGCGCCGATAGGGTTGTGCCACACGCTGGCCTCTCTGTAGGAGCGCGGCTTGCCCGCGAAGAGGCCGGTCAGCCCGGCATCAATTTCTGTAACGCCGCCTTTCTCGCCTCGGGCGGCATGGCCCCCAGCCTTTCCACCTCGGTGAAAAACGCCGGCCAATCGCCGTCGACCTGCCTGAACAGCGCCGCAAACGCCGGCACCCACTGGTCATACAGCCCGAACGGCAACAGCTTGGCGTTGTTCAGCGGCGTATTGATCCAGCCATCGTAGCGCTTGTCGCCGGCCCACTGCGTCGCCTGCAGCCGCCGGTATTCCTGGCGCAGGCGCTCGAACTCGGCGGCCTTGCGCGCGCGCATCCGCTCGGCCGGCAACGGCAGCGCGTAGAGCGCCTGCAGGCGCTTGCGGGTCTCCAGCACCAGGGCAATGAACTGGTCCTTCTGCTGCGTCTCGTTGCCCAGGGTCGCCGGCAACCCGCGCGCCGCCCGCCACTGCCGGGTACCTTCCTGCTCGACGAAGTTGGCGTAGGACTCGTTGAACTCGGTGTCGTCCTTCACATAGAAGCGCTGGTGCGCCAGCTCATGGAAGATCAGCGTCGCCAGGCGCTCGTCGCCCCAGTTCATCATCGAGCTGAGAATCGGGTCATCGAACCAGCCCAGGGTCGAGTAGGCCTCGACCCCACCGATGTACACATCCAGGCCCTGCTGGCGCTGCAACGCGGCTTCGCCCCGGGCCGCGCCCTGGCTGTAGTAGCCGCGATAGGCGACACAGCCGGCGATGGGGAAACAGTGGCTCTGCGGCGTCAGGGAAAATTCCGGGGTGGCGAAGACGTTCCACACCACGTAGGGCCGCCTGATATCGGCATACAGCCGATAGCTGCGGTTGTCCGGCAGGTGCAGGTGCTGGCTGGCGAAGGCCCGCGCCTCTTGGGAACGGATCAGGTGCTCGCGCAGCGCCTGGGGACGGCTAGGATCGGCGATCACCTGCGCCACCGGTTCACGGGCGCGCAGCAGGCTCAGTTGGCCACTGGCCAGCTGGCTGTAGTAGTCCAGGCTGCTGCAACCGCCCGCGAGCAGCAGCAGGCCTGCCAGACCGAGGCGTAGAAGGGGAGCGAATGGCCGGTGCGGCATGCGGATCATCCAGTCGGGGTTTGCGCCAAGACTATCGCGCGCGACGAAACATGTTCCATGAAGATTGGCCACATTCAGGCAAAAGCGTCCAGCCAAGACCACTGATCACAGGTATGCTGAACCCCTGTCATCAAGCGAAATCCATCATGCGCAAGCTGCTGACCTTCCTTGCCCTCGCCAGCCTCGGCGGCTGTGCCGGACCGCTGCCGGCGGTCGACCCGAACATGGCCTGGATCGACCTGGGGACCCGCACCGGCACCCTGGTCATGGCCGAAACCCTGGACAGGAAGCGCCTCGACGACGGGCGCTTCTTCCAGGTGACACCCGGGCCCCATGAGCTGACCGTGCGCTTCGACTACGACGTGTACATTGGCGGCATGGCGATGAACACCGACCCGCTGCAGCGAATCTGCTACATCAGCGTGTCCTACCCGAACTTCGAGGCAGGACGGCGTTATCACCTGGAAGGGGTTGCCCTGGGGTTCCAGGCCAATGCCCGGCTGTATGACGACAAGGGCGTACAGATCGCCTCGGATGAACGGGTGATCTGCATGCCCTAGGGGCCTCAGGTATCGTTCTTCTGGTAGATGATCGCCTTGGTGCCGTTTTCACAGGTACCGACCACCATCGCCACGTCATGCTTCTCGGCTTCCTCCCGGGAGACGATCTCCAGGGTGTAGGAAGGTACGGCGTTGGCCTGAATCTTCACCTCGATCTCGTTTTTCAACTCCTGGCAGTCCTTCGGGGCCGCCAGGGCCTGCGTCGCCAGCGCGCAACAGAAAATGCCCAGGGCAATGCGTTTCATGATCAGACTCCTTCTGGCGGCAACGCGTCGCAAGGGCGTACGCAATCAGTTGCCGCATACCGATTCGACCACAAACGGGAGAATCAAGTTCTGACTCGCCTCACAACCTGTGATAACAGAGCCCCCTGTGGGGGCCAACTTCTTGGGGGCCGTCCGGAGATCGCCAAAAGCCTCGCGGAGGAATCCAGCTGCCACAGGTCATGTTCCGCGAATCAGCCCAGCAGGGTCGCGTCCAGGCTGATCTTCGCGTTCAGCACCTTGGACACCGGGCAACCCTCCTTGGCCTTCTGGCTCAGCTCATCGAACTGCTGCTGGCTGGCACCCGGGATCTTCGCCTTGAGAATCAGGTGCACCGCGGTAATGGCAAAACCGCCATCCACCTGGTCCAGCGTCACCTCGGCGTGGGTGTCGATGCTGTCGGCCTTGAGCCCGGCCTCGCCGAGAATCATCGAGAAGGCCATGGAAAAGCAGCCGGCATGGGCCGCACCGATCAGTTCCTCGGGGTTGGTGCCCCGGCCACCCTCAAAGCGTGCCTTGAAGCCATAGGGTGCCTCGCGCAAGACACCGGTTTCGGTGGAAATGGAGCCGATACCGGTTTTCAGGTCGCCTTCCCAGTGAGCCGAGGCTTTCTTCGTGATACTCATGGACTGTCTCCTCAAAAGCGACGCGGGGGTTCGCGCCAGACCAAAATTTTGAGAATAGTCGGCATCTCAAAGTTCATCTTGTAGGAGTCGTCTTTGATTTCTGCAGGTTAAAAACTCAGACTGCTCTTGAAACTCGGGTATATGCCCATATTGCCCAGAACACCGACAGGTCCTTCGCCGCGTATCGCAAGCCTGTCCCTCAAACAGGAGTAACAGGCTTATGAAGCGCTTGTCCGACGTGAAGTTTTCCACCCTCGACCTGGTACCGGTGCGCCAGGATGGCAGCCCGGCGCAGTCGCTGCGCAACTCGCTGGACCTGGCCCGACATGTGGAAAAGTGGGGCTTCAACCGGTTCTGGGTCGCCGAGCACCACAACATGGACGGCATCGCCAGCTCGGCCACCTCGGTGCTGCTGGCCTATCTCGCCGGCGGCACCTCGAGCATTCGCGTCGGCTCCGGCGGGGTGATGCTGCCCAACCATGCGCCGCTGGTGATCGCCGAACAGTTCGGCACCCTGGAAAGCCTCTATCCCGGGCGGATCGACCTGGGCCTGGGCCGGGCACCCGGTTCCGACCAGATGACCGCCCACGCCCTGCGCCGCGAACGCTCGGGCAGTGCCGACGATTTCCCGGAAGACGTGGCCGAACTGATGAAATACCTCGGCCCGCGCACCCCCGACCAACGTGTGATCGCCGTCCCCGGTACCGGTACCCAGGTGCCGGTCTGGCTGCTCGGTTCGAGCCTGTTCAGCGCGCAACTGGCCGGCGAGCGCGGCCTGCCCTACGCCTTCGCCTCGCATTTCGCCCCGCGCTACATGCATGAGGCGATCCGCGTCTATCGCAACCACTTCAAGCCTTCGCCAGTGCTCGACAAGCCCTACGTGATGCTCGGCGTGCCGCTGGTGGCGGCCGACAGCGACGAGCAGGCCGACTACCTGGCAACCTCGGTCTACCAGCGCATCCTCGCGCTGATGCGCGGCCAGAGCCTGGTGCAGCGGCCGCCGGTGCAGAGCATGGACGGCCTGTGGCTGCCCCATGAGAAAGAGGCCGTGGCCAGCTTCCTCGGCCTGGCGATGGTCGGCAGCCCACAGAAGATCCGCGCCAAGCTGGAGGTGCTGATCGAACACACCCAGGCCGACGAACTGATCTTCACCTGTGACCTGTACGAACACGCCGATCGCCTGCACTCCTACGAGCTGCTGTCGCAGGTGATGAAGGGCTGAAACCCGATCGACGCCCATGAAAAAGCCGGCGCATTGCGCCGGCCCTGATCCTGCGAACGCTTACTTGCGCTTGTAGGTAATGACCTTGGTACCGGCTTCGCAGGTGGCCACCACCTTGCCGTCGGCGCCTTTCTCGCCGGTGGCGCGATCCAGGATCTGCAGCGAATAGCCATGCACGCCCTTGGACTCCAGCTTGTCCTTGATCTCTCTTTCCAGCTCGTCACATGGCTTGCCTGCCGCAAGGGTCGTTCCCGCAATACTCAACAAACCCAGCGCCAAAATCAGCTTCTTCATCGGTCACATTCCCTGGTCGTATCAAAAAAAGTGCGTCGGCTTTTGGGCGACGCACAGGAGGCTCGATTGGAGCCTTCTGTATAGCAAGCTATATGGCAGTCGGCCAGTGGACTAGTTCACAAGTGCCAGCATTTACTCAACTGTTGGCGATCTTGAAGCCGACCTTGAGGGTCACCTGGAAGTGTGCCGCCTTGTTGTCGCGGATATGCCCGCGGGTATCGACCACCTCGAACCACTCCAGGTGCTTGAGACTCTTGCCGGCTTCGGCCAGGGCGTTGTTGATCGCTTCCTCGATGCTGTTGGGCGAGGAACCGACCAGCTCGATCTTCTTGTAGGTGTGATGATCACTCATGCTGCTCTCCTTGGGCTTGCGGGCTGTCAGGGACAGCCTAGCAGTGATTTTCCAGAGGGCCCGGATGGGGTCGGCACAGCGGATTGCAGATTTTCTGCACTTTCGCCAACCGGTGCAGTCGGACTTCACAGACGCCATCCATCACTGAGAGGAGAGCCGATATGGCCAGTTCATCGTTGCGTAAAGCTGCACTGCAAAGCATGGAAGCGGAGATCGAGAGCCTGCTCAAGTCCCTGGAAAGCCTGAAGGACGACGCCTCGGACGAATCGCGCAAGACCCTCAAGGCCCTCAGGAGCAACGCCGAAAGCGCCCTGCGCCATTCGCGGCACCTGCTCAGCGACGCCTACGAGGAGGTCAAGGTGAAGACCCGCGAGACCGGGATCGCCACCCGTGACTACGCCCAGGAGCATCCATGGACCACGGCGGGCGTGGCAGTCGGTGCGTTGGGTCTGCTGGCGGCCTACCTGCTGTGCAAGCGCGGGGATTGAGGCCGGTCAGGCACCTTTTTCCAACTCGGCCTTGAGCCACTGCGCCAACTGCAGGGCGCGGCCATCCACGGCCCGCCCCGGCAACCACAAGGCCAGTCGCCCGGGGGTTTCGTTGAAGCCCCACGGCGCGACCAGCCGACCAGCGCGCAAGTCATCGGCCACCAGCGCCTGCGGCGCGATCGCCACCCCGAGCCCGGCCACCGCCGCTTCCAGCAGGTAATACAGGTGCTCGAAGCCCTGTCCGTACTTCAACCCGGACGCCTCGATACCATTACTCCTTGCCCAGCTCGGCCAGGCCTGCGGGCGCGAACTGGTATACAGCAGCGGCTCGCCCACCAGTGCGCGGGCCGGCGCCTGGCGCAGGGCCGCATAACGGGAAAAATGCGGGCTCATCACCGGCCCGATGCGCTCGCAGGCCAGCTCATGCACCTGCATGTCCGCCGGCCACGGTGGCTCGGCGAACAGCAGCAGGGCATCCAGCCCCGGCTTGCGGGGGTCCAGGTCGCCCTCGCCGGCGGACAGGTGCAGGCGCAGGTCCGGCAAATCGGCATTCAGCCGCCCGAGCCGCGGGATGAACCAGCGCGCCAGCAGGCTGCCGGAGCAACCGAGGACGAACGGTGCATCGCTCGAATCGCGGGTCAGTTCGGCGCAGACCGAACGCAGCCGCTCGAACGCCTCGGCGCTGGCATCGCGCAGGCGGATGCCGGCATCTGTGAGTTTCAGGCCGCGCCCATCCTTGACGAACAGGCTCAGCCCCAGGTGTTCCTCCAGCACCTTCAGTTGCCGGCTGACCGCACCGTGGGTCACGTGCAGCTGTTCGGCAGCCTGGCTGACGCTGTTCAGGCGGGCCGTGGCTTCGAAGGCGCGCAGGGCATTGAGCGGGGGCAGGTCGCGGCTCATGATATCTGTGAGTTTTCCTGACAGGTTACGGCGATCTTATCGGTTTTCATCCACGCCTGTCATGGTTAGAGTGAAGCCATCGATCATTCCATCACCCACCTGGAGCCTCCCATGACCCAGTCCACCCTGCGCAACGGCCCCGATGCCCATGGCCTGTTCGGCGCATTCGGCGGCCGCTACGTGGCTGAAACCCTGATGCCGCTGATCCTCGACCTGAACCGCGAATACGAGGCGGCCAAGGCCGACCCGGCGTTCATCGAGGAACTGGCCTACTTCCAGCGCGACTACGTCGGCCGTCCCAGCCCGCTGTACTTCGCCGAACGCCTGACCGAACATTGCGGCGGCGCGAAGATCTACCTCAAGCGCGAAGAGCTGAACCACACCGGCGCGCACAAGATCAACAACTGCATCGGCCAGATCCTGCTGGCACGGCGCATGGGCAAGAAACGCATCATCGCCGAGACCGGCGCCGGCATGCACGGCGTGGCCACCGCCACCGTGGCTGCGCGCTTCGGCCTGCAATGCGTGATCTACATGGGCACCACCGACATCGAGCGCCAGCAGGCCAACGTGTTCCGCATGAAGCTGCTGGGCGCCGAGGTGATCCCGGTGGTCGCCGGCACCGGTACCCTCAAGGACGCCATGAACGAAGCGTTGCGCGACTGGGTGACCAACGTCGACAGCACCTTTTATCTGATCGGCACCGTCGCCGGCCCGCACCCGTATCCGGCCATGGTCCGCGACTTCCAGGCGGTCATCGGCAAGGAAACCCGCGAGCAGTTGCAGGCCCAGGAAGGGCGCCTGCCCGACAGCCTGGTGGCGTGCATCGGCGGCGGTTCCAACGCCATGGGCCTGTTCCACCCGTTCCTCGATGACACCAGCGTCGAGATCATCGGCGTCGAGGCGGCCGGCCACGGCATCGAGACCGGCAAGCACGCCGCCAGCCTGAACGGCGGCGTACCGGGCGTGCTGCATGGCAACCGGACCTTCCTGCTGCAGGACGACGACGGCCAGATCATCGACGCCCACTCGATTTCCGCCGGTCTGGACTACCCCGGCATCGGCCCGGAACACGCCTGGTTGCACGACATCGGCCGCGTCCAGTACACCTCGATCACCGATGACGAAGCCCTGGCCGCGTTCCACCAGTGCTGCCGCCTCGAAGGCATCATTCCGGCCCTGGAGAGCTCCCACGCCCTGGCCGAAGTCTTCAAGCGCGCGCCGAACCTGCCCAAGGATCACCTGATGGTGGTCAACCTGTCCGGTCGCGGTGACAAGGACATGCAAACCGTCATGCACCACATGCAACAGTCCCAGCAGGAGAAACACTGATGAGCCGCCTGCAAGCCCGCTTTGCCGAGCTGAAACAACAGAACCGCGCCGCCCTGGTGACCTTCGTCACCGCCGGCGACCCGGGCTACGACACCTCCCTGGCGATCCTCAAGGGGCTGCCCAAGGCCGGTGCCGACGTGATCGAGCTGGGCATGCCCTTCACCGATCCGATGGCCGACGGCCCGGCGATCCAGTTGGCGAACATCCGCGCCCTGGCTGCCAAGCAGAACCTGGCGAAAACCCTGCAGATGGTTCGCGAGTTCCGCGCCGAGAACAACGACACCCCGTTGGTACTGATGGGTTACTTCAACCCGATCCACTACTACGGCGTGGCACGCTTCATCGAAGAGGCCAAGGCCGCCGGTGTCGACGGCCTGATCGTGGTCGACCTGCCGCCGGAGCATAACGGCGAACTGTGCGACCCGGCCCAGGCCGCCGGCCTGGACTTCATCCGCCTGACCACCCCGACCACCGACGACGGCCGCCTGCCGACCGTCCTCAATGGCAGTTCCGGCTTCGTCTACTACGTCTCGGTAGCCGGCGTGACCGGTGCCGGCTCGGCCACCCTGGAACACGTCGAGGAGGCGGTCAGCCGCCTGCGCCGCCACACCGACCTGCCGATCAGCATCGGCTTCGGCATCCGTACCCCGGAACAGGCCGCCGCCATCGCCCGCCTGGCGGACGGTGTGGTGGTCGGTTCGGCCCTGATCGACCAGATCGCCAAGGCCGAAACCGGCGAACAGGCCGTCGATGGCGTGCTGAGCCTGTGCGCGGCGCTGGCGGACGGGGTGCGTGGCGCGCGCCACTGATCCAGCGAACATTCGCGACACCCTGGGGCTTCAGTGCTACGGCGCTGAGGCCCTTTTTCATGGGCGTCAAAATCCTTTCCCTACTCAATGTTCAGAGGGGCTAACCGATTCACCGGCGATGGGCGTTTATTGGAAGTGTCACCTTGTTCAAGCGCCAACCATTTAACGTTCGTACCGTCTTTAAAAAGGCGGATCGCGCCGGTACCTAAATACTGGATCGTTTCGATTTCAAGAGTGCTCCCTCACGATGAACCCCCTTTCCACCCTTTTCAACTTAAAAAAAATACTTCCTGACATATTGCAAAGCGAACATTCGGAAAAAAAGTCGAAAACCAGTCAACAAGTGCAAGTTGTCAATAACGTTCCCAGCCAGACAGAGCCCAATGCTCAGATAAGCTTTCTCAAAAATAAACGTACAGAAATGATCGACCTCAAGAATGATCTGATAAAGGTTAAAAACCAATCCAGAAAAGGCTTTCTGAGCTATTCAAAAAAAGAAGATTGCTTTGTTCTCAACGGCAGCCTCAGTTTCCCCCAAAAAATGGCTATAAAACTGGGACTCAGCGATGGCGGATATTCAATAGCGCCCTTTAACCCGGAATCTCACAACATCATCAGCCCCGGCCAACGAGTCAAAGTTGAGGATATTGTCAAACGGCTGGAGAAAAGCCAACTAAAAATCCTTGCAGAGATAACACTGAACGAGATGCTCAACTCAGAGTCTGGATCGGACGATATTGGCCCACCACCATCATTCCGACCAGAACCACCCCCCAATAATCTGGATACCGTCAAACAGGAAAATCAGAGTCCCGAGGCACGGCCGCCTGCCAAACCGCCACGGATCCATAAATATGAAAAAAGCCAAAGTGCTCCCGTCCAGAATACTCCATCCGAAAAACTACCGACAATTCTTGAAGAACCTGATAGCAGCCCAACCTCCGCAGACAGGGAGTTTGATGAGTTATTCAATTCAGAGCCAATACCTTCTACCGACGTTATAGAAAAAGAATTTAACGAAATGTTCGGAGACAAACAAATAACGCCTAATAGCCAGGATACGTCATTATCATCATTTGCCAATCCTGGACGCTCTGAAACCGAAAAAACTGCCGTGCCAACCCGACCACCGCGAAAGAGAGATGCTCTGAACGATCAGAAAAAAAAACCAGAGCCCCTCTGAGGATAGGGTAACAGGAATAAATAAAGGTCACGTTGGAAACCTCATCTCTCTATGAGGAGCTGACCACGGACAATTCGACTAAATCGCCTGGCACAAGATAATTCATCGGACTTTTCCACAGAAACGGGGACTGATTTCTTAACCTGCCCAAGGATCACCTGATGGTGGTCAACCTGTCCGGTCGCGGTGACAAGGACATGCAAACCGTCATGCACCACATGCAACAGTCCCAGCAGGAGAAACACTGATGAGCCGCCTGCAAGCCCGCTTTGCCGAGCTGAAACAACAGTTCCGGCTTCGTCTACTACGTCTCGGTAGCCGGGGCTCGGCCACCCTGGAACATGTCGAAGAGGCGGTCAGCCGCCTGCGCCGCCACACCGACCTGCCGATCAGCATCGGCTTCGACATCCGTACCCCGGAACAGGCGGCCGCCATTGCCCGCCTGGCGGACGGTGTGGTGGTCGGTTCGGCCCTGATCGACCAGATCGCCAAGGCCGAAACCGGCGAACAGGCCGTCGATGGCGTGCTGAGCCTGTGCGCGGCCCTGGCGGAAGAGGTGCGTAGCGCACGCCACTGATCCAGCGAATAGTCGCTACACCCAAGGGCTTCAGTGCTACGGCGCTGAGGCCCTTTTTCATGGGCGTCATAAAACTTTGCCTACCTGGAGTTCAGAAGTGATCGCCGATTCGTTGATAAAGAGCGATTGCTGAAAGCGCTGCGTGGCACAAGCTTCCTAGCATTCCCGACCTTCCATGACAGCTATGACATGGATAGTGCAAACAAAGCGGAGGTACTCAAATGCCAGGAACAAACGCTTCACAAATAACCCACAACCAAATTCCCATGGAAGACAGCAGAAAACTCACCATAGATTCTTTCAAGGAAAATATTCAACATCTGAATAGCCAAAATACATATCTAGCGAATTCAATCGCCAAGTGAAAGTTAATTTTTAAAGACATGAAATAACTGGAAAGTGCCGTCATCAGGAACAATGTGCTCTTCCAATCCGTAACATTTCCGACTTACCATCCATATCGACTTGCGACATGGAAAAATAAAAACAGGGAAATCCATACATGCCTCTGGGAACCCAAATATCAAGTTCAGCCCCGTCCATCAATGGGACAAAATCTTACGACAACGAAATTGCGAATGCTGAGAAAAACAATAAAATCCTGAAAAACATGCTCCAACATGCAAGCAACTCAAAAATAGAAAACGGCTATCTCAGAGTCGACAAAAACAACATGCTTTTCCTCAAAAAAGAGCTCACGCCAGGCACATTGATGGCGAAGCTTCATATAATAAGGCAAGAGCCATCAAACAATATAGAAAACCTTGGATTAGACCTGCACCTAGGGCAAAAAATTAGCCGCAAAAAGCTCATCTCACGCCTTGAGAGCAAAATAACCACAAACGACCTGCATATAGAGAACTGTAAAAAAGGAAAGGACGAGTTATTTGAGATACGGAAAAATCCAATAGCAGAATCACCTAAAACAGAGGCAGCCGTGGTCGCAGTCAGTCCCATAGATGGACTGCGAGCTGAGCAGCACGAAGCAGAAGAATTCCAAGAAAAATTATTGAGCCTAAAAGAAAAATTCAATAGCCAAGACAACCAACCCGAGAAAGGCACCCTTCGTTATTCAAAAGAAAAAGGTCTTTACCTTAGTAGAAACTTCAGTATCCGTGAAGCCCTCGATTTACATGATGCCGGCGCTGCAGAGTTCGAAAAAAATTTTGGAAACATTGAGCTGGATTTTGGAAAAGCAACGGATTCCAAAAGTGTCTCATCTAAAATAGAGAAAAGACTGGATTTTCAAAATGAACGTATCAAACTTCTTGAGGAATGCATAAAAAATAAAGAAAAAGAATTATCTGCTGGACAACCCTCAATGAGTGATGGAATTCCAGATGCGCCCCATAAGGGTCAAGAGATTGAAAGTACCACGCATAAAACAGATAGACCCAGCAGCGATGATCTTGACGAATGGCCCGAGACAAGTCCAAAAAAGGCAAGTCTCCATGCATTAATTTTAAACCACTTAAATAGTAGCTCGAAAAATATTTCTATAGATGGAATTGAGCTCGATGACTCAGACGTTCCAAAACATATACCGCCACCAACTTCTCATAACCCATACGTCTCATCAACTCCAGAGCAATCAAATAATCGCCCAAAAAACCTTCCTATAGACGACACGAATCTAGATGCTACTGTGAAATCTTCTAACACCCCTACTTCGCCCGTGAGGACGATATTTTTTGATAAAGAAGGCAATTACATAAAAAAGCGAGACTTTGATGAAAATGGCCATCCCATTCCGTTAAAGCGAACCGACTCCCTCACCAAAGAAACCCGACAGGCTGACCGTTTGCAAGATAGCGTAGATCAGCCATTCAATTTCAAAAGAACAAGGGATTTTTTTGAAAAAACTTAAGCAATCATAACAAACCAGGTACCTGGTTGATTAAACCCAATGGCGGTCAACCTGTACGGTCGCGGTGACAAGGACATCAAGCCGTACAGTCCCAGCAGGAACAGAAACGGGGACTGGACAGAAACGCAGAAACGGGGACTGATTTATTTTCTCTAATGGAAGCAAAAACAATCCGACTCTATAAAGCGAATGCCTAGCTAACTTAAAACTTTCAGGAGCCTGGCCATCGGTGGCAAGGGCTCCTACGTTTTACTTTTTCACGAAGGAACAAAAATGCCGTTTGGAATCGGAAAAAGAAATATTCAAAATATCCTCAATGCCCCCCGTGACCTCAGTAACTGTCAGAAAGAAATCAATAATTTGAAGAAAGGGCTTGAGCATGTGCGTAACCGGGAAAGAATATTTCTCGAACAGAAAGATCGAATCAAAGAACACCGGGCCATTGCCAATGAATTGCTAGAAGCCATCTCCAAGGCCGAGCCGCACTGTAAATCCTACCGAAAGTACACATCACCCTGGAGGCTAAGCGAAAACCAACGACCGTTCGTACGCTTTAAAAATGAACGTATACATATCACGCCACGAATGGGAGCCAGACTATATTGGCTAACCAAGATCGACAGGGTCTTCAATACGGATTTCACAAGGGCACCTTCAAATAATGATGGCGGCTACGATAAAGCTTCTGCCCGCATAAGCAAGCTCAATGAATATACGGGTGCCAGGATCAACAGTGTATGTAGTCGAAATGACCTAAGCGTACTTAAGGAAATATCGAGTGTTAATATACAAGAACAGGCCTTGGTCAGTAATTTTGCCAGCATGGAAAAATATGAAAAAGCCTTGGGTGAAAAACAATCAGAAGAACAAGTATACCAGGACAAAGTCGCAATCAAGCAGGAGATGACAAAAGCCGCCTTCGAGCTCTTCGCCAAGCCGGGAGCCGTCGATTACCTCAACAACGAGAAGACGAGTAAGAAGCCGTCACTTCCAGAAACCCTCAAGAATATTTCTCGCAAGGATCTAAACCAGCTCTTGAATGACGGTTTTTCAGCGCAGGTGTCCGAACAAACCGGCAGCTACCGTTACGAAGAGCTTCTATCACCCAGGGAAATCGCGTTCTACCAGAACCGGGTGGAGGATAAAACCTCCGCGCCCATCAACAAGTTCATGCCTGTAGATCCTCCTGCGCCAGCTCGAACAGATGCCAACGTTGTCTTTATCATCACTGGTACACCCGGCGAAGCGCAGATCGGGGAGACCCGCTACAAGGTGTTCAGGCAAGGCTGTCGATACACGACTACGTCGATAGAAAAAGCAGAGGATGGCAGGACTCATATCTACCTGGAGCAGGAAAAAAGCTCGGCATTGAAAAGTTGAGCCAGGAGGGCTCTTGCTGCTGTTGCAGCACGACGAAAAGCGCCTCTAAGCAGCCGAAGGTAAAGCTCCTGATACAAAGGAATCTATACCTTTCCACACAGACTAAATGGCAAGACCCGTGAGGTTTGGAGGCCCGTCTTCGAACCTCCTTTCGCTGTATGGGCTGTAGTGAGGAAAGCCATGATGAAAATGTCCAAACACCTGGTCGCCGGCCTGGGTGTGTTGATACTCGGTGCCAGTCCGCTGTTGCAGGCGGCACCGGCCTAGTCTCGGGAGCTGGCTTGAGCGCCTCATCGGCGGGAAGAGTTAACCCCCAGGCGACCATCCGGGGGAGATCAGAAGATCGACAGATCCAGCGGCCGCACCGCCCCCATCCAGATCGCATGATCGCGGTGATCCGCCAGGTCATCGCCCGTCAGGGGGTGGGTGAATATCACCAACCCCTGGCGATTGAGCGCCAACCACGGCACAACGGCGCCAAACTGCTCGGCCTCGAAAGCCAGCTGGCAGCTCCAGTCCGGGTGCGGCCCCACCAGCCGCTCATGCACCCGCCCCATCTTCAGCGGGAATGTCGCCGCCGCCCGCTCGCACAACTCACGGGCCTGGTCGAGGGTCGAGGCATCGAAATAGACATGGGCGTGATAACCCTTGATTGCTGGCATACCGCTCTCTTTCAAAAACTCTGATCGATCCCCCACGCTACACCGCAATCGACGGCAAGCCCAGCCCCACCAGCGATTGCGCACTGCTGGCCTGCTCGGCCATCAGCCAGTCGAAGAACCGCTGGATCAACACCCCGCGCCGTTTGCGCGGCGGCAGCACCACGTAGTAACCGAAGGTCGACAGCACCGTCTGGTTGATTGGCCGGCACAACAGGCCCTGCTCCAGCAGGTTATCCACAAGGTGCCGCCAGCCGATGGCCACGCCCTGGCCGCCGATCGCCGCCTGGATCAGCAGGGTGTAGTTGTCGAAGCGCAGTTGCCCCGGTGCGGGCGCGCTGGTCAGGCCCAGCTCGCGAAACACCCCGGCCCAGTCGAACCAGTGGCTGCTGTTCTCGCCCTTGAGGTGCAGCAAGGGAAACTCCAGCAACGCCTCGGTCGCCAGCGGCCGCTCGCGGCCCTGGAGCAACTGCGGGCTGCACACCGGGAACACTTCCTCGCTGAACAGCCAGTGGCTTTCGCCCTGCTTGAAGCGGCCCTGGCCAAACAGCACGGCCACGTCGATGTCGCTGCGCAGCATGTTGTGGCTGCGTTCGCTGGTCACCAGGCTGACATCGACCAGCGGGTTGGCCGCATGGAAACGGTGCAGCCGCGGCATCAGCCAGTACGCGGCGAAGGCGAAGTCGGTGGCGACCTGCAGCACCTCATGCCGGCTATGGGCAGTTACCGCACTCAGGCCACTGTCGATGCTCTGCAGGCCCGCCTGGACCTGCTCGAACAGCAGCAGGCCGGCCTCGGTCAGTTCGATGCCCCGGTAAATGCGGTCGAACAGCCGTGTCGCCAACTGTTCCTCCAGGCGCTTGATCTGCTGGCTGATCGCCGGCTGGGTGGTGCCCAGCTCGACCGCCGCGGCGGTGAAACTGCGATGACGGGCCGCCGCTTCGAACACCCGCAGCAGGTCGAGAGACAACTCACCCAGCGCATCAAACATAAGCGGTACTTATCCTAGTCATTGTGTGGCATGGGCTTTACCGTCCAAGGGCAAAGGCCACATGCTCGATCGCAGCACTATCGCATAACAATTGACTATGGAACGCCGCGATACCATGAAGCGCAAGAACATTCTCTTCATCATGGCCGACCAGATGGCCGCGCCGCTGTTGCCCCTCTACGGCCCATCGCCGATCAAGCTGCCGAACCTGAGCCGCCTGGCCGCCGAGGCGGTGGTGTTCGATGCCGCCTACTGCAACAGCCCGCTGTGTGCCCCTTCGCGCTTCACCCTGGTCAGCGGCCAGTTGCCAAGCAGTATCGGTGCCTACGACAACGCCGCCGATTTCCCCGCCGACATTCCGACCTACGCCCACTACCTGCGCCGCCTGGGCTACCGCACCGCGCTGTCGGGCAAGATGCATTTCTGCGGCCCCGACCAGCTCCACGGCTACGAGGAACGCCTGACCAGCGACATCTACCCGGCGGATTACGGCTGGGCGGTGAACTGGGACGAACCGGACGTGCGCCCCAGCTGGTACCACAACATGTCCTCGGTGCTGCAGGCCGGGCCCTGCGTGCGCACCAACCAGCTGGACTTCGATGAAGAGGTGGTGTTCAAGGCCCAGCAGTACCTGTTCGACCATGTGCGCGAGGACGGCGACCGGCCCTTCTGCCTGACCGTGTCGATGACCCATCCCCACGACCCGTACACCATTCCCAAGGCGTTCTGGGACCTGTACCGCGACGAGGACATCCCGCTGCCGCACACGCCGGCCCAGGCCAGCCTCGACCCGCACTCGCAGCGCCTGCTCAAGGTCTACGACCTGTGGGACAAGCCGTTGCCTGTGGATAAGATCCGCGATGCGCGCCGCGCCTACTTCGGCGCCTGCAGCTACATCGACAGCAATGTCGGCAAACTGCTGCAGACCCTGGAAGACATCGGCCTGGCCGACGACACCCTCATCGTGTTCTCCGGCGACCACGGCGACATGCTGGGCGAGCGCGGGCTCTGGTACAAGATGCACTGGTTCGAGATGTCCGCCCGGGTACCGCTGCTGATCAGCGCACCGGGGCAGTTCGCCGCCAAGCGGGTCGGCGCCGCCGTGTCCACAGCCGACCTGCTGCCGACCCTGGTGGAACTGGCCGGCGGCCGCGTGCAGGCCGACCTGCCGCTGGACGGCCGCTCGCTGCTGCCGCACCTGACGGGCGAGGGCGGGCACGACGAGGTGTTCGGCGAATACATGGCCGAAGGCACCGTCAGCCCCCTGATGATGATCCGCCGCGGTGCCTACAAGTTCATCTACAGCGAAGACGATCCGTGCCTGCTCTACGATATCCACAACGATCCAGGGGAACAGGAAGACCTCAGCCAGTCACCGCAACACCAGCCACTGTTCAACGACTTCCTGGCCGAAGCCCGGGCGAAATGGAACATCCCGGCGATCCACCAACAGGTGCTCGCCAGCCAGCGACGCCGGCGCTTCGTCGCCGACGCCCTGACCCTCGGAAAGCTGAAGAGCTGGGACCACCAGCCGATGGTAGACGCCAGTCAGCAATACATGCGCAACCATATCGACCTCGACGATCTGGAGCGCAAGGCCCGTTATCCACAACCCTGCCAAAACCAATAACGAACACAAGGGGAAGTCATGAAGAAGTTATCCACAATCCTCTGCGCCGGGCTGCTGGCCGCGAGCAGCCTGGGCGCCCATGCCGACCCGACCTGCGACACGGTGAAAATGGCCGATCCGGGCTGGAGCGACATCGCCGCGACCAACGCCATCGCCAGCCTGCTGCTCGAAGGCCTGGGCTACAAGGCCAAGGTCGACACCCTGGCGGTGCCGATCACCTACGGTGGCCTCAAGGATGGCCAGGTGGACGTGTTCCTCGGCAACTGGATGCCGGCGCAGCAGGGCTTCCATGACAAGTTCATCGCCAACGGCGATGTCACGCAACTGGCGAAGAACCTCGAAGGCACCGAATTCACCCTGGCGGTCCCGGACTACGTGTGGGACGCCGGCGTGCATGACTTCGCCGACCTGCACAAGTTCGCCGACAAGTTCGACAAGAAGCTCTATGGCATCGGCTCCGGCGCACCGGCCAATGCCTCGCTGGCACAGATCATCAAGAACGACGAGTTCGACCTGGGCCAGTGGAAGCTGGTGGAATCCAGCGAGCAGGCGATGCTGGCCGAGGTCGGCCGGTCGATCAAGAAACAGAAGTTCGTGGTGTTCCTCGGCTGGACGCCGCACCCGATGAACGTGCAGATCAAGATGCATTACCTCAAGGGCGGCGAGAAGTACTTCGGCGACAGCGGCAGCGTCTATACCGTGACCCGCAAGGGTTATGCACAGGCCTGTCCGAACGTCGGCAAGCTGTTTGCCAACCTGGGCTTCACCCTCGACATGGAAAACAGCATCATGGCCGAGGTGGCGAACAGGAAACTGAGCAATGCCGACGCGGCCAGGGCCTGGATCAAGGCCAACCCGGCGGTGCTGGACAAGTGGCTGGACGGGGTGAAGACCGCGGATGGCCAGGATGGGCTGGCGGCGGTGAAGGCCAGGCTCTGAGCTTCGGGCTCCCTGATTCATCTGTTACCGATCATTCCCACGCTCCGCGTGGGCATGACTCTCTGGACGCCCGGCGTCCGCTCTTGTGACCCACAGCGTCACAGGCCGCATTCCCACAGGGAGCGTGGGAACGACCAACGATCACCAGGCCTTCTGGCACACTGCCCCCGACACGACTCATCCAACCGAGAACCCCATGGGCCGGACCAACCGCCACGCATTCCTGCCATTTCTCAGCTGGCTGCCCCGGCAGACCCGCGCCAGCGTCAGCCGGGACCTGATCGTCGGCCTGAGCGGCGCCATCCTCGCCCTGCCGCAATCGGTGGCCTACGCCCTGATCGCCGGCCTGCCGCCGGAGTACGGCCTGTACGCGGCCATCGTGCCGGTGCTGATCGCCTGCCTCTGGGGCTCGTCCTGGCACCTGATCTGCGGGCCCACCGCGGCGATCTCCATCGTCCTGTTCGCCAGCGTCAGTCCGCTGGCCGTGCCCGGCAGCCAGGACTACATCACCCTGATCCTGCTGCTGACCTTCATCGCCGGGATCTTCCAGTGGCTGCTGGGCCTGCTGCGCTTCGGCGCCCTGGTGAACTTCGTTTCGCATTCGGTGGTGCTCGGCTTCACCCTCGGCGCCGCCGTGGTGATTGCCCTCGGCCAATTGCCCAACCTGTTGGGCATCGATGTTCCCAACCAGGCCACCGCGCTCAATAGCCTGCTGGCGCTCATCCAGCATATCGGCGACATCGACCGGCCTTCGCTGGCACTGGGGCTCGGCACGCTGGTGGTCGGCCTGCTGCTCAAGTCGCTGCTGCCGCGCTGGCCGACGTTGCTGATCACCCTGGTGCTGGCCAGCCTGCTGGTCTGGCTGTGGCCGGCGATGTTCGGCCACGTGCAACGGGTCGAGGGTTTCGTCGGACGCCTGCCGCCGTTCAGCCCGTTGCCGCTGGATCTGGAAGCTGTGCTGCGGCTGCTGCCCAGCGCCGTCGCCGTGGGCATGCTCGGGCTGGTGACGAGCCTGTCGATCGCCCGCTCGTTGTCCGCCCGCTCGCAGCAGTTGCTCGATGCCAATCAGGAAGTGCGTGCCCAGGGCCTGTCGAATATCGTCGGCAGCCTGTTTTCCGGCTACCTGTCCGCCGGTTCGTTCACCCGCGCCGCCCTCAGCTACGAGGCCGGAGCCTGCTCACCGCTGGCCGGGGTGTTCTCGGCACTGTGGGTGGCGCTGTTCGCGGTGTGCGGCTCGGCGCTGATCGCCCACATCCCGATTCCGGCCATGGCCGGCAGCATCCTGCTGATCAGTTGGGGGCTGGTGGATCACCGCGGCATCCGCGCACTGTTGCGGGTCAGCCATGCCGAATTCGCGGTGATGGCGCTGACCGGCGTGGCGACCCTGCTGCTGGAGCTGCAGACGGCGATCTATGCCGGGGTGCTGGCCTCGCTGTTCTTCTACCTCAAGCGCACCTCGCAACCCCGGGTGCAGCACTGGCGCGACGGTGACGAAGAGGTGCTGCGGGTCGGCGGGTCGATCTTCTTCGGCGCCAGCCATTACCTGCAGGTGCGCCTGCAGCGGTTGAAAGGGCCGCGGGTGGTGATCGAAGCGCAGCAGATCAACTTCATCGACTATTCCGGGGTGGAGATGCTGCACCAGGAGGCGCGCCGGCTGGCACGGGAGGGGCGCAGCCTGACGTTGAGGAAGGCACGGGCGCAGGTGGTCGAGGAGTTGGTCAAGCTCGAGGGTGTGGATAGGTGCCCGATCCGTTTCGAGGATTGAGCACGCTCTCCTGATGCACCGCCGTTCCCATGTACAACGCTACCCCTTGTAGGAGCCGGGCTTGCCCGCGAACCGCCAAAGGCGGCCATTCATCCCGAAGCAGTGTGGCGCCGGTAAAATCGCCTTCGCGGGCAAGCCCGGCTCCTACAGGGGCTGCGTTCCCACGCCAAGCGTGGGAACGATCGAAGTTTGACCGGGAAAGAGTATCTACAAGGTTCGCGGTAACTTGTGGAATTCAGGCAGCCAGCAGGCGCCGCAACTCGGCCAGCACCGGCGCCGTGTCCGGGCGCACGCCACGCCACAGCTCGAAGGCAACCGCCGCCTGTTCGGCGAGCATGCCCAGGCCATCCAGGGCCACCGCCGCCGATTGCGCGCTGGCCCAGCGGCAGAATGCGGTCGGTTCCTTGCCGTACATCATGTCGTAGCAAACGGTCTTGCCGGGTTCGACCAGGCTCGGCGCAATCGGCGGCACATCGCCGGACAGGCTGGCCGAGGTGGCGTTGATGATCAGATCTACCGGCTCGCGCAACCACTCGAAACCGCTGGCGGACACCGGCCCCAGATCGGCGAACAGCTCGGCCAGCAGCTCGGCCTTCTCGACGGTGCGGTTGGCGATCACCACCGACGCCGGTTGCTGCGCCAGCAATGGCTCCAGGGCACCGCGTACCGCGCCGCCGGCCCCCAGCAGCAGGATGCGCTGGCCTTGCAGGCTGAAGCCGGCGTTGACCTCAAGATCGCGCACCAGCCCGGCACCGTCGGTGTTGTCGCCCAGCAGGCTGCCATCGGCCAGTTTGCTCAGGGTATTCACCGCGCCGGCTCGCCGCGCCCGGTCGGTCAGGCTGTCGGCCAGGCGGAAGGCCTCTTCCTTGAACGGCACGGTGACGTTGGCGCCACGACCTTCCTGGAAGAACGCCCGGGCACAGCCGGAAAAATCGTCCAGCGGCGCCAGCAGCGTGCTGTAGTCCAACCGCTGGCCGGTCTGTTCGGCGAACAGGCGGTGGATCAGCGGCGACTTGCTGTGGCCGATGGGATTGCCGAAGACAACGTAACGATCCATCAAACAGGGTCCTGTCGGGGCTGGCGGGCCAGCGGTCAGATCAATAGGGTGGGAATTCGGTCGTTGCGGGCTAAACCGCCAGCCAATCCCGATCCTGCAGGAAGTACTCGGTCAACCGCGCCTCTTCGCTACCCGGCTCGGCCTTCCAGTCGTAACCCCAGCGCACCTGCGGCGGCAGCGACATCAGGATCGACTCGGTACGCCCACCCGATTGCAGGCCGAACAGGGTGCCACGGTCGTACACCAGGTTGAACTCCACATAACGCCCACGGCGGAATTCCTGGAACTGGCGCTGCTGCTCGGTCCAGGCCTGCGCCTTGCGCCGCTGCACGATCGGCAGGTAGGCCTCGATGTAGGCATCGCCGATCGCCCGCATGAAGGCGAAGCAGGTGTCGAAGTCCCACTCGTTCAGGTCGTCGAAGAACAGGCCACCGATGCCCCGCGGTTCGTTGCGGTGCTTGATGTGGAAATAGCTGTCGCACCAGGCCTTGTAGCGCGGGTAGACATCCGCCCCGAACGGCGCGCAGGCCTGTTCGGCGACGCGGTGCCAGTGCACGCAGTCTTCCTCGTTGCCGTAGTAGGGCGTCAGGTCGAAACCGCCGCCAAACCACCAGACCGGCTCTTCGCCTTCCTTCTCGGCGATGAAGAAGCGCACGTTGGCGTGGGACGTCGGCACATGCGGGTTGTGCGGGTGGATCACCAGGGACACCCCTAGCGCCTCGAAGCCGCGCCCGGCCAGTTCCGGCCGGTGGGCACTGGCCGAAGGCGGCAGGCCGGCACCGAAGACGTGAGAGAAGTTCACGCCACCTTTCTCGATGACCTGGCCGTCGGCGATCACCCGGGTCCGTCCGCCGCCACCGGCAGGGCGGGTCCAGGCGTCTTCGACGAAACGCGCACCGCCATCCTCGGCTTCCAGCGCAGCGCAGATACGGTCTTGCAGGTCGAGCAGGTAGGCTTTAACGGCTTCGGTGCGGGTAGTCATGGCATCACCTGGAATCGGGCAAAGCTACGCGGCAGATCTGACGTGCCGGCGGCAAAAGGCCCGTAGCATAACACCGTGCCCGTGACAGTCGCAGTTGACGAAGGTCAAGCGAAGGAGTCCGATAGGGGATCTTCAGGCTTTGCAAGAAATCATTTCAAGGAGCGTATCGATGGCCAAGCGAATCCAGTTCCGTGCCCATGGCGGCCCCGAAGTCCTCGAGTATGTGGACTACACCCCCGCCGAACCGGGACCACAGCAGGTCAGGGTGCAGAACAAGGCGATCGGCCTGAACTTCATCGACACCTACTGGCGCAGCGGCCTGTACGCACCGCCGAGCCTGCCTTCCGGGCTGGGCGGCGAGGGCGCCGGGATCGTCGACGCGGTGGGCAGCGAAGTGACCCGCTTCAAGGTCGGCGACCGGGTCGCCTATGGCACCGGGCCGCTGGGCGCCTACAGCGAGTTTCACCTGCTGCCGGAGGCGCATCTGGTGAAGCTGCCGGAGCAGATCGACTTCGAGCAGGCCGCCGCGGTGATGCTCAAGGGCCTGACCGTGCAGTACCTGCTGCGCCAGACCCACGAACTCAAGGCCGGTGAAACCGTGCTGTTCCATGCCGCCGCCGGCGGGGTCGGGGCACTGGCCTGCCAGTGGGCCAAGGCCATCGGGGCGAAGCTGATCGGTACCGTGAGCTCGGCGCAGAAGGCCGCCTATGCCAAGTCCCTGGGGGCCTGGGAAACCATCGACTACAGCCATGAGGATGTGGTGAAGCGGGTGCTGGAGCTGACCGATGGCAAGAAGGTTCCGGTGGTGTACGACGGGGTCGGCAAGGATACCTGGACGACGTCCCTGGATTGCCTGTCACCGCGGGGCCTGCTGGTGAGCTTCGGCAACGCTTCGGGGGCGGTGGAAGGCGTCAACCTGGGGATTCTGTCGGCCAAGGGCTCGCTGTACGTGACCCGGCCGACCCTGGGCACCTACGCCAGTAACCCACGGCAGTTGCAGGCCATGGCCGACGAGTTGTTCGGGCTGGTGATCGGTGGCCAGTTGAAGGTCGAGATCGGCGCGCGCTACGGGTTGGCCGAGGCGGCCAAGGCGCAAACCGAGCTGGCGGGGCGGCGGACGACCGGGTCGACGGTGTTGCTGCCCTGAGGTCGTGGGGGATGGCCGCTGCCTGGCAGCAGCGGTTCGCGGGCAAGCCACGCTCCTACAGGCATGGCGTCGTGCACTTGTATCGTGTGCACCCAATACCTGTAGGAGCAGGGCTTGCCCGCGAACCGCCGCGAAGGCGGCCTCAGGGACCAGTGAGAACTACGACGGACGCACCACCTTGCCCGTCGCCAGATCGCGGATCAGGCTCGGGTTCTTGCGCCCGCCCAGGCTGCCACCCAGTACCAGGTCCAACTGCCCGCCGAAGTACTGCTGCACCCGCAACCGGGTCCTGGCCGACGGCCGGCCCTGGGGGTTGGCGGAGGTGGAGATCAGCGGCCCGACCAGCGAGCACAGATCCCGCACCAGCGGGTGGTCGCTGACCCGCACGGCCACGGTGTCATGGCGGCCAGTGACCCACTCCGGCAGCAGGTCCTGGTGCGGCACCAGCCAGGTGTTGGGCCCCGGCCAGGTACTGGCCATGCGGTCGACCCACTCCTGCGGGAATTCCTCGAAGAGGAAATCGAACTGGCGGATATTGTCCGCCACCAGGATCAACCCCTTGTCCACCGAACGATTCTTGAGCGCCAGCAACCGATCCACCGCCTCTTCGTTCCAGGGATCACACCCCAGCCCCCAGACCGCTTCGGTTGGATAGGCAATCACCGCTCCTGCGCGAACTTCTCGTGCGGCTTCTTGCACACGCCAACTCTTGACCATCGCTTGCTCTCCGGATTCAACGCTGCCGGCAGTTTACCTCAGGTCGGGCTACGCGCTAACCAGCGTCCGCCGTCACTGGCCACCCGGCCTTCCAGTTCCAGCTCGGTCAGGCTCGCCAGGACCCGCGCCAGGCTCCAGCCACAGGCCCGGGCCAAGGCCTCGCTGGTCTGCGGCGCGGCATGCAGCAGGGCCAGCAGCGGGTGCGTGGGCGCCTCGGGCAGTACGCTGGCCGGCATGCGCTGCCAGCCCCGCAGGTTCTGCAGGATATCGTCGACCGTTTCCACCAGCACCGCACCGTCGCGAATCAACTGGTGACAGCCACGCGCGGCCGGGTGATGGATGGAGCCGGGAATCGCATAGACCTCTCGCCCCTGTTCCGCCGCCAGCCGGGCGGTGATCAGCGAGCCGCTGCCGACGCTGGCCTCGACCACCAGTACGCCGAGGGACAGGCCGCTGATGATCCGGTTGCGCCGGGGGAAATTGCCGGGTTGGGGGGTGGTGTCCAGGGGAAACTCGGAAACCACGGCGCCGCCCTGGTCGATCATGGCCCGGGCCAGGGCGCGATGCCGCTGTGGATAAAAATTCTCGATGCCGGTGCCGAGCACGCCCACCGTCAGCCCGCCAACGTCCAGTGCGGCCTGGTGGGCAGCGCCATCGATGCCCAGGGCCAGGCCGCTGGTGATGACAAAACCGGCGGCGGCCAGGCTGCGGGAGAAGGCCGCGGCGGTATCCATGCCCGGTCGCGAGGCACGTCGGCTACCGACCAGCGCCAGTTGCGGCTTGTCCAGGATCGTCGGCTCGCCGGCGACGAACAACAGCGGCGGGGCATCGTCCAGTTCGGCCAGCAGGGCCGGGTAGGCGGCCTGGTCCCACATCAGCAAATGCTGCTCCGGCCGCTCTAGCCAGGCCAATGCAGCGCTGGCGCCATCGCGCACGGCCGGGCTGCGGCGCGCCTCGGCGCTGCTCGCGGGCAGCCCCAGCGAGCGCCAGGCCGCGGCCGGGGCACTCAGGGCGGAAGAGGCCGAACCAAAGGTTTCGATCAGTTGGCGGAAGCGCCTGGGGCCGATTTCCGGCAGGCGATGCAGCCGCAGGCGGGCTTCCAGCTCCGCCGGCGACAGGGTGTTGCACACAGACTGTGACATCAGCTCATCCTTGATCCGTGGCAGTCGTGATCAAGCAGGACAAGCTGTGGATAACTCTGTGAGTAACCTGTTCAGCAAGCGGTCGCAGATACTGCGACAGCCGTTACGGATTGCGTACCTTGTCCTGCACCGCCAGCGACCGCGTGGCATTGAGTACCAAACCATAGCTGAGCTTTTCGTAGGTGCGGAACACCATCAACAGGCCGGAACGCTCGTCGGGAATCTTCACCGGCTGCCCGGTGACCCGGTCGCGGACCGTCTCGCCGGTCTTGAACACCGCGAGAACATTGCCTTCGGCCAATCCGTCGCGGCGTCCCTTGTCGATCGTCACCACGTCCATGACGCCGATCTGTGTAACACCTCGTGGCACATCTATGATCACGCCGTTGACCTGGGACTGCGGCGCGCTCGGCATGAAGGTCGAGGTGATCGGCCGTTCCTCGCTGACGAACAGCCGGTCGCCCAGGCGCACTTCCTCGGTGGTACGGCGCAGGGTCAGGGTGCCGACATCGCCTTCGGTGGCCAGCAGTTCGCCGGTGCCGATGTCGTCGGCGTTGATGCCGAGGAACTCCTTGGTCTGCGGGTCGGTGTAGACCTTGCCCTGGCGGAACAGGCCGTACACGTTGTGCGTCGGGTCGAATGCGCCGCGCGCGTAGATCCGGTCGCCCATGCCGCTGAGCACCCGCTCGTTGCTGCCGGCGAGGATGTACGGGGCACGCTTGAACGCCTCGACGCTGTCGACGATGCGGTTGCTCAGCAGGAAGGCGTTGATCTTTTCCAGCGGAATGCTCGGAATCGCCTCGGCCACCGCCGAGCGGCGCACCTGTGGCGACAGCTTGATGGTGCCGCGCGACGCACCGCGCTCGACCACCAGCCGCGGCTGGCCGTCGACGAACTGCAGGGTCAGGGTGTCGCCGGGGTAGATCAGGTCGGGGTTGGCGATCTGCGGGTTGGCGTGCCAGATCTGCGGCCACTGCCAGGGCTCGCGAAGAAACTTTCCAGAAATATCCCACAGCGTATCGCCGCGCACCACGGTATAGCGCTGTGGATAACCATCCTTGAGTTGCACTTGCGCCTGCGCGACACCGGTAAAGGCCAGCAGCAGGGCGAGTAGTGTTTTCCTCATGCAGTGAATCCCTTTATCATGTGTCTTCGCGTGAAACGCCAGAGCCCCCGCGGCTCGCTCCCAGGGAGAACGTTTTACAACGGTAGCCGATCCCGCCGGGATGTTTCGGCAGCCGTCTCTGACTTTACCTCACATGTGCAGCAAATACGCCTATGGCCATTTTAAACATCCTCGAATTCCCAGACCCGCGCCTGCGCACCATCGCCAAACCCGTGGCCGAGGTGGACGACAAGGTTCGGCAACTGATCGATGACATGTTTGAAACCATGTACGAAGCCCCGGGCATCGGCCTAGCCGCGACCCAGGTCAACGTGCACCAGCGTATCGTGGTCATGGACCTGAGCGAGGATCGCAGCGAGCCACGGGTGTTCATCAACCCCGAGTTCGAGCCGCTGACCGAAGAGAAGGATCAGTACCAGGAAGGCTGCCTGTCGGTACCGGGTTTCTACGAAAACGTCGACCGCCCGACCCGCGTGCGCATCAAGGCACTGGACCGCGACGGCAAGCCGTTCGAACTGGAAGCCGATGGCCTGCTGGCGGTGTGCATCCAGCACGAATGCGACCACCTCAACGGCAAGCTGTTCGTCGATTACCTGTCCACGCTCAAGCGCGACCGGATCAAGAAGAAGCTGGAAAAGCAGCACCGCCAGAACGCCTGATCCCCCCACCGACTCTGTCCTGTAGGAGCCGGGCTTGCCCGCGAAGCTTTTAGCGCTCTCAAGGGCCATTCGCGGGCAAGCCCTGCTCCTACAGAAAGTGGCATTCATAATGTCCTGTCCTCTCTCAAGCGAGCCCTCCCATGACTGAGCCACTGCGCATCGTCTTTGCCGGCACTCCCGAATTCGCCGCCGAACACCTCAAGGCCCTGCTCGACAGCCCCCATGAGATCGTCGCGGTCTACACCCAGCCGGACCGGCCGGCCGGGCGCGGGCAGAAGCTGATGCCCAGCCCGGTCAAGCAGTTGGCGCTGGAGCACGGCATCAGCGTCCTGCAACCGCCGACCCTGCGCAACGCCGACGCCCAGGCCGAACTGGCGGCGTTCAAGCCGGACCTGATGGTGGTGGTCGCCTATGGCCTGATCCTGCCGCAGGTGGTGCTGGATATTCCGCGCCTGGGCTGCATCAACAGCCACGCCTCGCTGCTGCCGCGCTGGCGCGGTGCGGCACCGATCCAACGGGCGGTGGAAGCCGGCGACGCGGAAAGTGGCGTCACCGTGATGCGCATGGAAGCCGGCCTGGACACCGGGCCGATGCTGCTCAAGACCGTCACCCCGATCAGCGCCGAGGACACCGGCGGCAGCCTGCATGACCGCCTGGCCGAACTCGGCCCACCCGCGGTCATCCAGGCCATCGCCGAACTGGCTGCCGGCACGCTGGTCGGCGAGGTGCAGGACGACAGCCTGGCGACCTACGCCCACAAACTGAACAAGGACGAGGCGCGCATCGACTGGCAGCGCCCGGCCGTCGAGCTGGAGCGGCTGATCCGCGCGTTCAACCCGTGGCCGATCTGCCACAGCAGCCTCGATGGCGAAGCCCTGAAAGTACTGGCCGCCCGCACCGCCGAGGGGCAGGGCCAGCCGGGCGAAATTCTCGCCGCGAGCAAGGACGGCCTGATCGTCGCCACCGGTAACGGCGCGTTGTGCCTGACCCGCCTGCAACTGCCCGGCGGCAAGGCCCTGAACTTCAGCGACCTGTTCAACAGCCGCCGGGAGAAATTCGCCCTCGGTACGGTACTCGGCCAATGAACCCGCGCCTGGCCGCCGCCAAGGCCCTGGCCGCCGTGCTCAGCGGCAAGGCCTCGCTCAACAGTTCGCTGCCGGCGCAACTGGACAAGGTCGAGGCCCGCGATCGCGGCCTGACCCAGGACCTGGCGTTCGGCGCCGCCCGCTGGCAGCCACGGCTGGCGGCGCTGGCGGCCAGGCTGCTGCAGAAGCCCTTCAAGGCCGCCGATGCCGATGTCGAGGCCTTGTTGCTGGTGGGCCTCTACCAGTTGCTCTATACGCGCATCCCGGCCCACGCCGCCATCGGCGAAACCGTCGGTTGCGCCGACAAGCTGAAGAAACCCTGGGCCAAGGGCCTGCTCAACGCCGTGTTGCGCCGCGCCCAGCGCGAAAGCACCGAGCTGCTGGCCGAGCTGGAGCGCGACCCGGTGGTGCGTACCGCCCACCCGCGCTGGCTGCAGAAGTCGCTGAAAGCCTTCTGGCCCGAGCATTGGGAAGCCATCTGTGCGGCGAACAACGCCCATCCGCCGATGATCCTGCGGGTCAACCGCCGCCATCACAGCCGCGACGCCTACCTCAGGCTGCTGGGTGACGCCGCCGTTGCGGCCCGGCCGTGCGACTACAGCCGCGACGGCATCGTCCTCGACGAAGCCTGCGATGTGCGCAACCTGCCGGGCTTTGCCGAAGGCTGGATCAGCGTCCAGGACGAAGCCGCGCAACTGGCCGCCGACCTGCTGGACCTGGCTCCCGGCCAGCGGGTGCTCGACGCCTGCTGCGCGCCGGGCGGCAAGACCTGCCATATCCTCGAAGCCCAGCCGCAACTGGCCGGGGTGGTCGCTGTCGACCTGGAGGCCAAGCGCCTGCTGCGGGTACGCGAGAACCTCGACCGCCTGGGGCTGGAGGCCGAACTGATCGCCGCCGATGGTCGCGACACCGCCAGTTGGTGGGATGGCAAGCCGTTCCAGCGCATCCTGCTCGACGCGCCCTGTTCGGCCACCGGCGTGATCCGCCGCCATCCGGACATCAAGCTGACCCGCCAGGCCGACGACATCGCCGCACTGGCCAGCCTGCAGGGTGAGCTGCTGGACGCCATGTGGGCCACCCTGGAAGTCGGCGGCATCCTGCTCTACGCCACCTGCTCGACCCTGCCGACGGAAAACACCGAGGTGATCGAGGCGTTCCTGGCCCGCACCTCCGGTGCCCGCGAGCTGGATATCCCCGGCAGCTTCGGCGTCAGGCAACCCCATGGCCGGCAACTGCTGGCGCAGGAAGGCGGCCATGATGGTTTCTATTACGCCAAACTGATCAAGATCGCGGCCGCGCGCGGCTGACCGGGTCGAAACGGAGCTGCTACCCGATGAAAATCATCATTCTCGGCGCAGGACAGGTCGGCGGGACGCTGGCCGAACACCTGGCCAGCGAAGCCAACGACATCACCGTGGTCGACACCGATGGCGAGCGCCTGCGCGACCTCGGCGACCGTCTGGACATCCGTACCGTGCAGGGCCGCGCCTCGTTTCCGACGATCCTGCGCCAGGCCGGCGCGGACGATGCCGACATGCTGGTGGCGGTGACCAACAGCGACGAGACCAACATGGTCGCCTGCCAGGTGGCCCATACGCTGTTCCACACCCCGACCAAGATCGCCCGGGTACGCGAGTCGGCCTACCTGACCCGCACCGAGCTGTTCGACAACGACGCGATCCCGGTGGACGTGCTGATCAGCCCGGAACAGGTGGTCACCAACTACATCAAGCGCCTGATCGAAACCCCCGGCGCCCTGCAGGTGATCGACTTCGCCGAGGGCAAGGCCCAGCTGGTGGCGATCAGGGCCTACTACGGCGGCCCGCTGGTGGGCCAGCAACTGCGCCAACTGCGCGAGCACATGCCGAATGCCGACACCCGCGTGGCGGCGATCTTCCGCCGCGACCGGCCGATCATGCCTCGCGGCGATACGGTGATCGAGGCCGACGACGAAGTGTTCTTCATCGCCGCCAAGGCGCACATTCGCGCGGTGATGAGCGAGATGCGCCGGCTCGACGAGAGCAACAAGCGCATCGTCATCGCCGGCGGCGGGCAGATCGGCGAGCGCCTGGCCGAGGCGATCGAAAGCCGCTACCAGGTGAAGATCATCGAGATGAGCGCCGCCCGTTGCCGGCAGTTGTCCGACACCCTCGACAGCACCGTGGTGCTGCAGGGCAGCGCCTCGGACCGCGACCTGCTGATGGAAGAGAACATCAACGATGCCGACCTGTTCCTGGCGCTGACCAACGACGACGAGGCCAACATCATGTCCTCGCTGCTGGCCAAGCGGATGGGTGCGAAGAAGGTCATGACCATCATCAACAACCCGGCCTACGTCGACCTGATCCAGGGCGGCGACATCGACATCGCCATCAGCCCGCAACTGGCGACCATCGGCACCCTGCTGACCCACGTACGCCGTGGCGATATCGTCAGCGTGCACTCGCTGCGCCGGGGTGCGGCGGAGGCCATCGAGGCGATCGCCCATGGCGACATGAAGTCGAGCAAGGTGATCGGCCGGGCCATCGAGGACATCGCACTGCCGCCGGGCACCACCATCGGCGCGATCATCCGCGACGAGGAAGTGCTGATCGCCCACGACGACACGGTGATCCAGGCCGGCGACCATGTCATCCTGTTCCTTGTGGATAAGAAGCACATCCGCGATGTGGAGAAGCTCTTCCATGTCGGCCTGAGCTTTTTCTGAGAAATTGCGACAACACGGAAAGGACCTGCCTCATGCTCGAATCACTGGAGAAGATGCTCGCCAAGGGTGTGGATAACCCGCTGCTGCGCTTCGGCCTGGGCAAGGGTTACCTGGATCTCGGCGACCACGCCCGCGCCGCCGAACACCTGCAGCGCTGCGTCACCCTCGACCCCAAGTACTCGGCCGCCTGGAAACTGCTGGGCAAGGCCCATCAGGGCGCCGGGGACATGGTCGCCGCGAGGCAGGCCTGGGAACACGGCCTGGAAGCCGCCCGTGCCCATGGCGACAAGCAGGCGGAAAAGGAAATGACGGTGTTCCTGAAGAAGCTGGAGAAGGCTGCGCTCAAAGATCGATGAAGCGCAGGCCGATGCCTTCGGCGTCGACCCGGATCACTTCCATGCGAATGCGCGGCGCGGCCACCGGCAGGTCCTGCACCTGGCCGTAGACCACCGCCCCGGTGGGCAGCCGCGACAACCCCGGATGCTGCACGTAGACACCCTGGCTGGACAGATTGCGCGTATGCCCCAGGCATTCGCCTATGCTCGGGTGCTGGATCTTGATGCGCAGGTAGTTCTTGTTCTCGGACATCTGATGCGCCCTTGGATAAACCGCTGTGGATAAATCATCGACGATTTTATCCACAGACCCCACCGATAAGTTGTTTCAGTACCAGCGCTGCTCACCCGCCGGACGCTTCTTGAAGCGTTTCATGCTCCACATGTACTGGCTCGGATAGGCCCGCACGTAGCGCTCGACCACCTTGCTCATGGCCGCGGCCGAGACTTCGGCATCGGTGCTGTACATCTCCTCTGGCGCCGCTTCGAGGATCACCTTGAAGCCCGAGCCATCGGGCAGGCGCAGCGCGTGCAGGAACACCCCGACCGCCTTGCCGCCGGCGAGCATGTTCGGCACGAACTTGCTGGTCAGGGCCTGGGTACCGAGGAACGGCACGAACACCCCGGCGGACTCGGCCGGCTCCGGGTCGGCGGGGATGCCCACCGAGCCGCCCTTGCGCACTTCCTTGATGACGCTGAGGATGCCTTCCTTGGTCGAGGCCGCCACGCGGTTGCCCAACTGCACCCGCTGCTTGCGCAGCAGTTCGTCGACCGCCTTGAGCTTGGGCGGACGGTAGAAAATGATCGGTTTGCACTGGCTGCAGTAGAAGTGATTGAGCACTTCCCAGTTGCCCAGGTGGCTGGTGATGCCGACCACGCCCTTGCCCGAGGCCAGCGCCTCCTTGAGCACGTCGAGGCCTTCGACCTCGCGCACCAGCGCGATCGAGCGCTCGGCCGGCCAGATCCAGGCGCAGGCGCTTTCGGTCAGGGACTTGCCGATATCCTTGAGGCTCTGTCCGACCAGTTGTTCGCGAGCGACCGGATCGAGTTCGGGAAAACACTTGGCCAGGTTGATCCGCACCACGTCGCGGGAACGGTTGGGCAGCTTCCACATCACCCAGCCGATGGCCGAGCCGACACGCTGCACGGCACGCCAGGGCAGCATCGCGAACAACCGCAACGCCCCCACCAGCATGGCGCCTTTAAACTTTTCCACAGGTCACTCCCGGTGTGCTTGGCTAATCGTCAGCCGGCTATTGTAGCCGTGGCGCGGCCAGCGCGGCATAGCTATCACAATCGGTGGTGTGGTCCATGACCATGCCCGAGGCCTGCATGAACGCGTAGCAGATGGTCGGGCCGACGAAGCCGAAGCCGAGCTTCTTCAGCGCCTTGCTCATGGCCTCGGCCTCGGGCGTGACGGCCGGTACCTCGCTGCGATCGCGGAAATGGTGGATCTGCGGCACGCCGCCGACGAACGACCAGAGCAGCGTCACCGGGTCCTCCAGCTGGAGCCAGGCGCGAGCATTGCGCCGCGCCGCCTCGAGCTTCAGGCGGTTGCGCACGATCCCCGGATCGAGCAGCAGGGTTTGCAGGTAGTCATCGCTCATGTCGGCGACTTTCCGCACATCGAAACCGAACAGAACCTTACGGTAGTGCTCGCGTTTTTTCAGGATGGTGATCCACGAAAGCCCGGCCTGGAACCCTTCGAGCAAAAGCAACTCGAACAGTCGCTGCCCATCGCGCAGCGGTACGCCCCACTCCCGATCGTGGTAGTCCATGTACAGGGGATCGTCGTTGCACCAAAAGCAGCGTGGCATAAGGCTCCAGGGAGGCGGAGGCGCGACCTAATCGGGTATACTCCCGCCTTTTGAATCGCAGCCCAAGTAACAGGTGAATTTCGTGAGCCAGCCTACGCCAGCCGTGCGTACCTTCCAAGACTTGATTCTCGCCCTCCAGCAATACTGGGCCGAGCAAGGTTGTGTGGTACTTCAGCCCTACGATATGGAAGTAGGCGCCGGGACTTTCCATACCGCCACGTTCCTGCGCGCCATCGGCCCGGAAACCTGGAACGCCGCCTACGTACAGCCCAGCCGTCGCCCGACTGACGGCCGCTACGGCGAGAACCCGAACCGCCTGCAGCACTACTACCAGTTCCAGGTGGTGCTCAAGCCCAACCCGGACAACTTCCAGGAGCTGTACCTGGGCTCGCTCAAGGCCGTCGGCCTGGACCCGCTGGTGCACGACATCCGCTTCGTCGAGGACAACTGGGAATCGCCGACCCTCGGCGCCTGGGGCCTGGGCTGGGAAGTCTGGCTCAACGGCATGGAAGTCACCCAGTTCACCTACTTCCAGCAGGCCGGCGGCATCGAGTGCTACCCGGTCACCGGCGAAATCACCTACGGCCTCGAGCGCCTGGCGATGTACCTGCAGGGCGTCGATTCGGTCTACGACCTGGTCTGGGCCGACGGTCCGTTCGGCAAGGTGACCTACGGCGACGTGTTCCACCAGAACGAGGTGGAGCAGTCGACCTACAACTTCGAACACGCCAACGTCGAGAAGCTGTTCGAACTGTTCGATTTCTATGAAAGCGAAGCCAAGCGCCTGATCGAGCTGGATGAGCCGCTGCCGTTGCCGAGCTATGAAATGGTCCTCAAGGCCTCGCACACCTTCAACCTGCTGGATGCACGCCGGGCCATCTCGGTGACCGCGCGTCAGCAGTACATCCTGCGTGTGCGCACCCTGGCGCGTTCCGTCGCCCAAGCCTACCTGCTGGCACGTGCCAAGCTGGGCTTCCCGATGGCAACCCCGGACCTGCGTGATGAAGTGTTGGCTAAGTTGGAGGCGGCACAATGAGTGCGCAAGATTTTCTGGTAGAACTGGGCACTGAAGAACTGCCACCCAAGGCCCTCAATACCCTGGCCGAGGCGTTCCTGGCCGGTATCGAGAAAGGCCTGCAGGCCGCCGGCCTGAGCTTCGAAGCCAAGCAGGTCTACGCCGCGCCACGCCGCCTGGCGGTGGTGCTCAAGCAACTGCAGACCCAGCAGCCGGACCGCAGCATCAACCTCGACGGCCCGCCACGCCAGGCCGCCTTCGATGCCGAGGGCAACCCGACCCAGGCCGCCCTGGGCTTCGCCAAGAAGTGCGGCGTCGAGCTGAGCGAGATCGACCAGAGCGGGCCGAAGCTGCGCTACAGCCAGAACATTCCGGGCAAACCGACAGCCAGCCTGCTGCCGACCATCGTCGAGGACTCGCTGAACGACCTGCCGATTCCCAAGCGCATGCGCTGGGCCGCGCGCAAGGAAGAGTTCGTGCGTCCGACCCAGTGGCTGGTGATGCTGCTCGGTGACCAGGTCATCGACTGCACCATCCTCGCCCAGAAGGCCGGTCGCGAGTCCCGTGGCCACCGTTTCCACCACCCGGAAAACGTCCGTATCGGCTCGCCGGCCAGCTACCTCGACGACCTGCGTGCCGCCTACGTGCTGGCCGACGCCAACGAGCGTCGCGAGCTGATCAGCAAGCGCACCACCGAGCTTGCAACGATGCAGGAAGGCACGGCGATCATGCCGCCGGACCTGCTCGACGAAGTGACGGCACTGGTGGAGTGGCCGGTACCGCTGGTGTGCTCGTTCGAGGAACGTTTCCTCGAAGTGCCACAGGAAGCCCTGATCACCACCATGCAGGACAACCAGAAGTACTTCTGCCTGCTGGACGTCGATGGCAAGCTGCTGCCGCGCTTCATCACCGTGGCCAACATCGAGAGCAAGGATCCGAAGCAGATCATCGCCGGTAACGAGAAGGTCGTGCGCCCACGCCTGACCGACGCCGAGTTCTTCTTCAAGCAGGACAAGAAGCAGCCGCTGCAGGATTTCAACCTGCGCCTGCAGAACGTGGTGTTCCAGGAGAAGCTGGGCAGCGTCTACGACAAGGCCGAGCGTGTCTCGAAGCTGGCCGCGTTCATCGCCCCGCGCATCGGCGGCGACGCCCAGCGTGCGGCCCGGGCAGGCCTGTTGTCCAAGTGCGACCTGGCCACCGAGATGGTCGGCGAGTTCCCGGAAATGCAAGGTATCGCCGGTTACTACTACGCCCTCAATGACGGCGAGCCGGAAGACGTTGCCCTGGCCCTGAACGAGCAGTACATGCCACGGGGTGCCGGTGCTGCCGAACTGCCAAGCACCCTGACCGGTGCCGCGGTGGCGATCGCCGACAAGCTCGACACCCTGGTCGGGATCTTCGGTATCGGCATGCTGCCGACCGGCAGCAAGGACCCCTACGCCTTGCGCCGTGCCGCCCTGGGCGTGCTGCGCATCCTGATCGACAAGAAACTCGACCTCGACCTGATCGAGACCGTGGCCTTCGCGGTCAACGCGTACGGAGCCAAGGTCAAGGCCGCGGGCCTCGCCGACCAGGTGCTGGAGTTCATCTTCGACCGCCTGCGTGCCCGTTACGAGGACGAAGGCATCGACGTCGCCACCTACCTGTCGGTGCGTGCCCTGAAGCCGGGCTCGGCCCTGGACTTCGACCAGCGCGTCCAGGCGGTGCAGAAGTTCCGTCAGTTGCCGGAAGCCGCCGCCCTGGCCGCGGTGAACAAGCGTGTATCGAACCTGATCAGCAAGGCCGAACCGACCATTTTCTCGACAGTCGATCCGAAGTACTTCGACAACGCGAAAGAGTTCTCCATGCACTCGGCCATCCAGCAAGCCGACAAGGACGTCCAGCCGCTGATGGAGAAACGCGAGTATGCCGAGGCACTGGCACGCCTGGCCGCCCTGCGCGAATCCGTCGATGCCTTCTTCGAAGCGGTCATGGTCAACGCCGAGAACGAAGACGTGCGCAAGAACCGCTACGCCTTGCTTGCACGTCTGCGCGGGTTGTTCCTCAACATCGCCGACATTTCGCTGCTAGGCTGAGGACGCGACTTGAAGCTGCTGATACTCGATCGCGACGGGGTGATCAACCAGGACTCCGACGCCTACATCAAGTCGGTGGAGGAGTGGATTCCGATCCCCGGGTCGATCGAAGCCATCGCGCAGTTGAGCAGGGCGGGCTGGACGGTCGCCGTGGCGACCAACCAGTCCGGCATCGCCCGCGGCTACTACGACCTCGCGACCCTGGACGCCATGCACGAGCGCCTGCGCTCGCTGGTGGCGCAACAGGGTGGCGAGCTCGGGCTGGTGGTGTATTGCCCCCATGGGCCGGACGAGGGCTGCGATTGCCGCAAGCCCAAGCCGGGCATGCTCAGGACCATCGCCGCGCATTATGGCGTTGAACTGGCTAGGCTATGGTTTGTCGGCGACAGCCTCGGTGACCTGGAGGCCGCCAGCGCCGTCGATTGCCAGCCCGTTCTGGTAAAGACCGGCAAGGGCGAAAAGACCCTGGGGAAAACCCTGCCGGTGGGCACGCTGATCTTTGACGATCTGGCGGCCGTCGCGGCTGAGCTTATCCACAACTAGCGCCTTTCTGACTTCCTGATCAAGGACTGTTCAGGGGTTCACTTATTAACAGGCGGGCAATGCCCGCAACGGTAAATGTCGCTATGTCGATCCTGCAGGCCATCAGAACCTTTTTCTTTTACCTGCTGCTGGGCACCAGTTCGCTGCTGTGGTGCTCCCTGAGCTTTTTCGTCGCGCCGTTCCTGCCGTTCAAGGCGCGCTATCGCTTCATCAACGTGTACTGGTGCCGCTGCGCGCTGTGGCTGACCAAGGTATTCCTGAATATCCGGGTCGAGGTGCAGGGTGCACACAACGTTCCCGAGCGGCCCTGCGTGATTCTGTCGAACCACCAGAGCACCTGGGAAACGTTCTTCCTGTCGGCCTATTTCTCGCCCTTGAGCCAGGTGCTCAAGCGTGAGTTGCTCTACGTGCCGTTCTTCGGCTGGGCCATGGCCATGCTGCGGCCGATCGCCATCGACCGGGACAACCCGAAGGAAGCGCTCAAGCACGTGGCGAAAAAGGGCGATGAGTTGCTCAAGGACCACACCTGGGTGCTGATCTTTCCGGAGGGCACTCGCGTGCCCTACGGTACCATCGGCAAGTTTTCCCGCGGTGGTACGGCGCTGGCGGTGAATGCCGAGCTGCCCGTGCTGCCGGTAGCCCACAATGCCGGCAAATTCTGGCCGAAGACCGGTTGGGCGAAGAAACCGGGCACCATCACCGTGGTGATCGGCGCCCCGATGTACGCCGAAGGCACCGGCCCACGGGCCATTGCCGACCTGAACGAGCGGGTCCAGGCCTGGAACGAGAACGCCCAGCGTGAGATGGGTTCACTGCCGCCTGTAGCGGCTGCCGAAGCACCCAGCGCCGCCTGACCGATCTGTGGATAACTTGTGCACAAGATTTTGATATTTCTTGAAATAGCCACGTAAGTAAATGATTTATATACTTATTTCTCTGTATGACTATTCAATGTAAATCGTGCATAAGTTTTTTCGAGCAATAAAAAAACCGGCTTTCATGCCGGTTTTTTCATGCCTGTGAATCTCTCAGACCTTGTCGATATCCACATCCCGGGTTTCTTTCAGGCAGAACAGCCCGACCACCAGGCTCACGCCGGTGATCAGCACCGGATACCAGAGGCCATAGAAGATATCCCCAGTGTAGACCACCAGGGCGAACGACACGGTCGGCAGGAAGCCACCGAACCAGCCGTTACCGATATGGTAGGGCAGGGACATGGAGGTGTAGCGGATCCGGGTCGGGAACAGTTCGACCATCACTGCCGCCAGCGGACCGTAGGTCATGGTCGCGATCAGGATCAGCAGCACGATCAGCAACACCACCATCGGCTGGTTCACCGTCGCGGCCTCGGCCTTGGCCGGGTAGCCGGCCTGGCTGATCGCCGCGCGCATGGCCGCCTCGTCGAAGCCGTTGATCTTCTGCGCGCCCACGGTGACCGTCACCTCGCTGCCCGCTGCAGCCGACTGGGAACTGTAGGGCAGGCCCTGCTTGACCAGGAAGGTCTTGACCTTGTCGCAGGGGCTGTCGAAACGCGCCTTGCCCACCGGGTCGAACTGGAAGGTGCAGCCGGCCGGGTCGGCCGTCACCACGATCGGTGCCTGCCGGCTGGCGGCATCGATCTGTGGGTTGGCGTAATGGCTGAGGGCCTTGAACAGCGGGAAGTAGCAGACCGTCGCCAGCAGCAGGCCCATCATCAGGATCGGCTTGCGCCCGACCTTGTCCGAAAGCCAGCCGAACAGCACGAAGAACGGCGCACCGATCACCACGCTGATGATCAGCAGGGTGTTGGCCTGGCCCGGGTCCATCTTGAGCATCTGGGTCATGAAGAACAGGACATAGAACTGCGCGGTGTAGAAGGTCACCGCCTGCCCGGCATTGATACTGAAGAGGGCGGTGAGAACGATCTTCAGGTTCTGCCAGGAGCCGAAGGACTCACGGATCGGTGAATGGCTGGCCTTGCCCTGGGCCTTCATTTTCACGAAGGCCGGTGACTCGTGCATGCTCATGCGAATCCAGGTGGAAATAGCCAGCAGGACGATCGACAGCAGGAACGGCAGCCGCCAGCCCCAGGTTTCGAACTGGTCACCGCTGATGTAGCGGCTGGCCAGGACCACCAGCAGCGACAGCAACAGGCCGAGGGTGGCCGTGGACTGGATCCAGCCGGTGTGGAAACCGCGCTTGCCGGCCGGCGCGTGTTCGGCCACGTAGGTCGCGGCGCCGCCGTACTCGCCCCCCAGCGCCAGGCCCTGGAGCATGCGCAGCAGCACCAGGATGATCGGCGCGGCGATGCCGATACTGGCGTAGGTCGGCAGCAGGCCGACGGCGAAGGTCGACAGGCCCATCAGTATGATGGTCATGAGAAAGGTGTACTTGCGGCCGATCATGTCCCCCAGCCGGCCGAACACCAGCGCACCGAAGGGCCGCACCAGGAAGCCGGCGGCGAAGGCCATCAGGGCGAAGATGAACGCCGTGGTGTCGTTGACCCCGGCGAAGAACTGCTTGCTGATGACGGCGGCCAGGGCACCGTAGAGAAAAAAGTCATACCACTCGAAAACCGTCCCGAGGGATGACGCAAAAATGATCCGGCGCTCTTCCTTGCCGCTGCTGGCGGAGACAGACGCCGACTGTTGCTGGATGTAGTCCGACATGAGTGATGTCCTCGGCCTCGTGGGCCACAGTGATTATTCTTGTTGTTCCACTGTGGACTCCGGCTGACTGCCACCGGAGTCCGTGTCTTGCTCGTTACCGATCTTCCTTTTGACCGCTCCTGTCATCCGCCTGAACAGCGCAATCCGCACCGCCTGCTCCTACAGGATTGTGGATAACTCCGCCGCAGGCGTCCGGACATCTGCCAGGATCATCTGCGCCGCCTTCTCGGCAATCATCACCGTGGGCGAACAGGTATTGCCCGAGGTGATCTGCGGCATGATCGAGGCATCGGCCACTCGCAGGCCCGGTACCCCATGCACCCGCAAGCGGGCATCGACGACGTCCTGCACGCCGTGGCCCATGCGACAGGTACCCACCGGGTGAAAGATGGTGGTGCCGATCTTCGCCGCCGCTTCGTGCAGCTGTTCCTCGCTTTGCAAGGCCGGGCCGGGCAGGTACTCCTCGGGGGCAAAGCGGCGCAGGGCAGGGGAGGCGACGATGCGTCGGGTCAGGCGAATCGCCTCGGCGGCGACCTTCAGGTCCTCGGGGTCACTGAGGTAATTGGGGTCGATCAGCGGAGCAGCGCCCGGATCGGCCGAACGGATGTCGATGCGCCCGCGGCTCTGCGGACGCAGATTGCACACCGAAGCAGTGAACGCCGGAAAGCGATGCAGCGGCTCGCCAAAGCGCTCCAGCGACAGCGGCTGCACGTGGTATTGCAGGTTCGCCGACGTCTGCTCCGGGCTCGATTTCACGAACGCGCCCAGTTGACTCGGCGCCATCGCCAACGGACCACTGCGGTCGTAGAGATATCGCAGGCCCATGCCGGCCTTGCCCCACAAGCTATTGGCCATCTGGTTGAGGGTCCGGGCATTGCTGAGCTTGTAGATCAGCCGCAATTGCAGGTGATCCTGCAGGTTGCCGCCGACCCCCGGCAGTTCGTGGCGCACGCCGATCCCCAGGCTCTCCAGCAGCGGTCGCGGGCCGATCCCGGAACGTTGCAGAATCCCCGGCGAACCGACCGAACCGGCACACAGGATGATTTCCCGACGGGCCGGGAACAGATGTTCTTCGCCTTGCCAGCGCGCCAGCACCGATGTTGCCCGACCTTTTTCCAAGTTGACCCGGTCGACCTGCACGCCGGTGAGGACGGTCAGGTTGGGGCGCTTGAGTACCGGCCGCAGGAACGCCTTGGCCGAATTCCAGCGTACCCCGGAGCGCTGGTTGACCTGAAAGTATCCACAGCCCTCATTATCCCCCGTATTGAAATCACTGACACTGGCGATACCGTTTTCAGCAGCCGCCTCACGGAACGCATCGAGAATCGGCCAGGAATAACGCTGCTGTTCCACCCGCCACTCACCGGTGTCGCTGTGGAACTCCCCACTGCCGCCGAAGTGATTTTCGCTGTGCTTGAACAGCGGCAACAGGTCCTTCCAGGCCCAGCCCGGATTGCCCTGTTCGGCCCAGCGGTCATAGTCGTGGGCCTGGCCACGCATATAGATCATGCCATTGATCGAGGAACAGCCACCGAGCACCTTGCCCCGTGGATAACTCAGGCTGCGGCCCTGCAGGCCGGGTTGCGATTCGGTCTTGAAGCACCAGTCGGTGCGTGGGTTGCCGATGCAGAACAGATAGCCGACGGGGATGTGGATCCACGGGTAGTTGTCCCGGCCACCGGCTTCGAGCAGCAGCACGTTGTTGCTCGGGTCGGCGGACAGCCGATTGGCCAGCACGCAGCCAGCTGGCCCGGCACCGACGATCACGTAGTCATAAGGCAAATGGGCAGATGCCATGAGGACCTCGCCTTTATTGTTCTTGTATCAGCCCATGTTATTGATTAGTTTCGGGATGAAAACCTTCGTTTTTGCGCAAGTGCTGTGCGTTTTCAAGCAGGCAGGTGAACCCCACGATTCACAAGGAAGCTCAATGTTTGACTGGAACGATCTGCGTTTTTTTCTCGAACTGCAGCGCAGCGGCCGCCTGCTGACCGCGGCCAAGCGGTTGAATACCACCCACAGCACCGTGGCCCGGCATATCGAGACCATCGAGCAGAGCCTGGGCACCGCGCTGTTCGTCCAGCATGCCCAGGGCTACGAGCTGACCCCCGCCGGCCAGGCCCTGCTCAAGCATGCCGAAGCCATGGAAAACGTGGCACTGCTGGCCCAGGAAGAGATCACCCAGGCCATCGCGCCGCTGGGCAAGATCCGCCTGGGGGTCACCGAAGGCATCGGCATCATGTTTCTCACTTCGCGCCTGGGGGCGCTGTTCGAGCGCTATCCGGGGCTGGAGGTGGAACTGGTGGCAGTACCGCGCTTCGTCAGCATCCTCAACCGCGAGGCCGAGATCAGCATCCATCTGGACCGCCCCCACGCCGACATGCTGATCACCCGCAAGCTCACCGACTACCGCCTGGCCCTCTACGCCAGCCCGGCCTACCTGGCCCGGGCGCCCCGCCTGGAAACCCGTGACGATCTCTCGGAGCACCAGTGGATCGGCTATGTGGATGACCTGCTGTTCAGCCAGGAGCTGCTGTTCCTCGACGACTTCTGCCGCTCGCCGAACGTGACCCTGCGCAGCACCAGCGTGGTCGCCCAGCAGATCGCCGCCCGGGCCGGACTGGGAATTGCGGTGTTGCCCAACTACATGGCCAAGGATGATCCGGAGCTGGTGCGGGTACTGCCGCAGGAGACGATCCAGCGCAGCTACTGGATCAGTACCCGCCGTGAGTTGCACAAGTCGGTGCGGTTGCGGGTGGTGTGGGATTTTCTGTTGGCGCTGTGTGCCCAGGAACAAGCGGTGTTGCTGGCCGAATGAGGCAATAAGAAAGCCCGCTTGCGCGGGCTTTCTTGAGCAACGAACCACCGGGAATCAGAAGTCCAGGTTGGCCACCGACAGGGCATTGCTCTCGATGAAGTCGCGGCGTGGTTCGACCGCATCGCCCATCAGGGTGTTGAAGATCTGGTCCGCCGCGATGGCGTCTTCGATCGTCACTTTCAGCATCCGGCGAACGGTCGGATCCATGGTGGTTTCCCACAGCTGGTCCGGGTTCATCTCACCCAGCCCCTTATATCGCTGGATGGTGTGGCGCTTGGTACTTTCAGCCATCAGCCAGTCCAGGGCTTCCTTGAACTCGCTCACGGCCTTCTTGCGTTCGCCACGCTGGATGTAGGCACCCTCGTCGAGCAGCGAGCTCAGTTGCGCGCCCAGGGTGACCACGGTCTTGTAGTCGTTGCTGCCGAAGAAGTCGCGGTTGAAGGTGACGTAGCTCGACAGGCCATGGGAGATCAGTTCCACCTCCGGCAGCCAGACGTTACGCTCACGGTCTTCGCGCAGGCTGGTCTTGTAGACCAGGCCGGACTTCTCGCTCAGGCGCAGGCGGGCATCGTACTTGGCCAGCCATTCCTGCATCGCCGAATGATCGCCCAGTTGCTCAAGGCTTACCGCCGGCAGGTAGATGAAGTGCTCGGTCAGCTCCTGTGGATAGATACGCGACAGGCGCTTGAGGGTCTTCATCACCATGCGGAAGTCATTGACCAGACGCTCCAGCGCCTCGCCGGAAACACCCGGCGCGTCTTCATTCAGGTGCAGGCTGGCGTCTTCGAGAGCCGACTGCGTCATGTATTCTTCCATGGCGTCGTCGTCCTTGATGTACTGCTCCTGCTTGCCTTTCTTCACCTTGTACAGCGGTGGCTGGGCAATGTAGATGTAACCGCGCTCGATCAGCTCCGGCAACTGACGGAAGAAGAAGGTCAGCAGCAGGGTACGAATGTGCGAACCGTCGACGTCAGCATCGGTCATGATGATGATGTTGTGATAACGCAGCTTCTCGATGTTGTACTCTTCGCGGCCGATGCCACAACCCAGCGCGGTGATCAGCGTGCCCACTTCCTGGGACGAGATCATCTTGTCGAAACGGGCCTTCTCGACGTTGAGGATCTTGCCCTTGAGCGGCAGGATCGCCTGGGTCCGACGGTTACGACCCTGCTTGGCGGAACCGCCTGCGGAGTCACCCTCCACCAGGTACAGTTCGGAAAGGGCAGGGTCCTTCTCCTGGCAGTCAGCCAGTTTGCCCGGCAGGCCGGCGATATCCAGCGCACCTTTGCGGCGGGTCATCTCACGGGCCTTGCGCGCCGCTTCACGGGCACGAGCGGCATCGATCATCTTGCCGACCACCAGCTTGGCTTCGTTGGGGTTCTCCAGCAGGAAGTCGGAGAAGTACTTGCCCATTTCCTGCTCGACCGCACCCTTGACCTCGGACGACACCAGTTTGTCCTTGGTCTGGGAACTGAACTTCGGATCCGGCACCTTGACCGAGATGATCGCCGTCAGGCCTTCACGCGCATCGTCACCGGTGGTGGCGACCTTGTGCTTCTTCGCCAGACCTTCCTGTTCGATGTAGTTGTTCAGGTTACGGGTCAGTGCGGAGCGGAAGCCCACCAGGTGGGTACCGCCATCACGCTGAGGAATGTTGTTGGTGAAGCACAGCAGGTTTTCGTTGAAGCTGTCGTTCCACTGCAGGGCGATTTCCACGCCGATGCCGTCTTCACGCTGGATGTTGAAGTGGAACACCTGGTTGACCGTGGTCTTGTTGGTGTTCAGGTATTCAACGAAGGCACGCAGGCCACCCTCGTATTTGAACATCTCTTCCTTGCCGGTGCGCTCGTCACGCAGCAGGATGCCGACGCCGGAGTTGAGGAAGGACAGCTCGCGAATCCGCTTGGCCAGGATGTCCCAGCTGAAGTGGATGTTCTTGAAGGTTTCGGCGGAAGCCTTGAAGTGGATCTGGGTACCTGTGGTTTCGCTGTCGCCAACGATAGCCATCGGTGCCTGGGGTACGCCGTGGACATAGGTCTGTTCCCAGATCTTGCCGCTACGGCGGACGGTCAGTACCAGCTCTTCGGACAGGGCGTTCACCACCGACACACCCACACCGTGCAGGCCGCCGGATACCTTATAGGAGTTGTCGTCGAACTTACCGCCGGCGTGCAGCACGGTCATAATGACTTCGGCTGCGGAGACGCCTTCCTCCTTGTGTACATCGACCGGGATGCCGCGGCCGTTGTCGCGAACGGAGATCGACTCGTCCGGGTGGATAGTGACGCAGATGTCGTCGCAGTAACCAGCCAGCGCTTCGTCGATGGAGTTGTCGAGCACCTCGAACACCATGTGGTGCAGACCGCTACCATCATCGGTGTCGCCAATGTACATACCGGGACGTTTGCGTACGGCATCCAAACCTTTCAGCACCTTGATGCTGTTCGAGTCGTACGTATTTTCTTCGCTCATGCCTTCACTCCCGATGGTCGTGGGTCTGGGTGATACAGCCCTGTTCCACGTGGAACAGCGCAACTGGCGTTTCCGTCTGCCAGCCTTCCCTCAGTAATTCGTGGTCTACACAGGTGATGAACACCTGGCAGCGTAATTCTTCAAGCAAACGACATAGTGCGCGGCGGTGCTGGTCGTCCAGTTCGGACGGCAAGTCATCCACCAGATAAATACATTGCCCGCGCCGGGCCTGGCTCACCAGGTGTCCCTGGGCAATGCGCAACGCGCAGACCACCAGTTTCTGCTGCCCCCGCGACAGAATGTCCGCGGCGTTGTGTGCGCCCAATCGAAGACGCAAGTCAGCTCGCTGTGGTCCAGCCTGGGTATGGCCCATCTGCTGGTCCCGCTGCAGGGAGGAGGCGAGCACGGCGCTCAGCTCTTTTTCCTTGTCCCAGCCACGGTAATAGCTCAGCGTCAGCCCCTCGAGTTCGACTAGTTCGCTCAAGGTCTGCTCAAAGACTGGTTTCAAGGCTTTGATATAGGCGCGGCGGTATTCATCGATTTCGGCACTGGCCAGGCACAGTTCCCGGTCCCAGGCCGCTTGCGAAGCGGCGTCAAGTGTACCATGCCGCAGCCACGAGTTCCGCTGCCGCAGGGCCTTCTGCAGGCGCTGCCAGGTCGACATGAAGCGCGGTTCCACGTGGAACACTCCCCAGTCGAGGAACTGCCGACGAATCTTCGGCGCCCCCTCCAACAGACGGAAGCTGTCAGGGTTGATCAACTGCAGCGGCAGGATTTCCGCCAACTGCGCGGCGCTCCTGGCATTCTGCCCGTCGATGCGGATCTGGAATTCCCCCTGGCGATCGCGGGATATCCCCAAGGCGCTCTGCCCACCCTCGGCCAATTCGACCTGGCCGAACACCGTACAGGCCAACTGCTCGTACTGGATCACCGGAAGCAGACGGGTGCTGCGGAACGAACGGGCCAGCCCCAGCAGGTGGATGGCTTCCAGCACGCTGGTTTTGCCGCTGCCGTTGGCGCCGTAAAGGATATTGATACGCGGGGAGGGGGAGAAGGTCACCGGGTGCAGGTTGCGCACCGCGGTGACCGAAACACGGCTGAGGGACATCTAGCGTGTGCTGAACATATAAAGGAGGGGCACGGTTACAGGCGCATCGGCATGACGACGTAGGCCGAGTCATCGTTGTCCGATTCCTGCAGCAGCGCACTGCTGTTGGAGTCGGACAGGATCAGGCGCACCTGCTCGGTGGTCATCACGCCCAGCACGTCCAGTAGATAGCTGACGTTGAAGCCGATTTCCAGGGAGCCGCCGTTGTAATCGACGCCCACTTCTTCTTCCGCCTCTTCCTGCTCGGGGTTGTTGGCCTGGATCTTCAATTGACCACTGGCCAGTTGCAGACGGATGCCGCGATACTTCTCGTTGGACAGGATCGCGGTACGGCTGAAGGCTTCGCGCAGTGCCTGGCGGTCACCCAGTACCAGCTTGTCCCCGCCTTTTGGCAGGACGCGCTCGTAGTCGGGGAACTTGCCGTCGACCAGCTTGGAGGTGAAGGTGAACTCACCGGTGGTGGCGCGGATGTGGTGCTGACCCAGCACGATGCTGACGTTGCCTTCCGGCTCGGTGAGCAGGCGGGCCAGTTCCAGGATACCCTTGCGCGGCACGATCACCTGGTGACGATCCTGCTGGCCGATGTCGGCCTGCATGGAGCACATCGCCAGGCGGTGGCCGTCGGTGGCCACGGCACGGATCACGCCGGCGGACACTTCCAGCAGCATGCCGTTGAGATAGTAACGCACGTCCTGCTGGGCCATGGCGAAGCTGGTGCGCTCGATCAGGCGACGCAGCTTGCTTTGCTCCAGGCTGCAGGTCAGCGAACCCGGGCCTTCTTCCACAGTCGGGAAATCGTTGGCAGGCAGGGTCGACAGGGTAAAGCGGCTGCGGCCGGCCTTGACCACCAGTTTCTGCTCGTCGACCTTGATGTCGATCAGGGCATCGTTCGGCAGGCTCTTGCAGATATCCATCAGCTTGCGCGCCGGTACGGTGATCTCACCGGGTTCGGCAGGCTCTTCGAGCTGGACGCGGCCGACCAGTTCGACTTCGAGGTCGGTACCGGTCAGCGACAGTTGCTGGCCTTCGACGACCAGCAGCACATTGGAGAGCACCGGCAAGGTCTGGCGGCGCTCGACGACGCCTGCGACCAGTTGCAGGGGTTTCAACAGGGCTTCGCGTTGAATGGTGAAATGCATGGTCTAGTCCCTTGCCTTAATAAGCTGCGCTGCAATTCTCAAGTGGTCAGTGTACGCAGCAGGTTCTTGTAGTCCTCGCGGATGTCCGCGTCGGATTCCTTTAGTTCGTTGATCTTGCGGCATGCGTGCAAGACAGTGGTGTGGTCGCGCCCACCAAACACATCGCCGATTTCCGGCAGGCTGTGGTTGGTCAATTCCTTGGACAGGGCCATGGCGACCTGACGCGGACGAGCGACCGAGCGCGAACGGCGCTTGGACAGCAGATCGGAAATCTTGATCTTGTAGTACTCGGCCACGGTCCGCTGGATGTTATCCACAGACACCAGCTTGTCCTGCAGGGCCAGCAGGTCCTTCAGCGATTCGCGGATCAGCTCGATGGTGATCTCTCGCCCCATGAAGTGCGAGTGGGCGATCACCCGCTTCAGTGCGCCTTCGAGTTCGCGTACGTTGGAGCGAATACGCTGGGCAATGAAGAACGCCGCGTCATGGGGCAGTTCGACCTTGGCCTGGTCGGCCTTCTTCATCAGGATCGCCACGCGGGTTTCCAGCTCGGGCGGCTCCACCGCAACGGTCAGGCCCCAGCCGAAACGCGACTTCAGGCGCTCTTCCAGGCCTTCGATTTCCTTGGGATAGCGGTCACTGGTGAGAATCACCTGCTGGCCGCCTTCGAGCAAGGCGTTGAAGGTGTGGAAAAACTCTTCCTGGGAACGCTCCTTGCGTGCGAAGAACTGAATGTCGTCGATCAGCAGGGCGTCCACCGAACGGTAGAAGCGCTTGAACTCGTTGATGGCGTTCAACTGCAGCGCCTTGACCATGTCGGCGACGAAACGCTCCGAATGCAGGTAGACCACCTTGGCATTCGGGTTCTTCTTCAATAGATGGTTACCCACAGCATGCATCAAGTGGGTCTTACCGAGACCGACGCCACCATACAGGAACAGCGGGTTGTAGCCATGCTTGGGGTTGTCCGCCACCTGCCACGCCGCAGCGCGGGCCAGCTGGTTGGACTTACCCTCGACGAAGTTCTCGAAGGTGAAGGTACGGTTCAGGTAACTGGTGTGCTTGAGTGCGCCCTCGACCTGGACCGTGCGCTGTTCGGCACGTACCGGAGCCTGCTGCGCGGCGGCGCCGGCCATCGGATCGAAACTGTCGCGGGACGGCTCTTCGCTGGCCTCCGCCACTTCCTTCTGGCTGGCGGGTGGCGGGGTCGGCGTTGCCACCGGTGCAGTCGGTGTAGCCGCCGCGGCGGCAGCCGCACTGGCGGCCAGGGCCTGGGAAGCCGCGGCAGCCAGAGGAGCATTCGGTGCAGCACGCGGCGCCGAACTGCGTTTGCTGCCTATTAATAAGGAAAGGGCAGGCGCCATGCCGTTGCCATGCTCGTTCAGCAGCTCAAGCAAACGTCCCAGGTACTTTTCGTTCACCCAGTCGAGCACAAAACGGTTCGGTGCATAGACACGCAACTCGTCGCCTTCGGCTTCGACCTGTAGTGGACGGATCCAGGTGTTGAATTGCTGGGCAGGCAGCTCATCACGCAGAAGCTCCACGCACTGCTGCCAAAGTTCCACTGACACGGATATCCCCTAAGTTGAAAGCCGGTAAGGCAAAAACAAGCGGCCATTGTACCGGCAGGCCGAGCACTTATCCACACGTCGATTGCAGGCAGAGCCCGGCGAATCAATCTCTTATCTGTGAACAAGGCGACCAGCGGTATGTGAATAAGCCCTGTGGATAACAGCCCTTGAGGGCGTTGCACAAGTGTGATCGAAAGTCTGTGGACAACCCGCCTGTGGATAACCTCTCTTTCCACACACAACTTATTCGCCGGCGCAGCACAGGCAGGGCACCGTTTCCCCACCGTGTTGTCATTCTCTGTACAGTAGGTGTTTCCTGGCCTCAAGCCAGTTATCCACAGATGCTCGCGAGCTAAGCTTTTATAAGCTTTACAGAAAAGCTTTAAATAATTCGCTTCTTTATTTCTATGTCTGGAGCTCGTGTTGATCAAGCCCGGGAACGAGAAATACCTATAGGAAGGAAAAGCTGGTTGGAAATTGACCTGAAGGCTTGCTTTCTCTAGAATCGCCGATCTCTTAAAACGGGGGCCATTCCGGCCCGTTGTGACGAACCAGGTAGCAACGCCATGAAACGTACTTTCCAACCCAGCACTATCAAACGCGCCCGCACCCACGGTTTCCGTGCTCGCATGGCAACCAAGAACGGTCGTGCCGTCCTGTCGCGCCGCCGCGCCAAAGGTCGTGCCCGTCTGTCGGTTTGATATTCCGGCTTTGGTGGTGAGTCAGGACTTCAGTCGGGAAAAGCGTCTGCTTACTCCACGACATTTCAAGGCGGTCTTTGACTCCCCTACCGGCAAGGTTCCGGGGAAAAACCTCCTGCTCCTTGCGCGCAACAACGACCTCGATCATCCCCGGCTGGGGCTGGTTATCGGTAAAAAGAGCGTCAAGCTCTCCGTTGAGCGCAATCGCCTCAAACGTGTGATGCGCGAATCGTTCCGTCTGCACCAGGATTTACTGGCAGGCTGGGACATTGTTATCGTCGCGCGCAAAGGTTTGGGGGACGTAGAAAACCCCGAATTGATTCAGCATTTCGGTAAGCTGTGGAAACGCCTGGTTCGTAATGCACCAGCTGCCGCAGTCAAAACCGAATCTGCAGGGGTAGACAGTCCAGATGCGTAAACTGGCACTCGTTCCGATCCAGTTTTACCGCTATGCCATTAGTCCCCTGATGGCCAGTCACTGTCGTTTCTACCCCAGTTGTTCCTGCTACGCGTACGAAGCCATCGAAACTCATGGACTCCTGCGCGGTGGCTGGCTGACCTTTCGTCGTTTAGGTCGCTGTCATCCGTGGAATGCCGGTGGTTATGACCCGGTTCCACCTATTCCTACCTCCCGTTCTTCTTCGATGGCCGAGTAATCATGGATATCAAACGCACGATCCTGATCGTCGCCCTGGCAATCGTGTCCTACGTCATGGTTCTGAAATGGAACCAGGACTACGGCCAGGCTGCCCTGCCGACTCAGAATGTTGCCAGCACCACCGTTTCCGGTCTGCCGGATACCGCAACCGGCAGCAATGCCGCCGCCAGTGATGACATTCCACGAGCCACCAATGACACCAGCGCTCCTGCCGAAGCACCGCTGGCCGTCAGCAAGGACCTCATCCAGATCAAGACGGATGTGCTGGAACTTGCCATCGATCCGAAAGGTGGTGACGTCGCGCAACTCAAGTTGCCGAAATACCCACGTCGCCAGGATCATCCGGACGTTCCATTCCAGCTGTTTGACAACGGTGGCGAGCGTATCTACCTGGCACAAAGCGGCCTGATCGGTACCAACGGCCCGGACTCGAATGCCGCAGGTCGTCCGCTGTACGCATCCGAGCAGAAAAGTTATCAACTGGCTGACGGTCAGGACCAACTGGTCGTCGACCTGAAGTTCAGCGCGAACGGCGTCAACTACATCAAGCGTTTCACCCTGAAGCGCGGCCTGTATGACGTGACCGTTTCCTACCTGATCGACAACGAAAGCGGCCAGCCATGGTCGGGGGCGATGTTCGCCCAGCTCAAGCGCGACGCCAGCGCCGATCCGTCCTCGAGCACCGCCACCGGTACCGCGACCTACCTGGGCGCCGCCCTGTGGACAAGTTCGGAGCCGTACAAGAAAGTGTCGATGAAAGATATCGACAAGGGCTCGCTGAAGGAAACCGTCCAGGGTGGCTGGGTGGCCTGGCTGCAACACTACTTCGTAACCGCCTGGGTTCCTGCCAAGGGCGACAGCAATGTCGTAAGCACCCGCAAGGACAGCCAGGGCAATTACATCATCGGCTACACCGGCCCTTCGCTGAACGTGGCGCCAGGGCAGAAGGCCGAGGTCAGTGCCGTTCTCTACGCCGGTCCGAAGATCCAGTCCGTACTGAAGCAGTTGTCCCCAGGCCTGGAACTGACCGTCGACTACGGCATCCTGTGGTTCATCGCCCAGCCGATCTTCTGGCTGCTGCAACATATCCACGGCCTGCTGGGTAACTGGGGCTTCTCGATCATCGTGCTGACCATGCTGATCAAGGGCCTGTTCTTCCCACTGTCGGCTGCCAGCTACAAGTCGATGGCCCGCATGCGTGCCGTTGCCCCGCGACTGGCCCAGCTGAAGGAACAGTTTGGCGACGATCGGCAGAAGATGTCGCAGGCCATGATGGAGCTGTACAAGAAAGAGAAGATCAATCCGCTGGGTGGCTGCCTGCCGATCCTGGTGCAGATGCCGGTTTTCCTTTCGCTGTACTGGGTGCTGCTGGAAAGCGTTGAAATGCGCCAGGCCCCGTTCATCCTGTGGATTACCGACCTGTCGATCAAGGATCCGTTCTTCATCCTGCCGATCATCATGGGCGCCACCATGTTCATCCAGCAGCGTCTGAACCCGACTCCGCCGGACCCGATGCAGGCCAAGGTGATGAAGCTGATGCCGATCATCTTCACCTTCTTCTTCCTGTGGTTCCCTGCGGGTCTGGTGCTGTACTGGGTTGTGAACAACTGCCTGTCGATCGCCCAGCAGTGGTACATCACCAGCCGTATCGAAGCTGCTACCAAAAAGGCCGCTGCCTGACATACGCTGTGGATAACCACTCAAGACGCCCCCTAGTGGGGCGTTTTGCTATCTGCCACTTTCTGTTTTGAGGCTCGCTCCATGAACGTCCCTCGGGAAACCATCGCCGCCGTCGCCACCGCCCAGGGTCGTGGTGGTGTCGGTATCGTCCGTATTTCCGGGCCTCTGGCGCAGACTGCGGCACAGGCCATCAGCGGTCGTGAGCTGAAACCGCGGTTTGCCCACTATGGCCCATTCCACGGTGAGGCCGGTGAAGTGCTGGACGAAGGCCTGGCGCTGTATTTCCCGGGGCCGAATTCGTTCACCGGCGAAGATGTGCTGGAGCTGCAGGGCCACGGTGGCCCTATCGTGCTCGACATGCTGCTGCAGCGTTGCCTGCAACTGGGTTGCCGGTTGGCCCGTCCGGGCGAATTCAGCGAACGCGCGTTCCTCAACGACAAGCTCGACCTGGCCCAGGCCGAAGCGATCGCCGACCTGATCGAGGCGAGTTCCGCCCAGGCGGCGCGCAATGCCCTGCGTTCGTTGCAGGGAGCGTTTTCCCAGCGTGTGCATAACCTCACCGAACAGCTGATCAGCCTGCGGATCTACGTCGAGGCGGCCATCGACTTTCCCGAGGAGGAAATCGACTTCCTTGCCGATGGCCATGTCCTGGCGATGCTCGACGCGGTCCGTGACGAGTTGTCCACAGTGATCCGCGAAGCCGGGCAGGGCGCGTTGTTGCGCGATGGCATGACCGTGGTGATCGCCGGCCGGCCGAATGCCGGCAAGTCGAGCCTGCTCAATGCCCTGGCCGGGCGCGAAGCGGCCATCGTCACCGAGATCGCCGGCACCACCCGGGATATTCTCCGTGAACATATCCACATCGATGGCATGCCGCTGCACGTGGTTGACACCGCCGGCTTGCGCGACACCGACGACCATGTGGAAAAGATCGGGGTGCAACGGGCGCTCAAGGCCATCGGCGAGGCGGATCGCGTGCTGCTGGTGGTGGACGCCACGGCGCCCGAGGCAGCAGATCCCTTCGCCCTGTGGCCGGAGTTTCTTGAACAGCGGCCTGACCCGGCCAAGGTCACCTTGATCCGCAACAAGGCCGACCTGAGCGGCGAGAAGATCGCCCTGGAAGTCAGCGAGGACGGTCATGTCACCATCAGCCTCAGCGCCAAGTCTGCTGGCGAAGGCCTGGAGCTGCTGCGTGATCACCTCAAGGCCTGCATGGGTTATGAACAGACCGCCGAAAGCAGTTTCAGCGCACGTCGCCGGCACCTGGAGGCCCTGCGCTTCGCCAGTGCGGCCCTGGAACACGGCCACGCCCAGTTGACCCTGGCGGGGGCGGGCGAGCTGCTGGCCGAAGATTTGCGCCAGGCCCAGCAGTTCCTCGGCGAAATCACCGGTGCATTCAGCTCCGATGACTTGCTGGGAAGAATTTTCTCGAGTTTTTGTATCGGAAAATGACAGCCAGCAGCAATGTGGTTATCCACAATTCAAGGTAGGCGCCTGCCTTGAGGTGAGCCGGGACGGCAGGGTTCCACCCGGCTCGCGTTTCCTTCCTATTCCTGAAAATGGCCACTTGCGCCATTTCCCTCCAGCCATACCCGTCATCAACCCTTTCCTGCCTGACACTCCAATCTCCACTGATTCATCCTGGCCACGGGAGGATTTTCCGTGTCCGGCCGTCGCCTCCCCGGCCTTTTTCTGTGGATTAAGCCCTGTGAATAACCGCGCTTCAGCTCAGTTGATAACCCGGCCTGAAAACTGAGGATGAACCACTCTGTGGATAACGATCACTTTAATCCACAGGCTTACACCGGTTATCCCAAACCCTCCCGAGCACATGACCACAGAGTTATGAATCGCTGTACACATTGATAAATAAGGGCTGTATAACCTTATCCACAGATAGGTTGGGCCCTAAGAATAAACATAAAAACAAGGTTTTAATACATTTCCTTCTTTTTGATTTCTATTGTGCGTGCTTATCCACAACTGGTTAAATTTTGTGCAAAGGGTTCTTTAGGAAGGGCGAATTCCCTATACTGGGTCATTCAGTCCAAATTTCTCTTATTTACCTACCTGGAAGCAGGCACGAGGTGCGTGGTGGATTTCCCTTCCCGTTTTGAAGTGATCGTCATCGGCGGCGGTCATGCCGGTACCGAGGCAGCACTAGCATCAGCACGCATGGGGGCAAAAACCCTGTTGCTGACGCACAACGTGGAAACCCTCGGTGCCATGAGCTGCAACCCGGCCATTGGTGGTATTGGTAAAAGCCACCTGGTCAAGGAAATCGATGCCCTTGGCGGCGCTATGGCGATTGCCACCGATAAAGGCGGCATCCAGTTCCGCGTTCTCAACAGCCGCAAAGGTCCGGCGGTGCGCGCCACCCGGGCCCAGGCCGACCGCGCCCTGTACAAGGCCGCGGTACGCGAGATCCTGGAAAACCAGCCGAACCTGTGGATATTTCAGCAATCCGCCGATGACCTGATCGTCGAGCAGGACCAGGTCCGCGGCGTCGTCACCCAGATGGGCCTGCGTTTCTTCGCCGACTCCGTGGTATTGACCACCGGTACCTTCCTGGGCGGACTTATCCACATCGGTTTGCAGAACTATTCCGGTGGCCGTGCCGGCGATCCACCCTCGATCGCCCTGGCCCATCGCCTGCGCGAGCTGCCGCTGCGTGTCGGTCGGCTGAAAACCGGTACGCCGCCGCGCATCGACGCGCGGTCTGTGGATTTCTCGGTGATGACCGAACAACCAGGCGACACGCCGATCCCTGTGATGTCTTTCCTGGGTTCCAAAGAGCAGCATCCACGGCAGGTCAGTTGCTGGATTACCCACACCAATGCCCGCACCCACGAGATCATTGCCGCCAACCTCGATCGTTCGCCGATGTATTCCGGCGTGATCGAGGGCATCGGCCCGCGCTACTGCCCGTCGATCGAGGACAAGATCCACCGTTTCGCCGACAAGGCGAGCCACCAGGTGTTCATCGAGCCGGAAGGTCTGACCACCAACGAGCTGTACCCGAACGGGATATCCACATCCCTGCCGTTCGACGTGCAACTGCAGATCGTCCAGTCGATCCGCGGCATGGAAAACGCCCATATCGTCCGGCCCGGCTACGCCATCGAGTACGACTACTTCGATCCGCGTGACCTCAAGTACAGCCTGGAAACCAAGGTGATCGGCGGTCTGTTCTTCGCCGGCCAGATCAACGGCACCACCGGTTACGAGGAGGCCGGCGCCCAGGGTCTGTTGGCTGGCGCCAACGCCGCACTGCGGGCCAAGGGCAAGGACAGCTGGTGCCCGCGTCGCGACGAGGCGTACATCGGTGTGTTGGTCGACGACCTGATCACCCTCGGTACCCAGGAGCCGTACCGGATGTTCACCTCCCGTGCCGAGTACCGCCTGATCCTGCGCGAGGACAACGCCGACCTGCGCCTGACGGAAAAAGGCCGCGAACTCGGGCTTGTGGATGACGTGCGCTGGGCGGCTTTCTGCAAGAAGCGCGAGGGTATCGAGCAGGAAGAGCAGCGTCTGAAAAGCACCTGGGTCCGCCCGGGTACCGAGCAGGGCAACGCCATCGCCGAAAAATTCGGCACCCCCCTGGCCCATGAATACAACCTGCTGAACCTGCTGAGCCGTCCGGAAATCGACTACGCTGGCCTGGTCGAAGTGACCGGGCAGGGTGCGGATGATCCACAGGTCGCCGAACAGGTCGAGATCAAGACCAAGTACGCCGGCTACATCGACCGCCAGCAGGACGAGATCGCCCGCCTGCGGGCCAGTGAAGACATCCGCCTGCCTGTGGATATCGATTACTCGACCATTTCCGGCCTGTCGAAGGAAATCCAGAGCAAGCTCAGCGCCACCCGTCCCGAGACCCTGGGCCAGGCTTCGCGCATTCCCGGGGTGACGCCGGCGGCGATATCCCTGTTGATGATTCATTTGAAAAAACGCGGCGCCGGCCGTCAGTTGGAGCAAAGCGCTTGAGTTCGTTGGTCACCACGCAACACGCCGAAGAGTTATCCACAGGTGCTCGCCAGCTCGGTGTCGACCTGACCGCAACCCAGCACGAACAGCTGCTGGGTTACCTGTCCCTGTTGATCAAGTGGAACAAGGCCTACAACCTGACCGCCGTGCGTGATCCGGACGAAATGGTTTCGCGGCACCTGCTCGACAGCCTGAGCGTGATGTCCTTCATCGAGGACGGGCGCTGGCTCGATGTCGGCAGTGGCGGCGGCATGCCGGGCATCCCCCTGGCGATCCTGTTTCCCGGTTCGGCTGTGGCCTGCCTGGACAGCAACGGCAAGAAGACCCGCTTTCTGACCCAGGTCAAACTCGAACTCAAGCTGGATAACCTGCAAGTTATCCACAGTCGTGTCGAAGCCTTCCAGCCTGAACAGCCCTTTACCGGCATCATTTCCCGGGCGTTCAGCAGCATGGAGAACTTCACGAACTGGACCCGTCACCTGGGTGACCGCGATACACGCTGGCTGGCAATGAAGGGCGTCCATCCAGCGGATGAGCTGGTAGCATTGCCGGCAGACTTCCACCTCGATAGCGAACACGCCTTGGCCGTACCCGGTTGCCAAGGCCAACGTCATCTGCTGATACTGCGCCGCACGGCATGATTGGGAACACAAGCAAGAATGGCTAAGGTATTCGCGATAGCGAACCAGAAGGGTGGCGTGGGCAAGACCACCACCTGCATCAACCTCGCAGCATCCCTGGTCGCGACCAAGCGCCGGGTGCTGCTGATCGACCTCGATCCACAGGGCAACGCCACCATGGGTAGCGGTGTGGATAAGCACGGCCTGGAAAACTCCATCTACGATGTGCTGATCGGCGAATGCGATCTGGCCCAGGCCATGCACTTCTCCGAACACGGCGGTTACCAACTGCTGCCGGCCAACCGCGACCTGACGGCGGCCGAAGTGGTGCTGCTGGAAATGCAGATGAAGGAAAGCCGTCTGCGCAGCGCCCTGGCGCCGATCCGCGAGAACTACGACTTCATCCTGATCGACTGCCCGCCATCGCTTTCGATGCTGACCCTCAATGCCCTGGTCGCGGCCGACGGGGTAGTTATCCCCATGCAGTGCGAGTACTACGCCCTCGAAGGTCTGAGTGACCTTGTGGATAACATCAAGCGCATCGCCGAGCTGCTCAACCCCGAGCTGAAAATCGAAGGCCTGCTGCGGACCATGTACGACCCACGTCTGAGTTTGATGAACGACGTTTCCGCACAGCTCAAGGAACATTTCGGTGACCAGCTGTACGACACCGTGATTCCCCGCAACGTCCGACTGGCCGAGGCGCCGAGCTACGGCATGCCGGCCCTGGCCTACGACAAGCAATCCCGCGGCGCGGTGGCCTACCTGGCCCTGGCCGGCGAGATGGTTCGTCGCCAGCGCAAAAATTCACGCGTCACCGCCCCGGCAACCTAAGGAGTCCCCATGGCCGTCAAGAAACGAGGACTCGGACGCGGACTGGACGCTCTGCTGAGCGGTCCGACCGTCAGTGCGCTGGAAGAGCAGGCCGTACTGGCCGACCAGCGCGAGCTGCAGCAGTTGCCACTGGACCTGATCCAGCGCGGCAAGTACCAGCCGCGCCGCGACATGGACCCCCAGGCGCTGGAAGAATTGGCGAATTCGATCAGGGCCCAGGGCGTCATGCAGCCGATCGTGGTCCGTCCGATCGGCGGCGGGCGCTATGAAATCATCGCCGGCGAACGCCGCTGGCGCGCCAGCCAGCAGGCCGGCCAGGAGACCATCCCGGCCATGGTCCGCGATGTGCCGGATGAAACCGCCATCGCCATGGCCCTGATCGAGAACATCCAGCGCGAAGACCTCAACCCGATCGAGGAAGCCCTGGCCCTGCAGCGCCTGCAGCAGGAATTCCAGCTGACCCAGCAACAGGTCGCCGAGGCTGTGGGCAAGTCCCGGGTGACCGTGGCCAACCTGCTGCGCCTGATTGCGTTGCCGGAAGTGATCAAGACCATGCTGTCCCACGGCGACCTCGAAATGGGACACGCCCGTGCCCTGCTCGGATTGCCGGATGACCGGCAGGTCGAAGGGGCGCGACACGTTGTCGCACGCGGCCTCACCGTACGTCAGACCGAAGCCCTGGTTCGCCAGTGGCTGAGCGGCAAACCGGCACCGGTCGAGCCGCCCAAGGCCGATCCGGATATCAGCCGTCTCGAACAGCGCCTGGCCGAGCGCCTGGGCTCTGCGGTGCAGATCCGCCATGGCCAGAAAGGAAAGGGCCAGTTGGTGATCCGCTACAACTCGCTCGACGAGTTGCAAGGTGTCCTTGCGCACATCCGCTGAAACATTTCCTCATGTAGCGCGCAGTCGGAAAAGACTACCTGGCAGTTGAATAGGGGCTGAACCGCCCCTATACTCTGCGCGCATTTTGTCGGCACAATTTATGCCAAGTTATTGATTTACGGCGGCCGACCCTTGAGGAGCGCAAGTGATGGAAAACCGCACGCCAAACAGGTTGCCCTTCCATCGCTTGGCGGTATTTCCGGTTTTATTGGCTCAATTGGTCGTATTGCTGGTGGCCGCGCTGGCGCTTTGGCAATGGCGTGGTGTCGTTGCCGGATACTCGGGACTCTGCGGAGGCCTGATAGCATTGCTCCCCAATGCGTATTTTGCTCACAGGGCCTTTCGGTTTTCCGGCGCCCGAGCAGCCCAGTCCATCGTCCGGTCCTTTTACGCCGGCGAGGCGGGCAAGTTGATTTTGACGGCAGTGCTGTTCGCACTGACGTTTGCAGGTGTGAAGCCTCTGGCGCCGATCGCGGTATTCGGCGTCTTCGTGCTGACCCAGTCGGTCAGCTGGTTTGCACCCCTGCTAATGAAAACAAGACTTTTGAGACCTTAGGGCGTTTGAGGCAAACATGTCAGCAGAATCCGCTTCGGGCTATATCCAGCACCACTTGCAGAACCTGACCTTCGGTCAGCTACCTAACGGCGGTTGGGGCTTTGCCCATTCCGCAGCAGAAGCCAAGGCCATGGGCTTCTGGGCATTCCACGTGGATACCCTGGGCTGGTCCGTGGCTCTGGGCCTGATCTTCATCCTGCTGTTCCGCATGGCGGCGAAGAAGGCGACCTCCGGTCAGCCGGGCGCCCTGCAGAACTTCGTCGAAGTGCTGGTCGAGTTCGTCGACGGCAGCGTCAAGGACAGCTTCCACGGCCGCAGCCCGCTGATCGCGCCGCTGGCCCTGACCATTTTCGTCTGGGTGTTCCTGATGAACGCCATCGACCTGGTGCCTGTCGACTGGATCCCGCAACTGGCTGCGCTGATCTCCGGCAACCACGAGATTCCGTTCCGCGCCGTATCGACCACCGACCCGAACGCCACGCTGGCCATGGCTTTCTCGGTGTTCGCGCTGATCATTTTCTACAGCATCAAGGTCAAGGGCATCGGCGGCTTCATCGGCGAACTGACCCTGCACCCGTTCGGCAGCAAGAACGTCCTGGTCCAGGCGCTGCTGATCCCGGTCAACTTCCTGCTGGAATTCGTGACCCTGATCGCCAAGCCGATCTCTCTGGCACTGCGTCTGTTCGGCAACATGTATGCCGGCGAGCTGGTGTTCATCCTGATCGCCGTGATGTTCGGCACCGGCCTGCTCTGGCTGAGCGGCCTGGGCGTGGCTCTGCAGTGGGCGTGGGCGGTGTTCCACATCCTGATCATCACCCTGCAGGCGTTCATCTTCATGATGCTGACCATCGTCTACCTGTCGATGGCGCACGAAGAAAACCATTAAGACCGGCCTCGGCCAGTCTGATGTCTCTCCCGGTCAAACGGGAGAGGGCCTCAAGCGGGAAACCGCGGCAGGGCCCGCTGAAACGATTTGTTTTACCGCTTTAAATTAAAAAAACCTAAACCATACGACGTAAAAGTCGGGAGGAAAGATGGAAACTGTAGTTGGTCTAACTGCTATCGCTGTTGCACTGCTGATCGGCCTGGGCGCACTGGGTACCGCAATTGGTTTCGGCCTGCTGGGCGGCAAATTCCTGGAAGGCGCTGCTCGCCAGCCAGAAATGGTTCCAATGCTGCAGGTTAAAATGTTCATCGTGGCCGGTCTGCTCGACGCCGTTACCATGATCGGCGTTGGTATCGCTCTGTTCTTCACCTTCGCGAACCCCTTCGTTGGTCAACTCGCTGGCTAATCACTCGAATTTTCGAGTTGATTGATGGACAACGAACGAGCGAGGTGTTGGCGTGAACATTAATGCAACCCTGATTGGCCAGTCCGTTGCGTTCTTCATTTTTGTACTGTTTTGCATGAAGTTCGTGTGGCCTCCGGTCATCGCGGCTTTGCACGAACGTCAGAAGAAGATCGCGGATGGATTGGACGCTGCCACCCGTGCAGCTCGCGACCTGGAGTTGGCCCAAGAGAAAGCGGGCAATCAACTGCGCGAAGCGAAAGCACAGGCAGCCGAGATCATTGAGCAAGCCAAGAAACGCAGCAACCAGATCGTCGAAGAGGCTGTTGAAAAAGCCCGCGTCGAAGCTGAGCGCGTGAAGGCTTCGGCTCAGGCCGAGATCGAACAGGAACTGAACAGCGTCAAAGACGCGCTGCGCGCCCAACTGGGTAGCCTGGCCGTCGGTGGTGCCGAGAAGATCCTGGGCGCCACAATCGATCAAAACGCGCACGCGGAGCTGGTTAACAAACTGGCTGCTGAAATTTAAGCGAGGGCGATCATGGCAGAACTGACCACGTTGGCCCGACCTTACGCTAAGGCGGCCTTCGAGCACGCTCAGGCCCACCAGCAACTGGCCAATTGGTCAGCCATGCTCGGCCTGGCAGCAGCGGTGTCGCAGGACGACACCATGCAGCGCGTGCTCAAGGCCCCGCGACTGACGAGCGCAAACAAGGCCGCCGCGTTTATCGACGTGTGCGGCGACAAGTTCGATGCCAAGGCACAGAATTTCATCCACGTCGTTGCCGAAAACGACCGTCTCCAGCTGTTGCCGGAGATCTCCGCCCTGTTCGACCTGTACAAGGCCGAGCGGGAGAAGTCGGTAGACGTGGAAGTCACCAGTGCTTTTGCATTGAACCAAGAACAGCAAGACAAACTCGCCAAGGTTCTCAGTGCACGACTCGACCGGGAAGTGCGCCTGCAAGTTGCGGAAGATGCATCCCTCATCGGGGGTGTTGTCATTCGCGCCGGCGACCTGGTTATCGATGGCTCAGTTCGCGGCAAACTCGCGAAACTGGCCGAAGCATTGAAATCTTGAGTTTGAAGGGGCAGCAGAGCAATGCAGCAACTCAATCCTTCCGAAATAAGTGAAATTATCAAGGGCCGCATCGAAAAGCTCGATGTGACCTCCCAAGCCCGTAACGAAGGCACCGTCGTCAGCGTGTCTGACGGTATCGTGCGGATTCACGGTCTGGCCGACGCTATGTACGGCGAAATGATCGAGTTCCCGGGCGGCGTCTACGGCATGGCCCTCAACCTGGAGCAGGACTCCGTGGGTGCCGTGGTACTGGGCGCGTACACGACTCTGGCTGAAGGCATGAGCGCCAAGTGCACCGGCCGCATCCTGGAAGTTCCGGTAGGTAAGGAACTGCTGGGTCGCGTTGTCGACGCACTGGGCAACCCTGTCGACGGCAAAGGTCCGCTGAACAACACCGAGACCGACGCGGTCGAGAAAGTTGCTCCAGGCGTGATCTGGCGTAAGTCGGTAGACCAGCCTGTACAGACTGGCTACAAGGCAGTCGATGCCATGATCCCGGTCGGCCGTGGCCAGCGTGAGCTGATCATCGGTGACCGTCAGATCGGTAAGACCGCCATGGCGATCGACGCCATCATCAACCAGAAGAACAGCGGTATCTTCTGCGTATACGTCGCCGTTGGTCAGAAGCAATCGACCATCGCCAACGTGGTTCGCAAGCTGGAAGAAAACGGCGCACTGGCCAACACCATCATCGTTGCCGCCAGCGCTTCCGAATCGGCTGCCCTGCAGTTCCTGGCTCCGTACTCCGGTTGCACCATGGGCGAATACTTCCGCGACCGCGGTGAAGACGCGCTGATCGTTTATGACGATCTGTCCAAGCAGGCTGTGGCTTACCGCCAGATCTCCCTGCTGCTGCGTCGTCCACCAGGACGTGAAGCGTACCCAGGTGACGTGTTCTATCTCCACTCCCGTCTGCTGGAGCGCGCATCCCGCGTTTCTGAAGAGTACGTCGAGAAGTTCACCAACGGCGCAGTGACCGGCAAAACCGGCTCCCTGACCGCTCTGCCGATCATCGAAACCCAGGCTGGCGACGTTTCCGCGTTCGTTCCGACCAACGTGATTTCCATCACCGACGGTCAGATCTTCCTGGAATCGGCCATGTTCAACTCGGGCATCCGCCCAGCAGTGAACGCCGGTGTTTCGGTATCCCGTGTAGGTGGTGCCGCTCAGACCAAGATCATCAAGAAGCTGTCCGGTGGTATCCGTACCGCCCTGGCTCAGTACCGTGAACTGGCGGCATTCGCCCAGTTCGCTTCTGACCTGGACGAAGCGACCCGCAAGCAACTTGAGCATGGTCAGCGCGTTACCGAGCTGATGAAGCAGAAGCAATACGCGCCAATGTCGATCGCCGACATGTCGCTGTCGCTGTATGCCGCTGAGCGTGGGTTCCTGACCGACATTGAAATCGCCAAGATCGGCAGCTTCGAGCAGGCGCTGATTGCTTACTTCAACCGCGATCACGCCGATTTGATGGCCAAGATCAACGTGAAGGGTGACTTCAATGACGAAATCGACGCTGGCCTGAAGGCTGGTATCGAGAAGTTCAAGGCCACCCAAACCTGGTAAGCCGCAGCGGGAGCCGCAAGGCTCCCGCTTGCTAACCTGATAGGTGTTACATGGCAGGCGCAAAAGAGATTCGCAGTAAGATTGCGAGCATCAAAAGCACGCAAAAAATTACCAGCGCCATGGAAAAAGTGGCGGTCAGCAAAATGCGCAAGGCACAAATGCGCATGGCTGCTAGCCGTCCTTATGCGGAGCGTATCCGCCAGGTAATTGGGCATCTGGCCAACGCCAACCCGGAATACCGCCACCCGTTCATGATCGACCGCGACATCAAGCGCGTCGGTTACATCGTGGTGAGCAGTGACCGTGGTCTGTGCGGCGGCTTGAACACCAACCTGTTCAAGGCCCTGGTCAAGGACATGGCGGTAAACCGCGAAAACGGCGTCGAGATCGATCTGTGTGTCGTGGGTAGCAAGGGGGCGGCGTTTTTCCGCAACTTCGGCGGCAACGTCGTTGCAGCTATCAGCCACCTGGGTGAAGAGCCGTCGATCAACGACCTGATCGGCAGCGTGAAGGTGATGCTGGATGCCTACCTGGACGGCCGTATCGACCGCCTGTCCGTGGTATCCAACAAGTTCATCAACACCATGACCCAGCAGCCTACCGTGGAGCAGTTGATTCCACTGGTGGCAACCCCGGATCAGGATCTCAAGCACCACTGGGACTATCTGTACGAACCGGACGCCAAAGAGCTGCTTGACGGCCTGATGGTGCGCTATGTGGAGTCGCAGGTGTACCAGGCGGTGGTCGAGAACAACGCTGCTGAACAAGCGGCGCGGATGATCGCGATGAAGAACGCTACCGACAACGCCGGTGATCTGATCAGCGACTTGCAGCTGATCTACAACAAGGCGCGTCAGGCTGCGATCACCCAAGAGATCTCGGAAATCGTCGGCGGCGCTGCCGCGGTTTAACGGTTCAAATATTCAGAGGATCCAGCTATGAGTAGCGGACGTATCGTTCAAATCATCGGCGCCGTCATCGACGTGGAATTTCCACGCGACAGCGTACCGAGCATCTACGACGCCTTGAAGGTTCAAGGCGCCGAAACCACCCTGGAAGTTCAGCAGCAGCTGGGCGACGGCGTGGTACGTACCATTGCGATGGGTTCCACCGAAGGCCTCAAGCGTGGCCTGGACGTGAACAATACTGGCGCAGCCATCTCCGTACCGGTCGGTAAAGCGACCCTGGGCCGGATCATGGACGTGCTGGGCAACCCGATCGACGAAGCCGGTCCGATCGGCGAGGAAGAGCGCTGGGGTATCCACCGCGCCGCTCCATCCTTCGCTGAACAGGCAGGTGGCAACGAACTGCTGGAAACCGGCATCAAGGTTATCGACCTGGTTTGCCCGTTCGCCAAGGGTGGTAAGGTTGGTCTGTTCGGTGGTGCCGGTGTCGGCAAGACCGTAAACATGATGGAACTGATCCGTAACATCGCCATCGAGCACAGCGGTTACTCCGTGTTCGCCGGTGTGGGGGAGCGTACTCGTGAGGGTAACGACTTCTACCACGAGATGAAGGACTCCAACGTTCTGGACAAAGTGGCACTGGTCTACGGCCAGATGAACGAGCCACCAGGGAACCGTCTGCGCGTTGCCCTGACCGGCCTGACCATGGCCGAGAAGTTCCGTGACGAAGGTAACGACGTTCTGCTGTTCGTCGACAACATCTACCGTTACACCCTGGCCGGTACCGAAGTATCCGCACTGCTGGGCCGTATGCCTTCGGCAGTAGGTTACCAGCCGACCCTGGCTGAAGAGATGGGCGTGCTGCAAGAGCGCATCACTTCGACCAAGCAAGGTTCGATCACCTCGATCCAGGCCGTATACGTACCTGCGGACGACCTGACCGACCCGTCGCCAGCGACCACCTTCGCCCACCTCGACGCCACCGTCGTACTGTCCCGTGACATCGCTTCCCTGGGTATCTACCCAGCGGTAGACCCACTGGACTCGACTTCGCGTCAGCTGGATCCGAACGTGATCGGCAACGACCACTACGAAACCGCTCGTGGCGTTCAGTACGTGCTGCAGCGCTACAAGGAACTGAAGGACATCATCGCGATCCTGGGTATGGACGAGCTGTCGGAATCCGACAAGCAGCTGGTATCCCGCGCTCGTAAGATCCAGCGTTTCCTGTCGCAGCCGTTCTTCGTGGCTGAAGTCTTCACCGGTGCATCGGGTAAATACGTTTCCCTGAAAGACACCATTGCTGGCTTCAAAGGCATCCTCAACGGTGACTACGACCACCTGCCAGAACAAGCGTTCTACATGGTTGGCGGCATCGAAGAAGCGATCGAGAAAGCCAAGAAACTGTAATCCCGGCGCCCGGCAACGGGCGCTAATTTAGGTTGAGGCAATCAGATGGCTATGACAGTCCATTGCGATATCGTCAGTGCGGAAGGAGAAATTTTCTCCGGACTGGTCGAGATGGTGATTGCACACGGTGCACTGGGTGACCTGGGTATTGCCCTGGGCCACGCGCCGCTGATCACCAATCTCAAGCCGGGTCCGATCCGCTTGATCAAGCAGGGCGGGGAAGCCGAGGTGTTCTACATCTCCGGTGGTTTCCTCGAGGTTCAGCCGAACATGGTCAAGGTTCTTGCCGACACCGTGCAACGTGCTGCCGACCTGGACGAAGCCTCCGCTCAGGAAGCCGTCAAGGCTGCCGAGAAGGCCCTGAACGAAAAAGGCGCGGACTTCGACTACGGTTCCGCTGCTGCACGTCTGGCCGAGGCCGCAGCCCAGCTGCGTACCGTCCAGCAGATCCGCAAGAAGTTCGGCGGCTAAGCCACCGCTTGTTGCGCGATTGATTAAAAAGGGTAGCCTCGGCTACCCTTTTTTCTTTTCCGATATTCATCACCTGGTCACAGCCGCTGACCACCCAGGATTGGTAGCCAGTCATGTCTCTCGAAATCGTTATCCTTGCTGCCGGCCAAGGCACCCGCATGCGTTCGGCGTTGCCGAAGGTTCTTCATCCCGTAGCTGGCAATTCGATGCTCGGACATGTTATCCACAGCGCCCGCCAATTGAATCCACAGCGCATTCACGTGGTGATCGGCCACGGTGCGGACCAGGTGCGTGAACGACTGGCCGCCGATGACCTGAACTTCGTCCTGCAGGATAAACAACTGGGGACCGGCCATGCCGTGGCCCAGGCCGTTCCTTTCATTACCGCCGACACCGTGCTGGTGCTCTACGGCGATGTGCCGCTGATCGAAGTGGAAACCCTGCAGCGCCTGCTGCAGCACGCCACGCCTGAACAGGTGGCACTGCTGACCGTCGAACTGGCGGACCCGACCGGCTACGGCCGTATCGTGCGCAACGCCCAGGGCAAGGCCTGTGCGATCGTCGAGCAGAAGGACGCCAACGAGGCGCAGCGCGCCATCACCGAAGGCAACACCGGCATTCTCGCCTTGCCGGCCCGGCGCCTGGGCGACTGGATGAGCCGTCTGTCGAACAATAACGCCCAGGGCGAGTACTACCTCACCGATGTGATCGCCATGGCGGTCGCCGACGGCCTGGTGGTGGAAACCGAGCAACCCCACGATGCCATGGAAGTGCAGGGCGCCAACGATCGTCGGCAACTGGCCGAGCTCGAACGTCATTACCAGAAGCGTGCGGCCCTGCGTCTGATGGCCCAGGGCGTGACCCTGCGTGACCCGGCCCGGTTCGATGTGCGTGGCGAGGTCACGGTGGGGCGTGATGTGTTGATCGACATCAACGTGATCCTCGAAGGCCGCGTGGTGATCGAGGATGACGTGGTGATCGGCCCGAACTGCGTGATCAAGGACAGCACCCTGCGCAAGGGCGTGGTGCTCAAGGCCAACACCCACCTCGACGGCGCGATCATGGGCGAGGGCAGCGATGCCGGTCCGTTCGCCCGCCTGCGCCCCGGCAGCGTGTTGGGCGAGCGTGCCCATGTGGGTAACTTCGTCGAGTTGAAAAATGCCGTGCTCGGCAACGACACCAAGGCCGGCCATCTGGCCTACCTGGGCGATGCCGTGATCGGTGAACGCACCAACATCGGCGCCGGCACCATCACCTGCAACTACGATGGTGCCAACAAGCACAAGACGGTGCTGGGTGATGACGTCTTCATCGGTACCAACAACTCCCTGGTCGCCCCTGTGGATATCTCCCACGGTGCTACCACGGCGGCGGGGTCGACCATCACCCAGAACGTCGATGAAGGCCAACTGGCGGTGGCGCGTGCACGCCAGCGCAATATCGATGGCTGGAAGCGGCCGGTGAAGATCAAGAAGAGCTGAATTATCCACAAGCGCTTTTGAGCGCTGTGGAAAGTGAGGGCCACCGTGGGTGGCCCTCTGCGTTTGTGGATAAATCTTCCCTCTTCCCCGTGCGCAGACTTCCCCCTGCGCAACCGGGCTTGCTGGCGACAGCCATTTCATCGACACCACAACATGTCGTGAATGGCCGCCTGCCAAAGGATTTTTCTGGCGGTGAAGGGAAGGGCTCGACCCGCGAACCGAAAAAGTTACCCACAAGCCATTTTTTGAAAACCTTCACTTGACGAAGTTTCGATTACAGGTTTTGATTGCACTTATTATCTTTCGAATCGAAACATAACGTCCCATGTCGAAACGTAATACCCCTCAACGTCGTCATAGCATTCTCGCCTTGCTCAGTGAACAGGGTGAAGTGAGCGTGGACGAACTGGCCAAACGCTTCGAAACTTCCGAGGTTACGGTTCGCAAGGATCTGGCCGCGCTCGAAAGCAATGGTCTGCTGCTGCGTCGTTATGGCGGCGCGATCAGCATGCCCCAGGAACTGGTCAGCGATCCCGCCCACTCGGTGTCGAAATACAAGCAGGCTATTGCCCGTGCCGCCGTCGGCCGTCTGCGGGAACACGCCCGCATCATCATCGACAGTGGCAGCACCACGGCCTCGATGATCCCGGAACTGGGCCTGCAGCCTGGCCTGGTGGTGATGACCAACTCCCTGCATGTCGCCCGTGCCCTCAGCGAGCTGGAGCACGAGCCCGTGCTGCTGATGACCGGCGGCACCTGGGACCCGCATTCCGAATCGTTCCAGGGCCAGGTCGCCGAACAGGTGCTGCGCTCCTACGACTTCGACCAGTTGTTCATCGGTGCCGACGGCATCGATCTGGAGCGGGGCACCACCACCTTCAACGAATTGCTCGGCTTGAGCCGGGTGATGGCCGAAGTGTCCCGCGAAGTGGTGGTCATGGTCGAGTCCGACAAGATCGGTCGGCGTATTCCCAACCTGGAACTGCCGTGGAGCAGCGTCCATACCCTTATTACCGATGAACGCTTGCCCCAGGAGGCACGCGAACAGATTCAGGCCCGCGGCATACATTTGATTTGCGCGGCCGTCAGCTAGGAGAGAAAAGCATGTGCGGAATTGTCGGTGCAGTTGCTGAACGTAATATCACGGCCATTCTGGTCGAGGGTCTCAAGCGTCTGGAATACCGGGGCTACGACAGCGCCGGTGTCGCCGTCTTCACTCACAACGGTACGCTGGAGCGGACCCGCCGGACCGGCAAGGTCAGTGAGCTGGACCAGGCCCTGGCCGGCCAGCCACTGGCCGGCCGCCTGGGCATCGCCCACACCCGCTGGGCCACCCACGGCGCCCCCTGCGAGCGTAACGCCCACCCGCATTTCTCCGGCGCCGATATCGCCGTGGTGCACAACGGCATCATCGAGAACCACGAAGCCCTGCGCGAACAGCTCAAGGGCCTGGGCTACGTCTTCTCGTCGGACACCGACACCGAAGTGATCGCCCACCTGCTGAGCCACAAGCTCAAGGACCTGGGCGACCTGACCAAGGCCCTCAAGGCCACGGTCAAGGAACTGCACGGCGCCTACGGCCTGGCCGTGATCAATGCGCAGCAGCCCGATCGTCTGCTGGCAGCCCGCAGTGGCAGCCCGCTGGTGATCGGCCTCGGCCTCGGTGAGAACTTCCTCGCCTCCGACCAACTGGCCCTGCGCCAGGTGACCGACCGCTTCATGTACCTGGAGGAGGGCGATATTGCCGAAATCCGCCGTGACAGTGTGCAGATCTGGGACATCGATGGCCAGGTCGTCGAGCGCGAAGCCGTGCAGTATCGCGATGGCGCCGAAGCCGCCGACAAGGGCGAGTTCCGCCACTTCATGCTCAAGGAGATCCACGAGCAACCCTCCGTGGTGCAACGCACCCTGGAAGGTCGCCTGAGCCAGAACCAGGTGCTGGTCCAGGCCTTCGGCCCCCAGGCCGCCGAGCTGTTCGCCAAGGTACGCAATGTACAGATCGTCGCCTGCGGTACCAGCTACCACGCCGGCATGGTCGCGCGTTACTGGCTCGAAGGCCTGGCGGGCATTCCGTGCCAGGTCGAAGTCGCCAGCGAATTCCGCTACCGCAAGGTGGTGGTGCAGCCGGACACCCTGTTCGTCTCCGTCTCCCAGTCCGGCGAAACCGCCGACACCCTGGCCGCGTTGCGCAACGCAAAAGAACTGGGCTTCCTCGGCAGCCTGGCGATCTGCAACGTCAGCATCAGCTCGCTGGTGCGCGAGTCGGACCTGACCCTGCTGACCCAGGCCGGTCGCGAAATCGGCGTGGCCTCGACCAAGGCTTTCACCACCCAACTGGTTGGCCTGCTGCTGCTGACCCTGGCCCTGGGCCAGGTCCGTGGCACCCTGGCGGAAGGTGTCGAAGCCGAACTGGTGGAAGAACTGCGTCGCCTGCCGACCCGCCTGGGCGAAACCCTGGCGATGGACGCCAAGGTCGAGAAGATCGCCGAGCTGTTCGCCGACAAGAACCACACCCTGTTCCTCGGTCGTGGCGCGCAGTATCCGGTGGCGATGGAAGGTTCGCTCAAGCTCAAGGAGATCTCCTACATCCACGCCGAAGCCTATCCGGCCGGCGAACTCAAGCACGGCCCACTGGCGCTGGTCGACAATGACATGCCGATCGTCACTGTGGCGCCGAACAACGAACTGCTGGAGAAGCTCAAGTCCAACCTGCAGGAAGTCCGCGCCCGTGGCGGCGAACTGATTGTCTTTGCCGACGAACAGGCCGGCATGAGCAATGGCGAGGGGACCCACGTCATCACCCTGCCGCACATCCACGACACCCTGGCGCCAATCCTCTACACCATCCCGCTGCAGTTGCTGTCGTACTACGTCGCTGTGCTCAAGGGCACCGACGTCGACCAGCCGCGCAACCTGGCGAAGTCGGTGACGGTGGAATAACGCGGTAGACGATGATGATCTGCGGGTTCTGACAATAAAGTCGCTACCAGGACAATAAAAGCTGTATCACGGGGGCCACGTCTCACCTTAGGGGATGTGGCCTCAATGCTTTTACCTTGGACCCCGCAGAGAACACCCGGCCCGTCTGCACCTGTGCTTATCAAGCGCAGGGCTTGAACGACATGATGTCGATATTCTTCTTGCGCACGCTGCTTTTGGGCGCCAGGCGCATGTACCAGTCGCGAAGCCAGCAGGCGATGCTCGACTCGGCCTGTTCGATGCCGCTCATGAAGCGCGCGGTGTTGACGATTTCATTGGCGCGCGGATGCCGATGCGCCTCGTACTCCGCCAGCGCGGTGCGCAGGTCAGGGGTCTTTGCCAGGCGATCAGCCAGTACGACGGCGTCTTCGATGGCCTGCGCCGCTCCCTGGCCCAGGCTCGGCAACATGGGATGAGCTGCATCGCCCAACAGCGCCACATGCCCATCGCAGAACTGCTCTACGGGCTGTCGATCCCTGGCATGCATTTTCAATATGACATCGTCGGGCGTCGCCTCAATGGCGGCACAGACTTCCGGTGCCCAGCCGGCATAGGCGTCGAGCACTTCCTGTTTGTTGAGGCTCAAGGCGTCGTGCGAGGCGTTTTCATGGTTACAGGTCCCCCACCAATAAGCGTGGCCGTCGCCCACATCGCAAAGCCCGAAGCGCTTGCCGCGGCCCCAGTAGTGCGCCACGTAGCCTTCAGTCATGACCGGGTGGCTGAACGGCGTTACCGCCAGCCAGGCGATATAGCCCGAGGATCGCAGGGGCGTCTCGCCCAGCATTTGTCGGCGTATGACCGAGTTGAGACCGTCGGCGCCAATCAGCAGGTCAGCCGCTTGGCTGCTGCCGTCTTCGAAGTGCACCGTCACGCCATGGGCGTGGTTGGTATAACCTGCGCAGCGCATACCCGTTATCAGGGTGTCGGGTGCCAGTTGCTGCGCCAGTGCACGCAGCAGCAAGGGCCGCTGGATACTCATACTGGGGTAGCCCAATTGCTCACCGATCTCATGAATCGGGATGCTGGTGATGGGCGCGCCACCGGTTTTCTTGAAAAAGAACTGGCGGATCTCCTGGCCCGCCTGTTCGACCGGAGCATGGGCGCCGATCGAATTCAGCGCCGCCATGGCATTGGCCATGATGGACAAGCCGGTGCCGCCGGTGCGCAGCGTTTGAGCCGCTTCGAAGACCGTGACCTGCCATCCCGCGCGTTGCAGTGCGATGCCCGCCGTCAGGCCGCCGACACCGGCGCCTGCGACGATGGCTTTCCTCTGTTCTGTCATGCTGTTTTCACCTGTAGCAAGTCATTCACGCCTGATGGAGCGGTCAATCCGGCAGTGTTGCCGGCGTCTCCTATCAGGGCCGCGTCCATGTGTAACTTGATGAAGCTGCCCACCCGCTGGATGTGGGGTTCGCGCATCATCGTCAGGTGGTCGCCTTCTACGCCAATGCGCTGGACCTGGGGAGAAAGCGCGCGCCATCCGCGATAAGGGTCGTTAAAGGCGGTGCCCACCATTTCGTGGGGGCTTTGCAGGACATTGGGCAGCTCGACATCCGCCGCGAATAACGTCACCGGCAGGTCCCGTGGCGGGAAACTGTAGTCCAGCATCCCTTGCCAGTTGGCGTGGAACACCCGGAACAGCTGGTCCAGTGTTGCCACGGTAATGGTTTCGTCGAAAATGCCCTGGTCGATGCCGTGCTGCCGGATCTGCGCAAAGGCTTGCGCATCGCTCATCGCGGAAAAATCCAGCGCCTGATAGTCGTATTCCTTCTGGCCGTCGCCGCTGAGCAATTCCCACATGAACCAATTGAGGAACTCGGAGCGTTCGACCTGCACCTGGCCCTGATTGATACGCACGATGGTGTCGAGCAGGAACACGTTATGCACAAGCCTCCCGCGACGCTGCAACTCGCTCGCCAGCTCATACGCCACGACGCCGCCATACGACCAGCCACCGATATTCAGCGCGCCGTGCGGTACGGCCTGCTCGATGGCATCGGCGTAATAGGTCGCCTGGCCGTAGACCGATGGGATCGGTTCACGGGCGTCCCAGGTTCCCGGCGCCTGCAAGGCCATAAGATTGACCTGGTCCTTGAGGACATGCGCCAGTGCGGCATAGCACAGTACGTGGCCGCCGATAGGGTGGACCAGAAACACCGGCGGCTGGCCAGGCGCGTTCTTGAAGTCCACCAGCGCGCCAGTAGCGGGGTGTCCGGTGGCGGTCCCTTGCAGCACTTGGGCGAATTCGGCGATGGTCGGGGCCTGGATGAAGTCGGCCAATGAGGGTTCCAGACCTTGATGCGTGACCAGCTTCGCGACCAGTTGCACCGCTTTGAGCGAGTTGCCGCCCACCTCGAAGAAGTTGTCATGGACACTGATCTCTTCCAGGCCCAGGGCTTCCTGCCAATAAGCCTGCAACAAGTCTTCAACGGCATTTCGGGGAGCGGTGAAGGGCCGCTGCAGGATGTGTTGAATCTCTACTTTTTGCAGTTGCCGACGGTCGATCTTGCCGGTGGGGCCCACTGGCAGTTGCTCAATGCTGATCAGCGTGTTGGGCACCATGTAATCGGGCAACGCCAGGCGCATCTCTGCCTTGAGTTGATCCAGATCCGGCACGCGCCCCGGCATGGCCTGAACAAAGCCCACCAGATAACGGGTGCCATCGTTTGCCGGCTTGTCGATAACGGCGACTTGTCGAATGTCGGCACCGAATCGGGCGGAGCCCAGCATCGCTACCTCGATCTCGCCCAACTCGACGCGGTAGCCGCGAATCTTCACCTGGGCATCACCGCGGCCTTGATAGACCAGATCACCCCAAGGCAGGTAAAACCCGATGTCCCCGGTTTCATATAGCCTGCGGGCCTGGCCTTCCAGTTGCCGGTAGACAAAGCGTTCGTCGGTCAGGTCGGATCGATTCCAGTAGCCGTTTGCCAGGCAAGGCCCTTCGATAAACAGTTCGCCGATGACGCCGACAGGGCAGGCATTGCCGGCTGCATCCAGAACATGCAGGCGTACCCCGTCGATCGGCGTGCCGATCGACGGCATGCTCGGCCAGGTTTCGCTGGCACCCTCAAGCTTCAGGCGCGTGACCACATGCGACTCGGTCGGCCCATAGTGGTTTTCTACCCGACAGCCTTCGAGGCCATTTATCAGGTCGCGGATCTCACTCGTGATCTTCAACTGCTCACCGGCCACGTTGATCAGGCGCAGGGAGACGGGGCGAATCCCCAATTGCATGGCCACTTCGGCCAGCCCTTGAAAGGCGACGTAGGGCAGGAACAGACGGTTGATCTGCCGTGCGCAGATCAACTTCAACAATTGGATGAAGTCATAGCGCAGGGCTTCTTCAATCATCACCAGTTCAGCGCCGCAGGACAGGGTCGAGAAAATTTCCTGGAACGAGACGTCGAACGAGATTGATGAATACTGCAGTGTTTTCAGCGAAACGGTCGGGTCGATGCCCTGCGCCTGTTCGCGGTTCTGCCAGAGGATCAGATGGGTCAAGGCACGGTGTGGCATGGCCACGCCTTTGGGACGGCCTGTCGAACCCGACGTATAGAGCACATAGGCGTTGTCGTCGGCCTCGATGCCCGCCGCGAGTACGGCAACCCGTTCCGCGCAGCGGCCGGGATCGTTGTCGAACTCCGCGGCCACGCTATCCCAATGCCGCTGGTGTGCGTGCTTCGCCAGTGATGTCACCCGGCTCTGCGATGCGTCGGCGAACAGGATCAGGCTGGGCTGCGAATCCTCGAGAATCAGCCGGATGCGCTCATCCGGGAAGCTCAGGTCAATCGGCACATACGCAGCGCCAGCCTGTATGACGCCGAGCAAGGCCACGATCAGCTCGGGCGAGCGCGGCATCATGATCGCAACCCGGTCTCCCTGGCCTATGTCGTGCCGGTGCAGCCAACTGGCCATTTGCGCACTGGCGTCTCTCAGTTGGCGGTACGACAGTCGGGTCCCGTCGAAACTCACGGCGGTTTGTGGGGCATGGCGGGCAAAGCTGTCCAGCAACAGACTCGCCAGATTGTCATGGGGCCGTGGGATGGCCGGGGCTGGCGTGGTCGGCTCGAGAACGGGGCTCCATGCCGGTACACAGGGGCTGGCCTCTGGCGCGTCCATCATCAATGCCAGGGTGCGCAACAGGTATTCGGCATAAGCCTGCACCTGGCTTTCGGCGACGCGGGCAGTGCGGTAGTCCATCTTCAACATCAGCGAGCCATTGCGCGGATGGCGGCCCAGGCTGGTCAGCAGGTCATAGTTGCTGGCCTCGGTCGTTTCCCAGTCAATAAGGATTCCATCGTCCTCGGCCAGCATGTCACTGAGCACATAGAAATCGACGTAGTTGAACACCACATCCAAGGCTACGTCGGTTTCACGGTGGATCAGGGCGAACGGATAGCGCCGATGCGTGAACACCTGTTGTTCCTGGGCAATCGATTGGCGGACCAGCTCCAGCCAACTCTGGCCCAGCGTGTTGAAACGCACAGGCAATGTGTTGAGGAACAGGCCGAGAATCGAGGCTGCATCCTCGAACTCGGGGCGACCGTGACTGATGACGCCGCACAGCACTTCTTTCTGGTTGGACAGGATGGCTTGCGCAAAGCCATGAGCCGTCAACAACACCGAGCGCAACGGCAGGTCGTGCGCCCTACAGAACGCTTCGAGCCGGGCCAGGTCAGCCGCCGGCATTTCCCGATAGGCCGAACGGTGCGCTACAGGGTCCGGGGCGACCGCATGGACCCAACTGGTCATCGACGCGGCGGGTGCTTCGCGCAAGTATTCGCTCCAGAACAGACGATGCTCAGCCGTCGTCACCGCCGCCTGCTCCAGGGCGATGAAGTCGGCTGGCGTGGTGATCAGGGCAGGCAAAGGGTCGGTTTCTGGCGTCGACGTGTAGAGGGTGATCAGGTCACGCATCAGGGTGGCGACGCTCCAGCCATCGAGAATGGCGTGGTGAAAGCTGAAAACCAGATTAATGTCGTCCGCCGCGACGAATACGCCGAACTGATAGAGCGGTGCCTCATGCCAATCTGGACGGTGACGCTTACGCTCTTCGATGTAACTGGAAACCGCCAGCGCCCGCTCGGCAGGGCCCAGGGCGGTGACGTCGATCACTTGCACAGGCGGCTCGACCGCGCGATGCACACGCGCCATGGGCGTTGCGTGGTGGCTTAGATCAAAGGACATGCGCAACGCCGGATGACGCCGGATCAATGCGTCGCACGCACGGTTCCATGAGGTGGCATCCCAGCGAAGGCGTAGCCGGTAGCGAAAGATGTCGTGATAGATCGCCGAGTCCGGGTACATCATCGAGTGATAGATCATCCCGACCTGCAGCTGCGAAGCCGGGAACACCTCATCGAACACGCCCTCGCTGGCCAAGCGGATGTCTTCTGATACTTGGGCAAAAGGCTTCACATGGACGGTGGGCTGCCATTGCGCTGAGGATGCCTGCTGCGTGCTCAAAAGCTGTGCCAGTTGAGCGATGGTCGGGTTCTGGTAGATCTGCCCCAGCGTGAGCGGCATACCTTGCTCACGCGCCTTGATCTGCAGATGAATGACCTTCAGAGAGTCGCCGCCAAGCATGAAATAGTTATCGTGGACGCCCAGTACCTCGCGTTTCAGGTTGTCTTTCCAGAGCGCCACCAGCGCCTGTTCCAGTGCCGTGCGCGGCGCTGTCGCGTCAGTGCTGCCCAGGGGCTCCTGGGGTTCGGGCAAGGCCTTGCGGTCCAGTTTGCCGTTTGCATTGAGCGGGAAGTGCTCCAGCTGAATCAGATACCTCGGCACCATGTAGTCGGGGACGTGCCGGCGCAGATGCGCCTGCAGTGCCTGCGCTGACAGCTCGTTGGCGTGGGTGCCGACCATGTAGCCGACCAGATAGGTATCACCGTCGGTGTCCTGGCGAGCGATCACCACCACATCCCTGACGCCTTCGCAGGCCAGCAGATGCGCTTCGATCTCGCCCAGCTCGATGCGCAGGCCGCGGATCTTCACCTGGAAGTCATTGCGGCCCAGGTACTCGACCGTGCCGTCGGCCAACCACCGGCCCAGGTCGCCGGTTTTGTAGAGACGGGCATTCGGGTCGTCGCTGAACGGGTCGCTGAGGAAACGCTCGGCCGTCAGCTGTGCACGGTTCAAATAACCGCGTGCCACTTGAACCCCGCCAATGTAAATCTCTCCCGCGACCCCCAGGGGGACGGGCTGCTGATGGGCATCCAGCAGGTAAATCCGGGTGTTGGCGATCGGCTTGCCGATCGGCGTACTGTCGGGCGTGCCGGGGCCCGAGCAGTCCCATGCGGTGACGTCGATGGCCGCTTCGGTCGGACCGTACAGGTTGTGCAGCGCGATATCCGGATACTGCGCCTTGAAGCGCCGAACCAGATGCCCGGGTAACGCTTCACCGCTGCACAGCACACGTCGCAGCTCACTGAAGCCTTGGCGGTCGCCATGCTCCAGAAAGACATCGAGCATCGATGGCACAAAGTGCATCAGGGTGATGCCGTGTTCACGGATGACGTGAGCGATGTAGGCCGGATCCTGATGACCGCCTGGGCGGGCCATGTGTAGCTGGGCGCCGGCCAGCAAGGGCAGGAAGAACTCCCAGACCGACACGTCGAAGCCGAAGGGGGTCTTTTGCAGGACGCGGTCGGTTTCATTCACTGCGTAGTGGTCTTGTGCCCAAAGCAGACGATTGACCACGCCACGATGCTCGTTCATCACGCCCTTGGGCGTGCCGGTCGAGCCGGAGGTGTAAAGCACGTAGGCCAGATGAGCCGCGGTCAGGCCCGGCACCTGGGGATTGGCCAGCGATTGACCCTGCAATGACTGACAATCCACATCAATCACCGGTACCGCAACGCTCGACAGCAGGCTCACTGTCGTCTGTTGAGCCAATACGGCAGAGGGAGTGCTGTCCTGCAGCATGTAGGCAATCCGGTCCGCAGGATAAGCCGGGTCCAGCGGTACATAACTGCCGCCGGCTTTCAGGATCGCGAGTAAACCGATGACCATCGACTCGCTACGCTCGGCGCAGATGGCCACACGGTCATCCGGTTTTACCCCGATATCGAGTAAATGATGTGCCAGTTGGTTGGCCCGGTCATTCAGCTCGCGATAACTCAGGCGGATATCGCCATGCACCACGGCGACCGCTTGCGGCGTGCGCTCCACCTGGGCTTCGAACAAGCCGTGGAGTGTCTGCTCCAAGGGGTAATCGAACGCGGTTGCATTGAAGTCGACCACCAGTTGATGGCGCTCCTGCACCGGCAGGATCGAGAGGCTGTGCAAGGGCGCCTGAGGAACCTGTTCAAGGGCTTCGACCAGGCTTTCCAGTGCGGTCTGCACGTAATTGCAGATACGCTGCGCACCGATGTCGACCACGGTCTGGGCATTGAGGATGAAGTCCTCCCCCAGGTCGTCCACGTTCAATGTCAGTAGGTAGTTACTGCGTTCCTCGGCGTTCAATACTTGAATGCCGGCCCATACCGCGCCGATCTCCCGACTCAAGGCTTCGCCGTCAGTGTGTCGGTAGTTGAGCAGGGCATTGAAGAGGGGCAGATCGCCCGGCACACCGCTGCAACGCTGCGCCAGTGTCAGCGAGGCATGTTCATGTTCGAGCAGTGCCGACAGCTGTGCGTGAGTGGTTTGAACGCTGGCCCGGGCCCCCTGATCACCCACCTTGATACGCATCGGCAAGGTATTGATGAACATGCCCAGCGCACGGTCTGTACCGGCCGAGCCGCTCATTCGACCGATCAGGACGGTACCGAAGACGACGTCGTCGCGTCCTGAAAAGCGTCCGATGACCTGGGCCCAGGCCAGGTGCATCAGGCTGGCTGGACTCACTCCGGACAGCCGGGCCTGCCTGCGCAGGCGTTGGCTCAAGGTGCTGTCAATACGGTGATACACCTCTTCGATTGCGTTTGCGCCGCCGTGCACGTCGTGCAGGTTGAACGGCAGGGTCGGCTCGTCGAGGTCGCCGAGCATGTTGCGGAAGAAGGCTTCCTGGGCTTCGACACTGGCGCCCAGGCGGGCCTGGGCCACGTAATTGCGGTACGGCACCGAGGCCGGCAGGTCATGGCCTTTACCCAACATCAGGGCCTGTATCTCGTCACGCATGACGGCCAGCGCAGTGTGGTCGAGCACCAGGTGATGGCACAGCAGCAGCGAGACGATGCGCTGATGCGCGGTATCGTAGGCACTGACCAGCCGCATCAACGGTGCCTGGCCCAGATCCAGGCGATAGTGCTGCGGGTCATGGCGGTGTTGCAGTTGCGTGGAGATATCCCCTTGAGCCGGATCAAGGTGGAGGGTTTCCGTGGCAAGGGTGGCCTGGCGCCATACCACTTGCACCGGTTCGTCCAGCCCTTCCCAGAGCAGGGCGGTACGAAGGATATCGTGGCGCTGGATCAGTTGTTGCAGTGCCTGGCTGAATGCGTCCAGACGGGCTTGATCCTCGAAGGCAAAGACGGATTTCAGGACATAGGGGTCGCCCTGCTCACCGCGCAGGTGATGGAAAAGAATACCTTCCTGCAGCGGCGCCAGGGCATAGATGTCCTGCACGTTGGCCAAGCCCCCGGGTACCGTGGCCACGATGCGGTCGATAGCGGCCTGGGTGAGGTTCGCCAGGGGCAGCATGTCCGGGGTAATGCGTTTGCAGTCCTCGGGGATCCGATTGGCAGGTACCACGATTTCCGCACCTCCGCCCACGGCCGCCGCCAGGGCGGCCAGGGTCGGCTGGCTGAACAGCACGCGAACATCGGCGCTCAGGCCGATCTGGCGCATCTGCTCTATCAGCTTGACGGCCACCAATGAATGCCCGCCCAGCTCGAAGAAGTGGTCATGGCGACCCACCTGATCGATGTCCAGCAATTCTTGCCAGATAGCGGCGATGGCGGTTTCGGTGTCACCAATAGGCGCCTCGTATTGGCGGTTGACCATCGATGACTGGGTGGGCGCGGGCAGGGCCTTGCGATCCAGCTTGCCGTTTGAGGTCAGTGGCAGCGACTCCAGGCGCACGTAGGCAGCGGGCACCATGTGGTCCGGCAGTTGGGCCTGCAGATGCTGGCGCAGCAGGTCGGGGCTCACTGCGGCATCCGTGGTGAAATAGGCCACCAGGCGCTTGTCGCCCGGCATGTCTTCACGGGCCATGATCACCGCTTCTTTCACCGCCTCGTACCCGGCCAGGCGGGCTTCGATTTCACCCAGCTCGATACGGAAACCCCGGATCTTGACCTGATCGTCATTGCGCCCCATGTACTCGAGGCGACCGTCAGCAGCCCAGCGCACCAGATCGCCCGTGCGGTACAGGCGGGCGTCGGGCTGTTCGCTGAACGGGTTGGCGAGAAAGCGTTCTTCATTCAGTTCGGGGCGATTCAGATAGCCTCGCGCCACGCCGGCGCCACCGACATACAACTCACCGACCACGCCCGGAGGCATGGGCTCGCGGCGGGCGTCGAGCACATACAACTGCAAATCCGGTATCCGCTGGCCAATCGGGCTGACGCCTGCCCGCTCGACATCGTCGGCCTGCAAGGGGTAATACGTCACGTGCACGGTGGTTTCGGTGATGCCGTACATGTTCACCAGTTGCGTCCCGGCGTTGCCTGGCCTGGCGTACCAGGGCTTGAGGATGCCGGTTTCCAGCGCTTCGCCGCCAAAGATCACGTGGCGCAACGCATGGGCTTGCTGGCTGTCGGCCTGTGCGGCGATCAGTTGGCGGAAGGCGGAAGGGGTTTGGTTGAGCACTGTGACCCCAGCGTCACAGAGCAGTGCATAACATTCCCGGGGTGAGCGACTGACCAGGTGCGGGACGATCAGCAGTTGCCCGCCGTGCATCAGGGCGCCCCAGATTTCCCAGACCGAGAAGTCGAAAGCAAACGAGTGGAACAGTGCCCAGACGTCATCCGGGCTGAAGCCAAACCAGCCGTCGGTGGCCGAGAACAGGCGGGCCACGTGGCGATGTTCGACCTGCACGCCTTTTGGCAAGCCGGTGGAGCCCGAGGTGTAGATCACGTAGGCCAGATGCGAGGCGTCCAGGCCCGGTACCTGTGGGTTCTGCACGGATTGCGCCTGCAAGGCGGCATCGTCCAGATGGATGACGGGTAGTGATCCGAGCGCCAGCACCTGCGCTGTCGCGGTGTGTACCAGCACCGCGACCGGTGCGCTGTCTTGCAGCAGATAGGCCAGGCGCTCAGCGGGGTAGGCAGGGTCCAGCGGCACATAACCGGCCCCCGCCTTGAGAATCCCCAGCAGGCCGACAATCATCTGGGGGCCACGTTCGACGCAGATAGCGACCCGGTCATCGGGGCCGACGCCCAGTGTGATCAAATGATGCGCCAGTTGGTTGGCGGCACGATTCAGTTCGGCGTAGGTCAGCGCCTTGCCGTGGTGATCGCTGACGGCGCAGGCGTCTGGTTGGCGTTCTGCCTGTTGCTCGAAGCGCGTGTGAATGAGTTCATCGTCAGGGTACAACTGCTCAGTGGCGTTGAATGTCTGCAGCACCTGTTGCCGTTCGGCCATCGGCATGATCGGAAAGTGTGAAACCGCCGTGTGTTGCTGCTCGACCACGTGGGTCAGCATGGAAAGCATGCGCGTTTGAATCTGCTGCACTTCTTCCAGCGTGAAAAATGCCGTATTGAAGTTGAAGTCCAGATAAACGTCTGCGTTGGGGTTGTAGTCGCACACGAAAATCGCCAGCGGCAGGCGCTCATGCCCGCTGTACAGGGAATGCACTTTGGTCGGGCTGTCGCCGAAGATCACCTCTCCATCGAGACTCTCAAACGACAGTGACACGTCAAACAGTTGCCGCCGGCTCATCTGGTTCAGTTTCAGCATCCGGTTGAGTTCTGCGATCGGAAAGCGTTGATACCGGTAGCTGCGGCGCAACTGGGTGGAGGTCGTCTGCATCAGTTCCAGAAACGAAGCCTGGGGGTCCACCTCAAGACGGATGGGATTCAGGGAGGAGAACATGCCCGCGGTGTTCTTCTGGTAAGCCGTTGTCCGGTTGTGGACCGGCATGCCGATGACGATGGAGTCGACACCGGTGGTACGGCAGAAGTAAGTGCTGATGACGCTCATGAAAATATGAGGCAGTGACAGGCCCTTACTGCGTGCAAACTGCCCGAGCTCCTCGAAAAGAGCCCGGGGGATCATCATCTGGCTCAGCGCGCTGGGCGCTGTTCGGTTGTCGGCAACCGCGACGCGTGGCTGCAGAAAGGGTGGCGGCAGCTCGGCATAGCGCTCTTTCCAGAAAGCCTTGTCACGTTCGAAACGGGTCGATTCCAGATAGGCTCGGTCCTCGGCGAGAAACGACAGATAAGAATTTCCCTGGGGTGGATTGTGATCACCCCGCAGCAGGCCGTTGTAAGCGTCTACCACCGCGTGAATGATCAAATAGACCGCGATGCCATCCCCTACCAGGTGGTGGTTGCGATACAGGCAGTAATGCCGATCCGCTCCGCAGCGCACGAGCCTGGCCTCCCACAGCACCTCCCCCAGCAGCGTGAACGGCTGGCGAAAAACATCTTGCAGGTAGGCCTTTACAGGTTCTTCGCCAGCCTGTTCGCCTGAAAACTCGACAACGCTCAGCTTCGCCTTGACGTGGGGCAGTACGCGCTGACGCACGCTTGCACCCTGCTCACTGAGCACCAGGCGCAAGGACTCATGGCGATCCACGATCAGCTGGAACGCTTTCTCGAACAGCGGCAGATCCAGTTCACCCTTGATCTCAAGGACCATGCCGATGTTGTAGTAGGGCAGTTCGGGATTCGCGATCTGGTCAAACCAGATGCCTTGCTGGGGGGAGGTGAGTTCAACGGCTGGCGTTTCAGGGGCGAACATTGGCAAGTCAGCGGATGTCATGGGGGCGCCTGTATTCAAGTCACTCAGGCTCGCCAACAACCAATGGGTCGGATGTGAAAAGCCAGGGAGAGGGGGGCGGAATGTGCAATGGACGTTCTGTCTGTTCGGTAACCACAGCGAACCGACCGTCATTGCATCGTGGTCGGGTGCTTGCTTGAGCGGCCGATATCATTCGCGTCATGCGCCGGCGAGGGATCCATGGGGGGTAGCGAAGTTGGTGGATTCCAACGCAGCCATGACTGAAAACGATCAACTTGACGTCATTAGGCGTTTACAGAGGGGAGAGATCTATACCGGAAAAGGGGGACACCAGAGCAAGCAGTCGCTTGTTCCGGGGGCAGAGGAAAACCCGTTTTCGTGCATCAGCCGGGAACACGGTGCAACGGTCTACGCTGTTTGCGCTTGTGCCGTGTTCAGCCTGCTGGCTAGTGCGCTACAAGCCACTCACCACAACCGTGGTAGTCGCGATCCCCGACCTTGAGCAGCACGGTGGCCTCGAATGGCTTGCCGCTCATGTCGTCGGTGCAGGGGCTCCTGTCGATCAGTACCTGGATTTCAGTACCGTCCGCGGCATTGCCGAAAAAGCCGTCGGTGGTCGATTCGCTCTTGGTCACCTCGGTTTTCTGCCGGCCGTAGTTCATCTCCAGGTGCAGCGGCGGCGTTTCTCCCATCCCCACTTCAACGACCCAGCCCGGCTCGTTGCCGGTGCCGCGAAAACCACCCTTGAGGGCCGCGGCGTCGGGGTGTGTCGAGGACATTCCACTGCCCGAAGAGGCCGATTGTTCGCACCCGGCAAGCGACAACAGCAAGGCGGCGCAGAGAAGTCCTGAGTAGTTCATGTAGGAAATTTCAGTGCTTGAAAACCATGAGGTTAGCGCAGTCGAGCCGTCGGGGCCGAAAACGAAGGTTTCAAAGTGTTAATGGGCCTGTCGACTTATCCACAGCTCGTCGGCCTACCTACTGGTTTGGCTGGGTTTTGCCTACAATGCCGTCGGCTTGAGCTGACTTGTTGATCAATCAGCCCTGCCTTTAGGCTCTGGTTCTCGTTGCCAAATCAACGAGCGGGTTTGACGATCCGAACGAATCAGAGCGCCTTTGCGCCACCATGTCCTTCCTGGCTCATCTGGGGAAGGAACGCTTCATGGCGGCTGTGCGCGGGAGGCCTTAGGGTCTGCCGGTTCCTTGGTTCCCGGTTCGTCAACCTGCGTACAGCTGCCACCTCATTGTTTGACGACGGTAGGTGGTGGTCTCTCGAACCAGGAGCCGAACTTCATGAAAACCAAGATCGTTCCAGACCCACCCCATACTTCCACTCTGGATGAAAAATGCGCCGTGGTGCGTGATGTCATTGGCCGTTGCATCGACTATCTCGCCCCCGACTCCGATCCTGCACAACCCCCGCGCTTTGGCGTGATCGACAAGACCGCCGCACTTCCCACGGACTACCTCGACGCCCACAAACTCCCGGTCTTCACGGTCCGCGCAGGCATCGACGTGGAAGTGGCCCTGCAGCATGTGTCGTTTTTGCTCAAGGCTGCCGAGTACGTCGCCGATGATCTGGTTCCTTCCACCAACGATCTGGCTCGGGACCAGCTCTGGTCGATCACCCATTCGGTCGAAATGGCCCGGGCGGTGGTGGATGCGTTGCTGAGCGGTGCACATCGATCGCTTGGGTGAATGGCGTCCTTCTCTTGTCGGAAGGCTCGCCGCTTCAGTCGTCGGTCCTGGGTCTGTCCAGCATGGAAAAGGCCCGTCGAGACGGGCCTTGTGAAACACGATGAAACGGAGTGTCAGCGTGAGGTGGCAGATGCCAGCCTGCGCTTGATACCGGCCTTTATCCTGGTCATCCAGCTGGCTGGAGGAGTGACCGCCGGGCTGGGTGGAGCCTCGACGGGGGGCGCGATTGCTGCAGCCTTCACTGCAGGAGCTTGCGCTGTCGGCCGCTGAAGGCCATCAAGCACCTGCTGCGAGTTCGCCCAGAGGTTGGGTGAGCCTTCAGTGAGCACCATCCGGCTTTGCATTTGCTGGCGCGCAGGAAATTCAGGGGCCAACAGGGCCTCGGCGAACGAGAGCCCCATCACGATATTATTCTGGTTCTGCTCGAAAAATATGCCGTGGTCGGAAATCTGATTCCTGATACCGGATGCGTATCGCTTTACCTGGTACTCCGACATTTCACTCATCGACAGCGTGTTGATGACCAGGTCGAAATTTTCGGACAGCGTGTCGAACAGGTAATTCGGTAGCAACGACAGGCGCTCGTTACCGGCTCCGCCATGCATTTTCACGTTCTGGGTCGCTATCGACAGGTAGATACCGGAGAAAAGCAGGCTCTCTGGCAAATCGCAGATGACATATTCGCAGTCGGGTACGGCCTCCATCAGTGCCAGCGCCAGAGCGCCATAGCCACCGCCGATTTCAAGAATTCTCGCCGGTCGACCCAGCGATCTCAGCTTGTCCAGAACTCCGGACGAATAGAGCAGCGTCATCCGTTCCTGATAGACGCGGGTATCGTAGTTGACGAGGACGCCGTCAACGTACCAGCCGACTTCCCCCAGGATATGAGGTGGTTTTACCCTGGCCCATTCCGGCACATCTTTTACAGAGTCTTGCCAGGATCGAATGACCTCAGTGGGGTCTATCTGGCGCAAGCGGTCGTCGAAGTCGCTCGATATTTCGCCAACACTTCGAACGCCGCGTGCCCCTTTCATTTCCCTGAGGCTGTAGCCAGTAAAGCATTGCGCCATCAGCCTCAGATTGCTGATGTGTGTCCATTCAAGCGTTGCAAGCAGTTTGACGGCGTCACGAAAGTCGTTTGGAGAGTCATCGGCCCAGTTCGCGTCAGGCTTCCCGAACTTCGCATCAAGGCCACGCTTCTCGATGATGTCGTCTCGATTTTCGAGCGAGGCGAGAACTTCGACGGCCATCCGTTTTGCCGCCTCTCGCCGCGCCTCCGATGGCGCCGCTATTCCAGATAATGTCGCAATACTTGAAATTTCCACTGATTTCCCCTGCGTCCTGCGTTCAAGAGTAAAAAGACCAAATGATAGTAGAAGAAACCTGTTCTGCAGGAACTGCCCCTGTGGCTTGAATGAGTGTGCTTGAACCGTCCTGATATCCACAAGCTATCCGTTTTCACTGGCTATGGATTATCAACATTGATGCAGAATCTTTCATTACAAAACCCTGGCTGTTGGCCGGTGAACTCCTGTAGCCAATACTGTCCGATCTCTGCAAGATTCACTCACCGCATGCCGCACAGGCATCTGCCGTCTTATCCACACCCAAGGGGGATTCCATGCCAGTTGTGACTATCGATGGTCAGCCGCTCCACTACCTGGACCAGGGGAAGGGCGAGGTGGTCGTCCTCGGCTCCAGCTACCTGTGGGACAGCGCCATGTGGGCGCCGCAGATCGCCGTGTTGTCCCGGCACTATCGGGTGATCGTGCCGGAGCTGTGGGGCCACGGTCAGTCGGGGCCCTTGCCGGCCACCACCCACAGCCTGGATGACCTGGCCAGCCAGGTGCTGGCCTTGCTCGACCGGCTGGATATCCAGCGTTTCAGCCTGGTCGGCCTGTCGGTCGGCGGCATGTGGGGCGCGCGCCTGGCACTGGCTGCGCCGCAACGCATTCGTGGCCTGGTGCTGATGGACACCTATGCCGGTGCCGAACCGGAAGCCACCCGCCAGTATTACTTCTCGATGCTGAAGATGATCGAGGACGCCGGCACTATCCCGCCGCCGCTGCTCGATGCCATCGTGCCGATCTTCTTCAGGCCCGGCATCGACCCCGAGACGCCGTTCTACCAGACCTTCCGCCATTCCCTGACGGCCTACTCCCGCGAGCAACTGCTCAATAGCATCGTCCCGCTGGGGCGGCTGATCTTCGGCCGTGACGATCGTCTTGCGGCGTTGGCCGCGCTGAATGCCGAGACCACCCTGGTGATGTGCGGCGAGCAGGACAAGCCTAGGCCACCGAGCGAAGCGCGGGAAATGGCCGAACTCATCGGCTGCTCGTACATCGGCATTCCCGAGGCGGGGCACATTTCCAGCATCGAGAACCCGGCCAGCGTGAACCAGGCGCTGCTGGCGTTCCTGGAAAAACTCTCCGGGTAATCCCGCCGGGTTTTCGATACGCTGAAAAGGGCCGCCGATGCGGCTCTTTTCTTTGCGGGTGCGTACAGGGGGCACAGTGGACAGATTCCAGGAAATGCAGGTGTTCCTTGCCGTCGCCCAGGAGCAGGGCTTTTCGGCGGCCGCGCGGCGCCTGAACCTGTCGGCGCCCAGCGTCACCCGGGCGGTGGCGGCCCTGGAGCAACGCATTGGCGCGCAACTGCTGATTCGTACCACGCGCAATGTGCACCTGACCGAACCCGGCCAGCGCTATTTCGAGGATTGCCGGCGGATTCTCGCCGAACTGGAAGAAGCCGAAGCCTGCGCTGCCGACAGCCACGCCCATCCCAGCGGGCAACTGACCATGACCGCGCCGGTGCTGTTTGGCGAGTTGTACGTCACGCCGGTGATGGTGCGTTACCTGGAACAGTATCCGGCCGTGACCATCAATGCGCTGCTGATCGACCGGGTGGTGCGCATGGTCGAGGACGGTATCGACGTGGCGGTACGCATTGGCGAGTTGGCGGACAGCGGACATCACGCGGTGCGGGTAGGGCAGGTGCGGCGGGTGGTGTGTGCCTCCCCCGGCTACCTGGCGCAGCATGGCCGGCCCGGGCATCCGGATGAGTTGCGCCAGGCGCGGATCATCATGACATCCAGCGCTTCCCAGGTCCGCAGCTGGCAGTTCGCCGACGGCGACAAGCCGCTGAATGTGCGATTGGAACCGCGCATGGCGGTGACCGCGAACCAGGCGGCGATACGGGCGGCGTGCCTGGGCGCGGGGTTGACCCGGGTGTTGTCCTACCAGGTGGCGGACAAGCTGGCTTCGGGGGAACTGGAGGTGGTGCTCGAGCACTTCGAGCTGCCGCCGTTGCCGATTCATGTGGTGTACCAGGGCGGGCGCAAGGCCCCGGTGCGGGTGCGCAGTTTTGTCGATTTTGTGGTGGCGGCCCTGAGGGAAAATCGGGCCTTGAGAGGATGAACACGGTTGAGTCCTCTGGCGCTTTATTTCACCCACTGAAATAACGGATTGCCATTCCTGGTGATTCTGTTGTTTTCGCCGGAGGCGGAAGATGACTCCACCGCGCGGTCCATCCCGGATCGCATCAGCGCCTCTGGAGTGTCCAATGTCTCAGCCTGCCATCAAACTCTATAACTTCCCTCGCTCCGGTCATGCCCATCGCGTCGAGTTGATGCTGTCCCTGCTCGGCCTGCCGGTGGAACTGATCCATGTCGATCTGCCCGGCGGTGCCCACAAGAAGCCCGAATACCTCGCGCTGAACCCCTTTGGCCAGGTACCGGTGATTGACGACCAGGGTGTGGTCCTCGCCGACTCCAACGCGATCCTGGTGTACCTGGCCCAGAAGTATGGCAACGGCCGCTGGCTGCCGAGCGATCCGCTCGGTGCTGCCCGGGTGCAGCGTTGGCTGTCGGCGGCGGCGGGGCCGATTGCCTTTGGTCCGGCGCGGGCGAGGCTGATCACTGTGTTTGGTGCGAACTTCGATGCCGAGGAGGCGATCAGCCGCTCCCATGCCTTGCTCAAGGTGGTCGAGCAGGAGTTGAGCCACACGCCTTATCTGGTCGGCTCCGAACCGACCATCGCCGATGTCGCCGGCTACAGCTACATCGCCCATGCACCGGAGGGCAACGTCTCGTTGGCGGACTACCCTAAGGTGAGGGCCTGGCTGGCGCGTATCGAAGCCTTGCCAGGTTTCGTACCGATGCCACGCACTGTCGTTGGCTTGCAGACGGCCTGAGTCCGCACGGGAGAGATCGCGATGAAACAGTCCGGCGTTTCACCCTGGCATGCGGGCGAACGGCAGATGCAGGCACGAGTCGGCGTCGCCGAGCGGATGGCTGAACTGGGCACCCGGGTGGTCCGGGACTATATGCCGGACCAGCATCGCGATTTCTTCCGGCAACTGCCGTTCATGCTGTTGGGTGCGGTCGATGACGCGGGGCGGCCTTGGGCCAGCCTGTTCGAAGGCGAACCTGGTTTTGCCTCGTCCCCGGATCCGAAACACCTGTTGGTCGACAGTTTTCCCCAGCCCGAGGACCCGACTTATAAAGCCGTGCTACAAGGGGCGGCGCTGGGCCTGTTGGGCATCGAACTGCACACGCGGCGGCGCAACCGGATCAATGGGCGTATCCATAGCCTGGGAGAACAGGGCCTGGATATCGTCGTGGAACACAGCTTCGGTAACTGCCCGCAGTATATCCAGCTACGCCAGTTCGAGCGGGTGGCGCCAGTCGATCCGGCACAACGGGTCGTCCACCGTGGCACGACACTGGACCCGCTGGCCACGGCGATGATTCGTCAAGCCGATACCTTTTTCGTCGCCAGCTATGTCGATATCGACGGTGTCCGTTCGGTGGACGTTTCCCATCGCGGCGGCCAGAGCGGTTTCGTCCGGGTGGAGGGTGACTGTCTGACCATCCCGGACTTCTCCGGCAACCTGTTCTTCAACACCCTGGGCAACCTGCTGGTCAATCCACGGGCCGGTTTGTTGTTCATCGACTTCAACAGTGGCGACCTGCTGCAATTGAGCGGTCGCACCGAGATCATTCTCGACGGCCCGTTAGTGAAAGCATTCCAGGGCGCGGAGCGTTTGTGGACGTTCCACGTGGAACATGTTGTTCGCCGCCCGGCTGGTTCGACCTTGCGCTGGAAGTTCGAAGGCTTTTCCCCCAATAGCCTGATGACCGGCAATTGGCAGCAGGCTGCCGCCCGCTTGCAGGCCGAAGCATTGGGCAATAGCTGGCGGCCGCTGCGCATCGAGCGGATCGTCGAGGAAAGCCGCAATATCCGTTCGTTGTACCTGCAGCCAGCCGACGGGGCGGGGAGTCCGCTGTTCCAGGCCGGGCAGCATCTGCCCTTGCGCTTGAACATCGATGGGCAGACTCATATTCGGACCTACAGCCTGTCCGGAGCGCCATCTGATCCGTTTCTGCGGATCAGCGTGAAACGCGATGGGCGGGTGTCGTCGCATATCCACGATCACCTGCAAGTAGGCGATCTGCTTGAGGCGAGAGCGCCACAGGGGCACTTCACCGTGGCACCGAGTGCGCCGCGTCCGCTGGTGCTGCTGGCGGCGGGTGTCGGCATCACGCCGTTGCTGTCGATGCTGCGCGAGGTGGTTTACCAGGGGCAGCGCACACGGCGGATGCGGCCGACCGTGCTGTTCCTCAGTGCCCGCTCGCTGGCGGAACTGCCGTTCACCGAGGAGTTGGACGAGCTGATGGCGCGTGCCGGGGAAACGGTGCGGGTGGTGCGTCTGCTGAGCCAGCCGGAGGCGCAGGCGGTGCCGGGCAGGGATTACGATGTGCGTGGGCGCCTGAGTGTCGAGGTCATGCAGCAGTTGCTGCGTATCGACGACTATGACGCGGTGGATTTCGTTCTCTGCGGGCCGGGTGGTTTTACCCAGGATTTATACGATCAATTGCGTGACAGGGATATTCGTGACGAGCAGATCCATGCCGAAACGTTTGGTCCGTCGACGCTGAGTCGGCGGTTGGATCCGGGCGCCAGGCAGATCGAGCAGCCGCCGGCGGCTACCGTAGCGGTGCCGGTGCTGTTCCACCGGTCGGCGAAAGAGGCCCGTTGGCAGCCGGAGGGGGAAAGCCTGCTGGCGTTGGCGGAGAGCCGTGGCTTGCGGCCGGAGTTCAGTTGCCGGGGTGGCTCGTGCGGTACCTGCAGCACGCGGCTGATCAGTGGACGGGTGCATTACCCGCGGCCGCCGGCGGAACTGCCGGGGGACGGGCAAGTGTTGATCTGCTGTGCGGTCCCGGCCCAGGGGGAGGAGCCATTGGTGCTCGATCTCTGAACCATGCGGCTGTGATGGGGCGTTCCCACGCGGAGCGTGGGAACACTCAAGCAGGTGTAGCGTCTGTATCGGTCAGCGGCGCAGGCGGGTATCGACCTGAGTCATCCGGCTGCGCAGGGTGAACACCCCGTCACCCGAGAGAATCGCGCCACGGGCGAACAGCCGACCGTTCTCCCAGTTCGAAAGACCCAGCTCCGGCTTGTTCAACGCATACTGCCCATCGACCCAACGGGTGAAGCCATCACCCACGAAGGGCGCATTGATGCTGTTGTAGAAGTAGTCATGGGCCTGGCGATCGGCGCTGAGCAGCGACACGGTGAACTGCGGGCTGTAGCGATTGAACAGGGCGATGGCCTGGTCCAGGTCGTCGACGATCTTCAGGCTGACTTCCGGCGTGTCCTCCCATTCCCATTCTCGACCCAGTTGCGCCTCGGGGAGGATTTCCGTCTGTGCCTCTTCCTGGTCGCCCTCGGCCCGGCGAACCTGGACCCGCGCCTGCAGCCACTGTTCGGGCAGCACGCCTTCGTCGCCGCTGACCACATGCAGCTTGCAGCTCTGACCACGAGCCCGGCCGGCCTCGGTCAGGGCCTCGAGGAACACCGGCACCAGTTCCGCCGCCCGCTGACGATGGATCACACAGACGTTCAGTGTGTTGCATACCTTGCGATCGAGGGAGTTGCGCACCACGTCGGCGAAACGGGCGGCATCGGCATCCTGGTGGGCGACCAGCCAAGCACCGCCGGTGCCGTGCAGGCTGACGACGGTACCGGCCTGCTGGGCGATGCCGCCGAGCTGTTTCACTGCGTGGCCCGAGCCACGGGCCACGGCCAGGGACAGGCGGCGGTCGGCGAACATCGCCCAGCCCGCTGCGCGGTCGAGGCTTTCCACCAGCGATACCGCACCCTCTGGCAAACCGGCTTCACGCAGGGCCGGCGCCAGGGCGTGCCTGACGATCGCCTGGGCGGTGCCGAGGGCATCGCTGCCAATGCGCAGCACGGCGGTATTGCCGGTGCGCAGAACCCCGGCCGCATCGGCGAAGACGTTGGGCCGGCCCTCGAAAACGAACGCCACCACACCCAGCGGTGCGACCACCTGCTCGACTTTCCAGCCTGCATGTTCCACGGACTCGCGTACGCGGCCACGGATCAGCGGTGCATCGCGCCAGGCGCGCAGCCCGGCGATCATGTCGCGGCGCATGGCCTGGCTGGTGGCCAGGCGCGTGGTGGAGCGCCCCAGGGCTTGGGCGCGGGCCAGGTCGGCCTGGTTGGCGGCCTCGATCAAGGCCCAGGATGGCTCGGCCTCCAGGTGCCCGGCGAACAGGTCGAAGAAGCGGCTGATGGCTTCGTCCGAAACCTGTGCCAGGGCACTGAAGGCGTTTTGCGCGGCATCGATGGCAGCCGCGGCGAGCTGCTGCACCGACTGTGGGATCAGCAGCAGTTCACCGCTGCTCTGGTCGACCAGCAGATGATCGCCCGGCTGGAAACGCTCGGCCAATTCCGGCGGTACCGGGGAAACCCGATTACCCGCGTAGAGAATGGGAGTGCCGGCGATAAGACGATCGAGCGTGCTGGTCATGGTGACTGGACTGCCTGAATAAATGAGGAATGAAATGTATAAGAAAAACGCCGTCGGCTCACCTGCTAACGGCGTTTGTCATGCATGAAGGTTCAGGCTTGCTGGATAAAGGCCAGGCGCGCGGCAAAGCCGATCAGCAGGCCGCCGAACAGCCATTGCTGCAGACGCTGGGCCCGCGGGTTGCTGTCCAGCCAGCGGCCGATCCAGGCGCCGGTCAGGGCATAGGCGCTGTCGAACAGCAGGCCGACGCCTACCAGCGTTGCACCGAGCCCGAGGAATTGGGCGCCGACGGCCCCGGCCTGGGCATCGATGAACTGTGGCAGCAGCACCGAACAGAACAGCAGTGCCTTGGGGTTGAGCAGATTGGTCAGCAGCCCCTGGCGAAAGGCGCCGCGCCAACCGAGTCGAAGAGGGTGCGCGGCCCGGGCGGCGCCCCCAAGGCTGGCCAGCGTGCCGGGGCGCAGCATGCGGATACCGATCCACAGCAGGTAGGTGGCGCCTGCCAGGCGCACCAGGTCGAAGGTCCACGGGGCCGCCCTGAACAGTGCCGCCAGGCCCAGGGCGGCGAGGACGACATGGCAGGCACGGGCCACGGCCAGCCCCAGTGCGGTGGTGAGAGCCAGGGCGCGGCCATGGCGGGCGCCGGTTTGCAGCAGCAGGATCATGTCGGGACCGGGGAGCAGATAGACCATCGCCAGCGCGAGCAGGTAGAGGAGCATCGTTGCCGTTCTCTCGATTGAGTGGGGGAACAGGCAAAAGTCTATGCCGGAAGGCCGGGGCAGGTGCTTGCGTATTCGACCCCGCACGGGCTTAGACTTGGCACAAAATGCCAACAGGAACCACTCGGGTAGCTGGATATGCCAAAAATCAAACTCGATGCCTACGACCGCAAGATTCTCGCCGCGCTGCAACGCGATGGCCGCCTGAGCAACGTCGAACTGGCCGACGAGATCGGCCTGTCGGCCTCGCCGTGTTTGCGCCGGGTGCGCATGCTGGAAGAGGCCGGGGTGATTCGCGGTTACCAGGTGAACCTGGATCGGGACGAGGTCGGGCTGGGGCTGACGGTGTTCGTCGGGGTGAAGGTCGAGCGGCACCACGAGGCCGACGCCGAGGCGTTCCGGTTGGCGGTCACGGCCCTGCCGCAGGTGATCTCGGCGTTCCTGGTGTCCGGCGAGTCGGATTTCCTGCTGCAGGTGGTGGTCCCCGACCTGCGTGCCTACGAACGCTTCCTCACCGGCGAACTGTTGCGCCTGCCGGGAGTGCGCGACATCCGCAGCAACTTTGCGATCCAGGCGGTGAAGGCGCCCGGACCGCTGCCGCTCGATCATCTTCCTGTCTAGTGTCCTGTACGGTCAATTCGAAGACTCGAAGTTGAGCAAGCGAATCAGCTACACAGGGCACTAGATCTGTGTCGCCAGGCCTTCCACGTTCATCGCCGCCTGGCGCAAGGCCTCGGAGCGGGTCGGGTGTGGGTGGCAGGTCAGGGCGATGTCTTCGGCCGAGGCCGAGAACTCCATGGCCACGCAGTATTCGCCGATCATCTCGCTGACGCTCGGGCCGACCAGGTGCACGCCGAGGATCTCGTCGGTCTGCGCATCGGCCAGGACCTTGGCGAACCCTTCGGTCTCGTGGTTGATCTTGGAGCGGCTGTTGGCGCTGAAGGGAAACTTGCCGGCCTTGTAGGCGCGGCCTTCGGCCTTGAGCTGCTCTTCGGTCTTGCCGACACTCGCCAGTTCCGGGCGGGTGTAGATCACGCTGGGAATCAGGGCGTAGTTGACCTCGGCGGCCTTGCCGGCGATCCGTTCGATGCAGGCCATGGCTTCGTCCTCGGCCTTGTGGGCGAGCATCGGTCCCGAGGTGACATCGCCAATCACCCAGATGCCCGGCACTTCGCTGCGATGACCGTGCTGTGCGAGCAGGCCGCGCGGGTCGGTGGCGAGGCCGACGTTTTCCAGGCCGAGGCCGCGGGTGAACGGGCGGCGGCCGATCGCCACCAGCACGTAATCGGCTTCGATCAGTTCGCTCTCGCCGCCGGCGGCCGGCTCGACCCGCAGTTGTACGCCGGTGGCCGAAGGGGTGGCGCGGGTCACCTTGGTACCGAGCCTGAAGCCGATGCCCTGTTTGCCGAGGGCGCGCTGCAGGGTCTTGCCAGCCTCGAGGTCGGTGCCGGGGCAGATGCGGTCGAGGTATTCGACCACCGTGACCTGACTGCCCAGCCGTCGCCACACCGAGCCCAGTTCCAGGCCGATCACCCCGGCGCCGATCACCACCAGGTGGCGCGGCACTTCCGGCAACGAGAGGGCGCCGGTGGAGTCGAGGATGCGCTGGTTGTCGATTTCCACGCCGGGCAGTGGCGTCGGTTCGGAACCGGTGGCGATCACGATGTCCTGGGCCTGCAGTTGGCTCTTGCGGCCATCGGCGGCCGTCACCTCGACCTGACCGGGCCCGGTGAGGCGGCCCCAGCCCTTGATCCAGTCGACCTTGTTCTTGCGAAACAGGTACTCGATACCCTTGGTCAGCCCGGCAACGCTGTCGTCCTTCTGCTTCATCATCTGCGCCAGGTCGAGGCGCGGCGTCACCTCGATACCGAGGTTGGCCAGCTCGCCGCTGGTGGCCGCCTCATACAGTTCGGAGGCGTGCAGCAGGGCCTTGGAGGGCATGCAGCCGACGTTCAGGCAGGTGCCGCCGAGGGTGTCGCGGCCCTCCACACAGGCGGCTCTCAGGCCCAGCTGACCGGCGCGGATCGCCGCGTTATAGCCGCCAGGCCCACCGCCGATGATGATCACGTCGTAATTGCTCATGGTTGTTCTCCTGCCAGTCGGGTCACCAAGGGAAACAAAATATTATGATCATAATATGAGCGCATAGCAGGATGCCGGTCAAGTGCCTGTCTTGCCAGCGGTGAGCCCACGGTCTCCGTGGGAACGTCTCCCAGGACGCGTCCGCACGGGTGACGCAGAGCGTCAGGGGCTGCATTCCCACGCGGGGCGTGGGAACAATCGGATCAGGTGAGCGGACCGGTCAGGTCCACCAGTAGCGCACCAGGTGGAAGAAGATCGGCGCGGCGAAGCACACCGAGTCCAGCCGGTCGAGCATGCCGCCGTGGCCCTCGATCATGTGGCCCCAGTCCTTGACCCCGCGGTCGCGCTTGATCGCCGACATGACGATACCGCCGGCAAAGCCCAGCAGGTTGATCAGCAGGGCGATCAGCAGTGCCTGCCAGGGTTTGAACGGGGTGATCCAGAACAGCGCGCCGCCGATCAGCGAAGCCAGGGTGATGCCGCCGACGAAGCCTTCGACGGTTTTCGACGGCGACAGGTTGGGCGCGATCTTGCGCTTGCCGAACAGCTTGCCGCAGACGTACTGCAGCACATCCGACAGTTGCACCACGATCACCAGGTAGGCGATCAGCAGCAGGTTGCGCCCTTCGTAGCCGGCGATGTCGAGGGTCAGCAGGGCCGGCACGAACGACACGCAGAACACCGCGATCATCAAGCCCCACTGGACCTTCGAGGCCCGTTCCAGGAAATGCGTGCTGTCGCCGCCGAGGGAGGCGAGGATCGGCAGCAGCAGGAACACGTACACCGGGATGAAGATCGAGAACAGCCCGTACCAGTCGGAATAGATCAGCAGGTACTGCAGCGGCAGCGCCAGGTAGAACGCCGCCACCAGCGCCGGATAGTCGCTGCGCCGGGTCGGCGTCAGGGTCAGGAACTCGCGCAGGGCATAGAACGACACCGCGTAGAACAGCAGGATCACCGCTCCGGTACCGAGCCAGAAGGCGGTACCGATCACCAGCACCATCACCCACCAGGCGTTGATCCGTGCGTTGAGGTTGTCGATCACCGCGTTCGGTGCATCGCCGGCGCGCCGCTTGAGGATGAAGCCGATCAGCGAAGCCAGGACCAGGATCATGCCGATCCCGGCGAACAACATCAGGGTCTGCCTATCCATCTCAATGTTGCTCCGGTGCCAGGGCCAGCAGCGCATCGCGGCTGCGTTGCAGGAAATGTTCTTTGCTTTCGTCTTCTTCGAGTTGCAGCGGTGCGCCGAAGGCGGTGGTGCACAACAGCGGCAGGGGCAGCACCCGGCCCTTGGGCATGACCCGGTTGAGGTTGGCGATCCACACCGGAATCAGTTGCGCCTGTGGATAAGCCCGCGCCAGGTGGAAAATCCCGCTCTTGAACGGCAGCAGGCCTTCTTCCTGGTTGCGGGTGCCCTCGGGAAAGATGATCAGCGAGTGGCCCTGTTCCAGGGCGTCGAGCATCGGTTGCAGCGGATTATCCCCAGGCTCCTTGCGTTCGCGGTCGATCAGTACGCCGTTGAACACCCGCCGAATGATGTAGCGGCGCAGCGCGCTGCGGTTCCAGTAGTCGGCGCCGGCGACTGGCCGGGTGAGTGTCCGCAGCGCTGGCGGCAGCGAGGCCCAGAGCAGCACGAAGTCGCCATGGCTGCTGTGGTTGGCGAAGTAGATGCGTTGCACCGGGTCGGGCGCGCAACCTATCCACAGGCTGCGCGCGCCGGTGATCAGGCGCGCGGCGGAGGTGATCAGGGTGGCTACCACGGGTTCGAGCATGACGATTCCTTATCCGGCGAAAGGCAGCCAGGGGCTGGCCAGGATGACGATCAGGGGCGGCAGGATCTGCAACGCCAGCCACAGGGCCTGGCGCTTGAGCAGGCGCAGCGCACCGCGGCTACGTTCGCTCCAGGGACGGCTGAGCGACTGTCGCGGTTGCAGGCCCAGGTCCTGCAGCGCGGTGTCGAGGGCTTCGGTGCGGTCGCCCAGGGCACTCGGGTTGCCGGCCATCAGTTGGAACAGGTCGGCGTCGAAGGCGACCCTGAACGCCCAGTATTTCTGCAACAGCCCCGACATGGCCAACCACAGGCCGAGCCCCAGGCACCACGGGCTGAGCGTACCGATCAGCAGCGGTGCCAGGCCCAGCAGCACACCGAGCAGCGTCAGCCCTGTGGATAACTGATCCAGCGAGCGCCCTCGGCGCAACAGGCTGGCGACGACATGCAGGGGAATGTCAGCGGGCATCGGCGATCCTCAGGTGGGCGGGGGCCGCACCGGGCTGCAGGTGGATCATGGCTTCCAGCGCCTGGCGGTGGGCCGGGTGCAGGACCACGCCGGGGCGCGCCGCACGGATCAGGGCCAGGGCCTCGTCGATTTCCTGCACCCGGCCGCTGTGCAACAGCCAGGCGGCGACGGCCGTGGCACTGCGCGAGTAACCCAGGGCGCAGCAGACCAGCAGCGGTCCGTGCTGGCGCAGTTGTTCGATGGCCTGCGCGGCCTCCCGGCACTGTTCGGCGGAGGGGGCGATCAGGTCCAGCACCGGGATGTTCCGATAGGCTCGCCCTCCTGGCGCCAGCGGCAGTTCGGCGCACAGGTCGACGATGGCCTTGAACGGGCCGGCTCGCAGTTCGTCGCGGCCGGGCAGGCGGCCGAGCCAGAGGTTATCCACAAGCGGATCGGGCTGTGGATGGGATCTTGTCCACAACCGTGAATTGATCCAGGCACCTGCCCGGTAGGGCGCGAACAGCCAGCGCGCGGCCGGGCTGAGGCTACCATCGGCGCGCTTCTGGAAGCCCTGGGCGCCGAACAGCGCGTAGTTGAGCGCCACCAGCGCCAGGGCCAGCGCCGGCCAGAACAGCCACAGCGCGGCCCCGGCGAAATAGCCGGCGACACCGGCCAGCAGCAGGGCACCCAGCCCGTAGCGGGCCGCCAGGCGCAGGCGCTGCCCGTCGCGGGCCGGCCGCGCCACCGCCAGCGGGCTGGAGCGATCGTCCGGCCACAGCCAGACGCACAGCCAGCCGGCCAGGGCGCCGGTGGGCACGTCGATGAAGTGATGTTGATAGGTGGTCAGCACCGAGAGGCCGATCAAGGCGAACCAGCCGTGCACCAGCCAGCGTCCGGCCCCGTTGAAATGCCGGCGGTACATGACCCAGAGGATCACCAGCAGGGCGATGTGCAGCGACGGCGCCTGGTTGAACGGCTTGTCGAAGCCGGCCAGCACCGCGAACAGCCAGCCGAACACGCCGTCCAGCGGTGGCCGGGTGAAAGTGAAGGTCAGCGGCCAGAGCAGGAAGCACGACACCGCGATGGCCTGCGCCGTCAGCAGGCGCAGGGCGTGCCGGTCCAGCTCGCGTCTGCTGCGTGGCAACAGCAGGGACAGGCCGTACAGCAGGTCGATGGACCAGTAGGGCACGATGGTCCAGGCCCAGAACGGTATCTGGCTCTCCCAGCCGAACACGAAGCTGCCGACATCGCTGCGCTGGCTGGTGTACCAGGTGGCGAAGCCATAGCTGCCGAAGAACAACGGTGCCAGAAGCAGCAGCCAGAGCACGGCGCGCTTGAGCAGGCCGGCTTCGCGCGCGGTGGCGTCCATCATTGCACCCGTTGTGCCAGGGAGACGCTGAAGATCCCCCATTCATCGACCCGCTGGGTGATCTTGCGGAACCCGGCGGCTTCCACCAACTGGTCCATTTCCGCCTGGCTGCGTCGGCGCATCACCCAGGCCTGGCCCTGGCGATGGCTGGTCAGGGCGCGGGCGATCAGTTCCAGCTGCGGGTGCCACGGTTGTCCGGTGTAGACCAGGTAGGCGCCCGGCTCGCAGGCTTCGGCCAGCCCGGCCAGGGAGTTGCCGACCATGCCGTTGTCGGCGAACAGTTCATACAGCCCCGACACCACCGCCAGGCTGGGCTTGGGGTCCAGCGCGGCGAGGTCGGCGCGGTCGAAGGCATCGCCCTTGACGAAGCGGGCGATCTCGCCGAGGCCCTTCTCGGCGATCAGCGCGCTGCCGTCGCGGACGTTGATATCACTGTAGTCGCGCAGCAGGATCGATTCCGGCAGCGGCGTGACCCCTTGCAGGGCTTCGAGGATGTAGCGCCCGTGGCCGGCAGCGATATCGACGATGCGCACCTCGCGACCCTGCTCGCGCAACCGGGCCATGGCCAGGCGCAGCAGTTCCTCGACGTGCAGCTTGCGTTGGCGGATGCCGCGCCAGCCGATGGAGTTCAGGTAATTCTGGTCGATCAGCCGGCCCAGCGCAGTGTGCCCGGTGGGCTGGTTGCGATAGACGTAGTCCAGGGTGCTGCCGGAGTCGAAACCGGTGTCGAAGCCGAGCTTGACCCCGGCCGACAGCTTGCCGCCCACGGCCATGCCGGCGCGGGTCAGGCGCCAGTACAGGTCGCGTGGCGAGTTGTGTGGCAGTGGCGCGGCCAGCGCTTCGGACTCGGCGCAGGTTTCGCCGATGCGGTCGGCGTCCAGCAGGCCCGGGCGATTCACCGGGCTGAGGAAGCCCTGTTCGATGAAGCGTCTGGCGCGGCTGACCGCCAGGTGCCGGTCGCGCTCGCCGAGGGTGTCGTGGAAGAACCCCGGCAGTACGTGCAGTTCCTTTTTCAGGCTGCCCAGGCGCTGGAAGAATTGCTCCTGGGGTTTGCGGTGGACCACGAAATCGGCACCGGAAATCAGCACCTGGGTCGGCACCTGGATCGCATTGGCATCGGCGACCACCCGCTCGGCGGCTTCGTACAGGCCCAGTAGCACATTCACCGAGATCGCCTTGGTGATCAGCGGGTCGCTGTCATAAGAGGCGATGCGTTGCGGGTCGTGGCTGAGGAACTTGGCCTTGACGTAGCTGTTGACGAAGAAGTTGCCGCGAAAGCGTCGCAGCAGGGCCAGGCCCGTACGGGCGAACGGTACGTACAGTTTGACCTTGAAGGCCGGCGAGGCGAGCACCAGCGCGCGGATCTTCGGCGCGTAGTCGTGCACCCAGGTGGCGACGATCACCGCGCCGACGCTCTGGGCGACCACCGCGAGGTTTTCCTCGGCGATGCCGAAGGTCGTGCCCAGGTGGTCGCAGAAGGTCTGCACGTCGCGCACGCTGGTGGCGAAGCTCGGGCTGTCGCCGCGTTCGCCCGGCGATTGGCCGTGGCCGCGGGCGTCCCAGGCGAAGAAGTCGAATTGCGGCAGGTCCAGCTCGTCCACCAGGTGGGCGATGCGTCCGGAGTGTTCATGGCCACGGTGGAACAGCAGGATGGCCTTGCGCGGCTCGCCGGCCACCGGCGCGGTGGCCGGCCAGTGGCGATAGAACAGTTCGACGCCATCGTGGGTACTGAAGGTCTGGGTTTGCTCGTCGCGCATCGCATTATCCTTGTGCCGTATCGCAGATCAGTGGAGAGCCCGCAGGGGCCTGCCTTTCATTGCCTGTGGTTTTCCATGGGAGCCAGCGCTTCCTGCTATCAGGGTTCTTGACCGGCCTCTTTCAGGCCCTGGCGGACGCGGTTGATCAGCGTGACCACCAGCAGCGCGGCGATCAGCAGGAACAGGCCGTTTATCCACAGGGACTGGAGCAGGCCGAAAGCGACACCGGTGGCGATCACGCCGAGGGCGAAAGCCCGATCGCTCTTGCCCATCGGCCCGTCGTAGCGCCGCGACACGCCGACCAGCGGCCCCATCACCCCGGCGTATTCGCTGAACAGCGCCAGCAGGGTCACCAGCAGCACCGCCGGCAGGCTGACCCCGGGCAGCAGGGCAAACGGCAGGATCAAGGCGCTGTCGGCAATGATGTCGCAGAGCTCGTTCAGGTAGGCGCCGAGCTTCGATTGCTGGCCGAACTCCCGGGCCAGCATGCCGTCGATGGCGTTCAGAGCCATGCGCAGGATCATCCACAGCGGGATGAGCAGGAAGACCCAGGCGTGGCTGGCGAAGGTGGCTACCACCGCGCCCACCAGCAGGGAAATCAATGCCGCGCTGAGGGTGACCTGGTTGGCCGTGGTGCCATTGTCGAACAGGCGCTGGACCACCGGTCGCAACAGATTCTGGAAGCGGGGTTTGAGTTGGTAGATCGAAGGCATGGAAGCGACGGTCCTTGTCTGAGAGGGCTTGGGTCCAGACGGTGGTGATCGGGATAACCGTTTATCGGCAAAGTGAACGAATTATTGCCATAAACAACAGAGGCTGACATTAGCTTCCGGCTAAAAATCCGTGCGGCCCTGCACATTCAAGAAATAAACCCGCAAGGGTCCTGGGCCTGGCGCTGAATCCAGGCGACGGACACCTGGATTCAGGGGGGGGAAGGGTTCAGATTGATAGCTTATTGCTACTATTGCTGAGAGCAGGATCTTCCAGATAAGTGACCTGTGGATAACGTGAGTCGCTGTGGAAGCTGATACGCGGCCCACGAACCGTAATCAGGTTGGCATCGACTTTTATGCAGAGTGTCTGGCCACTCCTGAAGGTCAGTCGATGGACTTTTTCATTATCTTCCTGGCGTATTTCATGACTGATCAAATCCAGCAGGTTGTTCAGCGCCAGGCGCGAGCCCGGTTGATTGATGGTCAGGCAACTGACTCCACCGGAAGCACCAAAGGGCGTGGAAGAGGGTTGGAAGAAACAATACTGGTTCAGATCACGACTCATGGCGGCTCCGTCGTTGGGGTGCGCGCTGAGTGTTGGCGATATTATGGGTCACCAGCACGCACGATGGGGTGTCAAGTGTGTTTGCCGTCTGGCATATAGTTATTAATTATTGCAAAGCATCAGTCTTAACTTTTGGCTCTCCAGCAGGAGTCCTCGGCATGGCGAGCCGGCAGGTAAAGCGCTTACAGTCTTTTAGTGCAAGGTCACCGGAGTTTTCCGATGTTCGGCTTTTAATTGGAATATTTTAAGTTAATGAAAAACATTGTTCGGCTGCTCGGATGTTAGTCACTGGCGATTCGCCAATCAAGTCACTCTCTTGTTGGATTTTGTTACATTGCTCTCGCTATTGATTTATAGGGTCGGTTTTATCTGTAGGACTTATATATTGTTCATGTGAGTAACTTCCCTTTGCTTTTGAGTTTTGGCGTAGTCCGGGTTTTCAGCCTGGTGTTCATCGGGTTCGATAGCGCTTTTGGGTTGGCGGTGTTCGGCAGGTCCGGGTTTGCAGCATCACAACCGGGCCTGCCGGCTGCGCACAAAAAGCGCTCCTGCGAACGAAAAATTCACCCTTTCTGTTATAAGGTAACCAAATATTTCAAGGGGCTCGCGGGTGCGCCGACCTGAGGTCTGCGCCAGGGCTCCGGCTATCCTGATGTGAATGACCTCGGTGATCGAACCGGGTCTGGAGTGGACATGCGAGTGGATCTTGAAGCGTCGCAGGCCGACCTCGAAAGCCTGCCGCGCTTCCAGCGGGCGGGCTTGCAGGCCCGTCAGTTGCAACGCCTGGGCCTCGGCCTGGCGGTGCTGGCGCTCAGTGGCCTGGTGCTGGGCTTCTTCGTCGGGCTGTTTGCGCCGGCGTCGATCTGGCCGAGCCTGCTGAACAACAACGCCGTGGCCTTGCTGGTGCTGGTCGCGGCGTTGCAGTCGGCTGCCGGTGTGGCGCGTTGGCGCGAGCAGGCGAGGGCGCCTGCCGTGGTCGAGCCCGGCGTGGCGTCCGCGCTGCAGGTGGCAGAAGCACTGGGCGCCTACGAGCGTCTGCTCGCCCGCCTGGACAGCCTGTGGCGCAACGCCCTGGCGCAGATCGGTGCGACGACGCTATGGCTGGGCGGTTGGGCCTTGCTGGCGCTGGTGAGCGTCGAGCAGACCTGGAACCTGACGCTGGCCGGCGCGAGCCTGGGGCTGAGCGGCTCCGTGGCGGCGAGCCTGGGCCTGTTGCTGGCATTTGCCCTCTTGGTGCTGGAGCGCCAGTTGGCCCAGGCCCATGCCGCCGAATGGCCGGAAGCCGAGGCCCTGGCGCAGTTCGTTCGGGTGGCGATCGGCGTGCAGGTGGTCAGTGCCCTGTGCCTGTTGTTCAGCGGGCCGCAGAACCTCTGGCCGGCTCGCCTGCTCAGCCTGATCGGCCTGTTGCCGGCACTGGTGGCGGCGGAATTGTTGCTGCGGGCGCTGTTGTCGTTGTTCAGCCCGCGGCGCGACAGCCTGGAGCCGCGCCTGGTGGCGACCAGCTTCATCGCCGGCCTGCTGCGCTGGCCGCCGCAACCGTTGCTGGCGCTGCAGGATGAACTGCACAACCGCTTTGGCATCGACCTGCGTCAGATCTGGGCCTTCAGCTACATGCGCCGGGCATTCGCACCGGTGTTGCTGGTGGTGCTGGCGGTCGGCTGGCTGTTGAGCGGGGTCAGCGAAGTGCCGTTGCAGGGGCGTGGTATCTACGAACGTTTCGGCAAACCGGTGGACGTCTTCGGCCCCGGCCTGCATGTCGGCCTGCCCTGGCCGCTGGGCCGGGTGCTGGCGGTGGAGAATGGCGTGGTCCACGAGTTGGCCACCAGCGTCGAGGCGGCGGCCTCTGCCGTACCCGACCCCGCCGAGGATGAGGCGCCGGCCAGCGCCAACCGGCTGTGGGACGCCAGCCACGTGAACGAGAAGTCCCAGGTGATCGCCAGCAGCAGCGGCGACCGGCAGGGCTTCCAGGTGGTCAACATGGACGTGCGTTTCGTCTACCGCATTGGCTTGAGCGACCAGGCCGCGCTGGCCGCCACCTACAACAGCGCCGATGTGCCGAGCTTGATCCGCAGCACCGCCAGCCGGGTGCTGGTCCATGATTTCGCCGCGCGGACTCTCGATGGTCTGCTGGGCGAACAGCGCACGGCGCTGGCCGAGGATATCGGCCGTGCGGTACAGGCCGACCTGCAACGCCTGGACAGTGGCGTGGAAATCCTCGCCACGGTGGTCGAGGCGATTCATCCGCCAGCGGGTGCGGCGAACGCCTATCACGCGGTGCAGGCGGCACAGATCAGCGCCCAGGCGCTGATTTCCCGCGAGCGTGGCGCCGCCAGCGAACAGGCCAACCAGGCGCAGTTGCAGGCCAGCATTGTCGAGGACCAGGCCAGGGCCAGCGCCCACGAAGTACAGGCCGGCGCCCGCGCGGCAGACCTGCGTTTCAGCGCCGAGCGCCAGGCCTATGCCCAGGCCGGCCAGGCTTTCGTGCTGGAGCAGTACCTGGCGCAACTGAGCCAGGGGCTGGGCAAGGCGAAGCTATGGCTGCTCGACCACCGCCTGGGCGGCAACAGCGCCCCCACCATCGATCTGCGTTCATTCACGCTGCCGGCCGACCCCATGCCTGCGCGTAAAGCCGTCCAGCCAGGAGTCACCCCTTGAGCCTGTCCCACTCCCATTGTGCCGATCATCACGATCACGGCGGCCACGAGCACGCCGGTCATCATCACGGGTATCACCCTCATCACGGGCACCATCACCACCACGGCGATGCGGGCAGCGGCGGGCCATTTCCGTGGCGGCGCATGGGCTGGGCGCTGCTGCTGATCCTGTTCGCGGTCGCGGCGGCGAGCCTGGTGCAGGTGCGCTCCGGCGAGGCCACGGTAATCACCCGTTTCGGCAACCCGTCGCGGGTGCTGCTCGAACCGGGCCTCGGCTGGCGCTGGCCGGCGCCGTTCGAGGCGGCGATTCCGGTCGACCTGCGCCTGCGGACCACCTCCAGCGGCCTGCAGGATGTCGGCACCCGTGATGGCCTGCGCATCATCATCCAGGCCTATGTGGCCTGGCAGGTCCAGGGCGATCCGCAGAACGTCGAGCGCTTCATGCGCGCCGTGCAGAACCAGCCGGACGAAGCCGCGCGGCAGATCCGCACCTTCGTCGGATCGGCGCTGGAAACCACCGCCGCCAGCTTCGACCTGTCGAGCCTGGTCAACACCGATGCCCGCCAGGTACGGATCGCCGATTTCGAGGCGCAACTGCGTCAGCAGATCGACCAGCAATTGCTCTCGACTTACGGCGTGCGGGTCCTGCAGGTCGGCATCGAGCGCCTGACGCTGCCTTCGGTGACGCTCTCGGCCACCGTCGACCGCATGCGCGCCGAACGGGAAACCATCGCCACCGAACGTACCGCGATCGGCAAGCGCGAGGCCGCGCAGATCCGCTCCGCCGCTGAACGCGATGCCCGCATCCTGCAGGCCGATGCCACGGTCAAGGCCGCCGACATCGAGGCACAGTCGCGGGTCGAGGCGGCGCAGATCTATGGCCGGGCCTACGCCGGCTCGCCGCAGTTGTACAACCTGCTGCGCTCGCTGGACACCCTCGGCACTATCGTCACCCCGGGAACCAGGCTGATCCTGCGCACCGATGCGGCGCCTTTCCGGGTGCTGGTCGACGGGCCGCCGGCCGCTGTCGACAAGCATGATGGCAAGGCCGGGGCGCAGCCATGAGTGAATACCCGGAACCCTCACGGGGCCTGGACAGCCCGTGGATCCAGGCCGGTCGCCTGGCGTTTCTCGGCCTCTATGCGGTGACGGTGCTGGCGGCACTGGCCTGGGCCTTTTCCAACGTGCGGCAGATCGACCCGCAGGAGCGCGCGGTGGTCCTGCGCCTGGGGGCCCTGGAGCGTATCCAGAATGCCGGCTTGCTGCTGGCCTGGCCGCGGCCCTTCGAGCAGGTGGTGATCCTGCCGGCGGCGGACCGGGTGATCGAGCGGCGCATCGAAGGGCTGCTGCGCTCCGATGCGGCGCTGCAGGCCGACCGCCAGGCCACCCTGGCGACGCCGATCAATGACGCGCTGGCCGGCTCCGGCTACCTGCTGACCGGCGATGCCGGTGTGGTGCAGCTGGATGTACGGGTGTTCTACAAGGTCACCGATCCCTATGCCTTCGTGCTCCAGGCCGAGCACGTGCTGCCGGCCCTCGACCGGATCGTCACCCGCAGCGCCGTGGCCCTGAGCGCGGCGCGGGACCTGGACACCATACTGGTCGCTCGCCCCGAACTGATCGGCAGCGACAGTCAGGCCGCCGAACGCCGCGAGCGCCTGCGCGGCGACTTGCTGCAAGGGGTCAACCGGCGCCTGGCCGAACTGGCGGCGAGCGGGCAGGGGATTGGCGTCGAGGTGGCGCGGGTCGACGTCCAGTCGAGCCTGCCGGGCCCGGCGGTGAATGCCTTCAATGCGGTACTGACCGCCAGCCAGCAGGCCGACAAGGCCGTGGCCAATGCCCGTAACGAAGCGGCCAAGCTCGGCCAGTCGGCGACCCAGGAGGCCGACCGCCTGGTGCAGGTCGCCAAGGCCCAGGCCAGCGAACGCCTGGCCAGGGCCCAGGCCGATACGGCCACGGTGGCGAGCCTGGGCAAGGCGCAGCAGGACGGCAGCGACCCGGGCCTGTTGTTGCGCCTGTACCGCGAGCGTATGCCGAAGATTCTCCAGCAGGCCGGGTCGGTGACCACGGTCGACCCTCGGGACGATTCCCGCCTGATCATCCAGGGAGCAGAGCAATGAGTGCATCGACCACGGCCCATCCGCCGGCCAGCCTGCTGAGCCGCGCCGAACAGCGCAGCGCGGCCCGCCAACTGCTGCTGGCGATGCTCGCCCTCGGCCTGCTCGGGCTGGGCCTGCTGTGGCGCTGGCTGGCGCCGGGGCAGGTCGGGGTGAGCCAGTTGCTGCTCGGTTTTGCCTCGATCCTGGTGGCGGTGCCGGTGATGCGCTCGGCCTGGTACAGCCTGCGCTATCCGAGTCTGCACGGCATCACCGACCAGTTGATCGCCCTGGCGATGCTCGGCGCCTGGGCCACCGGCGACCTGCTGACCGCCGCCCTGCTGCCGATCATCATGATCTTCGGCCACGTGCTTGAAGAGCGCAGCGTCATCGGCTCCCAGGAGGCCATCGGCGCCCTCGGCCGGCTGACCCGCAGCCACGCGCGGCAGGTACAGGCCGATGGCAGTGTGCTTGAGGTGGACAACGCCACCCTCAAGGCCGGCGACCAGGTGGAGGTCCGCGCCGGCGACCGGGTACCGGCCGACGGCGTGGTGCTGTCCGGCCAGGCGAGCCTCGATACCGCGCCGATCACCGGCGAGTCGGTGCCGCTGGAGGCGAGTGCCGGGGTGCAGGTGTTCGGCGGGGCGATCAACCTCGATGGGCTGCTGCGCATCGAGGTGACCCGCACCGGCCATGAGTCGACCCTGGGCAAGGTGATCGCGCTGATGCAGAGCGCCGAGCGGGCCAAGCCGCCGATCACCCGCCTGCTGGAGCGCTATGCCGGCAGCTATCTGGTGCTGGTGCTGATGATCGCCGCGGTCACCTGGTTCATCACCAACGACGCCCAGGCGATGCTCGCCGTGCTGGTGGCAGCCTGCCCCTGTGCGCTGGTGCTGTCGGCACCGGCCACGGCGATTGCCGGCATCGCCGTGGCGGCGCGGCACGGCATCCTGATCCGCAGCTCGGCGTTTCTCGAGGAACTGGCCGACCTGACCTCGCTGGTGGTGGACAAGACCGGCACCCTGACCTACGGCAGCCTGCGCCTGCAGTCGCTGCAGACCGCAGTGACGGACCGCGAGCCGATGCTGCGCCTGGCGGCGAGCCTCGGTTCGGCCAGCAGCCACCCGGTCAGCCGGGCCCTGGCGGGGCTGGCGCAGCCGGCCGAGCATGTGGCCTTGAGTGACGTGCACGAGCGCCAGGGGCTGGGTATCGTCGCCAGCACCGCCCACGGCCAGGCGGCGCTGGGCCGGCCGGAGCTGTTCAGCCAGTTGGCGATCGCCACCACGCCGGTACCCGAGCACGACGGGCCGATTGCCGGCCTGGCCCTGGAGGGTGAATTTCTCGCCTGGCTGTTGCTGGCCGACAGCACCAAGCCCGAGGCCCGACACGCCCTGGGCGAGCTGCGTGAGCTGGGCCTGGGCCGGCAATTGCTGCTGACCGGTGACCGCCAGAGCGTGGCCGACCGCCTGGCGCGGGAGGTCGGCATCAGCGATGTCGCCGCCCAGGCGCTGCCCGAGGACAAGCTCCAGCGGGTGCTCGGCGAGATCGACAGCGGCTTCCGACCGATGGTGGTGGGCGACGGCATCAACGACTCGCTGGCGCTCAAGGCCGGGGTGGTCGGGGTGGCGATGGGCGCGGGCGGCGCGGACATCGCCCTGGCCTCGGCGGACGTGGTGCTGATCGGCAGCGACCTGCGCCGCCTGGGCACCTGCGTACGCCTGAGCCGGCAGTGCCGCCGGACCCTGCAGGTCAACGTGGTGATCGGCCTGGGCTGGACCCTGGCGATCGTCGCGGCGGCGGCTTTCGGCTGGCTGGGCGTGGCGGGAGCGATGATCGCGGCGCTGTTGCACAACCTCAGCACCCTGCTGGTGCTGGGCAACGCCGGGCGGCTGCTGCGCTTCCAGGAGCCGTTGCTCAAGCTTCCCGAGTAAATGGGGATAAGGCGGTGCCCATGCGGGCTATTCGCGGGCAAGCCCAAGATCCCTCCCACTGCGGTGACAGCAGGCGAATATCATGAATCGGGTCTATCATCCCGATAGCCTGACAGTTCCCGGTAATGCGCTACCCTTTAATCAGACTTCTGAAACAAGGGGGGGACCACTCATGCTCGCGCAACTTCCACCGGCCTTACAGAATCTTCAGCTACCGCTGCGTCTGAAACTCTGGGACGGCCATCAATTCGATCTCGGGCCGCATCCCAGCATCACCATCACCGTGAAGGACCCGCAACTGGTCGCGCAATTCAGCCATCCGACGCTGGACCTGCTCGGCAGTGCGTTCGTCGAGGGCAAGCTGGAACTCGAAGGTCCGGTCAGCGAAGTGGTACGGGTCTGCGACGAACTGAGCCAGGCGCTGCTGGAGGACGAAGGGGACGGTCCGGCACAGCGCCACTCCCACGACAAGGAAACCGACGCGGCTTCGATTTCCTACCACTACGACCTCTCCAATGCGTTCTATCAGCTCTGGCTGGATCGCGACATGGTCTATTCCTGCGCCTATTTCGAGCGCGACGATGCCAGCCTGGAGGAAGCCCAGCAGGCCAAGTTCCGTCACCTGTGCCGCAAGCTGCGCCTGCAACCGGGCGAGTACCTGCTGGATGTCGGCTGTGGCTGGGGCGGCCTGGCGCGCTTCGCCGCCCGGGAGTTCGGGGTCAAGGTGTTCGGCATCACCCTGAGCAAGGAACAGTTGGCGCTGGCCCGGGAGCGGGTGATCGCCGAGGGCCTGCAGGACAAGGTCGACCTGCAGTTGCTCGACTATCGCGACCTGCCGCAGGACGGTCGGTTCGACAAGGTGGTCAGTGTCGGCATGTTCGAACATGTCGGCCATGCCAACCTGCAGCAGTACAGCAATATCCTGTTCGGCGCGGTGCGCGAGGGCGGCCTGGTGATGAACCATGGCATCACTGCCCGCCATGTCGACGGCCGCCCGGTCGGGCGCGGTGCTGGCGATTTCATCGACCGCTACGTATTTCCCAATGGCGAGCTGCCGCATCTGTCGATGATCTCGGCGTTCGTTAGCGAGGCCGGGCTGGAAGTGGTCGACGTGGAGAGCCTGCGCCTGCACTACGCCAAAACCCTGAACATCTGGAGCCAGCGCCTGGAGGGCAACCTGGAGGCGGCTGGCAAGCTGGTGCCGGACAAGGCCCTGCGGATCTGGCGGCTGTACCTGGCCGGTTGCGCCTACGCCTTCGAGAAGGGCTGGATCAACCTGCACCAGATCCTCGCGGTGAAACCGTTGGCCGACGGCGGCCACGACCTGCCCTGGACCCGTGGCGATCTCTATCGCTGACTGCCCGTCTTACCACTTGAGCGGGCGCGGGTCGGCTACCGGGTTGCTCTCCAACCGGTAGCGGCCATGTTGGCGGGGAATATCCTGGTCCGAGGGCAGCAGGGCCTGTTGCTCGAAGGTGCCGGTTTCCCGGTCGAAACTCAGGTCATGCTGGGCGACGTTGCCGTACCAGTCGCTGGAGGGTAGCGAGATATAGCTGATGGCGTAGCGCAGGTCGTCGAAGCTGCCCCTCACCACATAGACGCCGTAGTGTTCTTCGCCCGGCGAGACGATCTTGTAGAGGCCGTTGTCGTAGTAGTACAGGGCGGCCTCCTCGAAGGGTTTGTCCTTGTAGAGCACCTGGTAGTGCAGGTGATGGACATGGCTGGGCTTGCCGAATTCGACGGTGATCGACGGTGGGGTGCTGGAACTGCCAGATGTGAACTTCATCGTGGGGCCTCCGGAGGATTGCTCGGCGAAACCCCCAGCTTAAAAGACCCACGGTGTCGATCGCAGGGCCGGGCCGGCCTTTCGGAACGGTCCTACGTTTATCTGAAAATAGTCCTTCCTGCTACAGAATCGGCGAAATCAGCCGGGCGATGCGCATGCCCAGTTGCTGCAGGCGGTGGGTTTCCCGGCTGTCCTCGTGGGTGACTTCGCGGGCCAGGTCGAAGTCCTTCAGCAGCATGTTTTCCACCTCGCCGGCGAAGGCCGGGTCGACGGTCAGCAGCATCAGTTCGAAATTCAGCCGGAACGAGCGGTTGTCCAGGTTGGCGCTGCCGATGGCGCTGATCTCGTTGTCCACCAGTACCACCTTCTGGTGCAGGAATCCCGGGCCATAGCGGAATACCCGGACCCCGGCGCGCACGGCTTCGAAGGCATAGAGGCTGGAGGCGGCGTAGACGATCCGGTGGTCGGGCCGCGAGGGCAGCAGCAGGCGCACGTCGACGCCGCGCAGGGCCGCCAGGCGCAGTGCGGCGAACACCGCTTCATCGGGGATGAAGTACGGGCTGGTGATCCACACCCGCTCGCGGGCGGCGTGGATCGCCTCGACGAAAAACAGCGAGCAGGTCTCGAACGGGTCGGCCGGACCGCTGGCGAGCAACTGGCAGAGGACGCCGTCGTCGGGGTAGGTGTCCGGCAGGATCAGCGGCGGCAGCTGGCGCGCGGCCCAGAACCAGTCTTCGGCGAACGACTCCTGCAGGCAGGCCACCACCGGGCCGCTGACCTGCACATGGGTGTCGCGCCAGGGCGACAGCGGCGGCCTGGCCCCCAGGTATTCGTCGCCGACGTTGTGCCCGCCGACGAAACCGACCAGACCGTCGACCACCACCACCTTGCGGTGGTTGCGAAAGTTCACCTGGAAGCGGTTGAGCCAGCCGCTGCGGGTGGCGAAGGCTTTCACCCGCACGCCGCCGTCGCGCAGGCTGTCGGCATAGCCGTGGGGCAGGGCGTGGCTGCCGATGCCGTCATAGAGCAGGTAGACCTCGACGCCCTCGGCGGCCTTTTTGCGCAGCAGTTCGTGCAGGCGTCGGCCGAGCTGGTCGTCGTGGATGATGAAGAACTGCACCAGCACGGCATGCCGGGCCTGCTCGATGGCCTGGAAGATCGCCTCGAAGGTGGCCTCGCCGTTGACCAGCAAGCGCACCTGGTTGTTGGCCAGGCACGGCATGCGGCCGAGCTTGGGCATCGCCCGCAATGCCGCGTAGGCTTGGGAGTTGCGGGCGGCCAGGGCCTCCTCGACCCAGGGCCGCCAGTTCAGGTCGGCGATGGCCTTGCGCATTTCCACGTTGGCCTGGCGCCGGGCCTTGATGTAGGCATCGAAGGTGCTGCGGCCGAAGACCAGGTAGGGAATCAGCGTGAGGTAGGGAATGAATACCAGCGACAGCGCCCAGGCGATCGAGCCCTGGGCGGTGCGTACGGTCAGCACGGCGTGAATGGCCGCGATACTGCCCAGCGTGTGAATCAGCGCTATCAGATAGCCGAAGACATGAGGGCCAAAAAAATCCATGAGGTCCTGATCCTGAATCCGTACCGTCTAACAGACCATGTTCCGGCGCGATTGTCGCTATTTAATTCATCACGCAACCCAAGCATGATTCTGGCGTCTAAGCAGGACCTTTCTTCAGGAGCTATACGATGAACCTTCGTCTGCCGGGGCTGGCCCTCGCCTGTGCCTTCGTGATTCCCGTGGCCCAGGCGCAAGTGCTGCAGCCCGGTCTGTGGGAACTGACCTCCAGCAATGTGCAGGTCGAGAACCAGTCGCTGGATGTGAACATGCTGCTGGGCGTGCTCAAGCAGAACACCACGCCGGAGCAGCGTGCCGCCCTGGAAAAACAGGGCATCAACCTGGGCGGGCAGGGCGTGCGGGTGTGCCTGACGCCGCAGCAGGTGGCTTCCGAGGCGATTCCGCTGACCGATCCGCAGTCCGGCTGCCAGCAGCAGGTCACCGAACGCAAGGGGCCGGACTGGAAGTTCCGCTTCAGCTGTCCGAAGGCCCAGGGTGCGGGCACGGCGCATTTTGTCAGTGATCGCGAGTTCACCACCAAGGTCAGCGGCACGTTCAATGCCACTGGTATCCAGCAGAATGGCAGCATGGACACCAAGGCGGTCTGGCTGGGGCAGGATTGCGGGGCGGTGAAGCCGCGGTCCTGATGAAAGAGCGGCCTGCGGTGGGTTGTAGGAGCGGGGCTTGCCCGCGAAGCTTTTGGCGACCTTGAGGACGCATTCGCGGGCAAGCCTCGCTCCTACAGGTAGAGGGGTGTCCTCAGGTGTCGAGGCGTTGCAGCAACGCCTCGACCGTCATCGTCCCCAGGTCCTCTCCCGCCCGGCTGCGCACGCTGACCAGCCCCGCGGCCTTTTCCTTCTCGCCGACCACCAGCAGGTAGGGCACCTTCTGCAGGCTGTGTTCGCGAATCTTGTAGCCGATCTTCTCGTTGCGCAGGTCCGCCACCGCTCGCCAGCCATGGGCCTTGAGCCGCTGGACGGTCTCCCGGGCATAGTCGGCCTGGCCCTCGCTGATGTTCAGCACCACCGCCTGGCAGGGCGAAAGCCACAGTGGCAGGGCACCGCTGTAGTGCTCGACAAGGATGCCGATGAAGCGCTCCAGCGAACCGAACAGCGCCCGGTGCAGCATCACCGGCCGCTGGCGCTCGCCGTTCTCGTCGATGTAGCCGATATCGAAACGCTCCGGCAGGTTGAGGTCGACCTGCAGGGTCCCGCACTGCCAGTCGCGGCCGATGGCATCGCGTAGCACGAACTCCAGCTTCGGCCCGTAGAAGGCGCCTTCGCCGGGGTTGATCCGGTAGTCGATGCCCATCCGGCCCAGGGCGCCGAGCAGCGCGCCTTCCAGCCGGTCCCAGGTCTCGTCGCTGCCGATGCGGTTGAGCGGGCGGGTGGAGAGTTTCACCAGCACGTCGCTGAAGCCGAACTCGCGGTAGATATCGAACACCAGGGCGATCGCCGTTTCGCACTCATCCTGCATCTGCTCCGGGGTGCAGAAAATGTGCGCATCGTCCTGGGTGAAGTGGCGCACGCGCAACAGCCCGTGCAGGGCGCCGGACGGCTCGTAGCGATGGACCTTGCCGAACTCGGCGATGCGCAATGGCAGGTCGCGATAGCTCTTGAGGCCATGGCCGAAGATCGACACCGCGCCCGGGCAGTTCATCGGTTTGAGGGCGAACACCCGCTCGTCCTCGGTGCTGGTGGTGAACATGTGGTCGCGGTAGTTCTGCCAGTGCCCGGAGGTTTCCCACAGGCCGCGGTCCATCACGTCCGGGGTGTTCACCTCGACGTAGCCGGCCTGCTCCTGGCGCTGGCGCATGTAGCCGATCAGTTGCTGGAACAGCGTCCAGCCCTTGGCATGCCAGAACACCGAACCCGGTGCGCACTCGTCGAAGTGAAACAGGTCCAGTTGCGCGCCGAGCTTGCGATGATCGCGCTTGCCGGCTTCTTCCAGGCGGGTGAGGTAGGCCTTGAGGTCCCGGGCGTTGGCCCAGCAGGTGCCGTAGATCCGCTGCAGCGGGGCGTTGTTGGCGTCGCCGCGCCAGTAGGCCCCGGCCACCTTGGTCAGTTTGAACGCCTGCAGGATGCCGGTCGACGGCACGTGCGGGCCGCGGCACAGGTCCTCGAAATCGCCCTGGCGGTACAGCGACAAGGTTTCGTCTTCGGGGATGGCACGGATCAGCTCGGCCTTGTAGTGCTCGCCCAGGTTCTCGAAATATTCGATGGCTTCGTCACGCGGCAGGGTACGACGACGTACCGAATGATTGGTCGCGGCCAGGGCCTGCATCCGCTCCTCGATCAGTTCCAGGTCCTGGGGCGTGAAGGGGCGTTCGTAGGCGAAGTCGTAGAAGAAGCCGTTCTCGATCACCGGGCCGATGGTGACCTGGGCCGAGGGGTAGAGCTGCTTGACCGCCATGGCCAGCAGGTGCGCGCAGGAATGACGGAGGATCTGCAGGCCTTCGTCGTCGCGCGGGGTGACGATGCTCACTGCCGCGTCCTGCTCGATGAGGGTGTCGCAGTCGACCAGCACGCCGTCGATCCGCCCGGCCACCGCTGCCCGGGCCAGGCCGACGCCGATGCTGGCGGCCACTTCGAAGACCGACAGCGGCTGGTCGTACTCGCGTTGCGAGCCATCGGGGAGGGTGATGCGGATCATTGCTGGGGGCCTCGGTCGATCTGGAAGGGTATTAGCGGAGAAACTGCAGGGGCAGGCCCTGACAGCCGTCATGAAGTCGGCCGGCATGCCAGGCGACCTGCCCGGAAACCACGGTGGTGTGCACGTGGTGGCGGAAGCTGTGCTCGATGAAGGGAGTCCAGCCACATTCGTAGAGGATCGGTTCACCGGCGACCGGCCGCGGCTGCGGCTGGCGATTGAGCAGCACCAGGTCGGCCCAGTAGCCTTCGCGCAGGTAGCCGCGCTCGGCGATGGCGAACAGGTCGGCGACCCGGTGGCTGGTTTTGTCCACCAGGGTGGTCAGTGGCAGCACCTTGTCCGCCACCAGTTCCATCAGCGCCGGCAGAGCGTGCTGCACCAGCGGCAGGCCGGAGGGCGCTTCCTCGTAGGGCCGCTGCTTTTCTTCCCAGGTGTGCGGCGCGTGATCGCTGCCGATCACGTCCAGGCGGTTGCTCAACAGCGCCTTGCGCAAGGCATCGCGGTCCGACTGCTGCTTGATCGCCGGGTTGCACTTGATCCGGTTACCCAGGCGCGGGTAGTCGCGATCGTCGAACAGCAGGTGATGCAGGCAGACTTCGGCGGTGATGAGCTTCTCGCCCAGCGGCTTGTTCTCGAACAGTTCCAGTTCGCGCTCGGTGGTCAGGTGCAGCACGTGCAGGCGGGTGCCGTGCTTCCTGGCCAGTTCCACCGCCAGCGACGAGGAGCGGTAGCAGGCATCGGCATTGCGGATCAGCGGGTGGGCGGCCGGCGGGATCATGCCGCCCAGCAGTTCCTTGAGGTTCTTCAGGCGCGTGTCGACGGTCGGCGTGTGTTCGCAATGGGCCAGCAGAAGGGTCGGTACCTCGGCGAACAGCCGTTCGAGGATGTGCGGGTCATCCACCAGCAGGTTGCCGGTGGACGCGCCCATGAACACCTTGACCCCGGCGACCTGGCGCGGGTCGAGGGCCGCCACGGTGTCGAGGTTGTCGTGGCTGACGCCGAAGTGGAAGCCGTAGTTGGCCACCGAGGCGTTCGCCGCCCGGCGCTGCTTGTCGGCGAGGGCGTCGAGGGTCAGGGTCGCCGGGCGGGTGTTGGGCATGTCCATGTAGCTGGTGATGCCGCCGGCCACCGCCGCCCGCGATTCGCTGTAAATGGTGCCCTTGGCCGGTGCTCCCGGGTCGCGGAAGTGCACCTGGTCGTCGATCATCCCCGGCAGCAGCCAGTCACCATTCGCGTCGATTTCCACGTCGGCGCTGGCGTTGCCGATCTCGGCGGCGATGGAGTCGATGCGGCCGTTGATCACCCGGACATCGGCGTCGAACTGACGGCCCTCGTTGACCACGCGGGCATTGCGGATCAGCAGGCTGCTCATGCTCAGAACTCGTTCTGCAGGGCCTTGTAGCCCCGGACCAGGTCGACGTTGGTGCGCGCCACGTCCTCGGAGAACTCCGAGGCGCTGACGCTGACCGGTGGGAACTGCGACAGGTCGGTATGGGGGCCGATGCGGGTGGTGGAGGGCACGTAGAAGCCGGGTGGCAGGTCGCGGCCGTCGACCACCGAGTTGTGTCGGACCACGCTGCCGTCGCCGACCGCGCAGTTGAACAGCACGCTGTTGAAGCCGATGAATACCCGGTTGCCGACCGTGCAGGGGCCGTGGACGATCGAGCGGTGGGCGATGGAACTGAACTCGCCGATGGTCACCGCCGCGCCGGACTTGGAGTGGATCACCACGCCGTCCTGGATGTTGGAGTTGGCGCCGATGATGATCGGGTCCATCTCGCCGTGTTCGTTGACTTCATCGGCGCGGATCACCGCGTAGGGGCCGACGAAGACGTTGTCACCGATCACCACCTTGCCGCAGATGATCGCGGTCTTGTCCACGTAGGCGGATTCGGCGATCACCGGCAGGTCGCCGGAAGGGTTCTTGCGGATCATGGGGAGGTCTCCTGAGGGGCGCTGATGATCTCCACCGCGCCGTCGCGGATGGCGTTGTAGAAACAGTTGGGACGGCCGGTATGGCAGGCCGGGCCCTGTTGCTCGACCCGCAGCAGGACCGCATCGCCGTCGCAGTCGAGGCGGGCCTCGACCAGGCGCTGGCGGTGCCCGGAGCTTTCGCCCTTGCGCCACAACTGCTGGCGCGAGCGCGACCAGTAGCAGACCTGGCCGCGTTCGAGGGTTTCGGCCAGGGCCTGGCGGTTCATCCAGGCCAGCATCAGCACTTCGCCCGTGTCGTGTTGCTGGGCGATGGCGGCGATCAGGCCGTCGGCGTTCCACGGCAGGGCGTCGAGCACGGCCGTGAGGGGCCAGCGGCTGCCCGCGGCGGCGCGCTCCAGAGCGAGCATCGACAGGGGCGGCCGGGCGGTCACTTGCTCAGTGCCGCGTGCAGGGTGTTCATGTTGTATTCGAACAGGCCAATGAAGGTGCTGGCCGGGCCTTCGGCGGCGAGGGCGTCGGAGTACAGGGTGCCGCCGATCTTCGCGCCGCTTTCGTCGGCGATCTGCTTGAGCAGGCGGGCGTCCTTGATGTTCTCCATGAATACCGCGGTGACCTTGTCCTTGCGGATCTGCCGGATCAGCTCGGCAACTTCGGCGGCCGACGGCTCACGCTCGGTGGATAGGCCCTGGGGCGCCATGAACTGGATGCCATAGGCCTGGCCGAGGTAGCCGAAGGCGTCATGGGAGGTGACGATGCGGCGGTTGCCGGCCGGCAGGTTGCCGAGCTTGACCTTGGCCTGGGCCAGCAGGCGATAGATCTGCTTCAGGTACGCCTGGCTGTTGCGGGTGTAGTCGTCCTTGTGCGCGGGGTCGACCTGGATCAGCGCCTTGGTGATGTTGTTCACGTACAGCTCGACGTTCGCCAGGTTGTGCCAGGCATGCGGGTCGGGCACGGTCTGGCCGTCCTCTTCCATGGTGTGCGAGAGCACGCCCTTGCTGGCGGTGACCACCGGGGCCTTGGTCTCGGTGCTGGTCACCAGGCGGTCAAGCCAGGGTTCGAACTCCAGGCCGTTCTTGACGATCAGTTTGGCCTTGAGCAGCGCCTGGGCATCATCCGGGGTCGGCTCGTAGGTGTGGGCGTCGGCGTCCGGGCCGACCATCGCGGAAACCTGGATATGGTCGCCGCCGATCTGCTGGGTGATGTCCCGCAGGATACTGAAGCTGGCGACCACCGGCAGCTTCTCCGCCGCCTGGGCGCTGGACAACTGCAACGACAGGGCCAGCACGGAGCTGAACAGAACGAGTAACGCACGCATCGGGTGACACCTCATTGGGATGGCAGGGGTGGTCGGCGCAGCAGACCGTGCACCGGACCGAAGACCACGGAGAACAGGTACAGGCAGCCGGCGACCAGCACGATGGCCGGGCCGCTGGGTTGCGAGCAGTAGAACGACAGCAGCAGGCCGGCGGCGACCGAGACGCAGCCGAGCAGCGCGGCGATCAGCATCAGCACTGGCAGGCGACGGCTCCAGAAGCGCGAGGCGATCGCCGGCAGCATCATCAGGCCGACCACCATCAGGGCGCCGATGGCCTGGAAACCGATCACCAGGTTGAGCACCACCAGGGTCAGGAACACACCGTGGGCCAGCGGGCCGAGGCGGCTGACGGTCTGCAGGAACAGCGGGTCGAGGGTGTCGAGCATCAGCGGCCGGTAGATCGCCGCCAGCAGCACCAGGCTGATGCCGCAGACCCAGAGCATGCCGGTGAGGGTCGGCCCGTCCACCGCCAGTGCCGAGCCGAACAGCAGGTGCAAGAGGTCCAGGCGCTTGCCGGCGATGCCGAGCAGCAGCACGCCACTGGCCAGCGAGATCGGATAGATCGCCGCCAGGCTGGCGTCTTCGCGCAGGCCGGTGCGCCGGGTGATCCAGGCCGACAGGCCGGCCATGCCCATGCCCGCACCGAGGCCGCCGAGGGTCAGTGCCGGCAGGCTCAGGCCGGCGATCCAGAAGCCGACGGCGGCGCCGGGCAGGATGCCGTGGGCCACCGCGTCACCGATCAGGCTCATGCGTCGCAGGATCAGGAACACCCCCAGCGGCGCGGTGCTGCAGGCCAGGACCAGGCCGCCGAGCAGGGCCCGGCGCATGAACACGAAATCGTGGAACGGCTGCCACAGGTGCTGGGCGAACATCAGCATCAGGCCACCTGTGTGATCGGTTGTTGCACGATCAGCTCGCGACTCGGGGCCAGTACGCAGCCGCTGTGCTTGATGCGCAAGGCGTCGGGGATGTGCTGGCGCACGGCGGCGAGGTCATGGCAGACCACTACCAGCGTACGCCCCGCCGCGTGCCAGGCGTGGATGTGTTTCCACAGCAGTGCCTGGCCTTCCTCGTCGAGGGCGGCGTGGGGTTCGTCGAGCAACAGCAGCGGCGCTTCGGCCAGGCTCAGGCGGGCCAGAAGAGCGCGTTGCAACTGGCCGCCGGACAAGGCCATCAGCGGCCGCTGTTCCAGGCCTTCGAGGTCCCAGTCGGCGATCACCGCCTGCAGGCGTTCGTTGCGTTGCTGCGGGCTCAGCTTGATGCCCCACAGGCCGGCGACCACCAGTTCCTGCAGGTTGATCGGGAACTGCCGGTCGAGGTGCTGCTGTTGCGGCAGGAACGACAGGCCTCTGCGGCGTGGAACATCCAACTGCACCTTGCCGGCCAGGGGCTTCTGCAAACCGGCGAAGACTTTCAGCAGGCTGCTCTTGCCGGTGCCGTTGGCACCGATGACCGCGGTGAGGCTACCGGCGGCCAGTTCGAAATCCACCGCGGGGGTCAGTGGCTGGCCGGGTGGGCCCCAGCGCAGGCCTTGGCAGCGGATCATGCCGACCTCCAGTTCCACCCGCTCTCGGCCACGGCGTCGTGGGCGTGCAGGCTTTCAGCGTGAACCACCCGCAGGTGGAAACCCTGCACCGCGTCTGCACGCTTGAGCGCCAGGTTCAGGCGGCGTGCCGCGTCTTCGCAGAACATCAGGTTCTGCCCATTGGCGAGGGCGAAGGCCTGCTCGTCGGCGCGCTTCACCGCAGTCTGCACGGCGGTGCCCAGTGAGGCCTCGGCATCGTTGATCAGGGCTTCGAAGGGAAACCGATACGTTTTTTCATCAAGTCGGATTTGCAGGTGTGCAATGCTGCGCTGGCTATGGGGTGTGGCGACGATGCCTTGGGTACTGCCGAGCCAGTTGAGGACCTTGCCGTGTTCCAGCGGCTGGTTGGCGAAGTCCTGGTTGAACTGTTGCTGGATCAGTTGTCGGGCGAGGGCGGCCGAGCAGGGGCAGGTGGAAGAGTAGGCCACGTCAATTTTCAGTTCCACGTGGAACACTCCGCTTTTCAGCTCGGCTAACACACTGACGGGATAGGCTTTCCAGCCGGCCAGCGGGCTGACCAGCGCCGGGCGCTTGAGCAGCAGATCGGTGTGGATGCGCAGGTAGGCGTTACTGGACAGCCCGTCATGGCTGTCGAGGAATTGCTGCAGCACCGCGTGGACCCGTGCCGGTGTCAGTTCTTCCTGTTGCAGGCGCTCCAGGGCCAGGTACAGCCGGGACATGTGAATACCCCGCGCTTCGCCGTCATCGAGGCTGACGCCGGCGTCGGCGCTGGCGCTGAGGCGTTGGCCGTCGAGGGTGATGGGCAGAGCAATGCCGCACATGCCCACCCACTCAAGGGGCAGGGCTTGCCGGGATGACTGCGCGGCGATATCCGGCAGCGTCAACGCATTCATGAGCAGGTCCATCGTTGGAAATAAAATGTCATGTTATATTATAACAATTGATTCGACGATGCCTTTTTTCGCCAGGGCTCTACACAGCCATATCGAGCAGGGACGCTCCCTCAATTTGTGGTTATCGGTTCATGCATAGACGTCAATTGCTCAACTTCCTGCTGGCCAGTGCGGCCTTCATCCCGCTTGGCGTGTCGGCGGCGCAGATCCGCAACGCCCGGCTCTGGCGCTCCGGCGACAAGCTGCGACTGGTGCTCGATCTCAGTGGCCCGGTGCAGTACAAGACGTTTTCCCTGACCGCGCCCGAGCGGCTGATCATCGACCTGAGCGGGGCAAAGCTGACGGGCGACTTCAGCCAACTGGCCCTGAAGAACACGGTGATCCGCTCGATCCGCTCGGGACATTTCGGCCAGGGCGACACGCGGATCGTCCTCGACCTGGCCAACCCGGTGCAGTTGAACAGCTTCCTGCTGCCGCCCGGGGAGGGGCAGGGCCACCGGCTGGTGCTCGACCTGGCCAGCAACGCCAGCGCCGCCGCACCGCCCCAGACTCTGGCCGCGGCAGCCGTCGCGCCCCAGGCCAGGCATGAACCGACGCCGGGCAAGGCTCACCCCAGGCGCGACATCATGGTGGTGGTCGACCCCGGGCACGGCGGCAAGGACCCGGGCGCGGTGGGCTCCAAGGGGCAGCGCGAGAAGGACGTGGTGCTGTCCATCGCCCAGCTTCTGGCCAAGCGGCTCAAGCGTGAAAAGGGCTTCGATGTTCGCCTGGTACGCAACGACGATTTCTTCGTGCCGTTGCGCAAGCGCGTGGAGTTCTCCCGCAAGCACAACGCCGACATGTTCATCTCGGTGCACGCCGATGCGGCGCCGCGGATCACCGCGTCGGGGGCGTCGGTGTACTGCCTGTCCGAAGGCGGCGCGACCTCGACCACCGCGCGCTTCATGGCCCAGCGCGAGAACGGTGCCGACCTGATCGGTGCGCAGAGCCTGCTCAACCTCAAGGACAAGGACCCGATGCTGGCCGGGGTGATCCTCGACATGTCGATGAACGCGACCATCGCCGCCAGCCTGCAACTGGGGCATACCGTGCTCGGCAGCCTGGAGAACATCACCACCCTGCACCAGAAGCGCGTGGAGCAGGCCGGCTTCGCGGTGCTCAAGTCACCGGACGTGCCGTCGATCCTGGTCGAGACCGGCTTCATTTCCAACGTCCGCGACAGCCAGCGGCTGGTCACCGCGCGGCACCAGCAGGCGATTGCCGACGGGCTGTTCCAGGGCCTGAAAACCTACTTCGAGAAGAACCCGCCGCAGGACAGCTACATCGCCTGGCGCCAGCAGCAGGCAAACGAAGTGCTGGTCTAGTGGCCTAGCAGCCCACCAACCGATCACAGGTGAACTTCTTGCTCAGCCCGCCGGAACTGGAGAAGCGGTTCACCGTGGTCCACCCCACCCGCCGGCTGTAGCCGACCCAGGCCTCGCCATCCGAGGCAATGCCGGTGAAGAAGGTCAGTTGTCCGTAGCGGCTGCTGGTCTGCGCCCAGTAGCGCTTGCCGGTCACTTCGAACCCCTGCAGGTAGATCGTCTTGCCCACCGTGGCGACGCCATAGGCGTTGCCGGCGGCGTCCTTGCACGCCAGCAGGGTGGCGCTGCGGGTGCAGTTGGCCAGTGGGCCGGGCACCTGGGCCCCGGCGCCGGTGGCGCAGAGCAGCAGGCTCAGCAACGGGTATTTCAGGGCGGCGCGCATCGGCATTCTCAAGAGAGGGTTGGCTCCAGCATCAACCCCTTCGTCGCCAGCGGCAAGTGGGGATTGGCTAAAATGTATTGTTATAATATAACATCAAGCAAATTCCCCGACGGCGACCTCTCCATGACCGAAGACGAACTGCTCGCCCAGCCCGAGGCGGACTACATGAACGATGCACAGCAGGCGTTCTTCCGTGAGTTGCTGCTCCAGCAACGGCGTGAACTGCAGGAGCGCATCAGCGGCGAGTTCGTCGTGCTGCGCGAGCACGAGCCCAGCAGCGATCCGGCGGACATCGGCAGTGCCGAGGAACAGCGCCAATGGCAACTGCGCCTGCTGGAGCGGGAGAAGAAGCTGCTCGACAAGATCGACCAGGCCCTCGAGGCCCTGGCCCGTGGCGAATACGGCTGGTGTCGCGAGACCGGTGAACCGATCGGTCTCAAGCGCCTGCTGCTGCGGCCCACTGCCACCCTGTGCATCGAAGCCAAGGAACGTGAAGAGCTGCGCGAGCGCCACAAACGGGCGCTCTGAGCCGGCCAACCTGATGAGGAACCAACCATGACCCAACGTCTTCCCGTGACCGTGCTGTCGGGCTTTCTCGGCGCCGGCAAGAGCACCCTGCTCAACCATGTACTGCGCAACCGCGAAAACCTGCGGGTAGCGGTGATCGTCAACGACATGAGCGAAATCAATATCGACGGCAGCGAGGTTCAGCGTGACGTCAGCCTCAATCGCGCCGAGGAAAAACTGGTGGAGATGAGCAACGGTTGCATCTGCTGCACCTTGCGCGAGGACCTGCTGGAGGAGGTCGGCCGGCTCGCTCGCGACGGGCGCTTCGACTACCTGCTGATCGAGTCCACCGGTATCTCCGAACCGTTGCCGGTGGCCGAAACCTTCACCTTCCGCGACGAGACCGGACAGAGCCTGGCCGACATCGCCCGCCTCGACACCATGGTCACGGTGGTCGACGGCATGAACTTCCTGCTCGACTACCAGGCGGCGGAAAGCCTGGCCTCCCGCGGCGAAACCCTCGGCGAGGACGACGAGCGCTCGATCACCGACCTGCTGATCGAGCAGGTCGAGTTCGCCGACGTGATTCTGATCAGCAAGATCGATCTGATCTCCAGCCAGGAGCGCGAAGAACTGATGGCGATCCTCGCGCGCCTGAATGCCCAGGCCGAGATCATCCCGATGGTGATGGGCGAAGTGCCCCTGGCGAAGATCCTCAACACCGGCCGCTTCGACTTCGAGCGTGCCTCCCAGGCTCCGGGCTGGCTGCAGGAACTGCGCGGCGAGCATGTGCCGGAAACCGAGGAATACGGCATCGCCTCGACCGCCTACCGGGCGCGGCGGCCGTTCCACCCCGAGCGCTTCTTCGACTTCATCAACCGGCCCTGGGTGAACGGCAGGCTGCTGCGTTCCAAGGGTTTCTTCTGGCTGGCGAGCAAGTACCAGGAAGCCGGCAGCTGGTCCCAGGCCGGTGGCCTGATGCGCCATGGTTTCGCCGGGCGCTGGTGGCGCTTCGTACCGAAACAGCACTGGCCGCAGGACGAGGAAAGCCTCGCGGCGATCATGCAGAACTGGATGGCGGCCACCGGCGATTGCCGCCAGGAACTGGTGTTCATCGGCCAGGGTATCGATTTTGCGCAACTGACGGCCGACCTGGACGGCTGCCTGCTCAGCGACGACGAAATGGCCCTGGGGGTCGAGGGTTGGCGGCTGCTGCACGACCCGTTCGGACCGTGGCACGACGAAGAGGCGGCTGCCTGATGCTGGCGCCGCGCTTGCAGGCGCAACCGTCGATCCGCCAGGTCGAGGGCGAGGCCCCGACCGTGCTTGGCGAGATTCTTCAGGATGGGGTCAACCTGGCACTCTGGCAGCGCCGCCTACCCAGCCATATCGCCGATTTTGCGCACTTGCTGCTGTCGTTGGGCGAGCCGCTGGCGCAGGCGCTGAGCCTGGAGATGCCGGACGACGAGTCCAGGCCGAACCTGCACGGGCTGGCCTCGGGGTTCAGTGACCTGGAGGGTTACGAGGGCTTCATCAGCGACGTGTCCTGGCTGGTCGGCGCCTATGCCTGCCTGCTCGGCGCGCGGCGGATCGGCCTGCGCCTGCGGGTGCTGGACAAGGCGATGTGCCCGCGGTTTCACGTCGACCATGTGCCGGTGAGGTTGATCACCACCTACGCGGGTTTGGGCAGCCAGTGGCTGGCGGAAGGGGCGATGGATCGGCGGCAGTTGGGCAGTCCGGTGGCGGAGCCGATGGAGGCCGGGTCGATTCGGCAGATGGACAGCGGCGCGGTGGCCTTGTTGAAGGGCGAACGCTGGCATGGCAATGAAGGGTTCGGGTTGGTGCATCGTTCGCCGCAGGTGGCGGCGGGGGAGCGCCGGTTGATCCTGACGCTGGACTGGCTGGCTTGAGTTCAGGCGCCGCACAGCTTCAGGTGTGCTCAGGGCACCTGCCACTGCCCGGCACTCTGGCCTTCGCAGAACGGCTTGAGATACGCGGCATCCGTTGCCACACCGTAATAGTGAATATTCTGCCGGTAGGGCATATTGGCAACCTGGGCGTTGCGGCAGACACCGAATGAGCCGCCCGGGCACTGCTCGACGTATTCGACCTCGACCTTTTGGCCCGCCAGGCTCGGCTGGCAGAAACCGTCGTTGAACAGCTTGGCCGGGATATTCACGTTCTCCTGGCAGACCTTCACGTCGAGCCGTTCGCCCTGGCTGTGGACCACACAGGCTTGCGCCAGGACCTGACTCGACCCCAGCGCCGCCAGCAGCGTCAGGCCAATCGACCGCATCATTCACCCACCCCTTCAGGCATATCGGCCCGCTTATGTTGCAGAACATTCCCACGCATGTCATCGCCGGTCCCCTCGGTGCCGGCAAGACCAGCCTGATTCATCAGTTGCTGGCGCAAAAACCGCCAGGCGAGCGCTGGGCCGTGCTGATCAACGAGTTCGGCCAGATCGGCCTGGATGCCGCGCTGCTGACCCGGGCCGACGATGGTATCGCACTGGGCGAGGTGGCTGGCGGCTGCGTGTGCTGCGTCAACGGCGCACCGTTCCAGATCGGCCTCGGCCGGCTGCTGCGCAAGGCGCGCCCCGACCGCCTGTTCATCGAGCCTTCCGGTCTCGGTCATCCGGCGCATATTCTGCGGCAACTGGGCGCGGCGCCGTGGCGCGGGGTACTGGCCTTGCAGCCGTGCGTGATGGTGCTGGACGCACCGGCCCTGGCGGCGGGCCAACCGTTGCCGGCGTCGCAGCAGGAGGTCTTGGCGTGGGCCGGGCTGCTGCTGTTGAACAAGTCGCAAGGGCTGGATGAGGCCGCGCGCGGGCAAGTGCTGGCGCGTTTGCCGGAGCGTCCGCTGCGCTGGACCGAGCAGGGTGTATTGGCGCTGGACGAGTTGCTGGCCCTGGAGTCGCCAGGCCTGGATGAATCGGCCACGCCGGGCGTGCTGCCCACGGCACCGGCGAGCGTGACGCTGCCGGCGATCTGGACCGACCCGAGCCAACCGATCTGCCAGGAGCATGCCGGGGAGGGCAACTGGAGCATCGGCTGGCGCTGGCACCCGAGCCAGCAACTGGACCCGGAACGCATTCGTGAGTGGTTGGCCACTCTGGACTGGCGGCGGGCCAAGCTGGTTATCCACAGCCCGGCTGGCTGGGTGTCGGGCAATGCTGTGGATAACTCGTCGCTGGCCTGGCAGCCCAGCGCTTGGCGCAAGGACTCGCGGCTTGAGCTGATCTTCAGTCAGCCCCAGGACATCGAGCCGCTGAAAGCCGGCATGCAGGCCTGCCGGCTGGGCTAGCCTGTTCGACTTCGGCCCGTGGCTTCGCCGGGCTGCGCTGCCATTCCTGGCAGGCCCCTGAACTGGAATGCAGGCATGCGCATCGGCCGTACAGGCCCTCAGCCGCTCAGTGACGCGACTGGCTGTGGTCCTTGGGATGATCCTGGCGCCATTGGCTCAGTTCGATGATCTCGGCCGTCGGCTGCTCGGCCCTGGCTTCGAACGGGTAGGGCGGCAGATCGATCTGCGCGCTGTGGGCGCCGAACTGGGTGATGGTGCCGACGTGGCGCTGCTCGCCGGTGACGGTGAACTCGAAGTGGTAGATCCGCGCCAGGCGCCGTCGGCCGTTGGCATCACGGACGATACCGATACGCTTGAGGGCCACGGCACCGTCGAGCAGTTCCAGGTCAAGCCTGGCGCAATGCTGCTTGACCCGCTCCAGCGCCCGTTCGCGCAGGCCATGGTTGTGCCAGAGCCAGGCAGCGCCGGTGGCCAGCAACATCAGCACGAACATATTTCCCAGGGTCAGCATGAATGCCACTCCATCAAGTTGAGAGCAGCTTAACTGGCTCGCCGGTCTGTCGTACAGGCTCTGTTTAGTCGCATACTGCGTGGCTCGAATCTTTTTGTCTTGCTGGAATTCGGAATGAAACGCACTCCTCATCTGCTTGCCATTCAGTCCCACGTGGTTTTCGGTCATGCCGGCAATGGTGCGGCGGTTTTCCCCATGCAGCGGGTCGGGGTGAATGTCTGGCCGTTGAACACCGTACAGTTCTCCAACCACACCCAGTACGGCCAGTGGGCCGGCGAAGTGTTGGCGCCGCAGCGGATCCCGGAACTGGTGGAAGGTATTGCCGCCATCGGCGAGCTGGGCAACTGCGACGCGGTGCTGTCCGGCTACCTGGGCAGCGCGGCGCAGGGGCGGGCGATCCTCAGCGGCGTGGCGCGGATCAAGGCGGCCAACCCCAAGGCGCTGTACCTGTGCGATCCGGTGATGGGCCATCCGGAGAAGGGCTGCAGCGTGCCGGTGGAGGTCAGCGACTTCCTGCTGCAGGAGGCGGTGGCGCAGGCCGATATCCTCTGCCCCAACCAGTTGGAGCTGGACAGCTTCTGCGGCCGCTCGCCCCAGTCGCTGTTCGATTGCCTGGCAATGGCCCGCAGCCTGCTGACGCGGGGGCCGCAGGTGGTGCTGGTCAAGCACCTGGCCTATCCGGGCAAGCCCGAGGACAGCTTCGAGATGCTGCTGGTGACCGCCGAAGGCAGCTGGCACCTGCGCCGTCCGCTGCTGGCGTTCCCGCGCCAGCCGGTGGGCGTCGGCGACCTGACTTCAGGGCTGTTCCTGGCCCGGGTGCTGCTGGGCGACAGCCTGCTGGCGGCCTTCGAGTTCACCGCGTCGGCGGTGCACGAAGTGCTGCTGGAAACCCAGGCCTGCGCCAGCTACGAGCTGGAACTGGTGCGGGCCCAGGATCGCATCGCCCATCCGCGGGTGCGCTTCGAGGCGTTGCCGATCAGCCTGTGATCTCCGGGCCCACTCCATGTACCCGTGTGGGAGCGGGCTTGCCCGCGAATAGGCCCTCAAGTCTCGCGCCGCTTGAACGGACGCCTTCGCGGGCAAGCCCGCTCCTACAAGAGCTTAAGGCGCGTCGGCCTTGATCTCCTGGTAACGCTTTTCCAGCTCCTGGCGGATCTGCCGGCGCTGTTGGGCCTGGGCGTAGCGGCGCTTGCCCTCGCTGGTCTCCGGCTGCAGTGGTGGCACCGGTGCCGGCTTGCGCTGGTCGTCGACCGCGACCATGGTGAAGAAGCAACTGTTGGTGTGGCGCACCGAGCGCTCGCGGATGTTCTCTGTCACCACCTTGATGCCGACCTCCATCGAGGTGTTGCCGGTGTAGTTCACCGAAGCCAGGAAGGTCACCAGTTCGCCGACATGCACCGGCTCGCGGAAAATCACCTGGTCCACCGACAGGGTCACCACGTAGCGGCCGGCATAACGGGCGGCGCAGGCATAGGCCACTTCATCCAGGTATTTGAGCAGGGTGCCGCCGTGGACATTGCCAGAAAAGTTGGCCATATCCGGGGTCATCAAAACGGTCATCGACAGCTGGGCGTTTCCAGGTTCCATAGCACGCTCATGGGTAGGTAGGGACAGGTTCAGGCACCTCTGCGGGCGCTTTGGGCATTTTTCAGACACCTCGATTACGGGACGCCAGCCATGGTTGCATCGTCACGCGCCAAGCGATCTGTTTCTACATATTGCACCGGCTTTCTGTCGGAAGTCGCGGTGTTAACCTTCGAAAAGCCATGCCATAGAAAATTCTTACACCCGGAACGTTGACCGCCGACGACTCGATGGGCGCGGTGGGCGGTCTGGCCAACATCCGCCGACACAAGGAGCGTCACGCCATGCATGCCATCAGCTTTATTCAGGACCTGGCCGTGATCATGCTGGTGGCGGGCGTGGTGACCATCCTGTTCCACCGCTTCAAGCAGCCGGTGGTGCTCGGCTATATCGTCGCCGGTTTCATCATCGGCCCGCACACCCCGCCGTTCGGCCTGATCCATGACGAGGACACCATCAAGACCCTGGCCGAGCTCGGGGTGATTTTCCTGATGTTCTGCCTGGGGCTGGAGTTCAGCCTGGGCAAGCTGTTCAAGGTCGGCGCGACGGCGTTCATCGCCGCGTTCCTGGAAATCGTGCTGATGATCTGGATCGGCTACGAGATCGGCCGCTGGTTCGACTGGAACACCATGGACTCGCTGTTTCTCGGCGCGATCCTGGCGATTTCCTCGACCACCATCATCGTCAAGGCGCTCAATGATCTGAAGATGAAGAACCAGCGCTTTGCGCAACTGATCTTCGGCGTGCTGATCGTCGAGGACATTCTCGGCATCGGCATCATCGCCCTGTTGTCGAGCATTGCCGTCAGTGGCACGGTGAGTTCCGGCGAAGTGTTCTCCACCGTCGGCAAGCTGTCGCTGTTCATGATCGTCGCGCTGGTCATCGGTATCCTGCTGGTGCCACGTCTGCTGGCCTATGTCGCCCGTTTCGAAAGCAACGAGATGCTGCTGATCACCGTGCTGGGCCTGTGTTTCGGTTTCTGCCTGCTGGTGGTGAAGCTCGAGTACAGCATGGTGCTGGGGGCGTTCCTGATCGGTGCGATCATGGCCGAGTCGCGCCAGTTGCTGAAGATCGAGCGCCTGATCGAGCCGGTTCGCGACCTGTTCAGCGCGATCTTCTTCGTCGCCATCGGCCTGATGCTCGATCCGGCGGTACTGCTCGAATACGCCTGGCCGATCGCGGTGATCACCGTCGCGGTGGTGCTGGGCAAGATGGTCTCCTGCGGACTGGGCGCGTTCATCGCCGGCAACGATGGCCGCACCTCGCTGCGGGTGGGCATGGGGCTGTCACAGATCGGCGAGTTTTCCTTCATCATCGCCGCACTGGGGATGACCCTGCAGGTCACCAGTCACTTCCTCTATCCGGTGGCCGTGGCGGTCTCGGTGATTACCACCCTGCTCACACCGTACCTGATCCGCGCGGCCGACCCGCTGTCGCTGAAGCTCGCCGCCGTGGTGCCGCGCCGCATGGGCCGGGTGTTCGGCCTGTATGGCGAATGGCTGCGCAGCATCCAGCCCCAGGGCGAAGGCGCGCTGCTGGCCTCGCTGATCCGCAAGATCCTGCTGCAGGTGGGGGTGAACCTGGCGCTGGTGGTGGCGATCTTCTTTGCCGGCGGCTTTTTCGCCCAGCCGATCGCCACCTATCTGCAAGGCTGGGTCAGTGAACCGAGCTGGCACAAGGCATTGATCTGGGGTGGCGCGCTGCTGCTGTCGCTGCCCTTTCTGATTGCCGCCTACCGCAAGCTCAAGGCGCTGTCGATGCTGCTGGCGGAGATGGGGGTGAAGCCGGACGTGGCCGGGCGGCATACCCAGCGCGTGCGCCGGGTGATCGCCGAGGTGATTCCGCTGCTGTCGCTGCTGGTGATCTTCCTGCTGTTGTCGGCGCTGTCGGCGAGCATTCTGCCCACCAGCGAACTGCTGATGCTGATCGCGGTGGTCGCTGCGGCGGTGGCGGCGCTGCTCTGGCGCTGGTTCGTCCGCGTGCATACGCGGATGCAGGTGGCCCTGCTGGAGACGCTGGAGAACAACAGGGACTCGGCGGGGCACTGAGGCCTCAGGGTGCCCCGCCGATTCCGGCGGGGTGTCAGCTTTCCAGCCAGACGTCCCGCGCCCAGTGCCAGACCGACTCCCAGGACTCTTCGGTGATCAGTTCCTCTTCGCCGGACCACAGCACCACAGTGCCGTCCTCCTCGACGCAGTAGTAGTCGTCACCGTCCTGGCAGATCGGGATCAGGTCCCGCGGCACGCCGCTGTCCCAGGCGTTGGCCGCCACTTCCGGCAGGTAGGTGTGGGATTGCGGGTCGGTGACGGTCACCGGCTCCAGGCTGCCGTAGACCACGTCGCTGACGGTCAGCAGGAATTCCTTGAAGACGAAGGGGATGTTGATGAACAGCTCCTCTTCGATCTCGACCAACTGATCCTCGTCGGGCAACTCCAGTGGCACCGGTACGGGTTCGTTGGCTTCACGCAATTGTTCGATAACTTCTTCCACGGCCTCGATCCTCTTGCTGCATGGCGCGGTTGGGTATGACGCGTTTTATACAGTAGCTCGTTACAAGTGCAATCGTGAAATGCAAAACCCCGGACAAGTCCGGGGTTCTGATGTATCAGACAACGCGCCTGGATCAAACGTTCTGGCGGATACCGGCGACCAGCCAAGGCTGGTTGTCGCCTGGCAGGCGCTCCATGTTCCAGCTTTCGCTGAACACTTCGCCCTGGTCGAAACGCGAGGTTTTCGACACGCCGCTGAAGGTCAGGGTGGCGATGGTCTTGTCGGCACGGTCATCCACGCCGTCCAGTTGCACCTGCAGGTTGTCGATGTAGGTGGACTGGAAGCCGTCGCCCAGGCTGGCGCGTTCCTGCCTGAGGAACTGCAGCATTTGCGGGGTCACGAACTCGGCGATCTTGTCCATTTCGTTGGCGTCCCAGTGCTGCTGCAGCGCCTGGAAGTGGCTGCGGGCGGCTTCCAGGAAGCGCTCCTCGTTGAACCAGGCCGGGGCGTTGATCACGCGGCGCGGCGCGGCGGAACCACCGAAGATCGGGTTCTGGGCAGGAGCCGGTTGCTCGAACACTTCACGCTGGTACGGCGCGCCGGCTGGAGCCATTTGCTCCTGCTGCTTGCGGCGACGGGAGGCAATGAAGCGGAAGATCACGAAGGCGATGACCGCCATGATCAGGATGTCGAAGAACTGCATGCCCTGGAAACCGCCGCCCATGAACATGGACGCCAGCAGGCCGCCAGCGGCGATACCGGCCAATGGGCCCAACCAGCGCGAGGCGCCGCCTGCCTTGGCTGCCGCACCTGCGGCACCCGCTGCGCCAGCCGTGGCGGCTGCACCGCCGGCAGCGCCAGTGGCAGGGGCCATCTGGCTGGTTTGGTGGGTCGGTGCCGACCCCGCGCTTTTACCGCCGCCAAAGCGCTTGGCGTTGGCGTCGAGGCTCATCGTCAGGCCGATGCAGAGCGCCAGGGCGATGCTAAGAAAACGTTGCATAAAGGGTATTCCCGTTTGTGGAGTGCACGCGTGTCATACTGCACAGGTGAATTGTTACTGGCTAGCGAGAGAGTGTTTCCGGCTTTTGCCTGAATCCTCTCACCTCAATGCTGAATATTTCATGAAAGCCAGTAGGTCCAATGTTCATTGGGTTGTTGGCTTGTCTTTAGATCTTGTATGAAATTTCCAATTCGCCACCCCTCCTGTAGGAGCCGGGCTTGCCCGCGAAGCTTTTAGCGATCTCAAGGGCCCCTTCGCGGGCAAGCCCGGCTCCTACAGGGGCGCGGCGGTGCCCAAGGCGTTTCAACACCACAAGGCTGTGTGCCCCGGAAGCGTCAGCGCCGCAGCGCCAGCAGGACTACGCCGCCGGTAATCATGCCGATACCGGCCCATTGCCGCAGGTCGAGCCTTTCGCCCAGCAGCAGGACGCCGATGATCGCCACCAGCACCACGCTGAGCTTGTCCACCGGCGCCACCAGCGACGCCGGGCCGGCTTTCAGCGCACGGAAGTAGCAGAGCCAGGAAGCACCGGTGGCCAGGCCCGACAGCAGCAGGAACAGGTAGCTCTTGCCGGAGATCGACCTCAGGGACTGATATTGGCCCGTGGCGTACAAAATCAAGGCCAGGCTGATCAGCACCACCACCGTGCGCAGCAGGGTGGCGAAGTCCGAGTTGACGTTATCGATGCCGATCTTCGCGAAGATCGCGGTCAATGCGGCGAAGGTCGCCGACAGCAGCGCCCAGAATGTCCACGAGGAAAAGAAGCCAGGGCCCATGGTGTCGCACTCCCGCAGAGTGAATTCGATTCGATCGTTCCCACGCATCGCGTGGGCCTGCATCCGGTACCGCCCTGCGTGACAGGGAATGGACGCCGAGCGTCCCGGGCGGCGCTCCCACGCGGAACGTGGGAGCGATCCTGGTTTCTGCCTTGCCGCTTAAATGGCTTCGAGCTTGGCGTAGCCGAGCATCAGCCACTTGCTGCCTTCGCTGAAGTTGACCTGGACCCGTGCCTGGGCGCCGGAGCCCTCGAAGTTGAGGATCACGCCGTCACCAAAGATGCTGTGGCGTACCGCCTGGCCGAGGCTGAAGCCGGTCTGCGGAATCTCGCTGCCGCTGAACAGGCTGCTGGCCTGCTGCTGGCTGCCACCGAACGGCCGGCTGACGCTGTTGGACAGGCGCACTTCCTGCACCAGGCCCTTCGGTACTTCACGTACGAAGCGCGACACCTTGTTGTAGGTCTCGCTGCCATACAGCCGACGGGTTTCCGCGTAGGTCATGACCAGGTTCTGCATCGCCCGGGTGATGCCGACATACGCCAGCCGACGCTCTTCCTCCAGGCGGCCGGGCTCCTCCAGGCTCATCTTGTGGGGGAACAGGCCTTCTTCCATGCCCACCAGGAACACGTAGGGGAATTCCAGGCCCTTGGCGCTGTGCAGGGTCATCAGCTGGATGCTGTCTTCGTGCTCGTCGGCCTGGGCATCGCCGGCTTCCAGCGAGGCATGGCCGAGGAACGCCGCCAGCGGCGACAGGTCTTCCTCGCCCTCGGCGGCCTCGAAGTTGCGCGCCGCACTGACCAGTTCCTCGAGGTTTTCCACCCGGGCCTGGCCTTTCTCGCCTTTTTCCGCCTCGTGATAGGCGATCAGGCCGGACTGCTCGATGACGATCTGGGTCATCAGGTGCAGCGGGCTGTCCTGGGTCCTGGCGGCCAGGTTCTCGATCAGCTCGATGAAGGCCCCGAGCGCGCTGGCGGCCCGGCCGGTCACGCCCTTGTTGGCGATCAGCTGGGCCATGGCCTCCCACATCGACACATTGCTGTGGCGGGCGTGTTCGCGGATGGCCTCGACGGTCTTCTCGCCGATGCCGCGGGCCGGGACGTTGATCACCCGCTCCAGCGCCGCATCGTTGCCCCGGCCTTCGAGCAGGCGCAGGTAGGCCATGGCGTTCTTGATCTCGGCCCGTTCGAAGAAGCGCTGGCCACCGTAGATCCGGTAGGGGATGCGCTCGCGCAGCAGGGCTTCTTCCAGCACCCGTGACTGGGCGTTGGAGCGGTAGAGAATGGCGATGTCGCTGCGCGCCAGGCCGGTCTTCAGCGCGCTTTCGATGGTTTCCACCACGTAGCGCGCCTCGTCGTGTTCGTTGAAGGCGGCGTAGAGGTTGATCGCCTCGCCGTCGCCGCCGTCGGTCCACAGCTCCTTGCCCAGGCGCCCGGTATTGTTGGCGATCAGGGCGTTGGCGGCCTTGAGGATTCCGGCGGTGGAGCGGTAGTTCTGCTCCAGGCGGATGGTCTCGGCGTCCGGGAAATCGTCGGAGTACTGGTAGATGTTCTCGATCTTCGCGCCGCGCCAGCCGTAGATCGACTGGTCGTCGTCACCGACCACCATCAGGCTGTCGCCGCCCTTGGCGAGCATGCGCAACCAGGCGTACTGCACGGCGTTGGTGTCCTGGAACTCGTCCACCAGGATGTGCCGGAAACGCTTCTGGTAGTGCTCGAGCAGGCCCGGGTGGTCGCGCCACAGGTCCAGGGCGCGCAGCAGCAGCTCGGAGAAGTCGATCACGTTGGCCCGGGCGCAGGCGGCCTCGTAGGCCTCGTAGATGCTGCGCATGGTCGCCAGGAACAGGTCGCCGCTGGCCTGGATATGCTGCGGGCGCAGGCCCTCGTCCTTCTGCCCGTTGATGAACCACTGGGCCTGGCGGGCCGGCCAGCGCTGCTCGTCCAGGCCCAGGTCGCGGATCACCCGCTTGACCAGCCGCTGCTGGTCGTCGCTGTCGAGGATCTGGAAGGTCTGGCTCAGCCCGGCTTCCTGCCAGTGCGCCCGCAACAGGCGGTGCGCCAGGCCGTGGAAGGTGCCGACCCACATGCCGGCCGGGCTGATGCCCATCAACTGCTCGATGCGGTGGCGCATCTCGGCAGCGGCCTTGTTGGTGAAGGTCACCGACAGGATCGAGTAGGGCGAGGCGTTCTCGACCTGGATCAGCCAGGCGATACGGTGCACCAGCACCCGGGTCTTACCGGAGCCGGCGCCAGCCAGGACCAACTGACGACCAACGGGGGCGGCTACGGCCTGGCGTTGGGCGTCGTTGAGGGAGTTCAGCAGGAGGGAGAGGTCATCGTTGCGCATCGGCGCATTCTAGGGTGCTGGCTACGGGTGGGCAAACCCTAATGCCGGGCGGTCGAGGCCGTGGCCGACGAAAAAACCGGCGTGATGACGACCGGCGGGTCATCGGCCGCAGGCGGCGCAATAGCTGACTTTGTCCGGTGTGGAAGGGTCTATCGCGGGAAAATCCATTACATTTTATGACTTGGAGCAGTTTGGTCCGGCCGGAGGCTTGTGTATGCTCCTGCGACATTTATGGCTCAACCATTATAAGAACAATGCCCATATGACACACAGCTCCGACACGCTGAGCCCCTCCGTGGAGGCCGGGCGGGTGATCCGCAAGCAGTTCGCCACCGAGTTGGCGGTCGAGCGCACACGCCTGCTGTACCAGGGCTCGTTGCTGCCCACCCTGTTCATGCTGATCAACGGTCTGGTCTGCGCCTGGCTGCTCTGGAGCCCGCAGCGTTACCTGCTGGTCAGCATCTGGATGGTCTGGCTGATGGCGCTGGTGGCCTTGCGCGTGATCCAGGTCGCGGCGTTCGATTCGGCCATTCCCAGCCGGCAGGCCCAGCCGATCTGGCGCCGGATGTTCCTGCTCGGCTCCGCCGTCAGTGGCCTGACCCTGGCCTGCGCCGGCATCGCCCTGGTGCCTACCGACAGTTTTCTCCAGCAGGCCTGGGTATTCGGCCTGATCGGCGCGGCCACCCTGTCTGCCAGCATCGCCTATGCCGTGAGCTTTCCGGCGTTCCTCACCTTCACCTTGTCCTGCCTGCTGCCTGCCATCGGCTACCTGTTCTGGGAGGGTGATGGCGCCCGCCAGGGCTGGGGCTGGCTCGGACTGATCCTGCTGGCCTCCCTCAGCGTGGTGGCATTGCAGGTCAATCGGCTGATCGAGCGCGGCCTGCTGCGGCGCTTCCAGAACCAGGCGCTGATCGAGAACCTGCAGCAGGCCCAGGCCCGCAGCGAGCAGCTCAACCAGGAGCTGGCCCGCGAGGTCGAGCAACGCCGCCGGGCTGAACTGGAACTGCGCGAGGCCCAGGCCGAGCTGGAAAACCGTGTCGCCCAGCGCAGCCGGGAGCTGGACCTGGCGAACCAGGCCCTGACCAAGAGCGAAACGCGCCTGGCGCTCGCCCTGCAGGCCAGCGAACTCGGCCTGTGGGACTGGAACCTGCAGACCGACGAGGTGCACCACACCCAACTCAAGGAGCTGTTCGGCCTCGACCCCGAATACGTCACGGCCATGCTCAGCCACCTCAAGCCGCGCCTGCACCCCGAGGACCTGCCGGCGCTCAAGCGCGCCCTGGTGGAGCACCTCAAGGGCCGCAGCGAGGACTATGTCATCGAATACCGCATACGCCATGGCGACGGCCACTGGGTCTGGATCGAGGACCGCGGCCGGGCGGTGGAACGTAGTGCCAGCGGTCGCGTACTACGAATGGTCGGTACCCGGCGCGATATCAGCTCGCACAAGGAGCTGGAGGCGCAGCGGCAACTGGCCGCGACGGTGTTCGAGGCCGCCAGTGAAGGCATCGTGATCTTCGACCCGAACTACGCGCTGCTGGCGGTCAACCAGGCGTTCAGCCGGGTCACCGGCTACCAGATCGAGGACATGCTGGGGCGCAACGTCGTCGAACTGCCTTGCAGCCGCGACGCCCGTCGGCATTACTCGATGATCCACCAATCCCTGGAGCAGTACGGCAGTTGGCAGGGCGAACTGGTGGAGGCGCGCAAGAACGGCGAGCTGTATCCGCAGTGGCTGCAACTGAATACCGTGCGCGACAAGCGGGGGAAAGTCAGCCATATCGTGGGCTTCTTCGCCGATCTGTCGGCGCGGCGCGAATCCGAAGAGCGCATGCGCTACCTGACTCATTACGACGAGCTGACCGGCCTGGCCAACCGCTCGCTGTTCAAGGAGCGTCTGCGCGAGGCCAATCAGCGGGCCCGCCAGGAAGGGCGCAGCCTGGCGCTGCTGCATATCAACCTGGATCGCTTCAAGCTGCTCAACGACAGCCTAGGCCATGAAGTCGCCGACCAGTTGTTGCAGAAGATGGCCCGGCGCCTGGTGAACGCGCTGCCGGAGGCGAACACCATCGCCCGCCTGTCCGGTGACGAGTTCGCGGTGCTGTTCGATGCCTACGGCACGCTGTCCAGCCTGGCCAGGATGGCGACGCGGCTGCTCGGCAAGCTGCGCCTGCCGGTGACGGTGGAAGGGCATGAGCTGGTGGTCAGCGCTTCCATGGGTATCAGCCTGTTGCCGGACAGCGCCCGGGAAATCCCGGCGCTGGTCAGCCAGTCGAACATCGCCATGCAACATGCCAAGCACCTGGGCGGCAACAACTTCCAGTTCTATACCGAAAGCCTGCAGGCCAGCACCCTGGAGCGCCTGCAACTGGAGAACCAGTTGCGCAAGGCCATCGAGGAACAGCAACTGAGCGTGTTCTACCAACCCAAGCTGTGCCTCGCCACCGGTCGCCTGAACGCCGCCGAAGCGCTGGTGCGCTGGGAGCATCCGACCATGGGCCGGGTGCCGCCCGGGGACTTCATCGGGCTGGCCGAGGAAACCGGGCTGATCGGTCCGATCGGCGAGTTCGTGTTGCGCCGGGCCTGCTGGCAGGCGTGTGAGTGGCAGCGCCAGGGCCTGCCGGCGATGCGGGTGTCGGTGAACCTGTCGGTGCACCAGTTGCGCCAGGGCAAGCTGGTCAGCCTGGTGCGTCAGGTCCTGGAGGAAAGCGGGCTGGCGCCGCACCTGCTGGAACTGGAACTGACGGAAAGCCAGTTGCTCGACAGCGTCGAGCACATCATCGCGACCTTCCAGCAACTGCGCGACCTGGGCGTGAAGCTGGCCATCGACGATTTCGGCACCGGCTATTCGTCCCTGAGTTACCTCAAGCGCTTCCCGGTGGACTACGTGAAGATCGACCAGGCCTTCATCCGCGGCCTGGACGAAGGCAGTGAAGACGCCGCGATCACCCGGGCAATCATCGCCATGGCCCACAGCCTGGGCCTGAAAGTGGTGGCCGAGGGCGTGGAAAACCCGCAGCAACTGGAGTTCCTCAAGCTGCACGGCTGCGACGAGGTGCAGGGCTACCTGATCAGCCGGCCGGTGGAGGCCGCGGAGTTGGTGCGGCTGCTGCTCGACGATCAGCGCGCCGTCTGAATCACGGCGCACTGACGCCCGATCATTGCCGCCGCCAACCGCCCAAGGCGGCCATTGCCCGGCGAAACCGGCTCCTGAAACCGTATTCGCCAACGCAATGAACAGGCAAGCCGCGATTTCATGTAGTATAACTACAAGAATGCTACATCCCAGGCGTTCGCCCATAACAATCGAGTCCAGCCCTTGAATCTGTTGCAACACATCGCCCAGTCCCGCACCCTGCTTCGCAAATCGGAGCTCAAGGTTGCCGATCATGTCCTGCTCGACCCGGCGGCGGTGATGCACAGCTCCATGGCCGACCTGGCCCACAGCGTGGGCATCAGCGAGCCGACCATCGTGCGATTCTGCCGGGCCATCGGCTGCTCGGGCTTCCAGGACCTGAAGCTCAAGCTGGCCCAGAGCCTGGCGGCGGGTGCCAGTTTCGGCCAGTTCGCGATCCATGAAGACGACTCTGTCGCCGACTACAGCCTGAAGATCTTCGACACCACCCTGCACACCCTGATGGAGGTGCGCGAGAAGCTCGACCCGGCGGCCCTGCAGCGGGCGGTGACGGCCATGTCGGCCGCCCAGCGTGTTGAGTTCTACGGCTTCGGTGCGTCCGGTGCGGTGGCGGCGGATGCCCAGCACAAGTTCTTCCGCCTGCTGCTGACCGCGGCGGCATACTCCGACCCGCACATGCAGGCGATGTCGGCGGTGACCCTCAAACCCAGCGACGTGGCGATCTGCATTTCCCAGTCGGGGCGGTCCAAGGACCTGCTGATCACCGCCAACATGGTCCGTGAAAGCGGCGCGACGCTGATCACCCTGTGCCCGAGCCAGACACCGCTGGCCGAGCTGTCGACGATCAACCTGGCGATCGACGTGCACGAGGACACCGAGATCTACACGCCGCTGACCTCGCGTATCGCCCACCTGGTGGTGATCGATGTGCTGGCGATGGGCGTGGCGATGGCCCGCGGGCCGAGCCTGGTGAACCACCTCAAGAGCGTCAAGCGCAGCCTGCGCAGCTTGCGGCTGTCGCCCAAGTCGCTGAAGAACCTCGAAGACTGATTTCATCTCCCTGTCATCCGGCTGCCGCCAAATCGTAACGCCCTGAAGCCATCTTGGAGTCTCCAACCCAACCTGGGAGACTCGAAATGGCCCGGCACCACGAAGAGCAAAGCAGCGTAAAGACCCGTCGGCAGCAGGAAGACCAGCGCCGCATGGAATTCCGTCGCGCAATCGAAGACCGCAACGAACTGCGTCAGCTGCAACAGGAAATCGCCGCCCTCAATTACTGGCAGATGGACTCGGCAGCCGACCGTCGAAGCGCTCAGCGAGCCCACTGATCTGCAGCCTTTCACTTCGGATGAACCCCAGGAACGCATGCGCGACCGGTGACAGGCGTTTATCCCTGGCCTGAACCACGCACCAGCTGCGATAGAGCGGCAGTTCTTCCACCGGCAGTTCCCGGAGCACGCCGGTCGCCAGTTCCAGGCTCAGGGCGTGGCGCGTCAACAGCGCCAGGCCCAGCCCCGCCACCACGCTTTCGCACTGCGCCTCGCCAGAGGTCACTTCGAGTGTCTGCGAGAAGTGCACGCGCTTTTCCTTGAAGTACTCCTCGCAGGCCATCCGGGTGCCCGACCCCGGTTCGCGGATCAGCAACGGATAGGGTTCCAGGTCCTGCAGGCGCAGCGGGCCCCTGTGGCACAACGGATGATCGGGTGGGGCCACGGCGACGATCGGGTTGTTCAGGAACGGCAGGAATTCCAGGCCCATGTCCTGGGGCACCATGGACATGATCAGCAGGTCGTCGCGGTTGTCCGACAGCCGCCGCAGGGCCTGGGCGCGATTGACCACCGTGAGGTGCAGGCTGACCTCGGGATACTGGCGCTTGAAGGCGGCGAACAGGTGCGGCACGAAGTACTTCGCGCTGGATTCCACCGCCAGTTTCAATTGCCCCTGCAGCGATCCCTGCATGTCGGAGAGCTGCATGTCGAGGTTTTCCAGCCGGCCGAAGATGTCCCGGCTGGCGCGCTGTAACGCTTCAGCCGCTTCGGTCATGTAGAGCTTTTTGCCGACATATTCGAACAACGGCTGGCCAATCAGCTCTTCCAGCTGACGAATTTGCAGGCTGACGGCTGGCTGCGTAAGCGACATTTCCTCGGCCGCGCGGCTGTAGGAACGCAAATCGCAGACCTCATTGAAGATCTTCAACTGGCGTAATGTCATACGCATCAAGGACTTACGCATTTTTTGCGAGCACTCTCAGGCGGCTGGTCAGGCAACTATAAATCATTGCTTATAAGCGACCCAATAATTATTGATTTTAGTTTATCGCTGACCGGGACTAGTGTGGTGATGCGACTGGCTTGAAACATTTAGTCACTCGTCGACCCGTGCTGTGGGACAGACATCGGGTCGTGGACATAGGGCTGGCCCGCGAGGCTTCTGGTGTTTTGACGGACACCATCGCGGGCGGGCCCAGGTCCTTTCTGGTTCCAGCAGGTTGTTTTGTTCCAGCGGCTTAGGAATTTCCAAGTGATAAAAAAGATCCTGATCGCCAACCGTGGTGAGATTGCCGTACGTATCGTGCGGGCCTGTGCCGAAATGGGCATTCGCTCCGTGGCGATCTTCTCCGACGCTGACCGGCACGCCCTGCACGTCAAGCGCGCGGACGAGGCCTACAGCATTGGCGCCGAGCCCCTGGCCGGCTACCTCAACCCGCGCAAGCTGGTGAACCTGGCGGTGGAAACCGGCTGCGATGCCTTGCATCCCGGCTATGGCTTTCTCTCGGAAAATGCCGAACTGGCAGAAATTTGCGCTGAACGTGGGGTGAAGTTCATTGGCCCGGCGGCGGAAGTGATCCGGCGCATGGGTGACAAGACCGAAGCCCGGCGCAGCATGATCAAGGCCGGCGTGCCGGTCACTCCAGGCACCGAAGGCAACGTCTCCGGCATCGAGGAAGCCCTGCGCGAGGGTGACCGTATCGGTTATCCGGTAATGCTCAAGGCCACCTCCGGTGGTGGTGGTCGCGGCATCCGGCGCTGCAACAGCCGCGAGGAGCTGGAACAGGCATTCCCGCGGGTGATTTCCGAAGCGACCAAGGCCTTCGGCTCGGCGGAAGTGTTCCTGGAAAAATGCATCGTCAACCCCAAGCACATCGAGGCGCAGATTCTCGGCGACAGCTTCGGCAACGTGGTGCACCTGTTCGAGCGCGACTGCTCGATCCAGCGCCGCAACCAGAAACTGATCGAAATCGCCCCGAGCCCCCAGCTGACCCCTGAACAGCGCGCCTACATCGGCGACCTGTCGGTGCGTGCGGCCAAGGCGGTGGGCTACGAGAACGCCGGCACCGTGGAGTTCCTGCTCGCCGATGGCGAGGTGTACTTCATGGAAATGAACACCCGGGTGCAGGTGGAACACACCATCACCGAGGAAATCACCGGGATCGATATTGTCCGCGAGCAGATCCGCATCGCCTCCGGCCTGCCGCTGTCGGTCAAGCAGGAAGACATCATCCATCGCGGTTTTGCCCTGCAGTTCCGGATCAACGCCGAGGACCCGAAGAACAACTTCCTGCCCAGCTTCGGCAAGATCACCCGCTACTACGCGCCCGGTGGTCCCGGCGTGCGGACCGACACGGCGATCTACACCGGCTACACCATTCCACCGTTCTACGACTCCATGTGCCTGAAACTGGTGGTCTGGGCGTTGACCTGGGAAGAGGCGATGGACCGTGGCCTGCGGGCCCTGGACGACATGCGCCTGCAAGGCGTGAAGACCACCGCCGCCTATTACCAGGAAATCCTGCGTAACCCGGAATTCCGTAGTGGCCAGTTCAATACCAGCTTCGTGGAAAGCCATCCGGAACTGACCAACTACTCGATCAAGCGCAAACCCGAAGAGCTGGCCCTGGCCATCGCCGCCGCCATCGCCGCCCACGCAGGCCTGTGAGGACTATTACAATGACCAAAAAGATTCACGTTACCGACACGATCCTGCGCGACGCCCACCAATCGCTGCTCGCCACCCGCATGCGCACCGAAGACATGCTGCCGATCTGCGACAAGCTCGACAAGGTCGGCTACTGGTCGCTGGAAGTCTGGGGCGGCGCGACCTTCGACGCCTGTGTGCGCTTCCTCAAGGAAGACCCGTGGGAGCGCCTGCGCAAGCTGCGCGCGGCCCTGCCCAACACTCGCCTGCAGATGCTCCTGCGCGGCCAGAACCTGCTCGGCTATCGCCACTACAGCGACGACGTGGTCAAGGCCTTCGTCGCCAAGGCGGCGGTCAACGGCATCGATGTATTCCGTATCTTCGACGCCATGAACGATGTGCGTAACCTGCGCGTCGCCATCGAGGCGGTGAAGGCCGCCGGCAAGCACGCCCAGGGCACCATCGCCTACACCACCAGCCCGGTGCACACCATCGAGGCCTTCGTGGCCCAGGCCAAGCAGATGGAAGCCATGGGTTGCGACTCGGTGGCGATCAAGGACATGGCCGGCCTGCTGACTCCGTTCGCCACCGGCGAGCTGGTCAAGGCACTGAAGGCCGAGCAGTCGCTGCCGGTGTTCATCCACTCCCACGACACCGCAGGCCTGGCCGCGATGTGCCAGCTCAAGGCGGTGGAAAACGGTGCCGACCATATCGACACCGCCATCTCCAGCTTCGCCTGGGGCACCAGCCATCCTGGCACCGAGTCGATGGTCGCCGCCCTCAAGGGCAGCGAGTTCGATACCGGCCTGGACCTGGAACTGCTGCAGGAAATCGGCCTGTACTTCTACGCCGTGCGCAAGAAGTACCACCAGTTCGAAAGCGAATTCACCGCGGTCGACACCCGGGTGCAGGTCAACCAGGTGCCGGGCGGGATGATTTCCAACCTGGCCAATCAGCTCAAGGAGCAGGGCGCCCTCAACCGCATGAACGAAGTGCTGGCGGAAATTCCGCGGGTGCGCGAAGACCTCGGCTTCCCGCCGCTGGTGACCCCGACTTCGCAGATCGTCGGCACCCAGGCCTTCTTCAACGTCCTGGCCGGCGAGCGCTACAAGACCATCACCAACGAAGTGAAGCTGTACCTGCAGGGCGGTTACGGCAAGGCGCCGGGCACCGTCAACGAGCAGCTGCGCCGCCAGGCCATCGGCAGCGAGGACGTGATCGACGTGCGGCCGGCCGACCTGCTCAAGCCGGAAATGGCCAAGTTGCGCAACGACATCGGCACCCTGGCCAAGTCGGAAGAAGACGTGCTGACCTTCGCCATGTTCCCGGACATCGGGCGCAAGTTCCTCGAAGAGCGCGAGGCCGGCACCCTGGTGCCTGAAGTGCTGCTGCCGATCCCCGAGGCCGGCGGTGTGCGTGCGCCGGGCGGCGAGGGCGTACCGACCGAGTTCGTCATCGACGTGCACGGCGAAACCTACCGCGTGGACATCACCGGGGTCGGCGTGAAGGCCGAAGGCAAGCGGCACTTCTACCTGTCCATCGACGGCATGCCGGAAGAAGTGGTGTTCGAACCGCTCAACGAATTCGTCGGCGGTGGCAGCAGCAAGCGCAAGCAGGCCAGTGCGCCAGGCCACGTCAGCACCACCATGCCAGGCAACATCGTCGATGTGCTGGTCAAGGAAGGCGACAGTGTGAAGGCCGGTCAGGCCGTGCTGATCACCGAAGCCATGAAGATGGAGACCGAAGTGCAGGCCGCAGTGTCGGGCAAGGTCGTCGCCATCCACGTGGCCAAGGGCGACCGGGTCAACCCGGGCGAGATCCTGATCGAGATCGAAGGCTGATCGACAGCCTTCATCTATCAATGTTTATCCTCGGGGAGGCGTATGCCTCCCTTTTTTTGTTCATTCTTTGAGCATGTTGTGTGGGGTGTTATGGTCTGCTGCTCTAGAACGATATGCATTTTATTGCGTATATTTGCGCCGTATAGCAAGGCTGATGCATTATATTGCAGTTATTGGGCGATGCTGGCAGGCGAATCTGTACTATATTGCAGTTTTGGCGGCAGTCTCTGCCTATAAAGTGCATTAAGTTGCAGGTTGAATCATGTACGCACTCACACTTCAGGCCTACACCGACGGAATCTGGCAGGACGCCATGACCCTGATTTTCGAGTCGCCGGAAAAAGGTTTCGAGGGGCGTTGCAGGTTTGCCTACAAGCAGAGCTATCTGCTGGATCATATCGAGGATATGGGCAGTCCATTCGCCTGTGCGGTCAGTGCGAACCTCCCGCTGGACTGGGACAGCATGGATGACCGGCAGGCTCCGGCCTTCCTGCAGGATATTGCTCCTGCCGGTGCTGCCAGGCGCTTCCTCATCGCCAGGGTGGGGCGGGAAAAGCCTGATGATGTCAATGCCGACCTTTTTTTGCTGGGTAAAAGCACCCCGGCTCCCGTTGGCCATCTGCGGGTCAAGGAGTCCGTGGACGTGCAGGACGGTCGTGAGCCCATGGGATTTACCCGAGCGGACGTGGTGGCGCGCGATAACCGATTTCTCGAGTACGCCTACGAGCAGGGCGCGGCGATTGGCGGAGCTACGGGAGCTGGAGGCGAAGCACCGAAGTTGCTGATGAGTGAGGACCACAATGGCCTGCTGTACCCGGACGCGGTTCTCGATGATCGCGACGTGGCACAACACTGGTTCGTGAAATTCGCTCGAAACAAGTCCACGCAGACCGATCAGGACATCCTCAGGAGCGAGTACCACTATTACAGGGCTTTGCAGGTGCTTGGGATCGAAACTGTCTCGGTGCAGGGGCTGAAGCTGGAGGAAGCCAACAGACCGAGCCTCTGGATGCAACGTTTCGACCGTCATGTCACTGAGCAGGGGACCGAGCGTTCAGCCGTGGAGTCGGTGTATTCGTTGGCCGGGGTCACGGTGCCTGGCAGTCGCCTGAAGCACCTGGAGGTGATCACTCGTCTGGTTGCACTTTGGCGCCAGGCCGGCCAGGGGGAGCAGGTGGAAGATCTGGTGGCGGATTATCTGCGCCGTGATTTGCTCAACAAGATCCTGGGCAACTCCGACAACCATGGGCGCAACACATCGATCATCCGCGATCAGCGGGGGGTTCGCCTGGCACCGATTTACGACCTGGCGCCCATGGTCATGGATGATGAAGGTGTGACACGCAGCACCAAGTGGGCAAGAGATATCGAAAGGGGCGGGGAGGTGGATTGGCGCAAGGCGTGCGACGCGCTGGCGGGGCTGGTCGAGCCCCAGGCAGCCTTTGAGCGGCTTCGGGCGGATGCCAGGCATCTGTTGGCCTTGCCCGATATTCTGACGGATAGTGGCTTGCCCGCCGTCACCATGAACCATCCGTTGATTGCCTTGAAAAGGCTTGGTCAGCGTCTGCGAGACTGGGGGTTGGCATGACGCTCAGCCTGGAAGTCCGTGCCCTGCTGATCCAGGCCATTCAGGATGATCTGGCCCAGGGCATGATCAGCATCGGTGTTGCGGTCAGGCGCTTGCGGACGGAGGTAACGGGGTTGCAGCAGACCCAGTTTGCCCGGATGTGCCGGATTTCGGTCCGTACCCTGGTGCATATCGAGCATGACGAAGGCAATCCGACCCTCAAGTCGTTGAACTCTGTATTCAGGCCCTTCGGGTTGCAGATGGGCGTGGTGCGACTGCGCAAGACATCAGGCTGAGGTGCTCATCGGTCAGGCAGCTGTTCATGAGCCTGACCGGTTGATGGAAAGTTGTCAGAAAGCCAGCGCCCACTGCCCCATGATGCCGTGGTTGCTGTTCTTCGCGCCGAGTTCGCCGCTGTAGCCCAGGCCCAGGCGATGGCGGGAGGACAGGTTCAGTTCGAGTCCGGCTTCGATCGCCAGGCTCTCGCGGTCCTGGGCGATGCCGCGGGTCGTGAAGGTCATGGCGGTGGTCCGGTTCGTCTGGCGGGTGATGCTGTCGAGTTCGCCATACAGGTGCTTCCAGCCGGCACTCAGGTGCGGGGTCAGGCTCATGCCGTGGCCGAAGCGCCAGTTGCCGGCGGCCCGCAGGCCCAGTGTGGTGCTGAAGTTGTCCAGGGCCTGGCCGCTGTTCTTCAGCACCGCCTCACCGCCTTTTTCCGTGTGTCCCTGGCGTGAGTAGCGCTGGTAGCCGAGGCCGGCAAAGGGTTCGGTACTCAGTTGGTTGTTGCCCAGGCTGTAGCCGAATTCGGCGAAGGCCTGCTGGCTGGTGGCCGTGTAGTTGCCGGAGAGTCGATCCTGATAGCCGCTGAACGCGACGTGGCGTTGAGTGCTGCCAGCGTGGCTGCTATGGATCGCGCCGAAGCGCAAGGCTGCGGGGCCGTCCTGGCGCAGGGCGTAGGCGCCGGCATGCCAGCTGTCCAGTTCGCCCCTGAAGTGGCTGCCCTTGTGCTCGGAACGGGATTTTCCGCCGAGCAGGCCCAGGCGCCATTCGTTGCCCAGCGACCAGTCGGCCCCCAGCACCAGGCCCCGGGTCGTCTGCTGGAAGTCCTTGCCGCCCTGTGCCGGTTCGAATCGGCCCACGTTACTCAGGCTCTGTAGCCACAGGCGACTCCTGCCGTTGTCGGGCTGGAGCATGGCCGACAGCGCGCTGGCGCCCACCTGTCGGGTAGCGCCGAGAGTGGCCTGGGCCAGGTTGGCATTATCGGCACCGGCCAGTTGGGTCAGGGCGGCTTCTCTTTCGGCCGGACCGAGCCGGTTCAGGGCTTCGAGCAGTGGGGATGCCGGAATCGTCGGCAGGATGTTGCCACCCTGGCCGCCTTTGGCGGGCTCATGGGCGGGTGACGGGGAGGTGGTCGGCAGGCTGCCCCCGGGTTCCGGCGGCTGTTTGAGCAGCCAGTCCCAGTCGTAGACGCTGGATGAACCGCGGTAGGCATTTGGCGGTGGCTGCTGGGCCTGTGCCTGCTGGGCCAGCAGTCCGTTGAGCACCAGGGCCAGGGAGATGGCGAGACGGGTCTTGGGGAGCATTCCATTTCATCCTCAGAATAGGTCGAGGAGGAAATGTATCGAGCTGTCCAAGCGGTAAATGTCGGGGTTTTTACCTGGGCTTCGCGGGAGATGTCAGCAGCTTTCCGTTTATTTCGGCTGTGTCCTGGTGTGCGGTGGCCGGAAAGTCGGCCACCGCGTGTCAGGCCTTCAGGCTTCGCGACATTCGGTCAGGGTCCGCACCTGCCCCGTTGCGCCCAGGTTGTCCTCCGACAGCCAGCGCTCGAAGCCGGCATTCACGGCGGGCCACTCCGAGTCGATGATGCTGAACCAGGCGGTGTCGCGGTTCCTGCCCTTGACCACCATGTGCTGGCGGAACACGCCCTCGAATTGGAAACCCAGGCGCTCGGCGGCGGCGCGGGAGCGGGCGTTGTCGTTGTTGCACTTCCACTCCAGGCGCCGGTAGCCGAGGGCGAAGGCCTCCCTGGCCAGCAGGTAGACCGCCTCGGTGCTCTTGGGCGAGCGCTGCATCGGTGCGCCGAAGGTGACGTGGCCGATCTCGATGCGGCCCTGGGCCGGCACGATCGACATCAGGCTGAGGGCGCCCTGGACTTCGCCGCTGGCCTTGTCGACGACGGCAAAGAAGTAGGGATCGCTGCTCGCCGCGTGGCCGGCAAGCCAGTCGTCGAAGGCGCCTTCACGCTGCGGGAACGGGCCGTAGGGCAGGTAGTCCCACAGTTTCGGATCGGCGCCGGGGCCTTCCAGGGCGCGATACAGCTCGTCGCCATGGCGGGCGGCGTCGAGTTTTTCCAGGACGATGAAGCGTCCTTCGAGGCGTCGGGTGGACGGCGCCGGGGCGCCATTCCAGTTGGCTACGGTTGTCGACATGGTGTTGTTCTCGGGCTCAGAGGCCGTGGCGGAATTGAATGAAGCCCGGGCGTTCGGCAATCCGCTCGTACAGCTGGATGGCCGTGGCATTGGTTTCGTGGGTCAGCCAGTGCACCTTGCTGCAGCCGTCCCGGGCCGCCGTGGCGTACACATGCTCGATCAGCTTGCGACCCAGGCCGGTGCCGCGTACCTCGGGGGCGACGAACAGGTCCTGCAGGTAGCAGGAATTCTGGATGCTCCAGTTCGAGCGGTGGTAGATGAAGTGCACCAGGCCCACGGCCTTGCCGTCCTGCCAGGCCAGGGCGGCGTGGGTGGTCTCGGCCGGGTCGAGGAAGCGCTGCCAGGTCGACTGGTAGATGCTGTCCGGCAATTCGGTTTCGTAGAACTTCAGGTAGGCCTGCCACAGCGGACGCCAGACGGCCTGGTCGGCGGCGGTCACCGGACGGATTTCGATCGAACTCATGCTGACACTCCTTGATGCATCAATTGGGCGAGGGCTTGGTCCTGGCTGTCGGCACTGGCCGCCAGCCCTTGTTGTACGCCGGCGATATCGACGGCACTGCGGTTCTGGCTGAGCTTGCGCTTGCCTTCCAGGCGCTGGATCGGCAGGGCGATGCCGACGATGGCCTTGAGCATGGTGGCGATGTACGGCTCGGGCGCATCGTCGACTGTCCAGGGGGTGGCCCGGCCGGCTTCATGGCGGTCGGTGAGGGCACCAACCAGTTGGCGCAGGCGCCCGGCCTCGTCGAACACCTCGGCCTGGCCGTAGGCGTGCACGGCCGTGTAGTTCCAGGTTGGCACGACCTTGCCGTGTTCGGCCTTGCTGGCATAGAAGGACGGGCTGACATAGGCATCGACCCCCGGAAAGATCACCAGCGCCTCGGCGCCTTCGGCCAGCTCCTGCCACTGCGGATTGGCCCGTGCCAGGTGCCCGAGCAGGGTGCCATGGGCGCCCTGGCCCGGGTCGAGCAGCAGCGGCAGGTGGCTGGCCTGCAGGCCCAGTTTGCCGTGGGTGACCAGGATCGCCAGGCGCGTGGCCTGGATGTGCCGGTGCAGGGTGGGCAGGTCGTGTTCGGCGAAGGCGCTGGGTGTGTACATGGAAATTTTCCTTGGCGAATACCGGCATCCTAGGCAGGCTATTGGTTGGTTGTAAGAGCCATTGTTGATGATTTTCATAGGTCCAATGCCATGCCCAGTCCATCGCTGCCCCTGTCGTTCGACCCTGCCGGGATCCAGCTGGATCCGGCCAAGGGCCTCAGCCGCCAGCTCTACCAGGCCCTGCGCCTGCGGGTGCTGGACGGACGCCTGGCCAGTGGCAGCCGCCTGCCGGCCAGCCGCGACCTGGCCAGCGCCCTGGGGATCTCCCGCAACAGCGTGGTTCGGGCCTATGACCAGCTGTATGCCGAGGGCTTCATCGAGGGGCGGATTGGCGATGGCACCTACGTTGCGCAATTGCCAGACAAGGCGCTGCCGATCAGAAAGTTGTCCACAAAAATATCCACAGAGTTTTCAACAGGCTTATCAACAGAGTTATCCACAAAATCGGTGAAAGATACTGGGATTTCATCCAGTAAAGTTATCCACAATCAGGCACTGGAGCGCATCGAGCGCAACGCGATGTACGAGCCACCGGAGGGTCCGCCACGGGCCTTTCGGGTGGGAGTGCCGGCTTTCGACCTGTTCCCGTTCGGCGTCTGGGCCAAGCTGCAGGCGGCTTTCTGGAGAAAACCGGACCTGGCGCAGCTGTGCTACGGCGAGCCGGCGGGGGAGAGGCAGTTGCGCAGCCTGATCGCAGCGTACCTGCGCAGTTCCCGTGGTTTGTCCTGCTCGCCTGAACAAATTGTGATCACCAGCGGTGCACAACAGGGCATCAGCCTTTGTGCACAGTTGCTGGTGGACCCCGGCGACGGCGTGGCGGTGGAAAACCCCGGCTACCGGGCGGCGCGGCTGGCGTTCGCGGTAGCCGGGGCGACGGTGCATGGCGTGGCGGTGGATGACGAGGGCCTGGACTGTGCCGAACTCGGGCGGTTGCCGGACTGCCGGCTGGCCTATGTCACGCCGGCTCATCAATACCCCACCGGGGTGATCATGAGCCTGGCGCGGCGCCTGGAGCTGCTGGCCTGGGCCGAACGCACCGGCGGCTGGATCGTCGAGGACGACTACGACGGCGAGTACCGCTACAGCGGCGCGCCGCTGGCACCGTTGGCGGCCCTGGACCGGCAGGGGCGGGTGCTCTACGTCGGCACGTTCGGCAAGATCGCCTTTCCGGCGTTGCGCCTGGGCTACCTGGTGTTGCCGCCGACGCTGGTGGACGCCTTTTCCCAGCGTCGTGCATTGGACATGCGCCACTCGGAAGTCAGCACCCAGGCGGTGATGGCCGAGTTCATGGCCGCCGGGCATTTCCAGCGGCATATCCGTCGCATGCGCCGGGCCGCCCTGAGCCGGCGCAACGCCCTGCTGGCCCACTGGCCGAGCGGCATTCGCGGTTGCGGCAGCCTGCCGGAAGCGATCGCCGGCCTGCACCTGATGGTGCCGGTCGAAAGTCTTGCGCGCGAGCAGGAGCTGATCGCGCAGGCGGCGAGTGTCGGAGTGGAGATCAGCCCCCTGAGCAACTTCTGGATCACTCCGCCGCCGCCGCCGACGGATCGTCACGCCGGGCTGGTCCTGGGTTTCGCGGCCGTCCCGGAGGCGGACATCGAAGCGGCCCTGGGCCGCTTGCGCGAGGTCTGGCGGAACTGAGGGGGTGTCCGGCGTTTGAGCCCGGGCAGTCCGGGCGCCGGGCTACTTAGTTACCGCGTTCCAGGAAGGGGGCATGGCTACTGTCGTGGGCAGAATTCTTTTGCCCAGAGGCTTTTGGTCATGCCCAACGCAACAACTCCAACAGTTTCCAGCTTGCCCGTTTGTCATGTGCCTTCCTGTGCAGGGGGCGGAGTATGACGGTCATTACGGTCACCGCTCCGGTCAGTGAAAGCGACCAGGCCCTGCATGTCTTCAGCCTCAACGACTGCCTGGCCGCCCGGCCCGGCCTGGAGAGCGCCACGGCCGACCTGGTGCAGGCGATGCTGGAGGACTTTTTCCCGACCCGGGGAAAAGCGCTACGCAATGCCGCCTTTATCTACGTCACGCCGGGCGCAACCCCGATGCCCCGGCGACCTATCGGGTCGTCCCGCTGAACCATCGGCTGATCGACTGCTGGCTGGGAAAGGTTGCCCCGGTTCATCCCCTGGGCAGCTACCTGACACTCGACTCGGGCGGCAAGTATCTACCGATACTGGGGATGCGGGCCGACAGTGCGGAACAGCTGGTCAGCGAGTGGGCCCCGGCGTTGCTGGCGACCTATAAGCAGAGCCTGGTCGACTTCTGGAGTTCGCCAGCCTTGTACCGGTCGTTGGTCCCGAATGCCGGGCGTTCGCCAGCAGAACAAGGTACTACGCCCTGGCAGCAACTCTCGGACTTCATTGCCGCACAATTGCGCAAGGCCAGTGCCGCGCTCGCGGGTGATGAACTGGATACCGTGGAGGCCGTACTCGATTACCCCGATTTCCGGGCCCGTTGCCTGGCGCTGGGAGAGGGTTGCACGAAAGCCTATATCACCCTTGTCGACACCGGAGTCCGAGATCCCGAGCCGCTATTTCAGCAGGGACTGGTTTTGACGCGGCAGGTGGGTGAACGGCAGATCGTGTTGCTGTACACGCTGCTCGGCGGGATCAAGGCGTTCGACTCCATCGTTGCCCTGGAAACCGCCTTGGGATGGACCTTGAGAGACAGTGAACCGGACCAGGGAGAATACTCGCCAGACAACCATGTCTTCGATGCCCTGGCGGTCACCCTGCTGATGCGGCAATTGGAAAGCATCAGTGCAATCAAGCCGGGCGACTACGGCGACCGTGTCGCTCTCGATCGGCGTTTGCACGAGTTGACCGGCCCACAGGCATTGCTCGGCGCCTTTCACGCCGAGCACGAAGCGAAGCTGCTGCAACTGCATGAGTTGCTTCCCGACTGGTTGCGGCAGGCCTCGACAGCGGAGCGTGCCACTTACGGCCGCTTCGTCAGCAGGCTGTCAGAGGTGCATCGGTTGCGTGAAGGCGAGGCGTTTCTCGAAGGTATCCCCGGCATCATCGAGTTTGCCGAGCGGGAGTTGGCCAAGAGCCTGCTCAAGCTTGAACCCAAGGCCGAGAACGTCTCGGTTTCCGATATCCGCGTGACCCTCACGAAGATCGACAACAGTCCGTTGGCAGCGGTCGATCCGGGTTTCATCCCTTTTCTGGACCAGCACACCGCGTCTTCCACGCGGGACTACACGGACATGGCACTGGAGAACATCGAGGCCTTTCCGCTCTCGGCAATCGCACAGATTCACTATGACAAGCCGACGACAAACGGGGAGCAGGCGGCAGTACCGGGCTGGATGACCTACCCACTGTTGCGTGCAGCCGTGAGCGATGCCGATATCGGTGGCAACTATCCCGCCCTGCTCAGGCAGAAGTTGCAGCGCTACACGACCGAGCGGGCCCGACAGAAGGTGCTCTTCACGCTTTATATGCAGGTCCTGCTGCCGATGCTGGCGCTGGAGCTGCGGTTGACGCAACGGCTGACGGAGCGTGCACGGCTATATGTCACGGCCGTGATGAGCCTGGACACCCGGGTGCTGGTGGTGTCGGGACTGTCCATCGTCGTCCGCCCGCTGGCGTTGCTGGCGCATCCTGGCGCGGCGGCGGACCGCGTGCTCAATCATTTCGTGATCGGCCCGCGCAGGGTCGATCGAGGGCCGCAGGTGTTGCTGCGACCGGGTGCGGAACAACCCTTGCGCGAGTTTGCGTCGCTGGCGCACCTGCTGGCGGCTATCCAGGTCGAGGAGACATTGCAGCAATCGGTGTTGGCTGGGCTGGACGACCACAGTCGCAAGATCTATGACCAGGGTGGCTTTCTTGAGCCGCACCTGACGCGGGTCATTCTCAGTGACTGGGATCTGCCCGAGATTCCCGAGCCGCCCACGCTGGACACCGCGGTATTGTCCGAGCCGATCGCCGAGGCGCTGTTTGTCGACAGCGTAGAAGCCTTGATCCGGCACGCCGAGGCGATCTCGGTATCCAATGCCGAAGCGCGCCGCAAGCGCCTTGCCGACCTTGGCTGGGCGTTGTTCAGACTGCTGATTCCATGGGCACCGGCCGCCCTGGCCAGCGTGGGGCTGATCGTGCAGTTGCTGCCCAGCCTCAAGGCCCTGGCCGATTCGAATACCCGGAGCCCCTGGGCGGCATTCGCCGATGTGCTGTTGAACCTGGCGGCCGTGCTGGTTTATCACCGTCGGCTGTTGTTCGGTCAACCGCAAGTCGCGGGTGCCGGTGGCACGATCGTCAAGCCAACGGCACGAGGGCGCAGGGGCGGGCTGGCCTTCATCTGGACTCGACGGGGACGCGACCTGACGACATTCGAGCGGGAGCGGCTCGACCGATTCAGGCTGGCGGCCAACGCCCCGTCCGATATGCAACGGGTCAAGGTGGGTGAGTGGAAAGGGCTCTACCAGCGGGGTGGGCTTCTCTATGCCCGTCTCGAGGGTGAATGGTTTCATGTTTCGCGTACCCTCGACGGCTTGAGAATTGCCGATGTCAGTCACCCGGCGCAGTTGGGGCCCTGGGTGACCCGCGGTGCTTCGGGAACCTGGCAGCTGGAACGGGGGCCTCTTCTGCTGGGCGGTGCTGGCGAACTGAGCCTACGGGGTCGGAAGAAGCTCAAGTCGCTGGAGTTCCAGGCCCGGAAACTGCTCGAATCGTTGCCGGGCCGGCTGGACAGGGGCGAGAAGACTATGCGCACTGCCCACGGCCCCGTCGATATCGAGGACCGGCTCAAAAGTGATGCCCTGTTGTTCAGCGACCTGTCGCTGCAGCTGCAGGAGCTGACCCAGGGCATGGCGGAGTATCCGGAGGAACTGGTGGGCAAGCTTGACGCCGGGGCGGACCTCCTGCGGGCCCAGGGTGTACGCCTGCGTATCGAAAGAGTGAAGATCGACCCACCCTCGGTCATCGGCGTCTCGTACCTCAAGAGCCAGAATCAGATCACTATTCGACCGTTGGGGCCGCGCAAGGACATTTCCGGCGGCAAGGGCCGGGACTTCCTGCGCGAGTACGAGATTTCGGACAAGCAGCGAACCCCCCTGTGGTACGCGCACTTTCACTATCCGAACCTGGATGCTGCAGAGGCCAGCTACACCGCCGCCCACCTCAAGACGCCGGCGCAGCGTTTCCAGGGGATCAAGTTCCAGAGGGCACAAGAGCAAGCGGGTCAGGGCGTCGACTCGATCCTGCGCGCCAGGATCGACCCGAACTCGGCCAGGACGTTGTTCCTGTCGCCCGCCCCCTGATCGGCCGCCCTGTCGCCAACGGGGCGGCGACAGGGCGGAGCCTCAGGTGCCCGACTTGATCCGCGTCCAGGCCCGGGTCCGGGCCCGTTCGGCCTTCTGGTCCAGCGGCTGCAGGGTGTAGAGGGTCTTCATCGCCGCTTCGCTCGGATACAGGTTGGGGTTGTGGCGGATCGCCGGGTCAACCATTTCGGTGGCGTCCTTGTTCGGGTTCGGGTAGCCGACGAAGTCGCTGATCGGGGCGATCACCTGCGGTTGCAGCAGGTAGTTGATGAAGGTGTAGGCGTCTTCCGGGTCCTTGGCACCCTTGGGGATCGCCAGCATGTCGAACCAGATCGGCGCGCCTTCCTTGGGCAGGCGCATGTCCACCACCACGCCGTTCTTGGCGTCCTTGGCGCGGTTGGCGGCCTGGGAGAAGCTGCCGGAGTAGCCGACGGCGACGCAGATGTCGCCGTTGGCGATATCGGCCATGTATTTGGACGAGTGGAAATAAGTGATGTAGGGGCGAATCTTCAGCATCAACGCCTCGGCCTTTTCGTAGTCCTTGGGGTTCTTGCTGTTGGGGTTCAGGCCCAGGTGCTGCAGGGCCAGCGGCAGGATCTCCGACGGCGAGTCGAGCAGGGCGACGCCGCACTGCTTGAGCTTGCTGATGTTCTCTTCCTTGAAGATCAGGTCCCAGCTGTCCACCGGCGCGTTGTCGCCCAGGGCCGCCTTGACCTTGGCCGGGTTGAAGCCGATCAGGATGGTGCCGTACATGTAGGGCACGGCGAACTGGTTGCCCGGGTCGTTGGCCTCCAGCAGCTTCATCAGCTTGGGATCGAGGTGGTTCCAGTTCGGCAACTTGCTGCGGTCCAGCGGCTGGAATACTCCGGCCTCGATCTGCTTGGCGAGGAACACGTTGGACGGCACCACCACGTCATAGCCGGAATTGCCGGTGAGCAGCTTGGCCTCCAGCGCCTCGTTGGTGTCGAAGATGTCGTAGACCAGCTTGACCTGGCTGTTCTGCGCCTTGAAGTCGTCCAGGGCCTTGGGCGTGATGTAGTCGAACCAGTTGTATACCCGCAGGGTACGGTCTTCGGCGTGCGCCGCGCCGCTGAGCAGGGCGGCGCACAGGGCCGGGGCGATGAGACGCTTGAGTCTGTTCATTCTTCTAGTTCCTCATTGGGCGTTCTGGAAACCTTCGAGTACGTTCACGGCATTGATGCCGATTTCTTCCACCGCATAACCGCCTTCCATCACGAACAGCGTCGGCTTGCCCAGGCGGGCGATGCGTTCGCCCATGCGCAGGTAGTCGGGGCTGTCGAGCTTGAATTGAGAAATCGGATCGTCCTTGAAAGTGTCCACGCCGAGAGAAACCACCAGCACGTCGGCGTCATAACGCTCGATCTCGCCGCAGGCCTGCTCCAGCGCCGTGCTCCAGCGCTCCCAGCCGCTGCCGGCGGCCAGCGGGTAGTTGAAGTTGAAACCCTCGCCGGCGCCTTCGCCCAGTTCGTCGGCATAGCCGAGGAAGAACGGGAATTCGGCTTGCGGGTCACCGTGGATCGAGGTGAAGAGCACGTCGCTGCGCTCGTAGAAAATCGACTGGGTGCCGTTGCCGTGGTGGTAGTCGACGTCGAGGATCGCCACCTTGGCGTGGCCCTGGTCGAGGAACGCCTGGGCGGCGATGGCGGCGTTGTTCAGGTAGCAGTAGCCGCCCATCAGATCGCTGGCGGCGTGGTGCCCCGGTGGCCGGCAGAGGGCGAAGGCGCTGTGGGCGCCGCGCTGGATCTCGGCCTGGGCGGTGAGGGCGACCTGCGCTGCGCTGTAGGCGGCCTGCCAGGTACCGGCGGTGATTGGTGCGCCACCGTCGAAGCTGTAATAGCCGAGCTGGCCATGCAGGCTCTTGGGCAGGACCTGACGCAGGGTGCGCGCCGGCCAGGTGAACGGCAGCAGGTCGCCGTCCTGGCCCAGTTCGGCCCAGCGGTCCCAGGCGCCCTTGAAGAAGTCCAGGTAGGCGGCGTCGTGGATGCGGCGGATCGGTTCGAGGCCGAAGTCCTCGGGCTCACGCACCGGCCCCAGGGCCTGGTGGCGCACACGGGCGAGCACGTGGTCGGCGCGCGAAGGCATCTCGAAGCAGGGCATCAGTTGCCCGTCGATCAGCTCGCAGCGGCCGTGGTGCAGGTGGTGATCATCTGAGTAGACCGTCAGCATTTATTGTTCTCCGTTGGCGTGGACGTGGGCTCATTCTTGATGCCCGGCGCGGATCGGAGAACGGCAGGAGCGGCCAAAAGGGGATCGATATGGCCAAAACCTCTGTCCTGATTTCGCCCCTGAATGAGGCAGCGCCGCACCGTTGGGTGGCACGCTCGGTCAGGGCCGGAACTGGCTCGGGCTGACGCCACTCCAGCGCACGAAGGCATGGCGGAAGCTGGCGGTTTCGCTGAAGCCCAGTTCGTCGGCGATCCGGTGGATCGGCAACTGGTCGTCGGCCAACAGTTGCTTGGCCCGCTCGAAGCGTAGTTCGTCGAGCAGTTCCTGGTAGCTGCAGCCGAGGTCGCGCAGGTGGCGGCGCAGGGTTCGCGCCGAGCAGTTCATCTGTTCGGCCAGGCCTTCCAGGCCGGGCGCGGTGTGCAACTGGGCGGCGAGCAACTGGCGGATGCGTCCGAGCCAGGCCTGGCGCCCGGTGAACTCCAGATTCTGCTTGCGGCAGCGTTCGGCCATGGCCTGGTGGGTGATCGGGTCGGCCAGCGGCAGCGGCTGGTCAAGCCAGGTGCGGTCGAAGGCGAAGGCGTTGCGGGTGGCGCAGAATTGCAGCGGGCAGTCGAAGCTGGTGGTGTAGTCGGCCTGGTAGTCCGGCGCGTCGTGTTCGAAGCGTGCGGCGAGCAGGGGCAGGGGACGGCCGAGCAGGTCGTCGCAGATGACTTTCAGCGAGACCAGGCAGAACTCGACGTTGAAGGTCGCCAGTTGCGGGCTTTCGCGGTAGTCCGCGGCGGTGAACCAGATGCGCTCGCCGTCTTCCTCCAGGCTCAGTTCGAAGAGTGTTCCCAATAGCGCCGGATAACGCAGGGCCAGGCGCAAGGCGTCACCGAAGGTGGCACTGGTGAGCAGGGCGTAACCGAGCATGCCGTAGGACGAGACGTGCATGCGCCGCCCCAGTTCCAGGCCGATTTCCCGACGCAGGGCCACGGCGTTGGCGCACACCTGCATCTCCTGGTTGGTGGTGATGCGGGTGTCGGCGCGGCTCAGGTCTGCGGCGCTGATGCCGCTGCCGGCCAGCAGCGTGTCGTCGGGCAGGCCCTGTTCGCGGAAGGTCTTGAGCACCAGGGAAACGGCGTTGAGGGTGGTCAGGTGGGAGTGGAGCATGCTCGATTCCGGCCTTGGGAGGTGCTTGAGTCGAGCAAGTTGCGTGCCGCCGAAGTCTTTCCTGAGGTCGACACGCTCTTGCAGGATGCAGAGTTTCTCGCGAAGTTTCTAGCAATCAGAGCGTTCCACACCATGTAGTTGTTCCAGTTCCTCCAGTGTTATGGCGTTACTTCGGCCTGACTGAATATCCGAGAGGCGTTGCTGGGCCACAGAGGCATCCTTGAAATTGTCCATGTGTTCAAGAATGGCCCTTCGGAAATGGATAGCTGCATTGATTGACGGGGTCAGGCGTCTCCCAATCATCTTTGCTCACCCTCGTTCTCCTACCGGTTGTGATCCGTCCAGCAACGCATCCACCAGGGCCCGGGCCATTTCCACCGAATGCACCATCGACCAGATCAGCCCGCGTTCGATGCCGCTGCCCTGTTCGGTGATTTCATCGGAGACTTCTTCGGCGCAGCGCAGCAGCAGGGAGACGTGGTTGAGGGTGGTTTCGGCGTCGATACCGGCCTTGACGTCGAACAGCGAGCGATGGCGGCCGTCGCGCAGGTCGCCGGGGCGGGCGGCAGTTTCCTTCAGAGCTTGCAGCAGAGGCGGTTCGTGGGGTTGGTCGTTGAGCACTTGCAGCAGGTCGGCGTTGGCCTGTTGCAGGATCGCCGTGATGCGGCGGTGGGTGGCTTGGCTGGGTGGATCGGGGACTGGCTTGTTCATGGTGTCACTCCTATTGCGGCATGGGAGCTGGCACCTGTCGCGACTAAACGAGTGGGTGGCAGCTGTACGCGGGTTAGTCGACCGGCCAATAGGAAACCGGCGCGCCCGGAGGCGCCCCACGCACAGCCGCCATGAAACTGGGGGCGTGAAAAAACGCCGGCCATGGACCATGGGGGCGCTGTGCGCCTATTGAGCGTGGGCGACTAAACCCGATCACCGCAAAAGGGCGGTGACGCAACGACGATAGTCACGCGGCTGGAAAGGCGCAATACGTTGGAATTTTCTAGGAAATATCCCTCAAGTAAAAGGGATTTGTCTTGAAACGTAATGTTTCATGCATCGCGATTTGTCGGTGGTTGGGAGGGGGCGAGAGGCTGTCGTGGCGAGCGGGCTTGTCGGAACGCCGCACCGCCGCTCTCGGCTGCGAAGCAGTCGTAAAACCTACCGACTCGATCATCCTGACATATCGAGTACACGGGTTTCAGGGCCGCCTCGCGCCCCAGCGCGGGCAAGCCTGCTCGCCACGAGATTGAGGGGGCCGGGATTCCGGCTCAGCAATCTGGGAGCCGGTTGCCCATCACGTCTCCGGCATCGCCGAGGAGTGGTGGGTCGAGATTCTCCAGCCGTTGGCGCTGCTCCAGGCATAGGTGAAGGTGTAGCGGGCGGACACGCTCGGCTTGTCCTTGAAGGCGAAGGTGTAGGTACCGATGTCGATCGCTTCGTTGCAGCCGGTGCGGCTGTCGATCCTGCCGCTCGGCTTGTTGGCCAGGAAGTGCTCGAAGTAGTCGATGCGCTCGGCGTCGGTCAAGCGTGGTTTGTTCGATACGGTGGGCAGCAGCACGGCATCGTAGAGATACTCTTGCGCGACCTTTTTCGCATCACCGGTCTGCAACGCCGCGTTCCATTCATCGAACAGGACTTCGATCTGGGCCGCTGTCACCGGTGTACACATCAGGGGCTTGTCGGCCAAGGCCGGTACGGAAACAAGGCTGCACAGCGCGGCCAGTACGACTTGTTTTTTCATGGTTTTCCCAAGGCTGCTCCGGCAACTGTTCGAATAAGAAAGAGCCAATACTTCCGTGACCGGCACACTTCATCCGTTCGGGGCAGAATGCCCGTCCCGATTGGCTCGTGAGGTAATGGGCCGATGCGACGCATAAGGCTGTCGGCGCCTGTTTGCAGGCGTGACAAGGCGTCGGTGTCTGACCCGAAGTTGTTACTTGAACGTAACAAGTTGCTCTTTTGTGCGATTGGCCTGGCGTGTTTCTTATTGTTTGAAGACAGTGCGTTCACACAACCGGCGAGAACTTTCCTGTCTGTGCACGGCAACTTGAGGCAAGCCTACCCCGGGCGTTATGGCGGGGTGTAGTGCTCGGACGGCCTATAGGAATTGCCCTACAGATATATCGGGAGGATGTTGCTGGGTCTGTAGGAAGGGGCTGTAACCCCAGTGAGTGCTGGCTCACTGGGGCGCATCGGACGGCAGGGCGCCGCCCGCAGGTTGCATCAGCGTTGTGTCACCGGTACGCCTTGGGCGGCGCTTTCAACCTGTGGGTTGGCCGGCCAGGCGGCGCGATCCAGGTCCAGGTCGTTGAACTTGCTGGCGTCGAACACCGGCTGCTTGATGCCGGCACGACGCTGTTCGTCGTAGTCGCGCATCACCCGCAGGCCGACCTTGAACAGCAGCGCCAGGGCGACCAGGTTGACGAACGCCAGGCAGGTCATGGTGATGTCGGCGAAGGCGAACACGGTCGACAGGTCCTGCATCGAACCCCAGACCACCAGCGCCAGCACCAGCCCACGGAAGGCCATCAGCACGGCACGGTTGCGGCTGAGGAACTGCAGGCTGTTCTCGCCCAGGTAGTAGTTGTAGAGAATGCAGGTGAAGACGAACAGCGACAGCGCAACGCTGACGAAGATCCGGCCCCAGTCACCGACCACGGCGGCCAGGGAGTTCTGGGTCAGGACGATGCCGTCCCCTTCGAAGCCCGGGGTGTAGAAGCCCGACAGCAGGATCAGCAGCGCGGTGCAGGTGCAAATCACGAAGGTGTCGAGGAACACGCTGAACGCCTGGACCACGCCCTGGGCGCCCGGGTGCTTCACGGCCGCCACGGCGGCCACGTTCGGGGCACTGCCCAGGCCGGCTTCGTTGGCGAACACGCCACGCTTGACGCCCATGACGATGGCGCTGCCGAGCAGGCCGCCGAAGGCCGGGTCGAGGCCGAAGGCGCTTTTGAAGATGGTTTCCAGCATGGCTGGCACGTGTTCGATCTGGGTGCCGATCACGTACAGGGTCACGCCGATGTAGGCCAGGGTCTTGATCGGTACCAGCAGGTCCGACACGGCGGCGATACGCTTGATGCCACCGATGAAGGTGATGGCCAGCAGCACGGCCAGGACGATGCCGGTGTGCTTCGGATCGAAGGCGAAGGCGTTCTGCAGCGAGTGGGTCACGGTGTAGGACTGCAGGCCGATGAAGGCGAAGCCGTAGGTGACCAGCAGCAGGATCGAGAACACGATGGCCATGCTTTTCAGCTTGAGGCCGTGCTGGATGTAGTAGGCCGGACCGCCACGGTACAGGCCATCGCCATCGGCGCGCTTGTAGACCTGGGCCAGGGTACATTCGAAGAAGCTGCTGGACATGCCGACCAGTGCGGTGACCCACATCCAGAACACGGCGCCCGGACCACCGAGGGTCACGGCGATACCGACACCGGCGATGTTACCGGCGCCGACGCGGCCGGCCAGGCTCAGCATCAGGGCCTGGAACGAGCTCAGTTGGCCGGCCTGGCCGCGCAGGGATTCCTTGAAAACCCCGAACATGTGGCCGAAGTGGCGGAACTGGACGAACCGTGAACGGAGTGTGAAGTAGCTGCCGAGCCCGACGATGAGCACGATCAGTACTTTCCCTGAGAGGAAGTCGTTGATGACTTCAAGCATGGATGGATCCTCGCTTTTTTTGCAAAGGCGGCTCGATCGGCCGGTCGCGTCAACACCCGGTGTTGCGGGCAGTGTGGGCTGGCGACAGGTCTTCCCGAGCTTGCGCGGGTTGTTTTTAGTGTTGTTTCGCGTGTTTCAGTGCCGCTGTGCCGCGGATCGCTTACGCGAAGAGGGGCGGCACTATACCGATCAGGACTGCCAGCGTCTGCACAGCCTGTCATTTTTCATGAATAACCCTGTAAGCGTTGTCCCTGACACCTCGCCAGTCGGATGACGAGTACCGCTGTCCGGTAGACGATCGGCAGGGCGTTTTCACTATGAAAAATCCAGTCAAAAAAAAGGGCTTGAAGGATGGACCTTCAAGCCCTCAAAAGGTGAGAGGTGTCTAGTCCCTCGACCTGGTGAGCGTGTTGCGATCAGGTGGCTGAAGGTCAGGCCTTCAGGGGCACCAGACGTGGAGCGATCATGTTCTCCGGGCGCAGGATGTCGGCGAGCATCGCTTCGTCGAGCAGGCCTTCCTCGCGCACCAGTTCCAGTACGCCGCGGCCGCTTTCGAGGGCGACACGGGCGATACGGGTGGCGTTTTCATAGCCGATGTACGGGTTCAGCGCGGTGACCAGGCCGATGGAGTGTTCCACCAGCTCGCGGCAGCGGGTCTCGTTGGCGGTGATGCCGACGATGCAGTGTTCGCGCAGCATGTCCATGGCGCGTTGCAGCAGGCGGATCGAGTCGAAGATCTTGAAGGCGATCAGCGGTTCCATCACGTTCAGTTGCAGTTGGCCGCCTTCGGCCGCGATGGTCAGGGCCAGGTCGTTGCCGATGATCTGGAACGCCACCTGGTTGACCGCTTCCGGGATCACCGGGTTGACCTTGCCGGGCATGATCGAGCTGCCTGGCTGACGCGCTGGCAGGTTGATTTCGTTGATGCCGGTGCGTGGGCCGCTGGACAGCAGACGCAGGTCGTTACAGATTTTCGACAGCTTGACTGCGGTACGCTTGAGCATGCCGGAGAACAGTACGAAGGCGCCCATGTCGGAGGTGGCTTCGATCAGGTCGGCAGCCGGTACCAGCGGCTGGCCGCTGATGGTCGCCAGGCGCTCTACCGCCAGGTTCTGGTAGCGTGGGTCGGCGTTGATGCCGGTGCCGATCGCGGTACCGCCCAGGTTGACTTCGGTGAGTACTTCCGGTGCCAGGGTCTTCAGGCGTGCCAGGTCTTCGCCGAGGGTGGTGGCGAAGGCGTGGAATTCCTGGCCGAGGGTCATCGGTACGGCGTCCTGCAGCTGGGTGCGGCCCATTTTCAGGACGTGGGCGAATTCTTCACCCTTGGCGCCGAAGGCCTGGATGAGGCTCTCCAGGCTGGCGAGCAGGGCGTCGTGGCCCAACAGCAGACCCAGGCGGATGGCCGTCGGGTAGGCGTCGTTGGTCGACTGCGCCATGTTCACGTCATTGTTCGGGTGCAGGTACTGGTATTCGCCCTTGCTGTGGCCCATGGCCTCCAGCGCGATGTTGGCGATGACTTCGTTGGCATTCATGTTGGTCGAGGTGCCAGCGCCGCCTTGAATCATGTCCACCACGAACTGCTCGTGGAAGTCGCCGCGGATCAGGCGGGCACAGGCCTCGCTGATGGCAGCGTGCTTGGCTTCGCTCAGGTGGCCCAGTTCGCGGTTGGCGTCGGCGGCGGCCTGCTTGACCATGGCCAGGGCCACGACGAATTTCGGGTAGTGCGAGATCGGAACGCCCGAGAGGCGGAAGTTGTTCACCGCTCGCAGGGTCTGGATGCCGTAGTACGCGTCGCCGGGTACTTCAAGTACGCCAAGGAGGTCTTTTTCTGTGCGGAAGGATGCAGCGGAGGACATGATAGAAATCATCTCGATATGAACCCGGTCGATGCCGGAACGTCGCCAATGCTAGGCCTGTGCGGTTTTTTGGGCCAATGCTGTTGCACACTGCCCCATGCATAAACGGCATAATGCAGGTGTGACGCGGCGTGCGTGACGATCGTGTGAACCAAAATGGTGCGCGTGACGGAGAAGTTGATGAATCTCGAAAGCAAATGGTTGGAAGATTTCAGTGCCCTGGCGGCCACCCGCAGCTTTTCCCAGGCTGCCGAGCGCCGCTTCGTCACGCAGCCGGCCTTCAGCCGGCGGATCCGCAGTCTGGAGGCGGCGCTGGGGTTGACCCTGGTGAACCGCTCGCGCACCCCCATCGAGCTGACGGCGGCGGGGCAGTTGTTCCTGGTGACGGCGCGTACGGTGGTCGAGCAGTTGGGCGAGGTGGTGCGCCACCTGCATCACCTGGAAAGCGGTCAGGGCGAGGTGATGCAGGTGGCCGCCGCGCACTCCCTGGCGCTGGGGTTCTTCCCGCGCTGGGTCGCGCAGTTGCGCAACGAGGGCCTGAACATCGCCACGCGGCTGGTGGCGACCAACGTCGGGGACGCGGTGCATGCGTTGCGCGAGGGCGGTTGCGATCTGATGCTGGCCTTCTATGACCCGGATGCGGCGTTGCAGATGGATGCGGAGATCTTCCCGTCGCTGCACCTGGGGCAGACCGAGATGTTGCCGGTGTGCGCGGTGGGGCCGGATGGCAAGCCGCTGTTCGACCTGGAGGGCGAGGGTAGCGTGCCATTGCTGGCCTATAGCGCCGGGGCCTTTCTCGGGCGCTCGGTGAACCTGTTGCTGCGCCAGCGCAACCTGCGGTTTACCACGGTGTACGAGACGGCCATGGCCGACAGCCTCAAGGGCATGGCGCTGGAGGGCCTGGGAATCGCCTGGGTGCCGCAACTGAGCGTGCGGGCCGAGTTGGCGCGGGGAGAACTGGTGGTGTGCGGCGGCCCGCAATGGCATGTGCCGCTGGAGATCCGCCTGTATCGCTGTGCACTGGTGCGCAAGGCCAACGTGCGGCTGCTGTGGCGCAAGCTGGAGAGCGGTACGGCGCAGGCAGTGGTGACGAACTGAAACAAACCGTCTGGGTGCAGGCTGGGCCCCTGTAGGAGCCGGCGGTCCGGCGTCCCGGTTTATCCGCGAAGAACGATGACGCGTAGTCCGGAAAAACCGCGCCGCTCCATTCGCGGAAAAATCCTGCTCCCACAGCGTTCGGCTTCCACAAGGGCGGCGTTCGAGCTGGGTTCGGATTGACCTGAAAGTCAGGTAAACCGGCCTTCAGCGGCTAAAATCGACCCAGCGACAAAGGTGCGTCAAACGCGCTTTTTTCGGTATACTGCGCGGCCTTCGGTCGGTTTGCCCGGCCATTATTCGCATGACAAGCCACGCCGGTCCTCCCGCGTGGCTTGTTGTTTTTTGACGCGCCCGCGGGCGCCCAAGAGAAGAGGCACGACGATGAGCGCACTGGTTGGCGTGATCATGGGCTCCAAGTCCGATTGGTCCACCCTTAGCCACACCGCCGATATGCTGGAAAAGCTCGGTATTCCCTACGAGGTGAAAGTGGTATCGGCCCACCGCACCCCGGACCTGCTGTTCCAGTATGCCGAAGAGGCCGAGGGCCGCGGTATCGAGGTGATCATCGCCGGCGCGGGTGGCGCGGCCCACCTGCCTGGCATGTGTGCGGCCAAGACCCACCTGCCGGTCCTGGGCGTGCCGGTGCAGTCGTCGATGCTCTCGGGTGTGGACTCGCTGCTGTCGATCGTGCAGATGCCGGCCGGCATTCCGGTCGCCACCCTGGCCATCGGCAAGGCTGGCGCGATCAACGCCGCACTGCTGTCGGCGAGCATCCTGGGCGCCAAGCACCCGCAGTTCCACGCCGTGCTGAAAAAATTCCGTACTGAGCAGACAGACAGCGTTCTGGACAATCCAGACCCACGCATCGCCTGAGGTTTTTGACGATGAAGATCGGTGTAATCGGTGGCGGCCAACTGGGCCGCATGTTGGCCCTGGCAGGCACTCCGCTGGGGATGAACTTCGCTTTCCTCGACCCGGCGCCGGATGCCTGCGCGGCCGCCTTGGGCGAACATCTGCGAGCCGATTACGGCGATCAGGACCACCTGCGCCAATTGGCCGAGGAAGTCGACCTGGTGACCTTCGAGTTCGAAAGCGTGCCGGCGGAAACCGTGGCCTTCCTGTCGCAGTTCGTCCCGGTCTACCCGAGCGCCGAAGCCCTGCGCGTCGCCCGTGACCGCTGGTTCGAGAAGAGCATGTTCAAGGACCTGGGGATTCCGACCCCGGCCTTCGCCGACATCCAGTCCCAGGCCGACCTCGACGCGGCAGTGGCCAGCATCGGCCTGCCGGCCGTGCTCAAGACCCGCACCCTGGGCTACGACGGCAAGGGCCAGAAGGTCCTGCGCAGCGCGGCCGACGTGGTCGGCACCTTCGCCGAACTGGGCAGCGTGCCCTGCCTGCTGGAAGGTTTCGTACCGTTCACCGGCGAAGTCTCGCTGATCGCCGTGCGTGCCCGCGATGGCGAAACCCGTTTCTACCCGCTGGTGCACAACACCCACGAGAACGGCATTCTCAAGCTCTCGGTGGCGAGTACCGACCACCCGTTGCAGGCCCTGGCCGAAGACTACTCCAGCCGGGTGCTCAAGCAACTGGACTACGTCGGCGTGATGGCGTTCGAGTTCTTCGAGGTCGACGGAGGCCTGAAGGCCAACGAGATCGCCCCGCGCGTGCACAACTCCGGGCACTGGACCACCGACGGCGCCGAGTGCAGCCAGTTCGAGAACCACCTGCGGGCGATCGCCGGCCTGCCATTGGGCTCGACCGCCAAGGTCGGCGAGAGCGCCATGCTCAACTTCATCGGCAGCGTGCCGCCGGTGGAGCGCGTGGTGGCGATCGCCGATTGCCATCTGCACCACTACGGCAAGGCATTCAAGGCCGGGCGCAAGGTCGGTCACGCCAACCTGCGCTGTGCCGACCGGGCTACGCTGCAGCAGCAGATCCTGCGGGTCGAAGCGCTGATCGCCGAGTAAAAGTTATCCAGGCGGGCGGGAACCATCGGTCCCCGCCGTCCTCTGATGGCAAGATGCTGGGGCCCAACTAGGCTTCAGTTGGGGGCAACCATTCGGAGGAAACGTCATGGGTATCATCGGAACCATCTTCATCGGCTTGATCGTTGGCCTCGTGGCGCGTTTTCTCAAGCCGGGCGATGACAGCATGGGTTGGATCATGACCATTCTGCTGGGTATCGGCGGTTCGATCGCCGCGACCTACGGTGGTCAGGCACTGGGCATCTACCACGCCGGGCAGGGTGCCGGTTTCATTGGCGCGGTGGTCGGCGCCATCGTCCTGCTGGTGATCTACGGGCTGATCAAAAAGAACTGAGCGACCTGCGCAACCCCCTCTGTGCAACCCGCGCAGAGGGGCTAGAATGCGCGACTTGATTCCCTCCTGCCGAGTTCCTCATGCGTCGTCTCTTGTTGACACTTCTCCTGCTGGGCAGCGGCCTGGCCCATGCGGCCGAGCTGCCGGAAACCGACTGGCTGGAACTGATGCCAAAATCGGATCAGAAAGCCCTTGAGCAAATGCCGGAAATCAGCCACAACTCCCCGGAAGCCAACGGTACCTTTACCGCCAAGGGTGGGCTGAAGCAGGCCAAGGGCTTGCCGGCGGTGATGTATTCGACCAAGACCGTAGCCGCCATGAACGGCAAGGACATCCGCATCGGTGGTTATCCGGTGCCGCTGGAAACCGACGCCAAGGGCCGCAGCACGCTGTTCTTCCTGGTTCCCTATCCGGGCGCCTGCATCCACGTGCCGCCGCCACCGCCGAACCAGTTGGTGCTGGTGCGTTATCCCAAGGGCCTGAAGCTGGACGATATCTACACGCCGTTGTGGGTGACCGGCACCCTGAAGGTCGAGAAGGTCAGCAATGACCTGGCCGATGCGGCCTATGCGCTGGATGCGGCGAAGGTGCGGGTGGTGAAGGAGTCGGATTTGTAGGGTGTTGGTCGGTCAGGTCGCTGTTCGCGGCGGCGGACCGCCGCGAGCCAGGCGCCCCGGTCCTAACCCAGGCGGCGGCTGCCGATGGTCACGCCCAGCGCATGACTGGCGCCCGGCGCCAGCGTCACCACGTCATTCATCACGTTCGCCGTCTCGATGCACAGCATCTTCTGCCAGCCATCGTCAGCCAGGTCGGCCAGTTGGCTGGCCCGGTCGATCCACGGGTTCCAGATCACCGTCGAACGCGAGTTCTCGGCCGTCAACTCGATACGCCGCTCCCAGGTCGGGTCGACGATGCTCAATTGCGCCGGGGTATCCAGGTAGATGCGGTCGGTTTCGCCGGTGAAATGCAGCTCACCCTGCTGCCGGACCTGTTTCCAGTCATCCGTCGTGTCGATGTAGGTCAGGCCATCGAGGCCGTCGACGTGCACGTTGCGCACATCGCTGACCGCGAAGTAGGTGTGCAGCGCCTGGCTCAGGGTGACCGGATGATCGTCGAGGTTCTCGCTGGTGAGGCTGATGTGCAGCTTCTCGCCCAGATGCACCGCCAGTTTCAGCCCGACCTTGTGCGGCCAGCCCGCAAAGCCGCCTTCGGGCAGCGGCAGGGTGAATTCGGCCAGTACGCCGTCGTTATCGGCCTGGATGCCCTGCAGGTTCCATTCCCGGGTCCGGACGAAACCGTGGGCGGTCGGCGCCTCGCTGGTCTGGCGCATCGCCTGGACGCTGTCGGGGTTGCGCTGGAACACGCCGAACCAGGGCCAGCATACCGGCACGCCGGCGCGGATACTCTTGTCGTGCTTGAACTGGGCCTGGTCGTTGAGCCAGATCACCGGCGGTTCGCCGGCCAGCTGATAACTGAGGATGTGTGCTCCCTGCTGGGCGACCAGCAGCTCGGCCTGGCCGTGGCTGATCTTCCAGCAGTTGAGTTCATCCAGCTTGACCGTTTCAACGTGTGGCGTGTTCATGGGGTTCTCGCTCGGCAACAGGGACTGCAATGGACCGCAAAAAACGCCGCGGGTTTAGGTGCGCCGTGGCACGGAGCGGGTGCGGCCGCTGCCGTCGATGGCGACGAAGACGAACACCGCTTCGGTGACCTTGCGCCATTCGCTGGACAGCGGGTCGTCGCTCCACACTTCGACCATCATCCGGATCGAGCTGCGGCCGATTTCCAGGGCCTGGGTATAAAAGGACAGCTGGGCCCCGACCGCCACCGGCACGAGGAACGCCATGCGGTCGATGGCCACCGTGGCCACCCGGCCACCGGCGATCTTGCTGGACATGGCGGTGCCGGCCAGGTCCATCTGGTTGACCAGCCAGCCGCCGTAGATATCGCCGAAACCGTTGGTTTCGCGGGGCAAGGCGGTGATTTGCAGGGCGAGATCGCCTTGCGGGATGGGGTCTTCTTGTTCGAGTTCGATCATATCCAGGGCCTCTGACCCATGACGCTACGTGGGTATTGCAGGTGAATGGACGTCTTCAGGAAAAACGATTCAGCCCGAACATGCTACGTTCGTCACGTTTCTCTAAGGCGTACTCAAGGGAAACTCTGCAAAACCGGCTGGAGGGAGCTTCCAGCGACGTTTTTGCACAGCACCCTTGCAGGGTGGCAGCCACCAGTATATCGAGCGACCCGCTTGACTTCGACCGTCAGAAGGCCCTTTCGATCGCTCTATATCGGGACATTACTTACTTTCTGAAACATTTTATTATCTTTTCCCGGCCATCCGCGCTTGTGCATGGGCGGGGTGAACGGGTGGGGCCGCAGGAGATTTTCCTGCCCGCCTGCCGCCTCGAGTGCCATCGGCCTGGCGAGCGTCAGGCTGCCGACGATATGTTTTACCGGTTTATCGTTTTACTACAACCGTGCTTGTGCGATCTTTGCCGGATCGACACCGGTGACGTTGCGGCCGGGCCACCTACAGACCTATCAGTAAATATAAGAGAAGCCTTGCATGAGTACTGTGTCTCCCAGCCTTGCGCCGCCCGCGCGCCCGCTGACCCGTAATGACTACAAGACGCTGTCGCTGTCGGCCCTGGGAGGCGCGCTGGAGTTCTACGACTTCATCATCTTCGTGTTTTTCGCGGCGGTGGTCGGCAAGCTGTTCTTCCCGGCCGAGATGCCGGAATGGCTGCGCCTGATGCAGACCTTCGGGATCTTCGCCGCCGGTTACCTGGCGCGGCCGCTGGGCGGTATCGTCATGGCGCACTTCGGCGACCTGCTGGGCCGCAAGAAGATGTTCACCCTGAGCATCTTCATGATGGCCGTGCCGACCCTGATCATGGGCCTGCTGCCGACCTACGCGCAGATCGGCATCTGGGCGCCGATCCTGCTGCTGCTGATGCGGGTGATCCAGGGTGCCGCCATCGGTGGCGAGGTTCCGGGCGCCTGGGTGTTCGTCGCCGAGCACGTGCCGGAGCGGCAGATCGGCTTCGCCTGCGGCACCCTGACTTCGGGCCTGACCGCCGGCATCCTGCTGGGCTCGCTGGTCGCGACCCTGATCAACAGCCTCTACAGCCCGCTAGAAGTGAGCGATTACGCCTGGCGTATCCCGTTCCTGCTGGGCGGCGTGTTCGGCCTGTTCTCGGTGTACCTGCGCCGCTGGCTGCACGAGACCCCGGTGTTCGCCGAGCTGCAGCAGCGCAAGGCATTGTCCGACGGCATTCCCCTCGGCGCGGTGCTGCGTGACCACCGTGGCGCGATCATCATCTCGATGCTGCTGACCTGGCTGCTCTCGGCTGGCGTGGTGGTGGTGATCCTGATGACCCCGACCGTACTGCAGACCGTCTTTCACTTCACCCCGACGGTGTCGCTGCAGGCCAACAGCCTGGCGATCGTGTGCCTGACCCTGGGCTGCATCGCTTCCGGCGCCCTGGCCGACCGCTTCGGTGCGGGGCGGGTGTTCGTCATCGGCAGCCTGGCGCTGATGGCCACTTTCTGGACCTTCTACAGCACCGTGGCGGCCCATCCCGAGTGGCTGTTCCCGCTGTACGCCCTGAGCGGCCTGTTCGTCGGCACCATCGGTGCGGTGCCTTACGTGATGGTCAAGGCGTTCCCGGCGGTGGTGCGTTTCAGCGGCCTGTCGTTCTCCTACAACCTGGCGTACGCGATCTTCGGCGGCCTGACGCCGATGGTGGTGACCCTGCTGCTCAAGGACAGCCCGATGGGGCCTGCGTATTATGTTGCAATCATTTGCAGCGTCGGCGTGCTGGTGGGCGGCTACCTCTGGTCCAAGTCCCGCTGACCCCGAGGGGTGAGGACGGGTCGACCTCCTCGCCACGCACTGATTCGGCTATGGCACTCGCGCTCGGGCAGTCGTGCCCCGCGAGCTGTCATGGTTTCCAGTGAGTTGGCTGCTTGTGCAGGAGGGATGATGGCATGTTCCACCATCAGATCCAGAAGCCAGAGCGCGCCGTGCACCTTTAATCCGTCACGTAGCGCCTGGCGTCTGAGCCGGCCATCCCCGGTAAGGAGTGGGCGTCCTGTTTCCTGTGCCAGCAAGTAACATGAAACGTCGGCCAGAGAGCTGTTGTTGTGCTCGATCTTGAGCGTGAAAAGCCGCTTTACCCCGTCACCGTCGAAGGACTCCACCTTAAGCCCTTGAGACAGCAGTGCCTCACAGGGAAAATCCCTCAGTTCTTCCAGCACGAAATCGGTGCAGCACAAGGAGAACGGCAGCCTGAACAGTTGCTCCAGCAGTCCGGCATTTCTGAAGTCGATCCAGATATTCGTATCGCTGATGTAGATCAGGTTCATGCACTCTCCAGTGCCCCCAGGAAATCTGGATCCAGGGCCGTTACCGGTTTGCGCAGAAACTCGGCGGCTCGGGACTGGGTGATCAATCCTTCCGCATACCCCCGGAATACCAGGGACTCAAAGCGATGTGGCGCCTTGCAGAGAAGGGGTTCTGGCTCCGACTTGCGCCAGCCATTGGTGCTGAATCGAATGGTGAGGGATTTGTAGCCACTTTCGCTGAGCAGATTCAGATCCTTGAGCCGGCGCAGGACTGCTTGCATCGAGAGTCCATATTGACGCTTGGCGATCAGCAACTCACGGGGGTGCACTTTCGACCTGGGATGATGGCCGAAATCGCCAGTCACGCATTTGGCTGGGTAAAGGAAGGCCCCGGCGAAACGATGACAGCAGTTTTCCCGGTCCCGTTCGGACATTTCTTCGGGCAGCCGCATGGTCCAGTGCCCGAGTTCATGAGCGGCGGTGAACCTGATGCGCTCACCGGGGCGTTCTGCGTTCAGAGCAATCAGCACATGGTGCCCATCGCGAGTGGCGGCACAGGCTCCGTCGAAATCATTCGGTCCCTCAAGCATTACCACCTTGATGCCGTGTTCCTCCAGTTGCTCACTCAGGTGGAAAATCGGGTCGCTACCAATGCCCCATAGCTCGCGCAGTTTTTCTGCGGCCCGTTCGGCGTCGTCCGCGCCGCTCACTTCAATTATCTGGGCGGGAGTAGTGGTGGTGAGAATATCCAGTGGGTCGAAACACATTTCCAGGGAAATGTAGCGCTCAAGGTATTCGCGCATCCGTTCTTCAACCTGGAGCTGGCGATACCTGGGCATCTTCGCCAGCTTGCGAAACTCCAGGGGCGCCAGCACGACCGCTTCTGCGCGGAAGAAATATTCGGGACTCACATCCAGGGCTCTGGCGAGTTGCAGCAGCCGCGCAGAGCCTGGGATCACCGCTCCTTTTTCATACTTACTGAGGGCCTGTTTCGTGATATCGCCCATCTGAAGAGCCAAAGCCTCAAGGGTGATGCCTTTCAGTTGGCGGGCCCGGCGGATTCGGTCGTTGATCATGAAACCCCCTTTCAGTTGACAAAATTGTATTTTATCTGTGTTTTGTCAACTGGGTGAAAAGTTTCAAAATGTAGCGTGCTACCAGGAGCGTGCCTGGGCCGGGCGGCAAATTTGAGAGAGTGTTTCTAAATGATGCGGCCGATGATATGGACATCAGGGTAGGTGAGGCAGACCGTGGCTTTGCGCTTGTGCAGGAGGGTGCCGATCGCTTCGCTCCATGCTGGCCTTTCATCTAATTGTCACATACCAGTCATAGAGTGTTCATGCGGCCTGCCGATACTTGGCCCCGACTTAACATAACCTCTCTGCTAGGAGTAAGGCATGAAACTGAAACGTTTGATGGCGGCAATGACCTTTGTCGCTGCTGGCGTCGCGACTGCCCACGCGGTGGCCGCTGGTGTAGATCCGTCCATTCCCGCCTATACCAAAGTCCAAGGCGTGTCGGGCAACCTGTCCAGCGTCGGTTCCGATACCCTGGCAAACCTCATGACCCTGTGGGCTGAGGGCTACAAGAAAGAATATCCGAACGTGAACATTCAGATTCAGGCCGCCGGTTCCGCTACCGCACCGCCCGCACTGACTGAAGGTACTTCGAACCTCGGCCCCATGAGCCGCAAGATGAAGGACACCGAACTGGCGGCCTTCGAGCAGAAGTACGGCTACAAGCCGACCGCCATCCCGGTCGCTGTCGATGCCCTGGCGGTATTCGTGCACAAGGACAACCCGATCCAGCACCTGACCATGGAACAGGTTGACGCGATCTTCTCCTCGACCCGTCTGTGCGGCGCCAAGGCCGACGTCAAGACCTGGGGCGACCTGGGCGTGACCGGCGACCTGGCCAACAAGCCGGTCCAACTGTTCGGCCGCAACTCGGTATCCGGCACCTACGGCTACTTCAAGGAAGAAGCCCTGTGCAAGGGCGACTACAAGCCTAACGTGAACGAGCAGCCGGGTTCGGCTTCCGTGGTGCAGTCCATCAGCTCCTCGCTGAACGGCATCGGCTACTCGGGTATCGGCTACAAGACCGCCAGCGTGAAGACCGTGGCCCTGGCCAAGAAAGGCAGCACCGACTTCATCGAAGACAGCGAAGAAAACGCCCTGAACGGCAAATACCCGCTGTCGCGCTTCCTGTACGTCTACGTCAACAAGGCTCCGAACAAGCCTCTGGCCCCGCTGGAAGCCGAGTTCGTGAAGCTGGTTCTGTCCAAGCAGGGCCAGGAAGTCGTAGTCAAGGACGGTTACATCCCGCTGCCAGCCAAGGTTGCCGCCAAGGCGCTGGCTGACCTGGGCCTGAGCGAAGGCGCCAAGAAGTAAGCACCGGGCCGGCGTCTGGTGGCCTGTGTGGCTGATCGCACACCCAACTCCAAGTCCCTGAACCTGGATTTGAGTATCCGAATCAACCGTACAGGCCACTGGCCCCGGTATGTGGGAGCGGGCTTGCCCGCGAAAGCGATCCTGGAAGGACGCTTCGCAGGCAACCGGCAACCCGCGCACTAAATTTCCGAATCCGCTGCCAGCCATGCTGGGCGGCGGCTTCCGTGCGTCACTGCACTGTCATCTTTCTGTCATACAGGATCGCTAGGGTGTGCGCATGAACGATCTGGCCAATTCCACCATGACTACGACTTCTCCCCCCAAGCGCATTGACTTCAATACGCCTGAACTCAAGCGCAAGCGCCAAATTCGTGCGCTCAAGGACCGCCTGACCCGCTGGTATGTATTCGTTGGCGGCCTGGCCGTCCTGGCGGCGATCACGTTGATCTTCTTCTTCCTCGGCTATGTGGTCATGCCGCTGTTCCAGGGTGCCTCGCTGACGGCGGAAAAAGCCATCAGTCCGGCCTGGATGCGCGATGCCGGCAACCCGCTGATGATCTCCCTGGAAGAACAGAACCAGGTCGGCATGCGGGTTTCCGACCAGGGGCAGGTGCTGTTCTTCGCTGTCGAAGGCGCTGCCGAGCTGTCGCGGGTGAACCTGCCGATTCCGGCCGGTACCAAAGTCACCGCCATCAGCAAGGACCAGCCGGGCGTCCCGCTGGTTATCGTCGGCCTGTCCAACGGCCAGGCGCTGGTGTTCCGCCACAGCTACAAGGTGACCTACCCGGATGGCAAGAAGACCATCACCCCGACGATCGAATACCCGTACGGGGAGACGCCGATCACCCTGGATGAGCAAGGGCATGCCCTCGAGCACGTGAACCTCAACGCCAGCGACTCGACGCTGATCGCCGTGGGTTCCAATGGTGCGCAACTGCACGTGCTGGCGCTGACCAAGGAAGAAAACATGATGACCGGCGAGGTCACCAGCGAGCAGAAGAGCATCGATCTGCCGCAGATGACCGAGCCGGTGAAGGCGATCTACATCGATCCACGCCAGCAGTGGTTGTATGTGATCAACGGGCGTGCCCAGGCCGACGTGTTCAGCCTGCGCGACAAGAGCCTGAATGGCCGTTACAAGCTGCTTGAGGACGCCAACGCCGAAGTGACCGCCAGTGCACAGCTGGTCGGTGGCATCTCGCTGATCATCGGTGACTCCAAGGGCGGCCTCGGCCAGTGGTTCATGGCCCGTGACACCGATGGCGAACTGCGCCTGAAGCCGATCCGCAGCTTCCAGATGGGCAACGCGCCGATCGTCGAGATCAGCGCCGAAGAGCGTCGCAAGGGCTTCGTCGTCCTGGATGCCGCCGGCAAGCTCGGCGTGTTCCACAGTACTGCGCACCGTACCCTGCTGGTCGAGCAGGTGGTCGACGGTCCGGGCCTGTTCGGCCTGTCGCCGCGGGCCAACCGGGTGATCGTCGAACAGGGTGGCAAGATCCAGCCGCTGCTGCTCGACAACCCGCATCCGGAAGTGTCCTGGAGCGCGCTGTGGAGCAAGGTCTGGTACGAGAACTACGACGCACCCAAGTACGTCTGGCAATCGACCGCCGCCAACACCGACTTCGAGCCCAAGCTGAGCCTGTCGCCGCTGACCTTCGGTACCCTGAAGGCCGCGTTCTACGCCATGCTGCTGGCGGCGCCGCTGGCCGTCGCCGCAGCGATCTACACCGCCTACTTCATGGCCCCGGGCATGCGCCGCAAGGTCAAGCCGGTGATCGAGCTGATGGAGGCGCTGCCAACGGTGATTCTCGGCTTCTTCGCCGGCCTGTTCCTGGCGCCGTATGTCGAAGGCCACCTGCCGGGGATCTTCAGCCTGCTGCTGTTGTTGCCGATCGGCATCCTGGTGGCCGGCTTCGCCTGGAGCCGCCTGCCCGAATCGCTGCGCCTGCGGGTGCCGGACGGCTGGGAAAGCGCGATCCTGATCCCGGTGATCCTGTTCGTCGGCTGGCTCTCGCTGTTCATGAGCCCGCACCTGGAGTCGTGGTTCTTCGGCGGCGACATGCGCCTGTGGATCTCCCACGACCTGGGCATCACCTACGACCAGCGCAACGCCCTGGTGGTCGGCCTGGCCATGGGCTTCGCGGTGATTCCGAACATCTACTCGATCGCCGAAGACGCCGTGTTCAGCGTGCCGCGCAGCCTGACCCTGGGCTCCCTGGCCCTGGGCGCCACGCCCTGGCAGACCATGACGCGGGTGGTGATCCTCACCGCCAGCCCGGGCATCTTCTCGGCGCTGATGATCGGCCTGGGCCGCGCCGTCGGCGAGACCATGATCGTGCTGATGGCCACCGGCAACACCCCGGTCATGGAGATGAACCTGTTCGAGGGCCTGCGCACCCTGGCGGCGAACGTCGCGGTGGAGATGCCGGAGTCGGAGGTGGGTGGTAGCCATTACCGCGTGCTGTTCCTCTCGGCACTGGTGCTGCTGCTGTTCACGTTCATCATGAACACCCTCGCGGAACTGATTCGTCAGCGTCTGCGCAAGAAATACTCGTCGCTTTAATAAAGGTAGAAGTCTGTGAAACAGAACTCCCTGAATGGCTGGTTCAAGAGCGGCGCCCCTGGCGTCTGGATCAGCGGTGGTGCGGTGTCCATCGCGGTCATCATGACCATCGGCTTGCTGGCGGTGATCGCGGTACGTGGGCTGGGGCATTTCTGGCCGGCGGATGTGATCCACGCCGAGTACAGCATTCCCGGCCAGGCCCCGCAGGTCGTGGTCGGCGAGGTGGTGCAGAAGGAAGAAGTGCCGCGGGCGCGCCTGAAGACGGCGGGCCTGCCGGTGCCGGACAACGGCCCCGAGTTCATGACCCGCGAGCTGGTCAAGGTCGGTAACCGCGACCTGAACGGCAACGATTTCACCTGGGTCGTCGGTGAGTGGCTGACCAACCTGAGTACGCCGGCCGAGCTGATGGCCATCGAGCGTCGCGAGTGGGGCAACTTCTACGGCACCCTGGTCAACGTCAAGGAAAACGGCAAGGTCGTCGCCGAAGGCGAGGCCGCCTGGCCTGAGCTGCAGGCGCGGATCGACCGTGTGAACGGTCTGGCCAGGCAGCTCAAGACCCTGGAAAAGAGCGACATCGGCGCGATCAACGCAGGCCTGGAGCGTATTCGCCTGCATGGCCGCAAGCTGGAACTCGAAGGCAAGCTGGACGCTGCCGCCCAGGCCGACATGGAAGCCGAGAAGGCCGAGCTGCATGCCCGATACCAGGCGATCGAAGCGCGCCTGAGCGAGCTGCACACCGAGTTCAATCGCGACAGCCTGACGGCCCGCGATGGCAACGGCAAGGAACTGGAAATCGGCATCAGCAAGGTGGTCCACGCCTACCAGCCGAACGCCATGGGCACCTTCACCAAGCTGGGTTTCTACTTCAGCAAGGTCTGGGAGTTCCTCAGCGACGACCCGCGGGAAGCCAACACCGAGGGCGGGATTTTCCCGGCGATCTTCGGCACCGTGATGATGACCCTGATCATGGCGATGATCGTCACTCCGTTCGGCGTGCTGGCGGCGGTCTACCTGCGTGAGTATGCCAAGCAGAACACCCTGACCCGGGTGATCCGCATCGCGGTGAACAACCTGGCCGGCGTCCCGGCGATCGTCTACGGCGTGTTCGGCCTGGGCTTCTTCGTCTATGTGCTGGGCGGCTCGCTCGACCGGCTGTTCTTCCCCGAGGCCCTGCCGGCGCCGACCTTCGGCACCCCGGGCCTGCTCTGGGCCTCGCTGACTCTGGCGCTGCTGGCGGTGCCGGTGGTGATCGTGGCCACCGAGGAAGGCCTGGCGCGTATTCCGCGCACCGTCCGCGAAGGTTCGCTGGCACTGGGGGCGACCAAGGCCGAGACGCTGTGGAAGATCGTCCTGCCGATGGCCAGCCCGGCGATGATGACCGGCATGATCCTCGCCGTGGCCCGTGCCGCCGGTGAAGTGGCGCCGCTGATGCTGGTGGGCGTGGTGAAGCTGGCGCCGTCGCTGCCGGTGGATGGCAACTACCCGTACCTGCACCTGGACCAGAAGATCATGCACCTGGGCTTCCACATCTACGACGTCGGCTTCCAGAGCCCCAACGTCGAGGCGGCGCGCCCTCTGGTGTACGCCACCGCGTTGCTGCTGGTGCTGGTGATCGCCACGCTGAACCTCTCGGCCGTGTGGATCCGTAACCACCTGCGCGAGAAGTACAAGGCGCTGGATAGCTGATGACGCATTACCTGTAGGAGCAAGGCTTGCCCGCGAAGCTTTTGGCGGCCTCCGAGGCCTTTCGCAGGCAGGCCTTGCTCCTGCCAGGTCCCTTATTGCACACGCCGCCCAGCGGCGTACCGAAACGAATTTGTTAGCGCAGGGAGTTTACCCATGCAGCATGAAACCCAACCCCACGGCATCAACATGTCCGCCCTGGGTCGCAGCAAGCAGAGCCTGGACCTGGCCAGCGAGACCGTGGCCATCGAAGTGCCGAAACTGAGCCTGTTCTACGGCGAGAAGCAGGCACTGTTCGACGTCAGCATGAACATCCCCAAGCAACGCGTGACCGCCTTCATCGGCCCGTCCGGTTGCGGCAAGTCGACCCTGCTGCGCACCTTCAACCGGATGAACGATCTGGTCGACGGCTGCCGCGTACAGGGCGAGATCAACCTTTACGGCAACAACATCTACCGCAAGGGCGAGGACGTGGCCGAGCTGCGTCGCAAGGTCGGCATGGTGTTCCAGAAGCCGAACCCGTTCCCCAAGACCATCTACGAGAACGTCGTCTACGGCCTGCGCATCCAGGGCATCAACAAGAAGCGCGTGCTCGACGAGGCCGTGGAATGGGCCCTCAAGGGCGCGGCCCTGTGGGATGAAGTGAAGGATCGCCTGCACGACTCCGCACTCGGCCTGTCCGGCGGCCAGCAGCAGCGTCTGGTGATCGCCCGTACCATCGCCGTGGAGCCGGAAGTGCTGTTGCTCGACGAGCCGTGCTCGGCACTCGACCCGATCTCGACCCTCAAGGTCGAGGAACTGATCTATGAACTGAAATCCAAGTTCACCATCGTGATCGTGACCCACAACATGCAGCAGGCGGCCCGGGTTTCCGACTACACCGCGTTCATGTACATGGGCAAGTTGGTGGAATTCGGCGATACCGATACCCTGTTCACCAATCCCGCGAAGAAGCAGACCGAGGACTACATCACCGGTCGTTATGGCTAGGAGCGGCTGTGTGCCGCAGGCCGGAGGCGGCAAGGCAGATGCTGTGCGAACCCCGGATCACCCTATCACTGCTTGAAACGCGCGGCTTGAAGCCTGCAAGTTTCGCGGAGCTAAACCAATGATTGATAAAGAAGGTCTTACCCATCACATCTCCGCGCAGTTCAACGCGGAGCTGGAAGAAGTTCGCAGCCACCTGCTGGCCATGGGCGGGCTGGTGGAGAAGCAGGTCAACGACGCGGTGACCGCACTGATCGAGGCCGATTCCGGCCTGGCCCAGCAGGTGCGCGAGATCGATGAACAGATCAACCAGATGGAGCGCAACATCGACGAGGAGTGCCTGCGCATCCTCGCCCGTCGCCAGCCGGCGGCCTCCGACCTGCGGTTGATCATCAGCATCTCCAAGTCGGTGATCGATCTCGAGCGTATCGGCGATGAAGCCACCAAGATCGCCCGTCGTGCCATCCAGCTGTGCGAAGAAGGCGAAGCGCCGCGCGGTTATGTCGAAGTTCGTCACATCGGCGACCAGGTGCGCAACATGGTTCGCGACGCACTGGATGCCTTCGCCCGTTTCGACGCGGAGCTGGCGTTGTCCGTGGCGCAGTACGACAAGATCATCGATCGCGAGTACAAGACCGCCTTGCGCGAGCTGGCCACCTACATGATGGAAGATCCACGCTCTATCTCGCGGGTGTTGAGCATCATCTGGGTGTTGCGTTCGCTGGAGCGGATCGGTGACCACGCACGCAATATCTCCGAGCTGGTAATCTACCTGGTACGTGGAACCGACGTACGGCACATGGGCCTCAAGCGCATGCGTCAGGAAGTTGAGGGAGTGGCCCCCGAAACTGCTAATGTTCCGGACAAATCTGACGATAACTAAGATTGCCCGAGAGAAACGCCCGGCCAATGGTCGGGCGTTTTTGTTTGTGGCGTACGAATTTTATGCGCCTTGCGAGCGATAAAATCCCGGCGTGACTGATCAGTTTTGCAAATGGCCATTAGCCAGTATGCTGGCCGGGATTTTTAGAGGAATGGTCAATGAGCAAAGTCAGTGTGTTGGTGGTGGATGACGCATCGTTCATCCGCGACCTGGTGAAAAAGTGCCTGCGCAACTACTTCCCGGGTGTGCGGACCGAAGACGCCGTCAACGGACGCAAGGCCCAGGCGATCCTGGCGCGCGAGGCGTTCGACCTGGTGCTGTGCGACTGGGAAATGCCTGAGATGTCCGGCCTGGAGCTGCTGACGTGGTGCCGTTCGCAGGAGGCTCTCAAGACCATGCCGTTCGTGATGGTCACCAGCCGCGGCGACAAGGAGAACGTGGTGCAGGCGATCCAGGCCGGGGTTTCCGGCTACGTCAGCAAGCCGTTCACCAACGAACAACTGCTGACCAAGGTCAAGCAGGCACTGCACAAGGTCGGCAAGCTCGACGCGCTGATGAGCAGCGCTCCGAAGTCGAACGCGGGGTTTGGCAACGACTCGCTGAGCGCGCTGACCGGCGGCAAGCCGGCGGTGGTGTCGCCTGCGGCTCCAGCAGCCCCCGCAGCGGCGCCCGCTGCGTCCAAGGGCATCCTCAACAGCCCGCCGGTACGTCCGGCGGCGGCTGCGGCTGCGAGCCCGGCGACCGGCGGTCGTGGCCAGGGCCAACTGCGCCTGGCCAGCGGCACCCAGCAATGTGTGATCAAGGCCCTGAGCATCAAGGAGGCCCTGCTGGTGGTTCGTCGCGGCGAGGCCCTGCCACAGATCCTGGAAAGCGCCGTGCTCGACCTGGAGCAGGGTGACAATGCCGAGGTCGCCCGCCTGAACGGCTACCTGCACGCGATCGTCGCCCATGAGCCCAAGCCGGACAGCGACTGGCTGCAACTGACCTTCCGGTTCATCGACCAGGATGCGCAGAAGCTCGACTACATCTCCCGCCTGATCGCCCGCGGCACCGCCCAGAAGCACTTCGTTCCTGGCGCCTGATGCCCGTCTGACAACCCGGTGCGGCTGGCGCCGGGTTGTTTCTCCTCGTTCCTACGTTACGTATCGAAAGACCTTTCGTCCGAATATCCGCTCGTCCGATTTCTTTATATCTGTTTTGATATAGATTGATCAGCAAGGCATGGCTGCCGGCCAAGTCTTGCAACAACCTCGTGCCACGAACGCTTCGCCCGTTGCTTACGCTTTTCCTGGCAAGCACGGGAGGTATCGCGATGGCAAGGCACAAGGACGTGGTATTCGTAGGGAGTTCGCTCGGGGATTTGCGAGCCTTCCCGCTGGCGGCGCGAAGAGCGGCGGGTTTTCAGCTGGATCTCCTGCAGCAGGGTGAAGCACCCTGTGACTGGAAGCCCATGATGACGGTGGGCAGGGGGGGCTACGAAATTCGGATCAATGATGAGAGCGGGGCATTCCGGGTGTTTTATGTGGCCAACAGGGTTGATGCCTTGTATGTGCTTCACGCCTTCAGGAAGACGACGCAGAGGACCCAGGCCCGGGATATCGAGCTGGCCAGGGCCAGATACCAGGAGATAGGAGCAAAACCATGAGCGATCATGTCCATATCGAACGTTTTTCCTCCGTCTGGGATGCCCTGGAGGAGACTCCCCGGGAGGCGGCCAACATGCGTCTGCGCTCCCGGCTGATGCTGGAACTGATCCGTAGTATCAGCGCCTGGGAGTTGTCCCAGAAGGCCGCGGCCAAGCGCCTGGGGATCAGCCAGCCCAGGCTCAACGACCTGCTCAATGGCAAGATCGACAAGTTCTCCCTGGACGCGCTGGTGAACCTCTCGGAGCCGGCGCAACTGGACGTCGACCTGTGCTTCGGCCAGGGTGCGACTCAGCTCGCCTGAGTCACACAAACATCTTGGCGGCCTGCTAATCTGCTCGCCACGTTTGGTTTGGCGGCTTGCCCTATGTTGTTCCTGCGCCTGTTGTTTTCCTGTGGCCTGCTGATGGTTGCCGCCTCGGCTGCGGCCATGACGGTCTACAAGTACGTGGACGCCAATGGCGTGGTCACCTACAGCGACCGCCCGGCGCCGGGGGCCCAGGTGTTCGTGTTTCGCGATCGGATGGTCGAGCACCTGGAGCGCCAGGTGCGCCTGGACATTCGCAGGCAGAAGGGTGGCGACGAGGTGTTCGTGCGTAACGACCTGTATGCGCCGGTGGAAATCGAGTTGAGTTTCGCCGCGCTGAAGAACGTCAGCGGAGCGCCCGTGCAGCCGATTCGCAAGGTGTTGCCGGCGCGCAGTCACCAGCGTCTGGCGCTGCTCAGCGCGAGCCAGGCCGGGCAACCGTTCCTGTATACCCCCAAATTCCGCTATTCCCTTGGTGACCCTTCAGGCCAGGCTCAGGGCTATCGTTATCCGTTTCCCTGGCGCGGCGGGCCCTTTCGCCTGACCCAGGGGCCGAACGGCGAATACAGCCATCATGGCGCCAAGAGCCGCTATGCGATGGATATCGCCATGCCGGTCGGTACGCCGATCATCGCCGCGCGGGGTGGGGTCGTGGTCAAGACCGAGAACGACCAGTCCGGGCGTGGCAAGAACCCTGCGGGCAACTTCGTGCGGATCCTGCATGACGACGGCACCATGGGTGTCTACCTGCATCTCAAGCAGGGCTCGGTGACCGTGCGCGAGGGGCAGCGGGTGGCGGTGGGGAGCCCGCTGGGGCTGTCGGGCAACACCGGCAACAGCACGGGGCCGCACCTGCATTTCGTGGTGCAGCGCAATACCGGGCTGGGCCTGGTGTCGATTCCGTATCAGTTCAGCCAGCCGATGGAGGCGTTGCCGAACTTCGCCGTGGGCGGGCAGTGAGACCACGGGTTGGACGCTGACCTGTAGGAGCGTGCCTTGTCGGAACGCCGCACCGCCGCGAACAGGCCGGCAAGCCTGGAGCCTCCCACAGGCCTGGCATCCGTTCGCCCGGGGCGTCAGTCGAGCTTGAGGACCTTGGCCAGGATGATCTTCGGCCCCTTCATCTTCTTGATGATGATGCGCAGGCCTTCGACTTCCATCACCTCTTCCTCCTCGGGCACCCGCTTCAGGCTCTCGTAGACCAGGCCGGCGAGGGTTTCGGCCTCGATATGGTCCAGGTCGATACCCAGCAGGCGCTCGACCTTGAACAGCGGCGTGTCACCGCGCACCAGCAACTTGCCCGGCTGGTAGGCGAGGATGCCGCGTTCGGCCTTGCGGTGTTCGTCCTGGATGTCGCCGACCAGCACTTCGAGCACGTCTTCCATGGTCAGGTAGCCGATCACCTTGCTGTCGGCTTCCTCGACCAGGGCGAAGTGCGAGCCGCCCTGGCGGAACTGCTCGAGCAGGCGCGACAGCGGCATGTGCTTGGACACGCGCTCCAGCGGGCGGGTCAGTTCGGCCAGGTTGAACGACTCGGGGATGTGGTCCAGGGCCGCCAGTTCCAGCAACAGGTCCTTGATGTGCAGCAGGCCGACGAACACATTGCGCTCGGCGTCGTATACCGGGTAGCGGCTGAACTTGTGGCGACGGAACAGCGCCAGGATTTCCTTGAGCGGGGCGTTGCAGTCCAGGGTCACCAGGTCTTCGCGGGAGTTGGCCCAGTCGACCACCTCCAACTCGCCCATTTCCACGGCCGAGGCCAGTACGCGCATGCCCTGGTCGCTGGGGTCCTGGCCGCGGCTGGAGTGCAGGATCAGCTTGAGCTCTTCACGGCTGTAGTGGTGTTCGTGATGCGGGCCGGGCTCGCCCTGGCCGGCGATACGCAGGATGGCGTTGGCGCTGGCGTTGAGCAGGTAGATGGCCGGGTACATCAGCCAGTAGAACAGGTACAGCGGCACCGCCGTCCACAGCGACAGCAGCTCCGGCTTGCGGATGGCCCAGGACTTGGGTGCCAGCTCGCCGACCACGATGTGCAGGTAGGAAATGATGAAGAAGGCGGTGAAGAACGACACGCCCTTGATCACTTCGGGAGAGCTTACGCCGATGGCGCCGAGCACCGGTTCCAGCAGGTGGGCGAAGGCCGGCTCACCGACCCAGCCCAGGCCCAGCGAGGCCAGGGTGATACCCAGCTGGCAGGCGGACAGGTAGGCGTCCAGCTGGCTGTGCACGGTGCGCAGGATCTGCCCGCGCCAGCCGTTATGCTGGGCGATGGTTTCGACGCGGGTCGAGCGCAGCTTGACCATGGCGAACTCGGCCGCAACGAAGAAACCGTTGAGCAATACCAGCAGCAGAGCAAAGAGAATCATGCCGAAATCGGCGAATATCGAGAAGAGGGTCAAGCTACTAGGGGAAGGGTCCATGATGGGGTTTTACGGGTTCCATATTTCAATTTGAAGTTGTGTTTCGCGGCCTGAAAGGCAGGCCCAAGCCTTCCAATGTAGCGGCACACGGGCCCCTTGCCTAGTGGCCTGTGTGGCTAATTCGCATGCTCCACTCCGGGCCCATGGCTTCGCCAGACAGCGTTGCCATTCCTCGCCGTAGCCCTGCTACGACTCGTCATGGCGCCTTGCCTGGCAAACCCCTGGGCCCGAATTTGAGTATTCGAATTAACCGTACAGGCCACTAGTGGCCCGTGTGCCTGATCCCGATGGGACCGCGCATTCAGACGGAGAGTTCGTTCTTTTGCGAACGCACGACCTGGGCCGGCGCGAAATGACAGGTGAAGGTGCTGCCGTGGCCCGGCACGCTGCTGATCTCCAGGCGCGCCCGATGGCGCAGGAGCACGTGCTTGACGATGGCCAGGCCCAGGCCGGTGCCGCCGGTGTTGGAGTTGCGGCTGGAGTCGACGCGGTAGAAGCGCTCGGTCAGGCGCGGCAGGTGCTTGTTGTCGATGCCGATCCCCGAGTCCTGGACGCTGAGGTGCGCGCCCTGTTCGTCGCCCCACCAGCGTACGCGAATGGTGCCCTCGGCCGGAGTGTACTTGACGGCATTGAACACCAGGTTGGAGAAGGCACTGCGCAGTTCACCCTCGCTGCCCTTGAGACGGATGCCCGGATCGGCTTCGACGGTGATGGTCTGGTTGAGTTGCCCGGACAGCGCCTGGGCATCGTTGCGGATCGTCTGCAGCAGGCTATCGACCTGCACCGGATGGTTGTCCGATGGGTAGTCGGTGGCCTCCAGCTTGGCCAGCAACAGCAGGTCGTTGAGCAGCGTCTGCATGCGACCGCCTTGCTGCTGCATCTGCTGCAGGGCGCGCAACCAGCGCGGGTTCACGTCCTCGACGTTGTCCAGCAGGGTCTCCAGGTAGCCGCAGATCACCGTCAGCGGGGTGCGCAACTCGTGGGAGACGTTGGCGATGAAATCCTTGCGCATCTGCTCCAACTGGTGGATGCGGGTGACATCACGGACCAGCATCAGATGCTCGTTGTTGCCGTAGCGGGTGATGTGCAGCTGGATGCGCAGGCGGTCGTTGGTGGGCGAGGGGATTTCCAGCGGTTCGGCGTAGTTGTCCTGCTCGAAGTATTCCTTGAAGCGCGGGTGGCGTACCAGGTTGGTCACCGGCTGGCCGCTGTCCTGCGGGGTCTTGAGGCCGAGCAGGGTTTCGGCGGCGCGGTTCCACCATTCCAGGTTGCCGTCGCTGTCGAGCATGACCACCGCGTCCTTGAGCGCCGCGGTGGACTCCTGGACCCGGTCGATCACCGCCTGCAGGCGGCCGCGCACGCGTTGGTCGCGGCGTTGCAGGTGGTAGATGCTGTCGAACACGTCGCCCCACAGGCCGTAGCCATCGGGCGGTGCCTCGTCGGGTTTGTGCAGACGCAGCCACTCATGCAGGCGCAGCAGTTGCTTGAGGGTCCAGACGAGGTAAATCCCCAGGCCCACGGCCAGGGCCCAGCTGTAATAGCCGCTGATCAGGCCGACCAGCAGGCAGCCGGTCACGAGCAACAACAGATGGCGGATCAGGGTGCCATGCCAGTTCTGATTCACTTCAACATGCGTCCTTGTCAGCGGTCAGTGCGCGTAAGGCGGCTCAGCCCTTGGTGGAAAACCGGTAGCCGGTGCCGCGCACGGTTTGTACCAGATTTTCGTAGGCATCGCCGAGGGCCTTGCGCAGGCGGCGGATATGCACATCGACGGTACGCTCTTCGACATAGACGTTGCCGCCCCAGACCTGGTCCAGCAACTGCCCGCGGGTGTAGGCGCGTTCCTGGTGGGTCATGAAGAACTGCAACAGGCGATATTCGGTGGGACCCATCTCGGCCGGCTTGCCGTCGATGGTCACGCGGTGGCTGATGGGGTCGAGCAGCAGGCCACCGACTTCGATCGGCGCTTCGCCGTCGGTCGGGCCGGCGCGACGGAGCACGGCCTTCAGGCGGGCCACCAGTTCCCGGGGGGAAAACGGTTTGGTGATGTAGTCGTCGGCACCGACTTCCAGCCCCTGGATCTTGTTGTCTTCCTCGCCCTTGGCGGTGAGCATGATGATCGGGATGTCGCCGGTCAGCTCGTCGCGCTTGAGGCGGCGGGCCAGTTCGATGCCCGAGGTGCCGGGCAGCATCCAGTCGAGCAGGATCAGGTCAGGCTTGCGGTCGACGATGATCGCATGGGCCTGCTGGGAGTTTTCCGCTTCCATGCAGTCATAGCCGGCCATTTCCAGGGCGACAGCGATCATCTCCCGAATCGGGGCTTCGTCATCGACGATCAGAATGCTCCTGCCAACCATGTCCCTTAATCCTCTTGTCATTGAACTGTCTTGCGCCGCATTAGATAACGAAATTATTGCAGTCATGTGACAGCTTTTCCGCGTTGCCGACGATAGCCAGTTTCATGAACTAAGCTGGGGGTTCGAATCTACAACCACAAAAGGAAGGTTCTGATGACTAACTCTTCGTTTTCGCTCAAGGCCCTGATGGTTGCCGCCGTGCTGGCCCTGCCGGCGCTGGCCTCTGCCGCCGAACCTGCCATGGCCAAGGGTGGAATGCTGGTCGACCATCATGGCATGACGCTCTATACCTTCGACAAGGACGCCGCGGGCAAGTCGATGTGCAACGGCGACCCCTGCGAGACCAACTGGCCGCCGCTGGCCGCCACCGCCACGGACAAGGCCTCGGGCAAGTGGAGCGTGATCAAGCGCGATGACGGCAAGCTGCAGTGGGCCTATGACGGCAAGCCGCTGTACACCTTCAAGGCCGACAAGAAGGACGGCGACATGACCGGCGACGGCAAGGGCGGCGTCTGGCACGTGGCCAAGCCCTGAGGACCCGTGAACCAGGGTTTTCGCGACCCTTGTAGGAGCCGGGCTTGCCCGCGAAGCCTTTAGCCAATTCGAGGGCCCATTCGCGGACAAGCCCTGCTCCTACAGTCTGCGGTGTATTGGGTTGCTGTGGATTGGGAATAGGCTCAACGCAGCGCGTAATCCAGCACCACGCCGATGAAGATCGCCAGCCCCGCCCAATGGTTGTGCAGGAACATCCTGAAGCAGCGCTGCGGATCGCGATCGCGGGTCATCCAGAATTCCCAGGCGAAACACGCCGCCGCCACCAGCAACCCGACATGGAACCAGGCGCCCAGTTCGAAGCGCGAGCCGGCCAGCAGCAGGCAGCCGAGCATCAGTCCCTGCAGGGTGAGGATGATCACCCGGTCGGCATCGCCGAACAGGATCGCGGTGGATTTCACTCCGATCTTCAGGTCGTCCTCGCGGTCGGTCATCGCGTAGTAGGTGTCGAAGGCCACCGTCCACATCAGGTTGGCGATGTACAACAGCCACGCCGCCGCCGGCAGGTTGCCGTCCTGGGCGGTGAAGGCCATCGGAATGCCCCATGAGTAGGCGGCACCCAGTACTACCTGCGGGTAGTAGGTGTAGCGTTTCATGAAGGGATAGCAGGCTGCCAGGGCCAGGGCACCGAAGGACAACCACACGGTGGTGGCGTTGGTGCACAGCACCAGCACGAAACTGATGCCCATCAGCAGGGCGAACACCGCCACTGCCTCCTTGCCGCTGATCCTGCCCGCTGCCAACGGCCGTTGTTCGGTGCGCTTGACGTGGCCGTCGACCTTGCGGTCGGCGAAATCGTTGATCGCGCAGCCGCCGGCGCGGGTCAACACCACGCCGAGGCCGAAGATCAGCAGATGGCTCAGCGAGGGCACGCCCTTGGCGGCGATCCACAGCGCGCTCAGGGTCGGCCACATCAGCAGGTAGATGCCGATCGGCTTGTCCATCCGCGTCAGTTGCAGGAAGTCCCAGGCCCGTGGATGCAGGCGGTTCAGGGATTTGAGCAGGTTGAGGTACATCAGCAGGTCTCCTCGGTGGCATCGACGGCCTGCCACAGACTCGGCAGGAAGATCTCCGCCACCAGCAGGCTCAACGGCCCGCGGTTGAAACGCGAGCGGCGGCCCCAGAGGTTGTCGGTACGGTGTTCGGCCGGCAACCATTGTGCCGGGTAATGGCAGACCTCGATCGCCTGGCGTTCGAAGGCCTGGTCGCAGAACAGCAGTTCGCCCAGCGAGCGGCTGCCCAGTTCATCCAGGTTCAGCCCGCCCTGTTGCAGCACGCTCTGCGCCGCCACGCTGCGGGCGAACACCCAGGGCTGGCCATGACCGCGCAGATAGACCTCGCGCACCCAACCGAGGCTCCCCGGCGGCAATTCGAGGGCGGTGCACTCGTCGTCGCGCAACGCTTGCCAGCCCTCGAACAGTGGCGTGACGCTGAAGGCATTGTCGCAAAGCCTGGTCAGGCGTCGGGTCAGTGACCCTTCGTCGAACAGCCAGTCGAGGGTCCGAGTGCTGGGTTGGGGCGCCAGTCGACTCTGCGTGAGCCAGGCGGGAGAGGCCGGAATAGGGGCGTTGTGCGACACGATGGGCAGTTGATCGGCAGCCAGTGAGGCCGCGAGCTTACCACAGGGTATCCGGCCAATTAGAGCGCCTGGGCGGTCATGGCTGGCGATCGTGCTTGCATCTGCCGGCTTCGGTCAGTACAAAACGCCCTGAGCCGGACGACAACGCCGTACCCATCGATCGTCCGTGCCGAACATGCCTGGGAATCGAGGAAGTAACGCATGAAGAAGTGGCAGTGTGTGGTCTGTGGCCTGATCTACAACGAAGCCGAGGGCTGGCCGGATGACGGCATCGCCCCGGGTACCCGCTGGGAAGATGTGCCTGAGGATTGGCTGTGCCCGGACTGCGGCGTCGGCAAGTTGGATTTCGAGATGTTCGAAATCGCCTGATCGAGCAAATTTCAAACAATCATGGATGTGGAGAAGGGAATGAACGCACCTGTCGTGATCGTCGGTACCGGGTTGGCCGGTTACAACCTGGCCCGGGAGTTTCGCAAGCTCGACGGCGAAACCCCGCTGTTGCTGATTACCGCCGATGACGGGCGTTCCTACTCCAAGCCCATGTTGTCCACCGGCTTTGCCAAGAACAAGGACGCCGACGGCCTGAGCATGGCCGAACCCGGTGCCATGGCCGAACAGCTCAAGGCCGAAGTGCGCACCCATACCCGCATCAGCGGCATCGACCCGGGCCACAAGCGCCTGTGGATCGGCGAGGAAGCGGTGCCCTATCGCGACCTGATCCTGGCCTGGGGCGCGGAAACCGTGCGGGTACCGGTCGAGGGCGATGCGCCCGAGGCGATCTTCCCGATCAACGATCTGGAGGACTACGCCCGTTTCCGCGCTGCTGTCGCCGGCAAGCAGCGCGTGCTGCTGCTGGGCGCGGGGCTGATCGGCTGCGAGTTCGCCAACGACCTGATCCTGGGCGGCTACGAGGTCGACCTGGTGGCGCCTTGCGAGCAGGTCATGCCGACCCTGCTGCATCCGGCAGCCGCCGCCGCGGTACAGGCCGGCCTGGAGGGCCTGGGCGCGCGTTTCCACCTGGGGCCGGTGCTGACCCGTCTGCAACGGGTCGGCGATCACCTGCAGGCGCACCTGTCCGACGGCGAGACCCTGGACTGTGACGTCGTGGTCTCGGCCATCGGCTTGCGCCCGCGCATCGACCTGGCCGCGGCGGCGGGCCTGCAGGTCAACCGCGGGGTGGTGGTCGACCGCCATCTGCGCACGTCCCACGCCAATATCTACGCCTTGGGCGATTGCGCCGAGGTCGATGGCCTGAACCTGCTCTACGTCATGCCGTTGATGAACTGTGCCCGTGCCCTGGCCCAGACCCTGGCCGGCAACCCCACGGCAGTGAGCTATGGCGCCATGCCGGTGACGGTGAAGACGCCGGTCTGCCCGCTGGTGGTATCGCCGCCGCCACGGGGCCTGGAGGGCGCCTGGACGGTCGAGGGGCAGGGTGCCGACATCAAGGCGCTGTGCCGTGATGCCAGTGGTCGCCTGCTCGGTTATGCCCTGACCGGCGGCGCGGTCGCGGAAAAACTGGCCTTGAACAAGGAACTGCCGGCGCTGCTGGCGTAAATAACGCTCCTTCTGTCGTAAACACCCTGCTTTTGCCTCTACAAAGGTCGCAGGCAGACTGGCGCGGGGCTCGACGCCGTGCCATTCTCCTCCCGTCTGTCGCAGCGTAGAGCCTGCGGCGCTTTGGGCGCTGTTCCGGAAGAACAGCACGGACATAACAACAAAAAACCGTCAAAGAGGCTTCACTATGCGTAAACCAGAACTCGCCGCTGCAATCGCTGAAAAAGCGGATCTCACCAAAGAACAGGCCAACCGTGTACTCAACGCGGTTCTCGAAGAAATCACCGGCGCGCTGCACCGCAAAGACAGCGTGACCCTGGTGGGCTTCGGCACCTTCCTGCAGCGTCATCGTGGCGCCCGTACCGGCAAGAACCCGCAAACCGGCGAGCCAGTGAAAATCAAGGCCAGCAACACCGTGGCGTTCAAGCCGGGCAAGTCGCTCAAAGACAGCGTCAACCCGTAAGCCTCATGGCAGTACTCCCGGAGCAAGGGGAGTGTTGGGGAAGAATGGGCACGCCGATCGGATCGGGTGCCCATTTTCATTGCCGGCCCGGTTGGGCGGCGGACAAAAATGAGAGCGGCGTCATGGCTCGGTGAATGGTTGCGCCGGGCGCCTTGATTGTTACCAGTTATTGCCTGAAGATTCGCGGCTCATCGAGTCATCCACCTGCATGGAAAGCGTCTTCGACCATGACTGCATACCGCCTCCAGGAAGCCGAGCTGGACATTCCTGAGACCTGGCAGGACCAGAGCCTCAACATCTTCAAGCTGCCCGCCGTCGGTGGTGCGCGCGAAGCCAGTTTCGTCATCAGCCGCGACCCGAGCCGCGCTGACACGCCGTTTGCCGACTACGTCGAGGCCCAACTGAAAAGCGCCGGGCAGCAGTTGCCCGGTTTCAACCTGATCAAGCGCTGGGACTTCGTGCTGAGCGAGCACGCCGCCGTGCTGCTCGACTACAGCTGGCAGCGCGAAGGGCGCGAGCTGATGCTGCGCCAGGTGTTCATCGATCGCCAGCCGGTGGGCCTGATCGCCACCCTGACCACCACGCCGAACGACCTCGTGCACCACGAGCCGGCCTGGAAGGCGGCTCTGCAGACGCTCAAGCTGCAGCCCCGGACCTGATCGGCGGCAATCGTCAATATGGACATGTTGGCCGCCGCCCGCCTCGGCGATGAGATAGCCCACGGTTTCGGCGTGGCCGCGATGGTCGCCGGTGCCGTGGCCGGTGCCCTGATCGGCGCTGCGGTGGTGGCCGCCACCGTAGCCACCGGCGGCGCGGCGCTGGCGATCATGGCCGGTTCGATCGCTGCTGGCGGGCTGTCGATGTTCCAGATCGTCAAGGGCCTGAACACCATTTTCGATTTACCGGAGCCGACGACCGGAACGTTGATACTCGGCAGCCAGAATGTCTTCATCAACAGTCGCAACGCCATGCGCGCCGGCGTCGATGCGGCGGACTCCTGCTCGGGCCTGCCGCTGAACCATCCGTACTGGCCGTTCAACGTCGAGATCGCCGAAGGCAGCGCCACGGTCTATATCAACGGCCAGCCGGCGGCGCGCCTGAAGAGCAAGATGAGCTGCGGCGCGCACATCAAGACCGGCAGCCCGAATACCTTCATCGGCGGGCCGACGGTGGCCGTGGCGTTCGTCCTGGATATCGAGGGCTGGATGCACACCGGCCTGGAAGCACTGGGCCTGGCGGCGCTGGGTGGTGCGGCGATACTGGCGGCCATGACCGGGCTGGCCGCCCTGGGTGGCTTCGTCGTGATCGGCGGGGCGATGATGGGGGGGATGGAGCTGCTGGGCCAACTGGGCGATCGCCTGGGGCCGGGCTACCGCGACCTGCTACAGGGCGTTGCCGGCATGGCCCTGCTGGGCATGGGGCCGAAGATGGCGCGCCTCGCCGAGACGCCGACGCCGCGCGCGGCGGCCTACAAGGCCGGCATGACCGAAGCCGATATCATGGCGATTCCCAAGGGCAGTCGGCCACCGCCGAGCGACTACCTCGAGGGCTCGTATATCGACAGGCACCTGCAGACCTTCAAGGACGAGGGCGGCGGCTTCCTGTTCACCGCCGACGACATTTCCAACCCCAAGTACGGCTCGTTCAACCCGAACAAGTTCGTCATGGCAAAGTCCGACCTGCAAGGCGTGGTGGCCGAGTACCAGAAGGCCGGCGATGTCTCGGTGCTGGAGTCGGCCCTGGGCTACGATCCCGGCTCGCTGGTGGGCAAGGACATCTACATGGTGAGCCTGGACAACCCCAAGGTGCTGATGCCCAACGGCAACGAAGGGGGCGTCAACTCGCTCTGGCGCCCGGGCGGCCTGACCTATCCGGGCGGCATGCGCGAGGCAGTGCTGGACAATGTGCCGATTTCCCACGGTAATGACGTCAATGTGCTGATGTCGACCCACGATGTAGTGAAAATCCAATGAGCAACCCGTTCGACAATGTGCTGCAACTGGCCCTGGCCAACGATGAGCTGGACAAGTTCCTGGTGGGCGAGCCGTTCTACTTCCTCGAAGCCAAGGTCGACAACGACGAGCCGCAGAACGTGGTGGCGGCCTTCGACCAACTGATCGTGCCGTACTGGCGTCTAACCCACGATGCGAGCTTCCCGACGCGTTTCGTCGCGGCCCTGCTGACCCTCCTGGCGACCTATCCGGATCGCAACCGGGCGATCTACATCGCCCATGACTGGGTCTGGTACTACCGCTTCTGCCAGGACAAACAACGCAAGCAGCCGCAGGGCCCCTACGGCGACCTGTTCGACGTCGACCTGGGCAGTGTGGCCGTGGCACTCAAGCGCCAGCTGGAAAGCCGCAAGGCCGACCTGCAGGCCGACACCCGCTGGGCGGGCGCGGCCTGGAACAGCCCGGATGGCATGTGGACGCCACTGATGCGTTCGGCGCTGATGGTGCGTGACAAGCTCGGCGGGCCGGACTTCGTTCCGGCCAATGCCTGAGCCGGCGTCAGGCGGTCATTGCCTGTGCGGGGTGGCCGGCGTCCTTGAGCAGGGCGTCGACCTTCTTCAAGTGATTGAGCAGGGCGCCGACGTTGCCGGCATTGATCAGCGTGCCCTGGGCGAAGGCCCTGTTCAACGGGATCATGGCACTGGACACCGCATGGTTGGCCTGGGCTTCCTGCAGATTCTCCTGAAGTTGCCTGAGCATGTCCCTGAGCAGGGGATCATCCAGGGATAGCGGGGCGCCCAGGTCATGCTTCTTCAGCGTACTGACCAGCAACCCCAGCGCCACGCTGGCCCGCATCAACGCTCTTTCTCGTGCATCCATACGCCATCTCCCATGTTGACGATCCTGGTGACGACTCAAGAATAGACCACGATTGTGACCAACCCGCAAACAGAACATCGGGACGTGAAGTCGCACCCGTCTATCGACGTCAGCGGCCCACGACGGGGTAGTGCCTGATGCGGCACGGATGGCTGTTGCCATCGCCCTTGCACATGCCATCCAGATAGCGATAGTCGACCCGTACCGTCTGTCCCTTGCCGGGCCAGCGCTTGCGTGGAAGGGTGCTCTGGTAGTCGGGCGTTTCCGGGGTGAAGGTGAGGCTCGTGCCTGCCTCCGGACACTCGACCGCCGCCGATTGCGGGCTGGCCTCCAGGACCTGGGCCTGCAACTGCGGATAGGGTTGTTTCACGACCTCGGTGACGCGCAGGTCCAGGCGGCAGACCTGCCAGGTTGCGGCGTGTGCGGGGACGCACACGGTCGATAACGCCAGGGCCAGTAGCGTAGAAAGCGTGGTCTGTTTTTTCATGATCGCGCAGTGCCTGTGTGAGAGGTTCCCCGGCTGTCTCAGCCAGGTTGTTGCAGCAGCGAAATGAGCTGATCGGCGAACTCCTGTCCTTCGACCTCCACCAGGTTTTTCAGATTGAAGATGCCGCCACGCTGCATGGCCAGGTTCTTGAGTCGGCGCTTGAGCAGGTTGTTCTGCGGGCTCTCGGGTTGGCTCGTGACCTGGGCCAGGGCCTTCCTGGCGCGTTCGGCCAGATCCCGGACGTAGAGGTGGCGGCTGTCCGTCGGTGGAGAAATCTGTTCCAGGTTGCAGTTCTTGAAGGTGACGTAGTCCAGGATGCAAGCGCTGAAATCTGCCCGGAGCATGGTGTTCGGTTGCTCTGCAACGAAGTTCACTTCCTGGAGCTTGCCGGAAAAACTGCAGTTTTCCAGCTTTCCGGCGTCGAAGGTGTTGTCGATGATCTTGCAGGTGTCGAACAGGCAATCGACCAGGACGCAATCATTGAAGGGGCTTTGGCGAAAGTCGCATTTGATGAAAGTGCACTGGCGGAACACGCTGTCATTGAGGCCCGCAGCGCGGAAGTCGATGTTCCTGAAGGTGCATCGTACCAGCTCGGTGGCGCTGAAGAAGCGCGCGTTGGAGAAGTCACTCTTCTCGAATGTGCAGTCTTGCAGCAGGCTCTGGTCGAAGATCGGGTAGGCGAGGTTGGTGTTCTTCAGCTCGCATCCCTTGATCAGGGCCTGCTCGAAGCGGGTTTTCTCGGGCAGTGCCCAGTCTTCGCGCTTGACGCCCGAGAGCAGTTGCGATTCGGTTCGGTTGTTCACCACGTTACTCCTTCGTAGCCGTTTCCCCAGTCGCCGTAACGTCGCTGGTGGGTGCCTCTGGCCCAGTCAGCTTTGGTTGTCAGGTCCCACCAGGATTTATTCTTCGAATCATACACGTCGGGTAGTCGTTGACCCGACTTGGATACATTGAGGTGGGCCAACGATGGGTCCGCCTGTACGCGACGCTTGAACTCGGCATCGATCCGCTGGCCTACATACCGTCTATAGCGCGACCTGGCCTGGCCAAGGTCACCCCTGTCATAAGCCCGTTTTATCGCTGCCCGCTGTTTGACGGTAAGTGATCGTTGCGGGTTCTTGTAGACCGCCTTGCGTGCAGCGTTTGCGTGCGCCTGCAACTTTTTCGTCGTAGCGCTGCAAGGCGCCCATCCCCACGGGTCGATCCACTCGAACGGGTTGGGGGCATACTGATAGAGGTTGAAGCCACCCAGTAGCCCAATCGGATCCGGTGTGGTGAAGCGTCCGATATCGGGGTCGTAGAACCGGAACGTGTTGTAGTGCAGGCCGGTCTCACGATCCAGGTACTGGCCCTGGAATCGCAGGTTCTGCTCTTCGATGTAATAGGGCTCACGGACTTCCTCCAGGGTGTTGCCCCAGACCCTGTAGCGTGCCTGCCACAGCGTATGTCCGTCGCTTTCCGTCAGTTGCTCGGGCAGGCCGTTGAGGTCGTTGTGGTAGTAGCGCACCTTTTGCAGTGCGCCCAGCCCGTCGACACGCGCCAGCGGCTCATAACTTCCATCGTCATACAGGTACAGGCTTGTCTGGCTGTGCCGATGCTCCTGCAGCAACCGCAGCCCATCCCAGGTAAAACGTGTCTCACCCAGTGGATAACCGTGGCTGTCCTGCTCGGTCTTCTCGATACGCCGCCCCAGCGGGTCGTAGCGCATGCGCACCACGGTCTGCTTCGCGCCGTCCTGGTTATGCACCTCGATCAGCCGATGTTCGGCGTCGTAGGCAAAGCGTTGCACCCGCCGGCTACCGCTGCGCTTTTCGATCATCCGGCCGAAGGCGTCGTAGCGGTAGCGCTTGTCCTGGTAGGTCAGCAGCTTGTTGTGCACCACCAGGCCGGCGCCAGCCGCCGGGCCGTCGAGCAGGTTGGCTGCGGCGTCGTAGGCGAAGGTTTCGCTCTGGCCCTGGACGTTGTCCTGGCTGGCGAGGATCCGTCCGGTGGCGTCGTAGTGCAGCAGTTGGCGCCGGTCACCAGGGGGTTGCTGGTCCAGGCGGCCGATCAGGTTGTCGGCCGGGTCGTAGTCGAAGTGCTTCTGTACCGGTGCCGGCAAGGCCGAGGGTGGGCCGGCGGGGCGGCGCAGGCGTGAGCGCAGTCGGCCGCTGCGGTCGTAGTCGCTGCGGGTGCTGAGCTGGCCTTGGGTGCGCAGAACCTCGCGGTGCAGGCGGTCGCGCTCGAAGTCGCTGATCACCTGGCCGTCGAGGTTGAGCTGGTGCAGGTGCCCGCTGCCGTAGTGCAGGCGGTTGATCCGGCGACCGTCCGGTAACTGCGTCTGCTGCAGGTTGCCCAGTTCATCGTAGTGGTGCTGAAGGCTGCCCGCCGCGCTCTGTTCTTCCAGCAACTGGCCAAGGGCATCGTAGGCGAAGCCCAGGCTCTGGGTCTGTCCGGCGTTGTCGGTGAAGGTCACGGCGGTCAGTTGGTCGACCGGGTCATAGCTGTATTCGGTGCGGCCATCGTCGGTGACCTTGGCCACCAGCCGGCCGACCGCATCGCGTTCAAGCCGGTGGACGATGGGTTTGACCGGCTCGCTCGGCACGGCGGCCAGCCCAGTGCCGAAGGGGGCCGGTACATACTCCAGGCGGGTGACGTCATCCAGCCCGTCGTAGGCATAACGCCGGGCGCTGCCGTCGAGGTCCTGCTGTTCCACCAGGCGGTCGCCGGCGTCCCACAGGAAGCGGTAGCTTTCACCATTTTCATTGGTCAGCGCCATCAGGCGGCCATAGGCATCGTAGCTGAACTGTACCTGGCGTCCGACGGCATCGATGCGCTGGCGCACCTGGCCGCGGCGGTCGTACTGGTAGGTGGTGGTGTGGCCGGCCGGATCGACATGGCCGGTCAACTGGCCGCTGCTGTCGCGCAGGTACCGTTCGACGCGGCCGTCGGCCAACGTGGTCTGCAGCAGGTTACCCTGGGCGTCGTGCTGGTAGGTGGTGCGTTCGCCGAGGGCGTCGGTGACCACCTGCAGGTAGCCACGGCGGTCGTAGCCGAATCGCGTGGGGTAGCCGGAGCAGTCGATGTGCTCGGTCAGTTGCCCGAGGTCGTTCCAGTGCAGAGTCTTGCTCTTGCCGCTGGCGTCGATGATCTGCACCACCTGGCCACGGGCGTCGTAGCGGTATTGGGTGACCTGGCCCAGCGGGTCGGTCTCGTGGGTGCAATTGCCACGCGGGTCGTAGCGGTACTGCCAGTTGTGGCCGGCGCTATCGGTCTCCACCAGCGGCAGGGCCCAGTGTTCCAGCCAGACGGTTGAATCACTGCGTCCCAGCGGATCGAGGCTGTCGCTGAGGTTGCCGGCCTCGTCGTAGCTGTAGCGGTACTGTCCGCCCTGGGGATCGATGGCGCCGAGCAACTGGCGCTCGTCGTTCCATTCGAACTGCCAGGTCTGGCCGAGGTTGTCGGTGTATTCGGTGATCTGGTGCTGCGGGTTCCAGCGTCGGATGCTCACGCGCTTCAAACCGTCGGTGATCCGCGTGGTGCCGCTGTCCAGGTCGTAGTCGAAGCGGTACTCGTCGCCGTCATCGGTCCAGTGGCGAATCACTCGCCATTCGCGATTGCCGACCTCGGCCCACTGGTAGAAGCAGCGCAGGCCGGTGGGCAACTGATGCTCGACCATCCGCCTGTGCTCGTCATAGGCGAAACGCCGCTGGACCTGGCCGAGGGCATCGCGGACTTCGGCCAGGTCGCCGCCGTTGTCGTAGGCGTAGCTGACCAGCACCTCGCGCTGGTGATCGGGATACAGGCGCTCGATCTGCACGATCCGCTGTGGCCATTGTGGGCTGTAGACCAGTTCCACCTGCACCTGATCGAAGGTGTCGCGCAGGCGGGTCAGCTTTCCCGACTCGTCGTAGTCGAGATAGAGGCGATTGTCGTTGCGATCGCCCAACTGGCTCAGGCGCAGATGAGCAGGATCGGCCAGGGTCGGTTCGAACAGCCGGTACAAACCGTCATCACTCTCGATCAGCAACTGGCCGTTGCCATTACGGCGCACGGCCAGGCCTTCGCCGGCGCTGAACACCGCACCGCCGAGGGGGATCGTGCCCATGTCGATGCGCCGCGCCTGTTCGTCGGTGTAGATCAGCCGTTCGCCGCCCTCGGGATGCCGCTCGACTTGCACGCAGACTTCATAGGGCACGCTCCAGCCGCTGCCGAGCAGGCTGCCCTGGCGTTCGTCGCGGCTGTTGTAGAAGCGCTGCCAGTCGATGGGCAGGATGCCGGGCAGGACGAAATCCAGCTCATCCGCGTCGCCCAGCACCTTGGCGCCGGTGGCGGCATGCACCGGGTTGGGCGAGCCGGCGATGGCCCGGGTCAGGGCGCCGGTGGCCTGGCTGACGACGAACGAGTTGACCCCCGACAGCAGCATGCACGGCAGGTTGCTCAGGAACTTGCCCTTGCCGCCCTTGAGCATCATCAGCACGGTCACCGCCAGGCCGATGCCCGGCGTCTTGCCGCTACGGATCTCGCGGACCACCACCGAGTTGCCACCGATGGTCACGTTCGGCGAGATGGTGCCGGAGGACACCACCTTGCCGTCGCAGGTGCTGCGGTCGCCGCTGCGCACGGCGGGTTGGCCGTTGATGCTGACCTTTTCCGAGCCTTCGGCGAGATACTGCTGTGGCATCGGCGAGTGCTTGGTGCAGGTCACCAGGTCCAGCGGCTTGGGTTGTGTGCCGGGTGCCGGGCTGGCGACCGTGGGCCGCCACATCTGCGAGAAGAAACCCTTGGCCATGTCGAGGAAGCCGGGGCTTTCCTCCTCTGCCGCGGCTTCCTCGGGAACGTTGGCGGCCTCGCTGCCGGGCACTGCGCCAGCCGGTGCCGGCGGTGGTGCGGTGCCGGCGGCGCGCGCGGCGGGAATCGAGTTGGTCAGGGTATTTTTGGAGCCGGTCTGGATGGTCGCCTGCACCGTGGGCGGAAACAGCGCGTTGCCGATCCCCTCGCACATGTCGCTCAGACCCTTGTCGGCGCCGGTCTTGCTCATCACCACGCCGACGATCACCCCGACCACCGCACCCAGCAGGCAGGCGCCGAGACCGCCGGTGGCCACCGTGATGCCGGTGGCGGCCACCACCGCCGCCGTCGCCAGTGCGCCGATGGCGACGTTGGCCGCCACCTCCAGCACGCCGCCGACGATGTCGGCCATCACCGAGGTGTGTTCCAGCCCGTCTCCCAGGCGGGCGGCCCAGAGTGCGTCGGACATGGCTCAGGCCAGTGCCAGGCTGTGCTTGATCGTGGCCCAGTGGGCGGCTTCGGCATCGCCCAGCGGCTGTGCCTTGACGTAGCTGAGCGCAGTCATCTTGCGCGTGCCGGGCAGGACGAAGGCCAGCTGGAACTGGTAGACGTTGTCCGCGCCCTTGCTGTACTGGCTGCGCGATTCGATGGCATCGAGGGATTGGTCCGCACCCAGGCGCACGTCCTGGCGCGGCTGGTAGCGCAGTGCCTGGACCTGCTGTTCGAGGCGCTTGAGCTGGCTGTCGAAGTTGCTGCGCAGGTCCTCGCCGTCGGCCAGCAGGCTGCGGCTGACGATCAGCGACGTGCCCAGTTCCGGAAACTTGAGGATGTTGATCGAGGCATCGAGCAACTCGCTGTCGGGTAGCTGGAACTGGAATTCGTTGAGGCGATAGGTCATGGCGTGAAGTCCTTTTTACTTGGCCTTGGGAAAGGCCGATGCCACCTTGGCGTCGATCGTGCCTTTCACACCGTCGCCTTCCGGGGCGGCGTCGGGGCCATTGCCGTTGTTGAGGTGCAGGACGCCGCCGGTGTTGAACTGCGCGTCACCGCTGGCGTGGAAGCTGATCTGCACGCCGCACAGGTTGATCTGGCCGCTGGCGTTGAGCTCCAGCACGCTGGCGCCGCAGACCAGCCGCAGGTTCTCGCCGACCTCGATCAGGTAGCTCTGGCTGACGCTGTCGGTCTTGCTCTGGCCGACGGTGAGCACGTCCTGCTGCTTGACGATGCGCACCCGGTTGTTGCCGATCAGCACGGTCTCGTCGTGGCCGATGCTCTTGTTGCGGTCATTGCCCACCGAGTGGCTTTCATTGACCTCGACCACGATGTCCTGGTTGCGCTCGGCATGGATGTACAACTGCTCGGCCCCCTTCTTGTCCTCCATGCGGATTTCGTTGAAGTTGGCCGGGCTGCCGCCCTTGCTCGAACGGCTCTTCATGCCGCTCTGGGTGGCATTGGCGGGCAGGTCGTAGGGCACTGTCTGTTCGGCGTTGTAGACCCGGCCTGTGATGATCGGCCGGTCGGGGTCGCCTTCGAGGAAACTGACGATGACTTCCTGGCCGATTCGCGGGATCTGCATCGAGCCCCAGTTCTTGCCGGCCCAGGCCTGCGACACGCGAATCCAGCAGGAGCTGTTTTCGTTGGACTGGTCGTGGCGGTCCCAGTGGAAGTGCACCTTGACCCGGCCGAACTGGTCGGTCCAGATCTCTTCGCCGGCCGGGCCGACCACCACGGCGGTCTGCGGGCCGCGGACGATGGGCCGGGTGGTGTTGGGCAATGGGCGGAAGCTCTGCTGGGCATCGATGCAGGTCAGGCTGCTTTCGAACTGCGAGCCCGCCGTGCCGGTGCCCGACTCCAGGCTCTCCTGGGCGAGGTAGTAGCGCGCGGCGACGATCAGGTATTCGCGGTTCTGGTCCTGGCGGCCGAAGCCGGTCAGGCTGAACAGGTTGCCGGCACCGATGCCGCGGGCATTGCCGTTGAGCTGCACGCGCTCGTGCAGGCTCTGGATCGCTTCGATGCGGGTGCGCGCGTAGTGCTCGCCGTCCTGGCTCTGCACGTAGCTGCCGGGGTAGTCGTACAGCGGATAGTCACCGGCGGTGTGCGGGCGCGGCATGGTCGAGCGCACGTCGATCCGTGCGCTGGGGCGCTGGAAATCGTAGTCGTTGAGTTCCAGGGAGCCGGGCTGGACTTCCTGGGCCAACTGCCAGCCGTTGAGGTGGTCGCGCTCGCGGTGCTGGCCATCCGGCGGGTAGTAGGGGATCGACTCGTAGCCGGGAGCCGGGTGGTGGGCACCGTAGGCGTCGGCCAGCACCAGTACGTGGCGGTCCTTCTCATGGCGGAAGTAGTAATAGATGCCTTCCTGCTCCATCAGCCGGCTGACGAAGTCGAAGCTGCTCTCGCGGTACTGCACGCAGTATTCCCACTCGCGGTAGGGCTGGCTGAGCACGTCTTCGAAGTCGGAGAAACCGAGGTCGCGGAACACCTGCTTGATGATCTGCGGGATGGTCATGTGCTGGAAGATGCGGCAGTCGGAGGTGCGGGTCAGCAGCCAGAGCCAGGGTCGCAGGGTCACCTGGTAGCTGGCGAACTGGCCGCTGTCGACGTTCTGGCTGCAGCGCGCGACGATGCCGTGGAAGTAGCGGCTGGCCCCGCCCTGCAATTGCAGGGAGAGGCTCATGGGTTTGCCCAGCAGCTGGTTCAGGTCGATGGCGCCGTCGTTGGAGGTCAGGTGCAATTCGTATTCGAACGGCCGCCCCAACTCCTCGCCGCCGCCCATGTCCTTGAGCAGCAGCACATCCGGCCCGAGGGGGCTGTGGACCTGGGCCAGGCGGGTGGCTTGTGTGAATAGCATCGGTTATCTCTGGGTGTTGTGGCGTCTGGGCGGGCGCTTTCGCGGGCAAGCCACGCTCCTACACGTGTTGCGTCGTACACGTGCTCTGTGTGCGACGCTGACCTGTAGGAGCAGGGCTTGCCCGCGAAGAGGCCGGCTCAGACATCCACGTCGCTGAACTGGTAGTGCAATTCGTTATCCCGCACGCTGATCCTCACACCCGCCAGCGGCTTGCCTTCGAGCATGCGCGTGAGGAACTCGCGGCTCATGTCCGGCAGCAGGCTGTTGGTCAGGATCGCATCGATCATCCGTCCGCCGCTCTCGGTCTCGGTGCAGCGCGAGACGATCAGGTCGACCACCTCGTCGTCGAAATCGAAGGCGACCTTGTGGGTGCTTTCCACGCGCTTCTTGATGCGCCCCAGCTGCAGGCGGGTGATCGCCTTGAGCATGGTGTCGCTGAGCGGGTAGTACGGAATGGTCACCAGGCGGCCGAGCAGCGCCGGCGGGAAAATCTCCAGCAACGGCTGGCGCAGGGCCTTGGCGATGTCCTCGGGGTCGGGGACGTTGCCGGCGTCCTTGCACAGGTGCGCGATCAGCTCGGTACCGGCGTTGGTGGTGAGCAGGATCAGGGTGTTCTTGAAGTCGATCAGCCGGCCTTCGCCGTCTTCCATCACGCCCTTGTCGAACACCTGGAAGAAGATCTCGTGCACGTCCGGGTGGGCCTTCTCCACCTCGTCCAGCAGCACCACGCTGTAGGGCTTGCGCCGAACCGCTTCGGTCAGCACGCCGCCTTCGCCGTAGCCGACGTAGCCGGGCGGGGCACCCTTGAGGGTGGAGACGGTGTGGGCTTCCTGGAACTCGCTCATGTTGATGGTGATGACGTTCTGCTCGCCACCGTACATGGCCTCGGCCAGGGCCAGGGCGGTTTCGGTCTTGCCCACGCCGGAGGTGCCGGCGAGCATGAACACGCCGATCGGCTTGCTCGGGTTGTCGAGGCCGGCGCGGGAGGTCTGGATGCGCTTGGCGATCATGCTCAGGGCATGATCCTGGCCGATGATGCGCTTGCTCAGGTGCTGGTCGAGGTTGAGCACGGTTTCCAGCTCGTTGCGGGCCATGCGGCCCACCGGGATACCGGTCCAGTCGGCGACCACCGAGGCCACCGCCTGGTAGTCCACGGTCGGCAGGATCAGCGGGCTCTCGCCCTGCAGGTCGCTGAGGCGCCGTTGCAGGTCGATCAGTTTCTCGCGCAGGGCATGGCCCTGTTCGCCGCCGACATCGCTGTCCACCACGCCGGTGCTTTCACGCAGCTCGGCCCGGGTGGCGAGCAGTTCGTCGACCAGGCTCTTCTCCTCGGCCCAGCGGCTTTCCAGTTCGGCCAGGCGCTCGCGCTCGCTGGCGAGCCGTTCTTCGCTGGCGTTCCGGCGGCTGGCGGTGTCGATGCCGATGGCATGTTCGCGGGCGATGATCTGCAGCTCGGTCTCCAGCGCCTCGATACGCCGCCGGCTGTCGTCGACCTCGGCCGGTACCGCGTGCAGGCTGATGGCGACCCGCGCGCAGGCCGTGTCGAGCAGGCTGACGGACTTGTCCGGCAGTTGCCGCGCCGGGATGTAGCGATGGGACAGCTTGACCGAGGCCTCCAGGGCTTCGTCGAGGATCTGCACCTGGTGATGTTTTTCCATGGTCGAGGCGACGCCGCGCATCATCAGCAGCGCCTTGTCTTCCGACGGTTCCGGTACTTGCACCACCTGGAAGCGGCGGGTCAGGGCCGGGTCTTTCTCGATGTGCTTCTTGTACTCGGCCCAGGTGGTCGCGGCCACGGTGCGCAGGCTGCCGCGGGCCAGCGCCGGCTTGAGCAGGTTGGCCGCGTCACCGGTACCGGCGGCGCCACCGGCACCGACCAGGGTGTGGGCTTCGTCGATGAACAGGATGATCGGCTTGGGCGAGGCCTGGACGTCCTCGATGACCTGGCGCAGGCGCTGTTCGAACTCGCCCTTCATGCTCGCGCCGGCCTGCAGCAGGCCGACGTCGAGGCTGCGCAGTTCGACGTCCTTGAGCGACGGCGGTACGTCGCCGGCGACGATACGCAGGGCGAAACCCTCGACCACCGCGGTCTTGCCGACCCCGGCTTCGCCGGTGAGGATCGGGTTGTTCTGGCGGCGTCGCATGAGGATGTCCACCAACTGGCGGATCTCCTCGTCACGGCCGACGATCGGGTCGAGCTTGCCGCTGCGGGCCTGTTCGGTCAGGTCGACGGTGAAGCGCTTGAGCGCCTCCTGCTTGCCCATGGCGCTCGGCGCGATGGCACCGCTGGCTTCGCCCGGCGTGGCGCCGGCATTGAAGCCGTCGCTGGCGCCCAGGTTGTTCTCCGGCGAATCGCCGACGTACTCGTCGAAACGCTCGCTCAGGGCCTCGGCCTTGATCTTGTCGAACTCCGACGACAGCCCCAGCAGCGCGTGGCGCAGGCTCGGGGTCTTGAGGATGCCGAGCACCAGGTAGCCGGTGCGCACCTGGCTTTCGCCGAACATCAGGCTGCCGTAGACCCAGCCGCGTTCCACCGCTTCCTCGACGTGGGAGGACAGGTCGGTGATCGAGGTCGAGCCGCGCGGCAGGCGGTCCAGCGCCTCGGTCAGGTCACGGGCCAGGCGTGCCGGCTCGATGTTGAACTGGCGCACCAGGCGGTGCAGGTCCGAGTCCTGCAACTGCAGCAACTGGTGGAACCAGTGGGCGAGTTCCACATAGGGGTTGCCCCGCAGCTTGCAGAACACCGTGGCGGCTTCGATGGCCTTGTAGGCGACGCTGTTGAGTTTGCCGAACAGCGCGGCGCGACTGATTTCACCCATGCTCTGTGCTCCTTGAGTGGTGGGCTGGTGTGGCGTGTTCGGCGTAATGCCGGGCCAGGATCAGGTCCCTGGCGTCCTCTTCGGGTTGGCCGACCCAGGTGTTGAAACCCAGGCGGAATTGGCCGTTGAGTTGCAGCCGGGGGACTTCGGGCTGTTCCAGGACCAGGTTGATGTCCCAGTCCAGCTCGTGTCCCAGGTATTCGGCGACCCACGCCACCAGGTGGTGGAAGGATTCGCCATCGGGCAGCAGGCTCATGTATTCGTCGAGCTTCAGCGGGCCGAAGCGGATGCGGAACTTGTGCTGGCGGTCCCACACGTGGCGGCCGAGGCAGAAGTCCACGCCGAGCTGGTTGGCGGTGACGCCGAGACGGCTGCGTTCCGGCAACTCCAGCCACTGGCCGACGTATTCCTCGATCTCCACCGGCAGGCCGAAGTACTCGCCGAGAATGGCTTTCAGGCCGTCCGGGTAGCGGGTCTGGGCGGCGAGGTGGCCGCTGAAGTGCAGCTTGGCGGTCGGTGGAACCAGGCCCTGGTCGAGCAGGCCGGGCATGCCCCGGCCGCTGAGGGCGGCCAGGCGCCCGGACCAGTAGTCGTCGTCCGGGCGGTCATGGCTGACGGTCGGCCGCGCTTCGGCCCAGGCCCGATAGAACAGGCTCAGCAGGCGGTGGTGGAACACGTCGAGGAAACGCTTGCTGGTGCTGTCGGCGTTGTTGCGCTGGCGCTCGCGCACGTATTCGGTGAGGTGCAGCGGCAACGGGCCGTTGGGGCCGCCGAGGCCGAAGAAGAACTGCTCCAGACGGGCCGGCGCGTTGTCGCTGGCGGGCGTCATCGAGGCCAGGGTCGCCGGGGCGAAGGCGCAGTCCAGCTGTTGACCCAGGCGCAACGGATCATCCGCCAGGCGCAGCGAATGGCCGAAGCGCGGCAGGTGCGGCGATTCGCACTCGATACGCCGCAGCGCCTGGAAGAAGTCGTATTCCCAGGGCTCGGCTTGCATCGCCGTGAGCGTGCTCACAGGGTCGGACGGCGTCCGGGCTTGGCTTTCCATCGCATGATCTCGCCGCGTTCGGTGGTTCGAATCACCGTCTCGGTAAAACTGTTGATCGACACGTAGCGTGCCAGGAAGCGTTCGAACACTGCGCCGAGGAGGAACACCCCGGTGCCGCGGAACGCGTTCTCGTCGAATTCCAGGGTGATCTCCAGGCCGCGCCCGAAGACGATCGGCCCGGGCATCGGCAGCCGCCGGGTACAGGCCTTGCTGCTGACTTCGCGCAGGCCCTCGATCTGCAGTTGCAGGGCGGCATCGTTGCTCTCGCCGTACAGCCGCAGCAGCTCACGCAGGGCCGCGGCGCCCTGGCCCTGTTCGCTCAGCGACAGGTAGTTCAGCGAGAGCTGGCTGATCAGGCGCCAGGCCTTGTTGTCGTGGGCATGGCTGGCCCGTGGCCGGCTCGGCCCGGCCAGGCAGCGCACCGCCGATACCGGGGCGCTGTCGGCCAGGGTGAAGTCGCTCTTGCCGCTGCCCACGCTCATGAACAGCGGCAGGTCGCGGTTGGTGCACAGCGCGCTGACGCCGAGCTGGCGCAGGTCATGGCGGTAGGGCGCCTGCTGGCTGTCGACCAGGCTGACGAAGGTTTCGCTGCCGATGTAGGTCGAGCGGGTACCCTTGCGCCGCTGCTCGCTGGACAGTACCCGCGGCTCGCGGCGCAGGATGTAGTAGGCCTGGTCGCGGCCGTAGCGCGACGGATCGCGCACGGCGTAGAAGGGCAGGAATGGCTGGTCGGGCCCGGTGCCGTGGCCGGTGACGCCGGTCAGCGAGTGGATCTCGAAATCCATCGGCCGGGTGCGGTCGGCGATCACATGGTGTTCGTTGACCCGTTCGGACAGGTGGATGCGGTCCAGGCGGCGCGGGAACAGGTTGATCGCCGGGGTGCAGAAAGGCACGAACTGGGCGGTGTCGACACTGCTTTCCAGGCTCGGGTCGAAGCGCTCGAACAGCACGATCAGTTCCAGCTCCTGGCCGCTGCAGCGTTTGACCGCCCGGCCCAGCCCGCTGAAGTCGACGAACAGGTAGCGCTGGGGCAGGGCGAAGTATTCCTGCAGCAGGCGATAGCCCTGGAAGGCCTGGGCCACCACCGGCATTGCCGCTTCGCGGTCGTCGAAGCCGCAGGAGCGCAGGGCGTCCTGGGGCAGGCGCTCGACCCAGTCGCCGCCCGGAGCACGGGCGAAGACCGCGCAGGCATTGCCCAGCAGTTGTTCGTAGAGGCGGAACGGTTGCTCGTCGGCACCATTGAGGTACAGCGGCAGGTTGTCCAGGTCGAGCTGGTTGAAGGGCAGCTCGGCGCCGGTGCGCAGGGTCAGGCGCAGGCCGGCCTTGGCCTTGGGCTCGCTGGCGGCCAGACGGCCGAGCACGGTCGCCGGGTTGCCGAAGTACTCGGCCTGGCTGACCTGCAGCGGCCACAGCGTCACCGCATGGGCGGTGCGGTACTCGCAGGAGGTCTGGGTGTCCTTGCCGAGGGTCGCGCGCAGCACGCTGTCCCGTGGCAGGGTGAAACCGCTGGCCAGCGAACCCTCGTCGGGGTCGGTCTGCAACTGCACCACGGTCATCGACGGCGTCGGTGCCAGGTAGTGCGGGTAGGCGATTTCCAGCAGGTTGTGGGTGAAGGTCGGGTACTCGGCATCGAGCTTGAGCTGCACACGCGCGGTGAGGTAGGCGAAACCTTCCAGCAGGCGCTCGACATAGGGGTCGGCGCAGTCGATCCCGGACAGCGTCAGGCGCCCGGCGATCTTCGGGTATTCCTTGGCGAACTCGGCGGCACTTTCGCGGACGTGCTGCAGCTCCTGGTTGTAGAGGTCGAGCAGGCGCGGGTTCATGAACGTCTCCGTTGCTCGGCCGGGACCACGCGGACATGGCCGGACTCCAGGTCGAGGTCGGTGCGCAGCAGCAGCGGCAGGGGCGCCGGCAGGGCCCACAGGTCGCCCTCGATTTCGAAGCTCAGGGCGTTGTGGTTCATCTCGCCGTAGGCAACCTGGGCGCGGACCCGCAGGGTGCTGGCCAGGATGCGTGGCTCGAACGTGGCGATGGCCTTGTGGATCAGGCTTTCCAGCGCCGGGATATCGATGCTCGAGGCACTGTAGCCGGCCAGTGCCGGCAGGCCGTAGTTGACCACCGAGGTGCCGGCCGGGGTATGCAGGGTGGCGTCGGCGTCGAGCAGCGAGGTGGTATTGAGCAGCCAGGTCAGGTCACGCAGCACCGAGGCCTTGAGTTGGCTCAGGGACAGCACGCGCTTGTCCGTGCCTTCCTGCGGGTGGCCGGGGTCGTCGTCGGTCAACCGGTCGAGCAATGACGGTTGCAGGCGTTCGCGCAGGGCGAAGTCGCTGGGCACGCTGCTCATCGTGCGACGTCACAGGAACTGGACGCTGCGGGGCGGCAGCTCCACGGATCGGGAAGCGCAGGCTTGGCCATGCTTGGACACCGGCAATGAATCGAATTCGGGGGTGTTGCGCCAGGTGCCCCCGACGCCGGGCGTCGGGGGCACGAGGATCACATCTTGGTGTTCGAGCGGATGTTCCAGCCGAACTTGACCGGGCCGCCCTGCTTGGAACCGTCGGCCTTCTGCTCCTGGTACTCGACCTGGACCTGGGCGAAGTTCAGGGTGACGTTTTCGGTCAGGCGATCATCGCTGCCCGAGCCGCCGGTGCTCAGCGAGGTGATCAGCACTTCGCTCAGGTCGATCTTCATGTACTCGACCTGGCTTTCGCCGCCGGCCTTGCGCACCACCAGGGTGACCTTGTCGACGTGCTTGCCGCTGGCGCAGTGCATCATCAGGTTGGGCGAGGACTTGTCGACGTACTTGGTCAGCGACAGGTCCTGGATGTTGACCTTGCCGGCGCCACCGCCACCACCCATGTGCATGTTGCCGGACTGGGACATGCCCCAGCTCCAGTTCAGGACGTCGATTTCGTCCTTGTGGGCCTTGTCCATGGACTCGCCCTTGATGTCACCGATCTTGATGAAGATATCAACAGCCATGTTTTCTCCAGTGTGGTCTGCACCACGAGGTTGTTAGCCAGGACCTGCCGTCGATGGCGAGGTCGCCGTTATTACGGGTGACGCCTTCCCCGTATGGGAGCCTGCTCCCATCGGGGAAAACAGCGCCTGTGGGGTTACGCCCCCTTCGCCGATGGCAGCTTCGACACCAGGCGCAGCGACACGGTCAGGCCTTCGAGCTGGTAATGCGGACGCAGGAAGAACTTGGAGGTGTAGTAGCCCGGGTTGCCTTCGACGTCCTCGACCACCACTTCCGCCGCCGCCAGCGGATGCTGGGCCTTGGTGGTTTCGGTGGAGTGGGCCGGGTCGCCGTCGACGTAGTTGAGGATCCAGTCCTGCAACCAGCGCTGCATTTCGTCCTTTTCCTTGAACGAACCGATCTTGTCGCGAACGATGCACTTCAGGTAATGGGCGAAGCGGCAGGTGGCGAACAGGTACGGCAGGCGCGCGGCCAGGTTGGCGTTGGCGGTGGCGTCCGGATCGTCGTACTCGGCCGGTTTCTGCAGCGACTGGGCGCCGATGAACGCGGCGAAATCGGTGTTCTTCTTGTGCAGCAGCGGCATGAAACCGTTCTTCGCCAGTTCCGCTTCACGACGGTCGGAGATGGCGATCTCGGTCGGGCACTTCATGTCCACGCCGCCATCGTCGGTCGGGAAGGTGTGCGCCGGCAGGCCTTCGACCTCGCCGCCGGACTCGACGCCGCGAATCCGCGAGCACCAGCCGTAGTGCTTGAACGAGCGGTTGATGTTCACCGCCATGGCGTAGGCCGCGTTGGCCCAGGTGTACTTGTTGCTGTCGGCGCCGTCGGTGTCTTCCTCGAAGGCGAAGGCCTCCACCGGGTCGGTCTTGGCGCCATAGGGCAGGCGGGCCAGGAACCGCGGCATGGTCAGGCCGATGTAGCGCGAGTCTTCCGATTCACGCAGGGAGCGCCAGCCGGCGTATTCCGGCGTGGTGAAGATCTTGGTCAGGTCGCGCGGGTTCGACAGTTCCTGCCACGAGCCCATGCCCATCACGGTCGGCGAGGCGGCGGAAATGAACGGCGCGTGCATCGCCGCGCAGACCTTGGACAGCTCGCCCAGCAGCTCGACATCCGGTGGCGACTGGTCGAAGTAGTAGTCGCCGACCAGGCAGCCGTAGGGCTCGCCGCCGAACTGGCCGTATTCCTCTTCGTACATCTTCTTGAAGATCGGGCTCTGGTCCCAGGCCGTGCCCTTGAATTTCTTCAGGGTCTTGTGCAGCTCCGGCTTGGAGATGTTCAGCACGCGAATCTTCAGCTGTTCATCGCTTTCGGTGTTGTTGACCAGGTAGTGCAGGCCACGCCAGGCGCTTTCCAGCTGCTGGAACTCGGGGTGGTGGATCACCTGGTTGACCTGGGCGGTGAGCTTGGCGTCGATGGCGGCGATGATCGACTCGATCGACTTGATGGCGTCGTTGGACACCAGGTCGGTCTGCGCCAGGGCCTGCTCGGCCAGGGTGCGCACGGCGCCCTCGACGGCCTCGCGGGCACGCTCGGTCTTGGGTTTGAACTCCTGCATCAGCAGGCTGGCGAATTCGCTGGGTTCGGTGGTGCCGCTTTGCAGAGGCTGATTGTCTTGCTGCAACTGGGTCATGATCGTTCGTCCTGATTAAGCGCTGGGCTCGGAGTCCTGGGGCTTTGGCGCACTGGCCAGGGCCTGGAGCAGCGCCGGATCCTTGATGGCCTTCATGATGATTTCCTCGGCACCGGTCTTGCCGTCCATGTAGGTCAGCAGGTTGGCCAGCTGGGTGCGCGCCTCGAGCAGCTTGTTCAGCGAGTCGACCTTGCGCGCCACGGCGGCGGGGCTGAAGTCGTCCATGCTTTCGAAGGTGATGTCCAGGCTCAGGTTGCCTTCACCGGTCAGCTCGTTCGGCACGTTGAACGCGACCCGCGGTTTCATGGCCTTGAGACGCGAGTCGAAGTTGTCGACGTCGATCTCCAGGAACTTGCGGTCGGCGACGGCGGCCAGCGGCTCGGCGGGTTTGCCGGCCAGGTCGGCCAGCACGCCCATCACGAAAGGCAACTGGACCTTTTTCTCGGCGCCGTAGAGTTCCACGTCGTACTCGATCTGGACCCGTGGCGCGCGATTGCGCGCGATGAATTTCTGAGAACTTTGCTTCGCCACGTTGCTGCTCCTGGTCGCTGTTGCGACGGTGTAGGCGTCATCGGTATAGGCCGTTAACGTAACTGCGCGGAGGGTTCAGGCTTATTCGCCTTCCGGACCACGCAGGTTTTCAAACTGGGACATGCCGTCGGGGATCAGGTTGCGCACGATCGCCTCGAAGTCGGCGTGGACCAGATGCTTCGCCCGGTTCAACAGCACCGGCAGCGGGCTCGAAGGCTCGTGGCGGGTGTAGTAGGCGAGGATCCGGTCGAGGCTGCGCAACACGTCGTCGCGGTTGCCGATCTCGCCGGTGGCACGTGGCGCCGCGACCGCGGGAGCGTCCGCCGACGGGTATTCGCTGCTGTCGCCGGTGCCGTCGGTAGCCTCCGGGGCCGGGGCGGCACCGCCCGGGGCGTATTCGGCGAGCACCTGCAACGCCAGCTTGAGCGGTTGGCGCAGGGCGCTGAGGTCGACCCCCTGGGCCGAGCCGACCTGTTCGGAAACGAAGCGCTCGATGGCTTCCAGCGTGCTGCGGGCCTCGGTGATGGCGTTGCGCACGGCCTCCAGTTCATCCGGGTCGGTATCGCGCAGGGCGCCGCTCAGTTCGTCGGGGCTCAGGCTCTCGTCGGCGAAGCTCAACAGGCCGCTGGCGTTCAGTGCGGCGCGCAGGGTTACGGTGCCGAAGGCCCGCGAGCGGGTCAGCACGCTTTCGCGCAACAACCGCACGTTGGTGTCGCAGGCCAGGCCGGACAAGGCGTTGACCCGCACCGTGGGGTCATTGTCGTCGTCGGCGTCGAGCAAGGGATAGAGTTCGCCCCAGTATTGCTGGAGCAACTGGTGAATCAGTTCGAGGGCGTCGCGCAGGCCGGCGAAGCCTTCGAGGGCCAGGCTGCTTTGCGCCAGGAAATGGGTGATGCGCAGGTCTTTGCTGCGTTGCAGCAGGGCCGTGCTCGATTGCTCGATGACACGCCAGGCGGGCGGTTCTGCCGGTTGCACGGAGTCGCCCATGATGCGCTCGGGTTTACCCTGGGCATCACGTTCCAATTGCAGGAATTGCGCGTCATATTCCAAGTCCTCGCCGCAGGGCGAGTTCGCGGAAACAGCAGCAAGCAACAACGGCAGGTCCAGCAAGTTCGATCTCCTTATCGCCTGGCAAAGTGCCAGCTATTTCCCGAGAAAGTTCCCTCGGGGAAATTCTCATAATTCTCGTGGATATAGGGACTTTGATATCACACGGCCATCATGTATAAACAGGAAGTTGTGCATTTTTGGTGTAGTACTTGGGGCTTGTCAAGGTAAGCTACTCACCCTTTGTTACAGTTGTGACGGGCTCGGCAAGGCCGTCGACTGCCGGGTCATGACCTGTACGATTGTGGGAAAATTGTGGGTAGAATCTTCCAGTTTCGCCGAAATGGCTGAAAATAATGGGGTTTTACCCCGGGGCCGGAAGGCCCGGACCGCGCTTGCTGCAGGAACACCGCAGCGGGCCGGCTGTGCGTGGAAGTACTGCAAGGAGGCGCAATGTCGCTGTGCTTGACTATTACTAGTTATCACAAGATCACCCCTGGCCAATGTCCCGAAAAGACCATGGACAAGGGCGTGATGGCAATTGGCCGCAGTTCTGAGAATGACTGGGTGCTGCCCGATCCGGAGCGGCTGGTTTCTTCACGACATTGTGTTATCCAATACAGGGAGGGTCGTTACTATCTGACGGATAACAGTACCAATGGCGTGGAACTGGTCAATTCCGGTATCCGTCTGCGCCGGGGCAACAGCGAGCTGTTGCAGGATGGCGAAATCATCCGGATCGGCGAGTATGAAATCCGTGTACGGATCGACTTCAACCTGCAACTGGCCGATTCGCCCCTGTCCGGGGTGGACACCTCCAACAGTTTCGAGGCCCTGATGGGGCGTGCCGCGGCCGCTCCCACGCCGACGCCCCAGCCGGCGAGCATCCCGGCGCATTTCCAGGGCGGCTCGGCGATGGACACCTTCCCCGATCTGTTCGACTTCCTGACGCCCGCGAGCGTGCCGCCGGCGACCGTGCCGGATCATGTGCCGGCGCAACAGCATGATTTTCGCCCGCCGACGCCAGTGGCTCCGCCTGCTCCGGTGATTGCGCCGACCCCGCCGATTCCCTCGGCCCCGGTCGCCAGCCCCGGTATGAACATGATTCCGGAAGACTGGGACCTGTTCGGCGATACACCCAAGGCCCCGGTCGGCCAACCGGCGCCGATCCCGGTGGTGATGCCCGATGTCGTTGCTCCGGCACCCCTGGCGGTGGAGCCTTTCCCGGCTCCGGCTCCGGCTCCGGCTCCGGCTCCGGCTCCGGCTCCGGCTCCAGTCGCCGCACCCGAGCCTGCGCCCATCCCCGCACCGCAGCCCGTATCGCAGCCTGCTCCGGTGGCCGCCCCGGTGCCACCGGGAAGCCCGCAGGCCGACCTGCTGCAGGCCTTCCTGCGGGGCGCCGGGCTCGACCAGCTACGCATCGACGGTGCCCAGGTGGAAGCGCAGATGGAGGCGGTCGGCCGCAGCTACCGGCTGATGGTCGAGGGCCTGATCGACGTCCTGCGTGCCCGCAGCAGCCTCAAGGGCGAGTTCCGCATGCAGCAGACGATGATCCGGCCGGTGGAGAACAACCCGCTGAAGTTCGCGCCGAATGCCGATGAGGCGCTGCTGCTTCTGCTGCGCCACGGCAATCAGGCATTCATGGCGCCGGACCAGGCGGTCCGCGACAGCTTCGACGACCTGCGGGCGCACCAGCTGGCGGTCATGGCCGGGGTGGAAGCGGCGATCAAGCATTTGCTCAAGCGTTTCGAACCGGCCGAACTGGAGGCGCGCATGAGCCGCCCGGGCGGCCTGTCGAACCTGTTCGGCGGTTCGCGCCAGGCGCAGTACTGGCAGCAGTTCACCGAGCTGTATTCGCGGATTTCCCGCGAGGCCGAGGACGACTTCCAGGACCTGTTCGGACGCGAGTTCAGTCGGGCGTACGAGGAACACAGCGCGCGGCTGGGCAGGGGATAGGTTGAGGCGGGTGACGGCCTTGAGGGCGCTTTCGCGGGCAAGCCCGCTCCCACAAGGGCCAGTCCCCCGGCAGGTTCTGAAGGCTGAAGGCAACAAACGGATTCAACGGAAAGCCAGACCGTCACTGAGGACGCAGGATGATTCACCGAGTTTTACTGGCAGCGGCCATGACGCTGCTGCTCAATGCGTGCAGCAAGGACGCGGCCGCACCAGCGCCTGCCGATGAGCCGGCGGCCGACAGCGCCACCGCTGTCCTGAACTTTCATGCCATCAGCGGTCTCAACCCCGGCGCCAACGGGGCCCCGGCTCCGGTGCGGGTGCGCATTTTCGAGCTGAAGAACACCGCCAACTTCAATCGAGCCGACTATTTCGCCCTGGCCGAACGGGCCCAGGCGACCCTCGGCGCCGACCTGATCGACCAGGACGAAGTGCTGGTGCAGCCCGGCGAACAGTTGAGCGTCGAGCGGCCGCTCAACCCCGCGACCCGCCATGTCGGGCTGGTGGTGGGTTATCGCGAGATCGACCAGGCGTTGTGGCGCAGCGTACTCAGCGTCCAGCCCCGGCAGGTCACCGACTATCAGATCAGCCTCGATGTGCGTGCCGTGCGCAGCGCCGTCGAAGGCTCCGCCCCTTAGGCAAACGGAGAAGCCATGTCCTGGAACAATCGAGTGGTCTGGTCGGAAGGCATGTTCATCGGAACGCAGCACTTCCAGCAGCATGACCGTTACCTGGAAAACCTGATCGACGCCCGCAGCCGTCCGCTGTCCGCCGGTGCCTGGGGGTTCTCCGAACTGTTGATCGACCAGGGCCTGCTGGCCCAGGGCAAGCTGGCCATCGTTTCCGCCAAGGGCCTGCTGCCGGACGGCACGCCGTTCAACATTCCCCACGATGACCTGGCGCCGAGCCCGCTGAGCATCGAGGACAGCCTGCGTGACGGGGTGATCTACCTGGCGCTGCCGCTCAAGCGCGCCGGTGCCCGTGACACCGTGGACGAGGGCGAGGAGCTGGGCGGGGCGCGTTACCTGAGCCAGGTGCGCGAGGTGCGTGACGACAACGCGCCGTTCGAGAACCGGGCGCCGGTGGCCGTCGGTTCCCGGGCCCTGCGCCTGCTGACCGGGGGCGATGGCCTGAGCGACTACGCCGCCATCGGCCTGGTACGGATCAAGGAAAAACGCGCCGACCGCGCCCTGGTGCTGGACGAAAGCTATATCCCGCCGGTGCTCGACGTGGCCGCGAGCAAGCCGCTGGCGGCGTTTCGCAGCGAGCTGCTGGGCCTGCTGCACCAGCGTGGTGAAGCGCTGGCCGGGCGCGTGGTCGCCTCGGGCGCCGGCGGCGCCTCGGAGATCGCCGATTTCATGCTGCTGCAACTGGTCAACCGCGCCGAGCCGCTGATCAGCCACCTGAGCCAGTTGAGCCCGCTGCACCCGGAACGCTTCTACAGCGAACTGGTGAGCCTGGCCGGCGAGTTCTCCACCTTTTCCCAGACCGGCCGGCGCCCGGCCGAGTATCCGCAGTACCAGCACGACGCCCTGGCGCTGAGCTTCGCCCCGGTCATGCAGGCGCTGCGCGAGGCGCTGTCGATGCTGATCGACAGTAAGGCGACGCCGATCCCGATCGTGGAAAAGGCCTACGGCATCCATGTGGCGATGCTGGCCGACAGGACGCTGATCGACAACGCAAGCTTCATCCTGGTCGTACGTGCCGACATCCCCAGCGAAACCCTGCGCGGGCGTTTCGTCCAGCAGAGCAAGATCGGTTCGGTGGAGCACATCCGCGACCTGGTGAACCTGCAACTGCCGGGCATCGGCCTGCTGCCGTTGCCGGTGGCGCCGCGGCAGATCCCGTTCCACGCCGGCTCCACCTACTACGAGCTCGATCGTGGCAGCGAGCACTGGAAGCAACTGATGCACTCCGGCGGCTTCGCGTTCCATGTCGCCGGGGAGTTCCCGGGGTTGAACCTGGCTTTCTGGGCCATCCGAGGATAAGCGGCGATGCACTCCAATGAAGATCCGCTGGGCCAGCCAGCCCCGGTACCCAACGACCGTACCCAGTTCATGCCGCGGCCCGGTGGCCGCGAGCCCCAGGCCGCGCCACGGGCCGAGCCGAGCGCCCCGCTGTCGATGCCGGCCGCGCCGCTGCCGATTGGCCAGTCCCAGGGCCTGAACCCGCTGGAAAGCGCCGCCGGCCCGTTGCTGGCGCTGCTCACCCGGCTGCGCAACACCATCGCCCATCCGGCCCCGGCCAGCCTGCGGGCGCAGTTGCTGGGTTACCTGCGGCAGTTCGAGGAGCGTGCCGAGGCCGCCGGCGTGGCGCGCAACGAGGTGCTGCTGGCGCGTTATGCGCTGTGCACCGCCCTCGACGAAGCGGTGCTCAGTACCCCATGGGGCAGTACCAGCGAGTGGGGCAAGCAGAGTCTGCTGATCACCGTGCACAACGAGGCCTGGGGCGGCGAGAAGGTGTTCCAGCTGCTCGAACACTGCCTGCAGAGCCCGCGCGAGCGCCTGTACCTGCTGGAGCTCTTGTACCTGTGCATGTGCCTGGGCTTCGAAGGCCGCTACCGGGTCATGAACGACGGCCGCAGCCAGCTGGAGGCGTTGCGTGAGCGCACCGCCGCGACCATCCGCAGTGCCCGTGGCGAATACGAGCGTGAACTGTCGCCGCGCTGGCGCGGCCTGACCGTGGCCCGCGACCGCCTCAGCCAGTTCATGCCGCCCTGGGTCGGCGTGGCGATCGGCCTTGCGCTGCTGCTGGCCCTGCTGTTCGGCCTGCGCATGAAGCTGGCCGCCGACGCCGAGCCGGTGTTCAAGAACATCCATGCCCTGGGCGAGATCCCGGTGCAGACCATCGACCGGCCGGTGGTACAGCCCAAGGTGGTCGAGCGGCCGCGCCTGGCCGGTTTCCTCGCCGAGGAAATCAGGGCTGGCAAGGTCGCGGTGGAGGACAAGGTCGACCGTTCGGTGGTGACCATCCGCGGCGACGAACTGTTCGCCTCGGGCAGCGCCAGCATCGTCGATGACTTCCAGCCGCTGATGCTGCGCATCGCCGATGCGATCCGCAAGGTCAAGGGCCAGGTGCGGGTCACCGGCCACAGCGACAACCGTCCGATCGCCACCCTGCGCTTCCCGTCGAACTGGGCGTTGTCCCAGGCGCGGGCCGAGCAGGTGCTGCAGATCCTCGCGGCGAAGACCGGCCAGCCCGAGCGCTTCAGTGCCGAAGGGCGCAGCGACACCGAGCCGCTGGCGTCGAACGCCACGGCCGAAGGCCGGGCGAAGAATCGCCGGGTGGAAATCACAGTCTTTGCGGAGGGAGTCGAGTGAAGGCTTTTTTCGGTTTTGTCATTCGCTGGGTGATCCCGGTGCTGGGGCTGATCGCCCTGAGCCTGATCATCTGGTTCGTCGGCCCGTTGCTGGAAGTGCTGGTGCCGGAAGGGCGGCGCTGGGCGCTGATCATCCTGATCTTCGCGATCTGGATCGCTTATCGCGTGTTCCGCCTGATCCAGGCCCGCCGCCAGGCGGCGAAGGTCATGCAGAGCCTGGCCGCGGATACGCCGCCGGATGCGGCCAGCGTCGCCACCGCCGAAGAGCTGGCGACCCTGCGCCAACGCATGGACGAGGCCCTGGCCCTGCTGAAAAAGGCCCGGCTCGGTGGCGACGAGCGCCGTAACCTGTACGAGCTGCCGTGGTACGTGATCATCGGCCCGCCCGGTTCGGGCAAGACCACCGCGCTGGTCAACTCCGGCCTGCATTTCCCCCTGGCCGCGCAACTGGGCGCCGGGGCGATCCGCGGTGTCGGCGGTACCCGCAACTGCGACTGGTGGTTCACCGACGAGGCCGTGCTGCTCGATACCGCCGGCCGCTACACCACCCAGGACAGCCATGCCCAGGTGGACAAGGCGGCCTGGCTGGGTTTCCTCGACCTGCTCAAGACCCAGCGTTCGCGCCGGCCGATCGATGGTGCGTTCATCGCCATCAGCCTGTCCGACCTGCTGCTCGGCACCGACGCCGAACGGGCGGCCCATGCCGCGGCGATCCGCGCCCGGATCCAGGAGTTGTACACCCAGCTCGGCGTGCGCTTCCCGATCTACCTGATGCTGACCAAGCTCGACCTGGTGCCGGGTTTCATGGAGTTCTTCGACTCCCTGAGCAAGGAAGAGCGGGCACAGGTGTGGGGCACGACCTTCACCCTGGACGACGGCAAGAACGCCGAAAGCCCGCTGGTGCACTTCAAGGGCGAATTCGCGGCTCTGGAGCAGCGGCTCAACGAGCGCCTGGTGGAGCGTCTGCAGCAGGAGCGCGACCCGGCCCGGCGTGACCTGATCTATGGTTTCCCGCAACAGTTCGGCGCGCTGCGCGAGTGCCTGCAGAGCTTCCTCGACGGTGTGTTCAAGCCCAACGCCTATGAAGACCGCGCGCTGCTGCGCGGGGTGTACTTTACCAGCGGCACCCAGGAAGGCAGCCCGATCGACCGTCTGATCGGTGCCATGGCCCAGAGCATGAGCCTGGACCGCCAGCACCTGGCCCGCCAGAGCGGCACCGGGCGCAGTTACTTCATCGAGAAGCTGTTCACCGCGGTGGCCTTCGCCGAGCGCGGCCTGGTCGGGGTCAACCCCAAGGTCGAGCGGCGGCGCAAGTGGCTGGCCCGTGGCGTACTGGCGGCGACGGTGGCGGTGGTGCTGCTGGTCAGCACCCTGTGGCTGATCAGCTACAAGGCCAACCAGGCCTATATCGCCCAGGTCGACCAGAAGGTCGCACCGCTGGGCCAGAGCGTGCAGAACCTCAGCCCGGCGCAACGCGACGTGCTGGCGGTGCTGCCGCTGCTCAATGCGGTCCGGCACCTGGCCGGCGATGCGCCGGGCTGGTCCGAGGGGCTGGGGCTGTACCAGGGCGACATGCTCGAGGCCGAGTCCGCCAGCGTCTATCGCAAGCTGCTGATCGCGGTGTTCGCGCCACGTCTGGTGACCCGTGTCGAGGAACAGTTGCGCAGTGGGGGCAGCTCGGACTTCCTCTACGAGGGCCTGAAGGCCTATCTGATGCTGGCCGATAACGAGCACTACGACCCGGAGTTCATCAAGGCCTGGATCGCCCTCGACTGGGACCGCAATCTGCCGCGCGACCTGCCGCCGGATCAGCGTCTGGCCCTGGGCGAGCACCTCAAGGCGCTGTTCGACCGGCATCCGCCGAATGCGCGACTGGACGAGCGGCTGATCGATGACCTGCGGCGGCAGTTGCAACAACTGCCGGTGGCGCAACGGGTCTATGACCGGGTCAAGCGCCAGAAGCTGCCGGCCGGAGTCAGTGACTTCCGCATCAGCGACGCCGCCGGCCGCGATGCCGCGCTGGTGTTCAGCCGCAAGAGCGGCAAGCCGCTGAGCGAACCCCTCAGCGGGTTCTTCACCGCCAAGGGCTACCGCGAGGCGTTTCTGCTGGCCAGCCTGAACCAGGCCGGGACCCTGGCGGAAGAGCAGTGGGTGCTGGGCCGCGATCAGGGGGAGCAGCAGAACGTCGCCAGCCTGGCGGCGGATGTGCGCCGGCTGTACTTCCAGGATTACCTGCGGCAGTGGGATGCGCTGCTGGCCGATATCGACTTCGTGCCGATCACCAGCGTGGCCCAGGCGGCCGACGTGCTGCGGGTGATTTCCGGGCCGACCTCGCCATTGAAGAAGCTGCTGGTGGCGGTGGCCAAGGAAACCGACTTGCAGCAGGAAGAGCGCCTGCTGGCGGCCCAGGGCAAGAAGGTCGACAGCGGCGTCGACCAGATCAAGCAGCGCCTGGGCTCGATGCTCGGTCAGGAACAGCCGGCCAGCGACGCGCCGACGGCACCGGCCGAAGACCCGGTCAGCGCGCATTTCGCCGAACTCAATGCGCTGGTCAGCAAGGGCGAGGGCGAGCCGGCAGCCATCGATGGCCTGCTGGCGGACATGAACGCGCTGTATGTGCAGGTCAGCGCCATGGTCGGGGCCAGTGGCGATGCCCTGCTCGGTGAGGCCAAGAACCAGGCCGCGGGTGCCGCCGCCCGGGTCAGCCTGAATGCCGAGCGGCAGCCACCGCTGGTGCAGGGCCTGGTCAAGTCGGTGGTCAGCTCGACCACCAACAGCATGATGGGCGGGGTGCGCAACCAATTGAACGCGGCCTGGGTCAGCGAGGTGGTGAACGTCTACCGGCAGTCCCTCAGCGGGCGTTATCCGTTGTCCCCCGGCAGTTCCCGGGATGCGACCCTCGACGACTTCGGCCAGTTCTTCGGCGTCGGCGGGGTGATGGACAACTACTTCCGCAAGTACCTGCAACCCTATGTCGACACCTCGACGGCGACCTGGCGCTGGCAGCCGGGGGCGGCGCAGAAGCTGGGGATTTCTCCGGGCGTGCTGCAGACCTTCCAGCGCGCCGCGGCGATTCGCGATGCGTTCTTCCGCTCCGGTGGCACCCAGCCGATCGTACGCTTCGAGCTCAAGCCGGTGGCGATGGATGCTTCGATCACCCAGTTCCTGCTCGACCTCGACGGCCAGCAGATCAGCTACGACCACGGCCCGAGCCGCCCGGTGGCGATGCAGTGGCCGAATCCGGGCAGCATCGGCGTGGTGCGCCTGTCGATCTCGCCTCCTTCGGCCACCGGCCGTTCCGGCGTGACCCTGGACGGTCCGTGGGCCTGGTTCCGCCTGCTGGAGCAGTCGGACCTGGTGGCCGGCAACTCGCCGGACCGCTTCAACCTGCGCCTGCGGGTCGATGGTGCGAGCATCTCCTACGAGCTGCGCGCCAACAGTGCCTTCAACCCGTTCAAGAGCCGCGTGCTCAGCGGCTTCAGCCTGCCGGAGCGCCTATGACGACAGTCGGTTACTACGGCAAGCTGGCCAGCCGCGGCGATTTCGTCAGCCGTGGACTGCCTCAGGATTTCGTGCAGCCGTGGGACGCCTGGCTGGCGTCCGGGCTGCATGCCAGCCAGCAGCAGTTGGGCAGCGAATGGTTGAACGTGTACCTGGTCAGCCCGCTCTGGCGCTTCGTGCTGGCAGCGGGGGTCTGCGGCCCGGAGGCGGTGGCCGGTGTGCTGATGCCGAGCATCGATCGGGTCGGACGCTACTTTCCGTTGACCATCGCCCAGCCGCTGGATGATGGGCATGCCCTGGCGACGGTGGTCGGCGGTGCCGATGACTGGTTCGAGCGGGCCGAAGCGCTGTTGCTGGCGACCCTGGAGGAGGGCGCCAGTTTCGAGGCGTTCGAGCACGGTGTGCAGAACCTCGGCCGGCTGGTGTACGCCAACAAGACGCCGGGCAGCGAGTTCGCCGGTCTGCAGCGCTTTGCCGCGCTCGATGCCCAGAGCCGCGCCCAGGCCCTGGCCGAACAGGCCTGTGTCGGTTCGAGCCTGTGGTGGGGGCGGGGGTCGCAGCGGATCGACGCGGGCCTGATGCGTTGCCAGGGGCTGCCGGCCACCGCCGATTTCGGCAGTTTCCTGCTGGGCAAGGGAGTGGCGAGCTAAATGGCCAATACTCCTGAAATCACCTACAAGTCGGCCAGCTACAGCCATGTCGGCATGGTGCGCCAGATCAACGAGGACGCCTGCCTCGACCTGCCCGATGCCGGCCTGTGGGCCGTGGCCGACGGCATGGGCGGGCATGCGGCGGGCGACTATGTCGCCAGCCTGATCGTCGACACCCTGCGGCGTATTCCGCCGTCGGACTCGCTGGCGATCTACAGCAATGCCCTGCGCACGCGCCTGGCCGAGGTCAACGCGGCGGTTCGCGAAGAGGCCGGCAACCGCGGGGTGTCGATGATGGGCAGCACCGTGGTGCTGCTGGCGGTTCGCGGTGACGCCGCGATCTGCCTGTGGGCCGGTGACAGCCGCCTGTATCGCCTGCGCGATGGCCAGCTGGAGAGCATTTCCCGCGATCACAGCTACGTCCAGGACCTGCAGGACAGCGGCCTGCTCAGTGAAGCCGAGGCACGGGTGCACCCGCGGGCCAATATCGTCACCCGGGCGATTGGCGTCGAGGCGCAACTGGAACTGTCGACGAGCAACTTCCAGGTGCTCCCCGGCGACAGCTTTCTGCTGTGCAGCGACGGCCTGAACAAGACCGCCGAGGACGCCGAGATCCGCGACGTGCTCGCTCATCCGGAACCCTATGCCGTGGTGCGCAGCCTGGTCCACCTGGGCCTGACCCGGGGCGCCCCCGACAACATTACGGCGATCGTCGTCAAAGCCACCTGAAGACACTTCCCCACATGGACATACTGATTCCCGGATTCGACATAGACGGCGAGATTGGCGAAGGCGCCATGGCCACCGTCTATCTGGCGACCCAACGGTCGCTGGAGCGCAAGGTGGCGCTGAAAGTCATGGCGGCCGCGCTGGCTGCCGACCCGACCTTCTGCGAGCGCTTCCTGCGCGAAGGTCGGACCCTGGCGCGGCTGTCGCACCCGCATACCGTGACCATCCACGATATCGGCAATGTCGGCGAGCTGTACTACATGGCCATGGAGTACCTGCCCAACGGCACGCTCAAGGAGCGCATCGCCGCCGGCCTGAGCCCGGAGCAGGGCGTGCAGTACATCCGCCAGATCGCCTCGGCACTGGGCTATGCCCATGCCCAGGGGCTGGTGCACCGCGACGTGAAGCCGGCCAACATCCTGTTCCGCGCCGACGGCACCGCGGTGCTCTCGGACTTCGGCATCGCCAAGTCGCTGGACGACCGCACCCAGTTCACCCAGGCCGGCTTCGCCGTCGGTACGCCGAGCTACATGAGCCCGGAACAGGCGCGCGGCCAGGAGATCGACGGCCGTGCCGACCTCTATGCCTTGGGCGTGGTGCTCTACGAAATCCTCGTCGGCAAGCTGCCCTACACCGGCACCGACGCGCTGTCGACGGCGCTGGCGCACCTCACCGAACCGCTGCCGGAACTGCCGATCCAGCACGGTCGCTACCAGCACATCCTGCAGCGGCTGCTGGCCAAGGATCCAGCGGAGCGCTTCGCCGACGCCGCGGCCTTGCAGGCGGCGCTGGACAATCTGCCGGCCGAGGAGGCGCTGGAGTCGACCCTGATCCAGCCCCTGGCCCTGTCCAAGGTGCCCGAGAAACCGGCGACCCCCGACCTGGGCGGGCTGACGCCGGTCTCGATCGAAATTCCCAACCCGCCGCCGGCGCAACCGGCCTCGCGGCCAACGCCCCAGCCCGCGCCGCCACCGAGTCCACAGCCGGTGCTGCGCGACTCGCAGCAGCGCCGTGGTCCGGTACTGGCCCTGCTGGCCGTCGCGGTGGCGGCGGCCATCGGCGTCGCCGGTGCCGGCTACTGGTGGCTGGGCAGTGACAAACCGCTGAGGGCGCCAGCGACCACCAGCACCACGCCGCCGGCGTCCGGCACGCCGGTGGCGGGGACGCCTGCCCTGTCGAGCACGCCGCCCGCCTCGGACAGGCCGGCAGACCCGGTGAGCACGACGCCGGTTGCCCAGGCTTCGCCGGGCGAGGCGGACGGTGGCAACCGCCCGTTGCTCATGGTCGGCAAGAAAACCCTGTTCCAGCGCGTGTTGAGCCAGCCCGGAGCGCAGTTGTACAACTCGCCCGGTGGCCAGGCCGACAAGGCGCTGCCGGCGTTCTCGGTGCTGTACGTCTACCAGCGCAAGACCGTCGACGGTGCGCCCTGGCTGCGCGTCGGTGCCGCCAGCGACGGGCGCAGCGAAGGCTGGCTGCCGGGCGCCAAGGTCAGCGAGTGGAAGCAGAGCCTGGTGCTCAAGTTCACCGAGCGCTCCGGGCGTGAGCCGGTGATGTTCCTGCGCGATGCCGCCGATATCGACAAGCTGCTGGCCAATCCGGCCTCGGCGAAGAACCTGTTGCTGAACGCGCAGAAGAACCCGGCCGACAACCAGCGGGTGCTGGCCCTGGAGCCGGCGGCCAGCGCGGTGCCGCAGAACCAGTTCTACCTGCTGCCGATCTTCGGTTCGCGGGAAAGCTTCGACGAAAACGGCCAGCCGGTGCAGTTGCTCAATGTCGCCTCGATCGACCCGGGCAGCGCCGCGCAGAAAACCGGCAACGGTAGCGCGGCTGTGGCGACGGCGGACAAGTTCCGCACCGCGATCGTGCTGGTGGTCGACACCACGGTGTCGATGCAGCCGTACATCGACCAGGTCCGCGACGTGGTCCATGAGCTGCAGAGCAAGATCGCCGAGCGCGGCGAGCTGGACAGCGTCAGCTTCGGCATGGTGGGCTTTCGCAACAGCATCCAGAAAACCCCTGGCCTTGAGTACCTGAGCAAGACCCTGATCACCCTCGACCAGGGCCGCGATCCCGAGCGTTTCCTGGAGCTGGCGCGGCAGGTCAAGGCCTCCACGGTGTCGAGCCATTCGTTCAACGAGGACTCGTTCGCCGGGATCATGCAGGCGGTCGACGGCATGGACTGGTCCGGCTACGGCGGGCGCCTGATCCTGCTGGTCAGCGACGCCGGTTCGCTGCGCAAGAACGACCCCTACAGCAGCACCCGGATGAACGAGGCGGAGATCCGCCAGGCGGCGCTGAGCAAGCAGATCAAGATCTATGCGCTGCACCTGCGCAGCGAGGCCGGCAAGAAGAACCACGCCTTCGCCGAGCAGCAGTACCGCACCCTGACCGCCGACGCCAACCCGAAGATCGGCGACCTCTACATCCCGGTCCAGGGCGGCGATGCGCACAAGCTCGGCGAGCGGGTCGAGGAGATCGGTTCGGTGTTCGCCAACCTGGTGCACCAGGTGCGCAGCAACCAGGCCCAGGCAGCGCCGTTGCTGGCTTCGGCACCGAGCCTGGCGGACAAGTCGGCGGCCATCGGTTATGCCATGCACATGGACTTCCTCGGTCGCAAGGGTGCCAGCCAGGCACCGCAACTGGTCAGCGCCTGGACCGCCGACCGCGACCTGACCAACCCGGCGCTGCCGGCGTTCCAGGTCTGCGTGATGCTGACCAAGCTGCAGCTCAACGACCTGCAGCAGTCGCTGAAGCTGATCGTCGATGCCGCCCGCAAGACCCAGAGCTCGCCGAAGGATTTCTTCCAGGAAATCGCCAGCGCCAGTGCCTACATGAGCCGCGACCCCTCGGCCCTGCGCAAGGGCGGCAACCTGGCCGATGGCGGAGTGCTCGGCGAATACCTCGAAGGCCTGCCGTACCGCAGCAAGTCGTTGAGCATGACCCAGGATCTGTGGCTGTCGCTCAGCGTGGCCGAACAGGAGGATTTCATCGACGAACTGGAGTCGAAGATCCGCCTCTACGAGACGTTCCACAACGATGTGGCCAACTGGGTCCGGTTCGGCGATGCCGAGCCGGGTGACGCGCTGTACCGCGTGCCATTGTCGACGCTGCCGTGATGATCAGCCTGCGCGACGTACGCAAGACGCGGGGTGAGGGTGCCCAGCGCTACAGCCTGGTGATCCCGCGCCTGAGCCTGGCGCCTGGGCAGCAGTGGGCGGTGGTCGGCCCCAGCGGCTGCGGCAAGAGTACCTTGCTCGACCTGCTGGCGCTGGTCTCGGCCCCTGACCGCGCCGGGTTGTTCGCCTTCGAGGGGCCCGCCGGCGCGCAGGATATTGCCGCGCTCTGGCGCGAAGGACGGCAGGACGCGCTGGCGCAACTGCGCAGCCGCTATCTCGGCTATGTGCTGCAGACCGGCGGGCTGCTGGGCTTTCTCGACGTGCGCGGGAATATCGAGCTGTCGCGCAAGTTGCTGGGCATGGCCGACGACGGCAGCGTGCGGCGGCTGGCCGAGCAGTTGGAAATCGCCGATCAGTTGGACAAGAAACCCCAGGCCCTGTCGGTCGGCCAGCGTCAGCGGGTCGGCTGTGCCCGGGCCCTGGCCCATGCGCCGCGGCTGTTGCTGGCCGACGAGCCGACGGCCGCACTCGACCCGCTGAATGCCGGGCGGGTCATGCAATTGCTGCTCGGGCAGGTGGCGGAGCAGGGCGCCTGCTGCGTGATCGCCAGCCATGATGAGGTGCTGGTGCGCGACCTGGGCATGAACGTGCTGCGCATTACCTGCCAGCGCGACGCCGATGGCGGCGTGACCGCGACCCTGGGAGGCCAGCCGTGATGCGCGCTTCGCTGGTGGCGGCCCTGGCCTGGCAGGACTACCGCGCCGATGCGCGGCTGTCGGCCTGCTCGGTGTTGGCCCTGGTGGCGGTGATCGCACCCCTGCTGGTGCTGTTCGGGCTCAAGTTCGGCCTGGTCAGCAGCCTGACCGAGCGGCTGGAGCGTGACCCGCTGGTGCGCGAGATCATTCCCCTGGGTGGCGGGCGCTTCGGCGCGGCCTACATCGCCGAGTTGGGGCGCCGCGACGACGTGGCGTTCGCCCTGCCGCGCACCCGGCAGATCGCCGCGACCGCCGACCTGTCGATCAGTCGCCAGGGCCCGGCGTTGAACGTCGAGATGCTGCCGACCGCCGAAGGCGACCCGTTGCTCGGCGGCCTGCCGGCGCCGACCGGGCTGGCGGCGATGCTGTTGAGCCATACCGCGGCGGAAAAGCTCGGGGTCAAGGCCGGTGACTGGCTCGAAGTGTCCTTCGGGCGTCAGGTGGCCGGCCGGGTGGAAAGCCAGCACACGCAGATCCAGGTGCAGGCGGTGCTGCCGCTGGAGGCCTTCGGTCGCGATGCGCTGTTCGCCCCGCTGGCGCTGCTGGAGGCTGCCGAGGATTATCGCGATGGCCGTGGTGTGCCGATGCTCGGCTGGAGCGGCGAGCCGGCCGGTTCCGCCGCGCAGCGGGTGTATCCGGCCTTCCGGCTGTACGCCCGCGAACTTGACGACGTCGAGCCGCTGCGCCGCTATTTCGCCGAACGTGGCCTGCTGGTCTCGACCCAGGCCCAGACCATCGCCCAGGTGCAGTCGCTGAGTCGCAACCTGTCCATCGTATTCTGGATCATCGCCACCCTGGCCCTGGCCGGGGCCTTCGCGGCGATCTTCGCCGGCGCGCTGGCGGCGGTCGAGCGCAAGCGCCGCGAGCTGTCGGTGCTGCGCCTGCTCGGCCTGGGCACCGGCGCCCTGTTGCTGTTCGTGGTGCTGCAGGCGCTCTACAGCGGGTTGTTCGCCGCCGGCTTGAGTGTGCTGTTGTACGTCGTCGCGGAGCAGGGCCTGAATCATCTGTTCGTGCAGGTGGCCGGCGAATACGCCAGCCAGTTGCTAGGGCGCCATTACATGCTGGCACTTTTTTCGGTGTTGGCGGTCTGTGCTCTGGCTGCGGCCCTCGGTGGCTGGCGAGTGGCACAGATAGAAGCTTCGGAAGGAATCAGAGATGTTTAAGCTGCGCAGCGCGGCCTTCATGGTGTTGATCGGCTCCCTGGGCCTTGCTTCTCTGGGGGCAGGCGGCCTGGCGTGGGCCGACGACGACACCAACAAACTGGACAACCCCAAGCCGCTGAGCGGCGATATCAGCCTGCCGCTGCCGTGCGATGGCGAGATGGTGTTCCGCTACGTCTACATCCTCGCCCAAGGCACCCTGGACGACCGCGAGATCAGCCTCGGCTACCCGTTCAGCGAAGACGAGCCGGGCTACAAGCAGTCGTTCATTTCCGGTTACCGCCGGGACTTCATCAACGGCCAGTTCACCCTCAAGGACCTGCCTGCCGATTGGCAGAAGGCGATCTCGCCGGCCCTGCCCAAGACCGATGCCGGCTCGCCGTTGAAACCGATGTTCTATTTCATGGGCAAGTACCCGGTGACGGCGCGCCAGTACGCACTGGTCATGTCCCAGGCGCCCTCGCTGGCCAGTGGCGAACCGGCCCCGGCCTGCGAAGCGCCCGAGGGGATTGCCGGGCGCCTGCCCAAGGTCAAGGTGTCGCGCTTCGATGCCGAGCGTTTCTCCGCGGTCTACAGTGCCTGGCTGATGAAGTACCACCGTGACCGGCTGCCGGTCAGCGGTCGTGGCCGCTCGGCCGAGGACGGTGGCGCCGGTTTCGTTCGCCTGCCGACCGAGGTCGAGTGGGAGTACGCCGCCCGCGGTGCCCAGGCGGTCAGCCGCCAGGAACTGGAAGGCCGGTTGTTCCCGCGCCGGCAGCCGGGCAGTGACACGGACGGCCCGCTGTCCGACTATGCGGTGTTCAACCAGGTCGCCGGCGGCACCGGCCAGGCGCCACGGCTGATGCCGGTAGGCACCAAGCTGCCGAACCCGATCGGCCTGTTCGACGTGATCGGCAACGCTGCGCAGATGGTCCAGGAGTCGTTCCAGCTGGTTCATGCCGGGCGCCGCCAGGGCGCCTACGGCGGCTTCGTGGTCAAGGGGGGCAACTACCTGGAAGGCGAGGGCACGCTGTTCACCGGCATGCGCCGCGAGTACCCGCTGTTCGCCGCCGATGGTACCGAGCAGAGCAACGAGACCACCGGTTTCCGGGTCGCCATCGGCGCGCTGTCGGCGCCGCGCTCGCGCTACAAGGAGCTGTTCGAGCAGTGGCAGAAGGAGGGCCGCCTGGCTGCCCTGACCGATGCCATCGACGACGTCCAGGATCCGACCAAGCGCCTGGACAGCATCATTTCCGGCACCACCGACCCGCGGCTGCAGGCCGAACTGGGGCTGGTGAACGAAGAGCTCAAGCGCAACGTCTCGCTGATCGCCCGCCAGCGCGAGGAAGCGGCCGGCAACCTGATCCAGTCGGCGGCGCTGGTGGCCGAAACCGTCAACAACTACAACATCCGCCTGACCAACCTGAAGAAGAGCCGCCAGCAGGCCGTCGACGCCAAGGACGAGGCCAGCGCCGCGCTGTTCGCCACCGCCATCGACAACGGCACCAGCGCGCTGGACGGCGCGGTGGCGATCTACATCGACAACCTGGCAACGGCCACGCGGTACACCGATGCGGTGATCCAGGCGCAGTTCCAGCGGGTCAAGGAAGAACTCAGTCGCAAACCCGTGCTCGGCAACAGCCTGGTGGCACGGGCGACCCTGTTCGTTCGTCATGTCGGCGATTATCGCAAGCAGCAGCGGGCCGACCCGGCGACGATCTTGAAAGCGTTACTCGCATCCAACGCCCAGAAGCCCTGAGTGTTGGGAATCCGGCGAGTGTAGAGGGGATCCGGGCGGTAGGTGCCGCATCGGCCAAGTCAAACCAAGAAAGGAAACATGAACATGATTTTCTCCAGCAAACCCCTTGTTTCAACCTCGCGGTGCCGCGCCGCGCTGTGGGTTGCCGCCGGATTCAGCACCGTGCTGATGGGCGGTTGCGCCACCTCGCCAACCTCCAAGGTCGGCGCCAGCACCAAGGTCGAGTACTACCCGACCTGCTACGAGCCGGTGCAGCACCTGCGTGCCACCGATTCGGACATGACCCGCTCCATCGCCACCGGTGCGGTGCTCGGTGCCCTGGGCGGCGCCGCGCTCGGCGCGCTGACCGGCGACGATTCGAGCAAGCGCGGCCGTAACGCCGCCATTGGCGCTGCGGGCGGCGCGCTGGCCGGTGGTGCGGCGGGCTACTACACCGAGAAGCAGAAGCAGATCGCCGACGACAAGCAGCGGATCAGCTCCTATGCCGGCGACATCAGCAAGAGCGCGGCCGAGATGGATCGCAACACGGCTTATGCCCGTGCTTCGCAGAGCTGCTACCAGCGTGAGTTCGCCAACCTGGTCTCGGCCCGCAAGGCCAAGACCATCGGCGATGCCGAAGGTCGCAAGCGCCTGGCGGAAATCGTCGCCGGCCTGAAGGAGTCCAATGACCTGATCGTCGCGGTCAACGGTCGCAACGCCGAAGACCTGAACAACTACACCCAGGCCTACGAGCAGGACCTGCGCCAGGTGGGTGTGCAGCGTACCGACGTGGTCACCGTGGCGACCGCCGATACCGATCCGGTGGTCGCACCGACCACCGGCAAGACCAAGGGCAAGAAGCCGCCCGTGAAGGTCGCCAAGAAGCAGCTGCCGACGGTGCCGAGCGAAGCGGTCGCCACCGAGAAGACCCTGCAGGACGCCAATGCCAAGAAAGCGGCGAGCCAGGAAGTCGCCACCGCCGGCCAGTCGCAGGTCAACAGCATGTGCAAGAACCCGGACCTGGGCGACTGGGCTCCGGTCCCCTGCCCGAACGTCTGAGTGACTGCCTGGTCACGAACGTGCTGATATAAGCGGCAAACGCCAGCCGATCTTCTTGCAAACAAGGAGATCGGTGGCGTTCCTCGAACAAACCGCTACACTGCGCCGGCCCTTTCATTTTTCTGCCGAGGCGTTGTGCATGAAATTCCGTTTTCTTCTCTGGGCGATGGGCCTGCTGATGGCCCGGGCCAGTCGCAATAACCCCGCGTTCCAGCAGCAACTGGCCGACAAGGCGCTGGTGTTCCAGCTGCAGACCCTGGACGGCAGGATCGCCCGTCACTTCATCGTCAGGGACCTGCGTATCAGCAGCAAGTCCGGAACCCATCCGGAGCCGGCGTTCGCCATCGGCTTCAAGGATGCCGCGTACGGCTTCGCCACGCTGCAGGCGAAGAACAAGCAACTGGCGTTCATGACGGGGATTCAGGACAAGTCGATCCAGATCAAGGGCAATCCGGCCCTGGTGATCTGGTTCCAGGGGCTGACCAAGTACCTCAAGCCGAAGAAAAAGAAGGCCTGAAGCGTCACCTCTCTTGATCGTTCCCACGCTCCGCGTGGGAATACAGCCCGTGACGCTGTGCGTCACAAGAGCGGACGCCGAGCGTGGGAACGATCGGTGTCCGGGTCTGCAGTCGTCGGGGGGATTCAGTGCTGGCTGAACTGCGAAGCCAGCTCGCGCAGCAGTACTTCGGCTTCGAGCACCTTGTTCACCACGTCCTCGGCCTTGTCGCGGCTCAGGCCCAGGCGATCGAGCAGGGCGTCGGGGATTTCTTCGTCCGGCCCGGAACCGATGTTGCGGCTGCGCAGCAGGCGCACCGCCAGGCACACCAGGTTCGGATACTCGGCATACACGCCATCGTAGTGCGGGTCGTGCTGGAAGCGCAGGGCGGTGGCCAGTTCGTCCGGCATGTCCCAGTAGCGCATCAGCCAGGCGCCGATCTGCTCGCGGCTGATACCCAGCAGATGCTGCTCGACATAGCTGTGGCACAGGTGCGGGTTGACCTCCAGGTGCCGGCAGATCAGCGAGAAATGCGGCGGGAACACGTGGGCCAGCAGCAGGTAGCCGAAGTTGTGCAGCAGGCCGGCCAGGTAGGTCAGGCCGGCTTCCGGGCGCTGGGTGCGCGGCATGGCGCGGGTCAGGCCCTCGATCACCGCGGCGGTGTAGATCGATTGCTGCCAGTACGGCGTGCTGTGCTGTGGCTGGTCCTTGGGCAGGCTCAGGGTCTTGCCCAGGGCCAGGCCGAGCGCCAGGTTGATCACCAGGTCGAAGCCCAGCACCCGTACGATCGCGTCTTCCACCGAGCGGATCTTGCCCGGCGAGGCGTAGTACGGTGACGCCGCCCAGCTCACCACCTGGGCGGCCAGGGCCGGGTCGGTCTCGACCACGCCGGTGATGTCGTCGATGGTTGCGTCAGGGTCGACCCGCAGCTTGATGATTTTCTGCGCAGTCTCCGCCAGCGGTGGAATCTCGATGGTCGCTTCCAGGCGCTGCTGGATGCGCCGGGCGGTGAACACCTGGACCGCCTGGGTGATTTCCTTGCGATCGTCGTCCGGACGGTCGAGGTTCGGACGAATGTTGCCCAGGGCTTCGCCGAAGCTGGCGGCGCTGGCCTTGGTAAGCATGCTCCTGAAGTCGTCGGTGGCGATTTCCAGCAGCAGGCCGGTTTCGCCGGAGTTGATCAGCAGGCTCGGCTCGCGCAGCAGCTGTTCTTCGTACAGGCAGGGCGAACTGGTCAGCGCTGGCAGGCCGGGCAACAGGTGCAGGCTGTGCTTGCCGAGCATGCGCTCCAGGCGTTCGGTCGACACCGCCGTCAGGCGCCGACCGGTGAGTTCGGCCAGGCGGTTGAGGTCGAGCAGTTGGTTCTGCGGGAACAGCACCATGAGCGCACCGACTGCGTCATCGAGCAGCACCGCCTGAACCTTGCGCGCCGCCGGCAGACTCGGGGAGTCGGTGACTTCACGGTAGTTGATGGCGAGCTTGTCGAGCAGCATTCGAACCACAGACGGGGTGTGCGGGGTTGCATCGATGAGGGCAACTTCAGTCATGGTCTGTATCCGGCTTCCTACAATTTCAGCAGTATAACCAGCTTGTCCCGGTCATTGGTCCACGAAATGTGAGGTCTATCACACTTGGCCGTATTGTTGGCCGTGGCGCAGCCAGCGTTCCAGCAGCGGGCTGACGTGCTGCGGCCAGCGTGCCAGCAGGGCTTGAGCCGCATCGCGCACGGCCGGAAGCAGGTCGGCGTCGCGCATCAGGTCGGCGACCTTGAACTGCAGCAGCCCGGTCTGGCGAGTGCCGAGCATTTCCCCGGGACCGCGCAGCTCCAGGTCCTTTTCGGCGATGACGAAGCCATCGTTGGTCTCGCGCATGATCCCCAGGCGCTGGCGGCCGATCTGCGACAGTGGCGGGTGGTAGAGCATCACGCAGTGGCTGACGGCGCTGCCGCGACCGACCCGACCGCGCAACTGGTGCAACTGCGCCAGGCCCAGGCGTTCGGGGTTCTCGATGATCATCAGGCTGGCGTTGGGCACGTCGACACCGACTTCGATCACCGTGGTGGCGACCAGCAGTTGCAGGTTGCCGACCTTGAATTCGGCCATCACCGCGGCTTTCTCCGCGGCTTTCATGCGCCCGTGGATCAGCCCGACCCGCAGTTCGCCGAGGGCGGCGGTCAGCTCTTCGAAGGTGGTCTCGGCGGCCTGGCAGGTCAGTTCCTCGGACTCCTCGATCAGCGTGCAGACCCAGTAGGCCTGCCGCCCTTCGGCGCAGGCGGCGCGGACCCGTTCCACCACCTCGAAGCGCCGGCTGTCGGCGACCAGCACGGTGTTCACCGGCGTCCGGCCGGGTGGCAGTTCGTCGAGGATCGAGGTGTCGAGATCGGCGTAGGCGCTCATCGCCAGCGTGCGCGGGATCGGTGTGGCGGTCATGATCAGCTGGTGCGGGCACATCTGCCCGCCAACGCCTTTCTGGCGCAATGCCAGGCGCTGCTGGACGCCGAAGCGGTGCTGTTCGTCGATGATCACCAGGGCCAGGTTCCTGAACTGCACTTCGTCCTGGAACAGGGCGTGGGTGCCGACCACCATCGGTGTACCGTTGGCGATCTGTTCGAGGGCGTTGGCGCGGGCCTTGCCCTTGAGCTTGCCGGCCAGCCAGGCGGTCTCGATGCCCAGCGGTGCCAGCCAGCGCTGGAAATTGATGAAATGCTGCTCGGCAAGAATCTCGGTCGGCGCCATCAGCGCCACCTGGTAGCCGGCTTCCAGCGCCTGCAGGGCGGCCAGGGCGGCGACCACGGTCTTGCCCGCGCCGACATCGCCCTGGATCAGTCGCAGCATCGGCTCGGGCTGGCTGAGGTCATAGGCGACCTCGTTGCCCACCCGCTGCTGGGCGCCGGTCGGCGGGAAACCGAGGTTGGCGAGAAACTGTGCGGGCAGCCTGCGCGCTTTCGGTAGCGCCGGGGCCCGCAGGGCCCGCAGGCTTTCGCGCAGGCGCTGCTGGGACAGTTGGTGAGTGAGCAATTCTTCGAAGGCCAGCCGATGCTGGGCCCAGTGGTGACCGAGGGCGAGTTCCTCGACGTCGGCATCGGCCGGCGGCTGGTGCAGGTAACGGATCGCATCGTCCAGCGGTGCCAGCTGGTAGTCGCTGGCCAACTCCCGCGGCAGCCAGTCCGGCAGGCTGCGCGGGCCGAGCATGGCCAGGCTCTGCTGGCTCAGCAGGCGCAGGCGTTGCTGGGTCAGGCCCTCGGTCAGGGGGTAGATCGGCGTCAGGGTCTGGTCCACCGGCGGTGGCTCGTCGCCGGTCAGCGCGCGGTATTCCGGGTGGTAGATTTCCAGCCCCGAAGCGCCGGGGCGGGCCTCACCGTAGCAGCGCACATGGGTGCCGCGCTTGAGGCCTTCCTTCTGGGCGTTGCTGAAGTGGTAGAAGCGCAGGCTCAGGCTGCCGGTGCCGTCATTGAGGCGCACCAGCAGGCTGCGGCGCTTGCCCATGACCACATCGGCGCCGCTGACCACGCCCTCGATCACCGCGTCCTGGCCGGGGCGCAGGGCGCCGATGGGAACCACGCGGGTGCGGTCCTGGTAGCGCAGGGGCAGGTGGAACAGTACATCCTGGATGGTTTCCAGGCCGACCCTGGCCAGTTTCTCGGCCATGGCTTCGCCGACACCCTTGAGTGCCGTGACTGAGACCTGCGACAGCTCGGTCACGGCATTCAGCTCGCAACGGGCGGCTTGGCCACCGAGCACAGGCGGATCGAATCGGCGAGGATCTCGATCGCCTTGGGTCGCGGGAAGCTGGCGCGCCAGGCGATGGCCACGGTGCGGAACGGTGTCGGCGGCGTCAGCGGACGCACCTCGATGACGCCGGGCGCATAGTGATGGCTGTCCACGGCCGACAGCGGCAGTACCGACACGCCCAGGCCCGAGGCCACCATGTGGCGGATGGTTTCCAGCGAACTGGACTCGACCGTGGTGTGCTTGGACGCTTCGGTGCCCTTGCCCAGGGTCGGGCAGGCTTCGAGGACCTGGTCGCGGAAGCAGTGGCCTTCGCCGAGCAGCAGCAGGCTCTTGTCGTTGAGCAGGGTACTGTCGATGGTTTCCTTGCGGGTCCAGGGGTGCGTGGCCGGCATCAGCACGTAGAACGGCTCGTCGTACAGCGGCAGGGTCAGCACATCGGCCTCGTTGAACGGCAGGGCGATGATCACCGCGTCCAGTTCGCCGTTGCGCAGCTTGTCGCGCAGCACGTGGGTGAAGTTTTCCTCGATGTACAACGGCATCTGCGGGGCGACCCGGTGCAGTTGCGGGATCAGGTGCGGGAACAGGTACGGGCCGACGGTGTAGATCGCGCCGACCTTCAGCGGTGCGGTCAGCTGGTTCTTCCCGGCCTGGGCCAGCTCACGGATGCCCTGGGCCTGTTCCAGGACCTTCTGGGCCTGGGCCACGATGCTTTCGCCAACCGGCGTCAGGCGCACGGCACTCTTGCTGCGCTCGAAAATCAGTACGCCCAGCTCGTCTTCCAGCTTCTTCACGCCCACTGACAGCGTCGGCTGGCTGACATGGCAGCGCTCGGCCGCGTGGCCGAAGTGCTGCTCTTGGGCGAGGGTAACGATGTAGCGTAATTCTGTCAGGGTCATAGTGGGCGTCCATGAAGTTGCCAACCAAGCATAACGGCTGCAATCGATAGACGCACGTTATCAGGTGAAGGTTTGGTGAAGATTGTCGTCAATGTCGATCGGAGGGGGCGGCAGGGAGGCGCTGTGGAAGCCCGCTCCCACAAGGGGCGAGCCAAAGCCGCTGTCAGTTTCTATATGAAAAAAGGAAGAATCCCACGGGTTGCGTGGGATTCGGGAAGGGCTAGCGGTTGCGCTTGTCGATCGAGTAGACGAAGGGCGCAACGATCTCGATGCTGCCGTTGGTCAGCATGTCGGCCGGCGGCTTGGGCAGCGGCTGGGCACGACGGATCATTTCCAGGGTGGCCCGGTCCAGGTCGGCGTTGCCCGAACGGCCCACCAGTTCGTACGAGAGCACCTTGCCTTCGGCGTCGACGACGAAGCGCAGACGGTTCAGGCCTTCCTTGCCGCGCGACTGGGCGGCAGGCGGGTACTTCTTGTACTTGCCCAGGTGCGCCAGCAGGGTGCCTTCCCAGCTGGCCTTGGCGGCGAGCTGCTGGGGCGATGGGCCCGGTGCCGGCGCCGCGGATTTCTCCGGCGGACGGGTGGTCGGCGGCTCCTCGGAAGGTTTCTCCTCTTCCTTGGGCTTTTCCTTCTCCGGTTCCTTCTTCACTTCCGGCTTGGGCGGCTGTGGCTTGGGTTTGGGCTTGACCGGCTTGGGGACCGAGATCGTCGGTTTCGGTGCCTCGGCCAGCTTCGGCAGCGGCAGCTCTTCCTCCGGCTCCGGCGGCTTCGGCGGGGTCACCACCTTGGGCGGGGCCGGTGGGGGCGGCGCGGGCGGCAGCGGGGCCAGCTCGACCATCATCGCCTGCGGCGGCAGTTCGATCGGCTTGGACACCGACCAGTTCAGGGCGGCGAGGATCGCCACCGCGTGAACGCCCAGCACCAGGGCCAGGCTACCGCCGTAACGCGTCAGTTTTTGGCGCGTCGTGATCATTTCTTGGCTGCCGTCTCAAGTCCGACCAGGCCGACCTTCAGGTAACCGGCCGCGCGCAGCGCGTCCATGACGTGCATCAGGTCGCCGTAGTCCACACCCTTGTCGGCCTGGAAGAAGATGGTGGTGTCCTTCTTGCCATGGGTCTTGGCGTCCAGGGCCGGGCCCAGGGACTCGGCCTTGACCTCTTCCTCGCCGAGGAACAGCTTCTGGTCGGCCTTGACGCTGAGGAACACCGGTTTCTCGGGCCGTGGCGACGGCTTGGCGGTCGAGGCCGGCAGGTCAACCTTGATGTCCACGGTGGCGAGGGGCGCCGCCACCATGAAGATGATCAGCAGTACCAGCATCACGTCGATGAACGGCGTGACGTTGATTTCGTGGTTCTCGGACAGCTCGTCGTCCGCGCCTTCCTTCAAATGCAGACCCATGGCGGATTAACCTACCTTGACCATGTGCGGCTGGCTGGCGCGCTCGGACGGCAGGTGGTCCAGGTCACGGCTGACCAGCAGCAGAACCTGGGCCGAAGCGTCGGAAACCTGGGCCTTGTAGCCGGCGATGGAGCGGGCGAAGACGTTGTAGATGACCACCGCCGGAATGGCGGCGACCAGGCCGAGGGCGGTCGCCAGCAGGGCTTCGGCGATACCCGGGGCAACCACGGCGAGGTTGGTGGTCTGGGTCTTGGCGATGCCGATGAAGCTGTTCATGATGCCCCATACGGTACCGAACAGACCGACGAACGGTGCGGTGGAGCCGATGGTGGCCAGTACGCCGGTGCCGCTGCTCATGTTGCGGCCGCAGGCGGCCACCAGGCGCTCCAGGCGGAAGCTGACGCGTTCCTTGATACCTTCCTTCTCGCGGCTGTTGGCCGACAGACGCATTTCCTCGAGGGCATCGTGCACCAGCAGGTTGGCCAGGGTACCTTCCTTGGCGGCGGTGGCGCTGGCGTCCTTGAGGGTCACGGCTTTCTTCAGGCTGGCGATTTCACCGCGCAGGCGACGCTTGGCGCCCAGCAGTTCGAAGCCCTTGGCGATCCAGATGGTCCAGGTGATGATCGAGGCGATGGCCAGGCCGATCATGACCAGCTTCACGATGATGTCGGCGTTCTGGTACATGCCCCACGGAGACAGGTCGTGGGACATGCCCAGGCTGTTGCCTTCGGCTGGCAGTGCGTCGGTATCGGAGGCCTCGGCCGGGGCGGCGTTCTCCACGGGGGCCTGGTCGGCCGCGATCGGCGCGGTCGCGGCCGGTGCTGCTGCGGTGGCGGCCGGTGCGGCGTGGTTGGCCGGCTCATCGGCGAATGCGGCGGTCGGGGCCAGCAACAGGCTGAACAGCACCGCTGCCACCGAGCGCCAGACGCGCGACGGGCTGTGGAACTGGGTTGGCGAGGCGGAGGAGTGAATGCGTGTCATGCTGGCCGGACCTGAGCGAAGTAAAAGTGGGTCTTGTCCTTCCAGGCCTCGTTGGGCCGAGAACAAATGGGTGGTCATTATTGCAAGTAATTCTTGTTAACAGAAGTAATAGAGTATCTTTTTTTCTTCGATTGCTGGCCGTTCGTCCATTCCTGACGCTAGGCTGTGGCCCTTTGCGTGGAGGTTTCCGATGTCCGCTCCTTCTGTTCTGATTGCCGGCTGCGGGGATGTCGGTTCTCGCCTGGCCAGCCAACTGCTGGGCCGGGGCTGGCAGGTCTACGGTCTGCGCCGCTCGATTTCCCGTCTGCCGGAGGGCGTGCAGGGGGTGGCGGGCGATCTGTTCAGTGCGCAGCGCCCTGCGGGCTGGCCGACCGGTTCACTGGACTATGTGGTGTATTGCGCGGCGGCGACCGAGCACGACGAGGCCGGCTATCGGGCGGCCTATGTCGACGGTCTGCGGCATGTCCTGGGCTGGCTCGGGGAGTCCGGGCAGCGGCCACGGCGGCTGTTGTTCGTCTCCAGCAGCAGCGTCTACGTGCAGCAGCAGGGCGAGTGGGTGGATGAAACGTCGGCGACCGAAGCCGAGGGTTACTCCGGGCGATTGATGCTCGAGGCCGAGCAACTGGCACTCGACAGTGGCATTGCGGCGAGCCGGGTGCGCCTGACCGGGATCTACGGGCCGGGCCGCGAGTGGCTGCTGACTCAGGTGCGCCGGGGTTATCGGGTGGCTGTCGAGCCACCGCTCTACGGCAATCGCATTCATGCCGACGACGCGGCCGGGTTGCTGGCATTCCTGCTGGAGGCCGATCGGGCGGGCCGGGTGCTGGAGGATTGCTACATCGGTGTCGATGATGCGCCAGCTCCGTTGGCCGAGGTGGTGGCCTGGTTGCGCGAATACCTGGGGGTCACCGAATGGGATGCCGAGGCCAGCGTGCGTCGTACTGGCAGCAAGCGTTGCAGCAACGCCCGGGCACGGGCGCTGGGCTGGGTTCCGCGTTATCCCAGTTATCGCGAGGGGTATGCGGCGATTCTCGAAGGGCGCTGAAAGCTTCGTCGGCAAGCCCGCTCCCACAGGAGCCTGGCTTGCCAGGCCTTGAGTGCGTCTTCGCCGGCAAGTCGGGCTCCTACAGGAACGGTGTTGTCACTTTTCCAGCAGCCACTGGCGATTGCCGGGATAGAGCTGTGGCTTCTCGTCGGCGGCCGCCGAGTTCAGCGCCTGGAAGATCTCCAGTTGCTTGCCCTTGCGGACGAAGATCCAGGCATTGCCGCGGTCGCCCTGCTGCAGCCAGATGCTGTCGTTGTCGCCGCTCATCGAGGCGCAGTCGCCCGCCAGGCACAAGGCGTAACGATCGGCGCCCGGCAGGCCTTCGAGGCGTCCGTCCGGAAGGAATTTCACCTCGCTGCCTTCACCCGGGCCACTGACGATTTTCCAGTCGCCGCCCATGAACGCCGAATACAGCGCCTGCTCGAAGCTGGCACCGACCGGGGCGTTGGCCGGCAGTTCGGTCGGGGCGCGGACGAACGGCTGCTCGGGCTCGTAATCGCTGGCGCCCTGGATCAGCTCCTTGCCGTCGCGGGCCAGCGAGGTGCCGGCGCTGCCATAGAAGTCGACATGCCACTGCTTGCCATCGGCACGCACTTGCCCTTCAGGGCGCTCGAAACCGTTGCTGTATTTGGCCTGGCCGGTGCGGGTGTCGACACTCCACTCCAGGTTCGGCCCATAAGTGGCCAGGGCTTCGCGCAGGCTGCCCTTTTTCACGGCCGCGTCGATGGCGGCCTGGTTGATCCAGGTACCGCTGACGTCATATTTGGCGGGATCGCTGGCGCAACCGCCAAGCAGGAGGGCGAACAGCGGGAGGGCTAGCGCTTTGCGCATGGTGAAATCCTTGCAGGCGAGGCTGGCGCGCTGTCGGGGGTCGCGCCAGGCAGTGCGGTGTGGTTCCGGGGGCTTATTCGATGACCAGGACGGCGTCCATCTCGACTTGCGCGCCGCGTGGCAGCGAGGCAACGCCGATGGCGGCTCGCGCCGGGTACGGCTGTTCGAAGTACCTGCCCATGATCTCGTTGACCTTGGCGAAGTGGCTCAGGTCGGTGAGAAAGATGTTCAGCTTGACGATGTCCCGGAACGAGCCGCCGGCGGCTTCGGCCACGGCCTTGAGGTTCTCGAACACCTGCACGGTCTGGGCCTCGAAGCCTTCCACCAGTTCCATGGTCCTGGGGTCCAGGGGAATCTGGCCGGACATGTACACGGTGTTGCCGGCCTTGATCGCCTGGGAGTAGGTGCCGATGGCAGCAGGGGCCTTGTCGGTGCTGATAACGCTCTTGGTCATGAATGACTCCTTGTAATGTCCGGCCGCGGGAGGCTACGCACGCATGCGGGTGATGCGGATCACTCCGGCCAGGGCGCGCAGTTTCTTGATCACCCGGGCCAGGTGCACGCGGTCGTGCACGCTGACCACCAGCTGGACCACGCTGATGCGACCATCGCGTTCGTCCATGCTGATCTTCTCGATATTGCCGTCGGCCGCGTTGACGCTGCTGGCCAGCAGGGCGATCAGGCCGCGCTGGTGTTCCAGTTCGACACGCAGCTCGACGTTGAATTCGCCGGTGACATCCTTGGCCCAGGAGAGCTGGATGCATTTTTCCGGGTTGTGGCGGATTTCGCTGATATTGCGACAGTTTTCCAGGTGCACGACCATGCCCTTGCCCGCCGACAGGTGGCCGACGATCGGGTCGCCCGGAATCGGCGTACAGCACTTGGCATAGCTGAGCACCAGGCCTTCGGTGCCGCGAATCGCCAGCGGGCCCTCGGGGCTCGGCAGCTGTTCGCCCTCGCCCAGCATGCGTCGGGCCACCACGTAGGCCATGCGGTTGCCCAGGCCGATGTCCTCGAGCAGGTCCTCGATCAACTCCAGGCGGTACTCGTGGAGGATCGATTGCACGCGCTCGGCCGGAATCCTGTCCAGGGCACTGTCGAAACCGTTGAGCACCTTGTTCAGCAGGCGCTCGCCGAGGGCGATGGATTCCGAGCGGCGTTGCAGCTTCAGGGCGTGGCGGATATGGGTACGGGCCTTGCCGGTGACCACGAAGTTGAGCCATGCCGGGTTCGGCCGGGCGCCGGGGGCGCTGACGATCTCGACCGTGGAGCCACTTTGCAGCGGTTCGGACAGCGGGGCGAGACGGCGATTGATCCGACAGGCAATACAGCTGTTGCCCACGTCGGTGTGCACCGCGTAGGCGAAGTCGACCGCCGTGGAGCCCTTGGGCAGCTCCATGATCCGGCCCTTGGGCGTGAACACGTAGACCTCGTCCGGGAACAGGTCGATCTTCACGCTCTCGATGAATTCCAGGGAGTTGCCCGCGCGTTGCTGCATCTCCAGCACGCCCTTGACCCACTGGCGGGCGCGGGCATGGGTGCCCTTGGGCTGCTCGTCGCCGCTGGACTTGTACAGCCAGTGGGCGGCGATGCCGTTGTTGGCCATCTCTTCCATTTCGCGGGTGCGGATCTGGATCTCGATCGGTACGCCGTGCATGCCGAACAGCGTGGTATGCAGCGACTGGTAGCCGTTGGCCTTGGGAATCGCGATGTAGTCCTTGAAACGGCCGGGCAGCGGCTTGTACAGGTTGTGCACGGCGCCGAGCACGCGATAGCAGGTGTCGACCTTGTCGACGATGACCCGGAACGCATAGACGTCCATGATCTCGTTGAAGGCCCGGCGCTTGCCGCGCATCTTCTTGTAGATGCCGTAGAGGTGTTTCTGCCGGCCGCTGACTTCGCCCTGGATACCGTCCACCGCCAGGCAGTGGCTCAAGGATTCCTCGATCTTGTTGACGATTTCCTTGCGGTTGCCGCGGGCGCGCTTGACCGCCTGGTAGATGCGCGCCGAGCGCATCGGGTGCATGGCCTTGAAACCCAGGTCCTCGAACTCGATACGCACCGCGTGCATGCCCAGGCGGTTGGCGATGGGCGCGTAGATCTCGAGGGTTTCCTTGGCGATGCGCCGGCGTTTTTCCCCGGACAGCACTTCCAGGGTGCGCATGTTGTGCAGGCGGTCGGCGAGCTTGACCAGGATCACGCGGATATCGCGGGCCATGGCCATGGCCATCTTCTGGAAGTTTTCCGCCTGGGCTTCGGCCTTGGTCTCGAAGTTCATCTGGGTCAGCTTGCTGACCCCGTCGACCAGTTCGGCCACGGTCTCGCCGAACTGCGCCTGCAGCGCTTCCTTGGCGATCCCGGTGTCTTCGATCACGTCATGCAGCATCGCGGCCATCAGGCTCTGATGGTCCATGTGCATGTCGGCAAGAATGCTCGCCACCGCCAGCGGGTGCGTGACGTAGGCTTCGCCGCTGCGACGGCGCTGGCCGTCGTGGGCCTGTTCGGCGTAGAAGTACGCCCGGCGGACCAGGTTGACCTGGTCGGCACCGAGGTAGGTCGATAAGCGATCGGCGAGGGCGTCTATGCTCGGCATGAGGTTTCCCCCGGCCGAAGCCTTGTACCCTGCGCCGTGCTACGTCGACCAGGCATAGGCTTAGACGGCCTCGTTGGACTCGTCCTCGAAAGCCGCGAACAGAGGTTCGTCTTCGACGATCTCCTCGTTGGCGATCATTTCGTAGTTCACCAGGCCTTCGGCGATTTCACGCAGGGCAACGACGGTAGGCTTGTCGTTTTCCCATGCCACTTTCGGCTCTTTGCCGCCGGTCGCCAGTTGACGAGCACGCTTGGTGGAGAGCATGACCAGCTCGAAACGGTTATCCACGTGTTCTAGGCAGTCTTCAACGGTTACGCGGGCCATGGTGTTCCTCGTAGCAAATGCGGTAGGCGGGCTGCCCGGATGGGCGAGCGGACTCAACAGTTTAAAAAATCACCAGCGATTAGGGAAGCGCTGTTTTTTTCAGCAGAGATTCCGTTGCGCCACAAGGTGCAATGTAAAGCCCTTGCGACGCTTTTGGAAAGTCTTTGTTTCAGGCCAGCAACTCGCTCAACAGGGCGGCATGCTGCTGTTGCTGCGGCTGCTGTTGCAGCCGGTTGGCGCGGAAGATCGCCTTGAGATCGTCCAGGGCGTGGGCGAAATCGTCGTTGATGATCAGGAAATCGTACTCGACGTAGTGGCTCATTTCGCTGACCGCTTCGCGCATCCGGCCTTCGATGATTTCGTCGCTGTCCTGGCCGCGGTTGTTCAGGCGCTGGCGCAGGGCCTGCTGGCTCGGCGGCAGGATGAAGATCGAGCGGGCCTGGGGCATCTGCCGGCGGACCTGCTGGGCGCCTTGCCAGTCGATCTCCAGGATCAGGTCGTGGCCGGCGTCGAGGGTCTGCTGCAGGCTGCTCTGGGAGGTGCCGTAGAGGTTGCCGAAGACTTCGGCCTGTTCGAGGAAGTCGCCCTGTTCGGTCAGGCGCACGAACTCGGCGCGGTCGACGAAGTGGTAGTTCACTCCGTTGGTCTCGCCCGGGCGCATGGCGCGGGTGGTGTGCGAGACCGACACGCGGATCTGCGGCTGGGCGTCGATCAGGGCCTTGACCAGGCTGGTCTTGCCTGCGCCCGACGGTGCGGAAATGATGTAGAGGGTGCCAGTGCTTTGGGTCATGTCGGGGTAGCCTTACTCGATATTCTGTACTTGTTCGCGCATCTGTTCGATCAACACCTTGAGGTTGACCGCGGCGGCGGTGCTGCGCGGGTCGAAGGCCTTGGAGCCCAGGGTGTTGGCTTCGCGGTTGAGCTCCTGCATCAGGAAGTCCAGGCGCCTTCCGGCGGCACCGCCGGACTTGAGCACCCGGCGTACTTCGATGATGTGGGTGCTCAGGCGGTCGAGCTCTTCGGCGACGTCGCTCTTCTGCGCCAGCAGGACCATTTCCTGTTCCAGGCGCAGCGGGTCCAGTTCGGCCTGCATGTCGGCGAAGCGGTCGAGAATCTTCTGGCGCTGGGTGGCGAGCATCTGCGGCACCTGCTCGCGCAGGGTGGCGACATCCTCCTCGATCGCGGCCAGGCGCTCGTTGATCAGGCGGGCCAGTTCCGCACCTTCGCGCTCGCGACCTTTCCTGAGTTCTTTCAAACCATCGGCGAACAGGGCCAGGGCCTGGTTGTTCAGGGCCTGCGGGTCGCTGGCGTCGGCCACCAGCACGCCGGGCCAGGCCAGGACTTCCAGCGGGTTCAGGGCAGCCGGCTGCTTGATCAGGCTGGCGACGGTCTCGGCGGCGGCGATCAGTTGCGTGGCGCGCTCGCGGTCGATCTGCAGCGGCTGGCCGCCGGTTTCCTCGGTGTAGCGTAGGGTGCATTCCAGCTTGCCGCGGGACAGGCCCTGGCGCAGGGCTTCGCGCACGGCGCCCTCGAGGTCGCGGAACGATTCCGGCAGGCGCAGGTGCGGTTCCAGGTAGCGGCTGTTGACCGAGCGCAGCTCCCAGCTCAGGGTGCCCCGGGTTCCGGCACTTTCGACACGGGCGAAGGCGGTCATGCTATGGACCATGGAAGTACCTCGCTGTTCGGGCCTGCCGACGTTGTCGGGCGGGCCTGATGGGTAGATTGAAGCCGACTGGCAGCAAAGGCGCAGGATTGTAGCGCAGTGTGGCGGGCAGGACGAAGGTCTCCTGCCCTGTGGTTGGGTTGTAGACGCCGGAAGTATGCTGTTGGATTTTTAGAAGTGCCCAGCGCCGGCCATGACCTCTATAATGCCGGGTAGATTTCCGTCCCTGTACAGGTATTCCCAGATGAAACGTCCAAGTGGTCGCGCCGCCGATCAGCTTCGCTCGATCCGCATCACCCGCAACTACACCAAACACGCCGAGGGATCTGTACTGGTCGAGTTCGGCGACACCAAAGTGATCTGCACGGTCAGTGTCGAGAATGGGGTGCCGCGCTTCCTCAAGGGGCAGGGCCAGGGCTGGCTGACCGCCGAGTACGGCATGTTGCCGCGGGCGACCGGTGAGCGCACCCAGCGCGAAGCCAGCCGTGGCAAGCAAGGTGGCCGGACCCTGGAGATCCAGCGTCTGATCGGGCGTTCGCTGCGCGCAGCGCTGGACATGTCCAAGCTCGGCGACATCACCCTGTATGTCGACTGCGATGTGATCCAGGCCGATGGCGGCACCCGCACGGCGTCGATCACCGGCTCCATGGTGGCGCTGGCCGACGCGCTGAAGGTGATCAAGAAGCGCGGTGGCCTCAAGGCCGGTAACCCGCTCAAGCAGATGATCGCCGCCGTGTCGGTGGGCATGTACCAGGGCGAACCGGTGCTGGACCTGGACTACCTGGAAGACTCCGCTGCCGAAACCGATCTGAACGTGGTGATGACCAGCACGGGCGGTTTCATCGAAGTGCAGGGCACCGCCGAAGGTGCGCCGTTCCAGCCTGAAGAGCTGAATGCGATGCTGGAGCTGGCGAAGAAGGGCATGGGCGAGATTTTCGAATTGCAGAACGCCGCCCTGGCTGACTGACCGGTACGAGCAGATGCAAAAAAGCCGACAGGATGTCGGCTTTTTTGTGGGCGCTGTCCAGGTTCCCGCCGGGACCCTGTCTCACTGGCTCAGATGGTCAGCGTCCAGTCGTAGTCCACGATCAGCGGCGCGTGCTGCGAGAAGCGCGGCTGGCGTGGCAGGCGGGCGCTGCGCACGGAGCGACGCAGACCCGGCGTCAGGATCTGGTAGTCGAAACGCCAGCCGAGGTTGAGCATCTCGGCTTGTTCGTTATCCGGCCACCAGCTGTACTGGTCACCTTCACGGCTGACTTCGCGCAGGGCGTCGACATAGCCCATGTTGCCGAGAATTTCGTCCATCCAGGCCCGTTCCGGAGCCAGGAAGCCCGGAGACTGCTGGCTGTCGCGCCAGTTCTTGATATCGAGCTTCTGTTGCGCCACGTACAGCGAGCCGCAATAGATGTATTCACGACGTTTGCGCCGCTGCTTGTCCAGATAGCGGGCGAAGTCGTCCATGAGCTTGAACTTCTGGTTCAAGTCTTCATCGCCGTTCTGCCCTGATGGAAGCAGCAAGGTCGCGATGCTGACCTTGTCGAAATCGGCTTGCAGGTAGCGCCCGTAGCGGTCCGCCGTCTCGAAACCGAGACCGCTGATGACGGCCTTCGGTTGCAACCGCGAGTACAGAGCCACGCCACCCTGGGCGGGGACTTCGGCATCGCAGGCATAAAGGAAGTAGCCATCCAGTTGGAAGGCTGGATCATCCAGTTCAAAGGCGGAGGCGCGGGTGTCCTGCAGGCAGATGACGTCGGCATTCTGGGCTTGCAGCCAACTGAGCAAACCGCGCTCGACTGCAGCCTGAATACCATTGACGTTCACACTGATGATCCGCATAAATGGCCCCAAAAATCACGTGCGTGTATGATACCCGAGGTCTACCTAATTAGCTAAATTCGTGGTATTTGGGGTTTTTTCATGCAGGCGTATCAGCGCGATTTCATCCGTTTTGCCATCGATCGCGGGGTTTTGCGCTTCGGTGAGTTCACCCTGAAGTCGGGGCGTACCAGCCCGTACTTCTTCAATGCCGGCCTGTTCAACTCAGGTTCCGCGCTGGCCCAGCTGGGGCGTTTCTATGCCGCGGCGATCGTCGACAGCGGCATTCCCTTCGACGTACTGTTCGGCCCGGCCTACAAGGGTATCCCGCTGGCGGCCGCGACCGCCGTGGCCCTGGCCGAGCATCACCAGCGCGACCTGCCCTGGTGCTTCAACCGCAAGGAAGCCAAGGCCCATGGCGAAGGCGGCAGCCTGGTGGGCGCGCCACTGACCGGCAATGTGCTGATCATCGACGACGTGATCACCGCCGGCACCGCGATCCGTGAGGTGATGCAGATCATCGAGTCCCAGGACGGCGCGAAGGCCGCGGGCGTGCTGATCGCACTGAATCGCCAGGAGCGTGGCAACGGCGAGTTGTCGGCGATCCAGGAAGTCGAGCGCGATTTCGGTATCCCGGTGGTGAGCATCGTCTCGCTGAACCAGGTACTGGAATTCCTCGCCGGTGACGAGCAGCTCAAGCAGCACCTGCCCGCGGTGGAGGCCTACCGCGCGCAGTACGGGATCTGATTCCCCTTGCGCCCGGTCTGCCTGTTTCTGGCCCTGGCGCTTGGCGCCCCGTTCGCCGTACAGGCGGACGAGGTGCTGTTCTATCGGTATGTCGATGACAAGGGCGTCACCGTGCTGGACCGCCAGGGTGTGCCGCCGGAGTACGTCGGCAAGGGCTACCAGGTGCTGAACCAGCAGGGCCGGGTGGTGCAGACCGTGGCTCCGGCGCTCACGCCCGAACAGCAGCAGCGCAAGCAGGCCGAGAAGGCCCAGGCGGATGCCAATGCCCAGTTGCTGCAGCGCTATTCCAGTGTCGAGGACGTCGACAAGGCCCAGGCCCGCAGGCTGGCCGAGCTGGATGCGCTGATTGCCAACGTGCAGAACAACCTCCAGGCGCTGCTGGCCCAGCAGGCGGGCCTGCAGGGCCAGGCGGCGGAGCAGGAGCGTGCCGGCAAGGAGGTTGCTCCCGAGTTGCTGGCGCAGCTCGGCGGCCTGCGCGACGAGCAGGTGCGGATGAAGGCCGATATCGCCAGGTATCAGGCGGCGCGGGTCCGGGTTCAGCAGGACTTCGCCGCGGATCGGGCGCGGGTCGAGCAGTTGTTGCGCTGAGATCTCGGCCATGAAAAAGCCCCGCCCGGTTTCCCGGAGCGGGGCTTTTTCATTAGGGGTGTCCGGATCAGTGACGCTTGCGGTTGCTGATCAGGGTGCCCATGCCGGTGTCGGTGAAGATCTCCAGCAGCACCGCATTCGGTACCCGGCCGTCGATGATCAGCGAGCTGCCCACGCCGCCCTGGACCGCTTCCAGTGCACACTGGATCTTCGGCAGCATGCCACCGTAGATGGTGCCGTCGGCGATCAGCGCGTTGACCTGGTCGGTGCTCAGGCCGGTCAGCACCTTGCCTTCCTTGTCCAGCAGGCCGGCGATGTTGGTCAGCAGCATCAGCTTCTCGGCCTTCAGCGCCTCGGCGATCTTGCCGGCCACCAGGTCGGCGTTGATGTTGTAGGACTCACCGTTGGCGCCGACGCCGATCGGCGCGATCACCGGAATGAAATCGCCCTTGACCAGCAGGTTCAGCAGGTCGGTGTTGATCCCGACCACTTCACCCACCTGGCCGTAGTCGATGATTTCCGGTGCGGTCATCTCCGGGGTCTGGCGGGTGACGGTGAGTTTCTTCGCCCGGATCAGTTCCGCGTCCTTGCCGGTCAGGCCGATGGCGCTGCCGCCGTGGCGGTTGATCAGGTTGACGATGCTCTTGTTCACCTGGCCGCCGAGGACCATTTCCACCACGTCCATGGTCTGCGCATCGGTGACGCGCATGCCGTCGACGAAATGGCTTTCGATGGACAGGCGCTTGAGCAGGTCGCCGATCTGCGGGCCACCGCCGTGCACGACCACCGGGTTGATGCCCACGGCCTTCATCAGCACGATATCGCGGGCGAAGCCGGTCTTGAGCTCTTCGCTTTCCATAGCGTTGCCGCCGTACTTGATCACCAGCGTCTTGCCGACGTATCGGCGGATGTAGGGCAATGCTTCGGAAAGAACCTTGGCGGTGTTGGCAGCGGCTTCGCGTTCGAGGGTCATTCAGGGCTCCGGTGAAACAAGTGGTCAGGCGGTGTTCTACACCGCCCGGATGTCAGAACGGTAATTGGAGATCGGGTGCAACACGTTTGAGCTGGGCGTGGAACACGTCCTTGATACGCTGCAGCTCGTCCTCGGTATCGGCCTCGAAGCGCAGTACCAGCACCGGTGTGGTGTTGGACGCGCGAACCAGGCCCCAGCCTTTGGGGTAGTCGACCCGGACCCCGTCGATGGTGGTCAGGTTGGCATCGCCCCATTGTGCGTCGTGCAGGGCTTCAATGATGCTGAATTTGCCCTCGTCGGTCACATTAATGTTGATCTCCGGCGTGGAAATATCGTTCGGGAAGGTCGCGAACAGCTCCTCGGCGCTGGATTTCTCCTGGCTGAGGATCTCCAGCAGGCGTGCCGCGCTGTAGATGCCGTCGTCGAAACCGAACCAGCGTTCCTTGAAGAAGATATGGCCGCTCATCTCGCCGGCGAGCAGGGCACCGCTCTGCTTCATTTTCTTCTTGATCAACGAATGACCGGTTTTCCACATGACCGGGCGACCGCCATATTCCTGGATCAGCGGGGTCAGGCGGCGGGTGCATTTGACGTCGAAGATGATATCCGCGCCAGGGTTGCGTGACACCACGTCCTTGGCGAACAGCATCAGCAGGCGGTCGGGAAACACGATGCTGCCGGTGTTGGTCACCACGCCCACGCGGTCGCCGTCGCCATCGAAGGCCAGGCCCACGTCGGCGTTGGTTTCCTTGACCTTGGCGATCAGGTCCTCGAGGTTTTCCGGCTTGCCCGGGTCCGGGTGGTGGTTCGGGAAGTTGCCGTCGACTTCGCAGAACAGCGGGATCACCTCGCAGCCCAGCGCTTCAATCAACCGGGGCGCGATCACGCCGGCGGCGCCGTTGCCGCAGTCGACCACCACCTTGAGTTTTTTCGCCAGGACGATGTCCTCGCGGATCTGGCTGAAATAGCGGTCGAGGATCTCGACCTTCTCGATGCTGCCCTTGCCGCTGCTCAGGTCGTTGGTCTTGAGGCGGGTGTGCAGGGCCTGGATCTGTTCGTTGGCCAGGGTGTCGCCGGCGATGATGATCTTGAAGCCGTTGTAGTTCGACGGGTTGTGGCTGCCGGTCAGCATCACCCCGGACTTGCCCGCCAGCACGTTGGCCGCGTAGTACAGGGCCGGGGTCGGCACCAGGCCGACGTCGCTGACGTGGCAGCCGCTGTCATGCAGGCCCTGGATCAGTTGCTGGACCAGTTCCGGGCCGGACAGGCGGCCGTCGCGGCCGACCGAGACATTCGGTTCGCCCTGGGCCAGGCTCTGGGAGCCGATGGCGCGGCCGATCCAGTAGGCGGTCTCGCCGTTCAGGGTTTCCGGGACGGTGCCGCGGATGTCGTAGGCGCGGAAGATGCTGTCTGGAAAGGTCGGTACGGTGCTGTTCATGGGTTGAGGGTGCTCCGTTCTCAGGAAGTCCTGGTTTTCGTCGAGAATGTCGATATCAAGGATGTCGACACCTTGGAATAGCGGATCGGTCCAGTTGGCACCGTGGGTGACGGGCTGGATCGGCTCCGGGGCACTGCTGGTCGTCTGGCCCGGGTCAATGCCGGTGTGGTCCGTGGTGGCGACAGGCTGGGCGTTGCGCTGGGAGAAGCGCGCCAGTTCCTGCGCCAGTCCATTCAGGGCCGGCAGGCTCAAACTGAAGGCTTTGACGGCTTTTCCGCTGGAGAGTTCGTGAAGCAGTTGTTCCAGCTGTCGGGCATCGTCGTCGAGACGCTGTTGCAGGCGCCGGTGGGTCAGCCGGATCGCCAGTGCGGCGCTGCCGAGCGCCAGCGCGATGGCCAGCAGCAGGAAGCCGTAGACCTGGAGCGGATAGCCGAACTGGAAGGCCGTTCCCGGGACGAACTTCAGTGTCCAGTTGCCATTGCCGGTGCCGAGTGGGTAGCTTTCGGTCGAGGCGCCGATACCGCGCTGATCGAGCACCTGCTCCGGGCTGCCGAGAATGCTCTGGGTCAGGTGTAGCGAGCCGATGTTCTCTTGCCAATAGCTCAGGGGTTGCAGCAGCCGTTGCAGGTCGAAGACCAGCAGCAGGGTGCCGGCCACTGGCGCGTCCGTTGTCTCGTGCAGCGCCGCGACGCTGTAGACCAGCCAGCGCTGGCCGACCTTGTAGGCTTCCGGTGGGGGTTTGACGCCACGCTCGGCGCGCCGGATCAGGTCCAGTGCCGAGAAATTGAGCGGTGCCGCACGATCGGTGAGAGGCTGGGCGGCGTCGCGCAGGTTCAGTTGCGCATCCACCAGGCCGGGCAGGTAGCGCAGGCTGTTTTCCGCCGCTTTCACGGCATTGCCGTCCGGGTTTTGCAGGGCCTTGAGCAGGGCAGGGTTGAGCGCGGCGGCGTCGGTCTCGGCGATCAGGTCGTTGGTGACCTGGCTCAGCCTGGACGCAGCCGTGCTACCGGCCGATTGCGCCATTTGCGAGCGAAAGAACTGATGGGTGGGGGCCAGTACGCCGAACCAGAGCAGTGCGGCCGCCAGAAGCACGCCGCCGAGCGCGATTTTCAGGCCTGGCAGCAGTGGATGGGCGGCCTCGTTCGAAGACGGCTGGTCATGATGTCCGGGTCCGTTGCCGGCCTTTGCACTGCGCTTGAAGCCTTTCAAATACCGCCTCCGCGAAACTCATCCTGAAATGCCGCGCGAATCATCCTGGCCGGTTTCTCGGCACCGGCCAGGATCAGCGTAGGTCAATGGCTGCCCGAATGCCCGAAACCGCCAGCACCGCGCTGGGTTTCGTCGAACTCCTGGACCAGTTCGAAGTGCGCCTGGACCACCGGTACCAGTACCAGTTGGGCGATGCGTTCGCCGACGGCGATGGTGAAGGCGCTCTGGCCGCGGTTCCAGCAGGAGACCATCAGTTCGCCCTGGTAGTCCGAATCGATCAGGCCCACCAAGTTGCCGAGGACGATACCGTGTTTGTGGCCCAGGCCCGAGCGCGGCAGGATCAGTGCGGCCAGGCCCGGGTCACCGATGTAGACCGACAGGCCGGTGGGAATCAGCAAGGTCTGGCCCGGTTCCAGTACGGTGTCCTGCTGCAGCATGGCGCGCAGGTCGAGGCCGGCGGAGCCGGGCGTGGCGTACTGCGGCAGGGGGAATTCGCTGCCGATGCGCGGGTCGAGGATCTTGGCTTGCAAAGCGTGCATGGGGATTAAACCTGGTTCAGTCGTGAAGCGATGAAAGAGATCAGCTGGCGGGCGATCTTGCCCTTGCTGGTCTGGGTGAAAACGGTGGCCTGCAGGTCGCGGTCGATCACGCTGCAGGCGTTCTCCTCGCTGTTGAAGCCGATGCTGGGGTTGGCCACGTCATTGGCGACGATCAGGTCGAGGTTCTTGTCCTTGAGCTTGCGCGCGGCGTAGTCGAGCAGGTGCTCGGTCTCGGCGGCGAAGCCGACACTGAAGGGGCGGTCGGGGCGGCCGGCGATGGTTGCCAGGATGTCCGGGTTGCGCACCATCTGCAGCAGCAGGCCGTCGCCGGTCGTAGGGTCTTTCTTGAGTTTTTGCGGGGCAACGACTTCCGGGCGGTAGTCCGCTACCGCGGCGGAGGCGATGAACAGGTCACAGGGAATCGCGGCCTCGCAGGCGGCGAGCATGTCGCGGGCACTGACCACATCGATACGGCTGACCCGGTCCGGTGTCGGCAGGTGCACCGGGCCGGTGATCAATGTCACCCGGGCGCCGGCTTCGACCGCGGCCTCGGCCAGGGCGAAGCCCATTTTTCCGGAGCTGTGATTGGTGATGTAGCGAACCGGGTCGATGTTTTCCTGGGTCGGGCCGGCGGTGATCAGCACATGCCGGCCGGTCAGGGCCAGGTGCTGGAAGCAGTCGGCGGCGCGCTGGGCCAGGTCGGTGGCCTCGAGCATGCGGCCCAGGCCGACGTCGCCACAGGCTTGACTGCCGGCGGCCGGACCGAAGACCTTGAAGCCGCGGCTTTGCAGCAGCTGGGTGTTGGCCTGGGTCGCCGGGTCGCGCCACATGGCCTGGTTCATGGCCGGTGCGATGGCGACGGTGGCATCGGTGGCGAGCACCAGGGTGGTCAGCAGGTCATCGGCGATACCCTGGGCCAGGCGGGCGATCAGGTCGGCGGTGGCCGGTGCGATCAGCACCAGGTCGGCCCATTTCGCCAGTTCGATGTGGCCCATGGCGGCTTCGGCCGCCGGATCGAGCAGGTCCAGGTGCACCGGGTGCCCGGACAGCGCCTGCATGGTCAGCGGGGTGATGAATTCGCTGCCGCCACGGGTCATGACCACGCGTACTTCGGCGCCCTGGTCGAGAAGTCGGCGAACCAGCTCGGCGCTTTTGTAGGCGGCAATGCCGCCGCCGACGCCGAGAACGATGCGTTTCCGATACAGCCGCTGCATAGGCCTGCCTTTTAGTGTCCAGTGATTACTTCCCCCGAGGACGCCTCCCCAGGCCGGTTCGGGGGTGAAAAAGATGGACTACGATAACACAGCGCCCGTCATGGAACAGCGGGCCCCAGGGGCACAGGGAGGTGTGATGAGTATTCGTGATTGGCCGGCGGCGGAGCGGCCGCGGGAGAAATTGCTGGAGTTGGGAGCGGCCAGTCTGTCCGATGCCGAGTTGCTGGCGATCTTCCTGCGCACCGGTGTGTGCGGCAAGAGCGCGGTGGATCTGGCGCGGCATCTGTTAGGGCAATTCGGTAGTTTGCGTAGTCTGTTGGAGGCAGGCCAGCGGGAATTCAGCCTGGAGCTGGGCCTGGGGCCGGCGAAGTTCGCCCAGTTGCAGGCGGTGCTGGAAATGGCCCGCCGGCATCTGGCCGAGCGTCTGCGGCGCGAGTCGGTACTGGAGAGTCCGCGGGCGGTACGCGATTACCTGAAGGCGATGTTGCGCCATGAGGCCCACGAAGTGTTCGGCTGCCTGTTCCTGGATGCCAAGCACCGGGTGTTGGCCTTCGAAGCGCTGTTTCGCGGCACCATCGACAATGCCAGCGTGTATCCACGGCAGGTGGTCAAGCGGGCGCTGGCGCACAATGCGGCGGCCTTGATCCTCTGTCACAACCACCCGTCGGGGGTGGCCGAGCCCAGTCACTCCGATCGGCTGCTGACCGGCCGCCTGCGCGATGCACTGGAACGGGTGGACGTGCGGGTGCTCGATCATTTCGTGATCGGCGATGGCGAGCCGTTCTCGATGATGGAGCATGGGATGATGTAGCGCACGGCCCCGTTTCCGGGGCCGCTAGTGGCCTGTGTGGCTAATTCGCACACTCGACTCCGGGTCCAGGGCCTCGCCAGACTGCGCTGCTGGACCCGAATTTGAGTATTCGAATTAACCGTACAGGCCACTAGGCGGATCAGGGCTTGACGCTGACCTTGGCGAAGTCCTGGCGCCCGAACGGGCTTACCTGGTAGCCGTGGACGTCCTTGCGCACCAGGGCGAAGGCGGTCGGATGGGCCAGCGGCAGCCAGAGTGCCTGCTGCTGGATCTGGGCCTGGGCCTGCTGGTAGAGCTTGCTGCGCACGCCCTGCTCGCTGGTGGTTTTCCCGGCGCTGATCAGCTTGTCCAGGTTGGCGTCGCAGTAGCGGGCGAAGTTGGTCCCGGACTTCACGGCGGCGCAGGAGAATTGCGGGGTCAGGAAGTTGTCCGGGTCGCCGTTGTCGCCGGCCCAGCCCATGAACAGCAGGTCATGTTCGCCAGCCTTGGCGCGACGGATCAGTTCGCCCCATTCGATCACGCGGATTTCCGCCTGGATGCCCACTTCGGCGAGGTCGGCCTGCAGCAGTTGCGCACCGAGGCTCGGGTTCGGGTTGAGCAGGCTGCCGGATGGCCGGGTCCAGAGGGTGGTCTGGAAGCCGTTCTTCAGCCCGGCCTTGGCCAGCAGCGCCTTGGCCTTCTCCGGGTCGTGGGCGTAGCCGGGCAGGTCCCCGGCGTAGCTCCAGGTGTTGGGCGGATACGGGCCGTTGGCGGCTTCGGCGGTATCTTCGAAGACGGCCTTGAGGTAGCTGGTCTTGTCGAAGGCCAGGTTGATCGCCTGGCGCACCTCAGGCTTGTCCAATGGCGGGTGCTGGCTGTTGATGGCGACGAACGCGGTCATGAAGGCAGCGGTCTTCTCCACCTTGAGTGCCGGGTCCTTGCTCGCCGAGCCGACATCCAGGGGCTTGGGCGAGAGGGCGATCTGGCATTCGTTGCGCTTGAGTTTCTGCAGGCGCACGTTGGCGTCCGGGGTGATCGCGAACACCAGGGTGTCGACCGCCGGCTTGCCGGCGAAGTAGTCCGGGTTGGCGCTGTAGCGGATCGAGGCGTCCTTCTGGAAGCGGCCGAACACGAACGGGCCGGTGCCGATCGGCTGGCTGTTGAGTTTTTCCGGGGTGTTGGCCGCCATCAGCTTGTCGGCGTACTCCGCCGAGTAGATGGAGGCGAAGCCCATGCTCAGGGCGGCGAGGAAGGTCGAGTCCGGGTGATCGAGGGTGAAGCGCACGGTCAGCGGATCGGTGGCCTCGACACGCTTGATCAGCGCCGGCAGTTGCAGTGACTGGGCGTGGGGGAAGCCGCTCTGGGCAATCTTGTGCCAGGGGTTGGCCGGGTCGAGCATGCGCTCGAAGCTGAAGCGCACGTCGGCCGCGCTCAGGTCGCGGGTCGGCTTGAAGTAGTCGGTGTGATGGAACTTCACGCCCGGATGCAGCTTGAAATCGTAGGTCAGGCCGTCATCGGAGACGGTCCAGCTGTCGGCCAGGCTCGGTACCAGCTTGCCGCTGGCGGCATCGAAGTCCACCAGGCGGTTCATCAGCACGTCCGCCGAGGCGTTGGTGGTGGTCAGCGAGTTGTACTGCACGACGTCGAAGCCTTCGGGGCTGGCCTCGGTGCAGACGCTCAACGAGGTCGCGGCATGGGCCAGCGGGCCGAAAAACGGGACGAGCAATAGCGGCAGGGCAGCGAAGCGCATGTTCAGTTTCCTTTGCAGGTCGTTGTCCCATCTGCGAGTGCAGTCTGGAAAAACCTCTACCCTAGTACCCCGGACGGCAATTGACTATCCCATTTTTACTCGGCCGGCCTGGGTTGCTGTAGAATCCGGCGCTCTTGTCCGTAAGAGATTTGCGGACTCCTGCCGTGTGTGGCGAATTTTGTGCGACGAGCGGCATTTTTCGTCCCGAGCCCCGGCATTGGGGTCTCGTACCCAGGTTTTCGGGCACTCGACACGGTTTTAATCGCACTTGATGTTGTTGCACCGTAGTCTTTCTGGTATAAAGCAGCGCTCTTTTCTAGGGGCCCGGTTCCTTCGCTTGTAGGTGTAGCCGGTAAGACCCTTAAAGAAACGCGGCGCCTGGCGCCAAATGACTGAGAGATTAAGCGGCCAACCCATGCCGGGTTGGGCATGTGGTTTTAGAGGGCTGAGGCATGTCTAGAGTCTGTCAAGTTACCGGTAAGGGTCCGGTGACTGGGAATAACATTTCCCACGCAAACAACAAAACCCGTCGTCGTTTCCTGCCGAACCTGCAGCATCACCGCTTCTGGGTCGAGTCGGAGAAGCGTTTCGTGCGCCTGCGCGTTTCCGCCAAGGGCATGCGTATCATCGACAAGCGCGGCATCGACGCCGTGCTGGCCGAACTGCGCCGTGATGGCAAGGTATAAGGAGCTAAATCATGCGTGAATTGATTCGTCTGATCTCGAGCGCCGGTACTGGTCATTTCTACACGACTGACAAGAACAAGCGCACTACTCCGGACAAGATCGAGATCAAGAAATATGATCCGGTTGTTCGCAAGCACGTGATCTACAAGGAAGGCAAAATCAAGTAATTGATTTTGTTTTTCGAAAAAAACCCCGACTGGTTCGGGGTTTTTTTTCGCCTTTTTTCCGGCCTTTTCCTGCGCAGCGCTCCGCCATTTCCTGCGTTTTTTCCGTTTTGCCTTTCCTAGACTGCCTGGGCAACCAGAAAACACAGTCAGGGAGGACGTTCATGGTTATCGCAAGGATGTTTTTATTGTTGCTGCTGGTGTTCCTGGCGGCAGCCAGTGTCGCGGTCTCGGCGGCCCCCCTGGCCGCTGTCGAAATCACCACCGAAGCCTATGTGCAACGGCTGATCCAGGCGACGCGGACGGCCTGGCCGGCGCTGGCCGGGTTCAACCACGCTACCCGGATATTCGCCGACATCCGGTTGGTGGTCAGCGATGGGCGGCGGGCCTTTGTGATGGGGATGCGCGAAGGGCAGGAGGTGGAAATGGCGAAGGTCAGGGCGCTGGGTGTCAGCCATGAGTACCAGCGCTATCGGCGGATTGCCTGGGAAGGGCGCCCGGCGATCTTCGTCGGCCTGGGTGAGACGGTGCCGGAGCGTGAGCGACAACGGCTGCAGGACCCGAAGGCGTTGCCCGAGCTGTTCGCTCTGGCGACCCACGAGGCCTTTCACTTCCATGTCGAAGCCGCCTGGCTACGCCTGCCGGGGGCGCAGCGCAGCATCGCCTATCCCGCCAGCGCCGAGCCAAGGCTGCTGCGCAATCGGATCATTCGCCAGTTGCTGGCGGCGGCCCGGGGGCAGCCCGAGGGGCTGGCTCGGGCCAGCTACTGGTATCGCCGCTGGCTGGACGAACATGCCGAGGAGGCGGTACGTCTTCGCCAGGTCGACCGCTCCGAGGGCAGTGCGCGCCACGTGGAGACGGTTGCCGGCCTGCTGGCCCGGGGAGTGCGCCTCGGCTCGGCCGAGTGGTCGGAGTCGATGCTGGAGGCATTGACCCGCCAGGCACAGGAGGACTACCTGGCTCCTGACCTGGAGAGCTATGTGCTGGGGGATCTCGCTGGCTACCTGCTCGAACGCCAGGGCGTGGACTGGTTGCCCCGTGTGGCTCGGGGCGAAACACCGCTGGCGATCCTGCTGGAACCGGTGGCGCCGGTTGTCGCGCCCGCCGATGAACGCATGGAGCGGCGCATCCGCAAGGCTGTCGCCGCTGCCAACCACCAGGCGGCGCAAGCCCTGGAGCCTTTCGTGCAGCGTTTCCACGACCCGGCGGGCGGGCGCCTGCTGGTGCCGAACCGGGCCCTGCCGGACAGTTTCGAGATGGGCGATTCCTACCACCTGGCCATGCAGCCGGGGACCATCGAGGTCGGGGTGCGGGCCGGCTTCGTCCTGGGCGACGGCCGAATCGATCTCCACGCGGCCACGGTTGCCACCCAGCTGACATCCGCCTGCGGCCGCGAGGATCTCTACTGGATCCTCGCGCTGGCCCCGACCGAGCTGGAGAAAACCGCCGATGGCCGGCTGCGTGTCGAGCGCGCCGACCTCAGCCTCGACATCCCCTATCCGCAGCGCGCCGCCGGGGAGTCGCGCAACTGGTGCGTGGCCGCCTGATCAGGCTTTCTGTTCGAACACCACATAGATCTTGCGGCAGTGCTCCAGCACCTCCCAGGTACCCTTGAAGCCGGCCGGGATCACGAAGCGGTCGCCAGCGCGCAAGGTTTTGGTGTTGCCATCGTTGTCGCGCAATACCGACACACCCTGGACGATTTCGCAGTATTCGTGTTCGGTGTAGTTCACGGTCCACTGGCCGACCGCGCCTTCCCAGACGCCGGCATTCATCTGCCCGCAAGGGCTGTCGTAGTGATTGAAGATCGTCTGCTCCGGATCGCCCTTGAGCACCTTCTCCGGCGCCGGGCGGAAGCGTTCGGGGGCGGTGGTGGCTTCGCTGAAATCGACGATGTCCTGGATGTTCATGCTGCTTTTCCTCGGCAGTGACAGGGCGGGTACTCGAATGTCTGGAGTCTATGTTTATTAAAATGAACATGGCAACGGCGTTTGCCCAGCTGCTGTCAAATATATTGAAAGTTCAGGGGCCGCTGGTTTAGGGTGGTGGGTGTCGTGGGCCGAAAAAATGGGCCATCGAACAGGATTCTCGACGGTGCTTGCGCGCGAGCGCGTGGCGCTTCTATTTCAATAAGAGGAGGACACTCGCATGACCACCCTGACTCGTGCCGACTGGGAACAACGCGCCCGTGAGCTGAAGATTGAAGGCCGCGCCTACATCAATGGCCAATACACCGCCGCCGTTTCGAACGAAACCTTTGAGTGCATCAGCCCGGTCGATGGCCGGCTGCTGGCCCAGGTTGCCAGTTGCGACAGCGCCGACGCCCAGCGTGCGGTGGAAAATGCCCGTGCCACCTTCGATTCCGGGATCTGGTCGCGCCTGGCCCCGGCCAAGCGCAAGGCGACCATGATCCGTTTCGCCGCGTTGCTGAAAACCAATGCCGAAGAGCTGGCCCTGCTCGAAACCCTCGACATGGGCAAGCCGATCACCGACTCGCTGTTCATCGACGTACCCGGCGCCGCCCAGGCACTGAGCTGGAGCGGCGAGGCCATCGACAAGCTCTACGACGAAGTCGCCGCGACGCCCCATGACCAGCTGGGCCTGGTGACTCGCGAGCCGGTCGGCGTGGTGGGCGCCATCGTGCCGTGGAACTTCCCGCTGCTGATGGCCTGCTGGAAGCTCGGCCCGGCCCTGGCCACCGGTAACTCGGTGATCCTCAAGCCTTCGGAAAAATCCCCGCTGACCGCCATCCGCATCGCCGCCCTGGCCGTCGAGGCCGGTATCCCGGCCGGTGTGCTGAACGTGCTGCCCGGCTACGGTCACACCGTCGGCAAGGCCCTGGCCCTGCACATGGATGTCGACACCCTGGTGTTCACGGGTTCGACCAGAATCGCCAAGCAACTGCTGGTCTACTCCGGCGAGTCGAACATGAAGCGCGTCTGGCTCGAGGCCGGCGGCAAGAGCCCGAACATCGTCTTTGCCGATGCCCCGGACCTGCAGGCCGCCGCCGAGGCCGCGGCCAGTGCGATCGCCTTCAACCAGGGCGAGGTGTGCACCGCCGGCTCGCGCCTGCTGGTCGAGCGTTCGATCAAGGACACGTTCCTGCCGCTGGTGGTCGAGGCCCTCAAGGCCTGGAAGCCGGGCAACCCGCTGGACCCGCAGACCAACGTCGGGGCGCTGGTGGACACCCAGCAGATGAATACCGTGCTGTCCTACATCGACGCCGGGCATGCCGACGGCGCCAAGCTGGTGGTCGGTGGCAAGCGTACCCTGCAGGAAACCGGCGGGACCTACGTCGAACCGACGATTTTCGACGGCGTGACCAACGCGATGAAGATCGCCCAGGAAGAGATCTTTGGCCCGGTGCTGTCGGTGCTCACCTTCGATACCGTCGAGCAGGCCATCCAGATCGCCAACGACACGCCGTATGGCCTGGCCGCTGCCGTCTGGACCGCGAACATCTCCAAGGCGCACCTGACCGCCAAGGCCCTGCGGGCCGGCAGCGTATGGGTCAACCAGTACGATGGCGGCGACATGACCGCGCCGTTCGGTGGCTTCAAGCAGTCGGGTAATGGCCGCGACAAGTCGCTGCATGCGTTCGACAAGTACACCGAACTGAAGGCGACCTGGATCAAGCTGTAACCTCTTCAGGGCGCCTTGGCCTGTAGGGGCCGGCCTGCTGGCGATTGCCATCTGTCTCCTACCGATCTTTCCCACGCTCGGCGTGGGAATGCCTCCCCGGACACTCGGCGTCCGCTCTTGGGACGCGTCGTGTCGCGGGCTGCTTTCCCACTCGGAGCGTGGGAGCGATCCAAGGATGTGGTGCATCCATGATGCAGCCGGGCTTTGCGCGAGGAGGCCCGGCTGCGTCGTCTTTGACAAGAACTTGTCCACAGGAGCGTGGAAATGCGTTGGGCGACTTATTTCGCCGTCCTGGCCTCGGTGCTCAGCGTCGGCCTGGCGCTGGGGGTGAGCATGCCGCTGGTGTCGTTGCGCCTGGAAAGCTGGGGTTATGGCGCGTTCGCCATCGGCGTCATGGCGGCGATGCCGGCCATCGGCGTGCTGGTCGGTGCCAGCCTGTCCAGTCGGCTGGCGGCGCGGCTGGGCACTGCCCGGCTGATGGCCTCGTGTCTGTGGGCCGGGGCCTTTTCCATCGGGCTGCTGGCGCTGTTGCCCAGCTATCCGGTATGGCTGGTGCTGCGCCTGATGATCGGGGTGATTCTGACCATCGTGTTCATTCTCGGCGAAAGCTGGATCAACCAGCTGGTGGTCGAGCAATGGCGCGGACGCCTGGTAGCGCTCTACGGCAGCAGCTACGCCTTGAGCCAACTGGCCGGGCCGCTGCTGCTGGCGGCGGTGGGCACCGAGCGTGACTATGGCTTCTGGGTCGGCGTGGCGCTGCTGGTGACCTCGCCGTTCCTGTTGCTGGGGCGTACCGGAGCGCCGAGCGCGGAGTCCGGGCGCGTGACCCTGGCCGACCTGCTGGGTTTCTGTCGCGGCCTGCCGGCGATCGCCTGGGCCATTTCGCTGTTCGCTGCCTTCGAGGCGATGATCCTGACGCTGCTGCCGGTTTACTGCCTGCGCCAGGGTTTCACGGCGGACATCGCCCTGGCGATGGTCAGCACCGTGGTGGTCGGCGATGCGCTGCTGCAGTTGCCCATCGGGGCCTTGGCCGACCGTATTTCGCGGCGGGCGATGTTCGTCGGTTGCGCGGTGGTGCTGATGCTGTCGAGCCTGGCTGTGCCGCTGCTGATCGACACCCTGCTGATCTGGCCGTTGTGGGTGCTGTTCGGGGCGAGCGCGGGAGGCTTGTTCACGCTGTCGCTGATTCTGATCGGCGAACGTTATCGTGATGACGCGCTGGTTCGTGCCAACGCCCACGTGGCCCAGTTGTGGGGTATCGGTTGCCTGCTCGGGCCGCTGGCGGCAGGGGCGGGCAGCCAGTGGATCAGCGGGCATGCCTTGCCGCTGTTCATGGCGGCGGGGGCGCTTGGCCTAGTGATGCTGGTGTTGCGCCAGGGGGCGTTCGGTCGGGTCGAGCCCCTGTCGGTCTAGAGCATGCGCTCCAGGCCGACGCGGTTGGTCAGCCAGGCGTTGATCCGGCGCCACCAGCTGCCGGGTTCGCGGTGAAGGACATGGATCTGGCCGTTGTCTTCGGTGACCCACACCAGTTGCCCGGCCTCCAGGCGCGGCTCGTAGCTCAGCGCCGGGGCCATGCCCTGCAGGGCCAGGGTGCGCACGTGCTCGGCCAGTTGCGGGCTGTCCACCAGCACCCCGACCTCGGTGTTCCACAGCACTGAGCGCGGGTCGAAATTGAACGAGCCGATAAAGGCTTTCTGCCGGTCGAAGATCATCGCCTTGCTGTGCAGGCTGGAGTCCGAGCCCTTGGACGAACCGCTGTGGAACAGGCGCGGACCGCTGCCGCCAGGGGCGCCGGGCTGGCGTCGCAGTTCGAAGAGTTTCACCCCGTGTTCCAGCAACGCCTTGCGATAGGGTGCGTAGCCGCCGTGCACGGCCGGCACGTCGGTGGCCTCCAGTGAGTTGGTCAGCAGGCTCACCGAAACCCCGGCGTCGGCCCGCCCCGTCAGGTACACCAGCCCCGGCTGGCCGGGGACGAAGTAGGCGGAAATCATCATCAGCTCGCTGTGCACGCTGCTCAGCACGGGTGACAGCTGGGTGGTCAGCAGCAGGCGCGGGTCGGGTTCGTCCCGGGCCAGTACCTTGCTCGGCGCATCCCACAGCGCCTGGTTCCAGGCCCAGATCAGTTCGCGGCGCCAGGTGTCCAGCCGGGGGTGGTACTGGTAGTCGGCCAGGCGCTGGTACAGCGCGGCATTGCGCTGGCGCCAGTCGGCCAGGGAACGCTGCAGGCGCTCGCGGGTGTCGGCCAGGTCGCTGGCGGTGGGCTGGCGCGAGAGGAACTCGCCGATGGGTTTGCTCAGGGCGCTGTTCCAGTACTGGTCGAAGCTGTGGCCGAGCTGCTCGGCCACCGGCCCGATGCTGAGCATGTCGATGTCGGTGAAGTTCAGGTCCTGTTGTGCGCCGAAATACTCGTCGCCCAGGTTGCGTCCGCCGACGATGGCCGCGCTGTTGTCGGCCAGCCACAGCTTGTTGTGCATGCGCCGGTGCTGCAGGTTGAGGTTGAACAGCCGGCCGAGGGTGCGCGTGGCCAGGGTGCTGCGGCCCAGGTCCAGCGGGTTGAACAGGCGGATCTGGATATGCGGGTGGGCGGCCAGGGTGGCGATGAGGTCGTCGAGGCCGTCGCTGGTGGTGTCGTCCAGCAGGATACGCACCCGTACGCCGCGGTCGGCGGCCTTGAGCAGTTCGTCCACCAGCAGCCGGGTGCTCAGGCCGTCATGGACGATGTAGTACTGCAGATCGAGGCTGCTCCGGGCGTTGCGGATCAGCTCGGCGCGGGCCCTGAAGGCCTCGCCGCCGTTGGGCAGCAGACGGAAGCCCGAGCGCCCCTGGTAGGGCGCGGCCTGGGCCTGGAGGTCGCGACCGAAGGCCGAGTCCGCGGCCGGCAGTGCCTGGCTGGGAACCCGGGGCGCGTCCAACGAGGCACATCCGCCCAGCAGCAGGGCGAGCAACAGGAAGCAGGATTTCAAGCGCGGTCGCCCCAGGTCGAGTCTGGCCAGTGTCGGGATATGGACGCTGGCCGGCGGATAAAGGTCAATCGTCGCTGCACGAATCTTCGTTCAACAGGCGGATCGCTGTCGCGCCAACCTTGCGGACCGCCTCCTCGATCTGCGCCGTTGGCTTGGCAGCGTAGTTCATCCGCAGGCAATTGCGGTACTTGCCCGAGGCCGAGAAGATGCTGCCCACCGCGACCTGGACCCCCTGGTCGGCCAGGGCGCGATTGAGCCGCAGGGTGTCGAAGCCCTCCGGCAGCTCGACCCACAGCATGAAGCTGCCCTGGGGCCGGCTGGCACGGGTACCGGCGGGGAAGTAGCGGCTGACCCAATCGAGCATCAGGTCGCGATTGCGCTGGTATTGCGTGCGCATCCGCCGCAAATGCGGCTCGAAATGGCCGTTGCGCAGGAAGTCGGCGACCGCCAGTTGCGGTTGTGGGGCGCTGGCGCCGGTACTGATGTACTTCATGTGCAGCACGCGTTCCAGGTAGCGGCCGGGCGCGACCCAGCCGACCCGCAGGCCCGGGGCCAGGGTCTTGGAGAACGAACTGCAGAGCAGCACCCGGCCATCGTCATCGAACGACTTGATGGTCCGCGGTCGCGGGTAGGTGTAGGACAGTTCGCCATACACATCGTCCTCGATGATCGCCACGTCGAAGCGCTGCGCCAGCTGCAGCAGTGCCCGCTTGCGCGACTCCGGCATGATGTAGCCCAGCGGGTTGTTGCAGTTGGGGGTCAACTGTATGGCCTTGATCGGCCACTGTTCCAGGGCCAGTTCGAGGGCGTCGAGGCTGATGCCGGTGAGCGGGTCGGTGGGAATCTCCAGGGCTTTCATGCCCAGGCCCTTGAGGGTCTGCATGGCGCCATGGAAGCTGGGCGAGTCCACCGCGACGATGTCGCCATGGTTGCAGGTGGCACGGATACTGGCCGACAGCGCCTCGTGGCAGCCGGTGGTGACCACCAGGTCCTGGGCGCCTAGGTGGCAGCCGGAATCGAGCAGCAGCCGGGCGATCTGCTCGCGCAGGCCGAGGTTGCCGTAAATGTTGTCGTAGGCCAGCCCTGGCAGGTCCTGGCGACGGCTGATCTGCGCCAGGCTGCGCAGCAGCGGCTTCATGGTCGGGCTGCCGATGTCGGGGATGCCGCGGCCCAACTGTACGGTGTCCTTGCGTGGCACCGCGCGGATCAGGTCCAGCACCTGGTCCCACTGGGAGATTTCCACCGGCCGCTGTGCCGGGCGACCGGCGATCGGCAACGCCGGCAATTCCCGGCTGGCCGGCACGAAATAACCGGACTTGGGCTTGGGCAGGGCCAGTCCGTTGTCTTCCAGCAGCCGATAGGCCTGCTGCACCGTACTCAGGCTGACACCATGTTCCACGCTCAATGCCCGTACAGACGGCAGGCGGTCGCCCGGACGGTAGAAGCCTTGTTCTATGCGGGTTCCCAGCAATTCGGCGAGGTTGACGTAAAGGCTCATGGCGGCTGCTCGATCAGGGTGCGAACGGGATACCGGTACAGATTGCCAGAAAATACAGGATTCAGTCACGATTTCGCCAAATCTGTATGGAAATAATACAGGTTGTTTGAATCTGTAATGGTTTTGCGCCAAAGGCCATCCTTGCGACTCAGGGCAACCGAGTAACGAAGGAGCAATGGCAATGAACGGCTTGAGCGATGTGCGTCTGGTTTTGCGTGACCAGGAACTGATGACCGGGCAGGAGCGGGCGGGGGCGGTTTCCTGCGTTGCCCCGCGCGCTCCCGAGTTGAGTCGGATGGGCCTGTTCTGGCATCGCCTGCGTACCCGCAAGGTGCTGCTCGAACTCACGGCCGACGAGTTGCGTGATATCGGCCTGACCCGCAGCGAGGCCCTGGCCGAAGGGCTGAAACCTTTCTGGCGTGACTAGTGGCCGATTAGCGCAATTCCTTGAGGCGATGCCAGAGCATCCCCAGCGCCAGCAGCGGCGAACGCAGGTATCTGCCGCCCGGGAAGGTGATATGCGGGACCCGGGCGAACAGGTCGAAGTCATCGTGTTGCTGGCCGCTGATGGCCTCGGCCAGCAAGCGACCGGCCAGATGGGTGGCGTTGAGGCCATGTCCGGCATAGGCCTGGGCGTAATAGACGTTGGGCTGCGCCTGCAAGCGGCCGATCTGCGGCAGGCGGTTGGCACCGATGCCGATCATCCCGCCCCAGTGGTAGTCGATCTTCACCCCGGCCAGTTGCGGGAATACCTTGAGCATCTTGGGCCGCATGTAGCCGGCGATATCCTGCGGGTCGCGACCGGAGTAGTGACAGGCGCCGCCGAACAGCAGGCGGCGGTCGGCCGATAGCCGGTAGTAGTCCAGCGCGACCCGCTGGTCGCAGACCGCCATGTTCTGCGGCAACACCGAGCGGGCCTGCTCCTCGCTCAACGGCTCGGTGGCGATGATGTAGCTGCCGGCGGGCAGCACCTTGCCGCCCAGTTCCTCGTTGAGCCCGTTGATGTAGGCGTTGCAGGCCAGCACCAGGGTCGTGGCGCGCACCACTCCCTGTGCCGTATGGACCCGCACCTGCGGGCCGTAGTCGATGCGGGTGACGGCGGACTGTTCGAACAGCTTCACGCCCAGTTGTTCGGCCGCCGCCGCTTCGCCGAGGGCCAGGTTCAGCGGGTGCAGGTGCCCCGAGCCCATGTCGACCAGGCCACCGACGTAGCGGTCGGAGCCGACCACGCTGTGCATTTCGTGGGCCTGCAGCAGGCGGGTTTCGTGGCGGTAGCCCAGTTGCCGGAGTTCTTCGGCGTCCTCGGCGAAACCTTCCAGTTCACGGGGCTTGTTCGCCAGGTCGCAGTAGCCCCAGGTCAGGTCGCAGTCGATCCGGAACCGCTCGATGCGCTGGCGGACGATTTCCACCGCTTCCAGTCCCAGCAGTTTCAGGCGGTGCACACCGTCCTGGCCGATGACCGGGGCGAACTGCTCCAGGCCATGGCCGACGCCGCGGATCAGTTGCCCGCCGTTGCGCCCGCTGGCGCCCCAGCCGATCCTGCGGGCTTCCAGCAGGACCACGGCGAGGCCGCGTTCGGCCAGTTCGATGGCGGTATTGAGCCCGGAGAAACCGCCGCCCACCACGCAGACGTCGGCCTGCACCTCGCCCTGCAACGGTGGATATTCCGGTTGCGGGTGGCTGCTGGCGGCGTAGTAGGAAGCGGTATGCCGGGCAGGGGCGTTCATGTGCGTGGTCCTGATGATCGTGTTTGGAAAATTTGACGGAGGATAAGCCGCAGCCCCTCGCACGGGCAACTTGATGGCCTGCATGGCTAGAGGAGGTGCTGTCTGGGATGGGCCTTTTCAGGCAGAATCCAGGTCTTTCCCGGTATTTGGTAAGGCCTCGATGAGCTGCAACAGCCAGAAAATCCGCTTTCTGCGGCAGCAGATCCCGTCCTTCGAATGTGTGCCGGGCTGTCATGACTGCTGTGGGCCGGTGACCACCTCCTCGGAGGAAATGGCCCGCCTGCCCCGCAAGACCGCTGCCGAGCAGGAAGCGGCACTGAACGAACTCAATTGCGTACACCTGGGGCCGAATGGCTGCACGGTGTATGACGAGCGGCCGTTGATCTGCCGGCTGTTCGGCACCACGCCGAGCCTGCCATGCCCCAATGGCCGGCGACCGGTGGAGATGATTCACCCGCGGATCGAGAAACAGGTTCATGAGTACATCGCCAGCACCCGGCAGGTGCTGGTCTAGGCTATGTACGAAATCG
>NZ_JSYZ01000014.1:339229-344065 GCF_001293465.1 Pseudomonas asplenii
ACAATTTCGTACACAGCCTAGTCTCGCCAGGCGATCGGTGTGTCGCCAGATTCAGTCCGGGATCGGCAGGTTCAGGCTCTCCTTCACTTCCTCCATCACGATATAGCTCTTCGATTCGCGTACGTGGGGCAGCTTGAGCAGGATGTCGCCCAGCAGCTTGCGGTAGGACGCCATCTCGGAAATCCGCGCCTTGACCAGGTAATCGAAGTCGCCCGACACCAGGTGGCATTCCAGCACATGCGGCAGCTTGAGCACCGCACGGCGGAACTCCTCGAAGGTATCGCCGGACTTGTAGTCGAGGCTGATCTCGACGAACACCAGCAGGCTGCCCTTCAGGTGCTGCGGATTGAGCCGGGCGTTGTAGCTCATGATGATCCCTTCGCGCTCCAGCCGGCGTACCCGCTCCGTGCAGGGGGTGGTCGACAGGCCGACCTTCTCGCCCAGTTCGGTGAATGAAATACGTGCGTCTGTCTGAAGGATCCGCAGGATGTTGCGGTCGATCTTGTCCAGCTCGCGTTTGCTCTGGTGATTGGTCCGCATAGGGGATGCGCCTCCGTAAAAAGCCATATTGCCGAGAATTCTCGCCAAATATAGGCACTTATATAGTGAAAAGCACTGGCTGTTGTTTTTTACACTGCGCGCATCTCTGCTTTGAACAATAAACATCGGCGGCTGGCCGCCATTGAGGGGCATAAACATGCGAGTTCTGGTCTTGGGTAGTGGCGTCATCGGAACCGCCAGCGCTTATTATCTGGCCCGGGCCGGCTTCGAGGTGGTGGTGGTCGACCGCCAGCCGGCCGTCGCGATGGAGACCAGTTTCGCCAACGCCGGCCAGGTCTCGCCCGGTTATGCCTCGCCGTGGGCTGCCCCGGGCGTGCCGCTGAAAGCCATCAAGTGGCTGCTGCAGCGTCACGCGCCGCTGGCGATCAAGGCCACTGCCGATATCGACCAGTACCTGTGGATGGCACAGATGCTGCGCAACTGCACCGCCAGCCGCTATGCGGTGAACAAGGAGCGCATGGTTCGCCTGTCCGAGTACAGCCGCGACTGCCTCGACGAACTGCGCGCCGAAACCGGCATCGCCTACGAAGGCCGCAGCCTGGGGACTACCCAATTGTTCCGCACCCAGGCGCAACTGGATGGCGCGGCGAAGGACATCGCCGTGCTCAAGGAGTCCGGCGTGCCGTTCGAACTGCTCGACCGTGCCGGCATTGCCCGCGTCGAGCCGGCCCTGGCGAGTGTCACCGATATCCTCGCCGGTGCCCTGCGCCTGCCGAACGACCAGACCGGTGACTGCCAGATGTTCACTACCCGCCTGGCCGAAATGGCCGTCAAGCTGGGGGTGGAATTCCGCTTCGGCCAGGACATCCAGCGCCTGGACCACGCCGGCGACCGCGTCAACGGCGTGTGGATCGATGGCAAGCTGGAAACCGCCGACCGCTACGTGCTGGCCCTGGGCAGCTACTCGCCGCAACTGCTCAAGCCACTGGGGATCAAGGCGCCGGTCTACCCGCTCAAGGGTTACTCGCTGACCGTGCCGATCACCAACCCGGCGATGGCGCCGACCTCGACCATTCTCGACGAGACCTACAAGGTCGCGATCACCCGTTTCGACAACCGCATCCGCGTCGGCGGCATGGCGGAAATCGCCGGTTTCGACCTGTCGCTGAACCCGCGTCGGCGCGAAACACTGGAGATGATCGTCAACGATCTTTATCCTCAGGGCGGTGACCTGCAGGCGGCCAGTTTCTGGACCGGCCTGCGTCCGACCACCCCCGACGGCACCCCGATCGTGGGCGCCACGCCGCTGCGCAACCTGTTCCTGAACACCGGCCACGGTACGCTCGGCTGGACCATGGCCTGCGGTTCAGGTCGCCTGCTGGCTGACCTGATGGCGAAGAAAAAGCCGCAGATCAGTGCCGAAGGCCTCGATATTTCCCGTTATGGCAATCACCAGGAGACTGCAAGACATGGCAATCCAGCGCCAGCTCACCAATGAGCGCATGAGCCAGATCGTCGTTCACGGCGGTACCGTGTATCTGGCCGGGCAGGTGGGTGACGACCTGAGTGGCGACATCGAACAACAGACCCGCGAGACCCTCGCCAACATCGAGCGTCTGCTGGATCTGGCCGGTACCGACAAGACCCGTCTGCTGTCGGTGACCATTTACCTGAAGGACATCGATGCCGACTTCGCCGGCATGAACGCGGTCTGGGACAAGTGGCTGCCCAAGGGCGTCGCCCCGGCCCGCGCCACGGTCGAGGCCAAGCTCTGCGAACCGGAAATCCTCGTGGAACTGTCGGTCGTCGCCGCCCTGCCTTAAGCAAGATCCCTCTCCCGGCATGACCTGTGGCCCTCCATTTGTCATGCCGGTTTTTTATTACCCATCGACTGTCTAGAAGTTTGCCACCATGCGTCCTGCCCGTGCCCTGATCGACCTCCAAGCCCTGCGCCACAACTACCGGCTGGCCCGCGAAGTAGCGGGGGCCCGTGCCCTCGCGGTGATCAAGGCCGACGCCTATGGGCATGGCGCGGTACAGTGCGCCCAGGCCCTGGAAGCCGAGGCCGACGGTTTTGCCGTGGCCTGCATCGAAGAAGCGCTGGAGCTGCGGGCCGCAGGCATCCGCGGGCCGATCCTGTTGCTCGAAGGCTTCTTCGAGGCCGACGAACTGGCGTTGATCGTCGCGCACGATCTCTGGTGCGTGGTGCATTCGCTGTGGCAGTTGGAAGCGATCGAGCAGGCGGCCATCGCCGCGCCGATCACCGTCTGGCTGAAGCTGGACACCGGGATGCACCGGGTCGGCCTGCACCCGGACGACTACCAGCCGGCCTACCGGCGCCTGCTGGCGACCGGCAAGGTGGCGAAGATCGTGCTGATGAGCCACTTCGCCCGGGCCGACGAGCTGGACAGCCCGCGCAGCGAGGAGCAGGTCGCGGTGTTCGAGGCGGCACGCCAGGGCCTGGCCGCCGAAGTCAGCCTGCGCAACTCGCCGGCGGTGCTCGGCTGGCCGCGGATTCCCAGCGACTGGGTGCGCCCCGGCATCCTGCTGTACGGTGCCAGCCCGTTCGACGCCGAGCACCCGGTCGCCTCGCGGATGCAGCCGGTCATGACCCTCGAGTCGAAAATCATCAGCGTGCGCGAACTGCCGGCCGGCGAGCCGGTGGGCTATGGCGGCCGGTTCGTCACGCCCGGGCCGATGCGCCTCGGGGTGGTCGCCATGGGCTATGCCGACGGTTATCCACGCCATGCCCCGACCGGTACGCCGGTGCTGGTGGCCGGCCAGCGCAGCCAGTTGCTCGGCCGGGTGTCGATGGACATGCTCTGCGTCGACCTCACGGATATCCCCCAGGCCGGCCTGGGTTCGACCGTCGAGCTGTGGGGCAGGAACATCCTGGCCAGCGAGGTGGCGGCCCGGGCCGAAACCATTCCGTACCAGATCTTCTGCAACCTGCGCCGGGTCCCGAGGCTCTACACCGGGCAATAGCGGGAAGCCGGCACGACCGTTGGGGCGTTTGCCCAGGCGGATTCGGGTCCAAGTGTTGTAAATACTGAACGCTATGCCATGATATCGCTCAATTACAACATCGCCTGAATGCCTGGGGGGCTGCCGCATTGGACGTCGGTGAACGACTGCAATCCATCCGCAAAATGAAAGGTCTGTCTCAGCGTGAACTCGCCAAGCGTGCGGGCGTCACCAATAGCACCATTTCGATGATCGAGAAGAACAGCGTCAGTCCCTCGATCAGTTCGTTGCGCAAGGTGCTTGGCGGCATTCCCATGTCGATGGTCGAGTTCTTTTCCGAAGAGATCCTCCAGGAAACGCCGACGCAGATCGTCTACAAGGCCCATGAGCTGATCGATATCTCCGACGGCGCCGTGACCATGAAGCTGGTCGGCCGCGCCCATCCGAGTCGCGCCATCGCCTTTCTCAACGAAATCTACCCGCCCGGCGCCGACACCGGCGAGGAAATGCTGACCCACGAAGGCGAAGAGACCGGCATCCTGCTCGAAGGTCGGCTGGAACTGGTGGTCGGTCTGGAAACATTCGTCCTCGAAGCGGGCGACAGCTACTATTTTGAAAGTACCAAGCCGCATCGCTTCCGTAACCCGTTCGACACCCCGGCGCGACTAATCAGCGCAGCGACACCGGCCAACTTCTGACGGCCCGGGGCGCCAGCTCAGGGATTCAGGGCGCCCGGCAGTACGGACCCGCGTTGTGGGCAATACCCTTGCAACTACAGGGGTTGTTTCGCAGCAGCGGTCTTACCGCTATACTCACGCCCGCCCGCGAAACCGTGGTCGCGGCGTGATTAGCCACCATTGAGGGTGAACGCGTGAACCTAATTATGAAAATGCTGGCTGCACCAGCAACCGTATTGGCCCTATGGGCTGTCAGCGCTCAAGCTACGACGAACGACGAGATCGCCAAGCGCCTGGAGCCGGTCGGCCAGGTCTGTGTTCAAGGTCAGGAATGCAAGGGGATGGAGGTCGCGGCATCGGCGGGCGGTGGTGGCGGCGCCAAGACCCCTGACGAAGTGATCGCCAAGCATTGCAACGCTTGCCACGGCTCCGGCCTGCTGGGCGCGCCGAAAATCGGCGACACCGCAGCCTGGAAGGAACGTGCCGATCACCAGGGCGGCCTCGACGGCATCCTCGCCAAGGCCATCACCGGCATCAACTCGATGCCGCCAAAAGGCACCTGTGCCGATTGCTCGGACGACGAACTCAAGGGTGCGATCAAGAAGATGTCCGGCCTGTAAGCCAACGGATCTTCCCGGGAAAGCCGCTTTCGAGCGGCTTTTTCGTACCTGCTGTCCCGTCCTGAATAAGGTTT
>NZ_JSYZ01000015.1:0-257791 GCF_001293465.1 Pseudomonas asplenii
TCGCGGGCGAGCCCGCGAAAGCGCCCGCCCTGACGACACCCACTGCGATCCATTCACATTCGGGAGCCTGCACATGCCCCACCTCACCACCTACACCACCACCGTCATTCCCGACTGGGTCGACTACAACGGCCACCTGCGTGACGCCTTCTACCTGCTGATCTTCAGCTACGCCACCGATGCCCTGATGGACCGCCTGGGCCTGGACAGCGACAACCGCGAAGCCACCGGCAGTTCGCTGTTCACCCTGGAACTGCACCTGAACTACCTGCACGAGGTGAAACTCGGCGCCCAGGTCGAGGTGCACACCCGGATCATCGCCCACGACGCCAAGCGCCTGCACCTCTACCACAGCCTGCACCTGGTGGGCGGCGACAAGGAACTGGCCGGCAACGAACAGATGCTGCTCCACGTCGACCTCGCCGGCCCGCGCTCGGCGCCGTTCAGCGAAGCCGTGCTGGAACGCCTGCAAGCCCTGCTCGAAGAACAGAGCGAACTGCCAATGCCCGAGTACATCGGCCGGGTGATCGCACTGCCTGGCAAGAGATAACCACACAACGAAAAGGAGCTCGCCGTGAACACCGCCGCCGCTTTTGCCGACTACCGCCGTTATCCGCTGATCAGTGCCCTGACCGCCGTGCAAACGCTGGCGGACCAGGTCCGGGTGAGCTGGGCCGATGGCCGGGTCAGCCCCTTCCATCACCCATGGCTGCGGGACAACTGCCCGTGCCCGCAGTGCGTGTACACGGTGACCCGCGAGCAGGTGCTGGAGATCGTCGACGTGCCTGAGGATCTGGCCCCCGCCGCAGCGCGCATCGACGACACCGGCTGCCTGTGTATCGACTGGCAGGACGGCCATGCCAGCCGCTTCGATCCGGGCTGGCTGCGGGCCCACGCCTACGATGACGCCTCACGTGCCGAGCGCCAGGCCGGCAAGCCGAAAAGCCGCCTGTGGGACAGCAGCCTGGAACTGCCGGTATTCGACTACGCCGAGCTCAAGGCCGACCCGCAGGCACTGCTGCAATGGCTGCTGGCGCTGCGCGACATCGGCCTGACCCAGGTCCGTGGCGTGCCCACCGAACCCGGCTCGCTGGCGGAGGTGGCGAAACTGATCGCGTTCATCCGCCAGACCAACTTCGGCGTGCTGTTCAACGTGCAGTCCAAGGCCGATGCCGACAGCAACGCCTACACCGCCTTCAACCTGCCGCTGCACACCGACCTGCCGACCCGCGAGCTGCAACCGGGGCTGCAGTTCCTGCATTGCCTGGTCAACGAGGCCAAGGGCGGCGAGAGCCTCTTCGTCGACGGTTTCGCCATTGCCGAAGCGTTGCGCCGCGAAGATCCGGCGGCGTTCCAGGCACTGAGCGAGATACCCGTGGAGTTTCGCAACAAGGACCGTCACAGCGACTATCGCTGCCTGGCACCGGTGATCGCGCTGGACGGTCTCGGCCAGGTCAGCGAGGTGCGCATGGCGAACTTCCTGCGCGGGCCGTTCGATGCGCCGATGGCGCAAATGCCGGTGTTGTACCGGGCCTATCGGCGCTTTATCGCCATGACCCGCGAAGCACGCTTCCAGGTACAGCGCCGGCTCAACCCGGGCGAGCTGTGGTGCTTCGACAACCGCCGCACGCTGCACGCACGCCATGCCTTCGACCCGGCCAGCGGGGCGCGGCATTTCCAGGGCTGCTACATCGACCGTGATGAACTGCTGTCGCGCATCCTGGTGCTGCAGCGCTGACCGGCCTGGCGCATTCGCGGGCAAGCCCGGCTCCTACGGGGCGGTGTCGTGCACAGCATTCATGTACGACACAGGCCTTGTAGGAGCTGGGCTTGCCCGCGAAGAACGATAACGCGGCGTAATGACAGGACAGGCAAAAAAAACCCCGATCAAGCCGTGACAGGATCGGGGTGAGAGAGTGTCTTCAGCAGTGGCGTCGAGAAGGTGACCAAACCGTCGACTGGCCTAGCTGGAAATCAGTTTGCGCCTTCACCCGGGCCCCGACTTTGCCGAAAACGACATGTTCATAGGCATCTATGACATCGCGACAATCTGTCCTTGCCGACACTCCCATGCCCTACCAGAATCGAGTCACGAACAGCCCTGAATAGGAAAAGCGCCATGATGTACGCAGATCTGATTGACCAGGAAGACCTGTTGGGCCAGCTCAAGTCCCTCGGCCTGCAAGTACCCACCGGCGCCACCGCCGAACAGGCATGCGAACATGCGGTACGCGGCCTGGACGATGCCCGCGCCTACGCGCTACGCAAGATGGTCAAGGAAATGTACACCAGCAGCGCGACGATCCTGCCGGCCGTGCGCCAGGCCATCGACAAGCAGTTGCTGCCGGCCCTGGCCGAATACCAGCAGCAAAAACGCGCCTGATCCCCAGCCGTTGCCCAGAGCAATGGCCGCCCACCGTCGGTGGGCGCAGGCAGGAACGGCGGCCCCAGACGACAGCGCCCCCGGTTTCGGGAAAACCGGGGGCGTGGTGTCTTTCAGCAAGCGTCCCTTATCACGCGCCTAGTGGCCTGTACGGTTAATTCGAATACTCAAACCCCTGGCCCTGGACTTGAGTGTGCGAATTAGCCACGCAGGCCACTAGAGACGCACACTGGCGAAGGTCGACTCGTTGCGCGCCTGGCTCAGGGCCGACATCGGCCCGGACAGCGGCGCCAGGACCATGGCCTGCGGAATCGGCATCATCGCCACCTGCTGGGCGGTGTTGGAGCCGACGCGCTCATCGCGCGGCGGAATGCCGAAGTACTCGCGGTAGCACTTGGAGAAGTGCGGCGTGGAAACGAAGCCGCAGACCGAAGCCACCTCGATGATCGACATCGGCGTCTGCTTGAGCAACTGCCGCGCACGGATCAGCCGCAGCTTGAGGTAGTAGCGCGACGGTGAGCAGTGCAGGTATTTCTGGAACAGCCGCTCCAGTTGTCGACGCGACACGGAGACGTAGACCGCCAGCTCGTCGAGGTCGATCGGCTCCTCCAGGTTGGCTTCCATCAGCGCGACGATTTCCTGCAGCTTCGGCTGGTTGGTGCCGAGCATGTGCTTGAGTGGCACGCGCTGGTGGTCCTGCTCGTTGCGGATGCGCTCGTAGACGAACATCTCGGAGATCGCCGCCGACAGTTCGCGACCGTGATCACGGCTGATCAGGTGCAGCATCATGTCCAGTGGCGCGGTGCCACCGGAGCTGGTGAAGCGATTGCGGTCGAGGGTGAACAGACGGGTGCTCATGGCCACCCGCGGGAAGGCCTCCTGCATCGCCGCCAGACATTCCCAGTGCACGCTGCAATCGAAGCCGTCGAGCAGGCCGGCACAGGCCAGCGCCCAACTGCCGGTGCACACCGCACCCAGGCGGCGGGACTGGCGCGCCTGACCCTGCAGCCAGGAGACGTGTTCGCGGGTCACCGTGCGCTGGATGCCGATGCCGCCGCAGACGATCACGGTGTCCATCGCCGGGGCTTTGTGCATGGCCGCGTCAGGCGTGATCTGCAAGCCGTCGCTGGCCCAGACCTGCCCACCGTCGACGCTCAGGGTAGTCCAGCGATACAGCTCGCGACCGGACAACTGGTTGGCCATGCGTAGCGGCTCGACCGCGGAGGCCAGGGAAATGAGCGTGAAATTGTCCAGCAGCAGGAAGCCGATGGACTGAGGCGCACGGTTCTGAGGCTGAGCCCCGGAGTTGAACGACGTCATCGCGATATCTCCTCACACAAAGCGGGTTATGGCCTCAGGCGGAGGCTCTTGTTGTATGGCTCTTGTTCCCTGTGGGAAAAGGCGCTTTGTGATGACAGAGCAATTGCCATGCCGAAACTTGAATGCGTATTCAATAACTCCTGAAAACGACATGGCGGCCTGTCTGTAGAGCCCTTGCCGCACGTACGGGTTATGGCCTGGGAAACTGGCGTAGACGGCGTGCCCCGGGGATTTGAGCAGATCGGTAGCACTTGTGTTTCGGGCGAAGTGAGCGCTGCGCGCGAGTGTCACCGCAAGCACGCTGGAGGGTATCTGAGAAGCGTTGCCGACAAGGCGGGCGGCAACGGCCCAGTTATCTGTTTGCGACGCGCCAAAAGGTGGCGCGGGCGGCGAGGAGTGGGCGATTAGTGCACAGTTTCAGTCTTTGGAGAGTCGACTGGCGCTTTCGCGGATGAATCCGGCTCCCACAAGAGGGCGGCGAGCACAGACACTATGAACGCCACAAACCTGTGGGAGCCGGATTCATCCGCGAACCGGCACAGCGCCAAAGGATCAGCACTCCACCGCACTGACCGCCAACCCGCCGCGCGAAGTCTCCTTGTACTTGTCATGCATGTCGGCCCCGGTATCACGCATGGTGCGGATCACCCGGTCGAGGGAAATGAAATGCTGGCCGTCGCCACGCAGGGCCATCTGCGCGGCGTTGATCGCCTTCACCGCGGCAATCGCGTTGCGCTCGATACAGGGCACCTGCACCAGGCCGCCGACCGGATCGCACGTCAGCCCGAGGTTGTGCTCCAGGCCGATTTCCGCGGCGTTGCACAATTGCTCCGGGGTCGCGCCGAGCACCTCGGCCAGACCCGCCGCCGCCATCGCGCAGGCCGAACCGACCTCGCCCTGGCAGCCGACTTCGGCACCGGAGATCGAAGCATTCTTCTTGCACAGGATGCCGACCGCCGCCGCCCCCAGGAAGAAGTCGACGACATTGGCGTCGGTCACCGCCTCGCTGAATTTCATGAAGTAGTGCAACACCGCCGGGATGATCCCCGCCGCGCCGTTGGTCGGCGCCGTGACCATGCGCCCGCCGGCGGCGTTCTCTTCGTTGACGGCCAGGGCGAACAGGTTGACCCACTCCATCGCACTCAGGGTCGAGCCGATCACGTTCGGCTTGTTCAACTCCTGCAGGCTGCGGTGCAGCTTGGCCGCCCGCCGCCGCACGTTCAGCCCGCCCGGCAGGATGCCCTCGTGCTGCAGGCCGTGCTCGACGCACTCCTGCATCGCCCGCCAGAGTTTCATCAGGCCGCTGCGGATCTCGTCTTCCGAGCGCCAGACCCGCTCGTTGGCCATCATCAGTTCGGCCACGCGCAGATTGTGCTTGCGGCACAGTTCGAGCAGTTCCACCGCACTGGAAAAGTCATAGGGCAGCACGGTGCTGTCCATGTCCGCCACGCCGCTGGAGGCCTGCGCCTCGTCGACGACGAAACCGCCGCCGACCGAATAGTAGGTGTCGCGGTGCAGCTCGCCATCCTCGCCGAAAACCACCAGGGTCATGGCGTTGGGGTGGAACGGCAGGTTCTCGTCGAGCAGGCGCATGTCCCGCGACCAGATAAAAGGTACCGGCAGGCGGTTGTCGAGCAGCAGCGTGTCGGTTTCACGCAAGGTGGCGATGCGCAAGCCGATCTGCGACGGATCGATCGCGTCCGGCCATTCGCCCATCAGTCCCATGATCACCGCGGTGTCGCTGCCGTGACCGATGCCGGTGGCCGACAGCGAACCATAGAGCTGCACCTCGACCCGCCGGACCTGCTCCAGCAGGTCGCGCCCGCGCAATGCCTGCACGAACAACGCCGCCGCCCGCATGGGCCCCACGGTGTGGGAACTGGAAGGCCCGATGCCGATCTTGAACAGGTCAAACACACTGATTGCCATGACTGCGAAGTCCTCTGGATACGGGAGCCGGGCGGCCAGGCGCCCGGTGGCGGGGCTGCTACGCTGAAGTCGCGATCCGCCGGGATGAAAACATCATCAGCCTTTTGGATCGGTGCTCGTCGTCTCGTACCGACGCAATCTTGTCCATCAACGCCAGACGCCGCCGACAGGCTTTTTTCGCGGTTTTTTTGCGTCCAGGAGACGGAAAAATTCGACGAAAAGTCTGTAAGCGACCTCATCGACACTGGATGCGACCCCCCCTGTACTGGATACGACGCACCCCGTAGGCGACATTTTCAGGCTGGTACATGATCAATCCCGACTCGATTGCAAGGCACCGGGGGTAGAGCTGTCCTCGACGCCTCCAACCGCAACAGAACAATTAAGCGCAATCGTCCCTTTGGACACTGCCAAGAAAAAAACTGATAGGAGTCTACCCCGATGAAAGGTTCCCCCTCGTTGTTGTTGGCCGCCATGCTGAGTCTCCCCCTGCTGGCCCAGGCCGCAGAACCGGCACAATGCAGCACCGTGAACTTCTCGGATGTCGGTTGGACCGACATCACCGCCACCACCGCCACCACCAGCGTCGTGCTCGAAGCCCTCGGCTACAAGACCAAGACCACCATGATCTCGGTGCCGGTGACCTACAAGTCCCTGGCCGACGGCAAGAACATGGACGTGTTCCTCGGCAACTGGATGCCGACCATGGAAAACGACATCAAGGCCTACCGCGACGCCGGCACCGTCGACACCGTGCGCACCAACCTCAAGGGCGCCAAGTACACCCTCGCCGTGCCCCAGGCCCTGTATGACAAGGGCCTGCACGACTTCGCCGACATCGCCAAGTTCAAGAAGGAACTGGACGGCAAGATCTACGGCATCGAGCCGGGCAACGACGGCAACCGCCTGATCCAGAGCATGATCGACAAGAACGCCTTCGGCCTGAAGGACGCCGGCTTCAAGGTGGTCGAGTCCAGCGAGGCCGGCATGCTCTCGCAGGTCGATCGCGCGCAGAAGCGCGACACCGCCGTGGTCTTCCTCGGCTGGGCGCCGCATCCGATGAACAAGCGCTTCAAGATCCAGTACCTGACTGGCGGCGACGACTATTTCGGTCCGGACTTCGGTGCCGCCACCGTCCTGACCAACACCCGCAAGGGCTACGTACAGGAATGCAGCAACGTCGGCCAGTTGCTGAAGAACCTGGAGTTCACCGTCGACATGGAAAGCTCGCTGATGGGCAACATCCTCGACGACAAGATGAAACCCGAAGCTGCGGCCAAGGCCTGGCTGCAGAAGAACCCACAGGTACTCGATACCTGGCTGGCTGGCGTGACCACCATTGACGGAAAACCCGGCCTGGAAGCCGTGAAAGCCAAGCTCGCGCAATAACCGCCGACACCGGGCGGGGTCGCCCGCCCGGACCGGCATTTATTTCCCTGCATGTGGACGTTCGATACCATGCTGACTGAACAGAAAATCCCCCTGGGCCAGTACATCGCCGCCTTCGTGGAATGGTTGACCAAACACGGTGCCAACTATTTCGATGCGATCGCTTCGACACTGGAAACGATGATCCATGGCGTCACGTTCGCGCTGGCCTGGTTCAACCCACTGGCACTGATCGCGCTGATCGCGCTGATCGCCCACCTGATCCAGCGCAAATGGGGCCTGACCGCCTTCGTCGTTGCTTCCTTTCTGCTGATCCTCAACCTGGGGTACTGGCAGGAAACCATGGAAACCCTCGCCCAGGTGATGTTCGCCACCCTGGTCTGCGTGGTCATCGGTGTGCCGCTGGGCATCGTCGCCGCACACAAGCCGGTGTTCTATACTTTGATGCGTCCGGTCCTCGATCTGATGCAGACGGTACCGACCTTCGTGTACCTGATCCCTACCCTGACCCTGTTCGGCCTGGGCGTGGTTCCCGGGCTGATTTCCACCGTGGTGTTCGCGATCGCCGCGCCGATCCGCCTCACCTACCTGGGCATCCAGGACGTACCGCAGGAACTGATGGACGCCGGCAAGGCCTTCGGCTGCTCGCGCCGCCAGTTGCTCGCCCGAATTGAACTGCCCCATGCCATGCCGAGCATCGCCGCCGGCATCACCCAGTGCATCATGCTGTCGCTGTCGATGGTGGTGATCGCCGCGCTGGTAGGTGCCGATGGTCTGGGCAAACCCGTGGTCAACGCACTGAACACCGCTGATATCGCCCTGGGCTTCGAAGCCGGCCTGGCGATCGTATTGCTGGCAATCATGCTCGACCGTATCTGCAAACAACCCGACGCACAGGTCAAGGGGGACGCATGAGCATCATTCGCTTCGACAAGGTAGACGTTATCTTCTCCAAGAACCCGCGCGAGGCGCTCGCGTTGCTGGACAAGGGCCTCAAGCGGGAAGAAATCCTCAAGAAGACCGGTCAGATCGTCGGCGTCGAGAATGCCAGCCTGGAAATCGAGAAGGGCGAGATCTGTGTGCTGATGGGCCTCTCCGGTTCCGGCAAATCCAGCCTGCTGCGCTGCATCAACGGTCTGAACACCGTCAGCCGCGGCCAGTTGTTCGTCGAGCATGAAGGTCGGCAGATCGATATCGCCTCCTGCACGCCCGCCGAACTGAAGATGATGCGCACCAAGCGCATCGCCATGGTGTTCCAGAAATTCGCCCTGATGCCCTGGCTGACGGTGCGCGAAAACATCAGCTTCGGCCTGGAGATGCAGGGTCGTCCGGAAAAGGAACGACGCAAGCTGGTGGACGAGAAGCTCGAACTGGTGGGCCTGGCGCAATGGCGCAACAAGAAGCCCGATGAACTCTCCGGCGGCATGCAGCAGCGGGTCGGCCTGGCCCGCGCGCTGGCGATGGACGCCGATATCCTGTTGATGGACGAACCGTTCTCGGCCCTCGACCCGCTGATTCGCCAGGGCCTGCAGGACGAACTGCTGACCCTGCAGAACAAGCTGGCGAAAACCATCGTGTTCGTCAGCCACGACCTCGACGAAGCGCTGAAGCTCGGTAGCCGTATCGCGATCATGAAGGACGGCCGGATCATCCAGTACAGCAAGCCCGAGGACATCGTGCTCAATCCGGCGGACGACTATGTGCGCACCTTCGTCGCCCATACCAACCCGCTCAACGTACTCTGCGGCCGAAGCCTCATGCGCAGCCTGGACAACTGCAAGCGCGTCAACGGCTCGGTGTGCATCGATCCGGGCGGCGACTCGTGGATCGACCTGGCCGAAGGCAACACGGTCAAGGGCGCCCGCCAGAACGGTTCCAGCCTGAACCTGCAGAGCTGGGTCCAGGGCCAGGCAGTGGAAACCCTGGGTCGCAGCCCGACCCTGGTGGACTCCAACATCGGCATGCGCGATGCCCTGCAGATCCGTTACCAGACCGGCAACAAGCTGGTGCTGCACGACAACAACAGGGTGGTGGGGATTCTTGGCGACAGCGAGCTGTATCACGCGTTGCTGGGCAAGAACCTGGGCTAAGCCAGATGCAGGAACGCCGCGAGACTCTCGCGGCGTTCCTGTTTGTGAAGCACCCAAATGATCCCACACCGTACTGCTGTAATCCCCACGTACTGTAGGAGCCGGGCTTGCCCGCGAAAGCGACCTTCAGGGCAACGCAGGACTCAAGGACCCATTCGCGGGCAAGCCCGGCTCCTGCAGTACGTGATACCAGGCAGAGGGGGCTGGTGTCAGCTGGGAGGGGGCTGGCACCAGGCCCAGAGATGTTGGGCGCCAGGCCGTGGGGCGCGTGGGCATCAGGCCTGAGGGCCGTGATCTGCCGACGATGAGCGGTGTTGGGCGGTGCAACGACTGTACCGCCCAACCAACCTTCAGCTGTAGACCCGGCCCAGGAGCTGCCGATGGCTTTCAAACTGATCGAGCACATCACGGGTGATCTGCTCCTGGGTGAAGCCCATCAGGTCGTATTCCTGGCTGCCGTTGTGCAGGTACACCTCGGCGCGGTAGTAACGGGTCCGCACTTCGCTCTCACCGCCCTCGGCCTGGGCCGATTCGCTCGGTGCCGCCAGATAGCCGTCCAGGCTCACTTCATAGACGAAGGGATTGCCCTCCTCCATTTCCACCCGCAGGCCGATCAGGCTCTTGGACTTGCCCAGTTGCGTCTGCACCGTCAGGCCCAGGTTACGCAGTTGCGCCGCCGCCTCTTCCAGGGCCGGTGTAACCTGCTTGTCCATGTAGCGCTGGACGATCGCCTGGGTCGGCTGCAGGTCCAGCTGACTCAGGCGCTCGCTGAAACCGCGACGGCCGCGGGCCGCCAGCTCGGCCTGCTCGTCTTCGATCTGCACGTCCTGGCGCATCGCCTTGTGCAGGCCGAACATGAAGAACACCAGCACCACCGAGAACGGCAGGCCGGCCAGCACCACCATGGTCTGCATGGCTTCGAAGTTGCCGGCGAACAACAGCCCGACGGTCACCAGGGTGATCACCACCGACCAGAAGATCCGCAGCCAGTGCGGCGCGTCCTCGTCGACCTGGCCGCCCTTGCACGACAGGTTGGCCATCATCACCGCACCGGAGTCCGCCGGGGTCAGGAACAGCACGAAACCGACGAAGATCGACACACCGATCACCACCTTGGCCGCCGGGTAGAAGTCCAGCAACTGGTAGATCGCCATCGATGGCTGTTCCAGGGCGGTCTTGCCCAGTTCCGCAGCGCCGTGGTTCATCACCAGATCCAGCGCCGAGTTGCCGAAGATCGACAGCCAGGCCAGGGTGAAGCCCAGCGGGATCAGCAGCACGCCCGCCACCAGTTCACGCACGGTACGACCACGGGAAATACGCGCGATGAACATGCCGACGAAGGGTGCCCAGGAGATCCACCAGGCCCAGTAGAACAGGGTCCACAGGCCCAGCCAGCGGTCGGACTTCTCGGCGTTGTTTTCGTAGACGTAGAGATCGAAGGTCTTGAGCACCACGCCGTTGAGGTAGTCACCGATGTTCTGCACGAAGCCGTTGAGCAGATGCAGGGTCGGGCCGAACAGCAGCACGAAGATCAGCAGGCCGCTGAACAGCACGATGTTCAGGTTGGACAGGCGGCGAATGCCGTTTTCCACACCCGACACGGCGGCGATGGTCGCCACGGTGCTCATGACGATGATCACGATCAGCAGGTTGGTGTTGCTGTGCTGCATGCCGAAGAGGTTTTCCAGGCCGGAAGACACCTGCATCGCGCCGATGCCCAGGTTGGTCACCAGCCCCAGCAGGGTGACGAACATGCCGAAGCCGTCCACCGCGTGCCCGGCCGCGCCCTTGACCCAGCGCTCGCCCGCCAGCGGGTACAGCGCCGAACGCAGGGCCAGCGGCTGGTTGTGCCGGTAGGCGAAGTACGCCACCGCCAGGCCGACCAGGGCATAGATCGCCCAGCCGTGCAGGCCCCAGTGCAGGAACGTCAGTTGCAGCGCCTGGCGTGCGACCTCGTTGCTGCCGGGCGTGCCCTCGGGCGGGTTGAAGAAGTGGTCCAGCGGCTCGGAAGCACCGAAGTACAGCAGCGAGATACCGATCCCCGAGGAGAACAGCATGCCTGCCCAGGCGCCGTAGCTGAAGTCCGGGGTGTCCTGTCTGGAGCCCAGTTTCAGCTTGCCGTAGGAGGAGAACGCCAGCCCGATGACGAACACCAGGTAGGCGGCGATCACCAGCATGTAGTACCAGCCGAAGCTGCGCGACAGCCAGGCCTGGGCGACGCCGAGCATTTTGCCGGCCTCTTGCGGGGCGATGATCAGGATGGCGGTCAGCAGCAGTATCAACGCGGTAGAGGTGTAGAACACCCAACCGTTGACCCGCACCTTTTCGGCGGGAGTTTTTATAAGAGAGGCAGAACTCATTGCACAGATGCTCCAGGCAGTGCGAGAGAAAGACACAAGGCAACACGGCACCCGGCCAATCGGTTTGGTGGCAGCCGACCGGCGGGTGATATAAAGACACCCCGAAAAAATTCGAACTTGCGTGGATTGCGCCTGAACCGGTGCGCCAGGACCTTATGCAAGACGTTACCGTGCTGCCGGGTGCCTTTCGTGCCTGTTCGCAATGTCCGTCCTGGCCTGCGCAGAGTGTCTACCCCGCAGGTTCGGCGTTTTTTCGGAGGTCGTTTTTCCGTCAACCGCACGTAGGAAAGACCTGTAGGCAGCGACGATTTGTCGCAGATCTTATTCTTTGTTGATTGAACGTTCAATCAAAACAAAATAGACTGGCCCCATGCCGGTAGCCGTGACACGTCTGCCGGAGGGCCTAAGGAGAGCTGCACGATGCCCAAGGTCGGTATGCAACCCATACGCCGCCAGCAATTGATCGAAGCCACCCTGCTGGCGGTCGATCAGGTCGGAATGGGGGACGCCAGCATTGCGCTGATTGCCCGTCTGGCCGGTGTCTCGAATGGCATCATCAGTCATTACTTTCAGGACAAGAACGGCCTGATCGCTGCCACGATGCAGTACCTGATGAATGTCCTGAGCGAGAGTGTCGCCACGCGCCGCCAGGCGCTGGCAGATGGCAGCCCGCGGGCGCATCTGCAGGTGATCATCGAAGGCAACTTCGACGCCAGCCAGGTCAACGGCCCTGCAATGAAAACCTGGCTGGCCTTCTGGGCCGCCAGCATGCACCACCCGTCGTTGCACAGGTTGCAGCGGATCAACGATCTGCGCCTGTACTCCAACCTGTGTTACCAGTTCCGCCGCGTCCTGCCGGTTGCCACGGCACGCAGCGCGGCAAGGGGGCTGGCAGCGTTGATCGACGGTTTGTGGTTGCGCGGCGCGTTGTCGGGAGACGCTTTCGACACCGCGCAGGCGCAACGGATCGCTTACGAATACATGGATTTGCAACTGGCGAAGCAGGAGCGCTAGAGCACAGAGAACCGCTCGGCCCCTGAACGGCTGTCGCCCGGCGTTGTCACGATCTTGTGGCGCGCACGACGGTCAACGTCAACCACTCATGCACTTGCGAGGACACTATGGCCCGTTTCGAACTGCAAAAACTCTACATTGACGGCGGCTACACCGACGCGGGCAGCGATGCCACGTTCGATGCCATCAACCCGGCTAACGGTGAAGTTCTCGCCAAAGTGCAGCGTGCGACCAAGGACGACGTCGAACGCGCCGTGGTCAGCGCCGAGAAGGGCCAGAAGATCTGGGCCGCCATGACCGCCATGGAGCGTTCGCGCATCCTGCGTCGCGCCGTGGAAATCCTCCGTGAGCGCAACGACGAACTGGCCGTGCTGGAAACCCTCGACACCGGCAAGGCCTACTCCGAAACCCGCTATGTCGACATCGTCACCGGTGCCGACGTGCTCGAATACTACGCGGGCCTGGTGCCGGCGATCGAAGGCGAGCAGATTCCGCTGCGCACCACCTCGTTCGTCTACACCCGCCGCGAGCCGCTGGGCGTGGTCGCCGGTATCGGCGCGTGGAACTACCCGATCCAGATCGCCCTGTGGAAATCCGCCCCGGCCCTGGCCGCCGGCAACGCGATGATCTTCAAGCCGAGCGAAGTCACTTCGCTGACCACCCTGAAGCTGGCCGAGATCTACACCGAGGCCGGCCTGCCGGCTGGCGTGTTCAACGTCCTGACCGGCAGCGGCCGTGAAGTCGGCACTTGGCTGACCGAGCACCCGCGCATCGAGAAGGTCTCCTTCACCGGCGGCACCGACACCGGCAAGAAGGTCATGGCCAGCGCCTCGAGCTCGTCGCTCAAGGACGTGACCATGGAACTGGGCGGCAAGTCGCCACTGATCATCTTCGACGACGCCGACCTGGATCGCGCCGCCGACACCGCGATGATGGCCAACTTCTACAGCTCCGGCCAGGTCTGCACCAACGGCACCCGCGTATTCGTGCCGAGCCACCTGAAAGCCGCCTTCGAAGCCAAGATCGTCGAGCGCGTGGCGCGCATCCGCGTCGGCAACCCGGAAGACGAGAACACCAACTTCGGTCCGCTGGTCAGCTTCGCCCACATGGAAAGCGTGCTGGGCTACATCGCCAAGGGCAAGGAAGAAGGTGCCCGCCTGCTGTGCGGCGGCGAGCGCCTGGGTGGCGAATTCGCCAACGGCGCCTATGTCGCACCGACCGTGTTCACCGACTGCACCGACGACATGACCATCGTCCGTGAGGAAATCTTCGGCCCGGTGATGAGCATCCTCACCTACGAGACCGAGGAAGAGGTGATCCGTCGCGCCAACGACACCGACTTCGGCCTGGCCGCCGGCCTGGTGACCCGTGACCTGAACCGCGCCCACCGCGTGATCCACCAGCTCGAAGCCGGCATCTGCTGGATCAACGCCTGGGGCGAGTCCGACGCGAAGATGCCGGTCGGCGGCTACAAGCAGTCGGGTGTCGGCCGTGAGAACGGTATCAGCTCGCTGAACAACTTCACTCGCATCAAATCGGTACAGGTCGAACTGGGCGACTACGTCTCGGTGTTCTGACCCCGAGCCCTGTATTGCCCGCGAGGCCGTTTTCGCGGGCAAGCCCTGCTCCTACAGGGTCCCGGCGTACTCCTGTCATGTGTACGCCCCCTGCAGGAGCGTGGCTCGCCCGCGAACGAGTGCAACGCACTCGCCATGGCCTGCCCCGACCCACTTCAAGAGAGGGAGTGCATTTCATGTCCCAAGAATACGATTACATCATCGTCGGTGCCGGCTCGGCCGGTAACACCCTGGCCACCCGCCTGACCGAAGACGCAGGCGTCACCGTGCTGCTGCTCGAAGCCGGCGGCCCCGACTACCGCTTCGACTTCCGCACCCAGATGCCCGCCGCCCTGGCCTTCCCGCTGCAGGGCCGGCGCTACAACTGGGCCTACGAGACCGACCCGGAGCCGCACATGGACGGCCGCCGCATGGAATGTGGCCGCGGCAAGGGTCTGGGCGGTTCCTCGCTGATCAACGGCATGTGCTACATCCGCGGCAACGCCATGGACTACGACGGCTGGGCCAAGCTGCCAGGCCTGGAAGACTGGAGCTACCTGGACTGCCTGCCGTACTTCCGCAAGGCGGAAACCCGTGACATCGGCCCCAACGACTACCATGGCGGCGAAGGCCCGGTGCGGGTGACCACGCCCAAGGCCGGCAACAATCCGCTGTTCCACGCCATGGTCGAGGCCGGCGTGCAGGCCGGCTACCCGCGCACTGAAGACCTCAACGGCTACCAGCAGGAAGGCTTCGGTCCGATGGACCGTACCGTGACGCCGAACGGCCGTCGCTCCAGCACCGCCCGCGGCTACCTGGATATCGCCAAGAAGCGTTCGACCCTGACCATCGTCACCCACGCCCTGACCGACAAGGTGCTGTTCGAAGGCAAGCGTGCCATCGGTGTGCGTTACCTGGTGGGTTCGGCCGAAGAGCGCGTCGAAGCCCGTGCGCGCAAGGAAGTCATTGTCTGCAGCGGCGCGATCGCCTCGCCCCAACTGCTGCAGCGTTCCGGCGTCGGCCCGCGCAAGCTGCTCGAAAGCCTGGACATCCCGGTGGTGCATGACCTGCCGGGCGTCGGCGAGAACCTGCAGGACCACCTCGAGCTGTACCTGCAGTACGCCTGCACGCAGCCGGTGTCGCTGTACCCCTCACTGCTGTGGTGGAACCAGCCGGCCATCGGTGCCGAGTGGCTGTTCAATGGCACCGGCATCGGCGCCAGCAACCAGTTCGAGGCCGGCGGTTTCATTCGCACCCGTCCGGAATTCGAATGGCCGAACATCCAGTACCACTTCCTGCCGGTCGCCATCAACTACAACGGCAGCAACGGCGTGAAGGAACACGGCTTCCAGGCGCACATGGGCTCGATGCGTTCGCCGAGCCGTGGCCGCGTGCAGCTCAAGTCCAAGGACCCGCGCCAGCACCCGAGCATCCTGTTCAACTACATGGCCACCGAGCAGGACTGGCAGGAATTCCGCGACGGCATCCGCCTGACGCGCGAGATCATGGCGCAGCCGGCACTGGACGCCTACCGTGGCCGCGAGCTGAGCCCGGGGATCGAGGTGCAGACCGACGAGGAACTCGACAAGTTCATCCGCGAACACGCCGAGACCGCGTTCCACCCGTCCTGCTCGTGCAAGATGGGCACCGACGAAATGGCGGTGGTCGACGGCCAGGGCCGCGTGCATGGCATGCAGGGCCTGCGGGTGGTCGACGCGTCGATCATGCCGATCATCACCACCGGCAACCTGAACGCGCCGACGATCATGATCGCCGAAAAAATCGCCGACAAGATCCGTGGCCGCCAGCCACTGCCGCGCAGCACGGCTCCCTATTACGTCGCGGGCGAGGCACCGGTGCGTGGCAAGCCGCTGCGTGAAGTGAGCCATCCCGCGAAGTAAGTGGCGCCTTGATCATTCCCACGCTCTGCGTGGGAATGCCTCCCTGGACGCCCGGCATCCGCTCTTGTGACGCAGAGCGTCACGGGCTGGGTTCCCACGCCAGAGCGTGGGAACCATCATGCCCTCTGCCATCAGATCTCTCCCCGACATTTTGTTTCTCCGACTGGATTGCGCGCGCCTGACGCCGCACTATGACGGTACTGGCGCCAAGCGCCCCTCACCGACATTTCCAGGGAGGTGTCCTCATGTTCGATTTCCACCCCCAGCTCAAGCAGCACTTCGCCGCCTTGCGCACCGGGGCCGAATTCTTTTCGCTGCGCTACGTGCGCCAGACCGGCCAATACCTGTCGGTGCGCAAGAACGTTCCGGAGCCCCCCAGCCTGAGCCGTGACGAAGGCGCGATGCTGACCGTACGGGTCAATGGTGTCGAAGCCTATGCCGCCACCAACGATCTCTCCCGCCAGGGCCTGCAGGCCGCGCTGCAACGGGCCGAGGACCAGGCGCGGCTGATCGGCGCCCGTGCCCTGCTCGACCTGCGCCAGCAGGCCGTATCCAGCGAGCGTGGCGACTACCGTTCGCCGCAGCTCGACCAGGCGTTCCCGTCGCTGAGCGACTGCTACGACCTGCTCGCCGCCGAGTCCGCGGCCGTGCCCCGGGACGAGCGCCTGGTGAACTGGGAAGTCAGCCTCGGCGTGAACCACGTCGAGCAGATCTACCTCAACAGCGCCGGCGCCGAACTGCGCCAGGCCCAGCGTTTCGTCTTTCCGGGTCTGAGCGTCACCGCCTTCGACGGCATGGACAGCCAGACCCGCACCCTCGGCCGCGAGAACTTCGGCCAGCAGGGTGGCGCCGAGGTGCTCGGCCGTTCGGGGCTGATCGGCGCCGGCGCACGGGTCGCCGACCAGGCCCTGCAACTGCTGCTGGCCCCCAACACGCCATCCGGCCCGCGTGACCTGCTGCTGACCCCGGACCAGATGATCCTGCAGATCCACGAGTCCATCGGCCACCCGCTGGAACTGGACCGCATCCTCGGCGACGAGCGCAACTACGCCGGCACCAGCTTCGTCCGGGCCAGCGACTTCGGCCACCTGCAATACGGTTCCAGCCTGCTCAACGTGACCTTCGACCCGGAGATTCCCGAGCAGTTGGCCAGCTATGCCCATGACGACGACGGCAGCGCCGCCCGCAAGCAGTTCCTGATCCGCGAAGGCCTGCTGCTGCGGCCGCTGGGTGGCGCACTGTCGCAGTTCCGCGCCAACCTCGATGGCGTCGCCAACAGCCGCGCCTGCAGCTGGAACCGGCCACCGATCGATCGCATGGCGAACCTCAACATCGAGCCGGGCGACCGCTCGTTCGAGCAACTGGTCGGCGGTATCGAGCACGGCATCCTGATGTCGACCAACCGTTCGTGGTCCATCGACGATGCCCGCAACAAGTTCCAGTTCGGCTGCGAATGGGGCCAGTTGATCGAGAACGGTGAACTCAAGGGCGTGGTCAAGAACCCCAACTACCGGGGGATTTCCGCACAGTTCTGGCGCAACCTCAGCGCGGTCGGCGATGCCGGCACCTTCAAGGTCCTCGGTACGCCGAACTGCGGCAAGGGCGAGCCCAACCAGGTGATCCGCGTCGGCCACGCCTCGCCGGCCTGCGTATTCAGCCAAGTCGATGTCTTCGGAGGAGATGCCTGATGATGGACTCCACTCATTTCCAGGCGCTGCTGGACGGGTTGCAGGCGAACCTGCGGGCCACGGAACAGTTCACCCTCGGCTATGCCGCCGAGTCGTCCGAGTTCATTCGCTTCAACCACGGCCGGGTGCGCCAGGCCGGCCAGGTCCAGCAGGCCAGTCTGAGCCTCAAGCTGATCGACGGGGGGCGCCACGCGGACCTGCAGATCACCCTCTGCGGTGAGGCGCAACAGGATCGCCAGCGTCTCGCCGACGGCCTGCAGCAATTGCGCGAGACCCTGCCGTTGCTACCGGCCGATCCCTATCTGCTGCTCAATCACACCGCCTGGCAAAGCCGCAGCGTGCAGCAGCAGCCGTTGCCCGACAGTGCCCAGGTACTGGAAGAGATCAGCACCGCCGCGGCTGGCCTGGACCTGGTCGGTTTCTATGCCGCCGGCCCGATCAGCCGTGGCTTCGCCAGTTCGGACGGAGCGTTCGGCTGGCACCAGGCCAACAGCTTCAACTTCGACTGGAGCCTGTTCCACGACAACGGCCAGGCGGTGAAGGCCAGCTATGCCGGCGAACGCTGGGACAGCGAAAGCTTCGCCCGGCGCTTCCAGCAGGCCCGCGAACAACTGGCGTTCCTCGGCCGACCGCTACGCACCCTCGCTCCCGGCCAGTACCGCGCCTACCTGGCACCGGCGGCGCTGGAAGAGATCATGGGCATGCTCTGCTGGGGCGGCTTCTCGGCCCAGGCCATCGCCAGCAAGTACAGTCCGTTGCAGAAGCTGTATGCCGGCGAGGCGTCGTTCCATCCACAGGTCTGGCTGGACGAGCAGGTCAGCGGCTCGCTGAGCCCGGCCTTCTCCAGCGAAGGTTATCCACGCAGCGACCTGTCGCTGGTGGCCAGCGGTTCGGCCAACGAGCGCATGGTCAGTTCGCGCAGCGCCGCCGAGTATGGCCTGACCGCCAACGGCGCGGGCGGCGGCGAGTACCCCAGCGCGCTGGAGATGCGCGGCGGCCAGCTGGCGCAGGCGGATATTCTCAAGGCGCTGGACACCGGCCTGTATATCGGCAACCTGTGGTACCTGAACTATTCGGACCAGTCGGCGGCGCGCATGACCGGCATGACCCGCTTCGCCACCTTCTGGGTGGAGAACGGCGAGATCCAGGCACCGGTCAGCACCATGCGCTTCGATGACAGTGTCTACAGCCTGCTGGGCAGCGAGCTGCTGGCCCTGACCACCGAGCGCGAACTGCTGCTGTCGGCCAGCACCTATGAACAGCGGCAGACCTCTTCCAACCTGCTGCCCGGTGCACTGATCGGCAAGCTGACCCTCACACTCTAAGAAGCCATGGGGGCGGGGTGCCCGCAAGCTGCAAAAAGCTTCGCGGGCAAGCCCGCTCCCACAATGCCCCCGCAAGCCCCCTGGCATCCCTGGCGGAAACACCCGCACACCTATCCATTCAGACTGTTGTCCCGCCAGCACGGGCGCGCTATACATACCCCTTCATCCGACACGGCATTAAAAAGCCAGCACCTCGCTCGTCTCCCGATCATGGATCCATCAGGCTTCACCCCCGATTTCGTTACTCAATGCCACGCCTCTTTCCTCTCTCGAAAGTGTTTTGCTGGAGTTTGATATGAATCACGGAAGCTTCGTCATCAACAATCTGTTCAGACATTTCAACATCCACGTCGAACGCATCGGCGATGACCCGTGCCGCAACACCGTGCTGATGGTCAACGGCGCCCTGTCCACCACCTCCTCCTTCACCCGCACCAGCAAGTGCCTGGCCGAACATTTCAACGTGCTGCTGTTCGACCTGCCCTTCGCCGGCCGCTCGCAGGCCCACAACCCCGACCCTGGCCTGGTGACCAAGGACGACGAGGTGCAGATACTCCTGGCGCTGATCGAGCGCTTCGCGGTCAACCACCTGGTGTCGGCGTCCTGGGGCGGGATCTCCAGCCTGCTGGCCCTGGCCAGGAATCCGCCGACCATCGAGAGCTCGGTGATCATGGCCCTGGCCCCCGACCTCAACCCGCCGATGCTGGCCTATGTGCAGCGAGTGCACGAGCTGATCCAGGTCGACGACAAGTCCGCCATCGGCCACCTGCTCAATGACACCGTCGGCCACTTCCTCCCGCCTCGCCTCAAGACCACCAACCACCAGCACCTCGCCAACATGGCCAGCACCGAATACCGCCAGGCGCGCTTCCATATCGACCAGGTGCTGCAACTGGGTGACGGCAACTACCTGAAGACGCTCTCCGATATCCGCACGCCGGTGCACTTTCTCAACGGTGCCAAGGACATCTACACCCCTGCCGAAGGCGCCCGACAGTTCCAGCGGCATATTCCCCATTGCAGTTTTTCGGTGGCCGAGGACACCGGCCACCTGCTCGACCTGGAGTCACGGGTGGCCGCCGACAACGTGCACCGGGCACTGCTCGGTTTCCTGTTGAAGAAGGAGCAAATAGGGCTTCGGCACAGCGCTCAAGTGCAAACCGATCAGGCATAATCCGGTCCATCGCCTGCCAACGAAGAGCCGTTCCATGCCCGACCGTGCCCCGCTGGACGCAACGACCGCTCGCTGGCTGCCCTGGGTGGTAGCCATTGCCTTCTTCATGCAGTCCCTCGACGGGACGATCCTCAACACCGCCCTGCCCGCCATGGCCCGCGACCTGGCGGAGAACCCGCTGCGCATGCAGGGCGTGGTGATCGCCTACATGCTCACCGTGGCGTTGCTGATCCCGGCCTCGGGCTGGATTTCCGATCGCTTCGGCACCCGGCGGGTGTTCTTCAGCGCCATCCTGCTGTTCAGCATCGGTTCGCTGCTGTGCGCGCTGTCGAGCTCGCTGAACATGCTGGTCGGCGCCCGGGTGATCCAGGGCCTGGGCGGCTCGCTGATGCTGCCGGTGGGCCGGCTGGTGGTGCTGCGCGCCTACCCGCGCTCGGAGCTGGTGCGGATCATGGGCTTCATCACCATTCCCGGTCTGCTCGGCCCGTTGATCGGCCCGACCATGGGCGGCTGGATGGTGCAGTTCCTGACCTGGCACTGGATCTTCCTGATCAACCTGCCAGTGGGGCTGATCGGCTGCTATGCGGTGTGGAAGTTCATTCCCGACCTGCGCGGCAGCGAACGCACCCGTTTCGACAGCCTCGGTTTCCTGCTGTTCGGCGCGGCGATGCTGCTGATCACCATCGCCATGGAAGGCCTGGGCGAACTGCAACTGCCGCATCTGCGGGTGATGTTGCTGCTGTTCGCCGGCCTGGCCTGCCTGGCGGCCTACTGGCTGCGCGCCGGGCATGTCGACAATCCGTTGTTCGCGCCGTCGCTGTTCAAGACCCGGACCTTCGCCGTGGGCATCCTCGGCAACCTGTTCGCCCGCCTGGGCAGCGGCGCCCTGCCGTTCCTGGTGCCGTTGCTGCTGCAGGTGGCGCTGGGCTACTCGCCGTCCCAGGCCGGGATGAGCATGCTGCCGCTGGCCGCGGCGGCGATGTTCGCCAAGTCGATCGCCCGTCCTCTGATCGAGCGCCTGGGTTATCGCATCGTCCTCACCGGCAACACCCTGGCCCTGGGCATCATGCTCGCCGCCCTGGGGCTGGTCACCGAACACACGCCCTATCCACTGCTGCTGGGCATGCTGGCGGTGGCCGGGGCGATCAACTCGCTGCAGTTCACCGCGATGAACACCGTGACCCTGATCGATCTTGACGACAAGGCGGCCAGCAGCGGCAACAGCCTGCTGTCGGTGGTGGCGCAACTGTCACTGAGCCTCGGCGTGGCCTGCGCCGGTGCGCTGCTCGGCGGCTTTACCGCGGCGATCGGCAACGATGGCGTGGAAACGGTGCTCGGCGCCTTCCAGCTGACCTTCCTCACCGTGGGCATCATGGCGATGCTGGCGGCGGCGATCTTCCTGCAACTCTCGCCCCAGGACGGACGCCGGGCGCGGGTGGTGCGGGAGCAGCATATCGAGCACTGAGCCAGGAGCTCGCTGCCTAGGGGAGCGCACACCTCCCCAGGGCGGTCCAGGGGGCGATCTTGAGGACCTGTTCGCGGGTGAATCCGATGCCCACGACTTGCATCCCGCCGATATGGTGCAGGTCCACAGATAAGGATGAGGATATCTGACTACTTTTCGTCCAGAAATTACGGATTGCCGGGGCGAGACTGATACACTACGCGGCATTTTTTCTTGCAGGCCCGTCCCGTGACCACCATCGCCACCGCTTTCAACTCGCTGCCCCTGTCCGCCGCCATGCTGGCTAACCTGGAATCCCTCGGTTATGCCCAGATGACGCCGATCCAGGCACAGAGCCTGCCGGTGATGCTCAAGGGCATGGACCTGATCGCCCAGGCCAAGACCGGCAGCGGCAAGACCGCCGCCTTCGGCATCGGCCTGCTGAACCCGATCAACCCGCGGTTCTTCGGCTGCCAGGCGCTGGTGATCTGCCCGACCCGCGAGTTGGCCGACCAGGTCGCCAAGGAAATCCGCCGCCTGGCCCGTGCCGAAGACAACATCAAGGTGCTGACCCTGTGCGGCGGCGTGCCTTTCGGCCCGCAGATCGCCTCGCTGGAGCACGGCGCGCACATCATCGTCGGCACTCCGGGGCGCATCCAGCAGCACCTGGACAAGGGCACGCTGGTCTTGCGCGGGCTCAACACCCTGGTGCTCGACGAAGCCGACCGCATGCTCGACATGGGCTTTCACGACGCCATCGAGGCGATCATCGCCCAGACCCCGGAGCGCCGGCAGACCCTGCTGTTCTCGGCCACCTACCCGGCCGGCATCAAGCAGTTGGCAGCCAAGTTCATGCGCGACCCGCAGCAGGTCAAGGTCGAGACCCTCCACACCGACAGCCAGATCGAGCAGCGCTTCTTCGAAGTGGCGCCGCAGGAACGCCTGGAGGCGGTGGTGAAGGTGCTCCACCACTATCGTCCGCAATCGTGCGTGGCGTTCTGCTTCACCAAGCAACAGGTGCAGGAAACCGTCGACCTGCTCAGTGCCAAGGGCATCTGCGCCGTCGGCCTGCACGGCGACCTGGAGCAGCGCGACCGAGACCAGGTCCTGGCGATGTTCGCCAACCGCAGTACCTCGGTGCTGGTGGCCACCGACGTCGCTGCCCGCGGCCTGGATATCGATGCCCTGGACATGGTGATCAACGTCGAGCTGGCCCGTGACCCGGAGATTCACATCCACCGCGTCGGCCGCACCGGCCGTGCCGGCGAGAAGGGCATCGCGGTAAGCCTGGTGGCCCCGGCCGATGCCCATCGGGCGCGGGCGATCGAGGAATTGCAGAAGGCCCCGCTGCTCTGGGAACAGCTCGACAGTCTCAAGGCCAAGGGCGGCGGCCCTCTGCTGCCGGCCATGAGCACCCTGTGCATCGCCGCCGGGCGCAAGGACAAGGTACGTCCGGGCGACATCCTCGGCGCCCTGACCGGCGACGCCGGGATTCCCGGGGCCCAGGTCGGCAAGATCGCGATTTTCGATTTCCAGGCCTATGTGGCGGTGGAACGCGGTATCGCCAAGCAGGCCCTGCAGCGCCTGAACAGCGGCAAGATCAAGGGCCGTTCGCTGCGCGTGCGGATTCTCTGATAGCCGCCAGGTCCATCTGTGGGGGCCGACGACCCCGGCCAGGCTGACTGGCCCATTCGCGGGCAAGCCCGCGCCCACTAAGGCCAGGGACCGGCTCCACCCCAACAGAAACCGAGTGAGGACAGCGCTGTGCGCTCTACTGAAGTTGTGATCATCGGCGCCGGTGCCGCCGGCCTGATGTGTGCCTTTACCGCCGCTGCCCGTGGGCGCCAGGTGCTGCTGCTCGACCATGCCAACAAGGCCGGGAAGAAGATCCTGATGTCCGGTGGCGGGCGCTGCAACTTCACCAACCTGTACACCGAACCGGGCAACTTCCTTTCGCAGAACCCGCATTTCTGCAAGTCGGCGCTGGCCCGCTACACCCAGTGGGACTTCATCGCAATGGTCGCCAAGCACGGCGTTCCCTACCACGAGAAGAAGCTCGGCCAGCTGTTCTGCGACAACAAGTCCAGCGACATCCTCGGCATACTGCTGGACGAATGCGACCAGGCCGGCGTCGAACTGCACCTGGACACTTCCATCGAACACATCGAAAAGCTGGACAGCGGTTACCTGCTGCAAACCACCCTTGGCCCGGTCACCTGCCAGTCGCTGGTGATCGCCACCGGCGGGCTGTCGATCCCGACCCTCGGCGCCACCGGTTTCGGCTACCAGGTCGCCCGGCAGTTCGGCCACCAGGTGTTACCGACCCGCGCAGGGCTGGTGCCGTTCACCATTACCGATCAACTCAAGGCGCTGTGCACGGAACTGTCGGGGACCTCGGTCGATTGCCTGGTGAGCTGCAACGACCAGGGTTTCCGGGAAAACATCCTGTTCACCCACCGCGGCCTCAGCGGCCCGGCGATCCTGCAGGTGTCCTCGTTCTGGCAGCCAGGCGACACGGTGCATATCAACCTGCTGCCGGACCACGATGCCCTGCAGTGGCTGCAACAGCAGCAGGCCGAGCGGCCCAACAGTGAACTCAAGACTCTGCTGGGCGAAATCTTCACCAGGAAAATGGCCAACCTGCTGGCCGAACACTGGTTCGTGTCCAGGCCGATGAAGCAGTACACCCCGGCGGAGCTGGCCGAGGTGGCCGGCAAGCTCGGCGACTGGCAGGTGATTCCGGCGGGAACCGAGGGTTATCGTACGGCCGAGGTCACCCTGGGCGGGGTCGACACCCGCGAGGTGTCGTCCAAGACCATGGAATCGCTGAAGAGCCCGGGGCTGTATTTCGTCGGTGAGGTACTGGACGTCAGCGGCCACCTGGGTGGGTTCAACTTCCAGTGGGCGTGGGCTTCGGGGTATGCAGCGGCACAGTTCGTCTGAGGCGTTGCGGCAGATGGCGCTGACACCGATCGCCAGCCAGCGGAGCGCCACCCACCGGAACAGATTTTGCTTTGTTTGCATGTGGCGCCATTGCACCGCCACCCGTCTATAAGCTAATACAGATCAACCGCTTGGCAGGCTCTCACACCTTCATGGCATCGACCTCGTTCAACCAGTCCCTGCGCCGCCTCTGGGCGCTGGACAAATTCAGTTATAGCGTTCGGGTATTCATCGCACTGAGCGGCATCATGGCGCTGTGCTGGTTCCAGAACGAAATGAAGCTGCTGATCCCACTGTTCCTCGGGGTCATCGCCTGCGCCCTGGCCGAGACCGATGACAGCTGGCAGGGGCGCCTCAATGCCCTGGCGGTGACCCTGGTCTGTTTCAGCGTGGCGGCCTTCTCGGTCGAGCTGCTGTTCCCCTACCCCTGGGTATTCGTGGTGGCCATGGCCCTGGCGGCCTTTGCCCTGACCATGCTCGGGGCGCTGGGTGAACGTTATGGCGCGATCGCTTCGGCCACCCTGATTCTCTCGGTCTACACCATGATCGGCGTGGACCAGCGCGGCGGTGAAGTCACCAACCTCTGGCACGAGCCTCTGCTGCTGGTGGCCGGCGCCGCCTGGTACGGCGTGCTTTCGGTGCTGTGGCAGGCGATGTTCTCCAACCAGCCGGTACAGCAGAGCCTGGCCAAGCTGTTTCGCGAGCTGGGCTACTACCTCAAGCTCAAGTCATCGCTGTTCGAACCGATCCGCCAGCTGGACGTGGAAGCCCGGCGCCTGGAACTGGCCCAGCAGAACGGCCGGGTGGTCGCGGCGCTGAACACCGCCAAGGAAATCATCCTGCATCGGGTCGGCAACGGCCGGCCGGGCTCGAAGGTCAGCCGCTACCTGAAGCTGTATTTCCTCGCCCAGGATATCCACGAACGCGCCAGTTCCTCGCACTACCCGTACAACGCCCTGGCCGAAGCCTTTTTCCACAGCGACGTGCTGTTCCGCTGCCAGCGCCTGCTGCGCCAGCAGGGCAAGGCCTGCCGGGAACTGGCGGCCTCGATCCAGTTGCGCCAGCCGTTCGTCTATGACGCCAGCTTCGCCGAGGCCCTGGCGGACCTGCATGCCTCGATGGAGCATCTGCGCATCCAGAGCAATCCGGCCTGGCGCGGGCTGCTGCGCTCGCTGCGGGCACTGGCCGCCAACCTCAGCACCCTCGACCGCCTGCTCAGCGCCGCGAGCAATCCCGACAGCCTGGCCGACGCCAGCGACAGCAGCCTGCTGGACCGCTCGCCCCGCAACTTCAAGGACGTGCTGACGCGCCTGCGTACCCAACTGACGCCGACCTCGCTGCTGTTCCGCCATGCCTTGCGCCTGCCGCTGGCCTTGAGCGTCGGCTACGGCATGGTGCACCTGGTGCACCCGTCCCAGGGCTACTGGATCATTCTCACCACCCTGTTCGTCTGCCAGCCGAACTACGGCGCCACGCGGCGCAAGCTCGGCCAGCGGATCATCGGTACCGCCTTCGGCCTGACCGCGGCCTGGGCCCTGTTCGACCTGTTCCCCAGCCCGCTGATCCAGGCGTTCTTCACCATCGCCGCCGGCCTGGTGTTCTTCATCAACCGCACCACCCGCTACACCCTGGCGACGGCCGCCATGACCCTGATGGTGCTGTTCTGCTTCAACCAGGTGGGTGACGGCTACGGGCTGTTCCTGCCACGCCTGTTCGATACCCTGCTGGGCAGCCTGATCGCCGGCCTGGCGGTGTTCCTGTTCCTGCCGGACTGGCAGGGGCGACGCCTGAACAAGGTGCTGGCCAATACCCTGACCTGCAACAGTCTGTACCTGCGCCAGGTGATGCAGCAGTACGGCCAGGGCAAGAGCGATGACCTGGCCTACCGCCTGGCCCGTCGCAACGCCCACAACGCCGATGCGGCGCTGTCGACCACGCTGGCGAACATGCTGATGGAGCCGGGGCACTTCCGCAAGGAGGCCGACGTCGGCTTCCGCTTCCTGGTGCTGTCGCACACCCTGCTCAGCTACCTCTCGGGGCTCGGCGCGCACCGCGAGAACCCGTTGCCGGCGGAGGCCCGCGAACACCTGATCAATGGCGCCGGCGCCACGCTGGCCAACAGCATCGAGCAGATCGCCATCGGCCTGGCGAACAAGACGCCCATCGAAGTCCAGAGCGACGCTGAAGAAGCCCTGGCCAACGAACTGGAACAGATGCCGGAAGAAATCGACGAAATCCAGCGTCTGGTCCAGACCCAGCTGGCGCTGATCTGCCGGCAGTTGGGGCCATTGCGCACGCTGGCGGCGCACCTGATCAAGGGGGCGGAAGAACAGGCGCCGGTGTAAAGCCGCCAACCGCTTCGCGGGGCTTGCCCGCGAAGCTTTCGATCCGACAATCACATGCCGTGCAATTCGAGCAGGCGCTGATAACTTCCATCCGCCTTCATCGCGGCGATCTCACGGTCGAAGCCGGCGACAATCTGCTCATGCTGGGGATTCTGCAGGCTGACCAGGATATGCAACCCATTCTCCGTCAGCGGCTTGGGCAGGAACTCCACCGCATCGCGCACCTCGGGCGACTCCTGGCCAAGGTAGTAACGCGCCACATACTCATCCTCCAGCGTCAGCTTCACCCGCTCCGCCGCCAACATGCGTACGGCCAGGGCGAAGTTGTGCACCGGCACCTTCTGTAAGCGGGTATCGGCTTCGAACTCGCTGGAATAGGCATAATCACGCACCACCGCGATCGGGTAGCCGTGCAACTGCTGCAGGTTGTCATAGCTGATCGACGAGCCCTTGTGCCGGAGGAACATCACCCGGTTCATCAGGTACTCGCCCGAGAATTGCCCCAGCAGGGTCCTGTCCTTGCTGTACCAGGCGTTGATCAGGACATCGTAACGACCTTCGCCGACGCCCTTGAGTGCCCGCGCCCAGGGCACCTGTTCGAATTGACTGGCATAACCGGCACGGGCCAGGGCCGTACTGACGATATCGGTCGCCAGGCCACCATTGACCAGGCCCACATCGGTGAAGGGCGGCCAGGCATCGGCGACCAGACGCAGCTTTTGCGCAACCGCACCCTGTGCGAGCAACAACAATCCAAGCAAGGCAAAAGCTCGATGCAGTCGCGACATGCCAAAGATCCTTAGCGGGCTGGACGGCCCAGCAGAATGAGGCGAAGCAGAGGGGCCGGAAGAAAGCAATTGAGCGCTCCCTGTTCCTAACAGTAGCTCATTAGCATCAGGGCAGACGCCCTGCCGGGCAGATTACACAAAGATGCCGAAAACGGGCAACGCGCCCGGGGCCGCAACAGTGTTCACCCGGTTGGCGGCATGGGCCAGGCCGCTTAGTATCGACAGCGGATATCGAATCAGAGTGAATGAAATGAGCATCGACTGGATCTGCAAGCACCACAGCGACCTGGGCAAGGAACAGCTGTACACCATTCTGCGACTGCGCACCGAAGTTTTCGTGGTCGAGCAGAAATGCCCCTATCAGGAAGTCGATGGCCGCGACCTGCGGGACGACACCCATCACCTGATGGGCTGGCGCGATGACCGGCTGGTGGCCTATCTGCGCCTGCTCGACCCTCTGTCCCAGGGCGGCAACGTGGCGATCGGGCGGGTGGTCGTCGCCCCCGAAGCCCGCGGAACCGGGCTGGGCCATGAGCTGATGCAAGAAGCCCTGAGGCAGACCGAGAAGATGTGGTCGGGGCTGGAGATCTACCTGTCGGCCCAGGCGCACCTGCAGGACTACTATGGCCGCTATGGTTTCGTCGCCGTGGGCAACACCTACCTGGAGGACGGCATCCCGCACGTCGGCATGCGCAAGGCCTGAGACGGTTCAGGGATAACCCAGCACCCGCTTGATCGACGCCAGGTTGCCCTCGATCCAGCGCTTGTCGATCGCGCCCCAGTCATGAATCCGGTAGCTGCCGGCATGATTGCGGGCGCCTTCCTGCTGTTCGAATGCGCAATGAATATCCAGGTCGGCCAACGCGACGATGGTGTCCTGGGCCGTGCGCCGCGGCATGCCGGTCACTTCGGTCAGCGCCGGGACGCTGTTGGCCGCTCCGCTGTCGATCAGCCAGGCCACGTACAGGCGGCGATAGAAACTGCTCTTGGTCTTGCTGATGTCCATCGGAAAGTCCTTGTCGATCGATCAGTCGGCCACGGCGGCCTTGCCTTGCAGATCCCGCCAGGTCAGGTAGACCCGCAGGTCGAACTCCAGTTGGTGATAGCCCGGCTGCATATACTCGCACAACTGGTAGAACGCCTTGTTGTGCTCGCTTTCCTTGAGATGCGCCAGTTCATGCACCACGATCATACGGAGAAATTCCGGCGCCGCCTCCCGAAACAGTGAAGCGATGCGGATCTCCTTCCTGGCCTTGAGCTTGCCCCCCTGGACCCGCGAGATCGCGGTGTGCAGGCCGAGGGCGCGATGGGTCAGGTCCAGGCGGTTATCGAACAGCACCTTGTCGATGGCCGGCGCGTTGCGCAGGTGTTCCTGTTTCAGGTCCAGGACATAGCCATACAGCGCCTTGTCGCTCTGCACCGCATGCCGGCCGGGATAACGCTGGCTCAGGTAGGCGCCCAGCCGATCCTGGGCGATCATCTGGCGCACCTGCTCCTGCAGGGACGGCGGATAGGCCTGGAGGTATTTCAGCACAGTCATGGGAGGCCGTCGCCTGCATCGGGAAAGGCAGCCAGTTTAGCGAAATCAGCTCGACAGTGCGCTCCAGTCGAAGGTCGTGGCAAAACCGGTGGCATCCCTGGCGATCAGCGGACGGGCGACCAGGAAGCCCTGTACGAACGGGCAGCCATTGGCCCGCAGCCAGTGGGCCTGTTCCAGGGTCTCGACGCCTTCGGCAATCACCAGCAGGCCGAACTGCTGGCACAACTCGATCACGCTGCGCGCCAGGGCGGCATCCCGGGGCGAATCGAGAATCCGGGCGATCAGATGGCGGTCGAGCTTGAGGGTGTCCAGTTCGAGATCGCGCAGGTGATTCAGCGAACAGTGACCGGAACCGAAATCATCCAGGGCCACCCGCACGCCCTGCCCGCGGATCCGCCGCAGTTGCTTGCGCGAAGCCTCGAAATCCTGCATCAGCGCCGACTCGGTGACTTCGACCTCCAGCTGGCTGGGGCGCAGGTCATACCGCTCGATCACTTCCTGCAACTCGTCGATCAGGTTCGGCATGCAGAACTGCGTGGCGCTGAGGCTCACGCTCAGCACCAGCTCATCGGCGAACACGCCATTCCAGTCATGACGCTGGCTGGCCGCCTGGCGATAGATCCAGCTGCCCAGGCGACTGATCAGCCGCACTTCTTCCAGCAGCGGCAGGAACAGCCCCGGCGGGACATCGCCGACGCTGGGATGATGCCAGCGCAACAGCGCCTCGAAACCGCGCAGATGGCCGTCTTCCAGGGACACCTGGGGCTGATAGACCATCTTGAACTCACGACTCTCGATGGCCGAACGGACGCTTTCCTCGAGCATCAGCCGCGAGCGGGCGCGGCCGTTCATTTCATGGTCGTAGTAGCGGTACTGCTGGCGTCCGGCGCGCTTGGCCTCGTACATGGCAATGTCCGCCGCCCGCAACAGGCCTTCCAGGTCGGCACCGCAATCGGGGTAGATGGCGATACCGATGCTGACCCCCAGGGTCATGTCCATGCCATCGATCTGCTGGCGGATCGACACGCGCTCGATCAGCTTCTCCGCGACTTTCGCCGCCTGCTCCGGGCGCTCCAGTTCCAGCAGCGCGGTGAACTCGTCGCCGCCCATGCGCGCCAGGATATCGAAGGGTTTCAGGCAGGCCTTCAACTGCTCGGAGACCCAACGCAGCACCCGGTCGCCGGCATCGTGCCCAAGGGAGTCGTTGACCCGCTTGAAGCCGTCGAGGTCCAGGTACATCAGCACCATCGACTTGTGACCGGGATCGCTGCGCAGCAGGGTGTTTTCCGCGGTCTGGTAGAAGCCCCGGCGATTGAGCAGGCCGGTCAGCGGGTCGGTCACCGCCTGGAACTCCAGCTGCTGATGCAGGTGGCGCACCACCGACATGTCGAGCACGGTCACCACCATGGCCTTCTGGTCGCTGGGCAATGGCGCAAAGGACATCGCCACCGGCAGCGAATCGCCGGTGCTGGTGCACAGCAGCGCATCATGCAGGCGATAGGTCTCGCCCTTGCAGTAACCTTCGTAGAAAGGCGACGTCAGCCATTGGGCAAAGTGCGGCGTGTGCATGAAGTTCAGGAACGGCATGCCGATCAGCATTTCCAGCGGCGCCGCCAGCAGGCGCGAAATCGCCGGGTTGGCGAAGCGGATGCTGCCGTCGTCGTTGACCACCAGGATGCCTTCCGCGGCGTTGTCCAGCACCGAGGCATTGAAGGCCCGGGCGGCCTCCAGATCGCGGGTCAGGCGCTGCAAGGTGCGCCGATTGCGTTGCTGCTCAAGCAAGGCCTGGATCTTGGGCTTGAGGATGTCCGGGTTGAACGGCTTGAACAGATAGTCCACCGCGCCGCTGGCATAGCCCTTGATCACGGCATCCTGGGACTGTTCGTTGGCCGTCAGGAAAATGATCGGGGTCAGCCGGGTACGCTGGCTACCACGCATCAGTCGGGCGACTTCGAAGCCGTCCATGCCGGGCATCTGCACATCCAGCAGTACCAGGTCGATTTCGTGTTCGAGCAGTAGTGTCAGCGCTTCGATACCGGACGCCGCCGTGACCACCTGCCAGTCCTGCCGTTCCAGCAGGGCTCGCATGCTGATCAGGTTTTCAGGATAGTCGTCGACCACCAAAAGGACAGAACTGCTATCACCAGCCTTAAGTTGAGCGCAATCCATGCTGCATCTCTATAGTTCAGGGGACTCCACCCATGTCAGACGGAACCGGACGTAATTACAGAAACAACTCTAGTCCGAGTTTGCGCAAAGCGTAGTAATCACTACGCCATCATTTAACCCGGGCCCGTCTCTCCCGACTAACGGTTGATAGAAGCAATAGGCCATCTTTCGTGCTAGCACCCTGCCAATCCGACTAGCGGTCGTTCGGCCAAGCCGCCGCCAATCGGGGCTCGCGCATTTCGTCGGCGATTTGACGTCAACCGTTCGCCGCTTCGGCGTTAACAAACTATCTTTCAAGCCTTATAAAGAGCGCGCAAAAGCGCGGGCCAAAGCGGTTTGTCCGAAATTTCCGGGCAGGCCTGCGGCTGCGCGAGTCCCATGTTTTTCACGGAACAGATGATCATGATCGACCTGACGACCTGGAACCTCAGCGTCCCTGTCGGCACCCCGCCGGCAACCATCGATACCCCCAAACTGGTACAAGGCTTCAAGGACCAGTATTTTCATTCCGATACCGGCACCCTGTTCTTCTGGTCACCGGTGACCGGCTCCAAGACCGAGAATGCCATCTACCCGCGCAGTGAACTGCGCGAAACCTACCCCGACGGTCGCCTGCGCAACTGGCTATACAGCGAGGCCAACAATTACCTGCGTGCAACCCTGGCGGTGAACCAGGTACCGTCCTCGGGCAAGATCGTCATCGGCCAGATCCATGCCTTCAACAGCACCCAGCCGATGCTCAAGGTCGAGTACCAGTACAAGGACAGCCGCAAGACCGGGATCATCGTGGTGAAGGTCCGCAACCACCCGGACGACAAGGAGAGCCGGGTCATCCAGATCGCCGACGACGTGCCGCTGGACAAGAGCTTCACCTACGTGATCCACCTCAGCCGGGGCGGCTACCTCAGCGTGCGCGCCGCCGACGCGGCGTGGTACACCCAGGTCAGCAGCAGTTGGCGCGACAAGCCGCTGTACTTCAAGGCAGGGGTCTATGTGCAGGACAACACCGGGTATACCAGCGAGGGCGGGATGGTGACCTTCTACAAGCTCGATATCGATCACGAGCAAGGCTGACGGCCCCGAATACAGGGCGGGGCTGGAGAGAGATACCGCTCGATCAGGGGTGGAACAGGGACGACTTGCGGTAGCTGGCGATGGGATCGATCTGCTCGATCTCATCGAACTTCACGGCTCGGTACAGGCCGCTTTCGGCACAGTAGACGAGTAGCCGCGCACTCCAGTCGATACTGCACAGTTCGCCGCGCTCACAGGCCGGTTGCACGCCCGGGATACGCCGGGTCACGGTGATCTTCTGGCGGGTCTTGAAATATCTCAGACGGTTTGGATCGCTTTCTTCCTCTTCGCTCATGGTCATTGGCCTCACTGGCTGAATGAACCGTCAGCGTGGCGTATCGGCGTCCTGGCACACCACTGTCATAATTGACAGTCCGCTATATCGTTTCCTCATAGCCTCAAGCGCATTCGCGTCTAGCGATCGACGACCATGAAAAAACCCGCCTTGCGACGGGTTTCTTCAGCGCACAGGGTCTTAGTTGACCTTGGCGTTCAGCTCACCTTTCAGGTAGCGCTGGAACATGCCTTCCAGGGAGATCGGCTTGATCTTCGAGGCATTGCCGGCGGTGCCGAAGGCTTCGTAACGGGCGATGCACACGTCACGCATCGCAACCACGGTGGCACCGAGGAACTTGCGTGGGTCGAACTCGCTCGGGTTGGTGGCCATCAGGCGACGCATCGCACCGGTGGACGCCAGGCGCAGGTCGGTGTCGATGTTGACCTTGCGTACGCCGTGCTTGATGCCCTCGACGATTTCCTCGACCGGTACGCCGTAGGTTTCCTTGATGTCGCCACCGTACTGGTTGATGATCGCCAGCCACTCCTGCGGCACCGAGGAGGAACCGTGCATCACCAGGTGGGTGTTGGGGATGCGCTTGTGGATTTCCTTGATGCGGTCGATCGCCAGCACGTCGCCGGTAGGCGGCTTGGTGAACTTGTAGGCGCCGTGGCTGGTGCCGATGGCGATGGCCAGGGCGTCGACCTGGGTCTTCTTGACGAAGTCGGCGGCTTCTTCCGGATCGGTCAGCATCTGGCTGTGATCCAGCACGCCCTCGGCGCCGATACCGTCTTCTTCACCGGCCATGCCGGTTTCCAGCGAACCCAGGCAGCCCAGCTCGCCTTCCACGGAAACGCCGCAGGCGTGGGCCATGGCCACGGTCTGCTGGGTCACGCGGACGTTGTACTCGTAGTCGGTCGGGGTCTTGCCGTCTTCGCCGAGGGAGCCGTCCATCATCACCGAGCTGAAGCCCAGCTGGATCGAGCGTTGGCAGACGTCAGGGCTGGTGCCGTGGTCCTGGTGCATGCACACCGGGATATGCGGGAACTCTTCGATGGCAGCCAGGATCAGGTGGCGCAGGAACGGCGCGCCGGCGTATTTGCGGGCACCGGCCGAAGCCTGGACGATCACCGGGGAGTCAGTCTTGTCAGCGGCTTCCATGATGGCGCGCATCTGCTCAAGGTTGTTGACGTTGAAAGCCGGAACGCCGTAGCCGTATTCGGCTGCGTGGTCCAGCATCTGGCGCATGCTGATAAGTGCCATTGTGTATCTCTCTCCCGGACGAGGGTCGTTAATCGTGCAAGCCTGCCGTAGCGGCGGCTGCTATTCAAGTTAGATCAAGCTACTACCGGTCAGGGCGCCTTGCAGGCCCGACCGATCAAATCGTTGGTGGCAACCCAGTAGACCAGGCCTTCCTCACCTTTTTTGTGAAACGCCAACATGTTGTCGCTGTACAGCACACCGCTGTCGACGGCGCCGACTTCCGGCTTGAGGCGATAGACCTGGTCGCCGCCACCGAGGCGTACGTCGACCGCCTGCTGGCTGCTGTCGGCGTAACGCCAGAGCACTTCGGCCTGACTGTCGCAAACCCAGCGGGTCCAGTTGTCCGCCGGTTTCGACGACGGCAGGTTGAAGGCGGCGCAACCGCCGAGCAGTGCCAGTGAAGCGAGGGCGATAAAGCCTTTCATGCCGGTTCCTCGACTGGCGACCCAGGCCGCCAGTACTGCATGTGATGAATCAGACCCGTCAGGGGCAACCCTGTTCCCGAGCCGGCGACGGGGTGTCGTATTTCTCCAGGCCATCCGGGCCCAGGCGCTTGTTCAACAACGGCGCGGTTTCCGCCTGCCAGTCGGCCTGGTAGCAGCCCTTGCCGGCCGGATCGGGCGCTGGCCGCGCCGGTTCGACCGCGGCCTGGCCGGCACATCCGGCCAGCGCGGCGACGGCGAGCCACAGCGCAAGCGGCTTGACCCTATGAACACTCCCTTTCAACGGTCGGTACCGGCTCAGGCCTTGGCGCGGCTTTCCAGCACTTCCACGGCTGGCAGTACCTTGCCTTCGACGAACTCGAGGAAAGCACCACCACCGGTAGAAATGTAGGAGATATCCGCAGCCACGCCGTACTTGTCGATGGCGGCCAGGGTGTCACCACCACCGGCGATGGAGAATGCGGCGCTTTCGGCGATAGCCTGGGCCAGCACCTTGGTGCCATTGCCGAACTGATCGAACTCGAACACGCCGACCGGGCCGTTCCAGAGGATGGTCTGCGACGACTTCAGCAGCTCGGCGAACCGGGCGGCGGTCTGCGGGCCGATGTCGAGGATCATGTCGTCGGCGGCCACGTCGGCGATCAGCTTGACGGTGGCGGCAGCACTTTCGGCGAACTCCTTGGCCACCACCACGTCCACGGGCAGCGGTACGCTGACCTTGGCGGCGATGGCACGGGCGGTGTCCAGCAGGTCAGGCTCGTACAGCGACTTGCCCACCGGGTGGCCAGCAGCGGCCAGGAAGGTGTTGGCGATGCCGCCGCCGACGATCAGCTGGTCGCAGATCTGGCTCAGGCTGTTGAGCACGTCGAGCTTGGTCGACACCTTGGAGCCGGCGACGATCGCCGCCATCGGCTTGGCCGGAGCGCCCAGGGCCTTGCCCAGTGCTTCCAGTTCGGCGGCCAGCAGGGGACCGGCGGCAGCGACCTTGGCGAACTTGGCCACGCCATGGGTCGAACCCTCGGCGCGGTGGGCGGTACCGAAGGCATCCATCACGAACACGTCGCACAGGGCGGCGTATTTGCGGGCCAGCTCGTCGGCGTTTTTCTTCTCGCCCTTGTTGAAACGCACGTTCTCGAACAGCACGATGTCGCCGGCCTTGACTTCAACGCCATCCAGGTAGTCGGCCACCAGCGGCACTTCGCGACCCAGGGCGCGGCTCAGGTAGTCGGCCACGGGCGCGAGGCTGTTCTCGGCCGAGAACTCGCCCTCGGTCGGACGGCCCAGGTGCGAGCAGATCATGACTGCCGCGCCTTTTTCCAGGGCCAGCTTGATGGTCGGCAGCGAAGCCAGGATACGCGCATCGCTGGTGACAACACCGTCCTTGACGGGGACGTTGAGGTCTTCGCGGATCAGTACGCGCTTACCTTGCAGATCGAGGTCGGTCATCTTCAACACGGTCATGGGTCGCAATCTCTGGTTTACGGTTTTGGGTGGACAACGTTCAGGTAGTGCCCTGCAACGTCGATCATTCGGTTGGCAAAACCCCATTCGTTGTCGAACCAGGCCAGCACGTTGACCAGCCTCGGGCCGGAAACGCGGGTCTGACTCGCATCGACAATCGCCGAATGGGGGTCATGGTTGAAATCACAGCTGGCGTGGGGCAACTCGGTATACGCCAGCAACCCCTTGAGCGGGCCGCTGGTGGCGGCTTCGCGCAGGATCCGGTTGACCTCCACGGCATCGGTGTCGCTGACGGTCTGCATCGTGATGTCGAGGCAGGACACGTTCACCGTCGGCACCCGTACCGCTTTGGCCTGGATTCGGCCGGCAAGTTCCGGCAGCAGCCGTTCGATACCGCGGGCCAGGCCGGTGGACACCGGGATGATCGACTGGAAGGCCGAGCGCGTGCGCCGCAGGTCCTCGGCGTGGTAGGCGTCGATCACCGGCTGGTCGTTCATCGCCGAATGAATGGTGGTGATCGACACATGCTCCAGACCGATCGCCTGATCCAGCAGGCGCAACAGCGGCACGCTGCAGTTGGTGGTGCAGGAAGCGTTGGACACCAGCAGTTCGTCGCCGGTCAGGCAATCCTGGTTGACCCCATAAACGATGGTTGCGTCCACCGCCGCCTCGCTGGCCATCGGCTGGGAGAACAGCACCCGTGGCGCACCGGCCGCCAGGAAGCGCTGGCCGTCTTCGCGAGTGTGGTAGGCGCCGGAGCATTCGAGCACCAGGTCGACGCCCAGGCCGGCCCAGTCGATGTCTTCGGGGTTGGCGCTGCGCAGGACCTTCACGCAGCGGCCATTGATGTGCAGGCAATCGTCCTCGACCCGTACTTCGCCAGGAAAGCGGCCGTGGGTGGAGTCGAAGCGTGTCAGGTATTCAAGGCTGGCCATGTCGGCCAGATCGTTGAGGGCAACGATTTCCAGCCCGGCCCGGTCTCCCCGCTCGAACAGCGCACGCAGGACACAACGACCGATACGGCCGTAGCCGTTGAGGGCAACTCTGTAGGGACGCGGTTGAGGCATGGGGATCTCGCCGGAGCTTGAACATCAAGAACCCATGCCGGGGCATGGGTTCTGTGAAAACGGGACTGTCTGTGAGCCAGGGAAGCAGGCGGTGTTCGGGCTACCGCCTTCGCGGGCAAGCCCTGCTCCTACAGGAGGGTGCCGTGCACAAATGTTGCGTACGACACACACCTTGTAGGAGCAGGGCTTGCCCGCGAAGAGGCCGGCCCGGACAACCGACCTGTCACCGGACTCAGTCTTCCAGCAGTTCCTCGGCCTGACCCAGGATGTTCTCCAGGGTGAAGCCGAACTCTTCGAACAGGGCTGCCGCCGGCGCCGACTCACCGTAGGTGGTCATGCCGATGACGCGGCCTTCCAGGCCCACGTACTTGTACCAGTAGTCGGCGTGCGCCGCCTCGATGGCGATCCGTGCACCGACTTCCAGCGGCAGGACCGCCTGCTTGTAGCTGGCATCCTGGGCATCGAACAGGCTGGTGCAAGGCATGGACACCACGCGGACCTTGCGGCCCTGCTCGGTCAGCTTGTCGAAGGCCTGTACCGCCAGGCCGACTTCGGAACCGGTGGCGATCAGGATCAGCTCGGGCTCGCCTGCGCAATCCTTGAGCACGTAGCCACCACGGCTGATGTTGTCGATCTGCGCGGCATCACGCACCTGGTGCTGCAGGTTCTGCCGGGAGAAGATCAGCGCCGAAGGACCGGCCTTGCGCTCGATCGCATGCTTCCAGGCCACGGCGGATTCCACCGCGTCGGCTGGACGCCAGGTATCGAGGTTCGGCGTGGTGCGCAGGCTCGTCAGTTGCTCGATCGGCTGGTGGGTCGGGCCGTCTTCGCCCAGACCGATGGAGTCGTGGGTGTAGACATGGATCACGCGCTGCTTCATCAGGGCCGACATGCGCACCGCGTTGCGGGCGTATTCCATGAACATCAGGAAGGTCGCGCCGTAAGGCACCAGGCCGCCGTGCAGGGCCACGCCGTTCATGATCGCGGTCATGCCGAACTCGCGCACGCCGTAGTACATGTAGTTGCCGCTGGCATCCTCGGCGCTGACGCCCTTGCAACCTTTCCACAGGGTCAGGTTGGAGCCGGCCAGGTCAGCCGAGCCGCCGAGGAACTCGGGCAGCAGCGGACCGAAGGCGTTCAGGGCGTTCTGGCTGGCCTTGCGGCTGGCGATGGTTTCACCCTTGGCCGCGACTTCGGCGATGTAGGCCGAGGCCTTTTCCGAGAAGTCGGCTGGCAGTTCGCCGCTCAGGCGACGCACCAGCTCGTTGGCTTCGGTCGGGAAGGCTGCGGAGTAGGCGGCGAAACGCTGGTCCCACTCGGCCTCGACGGCACGGCCGGCTTCCTTGGCGTCCCATTCGGCGTAGATGTCGGCCGGGATTTCGAACGGACCGTGGTTCCACTTCAGCGCGGCGCGGGTCAGGGCGATTTCCGCGTCACCCAGCGGGGCACCGTGGCAATCTTCCTTGCCCTGCTTGTTCGGCGAACCGAAACCGATGGTGGTCTTGCAGCAGATCAGGGTCGGCTGCTCGCTCTTGCGGGCGGTCTCGATGGCGGTCTTGATCTCTTCCGGATCGTGACCGTCGACATTGCGGATCACCTGCCAGTTGTAGGATTCGAAACGCTTCGGCGTGTCGTCGGTGAACCAGCCTTCGACTTCGCCGTCGATGGAGATGCCGTTGTCGTCGTAGAAGGCGATCAGCTTGCCCAGGCCCAGGGTGCCGGCCAGGGACGCGACTTCATGGGAAATGCCTTCCATCATGCAGCCGTCACCCAGGAACACATAGGTGTGGTGGTCGACGATGTTGTGGCCGGGACGGTTGAACTGCGCCCCCAGGACCTTTTCCGCCAGGGCGAAACCGACGGCGTTCGCCAGGCCCTGGCCGAGTGGACCGGTGGTGGTTTCCACGCCCGGGGTGTAACCGAATTCGGGGTGACCCGGGGTACGGCTGTGCAGTTGACGGAAATTCTTCAGGTCGTCGATCGACAGGTCGTAGCCGGTCAGGTGCAGCAACGAGTAGATCAGCATCGAGCCATGGCCGTTGGACAGGACGAAACGGTCACGGTCGGCGAAGGACGGGTTGCTCGGGTTGTGTTTCAGGTAGTCACGCCACAGTACTTCGGCAATATCCGCCATACCCATGGGGGCACCGGGATGGCCGCTGTTGGCTTTTTGCACGGCATCCATGCTGAGGGCACGAATGGCGTTGGCACGCTCACGACGGCTGGGCATCGCTGATCTCCTGGGTTTTGAGTTGAAACGAAACGGAAAAAAGGCGTGCATTTTCCCTCAGGGAGAGCCCTCGGGGCAATGACAGATAGTCGTTCCACCGCGTTTTTCCCGCCGATAGTTGCGCATCGTGCTGATGAATCCTTTCCGCTCCTGGTCTGTAGAGCCACGGGAAAACGGGAAAGTGCCATTTATCCTGCAATATCAAAAGTTTTTGATATTGACCTTGCGGGGCGTCGCGACGCTGACTAGACTGCTGGCCTTATGAATCTACCTGCGCCCGCCCTGCTTCACGATCGCTGCGACGAGCTGTCCGCCCTGTGCAAGGCCGGCGGCGATCCGTTGCGGCTGAACGTATTGCGGGCGCTGGCCAACGACTCGTTCGGCGTGCTGGAGCTGGCGCAGATCTTCGCCATCGGTCAGTCGGGCATGAGCCACCACCTCAAGGTACTGGCCCAGGCCAACCTGGTGGCGACCCGCCGGGAAGGCAACGCGATCTTCTATCGTCGCGCCCTGCCCCACACCGAATTGCCGGGCGGCCGGCTGCACGCCGCCCTGCTCGACGAGGTCGACGCCCTGCAACTGCCGGTCGAGGTGCAGGCCCGTATTACCCAGGTACACAGGCAACGGGCCGCCGCCAGCCAGGATTTCTTCGCCAAGGTCGCGGAAAAGTTCCGCGCCCAGCAGGACCTGATCGCCGGCCTGGCGCAATACCGCGAAAGCGTCCTGGCGCTGCTCGACAAGCTCAACTTCGCGCCGACCGCCACGGCCCTGGAAATCGGCCCCGGCGACGGTGGCTTCCTGCCCGAGCTGGCGCGGCGTTTCCAGCAGGTCACGGCGCTGGACAACAGCCCGGCCATGCTCGAATTGGCCCGCCAACTGTGCGACCGCGAGGCGTTGACTAATGTCAGCCTGCAACTGGCCGATGCATTGCAGAACAACAGCATCCAGGCCGACTGTGTGGTCCTGAACATGGTCCTGCACCATTTCGCCGCGCCGGCCGAAGCCTTGAAGCAGATGACCGGGTTGCTGCGACCCGGCGGCAGCCTGCTGATAACCGAGTTATGCAGCCACAACCAGAGCTGGGCCAGGGAGGCCTGCGGTGATCTCTGGCTGGGGTTCGAACAGGAAGACCTGGCCCGTTGGGCCATCGCTGCGGGGCTCGTCCCCGGGGACAGCCTCTATGTAGGCTTACGTAATGGTTTCCAGATTCAGGTTCGCCACTTTCAGGGACCGACTGGCGCCACTCAACATCGGTAAACTCAGGAAAACCATCGATATGAGCGAATATTCCGTTTTCACCTCCGAGTCCGTGTCTGAAGGGCATCCGGACAAAATTGCCGACCAGATTTCCGATGCGGTGCTGGACGCCATCATTGCCCAGGACAAGTTTGCCCGCGTCGCGTGCGAAACCCTGGTGAAAACCGGCGTGGCGATCATCGCTGGCGAAGTCACCACTTCGGCCTGGGTCGACCTGGAAGACATCGTCCGCAACGTGATCCTCGACATCGGCTACAACAGTTCCGACGTCGGTTTCGATGGCGCGACCTGCGGTGTGATGAACATCATCGGCAAGCAGTCGGTGGACATCGCCCAGGGCGTTGACCGCAGCAAGCCGGAAGACCAGGGCGCCGGCGACCAGGGCCTGATGTTCGGCTACGCCAGCAACGAAACCCCGGAGCTGATGCCCGCCCCGATCGCCTACTCGCACCAACTGGTCCAGCGCCAGGCCGAAGCCCGCAAGTCCGGCCTGCTGCCATGGCTGCGTCCGGACGCCAAGTCGCAGGTGACCTGCCGCTACGAAGGCGGCAAGGTGGTCGGTGTCGACGCCATCGTCCTGTCGACCCAGCACAACCCTGACGTGTCCTACAGCGACCTGCGCGAAGGCGTGATGGAACTGATCGTCAAGCACGTCATCCCGGCCAACCTGCTGACCAAGGACACCCAGTTCCACATCAACCCGACCGGCAACTTCATCATCGGCGGCCCGGTGGGCGACTGCGGCCTGACCGGCCGCAAGATCATCGTCGACAGCTACGGCGGCATGGCCCGTCACGGCGGCGGCGCCTTCTCCGGCAAGGACCCGTCCAAGGTTGACCGTTCCGCCGCCTACGCCGGTCGCTACGTGGCCAAGAACATCGTCGCCGCCGGCCTGGCCGACCGCTGCGAAATCCAGGTTTCCTACGCCATCGGCGTAGCCCAGCCAACCTCGATCTCGCTGAACACCTTCGGCACCGGCAAGATCAGCGACGACAAGATCATCAAGCTGGTTCGCGAGATCTTCGACCTGCGCCCGTACGCCATCACCACCATGCTCGACCTGCTGCACCCGATGTACCAGGACACCGCGGCCTATGGCCATTTCGGTCGTACCCCGGAGCTGAAGACCGTCGGCGACGACACCTTCACCACCTTCACCTGGGAAAAGACCGACCGCATCGACGCCCTGCGAGCCGCTGCCGGCCTGTAATTTGTCGGTTGCGTCACAAAAGCCCTTCATGGTTCGCCATGAAGGGCTTTTTCATGACAGCCGGTCATTCCCTGTACAAACCTGTTTCCCTATATTTCGCCATCTCGGACCCTGTTTCTCCCCTGGATATTGCACGGCGCCTGTTCGAGAACCTTCCTGATGCGTCGGCAATCGAACATTGAGGTTTGCCATGCGTACTTCCGCTTTCGCCCCCGCCGCGATCCTGCTCGGCCTGTTCACCCTTCCAGCCCAGGCCGCCGACCTGAGCGCACTCACCAACCTGGCGACACAGCTGGGCGGTGGCTCGACGACACAGACGACCGGCAGTTGCAACCCCAAACAGGTGCAGGATCTGCAGAAACAGATCTATGCCGCCAAGGTCAAGGGTGACACCGTCAAGGCCAACGGCCTGCAAATGGCCGTGGACCATATCACCGCCAGTTGCAGCGGCGTGGCCAGCTCCCAGCAGCCCATCAACAACACCGCGGCGCCCCAGGATCCCAAGGCGCAGGCGATCGATGCCGGCATCAAGGCACTGGGCGGCCTGTTCAAGTAAGCCGACATATGCGGTAAGAAAGCCCCGCCCCCGCGGGGCTTTTTAATGCCCTAGGCTTTGCCTTTCGGTCGAGCAAGGAGGCTGCGGCATGGGCTTCGTCCTGGGTATCGCCTTTTTCATCTGCTGTTTCGCAGCCCAGGCCGCGCCGTGCCCGCAGTGGCCGCAGGAGCGCGCCCTGCGCGAAATCGAGGCCCTGGAGCGGCAAATCGCCCAGTGGGACGAGCGTTACCACCGCCAGGGCATTTCGCCGGTCGCCGACGAGCTCTACGACCAGTCCCGCCAGACCCTGCAGGGCTGGCGCGACTGCTTTGCCGCCGGCGGGAACCCGCCGGACAACCCGCTGCTCAAGGCGCGCGGGCCGACTCCCCATCCGATTGCCCATACCGGGCTGGACAAGCTGCCGGACGAACAGGCGGCCCGGGACTGGATCAGCACCCGCCAGGACCTATGGATCCAGCCCAAGGTCGATGGCGTGGCCGTGACCCTCAGCTACCGGCAAGGTCGCTTGCAGCAGGTGATCAGCCGTGGCGACGGCCTCAAGGGCCAGAACTGGACCGACCAGGCCCGCCGGATCGCGGCCATTCCTGGCCAATTGCCGCAACCCCTCGACCTGGTGCTGCAAGGCGAGTTGTACTGGCGCCAGAGCGGCCATGTGCAGGCCGAACACGGCGGGCTGAACGCCCGCAGCAAGGTCGCCGGCCTGATGGCCCGGCACCGCTTGCAACCCGATGAGGGCGAAAGCATTGGCCTGTTCGTCTGGGACTGGCCCGATGGCCCGGCGACCCAGCCTGAGCGCCTGCAAGGCCTGAGCGCCCTGGGCTTCCCCGACAGCGCGACCTACAGCCGGCCGATCAGGGGATTTGCCGAAGCCCGGCACTGGCGCGAGCGCTGGTTCCGAGAGCCGTTGCCCTTCGTCAGCGATGGCGTGGTTCTGCGTCAGGGTCAGCGGCCCGCCGCGCACCTCTGGCAGGCCCGGGCACCCTACTGGAGCGTCGCCTGGAAATACCCCTACAGCCAGGCCCTGGCCCATGTACGCCAGGTCAGCTTCAAGATCGGTCGCACCGGCCGGATCACGCCAATGCTCGAGCTGATCCCGGTACGCCTGGATGACCGTCAGATCAGGCGGGTCAGTACCGGCTCGCTGCAACGCTGGCGGGAGCTGGACATTCGTCCCGGCGATCAGGTGGCCATCAGCCTCGCCGGCCTGACCATTCCGCGCCTGGACGCGGTGGTCTGGCGCAGTGTCGAACGCGAACCGCTCGACGTCCCCAACCCGGACGATTTCCATGAGTCGAGTTGCTGGCGCTACGGCCCGGGCTGCGAAAGCCAGTTTCTCGCCCGACTGGCCTGGCTGAGCGGCAAGCAGGGGCTGGAGCTGCCAGGACTGGGCCCCGGCACCTGGGAAAAGCTGGCTCGCGCGGGCCGCCTTGAACAACTGCTCGATTGGCTGACCCTCGATGCCCACGAGCTTGCTAACATTGCCGGCCTGGGCCCGGTCGGCAGCCGGCAGTTGCTCGATAACGCCCGGTTGGCCCGACAACGGCCGTTCGAGCGCTGGCTGAGGGCCCTGGGCGTACCCGCCGGTGCCGGTATCAGGCTGGACGGCAACTGGCAGGCACTGGCCAGCCGAACCGTCGGGGCCTGGCAGGCCGAACCCGGGATCGGCCCCGAACGGGCCACGCGCCTGGGTGCCTTCTTTCGGGACCCACAGGTAGTGGCCCTGGCTGAATCATTACGTGTCGCCGGGGTCGATGGGTTCTGAGGAAAAAGCTGCAAACCGAATCGGAACACTCATACAACCGAGTCGGCTTTTATTTGTTCATTGTCACTTTTCAGTATTTTTCAGCACGGAGCCTTTCATGAAACTTCCCTCTTCACTGGTGCTTTTCACCCTGTGCACGGTCATGGCCGCCCCGCTCCTGGCCGCCGAGGAACAACCCGAACTGACCGGTTGCGCGGCCAAGCGCCAGGCCATCAGCAACCAGCTCGAGGCCGCCAGGGCCCAGGGCAACAGCGAACAACAGGCCGGCCTGGAGAAGGCCCTGGACGAAGTCACCACCCACTGCACCGACACCTCGCTGAAAAAGGAGCGGGAGAACAAGGTGCTCGATGCCCGGCACGAGGTCAGCCGCCGTCAGGCCGACCTCGACAAGGCGATGAAAAAGGGTGACCCGGAGAAGATCAACAAGCGCAAGGACAAACTCGCCGAGTCCCGCAAGGAGCTGCAGGACGCCCTGGACGAGCTGGACAAGTAGCCCGGCCCGCCCCCGTTCACTCAGTGATCGCGAAACTCCTTGTGGCAGGCATCGCAGGCATCCTCGACCCTTTCCACCGCCGGCCTGAGCAGGCTGGCCTGGTAGGGCTGGACCTTGCTCGCCACCACCAGCTCGCCGGTGGCGCTCTCCAGCGAGCGGGCCAGTTCCTGAAAACGCGCCTGCTTTTGCCAGACATCGGCCTTGGCGCTGGTATGCTCCGTTTCCTTGACCTGCGGGAAATGTTTCCACGGCTCATGGGACAGGCTATCCAGCTTGATCGCTCCCTCGGCAAACGCCGGGCCGTCGAAAGGGATCCGACCTCGGAGCATGCCGCCCAGGTCTTCGCTGGTCTTGAGCATCTGCTTGAAAATGGCCTTGCGCTGGCCCAGTGGCGAGTTCGGGTCGATACCGCCACAGGCGGCGAGGCTCAGGCCGGCCAGCAATACAACGAAAAATTTCTTGATAGTCATGATGGCATCAGGTCACGGGAGACGGCGGCCAGTATCCTCGCCTGAAGATCAAACACCAATAGGCCAGGCCGCCAATACCCTCACTCAATGAATGGATTACCTGAACAACGACTGAACAGGTGATCACTCAAGGAATACACCGCTTCATGAACACCACTTACAAACGCCTGGGCTGGAGCCTGTTCGCCCTGGCCCTGCTCGCCGGCTGCAATGGCAAGGACAACCAGCCACCCGTGCCGGTCACCACTTACGTCAAGGCCGACTGGAAAGCCCTGCCGAACGTTTCCGACGCCGACCTGCAGGCCGGCTTCGCCTCGTGGCGCAGCGCCTGCACCCGGCTGAAGAGCGACGCCACCTGGGCGGCCACCTGTGCCGCGGCGAGCAATGTGCCCGCCAACCCCGTGGCCATTCGCAGCTTTCTTCAGCAGAACCTCGAGGTCTACGGACTGCGCTCGGCGCAAAACAGTGCCGACGGGCTGATCACCGGTTACTACGAACCCGTCTACCCCGGCAGCCTGACCCGCACGGACAAGGCCACGGTGCCGGTCTATGGAGTACCGGACGACCTGATCATCGTCCAGTTGGACAGCCTCTATCCGGAACTCAAGGGCAAGCGCCTGCGTGGACGACTGGAAGGCCGTGTGGTCAAACCCTATGACGACGCCGCACTGATCGCCACCCAGGGCGTCAAGGCTCCGGTGCTGGCCTGGCTGACCGACCCGATGGACCTGCAGTTCCTGCAGATCCAGGGCTCGGGCCGAATTCGCCTGGATGACGGCCGGCAACTGCGGATCGGCTACGCCGACCAGAACGGCCACCCGTACCGGGCCATCGGCCGCTGGCTGGTGGAACAGGGCGAGTTGAAGAAGGAAGACGTGACCATGGGCACCATCAGCGCCTGGGCCAAGGCCCATCCGACGCGCATCCCGGAGCTGCTGGCCAGCAACCCGAGCTATGTGTTCTTTGCCCGCAACCCGGACAGCAACGAAGGCCCGCGTGGCTCGCTGAACATACCGCTGACCGCCGGCTACAGCGTCGCGGTGGATCGCAAGGTCATTCCGCTGGGCAGCCTGCTGTGGCTGTCGACCACCCGTCCGGACGGCACGCCGCTGGTACGGCCGGTGGCGGCGCAGGACACCGGTGGAGCGATTGCCGGCGAGGTCCGCGCCGACCTGTTCTGGGGCACCGGCGACGCCGCCGGGCAACTGGCGGGAGACATGAAGCAGAAGGGCAATATCTGGATGCTGTGGCCCAAGGGCATGGCGTTGCCCCAGGTGCCGGATATCGGTAGCTGATTGCGGTGCAGGCCGTAGGGGCCTATTCGCGGGCAAGCCCGGCTCCTACAGGCTGGTGTCGTAGTCGGAAAACCTGTTTCCGACACCGCACTGCAGGAGCCGGGCTTGCCCGCGAAGAAGCCTTCGCCAGGCCTCAGATGGACACGAAGAAGAAACTCGCGATCAAGGCCATCCCCACTGCCCATACCACCGAGCGCAGTACTGCCCAGTCAGCCAGGTAGCAGATGATGTACAGCAGACGGCTGGTGATGAACAGCACCGCCAGCACGTTGATCGTCACCAGCGAGGCATGACCGACCAGATGCGCGATGATCACTGCGGCGGCAAAGGCCGGGGTCACCTCGAAACTGTTCAACTGCGCCGCATGCGCGCGCCTGGCGAAACCTTCGAGGGTTTCCAGGAACGCCCGCGGGTCATGGTTCTGCCGCGGCCCGAACTGGCCACCACTGAACTTGGCGATACCGGTGCACAAGTAGGGCAGGAAGATCGCGATCAATACACACCAGAGTGCTGGAGTCATGACAAAGTCCTTGTTCTTGGAGTTGGATGAACATGTCGACCAGCATGCAGGCACGCCGGTTTCGCGCAAGCCGGTCTAGTCGGCAAAGGCGCACACAACACTAGCGCATCTGATGGCCCGCGGGGCAAATACGTTCACACTTTGACAAGCCTGCCGCCATACGAATGCGTTGGGTACTCACCAGAACCGCTCGGTCACCTTTCAAGCATCATGCGAATCCCTCGGCGCCCCGCTTTCACTGCGGATCTGCGCATGACTGATCAGGGCGAAGATGCAACTGCCGCCAATGATGTTGCCGGCCAGCGTAGGGCCGGCGAAGTGCAGCCAGAACTCACGCCATGACAGTTCCCCGGCGAATACCAGGTAAGAGACCTCGGCCGAACCGGCCACAATATGCGTGAAATCGCCCAGCGCCATGAGGTAGGTGATCAGGATGATGATCCACATCTTCGCGCTCTCCATGGACGGGATCATCCAGACCATGGTGGCGATCATCCAGCCGGACACGATGCCCTTGGCAAACATCTGTTGTGGCTCGTGCTCCATGACCTTGCGACCGATTTCGAGAAAGGCCAGGTCGGTCTTGTTGTCGAAGATCGGCAGATGCAGCATCACGTAGGCCACCAGCAGCGTGCCGCAAAGATTGCCCACCAGCACCACGCCCCATAAGCGCAGCAGGCGACCGAGGTTGCCCAGGGTCGGCTGGCTCATCAGCGGCAGCACCGCCGTCAGGGTGTTTTCGGTGAACAGTTGCTGGCGCGCGAGGATCACCGCGAGAAAGCCCGCGCAGTAGCCGAAGCTGGCGATCACCTTGAACGCCTCGCCCTCCGGCAACCGGGAGTTGAGCAGTCCCATCGCCATCAGCGACAGGCCCATGGTCAGGCCAGCCGCCAGCGCCGACCAGCCGAGCGCGGCGACACTGCGCTCCAGTTCCTGGTCGCCCTGCAGGCGGATGATTTCATGCAGCACCGCCGCCCTTGGCGGCTGGTTGCGTGTGACGTCCTGCCGCTCTTCGGGCGACAGGTCCGGGGTCTTGCCGTCTTTTTGCGTATCCATCGAGTGCCTGAACCCAAGGTGTGCCTGAAAAGTGGGACACCACGGGTTCGCGGCTGTTCAGTGACTGGCGCGATCAGATCGGACTGATCCCGTCCTCCTTGAACTGGTCCTTCACGTACTTGATCTCGGTCCGACCATGAGGCGCCGGCAGGCCGTCTTCGCCCAGGTTGACGAAGACCATCTTCTCCACGGTCAGGATGCTCTTGCGGGTGATCTTGTTGCGCACTTCACAGGTCAGGGTGATCGAAGTACGCCCGAACTCGGTGGCCGTGATACCCAGCTCGATGATGTCCCCCTGGCGCGAGGCACTGACGAAGTTGATCTCGGAGATGTACTTGGTCACCACCCGCTGGTTGCCCAGCTGGACGATGGCATAGATCGCCGCCTCTTCGTCGATCCAGCGCAACAGGCTACCGCCGAACAGGGTGCCGTTGGGGTTGAGGTCTTCGGGTTTGACCCATTTGCGGGTGTGGAAATTCATGCGCGTACCTGACCGTCTTGCCATTGATGCCAGCTATCATGGCAGACCGTACGGTCAAGCTCTATGAACACTCGACTATGGTCGCCATGAGCATTCTTCATCGAACCGACAGAAACCCTTGGGAAGTCCTCGACAGGCCGCTATACTCAGCGCCGATCAAAACGGTCATCTTCCCCTGATACCGTTTACCCGCCACCTGTCCGAGGGGCGCTGCAGCAGGCTCGACCTGTCAGGCTCGGATGGGGCGTTCTCCGGTCGTGATGATGCGCCCGGATACTAAACGCACAACGGCGCCCATTCGCACACTACGAATGGAGGCTCTCTATGAGCGCTGTCAACACGCCTGCAGATTTTACCGATTACAAAGTCGCCGACCTGTCCCTGGCTGCCTGGGGCCGTCGCGAAATCATCATCGCCGAATCGGAAATGCCTGCCCTGATGGGTCTGCGCCGCAAGTATCTGGCCGAGCAACCGCTCAAGGGTGCCAAGATCCTGGGCTGCATCCACATGACCATCCAGACCGCCGTGCTGATCGAAACCCTGGTTGCCCTGGGTGCCGAGGTTCGCTGGTCGTCCTGCAACATCTTCTCGACCCAGGACCAGGCCGCTGCCGCCATCGCCGCTGCCGGCATCCCGGTCTTCGCCTGGAAAGGTGAAACCGAGCAGGAATACGAGTGGTGCCTGGAGCAGACCATCCTCAAGGATGGCGCGCCTTGGGACACCAACATGGTCCTCGACGACGGCGGCGACCTGACCGAACTGCTGCACAAGAAGTACCCGCAGGTCCTGGACAAGGTCCACGGCGTCACCGAGGAAACCACCACCGGCGTCCACCGCCTGCTGGACATGCTGGCCAAGGGCGAGCTGAAGATCCCGGCGATCAACGTCAACGACTCGGTCACCAAGAGCAAGAACGACAACAAGTACGGCTGCCGTCACAGCCTGAACGATGCCATCAAGCGCGGTACCGACCACCTGCTGTCCGGCAAGCAGGCCCTGGTGATCGGCTACGGCGACGTGGGCAAGGGCTCGGCCCAGTCCCTGCGTCAGGAAGGCATGATCGTCAAGGTCACCGAAGTCGACCCGATCTGCGCCATGCAGGCCTGCATGGACGGTTTCGAAGTGGTTTCGCCGTTCATCGACGGGATCAACAACGGCACCGAAGCCAGCATCGACAAGGCCCTGCTGGGCAAGATCGACCTGATCGTCACCACCACCGGTAACGTCAACGTCTGCGATGCGAACATGCTCAAGGCCCTGAAGAAGCGCGCCGTGGTCTGCAACATCGGTCACTTCGACAACGAAATCGACACCGCCTTCATGCGCAAGAACTGGGCATGGGAAGAAGTGAAGCCGCAGGTGCACAAGATCCACCGCACCGGCCACGGCGATTTCGACCCGCAGAACGACGACTACCTGATCCTGCTGGCCGAAGGCCGCCTGGTGAACCTGGGCAACGCCACCGGTCACCCAAGCCGCATCATGGACGGTTCGTTCGCCAACCAGGTACTGGCGCAGATCTTCCTGTTCGGCCAGAAGTACGCCGACCTGTCGCCTGCCCAGAAAGCCGAGCGCCTGACCGTTGAGGTACTGCCGAAGAAACTCGACGAGGAAGTGGCCCTGGAAATGGTCCGCGGCTTCGGCGGCGTGGTCACCCAACTGACCAAGACCCAGGCCGACTACATCGGCGTGAGCGTCGAAGGTCCGTTCAAGCCGCACGCCTACCGCTACTGATCGGCCTGGTTGCCTGCTCTCCCGGCGAGAGCAGGCTGTTGTGGGAGCTGGCTTGCCGGCGATGGCAGCGCCTCGGTACTGTTGCAGAATCGAGGCCACTGCATTGCGGGCAGGCAGCTCCCACACTGGTATTCTGAGCTTCCACAGGTATTACCATGTCCCAAGATCGTCGCTACAGCTTCGAGTTCTTCCCGACCAAGACCGATGCTGGGCATGAAAAGCTGCTCGCCACTGCCCGCCAGCTGGCCAGCCACAATCCCGACTTCTTCTCCTGCACCTACGGTGCCGGCGGCTCGACCCGCGACCGCACACTCAACACCGTGCTGCAGCTCGAGAGCGAAGTAAAGATTCCTTCCGCTCCGCACCTGTCCTGCGTGGGCGACAGCAAGAACGACCTGCGCGGCCTGCTGACCCAGTACAAGGACGCCGGCATCAAGCGCATCGTCGCCCTGCGCGGCGACCTGCCCTCCGGCATGGGCATGGCCAGCGGCGAACTGCGCCACGCCAACGACCTGGTCAGCTTCATCCGTGAAGAGACCGGCAGCCATTTCCACATCGAAGTCGCCGCCTACCCGGAAATGCACCCGCAGGCGCGCAATTTCGAAGACGACATCCAGCATTTCGTGCGCAAGGCCAACGCCGGTGCCGACAGTGCGATCACTCAGTACTTCTTCAACGCCGACAGCTACTTCTACTTCGTCGACCGCGTACGGGCACTGGGGGTGAACATCCCGATCGTGCCGGGCATCATGCCGATCACCAACTACAGCAAGCTGGCACGCTTCTCCGACGCCTGCGGCGCGGAAATCCCACGCTGGGTCCGCAAGCAGCTGGAAGCCTACGGCGATGACAGCCAGAGCATCCAGGCCTTCGGCGAGCAGGTGGTCACCCAGATGTGCGAACGCCTGCTGCAAGGCGGCGCGCCGGGTCTGCATTTCTATACCCTGAACCTGGCCGAACCGAGCCTGGCGGTATGGAACAATCTCAAGCTGCCGCGCTGATCCGACAGCAAAGGCCGTGAACAAAAGGTCCTCGCGCAAGCCAGGGCCTTTTTTATTGCAACGGGAATAGCCCGGGACAGAGCCCTCACGCGGCTCTGGCTATTTACTGCGCGCCCATCGTACTCTCTGGCAATGCCCGTCATTGCCCAACTGCTGACAGCCATTCTCCTGACTTGCCTGAGCCTGACGGCCCGGGGCGAGCGACTGCGCATTGTCACCGAACCCTGGGCCCCCTATGTCTACGAGGAGAATGGCCAGGCCAAGGGCCTGGACTACGAGACCACGGCGATTGTCTTCCAGCGCCTGGGGATCGAGGTGGAGTGGCAGTTCCTGCCCTGGAAACGCTGCCTGGCGATGCTCGAACAGGGCCAGGCCGACGGCGCCCTGGATATCTTTCACAGCAGCCAGCGCGACGACAAACTGCTGTATCCCGACGAGGCACTTTCCGAAGTGGAGTTCGTGCTCTTCTACGCCAAGGCCCATCCCCATCCGTTCAGCAGCCTGGATGATCTGCGCGGGCTGACCGTAGGCGTCTCGCCGGGCTATCAGTACAGTCCGCAATTCAACGAATCGCGCCTGTTCCGACACGAACCGGCCCCCAGCCATGAGTCCAACTTCGGCAAGCTGGCCCTGGGGCGCATCGACCTGGTGATCACCGACCGCCGCGTCGGTCAGCATGTGCTCAACGAATTGAACCTGCAGGAGCAGATCGCCCAGTACCCGAGCGTGATCAGCCGCAATCGGCAATACCTGGCCCTGCGTCGCAACGCCGGCATGGACCTGCTGATGCAGCGCTTCAACGCCGAACTCAAGCGGTTCAAGCGCGAACCGGCCTATGCCGAACTCAACGCCCGCTATGCCGGCGCGCCCGGCGCCGGGAAAAAGCAGTGAACCGTTGAGCAGCAGGAACGCGGCACAGGCCGATTGCTCTGTTATACTCCGGCGTTCCCGCCAGGCTTACGCCCGGACGCTCGACCTTGCATCAGGTATTCCGACACAGTGACCTGCGCCGCCAAAGAGCCAGCGCGCGCCGTGCGTAGAGCCTCAAGATCCAGCATTACCGGACGGGATTGCGTCCTCCAGGACCGGACAGGAAAACGCCGCACACGCTGCCGGCCGCTTTTGTTCAGCTCCCAGATGCCATTCGCGCCAGGCAAGATTCCCATCGGGCTTTGCCCTAACTGAACAGGATTACTCATGTCCTTTGCTTCCCTCGGTCTCTCCGAGGCTTTGGTCGGCGCCATCGAGGCCGCCGGCTATACCGAGCCTACTCCGGTGCAACAGCGGGCCATTCCCGCCGTGTTGCAAGGTCGCGACCTGATGGTCGCGGCACAGACAGGTACTGGTAAAACCGGCGGTTTCGCCCTCCCGATTCTGGAGCGGTTGTTCCCCAACGGTCACCCGGACAAATCCCAGCGTCACGGCCCGCGCCAACCGCGCGTACTGGTCCTGACCCCGACCCGCGAACTGGCCGCCCAGGTGCACGACAGCTTCAAGCTCTATGCCCGCGACCTGAAATTCGTCAGCGCCTGCATTTTCGGCGGTGTCGGCATGAACCCGCAGATCCAGGCCATGGCCCGTGGCGTCGACGTGCTCGTCGCTTGCCCGGGGCGCCTGCTGGACCTGGCCGGGCAAGGCAGCGTCGACCTGTCCCACGTGGAAATCCTCGTGCTGGACGAAGCCGACCGCATGCTCGACATGGGCTTCGTCCATGACGTGAAGAAGGTTCTCGCACGGCTGCCGGCCAAGCGGCAGAACCTGCTGTTCTCGGCGACCTTCTCCAAGGACATCACCGACCTGGCGAGCAAGCTGCTGCACAACCCGGAGCGCATCGAGGTGACGCCACCGAACACCACGGTCGAGCGTATCGAGCAGCGTGTGTTCCGCCTGGCCGCCAGCCACAAGCGCGCCCTGCTGGCCCACCTGATCACCACCGGCGCCTGGGAACAGGTGCTGGTGTTCACCCGCACCAAGCACGGTGCCAACCGCCTGGCCGAGTACCTGGACAAGCACGGCCTGACCGCCGCGGCGATCCACGGCAACAAGAGCCAGAACGCCCGCACCAAGGCCCTGGCCGACTTCAAGGCCGGCGAGATCCGCATCCTGGTCGCCACCGATATCGCCGCCCGCGGCCTGGATATCGACCAGTTGCCGCACGTGGTCAACTTCGAACTGCCGAACGTCGATGAAGACTACGTCCACCGCATCGGTCGTACCGGCCGTGCCGGTCGCTCGGGCGAGGCGATTTCCCTGGTCGCTCCGGACGAAGAGAAACTGCTGAAAAGCATCGAGCGCATGACCCGGCAGAAAATCGCCGACGGCGACCTGATGGGCTTCGACGCCAGCGCCGTGGAAGCGGAAAAACCGGAAGTACGCGAGCGTCCGGAAGGCCGCAACCCGCGCAACGCGCGTGCTCCCCGTGGCGACGGCGCCAACGGCGGTGGCAGCGGTAGCGGTCGCAAGGACAAGGGCAAGGACAAGGGCGGCAAGGAGAAGCCGGCGAACAGCGGTCGCGGCGAGCGTCCGGCCCGTGAGCAGAAGCCTCGCGAGCAGCAGCAACAGCGCCAGATCCCGCGTCCGGCACCGGACCGCGACCCGGAAGAGTTTCTCGATGACGACGTGGACAACTTCGGCAACCGTGTCGACTACGTGCCACAGGCCGCCAAGCCCCAGGGTCGTGGTCGCCGTCCCGGCGGTGCCGGACAAGGCGCAGCCCGTGGCGGTGCAGCCCAGGGCCAGGGTCGGCAGAATGGCCAGCGCGGCAGCAACGGCACCGGTGCAGGCGCGGGCGCCCAGAAGCGTACTGGCCGTAATGGCGCAGCGCGGGATGGCCAGCCACGTCGCGACGACTCGCGCAACCGTCGTCCGGCCCGGGACGACCAGTCGTTCCGCCAGGAGCCGGCGGTGAAAAGCCCTCGTGAGAACCAGCCGAAGATCATGCACAAGGAGTCGAAGATCGATCGCTCCCTGACGCCTGAGCAACTGGACCAGTTGCCGAACCGCCCACGCGGCGAGAAACCGGCGTTGCTGACCCGCAATCGCTGAGTATTCCCTCGGCAATGAAAAACGCCCCCGGTTCGTGAGAACCGGGGGCGTTTTTCATTGTGGCCGGCTTCCCCTGCAGGAGTAGGGTTTGCCCGCCAAGCCATGCCCATCGGGCCCCTTCGCGAACAAGCGCTGCTCCTACAGGAAAAGTATTACTTGGCCTTTACGCCTTCGAACGAGATGTCCAGGTCCAGAGTCTGGGAGGATGGGCCTGGGCCCTTGATGCCGAAATCGTTCAGGTTGAGGGTGGTGGTACCGTTGAAGCCGGCACGGTAGCCGCCCCATGGGTCCTTGCCTTCACCGTTGAAGGTGGCCTTGAAGGTCACCGGCTTGGTCACGCCGTGCAGGGTCAGGTCACCGGTCACGTCAGCGGTTTTCTCGCCAGTGGATTTGACGCTGGTGGAGACGAACTTGGCTTCCGGATACTTGGCAACGTCCAGGAAGTCCTTGCTGGCGATGTGCTTGTCACGCTCGGCGTGGTTGGAGAACAGGCTGGCGGTCTTCAGCTCGACCTCGATCTTGCTCGCTTCAGGCGCCTTGGCGTCGAAGCTGAACTTGCCGCTCCAGTCCTTGAAGGTGCCGTGTACGAAGCTGTAGCCCAGGTGGCTGATCTTCCAGTCGATGAAGGCGTGCTGGCCTTCCTTGTCGATCACGTAGTCAGCGGCCATCGCCTGACCGGCAGTGAACAGTGCGGTACCGATTGCCAGGGCGGCGAGAGTCTTTTTCAACATGCTTCTATTCCTTTTGAGTCGAGGTTGAACATCAGGCTTTGCGACCCAGCATGCGGGTCAGCGTCGCATCACGATCGATAAAGTGGTGTTTCAGCGCAGCCAGGCCATGGAGAACGGCAAAGATCACCACGGTCCAGGCCAGGTACAGGTGCACCGTGCCAGCCACATCCGCCTGGTCGGGGATGCTGGAAATCCAGGCCGGCACGTCGAACAGATTGAACACCGGAATCCCGACACCTTCTGCGGTGGAAATCAGGTACCCGGAGAACATCAGGGCGAAAAGGCCCAGATAGAGGAACGCATGGCCGAACTTGGCGCCCAGGCGGGTCAGGCGGCCATGATTGGACGGTGCCGGCGGCGGCGGGCTGATGAAACGCCAGGCCAGCCGTACGACCATCACCGCGAACAGGGTCAAGCCGATACTTTTATGCAGGTCCGGAGCGGCCTTGCGGTACTCGCTGTAGTAGTCGAGACCGACCATCCACAAGCCCAGCGCGAAAAGGCCGAAGACCACCAGAGCCACGCCCCAATGCAGGAGCATGCTGACTGCGCCGTAGCGGGAAGATGAATTACGTAGCTGCATGACCGAGAGATCCTGTAAGTACTGCGCCCAAGACTAATGGTTTACCTATCGAATTAAAGCGAAAAATTTTGCTTTGAAATATCGAGAAATACGATCATAAGTCTGGAACGAGCGGGTTAAGAAAATATTAAGGTCGCCGCCTATCCGGAACACCCCGGCGGGCGACTTTATTCGAGGCGCCGGAGGATAATCGTTGCAACCGCTGCAGGCCGCGTCGCCCGGACACCTCGCCGGTAGCGAGGCCGTTGAATGACCGGCACGGGTTGTCCCGTCGCCCGGCATTGCATAGGCTTGCGCGATTGTTGGCCCGCGCCTGTCGCAAGGTGCCCGTGGGAGAGTGGAAATGAGCCTGAACAACCAGTGGATGCAACGCGATCTCGCGGTGCTGTGGCATCCCTGCACCCAGATGAAAGATCACGAGCAACTGCCGATGATCCCCATCAAGCGCGGCGAAGGCGTGTGGCTGGAGGATTTCGACGGCAAGCGCTACCTCGATGCCGTCAGTTCCTGGTGGGTCAACGTGTTCGGCCACTGCAACCCGCGCATCAACCAGCGCATCAAGGACCAGGTCGACCAGCTGGAGCACGTGATCCTCGCCGGTTTCAGCCACCAGCCGGTGATCGAGCTGTCCGAGCGCCTGGTGAAGATGACCCCCGAAGGCCTGACCCGCTGCTTCTATGCCGATAACGGTTCGTCCTGCATCGAAGTCGCGCTGAAGATGAGCTTTCATTACTGGCTCAACCGCGGCCAGCCGCAGAAGAAACGCTACATCACCCTGACCAACAGCTACCACGGCGAGACCGTGGCGGCGATGTCGGTAGGCGACGTGCCGCTGTTCACCGAGACCTACAAGGCCCTGCTGCTGGACACCATCAAGGTGCCGAGCCCGGACTGCTACATGCGTGCGCAGGGCATGAGCTGGGAAGAGCATTCGCGCAACCTGTTCCAGGTCATGGAACAGACCCTGGCGGAGAATCACCAGAGCGTCGCCGCAGTGATCGTCGAACCGCTGATCCAGGGAGCCGGCGGCATGCGCATGTACCATCCGGTGTACCTCAAGCTGCTGCGCGAGGCCTGCGACCGCTACGGCGTACACCTGATCCACGATGAAATCGCCGTGGGCTTCGGCCGCACCGGTACGATGTTCGCCTGCGAACAGGCCGGTATCCGTCCGGACTTCCTCTGCCTGTCCAAGGCGCTCACCGGCGGCTACCTGCCCCTGGCGGCGTGCCTGACCACCGAGGACGTCTACGGCACCTTCTACGACGACTACCCGACCCTGCGCGCGTTCCTCCATTCCCACAGCTACACCGGCAACCCGCTGGCCTGTGCGGCGGCGCTGGCGACCCTGGATATCTTCGAGCAGGACAACGTCATCGAGAACAACCGGGCCCTGGCCCAACGGATGGCCAGTTCCACCGCGCACCTGGCGGATCACCCGCACGTTGCCGAAGTGCGCCAGACCGGCATGGCCCTGGCGATCGAGATGGTCCAGGACAAGGCCAGCAAGGCCGCCTACCCGTGGCAGGAGCGCCGTGGCCTCAAGGTGTTCCAGCATGCCCTGGAGCGCGGCGCCCTGCTGCGGCCGCTGGGCAACGTGGTGTACTTCCTGCCACCCTACGTGATCACGCCGGAACAGATCGACTTCCTCGCCGAAGTGGCCAGCGAGGGGATCGACATTGCCACCCGCAGCGCGGTCAGCGTGGCGGTGCCGGAAAACTTCCATCCGGACTTCCGTGATCCGGGCTAACCCCACAGAAGCCAAGCGGGCGCGCGCGACCCATTCGCGGCAGTGCGGCGCCCCGGCAACCCATCATTCCGATATCCAGAGATACACCATGAGACTGTCCCGCTTCTTTATCGACGCCCCTCTGAGCCTCGGCGAACACGAACTGCCTGAGGCCCAGGCCCACTACATCGGCCGCGTACTGCGCATGGCCGAAGGGGACGCGCTGCAGGTATTCGACGGCTCCGGCCACGAATTCCTCGGTACCCTGCTGGAAGTCGGCAAGAAGCACGTGCGTGTGCAACTGACCGAAAGCTTCGCCGGCCAACCGGACTCGCCGCTGCACATCCACCTCGGCCAGGGCCTGTCCCGGGGCGAACGGATGGATTGGGCGATCCAGAAAGCCACCGAGCTGGGCGTCAGCGAAATCACCCCGATCGTCAGCGAGCGCTGTGAAGTCCGCCTCAAGGACGAGCGCGCCGACAAGCGCCTGGCCCACTGGCGGCAGATCGCGATCAGTGCCTGTGAACAGTGCGGCCGCTCCACCCTGCCGGTGATCCACCCGCCGCTGCCGCTGGGTGAATGGCTGAAACAGGCCCAGGCCGAACTGAAACTGGTGCTGCACCCGGTGGCCGAACCGCTGACCAGCCATCCCAGGCCGGCCAGCCTGGCCTTTCTGATCGGCCCTGAAGGCGGTTTGTCCGACGCCGAAGTCGAGCAGGCGGCCAAGGCCGGCTACCTGCCCGCACGCCTCGGTCCGCGGGTGCTGCGCACCGAGACCGCACCGGTGGTGGCCCTGGCGGTGGCCCAGCAGCTGTGGGGCGATTTCTGACGCATCAGATCACGTACCAGAAGATCGCCACGAAATGCAGGGCACTGCCGGCGATCACGAACAGGTGCCAGATCCCGTGGGAATGCCGTAGCCGGTGATCCAGGGCGAAGAAGATGATGCCCAGGGTGTATAGCGCCCCGCCCGTGGCCAGCCAGATGAACCCGGCCATGCCCAGGGCCGCCAGCAGCGGCCTGATCGCCACCAGCACGATCCAGCCCATCACCGCATAGATCACGATCGACAGGATCCGCGCCTCCGAGCGCGGCTTGATCTCCTGCAACATGCCGATCACCGCCAGCCCCCAGACGATGCCGAACAACGTCCAACCCCATGGTCCGCGCAGAGTGACCAGGCAGAACGGCGTGTAGCTGCCGGCGATCAGCAGGTAGATCGACAGGTGATCGACCTTCTGCATGATCACCTTCGCCCGCCCGCGGACGCTGTGGTACACGGTCGAGACGCTATAGAGTGCCATCAGCGTGACCCCGTAGATCGCCACGCTGACGATCTTCCACGGGCTGCCATCCAGGCTTGCCATCACCAGCAGCCAGATCGCGCCGATGCTCGCCAGTATCGCCCCCACCAGATGGGTCCAGGCGTTGAGTCGTTCCCCGTGATACATGTACCGCCCACCTCCATTGCTCAGGACACTTCATCAGGCCCGCTACGCCATGCCTGGCCCAGTCGCCCGATGCCCTGTACAGCCGCTTCCTACCTTCAAAGAGGAAACAAGCTTCCGGATTTCGCTCCATAGATTAAAAAAAAATCGCCGGCCGATACAGAAAATGGAAGGCCCCGAATCATCACCCCACGGGAGCCCGCCATGACCCGAACACTCCAGGCCTGGAACCGCGAAAAGCTGATCGAGCATTCGCTGTCCTGGATACACCGCCTCGATCGCTCCCAGGTCATCGAAGTCGATTGCGCCCTGGAGTATGCAAAACGCCGGGGCAGATCGCCGCTGGACATGACCCCGCGGGACTTCCCGCTGCCCACGGTACATGAATTGCTGCAGCGGGCCGTCCTGGAAACCGAGCGGGGCCTCGGGGTATTCCTGATCACCGGATTTCCCGTGGCCGACAAGACGCCCGAGCAGGCACGCCTGCTCGCCTGGGGTATCGGCCTGCACCTGGGCGTGCCGCTGGTACAGAATCACGCAGGCGAGTTACTGGTTGATGTCCGTGACCGCCAGCAACCCCATCACCCGACCCATCGCAGCCACATCACCAGCCGCTCCATGGAGTTCCACACCGATGCCTGCGACCTGACTACCCTGCTCTGCCTGCGCCAGGCGGCCCGCGGCGGGCTGTTCCGCCTGGCCAGCCTGCGGGCCGTGCACGACCGGCTGATGCGCGAGAATCCGGCGTTGTGCCAAGCGCTCTATCAACCCCTGGCGTTCTACGACCCGACACGCGACAGCGCCAGCGACAGGCGCTTTTTTCTCTGCCCGGTATTCGCCCTGGAGCACGGCGTCTTCGCCAGCCGCTTCTATCGTCAGCGCAACCTCGACTGCGAGCGCCTGCCGGGGGCACCGCGCCTGGGCAACATCGCCCGCGCCGCACTGAACGCGGTGCATGACACCGCCTGCCTGCCGGACATGTGCCTGGAACTGGAGCTGTTGCCCGGCGACCTGCAGTTTCTCAACAACCACCTGGTCTGCCATGCCCGCACCAGCTTTACCGACAGCGCGCAGCCCGGCCGCCAGCGCCACCTGCTGCGCCAGTGGCATGCCACCGCCTACAGTCGTCCACTGCCCGAGAGCTTCCTGCCGGCCTATGGCAACGTCAGGGCCCAGGCCTTGCGCGGCGGCTATCAGGGTTGTCCGGTCGATGAGACGCTGCGGGCCTTCCAACAGCGACTGGCGGCCAGCAACGGCCTGATCGGTTGAACGGGGGGCCACTGAAAAAGCCTCAGCCAACTCTCCGGGACTTGGGCACAATCGGAGCATTCGAAAAAGAGTCCGTCCCATGTTGATCGATGAAGAACTGACCCTGAAAAAGCTCGAAGTGTTCCTGGCCTTCATGCGCACCGGCAACCTGGCCCGGGCGGCGGCCGAACTGCAGACCAGCAACGTCAGCGTGCACCGCGCCATCCATTCCCTGGAAAATGCCCTGCGTTGCCCGCTGTTCAAGCACGAGGGGCGCAACCTGACACCGCTGGAAAGCGCCTATGTGCTGGAAGAGCGGGCGCAGAAACTGATCCAGGACGTGGTCGAAAGCGTGCGCCTGACCCGTGAGGCCGCCGGCTTCTGCGCCGAACGCTTCAAGCTCGGCTCGCTCTACTCACTGACGGTGAAGACCGTGCCGCAGTTGATCATGGGCCTGAAGATCCGTCGCAGCGAGCTGAACATCGACCTCATCCTCGGCTCGAACATCGACCTGCTGTACCAGCTCAGGAACATGGAAGTGGACGCGATCCTGGTGTCGCTGGACGAAACCACCCAAGATCCGGACTGCGAACACCTGCCGCTGTTCTCCGACGATATCTTTCTCGCCACGCCCGCCGACTCGCCTTTCGCCCAACAGGCCCAGGTCGACCTGGCGGACCTGCGCGACATGACCTTCATCACCCTGACCCAGGGCTTCGCCACCCACCGCGACGGCAATCGGGTGTTCGAACAGGCGGGCTTCGAGCCCAAGGTGGCGATGCAGGTCAACGATATCTTCACCCTGCTGAGCATGGTCAGCTCCGGCGTCGGCTATGCGCTGCTGCCCGGGCGGATCGCCGCGGTGTACGAAAACCGGGTGAAACTGATTCCGCTGCAGCCGCGCTACCACCTGCAGCAGCATATCGGCGTGGTATTCCTCAAGGCCAAGGAGCGCGACCCCAACCTGCTGGCACTCCTGGCGGAGTGCCGGATGTATGCCAACCATCGCGCCTGAATCAGCCCACCAGGCCTCGCACGATGAAAAACAGCACCGACGGCCCGAGCAGGCAGCCCAGCCCGGTATGGAAGGTCGCTGTCAGCGCGCCATAGGGCACCAGCCGCCGATCCGTCGCCGCGAGCCCGGCCGTCACGCCACTGACCGTCCCGGCCAGGCCGCCGAACACCATCGCCGAACGCGGATTGTCCAGGCCCATCCAGCGCGCCGCCACTGGCGTGCCGACCATCACGATGATCGCCTTGATCAGGCCCGTGGCGATCGACAGGGCGATCACATCGGAACTGGCCCCGATCGCCGCACCGGTCACCGGCCCGACGATATAGGTCACCGCCCCGGCACCGATGGTGGTCATGCTCACCGCATCGCGATAACCGAAGGCCCAGGCCATGCTCGCGCCGACCATGAACGGCAGCACGGTGCCCAGCAACAGCGACACCGCGCCGATCAGGCCGGCCTTCCTCGCCTCGGTGGCCTGCACCTCGAAGGCGGTGGCGACGATCGCGAAGTCGCGCAACATGGCGCCGCCCATCAGGCCGATGCCGGAGAACAGCGCCATGTCGGCCAGGCCCTTCTGCCCACCGGTCAACGTGCCACCGATCCAGGCCAGGACCAGGCCGATCACGATGGCGATCGCCGAACCGTGGATGCGACCCAGGGTCAGGTGCCTGGAGAGCAGCACCGACAGCCACATCACCACTCCGACCAGCGCGAACGCGGTGATCAGCCCATTGTGCTCCAATGCTTTCTCGACGATAGCCCACATGTCAGCGACCTCCCGCGACATGGGCATCCGGCAACGCCGCCGCAGGCTCGGCCGGCAACGGCTCGCCCTTGTTGGTCCGGCTAATCAGGGCGATGGTGCAACCGCACAGCAGCACCGAACCGACGGCCGCCAGCAACGCCACCGGACCGCCATGCAAGGCGGTGACCACGTTCTGGTTGGCGGCCATGGCGACCACCACCGGGATATACAGGGCGCCCCAGAAGCCGACGCCCATCTCGCACTCCTTGCTCATGCCGCCGTGCCTGTGCATCCACAGGCGGGCGCAGATCAGCAGGATCATGGCGATCCCGACCCCGCCGACATTGGACTTGACCCCCAGCAACACGCCGAGCATGTCTCCCAGAACCACACCGGCCAAGGTACAGGCCGCCAGCAGTGCCACACCGTAAATAATCATTGTTGTTATCCTCGCATCGCAGTGTCGAAGTTGTTGTTTTTGTCCTTCGAAGCAACAGCCGGTCTCTATCGGTGGCGGCATCCCTCCTCTTGCAGCAGTGCCTTGAGACTGTCCAGCCGGGCACCGTCGAAGGCGACCACGCTGCCCTGTTCGAATACCCGCCGCGCCAGGCCGGTCAACACCGCCCCCGGTGGCAGTTCGATCTGCAGCCGCACGCCGCGCTCGTAGGCGCTTTGCACCGTACCGCGCCAATCGATGAGCCGGCACATGTTGAAGGCCAGGTCATCGCGAATCTGTTCGGCAGTGCGCAGCAACCGGGCACTGCTGCCGCTGAGATAACCCAGGCACGGCGCCCGCATCGGTACCTCGGCGAATGCGGCCGCCAAGGCCTGCGCCGGCGCCTCCAGCAACGGGCAGTGGGACGGCACGCTGACCGCCAGGCGCCGGGCCACTCCGCCCTGCTTCAGCGCGGCAGCGACCGCGGCCATGGCCTCATCGCTACCAGCGATCACGCACTGGTTGTCGGCATTGATGTTCGCCAGGTAAACCGGCGTGCGCGGGCCATGGACCTGGGCCAGCAACTTATCCACCGCCGCCCGTTCCAGACCGATCAATGCGGTCATGCCATAGCCCTGTGGATAAGCCTGTTGCATGAGTTGCCCGCGCAGGCTGACCAGGCGCAGGGCATCGCTGAAATCCAGCACCCCGGCCATCACCGCCGCCGGATAGGCGCCGATCGACAGGCCGGCCACGTAGGCCGGCGGTGGACTGTTGTCCAGCAACAGCCGGGCCCCGGCCACCCCGGCAATCAGCAGGCAGAGCTGGACCGCGCGGGTCGAGGCCAGCGCCTGCGCGCTGTCCAGCAACGCCAGATCCTCGCCAAGCACCTCTGCGGCTTCACCCAGGCACTGGCGAACCACCGCCGCATCGGGCAGGCGCCGCAACATGCCGGGCTGCTGCGCACCCTGGCCGGGAAACGCCAGCAGGCTGCTCACGCCGCCAACTCCCCGGCACTCCACGGATCGGCCACCAACCGTGCACCCGCGTCGCTCTTGAGCAGCACCCGTTGCGCCGGGCCCGCCCACTCCGCCAGCGCCACCGCGCCCAGCGGGGTCTGCAACTGCAGGTCGACACGGCAGAACGGATTGTCGAGTTGCCGCAACAGCTCGGCGGCCCGGGCTCGCGACAACGCCTGCGGTGCACGCAGGATCAGGTCCAGGTCGCTCTCCGGGTGCAGGGTCGGCAAGCCGGTGGCCAGTTCAAAACCGGCGCTGCCGCTGACGCCCCAGGCCAGGCCCCGGGCATCGAGCGCCGGGCGTACATGCCGCAAGGCCTGCAAGGCCGGCCAGTCCCGCCTGGCCAGTCGGCTGTCGACCAGCGCCTCCGGGCGCACCCGACGTTCGACCAGCCGCCGCGGCATCAGCGTGGCGAAACGCTGCTCGCGCGACAGCCCGCGCACGCCCACCGGCAATTGATCCGCTGCGACCAGTGCCCGCCGCACCACCACCGGCTGCCCCAGGCCCAGCGCCTCAGCCACCCAGGCCGGCGCATCCGGCGGCAACTGCGCCGGGGTCAGCCCCCAGAGCAGGTCGTGAGGGAGATAGTGGCCGTCGCTACACATCGCGACTCACCACTGTTCACGCAACAGTTGCCGGACCCGGCTCGACGCAGCCCGATTGGGCGCCCCCAGCCGTCCGCCCAGATCGGTGCCACGTTGCATCGCATCGACGATCGCGGCGCCGAGGCAATCCTGCACACAGGCCAGATCCTGCGCCGTGGGCTGCTCGATCCGCTGCACGTCGAGCACCTTCCACAGCAGCCCCAGGCTGGCATAACTGTCGATGTCATAGGCCATGGGTGGCACGCTGGCGGCCAGGGCCTCCAGGTCCTCGACACTGCGCAGGGTCACGCGCGCCGCCGAGGCCTTGCCCATGGCATGGACCATCACCCCCGGATCACGCAGGGCGATCAGGCGGTTGGCCTGGTAGCCGTGGGCGAGGAACGCCCCGGACATCGCCTTGCCCACCAGCAGGGCAATCACCGCATGCCCCGCCAGGCGGGCACGGGCGTAACTGTCGGCGGCCGCGGCCAGGGCCAGATGGATCCCCAGGGCTTCCTCACGACGCCCGTAGGCCTGGCTCGGCACATCGACAATGGCAATCAGCGCGCGCTTGTGCCCACTCGCGCTGTCGGCCTCGATCACCTCGTCCACCGCCCTCGCCAGACTCCAGCCTTCCAACAGGCCGACTTCGCCATGACGGGCGCGGACAAACCGGTTGTCCGCATCGGGTACCACCGCCAGCAGGCGTACCGGCTGGTCGCCCAGCCGGGTATCGGCGACCTTCAGCGAAGCCGGCAAGCCGGTCGCCTCGACGGCATCGCCAGCCAGGCTCTGGAACCAGTGCAAACCGCGCAGGGAACGGGTGCTCATGGGCGATCTCCTTGGAAAAGCCGGCATACCGTGGCCGGGTCGATCTGTGGCGCGGCATCCAGTTCAGCCAGCCGCTGCAGGTACCAGCCCGCCTGCCGACTACGCTGTGTCTCGGGCAGGCCAGCCTCCAGCAAGTGAGCGACCTGCTGCCGGATCGCGGCCACGTCATCGCTTGCATAACGATCCACCAGGCCGCTGGCGAAACGCTGTTCGCCGCCGGTCAGGCTCCAGATGAAGGGCCGGTCACGGGAATCGTATTCCTCCAGCCCCGCCTCCTGTTCGATCACCTGCGGCCCATTCAGGCCCAGGCGGGCCTCGCGGGTCACCACCAGGTAACTGCACAGCGCGGCGGCGATGGACATGCCGCCAAAACAGCCGACACTGCCGGCCACCACACCGATCACCGGCTGATAGCGCCGCAGATCGACAATCGCCGCGTGGATATCGGCGATGGCCGCCAGGCCCAGGTTGGCCTCCTGCAGGCGCACGCCACCGGTTTCCAGCAGCAACACGGCGCGGGTCGGGATGCCCTGGCGGTTGTCTTCGGCAGCCAGTTCCAGGGCACCGGCGATCTTCGCGCCGCCCACCTCGCCGAGGCTGCCGCCCTGGAAAGCGCCCTCGATGGCGGCGATGACCACCGGCAGGCCGTCGATGCTGCCCTTGGCGATCACCACCCCGTCATCGGCCTGGGGTACCACGCCCTGGCGTTCGAGCCAGGGCGACATGACCCGGGCGAAGGGATCGAGCAGTTCGCGGAAACTGCCGCTGTCGAGCAAAGCCCTGGCCCGCTGCCGGGCGCCGAGTTCGACAAAACTGTGCTTGTGCAACAGAGCCTCGCTGTCAGTCATGGCCGATCTCCTCGAAACCTTGTTCCAGACGCAACCGGACCACCCCGGGCGTGGCGCCGAAATCGTGGATATCGATCGCCAGCGCCGGCGGCAGACGCCCGTCGAACAAGCGCTCGAACAGGTGCTGCCAGCGCGCCGAGCTGCCATTGACCGAGGTGGTCACCTGGATCGACAGGGTGCCGGGGTGACCGGGTTCGAGCAGCACTTCCAGGTCGCCGGAACCGACACAGCCCACCAGGGCACGGCCCCGGGGCGGTTGTCCGGCGGGGAATTCGAAGGACAGTTTTTCCATCACAAGGCTTCCTGTTCGAGACGGTCGATCAGCAGGCAGGCGGCGAGCAGGTCCGCCGCGCCGCCGGGTGAAGCGTTCATCGCCAAAAGCTGTTGATCCAATTCATGCAGGCAGCGCCGGCCGGCCAGGCTGGCGCTGCCGCCGGCCTCCAGCACCGCGCGGGCGCCCTGCTGCATGGCCTGCAGGCCCGGCAGGCCGGCGCGGTAGAGCACGCAGGTGTCGGCCAGGCCGGTCATGATCGCCAGCAGCGCATCCAGCCGGGCATTCTGTTCGCCGTGACCCGCCAGGCGGCTGCGCCGCAGTTGAGGCAGGCCGAGCCGGGTGACGGCCGGGAAGCCGAGTTGCGCCTGCTCCCGGGCACCGCGGGCCCCGTAACGGCGGGCCACCTGCTGGCCGTGGCTGTTGCCGCCGGGTGCATGGCGGTCTTCCAGCAGTGCCAGGCGCGCGGCCCGCAGGGTCAGCGCTTGGGCAGAAACGCTGCCGGACTCCTGTGCCGCCGCGGCCACCAGCAGGCCCAGGGCCCAGATCGCGCCACGGTGGGTATTCACTCCGCCGGTGGTCCTGAGCATCGCCTGTTCTCCCTCGCGGCCGATACGACCCAGGGCTTCACGCAATGCCAGGCCGCTGAATGCCGGGGAATGGCTGGCAATGGCGGCATCGGCCATCTCCTTGAACATCGGCCACAACGCCAGCGCCGAGGCATGCATCAGGCCCAGGTGCAGGTCGTTGTGTGCACCGCTGCCACGCCGGTCCACCAGGGCGGGCTTGGGCGACAGGTCGGCTTCGTCGATCAGCGCTTCGACGGCGAAATCCGCCAGGCGCTCGGCCAGTGACAGGGGTTGGGGCTGCAGATTGAAGGCGTGCATTTACCAGCTCCTGAAGCGTGCGGGCGGGTTGTAGAGGCCACCGGACCACTCCACCAGGTCGGCCACACTTTTGGCCGCGAGCAGTTCACGGCTGGCGTCGGTGCGGCGGATGCCCAGGTCCTCGGGCACGGCGATCAGCCCTTCGCGCCGCAGCCGTGCCGTATCCTGCGGCTTGTGCCGCAGGCCGATGGCAGTGACCCCCGCCACGGCGGCGATCATCGCCTGGCGCTCCTCCAGGGAGCGGGCCTTGTACAGGTAGGCGATCCCCTCCTCGGTCAGCAGGTGGGTGACGTCGTCGCCGTAAATCATGATCGGTGCCAGCGGCATGCCGCTTTTCCTCGCCACCTCGACGGCATCGAGGGTTTCGACGAACGTCGGCTTGCCGCCCTCCTGGAAGGTCTCGACCATCTGCACCACCAGTTTCCTGCCGCGTTCGAGCAGCGCCTGGGGCGCATCGCCGCGGTCCAGGCGCATATCGAGCCAGGCCGGGGTGCCATGCCGCCGACCGCGCGGATCGTGGCCCATGTTCGGTGCCCCGCCGAAACCGGCCAGGCGCCCGCGGGTGACGGTGGAGGAATGACCGTCGCCATCGACCTGCAGGGTCGCGCCGATGAACAGATCCACCGCGTACTGCCCGGCCAGTTGGCAGACCATCCGGTTCGAGCGCAGCGAGCCGTCGCGCCCGGTGAAGAACACGTCCGGCCGGGCGGCGATGTAGTTCTCCATGCCCAGTTCGGTACCGAAGCAATGCACGCTGTCGACCCAGCCGCTTTCGATCGCCGGAATCAGCGTCGGGTGCGGGTTGAGCGTCCAGTTGCGGCAGATCTTGCCCTTCAGGCCCAGGGACTCGCCGTAGGTCGGCAGGATCAGTTCGATGGCGGCGGTGTTGAAGCCGATCCCGTGGTTGAGCGACTGCACGTTGTGTTTTTCGTAGATCCCGCGGATCGCCATCATCGCCATCAGCACATGCACCGGCTTGATATGCCGCGGGTCGCGGGTGAACAGCGGTTCGATATAGAACGGCCGGTCGGCCACCACCACGAAATCGACCCAGGACGCGGGAATGTCCACCCGCGGCAACTCGCTGACATCGTCGACCAGCTGGTTGACCTGGACGATCACGATGCCGTCGCTGAACGCCGCCGGCTCGATCAGCGCCGGGGTGTCTTCGGTGCTGGGGCCGGTGTAGATGTTGCCGGCGCGGTCGGCCATGAAGCCGGCGCTGAGCACCACGTTGGGAATCAGGTCCACCACCAGCCGCGCGTAGAGTTCGATGTAGGTGTGGATCGCACCGATTTCCAGCAGGCCGTCCTCCAGCAACTGGCTGATACGCAGGCTCTGGGTGCCGGCGAAGGAGAAGTCCAGCTTGCGGGCGATACCGCGCTCGAACAGGTCCAGGTGCTCGGCACGGCCGACGCTGGGCATGATCATGTGCAAGTCGTGAAGCCGGGCCGGATCGGCCTTGGCCAGGGAACGCGAGAGAAAATCCGCCTGCTTCTGGTTGTTGCCCTCCAGCACCACCCGGTCGCCGGGCATGATCAGGGCTTGCAGGGCGGCGACGATCTGCTCGGTCGGCAACACCACGCCATCGGCGAGGGCCCGCACCTGTTCGAGACGACGCTGCTTCTCGGCGCGGCGCCGCGTCCAGCGCGAGTCGGGGGAATTGGGGGCTGTCATGCTCACTCCAGGGGTTCGCTGTCGTGGCTAGACAGTAGGAGCGATCGGACAGGGCATCAATCAAGCCCGGCGACTGATTGTTACGCCAAGGTTAATGATTTGACGCGGGGGTGGGTGGCAGTGTCGTCGTGGTGAATGGGCGAGTGTTACTGGAGTAGCAGGTCCGACGCTTTCGCGGGCAAGCCCGGCTCCTACCGAGCGTCTTCGGGATACCGATGCCAGCCACCCTCCTGTAGGCGCGTGGCTGGCCCGCGAAGGGGCCATCAGCCGCACGAAACGATCTCAGGCCAGCCCCGACTCCAGTACCAGGCGTTCCAGCCCCGGCAGGTCCGGGATCTTCGCCACCAGCTCGCCGACCTGTACCGCGGCCTTCTCCAGGCGGCACAGTGGCACGTCGACGAAACTCAATTGGCTGTCGAGCTTGTACGAACGCGGGATGCCCTGGATCACCAGGGCGATGAAACGCAGCTCCGGGCGCCCGCCGAGGGTGTTGAGGACCACGATCCGGGCACGCTCGCCCACGGCGATCGCGCCGCCACAAGCCGCCTCGAAGCTGATCAGCGGCAACTGGCGGTCGCGCCAGGTCACCTGGCGCAGGTACCACGGCGGCGCATCGCTGGCCGGCTCGCCGCGCTGGAAGTCGATCAGTTCGGCCACCGCCACGTTCGGCAACAACAGGTAGCGATCGGCCAGGGGCAGCATCAACCCGGTCAGGCTGCTGGCACGGTGTTCATGCATGGGCATGGCTCCAATGGGCGATGCTCTCCAGCAGCACCGATTCCTGGTACGGCTTGCCCAGGTAGTCGTTGACGCCGATCGCCATGGCCCGGTCGCGGTGTTTCTGGCCGGTACGGGAAGTGATCATGATGATCGGCAGGTCCTTCAGGCGTGGGTCGTTGCGCACCCGGGTCGCGACCTCGAAGCCGTCCATGCGCGGCATCTCGATGTCCAGCAGCATCAGGTCCGGGGTGTGCTCCTGCAACAGGGCCATTGCGTCGACACCGTCCTTCGCGGTCAGCACGTTCATGCCGTTGCGCTCCAGCAGGCGGCTGGTGACCTTGCGCACCGTGACCGAGTCGTCCACCACCAGCACCAGCCGTGGCCGCAGCGGTGTGAAGTCGCCCGCCAGGTCGCTCAGCGCCCGCGGTACCGGCACCCAGGCCTGGGACGTGCGGACATGGGCCAGCAGGTCGAGAATCAGCACCACCCGGCCATCACCGAGAATGGTCGCCCCCGAGAGCCCCGACACCGCGGCGAACTGCGGCCCCAGGCTTTTCACCACGATCTCGCGGGTGCCGGCCAGGCTGTCGACCTGCAACGCCACCCGCTGCTCGTTGCAATGCACCAGCAGCAGCGGCAGCGGTTGGCTCAGCCCCAACAGCCTGGGCTTGCTGACGGTTTTCAGCAGTTCGCCCAGGTAACGCAATTCGTAGGTCTGCCCGGCGTACTCGTAGCGCGGCGGATTGCACTGGTAATAGCCTTCCAATTCGCTGGGGAGCACCCGCACCAGGCCCTCGACGGTATTCAACGGCACCGCGTACTGCTCATCACCACACTGCACCATCAGCGCCCGGTTCACCGAGACGCTGAACGGCAGGCGAATCTGGAAGTGCACGCCCTGGCCCTTGATCGAGTCGATGGTCATGGTCCCGCCCAACTGCCGCACTTCCTCATGGACCACGTCCATGCCGACACCACGCCCGGAAATCTGGGTGATGCGTTCGGCGGTGGAGAAGCCCGGCTGAAGGATGAACTGCAACACGTCGCGGTCGCTGATCGGCGTGTCCTCCTCGATCATTCCGCGCTTGATCGCCTTGCGCCGCACCGCGTCGAGCGGGACCCCGGCGCCGTCGTCATGGATGTCGAAAACGATATCACCGCCTTCATGGGACAGGTCGAGGGTGATCCGCCCCTGCTCCGGCTTGCCGGCCGCACGCCGTACTTCGGTGCTTTCCAGGCCGTGGTCGACGGCGTTACGCAGCATGTGTTCCAGCGGCGCGACCATGCGTTCGAGCACATTGCGGTCGACCTCGCCCTCGGCATTGCCGACGATGAAATCGACGTCCTTGCCCAGTTCCGCCGCGACCTGCCGTACCACCCGCTTCAGCCGCGGCACCATGCGCTCGAACGGCACCATGCGCGTGCGCATCAGGCCTTCCTGCAATTGGGTGTTGACCCGGGCCTGCTGCAACAGCAGGTTCTCGGCGTCCTGGTTGCGACCGGCCAGGGTCTCCTTGAGATCCAGCAAGTCGGACGCCGATTCGAACAGGGCGCGGGACAGCTGCTGCAACTGCGAGTGGCGGTCCATCTCCAGCGGGTCGAATTCCTCGTAACCCAGGCGCTCGGCCTCCACCTGCTGGCGGCTGAGAATCCGCCCCTGGGTCTCGGTGTCGAGCCGACGCAACTGGTCGCGCATCCGCTCGATGGTGGTTTCCATTTCGTTGAGCGCGATCTTGGCGTCATTCACCTGCTGCTCGATGCGCCCACGGAAAATCGACGTCTCGCCCGCCAGGTTGACCAAATCCTCCAGCAGATCGGCGGACACCTTGACCATGTCCTGGGGCGGGCGCTCAGCCTCCGGCTCGCTCTTGAGCGGCGCCGGCGGCTCCGCCACCGCTGGCGGTTCGAGCGGCGGCTGCCGGCCAAACGCCTGGATCTCGGCGATCAGGGCATCGGCCGGTGACACCGGCTGCTCGGCCCGCACCGCATCGAGCATCTGTGCCAGACGGTCATGAGCGCTCTGCAACAGGTCGAACAGCCTGTCACCAGGCTGCAGCAGCAGGGTCGACACGCCTTCGTAGAGAAACTCCAGCTCGTGGGCCAGGTCGCCAATGGGGGCGATCTCGACCATTCGCGCACCGCCCTTGAGGGTGTGCAGGTCGCGCAGCAGGTTTTCCACTTCCTGGCGGCTCGACGGCTCGGCGCGCCAGCGTTGCAACGCCGCGCCGGAGCTCTCGATGATGTCGAAACCTTCCTCGAGAAAAACCTCGAGCAGTTCCGGATCTCCACCGGTCGCGGGCGGCTCGACCGATACCGGCGCCAGCGGCTCGGCACCCTGCTGGCGGAACGCCTGGAGGCTGTCGATCAACCGCGCCGGATCGCTCAGCGGCTGCTGCTCCTGCAACTGCTCGAGCATGACGGCCAGTTGGTCATGGCTCTTCTGCAACAGCAACGCCAGTGGCGGCGAATGGCTGAAGCGCCGGTCCAGCAGCCCCTCGTAGAGGTTCTCCAGCTCATGGGCCAGGTCGCCGACCGGACCGACCTCGGCCATCCGCGCGCCCCCCTTGAGGGTATGCAGGTCACGCTGCAGGGCCAGCAGCGAGGCGCCGTTGTCCGGCTCGTCGAGCCAGCGCTGCAACGCCAGCCCGGCACTGTCGAGGATATCCGCCGCCTCTTCGAGGAAGATCGCCACGATCTCGTCGTCCAGGTCCACACGCTCCTCGAGCTGTGCCGCAGCGGTGGCCGCGCCCAGTTCGCTGATGCGTGGAGCAGCGCCACCGTCGTTCCTGATCAGCCCGGTGGCGGACGGGTCGAGTGCCTCGTCGAGCAGCTCGCGCAAGGCGCGGATCCGCACCGGCTGCGGGTTGATCGCCTGGCCGGCGGCCAGTTCGTCGAGCATGTTGATCAGCGCTTCGTGAGCCTGCTGCGCCTCATGGAAAAACCGCTCGCTGACCGCCAGGCTGCTTTCCTCGACAGCCCCGTAGATATCCAGCAGGGCTTCGCACAGCTCGTCCACCGGTTCCAGGTCGGCCAGATGCGCGCCCTGGCCGAGGGTGGTCAGTTCGTCCAGCAGGTCGTTGAGCTCCTGGCGTTCGCCAGGATGCTGCTGCCACCGCTGCAGCAGGCTTTCGGCATCCAGCAGGATATCCATGCCCTGGGCCAGGAAGCTGTTGATCAGTTGCGGGTCGCGGCGGGTGCGCTGGGCGCTGCTGGGTACGCTGAGCAGGGCTTCGAGCCGCGCCGCCAGCAATGCCTCGGCCCGGCGGATCAGTTGCGGCGCACCGTCGATGGCGACCAGCGGATCGTCCGCCAGTTGCTGCAGGCCCTGGCGAAACAGGCCTTCGGCCTCGAACAGCAGCTCGACTTCGTCCAGGTCCAGCGCCAGCAGATGGGCCTTGAACTCGCGCACCAGGTAGTAGAGCGGCGCGGCCAGCTCGGCCATCGGCAGGACGCCGGCCATGTAGGCGCTGCCCTTGAGGGTATGCAAGGCCCGTTGCAGTTCGTCGCTGACCTGCAACGGCAGGTGCTCGGCAGCCTGTTCGAGAAAGTGGTTGAGACTGTCGAGGTGGGCCTCGGCCTCGGCGCGGAAGATTTCCAGCAACTGCCGGTCAAGCGCCTCCACGTCATCCGCCGCCCCGGCGTCTACCCCATCATCGGTGCTCGCCAGGGCATGGGCGCGGGCTGCCAACTGGTCGACATCGTCACGCTGGCGCTGGGCGCCGGCGGCGAACTCATCGACCAGTTCAGGCAGCAGGTGCAGTACTTCGTCGATCAGTTGCGGCACCTCGGGCGCGGGCTCCAGGCTGCGCTCCAGTACCCGGTTGAGCAGGTTCTCCATGGCCCAGGCCAGCTCGGCCAGCACCAGCGCGCGGACCATCCGGCCGCTGCCCTTGAGGGTGTGGAAGGCCCGGCGCAATTCGCCCAGGGCCGACTGGCCGTCGAGATCGGCGACCCAGCGTGGCAGGTAGTCACGCAGGGCATCGAGGACCTCAGCGGCTTCCTCGAGAAACACCTCACGCAATTCGTCATCCACCGGCGGCTCGTCGGACGGCGGCGGCAGCAGGCTACGGGGCACCTGTCGGGCCGGCGGATTGAGTTCCGAGACCGGGGTGGCCAGCATATCGGCCAGGGACTGCACCACATGGGGGTCGTCCAGTTCCTGCAGATCCTGCATCACCAGGGCTTCGGTAGGGCTCAGCGCCTCTTCGAGCAGCGGCACCTCCAGCTCCACCGGCGCATAGCCCAGGGCGTCCAGGCTCTGCTCGACCTTGTCCAGCACCTGCTCGCCCAGGGCCTCGTGGTCTTCCGCCAGGCGTTCGAGGTAGTACTCGATGCCGCTCAGGGCATCGGCGAGACGATCGAGCTGCTGCCAGGGCGGCGAGGCCGGCTCGTCGATCAGGTGCTCGCGGATGTAGTGGTTGCAGGTTTCCAGCAGGCTCGCCGCGCGGCCCAGGGGAATCATCGACAGCGCACCCCGCACCTGGGTCAGCAGGTCGGGCAGTGGCGCCAGGCGCTCGCGGTCCCAGTTGGCATCGATGTAGTCGACGATCAGGTCCTTGGCCTGCTGCAGGCAGAGCAGCGCCTCGCGGATCACGATCTGGTGGATCAGGGTCAGGTCGGTGGTCGGCAGGCCGCTCTCTTCCTGCCCTTGCTGCTCGACCGTGCCAACCATTCCGGCCAGCGTCGCCTCGACATAGAGCAGGGCCCCGGCGACATCCATCAGCACCGCGTCATTCGGTTCGCGCTGGCCCTGGGCCAGGCCCTGGACCACCGCCAACTGGTCGATGATCACCTTGCGCGGCTGGCCGAAACCGAGCACCGCCAGGGTATCGGCGATCTGCCGCAACGGCGCCAGCAGACCGGCCAGGTCGTCGGCGTGCTGGCGATCGCTGCGCACGAACAGGTCCAGCCGCTCCTTGACCCGCACCAGCTCCTCACAGAGGGCCGAGACCACCGAGCGCATGGCGTCGCGGTCGGGGCCGGCCAGGCGCGCGCGCTCCTCGTCGACCACGCGGGTATCCGGCAACGCCTCGTCGAGGCCGTAGCGTTCCTTGAGCACGCGCATCTGCGCGGTAGGCTGCTCGGCCTTGGCCAGGTAGAACAGCAGGCTCTTGAGCAGTTCGTCCGGCGCCGCCTGGTTGATGCCCTCGATACCCTGTTCCAGCAGACGCTTGAGTTCCCGGTCGGCATCCTTGAGCAGGCTGCGCAGTGCCGGGCTGTTGCCGATCGCACCGGCGAGCATGCCTTCGACCAGCGCCGAACCGACCTCCCACAGCGGCGCCAGCGGTGCGCCCTGGCAGAGGCTTTCGAGGCGACCGAACACCTTGGCCATGTAGCCCAGGTTGGTGGCGTCGTCCTGCTCGCGCAGCAGCCCGACCAGGGCGGTCTGCAACATCTGTCGCCACTTGCGCAGCAACCCGGGCAGATCCGGCGGGGCCAGCCGGGCCAGGGCCTCGGCGTCGAGCGGCGGCAGGTCCGGCAGCAGCGGGCTGAACAGGCTGGTTTCCGAAAGCAGGCTTTCGCCACGGGCGCTGCGCAGGTCGTTGAGCAGCGGCAGCACCACCAGCGGCAGATCGCGCCGGGCGCTGTGCACGCGGTCCAGGTACAGCGGCAACTGGGTAAACGCCTGGTGCAGCAGGCTGACGGCCTCGCCAGGTTCGCTGACCCGGCCCTGCTGCAGGGCCAGCACCAGTTGTTCCATTTCCTCGGCCAACAGCGCCGCCCCATAGAACTCGACCATCTGCAGACTGCCGTGCACCTGGTGGATACAGGCCAGGCACTCGGCGATTTCCTCGGCCCCATGCTCCGGCCCGTCGAGGCCGCCCAGGGCCTGCCGGGCCTGCTTCAGGGTGTCGGCGATCTCGCCCTTGACCCACTCCAGGGCCACGTAGTCATGCTGCTGCTCGCTCATGCTCGTACTACCGGGTTTCACGCGCATCTTGCGCTTGGGGCAAGGTAAAGCCGGAGACCGAGCGCCGCAGTTGGCTGGCCATTTTCGCCAGGTTGCCAATGCTCTCGGCGGTAGCGGTCGAACCGGATGAGGTCTGGGTGGTGATCTGCTGGATCACGTTCATGGTCAGCGAAATCTGCCCCGCCGACGAAGTTTGCTGCTGGGCGGCGTTGAAGATGCTCTGGATCAGCGCGGCCAGGGTTTTCGATACCCCCTCGATTTCCTCCAGCGCCACCCCGGCATCCTGCGCCAGACGCGCCCCCCTGACCACTTCGGTGGTGGTCTGTTCCATGGAGATCACCGCCTCGTTGGTGTCGGCCTGGATCGCCCGCACCAGGGTCTCGATCTGCCGGGTCGCGGCGGACGAGCGCTCCGCCAGGCGCTGGACCTCGTCGGCGACCACCGCGAAACCGCGCCCGGCGTCGCCGGCCATGGAGGCCTGGATCGCCGCATTGAGCGCGAGGATGTTGGTCTGCTCGGCAATGTCGTCGATCAGGCTGACGATATCGCCGATCTCCTGGGAAGACTCGCCCAGGCGCTTGATGCGCTTGGCGGTGTCCTGGATCTGCTCGCGGATGTTGTCCATGCCGTGGATGGTGTTGTGCACCACCTCGTTGCCCTTGTTGGCGATTTCCACCGAGCGCTCGGCCACCGCCGAGGATTCGGCGGCGTTGGCCGACACCTGGTCGATGGACTGGGCCATGTCGCTGATCGCCGCGGACGCCTCGCTGATCTGCTGGGCCTGGTGCTCCGAGGCCTCGGCCAGTTGCATCGCGGTGGCCTGGGTTTCCTGCACGGCGGCGGCGACCTTGCCGGCGGTGAGGTTGATGGTCGCGACCAGGTCGCGCAACTGGTCCACCGAATAGTTGATCGAGTCGGCAATGGTCCCGGTGAAGTCCTCGGTCACCGAGGCGGTCACGGTCAGGTCGCCATCGGCCAGGTCCTCGATTTCATCCAGCAGGCGCATGATCGCGTGCTGGTTGCGCTCGTTCTTTTCCGCGGTCTCGCGCAACTGGCGGTTGGTCTCGCGAACCATCACCAGGCCGATCAGGATGATCGAGGCCAGCGCCAGCAGGCCGAGGACATAACCGCCGATGGTGTCGAGGGAACGCCCGCCCGCCAGGTTCTCGAAACCGTTGGCCAGGTGCGAGGCCTCGTCCAGCAGGGTCTGCGACAGGCTGAAGATGCTGCTGGCGGACTCACGGACCTGGAACAGCTCCGGCGAGGTTTCGAGAATCTCGTCGACCGAGCCGGAGACGAATTCGAACAGTTCGGCAATCTCGCCGAGCCGGGCCCGGGCATCCTTGTCCTCGACCTGGGAAATCTTCAGCGCGGCATTGCCCTGCAACATGCCATTGAGCACCTGGCCGAAGCGCGCCGCATCACGACCGAAGGCATCGGCCGCCTGGGACGAGGTTTCGTCGCCGGCCAGCACGGTGTTCACCGCACCGAGAATACGCTCGGCGAGCAACGACTGGCGCTGGGCCATGGCCACCTGGGCCGCCGGCGCTCCCCGCTGCAGGAGGATTTCCACGACCTTCTCGTACTCGACCTGCAACTGCGGCACGGTTTCGGCCAGGGTAGCCGCCACCTGGTGCAGGGACAGCACGGTCTGTTCACTGGCGAGAATCGCATCGGTGTTTTTCAGCAGGCTTTCCCAGTCCTGCTGCACCGCGTGCATTTCATTGCGCACGGTCGGCGGCGCGGCGGGCAGGCCGGTGGACGGGTCGCCCTTCTTCAGGTAGCCCCAGCGCTGGGCGAAGTCGTTGCGCGCATCGCTGAGCAGCTTGAACGCCGCGGCCTTGCCGGAGGCCGCCTCGGTGGCGTTCTTGGCGATACGCTGGGACAGCACGCGCAATTCGCCGGCGTGGCTGATGTACTGCTTGTCGTAGGAGGCCTGGGTGTTCAGGTAGGCGAAGTTGGCGAACAGCAACATGATGAACACGATCAGTGCGATGAACAGCACAATGATCTGTGAACGACTGCGCGAGGCCTGCTCGGGATTGCCGGTTTTGCCTTTGATCATCTCAGGCCTCTGCCTGTACTGCCATGGAAGCGGGCCCCGCGCAAGCCGGACACACGATTAGACTGCAACATCAAGAAACCCCGGAGCCTGCGCCAGGCTGAACGGGCTGAAGACCCACCAGTTGCGCCCACGTTCGAAACAGCCCTGCACGAAGGGCGCGACGACCTGTTCCGGGCGCTCGACCGAATGCAACTGCCGGCTGTCCCGGGGAAAGTGCTGCATGCCCGCCACCTCGTCCACCAGCAGGCCGGCGAACACGTCCTTGTACTCCAGCACCAGTACCCGACGCTGCTTGCGCACGGTCGACAACTCATGACCGAAGAACCCGCACAGGTCCATCAGCGGCAGCAGCCGCCCGCGCAGGTTGGCCACGCCCCTGACCCAGGGCTTCACCCCCGGCAGCAGGGTGTAGCGCGGCTCATGCAGCACTTCGGCCACTTCGCCCATGGGCGCCACGTACCACTGCTCGCCGAGCCGGAAACCGATGCCGCTCCAGGTATCCTGGCGGGCTTCCTGGGACGGCAGGTCCGCCGCCAGCGCCCGACAGCGCTGGTCGATCTCCAGCAGGAGCGCAAAGGCGGTCTGCGATTCGGCCATGGCTGCCGGCCGTCAACCGGCCAGGACGTTGTTCAGGGTCTTGAGCAGGGTTTCCTCTTCGACCGGCTTGGTCAGGTAGTCCCTGGCGCCCTGGCGCGTGCCCCAGACCTTGTCGGTCTCCTGGTCCTTGGTGGTGATGATGATCACCGGGATCGCCGAGGTTTCCGGATCCTTGGTCAGTTGCCGGGTCGCCTGGAAGCCGTTGAGGCCGGGCATGACGATATCCATCAGCACCGCATCGGGCTTTTCCTGACGGGCCAGGGCCACGCCGTCGGCGCCGTTCTCGGCCTTGAGGACTTCATGACCGTGCCTTTCCAGCATGCCGGTCAGTTTGTACATTTCAGTCGGCGAATCATCGACGATCAGGATGCGTGCCATGGTGCTCCCCATTTCTTATAAAGCAGGCGGCCCGGCGGCCCCCCGTCAAAGTGCTTGTTCTACTGCCGCAAATCCCGGGACATGCGCCTTGATCGCCTCCAGCAGTTCTTCCTTGCTGAAGGGTTTGGTCAAGAACTGATCAGAACCGACGATACGTCCCTTGGCCTTGTCGAACAGGCTGTCCTTGGAGGACAGCATGATCACCGGCGTCGACTTGAACGCACTGTTGTTCTTGATCAGGGCGCAGGTCTGGTAGCCATCCAGGCGCGGCATCATGATGTCGACGAAGATGATGCCCGGGTGGTGATCGGCGATCTTGGCCAACGCCTCGAAGCCGTCGACAGCGGTGATGACTTCGCAACCGACATGCTTCAACAGCGTTTCGGCGGTACGGCGAATCGTCTTGGAGTCATCGATGACCATGACTTTCAAGGCTGTGGAATGCTGTTCCATATCTGCTCTACCATCGCCACAGCGACGCATTTTCCAGGGATGCCCGGTTTCCGGGCGCGAAACCCTTGATGCGGAAGGATTTCGTACAGGATGCGAACCTTTTTAGCACAGTCTCCCTACGCAATCCATGCGCGGCCCCCGCCCCAGCTTTTTCCTTGACCGCGAACCTCCACAGCGCCACTCTGACGCCACTTTATCAAGTCATTGCGGCCTTCACGGCCTACAGAGGATATAGCCCATGAGCGTTCGTCTCGGGATTGTCATGGACCCCATCGCGAGCATTTCCTACAAGAAGGACAGCTCGCTGGCCATGTTGCTGGCCGCCCAGGAGCGCGGCTGGACGCTGTTCTACATGGAGCAGCAGGATCTTTACCAGGACGCCGGGGTAGCCCGCGCGCGGATGAAACCGTTGAAGGTGTTCGCCAACCCCGAGCACTGGTTCGAGCTGGAAGCGGAAACCGACGCGGCCCTGAGCGAGCTGGACGTGATCCTGATGCGCAAGGACCCGCCGTTCGACATGGAGTTCGTCTACTCCACCTACCTGCTGGAGCAGGCCGAACGGGCCGGCGTGCTGGTGGTGAACAAGCCCCAGAGCCTGCGCGACTGCAACGAGAAACTGTTCGCCACCCAGTTCCCCCAGTGCACGCCGCCCACCGTGGTCAGCCGCCGCGCCGACGTGCTGCGTGAATTCGCCGCCAGGCACGGCGATGTGATCCTCAAGCCGCTGGACGGCATGGGCGGCACCTCGATCTTCCGTCACCGGGTCGGCGACCCGAACCTGTCGGTGATCCTCGAAACCCTCACCGCCCTGGGCAGCCAGCAGATCATGGCCCAGGCCTACCTGCCGGCGATCAAGGACGGCGACAAGCGCATCCTGATGGTCGATGGCGAGCCGGTACCCTATTGCCTGGCACGCATCCCGGCCAGCGGCGAAACCCGCGGCAACCTGGCCGCCGGCGGTCGCGGCGAAGCCCGCCCGCTGACCGAACGCGACCGCTGGATCGCCGCCCAGGTCGGACCGACCCTGCGGGAAAAGGGCCTGCTGTTCGTAGGCCTGGATGTCATCGGCGAGCACCTGACGGAAATCAACGTCACCAGCCCGACCTGCATCCGCGAGATCGACAACGCCTTCGGCACCCGGATCGGCAGCCTGCTGATGGATGCCATTGAGCAGAAGCTCAAGAGCCGTTGATGTAGAACAGCCGAGATGGAACCAACATTGCGCTATGATGCACCGCCTCCGAAACGCGTGATGTTGGTTTTCTGGTCATGACTCTCCCCGCCGATCTGCCTCCCGAACTCTACCGCACCGGCGTGCGCCCGGCCGACAGGCTCGGCTTTACCCTGTTTCTCGCCGCGCTGATCCACCTGGCGCTGCTGCTCGGGGTGGGGTTCAGTTTCGTCGAGCCCAAACAGGTCAGCAGAACCCTGGAAATCACCCTGGCCACCTTCAAGAGCGAGACCAGGCCGGCCAAGGCCGACTTCCTCGCCCAGGAAAACCAGCAAGGCAGCGGTACCCTGGACAAGAAGGCGATCCCGACCACCACCGAGGTCGCGCCGTTCCAGGACAACACCGTCAACAAGGTGGCCACGCCACCGCCGGCCAAGCCGCAGGTCAGCGAAGCGACGCCCAAGGCGGCGGTCGCCACCGTCGCGCCGAAACCGAAGAAAACCGTCACCCGCCACGAAGAACCCAAGCCCGAAGCCACGCCCAGGGCCGAGACGCCGACCTTCGACAGCTCGCAGTTGTCCAGCGACATTGCCAGCCTGGAGGCGGAACTGGCCAAGGAACGCCAGCTCTATGCCAAGCGGCCCCGCATCCATCGCCTGAGCGCGGCTTCGACCATGCGCGACAAGGGCGCCTGGTACAAGGACGAGTGGCGCAAGAAGGTCGAACGGATCGGCAACCTCAACTACCCCGAGGAAGCCCGTCGCCAACAGATCTACGGCAGCCTGCGGCTGATGGTGTCGATCAACCGCGACGGTTCGCTGTACGAGGTGCTGGTGCTCGAATCGTCCGGCCAGCCGCTGCTGGACCAGGCGGCGCAGCGCATCGTCCGCCTGGCGGCGCCGTTCGCGCCGTTCACCGGCGACCTGTCGGACATCGACCGCCTGGAAATCATCCGTACCTGGCGTTTCGCCCGGGGGGACCGGCTGTCCAGCAATTGAGCGCCATCGTGCTTGTCAGTTCGGCTGCCCAACGCCACACTAGGGTTCATGAAAAACCTCACCCCGACGTACCTCAAGCATCACTTCCTGATCGCCATGCCGCATATGGCCGACCCGAACTTTGCGCAGACGGTGACCTATATCGTCGAGCACAGCGCAAACGGCGCCATGGGACTGGTGATCAACCGGCCGCAATCGCTGAACCTGGCCGATATCCTCGAACAGTTGCGCCCTGATATCGACCCGCCAGCGCTGTGCCAGCATATTCCGATCTATTCCGGCGGCCCGGTGCAGACCGATCGCGGCTTCGTCCTGCACCCGATCGGCAAGACCTACCAGGCCACCGTCGAACTCGAGGGCCTGGCGCTGTCGACTTCCCAGGACGTGCTGTTCGCCATCGCCGATGGCGTCGGCCCCGAGCGCAGCCTGATCACCCTTGGCTACGCCGGCTGGGAAGCCGGACAACTGGAGGCCGAGCTGGCCGATAACGCCTGGCTGACCTGCCCGTTCTCCCCGGAAATCCTCTTCAACACCGATAGCGAAGACCGCCTGGCCGCCGCTGCCGCGCACCTGGGCGTCAACCTCAACCTGCTGACCAGCCAGGCGGGCCACGCCTGATGGCCAATATCCGTCTGTTGCTGGGTTTCGACTACGGCACCCGGCAGATCGGCGTTGCCGTCGGCCAGATGGTCACCGGCCAGGCCCGCGAACTGTGCACCCTCAAGGCGCAGAACGGCGTGCCCGACTGGAACCAGGTCGAAGCCCTGATCAAGGAGTGGAAACCCGATGCGGTGGTGGTCGGCCTGCCCCTGAACATGGACGGCACGCCCAGCGAGATGTGCGCCCGCGCGGAAAAATTCGCCCGCCGCCTCAACGGCCGCTACAACGTGCCGTTCTTCACCCAGGACGAACGCCTGACCACCTTCGAGGCCAAGGGCGAACGCATGGCCAAGGGTGGGCACAAAGGCAGCTACCGCGACAACCCGGTGGACGCCATCGCCGCCAAACTGCTGCTGCAAAGCTGGATCGAAGAAAACCCCGTATCCCCCGAATCCTGACGGCGCCGCGCGTCGTACCGTCTCAGCCCTCGCCGCGCCTGTCGGGCGGGGCCCTTGAAGGAGCCATCATGAGCCTGCCCAATCCCGCCGAACTGATCGACCAGATGGCCGTCCGCCTCAAGGCCCATCTGCAGCAGCGAGCCATCGACAGCCCACGCTACATCGGCATCCGCACCGGCGGCGTGTGGGTCGCCCAGGCGCTGCTCAAGGCCCTGGACAGCGATTCGCCACTGGGCACCCTGGACGTTTCCTTCTACCGCGACGACTTCAGCCAGAACGGCCTGCATCCGCAGGTACGTCCGTCGGAGCTGCCGTTCGAGATCGAAGGCCAGCACCTGGTGCTGATCGACGACGTGCTGATGAGCGGCCGGACCATTCGCGCCGCCCTCAATGAACTGTTCGACTATGGCCGCCCGGCCAGCGTGACCCTGGTCTGCCTGCTGGACCTGGACGCCGCCGAGTTGCCGATCCGGCCGAATGTGGTGGGGGCAACCCTGTCCCTGGCCCCCACGGAACGGGTAAAATTGTCCGGCCCCGCGCCGCTCCAGCTCGAACTTCAAGATCTGGCCCTTCAAGCACCTTAAAAAGAGTCCTCTGCGATGACGCCTCCAGACGCCAAGCGCCCCCTGCAGCTCAATGATCAGGGCCAGCTGCGCCACTTCCTGTCACTCGACGGCCTGCCCCGCGAGCTGCTGACCGAAATCCTCGACACCGCCGACTCGTTCCTCGAGGTCGGTGCCCGGGCGGTGAAGAAAGTCCCGCTGCTGCGTGGCAAGACCGTGTGCAACGTGTTCTTCGAGAACTCCACCCGCACCCGCACCACCTTCGAACTGGCGGCCCAGCGGCTGTCGGCCGACGTGATCTCGCTGAACGTGTCGACCTCGTCCGCGAGCAAGGGCGAAACCCTGCTCGATACCCTGCGCAATCTCGAAGCCATGGCCGCCGACATGTTCGTGGTGCGCCATTCCGACTCCGGTGCCGCGCACTTCATCGCCGAACACGTCTGCCCGCAGGTGGCGATCATCAACGGCGGCGACGGCCGCCACGCCCACCCGACCCAGGGCATGCTCGACATGCTGACCATCCGTCGGCACAAGGGCGGCTTCGAGAACCTCTCGGTGGCGATCGTCGGCGACATCCTGCACTCGCGGGTCGCCCGCTCGAACATGCTCGCGCTCAAGACCCTGGGCTGCCCGGATATCCGCGTGATCGCACCCAAGACGCTGGTGCCGATCGGTATCGAGCAGTACGGCGTGAAGGTCTACACCGACATGACCGAAGGTCTCAAGGATGTCGACGTGGTGATCATGCTGCGCCTGCAGCGCGAGCGCATGACCGGCGGCCTGCTGCCCAGCGAGGGCGAGTTCTACCGCCTGTTCGGCCTGACCACCACGCGCCTGGCCGGCGCCAAGCCGGATGCCATCGTCATGCATCCGGGCCCGATCAACCGCGGCGTGGAGATCGAATCGGCGGTGGCCGACGGTCCGCGTTCGGTCATCCTCAACCAGGTTACCTACGGCATCGCCGTACGCATGGCCGTATTGTCCATGGCCATGAGCGGGCAGACTGCCCAGCGCCAATTCGAGCAGGAGAACGCCCAGTGAAGCTCAGCATTATCGGCGCCCGCGTCATTGACCCGAGCAGCGGCCTGGACCAGGTCAGCGACCTGCACCTGGAAGCCGGCCGGATCGTCGCCATCGGCACCGCACCGGCCGGTTTCGAGCCAAGCGAAAGCCTTGACGCCAAGGGCCTGGTCGCCGCCCCCGGGCTGGTCGACCTGAACGTCGCCCTGCGCGAGCCGGGCTACAGCCGCAAGGGCAGCATCGCCAGCGAAACCCGCGCCGCCGCCGCCGGCGGTGTCACCAGCCTGTGCTGCCCGCCACGGACCAAGCCGGTACTCGACACTTCGGCAGTCGCCGAACTGATCCTCGACCGTGCCCGTGAGGCCGGCAATACCAAGGTGTTCCCGATCGGTGCCCTGAGCAAGGGCCTGGAAGGCGAGCAACTGGCGGAACTGGTGGCCCTGCGTGATGCCGGCTGCGTGGCGTTCGGCAACGGCCTGAACAGCTTCCGCAACACCCGCACCCTGTGCCGGGCCCTGGAATACGCGGCCACGTTCGACCTGACGGTGGTGTTCCACTCCCAGGACCACGATCTGGCCGAAGGCGGCCTGGCCCACGAAGGCGCGACCGCCAGCTTCCTCGGCCTGCCGGGCATCCCGGAAACCGCCGAGACCGTGGCCCTGGCCCGTGACCTGCTGCTGGTCGAGCAGACCGGCGTACGCGCGCACTTCAGCCAGCTGACCAGCGCCCGCGGCGCGGCCCTGATCGCCCAGGCCCAGGCCAAGGGCCTGCGGGTTACCGCCGACGTGGCGCTGTACCAGTTGATCCTCACCGACGAAGCGCTGATCGACTTCTCCAGCCTGTACCACGTGCAACCGCCGCTGCGCACCCGCGCCGACCGCGATGGCCTGCGCGAGGCGGTGAAGTCCGGGGTGATCGGCGCCATCTCCAGTCACCACCAGCCTCACGAGCGTGACGCCAAGCTGGCACCGTTCGGCGCGACCGAGCCGGGCATCAGCAGCGTCGAACTGCTGCTGCCGCTGGCCCTGACCCTGGTGGAAGACGGCCTGCTCGACCTGCCAACCCTGCTCGCCCGACTGAGCGCCGGACCGGCCGATGCCCTGCGCCTGCCGGCGGGCAAACTGGCGGTGGGGGCCGCGGCGGACCTGGTGCTGTTCGATCCGGGCACCTCCACCGTGGCCGGCGAGCAGTGGCTGTCACGCGGCGAGAACTGCCCGTTCATCGGGCATGCGCTCCCGGGGACGGTGCGTTACACGCTGATGGATGGGCGGATTACCCACCAGGCGTAAAAACCGTGGTGCCCCTTCGCGGGCAAGCCGCGCGCCTACAATTGCGCGTGTACGCAGCGCTTGTGTACGACACCGCCCTGTAGGAGCGCGGCTCGCCCGCGAAGGGAACACCGCAACCCCCAGCGAAAATCTCACCCCCGTCCGCTGTTCCTCAGCGAAATCTGGTCATTCAACGTCCAAAAGTCATACAGCACCCCGAGCCCCAGCAGCCCGCCGGTCACCAGATACAACAGCCCGGTGATCCACTTGCCCTGGTACATGCGGTGCACACCGAAGATGCCGAGAAAGGTCAGCAACAACCAGGCGACGGTATAGTCCAGCGGACCCGGGGTAAAACGCAGATCGGCCTCGCGATCCATGCCCGGAATCAGGAACACGTCGATCAGCCAGCCGATCCCCAGCAGGCCAAACGTACAAAACCAGATCGTCCCGGTCACCGGCTTGCCGTAGTAGAAGCGATGGGAACCGGTAAAACCGAAGATCCACAGCAAATACCCGAGAAAAACGTTGTGGGTATTGGCCAGGGTGCCATCGTGCCGATAGCTGTTCATGAATGTCCTCTCCGAGCGCGATAGATAAATTTTTCGTCTTTTTTTGTGACTTTTTTACTGTCTCAAAACATGTAACAGAGTCTTGCTGAAAATCGCTGAAAGCCTTGCCGCACCTGGCTTGCGCGTGACCCATGGGTCTCTTTTCGGCGGCGCAGAGCGCTTTTGCCTCCTGTATAGAGTCGACAAACGGCCTCGGAAAGACCTGCAAGCTGTTATAAAGTTGCGCGCTAAATCCATATGAGCCTTGCCTAATGCGACCATTTTTCAAGACATGGCTGACCATTTGCCTTTTGATGCCACTGGCCGCCCACGCCACCAATCGTGAGCAACGTCTTCCCAATATCGACGGCCACACTGCAAAGTCACCTGCAGCTGTCGCCAAAATTTCCGAGATCAGTGCTCCTGGCAGCAAACACCCTGGCAGGCATAACAGCCACGGTAAAGTGAAACAGGCCGAGCTCACCGCAGCCGTTGCCGGTGCACCGAACAGCAAGCAGAGCAGCGCCGCCCTGAGCCGCGCGGTGAATGTGCTGGGCACTCCCTATCGCTGGGGTGGCAGCAGCCCGAGCAAGGGCTTCGACTGCAGCGGGCTGGTCAAGTACGCCTATAACGGTGTCGCCGCCAGCGACCTGCCCCGCACCTCCAACGCCATGGCCTCCGGTCACGGCCAGAAGGTCGATCGCAAGGACCTGAAGCCGGGTGACCTGCTGTTCTTCAACATCAAGAGCCGCAAGGTCAACCACGTTGCCATCTACCTGGGCAACGACCGCTTCATCCATGCCCCGCGTCGCGGCAAGTCGGTGACCATCGACACCCTGAAGAAGCCCTACTGGGCCAGCCACTACGCAGTCGCCAAGCGGGTGATCGCGAAGGAACAGACCGGCCACATGCGGGTCGTCCAGCGCTGAGCCTGAAGCCCTGCGCGTCAGCCAGGGCATGACCGATCAGACAACGCTGCTCTAGAAGTTGTCGGGAATCTTCGCCTTCTCGCGGGCACTGTCGCGGGCGATCAGGCCCTTGGCCAGCAGATCCTTGAGGCACATGTCCAGCGTCTGCATGCCCAGGGAGCCGCCGGTCTGGATCGACGAGTACATCTGCGCCACCTTGTCCTCGCGGATCAGGTTGCGAATCGCCGGGGTGCCCAGCATGATTTCGTGGGCCGCCACCCGGCCGCCGCCGATCTTTTTCAGCAGGCTCTGGGAAATCACCGCCTGCAACGACTCGGAGAGCATCGAGCGGACCATGGATTTCTCCTCCGCCGGGAACACGTCGACCACCCGGTCGATGGTCTTCGCCGCCGAAGTGGTGTGCAGGGTGCCGAACACCAGGTGCCCGGTTTCCGCGGCGGTCAGCGCCAGGCGGATGGTTTCCAGGTCGCGCATCTCGCCCACCAGGATCACGTCCGGGTCTTCACGCAGGGCCGAGCGCAGGGCCGCGGAGAAGCTCTGGGTATCGCGGTGCACCTCACGCTGGTTGACCAGGCATTTCTTCGATTCGTGGACGAACTCGATCGGGTCCTCGATGGTGAGGATATGGTGGTGCCGGTTGTTGTTCAGGTGATCGATCATCGCCGCCAGGGTGGTCGACTTGCCCGAGCCGGTCGGCCCGGTCACCAGCACCAGGCCACGGGGCACCTCGGTGATCTTGCGGAACACCTCGCCCATGCCCAGGTCGTCCATGGTCAGGACTTTCGACGGAATGGTACGGAATACCGCACCCGCGCCACGGTTCTGGTTGAAGGCATTGACCCGGAAGCGCGCCACACCCGGCACCTCGAAGGAGAAGTCGGTTTCCAGGAACTCCTCGTAGTCCTTGCGCTGGCGGTCATTCATGATGTCATAGATCAGATCATGGACCTGCTTGTGGTCCAGCGCCGGCAGGTTGATCCGGCGCACGTCGCCATCGACCCGGATCATCGGTGGCAACCCGGCCGAGAGATGCAAGTCCGACGCGCCCTGTTTGGCGCTAAAGGCCAGCAGCTCGGTGATATCCATGAGACTCCCCAATACAGGTAGAATGCCGCAGACTTTTGAACTGCGGGCGAGATTGAATGACCACGATAGCAGACAACATTGCCTCCGTTGCAGCCCGTATCCGCGCCGCCGCCCTGGCCGCAGGCCGCGATGCCGCCGACGTCCACCTGCTCGCCGTGAGCAAGACCAAGCCCGCCGCCGCCATTCGCGAAGCCCATGCCGCAGGCGTCAGGGACTTCGGCGAGAACTACCTGCAGGAAGCCCTCGGCAAACAGGCCGAATTGACCGACCTGCCCTTGAGTTGGCACTTTATCGGCCCCATTCAATCGAACAAGACTCGAGCCATTGCCGAGCATTTCGACTGGGTGCATTCCGTGGATCGCCTGAAAATCGCACAACGCCTGTCCGAACAACGTCCGGCCGGCCTGCCACCACTGAATATCTGCATTCAGGTCAACGTCAGCGGCGAGGCCAGCAAATCCGGATGCACTCCGGCCGACCTGCCGGCCCTGGCCGCCGCCATCGGCCAACTGCCGAACCTGGTGCTGCGCGGCCTGATGGCGATCCCCGAACCCACCGAAGAGCGTGCCGCACAAGACGCCGCGTTCGCCACCGTGCGAACCTTGCAGAACAGCCTCGACCTGCCGCTCGACACACTTTCCATGGGCATGAGCCACGACCTCGAGTCGGCCATTGCCCAAGGCGCCACCTGGGTGCGGATCGGTACCGCCCTGTTTGGCGCCCGCGACTACGGCCAGGCCTGAAAGGGCCCCACACACTCTTTCCAAGGATCCTTCATGAGCAAGAATCGAATCACCTTCATCGGCGCCGGCAACATGGCAGCCAGCCTGATCGGCGGTCTGCGTGCCGAAGGCCTGGATGCCGCCCTGATTCGCGCCAGCGATCCGGGCGCCGAGACCCGTGCGCGGGTGGCTGCCGAACACGGCATCGACGTGTTCGCCGACAACGCCGAGGCCGTCCAGGGCGCGGACGTGGTGGTGCTGGCGGTCAAGCCACAGGCCATGAAGGCCGTGTGCGAGGCCTTGCGCCCCAGCCTCAGGCCCAACCAGCTGGTGGTGTCGATTGCCGCCGGCATCACCTGTGCCAGCCTGAACAACTGGCTCGGCGAACAACCGGTGGTGCGCTGCATGCCCAACACCCCGTCGCTGCTGCGCAGAGGCGTCAGCGGCCTGTACGCCACCCACCAGGTGTCGGACGAACAGCGCCAGCAGGCACAGACCCTGCTGTCGGCCGTCGGCTCGGCCCTGTGGCTGGATGAAGAACGGCAGCTGGACGCGGTCACCGCAGTATCCGGCAGCGGCCCGGCCTATTTCTTCCTGCTCATCGAGGCCATGACCGCCGCCGGCGAGAAACTCGGCCTGCCACGTGAAATCGCCACCCAACTGAGCCAGCAGACCGCCTTAGGCGCCGCCCACATGGCCGTCGCCAGCGACGTGGATGCCGCCGAACTGCGCCGTCGGGTGACTTCCCCGGCCGGCACCACCGAAGCGGCGATCAAGACCTTCCAGGCCGGCGGCTTCGAAGCCCTGGTAGACAAGGCGCTCGCCGCCGCCGCCCAGCGTTCGGCCGAAATGGCCGAGCAGCTCGGTCAGTAACTTTCGGGGGAATACTGATGTTTGCACTCAATAGCGCTGCCATCTTCGTCATCCAGACCCTGGGCAGCCTGTATCTGCTGGTGGTTCTGTTGCGTTTCATCCTGCAACTGGTACGGGCCAACTTCTACAACCCGCTCTGCCAGTTCACCGTCAAGGCCACCCAGCCGCTGCTCAAGCCGATGCGCCGGGTGATTCCGAGCCTGTTCGGCCTGGACATGTCGTCGCTGGTGCTGGCGATCATCGTGCAGATGCTGCTGATGGCGGTGATCCTGCTGCTCAGCTACGGCGTGGCCGGCAATATCGCCTACCTGCTGATCTGGGCGATCATCGGCGTCACCTCGCTGTTCCTCAAGGTGTTCTTCTTCGCCATGATCATCAGCGTGATCCTCTCCTGGGTCGCCCCGAGCAGCCATAGCCCGGCGGCCGAGCTGGTGTACCAGATCAGCGAGCCGGTGCTGGCGCCGTTCCGCAAGATCGTGCCGAACCTGGGCGGGCTGGATATCTCGCCGATCCTGGCATTCCTGGTGATCCAGCTGCTGCAGAGCTATGTGATCCCGCCGCTGGCGGTGATGAGCGGCATGCCTGAAGTGCTGTTCCGCCTGATCTGACGCAACCCCTGTGGGAGCGGGCTGGCCCGCGAAGCTATCAGCGGCCTCAAGGGCCCATCCGCGGGCAAGCCCGCTCCCACAGTCTGCCCCCAAGGGTTGGATGGGTGTCCAACTTCCTGGGAGCAGTCCACTCCAGGCTTCTGTTTTTGCGCAAATCGCCACCCGGTCGGGCCTTTGCTTGCCGCTGATCCCCCCGCTCATTAGACTTACGCCTCATTCAAGCGTGAGCAGGGTCGATGTCCACAGTCTTTCCCCACGATTCCGTCGGGCTGGTCGTGCCGCAAACGGCACACTTCAGCGAGCCCCTGGCCCTGGCCTGTGGTCGCTCCCTGCCGGCCTACGATCTGATCTACGAAACCTACGGCACCCTCAACGCCACGGCGAGCAACGCGGTGCTGATCTGCCACGCCCTGTCCGGCCACCATCACGCGGCGGGCTACCACAGCCCCGACGACCGCAAGCCCGGCTGGTGGGACAGCTGCATCGGCCCCGGCAAACCGATCGACACCACCAAGTTCTTCGTGGTCAGCCTGAACAACCTCGGCGGCTGCAACGGCTCCACCGGCCCGAGCAGCATCAACCCGGAGACCGGCAAGCCCTTCGGCGCCGACTTCCCGGTGCTGACCGTCGAAGACTGGGTACACAGCCAGGCCCGCCTCGCCGATCGCCTGGGCATCGACCAGTGGGCAGCGGTGGTCGGCGGCAGCCTCGGCGGCATGCAGGCCATGCAGTGGACCATCACCTACCCGGATCGCGTGCGCCACTGCGTAGCGATCGCTTCGGCGCCCAAGCTGTCGGCGCAGAACATCGCCTTCAACGAAGTGGCGCGCCAGGCGATCCTCACCGACCCCGAATTCCACGGCGGCTCGTTCCAGGAACATAACGTGATTCCCAAGCGTGGGCTGATGCTGGCGCGGATGGTCGGGCATATCACCTACCTGTCCGACGACTCCATGGGCGAGAAATTCGGCCGCGGACTCAAGAGCGACAAGCTCAACTACGATTTCCACAGCGTCGAGTTCCAGGTCGAAAGCTACCTGCGCTACCAGGGCGAGGAATTCTCCGGGCGTTTCGACGCCAACACCTACCTGGTGATGACCAAGGCCCTGGACTACTTCGACCCGGCGGCGAACTTCGACAACGACCTGGCGAAGACCTTCGCCGGCGCCAAGGCCAGCTTCTGCGTGATGTCCTTCACCACCGACTGGCGCTTCTCCCCGGCCCGCTCGCGGGAAGTGGTGGATGCGCTGATGGCCGCGCGCAAGGACGTCTGCTACCTGGAGATCGACGCCCCCCAAGGCCACGACGCCTTCCTGATCCCGATCCCGCGTTACTTGCAGGCGTTCGGCCATTACATGAACCGGATTACGCTGTGAGGACGCCATGAGAGCCGACCTGGAAATCATCCAAGACTGGATCCCCGCCGGCAGCCGCGTGCTCGACCTCGGTTGCGGCGACGGTGAGCTGCTGAGCTGGCTGCGCGACAACAAGCAGGTCACCGGCTACGGCCTGGAAAACGACGCCGACAACATCGCCGCCTGCGTGGCCAAGGGTATCAACGTCATCGAGCAGGACCTGGACAAGGGCCTGGGCAATTTCGCCAGCAACAGCTTCGATATCGTCGTCATGACCCAGGCCCTGCAGGCCGTGCACTACCCGGACAAGATCCTCGACGAAATGCTCCGGGTCGGCCGCCAGTGCATCATCACCTTCCCCAACTTCGGTCACTGGCGCTGCCGCTGGTACCTGGCGAGCAAGGGCCGCATGCCGGTCTCGGAATTCCTGCCGTACACCTGGTACAACACCCCCAACATCCACTTCTGCACCTTCGAGGACTTCGAGGAACTGTGCCGCGAGCGCCAGGCCAAGGTCATTGATCGGCTTGCCGTGGATCAACAGCACCGCCACGGGTGGGCCAGTAAGCTATGGCCTAATCTGTTGGGAGAGATCGGCATCTACCGCGTCAGCAGCCCCGGCCTGCAGGAACATCGGATCGCGGTATAAATCACCTGAGTGCGAGGAGGATGATCATGGGACGTCTGGCGGTTTTCCTGTTGAGTGCCTGCCTGGGGGTGTCGGCGATGGCCGCCGACGCCATCAAGGGCGAGCGCCAGGAAGTGTTCGGTGACATCACCGTGCACTACAACACGTTCAATTCCACCTACCTGCAACCGGACATCGCCAAGGCGACCGAACTGGTGCGCAGCAAGAACCAGGGCGTGATCAACGTCGCGGTGCTCAAGGCCGGCAAGCCGGTGGTGGCGCAGGTCAGCGGTGCCGTCAAGGATCTGACCAACAAGAGCCTGCCACTGACCTTCAAGCAGATCACCGAGCAGGGCGCGATCTACTACATCGCCCAGTTTCCGGTACCCCAGCAGGAAAACCGTACTTTCGAGATCGCGGTCACCAGCGGCGGGCAAACCAATACCTTCAGCTTCAACCAAGAGCTTTTCCCAGGCGAATGATGAATTTCACCCAGTTGGTACTGGCCAGCCATAACGCTGGCAAACTCAAGGAACTGCAGGCGATGCTCGGCGAGTCGGTGCACCTGCGCTCGATCGGCGAGTTCAGCAGCGTCGAGCCGGAGGAAACCGGCCTGTCGTTCGTCGAGAACGCCATCCTCAAGGCCCGCAACGCCGCACGCATCTCCGGCCTGCCGGCGCTGGCCGACGACTCGGGCCTGGCGGTGGACTTCCTCGGCGGCGCGCCGGGCATCTATTCGGCCCGCTATGCCGATGGCAAGGGCGATGCGGCGAACAACGCCAAGCTGCTCGAAGCGCTCAAGGATGTTCCCGAGGCGGAGCGCGGAGCGCAGTTCGTCTGCGTACTGGCGCTGGTCCGGCATGCCGACGACCCGCTGCCGATCCTTTGCGAAGGCCTCTGGCATGGTCGCATCCTCACCGCCGCCAGCGGCGAACACGGTTTCGGCTACGACCCGCTGTTCTGGGTACCGGAGCGCGACTGCTCCAGCGCCGAACTGAGCCCCGTGGAAAAGAACCAGCTCAGCCATCGCGCGCGCGCCATGGTCCTGCTGCGGCAACGCCTGGGCCTGCAATGACCCGGACCGCTCCCGCGCTGCCGCTGATCCACGGCGGTGCGCAACCTCCTCGGGCGGCCTTGCCGCAGTTGCCGCCCCTGGCGCTGTACATCCATATCCCCTGGTGCGTGCGCAAGTGCCCCTACTGCGACTTCAACTCCCATGCCGCCAGCCCCGTGCTGCCGGAAAAAGAGTATGTCGACGCGTTGCTGGCCGACCTCGAACAGGACCTGCCGGCCGCCTATGGCCGCGAGCTGAGTTCGATTTTCTTCGGCGGCGGCACACCCAGCCTGTTCAGCCCCCAGGCGCTGGGGCGGTTGCTCAGGGGCGTCGAGGCGCGCATCCCGTTCGCCAGCGACATCGAGATCACGCTGGAGGCCAACCCCGGCACCTTCGAGCAGGATAAGTTCACCGCCTACCGGCAGTTGGGCATCAATCGCCTGTCGATCGGCATCCAGAGCTTCCAGGAAGACAAGCTCAAGGCCTTGGGCCGCATCCACACCGGCGGTGAAGCCGTGCGGGCGGCGGACATGGCACGCCAGGCCGGCTTCGACAACTTCAACCTGGACCTGATGCACGGCCTGCCCGACCAGTCCCTGGAGGACGCCTTGGGCGACCTGCGCCAGGCCATCGCGCTGAAACCGACGCACCTGTCCTGGTACCAACTGACCCTGGAACCGAACACGGTGTTCTGGAATCAGCCGCCGACGCTGCCGGAAGACGACACCCTGTGGGACATCCAGGAAGCCGGCCAGGCCCTGCTGGCCGAGCACGGCTACGCCCAGTACGAGGTGTCGGCCTACGCCCAGCCCGGCCGGGCCGCGCGGCACAACCTGAACTACTGGAGCTTCGGCGACTTCATCGGCATCGGTGCCGGTGCCCACGGCAAGCTCAGCCATCCGGACGGGCGTATCGTACGCACCTGGAAGACCCGCCTGCCGAAGGATTACCTGAACCCTGCCAAGAACTTCCAGGCCGGGGAGAAGGCACTGGAGAACGACGAGCTACCGTTCGAGTTCCTGATGAACGCCCTGCGGCTGACCGAGGGTGTCGACGCGGCCTTGTTCGCGCAACGCACCGGGCTTGCTCTCGACAGCTTGAACGAAGGGCGGGCCGAGGCCGAACAAAGCGGCCTGTTGCAGGTCGAACCGACACGTCTGGTGGCGACCGCGCGCGGACAGCTGTTTCTCAATGACCTGCTGCAACACTTTTTGACCTAAGGAAACCCCATGGACCTGATACTCGGCCTGCTTGCCACGGTATCGCGCTGGAGCCGCAGCAACCTCTCGGAAATTTCCCTGGCGCTGGTGGGCTGCCTGCTGGTGTTGTTCGGGGCAGATCTCAAGGCCTGGGTCGACCAGCGCCTGGGCAGTATTGCCGGCGCGCTGCGCGTGCCACTGATGGCCCTGCTGTGCATGATCGGCAGCGGCCTGGCGCTGATCTACGCCACGCCCTGGGTGGTACGGGGGCTGAGTCAGTTCAACAACTACAGCCTGGCGCCGGTGCTGCTGGTGGTGTTGATCCTGATCGGGGTGGTGGCGGACCGGCGTTGAGCCTGGTCTGCCCGGGGCGGCGTCCGCCGCAGAGTTCGGGGCCTGCTCAGCAGGCACTCGGCTGCTCGCGGAAGCGGGTGACCGCCGCCTCAAGATCAACCCAGCCGAACGTACTCCCATCCCACACCGAGCCGTCTCCAAAGTAGCGCGGAGTCAGGTATTCGAACTCCTGAGTCCCGCCCATCAGGTGGTCGAGGAAAAGCAGATACTTACGCACATCGTCGCGCTTTCCCAACAGCCCGGAAAGCAGCTCATCCCTGGCCGCGATGTAGGCTCTCTCATGATATTCGACCAAGGCCACCAGACGATTTACCGCGCCCTGCAAATCATATCCCTCCAGTTCAATGAGAATCCGAACAAGGTTGATCTTTTCGTCATGTAACCGCTCTTTGCGCCAGGACAACAGATCGTTGACCAGGATCATCTGCCGGCGGCAGTGCAGGTGCACTTCGACCATCTGCTCCAGACAGTCGCTCATGTCGACTTCTGCGCCATACTCGGCCAACAACTCGATGAAATCACAACCAAAGCTATCTCTTCGCAAGGCCATGCAAGCCTCGTAATCGAAGACGTCCATGCTCTGGCCCTGCTGGACATCCATCTCCGACGTACAACCCTTCAGAAACACCTCAAGGCTTGCCAGAAATCTGGCGAGTTGTGCCTTGCTCAATCCTGGACTGATACGCCGCCATAGTTCATTGGCTGCCTTGATGTAAGATCGTGGCTCATCAATCTCATCGGCATTGAAACCGTTCACGATCGTCGAGAACAACTCATGCGGATTATTGATTTGCGCCATGACGGTATCGATGAGCGTCACATACTGATACCAGTCGGCGACATCCTGGGTCCGCTGCTCGCTGGCCCTCGGCACGGTCAGCGAGCCATACAAGCCATTGCGCTCGCGCAAAAAACGCAATAATTCACTCTCGCTGATAAAGCAATCGCCCAGCATTCGCCGGACCCAACCATTGGAGGCGAACTCAATCCGGGTCGCGTTCGGATGATAGGCATAGGGCAACAGCCGGGGTAGCTGGGGCAGGAAAAACTCGGTTGTCAGGCTCATTGGACGCTCCTTTCAAACAAGGAAATGCCACTGACTAATAACCGGCTGTCGACTGCAAGGCAGGTTGTATCGGAAGGTTATGGACCAGAGGCGCAAACAGGCAATTTGCGCCATTGCGTAGTAGGCTAGTCCGCAAATTTGAAAATGGCGACTTTTAATCGTCCCCACGCCAGCGTGGGGCGATCATCGGATGGGGAGACCCTACGCCAGCTTTTCGAACTTCAGGTCCCACACACCATGCCCCAGGCGCTCACCGCGGCGCTCGAACTTGGTGATCGGCCGCTCGGCCGGGCGCGGTACGCATTTGCCGTCTTCGGCCAGGTTGCGATAACCCGGCGCGACATTCATCACTTCCAGCATGTACTCGGCATACGGTTCCCAATCGGTAGCCATGTGCAGGACACCGCCGACCTTCAGCTTGCTGCGCACCAGTTCGGCGAAGGACGCCTGGACGATACGGCGCTTGTGGTGCCGGCTCTTGTGCCACGGATCGGGGAAGAACAGCATCAGCCGGTCCAGGCTGTTGTCCGCCACGCAACGGCTCAGCACTTCGATCGCGTCGCAATCATAGACGCGGATGTTCTTCAGGCCCTGGGTCAGCACGCCGTTGAGCAGCGCACCGACACCCGGACGGTGCACTTCGACACCGATGAAATCCTGCTCCGGCGCCGCAGCCGCCATCTCCAGCAGGGAATGGCCCATGCCGAAGCCGATTTCCAGCGAGCGCGGCGCACTGCGGCCGAACACCTGGTCGAAATCCACCGGCGCGTCGGCCAACGGCAGGATGAACAGCGGCCCACCCTGCTCCAGGCCCTTCTGCTGGCCTTCGGTCATGCGCCCGGCACGCATCACGAAACTCTTGATGCGGCGGTGTTGGCGCTCTTCGCCTGCTTCCGTGTGGATTGGCGTTTCGTTCGATTCAGTCATCAAAGGCTCTTACTTGATCAGACCATCCAGCGGCGAGGACGCGCTGGCATAGAGTTTTTTCGGCATGCGCCCGGCGAGGTAGGCCAGGCGACCGGCGACGATGGCATGCTTCATCGCCTCGGCCATCAGGATCGGTTGCTGGGCATGGGCGATGGCCGAGTTCATCAGCACGGCCTCGCAGCCCAGTTCCATGGCGATGGTGGCGTCGGACGCGGTACCCACGCCGGCATCCACCAGCACCGGGATCTTCGCCTCCTCGAGGATGATCTGCAGGTTGTACGGGTTGCAGATACCCAGGCCGGTGCCGATCAGGCCGGCCAGCGGCATGACCGCGATGCAGCCGATTTCCGCCAGCTGGCGGGCGATGATCGGGTCGTCGCTGGTGTAGACCATCACGTCGAAACCTTCCTTGACCAGCACTTCGGCGGCCTTGAGGGTTTCGATCACATTGGGGAACAGGGTCTTCTGGTCGGCCAGCACTTCCAGCTTGACCAGGTTGTGCCCGTCGAGCAGCTCGCGGGCCAGACGGCAGGTGCGCACGGCCTCGATCGCGTCATAGCAACCGGCGGTGTTCGGCAGGATGGTGTAGCGATCCGGCGGCAGCACGTCCAGCAGGTTCGGCTCACCCGGGTTCTGGCCCAGGTTGGTGCGACGCACCGCGACGGTGACGATCTCGGCCCCCGAGGCCTCGATGGCCAGGCGGGTTTCTTCCATGTCGCGGTATTTGCCGGTGCCGACCAGCAGGCGGGACTGGTAGGTACGGCCGGCCAGCACGAAAGGCTTGTCGCTGCGAACAGTGCTCATGCACACATCCTCTTGAAAGGTTCAGGGCTTGCTGGGGTGGATCAGGGCGCGGGACCGGACTAGCCGCCGCCGATGGCGTGTACCACTTCGACCTGATCGCCTTCACGCAGGGCGGTTTCGGCGTGCTGACTGCGCGGGACGATATCCAGGTTCAGCTCCACCGCCACCCGCCGCCCGACCAGGTCAAGCCGGGCCAGCAACGCCGCGACGGTTTCGCCGTCGGGCAGTTCATAGGATTCGCCGTTCAATTGAATGCGCATGCGCCAGGCTGCCATCATTTTTAGGGGCCAACATTCTAGCCCGATCAGTCCGGACGACCCAAGCCATTCGTCTTGAAGCGGACTGCGCGGTCAGCTCAGGCGCCAGGCGGCCAGCCCCAGACAGAACCAGCCGGCGAGAAAGGCCAGGCCGCCGAACGGGGTGATGATGCCCAGTTTGCTGACGCCGCTGAGGGTCAGCAGGTACAGGCTGCCGGAAAACAGCAGGATGCCGACGGCGAACGCCGAACCGGCCCAGGTCACCAGGCGGCCCGGAACATGGGCGGCCAGCAGCGCCACGCCGAACAGCGCCAGGGCATGGACCAACTGATAGGTGACGCCGGTATGGAAGATCGCCAGGTAGTCGGCGCTCAGGCGGTTTTTCAGGCCATGGGCGGCGAAGGCGCCAAGGCCGACACCGGTGAAACCGAAAAACGCGGCGAGCAGCAGGAACACACGCAACATGACGCACTCCATTCAGGGGACACAGGGTCTGTATAATGGCCCGCTCCTACGCCCCGGCCAAGCCATCTCTATGTTGCAGCCTTTGTTCCGCCGCCTTCTCACCGCCCTGAAGTGGTTCGCCATCGCCAGCGTGCTGCTGGTGCTGTTGTTCCGTTGGGTACCGCCACCGGGCACGGCACTGATGGTCGAGCGCAAGATCGAGTCGTGGACCGACGGCCAGCCGATCGACCTGCAACGGACCTGGAAGCCCTGGGACCAGATCAGCGACGAACTCAAGGTAGCGGTCATGGCCGGCGAGGACCAGAAGTTTCCCGAACACTGGGGTTTCGACTTCGACGCGATCCAGGCGGCCTTCCTGCACAACGAGCGCGGCGGCTCGATCCGCGGTGCCAGCACCCTCAGCCAACAGGTATCGAAGAACCTGTTTCTCTGGTCCGGCCGCAGTTATCTGCGCAAGGGGCTGGAGGCCTGGTTCACCGTGCTGATCGAGACGCTGTGGCCCAAGCAGCGGATTCTCGAGGTGTACCTGAACAGCGTCGAGTGGGATGAAGGCGTGTTCGGCGCGGAAGCGGCGGCGCGACATCATTTCGGGGTCAGCGCGGCGGCCTTGTCGCGTCAGCAGGCGAGTCTGCTGGCGGCGGTGCTGCCCAACCCGCGGGAATGGAGTGCCAGCCACCCGAGCACCTATGTGGCGCGGCGGGCGGGGTGGATTCGCCAACAGATGAGTCAGTTGGGTGGAACCGGGTATCTGGCCGGGCTGAACGATTCGCGCCGGTCGCCCTGGGCGCTGTAGCCTGGTTACCGGGGTAGCGGGTCAGGCCTGTTCGCGGGCAAGCCCGCGAACAGGCCTTCAAACGCACCACTTGGCCCAACCTCTGGCCCAAACGAAAACGCCCCGATCAACTCGGGGCGTTTTTCATTGCAGCGAACGCTTAGGCGGCAATCGACAGCTTCAGCTTGTTCATCGCACTCTTTTCCAGCTGGCGGATACGCTCGGCCGAAACGTTGTACTTCTGCGCCAGATCGTGCAGCGTGGCCTTCTCTTCCGCCAGCCAGCGCTGGTAGAGGATGTCACGGCTGCGCTCATCCAGCACTTCCAGGGCCTCGTGCAGGTTGCTGTTGGAGTTTTCACTCCAGTCGGCATCCTCCAGCTGGCGCGCCGGGTCGTAGCGATGGTCTTCCAGGTAGTTGGCCGGAGACTGGAACGCGCTGTCGTCGTCGGCTTCCGCCGCCGGGTCGAACGCCATGTCCTGGCCGGTCAGCCGGCTTTCCATCTCGCGCACTTCACGTGGCTCGACGCCAAGGCTTTCCGCCACACGGTGGACTTCCTCGTTGTTCAGCCAGGCCAGACGCTTCTTCTGGCTGCGCAGGTTGAAGAACAGCTTGCGCTGGGCCTTGGTGGTCGCGACCTTGACGATCCGCCAGTTGCGCAGGATGAACTCGTGAATTTCCGCCTTGATCCAGTGCACGGCGAACGACACCAGGCGCACACCCATTTCCGGGTTGAAACGCTTCACGGCCTTCATCAGGCCGACGTTGCCTTCCTGGATCAGGTCAGCCTGGGCCAGGCCGTAGCCGGAATAGCTACGGGCGATATGGACGACAAAACGCAGGTGGGCCAGCACCATTTGCCGAGCGGCCTCAAGATCCTGCTGATAGTAGAGACTCTCGGCCAGTTCACGCTCCTGCTCCGGCGACAACAGCGGAATACTGTTCACCGTATTGACGTAGGCCTCCAGGTTCGCACCCGGGACCAGCGCATAGGCAGGTTGCAAAGAAGTGGTCATACGAAAAAACCTCCGACTCACAGACTCGTGCAGTGAAGCACTGCGAAAATTGACCGGGAACCGCTGAACAAGTTCCTTTAATCGCCACTACGGTCAATACCAACAAAAACACATTAATTTGACATTAATTACTTCGGTGCCAGCTCCCGCAGGTGCCGCGCCACCGCAATCCACGCACCGATATACCCCAACAGCACCGCGCCAAGCAAGAGCGACAGACCATCGGCAACCGGGACACCGGCCAGGGCGAAATCGCTGCCGTAGAGCCCCGCGAGCCCGACCACCGCCTCGTTGAGCCAGTTCAGGCCGAACGCCAGCACGCCCCAGGACAGAATCCCGGCGCCAAAGCCATAAAGCGCGCCCATGTACAGAAACGGCCTACGCACGTAGCTATCGGTGCCGCCCACCAGTTTAATCACTTCTATCTCGGTGCGGCGGTTTTCAATATGAAGACGAATGGTATTGCCTATCACCAAAAGTAATGCGGAAACCAGCAGCACCGTCAGGCCGAAGACGAACCGGTCGCCGAGCTTGAGGATCGCCGCCAGGCGCTCGACCCAGACCAGGTCCAGCTGCGCCTGCTGCACCTTGGGCAGCTCGGCCAGGCGCTGACGCAAGGCTTCCAGGGTCGGCTTGTCGACTTCGTTCGGCGTCACCAGCACCACGCCCGGCAGCGGGTTCTGCGGCAGTTCCTTGAGCGCCTCGCCCAGCCCGGACTGCTGCTGGAACTCGTCCAGGGCCTTTTCCTTGCTGATGAATTCGGCATCGGCCACGCCCGGCATGGCCTTGACCTGCTCGCTCAGGCTCTCGCCTTCGCTCGGGCTGGCGTCCAGTTGCAGGTACAGCGAGATCTGCGCCGCCCGCTGCCAGGAGCCGCCCAGGCGCTCGATGTTGTTCAGCAGCAGCGACAGGCCCATCGGCAGGCTCAGCGCCACCGCCATCACCATGCAGGTGAAGAAACTGCCGATCGGATGCTTGCCCAACCGGCGCAGACTGTCCGCCAGGCTGGCCCGGTGGCTTTCGATCCAGGCGCGCAGCAGGGTGCCGAAGTCCGGACCATCGTCCTCGTCGCGCCTTTTCTTCGGTGGTGGTGCTTCGGAGGCCTTTGGAGCCACGCGCTCAGCCACTTTCGGACTACGGGTCGCACTCATGCGCCAGCCTCCCCATCGCCGATCAATCGGCCGCGTTGCAAGGTCAGCATGCGATGGCGCATGCGGGCGATCAGGGCCAGGTCATGGCTGGCGATCAGGACGCTGGTGCCGAGGCGGTTGATGTCCTCGAACACCCCCATGATCTCCGCCGCCAGGCGCGGGTCGAGGTTACCGGTCGGTTCGTCCGCCAGCAGCAACGCCGGGCGGTGAACGATGGCCCGGGCGATACCGACACGCTGCTGCTGACCGGTGGACAGGTCGCCGGGGTACAGCTCGGCCTTGTCCGACAGGGCCACACGCTCCAGCGCGGAGTCCACGCGCTTGGCGATCTCGACCTTGGACAGGCCGAGAATCTGCAGCGGCAGGGCGACGTTGTTGAACACCGTACGATCGAACAGCAACTGGTGGTTCTGGAACACCACGCCGATCTGCCGGCGCAGGAACGGAATCTGCGCGTTGCTGATCTGCCCCAGGTCCTGGCCGGCCAGCAGCAGCTTGCCGGAGGTCGGCCGCTCCATCGCCAGCAACAGGCGCAACAGGGTGCTTTTACCGGCACCGGAGTGGCCGGTGACAAACAGGAACTCGCCACGACGGACGCGAAAGCTCAGCTCATGCAAGCCGACGTGTCCATTCGGATAGCGCTTACCGACCTGTTCGAAACGAATCATGAACGCTCCCGCTCGGCAAAAAGTGCCTGGACAAAGGGTTCGGCCTCGAAGGTGCGCAGATCGTCGATGCCTTCGCCCACCCCGATATAACGGATCGGCACGCCGAACTGCTTGGCCAGGGCGAAGATCACCCCACCCTTGGCGGTGCCATCGAGCTTGGTCAGCGCCAGACCGGTCAGTTGGACCGTCTGGTTGAATTGCTTGGCCTGGTTGATAGCGTTCTGCCCGGTGCCGGCATCCAGCACCAGCAACACCTCGTGCGGCGCCTGCTCATCGAGCTTGCCGATCACCCGACGGACCTTCTTCAGCTCTTCCATCAGGTTGTCCTTGGTGTGCAGGCGACCGGCGGTATCGGCGATCAGCACGTCGATGCCACGGGCCTTGGCCGCCTGCACCGCGTCGAAGATCACCGAAGCCGAGTCGGCACCGGTGTGCTGGGCAATCACCGGGATATGGTTGCGCTCGCCCCAGACCTGCAACTGCTCCACCGCCGCGGCCCGGAAGGTATCGCCGGCGGCCAGCATGACCTTCTTGCCTTCGAGCTGCAGCTTCTTGGCCAGCTTGCCGATGGTGGTGGTCTTGCCGGCACCGTTGACGCCAACCACCAGGATGACGTACGGCTTGTGCTGCGAGTCGATCTGCAGCGGCTGCTCGACCGGCTTGAGCATCGCCGCCAGCTCTTCCTGCAGGGATTTGTACAGCGCGTCGCTGTCGGTCAACTGCTTGCGCGCGACCTTCTGGGTCAGGCTACGGATGATCACGCCGGTGGCCTCGACGCCAACGTCGGCGGTCAGCAGGCGGGTTTCCAACTCTTCGAGCAGGTCATCGTCGATGGCCTTCTTGCCGAGGAACAGGCTGGCCATGCCTTCGCCGATGCTGGCGCTGGTCTTGGACAGGCCCTGCTTGAGGCGGGCGAAGAAGCCGGTCTTGGCCTCTGGAGCTGCCGGCTTGGCGGGCTCCGCCACAGCCGGCTCGACAACAGCGGCCGGAGCGGGCTCCTGCACAACGGGAGCGACCGGCGCAGGCGCCTCGACTACGACCGGTGCAGGTGCAGGTGCAGGTGCAGGTGCAACCTCGGCGATCCGAGGCGCGGGCGCGACAGGTTCAGCCACCGGCGGAATCGGCGGGACGACCGGTTCGGCCTGGACATCCTCGACCAGCGCCACCGGTTCTTCAGCCACGGGCAGCGGCGGCCAGGGCGTCGCTGGCGCGGGTGCCTCGGCAACCGGCTGCTCACGCACCGGCTCGGCGCTCACGGGTGCCTCGACAGCCACCGGGGCCGGCTCGACGACGGGCGTCGGCACGACTTCGGGCTGAACCTGCGGCTGTTCGACGACGGTTTCCTGCGGCTTTTTGCGCAGCCATCCGAACAGGCCTTTTTTCTCGCCAGCCGCAGCTGGAGTCTTCTTGTCGTCGTTGGAACCAAACATGGAGGACGGCTATCTCAAGGTAGCGACGCGCCATGGGCACGCCGGCAAATAATATTCGATGCAGAACAGACTGCGATTTAACCCGCTTGTTCACGCGCAACATTTTGTCGAGAAGATCAAACTTCTCTGAAGTCAGACGCCAAACGAAGATCTGGAACGGCAAAATCGGCGAAAACACCACGATCTGCAGTGGCAGAGCGCAGGTTTCGGCCGGTGACCCATACAGCCTTTCCGGGCCTGGCGCGCAGCACAGGGACCGGATAGACGTGGCCGCCAGTAAAACGGATCAGTATCCTAGCACCTCCTCGCCCGCCGACGCTAAACCAAGCGGGCAGTCCTACAGGTTTAAGAACGAATGAATGCTCTAGCCCGCCGCGCCGCCGGCCTGTTGCTCAGCACGCTTTGTCTGCCGCTCGCGGCCTTCGCCGCCGACCCGCAACCGACCCACGAATTCACCCTCGACAACGGCCTGAAGGTCGTGGTCCGCGAAGACCACCGCGCCCCCGTGGTGGTTTCACAGGTCTGGTACAAGGTCGGTTCGAGCTATGAAACCCCGGGCCAGACCGGCCTCTCCCATGCCCTGGAACACATGATGTTCAAGGGCAGCGAGAAGGTCGGCCCCGGCGAGGCCTCGCTGATCCTGCGCGACCTGGGCGCCGAGGAAAACGCCTTCACCAGCGACGACTACACCGCCTACTACCAGGTCCTGGCCCGCGACCGCCTGGGCGTGGCCTTCGAACTGGAAGCCGACCGCATGGCCAGCCTGCGCCTGCCGGCAGACGAGTTCAGCCGCGAGATCGAGGTGATCAAGGAAGAGCGCCGCCTGCGTACCGAGGACAAGCCGATGGGCAAGGCCTTCGAGCGCTTCAAGGCGATGGCCTACCCGGCCAGCGGCTACCACACGCCGACCATCGGCTGGATGGCCGACCTGGACCGCATGAAGGTCGAGGAACTGCGCCACTGGTACCAGTCCTGGTACGTGCCGAACAACGCCACCCTGGTGGTGGTCGGCGATGTCACCCCGGACGAGGTGAAGAACCTGGCGCAGCGCTACTTCGGCGCAATCCCCCGGCGCGACACGCCACCGGCGAAGATTCCGCGCGAGCTGGACGAACCCGGCGAACGGCAGATCACCCTGCACGTGAAGACCCAGTTGCCGAGCCTGATGCTCGGGTTCAACGTGCCGAGCATCGCCACCGCCCAGGACCCGCGTTCGGTCAATGCCCTGCGCCTGATCGCCGCGCTGCTCGATGGTGGCTACAGCGCCCGCCTTTCCTCACAACTGGAGCGTGGCGAGGAACTGATCTCCGGCGGTTCGGCCAGCTACAACGCCTACACCCGTGGCGACAGCCTGTTCACCTTGTCGGCGATGCCGAACGTACAGAAGAAGAAAACCCTGGCCAACGCCGAGGCCGGTCTGTGGCGCCTGCTGGACCAGCTCAAGACCAAGCCGCCGACCGCCGAGGAGCTTGAACGCGTGCGTGCCCAGGTCATCGCCGGGCTGGTCTACGAGCGTGACTCGATCACCAGCCAGGCCACCGCCATCGGCCAGCTGGAAACCGTCGGCCTGTCCTGGAAGCTGATGGACAGCGAACTGGCCGACCTGCAGAGCGTGACCCCGGAGGACATCCAGAAGGCCGCCCGCACCTACTTCACCCGCGAACGTCTCAGCGTCGCCCATGTACTGCCCGAGGAGACCCGCCCATGAGCAAGGGTTCGCGCTTCACCCTGCCCGGCCTGGCCCTGATCGTCGCCGCCGGCAGTTTCGGCCTGCCCCTGCTGGGTCTGGCAAGTGCCCAGGCCGGCCAGGCCCTGGAAGAGGCCAAGTCGAGCCACAAGCTGCAATCGCTGGCCGAACTGGACGACAAGGCGCCGGCCCGGCGCAGCCTGAACGTACAGACCTGGAACACCGCCGAAGGCGCCCGGGTGCTGTTCGTCGAGGCCCATGAACTGCCGATGTTCGACCTGCGCCTGACCTTCGCCGCCGGCAGCAGCCAGGACGGCAAGACCCCGGGCCTGGCCACCCTGACCAACGCCATGCTCAACGAAGGCGTGGCCGGCAAGGACGTCGGCGCCATCGCCCAGGGCTTCGAAGGCCTTGGCGCGGATTTCGGCAACGGCTCCTACAAGGACATGGCGATCGCCTCGCTGCGCAGCCTCAGTGCCGCCGACAAACGCGAGCCGGCCCTGAAGCTGTTCGCCCAGGTGGTCGGCAAGCCGACCTTCCCGGCCGATTCCCTGGCCCGGATCAAGAACCAGCTGCTGGCCGGCTTCGAGTTCCAGAAGCAGAACCCCGGCAAGCTGGCGAGCCTGGACCTGTCCCAGCGCCTGTACGGCGACCACCCCTACGGTCACCCCAGCGAAGGCACGGCCAAGAGCATCCCGCCAATCACCGTCGCCCAACTGCGCGCCTTCCACACCAAGGCCTACGCCGCCGGCAACGTGGTGATCGCGCTGGTCGGCGACCTCTCGCGCAGCGAAGCCGAAGCCCTGACCGCCCAGGTCTCGGCCGCCCTGCCAAAAGGGCCGGCACTGCCGAAAATCGCCCTGGCCAAGGACCCGCAACCGAGCAGCGGGCATATCGAGTTCCCGTCCAAGCAGACCACCATCCTGCTGGCCCAGATGGGCATCGACCGGGCCGATCCCGACTATGCCGCGCTGTCCCTGGGCAACCAGATCCTCGGCGGTGGCGGTTTCGGTACTCGGCTGATGAGCGAGGTGCGGGAAAAACGCGGCCTGACCTACGGTATCTACTCCGGCTTCAGCCCGATGCAGGCGCGCGGCCCGTTCATGATCAACCTGCAGACCCGCGCCGAAATGAGCGAAGGCACGCAGAAACTGGTCGAAGACGTGCTGGCCGAGTACCTCAAGTCCGGCCCGACCCAGAAGGAACTCGACGACGCCAAGCGCGAGATGGCCGGCAGCTTTCCGCTGTCCACCGCCAGCAACAGCGATATCGTCGGCCAGTTGGGTGCCATGGGCTTCTACAACCTGCCGCTGAACTATCTTGAAGACTTCATGCAGCAGACCCAGGCGCTGACCGTCGAACAGGTCAAGGCCGCCATGGACAAACACCTGAGCGTCGACAAGATGATCGTCGTCACCGCAGGCCCGACGGTACCGCAAAAGCCGTTGCCGCCGCCGACAGACAAACCCGCCGAGCAGCCGCTCGGGGTTCCGGAGCACTAATGGCCAGCCCATCGCGTCCCAGCAAGAAACCCGCACCGTCGCACAACGGCGTGAACAAACTGCGCATCATCGGCGGCGAATGGCGCAGCCGCCGCCTGACCTTCCCCGATGTCCAGGGGCTGCGCCCAACCCCGGACCGGGTGCGCGAAACGCTGTTCAACTGGCTGGCACCCTACGTCGCCGGTGCCAGGGTACTCGACCCGTTCGCCGGCAGCGGCGCGCTGTTCCTCGAGGCGCTGTCCCGTGGCGCGGCCATGGGCCAGGCGCTGGATGCCAGCCATGTCGCCGTGTCCAGCCTGCGCGAGCACCTGGGCACCCTGCGCTGCACCGTCGGCCAGGTGCAGACCGCCGATGCCCTGCGCTACCTGGAGACCCAGCCGGCCAGCGCGTTCGACCTGGTGTTCCTCGACCCGCCGTTCAACCAGAACCTGCTGCCGGGTGTCTGCGCGCTGCTGGAAGAGCGCCAGTGGCTGGCCGACGATGCCTGGGTCTACACCGAAAGCGAAAGCGCACCCTCGACCCTCGGCCTGCCAGGCAACTGGCGCCTGCACCGCGAGCAGAAGTCCGGGCAGGTGTACTATGCGCTATGGCAACGCAGCGCCCCGGCCGCCGGCTGACCGATCGACCGGGTGCGCCGCCTGGCGCACCCACGACGAGACAGACCGCCCCCCATGTCCAACCGTTTCAGCCCCGCTCCCGGCCTGGGCAACCCCCATCTGCAGACCCTCTGGGGTCCGCTCTGGCGCAAGAAGACCGTACTCGACCGCCAGCGCGAACGGCTCTGGCTGGACGACGGCGACTTTCTCGACCTCGACTGGTTCGGCCCCCACGCGGCCTCGACACCCCTGGTACTGCTCCTGCACGGGCTCACCGGATCCTCGAATTCGCCCTATATCGTCGGCATGCAACAGGCCCTGGCCAATCGCGGCTGGGCCAGCGTCGCGCTGAACTGGCGGGGCTGCTCCGGCGAGCCGAACCTGTTGGCCCGCAGCTATCATTCCGGGGCCAGCGAGGACCTCGCCGCGACCATCGCCCACCTTCGGCGCAAGCGGCCCCTGGCGGCACTCTACGCCGTAGGGTATTCGCTGGGCGGCAACGTGCTGCTCAAGCATCTGGGGGAAAGTGCCGGCGACAGCGGCTTGCAGGCTGGCGTCGCGGTCTCGGTGCCGTTTCGCCTGGATCAGTGCGCAGACCGCATCGGCCAGGGTTTTTCCAGGGTCTACCAGGCGCACTTCATGCGCGAGATGCTCGCCTACATCAAGGACAAGCAGCGCCAGTTCCAGCATGACGGCAGACTCGAAGGCCTGGCGACCCTCAGCGATCTCGGCCCGCTGACGGGCATGCGCACCTTCTGGGATTTCGACGGCCGGGTGACCGCGCCGCTGCATGGCTACCGGGATGCCCAGGATTATTACCGCCGGGCATCGAGCCGGTACTTTCTCGGCGCAATCCGCACACCGACCCTGATCATCCAGGCGGCGGACGACCCCTTCGTGTTCCGCCACAGCCTGCCGGAGCCGGCCGAGCTGGCGGCGGATACCGAGTTCGAGTTGCAGGACAAGGGCGGTCATGTCGGCTTCGTCGACGGCAGCCTGGGCAAGCCCGACTACTACCTGGAGCGACGGATTCCGCAGTGGCTGGCCGGCCGCTGAGCCCTGTCACCGACTGATGCCTGGTGCAGGCCGTTTCACGATACGGGGCATGACTTATGGCCCCATTCGCGGGCAAGCCCTGCTCCTACACGAGGGCGGTGTGGTGCGCAGGACTGGCACGACGCTCAGCCTGTAGGAGCAGGGCTTGCCCGCGAACAGACCAGCCACTCAATCGCCGATAGCGATCGCCCGCTGCGGATCGGTGATCCACTCGCTCCACGAGCCCGGATACAAGGTTGCCAGCGGATAACCCGCCAGGCTCAGCGCAAACAGGTTGTGGCACGCCGTCACCCCGGAGCCGCAATAGGCCACCAGCTCCTGCACCGGGCGATCACCCAACTGGGCGGCAAAACGCTGCTTGAGCTGATCGGCCGGCAGGAACCGTCCGTCGGCACCGAGGTTGTCGTTGAACGCCGCGCACTGCGCCCCCGGGATATGCCCGGCGACCGGATCGATAGGCTCCACCTCGCCCCGAAAACGCGGCAACGCGCGGGCATCGAGCAGCGTCATGGATGGCTGGCCGAGGCGCTGTTGCAGCTGTTCGGCAGTGATCAGCAATGAAGGGTCCGCACTGCCGCTGAAAGTGCCACGGCCACTCGGCGGTGGATTCAGACTCAACGGCAACCCGGCCGCGTGCCAGGACTTCAGGCCGCCATCGAGCAGGAACACGCCATCGCGCTTGCCCAGCCACGCCAGCAACCACCAGGCCCGGGCCGCGTACATGCCGGGGCCATCGTCATACAGCGCGATTTCGCTGTCGGCGCTGATCCCCCAGGCCTGCAGATGTTCCACCAGCGCCGCCGGCTCGGGCAGCGGGTGACGCCCGGTCACGCCCCGGGTCACCGGGCCGCTGAGATCGCGCTCCAGATCGGCGAAGTGCGCGCCCTCGATATGCCCCTCGGCATAGCTGCGCTGGCCATAGTCGGGGTCTTCCAGGGCAAAACGGCAATCCAGGATCACCAACCCGGGCCGGGCCTGGCGCTCGGCCAGTTGCTGCGGGCTGATCAATTGCGCAAGGGGCATGACTCATTCCTCGTAAAGGGATAAAACAACCCGCCGCCCTAGGCCTCTTCCAGAGCCTTGGCCAGGGGGACATAGAATTCATTCAGCAACCTGTCGACCGCCTCCCGGGCCTGGGGCGTGACGAAGCCCGACTCGAGCACCAGCACCTGGTACACCCCACGCTTGATCGACTCCTCGCTCAGGTGGTTGGCGCTTTCCCGGGTGGTGCTGAGAAAGCGCACCCAGGAGGTCAGAACGATCCAGGCGTTGAGGGTCAGCGACTCGATCTGCACCGCGTCCATCGCGAGAATCCCGGCATCGACGAACCCCTTGTAGATCAACTGCCCCTGGATCAGGCAGCGCTGGGAGAACCGCCGATAACGCGCCGCCAGTTCGGCATCGCTTTCGAGCAGGTGTTCAAGGTCGCGATGCAGGAAACGATAGCGCCACATCGCCGCCAGCAGCGCCTTGAGATAGAAGCGCTTGTCCTCGATGGTCGCGGCGCGGCCCTGGGGCGGGCGCAGGAAACTGTCCACCAGTTCTTCGTATTCGGCGAACAGCACGGCGATGATCGCCTGCTTGTTGGGGAAGTGGTAGTAGAGGTTGCCCGGCGAAATCTCCATGTGCGCCGCGATGTGATTGGTGCTGACGCTGCGCTCGCCCTGCTGGTTGAACAGGTCGAGGCTGTTCTGAACGATGCGCTCACTGGTTTTTATTCGTCGGGCCATGACTCAGCTTTACTTCAAAAGTGCGGTGTTTCGCATCTTACGGCCTATCACGCGAGGGATAAACGGTTCGTGGCGCCCACGGCTGTTGACATTTTCGAGCTTTAGCTCTAAACATTTGTTTAAAAATAAAAACACATTCTCTGGAGTGCGCCATGTCTGCCGAAATCGCCTACCTGCAGGAATCACAGCAGCAACAGAGCGAGCTCCAGCGCCTGTTCCAGGCCCAGCGCCGGGCCTATGCCGCGCATCCGATGCCACCGGCCGAGCAACGTCGGCAGTGGCTGGAGAGCCTGCGCCATCTACTCAGCGACGAACGACGGGCAATTATCGAAGCCATCAACGCCGACTTCGGCAACCGCAGCGCCGACGAGACCCTGCTGGCCGAACTGATGCCCAGCCTCCACGGCATCCATTACGCCCGCAAGCACCTCAAGCGCTGGATGAAGCCGGCCCGGCGCCAGGTCGGCCTGGCCTTCCAGCCGGCCTCGGCCAAGGTGGTCTACCAGCCGCTGGGCGTGGTGGGCGTGATCGTGCCGTGGAACTACCCGCTGTTTCTCGCCATCGGCCCGCTGGTCGGCGCCCTGGCCGCGGGCAATCGGGTGATGCTCAAGCTCAGCGAATCGACCCCGGCCACCGGCCTGCTGCTCAAGGAACTGTTGGGCCGGGTATTCCCGGAAGATCTGGTGTGCGTGGTACTCGGTGACGTGGACATCGGCATGGCCTTTTCCAAGCTGCCGTTCGATCACCTGCTGTTCACCGGCGCCACCAGCATCGGCAAGCACGTGATGCGCGCCGCCGCCGAGCACCTGACGCCGGTGACCCTGGAGTTGGGAGGCAAGTCGCCAGCGATCGTCTCCGGCGACGTACCACTCAAGGACGCCGCCGAGCGCATCGCCTTCGGCAAGACCCTGAACGCCGGCCAGACCTGCGTGGCCCCGGACTACGTGCTGGTGCCGGAGGAACGGGTCGGTGCCTTCGTCGAAGCCTATCGCCAGGCGGTACGCGGCTTCTATCCGACCCTGGCGGACAACCCGGACTACACCAGCATCATCAACGAACGACAGCTGGCACGGCTCAACGGCTACATCAGCGATGCCACCAGCAAGGGGGCGCTGCTGATTCCGCTTTTCGACCAGGGCCAGCAACGCCGCATGGGCCACAGCCTGCTGCTGAATGTCAGTGACGAAATGACCGTCATGCAGGACGAGATTTTCGGTCCGCTGTTGCCGATCGTTCCCTATAACGGCCTCGATGAGGCTTTCGCCTACATCAATCAGCGACCCCGCCCACTGGCGCTCTACTACTTCGGCTACAACAGGGGCGAGCAGCAGCGGGTGCTCCACGAAACCCATTCCGGCGGGGTCTGCCTCAACGACACCCTTTTGCACGTTCCCCAGGAAGACCTGCCGTTCGGCGGCATCGGCCCCTCGGGGATGGGCCATTACCATGGACATGAAGGCTTCCTGACCTTCAGCAAGGCCAAGGGCGTATTGACCAAGCAGCGCTTCAACGCCGCACGACTGATTTACCCGCCCTATGGAAAATCGATCCATAAACTGATCCAGAAGCTGTTCGTTCGCTGACCTTGCCCAGGTATAACAATAATGACTTCAAGCCTGTCCGAATCCCCCGAGCTGTCACGGCGCGGCCTGCTGAAACTCGGCCTGTGCGCCAGTGCCTTCCTCACCACTGCCGGACTGGCCGCCAGCCTGACCGGCTGTTCGGCGGCCGGGCCGGCCAACGGCTTCGTCGTCCTGCAGGCGGCTGACCTGCCGTTTCTGCGGGCGCTGATCCCGGTGATGCTGCAGGGGGCGGTGAGCCCCGACAAGATGCCCGCCGCCGTCGACCAGACCCTGGCCAGCCTCGACAAGAGCCTCGCCCACCTCTCGCCGGAGATGCTCAAGCTCACCCGTCAGTTGTTCGACGTGCTCGGCATGGGCATTACCCGCGGCCCACTGACGGGCATCTGGGGTAGTTGGGAAAATGCCAGTACCGAGCAGATCCAGGCCTTTCTCGAACGCTGGGAAAACAGCCTGCTGAGCCTGCTGCGCATGGGCCACGCCTCGCTGCTGCAACTGGTGATGATGGCCTGGTACAACCGCCCCGAGGCCTGGGCCCACTGTGGCTATCCGGGGCCGCCCAAGGTCTAGCTTCGCCGCCGCCCTCAACCAGGCACACCTGTCAAAACAACAATAAAAGAGGCGTCACATGCCGGTACCCGATCTGTTCCGCGAAGGCCTGGCCCGCGGCTGGAAAACCTACAACGGCTCGCAACTGCAACAGGACCTGACTCTGGAGGCCGATGTCGCGATCATCGGCAGCGGTGCCGGCGGCGGAACCACCGCCGAAATCCTCAGTACCGCCGGCTATAAGGTCTTGCTGATCGAGGAAGGGCCGCTGAAGACCAGTGACGACTTCAAGATGCTCGAAGACGAGGCCTACACCAGCCTCTACCAGGAAGGGATCGGCCGCATGAGCAAGGATGGCGCCATCACCATTCTCCAGGGCCGCGCGGTCGGCGGTACCACGCTGATCAACTGGACCTCCAGCTTCCGCACGCCCGAGCCGACCCTCGAACACTGGGCCAGGGAACACAACGTCAAGGGCCACAGCGTCGCCGAGATGGCGCCGTGGTTCGAGAAAATGGAGCAGCGGCTCGGCGTCGCGCCCTGGGTGATGCCACCCAATGCCAACAACGACGTACTGCGCAACGGCTGCGAAAAGCTCAACTACAGCTGGAAGGTCATCCCGCGCAACGTGCGCGGCTGTTGGAACCTGGGCTACTGCGGCATGGGCTGCCCGACCAACGCCAAGCAGTCGATGATGGTCACCACGATCCCCGCCACCCTGGAAAAAGGCGGCGAACTGCTCTACCTGGCACGCGCCGAACGGCTGCTGATCGAGGGCGACAAGGTCAGCAGCCTGCAATGCTCAGGGATGGACCCGCGCTGCGTCGCCCCCAATGGCCGCAAGATCACCGTCAAGGCCCGCCACTACGTGCTGGCTGGCGGCGGTATCAACAGCCCCGGGCTGCTGCTGCGTTCCAAGGCGCCCGACCCGCACGATCGCCTGGGCAAACGGACCTTCCTGCACCTGGTGAATTTCTCCGCCGGGCAGTTTTCCGAGGTGATCAACCCCTATTACGGCGCCCCGCAATCCATCTATTCCGACCATTTCCAATGGCTGGACGGCACCACCGGGCACATGTCCTACAAACTGGAAGTGCCACCGCTGCAACCGGCACTGGCCAGCACCCTGCTCGGCGGCTTCGGCCCGCAGAGTGCCCTGCGCATGGAACAGTTGCCGCACACCCACGTGATGCTGGCCCTGCTGCGCGACGGTTTTCACCCCGACAGCCCGGGCGGTGAGGTGGAACTGCGCGGCGATGGCAGCCCGGTGCTCGACTACCAGGTGTCGCCCTACGCCTGGGACGGCCTGCGCCGGGCGTTCCACAGCATGGCCGAGATCCAGTTCGCCGCCGGCGCCAAGTCGGTGTTGCCGCTGCATGCCGATGCCAACTACGTGAACTCCCTCGACCAGGCCAAAACCCTGATCGATGGTCTGCGCCTGGAAACCTACCGCACCCGGCTGGGCAGCGCCCACGTGATGGGCGGCTGCGCCATGGGCGAAGACCCGAAAACCGCAGTCGCCGACAGCCTCGGCCGCCACCATCAACTGCGCAACCTGTCGATCCATGACGGCTCGCTGTTCCCCACCAGCATCGGCGCCAACCCGCAGCTTTCCGTCTACGGGCTGACCGCCCAGTTGGCGACGGCCCTGGCAGAGCGCCTGAAAACCGCATAAGAGGAGTGTTCACGACGTCCATACGGCTTTCTTCCATGCGTCCTGACTTGGCCGACAGGAAAGGCTGCGATACCATCCGATTCCCCAACGGACTCCCACCAGGACGACGCGATGAACCGAGTGTTGTACCCAGGTACCTTCGACCCGATTACCAAGGGCCATGGCGATCTGGTCGAACGCGCCGCGCGCCTGTTCGACCACGTGATCATTGCCGTGGCCGCCAGCCCGAAGAAAAACCCGCTTTTCCCGCTGGAACAGCGTGTGGAGTTGGCCCGCGAGGTCACCAAGCACCTGCCCAATGTCGAAGTGATGGGTTTTTCCACGCTGCTGGCGCAGTTTGCCAAGGAGCAGAACGCCAACGTGTTCCTGCGTGGCCTGCGTGCCGTGTCGGACTTCGAGTACGAATTCCAGCTGGCGAACATGAACCGTCAACTGGCACCGGAGGTGGAGAGTCTGTTCCTCACGCCGTCCGAGCGCTACTCGTTCATTTCCTCGACGCTGGTTCGAGAAATCGCCGCATTGGGCGGAGATATCAGCAAGTTCGTCCACCCGGCGGTGGCCGACGCCCTGACCCTGCGCTTCAGGAAGTAACCCCGCCTGGCAGCTCCCGGGAGCTGCCACGGACGGCGCAGCTGACGCCAGCCCTGACGTACCCGCGTGCACTGCGCGCGTCAATGCGGCACAATTGGCACATCAAGTTTTCACGTTGCCCGGGCCTGCCGCCCGGGCCGGAGTGCCCATGTCCCTGATCATTACCGACGATTGCATCAACTGCGACGTCTGCGAACCCGAGTGTCCGAACGCCGCCATTTCCCAGGGCGAAGAGATCTACGTGATCGACCCGAACCTGTGCACCCAGTGTGTCGGCCACTACGACGAGCCCCAGTGCCAGCAGGTCTGCCCGGTGGATTGCATCCCGCTGGACGAAGCTCATCCGGAAACCCAGGAAGAGCTGATGGCCAAGTATCGCAAGATTACGGGCAAGGCCTGATATCCCGCGCCCCGTGGAGGATTCCATGGTGGTAGGCAAGCTGTGCGGGCCTCTTCGCGAATAAATCCGGCCCCCATAAGTGCTCGCGCCGTGCATGAGTCCTGCGAACGACGCTGACGCTGTGGGAGCTGGACTTTTCCGCGAACAGGTCGCCGCGAAGCCCCCCGCAGATCACTGATCGCCGTCGAAACCTTCCGCCGTGCAACCCAGGCACCGGGCGAAGGCCGCCTTGCCCGGGTCGACCACCAGCGCCTTGCCGGCCTTGCCCACACCGTCGACCCCGCCAAACACGGTAAAAGGCAGCGAAACCACGAACACCGCCGTGCCGACCAGGGTCGCGCCCACCAGCAGCGGCCGGGCAACCAGCAGGTCACCGATCATCGCGTAGGCTGGCGGGTTCTGGATCCGGTAGGTCGGGTCGCCGCTGGTCCCGTCTTCGGCCAGGGCCGGCAGTGACTGCAGGCCAAAGGTCAGGGCCAGCAACAAGGCCAGGGTACGAAACGGTGTCATGGCGCTATCCTTGGGCTAAGCAATGGGGGCAAAGACTCACTATAGCGCCTGCCGGCAACTCGGGTCAGCTCTGACAACGCGGGCAATACACGCTGGCACGCTGCCCCAGGCGAATCTCGCGCAAGCCGCTGCCGCAGACCTTGCACTGCTCGGCGCCACGACCATAGACGAACAGCTCCTGCTGGAAATAGCCGGGCTGGCCGTCACCGCCGATGAAGTCGCGCAAGGTGGTGCCGCCACGCTCAATGGCATGGGCCAGCACCCGCTTGATCTCGGTCGCCAGCTTCAGGTAGCGCGCCCGGGAAATACCGCCGGCCTCGCGCCGCGGGTCGATCCCGGCGGCGAACAGCGCTTCGGTCGCATAGATGTTACCCACGCCGACCACCACCGCGTTGTCCATGATGAACGGCTTGACCGCCATCGAGCGCCCACGGGACAGCTGGAACAGCCGCTCGCCGTCGAACAGGTCGGTCAGCGGTTCCGGCCCCAGCCGCGCCAGCAATTCGTGCTTGAGCGGGTCGAGACTCCAGAGCATGACCCCGAAACGGCGCGGGTCGGTATAACGCAGGGCCAGGCCCGACTCCAGCTCGATATCCACATGCTCATGCCTGGCCGCCGGCAGGCCGACCTCGACCAGGCGCAGGTTGCCCGACATTCCCAGGTGGCTGATCAGCGTGCCGACCTCGGCATTGATCAGCAGGTACTTGGCCCGCCGCTCGACCTGGACGATCCGCTGCCCGGACAGCCGCACATCCAGGTCTTCCGGGATCGGCCAGCGCAGGCGCCGGTCGCGGACGATCACGCGACTGACCCGCTGCCCTTCCAGATGAGGCGCGATACCGCGCCGGGTGGTTTCGACTTCGGGTAGTTCAGGCATGGAGATTCCCGTTCAGGAAATGGCGTGCGCCCGATCAGTGCGCACCCAGTTCGCGGATGTTTTCCCTGAGTGTCTCGAAGTCGTAGTCGGACAGGCCGACGTAGTCGAGCACCAGGTGGCCGATGGCATTCCATTCGCGGTCCTCGGTCTGGTTGCCCAGTACCCGGTGGGACTCACAGATATGCTCGGCCATTTTCAGGATCGCCAGCAGGTTCTTCAACTGGCTGTTGCGGGTCGATTCGTCGCTGAAGATCGCCAACGCGTTGTGGTGGTTGGCGATGGCGTTGGTCACGTGCTCCGGCAGGCGCCAGGACTTGGCCGTGTAGTAGCCGACCACCGCATGGTTGGTGTTGAACGCATCGTTCTCGGTGTCCACCACCCGCTTCTCGGGACCGGCATCGGCGTAGGCCCGCTCCAGCACCGTCATGTAGTCGGGGAAGCGCTTGAGCATCAGCGGGATCCCGCAATCGTGAAACAGCCCCAGGGCATAGGCCTCGTCGATGGCCTGGGAGCCGGTGCGCTTGGCCAGCGTCAGGCTGGTCATCGCCACGTCCTGGGCGGTGTCCCAGAAGCGGTTGAGGGTCACGATGGTTTCATCGGCCATCTCGCCCTTGATCGACTGCGCGTTGATCAGGTTGATGATCGAACGGCTGCCCAGCAGGGTCACCGCCCGCTGAATCGAGGCGATCTTGTTGGTCAGCCCGTAGTAGGGCGAATTGACGATCTTGAGCAGCGCACCGGAGAGCCCGGGGTCCTGACTGATCAGCCGGGCGATCACATCCAGGTCCGGATCAGGCATGTACTGCTCCATCTGCAGATCCACCATGATCTGCGGTTGAGGCGGCACGCTGATGCCTTGCAAGGCCTGCTGGATCTGTTCGGCTGAAAGTTCTTGGGACATTGGTACACACTCCGGGCGAGTCGCCGATTCTAGCGGAAAAGTGGTTCAGGATGGGTGATATGTGAACTCAATCACATGAAACTTGACGAACCGGTGAACGCCAACTCCCGTTATAATTCCGCTCTTTTTTCCCGGAGCGACGTCATGTCCCTGCCCAGCCTGCGCCTCAAAGCCAATGCCGACCGCCGCCTGCGCGCCGGCCACCTGTGGGTCTACAGCAACGAAATCGACGTGGCCGCAACCCCGCTGCACGGCTTCAAGGCCGGTGACCAGGCCATTCTCGAGGCCGCCGGCGGCAAGGCCCTCGGTATCGTCGCCATGAGCCCGAACAACCTGATCTGCGCCCGCCTGCTGTCGCGCGATGCCCGCCTGCCACTGGACAAGTCGCTGCTGGTGCACCGCCTCAACGTCGCCCTGTCGCTGCGCGAACGGCTGTTCGACAAGCCGTTCTATCGCCTGGTGTACGGCGATTCCGACCTGCTGCCGGGCCTGGTGGTCGACCGTTTCGGCGATATCCTGGTGGTCCAGCTCGCCTCGGCGACCATGGAACAGCACAAGGCCGACGTGATCGCCGCGCTGGTCCAGGTACTCAAGCCCAGCGGCATCCTGTTCAAGAACGACTCGGCGGCGCGTGATGCCGAGGGCCTCGAGCGCTATGTCGAGACCGTGTTCGGCCTGGTGCCGGAGTGGGTTGCCCTGGAAGAGAACGGCGTGAAGTTCGAGGCGCCGGTGATGGAAGGCCAGAAAACCGGCTGGTTCTACGACCACCGCATGAACCGCGCGCGCCTGGCACCCTACGTCAAGGGCAAGCGGGTGCTCGACCTGTTCAGCTACATCGGTGGCTGGGGCGTGCAGGCCGCGGCCTTCGGCGCCAGCGAAGTGTTCTGCGTCGACGCCTCGGGCTTCGCTCTCGACGGCGTCGAGCGCAACGCCGCACTGAACGGTTTCGCCGAGAGGCTGACCTGCATCGAAGGCGACGTATTCGAAGCCCTCAAGGAGCTGAAGTCCGCCGAAGAGCGTTTCGACGTGATCGTGGCCGACCCGCCAGCGTTCATCAAGCGCAAGAAGGACCTGAAGAACGGTGAGGGCGCCTACCGTCGCCTGAACGAACAGGCCATGCGCCTGCTGAGCAAGGACGGCATCCTGGTCAGCGCCTCATGCTCGATGCACCTGCCGGAAGACGACCTGCAGAACATCCTGCTGACCAGCGCCCGCCACCTGGACCGCAATATCCAGCTGCTGGAACGCGGCGGCCAGGGCCCGGACCACCCGGTGCATCCGGCGATCCCGGAAACCCGCTACATCAAGAGCATCACCTGCCGCCTGCTGCCCAACAGCTGAGTGGCTGGCGCCCCGCCCTGTACCCAGGGCGGGTGGCGCCTGGCCGGCCACTTTCCGCCCCAGTTGAAACTCCTGCGGCACTCGCCCTCCCGAAAGTGCTCGCCCACCGCAATTAACTGGATATGACCGACATATAACTCGGACATAACCTACACAACTGCTCATTGCCAACTTTCTTCATGAGCCTATTATCTGATTAATCGCCCACTATCGAGGCGATATAAACAGAAAGGAGGCACAAGCATGGAAAAGATAAAACTTGAACATAAAGTATCCGCAGGCCATCACGCGATGCTCGGAACGTCGAAATAAACCCGAGACAGGCTGGGTCGATTCCCCCATCTTCGATCCAGCCTGAAAACCGAAAAGCGGGCACAGACTCATGCATATCAATCCCGACCTGTTCATCCTGATAAAGCCACCTGCACTTGTCATCTGGAACTACAAGTCCCATGAACAGTACTCGATGGATAAACACCATGCCGACCGGCTGACCGAACTGGTCGAGAAGCCCTCCCGCTTCGATCCGCACCATCCAGTCGATTCGACCTTCGTGAGCACCGGCATCATCAGCGCAAACCCCTTTCCCAACGACCACTGGGGCTGGGACGACCTGTCGAGAATCTTCCATGTCGGCACCCGCGACCTGCCGCAGGCGAACACCCCGGACAACAGTGTCCAATGGGCACGGGACTACCTTGCCCACTGCCGGGAAGTCATGCAGCGCCAGCAGCCACCGCCCCACCGCCATGCCACCGTTCTGCACCAGGACATGATCCACCTTCCGCCGCCATTGCCGGGTCATGGCGAGAGCAACAGCGTCGACTTCACCAGCGTGCTCCTGCAACGCAAGACCTGCCGCAAGTTTTTCGACTGGCGTATTTCCCTCGAACACCTCAGCACGGTTCTTTATCTTTCCCTGGGTTATCTGAGGGAACGCGAACTGGATACTGACCCTTGCATACCGGAAGACTTTCGTGCACGTCGCAGCAGCCCATCGGGCGGCGGCCTCAATTGCAGCGAAGGTTATCTTTATATCCGTAATGTCGACGATATCGGACCGGGTTTTTATTATTATCACCCTGACAAACATGCACTGACACTTATAAGAGGCCTCGGCGTGCCATTGGCCACTTTAGTGCAAGGCCAGCACTTTATCGAAAACTTGCCATTCGGCATATTCATTACTTGCCGATTCGACAAAATGTGGTGGAAGTATCCGCATTCCCAGGGTTATCGCGTCGCCCTGCTGGAAGCCGGGCATATATCGCAAACCTTCCAGCTTACCGCCACCGCCCTGGGCCTGAAGACCTGGGTAACCGCCGCCCTGTGCGAACAGAAGATCGAGCAGGCACTGCGCCTGGAGGACCTGAGCGAACAGCCACTGCTGTTCGTCGGTGCCGGCTACAGCCATGGCGAATCGATCTGCGACGAACTTCAGGAACTGCTCAAGACCCCATCGGGAAGCCAATGATGGCGTCGACCGACACAAGCATCCGGCAATCGAGCCGCCCCCAACTGCTGCTGGTCACCGGCATATCACTGATCAGCTTTTTCCCGCTCAATGTTCTGTTGCCGGCGTTTCCAGCCCTGGCGGAGCAATTCGCCACCTCGACCGCCGACATCGCCCTGACGGTCAGCCTGTTCACCCTGGTCTTTGTCGTCTCGCAGTTGGTGATGGGGCCACTTTCCGATCGGTTCGGACGCAAGCAGGTGCTGCTGGCCTGCCTCACCCTCTCCTGCATCGGTGCCATCGGCTGCACCCTGGCCACGGACTTCGTCGCCTTCCTGTTCTTTCGCAGCGTCCAGGCACTGGGTTGCGGCTTCTTCGTCCTCGGCCTGGCGCTGGTCGAAGACCTGTTCGAGCCGCAGGAACGCATCCCTGTTCGCATTTTCTACATGAGCTTCAGCGGCCTGTTCGTCGCCCTCTCACCCCTGCTCGGCTCCTGGCTGCTGGACAGCTTCGGCTGGAGGAGCAGCTTCCATGCCTTTACCCTGGTCGCTGCCGGCCTCTTCCTGCTGGCCTTGCGGGCGCTGCCTCGGCGCTCCGCAACCGGGACCACGCAAGGTCCGGCGCCGCGCCAGTCGATGCGCAAGATCCTCGGCCATGGCGACTTCCGTCGTTACTGGCAGATCGCGGCGCTGGTGTTCTGCCCCTACTTCGCCCTGACCAGCGTCTCGCCGCTGATCTTCATGGACGGCTTGCGCCTCTCCGAATACCAATACGCCATCGTGCTGCTGATCTATGGTGCTGCCTACCTGCTGGGTGGCGTGCTGGCCACCCGGTTGCAGAAGCGCCTGGGCGTGCGTGCGCAGATCGATATCGGCCTGCTCCTGCTGGGTGCCGCCGGCCTGGCACTGCTGCTGACCCTGCAACTGGGGCTGGTCTCCACCGCCAGCCTGCTGCTGCCGATGTGCCTGAGTGCCGCGGCGGTCAGCATCACCCGCCCGACGGCGATCTCCGCAGCGATGCTGCTGTTCCCGGCGAACGCCGGCACCGCGGCGTCGGCGGGCAACACCCTCATGTTTCTGGCAGCCGCCGCCAGCAGCGCATTGCTGGCCAGGAGCGACGTCCTGCTGCTGCCGACCCTCGGCATGGGCTTCGTCATTTGCAGCCTGCTCGGCCTGCTGAGCAGCGCCAAGGCTGAACACTGAGCGCTCTCATCGACCCACCACTGCGCACATCGAGGACTGGGTGCTTGAAGCTCCTGGAATTAAACCCTCGCTGCAAAACCTCTACAGATAATCTTTATTAAATAAACATAATACCCACCGCCAAAAACAGCTATCAACGCAACCCTCTACTTCACAGCGATCATGCCTACAAAACTCATAGAAACACCCTACCAAATTACTCCGCGTGGTTAATCACCAAAAAAATCTGGCGCCTTCCAAAATAGAAAATAAAATTGACTTTAAAAAATAGGACTACTAGATGACTGACCAAAAAACGATCACAGAAAACACCAACAAGAAATCTGTCATCTCGCTACTTTTACTCATGGTATTGCTTGGTGTCTTTCCGATTGATGTTTTGCTGCCCTCCGTTCCCGCGATGGCGCTACACTTCAATCGGCCATCCGCCGACATTGCTCTCTCCATAAGCCTGTTTGCCATCGGAATATCTTTTTCCCAGCTACTCATTGGGCCCTTATCGGACAGAACCGGTCGGAAAAACCTCCTACTCTTGGGAATGATCGCATCAATGATAGGAGCCATGGGGTGCGCGCTTTCCAGCGATTATAAAATTTTCATTCTATTTCGTATAATTCAGGCACTGGGATGTGGCTGTTTTGTTCTCTCTCAGGCGCTGGTTCAAGATCTGTTTGAAGGGAAAGAACGGGACAGCCTGAGAATTATGATTGTCACCGCCAGTGGAGTGTTCATATCCATCTCACCGCTGGCTGGCAGCATTCTCCAAGAATTACTAGACTGGAGAGGCAGCTTCTATCTTTTTTTTGTTGTAGCCGCCGTTGTTTTTATTAAAACCTGCTCAACCCTAAAAGACGACTCAACGAAAAAAAACACTCAGTACTCGATCTTAAGATCTTACAGCCATATTTGCAGGGATAAATTATTCTTCGGTTATTGGCTTATAGCCGCCATTGCGTTTTCCTGTCACTTTTCCTTTATAGTGGTTTCGCCACTGATCTTCATGGAGCAGCTGCAGCTTTCCCAATATCAATTTTCAGCAATCCTTCTATTATACGGAGTCGCCTATGCAGTAGGTGGAACTCTGGCTAGAGTTGTTAGCAATCGCACAACTATCAGCACCCAGATCGCCATAGGTTTTTGTATGGTGTCCACTGCCGGACTGCTACTGATCTATATACCAAGTCGATTCAGCACATCTCCGTTAGACATACTATTACCAATGGTCATTTGCACAGTGGGAATTACGACAACCAGACCCGCAGCGACCTCCAAGGCAATGGAGCGTTTTCCCAACCATTCGGGAACCAGCGCCTCCGTTGGCAACACGCTGATTTTCATCTGTGGGGGGCTGATCAGCATGCTAATCAATTTCAGCGCTACAGATTTGCTATCGACTCTGGGTTGGACTTTTCTACTCTTGAGCATTGTCGGTTTAGGCCTGAATGCTCTGGTCCAACGCCCTGCACAAGCAATCATGGAGTGAAAAGCAACGCTTGCTCGTATACCACTCTCAACACCGCGCCCCATTCCTTCCAGCCGCCAGCGGTGTAGAATCGTCCTATTCATCGCCAGTCATCCCCCGGCGGGTTTATGAGCTCAGGCTGAGACGCACGGCGATCCCGTGCCGTTGTCGGCAGCTTTCGGACACACGGCCATTTTCCAGGTGTTCCCGAGGGTCAATAGAAGCTCACTCCCCACTTGTTACCTGATTAGCCGCCCGGAGTGCTCCATGCCTGATTACCGCTCGAAAACATCCACCCACGGCCGCAACATGGCCGGTGCCCGCGCCCTGTGGCGCGCCACGGGGATGAAAGACGCCGACTTCAAGAAACCGATCATCGCCGTCGCCAACTCCTTCACCCAGTTCGTACCCGGTCACGTCCACCTCAAGGACATGGGCCAACTGGTCGCCCGCGAAATCGAACGCGCCGGTGGCGTCGCCAAGGAATTCAACACCATCGCCGTGGATGACGGCATCGCCATGGGCCACGACGGCATGCTCTATTCGCTGCCGAGCCGCGAGATCATCGCCGACTCCGTCGAGTACATGGTCAACGCCCACTGCGCCGACGCCATCGTCTGCATCTCCAACTGCGACAAGATCACCCCCGGCATGCTGATGGCCGCCCTGCGCCTGAACATCCCGGTGATCTTCGTCTCCGGCGGTCCGATGGAAGCCGGCAAGACCAAACTGGCCTCCCACGGCCTGGACCTGGTGGACGCGATGGTCATCGCCGCCGACTCCAACGCTTCTGACGAGAAGGTTGCCGAGTACGAGCGCAGCGCCTGCCCGACCTGCGGTTCGTGCTCCGGCATGTTCACCGCCAACTCGATGAACTGCCTGACCGAAGCCCTGGGCCTGGCCCTGCCGGGCAACGGCTCGACCCTGGCCACCCACGCCGACCGCGAACAGCTGTTCCTGCGCGCCGGTCGCGACATCGTCGCGCTGTGCCAGCGCTACTACGGCGAGAACGACGACTCGGTACTGCCGCGCAGCATCGCCAACTTCAAGGCGTTCGAAAACGCCATGACCCTGGACATCGCCATGGGCGGTTCCACCAACACCATCCTGCACCTGCTGGCCGCCGCCCAGGAAGCCGAAGTCGCCTTCGATCTGCGCGACATCGACCGCCTGTCACGCAAGGTGCCGCAGCTGTGCAAGGTCGCGCCGAACATCCAGAAGTACCATATGGAAGACGTGCACCGTGCCGGCGGCATCATCAGCATTCTCGGCGAGCTGGCCCGTGGCGGCCTGCTGCACACCGACCTGCCGACCGTCCACAGCAGGAGCCTGGCCGAGGCCATCGCCCACTGGGACATCACCCAGACCGACGATGAAGCGGTGCACACCTTCTTCAAGGCCGGCCCGGCCGGTATCCCGACCCAGACCGCTTTCAGCCAGGCGACCCGTTGGGAGACCCTCGACGACGACCGCGAGAACGGCTGCATCCGCAGCGTCGAGCACGCCTACTCGAAGGAAGGCGGCCTCGCCGTGCTGTACGGCAACATCGCCCTCGACGGTTGCGTGGTGAAGACCGCCGGTGTCGACGAGTCGATCCTGGTGTTCGAAGGCAACGCGAAGATCTTCGAAAGCCAGGACAGCGCCGTGCGCGGCATCCTGGCCGACGAAGTGAAGGCCGGCGACATCGTGATCATCCGCTACGAAGGCCCGAAAGGCGGCCCGGGCATGCAGGAAATGCTCTACCCGACCTCGTACCTGAAGTCCAAGGGCCTGGGCAAGGCCTGCGCCTTGCTGACCGACGGCCGCTTCTCCGGCGGCACCTCGGGCCTGTCCATCGGCCACGCTTCCCCGGAAGCCGCTGCCGGCGGCGCGATCGGCCTGGTGCAGGATGGCGACAAGGTACTGATCGACATTCCGAACCGCTCGATCAACCTGCTGGTCAGCGACGAGGAACTGGCGGCCCGCCGTGTCGAGCAGGACAAGAAAGGCTGGAAACCGGCCGAACAGCGTCCACGCAAGGTCACCAGCGCGCTGAAGGCCTACGCCCTGCTCGCCACCAGCGCCGACAAGGGCGCGGTGCGCGACAAGGCGATGCTCGACAAGCTGGTGCCGTAAGCACCGTCGTCCAACAAAAAGCCCGGCCAAAGTGCCGGGCTTTTTACTGCCTGCTCGGAGCAACCCGGTCTTACTGGATCTCTTCCGGCTTGACGATCACCCAGTTCTGGTCCGCCGTCACCGTCAGACCTTCCTTTTTCTGGGCTTCGGCATTGCTCTTGATCATGCCGTTGAGCTGGTTCATGTACTTGTCCTTGCGGTTGACCCACAGGTGTACGCCACCCTTGGCCACGTCGACGCTGTGGAACAGCATGTAGCCATCGCTGGACGGGGTGTCGCCACCGACCAGTACCGGTTTTTTCCACTGGTCGATATAGGTCAGGATGGCCGCCTGCTTGCCGGCCATCCAGGTCGCCGGGGTCCACAGGTACGGAGTCAGTTCCAGGCCGAGGTTGGCCTTCTCGTCATACTTGCCGGCGCTGATCTGCTTGCGCGCGGTGGTCAGCTCGCCGGTCTTGCGGTCCTTGAGCAGGGTGGTCACACCGATCACGTTCTGCGGCTTGACGTTGTAGCCATACTTGGGATCGGCCGCGACCATGCGCACCAGTTCCTCGGAGGCGGCGGTCATCACGTAGACCTCGATACCGTTCTCCATCAGCTTGTTGTACAGCTCGACCTGGCCGGCGAAGACCTTCGGCGGCTGCACCTCGATGTTCTTCACCACATCGCCATCGTAATAGGTGCTCGGCACCGGCTTGCCCGACGCCATCAGTTCGTCGACGTAGCCCTTGAGCTCCTTGAGGGTGAAACCGGAGAACACCTGGGCCACCCACGGGTAGCAGACCATGTCGTCGATTTCGCAGAGGCGGTAGTAGTAGCTGAACAGGCTTTCCTTGTGGTCGGCGGTGTCCTTGAACGGGATCAGCTTCAACGACGGGTCCAGGGTATCGCGGGTGATCAGCCCCTTGTTCTCCATGTACGGCAGCAGCGACTCTTCCAGGTCGTAGCGGTAACTGGTGTTGTCCATGTCGAACACCGCGAAATTACCCTTGTTGGCATTGGCGGCGATCATCGCCTCCAGTTTCTTGGCCTGATCCTGCGGCCAGTGCTTGAGCTCGGTGGCATAGGCCTGGCCGGCAAGGCCCAGGCAGAGTGCGGCGGCGAGGAGTTTGGGGGCGAATTTCATGGGCGGGATCTTCCTGGATGAAAGTCTGTGACGCTAACAAATCCGTATGACAGTTCTCATCCGAGGACGACCGCCCGCGTCCTGATCCCGCCACCGGCATACGCCCCAGCGTCATCGGCTTATTCCAAAAGCGACAGTCGACATTCCATTTAGATATTAAATCTATATATATCAAGCTGTTAGGCTGAACGGTTCACAATCACCGCCCCAGAGTGATTGGCACTCATTGTTTCCGGAGTCTTCATGAACCTGCCGCTGATTCTCAATCTGCTGGTGTTCCTCGCCCTGTTGCTGGGCCTGGCACAAACCCGCCATACCTCCTGGAGCCTGGCCCGCAAGGTGTTGTTCGCCCTGGCCCTGGGCGTGGCGTTCGGCATTGGCCTGCATACCGTCTACGGCGACGGCAACCCGGTGCTCAAGGCCTCCATCGCCTGGTTCGACCTGGTGGGCAACGGCTACGTGCAGTTGCTGCAGATGATCGTGATCCCGCTGGTGTTTGCCTCGATCCTCAGCGCCGTGGCCCGCCTGCACAATGCCTCGGCCCTGGGCCGGATCAGCTTCCTGACCATCGGCACGCTGCTGTTCACCACCGCCATCGCCGCGCTGATCGGCATCCTGCTGACCAACCTGTTCGGCCTGAGCGCCGAAGGCCTGGTGGCCGGTACCCAGGAGATGGCCCGCCTGCAGACCATCCAGAGCGACTACGCCGGCAAGGTCGCCGACCTCAACGTGCCGCAGCTGCTGCTGTCGTTCATTCCGCAGAACCCCTTCGCCGACCTGGCCCGGGCCAAGCCGACCTCGATCATCAGCGTGGTGATCTTCGCCGCCTTCCTCGGCATCGCCGCCCTGCAACTGCTCAAGGATGACGTGCAAAAAGGCCAGAAGGTGATCAACGCCATCGACACCCTGCAGGCCTGGGTGATGCGCCTGGTACGGGTGGTGATGAAGCTCACCCCCTACGGCGTGCTGGCCCTGATGACCAAGGTGGTGGCCGGCTCCAACCTGCAGGACATCATCAAGCTCGGCAGTTTCGTGGTGGTCTCCTACCTCGGCCTGGGGCTGATGTTCGTGGTCCATGGCCTGCTGCTGTCACTGGCCGGGGTCAACCCGCTGCGCTTCTTCCGCAAGGTCTGGCCCGTGCTGACCTTCGCCTTCACCAGCCGCTCCAGTGCCGCGAGCATCCCGCTGAACATCGAGGCGCAGACCCGTCGCCTGGGAGTTCCACAGTCGATCGCCAGCTTTGCCGCCTCGTTCGGTGCGACGATCGGCCAGAACGGCTGTGCCGGCCTGTACCCGGCAATGCTGGCGGTGATGGTGGCACCGACTGTCGGCATCAACCCGCTGGACCCACTGTGGATCGCCACGCTGGTGGCCATCGTCACCCTGAGTTCGGCGGGCGTGGCCGGCGTCGGTGGTGGCGCGACCTTCGCCGCGCTGATCGTGCTGCCGGCGATGGGCCTGCCGGTGTCGCTGGTGGCGCTGCTGATCTCGGTGGAACCGTTGATCGACATGGGCCGCACCGCGCTGAACGTGAGCGGCTCGATGACCGCCGGCACCCTCACCAGCCAGATGATGAAGCAGACCGACAAACGCCTGCTGGATGCCGATGAGCATGCGGAGCTGGCACAGGCCTGAGCCCTGCATCGTCTTAGCAGAGGCTATCGCCAGGCATCGCAGTGCAGAGGGTCGTTCCCACGCTCCGCGTGGGAAACCTGCCGGGTGGTGACGCTCGGCACAATCCCTCAGACCCGCTCCCACACCTCGAAGCTGAACGCCGGCTTGTCGCCCTCCGCCGGATGCGGCTCGTCGGAAACCCGCTGCCACAGGTTCAGGTCGAATTCCGGGAACCAGGCATCGCCCGCCGGGCTCAGGCCGACCCGGGTCAGGTACAGGCGATCGGCCTGCTCCAGCCCCTGGGCATACAGCTGCGCCCCACCGATCAGCATCAGTTCACTGACGCCCTGCTCCAGCGCCCACGCCTCGGCCCGCACCAGCGCGGCCTCCAGCGACGGGAACACCTCGGCACCTTCCAACTGCAGTCCGGCCTGGCGGCTGACCACCAGGTTCAACCGCCCCGGCAACGGCCGACCGAGGGAGTCCCAGGTCTTGCGCCCCATGATGATCGGCTTGCCCAGGGTGGTGGCCTTGAAATACTTGAAATCCGCCGGCAAATGCCAGGGCATGCTGTTGTCGACGCCGATCACGCGGTTTTCCGCGAGGGCCGCGATCAGGCTGAGGGGAAGTTTGGTTTTCATGCCGAAGAGGATACCCGACACGCGGGTGCAGGCACTAGCCGCAGCGGTTATGCTTCTGGCACTCCCCCGCAACAGGATGGCGCGTGACTGAACCGACTCCCCTGCAACGCCTCTGGCTGACCGAAACCGTGCGCCTGCGCGAAGAACAGGCCGGGCCACTGGAAGACCTCGAAGCCAATCGTCGCGCCCGCGCAGCCGGCGGCGACCTGGCGACCCGCATCCAGCACCGCGCGCTCTGGCTCGCCGAGCGCGACGGCCAGCTCGCCGCCCTGCACCACTGGTTGCAGGGTGCGCGCCTGGCCCTGCTGCTGCTCGCCGTACTGGTGATCCTCAGCGGCGCCGGGCTGGCCTTCGCCGCCCTGGGCAACGGCCAGTTGCCGGTCAACGTGTTCTGGGCCCTGGGCAGCCTGCTCGGGCTGAACCTGCTGCTGTTGGCGAGCTGGGCCCTGGGCCTGTTCTTCGCCGGTGGTCACGGCGCCAGCCTGGGCCGACTGTGGCTGTGGCTCAGCGAAAAACTCGCCCGCGATGCCCAAACGGTACAACTGGTGCCGGCACTGGTGCTCCTGCTGCAACGCCGACGCCTGAACCGCTGGGCCATCGGCGTGGTCGTCCACGGCCTGTGGCTGCTGGCCCTGGCCTGTGCGCTGGTGGTGCTGCTGACGCTGCTTGCCACCCGGCGCTATGGCTTCGTCTGGGAAACCACCATTCTCGGCGGCGACACCTTCGTCGGCCTGACCCAGGGCCTCGGCGCCCTGCCCGCGCTGCTGGGTTTCAGCGTACCCGGCGAGGCCATGATCCGCGCCAGCGGCAATGCCGCTCTCGACCTGGAAAACGCCCGCCAGGCCTGGGCCGGCTGGCTGGTCGGGGGGCTGCTGGTCTATGGCCTGCTGCCCCGCCTGCTGCTGGCGCTGCTGTGTCTATGGCGCTGGCGCAGCGGTGTGCGTGCACTGGCACTGGACCCGAACCTGCCCGGCTACGCCCACCTGCGCGAACGCCTGATGCCCAGCAGCGAACGCCTGGGCATCCACGATGCCGCGCCCGCACAGTTGCCCAATGCCGAGGCCGGAGTGACCGACCAGGACAGCGCCGGCGCCTTGCTGGTGGCCGTCGAACTGGACGACCAGCGCCCCTGGCCGCCCGCCCTGCCGAAGGATGTCCGCGACGCCGGAATTCTCGACAGCCGCGAATCCCGGCAGAAACTGCTCGAACAATTGACCCGTTTCCCGCCGGCCCGCCTGGCGATCGCCTGCGACCCACGGCGCTCGCCGGATCGCGGCAGCCTTGCGCTGATCGCCGAACTGGCCCGCAGTGCCGCCGCCACCCGCGTCTGGCTGTTGCAGGCACCGCCCGGCCAGGCGCTGGACGCCGACCGCCTCGGCGACTGGCACAACGCCCTGCGACAGCTCGAGCTGCCGTTCGCCGACAGCGCTCCGCTTATGTGGCTGGAGACCGGCCATGACTAAGCCGCTGAAACTGGCCGTGGTCGGCCACACCAATGTCGGCAAGACCTCCCTGCTGCGTACCCTGACCCGGGACGTCGGCTTCGGCGAAGTCTCCCATCGCCCCAGCACCACCCGCCATGTCGAGGGTGCGCGGCTGTCGGTGGACGGCGAACCGCTGCTGGAGCTGTACGACACCCCCGGCCTGGAAGACGCCATCGCCCTGCTCGACTACCTCGAACGTCTTGACCGGCCTGGCGAGCGCCTGGACGGCCCGGCCCGCGTCAACCGTTTTCTCGACGGCAGCGAGGCCCGGCAGCGTTTCGAACAGGAAGCCAAGGTGCTGCGCCAGTTGCTGGCCTCGGATGCGGGACTGTACGTGATCGATGCCCGCGAGCCGGTACTGGCCAAGTACCGCGACGAACTGTCGGTGCTGACCAGTTGCGGCAAACCGCTGCTGCCGGTGCTCAACTTCGTCGGCAGTGCCGCCCAGCGTGAGAACGACTGGCGCCAGGCCCTGGCCCGCCTGGGGTTGCACGCACTGGTGCGCTTCGACAGCGTCGCACCGCCGGAGGACGGCGAGCGCCGCCTCTACGAAAGCCTCGCGCTGTTGCTGGAAGGTTCCCGGCCGCAGCTGGAACGCCTGGTCCATGACCTGCAAGCGCAACGCCAGGCACGCCGGCAAGGCGCCAACCGGCTGATCGCCGAATTGCTGATTGACTGCGCCGCCTGCCGGCGCCAGGTGGCCGGCGATGCCACGGCAGAAAGCAACGCCATCGCCGAACTGCGCCAGGCGGTGCGTCAGCGCGAGCAACGCTGCGTCGAGGCGCTGCTCAAGCTCTACGCCTTTCGCAGCGACGACGCGACCGCCAGCGACCTGCCGCTGCTCGACGGGCGCTGGGGCGACGACCTGTTCAACCCGGAAACCCTCAAGCAACTGGGCGTGAAGGTCGGCGGCGGGATTGCCGCCGGCGCCGCAGCGGGAGCCGGCGTCGACCTGCTGGTCGGCGGCCTGACACTCGGGGCCGCCGCCCTGGCCGGCGCCATCGCCGGCGGTGCCCTGCAGACCGCCCGCGGCTACGGCAACCGCCTGCTCGGCAAGCTCAAGGGCCAGCGCGAGCTGACGCTCGACGACAGCGTGCTGCGCCTGCTCGCGCTACGTCAGCGGCAATTGTTGCTGGCACTGGAGGCCCGGGGGCATGCGGCGCTGGAGCGCATCCAACTGGCAGCGCCCGCCGACACGACCTGGCGCGAAGGCAAGCTGCCGCCCGCCCTGCACAAGGCACGGGCCCACCCGCAGTGGTCATCGCTGAACCCGCAACCGAAGCTGAGCCAGGCGGAACGCCAGGAGCAGATCGAGACGCTGCAGCAAGACCTGTAACGGCGGCTCACTCGGGCGCCACCGACGGCCAGCCACCCCCCAGGCTCTTATACAGGGCGATGCGGTTGGTGGTCTGCGACAGGCGCACGCGGACCAGCGTCTGCCGCGCGCTGTTCAAGCCGCGCCGGGCGTCCAGTACTTCGAGATAACTGCTCAACCCGCCTTCGTAGAGCCGTTGCGCCAGCTCGGCCCGCCGCGCCTCGTTGTCCACCAGACGTTGCTGCGCAGCGAGCCGGGCCGCCAGCGGGCGATTCGAACCCAGAGCATCGGCGACCTCGCGAAACGCCTGCTGGATCACCCGCTGATACTCGACGAGGGCAATCTCGCGCTGGGCCCGGGAAAGATCAAGCTGGGAAAAGCGTCGCCCCATGTCGAAGAGCGGCAGATCCAGCTGCGGGCTGAACGACCACTCCCGGGCCTGACCGGAAAACAGCTGGCCCAGTTGTGGACTGCTCAGGCCGAACAGCCCGGTCAGGCTGATACTCGGCAGAAAGGCCGCGCGGGCCGCGCCGATATGCGCATTGAACGCCCGCAGGCGGGCCTCGGCGGCACGAATATCGGGGCGCCGCAGCAACAGATCCGAGGGCAGCCCCGGCGCGACTTCACTCAGCATCGATGACGTATCGCCCGCCCGGCCCGCCAGCCGGTCGCCATCGACGGCCGCACCCACCAAAAGCTCCAGCCTGTTCAGCGACAGGCTCAGCTCCCGTTGGGTCTGGGCCAGCTCGGCCTCCAGGCTCAGCACCAACGCATCGGCCTGGCGCAGCTCCAGTTCGTTCGCCAGGCCCAGCGCCTGGCGACGACCGATCAGACGCGCTGCGGCCCGGGCCTGCTCCAGGGACGCCTGGCTCTGTCCGCCCAACTCGACGTGGGCCAGGTATTCGTAAAACGCCGCCGCCACCTCGCCCACCAGGCCGAGCTGGGCACTCAGGACATCTTCCCGGCTGGCCGCCAGACGCTGGCCGGCCGCCTCGCGCAGGGCCCGGACCCGCCCCCACAGATCCAGCTCGAAGGCCGTGAGCCCAAGCCGGAAATGCCCCTGCTCGCGCACCAGCGACTGACCGCTGGGCGAATCGAGCGCCGAAACACCACGCCTCTGCGTCCCCGCATTGATGCCCAGTGCCGGCCACTGATCGGCCCGGGCCACACCGTGCAGCGCCCGCGCCTCATCGACACGCAACACCGCCAGACGCACCTCGCGGTTATGCTCCAGGGCCTGCTCGATCAGCCCCTGCAACTCGACATCGGCGAACATCACCCGCCACGGCGGCAACTGCGCCTCGTCATCCGTAGACTCCCGCCAGCGCTCGGCCACCGGCAATACGGGTGGCTCCTGCTCGGGGACCAGCGAGCAGCCAGCCAGCCCCACGACCCAGGCCGCCAGCAGTGCTCTGCCGATATTCACCGGGAACCACGCCGAAGCAGTTCGGCGGGCAGGCTCGCCAGCCTTTGCGCCGGGCCCTGCTGCCGCTGGAAAAATGCCTCCATGCGTGACAGGTAGAACCAGTCTTGCGGTGACTCCAGCAGAAAGCGCTCGATCGCCCTGGCCCACGACACCTGCATCTGTGCCGCCGGCGCACTGGCAACCCATTCGATCAGGTGCAACTGCCCCGGTCCGCCCAACTGCACCCGATGCCCCGCCAACAGCACATCGCAACCCAGCTTCGCGGCGAGGAACATCGGCCCCTTGACGAACTGCGCCGCGCGCCCGAACAGGTGGCCCCCGGTCGGCTCGCCGCTGCGCAGGCCTCCCATGCTCACCGGCAGGTCGGCGAAGATGATCACCCGGTCGCCGCGGCGGATCGCCCGGGCCAGCGCCAGCGCCGTGCCCGGGGCCCGGCTGTCGAGAATATCCACCTGGTGCCCGAAGGCCTCCAGGCTCTTGAGCGATGAGCGGGTGAGTTCGTCGTTGAAATTCCAGATGGGAATGACGAACCGCGTCGCCTCGGCGTGACGCTCCACCAGGCAGGCCACCGCCATCCAGTATTCGCCGGTATGGGCCAGCACCAGCAACGGAGCCGAGCGCGCCCAGAGCCCATGGGGATCGACCCAGGCGATCGAACGAATCCACGCCCGCAACCGAACCGGCCGATGACGCGGGTACAGGTGCTCCACCAGCGCACATTGCAGCCTGATCGCACTGTGGCGACAGGCCCGCTCCCGGCATTCGTCCGGCTCCAGCCCGAACAGGGCCAGGTTCTGCAGGCTGCGCGGGTAGGCGGGCCCCCGCCAGGCCACCGGCAGCCGCGCCAGCAGTGCCGGAACGACCGGCAAGCCCATGCGCACGCCCCATCGTCCCAGGCAACGGGCAGCCCCCCTGAGCAGCGCTTCGCGCAAGCGCCTGCGCAGGCCCAGCCACAGCAACCAACCGCGCATCGACCAACGCGACCGCCATTGCGTCATGTCCGACGCCTGCCCAGGGGCCGCAGGCTGCCCTGGCGCATCAGCCAGATCTGGTCGCAGGCCAGGGCCACCGCACGGTCATGGGTCACGATCACGCACAACATCGGCAAACGGCGGATGGTCTCGATGATCACATCCCGGGCGCCGGGGTCCAGATGCGAGGTGGGTTCGTCGAGCAGCAACAGCTCCGGCCGCCGATAGAGTGCCCGGGCAATCAGCAGGCGCTGTTTCTGCCCGGACGACAATTGCACCCCCATGCTCCCGACCAGGGTGTTGAAGCCATTGCTCAGGCCGAGGATACTGTCGAGCAGCCCGGCCTGTTCGACGCAAGCCTTCAGGTGCGCGGCGTCGCTGCCGTCGCTGTCCATGACGATGTTCTCCAGTACCGAGCCGGCAATGATCTCGTCATGGGCCGTGACATAGGCCACACATCGGCGATAGCGCCGCAGGCCGAACTGGCGCAGGCTCAGGCCATTGATGCGCAGTTGCCCGGCATCCAGCGGATAGAACCCGGCCAGTACCTTGAGCAGGGTGCTCTTGCCGCAGCCCGAAGGGCCGAAGATGGCGATCCGCCGGGCAGCCCCCGCCAGTTGAAAATGCAGGTGCTCGAAGGTCGGCCGGTCGAACGAGCTGTAGCGAAAGCACGCGTCGTCCAGGCGAACCCTGCGCAGGGCCTGGCCCGACTCCAGGGGGCCTGCGCTGTAGACGCTGGACTCGGTCGGTTCGGCCGCCTCGTCGACGATATCGTCGATCCGCCGCAGCTCCACCGTCACCAGGCGCAGCCCCATATAGCGGTCGACCACCTTCAGCGCGCAGCCCATGAACATGTCCTTGTAGAGCACGAAGGCGAACAGGTCGCCGACGCTGTTCTCGCCGTTGAGCACCGCCAGTGCGCCCAGAGCGCTGACCAGCAGCGAGTGCCCATGGGAAAGACCCTCGTGCACCACCTGGTTCATCGCCTGCAGGCGTTGGACGCTGGCCCGGGCGATCTCGGTGTCGGTGTGCTGGTTGCTCCAGTTCGCCAGGCGTACCGCTTCCTGGTTGTAGAGCTTGACCGACTCGATGCAGTCGAGGGTCCCCAACAGGGTCACGTTGCGCGCCGTCTCGGCTTCGATGGAGCGCTGGTGGTCGCGCTCCATCATCGGCAGGGTCAGGCCGCGTACCATGAAGAACAGCAGGCACAACAACAGCGACAGCAACGCCAGTTGCACATTGACCAGCCCCATCAGCAGCAGGAAGGCCAAGCCGAACGCCAGGTCGATGGCAATGTCCATCCAGCCGGCGGTGAAGGTCAGGAAAACCTTGTCGGTCGCCTGGGTACGCCGCAGGATATCGCCCGCCGCACGGCGCTCGAAGTAACTGGCCGGCAGCCGCAGCAGCCAGGCGATCACCCCGGTGGAGAGGTCCTGACTCAGGGCGATGCGCAGGCGGGTGTCGAGCACCGCCCGCAACCAGGCGGCGACCGTCTTGAACAGGAATATCCCGCCGAACACGTAGAGGATCAGGAACAGCAGGTCCTGGTCGTTCTTCGTCACCACCTCGTCCACCGTCAGCGAGAACAACTTCGGCGCGGCGATCGCTCCCAGATAGCCGAGCACCGACAACAGTCCCATGGGCAGCAGGTAGCGCCACAGCCAGGGGTTGCGGGACAACACCCCGGCGACACCGAACACCGCCGGCGGACGGGCCTCGATCCGCGTGGTGAAGGCCAGGCCGGGGACCATCTCCAGGGCGACGCCACTGAACATCGACAACGCCTCCTCCCAGCGGTAGAAACGCCGCCCCACCGCCGGGTCGACGATGTGTACGCCCTTGGCGCCAGCCGACTGCAGCACCACGAAGTGCATGTTGTGCCAGAACAGGATCGAGGGCGTGCGCAACTGCCGGAGCCCCTTGAGCGGGAGCCTGAGGGGGCGACAGGCGAAGCCCAGCGCCTCGCCGACCCTGATCATCTGGAACAGCGACATGCCATCCCGGGCGACCCGATAGTCCCGACGCAGTTGCCTCAGGCTCAGGGCCTTGCCGTGATAACCGGCGACCATGGCGATGGAGGCCAGGCCGCATTCGGATATTTCATCCTGGAAAATCACCGGGACCCGCCCACGCCAGCCATGCCGCGCACGGGCCAGGGCATCACGCAGCACCTGGGTGAAGCGGCTCATGCCGCCTTGTCCGCTTGACGCAGGTAATCCGGGTTGCCTTCAAACCCGCGCAGCACCGGCAGGAACAGCCACTGCATCAGGCTGAGCCGTTCCAGGCGCAACGAGCCGCTGAGGGTCATGCCGTCCTTGAGCCACTCGCGATGGATACGGGTACGCGGGTCGCTGAAGTCCAGTTGCACCTCGGCCAGGTAGGCCGGCCCCGGGTCACGATCCTCGCCACCGGCACCGGGTGCGGGCTCCAGATAGGTACTGGCACTGCTGTGAACGATATGCCCGCGGATCACACCATAGCGGGCATAAGGAAAGGCATCGACCCTGACGATGACCTCGGTGCCGGCGGTAGCGAAACCGATCGCCGCCGGGCTCACCGACAACAGCACCCGGGGGGCCTCCTGCGCCCCACCGGCGATGCGCAGCAGCATCATCGGCTGGCCGCCCTGGGCGCGCGCGCCGGGGAACACCGAAACGGCATCGACCACGCCGTCGACCGGGGACAACAGTACGTACTCCTGGCTCTTGCCCAAGGCTTCCAGGCGTTCGCTGAATTCATGGCGCTGGCGGGCCAGTTCGCTGAGCCGGCGTGTCAGCTCGTGCTCGGCCTCCTGGGCACGCTGCTCCAGTTCCAGTATGCGCTGACGGGCGCTGGCCCGGGCGAGGTCGTTGTTGGCCAGGTCCTGGATCGCCGCCTCGTGCCGCACGATCGCCTCGTTCAGTGCCGCTGCGGACACCGCACCCTCGGCACTCAGGCGCTCGTGGCGCTGCTGGTTGTCCAGGGCGATGCGCACGCGCCGCTGGATCGAGCGCTTGATGGTTGCCGTCAGTTGCAGATCCTTGTGCAGTTGCGCGATCTGCAACTGCAACGAGCGCTGGCCGGCCTGATGGGATTCGCGCGCCCGGGTCTCGTCGCGGGCGACGTCCCGCAGCAGGTTGTCCAGGCGCTCCGCACTCTGCCGGGACATGGGCCGGGTGCCGTCTTCATCGAGGTTTTCCGGCTCCAGGGCGCGGATGCGCACCAGCGGCTGATCCTTGCTCACCGACTCGCCGGCCTGCACCAGCACCTCGCGGATATGGGCCGGTCGTTCGCTGGTGATACGCACCACATCGCGGGTCTGCACCCTCCCCGGCACATCCTCCTTGCGCGCATAGTTGCCCAGCAGCAGCAACGTGATGGCGGCCATGAAGAACACCGCGACCAACCAGGCGAACAGCAGTGGCGCTAAGGCTCCCCGGGGCGCCACCTTTCCCAACTCAAGCATGACAGGACCCGTGCGGATCGCGGCGCATGCGGCCGCGTCAGAAAGAACGGCAAGGCCCAGTACAGAACCGGGCCTGGCCCACTGCCAAAAGCCGTGGTGCCGTGACGTAGGGGGTGACACAAGGAGCGGTAGGGATCGCTGGCGACCGAACGGCCAGTCAATCTTCATCCGCCCCGTTCAGGAGCCAAGCCTCGATCATTCGGCGATGCCCAAGACAGGCTTGCTCAGTTGCTGTATTTCTCCGTGACTCCCTTGAACGACTCATAGGCCACATCGATCAACAAGCCGAGCTCCGCGAGAAGACCCGAACCACGAACCTCCTCCGTCTGCTCAAGGGTCATTTCCTGCACGGTGACATCTTCAGTTTGAGTATTGCTCATGAGTAACCTCGACTTGTTTGAGAATGAGGCGGCATGGGGCGACAGGAAAGGCCTCCTGCCTGCCCGAATACCGCAAGGCCCGCGGGTCTGGAACCTTGGCAGGCCATGGGCACATTTTCAGCGAGGCGACTGCGGCGGGATATCCGAAGGTTCAACCATCTAACAGAGCAAAGACCTACACATACCTACAGACACATCTTCCATCCAAGTAGGAAGCAAGGCAAAGCCCTACAGTCCCAGCAGACTGGCCGCCTTGGCCCGCAGGATTTGCAGATCCAGCACAGGCACGCCTTCGAGCTTGGCCTGTTCATCCCACTGACGCATGCGCAGGCTCAAGTCGCACAGGGGGTCCTGCGCGAAGTCGGTGGCCTCCTGCAGGGTCATCATCCCACCCTGGTACTCCAGCGTTCGCCGACTGGCCTGGCTCAGACGCTCGTAGTACCCGGGCTCGACCAGGGTCAGATAACGCTTGGCCTGTACGTGATACTCCACCAACCGCGCCAGCCGCTCGCTGAACCCGGCACGACGCAGATAGTCCGCGCCCAGGCGTTCGTGGCTGGCGATGCCATAGCCGCCCATGCTCCGGTCCGCCGCCGTCGGCCGTGGGCAGATATGCCCGATGTCGTGGAAGAACGCCGCCAGTACCACTTCGTCGTCGCAGCCTTCGGCCATCGCCCGCTGTGCGGCCTGGGACATGTGCTCCAGTTGCGAAACCGGCTCGCCGATGTAGTCGGCGCTGCCGAACTGCCGGTAGAGGCCGAAGACCTCGTCCAGCACCTGTTCGACCCGGCTCATCGGCTCTCTCCCAGCAAGGTGGCGATATTGGCCTCGGCCATGGCCGGGCCGACGCTCATGCCGACACCGGTGTGCATCAGCGCCGCGTGCACGCCGGGCGCGGCCTGCAGGAACGAGAACGGGCCCGGCCCCTTGGCACCGTAGACGCCCTGCCAGCGCTCGAGCACCTGGACCTTGCAACCGAGGGTGTGCTCGGCCAGTTCCAGCATCCAGTTATCCACCTTTTCGGCATTGAACGGCGACGGATCGCTGCCGTAGTGATGGGAATCGCCGATGATCAACTCGCCATGGGGTGTCGGGCTGATCAGCAGGTGGATGCCGTGCTCCTGCAGGTGCGGGCTTTCGTGCTGGATCTGCGCCCGGATCGCCGCCGCTTCCGGCAGATCGGCGAAGGCGCCGTAGTGCACGCAACTGAGACCGGTCAGCACGGCGTGTTGCAGGTCCAAACCGCTGGGCAACGGGCGGGCGCGGAGCATCTGCAGGCGGCAGATGCTCGGCTGCAGGGTCGCCAGCGACTCGGCCAGCAGGGTCTGGTAGTCGTGGCCCGAACAGACCACGATCTGCGTGCCGCGGAAGGTTCCCGCGGTGCTGTGCAACTGGCCGGACTCGACCTCGCGGATCAGGGTCGAGAAGTGGAATTCGACGCCCAGCTCGCGACGCAGGTAGTCGATCAGCGTCGGGATCGCCTCGCGGGAATACAGTTGCTGGTCATCCAGGCCGTGCAGGGCGGCGCGATGATGGCTGAACTGGCCGCCGTGCAGGTCGGCCAGGGCCCGCCCCTGCAACAGTTTCACCCGGTAGCCGTGCTCGCGGGCCCGGCCGGCGCAGAAGGCTTCCAGCAGGTGTTCCTCGGCTTCGCTGCGGGCGAACAGGTAGCTGCCGTTGCGCTTGAGTTCGAAACCGGCGTGCTGCGACCAGTGGCCCCAGATCTCGCGGCTGGCGCGGGCCAGGTCGAGCATGACGCCTGGCGGCTGGCCGGTGACCAACGCCTGGCCGAAATTGCGGATCGACGCGCCCAGGGGCGTGGCGCTGCGCTCGAAGACCCGGACCTTGAGGCCGCGGCGGGCGGCGGCATAGGCGTGGGACAGGCCGAGGATACCGGCGCCGACGATGAGGATGTCGCTGTGATAGGTCATGAAGGGTCCTGAAGCAATGGCCAGGTTGATCGCTCCCACGCTCCGCGTGGGAATGCAGCCCGTGACGCTGTGCGTCACAAGAGCGGACGCCGAGCGTCCAGAGAGGCGTTCCCACGCGGAGCGCGGGAACGATCGAAGGTTCGGGCTCGGCCAGGGACTTACTGGGCAACCTTCTCCGACTTGCCGTCATAGCGCTTGCGCCATTCGGCCAGGATCTCGTCGCGGTGCTTCGAGGCCCAGGCGAAGTCGTTCCTGATCAGGCGCTGTTCGTAGTCGGCCGGCAACTCGGTCTGTGGCCTGGCGATCCCCGGCTGGGCCAGCACGGCGAAGTTTTCCTTGTACAGCGCCATGGCCGCCGGGCTGGCGGAGAAGTCGGCCAGTTTCTTCGCGGCCTCTTCATGGGGAGTGCCCTTGATCACCGCCGTCGCTTCGATCTCCCAACCCAGGCCTTCCTTCGGCAGGACGATGTCCAGCGGCGCCCCCTGGCGCTTGAGTTGAATGGCCGGGTATTCGAAGGAAATGCCGATCGGGAACTCACCCGCCGCCGCCAGTTTGCAGGGCTTGGAACCGGAGTGGACGTACTGGCCGATGTTCTGGTGCAGGTCATCCATGTACTGCCAGCCCTGCTTCTCGCCGAAGGTCTGCAACCAGGCGCTGACATCGAGAAAACCGGTGCCGGACGAGGCCGGGTTGGGCATGACGATCTTACCCTTGTACTCGGGTTTGGTCAGGTCCTGCCAGCTCACCGGCTTGTTCAGGTGCTGCTTCTGCGCCTCGACGGTGTTGAAGCAGATAGTCGCGGCCCAGACGTCCATGCCGACCCAGGCCGGCGGGTTGGCCGGATCGCGGTAGTGGTCGCCGATCTTGCCCAGGTCCTTCGGTGCATAGCTCTGCAGCATGCCCTGCTGGTCGAGGGTCGCCAGGCTCGACGCGGCCAGGCCCCACACCGCATCGGCCTGTGGCCGGGCCTTCTCGGCCAGCAGCTTGGCGGTGATGATGCCGGTGGAATCACGCACCCACTTGATGCCGATATCCGGGTTGGCCTTCTCGAACGCGTCCTTGTAGCTCTTGAGCTGCTCGGCTTCAAGGGCGGTATAGACGGTCAGTTCGGTCTTCGCCGCGAAGGCGTTGAGACTGAACAGCGAGAGGACGGCAGCGGCAAGAGTTAATGGCTTGAACATGATGCGGTTCCTTGAGGTGTAGGGCTGGGCTGGTGGACGGATCAATGGCCGGGCACGCTCTGCCGCCAGGCCTGGGTACGGCGCAGCAAGCCGCGCGAGGCCCAGGCCAGCAGCAGGGACACGCCCGCCGAGGTGAACAGGATCAGGGTCGACATGGCCGCCGCGCCGCCGACGTTGCCGGCGTCGTCCATGTTCAGCACGGCGACCGCGGCGAGGATGGTGTCGGGGCTGTAGAGGAAGATCGCCGCCGACACCGTGGTCATCGCCGAGACGAACAGGTAGCGGATGATGTCCAGCACGGCCGGCAGGCAGATCGGCAGCGTGACCCGCAGGTAGTGCCGGTACAGCGGCGTCCCGAGCGACAGCGCGGCGGCCTCGAACTCGCCGTCGAGCTGGCGCAGGGCGGTGGTCGCGGTCATCTGCGCGGTGGTCAGGTAGTGGGCGATGGTGCATACCACCAGCAGGGTCATGGTCCCGTAGAAGACATGCAGCGGGTTGCCGACGAGGTTGAAGAAGAACACGTAGCCCAACCCCAGGACCAGGCCCGGCACCGCCATCGGCACGAAGCTGAGCAGGCGCAAGGCCACGTTCAGGCCGCGCTGGCCGCGGGTCTTTTCCATCAGGTAGGCACCGCTGAAGATCAGCGCGCTACCGATCAGCGCGGTGCACAGGGCCAGGGTCAGGCTGTTGCGATAGGCCAGCCACCACCCGCCGTCTCGTCAAAGCGGTAGTGGCTAAGGGACAACGACAGGTTGTACGGCCAGAATTTCACCAGCGACGAATACACCGCCATGCCGAACACCAGCAGCAGCGCGGCGCAGATCAACAGCACGATCACCAGGTAACACGAATCCCGCGCCGGGCTGCGCAACGGCTGGAACACCTGGGCCCGACCGCTCATGGCATCGCCCTGGCGCCGTCGCAGCCAGGTATCGACGGCAAAGCTCAGCAGCGCCGGTAGCAGCAGGATCATGCCGATCAGCGCGCCACGCCCGAACTGCTGCTGGCCGACCACCGCCTTGTAGGCTTCCAGCGCCAGCACCTGGTAATCGCCACCCACCACCACCGGCACGCCAAAGTCGGTGATGGTCAGGGTGAACACCAGGCACAGGGCGGCAAACACCGCCTGCCGGGTCGCCGGCCAGGTGATGCTGCGGTAGGCCTTCCATGGGCTGGCCCCCATGCTCGAAGCGGCGTCGAACAGCCGCGCATCGGCCAGTGACAGCGCCGACAGCAGGATCATCAGCGCATGGGGAAAGGTGTAGATGACTTCACCGAGGACGATGCCCCAGAAACCGTAGATGTTGTCCGCCAACAGGCCGCGTAGCAGGCCCTGGTTGCCGAACAGGTAGACCAGGGCGATCCCCGGCAGCATCGAGGGCGCCATCAGCGGCAGCAGCGACAGGCCGCGCCAGAGGGTCTTGCCGGGAATCAGCGTGCGTTGCAGGGCATAGGCGAACAGGTAGGCCAGCGGTACGACGATCGCCGCGACGCTGATGGAAACCTTGAGGCTGTTGCCCAGCAGCCAATGGAAGTTGTCGCTGCCCAGCAACTCCCGCGCGGCGAGCCAGCCACCGCCCTGCCCGGCCTCGTTGCTGAAGCCGCGCCAGAAGATCGCCAGCAGCGGCAACAGCACCGCGACAGCCAGCAGGCCGAGCCAGAGCAGTTTGCCGCCGACCACGAACAGTCGATCCCCGAGGTCGCCGCGCCTGGCCGCCGGGGTCGATTGGCGCGGCAGCGCCAGGCCGATTGGCGCGGCCATCTCAGGCGAACACCTGGAGGCTGCGCGGGGGCAGCGCGACCCAGATATCCGGCGAGCCCAGGCGCGGCATGTCCTGCGGACCGACTTCGGCCAGCAGCGGATGGCCGGGCAGTTCGTTGAGTTCGAAGCTCATGCGGCAGCGATTACCGAGGAAGGTGATTTCCCGCACCCGCGCGGCGAACAGGTTTTCCTCATGCACCGGCGGGTTGACGCTGATCGACTCGGGGCGGCAGAACAGCCGACCGGAGCCGGCCCGCGGAGCCCCGTCGGCCAGGCGCAATTGCAGGGTGCCGACCTGGGCATGCCGGGTGCTGCGCTGCTGGAACGGCAGCCAGTTGCCCTGGCCGACGAACTCGGCGACGAACGGGGTGGCCGGCCTGTCGTAGATGTCCTGGGGCGTGGCGTACTGCTCGACCTTGCCGTTGTTCATCACGGCGATGCGGTCGGCCATCAGCATGGCCTCATCCTGATTGTGGGTGACCATCAGCGTGGTCACGCCGAGGCTGCGCTGCAGCTGGCGCAACTCGCTGCACAGGTGCTCGCGCACCCGGGCGTCGAGGGCCGACATCGGCTCGTCGAGCAACAACAGCGACGGTGCCGGCGCCAGGGCGCGGGCCAGCGCCACGCGCTGCTGCTGACCGCCGGAGAGCTGGCCGGGATACTTCTTCTCGCTGCCGGCCAGGCCGACCAGTTCGAGCATCTGCGCAACACGCTGACGCACTTGGTCACGGCTACTGCCGCTCAGGCCGTAGGCGATGTTGGCCTCCACGGTCAGGTTGGGGAACAGCGCGTAGGACTGGAACAGGATGCCGTAGTCACGGGCCTGGGGCGGCAGTTCGGAAACATTGCGCTCGCCGAGGAACAACTCGCCATCGTCCTGGCGCTCGAGGCCGGCGATGCAGCGCAGCAGAGTGGTCTTGCCGCAACCCGACGGCCCGAGCAGGCATACCAGCTCGCCGGCGGCGACGTCGAGGGAGACGTTCTCCAGTGCGGCAAAGGCGCCGAAGCGCTTCTGCACACCACGGACTTTCAGCGCGGCGCCGGGGTTGACCGGGGCGTGGGCAATCGGGTGGTTCATGGACAGACCTCATCAAGCAGATGAAGGTCATGCTAGGCAGCCAATGCGTACGTCATGTGGCAATAAGGCAAAAGCTGCCGATAGTGGTATTGGTGGATTTGGGTAGGATAAGGACTACGCAGATCTTGATCGTTCCCACGCTCTGCGTGGGTATGCAGCCCGTGGCGCTCCGCGTCACAAGAGCGGACGCCGAGCGTCCTCGCAGGTGTGCCCACGGGGACCGAGGGAACGATGGGATAGTGATGGGGTGTCTGGGCTGGCCCTTTCGAGGATAAATCCGACTCCCTCAGTTTCCGGCGCCCCTCAGTCAGAGCGGCGCCATCTCCTGCGCCAGGCCCAGGAAGGCCGCCGGCAGGCGCGCCGACTTGCGCTCCTTGAGGCAATACAGGTACTCCGGGATCTGCGGCGCGTTCTCGATGGTCAGCACCCGCAACTGTGGGTCATGGGGCACCTCCTGGCGGGCAATGATGCTGATGCCGATGTTGCGCAACACCGCCTCGCGGATCGACTCGCGACTGCCGATTTCCAGCAGCGGCCCATGACTGACCCGTGCCTCGCGCAACAGCTCTTCGGTCAGTTGCCGGGTGGTCGAACCCGCCTCTCGCATCAGCAGGCAGTACCCGGCCAGCGCGCTCAAAGGCACATGGTCATGAATCGCCAGCGGATGATTGCGATGCACCGCCAGCACCAGCGGGTCGCTGCCCAACACCCGGCGGATCAGCCGCGGGTCCTCGAGCAGTTGCGACGAGGCGGCGACATCGACCCGGTATTCCTCCAGCGCCTCCAGGACCTGCTGGGAATTGCCGATCTCCATCGACACCTCGACCTGGGGCAGGCGCTCGCGAAACGCCTTCACCAGATCGAGGATGTAGTACGGCGCGGTCGCGGCGATGCGCAAGGCGCCCTGCACCTGGCCGCTGTTGCGCAGGAAGAACTCGATATCGGCCTCCTGCTGCAGCAGCGCCTTGACCATCGGCAGCAGCCGCGCGCCGTCCTCGCTGACACTCAGTCGGCGGCCGCCGCGATAGAACAGCTCGACCGAGTACTGGCTCTCCAGGTGACGGATCTGAGTGGTGACCGTGGGCTGGCTGAGGCCGAGTTTCTTCGCCGCCAGGGTGATGCTGCCCAGGCGGGCGACCATGTAAAACGCCTTCAGCTCCGCACTCAGCACATCACACTCTCACCATCTATTTGCGCAACAGGCGCAAGCCATTGAATACCACCAACAGGCTGACGCCCATGTCGGCGAACACCGCCATCCACATGGTCGCCATACCGAAGAAGGTTACCGCAAGAAAGACCGCCTTGATGACCAGCGCCAGGGCGATGTTCTGCCTGAGGATACCCGCAGTCTGCCGTGACAGGCGAATGAAAGCAGGAATCTTGCGAAGATCGTCGTCCATCAGGGCGACATCGGCGGTTTCGATGGCGGTATCGGTGCCGGCCGCCGCCATGGCGAAACCGATCTCGGCGCGGGCCAGCGCCGGCGCGTCGTTGATGCCGTCACCGACCATGCCGACCCGATGCCCCTTGGCGTACAAGGCCTCGATGGCCTGCAGCTTGTCGGTCGGCAACAGGTCGCCGCGGGCCTCGTCGATGCCCACCTGGGCGGCGATCGCCTTGGCCGTGTGCGGGTTGTCACCCGTGAGCATGAGGGTCTTGATACCCAGCTCGTGCAACTGACGAATGGCTTCGCGGCTGCTGTCCTTGACCGTGTCGGCCACGGCGAACAACGCCAGCGGGCCGGAGCGGTCGAGCAACAGCACGACCGTCTTGCCCTGCTCTTCCAGGGCAAAGAGTTTTTCCTCCAGTGCCGGTGAGCACAGGCCCAGCTCCTCCACCAGCCGATGGTTGCCCAGGTGATAGCGCTGGCCGCCAATGTCGCCACGGACGCCACGCCCGGCCAGGGCTTCGAAGGCCTCGACCTCACGCAGTTCGAGCTGCCGGTCCCGGGCATCGCGGGCGATCGCCAGGGACACCGGGTGGTCGGAGCGCGCCGCCAGGCTGGCGGCGATCGCCGGGGCCGTCTCGCGGTGCGGCGCTTGCAGCGGCAGGAAGTCTGTCAGTACCGGCTTGCCGTGGGTGATGGTGCCGGTCTTGTCCAGCGCCAGATAGTCGAGTTGATGGCCGCTTTCCAGATAGACTCCGCCCTTGACCAGGATGCCCTTGCGCGCTGCCGCTGCGAGGCCGCTGACGATGCTCACCGGCGTCGAGATCACCAGGGCGCAAGGACAGGCCACCACCAGCAGAACCAAGGCCCGGTAGATCCAGTCGAACCAGGCACCCGCCATGAACAGCGGTGGAATCACCGCCACGGCCAGGGCCAGGGCGAATACCGCCGGGGTGTAGACCTTCGAGAAGCTGTCGACGAAACGCTGGGTCGGTGCCCGCGCGCCCTGGGCCTGCTCCACCGCATGGATGATCCGCGCCAGGGTCGAATTGCCCGCTGCCGCCGTTACCCGATAGTCCAGGGAACCGGCCTGGTTGATGGTGCCGGCGAACACCTTGTCGCCAGGATTCTTCTCGACCGGCAGGCTTTCGCCGGTGATCGGCGCCTGATCGACACTGGAAGTCCCATAGACCACCTCACCGTCCAGGCCGATGCGCTCACCGGGCCGGACCCGCACCAGAGCCCCGGGTTCGACGCGCTTGACCTCGACCTCCACCCAGTTGCCCTCCGCCTGGCGCACCGTGGCCGTTTCCGGGGCCATCTGCATCAGGCCGCCGATGGCGTTGCGCGCGCGGTCCAGCGAACGCGCCTCGATCAGCTCGGCAATGGTGAACAGGAACATCACCATCGCCGCTTCCGGCCACTGTCCGATCAGTACGGCGCCGGTCACGGCGATGCTCATCAGCGCATTGATGTTCAGGTTGCGGTTCTTCAGGGCGATCCAGCCCTTCTTGTAAGTGCCCAGGCCGCCGCTGAAGATCGAGACCAGTGCGACGATGGCCACCACCCAGGTGGGCGCGGCGTTGGTGAAGTGGATGACTTCGGCAGCGAGGGCGCCCACCCCGGAAACCACCAGCGGCCACCAGGGTTTCCTTGCCGGAGGCTGGCTGGCGGCCTGCTCGTGCGCACCCTCTTCCAGTGGCTCGGCCTGCATGCCCAAAGACTTGATCGCCTCGACGATCGGGGTGGTCGACGGCAGGTCATGGGTCACGCCGAGAATCCGGTTGATCAGGTTGAACTCCAACTGCTGGATGCCCGCCAGCTTGCCCAGCTTGTTCTGGATCAGCGTCTGTTCGGTCGGGCAATCCATGGCTTCGATGCGGAAGCGGCTCAGGCGGCCATCGACACGGGTGCCATTGCCGAGCGTGACCAGGGCCGGGGCTTCGGCGGCCGAACAGCAGCTGTGGGAATGTCCGCCGTGATCGTGGGCATGGCCGGCTTTCACTGGCTGCAGCGGCTTGCAGGCGCCCTGAGCCGGTTTATCGGCATGGCCGTGATCGTGATCGTGATCGTGATCGTGATCGTGATCGTGATCGTGATCGTGATCGTGATCAGCATGCTGATGGCCAGTGCCGGAGGTGGGCTCGAAGGTGCTCGAACAGCAGGAGCCGCCGTGCTCGTGCGTGTGCGGGTGGTCGTTGCCAGGCTGGCGCGGGGTGTGGATGGAGTCGCTCATGGGATACGTCCCTGAAAGGTGCCTGTTGCCAAGTGAACACCCTGTAGCCACTATAGGGTCAAGCACCCTTTTGGGAGATCCGGCGATGAAGATTGGCGAACTGGCGAAACTCACCGACTGCCAGGTGGAAACCATCCGTTACTACGAGAAGGAAAACCTGCTGCCGGAACCGGCGCGCAGCGAAGGCAACTACCGCCTGTACACCCAGGCTCATGTCGAGCGCCTGACCTTCATCCGCAACTGCCGCAGCCTGGACATGACCCTGGAGGAGATCCGCAGCCTGCTGAGCCTGCGCGACAGTCCGCAGGACCAGTGCGAGAGCGTGAACGCGCTGGTCGACGAGCACATCCACCACGTCAAGGCGCGGATCGACGGACTCCTGGCGTTGCAGGCCCAGTTGCTGGACCTGCGCCAGCGCTGTGGCGGCGGGCCGGAGGCGGAGCAGTGCGCGATCCTGCAGCGGCTGGAGGTCAGCGGCAGCGTGGTGCCGACCGAAGTGGAGCACTCACATGTGGGCAGGAGTCACGGGCACTGACCACCCACACCGGCGCTTTCGCGGATACATCCTGTTCCCACGGTGTCGTGGCGCACCCAGGATCTGCCTGAAGCACGATCATCGTAGGAACAACAGGGAGCGCCAGCCGCAAAGCCAGGCGCTGCTTAGACCGCCATCGGCGCCGTCAGGGGCGCATGGTGCTGATAGCCTTCCAGGCTGAAGTCGCTCGGTTCGACCTTCTCCAGCCATTCAGGCTCGTACTTGCCGGTCCTGGCGAACTCCGGCACCCGCTCGGCAATCACCAGCTTCGGCATCGGGAACGGCTCGCGGGCGAGCTGTTCGTTGAGCATGTCCAGGTGGTTTTCATACACATGGGCATCGCCGATGAAATAGGTGAACCAGCGCGGCGTGTAGCCGGTCAGGCGGCCGATCAGGCTCAGCAGGGCCGCGCCCTCGGTCAGGTTGAACGGCGTGCCCAGACCCAGGTCATTGGAGCGGATATAGAGGGTCAGGGAGATTTCCTTCGTCTCGACATTCGGGTGGAACTGGTACAGCAGGTGGCACGGCGGCAGGGCCATTTCATCCAGTTGCGCGCAGTTCCAGCCGTGGAACAGGATGCGCCGGCTGCCCGGGTCCTTGATGATGGTGTCGACGCACTGGCGTACCTGGTCGATCGCCTTGTACAGCACCACATAGGCCTGGCCGTCCTCCTCGCCCTGGGCGATCTGCCGGTAGCCCTGGGCCAGGGTCTGCTCGATGGCCGCGCGATTGCTCGCCGGAATCTGCTTGTAGGCCGGCCACTTGCGCCACTGCACACCGTAGATCTCACCGAGGTCGTCATCGCCCTGGCGGAACGGGTTGGCCAGCCACTGGGCGTTCTCGTTGGCGTTCTGGTCCCAGACCTTGCAACCCAACGCACGGAACTCGGCGGCGTTGTTCACCCCGCGCAGAAAGCCGCACATCTCGCCGATGGCGGACTTGAAGGCCAGCTTGCGGGTGGTGATCGCCGGGAAACCTTCCTTGAGGTCGTAACGCAGCATCGCGCCGGGAAAGCTGATGGTGTTCACACCGGTACGGTTGGCCTGCTTGGTGCCGTTCTTGATGACATGGGCGACCAGATCGAGATATTGCTTCATGAGTTACCTGCATCCTTGAATACGGGGCCCGCGGGCCCCGATTCGAATTTAAAGCGCGGCGTCTTTCGTTGCCGGAGTGGTCGGGTTGCGGCGATAGGCGAACCACAAAAGCGCCAGGCCACCGATGATCATCGGCAGGCTGAGAATCTGCCCCATGGTCACCCAGCCGAATGCCAGATAGCCAAGCTGCGCATCCGGCACCCGGACGAACTCGACGATAAAACGGAAGATCCCGTAGAACAACGCGAACATGCCGGAAACCGCCATGGTCGGCCGCGGCTTGCGTGAGAACAGCCAGAGGATGATGAACAGTGCCACACCCTCGAGGGCGAACTGGTACAACTGCGACGGATGGCGTGGCAACTGCGCCGGGTCGCTGAACGGCGGGAACACCATCGCCCACGGCACGTCGCTCGGCTTGCCCCACAGTTCGGCGTTGATGAAGTTGCCGATCCGCCCGGCGCCCAGGCCGATCGGGACCATCGGTGCGACGAAGTCCATCAGTTCGAAGAACGACTTGCCGTTACGCCGGCCGAACCACCAGGCCGCCAGCATCACGCCGATGAAGCCGCCATGGAAGGCCATGCCGCCCTTCCAGACCTCGAAGATCAGCATCGGATTGGCAATGTAGGCCGGCAGATCGTAGAACAGCACGTAACCCAGGCGCCCGCCGACGATCACGCCCATGGCCAGCCAGAACACCATGTCGGAGAGTTTCTCCTTGGTCCAGGTCGGGTCGAAACGGTTCAGGCGCCGGGAGGCCAGCAGCCACGCACCGCCAATGCCGACCAGGTACATCAGGCCGTACCAGTGGATTTTCAGCGGGCCGATGGCGACGGCCACCGGGTCGATCTGCGGGTAAGGCAGCATTGCGACTCCTTGGTAGAGTAGAAAATTCGGGGCCCGTTCACCCAGGCGGCAAGCGGGCCAGCGGGTCATGATGAAGACCCGCGATTAAGCCAATATTGCGCCCGGTCCGCTGAACCGGGCCTGAGGTTCAGATCAGGAACTTCATCCCGACACAGAACAATAGCCCGGCAAACAGTCGCTTGAGCAGCAACGGCGAAAGCCTGTGCGCCAGTTGCACACCGAAGCGGGCAAAAAACATACTGGTCAGGGCAATGCCGAGCAAGGCCGGCAGGTAGATGAAGCCCAGGCTGTGCTCCGGCAGCAACGGGTCATGCCAGCCCAGCAGCATGAAGCTGATGGCGCTGGCCACGGCGATCGGCAGGCCACAGGCCGACGAGGTCGCCACCGCCTGCTGCATCGGCAGGCTGCGCCAGGTCAGGAACGGCACGGTCAGCGAACCGCCACCGATGCCGAAAATCGCCGAAGCCCAGCCGATCACCACACCCGCCAGGCCCAGGCCGGCCTTGCCGGGAATCTCCCGACGACTTTTGGGCTTGAGGTCCAGTGCCATCTGCACGGAGACGATCAGGGCGAAAACGCCGATGATCTTCTGCAGGTTCGGCCCGGCAATCGCCTTGGCCGTCAGTGCCCCGAGTCCCGAGCCGAGCAGGATACCCACGGCCATCCAGGCGAAGATCGGCCAGCGTACCGCGCCCCGCCGATGATGACCGCGAATGGTGTTGATCGACGTGAAAATGATGGTGGCCAGGGAAGTGCCGACCGCCAGGTGCGTCAGGATCGAACTGTCGAACCCCTGCAGAGTGAAGCTGAACACCAGCACCGGGACGATGATGATCCCGCCACCGACGCCGAACAGCCCGGCCAGTACGCCCGCACAGGCACCCAGCAGCAAATAGAGCAGAAATTCCATGCAACCCCCGAAACAAGTCCGGCATGGTAACGGATGCATGCCGCTCGTCTCTACTGGATGACGAACGGCACCCTGCGTAAAGTGTGGGAAACCACAGAGGGATCACCTGATGTGCCTGATTGTCTTCGCCTGGCGCCCGGGCCATGCCCAGCCGCTGATCGTTGCGGCCAACCGCGACGAGTTCTACGCCCGGCCGAGCCTGCCGCTGGGGCAGTGGCCGGAAAACCCGCAAGTCTACGCCGGACGCGACCTGGAAGCCGGCGGGACCTGGCTGGGCGTCGGCGCCCGGCGGCGCTTCGCCGCGCTGACCAATATCCGTAATCCGCATCAGCCGCCGGCACGCCGCTCACGAGGCGAGCTGGTGGCGCGATTTCTCGGCGCAAACACCCCGATTGCCGATTATCTCCAGGATATCGTCGCACGATCACCGGAGTACGCCGGTTTCAACCTGCTGCTGGGCGATGCCGAGGAACTCTGGCACTTCAATTCCCATGAAGGGCAGCCACGTCGACTGCCGGAGGGGATCTACGGCTTGTCGAATGCCGGACTCGACACGCCATGGCCGAAACTGCTGAAGGCCAGGGGGGCACTGGAGCAGGCACTGGAACGGCCCTCGCCGGAAAATCTGCTGACCCTGCTGGCCGATCCGACCATCGCGCCATTCGTCGAACTGCCGGATACCGGCGTGGGCCTGGCGACCGAGAGCCTGTTGTCGAGCATTTTCATCGCCAGCCCCAGCTACGGCACGCGGGCGAGCACGGCGCTGATCGTTGGGGCTGATGGCACGCGGCATCTGGTCGAACGCAGCTTCGGCCCCCATGGCGGGCATCTGGGCGAGGTGGAGTTGACGGTCTGAGGGGACGCGGAGTATCCCGAGATGCCTGCCCACGCGGAGCGTGGGCAGGATCGGAGCGGGCCACGGAGTGCGGGGATGATCGAGATGGGTTGCGAAGACTGATCGTTCCCACGCTCCGCGCGGGAATGCCGCCAGTGACGCTCCGCGTCACACCTACCGATGATCAGTGCTTGACCACCGGATTGGCCATCCGCCCCAGCCCGAGGTTCTTCAGGGCCAATTGCAGGGTGCTGTGGATAACTTGCGGGTTGTCGATGGTCATCACCTGGGCCAGCAATTCCTGCGACTTGCTCAGGCTGATCTGGCGCAGCATCCATTTCACCTTCGGCAGGTTGGTGGCGTTCATCGACAGGCTGTCGAAGCCCATCGCCATCAACAGCACCGCCGCCGCCGGATCGCCCGCCATCTCGCCGCAGATGCTCACCGGCTTGCCTTCGGCATGGGCATCGCGCACCACGTTCTGCAGGGCCTGCAGCACCGCCGGGTGCAGGTAATCGTACAGGTCGGCGACCCGTGGGTTGTTGCGGTCGACGGCCAGCAGGTACTGGGTCAGGTCGTTGGAGCCGACCGAGAGGAAATCCACCTGACGCGCCAGTTCGCGGGTCTGGTACACCGCCGCCGGAATCTCGACCATCACCCCCACCGGCGGCATCGGCACGTCAGTGCCTTCGTCGCGCACTTCGCCCCAGGCCCTGTGGATAAGATGCAGTGCTTCTTCCACCTCGTGAGTGCCGGAGATCATCGGCAGCAGGATGCGCAGGTTGTTCAGGCCTTCACTGGCCTTGAGCATGGCCCGGGTCTGCACCAGGAAGATTTCCGGGTGGTCGAGGGTCACGCGAATGCCGCGCCAGCCGAGGAACGGGTTGTCCTCGACGATCGGGAAGTACGACAGCGACTTGTCGCCGCCGACGTCCAGACTGCGCATGGTCACCGGCTGCGGATGGAACGCCGAAAGCTGCTCGCGGTAGATCGCCAGCTGTTCCTTCTCGCTCGGGAAGCGCTGGTTGATCATGAACGGCACTTCGGTGCGGTACAGGCCCACGCCTTCCGCGCCACGCTGTTGCGCGCGGGCGACGTCGGCGAGCAGGCCGGTGTTGACCCACAGCGGCATGCGGTGGCCATCGGTGGTCACGCAAGGCAGTTCGCGCAGGGCATCGAGGCCCTGGGACAGCTGGCGCTCCTCCTCCACCACGCTGACGTACTGCTTGCGCAGCAACTCGCCGGGGTTGGTGAAGACTTCGCCGCGGGCTCCATCGACGATCAGCTCGATGCCATCGACCTTGGAATACGGCAGGTCGACCAGGCCCATCACCGTCGGGATGCCCATGGCCCGGGCCAGGATCGCAACGTGGGAGTTACCCGAACCGAGTACCGACACCAGACCGACCAGGTTGCCCTCCGGCACCTCGCCGAGCATGGTCGCGGTCAGTTCCTCACTGACCAGGATGGTGTTCTTCGGGTAGACCATGTTCTGCTGGCGCTCGGACTGCAGGTAGGCCAGCAGGCGGCGACCCAGGTCCTTGACGTCCGAGGCGCGCTCGCGCAGGTAGTCGTCATCCATCAGTTCGAAGCGGTTGACGTGATCGGTGACCACCTGGCGCAAGGCGCCCTGGGCCCACTGGCCCGTCTTGATGACGTTGGTGACTTCGCTGCCCAGCGAGGCATCGTCGAGCATCATCAGGTAGACGTCGAACAACGCCCGTTCTTCCGGCCGCAACTGGGTGGCCAGCTTGGCCGACAGGGTGCGCATGTCGTTGCGCACGCCCTCGATGGCCGTCTTGAACAGCGCCAGCTCGGCGTCGATATCGGTGATGGCCTTGTCCGGCACCACATCCAGGTCCGCTGGCGGCAACATGACCACCGCGGTACCGACCGCCGCGCCAGGCGAACCCGGTACGCCGACGAACTTGGTTTCCTGGATGCCCTTGCCTTCACGGCCCAGGCCACGGATGGAGCCGGTCGCCTCGGCATGGGCGATAACCCCGGCCAACTGGGCGCTCATGGTCACCAGGAAGGCTTCTTCGCCCTCGTCGAACTGGCGACGTTCCTTCTGCTGGATGACCAACACGCCGACGACGCGACGGTGGTGGATGATGGGCGCGCCGAGGAATGACGCGTAACGCTCCTCGCCGGTTTCGGCGAAGTAGCGATAGCGTGGGTGATCGGCGGCATTTTCGAGGTTCAGCGGTTCCTCGCGCGTGCCGACCAGGCCGACCAGGCCCTCGTTCGGCGCCATGCTGACCTTGCCGATGGAGCGTTTGTTCAGGCCTTCGGTGGCCATCAGTACGAAGCGATTGGTCTCGGGGTCGAGCAAGTAGACCGAGCAGACCTGGCTGCCCATGGCCTCTTTGACGCGCAAGACAATAATCCCCAACGCCGTCTTGAGATCCTTGGCGGAGTTAACTTCCTGGACGATCTTGCGCAGCGTATTGAGCATGGCTCGGGGTCGAACTCCGTGTCAGTCGCGCGTTAAAAGGCGCGGGGCAAGCTCTTTGAGCGCGCGACGATAAACCTCGCGCTTGAATGTCACCACCTGGCCCAACGGGTACCAATAGCTGACCCAGCGCCAGCCATCGAACTCCGGTTTACCGGTCAGATCCATCCGCACCCGCTGTTCGTTGGACAGCAGGCGCAGGAGAAACCATTTCTGCTTCTGGCCGATGCACAGCGGTTGGCTGTGGGTACGCACCAGACGTTGCGGCAAACGATAGCGCAACCAGCCCCGGGTACAGGCCAGAATTTGCACATCCTCTCGTTCAAGGCCGACTTCTTCGTTCAATTCGCGGTACAAGGCCTCTTCAGGCGTCTCGTCAGGATTGATCCCACCTTGCGGAAACTGCCATGCATCTTGATTGATGCGCCGGGCCCATAAGACCTGACCAGCATCATTCGTCAGAATTATCCCGACATTAGGACGGAAACCATCGGGGTCGATCACGGCAACCACCTCGTAAACGCATGTCATCGCATTGTTCCACAAAGGTTGTGAAAGCAGCAACGCACCGCCATACCTTATGTGCACTCTTGTGAAAAGACCGTATTCTGATCGCCTTTTTACAGGCTTTTCAGCGAGTAACTGCAATGCGTCTGGCTTTATTCGACTTGGACAACACACTTTTGGGCGGCGACAGCGACCACGCCTGGGGCGATTACCTGTGCGAACGGGGCATTCTCGACCCGGTGGCCTACAAAACCCGCAACGACGAGTTCTACCAGGACTACCTGGCCGGCAAGCTGGACAACGCCGAGTACCTGAACTTCTGCCTGGAAATTCTCGGTCGCACCGAGAGGGCGCAACTGGATGAATGGCACCGCGACTACATGCGCGACTGCATCGAGCCGATCGTCCTGCCCAAGGCCCTGGAACTGCTGGCCCGGCATCGCGATGCCGGCGACAAGCTGGTCATCATCACCGCGACCAACCGTTTCGTGACCGGACCGATTGCCACACGCCTGGGCGTCGAGACCCTGATCGCCACCGAGTGTGAAATGGTCGACGGCCGCTACACCGGGCGCAGCACCGACGTGCCGTGCTTCCGCGAAGGCAAGGTGACGCGCCTGAACCGCTGGCTGGACGAGACCGGGCACAGCCTGCAGGACAGCTACTTCTACAGCGATTCGATGAACGACCTGCCACTGCTGGAGCAGGTGAGCAATCCGGTCGCGGTGGACCCGGACCCGAACCTGCGGGCCGAGGCCGAGCGGCGTGGCTGGCCGGTGATCAGCCTGCGCGGCTGACCCCCTGGAGCCAGGCAAGACCTGGCGGCCTCTTCGCGGGCAAGCCCTGCTCCTACAGGACCGTGTCGTACACAAGAGCCAGTACGCCTCGAATCTGTAGGAGCAGGGCTTGCCCGCGAAGAGGCCCGCAAGACCACCACAAGGCGCTCAGGCCGGCTTGGCCACCATCAGGTAGAAGATCGCCATGAACGCCAGGAACGCCGGCCAACCCAGCGCAAACCACCAACGCATATACGTTTGCGCCTTCAGCGGCATCGGCGAGCCTTCACGCAACGCCTGATCGGCCATCCGGTGCACGCGGATCTGCAGCCACACCACCGGCAACCAGCAGATCCCCGCCAGCACGAACAAGCCCATGCTCCACAGCAGCCAGCCCTGGGTCAGCGGCCAGCCCGCCAGGTGCGCCAGCCCCAGGCCACTCAACGGCTGGAACACCGCCGTGGTGGTGGTGAAGGCCCAATCGGCGAACACCAGATGGCGGAACGTTACGGCGATCACCTCGACCCTGCCGGTACGCCAGGCACGCAAGGCGTAATAGGCGGAGCCGGCGCCGAGGCCGAAGAGAATGGTGGAAGACAGGATATGCAGGGTCTTGAGTATCAGGTAGGCGCTCATCGACGCGGTTCAGTCCATAACAGCCAGAGAGTCGCGACCATCAGCACCAGGTTCTTGGCGACGGCAGCGTAGGGGTCAAACCAGTAGTGCGGCAGCACCAGGGTGATGATCAGGGTGTAGCCGGCCATCAGCAGCAACTGGGCCTGGAACGCCCGGCGGCGCCAGCGCCGCAGCAGCATGCCCAACCCGAGCAGGGCATCGCACAACGAACCGAGCCACACGGCGAAACGCGCAGCCTCGCCCGTCACGCCGGATTCGGCCATGATCCGCAGGCTCCAGTCGTAACCCGGCCCCAGACAGACCGCGGCCGTGCCGAACCAGATCAGCAGCATCACCGCCAGCATCAGCGGGCGCAGGGCCGCCTGGACGCTTTGCGCGGCGTTCGGCCAGTCGACCAGATGGGTCGCCAACAGCGCCGCCCGGTAGCCGCACAGCGCCCCCAGCAATTCGGGATCGGCGACATTGTCGCGCCGGGCCATGCGCAGGCACTGGCGATTCCACGCCAGCCAACCCAGACGCTCGCCACACCAGGCACCTGCCGTCGCCAGCCATGAGGGGATCCTCAGGTAACGTGCCGGCGCCCAGCCCTGGGCCGCGCGCAAGTGATCGAGCAGTTGCGCCAGGGTCAAGGCTTGCGGCCCGACCAACGGCAGCACCCGCGAGGAAGACGGCCAGTGCCGCAACAACGCCAGCACCGCACCGGACAAGTCATCGATATGCACCGGCTGCAAGCGGGCCTCAAGATCGAGCAGGGGAATCAGCGGCCAGGGCGACAGGCGCGTCAACCAGCCACTGCTCGTCCCGCCCGCGCCCACCAGCAACGACGGCCGCAACACCACAGCGGATACGCCCAGTTCCATCAGGTGGGCATCGGCTGCCGCCTTGCTGGCCAGGAAAGGCACGTCCGGCTGCTCGCCGGCGCCCAACGCGGAAATATGCAGGACCCGCAGCCCCCGCGCCGCCGCCAGGTCGAACAGCGCCCGCGTGCCGCGATCCTGGGTGCGCTGCAAGGCCTGGCGATCGACACTCATCAGGCCCGCCGCGTTGATCAGCAGATCGACGCCCGGGGGGATCACGAAGTGCTGGGGATCGCTGGCCAGCAGATCCAGATCGAGAACCTGCCACTCGACTTCGGACAAATCCCGGGAATGGCGACGCCGGCTGGTAGCGATCACCTCATGACCGTTGGCGGTCAGCGCGGCAAGCAGGTGGCGACCCACGAAACCCGTGGCCCCCACCAGAAGAACTTTCATGACGATCCCTGGCGGACTAAACCGGTTTGGCGCCCATCAGGGCAGCGATCCCGACGAAACACAGCGTACTGAAGATCGCCAGCGTCAGCGTGAATTTCCAACGGCCGCCCGCCTCGCCCCGGCGCAGGCGATTGAGCCGCACCACGAGCCAGGCCCAGGCCAGGCAACCGAAAGTGTAGAGCACGCTGGAGCCGAGCAGCCAGGTCTGGCCCAGCGGGAAACCACCCAGGTGCACCAGCCACCAGCCGCTGACCGGCTGCACCACCAGGCACAGGGCCATCAGCCACCAGGCCAGTACCCAGGGCATCTTCAGGATCCGCCCCGGGATTGCCAGGTCGCCGGCCCGGCGCCCGCGCCAGAACCAGAGGGCCACGGCCAGCATGCTGCCCAGAAGCAGCACCGTAACCGTGCTGTGCAGCACTTTCAGGGCGGTGAAGGTTTCCATCTCGCTCTTTTTCCTTGGTGGTTGCCCATCAGCGTAGCAGTCATCCGCCCCGTTTCAGCCCAGAAACAGGCGATAGGCCGGGTTGTCGCTTTCATCCCAGTACGGGTAGCCGATTTCCGCCAACGCGGCGGGAACCAGGTGCCGCTCCTCGCTCGGCACCTGCAGGCCGGCAACCACCCGTCCATCGGCCGCGCCATGGTTGCGATAGTGGAACATCGAGATATTCCAGCGCCCGCCGAGCTTGTTGAGGAAGTTGAACAGCGCCCCCGGACGCTCCGGGAACTCGAAGCGCAACACCATTTCGTCGCTGACCCGTGCCGCATGGCCGCCCACCATGTGGCGGATATGCAGCTTGGCCAGTTCGTTGTCGGTCATGTCCAGCACCGGGAAACCCTGGCTGGTCAGGCTTTCGATCAGCACATTGCGCGGGTCGCTGTCGGGGTGAGTCTGCACGCCGACGAAGATGTGCGCTTCGCTGCCGGTGTGGTAGCGATAGTTGAATTCGGTGATCTGGCGCTTGCCGATGGCCTCGCAGAACGCCTTGAAGCTGCCCGGCTGCTCGGGAATGGTCACGGCGATGATCGCCTCGCGGCCTTCACCCAGCTCGGCGCGCTCGGCGACATGGCGCAGGCGGTCGAAGTTGACGTTGGCGCCGGAGTCGATGGCCACCAGGGTCTGCCCGCTGACCTTGCGCTGCTCGACGTACTTCTTGATCCCGGCGGCGCCCAGCGCGCCGGCCGGCTCGGTGATCGAACGGGTATCGTCGTAGATGTCCTTGATCGCCGCACAGATCTCGTCGGTGCTGACGGTGATCACCTCATCGACATGGTCCTTGCAGATATCGAAGGTGTGCTGGCCGATCTGGGCCACGGCGACGCCGTCGGCGAAGATCCCCACCGAAGGCAGCACCACCCGTTCACCGGCGGCCATGGCCTGTTGCAGGCAGTTGGAGTCGTCCGGTTCGACACCGATCACCTTGATCTCCGGGCGCAGGTACTTCACGTAGGCCGCGATCCCGGCGATCAGCCCGCCACCACCGACCGGCACGAAGATCGCGTCCAGCTGCCCGGGGTGCTGGCGCAGGATCTCCATTGCCACGGTGCCCTGCCCGGCAATGGTGTGGGGATCGTCGTAGGGGTGAATGTAGACGTAGCCCTTTTCCTCGACCAGTTTCAACGAGTAGGCCAGTGCTTCCGGGAAGGAGTCGCCATGCAACACCACCTTGCCGCCACGGGAACGCACGCCCTCGACCTTGATTTCCGGCGTGGTCTTGGGCATCACGATCGTCGCCTTGACCCCCAGCACCTTGGCCGCCAGGGCCAGGCCCTGGGCATGGTTGCCCGCTGACGCGGTGACCACGCCACGGGCGCGCTCGGCATCGCTGAGCTGGGTCAGCTTGTTGTAGGCGCCGCGAATCTTGAAGGAAAACACCGGCTGCAGGTCCTCGCGCTTGAGCAGGACCTGGTTGCCCAGCCGCTCGGAAAGCTGGCGGGCGCTCTGCAACGGGGTTTCCACGGCGACGTCGTAGACGCGCGAGGTGAGGATCTTCTTGACGTACTGTTCGAGCATCGGAAAGCATCACTGGCGGGTTGGGCAGGGACCGAGGAGTCTAACCCAGCGCTCGCGGCAACGACCACAGGGTTCCTGAGGTTTTGATCGCCCCTTTTGCCGGCCCGACGCTTATAATGCCGGCCTTTCGCTCACACCTTGCCCGCTTCCGGAGCCCGCATGACCCAGGATCAACTCAAACAGGCGGTGGCCCAGGCCGCTGTCGACTTCATCCTTCCCAAGCTCGATGAGAAAAGCATCGTCGGCGTGGGCACCGGCTCCACCGCCAACTGCTTCATCGACGCCCTGGCCAGGCACAAGAGCGCCTTCGATGGCGCGGTCGCCAGCTCCGAGGCCACTGCGGCGCGACTCAAGGGCCATGGCATTCCGGTGTACGAACTCAATACCGTCAGCGAGCTGGAGTTCTACATCGACGGCGCCGATGAAAGCGACGCGCACCTGAACCTGATCAAGGGCGGCGGCGCGGCCCTGACCCGCGAGAAGATCGTCGCGGCCGTGGCCAAGACCTTCATCTGCATCGCCGACGGCAGCAAGCTGGTGCCGGTGCTCGGCGCGTTCCCGCTGCCGGTGGAAGTGATCCCGATGGCCCGCAGCCATGTGGCGCGCCAGTTGGTGAAACTCGGCGGCGACCCGGTGTATCGCGAAGGTGTGGTGACCGATAACGGCAACATCATCCTCGATGTGCACAACCTGCAGATCACCAACCCGGTGGAGCTGGAAACGCAGATCAACGCGATCGTCGGCGTGGTCACCAACGGCCTGTTCGCGGCGCGCCCGGCGGACCTGCTGCTGCTGGGCACCCATGAAGGCGTAAAGACGCTCAAGACCTGAGTTGGCCGGAGCAGACGCGCAGCCCGGGCTGCGCGTCATCGTTCATCGCCAGCAAGCCCGGGGTTTACTCTGTAGTGCGCTTGAAGACGTAGAACAGATTCGGCTCGCTGATCAGGTACAGCGTCCCCTCATCATCCATGGCAATGCCTTCGGCCTGGGGCACGCTGGCGCCGAGCCCCTGCTGGCCCTTGAGCAACGACAGGCTGCCGACTGGACGCCCATCGACATCGAGCTCCAATACCAGCCGCGACTCATCGGAGAGCGCCAGCAGATGCCCGCTGCGCTCGTCGAACTGCAGGCTGGAAAGATCACGCACGAAAAGTCGGGCGTCGCGGCGAGGATTGCTGGCCACATGCACGGCGGATGATTGCGCAGGTTCAGGGTAGGGAAAACCATGGATCTCGTAGATCAGCAGGGGATCGCGCTCCTTGGCCACGAACAGTCGCCTGCCGACCGAGTCGTAGGCCAGCCCCTCGAAGCCCTTGTTCCCCGGCAGATTCACACCGAGGGTCAGTTGCTCGGCGTCGGCCGCATCGAGAAACCGCGTGCCGTCACCCAGGCGAACCTTGATCAGCCGCTGGCCGCGCTCATCGGTGATGACGTAGGTATCGGCGCTGATGAATTCGATGGCCTCGGGATCACCGAAGCCACGCAACGGAATACGCCGCAGGATACGCCCATCGAGCGACAGCTCGATCAATTCGGCATTCTTGTTGGTCACGGTGAACAGGCTTTTTCTGACGGGGTCGAAGGTCAGGGCAGAGACATCATCCTCCAACCCGTCGATCGCCTGCGCCTCGATGACCACACGGTAATCCGCCAGGCCGATGCTTGCCTCGCTCGGTTGCCACCAGGCATGCCAGTTGAACCAGGCCCGCTCGAACAGCCGATAATGCTGGCCGACGAGCCCCATCAATAGCAGAGCACAGAGACCGACCCACGGGATCAGGGAGTTCAGGCGCAAAGTCTGATACATATGTGCAAGCTCGAAGACAGGACCGGTGACGAATTAACCACGACGGCATGAATTCAAGCTTAATCCTGCGGCACCACGCTTGCCCCAGGCGCTTGCTGCGCTGAGACCTACTGCTTCTCGAAACGGTAGAACAGGTTCGGCTCGCTGACCACGTACACGACCCCTTCCTCGTCAATGGTCACGCCCTCGGCACGCGGAATGGTGTGTTTCAAACCGTTGAAACCACCGAGCAGGGTCATGAAACTGACCTGGTTGCCCTTCTCATCCAACTCCAGCACCAGATGCGACTCCGCCGACAACACCAGCGTATGCTGGGTGCGCGGGTCGATCGCCAACGCTGAAAGATTGCGCACATCCAGCTGGTCGCCAGCCAATCTGCGCTTCTCGCCCAGAAACCGGGTACCGTCGCTTTGCAGGCCGAACAGCGCCGGTGGGCGCTCTTCGCCGAGCAGGATCTGCTGGTTGCGGGCATCCCAGACCACCGCCTCGAACGCCTTGTTCTGATCCTTCGAGGGACCGAGGTCGTACTGCGGAAAGTCCTTGATATTCAGCTCACGGGTATTCGCATCCACAGTGACGATGGTCAGGAGATGCATGCGCTCATCGACGATCGCCATCCTGTCGCCTTCCAGCACCGTGACGGCCTCGGGATTGTTCCAGCCGACCAGGGGAATCTTGCGCAACACGTCGCCCTGCAGGGTCAGCTCGGCGAGGAACGGATTCTTGCCCATCACCGCGAACAGGGTTTTGGTCCGCGGGCTGTAGCTGACGTCAGAGGCCTCGTCCTTCTCCATGCCCGCCAGGGGCTTGGCGTCGATCACCGCCCGGTAGCCGGGCAGCCAGACGCTCTGCTGGCGCTCGGCAGGGGTTTCGAAACGCTCCTTGAGCCACAGCAGGCCGCGATCGTCCCAGTGCATGAACCTGGACAACCCTACCCCGATCACCAGCGCCGCCAGCAGCAGCCAGTAATACCAGCGTCGGGCGAAACGGGAGCGAACAGCGGTAGACGGAGAGGAAAAGGTTTGACCACTCATGCGAAGGCACTTTCCTGATCTTTATGGCATTCAGACAAACACTCTAGGCAAGGCCCAGCGCCAGATCGGGAAATTATCCAGACGGAATGTGAAAAAAACGGCAAAAGCCGGGAAGTCACGCAGATGGAAACAGGGGGGAAGATGCCCTCTTCGCAGCAACCTGACGCGAAGAGGGCTACGGCCAGGTCTCAGCGAACGCAGCTTTCGAACCGGCTGACGCCCGGCAATTCCAGCACCAGTTCGTCACCGACGTTCAGCGGTCCCACGCCTACCGGCGTACCGGTCAGAATCACGTCGCCGGCCTGCAGCGAGAAACACGCGGCCATGTGCTGGATCATCGGCACGATGGGGTTGAGCATGTCGCTGCTGATCCCGTCCTGGCGGACCTCGCCATTGATGGTCAGGCGAATGCCGATACGGGTCAGGTCGGGGAAAGTGCTGCCGACCACGAATGGAGCGAGCACCGCCGCGCCGTCGAACGACTTGGCGATTTCCCAGGGCAGGCCCTTGGCTTTGAGTTCCGCCTGCTTGTCGCGCAGGGTCAGGTCCAGCGCCGGGGCGAAGCCGGAAATCGCATCGAGCACCTCTTCCCGGCTCGGCTTGGTCGACAACGGCTTGCCGATCAATACGGCGATTTCCGCTTCGTAATGCACCGAACCCCGGTCGACCGGAATCTTGAAACCGTTCTCGATCGACACCACGCAACTGCCCGGCTTGATGAACAGCAAAGGTTCGGTAGGCACCGGGTTATCCAGTTCCTTGGCGTGTTCGGCGTAGTTGCGGCCGATGCAGACCACCTTGCCCAGCGGGAAGTGAATGGGGGTACCGTCGACATACTGGTGCTGATAGCTCATTGAGCGTCTCCTGGTCTGCTTGTCATCGTGACGCGGGGTTCAAACCGCGAAGATCTTGCCCGGGTTCATGATCCCGTTCGGGTCGAACACCGCCTTGATCGCCTTCATGTATTCGATTTCGGCCGGGGAGCGGCTGTAGGCGAGATAGTCACGCTTGGTCATGCCCACGCCGTGTTCGGCGGAAATCGAGCCGTTGTACTTCTCGACGATCTCGAACACCCACTTGTTGACCGTGGCGCACTTGGCGAAGAACTCGTCCTTGCTCAGGCTGTCCGGCTTGAGGATGTTCAGGTGCAGGTTGCCATCGCCGATGTGGCCGTACCAGACGACTTCGAAATCCGGGTAGTGTTCACGGACGATCGTGTCGATTTCCTGGAGGAACGCCGGAACTTTCGACACCGTGACCGAAATGTCGTTCTTGTACGGCGTCCAGTGGGAAATGGTCTCGGAGATGTATTCGCGCAGTTTCCACAGGTTCTGCAACTGGGTTTCGCTCTGGCTCATCACACCATCGAGCACCCAGCCCTGCCCGACGCAATGCTCGAAGGTCTCCAGGGCGAGGTTGGCCACCTCCTCGGTGGTCGCCTCGAACTCCAGCAGCGCGTAGAACGGACACTCGGTTTCGAACGGCGCCGGCACGTCGCCACGGCCGAGGATCCTGGCCAACGCCTTGTCGGAGAAGAATTCGAAGGCGGTCAGGTCCAGTTTGCCCTGGAACGCGTGCAATACCGGCATGATCGAGTCGAAATCGGGCGTGCCGAGCACCATGCAGGTCAGGTTCTTCGGCGCACGGTCCAGGCGCATGGTGGCCTCGACCACGAAGCCCAGGGTGCCCTCGGCACCGATGAACAGTTGGCGCAGATCATAGCCGGTGGCGTTCTTGATCAGATCCTTGTTCAGCTCCAGCAGGTCGCCCTTGCCGGTGACGACCTTCAGGCCGGCTACCCAGTTGCGGGTCATGCCGTAGCGAATCACCTTGATTCCGCCAGCATTGGTGCCGATATTGCCGCCAATCTGGCTGGAACCCGCCGAGGCGAAATCCACCGGGTAGTACAACCCATGTTCCTCGGCGCGGTTCTGCAACTGCTCGGTGACCACCCCCGGCTCGCACACGGCGGTGCGGTCGGTGAGGTTGATGTCGAGAATCCGGTTCATGTAGTCGAACGACACCACCACCTCGCCATTGGCCGCGACGGCGGCGGCGGACAGGCCGGTACGGCCACCGGATGGCACCAGTGCGACCTGGTGGCGGTTGGCCCAGCGCACGATGGCCTGGACCTGCTCGATGGTCCTGGGAAACACGACAGCGCTGGGCGCAGGGGCGAAATGTTTGGTCCAGTCCTTCCCGTAGGCATTCAGGGAGTCGGCGTCGGTCAGGACCTTGCCGGGTTCAACCAGGGTTTTCAGTTCATCAATCAGGACGGCATCGGTCATCGACAGAACTCTCAAACATTTCATGGTCACCCTGAGAACGCTTCACGTCGCAGAATGAGTGTTTGCGGGTCGCATATGCTAGCATACGCCCCCCGCAGAAGCGTGCTATGAGGCCGACCTGCGGAGCCGGCGAATACGCCGTGAGGTCAGCTCCAGCTGTCCATTTTCCTGCCATTTTTCTCCGGGACACAGGTTTACGCAGATGAGCAAGACTTCTCTCGATAAGAGCAAGATCAAGTTCCTTCTTCTCGAAGGCGTCCACCAATCCGCAGTCGACGTCCTCAAGGCCGCCGGGTACGTCAACATCGAGTACCACACCAAATCCCTGCCGGACGCCGAACTGAAGGAAAAGATCGCCGATGCCCACTTCATCGGCATCCGCTCGCGCACCCAACTGACTGAGGAAATCTTCGATCACGCGAAGAAACTCGTCGCCGTGGGCTGCTTCTGTATCGGTACCAACCAGGTCGACCTCGACGCGGCTCGCGAGCGCGGCATCGCCGTATTCAACGCCCCGTACTCCAACACCCGCTCCGTTGCCGAGCTGGTGCTGGCCGAAGCGATCCTGCTGCTGCGCGGCATTCCCGAGAAGAACGCTTCCTGCCACCGGGGTGGCTGGATCAAGAGCGCGGCCAACTCCTTCGAGATCCGCGGCAAGAAACTGGGGATCATCGGCTACGGCTCGATCGGTACGCAGTTGTCGGTCCTGGCCGAAGGCCTGGGCATGCAGGTGTTCTTCTACGACACCCTGACCAAGCTGCCACTGGGCAATGCGACCCAGGTGTCCAGCCTGCACGAACTGCTGGGCATGTCCGACATCGTCACCCTGCACGTTCCGGAAACCGCCGAGACCCAGTGGATGATCGGCGAGAAGGAAATCCGTGCGATCAAGAAGGGCGGCATCCTGATCAACGCCGCCCGCGGTACCGTGGTCGAGCTGGACGCCCTGGCGGACGCGATCAAGGACCAGCACCTGATCGGCGCGGCCATCGACGTGTTCCCGGTGGAGCCACGCTCCAACGACGACATCTTCGAAAGCCCGCTGCGTGGCCTGGACAACGTGATCCTGACCCCGCACATCGGTGGTTCCACCGCCGAAGCCCAGGCCAACATCGGCCTGGAAGTGGCGGAGAAGCTGGTCAAGTACAGCGACAACGGTACCTCGGTGTCGTCGGTCAACTTCCCGGAAGTGGCCCTGCCGGCTCACCCGGGCAAACACCGCCTGCTGCACATCCACCAGAACATTCCGGGCGTGATGAGCGAGATCAACAAGGTCTTCGCCGAAAACGGCATCAACATTTCCGGTCAGTTCCTGCAGACCAACGAGAAGGTCGGCTACGTGGTGATCGACGTCGACGCCGAGTACTCGGACCTGGCTCAAGAGAAGCTGCAGCACGTCAACGGCACCATCCGTTCCCGCGTACTGTTCTAAGCTCCCGGCGCTGAACGAAAAAGGGAGGCCTTCGCAGGCCTCCCTTTTTCATTTGCGCGACCGCTTACTTCACATTGACGGTGATGACCTTCGAGGCCACCGTCGGCTCGAACTGCATGTGGATCTTGTCGCCCGCTACCAGTTGCAGGGTGTGCTTGCCCGGGGCCAGGGTCAGCTGGGTTTCGGTCTGGGCCTTGCCGTAGTGGATCACCTGCTCGGTCGCCGGAATCGGCAGGCTCGGGTCAGGCAGCTCCTTCTGGTCGACCAGCAGGTGATGGTGGCCGGAGTTCGGGGTGGCATCACCGGCCGGCTTGAGCTCCAGGCCCTTCATGCCAAACTTGACGGTGAAGGTCTTGTCGACCGTGGCGCCGTCCTTCGGCGAGACGATCTCCACCTCGGCGCCCTTGGGCGCTGGCGTGCGCGGAATGCCATCCGCGGCGACGGCGAGGAAGCTGGAACCCAGCAAGGCAGTGGCTAAAGCTACACGAGACACTAAGGTTTTCATTAACTTCTCCGTTTTTTCCACAAAATGTGGCGGGTGATGACAACTTCACGACAAATCGTTGTCCAAACTTGCCCACAAACATAAAGCAAAGCGGGTGGCGGTTGCGCATCGCCCGCTCGATTTCATCTTAGGAGTGACCATGCGTTTGCTGCCTGGCCTGTTGCTGTTACTGCCCCTCGCAAGCCCCTTCGCCCAGGCCGAACTGATCGACGACGTCAATGACCGGGGCGAACTGCGCATTGCCCTGGAGGGCGACATGCGCCCCTTCGGCTTCAAGGATGACGGGCACCTGACCGGCTTCGAAGTCGAACTGGGCGAGCTGCTGGCCCGGGAACTCGAGGTCAATCCGTCCTTCATCACCACCGACTCCGCCGATCTGCTGCAGGGCGTGGAAAGCGGCAAGTACGACATTGCCATCAATCACATAGCACTGACCCCGGAACTCAAGGAACGTTTCGACTTCAGCGAACCCTACAGCTACACCAGCGCCCAGTTGATCGTGCGCAAGGAAGAGCAACGACCGCTCAGCACTCTGGAAGCGCTCAGAGGGGGTGCTTTGGGTGTAGCTCAAGGTAGCCAGTTCGTCGACCAGGCGCGTACGGTCGAAGGCGTCGACCTGCGCAGTTATCCGAATGCCCAGCAGCCGCTCAAGGATGTGGCCGACAAGCAGATCGACGCCGCCATCAGCGATCGTCTGCTGATCCCCTTCGCCATTCGTGACAGCCATCTGCCGGTCAAGGAAGGCGCGCCCGTGGGGCCGACCGTGACCCTGACCATCCCGTTCCAGAAGGGCAACCCGGCGTTTCAGGCGAGCCTGAACCTGGCCCTGCAGCGGATCAAAGCCGACGGAAGGCTGATGGCGTTGTCGGAGAAATGGTTCGGCATGGATGCGAGCGAGCCGCCCAAGCCTTGAGGGCCAGGCTCAGCAGGCGCCCAGCAGCGCCAGGGCGGCAGCGGCTTCGGGAAGTTCCAGTTCGCTGAACACCTGGACGCCGGCCTGCCTGAGCAAGGCCGCAGTCACGCCCTCGCCGGCGACCTTCACGCCACTGAAGGTGCCGTCGTAGGTCTGCAGATTGCCGCAGGACGGGCTGTTGGCCTTGAGCACGGCAATCCGTATGGCGTGGCGCCGCACCAGTTCAAGCGCCTGTCGGGCCCCGTCGATGAACGCCTGGCTGACATCCGCGCCGTCATGGGTCACGACCCGGACAATCCCCTCCAGCACTTGCCCACCCTGGCCGCCGGGAATCTCCGCCGCTGCCCGTGGGGTCGGCAGGCCGCCGGCCACTTCCGGGCACAGCGCCACCACCCGGCCTTCGTCCTGCCAGGCGGCCAGTTGCGCGTAGGGGCCGCTGGCACCGCCGTCATAACGCACCCGATGCCCGAGCAGGCAGCGACTGACCAGGATCTTCTGCGGCATCAGAACGGCTCGTCGCCGCGTCGGCGGAACCAGCCGGTCAGCGACAGGCGCTCGCGGGTCGCCGGCAGCACTTCGTGGGGGACATCGCCGGAGAGGAACACGATCAGGCAACCAGCGGTCGGCAGTACGTCACGCTCCACCTCATCGGCCAGGTACATGCGCAACTGGCCGCCCTCTTGCGGCTGCCACTCGTCGTTCAGGTAGAGCACCGCCGACACCGAACGCCGGTCATCGTCACGAAAACGGTCCAGGTGCCGGCGGTAGAAGGCACCGGCCGGGTACAACGCGAAATGGCACTCGAAATCCTCGAGCCCGAGGTACAAGCCACGGTTCAGCGCCTCGCGCAGGCTGTTCATCAGTTCCAGGTAGCGGTCGCAGGACTCGGCCTGGCCCGGTTCGAGCCACTGGATGTGGTCGCCACGGATGCCCTCGCGCACCTGCTGCGCCGCACCCCGCCCCACACCCGCCGGCGCCAGTTCCCCGTCTGCCGCACGTTTACGGCACTCGGTAGCCAGCTCGCGAGTCAGATCGGCAGGCAGGAACAGTTCCTGTTGCGACCAGCCGCGCTCGGCCAGGTCGTCGACAATGGATAACAGCAACGGATGATCAGAAGGTATTTGCATGGCGCGCATAGTATCCGTACGTCCAGGAATCCGACAGAGCCGCCGGACATGACAATACGAATTCTCGACAAGTCCGGCGCTCGCCGGGAGAATAGTCGGCTGTAGACAGGAGTCCCTATGCGCCGTTTGCTTTTTTCGCTATTGATGTTCTGCACCATGCCCGCCTGGGCAGACAGCCACGACCAGTTGTACAAGGTCGCCGGTTGGCCAGAACAGCGCGCGCATTTCAGCGATGCCCTGGGCGCCGCCCAGCAGAAATACCGCAACAGCCTGCCACCGGCGGTCTACCAGGCCCTGGTCAATAACAGCAACCAGCGCTTCGCCCCCCAGGCCATGGACCAGCGGGCCGAAGCCCAATTGCGCCAAAACCTGGCCAACCCGGCCCCGGCGCTGAAGTTCTTCCAGTCGCCGCTGGGGCGCAAGATCGTCGCCGCCGAACTGCTCGCCACCCGCCGCGACCAACTGGCGAAGAACGCCCAGGGCCTGCCGCATATCGAAGCCAGCGCGACGCGCCGACTGCTGATCAACCACCTGGCCAACGCCCTGCCGGCCCGCGAAGCCGGTGCCGAGGTCAGCCTGGCCATCGCCGGTGTCGCCGCCGACAGCCTCAGTTCGATGATCCCCGGTCTGCTCGGTGCCGGTACCGCCCAGGGCCTGCTCAACGGCCAACGCGAGCGCCTGATGCAGCAGATCGGCAACGACCTGGAAAACACCCTGCTCTACGTCTATCGCGACCTGTCCGATCCGGAACTGGAAGAGTTCTCGAACTTTGCCGAGTCGCCCGAGGGCCGGACCTACTACAAGGCCGCCCTGGCAGCGATCCGCGCCAGCCTGGCGGTGGGGCAGGATCTGGCGCCGGCACAGCCAGGGAACTGAAGATCGACCCCAGTGACCTGTACGAAAATCGACCACCGGGCGTAACCTGAAAGCCCTGGCGCCATCCATGCAGTAGGTTCGCCTCCCTTCAGGAGACTACTCATGTACAGGATCAACCTCGCTACCGCCGCCGATATCGAAGGCATCACCCAACTGCTCCAGGCCAATTCACCTTCCCGGGGTGGATCACTGACCGGAGAGTTTCCGCTCGAAAAAGTCAGGCAAATGGCCCTCGGCAACGCTCCGGTAGTGGTCGCCTGCCGCGACGACCAGGTCGTTGGCGTACTGTTCAGCGCGGCAAAAGACACCCAACCGGCACCACCCTCGATCCAGGCCATGCTGGCGACCTGGCCCGGCAGCCCCGACGCCTACGTCTATGGCCCGGCCTGCATCGCCGCCACGGAACGCGGCCAGGGCCTGCTGGCGCAGCTCTATGCGCAACTCCAACGCCATTACCGGGGGCGCGAGGCGATTCTCTTCATTCGGCGGGACAACGAAGCCTCACGACGCGCCCATGCGCGCCTGGGCATGCACGAAGTCGCCGGCTTCACGCTGGACGGTGATGAGTACGCAGTGCTCAGCGACAGCTCACGCTGACACTCCCAAAGCACGCCAGATGCTCCAAGCCCATTCTTTGCATTCGGCAACCGGAAACGAACAACGCGCCGGAGATGGCGCGTTGTCGAGACTGGACCGGCTGAAGACTCAGCGATTTTTCACCCGCTCGATCGCCGTGTCATACACCGGATTGGCCTTCTGTTCCTTGGCCAGTTCGTAGTGACGCAGCGCGTCGGAGAACTGCCCGGCGTTTTCATAGATGCGGGCAATGTTGTAGTAGGAGCTGGCGCGAACGGTGTTGGCCGAGTTGCCGGATGCCAGCGCGATGGCCTTGCGGTTGGCCCAGATGGCTTCGGCGGTATTGCCGGCCTTCTGGTACGCCAGGCCGAGGTTGCTGTAGGCCTGACCGAAGCTGTTGTTCAGGTCGATAGCCTGGCGGAACAGCGCGATCGACTGTTCCAGGTCACCGGCCTTGTAGGCCGCCTCGCCCTTCACGTTCAGCGCCCGCGCATCGGCCTGGGCCGTGGAGCTTACCGCCACTTCGGCAATCGCCACCTTGTCGTCGAGTAGCGGCGAGACTTCGTTCAGTACATTCGCCGGCTCCACCTTCACACCGCTGAAGGTGTTGATGTCCTGGAAGTCGCCGTTGCCGGTCATGCGGAACACGGTCCACAGGTTGCCGCTGCGGTTGGTCGGCACGTAGTAGGTGCGTACCAGGGACTGGCCCATGTAGACGAACACTTTGGCCTGGCTGTTGGACAGCTGGCGCGAGCCTGGATTTTCGCTGTTGGTGAAGTCATGTACGGCATAGACGTAGCTCTCGCCGTAGTGCTTCTTCTGCAGGGTGATGGTTTCCGGTCCATAGCTGTCGGTGTCATCCACGTCCAGGTCGGCGTCGTCGCCCTGCTTCTGTTCGAAGTAGATGTTGTTGCCGGGGAAGATCATGTGCGAGTCGAGGTCCGCCGGGGTCTTGCCCCAGGTCAATACCACGCGCAGGCCATCGAGGTTCTGCATCACCGGACTGATGGCATAGGTCATGTCCTTGCACGGGCACTTGACCACCAGGTTGGAGTAACCGGCCTTCTTGATGATCAGCAGGCTGCCGGCATCGTCGGCGAAACCGCTCTGGAGGGTAACCTGGCCCTGGGCGTTGGTCTTGCCGACCACATTCTGCTCGCCGTTGCGCTGCAACAGCACGTCGGCGTCGGCGATCTTCTGGTCCTTGACCACGGCGCTGAGCACTTCGACCGGCAGCGACTCGGCCTGGACCGACCAGGCCAGGGCACACAACGAAAATACCGAAGCCATGCGAAGCAAATGCATACTCAACTCCCTTTAAGCTCAAGACGCGGGTGTCGAATGACCCCCGAAAAATTTGCAGCGGAACATACCGACTTTTTGTACGAAACGTCTAATGTTCAGGTGGAAAATTTTGCTTTTGTGGACCAGTCACTGGAGGCAAAAGGCCATCTTGCCAATCTGATCCGCAACCCCACTCAAAGCCCATGGGAAAGCGCCGACAAGTCGCAGACTCGCCAAGGAAGGTAGCGGCTGATCATGCAAGAAAACCCTGAAGACGGCGGCGTCACTCGTTTCGAACGCCTGCACCTCGAACAGGTTGACGTGGTGTTGGGATCGCACCCGCGCAAGCAGAAGGCCGCACGCAGGTTTCGCAGAAAATCCCACAGCCTGCGGATATTGCTACTGCTGCTGGTGGGCATGCTGGGCTACATGGCCTACAACCGCAGCAACTATCGCCCACCGCAGAGCCCGCCGGCATCCGAACCGCCCCCCGTGGCTGCCGAGCCCTCGGTCCTGCCTGAAGCTACAACAGATGGGGGCTGATCAAAGATGCAAAGCCATAACGTAACTCTTAGGTGACGGCATTGAGCGTGCGCCCTCTAAAACTCAGAATCGGGCCACTTGAGTGTGTCCACACCTTGCGCTGAAAAATTGAATCAAACTGTGCCGACCTGAGTGGGTTGCGACCTGTGCATGACTCAGATGCCCTACCAACTGGCTCGGCGGTAAGGTGACGTCGGCCACGACCCTGTACACTAGGCGCATAAAAAAGGAGCGCCGTGTGACCGATTCGTACTTCCCCCCCTTGGTTATCAATGGCGCGTCTGTCGACCTATCACACTTGGAACCGTTCACCTTTGAACTCGACAGCCAACTGGCCAAGAAAAGGCTACGCGTGCACGTAACCTTCTCGAATCATTGCTTCTCCAAAAGCTATGACGCAGCGAGCCATCCAGCGAGCGAACCAATCATCGACGCAGGTAGTGAACGACAACGGACATACTGCCCCACTCGCTATCGGTTATCGCATAGCCTTCCAGCATTAATCTGTGGCTTGGCAGAATCGCCAAAGACAAAGGTTTGGGAAACCGCGACCGAGCGGAACTGGTGCTACTCGATCGTAATTGAGGACCCTTCAGGCCCTTATCATGTGTTTTTTGAAATCCGGCGTGCAGGTAAGGATCGCCGGCAATGGCAGGATTTGCAGTTGGTGGTGGAAAGCGCCTACCACCAAGACGAGGAAAGTGGACCCAGCCTCAAGGGCAGCATGGCCTTTATGTTACTGTGTGGCAAAATATACATGGGTCAGCCAACGGCAACGAAGCGCTAACAGCAGAAACGAAAAAAGGCGCCATAAGCGCCCTTTTCGTATTCGGTAAAGCAGATCCGGACACCACTTCGGCTTTCGCCTCGGTTCGCCTTGCGCGAACACCCTTTCGGGCTAGGGAACGCTCAATCTCATCCGGTCAGTCGTTCCGCAGTTACAGGCATAGTATTCCACTAATAGTGGAATGTCGCAACGATTTGCTAATCATTTTTGAGCATTTCATCTCACGCTAGATAACGAAAAATCACCCATTTCAACGGCTTCACTTGTGAGCCAGTAAACCAGGCAATAAAAAACCGCCCCGAAGGGCGGTTTTTTTCAATCGAAGAGCAAGACCCGATTACAACTGCGGACCAGCCGCCTTGATCGCGTCGCTCACGTCGAACTTCTTGAAGTTCTCGATGAACAGGCCAGCCAGGGCTTTCGCCGCTTCGTCGTAGGCAGCCTTGTCAGCCCAGGTGTTGCGTGGGTTGAGCAGGCCGGTTTCGACGCCTGGGACGGCCAGTGGCACGTCCAGGTTGATGGTGTCCAGGTGCTCGGTCTCGGCACCGACCAGAGCGCCGCTCTGGATCGCCGCGATCACGCCACGGGTGGTCGGGATGTTGAAGCGCTTGCCCACGCCGTAGCCCCCGCCGGTCCAGCCGGTGTTGACCAGGTAGACCTTGGAGCCGAAACCACGGATGCGCTTGATCAGCAGCTCCGCGTATACGCCAGCCGGACGCGGGAAGAACGGCGCGCCGAAGCAGGTGGAGAAGGTCGACTTGATGCCGCCGCCCGAACCCATTTCGGTCGAACCGACCAGCGCGGTGTAACCGGACAGGAAGTGGTAGGCCGCCTGCTCTTCGCTGAGGATCGACACTGGAGGCAGTACGCCAGTCAGGTCGCAGGTCAGGAAGATGACAGCGTTCGGCTCGCCACCGAGGTTCTTCGGTGCGCGTTTTTCGATCAGTTCACGCGGGTAGGCCGCACGGCTGTTCTGGGTCAGGCTGCTGTCGGCGTAGTCGGCCTTCTTGTTGGCATCGAGCACGACGTTTTCCAGCACGGCGCCGTGCTGGATGGCTTTCCAGATGACCGGCTCGTTCTTCTCGGACAGGTCGATGCACTTGGCATAGCAACCGCCTTCGATGTTGAACACCACGCCCTCGCCCCAACCGTGCTCGTCGTCACCGATCAGGTAGCGGCTTTCGTCAGCCGACAGGGTGGTCTTGCCGGTGCCCGACAGGCCGAAGAACAGGGTCACGTCGCCCGCTTCGCCCATGTTGGCCGCGCAGTGCATCGGCAGCACGTCGACCGCCGGCAGCAGGAAGTTCTGCACCGAGAACATGGCTTTCTTCATTTCACCGGCGTAGCGCATGCCGGCGATCAGGACTTTCCTGGCCGCGAAGTTGATGATCACGGTGCCATCGGAGTTGGTGCCATCGCGCTCGGGCACGCACTCGAAGTCCGGCACGTTCAGGATCTGCCACTCGGCCTTGCCACCGGCGTTGTACTGGCCGGCTTCCGGGTTGATGAACAGGCAACGGCCGAACAGGTTGTGCCAGGCAGTGCCGGTGGTCATCTTGACCGGCAGGTAGTGTGCAGGGTCGGAACCTACATGCACGTGGGAAACAAAACGCTCGCGCTCGCCGACGAAGGCTTCGACGCGGTTCCACAGGGCGTCGAACTTGTCGGCCGGGAACTTGCGGTTGATCGGGCCCCAGGCGATTTCGTCCTGGGTGGAAGGCTCTTCGACGATGAAACGGTCTACCGGCGAACGACCGGTACGATGGCCGGTACGCACCACCAGCGCGCCGGTATCGGCGAGCTCACCTTCACCACGAGCCAGGGCTTCCTTGACCAGATCATCGACACTCAGATCGGTGTACACGGCATTGTTTGCTTGCGTCATGAAATTCCCCGTCGGCCGCTGGCCGAGTGCTCCAAACGTTTTGTAGTAGAAAGTCGCGCACTACTACCGTGAAAAAAGTGCGCCGGATTATGCCAGAAACGCCCAAAAAAAGTAGGGCCCTCCTGTCAGAACGCCTATTTTCCGGCGTTTGACAGGAGATTTACCTGCGCTGAAGCGTTTTAGTGACGAGTATCTGACGGGGTCTCGACCCCTGCGCCGGCAAACAACTGCGCAATATCAGCCGCATCGAACAGGTAACGCTGGTTGCAGAATTGGCAATCGATCTCGATTGCACCGCCCCGCTCGGCCACCAGTTGCTGGGCATCTTCCAGGCCCAGGCTGACCAGGGCGTTACCCGAGCGCTCGCGCGAGCAGCTGCAATGGAAGCGTAGCGGCTGGTTGTCGAACAGGCGCACCGCTTCCTCATGATAGAGGCGATGCAGCACGGTTTCGTTGTCCAGGCCGAGCAGCTCCTCGGCGGTCAGGGTGCTGGCCAGGGCGGTGATGTGCTGCCAGCTGGCGGCACGCTCCTCTTCATCCTTGATCCGGTCGGCAGGCAGTTGCTGCAGCAGCAGGCCGCGGGCACGTTGGCCATCGGCATTGAGCCAGAAGCGGGTACCGACCTGCTGGGACATGACGAAGTAGTTGGTGAAGCAGTCCGACAGGGTCGCGCCGTCAAGGTCGACGATCCCCTGGTAACGCTGACCCTTGACCGGGTCGACGGTCAGCGCCAGGACACCGTTGGGCATCAGGTCGGCCAGGCTTGCACCCGGCGCGATCCGATCCGCCTCGTAGCGGGCAAGCCCGCGAATCTCGCGCTCGCTGGAACACTCGACCATCAGCAACGGCACCGCGCCTTCGGAGCGTGCCTGAAGAATCAGCAGGCCGTCGAACTTCAAGGTGCCGACCAGCAGCGCGGCGGCGGCCATCAGTTCGCCGAGCAGTTGGGCCACCGGCTGCGGATAGGGGTGCTTGGCCAGGACTTCAGCGTAGCTGCGTTCCAGCGACACCAGTTCGCCACGCGTGTCGCTGTCATCGAAGATGAAGCGTTGGGTGTAATCGGTGTCTGGTAGATCTGACATAGGTTTCGATTCTGGAAGTAGGAATAAAGGTGTTCGACTCAGAGATTCTGAGCATTTTATGAACAAATCGGGGTTCTGACCACGCAACATGGGGGCGAATGCCTGTCAGTCAAGGATCCACGGGATTATTCGCCACCCGCCCCACGGAACTTGAACAGGTCGCGGCGCTGCTTCTTGGTCGGTTTGCCGTCGGTGGTCAACCCCAGGGCACCGGCCTTGCGCTGGGCCGCCTCGGCCTCGCGCCTGGCGACACTGGCGGCGGTCTCGGCATACAGCGCCTGTGCCTCAGGGGCGCCACGGCGCACTACCGACAGCGCCTGGACCACTACGGTACGCTCATCGAAGCCGGTGCGAATCAGCAGTTCGTCGCCGACCCGCGGCTCTTTCGAAGGCTTGCAGCGCTCGCCACGGCAATGCACCTTGCCGCTCTCGATCGCCGCCTTGGCCAGGGCGCGGGTCTTGTAGAAGCGGGCTGCCCACAACCATTTGTCGAGTCGAACCTTGTCGTCCTCTTCCGATTTCTGTGCCACGGGGATTCCTCAAACTGAAATATTGCTCAACTGTACTACCGTTGCCGTCGAAGCTGAATTTCCCCTCCCGGTCTAGAATGCCGGATGAGCCAGGGATATGTTCACGACCTTTAAAAAGTCGCACAGATATCTATCGCCATTTACCCATTATTCTGCGTGAATACCGCCATGGCCGCTGCCTGGCGGTCCGAGCAGGTTTCTCACCGGTTGAGCACTTTGAAGACATTTGACCATTTGACCGTTGTGGGTCTGCGCGAGTGGGTCGCGCTCCCGGATCTGGGAGTCGCGGGCCTGCGGGCGAAGATCGACACCGGCGCCAGTACCTCCAGCCTGCACGCCACCGATATCGAGCCGTTCGAGCGCGACGGGGCGAAGTGGGTACGTTTCACCGCCCACCTGGGCACCGTGGTGCAGTTGCGCCATCGGCGCTGCGAAGCGCCGTTGCTGGCGATGAAGACCATCAAGAGTTCCAACGGCCATGCCCAGGCCCGTTATGTGATCGCCACCACCCTGGCCCTGGGCGACCGGGTCTGGCAGGTGCAGTTCACCCTCGCCTGCCGCAAGTCCATGCGTTATCGCCTGCTGCTCGGTTCCAAGGCCCTGGTCGACGGCCAACTGGTGGTCAATCCAGGCAGCAAATACGTTCAGGAAAAGCCGGTGTTCCCGGTTACTACTACCTCTGCCACAGGTGTTGCATGAAAATCGCTGTGCTGTCGCGTAATCCGCGTCTGTATTCCACTCGTCGCCTGGTCGAGGCCGGCGTCCAGCGTGGCCATGAAATGGTAGTGGTCGACACCCTCCGCGCCTATATGAACATCGCCAGCCACAAGCCGCAGATCCACTACCGCGGCAAACCGCTGGAAGGCTTCGACGCGGTCATTCCGCGAATCGGCGCTTCGGTGACTTTCTATGGCTGCGCGGTATTGCGCCAGTTCGAGATGATGGGCGTCTTTCCGCTCAACGAATCGGTGGCGATCGCCCGCTCCCGGGACAAGCTGCGCTCGCTGCAACTGCTGTCGCGCCGCGGGATCGGCCTGCCGGTCACCGGCTTCGCCCACTCGCCGGACGATATCCCCGACCTGATCGAGATGGTCAACGGCGCCCCGCTGGTGATCAAGGTCCTCGAAGGCACCCAGGGCATCGGCGTGGTGCTGTGCGAGACGGCGACCGCGGCGGAATCGGTGATCGAGGCCTTCATGGGCCTCAAGCAGGACATCATGGTCCAGGAATACATCAAGGAAGCCGGCGGTGCCGATATCCGCTGCTTCGTAGTCGGCGACAAGGTGATCGCGGCCATGAAGCGCCAGGCCCGCCCTGGCGAATTCCGCTCCAACCTGCATCGCGGCGGCAGTGCCAGCCTGATCAAGATCACCCCGGAAGAACGCATGACCGCACTCAGCGCAGCCAAGGTGATGGGCCTCAGCGTGGCCGGCGTGGATATCCTGCGCTCCAATCACGGACCGCTGGTGATGGAGGTCAACTCGTCGCCGGGCCTGGAAGGGATCGAGACCACCACCGGCAAGGACGTGGCGGGCATGATCATCCAGCATATCGAGAAGAACGGCGGGCCGAACATGACCCGAACCAAGGGCAAGGGCTGAAACCCGCCCGGCAAACCGACGCGGGCTAGACCGCGTCGCGCGGAAGCATCAGCCCCAACGGCAACCGAACCCGCGCCTCCAGACCGCCACCGGACCGGTTGCGCAATTCGACATTGCCGCCGTGCATCGAGGCGATCCGCTTGACGATCGCCAGGCCCAGGCCGGTGCCCTTGCCGCCCCGGGCCTTGTCGCCGCGGGTGAACGGGTTGAAGATGCCCTCCAGCTCCGCCGGGTCGATACCCGCACCCCGGTCCATCACGCTCAGCACCACATAGGGTGCGTTGGTATCGCCAGACACGTAGGCAGCGACTTCCACCGCTTCCCCGGCATGGTTGAGGGCGTTGCCGATCAGGTTGTTCAACAGGCGTTTCATCGACACCCGCCGCAAGGGAAACGGCCGGATCGGCTGCAGGCGCATCTGCACCCGCTGTTCGTTCTGGTTGTAGGGCGCCACCACCTCGCGCACCAGGTCACTGAGGTCCACCTCCTCCACCGACTCGTCGCGGCCGTCACGGATGAAGGCGAGGAACTGGTCGAGAATCGCGTCCATGTCCTCGATATCCCGCACCATGTCCTCGCTGAGTTCACTGTGGTCGCCCATCAGTTCCAGGGACAGGCGCAAGCGGGTCAACGGCGTGCGCAGGTCATGGGAAACTCCCGCCAGCATCAGTTCACGCTCGCGACCGGCCTGCTCGACATCCTCGGCCATCTGGTTGAAGGCGCTGTAGACCTCGGTCATTTCGCTGGGTGTGTCGCTGATCGGCAGGCGTACGCTGCGTCCCTGGCCCAGTTGCCGTGCGGCGAAAACCAGGCGCTTCAGCGGCTGGTTGAGCTGGCTGACGAAGATCCAGGCCGACGCCGTCGACAACAGCCCGATGGCCAGGAACCAGCCCAGCACGCTCCAGATCTTCTGCCCGCGCAACGGATGCGGATACAGCGGCACCTTCAGCCAACCCGCGCCCAGGCTCGGCGCCCGTACCCACAAGGCCGGCGGCGCATGCATGCGCAGGCGAACCTCGGTGTCGGCCCCCAGCTCGGCCTGCATCTGGCGCTGGTAGATCTCGCTGTACGGCCAGTGCTGCTCGCCCTCCGGCACCCCACCGCTGACCACGCGGATCAGCCCCGCCGCATCGGCGATCTTGTCGCGATCGTCCTCGTCGGCCGCCCAGTAGGCACGCAGGGTCAACGCCACGCCGTGGCTGTATTGGCGATCGACCAGCACGTCCTCGTTCATCAGCAGGTAGACCAGGGTCAGCGCCTTGGAAAACAGCACCACGATGAGCACCAGCCAGAGGGTGCGCGAGAAGAAGCTTTGGGGGAACCAGAGAGGGGTCTTCATAAATACAGCCGCTACATACTTTGCAGGAGCGAGCAGGCGGGCTCGCACAATTGCGGATCGCGACTTGCCCGGGCGGCTTGCGCACGCCCGGGCACTTCGCTCCTACAAATCACCGGTCACTTGGTCGCAGTGCCGTCCGGCACGAACACGTAGCCCACACCCCAGACGGTCTGGATATAGCGCGGTTTGGACGGATCCGGCTCGATCATGCGACGCAGGCGGGAAATCTGTACGTCGATGGAACGCTCCAGTGCATCCCACTCGCGGCCACGGGCCAGGTTCATCAGCTTGTCGCGGGTCAGCGGTTCGCGGGCATGCATCACCAGTGCCTTGAGCACGGCGAATTCGCCGGTGGTAAGCATGTGCACCTCGTCACCGCGCTTGAGTTCGCGGGTGGCGAGGGACAGCTCGTAGTCGCCGAAGGTGACGCTTTCGTCCTCGCTGCCCGGGGCGCCCGGAACCGGCGCGGCCTGGCGGCGCAGCACGGCCTTGACCCGCGCCATCAGCTCATCGGGGTTGAACGGCTTGGCCAGGTAGTCGTCGGCGCCCAGTTCCAGGCCCTTGATCCGGCTCAGTTCGTCGCCCTTGGCGGTGAGCATGATGATCGGCACCTGGTTGTTCGCCGCACGCAGGCGACGGCAGGCCGTCAGGCCGTCTTCACCCGGCAGCATCAGGTCGAGGACCACCAGATTGAACACTTCACGGGCCAGCAGACGATCCATTTGCTCGGTGTTGGCCACCGCGCGGGCGCGATAGCCCTTGCTGGTGAAAAAACGCTCCAGCAGGCTGCTCAGCCCCGGATCGTCGTCCACGATGAGGATTTTTTCGCCTTCAGCAGTTTGTGCAGTGCTGCTCATGGGTTGCTCCTTTGATCTCGGCGCGCATTATGGGGCCAGCGGCCCCCATGCGTATCCTGTGCATTGTTAGCAGATTTTTCCTCGACTACCAGCAAACAGCGCTTTATGCCTACACGCGCACAATCCCCCCAAGCCCGGAACGCTGGTTATAATGCCCCGCTTTCTGCGTCAGGCAACGTCTGATCATTGCTGTTCGAAGCCATCTTTTTTGCAAAGGCTCACAGCAATGTGCTGATTTCCCGGGTCACAAGGTGCGCCTTTTTGATCCCAAACCAGGCTCGCCCGACAGGCCCAAAGGCCCGGCGCGCCTGATTTCACACTTTGTCAGGTGGTTTTATGGACAGCATCAACAGCCGCATCGCCGAAGAACTCGGCGTACGCCCACAACAGGTCGAAGCGGCCGTCGCCCTATTGGATGAAGGCTCTACCGTGCCTTTCATCGCCCGCTACCGGAAAGAAGTCACCGGCAGCCTGGATGACACCCAACTGCGGCATCTGGAAGAACGCCTGCGCTACCTGCGGGAACTCGACGAGCGGCGCGCCAGCATCCTCGCCAGCATCGAGGAACAAGGCAAGCTCACCCCAGCCCTGGCGCGTGACATCCAGCTCGCCGACACCAAGACCCGCCTCGAAGACCTGTACCTGCCGTACAAGCAGAAGCGCCGCACCAAGGGCCAGATCGCCCTGGAAGCCGGCCTCGGCGAGCTGGCCGACAGCCTGTTCAACGACCCGTCGCTGACCCCGGAAACCGAAGCCACGCGCTTTGTCGATGCCGAAAAGGGCTTCGCCGACACCAAGGCCGCCCTCGAAGGCGCCAAGTACATCCTGATGGAGCGCTTCGCCGAAGACGCCAGCCTGCTGGACAAGCTGCGCAACTTCCTCAAGCAGGAAGCGATCATCAGTGCCCGCGTGGTGGCCGGCAAGGAAGAGGAAGGCGCCAAGTTCCGCGACTATTTCGAACACGACGAGCCGCTCAAGAGCATGCCGTCGCACCGCGCCCTGGCGATCTTCCGTGGCCGCAACGAAGGCATTCTCGCGGCCTCGCTGAAAGTCGGCGACGAGTTGCCGGGCACCCTGCACCCATGCGAAGGCATGATCGGCCAGCATGTCGGCATCCAGAACCAGAACCGCCCCGCCGACAAGTGGCTGGGCGAAGTGGTGCGCTGGACCTGGAAGGTCAAGCTCTACACCCACCTGGAAACAGACCTGCTCGGCGAACTGCGCGATAGCGCGGAAACCGAGGCGATCAACGTCTTCGCCCACAACCTGCACGACCTGCTGCTGGCCGCGCCGGCCGGCCCGCGCGCGACCCTCGGCCTGGACCCCGGCCTGCGCACCGGCTGCAAGGTGGCCGTGGTGGACGCCACCGGCAAGCTGCTGGACCACACCACCGTCTACCCGCACGTGCCGCATAACAAGTGGGACCAGACCCTGGCCATCCTCGCCGCGCTGTGCGCCAAGCACTCGGTGGACCTGATCGCCATCGGCAACGGTACCGCCAGCCGCGAGACCGACAAGCTGGCCGCCGACCTGATCAAGAAGTACCCGGCCATGCGCCTGACCAAGGTCATGGTTTCCGAAGCCGGCGCTTCGGTGTACTCGGCCTCGGAACTGGCCGCCCGGGAATTCCCGGACCTCGACGTATCGATCCGTGGCGCGGTCTCCATCGCCCGCCGCCTGCAGGACCCGCTGGCCGAGCTGGTGAAAATCGACCCGAAATCCATCGGTGTCGGCCAGTACCAGCACGACGTCTCGCAACTGAAACTGGCCCGCGGCCTCGACGCGGTGGTCGAGGACTGCGTGAACGCCGTGGGCGTCGACGTGAATACCGCCTCGGTGGCCCTGCTGGCGCGGATCTCCGGCCTCAACACCACCCTGGCGCAGAACATCGTCAGCCACCGCGACGAGAACGGTGCGTTCAAGACCCGCGCCGCGCTGAAGAAAGTCCCGCGCCTGGGCGAAAAGACCTTCGAACAGGCCGCCGGCTTTCTGCGCGTGATGAACGGTGACAACCCGCTGGACGCCTCCGCGGTGCACCCGGAAGCCTACCCGCTGGTACAGCGCATCGCCGCCGAAACCGACCGCGACATCCGCTCGCTGATCGGCGACAGCGCGTTTCTCAAGCGCCTGGACCCGAAGAAGTTCACCGACGAAACCTTCGGCCTGCCGACCGTCACCGACATCCTCCAGGAACTCGACAAGCCGGGCCGCGACCCACGCCCCGAGTTCAAGACCGCGGCGTTCCAGGAAGGGGTCGAGGACCTCAAGGACCTCGAACTGGGGATGATCCTCGAAGGCGTGGTGACCAACGTGACCAACTTCGGCGCCTTCGTCGACATCGGCGTCCACCAGGACGGCCTGGTGCACATCTCGGCGCTGTCCGAGAAATTCGTCAAGGACCCGCGTGAAGCGGTGAAGGCCGGCGACGTGGTCAAGGTGAAGGTCATGGAAGTCGACATCCCGCGCAAGCGCGTCGGCCTGTCGATGCGCATGAGCGACACCCCCGGCGAGAAGATCGACGGCGCCCGTGGTTCGCGCCCGGGCTCAGCCCCACGGCCGTCGCAGAACAACGCCCCGCGCAAGGAAACCGCAGCCCCGGCCAACAATGCCATGGCCTCGCTGTTCGCCAACGCCAAGCAGTTGAAGAAGCGCTGATGGAAATCCCTGACGGCCTGACCCAGAGCGCCTTCAGCGAACTGCTCGGCTGCCGCCTGCAACGCCTGGACACCGGCGTTGCCGAGGTGGCCCTGTCGCTGACGCCGCAGCTGCGCAACCGCGGCAACGTGCTGCATGGCGGCGCGCTGTTCAGCCTGGTGGACATCACCATGGGCCTGGCCTGCTCGGCCACCCATGGCTTCGACCAGCGCAGCGCGACCATCGAGTGCAAGATCAACTACATGCGGGCGGTGGCCGAAGGCGACGTGTTGTGCACCGCCCGGGTCATCCACCCCGGCCGCCGTACCCTGGTGGTCGAGGCCGAGGTGCACCAGGGCGACAAACTTGTCGCGAAAGCACAAGGCACGTTCGCTGTTCTCTAGCTGTTACGTCTCGATTTGGGTTAATTTCGACACTGCAAGCGCAGTGTCGGAATTTTCCTCCGGCGCCGCGCCCGACTCAGGGACGAAGTATCGGCGTTTTCTGACATTTACCAGGCGACAACGCCAGTTCTCAACTTCACCCTTGTAGACCGTCTTGCCCACCCCCATATTGGGGCGACCGACGCGTGAAGGAATCCAACTTGAGCGAACTTCTCAACCGCCGCCTGGCTCTGCTCGGCGAGCGCGACCACCTCTCCCTGCTCGAGCAGTGCCTGCACGGCATCGAGCGCGAATGCCTGCGCGTCACCCCCGAAGGTCGACTGGCGCAGACACCGCACCCGGAAGAACTCGGCTCGGCGCTGACCAACGAGCAGATCACCACGGACTATTCCGAGTCGCTGCTGGAGTTCATCACTCCGGCCCTGACCGACCCGGCCGACACCCTGGGCAGCCTGGACAGGATTCATCGCTTCGCCTACAGCAAGCTCGGCAACGAGTACCTGTGGAGCCCGTCGATGCCTTGCCCGCTGCCGGCCGAGGAAGACATTCCGATCGCCTATTACGGCACCTCGAATATCGGCAGGCTCAAGTACGTGTACCGCCAGGGCCTGGCCCTGCGCTACGGCAAGACGATGCAGTGCATCGCCGGGATTCACTACAATTTCTCGCTGCCGGAAAAGCTCTGGCCCCTGCTCAAGCAGGCCGAAGGTTTCACCGGCTCGGACCGTGACTACCAGTCGCTGGCCTATATCGCGCTGATCCGCAATTTCCGTCGCTACAGCTGGCTGCTGATGTACCTGTTCGGTGCCTCGCCAGCGCTGGATGCCGGCTTCCTGCGCGGCCGCGCGCATTCGCTGGAACAGTTCGACGCCGAGACGCTGTACCTGCCCTACGCCACCAGCCTGCGCATGAGCGACCTGGGTTACCAGAGCAACGCCCAGGCCGGCCTGACGCCGTGCTACAACGATCTCAACAGCTACACCGACAGCCTGCGCAAGGCGGTGGCGACACCCTACGCGCCCTATGTCGAGATCGGTACCCACAAGGATGGCGAGTGGGTCCAGCTCAACACCAACATCCTGCAGATCGAGAACGAGTACTACTCCAACATCCGCCCCAAACGCGTGACCTACACCGGCGAACGGCCGATCCAGGCGCTGATGGCCCGTGGCGTGCAGTACGTCGAGGTGCGCTGCCTGGATATCAACCCGTTCCTGCCGACCGGCATCGATCTGAACGAGGCGCGCTTCCTCAACGCGTTCCTGCTGTACTGCGCACTGAACGACAGCCCGCAGCTCGAAAACGGCGAGTGCGGCAATGCCACCGCGAATTTCCTCACCGTGGTCAAGGAAGGCCGCCGTCCGGGCCTGCAACTGCAACGTGATGGCCAGGCGGTGGACATGAAGGAATGGGCCGCCGAGCTGCTGGAGCGGATCGCGCCGCTGGCGGCGTTGCTGGACCAGAGCCAGGGTGGCGATGATCACGCCAAGGCGCTGGACGAGCAGCGGGCGAAGATCAGGGATTCGTCCCTGACTCCATCGGCCCGGGTACTGGCGAGCATGACCGAACACAAGGAAAGCTTTGCCCAGTTCGCCATGCGCCAGAGCCTGGCCCATGCCGAGTCCTTCCGCAGCCAGCCGTTGACCAAGCAGGAGCAGACCGCGTTCGAGGAAAGCGCCCGCCAGTCGCTGGTACAGCAACTGGAGCTGGAGCAGAACGAGGTCGGCGATTTCGATGTGTTCGTCGGCTCCTACCAGGCGAGCATCCTGGCGATCAGCAACTGAGCCGGCGCCGACAGGCCTGACGCTTTCGCGGGCAAGCCCCGCGAATAGGCCCTCAAGCGCTACCCAAGGGCTCGGAGGGTCAGAGCGCCTTCTCGAAGATCTTCGAGTTACGCTGATAGTTGTACAACGACGCCCGCGCGCTCGGCAGGCGCTCGACGCTGCTCGGGGCGAACCCGCGCTCGCGGAACCAGTGCGCCGTCCGGGTGGTGAGGACGAACAGGGTCTTGAGCCCCAGCGCCCGCGCCCGGGTCTCGATACGCTCGAGCAGCTCGTCGCCACGCCCGCCATGGCGGTACTCCGGATTCACCGCCAGGCACGCCAGCTCACCCGCCTCCGAATCGGCAATCGGGTACAGCGCCGCACAGGCGATGATCATCCCTTCACGCTCGACCACGCTGAACTGCTCGATCTCGCGCTCCAGCACCTCGCGCGAGCGCCGCACCAGGATGCCCTGCTCTTCCAGCGGGCTGATCAGGTCGAGCAAACCGCCAACATCCTCGATCGCCGCTTCGCGAACCCGCTCGAACTGCTCCTGGGCCACCAGCGTACCACCGCCGTCACGGGTGAACAGTTCGGTCAGCAGCGCGCCATCTTCGGCGTAGCTGACGATATGGCTGCGGGCCACGCCGCCACGGCAGGCCTCGGCCGCCGCATCGAGCAGTTCGGCCTGGTAATCACTGCCCAGGCGTTGCAGATGCGCCGGAACCTGTTGCGGGCGCAATTCGCGGACCAGGTGGCCATCTTCATCGATCAGGCCATGATCGGCACCGAACAACAGCAGTTTTTCCGCCCCCAGGTCGATCGCCGCGCGGGTCGCGACGTCTTCGCAGGCCAGGTTGAAGATTTCCCCGGTGGGCGAGTAGCCCAGCGGCGACAGCAGCACGATGGAGCGCTCGTCGAGCAGGCGGTTGATGCCCTTGCGGTCGACCCGGCGCACTTCGCCGGTGTGGTGATAGTCGACGCCTTCCAGCACGCCGATCGGTCGCGCCGTCACCAGGTTGCCGCTGGCCACACGCAACCGCGAGCCCTGCATCGGCGAGGCCGCCATATCCATGGACAGACGCGCCTCGATAGCGATACGCAACTGGCCGACCGCGTCGATCACGCACTCCAGGGTGGCCGCGTCGGTGATACGCAGGCCGCGATGGTAGTGCGGGGTCAGGCCGCGTGCGGCCAGGCGGCTTTCGATCTGCGGGCGCGAGCCGTGGACCAGCACCAGGCGCACCCCGAGGCTGTGCAGCAGCACCAGGTCGTGGACGATATTGCCGAAGTTGGGGTGCTCGACACCGTCGCCGGGCAGCATGACGACAAAGGTGCAATCGCGGTGGGCATTGATATAGGGAGAGGCGTGGCGAAGCCAGTTAACGTATTCGGGCATGACCTGAACCTGTATAAAAAACAGCCAATGAAAAAGGGGTGCAACGTGAAAACGCACAACGGGCTGTTGGTTATCGTCGGAACAGGCTTGGCGACACGCGGGCTCTCCTTACTCGGTAATGAATGGTTTGGCCTGGCATTTAACGCAAGCTCGGGGCCGGGCTCAAGCAATAATGTTCAATCAGTTCGCGCAACAGCTGTACGGTAGGCTGCAAACGTGACATTTCGAGGAATTCTCCCGGCTGGTGCGCACAATCGATATCGCCGGGGCCCAATATCAGGGTCTCGCAGCCAAGGCGCTGAAGATAAGGCGCTTCGGTACCGAACGCCACCGCTTGCGCGCGGTGACCGGTGAGTTTTTCGGCGATGCGTACCAGTTCGGCATCGGCCACCTGCTCGAAGGGCGGCACCTCGGGGAACAGCGGCGCATAGTCGATCTTCACCTGGTGCCGCGCAGCCAGCGGCTCAAGCTTGGCACGGATCGCCGCGCGCAGTACGCCCGGGTCCATGCCCGGCAGCGGTCGCAGGTCGAATTCCAGGGCACACTGGCCGCAGATGCGGTTGGGGTTGTCGCCACCGTGGATGCAGCCCAGGTTCAGGGTCGGCTGTGGCACGGTGAATTGCGGGTTGTTGTACTCGCGCTGCCACTGCCCGCGCAGGCCACGCAGCTCGCCGATCACATCGTGCATGGCTTCGAGGGCGCTGTGGCCCAGGCTCGGGTCCGACGAGTGGCCGCTGCGGCCGAGGATGTCGATGCGCTCCATCATCACGCCCTTGTGCAGGCGAATGGGCTTGAGCCCGGTCGGCTCGCCGATCACCGCCGCACGGCCCAGCGGCCGCCCGGCCTCGGCCAGGGCACGGGCGCCGGACATCGAGCTTTCCTCGTCGCAGGTCGCCAGAATCAGCAGCGGCTGCTTGAACGGCTGCTCGAGCAGCGGCCGCACCGCCTCGATGATCAGGGCGAAGAACCCCTTCATGTCGCAACTGCCCAGGCCGACCCAACGGCCATCGACCTCGCTGAGCTTGAGCGGGTCGGTCTGCCACAGCGCTTCGTCGAACGGCACGGTGTCGCTGTGCCCGGCCAGCACCAGGCCGCCGGGACCACTGCCGAAGCTGGCGAGCAGGTTGAACTTGCCGGGGCTGACCGGCTGGATATCGCAGTTGAAACCCAGGTCGCTCAACCAGCCGGCCAGCAGGTCGATCACCGGACGGTTGCTCAGGTCCAGGCTCGGCTGGGTACAACTGACGGAAGGAACTGCAATCAGCGCAGCGAACTGATCTTTCATCGACGGCAAAGGCATTGCGCTGACTCCCGGACTCCAAGGCGAAGCCCATCATAGAGCCATCCGGCGGCCGGAATAAACCGCCACGACGCGTGCGACCCGCTTGTCCTGTACACTGCATCCCCCAAGGCGGCCACTCTTCTCCCCGGCCGCACTCCCGATCCTGGATTTTCCGGCCATGCAGAAAGAAACCGAAATCAAACTCCGCGTCAGCCGCGAAACCCTCGCCGCCCTGCGCGAGCACCCGCTGTTGAAGAAGCGCAACAAGAGCGGCTGGGAGCGTCGTGAACTGATGAACCAGTATTTCGACACCCCCGAACGCGACCTGGCCAAGGCCAAGGTCGCCCTGCGCCTGCGCCGTGACGGCGACGAAGTGATCCAGACCCTCAAGACCCGCGGCCAGAGCATCGCCGGCCTGTCCGAGCGCAACGAGTACGACTGGCACCTGGCCAAGGCCAGGCTGGACCTGAAAAAGCTCGATGGCGAATGCTGGCCGGCGCAACTGGCCGAGCTGGACAAGAAAACCCTCAAGCCGATCTTCACCACCGATTTCGTTCGCGAGCGCGCCGAGATCGCCTGGGGTCGTGGCAAATCGAAAGTGGTGATCGAGGCGGCGCTGGACCTCGGTTCCGTCATCGCCGGCAAGCAGAAGGAGGAAATCTGCGAGCTGGAACTGGAACTGCGCGAAGGCAAGCCCGAGGCGCTGCTGGAACTGGCCGCCGAACTGGCCGAGAAGCTGGCGCTGATGCCCTGCGATATCAGCAAGGCCGAACGCGGCTACCGGCTGTTCGACGCCAACAGCTACTCGCTGAGCCTGCCGACGCCGCAACTGACCGCCGAGACCTCGGTGGACGACGCCTTCACCGCGCTGGCCTGGCACCTGCTCGGCAGCAGCCAGCGGCTGGCCGAGCAGTACCGTTTCAACGGCCACTGGCGCCTGCTGCAGGACTGGCTGCAACAGTTGATCGAACTGCGGGCGCTGGCCGGCAGCCTCGGTCAGGTGGCACCACGGCAATCGACCAGCGAACTGCGCAAGGCCCTGGACGCGTTGCTGGAAGACTGGCGCCCGCTGGTCAATGCCGGTATCGAAGACGAGGACGTGCGCAAGGCCGCACCGGAGCAGTTCCTCGAAGAGCTGGAGGATGTGCGCTGGGGCCAGTTCTCCCTGAACACCTCGCGCTGGCTGCTGGCCCGCAGCTGGACGGTCGAACGCCCCAACCGCGGCAACCGCCAGGGCGCCGCGCAGTTGCAGAGCTGGTTGCCCCGCCTGCTGGCCGACGAAGCCGTGGCGCTGCAATTGGGCCGCTACCAGCAACAGCCGGAAGACCTGGCCGAGCAACTGCCACGCATCGAGCGTATCCAGGCCTGGCTGCACCTGGCCCGTGGCGTGTTGGAACTGCCGGAGCTGGACCGCCTGTTCGGCGAGTTGAACAAGCTGGCGCAACTGGCGGAGCTGGATATCAGCGATGAAGTACTGGAAGCACGGGTCCAGCAGGCGCTGACCGTATCCCAGGGCCGTGCCTGGAAAGCCCTGTCGCGCCTGTAACAGCAGCGCCATCGTGCAGGAGCAGGGCTTGCCCGCGAAGAGGCCATCAAGGTCGCCTATATCTCGCGAGCAGGCTCGGCACCTGCGCTTTCCAGCAAAAATTCCTTGCAGCGGAAAATCTGGTCTACATTTGAACCTGACCAGCGCGATAAAACCTTCAGGAACATTGCCAAGTCCCTCAGGTTCTATCGACAAGACACACAGGCGACACCTTTAAGAACACCATCGTTTGCCAAACGGCACGCAGTACGACGGCATTGTGTGATTAGCCGTATCTGTCCCCTTTCAAGTTCTTCTGGAATGGTACGGATACTGTCATGCAGCCTTCAGACGACGATGATGTCAGAAACCTGATGCGCAAGTTCGGGGCCAGCACCGACCGCTATCGGGAAATCGAGGTGGCCCGGGCCTTCACCGAAAAGCCTCTCCCCGCGCCCAGCCCACCGCCTCCAGCGCCAACACCCGCCGAAACGCCAAGCCTGGCGGTGTCCCCCGCAATCGCCGACCCGGCCTCGTCGCCCTCCCTGCGCACGCTGCTCACCGATCTCGCCCGGCAGCGCCAGGCCCAGGCCGAGCAACACCGGCAGACGCCAGTCATGCCCCACGTCGCGGCACGGATTGTCGCGGTGGTCTCGACTCGTGGCGGCGTGGGCCGCAGCACCCTGGCCAGCCTGCTGGCGATCCTGCTCAACAGCGCCGACCGCCAGGCCGTGGTCCTCGAACTCGACCCGCAGAACGCCCAGCATCGGCACCTGGGCATCCTTCCCCAGGCCGCCGGGATCTGCCGCGCCAGCCTGGAGCAGCGCAGTTGGCAGGAGCTGGCCCAGACCGGCTACGCCAGCACCCGGCTGCTGCCCTTCGGCGAAAGCGAACCGCAGCAATTGCATGGCCTCGAACGCCAACTCGAGGACGACCCGCTCTGGCTCGCCCGGCACCTGGCGCCCCTGCACCTGGGCCGGCACGACACGCTGATCATCGATACCCCGGCCGGCAGCAGCGTGTTCCAGGAACAGGCCCTGCACATGGCCGACCTGATCGTCGCCGTAGTCCGACCCGATGCCGCCTCCCATGCCGCACTGGAACACCTGGTCAACACCCTCGCCCCGCACCTGGGCGGCGAGCGGCCCGCCAGCTGCCGGTTCGTGATCAACGGCGTGGACAGTTCCCATGCGCTGTCCGTGGACATCGCGCAGATCCTCGAAAACCAGCTCAAGCCCCAGCTGCTCGGCACCGTCGCCTGGGACGACGCCATCTCCGAGGCCCTGGCCTACGAATGCAATCCGTTCGAACAGAGCGCCGACGCCCGCGGCTGCCAGGACATCCTGGCCATCGCCGACAAACTCTACGACCAACTGGAGCCACGCCTGCCATGACCCTCGAACGCCGCGTCGAACGTCTGCTCGGCACCAGCTTCAGGCGCGCCCGGCAATGGCCCGAGCGCCTGCGCCGGGTACTCCTGTGGATCGCTGCGCTGCTCTGCGCGGTGGTGCTTGCCGGGGTCATCAGCGCGCCGGCCAGCCTGTCCCGGCAGGCCCTGCTCGGCCTGCTGCTGGTGATTGCGGCGCTGCTGCTGCGGCGCTTCGAGGGGCGCCTGCCGATCATCGCGATGATCAGCCTGTCGCTGATCGCCTCGCTGCGCTACATGTACTGGCGCCTGAGCGAAACCCTGCAGCTGGAAAACTTCCACGACACCCTGTTCGGCTACACCCTGGTGGTGGCCGAACTCTACGCCCTGGTGGTGCTGGTGTTCGGCTACGTGCAGACCGCCTGGCCGCTGCGGCGCCGGCCGATCCTGCTCGACCAGGCCCCCGAGCAATGGCCCAGCGTCGACGTGTTCATCACCACGGTCAACGAGTCGCTGGAGATCGTCAAGGTCACGGTGTTCGCCGCCCAGGGGCTGGACTGGCCCGAGGACAAGCTCAGGGTCCATGTGCTGGACGACGGCCACCGCGAGGAGTTTCGCGAGTTCTGCGAAAGCGTCGGTGCCCACTACCTGACCCGCGACAACAACCTGCATGCCAAGGCCGGCAACTTCAACGCCGCGCTGCGGGTGACCCACGGCGAGTACATCGCCGCCTTCGACGCCGACCACGTGCCGTCGCGCTCCTTCCTGCAGATCGCCATGGGCTGGTTCCTCAAGGACCCCCGGCTGGCGATGCTGCAGACCCCGCACTGTTTCTTCTCGCCCGACCCGTTCGAGAAAAATCTCGACACCTGGCACTCGGTGCCCAACGAGGGCGAGCTGTTCTACGGCCTGGTGCAGGACGGCAACGACCTGTGGAACGCGGCGATGTTCTGCGGCTCCTGTGCGCTGATGCGGCGGGCACCGCTGGAGGCCGTCGGTGGCATGGACGAAACCACCCTGACCGAAGACGCCCACACCTCGCTCAAGCTCAACCGTGCCGGCTACAACACCGCCTACCTGGCCCTGCCACAGGCGGCCGGCATGGCCACCGAGAACCTGTCGCGACATATCAACCAGCGCATCCGCTGGGCCCGCGGCATGACCCAGATCTTCCGCACCGACAACCCCATGCTCGGCCGCGGGCTGACCCTCGGCCAGCGCGTCTGCTACACCAACGCCATGCTGCACTTCTTCTACGGCTTCCCGCGCATGGTGTTCCTCACCGCGCCCCTGGCCTACCTGATTTTCGGCGCGCAGATCTTCCACGCCGCACCGCTGATGGTCGCCGCCTACGCGTTCCCGCACCTGCTGCTGGCCAACCTGACCAACTCGCGCATCCAGGGCCGGTTCCGCCATTCGTACTGGAACGAGGTCTACGAGACGGTGCTGGCCTGGTACATCCTGCCACCGGTGCTGATGGCGATGATCCGGCCACGCTCCGGGCACTTCAACGTCACCGACAAGGGCGGCGACCTGCATCCGGAGTTTTTCGACTGGAAGATGGCCCGCCCCTACATCGTGCTGCTGCTCCTGAACATCGCCGGGGTGCTGTTCGGCCTCTACGACTACATCGGTGCCGACGACACCACCGACATCACCGTCCTGCTCAACCAGGTCTGGGCGCTGTACAACGTCATGGTGACCAGCGCAGCCCTGGCGGTCGCCAGCGAGAGCCGGCAGATCCGCAGCGAGCCGCGGGTCGAGGCGCAACTGCCGGTCAGCCTGCAACTGGCCGACGGCAGGCAGTGGCAGAGCACCACCGAGGATTTCTCGCAACATGGCCTGGGGCTCCGGCTCGCGCAGGGACAATCGATCCCGCGCGGCGAACGCCTGCGGGTCTCGCTGTTCCGCCATGCCCAACACTACGACTTCGACGGCACCGTGGTTTCCAGCCAGGGCAGCACCATCGGTATCCAGTTCGACCCGATGACCCTGCGTCAGCAAAGCGACCTGGTCCACCTGACCTTCGCCCGCGCCGATACCTGGGCCATGAACTGGGGCAGCGGCAAACCGGACTCGCCCCTCGCGGCCCTGCGAGAAGTCAGCACCATCGGCCTGCACGGCATTGCCGAACTGCTCAAGGCCAGCGTACGCCTGTTGCCCACGCTGCCCATCGCCCGCCGCCACTCCTCCTCCACCGCCGCCCTGGACACGCCATGACCACGACCTCCTCCGTTGGCAGCGCGGGACGCTGCACCCGTTATGCCCTGGCTCTGCTGGCCTGTTGCAGCCTGCTCCCCGACACCGGCAGGGCGCTCTCGCAAGCCGAGGTCCATGGCAACACGGCGGCCGCTCAGCCCCAGACGAACCCGGGCAACAGCTACAGCCTGACGTTCAAGCAGCTGGGACGTCGCGACCCGATGTACCTCAAGGGGGTCGAGTCCACCGACAGCGCCGACTTCGGCATCCGCGCCGACCAGGTCGTCACCGGCGTGCAACTGGTGCTGCGCTTCAGCTATTCGCCCTCCATGCTGCCCGACCTGTCGCAGCTCAACGTGCTGGTCAACGACAAGGTCGCCGCCAGCCTGCCGCTGCCCAGGGAAGAGGCCGGCAAGGACCTGGAGAAGGTGGTCGAGATTCCGGCACGGCTGATCACCGACTTCAACCGGATCGACCTGCAACTGATCGGCCACTACACCATGCAGTGCGAAGACCCGCTGCATTCGAGCCTGTGGGCCAGGGTCAGCAATGACAGCCAACTGAACATCCAGTACTCGCCGATCGCCCTGAAGAACGACCTGGCCCTGCTGCCGGCACCGTTCTTCGATCGCCACGATGCCCGGCCGCTGACGCTGCCGTTCGTCTTCGACACGGCCCCGGGCCTCGCCAAACTGGAAGCGGCCGCCGCGCTGTCATCGAAGTTCGGCGCGCTGGCCAGCTACCGCACCGCGACCTTCCCCGCCAGCGTCGGCCAATTGCCGGCCAAGGGCAGTGCCATCGTGCTGGCGACCCGTCGCGAGGCGCTGCCCCTGGGCGAACTGTCGGGCAACCCGGCCACCGGCCCCAGCGTCACCATGATGACCAACCCCAACGACCCCTACGGCAAGCTGCTGGTGATCAGCGGCCGCAACGACGCCGAACTGAAGACCGCCGCCCTCGCCGTCGCCCTGGGCAGCAAGGCACTGTCCGGCGCGACCGCGCTGATCGATCGCCTGGACCCGGTACCGGCCCGGCGGCCCTACGATGCGCCCAACTGGCTGCCGGCCGACCGGCCGGTGAAGCTCGGCGAACTGGTGGACGCTCAGCAGTTGCATGTCTCCGGCTACAACCCGCGGGAAATCATCGTGCCGCTGCGCCTGCCGCCGGACCTGTTCGAGTGGCGTAACCGCGGCGTGCCGCTGCAGCTCAAGTATCGCTACACCCCGCAGCAGTTCTCGACCAATTCGGCGCTGCTGGTGCACCTCAACGACCACCTGATCCGCTCCATGCAGCTGCCGTCGATCGCCAACCTGAACGGCGAACCCCAGTGGCTGGAATGGCTGAAGACCGACGACAGCCTGCCCCGCGAAGCGAGCATGTTCCTGCCGCTGGACATCTCCACCTTCAAGGCCCAGCTGCAACTGCGCTACATGTACGACTACGTCAAGCAGGGCGAATGCCGCGACGTCATCGTCGAGGACATGCGCGGCCAGATCGAGCCGGACTCGACCCTCGACCTCAGCGGCCTGGATCACTACACGCCGATGCCCGACCTGGCCAAGTTCCGCGACAGCGGCTTCCCCTTCACCCGCCTCGCCGATCTCGCGGAAACCGCCGTGGTCATGCCCGACAACCCGGGCCCGGAAGTGCTGAGCGCCTACCTCACCGTGTTCGGCCGCTTCGGCGACTCCACCGGCTACCCGACCACCGGCGTCCAGGTGATCCAGGCCCGCGACATCGACACGGTCAGCGAGAAGGACATGCTGGTCCTGGCCGCCGGCGGTGACCAGCCGCTGCTCAAGCGCTGGGCCGAGGCACTGCCGGCGCGCAGCGAAAGCAGCCATCACTTCTTCGACCTGAGCGACCTGGCCCTGCGCATCCACGACTGGTTCAGCCCCGACAGCGAGGCGGCGATCCGCAGGACCCGCACCGCCCTGGCCTGGTCGGGCAGCGGCACGCCCTACCTGGCCGGTTTCGAATCGCCACTCAAGGGCGGGCGCAGCGTGGTGGTGATCGCCAGCAGCGAGCCGGCCCGGCTGCAAGAGGTGACAGCGGCGATGATCGGCGGCGACGACTACAAGGATCAGATCCAGGGCCGCCTGGCGGTGGTCCAGGACAAACAGGTCACCAGCCTGACCGCCGACCAGCCGTACTACGTCGGCCACCTGGGCTGGTTCCGGCATCTGCAGCTGCTGTTGTCGCGGCATGTCGGCTGGCTGCTGTTCAGCGTCCTGCTCGGCTTTGTCCTGCTCTGCGCGCTGATCTTCCTCGGCCTGCGGGCCCAGGCCAAGCGGCGGTTGTCATGAGCCGGCTGGCGAGGCGCACGCACCTGCGCCGCAGCCTGCCGCTGGCGCTGCTGCTCGCCCTGGCCGGCACGGCGGCACGAGCCGCCGATGACCCACAGGCCCAACTGATCGAGCAGGGCCGCTACTGGCAGGCCCAGCACAATCCCGACCGGGCCATGGATGCCTGGAACAAACTGCTGCTGCTCGCCCCGGACCAGCCCGAGGCCCTCTATGGCCTGGGCCTGGGCAACGTGCAGCTCAAGCGTCCGGACGAGGCCCGCCAGTACCTCGCCCGCCTGCAGGCGCTGGTACCGCCGCCACGCCAGGCGCAACAACTGGAGCAGGACATCGCCCTGGGCAACGACGAACAGGCGCAGTTGCTGGCCCGCGCGCGAAAACTGGTCGACGGCAACCAGTACGACGACGCGGTGAAGGTCTACCGGCAACTGTTCAATGGCCGCCAGCCGCAGGGCGACCTGGCCCGCGAGTTCTACTTCCTGCTGGGCTACACCCGTGGCGGCGAACAGGAAGCCCGCAACGGGCTCGAACGGCTGCTGCGCGAACACCCCGACGACCGCGCCGCGGCACTGTTCCTGGCCAAGCACATGGTGCGCAACCTCGACACCCGCGCCGAAGGCATCCGTCGCCTGGCCGTACTGGCCAGGGACAAGGATGTCGGTAGCGACGCCAATGAGACCTGGCGCTTCGCCCTGACCTGGATCGGCCCGCCGGCACCGGCGCAGGTGCCGCTGTTCGAGCAGTTCCTCGCCACCCACCCGGACGACCGGGAAATCCGCGAGTTGATGAACAAGGGCAAGGCCCTCACCCGCAGCAACACCAGCACCGCGAAAGCTGCGGCCTGGCGCCGCGACCCACAGGACACCCGCGGCCTGCAAGCCCTCGAGGCCGGCGACCTGGCCGCCGCTGAGCAGGCGTTTCAGGCGCGCCTCCAGGAAAAACCCGACGACCCCGACGCACTCGGCGGCCTGGGCATCGTGCGGCAGAAACAGGAGCGCCTGGACGAAGCCGAGGACCTGCTGGTCCGGGCCACCCGCCAGCCCGGCGGGCAGCCCTGGCGACAGGCGCTGGACAACGTGCGCTACTGGCGGTTGATGGCCGGCGCGAGCGCGGCCCAGAAAGCCGGGCGCCAGGACCAGGCGCGCCAGATGATCGAGCAGGCTGCCCGCCAGAACCCCGGGCAATCGTCCAGCCAGGTGGCGCTGGCCAACCTGCAGGCGCAGGACGGCCAACTGGCGAAGGCCGAGGCCGCCTACCGGCGAATCCTCGCCAGCCACCGCGACGACCCCCAGGCCCTCAACGGCCTGATCGCGGTACTGGCGCAGCAGGGCAAGGCCGATGAGGCGCTCAAGCTGATCGACTCGCTGTCAGCGACGGCCCAGGCGCGACTGAACGCCGAGGTGTCGGTCCGTTCGCTGCGCGCCACCCAGGTGGCCCGGGTAGCCGAACAACGCGGCGACCTGAGGGCCGCCGAACAGGCCTACCGGCAGGCACTCGCGGATGACCCCGGCAATGCCTGGACACGCTTCGCCCTGGCGCGGATCTACCTCGGCCAGGGCCGCACCCAGGCTGCCCGGGAGCAGATCAATGACCTGCTCAAGCGCCACCCCGATCAGCCCGACGCGCTCTACACCCGCACCCTGCTGGCGGCGCAACTGGGCGAGTGGCAGGACGCCCAGGCCAGCCTCACGCGTATCCCTGCGGCGCGGCGCAGCCGCGAAATGGACGAGCTGGGCAAGGAAATCGCCCTGCACGTGCAGACCGACGCCGCCGTCGCCAACCTCCGGCGTGGCCAGCAGCACGAGGCCCAGGCCCTGCTCGCCCGCAGCCAGGCCCTGACCGAGGGCAGGCCCGAGCGCGTGGCGATCCTGGCTGCGGCCTACCTCGATGCCGGCCAGCCACAACAGGGCGTGGCGCTGATGCGCGACCTGGTGGAGCGCTCACCCAACCCCGCCAGCAAGCTGCAACTGCTCTACGCCGACATCCTGTTCAAGGCCGACCAGGACAACGACGCCGCCGACATCCTGCGCAACCTGCAGGGGACACGCCTGAGCGACAGCGATCGCCGGCATTACGCCTCCCTGGTGAAGCTGTACCGCATCCGGCAGGCCGACCAGTTGCGCGAGAAAGGCAACCTGGTGGCCGCCTACGACCTGCTCAAGCCGATCCTGCGCCAGTCACCGCGCGATCCCCAGGCGAACGCGGCCCTGGCGCGGCTGTACAGCGCCAGCGGCAACAACGCCAAGGCCATGGCGCTGTACCAGCCGCTGCTGGAAAACGATCCGCGCAATGCCGACCTGCAACTGAGCGTCGCCAGCCTGGCCGCCCAGGCCCACGACAACGCGCGGGCGGAAAAGGCCCTCAAGAGCGCCCTGGCCCTCAAGCCGGGCGTGCCCAAGGTGCTGACCAGCGCCGCCGCCACCTATCGCGCCATGGGCAAGAGTTCCGAGGCCGCCGACCTGCTGCGCCAGGCCGTGGCCATCGAGGGCAGCCAGCGGCGCGCCAACCCGGCGCTCGACAGGGCGGACAGCGACGGCGACAACCCCTTCCTCGACCTGCCGGGACAACCCCGCCGAGTCGCGGTCCGCAGTGAGGACCCGTTGCGTTCCGGCAATGAGTCGGCCGAGAGCATGCCGCCCGATCCGTCCCTGGCACCCTCACGCTATGAAAGCGCCGATAGTCTTCTGGACGACGATCCGGCACCGGCCGGCAATCCCTTCGCCGCCGGCCGCCGTGCAGGCGAAGCCGCGCAGCAGGATCTGAGCCCGGCGCAGCTGGCGCTGAACGAAATTCTCCAGGAACGCAGCGCCTATGTCGCCCAGGGCCTGAGCGTGCGCAGCAACAATAACGAGTCGGGCCTGAGCAAGCTGACCGATGTCGAGGCACCGTTCGAAGCCAACCTGCCGGCCGGTGACAATCGGGTCGCGTTGCGGGTGACCCCGGTCTCGCTGCACGCCGGCAGCGCCCACGACTACAGCCTCGGCCGCTTCGGCAGCGGCCTGCCCAGCGGCTCCCCCGGCTCGCAGCAGGCCAATGGCGTCGGGCTGGCGGTCGCCGTGGACAGCCCGCCCCACGGGATCAAGGCGGACATCGGCGTCAGTCCCGTGGGCTTCACCTACAACACCGTGATCGGCGGCATCAGCCTGGAACAGCCGCTGGTCTCCAGCCCGAACATGCACTACAGCATCGCCCTGTCGCGGCGGCCGGTCACCGACAGCCTGACCTCCTTCGCCGGCGCGAAGGACCGCCGCACCGGCATCAGCTGGGGTGGCGTGACGGCCAACGGCGGGCGCGCGCTGCTCGGCTACGACGATCAGGAAGTCGGCCTGTATGGCTATGGCGCCCTGCACAAGCTGGTCGGCCACAACGTCGAGGACAACACCCGCGCCGAACTGGGCGGCGGCCTCTACTGGTACCTGGACAACCAGCCCGACGAGAAGCTGACCGTGGGCCTGAGCACCATGGTGCTGTCCTATGAAAACAACCAGGGCTTCTTCACCTACGGCCACGGCGGCTACTTCAGCCCGCAGACGTTCTTCTCCGTGGCGGTGCCGGTCAATTGGTCGCAGCGCTCCGAGCGCTTCAGCTATCGGCTCAACGGCGCGCTGGGGGTGCAGTACATCAACCAGAAAGGCGCCGACTACTTTCCCGGACACCGCGCCGAACAGGCTGCCAACGACCTCAAGTACCCCGGCAAGAGCAGTACCGGGGTCGGCTACAACCTGAACGCGGCGGGCGAATATCGGCTCGGTTCGAACCTGCTGCTGGGCGGCGAGCTGGGTGTGGACAACGCCCAGGATTACCGCCAGGTCACCGCCGGGCTGTACCTGCGCTACCTGTTCGAGAAGATCAGCGGGCCGATGGCCATGCCGGTCAGCCCGTACCGTTCGCCCTACTCCAATTGAACTGCGGGAGCGTGCAACATGGCCACTTCATCGGTCCTGGCGGGCCTGACCGTCCTGATCATCGGCGACAGCCACCTGGCGACCCCCGATTTCCTGCTCAACCCGCTGCACGAGGCCCTCAGCCGCCAGGGTGCCCAGGTCCACTCCATCGGCATCTGCGGTGCCAGCGCCGGCGACTGGCTCAAGGCGACCCCCAGCCCCTGCGGCGGCGCCGAACGCCGGGGCAGCGCCGAGGCCACGGTGCTGGACAATGCGACGACCCGGCCGATCGGCCAACTGCTCGACAGCGACAAGCCCGATATCACCGTGATCGTCATGGGCGACACCATGGCCAGCTACGACAAGCCGAGCTTTCCCAAGGCCTGGATCTGGCAACAGACCAACAGCCTGGTGAAAGCCCTAGCCGACCACCACAGCCCCTGTGTCTGGGTCGGACCGAGCTGGGGCAGCGAGGGCGGCAAATACGGCAAGACCTATGAACGGGTGCGGACGATGTCGGATTTCCTCGGCAAGAGCGTGGCGCCCTGCCGCTACATCGACTCGCTGCAGTTCTCCGGCAAGGGCCAGTGGGCGACCATCGACGGCCAGCACCTGACCCTCACCGGCTACCGGGCCTGGAGCGTGGCCATCGTCAAGGCGTTGTTGCAGATGCCGCGGCCCGCGGGCCGGTGAGCCCTCAGGGACGCAACACCGGCAGGCTGGTGGTGGACTTGATCTCGGACAGCGCGACGATGGAGTTGACCTCCTGGATACCCGGGACCAGCGACAGCTTCTCGAAGAAGAACCGCTCGTAGGCCTCGATATCGGCCGTGACGATGCGCAGCAGGAAGTCCACCGCGCCCATCAGCACGTAGCACTCAAGCACTTCGGGAAAACCGCGGATCGCCTCGGTGAATTCGGCGAAGTTGGAGCGACCGTGGGCATTGAGTTTCACCTCGGCGAAAATCTGCGTGTTGAGGCCGATCTTTTTCCGATCGAGCAGGGTCACCTGGCTGCGGATCACCCCTTCATCCTTGAGCCGCTGGATCCGCCGCCAGCAGGGCGACTGGGACAAGCCCACCTGCTCGGCGATCTGCGCACTGGACAGCGAGGCATCCTCCTGCAGCAACGCCAGGATCCGCCGATCGTACGCATCAAGCTCACTCTGCATAGAAAAACCTCGAATCGCCTTATCAGTGAATAATACAAGTCGCCATGGTGCGAAATTCGCCCATGATAGATAAGAAATACCCAGCTCGACATGTAAAACTTTCTCCAGCCGATCGAGGAAATAGACCATGTACAGCCGCGACCCCCTGACGCCTTCACGCCCCGATACCTGGTCCCCGCACAACGAGCACTGCCGGGTGCAGTACCAGGTCCGGGCCGAGGCCGAACCGGACCTGCTCTGCCGCCTGCTCAACCTGTTCGCCCTGCAGTTGCTCACGCCCCTGCAGGTGCAGGCCCGCCAGGACGATGGCGTGTTTCTGATCGAGCTGGAGCTGGATGGCCTGAGCTGGCACCGTGCCGAAGTGATCGGCGAAAAGATGCGCAACCTCATCAGCGTGTTTGCCGTGCACCTGCAGCCGGCGGCGCAGGCCCAGCCAACGCGGCTGCAGGCGGCGGGCTGAGCCGACGGAGAAAAAATCGCACGCCTCGTTCCGGTCTCGGCGCAGACTTCGGGCAACCTCGCGACTATTCTTGCTTTCTCACGGTCAGACAGGGACTACTGACCGCCCGAACAGGAGCCCGCATGCCCGTCGCCTCTCTCAACCAGGATCACTGGCTGGACCTCAACGAACTGCTACGCGACCTGGTCAGCCAGGGATTCATCAGCCAGGACTCGGCCGAACACGCCATGACCACCCGGCGCAACTCGCAGAACAGCCAGTTGCATCCCCTGGAGTTCATCGCCAGCCAGCACCTGCCCGACCTGAGCCGCCCCGGCAAGCCGCTGGACCTGGAAAACCTGACCCTGTGGCTGGCCCAACAGGCCGGCCAACCCTACCTGCGCATCGACCCGCTGAAGATCGACGTCGCCGCGATCATGCCGCTGATGTCCTATGCGTTCGCCCAGCGCCATAAGATCCTGGCCGTGGCGGTCGATCACGACGGCGTGACCGTGGCCAGCGCCCAGCCCCATGTGCGCAGCTGGGAAGCCGACCTGAGCCATGTGCTCAAGCTGCCGATCCGACGGGTGGTGGCCAACCCGGTGGATATCCAGCGCTATACCGTGGAGTTCTTCCGCCTGGCCAAGTCGGTCAGCGGCGCCAGCACGGTCGACCAGAAAGGCCACAACCTGGGCAACTTCGAACAGCTGCTGAACCTCGGCGCCAGCGACCAGGAGCCGGACGCCAACGACGCGCACATCGTCAACATCGTCGACTGGCTGTTCCAGTACGCCTTCCAGCAGCGCGCCAGCGATATCCACATCGAGCCGCGCCGCGAGCAGGGCACCGTGCGCTTTCGCATCGACGGCGTGCTGCACAACGTCTACCAGTTCCCGCCCCAGGTGACCATGGCGATCGTCAGCCGGCTCAAGAGCCTGGGCCGGATGAACGTCGCGGAAAAGCGCAAGCCACAGGACGGCCGGGTCAAGACCAAGACCCCCGACGGCGGCGAGGTCGAGCTGCGCCTGTCGACCCTGCCGACCGCGTTCGGCGAGAAGATGGTGATGCGGATCTTCGACCCGGAGGTATTGCTCAAGGACTTCGACCAGCTCGGCTTCTGCGCCGATGACCTGCGCCGCTGGCAGGACATGACCCGCCAGCCCAACGGCATCATCCTGGTCACCGGCCCCACCGGCTCGGGCAAGACCACCACGCTGTACACCACCCTGAAGAAACTGGCGACCTCGGAGGTCAACCTCTGCACCATCGAGGACCCGATCGAGATGGTCGAGCCGGCCTTCAACCAGATGCAGGTCCAGCACAATATCGACCTGACCTTCGCCAGCGGCGTGCGCGCGCTGATGCGCCAGGACCCGGACATCATCATGATCGGCGAGATCCGCGACCTGGAAACCGCCGAGATGGCGATCCAGGCCGCCCTGACCGGCCACCTGGTGCTGTCGACCCTGCACACCAACGACGCGCCGAGCGCGATCAGCCGCCTGCTCGAACTGGGCGTGCCGCACTACCTGATCAAGGCCACCGTGCTCGGGGTCATGGCCCAGCGCCTGGTACGCACCCTGTGTCCGCACTGCAAGGCCCCGCACGAGCTGTCGGAGGAGGATTGGCAGACCCTCACCCGCCCCTGGCAGGCGCCCCTGCCCAGCGGCGCGCAACAGGCGGTCGGCTGCCTGGAATGTCGCGACACCGGCTACCGCGGCCGCGCCGGGGTCTACGAGATCATGCTGCTCAGCGACAGCGTCAAGGCGCTGATCCATGCCGACACCGACCTGCTGGCGGTGCGCCGCCAGGCGTTCAAGGAAGGCATGCGCAGCCTGCGCCTGTCCGGCGCACAGAAGGTCGCGGCGGGGCTGACCACCATCGAGGAGGTGCTGCGGGTCACTCCCCAGAGCGAGCAACGTTGAGCGGGCAACACTTCATTTCGCCGGGGTGAGGACGAACCAGTCGATCACCCCGACCTCGCTGTTGGGCTTGATGCTCACCGGGGCGGCATCGCCGCGCCGCTGGAGAATCGAATGTCCTTCGGCGATCTGCTCGCCGGTGCGCCGGTTGATCGCGTCCTGCTCGCCGGTCGGGCTGAACAGCCAGGCGCCGCGTTCGTCGCCGCGCACCCGCGTACCCTGTGGATAAAGCCACTCGCCCAGGGTGGTGGAACGGGCCAGTTGCCCATCCCACCTCTCGGTGCGCCGTTGACTGTCGAGGTACATGCGCAGCGAGGACAGGTGCAGGCCATCGAGGGCGATGTCGAGGTTGTCGGCGTCTTCGGCGCGCAGCATCCAGCCCTCCCGGTCGCCATGCAGCACAGTGCCCGCTGGCCAGGTCACGCCGGCCACGCCCACGCCGGGGACCAGGGCGCACTCCTTGAAACGCCAGCGGCTCGGCCGGTACGTGTCCTGCGCCTCGCGCCGGAAACTCGCCCAGGTGCCTGCGGCACAGGGCCAATCCTGTATGACCTGGTCGTGTTCCAGGCGCACGCTGGAATCGCTGTAGCCCGGCGAGAAGTCGATCGCCGACACCGGCATCCCCCGGATCTCGATGGGCGCTGCCAGTTCGATCGACTTCAGGCTGTCCAGACCGTGCGCCTGCGGTTTCCCCTGCCAGTCCTCGGGGTCGAGGGTGCCCAGATGCGCCTGGCTGCCCGCCGGGAAGCTCAGCTCGCCCAGGCGCAGCTCGGCCTGCAACCGCGGATTCAGCGCCTGGCGCTCGGCCTCGGACGCCGCGTCCAGGCGCTGGAACTCCCGCAACATCGCCCCGCCCAGCCCGGCGAAGATCAGTCCCGGCACGATCAGGCAGCCGTAGCGCCAGGGATTGCGCCGCAGGTGACGGCGCGTACGCGCGAACAGCAGGGCCACCAGCACCCACAGCAGTCCGATCGTGCTGACCACGGCCAGCGCGGCCAGCAGGAAAATGAACAGGATGGCGGACGGATCGGGACCGAAGATCATCGCAATCGGGTGCTCGCGGCAGAGTCGATGACCCGCACCTTAGCACGGGCTGCGTCCTACAGGCTTGAACACAAATGACACACTTATTCCTGGGCCAGAGTCGCTACAATCAGCTCATTATCGGTATCTCGGTAATCACTTGAACAGGGAATCGTCATGCAAATCGGCAGCGTACTTCTGCTCTTCGTCGGCCTGGCCATCGCCATCGTCTTCATGGGCTTCAAGGTCGTACCCCAGGGCTACCAATGGACGGTGGAGCGCTTCGGCCGCTACACCACCACCCTCAAGCCGGGCCTGAACATCATCGTCCCGGTCATGGACCGCATCGGGCGCAAGATCAACGTGATGGAAAGCGTGCTGGACATCCCGCCGCAGGAAGTCATCACCTCCGACAACGCCACGGTGCAGATCGACGCCGTGTGCTTCTTCCAGGTGGTCAACACCGCCCAGGCCGCGTACGAGGTGAACAACCTCGAACATGCCATCCGCAACCTGTTGCAGACCAACATCCGCACCGTGCTCGGCTCCATGGAGCTCGATGCCATGCTCGGCCAGCGCGACACCATCAACGAGCGCCTGCTGCGCACCGTCGATGAAGCCACCGCGCCGTGGGGCATCAAGATCACCCGGATCGAGATCAAGGACATCAGCCCGCCCGCCGACCTGATGGCGGCGATGTCCGGGCAGATGAAGGCCGAGCGGGTCAAGCGTGCGCAGATCCTCGAAGCCGAAGGCCTGCGCGCCTCGGCGATCCTCACCGCCGAGGGCAAGAAGCAGGCGCAGATCCTCGAGGCCGAGGGTAACCGCCAGGCCGCCTTCCTCGAATCCGAGGCCCGCGAGCGGCAGGCCGAGGCGGAAGCCCGCGCCACCCAGGTGGTGTCCGAGGCGATCGCCAACGGCAACGTCCAGGCGGTGAACTACTTCGTCGCGCAAAAGTACGTCGAAACCCTGGGCCGGCTGGCCTCGGCCAACAACAGCAAGGTGATCCTCATGCCACTGGAGGCCAGCCAGGTCATCGGCGCGGTCGGCGGCATCGGCGAAATCGTCAAGGCCACCTTCGACGGCAAGAAGACCTGAGGCAACGGCCATGTGGGAATTCCTGCAACATCTGTCCTTCTGGGACTGGCTGGCCCTCGGCACCCTGCTGCTGATCCTCGAGGTGTTCGGCACCGGCGGCTACCTGCTGTGGGTCGGCATCGCCGCCGCAGTGGTCGGTGTGCTGACCTTCGTCATCCCCGGCCTGCCATGGACCCTGCAGTTCCTGCTGTTCGGCCTGCTGTCGGTGTTGACCGCGGTGTTCTGGTGGAAGCGCCAGCGCGCCGCCAACATCGTCAGCGACCAGCCGGGGCTCAACGAACGCGGCCATGAGCTGATCGGCCGGGTCTTCGTGGTGCATTCGCCGATCAGCGGCGGGCGCGGCAAGATCAAGGTCGGCGACGGTGTGTGGCTGGTCACCGGCCCGGATGCCGAGGTGGGCGCACGGGTCCGGGTGATCGCGCAGCACGGCACCGTCCTGCAGGTCGAAACAGTTGAATGAGGGCAATGGAACTCCGTCTCGGTGAGCACAATCCAATGCTGCATATCACCCCAAGCGGAGTCACCATCATGCGTCTCAAATATGCTGTCGCCACCCTGGCGTTGCTGTCCCTCCCGATTGGTTCGGCCATGGCCGACGGCTTCTGGCGCAACGTCATTTCGTCCGGCGCAACCACCGGTTCGACCTACCTGACCTTCAAGGACCACAAGCTGATCGTCGCCGCCCAGGATGACGCCGGCAGCTTCGTCGCCAGCGATGGCGCGATCCGTGGACCCTACCTGGAAGCCGCCATGCAGAAAGTGCGGGCCGATAACCCGGACCTGAAGGCCAGCGACATGGAGCTGGCCAATGCGATCCTGGCCAAGAACGCCCTGGCCGAAGAGTGATCGCCAGGTTTGCAGCTTGAATCGATGAAAAACGCCGACGATCAGTCGGCGTTTTTCATCATGCGATGCGCTCAGCGATAGTCGTCCAGCGGTACACAGGCGCAGAACAGGTTGCGGTCGCCGTAGACGTTGTCCACCCGGTTCACCGTCGGCCAGTACTTGTGGGCCCGGGTGTGCGCCGTCGGCACGACCGCCTGGGCGATGCTGTAGGGACGTTCCCAGCCCTCGGTGATATCCGCCAGGGTGTGCGGCGCCCGCTTGAGCGGGTTGTCCTCGGCGGACCAGTTGCCGCTCTGCACCTCGGCAATTTCCGCGCGAATGCTCAGCATGGCTTCGACGAAGCGGTCCAGCTCGGCTTTCGACTCGCTCTCGGTCGGCTCGACCATCAGCGTCCCCGGCACCGGGAACGACATGGTCGGCGCGTGGAAACCGTAGTCCATCAACCGCTTGGCCACGTCCTCCTCGCTGATGCCGGTCTGTGCCTTGAGGGGACGCAGATCGAGGATGCACTCGTGGGCGACCCGGCCATTGCGCCCGCTGTAGAGCACCGGGAACGCCCCACCGAGCTGTTGCGCCAGGTAGTTCGCGGCCAGGATCGCCACCTCGCTGGCGTCGGCCAGTTGTGGCCCCATCATCGCGATGTACATCCAGCTGATCGGCAGGATGCTCGCACTGCCCCAGGGCGCGGCGCTGACCGCGCCGTTCTGCGGCAGCGGGCCGTCGATGGGCACCACCGGATGGTTGGCGACGAACGGCGCCAGGTGCGCACGCACGCCGATCGGCCCCATGCCCGGACCACCGCCGCCGTGGGGGATGCAGAAGGTCTTGTGCAGGTTCATGTGCGACACGTCGGCGCCGATATCCGCCGGACGCGCCAGGCCGACCTGGGCATTGAGGTTGGCGCCGTCCATGTACACCTGGCCGCCATGGTTGTGGATAACTTCACAGATATCGCGGATGCCCTCCTCGTAGACGCCATGGGTCGAGGGATAGGTCGCCATCAGGCAGGACAGCCTGTCGCCGGCTTCCCGGGCCTTGGCCTTGAGGTCTTCCAGCTCGACGTTGCCCGCATCGTCGCATTCGACGATCACCACCTGCATGCCGGCCATCTGCGCCGAGGCCGGGTTGGTGCCGTGGGCCGAGGCCGGAATCAGGCAGATGTTGCGCGCGCCCTGCTTGCGGCTTTCATGGTACTTGCGGATCGCCAGCAGCCCGGCGTATTCGCCCTGGGCCCCGGAATTGGGCTGCATGCAGATCGCATCGAAGCCGGTGATCGCGCAAAGCCAACGCTCCAGCTCGGCGATCATCGCGGTATAGCCCGCCGCCTGTTCACGGGGGGCGAACGGGTGCAGGTTGGCGAATTCCGGCCAGGTGATGGGGATCATCTCGCTGCTGGCATTGAGCTTCATGGTGCAGGAGCCCAGCGGGATCATCGACTGGTTGAGGGCCAGGTCCTTGTTCTCCAGCTGCTTGAGGTAGCGCAGCATCTCGGTTTCGCTGTGATGGCTGTTGAACACCGGGTGCGTCAGGTACGTGGAAGTCCGCTGCAGTTCCGCCGGGATACCGGCATCGAGGCTCTCGGCGTCCAGTTCGGCGACGTCCAGCCCGTGATCGAACCCGAGGAAGATATCCAGCAGCCGCGCCACCGTGGTTTCGTCAGAGGTTTCGTCGAGACTCAGGCCCAACTGGCCGCGCCCGAGAATCCGCAGGTTGATCCGCGCCGCCCGGGCGCTTTCGAGAATCGCCGTCTGGCTGCCGCCGACATCGAGAGTCAGGGTGTCGAAGAAGTGCCGGTTGAGCCGAGCAATGCCCTTGCGCTCAAGGCCGCTGGCGAGGATGCAGGTCAGTCGATGAACCCGCTGGGCGATGCGCCGCAGGCCCTCGGGGCCATGGTAGAGCGCGTAGAAACCGGCGATGTTGGCCAGCAGCACCTGGGCCGTGCAGATGTTCGAATTGGCCTTCTCCCGGCGGATATGCTGCTCGCGGGTTTGCAGCGCCATGCGCAGAGCCAGGTTGCCGCGGGCATCCCGGGAGACGCCGATGATGCGCCCGGGAATCGCCCGCTTGTATTCGTCGCGGGTGGCGAAATACGCCGCATGCGGCCCGCCATAGCCCATCGGCACACCGAAGCGCTGGGACGAGCCGAACACCACGTCGGCACCCAGTTCGCCGGGGGGCGTCAGCAGCAGCAGGCTCAACAGGTCGGCGGCCACGCAGGCCAGCGCCTGCTGGGCATGCAGTTGCTCGATCAACGGCCGCAGGTCGCGAACCTCGCCATGGGTATCCGGGTACTGCAGCAATGCGCCGAACACCTTGTGTTGGCTCAAGTTATCCACAGGGCCGACGAGCAATTCGAAACCGAAGCCCTCGGCACGGGTGCGCACCACGGAAAGGGTCTGTGGATGACAGTGCTCGTCGACGAAGAACAGGTTACTTTTCGACTTCGCCACCCGCCGTGCCAGGGCCATGGCCTCGGCTGCCGCAGTGGCCTCGTCGAGCAGCGAGGCGTTGGCCAGCTCCAGGCCGGTCAGGTCGATGGTCATCTGCTGGAAGTTGAGCAGGGCTTCCAGCCGCCCCTGGGCGATTTCCGGTTGATAGGGGGTGTAGGCGGTGTACCAGCCGGGATTTTCCAGCACGTTGCGCAGGATCACCGTCGGCGTCAGGGTGCCGTGGTAGCCCATGCCGATCAGGCTGGTCCAGAGCTGGTTCTGCTCGGCGTAGCCACGCAGCCGGCTCAACGCCGCCTGCTCGTCGAGGGCCGCCGGCAGCTCCAGCTCGCGGTTCAGGCGGATCGCCGGCGGTACCGTCTGCTCGATCAGCTCGACACGGCTCGCCACTCCGAGGGCGGCGAGCATCGCCTGCTGCTCGCTGGCATCGGGCCCCAGGTGACGGCGCAAAAAGGCCTGGGAGTCTCGCAACTGGCGCAGGGACGGCAACTGGGACATTAGGGCTCTCTCCTGGCGGCGCGCGCTGGGCAACACGGGCGAGCACCGCGTTTCGAACACTGTGCAAGCAGCATAGCAGCCCGTCACCCCGACCGCCGCGAAGCATCCGTTCAGCGTCAGGACAGCAAAAAGCACCGAAATTTCACATCAAATCAGTATGATCGATGGCATCGCGGCATTGCTGTCTACTCTTTACCGCCTGTGGAACATTTCCCGGCCTCTAAACATCGGACGTCACGACCCCATGAGCCAACTTCCTTTCCTGCCTTTCGCCAAACCCACCATCGACGAAGCGACCATTGCCTCGGTCGCCGACGTCCTGCGTTCCGGCTGGATCACCAGCGGTCCCAAGGTGGCGGCCTTCGAAGCCCAGTTGTCGGAATACTTCGGCGGGCGTCCGGTGCGGACCTTCAACTCCGGCACCTGCACCATGGAAATCGCCCTGCGGATCGCCGGCATCGGCCCGGGTGACGAAGTCATCACCACGCCGATTTCCTGGGTCGCCACCGCCAACGTGATCATCGAGGTCGGTGCCACCCCGGTATTCGCCGACATCGACCCGGTGACCCGCAACATCGACCTGGACAAGCTCGAGGCCGCCATCACCCCACGCACCCGGGCGATCATCCCGGTGTACCTGTCCGGCCTGCCGGTGGACATGGACCGCCTCTACGCCATTGCGAAGAAGCACAACCTGCGCATCGTCGAAGACGCCGCCCAGGCCCTGGGTTCGGAGTGGAAAGGCCAGAAGATCGGCGCCCTCGGCGACTTCGTCTCGTTCAGCTTCCAGGCGAACAAGAACATCACCTCCTCCGAGGGCGGCTGCCTGGTGCTGAACAATGCCGAGGAAGCACGCCTGGCGGAGAAATATCGCCTGCAGGGCGTGACCCGCAGCGGTCATGACGGGCTGGACGTGGACGTGCTCGGTGGCAAGTTCAACATGACCGACGTCGCCGCGGCCATCGGTCTGGGGCAGTTCGCCCAGGTCGACGCCATCACCGCCCATCGCCGGGCGATGGCCGAGTACTACTTCGAGTGCTTCGGCAGCGATTTCGAGGAGAAGTACGGCGCACAACTGCCGGTGAAGGACTTCACCCACAGCAACTGGCACATGTTCCAGCTGGTGCTGCCTGAGCGCCAGGACGGTCGTCCGGCACGGGATACCTTCATGGAGGACATGAAGCAGCAGGGCATCGGCATCGGCTACCACTACCCGGCGATCCACCTGCTGAGCCTGTACCGCGCCCGCGGCTTCAAGGAAGGCATGTTCCCGATCGCCGAGCGGGTCGGGCGCCTGATCGTTTCGTTGCCGATGTTCAACGTGATCACCCAGGCCGATGTCGAGCGCTCGGTGGCGGCGGTCAAGGCGGCGCTGTCGCGCTGAGACCGAGGCGCCTGCCCTATTCGCGGGCAAGCCACGCTCCTACAGGTTGTCGGTCGTACACAAAGTTACGGACGACTCAAAACTGTAGGAGCGTGGCTTGCCCGCGAATAGGGCCCCAGGGCCTTGCGCCCGATTTACTCGCCGATGGAGGCCTTGTAGCCAGCGGCATCCAGCAGCTTGTCCAGCTCGGACTTGTCGCTCGGCTTGAGCTTGAAGATCCACGACTCGTAGGGTTCTTCGTTGAGCAGCTCCGGCGAATCGGCCAGTTCCTCGTTCACCGCGATCACTTCACCGGACACCGGTGCATAGATATCGGAAGCGGCCTTCACCGACTCCACCACACCCGCCGCATCACCTGCCGCGAAGGTCTTGCCGACTTCGGTCAACTCGACGAACACCACATCCCCCAACGCCTCCTGAGCGTGGTCGCTGATACCGACGGTCACCGTACCATCGGCTTCCAGGCGGGCCCATTCGTGGCTTTGGGCATAACGCAGATCGCTAGGGATAACGCTCATATTCAAGAGTCCTCGAGAAAAAGTGTCAGCGGCCTGCGGCACAGGCTCGCCGGATAAGATCAGACCAGGGTTTTGCCATGACGCACGAACGTCGGCTTTACCACGCGAACCGGGTACCATTTGCCGCGAATTTCAACTTCAGCGCGGTCGGCCGTAGCTGCGGGAACACGCGCCAGAGCAATCGACTTGCTAAGCGTAGGAGAGAAACTACCACTGGTGATCTCTCCTTCGCCAACGTCGGCGATACGAACCACCTGGTGCGCACGCAAGACACCGCGCTCCTCCAGCACCAGACCGACCAGTTTGAGGCTTGGCCCGGCCGCCTTTTCGGCCTCGAGGGCAGCGCGGCCGATGAAGTCGCGCCCCGCCGGTTCCCAGGCGATGGTCCAGGCCATGTTGGAGGCCAACGGCGAGACATTCAGGTCGATGTCCTGGCCGTAGAGGTTCATCCCGGCCTCAAGGCGCAGGGTATCGCGGGCACCGAGGCCGATCGGCGAGATACCGGCCCCGACCAGGTCGTTGAAGAACGCCGGGGCCTGTTGCGCCGGCAGCACGATTTCCAGGCCATCCTCGCCGGTGTAGCCGGTGCGGGCAATGAACCAGTCGCCGTCACTGCGGCCTTCGAAGGGCTTGAGCTGCTGGATCAGCTGGCTGCGGGACTGGCTCACCAGTTCGCTGATCCGGTGCCGGGCCTGCGGGCCCTGGATCGCCAGCATCGCCAGCTCGGGACGCTCCAGCAATTGGACATCGAAGCCGGTGAGCCTGGCGTTCATCCACGCCAGGTCCTGGTCACGGGTGGCCGCGTTGACCACCAGCCGGTAACCGGCATCCGTGCGGTAGACGATCATGTCATCGACCACCCCGCCCTGCTCGGTGAGCATGGCGCTGTAGAGCGCGCGGCCCGGGCTGTCGAGTCGCTCGACATCATTGGCCAGCAGGTGCTGCAACCAGGCCTTGGCCTGGCTGCCGGCGACGTCGATCACCGTCATGTGCGAGACATCGAAAACCCCGCAGTCGCGACGCACCTGGTGGTGCTCCTCGACTTGCGAGCCGTAGTGCAGAGGCATATCCCAACCGCCAAAATCGACCATCTTCGCGCCGAGGGCGAGGTGCAGGTCATACAGAGGCGTGCGCTGTCCCATGGGTTTCTCCTTCCGGGCGTGGCGAAGGTGCGGACAGGCGCCGGACTGGCTTCAGCCCTTTATGAATGGGGCCTTGAGCCGTATTCCGGAACCCGGTCTGTCAGACGGACCACACCGAATGCCGCGCATTGTAGCCGCAAGGAACCGACCTGGCACCTAACCGATTTGCCTTGCCGAACGCCGGATCAGGCCGATCACCGGCAACAGGCCGACCAGCACCAGGGTCAGGGCCGGCAACGAGGCCCGCGCCCATTCGCCCTCGCTGGTCATCTCGAAGACCCGCACCGCCAGCGTGTCCCAGCCGAACGGGCGCATCAGCAGGGTCGCCGGCATTTCCTTGAGCACATCGACGAACACCAGCAATGCCGCACTCAGGGTACCGGGCAACAGCAGCGGCAGATACACTTTGAAAAACAGTCGCGGCCCGCCCACCCCCAGGCTGCGAGCTGCCTGCGGCAACGACGGGCGAATGCGCTCCAGGCTGTTTTCCAAGGGCCCGTAGGCCACCGCGATGAAACGCACCAGGTACGCCAGCAGCAGGGCCGAGAGACTGCCCAGCAGCAGGGGCTTGCCGGCCCCGCCGAACCAGCTCGACAGCGGGATCACCAGTTCGCGGTCCAGGTAACTGAAGGCGAGCATGATCGACACCGCCAGCACCGAGCCGGGCAACGCATAACCGAGGTTGGCCAGGCTGACGCCACTGCGGATCGCCCGGGTCGGCGCCTGGCGACGGGCGAAGGCCAGCAGCATCGCCACCGCCACGGTCACCAGCGCAGCCATGCCGCCCAGGTACAGGGTATGCAGGATCAGCCCGGTGTAGCGCTCATCCAGGTCGAGGCGCCCGCGCCGCCAGAACCAGGCCAGCAGTTGCAGCAATGGCACGACGAAAGCGCAGGCGAACACCAGCAGGCACCAGCCGCTGGCCGCCCAGGCCTTCAGGCCATGCAGGCGGTACAGCGCACTGCCCCGGGGCCGCTCGTTGCCGGCCCGGCTGGCACCGCGGGCCCGCCGCTCGCCATAGAGCACCAGCATCACCGCGAGCAGCAGCAGGCTGGCCAGCTGGGCGGCACTGGACAGGCTGAAGAAGCCGTACCAGGTCTTGTAGATCGCGGTAGTGAAGGTGTCGAAGTTGAACACCGACACCGCGCCGAAATCCGCCAGGGTCTCCATCAGCGCCAGCGCGACCCCGGCACCGATGGCCGGCCGCGCCATCGGCAGGGCCACCCGCCAGAACGCCTGCCAGGGCGACTGGCCGAGCACCCGCGCCGCTTCCATCAGGCCTTTGCCCTGGGCCAGGAACGCGCTGCGCGCCAGCAGATAGACATAGGGGTAGAACACCAGCACCAGCACCAGGATCACCCCACCGGTGGAGCGCACCCGCGGCAGCCGCAGGCCGCTGCCAAAGACTTCGCGCAGCAGGGTCTGCACCGGGCCGGAGAAATCCAGCAGACCGACGAAAACGAAGGCCAGCACATAGGCCGGAATGGCGAAGGGCAGCATCAACGCCCAGTCGAGCCAGCGCCGGCCGGGGAATTCGCAGAGGCTGGTGAGCCAGGCCAGGCTGACACCCAGCAGGGTCACACCGACCCCGACGCCAGCCACCAGGGTCAGGGTGTTGCCCAGCAGGCGTGGCAGCTGGGTATCCCAGAGGTGGGTCCAGATCTGCGCGTCGATCGACTGCCAGGACAGCAACAATACGCTCAGCGGCAACAGCACCAGGGCCGCGACGGCGAAGACCAGGGGGTACCAGCGGCGTTGGATGGGATGGGCCAAGAAACTTCTCGGTTGGGGTTGTGTGTGAGCGCCCTTGTAGGAGCGTGGCTTGCCCGCGAAGAACGATGACGCAGTGCCACTGGAACACCGCATCGCCTCATTCGCGGGCAAGCCGCGCTCCTACAAGAGATAGGATGGTGTTGTCAGTTCCAGCCGGCGCGGTCCATCAGGCGGATCGCCTCGGCCTGGCGCTTGCCGGCAATTTCCACCGGCAGGGCGTCGGGGACGAACTTGCCCCAACTCGCCACTTCCGCCGACGGCGGCACCGCCGGGTTGGCCGGGAACTCCTGGTTCACATCGGCGAAGATCCGCTGGGCCTCGGGCGTGGTCATCCACTCCACCAGCGCCTTGGCCGCTTCCGGGTGCGGGGCATGTCTGGTCAGGCCGATCCCCGACAGGTTCACGTGCACGCCACGATCACCCTGGTTCGGCCAGAACAGTTTCACCGCCAGGTTCGGGTTCTGCTTGTGCAGGCGCCCGTAGTAGTAGGTGTTGACGATACCGACGTCGCACTGCCCGGCGTTGATCGCCTCGAGCACCGCGATGTCATCGGAGAACACGTCGGTGGACAGGTTGTTCACCCAGCCCTTGAGAATCTGCTCGGTCTTCTCGGCGCCATGCACCTCGATCAGGGTGGCGGTCAGCGACTGGTTGTAGACCTTTTTCGCCGTACGCAGGCACAGGCGGCCTTCCCACTGCTTGTCGGCCAGTGCCTCGTAGGTGGTCAGGTCCGCCGGTTTCACCCGCTCGGTGGAATACGCCAGGGTTCGCGCGCGCAGGCTCAAGCCGGTCCACTGATGGGCCGAGGAGCGGTACTGCAGCGGGATGTTGCTGTCGATCGTCTTCGAGGTGAAGGGCTGCAGGATACCCATCTGTTCGGCCTGCCAGAGGTTGCCGGCATCGACGGTCAGCAGCAGGTCGGCGGTGGCATTCTCGCCTTCGGCCTTGATCCGCTGCATCAGCGGCGCTTCCTTGTCGGTAATGAATTTCACCTTGACCCCGGTCTTCCGGGTATAGGCATCGAACACCGGCTTGATCAGTTCGTCGATTCGCGAGGAGTAGACCACCACCTCATCGGCAGCGTGGGCGGCGCCCGCCATCAGGGTCAGGGCCAGGGCTGTCAGTAGACGCTTCGGTGCCGGCATGGGAGCGTTCCCTCAAGTGCGCAAGTAAGCGCGAAATGATAGTGACTCACATTTGCGCCCTCAACCGAAGTCGGCACGGAGGCGTTACCAGATGTTGCACAGATTCACCGCGGGTTTCCCATCTGCCCTATCAAGGCGCGTCAGGATTCATGCTTCTGTAGGAGCCGGGCTTGCCCGCCAAGCTTTCAGCGCTCTCCAGAACACTTTCGCGGACACACCGGGCACCGGCACCTACAAGGCCCTGGCCAGCTCCGGCAGATCCCCCGTCAGGCCCAGTGCCTGGCGCACGAACAGCGCCTTGGCCTCGGGCACCTGGTCGACCACCCTCAAGCCGGTATTGCGCAGCCAGCGCAACGGCAGCGGGTCGGCCTGGAACAGCCGCTCGAAACCCTCCATCGCCGCCATCAACCCCAGGTTGTGCGGCATGCGCCGACGCTCGAAGCGGCTTAGCACCTTCACACTGGCCAGCCGCTCGCCACGCTCGACCGCCCGCAGCAGCACTTCGGCCAGCACCGCGGCATCGAGGAAACCCAGGTTCACGCCCTGCCCCGCCAGCGGGTGGATGGTATGCGCCGCGTCACCGATCAGCGCCAGCCCCTCGGCGACATAACGCTTGGCGTGACGCTGGCGCAGGGGCACGCAGACACGCGGGTCAACGGCAAGCACCTCGCCGAGGCGCCCTTCGAAGGCGCGCTCCAGCTCATGGCGGAAGCTGGCTTCATCCAGTGCCATCAGGCGCTCCGCCTCACCCGGGGTGGTCGACCAGACGATCGAACACCAGTCCTGTTGGCCGTCACGCTCCAGCGGCAGGAACGCCAGCGGACCGTCGTCGGTAAAACGCTGCCAGGCGGTCATCCGGTGCGGCTGGCTGCTGCGCACGCTGGTCACAATGGCATGATGCATGTAATCCCATTCCCGCGTTGCACAACCGGCCAGGCGCCGCACCGCCGAATTGGCGCCGTCGGCGGCCACCACCAGCGGCGCACGCAGCTTGCGACCGTCGGCCAGGGTCAGCAGCCAGTCATCGCCGGAGCGGCGCATCTGCTCCAGCCGCGCATTGGCCAGAAGGCCCATGTCGCAGTCGTGCAGGCGATCGAGCAAGGCGTCCTGGACCACCCGGTTCTCGACGATATGCCCGAGCACCTCGGCATGCACACTGGCCGCCGAGAAGTGAATCTGCCCGGTACCGCTGCCGTCCCAGACCTGCATGTCGCGGTAGGGACTGGCGCGCCGCCCGGCAATGCCGGGCCATACACCCAGGCGCTCGAGAATGCGCTGGCTGGCGGCCGACAGGGCACTCACCCGAGCTTCGAACGGCGCCAGCGGATCGAACGGTTTGACGCTCATCGGCCCGCCGTCGAGCAGCAGCACCTGCAGGCCACTGTCTTTCAACGCCAGGGCCAGGGCACTGCCCACCATCCCGGCCCCGACAATCAGCACATCTGCGCGCATTTCCATGCTTCAAACCTTAGCAAGTGATGTAGGAGCCGGGCTTGCCCGCGAAGCTTTTTGGCGGCCTTGATGGCCCCTTCGCGGGCAAGCCCGGCTCCTACAGGATTCGTGGTGGCCAGAGACACCACAAGACTCTAGACATCGGCACGCGTACCCAGCCCCATGGCCTGGCGGGCGAACCAGCGCTTGGCCGGCGGCAGCAGGTCCAGGCCCAGCAGGCCAAGGTTGCGCCCCAGGGCGACCAGCGGCTGGCCGCTGACGAACAGCCGGGTGACCCGATCGGAGAAACCGACGGTCAGTGTCTGGTCCAGGCGCTGGCGTTCCTGGTAGCCGCGCAGGGTCGCAAAGTCGCCCAGTGGCGCCTCGCTGGCCAGCAAGGCTTCAGCCAGGGCCTGGGCATCGCGCAGGGACAGGTTGAAGCCCTGTCCGGCAATCGGATGCAGGCTATGGGCCGCGTTGCCCAGCACCGCCAGGTGCGGACGAACCTGTTCCTCGGCCTCCACCAGGGTCAACGGGTACAGGTGTCGAGCGCCGACCTGCTTCAGGGTGCCGAGGCGATAACCGAACACACCCTGCAACTCGCTGAGGAAGCTGCGCTCGTCCAGTTGCGCGAGCCGTTGAGCGTCCATCCCGAGCCGGGTCCAGACCAGTGCACAACGGTTGTCCGGCAACGGCAGCAGGGCCATCGGCCCTTCGTCGGTGAACCGCTCGAAGGCCATGCCGTGATGGGCTTCGCCCGGTGAAATATTGGCGATCAGCGCGCTCTGGTTGTACGGCCGCTTGCGCACGCCGATCCCCAGTTGCTCGCGCAGGCCGGAACGGCCACCGTCGGCCAGCACGGCCAGCTCGCAGTCGAGCACGGTGTCATCGTTGAGGCTCAGGCGATAGCCGCCTTCCAGTGGCTGCAGGCGGGTCACCTCGGCCGGGCAGCGCCAACTGACCACCTCCTGGTCCAGCCCCTGCCAGAGGCATTGGCCGAGCCAGGCGTTCTCCACCACATAGCCCAGGGCCGGCACGCCCTCTTCCATGGCCGACAGCCGTGCCGTGGAAAAACGGCCGCGGTCGGACACATGAATCTGCCTGATCGGCTCGGCGCGCTGGGCAATCGGCTGCCACAGCCCCAGACGTTCGTAGATCTGCCGGGAGCCGAAGGACAGCGCCGACGAACGCGCGTCATAGCTCGGCTGGTAGCTGTCGCCGGGGGCGAAGGGTTCGATCAGCACGATCTTCCAGCCACGTGCCTTGGCCCCGGCCTGCAACGCCAGGGCCAGGCTGGCGCCGACCAGGCCACCGCCGATGATCGCCAGATTGGCCCGGCTCATGCTGCAGACACCCGCGCAGCGGCCATCAGGGCCTCGATCTCGGCCACGGTCTTGGGCACACCGCCGGTCAGAATTTCACAACCTTGCCTGGTCACCACCACGTCGTCCTCGATGCGCACGCCAATGCCGCGCCATTTCTTCGCCACGTTCTGGTTGTCGGGGGAAATGTAGATCCCCGGCTCCACTGTCAGCGCCATGCCGACCTCCAGCACGCGCCATTGGTCGCCGACCTTGTAGTCGCCGACATCATGCACATCCATCCCCAGCCAGTGGCCGGCGCGATGCATGTAGAAGGCCCGATAGGCCTCGGTTTCGATCAGTTCGTCAACGTCGCCTTCCAGCAGCCCCAGCTCCACCAGGCCGCGGGTGATGACCCGCACCGTCGCCTCGTGCGCCTGGTTCCAGTGCTTGTCCGGGGCGATCTCGGCGAACGCCGCTTCCTGGGCGGCCAGCACCAGCTCGTAGATCGCCTTCTGTTCGGGCGAAAACTTGCCGCTGACCGGCCAGGTACGGGTGATATCACTGGCATAGCAGTCGATTTCGCAGCCAGCGTCGATCAGCACCAGGTCACCCTCCTTGAGCACCGCGTCATTCTGCTGGTAGTGCAGGATGCAACTGTTGCGTCCGGCGGCAACGATCGAACCGTAGGCCGGCATCTTCGCCCCACCCTTGCGGAACTCGTAGTCCAGCTCGGCTTCCAGGCTGAACTCATGCAGGCCGGCCCGCGCCGCCTGCATGGCCCGCACATGGGCGCGGGCGGAAATCGCCGCGGCCTCGCGCATGACCTTCACTTCTGCCGCCGATTTATACAGGCGCATGTCGTGCAGCAGATGATCCAGGGCAACGAATTCGTTCGGCGGCTGCGCGCCGAGGTGGGCCTTGGAACGGATCACGTTGATCCAGTCCATCACGTGCCGATCGAATTCCGGGTTACTGCCCATCGCCGAATAGACCCGGTCGCGCCCTTCGATCAGGCCCGGCAGGATGTCGTCGATATCATTGATGGGAAATGCGTCGTCCGCCCCGTAGTCACGGATCGCGCCCTCCTGGCCGGCACGCAGGCCGTCCCAGAGTTCGCGCTCGGCGTTGCGTTCGCGACAGAACAGCACGTATTCGCCGTGGGCCCGGCCGGGGATCAGCACGATCACCGCCTGGGGCTCGGGGAAACCGCTGAGGTACTGGAAGTCGCTGTCCTGGCGATAGACATGCTCGACATCGCGGTTGCGGATCATCACCGCAGCCGCCGGCAGGATCGCGATGCTGTTGGGTTCCATCTGCGCCATCAGCGCCTTGCGCCGCCGGGCGTATTCCGCTTTCGGGATATGGATCATGGGCAGACGGAACTCCCTTTCGAACTCAGTGCAGCGAAGGCTTGGCAGCCGGCTCGGCCGGCTTGTTGACCTCGGTGAACAGCAGCAGCGGCGCGACACGCAGGTATTCCATGACCTCCATGTAGTCGTTCTCGCCGTCGTCGGACTCTTCCAGGGCGTCCTGGACCTGGGCGATGGCGGCCAGGTCCTGCAGCACCTCGGTGGCCTCGATGCTCAGGGCATTGGCACGGTAGGTCAGGCCGAAACCGGCGAGAAAGCCCTGGCACCACTGGCCCAGCGCGGCGGCACGCTCGGTCAGCGGCGCGTCGTCGCTCGGCAGCAGCAGGACCACGGTCATGTCGTCGCTGGTCAGTTCGCCCTTGACCATCTCCTGCAGGCCGATCAGGGCGTTGCGCACGTTGTCCTGCGGCTCGCCTTCGAGCAGTTCGGCGGCATCCACCAGCCAGCTGTCGGCTTCGAAGCCGGCACCGGCGCAGCTGCGACCGAGCAACAGGCCGTGCAGTTCGGCCGGCGAGACCGGATGGCCGTTGCTGCTCAGCAGGGTGGCAAAGGCGTTATAGGGGGAATTCTGAATAGGCATGGGCGGCTAGGCGCCGAACGGCGCAATGTCTAGAATGAAGGCCTTGTATCCTAGCATTCGAGGGCCCGCCAAGACCATCGAGGCGGACAACTCGTTTGCCAGGGTCTGGACGAAATGTTTTCAGCGCGGCCTGGGCGAGCGCCGATACATTTCGGACAGAGCCCAAACGCTCCAGTCACGACCGCTCATCAGTCATATTCAGTCGACATCAAAGTAGATAATGAATGGAAGACAACGACCTGCACGCGCTGATGGCCAGACTCGAACTGTTGATTACCCGGGTCGAGCAACTAAAAAGCCAAAACAGACTCCTATTAGCTCAGGAAAAGACCTGGCGCGAGGAGCGCGCACACCTTATTGAAAAGAACGAAATCGCCCGGCGCAAGGTTGAATCGATGATTACGCGCCTCAAGGCCCTGGAGCAAGACTCATGAGTTCAAGCAATAACGTTACCGTGCAGATACTCGATAAAGAGTATTCGATCATCTGTCCCCAGGAAGAACGCAGCAACCTGATCAGCGCCGCGCGCTACCTGGATGGCAAGATGCGCGAGATCCGCAGCAGCGGCAAGGTGATCGGTGCCGACCGCATCGCCGTGATGGCCGCGCTGAACATCACCCACGACCTGCTGCACAAACAGGAGCGCCCGGATGTGCAGGCCAGCAGTTCGACACGCGAACAGGTGCGTGACCTGCTTGAGCGGGTCGACCTGGTGCTGTCTTCCGATTCGGACACCAGCAAAGGCTGATTCCCACAGCCCTTTCGGTTATACTGGCATCACTCCCTGGGGTGCTTGCCAGTTGACGATGTCCCTGAGCCGATTTGCACTACCCTGGAATTTGCACGTTGGGCCGGTGTGCATGTCCGCTAGACGGAAAGCCTTAACGCCTACTGCACCTTCCACCTTGAACTCTCGGGTTCAAGGGCTAAGTCGACAGCGGTTCATCCGGGGAGCCTGATTTCCAGGCCCATGTCGGTGAATGCCGACAGGGGTCTTCACGGGCCGCCGTCCTGGCCGCTCCACTGCCTGCAGCACGAATCCATGACCGAACCTGCGCCGCTTTCCCGCCCGCAACTTCGACGACTGCTGCGCAAAGCGCGCCGCGCCCTCACGCCCGGCGAGCAACGCCAGGCCGCACGCGGCCTGTATCGGCAACTGGCGCAACACCCGCTGTTCCGCCGTGCCCGCCATGTTTCCCTGTACCTGCCGACCGACGGCGAAATCGATCCGCGCCTGCTGCTGCGCGAGGCCCAGCGTCGTGGCAAGCACACCTATCTGCCGGTGCTGAGCGCCTGGCCGCGGACCAAGATGGTGTTCCAGCGGATTCGCCCCGGGGAAAAGCTGCGGCCCAACCGCTTCCGCATTCTCGAACCACGAATCAACCCGGCCGCCCAGCGCAAGGTCTGGGCGCTCGACCTGGTGCTGCTGCCGCTGGTCGGTTTCGACCCGCTCGGCGGACGCCTGGGCATGGGCGGCGGCTTCTACGATCGCAGCCTGGCCTATAAGTCGCGCCGCAGGAGCTGGCGCAAGCCGACGCTGCTGGGGCTGGCCCATGAATGCCAGAAAGTGGCGAGACTGGATCAGGCCAGTTGGGATGTGCCGCTGCGCGGAACGGTCACGGACAGTGCGTGGTATATCGCAGGCTGAAGCGAGTGGAACAAGGGCGTCAACGCGAATGGCGACGCCTTTCTGGCGGGATTAACGCTTGAACAGGGTCGACTGCTGGGGCTGCTGCTGGGCGATCTCGACGGGAGCGTCCTTCTTGCCGGACCACAGGCCCTGGGCATAACCCGTTGTCACCACACCCAAACCGAACAAAATAACCAAAGTCCATAGTAAATCCGGTTTGCGTTTCATCGATTGCCCCCCTAGGCAAATCACATACGATGACAGCAGCGGTTTGATGATTAGGCCGTGCAGCAGCGTCAAGCTTAAAATTCCGGCATTTTGCGATAACGTGAACCACTACGCAAACGCTGGCGTCAACCGACCGTCGGTTTGTGTGAAATTGCCCGACAAACTGCCCAAGGAGCACCACCATGGCCTACTGGCTGATGAAATCCGAGCCGGACGAGCTCTCGATCGAAGGCCTGGCCAAGCTGGGCGAAACCCGCTGGGACGGTGTCCGCAACTACCAGGCGCGCAACTTCCTGCGGGCCATGGCGGTTGGCGACGAGTTCTTCTTCTATCACTCCAGTTGCCCGGAGCCGGGGATTGCCGGAATCGGCAGGATCGTCGCGGCGGCCTACCCGGACCCGACGGCGCTGGACCCGCAAAGCCACTACCACGACCCCAAGGCCACGCCCGAGAAGAATCCCTGGAGCGCCCTGCAGGTCGGGCATGTCGAGACCTTCGCCAAGGTGCTCGGGCTCGGCTACCTGAAACAGCAGGCCGCACTGGCGCAAATGCCACTGGTGCACAAAGGCAGCCGCCTGTCGGTGATGCCGGTGACGGCAGAGCAGTGGGCAGCGGTTCTGGCCTTGCGTTGACGGCGGCGGCCCATGCGCGGGCAAGCCGCGCGCCTACCAATACGACTCAAGACGGTAGAAGCGCGGCTTGCCCGCGAAAACACCCGGGCCGACACGACAAATGCCGGCTCACTGTACGATCAGGTTGTTGAAGAGCAGGTCTTCCACCTGCGGCTTGCCGGTCTCGTCGGTCAGCACCTGCTGGACCTGCTTGAGGGCTTCCTGACGCATCTTTTCCTTGGCTTCGACGTTGCTCATCGAGTCCACGGTCTGCTGGGCGAACAGCGCCACCAACTGGTTGCGGATCAACGGCTCGTTGGCCTTGACCGCCTGGGCCGCCGCGTCACCGGTCACACGCACCGCCACGTCGGCCTTGTAGACCTTGAGCTTGGGGCTGCCGTCCAGGCCATAGTTGCCCACGAACGGCGGGGTCAGGCTGATATAGCTGACCTTGGGCGCCGCGCCCTCGCCTTCCTTGGCCTCTTCCGCCATTGCCGCCATCGGCAGCGACAAGGCCACCATCAACATGATCCACGCTTTCACGATTCGCTCCTCAATCCTGGTTGCGGTCTAGCATAGCGAGCCCTGCCGTCGAGCCCAAGCACAAAGCTTATAGGCGACTATCAGGCCAGGGCATGCTCGTTGACCCTTCGACTCACGCTCCTACACTTATCGGCCACCACTCCCAAAGGAATAGCCCGATGAAAGCCGTACTGTGCAAAGCCTTCGGCACTGCCGAAACGCTGGTGCTGGAGGAAATCGCGAGTCCGACGCCGAAAAAGAACGAAATCCTGCTGCAGGTGCATGCTGCCGGGGTGAACTTCCCGGATACGCTGATCATCGAGGGCAAGTACCAGTTCAAGCCGCCCTTCCCGTTCTCGCCCGGTGGCGAAGCGGCCGGGGTGGTCACGGCCGTGGGAGAAAAGATCAGCCACCTCAAGGTCGGTGACCGGGTCATGGCCCTGACCGGCTGGGGCAGCTTTGCCGAGGAAGTGGCGGTACCGGGCTACAACGTGCTGCCGATTCCGGCCACGATGGATTTCACCAGCGCCGCAGCCTTCAGCATGACCTACGGCACCTCGATGCACGCGCTCAAGCAGCGCGCCCGGTTGCAACCGGGGGAGACCCTGCTGGTGCTCGGCGCCTCCGGCGGTGTCGGCCTGGCGGCGGTGGAGATCGGCAAGGCCATGGGTGCACGGGTGATCGCCGTGGCCAGCAGCGCCGAAAAACTCGCGGTGGCCAAGGCCGCCGGTGCCGACGAACTGATCAACTATAGCGAAAACAGCCTCAAGGACGAGATCAAGCGCCTGACCGATGGCAACGGTGCCGACGTGATCTACGACCCGGTGGGCGGCGATCTGTTCGACCAGGCCGTACGCGCCATTGCCTGGAATGGCCGGCTGCTGGTGGTGGGCTTCGCCAGCGGGCGCATCCCCGAACTGCCGGTGAACCTGGCGCTGCTCAAGGGCGCCGCGGTGGTCGGGGTGTTCTGGGGCTCATTCGCCCAGCGCCAGCCCCAGGACAACGCGGCAAACTTCCAGCAATTGTTCGCCTGGTTCGCCGAGGGCAAGCTCAAGCCGCTGGTGTCGCAGACCTATCCGCTGGCTGAAGCGGCCAGAGCCATCGACGACCTGGGCCAGCGCAAGGCGGTGGGCAAGGTGGTGGTGCAGGTACGCTGAAGCGGGTTTCACGAGGCGCCGGCAGCGAACAGGGCTATATTCAGCCCCACGGACAGGAAGCGCCCATCACGGGCGCTTTTTCTACCCCATGGAGGCAATTCGATGATTCCCCTGCTGCAAAAGCTGCTGCCCGGCGCCCTGCTGCTATCGGCCCTGGTGCTGCCCTTCACCGCCCAGGCCCACCAGGACGACAAGACAATGCCGGGCCTGAGCAATGCCACGGTGCTGATCGTCCGGCACGCGGAGAAGCCCGACCAGGGTCGTGGCCTCAGCCCCAAAGGCGAACAACGCGCCCAGGCCTACGCCCACTACTTCGACCCCTTGCAACTCGAAGGCCAGGACCTCGTGCCCCAACGGCTGATCGCCACCAGCGACAGCAAGCAAAGCGACCGCCCGCGCCTGACCCTCACCCCACTGTCGCAACGCCTGCAACTGCCAATCGAACAGCCCTATGCCGACAAGGACGTGGACAAGCTGGTCAAGTCGCTGGGCAAGACCAACCGGGCAGCGGTGCTGCTGATTGCCTGGCATCACGGCCAGATCGACAACCTGATCGGGGCCTTCGGCGCGGATGTGAAAAAGATCATCGGCCAGAAACATTGGCCGGAGGATGTCTATGACTGGCTGCTCGTGCTGCGCTTCGACGACCATGGGCAGTTGATCCAGTCCCGCAGCGAGAAGATCCAGGAGCACCTGCTGCCAGACGATGGTGGCACGCCCTGAAAGCGTCCTTCATTTATTCCTTCGCGACATGTTCATAAAACAACATCAAGAACACTCCATTTCCTACATTTGCGGATGAGAAAGCCTGCTATTTTCGGTAACGAAAATGTAACATTCGCATCCGCAGTCAAAACAAGAAACCTGGAGCTCTTGAATGTTTGCCTTCTTTCGACCTGCCGCACACCGGGCACCGCTGCCCGAGGAAAAAATCGACAGCACCTACCGACGCCTGCGCTGGCAGATCTTCGCCGGGATCTTCTTCGGTTATGCCGGCTACTACCTGCTGCGCAAGAACTTCTCCCTGGCCATGCCGTACCTGATCGACGAGGGCTACAGCCGGGGTGACCTGGGCGTGGCGATGTCGGCGATCGCCATCGCCTACGGCCTGTCGAAGTTCCTCATGGGGCTGGTGTCCGACCGCTCCAACCCTCGCTACTTCCTGACCTTCGGCCTGTTGATCTCGGCCGCGATCATGTTCATTTTCGGTTTCGCGCCCTGGGCAACCTCCAGCGTGACCATGATGTTCATCCTGCTGTTCATCAATGGCTGGGCCCAGGGCATGGGCTGGCCGCCCAGCGGACGGACCATGGTGCACTGGTGGTCGCAGAAGGAACGCGGCGGCGTGGTCTCGGTGTGGAACGTGGCGCACAACGTCGGCGGTGGCCTGATCGGCCCGCTGTTCCTGCTCGGCATGGGCTGGTTCAACGACTGGCATGCGGCGTTCTACGTCCCGGCGAGCGTGGCCCTGGCCGTTGCGGCCTTTGCCTTCATCACGATGCGCGACACCCCGCAGTCGGTCGGCCTGCCGCCGATCGAGCAGTACAAGGACGACTACCCCGAAGGCTACAACGCCAGCCACGAAAGCGAGTTCAGCGCCAAGGAAATCTTCGTCAAGTACGTGCTGCGCAACAAGATGCTCTGGTACATCGCCATGGCCAACGTCTTCGTCTACCTGCTGCGCTACGGCGTGCTGGACTGGGCACCGACCTACCTCAAGGAAGCCAAGCACTTCGACGTCGACAAGACCTCCTGGGCCTACTTCTTCTACGAGTGGGCAGGGATTCCGGGCACGCTGCTGTGCGGCTGGATGTCGGACAAGATCTTCCGTGGCAACCGGGGCCTGACCGGCATGGTGTTCATGGGCCTGGTGACCGTGGCAACGCTGGTGTACTGGCTCAATCCGGCCGGCAACCCGACCATCGACATGATCGCGCTGTTTTCCATCGGCTTCCTGATCTACGGCCCGGTGATGCTGATCGGCCTGCAGGCGCTGGAACTGGCACCGAAGAAAGCCGCAGGTACCGCTGCCGGCTTCACCGGCCTGTTCGGTTACCTGGGCGGTTCGGTCGCAGCGAGCGCGGCGATGGGCTACACCGTCGACCACTTCGGCTGGGATGGCGGTTTCGTCCTGCTGGTAGTGGCCTGCCTGCTGTCCATGGCGTTCCTGGCACCGACCCTGTGGCACACCCGGGCTGCCAGCACGAGCCGTAGCGCGATCGCCTGACCCACCTCACCCTGTGGGAGCCGGCTTGCTGGCGATCCGCCAAAGGCCGCCATTCGACACAGCCTGCGGCGATAGCAGCACCGCTATCGCCAGCAAGCTGGCTCCCCACAAGGGTCCAGCGCAAGACACCTCACTTGCGTACTCCTGGTACTCAGTGTGAGCCTGAACGGCAGCGCTTGAGCCGCGCCTCCAGGTTACGATCCGGCATCGCGTGGCTGCGCAAGGCGCTGGCGGTCTGCTCGACATAGTCCCGGGTGGTACCGTAACGCCCGCAGGCACTCTGCAACACCTGGGTCAGGATGCTGTCGGGCAGGTTGCCGGCATAGCTGGGCAGGTGCCGCTCCAGGACGAACCCCAGGGCCTGCACCGTCTGCCCGGTTTCCAGGCGACAGTTGAGCCAGTGCGGTCGATAGGACGGCACCGGCATCTCCCGCTGCCACAAGGCGTAGAGCGACGCCTCCAGCTGGTCCTCCGGCAACCGATAGGCAAAGCCGCTGCAGGAACCCCCGCGATCCAGGCCGAACACCAGCCCCGGCAGTTCCGGCGTACCACGATGTTCATGGGACCACAGGTACAGGCCACGGTGATAACCGTGGACCCGCCCGCGCACCCGCTCCACCGCCGAACACTCCGGCCGCCAGATCAGCGAGCCGTAGGCGAACAACCAGACCGGTCCGCCCTTGTGCCGGGCCATGGTGGCCTGCATCGAGCTGAGCAATTGTTCGTGGGTCAGTTGCGCCCCCAGCTCAAGGCGCGGCGGATAAGCCAAACCCGGCAAAACAGGATCTGTAGCAGCCATGACGAATCGCGTGGGGCTCCTCGATAGTTACCAGTTGTAAGTCACTTTACCGTAATAAAACGCGCCGCTGTAACCGTACGGCGAATAAGTGCTATAGGCCAGGTTGCCGCCGCTGTTGGCGAAGGCACTGAGCCTTTCCGGGTACTTGTCGGTGACGTTGTCACCGCCCAAGGTGAAGGTCCACTGCTTGAGCTTGTAGTCCGCCGCCAGGTCCAGCAGCCAGGCCGCCTTGAAGGTCTGGTCGTTGATCGCGTCGGCCTGGTAGCTGGTGAACGAGCCATAGCGAGTCAGATTGCTGTGCAGCACCCAGTTGCCGAAGCTCAGGTCGTTGCCGAAGGTCAGCTTGTGCCGTGGCGTGGTGTCGCCGAGCAGGCCGAGCCGTTCGCGACGATCCACCCGCACCAGGTTGACCCCCAACTGATTGAGGATCGCCGGGTTGTCCTTCACATCGGTGACCTTGGTCCGGTTGTAGTTGTAGCCCAGGGTGCTGTTCCAGCGCGCACCGTTATCCAGCAGGTAACGATAGTTGGCCACCAGGTCGATGCCGTTGGTGCTGGTATTGGTGGCGTTGGTGAAGTAACGCGCGCTGGTGTAGTTGATGTTGCCGACACCGTTGGCCTGCAGGTAGTTGATCGCGGCGTTGTTCAGCACCAGGTTGGACGAGAGGCTGATGCGGTCACGGATGTCGATCCGGTAGAAGTCGGCCGTCACCGTCAGGTTGTCCGCCGGCTCCAGTACCAGGCCGAGGCTGTAGTTGCGCGATTTCTCCGCCTTCAGGTCCTCGGCCCCGAGCAGGCGCGCCACCTGGCTGTTGGCGGCGAAGGTGCCGGCTTCCTGGACGGTCGACCCGATCAGCTGCGACGAGGTGTAGGTGAAGTTCTGCTGGGCCAGGGACGGCGCCCGGAAGCCGTTGGAAATACTGCCGCGGACCGCCACCTGCGGGGTGAAATCGTAGCGCGCCGACAGCGAGCCACTGACGTTCGAGCCGAAATCGCTGTAGTCCTCATGGCGCACCGCCGCCGAGGCGCTGAGCTTCTCGGTGAAGTGGGTCTCCAGGTCCAGGTACTGGGCGAAGTTGTGCCGCGAGTAACTGCCGGCATCCGCGGCGCGAAAACCACCCAGGCCGGAACTGCCGCTCTGGTAGTAGGACTCGGGCTGGCCGGCGCTGATCTGGTAGCCCTGGCGCAGGTATTCGGCGCCCAGCGCCAGCGACACCGGATAGGGCAGCCAGCCGAGGTTGAACTCTCGCGACAGGTCGAAGTTCAGCTGGCGCTGGTCGTTGCTCAGGGTGCCGTTGTCGAACTTGCGCGGCGTGTTCAGGCCCAGCGAGGTGTTGATGGTTTCCGTGCGCAGTTCGTACTCGTTCTTGCCGTAGTTGACCGACAGGTCGTAGTGCCAGTCGTCCGCCAGCAGGCCGCGCAGGCCAAGCACCAGCGAGGTGTCCTCGAGATTGCCGTGGATCAGCGGCAGGTAACCGTTGGGGAAGATCGCCGGAATGTTGTTCGAGGCGTTGCTCGCCCGGTAGAACGCCGCGGTTTCGCCCCGACGCTTGCTGTAGCCGCCAAAGCCGTAGAACTCGGCGGCCTCGTTGAAGCTGTAGGCGGAGTTGAACTGCACCTTGCCCTCGTTGGTGGCCGGCTCGCCCTGGCGGAACACCTGCTGGCCATAAGTCGTCGAACCGACGCTGGCCGGGCGGTAGTCCTTGCCGGCACGGTTGGTGTAGTCGTTGTCGGAACCCTCACCGGAAAGGTTGAAGAAGCCATTGTCGCCCAGGGTGAAGCCGCTGTTGCCGTCGAGCTGACGGTGAATGCCGTCGCCCTTCTTGTACTCGCCGAACTTGCTGGAAACAGAGCCGCCGTGGTCGGCGCTCTTGAGGATCACGTTGATCACCCCGGCAATCGCATCGGAGCCGTAGCGGGCCGAGGCGCCGTCACGCAGCACCTCGATATGGTCGACCGCCGAAATCGGAATCGCATTCAGGTCGGCCGGTGCCGAGCCACGCCCCACCGCACCACCGAGATTGACGAAGGCACTGGTGTGCCGACGCTTGCCGTTGACCAGCACCAGTACCTGGTCCGGCGACAGCCCGCGCAGTTGCGCCGGGCGCACCAGCTCGGCGCCATCCACCAGCGACGGGCGCGGGAAGTTGATGGAGGGAATCAGCCGCGCCAGCACCGTGCCCAGCTCATCCGAGCCGCTGCTGCGCAGGCTGTCGCCGCTGATCACGTCGATGGGCGACAGCGAACCGCTGGCCGTGCGCTCCTGGGCGCGGGTACCGGTGACAATAACGGTATCGAGTTTCGGCGCATCGGCCGTGGTGTCATTCGAATCGGCGGCGGCCGCCTGGGTGAAAGTCAGCGCGCCTGCGGCGGTCAGCAAATGAGCGGACAAAATCGCCGAGTACAGCCGGTGTTGCGTGTTGCTCCCCATACCGCTCCCCTTGGAATCCAAAGTCGGGGCTTCATGCCCCGAGTTCGCACGATCGGTCCGTGTGGCGAACGGTGTCGGTCATTGTGTTGATGATTGGCTGATACAGGCCGGTAGTCCGATGACATATAGCCTAATGATATGTAATAAATAAATTAAATATCAGAATCGAATATGGATAAGCTAAACACTGCATTAGTAAAAAACCCTACAGACCTTTCAGATAGCAAGAGCTGACGAGCCAGGGTCAGGCTCCGTATAACGGCCAACTTCTCGAATAACCACGTCCCAGAGAGGTCAGCCCCATGAATCGATCGATGTTCGCCGCAGTGCTTGTCCTCTCGCTGGGGACGGCCAGCGCCGTGCTCGCCGCCCAGGAGTCCGCCGCAGAGAAGGGCTTCTGGTATGCCCAGACCAGTCTGTACTCCCGGCACTATTCACCCGCTCCCGAACACAACAATCATCAGGACCTGCTTGGCCTGGAACGTCATGACGGGTCGGGATGGCTGTACGGCGCGGCGACTTTTCGCAACTCGTTCAGCCAGCGCTCGTACTACGGCTATGTCGGGCAGCGCTTCGACAGTGCGCGTTATCCGTTGTACGCGAAGGTGACGGGTGGGTTGCTGCAGGGCTATCGCGGCGAGTACCGCGACAAGATTCCGCTGAACCGCCTGGGCGTGGCACCGGTGCTGATTCCGTCGGTGGGCACCTACTACGGGCCGGTGGCGGCCGAACTGGTGCTGCTGGGGTTCAATGCGGCGATGATCACCACGGGGGTCAGGTTCTGATCATGGGTGGAGAGTGCTGACTCTGTTCGCGGATGAATCCGGCTACCACAGTGTCAGCGTCGCTCGCAGAATTCATGCACGACGCGAGCGCTGGTGGGAGCAGGATTTATCCGCGAACAGGCCATCGCCAATCAGGACCTCGGCGCGTAGGCGAAGACATCCGCCCGCATCTGGTGCGCATCCATCCCCGCCTCGACCAGGGCATCCAGCGTTGCGTAGATCATTGCTGGCGAGCCGCTGGCATAGACCCGCACGCTCGACAGGTCGGCAATGTCCTCGCAGACCGCCTCGTGCAGCATGCCGCAGCGCCCTACCCAGCCGCACAGGTCGCTGACCACCTTGTGCAGGAACAGATTCGGCAGCTTCTGCCACTCGTCCCAGTGTTCCAGCTCATAGAAGTCCTCGGGCCGCCGCACCCCCCAGTACAGGTGCACCGGGTGTTCGAACCCGCGTGAACGGCAGTGCTCGATCAGGCTGTGCATCTGCGCCATGCCGGTCCCGGCGGCGATCAGCACCAGCGGCGCATTCGGCAGTTCGGCCAGGTGGGTATCGCCGAACGGCAGTTCGACCCGCGCCATGCCGTTGCGCTGCAACTGCTCGATCAACCGGCGCGCACTGGCTTCGCGCACCAGCACATGCAGTTCCAGGTCACGCCCGGAGTGTGGCGCCGAGGCCAGGGAAAACGCCGATTTCTCGCCGTTGTCACGCTCGATCATCAGGTACTGCCCGGCGTGATAACGCGGCGGCTTGCCCGCCGGCGCCCGCAGGCGAACCCGCCAGACATCGCCGCCGATCTCGACGCATTCGGTCAACTGACACGCCAGGCTACGCACCGGCAACTCTCCCAGGGCCAGGACACCATCCCAAAGCACCACGCAATCTTCCAGGGGCTCGGCGATACAAGTGTAGAACTCGCCATGGTCACGGACAGCGCCCGCCTGCGCGACCCGGCCTTCCACCAGCAACGCCGCGCAGACGTGACAATTGCCATTGCGGCAACTCTGCGGGCAGTCATAGCCCAGCCGCCGGGCACCATCGAGAATCCGCTCGCCGGGTCGTATCTCCAGCACGGCTCCGGAGGGCTGCAAGGTCACACGCATCAATCTATTCCTAACTGATTCCAGATGGCATCGATCCGCCGGGTCACGGCTTCATCCTTGACGATCACCCGGCCCCACTCGCGCGTGGTTTCGCCGGGCCACTTGTGGGTGGCATCCAGCCCCATCTTCGAACCCAGGCCGGAAACCGGCGAGGCGAAGTCGAGGTAGTCGATCGGAGTGTTGTCGATCATCACCGTGTCGCGCTTGGGGTCCATGCGCGTGGTGATGGCCCAGATCACATCGTTCCAGTCCCGGGCATTGATATCGTCGTCGGTGACGATAACGAACTTGGTGTACATGAACTGTCGCAAAAACGACCAGACACCCAGCATCACGCGCTTGGCATGGCCAGGGTAGGACTTCTTCATGGTCACTACCGCCATGCGGTACGAGCAGCCCTCGGGCGGCAGGTAGAAGTCGGTGATTTCCGGGAACTGCTTCTGCAGGATCGGCACGAACACCTCGTTCAGTGCCACTCCGAGGATCGCCGGCTCATCCGGTGGTCGCCCGGTGTAGGTGCTGTGGTAGATCGGCTTGATCCGGTGGGTGATGCGCTCGACGGTGAACACCGGGAAGTCGTCGACCTCGTTGTAGTAGCCGGTGTGGTCGCCATACGGGCCTTCCGGGGCCATTTCGCCCGGGTGGATCACGCCTTCGAGAACGATTTCCGCGGTGGCCGGGACCTGCAGATCATTGCCCCGGCACTTCACCAGTTCGGTGCGGTTGCCCCGCAGCAGGCCGGCGAAGGCGTACTCGGACAGGCTGTCCGGCACCGGCGTGACCGCGCCGAGAATGGTCGCCGGGTCCGCCCCGAGCGCCACCGAGACCGGGAACGGCTGGCCCGGATGCTTCTCGCACCATTCGCGATAATCCAGCGCCCCGCCACGGTGGCTGAGCCAGCGCATGATCACCTTGTTGCGGGCGATCACCTGCTGGCGGTAGATGCCGAGGTTCTGGCGATCCTTGTTCGGCCCCTTGGTGACCGTCAGGCCCCAGGTGATCAGCGGCGCCACGTCGCCTGGCCAGCAGTGCTGCACCGGCAGCTTGCCGAGGTCGACGTCGTCACCCTCGAGGACGATCTCCTGGCAGGGCGCGTCCTTGACCACCTTGGGCGCCATGGCAATGATCTTGCGGAAGATCGGCAGTTTGGACCAGGCGTCCTTGAGCCCCTTGGGCGGCTCCGGCTCCTTGAGGAAGGCCAGCAGCTTGCCGATTTCCCGCAGTTCGCCGACATCGTCGGCCCCCATGCCCAGGGCGACCCGCTCCGGGGTACCGAACAGGTTGCCGAGCACCGGGATATCGAAACCGCTGGGTTTTTCGAACAGCAGCGCCGGGCCCTTGGCCCGCAGGGTGCGGTCGCAGACCTCGGTCATTTCCAGAATGGGGGACACCGGAACCTGGATGCGCTTGAGTTCACCGCGCTGTTCCAGGCCGCTGATAAAGTCGCGCAAGTCGCGATACTGCATGCGTGAGCCTCGTAGGGTCCGTGGCGTTCGGGGTGGGCAGTGTACCCGGTTCGCCCCGATATCGTGCAAGCGAACACTTGCCCTGGCACGGTCCGCGCCGCGTCCAGACAGCAAAAAGCCGGGTTTCCCCGGCTTTTCTGCTCTGTTCGACTTACTTGCGCTTCATCGACAGGAAGAACTCATCGTTGGTCTTGGTCGTTTTCAGCTTGTCGACCAGGAACTCGATGGCCGCCACTTCATCCATCGGATGCAGCAGCTTGCGCAGGATCCACATGCGCTGCAGCTCGTCGTCGGCCGTCAGCAACTCTTCGCGGCGAGTACCGGAACGGTTGATGTTGATGGCCGGGAACACGCGTTTTTCGGCGATCTTGCGGTCCAGGGGCAGTTCCATGTTACCGGTACCCTTGAACTCTTCGTAGATCACTTCATCCATCTTCGAGCCGGTTTCGACCAGCGCGGTGGCGATGATGGTCAGCGAACCGCCTTCCTCGATGTTACGCGCGGCACCGAAGAAACGCTTCGGTTTTTCCAGGGCGTGGGCATCGACACCACCGGTCAGGACCTTGCCGGAGCTCGGGATCACGGTGTTGTAGGCGCGGGCCAGACGGGTGATGGAGTCCAGCAGGATCACCACGTCCTTCTTGTGCTCGACCAGGCGCTTGGCCTTCTCGATGACCATCTCGGCAACCTGCACGTGACGGGTCGGCGGTTCGTCGAAGGTCGAGGCAACCACTTCACCCCGTACGGTGCGCTGCATCTCGGTCACTTCTTCCGGACGCTCGTCGATCAGCAGGACGATCAGGTGGCACTCGGGGTTGTTACGGGTGATGTTGGCCGCGATGTTCTGCAGCATGATGGTCTTGCCCGCTTTCGGCGGGGCGACGATCAGGCCACGCTGGCCCTTGCCGATCGGGGCGCAGAGGTCGATGACGCGGCCGGTGAGGTCTTCGGTGGAACCGTTGCCGGCTTCCATCTTCAGGCGCTCGTTGGGGAACAGCGGCGTCAGGTTTTCGAACAGGATCTTGTTCTTGGCGTTTTCCGGACGATCGTAGTTGATCGTGTCGACCTTGAGCAGGGCGAAATAACGCTCGCCTTCCTTTGGAGGGCGGATCTTGCCAACGATGGTGTCACCGGTGCGCAAGTTGAAACGACGGATCTGGCTCGGCGACACGTAGATGTCGTCAGGGCCGGCCAGGTAGGACGCGTCGGAAGAACGAAGGAAGCCGAAGCCGTCCTGGAGGATCTCCAGCACGCCATCACCGGAGATTTCCTCACCGCTTTTCGCGTGCTTTTTCAGCAGGGAGAAAATCACATCCTGCTTGCGCGAACGGGCCATGTTCTCTATGCCCATCTGTTCGGCCAATTCGAGCAGTTCGGTAATCGGCTTTTGCTTGAGTTCAGTCAGATTCATATAGGAATGACGTAATCATTTATGGAGGGGGGAAATTAAGCTTTTGGCTTAATGAGGCCGCGCCGCAGAGAAGGCGACAGGATCGCGTACTTGTTCGAAAAGGAGAGCGTCGGCGACGGCTAGCAGGGGGCAATGGCGAAACCAGTGCGGGGCCGAATGTAACACCTGCATTTCACAGAGTCTAGCCCCAAACAACGAAAAAGCCCCGCTATTTGCGGGGCCTTTTAACGACGATCAGAGGTGCGCGTCGAGGAAAGCCTGCAACTGCGACTTCGACAGGGCGCCGACCTTGGTCGCCTCGACCTGGCCGTTCTTGAACAGCATCAGGGTCGGGATACCACGCACACCGTGCTTGCCCGGAGTATCCTGGTTTTCGTCGATGTTCAGCTTGGCGACGGTCAGCTTGCCCTCAAAGTGAGCGGCGATATCGTCCAGGACCGGAGCGATCATTTTGCAAGGACCGCACCACTCAGCCCAGTAGTCAACCAGCACAGGGCCTTCGGCCTTCAGGACGTCTGCTTCGAAGGACGCGTCGGTGACGTGCTTGATAAGGTGGTGGTGATGATGGCTGCTCATGGAATTCTCCGCAGTGGTAAACCCAAAAAAACGTTGCCCATCATAGCCGCCCTTCCTACGTACAGGAAGCCGCAGATGATTGAGTCTAACTATGGTACTCCATGAGTTTGAGTATCACCCAATCCGTGGGAGCCAACTGTCCTGGACTCACAGCCGACAAGCGGTCAAGAAAGCCCAGGGGTGGCGGTGATTGTACCGGCGCTTTCGCCGATGGATCCTGCTCTCACAAGGTACGGGTGACTACAAAAATCCCGTGTGCACACTGTGGGGCCGATGCCCCGCTCCGTGCAACGCAGAATCAGGCCGGCGTGACGAAAGCGATCCCGGTGCGCAGCGCCGCATTGCGCACATGCTCCTGCATGGCCTTCTGCGCCGGCCCCGCCGCATGCCGGGCCAAAGCCCGGAGGATCTTGCGGTGCTCCTGCCAGGTTTCCATGGCCCGTTCGGCCCGGATGAACGGCAGTTTCTGGCTCTCCAGGAACAATTCGGCCGTGGCACTGAGAATGCCGACCATGGCCTGGTTGCCGCTGGCCAGGAGGATCCGCCGGTGAAAGTCGAAATCCAGCCGGGCGGCAGCCTCGAAGTCCCCGGCGAGCAGCTCGGCACGCATGGCGTCGACATTGTCCTGCAGGATATCCAGCTCATCCGCCGTCAGCGTGACCGCCGCCAGCCCGGCGGCAAACCCTTCGAGGGCATAGCGCAACTGGAAAATGTCCTCGGCCGAAGCCTGGGCCGCGAACGGCCAGGCCAGCCCGCTGCCGGACGGCGCCTGCCCCTGCGCCTGGACGAACACCCCCTTGCCCGGCTGCACGCTGATCACCCCCAGCGCACTCAGGGACGACAGTGCCTCGCGTAGCGACGCCCGGCTGATCCCCAGGCGCTGCGCCAGGTCACGCTGCGAGGGCAGGGCGTCGCCCGGGCCGTAGCCCTCCTCGCTGATCAATTTACGAATGGCTTGCAGCGCCACTTCAGGTACGGCGCGGGAAATCGAGTTCATGGTGCCCAGGCTGGAAGGTCCGATAAAGCGCTAGTTGTAAAGCTATTACAGGCGGGCGGCAAGTCACGCCCAGCACTGGTTCGCGCCCCATGACCCATGCGCGATAACGGTGCGAAAAGAATAGCAACTGTTCAGACCAGTAAGACCATGAAAACCCTGACGAGGCCCGGAATACAGGGCTTTTCGCACGGTATGGCATGGGCTGTGCAATGCATATCGAACCGTAACCCTCCCCTTTTCGCATTCGGAGATCCGCCATGACCAAAGGCTTCAACGCCCTGCTCGCCGCCCTCTTCGCCAGCCTGATGCTGGGCCAGGCAGTCGCCCATGCCAATGGCCTGGACGATGTCGTCGCCCGTGGCACACTCAAGGTCGCCGTGCCTCAGGACTTCCCGCCCTTCGGCTCGGTCGGGCCGGACATGAAACCCCGCGGCCTGGACATCGACACCGCGAAACTGCTGGCCGACCAGCTCAAGGTCAAGCTGGAACTGACCCCGGTCAACAGCACCAACCGCATCCCGTTCCTCACCACCGGCAAGGTCGACCTGGTGATCTCCAGCCTCGGCAAGAACGCCGAGCGGGAAAAGGTCATCGACTTCTCCCGGGCCTACGCGCCCTTCTACCTCGCGGTGTTCGGCCCGCCCGAAGCCGCGATCAATGGCCTGGATGACCTCAAGGGCAAGACCATCAGCGTCACCCGTGGCGCCATCGAGGATATCGAACTGACCGCCGTGGCGCCCCAGGGCGTGACGATCAAGCGCTTCGAGGACAACAACTCGACCATCGCCGCCTACCTCGCCGGCCAGGTCGACCTGATCGCCAGCGGCAACGTGGTGATGGTGGCCATTTCCGAACGCAACCCGAAACGGGTGCCGGCGATGAAGGTGAAGCTCAAGGACTCCCCGGTCTATGTCGGCGTGAACAAGAACGAGCCGGCCTTGCTGGACAAGGTGAACCAGATCCTGAGCGCCGCCAAGGCCGATGGCAGCCTGGACAGGAACGCCCAGCAATGGCTCAAGCAACCGTTGCCCGCCGATCTCTGATCCGGTTTTCCCGAGGCCCGCTCCATGGCTTATCAGTTCGACTTTCTGCCGGTGTTGCACAACGCCGACCTGCTGCTGCGCGGCGCCCTGTTCACGCTGGAGCTGACTGCCATCGGCACCCTGCTGGGAGTCGGTCTCGGCATTCTCGGCGCAGCCGTGCGTGCCTGGAAGATCCAGCCGTTCTCGGCCCTGTTCGGGGTGTATGTGGAACTGATCCGCAACACGCCGTTCCTGGTGCAACTGTTCTTCATCTTCTTCGGCCTGCCGTCCCTGGGACTGCAGATTTCCGAGTGGCAGGCGGCGGTGCTGGCGATGGTGATCAACCTCGGCGCCTACAGCACCGAGATCATCCGCGCCGGCATCGAGGCGATTCCCCGCGGGCAGCTGGAAGCCGCCGCGGCCCTGGCCATGAGCCGCTTCGAGGCCTTCCGCCATGTGGTCTTGCGCCCGGCGCTGGGCAAGGTCTGGCCGGCCCTGAGCAGCCAGATCATCATCGTCATGCTTGGCTCGGCGGTGTGCTCGCAGATCGCCACCGAGGAATTGAGCTTCGCCGCCAACTTCATCCAGTCGCGCAACTTCCGCGCCTTTGAAACCTATGCCCTGACCACCCTGATCTACCTGGGCATGGCCCTGCTGATCCGCCAGTTGCTCAACTGGCTGGGACGGCGCTACCTGGCGAGGAGTCGCTGATGGATTTCACGTTCTGGGACATCCTCAACAACCTGCTGAGCGGATTGCAGTGGACCCTGGTGCTGTCGCTGGTGGCCTTCCTCGGCGGCGGCCTGCTCGGCCTGCTGGTGATGGTGCTGCGCATTGCCGAAAAGCCCCTGCTGCGCGGCCTGGCCCGCGCCTATATCGAACTGTTCCAGGGCACGCCGCTGCTGATGCAGCTGTTCATGGTGTTTTTCGGCGTGGCCCTGCTCGGGGTGGACATCTCGCCCTGGCTGGCGGCCGCCATCGCCCTGACCCTGTTCACCGGCGCCTATCTGGCGGAGATCTGGCGCGGCTGCGTCGAATCCATCGCCCGCGGCCAGTGGGAGGCCTCGGCCAGCCTGGCGCTCAACCGCTACGAACAACTGCGCCACGTGATCCTGCCGCAGGCCCTGCGCATCGCCATCGCACCGACCGTGGGCTTTTCGGTGCAGGTGATCAAGGGCACCGCGGTGACCTCGATCATCGGCTTCACCGAACTGACCAAGACCGGCGGCATGCTCGCCAACGCCACCTTCGAACCCTTCATGGTCTACGGCCTGGTGGCCGTCGGCTATTTCCTCCTCTGCTACCCCTTGTCCCTCAGTGCGCGCTACCTGGAAAGGAGACTGCATGTCGCTTCTTAGAATTTCCGCCCTGCACAAGTACTACGGCGACCATCATGTGCTCAAGGGCATCGACCTGAGTGTCGAGCAAGGCCAGGTGGTGGCGATTATCGGCCGCAGCGGCTCGGGCAAGAGCACCCTGCTGCGCACCCTCAACGGCCTGGAATCGATCAACGACGGCGTGATCGAGGTCGACGGCGAATACCTCGATGCGGCCCGTGCCGACCTGCGCAGCCTACGGCAGAAGGTCGGCATGGTGTTCCAGCAGTTCAACCTGTTCCCGCACCTGAGTGTGGGCGAAAACGTCATGCTCGCCCCGCAGGTGGTACAGAAGGTTCCCAAAGCCAAGGCGGCCGAACTCGCACGGCAGATGCTCGAACGGGTCGGCCTGGGCGACAAGTTCGATGCCTTCCCGGATCGTCTCTCCGGCGGCCAGCAACAGCGGGTGGCGATTGCCCGGGCCCTGGCGATGTCGCCGAAAGTGCTGCTGTGCGACGAGATCACCTCGGCGCTGGACCCGGAGCTGGTCAATGAAGTGCTCAGCGTGGTGCGCCAATTGGCGAGGGACGGCATGACCCTGATCATGGTCACCCATGAAATGCGCTTCGCCCGGGAAGTCGGCGACAAACTGGTGTTCATGCACCAGGGCAAGGTTCATGAGGTCGGTGACCCCAAGGTGCTGTTCGCCAATCCGCAGACCGCGGAGCTGGCGAACTTCATCGGCAGCGTGGAAGCCCCCGCCTGAGACCGCTCATTCGCCCGGCACCAGTTCGAAACGCCCGCGGCCTTGGATTTCAGTCTCGTCGCCGACTCGGCTCATGGCCAGGGGCAGGCGCGGTTCGACCTCGACCTGCGCCGAGAAAAACCGCCCCTTGGCCGGCAGCCCTTGCGCCAGCACTCGCACAGTCCGGCCTGGGGCCATCAGCCAATCGGCCCCGTGCTCTTCCGGGCGGCCCTCCACCGCCAGGCTGACGGGCTCGCCATCCAGCCGGGCGTTGCCCAGGCCGACGGTGAAGTAGCCCCGAGCCAGACGGTAGGCCTGCGGCCCCGCCGCGGCCCCTTCGAAACGCAACAGCATGGCCGTGGGCCGGGGGCAGACGATCGTCAGGCTCAGTCGGCGAAGACCCAGCGACAACTCGGACTGCCCGGGCTGGATTGGCAGACTCCCCAGGCGCAGCGAGCCGAGATCAATCTGCGCCTGGCTCAGGGACAACGTGCAGTCATGGGCGGCAACGGGTAACGAACACAAGGCAAGAGCAAGGCAACAACGGCGCAGGATGCTGCTGGCGCAAGAAGTCATGACGGTGTCCTCTGGATCAGATCGCCCGGCAAACCGCCGTGGCCGTTTCGTAGGGCCTGTCGTTGTCGACGGCTTCGGCCAGTTCGACAGTCAGGACGCAGTGGGTATGCTCGGCCAGGCGGATACTCAGTCGCTGCCCAGCCTCGGCATCATTCAGGAAAACCATGCCTTCGCCGACGACCGTGGTGAGCAGCCCGCCCTCGACGCTGGACACCAATGCTCCCTGACGCAGCGGTTCGGCATTTTCGTCGGTGACCTTGAGCAGCAGCCGGCGGGCACTGACCACCGAGAAATCAACCCGGTTGAACGACCCGCGCCCGGCCTCCAGACGCTTCACCCCATTGATCAGGTCGACACGCCGCGGCAACGAGCGGCTGTCGACTTCCACCTGGCTCTCCCGATAGGCCGACAGGCCGGGCAGCACCGCCTGCCCGCTGAAATCGGTCCAGACCGGGCCTTGCGGCGTGGCCAGGCGGATGCCGGACAGCTCACCCACCGAGGCCACCCCGAAGGTTTCCTGGATGGCGTAGGGCGAGAACGTCAGCCCTCCCCCATGCAGGGCGACGCCTCCGGACAACTGCCCGCTGTAACGGGTGCCGGAAGGGTTGCGCGTCGCCCCCAGCCCTACCTGGGTGTAGCGCGGCAGCAGACTGAGGTTGGCCCTGGTGAGCTGCTGCCGGTTGTCGAGATCGCGCTCCAGCCCCAGGTCGTAGCTCAGGGTGTCGCTGACCCGCTCACGGTAATCGCCACCGACATTGAGCCGGTCGCCGCGACGACTGACGTAGGAACCAATCCGCCGATCCCCACCCAACGGGATGCTGACGCCCAGGCGCATCCCCAGCCCCGGGTCCGACGCATGACGCCCCTCGCGTGGCCCGACACTGGAGTCGACGCTCAGGTTGACGCTGGCATACCGGTAGTCCCTGCTCCAGAGCCCATGCAGGCGCTGGGACGAACGCCCATCGAACATCAGGTTGCGCGAGTAGCCCGGGCTGAAACCGCCCAGTTGCGCATCCGACCAGCCGAGTGCAGTGGTGTACTGTCGCCTGAGGCGCAGGCTGGAATCATTATTGCGATCTGCACTGTGCACCTCGAACAGATCGCGATAACCGGCAGTGCGCAGGGTAGCACTCAGGCTCAGGTCGATATCCGCCACGAATGGGCTGCTCAGCGAGAGGCTGTCCTGCCGCCCTGTCAGGGAGTGCCGGGTCGTCTGGGACAGGGTGCTGCGCAAACCCAGGCCGACCCGCTCCCAGACTCGGCTGTCGAACGCCCAACCGGTGGCACGATAGTCGTCGCTGGCCAACAGCCCGCTGCTCAACGAGCCGAATCGGCCTAGCCCCCAGGTGCCGCTACCGGTCGCCAGCAATGGCTCATCCGCACCGTCGCCATCGCCCTCGCGCAGCCGCCCCAGGGCCAGGTGGTAACCCGGCGGGACCGACGCGGCCCCCGGGAAGGATGCCGCAGGTACGACAAAACGCTGTTCGCCGCCCGTCTCGCCGATGACCCGGACCTCCAGGTCGACGCTGTCGCCGAGCAACGGCAGACCGGCCAGGCTGAAGGGCCCCTGGGGGACCAGGGTGGTATGGATCAATACGCCGGACTGGCGAACCTCCACGCGCGATGAATCGAACGCCACGCCCCGGACCACCACGCCATGCCCGGCCCGACCCACCAACGAACCGCCGGGCATGAACTGCACACCGGAGAGTGGGACACCGGCGAATATCGGCCCTGCACTGCTGATCTGGCCGGCCTGGAACGTTGTCTGCCAGGCGTTCAGGTCCCGTTGCGCGTAGGCATACAGATGCTCCGTTTGCCGTTTCCCATCGTGGGCGACATGCAACTGGCGACTACGTACGACCCAGTCGCCTGCATTGAACCCTGCCTCGGTCGCCGCCGAAAGAAAACGTTCGGTCCGCTGCTGCGAACGGGTGTCGACCGCCAACACCTCGTAATTGAGCAAGGCCGCCGTACCGCCACGGCTGTAGGCACCCTCGTCGAGCCGCTGGCCGCGCAGGGCCTGGGTCGGCACCAGCAGGGCCACCTCCTCGCGATGGGGTCGCAGGGAAACCCGGGCCTGCGGATATGCCTGCAAGAAGTCATGGCAGTCCTGGTCAAGCACCCTGCCGGCAGTGGTGGCGGTCGGCTTCAAGCCGGCCTTGTCCAGCAACGCCGTGGTGAAACACAACTGACCCTCCTGGTCGAAATGGAGCTTGGCAAGGCCCAGCGAATCGCCGTTGAGCTCCAGATTCACCACCTGCTGCCCTTCGCGAAAGCGCGGTGCCAAGCGGAAATAATCAGCAACTGCGGGATCGATACCGCGTCCGGAGAGCACCGACAAGTCGAACTCCACCTCGGCGGCCTCCTCCTTCTTCTGGGCCGAGACAGGCTCGCCAAACCCCAGCAAGACCAGCCCCAGTCCCCTGATCAGCCACTGGGCCGACCTGGAAATCGGCAGGCATCGGCCGTGGCCCTCACCGGCTCGTCGCTCAGGCGCTCTCATGCAAGCATCACAGTGCTTCGGCAAGAATCGGTGCTTCGTAGCTGGCTACCGCAAATCCGTAGACCGTTGCCGGCTGCAGAGTGACCGACGTACTCGTCGGCAGCGCCGGGTCCATTTCGATCTCAAGCATCTCCCCCGGCAGCACGTAACTGCGGCCCAGCATCACGCTGGTCTTGTGCGGGTTGAGCTGGAGCTCCGGCGCCAGGCGCACGACATAAGGGCTGTCATTACGTACCAGCAGCCTGGATCCGCGCTGGTGCCACGTCAACGCCTTCCAGGGCTCGCCATTACGTGCCAAGCCTCTGGGATGCAGGATCAGCGGCAGGTTCTGGCGCAGGTTGATGCCTACCGTGGCGCCGTCCGCGGACTTGCGCTGCGGTATGCCCTCGAAGGTGACCCGCTTCAGGCGCTGGGTCTTGAGCGGTTGGTCGTTGATGGCAAGAAAGGTCACCACCTGCGTCTCGCCGCCGTCGAGCCGGGAGACCGGCTGCGCCACCACCACCAGCGCCTCAAGGTCCTCGGGAATGGACTCGATCGCCGAATTCAGCAGGACCGTGCCGCTCTCGGTATTGCGCACATGGATACTGGCCTGACCCTCCTCCTCATGGAGAATGACCACCGTGGTTTCCGGTTGCACACCATCGGCCCGGGCGTTCCCCCATAACACACCCAGAAGAAAGAACAACGCACCGGCAAAATAGGGCATACGAGGCATGGTCTCCAAGTGACACGCTCCCTGGCGAACATATATTAAGATCCGTTTGATACAGACATGACGAGATGGCCGGCACACACTTGCGTGCCGGCTTCTTCTCTACTGGTTAGTTGCCATTTGAATCCAAGTTATTCAGAGATAGCGCAGTTCCAGGGTTGCCGAACCGTCCAGGCTTACTGCTTCTTTTATATCAAGCTCGGAAGTCTTGTTGATGACCGCCTGAACTTCCAGTACGCCACTGACCCGTTCCACCGAAGCGGGATGAGTGGCCATGAAACCACTCCAGGACATGATGTTCTGATACTGGCCCAGGGCACCGTCGCCACGCTTCCAGTTCAGTCCGTTGTTACCCGACACTATGGTGTTGACCAACGGGAAGTTGGCCAAGGACTTCTTGATGATCAACGCATAGCCGCCGATCCGCTGGCCACCCGACGTCGTGCCCAGGCCATAGTTGTAGATGTCGTCGTAGCCCGGATTGATGGACGCCTGCACGATACCCGGGACCTTGCTGCCGGCGCGGTTGTCGATGGTCTTCACGCCCACCCGGGTGCCACCCTCGCACTTGACCAGGAACGGCACGCTCTTGGCCTCCAGGCGCGTATAGTTGTCCGGTTTCAGGGAGCCGCCATCAATCTTCCTGTAGTCGACAATACCGCCGTTCTGCAGGGTCAACGTGCAAGCCGGCGGGATGATCGTGCCTGTCACCAGCAGGTCAGCGGCACTGGCATAACCTCCGACTGCAACCAGCAGGGCGCCGAGCGTCAACTTGGATAACAACTTCATTTTCCCCCTCCATGTCATTCTGTTTTTAGCGGGCATGAGTTATTCAAGGCCGTCTGTTTTAACCGAAACCCCACTGCACCCAGGACACTTCAGTCTCTACAGCCAGCAACAATTAAATAACTGACACCAAGGCAAGATTGCCGGGCGCTAGTTTCCCTATTGATCCACGCCAGAAAAACCGGAGCGTTCGCAATCGGTTAGTTGAATAAAGAACAGGCGGAATCGGATGCCTTGGATATCGGTGTCACCTTGACCATGCCAAACAAGTAATGAATGTGACATATTCATGTAGGAAAATTGACGCAATGATGTTCCACCCACCCCGCAACCGACCCTGACCGGCTGCTCCCGGGCGCCCTACGTTGGCGTCAGAGCCTGATCGTGGCACGATGGAGGGGTTATCGACCGAGATCCTTCAACCATGCCCCATTCCCAAGCCAAGAATCTTTCCCTGATCGCCGCTATCGACCTGGGCTCGAACAGCTTCCACATGGTCGTGGCCAAGGCCCAGAACGGTGAAATCCGGATCATGGAGCGGCTCGGCGAAAAGGTTCAGCTGGCCGCCGGCATCGATGAAGAGCGCAAACTCAGCGAAGAATCGATGCAACGCGGGCTCGACTGCCTGAAGCGCTTCGCCCAACTGATCAACGGCATGCCCCTGGGCGCCGTACGGATCGTCGGCACCAACGCCCTGCGCGAGGCACGCAACCGCGCCGAATTCATCCACCGCGCCGAAAAGATTCTCGGCCACCCGGTGGAGGTCATCTCCGGTCGCGAAGAGGCCCGCCTGATCTACCTCGGCGTCTCCCACACCCTCGCCGACACCCCGGGCAAGCGCCTGGTCGCCGACATCGGCGGCGGCAGTACCGAATTCATCATCGGCCAACGCTTCGAACCGCTGCTGCGCGAAAGCCTGCAGATGGGTTGCGTCAGCTACACCCAGCGCTACTTCCGCGACGGCAAGATCACCCCGGCCCGCTACGCCCAGGCCTACACCGCGGCGCGCCTGGAGATCATGAGCATCGAACACGCCCTGCACCGCCTGACCTGGGACGAGGCGATCGGTTCGTCCGGGACCATCCGCGCCATCGGCCTGGCCCTCAAGGCCGGTGGCCAGGGCAACGGCGAGGTGAATGCCGAAGGCCTGGCCTGGCTCAAGCGCAAGCTGTTCAAGCTCGGCGAAATCGAGAAGATCGATTTCGAAGGGATCAAGCCGGACCGCCGCGCCATCTTCCCTGCCGGCCTGGCGATTCTCGAAGCGATCTTCGACTCCCTCGACCTGCAGCGCATGGACCACTGCGACGGCGCCCTGCGCGAAGGCGTGCTCTATGACCTGCTGGGCCGCCACCACCATGAAGACGTGCGCGAACGCACCCTCACCTCGCTGATGGAGCGTTACCACGTCGACCAGGAACAGGTGGTGCGCGTCGAGCGCAAGGCACTGCATGCCTTCGACCAGGTGGCCAAGGACTGGGAGCTGGAAGACGGCGTCTGGCGCGAGCTGCTCAGTTGGGCAGCCAAGGTCCACGAAGTCGGCCTGGACATCGCCCACTACCAGTACCACAAGCACGGCGCCTACCTGATCGAGCACTCCGACCTGGCCGGTTTCTCCCGGGAAGACCAGCAGATGCTCGCACTACTGGTTCGCGGGCATCGTCGCAACATTCCCAAGGACAAGTTCGCCGAGTTCGGCGACGACGGCATCAAGCTGATTCGCCTGTGCGTGCTGCTGCGCTTCGCGATCCTGTTCCATCACATCCGCGGCACCCAGGAAATGCCGCAGGTCGCCTTGCGCGCCGACGGCGATACCCTGGATGTGGTGTTCCCCAAGGGCTGGCTGGAGCAGAACCAGCTGACTCAGGCCGACTTCGCCCTGGAGGCGGAGTGGCTGACCCGAGTCAGCATCACCCTCAACGTACGCTGAGGACCGGGCTGCTCAGACGATCGAGCAGGGTCGTCTGGGCACTGCGCGGGTTCTGGTTGCCGGTTGGCGTATTACGGATGTAGCGACCGTCCGACTGCAGGCTCCAGCTGTGGGTGTTATCGGTGAGATAGCTTTCCAGCTCTTTCTTGACCCGCAGGATCAGCTTCTTGCCCTCGACCGGGAAGCAGGTCTCGACCCGCTTGTCGAGGTTACGCTCCATCCAGTCGGCACTGGACAGGAACAGCTGCTCCTCGCCGCCGTTGAGGAAGTAGAACACCCGGGTGTGCTCCAGGAAGCGGCCGATGATCGAACGCACATGGATATTGTGCGAAACCCCGGCGATACCCGGACGCAGGCAGCACATGCCACGCACCACCAGGTCGATGCGCACGCCGCACTGGCTGGCCTTGTACAACGCACGGATGATCTTCGGATCGGTCAGCGAGTTGAACTTGGCAATGATGTGCGCCGGCTTGCCATCGATGGCGAACTGGGTCTCCCGGGCAATCATGTCGAGCATGCCCTTCTTCAGGGTGAACGGCGCATGCAGCAGCTTCTTCATGCGTAGCGTCTTGCCCATGCCGATCAGTTGGCTGAACAGTTTGCCAACGTCTTCGCACAGGGCGTCGTCGGAAGTCAGCAGGCTGTAGTCGGTATACAGGCGGGCGTTGCCGGCGTGGTAGTTACCGGTGCCCAGGTGGGCGTAACGAACGATCTCGCCAGCCTCGCGGCGCAGGATCAGCATCATCTTGGCGTGGGTCTTGAAGCCGACCACACCGTAGATCACCACCGCACCGGCCGCCTGCAGACGGCTCGCCAGTTGCAGGTTGGACTCTTCATCGAAACGCGCCCGCAACTCGATCACCGCGGTGACCTCCTTGCCGTTGCGCGCCGCGTCCACCAGGGCGTCGACGATCTCCGAGTTGGCACCGCTGCGGTACAGGGTCTGGCGCACGGCCAGGACATGCGGGTCCTTGGCGGCCTGGCGCAGCAGGTCGACCACCGGGGTAAAGGACTCGAACGGATGCAACAGCAGGATGTCCTGCTTGCTGATCACGCTGAAAATGTTCTCGCTGTTCTGCAGCAGTTTCGGGATCTGCGGGGTGAACGGCGTGTATTGCAGCTCCGGATGGCTGTCCAGGCCGGTGATGCTGAACAGGCGGGTCAGGTTCACCGGACCGTTGACCTGGTACAGCTCGTTCTCGGACAGGTTGAACTGCTTGAGCAGGTAGTCCGACAGGTGTTTCGGGCAGGTGTCGGCCACTTCCAGGCGTACGGCATCGCCGTAACGACGGGAGAACAGTTCGCCGCGCAGGGCGCGGGCCAGGTCCTCGACATCCTCGGAGTCCAGCGCCAGGTCGGCGTTGCGGGTCAGGCGGAACTGGTAGCAGCCCTTGACCTTCATGCCCTGGAACAGGTCATCGGCGTGCGCATGGATCATCGACGACAGGAATACATAGTTGTCGCCAGGGCCACCGACGTCTTCCGGGACCTTGATGATCCGCGGCAGCAGGCGCGGTGCCGGAATGATCGCCAGACCGGAGTCGCGGCCAAAGGCATCGATACCCTCGAGCTCGACGATGAAGTTCAGGCTCTTGTTCACCAGCAACGGGAAGGGGTGCGTCGGGTCGAGGCCGATCGGGGTGATGATCGGCGCGATCTCGTCGCGGAAATAGCGGCGGACCCAGGTCTTGAGCTTGGTGGTCCAGTAGCGCCGACGGATGAAGCGGACCTGGTGCTTCTCCAGCTCCGGCAACAGGATGTCGTTGAGGATCGCGTACTGGCGATCGACCTGGCCGTGGACCAGCTCACTGATGCGTGCCAGCGCCTGGTGCGGCTGCAGGCCGTCGGCGCCGGCCTGTTCGCGGGCGAAGGTGATCTGCTTCTTCAGCCCGGCGACACGGATCTCGAAGAACTCATCGAGGTTGCTGGAGAAGATCAGCAGGAACTTGAGCCGCTCCAGCAACGGATAGGACTCGTCCAGCGCCTGCTCCAGCACGCGGATGTTGAACTGCAGCTGCGACAGCTCGCGGTGGATGTAGAGACTGCTGTCATCCAGGTTCGGGATCGCCACCACCGACGGCACCACCACATGCGGCGCCTCGGCCACCACCGGCGCCGGTTCCAGTTCCGGCGGGGTTTCGACGATCTGCTCGACCACCGGTTGAGCTTCTTTTACTTCAACTTCGCTGAGTCCTTCGGTATTCATCGAGTGTTCCTGTGAGGGCTATTTTTGCTCTCGTAGCAATTGAGCGGCACGAACGGCAAAGTAAGTCAGGATGCCATCGGCACCGGCACGTTTAAAGGCGGTCAGGGATTCGAGAATGACCCCTTCACTCAACCAGCCATTCTGGATCGCCGCCATGTGCATGGCGTATTCACCGCTGACCTGATAGACAAAGGTCGGCACCTTGAATTCATTCTTGACCCGGTAAAGGATGTCCAGGTACGGCATGCCCGGCTTGACCATGACCATGTCGGCGCCTTCGGCGAGGTCCGCAGCCACTTCATGCAGGGCTTCGTCGCCGTTGGCCGGGTCCATCTGGTACGAAGCCTTGTTCGCCTTGCCCAGGTTCGAGGCCGAACCGACCGCATCGCGGAACGGGCCATAGTAGGCGCTGGCGTATTTCGCCGAGTAGGCCATGATCCGCACGTTGACGTGACCGGCCAGCTCCAGCGCCTCGCGAATCGCCTGGACCCGACCGTCCATCATGTCCGAGGGTGCCACCACCTGGGCACCGGCCTCGGCGTGGGACAGCGCCTGGCGCACCAGAGCGTCGACGGTGATGTCGTTCTGAACGTAGCCTTCCTCGTCGAGGATACCGTCCTGGCCGTGGGTCGTGAACGGGTCCAGGGCCACATCGGTAATCACCCCCAGTTCGGGGAAGCGCTCCCGCAACGCGCGGGTGGCGCGCTGGGCGATGCCTTGCGGGTTCCAGGCCTCGCTGGCATCCAGCGACTTGAGCCCGGCCGGCGTCACCGGGAACAGTGCCAGGGCGGGAATCCCCAGTTCGACCCACTTCGCCGCCTCTTCGAGCAGCAGATCGATGGTCAGGCGCTCGACCCCCGGCATCGACGCCACCGCCTCGCGACGGTTCTCGCCATCAAGCACGAATACCGGCAGGATCAGGTCGTCGACTGTCAGAACATTCTCGCGCACCAGGCGTCGGGAAAAGTCGTCGCGACGATTGCGGCGCAGGCGGGTGGCGGGAAACAGGCGATTGGCGGGGGTAAAGCTCACGGCAGACTCCTGAGCCCGCGCGGGCGGGCGAGCATGGCAGTTATAAGCGGCCATTATGACGAAGGAATGACAGTTGTGCTTACTCCTGCGACCGGGCGCCGCAGTCGCGACTTTTGTAGGAAATGTTAACGTCGAGACACATTTGGACACTTTCCTCTCTGTCGTCGAAGGGTTAGGCTGCGCGTTCATTTCGCCAGCATCCAGACAATGCTCCAACAATTTCTGCAGGATTTCGGCTACTTCGCCCTGTTTCTCGGAACGTTCTTCGAAGGCGAGACCATTCTGGTACTCGCAGGCTTCCTGGCGTTTCGCGGATACATGGACATCAACCTGGTGGTTATCGTGGCGTTCTTCGGCAGCTATGCCGGCGACCAGCTGTGGTACTTCCTGGGGCGCAAGCACGGCCGCAAGTTGCTGGCGCGCAAGCCGCGCTGGCAGTCGATGGGTGACCGGGCCCTGGAACATATCCGCCGCCATCCGGACATCTGGGTATTGAGCTTCCGTTTCGTCTACGGCCTGCGCACGGTGATGCCGGTGGCGATCGGCCTGTCAGGTTATCCACCGGGGCGCTACCTGCTGCTCAACGGCATCGGCGCGGCCATCTGGGCCGCGGCCCTGGCGGCGGCCGCCTATCACTTCGGGGCGATCCTCGAAGGCATGCTCGGCAGCGTGAAGAAGTACGAGCTGTGGGTGCTCGGCGGCCTGCTGCTGGTCGGCCTGGTCCTCTGGAGCTGGCGGCGCTTCAAGAGCGCCCGCCTGGCCCGCAGGGCCGAGGCCGAACAGTCCCTGGCCGGCCCTACGAACCCGCCAGCCGAATGACCCGCCCCCTGCTGCAGTAGAGCCCGATCACGCTCAGCAGGCTGTAGCTGAGCAGGCCGATCCAGCCCAACGGGCTGGCCGGCCACAGCCCGACCAGCGGCGCCAGCCAGGCCAACGGCACATTCAGCAGCAGCCGCGTCACCTCCAGCTTCAACGCCCATGGCCGGTTCTCCAGGCCCGCCCCGAGTACGAACAGCCCCAGCAGCATCGCCGCCCAGCCGAGCACCAGCGCCGCCTGGGGCAGTTTCTCGGCGAAGTTCATCAGGTAGCTGCCCAGCGCCACGTACACCGCGAACTGCAAGGCGATATAGACCTGCTGACGTGGCTCCAGCGGCACCTCGAACTTGCGAAAGTGCGCCAGGTCATGCTTCGTCATCGGGTACTTCGCCGCGACGTCCGCCGGGCGCCAGCCGGTGGGCATGAACCAGATACGCAGCTTGTCCCGGTAGCGCTCGGCACGCCGCGCGTCAGCGGCCAGTTGCGCGTAGAACTGCAGGTTGGCCCACAGCGGGTTCCAGCTGGCCAGCGGCGTGGTCACCCCGAACACCACCGGCTCGGCGTCGTCCTCCTCCTGGAAGGTGCCGAACAGCCGGTCCCAGAGAATGAACACGCCGCCGTAGTTGCGATCCATATAGAGAGGGTTCTGCGCATGATGCGCGCGATGGTTGGACGGCGTGACGAAGAACCACTCGTACCAGCCGAGCTTGGGAATGTGCCGGGTGTGCACCCAGAACTGGTAGAGCAGGTTCAGCGCCGCCACGGTGATGAACACCGACAGTGGCACACCGAGCACCGCCAGCGGCAGGTAGAAGATCCAGCTCAGCAGGAAGCCCGTGCTGGTCTGGCGCAGGGCGGTGGACAGGTTGTAGTCCTCGCTCTGGTGATGCACCGAATGCGCGGCCCAGAGAATATTGCGCTCATGGCCCATGCGATGCAGCCAGTAGTAGCAGAAGTCGTAGACCACGAAGGCCATGACCCAGACCCACGGGCTGTCGGCCGGCAGATCGAACAGCGCCAGGTGGTCGAGGGCCACGGCGTAGGTCACCAGGCCGACACCCTTGGTCAGCAGGCCGGTGGTGGTCGACAGCACGCCGGTGCTGAGGCTGTTGATCGCGTCGGCCACCCGATAGTTGCGGGTACCGCGGCGATAGTCGGTCAGCAGCTCGACGATGATCAGTACGACGAAAAACGGAATCGCATAAGGAATGAGGTCCATGGCGCTACCCAAGAGGAACGATTGGCCCAAGATTAGGTGTAGTCGCTGCAAATTCCGCTGACAATGAATGCCAGATTGGTAGACATTTAACGCCAGACATCGGGAGATCCAACATGACCAGGAAAATCGCGGTAATCCTATCCGGCTGTGGCGTCTACGACGGCGCCGAGATCCACGAAAGCGTGCTGACCCTGCTGCGCCTGGACCAGCGTGGCGCCCAGGTGCAGTGCTTCGCCCCGAACATCGCACAGATGCAGGTGATAAACCACCTGACCGGCGAGGAAATGCCCGAGTCGCGCAATGTGCTGGTGGAGTCGGCACGCATCGCCCGCGGCCAGGTCCGCGACCTGCGCGAGGCCGATGTACGGGAATTCGACGGGCTGATCGTGCCGGGCGGCTTCGGCGCGGCGAAGAACCTCTCCAATTTTGCCATCGAAGGCGCCGGCTGCAGCGTGCAGGCCGAAGTCCTGGCGCTGGCCGAAGCCTTCGCCGAGGCCGGCAAGCCGGTGGGGCTGATCTGCATCACCCCGGCGCTGGCGGCGAAGATCTACGGCCCGGGCGTGACCTGCACCATCGGCAACGACGCCGACACCGCCGCGGCCCTGGGCCGCATGGGCGCCAACCACCAGGAGTGCGCGGTGGATGAAATTGTCGAGGACAAGGCCCGCAAGCTGGTCACGACCCCCGCCTACATGCTCGCCCGGTCGATTGGCGAAGCGGCGGCGGGGATCAACAAGCTGGTGGACCGGGTGCTGGAACTGGCCCAGGAAGGTTAGGTGGCGCGAGCGAGCCGGGTCAGGATCCGATCCAGCGAATTGGCGAACGCCTGCTTCTCGCGCTCGCCATAGGGCGCCTGGCCACCGCCGACCTGCCCCTGCTCGCGCAGATCGGTGAACAGGTTGCGCACCGCCAGCCGCTCGCCCATGTTCTGCTCGTCGAACGGCTTGCCCCGGGGATCGAGTGCCGCCACGCCCTTTTTCACCAGGCGATCGGCCAGCGGTACGTCGCTGCAGATCACCAGTTCCCCCGTCACCGCATGCTCCACCAGATAGTCATCGGCGGCATCCGGCCCGCTGGGCACCACGATCAGCCGCACGCAGGCGAAGGGTGGCCGGGGCTGCGGTTGCCCCGCCACCAGCACCACCTCGAACTGCCGCTTGAGGGCGAACTTCACCACCAGGTCACGGGCGATCCGTGGGCAAGCGTCGGCATCGATCCACACGCGCATGCTCAGGACGCCTGCAACTGGCGCTTCTCCGCCAGCCGGCTACGGCCGTAGAGCACGATGATCGCCAGCAACGCGACGACCTGGGCACCCAACGAGTAGGCGTCGGCGTGAATGCCCAGCCACTCGAAGTCGAAGAATGCCACCGGCCGCGTACCGAAGATCCCGGCCTCCTGCAGTGCCTTGACGCCGTGGCCGGCGAACACCACCGACAGGGCACAGAGCAACCCGGCATTGATGCCGAAGAACAGCGCCAGCGGCAATTTCGCCGAACCGCGCAGGATCACCCAGGCCAGGCCGACCAGCAGCACCAGCGCCGTCGCCCCGCCGGCCAGCACCGCGCTGTGCCCGGCAGGGCCGGCCTGCAGCCAGAGGGTTTCGTAGAAGAGGATCACTTCGAACAGTTCACGATACACCGAGAAGAACGCCAGCACGGCGAAACCGAAACGACCGCCGCCACCGACCAGGCTGCTCTTGATGTAGTCCTGCCACGCCGCGGCATGCCGGCGATCGTGCATCCACACACCGAGCCAGAGCACTATCACACTGGCGAACAGCGCGGTGCAGCCTTCGAGCAGTTCGCGCTGGGAGCCGCTGACGTCGATCACGTAGGCCGCCAGTGCCCAGGTGCCAGCCCCCGCCAGCAGGGCCAGGCCCCAGCCGATGTTGACGCTGCGCACCGCCGATTGCTGGCCGGTGTTGCGCAGGAACGCCAGGATCGCCGCCAGCACCAGGATCGCCTCAAGGCCTTCGCGCAACAGGATCAGCAGGCCGGAGATGAAGCTCAGCGACTGGCTCAGGCCATCGTTGCCGAGCAGACCGGCAGACGTCTTGAGCTTGTCCTTGGCGAACGCCAGGCGTTGTTCGACCTGCTCCACCGGCAGGCCGTCCTGCAGGGACTGCCGATAGGCCATCAGCGACTTCTCGGTGTCCTTGCGCACGTTGGCATCGACGTTGTCCAGGGAGCTTTCGACCAGTTCGAAGCCTTCCAGGTAGGCCGCCACGGACAGGTCGTAGGCCTGCTCGCGGTCGCCGGCGCGATAGGCGGCCAGGCTCTTGTCCAGGGTCGTCGCGGTGTAGTCGAGCAGTTGCGATGGCCCCCGCTTGACCTGCGGCGGCTGGGCCCGCTGGGCGCGGAACAGCGCCGCGGCCTCGTCGCCTTCGGCGGCCTGGATCTCGCTGGGCGTCTGGCGCGCCAGGTCGGCGATATTGTAGGTCTTGTCGGTCTGCGCAACCGGTGCGGCACTGAAGCTGGCGATGTAGGTCGCCAGGTCCCAGCGCTGGCGTTCGTCGAGCTGATCGGCGAACGACGGCATGTCCGTCCCTTCGACACCCAGGGTCAGGGTGTTGTAGATGCCGTACAGGCTCAGGCGATCGAGTCGCGAGGCGTCACGCAGGTTGGCCGGCGGCGGCGTCATGCCGCTGCCCGCCGGGCCGTCGCCGGCCCCGCTTTCGCCATGGCAGACCGAACATTGCTGGGCATAAAGCGGCGCACCGCGGGCCGGGTCCGGGGTAATGGCCGGAGCCTGGCTGACCTCATAGGTCACGGCCAGCCTGGCGCCCAGTTGGCGGGCCTGACGCGCCACCAGCGAGCCCTCCTGGCGTTCGCTGATGGCCTTGCGCAGGTCGGCAACGCCCTGCTCCAGCTCCGCCCTTTCGGCACGGGCCGGCAACGCGACGACCAGCTTCTGCAACGCGCTGAGGAACTCCAGTTGCTCGTGGTATTCGGTTTCGTCGATGACCTTGCCATCCGCCACCGTGGCCGGGTAGTCCGCGCCGATGTAATCGATCAGGTGCAGGGCCTGGGGAGCGCCTTCCACCGTATTCGCCAGCAGGCTGGAGCTGCATAGGACGAACATCGGCAGCATCAGCCAGGCCAGGAAACGCGTGGGAACAATCATTGAAACGACCTAAATGGAAATGCGAAGTAACATATTGTTCCCTCTCACCGCGCCTCACTCAAGCATTACGCGGTGCAAACAGACAAATAGCCGCTCCGAACGCCCGCCAGGAAGAGAGTCAAAACCACGGCCTGGCGCCTGTTCACTCCCTTGCCGCTCTGCTGCCTGATGGGCAGTTGCTCGATCTGCCGCGGGTATTCGCCAGCGGCTACGCGATTCACTCGTCCCCGGCGAAACCCTGAAGTTTCCTGCACGGGGGTAGGACACCCAGGCGCAGGCCACGACAGTTGCGCAATCACCCTACAACTCCCGGATCCGACCTGCGCAGACAGACGCGGACTCCTACGCGATCTTCCTCCCCCGACACGTCGACGCCACAACCCGCCCCCCTTTAACGTGGTCAGGCGCCGTCATCGCTCGACGCGGTAATGAGCCACCATTTTGGAGCAAAAAAGCCATTACATAGCCAGCACTCGCCGCCTATAATGCCGCGCCGGCGTTATGGGCAAACGCAATAAAAGCTCCTCTTTTAATGAGGAATTGTTAGGGTAGCCTGCCCTGCCAATGGGTTCATCCAGCCAGACCCGCCCTCCGGCTGCTTTCACCATCAGGGAAGATGTCGCTCATGACACCCAGCACCCGCCTTCTTATCGCCCTTGGGGCCGTGACCCTGCTGTCCGGCTGCTCGGTGTTCCGCAACTACGACGGTGAGCTGGCGCAGACCAACCAGCAACTGGCCTCCGGCAATGTCGACGCGGCGCTGTCGCTGCTGGAGAAGAACAACACCGGCGAAGACCGTGACCTGCTGTACTACTTCGAGAAAGGCGAACTGCTGCGGGCCAAGGGCGACATCACCGGCAGCCAGCAGGCCTGGAACAGCGCCGACCAGGTCGTTGGCCAGTGGGAGGATGCGGTCAAGGTCGACTACGCCAGGTATGCCGCCCAGTTCGGCAGCTTCCTGGTCAACGACAAGGTCCGCCGCTACGAAGGCTACGACTACGAAAAGGTCATGCTGACCACCCAGATGGCGCTGAACTTCCTCGCCACCAACGACTTCGAGAGCGCCCGCACCGCGATCAAGAAGACCCACGAACGCGAAGCGGTGATCGCCGAATTACGCGACAAGGAATACCTCAAGCGCGAAGAGGAAGCCGACAAGCAAGGCATCAAGACCCAGTACAAGGACCTCAAGGGCTACCCGGTGGCCAGCCTGGACGCGCCCGAAGTGGTCAGCCTGAAAAACAGCTACCAGAGCGCCTTCAGCCACTACCTCGCCGGCTACATCTATGAAGCGCTGGGCGAGAAGGACCTGGCCGCGCCGGGCTATCGCCAGGCGGCCGAACTGCGCCCCAACACCCCGCTGCTCGAACAGGCCCTGGTCAATCTCGACAAGCCGGCCGGCAAGGACGATGACAGCGATATCCTGATCGTCGTGCAGAGCGGCCTGGCGCCGGCCCGCGACTCGATCCGCATCCCGCTGCCGCTGCTGATCTCCGACAACGTGGTGATCACCCCGCTGTCGTTCCCGATCATCAAGGCCGACACCTCGACCCCCGGCTTCGGCCAGATCGGCGTCGATGGCCAGCAGGTCAACCTGACCGCCCTCAACAGCACCACCGCCATGTCCAGCCGCGCCCTGCGCGACGACATGCCGGGCATCATCCTGCGTACCAGCGTACGGGCCATCAGCCGCGGCATCGCCCAGAAGAACCTGAACAAGGTCAACCCGATCGCGGGCCTGGCCGTGGGCATCACTTCCGCCGTGCTAGAGGGCGCCGATACCCGCACCTGGCGCACCCTGCCGGACACCACCCAGGTGGTCCGCCTGCGCCTGAAGAAGGGCGAGCACCAGGTCTCGCTGCCCAGCGCCGCTGGCGGTTCGCTGGTCAGGATCAACGTCGATCGGCACTACCAGGTGATCAGCCTGCGGGCCATCGGCAACCAGGTATTCACCAGCGGCCTGGCGGCCCAGCGGATCCCGAGCACCAGCCCGACCGCCGTGGCCAGTATCAAACAACCTTGAGAACGGAGTCTTTTTCCATGCGTTTCAAACTGACCGCTGTCGTTGCCCTGGCCCTGCTGGCCGGCTGTGCAACCCCTGCGCCACCACCGGCGCCGGGCAGCGCCGCGAGCAAGATCGTCGTCATGGGCGAAATGAAAGACATCCAGGTCGGCGCCATCCGCGTTGCCCGGGAAAACGGCTTCCTGACCGTGAAGGTGCAACTGAGCAACACGCGCACCAAGAACAAGATGATGTACTACCGCTTTGCCTGGCTGGGCAACGACGGCTTCCCGATCGCCGACGAGGAAGCCTGGAAGACCCTGAGCCTGTATGGCGCCCAGAGCACCTTCCTGCCCGCCATCGCGCCGACGCCGAAGGCCGTCGACTTCCGCCTCGAAGTCAAGACGCCTTGACGCGAAGCCATCCCTTGCGCCCCTTTGAAGAGAACCTCTCCATGTTTGCACGCTTTTCGCTCCTCGCCGTCGTTGCCCTGCTGGCCAGCGGTTGCGCCCAGAACACTTCGCCGGTCCTCGGCGGTAAGAACATCAGCTACGGGGATACCAAGGCTGTCGAGCTGGTCACCAACGAGTTCGGCTCCACCGACCTGCAGATGATCGCCGAATCCATGACCCGCTCCCTGGCCCAGTCCGGCGTGCTGCAAGGCCGCCCGGTGGTCCAGGTGTATGACGTGAAGAACAAGACCAGCGAATACATCGACACCCGCGAGATCACCACCTCGATCAAGACCCAGCTGATGAAATCCGGTACTGCCCGCTTCGCCAGCGACAACACCGAGATGCAGAGCCAGGTCGACCAGCTCAAGCTGCAGAACCAGAGCGGCCTGTACAAGAAGAGCACCATCAGCAAGACCGGCAACATGATCGCCGCCAAGTACCGCCTGGAAGGCTCGATCAGCTCGATCGTCAAGCGCAGCAGCGACTACAAGGACGTGTTCTACAAGTTCAGCCTGCAACTGATCGACGTCGAAAGCGGCCTGGCCGAATGGATGGACGAGAAAGAGATCCGCAAAACCACGGAGCGTTAAGCTATGCGAGCATGGATTGGCATTATCGGCCTGGCCTGGGCCTTTGGCGTACAGGCCGCGCCGAAAGTCGCGGTGGCGGACCTCGCGTATCAGGCGAAGGTGGAGCAGTACATCCGCAGCGTCTCGGCACGCGGCAATTTCCAGCAGGGCTATTACGGTTCGTCCGGCTCGGCGAGCTACGACGAGTACGAAAGCCGCAGCAGCTACATCGAGCAGGGCGAACTGCGCAAGTTCACCGGCGACATCAAGGGTGAGATCCTGCGCAGCGGCATGTTCCAGCTGGTCCAGGGCACGCCCTATACGTCCAACTCCAAGGGTGACGTCTACGACGTCATCAAGCGGATCAAGGGCGGCAGCTTCAAGGGGGCCGACTACGTGCTGTTCGGCACCGTATCGGATATCGACTTCACCCAGGACATCAATGAACTGGCCAACACCAACAGCTACTCGGCGGTGCTGGGCCTGACCCTGGTGGGCGACTTCAGCCTGATCAACACCCGTACCTACCAGATCACCTCGGCGTTCACCGCCATGGGCGAAGGCCAGGACACCAAGCTGGTCAACAGCCGGGATATCCGCGTGTCGCTGAACCGCCCGCGGGTGGTACGCGATGTGTCGAAATCCCTGGGCGAAGATGTCGCACGGCAACTGAGCCTGCAGTTGGGTGGTCCGGACATGTCTCCGGACTCGCGCCCGCCACTGCAACGCAACAACCTGCCACCGGATGAACCGGCCAGGGTTCTGCAGTAGTTCCAGACGCGACAAAAAAGGCGACCATCAAGGTCGCCTTTTTCTTTGCCTCGCCCCCGCTTCAGGTGGTGGCCTTGTGCAGGGTCGCCAGGAAGCCCGCCGCACCCACGAACAACCCGGCAAAGGTCCGGTTCATCCGCCGCTGCTGCCGTGGCGTGCGCAGCAGGCGCAGGACCTTGGCCGCCAGGCCCGTGTAGCCGGCCATGACGATCATGTCGACAGCGATCATGGTGACCCCGAGAATCAGGTACTGATGTACCAGCGGCGCATGGGGGTCGATGAACTGCGGCAGTACCGCGAGCATGAACACCAGGGCCTTGGGGTTGCTGACGTTGACCAGGAAACCGCGGAACATCAGGGTCAGCGGCTTGCCGACCGAACGGATCGTCGCCTCTTCGGTCATGTCGCTGGGCAGCGCACGCCATTGCTTGACCGCGAGGTAGACCAGGTAGACCACACCGAACCACTTGATGGCGTAGAAGGCGGTAGAGGATGCCGCCAGGATCGCCCCGACACCGGCAGCGATGACCGCGATCTGTGCCGCCAGTCCCAGTTGCAGGCCGAGGGCGTTCCAGTAGCCACGCAGGAAGCCGTATTGCAGGCCACTGGACATCGAGGCGATAGCGCCCGCCCCTGGAGACAGGCTGATTACCCAGCATGCAGCGAAAAAGGCCAGCCATGTCTCAAGCAGCATCACGCACCTCGGATAAGAGTTGTAACAAACCTCTAAGCTAATCCGAAGGCGTGAACTTGACCACCGTTTTCTTGAAGCAGCGAGGGCGCGTCCGTCAGGACAACGCCTCCAGTTCCGCCTGCATGCTTTCCAGCAGTTCCAGGGCCGCCATCCAGGCCTCCTCCAGCTCGGACTCACGGCCCTTGAGCTTGGCCTGCTCGGCCAGCAGATCACGCAGCTCGTCCTTGCGGGCGGCTTCGTAGAGTGCGCTGTCGCCGAGGCTCGCCTCGACCGTCGCCAGGCGCTCGTGCAGCTTGCCCAGCTCGGCTTCGAGCTTGTCCGCTTCACGCTTGTGCGGTGCCAGTTGCTGACGCAGGGCTGCGGCGGCCTGACGCTGGGCCTTCTTGTCGGTCTTGTCGGGGTTGACCGGCGCACTGCTGACCGGTGCGCTGCGCTGACGATACTCCACCAGCCAACGGGCATAGTCATCCAGGTCGCCATCGAACTCCTCGACCTTGCCGTCGGCGACCAGGAAGAAGTTGTCGGTGGTGCTCTTGAGCAGATGGCGGTCGTGGGAAACCACCAGCACCGCACCGCTGAACTCCTGCAGGGCCATGGTCAGCGCCAGGCGCATTTCCAGGTCCAGGTGGTTGGTCGGTTCGTCGAGCAGCAACAGGTTCGGCCGCTCCCAGGCGATCAACGCCAGGGCCAGCCGGGCTTTCTCGCCACCGGAGAAATTCAGTACCGGCTCGTCGATGCGCGCGCCACGGAAATCGAAACCGCCGAGGAAGTCGCGCAGGGTCTGCTCGCGTTCGGTCGGCGCCAGGCGTTGCAGGTGCAGCAACGGGCTGGCCTTGGAATCCAGGGAGTCGAGCTGGTGCTGGGCGAAGTAGCCGACCACGGTGTTCTCGCCACGGGTCAGGCGACCCGACAGGGGCGACAGGTCGCCGGCGAGGTTCTTGATCAGCGTCGACTTGCCCGCGCCGTTGGGGCCTAGCAGACCGATCCGCGCCCCCGGAGTCAGCTGCAGCTTGACCTTCTCCAGGATGGTCTTCTCGCCATAGCCCAGGCGTGCATCGGAGAGGTCCAGCAACGGGCTGGAGATCTTGTGCGACTCGCGGAAGGTGAAGTCGAACGGCGAATCGACATGGGCCGCCGACAGCTCCTCCATCCGCTCCAGGGCCTTGATCCGGCTCTGCGCCTGGCGGGCCTTGGTGGCCTGGGCCTTGAAGCGGGCGATGTAGCTTTCCATGTGCGCACGCTGCGCCTGCTGCTTCTCGTAGGCCTGCTGCTGCTGCGCCAGGCGTTCGGCACGGGCCCGCTCGAACGCGGTGTAGCCGCCGCGGTAGAGCACCAGCTTGCGCTGGTCGACATGGGCCACGTGATCGACCACTTCATCGAGGAAGTCACGGTCATGAGAGATCAGCAGCAGGGTACCGGGGTAGCTCTTGAGCCACTCCTCCAGCCAGATGATCGCATCGAGATCGAGGTGGTTGGTCGGTTCGTCGAGCAGCAGCAGATCCGACGGGCACATCAGTGCCTGCGCCAGGTTAAGGCGCATCCGCCAGCCACCGGAGAAGTCGCCGACCTGACGATCCATCTGCTCGTTGGTGAAACCCAGGCCGGCCAGCAACTTGCGGGCACGGGCATCGGCGGTATAACCGTCGGCGCTGTCGAGTTCCGAGTGCAGGCGGGCCAGCGCCGAACCGTCCTGGGCCGCCTCGGCGGCAGCCAGGTCGCGTTGCACCTGACGCAGGCGCACGTCGCCGTCGAGCACATAGTCGACCGCCAGGCGTTCGAGGGTATCGACCTCCTGGCGCATGTGGGCGATACGCCAATCGGCCGGCAGCAAGCAGTCACCCGAGTCCGGGTGCAGCTCGCCCCGCAGCAGGGCGAACAGGCTCGATTTGCCGGCGCCGTTGGCACCGATCAGGCCGGCTTTCTGGCCGGCGTGCAGGGTCAGCTCGGCGTCTTCTAGCAGACGCTGCGGGCCACGCTGTAAAGTCAGGTTCTGAAGTCGAATCATAATGGCGGCGGAGTCTACCAGCTTCCCTCGCAACTGGCGCGGATCTCACCATGCATGCTGACCTGTGGACGTTTTCCCTGGATATTTACGCCAAGCCTGGCGTGGAAGGAACCTGCCTGGCGCTGCAGGGGCATGGGGCGAATGTCTGCCTGCTGCTCTGCGCGGCCTGGCTCGGAGTACGCGGCGTGAAGTACGCGCCTGGGCGGCTGGAGGGCTTGCGGCGGGTCGCGCACCCCTGGCACGAACAGGTGGTGCAGCCCCTGCGGCAACTGCGCGGGCAATGGCGGGCCATGGCCCTGCAGGACAGCGAACTGAAGAGGTTGCGTGATCGGATCAAGGCCCTCGAACTGGAAGCCGAGCAGCAGTTGCTGTCGCGCCTGGAGGCCTTGAGCGGGGATTGGCCAAGGGAAGCGGCCGATGATCTGGCGGTGTGGCTGGAAAGTGCGGCCGGTGAAGCGGCGCACCTGAACCACGACGCGCTGCACCAGCTGCGCGTCGTGGTGAGCCAGGCTTAGGAAGCGCTGGTAGGGGTGCTGCTGGCGGCCGGTGTGGTCGCTGGCGCGGCAGGGGCCGAAGCAGGAGCAGCGGCAGTCGCTGGAGCCGAAGCCGCAGGAGCGGCTGCCGGAGTGGCCGGCTTGGCTGCGGCAGGGGCAGCAGCAGGTTTCGCCGCGGGCTTGGCGGCAGTTGGCTTGGCAGCAGCCGGTTTCGCAGCGGGCTTGGCGGCAGCTGGCT
>NZ_JSYZ01000015.1:257894-298201 GCF_001293465.1 Pseudomonas asplenii
TCGCGGCGGGCTTGGCGGCAGCAGTCTTGGCAGTAGCCGGTTTCGCAGCGGGTTTGGCGGCAGCAGTCTTGGCAGTAGCTGGTTTCGCAGCGGGTTTGGCGGCAGCTGGCTTGGCAGCGGCAGGTTTCGCGGCGGGCTTGGCGGCAGCTGGCTTGGCAGTAGCCGGTTTCGCGGCGGGCTTGGCGGCAGCAGGCTTGGCAGCGGCAGGTTTCGCAGCGGGTTTGGCAGCAGCCGTTTTAGCAGCAGCTGGCTTGGCGGCAGCAGGCTTGGCAGCGGCAGGTTTGACGGCGGCAGTTTTAGCAGCGACAGGTTTCGCGGCTGGCTTGGCGGCAGGCTTGGCAGCGACCTTGGCCGGTGCGGCCGGTTTGGTTTCACGGGTCGAAAGCGCCTTGGTCACGGCTTCTTTCACACGACCAACGCCTTGCGCCAACTTCAGGCTTTCCTGTGCATCACGCTTGAGTTGCAGGATGTAGGCGCGGGTTTCCGATTGGCTGGTTTTCAGCTTGTCGAGCAGCTCTTCCAGCTCACCGATAGCGGCCTTGGCCTTGGCTTGCGCCTTGGCTTTGCCAGCAGTGGCGGCGTCCTGCAATTTGGTGCGCGACTTGTGCAGTTTTTCCTGAGCCTTGCCGCGTTGTTTTTCCAGTTTGGCGAGCAGTTTTTCAGCATCAGCCAAGGCTTGCGAGCAAGCGTTTTCCAAATGCTCGAGCAGGCTGCCCGACAGTTGTTGGAGCAAGTGCAACGGAGTATTTACAGGCTTCTTGGTGGCCGACATGGTTTACCTCCTGGCTGACGTGAGTGCGGCTCATACTAGACCTTCTGTGACTACCGCCGCTAGGGCATGTTGACAGTATTGGAGGGCCGACGTTGCATGCGGCAAAAAATGTTCTCGGGGATCATTCGCGCAGCCCCACAACCGGCGTGCGGCACTGGCATAATCCGTCGGGTCTCAGGTCGGAGAGTTGCCATGTCGCGTTACCTAATGCTGTCGCTGTGTCTTGTTCTGCCGCTGGCCCACGGCGCAACGGAGGGAAAAGCCGACGACGCCCATGACCTCGCCTACAGCCTCGGCGCCAGCCTGGGCGAACGCTTGCGCCAGGAGGTGCCGAACCTGCAACTCAAGGCGCTGGTGGAGGGTCTGCAACAGGCCTATCAGGGCAAGCCGCTGGCACTCGCGAACGAACGGATCGAACAGATCCTCGCCGCCCACGAAGCGCAGGCCGCCGACGATTCGACCAAGCCGCAAAGCGAAGTCGCACTCGAGGCCGAGAAGAAATTCCTCGCCGAAGAGAAAGCCAAGCCAGGTGTCCGCGAACTGGCCGACGGTATCCTGGTGACCGAGCTGACACCGGGCACCGGCGAAAAGGTTGCCGCCAACGGACGGGTCCAGGTGCGCTATGTCGGGCACCTGCCCAATGGCACGGTCTTCGACCAGAACGACCAGCCGCAGTGGTTTCGCCTGGACAGTGTGATCAATGGCTGGCGCAGCGCCCTGCCGCAGATGCAGGTCGGGGCCAAATGGCGCCTGGTATTGCCGTCGGCACAGGCTTATGGTGCGGACGGTGCCGGCGACCTGATCGCGCCCTACACCCCGCTGGTCTTCGATATCGAACTGCTCGGCGTCGCCAGTTGAACCTGGCCTGAAACGAAAAACGGTGCGCCATGCGCACCGTCTTCAGGGACTGCCCATTACCGCTCAAGCCTGGGCGACGGCCTCTTCCTTGTGGGCGTTGTGCAGCACTTCGATCAGGCAGTCCTCAAGCTCGAAGCGCTCATGCAACAGGCCACCGAGTTCCTTGAACTTCTCCGCCACGCACTTGCCGGCGTCGCACAGATCGTTGAAAGCCAGCAGCTTTTCGGTGATCACATCGATACGGGGGTAGAGGGTATCGGCCAGTTTCAGCCCGCGCTGGTCGCCAAAGGCCTTGGCCTCGCTGGTGAGCTGTTCATAGATTTCGAAGTGTCCGGCCGACACATAGTCCACCAGGACCCCACAGAACTCCTGCAACGGCTGGCGACTGTCCGCCAGGGCTCCAGGCTCGGCGCCGAGCGCATCATAGGCCCGCACGAGTTCATGGCGATGCTGCAACCAGCGATCGATCAGCAGATGGACTCCGCCCCAGCGTTCCTGGGCATTCTGACAACTTTCGAGCATGGTGATTTCTTCCCTTCAGGGTCATGCCGCCCGACACCTCGTACCCACCGAGGATCCTGACTTGGCCAAACAGGGCAACCTTGTTTGCGTTGGATGCGTGCGGGCCAGATTATGCCCGCACGACACCTGCTTCAAGGTACGCAGACGAGAAAGTTCATACAAGCGTTTAATCCGCGGGGGCGACTATCGGTCGCGCGAGGCACCGCGCCAACCACCGAGAACCGGGCCGATCATCTGGTAGATCGCCACCAGGCTCATGCCGACAAAGGCCAGCAGGCTCCACTCGGGAATGCTCAGGTCGAACAGCGTCCAATGGATCTGCGCGCACTCGGCGGTGGCCCGGAACATCAGTTGCAGCGCCTGCAACGGCGATACCTGCTCCATCAGGCAATGCAGGCCGGGCTGGCAGATCATCAACTCCTCCGGCGGTACCTGCTGCAGCAGGACCTGACGGGCCGCGGTCGCCGCGCCGGCCAGGGCGAACAGCAGGCCCAGCGCGCCATACACCCGACAGCCGACTCGCGCCGGCCCGTGCAATGCGCCCAACAGGCTGACCAGGCAGAAGCCGGCGAGGAACAGCCGCTGGACCAGGCACAACGAGCAAGGCTCCAGTCCCACCCCATACTCCAGGTACAACGAAGCCGCCATGACCGGCGCCGCTGCCAGGAAGGCCAGGGAGAACAGAGAACGTGAGCGGGCCAGGAACATGGCTATTCCGTAACAGGAGAGACAGGCAGTTACGGTAGAGGAAAGGCCGCGGCCCTTTCAAGGCAAGCCAGCGCAGATAATTCCTCAAGCCTGTAAGGAATTACCGATAGGCGTCCGATGAAACCATTACGTGGCAAGTAGGATTTCGGTATCAAGGCATTACAGGGAAATAGGCCGCGTGTCCGGGACGGAACGCCCACCACAGGCGCCCCGTCCCTTGCCGCCGTCAGGCGCTGACCGGAACCGGCAGCGGCCGCGCGAGCAGGCGCTCATCCAGCAGGCCGAGACCTTCCTGGAACAGCTGGTTGCTGCGCTCGGTATCGCCCAACTGGGCCAGCAACCGGGCGAGCTCGGCACAGGCCTCCGGATTGCGCTGCACCCGCAGGCTGGCTTCCAGGTAATCCCGCGCCTTGCCCCACAGGCTGTTCTGCAGGCACAGGCGGCCCAGGGTCAGCAGCAGGCTGGCATCGCCCGGATGCTCCTTGAGCCAGCCCTCGGCGGTCTGCAACTGGCGCACCGGGTCACGCCCGCGCAACAGGCCGTAGAGCCGGGCCAGATGGCTGTCGTACTGGCGCTTGAGCGCCGTACGCAAAGCCTCCTCGGCCTCGCCGTCCGCCCCCAGCTGACGCAGTTGCTCGGCATAGGCCAGCACCAGTTGCGGCTCCTGGCGCTGGGCCGCGGACAACTGCTGCCAGGCGCGCTCCAGGGATTTCAGCCCGGCTTCACCATCCTGCTCACGGCGCACCGCCAGGCTCAGATTTTCACCCCAGGCACGTCGCTCCAGTTCCGCCAGTTCGGCGGGCGGCAGGGCCTTGTCCTTGCGCAACTCCGGCAGCAGCCGGACCACCGCCGACCAGTCGCCACGCTGCTGGTGCAAACGCTGCAACTGCCGCAGCACCTGGACACTGTGGGGATGCAGATCGTGCATCGCCTGCAGGGTAGCCAAGGCCCCATCGGTATCGCCACGGTCGACCTGCAACTGCGCGTGACTCAGGGCAATCGCCAGTTCGGCCTGCGGCTGGCGTGTCAGGGCCCGCTCCAGCAGGCTGTCGCATTCCTCATACTTGCCCTGCTCGTTGGCCGCGCGCGCCGCGCCAAGGTAATAAAGCAACGGCTGGCGCTCAGCCTCGGCGGCGCGCTGCAGATGCTTCTGGGCACTGGCCCAGCGGCCTTCGGCGAGGTCCATCTGGCCGTGTTCGATGGCCAGCTGGACGCGTCGGCTGCGGTTGCGCCGGGACCAGGGATTGGCCGCCGAGCTGGATGCCGTGACCAGACCGACCAGCCACTTCAGCAGTCGATAGACCAGCCACAACACCAGCAGCACGGCGAGGAACGCCCACAGGCTGGATTCGTAACGGAAGCTGTCATAGGCGATCAGCACGTAGCCGGCATGCCGGTAAATCGCGTACCCCACCAGGCCGACAACGGCGATGACCAGCAGGGCAATGGCGATGAATCGCTTCATGGGCTGGTCTCCTGCGCCGGTTTCGCCTCGCCGCGTACCGGCGTCTCGGTTTCCACGTGCCGCCGCTCGAGGTAGGCCTGGACGGCGCCCAGGGTCGCGGCGAGATCAGGTGTCAGCACCGTCACCGGCTTGCGGCTCAGTTCGGCGAGCTGCTCGACCATGACCTTGCTCTGCGGATTGTCCGGGTTGAAGCTGCCGGTCAACACGTCACGGGCCTCGGTCAGGGCCTGGGTGTACACCTGCGCCTGGCCGTTCAGGGCCGCCCACTGCGCCTGCTCCAGGGCCAGGCTAAGGGCCAGGCGGACCTGGGTCAGGCTCTGCCCGGCCAGCAGCGGCCGGATGTTCTTGTTGGCGTTGAAGTCGATGCGGATGTAGCGCGAGATCTCGTCCCACCACTGGGCCCAGCGGCTGGCGCCATCGCCATCGGAAGTCAGGCCCAGCAACGAGTCGCCACGATCCTTGTATTCCGGCGCCAGTTCGTTGAGCTGGGCAACCTGGTCGCGCAGTGCGCCCAGTTGCAGGAACAACCCGGTGCGGTCCGGCTGCTCGGTGCTGCGCAGCGCCGCCAGGCTCTTGGCCAGTTGTTCACGGGCGGCGAACGAACCCGGGTCGTTCTGCTCACGCAGGATGTCGTCGGCCCCCTGTACCAGCGCCAGGGCACTGGTCACGTCCTGCAAGGCGGACAGGCGCAGTGTGGCCAGGCGCAGCAGATGCTCCGCCTCGGCCAGGCGCCAGTCCTTGCGGCTGGCCCCCAGCACGCTTTCCAGGCGCTGACTCAGTCGCTGCTGGTCGCCCTGCAACTGCGCCACCAGGCGGCGCCGGTCCTCCAGTTCGGAGGCGGCCGGCAACTGGTCCAGGCGCGCGGACAGTTGCTGTTCACTGAGTTTGAGCGACTGCGCCTGGTTGCCCAGGTCCTGCAGTTGCCCGCTCTGCTGCTGGTGATTGGCCTGCAGGTTGCGCACCTGCCAGATCCCCCAGCCACCGGCGGCCACCCCGGCGGCCCCCAGTAGCAGGGCAAGGATCGCCAGACCGTTGCCACGGCGCTCGACAGGCGCCGCCGGCGGTTTGGCCGGCGTCTCGGGCGCCGGTTGAGCTTGTTCTTTTGGCAAGGCTGTATCGCTCACGTGTCCATCCTTTGCATTCAGAAAGCGGGCACAGGGTACTCCTGCAACGCCGCCAGCAAGGCCGTGGCGCTGGCACCACGACAATCCACAACATGTTCCACCCCGGCGGCACGGGCCATCTGCGCCACCCGCGGGCTTGGAACGAACAACGGCAACCGGGCCACTTCAGGCCAATCCGCTCCCGCCACCTGTCGCAGGTGGTCAAAACCCTGTCCACTGCTGACCACCAGCCCGTTCAGGCGTTCCGCTTGAATCTGTCGGGTCAGGGTGCCGTCGGCATATTCGGGCAGGAGGCGGCGGTACAATTCCAGATAGTCGACACTAGCACCTTGGGCGCGTAAACGCTCGGCCAGCAGTTCACGTCCGCCCTCTCCACGCAGGATCAGCACCCTCGGTTCGGGCTGGGCCAACGCCTCCTGCAAGGCTGGCAACGCCAGCAGGGCTTCGCTGTCGTCCCCTTCGGCCGGGTAGTGCACGCGCAGGCCATAGTCGTCCAGCAGGCCCGCTGTCGCGGCGCCCACGGTAAACCAGTCCAGCATCGGCGGCTGCGGCCAGTAGCGGTCGACCAGGTCGAGGCCCAGGCGCGCAGCCGGCTTGCTGACGACGATCGCCGCCGCATAGAAAGGCAGTTCGAGAATCTTGCTCAGTTCGGCACCTTCGATGACCAGCGGCTGGATCGCCAGCAATGGCAGGGCACTGCTGAAAATTCCGGCTTCGGCCAGAGTCGCCGAGAGCGCGGCCGACTCGTCCGCCGGCCGGGTCAGCAGAAGGCGCCAGCCACTCATTGGCCGTCGGCCTCGCCGTAGACCGCCTTGAGAATGGCATCGGCGCCCTGCCCCAGCAGGTCCTCGGCAACCCGCACGCCCAGGGCCTCGGCGTCTGCCTGCGGGGCGCGGGCCTCGGCGGTCAGCAGCAGGCCGCCGGCCGGCTGGCCGACCAGGCCGCGCAGCCAGACCTGCCCGCCTTCCAGCACCGCGTAGCAGGCGATCGGCACCTGACAGCCGCCGTTGAGATGCTTGTTCAGCGCCCGCTCGGCCGTGACCCGCACGGAAGTGTCCGCGTGGTGCAGGGGGGCGAGCAACGCATGGATCTCGTGGTCGGCACTGCGGCATTCGATGCCCACGGCTCCCTGGCCACCCGCCGGCAGGCTGTCCTCGACGCTGATGGCCGAGCTGATCCGGTTTTCGAAGCCGAGGCGAATCAGCCCCGCCGCCGCCAGGATGATCGCGTCGTATTCACCCGCGTCGAGCTTGGCCAGGCGGGTATTGACGTTGCCCCGCAGGAAGCGGATCTGCAGGTCGGGCCGGCGGGTCAGCAACTGGGCCTGGCGGCGCAGGCTCGACGTGCCGACCACCGCCCCGGCCGGCAGGGCGTCCAGGCTGGCGTAGGTATTGGAGACGAAGGCGTCGCGGGGATCTTCACGCTCGCAGATGCAGAACAGGCCCAGCCCCTCGGGAAAATCCATCGGCACGTCTTTCATGGAGTGCACGGCGATGTCCGCTTCGTTCTCGAGCAGGGCGGTTTCCAGCTCCTTGACGAACAAGCCCTTGCCACCGATTTTCGACAGGGGCGAGTCGAGCAGCTTGTCGCCGCGGCTGACCATCGGCACCAGGGTCACCAGCAACCCCGGGTGAGCCTGTTCCAGGCGGGCCTTGACGTATTCGGCCTGCCACAGGGCGAGCGCGCTCTTACGGGTAGCGATGCGGATTTCGCGAGAAGACATGGAACGGTCCGTACTGAATAGATACGGCAGATAATAACAGTTCAGCCCGGCCAGCTTTGACTTGTATCAGGAAGTCCGCAGCCTCCCTGGCCTGGAACAGCGGACGGATGAACCCCGGGGCCTGTTGCAAGCCCCGGGTTAAAGCTGCTGCATCATCTTGCGCACACCGGCGACATGCCGCCGGCTGACGATCAGTGCATCACCGTTGAGGCCCTTGAGGAACAGCTGGAAGTGTCCCAGGGGCGTGCGCTGCAGGCGTTCGATACGGTCGCGGGCCACCAGTGCGTTGCGGTGGATGCGCACGAAGCGTTCGCCGAACTCGTCTTCCAGGGCCTTGAGCGGCTCGTCGAGCAGCACCTCGCCGCCTTCATGGCGCAGGGTCACGTACTTGTGGTCGGCGATGAAGTAGATCACCTGGCCGATGGGGATCAGCTCGATGCCCTTGCGGGTCCTCGCGCTGATATGGGTCCGCGGCCCGTTGCCGCTTTCCGCCGCCGGCCGGGTCAACGCGGCCAGTTGCACACGGTTGGGCCGCTCGGCCTTCTTCAGGGCTTCGAGCAGATGCTCGGGGCGTACCGGCTTGACCAGATAGCCCACCGCGCTGACCTGGAAGGCTTCCAGGGCGAACTCGTCATGGGCGGTGCAGAACACCACCGCTGGCGGTGTTTCGCGTTCGCATAGGCGCGCAGCCACCTGCAGGCCATCGAGGCCGGGCATGCGGATGTCGAGCAGGACGATATCCGGCTTGAGGCTGTCGATCAGGGCCAATGCCTCTTCGCCATTGGTGGCGCTGGGCTCCAATACACTGTAACCCTCGAGTTCGCCGACCAGACGGGTCAGGCGTTCGCGGGCCAGGGGTTCGTCATCAACGATCAGGACATTCATATTGCGCTGGATTCCTGAGTGAGTCTCGCACAAGGATAGCGTAGACAGGTGAAGTGACGGCCGTCACGGCGATCCACGCTAAGACTAGCGCGAGGCCCAAAAAGTGCCGCAAGTCGTGCACCAATGTTCACCAGTGCCAGGTGAGTACCGTTGGACGCCTGCTGCACGGCGGCGTCATAGGGATTGCTGATACACAATACGAACTCCCCCTCTCTATAGTCGGCTTCGACCCTGACCACCCCGCCTTCGACACGCGGAGCGATGCCGTAGATCAGAGCGTTTTCCAGTAAAGGCTGCAAGGTCAGTTGCGGGATCGGCAAATCCTCCGGAATTGTGCCGACCCTCCAGTCCAACTGTAGACGGTTGCCGAGACGATAGCGTTCGATCGACAAATATCGTTGCGCCAATTCCAGTTCTTCGCGCCAGGTCACCAGGTTTCCCGGCTTGGCGAGACTGGCCCGGAACAGATCGGACAGGTCCAGCACCGCCTGCTCGGCTTGGCGCGGGTCGCTCGCCACCAGGCTGGCAATGCTGTTCAGGCTGTTGAACAGGAAGTGCGGGCGGATCCGTGCCTGCAAGGCCTCCAGCCGGGCCTGCAACTCCGCCTGCTGCTGGCGCCGCCACTGACTCTGCAGGTAAAAGTAGCGCAGCATCAGCGCCGACATGATGAGACTGATCAGCGCATGGCGCAGATAACGGCCGGGGCTGCCGCTGTCGGCCTGGGTGGCGACGAGGGAAAAGTATTCGGTGAGCGCGGTGCAGGCCAGTGTCAGCCCGACCACCAGGAGACAGCACAATACCCCGGCCACGCCGGGGCGCAGGCGCGCCAGCCAGGCCCGGGCGGCGCACAGCACGGCCGCCGAGAGCAGCACGATCCACTGCACATACAGCGACGTCAGGGCCAGGCGCACCCAATCGAAGCCGGCGGGCATCGGTTCGCTGAGCACCAGCACCATCACCAGCAGCTCGGCCAATACCACCAGCACCAGCAGCGCCTCGGGCAGGCAGAGCTCCGGCAGGAAGAATTCCGGTGTCGCGGGCGCATCACGCCCGGTGTTCGTTCGTGAGGTTGGCATACCCCCAGTGTCGACGTCTGTGCTGTCGACGACAAGCCATGCGACCGATTCGGTCGAAATAAAAACCGCACGACCGGCGTCAGCCCCAGCCGGAGCAACCCTGCTATGATCGGCAACAATTTTTCCGGCAATCCATCTTCAGCAGATCACGAGCGAATCCATGAGCACCGACAAGACCAATCAGTCCTGGGGCGGCCGTTTCAGCGAACCGGTCGACGCCTTCGTCGCCCGCTTCACCGCCTCCGTCACGTTCGACCAGCGCCTCTACCGCCACGACATCATGGGTTCGATCGCCCACGCGACGATGCTGGCCAAGGTCGGCGTGCTGACCGATGCCGAGCGCGACAGCATCATCGACGGACTGACCACCATCCAGGGCGAAATCGAGGCCGGCCACTTCGACTGGCGCGTAGACCTGGAAGACGTGCACATGAACATCGAGGCGCGTCTGACCGACCGCATCGGCATCACCGGCAAGAAGCTGCACACCGGGCGCAGCCGCAACGACCAGGTCGCCACCGACATCCGCCTGTGGCTGCGTGACGAGATCGACCTGATCCTGGCGCAAATCACCCGCCTGCAGAAAGGCCTGCTGGAACAGGCCGAGCGCGAGGCAGGGAGCATCATGCCCGGCTTCACCCACCTGCAGACCGCCCAGCCGGTGACCTTCGGCCACCATCTGCTGGCCTGGTTCGAGATGCTCAGCCGCGACTACGAGCGCCTGGTCGACTGCCGCAAGCGCACCAACCGCATGCCCCTGGGCAGCGCCGCGCTGGCCGGCACCACCTACCCGATCGACCGCGAGTACACCGCGCAGCTGCTGGGCTTCGAGGCCGTGGGCGGCAACTCGCTGGACAACGTTTCCGACCGCGACTTCGCCATCGAATTCTGCTCGGCGGCCAGCATCGCGATGATGCACCTGTCGCGTTTCTCCGAGGAGCTGGTGCTGTGGACCAGCGCGCAGTTCCAATTCATCGACCTGCCGGACCGCTTCTGCACCGGCAGCTCGATCATGCCCCAGAAGAAGAACCCCGACGTGCCGGAACTGGTACGCGGCAAGACCGGCCGGGTGTTCGGCTCGCTGACCGGCCTGCTGACCCTGATGAAAGGCCAGCCGCTGGCCTACAACAAGGACAACCAGGAAGACAAGGAACCGCTGTTCGACGCCGCCGACACCCTGCGCGATTCGCTGCGCGCGTTCGCCGACATGATCCCGGCGATCAAGCCGCGCCACGCGGTGATGCGCGAAGCGGCGCTGCGCGGTTTCTCCACCGCCACCGACCTGGCGGACTACCTGGTGCGCCGTGGCCTGCCGTTCCGTGATTGCCACGAAATCGTTGGCCATGCGGTGAAATACGGCGTGGAGACCGGCAAGGACCTGGCGGAAATGAGCCTGGAGGAACTGCGCCAGTTCAGCGACCAGATCGAACAGGACGTGTTCGCCGTACTGACCCTGGAAGGTTCGGTCAATGCCCGCGACCATATCGGCGGCACCGCCCCGGCCCAGGTCAAGGCAGCGGTCGCCCGCGGCCAGGCCCTGCTCGCCAGCCGCTAGGAACGGATCGCCAGCCCGGTCGACTCCCACGAAACTTGTGGGACCTATTCGCGGGCAAGCCCGCTCCCACGGTTTGGACGGCCCCCAGGAAGCCGGACACCCGTCCAACCGTTGTGGGAGCCGGTGGGGCGGGACGCTTGCTGGCGATAGCTGGCGGCACACGAGTGCTGGCTGGCCGCACTCGGCGGACCGCCAGCAAGCCGGCCCCCACAGGCCGGAGAACTACTTCTTCGCCGCAATCATCGCCAGAAACGCCGGCATCGCCGCCTCTTTGTCCGCCGCGATCCGCCTGGCATGCTCGGTCTGCTGCAACCGCTCCAGCAACGCCTTCGCCTGCGGCATGTCGGCCAGCAGGTCGATACCGAACAGCTTGCCACCCACCGCACAGGCCAGGTCGACGCTGTAGAGGAAATACAGGTCCGCCACAGTGAACTCGCTGCCCGCCACATAGGGGGCGAACTTGCCATGGCGCTTGAGCGCGGCAAATCCGAGCAGCAATTCACCACGGGTCTTTTCCTTGATCGCTTCCGGCACCGGCATACCGAAGAACGCCTCGGTAAAGCAGGCCCGCGCCGGCAGCTCGATGTACAGCTCGATCTCCTTGGCCAGCGCCATGACCTGGGCCCGCTGGAACGGCTCGCGCGGCAGCAGCGGCTGGCCGCCCTGGGTGTCTTCCAGGTACTCGAGAATCACCGTGGTTTCGTTGATGTAGCCCTGTTCAACGCCAAGCACCGGTACTTTGCCGCGCGGGCTGATCATCAGGGCTTCCGGGCTTTGTCCGGGGTAGAAAGCGACCTCCTCGAAAGGCAGTCCTTTTTCGAGCAGGGCCAGCTTCACCATGTTGTAGTAATTGCTGACCGAAAATCCATAAAGCTTGAGCATCACAGAGCCTCCAGGCCGTGCGGGGTGGGCGCAGGCAGTTATAGTGCACTGGATAAAAATTGACCAGCAGCACCGTGGCGCCCAATACGGGTAAACTGGCGCCCTCACCCACAGGAGCCTGCCATGAGCGAGCCAAGCGATATCGACAACGACGACGAAGCGTTCGCCGAGACCACCCTGACCCAGGCCATCGAAAACCAGATCGAAAGCGGCAACCCGCCGGCCGCCAAGGCCACCTTCAACAAGCTGACCCTGGTCGGCTACGAGCGCGACGAGATCCTCAACCTGATGGCCCATGTACTGGCGGTGGAGATCGACGCCATGCTCGACGACGATCGCCCGTTCGACAGCGAGTGGTACGAAACAGCCCTGCGCGCCTTGCCAGAGCTGCCGCCCGAAAAGGAATGAACCTCAGGGGATTTCGGCGACGTCAGAGACCATTCGCGGGCAAGCCACGCTCCTACAGGTCCGTGCCGAGCACAAGATTTGTGTTCGGCTCCGTCCTGTAGGAGCGTGGCTTGCCCGCGAACAGGGCCGATAAAACAACACCCATCCCCGCTCCGTCTACACTGAAAACGCCCCGGCACTGGACAGCCCGGGCAAGTGGGATCACCTTAGTGGTGCGTCGCCCGATAATAATTCCTGAAAGTCTGGAGTCCTTATGTCGTATACCCCTGAGCTGGTTGCCGAACTGGAAATCCTTGCACTGTTCAACCTGGGAAGCTCCCAGGAGGGCCTGAAAATTCATCAGACCGCCGCCCCTTCAGCCATCGCTGCCGCCAAACGCCTGTTCGACAAGGAACTGATCACCCAGGTCGATGGTGGCTACCTGACCAGCCTGGGCCGCGATGCCGCCGAGCATGCCCAGGGCCTGCTGACCATCCTGAGCGTCAGAGAAGCTGCCTGATTGCGCAGATTGCCCACGCGGTCCCGCCTCTGCCCGGACTGCGCGGGCTCCCCGTGATCAGTGAGCCGACCATCTGACACCCATCGACAAATTCAGCTTAAAGCGGGGCCCGCTTAGCCTGTAAACTGCGTCTTTCAGATATTTCCTAATGCCGAGCGCCGCAAGCCGATGACGCGCACCCACGAAATACGCCCTAACCTGGACGAGGGCATTGACCGCCAGGTGCTCAGTCAACTGCGCTCGCGCTTCCTGAAACTCAATCAGGGGCGACTGGAGCGCGCCCTGGAAGGCCTGTCGCCGCGCCAGCAGGTGGTGCTGAACGTGCTGCCGCTGTTCTTCCACGTCAATCATCCGCTGCTGCCCGGCTACGTCTCGGGCAGCACGCCCGCCGGTCTGTCGAACTACGAACCGAACGATGCGGCCCTGGTCGAGGCCCAGCGCCTGACCCGCTCGTTCTCCTACAAGAGCCGCCCCGCCAGCCTGCCACGGCCGATCCACGGGCTGTTCCTGATGGGCAGCCTGGGCACCCTGGCCCAGGCCGACCAGAGCGACATGGACTTCTGGGTCTGCCATGCCAGCGACCTGAGCCAGGGCGAACTGGCCGAACTGCGCAAGAAATGCCAGTTGCTCGAAGCCTGGGCGGCCAGCCAGGGCGCCGAGGCGCACTTCTTCCTGATCGATCCGGCCCGTTTCGTCCGTGGCGAGCGCGACGCGCAACTGAGTTCGGAAGACTGCGGCACCACCCAGCATTACCTGCTGCTGGACGAGTTCTACCGCACCGCCATCTGGCTCGCCGGACGCACGCCGCTGTGGTGGCTGGTGCCGGTGTACGAGGAATCGCGCTACGACCAGTACACCCACACCCTGCTGTCCAAGCGTTTCATCCGCGCCGACGAGTGCCTGGACCTCGGTCACCTGGCGCACATTCCGCCGGGAGAGTTCATCGGTGCCGGGCTCTGGCAACTGTTCAAGGGCATCGAGTCGCCCTACAAGTCGGTGCTCAAGCTGCTGCTGACCGAGGTCTATGCCAGCGAGCACCCACAGGTCGAATGCCTGAGCCTGCGCTTCAAGCAGGCGGTGTTCGCCAACCGGCTGGACCTGGACGAGCTGGACCCCTATGTCGTGGTCTACCGGCGGATCGAGGAATACCTCAAGGCCCGCAACGAACCGGAGCGGCTGGAGCTGGTGCGGCGCAGCCTGTATCTCAAGGTCAACCGCAAGCTCACCGGCGGCAACACGCGCAACAGCAGCTGGCAGCGTCTGCTGCTGATCCGCCTGGCCGGCGAGTGGGGCTGGGACCGCCGGCAACTGACGCTGCTCGACAGCCGCAGTCAGTGGAAGGTCCGCCAGGTCAGCGCCGAACGCCGGGCGCTGGTCAACGAGCTGAACTACAGCTATCGCTTCCTGACCCAGTTCGCCCGCAGCGAGCAGGCGGTCAGCCTGATCAACAAGCGCGACCTCAACGTGCTCGGCCGCCGGCTCTACGCGGCCTTCGAGCGCAAGGCCGGCAAGATCGAATTCATCAACCCCGGAATCGCCCCGGACATGGCCGAGGACACCCTCACCCTGGTGCAGTCGCCCAACCGCAAGGAGCCGGGGCAGACCCACTGGGGCCTGTACAACGGCAGCCTGGGCGCCCAGGAATGGGAGCATTTCGCGCCGATCAAGCGCAGCCGCGAGCTGCTCGAACTGCTCACCTGGTGCCATCGCAACGGCGTGATCGACAGCAGCACCCGCCTGGCCCTGCACCCCGGCAGCAGCGACCTGACCGAGTTCGAGCTGTTCAACCTGCTCGGCAGCCTGCAGCAGTTGATCGCCCTGCCACTGAGCAGTGTCGACGAAGAACAGTTGCTGCGCCCCAGCATCCCCGGCGAGGTGCTGATCCTGGTCAACGTCGGGGTCGACCCGCTCAAGCACCACCGCGACCTGAATATCCTGATGACCACCGAGCGCACCGACTCCCTGAGTTATGCCGGAGTCCGGGAAAACCTGGTGCTGACCCTCGACCAGGTCACCCTCAACAGCTGGAACGAGGTGCTGATCAACCGCTACGACGGGCCGCATGCGCTGCTCGACTGCGTACGCGACTACCTCAACAACCTGCCCCTGGGCCGCGACATGCCGCAGCTGCAGGTGCGCTGTTTCTGCCACAACCGTGCGCAGTTCATCGCCCAGCGGGTCGAGGAAGTGCTCAACACCGCCCAGGAACTGCTGCTGGGCAATCTCAACCACCGTTATCTGGTGCAGGTCCAGCAGCATTACCACGTGCTGGAGCTGGTGCCCGGCCACGTCAAGCACATCGCCCTGGACAGCATCTCGCTGCTGCTCGACTACCTGAGCAGCGACCTGTCGGCCTACAGCCCGCTGCATCTGGACCTGCGCGCCATGGAAGAACACGACCTGGCCCTGGTGCTGCCGATGGGCCAGCCCGACTGCGTGCAGGTGTTCTACCGGATCAACGAAGACCAGGCCGAGCTGTATGTGCTGGATGAGTTCAATGCCCTGTGGCAGCAGCGCCTGCCGTTCCACGACGAACAGAGCCTGCTGGTGCCGCTGCAACGCTTCCTGCAGTCGATCCTCTACCGTCGCGAAGCCTTGATGCCGATGGACTCGGCGTCCAGCCGCACGCTGGAAGTCCTGTACTACCAGTTGCTGCCTTCAGCGCCGGGCCGGGCGCGCCGGGTCGAGGCCCGACCGGCACCGCGGACGCCGGTCAACAAGCCGTTCTACGACGTCCAGGCTATCGTCGGCAAGACCGGCCAGGACGAGGTGCAGGTCACCCTGTACTGCAATCAGCGGGAGTTTTCCGAGCTGGAATACGGCAACCAGCTGTACATCGCGGTGGCCCAGGAAATCGTTGACCAACGCCGCGAGATCGAGCGTTACCGCTGCTACATCACCGACCTGGACCTCAGCGGCCTGGTCGGCGAAGGAGCGGGTTCGACCAACCTGCACCTGCGCTACAAGGCCGAGCTGGAGAACTCGCTGAACATCGCGCTGGATCTGGTCTGAAGCCGGTTCAGAGGTGGTAGTCGCCAGCGGCTTCCGGCTGGTATTCGACGTCGAGCAAGGCCAGCTTCAGGGTCTTGCCGCCCGGGGCCGGCCAATTGATGTGCTGGCCGACCTGCAGGCCAAGCAAGGCACTGCCGACCGGCGCCAGGATCGAAATCCTGCCTTCGTCGGCATTCGCGTCCTGGGGGTAGACCAGGGTCAGCCGGTAGTCCTTGCCACTGCCTTCCTCGCGGCAATGCACCCGGGAGTTCATGGTCACGACACCGGCTGGCACTTCTTCGTGGCCCACGACGTTTTCAGCGCGGTCCAGTTCGGCCTGCAGCGCGATGACGCCCGGCAGCGAGTCGTCGAGGCTGTCGATCAGGCGCTCCAGACGCTGCACGTCGAGGCGGGTAAGAATGATGGAAGGTGCGGTGCTCATGATCCAGGCAGACTCCTTTTTTCTGCACGATAAAAGCAAAACCCCGCCACGAAAGGCGGGGTTCTCACTTCCCGCTTCAGTGCGGGGTATAGCCGGACACTACCACAGCAGCGTAAATACACAAGCCACCCCCAGCGTACCAGCCCTACCGGGCAGCTATCCCTGCAGGAGCGGGTTTGCCCACGAAGAGGACCTTGAGGCCGCCAAAAGCTTCGCGGGCAACCGAGCGTCGGCCAGCCGCTCCTACAGAGAGCGGCTCAGGCCTGAGCCTTGCGCGTCCTGGCCTGCGCGCAGATCACCCGCCGACGCTCATCGTCCGCCGAGCGCCATTCGCGGATGTCCTCGACATGCCGAAAACATCCGATACAAATTTTCTGCTCATCGAGCCGGCAAAGGCTCACGCAGGGCGAAGGCACCGCCGGGCTGACATTGCTGTACAACGGCTTGGCGGGTCGGACGGAAGCGGCGGGCTGCGTCACCATCAGATCTCGTCGAAGTCCAGCTTGACGCCGGCCTGCTCCCAAGTCGCCCGGGCGAGAATCTCGCTGAGCAGCTCCTCGCTCTTGTCGCAGACCCACTGGCTGTTCTCTTCGTCATAGTCGAAGTGATAGCCGCCCGAGCGCGCCGCTACCCACAGCTGGCGCAAGGGCTCCTGGCGGCTGAAGATCAGTTGGCTGCCGCCGTCGAACTTGACGGTCAACACTCCGGCGGAGTTTTCCAGGTCCAGATCCAGGTCACTCTCGTCGAACACATCCTCCAGATTCTGCTGGAGGCTATCGACCAGGTCGTGAAAGCGGGCTTCAGTCAAACTCATTGCACAAACCTCGAAAAATGCGTGTCACTCCAGGCGGGCGAAGATAAGCGCGTCGCCGGATGTTTGCAAAGCATAACCAGCCCGGGGCGACGAGACACCAAGAATCGGCCTGCCACCGTCCGGCTGGCGGCTCGCATAGGCAAGCCGCCGGGTGGCCGGTATACTCGGGCGCAATCAATGCTTTTACAAAGGATTTCGCCATGAAGCGCCTGATCTCTTCCCTTGCTGCGCTCCTCGCGATCGCTTGCCTGGTCTCCGCCTGTGGTCAAAAGGGTCCGTTGTACCTCCCCGATGACGGCCAGAACCCCAACGACCAGGCCAAGTCCTCGCAGAGCAAGGCGCACAAGCACGACACCTACGAGTAAGGGATCACCATGGACGCTTTCAACTACCGCGACGGTGAGCTGTTCGCGGAAGGTGCGGCTTTGTCCGCCATTGCCGAGCGCTTTGGCACGCCCACCTATGTCTACTCCCGCGCGCATATCGAGGCGCAGTACCACGCCTATGCCGACGCCCTCGAAGGCGTACCGCACCTGGTCTGCTTCGCGGTCAAGGCCAACTCCAACCTCGGCGTGCTGAACCTGCTGGCCCGCCTGGGCGCCGGTTTCGACATCGTGTCCCGTGGTGAGCTGGAGCGTGTACTGGCCGCAGGCGGCCGCGCCGACCGCATCGTTTTCTCCGGCGTCGGCAAGACCCGCGAGGACATGCGTCGCGCCCTGGAAGTCGGCGTCCACTGCTTCAACGTCGAATCCGCCGAAGAACTGGAGCGCCTGCAACAGGTGGCCGCCGAGATGGGCGTACGTGCGCCGGTCTCGCTGCGGGTCAACCCGGACGTGGATGCCGGTACCCACCCGTACATCTCCACCGGTCTCAAGGAAAACAAGTTCGGCATCGCCATTGCCGACGCCGAGGAGGCCTACGTTCGCGCCGCGCAGTCGCCGAACCTGGAAGTGCTCGGCGTCGATTGCCACATCGGTTCGCAACTGACCAGCCTGGACCCGTTCCTCGATGCCCTCGACCGCCTGCTGGCGCTGATCGACCGTCTTGGCGAGTGCGGCATCTACCTGCAGCACATCGACCTCGGTGGCGGCGTCGGCGTGCGTTATCGCGATGAGGAGCCACCGCAGGTGGCCGACTACATCAAGGCCGTGCGCGAGCGCACCGCCGGCCGCGACCTGGCGCTGATGTTCGAACCGGGCCGCTTCATCGTCGCCAATGCCGGCGTGTTGCTGACGCGGGTCGAATACCTCAAGCACACCGAACACAAGGATTTCGCCATCGTCGACGCGGCGATGAACGACCTGATCCGCCCGTCGCTGTACCAGGCCTGGATGAACGTCACCGCCGTGCGCCCACGGGATGCCCAGCCGCGCACCTACGACGTGGTCGGCCCGATCTGTGAAACCGGCGACTTCCTGGCCAAGGACCGTCAGCTGGCGCTGGAGGAAGGCGACCTGCTGGCCGTGCATTCGGCCGGTGCCTATGGTTTCGTCATGAGCTCCAACTACAACACCCGCGGCCGCGCCGCCGAAGTGCTGGTCGATGGCGAGCAGGTGATCGAGATCCGCCGCCGCGAAACCCTGGCCGAACTGTACGCTGGCGAAAGCCTGCTGCCGGAGTAACCCCATGCTGCTGCGTTTTACCAAGATGCACGGCCTGGGCAACGACTTCATGGTCCTCGACCTGGTCAGCCAGCACGCGCACATCCTGCCCAAGCACGCCAAACAGTGGGGCGACCGCCACACCGGCATCGGCTTCGACCAGTTGCTGATCGTCGAGGCGCCGAGCAACCCCGACGTGGACTTCCGCTACCGGATCTTCAACGCCGACGGCTCGGAAGTGGAACAGTGCGGCAACGGCGCGCGCTGCTTCGCCCGTTTCGTGCTGGACAAGCGCCTGACCGCCAAGCGCCGGATCCGCGTCGAGACCAAGAGCGGCATCATCGAACTGGACGTCCGCCAGGACGGCCAGATCAGCGTCGACATGGGCGCCCCGCGCCTGGTGCCGGCGGACATCCCGTTCCAGGCACCGGCCCAGGCCCTGAGCTACCCGCTCGAGGTCGATGGCCGCACCGTCGAGCTGGCCGCCGTGTCCATGGGCAACCCCCATGCGGTGCTGCGCGTCGACGACATCAATGCGGCGCCCGTCCACGAGCTGGGTCCGAAGATCGAACACCATCCGCGCTTCCCGGCACGGGTCAACGTCGGCTTCCTCCAGGTGATCGACCGCCATCGCGCGCAACTGCGCGTCTGGGAGCGCGGCGCCGGGGAAACCCAGGCCTGCGGTACCGGCGCCTGTGCCGCCGCGGTGGCCGCCATCAGCCAGGGCTGGATGGATTCGCCGGTGACCATCGACCTGCCCGGCGGACGCCTGTCCATCGAGTGGGCGGGCGTCGGCCAGCCGGTGATGATGACCGGACCGGCCGTGCGGGTGTATGAAGGACAAGTGCGTCTATAAGCGAGCGAACGTCATGACCGACCAGCCCAAGGTTCCAGCCGAACAGCCCCACGAACTGCCAGAACAGAGCCTTGAGGCGGCCGCCGTCGCCGCCTACCTGGAGGCTCACCCGGACTTCTTCGTCACCCACGAGGAACTGCTGCCGGCGCTGCGCATCCCGCATCAGCGTGGCGACACGGTGTCGCTGGTCGAGCGGCAGATGAAGATCCTGCGCGAACGCAACATCGAGATGCGCCACCGGCTGTCGCAACTGATGGACGTCGCCCGTGACAACGACCGGCTGTTCGACAAGACCCGCCGGCTGATCCTCGCCCTGATGGACGCCGGCAGCCTCGACGACCTGGTGATGGCCGTCGAGGACAGCCTGCGCCAGGACTTCCAGGTGCCCTTCGTCAGCCTGATCCTGTTCAGTGACAACGCCATGCCGGTGGGCCGCTGGGTCAGCGGCGCCGAAGCCCAGCAGGCGATCGGCGGGCTGCTCTCGGAAGGCAAGAGCGTCAGCGGCAGCCTGCGCGAACATGAGCTGGACTTCCTGTTCGGCGAGGAACAGCGCAAGCAGATCGGCTCCACCGCCGTGGTCGCCATCAGTCACCTGGGTCTGCATGGCGTGCTCGCCATCGCCAGCCGCGACCCGCAGCACTACAAGAGTTCGGTCGGCACCCTGTTCCTCAGCTATATCGCCGAAGTCCTGGGCCGCGTCGTCCCGCGCTTCACCCACTCCCTGCGCTCGGTACGCTAGCCATGGAACGACAGCTGGACGCCTACTGCGAGCACCTGCGCAGTGAGCGTCAGGTGTCGCCCCACACCCTCGAGGCCTATCGCCGCGACCTGAACAAGGTCCTGGCCTTCTGCGAGAAGGAACAGCTCGGCAGCTGGTCCGCCCTGGATATCCAGCGACTGCGCCGGCTGGTCGCCCGCCTGCATCAGCAGGGGCAGTCCTCGCGCAGCCTGGCGCGGCTGCTGTCGGCGGTACGCGGTCTGTACCAGTACCTCAATCGCGAAGGCCTCTGCGATCACGACCCGGCCACCGGCCTGGCACCACCCAAGAGCGAACGCCGGCTGCCCAAGACCCTCGACACCGATCGCGCCCAGCAGTTGCTCGATGGCGCCGTGGAAGACGACTTCCTCGCCCATCGCGACCAGGCCATCCTCGAACTGTTCTACTCCTCGGGTCTGCGCCTGTCGGAACTGACCGGGCTCAATCTCGACCAGCTGGACCTCGCCGATGGCCTGGTGCAGGTCCACGGCAAGGGCAGCAAGACCCGCGTGCTGCCGGTCGGCCGCAAGGCTCGCGAAGCCCTGCAGGCGTGGCTGCCGCTGCGCGCCCTGAGCAATCCGGCGGACGATGCGGTGTTCGTCAGCCAGCAGGGCCGGCGCCTCGGCCCACGGGCCATCCAGTTGCGGGTCAAGGCCGCGGGCGAACGCGAACTGGGGCAGAACCTGCACCCGCACATGCTGCGCCATTCCTTTGCCAGCCACCTGCTGGAATCGTCCCAGGACCTGCGCGGCGTGCAGGAACTGCTTGGCCACTCGGACATCAAGACCACGCAGATCTACACCCACCTGGACTTCCAGCACCTGGCCACCGTCTATGACAGCGCCCACCCCCGGGCCAAACGCAGCAAGGATTCCTCGCAATGACGATTGAGCTGGTCACCTTCGACCTCGACGACACCCTGTGGGATACCGCCCCGGTGATCCACAGTGCGGAAAACGTGCTGCGCGAGTGGCTGGCCAGCCATGCGCCGGACCTCGGCGGCATCCCGATCGAGCACCTGTGGGCCATCCGCGAACGCGTGCTGCTCCGGGAGCCGACACTCAAGCACCGGATCAGCGCCCTGCGCCGCCGAGTGTTGTTCCATGCCCTGGAGGAAGCCGGTTACCCCCAGGCGCAGGCGACGGTGCTGGCCGACGAGGCGTTCGAGGTGTTCATCCACGCGCGGCACCAGATCGACGTGTTCCCCGAGGTCGAGCCGACCCTGCAAGCCCTGGGCAGCAGCTTCGCCCTCGGCGTGGTCACCAATGGCAACGCCGACGTGCGTCGCCTGGGCCTGGCCGACTACTTCCGCTTTGCCCTGTGCGCCGAGGACATAGGTATCGCCAAGCCGGATGCACGGCTGTTCCACGAGGCCCTGGCGCGCGGCGGCAACATTGCCGCCAGCGCCGCGGTGCATATCGGTGACCATCCCGGCGACGACATCGCCGGGGCCCAGCAGGCGGGCCTGCGGGCGGTCTGGTACAACCCCGCGGGCAAGGCCTGGGAAGCCGAGCGCCGCCCGGATGCCGAGATTCGCAGCCTCACCGAACTGCCCGCCCTGCTGACCGCTTGGAACACCACGACCCGATAGGCCCACGCAGAGGCGCCAGGCCCGAATCCCAGGCATGAAAAAGCCCGCAGCGACGGCGGGCTTTTCGACAAGCAGATAGCGCCACTCAGATAGGGCGGCTGCCGTACTTGTTATCCGGCTTCTTGGGCGGATCGGCGACCACATTGGCCTCCACTTCCTGCACCTTGCCGCCGCGCGCCAGGAATTCTTCCATGGCCCGCGCCAGAGCATCGCGCTCCTTGTTCTTGGTCTCGACGCTGGGCAGCTCATCGACCGATACCGCAGCCTTGGCCTTGCCCTTGGAGGTCGGAGCAGGAACGTCGCCGCCATCGTCGTCGGCAACGTCCACGTCTTCTGCAGACGCTTCCAGGCCTTCTTCGTTCTCGTCTTCGTCACCTACTTCGAGGTCATCGTTTTCCAGATCATCGTCGCTCATGTTCTACCTCATGACTTGCGAAAAGCAGATTAGTTATAGCCCAGCTATGCCGACTGTCGAAGGCTGCCGGAAAAAAATCAACATCCACTGGTGTCCAGCGGCTTATGCCCCATCACCCTGAAGGGTGGCAAGGACTTTACGGGCACAGCCATGATCGCGGTGCTCGCCAAGATAGACGCCTTGCCAGGTACCCAGCGCCAGCCGCCCCGCCGTTACCGGCAAAGTCAGCTGACAGCCTAGCAAACTGGCCTTGAAGTGCGCCGGCAAATCGTCCGCACCTTCGTCGTTGTGTTCATAGTCGAGGTCGCCTTGCGGGACCAGTCGATTGAAAAAACGCTCGAAGTCGCGACGAACCGCCGGATCGGCATTCTCGTTGATGGTCAACGAGGCCGAGGTATGCTGCAGCCACAAGTGCAACAGACCGACCCGACATGCCTTGAGTTCAGGCAGGCCCGCGAGCAACTCATCGGTCACCAAATGAAAACCCCGGGGCTTGGCCCGCAAGGTGATCAGTGTCTGTTGCCACATACAGTTCTCCGCCCATCGGCGCGCATTCTAGCGCGCTCAGGAAAAAAGCAAAGCGCCTAATACGCCTGCCATGCTGTAAGCCATTGCCCCATGGGAACAGGGCCCGGTGTTTTGTCCGCAATGCCTCTGGATAAATCCTTTCAGGCCTTTTCGCATGGACAAAATCCGGACAAAAAAATGCCCGGCAAGCCGGGCATTTTTTTCCGAGGCGCTTAGAGGTTGTAGCCGCGCTCGTTGTGTTGTGCCAGGTCGAGACCGACCGATTCTTCCTCGTCGGTCACCCGCAGGCCCATCACTACATCCAGCACTTTCAGGATCACGTAAGTGACGATCGCGGTGTAGATGACGGTGAAGCCAACACCCTTGCACTGTACCCAGACCTGGGCGGCCACGTCGGTGGTCGCGGCGTTGAAGCCACCCATCGACGGAGCGGCGAACACACCGGTCAGGATCGCGCCGAGGATACCGCCGATGCCGTGCACGCCGAAGGCGTCCAGGGAATCGTCGTAACCGAGCTTGCGCTTGAGCGAAGTGGCGCAGAAGAAGCACACCACGCCAGCGGCCAGGCCGATGATCAGTGCACCCATCGGGCCGACGGTGCCGGCAGCCGGCGTAATGGCAACCAGGCCGGCAACCACGCCCGAGGCGATGCCCAGTGCGCTTGGCTTGCCGTGGGTCAGCCACTCGGCAAACATCCAGCCCAGCGCGGCAGCGGCGGTGGCGATCTGGGTCACCAGCATCGCCATGCCGGCGGTACCGTTGGCCGCGGCAGCGGAACCGGCGTTGAAGCCGAACCAGCCGACCCACAGCATGGCCGCGCCGATCAGGGTGTAGCCCAGGTTATGCGGGGCCATCGGAGTGGTTGGGTAGCCCTTGCGCTTGCCCAGCACCAGACAGGCCACGAGACCGGCGATACCGGCGTTGATGTGCACCACGGTGCCACCGGCGAAGTCCAGCACGCCCCAGTCGCCCAGCAGCGAACCGGCGCCGCCCCAGACCATGTGCGCAATCGGCGCATAGACCAGAGTGAACCAGACGCCCATGAAGATCAGCATCGCGGAGAATTTCATGCGCTCGGCGAAGGCACCGACGATCAGCGCCGGAGTGATGATGGCGAAGGTCATCTGGAAGGTGACGAACACGGCCTCGGGGAACAACGCCGCCGGACCGGTGATGCTGGCAGGCGTGATACCGGCCAGGAACGCCTTGCTCATGCCGCCGAAGAAGGAATTGAAATTGACCACGCCGGCTTCCATCCCGGTGCTGTCGAACGCCAGACTGTAGCCGTAGATGAACCACAGGATGGTGATCAGGCCGGTGATGGCGAAGCACTGCATCATCACCGAAAGAATGTTTTTCGAACGCACCATGCCGCCATAGAACAGCGCCAGGCCCGGAATGGTCATGAACAGCACGAGGGCTGTGGAGGTCAGCATCCAGCTGGTGTCACCGGCATTGAGCACGGGCGCGGGAGCAGGATCCGCCGCCATGGCCATGGCTGGCATTATTAGGGACAACAGGGCTCCTAGCCCTGCGAATTTACGCAGAGTCATATTGTTTTCTCCTGGGGCGTTGGGGTTTGGGCGGCTTAAATGGCGTCGGTATCGGTTTCGCCGGTACGGATGCGAATAGCCTGTTCCAGATTGACCACGAAGATCTTGCCGTCACCGATCTTGCCGGTGTTGGCGGCCTTGGTTATCGCCTCGATAACCCGATCGAGATCCTTGTCGTCGATGGCGACGTCGATCTTCACCTTGGGCAGGAAGTCGACCACGTATTCCGCGCCGCGATACAGCTCGGTGTGGCCTTTCTGCCGACCGAAGCCCTTGACCTCAGTGACGGTAATGCCCTGCACGCCGATCTCGGACAACGACTCGCGCACATCGTCCAATTTGAACGGCTTGATGATGGCAGTGACTAGCTTCATGAAACTCTCTCCCGAATTGGTGGACTTGCCCCAGGAAAACAAACCCGACTCAAGTCTAAGCGCAGTGCCTGGCTTTGTAACGCGCCGTCAGCCCTGATCAGCCCGTCGACGTCAGCCAACCGTTGCCGATTGGCCGAGCCCGCCGCACTGCCTGGTCACAGCGACTGCATCAGTGCATGGGTCATGAGTGTCTAAGCAGAAACCTTGCCATCTCTGCAAAACCCATGATTTTCAAGCTCTTGCCCCTCATGGCCAGGGAAAAGCCGCGCCACGCCCCAATGGCACGCACAACAACGGTGCGCGGGCGCCCGGCGGCCTGCGCAAAAAGCGTGCACCGCCGCCCACGAAAATCACTATAGACACTGCGTGGTACACTGGGCCGACCCTGTATCCGGAAATCCACATCATGCTCGCGCCCAAAGACTTCCTCGACGCCCTGAGCGGTCAAGCCTCCCGCCTGTTCAATGGCGAGAGCCCGCTGCCGCGCAACGAAATCGAAAGCCAGTTCAAGGCCCTGCTGCAGAGCGGTTTCAGCAAGCTGGACCTGGTCAGCCGGGAAGAATTCGATAGCCAGATGGTGGTCCTGGCCCGCACCCGTGCGCGCCTGGAGAGCCTGGAGGCGAAGGTCGCCGAACTGGAAGCACGGCTGGCGCCCACCCAGGAATGAAGCACCCGGCGCCGTTATGGCGCCAGGCGACAAACCGGGCCGGACGGCCCAGTGGAATCAGAGCCGGAAACGGCTGACCAGCGAGTTGAAGGACAGCGCCAGGTTCGACAGTTCCTGGCTCGACGCGTTGGTCTGATTCGCCCCGGCGGCAGTCTGGGTCGAAAGATCCTGGATGTTCACCAGGTTGCGATCCACCTCGCGAGCCACATGGGCCTGCTCCTCGGACGCGGTGGCGATCACCAGGTTGCGGTCGTTGATCTGCGCGATGCCGTCGGCAATCTGTTCCAGCGCCTCACCGGTGGCCCGCGCCAGATCCTGGGTCTCGGTGACCAGCGCCTGGCTCTTGCCCATGGCCTCGACCGCGCTGTCGGCCCGGTCCTGTACCGCATGAATCATGGCCTCGATCTCGCCGGTGGACGCCTGGGTCCGCGCCGCCAGGGCCCGTACCTCATCGGCGACCACGGCAAAGCCGCGGCCCTGCTCACCGGCGCGGGCCGCCTCGATGGCCGCGTTGAGCGCCAGCAGGTTGGTCTGCTCGGCGATACCACGAATCACGTCCAGCACCTGGCCTATATCGCGCACCTGCACCGCCAGGTCCTTCACCAGGCCGGTGGACGAGGTGATTTCCCGGGTCGCGTTGTTGATCGCCTGCACCGCGCTGCGGGCCTGGTCGCGCCCGCTGCTGGCCTGCGAACTGGTCGACTGCGAAGCCTGTGAAGTCGACACGGCATTACGCGCCACTTCCTCGACCGCCGAGGTCATTTCCGTGACGGCGGTGGCGGCCTGTTGGATTTCGTCATTCTGGCGGGTCAGCGCCCGGCTGCCGTCATCGGTGACCGCCGTCAGTTCCTCGGCGGCGGACGCCAGTTGGTCGGCGGCGCTGGCGATCTGCTGGATGGTGTTCTTCAGGCTGTCCTGCATGTCGCCCAGGGCCTTGAGCAACTGGCCGGCCTCGTCGCGGCCGTGGCTGCTGATGCGCTGGGTCAGGTCGCCCTCCGCGATGCGCTGGGCACAGTCGACCGCAGTGGCGATCGGCCGGCTGATCAGGCGGCTGATGAAAAAGCCCAGCAGCACGGCCGCGATGAAGGCGATGCCGATACCGCTGTACAGCACCGCCCTGGCCGTCGCCTCCTGGGCTGCCGCCGCCTTGGCGTCCTCGCTGATCTGGCGATCGTTGGAGTCGATCATGATGGTCAACTGGTCCATGACCTTGCGGTAGGCCTTCTGCAGGTCACCCAGCAGCAAGACGCGGCCGTTCTCCAGGTCGCCCGCCGCCATCATCGCCACATAGCGCTGCACCAGCGCCTGGTAGATCGGCCAGTCGCGCGCCATCTGGTCACCGGCAATGCGCTCGTCCTCGGCCAGCGGCCCCTTGCGGTAGGCGGCGAACGCCTGCTCGCTGGCCAACTGGTTGGCTTTCATCGAGGCCAGGAACTCATCCTTGACGCTCTGCGGGGCATTGCCCGCGGTGGCGACATACAGCCGGTACATGTCACGGGTCTGGCCGACCGCCTTGGTCTTGGTCTGCGAGGTGTTGGCGACCGAAACCAGGTTGTTGCTGAACACCGCCTGCAGGCGCGCCGACAGTGCGGAAACGCCACTGATGCCAAGCATGCCCACGGCGAGCGTGATCAGCGCGCACAGGAAAAAGGAGGAGATCAGTTTGGTCGAAAGCTTTGCATCGTTGAGCCAGTTCATCGGTGGATCCTTGTGGGCGCCGGTAGAGCGTCCCTGTTCATGTGTGCATTTCCCTGCCCCCGCGTACAACCGGGTGACGGGCCTGTGTGGGGATGCCTTCGCTGCTCGAGTCCGCCCGACAACAACACGGACACGCCTGGCGCATGGCAAGGTCATTCAGCCAACGACGTCGTACCACAGCACAAACGCACAAGCCGAACACCTGTTTTTCCCGCAAGCTTGATGGGATCACTTCCTTCTCGCCCCCCGCGTCGCGCGCACGACACGGCAGGCCGCCTACCTTCTGAAACATGCATTCCAGAGCCATTTACTGAAACAAATACGTGATGGCTTTTTGCCATTATCGTTGTTAAATGTTACAGCATGTGAAATATTAATCGCAAACATACGATGTCGTACGACACCAGTTGTTCGGTCACGAAAATGACACGAACCGGGCGTCACGCGCGCAAGTCAAACCGTGAGGAGTTACACATGCATCCGCAAAGGATGGGTCGGCTGTTGCCTGGCGTTCAGAAGGCAAGACCCATAAGCAATACCCTGGCCGGGTGGCTGGCCCTGATGGCCGTCAGCCTGGGGGCCCACGCCGAGGCGCTCGATACCAACGCATCGGCGGGCAAGCGCCTGGCTGTGGCCGCCGACTGCGTGGCCTGCCACACCAGTGCCGGTGGCAAGGCGTTCGCTGGCGGCTATCCGCTGAACTCGCCCATGGGCGTGATCTACTCGACCAATATCACCCCGTCCAAAAGCGCCGGGATCGGCAACTACAGCGAGGCGGACTTCGCCCGCGCCGTACGCGACGGCGTGACGCCGGACGGTACCCACCTGTACCCGGCGATGCCGTACACCTCCTACGCGAAGATGACCGACAGCGACGTCGCCGCGCTCTACCAGTACTTCATGCATGAAGTGAAACCGGTGGATGCCCCAAGCCCCAAGACCCAGCTGGACTTCCCGTTCAACATCCGCGCCTCGATGATCGGCTGGAACGCCCTGTTCCACAGTGACAAACGCTTCACCCCGGATCCGGCCAAGTTGGCCCAGGTCAACCGCGGCGACTACCTGGTCAACGCCCTGGCCCACTGCGACACCTGCCACACACCGCGCAACGTGCTGATGGCCGCCAACAACGACAAGGCGCTGTCCGGCGGCTCGCTGGGCGCCTGGTTCGCGCCGAACATCACCTCGGACAAGACCAGCGGCATCGGCGCCTGGTCGAGCGACGAAATCGTCGCCTACCTGCGCACCGGCCACGTCGAGGGCAAGGCCCAGGCCGCCGGGCCGATGGCCGAGGCGGTCGAACACAGCCTGCAATACCTGGGCGATGACGACCTCAAGGCCATCGCCGCCTACCTGCTTCAGACCACTCCGGTCGACGGCGGCGAGCGCCAGGCCCGCCACACCTTCGGCCAGGCTTCCAGCGATGAGTTGACCCTGCGCGGCGGCAAACCGCAGGACAACCCGGGCTGGCACACCTTCAGCGGCACCTGCGCCAACTGCCACCAGGCCAACGGCCAGGGCAACCGCGAGTACCCGTCACTGTTCCACAACACCGCCACCAGCCGTGCCGACAACCTGATCGCGACCATCGTCCATGGCGTGCACCGCAAGGTCGACGGCGTCGCCATCGACATGCCGGGCTTCGGTCCCAATGCGTTCTACACCGACCGCCTCAGCGACCATGAAATCGCCGATGTCAGCAACTACGTGCTGACCCACTACGGCAACCCGGAAAAAACCGTGACCGCCGCCGACGTGGCGCGCGTGCGCGAAGGCGGCCCCAAGGCGCCACTCGCCGTCCTGGCGCAGTACAGCGTGCCGGGCCTGATCATTCTCGGCCTGCTGGTCATCCTGGCGTTGTTCAGGTTCAAGGCTCGTCGTCGGCGCCTGGAGGCCTGAACCATGGAAACTTCGATGACTGACAAGCACACCCTCTCCCGCCGCAGCCTGCTGCGCGGTTCGGTGACCCTGGGCCTGGCCGCCCTGGTCGGCAGCCTCGCGCCGTGGCAATCGGTACTGGCGGCGGACGATCAGGACTTCATCGCCCTGTCGCAGTTCCTCGTCAGCCGCCCGGTCAACCCGGTGCTGGCGGCGCGTTACTACCGCGCGCTGAGCAAGCGTGCGCCGAACTTCGCCGGAAACGTCGGCGCCCTGCGCCAACTGATCGCCACGCAAGGCTTCAAGCACGTGGATGAATACCTGGCCCAGCCCAACCCGGATGCGTCGCTGAAGGCGACCGCCACCAGCATCATCTCCGCCTGGTACCTGGGCATCGTCGGCGAGCTGGCCGACGCCGAACTGGTCAGCTACTCCGAGGCGCTGATGTACGCCCCGACCCACGGCATCCTCGCCATTCCCACCTACGGCGGTGGCCCCGACTCCTGGGGCAACAAGCCAACCGATAGACAGGAAACCCAACTATGAGCAGTGCTGCGTACGACGCCGACGTGATCGTCATCGGCTCAGGCGTGATGGGCGGCCTGATCGCCGCCGAGATGGCCAAGGCCAACAAGTCCGTGATCGTCCTCGAGGCCGGCCCTCGGGTGAACCGCCGCGACATCGTCGAAACCTTCCGCAACGCCCCGGTCAAGCTGTCGCTGGCCAACGCCAAGCTGCAAGGCGCCGGCTCGCCGTACCCGAGCCTGCCGCACGCGCCCTCCACCTATGGCGACTACCTGCAGCAGGTCGGCCCGGTAAAATACAACACCTCGTACCTGCGCGTGGTCGGCGGTACCACCTGGCACTTCGGCTCATCGCTGTGGCGCATGCTGCCCAACGATTTCCGCCTCAACAGCCTGTACGGGCGCGGGCGTGACTGGCCGATCAGCTACGACGAACTGGAACCCTTCTACGCCCGCGCCGAAACCGAGCTGGGCGTGTCCGGCGTCGACGGCCAGGACGAAAGCGGCCAGGGCGGCGCGGCCTTCCCGCCACGCTCCATCCCCTACCCGATGGCGGGCCTGAAGCCGAGCTACATGTTCAAGCGCCTGTCGACGATGCTGAGCAAGGGCGGCTACAACCCGATCCTCGAACCCAACGGCCGTGCTACCCGCCCCTACGGCAAGCGGCCGCCATGCGCCGGCAACAACAACTGCAACCCGGTCTGCCCGATTGCCGCCAAGTACGATGGTTCCATGCACATCGACGAAGCCGAGCGTCATGGCGCCAAGCTGCTGGACAACTCAGTGGTGTACAAGATCGAGGCTGGCGACGACGGCAAGATCAGCGCGATCTGGTACATGCGCCCGGACAAAACCCAGCACCGCCTGACCGCCCGCTACTTCGTGCTGGCGGCCTACGGCATCGAATCGCCGAAGCTGCTGCTGATGTCCACCTCGGAGAAGTACCCGAACGGCATCGCCAACTCGTCCGATCAGGTCGGTCGCAACCTGATGGACCACACCGGCATCAGCATGAACGTGATGACCAAGGAAGACATGTGGCCCGGCGAAGGCCCGACCCAGTTGCTGGTGTACCTCAACAGCCGCGACGGCGGGTTCCGCAAGGATTACCCGAGCTACAAGATCAAGGTGCGCAACACGGTGCCCACCTCGCAGATCACCAGCAACCTGATCGCCAAGGGCGTGCTCGGCTCGAAACTCGACGAGCAGATCCGCCTGCAATCGGCGCGCTCGCTGAACTGGGCGGTGGACTTCGAGACCCTGCCGCTGCCGGAAAACCGCGTGACGCCGAGCAAGACCAAGTTCGACGCCATCGGCCTGCCGGTGCCGGAGATCTACTACAGCGTCCCGGACTACTGGCACGCCGGCAAGGAAAAGGCCCTGGAGGACTTCAAGCAGTTCGCCAAGCTGCTCGACGCCGACATCCTCAGCACCGACGTGGGCTTCCAGAACCGCCAGCACATCATGGGCACCACCATCATGGGCGACGATCCGAAGAACTCGGTGGTCGACCGTGACTGTCGCGCCCATGACCACGCCAACCTGTTCATCGCCGGCACCAGCGTGATGCCGTCGTCGTCCTGCGTGAACCCCACGCTGACCGGCGCCGCATTGAGCATCCGTATTGCCGATCAACTGCTCAAGGACTTCCAGGCGTAACGCCGGATCCCGCAGCAGCCGACGTGACAGGCCGCCCTGGCCTGTCACGTCCTCCCTCTCCCGACTCCCCTCTCGCAAAGGCCCAGCCAGGCTGGTTCAGCAGTCATTCGAGCCTTGAAAATATTGTCCCCATTTTAGAATCAATCATTCTCATTTCTGCCTAATTGTCTCGATCATGGATCACCCCTAAAGTACACCCATACCGCAGCCACTGAGCAAAACGCCAGGCCGGTGCCGAATTCGCTTCACCCACTTTATCGACTCAAAAAGGAACTCAATCATGTCCAACCGCGAACTGCTGAACCCAACCAACTCCGCCCTGGTCCTGATCGACCACCAGCCACAAATGGCCTTCGGCGTGCAATCGATCGACCGTCAAACGCTGAAGAACAACACCGTAGGCCTGGCCAAGGCGGCGAAGATCTTCAACGTGCCGACGATCTACACCTCGGTGGAAACCGAAAGCTTCAGCGGCTACATCTGGCCGGAGCTGCTGGGCGTGAACCCGGGCGCCCAACCGATCGAGCGCAGCTCGATGAACTCCTGGGAAGACAGGAAGCTGGTGGAAGCAGTGAAAGCCACCGGCCGCAAGAAGCTGATCATGGCCGCCCTGTGGACCGAGGTCTGCCTGACGTTCCCGGCCCTGGAAGCCATGGCCGAAGGCTACGAGGTGTACATCGTCACCGACGCTTCCGGCGGCACCACCCAGGAAGCCCATGACATGGCCGTGCAGCGGATGATTCAGGCCGGCGCGATTCCGGTGACCTGGCAGCAGGTGCTGCTCGAATACCAACGCGACTGGGCCCACAAGGACACTTACAATGCCGTGATGGATCTGGTGCGCGAGCACAGCGGCGCCTACGGCATGGGCGTCGACTACGCCTACACCATGGTGCACAAGGCCCCACAACGCACCCTGGGCTGATCCCTGCGAACACAGGCCCGCCAGGCTGCACTGCTGGCGGGCTTCCACCGTCTCACTGAAGAAAGGGAATTCTCCCATGCCCCATGAAGGCAGCCTGTTGCAGGCCTCGGTCATTTTCCTGATGGCCGCCGTCATCATCGTCCCCCTGGCCAAGCGCCTCCAGCTCGGTGCCGTGCTCGGCTACCTGCTGGCCGGCGTGCTGATCGGCCCGCAAGTGCTGAAGCTGATGGGCAATGCTGAACACGTCGCGCATTTCTCCGAGATGGGCGTGGTGTTCCTGCTGTTCATCATCGGCCTGGAACTGTCGCCCAAGCGTCTCTGGCTGATGCGCAAGGCGGTGTTCGGCGTCGGCCTGGCCCAGGTGCTGCTGACCGGCCTGGTGATCGGCACCGTGGCCATGGCCGCCTTCGGCCAGAGCCTGCAGGCGGCGGTCGTGCTCGGCCTGGGCCTGGCCCTGTCGTCGACCGCGCTGGGCCTACAAAGCCTGGCCGAGAGCCGCCAGTTGAACAGCCCCCACGGCCGACTCGCCTTCGCCATCCTGCTGTTCCAGGACATCGCCGCCATCCCGCTGATCGCCCTGGTGCCGCTGCTGGCGGTCACCGGCGTGCAGGAAACCGGCGAAAGCGGCCTGGTCCATGGCCTCAAGGTCCTCGGCAGCATCGCCGTGGTGGTGGTCGGTGGCCGCTACCTGCTGCGTCCGCTGTTCCGCGCCGTGGCCCGCACCGGCCTGCCGGAAGTCGCCACCGCCACCGCACTGCTGGTGGTGATCGGCACCGCCTGGCTGATGGAACTGGCCGGCGTGTCGATGGCCCTCGGGGCGTTCCTCGCCGGCCTGCTGCTGGCCGACTCGGAATACCGCCACGAACTGGAATCGCAGATCGAGCCGTTCAAGGGCCTGCTGCTGGGCCTGTTCTTCATGAGCGTGGGCATGGGCGCGAACCTGCCGCTGCTGTTCGAAAACCCTGGCCTGATCGTCGGCCTGACGTTGCTGCTGATCGTCATCAAGCTGCCGCTGCTGATGTTCGTCGGACGCATGGCCGGTGGCCTGTCGCGCATCGCCGCCCTGCGCCTGGGCATGGTGCTGGCCGCGGGCGGCGAGTTCGCCTTCGTGGTGTTCAAGCTCGGCCAGAACCTCGGCCTGTTCGACACCCGTACCTACGACACCCTGATCATGACCATCACCCTGTCGATGGCCGTCACTCCCCTGCTGCTGATGGCCTGCGCCCGCTTCATCAAGGCCCCGCCACAGCAGGCCCGGGAAGTGCCGGAAGAACTGCGCAAGATCAAGAGCGACGGCCCGCGGGTGGTCATCGCCGGCATGGGCCGCGTCGGCCAGGTCGTCGCACGCATCCTGCATGCCCAGGGCATCCCGTTCATTGGCCTGGACACCTCGGTCGATACCATCGAGATGACCCGCAACTTCGAGCACGTGCCGGTGTTCTACGGCGACCCGCTGCGCCCGGAAATCCTCAGCGCCGCCAAGGTCGGTGAGGCCGAGTATTTCATCGTCGCGCTGGACGACCCGGAGAAGGCGGTGAAGGCCGCAGAAACCGTGCAGCGCCTGTATCCGCAGGTCAAGGTCCTGGCCCGCGCGCGCAACCGCCAGCACGTGCATCAACTGCTCGATGCCGGTGCCGAGCCGGTACGCGAAACCTACTACTCCAGCCTGGAAATGACCCGCCGTGCCCTGGAAGGCCTGGGCCTTGGCTCAGCTCAGGCGGAACGCCGCATCCGGCAGTTCATGACCCACGACGAAGAGACCCTGGCGGCCCAGCACCTGGTACGTGGCGACCGCTCGAAGGTCATGCAGACCGCCCAGGAAGCGCGGGTGGAACTGGCGCGCTTGTTTGCCAGCGATACGGATGAGGCAGAGCAGATCAAAGGGAACTGACCGTTTCAGCCCGGGGCGAACGTGCCCGGGCTGCTTTCAGGCGATAGACGCCGGGAGAGCAGCCGAACCACCGATTGCAGGCGCGATAGAAGCTGCTGATCTCAGTGAATCCCAAACTCTGCGCAATCGTCGCCGGGCCCTGACCCGTCGCGCCGATCAAGTGGCTGGCCAGTTGGAAGCGGCACTCGTCCAGAAGCTGGCGAAAGCCGGTCAACTCATCATCCAGCCGGTTGCGCAGCATTCGTGGGGTCAGGTTCAGGGCACTCGCGATACTCTCCAGAGAAACGACAATGCCCTTTGCCAAGCCCACGACGATATGGTTCTTCACCACCGACGACATCTTCACCGGCGTGTTCTGAAGCTCGGCGTTGAGCAGGCGCTCATAATGCAGTTTCAGCTCGAGGGAGGCAGTCGGCAACCTCTGGTGCCAGTCCCTGGCGGAGAAGGTGATCTTGTTGACCAGATTGGAAAACCGCAGATTCCTGCCGAAAAGAGCCTCCAGCTCATGGCGGTCGGACGGCGCGTCATAACTCACGGCTGTCGCGACCGGCACGACCCTTTGCAAGGGGAGCAGCCAGTGGACGATGCCCAGGATGGTGGCCAGATAGCAATCGATGTAGGACCTGCAGAGCCCCAGCAACTCCAACCTCAGGAAAACGACGCTATAGGACTCGGATTCCTCCAGGATAAGCAGCGGCACTCCATCCGATAACAATGACGAATACTGCGAGAGACTCGTCAGGGCTTCGCCCAATGTGGCACTGCACATCACCGGGTAGAGCTGAGACTGGAGCTGGCCTGGATGGAACAGCTCATGGCAGCCCAGACCGATATCGGGGCTATTCGAGTCGCGCTGAAGAATATCCACGAAGTTCGAAATATCTTCTATCCGTACCCGATGCCCAGCTGCTGCCCTCTCGCTCAGAGAAGCATGCAGGTCGTCGACCCGATGAGAGCTGGAGTGCGCCAGCTCCTTCAGTCTCAGTACCACTTGGGCGCAGGTGGGGGCGATTGTCGGCATGGATAATTCAGTCAGCCTGCAGGTTCCTGGAGTTTGTTGCCCTGAGCTGGCCGGGAGATGAGCCGAACCAACGCCGACAGGCCTTGTGCAGGCTGCTCGGCTGGCAAAATCCGAGTATCGAGGAGATTTCCTTCAGGCTCAATGTGGAGATGGACAACAGATTACCGGCAATTTCCTTTCTCAGATTTTCCTGTAACTCGGAGAAGGTCACCCCTTCGCGCTCCAGGGACTTTTGCAGCGTTCGTGCACTCACGCGCAGGCCGAGCGCCACCGCCTGAAGCGAGGGCAGTCTTCCCTCGGCAACCCCTGCGGAAAACACTGAACGAACCTTCTCGACCAACGAACCGTTGATCTGCTCTTCCAACAGCGCATCCGCATATCGGCAATGAATATCTTCAAAGACAGGGTTCCCGGTAAACACCGGAGCCTTCTTTATATCCTGACTGAACGACAAGCCAAGATGCGCGGTCTCGAAATGCAGGCAGTCACCAAACAGGCGCTCAAGACTTGTCGTATCGACAGGTCTTGGATAAGGCAACTCCACCAGACTCGGCTGGACTTCAAGTGGATGAGCGAGCCAATGAACCAGCCCGAGAATACCAGAGGCGGCGGCATCGATGATGTACCGGGGAACCTGGGAACCGGACGAACCCTTGGGACGCGCGGTAATGGCAAGCTTTTCGAATCGTTCTTCCAGGCTGATGAATGATGCATCCGTGATCAGCGGATAGTATTTCACCAGACGCTCCAGCGCGACGCCAATCGTGGGGCTGGACATCACCGAGTAACCTGGAACGCCAAGGAAATACGGCTTGGCGTATTGATAGGCGACAAGACCGATATCGATGTCCCCTGTGCACTCGTAGGCCTCGTCAAGGAAACGATAGACCCGGGAAAAATCCATTTTGTTCTGCTCGAGCAACTCGGAAAGTCTTGATTTATATAAATCAGAAAACTCTTTTATCCTGGGAGTTCTCTTCGAGGTCGCCTGGGTTATTTCAGTAGATTCACTCGCTGCAATTTCAGACATTGCTCACCCTGGGGATCTTTTATCGACCACGTACCGCCTGAGCCCAAACTATCGAGGGTGACTTGCGCGAGCGGACATAATAAAAGGATCTCAAGACACTAGGCAAGGTAATGCACCGGTGTGATCATTGCCCAAATGATAGCTTATAGCCATCTCCCACCATTCCCAGCGGTGTCGTGCCCATCAAGTACACAGATGTCTGTTACCGGCGGAGGTAATGCCAGTGGTCTCTCACACAGACATGAATTCCGACCTGGAGTTCTGTAGCGTCTCGTCCGAAGAAACGCCGGACTTTGTTCACTGGTTCTACGACGAACTCGCCCAGGGCCGTTTTTTCCTCGCGTTCCAACCGATCATGTCGGTCGAGTCGAATACCAATCTGTACTACGAAGGGTTGCTGAGGCACTGCGCTGGCCCCCTGAAGCTCGACCCGTTTCCAGTCCTGGAAGAAAGGAAGTGCATAAGGGCCCTCGATCATTGTGTGGTGTCGAGTGTGCTCGACATGTTGCGTAGTTATCCAGACATACGCCTGGGCTGCAATATATCTGCGCAAAGTGCGGCGCTGGACGAAAAGTGGCGCAGCATCATCTTGCAACTCAAGGCCGAGCCCGGACTTGCTGAAAGACTCGTTATTGAAATAACGGAAAGCGCTTCGTCAAATCACGACGCTGCAGCCGAGTTTGTCATTCGCATGCGAAGTTTGGGCTGCCTGCTGGCAGTGGACGACTTTGGTTCCGGTTTCAGCACTCTTGAATTCATCCGCACGGCATCGCCGGACATTATCAAGATCGACAAGGGTTACTTGCAGCGCGCCCGAACTTGCGAAGTAGCGGGTGATGCATTCAGGCATTTGGTGGGACTGTGCAAGACATTGGCGCCCCATGTGATTGCCGAAGGTGTGGAATTCGATCGTGATACCGAGCGCCTGGTGAACTGCGCTGCGACGTGGATGCAGGGATTTCTCGTCGGCAGGCCCCAGCGTTTTTTGCCGGGAATACCCAGAGAGTGTGTCATCGAAGATTATCCGAATTGATGTAACGCCCGGCAGGACATCCTGATGATCTCGTCACTATCCGATTTTTGACCATTGAATCGAGGTAATACATGTTGCTGCGAAAAATGAAAATCGCCAATCGGGTCCTTCTGTGCTTCTGCTCGATTGTCCTGATTGTCCTGATCCTGGGTATTTTCGGCCTGATGCAGATCGCCAAGGTGAGGGAAGAAGGGCAGAAAATCGAGAACGACTCCCTGCCCGGTATTGCACTGGGTGACGACATAGCACTGGCCTTCTCGAACACCAGGACCGACGTGGTCCGCTTGTTGTCGGTAGGCCAGGCAAAACTGCCCGAAGCTTATGCCAAGGTTCTGGAAAAGCAGAAACTGTTCAATACGGCAGTCGACCTGTACCGCCCGCTCATCAGTACCGGAGAGGAAAAATCAGCGGTCGACAGCATTGTTGCGCTATTTGCCACGTACAACGCAGACACGGAAGTGGGCTATAAGCTGTTGAAGGACGGCAGGCACGAAGAGGCCCAGGAAGTCATCATAGGCAAAATGGTGGCGACCGCCGAGCAGATCAAGGCACAGCTTAAGAAACTTGAAAAGATAAACGACGACTCCAAGGCGCAAGCGTCCGCTGCGGCTGAAGCCGCCTACAGCAGTGCCCGGTGGGTGATCGGCAGCGTCCTGGTCATGTCGCTCCTGTATACGCTGATGCTCGCCTGGCGCCTGATCGTCAGCCTGGCAGGCCCCATTGGCCAGGCCCTGGGCAGTTCGGAAAAAATCGCCTCCGGCGACCTGCGAAAATTCGCCGCGGACATCGACGGTGTCGACGAGGCCGCCTTGCTGCTCCAGTCGATGGAGCGTATGCGTGGCAATCTGCACACGATGCTGAACCAGATTGGCGCCGCCGCCAATCAACTGGGCTCCGCCGCCGAGGAGCTGAATGCGCTGATGCGCGACAGCCATGCAGACCTGAACTCACAGAATATTGAGATCGAAATGGCGGTCACCGCCGTCACGGAAATGACCCAGGCCGTGGAAGAGGTCGCTCGAAACGCCGCCTCGACCTCCGAAGCCTCCCGCTCCTCCAACAGCGCCGCCCGCTCAGGCCAGGAGGAACTCAACGTGACGCTGGCCTCGATCACCCATCTCGTGGGCAATGTAGGTGACGCCTCCGCGCAAGCCCAGTTGCTTTCGGCTCATACGCAGGCGATCAGCAAGGTCCTGGAAGTCATTCGCGCCGTGTCCGAACAGACCAACCTGCTGGCATTGAACGCAGCGATCGAAGCGGCACGGGCAGGCGAAGCCGGCAGAGGCTTCGCCGTGGTCGCCGACGAGGTTCGCGGCCTGGCGCACCGCACGGGTGAGTCCACGCGAGAGATCGAAAGCATGATCGAGCAGGTGCATGTCGGCACGCACAACACGGTCAAGGCGCTCGAACTGAGCACCTCGCAAGCCGAGCACACTCATAGCCAGGCGACCTCCGCCAACCAGGCCCTGTCGAGCATCGTCAAATCGGGGGCGGAGATCGACGAACGCAACCTGGTGATTGCCAGCGCCTCGGAGGAACAGGCCCAGGTGGCCCGGGAAGTCGACCAGAACCTGGTGCGCATTCGCGACCTTTCCGCCCAGTCCGCCGTGCGCGCCAGCCAGACCACCGGGGCCAGCCAGACGCTGGCGCAACTGGCCGGCGAACTCAATGTCACGATAGGGCGGTTTACGCTCTGAGCAAGAGGTGAGCATCAATCCAGCCGTGCTGCGCAGAGCCCTGCTGGATGCCGGTTACCTTGAACTTCCCATTACCGCAGAGCACGGGCTTATCGTCGGCACGCTGGCGAACCACCATCGCGATCCGTTTGATCGGATCATGGTGGCTCAGGCAATTGCCGAAGGGATGAGCCTGGTGACGCATGACAGTGCGATGCATGCCTACCCGCATACGCTTATCGTGTAAAGACGAATCGTCTCGACACACAAAGCCCCCCAGCTCCGCCCCTCACTCGTCTAGCCTTCCAGGACCGTAGCAAACCCGCGCCACGTTCAAGGAAGAAACATGTCCCTGGCCATCGTCCACAGCCGCGCCCAGGTCGGGGTGGAAGCCCCTGCCGTCACCGTCGAAACCCACCTCGCCAATGGCCTGCCGAGCCTGACCCTGGTCGGCCTGCCGGAAACCGCCGTGAAGGAAAGCAAGGACCGGGTGCGCAGTGCGATTCTCAATTCGGCCCTCGACTTTCCCGCCCGGCGCATCACCCTGAACCTGGCTCCGGCGGACCTGCCCAAGGACGGCGGGCGCTTCGATCTCGCCATCGCCCTGGGCATTCTCGCGGCCAGCATCCAGGTTCCGGCGCTGACACTGGACAACATGGAGTGCCTGGGCGAGCTGGCGCTCTCCGGTGCCATTCGCCCGGTGCAAGGGGTGTTGCCGGCAGCGCTGGCGGCCCGTGCGGCCGGGCGTACGCTGGTGGTGCCGCTGGCCAATGCCGAGGAGGCCTCGCTGGCCAGTGGGCTGACGGTGATTGCCGTCGATCATCTGCTGCAACTGGTCGCCCACCTCAACGGCCACGCGCCAATCAAGCCGTTCGAATCCAACGGCCTGTTGCACCAGGCCAAGCCCTACCCGGACCTGAGCGAAGTCCAGGGCCAACTGGCCGCCAAGCGCGCCTTGCTGATCGCCGCCGCCGGTGCGCACAACCTGCTGTTCAGCGGCCCGCCGGGTACTGGCAAGACGCTGCTGGCCAGCCGGCTGCCCGGGCTGTTGCCGCCGCTGGACGAGCATGAGGCGCTGGAGGTGGCAGCGATCCAGTCGGTCGCCAGTCATGTGCCCTTGAGCAGTTGGCCGCAGAGGCCGTTTCGCCAGCCCCACCACTCGGCGTCCGGGCCGGCGCTGGTCGGTGGTGGATCGAGACCGCGTCCAGGCGAGATCACCCTCGCCCACCATGGCGTGCTGTTTCTCGATGAACTGCCGGAGTTCGACCGCAAGGTACTGGAAGTGCTGCGCGAACCGCTGGAGTCGGGCCATATCGTGATCTCCCGCGCCCGCGACCGGGTACGTTTTCCCGCTCGATTCCAGTTGGTGGCGGCAATGAATCCGTGCCCCTGTGGATATCTTGGCGACCCGACCAACCGCTGCCGCTGTACCCCGGAGCAGATCCAGCGTTATCGCAACAAGCTGTCCGGCCCGTTGCTGGACCGTATCGACCTGCACTTGACGGTAGCCCGCGAGGCCACGGCGTTGAGCCCGGTCAAGGAGCCGGGAAACACCACGGCCAAGGCGGCCGAACGGGTGGCGCAAGCTCGCCGGCGCCAGCAGCAACGCCAAGGGTGCGCCAACGCCTTTCTCGATCTGCAGGGATTGCGCCAGCACTGCAAGTTATCCACAGCCGATGAAACGTGGCTGGAGACAGCCTGCGAACGCCTGACCCTGTCGCTGCGGGCAGCGCATCGGTTGCTGAAGGTGGCAAGGACGTTGGCGGATCTGGAGCAGGTAGAGGGAATCAGCCGTGAGCATCTGGCCGAGGCGTTGCAGTACCGGCCCAGTAGTGCCTGATATGGCCGGGATAGTGGCTGGTACTGCGGTGAGGTTGAGGGCCTATTCGCGGGCAAGCCACGCTCC
>NZ_JSYZ01000016.1 GCF_001293465.1 Pseudomonas asplenii
CTTCGAAATGGGTGGACACTCGCTGCTGGCCATGCGTCTGGTCAATGCCGTGCGCGAGTCGCTGGGCGTGGAGTTGGCCATTCGCAGCTTGTTCGAGGCACCGGCAGTCGCCCAGTTATCGGAGAGGCTGGCAGAGCCGCAAGCCTCTTCGCTCGCCATGCTGTTGCCTCTGCGCGTACTAAAGGGGACACCTACTCTGTTCTGCTTGCATCCAGGTCGCGGATTATGTTGGTCGTACTCTCAATTCATCAGGTATCTGCCTGGTGTATCGATGTATGGTCTGCAGGCGCGTGGAATCGAAAACGACGAACCACCAGCGGCAACCCTGGCAGTCATGGTAGAGGAATATATCGAGTGCATCCTGCAGACTCAACCGACCGGCCCCTATCATTTGATGGGATGGTCTTTCGGCGGCAGGATTGCCTTCGAGGTGGCGTGCGCACTTAAAGGTTTGGGGCATGAGATTGGCGAAGTTATCTTGCTTGATGCTCGGGTGCCGTTCGAAGGCTTTAACCACAGTTCAATCACGGAGCGGACGGTGTTCAATGCGATACTTTCAGAAAATGAGCCGCTTGGCCCGGGCGTTGAACGAGCTATCGGTAGCATGTCGGCGTTTCATGAATATTTGAAGCGCCAAAACAACCCGCTGGGGATGCTGGATGTTGAGATATTTCGACGAGTCGTTAAAACCACTATAAATAATACATGGCTGGGGGAAACCTCCATTGAGCGATGCTATCCAGGAACGCTTACCTATTTCAGCGCAGGCCGCAGTGCGCCGTCCGGTATGACGCAAAGCGACCAATGGTCTGGCTTTACATCCATGCCAATTCGGAATATTACGCTCGATTGTTCGCACGATGATATTGTCAAGGTTCCTGCCGTTCAGGAGGTCTGCCGCTATATTTCGAGTCGGCTGGGGCAGGGCGAGTGGCAATCAATTGAAACGATTGCCGCGATGAGAGTCTAGTCGAGGGCAATGACTGTTCGATGATGACACGCCCCCGGTGGGGATTATCTACTGCCGGGAGCGTTGTGCCTGCGACGCAGTGTTTAGATGCCTGTCAAGATACCTTTCAAGGTTTATGCAAGGGCCAAAGGTGTGTCTGGCGTCCATCGATTTATGGACAATGAGAAATCCAGTGCCTTGACATGATGGAACCAACCGGCAGGCAAATAGAACAGATCTCCTGGGTGCAGAATGCATTCAACGAAGTCTACGGTGCTGGCTAGCGGATATCTGTCATAGTCTGGTTGATCTGGATCGAAGGACGAAACGCATAAGGTGGGTTCGACCGCTTCGACGTAAAGATTGTCGACGGTAGCCGGTGAAGCAAGAAGGAAGCGCTTGCGTCCCCAGATTTGGGCGAACAAGTTATCTTCATAGTCACAATGTAGGCAGGTCACCGTACCCGCTGGCCCCAGCCATACGCGAGGGGTGTGCCAGCTATCGAAATAGGCGGGCCATTGGCATAAAGCATCCATCGGCAACGGGTGATCTCCGACGTAAGGGGGAACGGCGAAGTCGTTGTGATTGATCAGATCAAGATATTCCTTGAGGCTCATGTCATTGGGTGCGCTACCATCGGGCAATATGGGCGGAACATAGTCGCCGTACCGTGGAACGACCCTAAGCTCACCAAAGTGATGGTGCAGATCATCTGGACGATACATGTTGATCGGCCACATGTTGACGATTCCTTCGATGATGAAGGGTAAGCCGCCTGTGGCTGTTCGCTCAAAGTCGATTGAAGTGAAGGAGTATCGAGGTACCGACTGCAGCGGTGAAAGTTGAAGAGCGGTGTTCACTATCTGCTTACGGATATCGACGGCGCTACCAATGTTTGCGGGCATCGATGTATGAGCGTCTTGAGGGATTACGGGCTCGAGATTTTTCATAGGAAGAAAATGGCTATATTCTAAAGGTCCGGAGAGGCGCCCGCATCTATGCAGGCATGAAGGCCAGAATCTGATCGGGACTGCAGGTCGCGTTGTAGCCAAAGTAATCGGTGAAGAAAGTGTCTACACGATATTGATTTGGGTTGAGCAACAAGTGCTGGCCAATTTCCGATTCGGCATTTTCATCCTCGATAATGAAATAGTCCCCAGGCTGCATGTGTGCGGAAAAATGAGCAAGAATTCCGCCGATATTGACATGTGAGTCCTCAATGACCAGCCAGGGATGAGGCGCCTGACGCAGAAAATCGGCAGGAAAGGTTTTCTCCGGCGAGTGGGCGTCACCTTGAATAAAGGTCACCTGGTCGTGGCGAGTCAGTGGTGGAGCAAGGTCCACTGAATAGACATGGCAGTCCAGGTTGAACATTCTCATGAGGTCTGCCAGCCACACAGCGCTGCCCCCCGCTTCGCTACCGAATTCGAATATTGTCGCCGGCTTTATGTGCTCAAGCATCAGTGGGTACAAGGTGAAATCATATACCCCTTTCAGCAAGGGTAATCCTTTCCAGCGGTTGGCACCGTTGACGCCTTGGGAGAAAACTTGCATTGCTCCGCTCAGTACGGTTCCTGATAGGACTTTTCGTGCGAAGAAATCGACAAATCGACCCATGCCCCGCAGTTGAATGAACTTCTCCAACGCGGCTTTGGCCTGCAACGTTGACTCTTCAGTAAGGCCAAGGTGGTCGATATGTCCCGATAGGATAGCGCGCGCATAGTTTGAAAAAAATGTCGCTGCGGCCGAGAACGTCTGATTATTTTCCAAGTCTTCGCGCATTTCAGAGATCACCTGCTCTCGCTGAGCCCCCACTAGTGGCTTTATCCCTGGATATAATGTGAGGTTGGCAAGCCCGTTTGGCAGAGCATGGGCGCAGGCCATGCATAGATCTTTATGATGTTGCAGGCAATGGTAACGATTAGCAGAGATCGCTATTTCAACAGAACACGCGTCACAAAAGGTTTTGGCGAAACCGACGGGACACTGGGAATGCATTTCGTAGCTGCGCATGGAGTGGCCTTAGAAGTTAGCAAGCGACATGAAGGTGTAGTGTGTTCTGGCTGAGCATTGAAACGCGCGACGTCCGTGCACGTAGCGGGTATTGTCAATCAGCATGATGTCACCTGCCTGCCAATGAACTTCCTGCACTAGCGCTCGGTGAACGTCATCGATTTCATCGAGGACGCACTGTGGAATCGCCGTACCATCTTCGAAGGTTACCGTGTGATTGTAGGGCCCTCGCAGGCTGTTGACGAAAGCGGCTTGCTGGCACCATTTAGGGGAGACAACCGCAGGCGATATGTACTCTCGAATCAGCGTGTCATCGTCATCGAAGCGCACGCTGGAACCCTTGAGTCTCAGTGACCCCACATGCATGCGGGCATCGAGAAACCCATCTGCTGTCAACCATGCTTCTCGGGGAAGGCAGTCGGAGTACTTGATCTTTTGAGCAAGGAAGCGCTCGCGGGTTTCTGCCGCCAGGGCTTGCCATATCGCGATACCGTCCGCATAGGTGGTTTGGCCTTGGCTGGCTGCCGGGGTTGCGCAGTAAAACCATAACAGCTCAGGGCGCGACGCAATCGCACCATTTTCCTGATGAAGGTCCTGCTCTGCGCCGTCACGGGCGATCATTTGCATACCGCTGCCGACGGCACTGCCCAATTTGGCTTCGCCGGGGCTGATAATGGTTTGGCTTGAAAACTGGCTGGCGAAGGATTCGAAAATCTGTGGAGACGTTTCGAATCCTCGGAAAAGCAAAAGGCCGGCGCTTTTGAAGGTGTCTTCGATAGCGCTGCGGTCAAGTTTGAAGAGGTCACGACAGTTGCCGCTGGAGCATAGTTTTGCGGTGCCGCAGGAAAGATCAGATAAGTCCATTTTTACTCGGTCCAGTCTTCAATCGTATCGAAGGTAATGTATACCCTGCAAAGTACTCATGCCATCAAGACATTTATTCAATGCGTGGATAGGGCGTGCGCGGGATTGAGGCGCGCAGCTTTGCGTGCCGGAATGAAGCCAAATACAAGCCCGGTCAGGACGGCACAGGTTAATGCGCCCAGACAAGCGAGTAGCGAAAGTTCAACGGGAACGTCGATTATCTCCAAGACCTGAACGGTGCCGACTCCCGAGACGACACCGATAATGCCGCCTATTGTCGTGACCATTATCGCCTCTATCAAAAACTGCGCATGAATATCTATTTGGCGGGCTCCGGTCGCCATTCTCATGCCAATTTCGCGAATGCGTTCCCGAATGTTCATGAGCATGACGTTCATTACACCAATGCCGCCCACGATCAGTGAGATGGCCGCCACTAGGCCGAGCATACGTGTCATGGACTGGGATGAATTTTCTTGGGCTTGGACCGTTTCGATCGGGTTCCAGACTTGGATATCCCTTGTGCGCCTCTGGCGTGCCAGTGTGTTTTGAATTGATTCTATGGTTTCGCTTGCCTTGTCGATCTGCTGCAACTGCACGGCTATCCAGGCGGGATAAGGGTGGCCGAACAGCCGGGCCGTCGCAGCGCGGTAGGGGACTGTCACCCGGTTGTCTTGATCCACGCCCCCACTAGGACCTTTGGCGGAGAAGACACCGATGACAAGAAACGGAACGCGATCAATCAGGATCGTTTGTCCTAGCGCAGAAGAACCGTCGGCAAACAGGGCTTTCTTGACCGTCTGGCCAATGATCGCAACTTGGTCGGTTCCGCGATAATCCTGCTCGTTGAAGAGCTTTCCCTCCGACACGCTCCAATTCAGAACGCTGGGACAATCAGAGGTGGCACCGCCGCCATAGGTTTCATGGTCGATATTGCCGCGCCGTACTATCACGCTCTCCTGGCTATAGGGCGCGACGGCCTGAACATTGGGTAGGCTCCTGATGGCCTCGGCGTCTTCTAGCGTCAACGGTGCGCTTCCCGAGCGCGTGCTGGACGGCTTGGTATATACAAACATCGTTCTGACGCCGAGCGTGTCGAACTGGGCCATGACCTGCCTCTGTGCACCACTGCCCACGGCTAGCATGATGATGACCGAGGCGACGCCTATGATGATTCCAAGTAGCGTCAAACCGGCCCTGATGCGGTTCAAATGCAAAGATCGCCAAGCAGTTCTAGCGAGTTCGAAAAAAATATGAGCGTGTTGATAATCGTGCTCGACGCGGTGCTTGGTCACGGATTCAGCGGAAGATGGCGCGAGGGCCGGGCGTGATTGGGTAGTGTCCCCCACGATCTGTCCGTCATGGATCTCGACAATTCGCTGAGCTTGAGCCGCGACATTGGGATCGTGGGTTACCAATATGATGGTATGGCCCTTTTCTGACAGTTCGTGGAGCATGCCGAGGACTTCGCTGCCGCTGCTGCTATCGAGCGCTCCGGTGGGCTCGTCTGCCAGTATGATGTGCCCGCCATTTATGAGTGCCCGGGCGATAGCCACGCGCTGTTGTTGGCCGCCTGACAATTGACTGGGTTTGTGTTCTATACGTTCAGCCATTCCCAATCGTCGCAGCAGTTCAATGGCGCGGGTGCGACGTTCGGTGGCGGTCAGTCCGGCGTAGAGTCCCGGGAGTTCGACATTTTCCCTGGCGGTTTCCGTCGACAGCAATTGGTAGTTTTGAAAGACGAAGCCAAAGGTATTTCTGCGCAGTGCGGCTGTCTTGTCGCTATCGAGGTCAGCGGTGAGTTCTCCGTTCAAGCGGTAAGTGCCGGTGCTCGCGCTGTCGAGCATGCCGATGATGTTCATCAGCGTTGATTTGCCCGATCCTGACGCGCCAACGATCGCGACGAACTCTCCGGCGTAGATGTTCAGATTAATGCCGCGTAAGACGTCCGAGCTGACGGAAGATTCCCCGGCGATGCTTGTAGGCGACGCGTACGTTTTATGCACACCACGCAGTTCAATCAGTGGGACACTGTTATCGATCATTGCTGCTTTGAAGGCCGTCATCCGTTAGGGCCTGTCTTGTTATTTTCATTCTGCAGCACGACGTCGCCAGGTGTCAGCCCCTCCAGCACCTGGGCCGTGTCTCGATTGCGAACGCCGATGCGAACATGGCGAACGTCAACGCTGCCATCAGCTTGCTGAACGCGGGCAGTGTATTGATCCTGGCCAGTCCCCGTGAGTGACAATGCAGAAATAGGAACGGTCAAGGTGTTCTTTGCCAGTTGGCGAGTGAAGACAACTTGGGCGGTCATTTGCGGCAAGAGCGCGGTATCGGCGTTATCAACATCGAACAGTACCGTGTATACGACCACCTTGCTATTCGCTGGCATCTTGCCTTTGCTTGCGCCAATATCCATGGAAGCCGGCGGAGCAGGTAGCAACTGGCGCACCTTGCCCTGCCAGTGCCGTTGATCATCAGAAAGGGTTGTAAATTGCGCGGGCATGCCAGGCTTGATCTTATCAATGTCGGCTTCTGATACTTCAGTCCAGACCGTCATTTTTGTCAGATCGGCGATTCGCAAAATATCGGGAGTCTGATAATTGGCATTCAATGTCTGGCCTTCCCGCGCATCAACAGAGATCACAGTGCCTGCCATCGGTGCATAGATTTTTGTATAACTCAGTCTCGCTTCATCAGCTTTCAATGTTGCTGAAGTTTGCACAATCTCAGCTTGAAGTTGTTCAATTTGAGCGCCGGTAGAGGTTAGCGTCGCCTCGGCACTTTGTAGGTCATCCAGGCTCGTGGCACCGTTCTGGGCGAGCACGCGAAGCCGTGCCAATCGCTGAGATGCAAGCCAGTGCTGTGCCCTTTGATCTAATAATCGTGCTTTTAGGGCTTTGAGGGAGGCCCGGCCAGCATCCACCGCTGCGGTTAAAACGCTCGGATCAATCTCAACAAGGAGTTCACCCTTGGCTACAATATCTCCCGGCTGTACATGCAGTTGCATGATCTGCCCTGAAACTTGGGCCCCTACATCGACATATTTTTTTGGTTGTAAATTGCCTAGTGCGGTGACATTGGTTTCTATGTCAGAGAGGCTGACTGATACGAATGTTGGGATAGTAGTCGCTTGAACTTGAGATTGTCGCCATAGTGTGGCTCCTGCAACGGTCAAGGCCAAGGTTATAAATGAAACTGCCAACTTGTGTTGTAGTGCTAGATGGGGTTGAAAGCATTTAAAAAAAGGCATTGCACTAGACTACCATGTCGATTGACAACTTTAAGGGCGTTCCTTACGGGCCCAGTATACGCAGGAAATGACTTTTTGCACTAGTGTGGTGTTTCAGAAGTGCCACTGAAATCACCCACCCCGTGCTTGTGCCGCGCGGGCTACTGAGCAAAGGATGTCTTCGCCGTGCTGTGCTATCTGAACGGCTTCGAGTTCCGGTGGTAATTTTGCAGGTTGTGCACAATCGACTCTTCAAGAGCTTTGACGCAGCAGCCTTATGACAACCCGCATCCAAGGGTGAAGGAGTAAGGGCAGCTATCGCCAACGCCGATACCAGGTAACGCAAAACACGCCCCCTCCAGACCTGGCACACAGGTATAACTCCCTCCATGCGCTACCGACGTCTGGATCTCAACCTGCTGGTCGCCCTGGATGTGCTGCTCGAAGAGCGCAGTGTCAGCCGGGCGGCACAGCGTCTCAACCTTGGCCAATCGGCGACGAGTGCGGCGCTGGGGCGTTTGCGCGAGCACTTTCAGGACCCGCTGCTGGTGCCGCTCGGGCGTGGCCTTGAGCCCAGTGCCCTGGCCCGCCAACTGACACCCAAGGTGCGCGAGCTGCTGAGCCTGACGGGCGAAGTGGTGGAAATGTCCCTGGCCTTCGAGCCGGCCCGCTGCGACCGACGCTTCGTGCTGGTGGCCTCGGACTATGTGTCCGCTACCCTGGTACCGGCGGTCAGCCGCACATTGGCCCGCCTGGCGCCCGATGCATCGCTGGTGGTTCGCGATTTGCCACTGCCGCGGGACGGTGATGTGGTGGCCGAGGCACTGGATTATCGCCGCAGCGACCTGGTGATCGTGCCGCAGCGGCGCCTCAACACCCGCTATCCACACACCTCCCTGCTCCAGGACGAACTCTGCTGCATCGTCTGCGCGCACGAACCGCTTTATCAGGCGGGCCTGGACCTGGCGGACTACTGCGCGGCCGGCCACGTGGTGCGCGAGTTCACCGATGGCCAGAACCTCTCGCTGGACACCCAGTACCTGCGCGACATGGGCATCGAACGGCGGGTTGTGGTAGCGGTGCAGAGCTTTGCCCTGATGGCCGAGTTCGTCGTCGGCACGCCGCGTATCTCGACGTTGTTTCGCCGCCAGGCCGAGGCGCTGGCACGGCGCTATCCGTTGCGGGTCTGGCCGTCGCCGATCGCTTTTCCAGGGGCTCAACAGGTCTTGCAATGGCACCCACAGCAGGCCAATGACCCGGCGCTGACCTGGCTCCGTCAGGTGCTGACGGAGCAGGCCGCGGCGCTCGCTCAGGACTGAAGATCGCCGGTGTCACCAACCAGGCCAAGCTCCTCGATTGCCAGCAGCGCGCAACGCTCATCGTTGTCCGAGGTATCTCCGCTGACACCCATGGCGCCCAGCAGTTGCCCATCGTCATCGCGCAACAGCAGGCCGCCGGCCACGGGGATGACGTCGCCGCCGGTCAGGCTGTTGATGGCATCGAAGAACGCCGGCATGGCCTGGGCGCGGCGCGCCAGCTCCCGCCCGCCGAAGCCCAGGCCCAGGCAGCCGCGGGCCTTGCCGGTGGCGATCTGTGGGCGCAGAAAGCTCGCCTGTTCATCACGCAGCACGGCCAGGGGATGGCCCGCAGCGTCGAGGATGGCGACAGCCAGCGGACGCACGCCCAGCGCGCGGGCATGACGCAGGGTCGAGGCAGCCAGGCGCGCGGCCCGTTCGAAATCAAGGACGATCATATTCACAGGCTCCATTTACCGAGTTCGGCCACGCGATCGCGGGTGTAAAGGTCGGTCCATTTCAGCGAGTTGAAGTCCGACACCTGCTTGGGGTTGTAGGCGGTGCGTTGCAGGCGTACCGGCTCGCCGGCCTTGTAGACGGCCTGCAGGCGCTGGCGATCCTGCAGGATACGAATGTCCTCCAGGGGCGAGCCATCCAGGATCAGCAGGTCGCCCTGCTTGCCCACCTGCAGGGTACCGAGGGACTCGCCCTTGGGCATCAGGCGCGCACCGACGTGGGTGGCGGCAAACAGCGCTTCGGCCGGGGTGAAGTCCAGGCGCCGCACCAGCAGCTCCAGCTCGCGCGCGTGCCATTCACCGTAGGGCGTGACGGCAAAACCACTGTCACTGCCGCAGGCGAAGGGAATGCCGGCGGCCTTGGCGCGCTTGAGCACCGGCGTACCCAGCTCCAACGTGCGCGCGCAGTAGCCGGCATAGCCGGTGGTGATGGCGGGGTCGTGAGGCTGGCAGAAGTCCACGGTGTTCTGCGGGAAGGTCAGGGTCGGTGCCAGCACGCTGCCAGCCTCCAGCAGCGCCTCGATGCAGGCGTCGTCCATGTAGAAAGCGTGAAAGACCAGGTCGACACCGGCCTTGGCCGCGTACATGACCGCTTCTCGGCCGTAGGCGTGGGTGGCGACACGGCACCCCAGGCGGTGGGCCTCATCGACCATTTCGCGGGTTTCATCGGCGGTGAAGGCGGCGATGATTTCACCGTTGGGGCGCCGATGGGTACCGTCCATGGCGATCTTGATCAGGTCCACCCCATCCTTGGCCTGCTTGCGGATCTGTGCGATGGCTTCGGTGCGGCTGGTGACCAAAGCGGCGGTGAAATACTCCGGGGCGCCGACCCGGCTGGGAAACCAGTCGTTGAGGCTCTGCCGGTTGGTGATCACCCGGCTGCTGGCGGCGATACGCGGGCCCTCGAACAACCCGGCGTTGACGGTGTTGCGCACGGCGATGCTGAGCTGACCGCTGTCGCCGGGGCAGACCATCGAGGTCACGCCGGCGGCCAGCACGTGCTGGGCGAAGAACAGCCCGCGCAAGGCGCGAAATTCGTCGCTGGTCCAGATGTCGATGTCTTCCTCGCTCTGGGCGTTACCGAATGCCAGGTGGGTGTGCACATCCACCAGTCCCGGCATGACGAAGTGGCCATGTTCTTCGCGGTCACCGGGTTGCGGGCGGGGCGCCTCCGACGTTGGCCCGACATGGCGGATCACGCCGCCTTCGATGATCAGCGTCTGTTGCCGGCGGGTGTGCAGGCCGGTGCCGTCGAACAGGGTGGAGCAGTGCAGGTGCAGGGTGCCCATGGGTGGTCTCCTCGTCTTGTTGTTGGCCGGCAGGCTAGGCTGGCGGTGCGACCCAGCACCATCAGATGCTGTCGATGGCCAGCCATCGATGCCATCGATACCTGGCGCAGAGCCGTGTATTGGTTGGGGGCGCCCGTGGCAAAGGCCCGTCAAGGGCGGGTATCGGCAGTGGCGATGCCTGGCATGGCCAATGGCGATTTTTCCGCAGGGCCAGGCGGGGTGAGGATGCGCCCGCCAATCCACTATCAAGGACAATCCCATGAAGGCGATTCGCGATCTGTTGCTGAACCTGGAAACCGAGCGCCAGCGCGCCCTGGTCGAGCAGGACCATGCCCGGCTGCATGAGCCGTTCGACGATGAGCTGCTCTACGTGCACACCACCGGACTTGTTGCCGATCAACAAAGGCGCAGCGGGGCGACCTGCACGAACCTTGCGCAGGTCCCCTTGCGTGCAACCTGTCAGGCGGTATGACCGCCCAGGGTCTCGGCCACCCAGTCGGCGATGTAGTGGCCGGCGTTGATGCTGTTGTCGAAGCTGGAGTGCTGCACGCCACCTTCGCGCTCGGTGAAGATCTTCAGTTCGCGTTTCGGGCTGTTCACCAATTGCTCGTAGGTGCGATGTGCCCATTTGAGCGGGATCTGCGAGTCCTTCTCGCCGTGAGTGACCAGGAACGGCACGCGGATACGGTCCAGCACGCCGTCGAGGTGTACGTGTTCGGCGATGCGCATGAACTCGTCCATGTCATTCGCCCCCCAGACCCAGCGCACGTGTGCCCAGTAGTGCGGCACCGGGAAGTTGCCTTCCTTCTCCAGGCGGCGCTTCTGCACATCGCGCCAGTCATGGTTGGCGCCCCAGACCACGCCACAGGCAAAGCGCGGCTCGAAGGCCACGGCGCGCGGGCAGTAGTAGCCGCCCAGCGACACGCCCTCCAGGCCGATACGCTTGGGATCGACCTCGGGGCGGGTCTCCAGCCAGTCCACCACGCGGCTGGCCCAGTGCTCGCTGTCGTAACGGGCCGTCAGACCGTGCAGACGCAGCGCTTCGCCGGTACCGGGCTGGTCGATGATCAACGACGATACGCCGCGCCTGGCCAGCCAGGCGGGCAGGCCAACGCGGTATTTCATCTCCTTGGTCGAGTCCAGGCCATTGACCTGAACCAGCAGCGGCGCAGGGCCGCTCACGCCCTCGGCGCGTACGAACAGGCCTGAGAGGCACTGGCCTTCATAAGGGATTTCCACCCGTTCGCAATTTTCCCTGGACAGGTCGATGCCACGGGCGAAGGTCTCCAGGAAGCGCTGGTACAGCTCGGCGCGTCCCGGCGCGCCGTGGGCTTGAAGGCGTTCGCAGGTGAGGTAGTAGGTGGCGGCGCGGTTGTACTTCTCGCCAGCGGAGAGGCGGCGGCCGGCGGTTTCGTCTTCCTCGGCCAGGGAGCAAAGCTTGTCGGCCATCTTTGCCCAGGTTTCGCGAAAAGCCTGGGTGCCGGCGGCGTCGGGCTGCTTGGCGGCCTCCTGCAGCGGGGCGCACATTGCCTCGATCTCACCCAGGCGGGCACCCATCTCGATGGCCAGGTCCACCGAGAGATTCCAGACGTAGTTGGTGGGGAAGTAACGGAACATTCTTATTGTCCTTCTGCGGTCGTTGAGTCCGGCGCCGTTGAACTGCGGCAGGCACGCAGGGCGCGGTTCCACGATCAAGGTACGCAGGCCGGGCAGGCGGGGGCCAATCGTGAGTCGGGATGCGAGGTATCGCCAAACGCGATGCCCCGCCGCCGTAGTGACGGCCGAGGCGATGAGTGGGGCTCAGGCGGTGACGCGAAGGGGCGCCGGGTGCTGGTCGGCGCGCTGGATGAAGTCGCCGATGCGCTCACGTAGCCAGCGGTGCATGGAGTCGCCGTCCATGCTGCGGTGCCACAGCATGAATTCGCGCATCACCGGGATTTTCACCGGTGGTGGCAGGATGCGCAGCGGCAGGTAGCCCGCGTAGAGTTCGGCCAGTCGGCGGTGCATGGTGGCGATGCGTTGAGTGCCCACCAGCAACTGCGGCAGGGTGTTGAAATCGTTGGTGATCACTTCCAGGCGGCGGTTGAAACCGTACTGGCTCATGAACCAGTCCTCGATGCTCAGGTGCCGGTTGCGGCCAAAACCCACCGAGATATGCCCCATTTCCATGTACTGCTCCAGGGTCAGTTGGTCACCGACCTCGGGGTTGTCCCGCCAGACGACGCAGACATGGTCTTCCTCGAACAGCAGTTGCGCCGGGTGGCCCTCGATGAGGTAGCGCTCGGGCACGATCATCATGTCGACCTCGCCGCGCATCAGCAATTCGGCACTGTTGTCGCCAGGGCTGACCATTTCGAAGGTGATGTGCGGCGCCTCACGGTGGATGTTCTGGATGACCTGGGCGAACAGCACGCTGATCAGGTAGTCCGAGGTCACCAGGCGAAAGTGCCGCTTGCTGCTGGCCGGTTCGAACACCGGCTTGGCGGTGATCGAGGAGCGGATGGTCAACAGCACCTCGCGCACCGGTTTGGCCAGCTCCAGCGCATACGGCGTGGGCTGCATCTTGCGGCCGACCTGCACCAGCAGTTCGTCCTCGAAGAAGGTCCGCAAACGCCCCAGCACACCGCTGGTGGCCGATTGGGTCATGTGCAGGCGTTCGGCAGCTCGGGTGATGTTCTGCTCCTCGAGCAGGACATCCAGGGCCACCAGCAGGTTCAGATCCAGGTGGTGAAAGCGCATGGCGATGGCTCACGGTTCTTGTAGTTATTTTCGCGATACCTTCCGGCTCCCTGACCCGCACGTCAAGACCCATTCGCTGCCCGAATGAGCCAACAGCCCACGCCATGGGCTGGCGTACAGGTATCGCAATTGCCGATGCCTCGCATCCTGACACGCGATTGGTCAGCTAGCCCCGACAGCCTTCAACCTGCGCTCCAGTCGAGCGACCTGCCGTCGCCAGACCCCTTACCGGGCGACCTGCCTGGCGCCCCATAATAATTTCAACGGAGTGGTAGCCATGAACATTCTTGGACTCGACGCGCTGGTGTTCGGCGTCGACGATATCCAGGCCTGTGCCGATTGCCTGCGTGACTACGGCCTGACGGCCACCGATCTGGAGGCCGACGGTGGGCGTTTCGAGGCCCTGGACGGCACCGCGATCATCATCCGCCGCGGGGACGACCCGAGCCTGCCGCCGGCCCTGGGCCCGACCCCGTCATTGCGCGAGACGGTTTATGGCGTGGCCTCGGCGCAGGAGCTGGAGGCCATCGCCGATGAACTGGGGCGTGACCGCGAACTGCGCCGCGATGCTCACGGCGTGCTGCATACCGTCGATGACCTGGGCTTTGCCATCGCCTTCCAGGTCTCGTGCCGCCGGGCCTTCGACGCGCCGGCCGACCTCACCAATGCGCCTGGCAGCGCGCCGCAACGTCCCCTCAACCAGTTGGGCATTACCCCGGACATGCCGGCGCAGCCGCGCACCTTGTCCCACGTGGTGTATTTCGTACCCGACGCTGCCAAGGGTGAAGCGTTCTATCGCGACCGCCTGGGCTTCGTCACCACCGACAGTTTCGTGGGAGTCGGTCCTTTCATGCGCACGGCGGGCATGGACGACCATCACTGCCTGTTCATGATCCAGACTCCGCCGCACATGCAGGGCTGCGAGCATTTCACCTTCCACATGGGAAGCGGCACCGAAGTGCTGCTGGCCGGCACCCGTTTTCAGCAAAAGGGCTGGACCAGCTTCTGGGGCCCGGGCCGGCACCTGCTGGGCTCCAACTGGTTCTGGTACTTCAACAGCCCGCTGGGCTGCCACATCGAGTACGACGCCGACATGGACAAGCATGACGACGACTGGGGCGCGCGCCAGGCGCCGATGTCGGCGGACAACTCGCAACTGTTCCTGTTTACCTCCCGGGAGAAGTGGGCACCCGGTGGCCCGCCGCCCAGGAAGGACTAGGTCGTGGGCTGCGTAGCACTGTGCCCGCTCGAGGCGCTGGGCGATGGCCAGGCCCGTGGCTTCGACCCGCAGGGCCGGGGCGCCGACAGCCTGTTTGCCCTGCGGTATCAGGGACAGGTGCGGGTCTACCGCAACCTCTGTCCGCACCTGCTGGTGCCCCTGGAGTACCGCAAGGACCGCTTTCTCAGTGCCGATGGCCAGTGGGTGATCTGTTACGCCCACGGGGCGCGCTTTCGGCCGGACGACGGCACCTGTGTCCACGGCCCTTGCCGCGGCGATGTGCTGCACGCGTTGGAGCACCGTGAGGTGGACGGCTGGCTGCTATTGCCGCTGGCTCAGTTGGAACGCTGACCTATCGCGCCGCGCGATAGGTCGCATCCCAGGACTCGATTGGTCAAAACCCGGCGCTGCCGGGAAGCTGTGCCCAGGCACAGGAAACGGCCGCCACGCATGACGGGGCGGACAACAAGAACAAGACGTGAGACATGCCATGAATACTGTGAACAACGTGCTGATCGTGGGCGGCGGAATTGGCGGGCTGTGCGCTGCCATTGCCCTGCGCCGCAAGGGCATTGCGGTCGACCTGGTCGAACTGAAAACCGAGTGGACCGTCTACGGCGTCGGCATCATCCAGCAGAGCAACGTCGTGCGCGAAATGCACCGCCTGGGCCTGCTCGACGCCTACCTTGATGCGGCCTACGCCTTCGAGGACGTGGCCATTTACACCACCCAGGGCCAGCAGTTGGCGCGTATTCCCGGACAGCGCCTGGCCGGCCCGCAGTACCCGGCCAACGTCGGCATCTCCCGCCGTGCTCTGCACAAGGTGTTGAGCGAAACCGCCATCGAACTCGGCACCCGGGTGCGCCTGGGCACCTCGGTGGAGAGCTTCGAGCAGGAAGCCAGTGGCGTGGACGTGCTGTTCAGCGACGGCAGCCAGGGCCGCTATGCGCTGATGGTCGGTGCCGACGGGCTGTTCTCGAAGGTACGTGGGCTGCTGTTCGGCGACCGCTACCGGCCGCATTTCACCGGGCAGTCGGTATGGCGCTACAACTTTCCCCGGGCCGCCGGCATCGACCATCTGGCCAACTATCAGGGGCCTGCGGGCAACGCCGGCCTGGTGCCCCTGGCCGACGACCTGATGTACCTGTTCACCACCTCCCACGAACCGGGCAACCCCTGGATGGAGCCCGCCAGCCTGGCCGATGGCCTGCGCCAGCGCCTGGCCGGTTTCGGTGGGCTGATTGGCGAGTTGCGCGAGCAGGTCCGCGACAGTGCCGAGGTCGTCTACAAACCGCTGGAAGCCGTGTTCGTCGACGAGCCCTGGTATCGCGGGCGTGTCCTGCTGATTGGCGATGCCGCCCATGCCACCACGCCGCACTTGGGACAGGGCGCCGGCATGGCCATCGAGGATGCCGTGGTGCTGGCCGAGGAAATCACGGCCGGTGGCGGCCTGGACGAGCAGTTGCAGCGTTTCATGGCACGCCGTTTCGAGCGTTGCAAGTTCATCAGCGACATGTCCCTGCTCGCGGGCGAGAAGGAGGTCCAGCGTGACCCGTCCTTCGACCGCATCGGCCTGGTCAAGCAGATGCTGGAGGTCACCGCACGACCCATCTGAATGCCCGTAGCCGGTGTTCCCTGCCTTGCTGGCGCGCCGGACCTTACGCCAACACCGACGTACAAGAACAAGAAAGAGGAAGCCCCGATGTTGACTCGCAAAGGTGCAACCGTGCGGCCGCTGCCGCCGCTCAAACCCATGACCCTGGCGCTGCTTGCACTGGCTGCAGGCCAGGCCCAGGCTTTTGAAATCGACACCGGCAACCCCGACCTGCGGGTGCGCTGGGACAATACCCTCAAGTACAGCGCCGCCTGGCGCACCCAGCACGCCAGCAGCCAGCTCACCGAAGGGCAGACCGCCCTGAACCTGGACGATGGCGATCGCAACTTTGACAAGGGCCTGATCTCCAACCGCCTGGATTTGCTGTCGGAGTTCGATATCACCTATGGCAACGTCGGTGCGCGGGTCAGCGGTGCGGCCTGGTATGACGATGTCTACAACCAGGGCACCGACAACAGTGACCCCAGCCGGGCCAACAGTTATTCGGTCGGCCACGACACGTTCACCGACGACACCCGTACCCTGCACGGGCGCAAGGGCGAGCTGCTCGACGCCTTTATCTTCGGCAAGACCGAGATTGGCGACAGACCCGTGTCCGGAAGGCTGGGCCAATACGCCATGCAATGGGGCGAGAGCCTGTTCTACGGCATGAACGGCATTGCCGGCGGCATGGCGCCGGTGGATGTGGTCAAGGGCCTGTCGGTGCCCAATACCCAGTTCAAGGAACTGATCCGGCCGGTCAGGCAGATGTCCGGTCAACTGCAACTGACCCCCGACGTTTCCCTGGGCGCCTACTACCAGTTCGAGTGGGAGGCCAACCGCCTGCCGGCGGCCGGCAGCTATTTCTCCAACGATGATTTCTTCGGCGACGGCGGCGAGCGCATGTACGTGGGCAGCGCGGTCATGCCGGGCGGTCAGCCGCTGGCGTTCTACCGTGGCCAGGACAAGAAGGCCAAGGACTCGGGGCAGGGCGGGGTGCAACTGCGCTGGCGCACCGAAACCGTGGACTGGGGTGTCTATGCCATCCGTTTCCACGACAAGTCGCCGCAGCTCAACGTGCGCCCCGATTTCGCCAATCTGAACCCGGTCACCGGCAAGGCCGGCGAATTCTACTGGGTCTACCCCGAAGGCATCGAGGCCTTGGGGGCGAGCTTCTCCACGACCCTGAGCAACTTCAACATCGCCGGTGAGCTGTCCACCCGCTGGAACCAGCCGTTGGCCTCGACCAACCAGCATGCCTTGCTCGTCGGTGAGGCGATCAACAACAGCGACGACCCGCTCTACGCCACAGGCCGCACGCTGCACGCCAACTTCTCCTGGCTGGCGAGCCTGGAGCCGAACTTCATCGCTCCCGAATCGAGCTTCCTCGGTGAGATCGCCTGGAACCGGGTGATGAGCATCAGCCAGAACGCCGATGCTGTCGACCCCAACGCCGACCGCGACGCCACCAGCCTGCGCCTGGTTTTCGAGCCGATGTACCGGCAGATCCTGCCCGGCCTCGACCTGTCCGTGCCGGTCGGTGCCAGCTACACCCATGGCGCCTCCATGGCGTTGGGAACCGGCTTTGGCAGCGACCACGGTGGGGACCTGAACATTGGCCTGAAGGGCAACTACCTCAACACCTGGAACCTGGGCCTGACCTACACGCATTACTACGGCCCGCAGAACACCTTCCTCGACGCCAACAGCCACTACACCTTCGAACAGTCGCTCAAAGACCGCGACTTCATCGCCTTCACCGTCAGCCGTACCTTCTGACCGAGGATTACCCGATGAAACACAACAAGAAAGTCGTTTGCCTGCTCACTGCCCTGAGTGCTTCCCTGCTGTTTGCCCACGGCGCCCTGGCCGCCGTCTCTGCCGAAGAGGCGGGCAAGCTCAGGACCACCCTGACACCGCTCGGTGGCGAGCGGGCCGGTAATGCCGACGGCAGTATTCCGGCCTGGACCGGTGGCTACACCCAGGTCGACCCGGCCTACAAGGACGGCGGCAAGCGTGGCGATCCGTTCGCCAGCGAGCAGCCACAACTGACCATCACCGCGCAGAACATGGCGCAGTACGCCGACAAGCTGACCCCGGGCATCCAGGCGATGCTGAAGAAGTACCCGGACAGCTACCGGTTGCAGGTCTACCCCACCCATCGCAGCGCCGCCGCGCCGCAATCGGTGTACGACGCCACCTTTGCCAACGCGACCCAAGGCAAGCTGGTCGATGGCCCGGCAGGCCCGATGCCGGAAGGCGCGTCCGGGGGTATTCCGTTCCCGATTCCGGCCAATGGCGTGGAAGCCATGTGGAACCACCTGCTGCGCTGGCGGGGTGCCTCCTGGCACGCCAGCTTCAATCAGTACCTGACCACCGCCGACGGCAAGCACGTGCTGACCAACGACTCGCGCTCCGATTTGCAGATGCCCTGGTACCTGCCTGGCGGCAGTGGCGAGAAGGGCGTGTTCTGGTCCATCCGCATGACCAACGACGGCCCGCCGCTGCGGGCTGGCGAAGCCATCACCGGCCTTGAAAACCTCAACGCCGACAAGGCCGCGGTGTGGACCTATCTGCCGGGCCAGCGCCGGGTGCGCCGCCTGCCCAATGCCTGCTGCGACACCCCCACACCTGCCACCGCCGGGGTCATGAGTTTCGACGAGCTGTACGTGTTCAACGGCCGTCTCGACCGCTTCGACTGGAAGCTGGTAGGCAAGAAGGAAATGTACATCCCCTACAACGCCAACAAGGTCTTCACAGCGGCCAACGCCGAAGCACTGCTCGACCCGCATCACCTGAGTCCCCAAGTCATTCGCTGGGAGCTGCATCGCGTCTGGGTGGTGGAGGCGACGTTGAAGAGTGGCCAGCGCCATGTGATGCCCAGGAGCACCTACTACCTCGACGAGGACACCTGGGCTGCCGTACTGGGTGAGCGTTACGACGCGCGCAACCAGTTGGCCAAGGTGGTCTGGACTTCGCCCGTGGTGCTGCCTGACCTGCCCGGCGTCGTGACCCTCACCAACGGCTTCTACGACCTGCTCTCGGGTGCCTGGTTTGCGGGCGACCTGTTCGCCGGCAAGAACGAGCAGTACCGCATCGTGCCGCCCTACAAGGACTCGGTGTTCACCGCCGACGCCATGGCGGGCGAGGGTGTGCGCTGAGGGGGGGCACCTCCTGCTGCGGCTGTACCGACTACAAGAATAAAGGTTGCGTGCGATGAAGAAGATCCTCTACGGCTGGCTGCTCGCGGCCTGTTGCGGGCTGCCCCCGGCTTTTGCCGGGAACAGTGTGAATATCCTGGCGCAGCCCGCGCTGCAAGGTCCCCAGGCACTGCGCGCGGTGCTGCTGGATGTGGCCCGGGCCGGCCAGCGCCTGGTGGCGGTGGGCGAGCGCGGTGTGGTGCTGCTCTGCGATGACAACGGCACGACCTGGCGCCAGGCCACGCAGGTACCGGTGAGCGTCAGCCTGACCGCCGTGCAGTTCGTGGATGAACACCACGGCTGGGCGGTCGGTCACGCCGGGGTAGTGCTGTACACGCAAGATGGCGGTGAGCACTGGGCCTTGCAGCTTGATGGGCAGCGCGCCGCCGCCCTGGAGCTGCAGGCCGCCGAGGCTTCCGGCGACGCCAACCGCGTCGGCGCCGCACAACGGCTGCTGGCCGACGGTGCCGACAAGCCGTTGCTGGCCCTGAGTTTTGCCGACGCACGGCACGGCCTGGTCGTGGGCGCCTATGGACTGGCCCTGAGTACCGCCGACGGCGGGCACAGCTGGCAGTCGAGCATGGACCGGTTACCGAATCCGCGCGGGCTGCATCTCTATGCCCTGGCGCGCCAGGGCGCCGACCTGTACATCGCCGGCGAGCAGGGCCTGCTGCTGCGTTCGCGTGACGGTGGTGCCCATTTCGAGGCCCTTGAGGGGCCTTACGACGGCAGCTACTTCGCAGCCAGCGTGCTGCCCAACGGTCGGCTGCTGGTCGGTGGGCTGCGCGGTTCGCTGTTTGCCTCCGATGACGCGGGCGCCAGCTTCCAGGCCCTGGCCAATCCCGTTCCCGCTTCGCTCAACGGCATTCGCGTGGCCGGCGACCAACTGCTGCTCGCCAGCCAGGCGGGAATATTACTGCGCAGTGATCTCGATCACTTCACCGCGCAGCCCTTGCCGGTGTCCGAGGGGCTGCCGCTGAGCGCCGCGACCCTGGCCGCCGATGGGGCCGTTGTCGCCGTTGGCATGGCCGGTGCCCGCCGCCTGACGCCTTCCTCCCACTCCACCACGACGGACTGAGCCATGCACGCCACGAACTCTCCTGCGCCGTCCAGCGGCCGTCTCGATGATTTCGACAGCACCTCCGGTTCGCTGCTGGAACGTGCCTTGTTCAACCATCGTGCGCTGGTTCTGCTGCTGTGCCTGGCCGCGACTCTGCTACTGGGCTGGCAGGCTTCGCGCCTGACCCTCAACGCCAGTTTCGAGAAGATGATTCCGGGTGACCACCCGTTCATTCACAACTACCTGGAGCATCGCCAGGAACTGGCCGGCCTGGGTAACGCGGTGCGCATTGCCGTGGCCAACCCGCGCGGCACGCTCTATGACAAGGACTACCTGCGCAGCCTGCAGCAGCTCAACGACGCGGTGTACCTGCTACCGGGCGTGGACCGCGCGGCGATGAAGTCGCTGTGGACACCGTCCACCCGCTGGACCGGCGTGACCGAGGAGGGCCTGGAAGGTGGCCCGGTGATCCCCGACGGCTATGATGGCGGTGAAGCGAGCCTGCAGGCACTCAAGCGTAACGTGGAACGCTCCAACGAGATCGGCCAACTGGTGGCCTTTGATCAGCGTTCGAGCATCCTCTACGTGCCGCTGCTGGACAAAACGCCGGACGGCCAGGCGCTGGACTACACCGCTTTCGCCCATGAGCTCGAGGCGCTGCGTGAGCGCTTTGAAGGACAGGGCGTGGAAATTCACATCACCGGCTTCGCCAAGGTGGTGGGCGACCTCATCGACGGCCTGAAGCAGATCCTGCTGTTCTTTGCCGCCGCCATCGCGATCACTGCCGCGGTGCTCTACTGGTACACCCGCTGCGTGCGCAGCACCGCGCTGGTGGTGATCTGCTCGCTGGTGGCGGTGATCTGGCAGCTCGGCCTGCTGCCACTGCTGGGCTACGAACTCGACCCGTACTCGGTGCTGGTGCCGTTCCTGGTGTTTGCCATCGGCATGAGCCACGGCGCGCAGAAGATGAACGGCATCATGCAGGACATCGGCCGCGGCATGCATCGCCTGGTGGCGGCGCGCTTCACCTTCCGCCGGCTGTTCCTGGCCGGGCTCACCGCGTTGTTGTGCGATGCGGTGGGGTTTGCCGTGCTGATGATCATCCGGATTCAGGTGATCCAGGACCTGGCGGTTATCGCGAGCCTGGGGGTGGCGGTGCTGATCTTCACCAACCTGATCCTGTTGCCGGTGCTGCTGTCCTACGTGGGCGTCAGTGCCCGCGCGGCACGTCGCAGCCTGCGGGCCGAAGAGGCCGAGGCGAGCGGGGCGGGCAGGCAGGCGCTGTGGCGCTTTCTGGACCTGTTCACCCGTCGCCGCTGGGCTGCAGCCTGCATCGCCCTGGCCGCGCTGATGGCCGCCGGCGGATACGCCGTGAGCCTGCACCTGAAGGTGGGGGATCTCGACGCCGGTGCCCCCGAACTGCGGGCGGATTCGCGTTACAACCGGGACAACGCCTTCATGGCCCGGCATTACGGCGCCAGCAGCGACGTCTTCGCCGTGATGGTGCGCACGGCCCCTGGCGGCTGCTCGGCCTATGACACCCTGAAACGGGTGGATGACCTGGACTGGCAGTTGCGTGGCCTGCCGGGGGTGGACTCGACCAACTCGCTGGCGCTGCTCAATCGCCGGGTGCTGGTCGGCCTGTCCGAAGGCAACCCGAAGTGGTACGAGTTGGTGAACAACCAGGCGACCTTGAACATGGTCACCGCCAACGCCCCGCGTGGGCTGTACAACGATGATTGCAGCCTGCTCACGCTCTACGCCTACCTGACCGACCACAAGGCCGACACCCTGGCGCGGGTCGTCGACAGCGTGCAGGCCTTTGCCAAGGCCAACGACAGCGAGCAGGCGACCTTTCTGATGGCGGCTGGCAGCGCCGGCATCGAGGCGGCGACCAACCAGGTGGTGAAGCAGGCCAACCGCGACATGCTCTGGTGGGTCTATGGCGCGGTGATCCTGCTTTGCCTGGTGACCTTCCGCTCTTGGCGGGCGGTGCTCTGCGCGGTACTGCCGCTGGTGCTGACCTCGATTCTTTGCGAGGCGCTGATGGTGGCGCTGGGCATGGGCGTGAAGGTGGCGACGCTGCCGGTAATCGCCCTGGGCGTGGGTATCGGCGTGGATTATGCACTCTACGTGATGAGCATCGTGCTGGCCCAGTTGCGCCAGGGCGCGAGCCTGTCCGAGGCTTATTACCGGGCTCTGCTGTTCACCGGCAAGGTGGTGATGCTCACCGGCGTCACCCTGGCCATTGGCGTGGGAACCTGGATCTTCTCGCCGATCAAGTTCCAGGCCGACATGGGCGTGCTGCTGGCCTTCATGTTCATCTGGAACATGGTGGGGGCGTTGATCCTGCTGCCGGCACTGGCCTACTTCCTGTTGCCGCGTCAGCAACCCCGGACGCAGGTGGAGCCGGTGTTGCCGGTTCAGGAGCAGAGGGCCCGGCTGCACGAGCAGCGCGTCGACCCGGTTCGTCACGGCACCCGCCTGCGCACGCTTGAGGAGGTGAGTCATGGGCGCTGAACGCACTGCGGGTAACGCGCAAGCCTTGTTGTTGCTGTTCGGCAGTTGCCTGCCCGTGCTGGGCGCGGTGCTGATTGCACCGGTGCTGCCACGCATGCAGGCGCATTTCGCCGAGACGCCCGGTGCTGCTGTGCTGGTACCGGTGGCCCTCACGCTGCCAGCCCTGGTGATCGCCTTGCTGGCGCCGCTGGCTGGCGTGCTGGCGGACCGTATTGGCCGCCGCCCGCTGCTGTTGGCCAGCATGTTGCTGTACAGCCTCTGCGGAATAGTGCCGCTGTGGCTGGACTCACTGGGCCTGATCGTGGCCAGCCGTGCCGGTATTGGCTTGGCCGAGGCCGGCATCATGACCTGCTGCACCACGCTGATGGGCGATTACTTCGAGGGGCAGCGCCGGGAGCGGCTGTTCGCCTTGCAGATGGTGGTGACCTCGCTGTCGGCTGCGGTGTTCATGGGGGTAGGGGGGGCGCTGGGTGAAAGTGGCTGGCGTACGCCGTTCACGCTCTACGCCGTGGGCCTGTTGTGCCTGCCGTTGATGGCCGCGCTGCTCTGGGAGCCTCGGGCCCATCGTATCCAACCTGACTCGACCTGCGTGACACGCTTTGCGTGGGCGGCCTTGGCGCCGTTGTACCTGCTCACGGGCCTGGCCGGTGTCAGCCTGTTCATCGTGCCGGTGCAGGTGGGTTACCTGCTGCAACTCCTGCACGTCGACGCACCGCAACAAGTTGGCTTGACCATGGGCGCCAATCAACTGGGCGTGCTGGTCGGTGCACTGGCTTTTCGCCGGTTGGGTCGCCTGCCGGCGGCGAAGCTGCTGGCCCTGGGGTTCGCTACGGCGGGCTTGGGCGGCGCGCTGATGGCCTTCTCGAGCAGCCATGCCCCCGTGGTACTGGCGGTGCTGATCAATGGCCTGGGTGTCGGCCTGCTACTGCCGACGCTGATTACGCAGGTGATGCAACAAGTTGGCTTCGATCAGCGTGGTCGTGCCACGGGCGGCTTCACGGCTTCGATTTTCGCCGGTGAGTTTGCCAGCCCACTGCTGGTGCTGGCCCTGACCGACGGTGTGACGGCGCAACTGCCGAACGTGCTGTGGTTGATCGCAATCGGCCAACTGATCCTGGCACCGTTGTGCCTGTGGTGGCTGCGTCGTCATCGGCCGGCGGCGATGGCAGGTGTCCAATGAGCGAGCTGTTCTCCCTGGCGGGCAAGACCGCACTCATTACCGGCGCCACCCGTGGTATCGGCTTGGCGATCGCCCGCGAGTACGGTCGGGCCGGCGCACGTATTGCCATCAGCAGCGAAAGCGCCCAGGACTGTGCGCAGGCTCGGGTGCAGTTGAAGCAGGAGGGAATCGAGGCCATCACCCTGGTGGCCGACCTGCGTGACGCCGAGCAGGTGAAAGTACTGGCACATCGTTGCCTGGACCATTTCGGGCGCCTCGATGCCCTGGTGTGCAACGCCGGTGTCGCCCCCCACATGGGGCCGCTGGCGACCGCCAGCGCTGCCGAGTGGGAGCTCACCTTCACCGTCAACCTGCGCAGTGCTGTCTGGCTGACCAGTGCGTTGCTACCGGCCATGGCCGAAGGGGGCGGCGGCAGCGTGGTACTGATGGCCAGCATTGCCGGTGTGCGCGGCAACAAAGGCTTGGGTCTCTACGGACTCTCCAAGGCAGGCCTTGCGCAACTGGCGCGCAACCTGGCGGTGGAATGGGGGCCCTCGAACATTCGGGTCAACGCCATCAGCCCGGGCGTCATTCACACCGAATTCGCCCGACCACTCACCGACAACCCGGATGTCCTGCAACGACGCCTGGCCCTGACCCCGCTGCGCCGGGGCGGCCGCCCTGAAGAGGTGGCGGCCCTGGCATTGCTGTTGGCGGCGCCGGGAGGCGCCTTCATCAGCGGACAGAATCTTATTGTCGACGGTGGCACGACCATCGGCGACGGCAATTGAAAGGAGACAGCATGCAATCTCTTCCAGCATTCAAACGTGTGGTCACCGGCCACGATGCCCAGGGGCAGGCGGTTGTCGCCAGTTGTGGCCCGACGCCGAACAACTTCCCGCTCAAGGCGGTGCCCGGGACCCTGTTCTATGAGGTCTGGAACAGCCTCGGCAGCCCGGCGTTGCTGGATAACGGTGACGATCCGACGGCGCAGCCGCTGCAACTGAGTCCCGGCCCGCTCGGGAGTGTGATCCGTGTGGTGGACATTCCGCCGGACAGCGTGCAGAACCAGGTCAGCGCCGAGGACGCGGCTGCTGTCTTCGCCGAAATCGGTGAAGCCCATGCCGGCACAGGCAAGAGCGATTCGAAGCACAAATTGATGCACCGTACCCAGACCCTGGATTACGGCATCGTCACCGAAGGCGAGGTCTGGCTGGTGCTGGATGGCGACGAGGTGCACCTCAAGCGTGGCGACATCGTGGTGCAGCGCGGTACCAATCATGCCTGGAGCAATCGCAGCGAACAGATGGCGCGGATGGTCTTCATCCTGCTCGATGGCCGTTACGCCGAGGGCCTGAAGGAGTTGCTGCCATGAAGCTCGCCACCCTCAACGACGGTAGCCGCGATGGCCGTCTGCTGGTTGTCGCCCGTGACCTGGGACAGGCGGTCGAGGCCAGTGGCATCGTTGCGACGCTGCAGGCGGCGCTGGAGCATTGGGCGCTGGTCGAGGCCGACTTGCAGCACCTTTACCAGCGGCTCAACGCCCATGAGGTGGAGCAGGCCTTTGCACTCGACCTGCAGCAGCTTGCCGCGCCATTGCCGCGCGCCAGCCAGTGGCTCGACGGCTCCTGTTTTCTCAGTCACGGCGAGTTGATGCAGAAGGCCTTCAACCTGGAACCCATCGAGGGTGTCGAGCACACGCCGCTGATTTATCAGGGGGCCAGCGACGATTTCCTCGGACCGTGCGTGGACATTCCGTTGCCCAGCGAGGCCCATGGCATCGACTTCGAAGGCGAGTTCGCCGTATTGGTCGGTGACGTGCCGATGGGCTGTCCGGCTGAACACGCCCTGCAACATGTGCGTTTGGTGCTGCAACTGAACGATGTCAGCCTGCGCGCCTTGGCACCGCGGGAGATGAAGACGGGGTTTGGCTTTCTCCAGGCCAAGCCGGCCAGCAGCTTTGCGCCGGTGGCGGTCACCCCGGATGAGTTGGGCGATGCCTGGCGCGACGGCCGTGTGCACCTGCCCCTGAACGTGGAGTGGAACGGCGAGTGGTTCGGCCACCCCCACGGGGGCGCCATGCACTTCGGTTTTCACGACCTGATTGCCCACGCCGCGCTGACACGACGCCTGAGCGCCGGCACGCTGATCGGTTCCGGCACCGTTTCCAACGCGGACCGTGCCGTGGGGTCGGCCTGCATCGCCGAGCGCCGCGCCATCGAAACCCTTGCTCACGGCGCGCCGCGTACGGGCTTCATGCGTTTTGGCGACCGTGTCCGGATGGAGGCGCTTGGGGCCGCGGGCGAGGTGCTGTTCGGGGCGATTGACCAGCGTGTCGTGCAGGGGGGCTGGCCATGCGTGTGATGGTCACGGGGGCCAATGGTTTCGTCGGTCGCCAGTTGGTCCATCGTCTGCGGGAAAGGGGTGGGTTGCGCGGCCGGCGTATCGAGGCGTTGTTGCTGCTGGATCAGCAGTTGGAGGCGTTTTCCGAAGACGAACGCCTGCGCCGGCATCAGGGCAGTGTTACCGACCCTGCCTTGTTGCGTCGGGCATTGGCCGATGGTGTCGATGTGGTTTTCCACCTGATCAGTGTGCCGGGAGGGGCGGCCGAGGCGCAGTACGAGCTGGGTTACCAAGTGAACCTGCAGGCCAGCCTGGAACTGATGAACCAGTTGCGCAATGCGGTTTGTCCGCCCGTGCTGGTGTACGCCAGCAGTGTGGCGGTATACGGCGGCGAGTTGCCTGCACGCATGGATGAACATCACCCGGCCTCGCCGCAACTGTCCTATGCCGCGCACAAACGCATGGTGGAAATTGCCTTGCAGGACCTGGCCCGGCGCGGCGAAGTGGACGGCCGTGCACTGCGCCTGCCCGGTATCGTCGCCCGTCCCCGTGAGCCGAACGGTTTGCGCTCGGCATTCATGAGCGACCTGCTGCACGCCTACGCGGCAGGGGAGGCCTATACCTGCCCGGTCTCACCCCAGGCGTGCGCCTGGTGGATGTCGGCCCGCTGCTGCGTGGACAACCTGATACATGCCGCTGAGCTGGAGAACCCCGGCCGCCAGCGTGTCTGGCAACTGCCGGTGCTGCATCTTTCCATTGCCCAGGTGCTGGCTGGCCTGGCGGCCAGTTTTGGCGAGGCCAACGGCGAGCACATCGCCTTCGCCCCCGACCCGCAACTGGAAGCACTGTTTGGCCATTATCCGCCGCTGCGCACCTCGCTGGCCCGCGCGTTGGGTTTCAGCCACGACGGCTCGGTAACCGGCCTGTTGAACAACGCCCTCGATCTGCCCGTGCGCCGCAGCCGCCGCGCGACCACCCGTAAAGGAATTTCCGCATGAGCCTGCACAAACGTCGTCTGCTGGACCTGTCCGTGACTCTGGACAACAACCCCTATACCGATCCGCCACCGCTGCTGCCCAGGATTGATTACATGGACCACCAACAGGGCTGGCCGGAAATGGCGGCGATGTTTCCTGGCCTGCGCAAGGAAGACCTGCCGGGTGATGAGTCCTGGGCGGCGGAGCGCCTGCAGATCACCACCCACAGTGGCACGCACATGGATGCGCCGTGGCATTACGCATCCACCACCGACGGCGGCAAGCCGGCCTTCGGCATTGATGAACTGCCGCTGGAGTGGTGTCTGCAACCGGGGGTGAAGCTGGATTTTCGTCATCTGCCGGATGGTCACGTGGTCACGGCGGCGCAGGTCGAAGAGGAACTGCTACGCATCGGTCATCCATTGCAGCCGCTGGACATCGTGCTGGTGAACACCCGTGCGGGCAGCCTGTTCGGTCAGCCAGGCTATCTCGACGCGGGTGTGGGCATGGGCCGCGAGGCCACGCTGTACCTGCTGGAGCGAGGGGTGAGGGTGGTCGGCACTGACGCCTGGAGCTGGGACGCGCCGTTCAAGTACACCCGCGAACGCTTCAGTGCGACGGGGGATGCCTCGATCATCTGGGAAGGGCACAAAGCTGGTCGCGACATCGGCTACGGCCAGATGGAAAAACTGGCCAACCTGGATCAACTCCCGGCGTTTGGCTTTCTGGTCAGTTGCTTCCCGTACAAGATCCGCCATGCGTCTGCGGGGTTTGTTCGGGCCGTGGCAATCTTCCAGTAGCGGATCGATGTCCGATCTCGCTGCTGGGAAACTATTGAAGGCTACAGACGCATTTTCCAGAAGGCCATTTCGTGTGTCAGAACCGCTCTCGACCCCGCACCCACCGCAACACTCAACCCACCTTATCCGGCTCGGTCGCATTAAAGAACAACGTCTGCGCCAGGCTCCTGTTCAGAATCTGTCCCCGATGAATCTCCAGCGTCAGCTGCGCTCTGCCACCTTGTCCGGCCTGAATCCTCGTGGCTGCCTGTTCCCGGGCCGCCGCCTGGGAACGGGCACCCAGTCGGCGTTGCGCCAGCGTCTTCAAGTGCGCACTGGCGAACTCGCTGTCCACAGTCGTGGCCGTTGGGTAATGAAAGTGCGCGTACCACAGCGGCCGGCCGTCCTTGTTGCTGATCACGTACTCCTGCAGGAAGTCATCCCGGCGCAGCATCTGCCGCCCTCCGGCCCGGTGAATGTCGACCTGGTCCTGTTCCTTGAGATATTGCAGGCGCGTCAGTTGCGGCAGGTTTTTCTTGATCGCGGCGATGCGCGCCGTGCGCCCCTCACTGACCAACAGCGCGGCGTCCTGGCGCAGGCCGTCGCGCAGGTCTTCGGCGGTTTTAACCTGGTCCGGCTTGGCGCCGCCCTCGGTCAGCACCTCCTGGATATCGTCTGCCAGGGTCGTCAGTTTCTGCGCCTTGTGTTCCAGCAGTTCCTGCAGGCTCTGGGGCTCCTTGCTGGTTCCGGTCAACGCCATCACCTGGCGGATCAAGGCCTGCACGCTCTCCCGTGCGGCACGGCCCTGGGTCATGAGGCGAGGTAGCCCGACCTTGCCGCGTCCGGGAGCCGGGGCGGGCGCCGGTTTTGCCTTCACTTCCTCCCAGAAGCTGTTCTGGGCATCCTCCCGGTTCTCCTTGAAGGCCGACACCAGCCGCCCGTTCGGGTCGGTGATCTCGACGATTTCATCCTCCTGCTCGGGCGTTTTTGCGCGCACCCGGCCGACGAATACCTCCCGGTTGCGGGTGCGGATGAACTTCTTCCTGCCGTTGCCGGCCGACGGCCCCGGCCTGGGCGCCGTTGCCCCCGGCGCCGGTGTGGTGTCGTCCCACAGCCCGGAAAGGCTGGTCAGTGCCCGCTCCCGTAGCTGTCCCAGTAATGTCGACAGGCGAGTGGCGTACTCGCGCAGTTGCTGCTCGGGCATGCGGCCCCGCAGGAATTGCAGCAGGTCGAGGGTTTCGTCGTAGCGTCCGATCGCCGTCTGCAAGGCGTCGATACGATCCTGGCGGGAGTCTTCGGCCGTCAGGCGGTTGATGGTGTTGGTCACGTACTTGGTCTGTTCGGCGCTCTGCTTGATCGCGGCGAAGACCTGGTCGTCCAGTTGCTGGGTGATCTGCGACGGCAGTTCATCTATGGCCAACGCCAGCAGGGTCGGCAGTTGCACCGCCTGCCAGTCCAGTGGGGTGAAGGGCTGTACCACTTCCCGCTCCAGGACGGCGGCTTCTGCCGGCCCGATTTCCGGCAGTGCGCGCAATTCGTCGAGCGCGGCATATTCGCGGGTACTCCAGGCGATCTGCCGGTCGGTGAGGTCGGCATTGTTCTTCAAGTTGGCGATGACCTGGCCGTAGTGGGTCGCCGTGTCGCCGGCAAGCATTTCGCCAATCTGCAGGGCCGTCAGGCTGTCCTCGCGTCCCACCGCCAGGGAGACATTCATCAGCGTGCGGCAGGTGCGCACGTTGTCGACCAGGGTCGAGGCCAGTGCCTGCGGCTGCGGCACCACCTGGCGATTGTCGTTGAATGCCCTGATCAGGCGAAGCTTCTCTTCGAGCGCGGCCTGCAACTCGACCAGCTTGCCCAGGTATTCACGGCGCTTGTCGCTGCGTTGCCGGTTGGTGAAGTGCTTCGCGTCGCGGCCTTCGCTCATGGCCTCCAGGCGCCTGTTGAGGGTTTCGGCCTCGTGGAGCAGGGTACTGACCCGGTTCGACGCCTGGGTCGCTTGCCCATGCAGCACGCTGGCCCTGTCGAGCAGCTTGCGTTGCAGGCGTGCCTGCACGGTTTCCCGGCCGCTGCCGCCACGCAGGCGCAAGCGCAGATCCAGTTGCCAGCGTCCCTGTCCATCACGCTCCAGAAACGGCCCCGAGGTGCCCGAGGCGTCAACCAGGCGGGCGCCGTCTTCGCACCACGCGACCTGATAGAGGGTGGTGTCGAGCAGCACATGCCAGCCCTTGTTGTCCGCGTTGTCGAGATGCACCAGCCCCTGGCTAGGGCCGCTTTTCGAGACGCTGCCGAGGCTGTCGAGTCGTGGTGGCGTGTCGAACACCTTGACGGCGAATTTCTCCAGCACCTGGCCAGAGGCCGCCGACAAGGTCCCGCGCGGGCTCGACCAGGACCCGTCGAACGGCCATTGCGGCAGCTCATCGACCGCCGCTGGCAGGGTGATGCGATCCAGCGAGACCTCTCCCTCGATCGGTGGCGGCTCGCGCTTTTGCGACAGCGGCGGCGGCCCGAACGGCTGCGGCTGGTCCGCTGTCACCTCGTGCAACAGCACCACCGCCAGGTTGCTCAACATATCGGCCCAGGCCTGGGCCCGGGATTGCTCCTCGTCACCCTGCAGCGCGGCAAGATCCTGGCGAACGCCACGGTAAAGCAGGATCAGCCAGCCGGCCTGGGTCAACGGGCCGCTGGCGAACATCAGCCACGAACTGAACAGTTGCCAGCCGCTGTCCTTCAGGCGTGCCCAGCGCTTTTCCGCGTTCGACAGCAACTGCAGGTCGGCCTGTTGGATCACGGCACCGATACAGGCCTGAAACAGGTGATGGACATAGTCCCTGGTGACTTCCTCGCTGTCCAGGGTGGCCGGTGCCGGAGGCGATGGCAACGGTGCGGTCTCGTCACCGGGCAAGAGCGACTCGATGTGCGGTTCACGGAAACCGCCTTGTGCATACACCGCCACCCGACTGGCAGGGAGCCAGGCCAGCACGCTGTCCTGCAGGGCGCCGGCTTGCAGGATCGCCTCGAACAGCGCCTGCCGGCTGGCGTACTCGCTCAGGGGCGGGTCGAACAGCGGTCGATAGAGCAGGTGCGGCCCCTGGGTGATATCCCGCGGTTCGATCAGAAACATGCCCCCGACCTGGTCCGCACTGGCCTCGGGAGCGGTCTTGAACGCCAGGGGGCGGAGCACGATGGGGCGACCGTCCAGTTGCCGTTCATGGGCGTCGAAGCCCAGCATGGCCCTGACCGTCCGGTATCCCTGTTCGGTCAGCCCCTGTTCGCCCCGCAGCTTGAGTTCCAGGGCCACCAGCGGCAGTTGCGCATGGATCTGGCGAAAGAAACGCTGCTGGCGCAGCGAGGCATAGCGTGTGTCGTCCAGCAACCGATGCCGCAGGTGGGCCGGGTAGCGGGCGCCGATATCCACGTCGGTGACCAGCTCCACCAGATAGTCGGCGGTCATCCAGTCCGGCAGGGCGGCATGGTCGGCGAGCTCGATACGCATCTGCGTCGCACCGAAACGAAAGTCTTCGAGGTTTTCCAGGGCCAGTTCGGGCAGCGTCAGCCGGACCTCCTCGAACTCGCCCAGCACGTCCGGTGGTACCGGTTTTCGTCGATACTTCTCCAGCGTGAGCTGGATGTCCTGCATGCGGATCTGCGGCATCCGCGGGTGCCGTCGCGCCATGGTCTGCGCGAGCATTTGCCGGCTGTAGTCGGAGAGGGACGAGACGTCATCGAACAGGTTGTGCGAGGCTGATTTCTTCAGTGCCGTGACCAGTGTCGACAGCAGTTCGGCGTAGTCGCGCCGCTCCGTCGCCGATGCGTTCAGCAGCCACAGGGGCGCCGCCTCGCGTACCTGTCGTTGCAGAGGGGAGAGCGGCTCGGGTGCGGGTGTGGCGAACCAGTTCCCGGGGTCGAGCACCCGCTCGACACGCTTCGGCCAGGATTCGCCAGCCTCGTCCGCCAGGCCCCTCGGCAAGCACTCCAGCATCCGCAACTGGTTCTCCAGCAGCGCCCCGGCCAGGTTGTCGAAGACATTGAGCTGCGAGGCGATCAGTTCGAGCCTGCCGGAATCCGGCAGTTGCCCGCGCAATAGCGGCCAGAGCTCATTGAGGTTTTGCAGGCGCCGCACGTCGTGGCCCGGACGCAGCAGCAGGTACACGAAGGTCTGCGCGGGCTGCTGGCGGGCGAACACCACCGCGACCGGCGTGATGCCGGCTCGCTCCCGTGGCTCGCTGACATGCAGCAGATAGGCCTTCAGGGCATTGTTTCCCAGCAGGCTGTCACGCATGGCCTGCTCTTCAGTGACCAGCGCCTTGGGCAGCAACTGGCTAGCCTGGAACGCCAGGCTGTCGGGCAGTTGGCCGGCACCGTACATCGACACGAACAGCAGGTTCGACAGGGCCGCGCATCGGCTGGGGACCTGCGGCGAGTGGCGGTCCCAGCCCGGTACCCAGGCATCCGATCCCGGCACCTTGCCCGCCCAGTCGGGCACCGGTTCATTCCAGAAGGCGACCAGGCGTGTCTTGAACACTTCGAGCAGGGCATCGCCGTAACGGTCGAGGGTCGCGCCCAGGCGCTTCAGGTCGACCGTGGTGATGGACGTGTCGACCTGCGAGCCTGGCGTACGGCTCACCAGCTTCGTATCGGGATCGTCATAAGCTGGGCTGCGGCCCTCGCTGAAGCGGCGCAACAGCACATCGGCCAACGTTCGGTATCGATAGGTGGATGCCGGGCCCAGTTCGCCCAGCCACAGGCTGTCGCCGGGGACCCTTTGCCCCTGGACGTCGAGCCCGGGCGCATGCTGGTCCAGTGCCGCCTGGACCAGAGACTGGATGACCGAGGACAGGGTCGGTCGGGCGGCGAACAGCGTGCGTGCCGTGTTGCGGTACTGTTGAAGCGAAGTCTCCAGCGAGGTCATGGGGCCACGATCCTTGATCAGGGAAAGCGGCCAGTTGATGACAACCCGGCAAGCCCTGGGCGGTAGCGGGGTACCGCGTCAGGCGAAGCGTCCCGGCATCGCCCGTTCCATCGCCACCCCGCGCGGTGTCGAGCGCAGGCGGCGCTCGCCCATCAGCGTGCGCAGCTCGATCCACAGCGTCAGGGGGATCGGGTGGCAATCCTGCTCCCACTCCTTGTAGAGGGCGGTCGGTACCCTGACCAGTTCGGCGCAGGCCTGCGGGGTCAGGTCGTGCCGGCGGCGGAAGGCCTTCAGTTCTGTGCCGGCCGGAGGCCGCGGAGCAAGGCCGAGCACTTCGGGGAACCAGGCGGCCAGCAGGGCGCGGGCCCTGTCCTCCAGGCCGAGCTGGGACACGCCGACACCACGCTGCTGCAGTTGCACCATCAGTTGAAAGACCAGCGCCATGTCGGCGGCAACGGCGGGCGAGACTTTCCAGGCGACCAGCGACAGGTCGATGCCGCCCACCTCGCCAGGGTAGAACCAGCCCAGCAGGAATACGGCACAACGGGACGCTTCGAGGGTCAGGCCGTGGCCCACCGTGAACAGGCGGTCCAGTGCCTCCAGCTGTTCCCCGAAGTGCCTGCCGGCGGCTATCGTACCGACGGTCACGGGTGTTCTGCCCAACTGTTCTGCGCTCACTTCAAGCATCGAAACCTCTGCGATATCCGGCATTCCACGCGGGGGTGGCTCCCTGTTTCCCGTTCTTGTGCAAGCGCTCTGTACGCTGTGGCGGCACCCACTATCGGCGTTGTCTGGTGACACAACAAGTAACAGTTCCAGCCCTTTTATGGTTAACTGTTCCCCTGATAAGACCGAACAGTGGATGTTCCAGTGAAAGACTTCACGGTGAGCAAGGACGATGACCTTTCCCTGACGCAGCAACTGGTCAATGGCATCTGCCAGTGGGTCGAGGCCCAGCGGATGCGGCCGGGCACGCGCCTGCCGTCGATCCGTCAACTGGCCCGGGAGAAGCAGGTCAGCCATTCGCGGGTCATCGAGGCCTATGACCGGCTGGTATCGATGGGCATCCTCGAGTCGCGCCAGGGCAAGGGTTTTTTCCTGACCGAACAGGCCGCCACCGAGAGTGCCGGCGCGCCCGACGAGCAGACGATCAACGATGCGCATTGGCAGCCGCTGACCCAGTTCTGCAGCAACCGGCTGAACCTGTGCTGCGGCTGGATGCCCGAAGACTGGCGCGAGCCTCAGGCCATCGGCTTTGCCATTCGCCAGGTGACCCGGACTGACCCCGACAGCCTGTTCAGCTACGGTACGCCGCTGGGGCTGCCGCTGCTGCGCCAGCAGATCCACAAGCGCCTCGAACGCATGGACGTTCGGGTCGGCCACGAGCAGATCCTCACCACCCAGGGGGTCAGCCACGCCATGGACCTGCTGGTCAGGAGCCTGCTCAAGCCGGGGGACTGCGTGGTGGTCGAATCCCCCGGCTACCCGAATCTGTTCCATCTGCTGCAAGCCAGCGGCATCCGCCTGCTGAGCGTGCCGCGCGAGCAGGACGGGCCGGATATCCGCCAGCTCGAAGCCCTGCTGCAATGCCATCGGCCGCGGTGCCTGTTCATCAACAGCATGTACCACAACCCCACGGGCACCTCGCTGCGTCCGGCGATCGCCCATCGGCTGTTGCAACTGGCGGAAATCCACGACTTCCAGATCGTCGAGGACGATACCTACGCCGACCTGCACAACGGTTCCGGAACACGTCTGGCCAGCCTGGACTCCCAGAACCGGGTGATCTATGTCGCCAGTTTTTCCAAGACCCTCAGCGGCTCGTTGCGGGTCGGTTACCTGGTGTCCAGTGCGCAGCGGGTTCGGCACCTGGCCCAGCTCAAGTCGGTGACGAGCATGGGCACCTCGCGGTTTGTCGAGAGCGTGGTGGCCACGCTGCTGGGCAATGGCGCCTATCGCAAACTGGTGCAACGGCTGCGCGAGCGCCTGGACAAGGCAATGGCCCAGACCCTCAAGCGCCTGGAGGACCATGGCTGGGAAACCTTCGCCGAGCCGGTGGGCGGGATGTTCGTCTGGGCGCGCTGCCCGCCGTTCAGCTTTGCCCGGCTCAATACCCTTGCCGCCGCCTGTGACGTGATGCTGTCCAGCGGCGATGCCTACTACCTGGACGGCCAGCACAGCGACTGGATCCGGATCAATGTCGCCTACGCCGGCGATCCGCGCGCCCTGGCGTTTTTCCAGCGCCTGGCCGCCGAGCGCGATCGGCATCCAGGCGAGGTGATCAGGGCCGCAGGGAGCGGTAGGCTTCCTCGATGAGGTGCAGGCCCTGGCGGATCTGCGCGGGTGACAGGTAGCTGAAGCACAGGCGCACATGGCGCTGCGACTGCGGACCATTGTGCACACCGTGGGACAGGCGCACGTTGCCCAGCGCCCGGGCCTTGTCGATCAGGGCTGCCGGCTCGACATCGTCGGCAATCCTGACCCAGAACGAGAAACCGCCGGTGGGTACCAGGTAGTCCTGCACGCAGAACGTGCAGGACTTCAGCAGGTCGGCCATCAGGTCGCGCCGGGTCCGGTAGTGTTCACGCAGGTCTTCGATGTGCGCCTCGAACGCCTCGTTGCGCAGCAGGCTCAACACCAGGTTGCTGACCAGCGGGCTGACCCCGCCATCGAGCTTGAGTTGCGCCAGGCTGCGGATGACCTCGGGATCTGCCAGCACCCAGCCGACCCGCAATCCCGCCCCGGCGATCTTCGAGCAACTGTGCACGTTGATCACCCCCTGGCCGGCCGGCAGGACCTCCGGGCGCAGGGGCTGATACGGCAGTTCGGCGTAGACCAGGTCCTGGACCAGCGGGACCTGGTGACGGCTGAGCAACCGGGCCACGGCCTGCATGCGTTCGATGGAGAAGCAGCAGCCCGTCGGGTTGTGGAAGACCGGCGAGGTGTAATACAGCGCCACCTTGCCGCTGGCGGTCGTCAAGGCGTGGGCCAGCTCATCGAGGTTGACCCCATCACGGTCCATACCCAACTGGATGATCTTCGCCCCGGCCACCGAAAAGATCCGCAGGGCCCCCAGATAGCTGGGGTCTTCGGTCAGGACGATATCGCCCGGATCGATCAGCAGGTCGGCCAGCAGGGTCAGGGCCTGGGAGGCCCCGGCCGTCACCTGGACCTGCTCCATGGCCACCCCATGGCGCCGGGCAACGGCCTGGCGCAGTTCGGGAAGCCCCAGGGAGTCGGTGTACTGCAGCAGGTCGCCGAGGCCGACGCCGGTCTCCGGCAGTGGCGAGGCCGGCAGTGGGACACCGGCGAAGGTCTGCGGATCGGGCATGCCGATGGCGAAGTTGATGACCTCTTTGGTCGCTGAGTAATCGAACGCGCCGAAGTGGCTGGCGCGTTGACTGCGTGACGAATGCATGGCTTTCTCCTCGGCCTCAGGCGGTGGCGGCGGCGCGGAAACGCTGCTGGTAGGCGCGGACGTAGTGGTCGGGGATCTGCGCCTCGATCATCGGGAACGCCGCTTGCGGCAGCGGTAGCGCCGGCAACGACAGCTTGCCGGTTGCCGGCGTCCAGTCCGGGCCGAAGTACAGCGTGGCGTAGCGCTGGCTCCAGTCCGGGATGAAGGGCGCGAGCATGCCCAGCAGGGCCGATACCTGGCCGGCCTGCCAGCGGGGTGAGGCGAGGGTGATATCGGCGTTGGCGAGGAACTCGTCGATTGCCCGCAGTGCCTCCCAGAAGGCCAGCCCGTCCATCGCGGCGGTGTAGCGCCCGAGCTGTTCGGCCAGGGACGGCGGCAGGGGTTCGTCGACCACCTCCCGGGCGTCATCGGCATGGGCCCGCAGGGACGCTTCCCAGACGTGCAGCTTGCGCGCAGTGGCCATCAGGCCCTCGAGTTCGAACTCGTTGTCCTGGTTGCCGAAGGGTTTGGCGATGCTCGCCAGGTACAGGCGCAGAATGTTCGGGTCGATCACCCTGGCCACTTCATCGGCCCAGATCACGTGATCGCGGCTGGTGGAGAACTTCGCACCTTCGAGGGTCGAGAAATCCTGGATGCTCTGGTTGTAGGGCGCAGGGAAGCCCCGGCCCAGCAGGCTCGCGGTGACGCCGACGGTGTAGTAGAAGCGGTTGTCCTGGCCCATGAAGAACACCACCCGGGTGTCCGGGCTGGCCATGACCTGCCGGTAGTCGGTGCCTTCGCGTGCGCACAGCCGGCGGATGCCGGTGTCGAAGCACCACAGGCCTTCGAACCAGGTCAGCAGGGTTTGTCCGGCCACCTCCTCGCCGTCGCCGAGAACCACGCCACGCTCGAAGTGACGGGACATCGGCAGGGTACGCAGGGCCTCGCGCAGCCAGGTCAGTTCGAGGTCCTTGATGGTTTGCGGCCATTGGCTGTCGGCGATCGCCCGTTGCAGGGTCGGCGCCAGTTTCTCGATATCCAGGTGCGCCTGGCGGATCGGCTTCAGCGTCAGCGGCCCCGAGCAGGGCGCGTGCCGCGGCTGCTGCAGGCGCGCATGGGGTACGGCCAGGCCGCAGTGCTCGCACAGGTTGCTGTCGGTCGGAGCCGAACAGTCCGGGCAGGTACCGCTGGCCAGCGAGTCGGCGGCGAACTCCGCGCAGTGCTCGCAGTACAGTTGCACGCCGTCCTTGATGGTGATGAAACCGTTGTCCTTGAGCGCCCGATAGATGCCCAGGCTGTTCTCGATGTGATCGGCGCTGCTGGTGCGCACGAACTCGTCGGGTTCGATGCCCAGCGCGTTCAGGCAGGCGAGGATCTCGTGGTTGTGCATCCGGGCCACTTCATCGACCGGTCGTTGCAGCTTCTGCGCCTTGACCAGGGTGTAGGTGCCGTGTTCGTCGGAGCCGGTGATGTGGAAGGCGCGATGTCCGGCCAGGCGCTGGAAGCGCACGTAGATATCGGTCAGCAGATAGACGCCGGCGATGTGCCCCAGGTGCAGCTTGCCGTTGGGGCAGGGCGGAGCGGGACAGACGAAATAGGTTTTTTGTGTGTCGGTCATGTTAATCCCACCAGACGGCCAGGAATTTCAGCGGCTGTTGTGAATGTGTATTGCGAATGGAGTGCGCGATATGCGGCTTCATGTAGAAGAGCATGGAACCGGCCACCGGCATCTGCCGTTCCTGCTCCTGGAAGATGCCTTCACCTTCCATCAGCACCCACACCTCATGTTCGTGATGCGAGTGCAGGTCGACCGCGCCACCGGGCTCGACCTCGACGATCGACATGCCGAACGCCGGGCTCAGGGTGGCGGGCAGGTGATCCAGCAGGCGGCAGACCAGTACGCCGTACTCCGGGCGCATCATCTGCGGCTCAATCGGCTTTACATGCATGGCGGCCTCATCCAGTCACTCAGTCGCGGTAGAAGATGCCGTTGGACGGCTTGAGGTTGTCGAGATCGGAAACACGGCCCTCCGGCGGGTTGTAGGCGCGTTTCATGGCGTTGTATTCGTCACGGGTCGGGCCGCCCGTCGAGGCGCGCTGATACACCAGGTACAGGGTGCGGCGGGAGCGATCGCTCTTGTTCGGCAGCGAGTAGTGCGGGGCATAGTCATCGAAGATGAAGATGTCGCCGGCGCGCCAGGGGGTTTCTTCCCAGCTGAACTGCTTGGCGACTTCCGGCAGGATCACGCCGCCTTCGTCCATGGGAAACACACCCTGTTTATGCTGGCCGGGGCTGAAGAACAGGCCGCCGTTGCTGGCATCGGCGTCGTCGATGGCGACCGCGACCACGGCATGGACCATCCGCTCCTTGAGCTTGTGCGGGATGTGGTAGATGTCCTGGTGCGGGCGGAAACCACCGCTGTCCGGGTACTTGAAGATCAGCAGTTCCTTGAGGCGGCGGGTCTTTTCATCGAGCAGGTGTTCGACGGTGCGGGTGATGCGCTCGTCCTGCAGCAGCACCTGCTGCAGGCCTGGGTGGAACTCGATGAAGTTCTCGACCTTGGAGGTGATGCGCTCGCCCTTGTCGGTCTTCTCGAACCACATCATCCAGCGATCGTCGCTGATGTCCCAGCGGCTGACTTCGTTGGTGAATTCGCAAAGCCGCGCCACGTCCTCGGGCGGGAAAAACCCTTCCAGCCTGATATAGCCTTCTTCGTGCCACTGGTTTTTTTGAGCTTCAGACAACATCAACGCTACTCCTTTACGTGTGATTGACCAGTTTTCAAACCGCCAGCATCTTGCTGGCGCGGGTGCTCGCCATCAGGACCAGGTTGGCCAGCGCGGCCACCAGCAGGCACGCCAGGACCCAATCGACACCCCAACGGCTCATGATCGCGCCGCCGATCGAAGGGAACCCGAACAGCCCGATGAAGTAACCCAGGGTGAAGACCTGCGAGGTGACCGCCGGCGACAGCCCGTTGGCTTCCGCCTCGTTGACCGCCAGGCTGTTGAGCGTGGAGTAGCTCAGGCCATAGCCGATGGCGAAGACCACCGTTGCCAGCAGGTAGATCAGCGTGCTGCCGTCGTTGAGCAGGAACAGCCCGAGCGACACGCTGGTGAACAGGAACAGGCCGATCGCCAGGCGTTGCAACGGCAGGCGGCCGATCGAGCGGGCCACCGAGAAGCGCAGCAGCACGCTGGTGAGGGTGAAGGTGATGAAGAAGTTGTCCGCCTTGAGCTGGCGGATCTGCGCGTAGCTGGCCTGGTAGGTGGACAGGCCGGAGAAGATGCAGGCGCCCAGCACGATCATCGCGATCGGCAGGGCGGCCCGGCTGCCGAGCAGGGCCTTGAGGTCGACGATGCGCAGCGAGACCTGCCGGGTCGCGGCTTTCGGCAGGTCGGTCATGGCCCGGCCCGCCAGCACGACGCACACGGCCGACACCAGGCAGGCGATACCCAGCAGCACGTAGAACAGGCTGTAGCTGGCACTGGCCTTGACCACCAGATGGCCCAGCGGCGTGGTCAGGCCGAGCCCGGCCATCTGGGCCCCGGACATGATCGTGAAGTACTGCAGGCGGGCGGCAGGGCGCAGGTGATGGATGATCTGCAAGGGCGCCAGGATGTAGAACACCGACCAGCCCACGCCCAGCAACAGCCCGCCCGGATACGCCGCGCCCGGCAGCAGCGGCACGCAGGCGAAGGCGAGCATCGCCAGGGCCATGGCGGCGCAGGCGACGGTGATGCTGCCCATCACCCCGATGCGCTGCGCCGTCCAGCCGGCCAGGCAGCAGCACAGGATGGTGGTGATCATCCCGGTGGAGATCACCCGGCCGACCGTGGCGTTGTCGAACCCCAGCGATTGCAGGTATTCCGGCAGCAGGAAGCTCGAACCGTAGGCCCCGGCGATGATCACGCCCGCGATCAGGAACGGCAGGAAGGCGGCTGACGGCAGCCGGTCGGGCAATGGCTCGGTGGATTCGGGCATGGCGCGGTGCTCTGGCGGTGTGGGCGGCAACTCAGTACTGCACGAGGCTGAGGGCGTGTCGGGGCTCCAGGTGACGGGCTGGCGCTTCGGGCAGTGCATCGAGATGGCTGAACATCGGCGTGTCCGGTTCGGCCTGGAAGTATTCGTAACCGAGCAGGTCGTTGAGGATGCGGCTGTTGCGGTAGGCCACCATCGACAGGTTCACCGACTGCAGGCCGTGCTGGACGAGGCTGCGATTCTGCAAATAAACAGGCCCCGGCATCGGCGTGGCGAATTGCACGCAGTAGTTGGCGTCGATCAGTGGCAGCCCGCTATCGCGCCGGGCCTTGGCCAGCAGCGCATCGACATAGGGTTGCGGGCAGGGTTGGAAGCCGGTGGCGAGAATGACCCGGTCGACCACGAGGGTGCGCTGGCTCCCGCTGCTCAGTGACCTGAGCCGCGCGCGCCAGCGCCGGCCATCCGGTTCGAGCCCATCGAGCACGGCGGCTTGCAGGATATCGATGGGAGGGCGTGGCTCCTGGCCGACACGGCGTTCGTAGAGCTGCTCGTACAGCCGGTTGCACAGGTCTGCCGAGATGCCGTCGCTGGTCAGCCGTTCCTGCTGCACCGCGTGGCTGCGCTGGGCCATGGGCAGGTTCTGGAAACGCTGGTTGTAGGCGGGGCAGAAGGCCTCGTTGACGAACGCGTTGTCGTCCATGGCGAACAGGTTCGAGCGCGACGTGACCCAGGTGAAACCACCCAGCGCTGGTGTGCCCAGCAGTTGCTCGACGGTTTCGGCGCCGCTCTGACCGCCGCCGACCACCAGCACCTGCTCGCCGGGGCGCAAGGCTTCGCGATGAAGGAAGTCCGCCACGTGATAGATGGCGTCACCCAGCCAGGGGCGAGCGCATTCGGGCACGCGCGGGCTGATCCCGACACCGATGGCGACGGCCCTGGCGTGGTAGCTCTGCTCGGCGGTGACGACCGTGTAGCCGTCATTGCATTCGACGACATCCAGCACTTCCTGGGCGAACCTCAGGTTGGAGAGCTGCCGGGCGACCCAGCCGTAGTAGTCGGCAAATTCCTTGCGGGAAGTGCAGGCACCGCCCTTGTTGATGAAGCTGTAGAGCCGGCGATGCTCGGCGAGGTAGTTGAGGAAGGAATAGCGGCTGGTCGGCGCGGCCAGGGTGACGCAGTCCTTGAGCGGTGAAACCTGCAGCTGGCCATTGGATACGAGCATCCCGGGGTGCCACGCAAAGGCGTCCCGCTTGTCCAGGAACAGGGTGTCCAGGCCGGTCGGTTCCGCCAATGCGGCGAGACTGAGGTTGAAGGGACCGATGCCGATACCGATGAGGTCGTATGTTTTCATTTATTGCTCGCCGCCCTGCGAATCAATGGTGAATGCATCCGGCCGTCCTGTCCTGACGGGCCTGCCGATTGGCATGACGCTCCTGTACGTTGCGGTTGGCCGTGGGGTATCAGCCAACGCGAATGTAGGATATATCCGACATTTTGGCGTTGCAAGCGGCGCCGTGCACTTTTCATTCTGGGTGGATGAGAGGGGGTTAGAGCAGCTCGGCCAGGGGATAGCCGACCGCGTTCGCCAGGCGGTCCATCATGTCGATGGTGACGTTGTGCTTGCCTTGCTCGATGTCCGAGAGGGTGCTGCGCTGCACGCCGGAGCGGTTCATCACGTCGGCCTGCGTCAAGCCGGCGGCCCGGCGAGCCTGCTTGAATTTCTGGGCGAAGCGCAGGCGGGCTGGGGAAGCGCCTTCGACCGAGCGGCGCAGGGGTTCATCCGTCATGGGAGTCTCGCGGGCAGGTATGTGAGTCAGGTCTGCCGGCGCGGGGCTTCGACCTGAGGCCTAGGCCGATCATGGTATCAATACTGGTGCCCATGCGGGGCGCGGATCGCCCTGGCGGGGGAAATCCAGGGACAGCCCTCGACCGCGCCGGCTTCAGCCAGGTGAAACCACTCCCGTCAGTCGGAGTTCCCCGCACCCCTGGCCATGCTGGAGAACACTCCATCCCGGTAGATCCAGGCATGTACCAGGGCCGCCGAGAGATGCCCGATCACGACGAAGTACAGCAACCAGGCCAGCCAGCCGTGGGCATCGCGCAGCCAGGCATAGGAAACAGGGTTGGCCGGGATGATCGCGGGCAGGTTGAACCCTTCGATCAGCACGATCGGGTAGCCACCGGCGGACAGCAGCGCCCAGCCCAGCAGCGGCAGCCCGAGCATCAGCGCATACAGCAGGGCATGCGAGGCGAGCGCCGCCCGCTGTTGCCAACGGGGCAGGCTGGCCGGCAGGGGCGGTGGCGGATGACGCCAGCGGTTGGCCAGGCGAATGACGGCCAGGACCAGGATGGCGATGCCGAGCGGCCGGTGCAGGTCGATCAGCCAGATCCGATAGGTCAGGGACGTGGTCATGCCCACACCAATGAACAGCATGGCGAGGACCATGCAGGCCATCAGCCAGTGCAGCCAGCGCGCAAGGCGGTTGAAAGCGTGATTGTGCCCGGTCATGTTCACTTTTCCTCCTGCTTGCCGATGGCTTCGCTGGCCTGGCCATGACCGATCTCGCCCAGCCGCAGGTTGAACGAGTGCGAATAGGCGCCTGAGCGGGCACTGAGCACGGGGTCATTCGAGGGCTCGATGCCTGCCGGCACGATCGACGGGTCATAGTTGACGTCGCGGCAGGCGCCCGTGGCCTGGTCGGTGACCTGGGTGACTTCCAGGGTGCCGGCCACGACTTGCCTGCGCTGCGCCGGCCAGGGCTGGGAGGGATCGTCGACCGGGTCGCCAGGCTCTGCCAGTTGCAGCACCAGGTCCCAGTAGAGCGGCTGCTGCGCCAGCTTCTGGCGCAGGTCGTCGAACAGGAAGTCATGGGCTGCCGAGGGTTTCTGCTCGTTGGGCAGCGGCTGGAAGGGCAGGCGTGAACGCATCGACCAGCGAACCGCCTGCCGTTGCCCCTGGGCGTCGACCAGCTCGAAGGCATTGATGCCGAAGAATTCCACCCCTGCAAAACTGCCGGGCGCCGGGGCCTTTGCTCGCCAGGCGAGGAATTTCTCCGCCTCCGGGTACTGTTTCAGAAACGCCGCCAGGCGCTGCGGGTTTGGCTGGCCGGTCGCCGGGTCGGCGGCGGTCGCCTTGAGCAGGGCGCTGAACCCTTCGGCGTCGCGTGTGGCGAAGTACGGCTGGTTGTTCAGCGCCATGCGCCATTGCTGCTGGTCGTCGGTGGTCAGCAGCAGCGCCATGCTGACCGTGCCGGTCGAATTGTCGGCGGCGTGCGGGTTGCCCGCACCGATCGAGAAGCGGCCGATGACGGGCACTGGCGATTGGCTGAACGCCCGCGCTGTCGACAGGGTGTGCGCTTCCCGGCTGCTGCTGAACGTCCCGGCAAAGCACATGCCCTTGCCATGGGCGCGGCGAAATCCGGGAGGAAAGGAGGGCGGTGTTCCGACCAGGCCCTTGCTGGTCGGGCGTGTGCCGATCCAGCCGGCGGTCCAGGCGAACGCGGCGGTCAGCGTCGCGGCAATTCCGATGATCGCGACGGACGCCAGCCAGGTGCGTTTCGAGTTGATCTGCAGTTTTGACATCGCTCGTTCCATTGCTCTTGGGGCGGATGTACCGGAGCCGGCCTGGATAAAGGGTTCGATCCAGGGCCGGTTCCAGCGTTCCAGGGAACGATGATATAGAGCTGTTACGTGATCGGGGCCTCGCAAGAGTTAACATTTTCGTGAAGGTTTTCATGAACATGCCAGGGTGCTCCGCGGTTTCGGGAGCCCCCTGACGTTCATTCCAAAGCCGCGCGCCCCGTGCCTCAGTAACGAATCATCACCGACTTGAGCTCGGTGTAGTCCTCGATGAAGGCATCGCCGAATTCGCGCCCGATGCCGGAAGCCTTGCTGCCGCCAAACGGCACCGCCGGGTCGAGCAGGGTGTGCATGTTCACCCACACCGTGCCGGCGTTGATGGCCGGTATCATGCGCAGGGCCTTGCCCAGGTCCTGGGTCCAGAGGCTGGCGCTGAGGCCGTAGGGCGTGTTGTTCATCAGCTCCAGCAGCTCTTGCTCGGTGTCATAGGGGAGGAAGGTGGCGATCGGGCCGAAGGTTTCCTCGTTGAGCAGGGTGTCGTTGACGCTGTTGGCGAGGATCACGGTCGGCTCGACATAGCAGCCGGGCCGCTCGATCAGCTTGCCGCCGTGGATGATGTGGTTGTTTTCGGCCCGGGCCCTGGCGAAGAACCCTTCGAGCTTGAGCAGGTGCTGGCGGTTGGTGACCGGGCCGAACTCGGTGCGCTCATCCAGGGGCGAGCCGATGTTCAGCCGGCTCAGGCGCTGGGACAGCTTGTCCATGATCGGCTCGATCTGCGAGCGGTGGACGAAGAAGCGCTCGGCGGCGGCGCAGATCTGCCCGGAATGCAGGAAACCGGCCTCGATGATGCCGTCGACCGCCTTGTCCAGGTCGACGTCGCGCAGGAAACCGGCCGAGTTCTTGCCGCCCAGTTCCAGGGTGGCGCGGGTCAGGTTGGCGCCCATGGCAGTCTGGCCCACCGCGATGCCGGTCGGTACCGAGCCGGTGAACGACACCTTGTCGGTGCCGGGGTGTTCGATCAGGCCCTTGCCGACCGGCCCGCCACCGCTCAGCACGTTCAGCGCGCCCGCCGGCAGGCCGGCTTCGATCGCCAGTTCGGCGATGCGCAGGATGGTCAGCGGGGTGAACTCGCTGGGCTTGATGATGATGCTGCAACCGGTCACCAGTGCCGAGGCGAGTTTCCAGATGGCGATCATGGTCGAGAAATTCCACGGCACGATGCCCACCACCACGCCGACCGGCTCACGCAGGGTGAAGGCGCTGTAGCGCTCGCCGGCGAAGGAGGGCAGCGACGGGGTGATGGTCTGGCCGCTGATCTTGCTGGCCCAGCCCGCGTAGTAGCGCAGGAAGTGGGCCGCCTGGTCCACTTCGAAGGCGCGCGCCACCTGGATGATCTTGCCCGACTGCAGGGTTTCGATCTGGGCCAGTTCCTCGCGGTGGCGCTCCAGCAGGTCGGCCAGTTTCAGCAGCACGTGGCCGCGCACCGCGGGGGCGGTCTGCGACCACTGCCGGAAACCGCGGCGGGCCGAGTCCACGGCGGCATCGATGTCGGCCTGGTCGGCATCGGCCACCCGGGCAATCACCTGGTCGGTGGCCGGGTTGATCACCTCCAGCGTGCGGCTGGAGTGGCTCGGGACGGCAACACCGTCGATGAACAGGGCAGGGCTTCGACGCAGAAAGGCTTCGACTTGGGGCAGCAGCGCGATATCGCTCATGGGGTTTTCCTGAGGGAGGCAGCGGAAAAGCCCGAGGGTATTCAAGGAGCGCCGGGTTGGCTTGACTGTGGCTGCCCGGCCGCTTGACTGTGGCTGCCGGGCGCCTGGGCAGCGGTGCAAGCCGCTCCCGGAAGGGGGATCAGAACGGTACGGCGACAGTGACCTGGCTGTAGACGTTGGTGCCGTTGCCACCGACCTGGTTGCCGCCGTTGCTGGCGTCCTTGTCCGGCTTGTACAGGCCCAGCAGCGGGGTGACGATCAGGTGTTCATTCACCGCCCATTCGGCATACAGGTCCAGCTCGCGGCCGTCCAGGTTCAGGGCATCCTGCTTGTGCAGGGTCTTGTAGTCGAAGAACAGCACGCCGACGGTCACCGGCTCCACCGGCTTGACCTTGAGCGCCACATGTTGGATCGCCGTGTTGCTGTTGAACGGTCCGGCATAGTTGCCGGTCACCTCGCCCTGGAACCAGGTGCCGTAGCCCCGGCTGAGGCCGTTGAACATCGAGTCCCAGTTCCTGGAGTAGCGGCTGTAGCGGTAGGTCAGGTCCGGCGACCAGGGCAGGTCGGCGAAGGTGTAGCCGGCTTCGGTGTACCAGGCTTTTTCCGTACGGACATCCTTGTCCTGCCAGGCGTATTCGAAGGCGAAGTGCGCGTGTTCGATGCCGGCGTTGCCGGCGCCGCGCAGGCTGTAGATGTCCATGCCTTCGCGTTCCTTCTGGAAGGCGCTGGCATAACGATCGTCGACACTGATGCCATGGAGGTAGGTCAACCCCAGGGTGCCGGGAGCGGCGGTGTATTCCAGGGTGCCGGCCGCCATCTCGGTGTTGGCTTGGGCGCGGTTGTCGGACTTGAACCACATCACGCTGCCATGCACACCGTCCTTGCCGCCCAGGCGCAGGACGGCCGTCTGGTCGAACGCATGGCGCGCCGCCAGGTAGTAGGCGCCGCCGCGGTTGAGTTTGCCGTCGGCCGGGCCCTTGCCGAAGTTCAGGCCGTCATCGTTGATGATGAAACCGTCACCGAGGGTGATGATCTGGCGCCCGAACGACACATCCACGCCGTCCTTGCCGAGCACCGGGAACAGGTCGCCCGAGCGCCAGCCGGCGAAGGCCTCGTCGAATTTCGTCGTGCGCTCGGTGCCATCACTCAGGCCGGCCGCGTCGCCGTCGCCCCAGGTCGCGGAGCTGACCAGGTTGGCCGTGCCATAGGCGCTGCCCAGGTTGCCCAGGGTCTGGTCAATGCTCAGGCCGTACTTGATGAACCCTTCACGCCAGCTGGAACCGCCGGTGGTACCGTCGTAGTTCTTGCGGCTGTTGAACATCCCGTAGACTGCCAGGAAGTTGCCGGTGACCTTGGTGTCGCCATCGGCATACAGCTCGAAGGCCCCGGCCGACGAGTTGACGAACAGCAGCGTCATACCCAGGCCGATGGCCTTGGACAGCGCCCGCGTTTTCAGTGTTTGCTCCATTATTGTTTTCCCCGGTCGTGTTGGACAGCTCAGTAGAACGAGTGCGCATTAGGACGACCGGGAACGGCAAAGTCTTTCACCTGCGTGCCAGATAATTGATCCTGTCAGCCAGGCGTCGAGCCCTGGCAGGCAGCAACAAAACCGCCGGCAGACAGGGGCAAGACGGTCGCGGTGGGCGGGGCGCAAAGTGCCTGGGTACACGGCGCCGTTTGCTCAGGGACAGGCAGGGAGGAGTAATCGCCGACTCCTCGAACGGTTCGCGAAATCCATAAAATAACAATCCGCTTCGAGGATCTGCACCATGTCGATCAACGACAGACTCACCGAGCACCTCAAACGTGGCACGGTCGGTTTTCCCACCGCGCTAGCCAGCACCATCGGCCTGATCATGGCCAGCCCGGTCATTCTCACCGCGACCATGGGCTTCGGCATTGGCGGCAGTACCTTCGCGGTGGCGATCCTGATCGCCGTGGTGATGATGCTGGCCCAGGCGACCACCTTCGCCGAGGCCGCCTCGGTGCTGCCGACCACCGGTTCGGTCTACGACTACATCAACTGCGGCATGGGCCGTTTCTTCGCCATCACCGGGACCCTGTCGGCCTACCTGATCGTCCATGTCTTCGCCGGCACCGCGGAAACCATCCTGTCCGGGGTCATGGCGCTGGTGAATTTCGAGCACCTCAACACCCTGGCCGAGTCGGCCGGCGGCTCCTGGTTGCTGGGGGTGGGCTTCGTCATCGTCTTCGGTGTTCTCAATGCCTTCGGCGTCAGCGTGTTCGGCAAGGCCGAGATCATCCTGACCTTCGGCATGTGGACCACCCTGATGGTGTTCGGTGTGCTGGGCCTGATCGCCGCACCGGCGGTCCAGCTCGACGGCTGGTTCGGCGCATCGCTGGTGGGCACCGACCCGGTCACGGTGCTGTCGCTGGTGGGCATGGCGATGTTCATGTTCGTCGGCTGCGAATTCGTCACGCCGCTGGCACCGGACCTGCGCAATTCGGCCAGGGTCATGCCCCGGGCGATGATCCTCGGCTTGCTCGGCGTCGCCACCTGCATGTTCATCTATGGCGCGGCCATGAAGCGCCAGGTGGAAAACGTGCTGCTCGATGCCACCGCCGGGGTGCACCTGCTGGATACGCCGATGGCGATTCCACGTTTCGCCGAGCAGGTGATGGGGCATGTCGGCCCGCTGTGGCTGGGGCTGGGCTTCCTGTTCGCCGGCGCGGCGACGATCAATACGCTGATGGCCGGGGTGCCACGGATTCTCTACGGCATGGCGGTCGACGGTGCCTTGCCCAAGGTCTTCACCTACCTGCACCCGCGCTTCAAGACGCCACTGCTGTGCATCCTGGTGGCGATGCTGATTCCCTGCCTGCACGCGCTGTACCTGGGCGGCAATACCGACAACATCATGCACCTGGTGCTGGCCGCGGTGTGTGCCTGGAGCTTCGCCTACCTGCTGGTGACGCTGTCGGTGGTGATCCTGCGCATCCGCCGTCCCGACCTGCCGCGGGCCTATCGTTCGCCGCTGTTCCCGCTGCCGCAGATCGTCTCCAGCGCCGGGATCCTGCTGGGCATGTGGTTCATCACGCCACCGGGCATGAACCCGGCGGACATCTACATCCCGTTCGGCGTGATGCTCGCGGGTACCGCGGCCTATGCGCTGTTCTGGACGCTGGTGGTACAGCGCGTCAATCCATTCAAGCCGGCGTCGGTCGAAGACGTGCTGGCCAAGGAGTTCGCCCATGAACCGGGGCACCCGCACAACGGCTACGCCGACCATGCTGCAAAAGCTGTCTGAGCTGTTCGGCGCCAATCGTGCGCCGACCGGCTACCGGCCGGGAGTCACCCTGGAGCACCTGCGCCGCAATCTGGCGGTGGCCGGTTTCGCGCAGAGCGGGCCGAGCTCGGCGCAGATCACGCTGGATGATGGCTTGCAACTGGAAGTGGTCGAGCGCACCGAGTCGCAGTTGTTCATGCACCTGGTCATGACCGAGTTCGTGCTCAGGGTACCCGCCTTGAGTGAGGGCACGGCCCGTTTCGACCTGCACCATGGCGGGGCGATTCGGCGCACGGCTGTTCGCTGCCGGCAGCGCTCCGGCGAGCATTCGCTGCTGGTCGCACTCGAGGCCGGGTTGCAGCCGGGCAGTGCCCTGTACCAGGCGCTGATGCCGCTGGACTTCAAGCGCCTGCGCATCGACCTGGCGCAGGGGCAGTGGTGCGTACGCCTGGAACACATGGGCGGCAGCGAGGTGGTCAACCGGATGCCGGCCTTTCGCCGGTACATCGCCCTGAGCCGCGAGCAGCGCGCCAGCCTGTTCGCGGCCCTGGCCGGGTTGCAACGGTTGTTGCGAACGCTGTGAGAAAAAGACCGACCTGGCACCTTTAGTGCTTGTACAGGGGGCACTCACGTACTTGTTGCGCCTATATAGATAACATGTTAACTATTGCGCAACAAAAACAAGAAGCCACTGTGGAGAGCCCCATGAGCATCCATCAATCCGTGCCAGACGGTCTGGAAACCTGGAACCGCGACCTGCGTGCCGCCTGTGGTCATTTCGACACGGAGCTGGCCTGCCACCGTGCGCTGTTCATCGGCGAGGTGTCCGAGTTTTCCCGAGGGGGGCTGCCGCTGGCGACCTTGCGCACCAATGCCGGGCTGATCAGGCGTGATCGGCCCAATGCCGATCATGACAACGAGCAGGATTGCTTCCTGGTCAGCCAGCGTGGCGGCTATTGCCAGATCACCCAGTACGGCCAGAGCATCCGCCTGGCGCCCGGTGACCTGCTGCTGATGGATTCGGCAGGGGCGATCGAGATCAGCCCGTTCGGCCTGATCGAACATGTTTCGCTGTCGTTGTCCCGCCACGAGGTGTGCCGACAGCTCGGCGGCCAGTCGCGGACCTTCGGCAAGATTTCCTCGAGCAAGGCCTGCGGACGAATGTTGCACGTGCTGGTCGACCAGTTGTGCAAGGACACCTCGGTGGGCGCCGGCGTGGCCGCTGAGGGCGAGGCCCTGCAGTCGGCCTTCGTGTCGTTGCTCGGTTCGGCGTTCGAGGAAGACCAGGACCCGGGGGAGGAGGCCACGCCACTGCAGGGCAGCAGCCTGCGCAGCTATGTGCAGAAGGTTATCGACGAGTCCCTGAGCCAGCCCGGCCTGAGTCCCGCAGGCCTGGCCAACCGCCTGAACATTTCGGTACGGCACCTGTACCGCCTGTTCGAGGAACAGGACGACAGCGTCTGCCGCTACATCCAGCGGGCGCGGCTCAAGCGCAGTGCCGATGACCTGACCAACCCGTTGCTGCGCAGTGAGTCGATCACCTCGATCGCCTACAAGTGGGGGTTCACCGATTCGGCGCACTTCAGCCGTTCGTTCAAGAAGCAGTTCGAGCTGTCGCCCAAGGATTTCCGTTCCAGCCATCTGCAGCAGGCGTTGGGCGCGGCGTGACTGGGCGGGCATGAAAAAGGGGCCAGTTGGCCCCTTTCCTGTTTCTGCAAGCGCCTGATCACACCTCCGGCAAGGTCGCCCCGCCATCGACCACCAGCGTCTGCCCGGTGATGTAGCCCGCCAGGTCCGAGGCCAGGAACAGCATGGCCGCGGCAATGTCCGCCGCCTGGCCCAGCCGCCCCAGCGGCACCCGGCTGGCGATCGCCGCGCTCTGTTGTGCATCGCCCAGGTTGTCCATGGCCGGCGTGGCGATCATGCCCGGTTCGACCCCGTTGACCCGGACATTGTCGGCAGCCAGTTCCAGCGCCGCATTACGGATGAAGCCATTGACGCCGGCCTTGGACGCCGCGTAGTGGCTCAGCCCCGGATAGGCCACCCGCGGGCCGGTGACCGAGGAGGTGACCAGTACGCAGCCACGGCCCTGGCGCCGGAACAGCGGCAGCGCCGCCTGGGTCAGCCAGAACAGCGCCGAGAGGTTGACCGCCAGGGTGCGTTCGAGCATCGCCGGCGTGATTTCGGCGAACGGCGTCAGCGGGAAGTACCCGGCGTTGTGCACCAGGATGTCCAACTGCTCCAGTTTTGCGACCAGCTCGAACACTGCGCTGGCATTCGCCAGGTCAACGTACAAGGCTTCGACCCGACAGCCCCTGGCCTGCCACTCGTCGGCCAGTTCCCGGGCCTGAGGCAGGCGCAGGTCGGCGATCACCACGTGGGCGCCACGCAGGGCGAAGGCTTCGACGATCGCCCGGCCGATGCCCTGGGCCCCGCCGGTGACCAGCACATGGCGGCCGCTGAAATCCAGGTCTTCAGGCATGGGCGGGCTCCTTGTGGGCAAAAGCCAGGGTCGGCACGTCGACGATGCTCGACCCGCCGTCGGCGACCAGCGTCGCCCCGGTGATGATCGAGGCGTCGTCGGACGCGAGGAAACGGCAGACCCTGGCGATTTCCTCGGCACTGGCCGGGCGGCGCAGCGGTACGTCGGCGCAGACCCGGGCATAGGCCTGCTGCAGGGTTTCGCCGTGCCGGTCCATCAGCGGCTGCATTTCCTCGTCGGCCATGGGCGTACGCACCCAGCCCGGGCATACGGCGTTCACCCGCACGCCGTGGGGCCCATAGTCCCTGGCCAGCGAGCGGTTGAGGCCGAGCAGGGCATGTTTGGCCGTGGTGTAGCCACACACCTCCGGGCCCGCCGCCAGGGAGGCGATCGAGCCGATCAGGACGATGTTGCCAGCCGTTTCCTGTAGCAGGGGCAGGCAGGCCCGGGCGCTGTAGAAGGCGCTGTCGAGGTTGCTGCGCAGCGCCGCCTGCCAGCCTTCCGGGGTGGTCTCGGTGGCGCTGCCCAGGCCGTGGCCGCCGGCACAGGCCAGCAGCACATCGAGGCGGGCATAGCGCTGGCGGATGCGGGCGATGAAGTCGTCCCAGGCATCCGGGCAGGCGGCATCGCCGACCAGCACCAGGCCACCGGTTTGCCTGGCGACCTGTTCCAGCGGTTCGCGCCGCCGGCCGATCAGCACCAGGTTGTCGCCCTGCGCGGCGTACAGCCGGGCACAGGCCGCGCCGATGCCGGTTCCGGCACCGGTGATGACGAGGGTCCGTGGTTCAGGCATCGGGGTACTCCGTGCGGTTCAGGACCTGGCAGTAGGAACTGACCGGGAAGTTCGACAGCTCGTCGAAGGAGGCGCCGGCATAACCGAAGATCTTGCCGTCGCTGCGGTGCTGTTGCAGGTCGATCAAGACCAGGCCGAGGGTCGGGACGATCTTTTCGCGCCAGACGAACAGGTAGAGTTGATCGGCGATCTTGTAGTAATGGCAGCGATCGGTATCGCACAGGCCTTTTTCCACGCCTTCCAGGCACTGCCAGGTGTAGAACCGGTCGTTGAGATAGATGTGTTCGTAGACTTCGCTCGGGCTGTAGCGGTAATGGTTGCGCAGGCCGCTCAGTTCGTTGGTCGGGGCGTGGGGGCAGTGGCCCTCTTGCCAGGGGCGGTCGAGGCTGCCATGCAGGAACTCGGCCTCGACCGTGGTCAGGTCCTTGCCGGCCAGGGCGCGGCTGTAGAGTCCTTCGCGCGTCTGCTCGGCGCTCGGCATGCGGCCGATCACGGCGGTGAAGGCGGCGTTGTCGGTGTCGAGCACCAGGCTGATCGACCAGGCCTGGCCGCTTTCGTGCTTGATGAAATCCACCAGGTACAGGCCGGGGCGTACGGAGGTTGCCCGATAGTTCGCGGTGCCGCTGGAGTGACCGTCGGCGGCGTTCCAGGACAGGGTTTCGCGCTCGAAGCGGTGCTCGATCTGCCAGCCATTGGCGAAGTGCAGGGTGAAGGCCCTGCCTTGCAGGTCGGCCAGATTCGGCAGGATGAAGGCTTGCGGGGCGAAGCCGTCGGCCAGGGCGCCAACGGTGATCCAGTCTTTATTGTTTGCGGTCATGATGAAGCTCCGGTTGCTTGGATGGACCTGCCGGATCATGCCGCTGGCGGCTTTGCCCGCCTATCAACCGGATGGTTGAGGTGGGCTAGAAAAAGAGGTGGACCACCAGTTCGGTGCGGCTGCTGGCACCGGTCTTTCGAAACAGGTTGATCAGGTGGGTCTTGATGGTCGCCAGGCTGACCTCCAGCTCCTGGGCCAGTTGCTTGTTGCTGGCGCCCTGGCGCAGCAGGTGGGCGATCTGGCGCTCCCTGGGGGTCAGGTCGAGCAGCGGGTCCTCGCAGGGCTGCAGGTTGGCGACCGCCAGTTGCAGCAGTGATTGCAGGGCCTGGAGTCGAGCCAGTTGTTCGGTGTCGAAGGGCCCCAGGTCGGCCGTACGCAGCAGCGAGATCGCGGCCTGGGGGTGGCCGGCGCGATGGGCGAGGATCTCCACCACGTCGACGATACCGTGGCGCCGCAGAAAGTCGGCATAGCGCTGGTTGTCGCGTCTGGGTTGGCGCGTCATGGCCAGCCCGATAGGCACCACGGCCAGCCCGCTGGACAGGCAGTTGCGCGGTTGCAGGGGATCGAACTGACGGTAGTGGTCGAGGTAGTCGCGGTGCATCTCGCCTGTCATGCCCAGCAGGCGGAAATCACGGGCCTGCAGGTCGCGGTCGACGCGGTAGAAGGCGGCGCGGCTGGCCGGGACCAGTTGCGTGAAGGCGCCCAGGCAATGCTGGGCGATTTCCTGGAGGGGAATGCTGTGCATGCGCGCCCGGCCTCGTCGGTGGGCTGCCGGTGGGGCCGGCAGCCGGGTTGGTCAGGCGACTGCGAAGTAGTGCTTGACGAAGCTTTCGCTGACCACTTCCCAGAGCACCGGGGTGCCCTTGGTCACGAACCAGCTGTCACCGGCCTTGTAGCGGGTGCTCTGGCCGCTGTTCTCGTCGGTCAGGATCACTTCGCCGGTCACCACGGTGGCCTGTTCGGCGAACGGATAGACCATGCGGAACTTGCCCTGGGTGGTGCCGAAGTAGGCGCTGCTGACCGGGTCGGTCGGGGCGCCGAAGGTCATCTTGCCGAAGGCGCGCACTTCGCCTTCGAGGATCTGCGAGCCGAGGTCGGCGACGGTGCCCCAGGCATCGAGCTCGGACAGTTGGACATCTTTCTTCACGGTGGTAAGGGTCATGGCAGTTGCTCCTGATGAGTGGAAATGAAAGGGAAGGGCGCCTTGGCCATCAGCGGCGCCCGTTCCAGTAGCCCGAGAGTTGGTGCCAGGACTTGCCGCCGGTCAGCAGCAGTGGACGAATCACGTCCTTGCCGATGATGGTCGGGCGCGGGATCGAGCTGACCAGGTCGTAGCGCGCCGAGCCTTCGCTCATGCCCTCGGCCAGCACCTTGCAGATGATGTGGCTCGGGGTCACGCCGAAACCGGAGTAGCCCTGGACGTAGAAGGCGTTGCGCCGGCCCGGCAATGTGCCGATCTGCGGGAACAGGTTCGGGCTGCAGGCCATCGGGCCGCCCCAGGCCAGGTCGATCTTCACGTCCTTGAGGTAGGGGAAGATCTTCAGCATCAGGTTGCGGTTCCAGGCCTTGAGGTCGCGCGGGATATGCTCGACCAGCGGGGTGGCTGCGCCGAACAGCAGGCGGTTCTCGTTGGTGACGCGGTAGTAGTCGATCACCGGGCGAATGTCGCTGTAGGCGCCGCGGATCGGGCTGATGCGGTTGATCAGTTCCTCCGACAGCGGCTCGGTCATCATCTGGAAGGCGTAGGTGTTGATGGTCGAGCGATGCAGTTCCGGTTCCAGCTTGTTGAGGAAGCTGTCGCAGGCCCACAGCAGCTTGCTGGCCTTGACCGAGCCGCGTCCGGTGCGCACGGTGATCTGCTCGCCGTAGCGCACTTCCAGGGCCGGGCTGTTCTCGAAAATCCGCGCGCCATGGCCGACCAGCGCCTTGGCCTCGCCGAGCAGCAGGTTCAGCGAATGCACGTGACCGCCGCCCATGTGCAGCAGGGCGCTGCTGTAGGCATCGGAGCCGATGATCTGCTTGACCTCGGAGCCCGCCAGGAAGCGGATCTCGTGCTGGCTGTTGATCGACTTGAAGTCCTTCTCCCAGGCGCGCAGGGTCTTTTCCTGGCGGGCATTGAAACCCATGTAGCCGTAGCCGTGGCAGAAGTCGGCATCGATATCGTACTTGGCGATGCGGTTCTTGATGATGTCGGCGCCCAGGTCGCTGATCTCGAAGATCCGCCGCAGGCCGTCTTCGCCCACGTCTTTCTTGATCTTTTCCAGGTCGTGACCGATCCCGGCCATGATCTGCCCACCGTTGCGCCCGGTGCCGCCAAAGCCCAGGTAGCGCGCTTCCAGCACGACGATGTTGGTGATGCCTTTTTCGGCGAGCTCCAGGGCCGTGTTGATGCCGGAGAAACCGCCGCCGATAACGACAACGTCGGCTTCCACATCCTGTTCCAGGGTTGGGAAACTGAGGTTGTATTTCTTGGTGGCCGTGTAGTAGGTGGGCGTTTCGATAGTGATCATGGCGCAGCCTGAAAAAGTGAAGGAAAGCTCAAGGCAGGGAGTCCGGGAGACTCTGTCGTCGATGACGTCCATTAAGAGCCCTGGCGCGGCGGATGTCTTGATTCTCTGTGCCGGTTTTTTTGATTCAGCGCGCCAGGGCGGGCAAGGCCGTCCCGGGACCGCCCCACGCTCAGGTGGAAATGGAGGGTCAACTCAAGACATGATGGCTGAAGGAGGGCTTTGGGCAAGTGCTGTGGCCGGGGCGTGTTTCGAAACACAGGCGGGGAAGGGGTGGGACGGACAATGGCGCGCACCTGAGGCGCTTCTTTGCGGGGTCAGGGGTGACCGGTGTTTCAACCGGCCACCCGGCACAGGGGCGATACGACCTTAACCCCCTGAACCGCCGCCCGCGCCGCCACCGGCACCACCGCCAGACGCGCCACCGGATGCTCCGCCAGAGGCGCCCCCGGAACCAGAACCGGTCCCGCCGCTGCCGCCGTTGCCCGCACCGCCGTCGCCTTCGCCACCGCTGGTGTTGCCGGAGCCCGGGTTGGTGCTGCTGCCACTGGCATTACCGCCGTTGCCGCTTTGCGAACTGCCCGGATAGGAGCCTGGCGGCAGGGCTGAACCTGACCCGGTCGAGCCCGGCGTCGATGAGGAGGCACCGTTGCCGGTGTTGCCCATGGTGCCGTTCGTTCCCGTGCCGGTGGTACCGGCGGCGAGGACTGCCGTGCTGAAGGCGCAGACCAGGCCGGCTGCTGTCAGAAGTCTTGCGATGGATGATTTCATCGGATTTTCCTCGTGCAAGAATGGATCGTGTTTCCGGCGTCCCGTGTCGTCATTCCTCTCGCGCAGGCGGCCTGGCCGACGGGGGTGGGGGCAATCGTGTCGTCCCTGATGTTTGGAAGAAGGCGAGGAAGGCTAAGTTTGAATAATCTGGGAAAAGGACGACGAATGGCGTGGGTAGGGAGCTGATATGAAAGTGGGCGTGATTTCCGATACCCATGGGCTGCTGCGTCCCGAGGCCATTGCCGCCTTGCAGGGCTGTGAGCGGATCATTCACGCCGGTGACATCGGCAAACCCGAGGTGCTCGAACGACTGTCCGCCATCGCGCCGCTGTTCGTCGTGCGGGGCAACAACGACCAGAACCTGCCCTGGGCCGGGCATCTGCCTGACGTTCTGCGCCTGGACCTGGACGGCTGGCCGACCTTGCTGGTTCATGACCTTGCCGATGTGCCGGCCCTGTTGGATGAGACGATCAGGGTCGTGATCACCGGCCACTCGCACAAGCCGCTGATCGAATGGCGCGGCGAATGCCTGTACCTGAACCCGGGCAGTGCCGGGCCGCGACGTTTCAAGCTGCCGGTGACGCTGGCGCTGCTGGACGTGCAGGGGGCGTCGATCGAGTCTCGGTTGGTGTCGTTGCTGGAGTGAGTTTGCGAGGGCAGCCTGCTGGTCAGATCAGTCGCTCGTACTCCGAAAGCAGCTTGACGCTTTGGGCAAGACCTTGGGCCCGTAGTCGTTCCAGGAGCCTTTGCGCGGTATAAGGGGGATTCTTCAGGGACGCACGTTGTGCCTGGACGGCTTCGAGTACGGCGGCCCGGTCAAGGTCGAGGAGATCTGCGATGAAGTCGTCCGGATGCACGGCCTCGATATCAAACGGCTGGAGCACGGCTGACGGGAAGTCCCTGAGATTGAAGGTCACGATGACCGAGGCGTTGCATCTGATGGCCGCTGCCAGGACATGCCGATCATCCGGGTCGGGGAGGACGAGGCCTTCACATAGAGGCTCGTATCCAGTCACTAGCGCATCGGGTATGGCCTTGTCCATTGCCATGGATGTTCGATCAAGCTGGGTCTGGCCAAGGTCCTGGCGATTGAGCAGAAGGTTGCGTTTCCATTCCTCATGAATCCGGGCTGTCCAGCGAGCCCTGTACATACCCGTCAGCGCCAGGTGCATGAGTAGGTCACGCAATGGCGCCGGGTAGAGGACATTGGCGTCATACACCGCGGTAAACGCTGATTGCCTCATTCATACCCCATCTTCAGTTCCTGGGCTTGTGCCGCCAGTTCATCCATTGCCTGGCGGCTCTCTGCGGTTCTGCGTTGCTTGTAGTCCATGAGATCGGCAAATTTCACCCGGCGATGGCGGCCGACCCTGGTGTGAGGAATGACATGCTCATCCAGCAGCTTGACCAGATGCGGCCGCGAGACATTCAGCAAGTCCGCGCCTTCCTGGGTCGTCAGTTCCGCATGGATCGGAACGACCTTCACGGCATTTCCCATCGCCAGTTCACTCAGGATCTCGTCCAGTAGACGCAGGGCCGAGACCGGTAGCTGGAGGGTGTGTGGCTGCTGCTTGTCATCCAGTATTTCGATGCGCTGGGTATCCAGCTGGGTCGATAGGAACGCGGCGAGCTGGCGGCGTGACTCTACGGCAGCAGCGATCTGCCTTTCATCAGGAAGCATCGTGGTGCTCAGGTCTGCGGTAGTCATGGGTGTCTCCAAAATCTTTTGTATTCGCGCAGGTGCGTTGGGTCTACATTGATCTTGTAAACGAAATAAACGAAATTCGCAATAAACGAAACGCTCAGCCTTTGAGTAGGATCAGTCACCGTTGCCGATCATCAATGTATAGAGACGAACCGAAGCCTAGCTGCCAGGATTGGAGAGCGATGGGCATGGGGAGTGTTCTAGGACATTTCAGTCATAGGGAAGAGATTTCTCCTGCTGGCTGCTGAAGAACCTGTCTTCAGCAGCCAGCAGGACGACAATGAGAAGCCAGGGGCCCGGATGAGCTCATCCAGCTCCAGCGACGCTGTACTCCTCGAGCAGCTTGTCCAGAAACACGAACAGTTTCCGGTTCATCTCGTCCCAGTTGTTCGCCCGCAGGGCCGCCGGCTGCTGGACGAAGCGGCGATCGAGGAGGGTGGCCAGTTCGCGCTCGGAAGCGGCGATCAGCAGCTCGACGACCTCACGGGTGAATTCCATGTGGCACTGGAATCCATAGACGAGCTTGCTGTATTCGACAATCTGGCGGGGGCAGCCTTCGCTGGTCGCGATGATCGTCGCGTCGGCGGTCAGGCCGGGCATGTCGTTGTGCCAATGGCCGACCTGCAGCACTTCGCCGAAGTGGGCGAACTTGGCGTTGGCCTTGCCCGCGGCGGTCAGGCTGATCGGAAACTGGCCGATCTCCTTCTCCGGGCTGTGCTCGAACCGGGCGCCCAGCGCCTCGCCGATGAGCTGTGAGCCCAGGCAGATGCCGACGACCGCCTTGCCCGCGTCGATCGCCTGGCCGATCAGGCGGCATTCGGCGGCCGCATCGAAGTGCGGGCATTGTTCGAGGGTGGTGGCCGGGTCCTGGGGGCCGCCGAGGATCACCAGCAGGTCGATCGCGTCCGCATTGGTCGGCAGTGCCTGGTTGGCGTACACGCGGGAGTAGCTGGCGGCATGGCCTCGCTCCCTGACCCAGGTTTCATAGGCACCCGGTGCCTCGAACGCTTCGTGAACGATGAAGTGGACTTTCATGGGAGGTTCTCTTGAGTGGCAGGAGCGCAAGCTGCCCGGCGCCGGGCAGCTTGCCAGTGGGCTCAGCGGGCGACTGCCAGCTCGTCCAGCAGGCCCTTGAGGTAGGCGCTGCCCTGCGGGTCCAGCGGTTGCAATGGCAGGCGCGGCGCACCGACGTCCAGGCCGAGCATGTTCAAACCGGCCTTGATGGTGGTCGGCAGGCCACGGCGGGTGATGTACTCCAGCAGCTCGTACTGGCGATAGAACAGGTCGCGGGCCTGTTGCAGATCGTGATGCTGCACCGCGTCCCACAGGGCCAGGTTCAGTTGTGGAATCAGGTTCGGCGCCGCAGTGCACCAGCCGGCCGCACCGGCCACCAGGGCTTCGAGCGTCAGCGGGTTGCAGCCGTTGTAGAACGCCACCTGGCCGCCGGTGGCCTGGTACAGGCGGTGCATGCGCTGGATGTCACCGGTGCTCTCCTTGACCATGGTGACGTTCTTCACCTCCTTCAGGATGCGCAGGATCAGTTCCACCGACAGGTCGGTGCCGCTGGTGCCCGGGTTGTTGTAGAGCATGATCGGGATATCGATCGCCGCACCGACCGCCTTGTAGTGGTCGACGATTTCCGTCTCGGTCAGCTTCCAATAGGAGGCGGGCAGCACCATCACCGCCGTGGCGCCGCAGGCCTGGGCCAACTGCGCCCGCTGCACGGTGCGTGCGGTGGTCAGGTCGGAAACGCTGACCACGCTGGGCACGCGCCCGGCGATTTTCTCCTGGCTGTAGCGCACCACCGATTCCCATTCGCTGTCGGCGAGGTAGGCGCCTTCGCCGGTGCTGCCCAGCGGCGCGATGGCGTGCACGCCGGACTGGATCAGGCGGTCGATGGAGTGGCCCAGGGCCGTCAGATCGATCGAACCGTCTGCTGCGAAGGGAGTGATGGTGTAACCGATAACGCCGCGAATCTGAGGAGTGGACATGCAAGGCACCTCTTGACTGTTTTCTGGAAGGGAGTACCGCTTCGATCAGCTCAGGCAATCGCCGTGGGCACGCAGGGCACGGCGCGCGTAGTAGCTGAAGGCGGCGCCGTGGCGCTTGGGCGTGGAGATCCAGTCGTGGGCTTCCTTGCCGAGCGCTTCGGGGATGGGGCGGATTTCGCCGGCACTCATGGCCAGCAACTGCATTTTCGCGGCGCGTTCGAACAGCAGGGCGAGAACGCAGGCTTCCTCGATCGAGCCGCCGGCGATCAGCAGGCCGTGGTGCGAGAGCAGGATGGCGCGCTTGTCGCCAATGGCCTTCGAGATGATCTCGCCTTCCTCGTTGCCCACCGGAACACCCGGCCAGTCCTTGAGGAATGCGCAGTCGTCGAACAGCGGGCAGATGTCCATGTGCGACACCTGCAGCGGCACTTCCAGCATCGACAGCGTGGCGCTGTGCAGCGGGTGGGTGTGGATGATGCAGTTCACGTCGGGGCGGGCCCGGTACAGCCAGCTGTGGAAACGGTTGGCGGGGTTGGCCATGCCGCGGCCGTTGAGCACGTTCAGGTCCTCGTCGACCACCAGCAGGTTGGACGCCGAGATCTCGTCGAAGCCCAGGCCCAGCTGTTGCGTATAATAGGTGCCCGGTTCATCCGCGCGGGCGGTGATCTGGCCGGCCAGGCCCGAGTCATGCCCGCCGTCGAACAGGATGCGGCAGGTCAGGGCGAGTTTCTGCCGCGGGGTGTAGGTATTATCGATCAGCGCCGTCAGCATCTGCTTCTCGGCGAGCTTGACGAGCTGGTCCTTCGGGGTCTGCAGGGTCGTGGTCACGGTCGGTACCTGAGCGGGAAGTGGACGATGTTTGCCTGGTGGCCGCTGCAACGACACCAGGACACACGGATGATCTTAATGACACTTTGTGTCATAAACAATACTTGTGTCATTATTTTTGAAGGAACGGCGTTGGATGTCGGTGCAGCTGAGAATTTTGCGTAAGAAGATGGGCATGACCCTGGAGCAGCTGGCCGGGCATACCGGGCTGACCAAGAGCTACCTGTCGAAGGTGGAAAGGGGCATGAGTTCGCCTTCCATCGCGGTGGCGCTCAAGCTGGCCAAGGCGCTCAATGCCCCGGCCGAGGAACTGTTCAGTTCCGAAGCGGTGCCCGAGGAGGGCTACAGTCTGGTTCGTCGGCAGCAGCGGGACACCGCCGGGGATCCGCCGGCGCCGACCCATGTGCCCCTGGCGCGACACATCGGCCAGCGGGCGCTGCTGCCGTTCCTGGTCTATCCGCCACGTTCATTCGGGCACTCGGCGTTCAAGGAGCACCTGGGCGAGGAGTTCGTCTACGTGCACCGTGGCAGCGTCGAGGTCGACTTCGGCAGCGAACGGTTGATCCTGGAGGAGGGGGACGCCCTGCATTTCAATGCGCAGAAGTCCCACCGCATCCGCACGGTTTCATCGGAGCAGGCGGAGCTGCTGGTGGTGGTGCACAGCTCCGAGTGAGGAAGGGGCCCGCTCGACGGGTCACTTGCCGCGCCAGCCCTCGAGGAAGTTCAGCAGCAGTTCATTGACCTTCTCCGGCTGCTCTTCCTGGGGCAGGTGCCCGCACGCTTCGATGGGGTAGGCCTGCAGGTCGTCGGCCATCTCCGCCCAGACGCTGGCCATGTCGAAGAGCTTGCCGACCGCGTGGAAGTCGTTGCCCCACAGCGACATCACCGGGCAGGCGATCTTCACTTCGGCATCCTCGAGGTCCTGGGCGATATCCTCGGCGTTGGCCCGGTAGTCGGCCATCGCCCCGCGTACCGCGCCTGGAGCCTGGTAGGCCCGGACGTAGGTGTCGAAGGCTTCGCCGCTGATGGTCGACGGGTCGTAGGTCCAGTCCGAGAAGAAATGCCGCAGCCAGATGTGTTCGCGGCCGGCGATCAGGGCCTCCGGCAGGTCCGGCACCAGGTGGAACAGGAAGAACCAGTAGGCCTTGGCGATCGAGGCATTCAGGTCCCGCGCGACGATCCGGGTCGGCACGTTGTCCATCACCACCAGGCGGTCCACCAACTCGGGGTAGTCCTTGGCGAAGCGGGTGGCCACGCGGGCGCCACGGTCGTGGCCCACCAGCGCGACCTTCTCGATACCCAGCTCGCGCATCAGTTCGCGGATGTCCCGGGCCATGTTGCGCTTGTCGTAGCCGGCGGCCGGCTTGTCGGTTTCGCCGTAGCCGCGCAGGTCCGGCGCGATGACCCGGAAGTGTTTCGACAGCACCGGGATCTGGTAGCGCCAGGCGAAGTTCGTTTCCGGGAACCCATGCAGCAGGATGACCGGGGCGCCTGCGCCTTCCTCGACCACGAATTGACGGATGCCGTTGGCCGTCACTGTGTAGCTTTTCATGTTGAAGCTCCTTTGGGCAGGGGTTATTTCAGCAAGGGAACGTCGGCTGCACGGGTGTAGGGGCCATACAGGGCCGGCACCCAGGTGAAGTGTTTGCCCGCCTGGGTGACATGGCCGATGCCCGGGAACGGCAGATGGGCCGCCGCCAGCCATTCACCGTCCGCCGCCAATTGGAAGAACTCGTCCTGGCGTGCCTTGACGGCCTTTTTCGGGTCGACGTCGAAGCGGATGGCGACCTCGGGATGGTCGAACTGCACGGCCGCGTTGTGGATCAGGTCACCGATGAAGCTGATCGCCGAACCGTTCGAGGCGAAGCGATAGACCGTGCTGCCCGGGGTATGGCCGATGGCGTAGGCCGCTTGCACTTCCGGGATCGGCGAGGCGGGTGGGGTGAAGGTCTTGAGTCGGCCGCTGTCCTGGTAGGGCGCGAGGGCGTGTTGGGCGATATCGAAGTATTCCCTGGCGTTTTCCGGTGCGTTGGCCTTTCGCTGTGGGTTCAGCCAGAAGTCGGCTTCGGCCTGGGCGACATAGACCGTGGCGTTGGGGAACAGCGCCTTGCCCTGTGCGTCGACCAGACCGCAGACGTGGTCCAGGTGCAGGTGCGTCAGGAAGATCGTGTCGACCTGGGCCGGCTGGTAGCCGGAAGCCTGGAGGTTCGGCACCAGTTGCCCGGCGGTCTGCGGCACGCAGTGGCCAGCCCCGCTGTCGACCAGTACCAGGTGCTTGCCGGTGTTGATCAGGTAGGCGTTGAAGGTGGTGGGCATCCGGTCCGGCCCGATGGCCTGGCGTTTGAGCAGGCCACGGATTTTCTCGGGCGACAGGCCCTTGAGCAGGCCCGGTGACAGGTCGTTGTAGCCGTCGAAGAGGGCGGTGACTTCGTAGTTGCCGACGGCCTGGCGGAAATAGCCGGGGACTTGCTGGTGAACCGGCTCGGGGGCCTCTGCCAGCGCCTGGTCGATGAAGGCCAGACTGGCCAGTGCGAGGAGGCTTGCGAGATTTTTCATGGTTGGACTCTTAACGTTCATTTCGGTGAGTGGGATTGGGGGCTTGCCGCTTGGCTGATTCAGCAGAGGCTGTGGCGGCCGCGGATGGCCGTGAGTTGCACCAGGGTGGCGACGATCGCCAGTGCCGCGCCCAGCACCGAGATGCCGAGCCAGCCGCTGCTCTGCCAGACCTGTGTCGCGGCCGCCGCGCCGGCGGCACCGCCGAGGAACATCGAACCCATGAAGAGGGTGTTCAGGCGGGCGCGGGCTTGTGGCTGGAGCGTGTAGACGATGTGCTGGTTGGAGACCAGGACGCTCTGCACGGCGAAGTCGAGCAGGATGCAGCCGATCACGATGCCGGTGAGGGAGGTCCACAGGCCGAACAGCAGCCACGAGGCGAAGGTCAGCAGGGTGCCGACGATGATCACCTTGTGCGGGCCGCGACGGTCGGCGATGCGCCCGGCCATCGGGGCGGCCAGGATGCCGATGGCACCGACGATGCCGAACAGGCCGGCGGCCTGGGCGTCGAGGTCGAAACCGGGTTGCTCCAGGCGCAGGGCGAGTACGGTCCAGAAGGTGGTGAAGGCGGCGAACAGCAGCGCCTGGGTGATCGCCGCCACACGCAGCTCACCGTGGGCGCGCCACAGGTGCAGCATCGAACCGATCAGGCGGGCATAGGACGTTTTGGCGCTGGGCAGGCTGCGGGGCAGGGCCACGGCCATGAGCGTGCCGGCAAACAGGGCCAGGGGTACGCCCAGCCAGAACATGGCGCGCCAGCCATAATGCGCCGCGACGAAACCGGACAGCGTCCGGCTGAGCAGGATACCGCACAGCACCCCGGACATGACCGTGCCGACCACGGCGCCGCGCCGCTCCGGCTGCGCCAGTTGGGCGGCGAAGGGCACGATCTGCTGCGCGACGGTGGAGGTCATGCCGAGCAGGAACGAGGCGATCAGCAGGACCGCCGCAGTGGGGGCCAGGGCGGCGGCGATCAGGGTCGCGGCCAGCAGCGCGAACTGGGTCATGATCAGGCGACGGCGTTCGATGAGGTCGCCCAGGGGCACCAGGGCGAACAGGCCGATGGCATAGCCCAGCTGCGTGGCGGTCGGTACCAGTGCCGTGAGGCTGCCGGGCAGCTCGTTCTCCAGGATGCCCAGCATCGGCTGGTTGTAGTAGATGTTCGCCACCGCCAGCCCGGCGGAGGCGGCCATGGCGAAGGTGAGCCCGGTATTGATCCCTGGTGGGGCGCTTGTCTGTTCTGCGAGTGCGGTTGTGCTGTTCATGATCTGCCCTTGCGCGATCACCCGTTCCACCTGCCTCAGAGAGTGAGGCCGTGAGGGCGTCGTGATGTGGGGGCAACTATGGCGATATAACCGGAAATGGTGTAGATGTTGAAATCGTTACGGCAATCTAACGGAAATTGATATAATGAGACTTGAGGATGTCGAGGTCTTCGTCGAAGCGGTACAGGTTGGCAGCCTCGCCGGGGCGGCCCGCCGCCTGTCCCTGACGGCGATGGCCGCCTCCCGGAGCCTGAACAGCCTGGAGGCCGAGCTCGGCGTGCGGCTGGTGCACCGCACCACCCGCTCGCTGTCGCCCACCAGCGACGGCGAGACCTTCCTGCCGCACGCGCAGGCGCTGCTCGAAGGGCGGGCCAATGCCCTGGCCGATCTGCGTCCCCACGGCAATGCGCTGTCCGGGCACCTGCGCATCACCGCATCGGCCGCCTTCGCCCGCAAGGTGGTGGCGCCGATGCTGGCCTCGTTCATGGCCCAGCACCCGGCACTGCGGGTCGACCTGCTTTCCACCGACGAGCAGGTGGATATCGTTGCGCAGGGCATCGACGTGGCGATCCGCATCGCGCCACTGCGGGACAACCGACTGGTGGCGCGGCGCCTGGCCGACAGCCCCCGGGTGCTCTGTGTCGCACCGGGTTATCTGGCAAGCCATGGGCGGCCCGCCTCGCTGGCAGAGCTGTCAGCCCATGACTGCCTGGTGATCTCGGGGACCTCGCACTGGTCGTTCGTGTGCGCAGAGACGAGTGTCCGGCAGCGAGTGGCGGGGCGGTTTGCCGCCAGTTCCATCGATGCGCTGTACGAAGCCTGCGCAGGCGGGCTGGGCATTGCCAACCTGTCCAGCTGGTACGTCGAACCGGCCCTCGCCGCAGGTGCCGTCGAACGACTGGTGCTGGCGGATGCCGAACCCGAGCCCCTGGCCATCTGGGCGGTGTACCCCACGGCGCGGCTGGTGCCGCTCAAGGTACGGATGTTCATCGATGCGTTGGAGAGCCACATCCAGCAAAGGCCGAGCTGACCGGCCTGTCAGGCCGGCGGGAAATCCTCGTAGGACTTGGGTAGGTAGCCCCAGATTCGCAGCACATCGTTGCGCACTTCGAACTCGAAGCCGATGCGGGCGACGACCGTCGTGATCTCATCGGTGTGATCGATGATCGTCTGGGGCAGCAGCCGGCCCTGTGACGGGGCCATTTCCCATAGGCCGATATCGAACCATTCCACGCCGGCGAAGGGAAACGGCAGGTGGCAGAACCACTCGACGTCCCAGCCCGAGATATAGCCGGTGACGTACTTGGATCGATAGGACGGCGACCAGCCATCGCGTTCGCGGAAATACTCGATCAGCTCATCCCATTTGGTGTTGTTCGCCGCGCTGGCGAGGTTTCTGGTGGCGACGGCGGCACGGATTTTCTTGCGCATCGCTTCGTCATGACCGGTGCCGGCCCGGGGAAATTCGTTCATGTGCCCTCACGATTGATGAATCTGGTTCGCTTAATAAATGAATAGATGCCCTAAATCGGACAAAAAATAATAAATAGAATGCTCCCATTTCCACTGGAGAGACATTCTGATGTCGGCATACGATTCAACCCGCCCCGTCGCTTGCACAGCCAGAGGCACCCGGCTCAGCATTGCGATCCTGGCGTTCTCGGCGTTCCTGATCGTGACCACCGAGTTCCTGATCGTGGGGCTTTTGCCGGCGCTGGGGCGTGACCTGAACCTTTCGATTGCCTTGGCCGGCCAACTCGTCACGCTGTTCGCCTTCACCGTGATGATCTTCGGCCCACCGCTTACCGCCGCACTTTCGCATCTGGACAGAAAGAAGCTGTTCATCGCGATCCTCCTGCTCTTCGCCGCCGCCAACGCACTGGCCGCTGCTTCCACGAACTTCTGGGTGCTGGCGGTCGCGCGAATCGTTCCTGCGCTCATGCTCCCGGTCTTCTGGGGAACGGCCAGCGAAACCGCGGGCAAGCTCGCTGGCCCGCAGGCAGCCGGGCAGGCGATTTCCAGAGTCTACCTGGGTATTTCCGCGGCCATGCTGCTGGGGATTCCGCTGGGTACGGTGGCCGCCCACCTCATCGGTTGGAGAGGGGCCTTTGGGGTGCTGGCCGGCCTGTCGCTGATCATGGCGCTGGCAATCATGACCTGCATGCCAGGCGTTGAACGGGCACCCAAGGTCGACTGGCGTCAACAGGCCCGAATCTTCCGGGAGCCGTTCTTCCTCGCCAACGTGATGCTCTCGGTGCTGGTGTTTACCGCGATGTTTGTGGCCTATACCTACCTGGCGGACCTCCTCGAACGGGTGGCCGGCGTCGATTCCGCGCATGTCGGTTGGTGGTTGATGGGCTTCGGTGCCATTGGCCTGGTCGGCAACTGGCTTGGCGGCAGGATCGTCGACCAATCGCCGATCAAGGCTTCGGCCCTGTTCCTGGTGCTGCTCGCGATCGGCATGGGCGCAGTCGTGCCGCTGGCACAGCTGGGCATCGTGTTCTGCCTGGCCCTGGGCCTTTGGGGCGTGGCGAACACGGCGCTTTATCCGGTCAGCCAGGTCAGGGTCATGAGTTCGGTCAGTCATTCCCAGGCCCTGGCCGGTACCACCAATGTGTCTGCCGCCAATGCCGGTATTGGGCTGGGGGCAATCATCGGCGGGCTGACCATCACGCACGCGGGGGTCGAGTCTGTCGGTTATGTGGCGGCTGTCGTCGCGGTGAGTGCCCTGGCCCTGATACCGATGGTGTCCCGGCTGGCCCCATCCGAGTGAGGGGGCGGCGCGGTCCGGGGGACGACCTGCGTGCCATGGATGCAGAGGCGTGCGAGCAGGTAGTCCAGCAGTGCCCTCACTTTGGGCAAGCCCTCGCGGCTCTTCTGCCAGACCAGGTTCATCGGCATGCTGTCCAGGGCCAGGTCGGGCAGGACTTCCACCAGGGTGCCGGCCTCGAGGTGGTTCTGAATCAGCCAGGTGGGCAGTTGGCCAATGCCGTGTCCCGCCAGAATGGCCGCGACTTCGCCTTCGCCATCTCCCACGGCGATCCGGGCCTGGACAACCCGGCGCTCGATATCGCCCGGTAGTCGGCCCTTGAAATACCAGGGGCTGACCCTGCCGTCGGCCAGACCGTAACCGACGCAATGGTGGTCATCCAGGTCACGTTCGGTCCGGGGGGCACCGTGAGTCTCGATGTAGGCAGGCGATGCGCAGAACATCATCCGCTGGGAGCCGAAATACTCATGGCCCAGTGCGGCCGGCCAGGTGTCCGGTCCACCGATGCGCACCAGAATATCGATACCTTCATGCACGGGGTCGACGAACCGGTCGGAGAAGGAGATATGCGGCTGCAGCAACGAGTGGGCACGGACGAACTCCAGGATCAACGGCAGCACGTGCAACCTGCCATAGGCGGCGGGGAGGTCTATCCGAATCTTTCCTTGAAGCTCATCACTTTCGGCCATCAGGGCGTGCTCGACTTCCTCCAGGTCGGCGAGAACCGAAGCGCAGGTCTTGTAGAACACCACCCCGGCCTCGGTCAGGGCCAGTCGCCGGGTGGTGCGATTGAATAGCCGCCGGCCCAGCCGGCCTTCCAGGCGTGCCACGCTTTTGCTGACGGCCGAACTGCTGAGGTTCAAACGCTCCGCCGCGGCCGTGAAGCTCCCAAGGTCCGCCACCGTGACGAAGACGTCGATACCCTTGAGTCGTTCAGACGAGAACATGGAAACTCCGCCATTGATGAGTGCCTGCCAATCCTACACCCTCTGGCGGCACGCTCCGTCAGGGAGTGCTTCGGCGAACAGCCGCGTGCGACGCTTCCCGAGTTCCGTAACGGCCGCGCGCAACCTGAGCGTCTTCACGCAGGCGCTCAGGTCGCTGCGGCCCGGCAGGCCGCTTCAGGCAGCCATCTTCGAGGCACTCAGGGTTTTTTTCAGCGATGCCTTGAGCACCTGCATCTGCTCTCCCAGGCTCTCGAGTTTTTCCTTGCCGAGGAGCTTCTCGGCTTCTGGAAACATCTCGTTTTCCTCTTCCTCGATGTGGTGTTCCAGCAACTCCTTGACCACCTTGACGCGGCCGGCGAACTCGGGAGTGGTCGGGGAGGTATTCTTCAGGTCGGGCAGCACCAGCGAGTCCACCGTGCGGTGTTCCTCCTTGGCCTCATGGTACATTTGCTCCTGCTGCCTGCCGCCTGCTTCCTTGAAGGCGGGATAGAGAATTTCCTCTTCAAGCTGCGTATGAATGGTGACTTCCAGCTCCAGTTTCTGCAGCAGCTCGGTGCGTTTCTTTTGCGCCCGGTCGGTCGACTCGCTGAGTTGGGTGAGGAGGGTCTTGACCTTTTCGTGGTCGGCTTTGAGCAGCTCGATGGCGTTCATGGGGGTACCTCGCTATCACGTATGAAAGGGCGGCCGATCTGCGTCGGCGCGATGATCTCGGGAGAGTAGTGGCATTTGTCGTGCCAGCCCCGTGAATGATGAAACCTCCTGTTTTTCAGGCGGTTGCGCCGGGTGATGGCGAATGGCGGTCATGCAGGCTGCACGAACGGGTTGCGGCGATGATGCAGATAGCCCTGCCAACCGGCAGCGGCACCGGACACCTGGATCCGCCGGCCGATGATGGCAAGCTGCTGGTGCTGGGCTACGGTTGAGTGCAGGATCGCCAGCTGATGAAAAACTTCGACAATAGCGAGTCGCTATAAGGTTCAGGGATGCCCGGTTACAGAGACAGCGGGAGGTGGCGTACGCTTCTGCATTTGGCCGTATGGGTGGCCTGCGGTGTGGCGCTGTCCATCTGGGTGGCCCAGATCGTGTGGCTGGCCGCGTCCGAAAGCCGTGTGGACGCCTATGCGCGCGCGATCCTGCTCCAGGCCGATTCGGTTGCGGACAATATCGTGACCGCGCTGGAGGCCATCAATCGGGATTCGAACCCGATCTGTCGTGAGGACGATCAGGCAAGCCTGAAACAGATCGCCTTCCATTACCGGTTCGTGAGGGACGCCGGCCGAATGATCGACCGTGACGTACAGTGTTCGGCGCTGTGGGGGGCATCGGCAAAGTACCGGATCGAGGGCGATGGCAAGTTGGGCAAGACCGGTTCGATGCTCTGGCGGGCGGTCTTCGATGATGACGGCAGGCACATCAACGTGGATATCACCTCCCGGGGCTCGGCGTTCGTGGTGACTTCCCCGGTAGCGTTTTCCTCTTTCGAATCGCCACCCGAGGAATTGAGTGCGCGGGTGACCTCGGCGGACGGCCAACTGATCATGCGTTCCTTCGGTCAGCTCAAGCGTCTGGGCTATCTGGAGGGCAAGAATGTCAGGGTCTGCTCGGACCGGTTCAGCATCTGCGTGGAGGCGCAGGTGCAAAGCCATGTTCTGTCCTGCAAGCATGCCGGACTGCTCGGCCTTGTGATCCTTCTGGGGGCGGTGTTCGGTGGCCTGGCCTGGTATGCGCTCAACCACAGAATCACCCAATCCAGGTCATTGCCGGTGCGCTTGAAAAAGGCGATTCGACATTCGCGCATCGATCTTGTCTATCAGCCGATTGTCCAGGCCGGCAGCGGTCGGATCTGTGGCATGGAGGTGCTGTCCAGGTGGCACGACCCGGAGCTTGGCTGGGTGGCGCCCGACAGCTTTTTCAGCGTGGCGGCGGAGTTGGGGCTGGCCTTTGATCTCAATAAAATCGTCCTGCGAAAGTGCCTGGCCGAGCTGTCCACGGTGTTGCAGGCCAATCCACCGTTGTATGCCAGCATCAACCTGGCGGCCAGGGATCTGCTGGACCCCAGGACCCTGGTTTTCTTGAAGGCAGAGGCCGCGCGGGCGAACGTCCGACTGGCACAACTGGCGATCGAGGTGCTGGAGAGTTCCACGGCGAACATGGCGATGGTCGCGCAGAAAATCGATGAGTTCCGCGCCCTGGGCGGCCAGGTGTTTGTCGACGACTTCGGTGCCGGCTACTCGAGTTTGTCCTACCTCGCCAATCTGCGGGTCGACAAGATAAAGATCGACCGATCCTTTACCAGTGCGGTGGGCGATTGCTCGCCGGCGGCGTTCGCCCTGCTCAAGGTCAACGAGATCGCCGAGGCCATGGATGCCCAGGTGATCTTCGAGGGCGTTGAGACCGAACAGCAGCGGCAAGCGGTCCTGAACTTCTGCCCCCAGGCCTTTGCCCAGGGCTGGCTGTTCAGCAAGGCGCTGCCGATCGACGAACTGCTGTCCAGGATCGATCTGGCCAGCCTGACACTCAAGCCCTGAACTCGAAGCGGGCTTCCCGCGACGGCGGCGAGTCGTCTGTCACCCTGGCTCGCAAACTCAGGGCGTCGATCAGACCGCAGGCAATGGCCATCCCCACGAGCGAGGGCAGGCTCTGCGCTTGCATTCGCTTCATCACCCGACTCCGATACAGGTCGATGGTCTTGATGCTCACGTCCAGGTGTTCGGCGATCTCTCGGTTGCTCAACCCCTGGACGAGGGGAATGAAGACATCCCGTTCCCGCGGCGTGAGGCTGTCGATTCGCTCCTGAACCTGGGCCAGTTCCGTCGTGCCGGCGAGCGAACTGCCTGCGCGATGCAGTGCTGCCTGAACGCTGTCGAGCAACAGCTGATCGTTGTAGGGCTTTTCGATGAAGTCGCAGGCGCCGGCCTTGAAGGCGCGAACGACGATGGGCACATCGGCATGGGCGCTGACAAAAATCACCGGGATCTTGAGGCCGCGCTTGTGGAGCGTCTCCTGGACAGCCAGACCGCCCATGGCCGGCATGCGAACGTCGAGCAGCACGCAGGCCGGCCCGGCAGGATCGACGGCGTCAAGGAAGGCCTGGCCACTGGTGAACGGAACGGCCTCCAGGCCCACCGACTCCAGCAGCCAGACGGTTGAGTCGAGCATGCCCTGGTCATCGTCGATCACATACACCGTTGCCTTCATCAGCGTTCCTCTTTCCATCCGTTATTGACCGGCAGCCTGCAGCACAGCACCAAACCACCCGTGTTGCCGGCCCGTGCCTGCAAGCTCCCACCGAAGCCTTCGACGATGCTGCGGCTCATCGACAGGCCAAGCCCCAGCCCCTCAGGCTTGCTGGTGGTGAAGGGGGTGAAAATCTCATCGAGGCGCTCGGCGGGCACGCCGCCCCCCTGATCCGTCACCTCGATCTGCAACCAATCACCCTGGCGCTCGGCGCCGAGCAGAATACGCGACGGTTGGCCGCCATGCTGCTCCCGATTGGCATCAATCGCGTTACGCAGCAGATTGAGCAGGACCTGTTCGAGCAGCACAGGGTCGGCGTACACGCCTGGCAGGTCATCGGCCATGCGCAACTCTATGCTGACCTGATCCCGCAACGCTTCCCAGGCACACAGGCGTACCGCTTCGCTGGCCACCTGGGCCGGGACCAGTTCCTGCAGTCGGCGGGGCTCTTTGCGCAGGAAGGCGCGAAGCCGCCGAATCACCTGCGCGGCGTGAGTGGCCTGTTCACTGATGCGTTGCAGGCCTTGGCTGATCCGGTCGCGGGCCTTCGGGTCCTGGTCGAGACTTTGCAGGTAGCGCTGACTGGCACTGGCGTAATTGACCACCGCTGCCAGGGGCTGATTGATTTCGTGGGCGATGCCGGAGGCCAGCTCGCCGAGGGTCATCAGGCGTGCGGTGTGAGCCAGCTCATCCTGATGCCGTCGCGACTGCTGCTCCCGCAGTTCGCGTTCCGTCATGTCGCGGGCCACGAGAGAGTAGTAGCGTTCTGCGCCAATGGCGCGATGGGCCAGCAGCACCAGGGAGACCGGAAAGGGGCCGCCTTCGCGCCACGGCTGAAGCCGTGCCTCTGTCTGCCACACCCCCTGTCGCTCAGCGTTCTCCCACCCTTCGGTGTCCAGCCTCTGGCGCGTCTGATCATCCAGCAGCGCGGCGAGGGGGGGCAGTGCCTGCAGGCCATCGAGTGCCAAGGCCCGACGTGCGGAGGCATTCAGGTAGCTGATGTGCCCCTGGCGATCGATGAACAGCACCAGGTCGGTATTGGCCTCAACGACTTCGGCCAGACGACGGCGGTTTTCCTGGGCCTCCACGCGAACGCTGACATCGCGCGAAATGCTGACGATCTCTGCCACCGCACCCGTGTAGGTCTCGCGGATGGCATGGCTGGCAATCTCGAACCAGCGGTACCCCCCATCGGTGTGGCGTACCCGGCAGGTCATGGTGTGGTAGCCGTCCTGCACCAACGCCGCGGCGGCCACGGGTAGCACCTCCCGGCATTCACGCGGGTGCAGCAATGCTTGCACCGGCCTGTCACGCAGTTGCTCGGGCCACAGGCCTAGCAAGCGGTACGCGGCCGGCGAGGCATCGAGACACACCCCATCCGGACTATGGCGAGAGATCAGGTCAGTGGTGTTTTCCGTGATCAGGCGGTAGAGCCGACGCGCGCGGCTGGCCTCTCGAATGCTATGGCGCTCCTCACTGGCATCCCGGCAGCGCACCAGGACTTGCCCGTTCGCCTCATCGGGCACATAGGTCCAGAGGAAGGTTCGCTCATCCCGTACGACCTCCACGTCAATGATCGAACGGTTTTGTCGCAGACAGGCCTGGACCAGCGCGGGGTGATTGGCCGCCAGCACGTTCCCCAACTCGCCAGACTCGGCAATCAAGGCCTGCAGGGCAGGGTTCAGGCTCAGTGGCTGGGCGTCGGCACCTGCGAGCAGCGTGGGCTGTGGATCTTTTTCCAGCAGGGGGAATGATCTCATTTTTATCGGTTTCAGCTTGTTTTATAGTATTTGTACCATATTGCTATGGTAAATAATCCAATTATTATAGCGGTTCGCGTAAAAAGCGACGGTGGGAGTCTGAGGCCTTGCTCAGCTCCCGACCCCTGATCAGAGCTAACAATCAGCCACCGGGGATCATGCGCACTGGCTGCGCCTGGCTCCCACACAGGATGACCGCATGTCGATCTTCTCCCAGGGCTTGCAGCCCACCCCTGTCAATCACGTCGCCTTGACCCCCTTGAGTTTCATTGAGCGAACCGCCGCCATCTACGGTGAATATCCGGCCGTGATCCACGGCGCTATCCGGCGTAACTGGAGCCAGACCTATGAGCGCTGTCGGCGGCTGGCAAGCGCCCTGGCGGGGCGCGGTGTCGGCCCTGGCGATACCGTGGCGGTGATGCTGCCGAACATTCCCGAGATGCTGGAAGCGCACTTTGGTGTGCCCATGACCGGGGCGGTGCTCAACACCCTCAATGTGCGCCTGGATGCCGAAGCGATTGCCTTCATGCTCCGGCACGGTGAGGCCAAGGTGCTGATCGGCGATCGTGAGTTTCACCGTGTGATCAGCGATGCACTGGGTAGGCTGGAGCACCCGCCGTTGGTCATCGACGTGGACGATCCGGAGTTTGGCGAGGGCCAGGCTGTCAGCGAGCTGGGGTATGAGGCGTTTCTGGCCGAGGGCGATCCGGCATTTGCCTGGCAATGGCCGGATGATGAGTGGGCGGCGATTTCGCTGAACTACACCTCCGGCACCACCGGCAACCCCAAGGGCGTGGTCTACCATCATCGCGGTGCCTACCTCAATGCCATCGGCAACCAGATGACCTGGACCATGGGCCATCGCCCGGTTTACCTGTGGACCCTGCCGATGTTCCATTGCAACGGCTGGTGCTATCCCTGGACCATCACTGCCCTGGCGGGTACCCATGTGTTCCTGCGTCGGGTCGACCCGCAGAAGATCCTCATCCTGATCCGCGAGCACCGGGTGACCCACCTGTGTAGCGCACCGATCGTGTTGAACGCCCTGGTCAACATGCCCGACACCGCCAAGGCGGCGATCGAGCACAGGGTGCAGGCCATGGTCGCCGGGGCAGCGCCGCCGGCCAAGGTCATCGGTGCCATCGAGGAGATGGGCATTCAAGTCACCCATACCTACGGTTTGACCGAGGTGTATGGACCGGTGACGGTCTGCGCCTGGCACGACGAGTGGGACGCGCTGTCGTTGCAAGAACGTGCGCGGATCAAGTCACGCCAGGGGGTGCGCTACCCGACACTGGACGGCCTGATGGTCGCCGACGCGCAGACCCTTCAACCGGTGCCGCGTGACGGTAATACCCTGGGCGAGATCTTCATGCGGGGTAACACTGTCATGAAAGGCTACCTGAAAAACCCGGAGGCCACGGCCGAGGCCTTCCGGGGAGGCTGGTTTCACACCGGTGACCTGGCGGTCTGGCATCCCGATGGCTATGTTGAAATCAAGGACCGGCTCAAGGACATCATCATCTCCGGTGGCGAGAACATCTCGACCATCGAGGTCGAGGACACCCTGTACAGGCACCCGGCAGTCCTTGAGGCTGCCGTGGTGGCCCGTCCGGACGAGAAGTGGGGGGAGACGCCGTGCGCCTTCGTCGCCCTCAAGCCCGGGTACGGTGCGACACAAGCGTCGGATATCATCACCTGGTGTCGCGAGCACCTGGCCGGCTTCAAGGTGCCCAAAACCGTGGTGTTTGGTGAACTGCCCAAGACCTCGACCGGCAAGATCCAGAAATTTCTCCTGCGCGACTGGGCCAAGGCTCTTTGAACGGTGAACTCACAGATGACTGATTACACTGCACCGCTGCGTGACATGCGTTTTGTTCTTCATGAAGTGTTTCAGGGCCCGGCGATGTGGGCCCGTTTACCGGCGCTGGCCGAGCGTGTCGACACGGACACCGCCGATGCCATCCTCGAGGAGGCGGCGAAGATCACCGGGCAACTGATTGCACCGTTGAGCCGCAACGGAGATGAACAGGGTGTTCGCTTCGACGCTGGCGAGGTGACCACCCCGGACGGTTTCCAGGCGGCCTGGCAGACGTACCGCGAGGGCGGATGGGTGGGCCTGGGGGGCAACCCTGAATACGGCGGCATGGGCATGCCCAAGATGCTCTCGGTGCTGTTTGAGGAAATGATGTATGCCGCCGACAGCAGCTTCAGCCTGTACTCGGCGTTGAGTGCGGGGAGTTGCCTGGCCATCGATGCCCACGCCAGTGAGGTTCTCAAGCAAACCTTCCTTGCCCCGATCTACGAAGGCCGCTGGTCGGGCACCATGTGCCTGACCGAGCCGCATGCCGGGACCGATCTGGGGTTGATCAGGACGCGGGCTGAACCGCAGGCAAACGGCAGCTACCGGGTCACGGGCAGCAAGATTTTCATCACCGGCGGCGAGCAGGACCTGACCGAGAACATCATTCACCTGGTGCTGGCCAAGTTGCCCGATGCACCGGCGGGCCCCAAAGGTATCTCTCTGTTCCTGGTGCCCAAGTACCTGATCGGTGCCGATGGCGGCCTGGGCGAGCGTAATGGCGTCCACTGCGGGTCGATCGAGCACAAGATGGGTATCAAGGCATCGGCCACCTGCGTCATGAACTTCGACGGTGCGGTGGGTTACCTTGTGGGCGAGCCGAACAAGGGGCTGGCGGCGATGTTCACCATGATGAACTACGAGCGTTTGTCCATTGGCATCCAGGGCATCGGCTGCGCCGAGGCCTCGTACCAGAACGCTGCCCGCTACGCCAATGAGCGCCTGCAAAGTCGCTCTGCAATGGGCCCGCAGGCCAAGGACAAGATGGCCGACCCCATCATCCACCATGGTGATGTCCGCCGCATGTTGCTGACCATGCGGGCCCTGACAGAAGGCGGGCGCGCGTTTGCCACCTATGTCGGCCAGCAGCTCGATCTGGCCCGTTATGCCGAGGCTGCGGGGGAACGCGAGAACGCGCAGCGCCTGGTCTCGCTGCTGACGCCCGTGGCCAAGGCCTTCTTCACCGACAATGGGCTGGAGAGTTGTGTGCTGGGCCAGCAAGTGTATGGCGGCCACGGCTACATCCGCGAATGGGGCCAGGAGCAATTGGTACGGGACGTACGCATCGCGCAGATCTACGAGGGCACCAATGGCATTCAGGCTCTGGATTTGCTGGGGCGCAAGGTGCTGGCCGATGGCGGTCAGGCTCTGGCTGTGTTCACCGACGAGATCCGCCTGTTCTGTGCCGACGCTCCACTGCATCGCGATGCGGTGCTCCAGGCCATTGAGCGGCTGAGTGACACCTCCCACTGGCTGATGCGCCATGCGGTGGATGACGCGAACCTGATCAGCGCCTCCGCAGTGGAGTACCTGCAGTTGTTCGGCCTGACAGCCTACGCCTACATGTGGGCACGAATGGCGGCCGCGGCTCAGCCAGCCATGGCAGACGATCCGGCGTTCTACGGCGCCAAGCTGGCCAGCGCCGAGTTCTTCTTCCAGCGTCTGTTGCCCCGTTCGTTGGCCTTGGAGGCCAGCATCAAGGCTGGCAGCCACAGCCTGTACCAGTTGCGGCCCGAGCAGTTCTGATCAGCATGTCTCGCCAGCTCGCTTCTCGACGTCACTCAAGCCTGGCTAGCCTTTGCCACTGATAGCTAAGGCCAACGACTAGGTGAAACGGGAAGCGGTGCTTCCCGCACCTCAACGACGTGCTGTCAGCCTGTGGAGCCGACTGTCTGCGTCTCCAGCATTGAGTCCATACGCAGTTGTGCAAGCTCAATCAGGTGCACGACACCCATCGCCAATTTGCGATTAGAACCGGTCTGGTTATCGGCATGCTCATAAGCTGTGGCCGCAGCTGATTGCAGGATTGAGTAGACATCGATCAAGGCTTCCTCCTGGTTCTCAGGTTCGGGCAGGCGTCTGCCAGCACCGTCAACCGGTGATGATTTCGAAGCAGCGTCTGGCCGGAGGTTGTAGTGAGACAAAGCCCGGTCCGCAACACGCGGATTGATGCCACCAGCATGGGAGGAGGGCGGGGGATTTGGCGTGACCTTGAACATAGGGTGGTTACTCCCGATCTGTTTGGGAGCCGTCACATTCGCGACTAAACGAAGAGGTGGCAGCCGTACGCAGGTTAGTCGACCGGTGATCAGGAAAACCGGCGCACCGAAGTGCCCTGCGCACGGCTACCATAAAAAGGAGGCTGCAAAAAAGCGCCTCGTAGAAGGTGGCGCTGTGCGCCTGATCAAACTGGCGGGCGACTAAACCCGGTCACTGAATTGGCAGTGACGAAACCGAGCCTAGCCCCGCGATCAGGCGCAAACAAGCGCTCGGGATTTTCTAGGAAATTTCACTCAAGGGAAAGGGAGTTGTCTGGTTTGGCGCTGAATGGGCAGAAGCTGCTGATCGGTGTCTTCGTGGAAATGGGGTAGAACCCGGCGGGATCTTTTAGAACCAGTGTTCGTGCATTTTCGAAAGAAATTCAAGGGTAATCGGCAGACGGGATGCTGAACCGATGACCGAGTCGATCCCGCACTTCGGACACAAAGCGGTTCTATCCAGATCAACCCATTCAGTGATTGCTGAGGGTGAAAACACGCCTAAACAATAAAAACAGCCACAGTGATCGCTTGCTTCAATTTGAGCACGGTGATTGATAGAAAACAGGTGCGCTGAGATTACATCCATGGCCAACTCCTTGAACTTCAAATTGACTAGCATTTCTTTCTTGCTGTCTTGGTCGACGAACTCGGCCAATAGCTGCCGGTCGCGAGAGACATAACACGGCCAGAAGCGGACGTTTGCAATAGGTAAAAAGATATTTCTTTTCGCTATGAACGCTGACTTCTAAGCTGTGAGATGTTGCGGCACCGTAGCTCAATGCCCCGACGATGCGTTGGGGTCAATGCTGATTTGCATCCCCCCTGCCACACCATGGAATGACCAAATGCACCCATCGTTAAAACAAGCGCTCGACATCATTAATATTGAGCGCAACGCCGCCGAATACACCCAGGCGTTTGACGTGGTGAACGAATTGGTAAGCGTATTTGGCGAGCTTGACCTAGCCAATCGCCTTTTCGCGGAGATACCTCGAACAGTGGCCGAAGAGCTGGTTGTCGAACTGTTCAATTTATTGGCTTGGCAAACGAACGATAACGGCGCGGCAATGACGCGTGAGGTCGAGACGTGGCTCCGAGAACAGCACGATCCGCGCAAGCTTAGGATTGCCATGAGCCTGGATGTGTATCCATTTCCAGATGCCCAGGAGATGTATCAGGTGTTGTCCACGCTGGCTGCGGCTGTCCCAGAAGTGGCGGCTATGTGCCAGACGCTCATGACGTCACGAAAGGCGAGCACACAGAGTCAAACATGACGAAAGAAGCACCACTGGGTCCGCAATGGGTCGATAGCTGCCGGTCACAGATGGCTGCGCCGCCCCGGAGCCATACACGGTGTTTCGAATGCCGCCGAAACATGACGTGGGTGTGGCGGGGCTAACATTGAGACTTGGAAGCCTCTGGCCGCTTCACAGGCGAAGCCTGGACACTGACTCCAGAACGCTTCAAGATTAATCTATACCAGCTCATTCCAGTACCGCACACCTAGACGTGCAATCCTACGATCTCGCCGTTCTCATCAGTTGCAGGCAGATCATACGTGTCGATCAGTTCGCCTTTGGCGAAAACGAGTCTAGGCATCCAAAAGGAATGCTTCGCAACCAGCGGCAACAGTTGAGCCAAGGACAATGCATCTGCGGGGCTGCATAGTTTGAAGAAATACAGGCTGCCCCAGTCCTCTTGAAAATACCTCTTGAGGTCATCCCTATCGAGCGTCTGTGATATGGGTCGCTGGGCAGGGTCTTCTTCATCAGGTTGAGCGCAATACTTCTTAAATAATTGGTCGCGTAGTAGCTCGAATGCGTGCTCCTCCCATTGAACTGGGGATTCGTCGTTTTCTATGTCAGGGACTTCTGAGCCATCAAAGGCGAGTAGAAAACCCCTGCGGAATGCATCTTCAATTGGCCTGCATTTCTCAGCGGCCTCTGCGATCTGATGCCAGCTATCGAGTCCAACGACCTTGGCGGTGATCTCAAGCGCTTCGTGGTGAGGAATCTGGCGCTCTCGCTTGAGATTGCGAGCACGTTGTTTCAGAAGGGAGACGGCTTTTAGGGGTATCAGGAAAACGCGTTTCAAGTGGTAACTCCTCTGATCGCGGAGATTCGGTGCCCACTGCCGAGATCCGCACAGGGAATCCCAAACGCTGTAAATCAAGGAGAAGATCGTCCCATTCGGGTTTGCCTCGGTGGGCAGCAGGCTTCGATCAAGCCTGGCTGCATATTAGGTTGGCTCGGCCAATGATTCAATCCTTCAAAACCATCGTTCTCGATGCTGATCGGTCGCTGCCTCTGGACCCATTTCGCGTAGCGGGTTTCCGTAGGGACTAGACGGCTTCGCTAATTTAGCTTGGAGCGAAGTCATGCTTATCTAGCCGAATGGTGTCAACGCACCCATGAAGCGGCTGTTTCGAATTTTGAAAGCGGAGTGGAGGCCGAAGGTGGATTACATGACGACAGAGTTGGTCGAGTAGAACATCGGCCGCTACCTCATGCAGTGGTACAACTGGACAAGGCCGCATCAGCACAACGGTTTCGTACCGCCGGCTGTTGCGGAAGAAAAACTCAATTCTGTGTCCGGGAATTTTGACCACTACACTGTTCGCTGGGGGCTAGAAAGTGGCGAATGAGAAGCTGATAGGTGGGCTCGATGCTGTGAACACCAGGTGGGGTAGTGGGACGATGCGGATTGCGAGCGTGCCAGTCGATCCAAGCTGGGGCATGGAGGAGGGAACACGACAAAATCGACGAGCTGTGGACGGTCTACTGTAAGTGATGCAGTAATTTTGGCCAGGTAGCGTCAGCTCGTCTCAAGAATTTGGTATGTCGATCTGCCGGTAGTCGTTGAGGCATGGTATAAACGTTTCTAATTAAAATAACGATCAAACTGGGGCTTCTATGCAAATTGAAGAATTCATCGGTAAGTACCGAAATCATCCAATATTCTTTGTAGGGACAGGAGTGAGCCTCCGTTATCTGGCCCAGTCCTATACGTGGGATGGACTGCTCAGAAAGATATCTTGTGATTTGCGGGGTACTGATGAGTTCTACTATGACATTAAGGCCGATTGTGATGTGGATGGCGAGTTTAGGTATGACAAGGTTGCTACCAAGCTTGAAGAGGTCTTCAATAGAGAGGTTGGGCAGAACCGCGACGGCCCGTTGAAGTTTGTTAACGATATTTTCTACGAAAATATGAAGAGCGGCGTCAATGTAAGTCGGCTTAAGATTTATATTTCTCATCTGCTTGGCGATACGACGATCAAGGATGGGTACGCAGATGAGCTTGCTGCGCTTAAACGTGCCAGTAAAAATATTGGCTCCATCATCACAACTAATTATGATCGCTTTCTGGAGGATTTTTTCGAGTTTTCGCCTCTCATTGGGAATGATATTCTCCTGAGTAACCCCTATGGTTCAGTTTATAAAATTCATGGATGTGTCGAGCATCCCACAAAAATCATTATCAGCGAGGCGGACTACGAGGCATTTTTCGTCCGCTACGAACTGATTCGTGCTCAGTTGCTTTCTTTGTTTATACATAATCCTATTGTCTTCCTCGGTTATAGCGTGAGCGATGAGAATATCAAGGCCCTCCTGAGGACAATTTTCACATATGTTAAGCCTAACTCCGAGCACGCTAAGAAAATCCGAGAGAATTTTTTGCTGGTTGAGTACGAAGCTGGATCTGATTCGACTGAAATTTCAGAGCACGACATTGATCTTGAAGGGTTCTCTTCTACAATAAGAATCAATAAAATCAAGACGGATAATTTTTCGGCTGTATATGAGGCAATTTCGAGTCTTATGTTGCCGGTAACGGCAATGGATGTTCGGAAAGTGCAAAACATTGTTAAGGAGATTTTTGCGGGCGGAGAAATCAAGGTGACGATTACGGAAGACCTTGATTCGCTTAAGAATAGCGATAAAATTTTGGCTATTGGCTCGGCTAGAACTATTCAGTATCAATATTTTACTGTTTCTGAAATGATTGGAAATTATTTTAAGATTCTGGAGGAGTCAAACTATCAGTTGCTTGAGTTGATCAATAAGCAAAAAATCCAGTCCAGTCAATTCTTTCCAGTGTTTGGCTTCTCTAAAGTCTGCAAAACCCTCGTGGAGGAGAAGCGGCTGAAAGAACAGCAAAGATCAAAAATCAAGGCAGTGGTTGAGGCGACAAAAGACCGGATTAAGACTGAGCATAATACTATACAGGCCATATTGGACGATGAGACACTTGCGGCCACGAATAAGTCAGCATCAATTATTTGGTCGGCTTACAAAGGCCTGGTTTCATTAGATGACCTCGAACAGTACGTAAAATCTCAGGCAGATCGAAATTGCACCGAGTTTAAGCGATTGCTGTGTGTTTATGATTTGCTAAAGCATGGTTAATGGCAATTGGAGTGAGCGAAAGGGGAAGAATGTGTATAGTTAGCGTTAGCCAAGAACCGCAATGACCTACCTCTTTCGCCCGTAGGTCGCTTTCGGCTGGTTCAGTTAGACCACTTCCTGGCACACGATCCTGTGTGCCTAACGATTTACCGAGCTGCTAAACCCGATCACTGGATTGGCAGTGACGGATCGAGACTAAATCACCGAAATTATCAGGTGCGACCGGCTAGGATTTTCTAGGAAATTTCATTCAAGGGAAAGGGGGTTGTCTGGTCGGTCCTTGAATGAGGATGAAGCGGCCAATCCCTTCATGACCTTCGGTGAGGCTGCAGCGCTCATGCCCAGCATCTTTGCTTTTCCTTTTGTTCGTCTGTATGTATGTACAGTTTGAGGCGTGAAGCTAATCTGCATCGGCGATGCTGATGAAACGCTGGCTTTTGCTGGATGAGCTACTATATTGCGTGATCTCAATATGATTTCATAACAGCGGAAGTTGACTATGTTCACGCTCAATAGTGCGGTAATTCACAGTTTTAGGAAGTTGGCGCACACCGAGTATGTCGGTGAGGTAGTTAAAAAGGAGGTCCCCCTGCAACCGGACAACCCCGCTCTGCAGTCGTTGGTGCAAGGTATCAATGGGTTGATCGGAAAAGAAGGTAACAGTGTGGTTTATGGCCAGTTCGCTGCGGAGGATCGTCAGGGACCCTTTCCTAGGCGCTTCGCCAGCTATGTTGGAGCACCTGGCGACCCGCAAGAGTTTATCGCCTTGACTCATCTAGCAATGGATGAACTGGTAGATCAAGCCTCAAAGCAGGTGTTATCAACTGGGGGGCATATCCTTTGTGCGCAGTATTCTTCAGGCGGTGGAGAGTACTTTCTGGTTGCGAGCATGAAAGAGCGCGGGGCCATTCAGTTGGATGAGAACTACGTGCCAACTGCGATCCAAGAAATTGATCTGAGTAAGGTGCAACAGGCGGCCCGCATCAATGTGGATCGCTTCCTTGCGGCACAGGTGGAACAGCAGGCAGAAGACACGTCAGAGGTTGGCGCCGAGGTTGCAGATAGAGAGGAATTGGACACAACCTATTTGTGTTTTATCAGTCGCGGGCGAGACAGCCAGGCGTCCGACTATTTCATTACTGCATTGGGGTGTGCTAAAGGGGTCGCTTCCGGTCGGGCGACGAAGAACGCTATCGACCAAGTTAATCGATTTTTTCGTGACAAGAAGCCTCTACGAGCTTTGGCTTACCGAGCCAAGGATGCAGTAGTGAGATACTTGCAAAAGCAACTAGATGAAGGAAAGCCGGCGCGTTTGGATGCTATTTGCCACGTTGCTGTGCAGCACGTTCCTCCCGAACTTGTCGACGAGATTGTGGGTCTAAAAGATTATCTCAATAATGAAAAGAATCGGGTGCCCGAAGACTTCACTGTCAATGCCACCTCCCTGCGACAGAAAACTCGCATTAAAGGTGAGGCTACCAATTGGATGCTGCAGTTTGATCGTGGTGCACTCGGTGAAGACCCTACAGCAGATGTTTATTATGACTCGGGTAAGCGAAAATTAACTCTATCTAATTTGAATGCTGAGCTAGTTGACTTGATCGAAAAAGAGCTAAAGGCCAGGGTCGAATAATGTTTTCTCATGTCGTCGCTCTCTACCGCTCGGTTGGGACTCCAGAGATTCGTCATGGTATCTTCAGCTATGAGGGACCTGCCAATGCAATTATCCGAACGGCTTTGAGTGATTGTTCAAAACTAACGGCTGCATACGGTTCCTTAGAGTTATATCGGCTTGAGGGGAATGAACTAGAATTCGAATTTCACCTGCCGGGAAATGAAAATGGACGCTTCTATTCGGGATTGAAGGAATTCGTTCAGAGAAATGGTGCTCTAGGTAAAGGGCGCTTTCCGAGCAATGTATATATTCATGAGCTTGCTTGGGCAGATTGCGATGATGTCACGCCGCCGCCGATCCAGGCATTGAAGCAGGTCTGCCGGCTTGTCGAACTATTGACGCAACTAGCAGTGGGCGTCGATCGTGAAAGTGATCCTGATGCCTACAATTTGTTTTTTGCCTTACCACCCGATGGGGAGAAGCCCCCACGTACCTTCCTATTGTCTACACGTGTGGGCGTTACTCTGATAGACCATCCGCTGTCACATATAGGCTTGCTTGAGGAGATACTTCACCCTAAGAACGAAACCAAGGCGCATGTCAGTGAACGAAAGTTAATGATGTGCATGGCTGTGGCCAGCGTGATTGAGAATCACCAGGAAGATGGAAACCTACTGAGCACAATTGTAAAGGAGTGGCGGGAAGTCCTCAGCACCTACCGGGTGAATCTACAAACCTATGTTTATCGCTTTTCGTTTGATCGGGCGCGTAGGGAATTGGCCCAGGCGGAAGTGGACTACGGTAGTAAGCTCAGTGGAGTGTTGGGGGATATCGCTGGCAAGATGCTGGCGCTACCTGTCTCATTTGCGGCGCTGGTGCCGTTGCACGCGGCAAAGTCTTGGTTTGAGGCGGCGGTCTACTTGATAGGGCTTTGTGTGGTTACGATGGTTCTGCTATTGGTACTGCATAATCAGCGGTTACAGGTCGAGCGCTTGTTGCACAGTTTTAATGTTATTTTTGACGAATTTAAATCAAAACTCCCTACTTATCCCCTAAAATTGCAAAGCTTACTGCAGACCACAATTGAGCAGGTTGATCGTCAGGGCAAAAGCCTCACCAGTACTTTCCAGATGCTTCAGTGGTTGGCTTGGCTTCCAGCATTACTTGCGTGTGTAGTTGTGGTTGTGAAGTACCGCGAGACGCTAGGAGCACTCATCTTTGAGCTACCGGCATCGGCTACACTCCCGGAGGTTCTGATGCCCTGGTTCCTTAGCCCATAGGCTCAGCAGGGGGAATCCAATTGAAGCCCATGGTTTTGCTGTCCAGGGCGCTGGACCAACAGCTTCTGGTCGGGCTCATCACGGGGCGGTGATGACGCCAAAACGATCAATCCTTCACGGTACCCACCAGCGAGTCGATCAACATCGCCGAAGCGGTATCGCCATTCTCCAGCATCAGTTGGCGCAGCGATTTACCAAACACGGGCACCGGTGTGTCGAAGGAGAAGCTGGCCTTGCCCTGGTAGCTGGCAACCACGCGAATCCGATCCTCGGACCAGCGGATCGTGTGGCCGCTTGCTCTTTCGCGATAGTCCTTGAGAAAGGCCGCTGCCAGCGGGGTTGTGCCGTTGAGGTCCGCGGCATCGAGGTCGGCACCCGCAGCAGCAAGGGCCTGCGCGAAGCTGAGATCGCGCTCGGCCATGCAGGCATGCAATGGCGTCTCACCCCCGTAAGCTTTGGCGTTTATGTCACTGCCTTTGAGCAGGGCCTGAAACAGCTCCTGTATCTGATCGCCGGTGTTGCGGCGCCTCAGCAGCTTCTCGGTCCGCCTGCAGAACAGTGACAGGGCCGTGTCGCCGTAGGCGTTGTGCGCCTTCAGGTCTTCCTTGCCAGCCAGTGTGATCATGTGTCTCAGGCTGCAGTTGAGAAAGTGCAGGGGGCCCAGGCAGCTCATCAACCGGGTGTTGCCCTCGCCATCGCGGCCCATCGGATCGGCACCTTCGGCCACCAGGTAGTCGTAGGCGCTTTCTGCGGCCGAGGTGATCAGTGGGCGATCCTGACCGGTCAGCCGTTGATTGATATCGATGCCGGAGCTTTTCAACAGATAGGCGAAGCCGTCCAGGTCCTTGAGGGCCATGCTTCCATCCGGGGTGAGGTGGTCACCGCCTGAGGCCCTCCAGACACGCTCGGCCATGGGGGTTCTGTTCGGCGGATTGTCGTAGTCGCGCACCGTGGCTTCGCCGAATTGGTAGCGGGTCCAGACTCCCACCTGCTGGTCATCCTGATAATGGCCTTTTTCTTCCACGGTGCCGGCGGGCCAGTCGCGCATGAAGTAAATTTCCGAAGGGCCGTTTTTCTTGCCGGCGCTGTAGGTGACTTTGGTTCTCGGCACCCTTGTACCTTGGGCGTCTACCCAGGTCTCCAGCACACCGTTGAGCACGCCATTCTGGTACGTGGCGCGGTCCTTGAGGTCGCCTTTGTAGTCGTAATGTTCCACCCGGCCATCGAGCTTGCCGGAACCGTCGCTGGCGAAGGTTTCCAGCAAGGTCAGCTTCTGTTCCCCCTCGATCACCCGCCATTTGCGCTGCGCACCGACGCGCACCTCACTGCCCGCCAGGGAGGTGCTGTCACCGACCTGCAGGCCGGTGGCGCAATCATAGGTTTGCACGGCGCTACGTCCGCCTTCCTCCGTCAACAACTCCTGCAGTTGCCGGGAGAAGGTGCCCGTGCACCAGGTCTTGCGTGTCCCGACGAACACGCCGGCTTTCAACTGGCCTTCGACCAACAGCGCGCCGCTCGGGTCGAACTGTTTCCATTCTCCCACGGCCCGGCCATTTTCCACCTTGAAGGACAGCAGCAGCTGGTCACCGACCTTATGCGTCACGGTGCCATTGAGGGGCTGACCGGACTGGGGCTCGATGTACAGCGCATGGGGAGAGCCGAGCCTGCCGGCTTTGGCGGAGATTTCATCGAAGGTGTACTCGGCATTGCAGCCGGCCAGGGCCAAAGCCAGGGCACAGAGCGAGAAACGTTTTTTCATCACTGATCCTTGTAATAAAACCTGGGGGGCGACAGTTACGGGGGCAGCGGCCTTGCTCAGGGAGGTGGCGGCCGCCCCCCATTGCCCTTGACCTCCTTCTCCAACGACTCCAGCCGATTGGCATCCGGATCCCCCTCGAAGATCGTGCGTGAGTTGTCCTTGCGCTGCTGGTGCCGCGCGATAATTGCCGAGGGTGAATTGCTGGTCAGGGAACGGCGCATTTCCAGGTCGGTGAGCAGGTTGGCGATTTCCTGTTGCAGGGCCTCGCGCTCGACGTCGATGGTCTTGGCGGCGAGGCCGCTGGCGGACACATTGGGCTCCTTCTGGCCGGCGAGCAGGGCGCGTTGCAGCAGCAGGGCTTTCTCCAGAATGCTGGTGACGGCAATTTCCGAGACCAGGCGCTGGGCCAGCAGCTCCTGGTCGGGCTCATCACGCAGGGCGGTGATGACGCCCCGGGTGATCGGCATCGAGTTGCTGCCCGCGCTGGCGAGATTTTCCGGCGTGGTGGTCTGGCTGCCGTCGATCAACGCCTTCAGTGCCTTGAGCTTGGCTTCGTACTCTTCCTGAATCAGCGGTGTCAGGCCCACGCCAGCGGTGGCGGTGCTCTTGGTGCAGTCTTCACACGTTTGCTGTTCGTCTTCCCCCAGCACGCGGTTGGCAAACCCGGCCGCTTCATCCGGTGATTTCCAGGTCTTGCACAGCAGGCCGCTGTTGCAGGCCTTGGGATCGATGCTGCTGTTGTCCGTGGCACCGCGGCCATTGAGCAGGTTGTAGCCGGCCTTGGTCACATCCTTGACCACCTTGATCGGTGCCTGTTGTTTGCCTCCGGCTTTTTCCCCTCCAACCCAGGGCACACCGGTGTTGCCGTTGTCCTTCTCGGCCTGGGCGGTGACCGCAACGGCGTCAGTGTTCTGGGCCATGGCCTCCTTGAGTGCCTGGCCCTCGGCGAGCGCACCCCAACGGTTCTGGTTGCCGGCGACTTTCATCATGCGCTCGGCCATCTCGCGGCAACTGGCCTTGGAACGGTCGAAGTCCAGCCGTGCCTGCAGGATGCCGTTGGTGAGCAGGTTGTAGAGGCCTGGGTCCGCGCGCTGAATGATCAGCGCCGGCAGCGAGGCCACAGCCCCCGTGGCGCCCTGGATCAGGTCGCCCATGATGTTCTGGAAACCCTCGGTGAGGCCGTTGAGCTGGTTGTGCAGGGTGGTGTTCAAATCCATCTTCCCGCACATCAGGTCGGTGTTCCACCCCACGCCGACCTGGAGGCTTTGCATGTCGCCGGCCCGGCCCATGTTCACGGCGCTGCCACCGCCAATCCGGTACAGCACGTCGTCACTTATGGCACTGCCGCTGCTACCGAACTCTGTCGCCGTGGCTGGCGGCGGAACGCTCCCCAGGGCCATGAGCAGAAGCAGCCAGCGACTGGGGCTGGGGCGGCGAAACGATGACATCCGAATCATGAGAGGCTCCATTACGAGAGAGGCGATCGCTCGGCGTCGCGAGGTCATTGGCCGCCGGTGCTGCCCAGGAAAGTCTGTCCTTCCTGCTTGCAGCAGCTGTAGGGGCGCCAGAGCGACCAGGCATAGGCGCCATCCGGGGCCTGCTGGTGAATGCCCGGTTCAGGGAAGGTGGCACAGGAGGCACTGGCCGTCGGCGTCAGTTGCTGCCACTTGCCCGTCAGCGCATCGGATTCACGCAACTCGCCGGCGGGCCAGTAACCGGGCTTGGCGAGTGCCAGCAGAGGGCGATAGACATGCACCTGCCCAGGGCGGGTCACGATGTCGCCGGCGCGCTGGGCCATCACCGCTGACGCCTTGTAGTCATCCGGCTGGTGCAGGAAACCACTGCGCGGATAGACGTTGCCCCACAGGTTCATCGACAGCCGACTGCCGACTTCGCGCATGCCAGGGACCAGCGACTGGGGGAATACACTCTCAGGAATGCCGTGGCGCCAGCCAATCGGGTCCAGGGTGCTGAGAAAATGGGGCATGTAAGGTGTTCCGGTACCCTCGCAGGTGTAGCCCGAACCGCTGGCGAAGGCGTTGAAGGCGGCGATGCCGGGATGACCGATCACGTCGACGTTCTTGAATACCGAGAGGCTGTTTTCGCGGGAGCTGTTGGTGGTGCCACTGCCGCCCCCCTGGGCACCGGAGGTTGGGGCGCTCAAGGCCCTGACCTCTGTCCAGGGGTTGTCGCCCGTGCTGGAATAGCTGGAAACCACCGCATCCGGCACGTAGTGCCGCACCTTGGCGGAGGTTTTGACACTGCAGCCGAAGTTAGTGCAACGCAGCCAGTAGCACACCCCCACGACCTGGTACTCCAGGCAATCGGGCGAGGATACCGTCGGGACGATGCTGGCGGTGTTCAAGGCAAAACTCAGGGTGCAGTAGGGCAGGGTCAGGAGGGCGGGCAACCAGCACCTGGCACCTCGATGAGAAACGCGTTGCATGACGAAGATCCGACTGGAAGAAAGGTGGATCTTCTGAAAAGCGCTGCACGTCTACCGCCTGAAAACAGGTTTATGGCTGACTGTATTTGGAGGGGAGCCTGGTGCCCCATCCAGGCAAGCGCTGCACTCGATTGGCGGCTGGTACGAAGTCGAACGGCAGGCCAAAGACATGAGCGACGAAGATCGCTGGCGATTACGCCAGGAAATGGCGGTACCCATCGCTGAAAAGTTTCATGAGTGGATGCTGGTTCAGCGCGCACTTGTGTCCGAGGGCTCTGCTACGGCCAAGGCTCTGGATTACAGCTTGAAACGCTGGGTAGCGCTGACGCGCTACTTGGAGATGGTGCCGTGCCCGTCGACAACAACGCCGTGGAGAACCGGATCAGTCCATGGGCGCTCGGTAGGTCGCCCTACGCCGCGAGCATTTGAAATTGCTCAGTTGTTGCCGCATAAATGGACGCACCTATGTCATTACTCTTGAGAATCCTTGTAGGCTATGTACGAAATCGCTTGAAACTTGGTTATGCGGCGTTAAAAACCGGCTCGGAATGCTCATTTACTCCAGTAAAGTCGGGCGCGACCCCGGCCGTCCCTCGCCGGTTTTTGCCTTGCCTAACCTGCGTTTCAAACAATTTCGTACACAGCCTAGCCTGCCATGAAATCGCCATAACTGCCCGGCAAAGGTGCAAGACTGGCCGCGAAAGGTTTCCAGGCGGCCGTCAGCGCCAGGCCAGGTGCCGCGCGATCAGGCCATGTCGCCCGCAGCAGCCCTCAGGCACTCAAAGGCTCGGAAATCTCGATCAGGTTCAGGTCCGGGTCCCGCACATAAACCGAACGGATCGGTCCGGTCGCGCCGGTTCGCTGCACCGGCCCCTCGACGATCGGCCACTGCTGCGCCTGCAGGTGCGCGATCACCGCGTCCAGCCCCTGGCTGGCGATGAAGCACAGATCCAGGGCTCCGGGCACCGGTAGATGCGCCTTGGGCTCGAACTCCTGGCCGCGCACATGCACGTTGATCTTCTGGTTGCCAAAGCGAAACGCCAGGCGGCCCTGGCCAAAGGTTTCAAGGCTCATGCCCAGCACGCGAAGGTAGAAATCCTTGCAGGCCTCGACATCGAAAGTGGTCAGTACCAGGTGGTCCAGGTGATCGATCATTGCGTGCTCTCTTGGTTGAAAGGGATCGTCTGTCGACTGCGCGTCGATTCTGCGCTCATGCCCAACCCAGCGTCATCAGGTACAACACACCATAGCGGGCAGCCTTGGCCAAAGTGACGATCGCCAGGAAGCTCCACAAGGGCTCTCGCATCAGGCCGGCGACCACCGTCAGCGGGTCACCGATCACCGGCACCCAACTGAGCAACAGTGACCACCGGCCATAGCGATGGTAGGTGCGCTGGACACTCTCCAGCCGTTGGCCGGACACCGGGAACCAGGCCTTGTCCCGCCAATGCTCCAGATAGCGCCCGAGCACCCAGTTCACCAACGAACCGGCGACATTGCCGACCGTGGCGACACACAGCAGGGCCAGGGCCGGGTGCTGCCCGGCCCAGAGCAGCGCGACCAGAACGGCTTCCGATTGCAACGGCAGCAGCGTGGCGGCGCCGAAAGCCGAAATGAAGAGGCCGAGGTATCCGGTCGTTTCCCACATGATCTCAACCCGTCGGATCCGCAGCGCAGCCTGGCATTCGGCTACCCCACCGGCATTGGATGATTTGCCCGTGGAGACCCACTAGCCCTTGTTTTTCTTCTTGTTGATGCTTTTCATGCGGGCGCTGGCCCGCTGCACCGTCGCCATCTTTTCCGGGCGTTTCATGCCACGCCATTTGCGGATTTCCTCGCGGGTGCGCCCGCAGCTCACGCACATTTCGCTGTTCAACTGGCACAGCGAAACGCAGGGGTTTTCAATGTCCTTCGCCATGGATCAGGCAGCCCGGTATTCGACCGTGAGGTGAGTCACCTCGTGGACCGGCTTCAAGGCCTCGCGCACATCCTCGGCCGACAGCTCCGGGGAGCCCTGCACGCTGACGATCGCCGCCCGCGCCTCAGGCCCGACACGCCAGACATGCAGGTCGGTGATCCTGAGTTTGCCCGACTGGTCGAGCAACTCGCGGATCTCCTCGGCCACGTGCTCGTCGGTCCGGTCCAGCAGCACCGAAGCGGTGTCCTGCATCAGTACCCAGGCCCAGCGCGCGATGACGACGGCACCGACGATACCCATGACCGGGTCGAGCCAGACCCAGCCCAGGTATTTGCCGGCCAGCAGCGCGACGATGGCCAGGACCGAGGTGACCGCATCCGCCAGCACGTGGACATAGGCGGAGCGCAGGTTGTTGTCTTCGCCGTGGGCGTGTCCGTGATGAGGGTCATGCCCGTGACGGTGCCCATGGCCGTGATCATGGCCGGCGCCGCCCGCCAGCAGCAGCGCGCTGACGATGTTCACCGCCAGGCCGATGACCGCGATCAGCGTGGCCGTGCCGAAGCGGACCTGGGTCGGCTCGAACAGGCGCATGAGCGATTCGATGCCGATCCCCAGCGAGATCAGGCCGAGAATCAGCGCCGAGGCGAAGCCGCCCAGGTCACCGACCTTGCCGGTGCCGAAGCTGTAGGCGGCGTTGCCGGCATGCTTGCGCGCGAACGCGTAGGCTGCCGCGGCGATGCCCAGGGCGCCGGCATGGGTCGCCATGTGAAAACCGTCGGCCAGCAACGCCATGGAGCCGGTGATGTACCCGGCGGCAATCTCACCGACCATCATCACGACGGTGAGGATCACCACCCAGAGCGTACGCCGGGCATTGTCATCGTGGCCGGCGCCGAGGAAGTCGTGGCTGTGCAGAGAGTTCGTGGTGCTCATGGCGACCTCACTTCGAGTAACGGCGAATGGCTTCGAGCAGGTCTTCAACCCCCTGCGCCCGCTCTTCGTCAGTGAGCCCCACCCGCGCGACATGCTCGCGGGCGTGGTCCTCGATGATCTCGTCGAGCAACCCATTGATTGCCCCACGGGTCGCGGCCACCAGGTGCAGGGTCTTGGCGCACTCTGCATCGCCTTCCAGGGCACGTTCGATGGCCTGGACCTGGCCGGCGATGCGCCTGACCCGCTTGAGCAGGTCGTCCCGGTTGGATTTCATGTGCGACATAGCATACCCCCCTACCCTATATTGAGGCGTATGATGCCGCCCGGCTGCTCCCTTGGCAAGGCAACAATCCTCAAGGGCGAGTGAGGCCCCTGATCCAGACCGACATGGGCGGCAGAACCTGTCTGCCGCCCCCCACTCAGTGGTTGTAGGCCCGCTCGTTATGCTCGGCCAGGTCCAGCCCCATCTCCTCGACGTGTTCGTCGGCACGCAGGCCGACCAGCAGCTTGACCACCTTCAGAATGATCCAGCTGACCACGAAGCAATATATTGTGGTGAACAGCACGCCCTTGATCTGCGCGACCACTTGGCCGCCCAGGGTCACGCCTTCCACCAGGCCACCCAACGACGGCACGCAGAACACGCCGGTGAGCACCGCACCGATCATGCCGCCGATGCCGTGCAGGCCGAACACGTCCAGACTGTCGTCATAACCGAGGCGTTTCTTCAGCACGGTGACGCTCAGGTAGCAGAACACCCCGCACAGCAGGCCGATCGCCAAAGCGCCGCCGACGCCGACATAGGCACAGGCCGGGGTGATGCCCACCAGGCCGGCCAGGGCGCCGCTGGCCAGGCCCAAGGCACTCGGCTTGCCGACCTTGAACCACTCGGTGAACATCCAGCCGAGAATGCCGGCACAGGCCCCCAGCTGGGTGTTGAGCATGACGATACCGGACAGGCCGTTGAGCCCCCCGCCCGAGCCGATGTTGAAACCGAACCAGCCGACCCAGAGCATCGCCGCGCCGGTCATGGTCAGGCTCAGGTTGTGGGCCGGCATCGGCGCGTTGGCATAGCCCTTGCGCTTGCCCAGCATCAGGCAGGCCGCCAGCGCCGCGACGCCGGCATTGATGTGCACCGCGGTGCCGCCGGCGAAATCCAGCACGCCCCAGTTGTGCATCAAGGCTCCCGCGCCCCCCCAGACCATGTGCGCGATCGGGGCATAAACCAGGGTGAACCAGATCGCCATGAACAGCAGCGCCGCCGAGAACTTCATGCGTTCGGCGAACGCACCGGCGATCAGCGCCGGGGTGATGATGGCGAAGGTCATCTGGAAGGTCACGAACACCCCTTCCGGAATGTCGCCGACCAGGCTGTCCGGGGTCATGCCGGCGAGAAACGCCCGGCTCAGGCCACCGACGAAGCTGTTGAAACTGACCTGCCCCTCGACCATGTTGGTGGTGTCGACCACCATGCTGTAGCCGAAGATCACCCACAGCACGCCGACCAGGCCGGCAATGCCGAAGCACTGGGTGAACAGCGACAGCATGTTCTTGGCCCGCACCAGCCCGCCGTAGAACAGCGCCAGCCCGGGCAGGCACATGAACAGCACCAGGACCGCCGCCGTGACCATCCAGGCGGTACTGCCGGTGTTCAGGGTCGGGGTATCGGCGGCCTGGGCCAGGGGAGCGCACGCGCCAAGCGCGAGCAGTGCGAGAAGGGATTTGCCGGGTAGACGATTCACCATTTTCGAAGCTCCTGCAATGAGATGGAAAAGTGCCGGGCAGAAAGCGCTGTAAAGAGGTGTCGGGCCCTGGAGGCCTCTTTTCGTTGTAGGACTCGAAGCCTGGGGGAGGCTCCCGGGTTCCTGACCAGGCTCACGTGCCTGTTCGCGGATGAGTCCGGCGCCCCGATCGTTCCCACGCTCTGCGTGGGAACGATCAAAGCCCCTATGGTTTGAACGCCTGTTCGCGGCGGTGCGGCGTTCCGACAAGCCATGCTCCTACAGAGGGAGCAGGACTCCCGTTTTGCGTTCGGCGCTGTCCCTGTGGGAGTCGGCCTGCTGGCGCGGCTACGCCAGCGTCTAGTACTGCTGCCCGGGAATCCACGAGGTCCCGGCCAGCGGCACCCGGGCCATGGCCGCGGACTCCACGGTCAAGGCCACCAGGTCCTCGGGGTCGAGGTTATGCAGGTGGGACTTGCCGCAGGCACGGGCCATGGTCTGCGCCTCCAGCACCAGGACACGCAAATAGTTGGCCAACCTGCGCCCACCCTCGACCGGATCCAGGCGTTTCGACAGTTCCGGGTCCTGGGTGGTGATGCCCGCCGGGTCACGGCCGTTCTGCCAGTCGTCGTAGAAACCGGCCGCCGAGCCGATCTTCTTCAACTCCTCGTCCAGCCGCGGGTGGTTGTCACCCAGGGCGATCAGCGCCGCCGTGCCGATGGCCACCGCGTCCGCGCCCAGGGCCATGGCCTTGGCCACGTCGGCCCCGTTGCGGATGCCGCCGGAGACGATCAACTGCACCTTGCGGTGCATGCCCATTTCCTGCAGGGCCTGCACCGCCTGCGGAATCGCCGGCAGAATCGGGATACCGACGTGTTCGATGAACACTTCCTGGGTCGCCGCGGTACCGCCCTGCATGCCGTCGAGCACGATCACGTCGGCGCCGGCCTTTACCGCCAGCTTGACATCGTAATACGGGCGGCTGGCGCCGATCTTCACGTAGATCGGTTTTTCCCAGTCGGTGATCTCGCGGATCTCGGCGATCTTGATCGCCAGGTCGTCCGGGCCGGTCCAGTCCGGATGACGGCAGGCCGAACGCTGGTCGACACCGATCGGCAGGGTGCGCATACCGGCGACCCGCTCGGTGACCTTCATGCCCAGCAGCATGCCGCCACCGCCCGGCTTGGCGCCCTGCCCCAGGACGATCTCGATGGCGTCGGCCTTGCGCAGGTCGTCCGGGTTCATACCGTAGCGCGACGGCAGGTACTGATAGACCAGGTGCTGCGACTGCCCGCGCTCTTCCGGGGTCATGCCACCGTCTCCGGTGGTGGTGCTGGTGCCGGCGATGGTCGCGCCACGGCCCAGGGCCTCCTTGGCGTTGGCCGACAGCGCGCCGAAGCTCATGCCGGCGATGGTCACCGGAATCTTCAGGTGGATCGGCTTCTTGGCGAAGCGGTTGCCGAGAATCACATCGGTGCCGCACTTCTCGCGATAGCCTTCCAGCGGATAACGGGAAACGCTGGCGCCGAGCAGCAGCAGATCATCGAAATGCGGCAGCTTGCGCTTGGTGCCACCGCCGCGGATGTCATAGATGCCGGTTTCGGCGGCGCGCTGGATTTCCTGGATGGTCAGGCGATCGAAGGTGGCCGACTCGCGCAGCACCGGAGCGGCTTTCGGGGTAGTGGATTCACTCATGTTCTGGCTCCTGGATCAGTAGGCGCTGGCGTTGTCGACTTTGAAGTTGTACAGCTGGCGGGCCGAACCGTAGCGCTTGAAATCGCTGGCCTTTTCGTTGAAACCGGCCTGGTTCAGCAGGGCCTGCAGCTCTTCGAGGTGTTCGGGGCGCATCTCCTTCTCGATGCAGTCCGAGCCCAGCGACTCGACCTTGCCCTTGACGAAGATCTTCGTCTCGTACAGCGAGTCGCCCAGCGCATCGCCCGCGTCGCCGCAGACCACCAGGCGCCCGGCCTGGCCCATGAAGCAGCTCATGTGGCCGATGCTGCCGCCGACCACGATGTCGATGCCCTTCATCGAGATGCCACAACGGGCACCGGCGTCGCCCTCGATCACCAGCAGCCCGCCATGGGCGGTGGCGCCCGCCGCCTGCGAGGCACTGCCCTTGACCCGCACGTAGCCGGACATCATGTTCTCGGCGCAACCGACCCCGACGTTGCCATGCACGGTGATCGAGGCCTTCTGGTTCATGCCGGCGCAGTAGTAGCCGGCGTGCCCCTGGATATCCACGGACACCGTTTCGTTGATGCCGACCGCCAGGTTGTGCGCGCCGTTGGGGTGGGTGACCCGCCACTCTCGCTCTTCGAGCTGCCGGGCCTGGTCGTGCAGGGCCTGGTTCAGCTCACGCACGGTGCTGGCGGAAAGATCGATGGTTTTCATGGGCGTGCTCCTTGAGCCGATTCGCGTTCCCAGACGTAAAGGGTGGCGGGAACAGGTTCCCAGACCTTGGCCTTGTCGATGCCCGGCAGGCTCGACAGCGCCTGGTATTCCGAGGCCATGGCGACGTAGTCGGCGGTCTCGGCGAGGATCGCCGGCTTGCAGGCGATCGGGTCGCGGATCACCGCGAAGCCGTTGCGGGTGCCGATGGCGAAGGTGAAGAAGCCGTCGAGGTCTTCCAGGGACTTGTCCAGCGCGGTCTTCAGCGAGTCGCCCTGTTGCAGGCGCCAGGCCAGGTAACCGGCCGCCACCTCGGTGTCGTTCTCGGTCTCGAAGTGGATGCCCTCGCGGCGCAGGTTCTGGCGCAGGCGCGAGTGGTTGGACAGCGAGCCGTTATGCACCAGGCACAGGTCGGCCCCGGTGGAGAACGGGTGGCTGCCTTCCAGGGTCACCGCGCTTTCGGTGGCCATGCGGGTGTGGCCGATGATGTGGCTGCCCTTCATCGAGGCCAGGCCGAAACGCTCGGAAATTTCCCGGGGCAGGCCCATACCCTTGAGGATCTCGATGCTCTGGCCGACACTCATGATGCGCACCTGCGGTGCCAGCTCCGCCAGTGCGGCACGCACCGGCGCCTCTTCGGCACGGATCTTGAGGACAATGGCGCTGGCGTTCTGGAACCAGTCCAGCGGTGCCGCCAGCCGGGCTTGCAGCGCCTCGACCAGGGCCTTGAAGTCATAGCCGTCGCGGGTGGCCTGCAAGGTCAACTTGACCCAGCCCTCGCCCACTTCATCGCCATAAATGGCGAAACCGGCACTGTCCGGCCCGCGGTCGGTCATGGCTTCGAGCATCGGCTCGAAAAGCTGGCCGAGCCGGGATTCCAGCGCCGGATTTTTCAGGTAAAGCCCCACAATTCCACACATATCGCAAACTCCCGGGCAGAAGACGCCCTACCCACTTGCAGGGCGTCGGAAACGGTTGGTTGAAACGGCTGGATCAGAAGAATTCGGTGTAGCGCTGCACTTCCCAGTCACTCACATGGCGGCTGTACTCCACCCACTCCATGCGCTTGAGCTTGATGAACTCGCCGACGATCTCTGCGCCCAGTACCTCGGCGAACAGCGGATCGGCTTCCAGCGCATCGCAGGCTTCCTTCAGCGACTGCGGCAGGGTCTTGATGCCGCGGGCGGCGATCTCCTCCAGGCTCAGCTTGTAGAGGTTCTCGTTGCAGACGTTGTCGATTTCCAGCTTGCGGTCGATGCCATCCAGACCCGCGGCGATGATCGCGGCGCTGACCAGGTACGGGTTGCACCCGGCATCCGGCAGGCGGAACTCCAGGCGGCCATAGGGCACCCGGACCATGGCCGAGCGGTTGTTGGCGCCAAAGGCGATAAAGGCTGGCGCCCAGGTGGCACCGGACAGCGAGTTGCCGACCACCAGGCGCTTGTAGGAGTTGACCGTGGGCGCGGCGAACGCGCACAGCGCCGGGCCGTGGGCCAGCAGCCCGGCGGCGAAGTGATAGGCCAGCTTCGACAGGCCCATGCCGCTCGGGTCGCTGGGATCGTGAAACAGGTTCTTGCTGGTCGCGCTGCTGATCGACAGGTGGAAATGCATGCCGTTGCCCGCCCGTTTCGGATCGGGCTTGGGCATGAACGAGCAGATCATGCCCATGTCGTTGGCGATCTCGCCGGCGGCCATGCGGAAGAAGGTGAAGCGGTCCGCCGACTCCATGGCATCGCTGTAGGTGTAGTTGATCTCGAACTGGCCGTTGGCGTCCTCGTGGTCGATCTGGTAGATGTCGAAGCCCACCGGTTGCAGGGCTTCGGTCAGGCGTTCGAGGAATTCGCGCGAGCGCGACAGGCCCTTGTAGTCGTAGCACGGCTTGTCCAGGGCATCGCTGGCGTCGACCAGTTGCAGGGCGCCGCTGGCGTCACGGCGAAACAGGCTGAACTCCGGTTCGAGGCCGGTGTTGAGCGTCCAGCCGCGATCGCTCAGGCGCTCGACCTGGCGCTGCAGCACGTAGCGGCTGTCGTAGGGCCAGGGCTTGCCCTCGACGTGGCCGATGCACACCACCCGGCCGTAGCCCTTCTGCCAGGGTACCGGGGTCAGCGACGACAGGTCGCCCTTGGCCATGAAATCCGGCCCGTGAGGTTCCATGCCCATGCCACAGATGGCAAACCCGGCGAACCCCGCCCCCTCTTCGGCCACCATCTCCAGACCCGAAACCGGCACCGATTTGGTCTTGGACGAACCGTGGATATCGACGAACTGGGCCAGCACGTATTTGATCCCGTGCTCCGCGATCAGCCGCTGTGTTTCGGGTGGCAACATGAGCGTTCACTCCTGGCGAAAGGCAAGACGTTATGGTTTGAACCGTCGCTTGCTTCCTGGCCGGAACTTATTCCAATCAGGAAACTTACTTTCCCAATAGGAATGCAATGGCCTTGCCAAGTTTGTCGCTTGGGGTCTGCGGAGCCGCGATTGCGGCTTTTCCTCTGTATATATGGGAAACTCGTTTTCACCGAGGGAATATTCCGCCGCCGAACGAGCGGCCGAGGCCCGAATCGCACATTACTGGTGCGAATTTAAAATTATTGAACGGAAACCGTGCAAAGCCGATGAACACGCCTGACGAAGCACAACCCAAGCTCAAGCTCGAGCAGTACCTGGGCATCCAGATCAAGCGCCAGCGCCAGGCCCAGGAACTGAAACTGGCCGATGTGGCGCGCATCGCCGGGATCAGCCAGGGCATGTTGAGCAAGATCGAAAATGCCCAGGTGTCCACCAGCCTGGATATCCTCAGCCGCCTGTGCGACGTGCTCGGCATGCCGATGTCCAAGCTGTTCAGCCAGTACGACCAGCAAGGCGGCAGCGCGCTGCTGGTCAAGCGCGACGAGGGGCTGGAGGTAGTGCGCCGCGGCACCGAGAAAGGCCATACCTACCACCTGCTCAACCACACCCGCGGGCCGAAGAAGAGCTTCGAGGCGTACATGGTGACCATGGACGATGCCAGCGAGGAGTTCCCGACCTTCTCCCACCCCGGCACCGAGTTCCTGCATCTGCTCGAAGGCGAACTGGTCTACCGCCACGGCAACCAGCTCTACCCGATGGAAGCCGGCGACAGCCTGACCTTCGACGGCGAAATTCCCCATGGCCCGGAGAAGCTGGTGCAGGTGCCGATCCGGCTGTTATCGATCATGAACTACGGCACCTCCGGGGAGTAGAGCCGACCGCTCCCTCCACTGGCCCGCGACGGCCCCAGGGCCAGACCGCAACGGTGCTCACGTCGCGGGCAACCACCCCGCAAAATTTCCCACCAGTTAAAAAAGTTTCCAGAAACTCTGGACGCGCCATTGGCTTTCGCCTATAAACCGCACAAAAGAATATTTAATTCCTCATGGGAATTTTTATTCACCTACAACGTCGCCGTTCACCCCTGAATTTCGCCTTGCGCCGAGCTGCCGCCACTCTCCAGAGGACATGCCATGCAACACGAAAAGAACCCTTTCATTCTCAAGATCAGCTGTCCGGCGACCTCCGGCATCGTCGCGGCGGTGACCTCGTACCTGGCCGGCAATGGCTGCTACATCGGTGAAATGGCGCAGTTCGACGACGACTTCAGCGGCAAGTTCTTCATGCGCGCGGTGTTCCGCTTCAACGACGGCCACAGCGGCGACATCGCCCGGCTCAAGGCCGGTTTCGCCGAGGTCGCCCAGGCCTTCGACATGCACTGGGAACTGCACGACACCCGCGAGCCGATGCGCGTGCTGCTGATGGTCAGCAAGTTCGACCACTGCCTCACCGACCTGCTGTACCGCCACCACAAGGGCGAGATGGACATGACCATCACCGCCATCGTCTCCAACCACCTGGACCTGCGGCCCATGGCCGAGCGCGAGGGCATCCGCTTCATCTACCTGCCGGTGACGAAGGAAACCAAGGCCCAGCAGGAAGCGGCGCTGATGAAGGTGGTCGATGAAACCGGCACCGAGCTGGTGGTGCTCGCCCGCTACATGCAGATCCTCTCGGACGATTTGTGCAGGCAACTCTCGGGCCGGGCGATCAACATCCACCACTCGTTCCTGCCCGGTTTCAAGGGTGCCAAGCCCTATCACCAGGCCTACGAGCGCGGCGTGAAGCTGATCGGCGCCACCGCGCACTACGTCACCAGCGACCTGGACGAAGGACCGATCATCGAGCAGGAAGTGCAGCGGGTCGACCATGCCTATCTGCCGGACCACCTGGTCGCCACCGGTCGCGACACCGAGACCGTGGCCCTGTCCAAGGCGGTGCAGTACCACCTGGAACATCGCGTCTTTCTCAACAACGACAGAACGGTGATCTTCCGGTGAATACCTCCAAGCTGATCGATGGCAAGGCCGCGGCGGCGCGGGTGCTGGCGCGGGTCAAGGCCGAAGTCCGGGAGTTGAAGCAGGCCGGCATCGAGCCTGCGCTCGCGGTGATTCTCGTGGGGCAGGACCCGGCCAGCCAGGTCTACGTGCGCAACAAGATCCTGCGTGCCGAAGAGGCCGGGATCCGCTCGCTGGAATACCGGCTGGGCGCCGACACGACCCAGGCGCAGTTGCTCAGTCTGATTGCCGAGTTGAACGAGGACGACAGCGTCAACGGCATCCTGCTGCAGTTGCCGCTGCCGGCCCATATCGAGGAAACCCGCGCCCTGCAGGCCATCGCCCCGGGCAAGGATGTCGACGGGTTCCACAGTGAGAACGTCGGCGGCCTGAGCCAGGGCCGCGAGGTGCTGACGCCCTGCACCCCCAGCGGCTGCATGCAGTTGCTCGAAGACGCCTGCGGCGACCTGAGCGGCAAGCACGCAGTGGTGATCGGCCGCTCGAACATCGTCGGCAAGCCCATGGCCGCCCTGCTGCTCAAGGCCCATTGCTCGGTCACCGTGCTCCATTCGCGCAGCGTCGAGGCCCAGGCCCTGTGCCGCCAGGCCGACATCGTGGTCGCCGCCGTCGGCCGCCCGCGGCTGATCGACGCCAGTTGGCTCAAGCCCGGTGCGGTGGTGATCGACGTCGGCATCAACCGCATCGACGACGGGGAACGCAGCCGCCTGGTCGGCGACGTCGACTTCGACAGCGCCCTGCCCCAGGTCTCGGCCATCACCCCGGTGCCCGGTGGCGTCGGCCCGATGACCATCGCCTTCCTGATGAAGAACACGGTGACCGCTGCCGTTCAGCAGGCCCACGCCCAACGCAGTCACCTGGAGGCCCTATGCCATTCCATCTATTGAAATACGGACTCGGTTCGCAGTACCCGGTCGAGGTCGACCTGCCGCCGCCGAAGGAACTCAAGCCGGCCTACGACGTGGTGATCATCGGCGGTGGCGGCCACGGCCTGGCCACCGCCTACTACCTCTCCAGGTACCACGGCATCAGCAACATCGCGGTGCTGGAAAAGGGCTACCTGGGCGGCGGCAACACCGCGCGCAACACGGCGGTGATCCGCTCCAACTACCTGACCAGCGAAGGGGTGCGCTTCTACGCCGAATCGGTGCGGATGTTCGAGGGCCTGTCCAACGAGTTCGACTTCAACATCATGTACTCCCATCGCGGCCAACTGACCCTGGCCCACACCGACGCGACGGTGCGGTCGTTCCGCCAGCGCGCCGAGGTCAACAAGCACTTCGGCGGCCGCACCGAAATGCTCGACCGCCAGCAGATCCGCGAACTGGTGCCGACACTCAACCTCGACCCCGGCCACCTGCCGGTGCTCGCCGGCCTGTGGCACATCGACGGTGCCACCGCCCGCCACGACGCGGTGGCCTGGGGTTATGCCAAGCAGGCGGCCAAGCGGGGCGTGGAGATTCACCAGCTCACCGAAGTCCAGGAACTGGTGATCGACAACGGCACGATCACCGCGGTGAAGACCAACCGCGGCACCGTCCGCTGCGGCTGCGTGGTCCAGGCCGTGGCCGGCATGAGTTCGCAACTGATGAAGAAGGCCGGCATCCGTTCGCCGATCCAGACCTTCCCGCTGCAGGCCATGGTCACCCAGCCATTCAAGCCGTTCCTCGACCCACTGGTGAGCTCCTCGGCCCTGCACTGCTACGTACAGCAGACCAGCCGTGGCGAAGTGGTGTTCGGGGGCGGTTCCGACCCCTACCCGCTGTTCAACACCCGCTCGACCCTGGACCTGAAGGAAAGCCTGCTGGCCCACGCCATCGAGATGTTCCCGTTCCTGGCCAACGCCAGGCTGATGCGCCAGTGGGCCGGGATCACCGACATGACCCCGGACTACAGCCCGATCATGGGTCTGTCGCCGGTGAAGAACTACTACCTCGACGCCGGCTGGGGCACCTGGGGCTTCAAGGCCACGCCGATCTGCGGCAAGACCATGGCCGAGCTGGTCGCCAGCGGTGGCCGGGTACCGGAGCTGATCAGGCCGTTCGGCCTGGAGCGCTTCGCCACCTTCCAGCAAGTCAACGAAATGGGCGCGACAGCGGCCAGCCACTGAGGAGCGGCACATGAAAGTGATGAATTGCCCGCTCAACGGGCCGCGCAATATCAGCGAGTTCACCTACGGCGGCGAATTCAAGCGGATGCCCGATCCGCAGACCTGCAGCGATGCCGAATGGGCCGACTACGTGTTCAACAGCGAAGACACCCTCGGCGTGGTCCGCGAATGGTGGCTGCACAACCCGTCCAGCTACTGGTTCCTGGCCGAGCGTCACACCGGCAGCGACGAGATCCTGCGCACCTTCGACCCGCGGGAACTGTTCGACAGCCGCGTTGAATTCACAGCCGCGAACACCCAGGAGACCGTGCGATGAACCGCCTCCCCGTACCCATGGGCCTGCTGATCGACCGCAGCCAGCCCCTCGATTTCAGTTTCGATGGCAAGCCCTACCAGGGCTTTGCCGGTGACAGCATCGCCAGTGCCCTGCTCGCCAATGGCCGCTTCCTGCTCTCGCGCTCGTTCAAGTACCACCGCCCGCGCGGCCCGCTGACCATGGCGGGACAGGACGCCAACACCCTGGTGCAACTGCCGCGCGAACCCAACGTGCTGGCCGATACCCAGTTGCTGGAAAGCGGCGTGCAGGTGACCGGGCAGAACTTCAGCGGTTCGCTGGACCATGACCGGGATGCCTACCTCGGCAAGTTCTCCAGGTTCATGCCGGTGGGTTTCTACTACCGCTCGTTCTACAAGCCCCAGGGCGCCTGGAAGCTGTGGGAGCCGATCATCCGCAAAAAGGCCGGCCTGGGCGTGCTCGACCAGAGCTTCCAGCCCGAGTACTACGACAAGGCCTACCTGTTCACCGACCTGGCAGTGATCGGGGCCGGCCCGGCCGGCCTGCAGGCGGCGTTGACCGCGGCGGATGCCGGGGCCAAGGTGCTGCTGGTCGAGCAGCAGCCGATCCTGGGGGGTTCACTGACCTACGCCCGCTTCGACCTCGAAGGCCGGCGTGCCGACAGCCTGCGCCAGGAGCTGGTCGATGCGGTGCAAGGCCACGCCAATATCCGCGTGCTGAAGCAGGCCACCTGCAACGCCTGGTTCACCGACAACTACCTGCCGGTGATCCAGGGCAAGCGGATGTACAAGGTCCGCGCCACCCAATGCCTGGTCACCAGCGGCTCGTTCGACCAGCCGGTGATCTTTCGCAACAACGACCTGCCCGGGGTGATGCTCAGCAGCGCCGCGCAACGGTTGATGAAGCTCTATGCGGTCAAGCCGGGCCAGCGCGCCGTGGTCCTGACCGGCAACGACGACGGCTACCTCGCCGCGCTGGACCTGGATGACCAGGGGGTCGAGGTCGCCGCCCTGGTCGACATGCGCCCTCATCCGGCCAACCGCGAGCTGCTGCCGGAACTGGAAAAACGCGGCATCCCCTGCCACGCCGGCAGCACCGTGTACGAAGCCCTGCACGAAAAGGGCCTGCGCCATGTCAGCGGCGTCGACATCCGCGCGATCACCGGGCAAGGCCAGGTCGCCCAGCAGGGGTTGATCCTGGACTGCGACCTGCTGTGCATGTCCGGCGGCTACATGCCGGTCTACCAACTGCTATGCCAGGCGGGTGGCAAGCTGGCCTACGACGACCCGTTGGCGGCGTTCACCCTCAGCGGCCTGCCGCAGAACCTTCGCGTCGCCGGCTCGGCCCATGGCTACCACGCCCTGGACAACGTGCTGGCCGATGCCATCGACGCGGCGGCGCAGATCGTCACCGCGCTGAACCTGGAACTTGTCGCCAAGCCCTTGCCGCTGCGTGCCGAAGCCCCGGTCAACTTCCCCTGGCCGATCTTCCCGCACCCCAAGGGCAAGGATTTCGTCGATTTCGATGAAGACCTGCAGGTCCGCGACATCGTCAATGCCACCCGCATCGGCTACCGCGACGTGCAACTGGTCAAGCGTTTCTCCACGGTCGGCATGGGCCCGTCCCAGGGCCGCCATTCGGCCCTGCCGACCGCGCGCCTGGTGGCCTCGTCGACCCAACGCAGCGTCAGCGAGACCGGCGTGACCACCGCCCGGCCGCCGTTCGAGGCGGAAAAACTGGCCCACGTCGCCGGCCGTGCCTTCGACCCGTACCGGCAGACGCCGATGCATCGGCGCCACCTCGAGGCCGGGGCGAAGATGATGCCCGCCGGGATCTGGCAGCGCCCGGCCTACTACGGCAAGCCCAGCCAGCGTGATGCCTGCATGCAGGCCGAGGCGCAACACGTGCGGCACAAGGTCGGCATCATCGACGTCTCGACCCTGGGCGGCCTGGACGTGCGGGGTCCGGACGCCGCCGAACTGCTCAACCGGATGTACACCTTCGCCTTTCTCAAGCAGCCGGTGGGGCGTTCGCGCTATGCGCTGATGACCAATGAACAGGGTGTGGTGATCGATGATGGCGTATGCGCGCGCTTCGCCGACCACCACTTCTACGTGACCGCCACCACCAGCGGCGTGGACCGCATCTACCAGCAGATGCTCAAGTGGAATGCCCAGTGGCGGCTGGACGTCGATATCGCCAACGTCACCGCGGCGATTGCCGCAGTCAACGTCGCCGGACCGGACTCGCGCAAGGTACTGGAGAAAGTCTGCAGCGACCTCGACCTGTCGGCCGAAGGCTTTCCCTACCTGGCGGTGCGCCAGGGCACCGTGGCCGGGATCAAGGCGCGCCTGCTACGGGTCGGCTTCGTCGGTGAGCTGGGTTATGAAATCCACGTTCCGGCGCGCCATGCGCTGCAACTGTGGGACGCGCTGATGGCGGCCGGCAAGGCCCATGACATCCGCCCGTTCGGCGTCGAGACCCAGCGCCTGCTGCGCCTGGAAAAAGGCCACGTGATCATCAGCCAGGACACCGACGGCATGACCCACCCGGCCGAGATCAACATGGGCTGGGCGGTCAGCCGCAGCAAGCCGTTCTTCGTCGGCCGCCGCTCGATCGACATCCTCGAGGCCCAGCCGCAGAAGCGCAAGCTGGTCGGTTTCACCCTGCCCAGGACCAGCCCGCAACCGCTGGAGGGCCACCTGGTGCTCAAGGGCCCGGACATCAGCGGCAACGTCACCTCCTGCGAGTACTCGCAAACCCTCGACCGGATCATCGGCCTGGCCTATGCCGCCTTCGACCAGGCCACGCCGGGGCAGCAGATTCCGATCCGGGTCGAGGGCGGCGTGATCGTCCAGGCCACGGTGGTGAAGCTGCCGTTCTTCGACCCTGAAAACCAGCGCCAGGAGCTCTGACATGTCCACCCTCATCAGCGAACGTCCCCTCACGCCGGCCCGACTGGCCGAGGGCGCCTTGCAACAATGTGCCCTGATCGACCTCACCGACCTGCCGCGGGTCGGCTTTCGCGGCCCGCACAGCGCCGCCTACCTGCAGGCCCGCGGCTTCAGCCTGCCCGAGGCGCCCAATCGCGCCGTCACCCAGGCCGACGGCAGCCATGTGGCGCGCCTGTCGCAGAGCGAGTACCTGCTTCTCGGCAGCCTCGCTGATCGTGGCGCGCGCATCGCCGACGAAGAAGCGCGCTGGGTACTGGACCGCAGCGCCAACTACCTGCTGCCACGCCAGGACAGTCATGCCTGGCTGCAGTTGAGTGGCGTGTGCAGCGCCGAGGTCATGGCCAAACTGTGCGGCGTCGACCTGCGCGCCCAGGCCTTCGCCCCCGGCGCCGTGGCCCAGACCTCGGCGGCGCGGATCAACGTGATCGTGGTCAACCTCGGCGGCAGCGCCGAGCCGACCTTCCAGATCCTCTGCGACCGCGCCTCGCTGGCGTACTTCAGGGAGGCGCTGCTCGATGCCATGGCCGAGTTCGACGGGCAACTGCTGAGCCTGGACGCCCTGTAGCCATCGTCCCCGGTGGGTGCCCGCCGGGATGTCGAACGGCTACCGGCCATGGCGCGCTGTCGAGGCGGGCGGCCGTCAGTTCAGCCCGCCCCTTCGGGAAACGGCAGGCTCAGCAGCCACTCGCTGAAGGCGACCAGCGAAGGCAGGTTCTGGTAGCGGTTGGCATACGCCAGGTAATAACTCCTGCCGCTTTCCATGGGCTCGAACAGCACGACCAGGCTGCCCGCGCGGATCTCGTCCTGCACCAGCACCTGCGGCACCAGGCCGATGCCGATACCGGCGACCGCCGCCTGGATGAGGTGGCTGGTGAGTTCGAAGCCGGGCCCCGGGCGCATCAGGCGATGATCCAGGCCGTTGTGCTCGAACCAGTCCGACCAGGCATTGGGCCGGGACACGACATTGAGCAGCGAATGGCTGGTGGCGATCTCGGCCGGCGTCGTCGTGCGGTATTCGGGCAGGGCCGAAGGACTGGCGACGACCACCAGTTCCTCGGTGAGCAGCTTGTGCGACATGAACCCCGGCCAGGAGCCGGAACCGGCGTAGATGATCGCGTTCATCTCGCCGGCGGCACTGGCCAGGTCGGCCTGGATGATCCGCGAATGGATGTGCACGACGATGTCCGGATGCCGGGTGTAGAAGTCATTCATCCGCGGCAGCAGCCACTTGGAGCCGAACGTCGGCAGCACGCCCAGGTGCAGCACGCCTTCCTGGGAACGAAAGGCGATGGTCTTCAGGGTCGCGCTGCGAATCCGCCCCAGGGCCGCCGACAGCTCATGCTGGTACAGCGCCCCCGCCGCCGTCAGCTCGATGCGCCGGCCGTCACGCAGGAACAGTTCGACCCCCAGCAGCGTCTCCAGCGCCTGCACCTGCCGGCTGACTGCGCTCTGGGTCAGCAGCAGCTCATCGGCCGCCTTGGTGAAGCTGCCGTGGCGGGCCGCTGCTTCGAAGGCCACGAGCACCGACATGGAGGGAGTGAGGCGTCTTGGGTTCATTCATAAAGCTCATGCAAAGGCTGCGTGTTTTACGTTTGTCAGCAGCGTGCCATCCGCGAATAATCGAAACTATACCGTTTCGCCCTGACGCTGGCTCAGCCTTGAGCATACGTTAAGCGAATATAAAAACGAATCAGCCTGCAGGAACCGCCACGAATGATCGCCCGCCTCACCCCCACCCACGGTCAGACCGACGCCTACGACCGCTTCCTGAAACAACTGGCCAGCGAAGGCTTCGAGGGGGAAATCGCCGGCGACCTGGGCTCCCGGGCGGTGCTGGCGACCGACAACTCGATCTACCAGCGCCTGCCCCAGGCGGCGGTGTTCCCGAAAACCTACGCGGATGTCGAGCGGGTGGCGAAACTCGCCGCCCAGCCGCAGCACCGCGCCGTGGTGCTCACCCCCCGCGGCGGCGGCACCGGCACCAACGGCCAGTCGCTCACCGACGGCATCGTGGTCGACCTCTCCCGGCACCTGAACGGCATTCTCGAGATCAACGTCGAGGAGCGCTGGGTGCGGGTGCAGAGCGGCGTGGTCAAGGACCAGCTGAACGCCGCCCTCAAGCCCCACGGCCTGTTCTTCGCCCCCGAGCTGTCGACCTCGAACCGGGCGACCATCGGCGGGATGATCAACACCGACGCCAGCGGCCAGGGCAGTTGCACCTACGGCAAGACCCGCGATCACGTGCTTGCCCTGTCCACCATCCTGCTGGGGGGCCAGCGCCTGGACAGCCAACCCCTGGCCGCCGAACAGGCCGACCGCGAGGCGGCCCGGCAGGACCTGGTCGGCAGTGTCTATCGCTGCGCCCGCGATATCGCCGACCGGCAGGCGCAACTGATCAGGGACACCTTTCCGCCGCTCAACCGCTGCCTGACCGGCTACGACCTCGCCCACCTGCGCGAGGAGGACGGCGGCTTCAACCTCAACAGCATCCTCTGCGGCTCCGAGGGTTCGCTGGGCTTCATCATCGAAGCCAGGCTCAACGTGCTGCCGATTCCCCGCCACAGCATCCTGGTGAACGTGCAATACGCCGGCTTCATGGATGCCCTGCGCGACGCCAAGGCGCTGATGGCACTCAAGCCGCTGTCCATCGAGACCGTGGACTCCAAGGTGCTGAAGCTGGCGATGCAGGACATCGTCTGGCACGGCGTGGCCGAGTACTTCCCACCGGTCCCCGGCCAGCAGACCCTGGGCATCAACCTGATCGAATTCAGCGGCGACGACCAGCAGAACCTGGAACGACAGGTCCATGACTTCATCGAACACCTGAAAACCGACACCAGCGTGGTGCGCCTGGGCCACACCCTGGCCGTCGGCAGCGAGGCCGTGAAGCGCGTCTACACCATGCGCAAGCGCTCCGTGGGCCTGCTCGGCAATGTCCAGGGCGAAGCCCGTCCGCAGCCGTTCGTCGAAGACACCGCCGTGCCGCCGGAAAACCTCGCCGACTTCATCGCCGAGTTCCGCGCCCTGCTCGACTCGCACCAGCTCGAATACGGCATGTTCGGCCACGTCGACGCCGGCGTGCTGCACGTGCGGCCGATCCTCGACATGAAGGACCCGCGCCAGGCGGCGCTGATCCGCCCGGTGTCCGATGGCGTGGCCGCCCTCACCCGCAAATACGGCGGACTGCTGTGGGGCGAGCATGGCAAGGGCCTGCGCTCGGAGTACTCGCCGGCCTACTTCGGCCCGCTGTACCCGTCGCTGCAGGCGATCAAGGCGGCGTTCGACCCGTTCAACCAGCTCAACCCGGGCAAGATCGCCACGCCTTCGAGCATCAGCGACGCCAGCCTGATCAAGGTCGATGGCGTGGTCCTGCGCGGCGAACTCGACCGGCAGATCGACGAGCGGGTCTGGCAGAGCTACCAGAGCGCCGTCCACTGCAACGGCAACGGCGCCTGCTACAACTTCGATCCCGACGATGCGATGTGCCCGTCCTGGAAAGCCACGCGCAACCGCATTCACTCGCCCAAGGGCCGTGCCTCGCTGGTACGCGAGTGGCTGCGCCTGCAGGGCGCCCAGGGCGTCGACCTGCTGGGCAGCGTCGCCACCCGCTTCAGCGTCGGCAACCTGCTGGGCAAGGTGCGCAATAGCCTGGGCAAGCGCCTGGGCGAGCAAGACTTCTCCCATGAGGTGTACGAGGCGATGGCCGGCTGCCTGGCGTGCAAGTCCTGCGCGGGCCAGTGCCCGGTGAAGGTCAACGTGCCGGACTTCCGCTCGCGCTTCCTCGAACTCTACCACCAGCGCTACCTGCGGCCGCTGAAGGACTACGTGGTCGGCTCGCTGGAGTACAGCATTCCCTACATCGCCCGCTTCCCGCGGCTGTACAACGCGATGATGAATGCGCGGCCGGTGAAGTTTCTGCTCGAACACCTGGTCGGCATGGTCGACAGTCCGCTGCTGAGCCTGATGGATTTCCACCAGGTCTGCGCGCGCTGGAACGTGCAGGTGGCGACGGCGCACAAGCTGTCGCAACTGAGCGAAGAGCAGCGCCAGCGCAGCGTGATCATCGTTCAGGACGCCTTCACCCGCTACTTCGAAACCCCGCTGGCGGCCGAGTGGATCGAGCTGATCGCCCGCCTGGGCTACACCCTTTACCTGGCGCCGTTCGCCCCCAACGGCAAGCCGCTGCAGGTGCAGGGCTTCCTCGGTGCGTTCAAGAAGGCCGCGAGCCACAACGCCAAGGGCCTGAAGGCACTCGAAGCCTACGGCATCCCGCTGGTGGGACTCGACCCGGCGATGACCCTGGTGTATCGCCAGGAATACGCCAAGACCCTGGAGCAGGATGCCGCACCGCGCGTGGTGCTGGCCCAGGAGTGGCTGGCGACTGCCCTGCCGCGGTTGGAAAAACCGCAGGCGCCAGAGACCTTCCACTTCCTGCCGCACTGCACCGAGCGGACCAACGAGCCGGCGAGCGTCGAGCAGTGGAAGAAGGTCTTCGACGGCTTCGGCCTGAAGTTGCAGGTGCTGGCCAGCGGCTGCTGCGGCATGTCCGGCACCTATGGGCATGAAACCCGCAACGCGCAGACCTCGCAGGTCATCTACTCGCAGTCCTGGCAACCCCTGGTGGAGCGCTACCAGCCCAGCGGCCGCCTGCTCGCCGATGGCTATTCCTGCCGCAGCCAGGTCAAGCGCCAGGCCGGTAAAGTGGTGCTGCATCCGTTGCAGGCCTTGCTGGGCCAGCTTCGCCAGCACGCGCCTATCGAGGCGTGAGGGCGTCCCAGGCGCCTTCGTTGACCAGGTTGGCCGGGCGTTTCCCGGCCAGTGCCTGCAGCAGGTTCTCCACCGCACAGCGGGCCATCGCCTCGCGCGTCTCCTGGGTGGCGGAGCCGATGTGCGGCGTCGCCACGACGTTATCCAGGCCGAGCAGGGGCGAATCCGGCGCAAGGGGCTCCTGGCTGAACACGTCCAGGCCCGCCCCGCGAATGCGCCGCTCGCGCAGGGCGTCGATGAGTGCGGCTTCATCCACCACGCGGCCACGCGCGATGTTCACCAGGATCGCTTCGGGCTTCATCAGGGCGAGTTCACGTCGACCGATCAGGCCCTGGGTTTCGGCATTCAAGGGCACGGTCAGGCAGACGAAATCCGCCTGACGCAACAGCTCATCGAGGCTGCAATGACGCGCTGCGTAACGGGCCTCCACCTCGGGCCTGGCGCCTCGACTGTGGTACAGCACGCGCATGCCGAAGCCCGCCGCGCCGCGCCTGGCCAGTGCCTCGCCGATGCGTCCCATGCCGACGATACCCAGCGTCTTGCCATGTACATCGCTGCCAAACTGGGCCGGCCCCAGGCTCGCCCGCCAATGGCCGTCACGCACCCAGCCGGCCAGTTCGACGACCCGGCGGGCGCTGGCCAGGATCAGGGCGAAGCCGGTATCGGCGGTCGTTTCGGTCAGCACATCCGGGGTATTGGTCAACAACACGCGACGACGGCTCAGCTCGGCCAGGTCATAGTTGTCCACGCCCACCGACACGCTGGAAATCACCTCCAGCTGGGGCGCCAGGTCCAACAGGCTGCCATCGATCCGCAGGCTGGCGCCGAGCAGCCCCCGGGCCCCGGGCAAGGCGTCGCGCAAGCGCGCCAGCCCATCGGGCTGGGCCATGTCGACCCAGGTCACTTCGACCTGCTCCTGCAAACGCGCCATCAGTTCGTCAGACAGCCGCTTGTACAGCACGATTCTCTTCTTCATTGCAGTATTCCCTAGAGTGTCACGGCGAGACGGGCACCACGGCGCCGCGTCTGCGCGGGGTTGAGCACGGCCGTCAGCACCACGGCGGTCAGCAGCGCGCCACACATGAACAGGTAGGAGGCCCCCGGCCCGCCGGTGACCCCGTTGAGGTAGCCCACCAGCCACGACCCGCCAAAGGAACCCAGCGCGCCCATGCTGTTGATCAGCGCCATGGCGCCACCGGCGACGTTGCTGGGCAGGATCTCCGGCACGATGGCGAAGAACGGACCATAGGGGGCGTACATGCAGGCCCCGGCGACCACCAGCAGCGCGTAGGACAGCCAGAAGTGCTCGGTACCCAGCGCGTAGGAACCATAGAACGCCAGCGCGGCGATCAGCAGCGGCGGCCAGACGAAGCGCTTGCGCTTCTGCAGGCGATCGGAGGCCCAGGAGACGCCGATCATCGCCAGCACCGCCGCCAGGTAGGGCACCGCCGACAGCCAGCCGGCCTGGACGATGTCGACCTTGGCCGCCTGCTTGAGAATGGACGGCAGCCAGAGCACGAAGCCGTACACGCCAATGCTCCAGCAGAAATACTGCAGCGACAGGACGATCACCTGCGGGGTGCGGAAGGCCTCACGGTAATTTTTCACCGGCCGGATGCCCTGCTGCTCGGCCGCCAGCGCCGCCTGCAGATTCGCCTTGTCCGCCTCGCTCAGCCAACGGGCCTGGGCCGGCCGGTCGTCCACCAGGCGCCACCAGAGCAAGGCCCAGATCACCGCGGGCAAGCCTTCGATGATGAACATCCAGCGCCAGTCGAAGTGCTGGATGAGATAGCCGGACACCACCGACATCCAGAGGATGGTGGCCGGGTTGCCGAGGATCAGGAAGGTGTTGGCCCGCGAGCGTTCCGCCCGCGTGAACCAGTGGCACAGGTACACCAGCATGGCCGGCATCACCGCCGCCTCCACCCCCCCCAGCAGGAAGCGGATGGCGACCAGCATGTAGACGTTGCTGACCATGCCGGTGAGGGTCGCCAGGCCACCCCAGAGGATGAGGCTGACGAAGATCAGTTTCTTCACGCTGCGTTTTTCGGCGTAGATGGCCCCCGGCACCTGGAAGAAGAAGTAGCCGAGGAAAAACAGCGCCCCCAGCAGCGACGACAGCGCCGGGGTGATGTGGAGGTCTTCGGCCATGCCCGAGGCAGCGGCGAAGCCGTAGTTGGCACGGTCCAGGTAGGCCAGGCTGTAGGTGATGAAGACGATGGGGATGATGTACCACCAACGGCGACGGGCGAGGCTTGTCGTTTGCATGATTCACTCTCCTGAGCTTGTTATTGTTGTCGCAACAGGTTTCGGCAATCCGGTCGGAATGGCTCAAGCGCTCCGGCGCTTGCCCCGATCCTCGAGTTCATGCCGCAAGGGCAGGCCCTCCATGTCTCCGCGGAACTGGACGGCGCGGCTGCCGCACCAGTTGCCACGCGCAACCGCCATCGGCAGCTCCAGCCCTTCGAGCAGGCCACTGAGCACGCCGACGGCAAATGCATCGCCGGCACCGACCGTGTCCACCACCTGCGGCACCGGCACGGCGGCGACCTGTCCCTCATCGCGCAGCGTACGGAAGTAGGCGCCCTGCTCTCCCAGCTTGATCACCACCCCTTGCGCGCCTCTATCCAGGTAGAACGCCGCGATGTCGGCAGGTTCGCGCTGCCCGGTCAGCAGGCGCCCTTCCTCCAGCCCCGGCAGCAGCCAGTCGGCCTTCAGCGCCAGGGCGTTGACTTCACGCACCATGGTGGCGGTGTCCGGCCACAGGGACGGACGCAGGTTCGGGTCGAAGGAGATGCTCCGACCGGCTTCACGCATGGCCTCCACCAGGGCATGGGAGAGCGCCCGGCAGGTCGGTGACAGCGCCAGGGGAATACCGGTGGCATGCAGATGCCGCACCTGGAACCGTTGCCCGGCGATCATCGCCGGCGACAGGTGGCTGGCCGCCGAGTTGCGCCGGAAGTACTCCACGCTCGGGTCGCGGCCATCGTCGCGGCGCTCCTTGAGCTGGAAGCCGGTGGCGTAACGCGGATCGATCTCGACACCTTCACAGTCCAGGCCTTCCTGGCGCAGGCTGTCGATGACGAAACGCCCCAGCGAATCGTCACCGACGCGGCTCAGCCAGCGCACCTTGAAACCCAGCCGGGCCAGGCCGATGGCGACATTGCTGTCCGCCCCCGCGATCCGTTTGCTGAACTGGCTGACATGGGCCAGATCGCCAGGCTGGTCCGCAACGAACATCGCCATGGTTTCCCCGAAGCACAGCACATCGTGTTCAAACATGGCTGACCTCCGCCACCAGCCCGAGCCGGGCCAGGTTGTCGACCTGGGCCCGTGTGACCGCCAACAGGTCATCGCCCACCAGGGGGTACTCCACGGCCCGCACGACGCCGGGGGTGAATTCGCCCAGCAGCGCATCCCAGGCCATCAGGTCCGCCGCACGCGGCCTTACGGCGACCAGGCGCCCGGTGGGTTGGCGCTCCACCGCCTTGCAGTGCACATAGCGCACCCAGCGACCGAGCTGCCGGGCGGCCTGGGTCGCCGACTCGTTCTGCCACTGCCAGTTGCCGATATCGAAGGTCATGCCTACGGGAAGCGCCAGGGCCTCGACCTGTTCGAAGAACGCCAGCAGCGCCGCGATCCGCCCGCCTTGCGGGGTCTGGTCATTTTCCACCAGCAGCCTGGGGACGTCCCGAGACACCAGCCCGCGCAAGGCCGAGACATCGCAACGGGGTTGGTAATGCCCCAGGGACACCTTCAGCGCTACCGCCCCCAGTCGGCTTGCCAACGCCAGCTTCTGCGACAGCAGCGGGTTGAGTTCGCCCTGTTCGGTCCACAGTTCCAGCGGCGAGGAGAACAGGCACTCCAACTGCAGTGCGCCTATCGCGCCGGACAGGGCCGTGGTGTCCGGTACGCCATCGAACAGCTCCTCGCGCAGCTCGACACGCGCCACACCGGCAGCCGCCAGCAACTCAAGAAAACTCTCCTGGCCGGACTGCCGAACGAAGTCGGCACCATAGCTGGAGAGACTGATGGAAACGGGGTTCAAGCGCATTGTTGTGATCCTTTGAAACCGGTTTCATTTTTGGTCGGCAGGCAACCCCCTGCGCAACCGCTCACATACTCAGGTGGGTGGATCCTCGAACGATCAGTTCAGCCTTGAGGTCGATTCGCTTCGGCGCGTCGCCTTCTCCCCGCAGGCGCGCGAGCAGGCATTCGAACGCCGTCACGCCAATCGCCTCGGTCGGCTGGGCCAGGGCGGTGATGCCGCTGCCCACCAGCGGGTACCAGTCCAGCTCGTCCAGCGCCAGCAGGCCGACGTCGTCGAACAGGCGGCAGCCCCTGCTGTGCAGGGCACGCGTGACGGCCAGGGTGGCCACGCCGTTGCAAGTGAAAATGGCCTGTGGGCCGTGGCCGTTCGAGCCGAGGAACCTGGCCAGGTCCGCCTCGAGTTCCGCGCTGATCTCGAGGATCTGCTGGCGAATGCCCGCACGGCGCTGAAGGGATGCGCTAAAGGCCTGCACCCGCTCCAGGCGCGAGCTGGTGCCATCGAGGGGTTCGGTCACCGCCAGGATGTCGCGATAACCGCAAGCCTGCAGGTGATCCAGAGCCTGCTCGACCGCATCGGCATTGTCCAGGCCGACCATGTCGACATTCAGCTCCGGCAACTGGCGGTCGATCAGCACCATGGGCACGTCCCGCTGCAGCTCGACCAGTTCACCCCGATGGTGCCCGAGGGTGTTCACGATCAGGCCTTCGATGTTGTACGACTGCAGCATCTGCAGGTGATGGCGCTCCTGCTCGTCGTCGCGGTTGGTGTTGCACAGCAGCAGGGTGTAGCCATGCTGTCGGCAGGCTTTCTCGACGCCGCGCATGACCGCGACCGAATAGGGATTGAGGATGTCGGCCACCAGCATGCCGATCAACCGCGTCTGACCACGCTTGAGCCCCCGGGCCATCTGGTTGGGGCGGTAGCCCAGTTGCTGGATGACGTCTGCGAGGCGTTGTGCGGTCGCTTCGGCCAGCAACTGACGATCGCCGCCGATGTAGCGGGAAACGGTCGCTTTCGACACACCCGCGGCGCGCGCGACCTGGCTGATGGTGACTCGCTCGCGCGAGCTGGAAGGAAAATCCGTCATCGAAGGGCTCTTGTGATTGTGGTCCGAGACGATGAATGAAACCGGTTTCAATACATCAAAACTGGCTCCAAACGTCATCTACCGTTCGTCGGATGTTAACAAACATTCGACGTCCACAAGCCGCCCGCCTTCGCCGGCCCCTCCCGGCAGCACCGCGCAGAACCCGGGCCGGCCAGAGAGCACCGGCCGGCCCGGGTGGCCTGCTAGCGGTTGGCGTTCCCCGTGTCGCTGCCCGCGGTCCTGGCCGTTTCAGGCGTGCGCAGCCGGGCCACGTCGGCAGCCGTCACGGCAGCGCCCTGGTTGCCCCAACTGGAGCGGATGAAGCTGACCACTTCGGCCACCTCCTGATCGCTCAGGCGCCAGCCGAAGGCCGGCATGCTGATGGTCGATGGCGCCGCGTGCGTCGCCGGCACGGTGCCACCGGCCAGCACCACGTGGATGAGCGAGGTCGGGTCCTGGGTCTGCAGCACCGGGTTGCCGGCCAACGCCGGGAAGAACCGGGTGTAGCCATGGCCGTCGGTGCGGTGGCAGGCCGCGCAGTTGTCGATATAGATCGACGCCCCCGGCTGGCTGTCATCGCCCTTCCACAAGGCGTCCGCGACCTGCTTGTCATAGACGTGAGGCCCGTCGTCCGCCCGGCTCGGCGGCAGCGTCTTCAGGTAGCGGGCGATGGCGGTCAGGTCGGCATCGGTCAGGTACTGCAGGCTGTGCTCGACCACGTCGCTCATGCCGCCGAACACCGCGCTGCGCTCACTGCGACCGGTCTTGAGGAACTGTACCAACTGCTCCTCGCTCCAGTTGCCCAGGCCATCCTTGTGGTCACCCCGCAGGTTCTTGGCAATCCAGCCCTCGAGTGGCGCGCTGCCGGCCAGGAACTGCTCGCCGTCCTGCGGGTTGAGGGCCTTTTCCTGCATGGTCAACGCCCGCGGGGTATGGCAGGCACCACAATGCCCCAGGCCCTCGACCAGGTAGGCGCCCCGGCTGACGACCGGATCGGCGTTGGCGGGAGCGACCCAGGCCTTGGCTTCTGGCGCGAACAACCCACGCCAGATCGCCAGCGGCCAGCGCATGCTCAGCGGCCAGGGAATATCGGTGGCCCGGTTCGGCTGCGCGACAGGTTCGACACCCTTCATGAAGTAGGCGTAGAGCGCCTGCATGTCTTCGTCAGTGACGCGGGCGTAGGACGGGTACGGCATGGCCGGGTACAGCGTGCTGCCGTCCTTGCCGATACCCTTGCGCACCGCCTGGTCGAACGCTTCGAAGCTGTAGTGACCAATGCCGCTGGCATCCGGGGTGATGTTGGTGGAGTACACGGTGCCGATCGGCGTCGGCATCGCCAGGCCGCCGGCAAAAGGCTTGCCGCCCTTGGCGGTATGGCAGGCCACGCAGTCGCCGGCACGGGCCAGGTACTCGCCGCGCTTGACCAGCGCAACGTCGGTTTCGGCAGCCTGGGCCGTAGCGCCGGCACCGACCAGGAGGGCTGCGATCAACAGTCTCTTCATGTTCTCTCGCTCCTCAAGCCTGGACCAGCGGGCCGGGATTTTTCAGGTACTGCTCGCGAATGGCCCGGGCGGACCAGTAGGTCAGCGCCGCCACCAGGCCGGTCGGGTTGTACCCCAGGCCCTGGGGAAACGCCGAGGCCCCAGGGACGAACACGTTGTGCACGTCCCAGCTCTGCAGGTAGCGGTTCAGGGCGCTGGTCTTCGGGTCGGTGCCCATGATCGCGCCGCCGTTGAGGTGGGTGGTCTGGTAGCTGGCCGTGTTGAAGTGCTCCTTGACCTTCTTGCCGAGGATGGCAATGGACTTGGGGTTCATCGCCTGGGCGATCCTGCTCAGCTTGTCGACCATGAACCGGTTCATCCTGATGTCGTTTTCCTGCCAGTCGAAGGTCATGCGCAACAGGGGTTGGCCGTAGGCATCGCGGTAGGTCGGGTCCAGGTCCAGGTAGTTGCCGCGGTACGACTGGTGCGCGCCGTGGGCGTCCATCGAGACCTGGTGGGTGTAGTAGTCGGCGGTGGCCTTTTTCCAGGCACTGCCCCAGGCAGGGGTACCCGGCGGGTTGGCAACCCCGGCGATCGGCCGGCTGCCGGCCTGGTTCACCCACATCGGCGAGCCGCCGACGAAACCATGGGGGCCGTGGTCGAAGTTGTCCGCGTTGAAGTCATCGATCGCGATACCGTTGCCGCCAGCACCGATGAAGTTGTTGGTGTAGGTGTCCTTGTCGAAGAACGCCTTGACCGTGCCCATGTTCTGGTAGGCGAAGTTGCGCCCGACCACCCCTTCGTTGCTGATCGGGTCGTAGGGCTTGCCGATGCCGGAGAGCAGCATCAGGCGCACGTTGTTGAACTGGAAGGCGGCGAGAATCACGAGGTCCGCCGGCTGTTCGATTTCGCGGCCCTGGGCGTCGATGTAGGTCACGCCGGTGGCCTTGCGCTTGCTGTCGTCGAGGTTTACCCGCAACACATGGGCGTTGGCGCGCAGCTCGAAGTTCGGCACCTGGCGCAGCGCTGGCAGGATGTTCACGTTCGGCGAGGCCTTGGAGTACATGTAGCACACATAACCGCTGCAGAAACCGCAGAAGTTGCACGGCCCCATCTGCGCGCCGTAGGGGTTGGTGTAGGGCCCGGAGGTGTTGGCCGAAGGCAGGTTGTACGGCTTGTAGCCCAGGCTGGTGGCGGCCTGCTCGAACAGCCGGGCCGACACCACGTTCTTCTGCGAGGGCAGCGGGAACGGGTTGGAGCGGTCCGGCGCATAGGGGTTGCCGCCCTTGCCTTCGCCGACCACCTGACCGTTGACGGTCCAGGCCTGGCCCGAGGTGCCAAAGACCTTTTCCGCGAAGTCGAAATAAGGCTCAAGCTCCTCGTAGCTGACACCGAAGTCCTGGATGGTCATGCCTTCGGGAATGAAGCGCTTGCCGTAGCATTCCTCGTAGTGGCTGCGCAGGCGCAGCTCGATCGGGTCGACGCGAAAATGCACGCCGGACCAGTGCAGCCCCGCCCCGCCGACGCCCTTGCCCGGCAGGAAGGCGCCCAGTTGTCGATTGGGCAGTGCCACGTCATTGACGCTGTGGCGGATGGTCACCGTCTCCTTCGAAACATCGACGAACAGCTTCTTGCGCACACTGTAGGTCAGCTCGTCGATGACCTGCGGGTAGCTGCCCTCCGGGTAGGTGTCCTGCATCGGTCCGCGCTCCAGCGCCACCACCTGCAGCCCGGCCTCGGTGAGTTCCTTGGCCATGATCGCACCGGCCCAACCGAAGCCGACGATCACCGCGTCGACCTTTTTCATTGCGTTAGCCATGCCTTATGCCCTCTCGCCGCGAATCGAGACGGCCGGGAACGGGTAAGGCTCGTTGCGCTCGACCCAGTCCATGAAATCTGCCCGGGCACCGGGGAAGCCGATCTGCGTCCAGCCGACCATGCCGCGGTTGCCGCCGTGAATCGGGTCGCAGAAAAACCCTTCGCGGGTGTTCTGCACCAGCAGACTGAAAAACACCTTGGCCGGCACTGGCTCGAAAACGGCCTCACCAGACTCGATCTGGCGAAGAACATGGTCTCGGGTAGCGCTGTCTTGCTCGGCAAAATTTTTACCGGTGGTGGTTTTGCACCAGGCCTGCGCGGCGGCGATGCCCAGGCGGTAGATCTGCTGCGGACTGAGTTGCAACTGGTAGCCCAGCTCCGGGGCGGCGTCGGCCTTGAACGGGCCTTGCATGTACCACTGGGCACCCGTGGCGTAGGGCGTATTCATCTGCCGGTCGATGAACTCGGCAGCGCCCGCTTCCAGTGCCCCTGGACCGAGCTCGTCGGCCGGGATGATGCGTGACACCGCCGCCTGCAGGAATGCCCACTCTTCAGTGGTGAAAAAGGTTGGCTGGTACTGGCTGGGCGGCGGCGTCGCCGGAACCCGCGGCTCGCGCACGGGCGCCGCACTCAGCGGGCTGGAGCCGAGGCTCAGTCCGGTGCTCGCCACCGTCACGACGGGTATGAGGGTCAGCGTTTTGCGCAGGAAGTCCCTGCGCGGGTTATCGGGAGCATGCTCGGGCATTTTGATTCCTCATCGACTTCGGGCGACTGCTGAGCGACGCCTTCTGATTTTCGACTGGTCAGGGCTAAAGGGAGGGGGACTGCGTACAGCCGGCTAATTTAGCGTTTTTGCAGGGGCTTTGAAACCGGTTACATCCGCGATACCACTGGAAAGGCTCCAGCCTCCCCGGATCGCCCGATACGCCATCAGCGGTGGAACGCTGGCTGGCCTGGTGGTCGTCAACCCGTTGCCGGCGAGTCCTGGCCCTCCAGCCAGGGTTGCCACCCCCAATCCCGGGCATGGAATTTCCTCGCCTCATAATGTTATGTTATTACGTAATTAATGGAGATTTCACCTTGAGACAACGCGCACCGCTGCTGGCAGGCTTCACCCTCGGACTTCTCGGGCAACCGGTATCAGCAGCCCCCACCCTGATGCTGGAAGACATCACCATCACCGATTCGTACGTCGAAGAACGCGCCGAAGGCCCCGTGCGGGGCTATCGAGCCACCCGCTCGGCCACCGCAACCCGCACCGACAGCGACCTGCGCGACACCCCACAGAGCATCGACGTGGTGCCGGCCCAGGTGATCAGGGATCTCAATACGACCCGTATCGACCGTGCGCTGGACTTTACCGGCGGGGTCTCGCGACAGAATAACTTCGGTGGCCTGACCTTCCTCAACTACAGCGTGCGCGGCTTCACCACCGGCGAACTGTACAGGAACGGATTCGCCATCAACCGCGGCAGCTACAGCGCCCCCGACACGTCCGGCATCGAACGCATCGAAGTGCTCAAGGGCCCCGCCGCCAGCCTCTACGGGCGCGGCGATCCCGGTGGCCTGGTGAACATCGTGAGCAAACGTCCGCAGGCCGAAACCTTCAGCACCCTGAACATCAGCGCCGGCTCCTGGGACCGCTACCGCGGCAGTCTCGACGTCAACTCGCCACTCGACAGCGAAGGCCAGTTGCTGGGGCGGGTGAACATGGCGGTGGAGGACAACGGCAGCTTTCGCGACCATGTCGACAGCGAACGCCGCATCGTCAGCCCGTCATTGAGCTGGCAGCTCTCGCCGGATACCCGGCTGATGCTCGACAGCGAATTCTCCCGCACCGAAGCGGTGTTCGACCGCGGCATTCCGGCCGTCAACGGAGAACTGGGTTCGGTCGGGCGTTCGACGTTCATGGGGGAACCGAACGACGGACAGATCCGCAACGATAACCAGACCCTCGACCTGGCCCTCGAGCACTACCTGAACGATGACTGGAAGCTGCGCCTGGCCAACCACTACACCCAGGGCACGCTCAAGGGCGCAAGTTCCGAACCGCAGGCGCTGGTCGGTACCACCCTCACCCGCTTCTACCGCGAGCGCGATTTCGAATGGAATGACAACATCACCCAGGCCGAGCTGCATGGCACCTTCGACTGGGCCGGATGGCAGCACCAGACCCTGACCGGCCTGGAGTACGAAAACTACCGCAACAGCCAGAAGTATCCGCAGAGCGCCACGCTGCTGAGCTATGGCCTGGATATCCACAACCCCGTCTACGGCCAGCCCAAGCCGGCCCTGACCCGGCCCAACGACTTCTTCGAGCGCACCGAGAGCTACGCCCTCAACCTGCAGGACCAGATTGCCTTCACCGACCGCCTGCGCGGCCTGGTGGGCGTACGCCTGGAGCGGATCAGGCAGACCTCGCTGAACCGCGCGACGGCGGTCAGCAACAGCCAGGAGAAGAACGTGGCCACGCCACGCGCCGGCCTGCTCTACCAGCTCACCCCGCAGGTCGGTGTGTTTGCCAATGCCTCGACCTCCTTCAAGCCCAACGCCATCGGCACCCAGGGCCAGGTGTACCAGCCGGAGAAAGGCCTGGGTTATGAAACGGGGCTCAAACTCGATCTGTTCGACAGCCGTATCGGTGCCACGGTCGCGCTGTTCCGGATCGACAAGGAAAACGTCGTCACCACCGATGCCACGGGTGAAAGCGTCGCCGCCGGCAAGGCCCGCAGCCAGGGGCTGGACCTGCAGTTCAGCGGCCAGGTCAGCGATGCCGTGCGGGTGATCGGCGCCTATGCCTACATCGACGCCGAAGTCACCCAGGGCGACACCGCCGTCCCCAAAGGCAGCGACCTGCTCGGCATCCCACGGCACAGCGGCAGCCTCCTGGGCGTCTACGAATTCCAGGACGGCCTCCTGCACGGCTCGGACATCGGCGCCGCCTTCAATTACGTCGGTGAGCGCTCCGGCCAGGCCGGCAGCCGCTTCACCCTGCCCGCGTACAGCACCGTCGACCTGCTGGCGCACTACAAGGCCAGCGAACAGCTAACCCTCGGCCTGAACCTGAACAACCTGTTCGATCGCCATTACTACGAGCGCGCCTACAACAGCACCTGGGTACTGCCTGGCGAACCGCGCAACTTCAGTCTCAGCCTCACCCTCAACCTCTGACAGAAAGGACTCACCATGCAACTGCCACTCAAACTTGTCGGCGTCCTGGCGCTGCTCACCGCCACCCACGTGAACGCCCACGGTCTATGGACCGAACAGCGTCGGGGCAATATCGAAGTCGTCTACGGGCACGGCGCGGAAGACGATGCGTTCCAGGCGCAGAAGGTCAAGCGCGCCTGGGCCTTCGACACGGCCGGCAAGATGATACCGGTGACCGTCCAACGCCTGTCCGACCATGCCCGCCTGCAGCCGCTGAAGCCGGCGGCGGTGATGGCGGTGGTGCTGGACAACGGCCCCTGGTCGCAGACCCCGGACCAGCGATGGGTGAACAAGGACCGCACCCAGGTGCCCAACGCCATCGACTCGACCCATGCGCTCAAGTACAGCCTGGCCATCAACCAGCCAGGCGCCCGCTTGCCCAAACTGGACATGCTGCGGTTGGCGATCATTCCGCAAACCGATCCGCTGACGGTCGGCCCGGGCAATGAACTGGACGTGCAGGTGCTGGTCGATGGCAAGCCCGCTGCGGGCATCGAGCTGTATGCGGATTTTCGCGGGGCGCCTGATGAAATCGGCGGCAAGACCGACGAGGCCGGCCGCGCCCGCATCAAGGTCCGCAACGAAGGCCTGAACGTCATCGCGGCCAAGGCCACGCTGACACTGCCCGACAACGGACCGGTGGCCAAGGAGAGCCTGTTCGCCTCGCTGACGTTCCTCGGCGAGGAACACCATGAATGAGCCGTGCCCGGGCTGAACCGATGCCCGCCCTGGAGAACCTCCCGCCGCCCTGCCATGGCGGCGTGTCCGGCACCTGATCGCAGCCAGGCGACTGCCGGGCAGGCAAGGCCGCCTTCCTGCCCGGCACCACCGAAAGCTTGCACCGCTGAAATGTCACCTTTCGGCCTTGCCAATGTCGCCCCCGACGCCATGCACTTATTCTGCCTGCGAACGGCCAGGCCTGGGAGGCAGGGCGCTGCCGGGGCCCTGGTCCGCTTCCGGCAGCGCCCCCATGCCCATGGGCAAGCGTCTCCAGACCCGCGGCGGATCTCTCTATAAAAAGCAAATGGCATACACCATGATCGAAGTGACCGAACGCTCCATCGCCGAGCTGCGCGATGCCCTTGAATCCGGCAGAACCACTGCGGTGCAGTTGGTAGAAGCCTATCTGGCGCGGATCGACGCCTATGACACCCCGGACACCGCCACCGCACTGAACGCCGTGGTGGTGCGCAACCCTTACGCGCTGGACGAGGCGGCCGCTTCGGACGTGCGTCGGGCGCAAGGCAAGACCCTGGGCCCACTGGATGGCATTCCCTACACCGCCAAGGACAGTTACCTGGTCAAGGGCCTGACCGCGGCGTCGGGCAGCCCCGCCTTCAAGGACCTCGTCGCCCAGCGGGACGCCTTCACCATCGAGCGCCTGCGCGCCGCCGGGGCGATCTGCCTGGGCAAGACCAACATGCCGCCGATGGCCAACGGCGGCATGCAGCGTGGCGTCTATGGCCGGGCCGAGAGCCCGTACAACGCCGACTACCTGACCGCGCCCTTCGCCTCCGGCTCGTCCAATGGTGCCGGTACCGCCACCGCGGCCAGCTTTTCCGCTTTCGGCCTGGCCGAGGAAACCTGGTCCAGTGGCCGTGGCCCGGCTTCCAACAACGGGCTGTGCGCCTACACGCCGTCGCGCGGAGTGATTTCGGTCCGCGGCAACTGGCCGCTGACGCCGACCATGGACGTGGTGGTGCCGTACGCCCGGACCATGGCCGACCTGCTGGAAGTGCTCGACGTGGTGGTCGCCGACGACCCGGACAAGTCCGGCGACCTGTGGCGCCTGCAGCCGTGGGTGCCGATCCCGGCTGCCTCGACCGTGCGTCCGGCTTCCTACCTGAAGCTCGCCGCCACTGCCGATGCCCTGGCTGGCAAGCGTCTCGGCGTGCCCCGCCTGTTCATCAACCGGGACCCCGAAGCCGGCACCAGCGAGAAGCCGGGCATCGGTGGCCCGACCGGCCAACGCATCCATACCCGCCCCTCCGTCATCAAACTGTGGGAAGCGGCCCGCCAGGCTCTCGAAGCGGCGGGCGCCACGGTGGTGGAGGTCGACTTCCCGCTGGTGTCCAACTGCGAAGGCGACCGCCCCGGCGCGCCGACGGTGTACAACCGCGGCCTGGTTTCGAAAGCGTTCCTGCATGAAGAACTGTGGGAGCTGTCCGCCTGGGGTTTCGACAACTTCCTGCGCGACAACGGCGACCCGGCGCTGAACCGCCTGGCCGATGTCGATGGCCCGAGCATCTTCCCCCACGACCCCGGTACCCTGCCCAACCGCGAGGACGACCTCGCCGCCGGCATGGCCGAATACGTGCGCATGGCGCAACAGGGGATCAAGCCGTGGCATGAACTGCCGTCGTTGCCGGACGGACTGCGCGGCCTGGAACGGACCCGCCAGGTCGACCTCGAGGACTGGATGGAGGACCTGCAGCTCGACGCCGTGCTATTCCCGACGGTCGCCGACGTCGGCCCGGCCGATGCCGATGTGAATCCGGTGTCCGCGGACATCGCCTGGAGCAACGGGATCTGGGTGGCCAACGGCAACCTGGCGATTCGTCACCTGGGCGTGCCGACCGTGACCGTGCCCATGGGCATCATGGAGGATATCGGCATGCCGGTCGGCCTGACCTTCGCCGGCCGCGCCTATGACGACAACGCGTTGTTGCAACTGGCCTCGGCCTACGAGTCGACCGGTTCGAAACGGCTCATCCCGCCACGCACCCCGCCGCTCAAACGCGGCTGACCCTGCCATGCCTCGCAGCAGGCTCATCGGTTGCCGATGAAGCCTGCCGCGAAGGACCTGCGCCCTCTTCTCAGTTCAGTGCCTGGTCACCACCGACAGGGTACTGCCCAGGAAAAACGCCGGGGTCCGCCAGCGGGCGAACAGCATCAGCACCAGGCCCAGCAGCAGGATGGTCATGGCGATGATGAACACCAGCCCCACGCCCGCGATATGCGAACCACTGCCGAACTCGGGGGAGATGCTGTCGAACGCCGTCTGCCAGAAGATCACCGAGAGCATCGTCGCCCCGAGCAACGGGCACAGGCCGCGCATGAGGAAATGCCGCAGGCTGAAGAACAGGCTGTGGCGGAAATACCAGACGCAGGCGAACGCCGTCAGCGAGTAGTAGAAGCAGATCATCATGCCCAGGGCGGTGATGGTGTCCGCCAGCACGTTGTCGCTCAGGGTGCGCATGGTCACGTAGAACGCCCCGGTGGCGATGCCCGCGGCGATCGTGGCGTAGCGCGGAGTGCGCGAGCGTGGGCAGATGCTGGCGAAACGTTGCGAAACCGCCCCGTAGTAACCCATCGCCAACAGGGTGCGCGCCGGCGAGATGAAGGTCGATTGCAGCGACGCGGCGGTGCTGGCCAGTACCGCCACCGACATCAGGATCGCCAGCGGCCCCATCACCGGACCGGCCAGGTGGGCGAAGACGTTTTCCTGGATCTGCGGATTGCCCAGGCCCCAGCCCGTCTCGCCAATGCCGGCGAACTGCAGGGTCGCGGCAGCGGTGAACAGGTACAGCGCCAGGATCACCAGCACCGTCAAGGTGGCGGCACGTCCGGGCACTTTTTCGCTGCCGACCGATTCCTCACTGACGGTCAGGCACAGGTCCCAGCCCCAGAAGATGAAGATCGACAACGACAGCCCCGCAGCGAAGGCCGAGAACGACTCGATGTTGAAGGGGTTGAACCATTCGGCATGGAACACCACCGGTGCCGAGGGGGGCGCGGCCTGGAACGCCGCGACGGAGAAGCCGATCAGCACCAGCAACTGCAGGGCGACCAGGGCATACTGCACGCGCATGGTCATGCCGATGCCGCGGCAACTGATCCACACCGCGATGGAGATGAACACGCAGCAGGTGACGATGTTGACCAGCAGGTTTTCCCGCATCTGCGCCAGTTCCGGGATACCGGTGAGCTGGGCGAGGAACAGGTAGAAGAAGTCCACGGCCACGCCGGCGAGGTTGGACAGCACGATGGTGGTCGCCGTGACCAGCCCCCAGCCGCCGATCCAGCCGATCATCGGGCCAAACGCCCGGGCCGACCAGGTGAACGAGGTGCCACTGTCCGGCTCGGCCGCGTTCAGTTCGCGATAGCCCAGCGCGACCAGCAGCATCGGCAGGAAGCCGACGATGAACACCGCGGGCAGATACACGCCCACTTCCCGCACGGTGGGCCCCAGTGCGCCGGTCAGGGTGTAGACCGGCGCGATGGTCGATATCCCCAGCACCACACAGGCCAACAGCCCAACCTTGCCCTGGGCCAGGCCCTTGGCGTTCACGGAGTCGTCCGTGCCAGTTATCTCGCGGCCCCGGGCGGCCTCGATGTATTCACTCATAAGCCTTTGTCACCTTTTGGAATTATTTTCAGTGCCGCTGGATCAGGTCCAGGCTCCCGTCAGCGCGCCGCACGTGCCTCGGCGTAGCGTTGGCAGGCCGCCCTGAATGCCTGGAACAGCGTGAGCGACTCGGGGTTGTCCTCCAGGCGCCACTCCGGATGCCATTGCACCCCCACGACAAAGCCTCGCGAGTCATGGACGGAAACGGCTTCGACCAGACCATCCGGGGCCAGCGCCTCGACCCGCAGGGCGGGCGCCAGGCGGTCGATACCCTGGCTGTGCAGCGAGTTGACGCGAAACTCGGCTGGCAGGCCAAGCTGCTCGAACACGCCGCCGGGTTGCACGTGGACCGCATGTTGCGGCGCGTAGTGTTCGGCCAGCGTTTCCCCTTGCGGTTCGCGGTGGTCGAGGAAACCGGGCAGCTCCTGCACGCGCTGGTGCAGCGAACCGCCCAGGCTGACGTTGAGTTCCTGGAAGCCGCGGCAGATGCAGAACACCGGGATGCCCCGGTCGATCGCCAGGCGCAGCAGCGGCAAGGTGTTGGCGTCGCGGGCCGCATCGTGGGCGGTACCTTCCAGGCTCGGCTCACCCTGGTAGAGGGAGGGATGGACGTTGGAAGGCGAACCGGTGAACAGCAGGCCATCGAGGTGTTCCAGCAGATCCCGCGGATCGCTGGGCCTGCTGCGCGCCGGCAGCAACACCGGCAGCCCGGCCTGGGCTGCGGCTTCGACATACTTGTCGCCGACGGTGTGGGAATCGTATTTGCCGAGCAGTTGTCGGCAGGCGGTGACACCGATCAGGGGCACGCGGGACATGGTCAATCTCCAGAAAATGCCGCCGGCGCAGGGCCGACGGCCGACACTCAGATACCCAGGCGATCACGCAACTGGTAGTAGGCGGCGCCCATGGCCGTGAACGGCACGCGCAGCAGTCGACCACCGGGGAAGGGGTAGTGGGTCAGGCCCGCCAGGGCGTCGAAACGCTCGGCCTGGCTGCGCAGGGCCTCGGCCAGCACCTTGCCGGCCAGGTGGGTGTAGGTCACACCGTGCCCACTGCAGCCCTGGGAGTAGTAGATGTTGTCGCCCAGGCGACCGACCTGCGGCAGGCGCGACAGGGTCAGCAGGAAGTTGCCGGTCCAGGTGAAATCGATCTTCACGTTCTTGAGCTGCGGGAAGGTCTTGAGCATTTTCGGCCGGATGATCGCCTCGATATCCACCGGATCACGCGCGCCATAGACCACGCCACCGCCGTAGATCAGGCGGCGGTCGGCGGTGAGGCGGAAGTAGTCGAGCAGGTAGTTGCAGTCCTCCACGCAGTAGTCCTGCGGCAGCAGGCTGCGCGCCAGGTCCTCGGGCAGCGGCTCGGTGGCGAGCACCTGGGTACCGCACGGCATGGACTTGGCAGCCAACTCCGGCACCAACCCGCCGAGGTAGGCGTTGCCGGCCACCACGACGAACTTGGCCCGCACCTGGCCTTTCGGTGTGTGCACCACCGGGTGCTCGCCCCGCTCGATCCGGGTCGCCGGGCTCTGTTCGTGGATGGCGCCACCCAGCGAGGCGACGGCCGCCGCTTCACCCAGGGCCAGGTTGAGCGGATGAATGTGACCGCCGCTCATGTCGAGCATGCCGCCGACATAACGGTCGGTGCCGACCACCTCGCGGATCCGCCGCTCGTCCATCAGTTCGAGTTGGGTGTGCCCGTAGCGCTCCCAGAGCTTCTTCTGCGATTCCAGGTGAGCCAGTTGCTTGGGGGTGATGGCGGCGAACACACCGCCGTCCTTCAGGTCGCAGTCGATACCGTAGCGCGCGACGCGCTCACGGATGATCCGCCCGCCCTCGAAGGCCATTTCGCCCAGCAGTTGTGCCTGGCGGGCGCCGGTCTGGCGCTCGATGACATCGATATCGCGGCTGTAGCTGTTGACGATCTGCCCGCCATTGCGGCCCGAGGCGCCGAAGCCGACCTTGGCCGCCTCCAGCACCGTGACCCTGAAGCCGTGCTCCAGCAGGAACAGCGCGGTGGACAGCCCTGTGTAGCCCGCGCCGATGATGCAGACATCCGTCTCCACCGATTCGGTGAGGGCTGGATAGTCGGTGTTCAGGTTACGCGACGCCGCGTAGAAACTTGCAACGTGATTGTTCATAGCGAAATTCCTCGAACATGAAAGCGATGCCCGTCAGAGCTTGATCCAGGTCGCCTTCAGCTCCGTGTATTTGTCGAAGGCATGCAGCGATTTATCGCGACCGTTACCGGACTGCTTGAAGCCACCAAACGGCGCGGTCATGTCACCGCCGTCGTACTGGTTGACCCACACGCTGCCGGCGCGCAACGCCCGCGCCAGGCGATGGGCCCGCGACAGGTTCTGCGTCCACACGGCAGCCGCCAGGCCGTAGGGGGTGTCGTTGGCGATACGCACGGCTTCGGCCTCGTCGTCGAAATCGATGACCGAGAGCACCGGGCCGAAAATCTCTTCCCGAGCGATGCGCATGGCGTTGTCAACGCCGTCGAAGACCGTCGGCTCGACGTAGCTGCCACCGGTATCCTGCAACGCCCGCCGGCCACCACTGACCAGTTGCGCCCCCTCCTGCCGGGCGGACTCGATGAAGCCCAGCACCGTTTGCAGGTGGCCGTCGTCGACCAGGGCACCGACGCGGGTGTCCGGGTCAAGGGCGTGGCCGGGTTTCCACTGTTGCAGCGCCTTAATCACCAGGGGCAGGAAGCGGGCCTTGACCGAGCGCTCGACCAGCAGGCGCGAGCCGGCGATGCACACTTCGCCCTGGTTGAAGGCGATGGCCGCGGCGGCGGCTTCGGCGGCGGCCTGCAGGTCCGGCGCATCGGCAAACACGATGTTCGGGCTCTTGCCACCGGCCTCCAGCCAGACCCGCTTCATGTTCGACTCGCCGGCATAGACCAGCAGTTGCTTGGCAATGCGGGTGGAGCCGGTGAACACCAGGGTGTCCACGTCCATGTGCAGGGCCAGGGCCTGCCCGACGGTGTGGCCGAAGCCCGGCAGCACGTTGAACACACCCGCCGGAATGCCTGCTTCGAGCGCGAGCTGGGCGATACGAATCGCGGTGAGCGGTGATTTCTCGGAAGGCTTGAGGATCACCGAGTTGCCGGTGGCCAGCGCCGGGCCGAGCTTCCAGCAGGCCATCATCAGCGGGAAGTTCCACGGCACGATGGCCGCGACCACGCCGACCGGCTCACGGGTGACCAGGCCCAACTGGTCAGGGGGCGTCGGGGCGACTTCGTCATACACCTTGTCGATGGCCTCGGCGCTCCAGCGAAGAGCGTTGGCCGCCGCCGGCACGTCGATGCTCAACGAGTCGCTGATGGGCTTGCCCATGTCCAGGGTTTCCAGCAGCGCCAGCTCCTCGGCATGGGCCAGCAGCCGGTCGGCGAAACCGATGAGCACGCGCTTGCGTTGCGCTGGCGCCTGGTTGCGCCAGTCACCGCGCTCAAAACTGGCCCGGGCGGCCTGCACCGCCAGCTCGGCGTCTTCGGCCATGCAACTGGCGATGTCCGCCAGCAGCCGACCGTCCACCGGGCTGGACTTGGCGAATGAACCACCGGCCACAGCGTCCCGATAGCTGCCGTCGATGAAGGCCCGACCTTCGATGCTCAAGCCGTTGAAGCGCTGTTCCCACTGTTCACGTGTTGTCGCTTTCATTGCCGGCTTCCTCAGACGGTGTGCAGGTACCAGTTGTATTCGAGGTCCGAAATGGTGGTTTCGAACTCCTGCATCTCGGCCTCCTTGCACGCCACGAAGATGTCGATGTACTCGGGGCTGATGTACTGGTTCAGCACCTCGCTGTCGTCCAGCTCGCGCAAGGCGTCGCGCAGGTTGTTCGGCAGGCTCTGCTCCAGTTGCTCGTAGGCGTTGCCATCGATGGGGTCGGTGGGTTCGAGCTGGTGGGTCAGGCCGTGGTGAATACCGGCCAGGATCGACGCCATCATCAGGTACGGGTTGGCATCGGCACCGGCGACGCGGTGTTCGATACGAATGGCATCGGCGCCACCGGTGGGCACGCGTACCGCCACGGTGCGGTTGTCCAGGCCCCAGCTCGGCGCGTTGGGCACATAGAACTGGGCGCCGAAACGGCGGTAGGAGTTGACGTTGGGGCAGAGAAAGGCCATCGACGCCGGCATGGTTTCCAGCACCCCGGCGATTGCGTGGCGCAACGGCGCGTGGGTCTGCGGGTCGTCGGTGGCGAAGATGTTCTTGCCGGTCTGCTTGTCGATCAGCGAGATGTGCACATGCAGGCCGTTACCGGCCTGGCCCGGATAGGGCTTGGCCATGAAGGTCGAGTCCATCTCGTGGTCGTAGGCGATGTTCTTCACCAGGCGCTTGAGCAGCACCGCGTAGTCGCAGGCCTTGAGCGCATCCTCAACGTGGTGCAGGTTGACCTCGAATTGCGCGGGGGCGCTTTCCTTGACGATCGCGTCGGCCGGGATGCCCTGCTCCTTCGCCGCTTCGAGCATGTCCTGGAGGCAGTCGACGTACTCGTCGAGGTCGTCGATCAGGTACACCTGGGTCGACATCGGCCGCTTGCCGGAGATCGGCGAGCGTGGCGGCTGCGGCCGGCCGTTCACGTTTTCCTGGTCGATCAGGTAGAACTCCAGCTCGAACGCCGCGCAGATGGTCAGGCCCAGCGCATCGAACTTCTGCACCACCTGCCGCAGCACTTCCCGCGGGTCGGCGAAGAACGGCCGGCCGTCAAGCTCGTGCATGGTCATCAGCAATTGCGCGGTCGGGCGCTTCTGCCAGGGCTCGGCGCTAAGGGTGTTGGGGATCGGGTAGCAGATGCGATCGGCATCGCCGATGTCCAGGCCCAGGCCGGAACTTTCGACGGTGGAGCCGTTGATGTCCAGGGCGAATAGCGAAGCGGGAAGATTGATGCCTTTCTCGTAGACCTTGTGCAGGCTGCCGCGCTCGACGCGCTTGCCACGCACGACACCGTTCATGTCGGTGATCAGCAGGTCGACGAACTGGATGTCGGGGTTCTCCTTGAGGAAGATGTTCGCTTCATTGAGCTGCACGACACGAGGGGAGACTGGGGAATTCATGACGGGGTACATCCTTGGCGCTGACGGGCTCCGGCGAAACGGTTCGCGAGCCTGCACAGCGTATTTGTTATTTGGCCAACGGCGGGCGGTGGTCCTGCACAGACCTGCGCGCCCGTCCGTGTGCCATTGATTCGCAGTAGCACGCCGAGTATAAGGTGGCACCAACGCAAGCCACATCGGCAAACTGGCAAAGGAAGATTGCAACGATGCAATATCAAGTCACCCACAGTGACCTGCACCTGGTGCTGGCACTGGTGCGCGGACGCACCCTGGCCAGGGCCGCCGAGCAACTGCAGGTGGACGTCTCGACGGTGTTCCGGGCGATCCGCAAGCTGGAGGCCAACCTGGAAGTCGCGCTGTTCGACAAGAACCGCCGCGGCTACACCCCCACCGAAAGCGCCAAGGCGATCGCCGAGCAGGCCGAACGGGCCGAGCAGGCGCTGGAGACGGCGCGCATCGCCCTGGCCCATGGGGAAAACGTCATCAGCGGCACGGTGCGCCTGACCTGCACCGATGCGGTGCTGCGCAGCCTGCTGCTGCCCGGGCTCTCGACGCTGATGCCGCGCTACCCGGCCATTTCCCTGGAGATCGCCACCTCCAACAACTTCGCCAGCCTGAGCCGGCGTGACGCGGACATTGCCCTGCGCCTGTCCAACTCGCCCCCCGAGCACCTGGTGGGACGGCGCCTGGGCAAGAGCTCCTACTTCGTCTGCGGGCACGCGAGTTTTCGCGAGGGCTATCGGCAGTCACCCACCGAGCAGCCCTGGATCGCCCCGAACGACTCCCTGGCCGAGCATATCTCGGTGGTATGGCGCCAGCAGGTCTACCCTGGTCTGGTGCCACGCTATCGTTGCAGCAGCATGTCCTCGGTCGGCGGCCTGGTCGGTGCCGGCCTGGGCGTGGCGGCCCTGCCCGACTTCATGGTCAACAGCCTGGAAGGCGTGGAACGGCTGAGCGGGCCGCTGGAGGGGTGCGATACGGATATCTGGCTGCTGACGCGGCCGGACAACCTGTCGTTGCGTTCGGTGCAGATTTTGTTCGATGAGATGGCCAACCTGCTCAGGGGCATGATCGAAACCGGCGGGGCGCAGTAGACAACTGGCCGGTCACGCGGATGGCGCGCAGCGCCTTACAGGTACTTGGTGATCTGCCGGAACTCTTCCAGCGGCGCCCTTTCGCCATCGGCCAAGGCACCGACGGCGTGCTCCAGGCAATGGTCGATATGATCCTGGATCAGCGTACGCTTGGCCTGGCAGACCGCCTTTTCGACCGCGTGCAGTTGCTGGGCGATATCCACGCAGGCACGGCCATGCTCGATCATCGTGACAATGCTGCGCAGGTGACCTTCGGCGCGCTTGAGGCGCTTCACGATGGCCTCATGCGATTGATGCGTGTGGTCATGCGGCGGTGTGGGTTGGCTCATGGCACGGTCCGGCGGGAATAATCACCCAGTATCCCCCAAGGAGGGGTTGCTCTCCAAGCTCAAAGCAAGTCGATGCCGAATCGACGCAACACCAGGGCGAACAGCAGGAACGCCGCCAGGCTGATCAGGATCCCGACCAGCAGCGCCCACCAGAACCCCAGCCGCACCAGCAGCAGCGGAAACACCAGGAACATCGGCAGCGTCGGCACGACGTACCAGAAGGTGTACCAGGCATGATTGGCGATCTTTTCCGGGCTCTGCTGCTCATAGTACAGCCAGATCAGTGTCAACAGCGTCACCAGCGGCAGCGCCGCAACCAGCCCGCCCAGCCTGTCACTGCGCCTGGCGAACTCCGACACCAGCACGACGATGGCGGAGGTGACGAAGTACTTGGTGAGTAGCCAGGTCATGGGCTTGGCGTCCGGGGGCGTAGTAGCTTGGGAATACCCTCATCCTATCCCCCCAGGGGGGATACCTCAATACCTATCGACACTGATGGGAAATTGGGACGTGGGAAATTGGGACGGACTTATTTTTATAAGTACGGCAGGTGTAAAAGTAAGCCTTCTCCCGTCTTCCAAATATATGCTACGCCAGGCTCTGAAAATGTATGCCGGAGGTAAGCTGCGATGAGTCCTTCCACCATGGTTGGCGATTGCGATGAGGTATTCACTGGCGTGCTCACGACACGGGAAGTCTGCCAAGTGCTGCGAGATGTCGTTCTTGGACGACGAACGATGATGAGAGCCGGCAGACAAACCGGGAACGGGGTCGACACCGGCCACTTTGCGGTCGATGTCGAGGGGTGGCGAATCACGATTTGCAACGATGGCGATAAGCTCGACTATTGCGAGCAGACTCAGAGCCCGGATGGGAGAACGTGGCAGCTCGCGCCTGGAGATCGATACGGGACTGATCCCATTGCCCTGCTCAGCACCTGGGAGCACAGGGTGCTGGAAGGACTACTGAGAGCGCTTTGATCGCAATCCTGCTCTCTTACCCTACCCCCTTCCTGTGAGCCACCCCATATTCTGGTAAACTCCCCCATTCAGCCCCACGCCACTCAAGCCAGCGCCCTACCCATTCGCGCCGGCCGCGCCCACAGCGACCGATTTTCCATGCCCTTGAACGACGTTACCTCCTCCCGCCCCGAGCCCTCGCGCCGCTTCAGCGTGGCGCCGATGATGGATTGGGCAGATGCTTCCTAGAGCCCCTTATTTACAAGGCCTACAAGCGACTCCCTCAAAGTTCGTACCATTTTTGTACCACCCACCGGCCTAATGGAGGGTACATGAAGAGCCGCGCATGGCTCGAAGTTGATATTCAGTGACAGCCTGAAACAGTGACTCAGTCTGCATACGTAGTTTCCCAGCCGAGGCGCCACTGGATTTCGCAGCCTCGTAACGTCGCAAGCCGTCAACAGCACTGGATCCACAACTCACTCGCTGATCCCCTTATCCAGCTCTCGCCTCATACCCACCACCGCTCTCCATACCAGATTTCTAAAGACTCAATACTTTCACCTCGAACCAGAGCAACTCCTTGCTCCAACATACCATCAGATGACAAACAGCCTTTCCAGGCGACGTGTCTGCCATCGAGGTGGGGGGGGTGAGGCAAATGAGGTGAGGTACAGCTCCCCACTTTAGGCAATGTTGAACCAATCTTGCACAGTTCACATAGAGTAATTTTAGGGCATATGAGTAATTAAGGCCCGCGAGAAGGCGGACAACTAAACAGTCCGCCATAGCGTTAAGAGAAACGCACACAGTCACCAGAGAACTCTAAGGACTCATTGGATGTTCCGACACCGAATGACTCTAAGAACTTCTTGGCGAATATGTCTTTAGGCCCTTCCTTGCCTTCCTCTTTGTTCATAACTCTGGATATGGAGCTTACAAACAGATCCGCAATCTGCATAAGTGGAGAAATGGATGAGTCCTCGGACTCGACGAGGTCAATATAGACATTGTCGTCAAATAGGGCTTTGGCGGCATTTTTTAGCTGAAGTTCTATTTCCATAATAGATATCTTGTCCTTCGACTCCTCCTCGGAATCCTTTCTGAATTGCAGATTGCGAGGTAAAACAGCCCGACCTGATTTGTTTTCCTCCTTGATACCCAAAATTGTCATATGGTAGAACATTTTTACCAAGGTATCGTCAATATTTTTAAGCCCACGGCGCTCGACTGCTAAGCCTTTGAAAGAGACGGCTTCGGAGTTCTGCACAATTGCGCCAAGAAGTTGTAGGTAAGTGTCAACATTGCCGACATTGATATCCTTAAAGTGCATTTCACCCTTGAAGTTGAGCTGTTCCTTTTTTTGGTTAATGGCACGAGTGATTTTCATCGTATCATAACTACGTAGGACCCATAGACTACCTACAAGCAGATATTTGCTGGTTTTTCCACTTTCGTCGGCGTATATGCAATAAACAGGGTGTGCCGGCCTAGCGTCGAGAATGCGTTGTTTCTCTTCCTCCTCTAGCTTTCCTCTGGCTCGCCTTACTTCAGGCGAAGCGATGAAAAGTCCGTGAGTATTCTGAACCAGGGCACGACACCGAGCAATCGAGTGAAGCCTTTCAAGATCTGGATAATGCTCAATTAATATATTGCCGCCGCTGTATAAATCCGCCTGAAATGTTTTCCAGTAAAGGAGTTGACACTGAATATCCGAGTCGCGTGCTCGAGGATAGTGATTCAAGATCCATGCTACTCGATCAATGACACGCGCTGGGCTATTGCCAGCTATCGCAGAAATGATTCTGCTTTTCTCAGCTTCATTTTTAGCCTTGATTGCGAGGCCTTTAAGCTCCTGCTCATCATCCGGGTCAAGCTCAACCTGCTGGTTCATCCGTCAGCGTCCTTGTTTGGTGGCTAGCTGCCATCAATACGACCCTAGAGGTGTGTCGTCAATAGGCGGTTTACATTTAGTCGAAATAACTATAAGAGCAAGCGATAGGCAACCCAGACGATGGGCAATATAAAACGTTTCTTACCAATATAGCAGGCGCTTTCCCACCAGCCCCAGAAGCCTGATCCGACTGTTCGTCGACTCGATTAGCACACCTTTCGCGCAAGAATTACTGTATACACATACAGCATTCACGGCGCACACCCAGCATGATCAACCCTCGCACCAAAACAGAATGGCTTGCCTACTGGCAGCAGCACCTCGACAACCACCAGTCGCGACTGGATAACCCCGAGGCGCACCGAATCATCTGTCTTGATATCAGCAGGGAAATGGCCGCCGCGCAGATCATCGATCCGCTCGAGAAACTAGAGATGGACGAGATCGCTAACGCCGCGTACTGGCATGCCGTTGAAACCTTGATTGACTGCGAACCAGCCTTCATGACGGCCGGTTTCTACGACTTGGTGCCACGACATGGGGGACCCGCTATCGGCAAAATCAGCACTATGATCTATTACCCGGACGCTACCGAGGAGGAGCTAGGGCCATGGGCCGCACAAGTGATCACTGAGAACGGAACACGCAGACTGGTGTTTCGCATCAACGCCGAGGTCTGGGATATGAATGGGCTCTCGGTAACAAGGCCGGACGGCAGCGTCTACGACTTGGTACTGATCGGCCAACGCATCAACGGCCGGGAGTACTCAAACATCGATGATCCTGATGCATACCGAGCGTTAGCCGATACCGCCCAGATCGCCTTGGAGAACCACGACTTCGGAGCCTACCAACGAGCGCGCCCCCTGCTGGCCGCTGCAGCATTCACAAAATGCCCTACATGCATGGATAGATTCGCGCTCAGTGACGACTGCCACAAATGCAAAGGCCGAGGCTTCACCCGTAGAAAAAGCTATTGAAACCTAATCACTCCCGCTCCTTGCCCTTAAGAACTAACGGATGGTTATCACAGTAACGAGCCCGACCATCCTCGACCAACTGATCTATCTCAAATTCGTGAAGTTCCTCAATATACAATTTTCCATCCAGCAGTTTTTGCCCTCCACGAAACACGACATCATAGCCCTCATCTATTTTCATCCGTTCCACCCCAGCAAAATCACACAAGTTATCATAGTAACCTTTCAAATATCGAATCGCCGCAAGAGCCTCAAGAGTAGTAGTACCCAAAATTATACAATCGTAATCTTCTGATTTAGACTTAATCTGCACCCCTTTCAAAAACAAGTCATTTGATATTTCCGGAATAGCAAGAGCTTCAGACGCCAAATACATATCATTACAGGCATTGATGTACAGATTCAGCAACCCAATACTTCCACCCTCCCCACGCAAAAGACCATTGAGAAACTTTGAGGCAGCGAGAATTCTATTTTCAACATAATTAAAGTAATCACGCTTTACTTTAGGAAACCCCTTCTCCGGAGCCCCACTAAAGAATCGAACATGTAGAACCGGATGAATCCTGTAAGAAAATGTAATTACATCTAAATACCTAACCTCCCCCAAGGCAGAAAAGTATCCGAGCATCTCTTTTCGGTGAGTGTAGAAAGCATCCACATTATTTTTAAAACTAACGACTTCGATCTGCCTAGCGGTTTGCCTAGTCGAATGAAACCTGGCAATCAATCCAGTTAACGGCAAAGATATCGAAACCACACCTAACGACAACAAACTAATCTCAACAAATTTCTTATAACCGCTCAAAGAAAGATCAACCTGGTACTCTGGCCACACCCACATACCGAGTGAAATCGCGATAAACAAGGGTGTCAAGATGGACAACCATAGCAAACCTTGATTAATTAATCCCTTTTCGCTATCAAGAACAAATATTGACTTACACCTATCAACAGGCGACTCACCGACCCCAAACAAACTAACCACAACAAAAACAGAAAGCACCACCGGAACGGCCAATGTCAGCACCAACAAGAACCCTTCAAACATACTATATCCCTACATTAATCCCACATTAATAGCCACTAGTACGATTCAACAGCAGTGTACATCAACCTCATCTGTCGCATAATCGTAACCCCAAGAAACGTTAAAACAACAAGCCAAACACCTCAGGCTCCCAGTTCATGATCACCAACTCCCCCGTCACCTCGGCCTTTCCCTGCCGCTGATTGGCCGTGGTGTAGCGGATATCCACCGTCTCGAAGTGGAAGCTCTCAAACACCCGGCGGATGTCCGGATGGTCGTTGATGCTGACCATCACCTTGCCCTTGCAGCGCCGCATGAAGTCAGCCATCCGCTCATACTCCTCGAACGGGAAATCAACGCCATAGCCGGCGGTCTGCCAGTAAGGCGGATCCATGTAGTGGAAGGTATGCGCCCGATCGTAGCGCTCGGCGCACTCAAGCCAGGGGAGGTTCTCGACGTACGTGCCGGCGAGACGCTGCCACGCGGCCGAGAGGTTCTCCTCGATCCGCAGCAGGTTGATGGCCGGCCCGGTGGTCGCGGTTCCGAACGTCTGGCCGGAGACCTTGCCGCCGAACGCGTGCTGCTGCAGGTAGAAGAACCTGGCCGCGCGCTGGATGTCGGTCAGCGTTTCGGGGCGTGTCATCTTCTGCCACTCGAAGATCTGCCGGGACGACAGCGCCCACTTGAACTGGCGCACGAACTCTTCGAGGTGGTTCTGTACAACGCGGTACAACGTCACCAGGTCGCCGTTGAGGTCGTTGAGGACCTCCACGGGCGCGGCCTGGGGACGCATGAAGTAGAGCGCAGCACCGCCGGCAAATACTTCGACGTAGCATTCATGGGGAGGAAAGAGAGGGATGAGGCGGTCGGCCAGGCGGCGTTTGCCGCCCATCCAGGGAACAATCGGAGAGGACATTGATAGCAAGACCTTTACTGTATAGATAAACAGGTGCTAGGCTCCTCGCGCTTTGTGCACGAAGCAGGAGCCTTGGCTGGACCTTGCAGGGATCAGCTGCGGGGGACGGCGGTCGGTTTGGGTGCAGCAACACCCAGACCGGCCGCTCCTTTTATTGCGGGGTTGAAACTTCCTTCACATAGGCCTGGCAGGCCTGCAGCGCGATCAGTCCTTGATCGCCGTCGTCGGTGATTCCGACAATTCGTTGAGCATGCGCCGGGTCAAGTCGGGCTCGCGGGGCTGCATGAACCATGCTGCCGGCGGCGGGGGTGGTTGGCACCGCACATCCGACGACGGGGTCGCTCCGATCGAGGAGGACTGACAGCCGCAGATCGGCAGTAGCGAGGCGATCACGCAGGCGAGCCTGATTCTGTTGCACATCATTCATTTCCTTCGCGTGGGTCTGGTCACTGGCCTGAAGCCGCTGCTCCAGGGCCAGGCGCTTGTCCTGCTCGGCACGCTGCAGCGCGGCCAAGGCGCGGGACTGTTCGTTGAGCGCTTCCGCCTGCAGTCGAGCTTGCTGCTCCAGCTGCTGGCCATAGCGCCAGTTCTGAACCTGCCATGTCGCCACCGCCGAACCACCGGCCACCAGGGCCAGCAGAACGACAAAGGCCACCAGGCGGTAAGGTGCCGGGATCAGCTCGAGGAGGCGCATAGCACCGCCCTCGCCCGCGCCCAGATCTGCAGGCGATCCTCCAGGCCGTTCAGGCCGCCATTGATCCGGCGGGTAATGCTGTTGAACTGGTCGGCATCGGCCAGCTCGTTGAGCCCCTGCTGCTGCCAGAACCACGCGGCCGACTCGGCGGCCCACTGTGGCTGTTCGAGCAGCTCCGGCTGCTGCAGCAGGCGCTCGTCGCCAAACAGCGCGAGGCTGCACTGGCGATAGTTGGAACGGCCGGTGATCTGGATCAGCCCGCGACCGCGATAGCGCTGGCCATCACCATCAGCGGCCGGCGTATTGCCCAGGCGAGCAGCGAGGG
>NZ_JSYZ01000017.1 GCF_001293465.1 Pseudomonas asplenii
GCAGGTAGGGGTTTTGTCTTTTGCGGTGTTGAAACCGGCGTTGAAACGTCCGGAGCCGGGCTTGCCCGCGAAGAGGCCACCACGCTCCGCGTCACAGCACGGGGGCAGCACCATCCTCATCCGGCATAGATGTTAAAGTTCTGCCTTCGTTTCTGAATTCTCCAAGGAAGTCGTCATGCCGGACGCGACGTCACTCAATCCTGCGTTCATGGTTGTGCAGAGCAACAGCCCTGAGGAACTGCGCAGCCTGGTGATCAACGTGATGCGGCGTTACCCCCTGGCCCCCCTGGAGAACGAAATTGCCCTGGTGCAGAGCAACGGCATCGCCCAGTGGTTGAAGCTGGCCCTGGCCGAAGATGCCGAGGAGGACGACTCCGGGGGCTGCGGCATTGCCGCCGCCATCGATGTGCAACTACCCGGTACCTTCCTGTGGCAGCTCTACCGCATGGTATTGGGGCGCGACGAGATTCCGGCCAAGTCGCTGCTCGACAAGGCACCGCTGACCTGGCGCCTGATGCGTCTGTTGCCGGAGTTGATCGACCAGCCGCACTTCGAACCCCTGCAGCGTTTCCTGACCCACGACAGCGACCTGCGCAAACGCTACCAGTTGGCCGAACGCCTGGCCGACCTGTTCGACCAATACCAGGTCTACCGTGCCGACTGGCTGGAAGACTGGGCTGCCGGCCGCCACCAGTTGCGCAATGTCCGCGGCGAGATCAAGCCGCTGAACCCGGCCAACTGCTGGCAGGCCGAGCTGTGGCGCGCACTGTTGCTGGATGTCGGTACCGAAGGCATGGCCCAGAGCCGGGCCGGTGTGCACCAGCGGTTCATCGAGCGTATCAACAACCTCGAAGCCGCCCCTCGAGGCCTGCCCCCACGGGTGATCGTCTTCGGCATTTCCTCGCTGCCGGCCCAGGCCCTCGAAGCCTTGGCCGGCCTGGCGCGGTTCAGCCAGGTGCTGCTCTGCGTACACAACCCCTGCCGTCACCACTGGACCGACATCGTCGCCGACAAGGACCTGCTGCGTAACGAATACAAGCGCCAATCACGCAAGCCCGGCATGCCCCTGAGCCTCGACCCCGAGGCCCTGCACCAGCATGCCCACCCCCTGCTGGCCGCCTGGGGCAAGCAGGGCCGCGACTACATCAACCTGCTCGACAGCTACGACGACCCGAACAGCTACCGGGCGGCTTTTCGCGATGGTCGCATCGACCTGTTCAGCGACAGCACGCCGCAGACCCTGCTCAACCAACTGCAGGACGATATCCTCGAACTGCGCCCGCTGGCCGAAACCCGTGAACGCTGGCCCGCCGTCGACCTGCAGCAGGATCAGTCGATCCGCTTCGAAGTCGCCCACAGCGCCCAGCGCGAAGTGGAGATTCTCCACGACCAGTTGCTCGCCCGCTTCAGCGCCAACCCGGATCTGCGCCCCCGTGACGTGATCGTCATGGTCCCGGACATCGACAGCTACGCCCCGCATATCCGTGCGGTCTTCGGCCAGCTCGAACGCAGCGATCCGCGCTTCATCCCCTTCACTCTGGCGGACCAGGGCCAGCGTGGGCGCGACCCGCTGCTGATCGCCGTCGAACACCTGCTGAAGCTGCCCGACAGCCGTTTCCCGGTCAGCGAAATTCTCGACCTGCTCGACGTGCCGGCCCTGCGCGCCCGCTTCAATGTCCAGGAACGCGACCTGCCGACCTTGCATCGCTGGATCGAAGGCGCGGGCATCCGTTGGGGCCTCAGTGCCCAGCAACGCGCCGATCTCGGCCTGCCCGATGAACTGGAGCAGAACAGCTGGCGTTTCGGTCTGCGCCGCATGCTGCTGGGTTACGCCGTTGGCAGTGGTGAAGGCTGCGAAGGCATCGAGCCTTATGACGAAATCGGCGGCCTCGATGCCGCGCTGATCGGTCCGGTGGTCGCCCTGCTCGATGCCCTGGAAATCGCCCACCAGGAACTCTGCGAACCGGCTCGCCCGCAGCAGTGGGGCGAGCGCCTGCAAGCGCTGCTGCAACTGTTCTTTCTCGCCAGTACCGAGCACGATGACTACCTGTTGATCCAGCTCGAACAACTGCGCGCCACCTGGCTGGAAACCTGCGAGGCCGTCGACCTGCAGGAGGAACTCCCGCTGACCGTGGTGCGCGAGGCCTGGCTGGCCGGTCTCGACCAGGGCCGCCTGTCCCAGCGTTTCCTCGCCGGTGCGGTGAACTTCTGCACCCTCATGCCGATGCGGGCGATCCCGTTCAAGCTGGTCTGCCTGCTCGGCATGAACGACGGCGATTACCCGCGCGCCCAACCGCCGCTGGACTTCGACCTGATGGGCAGCGACTACCGCCCCGGCGACCGCTCACGCCGCGAAGACGACCGCTACCTGCTGCTCGAAGCCGTGCTCTCGGCCCGTGAACAGTTGTACATCAGTTGGGTCGGTCGCAGCATTCGCGACAACAGCGAGCGCCCGGCCTCGGTACTGATCGGCCAGTTGCGCGACCATATCGCCAGCGGCTGGCGACTGCCCGACGCCGACGGTGAACGCCTGCTCGAAGCCCTGACCCGGGAGCACCCGCTGCAGCCCTTCAGTGCCCGCTATTTCCACGAAGGGGATGCCGGCCTGTTCAGCTACGCCCGTGAATGGCAGCAGTTGCACCAGCAGCAGGACCCCAGCGAGCCTGCCAGTGAGCTCGCCCCCTACAGCCAGGACGAGCCGCTGACCCTGGCCCAGTTGCAAGATTTCCTGCGCAACCCCGTGCGGCATTTCTTCAGCCAGCGCCTGAAAGTCTTCTTCGAGGCCGCCGAAGCGCCATTGGCCGATGAGGAACCCTTCGTCCTCGATGCGCTGCAACGCTATAGCCTCAGCGACAGCCTGCTCAATGCCGCCTTGCAGCAGGTGGACAATCCCCAGCAGGCGTTGAACGACCAGGCCCGGCGCCTGCAGGGCAGCGGCCTGCTGCCCATGGCCGGCTTCGGTGAATTGCTGCAACAGGAACTGATCGAGCCGCTGCCCGGCCTGCTGGAGCGCTACCGGCAACTGTTGACGCTCTGGCCGACACCAGTGCCCAGCGCCGTGCCGGTCAGCATCGATAGCAGCAGTGGCGTGCGTCTGGAAGGCTGGCTGGCCGGCCTGCATCAACGCAGCGATGGCGGCTACCTGGCTGTCACGACGATCCCCAACGGCATCGGCTCGCTCAAGACCCGCAAATGGCATCGCCTGACCCGGCCCTGGGTCGAGCATCTGGTGGCCTGTGCCTGCGGCCTGCCGCTATCCACCGCGCTGGTCGCCAGCGACGATACCCTGTTGCTGCCTCCCTTCGAGCCGGAGCGGGCCCACACTCTGCTCGGCGAATTGCTGCTGGCCTGGCAGGTGGGCATGCGCCGGCCCTTGCCGGTGGCGATCAAGACCGCGTTCGCCTGGTTATCCCAGCCGGATCCGGCCAAGGCCGAGGCCGCCGCCCGCAAGGCCTATGAGGGCGATGGCGTCAACAGCGAGGGCGAGCGGCGGGAAAGTGCGGCCCTGGCTCGGCAGTTCGCCGACTACGATGCGCTGGTGATCAGCGAGGAATTCGAGGGTTGGTGCGACAGCCTCTATCGACCCTTGCTCGAAGCACCGTGGCGCTCCCTGGTGAACGAGGAGGCGCGCCCATGAGCGACAAGACACCGTTGGCCCTGGCCTTCCCGCTGCGCGGCAGCCAACTGATCGAAGCCAGTGCCGGTACCGGCAAGACCTTCACCATCTCCGCGCTGTACCTGCGCCTGGTCCTCGGCCATGGCGGCGAAGCGGCCGGGTTCGGGCGCGAGCTGCTGCCGCCGCAGATCCTCGTGGTGACCTTCACCGATGCCGCCACCAAGGAGCTGCGTGACCGTATCCGCACCCGTCTGGCCGAAGCCGCGCGGTTCTTCCGCGACGAGATCGCGGCCCCGGACGACCTGATCGCCCAACTGCGTGCCGAATACGCCGCCGAGCAATGGCCCGCCTGCGCCAATCGCCTCGACATCGCCGCGCAATGGATGGACGAGGCTGCGGTCTCGACCATCCACGGCTGGTGCCAGCGCATGCTGCGCGAGCACGCCTTCGATAGCGGCAGCCTGTTCACCCAGACCCTGGAAACCGACCACAGCGAGCTGCTCGGCGAAGTGCTGCGCGACTACTGGCGGCTCTATTGCTACAAGATGCAGGGCGACGCGCTGCACTGGGTGCGCGCCAACTGGGGCGGGCCCGACGCCTTGCTGCCGAGGGTTCGCGCCCTGTTTGGCAAGGTGACTCGTGACAGTGAGGAAGAGGAGCCGGAGCCTGCCGAACTGATCGAGGCCTGTCTGCTCGAACGCCGTGAAGCCCTGTTGCAGATCAAGGCACCCTGGAAGCAGTGGGCCGCCGAGTTGCGCGAGATCTGCCTGCAAGGCGTGGCAAGCAAGGCGGTCGACGGTCGCAAGATGCAGGCGCGCTACTTCGAACCCTGGTTCGAAAAGCTCACCGCCTGGGCCGAAGACGAAGCCCTGGAACAACTGGATATCGGCACCGGCTTCACCCGGCTGACCCCCGAGGGCATGGCCGAAGCCTGGAAGGGCGAGGCCCCACGGCATCCCGCGCTCGACGCGATGGCCACCCTGAAAGCCAGCCTCGATGCCTTGCCGACCCCTGACGCCGCGGTGCTGGAACACGCCGCCCGCTGGGTCGGCGCACGCTTCGAGGACGAGAAGCGCCGCCGCGCCGAAATGGGCTTCGACGACATGCTGCTGCGCCTCGACGCCGCGCTGCGTGCCGAGGGCGGCGAGCGCCTGGCCGGGCTGATCCGCGAGCAGTTCCCGGTGGCCTTGATCGACGAATTCCAGGACACCGACCCGGTGCAGTACCGGATCTTCGAAAGCATCTACCGCATCGAGGACAACAGCCCCGATGGCGGCCTGTTCCTGATCGGCGACCCGAAGCAGGCGATCTACGCCTTCCGCGGTGCCGATATCTACACCTACCTGCGCGCGCGCCAGGCCACCCTCGGCCGCCTGCACACCCTGGACACCAACTTCCGTTCCAGCCATGCGATGGTCCGCTCGGTCAATCATGTGTTCGAACGGGCCGAGCAGCGGGAGCAGGGCCGTGGTGCCTTCCTGTTCCGCGAGGGCGAAGACAACCCGGTACCCTTCGTGTCGGTAGAGTCCCAGGGCCGCAAGGAGGCGTTCCAGATCGATGGCCAGCCCCAGGCGGCCCTGAACGTCTGGCAGTTGTCCTCCGAGCAGCCGCTGTCCGGCGCGGTCTACCGCCAGCAACTGGCCGCCAGTTGCGCCAGCGAGATCGTCGGCCTGCTCAATGGCGGGCAGCAGGGCCGCGTCGGTTTCAGCCGCGACGGCCAACTGCAGGGCGTGCTGCCCTCGGACATCGCCATCCTGGTCCGCGACGGCCAGGAAGCGCAGGCGGTACGCGGCGAGCTGGCCGCGCGCGGGGTGCGCAGCGTGTATCTGTCGGACAAGGACTCGGTGTTCGCCGCCCAGGAAGCCCACGACCTGCTGACCTGGCTCAAGGCCTGCGCCGAGCCGGATGTCGAGCGCCCGCTGCGCGCGGCCCTGGCCTGTATCACCCTGAACCTGCCGCTGGCCGAACTGGAGCGGCTGAACCAGGACGAACTGGCCTGGGAGGCGCGGGTCATGCAGTTCCGTGGCTACCGCATGTTGTGGCGGACCCAGGGTGTGCTGCCGATGCTGCGCCGCCTGCTGCATGACTTCCAGTTGCCCCAGGCGCTGATGGCCCGCAGTGACGGCGAGCGGGTGCTGACCAACCTGCTGCACCTGTCCGAGCTGCTGCAACAGGCCTCCGGTGAGCTGGATGGCGAACAGGCGCTGATCCGCCACCTCGGCGAGCACCTGGCGCTGTCCGGGCAGGCCGGTGAAGAACAGATCCTGCGCCTGGAAAGCGACGAGCAACTGGTCAAGGTCGTGACCATCCACAAATCCAAGGGCCTGGAATATCCCCTGGTGTTCCTGCCCTTCATCTGCTCGGTCAAGCCGGTGGACGGCAGCCGGCTGCCGCTGCATTACCACGACAGCGACGGCAAGGCCCAGGTCAGCCTCAAGCCTACCGCCGAACTGATCGCCCAGGCCGACGACGAGCGCCTGGCCGAGGACCTGCGCCTGCTCTACGTGGCCCTGACCCGCGCCCGGCACGCCTGCTGGCTGGGCGTGGCCGACCTCAAGCGTGGCAACCACAACAGTTCGGTGCTGCACCTGTCGGCCCTGGGCTACCTGCTCGGTGGCGGTGCGGTGCTGGCCGAATCCACTGGCCTGGCGGGCTGGTTGCGCGATCTGCAACAGGGTTGCCCGGCGCTGGCCTGCCAGGAACTGCCCGCGCCCAACGACCTGTCTTACCAACCGCCGCGCAACCAGGCGACCCTGCTCGAACCGCTGCTGCCCAGGCGCAAGGCCGCCGAGCATTGGTGGATCGCTTCCTACAGTGCCTTGCGCATCAGTGAGCAGTTGGGCGCCGGCAGTGATGAAGCGCCGGAAAACCCCCAGGCGCAGAAACTCTTCGACGACGAGCGGCTGGACCCGGACGCGCCGCGCGAAGTGCTGGCCAGCGGAGGCGATATCCATCGTTTTCCCCGGGGGCCGAATCCCGGCACCTTTCTCCATGGCCTGCTGGAGTGGGCCGGTGACGAACGTTTCACGGCCGACCGCGCGCTGATCGAAAAGGCCGTCGCGCCGCGCTGCAACCTGCGTGGCTGGAAGGGCTGGATCGAGACCCTGAGCGACTGGCTCGCGCACCTGCTGCAGGTGCCTTTCCGCCTTGGCGACGGCCAGCCGCCGGTGGCGCTCAACAGCCTCGCCAGCTACCAGGTGGAAATGGAATTCTGGTTCGCCAGCCACAAGGTCGACGTGCAGCAGGTCGATGCACTGGTTCGTCGCCACACCCACGGCGGCGTCGCCCGGGCGGCGGCCGAACCGGTACTGCTCAACGGCATGTTCAAGGGCTTCATCGACCTGACCTTCGAGCATCAGGGCCGCTACTACGTGGCCGACTACAAGTCCAACTGGCTGGGTGCCGACGATGCGGCCTATACCGAGCAGGCCATGGCCGCCTCGATCCTCGAGAACCGCTACGACCTGCAGTACGTGCTCTACCTGCTGGCCCTGCATCGCCAGCTCAAGGCACGGGTACCGGACTACGACTACGACCGGCACATGGGCGGGGCCCTGTACCTGTTCCTGCGCGGCACCCGCGCGCCGAGCCAGGGCGCCTATTTCGCCCGGCCGCCACGCGTGTTGATCGAACAACTGGACCTGCTGTTCCAGGGCAAGCCGCTACCGAAATCCGAACCCGCCTGGGAGCAGGGGAGTCTTTTATGAAACGTTCCTTCGCCGACCTGCTGCCCACTGCGCTGAATGATGACAGCCTCGCCGAACTGGCACCGCTGACCCGCGCCGAGGACCTGCTACTGTTGCTCGAACGCTGGTTCGAGCGCGGCTGGGTACGGGCGCTGGACAAGGCGTTCGTGGCCTTCCTGCATGAGCTCGACCCGCAGGGCGATCCGCTGGTGCTGCTGGCGGCCGCCCTGACCAGTCATCAATTGGGTCATGGGCATGTCTGTCTCGACCTGTTGGAAACCCTGAGCGAGCCGGACTTCGCCCTGTCGCTGCCGCCGGAAGGCGACGTGCAGAGCGCGGCGCTGCTACTGCCCTCGCAACTGCTGGTGGCGCTGGATGGCGAGGCCTGGTGCCGGGCATTGCAGGCCAGCCCGCTGGTGGCATTGGCCGACGATGAGAGCCTGGAGGCCGGACAGCGGCCGCTGGTGCTCAGTGGTCGGCGGTTGTACCTGCGTCGTTATTGGACCTATGAGCGGCGGATCGACAGCGCCTTGCGCCTGCGGCTGGCCGAACAGGAAGCCACCCCGGACGATCTGGCCCGGCGCCTCACCGAACTGTTTGGCGCCGCCGGCAGCAGCGGGCGCATCGACTGGCAGAAACTGGCCTGTGCCCTGGCCACGCGAGGTGCTTTCAGCATCGTCACCGGCGGTCCCGGCACCGGCAAGACCACCACCGTGGTGCGTCTGCTGGCCTTGCTCCAGGCGCCGGCGGTGGAGGCGGGCAAGCCGCTGCGCATCCGCCTCGCCGCACCGACCGGCAAGGCCGCCGCGCGGCTGACCGAATCCATCAGTGCCCAGGTGCGTTCGCTGACCATCGATGAAGCGGTGCGTGCCCGGATCCCCAGTGAAGTGACCACCGTGCACCGCCTGCTCGGCAGTCGCCCGGGCACCCGACACTTCCGCCATCACGCCGGCAACCGCCTGCCGCTGGATGTCCTGGTGGTGGACGAGGCATCGATGATCGACCTGGAAATGATGGCCAACCTGCTCGACGCGCTGCCGGTGCATGCGCGGCTGGTGCTGCTGGGGGACAAGGACCAGTTGGCTTCGGTGGAAGCTGGCGCGGTGCTCGGCGACCTGTGCCGCGATGCCGAGGAGGGCTGGTACAGCGCCAGCACGCGCGCCTGGCTGCAGGCGGTCAGTGGCGAGGATATCGGCACCAGTGGCCTGCGCGAGGCCGCCGAGGGCAGCCATTCGCTGGCCCAGCAGGTGGTGATGCTGCGCCACTCGCGACGCTTTGGCGAAGGCAGCGGCATCGGCCAACTGGCGCGGCTGGTCAACCAGCAGGCGGCCGACGAGGCCCGTGCCCTGTTGCAGGCGGGCGCGCATGCCGACCTGTTCGCCCTGGCCCTCAAGGGCGAGCAGGACCGCAAGTTCGACAAGCTGGTGCTCGATGGCGAGGGCAGCCAGCGCAAGGGCTATCGGCATTACCTCGACGTGATGCGCGGTCATCGTCCGTCCGTCGAGCGTGACCTCGATGACCCGTGCTGGGAAGACTGGGCGCGTGCGGTGCTGCACGCCTTCGACGAGTTCCAGCTGCTCTGCGCCGTGCGCAAGGGGCCTTGGGGCGTCGAAGGCTTGAACCAGCGCATCACCGAAGCGCTTTATGCGAGGCGGCTGATCGACAGCGACCAGCACTGGTACGAGGGCCGGCCGGTGCTGATGACCCGCAACGACTACGGGCTGGGCCTGATGAACGGCGATATCGGCATCGCCCTGCGCCTGCCCGAGCGCGATGGGCCGCAAGTGGGCAAGCAGGTGCTACGGGTGGCGTTTCCCCGTAACGACGGCCAGGGCGGCGTGCGGTTCGTCCTGCCGAGCCGCTTGAACGATGTGGAAACCGTCTACGCCATGACCGTGCACAAGTCCCAGGGCTCGGAGTTCACCCATACCGCGCTGATCCTGCCCGAGGCGCTGAACCCGGTGCTGACCAAGGAACTGATCTACACCGGGATCACCCGGGCCAAGGACTGGTTCAGCCTGCTCGAACCGCGTGGCGGGGTGTTCGAGGAGGCGGTGCGGCGCAAGGTCAAGCGCCTGAGCGGGCTGATGCTGGAGCTGGGGTAGCGGGATTCAGGGCTTGCCCGCGAAGGGCGCCCCCTCACCTCAACGCCCAACCCTGTCCAGCGCCGCCACTTCCTGGCGCTCGATCCCCATGAACCGTCGCACCCGTTCCCCCTGATCACCCTCGCGAATCTCCCGCGGGCTGGCATCGAGCTGCACCACGCCGTTCTCCATGAAGATCACCCGGTCGGAGATCGACATGGCGAAATCCATCTCATGGGTGACGATGAGCATCGTCATGCCTTCGTCGGCCAGCTCGCGGATCACCTTGAGCACGTCTCCCACCAGCTCCGGGTCCAAGGCCGAAGTGGGCTCGTCGAACAGCATGATCTGCGGCTCCATCGCCAGCGCCCGGGCGATCGCCACCCGCTGCTGCTGGCCGCCGGACAACTGGTGCGGGTACTTGTGGGCATGGGCCAGCAGGCCGACCTTGTCCAGCAGCGCCAGCGCCCGCTGCTCGCTCGGTTCACGGCTGGCCCCGTGATAACGCGGCGCCAGGGTGACGTTGTCGAGAATGCTGCGGTGCGGGAACAGGTTGAAGTTCTGGAACACCATGCCGATGCTGCGCACGCCCCGGCGGACCTGCGGGCTGTTGGCGCGGTCGCTGGCGCTGATGAAGCTTTCGCCGAACAGCACGATTTCGCCCTGGTCGATGCTTTCCAGGCCGTTGATGGTACGGATCAGCGAGGTCTTGCCGGAGCCGGACGGGCCGATGATCGAGATCACCTGGCCGCTGCCGACGTTCAGGTCGATGCCCTTGAGCACTTCGTGATTGCCGTAGCGCTTGTGGATATTGCGCAACTGCAGGGCCGGGGCGGCTCCGGCCACCGGCAGTGGGCGGAGGCTCGCCGGTGACGGCAGCAGGCGCGACCTGAGGCTGGCGGTGGCGCTGTCGGCGAGGGTTTGCGGCTTGCGCTGGTTCAGGTCCAGGTAGCGCTCCAGGCGTTGCAGCAGCCAGCCGAACAGGCTGACGATCAGCACGTAGTACACCGCCACCGCGCCGAGGGTTTCCATCACCAGGAAGTTCTGCGCGTAGAGACGCTGGCCGACCGTGAGGATTTCGGTGAGGGAGATCACCGAGACCAGCGACGTCAGTTTCACCACGGTGATGTATTCGTTGATCAGCGTTGGCAGTGAAATGCGGAACGCCTGGGGAATCACGATCAGCCGTTGCAGCCCGAGCAGGCCGATGCCGAGGGCGCGGCCGGCCTCCTTCTGGCCCTTGGCGACCGAGATCAGCCCGCCGCGATGGATCTCGGCCATGTACGCCGCCTCGGTGACCACCAGAGCGAACAGCCCGGAGTAGAACGGGTTGGACAGCACCCGGCCGGTGGCCGGCAACAGTTGCGGCAGGTTGTAGACGAACACCACCAGCACCAGCAGCGGAATGCTGCGGAAGAACCAGATGTACACCGCGGCCGGTGCGCGCAGCCAGGCCGAGGCCGACAGCTTGGCCGAGGCCAGGACGAAGCCCAGCACCATGCCGATGAACCAGGCCAGGGCGCTGAGCTCGACCACCGTGACACAGGCCTGCCAGAAGGCGGGCATCGAGAACAGCGAAAGAAAATAGGGCCAATCGAATTGCATGGGAACCTCGGTGATTCAGGGCCTGGCGCCTTTTGGGGGAATAACACTGCCCCTGGAGAAACCGATCGGGGTGAACACCCTCCTTGTGGGAGCCGGCCGGGCGGTTCCCACAGGAGGTGTGTCTTCCACGGGGCGTGTGCTTATTCCGCCGCTTCCAGCGCGTACTTGTTCAGGATCGCCGTGTACTCACCGCTCTTCTTCGTCTCCTCGAACGCCTTGAGCAGTGCCTGGTAAGTGGCGTCATTGCCCTTCTTCACGAAGATCCCCAGGGTCTGCTGGTAGATCGGATGTTCGGTGGTCACCACCACCCGGCCCTTGGTCCGCTCGGCAATCATCTTCGCCGCACCGGCGATTTCCACCTGCGCCTGGATATTGTTCGACAGCAGCGCCTGGGTGACCTCCGGCGCCGAGGGGTATTCGCTCACGGTGATCTCCCCCTTGCCCTTGGGCACGCAGTATTCGCTGGACAGCTTGCGGAACTGCGCGACCCAGGTGGTGCCCTGTTCCAGGCCGACCTTCAGTCCGCACAGGTCCTCCGGCGTCGCCGGCTTCAGCCCGCTGTCCCTGGGCACCATGATCGCCGCGCCGGTCCTGGCGTAGGCGATGGTCATGGCCTGGGTCTGGCGCTCGGGGGTGATGTACATGCCGGAAATGATCGCGTCGAACTTGCCGGCGTTCAGGCCCATGATCAGGCTCGGAAACTTGGTGTCGATGAACTCCGCCTTGCTCTCCATGTGCTTGGCCAGCGCGTGGGACAGTTCCGGATCGGAGCCGACCACGTTCTTGTCCGAGTCGTAGGACTCGAAGGGCGGATAGGTGATTTCCATGCCGATTTTCAGTTGGCCGGGCGTGGCCGTCGCGGCGGCGAAGGCGCTGGCGGTGCAGAACAGGGTGGTGGCGAGCAGGGTCAGGCCAGGGAGGTGCTTGAGCATGGACGATAACTCCGGGTTGGGTAGGTGAGCGGCAGGTTCAGGAAGGCTGCGCCTGGTTTTTCAGGTGACCGAAACTCGAGGGCTTGCGGGCTTTTTCCGGCAGGTCGATCTCGCCGTTCTCCACGCGCCGGCGCAGGTACTGGTAGGTCTGCAGCGCCTGGCCGTACATGTGTTCGCCGATGGCGATCTGCTCGTATTCCTGGCCTGCCTTGGCGAAGCTCGGCAGCGGCCGGATCAGGGTGTGGTAATCGCAGGCGTAGAACAGCGGGAAGGCGTAACGCTCCTCGCTGACGGTACGTACCCGGTGGGCGGTGGCGACGAAGGCACCGGCGGTCATCACTTCGAGCATGTCGCCGATGTTCACCACGAAGGCGCCGGGGATCGGTGGCGCGTCGATCCACTGGCCCTGGTCGTTCAGCACCTCCAGGCCGGGCTTGTCGGCCAGCAGGATGGTGAAGCACTCGTAGTCGGTGTGGGCGCCGATGCCCGGGGCGTCCTGGGCGGCGTCATCGAACGGGTAGTGGATCAGCCGCAGCTTCGACGGCGGCCGGGTGACCAGCGCATCGAAGGTGTTTTCCTCCAATCCCAGGGCCAGGGCGAAACCGCCGAACAGCTTGCGTCCCAGGGCGAAAACCGCGGCGTAGTAGGCCTGCGCGGCCTCCTTGAAGCCCGGCAGCGTCGGCCATTCGTTCGGCCCCAGCAGCGGGGTGCCGGCCAGCACCAGCGGGTCGTCCGCCGGCACCTCGAAGCCGATGTCGAAGGCTTCCTTGTGGTCCGGCTTGCCCTTGGCATACACCTCTTCGCCCTCGGGCACGAAGCCCTTGTGGGTCTTCGAGGTGCCGATGTAGTGCTGCATCTTGGTTTCGAACGGTTGGGCGAAATAGTCGCTGGCCGCCTGGCGCAGGTTGGCGATCAGTTGTGGGTCGATGCCGTGCCCGGTGATGTAGAGGAAACCGACCTCGCTGGCTGCGTTGCCCAACTGCTCGGCGACCGCCAGCCGATGTTCCAGTTCGACGCTGAACAACCCGGCGATATCCACCACCGGAATGCTCTTGAAATTGGCCTGGGCCGGATGCTTGTGACTGTTCTCAGGCATGACGCGAACGCCTCACGGTTGGGTTGAATGACGGAAACGGTCGAAGTGCTCGCGCTCGGTGCGGGCCATCCACACGTTGAGCGACCACAGGTCGGCGACCGGAACGTTGGTGAAGGGCAGGTGATGCAGGTAGCCGTCGGCACCGAACTCCGGGGTCAGCGTGCTGACCGTGTAACCGCGGGCCTGCTGGGCGCGCCAGACGCTTTCCCAGTGGGCCTGGTGGAAGGCCAGCTCGCGGGCGTACTCCGGGGCGCCGGGATGAGGCACCTGCGGGCCCTGGTCATAGCCGACCCGGGCCTGGATATGGTGGACGCGCTCGACGAATGGCCGCAGGTCGTCGGCCGGGTCGTCGAGCAGGCGCTCGCAGGTGACCACCCAGTGGCTGATGTCGCTGGTGAAGCGCAGGTCGGGCAGTTGCCGGATCAGCTCAAGGGTCACCCAGGGGTTGAACAGCGAGCGTGCACGATGGGTTTCGAAACTGCAGGCCTGGCCCTGCCGGCGTGCCAGGTCCATGGCCTGGCCGAAGAACTCCACCTGCTGCGCCAGGGGCCAGCGGTCGTTGCCGGCCAGCAGGTTGACGAAACGTGGCTCCAGCTCGGCGGCCCAGGCGAGTTTCTGTTCGAGGTCGCGCAGATGCTCGACGGGGGCTGCCGACTGCTCGGGGAGCACATCGTAGGCGGTGAAGACGGTGCTGATGTAAGGCGTGCGGTTGGCACGCAGGAAGGCGGCGAACTCGGCACGTTCTGCGGCCGCCAGTGGCAGGCGGGCTTCCATGCCGTCGAAGCCGGCCTCCAGCAACTCGTCGAGTGCCTGGGCCTTGCTGGCGGTGTAGCCCCACAGGGTGCGGAAAATCTCCAGTTTCATCAGTGAACCTCGACCAAACCTCAAGCTGCTCGGGACCCGCCACGGCGAGAAGCCTGGGCGAGCGGTTAGGGCAGTTGGAAAGGTTTCGTCGAGCCGGCCCTCTTCTGTGGGGCGGTCTCACTGACGCCAGGCGCCGCTTGCGCAGCGTCATGAACCAGCCTGCGAAGGGCGATGGGTCGATCTTAGGCAGCCCCGCAGGCGGGAAAAAATAGCAAACCTCAAATCGATACTTCAGAGATTTCTAAACCATTAGTGGGCTATGCATGATCTCAATCTAACGCTGATTTGCCAGCTATATGCTATCGTTGCGGCAATATTCTGACGTAGTATCCAGAGAATTCTTACATGAACATGGCTGCCTGGATGATGTGGCGGTTTTTTGGCTCAAGACAGTTCGCGGTGTCCGTCCTGTGTTGCCTGTTCATGCACGCGGGCATGGCCGAAGACGCCGCTCCCCGTGGCGGCGCCGAGCAGCGGGCCCAGGCCGTCACCCAGGTGGTGCTGGGTATTCTCAGTTACGCCCGCTGGCCGGTGGAGCCGGCGCAGTTGCGCCTGTGCATCGTCGGGCCGACCCAATACACCGATGACCTGGTCAAGGGCACGACCCAGGCCAGCGGCCGCCCGGTGCTGGTACAGCGCCTGCTGGCCAGCAACCCGGCCGTCGGCGACAGCTGTGACGCGGTGTACATCGGCCAGTTGTCCAGCAACGAGCGCAACCAGTTGTTCGCGTCACTGGCCGGCCATGCGGTGCTGAGCATCAGCGAAGAAGGCGACCATTGCGTCGTCGGCAGCCTGTTCTGCCTGCGTGTCGGCGACGAGCAGGTGGCGTTCGAGGTCAACCTGGATTCGGTGGCCCGCAGCGGCGTGCGCATTCACCCCAGCGTCCTGCAACTGTCCCGCCGGCGGGCCCCACAGCCATGATCGGTCTGCACAAGCCGGACAACCGCCGCACCCTGCGTTCGGTGCTGGGGCGTGGGCACATGCTGGTGGCCCTGGCGGCGGTCGGCCTGGTCAGCGTTTCGCTGACCTTGCTCGGTGTGCTGGCGCTTCGGGTCTACGCCGACCACAACCTGCACCTGATCGCCCGCTCCATCAGCTACACCGTCGAGGCGGCGGTGGTGTTCAACGACCGCAGTGCGGCGACCGAAGCCCTGGACCTGATCGCCTCTACCGAAGAAGTGGCCGAGGCCGAGATCTTCACCGCCAGCGGCCAGCGCCTGGCCCATTGGCAACGCCCGGAAACCGGCCTGCTGTCGCGGCTGGAAATGCAACTGGCGAGGAGCCTGCTGGAACAGCCCATCGAACTGCCGATCCTGCACCAGAACCGCGAGGTCGGCAGCGTGCGCCTGACCGGTCATGGCGCCAGCCTGATGCGCTACCTGCTCAGCGGCCTGGCCGGCATCCTGGTGTGCAGCGTGCTGGCGGCCTGGCTCGGCCTGTACCTGGCCCGCCGGTTGCTGCGCGGGATCCTCGTGCCGCTGCGCAGCCTGGCCGAAGTGGCCCACGCCGTGCGTAGCGAGCGGGCCTTCGAGCGGCGGGTACCGCCGGCGCAGATTGTCGAACTGGACAACCTCGGCAACGACTTCAATGCCCTGCTCGATGAGCTGGAAGCCTGGCAGACGCACCTGCAGAACGAAAACCAGACCCTGGCGCACCAGGCCAGCCACGACAGCCTGACCGGCCTGCCCAACCGGGCCTTCTTCGAAGGTCGGCTGATGCGCGCCTTGCGCAACGGTGCCCGGCAGGGCGAGCGGGTCGCGGTGCTGTTTCTCGACAGCGACCGCTTTAAGGAAATCAACGACACCTTCGGCCATGCGGCAGGCGATGCGGTATTGGTGGCCGTGGCCACGCGGGTGCGTGCGCAACTGCGTGAAGATGACCTGGTGGCGCGGCTTGGCGGCGACGAGTTCGCCGTGTTGCTGACCCCGCTGCACAGCATCGAGGACGCCGAGCAGATTGCCGAGAAGATCATCGCCAGCATGGAACTGCCGATCCCGGTGCCCGGCCCGACCCAGGTCGTCACCTCGCTGAGTATCGGCATCGCCGTCTACCCCGATCACGGCAACACCCCGGGCTCGCTGCTCAATGCCGCCGATGGCGCCATGTACCAGGCCAAGCGCCTTTCCCGAGGCAGTCGACACACCGCGCAGTCGGAGCACAGCGCCGCCTCAGTCCCCACCAGGAGTTGAACCCTTGTCTACCTTGACCCAACGTTCCCTGCGATTTTTCAGCGTTGCCCTGTTTGCCGCCCTGCTGGCGCTGGGCGGCTGCCAGACGGCTGCGCAGAAAGGCCTGAGCCCGGCGCAGATCGCCGTCCTCAAGCAGCAGGGTTTCGAACTGACGGACGATGGCTGGGCTTTCGGCCTGTCGGGCAAGGTGCTGTTCGGCAGTGACCTGGATGGGTTGAACCCGCAAAGCCAGGCCATCGTCGAGCGGATCGCCAGGGCCCTGCTCAGCGTGGATATCCAGCGGGTGCGGGTGGATGGGCACACCGATGCGTCGGGCAAGGACGACTACAACGAACAGTTGTCGGTACGCCGGGCCAACAGTGTGGCGACGGTACTGCGGCAGTCCGGGATGAAGCCGGAAAACATCCAGGTCCGTGGCCTGGGCAGCCGCGAACCGGTGGCCAGCAACAGCACCGTGGCCGGGCGGACAGAAAACCGCCGGGTGGCGATCGTGGTGATTGCCGACTGAGTGCCCGCGAAGAGGCCTATCCGACTGGCGGCATTCTAATCGACGAACCGAAGCGCCCGCGTCTCCCCCAGCAGCAGCGGTCGATTCAGTTCCGTGACTTCCCGAATGTAGTCCCACAACAGATTGATCCGCTTGAGTTTGCGCAGATCCTCCCGGCAATACATCCAGAACTGCCGGGTGATACTCACCTCATCCGGCAACACCGGCAGCAGGTTCGGGTCCTGGGCCGCCAGGAAACACGGCAGGATCGCCAGCGCCCGGCCCTGTTGCGCCGCGACGAACTGGGCGATCACGCTGGTGCTGCGCAGGTTGGCGGTGGCGTTGGGCAGCAGGTTGGCCAGGTACAGCAGCTCGTTGCTGAACGCCAGGTCGTCGACGTAGCTGACGAAACGGTGCCGGCCCAGGTCGCTGGCGCGGCGGATCGGCGGGTGCTGGTCCAGGTACGGCTGGGTCGCGTACAGCTGCAGGCGGTAGTCGCACAGCTTGCAGCACACATAGGGCCCGTGCTCCGGGCGCTCCAGGGCGATGACGATATCCGCCTCGCGCTTGGACAGGCTGATGAAGTGCGGCAGTGGCAGGATATCCACCGAGATCGCCGGGTAGGCGTCGACGAAATGGCTCAGTTGCGGGGTGATGAAGAAGCTGCCGAAGCCCTCCGTGCAGCCCATGCGCACATGCCCCGAGAGCGCCACGCCAGACCCCGACACCTGCTCGCAGGCCATGTGCAGGGTGCTTTCGATGGACTCGGCATAGCCCATCAGGCGCTGGCCCTCGGCGGTGAGGACGAAGCCGCTGGTGCGCGACTTTTCGAACAGCAGGGTGCCCAGGGCCGCCTCCAGCGAACTGATGCGCCGTGACACCGTGGTGTAGTCCACCGCCAGGCGCTTGGCCGCGCTGCTGGCCTTGCGGGTACGGGCAACCTCAAGGAAAAACTTCAGGTCGTCCCAGTTCAATGAACCCAAAGACGTGATGTTTTTTTGCATGTTGATCCGGTTTTTATGTGCGTTCTTATTAGAAGAATGCACATCTATACTCCAAAAACAGTCCAGTCACCATGCTCGGGTATCGTCCCGTCCGGGATTCGGCCATTACAATAATTCAGGAGACTTCCATGAACGTTTCTCTCAAGCCCGACGCCACCCTCAAGACCGCCCGGTTGCTGATCGACGGCGAGTGGGTCGAATCCCAGAGCAGTGAGTGGCACGACATCGTCAACCCGGCGACCCAGGAAGTGCTGGCCAAGGTGCCCTTCGCCACTGCCGCTGAAGTGAATGCGGCGATCGACGCCGCCCAGCGTGCCTTCCAGACCTGGAAGCTGACCCCCATCGGCGCCCGCATGCGCATCATGCTCAAGCTGCAGGCGCTGATCCGCGAACATTCCAAGCGCATCGCCGCCGTGCTCAGCGCCGAGCAGGGCAAGACCCTGGCCGACGCCGAGGGCGATATCTTCCGCGGCCTGGAAGTGGTCGAGCACGCCTGCTCGATCGGCACCCTGCAGATGGGCGAGTTCGCCGAGAACGTCGCCGGTGGCGTGGACACCTACACCCTGCGCCAGCCGATCGGCGTCTGCGCCGGGATCACCCCGTTCAACTTCCCGGCGATGATCCCGCTGTGGATGTTCCCGATGGCGATCGCCTGCGGCAACACCTTCGTTCTCAAACCGTCCGAACAGGACCCGCTGTCGACCCTGATGCTGGTGGAGCTGGCGCTGGAAGCCGGCGTGCCGCCGGGCGTGCTCAACGTGGTGCACGGCGGCAAGGAGGTGGTGGATGCGCTGTGCACCCACAAGGACATCAAGGCGGTCTCGTTCGTCGGTTCGACCGCCGTCGGTACCCACGTCTATGACCTCGCCGGTCGTCATGGCAAGCGCGTGCAGTCGATGATGGGCGCGAAGAACCACGCCGTGGTGCTGCCCGACGCCAACCGCGAGCAGACCCTCAATGCCCTGGTCGGCGCCGGTTTCGGTGCGGCCGGCCAGCGTTGCATGGCCACCTCGGTGGTGGTGCTGGTAGGGGCGGCGAAGCAATGGCTGCCGGACCTCAAGGCGCTGGCGCAGAAGCTCAAGGTCAACGCCGGCAGCGAGCCGGGCACCGATGTCGGTCCGCTGATTTCCAAGCGGGCGAAGGAGCGGGTGCTGGGCCTGATCGAAAGCGGCATCCAGGAAGGCGCCAAGCTCGAACTGGACGGCCGCGCTATCGTCGTGCCGGGCTTCGAGCAGGGCAACTTCGTCGGCCCGACCCTGTTTTCCGGGGTGACCACCGACATGCAGATCTACACCCAGGAAATCTTCGGCCCGGTGCTGGCGGTGATGGAGGTCGACACCCTCGACGAGGCCATCGCCCTGGTCAACGCCAACCCCTTCGGCAACGGCACCGGCCTGTTCACCCAGAGCGGCGCCTCGGCGCGCAAGTTCCAGAGCGAGATCGATATCGGCCAGGTCGGCATCAACATCCCGATCCCGGTGCCGGTGCCGTTCTTCAGCTTCACCGGCTCCCGTGGCTCCAAGCTCGGCGACCTGGGTCCCTACGGCAAGCAGGTGGTGCAGTTCTACACTCAGACCAAGACGGTCACCGCGCGCTGGTTCGATGACGACAGCGAGAACCATGGCGTGAACACCACCATCAACCTGCGCTGAGCGAGGAACGGGCCATGAAGATCGCATTTATCGGACTGGGCAACATGGGCGCGCCAATGGCGCGCAACCTGATCAAGGCCGGGCACAGCCTGAACCTGTTCGACCTGAACCAGACGGTGCTCAAGGAACTGGCGGCCCTCGGCGGGACCATCAGCACCTCGCCCAAGGCCGCGGCCGAGGGCAGCGAACTGGTGATCACCATGCTGCCGGCCGCCGCCCATGTGCGCAGCGTCTGGCTGGGCGAGGACGGGGTGCTGGCCGGGATCGGCGCCGGCGTGCCGGCGGTGGACTGCAGCACCATCGATCCGCAGACCGCCAAGGACGTTGCCGCCGCGGCGGCGAAACAGAATGTGGCGATGGCCGACGCGCCGGTATCCGGCGGTACCGGTGGCGCGGCGGCCGGGACCCTGACCTTCATGGTCGGCGCTTCCCAGCCATTGTTCGCCACCCTGCAACCGGTGCTGGCACAGATGGGCCGCAACATCGTCCATTGCGGCGAGGTCGGCACCGGGCAGATCGCCAAGATCTGCAACAACCTGCTGCTGGGCATCTCGATGATCGGCGTCAGCGAGGCCATGGCCCTGGGCGCCGCCCTGGGCATCGACACCCAGGTGCTGGCCGGGGTGATCAACAGTTCCACCGGCCGCTGCTGGAGTTCCGACACCTACAACCCCTGGCCGGGCATCATCGACACCGCACCGGCGTCGCGTGGCTATACCGGCGGCTTCGGCGCCGAACTGATGCTCAAGGACCTGGGCCTGGCCACCGAGGCCGCGCGCCAGGCCCACCAGCCGGTGGTACTCGGTGCCGTGGCGCAGCAGTTGTACCAGGCCATGAGCCTGCGCGGGGAGGGTGGCAAGGACTTCTCGGCCATCATCGGCGCCTATCGCAAACCCGAGTAAGGTTTTTTCCGGGGGCTCGCGTCGGGCGGGTCCCCGGTTTTTTCCGGGCCGTGCGTCCAAACGTTATCCGCGTATCCCCCGGCACAGTAGAATGACTGCCGAGAATCGGTTTCGAGGGGGCGGTGGTGGATCTACAGCAGGGTTTTGTCCTGACCCGGCATTGGCGCGACACCCCCGCGGGTACGCAGGTCGAATTCTGGTTGGCGACCGACGCCGGCCCCCGTCACGTGCGCTTGCCGCCACAACCCTCGGTTGCCTTCATTCCCGCCGAACAGCGTGAGCGTGCCGCCCAACTGTTGAGCAAAGAGCGGGGGGTGGAATGGCGCCCGCTGGAACTGATGGATTTTCACCACCGCCCGGTGTGCGGCCTGTATTGCCAGCAGCACCGGCAGTTGATGAACATCGAGAAGCTGTTGCGCCAGGGCGGGGTGGATGTCTACGAGGCCGATATCCGCCCTCCCGAGCGCTTTCTCATGGAGCGTTTCATCACCGCGCCGGTGTTGTTCGCCGGTACGCCGAATACCGACGGGCCGCTGCTCGATACCCAGCTCAAGGCGACGGCGGACTATCGGCCACGGCTCAGGCTGGTGTCCCTGGACATCGAGACCACCATGCAGGGCGAGCTGTATTCCATCGCCCTGGAAGGTTGTGGCGAGCGCCAGGTGTACATGCTCGGGCCGCCGAACGGTGACGCCAGCCAGGTCGATTTCAAGCTCGACTATCGAGCGAGCCGCGGTGAACTGCTCGAAGCCCTGAACGACTGGCTGGCCCGGCACGATCCGGATGCAATCATCGGCTGGAACCTGGTGCAATTCGACCTCAAGGTGCTGCATGAACATGCCCAGCGCCTGAGCATCCCGCTGCGCCTGGGGCGTGGGGGCGATGTCATGGGCTGGCGCGACAACGGTGCGCGCAACACCCACTACTTCGCCGCGGCGGCCGGCCGGCTGATCATCGACGGCATCGAGGCGCTGCGTTCGGCGACCTGGAGCTTCCCGTCCTTCAGCCTCGAATACGTGGCGCAGCACCTGCTCGGCGAGGGCAAGTCGATCGACAACCCCTACCAGCGCATGGACGAGATCAATCGCATGTTCGCCGAGGACAAGCCGGCCCTGGCGCGCTACAACCTCAAGGACTGCGAGCTGGTCACGCGGATCTTCGACAAGACCCAATTACTGACCTTCCTGCTCGAACGCGCCACCGTCACCGGTCTGCCGGCCGATCGCAGCGGCGGTTCGGTGGCGGCCTTCACCCACCTGTACATGCCGCTGATGCATCGCCAGGGTTTCGTCGCGCCGAACCTCGGCGAACGCATGCCCGAGGCCAGCCCCGGCGGTTTCGTCATGGACTCGCGGCCCGGGCTGTACGAGTCGGTGCTGGTACTGGACTACAAGAGCCTGTACCCGTCGATCATCCGTACCTTCCTGATCGACCCGGTGGGGCTGATCGAGGGCCTGCGGCATCCCGACGACAGCGAGTCGGTGGCGGGCTTTCGCGGGGCGCGTTTCTCCCGCACGCGGCACTGCCTGCCGTCGATCGTCGAGACGGTCTGGCAGGGCCGCGAGGCGGCCAAGCGCGACGGCAATGCGCCGCTGTCCCAGGCCCTGAAGATCATCATGAACGCCTTTTACGGCGTGCTCGGTTCCAGTGGCTGCCGCTTCTTCGATACGCGCCTGGCCTCGTCGATCACCCTGCGCGGGCACGAGATCATGCGCCGCACCCGGCAACTGATCGAGGCCCAGGGCTACACGGTGATCTATGGCGACACCGACTCGACCTTCGTCTGGCTCAAGCGCGCCCATGGCCAGGAGGAGGCCGCGCAGATCGGCCGCCAGCTGGTGGCCGGGGTCAACGACTGGTGGCGCGAACACCTGAAGCAGGAACTGGGCCTGGACAGTGCCCTGGAACTGCAGTTCGAAACCCATTTCAGCCGCTTCCTGATGCCGACCATCCGCGGGGCCGAGGAGGGCAGCAAGAAGCGTTATGCCGGGCTGGTGGTGCGTGCCGACGGCCGCGAGGAGATGGTCTACAAGGGGCTTGAAACCGTGCGCAGCGACTGGTCGCCATTGGCGCAGGCGTTCCAGCAGGAGCTGTACCGACGCATCTTCAGCCGCCAGCCCTACCAGGATTACGTCCGTGACTACGTGCGGCGTACCCAGGCGGGCGAGCTGGATGACCTGCTGGTGTATCGCAAGCGCCTGCGCCGGCGGCTCGGCGACTACGAGCGCAACGTGCCGCCGCAGGTGCGGGCGGCACGCCTGGCCGATGAATACAACGTCGCCCAGGGGCGGCCGCGACAGTACCAGGGCGGCGGCTGGATCAGCTACGTGATTGCCCAGGCCGGGCCGGAGCCGCTGGAGGTGCGTCGGTCGCCCATCGACTACGAGCACTACATCACCAAGCAGTTGCAGCCGGTGGCGGACGCGATCCTGCCGTTCGTGCAGGACGATTTCACCACCCTGATCGGCGGGCAGATGGGCCTGTTCTGAGGGTTTTGTATTGCAATGTATCTGGGAGGGGCGGTGATACTTGCGCACTTCAGAACCCCGGCTTGCGCACACATTCGAGATACCTCAAGGGCGTCAAATAGGTTCCAGGGAGGCAGACAACACTGGCTCCAACCAACCGAATACACACTTGAGGAAATCGCCATGAAACTGAAAGCACTCTGCACCGCCGGCCTGTTGTCCGCCCTGAGCCTCCTGGCCATCGCCGCCCCGGCCCAGGCCGCCAGCGCCAAACCGGATATCCGGCACGTGGTGTCGATCACCACCGATGCCATGGGCAGTTGCGATGTCGCCAAGGCGCACCTGACCTACCTGGACTCCCAGGGCCAGACCCACACCCTGGAATACGGCAAGTTCGCCAGTTGCAACCTGGGCAGCTGAGGCCTTGGGAACCCGCCTCACGCTCTCTCCTCCACCCGCATGAAACCGTACCGCGTCGCGGTCGGTTTCATGCCTGCATCTGCCAGGTGACGTCATGCTGCTTATCGCTTTCCTCGGCGGGATACTGACGGTGCTCAGTCCTTGCATCCTGCCGGTCGTACCCTTCCTTTTCGCGCGGGCCGATCGTTCCCGCTCGTCGGTGCTGTTGACCCTGGGCGGCATGGCGCTGACCTTCGCCCTGGTGTCGAGCCTGGCGGTGGTCAGCAGCGCCTGGGTGATCCAGGCCAACGCTGCCGGCCGTCAGTTGGCGCTGATCGTGATGGTGCTGTTCGCCCTGTCACTGATTTCCGCCCGCGCGGGGGCCTGGCTGTCGCGGCCGTTCGTGCTGCTGGGCAATCGCCTCGATCCGGCGGCGCGGCAGCTGTCGGGGCCGTTGGCGGCGCTGCTGGTCGGCGTCGCCACCGGGCTGTTGTGGGCGCCCTGTGCCGGACCGATTCTCGGCGTGATCCTGACCAGCGCCATGCTGCAGGGCGCCAATGCACAGACCAGCCTGTTGCTGCTGGCCTATGGCCTGGGCAGTGCGTTGTCTCTCGGCACGCTGATCTTCGCCGGCCGTGGCCTGGTCAACCGGCTCAAGCCTTCCATCCCGGTGACCGGCTGGCTGCGGCGTGGGGCCGGCGTGCTGGTCCTGCTGTCGGCGGTGCTGATCTCGACCGGGGCGAACAACACCCTGCTCGCCGGTACCTCGTCACAGGGCTCGGCGTCGGTGGAGCAGAGCCTGCTCAAGCAGATTCCGCGGGCCATCGACTACGTGATCAGCAAGGCCAATGCGGCCACGGCGGTCGACCTCGAAGCCAAGGGCGCGATGCCTGCGCTGGACGGTGCGGTGGAGTGGCTGAACTCGGCGCCGCTCAACCGTGAGTCCCTGCGCGGCAAGGTGGTGCTGGTGGACTTCTGGACCTTCGACTGCATCAACTGCCAGCACACCCTGCCCTATGTGAAGGACTGGGCGAAGAAATACGAGAAGGACGGGCTGGTGGTGATCGGCGTGCATACCCCCGAATATGCCTACGAGAAGATCCTCGGCAACGTGCGCCAGCAGGTGAAGGAACTGGGGATCGGTTACCCGGTGGCGATCGACAACGACTACCGTATCTGGCGGGCGTTCGATAACCAGTACTGGCCGGCCCACTACCTGATCGATGCCAAGGGGCAGGTGCGCTACACCCATTTCGGCGAAGGCCGTTATGACGAACAGGAAAAGGTCATCCAGACCCTGCTGCAGGAGGCCAAGGCTGGCAGTGCCAGCTGAGCCCCGGAATCCGGCAGCGATAGCCGCAAGGTCCCGCCACGGACCTTGCGGCTTTTTTGTGGGCGGGTGTTCGAGTGGCACCGGGCTCGGGCATCGGCACGTTGTATCAGACTGTGTACGCGGCCCGCCGCCATACAGTGCGCCACCTTATCGCCCGTTCGCGACACACGGTGGATACAGCCCTGCGTTGAAATGTACCTGTCGAACGGTGAGGCCGGTCCAGGCCCCACCCAACCCTCAGAGTCTTACTCACAAACGCAGGAGTGTTACCCATGTTCAAGTTCTCTACCGCTTCCCTGGCCCTCACCCTGGCTTTGGTCGGTGGCCTCGGCCTGGCGAATGCCGCTTCGGCCAATGTGCCGGCAACCGGGTTCGGCGCGATCAACCAGCATCGGCTGGCGGAGGGCGGTTCTGACCGTCTGCTGGAGCGTCGTGTGGCGGAAGGTGGTTCCGATCGCCTGCTGGAGCGCCGTGTGGCGGAGGGTGGCTCGGACCGTTTGCTGGAACGCCGTGTAGCGGAAGGTGGTTCCGATCGTCTGCTGGAGCGCCGTGTGGCGGAAGGTGGTTCCGATCGCCTGCTGGAGCGCCGTGTGGCGGAAGGTGGTTCCGATCGCCTGCTGGAGCGTCGTGTGGCGGAAGGTGGTTCCGATCGCCTGCTGGAGCGTCGTGTAGCCGAAGGTGGCTCGGATCGCTTGCTGGAACGTCGTGTCGCTTGAAGATTGACGACCTCTCGAACCGTTCCTCACGACAGGGCCTCGTGTCTTTCGAGACGGGGCCCGGATCGAAACGCGCCTGGTGCTGTCAGGCGAACACGAAGTACTTGCGCACGGTCTCGACGACTTCCCAGGTGCCCTTCATGCCTGGCTCGACGATGAAGATATCGCCGGCCTTCAAGTGGATCGGCGCCTGACCGTCCGGCGTGATGATGCAGTAGCCTTCCTGGAAGTGGCAGTACTCCCACTTCACGTAATCGACCCGCCACTTGCCCGGGGTGCAGATCCAGGTGCCCATGATCTTGCTGCCGTCTTCGCTGTTGTAGGCGTTGAGGTTGACGGTGTGCGGATCGCCTTCGAGCTTTTCCCATTTGCAGGCGTCGAGCACCGGCAGTGGGTGGGTATCGCGCAGAACGGTAATCGGTGGATTGGACATGCTGGGCTCCGGGCACAGGTTCTGAATGAAGCCTGCACCCTAACGGGGGCGCCCGCCGCAGGGATGTCCAGGCTCGACATCCAGCTGTCCATGCGCGCACAGGCCGTTTTCGCCCGGCAGGGGGCCGCTGTTGATCAGCGGCTGGCCGAGGATGGGCTGAGCATGTCGATCAGGCGAATCTCGAAATCCCGCTCGAGGAACGCCATGCGCTGCTCGTGGAAGGCCCGCATGTGCGGCAGCGCCGAGTGCACGTCCAGGTGAGCCTTCGATTGCCAGATCTCGTAGAAGATGAACAGGGTCGGGTCGGCGTGGTCGCGCAGCATGTGGTATTCGATGCAGCCGTCTTCCCGGCGGCTGGGTTCGACATAGGCGCGAAACAGCGCCTCGAAGGCCTCGGCCTTTTCCGGGCGGGTCTTGGCATGCAGGATAAAACCGTAGGGTTGGCTCATGGATTCACTCCGGGCAGGACAGGTTCTGGAGGCCGTCAATGCTAAGGCAACAATACGTCGAGCATTCGTGCCGTTACGGCAAAAGCGATTTGCGTCAGCCACGCTTTTTCGCCGTGCGTGCGAGGGCTAACCTGCGCCCGCACTTGAACCTGTCGACCGGGCTGCCCTTGGGGCCGCCCTCCATGAGACCGACCATGAAAAAGATCCTGCTACTCAACGGCGGCAAGGCGTTCGCCCACTCCGCCGGCCGCTACAACGCCACCCTGCATGAAACCGCCGTGGCCTACCTCGATCGCTCCGGTTGCGATGTCAGACAGACCTGGATCGACCAGGGCTACGATGTCGCCGAGGAAGTTGCCAAGTTTCTCTGGGCCGACGTGATCATCTACCAGATGCCTGGCTGGTGGATGGGCGCGCCCTGGACGGTGAAGAAGTACATCGACGAAGTGTTCACCGCGGGCCACGGCAGCCTCTACGCCAACGATGGCCGGACGCGTTCCGACGCCTCGCAGAAGTACGGCAGCGGTGGTCTGATCCAGGGCAAGCAGTACATGCTGTCGCTGACCTGGAACGCGCCACGGCAGGCTTTCGACGACCCCACCGATTTCTTCGAGGCCAAGGGCGTGGATGCGGTCTACTTCCCGTTTCACAAGGCCAACCAGTTCCTCGGCATGAGCGGCCTGCCGACCTTTCTCTGTGTCGACGTGATGAAGGTACCGGCCATCGAGGCGGATATCCGGCGCTACGAGCAGCACCTGGCAGAGGTTTTCGATTTGCCGAAGTGAGGTTCCTTTTGCCTCGAGGCCGGCTAATATCAGGCTCTTGAGTTGAGAGGTGAGTGTGAAAGCCAGGTCGGATGAGTTGCAGATCTTCGTCTGCGTGATCGAGTGCGGTTCGATTTCCGCGGCGGCCGAACAGGTCGGGCAGACGCCGTCGGCGGTCAGCCGCAGCCTGTCGCGGCTGGAGGCCAAGCTCGAGACCACGCTGATCAATCGCACCACGCGACGCATGGACCTGACCGAGGAAGGCAAGTTCTTCTTCGAGCGGGCCAAGCAGATCCTCGAGCAGATGGACGAGCTGGAAGAACGCCTGGCCCTGCGCCAGCAGACGCCCGCCGGGCGCCTGCGTATCAACGCCGCCTCGCCGTTCATGCTGCACGCGGTGGTCCCGTACATCGCCGAGTTTCGCAGCCTGTACCCGGACATCCAGCTGGAACTCAACAGCAACGACCTGATCATCGACCTGCTGGAGCAGAGCACCGACATCGCCATCCGCATCGGCCACCTGGCGGATTCGACCCTGCATGCCCGCTCGCTGGGCAGCAGCCCGCTGAACATCCTGGCCAGCCCCGCCTACCTGGCGCGTTACGGCGAGCCGGTCAGTGTCGATGAGCTGTCCCGACACACCCTGCTGGGGTTCACCCAGACCGAAACGCTCAATCACTGGCCGTTGCGGCATGCCCAGGGCGACCGCTGGCAGATCCGCCCCGACCTCAGCGCCTCCAGCGGCGAGACCCTGCGCCAACTGGCGCTGGAGGGGCAGGGGATCGTCTGCCTGTCGCACTTCATGACTCACCAGGACATCCAGTCCGGCCGCCTGCAGGTGATCCTCCCCGAAGCCAACAGCGGCTACCGCCAGCCGATCCATGCGGTGTACTACCGCAACTCGCAGTTGGCGCTGCGTATCCAGTGCTTCCTCGATTTCATCCAGGGCAAGCTGGCGGGGTATGCGGGGCCCGTGGTGGCATAGCCCTGACGCTGGGCGCCAGCTCTTGATTCGTGACTCCAGCGCAAGAGTGAATTGGGCAATAGGGGGTTATTCGGCACGGATAAGTTTTCGATACTCGCTCCATCACTTATCCATGCAGGGAGTTTCTCCATGAACGTATTCGTTACCGGCGCCGCCGGTTTCATTGGCGGTTCCATCGCGACCGGGCTGGTCGCCGCCGGCCATCGGGTCACCGGGCTGGTGCGCAGTGCCGAGCAGGTGCAGGAACTGCGTGATTTGGGCATTACCCCGGTGGTCGGCAGCCTGGACGACAGCGAACTGCTCGCCGAGCAGGCGCGCCAGGCCGATGCGGTGATCAACGCTGCCAGCAGCGACCATCGCGGTGCGGTCGAGGCGCTGCTCGACGCCTTGCGTGGTTCCGACAAGGTGTTCCTGCACACCAGCGGTTCGAGCATCGTCGGCGACGCCTCCGGCGGCAAGGCCAGCGATATCGTCTATTACGAAGGCCGGCTGCCGGAACCGACCGTCGACAAGGCGGCGCGGGTGGCCATCGACCACCGGGTGCTCGACGCGGCGAAATCCGGCGTGCGCTCGGCGGTGCTCTGCAACACCCTGATCTACGGCCACAGCCTGGGCGTCAAGCGTGACAGCGTGCAGTTGCCGCGCCTGCTCAAGCAGGCCCGCAAGCGTGGCGTGGCCCGGCACGTCGGGAGCGGGCAGAACATCTGGTCCAACGTGCACATCGAGGATGTGGTGGCGCTGTACCTGCTGGCGTTGACCGGCAACCCGCCGGGCACCTTCTATTTCGTCGAAAGCGGCGAAGCCTCGTTCATAGACATGACCACCGCCATGGCCAGGGCGCTGAACCTGGGTGAGCCGCAGGATTGGCCGCTGGCGGACGCCGAGGCCGAGTGGGGTTATGAGATGGCCAATTACGGCCTGGGTTCCAACAGCCGGGTCCGCGGCAGCAACGCCCGTGAACTGCTGGGCTGGGTACCCAAGCGCAACTCGGTGATCGACTGGATCCTCAACGAGATGGTTTGAGCCCAAGCGGCTATGCTGGTGATTGGCGTCAGGTTTTTGCGAACGAGGTCGCGCTTTTGCGCAATAATGGCACTGAGCCACTAAAGAAACCCGTTCCATGGCCGAAGCGCTTTGATCCAGAACCGCCAGGAAGACCTGACATGAGCTTCGGTAAGACCACCCCCATTCTGCGAATTTTCGACGAGGGCAAGGCGTTGGAGTTCTACGTCGACTTCCTGGGTTTCCAGGTCGACTGGCAGCATCGTTTCGAGCCGGGTTTCCCCTTGTATCTGCAGGTGTCCAAGGGCAATTGCGTGTTGCACCTGAGCGAGCATCACGGTGATAGCACTCCGGGTTCGGCGCTGCGTATCGAGACCGACGAGCTGGAAGCCTTTCGCGAACAACTGCTGGCCAAGGGCTTCGGCTACGCCCGTCCGGAAATCCAGGCCATGCCCTGGGGCAGCATGGACATGCCGATCGCCGACCCGTTCGGCAACCGCCTGGTGTTCACCAACGCGATCTGCGTCTGAGCCACAGGGCTTCGAATCGATGTCGAAGCCCTGCCAGTCACCTCGAATCTGAAACACAAGGTGCGATTTCCCCCGCCCTGGGCTAACCTGCGGCCATGTTTTACGAGGTCGACTATGCACATTCATATTCTGGGTATCTGCGGCACCTTCATGGGCTCGATGGCTGTTCTGGCCAAGGAACTGGGCCATCACGTGACGGGCTCCGATGCCAATGTCTATCCGCCGATGAGCACGCAACTGCAGGCCCAGGGTATCGAACTGACCCAGGGTTATGACCCGGCCCAGCTCGATCCGGCCCCGGACCTGGTGGTGATCGGCAATGCCATGTCCCGTGGCAACCCCGCGGTCGAGTACGTGCTGAACAAGGGCCTGCCCTACGTGTCCGGCCCGCAGTGGCTGGCCGACCATGTGCTGCAGGGGCGCTGGGTCCTGGCCGTGGCCGGCACCCACGGCAAGACCACCACCAGCAGCATGCTCGCCTGGGTGCTGGAGCACGCGGGCATGAGCCCGGGCTTCCTGATCGGCGGCGTGCCGCAGAATTTCTCGGTATCGGCGCGCCTGGGCGGCACGCCGTTCTTCGTGATCGAGGCCGACGAGTACGACAGCGCGTTCTTCGACAAGCGCTCCAAGTTCGTCCACTACCATCCGCGCACGGCGATCCTGAACAACCTGGAGTTCGACCACGCGGACATCTTCCCCGACCTGCCAGCCATCGAGCGGCAGTTCCACCACCTGGTACGGACCATCCCCAGCGAAGGCCTGGTCATTCACCCGACCACCGAGCCGGCGTTGAAGCGGGTGATCGACATGGGCTGCTGGACCCCGGTGCAGACCACCGGTGCCGGTGGCCAGTGGCAGGCGCGCCTGCTCAGCGAGGACGGTTCGCGTTTCGAGGTGCTGTTCGAGGGCGTGGCCCAGGGCACGGTCGAGTGGGAACTGACCGGCCAGCACAACGTCGCCAATGCCCTGGCCACCCTGGCCGCAGCGCGGCATGTCGGCGTGGTGCCGACGATGGGTATTGCCGGTCTGAGTGCGTTCAAGAGCGTCAAGCGGCGCATGGAAAAGGTCGCCGAAGTCCACGGCGTGACCATCTACGACGACTTCGCCCACCATCCGACCGCCATTGCCACGACCCTCGACGGCCTGCGCAAGAAGGTCGGCGATGCACCGGTGATCGCCATCATCGAACCGCGTTCCAACTCCATGAAACTGGGCGCTCACCGCGATGGCCTGCCGGAGAGCGTGGTCCAGGCCGATCAGGTGATCTGGTACGCGCCGGCCAATCTCGGCTGGGACCTGGGCGCCACGGCGGCCTTGTGCAGTGTGCCGTCGATTGTCAGCGACTCCCTGGAGGGCATCATCGAACGGGTGAAAAGCCAGGCCAAGCCCGGCACGCACGTGGTGATCATGAGCAACGGCGGCTTCGGCGGGCTGCACGGCAAACTGGCCGAGGCCCTGCGGTGAACGGCCCGGAGCGTATCACCCTGGCGATGACCGGCGCCTCCGGGGCGCAGTATGGCTTGCGCCTGCTCGATTGCCTGGTGCGCGAGGACCGCGAAGTGCACTTCCTGATCTCCAAGGCGGCGCAGTTGGTGATGGCGACGGAGACGGACGTCACCCTGCCGCCCAAGCCGCAGGCGATGCAGGCGTTCCTCACCGAGTACACCGGGGCCCAGGCCGGGCAGATCCGCGTGTACGGCAAGGAGGACTGGATGTCGCCGGTGGCCTCCGGCTCCGGCTCGCCGGCGGCGATGGTGGTGGTGCCATGCTCCACCGGGACCTTGTCGGCCATCGCCACGGGCGCCTGCAACAACCTGATCGAGCGGGCGGCGGACGTGACCCTCAAGGAGCGTCGGCAACTGATCCTGGTGCCGCGCGAGGCGCCGTATTCGAGCATTCATCTGGAGAACATGCTCAAGCTGTCGAACATGGGCGTGACGATCCTGCCGGCTTCGCCGGGCTTCTATCATCAGCCGCAGACCATCGACGACCTGGTGGATTTCGTGGTGGCGCGGATTCTCAATCTGTTGAATATCCCCCAGGACATGCTGCCGCGCTGGGGTGAGCATCATTTGAACAGCAATGAGTAAGGCGCTGCTGGGCCTGCTGCTGGCACTGCAACTGGCGGGTTGTGCGACGGCGCGGACGCTGGATGCCGGCAAGGCCGGGGCGCCGCTCGTCTATGCCGGCACGCGGTTGGACCTGTACGCGTTGCAGGGTGGCTGTTGTGCCCGTGACCGGTTCGGCGCCGAGGCGCCGGGGTATCCTGGGTTGGACCTGCCGGCGAGTGCCTTGCTCGATACGCTGCTGTTGCCGTTGTCGGTGTTCGCGGCGTTGGGCGTCGGGTTTCAGGCGACGGGTGGGTTGTAGGCTATGTACGAAATCGCTTGAAACTTGGTTATGCGGCGTTAAAAACCGGCTCGGAATGCTCATTTACTCCAGTAAAGTCGGGCGCGACCCCGGCCGTTCCTCGCCGGTTTTTGCCTTGCCTAACCTGCGTTTCAAACAATTTCGTACACAGCCTAGGGCCGGGGATCGTGTTTTGCCCCTTCGCGGGCAAGCCGGATCGCCGCGCCGCCCGCTCCTGCAGGCGGTCGAATCGGTTCACGCGGTCCTGTAGGAGCGCGGCTTGCCCGCGAAGAGTCCCGCCCTGGCAACAAAAATCTACCTGGCGAAAGCTACTTGCCGAGCCGGCGCAACTCATCCGACTCGACGATCCGCACCCCGTCCTGCTCCTCCAGCGCCAGGCGCCACAGCGCCCGGGCCAGTTGGCAGGCCTCGATCCCGCGATACTTGCCGGGAATCAGCTTCGACAGCGGTGCCGCCAACTGTTCGGCCAGGCGCGGTTCGCTACGCTCGCCGATCAGCAGCGACGGCCGGGCGATGGTCAACTGCGGCCAGCCCTGGGCCTTCAGCGACTCCTCCATCTCACCCTTGACCCGGCTGTAGAACACCTTGGATTTCGGGTTGGCGTCCACCGCGCTGACCACGATCAGGTGCCGCGCGCCCAGTTCCCGCGCACGCTTGCCGAAAGCCACCACCATATCGTGGTCGACAGCGCGAAAGGCTTCTTCGGAGCCGGCGAGCTTGATCGTGGTGCCCAGGCAGCAGATCGCCAGGTCGACCCGGCCGCTCAGTTGCGGCAGGAAGATCGCCGGGTCGCCGACCGGGTTCTCCAGGTGCGGATGTTTCGCCAGTGGGCGACGCGAAGGGGCGAGGACGCGACTGACCGTGGGTTCGTTGAGCAGTCGGTCCAGCAGATGTTCACCGGTCAGGCCGGTGGCTCCAGCGAGCAGGATGTGCTGAGGCGTCAAGTACATAAAATATCTCCCTTGATACGAATCAGCTTAGTTGCTCTTGGCGCCCTTGCTGTCCAGTGAAGCGCTTTGCAACGCTTTTCTTGCCTGTTGCTTGCGTAGCTGCTGCCAGTGGGCCAGCACGCCCTTGGGGGCCCAGATCTGCGGTTCCGACGCCTCGAAATTGTCCGCCTGCTCACGTTCGGCAACATGGGCCTTGGCCAGGTTGAAGGCCTGCTGCAGGTCGTCGGTCTGGTTCAGGGCCTGGGCGAACAGGGCATCGCCGAAGTAGGTGAAGTCCGCTTCCTCGGAGCAGCCGAAGGACACCCGGTCGGCCCGCGAGGCGGTCATGATCAGGGTTCTTTCATCCTTGAGGGCCGGAATGAAGCCGCCGGAGTAACAGGCCGAAATGACGATGACCTTGTCGCGGTTCTTCAACGGGGCCAGGGCCTGGGCCATTTCATCGGCGGGCAGGTCGGCCAGTTCCAGGCGTGGCTGGTCCAGCACCAGTTCATGGGCGTGGGTACCGTGGCTGGTCAGGTAGATGAAGATCAGGTCTTCCGGGCCACTGCTTTCGGCCAGGGCCTGGGCGGCCCGGTGCAGGTTTTCGCGGGTGGCCATCGGCCGGTCGATCAGGTGATCGCGATGGTTCACCAGGCTGATCTGGCCATAGGCGCCAAAGCGGGTGGCGAGCATCTTGCCGACATAGTCGGCTTCACGCAGGAAGACGCTCTGCTTGCCGTCACCGGCCAGCACCAGGCTGTACAGCTCGATGGCCGGCGTGGAGGCCGGAACCGCGGCGAGGGCTTTTTCCAACAGGGGCCCCTGGGCCAGCAGGCCCAGTTCGAGCTGGTCCGGCAGCAGTTTGCCATCGGCCTCGCGAACCCGCTGGCCATTGGTCCAGATGCCGCTTTGCACCCGGCCGTCCGCCAGGGTCAGGATGCCCCGGCCCTCGTACGTGTCGCTGGCGAACTCGCCGACATAGTGGCTGCCATCGGCCAGGTTCAACTGGCCGAAACCGTTGAAGCGCCATTCGCTGAACTCACCGCGATAATGGCTGCCATCGACGCCGATCAGTTCGCCCTGGCCATTGAGTACGCCGTCCTTGAACTCGCCGATCCAGACATCGCCGTCGGCGTTTTCATAGCGGCCCTTGCCGTTCAGCTGGTTGTGCCGGAAACCGCCGGCGTACTGGTCGCCTTCGGCACTGTTGAAGGTCCCGACGCCTTCCAGTTGGCCGTTGACGAAGCGCCCGGTGAACTGGTTGCCGCTGGCATCGCTGCGCTGGCCCTCGCCGTTGGGCTTGCCGTGGGCGAACTCGCCCTGGTATTGGCTGCCGTCTTCCAGTTCGAGGTGGCCGAGGCCGGAATACTGGTCGTCCCTGAATTCGCCGCGGTAGGTCATGCCGGCTTCCTTCAGGGTGCCTTCGCCGTTGCGTCGGCCCAGCTTGAAACCGCCGGTGTAGCTGCTGTCATGAAGGGTCAGGGTGCCCTGGCCATGGAACAGGCCCTGCTGGAACTGGCCCTTGTAGACCTCGCCGTTGCTGCCGTGCCACTCGCCGTCGCCATGCCACTGGCCATTGAGGAACTGGCCGGCATACCAGCTGCCGTTCGGGTAGTCGATGCGCCCCTGGCCTTGCAGCAGGCCATTGACCACTTCCCCGCGGTAGCGGCCGCCGTCCGGCAGACGGGCGTCCGGCGGTAGCAGTGATTCGCCATCACCGCAGGCGGTGAGCAACAGGGTCAGGGCAAGGGGTGCAAATGGGCGCATGACGGGATCCGGGCAATTAGGGGACCGAGTATGCCGAAGCATTGTGTCGTGTCCAGAGGTAAAGCACGAAACAGCACCGTCGCCGCTTCGTGCCGCAGCCCGGATGTCGCTTCAGACGAAGCAGAGCGACAGAGGTTCAGCGATATAGGCAGGTTTTTCCTGGCCTTCGATCTCCAGCGTGGCGGTTGCCTTGAGCAGCCACTGGCCCGGCTTTTTCTCGGTGGCGTCGACCAGCTCGACCTTGAGCCGCACCCGCGAGTCGACCTTGACCGGCTGGATGAAGCGCACGCTGTCCAGGCCATAGTTGACGACCATCTTCAGGCCTTCGGGCAGGATCAGGATGTCCTCCATCAGCTTGGGGATCAGCGACAGCGAGAGAAAGCCGTGGGCAATGGTGCTGCCAAAAGGTGTTTGCGCGGCCTTGACCGGGTCGACGTGGATGAACTGATAATCGCCGGTGGCCTCCGCGAACAGGTTGATGCGCTCCTGGTCGATGGTGAACCATTCGGAACGTCCCAGTTCCTTGCCGACATAGTCTTTGAGTTGCGCTACGGGTACATAGGGCATTGAGCCTCTCCTTGGTCGTTCGGGGTCAGGCCTTGGGTTGCAGCCCTTGGCATCCACTGTAGATCATCACGGCCGTTGTGCCCGGTCAAGCGACCATGGCTTTGGCGAATGCCGGCGTATCGGCATGCTTATAATGGGGTGCGTTGACAAGGGGGAGTACGGATGTTGCTGCGCGGCCTGACCTGGCTGGTGCTGTTCCAGTTGCTTGGCACGGCTATCAATCATTTGTGTGTACCGATGTTGCCGGGGCCGATCATCGGCCTGCTGCTGTTGCTGGCCTTCCTGCTGAATCGGGGTGAGGTCGGGGCGCCGTTGAGCGAGGCGGCCAGCAGCCTGCTGCGCTACCTGCCGTTGCTGCTGGTGCCGCCGGCCGTGGGCGTGATGGTCTATGCCAGCGATATCGCCGCGGATTTCTGGGCCATTGTCGGCTCGCTGGTGCTGTCGGTACTGATTTCCATGGCCCTGGTCGGGGTGCTGATGAACTGGCTGATCCGGCGCAAGGATCGACGCGAGGGCGAACGATGACATTGGATTGGCAAGGGGCGTGGGCGGCGGTGATTCACCATCCGCTGTTCGGTATCGGAATCACCCTGGGCGCCTATCAACTGGTGCTGGCGGGGTTCGAGAAAACCCGCTGGATCTTCCTGCAGCCGGTGCTGGCGTCGATGGCGCTGGTGGTCGGTGTGCTGTTGCTGTGTGGCCTGGACTATGCCGAGTATCGCAAGAGCACCGAGATTCTCGGCATCCTGCTCGGCCCGGCGACCGTTGCCCTGGCGGTGCCGCTGTACCTCAACCTGCGGCGGATCCGACAATTGTTCTGGCCGATTTTTACTACGCTGGTGATTGGTGGCGTGATTGCCACTGGCCTGTGCGTGCTGCTGGGTTGGTGGTTCGGCGCCGAGCCGCGGATGCTGATGACCATGGCACCGAAATCGGTGACGTCCCCCATTGCGATGCTGGTGGCCGAGCAGATCGGCGGTGTGGCCGCCCTGGCCGCGGTGTTCGTGCTGATCACCGGGGTGATCGGCGCGATTGCCGGCCCGCCCATGCTGACCCGCCTGGGTGTGTTGCGGCCCGAGGCCAGGGGCATGGCCCTGGGCATGACCGCCCATGCGGTGGGCACCTCGGTGGCCCTGCAGGAAAGCGACGAATGCGGTGCCTTCGCGGCGCTGGCGATGAGTTTGATGGGCGTGACCACTGCGGTACTGTTGCCCCTGATCGTCACCTGGATGGTTTAAGGAAACCCTTGTATGAGCTTGGCGCTGTTCCCCCTGAACACCGTGCTGTTTCCCGGCTGCACCCTCGATCTGCAGATTTTCGAGGCGCGTTACCTGGACATGATCAGTCGCTGCATGAAGCAGGGCAGCGGTTTTGGCGTGGTGTGCATCCTTGAAGGCGAAGAGGTCGGCCCGGCGCCGCAGGGCTTCGCCCGGATCGGCTGCGAGGCGCTGATTCGCGATTTCCAGCAGCAGGACAACGGTCTGCTGGGGATCCGGGTCGAGGGCGGCCGGCGCTTTCGTGTGCTCGACAGCGAATTGCAGAAGGACCAGTTGACCGTCGCCCAGGTGCAGTGGCTGGACGAGGTTCCCGAACAGCCGCTGCAGGATGAGGACGAAGACCTGGTGGCCCTGCTCAAGGCCCTGGCCGAGCACCCGATGGTCGCGGCGTTGAACATGGGCACCGAGGCCGGTGGGCAGCAGTCGCTGGCGAACCAGCTGGCTTATCTGCTGCCGTTTTCCGATCTGGACAAGATCGATCTGCTGGAGCTCGATGATCCGCAGCAGCGCCTGGATGCGATCCAGGAACTGCTCGACGAGTTGCAGGGCGAACTGTTCGCCTAGTGGCCTGTGTGGCTAATTCGCACAGGCCACTAGTAGGAATACCGCAGCAACTGCTGAGGTATGTGCCACAGCGCATGTGAGCCGTACAGCGCCACGGCGGCCGGCAGGATCAGCCACCAGGCCCGTGGTGGCATGCTGCCCAGCGGCAGGTGGCGCTGGCTCAGGGTCAGGCTGGCAGCCAGGACGGCAATCGCCAGCAAGGCCCCGGCCAGGATGTCCGTGGGCCAATGCGCGCCCAGGTAGACCCGTGACAACGCCACGGCGAACGCTGGCAGGCAGCCGAGCAGCAGCCAGGTGACGCGCATCCGGGGTGGCTGGTCGCGGCCGGCCAGCACCGCCAGTACCAGGAAGAAGGCGAACGAGCCCGAGCTGTGACCGCTGGGCATGCTGTAGCTGGTGATCGGGTCGCTGAGGACTTCCGGACGCATGCGGGCGAACAGATGCTTGGTGGCGGTGTTGCCGATGGCGGTGACGGCCAGGGTGCCGCCAAAAAACAGCGCATGCCGCCATTGCCGGGCCAGCAGCAACAGCAGCGTGAGCACCGTTGCGACGGTGAACTGGGTGCGGAAGTCGCCCAGGCGGGTGATGATCACGGCGATCAGGTCGAAGCTGCTGTCACGGTGTTCCTGGACCAGTGCCATCAGCCCCTGGTCGAACGCCTGCAAGTGCGGGTAGCCGAGGAACAGGCCGGCCAGCAGCAACAGGCTCAGCCCGGAAATCAGCAGCGTGGCCCGTGGATGGCGCTGGAGGCTGCAATGGATGCACAGGCCGATCAGGGCCGCGAGGCCCGCCGCGACCACCGCGGTCTGCGGCCAGAACCCCTCGGGCAGCGGCAGGCGGAACGCCGCGCCGGTGGCCCAGCCCGGCAGCAGGTAGGCCACCGACCAGCCGGCGCCGGCAAGCAGGCTGACGCCGATGAAGCGTGGCAGCGGCATGTCGCACATGCCGGCGATCATCGGCAGCATTGGCCGCAACGGGCCGATGAAGCGTCCCACCAGCAGGCTGGCGATGCCGTAGCGCTGGAAGTAGGACTCGGCACCGTTCATCCATTCCGGGTGCTGGCGCAGGCCGGGCAGGCGACGGATGTTCTGGTGAAAACGCCTGCCCAGGGTGTAGGACAAACCGTCGCCGAGCAGGCCGCCGAGAAACCCCAGCAGCAGGGTTTCACCCAGCGGCAGGGCACCGCTGCCGGCCAGGACGGCGATGGCGAACAGCAGGACGGTGCCCGGCACGATGATGCCGGCGATGGCCAGGCATTCGACGCAGGCGACGATGAACACGGCCAGGCCGAGCCACTGCGGATTGGCTGTCAGCCAGCCGGTGATGCTATCGAGCCATGGGCCCATGGGCGATTTCCTTGTTCAGGGTAGCAGGTGGTAGTCCCTGCCTTCGACCTGGCCCCGGCGCAGCGGGTTGCGGGTGCAGCAGGTGGCATATTCGGCATCGACGAAGCGATACATCAGGTGCTCATCCCTGCCCAGGGGGATGCCCAGGCGGGTGGTCTGGATGATGCGTGCCGGCCGGTTGCCGACGTCTTCGACGAACAGCCGCTGCGGGTCGAAGCGCTTGGCGTCCCAGATCGGCACTTTCAGGCCCAGCGCCTTGCACAGCAGGGTCTGGCCGGCACACAGTTTCTGCGCCGGGCGCGGGCCACCCTGGGCGTCCGGGTTGTTCAGTTGCATCTGCGCCAGGCTGGCGGGGCCTGAGCGGTCGTCGGTCCAGGGATAGGCCGACTTGATCAGCACGGCGTTCCCCGGCCCCCGGGCACTGAAGTTCAGCGAGTCGCCACCGCGAGCGTAGTACATATAGATGTGCCCGCCATCCAGAAACAAAGCCTTACGCTTTTCTGTATAGCCGAGGGAGGCATGGCTGCCTTTTTCCTCGAAGTAGTAGGCTTCGGTCTCTATGATGCGTGCCGCGAGCCACAGATCGCCGACCCGATGACGTATGACTTTTCCCAGCAGTTCGCGGGCGAGCAGTTGCGCGTCGCGGTCGAAAAAGCTGTCTGGCAGGGCGTTTGGCAGGGGGAGGGGTGTCAGATTGGACATCGTCGCTGATGGGCATTCCGGACTGTTTGGAGGCCAATCATACCGATTTTGTGCTTAATTCAGGCTGAATGGCGGCTGTTTGTGCGGCATTTCGACCATCCGCCCGGCACCGCTGTCCGTCAGGCGGCGCGACAGCTATAATCGGCCGCTTTCTTCTTTGCCAAGACCTCCTCAAGACCATGACCGAGTCCGTTCCTGACTACATGACCCGCCTGGGTCGCGCAGCCCGCGAGGCTTCCCGCGTGATCGGCCGTGCCAGCACCGCGCAGAAGAATCGCGCGCTGCACGCCGCCGCCGCCGCGCTGGATGCGGCGCGTGACGAACTGGTCGCCGCCAATGAGCTCGACCTGGCCGCTGCCCGCGCCAATGGTCTGGAGCCGGCGCTGGTCGAGCGTCTGGCACTGACGCCGGCGCGGATCGACAGCATGATCGTCGGTCTGCGCCAGGTAGCGAACCTGCCGGACCCGGTCGGGGCGATCCGCGACATGAGCTACCGGCCGTCGGGTATCCAGGTCGGCAGGATGCGCGTGCCGCTGGGGGTCGTGGGGATCATCTACGAATCGCGGCCGAACGTGACCATCGATGCCGCCAGCCTGTGCCTGAAGTCCGGCAACGCGACGATCCTGCGTGGCGGCTCCGAAGCGATCCACTCCAACCGTGCCATCGCCACCTGCATCCAGCGCGGCCTGGACGAGGCCGGCCTGCCGGCGGCCGTCGTGCAGGTGGTGGAAGTCACCGACCGGGCCGCCGTCGGGGCGCTGATCAGCATGCCCGAGTATGTCGACGTGATCGTACCCCGTGGCGGCAAGGGCCTGATCGAGCGGATCAGCCGCGATGCCCGGGTGCCGGTGATCAAGCACCTGGACGGCATCTGCCACGTGTATGTCAGCGCCCGTGCCGACCTCGACAAGGCCCGGCGCATCGCCTTCAACGCCAAGACCTATCGCTACGGCATCTGCGGCGCCATGGAGACCCTGCTGGTGGACAAGGCCGTGGCCGAGTCCTTCCTGCCGGCCATGGCCGAGCAGTTCCGGGCCAAGGGCGTCGAGCTGCGTGGCTGCGCGCGGACCCGGGCGATCATCGAGGCCGTGGCGGCGACCGAAGAGGACTGGAACACCGAATACCTGGCGCCGATCCTGTCGATCCGCGTCGTCGACGGCCTGGACATGGCCGTCGAGCACATCAACGGCTACGGTTCCCATCACACGGACTCGATCGTCACCGAGGATCTGGCCGAGTCCCGGCGCTTCATGGCCGACGTCGACTCCAGCTCGGTGATGCTCAACACCCCGACCTGCTTCGCCGATGGTTTCGAATACGGGCTGGGTGCCGAGATCGGCATCTCTACTGATAAGCTGCACGCCCGCGGACCGGTCGGTCTGGAAGGCCTGACCTGCGAGAAGTACATCGTGGTCGGCGACGGGCAGTTGCGTGGCCAGGAGTCGCTCTGACTTGGTCGGCAAACGCCAGTCAGCCGCCGTGCCCCCTCGCGAAGTTCCACCTCGGCGCATCGGTGTGCTCGGCGGAACCTTCGACCCGGTGCACATCGGCCATTTGCGCAGTGCCCTGGAGGTTGCGGAACTGATGGACCTCGATGAGTTGCGCCTGATGCCCAGCGCCAGGCCACCTCATCGCGACACGCCGCAGGTTTCGGCGCGCGCCCGGCTGGCGATGGTCGAATGCGCAGTGGCCGGCATCGCGCCGCTGGTGGTCGACGACCGGGAGCTGCAGCGGGACAAGCCGTCCTACACTATCGACACCCTGGAACTCATGCGGGCCGAGTTGGCCGCCGAGGACCAGTTGTTTCTGTTGCTGGGCTGGGACGCATTCTGCGGCCTGCCCACCTGGCATCGCTGGGAGGAGTTGCTCCTGCATTGCCACATCCTGGTGCTGCAACGCCCGGATGCCGACAGCGAGCCGCCGGATGCCTTGCGCAACCTGCTGGCCGCACGGTCGGTCAGCGACCCGAAGGCCCTGCCGGGGCCTGGCGGGCATATTACATTCGTCTGGCAGACGCCTCTCGCGGTGTCGGCCACCCAGATCCGTCAACTGCTGGCCAGCGGTAAGTCGGTACGTTTCCTGGTGCCTGACGCGGTCCTGGCCTATATCGATGCGCACGGTCTGTACCGTGCGTCGAACTGAAGGTGGGTTTCAACGCCGCAAGTTGCGCGAAGAAATCGCCAAACATACGAGCTGAATGAGTTTTATATGACGAACAAAGAAGTTTTGAACGGCGCGGACATCGTCGAAGTGGCCAAGGCCGCACTGGAAGACGTCAAGGCCCAGGATATCCAGGTCATCGACGTGCGTGACAAGAACAGCATCACCGACTACATGGTGATCGCCACCGGTACCTCCAACCGCCAGATCAACGCGATGCTGGACAAGGTGCGCGAGAACGTGAAGGCCAAGGGCCTGCGTCCGCTGGGCGAGGAAGGCAAGGGCGACAGCGACTGGGTGCTGCTGGACCTGGACACCGTCATCGTGCACATGATGACCGCCTCGGCTCGCCAGTTCTATGACCTGGAGCGCCTGTGGGCCGGTGCCGAGCAGAGCCGTTCGGCCAGCGCTGCCCACCACAGCCCGGAAAACTCCCATGAGCACTTCGCCAAGCTCAACAAGGACATGGAATAAGGGTCGCCCGTGCGTCTGCGTCTGATTGCCGTCGGTTCCCGCATGCCCAAATGGGTGGAAGAGGGTTGGCATGAGTATGCCAAGCGTCTGCCTTCCGAACTGGCGCTGGAACTGGTGGAGATACCGCTCAATACCCGGGGCAAGAATGCCGACGTGGCTCGTTTCATTCGTCAGGAAGGCGAGGCCATGCTGGCCAAGGTCGGCCCCAACGAGCGGATCGTCACGCTGGAGGTCCACGGCAAGCCGTGGAGCACCGAGCAGTTGGCGGTCGAACTGGATCGCTGGCGCCTGGATTCGCGTACGGTCAACTTCATGGTCGGTGGCCCCGAGGGGCTGGCGCCGGAAGTCTGTGCACGGGCCGATCAGCGCTGGTCGCTGTCGCCGCTGACGCTGCCGCACCCGCTGGTGCGGATTCTGATCGGTGAACAGCTGTATCGTGCCTGGACCGTGCTGTCCGGCCACCCCTATCACAAATAAGCCTGCCGAATGACCCAGCCGATTCGCCTCAAGGACCACGAGAAAGACGCCCGTCTGGTGCGTAACCGTGTCGTGGTCGGCGCGGTGGTGGTCGTGCTGCTGATTTGTGTGCTGATCGCCCGCCTGTATTTCCTGCAGGTGATCCAGTACGACTACCACTCGACCCTGTCGGAAAACAACCGCGTCCATGTGCAGTCGATCCCGCCGCCCCGCGGCCTGATCTACGACCGCAATGGTGTGGTGGTGGCCGATAACCGGCCGAGTTTCAGCCTGAGCATGACCCGCGAACGGGCCGGCAACTGGCAGGAAGTGCTGGATGTGATCGTCGAGGTGTTGCAACTGACGCCCGAGGATCGCGTGCTCTTCGAAAAACGCATGCGCCAGGGGCGCCGGCCGTTCGAGCCGGTGCCGATCCTGTTCGAGCTCACCGAGGAGCAGATCGCCCGCGTCGCCGTGAACCAGTTCCGCCTGCCGGGCGTCGAGGTGGTCGCGCAGTTGGTTCGCCATTATCCACAGGGTGCGCACTTCGCCCATTCGGTGGGTTACATGGGGCGGATCAACGAAAAGGAGGCCAAGGTCCTCGACCCGGTGAACTACAGCGGTACCCACCATATCGGCAAGACCGGCATCGAACGCTTCTACGAGGCGGAGCTGCATGGCCAGGTCGGTTACGAGGAGGTCGAGACCAACGCCCGCGGCCGTATCCTGCGGGTGCTCAAGCGCACCGATCCGGTACCGGGCAAGGACATCGTCCTCAGCCTGGACATCAAGCTGCAGGAAGCCGCCGAGGAAGCCCTGGGTGGCCGTCGCGGCGCGGTGGTGGCGCTCGATCCGAGCACCGGCGAGGTGCTGGCAATGGTCAGCCAGCCGAGTTTCGACCCGAACCTGTTCGTCACCGGCATCAGCTTCAAGGCCTACGCCGAACTGCGCGATTCCATCGACCGGCCGCTGTTCAACCGGGTGTTGCGCGGTCTGTACCCGCCCGGCTCGACCATCAAGCCGGCGGTGGCGATCGCCGGCCTGGACAGCGGTGTGGTCAACGCCTCGACGCGAGTCTTCGACCCCGGCTACTACGAGTTGCCGAACTACGATCACAAATACCGCAACTGGAACCGCACCGGCGACGGCTGGGTCGACCTCGACACGGCGATCATGCGTTCCAACGACACCTATTTCTACGACCTGGCCCACAAGCTGGGGATCGACCGCCTGGCCAGCTACATGAACAAGTTCGGCCTGGGCCAGAAGGTCTCCCTGGACATGTTCGAGGAATCGCCGGGGCTGATGCCGTCGCGCGAGTGGAAGCGCACCACGCGCCGCCAGGCCTGGTTCCCGGGCGAGACGCTGATCCTCGGGATCGGCCAGGGCTACATGCAGGCCACGCCGCTGCAACTGGCCCAGGCCACGGCCCTGGTGGCGAACAAGGGCGTGTGGAACCGGCCGCACCTGGCCAAGACCATCGAGGGCCAGCGGCCCAAGGATGACAACCCGATGCCGGATATCGTCCTGCGCAACCCGTCGGACTGGGACAAGGTCAACCACGGCATGCAGCAGGTGATGCACGGTGCCCGTGGTACCGCGCGCAAGGCCTCGATCGGCGCGCAGTACCTGATCGCCGGCAAGAGTGGTACGGCTCAGGTCGTGGCGATCAAGCAGGGTGAGAAATATGATCGCTCGAAGGTCCTGGAACGCCATCGCGACCACGCGTTGTTCGTCGGCTTTGCCCCGGCCAACAACCCCAAGATCGTCGTCGCGGTGATGGTCGAGAACGGCGAGTCCGGTTCCGGCGTCGCGGCGCCGGTGGTCCGCCAGGTGATGGATGCCTGGCTGCTCGGCCCGGATGGCCGGCTCAAACCTGAATACGCTGGCACTACTACCGCGGAGGCTACGCCGTGATTGCCAATTTCGATCGCATCCTCTCCAGTGAGGATGTGATGCGCCGCCGGGCCACCCTGTTGCAGCGCATGCACATCGACGGCCCGTTGCTGGTCCTGCTGCTGACCCTGGCGGCCGGCAGCCTGTTCGTCCTGTACTCGGCCAGCGGCAAGAGCTGGGACCTGCTGATCAAGCAGGCGACGTCCTTCGGTATCGGCCTGGTGTCGATGATCGTCATTGCCCAGTTCGAGCCGCGTTTCATGGCCCGCTGGGTGCCCCTGGCCTATGTGCTGGGGGTCATGCTGCTGGTGGTGGTGGACGTCATGGGCCACAACGCCATGGGCGCCACGCGCTGGATCAACATTCCCGGGGTGATTCGTTTCCAGCCGTCGGAATTCATGAAGATCCTGATGCCGGCGACCATCGCCTGGTACCTGTCCAAGCGCACCCTGCCGCCGCAGCTCAAGCATGTGGGGATCAGCCTGATGCTGATCGGCGTGCCCTTCATCCTGATCGTCCGCCAGCCCGACCTCGGCACCTCGCTGCTGGTGCTGGCGGGTGGCGCGTTCGTGCTGTTCATGGGGGGGCTGCGCTGGCGCTGGATCCTCAGCGTGCTGGCAGCGGCGGTACCGGTGGCGGTGGGCATGTGGTTCTTCATCATGCACGACTACCAGAAGCAGCGGATCCTGACCTTCCTCGACCCGGAAAGCGACCCGCTGGGGACCGGCTGGAACATCATCCAGTCCAAGGCCGCCATCGGTTCCGGCGGCGTGTTCGGCAAGGGCTGGCTGCTGGGCACCCAGTCGCACCTGGACTTCCTGCCGGAAAGCCACACCGACTTCATCATCGCGGTGATGGGCGAGGAGTTCGGCCTGGTGGGGATCTGCGTCCTGCTGCTGCTATACCTGTTGCTGATCGGTCGTGGGCTGGTGATCACCGCCCAGGCCCAGACCCTGTTCGGCAAGCTGCTGGCTGGCAGCCTGACCATGACTTTCTTCGTTTATGTTTTCGTCAATATCGGTATGGTCAGTGGCCTGTTGCCTGTCGTCGGGGTGCCGTTGCCGTTCATTAGCTACGGCGGAACTTCGCTGGTGACACTGCTGTCAGCGTTTGGGATTTTGATGTCGATCCATACCCACCGTAAGTGGATCGCACAGGTTTGATTAAGGTGAACAGTTCAATGCAAGTGATGCGCGACTGGGCGGCTCGATGCGCTCCCTGGATGGGCCTTCTCGGCTGCCTGGGGGCCGCGCCGGGGGCGCTGGCCGGTGATTACGAAGGATCGCCGCAAGTCGCCGAGTTCGTCGGTGAAATGACCCGCGACTATGGTTTCGCCGGCGAGCAACTGATGGACGTGTTCCGTCAGGTCGAGCGCAAGCAGAGCATTCTCGATGCGATTTCCCGGCCGGCCGAGCGGGTCAAGCCGTGGAAGGAATACCGCCCGATGTTCCTCACCGATGCCCGGGTCGCCCGTGGCGTCGACTTCTGGCGCCAGCACGAGGCCGCCCTGGCCCGCGCCGAGCAGGAATATGGCGTGCCGGCCCAGGTGATTGTCGCGATCATCGGCGTGGAAACCTTCTTTGGCCGCAACACCGGCAACTACCGGGTGATCGATGCCCTGTCGACCCTGGGCTTCGACTACCCGCCCCGCGCCGAGTTCTTCCGCAAGGAACTGCGCGAGTTCCTGCTGCTGGCCCGCGAGGAGCAGCTCGATCCGCTGAGCCTCAAGGGCTCCTACGCCGGGGCGATGGGCCTGCCGCAGTTCATGCCGAGCAGTTTCCGCGCCTATGCGGTGGATTTCGACGGCACCGGCCACATCAATATCTGGACCAACGCCGACGACGCCATCGGCAGTGTCGCCAGCTATTTCAAGCGCCACGGCTGGGTGACCGGCGAGCCGGTGGTCAGTCGCGCCGATGTGCGCGGTGACCAGGTCGACCAGGGGCTGAGCCCCGGTCTCGACCCGGTGAAGACCGTGGGGGAGTTGCGGGCACTGGGCTGGTCGAGTCATGATGCGCTGCGCGATGACATGCCGGTGACGGCATTTCGCCTGGAAGGCGACAATGGGCCTGAATACTGGATGGGCCTGAAGAATTTTTATGCGATCACGCGCTATAACCGCAGCGTAATGTACGCCATGGCCGTGCATCAGCTGTCCGACCTGTTGGTCCAAGCACGGGGCGTCAAGTAATGCAGGCTTTGCCGATTTCCAAACCACTGAAGCTGTTGGCTTGCACCGCGCTGGCGGTGCTGGTGGTCAGTTGCTCGTCCAGCCGTTCGCCCTATCAGTCGTCGTCTTCCAATGCGATCCGTTCCAAGCCCGGGCTGGACATCAACCGGGCCCACAAGGACGGCGCGCCATGGTGGGACGTCGATGTATCGCGGATTCCCGACGCCACCCCGACCCTGCATTCCGGTCCCTACAAGGCCAACCCCTACACGGTGCTGGGCAAGACCTACTTCCCGCTGCAGGATTCGAAGAACTACATCGCCCAGGGTACCGCGTCCTGGTACGGCACCAAGTTCCACGGCCAGAACACCGCCAACGGCGAGGTCTACGACCTGTACGGCATGAGTGCCGCACACAAGACCCTGCCGCTGCCCAGCTACGTGCGGGTGACCAACCTGGAAAACAATCGCAGTGTGATCCTGCGGGTCAACGACCGCGGGCCGTTCTATTCCGACCGGATCATCGACCTGTCCTACGCCGCCGCCAAGAAGCTCGGCTACGCCGAGATCGGCACGGCGCGGGTCCGGGTCGAAGGCATCGATCCGCAACAATGGTGGGCCCAGCGTGGCCGGCCGGCGCCGCTGATGCTCAATGAACCGCAGGTGGCGCAGACGTCCACGCCGGCTCTGTCGGCTTCCACCGGCACCATCGAGCAGTGGACGCCACCGCCGCAACAGCACGCCACCGACGTGGTCCCTGTGCAGGCACAGGCCGATGCAAAAAAAAACGGTGCGGTACCAGCCTCTGGCCAGTATCTCCAGGTGGGCGCCTTCGCGAACCCGGACGCTGCCGAACTGCTGCGCTCGAAGCTGAGCTCGATGGTCAAGGCGCCGGTGTTCGTCAGTTCGATCGTACGCAACCAGCAGACACTGCATCGGGTGCGGATGGGGCCGATCGGCACGCCGGATGAGGTCCAGCAGGTGCAGAACAGTGTCCGCCTGGCCAATCTCGGCTCGCCAAGTCTGGTGACGTCGGAGTAACACAGGCAAAATGGCGGATTGGGCAGCCTTCCAAGGCTCTGTACAGAATGTCTCAACGCCGCCTGGGCGAGCGCGGATACATGGGGTGCTGAGCCTGGGGCCGGGGCCTGGTTGTTGGTTCGTTTAATAATAAAAGCCTGGAAAGGGTGGTGGAGCGAGCAACCGAACACGGGGCAGCCTCTGGCTGTCTGATTAGTTTTGCCCGTGAGGGCAAGTTTCCATTAGCGATTTCGAGAGACGGATGAACATCACCACCTTTGCCAAACGTTTGTGCCTGCTTGTGCCGTTGATCATGGCGCCCGCCGCCTGGGCTGCCGATGACATGGCGTTGCCGGCGTCGCCGCAACTTGCCGCCAAGTCCTACGTGCTCATGGATGCCGCCAGCGGCAACGTGCTGGTCGAGAACAACGGCGACCAGCGCCTGCCGCCGGCGAGCCTGACCAAACTGATGACCGCCTACATCGCGACCCTGGAAATCCGTCGCGGCCAGATCGGCGAGAACGATCCGGTGACCATCAGCGAGAACGCCTGGCGTACCGGTGGTTCGCGGATGTTCGTCAAGGTCGGTTCGCAGGTGACCGTCAGCGACCTGCTGCACGGAATCATCATTCAGTCCGGCAACGACGCCAGCGTGGCGCTGTCCGAGCACATCGCCGGCAGCGAAGATGCCTTCGCCGACATGATGAACAAGACCGCTGGCGATCTGGGCATGAGCAACAGCCACTTCATGAACCCGACCGGCCTGCCGAACCCCGAGCACTACTCGTCGGCCCACGACATGGCGCTGCTGGCTCGCGCGATCATCCGTGTCGACCCGGTGCACTACGCCATCTACTCGCAGAAGGAATTCTTCTGGAACGGCATCAAGCAGCCCAACCGCAACCTGTTGCTGTGGCGTGACAAGACCGTTGACGGCCTGAAGACCGGCCACACCGAAGAAGCCGGCTACTGCATGGTGTCCTCGGCGGTGCGTGACGGCCAGCGCCTGATCGCGGTGGTGTTCGGTACCAACAGCGAAGCGGCCCGTGCGGCCGAGACCCAGAAGCTTTTGACCTACGGTTTCCGCTTCTTCGAAACCCAGACCTTCTACCAGAAGGGCACCGAGCTGGCCAAGGCGCCGGTCTGGAAAGGCACCACCCACGAAGTGAAGGCCGGCCTGGCCGAAGACCTGACCATGACCATGCCTAAAGGCCAGCTGAAAAAGCTCGCCGCCAGCATGACCATCAACCCGAAACTGGTCGCGCCGATCGCCAAGGGTGACGTCATCGGTAAAGTGGAAGTCAAACTGGATGACAAGGTGGTGCGCAGCACTGATCTGATCGCGCTGGACGCGGTGGAGGAAGGTGGTATCTTCCGTCGCCTGTGGGATAGCATCCGCATGTTCTTCTACGGCATGTTCAACTGACGCGGTTTCACCAGCGGCATTTTCATCACATAGTGTCGATTTGCGTGCCTCCACCCGACCCGGGTGCGAGGCACGTCCGTTGCCTGGGCTTACGAGGCCGTTATTGTCATGACAGACACTGAAGTAAAAGCTCCGAAAATCGAGTTCCCGGTTACCGACTATCCGGTCAAGGTGATCAGTGACACGGGTGTGGGCAACAAGGACAAGATCGTCGAGATCGTCCGCAAGCATGCGACGATCAACGACCAGCGGGTGGACGAACGCCAGAGCAGCAACGGCAAGTACACCACGATCCAGCTGCACATCGTGGCCACCGACCAGGACCAGTTGTACAACATCAACAGCGAGTTGCGGGCCACCGGCTTCGTACACATGGTGCTGTGATGGCAGGCATGTTGGGCTTTCGCGAGCTCGGCCAGACGCCTTACGAGCCGGTCTGGCATGCCATGCAGCGATTCACCGACGGACGCAAGTCCGAAGAGTTTCCCGATGAAGTCTGGCTGGTGCAGCACCCGCCGGTCTTCACCCAGGGCCAGGCCGGCAAGGCCGAGCACCTGCTGCTGCCGGGCGACATTCCGGTGGTGAAGGTCGATCGTGGCGGCCAAGTGACTTATCATGGGCCTGGCCAACTGGTGGCCTATCTGCTGCTGGACGTTCGCCGCCTGGGTTTCGGCGTGCGCGAACTGGTCAGCCGGATGGAACGCAGCCTGATCGAACTGCTCGCCGAGTATGGCGTGCAGGCCGAGGCCAAGGCCGATGCTCCCGGGGTATACGTCAATGGCGCGAAAATCGCCTCCCTGGGCCTACGGATTCGCAACGGCTGTTCCTTCCATGGCCTGGCGTTGAACGTCGACATGGACCTGGCGCCGTTCCGACGGATTAACCCCTGCGGTTATGCGGGGCTGGCGATGACCCAGCTGCGCGACCACACAGGACCGATTGAATTTGCCGAGGTAAGTGCCCGGCTGCGTGCGCAGCTCGTCAAACACCTCGACTATGCTGAGCAGACGACCCTCACGGGCGGAATCGATTGATATGACTACTGCGCAAGACGCTGTGCAAACCCTGATCCCGGCGCTGGATGTTTCCGAGCGCCCGGCCCGTGCGAAAGTCGAAACCGGCGTCAAGCTGCGTGGTGCCGAGAAGGTCGCGCGGATCCCGGTGAAGATCATCCCGACTACCGAGCTGCCGAAGAAGCCCGACTGGATTCGCGTGCGCATCCCGGTGTCGCCGGAAGTCGACCGCATCAAGCAATTGCTGCGCAAGCACAAGCTGCACAGTGTCTGCGAAGAGGCCTCCTGCCCGAACCTGGGCGAGTGCTTCAGCGGCGGTACCGCGACCTTCATGATCATGGGTGACATCTGCACCCGTCGTTGCCCGTTCTGCGACGTCGGCCATGGCCGGCCGAAGCCTTTGGACGTCGACGAGCCGAAGAACCTGGCGGTGGCGATTGCCGACCTGCGCCTGAAGTACGTGGTGATCACTTCGGTGGACCGCGACGACCTGCGTGACGGCGGTGCCCAGCACTTCGCCGACTGCATCCGCGAGATCCGCAAGCTGTCGCCGAACGTGCAGCTCGAGACCCTGGTCCCGGACTACCGCGGCCGTATGGACGTCGCCCTGGAAATCACCGCGGCCGAGCCGCCGGATGTGTTCAACCACAACCTGGAAACCGTACCGCGCCTGTACAAGGCCGCGCGTCCGGGTTCCGACTACCAGTGGTCGCTGACCCTGCTGCAGCGCTTCAAGCAGATGGTCCCGCACGTACCGACCAAGTCCGGCCTGATGCTCGGCCTGGGCGAGACCGACGACGAAGTCATCGAAGTGATGAAGCGCATGCGCGAGCATGACATCGACATGCTGACCCTCGGCCAGTACCTGCAGCCATCGCGCAGTCACCTGCCGGTGCAGCGTTTCGTCCATCCGGACACCTTCGCCTGGTTCGCCGAGGAAGGCTACAAGATGGGCTTCAAGAACATTGCCTCGGGCCCGCTGGTGCGTTCCTCGTACCACGCCGACGAGCAGGCAAAGCTGGTCAAGGCCGAACTGCTGGGAGCGTCGTAAGACCCATGGGCAGCCTTCGACCCGTGCGGGACTTCTACCCGGAACAAAGCGCGGTGTCGGCACTGCCCCAGGGCGGGGTGATCGGCCTGATCGCCCCGGCCGGCCCGGTCGCCATCGACCCGCAGGAAGCCCGGCAGTGGGTACGCTCGCGCGGTTATGAGCTACGGATCTTTCCAGGTGTCTCGCAACGGGACGGTTACCTGGCCGGCAGCGACGAGGTTCGCCTGCGGGACCTGCACGATGCCTTCTCCGACCCGGAAATCGACGCCATCCTCTGCCTGCGAGGCGGTTATGGCTGCCCGCGGCTGCTGGAGCGGATCGATTACCCGCTGCTCGCCCGCAATCCCAAGCTGCTGGTCGGCTACAGCGATATCACCGCCCTGCACCTGGCAATTGCCCGTTACGCCGGGTTCATGACGTTCCATGGACCGATGTTCAACATCGATCTGCTCAAGGGCAAGTTGCCACCGACCGAAGCGTCCCTGTTCGACCTGCTTGGTGGCCGTCTCAAGGCCGGTGATACGCTCGAACACCCCGAAGCCTATCCACTGAGCACCCTGGCCCCGGGAAGCGCCCATGGGCGCCTGCAGGGCGGTAATCTGACGTTGATCTGCACCAGCCTGGGGACGCCCTACGAAATCGATACCGATGGCGTGATCCTGTTCATCGAGGACGTCAACGAGCCTATGTATCGGGTGGATCGGCTGCTCACCCACCTGCGCCTGGCAGGCAAGCTCGAAGGCCTGAAGGGCGTGCTGGTGGGGGATTTTGCCGGGGTCGACAGCGATGCCCTGGCGAGGCTGCTCAAGCAGGAACTGGGCCCCCTGGGGATTCCGGTGCTGGCCGGTTGGCGCAGTGGGCATTGCGACCCGAACCTGACGCTGCCGCTGGGTGCGCAGGTGCGCCTGGAGGCCGATGCACGGCGGCTGGTGCTGGAGCAGGATGTGGTGCGGATCTGATTTCGTCCAGATTCGACACGAGGCCTGTAGAGGCAGGCGGTGCGGCGATCCGACTTGCCCGCGAACAGGGCCCGCTCCCAAACTGTTACGACATGCACTGTAGGAGCAAGGCTTGCCTGCGAAGAGGACAGCGCAGCCACTGAAAGCTGCGCGGGCAAGCCCGGCTCCTAAGGGAGCGCGTTGCTTTCTAGCGTTTGCGCAGGCTCTCGAGCAGCTTGTGATTCGGATAGCCATCCGCTGGCCAACCCAGCGATTGCTGTGCACCGCGAATGGCCTTGCGGGTGTTGGCCCCGATGATCCCATCCGGGTTGCCGGCATCGTAGCCCGTGCTGCTGAGCAGCGTCTGCAACTCGATCCGCTCGCTGCGGCTCAGTGGCAGGTCATCCTTGGGCCAACTGCCGCGAATTACGCCACCACTGTTGAACCGCTGGGACAGCAGCCCGACCGCCAGGCCATAGGACGACGAGTTGTTGTACTTGAGGATGGCGCGGAAGTTGTCGAGCACCAGGAACCCCGGCCCACGATAACCCGCCGGTAGCAGCAGCGAAGCCGAGAGCGGTGCGGCGCCATAGGGCAGGGCGACGCCGGCGGGCAGTTGCACGCCCATCTGCAGCCATTCGCTGACCGGCTTGCGGATGGCGCCGTCGGCCAGCGAGTAGTCGAAACCGGCCGGTACCGCGACTTCGAAACCCCAAGGCTGGCCTTTCTGCCAACCCGAGCTTTGCAGGTAGTTGGCGGTCGAGGCCAGGGCATCGGCCGAATCGTTCCAGATATCCCGGCGGCCATCGCCGTCAAAGTCCACCGCATAGCTGTTGTAGGTGGTCGGGATGAACTGGGTCTGGCCCATGGCGCCGGCCCAGGAGCCGAGCATCTGTTCCGGACGGATATCACCATGCTGGATGATCTGCAGGGCGGCCAGCAATTGGCTCTGGGCGAAGCCCGGACGACGGCCTTCGTAGGCCAGGGTCGCCAGCGAACGGATCACCGATTTATCGCCCTGGAACTGGCCGAAGTTGCTCTCCATGCCCCAGACCGCGACGAGGGCCTCGCGGTCGACGCCATAACGCTGCTCGATGCTCTGCAGCACCGCGCTGTTCTGCACCAGCAGGGCCTGGCCCTTGCGCACGCGGGTCGCCGACAGTGCGCCGTCGAGGTATTCCCACACCGGCCGGGTGAACTCCGGCTGGCTGCGATCGGCCTTGATCACGCTCATGTCGGGGCTGACGCCGGCGAAGGCGTTGTCGAAGGTATTCGGGGTGATCCCGGCGCGCAATGCCTCGATACGGAATGCCGCGCGCCAATCCTCGAAACTCTGGGCGGGCTGGATAAACGGGGTATCGGTGGCAGGTGCTGCTGCGGGAGTCGGCACCGGCGTAGCGGGCAGTGTTGGCAGCGGCTGGGCGTCGGCGGCCGTGGGCTTTTCCGCACAGGCGACGAGCAGGATGAAGCTGGTGGCGGCGAACAGTCGGCGCAAAGGCCAACCGAGGGTGAGACTAAAGGGCATGCGCGGGTCCGAAGAATGCGAATCAGGTGTTGACCTTATCATGCCTTGGGGGTGCAGGTCGTGATGACACTTTCACGCGGCCAGAAAGTCAGAAGCCTCCCAGCTTTTGGACTGGAAGGCTTCGCGACGGTAGCTGCCCTTGCCTTTGGCCGGCTGTTCCTGGCGGCTTCGGAACAGTGGCTGGGCGATGATCGATTTGGCTTTGTTGGGACGGCGCCGGGACGGCTTGCTCATGGCAGTGCACTCTTGGGTTGGAAGAGCGCGAATCATCAGGCAGATGCACCTGTCTGTCCAGTGGGGTTATTCCGCTGGCAGCGCCAGACGCTGTCCACACATCAGTAGGCTGAGTCGGCTCAGGCTGCTCCATGGCGAGCCGGCAGCCTGGCCCTTGATCTGCGCGTCGATGCGCTGGGCATCCATCAGCAACTGGCTCCAGCGTTGTGCCGAGTGGCGTTGCAGGGCCTTGCTCATCAGTGGTCGGCGTTTGTCCCACACCGGCGGCTTGGCCTGGCTGAAGGCCTTGTCCAGCGGTACGCCCTGGCTGTACTGCTGGGACAGGTTGGCCAGCAGCCGCAGTTCCCGGGCCAGGGCCCAGAGAATCACCGGCGGCTCGACCCCTTCGCCACGCAGCCCTTCGAGCATGCGCAGGGAGTGGGCTGCCTCGCCATTGAGCACGGCATCGACCAGGCCGAACACATCGAAGCGGGCACTGTCGGCCACCGCCGCCTGCACCGTCTCGATGGTGATCTGCCCGCCCTCGGCCATCAGCTTGAGCTTTTCGATTTCCTGGGCGGCGGCCAGCAGGTTGCCCTCGACCCGTGCGGCAATCAGTTCCACGGCATCCTGCTGGGCGGAAAGCCCGGCCTGGGCCAGGCGCTGGCGAATCCATTGCGGCAACTGGTTGGCATCCACCGGCCAGATCTGGATGAACTGGGTCTGCTGGCCTTCGATCAGCGCCTTGCCCCACTTGGTCTTCTGCGCGCTGCCGTCGAGCTTGGGCAGGCTGATCAGCAGCAGGGTATCGTCGGCCGGTCGCGCGCAGTACTCCATCAGCGCGGCGGCGCCCTTGTCACCCGGCTTGCCCGACGGCAGGCGCAGTTCCAGCAGGCGTTTCTCGGCGAACAGCGACATGCTGGCACCGGCTTGCAGCAGGGTGCCCCAGTCGAAGTTGGCGTCGGCACTGAACACCTGGCGCTCATCGAAGCCTTGCTGGCGGGCGGTGGCACGAATGGCGTCGGCAGCCTCCTGACACAGCAGCGGATCGTCGCCGCTGATGATATAGACCGGCGCGAGGCCACCCTGCAGGTGTTTGGCGAGTTGGGCGGGAGCGAGTTTCATGGGCGGGTTGCCAGGGGGCGCCAGGGGCGCCCCACATGGTTTACGGGGTCGGCAGTTCCAGAGGCGATTGTTGTGGCTGCGAGGCCTCGAACTTGCGCGCGGCTTCCAGGGCATCGGCATCCGCCTTGGCCTTGGCATCAGCGGCCTGCTGGAGGCTGTCCAGCTGTTGCGGGGTCAGCACCTGCAGGCGGATGACCATCTGCTGCACCAGGTCACGACGCATTTCCTTGCGTAGCTCTGCGGCCTCGGCGTCACCGCCGGTGATGTTGTTGCCGTCGTGCACATAGTATTTCTGCACTTCCAGCTTGCCGCCAGTCAGAAGCAGGTCCTTCTCACCACGGATCTCGTAGTTCAGCGCGGTGTTGAGTTCGTACTCGGCGTTACGACCCGAGCCGCTGTAGCTCGCTGCACGCTGGGTTTCCTGCTCGTTGGTCAGTACCAGCTTGTAAGGCGCGCCCTTGTGGACGTCGACGCCGCTGTGCTCCAGCACCTGGGTCAGTTGCTTGAGCGTATCCCCGTAGGCGTTGCGGGCGCTGACCGACAATTCCTTGATCGTCAGTTCGGAGGTGCCCGTGCCACGCAGCTGGAAGCCGCACGCGCTCAGCAGCACCGCAAGGCCCATTACCAGCAGATTGCGTTTGATCATCTTGTTGCTCCCCTTGAAACCGCGGGCCGGCATGGCGGCCCCGGAAATCCTGTAAGGCGCCCGCTCTGACGGGCGCCTGGTCCAATTAGCTGGCGACGATGTTGACCAGCTTGCCGGGCACGACGATGACCTTGCGGATCGTCAGGCCATCGATGAAGCGCAGTACGTTTTCGTTGACCCGGGCCGCCGCTTCGATTTCCTCGCGGGTGGCGCTGGCCGGCATCTCGATCTGACCACGCAGCTTGCCGTTGACCTGAATCACCAGCACCAGGCTGTCCTGGACCAGGGCACTTTCATCCAGCACCGGCCAGCCGGCGTCGATGATGGCGCCGTCCTGGCCCAGCTGTTTCCACAGCTCGTGGCTGATGTGCGGGGTGATCGGCGCGAGCAGCAGGGCCACGGTTTCCAGGCCTTCCTGGATCAGCGCGCGGTCCTGGGTGGAGCCCTGCGGCGTCTTTTCCAGCACGTTCATCAGGGTCATCACCTGGGCGATGGCGGTGTTGAACTTGTGGTTCTGGCCGACATCCTGGCTGGCCTGCTTGATCGCCAGGTGGATGGAGCGGCGGACCGCTTTCTGCTCGTCGTTCAGCGCGGTCAGGTCCAGCTTGCCCGGCAGACCCTGGGTCACGTGGGCCTGGGCCAGACGCCAGACACGCTTGAGGAAGCGGTGTGCACCCTCGACGCCGGAGTCGGACCATTCCAGGCTCATGTCGGGCGGCGAGGCGAACATCATGAACAGGCGGCAGGTGTCGGCGCCGTACTGCTCGATCATCGATTGCGGATCGACGCCGTTGTTCTTCGACTTGGCCATCTTCTCGGTGCCACCGATCTCCACCGGCAGGCCGTCGCTGATCAGCCTGGCGCCGATGATCTTGGCCTTGCTGTCGCGCTCCAGCTCGACGTCCGCCGGGTTGTACCAGGTGTAGCCACCGTTGGCTTCGCGACGGTAGTAGGTCTCGGCGACCACCATGCCCTGGGTCAGTAGGTTCTTGAACGGCTCGTTCGAGCTGACCAGGCCTTCGTCGCGCATCAGCTTGTGGAAGAAGCGCGCGTACAGCAGGTGCAGGATCGCGTGTTCGATACCGCCGATGTACTGGTCCACCGGCAGCCAGTGGTTGGCCGCTTTCGGGTCGACCAGGCCACCTTCGTAGCGTGGCGAGGCATAGCGGGCGTAGTACCAGGACGACTCGACGAAGGTGTCCATGGTGTCGGTTTCACGCTTGGCCGGCTGGCCGCATTTCGGGCAGTTGCACTCGTAGAACTCGGGCATGCGCGCCAGTGGCGAACCGGCGCCGTCCGGCACCACGTCTTCCGGCAGCACGACCGGCAGTTGGTCTTCCGGTACCGGTACGTCACCACAGCTGTCGCAGTGGATGATCGGAATCGGACAGCCCCAGTAGCGCTGGCGGCTGATGCCCCAGTCGCGCAGGCGGAACTGGGTACGCGAGGCGCCGAGGTTCTTCCTGATCAGCGCGGCTTCGATGGCGTCGAACGCGCCGGCGAAGTCCAGGCCGTCGAACTCGCCGGAGTTGATCAGGGTGCCGTGTTCGCCGTAGGCGTCCTGCCACGGGGCCGGGTGGGTGTCGCCGGAGCTGGTGCGCACCACCGACTTGATCGGCAGGTGGTACTTGCTGGCGAACTCGAAGTCACGTTCGTCGTGGGCCGGCACTGCCATTACGGCGCCGTCGCCGTAGTGCATCAGCACGTAGTTGGCGACCCACACCGGCAGTTTTTCGCCGGTCAGCGGGTGGGCGACGAACAGGCCGGTTGGCAGGCCTTTCTTTTCCTGGGTGGCGACGTCGGCTTCGGCGACGCTGCCGGCCTTGCATTCGGCGATGAAGGCTTGCAGTTCGGGGTTGTTGCGCGCGGCCTGGGTCGCCAGCGGGTGCTCGGCGGCGACGGCGACATAAGTCGCGCCCATCAGGGTGTCCGGACGGGTGGTGAAGACTTTCAGCGTGCCGGCTTCGCCGATGGAATCGACGTCGTACGGGAACTGCACTTCCATCCCGCGGGACTTGCCGATCCAGTTGCGCTGCATGGTCTTGACCTGCTCGGGCCAGCCCGGCAGTTCGTCGAGGCTTTCCAGCAGTTCATCGGCGTAGGCGGTGATCTTGAAGTAGTACATCGGGATTTCGCGCTTCTCGATCAGCGCGCCGGAACGCCAGCCGCGGCCGTCGATCACCTGCTCGTTGGCCAGTACGGTCTGGTCCACCGGGTCCCAGTTCACGGTACCGTTCTTGCGGTAGATCACGCCTTTCTCGAACAGGCGGGTGAACAGCCACTGTTCCCAACGGTAGTAGTCGGGCTTGCAGGTGGTCACTTCGCGGGACCAGTCCACCGCCAGGCCCAGGCTGCGCAGCTGGCTCTTCATGTAGGCGATGTTTTCGTAGGTCCACTTGGCCGGTGCGACCTTGTTCTTCATCGCGGCGTTTTCCGCCGGCATGCCGAAGGCATCCCAGCCCATGGGTTGCAGGACGTTCTTGCCCTGCATGCGCTGGTAGCGGGCGATCACGTCGCCGATGGTGTAGTTGCGCACGTGCCCCATGTGCAGCTTGCCGCTGGGGTAAGGGAACATCGACAGGCAGTAGTAGGTGTCCTTGCCTGGCTGTTCACTGACTTCAAAGGACTTCTGCTCGTCCCAGAACGATTGGGCGGCGTTTTCGATTTCACGGGGCTGATAGTGTTCGTGCATGGCTACTTGTTCTGGAAAGGGTGGCCCAATCCTCTTCAACGCACCGTGCGGGTGCTGCTGGAAGTGGAGTTACAGGAAGCCCCGTAGCATACATGACGCCGCTCCGCCGAGGGAAACCCTGATTGCGCGACGAAGGCCGTTGGTCGCGGCGGCAGGCTGGTTGGCCGTGCGCCGCTAAGCTCATAGAGGGGGAAGTGATACTTATCTTCAATGAGGTGAGCGGATGGTGGAGTCGCAGCGAAATGTAACTGATCCCGAGCTGTACGAACGCCTGATCACGCGTCTTGGGCTCGCCCTCGACGCGGCGAGGACGGCGGTCCGCCTGCGTGACGAGCGGCCTGCCGAGCTGGAGTTGCGGGGCCTGAGTAGCGCCGAGTTCGAACTGATCAGGGCCTATCTGGACCTGAGCGGTCGCGGCGTGCACACGTCTGGCGCAACCGTTTCACAACCGAGGGAAGACGTACGTTCGGCCGAGATCATCTGGTTGAAGGACAGGGCGCCGAAGCTGTATTCGGCGCGGTTCAAGTCATTTCGGGCCAAATGAGGCCCGCCCGGCTGCATCCTGTTGTCTGTCCTGGCCTGTTCCCCGGGCCAAGGATCCGCAAGGTTGTTGATTGACCCTGATGCACTTAGGCTTCGGGCATCTTCTGGAGGTGCCCGATGCCTGTTCGCTACATCCTAAAACAATTGTTGCTGCCGCCCGGCCTGTTGCTGCTGTTGCTGGCGCTGGCCTGGTGGCTGCGCAGGCGCCGGCCGCGGCTGGCGGCGGTGTGCTTTGCCCTGGGTTTTGGCGGGTTCTGGCTGATCAGCTTGCCGGTGGTGGTCGAATGGTCCGCGCGGGCGCTGGAGACCGTGCCGGCGCTGGAGCGTAGCGAGTGGGCGGGGCTGGCGCAGCGCGCCGATGCCATCGTGGTGCTCGGTTCCGGGCGCGAGCGCGGCGATTCGGCCTGGGGCAGCGACCAGCCGACCGGTATCGGCCTGGAGCGCCAGCGCTATGCGGCGCGGCTGGCCAAGGCTTCGGGCTTGCCGGTGCTGACCAGCGGCGGCCTGCACTATGGCACACCGCCCAGCGAGGCGGCGTTGATGGCCGAGTCGATGCGGGAGGATTCCGGGGTGACGGTGCGCTGGCTGGAGGAGCGCAGCACCACGACCTGGGAAAATGCCCGGTTCAGTCATGAATTGCTGGCGCCGTTGGGGATCAGGCGCGTGGTGGTGGTCACCCATGCCGCGCATATGCCGCGGGCGGTCTGGAGCTTCGAACAGGCCGGTTTCAGTGTGGTGCCGGCACCGGTCGGCTTCCTGGGGCGGGACAACGCCAGCCCTTTGGGTGGCTGGATGCCGGAGTTCAAGGCGATCTGGCGCAGTGGGCAACTGATCAACGAGGCGGTGGGGCAGGTAGGGTACCGACTTTTCTACCGGGCTGTGCCCGAAAGCAGCTCACCGCCTCTGTAGGCGCAGGGCTTGCCCGCGAAGGCGTCCTCAAGGACGTTAAGCGCTTCGCGGGCAAGCCACGCTCCTACAAGACGCAGGTGTGTTTCAGACGGTCTTGGCAATCCGGCTGGCCAGCAACGCCCAGCCGAACAGCAGGCCGCAGAGAATGACCAGCGGCCACGAACGCCACTGCAGGTACGGTGTCAGGTTGTGCATCGGTACCACTTCGCCATACAGGATGCCGCGCTCGAACTGCGGGATCTGCGTGGTGATCCGGCCGAACGGATCGATCAGCCCGGTCACGCCGTTGTTGGTGGCGCGGATCATCCAGCGTCCGGCTTCCAGTGCGCGCATCTGCGCCATCTGCAGGTGTTGCAGCGGGCCGATCGAGGTGCCGAACCAGGTGTCGTTGCTGATGGTCAGCAGCAGGTCGCTACGTGCCGACAGGCTGGCGGCGAATTCCGGGTAGACCACTTCGTAGCAGATGAACGGGGCGATCTGATAGCCCTTGGCCTGCAACAGCGGCTGGTCGACGGGGCCACGGGCGAAGTCGGACATCGGCAGGTCGAAGAACTCGATCAGCCCTCGCAGCAGGTCCTGCAGGGGGACGTACTCGCCAAACGGTACCAGCTTCTGCTTCAGGTAGACCCCGTCGCCTTCGCCAAGCGCGACGATGCCGTTGAAGTAGCGCTTCTCGTTATGCACCACCTGGCGGATCGGTACGCCAGTGATCAGGGCCGAATGCCGGTCGGCGGCAAAGTTGCCCATCATCGACAGGTAGCCTTCGGCGGACTCCTTCAGTACCGGGACCGCGGTCTCCGGCCACACCAGCAGGTCAGTCCGCCTGGCGCTGAAGCTCATGTCGCGATACAAGGCCAATTGTGCGTTGAGTTGCGCCGGGTCCCACTTCATGCTCTGTTCGATATTGCCCTGGAGGGCGGCAACGCTCAGCGGTTCGCCCGCCGGGCTGGTCCAGGCATGATGCTTGAGTGCCAGGCCGATGGCCCATGGCCCGACCAGCAGCACCAGGCCCGCCGCGATAAACGCCTTGCGACCCCCCTTGAGCAGGCACCGGGCGTTGTACAGCAGGGCCGCGGTGAGGGCCAGGGTGAAGGAGATCAGCCAGATACCGCCCAGTGGAGCGAGACCCGCCAAGGGGCCGTCCAGCTGGCTGTAGCCGGAATAGAGCCAGGGGAAGCCGGTCAGGAACCAGCCGCGGAAGGCTTCCTGCGCGACCCACAGGGCGGCGAAGGCCAGGGCATCGGCCAGCGGCGCCTCATTGCGTCGGATCCCGCGTGCCCAGAGCCAGGCGGGCAGGGCGAAGAACCAGGCGATGGCGGCGATGAACGCCAGCATCAGCAGGCCCGCCAACAGCACCGAGGCGCCGCCGTAGGTGTGGATGCTCACATAGATCCAGCTGGTGCCGGCGCCGAACAGGCCGAAGCCGAAACACCAGCCGCGCCACAGGGCCTGGCGTGGCGACAGTTCGCGCAGGCCGGCATAGAACAGGCCGACCGCCAGCAACGCCAGGGGCCAGATATCGAACGGCGCCAGGGCCAGGGTGGTCAGCGCGCCAGCCGCCACGGCCAGCAGGTTACCGGGCCAGCCGGGACGGGTTAAGCGCAGCATAGGGAGGCTTCAGTCCTTAGCGATTGATGGGTGTCAGGCGGATCAGGTGGATCCGACGGCTGTCGGCATTCAGGATACGGAAACGATACGCGCCGATCTCGGTGGTTTCATTACGCTTTGGCAGATGGCCGAACGCACTCATCACCAGGCCGCCGACGGTGTCGAACTCGTCGTCGGAGAATTCGCTGTCGAAGAATTCGTTGAAGTTCTCGATCGGCGTCAGTGCCTTGACCAGGAAATCTCCGCTGGGCAGTGGCTTGATGTAGCTGTCTTCCTCGACGTCGTGCTCGTCCTCGATATCGCCGACGATCTGCTCCAGCACGTCCTCGATGGTCACCAGGCCCGCCACGCCGCCGTATTCGTCGATGACGATGGCCATGTGGTTGTGGTTGGCACGGAACTCGCGCAGCAGCACGTTCAGGCGCTTGGATTCGGGGACGAAGGTCGCCGGGCGCAGCAGGTCCTTGATGTTGAAGCCTTCGCCGTTTTCCTTGAGGATCAGCGGCAGCAGGTCCTTGGCCAGCAGGACGCCCATGACGTCGTCGTGGCTTTCGCCGATCACCGGATAGCGCGAGTGGGCGGCATCGAGGACGGCGGGAAGGAATTCGCGGGGTGTCTGGGTCGCCTTGATGCTGATCATCTGCGAGCGCGGGACCATGATGTCGCGTACCTGCAGGTCGGCAACCTGGATGGCGCCTTCGACGATGGCCAGCGCTTCGCTGTCCAGCAATTTGTTCTGGTGGGCTTCGCGCAGCAGCTCCATCAGCTCCTGGCGGTTTTTCGGCTCATGGGCAAAAGCCTGGGTCAGCTTACCCAGCCAGGACTTCTGCCCGTTGCTCGATCGGTCTTCGCTCATAGCGATTTACTCGTTTTCCTTGATTGAGTGATCAGTCGTTGGTGATCAATGGATGAGTGATCAGTGCTCGTCATCGGCATAAGGGTCCGGATGACCCAGTTCAGCAAGCAACTCTCGTTCCAGTGCTTCCATTTCCTCGGCTTCCTCGTCATCGATGTGGTCGTAACCCAACAGATGCAGGCAGCCGTGAATGACCAGATGGGCCCAGTGGGCCTCCAGTGCCTTGCCTTGCTCGGCCGCCTCGCGGGCGACCACCGGAACGCAGATCACCAGATCCCCCAGCAGGGGAATATCCAGCAACTCGTCCGGCACGTCGGCGGGGAAGGACAGCACGTTGGTCGCGTAGTCCTTCTGGCGCCAGGTACGGTTCAGTTCGCGGCCCTCGGCCTCGTCCACCAGTCGAATGGTCAGCTCCGAGTCGGCGCTGCGCTGGCGCAGGGCCAGGGCGCACCAGGTACGGAAATCGGCCTCGCTCGGGGCCGGTGCGTCAGTGGCCAGTTGCAGGTCGAGTTCAAGCATCGGCTTGGCTGTCCCTGGCCGCAGCGGACTCGGTGCGCTTGTCGAAACGCTCGTAGGCTTCGACGATGCGCTGCACCAGCGGGTGGCGCACCACGTCCTTGGGCTGGAAGTGGGTGAAGCTGATACCCGGCACGTCCTTGAGTACCTCGATGACATGGGCCAGGCCGGACTTGGTGCCGCGTGGCAGGTCGACCTGGGTGATGTCACCGGTGATGACCGCAGTCGAGCCGAAGCCGATCCGGGTCAGGAACATCTTCATCTGCTCGACGGTGGTGTTCTGGCTTTCGTCGAGGATGATGAAGCTGTTGTTCAGCGTGCGGCCGCGCATGTAGGCCAACGGGGCGATCTCGATCACCTGGCGCTCGATCAGCTTGGCCACGTGTTCGAAACCGAGCATTTCATACAGCGCGTCGTACAGCGGGCGCAGGTACGGGTCGATCTTCTGGGCCAGGTCGCCCGGCAGGAAGCCGAGTTTTTCCCCGGCCTCGACCGCCGGGCGCACCAGCAGGATCCGCCGCACCTGCTCGCGCTCCAGGGCGTCCACGGCACAGGCCACCGCCAGGTAGGTCTTGCCGGTACCCGCCGGGCCGATGCCGAAGTTGATGTCGTTGGCCAGCACTTCCTTCACGTAGCGCTGCTGGTTCAGGCCGCGCGGGCGAATCATGCCCTTTTTCGTGCGCAGCGCCACCGCGGCTTCGGCGACCGGATTGTTCTCCAGGTCATCGGCAGTGGATTCCTGCAGGAACAGGTGCACCATGTCCGGAGACAGCTCGGTACCCTTGGTTTCCCGGTACAGGCGGCGCAGCAGTTGTTCTGCGGAAGTGGTGAGCTTGGGTTCGCCGATCAGTTCGAACTGATTGCCGCGGTTGCGGATCTTGATGGTCAGGCGCTGTTCGATCAGACGCAAATGCTCGTCGAACTGCCCGCACAGATTGGCGAAGCGATGGGCCTCGAAGGGCTCGAGGATGAAACGATGGGGTTCTATGGGTGCGTTCAAGGTTGTTTATCAGCCGCCCGACGGCAATGGAGATGAATTCAAGGATAACGCTAGCAGCCGGGGGACGAAAGCGCTTCCGTCTGACAGACCGTCCCCTCTTTGACGAGGAACACGGTTCACCGGGGCCAGGCTGCTCACAACGGCGTTACTGGAGCATCGAGCCGCGCAGCGAATGCGGCTGCGCGGAATCGATGTGGACGTCGACGAACTGGCCGATCAACTGCGGATTGTCGCAGCGGAAGTTGACGATACGGTTATTCTCGGTCCGGCCCTGCAGTTCGCCCGGATCCTTTTTCGAGTAGTCGGTCACCAGGATGCGCTGGACCGAGCCGACCATTTGTCGGCTGATCTCGAACCCCTGCTGGTTCAGGCGGTGCTGCAACGCGTTCAGGCGCTCTTTCTTCAGTTCTTCCGGGGTGTCGTCCGGCAGGTCCGCCGCTGGCGTACCGGGGCGCTGGCTGTAGACGAACGAGTAGGAGAAGTCGAAACCGACGTCCTCGATCAGCTTCATGGTCTGCTGGAAGTCCTTTTCGGTTTCTCCGGGGAAGCCGACGATGAAGTCCGAACTGATGCAGATGCCCGGCACGGCGGCACGCAGTTTGCGCAGCTTGGACTTGTATTCCAGCGCGGTGTGATTGCGTTTCATGGCCGCGAGAATGCGGTCCGAGCCCGACTGCACCGGTAGGTGCAGGTGCTTGACCAGTTCCGGGACCTCGGCGTGGGCCTGGATCAGGCTGTCGGAGAACTCCAGCGGATGAGAGGTGGTGTAGCGAATGCGTTCGATGCCGTCGACGGCCGCCACCACCCGGATCAGTTCCGCCAGGTCGGCCAGCCGTCCGTCATGGGTGACGCCGCGATAACCGTTGACGTTCTGCCCCAGCAGGGTCACTTCGCGCACACCGTTCTCGGCCAGGTGGATGATTTCGCCGATCACGTCGTCGAATGGCCGGCTGACCTCTTCGCCACGGGTGTAGGGCACCACGCAGAAGGTGCAGTACTTGCTGCAGCCTTCCATCACCGAGACGTAGGCGCTGGGGCCGTCGATGCGCGGTTCGGGCAGGTGGTCGAACTTCTCGATTTCCGGGAACGAGATGTCCACCTGCGGCAGGCGGGTGACCCGCGCTGCGTCGATCATCTCCGGCAGGCGGTGCAGGGTTTGCGGGCCGAAGACCACGTCGACATACGGCGCGCGCTTGCGGATCGCCTCGCCTTCCTGGCTGGCGACGCAGCCGCCGACGGCGATCACCATGTCCGGATTGCCTTCCTTCAGCTCGCGCCAGCGGCCCAACTGGGAATAGACCCGATCCTGGGCGCGTTCGCGGATCGAACAGGTGTTGAGCAGGATGACGTCGGCGTCTTCGGCGCGGGCGGTGACTTCCAGGGCCTGATGTTCGCCCAGCAGGTCGACCATGCGCGAGCTGTCGTACTCGTTCATCTGGCAACCGTGGGTTTCGATATAGAGCTTCTTGGCCATGGGCGGGTGTCGTCGAGTGATTCAAATAACCGCGCATTATAAGGGTCATCGCGGTCGCTTCCTAGCATTGTGCGTCCGACGGCTATGCTATAGTTCGCGCCCTCTTTCCATAGCCCCGATGTGTTGTCCGCCCGCCATGAGCAAACGTGAAACCCCGATCTACAAGGTGATTTTCCTCAACCAGGGCCAGGTGTTCGAAATGTACGCCAAGCAGATCTATCAGAGCGATCTGTGGGGCTTCCTGGAGGTCGAGGAGTTCGTCTTTGGCGAGCGCACGCAACTGGTGGTCGATCCGGGCGAGGAAAAGCTCAAGGCACAGTTCGAGGGCGTGGTGCGCAGTTTCGTGCCGATGCACTCGATCGTGCGGATCGACGAGGTCGAGCGCCTGGGTACACCGAAGATCAGCGAGGCGCGGGGCATGGGCAATGTCACGCCGTTTCCGATGCCGATGCCGGAGAAATAACCGCTGGCTTGAAGGCGGTCACTTCCCGCAAGGGAACGGGTCAGGGCAGCGGTGAAAAGGGCGTGCGCCCATCCGCGGTCTGCAATTCCAGCAGGTACTTGCGGAAGATCTGCCCCAGTACCTGGGTCGCCATCTCCAGTTCGTCCCGCGGCATCTGTGCCGCGACTTCGTCGGCGGTGTCCAGGGCGTCCTCGGCACCATTGACCGCCGCCATCTTCAGCACGATATAGGCCTGGACATTGTTGGCCGGTACGCCCTCACCCTTGTAGAACATGATGCCGAGCTGGAACTGGGCCTGGGCGTGACCCTGCAGGGAAGCCAGTTCGAAGTTGCTCAGGGCCTTGTTGAGGTCGCGTGGGGCATTCTTGCCATCGTAGTAGAACTCGCCCAACTCGTATTGCGCCTGCGCGTCGCCGCCCTTGGCTGCCTGTTCGCAGGCGCTCAGGGCCTCGGCGAGATCCTGCGGCTGGGTGTTGAGGGTGCAACGCCCCATTGCCGGGATCAACAACGAGTTGCCACCGGCATGGGCCAGCAGCGGCTGAAGGAGCAACAGGCAGCCCAATGAAAGGGCGCGGCTGGTGCGGTTCATGGGAATCGACGTACCTCTGAAGGGCGGGCGTACCCGGCCAGGGGATGTGTATGGCGCGCATTATGAAATAAGCGGGGGCCACCTTACAAAGTCTTTACTCGTTTTTCTGCTGCGTGGGCGTTATATCGCCCGGTTTTGCCGGACATGGATGGGATGACGGGGAGCGACACCGAAAGTTTAGCCGGGAAAGTCGACGCCGGTCGGGCCCGGCGTCGAATCGGTGACGGGTGCCTGCGCTTATTTCAGCGCGGCGAAGGCCCGCTCGGCGGCATCCAGGGTCAGTTTCAGCTCGGTGTCGCCGTGGGCGATCGAGGTGAAGCCGGCTTCGAAGGCGCTTGGCGCCAGGTATACGCCGCCTTCGAGCATCAGGTGGAAGAAGCGCTTGAAGCGGTCGGCGTCGCTGGCCATCACGTCGTCGAAGGTGACGATGTCGTCGGCACCGCTGAAATACAGGCCGAACATGCCGCCGGCCTGGGTGGTGACGAACGGGATACCGGCGGCATCGGCACGCTGCTGCAGGCCGTCGAGCAGGCGCGTGGTGTAGTCGGTCAGTTCGGCATGGAAGCCCGGACGGCTGATCAGGCGCAGGGTGGTCAGGCCGGCGGCCATGGCCAGCGGGTTACCGGACAGGGTGCCGGCCTGGTAGACCGGGCCCAGTGGGGCGATGCGCGACATGATCTCGCGCTTGCCGCCGAAGCAGCCTACGGGCATGCCGCCACCGATGATCTTGCCGAAGGTGCTCAGGTCCGGGGTCACACCGTAGTGGGCCTGGGCACCGCCGAGGGCGACGCGGAAGCCGGTCATCACTTCGTCGAAGATCAGCACCACGCCGTGCTGGTCGCACAGGCTGCGCAGGCCTTCGAGGAAACCTGGCGTCGGTGGCACGCAGTTCATGTTGCCAGCCACTGGCTCGACGATGATGCACGCCACGTCCTGGCCGACCTCGCCGAGCATCTTCGCCACCGCGTCGATGTCGTTGAACGGCAGGGTCAGGGTGTGCCTGGCGAACGCCGCCGGCACGCCGGCCGAGCTCGGTACGCCCTGGGTCAGCGCGCCGGAGCCGGCCTTGACCAGCAGGCTGTCGGAGTGGCCGTGGTAGCAGCCTTCGAACTTGATGATGCTGTCGCGGCCGGTGTAGCCACGGGCCAGGCGGATGGCGCTCATGGTCGCCTCGGTGCCGGAGCTGACCATGCGCACCATTTCCATCGACGGCACGATCGAGCAGACCAGGTCGGCCATTTCGGTTTCCATGGCGGTCGGTGCGCCATAGGACAGGCCGTGTTCCAGCTGCCTGCGCACCGCATCGAGCACGTCCGGATGGCTGTGGCCGAGGATCATCGGCCCCCAGGAACCGACGTAGTCGACATAGCGCTTGTCGTCCTCATCGGTGACGTAGGCGCCTTCGGCGTGCTTGAAGAACAGCGGGGTGCCGCCGACGCTCTTGAACGCCCGAACGGGCGAGTTCACGCCACCGGGAATATGTTTCTGGGCATTGGCAAACAGCGTTTCGGAACGAGACATGGTCGGGCTCTCAGAAAATCATGAAGTGAAGAGGGCATTGAAGGCGCGCGCGCGGCGCGTCACTTCCTGGGCGCTTTCGGCACCGAACAGCCCGTGGATCACCGCCAGCAGGTCGGCACCCTGGGCGACCAGCGGCGCGGCATTGTCGAGGGTGATACCGCCGATCACGCAGATCGGCAGGTGCAACGCAGGGCGGGCCCGTTCGAGCAGGGCGATATCGGCCGCCGGTGCACCGGGCTTGGTATTGGAATTGAAGAAGCGGCCAAAGGCGACGTAGCTGGCGCCTTCCCGGGCGGCCTGTTCGGCCAGTTCCAGTTGCGCATGGCAGGTGGCACCGATGATCGCCCGGCTGCCGAGCAGTGCACGGGCCGGGGTCAGTGGGCCGTCGGTCTGCCCGAGGTGTACGCCGACCCCTAGGCGCGCGGCCAGTTCGGCGTCATCGTTGATGATCAGCCGGGTCCCGTAGCGCTCGCAGAGCCTGAGCAGGGCCTCGGCCTCGCGCAGGCGGCGGGCCTCGTCGGTACTCTTGTCGCGATACTGCAGCAGCGTCACGCCACCTTCCAGTGCGGCCTCGACATGGGCGAGGAACTTGCCGGCCAGCAACTGGCTGTCGGTGATGGCATACAGGCCACGTAGTTTCATCGATTCGGCCTCAAGACGTTACGGGTGGAGACATTACGAGCAGAAATCCAGCGGCAGGCGGCGCGGTACGAACTGCCCCTGGCCCAGTTGTTCGGCGTCACGCAGGGTGCGCCAGGTGTAGTCCAGGGCCGATTGCACGGCGCTGACCAGTTGCTCGCCCTGGGCCAGGCGACCGGCGAGGGCGCTCGCCAGGGTGCAGCCCGAACCATGATAGCTGCCGGGCAGGCGCTGGCATTTGAAGGTCTGGCGGCTGCCGTCACGACCGTACAGGCGGTTGTGGATCTGCTCCTCATCGCCATGGCCGCCGGTGATCAGCAGGTATTGGCAGTACGGCAGGAGCTTTTGCGCGCATTCATCGGCGCTGCCTTCGGGCAACTCGGCCAGGATGCGCGCTTCGGGCAGGTTGGGGGTGGCGATCTTCGCCAGGGGCAGCAGGCGCTCGCGCATGGCGTAGCCGACCTCGTCCTTGCCCAGTCGGCCGCCGCCGCCAGCGCGCAGCACCGGGTCGCAGACCATCGGCAGATGGGGGTGCGCCTGGAGCAGTTCGACTACCGTGTCGACCATTTCCAGGGAGCCGAGCATGCCCAGCTTGACCGCCGCGACCGTCGAGTCGTTGAGCACCGCATTGGCCTGGGCCAACACCCACTCGCGATCGAGCACGCGGAAGTCGCTGACATTCACCGTATCCTGCACGGTCAGCGCGGTGACCGCGGGAGCGGCATGGCAACCCTGGGCGAGCAGGGCTTCGATATCCGCCTGGAGGCCGGCGCCGCCACTGGGGTCGTGTCCGGAAAGGCAGAGAACAACGGGACGAGAGCTGTAGATATTCATGGGGCGCGAGCTTACCACCAATCGCTTTTTTCGGAATCGTCCACGCAGCGTTGCATCTTTTCCCGGAAGGTTTGTCCGATGTGGCCGACAGCAGCTACTCACAAATTCGATTCAATCGCGCAAATGCCCGTTCTAGAGCGATTCGCCGAAATATTACAATGGTGTTTTTTAGCCATCAGTGGCTATGCTAGAGTGGATCCAAACGAATAACAGGCTATGCGGCATCACGTCGTCTCAAGGGAATGGGGGCTCCTGACGCGACCGGAATGGCCATGCTGGGGCTGTATGCGCTATTTGCTGATGATGTTGTTGAGCTTGCTGCCGCTGATGGCGAGCGCAGTCGAGTTTGATGAATCCACTCAGAGCCTGCCCCTGGGCCGGGTCATGCAAGTGTTCGAGGACGTGGGCGGCCAGGCCGCTATCGCGCAAATTGCCTCGCCCGCCATGGCCGGCCACTTTCGTCAGCACGACAAGGACGCGCTCAACGCCGGTTATTCGCAATCGGCGTTCTGGCTCAAGGTCGACCTGACCTACAAGCCGAAAAATCCCGACGCACGGCGAACCTGGCTGCTGGAACTGGCCTACCCGCCGATGGACCACATCGACCTCTACCTGCCGGACGCCAGCGGCGAATACCGTCTGAACCAGCGTACCGGTGATGAGCTGCCCTTCGCCAGCCGGCCGATCAAGCAGAACAACTACCTGTTCGAGCTGGATTTCGCCCCGAACGAAAGCAAGACCGTCTACCTGCGCCTGCAGACCGCGGGTTCGGTCCAGGCGCCGCTGAGCCTGTGGTCGAGCCAGGCCTACCTGGAGGAGCAGCCGGTGCGCCTGTACGTGCTCGGGCTGATCTATGGCGTGCTGTTGGGGATGCTGGTCTACAACCTGTTCATCTACCTCAGCGTGCGCGACACCAGCTACCTCTATTACATCTTCTATATCGCCTCGTTCGGCTTCTACCAGTTGTCGGTCAACGGTGCGGCGGTCCAGTACTTCTGGCCGAACAACCCCTGGTGGGCCAACGCCGCGACGCCGTTCCTGATCGGTTCGGCGGGTTTCTTCGGTTGCCAGTTTTCCCGCCGCTTCCTGAATACGGCGGCCCACAGTCGCTGGCTGGATCGCCTGTTGCTGCTGTTGATGGCGGTGGGGGCGCTGGTCATGGCGTTGTCGCTGATGAGCGGCTATGCGCTGGCCCTGCGCCTGGCAACGGCGCTGGCCCTGGCCTTTACCGTGACCATCTTCTTCGCCGGGCTCAGTGCCTGGTACCGCGGCCAGAGGGTGGCCCGCTATTTCATTATCGCCTGGTCGGCGTTCCTGCTGGGCGGGTTGGTCAACACCCTGATGGTGCTGGGCTATCTGCCGAACATGTTCCTGACCATGTACGCCAGCCAGATCGGCTCGGCCCTGGAGGTTGGCCTGTTGTCGCTGGCCCTGGCCGACCGGATCAATGCCATGCGCGAACAGCAGGCGCAGACCCTGCTGGAGTCCGGGCAGAAACTGGAAGTGCTGAACCAGGAACTGGCCAACAGCAATCGCCTCAAGGACGAGTTCCTGGCGACGGTCACCCATGAATTGCGCACGCCGATGAATGGGGTGATCGGTTCGCTGGAACTGATGCAGACCCTGGAACTGAATCCGGAACTGGAGCAGTACCAGCAGACGGCCGCCGGTTCGGCGCGGGACATGATGCGCATGGTCAACGGCCTGCTCACCCTCACCGAGCTGCAGGCCGGGCGGCTCAAGGTGTATCCGCAGGCTTTCAGCCTGCGGGGCCTGCTCAAGGGCCTGCAGGAACAGTTCGCCGGGAATGTGCTGAACAAGGGGTTGCATTTCTCCGTCGAAGTGGCCGACGAACTGCCCGACAGCCTCCACGGCGATGCGACGAAAATTGTCCAGTGCCTGGAGTGCCTGGTGGACAATGCCATTAAGTTCACCCGTGAAGGCGGGTTGGTGTTGCGGGTGATCGGCCACTCGGCCGAGCCCGGGCACCTGACCCTGTCCTTTGCCGTGATCGACAGCGGAATCGGTTTCACCCATCTGGACGAAGCCACGCTGTACCAGCGGTTCTTCCAGCTCGATGGCTCGATGACCCGCGAATACGGCGGCCTGGGCATTGGCCTGGCGATCTGCCGGCAACTGATCGAACTGCTGGGTGGGCGCATGACTCACCAATCCGAACCGGGCATGGGCAGCCGCTTCCAGATCGAGGTCGATGTGACGGTGTCGGCGCCGCGGCTTTCCCGGCCATTGTCGACACCGCGCAAGCCGCAGGAGTGCACGGTGTTGCTGGTGGACGGCAATGAGGTCAGCCAGTTGGTGGTCAGGGGCATGCTCCTCAAGCTCGGCTATCGGGTGCTGACCGCCAACGTGCCTCGGGCGGCCATCGACCTGTTGCGGCAGGACAGTGTCGACGCGCTGCTGCTCGATAGTGCGGCCGAACCGCAGGGGGCGGCGATATTGTGCGAGCAGGTACGCCTCGCGCAGGTGCCGATCCTGGCGCTGACCGGCCTTGTCAATGGCGTGGAGCACGAGGGGGCCCGGGCCGCTGGCGTCACCGATTACCTGCACAAGCCGGTGCGTTTCGAGGAGTTGCAGAGTGTCCTGGCGCGGCGGCTGTTGAGTCAGGTAGAGGGCGAAAGCGCCGGCATTTAGGCGTATATGCCACTTTTTTCCCGGTGTGCTGCATGATTCACTGGCCTTCCAGGTACTTCCTGCAGGAGCAGCCCCGATGAATCTCCATCAGTACGCCGAAACCCACGAAGTCACCAATCAGCCACCCTCGCTCGATGGCGCCAACCTCTACCGGATCGACCTGCCGCTGCAGGAGTGGTCGCGGCGCCTTGGCGCCGGTTGGGCGCAGGCCCGTATCGACGAGTATGGGGCGCTGGCCGGAGGGCCGCTGATGGAGGCGGGTTTCCAGGCCAACCAGAACAAGCCGGTGTTCGTCAGCCATGACCGCTATGGTCATCGCCAGGACCTGGTGGAGTTTCATCCTGCCTATCACGAGCTGATGCGTACCGCCATCGAGCACGGCCTGCCCTCGCTGCCCTGGACCGACCCGCAGGACGGTGCCCACGTGGCCCGCGCCGCGATGACTTACCTGCACAGCCAGGCCGAGGCCGGCACCGGCTGTCCGCTGACGATGACCTTCGCCTGCGTGCCGGCCCTGAGGCTGCAGGCGGACATCGCCGGGCAGTGGCTGCCGAGCATCCTCAGCACCCGCTATGACCCGCGTAATGTCGGAATCGCCCACAAGAGCGGCGCCACCATCGGCATGGCCATGACCGAGAAGCAGGGCGGCACGGATGTCCGGGCCAACACCACGCGCGCGTATCCCGTCGGCGCTGGCGGTCCCGGCCAGCCCTATGAGCTGGTGGGGCACAAGTGGTTCTGCTCGGCACCGATGTGCGACGCTTTCCTCACCCTGGCCCAGACCGACAAGGGCCTGACCTGTTTCCTGCTGCCGCGGCACCGCCCGGACGACAGCCGCAACCAGTTCTACATCCAGCGCCTGAAAAACAAGCTGGGCAATTGCTCGAACGCCTCGAGCGAAGTGGAATTTCGTGGCGCCCTGGCCTGGATGATCGGCGAAGAAGGGCGTGGCGTGCCGACCATCATCGAGATGGTGGCGATGACCCGCTTCGATTGCATGGTCGGCTCCAGTGCCCTGATGCGCCAGGCCCTGACCCAGGCCAGCCACCACTGTGCGCATCGACGGGTCGGTGGGCGCCTGCTGAGTGAGCAGCCGCTGATGCAGAACGTGCTGGCGGACCTGGCGCTGGAGAGCGAGGCGGCCCTGGCCCTGAGCCTGCGCATGGGCCAGGCGCTGGACCGCCTGGGAGATGAGCGCGAGGCCCGCTTCGCCCGGCTGGTCACGGCGGTGGGCAAGTACTGGATCTGCAAGCGGGCGCCGGCGATGATCAACGAGGCGGCCGAATGCATGGGCGGCGCCGGCTACGTGGAAGACAGCATCCTGCCGCGGCTGTACCGCGAGGCACCGGTGAACTCGACCTGGGAAGGTTCGGGGAACGTGCAGTGCCTGGATGTACTGCGCTCGCTGTCGAAGGAGCCGGGGGTGCTCGAAGTGCTGTTCGACGAGCTGGGCGATGGTCATGGCGACCCGCGCCTGGCCCGGCATATCGGGCAACTCAGGCAGGCGTTCGCCGATACCGGCGACATCCAGTACCGTGCCCGGCAACTGACCGAGGACATCGCCCTGGCCCTGCAGGCCAAGCTGCTGCTGGAGGCGGGCAACTCGGCGGTCAGCGACGGTTTCATCGCCGGGCGCCTGGACGGCGCTGGCCGGGTCTACGGCACCTTGCCACGCGGGGTGAATGTCGAAGCCATCGTTGCCCGTTCGACCCCGCAGGGCTTCTGATCGCGTGGCGGAACGAAACGCCGATGTTCCCGTCCGACGAGGTTGCAGGCAAGATGAGGGCCTGCAACATCAAAAGACAGGATACTCTCCGTGACCGAAGCTTTTATTGTCGTGCAAACCCCCGAGCAGGCCGTCGACCGCCTGGCCGAACTCCACGAGCGTGCGACGACCGCCCTGAGCCAGGCGCTCAAGCGCTATCTCAAGGACCGCGTCGAACCCGACGCCGACCAGCGCGCCCTGTTCCGTTACCCCGAACTGCGCCTGACCTACACCTATCAGGGCGAGGTTCCGACGACCACTCGCGCCTATGCCAAGGTCCAGTTGCCGGGCACCTACAGCGCCACCGTCACCCATCCCAGGGCGTTTCGCAAATATCTGCTGGAACAGCTGGTGCCGTTGATGCGCGATTTCACCGTGACGGTGGAAGTCGGTGTCAGCGAGCAGAACATTCCCTATCCGTACGTGGTCGAGCAGGGCGATGAACTGGCCGGTTCCGGCGTGACCGCCGCGGCCCTGGCACGGGTGTTCCCGAGTACCGACCTGTCCGCCGCCACCGACGATATCGCCGATGGCCTGCACGACTGGGAAAACGCCGAGCCGCTGCCGCTGGGGCTGTTCGATGCGGCGCGGGTCGACTTTTCCCTGCGTCGCCTGGTGCACTACACCGGCAGCGACTGGCGCCATGTGCAGCCGTGGATTCTGCTGACCAACTATCACCGCTACGTCGACCAGTTCATCCTCCATGGCCTGGAACAACTGCGCGACGATCCGCGTTTCGTGCGCATGGTGCTGCCGGGCAACGTGATCATCGACAAGGGCATGGACTACGCCGAGGCCCAGGCGGTGGCGGCCGCGGTGGTCTGGCACCGCTACCAGATGCCGGCCTATCACCTGCAGGCCGCGGATGGTCATGGCGTGACCCTGGTCAACATCGGCGTCGGTCCGTCCAACGCCAAGAACATCACCGACCACCTGGCGGTGCTGCGTCCGCATTGCTGGCTGATGATCGGCCACTGCGGCGGCCTGCGCCAATCCCAGACCATCGGCGACTACGTGCTGGCCCACGCCTACATGCGCCGTGACGGCATCCTCGACCGGGTGGTGCCGCCGAACATCCCGATTCCGGCCCTGGCCGAAGTGCAACTGGCGCTGCAGGAAGCGGCCGCGAATGTCACCGGCGACAAGGGCGACGACCTGAAGAAGCGCCTGCGTACCGGTACCGTGCTGACTTACGACGACCGCAACTGGGAATTGCGCTGGGCCCAGGAGCGTCCGTTGATCAACCTGTCCCGTGCCGTGGCGGTGGACATGGAAAGCGGCACCATCGCCGCCCAGGGCTATCGCCTGCGTGTGCCCTACGGGACGTTGCTGTGCGTATCGGACAAGCCGTTGCACAGCGAAATCAAGCTGCCGGGGTCGGCGAACGCGTTCTATGAGCGGGCGGTCAGCCAGCACCTGAAGATCGGCATCGCCGCGGTGGACCTGCTGCGTACCGAGCTGCACTCGCTGCACTCGCGCAAGCTGCGCAGTTTCGACGAGCCGCCGTTCCGCTGATATCGCTGGCGTGGGCGGCCGCGGAGTCTTGTGTCGCCCAGGTTGACGCTTTCGCGGGCAGGCCCGGCTCCTACAGTACCGCGTCGTATACAAAATCTGTGAACGACGCAGTACTGTAGGAGCCGGGCTTGCCCGCGAAGCTTTTATCATCCTCGAAAGCATTGGTCATGGCCCGTCTGGAAATAATCCCCGGCACGCCCTAGCATGACGGCTCCTGATCCTCAGATGTCCACTTCGCCATGCCTCGTCCCCCCCGTCCCATCGCCCGCCGTTCGGCGGCGAAAAGCCCTGTCGCTCCCCGTCGTGTCGCCAAGGCGCCGCCGCGCGAGCCCAAGCTGATCCTGTTCAACAAGCCGTTCGATGTGCTGACCCAGTTCAGCGACGGTGAGGGAAGGGCAACGCTCAAGGACTTCATCGATGTGGCGGGGGGCTACCCCGCCGGCCGGNNGCGGGTGTCTACCCGGCCGGCCGTCTGGACCGCGACAGCGAGGGGCTGTTGCTGTTGACCAACGACGGCCAGCTCCAGGCGCGCATCGCCGACCCGAAGCACAAGCTGGCGAAAACCTACTGGGTGCAGGTCGAAGGCATTCCCACGGCGGAGCAGATCGAGCGTTTGTGCAAGGGCGTCGAGTTGAACGATGGCATGACCCTGCCGGCCCAGGCCCGGCTGCTCGAGGAACCCCAGCTCTGGCCGCGCAACCCACCGGTGCGCTTTCGCCAGAGTATCCCCACCCGTTGGCTGGAACTGATCATCCGCGAAGGCCGCAACCGCCAGGTGCGGCGGATGACGGCTGCGGTGGGCCTGCCGACCCTGCGCCTGGTACGGGTGCGGATTGGCGACTGGACGCTCGATGGGCTCGACCAGGGCCAGTGGAAGGAAGTCCCGGCGCGGTTATAGCGAGCCGGACTCGATCAGGCCGATCACCACGCTCTTGATCACGAACGCCGCCACGCCCAGGCCCAGCACGAAAAACAGGATCAGCGTACCGAAGCGTCCGGCCTTGGACTTTTTCGCCAGGTCCCAGACGATGAAACCCATGAAAATGATCAGGATGCTGACCAGGCCGGTCATCATCCATTCTTCGAAAACGGCAGGATCCATCGGGACTCTCCAGCACACGCGAGGTAAAAAGCCCACCGAGTATACGCCAGCGAAGAATCGGCCGGCATTGACCTGCGGCGGTTTGCCTCAGATCCCGGTTCAGTTGCGCAGGTGATTCAACGGCAACTCGGTGCTGTTGAGCACCTGGTTGAGCACGAAGCTGGAGCGCACGCTGGTCACCCCTTCGATACGGGTCAGGTGGCCGAGCAGCAGTTTCTGGTAGTGATCCATGTCGGCCACCACCACCTTCAGCTGGTAGTCGGCATCCATCCCGGTGACCAGGCTGCACTCCAGTACCTGCGGCAAGCTGCGGATCGCCGCCTCGAAGTTCTCGAAGCGTTCAGGGGTGTGCCGGTCCATGCCGATCAACACGTAGGCGGTCAGGCTCAAGCCGAGCTTCTTGCGGTCCAGCAGGGCGACCTGGCGCGAGATGTAGCCGTCGTCTTCCAATTGCTTGACCCGCCGCGAACAGGGCGATGGCGACAGGCCGATGCGTTCGGCCAGCTCCTGGTTGGAGATGCGGGCATCGCGCTGCAATTCCGCCAGAATGCTCAGGTCGTATCGGTCGAGTTTGCTCATCATTCAGACCTTTATCATAACAATTGCGCTGAATTATCCATCTGAAGCGAAATATTGCGCAAGTCATGTTTATTCGAGCAATGTTCGCAATCGCCTGCCGCCGCTGTCGGCCTATTCTTATCACCAGAATCACTGCAACACGAATCACTGCCCGGACATCGAGTCCACAGCGGTCCGCCGAATCAGGCGCGCCGCGGCCGGCAATCCCACAGGGTTGTGCAGGCCCCCGGGCTACACACGGTCCAGAAGACGGTGTGAGGTGAGCCGGCGTCAAAAGCGTCGAGCACGGACGAAATTCCCCAAAGGGAGGCTGACGAGCCTCCCTTTTTTATTGGGCGTAAAATAAGTCGCGTGACTGATAAAGTGTTGCAGAACCGGAATCCGCTTTCCCAGTCTTATGGTCATGCCCTGAACCGCAGTGAGGAACCGAATGAAATCGCGCATCTGGCGTCTGGCAGGTGTTGGCTTGCTCTGTATGAGTGTTGGTGCGCAAGCGCTGGCTGAAGATCGGGGTGACGATAATCAGCAACATCCCCATCCCAACGGTGGCCAGCGTGGCCCCGAAGGGCGGCCGGGCGGTCATGAGGAGCGGCCGGGGAACAATCAGCCGCGCCCGGAGAACGTCCAACCGCGTCCGCAGACACCAGAGGTTCGCCCGCAGGCACCCCAGGCCCGTCCGGAGATGACCCCGTTCCATCCGCAGAACAGCCAGCCCCGTCCGGAGAACAACCCGCACTTCGAGCGGCGCGAGCAGAACTTCGGCGGCCAGTGGCAGCCGCGTCCACCCCAGAACGATCCCAACCAGCAGAGTCGCCCGGCGCCACAGCCGCAGAACAACCTGCCGATCCAGAGCCGGCCCGATACCGTGCGCCAGACCCAGGAGCCGCTGCGTGGCAACTACTCGGACATTCCCCGGCGCAACGGCTACAACCCCGGCTGGCAGCCCGGCGGCTACAACGGCCGGCCCGGTGGCAACTTCGATCACCCCAACGACCACCGCTGGCCGGGGCGGCCGTCCGGCCATGGCAATGGCTGGGGCCCCGGGCCGCAGTATCGTCCCGGTTATGTGATCGACCGTTTCCCCGACCGCAACTGGCGGGTGCCGTATCGCGGGCAGGACTACTTCTTCTCCGGCGGCTACTGGTATCGCCCGCAGGGGCCACGTTATGTGGTGGTCGCACCACCGCGCGGGATCCGTATCAGTTACCTGCCCGACTATGCACGGGAAGTCTGGGTCGGCAGCACGCTGTTCTTCCTTGCGGCAGGCGCCTACTACCTCTATCAGGAAGATACCCAGGACTACGTGGTGGTCGATCCGCCCGCCGCCGCGCCACAGGTGGCGCCGACGCCATCGGGCAATGGCTATGACGTGGTGGCCTACCCGGCCAACGGCCAGAGCCCCGAGCAGGTGCAGCAGGATGGCGAGGACTGCTATCGCTGGGCCGTGCAGCAGAGCGGCTTCGACCCGGCCCGGGCCACCTATGCCCCGGACCCCTCGGTGGTGCAGACCTACCGCCAGGCACAGGGCAACTGCCTGAGCAGCCGCGGCTACCAGGTCAACTACTGATCAGTCGCGGCGCTTCACCACTTCCCGAGGGTCGGCGTGCACCAGCACTTCGGCCTTCGGGTAAACGGCGCTGATCGCATCGGCGGCCTGGTCGCTCAGGCCATGGGCCACCGACAGCGTCAATTCCCCCGGCAACTCCAGGTGCAACTGCACGAACCAGTGGTTGCCCGACACCCGCGTACGCAGGTCATGGGCGCCGAGCACACCCGGCACGCCCTTGGCGAGCTCCAGCATGTGCTGGCTGATTTCGGGCGACAGTTCCTCGTCCATCAGCACGGCAAAACTCTCGCGGCCGATCTGGATCGCACTCCACAGGATGTAGGCCGAGATCCCCAGGCCGAACCAGGCGTCCACCTGGGCGAAGCCGAGGCTGGCGAAGACCAGGGCCAGCAGGATGCTGCCGTTGAGCAGCATGTCCGAGCGGTAATGCAGCGAGTCGGCGCGCACGGCGGTGGAGCCGGTGGCACGGATGACCCGGTGTTGCAGCACCAGCAGCGCGGCCGTGAGCGCCAGCGACAGCACGATCACGCCGATGCTCAGCCAGGGCGCGCCGACCGGCTCCGGATGGCGGATCCGTTCCACCGCCTGTACCGCGATCAGAATGGCGCTGCCGGCAATGAACAGCGCCTGGGCCATGCCGGACAGCGACTCGGCCTTGCCATGGCCGTAGCGGTGATCGTCATCCGCCGGGCGCAGCGCATAGTGCACCGCCAGCAGGTTGAGGAACGAGGTCACGCCGTCGAGCGCCGAGTCGGTCAGGCCGGCGAGCATGCTCACCGAGCCGCTCAGCCACCAGGCGATGGCCTTGGTCACGATCAGGATACTGGCGACCGCCACCGAGGCCCGGGTGGCCAGGCGCAGCAGGCGAGCGTGTTCGGGGCTGTTGCTCATGCAGGGGCGGTCCTTGTGCGGGCGGGTATCAGGCGGAAGGTTGCAGGCCGTACAGCGCCAGTTGCTGCAGGCTGCCCTTGTGCTGGATCAGCCGCGGATCGTTCAGCGGCAGGCTCTGGCCCAGTTCGGTCTGGATGATGGCCTGCAGTTTCTGGTTGTCCACCCGGCCATCGGTGCCAATGGATTCATGGAGTTTTTCCGGGGCGATCTGCGCGGTGGTGCCGTTGGGCAGGTAGATGGCGCCGGTGGCGAAGTCGATGCCGAAGGCGATCAGCCCGGGGATGACATAGAACAGGATGCCGATGGCATCGAGGCCGGCGACCAGCGGGTCGATCTTGCCTTCGATCTGGCCACGGCGGTCGGGGAAAAAGATCGAGCCACAGGCGGTCAACTGGGTCAGCAGGGTGGCAACCACGACGCCGCCGATAACGCGCGAAGAAATACGCATGCAAGGATCTCCTGGGGGAAAGGCCAACTATACAAGGGTCAACGAATAAGACCGTGATTAATGCAGCTCGGTTCGCCGTTATACTCGGCGGCCTGTTCTGGAGCCACCATGATTTCCTTGCCGATTGATGAAGTTTTGCCTGCCCTGCGCCAGGCCCTGGGCGAACGCCACGAAACCGTGCTCGAAGCCCCGCCCGGCGCGGGCAAGACCACCCGTGTGCCATTGGCGCTGCTGCACGAGCCGTGGCTGGCCGGGCAAACCATCCTGATGCTCGAACCTCGGCGCCTGGCGGCCCGTGCGGCGGCCGAGCGACTGGCGGCGGAGCTGGGGGAAAAGGTCGGCGAAACCGTGGGTTATCGTATCCGCCTGGAGAGCAAGGTGGGCCCCGGCACGCGGATCGAAGTGGTCACGGAAGGTATCCTGACCCGGCGCCTGCAGGATGACCCGGCCCTGGAGGGCGTCGGCCTGCTGATCTTCGACGAGTTCCACGAGCGCAGCCTGGACGCCGACCTGGCCCTGGCCCTGAGCCTCAATGGTCGCGAGATGTTTCGTGACGAGCAGCCGCTGAAGATCCTGCTGATGTCGGCGACCCTGGAGGGCGAGCGCCTGTCCAGCCTGCTGGGGGACGCGCCGGTGGTGCGCAGCGAGGGCCGCATGTTCCCGGTGGCGACCCGTTGGGGGCGGCCTTTCCAGCCCGGCGAGTTCATCGAGCCGCGGGTGGTGCAGACGGTGCACGAAGCGGTCAGCGATGAAAGCGGCAGCCTGCTGGTGTTCCTGCCGGGGCAGGCTGAGATCCGCCGCGTGCATCAGCAACTGGAGGAAGCCCTGGGCAGCCGCCCGGAGATCCTGCTCTGCCCGTTGCATGGCGAGCTGGACCTGGCGGCCCAGCGTGCGGCCATCGAGCCGGCCCCGGCGGGCAAGCGCAAGGTGGTGCTGGCGACCAACATCGCCGAAACCAGCCTGACCATTGACGGCGTGCGGGTGGTGATCGACGCCGGGCTGGCGCGGGTGCCGCGCTTCGACCCGGGCAGCGGCATGACCCGCCTGGATACCCAGCGCATTTCCCGCGCGAGTGCGACCCAGCGTGCCGGCCGGGCCGGGCGCCTGGAGCCGGGCGTGTGCTATCGGCTGTGGTCCGAGGCCCAGCATGAACAACTGGCGGCCTACGGCAGCGCCGAGATTCTCCAGGCCGACCTGGCCGGGCTGGCCCTGCAACTGGCGCGCTGGGGCGTGGCGGTCGAGCAACTGGTCTGGCTCGATGTGCCCCCGGCCGCGGCGTTTACCCAAGCCCGCGACCTGCTCCAGCGCCTGGGGGCCCTGGCGGTGAAGCCGGGCGAAGCACCGACGCTGACCCGCCATGGCCAGGCCATGGCCGAGCTGCCGGCGCATCCGCGTATCGCCCACCTGCTGTTGCGTGGCCAGGCGCTGGGTCTGGCGAACATGGCCTGCGATGTCGCGGCCCTGCTCGGCGAGCGCGATATCCAGCGTGGCGGTGGTGCCGACCTGCACAGCCGCCTGGCCTTGCTGGCGGGTGAGGAACGGGTGGCCCGCGGTGGACAGGGCGGGGTGCAGCGCGCCCGGCAGTTGGCGCGGCAATACCGGGGTTACCTGCGCGGCAAGGCGACCGAGCCGGTGGCCGATCCCGAGCATTCGCGCTGGCTCGGTGCGCTGCTGGCGCTGGCCTACCCGGACCGGGTCGCCCAGCAGCGCCGCGCCGGTGGTGCGGAATACCGCCTGGCCAACGGCCGCGCGGCGATGTTCAGCGAAACCGACAGTCTGATGAAGCAGCCCTGGCTGGTGATCGCCGACCTCGGCAGTCGCCAGGGGCAGCGCGAAGAGCGGATCTACCTGGCGGCCGAGTTCGACCCCGCTCTGTTCGACACGGTGCTGGCCGAGCAGGTGAGCACTGTCGATCAACTGGACTGGGATGAGCGTGAGGGCGTGCTGCGTGCCGAACGCCAGCGCAAGGTTGGCGAACTGGTGCTCAGTCGCGAGCCGTTGACCGGCCTGGACGAGAGCGCCCGCAGCCAGGCGCTGGTCAACCTGGTGCGGCGCAAGGGCCTCGAACTGTTGCCCTGGACGCCGGAACTGCGCCAGTGGCAGGCGCGGGTGGCCCTGTTGCGCCAGCTTGACCTGGCGGACAAGGGCGAGAGCGAATGGCCGGACGTCAGCGACCCGGCCCTGCTGGCGAGCCTGGAGCACTGGCTGGCACCTTACCTGGGGCGGGTTTCGCGGCTCAGCCATTTCGCCAACCTGGAACTGGCGAGCATCGTCCACAACCTGCTGCCGTGGCCGTTGCCGCAGCGCCTGGACGAACTGGCCCCGCACCATCTGAGCGTGCCGTCGGGCTCGTCGATCCGCCTGGACTACAGCGAGCAGCCGCCGATCCTGGCGGTGCGCCTGCAGGAGCTGTTCGGGCTGGCCGAGACGCCGCGGGTGGCCGGCGGCCGGCAGGTGGTGAAGCTGCACCTGCTGTCTCCGGCGCGACGGCCGGTGCAGGTGACCCAGGACCTGGCGAACTTCTGGCGCAGCACCTATGCCGACGTGAAGAAGGATCTGAAGGGGCGTTACCCCAAGCACTACTGGCCGGATGATCCGCTGGTGGCCGAGGCGACGGCGCGGGCCAAGCCGCGCAAATAACCACCCGACACCGCCCACCTGCAGGCGCGTGATCGGCGTCTGTTCAGCCAACCCGCCGGGCGTCCCGCCGCACCGCCTGCGGTGGCACGCCAAAGCCGCGGATGAACACCTCGCGCATGTGACGCCGGTCCCGGAAGCCGGTTTCCCGGGCCACCACATCCAGGCTGTGGCGGCTCTGCTCGATCATCAACCGCGCCGCCTCCAGCCGCAGGCTCTCCACGGCCCTGGCCGGCGATTGGCCGGTCTCGGCGGTGAACACGCGGGTGAACTGCCGCGGGCTCAGGTGCACCACCTCGGCCAGTTCCTCGACGCTCAACGGCCGGCTCAGGTGCTGGCGGGCATAGTCCAGGGCGCTTTGAATCCGGTCCGACTTGGGGGACAGCGACAGCAGTTCGGAGTGCTGCGACTGTCCGCCGGAGCGGCGTTGATGCATGACCAGGCGGTGTGCCACCGACCGTGCGAGCTCGGGCCCCAGATCCTTCTCCACCATCCCCAGGGTCATGTCCATCCCGGCGGTCATGCCGGCGGAGGTCCATACCGGCCCATCGACGATGTAGATCCGGTCGTCCTCGACTTCGATGTCCGGGTAATTCGCCTGCAGGTCCGCGGCATAGGCCCAGTGCGTGGTCGCGCGACGATGGTCGAGCACGCCCGCTGCGGCCAGGACAAAGGCACCCGTGCAGATCCCCGCCGTGCGCCGGGCGTTTTCGGTGAAGCCGCGCACACTGTCGAGCACGCCCGCGTCTGGTGGCGTCAGCGGCTCGAGGGTGCCCGCCACCATCCAGCTGTCGGCGAGGCCGGGCTTGCCCAGCGCCAGCGTGTCGATCTGCATGCCCAGGGACGAGCGCACCAGGCCTCCCGCCAGGGAGAAGTTCTGGATCCGGTAGACCGGCTCCCCCGCGACTATGTTGGCGAACTCGAAAACTGCCTGGGTCGCCAGGGACATGACCTGAAAACCTTCGGTCAGCAAATAGCCCACTCGGTGCATGGCAATGCTCCTGTTCTGATGTCCTGAAAAACTACCATATACGTCGTTTAAGACATAGTCGGTTTTCCGCATCATGGCTCCAGTCCCCCACACATGACGGAGCAGCAACATGACTCAGGAACACAAAGGCACCGCCCTCATCACCGGCGCTTCCAGCGGAATCGGTGCCATCTATGCCGAGCGCCTGGCTCGTCGCGGTTACGACCTGGTGCTGGTGGCCCGCAACCGTGACCGCCTCAACATGCTGGCCAGCCGCATCACCACCGACACCCAGCGCAACGTCGAAGTCTTCCCGGCGGACCTGGCCGACTCGCAGGACCTGGCCCGGGTCGAGCGCAAGCTGCGCGAAGACGCGAGCATCACCCTGCTGGTGAACAATGCGGGGATCGGCACCCACACCAGCCTGCTGGAAAGCGACGTGGAGCGGATGGCCGAGATGATCGGCCTCAACGTCACCGCGCTGACCCGCCTGACCTACGCCGCGGTACCGGGCTTCATCGCCCGCCGGCAGGGCGCGCTGATCAATATCTCGTCGATCGTCAGCCTGGCCCCGGAACTGCTCAATGGCGTGTACGGCGGCAGCAAGGCGTATGTCACCGCCTTCAGCCAGTCGCTGCACAAGGAGCTGTCGGCACAGGGCATCAAGGTCCAGGCCGTCCTGCCCGGGGCGACCGCGACCGACTTCTGGCAGATCGGCGGCCTGCCGCTGGAAAACCTCGACCCGGGCATCGTGATGTCGGCCTCCGACCTGGTCGACGGCGCCCTGCAGGACTTCGACCGGGATGTGCTGATTTCCATCCCGTCGCTGCATGACCTGCAACCGTTCGAACACTACGAAGCCAGCCGGCAGGCCCTGTTCAGCCAGCTTTCCAGCAACCGCCTGGCGCCTCGCTACAGCGCCAACTGATCCCCGTTCATTGAGAAGGACACGACCCATGAAACTCAGCGCAAACACTGTCTTCATCACCGGCGGCACCTCGGGTATCGGCCGGGCCCTGGCCGAGGCGTTCCACCAGCGTGGCAACCAGGTCATCATCGCCGGCCGGCGCCAGGCCCTGCTGGACGAGATCGCCCGGGCCAACCCGGGGATCGACACCATCCAGTTGGATATCAACGATCCGCAGCAGATCAAGGCGGTCGCCGGGGAAGTCATTCGCCGCCATCCGTCGCTGAACGTGGTCATCAACAACGCCGGCATCATGCCCTTCGACAATCCTGGCTCCGGTGACTACGACGATGAGCAGGCCGTAGGCCTCTTGCAAACCAACCTGCTCGGCCCGGTGCGGATCAGCGCGGCGTTCGTCGAGCATCTCAAGCGCCAGCCCGAGGCGTACATCATCAACAACAGTTCGGTACTGGCCTACCTGCCACTGGCGGCCACGGCCCTGTACTCGGCGACCAAGGCCGCGATCCACTCCTACTCGCTGTCGCAACGTTTCGCCCTGCGTGATACCAGCGTCAAGGTGCTGGAAATCGCGCCGCCGTGGGTGGACACCGACCTGATCCACAAGAGCGGCGACGAGCGCGCCATGCCGCTGGACGAGTTCATCCGCGAAACCCTGGTCAAGCTCGAAACCGCGACCACCGAAGTACTGGTGGACCGGGTCGTGCCGCTGCGTGCCAACCAGGGCCAGGGCGAGCATGAGCTGATCCACCAGTTCAACCTGTCGCTGGTCGACAACCCGATTCCTGTCGCCTGAGTGGGTGGGCACCTGCCGTGTTCCGGCAGGTGCCCCAGCATTTTCAATGAAACATTGAAGGTCTTGCCCCGATCGGGCGGTTTTTCCGATTGAGCGGCACGGATAGCCTGACACCACTCCCATTCTGTCGGTGCCAACCTCTGATGAGGTGGCGGGCTCCCGGCAGTGTCAGTTCGAAGTCCAGGAAATCGAAAATGAAAACCCTCTTCAAGGTTGCAAGCCTCGCGCTGGCCATTTCCGCCAGCGCTTTCTCTTTCGCCGAGCAGGCCGCCACGCCGGCCGGCAAGGCCGCTCTCGAACAGGTCTACGCGTTCGACGGCGCCATGCCGACGGGGGTGACGGTGAGCGAAACCGGAAGGATTTTCGTCAACTTCCCGCGCTGGGGTGACAACGTCGAATTCACCGTGGCGGAAATCGTCGACGGCAAGCTGGTCGCCTACCCGAACCGGTCGATCAATACCGCCGATCCCAAGGACCCCGCCGCCGGCTTCATCAGCGTGCAGAGCGTGGTCGCCGATGGCCGTGGCCGGCTCTGGGTGCTCGACACCGCCGCTCCCGGGTTTTCCCGACCCAGGGCCGGGGGCGCCAAGCTGGTGGCGATCGACCTGGCCTCGAACAAGGTGGTGAAGACGCTGGTGTTCCCCGCCAGCGTCATCCTGCCGAGTACCTACGTCAACGATGTGCGCTTCGACTTCCGCGTCGGCCAGGCCGGTGTCGCCTATGTGACCGACTCTTCCGTCAGCGGTCCCGGCGGGATCATCGTGGTCGACCTTGCCACTGGCAACGCCAGCCGGCGCCTGAGCGGTGCGAAGTCGACTTCGGTCGACCCGTCCTTCGTCCCGGTGATCGAGGGCAAGCCGGCACTGATCACCCGTGACGCCCAGGGGGGGAACAGCTTCCTCAAGGTCGCCTCCGACGGCATTGCCCTGTCGAGCGATGGCCAGACCCTGTACTTCTGCCCGCTGTCGAGCCGGCACCTCTATTCGATTTCGACCGCGTTGCTGCGCGACGCCAGCGTGAGCGAGGCCGAACTGGAGAAGGCGGTCGTCGACCTGGGGGAAAAGGGCGCCTCGGACGGCCTCGAGGCGGACGCCAACGGTTCGGTGTATGCCGGCGACTACGAACACGACGCCATCCGCCAGCGCCTGCCCGACGGGCGCTGGCAGACCATCGTCCAGGACCCGCGGGCGCAGTGGCCGGACACCCTGTCGATCGGGCCGGACGGCTATCTTTACTTCACCGCGAACCAGTTGCATCGCTCGCCCGGTTTCCATGATGGGCAGGACAAGCGGGAAAAACCCTACCGGCTGATGCGGGTGCGGATCGACGCCAAGCCGGCGGCGACCCACTGAGGGCCCTGAAGGCCGCTAGTGCCCGGCCGGCAATAGAAACCGCGCCACCAGCGGCAGGTGATCGGAGATCTTCAGCGTATCGTCCTGGCGCACCTGTGCCTGCACCCGGCGCATCTTCGCGCTGTAGAAGAAGTAGTCCAGCGTGCGGTCCGGGCCGCTGATGGCGGGGTTGTTCGGATAGAAGGTCAGCCACTGCTCGCGGTCGATCCCGCTGGCTTCATTGTTGCTCGGGATCATCGGGTACTTGTCCCACAGCACGTGCAGTTCGCTGTCCGCCGAATAGCCGCCGCGCAACTGCGCCGGCAGGCGCAGATACTGGCCCAGGGGCAGCAGGTTGAAATCGCCGCCGATCAGCCAGGGCGTGCCCTGGCTTTCGAGCTTGTCCAGCAGATGGGTGGTCGCCTGCACCTGGCGCAACTGGGTATCGTTCTGGGCAAAGGGCGCCAGCTGGGTGTTGATCACCGCCAGTTGATCGCCATTGCTCATCGGCAGGTAGTTGAGCAGCAGTGCCGGGCGGGGCTGGAACTGGCGGGCGATCAGGTTGGCCGGGCCGAGGGGCAGTTGCAGGCGCTCGGCATGTTCGACCTGGTAGCGGCTGAGAATCGCCAGCTTGCGGCCGACGCTGCCGAGGATATGCCAGTTGGGCACGAAATCGGCTTTCCAGTCGAAGGCCTGCGTGCTGCAGGGGTAGAGGTCGGCGACCCGTTCCTGGAGCAGTTTGAGCTGATCCTGATAGGCGCTGGCCTTGGCGTTGTCGTCCACTTCCTGCAACAGCACGAGGTCCGGCTGCTCGTCACGAATCACCCGCGAGACTTCATCGAGGCTGAAGGCCATGTCGGCCTGCGTCGGGCGTTCATCCTTGCCGTTGCCGTCGGCCGTTTCGTACCAGAACACGTAGCGCTTGCCGGCCAGGTACTGGACGTTCCAGGTCATCACCTTGAGCGCCTGGCCGGCGACCAGCACCGGCGCCTGGGCGGTGCAACTGACGGGCAGGGTTTCCTTGTCGGCGGGGCGCCAGGTCAGGCTGTAGAGGGCGAGGCCGAGCAGGGCGGCGATCAGGACGAGGCTGAGAACGGTGTAACGTAATAAACGGGTCATGGGCGCGGCTTATGACGTTGCAGTTGATGTGGGAGCATACCCGACAGCCTTGTCAGCGGTTAACCCCGCTCCCTGAGGGCTGTCCGGTCAGTCCCGGCCAGGCTTTTCGCTGATCAGCATATACAAACGGAAGAGCACGACGCTGGTGAACAGTTGTAAAAAACTGTGGGCGCTGTCGATGACCAGCGTCAGCAGCGGGTTCTGCGGCTCCGGGTAGAGGTTGGCGGTGATCCCCTTGAGTATCCACAGCGGCGCCATGACGCAGAGGATGCAGGTGAAGATCAGCCAGAAATGCCCACGGCTGAGATTGAAGCTCTCCTTCATCGCCCGCAGGGGCTCGCTCCTGTTCAGCACCAGCCGGTATTCGGCGAAAGCCAGGACCACGGTCAGCCAGATGCCGGGCAGGAAATACAACGACAGACCCAGCACGGTCGCCACGGTGGTGGTCGCCGCCAGCAGGGCCATGCGTGGCCACAGGCTCAGGGCCGCGGCCAGCAGCACGCGATTGGCGGGTGCTTCTGCGCGGGTACGGGCATCGAGGAACAGGATCAGTGCCGCGGTGTACAGCGGGTAGACCACCAGCCCGGCCAGCAGGTCGTAGGTGGGTGGGGCGTCGGGGCCGATGGCATTATCCAGCAGGTGCTGGAGCACGGTTTCGAGCACTATCAGGGGCAGGCAGAGCCCGGCGATCCGGCCCAGGTTGCGGCGGAAGAAATACAGGGAGTCGCGCAGTACGGTGAACGGAGTCATGGGATCGCTATCAAGGTCAAAGCAAGGCGCCACTTTAACCGATGCGGCTGGCCGACACTCAAATGTAAACGTTGCGTAAGGATCATTGAAACTTCCTGCAACAACCCCATAACTGATGCACGTCCCTGCCAGCGTTGGCCCGGACGACCGATTTCTACCCGGCAATCTGATGAGGTCGCCATGAATAGCGAAGAGCAAACCCTGATCGATGGACTGTTTTCACGGTTGCAACAAGCCGAAAAGGATTCAGCCCCGCGTGACGCCCAGGCCGAGGCGCGGATCAAGGAGCATCTGACGCGCCAGCCGGCTGCGCCGTACTACATGACTCAATCGATCCTGGTGCAGGAGCACGCGATCAAGAGTCTCGACGAGCAGAACAAGCAACTCCAGGCCCAGGTCCAGCAGCTTCAGGCCGAATTGCAGCAGGCCCGTGCCCAGGGCGCGGCACCGGCGCAGAGCAGCGGCGGGTTCCTGTCGAGCCTCTTCGGCGGTGGCAATCGCGAAGCGGCCCCGGCTCCGGCCCCTGCCAGCTCGGGTGGCGGTTGGCGTGAGCCGGCGCGGCCAGCTTTCAACGCCCAGCCGCAGCAGAGCTACAACCCTCCACCCAGCTACGCACCACAGCAGGCGGCCCCGGCCGCGCCGATCGGCAGCGGCTTCCTCGGTGGCGCGCTGAAAACCGCAGCGGGCGTGGCCGGCGGCGTGATGCTGGCCGAAGGCATCAGCAGCCTGTTCCACCACAACCAGCAACAGCCGCAGATCATCGAGGAAATCATCGAGCCCGCGCCGATGAGCAACAACGATGGCTGGGGCAATGGTGGCGGTTGGGGCGACGAGCAGCGCATGGCCAACAACGACGCCTGGGGCAATAACGATCAGGGCGGTTTCCTCGACAGCGACGACAGCTCCTTCTCTGACGACGACTCCTACGTCTGATCCCTCGCAATCCGGGGCGCCAGGGTGCCCCGGACTACCCTTATCCCCCTACGGAAGGCCGTCTTCCCGGCCATTCGCGGACGAAGCGCAGGTGGCGATTGTTCGCGGAATCTTGCCCCATGCTGGCATACTGAGCGTCTGCTCGCTTTCGAGTGTCCGTCAGCCCGCCAGTGCGCGTCTGCGCCATGAGGATTCGCGGTGAAGAAAATCGCTGTGTTCGCCGATGTGCAGAACCTCTATTACACCGTCCGCCAGGCCTATGGTTGCCATTTCAACTATGCCGCCCTGTGGGCTGATATCAGCCGGCGTGGGGAAATCGTCGAGGCCTATGCCTATGCGATCGACCGCGGCGACAGCAAGCAGCAGCAATTCCAGCAGATCCTGCGCAACCTGGGCTTCACGGTGAAACTCAAGCCGTACATCCAGCGCAGCGACGGTTCGGCCAAGGGCGACTGGGACGTGGGCATCACCCTCGACATCATGGATGCGGCACCGAATGTCGATGAAGTGGTGCTGGCTTCCGGCGATGGCGACTTCGACCTGCTGCTCGAACGCATCATCGCCAGGCACGGGGTCGACGCGGTGGCCTATGGTGTGCCGGGGCTGACCGCCAACTCGCTGATTCGCGCAGCGAGCCGCTACGTGCCGATCGAAGGCGCGTTGCTGCTGAAAAACTGAACAACCGATTATTGAAAGGGCAGGGCTTTTGGAACGTATTGCGGTCATCGACTTTGAAACCACCGGGATCTCGCCGAGCAGCAGTTGCCGGGCGACGGAAATCGCCGTGGTCATCCTGGAAGAAGGGCGCATCGTCGACCGTTACCAGAGCCTGATGAATGCCGGTGTGCGAGTGCCAGCGTTCATCGAACAACTGACCGGCATCAGCAACGCCATGCTGCGCACGGCGCCATCGGCCGAGCAGGTGATGAACGAGGTCAACCAGTTCGTCGGCGTCACGCCGCTGCTGGCGCACAATGCGGCGTTCGACCAGAAGTTCTGGGACTACGAGCTGTCGCGGATCAAGCGCACCCGCCTGCAGAACTTTGCCTGCTCACTGCTGCTGGCGCGCCGCCTGATGCCGGCGGCGCCGAACCACAAGCTCGGCACCCTGACCACCTATGCACAGTTGCCCAATACCGGGAAGGCGCACCGGGCCATGGCCGATGCCGAGATGGCGGCGAACCTGCTGGCGCATATGGTTGGGGAATTGCGTGACAAGCACGGGCTGCGGGAGCTGTCCCATGACCTGTTGTGCAAGCTGCAGAAAGTGCCGGCGGCGAAGGTGGGGGAGCAGTTGAAGCGGTATCGGGGTGTTTGAGTCAAACCAGGATGAGTGTTGCCCTGAGTCGTGTTAATCGAGATCTTTAATCAGGCAGTAATGCACCAGCCAATCCCTCACGTTTTGTGCCTGATTCAATACCAGGTGCACAACGGCTGTGTCGCTGGCGGCGTCATGGCTGTAGATAACCCGATAAGGATTGTAATTCAGTTCTCGATACTGAATGGCCCCCAGTTCCGCAGCTTGCAGGCAGAGCTGTCCGGATTCCGGGTGGTCGTTGAGTCGGTTTTCTACTTTATCTTCCAGTTCACCAAAGTACTTTGAGGCGGCTTGATGGCCAACCTTGTTGGCCAGATGGAGTTCCTGCATGTCGATCGAGCGGATGGCGGCGTGGGTGAAAACCGTACGGGTCATTTTCTGGCTCTACGAGCGCGCATTTCGTCAGCCGTCAGGAACTTGCCTTCGGCATATTCGCGAGAGCTGATAGCCAGTAGCTTGACAAGGGCCAAGGCTTCATCCCGGTGAACTCGATCCTCATAGGATTCGACGACATAAGCCGGCTTGCCGTTTTGCGTAACGATCATCGGTTCTTGAAGGTCCAGATCGGACGCATGTGCTTTCAGGTAGCTGATTGTCTCGACGCGCATGAGCGACTGTCTCCATCGAGGTGCGAGCGGTGTGTTGGAGTATCAGGCTGGGCCGGATGATCCTTGACTAGTATGAACCTAATTCAGTCCGAATTTGAACCGCTCGTAAGATTCTGGGCAAACTCCTCGCCATCAGCCATCAGCCATCAGCCATCAGCCATCAGCCATCAGCCATCAGCCATTTGCAGAGATAGGGATAGTATGGGGAGATGGATAAGCCTGCACGGTACCTACGGCTATTTTCCCGACTTTGGGAAATGTCGTACTTCTGGTGGCGACATGTGCTGTCTTTTCCGTGTGGTGTATCGCCGCTAGCCTTTCCGCGTCATCGCCAAATCGGTGACAGGGCGTAGGAACCCTTGCAATTGACTCTTTCGATACTGAGCATCCACCATACTCGCTGGCTTCTTTAGCCAGTGTGCCCTTTATGGTGGCCGTGCGCGGGCACGTTGATTCGTGGCCGAGTGTCCGAGAGAGCTCGGTTCCTACCCCGCGTACGGCTGCCACCCAAGTCCGTAGGAAGGCTTTACATGGCAGCTCCTTGAATCTCTCGGAGTGTTCCAAAATGGGAAAAGTCATTCTCGAAAGTCTCGCTGAAACCATACAAGGCCTTCTTGATAACGGCACTGCTTCTGGTGCGTCAGGGCAGCTTGGACCTGCAGCCAACATGGCCTTCGAACCGCAGATATTTAACCGCCACCACCTGAAACTCCGCGCCTTGCTCCTGCATGACGAAGCCTGGTTCTGCGCCCGTGATGTCGGGCGGTTGATGGGGATCGAGTGGCACGAGCGCAAGGCGGTCAAGCTCGACCCGGATCAGCGTCGTACCCTGAACCTGCAGGGCAACAGCGGCCCCGAGGAACATCTGATGATCAGCGAGTCCGGTGTCTATGCGATGCTGGTCTATCACTACCTGCCGGAGAACCGCCACTTGCGCCAGTGGCTGACTCACCAGGTGCTGCCGATGTTGCGCGACCAGCCGCAACCGGCTCAGACCCAGGCGCCGAGCCTGGGCTTGCTGGAGTGGCAAGGAGGGGCACTGAGCCTGCTGCACTGGCGCAAGGAGCCCTGGATCCGCCTGCGGGACATGCCGCAGGTGGTGCCGGTGGCTGGGAGTGGTTGTCTCTGGTGAGGGGCTGACCTGAATGACTCTATGGCGAGCGGGCTTGCCCGCGCTCGGCTGCGAAGCAGCCGTAAAACCGGACACCTCAGTGGCCTGGGCGTTCTCGGTTGTCTGGTTTCGGGGCCGCTTTGCGCCCCAGCGCGGCGGTGCGGCGTCCCGACAAGCCCGCTCGCCACAAAAGCTTGATCGCCACATCCCCCTGGTCCGATCACCACAAGCTGGAGCCAGCTTCCATGTCTTGTCAGCCCTTGGCCTTGCCATTGCCGTTGGTTTCCAAGTGCCCCAGTGGCACCCGCGGCTCGATGGCGCTGGACAGCACGACCGAGGTCTTGCTGAGGCCGAACTGGGCCACCCGGTTGATCAGGTCCTCCAGCTCGCCCATCGAGCCCACCGCCGCCTGCATGATCACGCAAGGGTCGCCCGTGACCCGATGGCATTCGGTGATCTGCGGGATCTGCGCCAGATCGTCGTAGATCTGCTGCTTGCCATGCTGGTTCATCCGTAACTCGATCACGCAACGGATCGGCAGGCCGAGCTTGTCCAGGTCGACCTTGGCCTGGTAGCCGGTGATCACGCCGCTGCTCTCCAGCTTCGAGACCCGCTCGGCCACCGCCGGGGCCGACAGGTTGACCTTGCGCGCCAGTTCGGCGAACGAGGCGCGGCCGTTTTCCAGCAAAGCACCGAGGATCAAACGGTCGTATTTATCCATCTGCAGGGTCTCCGCAAGGCCGACTTTCGAAATCACGGTTTATACCCGTGATATCCATGATTTAGAAAGTGTACCGGCGTGATTACGCGGTTTTGTAACTTATTATTTACCGAAGGCCTTTCTAGAATAGCCTTCCCTTGTCCTGCCCAGAGCCTCCCATGCCTGCCCCTCGCCGCTTTCCGCTACCGTTGATCGGTGCCTTTTTCGCGCTGTATTTCATCTGGGGATCGACCTATCTGGCGATCCGCATTGGCGTCGAGTCCTGGCCGCCGCTGATGATGGCCGGGATCCGTTTCGTGATCGCCGGTGCCCTGATGTATGCCTACCAGCGCTGGCGCGGGGTGCCGGCGCCGACCTGGCAGCAGTGGAAGGCCGCCGCGGTGATCGGCGTGTTGCTGCTGACCTTCGGCAACGGTGCGGTGACCCTGGCCGAGCATATCGGCGTAGCCTCGGGGATTGCCGCGCTGACGGTCGCCACCGTACCGCTGTTCACCCTGCTGTGCGGCTACTTCTGGGGGGGCCGCGCCACCCGTCTCGAATGGGCCGGCATCGTGCTCGGGCTGATCGGTATCGCTCTGCTCAACATGGGCTCCAACCTGCAGGGCAGCCCATTGGGTGCGGGCCTGATCCTGCTGGCGGCCGCCACCTGGTCCTTCGGTTCGGTGTGGAGCAAGCACCTGCCACTGCCGCCCGGCGGCATGGCCAGCGCGGCGGAGATGCTGGTGGCCGGCGTGGTGCTGCTGCTGGCCAGCTTTGCCCGCGGCGAGCGCCTGGCCCACATGCCCTCCGTCGAAGGCTGGGTGGTCATGGCCTACCTGGTGTTCTTCGGTTCGATCATCGCCTTCAACGCCTACATGTACCTGCTGAAGAATGTCCGTCCGGCGGCGGCCACCAGCTATGCCTACGTCAACCCGGCGGTGGCGGTGCTGCTGGGCATCCTGTTCGCCGACGAGCACATTGGCTGGCACGAATGCCTGGCCATGGCGGTGATCATCAGTGCCGTGGTGCTGATCGGTTTGCCGCAGTGGCGCAAGCCGAAAGGGGCCTGACAGGTTAAACTGCCGCGCACGGCTTCTTGCGCTGACTCTTTTCCTACGGTGCTCTTTTTTATGGTACTTGCATGACATTCGCCACTCTCGGCCTGATCGAACCCCTGACCCGGGCCCTGGACACTCTTGGCTACAAGGAGCCGACTCCGGTCCAGGCCCAGGCCATTCCCGCCGTACTGGCCGGCCGCGACCTGATGGCCGCGGCCCAGACAGGTACCGGCAAGACCGCCGGTTTCGCCCTGCCACTGCTGCAACTGCTGGCCATGGAGGGCCCCAAGGTCGCCGCCAACTCGCTGCGCGCGCTGATCCTGGTGCCGACCCGCGAACTGGCCGAGCAGGTCCACGAAAGCGTTCGCCAGTACGCCGAGCACCTGCCGCTGAGTACCTACGCGGTGTACGGTGGGGTCAGCATCAACCCGCAGATGATGAAGCTGCGCCGCGGCGTCGACCTGCTGGTGGCGACTCCGGGCCGCCTGCTCGATCTGTTTCGCCAGAACGCCATCAAGTTCAACCAGTTGCAGACCCTGGTACTGGACGAGGCCGACCGCATGCTCGACCTGGGTTTCCAGGAAGAGCTGGGCAACATCTACCGGGCCTTGCCGAAGAAGCGCCAGACCCTGCTGTTCTCGGCGACCTTCTCCGACGCCATCCGCCTGCTCGCCGGGCAGACGCTGAACAATCCGCTGAGCATCGAGGTCAGCCCGCGCAACGTGGCGGCCAGCACTGTCAAGCAGTGGGTGGTGACGGTCGACAAGAAGCGCAAGTCGGAACTGTTCGTGCACCTGCTGCGCAAGAACAAGTGGAAACAGGTGCTGGTGTTCGCCAAGACCCGCAACGGCGTCGACCAACTGGTGGAAAAGCTCCAGGGACTGGGCGTGAGTGCCGACGGCATCCATGGCGACCGGCCGCAGGCGACCCGGCAACGGGCGCTGGACAGCTTCAAGCAGGGCGAAGTGCAGATTCTGGTGGCGACCGACGTCGCGGCCCGTGGCCTGGATATCGAGGACCTGCCGCTGGTGGTCAACCTGGACCTGCCGATCGTCGCCGAGGACTACGTGCACCGGATCGGTCGCACCGGTCGTGCCGGTTCCACCGGCGAGGCGATTTCCCTGGTGTGTGCCGATGAAGTGAACCTGTTGTCGGCGATCGAGACATTGACCCGCCAGACCCTCAAGCGGCAGGACGAGGCCGGTTTCGAGCCGGATCACCGGGTGCCGCAGACCGACGGGGCCGGCAACGTGGTGAAGAAACCGAAAAAGCCAAAGAAACCCAAGGAATCGGGCGGTGGCAAGCGCAACCTGGGGCGCTGGGTGGACAGTGGCGAGAAACCGGAGGACGTGGCGCCGCCGGTCAAACCGGTGCGCAAGGTGCCGGCGTTCAATACCGGGCCGCGCAAGCGCAAGCCCTGAGCCTGATCTTCCGATCGTTCCCACGCGGCGCGTGGGAGCGATCATGAACATCGAGTCGTCAGACTTCAGGACTGGCGCCGCAGCCACTCCAGCATGCCTTTCCCCGCCACCCGCCCGCTGGCGAAGCAGGCGGTCAGCAGGTAGCCGCCGGTCGGCGCTTCCCAGTCGAGCATTTCGCCGGCGCAGAATACCCCCGGCAACGCCTTGAGCATCAGGCGCTCATCCATCGCTTCGAAGGTCACGCCACCGGCACTGCTGATGGCCTCGTCCAGCGGGCGGGGCGCTACCAACTTCAATGGCAGGGCCTTTATCGCGTTTGCCAGCTGCTCGGGGTCGCCGAAGCAGGCAGCATCCGTCAGCTCACGCAACAACGCCGCCTTGACCCCGTCGATGCCGACCTGGCTGTGCAGGTGCTTGGCCATCGAGCGCGAGCCACGTGGCTTGGCCAGGGCGTTGCGCAGTTGTTCCCGGGTCTTGCCGGGCAGCAGGTCGATCTCGATCACGGCCGAGCCGTGCTGATTGATCTGTTCGCGAATCCCGGCGGACAAGGCGTAGATCAGGCTGCCTTCGATCCCGCTGACGGTAATCACGCACTCGCCGAGGCGCAGGGCGTCGTGCTGCAGCCCGATAGCGACGTTCTTCAGCGGCGCGCCGGCAAACTTGTCCTTCAGCAGTGGGCTCCAGGCCTCGACCTCGAAGCCGCAGTTGCTCGGTTGCAACGGCGCAACCCCGACCGCATGCTGTGCCAACAGCGGCAGCCAGGCACCGTCGGAGCCCAGCCGGGCCCAGCTGCCGCCACCGAGGGCCAGCAAGGTCGCGTCGGGGTTGACGAGCTTTTCGCCGTCCGGGCTGTGGATAACCAGCTTGCCGTCCTGCCAGCCGGTCCAGCGATGGCGGGTGTGGATAACCACCCCGGCCTCGCGCAGACGCTTGAGCCAGGCGCGCAACAGCGGTGCGGCCTTCATGTCGCTGGGGAAAACCCGGCCGGAGGTGCCGACGAAGGTGGTTATCCCCAGGCCGTGAATCCACTCGCGCAGTTCATCCGCGCCGAACGCCCGCAGCATCGGCGCGATCTGCGGTGCACGTTCGGCGTAGCGCGAGAGAAAGGCCGGGTAGGGCTCGGAATGAGTGATGTTCATGCCGCCGACGCCGGCCAGCAGGAACTTGCGTCCGACCGAGGGCATGCCGTCGTACAGGTCGACCTGGGTACCCGCCTGGCTCAGGACCTCGGCGGCCATCAGGCCGGCGGGGCCACCGCCGATGATGGCGACGCGGGAAGGAGTATCGGGGGCTGGACGGGTCATGGCGGGCTGCGAATCGGCTGGATGGGGGCGCGTATTCTACGTTTTTCCACAGCCTTGTGTGGGGTGGGCGGTGCGGGGCTTGCCCGCGAATAGGCCCTCCTGTCTTGCACACTTCCATCGAACCGGCACGGCATCGGCATGTGTACGAAAAACATACAGCCACCTGTGAGCCTTGCTCTGCAAGGCCTGTGCAGCCTTTCACGCAGGTTATCCACAGGCGGTTCCACAGGCATTGTGGGTAAGCCTGCACAACTCAATGACAGCCTGATGACGTCCAGACCCGCTGTGCACTGTGATGCAGGATACCGTGGCGGCGGGCCAGGGCCTGGCGGTCCTTGCTGTAGCCGCCGCCGATCACCCCGACCACCGGGATGTCACGGCCCAGGCAGTGGCGCAGGACCTTTTCGTCGCGGGCCGCGACGCCTTCGTCGGTCAGTTGCAGGTAGCCGAGGGCATCGTCCTTGTGCACGTCGACACCGGCGTCATACAGCACCAGGTCCGGCTGATACAGCGGCAGCAGATAGTTCAGCGCATCGTCCACCACCCGCAGGTAGTCGGCATCGCCCATGCCCATGGGCAGGGGGATGTCCCAGTCACTGCGGGCCTTGCGCGCCGGGAAGTTTTTCTCGCAATGCAGGGAAACCGTAATGGCTTCGGGAGTGTCTTCAAGGATGCGGGCGGTGCCGTCGCCCTGGTGCACGTCGCAGTCGAAGATCAGCACCCGGTCCACGCGCCCGCTTTCGAGGAAATAGCGGCTGATCACCGCGAGGTCGTTGAAGATGCAGAAACCTGCCGGGTGGTCGTAGTGGGCATGATGGGTGCCGCCGGCCAGGTGGCAGGCCAGGCCATGTTCCAGGGCCTGTTCGGCGGCCAGCAGCGAGCCGCCGACCGCCCGCACGGTGCGCCGGGCCAGGGCTTCGTTCCAGGGCAGGCCGAGGCGGCGCTGGTCTTCACGGGACAGTTCGCCGGCCATGTAGCGTTCGATGTAGTCCCGGTCATGGGCCAGGGCGAGGATATCCACAGGGCAGATCTGCGGGCGCAGCAACGCCGGGTCGCTGGTCAGGCCGCTGTCCACCAGGTGATCGCGCAGCAGGCGGAACTTGTCCATGGGGAAACGATGCTCCGGCGGAAACTCGGGGCTGTAGTCGTCGTGATAGATCAGTGGCAACGGCATGGCGATTTCATGTAGGAATGAGTGAAGGATCTTATCAGCGCGATACACTTGCGGGCAGGCAACAGCGTGGCAAGGAAACCTGAAGGGGGGAATGATGGAGCCGATACTGGAACTTGAGAGTGCGCGTCTGCTGTTACGCCAGTGGCGTGACGACGACTTGCCGGAATTTGCCCGGATGTGCGCCGATCCTCAAGTGATGCGCTATTTCCCGGTGACCTTGAGCCGCCTGGAAAGCGCCGCGCTGATCGGGCGCCTTCGCGGCCATTTCGCCGAGCACGGTTTTGGCCTGTGGGCCCTGGAGCGCAAGGACACCGGTGCGTTCATCGGCCTGACCGGGCTGGCCCATGTCAGCTTCGACGCCGACTTCACCCCGGCGGTGGAGATCGGCTGGCGCCTGGCCCATGAGCACTGGGGCCTGGGTTATGCCAGCGAGGCCGCCTGGACCGCCTTGCGCTGTGCGTTCGATCGCCTGGCGCTGGAGGAAGTGGTGGCCTTCACCACCGAAACCAATACCCCTTCGCAGAAGGTCATGCAGGCCATCGGCATGCACTACGATCCGTCGGCGGATTTCGAGCATCCCAAGCTGGCCGAGGACCATCCGTTGCGCAAGCACGTGCTGTACCGCATCAGCCGCGACCAGTGGCTGGAAACCCTGCACGGCTAGTGGCCTGTATGGTTGATTCGAATACTCAAATTCGGGCCCAGGGGGTTGCCAGGCAAGGCGCCATGACGAGTCGTAGCAGGGCTACGGCGAGGAATGGCAACGCTGTCTGGCGAAGCCATGGGCTCGGAGTCGAGCATGCGAATTAGCCACACGGGCCACTAGGGCCTGGGGGCTGCAAACGCTGTATCATTTGCGGCATGAGCGCTGTCGTCGAACAGCGAATGACCTCGACCGCCGCAGCCAAGGCTGGGCGGCATTGCCCTGTGTGAGGAGCGTTTTGATGAGCCACGTGCTGGAAGACCTGGTCGACTTGCTGACCCTGGAATCTATCGAGGAAAACCTCTTTCGCGGGCGTAGCCAGGACCTCGGCTTTCGCCAGCTGTTTGGTGGCCAGGTGCTGGGCCAATCCCTGTCGGCGGCGAGCCAGACCGTCGAGGACGCGCGGCACGTACATTCGCTGCACGGCTACTTCCTGCGCCCCGGCGATGCGGCGCTGCCGGTGGTGTATTCGGTCGACCGCGTGCGCGACGGCGGCAGCTTCAGCACCCGGCGCGTGACCGCGATCCAGAAGGGCCACCCGATCTTCACCTGCAGCGCGTCGTTCCAGTACGACGAAAAAGGCTTCGAGCACCAGAGCAGCATGCCGCAGGTGGTGGGGCCGGAGAACCTGCCGTCGGAGCTGGAAATCACCCGCCAGCGCGCCCACCTGATCCCCGAGCACATGCGCGACAAGCTGTTGTGCCCCAAACCGATCGAAGTGCGCCCGGTGACCGAGAAGGACCCTTACAACCCGCAGCCGGCCGATCCGATCAAGTATGTCTGGTTCCGCGCCGACGGCGCCCTGGCCGATATTCCGGCGTTGCACAAGTACCTGCTGGCCTACGCTTCGGACTTCGGCCTGCTGACCACCTCGATGCTGCCCCATGGCAAGTCGGTGTGGCAGAAGGACATGCAGGTCGCCAGCCTGGACCACGCGCTGTGGTTCCACTCCGACCTGCGCGCCGATGACTGGCTGCTGTACGCGATGGACAGCCCCTGGGCCGGCAACTCCCGCGGTTTCTCCCGTGGCAGCGTGTACAACCGCGCCGGTGTGCTGGTGGCGTCGGTGACCCAGGAAGGCCTGATCCGTCACCGCAAGGACTGGGCATGAGCCTGGCCGATGTACGTCACTGGGTGTTCGACATGGACGGCACCCTGACCGTCGCCGTGCATGATTTCGCGGCGATTCGCGTGGCCCTGTCGATTCCGCCGCAAGACGACATTCTCACCCACCTGGCGGCGCTGCCGGCCGACGAGGCGGCGGCCAAGCATGCCTGGCTGCTGGAGCATGAGCGTGACCTGGCGCTGGGGTCCAGGCCGGCGGTGGGGGCGGTGGAACTGGTGCGCGAACTGGCCGGGCGCGGCTATCGCCTGGGCATCCTGACGCGCAATGCCCGCGAGCTGGCCCATGTCACCCTGGAAGCGATCGGCCTGGCCGACTGCTTCGCCATGGAGGATGTGCTGGGCCGCGACGACGCGCCACCCAAGCCGCACCCGGGCGGTCTGCTGAAACTGGCCGAGGCCTGGGACGTGGCGCCGGGCGAGATGGTGATGGTCGGCGACTACCGCTTCGACCTCGATTGCGGGCGGGCGGCGGGGACCCGGACGGTGCTGGTGAACCTGCCGGACAATCCCTGGCCGGAGCTGGCCGACTGGCATGCCGAGGATTGTGCGGTGTTGCAGCGGATGATTGGCCAGTCGTAGCGATTGCCACGAGGCTCAGCGCGGGAACAAGGCTTCCTGCCCCTGCGCAGAAGTGAACATCCGGTTGCCGTCATGCCCCACCCCCGGCACCTCCACCAACTTCTGAGCCAACCCCTGCGGATGCCGCTGCTGCAGATAGGCAAAGTAGTTGTGCCCGCGGACCAGCCGATACGCACCCTGGGCCTCGGCCGCACAGCTCCTGTCCAGCGCCGGATGGTTCGGGTTGATGTCTTTCTGCCCGAGCAGGTAGGTGACATCACGCTGTACGTAGGCCTGTTCCAGTTGGGCCGATGATTGCCCGGTGACGTAAGCCGGCAGGTTCTGCAGGCCATACTTCCAGTCGTTGAAGCCCGGGCAGCCCGCCGGGTCGAAACCTTTCGCCGGCCGTTGTGCACTGAAATAGGCGTAGGACGACGGATTGGCGACCACATAATGCAGCCGGATACCGCTGCCGGCCAACTGTGCGTCGCCGTGCCCGACCAGTGCATAACGCTGGACCACCTGCCCACCGCCGGAGTGCCCGGCAATCACCACCTTGCGCAGTGCCGGGAATTTCTTGCGATTGCCCAGGCGCGCCAGGACTTCATCCAGCGCGGCATAGGAGCTCATGGCAGCGGGCCCGGTGGCGGGCTCACCGGCCATCCAGTCATTGTCGTGCCAGCGCAACAGACGGTCGGGCAGGTGATTGCGCCGCACATCGCTCTCGTTGAGAAACTGCGGCGCGATGATCAGCGTGTTGCGCGCCTGGTCCGCCTGGGACGCGGCCGTTTCGGCGCTCTGCAGATAGGTCATGGCGTTGCGCAGGCGGCCGTGGACGATGATCAGCACCCGCTGCACATCCGGCATCGGCCCCTTCCAGTCGCGATTGAGGCCGACGCTCAATTCGCCGCCCGACAGTTTCAGGTGATCGGGGCTGACCTCCCTGACGCCATGCTCCGCCGCTCCCGCGCTGACACACAGCCCCAGCAACAGCGCTCCCTGCAGGAGCCGGCTTGCGGGCGATGGCGCCCGACCGGACGAGCGGGCAGCCAACTGGCGAAACACTCCGGTCAGCCAGCCACTGCCCCGTTCATTCACAAACTCTTTGCGGCAAAGGTATCGCATTGACTGAGTTGCCCCTGGGCGAAGCCGACCTTGAACCAGCGCACCCGCTGTGCGGAGGTGCCGTGGGTGAACGAGTCGGGGACTACGCGGCCCTGACCCTGTTGCTGCAGGCGATCATCACCGATTGCATTGGCGGCATTCAAGGCTTCTTCCACGTCGCCGGGCTCCAGCCAGTGCAGGCGCTGCTGGGCATGCCAGGCCCAGACCCCGGCCAGACAGTCGGCCTGCAGTTCCTGGCGCACCAGCAGGCCGCCGTCGCCCTCCATCCGCCGACCCTGCTGGCGCGCCGCCTGGATCTTCGCCGACACACCGAGCAGTGTCTGCACGTGGTGGCCGACTTCGTGGGCGATCACGTAGGCCTGGGCAAAATCGCCGGCGGCCTTGAAGCGCTGGGACATTTCACGGAAGAAATCCAGGTCCAGGTAGACCCGCTGGTCCGCCGGGCAGTAGAACGGTCCGGTGGCCGACGACGCCAGGCCGCAGGCCGAGTTGACCCGGCCGCGGAACAGCACCAGCGTCGGGTCGCGGTACTGGCGCCCCGCCTGCTGGAAGATCTGGCCCCAAGTGTCCTCGGTGTCGCCCAGAATCGCCCGGACGAAGTCCGCCTGTTCGTCATTGGCCGCAGGTGCCTGGCGCGTCTGCGTGGTGGTGGGTACCGAAGCCTGCTGGCCCAACTGGCCGCTGAGCTGTCCGAGGATCTGCATCGGGTCCTGGCCGGTCAACAGGCCGATACCGACGATCAGGACCACCGCCGTCAGGCTCAAGCCCTTGCCGCCGCCGAAACGCAGGCCGCCGCCACCGGCATTGCTATCGTCGCGAGCATCCACCACGTTGTCGCTGCGCCGTCCTTTTTTCCAGAGCATGTGGGAATCCTCCCGTCGTTGTGCCATTTGAGTGTCGTTGCCGTGACGCTTCACCGCCAGTCCGGTCGTCAGGCACTGGATTGCCGATTGAGTTCAGAAACCGCCACCCGCGCCGAATATCAGACACAATTGCCGCTGTCCCGATCCGTAGCCGGAGCCCGCCGTCCCGTGAACATCGATAGTCGCATCAAATTCCGTCACCTCGTGTGCTTTCTCGAAATGGCCCGCCAGGGCAGCCTGGCACGGGCGGCGGATGTCATGGCGGTCAGCCAGCCGGCGATGTCGAAGACCCTGAAGGAGCTGGAGGAACTGCTGGAGACCCGCCTGTTCGTGCGCAGCAAGAGCGGTATCAGCCTGACCGAGGCCGGGGTGGCCTTTTTGCGTTATGCCGGGCCGTCGGTGCAGACCCTGCGCGAGGGCGTGCAGGTCTTGCGCGAAGGCGAGTATGCCGCCGGCGTGGTGCGGCTCGGGGTGCTGTCGACCGTGGAAAGCCTGCTGATCCCGGAAGTGGTGCGGCGCCTGCACGAGCGCCATCCCGCGCTGGTGGTCAGTGTGGTCACCGGACCGAGCGCCTATCTGCTCTCGCAGTTGCGGGTCGGCGATGTCGACCTGGTGGTCGGGCGAATGACCGACAGCCCGCAGATCCAGGGGCTGACCTTCGAGCACCTGTACAGCGAATCCATGACCCTGGTGGCCCGTCCCGATCATCCACTGTTGCAGGGCGCGCTGGATCGTGCGGCTGTGGAAAACTATCCGCTGGTGCTGCCGCTGGCGGGCACCACCATCCGCAAGTTCGCCGACAGCCTGTTCGTGCAGTGTGGTCTCAACCCCTCGCGGCAGCGCCTGGAAACCCTCTCGGTGGCGTTGAGCCGGCGCTATGTGCTGTCCAGCGCGGCACTCTGGCTGGCGCCGCTGGATGCGGTGCGCCTGGACCTGGCGCGGGGCGATTTGCGCGAGATCGACCTCGGGCAGCGTGAGCCGGGTGGTTCGGTGGGTATTTCCAGCAACGCCAGCCTGCCGCTGGCGCTGGCCGCGCAATGGGCGGTGGAGGTGCTGCGGGAGGTGGGGCAGGCCTATCGCGAAGGACATTATCCATAACCATTTGGTTATGAAAGGGGCCCGGCTTTTCAATATTCAGCGGTTTCCTCTTGGGGCACGCTGCAACCGCGTGATTTGCAGTGTGTAGCGTGCAGCTACCTTTCCCGATAAAAACAACAGGAGACCGACATGTCTGAAGCAGACAGCAGTCGTTTTGTCATTCGTGACCGTAACTGGCACCCCAAGGCCCTGACCCCGGACTACAAGACTTCCATCGCCCGTTCCCCGCGCCAGGCGCTGGTGAGCATTCCGCAATCGATCAGCGAAAGCACCGGCCCGGACTTTTCCCATCTGAAGTTCGGCCGTTTCGATAACGACCTGCTGCTCAACTTCAACAACGGCGGCCTGCCGGTGGGCGAGCGCATCGTCCTCGCCGGGCGGGTCTGCGACCAGTACGGCAAGCCTATTCCCCATACCCTGGTGGAAATCTGGCAGGCCAACGCCGGCGGTCGCTACCGCCACAAGAACGACCGCTACCTGGCGCCCCTGGACCCGAACTTCGGCGGTGTCGGCCGGGCGCTCACCGACCGTGATGGCAACTACAGCTTCCGCACCATCAAGCCCGGGCCGTACCCCTGGCGCAATGGTCCGAACGACTGGCGCCCGGCGCATATCCATGTGTCGATCAGCGGCCCGTCGATCGCCACGCGCCTGATCACCCAGCTGTATTTCGAAGGCGACCCGCTGATCCCGATGTGCCCGATCGTCAAGTCGATCGCCAACCCCGAGGCGGTGCAGAGCCTGATCGCCCGCCTGGACATGGGCAATGCCAATCCGATGGATTGCCTGGCCTATCGCTTCGACATCGTGCTGCGCGGCCAGCGCAAGACCCACTTCGAAAACTGCTGAGGAGACCGACCATGCCTGTTCAACTGCTCATGGAAACCCCGTCCCAGACCGCCGGTCCCTACGTGCACATCGGCCTGGCGCTGGCCGCTGCCGGCAACCCGCCCCGTCCCGAGGAAATCTGGAACCGCATGGCCAAGCCCGAGGCGCCGGGCGAGCATATCCTGGTGTTCGGCAACGTCTACGACGGCAACGGCCACCTGGTGCGCGACTCCTTCCTGGAGTTCTGGCAGGCCAACCACGAGGGCGTCTACGACAGAGACTTCGACTCGGAGAAGGCGTTCAACAGCTTTGGCCGCACCGCGACCACCTTCGATGCCGGGGAGTGGACCCTGGAAACCATCAAGCCGGGCGTGGTGAACAACGCCGCCGGTGTACCGATGGCGCCGCATATCAACGTCTCGCTGTTTGCCCGGGGGATCAACATCCACCTGCAGACCCGCCTGTATTTCTCCGATGAGGCCGAGGCCAACGGCAAATGCCCGGTGCTCAACCTGATCGAGCAGCCGCAGCGTCGCGAGACCCTGGTTGCCCAGCGCTGCGAAGTGAATGGACGGACGGCCTACCGGTTCGATATCCGTATCCAGGGTGAAGGCGAGACGGTGTTCTTCGACTTCTGACAAGACTGCGGGAGACGGCCGCCCGGCCGTCTCCCGCAGGTTTTGTGGCGCATGCGATATTTACATCCACATCCACACTGTAGGAGCAGGGCTTGCCCGCGAATAGGCCGGCAAGCCCTACCCATAACCCTCTGTTACGACGCGATCAGTCGTCCAGCTTCGGAATCTTGCGCGGGGCCATGAAGTACATCCAGGTCAGCGCCAGGAAGTACATGGCCGGAATCAGCGTGAACAACACCGCATAGTTGTTGTTCGTGGTGGTCAGGATGTAGCCCACCAACTGGGTCATGAACATCCCGCCGAGCGCCGCACACATGCCGCCAAAGCCGAACACCGTGCTCATCATGTGCTTGGGCGTGTAGTCCATCACCAGGCTCCAGATGTTCGCGGTCCAGGCCTGGTGCGCGCCAATGGCCAGGGAAATCGCCCCCACCGCCACCCACAGGTGACTGGAACCGGCCGCCAGCACCACGCCGATGATGCAGCAGGCGAACAGCAGCATCGACAGCAGCCGGGCGCGGATCGGGTCCATCCCGCGACCGATCAGGAACGACGACAGGATGCCGCCGCCGACACTGCCGAAGTCGGCGGTCAGGTAGATGATGATCAGCGGGATACCCATCTGCGTCACGCTGATGCCCAGGTTGTATTGCTGGTTGAGGAACGGCGGCAGCCAGTACAGGTAGAACCAGAACACCGGTGCGGTCAGCGAGTAGGCGAGGGCGAAGGCCCAGGTGCCGCGCATGCGCAGGATCCGCGAGAACGGCACGCCGGGTTGTTCCGGCTCGGCTTCCTTCTGGATATACGCCAGTTCCGAGGCTTTCACCGACGGGTGGTCTTCGGGGTTGAAGTACTTCAGGCCCCAGAACAGCAGCCAGACGGCACCCAGCGCGGCCATGCACAGGAAGGCGGCCTGCCAGCCCCAGACCTGCAGGACGATCGGCAGCAGCATCGGGGTGAACATCGCCCCGACGTTGGTCCCGGCGTTGAAGATGCCGGTGGCCACCGCCCGCTCGCCGGCGGGGAACCACAGCCGGGTGGTCTTCACGCAGGCCGGGTAGTTGGCGGCCTCGGTCAGGCCGAGGATGAAGCGGCAGATCATGAAGCCCGCGGCCGAGGTCGCCAGGCCGTGGGCACCGGTGGCCAGGCTCCACAGCAGTACGGCGCAGAAGAACACCCGCTTCACGCCGAGCCGGTCGATCAGTCGGCCCTGCAGGACGAAGCCGACGGCATAGCCGACCTGGAACCAGAAGTTGATGTTGGCGTAGTCCATCGCCGTCCAGCTCATCTCCTTGGCGAGGATGGGCTGCATGACGCCCAGGGCGGCCCGGTCGATGTAGTTCAGGGTGGTGGCGAAGAACACCAGGGCCAGCATGCCCCAGCGGGTCGAGCCGACGGCCATGGCGCCGCGAAGTTTGGCGGCGATGCCGCCGCGGGTGCTGCCCTGGGTCACAGGGGAGCTTTGTGAGGATGAAAGCATGAGCGATTACCCGTTTTTTTTGGAATTGTCTGGCTGGGTTTGCGGAACGTTTGAAGCACTGCCTTGGCCCGGATGATGGTGCGCAGCGGGCAAAAGACCGTCAATTCGCTGCGGACCATTGTGGTCGATAATCGCACACAAAACTAACCAGTTCGTACACTTTGATTGAAGTGGTGGCGTGCTGCATCAATAATCCGGTCACTTCCCGAGGTTCGACAATCCTCGGTTTCGGTCCGTGTCCACAATAAGAAGCCCACTGCCGGGAGTCGATTCATGCAGCGTTCCATAGCCACCGTGTCCCTGAGCGGCACCCTGCCGGAAAAACTCGATGCCATTGCCGCCGCCGGCTTCGATGGCGTGGAAATCTTCGAAAACGATCTGCTGTACTACGACGGCAGCCCGCGGGAAATCCGCCAGCGGTGCGCGGACCTGGGCATCGCCATCACCCTCTTCCAGCCGTTCCGCGATTTCGAAGGATGCCGCCGCGACCGCCTGGCGCGCAACCTGGAGCGGGCCGAGCGCAAGTTCGACCTGATGCAGGAACTGGGTACCGACCTGGTGCTGGTCTGCAGCAACGCCTCGGCCGACAGCCTGGGCGAGCGGCAGATCCTGGTCGATGACCTGCACCTGCTCGCCGAGCGCGCCGGTGCCCGTGGCCTGCGCATCGGCTATGAGGCCCTGGCCTGGGGCCGGCACGTCAACACCTACCAGCAGGTCTGGGACATCGTCCGTCAGGCCGATCACCCCAGCCTGGGGGTACTGCTCGACAGCTTCCACACCCTGTCGCTCAAGGGCGACCCGAGCGCCATCGCGCAGATTCCCGGCGACAAGATCTTCTTCGTGCAGATGGCCGACGCGCCGATCCTGGCGATGGATGTGCTGGAGTGGAGCCGGCATTTCCGCTGCTTCCCGGGGCAGGGCGAATTCGATCTGCCGGGGTTCCTCGCGCCGATCATCCAGAGCGGTTACACCGGGCCGCTGTCCCTGGAAATCTTCAACGACGGTTTCCGCGCCGCGCCACCGCGGGCCAATGCCGCCGATGGCCTGCGCTCGTTGCTCTATCTGGAAGAGAAAACCCGCGAGCGGTTGGCCCGGGAGGCCCCGCCGGTGGCCCATCTCGACACGCTGTTCGCGCCGCCGCCGGTCAGTGAGAACGACGGTATCGAGTTCCTCGAGTTCGCCGTGGACGAAAGCCTCGGCGCCAAACTGACCCACTGGCTGGAGCGCCTGGGCTTCAGCAAGGCCGGGCAGCATCGCTCGAAAAGCGTCAGCCTGCTGCGCCAGGGCGATATCAACCTGATCCTCAACTCCGAACCCTATTCGTTTGCCCACAGCTTTTTCGAGGCCCATGGGCCGTCGTTGTGCGCCACGGCGATCCGGGTCAAGGACAGCGCCAGTGCCCTGGCCCGGGCGGTGGCCTACAAGGGCCAGCCCTATCGCGGCCTGGTCGGCCCCAACGAGCTGGAACTGGCCGCGGTGCGCGCGCCGGATGGCAGCCTGATCTACCTGGCCGACCAGGATACGGCCGGGCAGAAACTCTACGAAACCGACTTCCACCTGCTGCCCGTCGCACCGTCGCAGGCCGGCCTCAAGCGCATCGACCACATGGCCATGGCGCTGCCGGCCGACAGCCTCGACAGTTGGGTGCTGTTCTACAAGAGCCTGCTGGATTTCGAGGCCGACGACGAAGTGGTGCTGCCCGACCCCTACGGCCTGGTCAAGAGCCGGGCGCTGCGCAGCCGCTGCAGTTCGATCCGCCTGCCGCTGAACATCTCCGAAAACCGCAACACGGCGATTTCCCACGCGCTGTCGAGCTATCGCGGTTCCGGTGTGCACCATATCGCCTTCGATTGCGAGGACATCTTCGCCGAAGTCCGCCGGGCCAAGGAGGCCGGGGTACCGCTGCTGGATATCCCGCTCAACTACTACGACGACCTGGCGGCGCGTTTCGATTTCGACGACGAGTTCCTCAGCGAACTGGCCTACTACAACGTGCTGTATGACCGCGATGCCCAGGGCGGCGAGTTGTTCCACGTGTATACCGAGCCGTTCGAGGGGCGGTTCTTCTTCGAGATCCTGCAGCGCCGCAACGGTTATGCCGGCTACGGCGCGGCGAACGTCGCGGTGCGTCTGGCGGCGATGGCCAAATCCCGCAGCGGCGGGACCCGCCAGGCCCGGTTGTAGCGCTGGCTGAAGCAGGGAGGTGAATTGGCGGGTCTCCCTGCTTCCTTCTCGGTGGCACGCGGCCCATAATCGCCTCTATCCGCCGAGATGGCCGTGAGCCAGAGTGACCATGACTTCAGAACTATCCGCCACGGCTGACGCCTCCGTCGTCGTGCCGCGCAAGAGTCGCAAGAACAATCCCGAGAAGACCCGCGAGAACATCCTCCAGGAAGCCATCGTCGAGTTCGTCCAGCAGGGCCTGGCCGGTGCGCGCGTCGACGCGATCGCCGAGCGTACCCACACCTCGAAACGGATGATCTATTACTACTTCGGCAGCAAGGAACAGCTCTATGTCGAGGTACTGGAAAAACTCTACGGTGACATCCGCAGCACCGAAAGCCGCCTGAACCTGACAGAACTGGAGCCGCGCGAAGCGATCCGGCGGATGGTCGAGTTCACCTTCGATCACCACGACCGCAACGTCGATTTCGTCCGTATCGTCAGCATCGAGAACATCCACAAGGGCGAGTACGTCAAGCAGTCGGGGGCGATTCGTTCGCTGAACGTCACCATCCTCACGGCGCTGGGCGAGATCCTCGAGCGTGGCGCACAGTCGGGGGTGTTCCGCCGTGGCCTGGACCCGCTGGACGTGCATATCCTGGTCAGCTCGTTCTGTTTCTACCGCGTATCCAACCGCCATACCCTCGGCGCACTGTTTCCGATCGACCTGCCGAACGAAGAGGTCAAGGCGCGGCACCGGGAGATGATCTGCGAGGCGGTGTTGCGCTATCTGCAGGCCTGAGGGTCTTGCCGGGCAGGGCTGGCGCTTTCTGAGGGCTGTCTCACAGTTTGACGATTCGTCACTGCACCTTCCTGCCCGGGTTCTGGTTACACTGCTGGCCATCGGACATTTCATTCACAAGGATGAGAAATGCTTTTCGGCCCTCAGTTCAGGATTCTGTCCTCGGATTTTTGGCGATCCCACGCACGCGGCTCGTTCGGCTGGCTGGCAATGGCGGTCCTTGGCGCGATGGGCCTGGTCGGCTGCGCTTCGCCGCCGTCGCCTTCGGCGACCGTCGAGCCGGGCGTGCAGATGGGCGACAGCTACGCTCAGGTGCTGGCCGTGGTCAGTCGCAACAACACGGTGACCAAGACCATCGAAGGGCAGGCCCTGCGCGCCGAAGGCTACTCGCCGATGTTCCGGGACTGTCGCAGCAAGTACTTCATCTTTCAGGGCGACAAGGGCTTGCAGCAGGTTCGCCTGGAGCCTGCGCCGCACCTGTCGGTGAAACGCGACTGCCGCCAGCCCTGAGCGGCTGCTGAAGGAGCCATCCTGCCGTGGCCTGCGCCGTTGATTCGAATTTGAGTGTGCGAATCAGCCGCACAGGTCATGAGCGCATCCGTGCAGCGCTGGTCGCCTCCTGCGCCTTCTGCAACTCTACCCCGCTCAGCCACTGCCCGTAGTGGTCCTTGAGTTCCGTTTCCCAACTGATCACTTCGTTCAGGGGCTGTTCGGCCTGTTCGCGGGACAGGGCAAAGTGTTCGTGATGGCTGAGAGGTTGTTGCGGCTTATCCGGGGGCCTTCTCGGCCCACGGCCATCGCCAGTGCCTGGGCTGGGCTCTCGTCGAGGATGGGCAGTACGTCGTACATCGGAGAAAGGCGCCACTGGCCCCCGTCCAGATAATCGCGTGATTGCGCGGATGATCATCGCTGTTGCCGGCCAGGGCGTTATAGCACATGCGTTTGAACAGCTCCTGCAGGTCCTGGCCGTACACTCGATGGAGCAGGCGTTACCCCCAGCCGTCCGGCATGGCGTCGTTGATGAAGCCCGGAATACCGCGATTCTTGGTGATGCCGGAATAGGCTTCGGCGCGCAGTGGATAGTGGATCGGGTCGGGGCCCCAGCCGTTACTGGCCACGTAGTCGGGGGCATACAGGAACTCGCCGACCTTGCCCTGCAGGGTCAGCCGGCCGAGGGTGATGGTTTCGCCTGTCTGCGGATGCTCCATGTAGATGTAGGCGCGAGACATCAGAAGTCCTCCATCCTGGGTTTGCGCAGGCGAACTCGTTTTGAAGAGAGGCTCGCGCGAGCGTCCTCTTCATGGGGCAGGTGCTTGGTGATGTGCGAGGACTGCTCGATGCCCTCCAGTGCGCCGAAAATCATCTCGTCGATGCCCAGCCGCCAGAGCACCAGCATGAAGGAGCGCAGCTCCACCCGTTCCGAACCATTTTCGATCTTGCGCAGGGTGTGTTCGGAGATGCCGAGGCTGGACCTGAAGTCTGACTGGCGCAGGCCCAGGTCGAGGCGCCTGGCCTTTATCAGAAGCCCGATTTTACTGAGGGTGTCGCTGCAACCGACAGGAAAGAACGCCTTCATAATACTCGCCATAGTGAGCCTTATATTGGATAAAGCTCACTATAGCATGTCTTATTTCCCAATGACTCCATAGTAAGGCGCGTTTTAATGCGCTTTAAGCAACTTAAGGCTCACTGAAACGAGCCTTATAAGCTCTGGAAATGCTCCAGCATCCGCTGCGAATCCGCTGTCACGCCGCTGAACAGTTCGAACGCCTTGACCGCCTGGAACACCGCCATGGTCCCGCCATCCAGGGTGCGGCAGCCCAGGGCCCGGGCATTGCGCAGCAGTTCGGTTTCCAGGGGGAAGTAGACGATTTCCGCGACCCACAGTTCGGCTCGCAGCAGTTCCCGGGGCACCGGCATGCCGGGCAGCTTGGCCATGCCCATCGGTGTGGTGTTGACCAGGCCGTCGGCGGTTGCCATGGCCGTCGGCAGGTCGCTGCCGGCCCGCGCCCGGCCGGCACCGAAGTGCTGGTTGAGGTTGTCCGCCAGGCTGCGGGCCCGTTCGGCGTCCACGTCGAAGATCGTCAACTGTTTCACGCCTTCGTCGAGCAGGGCGTGGGCAACCGCCGCGCCGGCCCCCCCGGCTCCCATCTGGACCACGCGGTCTACGGCGACGCCTTGCAGTCCCCGACGAAAACCTTCGGCGAAACCCAGGCAGTCGGTGTTGTGGCCGACCCGCTTGCCGTCCTTGAACACCACCGTGTTCACCGCGCCGATACCCCGGGCCTCGGGGGACAGTTCGTCGAGCAGCGGGATGATCGCCTGCTTGCAGGGGAAGGTGATGTTCAGGCCGGTGAAGGCCATGCGCTCGGCGGCCTGCAGCAGCTCGGGCAGGGCGTTGACGTCCAGTTGCAGCAGGTCCAGGTCGATCAGCCGGTACAGGTAGCGGATGCCCTGGGCATCGCCCTCGCGCTCGTGCATGGCGGGGGTACGCGAGGCTTGGATGCCCGCGCCGATCAGGCCCGCCAGTACGCCCTTGTGGGTGGTCGGGCTCATGGCTGCGCCCCCTTGAGCGTCTGGCTGAAATAGTCGAGCGCCAGGCGGTAGCCCTGGCTGCCGAAGCCGCACATCACCGCCTTGGCGATGGAGGAGACGAAGGAATGATGACGGAACGGTTCGCGGGCGTGGACGTTGGACAGGTGCACTTCGATCACCGGCAGCTCACTGGCCACCAGCGCATCGCGGATCGCCACCGAGGTGTGGGTCCAGGCGGCCGGGTTGATGATGATGCCGGCGCAGCGGCCGCGGGCCCCGTGGATCCAGTCGAGCAGCTCGCCCTCGTGATTGGTCTGGCGGAATTCCACGGTCAGGCCCAGTTCGGCTGCCGTGCGTCCGCACAGGGCGGAAAGGTCCGCCAGGGTTTCATGGCCGTAGGTCGCCGGCTCGCGGGTTCCCAGCAGGTTCAGGTTGGGGCCGTTGAGCACCAGCACGATAGGGGGCATGGGCAAGTCTCCAATTGTTGTTTTTGGCTTGGACCGCAAGATGATCGGGTCTGAGGAAGTAAAATGTACTAACTGGTTAATTCAGTCAAATGAACAACATAAACCGTGGATGGCCGTCACTTTTTTCTGTTCGATCAGCGGACAGTATTGGGGGCACAGCGGCTGCGGGCTTTTAACCTTTGCAACGACGCACTTGACGCCTTTTCATCCAGGGAGAATACTCGGCAAAAATTCATATAGATGACTGGATAACTACAAAAATGAATTCACTCTCCAGCGACGAACGTCTCCCGCTCTATCAGCGCCTGCGCGACGAACTGGCCCGACAGATCGCCAACAACCGCTGGCGCCCGGGCGAGGCGATCCCCACCGAGGCTGTGCTGGCCGGTGAATACCAACTGTCCATCGGCACCGTGCGCAAGGCCGTCGACAAGCTGGTGGAAGAGGGCGTGCTCGAACGCCACCAGGGGCGTGGCACTTTCATCCGTCGGCCGCAGTTCCAGTCTTCGCTGTTCCGCTTCTTCCGCTTCCAGAACCTGGCCGGCGAACGCCAACTGCCGCAAAGCCGGATTCTCACCATCGATTCGCTGCCCGCGCCTTCGGCCGTCAGCCAGGCCCTGGGGCTGCCACCCGAGGCCGAGGTGATTCGCCTGGTCCGCCTGCGTCTGCTCGAAGGCACACCGGTGCTGGCCGAGGAAATCTGGTTGCCCAAGGCGCCCTTCCAGGCACTGCTGACGGTCGACCTCGACCAGCAGGGTCCGCTGCTCTATCCGATCTACGAAGCGCTTTGCGGCCAGGTCGTCGCCTGCGCCGAAGAGAGCCTGACCGCCGAAGCCGTCGGCGAGGTGCATGCCCGGCTGTTGCAGATCGAGCCTGACAGCCCGGTGGTGGTGATCGAGCGACTGGCGCGCGACTACGCCGGCCAGCCGCTGGAATGGCGCCGTTCCCGTGGCCATGCCAGCCACTTCCGCTACAGCGTCGAGATTCGCTGAGCCCTGCCTGGGCTCCCTGTTGGTCTACAAGGATAAGAAAATCATGTTCAGTTGGTACCGCGATATCACTTCGAGGGAGCGCAAGACGTTCTGGGCCTGCTTTGGCGGTTGGTCCCTGGATGCACTGGAAGTGCAAATGTTCGGCCTGGCGATTCCCGCGCTGATCGCCGCCTTCGCCCTGAGCAAGGGCGAGGCCGGGATGATCAGCGGCGTGACGCTGGTCACCTCGGCCATCGGCGGCTGGCTGGGGGGCACCCTGTCCGACCGGTATGGCCGGGTGCGGACCCTGCAGTGGATGATCCTCTGGTTCTCGCTGTTCACCTTCCTCTCGGCCTTCGTCACCGGCTTCAACCAGTTGCTGATCGTCAAGGCGCTGCAGGGCTTCGGTATCGGTGGCGAGTGGGCGGCGGGCGCGGTGCTGATGGCCGAGACCATCCAGTCGCGTTATCGCGGCAAGGTGATGGGTGCGGTGCAGAGTGCCTGGGCGGTTGGCTGGGGCGCGGCGGTCGGGGTGTTCACCCTGGTCTACACCTTCGTGCCGGAGGCCATGGCCTGGCGGGTGATGTTCCTGGTCGGCCTGTTGCCGGCGCTGCTGGTGATCTATGTGCGTCGCAGTGTGGTCGAGCCCGACGCCAGCCAGCGTCAGGCCAAGGTGCAGGGGCGCAGTCTGCTGGCGTCGATGGCGGCGATCTTTCGCCCCGAACTGCTGCGGGTCACGCTGCTGGGCGGTATTCTCGGCCTGGGTGCCCACGGTGGTTATCACGCCGTGATGACCTGGCTGCCGACCTTTCTCAAGACCGAGCGCAATCTTTCGGTACTGAGTTCCGGTGGCTACCTGGCGGTGATCATCGTCGCGTTCTGGCTCGGCTGCGTGGTCAGCGGGATGCTGCTGGATCGTATTGGCCGGCGCAAGAACATCATCCTCTTCGCCTTCTGCTGCGTGATCACCGTGCAGTGCTACCTGTTCCTGCCGTTGAGCAACGCGCAGATGCTGTTCCTCGGTTTCCCCCTGGGTTTCTTCGCCGCGGGTATTCCGGCCAGCCTGGGCTCGTTCTTCAATGAGCTGTATCCGGCGGATGTACGCGGGGCCGGTGTCGGCTTCTGCTACAACTTCGGCCGGGTGCTGTCGGCGGTGTTTCCGTTCATGGTCGGGCACATGAGCGAGTCGATGTCGCTCGGCTCGGCCATCGGCATCGATGCCGGCATCGCCTATGGCGTGGCGGTGCTGGCGGCGCTGCTGCTGCCGGAAACCCGTGGGCGCAATCTGCAGGACGTCACGCCGCAGGCGGAGTCCGGCAAGGGGGCGGGCCAGTTGTCCCATTGATTTCACCTTCTTCCCGCCCCGACCGGCCTCTTTAGGAGCCGGCTTGCTGGCGATAGCGACCTGTCAGACAACGGTGATGTTGCCGGATGGATCGTAATCGCCAGCAAGCCGGCTCCCACAGGGTGGAGGCGGGGTTCTTGAGTTCACAGATGAGTTCCATGTCCGAGATTTGCCCATTGCCCATCAGCGGCATCGATGCCCACGCCCATGTCTTCGAACGTGGACTGGGCCTGGCGACCGTGCGCCGCTACGCGCCGGATTATGACGCCAGCCTGGCCGACTACCTGGCGCGGCTGGAGGAAAACAGCCTGAGCCACGGCGTATTGGTGCAGCCGAGTTTCCTCGGGACCGATAACAGTTATCTGTTGGCCGCCTTGCAACAGGCCCCTGAACGGTTGCGCGGGGTGGTGGTGGTCGAGCGCGATATCGCCTTCGACGAGTTGCAGCGCATGGCTGCCCTTGGCGTCGCGGGTGTCCGTCTGAACCTGATGGGGCAGTCGCTACCGGATTTCACCGAGGCCGGCTGGCAGGCGTTTTTCCGGCACCTGCGGCAGTTGGACTGGCATGTCGAGTTGCATCGCCATCTTGAGGATATGCCGGGTCTGGTCCAGCCGTTGCTGGAGATGGGCTGCAAGGTGGTGGTCGACCACTTTGGCCGTCCCGATGCGCGCCTCGGTGTCGAACAGCCAGCCTTCGCCCGGTTGCTTGAGCTGGGCGAGAGCGGGCGCCTGTGGATCAAGGTATCGGGCATCTACCGGCTGGGCGGGACGGCGGCGCAGAACCTGCATTTCGCGGAAAAGGCCCTGTCGCTGATGCTACAGAGCCTGGGGCCGGACCGCCTGCTGTGGGGCAGCGACTGGCCGCATACCCAGCACGAACAGGCGGTGAGCTTCGCCAGCGAGTTCGATCGCCTGCGCCGCCTGGCCTGTGCGCCGCCGTTGCGCCAGCATCTGCTGTGCGATACGGCGGCGCAGTTGTTCGGTTTCGTTCGGGCCTAATGCGGACAGTATGCGCAGCGGCGTCGGTTGCTTTCGCGGGCAAGCCCGGCTCCTACAGTCCCTCGTCGTACATGTTCCTTGTCTAAGACACAGGCCTGTAGGAGCCGGGCTTGCCCGCGAAAGCGCCCTGTCAGATGAAACCCAGGCCGGCTGACACCCCGTCAGCCGGCCCTCACCGGCTTCAGCGGCGGGGCAGCAGGACCCCGGATTCCATGTGGTGGGTCCAGGGAAACTGGTCGAACAATGCACAACGCTCGATGCGATGGGTGTCGTGCAACTGCGCGATGTTCGCCGCCAGGGTCTGCGGATTGCAGGAGATGTACAGGATGTTGTCGAAACGCCGGGTCAGCTCGCAGGTGTCCGGGTCCATGCCGGCACGGGGCGGATCGACGAACACGCTGCCGAACGTGTAGCTCTTCAGATCGACACCCGCCAGGCGGCGGAACGGCCGCACCTCGTTCAGCGCCTCGGTCAGTTCCTCGGCCGACAGGCGCACCAGGGTGACGTTGCCCACGGCATTCTCGTCGAGGTTGCTCAGCGCGGCGTTGACCGAGGTCTTGCTGATCTCGGTGGCCAGCACCTTGCGTACCCGGGTCGCCAGCGGCAGGGTGAAGTTGCCGTTGCCGCAGTACAGTTCCAGCAGATCGTCCGAGCGCTCGCCGAGGGCGTCATAGGCCCAGTTGAGCATCTTCTGGTTCACCGTGCCATTGGGCTGGGTGAACGCCCCCTCCGGTTGCCGGTAACTGAAGCGGCGCCCGGCGATCTCGAACTTCTCCACCACGTAGTCGTGGCCGATCACCACGCGCTTGCCCTTGGAGCGGCCGATGATGCTGACGCCGAGATCGGCCGCCAATTGTTCGGCGGCGCTCTGCCAGTGTTCGTCCAGCGGGCGGTGGTAGCACAGGGTGATCATCGCGTCGCCGGCCAGGGTGGTCAGGAATTCCACCTGGAACAGCTTGTGGCTCAGCGCGGCGCTGGCCTGCCAGGCCGCCTTGAGCCGGGGCATCAGTTCGTTGATGCGCAGGCTGGCGATCGGGAATTCTTCGATCAGGATCGGCGTGCGCTTGTCGTCCTGGGCGAACATCGCGTAATGACGCTCGCCGGCTTCGCGCCACAGGCGGAACTCGGCGCGCAGGCGGAAGTGTTGCAGCGGCGAGTCGAAGACTTGCGGCTCGGGGGCATCGAACGGCGCCAGCAGGTCGCGCAGGCGCGCGACCTTGTCGTTGAGCTGGGCGGTGTAGGTCGAGGAATCGAAAGTCATGCGTTGAACCAACCCAACTTGATCACGAACAGAATCGACAGGATCACCAGGGCCGGGTTCAGCTCGCGGCCACGGCCGGACAGCAGCTTGACCGCGGTCCAGGCGATGAAGCCGAAGGCGATGCCGTTGGCGATCGAATAGGTGAAGGGCATGGCCAGGGCGGTGACCACCACGGGCGCGGCCTCGGTGATGTCTTCCCAGTTGATTTCCGCCAGGCCCGAGGTCATCAGTACCGCGACGAACAGCAGTGCCGGCGCGGTGGCGAAGGCCGGCACGCTACCGGCCAGCGGCGAGAAGAACAGCGCCAGCAGGAACAGGATGGCGACCACGATGGCGGTCAGGCCGGTGCGGCCGCCGGCGCTGACACCCGCGGCCGACTCGATGTAGCTGGTGGTGGTCGAGGTGCCCAGCAGCGAGCCGGCCATGGCGGCGGTGCTGTCGGCGATCAGCGCACGGCCCATTTTCGGCATGTGGCCATCCTTGCCCATCAGTCCGGCGCGCTTGGCGACGCCGATCAGGGTTCCGGAGTTGTCGAACAGGTCGACGAACAGGAAGGCGAAGATCACGCTGACCAGGCCGATGTCCAGGGCGCCCTTGATGTCCAGTTGCATGAAGGTCGGCGCCAGCGACGGCGGCGCCGAGGTGATGCCGGCGAACGGGCTGAAGCCCATCAGGATCGACACGGCGGTGACCCCGAGGATGCCGATCAATACGGCGCCACGGACTTTCAGTGCGTCCAGCGCGACGATCACGGCAAAGCCGAGCGTGGCGAGGATCGGTGCCGGCTGCTTGAGGTCGCCGAGGCCGACCATGGTCGCCGGGTTGCCGACCACGATGCCGGCGTTGTGCAGGGCGATCAGCGCCAGGAACAGGCCGATACCGGCGGCGATCGCCGAGCGCAGTGGCAGCGGGATGCTGTTGATGATCCATTCGCGGATGCGGAAGATCGACAGCAGGAAGAAGCACACCGCCGAGATGAACACCGCGCCCAGCGCCACTTGCCAGGTGTGGCCCATGTGCAGGACCACGGTGTAGGTGAAGAAGGCGTTCAGGCCCATGCCCGGCGCCAGGGCGATCGGGTAGTTGGCGATCAGGCCCATCACGGTCGAGCCGATGGCGGCGGCCAGGCAGGTCGCGACGAACACCGCGCCCTTGTCCATGCCGGTTTCGCCGAGAATGCTCGGGTTGACGAACAGGATGTAGGCCATGGCCAGGAAGGTCGTGACGCCCGCGAGAATCTCGGTGCGCACATTGGTATTGTGTGCCTTGAGTTGAAACAGCCTTTCCAGCATCTCTGCTCCCCAATGGCGCTTTCGGCGCCTCGAATGAATCGGTCCCAACAGCAAAGCACAGACGCTGATGGCCTGATGAAACTTGGCTGTGGGAAAAACCGCGCATCATACCAGCCGGACGGTGCAATAGGGACGGCTGTTTGGCCGCCCATTTCGCCGCGACTGTGCACGAACTACTCCGAAAACCGCGCGCTGAGGCATACTCTCGGCACGGAAAGAGGGAGGAAGTATGAAATCAGTCAGCAATTGCCGTGCCATGGGCCGGCTGCTCTGCGCCGGCCTACTCTCGCTGGCGGCCATCGGGCCGTTGCAGGCGGCGCCGGCGGCGGCCTTGAAAGGCGTGGCTATCTACACAGTGGCGTCGCAGGGAATCATCGAGGATGTTTCTGACGGACGCCGGCGCACGCAGAATGCCCATCGTGGGCCGAACATCACGGTGACGGTGGTGGAACTCGGCTATGGCCGGGCGCCCGGGGCCACGTTCAATGGCACCCCGATCAACTACAGCCAGCGCAACTCCCTGTGCGAGTTCAACAAACCGTTCGTGCCGTGCAGTGGTGGCGCGGTGGTCGGCTACAGCTACATCTACGACCTGGGGGACCTGCAGCAGGGCACCTTCAGCTTCAGCGACCGTTCGCTGACGATGCCGGTGCAGACGATGACGGCGACCATCGACATCAACTGATCGCCGTCTCCCGCCGCCTGGGCTTCAGGCGGTTTCGGCCTGGCGCTCGTGCATGCAGTCGCGGTTGGCCAGGGTCGGGAACAGTTTCATCCAGGTGCCGGTCACCAGCAGGGTACCGACCCCGCCCAGCACCACGGCGGGTACGGTGCCGAACCAGTGGGCGGTCAGCCCCGACTCGAATTCGCCCAACTGATTGGAGGCGCCGATGAACAGGCCGTTCACGGCGCTGACCCGGCCGCGCATCTCGTCCGGGGTTTCCAGTTGCACGAACGAGGCGCGGATCACCATGCTGATCATGTCCGCGGCGCCCAGCACCACCAGCACGGCCAGGGAGAACCAGAACGAGGTCGACAGGCCGAAGGCGATGGTGGCGACGCCGAACACGCCGACGGCGGTGAACATTACCCGGCCGACCTTGCGCTCCACCGGGAAGCGCGCCAGCCACAGCGACATCAGCAGCGCACCGACCGCCGGTGCCGAGCGCAGCAGGCCCAGGCCCCACGCGCCGGTCAGCAGGATGTCCTTGGCGAACACCGGCAACAGTGCGGTCGCGCCGCCCAGCAGCACCGCGAACAGATCCAGGGAGATGGCGCCGAGAATGTCCGGACGGCTGCGGATGAAGCGGATGCCCGCCAGCAGCGAGTCGAGGGTGGCCTTGGCCTTGTTCAGCGGCGTCTGGCGCGCCGGGAGGTTGAGCATCAGCAGGCAGGAGACCCCATACAACGCCACCGTCGGCCCATAGACCCAGACACTGCCGAACGCATACAGCAGGCCGCCGATGGCCGGCGCGACGATGGTCGCCAGTTGCTGCGCCGACTGGGCGGCCGCCACGGCGCGAGGGAACAGGGTAGCCGGCACGATGGACGGCAGCAGCGCCTGGGTGGTGGGCATTTCGAAGGAGCGGGCACCGCCGAGCAGGAACGCGAGGATGAAGATCATCTCGCGGCTGACCTGGTGGGTCAGGCTGCCGATCACCAGGCTCAGGGCGATCAGTGCCTGTACCGTCTGGCACAGGGCGGCGACCTTGCGCCGGTCGTAGCGGTCCGCGACATGTCCGGTGTGGAGCATGAACAGCACCCGTGGCGCGAACTCCACCAGCCCGACCAGCCCCAGGTCGAGCACGTTGCCGGTCAGTTGATAAAGGTTCCAGCCGATGGCCACGGTGAGCATCTGGAAACCGCTGGCGGTGAAGATGCGGGCCAGCCAGAACGCGAGGAAGGGGCGGTGATGACGCAGCAGCAAGGGTGTCTCGGTGGGCATCGGGAGGGCTCGCCTGAGCGGGATGAAAGGTGAAGATTATCATTGCGATGTAACAAAAGGTTACTGAGCTATTCATCTATTGTCTGTCCGGCCTTTTCCTGCGGCGAATTTTTGCGGATCAGTTGTCCTCTGCTCCTGAGACAACCTGTCGCGCGGCAACCGGCCACTCCACCCGTTCGTCGTAATGGGACTACTCTTTCAACGTTGGTTGATCCAGATCAATTGCCTTTTGGGCGGTGATCAGGGTCCGACTCCCTGCGTTGCGATGGGTTGAAAAAAAGAGAACGAAGCCAAATTCGCCGCACTCCATATTCGTGGGGGCAGTGGCTGGGCCTGTGGGTCGACAGCCGGTATTACCTGACAGAGGAAAGCTTATGTTCGGCTTAGAGGCACTAGATCTCGCCCGAATCCAGTTCGCATTCACCGTTTCCTTCCACATCCTGTTCCCGGCCATCACCATCGGCCTGGCGAGTTACCTGGCGGTGCTCGAAGGGCTGTGGCTGAAGACGCGCAACGACACCTACCGCGACCTTTACCATTTCTGGTCGAAGATCTTTGCCGTCAACTTCGGCATGGGGGTGGTCTCCGGGCTGGTCATGGCCTATCAGTTCGGCACCAACTGGAGCCGTTTCTCGGACTTCGCCGGTTCGATTACCGGGCCGTTGCTGACCTACGAGGTGCTCACCGCCTTCTTCCTCGAAGCCGGTTTTCTTGGCGTGATGCTGTTCGGCTGGAACAAGGTCGGTCGCGGGCTGCACTTCTTTTCCACGGTGATGGTGGCGATCGGTACGCTGATCTCGACCTTCTGGATTCTCTCGTCCAACAGCTGGATGCAGACGCCCCAGGGCTATGAAATCGTCGATGGCCGGGTCATTCCGGTGGACTGGCTGGCGGTGGTGTTCAACCCGTCGTTCCCCTATCGGCTGATGCACATGGCCACCGCCGCGTTCGTCGCGACGGCGTTCTTCGTCGGCTCCTCGGCGGCCTGGCACCTGTTGCGTGGCCGTGACAATCCGGCGATCCGGACAATGCTGTCGATGGCCATGTGGATGGCGCTGATCGTCGCGCCGATCCAGGCGGTGATCGGCGACTTCCACGGCCTCAACACCCTCAAGCACCAGCCGGTGAAAATCGCCGCGATCGAGGGCCACTGGGAAAACGTCGGCGACGAGCCGACCCCGCTGATCCTGTTCGGCTGGCCGGACATGAAGGCCGAGAAGACCCGCTTCGCCCTGGAGATTCCCTACCTGGGCAGCATGATCCTGACCCACACCCTGGACAAGCAGGTGCCGGCGCTCAAGGAGTTCCCGCCCGAGGACCGGCCGAACTCGACCGTCGTGTTCTGGTCGTTCCGGGTCATGGTCGGCCTGGGTCTGCTGATGATCTTCACCGGTCTCTGGGCCTTGTGGCTGCGCAGGCGTGATCGCCTGTACGAGAACCGTGCGTTCCTCCACCTGGCCTTGTGGATGGGGCCGTCCGGCCTGATCGCGATCCTGGCCGGCTGGTTCACCACCGAAATCGGCCGCCAGCCGTGGGTGGTCTATGGCCTGTTGCGCACGGCGGATGCCTCCTCCGGGCATAGCGTCATGCAGATGAGCATCACCCTGGCGCTGTTCGTCGTGGTGTATTTCTCGCTGTTCGGTGTCGGCCTGGGCTACATGATGCGCCTGGTCCGCAAGGGGCCGAAGACCAACGAAGGCGCGGAAACCAGCCACGGTGGTCCCGGGCAGAAACGTACTCCGGCCCGTCCGCTTTCCGCTGCCGATGAAGACAGCGAAAACGGTCACGGCGACAGCCTGAACAAGGGGAACTGAATCATGGGTATCGATCTTTCGCTGATCTGGGCCGTGATCATCATCTTCGGCATCATGATGTACGTGGTCATGGATGGTTTCGACCTGGGCATCGGCATTCTCTTTCCCTTCATCAAGGACGATCGTGACCGCGATGTCATGATGAACACCGTGGCGCCGGTCTGGGACGGCAACGAAACCTGGCTGGTGCTCGGTGGCGCGGCGCTGTTCGGCGCCTTCCCGCTGGCCTATTCGGTGGTGCTGTCGGCGTTGTACCTGCCGCTGATCTTCATGCTGATCGGGCTGATCTTCCGCGGCGTGGCGTTCGAGTTCCGCTTCAAGGCCAAGGAGCACAAGCGGCATATCTGGGACAAGGCGTTCATCGGCGGTTCGATCGCCGCGACCTTCTTCCAGGGGGTGGCGCTGGGCGCCTTCATCGACGGGATCAAGGTGGTCGACCGGCAGTTCGCCGGCGGCTCGCTGGACTGGCTGACCCCGTTCACGCTGTTCTGCGGCGTGGCGCTGGTGGTGGCCTATGCCTTGCTCGGCTGCACCTGGCTGATCATGAAGACCGAAGGCAAGCTGCAGGAGCAGATGCACGACCTGGCGCGGCCGCTGGCGTTCGTCCTGCTGGCAGTGATCGGTATCGTCAGCATCTGGACGCCGCTGAGCCATGCCGAGATCGCAGCGCGCTGGTTCACCCTGCCGAACCTGTTCTGGTTCCTGCCGGTGCCGATCCTGGTGTTGGTCACGCTGTACGGGCTGATCCGGGCGGTGGCGCGCAACGCGCACTACACGCCGTTCCTGCTGACCCTGGTGCTGATCTTCCTCGGTTACAGCGGCCTCGGTATCAGCCTGTGGCCGCACATCATCCCGCCGTCGATCTCGATCTGGGATGCCGCCGCGCCGCCGCAGAGCCAGGGTTTCATGCTGGTGGGGACGCTGTTCATCATCCCGTTCATCCTGGGCTACACCTTCTGGAGCTACTACGTGTTCCGCGGCAAGGTGACCCACGAGGATGGTTATCACTAGTACCTGTCGGCGGCGCCCGCTCGGGTGCCGCCGTTTCGATGACGAGGAAGCGGATATGCGTGGCAAGCCTTCATTGCAGGAAATCGAACAGGCCGAGAAGAAACCGCTCTGGCAGCGCCTGGGCTGGCTGGCGATGATCTGGGCGGGCAGCGTGCTGGCGCTGTTCGTGGTGGCCAGCCTGATGCGCCTGTTCATGAGCGCGGCCGGGTTGACCACCCATTGAGCCCTTCGCGGGCAAGCCCGCCCCACACTGACAGTGCGCGCCATACTCCCTGTGGGAGCGGGCTGGCCCGCGAAAAACGTCCGCCGCGAGCGGGCCGGACTCCCTCTTTCGCCTACTTGCGCGCCTTGAGCACCACGAACTTGGGCGTCGCCGCCACCTGCTCGACCCCACGGAACAACCGCGCCAGCTTGCTGTGGTAGCCCAGGTGGCGGTTGCCGACGATGTACAGTGCGCCACCGACCACCAGGGCTTCCCGGGCCTGCTGGAACATCCGCCAGGCGAGGAAGTCGCCGACCACCTGCTGCTGGTGGAAGGGCGGGTTGCACAGCACCACGTCCAGTGACTGCGGTTCCTGTCCGGCCAGGCCATCGGCGGCACGCACGGTCACTTCGCGCTCGCCCAGAATCGCCTGCCAGTTTTCCCGCGCCGACTGCACCGCCATGAACGACTCATCCACCAGCGTGTAGTGGGCCTGCGGGTTCTGCAGGGCGCTGGCGATGGCCAGTACGCCGTTGCCGCAACCCAGGTCGGCGACCCGGGCGCTGCCCAGGTTCCCTGGCAGGTGCGGGAGGAAGGCGCGCGTGCCGATATCCAGGCCTTCACGGCAGAACACGTTGGCATGGTTGAGCAACTCGATCGCCGGGCGGTCGAGCCGATAGCGTGTCGGGTAGGGCGATGGCACCCGGTCGCGGGGCTCGGGTGTCGCCACCAGCAGGCGGGCCTTTTTCACCGCCAGCGAGGCCTGCACGTTGCCGACGTAGCGCTCCAGCAGATCACCGGCGGCCCGTGGCAGGTGCTTGACCATGGCGCCGGCGACCACCTGGGCGCCGGGGGCCAGTTGGCCCTGTAGGCGAATCAGTTGTTCCTCCAGCAGGGCGAGGGTCTTGGGCACGCGGATCAGCACCCGGTCGAACGGCCCGACCAGTTGCTCGCTGGCCGGTACATGGCGGACCGCGTCGAAGGTCTTGCCATTGCGCGCCAGGTTCTTTTCCAGGCCCAGCGCGGCGAGGAACGAATCACCACTGCTGGTGAGCTGTACATGGCCTTCCAGGCTGGCGGCCAGGGCGCCGAAGCTGTCGTTGAGCACCAGCACCCGGGTGCCCGGCGAGACGCCCTGTGCGGCCAGGTGGTCGAGCAGGTATTGATCGGCCGCGTCGAATGCCTGCAGGGGTTCACCCTGCTGTTCAGGCTGGCGGATCAGGTCGAGACGGGCGAACGGACTTTCTAGCAGGGGCATGGTGCACGGGCTCTGGGGGACGGTTTGCGGCTGCCATGCACGGCTGTTCGTGCCGGGCGAGGTTGGCAACGGTATGGCAGGAGGGGGATTTTACGTGGGTTTCGAGCAGATTGCCTGTTGCGTGTGGAGGTGGCAGATCCTTCTGCCGGGAGATCGGGGTGCAATCAGTAAAGCAATCCGGATTTGGCTGCACGCAGCACTGCCGATGCCTTGTTGCTCACACCCAGCTTTCTCATGATGGTGCTCATGTGGAAGCCCACGGTTCGCGTGGTCAGATTGAGAATGTTGGCTATCTCTGCGGCGGTCTTGCCTTCGGCCGTCCACTTGAGAATCTCGGTCTCCCGTGGCGACAGCGGATGGCTGTTCTGTGCCGGACGGGAACTGGCCAGTCTTTGCGCCATGAACGAGTGCAGCCAGTTGCACAGCCACAGCACATGACCTGTCTTGGAGTAGAACTCGTTGGAGGTGATGGGCTCACAGGTTCGCGACAGGCTCAGGGTGCTGACAATCCCGCGAATGTCGTGGACCGACTGCGACCAGCCGTGGTTGAGACCATGGGCCTGCATGTCACGCCAGAGCGCCGGGGCACTTCTGAAGGCTTCAGGTCCCCACAGGATGGGGAACACCGAGTTGTGGCAGTGCGTGAGCAGGGGGTCGACGGCAATGTAGTTGTTGCGCTGATAACATGCATTCCATTCTGCGGGGTAATTATTGAAGGATGAGGTGTTGGGCTGAGTGCCTCCTAATAAGCTGCTGACCCTGAATGAAACAAAAGTGAAACGTATTTGACCTGCCAGATTGAAAACCGCATTGAAGACTGCCTGTTCTTCTTTTTCACTCATGAGCTGGTGCAGTTGATTATCCTGCCAGTTCTCCATTGAGGTACCCTTCCTAGACGCGATATTCGTTGAGTCCGACGTGCTTGGGTAGTGTAGGAAAATTCTTGTTCTGGGTGTGATTTTTTTATATGGCACTGATATTTTTATCGCCTTTCAAGGGGCGGGTTTATCGCGCAGGGCATAATATCATTTGGCCTTTTGTGGGTTTTCGTGTGTCTTGCCAAGTGTGAAAATGTGTGAGGATTAGTGGGGGTATTATTAGATTATGCTTGGTATGCTCTTGTAACTTCATGTTTTTGCTAGTGGCTATATTTTTTATTTTTTTTGTATATGTTTTTTCTGAAAACTTATACCACTACAAATCACCGGTGTTTCTGTGGCCGGCTTTGCGCGAAACTGGGGGCACATTCCCGATGGAGCGCACCATGACCGTCAGTGCCGAAAAATTCACCCGGCAGACCCTGCTCGAGGTCTGCCCCCTGACTTCCAGCCTGTTCACCCTGCGAACCACACGGGATGCTGGATTCCGCTTCCGGGCCGGTCAGTTCGCCCGCCTGGGGGTGACCAAGGCCGATGGCAGCGTGGTGTGGCGGGCCTATTCGATGGTGTCGTCGCCCCATGACGATTTTCTCGAATTCTTTTCCATCGTCGTTCCGGGAGGGGAGTTCACCAGTGAGCTGAGTCGCCTGGCCGTGGGCGACTCGCTGCTGATCGAACGCCAGGCCGTGGGCTACCTGACCCTTGACCGTTTCGTCGACGGACGCGATCTCTGGCTGCTGGCCACCGGCACCGGGGTGGCCCCGTTCCTGTCGATCCTGCAGGACTTCGAGGTCTGGGAACGCTTCGAGCGGATTCTGCTGGTCTACAGCGTACGCCAGGGGGCCGAACTGGCGTACCGTGAGCTGATTGCCGGGCTGGCCGAGCGTGACTACCTGGCCGAGCATGCGCACAAGCTGCAGTTCGTGCCCATCGTCACCCGCGAGGCGCTGCCGGGGGCACTGGCAGGGCGGATCCCGCAGTTGATCGAGAATGGCGAACTGGAGCGGGCCGCCGGGGTGACCCTGGACGCGGTGCATTCGCGGGTGATGATCTGTGGCAACCCGCAGATGATCGATGACACCCGCCAGGTGCTCAAGCAACGCGACCTGCAGCTCAGCCTGAGTCGCCGCCCGGGGCAGGTCGCGGTGGAAAACTACTGGTAGAAAAACGGCGCCCTGCAGGCGCCGTTGTTTTTTTGCCGGTTGCTCAGGGCTTGTCGTTGCGGGCCTTGAGCAGGTCGCGGATCTCGCCCAGCAGTTCTTCCTGTTTGGTCGGCACCGGTGGCGCGCTCGGCGCCACGGCCTCCTCGCGCTTGAGCCGGTTGATCACCTTGACGCCCATGAAGATGGCGAAGGCGACGATGAGGAAGTCGATACAGGTCTGGATGAACTTGCCGTAGGCCAGCACCACGGCCGGTGTATTGCCCTCGGCAGCCTTGAGGGTGATCGCCAGGTTGCTGAAATCCACCCCGCCGATCAGCAGGCCGATCGGTGGCATCACCACGTCGCCGACGAAGGACGAAACGATCTTGCCGAAGGCCGCGCCGATGATGATCCCCACGGCCATGTCGACCACATTGCCCTTGACCGCGAAGGCCTTGAACTCACTGAGCACGCCCATAGTTTATTCCCTGTTGCAGATGAGTTGAGTGAACGCAGTGTAATTCAGCCGCCGGCATCTTGCGCTATGCCGGGCCCTACACCCCCCGTCTTAATCGACCCGCCGCCGGGCAATAAGTTTGCAAAGTGCCACCAGTCGCGCGAAATACGCCTTCTGGCGTGTCTTGCCCCGTGGAATTTTTCAATCGGGGTCTTCGAGCTTTTCTATTTAGAAATCGTCGGATCGGTCTCTAGCCTCTGTTGAGCGCATCTGGATGCGCACCACAACATCAAGAGGAATTCGACATGCAGATCACTCCTGTTCCGGGAGCTATTCCCACTCGGCGCATGCTGGGTATTTTGACCGCCAGCCTGCTATCCCTTTCTGTCCAGGCCGCCACGCTGACCCGTGACAACGGTGCGGCGGTGGGCGACAACCAGAACTCGCAGACCGCCGGCGCCACCGGGCCGGTGTTGCTGCAGGACGTGCAACTGATCCAGAAACTGCAGCGCTTCGACCGTGAACGTATCCCTGAGCGGGTGGTACATGCCCGCGGTACCGGCGCCCATGGCACCTTCACCGTCACCCATGACCTGAGTGACCTGACCAAGGCCAAGGTCTTCGCCGCCGGCGAGAAGACACCGGTATTCGTGCGCTTCTCCGCGGTGGTACATGGCAACCACTCCCCGGAAACCCTCCGCGACCCACGGGGTTTCGCCACCAAGTTCTACACCGCCGATGGCAACTGGGACCTGGTGGGGAACAACTTCCCGACCTTCTTCATCCGCGATGCGATCAAGTTCCCGGACATGGTCCATGCCTTCAAGCCCGACCCGCGTACCAACCTGGACGACGATTCGCGCCGTTTCGATTTTTTCTCCCACGTGCCTGAGGCCACACGCACCCTGACCGAGCTGTATTCCGATTCCGGCACACCGGCCAGCTACCGGGAGATGGACGGCAACGGCGTGCATGCCTACAAATTGATCAATGCCAAGGGCGAGGTGCACTACGTCAAGTTCCACTGGAAAAGCCTGCAGGGCATCCGCAACCTCGATCCGAAACAGGTCGTCGAGGTGCAGGGCCGCGACTACAGCCACATGACCCATGACCTGGTCAGTCACATCAACAAGGGCGACTTTCCCAAGTGGGATCTCTATGTCCAGGTGCTGACGCCACAGGAACTGGGCAAGTTCGACTTCGATCCGCTCGATGCGACCAAGATCTGGCCCGGCGTGCCGGAGCGCAAGGTCGGGCAGATGGTGCTCGATCGCAACCCGGCCAACGTGTTCCAGGAGACCGAGCAGGTGGCCATGGCCCCGGCGAACCTGGTACCGGGGATCGAGCCGTCCGAGGATCGCCTGTTGCAGGGCCGGGTGTTTTCCTATGCCGATACGCAGATGTATCGCGTTGGTCCGAATGCGCTGCAACTGCCGATCAATGCGCCACGGGTGGCGGTGAACAACGGCAATCAGGATGGCGCGATGAACAGCGGGCACAGCAGCACCGGGGTGAACTACCAGCCGAGCCGCCTGTTGCCGCGCGAGGAACCGCAGTCGGCGCGCTACAGCCAGTTGCCCCTGTCGGGCAGCACCCAGCAGGCGAAGATCCAGCGTGAGCAGAACTTCAAGCAGGCCGGGGACCTGTACCGCTCCTACAGCCAGAAGGAGAAGCAGGACCTGATCGAGAACTTCGGTGGCTCGCTGGCCGATACCGACGACGAGAGCAAGCACATCATCCTGTCGTTCCTCTACAAGGCCGATCCCGAGTACGGCACCGGCGTGACCAAGGTGGCCAAGGGCGACCTGGCACGGGTCAAGGCGCTGGCGGCGAAGCTGGTGGACTGACCTGCCGGCTTGTGGGCCGGGTCCCCTCGCGGCGCTTGCCGCGGGGGGACCCGGGACGATTGAGGTGTTATCGCGGAGTCATACGATGCGTATCCCTGTGTTGTTGTTCCTCCTGGCCTGTGCCTGCAGCGCCTCGGCCGATCAGCCGGCGGTGCCTGCCGATCCGCAAGCGCTCAAGGCGCAGATCCAGGACTACTACTTCGATGCCGCCCGCCGTGGCGACGTCCAGATGCTGCAAACTTTCATCGACGCCGGTTATCCGCTCGATACCCAGGACGCCCAGGGCTACACCGCGCTGATCCTGGCGGCCTATCACGGCCAGGGGCCGGCGGTGGAGCGCCTGCTGGCGGCCGGGGCCAATGCGTGTGTCCAGGACAAGCGCGGCAACACCGCGCTGATGGGGGCGATCTTCAAGGGGGAGGTGCGGATTGCCCGACGCCTGTTGAACAGCGACTGCAATCCCGACCAGCGCAACGCCGCCGGTCAGACGGCGGCGATGTACGCCGGGCTGTTCAAGCGCACCGCGCTGCTCGAGGCGCTGGCCGCCAAGGGGGCCGATCTTCAGGCCGAGGACCCGCTGGGCAACAGCGCGGCACGCCTGGTCGAGGGGCAAATCCGTACGCCGCCGACGCGCTGATCGGCGCTGGCTGAGCTATCATCGCGGTTTTTCCATGGGGGGAACGAGATGGCCAAGGCCAAGCGCATGTACGGCTGCACCGAGTGCGGCGCGACCTTTCCCAAATGGGCCGGCCAGTGCGGCGAGTGCGGGGCCTGGAACACCCTCACCGAAACCCTGGTGGAAAGCGGCGGCGCTGCGGCACCCAGTGGGCGTACCGGCTGGGCCGGGCAGCAGGCCCAGATCAAGACCCTGGCCGAAGTCAGCGTCGAGGAGATCCCGCGTTTCTCCACCGCCTCGGCCGAACTCGATCGCGTGCTCGGCGGCGGCCTGGTGGATGGCTCGGTGGTGCTGATCGGCGGCGACCCGGGCATCGGCAAGTCGACCATCCTGCTGCAGACCCTGTGCAATATCGCCACGCGCATGCCGGCGCTGTACGTCACCGGCGAGGAGTCGCAGCAGCAGGTGGCCATGCGCGCCCGGCGGCTGGGCCTGCCCCAGGACCAGTTGCGGGTGATGACCGAGACCTGCATCGAGAGCATCATCGCCACCGCCCGGGTGGAAAAGCCCAAGGTCATGGTGATCGACTCGATCCAGACGATTTTCACCGAACAGCTGCAATCGGCACCCGGCGGCGTGGCCCAGGTGCGCGAAAGCGCGGCGTTGCTGGTGCGTTATGCCAAGCAGAGCGGCACGGCGATCTTCCTCGTCGGTCACGTGACCAAGGAAGGCGCCCTGGCCGGGCCGCGGGTGCTGGAGCATATGGTCGACACGGTGCTGTATTTCGAGGGCGAGTCCGATGGCCGCCTGCGCCTGCTGCGGGCGGTGAAGAACCGTTTCGGCGCGGTCAACGAGCTGGGGGTGTTCGGCATGACCGACCGCGGCCTGAAGGAGGTCTCCAACCCGTCGGCGATTTTCCTCACCCGCGCCCAGGAAGAGGTGCCCGGGAGCGTGGTCATGGCCACCTGGGAAGGCACCCGGCCGATGCTGGTGGAGGTGCAGGCGCTGGTCGACGACAGCCACATGGCCAACCCGCGGCGGGTGACCCTGGGCCTGGATCAGAACCGCCTGGCGATGCTGCTGGCGGTCCTGCATCGACATGGTGGCATTCCCACCCATGACCAGGACGTGTTTCTCAACGTGGTCGGTGGCGTGAAAGTGCTGGAGACCGCGTCCGACCTGGCCTTGATGGCGGCGGTGATGTCCAGCCTGCGCAACCGGCCCTTGCCCCACGACCTGCTGGTGTTCGGCGAGGTCGGCCTGTCGGGTGAGGTGCGCCCGGTGCCCAGTGGCCAGGAGCGCCTGAAGGAAGCGGCCAAGCATGGCTTCAAGCGCGCCATCGTGCCCAAGGGCAACGCGCCGAAGGAGTCGCCACAGGGCCTGAAAATCATTGCGGTCACGCGCCTGGAGCAGGCGCTGGACGCGTTGTTCGAATAACCGGATAAGGAGTCATCGGGATGCGGATTGTCGGTACGGCAATGTGTTTGGCAGGTTGCATGCTGTGGGCCGGTTTGGCCGGTGCGGCCACGGTGCCGCCAGGTTATCGCCTGGCCCAGCAGATGCCCACGGGCGATGGCGGTGAGCTGGAGTTGCTGGAGGATGTGCGGATCACTTCGGATCTGCATCAGTCGCTCTGGGGCAATGGCAGTGCGTTTGACGAGGATGCCTTTGACGACGAGGCGCTGGCGAAGGATGTCGCCAGCCGGCCGATCGTCGAGGCCCGCCTGCGGCTGCTGTCGGCTTCCGGCGACGAGGTCGGGAGCGTGGGGCTGGCCTATCCGCTGGCGACCCTGGAAAAGGCCGCGATGGAGGGTATGCCGAGCCCGGCATTTTTCCTCACGGTCGACCAGACCGCACCGATGGGCAGCTACAGCGGCCCGGCGACCCAGGTGCTGATGCCGGCCCGGCGCAAGCTGCAGCCGATGCAGTATCAGGCGGCCGATGGCACACTCAAACCACTGTTCCTCGCCCAGACCGGCAAGGCGGCCTGGCAGGCCGACGACGCGCAGCCGGAGATTTTCCAGGTGTCGTCGTCGATGGCCGATGATGACAGTGACGATTTCGTGACCACCTACCGGACCTATCGCCTCAAGGGTGACGTCTGGCAGGTGTCGTCGCGGGAAGAGAAGGGCTACTGGGAGTCCGAAGGCGACTTCCCCCAGCGTTCGGTCTTTCCCTGACCGCATGATCCCGGGCGCCGCCGATCGCGGTGGCACCCGGGTGATCAACTCTCGAACAGGGCGTCCAGCTCCCGTTCCAGTTCCTCTTCGTCACCCAGGTTCAGTTCGACCAGGCGGCGCAGGTGCTGGATCGATTCCAGGCCGATGTGCAGGCATTTGAAGCCCAGATGGTGATGGTCCACGTGGACCAGCTCGGCATCCATTTTCACATGGGCGTTTTTCGCCAGGCGGATATCCACCAGGAAGATGCCCGCTGCGTCGTCGGGCCACTTGTCCGGCTGGTGGGCCAGCAGTCCCTTCAGGGAAAGGTCTACCAGTTGCGCCGACCAGACCGTATCTCCCTGGCTCAGGGTGGTGATGGCATCGAACGCGATACGCTTGAAACGGCGACGATTGATCGGATGGTCACTCATGTTCAGGTTCCTGTGCGGACTCTGCTGACTATAGACCCCATGCCGGGCCAGGCAAGCGGCCAGGCGTGAGAAGGGCTGCTCATCCGTCGGCGCGATGTCCCGGAAATTGTCCCGGCGGCAAGAAAAGACCGCCCTATACCAACGTCGGGTATGGTCACGGGGCGCTTTGGCGCTAAACTCAAGGTGGCTGTCTTTCTGTCCATCTGGCTGGAATCTCAAAATGAAAAATAATAATAGCCCGCTACGCCACCTTCCCTGGCTGGTGCTGGCGATCTTAGGAGCGTGCGCCCTGGGCGTAGTGGCCTTGCGCCGCGGCGAGGCGATCAACGCCTTGTGGATCGTGGTCGCCGCCGTGGCGATCTATCTGGTTGCCTACCGTTACTACAGTCTGTTCATCGCCAACAGCGTCATGCAGCTCGATGCCAATCGAGCGACGCCGGCCGTGCTGAACAACGACGGTCTGGACTATGTGCCAACCAACAAACACATTCTTTTCGGTCACCACTTCGCGGCGATTGCCGGTGCAGGCCCGCTGGTCGGCCCGGTGCTGGCCGCGCAGATGGGCTACCTGCCCGGCACGCTCTGGCTGATCGCCGGGGTGGTGCTGGCCGGCGCGGTCCAGGATTTCATGGTGCTATTCCTGTCCACCCGTCGCAACGGTCGCTCCCTGGGCGACATGGTGCGCGAGGAAATGGGCCGGATTCCGGGGACCATCGCCCTGTTCGGCTGCTTCCTGATCATGATCATCATCCTCGCGGTGCTGGCGCTGATCGTGGTCAAGGCCCTGGCCGAGAGCCCATGGGGCATTTTCACGGTGATGGCGACCATCCCGATCGCGATGTTCATGGGCGTCTACATGCGCTACATCCGTCCGGGCCGCATCGGTGAGATCTCGATCATCGGCGTCCTGCTGCTGCTCGGCTCGATCTGGCTGGGCGGGCAGATCGCCGCCGATCCGGTCTGGGCCAAGGCCTTCACCTTCACCGGCGTGCAGATCACCTGGATGCTGATCGGCTACGGTTTCGTCGCCGCGGTGCTGCCGGTGTGGCTGATCCTGGCACCCCGGGACTACCTGTCGACCTTCCTCAAGATCGGCACCATCATCGCCCTGGCGATCGGTATCCTGATCACCATGCCGATGCTGAAGATGCCGGCGCTGACCCAGTTCGTCGACGGTACCGGGCCGGTCTGGAAAGGCGGGCTGTTCCCGTTCCTGTTCATCACCATCGCCTGTGGCGCGGTGTCCGGCTTCCACGCGCTGATCTCCTCCGGGACCACGCCGAAGCTGCTGGATAACGAAACCAACGCCCGCTACATCGGCTACGGCGGCATGCTGATGGAGTCCTTCGTGGCGATCATGGCGATGGTTGCCGCCTCGGTGATCGATCCGGGCGTGTACTTCGCCATGAACAGCCCGGCTGCGGTGGTCGGTGCGGATGCGGTGGCCGTGGCGCAGACCGTCAGCAGCTGGGGCTTTACGATTACCCCGGATGCGTTGCAGGCGGTGGCCCGTGACATCGGCGAAACCACCATCCTGGCCCGTGCCGGTGGTGCGCCGACCCTGGCGGTCGGTATCGCGCAGATTCTGCATCACGTCCTGCCGGGCGAGAACACCATGGCGTTCTGGTACCACTTCGCGATCCTGTTCGAAGCGCTGTTCATCCTGACGGCGGTCGATGCCGGTACCCGTGCCGGGCGCTTCATGCTGCAGGACCTGCTGGGCTCCTTCGTGCCATCGCTCAAGCGTACCGAGTCCTGGACCGCCAACCTGATCGCCACCGCCGGTTGCGTGGCACTCTGGGGCTACCTGCTGTACCAGGGCGTGGTCGATCCGCTGGGTGGCATCAACACCCTGTGGCCGCTGTTCGGTATCTCCAACCAGATGCTGGCGGGTATCGCGCTGATGCTCGGCACCGTCGTACTGATCAAGATGAAGCGCCAGCGCTACATCTGGGTGACCCTGCTGCCGGCGCTCTGGCTGCTGGTCTGCACCACCACCGCGGGCTTCATCAAGCTGTTCGACGCCAACCCGGCGATTGGCTTCCTCGCCCTGGCGAAGAAGTACAGCACCGCGCTGGAAGCCGGGCAGGTACTGGCCCCGGCCAAGGACATCAACCAGATGCAGCACGTGATCTTCAACGCGTACACCAACGCGACGCTGACGGCGCTGTTCCTGTTCGTGGTCTTCAGCATCCTGTTCTATGCCTTCAGGGTCGGTGTCGCGGCGTTGGGCAACAAGGAGCGTACGGACAAGGAAACACCGTTCCAGGCCGTGCCTGGGGCATGATGGGAGGGTACTGCAATGTTCAATGACCTGAGTCGTCTCGGTAAGTACCTCGGGCAGGCCGCGCGCCTGATGGTCGGCATGCCCGACTACGACACCTATGTCGAGCATATGCAGACCAGGCACCCGGACAAGCCGGTGATGAGCTACGAGGCGTTCTTCCGGGAACGCCAGGAAGCCCGTTACGGCGGCAAGGGTGGGCCCAAGTGCTGCTAGCCTGCGTGGCTTGCAGATAACACCGCACGGTAGGAGCCCGGCTTGCCGGCGAAGGTGTTCCTGAGGACGCCTTCGCCGGCAAGCCGGGCTCCTAGCGTTTTTCTAGCGTATGGGAGATTCGCGTTTGTCCGTTCCTATTCCCGTCACCGTCCTCAGCGGTTTTCTCGGCGCCGGCAAGACCACCTTGCTGCGCCACCTGCTCAAGGCCGAGCACGGCCTGAAAATCGCCGTGATCGAGAACGAATTCAGCGATGCCGGCATCGACACCCAACTGCTCGGTGCCGAGCCGGTGCAAGTCATGACGCTGTCCAACGGCTGCGTCTGCTGCACCATCCACACCGACCTGACCAAGGCGTTGTATCTGCTGCTCGAACGCCTGGACCGTGGTGAAATCCTCTTCGACCGACTGGTGATCGAGTGCACCGGGCTGGCCGACCCGGCGCCGGTGGCGCAGACCTTCTTCATCGATGAAGAGCTGCGCGAACGCTACCTGCTCGACGGCATCATCACCCTGGTGGATGCCGCCCACGCCGAACATCACCTGACCCAGACCATCGCCCAGGCGCAGATCGGCTTTGCCGACCGACTGCTGGTGAGCAAGCGCGACCTGGTGGACGAAGCGACCTTCGACGCCTTGAGCGAGCGCCTGACGCGGATCAACCGGCGGGCACCGATCCGCATCGTCGAGCATGGCAATATCGACCTGGCAGAACTGCTGGATGTCCGCGGCTTCAACCTCAACGCCGACCTGGGCGGTGGAGTGAGCCTGCGGCCGGTCCGCAAGGGGCACTCCATCGACCGCATTTCCAGCCTGGTGCTGCGCACCGACCAGCCGCTGGATATCGATCGGCTCAGCGAGTTCATGAACGAGCTGCTGGAGGATCACGGCAAGCAACTGCTGCGCTACAAGGGCGTGCTGAATATCGCCGGCGAACCGCGCCGCCTGGTGTTCCAGGGCGTGCTCAAGCTTTACGGTTTCGACTGGGATACCGAATGGGAAGAGGGCGCGGCTCGCGAGAGTGTCATCGTCTTCATTGCCGATGATCTGCCTGAAGAGAAGATCCGTGAGGGCTTCGAGCGTCTCGCCTCAGGGCAACTGGCGAACCTCGGTAGTACGGCCGTATAGCCAGGCTGTCAGGGCTATTGTCAGGCATGCCAGCGACAGTGCCTGGCTTTCGGTGGGTAGCAGGCTGACCAGCACACCTGCGAGAACGGCCATCAACTGATGAAGCAGGCCGATCAGGGCCATGGCTTGTGGGCCGGACTCGACCTGCTGTTGGCAGGCCAGAAACTGGCACAGGGGATAGCTGATCCCCTGGCCGATAAGGATCAGGCAGTAAGATAGCCAGAGTGCCAGTGAGCTATCGCCGGCGAATAGCAATGCGCCAGTAGTCATCAGGGCTGCTCCTACAGGTAACAGCAGCAGACCGATGTTGAACAACCTGAACTGATTTCGGCCAGGAGATGCCAGCCGATTGACCAGCAAGGTGCCCAGCAGATACGCCACACTGATGGGCCAGCCAAGCAGGCCATAGTCCAGGCTCGTCCAGTTGAACTGTTGTTGGAAAATACTGGGGGCGAGGCCATTGAACACTACGATAATCGTATAGCCTAATCCCCCCGCGACCACAGGGCGTATGAAGGACGGCGCTCGCAGCAGGTCCAGGTAAACGGACCAGTCCGGAGCATGGCGTGGCTTGGTCGTGCGTTTTCCCGCGGGGATCAGCGAAGTACCGAGCAGCAGGCCGGCAACACCGATCAGCGCAAAGCCCGGGCGCCATCCTGATGAAGCATCGAGGACGGAGCCAAGAAACTGAACGATCCCCAGAGACAGGACAAAGCAGATGGATAAGGCGCTCAGCGCTTTTGCCAGTTGATAGCCATGAAAGCATTCTCTAAGCAGACCACGAGCGCTGACAGAGGCCCCGCCAGCCCCAATACCTTGCAGAAGTCGCAGGGTGAGAAACGTCCAGCTTTCCGAGGTTGCTGCCAGTAGCAAGCTAATGGCTCCATACAGTAACAAGGCTACGCTCAGTGTTCGAGAGTTACCCTGTGCTGCGCACAGCCGCCCCCATAACAGCATGGGGGCGCCCATTCCCAGCAGGAAGAGTCCAAGCGTCATGCCCGCAAATCTGCTGCCAGCCTGCAATTCCTCGGCAATGCGAGGCAATGAGGGCAGATAGAGTGTGATACCGGCTTGTGCCATTAATACCGCAAGGCAGGTGATGAACAGGATGGAGCGCTGGTTCATGCTGCGGTGAGCTGCTTTGAACCCATCAACTGCTCCTTTGGTGAGCTGATTCAAGAAACTCTGTCAGGTGGTCGCAAAATACCCTTATCAGGGAAGGCTCCATATCCGCTCGCAGTGTGATTCTCACCGCAGCTTGGTTCTTTGGCACAACCGGAAAGAAAACCGCTGACGTAAGAAAACCATTTTCTGCGAGGTATGCCGAAGCCTTGTTTGCCTTAGTCGCATCGCCGACCCGAACGATTCTGATGGGGGAGGGGCTGAATGCTTGTTCACTGCTGATGAGTGAGTCGAACAGTCGAAGGTTATCCTGCAGTTTTTGCTGGCATTGATTCAGTAGAGCGCTGCGATGGAGTGCGATTGAGGCTTGTCCTGCGCCTATAGCTGCAACATTCAGGCTTTGGGACCAGTTGCTGGGGCCGCCGTAACGTTGCATCAGGCGTTTTTGCTGCGCATCGCCAAACATCGCCAAACCGCCACCGGCTCCGAATGCCTTGCCCAAGGAAGCAACGATAAGGGTATTTTCTCCGAGCTCGTCAATGCTGGACCGAGCGTGCCCCCAGCCGTGGTGTCCCACTGTGGACAGGGCATGAGAGTCATCCAGATAGAGGAACAGGCCGTAGCGATTCTGAAGATACAGCAGGTTTTTGATATCCGCGATGCCGCCCATGCTATAGAAGCCATCGGCGATGTAGGCGACACGTTGTCGGCTGCGGCACAGGCTTTCCAATTGATTGATGTCGTTATGCGGTAGAGTGAGCACCTCGGTTTCGTCCGCACAGACCGCCTTTACATGGTTCATCGAGTAATGGGCAAACCTGTCGAACACCAGGGCAGGAGCCTTGCTTGCGGTGAATACCCCTGCCGCCAGTAGCGGGAGAACTCCGGCGCTGGCTGCGCTGCAGGATAGTGTTGCCAGGCAATGACTCTGAAAAAGGCTGGACAGGTCAGCTTCATATTCTTCAAGCAGTGACAGCTTGCAACGATTCTTCGAGTTGGCGATACGCAAGGTTCCTGCTCTTGTTATCGCCTGAGTCGCGCCCTTGAGGAGATCGGGGTGGTAGTCGAGCCCCAGATAGGACGTTGTACAGAAATGATGGAGGTAGCGACCGTACTGATCCTTCAGATAATTCGGCCGCATGACCTCGACATTCAGGTTGGACAACTTGCTGTCCTGAGAGACATTCCAGTCTTGCTCTGCCGTAGCAACGACTCGTTTGTAGTTGGTATGCAGATTGCGTTGGCTTTCCATGCTGTTGTGCCCCGGTCATGAGTCAGGTTGTAAGCATGGTTGTGATATGTGTTAAGTGTGTATCGGATGTTTCCGGCAGAAAGGAAGGTAGCTTCCCAATGTTTCAGAATGCTCCCACAAATGGGGCTGGCGATTGAACGGTTTATGATTGCGCTCAGCCCATGAGCGCTGGGCTGCTCTTGCTCAGGACCATTGCAAGGCTGCAAGCCGCTCCAGATAGGCCGTCAATTCCACCATCGCGGTGACCACATCGCCATTCTCCATGGCATTGACGATGGCTTCACGTATACGCCAATCCTCGGTTCTGGGTGGGTGCTGCATCAGTGCCAATCCGGTCAAAGGCACCAGTTCCTCAAGGAAATGTACCAGTGGCGTATTTCCGGCCATGCGTGCCAGTTCCAGGTGAAACTCCGTTCCCAGCCTGATGGCAGTTTTCTGCCGGTTGGATTCGCAGCTCTGGCGTTCCCGGGCGACCAGTCCTCGCAGCGATTCCAGCGCCAGATCAGTTACCGTTGCACAGACCCGTTCGATAGTGCTGTATTCAGCCATCCGCCGCGCCTGCAGGACCTGGCGTATCTGTTCGGCATCCGGTTGGGCGACGTGGGCCCGCTGATTCGGGCGGGCGTGGATGATCCGTTGGCGGGTCAGTCGCGTCACCACGCGACGTACCTCGCTGCGGCCGGCGGTGTAGGTGCGCATCAACAGCTCCTCGCTCAGCCCTGCGGCGAAGCGTCCTTCGAGAATGTCCTCGAAAACCCGCGTATAGAGGCCGTCGGCGCCCGGCAGTGCCTGCCGGGCATGAGGCCGCCGGCGCGCGCGGGCGGCGGGGAAGGGCAGAAGTGTCGCTACGCTGTTCATGACCGGTCTCCCTTCGAGAGGTGGATTACTGCTCGATACTGCCCGGATGGTCGTCCGGAATGGTGAGTTCGATGCCCATGCGCAAGCCTTCCTGAAGAATGTGCCGGCGCATTTGCGCACTGGCCAGGGCGCTGTTCTTGTTGCGGATGGCGCGGACCACGGCTTCGTTTTCCTGCAGGCGTTCGGCCAGGTGCTCCGGCGAGTTGCGCAGGACCTCGGCGCTCTGTTTGAGGGCGTTGCCGGTCTGTTGCACCACGTTCTGGAATATCGGGTTGGAGGTCAGGGCGAACAGCTCTTCGTGGAAGGCGATGTAGGCGTTCAGCCCGGCCTCGCTGTCGTTGGCCTCCAGGGCTTCGCGCATGTCCATCAGGGTCAGGCGCAACTGGCCGACTTCCTTGCTGCTGATCGATTGCGCCACCAGACCGACGATGAACGGTTCCAGGGTGTAGCGCAGTTGCAGGATGTCCTCGAGGCTGGCCTCGGTCATTCCTTCGTGAGCCCGTACGGTTTCTGCAGCACTGTTCAGGACCAGCACGCCCTTGCCGGGCATGGACCGCACCAGGCCAAGGGTCTCCAGAACGGTGACGGCTTCGCGCAGGCTCGGGCGGCTGATGCCCAGTTGTTCGGCCAGCTCACGCTGGCCCGGCAGCATCTCGCCCGAGCGCCACTGACCACGGGCCAGGGCGGCGCGGAGTTTTTCCACCACTGAATTGACGACGGTCGATGAGCTGATCACGGTGCTCTCCCAGGTGAAGCGGTCAGGTCACGACCCGCAGGCAGCGCCGAGGCGGGCCCTGCCGGGTCGGTACAGGTGCCCTTGCGTGGGCATATCGCATCAGAACTCCTGCTGATGAGCGGAGGGGTTCGGCTTTCTCGGGGTGAAGGCATAACCCTGCTGGCCTTCGAGCACCTTGTGCGCCCGCTGCAGGTCGATGTCCTTTTCCCAGCGGGCGATGGCCACGGTGGCCACGCAGTTGCCGATCAGGTTGGTCATGGCCCGGCCGATGCCCATGAACCAGTCGACCGCCAGCACCAGCACCAGGCCGACCACCGGAATCGCCGGGATCGCCGACAGGGTCGCGGCGAGGATCACCAGGGCCGAACCGGGAATGCCATGGGCGCCCTTGGAGGTGATCAGTGATACCAGCAGGATGGTCAGCAGGTCGGTCAGGGCCAGCGGAGTACCGGTGGCATTGGCGATGAAGACGATGGCCAGGGTCAGGTAGATCGAGAAACCGTCTAGGTTGAACGAGTAGCCGGTGGGAATCACCAGGCCGACCGTCGAGCTGCCGATGCCCAGGTGTTCGAGCTTGCGCATCACTTGCGGCAAAACGGCGTCCGAGGAGGCTGTACCCATGACGATCAGCAGGTCTTCACGGAAATACTTGAGGAACGGCAGGATCCGCAGCCCCGACACGCGCATCACCAGGCCGAGGATCAGCACGACGAAGGCCAGGCAGGTGACATAGAACAGGGCCACCAGGTTGCCCAGTTGCCGCAGCGATTCCAGGCCGTAGGTGCTAGTGGTGAAGGCGATGGCGCCGAATACGCCGATCGGCGCCAGGCGCACGATCATGCCCATGATGCGGAAGATCACATGGCTCAGTTCGTTGATCAGACGCGAGATGCCCGAGGCCGACTCGCCCACCAGGTTCAGGGCGCTGCCGAACAGGACCGAGAACAGCAGCACCTGCAGGATGTTGTTGTCGGCAAAGGCGCTGAGTACCGAGTTGGGGATCAGGTCCATCAGGAACTGCGTGGCCCCGCGCAGGTGTTGGCCACGATCGGCGAGGTCGCCCAGGGCGGCCTTGGACAGTTGCTCCAGATGGATGTTGGCGCCGCTGCCGATGCCGGTGGAGAAGGCCAGGATCAGCCCGATCAGCAGGGCAATGGTGGTCAGCACCTCGAAGTAGATCACCGACTTGAGGCCGATACGCCCGACCTTCTTCAGGTCGCCGGCGCCGGAAATGCCGCTGACCACCACGCAGAAGACGATCAGCCCGATCAGCATCTTGATCAGCTTGATGAAGCCGTCGCCCAGGGGTTTGAGCTGGGTTGAGTATTCGGGAAGGGTGAGCCCGAAGATGATGCCCAGCACCAATCCAAGGACGACCTGAAGGAAAATCGAACGCGAGCACCATTTGAGCATGGGGAGGATCCTGGTCGGCGTTCCTTGTCCGGACCTGTGGCCACGGCATTGGAACTTAATTGTTGTGGTCTTACCGGTATGTCCAGTGCGGGTTCAGTCTACGCCCGGATTTTCTGGGATAACAAGCGGTTTTTCGAAAAATTGGTTCGACCGGTCTGACCAGTTATCGCGATGTGCCTTCGCTTCTGCAGGAGCAGGGCTTGTCTGGGGGCGCTCCTTGAGGGGGCAGGGGATTTTCTTGAGGCGAAAAAAAGCCCGGTCATCGCTGACCGGGCTCTTTCGTGCTGCGTGATGCGGGCGTATCAGGCGCCGTATACCGGCAGCTTCTTGCAGATGGCCTTGACCTTCTCGCGAACGGCATCGATCACCGCTTCGTTGTTCAGGTCAGCCAGGATGTCGCAGATCCAGCCAGCCAGCTCGCGGCATTCGGTTTCCTTGAAGCCACGGGTGGTGACAGCCGGGGTACCGAAGCGCAGGCCGGAGGTGATGAACGGCGAGCGTGGATCGTTCGGCACCGAGTTCTTGTTCACGGTGATGAAGGCCTTGCCCAGGGCGGCATCGGCGTCCTTGCCGGAGATGTCCTGCTTGATCAGCGACAGCAGGAACAGGTGGTTCTGGGTACCGCCGGAGACCACGTCGAAGCCGCGGGCGATGAACACTTCGGCCATGGCCTGGGCGTTCTTCACCACTTGTTGCTGGTAAGCCTTGAACTCAGGCTGCAGCGCTTCCTTGAAGCAGATCGCCTTGGCCGCGATCACGTGCTCCAGTGGGCCGCCCTGGGCGCCCGGGAATACGGCGGAGTTCAGCTTCTTCTCGATTTCCGGGTTGGCCTTGGCCAGGATCAGGCCGCCACGCGGACCGCGCAGGGTCTTGTGGGTGGTGGTGGTGACCACGTCGGCGAACGGCACCGGGTTCGGGTAGACGCCAGCGGCGACCAGGCCGGCCACGTGGGCCATGTCGACGAACAGGTAGGCACCGACCTTGTCGGCAATGGCGCGGAAGCGGGCGAAGTCCAGCACCTGCGAGTAGGCGGAGAAACCGGCCACGATCATTTTCGGCTTGTGCTCGACCGCCAGGCGCTCGACTTCGTCGTAGTCGATCAGGCCGTTGGCGTCGATGCCGTACTGCACGGCGTTGTACAGCTTGCCGGAGGAGGAAACGCTGGCACCGTGGGTCAGGTGACCGCCGTGGGCCAGGCTCATGCCCAGGATGGTGTCGCCACCTTGCAGCAGGGCCAGGTAGACAGCGGCGTTGGCCTGGGAACCGGCGTGCGGCTGAACGTTGGCGTAGTCGGCGCCGAACAGTTCCTTGGCGCGGTCGATAGCCAGTTGCTCAACCACGTCGACGTATTCGCAGCCGCCGTAGTAGCGCTTGCCTGGATAGCCTTCGGCGTACTTGTTGGTCAGCACCGAACCCTGGGCTTCCATCACCGCGGGGCTGGTGTAGTTTTCCGAGGCGATCAGCTCGATGTGCTCTTCCTGGCGCTGAGCTTCTTGCTCCATGGCGGCAAAGAGATCGGCGTCGTACTTGGCAATAGTCAAATCACGGCTGAACATGGCGGTCCTCAAGGATCGGGGGGGCAGAAAGGAGGGCATTCTAACTCAATGGTCTTTATCTGGCATATGAAAGGGCATCATGTCGCAGATAAGTGGCATTCAGCTTGGATTGGCGGGGGCCATCGCGGGCAGGCAGTTGCGTAAAACCGGTGGGAGCGGGCTTGCCCGCGAATAGCGTCAGCTGTCGCGCCGCGGGCTTTCAGTCGAACATGAACAGCGCATCATTGCTGAACTGCGCCTCGAAGCGGCCCGCCGCCATCGGCCGGCCGAACAGGTAGCCCTGCACCTCGTCGCAGCCGTGTTCACGCAGGAAGTCCAGTTGCTCGTGGGTCTCCACGCCCTCGGCGATCACCGCCAGGTTCAGGCTGTGGGCCATGGCGATGATCGCCCGGGCGATCTGCGCATCCTGTTCGCCCGACGGCAGGCCGTCGACGAAGGTGCGGTCGATCTTCAGCACGTCGATAGGGAACTGCTTGAGGTAGTTGAGCGAGGAGTAGCCGGTGCCGAAGTCGTCCACCGCGATGCTCAGGCCCAGGTTCTTGAGGCCGGCGAGGATCAGCATGGCTTCGCTGACTTCGCGCATCAGGATACTTTCGGTCAGTTCCAGTTCCAGGCACGCCGGCGGCAGGCCGGTGTCGCGCAGGATGGTGGCGATGCGCGTACCCAACTGGCCGTCGGAGAACTGCCGGGCGGAAATGTTCACCGAAACCTTGGGCACGCGGACCTTGTTCTGGTGCCAGGTCTTGAGCTGGCGGCAGGCCTCGGCCAGCACCCAGTCGCCGACATCCACCACCAGCCCCAGTTCTTCGAGTACCGGGATGAAGTCACCCGGCGGCACCAGGCCGCGACGTGGATGGCGCCAGCGCAGCAGTGCTTCGGCACCGGTCAGGCGCTTGCCGTCGCCGCTGAACTGCGGCTGGTAGTAGAGCACGAATTCGTTCTGTTCCAGGGCGTGGCGCAGGTCGCTTTCCAGCTCCAGGCGCTCCAGGGCGCTGGCGTTCATGTCGGCCTGGTAGAACTGGAAGTTGTTCTTGCCGCGCTCCTTGGCGTGGTACATCGCGGTATCGGCGTTCTTCATCAGTTGGCTGAGCTCGCTGCCGTCCTGCGGGCTCAGGGCGATACCGATACTGGCGGTGACGAAGAACTCGCGGCCTTCGAGCACGAACGGCGTGACCAGGCTGGTGAGAATCTGTTCGGCGACGTGAATCGCCCGGTTCAGAGCCATCTCGCGGGTCGCCCGTGGCTGCAGCAGCAGGGTGAACTCGTCGCCACCCATGCGCGCCACGGTGTCGTCCTCGGCGACGCAGGCCAGCAGGCGGGTGCCCATTTCCTTGAGCATGCGGTCGCCGGCGGCGTGGCCGAGGGAGTCGTTGATCGGCTTGAAGCGGTCGAGGTCGAGGAACATCAGCACCACCCACGCCTTCTGCCGCTCGGCCTGTTGCAGCGCGGTGTGCAGGCGGTCCTGGAACAGCGTGCGGTTGGGCAGGTGGGTCAGGGCGTCGTAGTAGGCCAGGCGGTGGATCCGCTGTTCGCTGGCCTTGCGCTCGCTGATGTCGCTGAAGAAGCACACGTAGCTGGCCAGGTCGCCCTCGTCGTCGAGCACCGCGGTGATGCCGACCCAGGCCGGGTAGTGCTCGCCGCTGCGGCGCTTGAGCCAGACTTCGCCTTCCCAGGTGTTGTGCTGCTCCAGTTGCTTGAGCACGTAGCGCAGGTGGGCTTCCTGCTGGTCGTCGACGGTAAGCATGTTGGGCAACTGGTCCAGCACGTCGGACACGGCATAACCGCTGACGCGGCTGAAGGCCTCGTTGGCCTGGACGATGTAGCCGGCCGGGTCGGTGATCAGGATCGCCGAGGTCGAGTGCTCGAATACCGTGGCCGCCATGCGCAGGTCTTTCTCCGCCCGGCGTTGCTGGCTGATGTCGCGGCCGACGCCGAGAATGCCTTCGAACGCGCCGTGCTCGTCCCAGACCAGCACCAGCCGCAGTTCGATCGGGATCTTGCGGCCGTCGGCCCGCAGGCAGTCGAACAGGAACAGCTGGGTCTGGACCTTGCTGCGCAGTTCGGCCAGTTGTTCGGGTTTGTCCAGGGCCTTGCTGACCCGTTCCATCAGTTGATAGATGCCGGTCAGTTGCGCCGGGTTGGCGATGGTCGAGTGCCAGCCGTGCTTGAACACCCAGTCGGCGTCATAACCGAGGACGGTCTGCACCGAAGGGCTGACATAGTTCAGCTGCAGCGTGCTGTCGGTGGAGAAGATCACGTCGCTGATGCTTTCGGCCAGCATTCGGTAGCGTTGTTCGCTGTCGCGCAGCGATTCGCTGGCTTCGATCTGGTCGGTGATGTCCTTGGCCACGCCGATGATCCGCGTGACCTGGTCGTACTTGTCCCGGGCCAGGGCCTGTTCGCGGATCTCGAAGCGCCGCCACTGGCCGTCGCGGTGGCGGAAACGCAGCTGGCACTGCAGCAACTGGCTGTAGCCGGCGTGGCGCTGCTGGTGGCGCAGGCGGTGATAATGCTCGGCATCCTCCGGGTGCAGCAGGATCTCCCAGAAGTATTCGCCCATCTGGTGCAGCTCGCTCTTGCTGTAGCCGAGCGTCTGCCCCAGGTGGTGGTTGCTGAAGATCATCCGCTGGCTGATCACGTCCTGGACGTAGAGGTGGTCGGGCACCGTCCGGACCACGTCCGACCAGAAGCCTTCGCGTTCGAGCAGCGACAGTTCGATCAGCTTGCGACTGGTGATATCGCTGATGCTCAGGATCACCGCGTTGTAGTCGCTGGGGTCTTCCGGCAGGCGCAGCACCAGCCACAGGTGCTGGTCCTGGCCGTGGGCATCGGTCTGCTTGATTTCCAGTTCCAGCTGGCTCTGCCGGTTGATCAGCGCATCGACCAGCGGATAGCCGATACCGGTGACCTGGCTCGGGCAGCCCTCGATCAGGCAGCTCCAGGCGCTTTCGCGGGAGTCGACATTGAGCAGGCGCAGCGCGACCAGGTTGATTTCGGTGATGCGCAGTTGTTCGAACAGCAGGCGGCGATGTTGCGGGTCGTGGGCGACCCACTGCCTGAGGCTTTCGCTGTCGCCCAGTCGATGGTTTTCCAGGAACCCCGGCAGGCTGGAGAGATCGAGAACGCACAGCGCCACGCCGGTGCCTTCGAAGATTTCCTGGTAGCGCCGGCGGCCTTCATGCACCTGGCGCTGGCGGCGCCGCATGTTGATCAGCGCCAGCACCGGCAGCATCGACAGGCCCAGGCCCAGCAGACACTTGCCGATCAGGGCCGGCAGCAGTTCCTCGAGCATCTTGCGCTGGTCGAACAGGCCGCGCAGTTGCCAGTCGCTGTTGGACAGTGGCGCGATCAGCACGCTGTTGGCCTCGTCATCCGGCTGCAGCACCGACGGCCGCGGACTGATGTCGTTGTGGCGGCTGAGCACGCGATGGTTCAGGCGGTTTTCGATCACCCAGGTCGGGCGGAATTTCTGTTCGGTCTGGCGGGTCAGGCTCTGGAACAGACTCGGCCCCAGGCGCAGCGCCCAGTAGCCGTTGGTCTCGCCAGTGGCCTGGCGCAGCAGCAGGTGGACGATCGAGCCATCGTCGTCGTTGGTGAAGTAGTAGGCCTGGGTGCGGTTGCTGTGCCGGACCAGTTCGCTCAGGTAGTCGATGTCACGGCTGTCGGTGGCGCTGTCGCTGATCAGGTTGCCCTTGATGTCGAACAGGGCGAAGCTCTGGATGGAAGGCAGGGACAGGCGCAGTTTGCCGAGCAGTTGCTGTTGCTGCTCGGGGGTCTCGGGTTTCTCGAAGATCGGCAGCAGGTTGGCGGCGATCTGCGCATCGAGCTTCATGTTCAGGCTGATGTGGTCGGCCAGTTCGGCGCTGTAGTCGATACTGTACTGGCGCTGGATCTTGCGGGTCTGCTGGAACTGGTCGATCAGTTGCCAGAACAGTACGGCGAGCATGAGCAGCACCAGGATCGCCAGAACAGCCTTGATTGTGCCGCGCAGGGGCGTGCCGGACACCTGGCGGGATGCGCGCGCGGACGATGGCGGGTTGGCGTTGCTCAAACTGTGATCCTGCGGTTGGGCTGGATTGGCGCGACGTGCACTATAAGCCGGACGCCCGAAGGGCGGCTAGCATGCCTTGACTTGTGGCAAAGTGCCAGCCCTGTTCCGCCCGGTGGTTTGCCCTGGTGCACACATTCAGGTAATTTTACCTGTTACGCGGGCGTTTTTGCGCTCCCATAGTTGACGCAGGATTGGCGCTGCATTCGATGATGCATAACGCATGCCGCGCAATGCTGCCGGCCCGGGCTGCGCCTTCATATTTCATCAGTCACTGACGCTAGGTTCTCCATGGCTCAATACGTCTTCACCATGCATCGGCTGAGCAAAGTTGTGCCGCCGAAGCGGGAAATCCTGAAAAACATCTCCCTGTCGTTTTTCCCGGGCGCCAAGATCGGCGTCCTTGGCCTGAACGGCTCGGGTAAGTCCACCCTGTTGAAAATCATGGCCGGCGTCGACACCGAGTTCGACGGTGAAGCGCGGCCGATGCCGGACCTGAATGTCGGCTACCTGCCGCAGGAGCCGCAACTGGATCCGACCAAGAGCGTGCGCGAAGTGGTCGAGGAAGCGGTCAGCGTGATCAAGGATGCCCAGGCCCGCCTGGACGAGGTCTACGCCGCCTACGCCGAGCCGGATGCCGACTTCGACAAGCTGGCCGCCGAGCAGGCCAAGCTGGAAGCGATCCTGCAGGCCAGCGATGGCCACAACCTGGAGCGCCAGCTCGAAGTCGCCGCCGACGCGTTGCGCCTACCGGCCTGGGATGCCCGTGTCGAACACCTGTCCGGTGGCGAGAAACGTCGCGTGGCCCTGTGCCGCCTGCTGCTTTCGGCTCCGGACATGCTGCTGCTCGACGAACCGACCAACCACCTGGACGCCGATTCCGTCGCCTGGCTGGAGCACTTCCTGCACGACTTCCCGGGTACCGTGGTGGCGATCACCCACGACCGTTACTTCCTGGACAACGTTGCCGGCTGGATTCTCGAACTCGACCGCGGCGCCGGTATTCCGTACGAAGGCAACTACTCGGGCTGGCTGGAAGCCAAGTCCGAGCGTCTGGCCCAGGAATCCAAGCAGCAGTCGGCTCACGAGAAGGCCATGAAGGAAGAACTGGAGTGGGTGCGCAAGGGCGCCAAGGCACGCCAGTCGAAATCCAAGGCCCGTCTGCAGCGCTTCGAGGAAATGCAGTCGCAGGAATTCCAGAAGCGCAGCGAGACCAACGAGATCTATATCCCGGCCGGTCCTCGCCTGGGCGACAAGGTCATCGAATTCAAGAACGTCACCAAGGGTTACGGTGATCGCGTTCTGATCGACAACCTGTCGTTCAGCATGCCGAAAGGCGCGATCGTCGGTGTGATCGGGGGTAACGGTGCCGGTAAATCGACACTGTTCCGCATGCTGATGGGCAAGGAGACTCCGGACTCGGGCAGCATCGAGATCGGTGAAACCGTGCAACTGGCCTGCGTCGACCAGAGCCGCGAGGACCTGGACGGCAGCAAGACCGTATTCCAGCAGATCTCCGACGGTTCCGACCAGATCCGCATCGGCAACTACGAGATCCCGTCGCGTACCTACGTCGGTCGCTTCAACTTCAAGGGTGGCGACCAGCAGAAGTTCGTCAAGGACCTGTCCGGTGGTGAGCGCGGTCGCCTGCACCTGGCACTGACCCTGAAGGAGGGCGGCAACGTCCTGCTGCTCGACGAACCGTCCAACGACCTCGACGTCGAAACCCTGCGTTCCCTGGAGGAAGCCCTGCTGGACTTCCCGGGCGCGGCCATCGTGATCTCCCACGACCGTTGGTTCCTGGACCGTGTGGCCACCCACATCCTGGCCTATGAGGACGATTCGCAAGCGGTGTTCTTCGAAGGCAACTACACCGAGTACGAAGCCGATCGCAAGAAGCGCCTCGGCGACGCAGCGGCCCAGCCACATCGCGTACGGCACAAGAAACTGGCCTGATCGGGCCGGCTGTGGAAAAAAGCGGAGCCTTCGGGCTCCGTTTTTTTATGCCCGCCTTTGCGCTGTTTCCGCTTTGGTGCGTCGTCGTGCTCTCATGCGCTTTTAGGGTGCTCTCAGGGCCTGATTCACCCATGGATTTACATAAAAAGCACCATTTAAATTCATAAGTGCGACATTTTGCACTGTCATAGTGCCAGTTCAGTTGCTAAAGTCCGGGTCGACTTATTGAAAACGACAACTCATTGACGAGACCCTTCCCATGATCGAATCAGTCGACCACTTCCTTGCCCGTCTGAAAAAACGCGATCCGGACCAGCCGGAATTCCACCAGGCGGTGGAGGAGGTCCTGCGCAGCCTGTGGCCTTTTCTGGAGGCCAATCCGCACTATCTGACCTCGGGCATCCTCGAGCGTCTGTGTGAGCCGGAACGGGCCATCACGTTTCGCGTGTCGTGGGTCGACGATCAGGGCAAGGTCCAGGTCAACCGTGGCTTCCGCATCCAGATGAACAGCGCTATCGGCCCGTACAAGGGCGGCCTGCGCTTCCATCCGTCGGTGAACCTCGGCGTGCTGAAGTTCCTCGCCTTCGAGCAGAGCTTCAAGAACGCCCTGACCTCACTGCCGATGGGCGGCGGCAAGGGCGGTTCGGACTTCGACCCCAAGGGCAAGAGCGATGCGGAAGTCATGCGTTTCTGCCAGGCGTTCATGAGCGAGCTGTATCGCCACATCGGTGCCGATGTGGACGTGCCGGCGGGTGACATCGGCGTCGGCGCCCGGGAGATCGGCTTCCTGTTCGGCCAGTACAAGCGCCTGGCCAACCAGTTCACTTCGGTACTGACCGGCAAGGGCATGAGCTACGGCGGCAGTCTGATCCGTCCGGAAGCCACCGGCTTCGGCTGCGTGTACTTCGCCGAGGAGATGCTCAAGCGCCAGGGCGACCGCGTCGAAGGCAAGCGCGTGGCGATCTCCGGCTCCGGCAACGTCGCGCAGTACGCGGCACGCAAGGTCATGGACCTGGGTGGCAAGGTGATCTCGCTGTCCGACTCCGAAGGCACGCTGTACTGCGAGGCCGGGCTGACGGAGGAACAATGGCAGGCGCTGATGGCGCTGAAAAACGTCCAGCGCGGTCGGATCAGCGAACTGGCGCAACGTTTCGGCCTGGAATTCCTCGCGGGTCAGCATCCATGGGCCCTGAGCTGCGATATCGCGCTGCCGTGTGCGACCCAGAACGAACTGGATGCCGAGGCGGCCCGGACCCTGCTGCGCAATGGCTGCATCTGCGTGGCCGAAGGCGCGAACATGCCGACCACCCTGGAGGCTGTGGATATCTTCATCGACGCCGGCACCCTGTTCGCCCCGGGCAAGGCCTCGAATGCGGGCGGCGTGGCGGTCAGCGGCCTGGAAATGTCGCAGAACGCCATGCGCCTGCTGTGGACCGCCGGTGAGGTCGACAGCAAGCTGCATGGCATCATGCAGTCGATCCACCATGCCTGCGTGCACTACGGTGAGGAGAACGGCCGGGTCAACTACGTCAAGGGCGCGAACATCGCCGGCTTCGTCAAGGTCGCCGAGGCCATGCTGGCCCAGGGCGTGGTCTGAGTCTCTCTAGGCCGGGTCGATCCGGGTGATCTCGATCATCCGGTCGCCGGCCGGACGCCTCCACAACACCTCATCGCCGAGGCGCGCCCCGAGCAGCGCCCGTCCCAGCGGCGAGCCCCAGTTGATCAGGCCGCTGGCGTAGTCGGCCTGGTCTTCCCCCACCAGTTGCACCCGCTGTTGCCGGTCCTGTTCATCGACGAAGGTCACTTGGCTGCCAATCTGCACGACTTCGCTGGAGGTCGCTGGCGCGGCGAGTTGGGCGCTGGCCAGGCGCTGGTTGAAATAGCGCAGGTCGCGTTCGATGTCGGCCAGGCGCTGTTTGTCGGCCTGGTCGCCCAGGGCGCTCTGCTGACCATGCTCGGTCTGCAGGGCGGCGACGCGTGCCTGCAACTGGGCCAGGCCCGTCGGGGTGACGTAGTTGGGTTGGGTGCTGATCTGGCGCTCCACCGGCTGGCTGGCCTGGGTGGCGGCACTGTCTTCATTGACGAAGGCGCGACTCATGGCGTTCTCCCTTGACTGGCATGGGCAGCATGCTCGCAGGATTCGGCAGGGAATGGTTGCCCGAAAGCGACCTATTGCGAACGGTAGGCCCTTGCCGCATCGCGGTCCTTTTCCTGTTGCCAGGCACGCTCGCGCTCATCCCAGTGGCGGTCCTTGTAGGCCTCGCGGTCTTCGTTCTCGCGCATCGCCTGGCACTGGCGGAAACCGTCGTCCCAGCCGGTGGCGTACTCATGCTGCTGGAGGTAGCGGGGCACGTTTTTTCTGAATTGACCGGTGATGGCCCCGGCGGCTTGCCGGCCACTGGCACAACCGTCGTCGAAACCATCGGCGAAGGCCGGTGGATAACCTTGCATGAGCAGATGGTCGCGGGTCGACTCGCACCCGGCGAGTGCGATCATCACGCCCAACAACAGCCAACGCCACATTCCGACACCCTGATTGCCTGACCTGCCTGTCGTTGAGTGTAGGCCGTTCTTTGTCAGTAAGGCGTGAAGGCGCGGTCGCGAGACGGTTGTGTTTGAGCGGTTTGTACCCTCGGCGGGTAAATTTTTCCGGCACGAGTCGTCATCTTTCGATGTAGGGTAATAGCGAGCCGACCGCTCTAAGTCGGTTGTTTCAGCCTCGCGCGAAGGCGCGGGGACGTGTGTGGTCAAAGAAAGAGAGTTGTGTATGAGTTGTTTCAAAGCCCATGGCATGGGGGTCGGCCTGACCTTGTCCGCCTGCGTTGCCTTGGGTGAGCCTCTTCCCGAGAGTTCCCTGCTGGATCGTTATGGCATGACGGTGGACGATCTGCCTGCTGCCACCGTGACACAAGCCCCCAAGGCGGCAGTCGAGGAGCCCGCCAGTCTGTTTCAACTACAACCTGAGCCGCCCCTGGTGGATATTCGCCTCGGCGAGCAGAAAGCGCTGGAGAGTGTGGGTAACATCACCATCGACAACATGCTCAGGCGCGATCAGGAGCATTGCCTGCGTCTGCTGGGGCAGTCGCTGGAACGCGACCCCGGGCATACGAAACTGAAATGTGACTGACCCGGATGGGTATGTCGTGGCCCGCGCCGTCGCGGGCCCTGCTCAATAGTGATACCACTTCAGTTCCAGCATCACCTCGTTTTCCGCCGACGCCAGTTTGCTGAATTCACGCTGGGCGCTCAGGCGCAGGCCGAGGTTGCGCGACAGCTCCCATTGCTGGTTGAGGCTCAGGCTGCGGCGCACTTCACCGTTGGTGAAATAGTCGCCCTTGGCTTCCAGGCTCAGGTTGCCCAACGGATTCTTCCACAGCAGGCCGGTGTTGAAACCGCTGGCCGGTGACACGAAGGCGGCGAAGTCGGCATTGTGCTCCAGGCGCACGGTGCCCAGGGCGAAGCCGAGCAGGTCGTCGCCCAGTTGCCAGGTGGCGCCGCCGCCGCCGTTGACATGGCTGACCAGGGTCTGGTCGTCATGCTTTCCCGGGACCCGCTCCAGGCCACCCGTCACCTGCCAGGACCACGGCTGCAGCTGCGCGTTGCGGGGTGTCAGCGAACGGATGGTCGCCAGGTCCAACTGTTGCAGTTGCCAGTGGTTGCCTTCGTACTGGCGCAGTTTCATCTGCAGGATTTCGATCTGGGCACCCAGCGGGAAACCCTCGGCGTTGTCGTTCAGGTCGTGATAGGCCATGCGCAGGCCGTACTCGCCGAAGGCCTGGTCGCCCCGGGTACCGAGCCCGGCCTGCCAGGTGCGCGACTCATGGCCGTTTTCCGGCAGCCCTGGCGGGGTGATTTGCAACTCCGGTGCCGGGTTGCGGTTGATCGCCCGCAGCAGTTCGAAGCTGCGTTGCGCGCGTACCGGGTCGCGCTCCTGGCCATTGGCCCGGTAGCGTTCGAGCCGATAGGCGGCATCGACGATCAGCGCCTGACGCTCGCGCGGCTGAGCCTTGAAGGCCGGGTCCTGCAGGGCGTTCTGGTCGGCGCTGACCTTGAGTACCCATTGCTGTTCCTCGGGGTCCAGCGGCTTGGCCCGCTCCAACAGCTCACGCTCGCGGGACGGGCGGTAGTCGATCTTCTCCACCAGGCCGGCTTCCTTGACCGCCTTCACGGTGTCGGTGGGGATGGCCGTCAGGGGGAACTGTCCGGTCAGGTGCAGGCCGGGGCGGGCGACCTGCAGCAGTTCCAGCAGGCGATAGGAGCAGTTTTCGTCGAAGAAGAAATAGTCGAAGCGGATCTGCTTCAGTTCCCAGACGTGCTCGACCATCCGCGCGGTTTCTTCCGGAGTCAGGTTCAGCCGGTACTCCCACAGATCGCGGTTTTCCAGGCTGCGGTATTCCGACAGTTTCTCCTGGTAGGGCACCAGGGCGAACAGCCCCGGATAACCGCCCATCAGGCCTTTCCAGGCATAGAGGATGCTGTTGTCCGAGCCTTCGATGTAGGCGCCGAAGTTGATCGCGTAGCTGAGCAGCGAGGTCTGGTCGCGCTGCACATCGGCCTGGTCGATTCGCAGCAGGGTGTGGCCGAACATCGATGACGGGCTGTTCAGGTAGGCGGCGGGAAAGATCATCACCGTGCTGTGGGGGGCGACATCCTTGAACCACTGGTTGAATTCCGAGCAGTCCGGCGTCGGCAGGTCCTTGAGTTGCAGTTGTGTCTTGAGCCAGCGGGTACGTGCCGGGTAGACGCATTGGGCATGCTGGTTGCCGGCGCTGGCCGGTGCGTAGAGTGCGGCGACGGTGGCCTTCAGCTCCGCATCGGGGTGATGGGCGCCGTCAGCGGCGAGAAAAAATTTGCTGTCGCTGACGTAGCTGCGCCAGCCGCCGAGCTTGGCGTGTTCATAATGGCCCAGGGAGATCCAGAAGGGATCGTTGGCCAGTTGCTGCAAACGTTGATCGTCGAGGTGTGAAGCGGCCTGGAGTGGGGTACAGGCACAGAGCGCCAGGTAGGCAAGGCGTTTGAGCATGGTCGGCAACTGTTGTCCGGGTCGGGCAGGGAATGCCCGCCCCGAAGGGCGGGCGGGTCACGCTCAAGCCTGGGTGGCGTACTTGGCCAGGCGTGGATCGCTCTTGAGAACGGCCAGGGTGTTGGTGTGCACGTCGTCGGCGGTGACGTCGGCCTTGTTGAAGATCTGCTGGAAGTGCTCGTGAGTCACGGCGGCGAAATGCGCACGATCTTCCGGCGCCACACCGAGCACCACGGCGTAGGTGGTCAGCGCCTCGCCCTGGCCCTTGGCCATGTCTTCCGACAGTTCGTTCATCATGCCATTCATGGCGATCCAGGATTTGCCGCCATAGGTCAGCGCGTCCTTGGTCGAGCAGCCGTTGGTACCGGAGGTCATGCCGAAGGTGGCGTTACCGGAGGTGCCGTTGGTGGTGGAGGCCAGGAAGTGCGCCGGGGTACCGCGCTGGCCTTTGAACAGCATGTTGCCCCAGCCGCAATCCGGGCCGCCTGGTGCCTGGGCCATGGCCTGGAGAGAGACGACGGTGAAGAGAGTACCGAGAAGAATCCGTTTCATAGCTTTGTTCTCTTTGTGTGCATGTCAAAACAAGGGACCGGTCTGTTCGAGCCCCGGTGGGCCGGTTATGGTCCGGCCGCGCACGTTGGAGTTTAGGCACGATCCAAGGGTTCCGTGATTTTTTGCCTGAAGAATGATGTACATGCTTTGTAGTACGGTTCCGAGGGCTTTTGTCCCGCCGTGAGGTTTCGCCTGCCTGTCGCCTTGCCAGCCGGGGGCGGCGAGCGCCAGAATGCCTGCATCTGCCCCGCCTGATGTAAGGAAGCCCGATGTCTGATTCTGTTGCTGCCAGCCTGCGTCTTGCGCCTGAAGCGCTGACTCGCCCTTTTTCCGCTGAACAGTTCAGCTTCTCCACCACCAATGATCTGGAGCCTTTTCGCGGTGTGCTCGGCCAGGAACGCGCGGTCGAAGCGTTGCAGTTCGGTGTGGCGATGCCACGCCCCGGTTACAACGTATTTGTCATGGGCGAGCCGGGAACCGGTCGCTTCTCGTTCGTCAAACGCTACCTGAAGGCCGAGGGCAAGCGTCTGCAGACTCCTTCGGACTGGGTCTACGTCAACAATTTCGATGAGCCGCGCGAGCCGCGGGCGCTGGAGCTGCCCGCGGGCGAGGCCGGCGCGTTCATCAGTGATATCGGTGGCCTGATCGACAACCTGCTGGCGACCTTTCCGGCAGTTTTCGAGCACCCGTCCTACCAGCAGAAAAAGAGCGGTATCGACCGTTCCTTCAATCAGCGTTATGACCGCGCCCTGGACGTGATCGAGCGCCTGGCACTGGAGAAGGACGTCGCCCTGTACCGTGACAGCAGCAATATCGCCTTTACCCCCATGAGCGACGGCAAGGCCCTCGACGAGGCGGAGTTCGCCCAATTGCCGGAGGCCGAGCGCGAGCGTTTCCACACCGACATCGCCGAGCTCGAGGAGCGCCTCAACGAGGAACTGGCCAGCCTGCCGCAATGGAAGCGCGAGTCGAGCAACCAACTGCGTCAGTTGAACGAGGAAACCATCACCCTGGCGCTGCAGCCGCTGCTGGCGCCATTGTCGGAGAAGTACGCGGAAAACGCGGCGGTCTGCGGTTATCTGCAAGCCATGCAGGTCAATCTGCTGCGCACCGTGGTCGAGCAACTGGTGGACGACAGCAAGACCGATGCGGTGGCGCGCAAGCTGCTCGAGGAGCAGTACGCCCCGAGCCTGGTGGTCGGGCATCCGGCCAGCGGCGGTGCGCCGGTGGTGTTCGAACCGCATCCGACCTACGACAACCTGTTCGGCCGGATCGAATACAGCACCGACCAGGGCGCGCTGTACACCACCTACCGGCAACTGCGCCCGGGCGCGCTGCACCGGGCCAATGGCGGCTTCCTGATCCTCGAAGCCGAGAAGATGCTCAGCGAGCCGTTCGTCTGGGATGCCCTCAAGCGTGCCCTGCAGTCGCGCAAGCTGAAGATGGAGTCGCCGCTGGGCGAACTGGGACGCCTGGCGACCGTGACCCTGACGCCACAGATGATCCCCTTGCAACTCAAGGTCATCATCATTGGCGCGCGTCATCTGTATTACACCCTGCAGGACCTGGACCCGGACTTCCAGGAGATGTTCCGCGTGCTGGTGGACTTCGACGAAGACATTCCGATGGTCGACGAGAGCCTGGAACAGTTCGCCCAGTTGCTCAAGACCCGTACCTCGGAAGAGGGCATGGCGCCGCTGACCGCCGACGCGGTGGCGCGCCTGGCGACCTACAGCGCCCGCCTGGCCGAACACCAGGGGCGGCTGTCGGCGCGCATCGGTGATCTGTTCCAACTGGTCAGTGAGGCGGACTTCATCCGTCACCTGGCCGGCGACGAGCGCACCGATGCCGGGCATATCGAGCGGGCGCTGAAAGCCAAGGCCACGCGCACCGGCCGGGTCTCGGCGCGGATTCTCGACGACATGCTGGCGGGGATCATCCTGATCGATACCGACGGTGCGGCGGTCGGCAAGTGCAACGGTCTGACGGTGCTGGAGGTCGGCGATTCGGCGTTTGGCGTGCCGGCGCGGATCTCCGCCACGGTCTATCCGGGGGGCAGCGGTATCGTCGATATCGAGCGTGAGGTGAACCTTGGGCAGCCGATTCACTCCAAGGGGGTAATGATTCTCACCGGCTATCTGGGTAGCCGGTATGCCCAGGAGTTCCCCCTGGCGATCTCCGCGAGCATCGCCCTGGAGCAGTCCTACGGTTATGTCGATGGCGACAGCGCGTCCCTCGGCGAGGCCTGTACGCTGATTTCGGCCCTGTCGAAGACCCCGCTCAAGCAGTGCTTCGCCATTACCGGCTCGATCAACCAGTTCGGTGAGGTGCAGGCGGTGGGCGGGGTCAACGAGAAGATCGAGGGCTTTTTCCGGCTCTGCGAGGCCCGTGGCCTGACCGGCGAGCAGGGGGCGATCATCCCGCAGGCCAACGTCGCGACGCTGATGCTCGACGAGAAGGTCCTGCAGGCGGTGCGTGCCGGGATGTTCCACGTGTATGCGGTACGCCAGGCCGATGAGGCGCTGAGCCTGCTGGTGGGCGAGCCGGCCGGTGAGCCGGATGCCGACGGCCAGTTCCCGGAGGGCAGCGTCAACGCGCGGGTGGTGGAGCGCCTGCGGGTGATTGCCGAATTGATCAGCGAGGACGACCTCAAGGAGGCCGAGAAGGAGGCCGCCGAGCAGGCGCTGGCGGAGGTCAAGCCGTCCTGACAGGCGTTGTGGCGGCGGGCTCGCTGTGGGAGCGGGCCCGTCCGCGAAGCTTTTGGGGGCGCCCTCGGGGGCGCCTGCGCTGACGAACCTGCTCTCCCAAGGGGTAGGTCAAGAATTTGACGTTTTTCGAAAAAGGTGTCCGTTTGTCCTTCAGGCTCTTGTACCGCCTGGATTTATCCTATTCTCTGGGCAAGGACATCCACTGTAGTCACTGGAACGATACAGGCTCCATCGGGGTCTGAAGACAGGATCTACCGAGGGTCGCCGTCATGTCGCGCAGCCTGTGTCTCACCCGTCAATGCCTGGGTCTGGTCACCCGTATCGAATGCGTTATTCGCCCGCTTGCCGGGGATAACGGAATGTGGACCCTCCTGTTCGCCGCCGGAATGGCCGGAGAACAACCTTCCGCGATCAAGTCCCAGGGCCCGTTCCACGGCCCCTTCGTCGCCGAATCCATCCTCGACTCGATTGTCGAAAGCCTGACCCTGCACGGCTACCAGTTGGCCGAGGAGCCGCAGATCTGGCGGCTGCACCTGCAGGCGCAGCTACGGCAGATCAACGGCGAACGCAGCCGGCAACTGCATTGAGCAGTCATTCGGCCGGTTCGTTGTTCTGGACCTTGTCGAGCTTGACCTCGAAGCCGTACTCGACGGTCTGCAGGTCGGTGCGCTGGTAGCTTTCCAGCTGCGTAGGCTGGCCGTAGAAGTAATGCACCTCATAAACCGGCGCCGAGCCGGTTTTTCCGTTGTGGCCGCTGGAAAGAATCTCTTTCAGATAGTTGCCGCTGTCGTCCTTGGCATAAAAGCGCCAGGCATCGGCAGGGAACTGTTTCTGATCGACCACCAGGGCGTTGCCCCGTAGCTCCAGGCCCTTGGGCAACTGGCGGGCATCGAGGCTGTTCTTCTGGATGTTGGCGAGAAACAGCGGGATCGAGCCGATGGCGTAGGCCGGCGTTTCCGGAAACAGGTTGAGATCGTAGGTGATCGAGCCTTCCATCGGATCGACTTCGAAGGCTTCCTTGGGCAGTTCCAGTGGTTCGCCGCGCTTGCCCTGTTCGTCTTCGGCGAAAAAGGTCACCGGGCTGTCGCCGAGGTTGAAGGAGGAACCGAGCAACTCGTCGTTGAAGGTCCGGGGATGGTCGAACTCGATGCGCGCGGCGCTGGCGTCCTCGACCGACTGGCTGATGCTGACGCTCTTTTTCAGGTGCTCGGCATCAAGGTTGGCGTCCTTGAGGTAGTTGGCGGCCTGATCGTCGTAGACCACCACGGGCATTGGCAACGCCTGGATTTCCTTGCCGGTGGGGTTGTCGAACTGGCGTACCGGCAGGTCGAGGTCCTTGCGGTTGACCACCGCATCGGAGAAATCCAGCACACTGATTTCCAGCCTGTCGACCAGGCCGTTGAAGTACACGCGGGTGTAGCGGCTGGGCTGGCCGGCCTCGAAGGTTTTCTGCTCATCGTCGAGTTTCTTCTCGAACTCGTCGCTCCAGCTCTTCTGCTTGAGCATTTCGTCCAGTTGCTTCTGATAGAAGGCGAGCTGGGCGGCATTCTCGTTGATCGAGCCCGAGCGCGAGAGGAACTGCCCGGTTTTATCCCGGGCCTGGACGATCAGCGGGTTCAAGAGGGTATCGCCGAGTTGCGGGGCTTGCGGCGCGCTGTTGCTCAGTTCGACTTCGGCATTGTTCCTGTCGAGGGACACCAGGGTCAGGCTGATGTTGTCCTGGATCTGGCGCTTGCCGATGTCCTTGCCGGTCAGGCTGAAGGTCACGATTTTGCGCGGGGCGATCACCTCGATCTTGCCGTGCAGGGTGACCGGCTGTGGCTGTTTGCTGTTCTCGATCTCCAGCCCCTCGATATAGGGGTAGCTGACGGTCAGGTCATCCGGGTTGGTCAGGTTCGCGCTGGAGGGGCTCAACTGGATCCCGGGATCGGTTTCCGACCATTCCGGCTGGAAAGGGATCACCTGCTTGTCGCTGAGGGTTACCGACTGCCATTCCAGCGCGTGGGGGAAGGGGAATTCGGTCGGGTAGTTGAAACTGAACGGGAAGATCGGCTGCAGGTCGGTCAGGTAGTCGGAGCTGGATTTCTTGCGCAGCACGAACAGCCCGTTGATATAGGTCTCGGCCAGGGCCTGGGGGCTTGCGTAGTGCTTGAGCAACGCCAGGGCATCGTCGCCGTACTCGGTCTCGATCGGCTTGTCCCGCAGGCGCAGGCGGGCCCGTTCGAGCAGCAGCAGCGAGCCGCCGAGGTCCGCCACGGCGTCCTTGAGCTTGGGGTCCTGAATGCCGTCCAGGGTTTTCTCGAACTGCGCGGTCCGTTCTTCAAGGCTGGCCTGGGGCGGCTTGTCGTGGGGCGAGCAGGCGTTCAGCAGCAGAGCGGCCGAGAGTCCGAGGCAACCCAGGGGGCGTCGCAAATCCATTGTTCAGTTTTCCTGTCCACAGTACATGCGCGATGTCATTGATGCCGACACTAGCAGAAAATTGCCCGGAAGCAGCTGTCCTGCCGTTGAACGAGGTGCGTGATGCAGGCTTTTTCCCTCGGGTTGAGGCGCTGGTATACTCGCGGCCATTTTCAGGCGATATGTGAGATTCATGGAACGGTTTATTGAAAATGCGATGTATGCGTCGCGCTGGCTGTTGGCGCCGATCTACTTCGGCTTGTCCCTGGGGTTGCTGGCACTGGCCCTGAAATTCTTCCAGGAAGTGTTTCACGTTATTCCCAACGTGTTTTCCATGGCCGAGTCCGAGCTGATCCTGGTGCTGCTGTCGATGATCGACATGGCCCTGGTGGGCGGGCTGCTGGTGATGGTGATGATGTCCGGCTACGAGAACTTCGTCTCCCAGCTGGATATCTCCGACGACAAGGAGAAGCTCAGCTGGCTGGGCAAGATGGACTCCACTTCGTTGAAGATGAAAGTGGCGGCGTCCATCGTGGCGATCTCCTCGATTCACCTGCTGCGGGTGTTCATGGACGCCAAGAACGTCGATCCGGTGCATCTGCAGTGGTACGTGATCATTCACATGACGTTCGTGGTCTCGGCGTTCGCCATGGGCTACCTGGACAAGGTGACCAAGCACTGATCCCCGGCTGCCATGTCGACTCGCACCGCCCGTTCGTTGTGAAACGCACGGGCGGTGTCGTTTCTGGGGATGGGCTGCTAACCGTGGGTGCTTCTGTGCTAGTCTGCCCACCCTTTTTGGTTCCGGGCGCGAGGGGAGATGCCGTGTTTTCAGGGTATTTTCCGGAGCAGTCCCACAGCGGAGCAGTATGATGTCCGAAGTAAATCTGTCCACCGACGAAACCCGCGTCAGCTACGGTATTGGCCGTCAGTTGGGTGACCAGCTGCGTGACAACCCGCCACCCGGCGTCAGCCTGGACGCGATCCTGGTCGGTCTGACCGACGCCTTCAACGGCCAGCCAAGCCGTGTGAGCCAGGAAGAACTGTCCGCCAGCTTCAAGGTCATTCGTGAAATCATGCAGGCCGAAGCGGCCGCCAAGGCTGAAGCCGCAGCGGGTGCCGGCCTGGCGTTCCTGGCGGAAAACGCCAAGCGTGAAGGTATCACCACCCTGGCCTCGGGCCTGCAGTTCGAAGTGCTGACCCAGGGTGACGGCGCCAGGCCGACCCGTGAGGACACCGTGCGCACTCACTACCACGGTACCCTGATCGACGGCTCCGTGTTCGACAGCTCCTACGAGCGTGGCCAGCCTGCCGAGTTCCCGGTGGGTGGCGTGATCGCCGGTTGGACCGAAGCCCTGCAACTGATGAACGCCGGCAGCAAATGGCGTCTGTACGTGCCGAGCGAGCTGGCCTATGGCGCCCAGGGCGTTGGCAGCATCCCGCCGCACAGCGTGCTGGTGTTCGACGTCGAGCTGCTGGCCGTCCTGTAAGCCGCTGCTGAAGCAGGCGGTGCGGCGATCCGACTGGCCCGCGCAGAGGCGATGGCCTGTTCGCGACTAGATCGTATCGCCGGACCGCCTGCTCCCACAGGGGCAGTGGTGTGAGCCTGAGTAGAGTTCACATCTGCAGCTTGCTGTGGAGATCCGCCGTGGGGCGCAATGCCCGGGCATAACAGAACAGGAACAGGTTGCGCACCAGTTCCTTGAGCACCAGCGGTTCGCTGGAACTCAACCCGCTGACATCCAGGTCGCCCTGGTCCTGCAGCTCATGCAGCGCTTCTTCCTCCAGTACCGCACAGACTTCACCCGTTTCCCGATGCAGGATGCGCAGGTAAGGGTGTGGGCGGTCCAGCCAGGCATCGATCAAATAAGTCATGGTCTCATCTCCTTGATGGGTTTCAATGAGAATAATTCTTATTCAAAGAATAGCAAGTGCCTATTGGCGGATTCCTGGTTTTTCTGTGGGGGAATTGATCTGAAATCGGGAATCGGGGGAGGAGGGGGACGCCAGGGGGAAACTGCCGGTGATCCGGGGCTGCTGGCGACAGGGGCTGGTGCCGCGTCGCCAGCGTGGCATTTCCTCAGGCTTTGCGGACGAATTCCGATTTGAGTTTCATCGGGCCGATGCCGTCGATCTTGCAGTCGATATCGTGGTCGCCATCGCACAGGCGGATGTTCTTCACCTTGGTGCCGACCTTGACCACCAGCGAGGTGCCCTTGACCTTGAGATCCTTGATCACGGTAATGGTGTCGCCATCCTGGAGGATATTGCCCACGGAGTCCTTCTTCACGTTGTCGTCGGAGGCGGCTTCGGCTTCGCCGTTGGCGGACCACTCATGGGCGCACTCCGGGCAGACCAGCTGGACGCCGTCTTCGTAGGTGAACTCGGAATTGCATTTCGGGCAGGGTGGCAACGTGCTCACTAGGGCTCCTCAGGTTTTGGGAAGGCTAAAAGCGCACATTATATAGGGTTTTGTCGGCGAGGGGGGAATGACGCGGACGTCTGCCGGAGCGTGCGGTTCGCCACACCGCACGCTCCGGCAAGGAGAGGTGTGTCAGTGGGTGCGGGCGACGGCGAACTCGCTCAGTTCGACCAGCGCATCGCGGTATTCGCTGGCTGGCAGCGCCTCCAGGCAGGCAATCGCCCGGGCCACGTAGTCACGGGCCAGTTGGGCGGTGTATTGCAGCGAGCCCGAAGCTTCCACGGCAGCGCGGATGCTTTCCAGGTCCTCGATTCCGCCTTTCTGGATGGCCCGACGTACCAGGGCGGCCTGTTCCGGCGTGCCTTCGCGCATGGTGTAGATCAGCGGCAGGGTCGGCTTGCCTTCGGCGAGGTCGTCACCGACGTTCTTGCCCAGGGTCTCGGCATCGCCCTTGTAGTCCAGCAGGTCGTCGACCAGTTGGAAGGCCACGCCGAGGTGGTCGCCAAAGGTACGCAGGGCTTCGGCCTGCTCCGGTGTCGCGCCGCACAGGGCGGCGGCGCTGTGGGTCGAGGCCTCGAAGAGCATCGCGGTCTTGCCGCGGATGACTTCCATGTAGGTTTCTTCGGTGGTGCTGGCGTCGCGGACCTTGGACAGTTGCAGCACTTCGCCCTCGGCGATGATGCGGGTGGCCTGGGAGAGGATCTTCATCACCGGCATCGAGCCCAGTTCGACCATCATCTCGAAGGAGCGCGAATAGAGGAAATCACCGACCAGGACGCTGGGCGCGTTGCCCCACATGGCGTTGGCGGTGGAGCGGCCGCGGCGCATGCCGGACATGTCGACCACATCGTCATGCAGCAGGGTGGCGGTGTGCAGGAATTCGATGGTGGCCGCCAGCAGGCGCAGGTCGTCGCCTTCGCGACCCAGGGCCTTGCCGCAAAGCAGTACCAATAAAGGACGCAGGCGCTTGCCCCCGGCCGAGGTGATGTAGTCACCGATTTTCGAGACCAGCGGCACCCGGGAAGTCAGCTGCTTCTTGATGATACCGTCGACGGCGCTAAAATCGTCCGCCACCGCGCGGTAGAAAGCTTGGGGTTGCATCAGCGAGGGTCGCTCCAGAAGGGTTGCGCGGCATGCTAGGGCGGGGGGTACGGCCTGTCAAGGCGGCCCCGGGCACCGTGAACGCTGCTGCGCTCGATAATCCTGCCCCAAAAGCCGGTTCGGACGACCGTTTTCAGGGAGAACGTCCGCAGGACAGCGCCTCCTATCCACTTGCAAGGAATCGACAGCTTGCGTACAATCGCGCACCCTGAACTTCCTGGGCAGCACCTGCCTTACGCAATTGCACTTGGGCCGTTCCAGCCCCATGCAGCCATGCCAGCCAATACCTTTACCTATTAAGCGCTGGGTGAGCAGGATTATCGGAGAAATACCATGTCTTACGCAGTAATCGTTACCGGCGGCAAGCAGTACAAAGTCGCCCCAGGTGAATACCTGAAGATTGAAAAACTGGAAGTCGCCACTGGCGAATCCGTTACCTTTGATCGCGTTCTGTTGGTTGCCAACGGCGACGACGTGAACATCGGTGCTCCAGTTGTTGCTGGCGCTACCGTTTCGGCTGAAGTGGTTTCCCAAGGCCGTCACGACAAGGTCCGCATCATCAAGTTCCGCCGTCGTAAGCACCACATGAAGCGCATGGGTCACCGTCAGTGGTACACCGAGATCAAAATCACCGGTATTCAGGCTTAATTCGCCTAATTCCCTTTTTGGAGTATTGAACTCATGGCACACAAAAAAGCTGGTGGTAGTACCCGTAACGGTCGCGACTCAGAAGCCAAACGACTTGGCGTGAAGATGTACGGCGGCCAGGCTATCAAGGCGGGCAACATCATCGTGCGTCAGCGCGGCACCCAATTCCACGCCGGTTATGGCGTTGGCATGGGTAAGGATCACACCCTGTTCGCTAAAGTCGAAGGCGTGATCAAGTTCGAAGTAAAAGGCGCCTTCGGTCGTCGTTACGTGAGCGTCGTCGCAGCTTAATCGCGGCAATGCTGGAGAAGCCCTGTCTTGCGACGGGGCTTTTTCGTTTGTGGGGTGAGTCTCTTGCAAAGCTGTTCGTGTGAGCCGTGCGCTGGTTTCATGGGTGGATAGGTGGCGCTACGCTCATCTTTGCAAGAGTCTTATGTCTTGATTTCCATCGGCTCGTCCCGGTGACGAGAGGCGTGTTATGAAGTTTGTTGATGAAGTATCGATTCGCGTAAAGGCTGGCGACGGCGGTAACGGTTGCATGAGTTTCCGTCGGGAAAAATTCATCGAGAAGGGTGGGCCCAACGGCGGTGACGGTGGGGATGGCGGTTCGGTCTATATGGTTGCCGACGAAAACCTCAATACCCTGGTGGATTACCGCTATACCCGGCATTTCGAGGCTGAGCGCGGATCGAACGGCGGCAGCACCGACTGCACCGGGAAAAAGGGTGATGACCTGGACCTGCGCGTGCCGGTCGGCACCACGGTGATCGACTCCGCGACCCAGGAGGTCATCGGCGATCTGGTCAAGCATGGTCAGCGCCTGCTGGTGGCTCATGGTGGCTGGCATGGCCTGGGCAACACCCGCTTCAAGTCCAGTACCAACCGTGCACCGCGCCAGACCACGCCGGGCAAGCCGGGCGAGCAGCGTGACCTCAAGCTGGAAATGAAGGTGCTGGCCGACGTCGGTCTGCTGGGTCTGCCGAATGCCGGCAAGAGTACCTTCATTCGTTCGGTGTCGGCCGCCCGTCCGAAAGTGGCGGACTATCCGTTCACCACGCTGGTGCCGAACCTGGGTGTGGTCAGTGTCGACCGCTGGAAGAGCTTCGTCATCGCCGACATCCCCGGCTTGATCGAGGGGGCTTCGGAGGGTGCCGGCCTGGGGATTCGCTTCCTCAAGCACCTGGCGCGTACCCGTCTGCTGCTGCACCTCGTCGACATGGCGCCGCTGGATGAAAGCAGTGCCGCAGATGCGGCCGAAGTGATCGTCAATGAGCTGGCGCGCTTCAGTCCGTCGCTGGTCGAGCGTGATCGCTGGCTGGTGCTGAACAAGTGCGACCAGATTCTCGAGGAAGAGCACGAGGCGCGGGTCAAGGAAGTGGTCGATCGCCTGCAGTGGACCGGCCCGGTCTACGTGATCTCGGCGATCGCCAGCGAGGGTACCGAGCGTCTGACCCGTGACATCATGCGTTACCTGGAGGATCGTCTCGATCGCCTGGCCAGCGACCCGGCCTACGCCGACGAGTTGCGTGAGCTCGACCAGCGCATCGAGGATGAGGCGCGTGCCCAGCTGCAGGCTCTGGATGACCAGCGGGCCCTGCGTCGCAGCGGCGTCAAGAGTGTCCATGACATCGGCGACGATGATTGGGATGAAGATGACTTCGATGATGAGGATGGTCCGGAAATCATTTACGTCCGCGACTGATTCATTCGGTAAACTAGAACGCCGCTCCCCTGAGCGGCGTTTTGGTATCCGTAATACGTAAATCACATAATCGCGTGGGTGGCGCCCGGTTGCGCTGCCTGCTGGCAAGGGTTGGAAGATCATGCGGAGCAAGGTGACAGGTGCGCAGCGTTGGGTCGTGAAGATCGGCAGCGCACTGCTGACGGCGGACGGCAAGGGCCTGGATCGCGCGGCAATGGGTGTCTGGGTTGAGCAGATGGTGGCATTGCACGAGGCTGGCGTGGAGCTGGTGCTGGTGTCGTCCGGCGCGGTGGCGGCGGGCATGAGTCGGCTTGGCTGGACCGCTCGACCGAGTGCCATGCATGAATTGCAGGCGGCGGCGGCTATCGGCCAGATGGGGCTGGTGCAGGCCTGGGAGTCGAGCTTTGCCGAGCATGGGCGCCATACCGCACAGATCCTGCTGACCCACGACGACCTGTCCGATCGCAAGCGCTACCTCAATGCGCGCAGCACCTTGCGTGCGCTGGTGGAGCTCAAGGTCATCCCGGTGATCAACGAGAACGACACGGTGGTCACCGACGAGATCCGTTTCGGTGACAACGACACCCTGGCGGCGCTGGTGGCCAACCTGGTGGAGGCGGACCTGCTGGTGATCCTGACGGATCGCGATGGCATGTTCGATGCCGATCCGCGCAGCAATCCCGATGCGCAGCTGATCTACGAGGCTCGCGCCGACGACCCGGCGCTGGATGCCGTGGCGGGCGGCACCGGTGGCGCCCTGGGGCGTGGCGGCATGCAGACCAAACTGCGGGCGGCGCGGCTGGCGGCGCGCTCGGGCGCGCATACCATCATCGTCGGTGGTCGCCTGGAGCGGGTGCTCGATCGTCTCAAGGCGGGCGAGCGCATCGGCACTCTGTTGTCGCCGGAGCGTGGCATGCTGGCGGCGCGCAAGCAGTGGCTGGCCGGACACCTGCAGACTCGTGGCACCCTGGTGCTCGACGACGGTGCGGTGAATGCGCTGGCGCGTGATCACAAGAGCCTGTTGCCGGTAGGGGTCAAGCTGGTCCAGGGCAGCTTCCGTCGTGGTGAAATGGTGGTGTGCGTGGCGCCGGACGGTCGTGAGATCGCTCGTGGGTTGGCTAACTACAGTGCGCTCGAGGCGCAGAAGATCATCGGTCAGTCGTCGGATGCCATTGTCGGCCTGCTGGGCTACATGGCTGAGCCGGAGCTGGTTCATCGCGATAATCTTATTCTGGTGTGATCGAGTCGAGGGGAGTGCGGATGGGTTTGGCAAAGGGATTGTTCGGGTTGCTCCTGGCGTTGCCGCTGCTGGCGTCGGCCGAGGAGATCGGTCAGGTGTCGACGGTGTTCAAGTTCGTCGGGCCGAATGACCGGATCGTGGTCGAGGCGTTCGATGACCCCAGGGTCGAGGGTGTGACCTGTTATCTGTCGCGGGCCAAGACCGGTGGCCTGAAGGGCGGCCTGGGGCTGGCGGAAGATCGTGCCGAGGCTTCGATCGCCTGTCGCCAGGTTGGGCCGATCCGCTTCAGTGGTGAGCTCAAGGATGGCGAGGAGGTATTCAAGGAGCGCACGTCGCTGGTGTTCAAGACCATGCAGGTGGTGCGCTTCCTCGACAAGAAGCGTAATACCCTGGTGTATCTGGTCTACAGCGATCGTGTGATCGAAGGGAGTCCGCAGAATGCGGTGACGGCGATTCCGATTCTGCCGTGGCCGAATCGGTAGGGTGTCGAGTTGGCGTGACCTTGCTGCGCCGCGCCTTGTAGGTGTCGGGCTTGCCTGCGAATAGGTTCTTGAACCTTGCGTTGCCGGAGAGGGCGCTTTCGTGGGTAGGCCCTGCTCCTGCAGAGGGTGTGGTTCTTGAATTGCAGGCAATAAAAAACCGACCCTTGGGTCGGTTTTTCAGCAGGCTGGTCGCTTAGGCAGCAACAGCCAGGGCCTTGATGTGGCCATTCAGACGGCTCTTGTGACGAGCGGCCTTGTTCTTGTGGATGATGCCCTTGTCGGCCATGCGGTCGATAACAGGCACTGCCAGAACGTAGGCGGCTTGTGCTTTAGCGGCGTCTTTTGCGTCGATGGCTTTCACTACGTTCTTGATGTAGGTACGAACCATGGAACGCAGGCTGGCGTTGTGGCTGCGACGCTTCTCAGCCTGTTTAGCACGTTTTTTGGCGGAAGGTGAGTTGGCCACCGTCGAGCTCCTCGAAAGACTTTTTAGGGAATAGCAAACAAAATAGGCCGCGAATCATGCCGATGAGTTGAAGTCTTGTCAAGGGCGAACGACGCGCTCCGCCGAGTGGTCGATGTGGCGCTTCGGATGTTTCTTTCCGGCGTACGACCTGTAAACTCGCGAGCTTTGGCTCTGTGCTGTTGCGGCGCGGAGTATCGCACAGCCGGGCGCCATATTCGCCTGCTTCTTCATTCAAGGGCGCACAATTTTTCAATGAATCTGCTCAAGTCGTTGGCTGCCGTCAGTTCCATCACGATGCTTTCCCGGGTGCTGGGCTTCGTTCGCGACACCATCCTCGCCCGGGCCTTTGGCGCGGGGATGGCGACCGACGCCTTCTTCATCGCCTTCAAGCTGCCCAACCTGCTGCGACGGATTTTCGCCGAAGGGGCCTTTTCCCAGGCGTTCGTGCCGATCCTGGCCGAGTACAAGAGCCAGAAGGGCGAGGAGGCGACCCGGACCTTCATCGCCTATGTCAGCGGCCTGCTGACCCTGGTGCTGGCCCTGGTGACGGCGCTGGGCATGCTCGCCGCGCCGTGGGTGATCTGGGCGACCGCGCCCGGCTTTGCCGATACGCCGGAGAAGTTCAGGCTGACCTCCGACCTGTTGCGGGTGACTTTTCCTTATATATTGCTGATCTCGCTATCGTCCCTGGCCGGGGCGATCCTCAACACCTGGAACCGTTTCTCGGTCCCGGCGTTCGTGCCGACGCTGCTGAATATCAGCATGATCATTTTTGCCCTGTTCCTGACTCCCTACTTCGACCCACCGGTGATGGCGCTGGGCTGGGCGGTACTGGCGGGTGGCCTGGCCCAGTTGCTCTACCAACTGCCGCACCTGAAGAAGATCGGCATGCTGGTGCTGCCGCGCATCAACCTGCGCGACAGTGGTGTGTGGCGGGTGATGAAGCAGATGCTGCCGGCGATCCTCGGGGTGTCGGTCAGCCAGATTTCGCTGATCATCAATACGATCTTCGCCTCGTTCCTGGTGGCGGGGTCGGTATCCTGGATGTATTACGCCGACCGCCTCATGGAACTGCCCTCCGGTGTGCTGGGCGTGGCGCTGGGCACCATCCTGTTGCCGATCCTGTCCAAGACCTACGCCAACAAGGATCGTCACGAGTACTCGCGGATTCTCGACTGGGGCCTGCGCCTGTGTTTCGTGCTGGTGCTGCCGTGCTCGCTGGCGCTGGCGATCCTTTCCGAGCCGCTGACGGTGTCGCTGTTCCAGTACGGCCAGTTCAGCGCCTTCGATGCGTCCATGACCCAGCGGGCGCTGATCGCCTACTCGGTCGGCCTGCTGGGGATCATCATGATCAAGGTGCTGGCGCCGGGCTTTTATGCCCAGCAGAACATTCGCACGCCGGTGAAGATCGCGATCTTCACCCTGACGGTCACCCAGTTGCTCAACCTGGCCCTGGTCGGCCCGTTGGCCCACGCCGGGCTGGCGCTGGCCATCAGTGGTGGCGCCTGCCTCAATGCCGGTCTGCTGTTCTGGCAGTTGCGCCGGCAGAAACTGTTCGTCGCCCAGGCGGGCTGGGGGCTGTACCTGTTGAAACTGGTGGTTGCCGTTGGCGTGATGTCGGCGGTGCTGTTGGGGCTGATGCATGTCATGCCGGCGTGGGACCAGGGGCATATGCTCGAGCGCTTCCTGCGCCTGGGGGCGTTGGTGGTGGCGGGTGTGGTGGCCTACTTCGGCATGCTGCTGCTGATGGGGCTGCGCCTGCGCCACTTCAACCGCAAATCGTTGATGTAACCGGCGCAACGGATGTCGACGCATGACGGGTACTAAGCTCGGCCGGGTATGGTTATAATCGGCCACTTTATGAGCAAGAAGCGCGTTATGCAACTGGTTCGAGGCCTCCACAACCTGCGTCCCCGGCACCGGGGCTGTGTCGCCACCATTGGCAACTTTGACGGTGTTCATCGTGGTCACCAGGCTATCCTGGCCCGGCTGCGCGAGCGTGCGCGGGAGCTGGGGGTGCCCAGCTGCGTGGTGATTTTCGAACCGCAACCGCGCGAGTTTTTTGCCCCGCAGACGGCGCCGGCGCGCCTGGCGCGCTTGCGCGACAAGCTGCAGCTGCTGGCTGCCGAAGGCGTCGACCGGGTACTGTGCCTGGCGTTCAACCAGCGCCTGAGCAAGCTCAGCGCCGCCGAGTTCGTCGACACCATCCTGGTCGACGGCCTGGGCGTACAGCACCTGGAAGTCGGTGACGACTTCCGTTTCGGCTGCGACCGTGCCGGTGATTTCGATTTCCTGCTACAGGCCGGCAAGGCCAGTGGCTTTACCGTCGAGGCGGCACAGACCGTCGAACTCGATGGCCTGCGGGTCAGCAGCACCCAGGTGCGTAATGCCCTGGCGGCGGCCGATTTCCCCTTGGCCGAACGCCTGCTGGGGCGTCCGTTCCGGATCGCCGGGCGGGTGCTGCATGGGCAGAAACTGGCGCGCCAACTGGGCACGCCAACGGCCAACGTACAGCTCAAGCGCCGTCGCGTGCCATTGACCGGGGTCTACCTGGCCAGTGTCGAGATCGACGGCCAGCCGTGGCCGGGTGTCGCCAATATTGGCGTGCGGCCTACGGTAGCAGGTGATGGCAATGCCCACCTGGAAGTGCATCTGCTGGATTTTGCCGGTGATCTGTATAACCGGCGTTTGACGGTGGTTTTCCACCACAAGCTGCGCGATGAGCAGCGATTCGCCTCCCTGGAGGCGCTCAAGACGGCGATCAATGCGGACGTCGCCGCCGCCCGTGCCCACTGGCAGGGTTCACCGCTTACAAAGAGCCTGAAATGACCGACTACAAAGCCACGCTTAACCTCCCGGACACCGCCTTCCCGATGAAGGCCGGCCTGCCACAGCGCGAACCTCAGATTCTGCAGCGCTGGGACAGCATTGGCCTGTACGGGAAGTTGCGCGAGATTGGCAAGGATCGTCCGAAGTTCATCCTTCACGACGGTCCTCCCTACGCCAACGGCACGATTCACATCGGTCACGCGCTGAACAAGATTCTCAAGGACATGATCGTCCGCTCCAAGACCCTGGCCGGCTTCGATGCCCCCTATGTGCCGGGTTGGGACTGCCATGGCCTGCCGATCGAACACAAGGTCGAAGTGACCCACGGCAAGAACCTGGGCGCGGACAAGACCCGCGAACTGTGCCGCGCCTATGCCAGCGAGCAGATCGAGGGGCAGAAGTCCGAGTTCATCCGCCTGGGCGTGCTGGGCGACTTCGCCAACCCCTACAAGACCATGGACTTCAAGAACGAGGCCGGTGAAATCCGCGCCCTGGCCGAAATCGTCAAGGGCGGCTTCGTGTTCAAGGGCCTCAAGCCGGTGAACTGGTGCTTCGATTGCGGTTCGGCCCTGGCCGAAGCCGAAGTCGAATACCAGGACAAGAAGTCCCAGACCATCGACGTGGCCTTCCCGATCGCCGACCAGGACAAGCTGGCCGCCGCGTTCGGCCTGCCGTCGCTGGGCAAGCCGACTTCGATCGTGATCTGGACCACCACCCCGTGGACCATCCCGGCCAACCAGGCGCTGAACGTTCATCCGGAGTTCAACTACGCGCTGGTGGATGTCGGTGACCGCCTGTTGGTGCTGGCCGAGGAACTGGTCGAGTCCTGCCTGGCGCGTTACAAGCTGGAAGGTTCGGTAGTGGCGGTTGCCAAGGGCCAGGCCCTGGAACTGATCAACTTCCGTCATCCGTTCTATGATCGCCTGTCGCCTCTGTATCTGGCCGAGTATGTCGAGCTGGGTGCCGGTACCGGCGTGGTTCACTCCGCCCCGGCCTATGGCGAGGACGACTTCAAGAGCTGCAAGCATTACGGGATGTCCAACGATGACATCCTCACCCCGGTGCAGAGCAACGGTGTGTATGTCGAGTCCCTGGAGTTCTTCGGCGGCCAGTTCATCTTCAAGGCCAACCCGGCCATCGTCGAAAAACTCGCCGAAGTCGGTGCGCTGCTGCACACCGAGACCATCAGCCACAGCTACATGCACTGCTGGCGCCACAAGACCCCGCTGATCTACCGCGCCACCGCGCAGTGGTTCATTGGCATGGACAAGGCGCCGGCCTCTGGCGACACCCTGCGCGAGCGTTCGCTCAAGGCCATCGAGGACACCCAGTTCGTTCCGGCCTGGGGCCAGGCGCGCCTGCACTCGATGATCGCCAACCGTCCGGACTGGTGCATCTCCCGCCAGCGCAACTGGGGCGTACCGATCCCGTTCTTCCTGAACAAGGAAAGCGGCGAGCTGCACCCGCGCACCGTCGAACTGATGGAGCAGGTGGCCCAGCGCGTCGAGAAAGAGGGTATCGAGGCCTGGTTCAAGCTGGATGCCGCCGAGCTGCTCGGTGACGAGGCTGCGCAGTACGACAAGATCAGCGACACCCTCGACGTCTGGTTCGACTCGGGCACCACCCACTGGCACGTACTGCGCGGTTCGCACCCGGTCGGCCACGAGAACGGCCCGCGTGCCGACCTCTACCTGGAAGGTTCGGACCAGCACCGCGGCTGGTTCCACTCGTCCCTGCTGACCGGCTGCGCCATCGACAACCATGCGCCGTACCGCGAGCTGCTGACCCACGGCTTTACCGTCGACGAGGCCGGCCGCAAGATGTCCAAGTCCCTGGGCAACGTGATCGCGCCGCAGAAGGTCAACGACACCCTGGGGGCCGACATCATGCGCCTGTGGGTCGCCTCGACCGACTATTCGGGCGAGATGGCCGTCTCTGACCAGATCCTGCAGCGCAGCGCCGACGCCTACCGGCGTATCCGCAACACCGCACGGTTCCTGCTCTCCAACCTGAGCGGCTTCAACCCGGCCACCGATATCGTCCCGGCCGAGGAAATGCTCGCCCTGGATCGCTGGGCCGTGGACCGCACCCTGCTGCTGCAGCGCGAGCTGGAAGTGCACTACGGTGAGTACCGCTTCTGGAACGTGTACTCCAAGGTGCACAACTTCTGTGTGCAGGAGCTGGGCGGTTTCTACCTCGACATCATCAAGGACCGCCAGTACACCACCGGCGCCAACAGCAAGGCCCGGCGCTCCTGCCAGACCGCGCTGTTCCACATCTCCGAGGCGCTGGTGCGCTGGATCGCGCCGATCCTGGCGTTCACCGCCGACGAGCTGTGGCAGTACCTGCCGGGCGAGCGCAACGAATCGGTCATGCTCAACACCTGGTACGAAGGCCTCAGCGAACTGCCGGAAGGCTTCGAGCTGGGTCGCGACTACTGGGAGCGGATCATGGCGGTCAAGGTCGCGGTCAACAAGGAACTGGAAGTGCAGCGCGCCGCGAAGGCGGTGGGCGGCAACCTGCAGGCCGAAGTGACCCTGTTCGCCGAAGAGGCGCTGGTCGCCGACCTGGACAAGCTGAGCAACGAACTGCGCTTCGTGCTGATCACCTCCACCGCGACGGTCGCGCCCCTGGCGCTGGCCCCGGCGGATGCGGTGGTCACCGAGGTGCCGGGCCTGAAGCTCAAGGTGGTCAAGTCCGGCCACGCCAAGTGCGCCCGTTGCTGGCACTGCCGCGAGGATGTCGGGGTGAACCCGGAGCATCCGGAAATCTGCGGCCGTTGCGTCGACAACATCAGCGGCGAAGGCGAGGTGCGTCACTATGCCTAATGCCAGTGCCGGCCGTTTCGGCCGCCTGGGCTGGCTGTGGTTGAGCCTGCTGGTGCTGGTCATCGACCAGGCCAGCAAGTTCCACTTCGAAAGCTCGCTGACCCTGTACCAGCAGATCGTGATCATTCCCGACTACTTCAGCTGGACCCTGGCGTACAACACCGGCGCGGCCTTCAGCTTCCTGGCCGAGAGTTCCGGCTGGCAGCGCTGGCTGTTCGCCCTGATCGCGGTGGTGGTCAGTGCGGTGCTGGTGGTCTGGCTCAAGCGCCTGGGGCGCAACGAGACCTGGCTGGCCATCGCCCTGTCGCTGGTGCTGGGTGGGGCGCTGGGCAACCTCTACGATCGCATGGCACTGGGCCATGTCATCGACTTCATTCTCGTGCACTGGCAGAACCGCTGGTACTTCCCGGCGTTCAACTTTGCCGACAGCGCCATTACCGTGGGCGCGGTGATGCTGGCGCTGGACATGTTCAAGAGCAAAAAGTCCGGAGAACCCGTTCATGACTGAACACGCAGTGGCTGAGCAACGGATCGGTCAGAACACCCAGGTCACCCTGCATTTCGCCTTGCGCCTGGAGAACGGCGACACCGTCGACAGCACCTTCGACAAGGCGCCGGCGACCTTCAAGGTCGGTGATGGCAGCCTGTTGCCCGGTTTCGAGGCTGCGCTGTTCGGCTTCAAGGCTGGCGACAAGCGCAGCCTGACCATCCCGGTGGAAAATGCCTTTGGTCAGCCCAATCCACAGAACGTGCAGATCATGCCACGCTCGCAGTTCCAGGACATGGAACTGTCGGAAGGCCTGCTGGTGATCTTCAACGATGCCGCCAATACCGAGCTGCCGGGTGTGGTGAAGGCGTTCGATGACGCCCAGGTGACCGTCGACTTCAACCACCCGCTGGCCGGCAAGGTGCTGACCTTCGAGGTGGAGATCATCGAGGTCAAGGCGCTGTCCTGAAGTTCTATCCTGTAAAGGCCGGCTTGCCGGCGACCGACCGTGCAACCGGTCGGAATGATCCAACCCTTGCGCGCAAGACACGAGGCACAGCATGCAAATCAAACTCGCCAACCCCCGTGGCTTCTGCGCCGGTGTGGACCGGGCGATCGAAATCGTCAACCGGGCCCTGGAGGTCTTCGGTCCGCCGATCTATGTGCGTCACGAAGTGGTACATAACAAATTCGTCGTCGAAGACCTGCGCGCCCGTGGTGCCATCTTCGTCGAAGAGCTGGACCAGGTGCCGGACGACGTCATCGTCATCTTCAGTGCCCATGGTGTTTCCCAGGCCGTGCGCAGCGAAGCGGCCGGGCGTGGCCTGAAGGTCTTCGATGCCACCTGTCCGCTGGTGACCAAGGTGCATATCGAGGTGGCGCGCTACAGCCGCGACGGTCGTGAATGCATCCTCATCGGCCATGCCGGCCACCCGGAAGTGGAAGGCACCATGGGCCAGTACGACGCCAGCAACGGTGGTGCGATCTACCTGGTGGAGGACGAGAAGGACGTCGCCGCGCTGCAGGTCCGCAATCCCGACAAACTGGCCTTCGTGACCCAGACCACCCTGTCGATGGACGACACCAGTCGGGTCATCGATGCACTGCGCACGCGTTTTCCTGCCATCGGCGGGCCACGCAAGGACGACATCTGCTACGCCACGCAGAACCGCCAGGATGCGGTCAAGCAATTGGCCGACGAGTGCGATGTGGTGCTGGTGGTGGGCAGCCCGAACAGTTCCAACTCCAATCGCCTGCGTGAGCTGGCCGAGCGCATGTCGACCCCGGCCTACCTGATCGACGGTGCCGAGGACATGCAGCGCAGCTGGTTCGACGGTGTCGAGCGGATCGGCATCACCGCCGGCGCATCGGCCCCCGAAGTGCTGGTACGCGGCGTGATCCAGCAGCTTCAGGCCTGGGGCGCGACCGGTGCCGATGAGCTGGCCGGCCGCGAGGAGAACATCACCTTCTCCATGCCCAAGGAACTGCGCGTTCGCACGCTCCCCTGAGTCGGAGGCGCCGCAGAGCGCCTCCTGCTTCTCACCTGTTTCGAGCCTGACCCGACCTGTCCTGGCGAGCACCACGCGGTGCTGGCTCAGGGGCTTGTCCCTGGCGCAGATGTGCAGGGTGCCGCCTGCCACGCCGTCGTTGGTCGGCGCACCGATCGATGAGAACCGGACGAAACTTCTTACGTGCTGATTGCCGACAATCGGTCCGGCGCTGCTGTCCTGTCGTTCGATCAGGGTTGGATTGTTCTCGTCTTCGGGCCCCTGGCCGCTCAGGTCGAGAATGATGCGCCAGCCCTGGCTCCAGTCATCGTTCAGTGCGTGGATGACCACGGCCTGGTTGCGCAGGATCGCCTCGGTGCGGGCCGTTTGCAGGCCGAGGGCGAGCTGTTCGGCGGACAGTTGACGACGTTGTGAGGCGAGCCATTCGCCGAATGACGGCCCCGCCAGCCTTGCCAGGAGGGCGATAACCACCAGTACGGCCAATAGCTCCACCAGGCTCAAGCCCCGTTGATGCATGAACTCTCCCTCCTTGGAGAGGCCGGGGTGACAGACTTCGCGTTGATCCCGAGAAAACAACCGTACGTCCCGGCGACGAATGTTCCAGGTTGTAGAGCCAGTTATAGTCCAGGTACTCGAGAGGTACGCCATGGACAGTGGTAATAAGGGATTTACGCTGGTCGAGCTGATGGTAGCTGTTGTGGTCTTCGCGATTCTCGCGGCGATTGCGTTGCCATCCTATAAGAGCTCCGTCGACCGATCCAAGGCCGATACCGAGGTCAACGATCTGATGCGGGGGCTCAGTTATGCGCGCCTGGAGGCGATCGACCGGGGGATCAGCACGCGTATCCGCCCCAGGGTACTCAACAGCGCGTGGACCAGCGAACTGGTGGTGATGTCGGTGGCTGATGATGCGGCAGGCCGTACCAACTATTACCAGGTGATTCCGCTGATGAGCAGTGGGGCTACGCTGAACGTGACGGCCGGGATCAGCAGCCTGGATTTCAACAACCTGGGCGGGGTGTCCGCAGCCGCGACCTTTGTCTACACCCTCGGCGCACAGACCCGAACCGTGAATGTCTGCCTGAACGGCAAGATCGTCCTGGGGAGTTGCTGATGCCAGGAACCATTGGTGCAAGGCAGGCTGGCCTGACCCTGATCGAGGTCATGGTGTCGCTGCTGATTCTCGCCGTCGGCCTGCTGGGCGCGGCGGCCATCCAGCTCAACGCGCTGAAGTACACCGACAGCTCGATGATGACCAGCCAGGCCAGTTTCATCGCCTATGACATGCTCGACCGTATCCGCGCGAATCCCGACGCGAACTACGCCGTGAGCAACCTGCAGGGCATCACGGCAACGGCGGGTTCCACCGCGGCCCGGGATGCCGACCTCTACGATTTCAAGAACAACATCAACAACTTTGCCGCGACGGATGGCAGTGGCAGCATTGCGGTCAACAACCGGGTAGTGACCATCACCATTGGCTGGGGCGACAAGCGCGCCGATGATGCGACGACGGCGAATGCGCCGACCCGCACCTTTGTCCTGACCAGCCGGGTGGCCACCGACCCCGTGGTGACGCCATGAAAAGGCTGCCCAGGGGCTTTGGCCTGGTCGAGCTGATGATCGCCCTCGTTCTCGGCCTGGTGATCGTGGCAGGCATCACCCAGATATTCCTCTCCGCCAGGAACACCTACGCCAGCCAGAACGCGGCAGCCGGGATGCAGGAGGATGCGCGTTTCATCCTGAGCAAGATGATTCAGGAAATCCGCATGGTCGGGATGTTCGGCTGCCTCACCACCGCGGCGATCGTCGATGGGAGCAACCCCGCCACCTTTGCCACGAATGCCGCTACCCCGATCTCCTGGAACAATGCCAACAAGTCGCTGGTTCTGGTAACGGCTGATATTGGCACCGGGGGCGGCGTACCCACCTGGACGATCACGTCCGATTGTCGCACCACCGCCACGGCCTACACCGGAGCAGCGGTGGCACCCAGTGGGCAGCAGGCGTTCCCCATTCGTAAACTGACCTACACCTATGCCGGCAACCAGCTATTGCTGCTGGCAGGGACGGGGGCCGGCACGGGGGCGGCGTTGGTCAACAATGTCGCGGCCTTCGACGTGAAGTTCGGTGTGGCCGCCAATGCCACCGACACCGCCGTGCTCAATTACAACAGCAACCCCAGCGATCCGGCCACCATCCGCAGCGTTCGGCTGAGCATCACCCTCTCCGACCCGAGCAATCGGGTCAGAAACCAGACCTTCACGGCGGTGGCCGCCTTGCGAAACCGGCTTCAGTAGGTGCGAGCATGAATCTCTCACGGCAAGACCCAACCCATAGATGCCGCGGACAGCAGGGCGGCATGGCGTTGCTGGTCAGCCTGGTGTTTCTCCTGCTGTTGACCCTGATCGGCATTTCCTCCATGCAAAGTGCGACGTTGCAGGAAAAAATGGCCGGTAGCGTGACCCTGCGCAACACCTCCTTCCAGACCGCCGAGGCCGTCCTGCGGATGGGCGAGAATGCGGTTCAGCAGAGCAATTACTCGCTGGCGGTCTGCACCACGGTCGTCCGCTGTGCGCCACCCCCCGAGTCCGCGACCCTGGTGGCGGCGCAGACGGACCCCACATCGGGGGTGATCTGGGTGGCGGCGGGCAGCGGCTTCTATGGGGTACAGAACATCGGAACCTCGATGACGGCGGTCGGCCTGCCGAGCAACACTTCCGCGACCCTGTATCGCATCACCGCAGTCGCCATTTCGGGCAATTCGCGTACGGTTCTGGAGAGCATCTATGCCAAGTACTAGACCTCGCGACAGTTGGGCCCGGCGTTGCCTGAGAGTGGCGGCGGGGGCCTTGCTGGGGCTGTATCTCGGTGCGCCGGCCTACGCCTTTACCCCCGCGGACGCTCCTCTGCTGAGCGCGGCAGCCGTTGCTCCCAACGTCATGTTGCTGGTCGACGACTCCGGCAGTATGAACAGCATCATCTGGGCGACCGACTTCGACCCCAATGCGAACTGGGGGAGTGTCGCGAACTGCAACTCGGACTTCCTGTGTCTTGGCGCGCAAACGCTGGACGCTGACGATACCAATATCTTCGTTGGCAACCTCTATCGGGGCGGCTGCTCCCTGAGCGGCAACTGGTATGGCTTCTACAGGGGGCTGCTGCAGTCGCCCATCTGCCTGCGCCTGCCTGATCCTGTGGGGGGCGGCAATACCCGCTATTCGACGGCCTACCTGGCCTATCTGCTGAGGAAGGCCAACGGGGTGAACACCGACTTCACCACCGGTACGCTGGTACCCAACGACTATCGCATCAACGTCGCGCGGGAGGTCTCCAAGACCCTGGTGACGCAGAACCGTTCGCTGCGCATCGGCCTGGCGACCTTCAATCCACCGTCCTTCGGCGATCCCGGTCCTGGCGGCTATATCGTCCGTTCGGTCGCTGATCTGTCACCCGTCAGTGGCTCGGTGACCCAGACCCAGGCGAACACCAACTACAACTCGTTGATCAGCTCCATCAATGGCCTGAGCGCGATTGCCAACACGCCGCTGGCGGAAACCTACTACGAGATCACTCGCTACTTTCGTGGCATGGCGCCTTACTACAACGCCTCGCCGAGCACCTACACCAGCCCTATCCAGTACCGCTGCCAGAAGAACTACGGCGTGGTGATAACCGACGGGTTGCCGACCTACGACCGGACGTTTCCGTCGAATGATCCCCTGGCCCAGGGGACGAACAGGTTGCCCAACTGGGACGGGAAAAACAACGATGGTGACAACCCCACGGGCGGGGATGGCGAGGGCGACAGCCTGTACCTCGATGATATTGCCAAGTTTGCCTATGACATCGACATGCGTTCATCCGGAACCGATGCCGCGGGCAAGAGCTGGGACAGCGCCGATTTTCCGAAACAGAACATGAGCACCTACACGGTAGGATTCACGGCGTCCAACCAGATGCTCTCCGATGCCGCCAACTATGGGCAGGGCAGGTACTACCAGGCGATCGACAGCGCCGGTTTGAGCACCGCGCTGTCCGCAGCCTTCAGCGACATCACCTCCAAGGCCGGCTCCGGCGGTGGTGGTTCGGCCATTGCCGGTACCGCTTCCACGAGCGCCAGTTACTTCCAGACCGGCTACGACCCGGCGGATTGGCGCGGTACGATCAAGTCGTACGGTTTCAACAGCAATGGCACGGTCAATACCGCCTTGCTGAACTGGAGCACCGACACCACCATCAGGACCAGCTCCACCGCGCCCCTGTATCAGTCATGGAATACCACGAGCAATGCGGTGGTTGCCCTGGCGTTCAACAACTTTTCCACGACGCAACGCGCTGCGCTCAACCAGGGCCTGCCGACCGGGATCGTCGGCAACGACCTGGTGGAATGGAGCAAGGGCACCAACAAGACCGGGCTGAAGACACGTACGAGGCTGCTCGGCGATATCATCAACTCGCCCCTGGTGGTGGCCTCGCCCACGGAGCAGACCGCTTCCGACCTGGTGGGCGACAGCAGCTACAGCGCCTACCTGAGCACCAAGGCCAGCGGGATGAACAGCAACCTGGTGGTCAATGGCAACGATGGCTTCATGAGCGTGATCAATTCGAGCAGCGGTGCCCGGGTGTACGCCTACATGCCCAGCAGTGTGCTGCCATCGCTGCATTTCATTGCCGACCCGGCCTACATCAACGGCACCAGCCACAAATTCCTCAATGACGGTCAGGTCGGCGTATTCGATGCGCAGTTCAACAACAACGCCTGGAAGACCGTGGCGCTGGGTGGGGTGGGGGCAGGTGGCAAGGCATTCTTTGCCGTGCAGTTGTTCGATGCCACGCTGGGCAACGCCTACAACGCCCTTTGGGAATTGCGCGCCCCCGATACGGCGGATACCAGCAACCCGTTGAACGATATCGGCTACGCCTACGCCAAGCCCGAAGTCGCCCGATTGCCCGATGGCCGCTGGGCGGCGTTCATCGCCAACGGCTATGGCAGCAACTCCGGTGTCGCGGCGTTGTACATCGTCGATATCCGCGACGGTTCGCTGATCAGGAAAATCGTGGTCGACAGCAGCGAAACCACCAATGGCCTGTCCTCGGTGAAGCTGAAAGTGAATGCCCAGAATGTGGTCCAGGCCGCGTATGGCGGTGATCTCAAGGGGCGTATGTGGAAGTTCGACCTGAGTTCCACCGCGATCAATAGCTGGGGGCTGGCCTTTGCTGGCTCGCCGCTGTTTACCGCGCCCGGTGGCGCCACCCAGCCGATCACCGCGCAGCCGCTGCTGGTCGACCATCCGCTCAACGGCAAGATGGTGTTTTTCGGTACCGGGAAGTTCAATGAGACCGCAGACAAGTTGAGCAAGGACCTGCAGGCTTTCTACGGGATATGGGATGCCGATGGCGGGGCGGGCAGGATTACCGTCAGCAGCCTGGTGGCCCAGTCGATTACCGGGGTATTCACCTCCAATGGCACCCAGTTCATCACCACCAGCGAGAACCCGGTGGTTTATCCGGCACAGAGCGGCTGGTACCTGCCGCTGATCTACAACAATGTGGCCACCGGCGAGCGGGTGATCTATCCGGCGCGTACGACCCTGGGGCGAGTCGTCTTCACCACCGCCGCCGTCGATACCACCGATCCCTGTGCCAGCTTCGGTACCGGTCGGGTGGTGGAGCTCGATGCGTTCACCGGGAAAATGCTCAGCTACGCGGTGCTCGACACCAATGGCGACGGGGTCGTCAACAGCAGCGACCTGCGTTCGAGCGGGTTCAACTTTTCCTCCATCCCGAATCTGACCGGCATCATGGGGGGCAGTGGGGCCCAGACCAAAATCTTCAGTGACTCCAGCGGCGGCACCACCTCCATGGCGGAAAAGGGCGGTGGCGGCAGTCGACGGATCATGTGGCGACAAATCCAATAGGGAAGAGCGTGTATGAAGCAGGCAGCCAAAGGCTTCACCTTGATCGAACTCATGATTGTCGTGGCCATTGTCGGTATCCTTGCGGCGGTGGCGTATCCCAGTTACATCGAGTACTCCAAGCGTACCCACCGTACGGAGATTGCCGGACTGCTCTCGGAGCAGGCGCAGAATCTGGAGCGTTACTATTCGAGGAACGGTTTTTATACGAATGCCGTAGTCTCCACCGGGAACAGCTACTACTCGATTGCGTCTACCTTGAACGCCCAGGATTTCACCCTGACGGCGACGGCGTCGGCAGGTTCGATGATGGTGGGTGACAAGTGTGGCGGCTTCACGATTACCCAGACGGGGGCACGTAGCAACCCGGGCGCCAGCTCAGGTGTGACGACAAAGGACTGTTGGGGGCGCTGATTGTTTTTCAGGGGGCGACTGGGCGCGCTCCCCACAGGTTTGGATCAAGAGATGAGCAGGCAGCAGCAAGTGATAATCGTGGGGGGCGGGGTGATCGGCTTGTTGACCGCCTTCAATCTGGCGGCGAGTGTCGATCGGGTGGTGCTGCTCGATCGCGCAGGCCTGGGCCAGGAGTCTTCCTGGGCCGGCGGTGGGATCGTCTCGCCGTTGTACCCGTGGCGCTACAGTGCGGCCGTCACGGCCCTGGCCCATTGGTCGCAGGATTTTTATCCACAGCTGGGCGAGCGGTTGTTCGCCAGTACCGGGGTCGACCCGCAGGTCCATGTCACCGGCCTTTACTGGCTGGACCTCGATGATGAGGCCGAAGCCCTGGCCTGGGCCGAGCGTGAGCAACGTCCATTGAGCCGCGTCGACATCTCGGCGGTTCGCGATGCGGTACCGGTGATGGGGGAGGGCTACTCCCGGGCGATCCATATGGCCCATGTCGCCAACGTGCGTAACCCGCGGCTGGTGAAGTCGCTCAAGGCGGCCTTGCAGGCGTTGCCCAACGTCACGATCCATGAGCATTGCGAAGCCCGCGACTTCATTCGCGACGGCGAGAAAGTGATCGGCGTGCACACGTCGCTGGGTGAGCTGCATGCCGAGCAGGTGGTCCTGGCCGCCGGTGCCTGGAGTGGCGAGCTGTTGAAGAACCTGGGGCTGGAACTGCCGGTCGAGCCGGTCAAGGGCCAGATGATCCTCTACAAGTGTGCCGCGGACTTCCTGCCCAGCATGATCCTGGCCAAGGGGCGTTATGCGATCCCGCGGCGTGACGGGCATATTCTGATCGGCAGCACCCTGGAGCACGAAGGGTTCGACAAGACGCCGACCTTGTCCGCGCTGGACAGCCTGAAGGCGTCGGCGGTGGAGTTGATTCCGGCGCTGGCGGGTATGGAGCCGGTTGCCCACTGGGCCGGGTTGCGGCCAGGGTCGCCGGAGGGCATTCCCTTTATCGGGCCGGTGCCCGGTTTCGAGGGGCTCTGGCTCAACTGTGGGCACTATCGCAATGGCCTGGTGTTGGCGCCGGCGTCCTGTCAGCTGTTTGCCGACCTGCTGCTGGGGCGCGAGCCGATCATTGATCCGGCGCCATATGCCCCTGCGGAGCGCCTTCTGTAGGGATCGGGACGCCGGCCCGCCGCGAATGGGCGAGGCGTCAGTCCAGCCCCAGTTTCTTCAGGCGATAGCGCATCGAACGAAATGAGAGGCTCAGGCGCTGGGCCGCCGCCGTGCGGTTCCAGCGGGTCTCCTCCAGGGCCTGGAGGATCAGCTTGCGCTCGACGCTCTCCAGGTAGTCCTCAAGGTTGTCGATCTGCGCCAGGCTCGGTTCGCCGGCCTCGGCCGTGTTGCCTGGGGATTCCGCCAGGCGCAGGTCGCTGGCTTCGATCTGGTCGTTTTCGCAGAGGGTGTAGGCCCGTTCGAGCATGTTCTCCAGTTCCCGCACGTTGCCGGGGAAGCGGTAGCCCTTGAGCGTTTCCAGCGCCTGCGGGTGCAGCCTGGCGGCCGGCTGGCCGCTGCCGGAGGCCAGGCGCTGGAGCACATTGGCCGCCAGTGGCTCGATATCGTCCCGGCGCTCACGCAGGGCCGGGACGCGCAGTTCGATGACATTCAGTCGGTAGTACAGATCCTGGCGAAAGCGCTCGGCAGCGACTTCGGCGTTCAGGTCCTTGTGGGTGGCGCAGAGGATGCGCACATCAACCACTTCCTCCTGCTGCCCGCCGATGCTGCGTACGGCCTTCTCCTGGATCGCCCGCAGCAGCTTGACCTGCATGGCCAGCGGCAGGTCCGCCACCTCGTCGAGGAACAGCGTGCCGCCGTTGGCCGCCTGGAACAGTCCGGGTTTGTCCTCGACCGCACCGCTGAAGCTGCCCTTGCGGTGACCGAAGAATTCGCTTTCCATCAGTTCCGACGGAATCGCCCCGCAGTTGACCGGCACGAACGGTCGTTCGGCACGCGGGCCCTGCTCGTGGATCAGGCGCGCCACCAGTTCCTTGCCGCTGCCTGATTCGCCGCTGATGTACACCGGCGCCTGGCTGCGGGCCAGCTTGTCGATCTGCTTGCGCAGGGCACGCATGGGCAGCGAGTCGCCCAGAAGACGGGTGTCGATGGTCGTCGGCTTTTGCCCGGCCATCGGCAGCCGCAGGGCACTGGCCACCAGTTCCCGCAGGCGGGCCAGGTCCACCGGCTTGGTGAGGAAGTCGAAGGCGCCGGACTTGAGTGCGTTGATGGCGGTATCGAGGTTGCCGTAGGCGGTGATCATCGCCACCGGCACCTGGGGGTGGCGCTGCTGGATGTGCTGTACCAGTTCCAGGCCGGTGCCATCCGGCAGGCGCATGTCCGTCAGGCACAGGTCGAAGTGGTCCCGGGCGAGTTTTTCCCGGGCCTCGCCGACATTGCGGGCGCTCTGGGTGTCGAGTTTCATCCGGCCCAGAGTGATTTCCAGGAGTTCGCGGATATCCGGCTCATCATCGACGATCAGGACCTTTTGCCGTGGGCTCATGCTCAACTCTGTTTAAGTACGTGTGCGAAGGTGATGCGAAAGCAACTGCCGCCTTCGTGCCTTGAATAGTCTAGGCGGGCCTGGTTGCTTTCGCATAACTCGCGGGACAGGTACAGGCCCAGGCCCGTGCCCTGGCTTTCGGTGGTGAAGAAGGGTTCGAACAGGTGCTGCAACTGCTCCGGAGCGACACCGGGGCCGTTGTCGCGGACCTCGAGCGTCGGCAGGTCGTTCCTGCGCTCGCGCGACAGGGTCAGCCAGACTTCGGCCTGGTCATGCAACTGCGCGCTGTAGCGCAGGCCGTTCTCCAGCAGGTTGTTCAGCACCTGGGTCATTTGCTGCGGGTCGGCGTGGGTCTTCAGCCAATCGTTCTCGATCCGCAGGTGCAGTTGCTGGCCCGGGCCGGCTCTTTCGCGCCAGTCGCTGACAAAGGCCTGCAGCCAGGGGCTCAGGTCGAGCAGTTGTGGCTCGGCCTGGCGTCGCCGCGACAGTTGCAGGACGTTCTCGATCACCAGATTCATGCGCTTGGACTGGTCCTGGATTATTTGCGTGAGACGCCGGTCGGGACCTTGCAGTTCCTCCGATTCCTGCAGCAACTGGGCCGCGTGGCTGATGGCGCCCAGTGGGTTGCGGATTTCGTGGGCGATCCCGGCGGTCAGTCGGCCCAGGGCGGCGAGTTTGAGCTGTTGGGCCTGTTGGGCGATTTTCGACAGGTCTTCGAGGAAGATCAGCGTCTGGCGCTGCTCGCCCCGCTGCAGGGCGATGAAGCTGGGCTGCAGGACCACGTCACTGCCCTCGACCTTGAGGCTTTGCGGGCGCAATGTCGGGTTGCTTTGCCACAGGCGCAGGCGGGCGATCAGCTCCGGCGAGTAGGGGTCGATCACTCGCCCGAGCAGATGCTCCTGGCCCAGCAGCGCCAGCCCGCTCTGGTTGACCAGTTGCACGCGATGTTCGGCGTCGAGCACCAGGATGCCGGTGTGCATGCGTTGCAGGATCAGGGCGTTGAGCTCTTCGAGCTTGGTCACGTCGCTGGCACGTTGTTCGGCCAGGGTTTCGCTGACGTTCAGCAGGCGGGTCAGCCCCTGGACGAGGAAGGACGCGGCGAAGCACAGCACGCCCAGCAGCCCGGCCTGCACATAGTAGTTGGCCGCCGCCGGGAGGCTGAAGCTCAGGTAGAAGGTCAGGTAGATGATGCCGCTGGCTGAAATGGCCGCGATCAGCAACCCTATGCGGCCGCGCAGCAGCACGTTGCTGATGGCGACCGAGGCGATCAGCAGGTTGCCCAGACCACTCGGCGGGCCACCTGCGGCATAGAACAGGCCCGACAGCATCACCGCGTCGGCCAGTGCCAGGCTGAAGACCTGGGCCTGGCGCCTGGGGTTTTCCAGCAGCACCACCACCAGGATGTTCAGGATCAGGTAGATCCAACTGCCGGTGCGAAACAGTTCGCCGTCGGTCAGTTCCAGCAGCTTGTCGTCCATCCTGCTGGAAATCAGCAGGACCAGGGCGATGCCGATGCTCAAGCGGTAGAGGTTGTAGAGCCTGAGCAGGCGCTGCGCCTGGGCTCCGCCGAGACTGAAGGTCTCAGCGGTCACGAGGGCCCGGACCTTGCTCGAGGTGAGCCTGGCTGCAATACCACTGTTGCTGCTGGCTCAGAGCGTGGTCGCGGGGCAGGTGCACGCCACAATGGGCACAGCGCACCATGGGTGCAGCGTTGGGTTCGTCGGCGGGGCGGCTGGCGGTTGCGGCCCGTTTGAATTTGCGCCAGAACCATACGGCAGCAGCGATCAGAGCGATCCAGAACAGTAGACGAACCATGGCAACCAGCTTTTCGGCGAATGATCCGGCAGTTTAGCCAAGCTCATGGCATGAGCCCAGTGCAATCGCGGCTGCCTGGGCTGAAGGCAAAAAAAAGAGCCTCGAAAGGCTCTTTTTCCGGCAGGCAACCCTGGCTCAGTCGAACAGGCCGAAGGTCATGTAGCTGAACCACGAACGGTCGCTGTTGTTGCCTTCGGCCTCATGCTGCTCTTCCTGGGCGGCATCGCTTTCGGTCGGCTTCAGGTCGGCCGGGATCGCGTCCTTGGCGTCCTGGAACTGTTTCATCACGTCCTGGTTGGCGCGGGTTTCTCCCGGAGGCAGCGGAGGACGCGACTCGATCAGACCGAGGGTGGCCTTGCTCAGCCAGGAGCGGTTGTCCGCCTCGGCAACGCTTGGCACGAACTGGCCGTCGACCAGGCTCGGGTGGTTCGGGTAGTTGGCCTTCAGCACTTCCAGGCTGCTGGCCGCCAGTTCGTCCAGGTGCAGGCGCTGGTAGGCCTCGACCATCACCGCCAGGCCGTCGCCGACCGAAGGGGTTTCCTGGAAATTTTCCACCACATAGCGACCGCGGTTGGCGGCGGCGACGTAGGCCTGACGGGTCAGGTAGTAGTCGGCCACGTGGATTTCGTAGGCCGCCAGCAGGTTGCGCAGGTAGATCATGCGCTGCTTGGCGTCCGGCGCGTAGCGGCTGTTGGGGTAGCGGCTGGTCAGTTGGGCGAACTCGTTGTAGGAGTCGCGGGCGGCACCCGGGTCACGCTTGGTCATGTCCAGCGGCAGGAACCGCGCCAGCAGGCCGACGTCCTGGTCGAACGAGGTCAGGCCCTTGAGGTAGTAGGCGTAATCCACGTTCGGGTGCTGCGGGTGCAGGCGGATGAAACGCTCGGCGGCGGACTTGGCGGCTTCCGGCTCGGAGTTCTTGTAGTTGGCGTAGATCAGTTCGAGCTGTGCCTGGTCGGCATAGCGCCCGAACGGATAACGCGACTCCAGGGCCTTGAGCTTGGCGGTGGCGGCGGTGTAGCTGTTGTTGTCCAGGTCGGCCTGTGCCTGCTGGTACAGCTCGACTTCGCTCAGGTTTTCGTCGACGACTTCCTTCGATGAGCAAGCAGCGGTCAGTGCGAGGATGGCGATCAGCAGCAGGTGTTTCACTTGCATGGCGGCTTGCGTCCCTATGACGGCCGCTGTCTTGGGCGGAGCCGTCCTGTTATGATGAACGCCCCGTTGAAAGCCTCGGGGCAAAAGACGCCGTATTTAACCACAAGCGCGCAGCCGAAACCAAAGGCTGTGCCGACGCCCAGTCCGAGCATGTCCGATAAAATTGAACTTCGCGCAGAGGTGCCGTCCGAGCTGGGCGGTCAACGCCTCGATCAAGTCGCCGCACAACTGTTTTCCGAGCATTCGCGCTCGCGCCTTTCCACCTGGATCAAGGACGGCCGCCTGACGGTGGATGGTGCGGTGATCCGCCCGCGCGATATCGTCCACGGCGGCTCCGTTCTCGAACTGACCGCCGAACAGGAAGCCCAGGGCGAGTGGGTGGCCCAGGACATCGAGCTCGATATCGTCTACGAAGATGACGATATCCTGGTGATCAACAAGCCGGCGGGCCTGGTGGTGCACCCGGCTGCCGGGCATTCCAGCGGTACCCTGCTCAACGCCCTGCTGCACCACGTGCCGGACATCGTCAACGTGCCCCGTGCCGGTATCGTGCACCGGCTCGACAAGGACACCACCGGGCTGATGGTGGTGGCCAAGACCATCCAGGCGCAGACGCAACTGGTGGCCCAGTTGCAGAGCCGTACCGTCAGCCGCATCTATGAATGCATCGTGATCGGCGTGGTCACCGCGGGCGGCAAGATCAATGCCCCGATCGGCCGGCACGGCCAGCAGCGCCAGCGCATGGCGGTGATGGAAGGCGGCAAGCCGGCGGTCAGCCACTATCGTGTGCTCGAGCGCTTCCGCTCCCATACCCATGTGCGGGTGAAGCTGGAAACCGGTCGGACCCACCAGATCCGCGTGCACATGGCGCACATCAATTTCCCGTTGGTGGGTGACCCTGTCTACGGTGGACGTTTCCGGATTCCACCGGCAGCCAGCCCGACCATGGTCGACTCGCTGAAGAACTTCCCGCGCCAGGCACTGCACGCGCGGTTCCTGGAGCTGGAGCATCCGACCACCGGCAAGCGCATGAGCTGGGAGTCGCCGTTGCCGGACGATTTCGTCTGGCTGCTGTCGCTGCTCAAGCAGGACCGCGAGGCGTTCGTCGGGTGAGCGATTTCCTGATCCCGGACTGGCCTGCGCCGGCGCGGGTCAGGTCCTGCGTTACCACTCGGGCCGGTGGTGTCAGCCAGGCACCGTTCGACAGCCTGAACCTGGGCGATCATGTCGAGGATGACCCGGCTGCGGTCGCGGAAAACCGCCGACGCCTCAATAGCGCCTTTTCCATCCGCCCGGCCTGGCTGCGCCAGGTGCACGGCGTGGGGGTGGTCGAGGCTGATCCGCAGGTGACCGCCGAGGCCGATGGCAGTTGGACGATGACGCCCGGGGTGGCCTGCACGGCGATGACCGCCGACTGTCTGCCGGCGTTGTTCTGTGATCGTGCCGGCACCCGGGTGGCGGCGGCCCATGCCGGTTGGCGTGGCCTGGCGGCGGGCGTGCTGGAGGCGACAGTCGACCGCCTCGACGTGGCGTCCTCGGAGATTCTGGTCTGGCTCGGACCGGCCATCGGTCCCCGGGCGTTCGAAGTGGGGGCGGAAGTGCGCGAAGCCTTCATCGCCACTCATCCGGAAACCATCGAGGCCTTCGTCCCCAGCTGCAACGCCGGCCGCTTCATGGCCGACATCTATGCCCTGGCCCGCCTGCGTCTGGCGGCACGTGGGGTCACCGCCGTTTACGGTGGCGGCTTCTGTACCGTCTCCGATCCACGCTTCTATTCCTACCGGCGCAGCCCTCGCACCGGCCGTTTCGCCTCCCTGGTCTGGCTCGCCGACTAGACTGTCCTGACCTGCGTCAATCGTTCGGCGCTTGAAACTCCCAGAATCGCCCGTATCTATAAATGCATCTGGCAGGCTTCTCCATTCAGGTGTGTCCATCGCTCCGGCCTGCTCAAAAGGAAGGTGACTAATGCGTATAGACCGATTAACCAGCAAATTGCAGTTGGCTTTGTCCGATGCCCAATCCCTGGCCGTTGGCCTCGATCATCCGGCCATCGAACCGACCCACCTGTTGCAGGCATTGCTGGAACAGCAGGGTGGTTCGATCAAACCCCTGCTGATGCAGGTTGGCTTCGAGGTCAACAGCCTGCGCAAGGAATTGAGCAAGGAACTCGACAAGCTGCCGAAAATCCAGAATCCCACCGGCGACGTCAACATGTCGCAGGATCTGGCGCGCCTGTTGAACCAGGCCGACCGCCTGGCCCAGCAGAAGGGCGACCAATTCATCTCCAGCGAACTGGTGTTGCTCGCCGCCATGGACGAGAACAGCAAGCTGGGCAAGTTGCTGCTCGGCCAGGGCGTCAGCAAGAAGGCCCTGGAGAACGCGATCAACAACCTGCGCGGCGGCGCGGCCGTCAATGACGCCAACGTCGAGGAGTCGCGCCAGGCCCTGGACAAGTACACCGTCGACCTGACCAAGCGTGCCGAGGACGGCAAGCTCGACCCGGTGATCGGTCGCGACGACGAGATTCGCCGTACCATCCAGGTGCTGCAACGGCGGACCAAGAACAACCCGGTGCTGATCGGCGAGCCTGGTGTGGGCAAGACCGCCATCGCCGAGGGCCTGGCCCAGCGCATCATCAATGGTGAAGTGCCCGACGGCCTCAAGGGCAAGCGCCTGCTGTCGCTGGACATGGGCGCGCTGATAGCCGGGGCCAAGTACCGCGGTGAGTTCGAGGAGCGCCTCAAGGCACTGCTCAATGAACTGTCGAAGCAGGAAGGGCAGATCATCCTGTTCATCGACGAACTGCACACCATGGTCGGCGCCGGCAAGGGCGAGGGCTCGATGGATGCGGGCAACATGCTCAAGCCGGCCCTGGCCCGCGGTGAGCTGCATTGCGTCGGTGCGACCACCCTCAACGAGTACCGTCAATATATAGAGAAGGATGCGGCGCTCGAGCGACGCTTCCAGAAGGTGCTGGTGGACGAGCCGAGCGAGGAGGACACCATTGCCATCCTGCGCGGCCTGAAAGAGCGCTATGAAGTGCACCACAAGGTGGCGATCACCGACGGTGCGATCATCGCGGCGGCCAGGCTCAGCCATCGCTACATCACTGATCGTCAGTTGCCGGACAAGGCCATCGACCTGATCGACGAAGCGGCCAGCCGTATCCGCATGGAGATCGACTCCAAGCCGGAAGTGCTCGATCGCCTGGAGCGACGTCTGATCCAGCTCAAGGTCGAAGCTCAGGCCCTGAAGAAAGAGGACGATGAGGCGGCGATCAAGCGCCTGGAAAAACTCCAGGAGGACATCGCCCGGCTGGAGCGCGAGTACTCCGACCTGGAAGACGTCTGGGCCTCGGAGAAGGCCGAGGTGCAGGGTTCGGCGCAGATCCAGCAGAAAATCGAGCAGTCGCGCCAGGAACTGGAGGCAGCGCGCCGCAAGGGCGACCTCAATCGCATGGCCGAATTGCAGTACGGGGTGATCCCGGACCTGGAGCGCAGCCTGCAGATGGTCGACCAGCATGGTCACAGCGAGAATCAGTTGCTGCGCAGCAAGGTCACCGAGGAAGAGATCGCCGAGGTGGTATCGAAGTGGACCGGCATCCCGGTGTCGAAAATGCTCGAGGGCGAGCGTGAGAAGCTGCTGAAGATGGAGAGCCTGCTGCATCAGCGCGTCATCGGCCAGAGCGAGGCCGTGGTGGCGGTGGCCAACGCGGTACGGCGTTCCCGTGCCGGCTTGGCCGACCCGAATCGCCCGAGCGGTTCGTTCATGTTCCTCGGCCCGACCGGGGTCGGCAAGACCGAGCTGTGCAAGGCCCTGGCCGAATTCCTGTTCGACACCGAGGAAGCCATGGTGCGGATCGACATGTCCGAGTTCATGGAGAAACACTCCGTGGCTCGCCTGATCGGTGCGCCTCCGGGGTATGTCGGTTATGAAGAGGGTGGTTACCTGACCGAGGCGGTGCGCCGCAAGCCGTATTCGGTGATCCTGCTGGACGAGGTCGAGAAGGCGCATCCGGATGTGTTCAATATCCTGCTGCAGGTGCTGGAGGATGGTCGCCTGACCGACAGTCACGGTCGTACCGTGGACTTCCGCAATACCGTGGTGGTGATGACCTCCAACCTCGGCTCGACGCAGATCCAGGAACTGGTCGGTGATCGAGAGGCCCAGCGGGCGGCGGTCATGGATGCACTGGGCAGCCATTTCCGGCCGGAGTTCATCAACCGGGTCGACGAAGTGGTGATCTTCGAGCCGCTGGCGCGGGATCAGATCGCCGGTATTACCGAGATCCAGTTGGGCCGCCTGCGGGGTCGCCTGGCCGAGCGCGAGCTGACGCTGACGTTGAGTGACGAGGCGTTGGACAAGCTTATCGCCGTGGGGTACGACCCGGTGTATGGTGCGCGGCCGCTGAAGCGGGCGATCCAGCGCTGGATCGAAAACCCGCTGGCCCAGTTGATCCTGTCGGGACGTTTTGTGCCGGGGAGCAGCATCACGGGCCAGGTGGAGAACGACGAGATCGTCTTTGCCTGATTGGTGGCAGCGCCGAAAGGGAAGGGCCTCGCATCGCGAGGCCTTTTTTTTCGCCAAGGCGTTGAATTCAATGAAAAAGGCTTGTAAAGTGCGCCCCGCAACACGGTCATCCCCGGATCTCCCTGCAAAGGGAATTCCAGAAAAAAGATTGCAAATTCAGTGTCTTGAAAGCAATTTAGGGGTTGACAGAGAGTTGAAAGGTTGTAAAATGACGCGCCTCAGAGACGCAAACGCAGAAATGCGAAAGCGACGAAGAGTAGGCTTCCAGCGATGGGAGTGAAGCGTTAGAGTTGTAGCTTGAAATGTGTTGTTCCGTGATAGCTCAGTCGGTAGAGCAAATGACTGTTAATCATTGGGTCCCAGGTTCGAGTCCTGGTCACGGAGCCAATTTCAAACCGGGGTATAGCGCAGTCCGGTAGCGCGCCTGCTTTGGGAGCAGGATGTCAGGAGTTCGAATCCCCTTACCCCGACCATATTC
>NZ_JSYZ01000018.1:0-294986 GCF_001293465.1 Pseudomonas asplenii
ACCGCGAGGTATCCCCATGCCCACAGAAAACCAATCCAGCAACGAACAGAAGATGGTCAGCGTGCCGCGTCAGCACGAACTGAAGATCCGACAGACCCCGCTGGCTGACCTGCTCAGCGGCCTCAAGACCGGCGAAATCAGGGATTGCTCAGATCGTGAGTTCGCCGTAGGCGATACAGTTCTGCTCCGCGAGATCGACGATGGCCGCGAATACACCGGCACAGTCGCACGTCGGACTATCACCCACGTGCAAAAGCACTATGGCCTGCCCGATCACTTATGCGTGCTCAGTTACGGCCAGCCAGCCGAGCAGCACCAAGGCGAGCCGATCATGCTCACAGCAGTTGCAGAGCTCGTTGATGACGGCGACGGCGGCCTTGAGCCGCTCTGGATTCTTGAAGGTGGAACCGCCGAGCTTTTCGCCGGCATGACCCTGCTGATTGCGGACAACGCGCCGGACCTTTGCCAGGAAGACGGGAGCGCCGAGGTGTATGCCCACGCAGACAGCGGCGAGGTCGAGCAGCTGCGTTCCGAGCGCGACCAGTTGCAGGCCGACCTGACCCAGCGCGACGAGCGCGTCGACACTCTGGAAGCGATGCTGCTGAAGATCGCCACCAACCTGGGCGGCACGCTTGAGCAGTACGGCCTGCTGAAGGAAGTCGCAGCTCTGGTCAGGATCAAGGACGCCGCGGCACAGGAATCTGCCGAACCAGACCACACCCCCACCATCACCATCCCGCCCGGCCTGGGCAACTACGACGGCAGCGACAACGGGGTCGATTGACCCCGCTTCCGGCAGCACTTCCCCAAAGTCTCCCTAAATCATGAGGTTACCCATGAACACTGCATTCCTGCTCATGGCCCAATACGGCGGCCAGGCAATCATCCCGATCGAGCGCGTGTGCGCTGATTACTTCAGCCACCTGACGCCGGAGAAACTGAAACTCAAGGTGGCCAAGGGCGAGATCAACCTGACACTGGTCTGCATGGAGGCCAGCCAGAAGTCGGCCCGCGGCGTACACCTGAATGACCTGGCCGCATACCTTGACGCACAGCACGCCAAGGCCAAAAGCGAGCACGACAAGCTTATGGGGCGTGGTCTACGACGCGTCTCTTGACCCGCCTCCGGGCCTCGATCACGGGGCCCGTTATCACCTCCTCCAGCAAGGGCCAGCCCTCATAGGGATCCCCTTTCCCCCGCAGGTGCGTATAGCGCCGCATCGAGTTCCAATCCCGGTGGCCCGACACGCTGGCTACGCGCGGAATATCCCATCCCTTTTCGAATAAACGACTGACGCCGTCGTGGCGCAGATCGTGAAAGTGCAGATCCTCAATTTCGAGGAAGTGGCAAGCCCTGGTGAATGCCGCAGAGATTGACCTGTGGTTGTACGGGAACACCTCATCAGCACCACGCGGCATCGACTGTAGAACGCGCCAGGCCTCGTCCGGCAGATGGCACCACACATCGTTGCCAATCTTCTGGCCGGGGTTCTTCATGTCGGTGATCAGGGCCGACTGCTCAGCATCGTTCAGCCGGTCCCAGCGAATGCGGGTAATTTCTTCCTGTCGGCGGGTCGAGAACAGAGCAAACACCACGACGCGCACCATATCGATCTCCTGCTTTCTGCGATCCCGCATCTCGGCAAAGTACCTGATGATGCGTTCAAGCTCGTCGAGTGTTGGCCGACGGTTGCGCTCGTTGCTGCGAGTCACGGCGCCCATCTTGCGCAGAACCCGGCGGGCGTCTGGCATGGCGTGCGGGTCGATATCGTAGCCCCACGCGGGCCTGGCCACGGACAACACAGCGCCCAAGTGCGCAAGGTCATTGCCGACTGTCTGCGCCTGGATGCCGTCCTTCTCGATACGGTCGGTGGCGTACTCCACCAGCTTCTGGCTGGTGACATCGCGGTCCATCAGGTCGCCCAGCCAGGTCTTTGCAATTGCGGCCAGGGTGGCACGCTTGGTCTTACCCAGTGGCCGCAGCTTCTCGTACTCGACCAGGTACTGGTCGATCATCTGCTTGACCGTCACCCCTTTCCGGTTCGCTTTCTCGATAGCCCCCGGCTCGTAAAGTTCGGCCTCGCGCTTCCTGATCCAGGCCTGGGCGTTCGACTTGCGGTCGAATGTTTGGCTTTCCTGATAGACTGCCTTCCCTTCCTTCATGATCCGGATCTGGGCGGTAAAGCCCGATGACCCGTCCTTGCGCTTGCGCTGCGTGATCGTTCCCATGGATTTGCTACATGACTGATTGAAGTTGCTACATTGTAGCAACGAGCATCAACAAATAAGCAAAAACAGTATTAAACGGCATTAAATGAGAGATGCAAAAATGCAGCAGAATCAGACCCTAACCCCAGGTAAACCAGTAGATACGGTAGTTAGGAGGTTTTCTGTTGCGCCGATGATGGACTGGACTGACCGCCATTGTCGGTACTTTCTGCGCCTGCTTTCCAGGCACACCCTGCTCTACACCGAGATGGTCACCACCGGTGCCATTCTCCATGGCGATCGTGAACGCTTCCTGCGCTACAACGCTTCCGAGCACCCGCTGGCACTGCAACTGGGCGGCAGCGTACCGGCCGACCTGGCCGCCTGCGCGCGGCTGGCCGAGGACGCCGGCTACGACGAGGTCAACCTCAATGTCGGCTGCCCCAGCGACCGGGTGCAGAACAACATGATCGGTGCCTGCCTCATGGGCCATCCACAGTTGGTGGCCGATTGCGTGAAAGCCATGCGCGATGCGGTGTCGGTTCCGGTGACGGTCAAGCACCGTATCGGCATCAATGGCCGCGACAGTTATGAAGAACTCTGCGATTTCGTCGGCACGGTGCGCGAGGCCGGTTGCGGCAGTTTTACCGTGCATGCGCGGATCGCGATCCTGGAGGGGCTGTCACCCAAGGAGAACCGCGAGATTCCACCGCTGCGCTATGACGTGGCGGCGCGCCTGAAGCAGGACTTCCCGCAGCTGGAGATCGTGCTCAACGGCGGGATCAAGACGCTGGAGCAGTGCCAGGAGCACCTGCAGACCTTCGACGGGGTGATGCTGGGGCGCGAGGCCTATCACAACCCGTACCTGCTGGCTGAAGTGGATCAGCGGCTGTTCGGCAGCACGGCACCGGTGATTTCCCGGGCCGAGGCGCTGGCGCAGTTGCGGCCGTATGTGGCCGAACATATTGCCAGTGGCGGGGCCATGCATCATGTGACCCGCCATGTGCTGGGGCTGGGCACCGGCTTTCCGGGGGCGCGGCGGTTCCGCCAGTTGCTGTCGGTGGATATTCACAAGGCGCAGGACCCGCTGGCGTTGCTGGATCAGGCGGGGGCGTTGCTGGAGGGACGGTGATGCTGCCCCGGGAGTCAGCTGGAGCGGTGTTATCGTTCCCGACTCCTCGGTGAATCCTCCTCCCACAGCAGATCATCCCCCTGGAAAGCACGGACTAGCCTTTGACATGGCCAGCGCAAAAAGGGCGACATCCGTGGGGATGTCGCCCTTTTTTGTACGCCCTGAGGCGTCAGTGGCTCAACTGCGCTCCAGCGCGTTCACCAGGTCGTGAAACGCTTCGCGGTTGGAGTCGTTCAGCCCCATCAGGATCTTGTGCGCTTCCAGCACCTTTACCCGCACCACTTCTTCCGACTGGTCCTGCGAGGGCAGGTCGGTCAGGCATTCCGGGCACGGAATCGGGCGGTTCACGATGTTGAACACCTGGTCGAAGCCCATGGACTGCAGCAGGCGGGTAATGTCGTCGTGGACAGTCACCAGCGTCGGCAACAGGCCGACTTTCTGCCGCGACAGGATCGAAAGCTTGGCCAGCAAGCCCAGCGTGGTACTGTCGATGCTGCGGGTTTCGGTCAGGTCGATCACGATCGCGGTGAAGTTCAGCGCCGTGAAGATCTTCTCGATCGTGGCATCCAACGCCGAACACAGGGTCAGGCGCACTTCACCCACGAACTTCAGAACGAAGGTGCCATCCTGCTCGGCGAATTGGATTCTACCGGTACTCATCAAAGGTTCCTGCTCAACACTAACAGGGCGATATCATCCGGCATCTCCCCTAGCGTGGCCAATCCAAAAACCTGGCGCAAGCCATCCAGGCTGCCCCCGGCTGTTCTCACCAGTTCAGGCAAGGCAGCCTCTTTCTCTTTGAGTGTATCTTGTTGCAAAAGGTCCAGAATGCCATCAGACATCAGTGTAAGACTGAATGTCGGCGGCAGCTCCAGAATGTGATCCTCGTAGGCGGCCTCGTTGAACAGGCCGACCGGCAGACCACGCCCCTCCAGGTAACGCACGCTGTCCGGGGTGTAGAGCACCGGCAGCGGCAGGTGGCCACCGATGCTGTAGGTCAGCAGTCCGGTTTCCTCGTCGATCACGCCACCGACCATGGTCACGTGCTTGCCCAGCTTGCAGTTGATCAACCCGCGGTTGATATGGCCCAGCACCTGCGAGGGCTTGAACTCCGGCAGCGTGCCATTGCGCTTGGACTCGAACAGCAGGCGCGTGGTCATGAACTTCAACAGGACGGTAACGAACGCCGACGAAGCACCATGCCCCGAGACATCCGCCAGGTAGAACGCCACCCGCCGCTCGTCGACCCGGAAGTAGTCGACGAAGTCGCCGGACAGGTACAGGGACGGGATGATCTGGTGGGCGAAGTGGAAATCGTCGATGCTCCACGGGCTGACCGGCAGCATGTTCATCTGCACCTGGCGCCCGGCGTTCTGGTCTTCCTGCAGCAGGTGAAGGCTGGCTTCGAGCTCGCGGTTGGCGGCTTCGAGCTTTTCGCGGTAGCGCTGGTTCTCCAGCAGCAGGCGCGCCCGATCGAGGGCCCGGCGCACGGAGTGCTCCAGCACGGCGAGGTCTTCGAGGGGCTTGATCAGGTAGTCTGCCGCGCCCAGGCGCAGGGCCTCGACGGCATCGTTCATGACGCCAGCGCCCGAGACCACGATCACCGGTGTCTGCGGCGAAAGGTCGGAGACCTGGCGGATCAGTTCCAGGCCGCCCATCTGGGGCATGCGCAGGTCACAGATCACCAGGTCGGGCCTTGCTTGCTCGAATACCTGAAGTCCCTGCAGACCGTTGCCGGCTTGCAGGACGCTGAATCCGCTGTCTTCCAAATAGGCCGCAAGGCTTGCGCGCACTACTTCGTCGTCATCTATTATCAGCAGCGTGGCACTGGTTTTCTGCATGTGGGCAAACGGCGCCAGAATTAGGTTGGCGTAGACAGCAGGGCCTGGACCCCGCTCGTACTACTGGATTCGCTTTCTAGCCTCTCCGGTTCGAGCCGACCGAACGATCAGGTCCGGTGCATCGGTATCAGAGGTGCCCTTCTAAGGCGCAGACGGTACTCTCATCCACCGGGCGTTTCAAGCTCATGCCGATGGTCGCTTGAGGTCTTTACACCTCAAATCACCGGGAGTTATAAGAAGTGTGAAAACCACAACGGAATCGAAGGATGGAGTCGATGAGCCAAACCGATCGTGACTACGAGGAAAAGCGTGATTACATCCGGATGCGCGTCGATGCCGACGTGACGCTGATCCATGCCGGGCTGGAGATTTCGGCGGTGTGCGTGGACCTGTCCAGCAGCGGGATGCAGGTGGCGGCGCCGCGGGCGTTCAAGGCCGGCGATCAGTTGCTGGTGAGGATCGACTCCGATCATCCGTCGCTGAGGGGGCTGGAGGCGGAGACCGAGGTGGTTTGGGTGCGGGATCAGGATGGTGGGCAGCGGTTGGGGTTGCACATTCTCAAGATGAGTTGAGGCAGATCCCCGGGATCTTGGCGGTTCGCCGGCAAACCCGGCGCCCGCAAGGGCCAGCGGCGCTTGCGAAGCGGGTGTGAAATGAAAAGGCGACTCCAGGAGTCGCCTTTTTGTTGGCCGGCCGACAACTAGAAGTCGTCGACGACCTTGCCGTCCTTCACCTTGAACTCGCGGTTCTGCAGGTAGGCGTTGCGGATGAAGATGTACTTGTCGCCGCTGATCAGCTTCTCGCTCGACAGCAGGCTGGCACGGGTGTCGATCACGTCCAGGCCCATGGTGATGTTGCGCGCTGGCACGTCGTGGATATAGCGGTAGGGTTCGGTGTAGCTGTCGACCACCTTGGCCGGTGCATCGCGCAGGGTGCTCGGGCCGAAGAATGGAATGACCACGTAAGGGCCGCTGTCCAGGCCCCAATGGCCGAGGGTCTGGCCGAAGTCTTCATCGTTGCGCTGCAGCCCCATTTTGGTGCCGACATCGAAGAAGCCGCCCACACCCAGGGTGGTGTTGAACAGCAGGCGCGCGGTATCGACACCCGCCGCCTGGGGCTTGAATTGCAGGACGTCGTTGACCAGGTTGCCGACGTCGCCGAAGTTGCGGAAGATGTTGTGGATGCCGTCTTCCAGGAACTGCGGGGTCACGGCCTGATAGCCCTGGGCCAAGGGTTTCAGGGCGTAGGTGTCCAGCGTATCGTTGAACTTGAAGATTGGACGGTTGACGCTTTCCCACGGATCTTCGTCGGCCGCGTGCGCGGCGAATGGCACCAGCGCCATGCTGGCACACAAAGACACTTGAGCTAGACGATCGATCCAGCGCATAAAAAGAAACTCCTTGGACGAGACGGGATGCGGGCGCCATGCCCTGACAATTGGGGTCAGTATAAAGCGGATACCTGCATTTAGGCAGTATGACCCAGACAAGTCCTACAAAGAATTACAAGTAGGACCGACAGCAAGGAGTCACTCAACTGTCATGGCAACGCCTTATTCTGCGAAGTTATTTCAAGGACGTTGCCATGCCACTCACCGCCGCCGCACCACTGCCCAACCCCACTGCCCTGCTGTTCGGCCTGACTGGCTGCCTGGTGGATTTCGGTGCCCGCGCCCGACATGGCCAACGCCCGGATGAACACAGCCACGCCACCCCTGGCGCACTGGAAGTGTTGCAGGATATGCAGCAGCTCGGCGTACCCTGCGCCTGGATGGATGAATTGCCCCATGAGGTCAGCACGCCCCTGGCCGCGACCCTGCCGGCCTGGGTGAAACCGGCTGGCGCCTGCCCTGATGCCCGTTGGCCATCGCCCAACGCCTGCTGGCAGGCATTGATGGGCCTTGGCGTGCCGCAACTGGAGGGCTGCGTGCTGGTCAGCGGCGAGCCGCGCCTGCTGCAGTCGGGGCTCAATGCCGGGCTGTGGACCATCGGCCTGGCCTCCTGCGGCCCGCTGTGCGGCCTGACCCCGGTGGAATGGCAGGCACTGAGCCGCCAGGAGCGGGAAAGCAAGCGCGGCAAGGCGACCGTGGAACTGTTCAGCCTCGGCGTGCATTCGGTGATCGACCACCTCGGCGAACTGTCCACTTGCCTCGCCGACATCGCCCTGCGTCGCCTCAAGGGCGAGAAGCCCTGATAGGTGGCATTGATGGGGATCAGGCACGAATCGCCGCGGTGGATTACGCTGAAAGTCAGGCACCGACCTTTATCGCGTCACGAAGGTCTATGCCAGAGACTATCCATAGAAGGAAACCACCATGCCTGCCCGCGAACTGCAAGAACAACTCGACACCCTGCGCGAGCAACTTGAACAGAACCCGCCGCTGTCCGAGGCCGAGCGCGCCCATCTGCAGGACCTGATGCAGCAGATCGCACTGCAGTTGCAACTGGAAAGCGCAACCCAGGACACCAACCTGGCCGACGGGGTGAACCTGGCGGTCGAGCGCTTCGAACTCGAACACCCGACCATTGCCGGCACCCTGCGCAATATCGTGCGGACCCTGGGCGATATCGGTATCTGACCCTCCACCCGAACCCGAAAAAAACCCCGACTCTCACGAGCCGGGGCTTTTTTTGATGACAGCTTGTTTCAGGCTATCACAGCCCTGATTGACCACTCAGGGCCAGGTCCATCAGCTCACGGTTGGCGACCGCGTACATGGCGTAGTCGGTGCCGCTGGCGGCACGGATCTCCACCAGCATCGCACGCCAGCGATCGGCCATGCTCGCGTTCTGCTCCAGCCACAGGGCCACACGGGCCTCCATGTCCTGCGGCGCATCGGCCAGCTTGAGCACCGAGATGGTGATCGCACGCTGCTGCCAGTCGACATCGTCGCGGAACGCCTCGCGGGCCTGGGCCTGCCAGTTGTTGGCCACGCGCAGGTCGCTGATCTGCTGGGAGTACCAGGTCAGGTCCAGGGCACTGCCCACCGCGAAGTAGGCCTTGGCCACTTCGGCAGCGTCGTGACCGGTGACGTCGGCGGCTTCGATGATCGGCAACAGGGTGTACAGGTGCGTGGTGCCGGCCACCATGCGTGCCAGCAGTTCCGGTACGCCAGCCTTGACGTAGGCCTGGTAGCGGGTCTGCCAGACTTCACGGGTCGGACCTTCCAGCAGTTCGTCGAGCTTGAGGCCCAACGCCGCCAGGTGCGGACCAAAGTGCGCGACGTCACGGGCGGCGTCCTGCTCGTTGCGACGGCTACGCAGGAACCAGCGGGTGGCACGACGGCCCAGGCGCATCAGCTCGTCCATCAGTTCCAGTTGGGTCTCGGCCGCGACCTTGTAGTCCAGGGCCTCGATCTGACGGAACCAGTGCGGCAGGTGGAAGATGTCCCGCACGATCACGTAGGCACCGGCGACGTTCGCCGGGCTCATGCCGGTGGACTCCTTCAGGCGCTGCACGAAGGTGATGCCCATGTGGTTGACCAGGTCGTTGGCGATCTGGGTGCTGACGATCTCGCGCTTGAGGCGGTGACGGCGCATGGCATCGGCGAACTTGCTCACCAGCATCGGTGGGAACGCGGTTTCCATGTCGCGGGTCAGGTAGTCGTCATCCGGCACCTTGGAGTCGAGCAGCGCGGCCTTGAGGTCGATCTTACTGTAGGAAATCAGTACCGACAGCTCGGCACGAGTCAGGCCCTGGCCGGCGGCAACGCGTTCGGCCATCTGCTCTTCCGACGGCAGGAACTCGATGGCACGGTCCAGCTTGCCACGGCCTTCCAGGTCGCTCATCAGGCGCTTGTACTCGGCGATGCGGTCGTAGGCACGCCGCGCTGCCAGGGACAGGGCCTGGGTCTGCTTGTAGTTGTTGCCCAGCACCAGGCCGCCGACTTCGTCGGTCATGCTGCCCAGCAGTTGATTGCGCTGCTTCTCGGTCATATCGCCGGCCTGCACCACTTCGTTGAGCAGGATCTTGATATTCACCTCGTGGTCGGAGCAGTCCACGCCACCGGCGTTGTCGATGAAGTCGGTGTTGGAGCCGCCGCCGTTGAGGCCGAACTCGACGCGACCGAGCTGGGTCATGCCCAGGTTGCCGCCCTCGCCCACCACCTTGCAGCGCAGTTCGTTGCCGTTCACCCGCAGGGCGTCGTTGGCCTTGTCGCCGACATCGGCATGGCTTTCGCTGCTGGCCTTGACGTAGGTGCCGATACCGCCGTTCCACAACAGGTCCACCGGCGCCTTGAGCAAGGCGTTGAGCAGTTCGGTCGGGGTCAGCTTGTCGGCGCTGATGTCGAAGCGCTCTTTCATCTGCGGGGTGATGGTGATGCTCTTCGCGCTACGCGAGAAGATACCGCCGCCCTCGGACATGATGCTGGTGTCGTAGTCCGACCAGGCCGAACGCGGCAGGTCGAACAGGCGCTTGCGCTCGGCGAAGCTGGCCGCCGGCTCCGGGTTCGGGTCGATGAAGATGTGCAGGTGGTTGAACGCCGCGACCAGCTTGAGCTTGTCGGACATCAGCAGGCCGTTGCCGAACACGTCGCCGGCCATGTCGCCGATGCCGACCACGGTCACGCTGTCTTCCTGGACGTTGATGCCACGCTCGCGGAAGTGACGCTGCACGCCGACCCACGCGCCCTTGGCGGTGATGCCCATCTTCTTGTGGTCGTAACCGGCCGAGCCACCGGAAGCGAAGGCATCGCCCAGCCAGAAGCCGTAGTCGATGGCGATGCCGTTGGCAATGTCGGAGAAGGTCGCGGTGCCCTTGTCCGCCGCCACCACCAGGTACGGGTCATCGTCGTCATGCCGCACGACGTTGGCCGGCGGCACCAGCGCGCCGTCCTTCAGGTTGTCGGTGATGTCCAGCAGGCCGGAGATGAAGATGCGGTAGCAGGCGATGCCTTCGGCCGCGATCTCGTCACGGCTGCCGCCCAGCGGCAGGCGACGTGGCAGGAAGCCGCCCTTGGCGCCCACCGGCACGATCACCGAGTTCTTCACCTGCTGGGCTTTTACCAGGCCCAGTACTTCGGTACGGAAGTCTTCCTCGCGGTCCGACCAGCGCAGGCCGCCGCGGGCGACGTTGCCGAAACGCAGGTGCACACCCTCGACCCGTGGCGAATAGACGAAGATCTCGAATTTCGGCACCGGCTTGGGCAGCTCGGGGATCGCGTGCGGGTTGAACTTGAAGCTGAAGTACGACTTGTTCTGGCCGTTGGCGTCGGTCTGGTAGAAGTTGGTCCGCAGGGTCGCCTTGATCAGGTCGAGGTAGCGACGCAGGATGCGGTCTTCGTTCAGCACCTGGACGTCGTCCAGCGCGGTCAGGATCGCCTGCTCCAGGCGCTGCTGCTTGTCGTCGAGGTCTTCGGCGCTGAGCTTGCGGGCCAGGTAGAAACGGGTCTTGAACAACCGGGTCAGCTCGCGGGCGATATCGGTGTGGTTGTTCAGGGTGCTGGCGATGTAGCCGAGGTCGAAGCCGAGGCGGATCTGCTTGAGGTAGCGGGCGTAGGCACGCAGCAGCGCCACATCGCGCCATGGCAGGCCGGCGGTCAGCACCAGGCGGTTGAACGCGTCGTTCTCGGCATCGCCACGAACGATGTGGACGAAGGCGTCCTGCAGGGTGTCATTGAGCTGCTGGATATCCAGGTCCAGGCCTTCGGCGGCGCTGAAGGCGAAGTCATGGATCCAGAACTCGCGACCGTTGCTGTGGCGCAGGCGGTAGGGGAACTCGCCCAGCACGCGCAGGCCGAGGTTCTCCAGGATCGGCAGCACGTCGGACAGCGCCAGCGGGGTATCGGCGTGGTAGAGCTTGCAATGCAGCTCACGCTGACCGACCTGGCCCAGCGGCTGGTAGAAGCTCATGACCAGCGGATTGGCTTCGGTCAGGCTCAGCAGGTGCTGCATGTCGACCACCGCCGAGTGCGCGGCGAAACGCTCGCGATAACCGGCCGGGAAGCCTTTCGGGAAGTCGGTCAGCACGTTGGTGCCATGGGCCTCGCCGAAGCTCTCGACCACCAGGCTGGCGTAATCGTCCTGCCAGCTGCGGCAGGCCTGGATCACTTCCTTCTCCAGCAGCACCGGATCGATGTCCAGGCGGTTCTTCGGGTCGACCCGCAGGATCAGTTGCACACGGGCCAGCACGGATTCGGAGAAGAAGGTCCAGAACTCGCAGTCGCTGGCCTTCAGGCGATCCATCAGCACCTGCTGGATCTTCTGGCGCACTTCGGTGGAATAGATGTCACGCGGCACATAGGCCAGGCAGTAGCAGAAGCGGCCGTACGGGTCCTTGCGCAGGAACACGCGGATCTTGTTGCGCTCCTGGATCTGCACGATCGACATCACGGTGCTGAACAGCTCGTCCACCGGGGTCTGGAACAGGTCGTCGCGCGGCAGCACTTCGAGTACCTGGGCCAGTTCCTTGCCCAGGTGGGCCTTGGACTGGAAGCCGGAACGGCGTTCGATTTCCTCGACCTTGCGACGGATGTACGGGATCACCCGCACGCTCTCGCCATAGACCGAGGAGGTGTAGAGACCGAGGAAGCGGCATTCCTTGATCACCTTGCCGTTGGCGTCGATCATCCGCACGGAGACGAAATCCGGATAGGCCGGACGGTGTACACGGCTTGGGTGCGCGGCCTTGGCGAACGACAGCGGGGTCGGTTCGGCCAGGTAGGCGACGGCGTAGTCCTCGATGCGCAGGTCTTCGGCGGTGAGGCCGGCGCGCAGCAGCTTGGTCAGGCCGAGGAAGGAATTGGGGTCATACTCGATGTGACCGCCGTCCTGGTCGCCGTGGACCACGAACTCCTCGTAGCCGAGGAAGGTGAAGTGGTTGTTCACCAGCCATTCGAGGAAGCTCTTGATTTCGGCCTTCTCATCGGCGGCGATGGCGAACTGGCTGTTGTCGATGCCCTGGATCAGCTCCTGGACCTTGGCCTTCATCGGCTCGAAGTCGGCGACCGCGACCCGGACTTCCGCCAGCACCTGCTCCAGCTCCTTGGACAGCACGTTCAGCTCGGCGGCGTTGGCGCAACGGTCGATCTCCAGGTACATCAGCGATTCGTTGAGAATCCCTTCGCCCTGGGTACCCTTTGGCAGAATCTCCAGCAATTCGCCCTTGCTGCCACGACGCACGCTGAGCACGGTGGTCTGCAGGGTATGGATGCTGTAGCCGCGGCGGTTGAGTTCGGTGCGCACCGAGTCCACCAGGAACGGCAGGTCGTGGTGCAGGACTTCCACGGCGGTGTGGGTCGATTGCCAGCCATGGCGTTCATAGTCCGGGTTGTAGACCCGTACTTGGGACTGGGCGTGGTCGAAGCGCTCGAGCAGGCGCCAGGCTGAGAGGGTGCAGCCGGCGAGATCGGAGAGTCGACGCTGGGTCAGTTCGTCCAGGGAAATGATGCCGAAGAACTGTTCAGCAAACAGCGCCACTTGTGGCAGTGCCTGCTCGCTGATGTGCTGCGCCAGTGCCGCTTGCAGTTGATGCTGGAAGTCGGCCTTGCTGGCTGCGGTGAAGAACGCCATCTGTGGTACTCCGCTTGGGCTTTGTTTTATATAGAGAGAAGCGTCGCGAGTTTCCCCCGCAAAAGGGGGGCCTTCATCACTGGGCAGGTGTAGCTTGGGCAGTGCACAGTGACAGGTTGATGATGCTGATCGCGACCCAGGGGTCACATCCACGTTCGAAGATTAGCCTCTTCCACGGCCGCCGCCGGTTTTACAGGCCGGGGCCGGGGAAAAACTATCCGTTGCGAAGCTTAACGAGAGGGCCGACAGGCGTTCTTGCGACGCTGCGACATATTCGGACATTGACAGGCAGCACCGAACGGCTACGGGAGACTTTCAGCCGACGACGCCCACCCATGCGCCTCACCAGGCCAGGAAAGGGACCGGCCGCCTTCAGCCGTCGCGTTTGCCGGCCCCCTGAAGGCCGGCAATCTCAGCGTCCAGTGCCTGCCTGAACTTGTGCAACAGCGCCAGGTAGTTCATCGGATCACGGGCATGGTCGAAAAACCAGGTCTTGTAGCGGCCATACCTGAGCTCATCCAACTGCAACTGGTTTTCGACAAAATCACCGCCGGGCAATACACTGCGGTTGGGCCCCACCCCTTTCCTGATGAAGGCCACACCGGGATAGACATGCAGCGCCTCGATCTCCCAGCTCGGGATCAGTGCTTTCATCTCCTGGGAAAGCAGATTGTTCCGGTTGATGATATCGATGGTCTGCTTGAGCCAGCGCACGGGCGTGTCGAGGAAATCCTTAGCCAGCGTTGAGCCGTCATAAACCGGCCAGTAGGACGTGAAGTAATCCTCAAGAATGTAATACCCTCCAGCCACCACCCCCGTGATCAGATTGAACAGGCTGGTCAACTGGTCGCTGCGCCGGTGACTGCCATCATCGATGATGATGTCGAACGGGCCGTATCGCTTCATGAAACGATCCAGTGCGAGCGGGTCGCCTTGGTCGACCACAAAGGTTTGGATTCTGTCGCTGTCAAGTTCACGCTTGTCGTAGATGTCCAGACCATGGATGGTCGCCAGGGGAAAAACCTCGGCCCAGAGCTTCAGCGAGGCACCGCCCGGGTCGGCGCCCTCGCCTCCCACGCCTATTTCCAGCAGTTTGAAAGGGCGTCCCACGTAATCCAGCAAGTGATTCGCGTAAAACCGGTGGTAATGGTGCGTGACCACCTTGTCACAACCATATCGGCTCCCTACGGCCTGGAGACGCTCTTCAAGGTCCTTTTTACCTGGCATCGGCAAAAACCTCGCGAATGAATGTTCGATGTTTTTCGGTCCAGGTTTCTGCCCACGACCTAGGCCAGTTCACGACGGCATTCTCATAGCGTGACTGGATATCATCCGTCCGTTTGACGCCCTCGATAATGGCTGAAGACAATCGATGCAGATCGGGCGGGACCGCAATGATGTTCCTCGATATGGCGGCGAGGTAGTCCGGCGTCTTGGTCGCAAACGTGTTGGTGACGACGATGGCACCGGAAGCGGCAAGGTCCATCGGGATCAGGCTGGGGTGTGGCGAGGACATCAGGGTCAGGCACAGGTCGAAGGTCTTGGTGACGGCCTCATATTCATCCAGGGGCATCCTGGGCAACTGCACCACCTCCACGCCTTCGGCCAACCGGACAGAGGCATTGCCGATGCCCATCCCGTAGAACTCCCAGTCGCCCTCGTCGAACGCGCCCTTCTTGAACGCCTCGATCAAGGCCAGCGCCGCCATTTCGAACATGTTCCGGTTCACCGCCGGGCGACTGTAGAATACGAACCGCTTACGGCCTTTGCTCTTTTGCTCATAAAACTCTTCCTGCGCGTAAATCGAGGAGGAGCAGGCATTGTCGAAACTCATCGATCGCAGGGGCTGCCGCTCAGGAATGATGGCATTGCTCTTGAGATAGTTTAAAAGGGCACTCGACGACGACAAGGTGTGATAGTTGAAGTCGTAGGAGTTCCTGGAAATACAATACTGACTATTGAATGGATGAAAGGCCGCTTCAAAATCCTGAATCAGATAAAGGAATGGACGCGCGCCCGTCAACTGGGCAATCCTGTTGGCAAAGTAAGCGCTATACCAGACCGTAGCGACACAGTTGTCTCTTGGCGACACCCTCAACGGCACGAGACGCGAACCGATGTACTCGACCTCCATCAATTCGAACAGACGCTCCATGGAGGGAAATTTTTGCAATGCCTTGCGGAACTCGTCTTCGACATAATAGAAATTGTCGAACAGTACCAGTCGCACGCGATAACCCTGTTGGGCGATAAACATCGCCACATTGAAGACCCCAAAGAACCCTGCGGAAATGGTATTGATCGTAAATGCCGGCACCAGCACATTTATGCGCACGGGCGCCTGCTGATCGACGATCACATCGGGCAGGTCATAAGCCCTGTTGACCATCAGGTTGAGCAAGTGCTCGTCATAGAGTTGTGGTCGTTCGAGTTCCGACTTTTCCTGCTCGCGCATCAAGGCGGGCAATGGAAGGAATACATTCGCCACTTTCAATAGGTAGTAAGCCAGCCTGACCCGTGACGGGAGACCGGACAGCGACTTGCCTTCGCGCAGGCTCGCCAGGGCGAGACGGCAGGCATAGGGCCCCAACAGCTCGAATGCGGTCGCCTTGGCTATCCTGAAAATTGCGGCCTTGCTCATACGCTCTCCTTGATCGACTCAATCGCCACGATGCTGCCGGATTCGAGCCTGATGGTTTTATTGCAGAACTTGTTGAGCAACTCCTTCGAGTGAGAGGCCATGACCACGATCTTCGAGCGGTGCATCATGCTTTCCATTCGCTGCCTGGCTTTCTCCTGGAAGGATTCGTCGCCCACTCCGAAGACTTCATCGATCAGCAGGATGTCGCTGGAATAAAGTGTCGAGATGGCAAAGATCAGCCGCAGTTGCATACCCGAGGAATAGGAGCGGATCGGCAGATCCAGATAGCCGCCCAATCCAGAAAACGCCTCGATCTCGGCAATATCCGCCTGCACCTGGCGCAACGGATAACCGTACAGTCGCGCCAGGCGATCGATGTTCGCCCGCCCCGACAATTCATGGTCCGTGCCGACGCCGAGTTCGAACAGGGCACGCACGCTGCCCTGCAGATGACGGGTGCCACTGGAGGGCATGTAGATCCCGGCCAATGTCCGCAGCAGACTGCTCTTGCCCGAACCGTTGTGACCAATCAGCCCCACCCGGTCGCCATCGACCAGCGTGAGGTTGATATCTTTCAGTGCCTGGATGTGAACCGTATGGGAGTCATCCCTGGAAATAATGCCTCCGGTACTCATCCTGACCAATTGCGTCCTGAGAGAGGCGCCCGCTTCGGTAATGACGGGAAAACTCAGCGCAAGATTCTTCAACTGTATGAATGCCATATCAGACCCAAAAGACGATGTTTTTTTTATACCGCCCAAAAACCACGACGGCCAAAATCCAGCCAGCCAGGCTGAGAACAGCCATGCTGCAGTAATCGAAGGTCTCGATCGGCAATGACAACAATGGATTCTTGACCAGGGAAAACAGCGTGGCGATGGGATTCAAGGCGAACCAGGAAAGACTGGAAACGACATCGGACTTCTTGTAGAGGATGGGCGTCATGAAGAACAGGATCGGCATCAACGCCTCGATACAAGGCCCAAGATCCCGAAACCTGGCCCCCAGGGTGGCGATCAACAAGGCGATCCACCAAAGATTCACGATAACCAGCAGAAGACCGAGCAACGCCCAGCCCACATTCGCAACGGTTGGAAAGCCATACAGGCAGAACACGATTAGAACAATCGATATATTGTGTGAGAAGTTGATCAGATGTTTGGAAAGCAAACGCAAGGTATGCAGTGACAGTGGCAACGAATAATTTCGAATGATGGCCGACTGATTGACAAAGCAATTCGACGATTCGGCAATGATCCCGGAAATCATGAACCACAGGACCAGGCCCACGGCGAGATTGGGCAGCATCGCCCGCAGCTCCAGGCCCATGACCGCGCTCCATACCAACCCCAACCCAATGACGCCGAGCCCGGTACCCAGAGTGATCCACCAGGGCCCCAACGTACTTCTCGCATAACGCGCCCGAGTGTCACTGAGGGCAAAACTCAACCAGATATCCCGCCTGGAGACTGCCGCAAGCAGATCCCTGAGTCCCTCCGTCATGGGTGGCTCCCTATCTTTGTCGAATGCATGGAACTCTTCACAAGCCACTCCTATTCAGGCCGCTGCCCACGAGGGCCGTGTTGTGGGGCTCCTGCGCCAGAGGGTCATGGGTGGATCTGATCAGCAAGGCTTCGTCACACCAGTGCAACGGCCGATGATCGTTGCGCTCGCCATCGGCGATGGCGACCTGGACGACATAGTCGCCCCGGGCCAGCCTCGGCATGGGAAACTCGAACGCCACCGACAGGCAGGCACCCGCCGCAGCGGCACCCGGCCTGCCCTGGGGACCGGTGCAGGCGTTATCGCCGAATAGTGTCTGGCCCAGGGCATCCCTGACGGAAAACCCGATGACGGGCTGTTCTATGTGGACATGCACCTCGGCTTCGATCGTGAGGGTGACCCGTTCGCCGCCGGCCACCCAACTCAAAGCGACACCGGCACGATCATTGAGCCCGACATGAACGATGCGTGCCTCCCGCCCACCAAAGGTTCCCGGGGCCTCGGGATCAAAACGGAACACCTGCAGATCGCCCGCCAGACCACAGGCATTGATCTCGCCGATACGCCGGGCCGGGGCCGGCGAAAACCAAGGACCGGTTGGTTTGAAAAGACGCCCATATCCATCCGCATCAGCCCGCCGACCGACCGCCGTCGAGGCCCGCAGGTCATCCAGATAGGCTGCACAGACCGGGCCGGGTTCTCCGAGCTGTCGCTGGGTGCCACGGTCCAACCAGATCACCCGATCACACAGGCCGGTGATCGCCGCGATATCGTGACTGACAAGAATCACCGAATGCCGCTGCTTGAACTCACGAAGAAAGCGCAGGCATCGTTCGACAAAGCCGTCCTCAGCAGCCGCCAGCGCCTCGTCAATCAGCAGGATATCGGCGTCGACATGAGCGATCACTGCAAACGCCAGGCGCACATGCATGGCGCTCGAATAGGTACTCGCCGGCTGCTCCATGAAGCCGCCGATATCGGCAAAGGCGGCAATCGCGGAAAACCGCTGGTCGATCTCCTCCTTGCCCAGACCATGCAGGGTAGCGACCAGATAGACGTTTTCGCGCCCGCTGAGCCGAGGATCGAATCCGCTCCCCGACTCCAGCAACGCCGCAACACGCCCCGTGACGAAAATGTGTCCCGAGCTGGGACTCAGGGTCGCGTCGATGAGCTGCAACAGCGTTGACTTGCCGGCGCCGTTGCGGCCGACGATACCGATAGCCTCGCCCCTGTGCATGTCGAACGAAACCTGCTCCAGTGCCCGAAACTCACGACAGGGACAGTCACGTACCAATGGCAGCATCTGCAGCAGGCGGTCGCGGGGCCGCCCATAGCGCCGATAGCACTTGCCCACCTCCTCGACCCGCAGGACGATCTCAGAGGACATCGGCAAACCCTCCGCGGGTTATCCGAAAAAACGCCAGCCCGCACCACGCCACCCCACCACCGGCCAGTACCGATAGCGACCAGGCGGAAAGATCTGGCCATCGCCCCGAAAGCATCACCAGTCGGGCGTTCTCGATCACCTGGGCGAGTGGGTTGAGGCCCATGAGGGGGCGCAGGGATTCGGGCAGCGCCTCGATCGGATAGAAGACCGGCGACAGAAACAGCAGCGCGGTCAGCAATACGCCGACCGACGCCCCGAGATTGCGCAGATAGGTCCCCAACGATGCCAGGATCCAGGACAGCCCGAGGGCGAAGAGCGCCAGTGGCAGCACCACCAGCGGCAACAGCAGAGAGGTCAGGGGCGGTATCTGAAAAAACAGCCCGCACAGGATCAACCAGACGCAGAGATTGATCAGGAACTGGAGAACCGCCCCCGCCAGCAATGCCAGCGGCAATACCTCGAAAGGGAATGCGATTTTCTTCACGTAGTAGCCGTGGGCAAGCACCAGATGGGGTGACCGCCCCAGGCATTCGGCAAAAAGACTGAAAACGATCAAACCGATGAAGATCGTCAGGGAGAACGGCAGAAATAAACTGCCATCCGTTCGCCAATGAGACTGGAGCACCACCCCAAAGACAAAAACATAGATAGCCCACATGAACAGCAGATTGGCCAATGACCGCAACAGTTTCCCGAACGAACCATGGCAACGCCTGGAAAGTTCATGCCGAACCAACATCAGGATAAGACTTCGCTGGCGCCACAACCCTCTGGAAGTATCTCTCGTTCTATTCGCGAGTGGGAGCATGCAGTCGAACCCCTGACAATAAAAAAACACCTGGCTTGTAACCAGGCCAGACAAATAGCCAATGAACATCAGATACGGCTGTTCAGATTTTCCTGATCAGCGCCGCGAACATCAGCCCCAGGTTTCCAACAGGCGTCTGCCTGTGCACTCCGGAACGCCTGATACCCGAGATCCGGTGAAACAGCGGTTGCTCACGGGCGGTTTTGAAGAGCGACAATATTTCGACATTGCTTCTATCCAGGCGATGTCCCATCAATTCCAGGGCGCGGATGTTCTGCCGATTCCACTCGTGAAAACGACCATGGATCAGCATGCGGATCCGATGGAGACGGGCCAGCCATCCGGCATTGCTGCCGACCAGGTTGGCCTTGTGCTGGCGGTAGAGTGTCTTGGGTTGCGGGTCATAGAAGACCACCCCGTCCCGGGCCCCGGACACCAACTGGTAGGCCCACCAGTCATGGGAGGGAATGCAGACATCGGGCCCGGCTTCGCGCAGCAGTTCGCGGGCGGCATGGTTGAACACCATGGTGTTGCCACCCCCGATGTTCTGGACCAGCGCATTGGCAAAGTCCGGAGGCTGGGAGAAACAGGGAGACCGACCGGCGTCGATGCCCAATTCCGAGATCAACCGGGTACGCCCGCAATACAAGGCCGGCACATGCCCGGGAACACTCTGCAACCACATCAGCGCGGTTTCGAGCTTGTCTTCGTTCCAGATATCGTCCTGATCCGACCAGGCATAGAAATCCGCCTGAACTTCGGGACGAAAGGTCAATGACAGGAAGTTGGCGACAAAGCCCTTGCGCGGACCGGAAAAGACCTTCAGCCGTCCTGCTGGCCAATCACCGGTACAACTGTCGACTATTTCCAGTGTGGCATCACTGGAGCCATCATCGGATACCGCCAAGCTCCAGTTGCAATGACTCTGGCGTTCAAAGGAGTTGATCTGCTCGGCCAGAAATCGTTGGCCATTGTAGGTACACATCAGGATCGAGACTTTCAAGGCCTTATTCCTCCGTTAGAAGATTTCCAGGAAAATCTTGAACCGGACAACGCAGGAACTCGGCTTGGCGATGATTATCAAGACTTCGTCGCACATCGTCTACTGTCAGAAATGACAGGTCTATACGAGAACTCTGAACACAAAATGGAATGAGTGAAGTTAGAACCAAGACACTTCCTACATAATGTCTCCTGGCGGTCGGCGAAGCGAAACCGCGAGCCGATTGCCGGGCCGTCGCCATCGGTTCCTGAAAAATATTGCGGATACAGGCAAAATATCGCCTCTCCCCCGCTCCCCACAGGACACCAGCCCATGCCGTTCAGTACCGCCCACCTCATCGCCAACCCCTGCGACGATGAAGAAGACAACATGGCCATGCTCTGCTGCCACAGTGACAAGGGCGAGATGTTCCTGATGACCCGCTACCCGGACGAGGACGAGCTGGAAATCACCCTGGACGGCGAACCGTCGACCCTGGACGGGGTCAAGGTCACCTTCGGCGCCACCCGCCTGCTGATCGAAGTCGCACCGGGTGACGCCGATGCGCTCAATGGCGCAGAGCACCTGGAAATCCTGCACCGCACCGACGCTGCGGAACTGGCCGAGATCGAGCAGACCCTCAGGAACATCCTGGAAGGTACCGGCACCTACGTCAGCGAACTGGGCTGAAAAGCGCAGGTGCACTGCATCCGTGAGAAATGACTCTCAACAACGCAGGATTTTTCCCGAAAAATCAGAAAAATCCCGTTGTCCGTTAGTCGCCACGACCCTCGATGGATTAAAGTAACGCCCCCGGCGACGACATTTATCCGCATGCCGTCGCCCCCCTCTCCAGGAACACTCATCGATGGAACATCGTGAAGCGCTGCTGGCGCTGCGAACCTTTCTCTCAGCGCAGATTCTCGGCCAGGAAAAGCTCATCGAGCGCCTGCTGATCGCCCTGCTGGCCGACGGCCACATGCTGGTCGAGGGCGCCCCCGGCCTGGCCAAGACCAAGGCCATCAAGGAGCTGGCCGAAGGCATCGAAGCGCAGTTCCATCGCATCCAGTTCACGCCCGACCTGCTGCCCGCCGACATCACCGGTACCGAGATCTATCGGCCCGAAACCGGCAGCTTCGTGTTCCAGCAGGGGCCGATCTTCCACAACCTGGTGCTGGCCGACGAGATCAACCGGGCCCCGGCCAAGGTCCAGTCGGCGCTGCTCGAAGCCATGGCCGAGCGCCAGGTCAGCGTTGGACGCAGCACCTATGACCTGTCGCCACTGTTCCTGGTGATGGCCACCCAGAACCCGATCGAGCAGGAGGGCACCTATCCATTGCCGGAAGCCCAGCTCGACCGTTTCCTGATGCACGTCAAGATCGGCTTCCCGGATGCCGCCGTCGAACGGCGGATCCTGCAGCAGGCCCGCGGTGAAGCGCTCAACGGCGAGGCCAAGCCCGAACGCCGGGTCAGCCAGCAGGCGATCTTTGCCGCGCGCAAGGAAATCCTCGGCCTGTACATGGCCGACGCCGTGGAGGAATACCTGGTCCAACTGGTGATGGCGACCCGCAGTCCCGCCAAGTTCGACGCGGAAATGGCCGAGTGGATCGCCTACGGCGCCAGCCCCCGCGGTTCGATCGCCCTCGACCGCTGCGCCCGCGCCCACGCCTGGATGGCCGGACGCGACTTCGTCAGCCCGGAAGATATCCAGGCGGTGCTGTTCGATGTACTGCGCCACCGCATCATCCTGTCGTTCGAAGCCGAGGCGGCGGGGATCGACCAGGATCGGGTCGTCCAGCGGATTCTCGACGTCGTCGCCGTCGCCTGACCCCGACAATGATCACCCCGCTACCCGCCGAGCCCGGCATCCGTACCACTCTCGCCGAGTTGATCGAGATGCGTCATCGCGTGCGCGAAGTACGGCTGTTCTCGACGCCGAGCCAGCGCAGCCCGCTGATCGGCCTGCACCATTCGAAACTGCGCGGCCGTGGTGTGGACTTCGACCAGGTGCGGGTCTACCAGGCCGGCGACGACGTGCGCACCATCGACTGGCGGGTCACCGCGCGAACCCAGGAACCGCATACCAAGCTGTTCCACGAGGAGCGCGAGCGACCGATTTTCATCCTCGTCGAGCAGAGCCGGCAATTGTTCTTCGGCTCCGGGCAGATGTTCAAATCGGTGCTCGCCGCCCAGGCCGCCAGCCTGATCGGCTGGGCCGCGCTGGGTCATAACGACCGGGTCGGCGGGCTGGTCTACGGCGACAACGAGCACTATGAAATCAAGCCGCGGCGCAGCAAGCAGAGCCTGTTGCAACTGCTCAACCGGCTGGTGCGGGTCAACCATTCGCTGCACACCGACGTCGCCGCCGGCCAGGATACCCTGGGCCAGGCGCTGATCCGTGCGCGGGAAGTGCTGCGCCCGGGCAGCCTGGTGATCGTGATCTGCGACGAGCGCGCGCTGACCGATGCCGCCGAACGTCAGTTGAGCCTGCTGTCGCGTCATTGCGACCTGTTGCTGCTGCCGGTGTCCGACCCGCTCGACCACGCCCTGCCCGCCGCCGGCCTGCTGCGCTTCGCCGACCGTGGCGCGCTGCTGGAGCTCGACACGCTGAACCCGGAACTGCGCCAGGCCTATCGTGCCCAGGGCGACGCGCGGGCCGCCCGCTGGGAACTGCTGGCGCAGAAGCTGCGGGTGCTGTTGATGCCCCTGAGCACCCAGGGCGAAATGGTCGAGCAGTTGCGCGAGTACCTCAACCCGCAACGGCCGGGAAAACCGTCATGAGCGGCCTGGACCAGTTGCAACCGCTGATCACCCCACCGGTACAGGGTTTCTGGCCGCCAGCACCGGGCTGGTGGCTGCTGATGCTGGCGATGCCGCTGCTGGGCGTCGGCCTCTGGTACCTGCGGCGCTGGCTGCTGGCCCGACGTCCGCTGCCGCGTGCCGAACAGCCGCTGGACCCGTTACGGCTGGCCGCGCTGGAGGAACTCGCGCGCCTGCCCAAGCCCTATGACGGCGCACCCGCCGGTGCCTGGCTGCAGCAACTCAACGGGCTGCTCAAGCGCCTGTGCCGCAACCACTATCCGGGCAGCCAGAGTCATACCCTCAATGGCCGCCAGTGGCTGGCCTTCCTCGACAACCGCTGCCCGGCCGCCGGCCTGACGCGCTGGATGGTGCTGGTGGAGGGCGCCTACAAGCCCGAGTGCAAACTCGACGACAAGGCCATCGCCGGCCTGAACCAGGCCATCGACACCTGGATCCGCAAGCATGTTTGAGTTCGCCTGGCCGTGGATCTTCGCCCTGTTCCCGCTGCCCTGGCTGCTGCGGCTGGTGCTGCCGGTGGCCGACAGCGGCGAGGCGGCGCTGAAGGTCAGTTTTCTTGCCGATCTCGAAACCCTGGCCCGCCGTCGTGCCCGCCTCAACCTGCCCGGCTGGCGCCAGCAGGCGCGCTTCGTGCTGCTCTGGCTGCTGCTGTTGATCGCCGCCGCCCGACCGCAGTGGCTGGGCGAACCCTTGCCGATCGCCGCCAGCGGCCGCGACCTGCTGGTCGCGGTGGACGTCTCCGGCTCCATGGAATATCCCGACATGCGCTGGCAAGGTGAAGACGTCAGCCGCCTGAGCCTGGTCCAGCACCTGCTGGGCGACTTTCTCGAAAGCCGCGAAGGCGATCGGGTCGGGCTGATCCTGTTCGGCAGCAAGGCCTACGTCCAGGCGCCGCTGACTTTCGACCGGCGCACCGTGCGGGTCTGGCTGGATGAAGCGAAGATCGGCATCGCCGGCAAGAACACCGCCATCGGCGATGCCATCGGCCTGGCCCTCAAGCGCCTGCGCCAGCGGCCGGCCCAAAGCCGGGTGCTGATCCTGGTGACCGATGGCGCCAACAACGGCGGCCAGATCGACCCGATCACCGCGGCCCGTCTGGCGGCCGAGGAGCAGGTGAAAATCTACCCGATCGGCATCGGGGCCGACCCGGAACAGAGCGGCAGCCTGTCGATGCTCGGACTGAACCCGAGCATGGACCTCGACGAACCGGCCCTCAAGGAAATCGCCCAGGTCACCGGTGGCCAGTATTTCCGCGCCCGCGACGGCCAGGAACTGCAAAGCATCCGCAGCACCCTGGACAAACTCGAACCGGTGGCCCAGCAACCGACCCAGGCCCGCCCCGCCCGCGCCCTCTATCACTGGCCGCTGGCCCTGGCATTGGCCCTGAGCCTGCTGCTGGTGGCCCGCGAGCAGTGGCCGGACAACCTGCTGCAACGCTGGCTGGCGCGTCGCCAGTTCCTCCCGCAGCACCCCGAGTGGCGTGAACGCCTCAAGCGCCTGCGCCTGCGGAGGCGCCGATGAGCGGCGAATTCCTCTCAGGCCTCTGGCCACACTGGTTCCGCCCCGCCTGGCTGGTGCTGTTGCCCCTGCTCGGCTGGTTGCTGTGGCGGCTCTGGCATCGGCAGAAACGGGCCGGACGCTGGCAGATGATCCTGCCGCCGGCCTTCCATCGCGTACTGCTCGGTGGCGGCAGCGGTCGCGAGAGCCGGCTGCCGTGGGTGGTCCTCGGCCTGGGCTGGGCCCTGGCCCTGCTGGCCCTGCTCGGCCCGAGCTGGCAGCGCATCGAGCAATCGACCCAGAAGCCCCAGGACCCGCTGGTGGTGCTGCTGGAGCTGACCCCGGACATGCTCGCCACCGATATCGCACCAAACCGCCTGGAACAGGCCCGGCGCAAGCTGTTCGACCTGATGCGCGCGCGCAGCGATGCGCAGACGGCGATCATCGTCTATGCCGGCAGCGCCCACACCCTGGTGCCGCTGTCCGATGACATGGGCACCAGCCGCAACCTGCTGGATGCGCTGAAGCCATCGATCATGCCCGAACCGGGCCATCGCGCCGACCTCGCGGTCGCCAAGGCGCTGACCCTGCTCGAACGCGGCGCCCAGGGCCAGGGACGACTGCTGCTGATCGGCTCGTCCCTCAGTGAACAGGAACGCGAAGGCATCCGCCAGGCCCTGGCGCAACAGCCCCACAGCCTGCTGATCCTCGGTGTCGGTACGCGCGACGGTGCCCCGGTCGCCGAGGAGAATGGCGGTTTCCTCAAGGATGCCCAGGGCGCGATCCGCGTACCGCGCCTCGACAGCCCGGGCCTCAAGGCCTTCGCCACGGAAGTCGGCGGCCGCTATCGCCAGAGCCGTGTCGACGAAAGCGACCTGCGCGGCCTCGGCCTGCTCGACGGGCCACGGCATCTGCGCGACGATGGCCAGTTCGTCCAGCTCGACAGTTGGGAAGACCAGGGCTACTGGCTGCTGCTGCCCTTGCTGGTGCTGGCCGCCTGTGCCGGCCGGCGCGGCTGGCTGTTCTGCCTGCCGCTGTTGCTGATGTTCCCGCCACCGAGCCAGGCCTTCGAATTCACCGACCTGTGGCTGCGTCCGGATCAACAAGGCATGCGGCTACTGGAGCAGCAGCGCCCGCTGGAGGCGGCCAGGCATTTCGACGACCCGCAATGGCAGGGCCTGGCGCTCTACGAAGCCGGCGACTATACGGCAGCGGCCCGCAAGTTCGCCGAAGGCGACGATGCCAACGCCCATTACAACCGCGGCAATGCCCTGGCCCAGGGCGGCGAGCTGGAGGCCGCCCTGGACGCCTATGAACAGGCCCTGGAACGCCAGCCCGACCTGCGCCCGGCGCTGAGAAACAAGGCCCTGGTGGAGCAGATACTGGAAGAGCAACGCAGCCGCTCCGAACCCCAGCCGGTCAAGCCCGACGAAACCGCCGCCACCGGCGAGCCGTCCTCCACTCTGCACGACGCCTCCTCCAGCAGCGCCACACCCGCGCAGCCACAGGCAGCCGAGGCCGTGCCACAGACCCAGGACCCGCCGCCGAACACTGCATCGACCGATGCCTCGGCCGCGCCAACAGGTGATAATGAGGTACCGGGCAGCGAGCTGGACGACGAACGGACCACCCGCCCACCGCTGCGCAGCGCCGCGCAGAATATCGAGGGCGAACAGCGCCAGGCCCTCGAACAATGGCTGCGGCAGATCCCCGACGATCCGGGCGAGCTGCTCAGGCGCAAATTCTGGTACGAACAACAGCTCCATCAGGACAAGACCCGATGATCAACCGCTTTTCCGCCCTCTTGCTGTGGCTGCTCTGCTGGAGCCTGCCGGCCCATGCCGACGGGCTGCTCGCCAGCGTCGACCGCACGCGCGTGAATTCCGGTGAATCGGTGGAACTGACCCTGGAATCGCGGGATGTCACGCAGTTCGGCAAGCCGGACCTGGAGCCGCTGGCCGGCGAGTTCGAAGTGCGCGGCACGCGCCAGGTCAACCAGTTGACCACCCTGGGCGGCGACAAGCAGGCGACGACCCGCTGGATCATCACCCTGCTGCCACGACACAGCGGCGACGTGGTGATTCCCGCCTTGCAACTGGGCGAACTGCAGAGCCAGCCGATCACCCTGCAGGTGGTGCAGAGCGACCAGCAGGAACCGGCCAACAGCCTGGCCTCGGTGTTCATCGAAACCAGCCTTGACCAGGACAGCGTCTATGTCCAGGCCCAGGCGGTGCTGACCCTGCGCATCTACCATTCGGTGTCGCTGTATGACGACAGCAACCTCAGCCCGCTGCAACTGGGCGATGCACGTATCGAGCAGTTGGGCGAATCGCGCACCTACGAGAAGCTGATCAACGGCGTGCGCCATGGCGTGATCGAGCTGCGCTATGCCATCTACCCGCAGCACAGCGGCAAGCTGGCGATTCCGGCGCTGGTGTTCAGCGCCACCCTGGCGGAGACCGGCCAGGGCCAGAATCAGGGCCAGACACCGGCCGGCCCCAAGCCCGGCAAGCTGATTCACGTCAGCTCGGCCGAGATGACCCTCGACGTCAAACCGCAACCGGCGGCCTGGCCCGCCGATGCACCGTGGCTGCCGGCGCGCAGCCTGAGCCTGGGCGAAAGCTGGAGCCCGGAGCCGGACCACAGCCAGGTCGGCGACTCGCTGACCCGCAGCCTCACCCTCAAGGCCGAAGGCCTGTCCAGCGCCCAGTTGCCACCGCTGCCGGCCACCAGTATCAGCGGCCTGCGCCGCTACCCGGACCAGCCGCAACTGAGCAACCAGAACAGCGAACGCGGCCTGATCGGCAGTCGCGAAGAACGTGAAGCCCTGGTCCCGACCCACAGCGGCACCTTTGAGCTGCCGGCGATCAGCGTGGTCTGGTGGAACACCCACGAAGAGCACGTGGAGCGCACCACCCTGCCGGCGCGCAGCCTGCAGGTCACGAACAACCCGAGCCTGGCAGTGGATACGCCGGTCAACAGCGTACCGGCGAACATCGCCGCCGACGCGGCGAGCCTGTGGATCTGGAAGCTCAGCACGCTGCTGCTGGCCTGCACCACCCTGCTCGGCTTCGGCCTGTGGTGGCGCGCCCGCTCGCAGCCGGCGGTGCACCGCGCCGCCCAGGCCGGACCGAGCCCGCGGACCCTGCTCGACGACCTCAAGCGCACCTGCCTGGCCAACGATCCCCAGGCCACGCGCCAGGCGCTCGATGCCTGGGCCCGGCAGCAGCCGGAGACCCTGGCCGAGATGGCCGCGCGCTTCGTACCGCTGTCCGATGCCCTGGACGGCCTGAATGGCGCGTTGTACAGCGAGACCGGCCAGTACTGGCAAGGCGAGGAACTGTGGCGGGTGGTTCGCGCCATCCCGGCGGCCGAACGGGTCCAGGCCCCGGTCGGCGACAGCGGGCTGCCGCCGCTGTACCCCAAGTAAGCCCGGCTCCTACAGGGGGCAACGCGTAAAGGGGCGCCAATGCGAAATTTCCTGATGCCTCAAAACCCGTATCGCCACTCCCCACGGATTTACCAGTAGACTTGTCGGTCTTTCGCACCGCCACCTTGTCCTGAGCGGTCGCCACCGTCTTCGCGGAGTTTGCCTTGCGCCTGTTTCATACCTCCGACTGGCACCTGGGCCAGAACCTTCATGGCCAGGAACGGGATTTCGAACATGCCTGCTTCCTGACCTGGCTGCTCGCCCAGTTGGCCAGCCAACGACCGGACGTACTGCTGATCGCCGGCGATATCTTCGACACCGTCAACCCGCCGGTCAAAGCCCAGGAGCGCCTCTACGACTTCATCGTCAGCGCCCACGAGCAACAGCCGCAACTGACCATCGTGATGATCGCCGGCAACCATGATTCCGGCTCGCGCATCGAACTGCCAGCGCCGTTGATGCGCCGCCTGCGCACCCACGCCCTGGGCCGGGTGCTCTGGCTAGAGGACGGCCAGCTCGACAGCGAGCGCCTGCTGATCCCGCTGCCCGCCGCCAACGGCGAGATCGCCGGCTGGTGCCTGGCCCTGCCCTTCCTGCGCCCGGCCGAAGTCACCGGCGCGCTGCTGGGCGACGATTACCTGCGTGGCATCGGCCAGGTCCACCGCTGGCTGATCGAGGCGGCCAAGGCCAGGCGCCAGCCCGGCCAGGCACTGGTCGCCATCAGCCACGCGCACATGGCCGGCGGCTCGGTTTCCGAAGACTCCGAACGCAGCCTGATCATCGGCAGCGCCGAGGCCCTGCCCGCCAGCCTGTTCGATGCCAGCGTCAGCTACGTCGCCCTGGGTCACCTGCACAAGCCGCAGAAGGTCAACGGCGAAGAACGTATCCGCTACAGCGGCTCACCCATCCCGCTGTCGTTCTCGGAGATCGGCTACAAACACCAGATCCTCGATATCGTGCTCGACGGCGAAACCCTGGTCAGCGTCGAACCACGCCTGGTACCACGCGCCGTCGACCTGCAACGCCTGGGCCCGCTGCCCTTCGCCGAAATCCTGGAAAGGCTCGCCGAGCTGCCCGATGTCGACCTGCTGGCCGACCTGCAACGCCAACCCTGGCTGGAGGTGCGGGTACGCCTCGACGAACCGCAGCCGGACCTGCGCCAGCAGATCGAAAGTGCCCTGCAGGGCAAGGCCGTGCGCCTGGTGCGCATCGCCGCCGAATACGCCGGCCGCGGTGCACGCGAAGACGAGGAAGATAACGCACGCCTGGTCGAGCTCGACCAGCTCAGCCCCCAGGACCTGTTCAGCCGCGCCTGGCAGGACCACTACGGCAACGAAGTGGACGCGCAGACCCTCGATGACTTCGCCCTGCTGTTGCAGGAAGTGCAGCTGGAGGACGAGCAGCCATGAAGATTCTTGCCATTCGCCTGAAGAACCTCGCCTCCCTGGCCGGCCCGTTCGAACTGGACTTCACCGCCGAGCCGCTGGCCAGCACCGGCCTGTTCGCCATCACCGGACCGACCGGCGCCGGCAAGAGCACCCTGCTCGACGCCCTCTGCCTGGCACTGTTCGGCGCCGTCCCCCGGCTGAACACTGCCTCGCGCGATGCCAAGGTGCCGGATGCCGATGGCGAAATCAGCACCGGCGATCCCCGCACCCTGTTGCGCCGCGGTACCGGTGCCGGCTTCGCCGAAGTCGATTTCGTCGGGATCGACGGTCGCCGCTACCGCGCCCGCTGGGAAGCCAACCGCGCCCGGGACAAGACCAATGGCAAGCTGCAGGCCAGCCGCCAGAGCTTGCGCGACCTCGACAGCGACCAGTTGCTGGCCAGCCAGAAAGGCGAATACAAGGCCCAGCTGGAAGCCTGCCTCGGCCTGAACTTCGAGCAGTTCACCCGCGCCGTGCTGCTGGCCCAGAGCGAGTTCAGCGCCTTCCTCAAGGCCGATGACAACGAACGCAGTGAACTGCTGGAAAAGCTCACCGACACCGCGCTCTACACTCGCCTCGGTCGCCGCGCCTTCGACAAGGCCAAGGAAGCCCGCGAAGCCCACAAGCTGTTGCAGGACCAGGCGGTGGGCCTCACCCCGATGAGCCCCGAAGCCCGCGCCGAACTCGACGAACGCTTCGACAGCGCGCAGCGACAGTTGGAACTGCACAAGGCCCGACTGCGCCAGCTCGAACAGCAGCACGGCTGGCTCAAGGAATTGCAGCAGTTGCAGGACGCCCGCCAGGCGGCTGCCGAACAACTGGAAAGCCTCCGGCAACAAGAGCAGGCACTGGCCGACGAGCGCCTGAAGCTGACACGGCTGGAGCAGTTGGCCCCGCAACGGCACCAGTTTGCCCGCAAGCTGGAAATCGATGGGCAACTGCCGCCCCTGGCCGAGCAGATCACGCAGCAGCGCCAGCAGCATGAGGCGCTGAGCGAACGCCAGGCACAGCTGGAACAGGCTCTGACCACCGCCCAGGCCGCACTGAACAGCGCGCAACAGCAGCAGAGCGGCAGCGCCCCGCTGCTGCGCCAGGCCTTCGACGAGCAAGGCAACCTCGCCCGACTGGCCAGGGATGCGGCACTCGCCGCCCAGGCACAAGACACTGCGCAGCAGGCCCGGGACCAGGGCCAGGCGACCATCCAGGCCCTGCAGGAGCGGCAGCAGCAGATTGCCGAGCGCCTGCAACAGATTGCCACGCAACTGGAGCACAGCAGCGATCTCGCGCCCTTGAGCGAGGCCTGGACCGCCTACCGCGACCGCCTGCAGCAGTTGATGCTGATCGGCAACCGGCTCAACCAGGGCCAGGCCGAGCTGGCCGGCCTCGAACGCACCGCCGGCGAAACCGCGCAGGCGCTGGGCACCCAGAAACAGCAACTGGAAGTCCTCTATCAGGAGGCTGCCGCTGAACCGGACGCCGTGGCCGAGCAGATCGGCATTCTCGGCAGCCTGCTGCAGGACAACCGCAAGCAGTTGCGGGCCGTCGAGGACCTGGCCCGGCTATGGTCCAGCCAAAAGGACCTGGACCAACGCGCCGCCCAATTGCAGCAACGCCTGAGCAGCGCCCAGCAGGAGCGTGAGCGCCTGACCCAGGACGGAGTCAGGGCCAAGGCCGAACTGGAGGTGGCCGAACAGACGCTCAACGTCACCCGCGAACTGCTCGAACGTCAACGCCTGGCCCGCAATGCCAGCGTCGAGGAACTGCGCGCACAGTTGCAGGATGACCAGCCCTGCCCGGTCTGCGGCAGCCACGAACATCCCTACCATCAGCCCGAGGCACTACTGCAGAGCCTTGGCCGCCACGATGAAAGTGAACAGGCCAATGCCCAGGCTGCCGTGGACCGGCTCAAGGAACGGCTTACCGAACTGCGTGCCGAGGTGGGTGGGCTGATCGCCCAGCAGAAGGAACTGCTGGCCCAGCAGGAGCACTTGACGAGCCAGCAGCAGGCCCTGGCGCCCAGCCTGGAAGCGCATCCGCTGGCGGCCCAACTGCTGGACCAGCACGCCGACCAGCGCGATGCCTGGCTGGAGCGGCAAACCAGCCAGTTGAACCAGAACCTGACACGCGACGAGCAGCGCCAGAACGCCCTGCTCACCCTGCAACAGGACGCCGCGCGACTGACCCAGCAACTGCGCCAGGCCGAAGCCGCGCACCAGCAGGCCGCCCGGCAACTGGAGCAGCAGCAGCGCGAACTGGCCGGCGACCGCCAGCGCCTGGACGATGAACTGGCGGCCTTCGCCACCCTGCTGCCGGCCCCGACCCTGGAGGCCCTGCGCAACGAACCGGCGGCGACCTTCCTGCAACTGGACCGGCAGCTCGCCGAGCGCCTGCAGCAACGGGAACAGCAACGCGATGAACTGGCCGAACAGCAACAGCGCCAACAGGCCCTGGAGCTGGAACTGGAGCGCCAGCAAAGCCGCGAACAGCAGTGGCAAGGCGCAAGGCAACAGTTCGAGGCACTGGCCGCGCAGCAGCAGGCCAGCCAGCAGCAACTGAGCCAACTGCTCGGTGGACACGACAGTGCCGATCACTGGCAGCAGCAACTCGAGCAGGCGGTGGAACAGGCGCGCCAGGCCGAGAGCAGCACCACCCAGGCGTTGCAGGACACGCGCACGCAACGGGTACAAATCGCGACCGAGCTCAAGGCCCGGGAGGAGCATCAGCAGGCCCTGGAACAGGAGGCCAACGCGCTGGCGGGGAAGATCGCCGAATGGCGCACCGGCCACCCGGAACTGGACGACAGCGCCCTGCAGAGTTTGCTGGCACTGGACGACAGCCAGGTCGCCGAGCTGCGCCAGCACCTGCTGCGCAACGAAAAGGCCGTCGAACAGGCCCAGGTTCTGCTGCAGGAGCGCGAACAGCGCCTGCAGGCACACCAGGCCCAGCACAACGGCAACCCCGACGCCGAGCAGTTGGCCAGCGCCTTGGCCGACTGTCAGCAGCAGTTCGCCGCCAGCGAACAGCACTGCGCCGAGCTGCGGGCCGAACAGGTCGACGACCAACGTCGGCAGGATGCCAACCAGGCGCTGGCGCAGCGCATTGCCCATGCCTATGCCGAGTACCAGCGCTGGGCGCGCCTGGATGCGCTGATCGGCTCGGCGACCGGCGACCGCTTCCGCAAGCTGGCCCAGGCCTACAACCTCGACCTGCTGGTCCACCATGCCAACGTGCAACTGCGTCAGTTGGTGCGGCGCTACCGCCTCAAGCGCGGCGGCAGCATGCTCGGGCTGCTGGTGCTGGACACCGAAATGGGCGACGAACTGCGCTCGGTGCATTCGTTGTCCGGCGGCGAGACGTTCCTGGTGTCGCTGGCCCTGGCCCTCGGGCTTGCCTCGATGGCTTCGAGCACGCTGAAGATCGAATCGCTGTTCATCGACGAGGGCTTCGGCAGCCTCGATCCGCAATCGCTGCAACTGGCGATGGACGCCCTCGACGGTCTGCAGGCCCAGGGGCGCAAGGTCGCAGTGATTTCCCACGTGCAGGAAATGCACGAACGCATCCCGGTGCAGATCCAGGTGCAACGCCAGGGCAACGGCCTGAGTACCCTGGAGGTGAAATGAAAACGGCGCTGCTCTACTCCTTCCGCCGCTGCCCCTACGCCATGCGTGCGCGCCTGGCGCTGCGCTACTCGGGCGTGGCGGTGCACATCGAGGAAGTCAGCCTCAAGGCCAAGCCGGCGGCGATGCTCGCGCTGTCAGCCAAGGGTACGGTGCCGGTGCTGGCCTGCGGCGATGGGCAGGTGATCGAACAGAGCCTGGAGATCATGCACTGGGCGCTGGCCCGGCATGACCCTGAAGATTGGCTGCTACAGGGCGACCCGCTGGCCGCCCGGGCCGCAATGGCCCTGATCGAGGAAAACGACGGCGACTTCAAGCGGCGGCTGGACCGCTACAAATACGCGGTGCGCTACCCGGCGTTTCCGATGGAGCACTACCGGGCCGAGGCCGAGCCGTTCCTGCGCAAACTGGAAGATCTGCTGCAACAGCGCGACTGGTTGCTGGCCGAGCATCGCAGCCTGGCTGACATGGCCCTGGCCCCCTTTGTCCGGCAGTTCGCCCATGTCGATCGGGAGTGGTTCGCGCAGACACCCTATCGGCGACTGCGGGACTGGCTGGAGCGGTTTCTCGCCTCACCGCTGTTTATCGCGGTAATGGCCAAGCCGGCTACAGCTGCCGACTGACCCGCTAGCGTCAGCCGTGAATCAGGCCCCGGCGTCGGCGTTGTGCGCGAGCACGCCGGCGGACTGGGTCTTGTGTTCGAGCGGAATGCTCGGCGTCGCCAACTGGATCGCCGCATCGTCCGAGCCGTGCAGCAGGCTCGACAGACTGATGACGAGCACCAGCGCCACATACAGGCCAATAGCCAGGTAGGCGCCGTGTCGGGCAGATGTCAGGAGGTTGCTGGCCATGGTGTTCTTTCTCCACAGGCGAATGTCATGCCTATAGGATCCATCATAACCGCATAACTAAGTAGGCAACTATTTAAATAGTCGTTATCAGCAATATTAATCGCCAAGAGTCAATAAGCCAGCGTCAAATTTAATCCCGGCTTATATGAATCCTGTTATCGGGTTGAAACAAAAACGGCAGAAACGACAACGCCGGGGCGAATTCACTCTCATGGCAGGCGGTCAATGGACCAACTGCCGAATGAGTGCATTCGCTCCGGCGTTGCGGGCTGGTTCAGCGCTCAGTGTTGAGCCTTGTGATCCAGGGCGGCGTAGAAGTTGGCGCTTTGTTGCAGGTACTTGGGGGTGTAGCTCTGGGTATGGGATTTTTTCTCGCTGATCTCGACGCTGGCACTGGCTGGCAGGGCAACGCTGGCAGAGATGGCGGAAGCGGCGATGATGGAGAAGAGATTGAAGTTCATGTCGAAAACCCTCGAATGTCAGTTGGCTGGCTTGCCCTTTCAGGCCGTGAGTCCAAAGTACATCCGAGAGCTGTTCGGGTTGAAATTCATTGCAGCAGTAGCGGATATCAGCGTGATTAATAGAAGTGCAAGCCCCTTGTAAACCGGGGCCTGCGGTCTATTGTCGCGGCAGGAAGCCGAGGTAGCTCGGCGCCTCGAAGGGCAAGGTCTGCACGGTTTTGCCCAACAGGCCGGTGTCGGCATCGCGCTCGATGACCACGATCTGGTTGCTCTTCTGGTTGGCCACCAGCAGGAACCTGCCGCTCGGATCGAGGGTGAACTCACGCGGGTGATCGCCTTCCACCGAACGCCGTTGCAGTTCCTTGAGCTCGCCGCTGGCCGGGTCGATGGCGAACACCAGCAACTGGTTGGCGGTGCCACGGTTGCTGGCATAGAGGAACTTGCCGTCCTTCGAGGCATGCAGGGCCGCGGCGGCCTTGTCCGACAGCGGCTGCTGGTCAGCCAGTTCCACCCGCTGCTTCTGGGTGAGCTTGCCGTCCTGGTAGTCGAACACGGTGATCTGCGCGCTCATTTCGGTGCTCAGCCAGGCATGCTTGCCATCGGCGCTGAACAGCAGGTGTCGTGGACCACTGCCCGGCGGCAATTGCACGTAGGCCGGGTTGGCCGGGGTCAGCGGCCGTTCCGGGTTGGCCTTGGGGTCATACCGGTAGACGAAAATCCTGTCCGCACCCAGGTCGCTGGCGAAGACGAAACGCCCGTCCGGCGACGACACCACCGAATGCACATGGGCCGAAGCCTGCCGCTCCAGGTTGACCAGGCTAGCCGGGTGGCTGCTGAGCTGGACCGGCGGCGACAGCTTGCCCTTGGCATCCACCGGCAGTACCGCCAGGCTGCCGCCCGGATCTTCCAGTACCGAATAGTTGGCGACGAACAGGTAGCGCTGGTCGCCGCTCAGGCTGGCATGGGTCGGCTCGCTGCCCAGGCTCTGCACCTGGTTGATCGGCTTGAGCTGGTGGCTCCTGGGGTCGATCGAGTAGCTGCTGACCCGGCCGACCGGGTCCTTCTGGCCGGGGCCGTTTTCATTGACCGCGTACAGCCGACGCTGGTCGCCGGAGAGGGTCAGCCAGGAAGGATTGGCGGTCTTGATCACCTGCAGCGGCTTGGGGTCGAGCTTGCCGGTGCGGCTGTCGAACTGCAGGCGGTAGATGCCTTCGCTCCTGCCGGCGGTGTAGGAGCCGACCAGCAACTGGACGGTGTCGCCTGGGGCCGCCAGGACCGGCATCGAGCCGATGCTGCCGGCCATCAGCAGGGGCCAGAACTTACGCATCATCCTGTTCATCCTCCGCTTGCTCCCGGGCACTGAACGCACTCAGGCACACCAGGCGATGCTCGCCGGAGTCGCCGACCACGACCCAGCTCTGCAGGGTCTCGTCGAAGGTGGCCGCCTGCACCTGGGCCAGGCTGAAGCTCCAACGCTTGGCGGCGCGCCCGTCCATGCACTCGATCAGCAGGCCGGCATCGTCGAGGGTGAAATCGAAGGCGTGCAGGCCGTCGATTTCCAGCATGTCGCAGGCTTCAAGGGCAGTGGGCAAGGTGTCGGTCATGGCGGTTTCTATCATTTTTCGGGAAAGGGGCAATGATAGGCGATATTGCATCGCAGCGGGTGCCCGCCAGGGGCGGTTCGCGGGCAGGCCCGGCGCCTACAGGTCCGTGCCAGGCACAAGACCGAGATGCACACCGCCCTGTAGGAGCCGGCGGTGCGGCGATCCGACTTGCCCGCGAAGCTTTTCTGACGGTCTCAATGGGCCAGCAAGGATCCCCCTACCTTGCCCGCCAGCTTCTGCGGCTTGATCAGGAACCGCGCCAGCGCCGGCAGCAGCCACAGCGCCCCGAACATGTTCCACAGGAGCATGAAGGTCAGCATCAGGCCCATGTCGGCCTGGAACTTGATCGCCGAGAAGATCCAGGTGCAGACACCGATCGCCAGGCACAGGCCGGTGAACAGCACCGCCTTGCCGGTGGAACGCAGGGTCTGGTAGTAGGCCTCCTGCAACGACAGCCCGGCACGCAGGAAACTCTCCAGGCGGCTGTAGATGTAGATCCCGTAGTCCACGCCGATGCCCACGCCCAGCGCCACCACCGGCAGGGTCGCGACCTTCACGCCGATCCCCATGAAGGCCATCAGCGCGTTGCCCAGCACCGAGGTCAGCACCAGCGGCAGGACGATGCACAGGGTCGCCGCCCAGGAGCGGAAGGTGATCATGCACATGGCCGCGACGCAGATGTACACCAGGATCAGAATGGTCAGTTCCGCCTGTTTGATCACCTCGTTGGTCGCCGCCTCGATCCCGGCGTTACCGGCCGCAAGCAGGAATTCCAGGCCCTCCCTGCTGTTCTCCTTGGCAAAGTCCTGCACCGCATGAACCGCCCGGTCCAGCGTGGCAGCCTTGTGGTCGTTGAGGAACACCAGCACCGGCGCCAACGAGCAGTCGGCGTTGTACAGGCCATCGGCGCGGGAGATGGAGTTGTTCAGCACATCCGGGTTGCGCGACAGGGTCTCCCACTTCAGGTTGCCCTCGTTCATGCCCTTGATCATCTGCTTGGACACGGTCACCAGGGAGATCGCCGACTGCACGCCCTCGGTGTTCTGCATCTTCCACATCAGTTCGTCGATCGGGGCCATGGCCGCGTAGCGCGAGCAACCCTCGGACGTGGTCTTGACCATCACCACCAGCACGTCGGAGCTGGTGGAGTAGTTGTTGATGATGAAGCTGTTGTCCTTGTTGTAGCGCGAGTCGGGACGCAGCTCCGGCGCACCCTGGTCGAGGTCGCCGATCTTCAGGTTCTGGCTGTACCAGAGGCCGCCACCGAAGGCCAGCAGGGCCAGGAAAATCGACACCGGGGCCACCCGGGGGCTGGCGAAGTTCGACAGCAGGCGCCAGAACGGGTGTTCGCGGGTCGCGTCCTTCTTGCTGCGCTCGACCGCCTTGCCGCTGATGCCGACATAGGAAATCGCCACCGGCAACAGGATCAGGTTGGTGAACACGATCACCGCCACGCCGATCGACGCGCCGATCGCCAGTTCGCGGATCACCCCGATATCGATGATCAGCAGCGTGATGAAGCCCACGGCATCGGCCAGGATCGCGATCATCCCCGGCAGGAACAGTTGCCGGAAGGTTCGCCGCGCCGCCGTCAGGGCATTGTCGGCCTCACTGGACTGCAAGGCGATACCGTTGATTTTCTGCACGCCGTGGGAGATGCCGATGGCGAAGATCAGGAACGGCACCAGCATCGAGTACGGATCCAGGCCGAAACCGGCGGCATGCATCAGCCCCAGTTGCCAGATCACCGCCACCAGAGTGGTGATCAGCACCGCGATGGTGCTGCGGATACACCAGGTGAACCAGTACAGCAGCACCAGGGTGATGACGAAGGCCACGCCGAAGAACATCACCACCATGATCAGGCCGTCGATCAGGTCGCCGACCTTCTTGGCGAAACCGACGATGTGGATCTTCACGTTGGGGTTCTGCGCCTCGAACTTGTTGCGGATCTTCTCTTCGAGCTGGTGGGAAAACTTCTGGTAGTCCAGTTTGAGCAGCCTGCCCTGGTCCTGCGGGTCCGGGTAGGACTCCAGCAGCGGGATATCGACGATGCTCGACTTGAAGTCGTTGGCCACCAGGCGCCCGACCTGGCCGGACTTGAGCACGTTGTTGCGCAGCTGGTCGAGACTGTCGGCCGAGCCGTTGTAGCTCTGCGGGATCACCTCGCCGCCGGCGAAGCCCTCCTCCGTCACTTCGGTCCAGCGCACGCTGGGGCTCCACAGCGACTTGAGGCCGGAGCGATCGACACCGGGGATGTAGAACACCTCGTCGTGGATCTGGCGCAGGGTGTCCATGTATGCCTTGCTGAAGATGTCACCGTCCCGGGCCTCCACCGAAATGCGCACGGTGTTGCCGAGGTTGGCCAGGTCGTTGCGGTGCTCCATCATCTTTTCAATGAACGGATGCTTGAGCGGAATCATTTTCTCGAAGCTGGTGGACGGACGGATCAGCGTCGCCTGCCAGAACAGGAAGATGCTGACCAGCAGGCAGATCACGATCACTGCCGGGCGGTTGTTGAAAATCAGGCGTTCGAGAAACGTCGCCTTGTCCTGATGATGACTGCTCATGTGAAACTCCCCGCCTTCTTGTTATTTGCCCTGCTCGCTGCCGGTTGGCGAGGCGACATGGGCGCCCCCCTGGCCGACCAGGATCAGGTTGCCGTTGCCGGCCGTGGTGACCGCCGATAGGGAAATGCGGTCGGGACGATTGAAGACACTGAAGGTCACGCCGTCATCGGTGCTGCGGATCACACTGCCACCATTGCCGACGATCACCAGCGAACCGTCGGCCAGCAGGGCGCCGCCGGACAGACCGAACTCCAGCGCCCCGCGGGCGGCCTTGAGTTCGACCGGCTCCCAGTTGGAGCCGAAATCGCTGGAACGATAGAGGTTGCCGCGCAGGCCGTAGGCCAGCAGGGTGCTCGGCTCGGAGGTACCGAGCACGCCGAACAGCGAGCCCTGGTAGGGACCGTCGAGGCGTTCCCAGGTCTGGCCCCAGTCGGCCGAGCGGAACATGCTGCCCTGCTCGCCGACGATGAACAGGCCGGAGTCCTTGACCGCGGCGATGGCGTTGAGGTGGTACTGGTCTTCGTTGTCGAGGCGGTCGCTGGCATCTTCCCAGTGCTGGCCGCCATCGGTGGTTTCGAGCAGGGCCCCATAGGCGCCGACGGCGAAACCGGTGTTGGCATCCTTGAACCAGACGTCCAGCAATGGCGCTTCGCGCTTGAGGTCTTCGAACTGCTTGCTCCAGGTGGCACCGCCGTCGTTGCTGGCGAGGATCTGCGCATCGTGGCCGACGGCCCAGCCGTGCTTGTCGTCGACGAAATAGACCGCCGTGAGCAGTTGTCGGGTCGGCACCCGGGCCTGGGTCCAGGTCGTGCCCTGGTCATCGGAAAACAGGATATGCCCGCGATCCCCCACGGCGACCAGGCGGGCACCGGCGTGGACCACGTCGAGCAACAGGCCCTTGGCGGCCTTGGAGGATTCGATGGAGTAGACGCCGTCGGCCGTGCCGGCCTCGGCGGCGCAAAGCGAACCGGCCGGCAGCCCCAGCCCGGACAGAGAGAGCATCGAGGTCAGCAAGACCGCACGCCGCCAGCTCGGCGGACGACGGGAACCCGTACTCTTCACAGGCTCATTCATAGACCTTTTCCCCCTTATTATTGTTAGGTCATCCAACCCTTCAGGGCGCCTTCGAGGGCGTTTTCAGCACTGCCGATCGTCTGAAACCGGCAATCTAGAGCCCCTTCCAAGGCTGGAACTATCCTATCGGGCTTTGGAATCGTCTGACAATCGACGCCACGTTATCTTTTGTTAACCCGGGGGTATCGCGGGGGGACATGAATATCGGGGCATCAGGAGGGATGATGAACAAGGACTACGGATGATGCTTCACACGCTCTGCCTGGGAGCACAGCCGTGATGCTGTGCGTCACAAGAGCGGACGCCGAGCGTCCGGGGAGGCATTCCCACGCGGAGCGCGGGAACGATCACAGGCCAGGGGAACAGGATTCATCCGCGAAGGGGCCTTCCGAGCGCTAAAGGCTTCGCGGATAAATCCTGCTCCCACCCGGTACGGGTTAGGCCAGGCTCTTGCTGACCACCTCGAAGACGTCCGCCGACAGCTCGCCCGAAGCACGGATACGCTCCAGCTCGGCCTTCATCAACGCCTGGCGGGCCTTGTCGTATTTGCGCCAGCGGGTCAGCGGCGCCAGCTGGCGCGAGGCGATCTGCGGGTTCAGCGCGTTGAGCTGGATCACGATGTCCGCCAGGAAGCGATAGCCGGAACCGTCCGCCGCATGGAAGTTGACCAGGTTCTGCCCGGCGAACGCACCGATCAGCGCACGCACCTTGTTCGGGTTGCGCAGGGTGAACGCCGGGTGCTCCATCAGTGCCCTGACCCGCTCCAGGCCACCGGGCAGCGTGCTGCCGGCCTGCACGCTGAACCACTGGTCCATGACCAGCGGGTTGTCCTTGAAGTGCTCGGCGAACACCGCCAGGGCCTTGGCTTTCTCCGCCTCGAACGGCGAATTCACCAGCACCGCCAGGGCGGTCAGGCGTTCGGTCATGTTGTCGGCGGCGTCGAACTGCTCCAGGGTCGCGGCCAGTACCTGCGGCTGGCCACTGAGCATCAGGTAGGACAGCGCGATGTTCTGCAGCGCACGGCGGGCGAAATGCTCGTTCTCGGCGATGTAGGCGGTGTTCCTCGATACCTCGCGGTTGGCCTGGTAACGCTGCCACAGGCCGTCGAACAGTTGCTCGGCCAGTTGCCGGCGGGCAAATTCGCGGGCCGCGTGAATCGAGTCGACCTCGGCCACTTCGCTGATCTCGGTGAGGTAGGCTTCGCTCGGTAGCGACAGCATCTCCGCGACCATCGCCGGGTCCAGTTGTTCGTTGGCCAGTACGCTGCGCAGGGCCACGACCAGGCGCTGGTCGAGCACCAGTTCCTCGCCCTTGCGGTGCTGCCCGATCAGGTCCTGCAGCACCTGCACCGACAGTTGCTGGCCGGCATCCCAGCGGTTGAAACCGTCGCTGTCGTGCTGCATCAGGAACATCAACTGATCGCGGTCGTAGGGGAAGCTCAGCCTGACCGGGGCCGAGAAGCCGCGCAGCAGCGACGGCAACGGCTTGGCGGCAATGCCGACGAAGGTGAAGGTCTGCTCGGCTTCGCTCACCGAGAGCACGCGACTGGCGGCCCCCGGCACCGCCTCGCCCGCCAGTTGCAGGGCGATCTCGGCGCCCTGGGCATCCAGCAGGCCCAGCTCCACGGGTATCACGAACGGCAGTTTTTCCTGCTTGTCCGGTGTCTGCGGGCAGCTCTGGCGGAAGGTCAGGCTGTAGGTCTGCGCCTGCGCATCGTAGCTGTCGCTGACCGCCAGGCGCGGGGTGCCGGCCTGGCTGTACCAGCGCTTGAACTGGGTCAGGTCGACACCGTTGGCGTCCTCCATGGCCTTGACGAAGTCGTCGCAGGTCACCGCCTGGCCGTCGTGGCGCTCGAAGTACAGGTCGCTGCCCTTGCGGAAGCCTTCGGCACCGAGCAGGGTGTGGATCATGCCGACCACTTCCGAGCCCTTCTCGTAGACGGTCAGGGTGTAGAAGTTGGAGATTTCGATGAAGCTGTCCGGCCGCACCGCGTGGGCCATGGGGCCGGCGTCCTCGGCGAACTGGTGGGTGCGCAGATAGGCGACGTCCTGGATGCGCTTGACCGTGCGCGAGTTCATGTCCGAGGAGAACCCGGCATCGCGGAACACGGTGAAACCTTCCTTGAGCGACAGCTGGAACCAGTCGCGGCAGGTCACGCGGTTGCCCGACCAGTTGTGGAAGTATTCGTGGGCGACGATCGCCTCGACCCGCTGGTGCGCGGCGTCGGTGGCGGTTTCGGCACGGGCCAGCACGGCGCTGGAGTTGAAGATGTTGAGGCCCTTGTTCTCCATCGCGCCCATGTTGAAGTCGTTGACCGCGACGATCATGAAGATGTCCAGGTCGTACTCGCGGCCATAGACCTCCTCGTCCCAGCGCATGGACTTCTTCAGGCTGTTCATGGCGTGCTGGCACTTGTCGATGTTTTCCGGTTCGACATAGATGCGCAGCGCGACATTGCGCCCGGTCATGGTGGTGAAGCTGTCCTCGACGCACCACAGGTCACCGGCCACCAGCGCGAACAGGTAGGCCGGCTTCATGAAGGGGTCTTCCCAGGTCGCCCAGTGCCGTCCGTCTTCCTGCGGGCCGCTGCCGACCGGGTTGCCGTTGGACAGCAGCACCGGGTACTGGTGCTGCTCGGCAATCACCGTGGTGGTGAATTTGCTCATCACGTCCGGGCGATCGAGGTAGTAGGTGATCTTGCGGAAACCCTCGGCTTCGCACTGGGTGCAGAACATGCCGCTGGACTTGTACAGGCCTTCCAGGGCGGTGTTGCTCTCCGGGTGGATCTTCACGCTGGTATCGACGGTGAAACGCTCATTCGCCGGTTGCAGGGTCAGGTGATTCTCGTCCAGCTGGTAGTCCGCGGCGCCCAGCTCGCGGTCGTCCAGGCTGACCGACAGCAGTTCGAGCAACTGGCCATCAAGCACCAGCGGCGGCAGGCCCGCCCCGCGTACCGGGTTGCGGCGCATCAGCAGTTGCGCATGGACCAGGGTATGGTCCTCGAACAACTCGAAGGTCAGGTGCGTCTCGTCGATCAGGTACTCGGGGGCCTGATAGTCCTTCAGATAGATCATCTTCGGCTGTTCGGTGCGCATGGGTGCGTCCTTTTACTGATGCACGGCGAGCTGGTAGGCCGTGTATTTACGGATATTGATCACGCCGGTGTCGAAGATCAGGTATTGGCCCTTGATCCCCATCAGCGTGCCTTCGGCAATCGGGTTCTTGTCCAGGTTGAAGCTGACGATCTTGGTCGGGTAGGCCTCGATCGGGTAACGGATTTCCAGTGGTTCGACGTCCCGCACCGGCTGGATCGCCTGCAGGCCGAAACGCTCCTGCAGGGCCAGCAGGCCCTCGGCGCAGGACTCGAAGAGCTGGTCGCGCACCAGGCGCAGGTCCACCGCCGGCGCATCGCCCTTGAGCAAGGCGCGCCAGTTGGTCTTGTCGGCCACCTGACTGCGAAACAGGTCCTCGACGAAGCCGGACTGCTGGCGGGTCGCCACGCGCATGATCGGCAACGCCTGGCTGGCGCCCTGGTCGAGCCAGCGGGTCGGCAACTGGGTGGCCCGGGTGATGCCGACCTTGATCCCCGACGAGTTGGCCAGGTAGACCACGTGGTCGGTCATGCAGAACTGCTCGCCCCAGGCCGGCTCGCGGCAGGTGCCGGCGTCGTAGTGGCAGCGTTCCGGGCTCATGATGCAGGTGTCGCACTGCGCCAGTTGGGTCATGCACGGGTAGCAGTAGCCCTGGCTGAAGCTGGTCTTGGTCTTGCGCCCGCAATGGCTGCAGTGGATGGCGCCGAGGAACTCCAGACGCAGCTTCTGGCCGATCAGCGGATTGACCGGCACCTCGCTGTCGCCCAGGCGGAATGTATATTGCACGGTCGACGCGTCCAGACGCGTCGCCATCTTGCTGACTGCACCACGGCCGAGCTCGATCAATGGATGGCATCCGACTTGAACAGGATGTTCGGAATCGGCGCCGACTTCGACGCGCACTCCTGCGGGCCCATGTAGCCGGTGCGTTCCTCTTCCGGCAGGTTCTGGGTCTCCCAGGCGATCATCGCCTGCAACGACAGCTCCCGCTGTTCGGTGGTGAGCTTGCGGCCGTCGGACCATTTGCCGATTTCCACCGCCAGTTTCAGGCTCTGGTAGATATCGGGGGTGATGTTTTCAATCATTTCGATGAAAGAGGACATTGAAAGTCTCCAGACTTTTTCAAGACATTCGAATCAGGCGGCCAGTTTACGCCGGGACCACAGCCCACCCAACAGACCGGTGAAACATCCGATGAGCAGTCCACCGACGTGGGCGCCGTTGGCGATCTCGCCGAAACCGATGAGAGAGATCACTCCGGACAGGCACACCAGCAACCAGATCAGCATCATCGCCAGCACCCCGCGGGGCAGCCGGTAGACCGGGTTGGGCGCCAGCCACTGGTAGATCCAGCAATGCCCGAGCAGGCCGTAGAGCACACCGGACAGGCCGCCGAACAGGGTCGGGCCACTGACGTAGTATTGGGCGAAGTTCGACACCAGGCTGAACAGCAGGGTCAACCCCAGCAGGTTGATGCCGCCCTGGCGCAGTTCGATGCGCTTGCCCAGTTCCCAGTACCACATACCGTTCATGGCGATGTGCAGGAAACCGAAGTGCAGCAGCATCGGCGTCACCAGGCGCCACCACTGCCCCGCCGCCAGGCCATCGTCCAGGGGGGTGAACTGGATGTATTCGCCGTTCACGCGAAAATCCAGAAAGGTGAACCAGTGCAGCGTCGCCAGGCTGTCGCCCAGCCAGGTGATCGCGCCGACCACCAGGGTCAGCAACAGCACCAGTGCGGTGACCGGGCTGTGGCGCACCTGTTGGGCCAGGCTCGGCCGAACGGGCGTCTGCGCCACGGGCAGTGACGGCACCTCCAGCTGATTGTGCGGATCGCCGTCGGGGAAGCGCTGATAAAGCGCCAGCACATCGGCACTGACCGACTCCGGCACCCACAGCACCTGCTCCCCACGTTCCTCGTTGACCCGATGCGGCACCTGCAGGCGCTGCAGCAATTGCACGAAGCCGCTGAGGTCGGTGCCCAGTGGCAGGCGCAGGACAGCGGTGGCGGTCATTTCGGAACCTCGGGGCGTTCGACGTCGACCCAGACGAACTTGTTCGGGTCGAGTCGGGTTTCCTGGTCCAGCCGATAGGCCGCCAGCTTGCCGTAGAGCACCGCGCTGTAGTCCAGGCAGGCCAGGTTGGGACGGATCGGCATCGGCCGGCCACTGCGCCAGTAGTGACCGACGAACAGCATCGGTTCCTCCAGGCCGTAGCGCAGCAAGGCGCTCTTCTCCCGCGGCGACAGCGGCTTGCGCGCCACCTGCTCGGGCAGGGCGTCGGGCTGGAAGACGATGTCGCCGTAGGTCTGCGGATCGTCCTCCCAGAATTTGGTGCGGAAGAACGCGCGGGTCAGGCCGTCGCCACCGGTCAGGGTCAGGCCGTCCGGCAGGCGCATGTCGGTGCCGCGCAGCAGGCGATCGAACACGGTGCAGGCAAAGCTGCCGGACACCGCCGACGCCTGGACGAAGTGCTCATCGATGCGGCCGTGCGGATACTGCGCGCGCAGCGGCTCGATCAGCCCGCCATCCCAGCAGGCATGGACGACGCGGAAACGTCCGGCATCGAGAAACAGCGGCAACTCATAGAACCAGCCGAGGAAATCGTGCCAGTCGGCCGGGTGCCCCTCGAACTGGGTCAGGGTCTCGTGCAGCAGGCGCGCGTGGCGCGGCGTGTGCTCACGGACGAACTGCTTGCCACTCTCCGGCGGCGCCGGCGTGGTCCAGCCCAGGGCGTTGAACTCGTGGTTGCCCATGATGCACAGCGCCTGCCCGGCCTCGACCATGTCGTGGACGATGTGCAACGCCTCGCGAATGCGCGGGCCGCGGTCGATGATATCGCCGAGGAACACCGCCATGCGCGAGGCATGCCGCCAGACACCGCCCAGCTTGTGATAGCCGAGCATGTCCAGCAGATGTTCGAGAGTATGAGCGCAACCGTGCACATCACCGATCAGATCGTAGCCACGTGCGGGATCGAGCATCAGTCGCCTCCACCACCCAACCGGCTGCCCCAGCCGAGCTTGGTCCTGCAGACTTCGTAATAGTTGTGATCCAGCGGGTGGATCAGGCGCAGTTTCTGCGGCTTCTTGCTGATGGTCACCGTATCACCCGGCGCGCAGGTGAAATGGTTCTGGCCGTCGCAGGAGACTTGTGGGTAGATCTGCATGTCCCGGGATACCACGATTTTCAGTTCGCTGTTGCCATCCACCACGATGGGGCGGCTGGACAAGGTATGGGGGTACATCGGCACGATCACAATGGCATCGAGCTTGGGATGCATGATCGGGCCGCCGGCCGACAGCGCGTAGGCGGTGGAACCGGTGGGGGTGGCGACGATCAGGCCGTCGGCCTTCTGGCTGCAGACGAACTGGCCGTCGATGTACAGCTCGAACTCGATCATCCGCGTCGACTTGCCGGGGTGCAGCACCACATCGTTGAGCGCATCGCCCTGGCCGATGGCTTCCGCGTGGCGGCGCACCTCGGCTTGCAGCAGGAAGCGGTTCTCCACCAGATAGTGGCCGTCGAGGACCTTGGCCACCTCGACCTCGAGGTCGTCCGGACGGATATCGGTGAGAAAGCCCAGGTTGCCGCGGTTGATCCCCAGCACCGGCACGTTGTGCCGCGCCAGCGCGCGGGCGGCCCCCAGCAGGCTGCCGTCGCCGCCGACGACGATGACCATGTCGCAGACCTCGCCGAGCATCTTCCGGGAAGACGTCTGCAGGCCGTGGCCCGGCAGCACTTCGGCGATGGTGTCCTCGAGGATCACATGCATGTGCCGCTCGAGCAGGAAACGCTTGAGACGGCGAACGGTATCCAGCACCTGCGAACTGCCCAGGCGGCCAATGATGCCGATATTGCGAAATTGCTCCATGGGGCTCCTGAAAAAGGTTCTGCGGCAGGCAAAAGAACGATTATGGGCGAAACCCGGTCCGAGACAAAATCCTTTCAGCCTCGAAGCAAACGGCTATGCTCGCAGAATGATCCTGTTTCCCGGCTTGCTCAACCTTCCCCGGCAGTTGCGCCACCCCGAAGTGCGCGACCTGGCCTGGGTCATCCTGGCGCCGCCGATGCTCCTCGACACGCCCTGGCCCCAGCGCCACCCGCTGGCCGGCAGCGACTGGGTGCAGTCGCCCGCACAGCTGGAACACTGGCTGCGCGAACTGGATCGCGACAGTGCCGGGCTGCAGCACTGGCTGGCCCAGGCCACCACCCGGCGACTGGGGCTGTACTACGAGCGGCTCTGGCAGTTCGCCGTGCGCCACGCGCCGGGTATCGAACTGATCGGTGCCAACCTGCCGATCCGCCGCGAAGGCCATACCCTGGGCGAACTCGACCTGCTGCTGCGCGACCGCGACGGCGTGCATCATCTGGAGCTGGCGATCAAGCTCTACCTGGGGCCGCAACAAGGTCGTGGCGAAGCGCCGGAGCGCTGGCTCGGCCCCGGCTGCCATGACCGCCTGGACCGCAAGCTGGCGCACCTGAGCGAGCACCAGTTGCCGATCTCCGCCCGCCCGGAAAGCCGCGAAGCGCTGGCGGCGCTGGGAGTCGGGCACTTCAGTGCACAGCTGTGGCTCGGCGGTTATCTGCTGTATCCGTGGCCCGGCAATTCGTGTCCGCCGCGCGGGGTGCACCCACAGCATCTGCACGGGCGCTGGCTGCATCAGCGCGACTGGGCGGACTTTCGCGTGCAGAGCCCGCCAGGGCGCTGGCAGCCGCTGCCGCGCCACGCCTGGCTGGCTCCGGCGCACTACGGCGAGGAGCAGGCCTGGACCGAAGAGCGGCTGGATGACTGGCTGGACCAACTCGCCCCCCAGGCGCCGGCGCAACTGCTGGTACGCCTGACCCGCAATGGCGCGGGGGACTGGGAGGAAGCCGAGCGGCTGTTCCTGGTGGCCGATCTGTGGCCGAACGTGCCGGGGTCGGTTTGAGGGCCCTCGCGGCGATCTACACGGACAAGCGCAGGGCCAGCGCCGCCAGGGTCACCAGCAGCACCGGCAAGGTCAGCACGATCCCGACCCTGAAGTAGTACCCCCAGCCGATGCGAATATCCTTGCGCTCCAGCACATGCAGCCAGAGCAGGGTCGCCAGGCTGCCGATCGGGGTGATCTTCGGCCCCAGGTCGCTGCCGATGACGTTGGCATAGATCATCGCATCCTTGACCACCCCGCCGGCATGGCTGGCGTCGATGGACAGCGCGCCGATCAGCACGGTCGGCAGGTTGTTCATGATCGACGACAGAAACGCGGTCAGCAGCCCGGTCCCCATGGCCGCGCCCCAGACCCCGTGCTCGGCGAAACGGTCGAGCCAGCCGGCGAGATAGCCGGTCAACCCGGCATTGCGCAGGCCATACACCACCAGGTACATGCCCAGGGAGAAAATCACGATCTGCCACGGAGCCTCGCGCAACACCTTGCGCGTGGAGATCCGGTGGCCACGGGCGGCGATCCCCAGCAGCAGCGCGGCGCAGACCGCCGAAATGGCGCTGATGGGAATGCCCAGCGGCTCGAGGGCGAAACAGCCGACCAGCAGGATACCCAGCACCCACCAACCGGCAATGAAGGTTGCCCGATCGTGGATCGCGCTGGTCGGAGCCTCCAGTTGCTCGGGGTCGTATCGCGCCGGAATGTCACGGCGGAAAAACACCATCAGCACCAGCAGCGTCGCCGCCACGCTGACCAGGTTCACCGGCACCATGACCGCCGCATAGGCGTTGAAACCGATGTGGAAATAGTCCGCCGAAACGATATTCACCAGGTTCGACACCACCAGCGGCAGGCTGGCGGTGTCGGCGATGAAGCCGGCGGCCATGACGAAGGCCAGGGTCGCCGCCTTGGAGAAACGCAACGCCAGCAGCATGGCGATGACGATCGGGGTGAGGATCAACGCCGCGCCATCGTTGGCGAACAACGCCGAGACCAGCGCCCCCAGCAGGACGAAGGCGGCGAACAGGCGGCGTCCGCTGCCCTGCCCCCAGCGGGCGACATGCAGCGCCGCCCAGGCGAAAAAGCCGGCCTCGTCGAGCAGCAGGCTGATGATGATCAGGGCGATGAAGGTCGCGGTGGCATTCCAGATGATTTGCCAGACCAGCGGGATATCGCTGAGTTGGACCACTCCACTGAGCAGGGCCAGCAGCGCACCGAGCATGGCGCTCCAGCCCACGCCGAGCCCCTTGGGCTGCCAGATCACCAGGGTAATGGTCAGCAGGAAAATCAGTACGGCTATCAGCATGAAAACAGGGTCCGTGGGTTCGGCGGGAGATTCGTGGAGGACGGTTCAGCAAACAGAGTGCCGGACCGGGGAGATAATTCCGCAGGCAGGCGATAAAACACCATCGCCTCTTCACGGGCAAGCCCGTGAAGGGAGCCGCAGGGAAAAAGTCATTTTCATTCACGAAACTTCGCAACGCCCCTGCCAATCTGCCTCAGGCAAAGGGCACGAAAGCGTATTAGAGTGTAGGAACGACTCCGCCGCTCAAGAACGGAGCGTCACGCCCTGATGAGTGAGGAACAATCCATGCCCTGGAAGAACACCGACAGCCGCTACAGCAGCATGTCGATCGCCCTGCACTGGTTGATGCTGGTGCTACTGGTCATTGTCTATGGCTGCATCGAGTTTCGCGGCCAGTTTCCCAAAGGCAGTGGTGGCCGGGCGCTGATCGTCGAATTCCACTACATGCTCGGGCTGACCGTGTTCGCCCTGGTCTGGCTGCGGCTGGTGGCCCGGGCCATCGGCGTGGCGCCGAAGATCGTACCGAACCCGCCGACCTGGCAGAGGCTGCTGTCGAAGCTGATGCACATCGCGCTGTACCTGTTCATGATCGCCACGCCGCTGCTCGGCTGGCTGGTGGTCAGCGGCCTGGGTCACCAGGTGATGTTCTATGGCATCGACCTGCCGACCCTGATCGCCGAAAACCGCCCGCTGGCCAAGGAAATCAAGGGCTGGCACGAACTGGCCGGCACCCTGGGCTACTGGTTGATCGGTTTGCACGCCCTGGCCGGGCTCTATCACCACTATGTGGTGCGCGATAACACCCTGGTGCGGATCATCCCCGGCCGCCCATCCTGAGGTACCGCGCCGGCGGCCGAAAGTGGGCCCTGCATGGCCCGCCCTGAACGGCTCCACACCAAATTCATGGCCCACACGCACCTGTGGGAGCCCGGATTGCCGGCGAAGGGGCCCTTGGATCGCCAGAAGGCTGGCAAGCCAGGCGCCTGCGGGTTCGCAGGGCCCGTGGAGGGCGTGCCGCTACAGGATCAGACTCCGGCGGCCCTGCAGGCCACCGGTATGTACGAAGACCAATCGCGTACCCGCAGCGAAGCGTGCGGCCTCCACCTGTTCCCGCAAGGCCAGCAGGGCCTTGCCTGTATACAGGCACTCCAGCGGCACGCCGCCTTGTCGCTCGCTCTCGGCGACAAAGGCCTGCAGGTGCGGATCGACCCTGGCGAAACCGCCACGGCAGGCATCGACCAGTTCGTAGCCGCTGTCCGTCACACCGGCCTCGTCGAGGATCTTCGTCATCGAGGGCGCGACACCGTGGTCTGCCGGTACCGCCAGTGCGGCATGGACCCCTCGCCGGCCCGCCTCGGCCAGCACCAGTCCGGCGGCGGTGGTGCCGGTTCCGGCCGCCAGCCACCAGCCGTGGAAGTCATCCCAGCCGAGCCTTGGCAGTTGTGCCTCGACCATGGCGGGCAGCACCGTGCAACCGCGCGCGCCCGCCAGTCCGCCGCCGCCCTCGGGCACCCCATGCAGGTGCGGGTAACGGCTGCGCCAGGTCGTCCAGAAGTCCGGCGCATGGCGCTTGCGATAACCCTCGTAGCCGAGCCAGTGCAACTCCATGCCAAAGACCTGGAGATCGAGCACCGTCGGGGTTTCGACTGGATGACCACGCAGCAGCCCGACGGTGGCAAAGCCCAAGCGCTTGCCGGCGGCGGCCAGGGCGTGCAGGTGGTTGGAGTGGGCGCCCCCCAGGCTGATCAGGCCTGTGGCATTGACCTGGCGGGCGGCGGCAATGTGCTCGGTGAGCTTGAACCACTTGTTGCCGCTGATCAGGGGATCGATCAGGTCCAGGCGCAGGACCGCCACCTCGACGCCGGCCCGGGCGAGCCAGTCGAGGTGAAGGGGTTCAAGTGGCGCGTGGGGACGCCAGTCGGGCGGAGGCAACATCGGGGGACCGCAACCTGGAAAACGGCGCCCAGTCTATCAAACTGTCCCCCCCCTCTGAAGTCAACTGCGGGACACGGCCGGGATCAGAGTTCGGCGGCCAGGCGCGAACCCTGGTTGATCGCCCGCTTGGCATCCAGCTCGGCCGCAACATCCGCACCACCGACCAGATGCACGTTCTGCCCTGCTGCCACCAGGCCTTCCTGCAGCTCGCGCAGCGGGTCCTGACCGGCACAGATGACCACGTTGTCCACCGGCAGCACCTGCGGCTCGCCCTCGCCGATACGGATATGCAGGCCTTCGTCATCGATCTTCAGGTACTCGACGCTGTTGAGCATCTGCACCCGCTTGTTCTTCAGCCCGGTGCGATGAATCCAGCCGGTGGTCTTGCCCAGGCCATCACCGACCTTGGAAGCCTTGCGCTGCAACAGGAACACCTGGCGCGCCGGCGCATGGACCTCGGGCTTGATCCCGGCGATGCCGCCCCGTGCCTCGAGCCCGGTGTCGATCCCCCACTCGTGCCAGAACGCCTGGCGATCCTGGCTGGTGGCAACGCCCTGGTGCACGAGGAACTCCGAGACGTCGAAGCCGATGCCACCGGCACCGATCACCGCCACCTTGTCGCCCACCGGCTTGCGCCCGAGCAGCACGTCCAGGTAGCTCAGCACCTTGGCATGCTCGACGCCCGGAATGGCCGGCACCCGCGGGCTGATGCCGGTCGCGAGGATGATCTCGTCATAACCGCCGGCCACCAGTTGCGCGACGTCCACGCGGGTGTCCAGGCACAGTTCGACATGGGTGGTCTGCAGCTTGCGCTTGAAGTAGCGCAGGGTTTCGTAGAATTCCTCCTTGCCGGGCACGCGCTTGGCGACGTTGAACTGGCCGCCGATTTCGCCGGCCGCATCGAACAGCGTCACCTGGTGCCCACGTTCGGCCGCCACGGTGGCCGCCGCCAGGCCGGCCGGGCCGGCGCCGACCACGGCGATCTTCTTGATCTGCCTGACCGGCAGGTAGTTCAGCTCGGTCTCATGGCAGGCCCGCGGATTGACCAGGCACGAGGTCAGTTTGCCGCCAAAGGTGTGGTCCAGGCAGGCCTGGTTGCAGCCGATGCAGGTGTTGATCTCGTCGGCACGCCCGGCGGCGGCCTTGTTGACGAAGTCCGGGTCGGCCAGAAATGGCCGGGCCATCGACACCATGTCGGCATCGCCCTCGGCCAGCACCTGCTCGGCGACTTCCGGGGTATTGATGCGGTTGGTGGTGATCAGCGGGATCGACACCGAGCCGCGCAGCTTGGCCGTGACCTTGGTGAACGCGGCACGCGGGACCTTGGTGGCAATGGTCGGGATCCGCGCCTCGTGCCAGCCGATCCCGGTATTGATGAGCGTCGCACCGGCACCTTCGATGGCCTTGGCCAGTTGCACGATCTCGTCCCAGGTGCTGCCGCCTTCCACCAGGTCGAGCATCGACAGGCGGAAGATGATGATGAAATCGGTACCGACCGCCTCGCGCACCCGCCGCACGATTTCCACCGGCAGGCGCATGCGGTTCTCGTAGCTGCCGCCCCAGCGGTCGGTGCGGTGGTTGGTATGGGCCGCCAGGAACTGGTTGATGAAGTAGCCTTCCGACCCCATGATCTCGACGCCGTCGTAACCGGCGGACTGGGCCAGGCTCGAGCAGGTGACGAAATCGGCAATCTGCTTCTCGATGCCCGCCTCATCCAGTTCCCTGGGCTTGAACGGGTTGATCGGTGCCTGGATCGCGCTCGGCGCCACCTGTTTCGGGCTGTAGGCATAACGCCCGGCGTGAAGGATCTGCATGCAGATCTTGCCGCCCGCCTCGTGCACCGCGCGGGTGACGATGCGGTGCTGCTCCGCCTCCTCGCGGGTGGTCAGCCGGGCCGCCCCGGAGTAGACCCCACCCTCCTCGTTCGGCGCGATGCCGCCGGTGACCATCAGGCCGACACCGCCACGGGCGCGTTCGGCGAAATAGGCCGCCATGCGCTCGAAACCACCGGGTTTTTCCTCAAGGCCGGTGTGCATGGAACCCATCAGGGTGCGGTTGCGCAGGGTGGTGAAACCCAGGTCGAGCGGGGCCAGCAGGTGCGGGTACGAAGTGGCGGTCATGGCAAACTCCAGGACAGGCTAGATCACGGAATGCGGGGGCTCTGCGGCTCCCGTCTGATGTATGACTGGCACATTAAAGAGCCGCCGAGGGCGGCTCAATGATCGAAACTGACAAGTTATTGATCCAAATGCGCAGTCCTGCTTGGCAACTGCCGCCATCAGCCCTACCCTAGTCGATGAATTCCGCCCACGGCCGCCAGCTTTACCCCATGCGCAAATTTTTCGTCGGTACCCTTCTCGTGGCCCTGATCGCCGCACTGACCAGCTACGGCCTCTGGACCAGGCAACGCAGCAGCGGCCACTACCTGTCCGACCTGCGTATCCGGCTCACGCTGAACCAGGGCGTGCCCGGCGAGCATGGCAACCTGCTGGGCATCCAGCCGGAACTGTTCCCCAGCGACTACCAGAGCCTGCCTCGCCTGCACCGCAAGCTCGCCGCCTACCTGCAACAGGCGCGCAGCCTGGGCCTGCTCAACGCCAGGACCGTGGTGGTATTGCCCGAGCATGTCGGTACCTGGCTGGTGCTGCGTGGAGAAAAGGACGACCTGTTCCAGGCCCTCGACCAGCAGGAAGCCATGAACTGGCTGATGGTCAGCAACCCGCTAAAATTCACTGGCACGCTGTTCAAGGCCAAGGGCCGCAGCCGCCCGGACGATGCCCGGCTGCGCATGAAGGCCAAGGCCATGGCCAGCGACTACCAGGCGCTGTTCGGCGGCCTGGCGAAGGAATTCGGGGTGACCCTGGTGGCCGGCACCATCCTGCTGCCCACTCCGTTCGTCGAGCAGGGCACGCTGAAATTCGGTCGCGGCTCGCTGTACAACGCCAGCCTGACCTTCGGCGCCGATGGCCTGCCCCTCGGCCAGCCACAACGCCAGCTGTACCCGACCTTCGAACAGCGCGGCTACGTGCTGGGCGCCGCCGACCAGGGGATGAACGTCGTCGACACCCCGGCCGGCCGCCTGGGCATTCTCATCGGCAGCGACAGCTGGTACCCGAACGCCTACAGCCAGCTCGACGCCCTGGGGGTCAAGCTGATCGCGGTACCGGCCTATGTCGCCGGCAAGGGTAGCTGGGACCGGCCCTGGCGTGGTTTCAGAAGTGCCGTCACCCCGCCCGAGATCAGCCTGCGCCCCGGTGAACTCAGCGAGGGCGAGGCCTGGCACCGCCTGACCCTGATCGGTCGGCCCGCGGCCAGCCAGTCCATCGCCGGCATCAGTGTGTTCCTGCGTGGGCAGCTCTGGGACCAGCGCAGCTCGGGGCAGAGTTTCATCAGCTATAACGGACAGACCTTCACCCAGGACGACGCTGCCGGTCGCGGCGCCCGCCTGATCAACCTGTGGTTGCCATGAAGCCGGTCGCCATGCGCCTCGGCGACCTGTCGGTGGGCTTCGTCCACAGCCTCGCCGACGCGGTGCGCGAGCTGGGTCGCGACCCCGGCGAGTTGCTGGAACAATATGGCCTGGACCCGGCCCGCCTGGCCGAGCCCGGTGCCCGGCTGTCGATCCCGCGCTACATGCGTCTGGGTCACGCCGCCATCCAGCTCACCGGCAACCCGGCACTGGGCCTGCACATGGGTCGCCTGAGCCGCCTGAGCCAGGCCGGCCTGGCCGGCATCACCGCGGCCCAGGCGCCGACCGTGCGCGAGGCGGCCCGCACCCTCACCCGTTTCGAACCACTCTACGGTTCCAACTACCGCGGCCAGTCGAGTTTCCACGAGGATGCCGAGGGTGCCTGGCTGCGTTTCTATTCCATCAGCCCGTACAACGCCTATAACCGCTTCGTGGTCGACTCGATCATCGCCGGCTGGCTGAAACAGCTGTCCAGCGTCGCCGGCCAGCCCTTGCGGGCCGCACGGATCGACATTGAATTCGGCGCCCCCGACTACGCCGCCGAGTACCACCTGCTCGGCGAGTGCCCGCTGCAGTTCGGCGCCGACATCAACCAGCTACGCCTGGACCAGGCCAGCCTCGGCCTGCGCAATCCGGAACATTGCCCGAGCACCTGGCGACAGCTGCTGCAACTGTGCGAACGGGAACTGGAGCAATTGACCCGCACCCGCAGCCTGCGTGAACGCATCGCCCGGTTGCTGGGGCCGTTGCTCAATGGTGGCCGGGAACCCGACCTGGAAGAAGTGGCGGCACGCCTGAAGCTGCCGACCTGGACCTTGCGGCGCAAGCTGGCCGAGGAAGGCACGCAATTTCGCGCGATTCTCAACGATACCCGCCGCGACCTGGCGATGACCTACATCCGCGATACGGAACTGGCCTTTGGCGAAATCGCCTACCTGCTCGGCTTTGCCTCGGCCGAAGCCTTTCAGCGTGCCTTCAAGCGCTGGAACGGCCAGACGCCCGGCGAGTTCCGCCGCAGCCAGCGACATTCCGCCTGAGCAAAAAAAACGCCACCGTTTACAGCTCGGTAGCGTCGTCTGCCGGTTCGACAGGGTCCATCTCGAAAGCGTGGAATTCCAGCAGTTCTTCTTGATAGTCATCCATTGTGAAGCTCCTTGTATTCGCAGGTAAAAGCGCTTGTATTACCGACCCGCCGGGCCAGCATAAGTTGCCCGTATGAAGAAAAAATGAAGCGCTCCCTTACCAGACGAACTCCTCCCTGAAAAAACTAGCAGATGGGTCAGGTTTTTTTCCAGTCATTTTTCATTCATGACACACTTGATTGCATTTGCAATCAAATGCACAACTGCCTTAGGGTAGAAGGCCCTCCTCCAGGCAGCCCCGAACATGAATGCACTACCCAGCACCACCGAGACCGCCCGTGCCTGTATCGAGGCATTGCAGACCCTGCCCCAGGTCGGCGGCTCACCGCTGTCCAGCGTGCTGGAGATCGCCGACCGGCTGGAGCATGACCTCGCCGTACCGCAGCGGGCCTGGGTGATCCGCAACCACCGACACCCCGCGGCGACACCGTCGTCCCGGATCAGCGCCTGGTCGATCCGCTTTTCCCGCCAGCACGCTGAAAGGCCCCTGCTGTACCTGCTCAGTGTGGAGCATTCCGCCGGGCTCTGCGCGGTGACCGAGGAAACCCGGCAGCGCGGCATCTTCTGCAACGATATCGAGACCCTGCCCTCGCGCTGGCCCAAGGGCGCGCAGCCTTCGCTGGCGTTGTGGCTGGCGGGCAATCCGCGCTGCCAGCCGTTCGATCCGGCGTCTGCGGCCGAGGCCAGGGCGATCGTGCTCGGCGCCCTGCAACGGCTGTATGTCGAGGGGGATCCGGGTTTCTACTACCTGGCATTGCATGATCGCGAACAGGGGTCGGCGCTGACACCAGAGCAGGCACGGGATGCGTTCAACGGCATGTATTGCCTGGGCGAACGGCATTCTGCGCAGATCCGCCTGCTTGGCGCGGGTCGCGCACTTGAAGAAGTGTTGGCGGCCGCCCGCCTGCTGGAGCAGGACTGGGGCGTGACGGCACAGGTCTGGAGTTGCCCCAGCTATACCCGCCTGGCTCGCGATGCCAGTCGTGCCGAGCGCTGGAACCGCCTGCACCCGAGCGCCCGGAAGCGGCGCTCGCACCTGGCGGACTGCCTGGGAGACAGCAAGGCTCCGGTGATTGCGGTGACCGGTTATCCGCAGACCGTGGTTGCGCCGTTGGCCGGGCCTATCGGCGTGCGCTTCGTTGGGCTCGGCGCGGGATCGGTCGGGCCGGGGGCGCCGGATCGATACTGGATCACCGCCCTGGCCCTCGGGGCGCTGGCGGATGAGCACCAGGTGACGGCGCAGATCGTCAGGCAGGCGCATGGGCGTTATGGGTTGGGTTGACTGTGGGAGCCGCTATCGCCAGCAAGCCGATGCTCAGGCCTTGCCGCGCTTGCGCGACGCGCTACCGGCACTGCGCGCCAGCTCGGCGGTACGCTCCAGCGCATCGGCAAAGCCACGGCGCTGACCATCGTCGAGTTGCGACAGAAACAACTCGGCCACTGCCTCCTCGTAGATCGCCCACATGCGTTTGCGCAGCACCCGCCCCGACTCGGTAATCGATGCCAGGGCCCCACGCCCATCGCCCTCGGAACGCGAGCGCTGCACCAGGCCATCCTTCTCCAGCCGGTCGACCAGCCGCGTGAGGTTGTAGCGCTCGATGGCCATGACATCCGCCAGCTCATGCATCCGCCGGCTGCCATCCGGGCCGCTCTCCAGCCCCCACAGGGCGTCGTACCAGGCATAGGGCGGCAGCCCGGCCTCGGCCAGGCGCCGCTCTATCTCACGGATGACCGTGCGGTGAGCCCGGACAAAGCGAAACCATACATCGGGCTCGTTGGAAGCCATGAATACCCTCCGGGGAGATCAGGAAGGTTGCAATGGTAGCGCATGGCGGGATAAATTCGGACATGTAGTTGCAATTGCAATCATTTACGGCGACAGCGCGACACCACCCACCCGGTTCGAGCGTCACCTGCGCGCCGCCATCACGCTGCCCATCGGCAGCCTCCAGGAGCCCGGCATGACTCACCCCAACGCCCTGATTCTCGACGACGACCCACAGGAAACCCGCGAGTGGCTCGAATCGATCGAGTCCGTCCTGTCCACCGAGGGTCGCCCTCGCGCGCACTACCTGATCGACCAGTTGCTGGATTTCGATGTCGCCCGTCATGGCGACTTCCACGGCCGGGTCACCACCCCCTACGTCAACACCATCAGCCCCGAGCGGCAGAAACCCTACCCCGGCAACCTGGCCATCGAGCGCCGGCTGAATGCCTACATCCGCTGGAACGCGATGGCCATGGTGCTGCGCGCCGGCAAGCATTCGGGCGTAGGCGGCCATATCGCCACCTACGCTTCGGCGGCGGTGCTATACGACGTCGGCTTCGATCACTTCTTCCGTGGCCGCACCGACAGCTTCGACGGCGACCTGATCTATATCCAGGGCCACTCTTCGCCAGGCATCTATGGCCGTGCCTACCTCGAAGGCCGGATCAGCGAAGCCCAGCTCGACAACTTCCGCCGCGAAGTCGGTGGCGACGGCCTGTCGAGCTATCCGCACCCGCGGCTGATGCCGGACTTCTGGCAGTTCCCCACCGTGTCCATGGGCCTCGGCCCGATCACTGCGGCCTACCAGGCGCGTTTCATGCGCTACCTGGAATATCGCGACCTCAAGCCGCACCAGGGGCGCAAGGTCTGGGCCTTCCTCGGCGATGGCGAGATGGACCAGCCGGAATCCCTGGCGGCGATCTCCCTGGCCGGGCGGGAAAAGCTCGACAACCTGATTTTCGTCGTCAACTGCAACCTGCAGCGCCTGGACGGCCCGGTACGCGGCAACGCCAAGGTGATCCAGGAATTCGAAAGCCTGTACCGCGCCGCCGGCTGGAACGTGATCAAGGTGATCTGGGGCAGCGGCTGGGATGCACTGCTGGAGAAGGACCGCAGCGGCCTGCTGCGCCAGCGCATGATGGAATGCGTGGACGGCGAGTACCAGAACTACAAGTCGCAGGACGGCGCCTATGTGCGCGAACACTTCTTCGGCAAGTACCCGGCACTGCTGGAACTGGTGGCCGACCTGAGCGACGACGAGATCTGGAAACTCTCCCGTGGCGGCCACGACCCGGAGAAAGTCTACAACGCCTACGCCGCCGCGATGCGCCACAGCGGCCAGCCGACGGTGATCCTCGCCAAGACGGTCAAGGGCTTCGGCATGGGTGAAGCCGGTGAAGGCCAGAACATCAACCATCAGTTGAAGAAAATGGACCTGGACGCGGTCAAGGCCTTTCGCGACCGCTTTGGCCTGGAGGTCTCGGACGAACAACTGGCCGAGGAAATCCCCTACCTCAAGCCGCCGGTCGACAGCGAGGAAGCCCGCTACTTCGCCGCCCGCCGGCAGCAGCTCGGCGGTTACCTGCCGGCCCGCAGTTCGCGGTGCGAAAGCCTGCCGATTCCGCCGCTGGACAGTTTCGAGGCGCAGTTGAAAGGCACCGGCGAACGCGCGATCTCCACCACCATGGCCTTCGTGCGCATCCTCGGCACCCTGCTCAAGGACCGGCAGATCGGCAGGCTGGTGGTACCGATCGTGCCGGACGAGTCACGCACCTTCGGCATGGAAAGCCTGTTCCGCCAGATCGGCATCCACTCGGCCGTAGGCCAGCTCTACACCCCGCAGGATGCCGGGCAGTTGAGCTATTACAAGGAAAGTCGCGACGGCCAGATTCTCCAGGAAGGCCTCAACGAGTCCGGCGGCATTTCCTCGTGGATCGCCGCCAGCACGTCCTACAGCAACCACGGCCTGATGACCGTGCCGTTCTACATCTACTACTCGATGTTCGGTTTCCAGCGGGTCGGTGACCTGGCCTGGGCCGCCGGTGATGCCCGGGCGCGCGGTTTCCTGCTCGGCGCCACCTCGGGCCGCACCACGCTGATGGGCGAAGGCCTGCAGCACGACGACGGCCACAGCCACGTGCTGTCCGCGACGATCCCCTGCTGCGTCTCCTATGACCCGACCTTCGCCTTCGAGCTGGCGGTGATCATCCGCGAAGGCATGCGGCGCATGTACGTCGAGCAGGAAGATATCTACTACTACATCACCCTGCTCAACGAGAACTACCCGCACCCGGCGATGCCCGAGGGCATCGAGGACGGCATTCTCAAGGGGCTCTACCTGCTCGAACGTGGCGCCGAACCGGTCGACGGGCAGCCCCGCGTGCAGTTGATGGGCAGCGGTTCGATCCTGCGCGAAGTGCTCGCCGCGGCCCAGTTGCTGCGCAGCGATTTCGGCGTGACCTGCGATGTATGGAGCGCCACCAGCCTGACCGAGCTACGACGCGAAGGGCATGCGGTGGAACGCTGGAACCTGCTGCACCCGCAGGAGGAACCGCGCAGCAGCTACGTGGAAAGCTGCCTGGGCGGGCACGAGGGACCGCTGGTGGTGGCGACGGACTACATGAAGATCTTCGCCGACCAGATTCGCCCGTTCGTCAACGACCGGCGTTTCGTCGCCCTGGGCACCGACGGTTTCGGCCAGTCGGATACCCGCGAGGCCCTGCGGCAGTTCTTCGAGGTGGATCGCCACTTCATCGTTCTCGCTGCGCTCAAGGCCCTGGCCGATGACGGGCAGGTTCCGCGCAGCAGCGTGGCGCAGGCTATCAGCCGCTACGGAATCGAGGTCGACAAACCCGATCCCGCGGCGATCTGAAGCGACGCCTCACTGGGCCGGCGCAGCCGGCTCGGTGGTGGCCGGAGCGGACTCAGTGGCCGGCGGCGTCGTTGCCGGCAGGACCGGTTTTTCATTGGCCGGTGCAGATTCGGCTGGGGCTGCCGGTGTGGCAGGCGCGGCTTCCGGCAGCGGCTTGATCTGTTCTGGAACGGCTGGAGCGGTCAAGGCAGGCGCGGCGGGGCTTGGCTCTACATGGGCAGGTTCTGCATGAGCCGGTGCCGCTTGAGCCGGTGCCGCATGGGCCGGCTCGGCCGCCTTGGCCGGTTCCGGCGCCGCTTCAGGCCGGGTCGCCGCGGCACTCTCCGGCACGCCGAGATCGGCCTTGGGTTTCTCGTCGGTGTGCTGCTCCTTCTTCACCTCGGGCGGCAGGAACAGCTCCACCAGGTTGAAGAAGCGGTCATAGAAGGTCGCCGAGGACACCGTCTCACTGGCCACCTTGACCATCGAATCATCCGTCGAACCGATCGGCATCGACACCGAACCCAGCACGCCCACACCCAGGCTCGCCGAGTTGTTGAGCTTCTTCAGCGCGTAACGGTCCTGCAGGGCATTGGCGAACACCGTCGAACGCTTGCCACTGCTGCCATCGGCCGCACAGACGATGCTGAAACTGATCTGCAGGTGGGTATCGCCGGTCTGCTGGAAACTCTTGTTGCCGGTGATCAGCTTGGGGTCGGTGCTGGTGATGATATAGCCCTGGCTGAGCAAGGCGCGTCGGGCCGCCTCGCAGGAGGCCTTCTCGTTCACCGAGTAGTTGCGCGAGAAGGTTCCGGAATCGTCGAAATTCTCATGTTCATAAACGGCGGTCTTGGGCGAGGAGCAACCTGCGGCGCCCACCAGCACCAGGGCCAATGCCAGGGTACGCAAGTGGAATGATGTCGACATTGATAATCCTGAGTAAAACGGTCCGGGGCGTATTGTGCATCAGATCGCCATTCCAGAGCGCGCGCTTTTAGTGTCTTAAATACCTTACGACAGCGATTTTTCAGGAAAAAGACCTTCGCTCAGGTGGTCGATCAGTACCCGCAGTTTTGCAGAGGCATGACGACTTGACGGCCAGAGCATCCAGAAAGTTCCGCTGTGCTCCAGGTAATCGTCGAGCACCCGCACCAATCGTCCCTCGGCCACCGCCTCGTGGATCATGTAGTCCGGCAGGCAGGCGATCCCCAATCCTTGCTGGGCCACGTAACCCAGCACCTCGATCGGCGAGGAGATCATCAGCGTCTTCATCGCCGGCTCCGCCTCGCCCGGAGCCAGGCGCAGCGGCCAGGGTTCCAGCTTGCCGGTGGCGCAGAACTTGTGCCGCAGGCTGGCATGCCCGGCCAGGTCGGCCGGCACCCGTGGCGTGCCGTACTGGCGAAAATAGTCGGGCGCCCCCACCAGTGTCAGTTGGTAGCGCCCCAGGGCGCGGGACATCAATCGCGAGTCCTGGGGCTGGCCGGTGCGCACCACGGCATCGAAGCCCTCCTCGATCACGTCCACCATGCGATCGGACAGGTCGACTTCCAGCTCGATCTGCGGGTAACGCCGCATGAATGCCACCAGCACCGGCATCACCAGCCCGCGCGACTGCGGCAGGCTGATGCGCAGCTTGCCATGGGGCTCGCGGGTGGTGTCGATCAGTTCCTGCTCGGCGGCCTCGGCCTCGGCCAGGATGCGCCGGCTGCGTTCCAGGAACAGTGCGCCCTCGGCAGTGAGCGTGATACTGCGGGTACTGCGGTGAAACAGCCGCACACCGAGCCGGGCTTCAAGACGGGCAATGCTTTTGCCCACCGCCGAGGAGGACACCCCGAGCACTCGGCCCGCCTCGGTGAAACTGCGGGTGTCGGCAACCTGCACGAACACCGAAATACTGCCCAGGCTATCCATCGTCTGGCTCTCCAGGATTACGGACATCAACGTCCGATAAGTTTGGAACTCTAGCCTGTTTTTCTCCCTGGCGCCGTTCTCTAACCTCGCAGCCTTGTCTCGCCCATCACCGACAAGGACTCCCATGAACACACAGCGCTGTAGCGCCACCTCTTCGGCAGAAACCGACCGCCTGCCGCTTTCCGGGCTGCTGGCCCTGGCCGCGGCCGGTTTCATCACCATCCTCACCGAGGCGCTGCCGGCCGGACTGCTGCCGCAGATGAGCACTGACCTGGGCGTCAGCCAGGCGCTGGTCGGACAATTGATCACCGCCTACGCCCTCGGCTCGCTGCTCGCCGCCATTCCCCTGACCCTGCTGACCCAGGGTTGGCGGCGTCGGCCGCTGTTGCTCGGCGCTGTCGCCGGCTTTGCGCTGGTCAATGCGGTCACCGCGGTGTCGAGCCACTACTGGCTGACGCTGCTCGCCCGGTGGCTGGCCGGAGTGTTTGCCGGGCTGCTGTGGGCATTGCTGGCCGGTTATGCCAGCCGCATGGTGGCCAGCCACCTGCAAGGCCGGGCAATCGCCATCGCCATGCTCGGAGCGCCCTTGGCCCTGTCCCTGGGCATTCCCCTCGGCACCTTCCTCGGCAACAGCTTCGGCTGGCGCCTGAGCTTCGCGATCATGAGCGCGATGACCCTGCTGCTGATCGGCTGGGTCCGCTGGCAGGTGCCGGACTTCGCCGGGCAGAGCGCCAACCGACGCCTGCCGCTGCTGAAGGTGGCCAGCCTGCCCGGCGTGCAGGCGGTGTTGCTGGTGACCTTCCTCTACGTGCTGGGGCACAACATCCTGTACACCTACATCGCGCCGTTCCTGGCACCGGCTGGCCTGGTCGAACGGGTTGATCAGGTGCTGCTGGTATTCGGCCTCGCCGCCCTGTTCGGCATCTGGGGGACCGGCCTGCTGATCGATCGCTGGCTGCGGCAACTGACGCTGATCAGTTGCATTCTGTTCGGCGGCTCGGCCGTGGCACTGGGATTATGGAATGCCTCGGCCATCCCGATTCATGTCGCTGTCGCGGTCTGGGGGTTGTCCTTCGGTGGCTTGCCGGCGCTGCTGCAGACCGCCCTGGCGAAAACAGCCGCAGAAGCCGCCGACATCGCGCAATCGATGCTGGTCACGGTGTGGAACCTGGCAATTGCCGGTGGCGCCATGAGTGGCGCGCTGGCGCTCAATGGACTGGGCGTGCAGGCCCTGCCGTGGATAGTGGCCGGCTTGCTGGCCGTGGCGTTACTGACGACCGCCCAGGCCCGGCGCAGTGGCTTCCCCGCCAGTGGCTGAAGCGTCGAAGGCGTTCTCGCAGGCAAAAAAAAGCCCCGATAAATCGGGGCTTCTTCTTTCGCTTCGAGGAGTTCAAGGGCCTCGAAGCCTTGTATGGCGCAGCGGACGGGACTCGAACCCGCGACCCCCGGCGTGACAGGCCGGTATTCTAACCGACTGAACTACCGCTGCGTATCGCTCGGACTTGCGTCCGTTTGAAACTTTCAAACCCGTGACAAGGAAAGCTTCGGTACCTTCCCTGTCGCAGATCGTTCGTTTGCTTACCAAACAATCGATCTGTACAAAATATGGCGCAGCGGACGGGACTCGAACCCGCGACCCCCGGCGTGACAGGCCGGTATTCTAACCGACTGAACTACCGCTGCGCGTCGGTTGGAGGTTCTTCACAGAACTTCCGATTCTCTTGCGAGATGCTTTCTTGCGAAAGACTCGAGAAGTGGTGGGTGATGACGGGATCGAACCGCCGACCCTCTGCTTGTAAGGCAGATGCTCTCCCGGCTGAGCTAATCACCCTTTGCTTCGTCGAGGCCGCGAAATTTACGCAGGTAGAGAACCTAAGTCAATAGCCTGCTTGAAGTTTTTCTGAAAAAGACACATTCATGTCAGTTCCGGTACCACGAAAACCTCATGCCAAGCGGGCTGCAGCGCCCTACTCGGCGTAAATCATCTTCCGGCTCATGCCGCCATCGACCACGAATTCCTGGCCGGTGACAAAACCCGCGCCCTTGGACAACAGCCATGCCACCATTGCCGCCACATCCTCGACCGTGCCGACCCGGCCCACCGGGTGCTGGGCATGGTCGCTCTCGCTCAACGGCTCGGCCCGACGCTGCGCCGGGTCACGAGCATCGATCCAGCCCGGGCTGACCACGTTCACCCGGATCTCCGGCCCGAGGCTCATCGCCAGCGCATGGGTCAATGCCAGCAGGCCACCCTTGCTCGCCGCATACGCCTCGGTATCCGGCTCCGACTGCGTGGCCCGGGTCGAGGCGATATTGACGATGGCCCCGCAATGGGCGCGCAGATACGGCGCACAATGCTTGGCCAGCAGCATCGGCCCGCTGAGGTTGACCGCCAGCACCCGATTCCAGTGCGCCAGGTCGAGGCTTTCGAGGGTGATGTTGTGCGGATCGGCAATCGCCGCGTTACAGACCAGCGCATCGAGCCGGCCGAAGCGCCCGAGCACCTCGGCCACGCCCCGGGCCACTTGCGCCTCGTCGGAGACGTCCATGGCGATGAAGCAGGCGTTCTCGCCAAACACCTCGGCCACCTTGCCACCGCGCACCGGATCCAGGTCCGCCAGCACCACCTGCCAGCCCTCGCTGATCAGCCAGGCCGCGATCCCCAGGCCGATGCCCCGTGCCGCGCCGGTCACCAGCGCGACGCGGCCGTTGTTGCCAACGCCCACCTCGAAACCCAACTCGATCACAGTGCAGCCAGGCCGCGCGCCAGGTCGGCCTGCAGGTCAGCCACGTCTTCCAGGCCGACCGCAACGCGGATCAGGCTGTCGCGGATCCCCGCCGCTTCACGCTCCTGCGGCGACAGACGGCCGTGGGAAGTGGTGCTCGGGTGGGTGATGGTGGTCTTGCTGTCACCCAGGTTGGCGGTGATCGAGATCATCCGGGTGGCGTCGATGAAGCGCCAGGCGCCCTCCTTGCCCCCCTTGACCTCGAAGCTCACCACCCCGCCGAAACCACGCTGCTGGCGCTGGGCCAGTTCGTGCTGCGGATGACTCTTGAGGCCGGCGTAGTGGACTTTCTCGATGCCGTCCTGCTGCTCCAGCCATTCGGCCAGGGCCAGGGCATTGGCACAGTGGGCACGCATGCGCAGGTTGAGGGTTTCCAGGCTCTTGAGGAAGATCCAGGCGTTGAACGGGCTGAGGCTCGGGCCAGCGGTGCGCAGGAAGCCGACGACTTCCTTCATCTGCTCGTTGCGACCGCAGACCACGCCCCCCATGCAACGGCCCTGGCCGTCGATGTACTTGGTCGCCGAATGCACCACCACGTCCGCACCCAGCTTCAGCGGCTGCTGTACCGCTGGCGTGCAGAAGCAGTTGTCGACCACCAGCAGCGCGCCCTTGGCGTGGGCGATTTCCGCCAGGGCGGCGATGTCCACCAGCTCGGCCAGCGGGTTCGACGGCGATTCGACGAACAGCAGCCTGGTGTTGGGCCTGATCGCCGCCTCCCAGCCGGACAGTTCCGCCAGCGGCACGTAGTCGACCTCCACGCCAAAGCGCTTGAAGTACTTCTCGAACAGGCTGATGGTGGAACCGAACACGCTGCGCGATACCAGCACATGGTCGCCGGCGCTGCACAGACTCATGACCACGGCCATGATCGCCGACATGCCGGTCGAGGTCGCCACGGCCTGCTCGGCACCTTCCAGCGCGGCAATGCGCTCTTCGAAGGCACGTACGGTCGGGTTGGTGTAGCGCGAATAGACGTTACCCGGCACATCGCCGGCAAAGCGCGCGGCCGCGTCGGCGGCGGTGCGGAAAACGTAGCTGGAGGTGAAGAACAGCGGATCGCTGTGCTCGCCTTCCGGGGTGCGGTGTTGACCGGCACGGACGGCCAGGGTGTCGAAGGCTACGCCGTCGAGATCGCTGTCCAGCCGACCGGCATCCCATTCCTGACTCATGCTGCCACTCCTTGCTCTCAATCTTTGGAAGATACGGAACCGGCCCCTGGAGAGACGCATATGACTGTAGGAGCAGGGCTTGCCCGCGAAGAGGCCGCCCAAGGCCGCCAAAAGCTTCGCGGGCAAGCCGCGCTCCTACAGGGATCGCGGCCTGCTCAAGGAACGCGGCATACCAGACGCCGCGCCACAGGGCCGGGTTCCAATCAGTTGTTGTACAGATCGATAATCGCGCTGACCGCCTGGGTCTTGGCCTTGGCCGCGTCGTTGCGCGCCTGCTCGATCCGGTTCAGGTAGTGCTCGTCGATATCGCCGGTGACGTACTTGCCGTCGAATACCGCGCAGTCGAACTGTTCGATCTTGATCTTGCCACCGCCCACGGCTTCGATCAGGTCCGGCAGGTCCTGATAGACCAGCCAGTCGGCACCGATGAGGTCGGCAACGTCCTGGGTGGTACGGTTGTGGGCGATCAGTTCGTGGGCACTCGGCATGTCGATGCCGTAGACGTTGGGGTAACGCACAGCCGGGGCCGCCGAGCAGAAGTAGACGTTCTTCGCCCCGGCTTCACGGGCCATCTGGATGATCTGCTTGCAGGTGGTGCCGCGAACGATGGAGTCGTCCACCAGCATCACGTTCTTGCCGCGGAATTCCAGCTCGATGGCGTTGAGCTTCTGCCGTACGGATTTCTTGCGCGCCGCCTGGCCCGGCATGATGAAGGTCCGGCCGATATAGCGGTTCTTCACGAAACCTTCGCGGAATTTCACGCCCAGGTGGTTCGCCAGCTCCAGGGCCGCGGTACGGCTGGTGTCCGGAATCGGGATGACCACGTCGATGCCATGGTCGGGACGCTCGCGCAGGATCTTCTCGGCCAGTTTCTCGCCCATGCGCAGGCGCGCCTTGTACACCGACACGCCGTCGATGATCGAGTCCGGACGCGCCAGGTAGACGTGTTCGAAGATGCACGGGGTCAGGCTCGGGTTGGTCGCGCACTGACGGGTGTGCAACTTGCCGTCTTCGGTGATGTAGACCGCTTCGCCCGGAGCCAGGTCACGGATGAGGGTGAAGCCGAGCACGTCCAGGGACACGCTCTCGGAGGCGATCATGTACTCGACGCCTTCATCGGTGTGACGCTGGCCGAACACGATCGGACGAATGCCATGGGGGTCGCGGAAGCCGACGATACCGTAGCCGGTGATCATCGCCACCACCGCGTAGCCGCCGACGCAACGGTTGTGCACGTCGGTCACTGCGGCGAACACGTCTTCCTCGGTCGGCTGCAGCTTGCCGCGCAGGGCCAGCTCGTGGGCGAACACGTTGAGCAGCACTTCCGAGTCGGAGTTGGTGTTGACGTGACGCAGGTCGGACTCGTAGATCTCCTTGGCCAACTGTTCGACGTTGGTCAGGTTGCCGTTGTGCGCCAGGGTGATGCCGTAAGGCGAGTTGACGTAGAACGGCTGGGCCTCAGCCGAAGTCGAGCTGCCGGCAGTCGGGTAGCGCACATGGCCGATGCCCATGTGGCCCACCAGGCGCTGCATATGGCGCTGCTGGAATACGTCACGGACCAGTCCGTTGTCCTTGCGCAGGAATAACCGGCCGTCATGGCTGGTCACGATACCGGCAGCGTCCTGGCCGCGGTGCTGGAGCACGGTTAGCGCGTCATACAGCGCCTGATTGACGTTCGACTTACCGACGATACCGACGATGCCACACATGCGACGCAACCCCTACTTAATGAATCTGAACTGAACGACTCTTACTGGGCGGGTTTGCCCGGCAAGAGATGCTCCTTGAACGGAATATCAGCGGGTACGCTGATTCCGCTGGCCAGCCACTGACTGCTCCACCCCAATATGAGGTTCTTTGACCAATCTGCAACCATTAAAAATTGTGGCACGAGCCGGGACTCCTGCCACCACGGATCCTGCTGTACCGGCCCGAGGCTGAGCAGCCCGACCGCGACGACCACCAGCAGCGCGCCACGCGCGGCGCCGAAGGCCATGCCGAGAAAGCGATCGGTCCCGGACAGGCCGGTGACGCGAATCAACTCGCCGATAAGGTAATTGATCATGGCGCCGACCAGCAGGGTCGCGACGAACATGATTGCACAGCCCGCGATCACGCGAGCCGAAGGTGTCTGGATGTAGTCGGTGAGGTACACGGACAGCGAGCCACCGAACATCCAGGCGACCACACCGGCGATGATCCAGGTGAGCAAGGACAAGGCTTCCTTGACGAAGCCGCGACTCAAGCTGATCAAAGCAGAAACGACGATTACCGCGATAATCGCCCAGTCAACCCAGGTAAATGGCACAGTGCAGCCTACAGACGGATAAGGCGGCGCATTTTAGCAGAGCGCCGCCTTGCTGGTAAGGCAGTTGTTCGGTGGATTTCGTACAACCCGGCGCTTAACCGCGCTCGGGCTGGAAACGAACGACAAAACCCTTCAGGTTCTGCTGGCGACCGAGCAGGTCGCGCAGGCGATCAGCCTCCGCACGCTCGATCAGGGGACCGACGAAGACCCGGTTCTTGCCATCGGCGGAACGGATATAGGCGTTGTAGCCCTGGCTGCGCAAGCTCTTCTGCAGGCTCTCGGCACCCTCCCGGCTCGACAGGCTGGCCAGTTGTACCGACCAACTGATCGGCAGACCGTTGGGGTCGACGCGATTCTGCGTGGTATCGAGCTTCGCCGGAGCCTGCGCCACCACCTGGGCCGGCGTCTGCGCGGGTACCGCGGCGGGCTTGGCCGCCGAAGCAGGCACGGACGCGGGGGTCGCCGGTTTGGTCGTCGCTACCGGAGCCACCGGCTTGGTCGCAGGGACGGCTGGAGCGACCGGCGTCGCAGTGGCCGGCTTGGCCGCAGGCGCTGCCGGAACGGCCACGACCTCGTCGTCCTCTGGCGGCAAGGGGTCCTGGGGCAGGTTTTGCGGCTCCGGCACGGCCACCGGCTCGACATGCACCTGGGGCACCACGGGGGCCTGTGGCGCCGCTGGCGGGTCGACACGCACCTGGCGCTGTTCATCCTGACGGGAAAACAGCATCGGCAGAAAGATCACCGCCAGCGCCACCAATACCAGCGCGCCGACCATCCGCTGCTTGTACGCCCTATCCAGCAATGCCATCTGCAGCTTCCTCCGTGGCGCGCCGGGCCAGCCATTCCAGCGCCTCGGCTACGCAAAAGAACGATCCGAACAACAGAATCTCATCATCGACCGTGGCCTGGGCACACTGCCCTTCCAGCGCCGTGGCCACGCTTTCATACACCGTCACCGCCGCGCCGCGGGCCTGCAAGGCAACCTGCAGGTCCGCAGCCGGGCGGCTGCGCGGCGACTGCAGCGGCGTGACCGCCCAATGCTGCACATGGCCATCCAGCTGCGCCACCACGCCGTCGAGATCCTTGTCCGCCAGCAGGCCGAACACCGCCAGGCGTCGTCCGGCCAGCGGCTGGCGTGCCAGACGCTGGGCCAGGTACTCGGCGGCATGCGGGTTATGCCCGACATCCAGCATCAGCCTGACCTGCCTACCCTGCCAGTTGACGGTCCGCCGGTCCAGTCGACCCACGATCCGCGTCGCCTGCAGGGCGGCACCGATGCGCTCGGGCTGCCAGGGCAACCCCATCAGCGCATAGGCCTGGAGTGCCAATGCGGCATTCTCCATCGGCAGGTCCAGCAACGGCAGGTCGTGCAGTTCGAGCGGCAGGCCCTGGCCGTCGACACCGCGCCACTGCCAATGACGGTCGGTGGACGCGAGGTCGAAATCGCGGCCGCGCAGCAACAGCGGGCTGTTCAGCTCACGCGCCTTGTCCAGCAGCGGCTGGGGCGGATTCAGGTCACCGCACAGCGCCGGCCGGCCCGCACGGAAGATCCCGGCCTTCTCGTAGGCCACCGACTCGCGGGTGTTGCCCAGGTACTCGGCATGATCGACGCCGATACTGGTCACCAGGGCGAAGTCGGCGTCGACCACATTGACCGTATCCAGGCGCCCGCCAAGACCGACTTCCAGCACCACGGCATCCAGCTGTTCACGCTCGAACAGCCAGAACGCCGCCAGGGTGCCCATCTCGAAGTAGGTCAGCGAGGTATCGCCACGGCCGGCTTCCAGCGCGACGAAGGCCTCGCACAGCTCGGCATCGCTGGCCTCGACACCGTTGATCTGCACGCGCTCGTTGTAGCGCAGCAGGTGTGGCGAACTGTAGACGCCGACCTTGAGACCTTGCGCCATCAACAGCGAGGCGACGAAGGCGCAGGTCGAGCCCTTGCCGTTGGTGCCCGTAACGGTCACTACCCGGGGCGCCGGCTTGCCCAGCCCCATGCGGTTCGCTACCTCTTGCGAGCGCTCCAACCCCATGTCGATGGCCGATGGATGCAGTTGCTCCAGGTAGGCGAGCCAGTCGCCCAGGGTACGTTCGGTCATACTTTTGCCGGTGCCGGTGGAACAACGACAGGCTCGACAGGTGCCGCCACGTACACAGGCGTCGGCAGGCCCATCATCTGCGCCAGCAGGCTACCCAGGCGCGGACGCAGCTCCTGGCGTGGGATGATCATGTCGATGGCACCGTGTTCCAGCAGGAACTCGCTGCGCTGGAAGCCTTCCGGCAGTTTTTCCCGTACGGTCTGCTCGATCACGCGCGGGCCGGCGAAACCGATCAGCGCCTTCGGCTCACCGACGATCACGTCGCCGAGCATCGCCAGGCTGGCGGAAACCCCACCGTAGACCGGGTCGGTCAGCACGGAGATGAACGGCAGGCCTTCTTCGCGCAGGCGTGCCAGCACGGCCGAGGTCTTGGCCATCTGCATCAGCGAGATCAGCGCTTCCTGCATCCGCGCACCGCCGGAAGCCGAGAAGCAGACCATCGGGCAACGTTTTTCCAGGGCGTAGTTGGCCGCACGAACGAAGCGCTCGCCGACGATGGCGCCCATGGAGCCACCCATGAACGAGAATTCGAACGCCGATACCACGATCGGCATGCCCAGCAGGGTACCGCTCATCGAAACCAGAGCGTCTTTTTCGCCGGTCTGCTTCTGTGCCGCGCTCAGGCGGTCCTTGTACTTCTTGCCATCGCGGAACTTCAGGCGGTCGACCGGCTCCAGGTCAGCCCCCAGCTCGACGCGGCCTTCGGCGTCCAGGAAGATATCGATGCGGGCGCGGGCGCCAATACGCATGTGGTGGTTGCACTTGGGGCAGACGTCCAGGGTCTTTTCCAGCTCCGGACGATAGAGCACCGCGTCGCACGACGGGCACTTGTGCCACAGGCCCTCGGGCACCGAGCTCTTCTTCACCTCGGAACGCATGATCGAAGGGATCAGTTTGTCTACTAACCAGTTGCTCATGCTTTCTTTCTCCAATTCGTTTTCGGCCCGTCGGACAACCGGGCCCGCCTGTTTTCTGTGGCGGTAAGCATGGACGGCGGCAGATTGCCGCCCGTCACATCGGCAATCAACTGGCGCGCACCGCCTGGATGAACGCCTTGATCTTCGCGGGGTCCTTGATGCCCTTGCTCTGCTCGACCCCGCCGCTGGTATCCACGGCATACGGCTTGACCTGGGCAATGGCCTGCGCCACGTTGTCCGCAGTCAGGCCACCGGCCAGGATGATCGGCTTGCTCAGGCCCTGCGGCACCAGAGACCAGTCGAAGGCCTCGCCGGTTCCACCCGGCACGCCTTCGACATAGGTGTCGAGCAGGATGCCGCTGGCACCGGGATAGGCCCGGCAGGCCGCGGCGATGTCGTCACCGGCCTTGACCCGCAGCGCCTTGATGTACGGCCGGTTGAAGCCCTCGCACTGCGCGCCGGTCTCATCGCCATGGAACTGCAACAGGTCCAGCGGCACCGCATCGAGAATCTCGCCCAGCTCGCAACGACTGGCGTTGACGAACAGGCCCACGGTGGTGACGAACGGCGGCAGTGCGGCAATGATCGCCCGCGCCTGCTGGAACGTCACCGCCCGCGGGCTCTTGGCATAGAACACGAAACCGATGGCATCGGCTCCGGCCTCGACCGCGGCCAACGCATCTTCAATGCGGGTGATTCCGCAAATTTTGCTGCGAACGGCGGACATGTCGTCAGAACCCCAAGGTTTTCCGGATAAAGGCCCGGATGGTAGCAAATGCTTTTCCAGGCGTCAGCCGGCAAGCTCCGAGAAACCGGTGAGGAAGTGTGGCCCGATATAACGTTCGGGCAACTCGAACTCGTCGCGGTACTCCACCTGCACCAGGTACAACCCGAACGGATGCGCCGTCACCCCACCCGTACGACGGATGCGACTCTCCAGCACCTCGCGCGCCCATTCGACCGGGCGTTCACCGGCACCGATAGTCATCAGCACACCGGCGATATTGCGCACCATGTGGTGCAGGAAGGCGCCGGCACGGATGTCGATGACGATCATCTTGCCGTGCCGGGTGACCCGCAGGTGGTGCACTTCCTTGATCGGCGACTTGGCCTGGCATTGCCCGGCGCGGAAGGCGCTGAAATCGTGGGTACCGACCAGGTAGCGTGCGGCCTCGGCCATACGCTGCTCATCCAGCGGCCGATGGTTCCAGGTGATTTCCTCATTGAGGTGCGCCGGACGGATCTGGTCGTTGTAGATCACGTAGCGGTAGCGCCGGGCGATGGCCTTGAAGCGGGCATGGAAATGCGCCGGCATGACCTTGGCCCAGGTGACACTGATGTCATGGGGCAGATTGATATTGGCGCCCATGGTCCAGGCCTTCATCGAACGCTCGGCGCGGGTATCGAAATGCACCACCTGCCCGCACGCATGCACACCGGCGTCGGTGCGCCCGGCGCACATCAGCGAGACCGGCGAGTCCGCCACCTTCGACAGCGCATCCTCCAGGGTTTCCTGGACCGACAGCACGCCCGAGGCCTGGCGCTGCCAGCCACGGTAGCGCGAGCCTTTGTATTCCACGCCCAGGGCGATGCGGAAAAAGCCTTCGGCCGCCATTTCGGCAGCCGGGTTATCTATATTTGCCAAGAACTTGCAGCCTGATGATTAACGCAAAGGCGTGCATTATAAGGCGCGCGCCCATAACGACAACGGCAGCCCGTGGGCTGCCGCTGTTTTTACCGCTATCGGTTCGACTCAAGCCAGGCGCTTGAGCATCTCCCTGGCTTCGCTCTTCTGCGCATCGCTGCCTTCGCTGATGACCTCGGCCAGAATATCGCGGGCGCCATCCTTGTCATCCATGTCGATGTAGGCCTGGGCCAGATCGAGCTTGGTCGCCGCCTCGTCGGTTCCGGCCAGGAAATCGAACTCCGGCTCATCATCCCCCAGGGCGGCGTCCTGCTCGGTAAAGCTCGGCGTCGCCAGCGGCGGCTGCTCCAGGCTCTGGGACAGGCGATCCAGCTCGGCGTTGACATCGTCGAGCTCGTCGGTGAAGGCGTTCGGCCCGGTGTCGGCCAACAACTCGTCAGCCAGCAGATCATCCGCCGCCAGGTCGTCAGTCGCCAGGTCATCGGCCAGCGAAAGATCGAAGTCCGCCGGCAGCCCCAGATCATCCAGCGCGTCGAGGGTCGGCACCTCACCCTCCGGTGCCTTGGGATCATCGGCCAGCCCGAGCAGGAAGTCGTCATCGGCCTGGGCCGCAGCCACCGGTTCGTCACCGCCCAGATCCAGGTCGAAGTCGGAGAGATCGTCCAGACCGCTCAGATCATCCTTGGCTTCGGTCTGCTGCGCCAGTACCGACTCGAAGCTCAGATCGTCGTCGAGCTGCAGGTCATCCAGGCTTTCCTCGACAGTCGGAGCGGCGACTGGCGCCACCGACGGAGAGACGGCTTCCAGGTCATCCAGGCTGAGGTCGAAGTCGTTGTCGAATTCATCCACAACCGGCTCGGGTGCCGCGGCAACCACAGGCTCCGGTGCAGCGACCGGGGCCGGCTCGTCATCCTGCAGCAGCTCCTGGACGAACTGCTCGTCCAGTTCGGCGGCGGCAGCGGCTGCGCCCAGGCCTGCCGCAGCAGCGGCGGCCACGGCCACCATGGCAGGGAAGCGGCTCTTGAGCTGTTCGACCCGAGCCTGGTTATCGCCATTGGCCGGCAGTTGCCGCTCCTGGCGCACAAAGGCATCGCGGTCACCCTGGCGACCGTAGACTTCCATCAGTTTCAGGCGCAGATCGCTGCGCTGCGGCTCGAACTTGACCGCCTCCTCCAGCAGATCGGCGGCCTGGTTCAGATGACCGCGTTCGATGTGCAGCTCAGCCTGACCCAGGACATCGGTCGGACGTTCAGCGACGGGAGCCGGCGCCGGGGCCGGCGCCAACTTTACATTGGGCGCGGGTACCTCCAGGCCCTCGAAGCTGCTTTCCGGCATGTCCAGGTCGGCCGCGAAGTCGGTCTCTTCCGACAACGCCTTGGCCATGCGCTGATGCTTCTCGGCTTCCTGCTGGGCCTTTCGACGACGGACCAGCAACAGCAGGAGCAGCAGCGCCACCAGCACCACGGAACCGGCAATCAGCCCCATCAGGATCGGGCTGGACAGCAGGTCGTCGAGCTTGCGCTCTTCGCTCGGTGCCGGCTGGACCGCTGGCTCGACCGGCTTGGCCGCCTCGGCGGGAGCCGGTGCAGGGGTGGCGACGACCGGAGCGGGCTCAGGCTTGGCCACCAGTTCGGCCGACACCGCCGGCTGGGTCGGCGCAGGTGCCGGAGCGGCAGCGGCGGCCGCCCCTTCGGCCTGCAGCTTGGCCAACTGGTCGTTCTTCAGATCGATGAGGCGCTGCAGCTTGTCCAGCTGGCTCTGCAGGTCTTCCATGCGGCTTTTCAGTTCGGCGTTGTCGCGACGGGTCGCGTCGAGGCTCTCCTGGGTCACCGCCAGCTTGTCGCTCAGGGCCTTGCTATCGCCGGCCGCCCCCTTGCCGCCCTTCTTGCCGTTCTCGGCGGAAACCAGGCTCAGCTTGTCCTTGCGCTCGCCCGCGACAGGCGCGCCCTCCCCGCCCTTGTGCCGGGTGGCGTCGAGCTGCTGCTTGCCAGCGGCATGGCCGGCACGACGTCCCTGGCGCCAGGCGGCGTTCTGCGCGGCCACCTCGGCGATCGCCTTGGACTGCGGCAGCGCAGTGCTTTGTACGGTATCCGGCAGACGCAGCACCTGGCCGGTCTTGAGGCGGTTGATGTTGCCATCGACGAAGGCCCCCGGATTCAACGCCTGGATCGCCAGCATGGTCTGCTGCACGGAAGCGCCATTACGCTCCCTGGCAGCGATTTCCCAGAGGGTATCCTTGGCCCCGGTGGTGTACTGCTTGGCCCGGGTCGGTGCGGTGACCGGCGCGTTCGGCGCGACAGCCGGCTTGGCGGCCTCGCCTGCCGGTGCGTATCTGGATGGATCGAGCAACACGCTGTAGTCGCGCATCAGCCGGCCCTGGGGCCACTGCACCTGGACCAGGAAGCGTACGTAGGCCTCGGACAGCGGCTTGCTGGAGGTCACTCGAACCACGCTGCGACCGTTGGGATTGACGACGGGCGTGAAGGTCAGGTCATTCAGGAAATCCTGGCGGTTGACGCCGGCATCGCTGAACGCCTGGGGAGAAGCCAGGCTGGGCACGATATCGGAAGCGCTGAGACCACCGACATCCTGCAATTCGATTTCCACCAGCAGCGGCTGGTTCAGGGTCGACTTGAGGGTCATCTCCCCAAGCCCGAGGGCATGCGCCATACCGGAAGACAGCGCCGAAGCGGCCGCTATTGCTAACACCAGTTTGCGAACTTGAACCATCAGCCTCTTCCTTTGTTTGTGCGTTCCTCGGCCAGCGAGAAGGTGGTGTAGCTGCCTTGCGGCATGGTGTGCGGCCGTGGAAATACGAGCGCATCACCCTGTTGTCGCCGATGCCCCTGCAAGTGCCCGTGGGGCAGCTCACCTTCAGCAACCAACCTGAGCATAGCGTCAGGCCAGAATCATTCTGCAAATTGTCGCCAAGTATCTTTTACAGCGGGTCTTTTATCAACAGCTCGGCCAGTTGCACGGCGTTCAGCGCGGCGCCCTTGCGCACGTTGTCCGTGGTCAGCCACAGGTTGAGCTGTGCCGGATCATCCACGCCATGACGAACCCGTCCGACATAGACCACATCCTGGCCCACGGCGTCACCGACCGCGGTCGGATAATCGTCGCCATCGACCAGCTCGATACCCTCGGCGGCCTCGAGCGCCGCGTTCACCGCTTGCAGATCGACGTCGGCAGCGGCCTGCAGGGACACACTATAGCTATCGCCAAAAAACACCGGGGCTTGAACGCAAGTGACTGAAATTTTTAGTAAAGGTGCTTGCAGCAGTTCGCGCAACTCGTTGACCAGGCGTTTTTCCAGGGGAACATGGCCCCGGGCATCCGGCTTGCCGACCTGGGCCAGCAGGTTGAAGGCCACCTGACGGTCGAAAACCCGGGGTTCCAGCGGGCGCATGTTCAGCAGTTCGGTGGTCTGCCGGGCCAGCTCGCTGACCGCTTCACGCCCCTGGGTGGACATTGCCAGGCAGGCGGTCAGGCTCACCTGGCGAATCTCCAGCAAACCCTTGAGCGGTGCCAGGGCCACGGCCAGCGCGGCGGCCGAAGCGCTCGGGCTGCCGACCTGCAGCGGCCTGCCCAGGCCCGACAGCACCTCGGCATTGGCTTCCGGCACCACCTGCGGCGCCGGCAAGGCGCCCGACAGGTCGATCACCGTGCAGCCAGCCGCCGTCGCCCGTGGCGCAAAACTGAGGGTGACCGCCGGCCCCGCGGCAAAAAACACCAGTCGGGCCTTGGCGAAGTCGAACTCATCGACTTCGCGAACACGCACGTTCTTGCCCCGGAATGGCACCGATTGCCCGGCCGACTCGCTGCTGGCCAGCAGATGCAGGTTGGCCACCGGAAAATCCCGCTCTTCGAGGATCTGCACCAGGGTTTCGCCGACCGTGCCGGTGGCACCGATCACGGCAACATCAAGGGACTGGCTCATGGGATTCTCCTCAGGCAAAACGGGGGGGTGCGCACTTTACCCGTGACCGCGCGGTCAGGCAATTTGCCGGTACCTCTGTAGGAGTGGGCGTGCCCGCGAATACGCCCCTGAAATACCGGAAGCTTCGCGGGCACGCCCGCTCCCACAGGGACCACGCGACCGTGAGCGCACCACAGGAAATAAAAAGCCCGCGGCTCTTGCGAGTCGCGGGCTGTCTTCACGCCTTCAGCGAATCAACGCTCCAGCAGGATCCGCAGCATGCGGCGCAGCGGTTCGGCAGCGCCCCACAGCAGCTGGTCGCCGACGGTGAACGCGCCGAGGAACTGCGAGCCCATGTTCAGCTTGCGCAGACGGCCCACCGGGATGTTCAGGGTACCGGTGACCTTGGTCGGGCTCAGCTCCTGCATGCTGATCTCGCGCTGGTTCGGCACCAGCTTGACCCAGGGGTTGTGCTGGCTGATCAGGCCTTCGATGTCGGCCATCGGCACATCCTTGTTCAGCTTGATGGTCAGCGCCTGACTGTGGCAACGCATGGCGCCGATGCGCACGCAGATGCCGTCCACCGGGATCGGGTTCTTGAAGCGACCGAGGATCTTGTTGGTCTCGGCCTGGGCCTTCCACTCTTCGCGGCTCTGGCCGTTCGGCAGTTCCTTGTCGATCCACGGAATCAGGCTGCCGGCCAGCGGCACACCGAAGTTCTCGGTCGGATAGGCATCGCTGCGCATGGTCTCGGCGACCTTGCGGTCGATGTCGAGGATGGCGCTGGCCGGGTTGGCCAGGTCATCGGCGACCGCCGCGTGGGTCGCGCCCATCTGGCGGATCAGCTCACGCATGTTCTGTGCACCGGCACCGGAAGCGGCCTGATAGGTCATGGCGCTCATCCACTCCACCAGGCCAGCCTCGAACAGGCCGCCCAGGCCCATCAGCATCAGGCTGACGGTGCAGTTGCCGCCGATGAAGTTGCGGGTACCGGTATCCAGTTGCTGGTCGATGACCTTGCGGTTGACCGGGTCGAGGACGATCACCGCGTCATCCTGCATCCGCAGGCTGGACGCGGCATCGATCCAGTAGCCCTGCCAGCCGGCTTCGCGCAGCTTGGGGAAGACCTCGCTGGTGTAGTCGCCACCCTGGCAGGTCAGAATCACGTCGAGGGTTTTCAGCTCTTCAATGCTGTAGGCGTCCTTCAGCGGAGCAATATCCTTGCCCACGGCAGGGCCCTGGCCACCGACATTGGAAGTGGTGAAGAACACCGGCTCAATAAGATCGAAGTCCCGCTCTTCCAGCATCCGCTGCATGAGCACGGAACCGACCATACCGCGCCAACCGATCAGACCTACACGTTTCATCGCAACTACACCTTTTACAAAAGTGGGTCACCGCTTCCGGGGATGAAAGAGGCGGTGGGCCCGAGAGATTACAGATTCCGCAGCGCCTCGGCTACTGCGTTACCCATTTCCTGCGTTCCGACCCGGGTACAACCCTCGGACCAGATATCGCCGGTGCGCAAGCCGCGGTCCAGCACCAGGCTTACCGCCTGCTCGATGGCGGCGGCCGCTTCGTGCAGGTTGAAGCTGTAGCGCAGCATCATCGATACCGACAGGATGGTTGCCAGCGGGTTGGCAATGCCCTGCCCGGCGATGTCCGGAGCCGAACCGTGGCAAGGCTCGTACATGCCCTTGTTGTTGGCATCCAGGGACGCCGACGGCAGCATGCCGATCGAACCGGTGAGCATCGACGCCTCGTCGGAGAGGATGTCGCCGAACATGTTGTCGGTGACGATCACGTCGAACTGCTTCGGCGCACGCACCAGTTGCATCGCCGCGTTGTCGACGTACATGTGGCTCAGTTCGACGTCCGGGTAGTCCTTGGCGACCTCCTCGACCACTTCACGCCACAGCTGGCTGGATGCCAGGACGTTGGCCTTGTCCACCGAGCAGAGCTTCTTGCCACGCACGCGGGCCATGTCGAAACCGACCCGGGCGATACGGCGGATTTCGCTTTCGCTGTACGGCAGGGTGTCGTAGGACTGGCGCTCGCCATTCTCCAGCTCGCGGGTACCACGCGGTGCGCCGAAGTAGATGCCGCCGGTCAGTTCGCGCACGATCAGGATATCCAGGCCGGCGACGATTTCGCGCTTGAGGCTCGAGGCATCGGCCAGTTGCGGGTAGAGGATCGCCGGACGCAGGTTGCCGAACAGGCCCAGTTGCGCACGGATCTTCAGCAGGCCGCGCTCCGGGCGGATGTCCCGCTCGATCTTGTCCCACTTCGGCCCGCCAACGGCGCCCAGCAGCACCGCATCGGCAGCGCGGGCACGTTCCAGGGTCTCGTCGGCCAGGGGCACGCCGTGCTTGTCGATGGCCGCGCCACCGATCACGTCGTGACTCAGTTCGAAGCCCAGGTCGTACTTCTCGTTGGCCAGTTCCAGCACCTTGACCGCTTCGGCCATGATTTCCGGACCAATACCGTCGCCTGGGAGAATCAGAATCTGCTTGCTCATGCTTTCCTCATGTCATCTGTCGGCGCACCGGTGATACCGGGCGACCTGGAAAAAAGTCTATCGCTCGGCCCACAGCACCAGTACATCTGTACTGAACGAACCATCGGCCTCAATCTCAAAATATTCCCGCACTTCGGCGCCCATCGCCTGCTGCAGCTCGCGAATCGCCACCCGCAACGCCGCCGGGGTGCGCATGCGCTCGACCCAGGAGGTGTACTCCAGACGCAAGCGCTGGCGGCTGGTGCTGCGCACGTGCAGACCCGCCTCGCTGACCTGGCGCGCCCACTCGGCGGCCGAATAATCGCGCACGTGGCTGGTGTCGCGCAGCACCTCGACGGCCTGCAGGTAGGTGTCGAACAACGGGCTGCCAGGCGACATGACGTCGATAAAGGCTGCGACGCCACCGGGTTTCAAAACCCGCCGCACTTCCCGCAGGGCCAGGCCGAGATCGCTCCAGTGATGCGCCGAGTAGCGGCTGAAGACGAAATCGAATTCGCCATCGGCGAACGGCAGGCTCTCGGCCGCGCCGCGCACCGTCACGATGTTGTCCAGGCCACGCTCCGTGGCGGCCGCGGCGACCACGTCGAGCATCTGCTGCGACAGGTCATAGGCCGCCACCTTGGCCACCAGCGGCGCAACGTGGAAGCTCACATGGCCGGCGCCGCAGCCCAGATCCAGCACCCGCGCGTCGGCGCGCCCGGCCAGTTCGGCCTGGAGCAGCGCGAACTCGGCGCCCTGGGCGTGTACGGCGCTGCTCAGGTAGGCAGCCGCCTGTTCACCGAACTGCTTTTGTACCACTTGGCTGTGGGCATTGCTGGTCATGGGGTGGTCCTTCTGTCGGGTTGCCAGGGCGTTGCAGGGGTTTGAGGGCCTCTTCGCGGGCAAGCCCGGCGCCTACAGGTTGGGTGCGTATATTCGGCACAACTCTGTAGGCGCCGGGCTTGCCCGCGAAGAGGCCCGCCCCGCCTACATCGGATCAGGCGTCGCGAAACAGCCAAGGCTGGCTGGCACGATGCCTGGCCTCGAACGCCGCGATCGCGTCGCCGTCCTGCAGGGTCAGGCCGATGTCATCCAGGCCGTTGAGCAGGCAATGCTTGCGGAACGCATCGACTTCGAAGTGATAGACCTTGCCATCCGGACGGGTCACGGTCTGGGCCGCGAGATCGACGGTCAGTTGGTAACCCGGGGTGGCCTCGACCTGCTGGAACAGCTCGTCGACTTCGCTGTCGCTGAGAATGATCGGCAACAGGCCGTTCTTGAAGCTGTTGTTGAAGAAGATGTCGGCATAGCTCGGCGCGATGATGCTGCGGAAACCGTACTCGTCCAGGGCCCACGGCGCGTGCTCGCGGCTGGAGCCGCAACCGAAGTTCTCCCGGGCCAGCAGCACACTGGCACCCTGGTAGCGCTCGGCGTTGAGCACGAAGTCCTTGTTCAGCGGACGCTTGGAGTTGTCCTGGTAGGCATAACCGACGTCCAGGTAGCGCCACTCGTCGAACAGGTTGGGACCGAAGCCGGTACGCTTGATCGACTTGAGGAACTGCTTGGGAATGATCTGATCGGTATCGACGTTGGCACGGTCCAACGGCGCGACGAGACCGGTGTGCTGGGTAAAGGCTTTCATGTGTTTTTCCTCAGATCAATTCGCGAACGTCGATGAAACGGCCATTGATGGCAGCCGCCGCGGCCATGGCCGGGCTGACCAGGTGGGTACGCCCACCGGCACCCTGGCGCCCTTCGAAGTTGCGGTTGGACGTCGAGGCGCAGTGCTCGCCGCTTTCCAGGCGGTCCGGGTTCATCGCCAGGCACATCGAGCAGCCCGGTTCACGCCACTCGAAACCGGCTTCGAGGAAAATCTTGTCCAGGCCTTCCGCTTCGGCCTGGGCCTTGACCAGGCCGGAGCCCGGCACCACCAGCGCCTGCTTGATGGTCGAGGCCACCTTGCGGCCCTTGGCGATCGCCGCCGCCGCCCGCAGGTCCTCGATCCGCGAGTTGGTGCAGGAACCGATGAATACCCGGTCCAGCTGGATGTCGGTGATCGCCTGGTTGGCGGTCAGGCCCATGTACTTGAGCGCGCGCTCGATGGAACCGCGCTTGACCAGGTCCGGCTCCTGGGCCGGGTCCGGTACGTTCTGGTCGACGGCGAGCACCATTTCCGGCGAGGTGCCCCAGCTGACCTGCGGCTTGATCTGGGCGGCATCGAGCTCGACCACGGTGTCGAACACCGCATCGGCATCGGACACCAGGTCCTTCCAGGCCTCGACGGCACGCTCCCACTCCGCGCCTTTCGGAGCGAACGGACGGTCCTTGACGTAGGCGACGGTCTTTTCGTCGGCCGCCACCAGGCCCACGCGGGCACCGGCCTCGATGGACATGTTGCAGATGGTCATGCGGCCTTCGATGGACAGGTCGCGGATGGCGCTGCCGGCAAACTCGATGGCATGGCCGTTACCGCCAGCGGTGCCGATCTTGCCGATGACGGCCAGCACGATGTCCTTGGCGGTCACGCCGAGCGGCAACTGCCCCTCGACGCGGACCAGCATGTTCTTCATCTTCTTCGCGACCAGGCACTGGGTGGCGAATACGTGCTCGACCTCGGAGGTGCCGATACCGTGGGCCAGGGCCCCGAAGGCGCCGTGGGTCGAGGTATGCGAGTCACCGCAGACCACGGTCATGCCCGGCAGGGTCGCGCCCTGCTCCGGGCCGATCACGTGGACGATGCCCTGGCGCACGTCGTTCATCTTGAATTCGGTGATGCCGAACTCGTCGCAGTAGTCGTCGAGGGTCTGTACCTGGATACGCGACACCTGGTCGGCGATCGCCTCGATGCCGCCCTTGCGCTCGGGGGTGGTCGGCACGTTGTGGTCCGGCGTGGCGACGATCGAATCGACCCGCCATGGCTTGCGCCCGGCCAGCTTGAGGCCTTCGAACGCTTGGGGCGAGGTCACTTCGTGGATGATGTGACGGTCGATGTAGATCAGCGACGACCCATCATCGCGCCGTTTCACTTCATGGGATTCCCAAAGCTTGTCGTAAAGCGTTTTGCCGGCCATCAGACGTTTCCTCATCAGCTTGTTTCTATGCCCCGGGCTTATTGATGACTGTTCTCAATAACCCTTTGGCTTGTGAGGTCGATGCTATGAGGTTAGAGTGAATAACTCAAATTCATAATTTTTATGCTTCGGATAGCCATCTGGAATACCGATCATGGACCTGGCCAACCTCAACGCCTTTATCGCCATCGCCGAAACCGGCAGCTTCTCCGGGGCCGGCGAACGCCTGCACCTGACCCAGCCAGCCATCAGCAAACGGATCGCCGGCCTGGAGCAGCAACTCAACGTGCGCCTGTTCGACCGGCTGGGCCGTGAGGTCGGCCTGACCGAGGCCGGTCGCGCCCTGCTGCCGCGCGCCTACCAGATCCTCAACGTGCTCGACGACACCCGCCGGGCCCTGACCAACCTCACCGGCGAAGTCAGCGGCCGCCTGACGCTGGCCACCAGCCATCACATCGGCCTGCACCGCCTGCCTCCGCTGCTGCGGGCCTACACCCGGCAGTACCCCAAGGTGGCGCTGGACATTCAGTTCCTCGATTCGGAAGTCGCCTACGAGGAAATTCTCCACGGCCGCGCCGAACTGGCGGTCATCACCCTGGCGCCGGAGCCCCATCACCTGGTCCGTGCCGTGCCGGTGTGGGACGACCCACTGGATTTCGTCGTCGCCCCCGAGCACCCGTTGGCCAGCAACGACCAGGTCAGCCTGCGGGACATCGCCCACCGACCGGCGGTCTTCCCCGGCGGCAACACCTTCACCCACCACATCGTCCAGCGCCTGTTCGAGGCCCAGGGCCTGACGCCGAACATCGCCATGAGCACCAACTACCTGGAAACCATCAAGATGATGGTGTCCATCGGCCTGGCCTGGAGCGTGCTGCCACGCACCATGCTCGACGATCAGGTCGCGCGCATACCTTTACCGGGCATACAGCTCAGTCGCCAGCTAGGCTATATCCTGCATACCGAACGGACGCTGTCGAATGCCGCACGGGCCTTTATGGCTTTATTGGATGCGCAGACGGATTTGCCGACTCTTACGGCATAAGCCGGCTCTGTCTCAGCCCAGGCCTCTTGCAGCAATAACGTGCCTTTCACCCAAGGACTGCCGTTGATGCCCAAGAACGCTAGCCGTATTCCGCCCTTGCCGCGCATCCATGCCCTCGACCCTCACGAGTCGGAAAAGAGCTGGGAAAGCGCCCCGCAGCTGCTGGCCGCCCTCAACGGTGCGCGCCTGGGAGCCTGGTCCTGGGACATCGAGAACGGCCAGGTCAGTTGGTCCCGCGGCACCCAGGCGCTGTTCGGCTTCGACCCGCACCAGCCGCTGCCCAAGGATATCGACTATCTCGACCTGCTGCCGCCCGAGGACCGCGCCCGCACGCTGCGCGCCTTTCATGCGGTACTCGCCGGCGAGCCGGTGGAACAGGCCATGCACCACCGCATCCGCTGGCCGGACGGCAGCCTGCACTGGCTGGAAATCAGCGGCAGCCTGCTGCCGGACAAGAACGGCAAGCAGCGGATGATCGGGGTGATCCGCGAGGTCACCCAGCAGCGCCAGCGCGAGCAGGCCCTCAGCAGCTCGGAAAAACGCTTTGCCACCCTGTTTCACCTGAGCCCCAACATGGTGCTGCTGACCCGTGAGGAAGACGGCCTGATCAGCGAGGCCAACCAGTATTTCGAAAGCCTGTTCGGCTGGCCGGCGCTGCAGGTGATCGGCATGACCACCCTGGAACTGGGTCTGTGGGTGCACCCGGAAGAACGGGCAAGGCTGGTCAGGTCCTTGCGCGGCAGAACCGACCCGGTCAGCCAGGAGGTGCAGTTCCGCGCCAGCAACGGCCAGATCCACGACGGCATTCTGAGCGCCCAGCGGGTCGAACTGGAGGGCCAGGCCTACCTGCTCAGCACCTTTCTCGATACCACCGAGCGCAACAACGCCGCCCAGGCCCTCAAGGACAGCCAGGAGCGCCTCGACCTGGCCCTGGACTCGGCCCAACTGGGTACCTGGGACTGGCACATCCCCAGCGGCATGCTCTATGGCTCGGCACGCGCGGCGCAATTGCACGGCCTGGAACCACACCCCTTCCATGAGTCCTTCGATGCCTTTTTTGACGGCGTCCCTCCCGAAGAGCGCGAAAACATGCGCGATGCCTATCGCAGCCTGCGCGAAGGCCCGGCAGGCAGCTACCAGGTCACCTACCGGGTGCAACTGGAAAATGGCACCTCGCGCTATCTGGAAAGCCGCGCCAGGCTCTACCGCGACAGCGAAGGCAAACCGCTGCGCATGGCCGGAACCCTGCTCGACATCACCGAGCAGGTAGAGCGCGAGCAGCGCCTGCAGGCTTCGGAAGAAAAGTTCGCCAGCCTGTTCCAGGCCAGCCCCGACCCGATCTGCGTGACCCTGCAGGACACCGGCCAGTTCATCGAGATCAACCCGGCCTTCACCCAGACCTTCGGCTGGAGCCTGGACGAGATCCGCCACCGCAGCGCCGACCAGATCGGCCTCTGGGAAGACTCGGCCAAGCGTCTGCAACGCATCCAGCAGGTGATCCGCGACCAGGCGCTGAACAATGTCGCGGTGGTCGTGCACCACAAGAGCGGCCAGGCCCTGACCTGCGTGATCAGCAGCCGGCAGATCGAGGTCGAGCAGCGTCCCTGCATCGTCACCACCCTGCGCGACATCACCCAGCAGCAACGGGCCGAAGCCGCACTCAAGGCCAGCGAGGAGAAATTCGCCAAGGCCTTCCACTCCAGCCCCGACGCCATCACCATCATCGAACGCCAGAGCGGCCGCTATCTGGAGGTCAACGATGGCTTCTGCCGGCTGACCGGCTATTCCAACGCCGAGGTCATCGGCCGCACCGTGTATGAACTCGGCATCTGGGCCGACCACAAGGAGCGCACCTCACTCCTGGAGGAGCTCAAGGAACGCGGCCACGTTCCCCATCGCGACATGCTCGGGCGCAACAAGCGCGGCGACGTGCTGACGGTGGAGATCTCGGTCGAGCCGATCACCCTCAACGAAACCGCCTGCCTGCTGCTGACCGCCCGGGACATCAGCCTGCTGAAGAACGCCCAGGCACAGATCCGTCACCTGGCCTACCACGACCCGCTGACCAACCTGCCCAACCGGGCCATGCTGACCGACCGCCTGAGTCAGCAGATCGCCCTGCTCAAGCGCCACAACCTGCGCGGCGCCCTGCTGTTTCTCGACCTCGACCACTTCAAGCACATCAACGATTCACTCGGCCACCCGGTGGGCGATACCGTGCTCAAGGTGGTCACCGCCCGCCTGGAGGCCAGCGTGCGCATCGAAGACACCGTGGCGCGGCTCGGCGGTGACGAATTCGTGGTGCTGCTCAGCGGCCTGGAAGGCTCACGCAGTGAAGTGACGCAAAAGGTTCGCGACCTGGCGGACACCATCCGCGAGCTGCTGGCCGAACCGATGTTCCTCGACGGCCAGCGCCTGCAGGTGACCCCGAGCATCGGCGTGGCACTGATCCCGGACCATGGCTCGACCCCCGCCGACCTGCTCAAGCGCGCGGATATCGCGCTGTACCGGGCCAAGGACTCCGGCCGCAACATCACCCAGATGTTCCACAGCACCATGCAGAAGGCCGCCAGCGAACGCCTGCGCATGGAGAACGACTTGCGCCAGGCGCTTTCCCGGGGCGAGTTCAGCGTGCACTTCCAACCCCAGGTGGACGCCCGCGACAACAGCATCGTCGGTGCCGAGGCGCTGGTGCGCTGGCACCACCCGGAACTCGGCGCACAATCGCCCACCGAATTCATCAAGGTCCTGGAGGACAGCGGGCTGATCCTCGAAGTCGGCACCTGGATTCTCGACCACGCCTGCGAGGCCTTTGGCGTGCTGTTGCGCGAAGGGTTGATCGCCCACTCCTTCAGCCTGTGCGTGAACATCAGCCCGCGGCAGTTCCGCCAGGCCGATTTCGTCGAACGGGTGGAGCGCTGCCTGCTGCTGCACAACGTGCCGTCCTCGATGCTCAAGCTGGAAATCACCGAAGGCATCGTGATCCAGAACATGGAGGACACCATCAACAAGATGCGCCGCCTGAACAAGCTCGGCGTCAGTTTCGCCATGGATGACTTCGGCACCGGCTATTCGTCGCTGACCTACCTCAAGCGCCTGCCGGTGGATGCGCTGAAGATCGACCAGTCGTTCGTGCGTGACGCCACCCACGACCCCAACGATGCGGAGATCATCCGCGCGATCGTCGCCATGGCCCGCAGCCTGGGGCTGATGGTGATTGCCGAAGGGGTGGAACTGCCGGAACAGTTGATGTTCCTCGAAGGCCTGGGCTGCCATCTGTACCAGGGTTACCTGCACAGCCGGCCGTTGCCGCTGGAAGACTTCAAAAGACTTTTGTGAACCCCGCAGCCCCCTTGCGGGAGACGGCCGGGCCGCCAACAAAAAGCCCCGCCGAAGCGGGGCTCTGTCCTGCAGACTCGAGCTTAGTGCTGCAGGGCCGGTTGCTGCGTCCCACCGATCGGGATGCGCTTGGCTTTCGCCTCTTCCGGTACGACCCGCAGCAGGTCGATGTTCAACAGACCGTTGCTCAGGCCGGCAGCCTTGACCTCGATATGGTCGGCCAGGCGGAAGGACAACTTGAAGGCACGCTGGGCTATGCCCTGGTGCAGGTAGCTGACGTGTTCAGCCTTGGCTTCGCGCTTGCCGCCACTGACGGTCAATACGCCCTTCTCGACTTGCAACTCCAGGTCTTCTTCCTGGAAACCGGCGGCCGCGACGACGATGCGGTACTGGTCTTCGCCGTGTTTTTCAACGTTGTAAGGAGGGTAGCTGCTGCCCGGCTCGTTGCGCAGCGCGGTTTCGAACAGATCGTTGAAACGGTCGAAGCCAACGGAGGAACGGAACAGTGGAGCCAGGGAAAATGCGGTAGTCATGTCAATCTCCTGAAATTCAGCGAGTGGTTTGATTCGCGACCCGAATTCGGCATCGCGTACCCCTTAGATAGGAACGCCCAAACGCATTTCAAGAGATTGTCGAAAAATTTTTCTGGCGCCCGCGTCAGGCCGCTTCGGACAGCGGCACCTGCAGCAGACGGCTGACCGTGTCGCAGTCGGTCTCGCGGCGCACATGGCTGAACAGCTCAACCGCCTCCGGGTAGTTGCGCGTCAACATCGCCAGCCACTGCTTCAGGCGACCCGGCGCCTGGCGCGGCGTGAGCTGCGCCCGGGCCTGCAGCCAGAAGTCCTGGAGCAGCGGCAACAATTCGCCCCAGCTCATCTCGACCACTTCTTCACCGGCGCTCTCGGCCGCGATCTGCCGGGCCAGGTCCGGGCGCGACACCAGACCGCGACCGAGCATGAAATCCTTGGCGCCACTGACCTCGCGACAGCGCCGCCAGTCTTCCAGCGACCAGATGTCACCGTTGGCGAACACCGGCACCTTGACCACGTCCTGCACCCGCGCCACCCACTCCCAATGGGCCGGCGGCTTGTAGCCATCGACCTTGGTGCGCGCATGCACGACGATCTGCGCGGCACCGCCTTCGGCCAGGGCCGTACCACAGACCAGCGCGCCATCCGGGCTGTCGAAACCCAGGCGCATCTTCGCCGTCACCGGAATGTGCGCCGGTACCGCCCGGCGCACATGCTCGACGATGCTGTTGAGCAGTTCCGGCTCCTTGAGCAGCACCGCCCCGCCCCGGGACTTGTTCACGGTCTTGGCCGGGCAACCGAAGTTCAGGTCGATCACCTGCGAGCCCAGCTCGCAGGCCAGCGCCGCGTTTTCGGCCAGGCACACCGGATCGGAACCGAGCAGTTGCACGCGCAGCGGCACGCCGGCGGCGGTGCGGGCGTCGGTGAGCAGTTCGGGGGCGAACTTGTGGTAGTAGGCCGGCGTCAGCAGCGAATCGTTGATACGGATGAACTCCGTGACGCACCAGTCGATGCCGCCGACGCGAGTCAGGACATCGCGCAGGATGTTATCGACCAACCCCTCCATGGGCGCCAGGGCAATTTGCATGGGTGACTCTCATTGAAAAAGGCGGATATCGAAAGGCGCGGCAGTTTACGGGGTTCCGCAGCAAACCGGTACACCCTCAGGCCGACTGCAGCGCCGGCCCGTATCCCTGGAGAAACTCCTCAGGCATGCGCCTGGGCTTGCCGCTGGACAGCTCGATGCAGACGAAGGTGGTCTGCGCACGCAATAGGGTCAGGTTGTCGCTGGGGCGTACCAGCTGGAAGCGTCGGGTCATTTTCAGGCGCTGGTCCCAATCGACGATCCAGGTCGCCAATTGCAGTTCATCACCTTCGTAGGCGGCAGCCAGGTAGTCGATTTCATGACGCACCACGGCCATCGCCCGGTCCAGTCGGCGGTACTCGCTCAGGTCCAGCCCCAGGCGCTGGGAATGCCGCCAGGCACAGCGCTCCAGCCAGGTGACGTACACCGCGTTGTTGGCGTGCCCGAGGCCGTCGATGTCCTCGGCGGCCACCTGCAGGTCGAGGATGAAGGGTGTCGCCAGATCCCAGCTCATGTACCGCTCCCGGTCGATTCAAAGACCGGGCCAGTGTAACGGATCAGGCCGACTGGCGCTGCGCCATGCTACGCCCGGCCAGCAGCGCGAGCACGCCATCGATCAGCCGCGGATCGGCCAGCACCCGCTGATGGCCGCCGCTTTCCAGGCGCAACAGGCGGCTGTCGAACCAGGCTTCGTGAATACGTCGCGATTCATCCACCGCCACCAGTTGATCGTCTTCGGCATGCACGATCAGGCCGGGCATGTCCATCTGGTAATGCCCGATATCCAGGTGCTCGGCACGCATCCCGACATCCCGTTCGACTTCCCGGATAAACGCCGAACGCGCCCGTGGCGGCAAGCCGACATGCTGGGCGAAGCCCCGCAATACGCCCAGCACCCGTGCCGGAGCGGCAATGCTGACCAGCGCCTCGGTACGCAGCCCGAGCTGGGTGGCGAGCATCGCGCTGGCACCGCCCATGGAATGGCCGATCACCGCCTTGAGCGGCGGCAGCTCGGCGGCGGCCTCGAGCAGCGCGCGGGCAAACGCCACCACATTCGCTTCGTGCCCGGGCGACTGGCCATGAGCCGGGCCGTCGAGGGCCACGGCGGTGTAACCGGCAGCCACCAGCGCCTCGATCAGGCTCGCGAACTGCGTGGGTCGCCCTTCCCAGCCATGCATAAGCAGCACGGTGGGGCCTTGCCCCCAGCGCAGCGCGGAAAGACCGAAACGCAGGGTGATCCTTTCGGCCGTCGCCAGCAACGGCAACTCCCAATCCCGCGGCGAACGCTCGCGGGGCGTCATGAAAACCTGACGCATCCGGCTCGCGGCCACCCGCGGTGCCACTCGTCCCAAGGTGCCATTGATGCCACGTATCCAGCGCAAAGTGTTCATCGGGTATTACCTCAGGCCAGGTCGAAACCTTCAGCGCACCGCCGACTTGGCGGCACGCAGCAATCTGTCGGACAACTCTCCCGGGCCCAGCGCCCGGGCCACGGCCAGGCCACCGATCATCAGGGCGATATCGGCCAGGGCCTTGTCGGTGTCCTCGGGACTGGCCGCCAGTTGCGCGACCATCAATTCCACATGTTCGTTGAGCGCCTCGCGAAAGCACTCCGGCAGGCTGCCGATCTCTCCCACCACCGCCGGCAGCGGGCAGGCATGGTCGACCGCATCGCGATGCTTGCGCGACAGGTAGAACGCGGCAAACAGGGCCCGCCGTTCTTCGCCGCTCAGCGCGTCGTCGACTTCATCCATTTTCGCCCGACGCTGCGCCAGCAATTGCTTGAATGCCTCGAGCATCAAGGCGTCCTTGCTCTCGAAATGCGCGTAGAAGCCACCCACGGTCAGACCGGCGGCGGCCATCACCTCACTGACACTCGGCTCGGCCGGGCCACGCTGGATCAACGCGGCACTGGCAGCCTGCAGGATGCGCTCACGGGTCTGGGCCTTTTTGTCGTTCATTGCCATCTCCAGATATTACATCGGAAATATTATTCTCATAATATTTTTTCGCAAGGTCTTCGCATGACCGCTGGTCTGACTGAAAAATGCGAAAAGGAATTCAGTGCGGAAAATAAAAATTTCGGAAAAAACAAAAGGGTCATTCAAAGATGAATGACCCTTAAAAATCCCGCAGAGCGGCTAATCGTGGCGTCCCCTAGGGGACTCGAACCCCTGTTACCGCCGTGAAAGGGCGGTGTCCTAGGCCACTAGACGAAGGGGACGCAAACCCTTCTTTCATTGCAGGAGTCGGCTTGTTGGCGACTTTTGCTGCCCGGTGACTCGATGCACCTGCAGCATCCTGCAACATCAGTACAGTACCGGTGTGGCCAGGTACTGAACCGTAAATTGGTGGAGCTAAGCGGGATCGAACCGCTGACCTCTTGCATGCCATGCAAGCGCTCTCCCAGCTGAGCTATAGCCCCGGATTTTTCGCCTCTCGGCGCAGCGACATCAAGCTGCAATGTCACTTGTGTGAAACTGGCGTCCCCTAGGGGACTCGAACCCCTGTTACCGCCGTGAAAGGGCGGTGTCCTAGGCCACTAGACGAAGGGGACGTAACCCTTGTGTACCCTATCGGCGCTGGTTCCGATTCGCGGCACAAACTCCAGATCAGTGTAGCGTAACCTGAAGCTTCTAATTTGGTGGAGCTAAGCGGGATCGAACCGCTGACCTCTTGCATGCCATGCAAGCGCTCTCCCAGCTGAGCTATAGCCCCACAGTGTCAGACTTCACATCATCTCAGCGTTGTCGCTGTGTTTCCGTGTTGTCTTGTGGACGGGGCGCATATTAAGTGCGACCCACTCCCCTGTCAAACTTTTTTTGAACATTTTTCAAAAATTTTTTCCGCGATAACAATCACTTACCGCAATCCCCCGGAAAACCGGGGGTTGTCGGCCACGTCCACAACCGGCAAAGACGGCTATGACGTGGCCACTACCGGCTCAGGCGCCGATTCAGGCAATAGTGCCCAGCAGCTTTTCCCATTCCTTGTTTTCCTTCTTCGACACGCCACCCAGCAGTTCCAGGGCCTGGCGCAGACGGAAGCGCGTCAGGTCCGGGCCGAGGATTTCCATCGCGTCGAGCACCGACACCGAACTCGCCTGCCCGGTGATCGAGGCGAAGATCAGCGGCATGGCATCACGCAGCTTCAGCTCCAGGGCATCGACCACCGCCTGGATGGTCGCGGTGATGCTGTCCTTCTCCCACTGGCGCAGGCTTTCCAGTTTCCACAGGATCAGTTGCATCAGCTTGCGCACATCCTCCGGCGAGAGTTTCTTGTGCTCGAACAGCTTGGCATCCAGCGGCAGGCTGCCGGCGAAGAAGAAATTCGCCAGGGGCGCGACCTGGCTGAAGGTCTCGACGCGGCTCTGCACCAGCGGCGCGATCTTCATCAGGTACTCGGGGTTGAACGCCCAGTTCTGCACGCGGCGGGCGAACTCTTCCACCGGCAGGTCGCGCAGCCACTGGCCGTTGAGCCAGGACAGCTTCTCGATATCGAAGATCGGCCCGCCGAGGGAGACGCGGGACAGGTCGAAGTGGTCGACCATTTCCTGCAGCGAGAACTTCTCGCGCTCGTCCGGCATCGACCAGCCCATGCGGCCCAGGTAGTTGAGCATTGCCTCGGGCATGAAGCCCATGCGCTCGTAGAAGGTCACCGAGGTCGGGTTCTTGCGCTTGGACAGCTTGCTCTTGTCCGGGTTGCGCAGCAGCGGCATGTAGCACAGCTTCGGTTGTTCCCAGCCGAAGTACTCGTAGAGCAGGATCAGCTTGGGTGCCGATGGCAGCCACTCTTCACCGCGCAGCACGTGGGTGATGCCCATCAGGTGGTCGTCGACCACGTTGGCCAGGAAGTAGGTGGGCAAACCGTCGGTCTTCATCAGCACCTGCATGTCCATGCGATCCCACGGGATCTCGACATCGCCACGCAGCATGTCCGGCACCACGCAGACGCCTTCGGTCGGCACCTTCATGCGGATCACATGGGGTTCGCCGGCGGCCAGGCGACGGGCCACCTCCTCTTTCGACAGCAGCAGCGCACGACCGTCGTAGCGTGGGGTTTCGCCGCGGGCAATCTGCTCGGCACGCATCTGGTCCAGCTCTTCGGCGGTGCAGAAGCACGGGAAGGCATGGCCCATGTCGACCAGTTGCTGGGTGTACTTCCTGTAGATCTCGCTACGCTCGCTCTGCCGGTACGGACCGTGCGGGCCACCGACGTCCGGGCCTTCGGCCCAAGTAATGCCCAGCCAGTTCAACGCATCGAAAATCTGCTGTTCGGACTCGCGGGTCGAGCGCAACTGATCGGTATCTTCGATCCGCAGGATGAACTCGCCACCATGCTGCTTGGCAAAGCAGTAGTTGAACAGGGCGATGTAGGCGGTACCAACGTGGGGATCGCCAGTGGGCGATGGCGCGATGCGAGTGCGGACAGTGGTCATGGATGGTCTCGAAATAGAGATAAAACAAAGGGCGAATGGTAACAGGCCGACCGCCCTCGCCTCCAGCATGGGCGGCAGGCAGAGGGCATATAAGCCAAGCTTCGGTCGAAAAAGGGTCTCAGGCCACTAAAACCGGGGGTTTCTCAATTGGTGGCATTTACCCACTAAGGGCGCTGTGCCAGATTTATCTACCGAGAAGTTCACTAATTATTCCGACCGTTGCCTGCCCATGCCCGCCCAACTCAAACGCCGCCTGTTCGTGTTCCTGCTGCTCGTCCTGCTGATCGCCCTGGGCTTCTTCGCCGAGTGGTTCTGGCGCGGGCGCTTTTATGAAAGCACCGACAATGCCTACGTCCAGGGCGAGATCACCCGGGTTTCCAGCCAGCTCGCGGCGCGCATCGACCAGGTGCTGGTGGCCGACAACCAGCCTGTCGAGCAAGGCCAGTTGCTGGTCCGGCTCGAAGTGGCCGACTTCCAGCTGGCGGTCGAGCGCGCCAACGCCACCCTCGCCACCCGCGAGGCCGAACGGCTGCAGGCGCAGAGCAAGCTGACCCAGCAGGCCAGCCTGATTGCCGCGGCCGATGCCCAGGTCGCCGCCAGCCAGGCCAGCCTGGGACGCTCGCAGCTCGACCTGTCGCGGGCCCAGACCCTGCGCAAGCCCGGCTACGTTTCCGAGGAGCGGGTCACCACCCTGTCCGCCGACAACCACATCGCCCGCTCCCAGGTCGCCAAGGCCCAGGCCGACCTGCAGAGCCAGCGCCAGCAGGTCAACGCCCTGACCGCCGAACTCAAGCGTCTCGACGGCCAAATCGCCAGCGCCCGCACCGAACTGGCCCAGGCCGAACTGAACCTGAGCCGCAGCGAAATCCGCGCGCCGATCAGCGGCCTGGTCGGCCAGCGCGCGGCACGCAACGGCCAGTACGTGCAGACCGGTGCCTACCTGCTGTCCATCGTTCCGGACCAGGCCATCTGGGTCCAGGCCAACTTCAAGGAAACCCAGATCGGCCACATGCACCCCGGGCAGAACGCCACGCTGCGGTTCGATGCCTATGAGGACACGCCGATCCAGGGCCGGGTCGACAGCCTGTTCGCCGCTTCCGGCGCGCAGTTCAGCCTGCTGCCGCCAGACAATGCCACCGGCAACTTCACCAAGGTGGTGCAGCGCATTCCGGTCAAGCTGGTGTTCGCCGCCGACAACCCGCTGCACGGCCTGATCCGTCCGGGCATGTCGGTCACCGTCAAGGTCGATATCCGCGATAACGGCAATGGCCGGTGATGCCCTGATCCGCCCGGTCGGCGAACCGACCCGGCGCGACTGGATCGCGGTGATGAGCGTGATGCTCGGTGCCTTCATGGCGGTGCTCGACATCCAGATCACCAACTCCTCGCTCAAGGACATCCAGGGCGCCCTGTCGGCGACCCTGGAGGAAGGCTCGTGGATCTCCACCTCCTACCTGGTGGCGGAAATCATCATGATCCCGCTCACCGCCTGGCTGGTGCAACTGCTCTCGGCCCGGCGCCTGGCGACCTGGGTATCGCTGGGCTTCCTCGCCTCGTCGCTGTTGTGCTCGATGGCCTGGAACCTGGAGAGCATGATCGTGTTCCGTGCCATGCAGGGCTTTACCGGCGGCGCGCTGATCCCGCTGGCCTTCACCCTGACCCTGATCAAGCTGCCGGAACACCACCGCGCCAAGGGCATGGCGATGTTTGCCATGACCGCCACCTTCGCCCCGTCGATCGGCCCGACCCTGGGTGGCTGGCTGACCGAGAACTGGGGCTGGGAATACATCTTCTACATCAACATCCCGCCCGGCCTGATCATGATCGCCGGCCTGCTCTACGGTCTGGAGAAGAAGGACGCGCACTGGGAACTGCTCAAGAGCACCGACTACGCAGGGATCGTCACACTGGGCGTCGGCCTGGGCTGCCTGCAGGTGTTCCTGGAGGAAGGGCATCGCAAGGACTGGCTGGAATCGGAGTTGATCCTGGCCCTGGGCAGCATCGCCCTGCTGAGCCTGATAACCTTCGTCATCCTGCAACTGTCCAGGCCCAACCCGCTGATCAACCTGCGCATTCTGCGCAATCGCAACTTCGGCCTGTCGAGCATTTCCAGCCTGGGCATGGGGGTCGGTCTGTACGGCTCGATCTACCTGTTGCCGCTGTACCTGGCGCAGATCCAGAACTACAACGCCCTGCAGATCGGCGAGGTGATCATGTGGATGGGCGTGCCGCAGCTGTTCCTGATTCCGCTGGTGCCCAAACTGATGAAATTCGTGTCACCGAAGATGCTCTGCGCCGTGGGTTTCGGCCTGTTCGGGCTGGCGAGTTTTTCCTCGGGGGTACTCAACCCGGACTTCGCCGGCCCGCAGTTCAACCAGATCCAGATCATCCGCGCCCTGGGCCAGCCGCTGATCATGGTGACCATCTCGCTGATCGCCACCGCCTACATCCAGCCCCAGGATGCCGGCTCGGCCTCCAGCCTGTTCAACATCCTGCGCAACCTCGGCGGCGCCATCGGCATCGCCCTGCTCGCCACCCTGCTGGATGCACGAACCCGGGAATACTTCGACTACCTGCGCGAAGCCATCGTCCCGGCCAACCCGCAAGTGGCCGAGCGCCTGGCACTGCTGGCGCAGAAGCTGGGCAGCGATGCCGCGGCACTGGGCAAGCTCAGTGAAATCACCCACCAGCAGGCGCTGATCATGGCCTACAACGACGCCTTCCATTACGTCGGGCTGGCACTGGGCATCAGCATGCTCGCGGTGCTGCTGACCCGGGCGCTGCCGGCGGGCGTCAAGGCCGGGGAGGCGCATTGAGTTCAAGGGCCCCTTCGCGGGCAAGCCCGGCTCCTACAGGGGGAGCGTCGTACACACCATTGGCGGACACCTCATCACTGTAGGAGCCGGGCTTGCCCGCGAAGAAGCCAACACAATCCCGCAGTAACTACAGAAGCGCCCCGCCGCGCTCGCGGATCAGCTCGATCAACGCCCGCAACCCCGCCGGCACGTGTCGGCGGCCCGGGTAGTACAGCGACAGGCCATCGAGCGCTGGTGTCCAGTCCTGCAGGACCGGGACCAGAGTCCCCGCCGCCACATCGGCCGCCGCGTTCCACTGCGAGATAAAGGCCAGTCCCAGCCCGGCCCGCGCGGCCTCCAGGACCAGGCCCGGCTCATCCAGGGTCAGCACGCCCGGCACATCCACCTCCAGGCTCTGGCCGTGGCGCGAGAATTCCCAATGGTAGATCCGGCCGCTCGGCATGCGCAGGCGAATGCAACGATGCTGGTACAGATCGGTCGGTGTCTGCGGCAGCGGATGCCGCGCCAGATAGTCCGGGCTGCCCAGCACCAGCAGGCGCAACGGCAGACCCAGGGGAACGGCGATCATGTCCTGGGGCACACTCTCGTGCAGGCGAATGCCGGCATCGAAACCTTGCGCCACGATATCGATCAGCTTGCTCTCGGTGACGATATCCACATTCATCTGCGGATAACGCCGCATGTATTCGATGAACAACGCCATCGCCTGGTTCGCCGCCCCCACCGACGTGTTGATGCGCAACGTCCCGCTGGGCACACCGGCATGGCTGCCGGCCTGCTCCATGGCCTGACGGATGGCCGACAGTGCCGGCGAGATGCGCTCGACGAACTGCGTCCCGGCCTCGGACAAGGCCACGCTGCGGGTCGTGCGGTTGAACAGGCGGGTGCCGAGCCGCCCCTCCAGCGCCGACACCGCATGGCTCAATGCCGAGGTCGACACGTCCAGGTCGGCGGCCGCCGCGCGAAAACTGCGGTGCCGGGCCACCGCCAGCACCGCTTCCAGTTCACTGAGCCCTGATGTGCGCATTATCCCAAATCACTCACCAAGTCATGCCGATTTATCCCATTTATCAGGCCAATGCTAGTCGCTTACCGTATTCGACACCACCCGAACACGCTTTGGAGCCGCCATGCAACGCATTGACCAGATCTACATCAACGGCACGTTTGTCACCCCCCATGGCCAGGAATGGTTCGACCTGTTCAACCCGAGCACCGCCCGGGTCATCGGCCAGGTCCGTCTCGCCGACGAGCACGACGCCGATGCCGCCATCGCGGCCGCCAAGGCGGCCTTTCCGGCCTTCTCCCGCACCGGCAGGACCGAGCGTGTCGCCCTGCTGCTGCGCATGCATGCCGCCATCGCCGCCCGTGAAGAACAACTCAACGAGGCGATCATCGAAGAGTACGGTGCCCCTGCCTCGCGCTCGCTGTGGATGGCCCGGCACGCGGCGAGCGTGCTGCAGGAGGCGGCCCGGGTCCTGCAGGACTATGACTTCATCCGCCAGGCCGGCAGTGCCCAGGTGAGCATGCAACCGCTCGGGGTCGCCGGCCTGATCACCCCGTGGAACAGCAACGCCGGCTTCATCTGCGGCAAGCTCGCCGCCGCCATCGCCGCCGGCTGCACGGCGGTGATCAAGCCCAGTGAAATGAGTGCCCTGCAGACCCGCATCGTCAGCGAGGCGCTGCATGAGGCCGGCCTACCGCCCGGAGTCTTCAACATCGTCACCGGGCGCGGCGAAACCGTTGGTGCGCGGCTCAGCAGCCACCCGGACGTGGCGAAGATTTCCTTTACCGGCTCGACCGCCGTCGGCAAGCACATCCTGCGCTCGGCCGCCGACAGCCTGAAACGGGTCACCCTGGAGCTGGGCGGCAAGTCACCGGTGCTGATCCTCGACGATGCCGACTTCGACCAGGCCATCCCCCTGGCCCTGCAGGCCGGCTTCATGAACAGCGGCCAGGCCTGCATCGCCGGCACCCGGATCCTGGTACCGGAGCAACGCCTGGCCGAGGCCGAGGCGGCCGTGCTCAAGGCCATTGCCGGGATCCGTAGCGGCGATCCGCGGTCGGCGGACACCAGCATCGGGCCGATGGTCAGCGAGAAGCAGTGGCAGCGGGTGCAGCGTTACATCCGCATCGGCCTCGACAGCGGCGCGCGCCTGCTGAGCGGTGGCGAAGGCCTGCCCGAAGGTCTGGAAGCCGGCTGGTTCGTCCGGCCGACGGTGTTCAGCGCGGTGACCAACGACATGACCATTGCCCGCGAGGAAATCTTCGGGCCGGTGCTGTCGATCATCACTTACCGTGACGAGGAGGATGCCCTTCGTATCGCCAACGACACGCCCTACGGCCTGCAGGCCTATGTGCTGGGCCACGATATCGAACGGGCCCGCAAGGTTGCCGAACGGATCGAGGCCGGGCGCGTGCTGATCAATACCCTGGCCCACGAGCCGAAGGCTCCGTTCGGTGGGTTCAAGCAATCGGGGATTGGCCGCGAGTACGGTACCTATGGAATGGAAGCCTTTCTCGAACCCAAGGCGCTGCTCGGGCTGCCTGCCTGAAATGCGATCCCTGCGGGAGCGTGGCTTGCCCGCGAACAGGTACTCAAGCCTTGCGCAACACCCGGGAATCGCCCACAAGGACCAGGTGGCAATCAGAATCAACTGACAGGCTTGCCCCGGCGGTCCCTCGGCGTTAGGTTGGCCGACATTCACTGGCCAACGGGCGGAGAGCCGCATGTCCAACGTCGTACTGGTGTTGACGGAGACCGTCACCGAATACCTGCCGATCATCGAGCGCCATGGCTTCGAACTGATCCTCGCGCCCACCAGCGCCCTGCGCGCCGAAGCCATCGCCACCCAGGGCGCACGCATCAACGCCGTGCTGACCCGCGGCCCGCTCGGCCTGTTCGCCGATGAAATCGCCGCCCTGCCACGGCTGGAGATCATCTGCGTGATCGGCGCCGGCTATGAAAAGGTCGACCTGCACGCGGCCAGGCAACGCGGCATCGTCGTGACCAACGGCGCCGGCGCCAATGCCTCGTCGGTGGCCGATCACGCCCTGGCCCTGCTGCTGTCGCTGGTCCGTGATATACCCAGGGCCGACGCCTCGGTACGTCGCGGCGAATGGCGCAAGCTGATGCGCCCGTCACTGGCCGGCAAGCGCCTGGGTATCCTCGGCATGGGCGCCGTGGGCCTGGAAATTGCCCAGCGGGCCGCACGGGGTTTCGGCATGGCGGTGAGCTACCACAATCGTCGTCAGCGCGAGGCTATCGAATATGCCTACTGTGCAACGCCAGTCGAGCTGGCTGCCGCCTCGGACTTCCTGATCGTCGCCACGCCGGGCGGTGCCGCGACCAACGGCCTGATCGGCCGAAAGGAACTCGATGCCCTCGGGCCGGACGGTTTCCTCGTCAACATCGCCCGCGCCAGCGTGGTGCTCACCGACGAACTGGTCGCCGCCCTGCAGCAGGAGCGGATCGCCGGTGCAGCGCTGGATGTCTTCGACGACGAGCCGAACGTGCCGGACGTGCTCAAGGGCTTGCCCAATGTGGTGTTGACACCCCACGTCGCCGGCCTGTCGCCGGAGGCTTCGCAGGCGACGGTCAGCCTGGTGGCGCAGAATCTGCTGGCCTATTTCTCTGGCCAGCCGGTCCTTACACCCGTTGCCCTGCCCGAGTGATCGCCCCCCCTTTCCCAACGCCCCAAGATCATTCCCGGCGATGGTGTCACCGTCCATGCCAGCACCGAGGACGGCTGGGCCCAAGTCATGTACGTTGCCCGGAACGGTGAGGATTTTACCGGCTGGATCGAGGAAGACCGCCTCAAGCTCGGCGATCACCTGGGTGGCAACCTGGAGCCGGATGACGCCCTTGAGCAGTAAGTCTGCCCTCGGTCTGAACTTCCGTCGAGCCATACCGGTCAGCTCAGTGAGTGCCGCCACGCTGCGCAGTCAACCAAGCCTGTTCCTCGACCCGGAGTCCCGCGGCCATGACCGAGCGTTCCAACGAACCCCAGAGCCCAATCGAAGCCCACGGCATCATCGGCGACAGGGGCAGCGCCGCGCTGGTCAACGACCGTGGCAGCGTCGATTTCTTCTGCTGGCCGGCCTTCGACAGCCCGGCGATCTTCTGTGCCCTGCTGGACACGCCCGACGCCGGGATCTTCCAACTGGCCCCGGACCTGCCCGACGCACGCCGCGAGCAAATTTACCTGCCCGACACCAATATCCTGCGTACCCGCTGGCTGAGCGCCCAGGCGGTGGTGGAGATCACCGACCTGCTGCCGGTCAGCGATGACCAGGACGACCTGCCGCTGCTGATCCGCTGTGTGCGGGTGGTCAGCGGCCAGGCGACGTTCCACCTGCGCTGCGCGGTCCGCCATGACTACGCCCGCGCCGCCACCACCGCCCGCCCCGACGGCAACGATGTCTGCTTCGATGCACCGGGCCAGCCGAGCCTGCGCCTGTGCGCCGACCAACCCTTGCAGGTGGAACGCAATGCCGCCGTCGCCAGCTTCCAACTGGGCCAGGGCCAGGAAGCCGAATTCCTTCTCGGCGCCCTCGACGACCCACGGGTCCGGCTCGGCGACAGCCAACTGGCCCTGCAGCACACCCTGACGTTCTGGCAGCACTGGATCGGCCGCTCCACCTACCGTGGCCGTTGGCGCGAAGCGGTCAACCGTTCGGCCCTGGCCCTCAAGCTGCTGACCTCGCGCAAGCACGGCGCGATCCTCGCCGCCGCGACCTTCGGCCTGCCGGAAAGCCGCGGCGGCCAACGCAACTGGGACTATCGCTACACCTGGATCCGCGATGCCTCGTTCACCATCTACGCCTTCATGCGCCTGGGCTATGTCGAGGAGGCCAACGACTTCATGCGCTGGTTGCGCGGGCGTGTCGGCGACGGCTGCGAGCAAGCCATCAAACTCAATATCCTTTACGCCATCGACGGCACCCGGCAGTTGCCCGAAATCGAGCTGACGCACCTGTCCGGCTACGGCGACGCGCGCCCGGTACGCATCGGCAACCAGGCCTGGGAGCAGGTCCAGCTGGATATCTTCGGCGAGCTGATGGATGCGGTGTACCTGACCAACAAGTACGGCGAAGCGATTTCCCACCAGGACTGGCTGCGTGTCGGCCAGCTCATCGACCACGTCTGCGCCAACTGGAACAAGCCCGATGTCGGCATCTGGGAGATGCGGGGCGGCCCGCACCACTTCCTCCATTCGCGACTGATGTGCTGGGTGGCCCTGGACCGCGCCATCCGCCTGGCCTCCAAGCGTTCGCTGCCGGCGCCGTTCGCCCGCTGGGACCAGGCCCGCCAGGCCATCCACAACGATATCTGGAACAACTTCTGGAATGCCGAACGCGGACATTTCGTCCAGCACATCGGCGGCACCGGCCTGGACGGCTCGATGCTGCTGATGCCGCTGGTACGCTTCGTCGGCGCCACTGACCCGCACTGGCTGGCAACCCTGGACGCCATCGAGAAAAGCCTGGTACGCGACGGCCTGGTGTACCGCTACCGCAACGACGACCACCCCATCGACGGCCTGCCGGGCAACGAAGGCGCCTTCGCCGCCTGCTCGTTCTGGTACGTCGAGTGCCTGGCCCGCGCCGGCCGCGTGGAGCAGGCGCACCTGGAGTTCGAACAGTTGCTGCGCTACGCCAACCCGCTGGGACTGTATGCCGAGGAATTCGATCCCCAGGCCCGGCACCTGGGCAATACGCCACAGGCCCTGACCCACCTGGCACTGATCAGCGCGGCGTGCTTTCTCGACCGCAAGCTCAGCGGCGACGTCACGCCGTGGCAGCCTTGAGCGGCAAGGCTGGGGGCATTTGTATGAAGTTTGTAACGAAACTGAATATAGTTCATGGCCCGTCGATACACTGGGTTGGAATTCTTTCAATCACCCGACATTCGACAGGACATTTCCCATGGTTTTCTCACCAGAAACCGGGCAGGACGCCAAGGCCGCCAGCCACCTTAACGCTGGGGGTCGGGTATGAGCGTAGGTTCGATCACCGCGTGGGCCACCGAGATGCGCTCGCGGGTCCTCAAGCAGGGTACCGCGGCGGCGGAAAAGGCCGCCAAGCAGAAGGTCAAGACCGACGAGGTGCTCAAGGACATCAAGCCGGACCCGAAGGCACTCGACACGGCCAAGATGGCCAAGGACAAGTTGCAGTCGAAATTCCAGGGCTTCGACCCGAAAGCGGTCACCCCCGAGCAGTTGTCCAAATACAGCGACATTCTCAAGGAACAGGGCCTGATCAGTGCCTCCAAGGCGAACCTGCTGTCCAGCGCCGGCACGCAGAAAAAGCCGAACGAGAAGTTCAACGCCCTGGACTATTTCGCCAACCAGATCAGCACGCTGCAGAGCGGCCCGAGCAAGAACGAGCCGTTCGCCAACGTCATGATCCCCGAGTACAAGCGGGCGATCAGCGTGATGCTCAACCTGCAACAGTTCGCCAACTCCGGCGCCAGCCTCTCCATCGACACCAAGGCCTGAGGGCCTTGTCTCCATCCGTGGCGCCAGGCGCCACGGGTTGCCTGCCGACAATCCCCCGCAGCTTTCGTGTACCCGTCTGCCTTCTCGCGCCGCGCCTGAAGCGCAAATGATCTTTATCTATCAATGCAAATGATTATTATGTAGATTGAAATCCGACCGATTCGCGCAAACTGGAGCACCCGCAAGATGCCAAGCACAATCAACCGGGCTTGGGCCGGAGCCTGCAAGCGTCTAAGCTGGGGACCCCATTCCTTCAGCCTTGGATCGCCGTGTGAAATTCAGCCTGCCGAAAGTTGCCACCGCCCCCTTCTGCCCTTCTGAAGTGAACGGCTCGATCGCAGTCGACAGCGGCGCGCCGTTCTTCAAGCGCGTGCTGCGCTTCGCCGGCCCCGGTTTGCTGGTCTCCATCGGCTACATGGACCCGGGCAACTGGGCCACGGCCATCGAGGCCGGCTCGCGCTATGGCTACAGCCTGCTGTTCGTGGTGCTGCTGGCGAGTCTGGCGGGCATGGCGGTGCAGTGCCTGTGCTCGCGCCTGGGGATCGCCACCGGCCGGGACCTGGCGCAACTGTGTCGGGACCGCTACAGCCCGCGCTCGGCCAAGGCCCAATGGTTGCTCGCGGAAATTTCCATCATCGCCACGGACCTGGCCGAGGTGCTCGGCTGCGCCCTGGCCTTCCACCTGCTGCTGGGCTGCTCGCTGACCTTCGGCATCGTCCTGACGGCTTTCGACACACTGCTGATCCTGGCCTTGCAGAACCGCGGTTTCCGCCGCCTGGAAGCGATCATGCTGGTGCTGGTGGCAACCATCGGCGTGTGCTTCTTCATTGAACTGGTGCTGATCAAGCCCTACTGGCCGCAGGTGTTCGACGGCTTCAAGCCCTCGGTCTCGGCCCTGAGCGAAGCCGCTCCGCTGTACCTGGCCATCGGCATCCTCGGGGCGACCGTGATGCCGCATAACCTCTACCTGCACACCTCCATCGTGCAGACCCGCCTGGTCGGCCAGGACCTCGCCAGCCGCCGCGATGCGGTGCGCCTGGCGCGCTTCGACACCATCGGCTCGCTGGCCCTGGCACTGCTGGTGAACGCGGCGATCCTGATCCTCGCGGCGGCAGCCTTCCACCAGTCCGGACACACCGAGGTGGTGGAGATCCAGGACGCCTACCACCTGCTCGATCCGCTGGTGGGCGGCGCCTTCGCCAGTATCCTGTTCGGGATCGCGCTGCTGGCTTCGGGGCAAAGCTCGACCTTCACCGGCACCATTGCCGGGCAGGTGATCATGGAAGGCTACCTGAACCTGAAGATTCCCTGCTGGCAGCGCCGCCTGATCACCCGCGGCCTGGCCCTGATCCCGGCGTTCATCGGCGTCTGGCTGATGGGCGAAGGCGCCGTCGGCAAGTTGCTGGTGCTGAGCCAGGTGGTGCTGAGCCTGCAACTGCCGTTCGCCCTGTACCCGCTGATCCGCATGACCGGCGACGAACGCCTGATGGGCGAATTCGTCAACCGCTGGTACACCCGGGGCCTGGCCTGGCTGCTGTTCGTGGCGATCAGCGCGGCGAACGTGTGGCTGATCGCCCAGGTGTTCAGCGACTGACCGAACGGCGCGCAGACCTGGTCGGGTCGCTAGCGGTTACACTGTGCTTCCCTTGCTCCCGGGACGATCCATGGATATCGACCTCGCCCGCACCTTTCTCGAAATCGCCCGCTGCGGCAGCCTGGTGGCTGCCGCCGAGAAGCTGCACGTGACCCAGACCGCGATCACCGCCCGGGTGCAGAAACTCGAAAGTCAGCTCGATGCCAGACTGTTCGTGCGCAACCGCGCCGGCGCCCGGCTGACCGCCGACGGCGAGGCCTTCGTGGTCTACGCCAACCAGCTGGTGCAGACCTGGGATGCCGCCCGCCGCAATCTGCCGCTGCCGGAAGGGTTCAACAACATGCTGCACATCGGTGGCGAAGTCAGCCTGTGCAACCCGCTGATTCTCAGTTGGGCGAAGGCCCTGCGCGAGCACATCCCCACCCACGCCCTGCGCACGGAAATCCGCGACGGCGAGCAGTTGCTGCGCCAGCTCGAACTGGGGGTGCTCGATGCCGCGCTGGTCTATCAGCCCACCTACTGGCCGGGGCTGCAGGTGGAACAGTTGCTGGAGGAAAAGCTGATCCTGGTGCGTCTGGTGGAACAGCCCGACCCTTACGTGTACATCGACTGGGGCGAGAGCTTCCGTCGCCAGCATGACGCCGCCCTGCCGGACAAGGCCCGGGCCGCCGCCAGCTTCAACCTGGGCCCGGTGGCCCTGCAGTTCATCCTGGGCAATGGCGGCTCCGGCTATTTCCGCACCCGCGTGGTCCAGAGCTACCTGGACAGCGGCGTGATGGAGCGGGTGCCCAAGGCGCCGGAGTTCAGCTACCCGACCTACCTGGTGTATGCCCGCGAACGGGACTCGGCCGCTCTGCAGAAGGCCTTCGAGCTGCTGCGCGAAATCGTCAGGGCCGATACCGACTGGTCCCAGCGCTGGGACCCGACGACCTGAACCTCAGGCCGGGCTGACACTGGCACGTCGCCCGTGCCTGGCGAGCACGCTCTGGATGAGCCCCTCTTGCGCAGGCCTCCCCGCGTCAACGCTCCCACAGGTTTCAGGCGGGTGCGAGATCCTTGTGCGGCACTGCTCCCAGGGTCGCGGCAGCGTCGAAGCGATCCGCCAGGAACGGCGTGATATCCAGCGGCAGTGGCTGCTCATTGACCAGGCGTTCGAGCATCACCCCGGTAATCGCCGAGGTCAGGATCCCGGTACGGAAATGGCCGCAGGCATTGAGGTAGCCCTCGACACCCGCCATCGGTCCGAGGATCGGCAGTTCATCGGGCGAACCCGGACGCAGGCCGGCCCAGCAGCGCTTGAGGTTGATGCCCTGCAGTTGCGGTACGCAGCGCACGGCCCCCTGCACCAGCCCGGCCACTTCCGGGAAGGTGGTGGTCACGTCGAAGCCCTTGTCCTCGGTGGTGCTGCCGATCAGGATCTCGCCGTTGTCCTTCTGCGCCATGTAGCAATCGCTGGTGGTCAGGCAGCCACGCAACAGGCCGGGCATGCGTTCGGTCAGGAGGATCTGCCCCTTGACCGGCTTGACCGGAATTGCGATCCCGGTGGCCTGCCGGCTCAGTTCGGCGGCCCAGGCCCCGGCGGCATTGATCAGCGTGGAGCAATGGAACTCGCCCTCCTCCGCCGTCCTTACACCACTCACGCGGCCGCCGTGGTGCAGCACGTCGGTGACGTTGGTGTTGAAAAACAGATCGACACCATTCTGCCGGGCGCCCTCGGTGTAGGCATCGGCCAGGCGGAACGGGCTGACCTGATGGTCGCAGAGAAACTCCAGCGCGCCTTGCGCCTCGCCACTCACCGCCGGCTCGGCTTCGCGCAGGGCGTCACGGTCCAGCCAGCGCAACTGGTCGGCCAGGTGCGGGATGTGCGAGACGATATGTTCGGCATAGAGCCGATCCTCCTCGTCATAGATCACATACTTAAGGCCGGTGCGTTCGAACTTGCAGTCCATGCCGTGACGTTCGAGCAGTTCGCGATGCAACTGCGGGTACAGCGCATTGGACTGCAGGGCGAAGTCGAAGAACGACTGCGGCAGGATATGCGGGGTGCTGGAGTCCACCGCCACCGCCGCACCATGGGCCTCGCGACGGCGCCGGGCGGACATCATGCGAAAGAAGATCACCCCGCAGCCCAGTCCCACCGATTCGCCGATGGCCCACAGGCCGCCGGCTGATGCGCGGGTCGCGTTGCCCGGACGCTTGGCATCGATCAGGGCGATCCGCAGGTTCTTCTCACGGGACAGGTGATAGGCGCAGGAAGCACCGATCACCCCACCACCGGCAATCACGACATCGTAGGTTCTGTTCATGGTTCAGGCGTCCTTGCCCAGTTGCTCGAAAGCGGAAAAAGGAATCGGCTCGATAGGAAAACGTGGTCGCAACCAGCCGACGTCGGCACGACCAGTGGCATCACGCAGGCGGTCGCTGCAGTAGCCGACACACATCCGTCCCTGGCAATCGCCCATGCTCACGCGGGTACGCATCTTCAGCGCGGCCATGTCCTGCACGCCCTGGGACAGTGCCAGGTCGATGTCGGCACGGGTGGCGTGTTCACACCGGCAGATCACCGTGTCGGGCCTGGCCAGGTCGATCTGCCGGGTGCCGCGCCGGGTGTAGCGGTCGATACCGGAACGGAACTTGCGGATCTTCGCCAGCCGTTCGAGATAACCCTGGCGCAACGCCAGGGCCGCGTCGGCACCGAGCACATCCCGCTGCATCAGGATGGACACCGCGGCGATCCGTCCGGCCAGCATGGCCGCTTCGCCGCCGCGAATGCCGCCCATGTCGCCGGCCAGGTGAATGTGCGGCTCACTGCTCTGCTGCCAGACATTGGTCTCGGCGCACAGGTAGCCGTCGGCATTGAAGGCGTGGGCCAGGCCCATCTGCTGGCTGAGCTGGGTGCGTGGGATGAAGCCGTAGCCGACGGCCAGGGTCTGGGCTTCGAGCTGATGCGCCCGTGCCAGGTCCGGTTGCCAATCCTCGGAATACGGCGCCAGGGTCACGTGGGTCAGTTCGTCCTGGCCCCGTGCCTCGACCACGCCCCAGCCGTAGTGCATGGGGATGCCGTGCAGCTTCAGGTAGGCCAGCATGCTCAGGCCATCGAGGAACATCTGCGGCTTGTTCAACAGCACCAGGCTTTCCCGGGCAATGCGGCCAAAGGCGCTGGCTTCGTAGATACCCGCCACCGGCACACCCGCGGCATGCAGCTGGCAGGCCACCAGTGGCAGCAACGGCCCGGTGCCGGCAATCACGGTCGCGCCCAACGGCTTGACCACGCCACTCTTGATCTGCAACTGCAGACCGCCAAGCAGCATCACCCCAGGCAGGGTCCAGCCGGGAAACGGCACGTTGCGCTCATGGCAGCCGGAGGCCAGCAGCAGTTGCGGATATTCGACCGGATACAGGCATTCATCGGCATCCAGTGCCATCAGCGTCCGCGCGCCCTCGCCGCCGACGATGCGGGTGTTGAGGCGCACATCGACCCGGTCGGCACAGGTGGCGAATTCACCGTGCAGTTTTTCCAGGGTCGAACTGTAGCGCGCCCCCAGGTAGTCGAGATCGACGCCACTGCGCAGGGGCCCGCGATAGACCACCCCACCCAGGCGCGAGGCTTCTTCGAACAGTACGCTGGACACCCCATGGCGTGCCAGTTCGATGGCGGCCGACATGCCCGCCGGGCCACCGCCGACGATGACTGGAAGCTGGCTCATAGCACCTCCAGCGCGGCAAAGCGGCTGACGCCGGTTTCGATACGCATGCCGGGTTTGACCAGGGTCTGGCAGGCTCGGCGCTTGAGCCGGCCATCGATCGACACCAGGCAGCTCTGGCACACCCCCATGCCGCAGAAGGCACCGGCCACTTGCCCGTGGTCATTGCGCGAAACCTGACGCAGGCCGACCGACTGCAGCACCGAAAGCACGGTCTCGCCTTCTGCCGCGGGCACATCCTGGCCATTGAGGTGGAGGGTCATATCCGCCCGGGGAAGCGGCTGAATATCGTATTTTCGATCCAGGTTCTGCATGTTCTGCATCATCCATGATTGACGTGAGTGGACTGCCACCCTGAGCCCGGCACTTCCTGGCCCGGCCACGACACACATATGGCGCATCGCGGCCACAGAGTGGTGGTTCGCCGCTGCGCGGGGAACCGATGTCCATCACGTTAAGGGGTTGTCCGAGACAAAACCTTGATCCAGGCCAGTAAAGGTGGGGAAAACCCTACCGGCCGTCAGGGCTGCACAGAGGATTGCAGTCCACAGCAAGTCAGTGCCACAAGCAGGGTTGGCACGCGACTGCCGCTTGCAGAGACGGCAGTCGAGGTATCAAAGCGGCTTGAGTATTACTCGGCGACCGCCTGAAGCAACCACTCGCCATCGCGCTCCACGATCAGGCCGCTGGCCAGCAGCAACGGGCGCAGGCGGATATGCAATTCGGGCTTGACGAATTCCCGCACCCGGGACAGGTCCAGCAGGCCCGGCACTTCCAGCTCGGCCTTGAAGAACGACAGCCAGGCTTTCTTCAGCGCCAGCAGTACGTCGCTCGGGGTGGTCCTGGCGAACTGGCGGTTGACCACCTTGCCCAGCTCAAAGGTGTGCTGGAAAGCATAGCCGGTCTCGACGCCCGAATTCTCCAGGCAGCGCAGGCACCGGCACGGACCGTCGGCGAACGCCTGGAGCAGGAAGGCGTTGAAGTCCATCACCGGCTTGAGGGAAAGCCGCTTGTCCACCTGAAACAGATCGTCCTGCTGGGCCATGTCCGCCATGCTGATTTCCTCGACTGTGGGCGACCGCCAATCGCAGCCGCCTGAATTTCGGGCAAAAAAAAACCTGCATCGCTGCAGGTTTTTTCTTCTATCTGGCTCCACAACCTGGACTCGAACCAGGGACCCAATGATTAACAGTCATTTGCTCTACCAACTGAGCTATTGCGGAATGGCGCCTATGTTACTGATATAAAAAGAGAAGTCAACCCCTGGTCGACAACGGCCGGCCCCTGCCCCGCGACGGCCGTGTATCACAGTGTGTCTCCACGGCGTGGCGACACACGTCCTCAAGCATCCAGCGAATGCCGAACACATCCCGGATACATCGATGCGATGAACTATGCCGGTCCCCAGTCACCCACCGCGGGCGGCCTGGCTACCACAACACCGATTCATCCAGGAGGTCATCATCATGAGCATCACCCTTTACGGCTTCAGCGGCAGCACCTACGTCCGTACCGTCAGAATGCTTCTCGCCGAAAAAGGCGCGGACTATCGGCAGGTCCCGGTGGACGTCATCCAGGGCGAGCCCCATCACCCCGAGCACCTGCTGCGCCACCCGTTCGGCAAGGTGCCGGTGATCGAGCATGAGGGCTTCAAGGTGATCGAAACCGGCGCCATCACCCACTACCTGAACGAGGTCCTGCCCGGCCCGTCGCTGCTGCCGGACACCGCCCAGGGGCGCGCCCGCGCCAACATGGCGATCGGTATCTACGACGCCTACGGTTACAACGCCCTGGTGGCGGTGGCCGGTTACCACCTGTTCCCCGACTTCATCGGCGGCAGGAACGAAGCGGCTCGCGAGGCCGGTATCGAGAAAGGGCGCCAGGTGCTGCGCGAGCTGATGAAGATCAGGGGCCGGGACCGCTTCATTGCCGGACCGAACGCCTCCCTGGCGGACTTCTACCTGGTGCCGTTCTGCAGCTACATCTCGCAGACCCCGGACGCCGCGCGGCTGTTCGATATCGAGGGCTTTGCCCAGTGGTGGGAGCAGGTCCAGGCGCTGCCGAGCTTCCAGGCCACCCAGCCCTGACTCCTGCGCCGGGCCCGCTCAAGGAGCAAGCCTCTTGAGTGGGCCCGCCGTTCCAGCGCCTATCGCCGGCAAGCGGAGCGCCGTCCGGCCATCTCCCGCCCGGAGGCCGGGTGGAACACCTGACCGATCTACGACACAACGCCTGCAGGAGCCTGGCTTGCCAGCGAACAGGCCCTCAAGCCTTGCCCCCCCCCCGGATTTCCCCCTTCCCACACTCCTGTCCTTTCAGAGAATCCGCTTGCCGGTACGGTCCAGGCGCGGCATCCAGTGGTCGAGGATGTCGGCCGAGACCACGATGTGGTGGGCCCGGCCGATCAGCAGGCGGCGTGGCACGAAGCCGATGTAGCGCGAGTCGGCACTGTTGTCGCGATTGTCCCCCAGCATGAAATAACTGTCCGCCGGCACGGTGATCGGGCCGAAATCCCGGGCTGCCGCGACGCCGTGCAGGAACTGCACCCGACGCACGCTGTTGTCCGACGCCTCGGTCACCGACACGCCAGGAATGTCCACACCCTGACCGCTCGGCTCGGCGATCTCCCGGCTATCACTGTAGTGCGCTGCCACGCCATTGACGTACAGCACCTCGTTGCGCATCTCCAGCACATCGCCCGGCACGCCGACCAGCCGCTTGATCAGCCGTATGCCGTCCTTGGGCGAGGTGAACGTCACCACGTCGCCGCGCTGCGGATTGCCCAGCGGGGCCAGGGAGATATCGCTCAGGGGCAGCTTGAGGTCGTAGGCCAGCCGATTGACCAGCACCACATCGCCTTCCAGCAGGGTCGGGCGCATCGAGCCCGAGGGAATCGGATTCCAGTCCGCCATGGATGTGCGGAAGATGCCGAAACACAGGAGAAAGATCAGCAGCCCACGGTTATTGACGATCCAGCGTTTCATGGCGACCTCTGAACAGGATGACGTTGCAGAGGTTCTTGTAGCACCCGGCCCCGGGCCGAGCCAAGCGCCTTGTGCAGCGGATCGTCAGTGTTCAGGATCGGTTCAGGCAAGCCGCCCGCATCGCCCATTGATCGAGCACGCGGTCGACTCCAGGCAAACGCCGCCATCGCCCACTCGAGGGCGATGACGGCGACATTGTCCGGCTGGCGGGATCAGGTGCGCCACTTGCCGCCATGCACCAGGTCGGCCACCGCCTCGGCAAAGACCCCGGGCGCCTCCTGGGGCAGGTTATGGCCGACACCGGGAACCTGCCGGTGACTGCGCGGGCCGCTTAAACGTGCTGCGGATGCCTGGCCATCGGTGCCGTCGAGGGTGATGGTCGGCACACTGAGCGCCGGCAGCAGCGCGAGTTTCCGCTCGGCCTCGGCGTAGCTCGGATCACCCTCGGCCAGGCCCATGCGATGCCGATAGGAATGGATGACCACATCGACATAATCCGGGTTGTCGAAAGCCTCGGCTGCCCGTTCGAAGCTCGGCTCGTCGAAATGCCAGGTCGGCGAATGGTTGCGCCAGAGAATTCGGGCGATATCGCGACGATGGGCGGCCAACCCGGCGCGGCCGCGTTCGGTCTGGAAGTAGTGCTGGTACCACAGGCCCCATTCGACTTCGGCCGACAACGGGCTGGCAGCCCTGGCGATGTCCTGGATCAGGTAGCCACTGGTCGACACCAGCCCCACGCAGCGGCTCGGCCGCAGCGCCGCCGCGACGCAGGCCGCACGACCGCCCCAGCCGTAGCCGGCCAGTACTGCCTCGGGGATGTGCAGTTCGTTCATCAGGTCCAGCACATCCTGGCCGAGGGCCGCCTGCTGGCCGGAACGCGGCGTCGCGCTGTCGAGGAAACGGGTGCTGCCGTGCCCGCGCAGGTGCGGCACGATCACCCGGAAACCCTGGGCCGCGAGCAGCGGCGCGACTTCGGCATAGCTGTGGATGTCGTAGGGAAATCCGTGCAGCAGGATTACCGGCCGACCGTTTTCCGGCCCGGTCTCGTGGTAACCGATATCCAGCAGGTCGGTACGCACCTGGCGAATGGGCAGGCGCGCCAGCGGCTTGCTCGACGCTCCGGCACGAGGCGCGGCCTGCCCGGTCGACGCCAGCGCCGGGGCCATGTCGGCCAGGCCGATGGCGGCCGCACCGGCGGCGGCGGACAGCAGGAAGCGACGGCGATTGAACAGAGACTCGGACATGAGGCAGTTCCTTGGCAAAGAGAATGGGGTCAGTCGATCGCGACGATCAGTTCGCTGGCGAGCCAGCCGGCCAGCAGCGCACCCGCCCGGGCCACGCCCTCGGACTCGCCGAGACGCTCGACCAGCCACTGGCACAGGCCGGCGAAACTGCCGTTTTCCTGCACTCGCAGCAGCGCCTGGTACTCCAGGGATTCCAGCGGACGCAGGCGCGAGGTGAATTGCCGACGCCAGACGATCACCCCGCCCGGCTCGGCGAGCATTTCGCTCGCAGGCGGCGGCGTCTCCTCGCACAGCGCCGCCCAGATCGGTTCGGCATTGGTGGTCAGCGCATGGCTCCTGAAAGACGGCGTCAGGCACAGCCGCGCCGTGTCCCAGTCGATGCTCGCCAGCGCCTCCAGTGGCAGGGCCTGGGCATCCTCGGCGACGAAGGCATCGTTGAGCGCCGACTCGATCCAGGCCAGCTCATGCACATCGGGATTGTTTGGAAACAGCTCGACCAGGCTGGCATGGAAGCCCTGCGGGTAGGCATCCAGCGTCCAGGCATGGGGTGGCTGCCGGTCGATATGGGTGATCGCCGCAGCGAGAAACGCCTCGTCACCGATCCACCGGCGCACCTGGGGAAATGACTGCTCCAGGCAACCCACCAATTGCGCCCGGTAGTTGTTCTGGTACACCGCCAGGCCGGCTTCCAGGCCCTCGCCGAGACGTCCTGCGGCTTCGTCGGACCCGGTCACCAGCCATTGCCGGAACTGCTGTTGCAATTGCGCCAGGTTCATACCGCCCTCCGCAGGCCGCCACGGGCATTCGCCGCGCCGATGGCACGGGCGATATCCAGTTCCGCCAGCAGCTCGGCCAACGGCGGGATATGGTCGTCGCGCTCGATCATGGTCGCGGCGGTGCCGAAGCGCGCCACCGCCTCGGCATACAGCGCCCAGACCGCCTCACAGACCGGGCTGTCATGGGTGTCGATCAGCAGGTGCTCGCCCTGGCTGTGCCCGGCCAGGTGCATCTGGCGCACGCGGTCGGCGGGCAAGCCGTCGAGAAAGGCCAGGGCATCGAAACCATGGTTGCTGGCACTGACGAAAACATTGTTGACGTCGAGCAGCAGGCCGCAGCCGGTGCGCTCGGCCATCGCGCCGATGAACTCCCATTCGGTCATCGAGGCACCGTCGAAGGCCAGGTAGCTCGACGGATTTTCGAACAGCATGGAACGGCCGAGGGCATCCTGGGCCATGGAAATATTGCGGCAGACGATCTCCAGCGCCTCCTCGGTGTACGGCACCGGCAGCAGATCGTGGGCGTTGAAGTGGCCGATACGCGACCAGCTCAGGTGGTCGGAAACGAACAGCGGGTCGATCTCGTCGACCAGTTGCCGCAAACGACGCAGGTAGTCCGGGTTCAGGCCGTCCGCCGAGCCGATGGACATCGACACGCCGTGCAGCACCACCGGATGCCGCTCGCGGACCTGGCGCAGGATGTGCCGGGGCTGGCCGCCTTCGACCATGAAGTTCTCGGAGATGACTTCGACGAAATCGACCGGAACCTCGGTCTCCAGGAAGTCCCGATAGTGTTCCTTGCGCAGGCCCAGGCCGAAGCCCGAGAAAACAGAAGTGGAAACCGACATCGCAGGTACTCGCTTGAGAGGGAAGCTTGGGTATCCGTGTGGATGCGTGGGGCCACAGGAGTAGCCCCACCACCGGCTTGCGCTTACTTCGGCTCGGTCAGGGTGCCGCCGGCCTTCAGGCACTCGCTCGGGGTTTTCACCACGACGCCCTGCCCCTTGCAGCCGTTCAGGCCCTTGCAGTCGTTCTTGGCGGTGGCGCAGAGGCTTTCGCCCTTGCAGCTGTTGACGCCGTAGCAGCGGCCCGGCTGCTCCTTGTCGGCGGCGCTGGCCGAAACGGTGAAGGAAGCGGACGCCAGGGCGATCAGGGCGGCGGCAGTGGCGAGGCTCAGGCGGGAAGCGGTAGTGGTCATGGTGTCTCTCCAGATAAACAGGGTTGTGGGTGAAGCAATGGGGGTCAGTGGACTTACTTGGCGTTCAACGCGGCTTGCTCAATGACTTTCGCCACCGCCTCAGGCTGCGAGATGTACACGGTGTGGCTGGCCTTGATCTCGGTGACCTTGGAACCGGCACGCTTGTACATCCAGCGCTGCAGGTCGGGGTTCAGGGCCTTGTCGTCGGTGGCGACGATTCCGTAGCTCGGTTTCTTGTGCCAGGCGGCCGCCCAGTTCTGCGTACCGAAGGTCGCGGCAGCGGCCGGTACCTGCGAGGCCGCCAGGAAGTCGGTGCGGTTGGTGGTCTGGTCGGCGGCGAAGTCCTCGCCGAACTTGGCCCGGTCGACGAACAGCAGGCCGTCACGGGTGGCGTGGATGTCATTGCTCGGCGACGGCATGGAGCCGAGCAACTGGCCCAGGGTCTCGCCGACCTCCGGTTGCAACCCGGCGACATAGACCAGTGCCTTGACCTTGTCCCGGTCGCCGGCGATACCGATCACCGCACCGCCGGAACTGTGGCCGACCAGCACCACCGGACCGACCTGCTGGTCGAGGATCTCCCGGGTGGCGGCGACATCGGCATCCAGGCTGGTGGCCGGCTGGTGCACCACGGTGACGTGGTAGCCCTTGTGGATCAGGATGTCGTGCACCACCCGCCAGCCGGAGCCGTCGACGAACGAGCCATGGACGATGACGATGTTCCTGGCACCCGCCGGTGCGGCCGGCTCGGCGGCGGCACTGGCGAACATCGGTGCCGCCAGGGCCAGGGCGCTGAAGGCCAGGATGGGTAACTTGCGCATGCTGCATCTCCTCAAGCCGTCATGGCTTGATGTTGTGGTTGAAAATCTTCAGTTCGAGAGGGCGTCGGACGGCGGGTCAGTTCGAGCCGCGGCGCAACAGCCCATCCAGCGACCACTTGCCGCCGCCGTAGGCGATCAGGGGCAACAACAATCCGGCCCAGGTCAGGTGCGTCGGCCACGCGTCGGGGTAGACGAACACCTCGATCACCGCCGTCATGCCCAGCAGGGCCAGCGCCGCCGGCCGGGTCAGCAACCCCAGCACCAGCAGGATCGGGAACAGGTGCTCGGCATAGGTCGCCAGGTGAGCCGCCAACTCGGGCGAAATCAGCGGCAACGCATACTCCGAACGGAACAGCACGTAGGTCGTCGGTTTGATCGTCAGCAGGCCTTCGACCTTGGTTCGTCCCGACAGGAAGAACACCGAAGCGATCCCGACCCGGGCCACCAGCAGCAACAGGGACTCGGGCAACAGCCGGCCGAGGCCGGCGGTCACCGCGCCGGCACTGCGGCTCATGGTTGCTCCGTCAGGGAACCGAAGCCCTTGGGTGTCTTGATCTGGGTGCAGGTGCCCTTGTCCACCAGGACCCAGGCGTTGCCCTGGTAGTCGGTCTTGGCGGTGCCCGCGCAGGACGTACCGGCACCGGCGGCGCAATCGTTCTGACCGGCCTTGGACACGCCGTAGCATTTTTCCTTGGGGGCCTGGTCATCGGCGGCATGGGCCCCGACCGCGAAGGCGCTGAGGGAAATGGCGAGGGTGGCGGCGAGGGCGGCGTATTTGCTCTTCATGGTGTTCTCCTTGATCAACGATGGGGTGAGCGAATCAGCGGCTCAAGCGGCTGCGCTGTTCGACAGGCAAAGTTAATCGCGGGCGTGTATCCCCTCTGTGTCGCACAACCGGCCAGGGCGTCGCCGGATGTATCAGTCAGCAGTGCGTACACACTGTGATACACAGCCGCGCGGCAGCCGGATCATTCGTTGGCGAATCAGCGGGTTCGGGAGAGCAGACGAGAGATCGTCATACAAGCGTCATATTGGAGCGATAGCGTTGTGCCTTCACTTTGCCCGGCGATTCCCAGCATGCGTGCAGAAAGCTTCTCCTTCATGCGTCCACAACGCTCCCGAGATCACCGTTGTGCCGGAGATCTCTGCCTGCAGATGCCGGCGATAGACGCCAGCAGCACCAACGCCCTGGTGATGGAAACCTTCAGTTCGCAGAAGGAGGTGGCCTGCCTGGCAGTGGTGGAAGAGGCACGACCCATCGGCCTGATCAATCGCAACATCTTCCTGTCGATGATGAGCAAGCCGTTCCACCGCGAGCTGTACGACAAGAAGAGCTGCATCGCCTTCATGGACAAGGAGCCGCTGATCGTCGACGCCGGCATGAGCATCGAGGAACTGACCTTCAAGACCGTGGAATCCGGGGAAAAGGCCCTCTCCGACGGCTTCATCGTCACCCGCGACGGACGCTTCGCCGGGCTCGGCAGCGGCCTGCAACTGATGGCGGTGGTGGCGGCCATGCAGGCCGAGAAGAACCGCCAGATCATGCAGAGCATCGAGTACGCCAGCGTCATCCAGCGCTCCATGCTGCGCGCCTCGCGGGACACCCTCAAGGCGACCCTGGACGACGCTGTCCTGCTCTGGGAACCCCGGGATGTGGTCGGTGGCGATTTCTATCATTTCTGCGCCTACCCCGATGGCTGGTTCGGCGCGATCGCCGACTGCACCGGCCACGGCGTGCCCGGCGCCTTCATGACCCTGATCGCTTCCTCGTCGCTGACCCAGGCGCTGGCCCGGCTCGGCCCCCGCGACCCCGGCGCACTGCTGGCGGCGGTGAACCGCAGCGTCAAGGAACTGCTCGGCCAGGTGCACAGCAGCGATGGCACACCGGAATCCGATGATGGCCTCGATGCCGCGTTCCTATGGTTCGACAACGCCAGCCAGACCCTGAGCTTCGCCGGCGCGCGCATGGCGCTGCACGTGCTGCCGCCGGCGGCCGAACAGATGGAAACCCTGGCCGGGCAACGGGTCGGCGTCGGCTACGTGGACAGTGCCATCGACTACCAGTGGCCGGTGAACCGCATCGCGCTGGCGCCGGCCAGCCTGGTGTTCATCGCCACCGACGGCCTCACCGACCAGATCGGCGGCCCGCGCCACATCGCCTTCGGCAGGAGCAAGGCCTTCAACACGATACTGGAGCAGCGCAATCAGCCGGCGACCGTGATCGGCGAAGCCCTGCAACGCACGCTGGCCGATTGGCAGGGAGAGCAGGCCCGGCGTGACGACCTCACCCTTTTCTGTGCGCGTCTTGGAAACGAACCATGATCAATTCGAATGCTGCCCATCCCGACTACCACTTCTTCGATCTGGCCCAACAGCGCAACGTGATCTTCTATCACATGGGCTATTTCTCCCACACCATCGTCAGCGCGATGGCCGAGGTGGTCCGGCTGCAGTTGGAGATCTCCGGGGTGAACGGGCCGACGCGGCGCAAGCTGTTCTCGTCCTTCGTCGAACTGTCGCAGAACATCATTCACTACTCCTCCGACTCGCTGCCCGGCGAGCCCGGCGAGGAGTCCGCGCTGCGCCAGGGTGCGGTGTGCATCAGCAGCGAAGGTGACCGCCACCTGATGCTCTGTGCCAACCCCATCGCCACCGGCGACGTCGAGCGCCTGCGGGAAAAACTCGAGCCGCTGCGCAACATGTCCCTGGAAGAGATCAAGCAGGCCTACAAGGTCACCCTGCGCGCGGAAACCCCGCTGGAAAGCAAGGGCGCGGGCCTGGGTTTCCTGACCATGGCGCGTGACTCGAGCGCACCGCTGGAGTTCGACTTCTACCCAAGGGCAGACGAGCCTGGCACCACGCTGTTCTGCCTCAAAGCAACTATCTGATCAGAGTGACACCATCACCATGGACAATTTCTACATCGAAGCAACCGCCACCTCACCGGAAGTCGACTTTCGTTTCGATCAGAACCTGCTGACGATCAAAGGCGAGTCCTACCCGGAAAATGCCGCCGCCTTCTATGCCCCTGTCCTCCAGCAACTGCGCAGCTACCTCGCCTCCCGCGAGGACACCGTGATCACCACGCACATTGCCCTGGCCTACTTCAACAGCTCCAGCACCAAGATGCTGTTCAGCATCTTCGATGCCCTGGACCAGGCGGCTCAATCGGGTAACGAGATGCAGGTGCACTGGTACCACGACGAGGAAGACGAGACCATTTTCGAGTTCGGCGAAGAATTGAAGGCCGACTTCACCGCGATTGTCTTCAACGACCACGCCACGTCCCCCCAATGATTCTCCGACAAGGATGATGAGCATGACCGCTTCAGTCACTCGCGCAGGCGCACAGGCACAGGACGAAGCCGAACCCGACCTGTTCCGCAGCGAAACTGACGCCCTCGAACACGCCCGTTCGATCCTCGCCCTGACTGAGGCCGACGCCCCGGTGTACCGGCAGGCGCTCGCCGACCTCACTGTCCACTTCGAGCGCCTGATGCGCGAGACGCGCCGGCTGATCCGCCGCAGCGACCGTGCCGAGCGCGAGATGAACACGCTCAACGCGCAGTTGCAGACCCTGGCACGCCAGCTCGAGTACCGCGCCACCCACGATGCCCTCACCGGTGTGCTGAACCGCGGCGCGGTCATCGACCTGACCGTGCAAGCCCTGCAGAAAACCGGAGCGGTGATGGTGGTGCTGGACATCGATCACTTCAAGCAGATCAACGACGAGTTCGGCCACCCCGCCGGCGATGCGGTGATCCAGGGCATCGTCGGTTGCCTGCGACAGATCGTCGGCAATGCCGGGTTCATTGGCCGGGTGGGTGGCGAGGAGTTCACCGTGCTGATTCCCGGCGGGACGCTCGAAGCCGGCCTGGAACTGGCCGAAAGCCTGCGCCAGACGGTTGCCACGCACGTCTTCGGGGCGCCGGTGAACCGGCAGATCACCGCCAGTTTCGGCGTCAGCGCCAGCCCCATGGGCACCCGCTTCGATTGCGCCTATGGCCGGGCGGATGCCGCCCTGTACCAGGCCAAGCGCACCGGCAGGAACCGTGTGGAAGCGGCGCGGGCGGACACGCCGCCACCGGCCGGAGCAACGCCCTCCTCCCCCGCCGCCTGATCAGAACACCGAGATCGGGTAATCGGCGATCAGCCGCAGCTCGTTGTTGTTGCCCTCGGCCTGGTCGGCGTTGCCGCGATGGAACGACTGGCGCAGGCGCAGGGACAGGTCCTTGGCCGGACCGCCCTGCACCACGTACTTGGCCTCGACATCGGTTTCATGGTGCTCGCCGTCGGCGCCATAGCCATAGGCCCGGTAGGGGCTGTCCGCCGCCATTTTGGTGCCATCGATGTCATCACCGTGGACATAACGGGTCATGAAGCTCAGGCCCGGCACGCCATAGCTCTGCATGTTCAGGTCATAGCGCGCCTGCCAGGACTTCTCCCCCGGACCGTTGAAGTCCGAGTACTGCACCGAGTTGGCCAGCAGGATCGAGTCGCCGCCGTCGCCGGGGCCGTTGGTGCCGAAGCCGGCATAGTCGAATGGCGTGTCACCATGCACTTTCTGGTAGGCCAGGGTCACCGTGTGAGCGGTCAGGAAGGTGTAGGCGGTAGCGAAGGAGAACGTGGTGTTGTTGATCGCGCCGGCCTTGGCCTGGCCCTCGTCGAGGGTACGGTAGAGGTTGAAGTCGAAGTTCAGCGACTGCCCCGGCGAGAGCGGCAGGGTGTAGTTGGCGTTGGTGTAGTACTGGCGCCAGATGTCTTCGAACTCGGAGCCGTAGAGGGTGAAGTTCAGGTTGTCGCTGACGCTGTACTTGCCGCCCAGGAAGCTGACCGCGTTGGTCGGGACGTTGGCGTAGGTGGCATACAGATCATGGTCGCGGCTGGTGGTGACCACCCCGGTGCCGCTGGTGAAGTGGCCGGCCTCCAGGTCCAGCCCCTTGATCTCGCTGCTCTGCAGGTCGAAGCCGGTAGCGGTTTCCGGGATCAGCCGGGTGCCGCCGGCGGCGAACACCGGCGCGGTCGGCTGCATGTCGCCATAGCGCAGTTCGGTCTTGGAAACCCGCAGCTTGAGCGCACCGCCGGCCTTGGCATAGTCATCCTCGGGAGAACCATCGCGGCCGATCGGCAGGTTGCCGGTGCCTGCGGTACCCGGGCCGCCATCGAGCTTGATGCCCCAGTAGCCGAAGGCATCCACGCCGAAACCGACGGTGCCCTGGGTGAAGCCGGAGCTGTAGTTGCCGAAGATCCCCTGGGTCCAGTCCTTGAGATCGGATTTGCCATCCTTGCGGTCACGGTCGAAATACTGGTTCTTCAGGTGCAGGTTGAGGCTGCTGTCTTCGACGAAGCCCTTGGCGTCACTCTGGTCGGCGATGGCATCGGCCATCGCGACCTGGGCCAGGCCCAGCGATACCGCCAGCGTAAGCAAGTTGATCTTTACCGACATCGTTATTATCCCCTGGTCAATGAAGTTTCACTCTTTTGTTGAAGCGAACGGCAGCGCGCACGCCGTCATCCGCGCGGAGAGTGGAAACGCGAAACATGGAAAATGGCAGAGAGGCCCGAAGGCCAAGGACAATTTTCAAAAGTAAGCAAGCGGGGGATCTGGCCGGGCTTTGTCTGTCGCGCTCCGAAGCACGCCGCTGGGGCGTCCTGGACAGGAACCGGAACATTTCAGAGTGCCGACCAGAGGCCTCTGTTGTTATTTTTCACTGCCGGTTTCTATATATATTTTTCCATTGATTCGAACCATGTTCGAGGCGTTAATTAGCCATGAAAGATTATTCATCGATCATTAACTCGACGCTGCACGGAACTCAGGACACGCGCTGATAACCGCCGATCACGCCCTGTTTCGACAGTACCCACTGCCATAGCTGGATGTCCCTGGCGCGGAACGCCCCGGCGCAGGACAACAGGTAGTAGCGCCACATGCGACGGAAACGCTCGCCCATCTGTGCAGCGAAGCGTGGCCAGGCCGCTTCGAAGTTCTCGTACCAGGCCATCAGGGTCTTGTCGTAATCGGCGCCGAAGTTGTGCAGGTCCTCGACGACGAACAGGCCATCGACGGCATCGCCGATCTGGCCGATGGAAGGCAGGTCGCCGTTGGGGAAGATGTACTTGTCGATCCAGCGGTCGGTGGTGGAATGGCGGCGGTTCTTGCCGATGGTATGCAACAGGAACAACCCATCGTCCTTGAGGCAGCGCGCGGCGGTTTCCATGTAGACCCGGTGGTTCTTGCGCCCGACATGCTCGAACATGCCGATGCTGACGATATGGTCGAACTGCTCGTCGACATCACGGTAGTCCTGCAGGCGGAATTCCAGCGGCAACCCGGCATAACGCTGCTGCGCCCAGGCGGCCTGGTCCCGGGAAATGGTCACGCCGACGCACTCCACACCATAGTTCTGCGCCGCATAGGACATGAAGCTGCCCCAACCGCAACCGATGTCCAGCACGCGCATGCCCGGCTCCAGGCGCAGCTTGCGGCAGATCAGGTCGAGCTTGGCATTCTGCGCCTCGACCAGGTCTTCGGCTTCGCGCCAGTAGCCGCAGGTGTAGGTCATCCGCGGGTCGAGCATGCTCGCGTAGAATTCGCTGCCCAGGTCATAGTGCTGTTCACCGACCTGCCAGGCCCGCTTGCGGTTCTGCAGGTTGAGCAGCCTGACCCGGGCGGCGTGCAACAGCATCGCCATCGGGTTGACTCCATCCGCCAGCCCCGAGCGCAGCAGCCGGGCAAAGAACTCATCCAACTGGTCGGCGTCCCAGTCGCCGTCCATGTAGGCCTCGCCCAGCCCCAGGCTGCCTTCGGACAAGGCCCGCTCCGGCACACCCGGTCGATTCAGGCGCATGTCCCAGGGTGCCCGACCGTCCAGGCGCAAGCCGGCCTTGTCGAGCAGCGCTTCGGCCAGTCGATGGGAGCTGCTGGGCGGGGTACGGTCAGGGGAAATATCGGGAGTATCACAGGGCCGGGAGGCTAAAGAATCTTCGCACTTTGACTGCATCGGGAATCCTTACTTCTCAACTTGCACCGGAAGTGGACAACGAGGCCATTGTTCAAACCGTGGACGCAGGCGCTCAGGTTGACTATCGAAGCTTGGGGAAGCTTATGTCCGGGCTCTGGAGCCTGACAAACAAGGATTTGATAAAAGTGCTTTACCAAACTTGTAACAATTTATGAATCCACCGAAGGTGCGGCAGAGAGGCTGATACCTGGGAGTTTGCCGGTAAGGCTTGCCCGCGAAGGGGCCGGCCGGGCGGGAAACGCAAACAGAAAAGCCCGCATCGCTGCGGGCCTTTCCTGCATCCGAAGAGCATGGCGGGAACGGCCCCGCCCCGCGATCAGATCACCTGGACGATGGCCTTGACCACGGTCTCGATGTTGCGCTGGTTCAACGACGCCACACAGATACGGCCGGTATCCAGGGCATAGATGCCGAACTCGCTCTTCAGGCGTGCCACCTGCTCCACGGTCAGACCGGAGTAGGAGAACATGCCGCGCTGACGACCGACGAAGCTGAAGTCACGCTTGGCGCCATGCTGGGCCAGCAGATCGACCATCTGCATGCGCATGTCACGGATGCGATCGCGCATCTCGGCCAGTTCCGCTTCCCACTGGGCACGCAGCTCAGGGTTGTTCAGCACGGTCGCGACGATGGTCGCACCGTGGGTCGGCGGGTTGGAGTAGTTGGTACGGATCACGCGCTTGACCTGGGACAGGACGCGGGCAGTCTCTTCCTTCGATTCGCTGACGATCGACAGCGCCCCGACGCGCTCGCCGTACAGCGAGAACGACTTGGAGAACGAGCTGGAAACGAAGAAGGTCAGGCCCGACTCGGCGAACAGGCGCACGGCGGCGGCGTCCTCGTGGATGCCGGCACCAAAGCCCTGGTAGGCCATGTCGAGGAACGGCACCAGGTCCCGGGACTTGATCACGTTCAGCACGTCCTGCCAGTCGGAGGGGCTCAGGTCGACGCCGGTCGGGTTGTGGCAGCAGGCGTGCAGCACGACGATGGACTTGGCTGGCAGCGCGTTGAGGTCTTCCAGCAGGCCGGCACGGTTCACGCCGTTGCTGGCGGCATCGTAGTAACGATAGTTCTGCACCGGGAAACCGGCGGTTTCGAACAGCGCGCGGTGGTTTTCCCAGCTCGGGTCGCTGATGGCGACGGTGGCGTCCGGCAGCAGTTGCTTGAGGAAATCGGCCCCGATCTTCAGTGCGCCGGTACCACCGACCGCCTGGGTGGTGAGCACGCGACCGGCGGCGATCAGCGGCGAATCCTCGCCGAACAGCAGGGTTTGCACGGCCTTGTCGTAGGCGGCGATGCCGTCGATCGGCAGGTAGCCACGGGAAGCATGCTGAGCCGCGCGCTGGGTCTCGGCTTCGACAACGGCACGCAACAGTGGGATCTTGCCACTTTCGTCACAGTAGACACCCACACCGAGGTTGACCTTGTCGGTACGGGTGTCGGCATTGAATGCTTCGTTGAGGCCCAGGATAGGATCGCGGGGTGCCATTTCGACAGCGGAGAACAGGCTCATTATTGCGGCGGCTCTGAATGGAGGGTGATCGGGGGTGACAACGCTCCAGCCGATTGCACTAGAGCGGTGCACAAACGGGGAGCTAGTATAGAGGCCATCACGGGCGACGGCGACCGGCTATTGTCGGATTCCGACAAGTTTTTTGGATTTATTTTACGCCCGACAGTCGAAATGTAACCCGACGTCCGACAGACGCCTGCCTTGAAAGCGATCGGACGAAACACCATTTCCAGGCTTATGATGCCTTTTTCCGCGACATGCCGTCGTGGACGATCCTTTTCGTCGCTGCGCGGCCTGCCGGGCAGCAGTGCCGGCGCGGCACATCAAGAGGTACGTTATGTCCCAATTCCAGCTCGTCACCCGCTTCCAGCCCGCCGGCGACCAGCCCGAGGCGATCCGCCAGATGGTCCAGGGCATCGAGGCCGGCCTGGCCCACCAGACCCTGCTCGGGGTGACCGGCTCGGGCAAGACCTTCAGCATCGCCAACGTGATCGCCCAGGTCCAGCGCCCCACCCTGGTGCTGGCACCGAACAAGACCCTGGCCGCGCAGTTGTACGGCGAATTCAAGACATTCTTCCCGAACAACGCCGTCGAATACTTCGTTTCCTACTACGACTACTACCAGCCGGAAGCCTACGTCCCCTCCTCCGATACCTTCATCGAGAAGGATGCGTCGATCAACGACCATATCGAGCAGATGCGCCTGTCGGCGACCAAGGCCCTGCTCGAACGCAAGGACGCCATCATCGTCACCACGGTGTCCTGCATCTACGGCCTGGGCAGCCCGGAAACCTACCTGAAGATGGTCCTGCACGTGGACCGCGGCGACAAGCTCGACCAGCGCGCCCTGCTGCGCCGCCTGGCCGACCTGCAATACACCCGCAACGACATGGACTTCGCCCGGGCGACCTTCCGCGTGCGCGGCGACGTGATCGACATCTACCCGGCCGAATCCGACCTGGAGGCGATCCGCGTCGAGCTGTTCGACGACGAGGTGGAAAGCCTGTCGGCCTTCGACCCGCTGACCGGCGAGGTGATCCGCAAGCTGCCGCGCTTCACCTTCTACCCCAAGAGCCACTATGTGACGCCGCGGGAAACCCTGCTCGAAGCCGTCGAGGGGATCAAGCAGGAACTGCAGGAACGCCTCGAATACCTGCGCAACAGCAACAAGCTGGTGGAGGCCCAGCGCCTGGAGCAGCGCACCCGCTTCGACCTGGAGATGATCCTCGAACTGGGCTACTGCAACGGCATCGAAAACTACTCGCGCTACCTCTCCGGACGCGAAGCCGGCGCCCCGCCGCCGACCCTCTACGACTACCTGCCGCCGGATGCGCTGCTGGTGATCGACGAATCCCACGTCAGCGTTCCGCAGGTCGGCGCCATGTACAAGGGCGACCGCTCACGCAAGGAAACCCTGGTGGAATACGGCTTCCGCCTGCCGTCGGCGCTGGACAACCGGCCGATGCGCTTCGACGAGTGGGAGGCGGTAAGCCCGCAGACCATTTTCGTCTCCGCCACCCCCGGCAACTACGAGGCCGAGCACGCCGGCCAGGTGGTCGAGCAGGTGGTACGCCCCACCGGGCTGGTGGACCCACAGGTGGAGGTGCGCCCGGCACTGACCCAGGTCGACGACCTGCTCTCGGAGATCAACAAGCGCGTGGCCCTGGAAGAGCGCGTGCTGGTCACCACCCTGACCAAGCGCATGGCCGAGGACCTCACCGACTACCTCGCCGACCACGGTATCCGGGTGCGCTACCTGCACTCGGACATCGACACCGTGGAGCGGGTGGAAATCATCCGCGACCTGCGCCTGGGCACCTTCGACGTGCTGGTGGGTATCAACCTGCTGCGCGAAGGCCTGGACATGCCGGAAGTGTCGCTGGTGGCGATTCTCGACGCGGACAAGGAAGGCTTCCTGCGCTCCGAGCGGTCGCTGATCCAGACCATCGGCCGCGCCGCGCGCAACCTCAATGGCAAGGCGATTCTCTACGCCGACAACGTCACCGGCTCCATGCAGCGGGCGATCGGCGAGACCGAACGGCGTCGTGACAAGCAGATCGCCTTCAACGAGGCCAACGGCATCACCCCCAAGGGCGTGGTCAAGGACGTCGCCGATATCATGGAAGGCGCCACCGTGCCCGGCTCGCGCAGCAAGAAGCGCAAGGGCATGGCCAAGGCTGCCGAGGAAAACGCCCGCTACGAAAACGAACTGCGTTCGCCGAGCGAGATCAGCAAGCGCATTCGCCAGCTGGAAGAAAAGATGTACCAACTGGCCCGCGACCTGGAGTTCGAGGCGGCGGCGCAGATGCGCGACGAAATCGCCAAGCTGCGTGAGCGCCTGTTGAACGTGTAGCCCTCGATCCCTGATCGCTCCCACGCTCTGCGTGGGAGCACAGCCCGTGACGCTCTGCGTCACCAGAGCGGATGCGGAGCGACCCGCAGGGGCTTGCCCGCGAACAGCCTCACGCTCGGCGCCTCGTCAGCCGAGCACCATCGCCAGCAGCACCAGCCCCAGCAGACCGATGTAGAACCCTGCATGCAGCCGGTCCGGGATACGCCCGATCAGGGGCGTCGCCAGGCACATGCCGAGCAGCGAGCCGAGGATCAGCAGGGCGAATGCCGGAAGGTTCACGTACCCGGCGAACCAGGGCCCCAACCCCAGGGGATGGACCCCGGCCAGGAGCACGTAGGTCAACGTCCCGACCACCGCCACCGGCACGCTCAACGGATTGGCCATGGCCGTGGCCAGCGTCATGCTCAGGCCGCTGCGCCTCAGCAACGGCACGGTCATGACGCTGCCGCCCACCCCGAGCAAGGTCGCCACGCTACCGATCAAGACGCCACCCAGCACCGTCACGCCAGGCGTCAATGGCCTAACCGGACGGGTCGCCTCCGCCCGGATGAAACCTTGCCGCGCCAGGCAGTCAAGCAAGGTCAATCCCAGGTAGACGATGAAGGCCCAGCGCAGCACCTCACTGCTGAGCCAACTGGCCAGCACCGCCCCCAGTACCGCGCCCAGGCCGATGAAGCCGGCGAACGGCCAGATCCACTCCCCGCGCAGATTGCCGGCACGCCGGTGCTTGCCGGTGGCGATCAGCGCATTGACGATCATCACGCAGGTCGAGGTCGCCACCGCGATCTGCATCGCCGCCCCGCTGACAGCCGGGTCCGGGCTGTCACGCAGGGCCCGGTACACCAGCGGTACCACCACGAAACCACCACCGAAACCGAACAGCACGCTGGTCACGCCGGCCAGCCCGCCCAACAACGCCAACAGCCCGTAAAGCATCATGTCAGGTCCTTTGAGGAACGAAGCCCGCATATTGCTCCGCCAGGGCTTGGCGCGCCTGCGCAAGTCAGCCAATATCATTCGTGATTCGGCCAGACCGCCATCCCCATGCTCAATAGCCCACTCGCCCTGTACGACCACCTGCCCCGGGCGGTGATCGCCATCGGCACCGACTACCCCCGGGGCCACCTGCTGGCCCGCCATCAGCACCGGCGAGCGCAATTGCTCTACGGCGCCAGCGGGGTGATGCATGTGCTGACCGACGACGGCAACTGGATCGTGCCACCGCAGCGGGCGGTCTGGATTCCTCCGCAGGTGCCGCACCAGGTGCTGATGCTCGGCGTCAGCACCCGCAGCCTGTACATCGAGCCCGCTGCGGTCGCGACGATGAGTGCCAGTTGCCAGGTGCTGGAGGTCTCGCCGCTGCTGCGCCAACTGCTGCTGGCCGCCGTCGAGATGCCGGTGGAGTACGCCGAACAGGGCCGCGACGGGGCCCTGGTCAGCCTGTTGCTGCATGAACTGGCCGCCGCCGGCAGCCTGCCGCTGCATATCCCCCTGCCCCAGGACCCGCGCCTGCTGCCGCTGTGCCAGGCCTTCGTCGAACAGCCGGATATCCGCCAGTCGCCCGAGGCCTGGGCGGCGCGGTTGCATATGAGCCTGCGCAGTTTCGGCCGGCTGTTCCACGGCCAGACCGCCCTGAGCTTTTCCCAGTGGCGCCAGCGGGTCTGCGTGGTCCTGGCCCTGGCGCGACTGGCCGAAGGTGAAGCGGTGACGCGCATTGCCCTGGATTTCGGCTACCAGAGCCCGGCAGCGTTCTCGACCATGTTTCGTCGCACCCTGGGCCGGGCGCCCACCGACTACTGAAACGGCAACGGGCACGACCGACACGTACACGACGCCAGAATGCCTGTGATATTAATGACCTACCGCGCCGCCGATGGACCGAGCATGAAATTCGACAAAGCCTACTGCGTCAGCCTCGACGAGAAACTGACAATCTACGATGTCCGCGACCTGAACTTCGACGAGACCGTACCCTTCGATTCGGACACGGAAATCTTCCAGTGCCCCAACGATGCCTGCCGCAACGCCTTCGACCGCAGTAACCACCTGACCACCTTCAATGCCCGTCGGGTCCGCTTCAAGCGCACCCCGCACTTCAAGAACACGCCCAGTACCCGGCACCTGGCGGACTGCCCCTACCTCAGCCCGGAAACCGCACCCGACCTGCTCGACCCGGACCAGGCGCCGGACGGGATCGAAGGCGAGCAGAATTTCCCGGTGGAGTTGCTGCTGAGCCGTCGCGTCTACACCCGCAAGCCCACCACGCCAGCCGACTCCGCCCACCCGGAGCCGAAGGAGGCAACCCGCCCGGCGGGCGACAGCAGCGCCACCAGCACGCCCAGGGCGACACCGAATCGCACCAGCGTGTTCGCCCACCCGGTGGAATGCTTCGTCTCCAACTTCGCCAACAAGGATCTGCTCAAGCGCATGCCGCTGACCATTGGCGAGCTGAGCCTGAACTACAACGCCTTCTTCAAGCGGGTCGAGTACTGCCAGGATCGCAAGGGGCTGATCTACTGGGGCAGGATCAAGGAGATCAAGGACTACAGGAGCAGCTTCAGCGTGGTCTTCGACAAGCCGGTCTGGGCCGACCGCAAGCGCTATTCGGTGAACGTCTACCTGAGCAAGAGCCTGATCGAAAACTACCGCCAGCGCACGGCGTTCCTCGAGGAGATCAAGAGCGTGATCGACCAGGCCGATGACCTGTACTGCTTTTTCTACGGGGTGACGCCGGAGCTGAAACAGGTGCCGAGCAAGAAGAACCCGGAGCAGACCTTCAGCGTGTTCAGCTGTGAAATCGAGAACCTGGATCACTTCCTGATTCGCGAAGCGTCAGCCCTCGATACGCCTTGACCGGATCACTCGGCCGCCGTGGCCCGGGTGACCGTGGCACCGGCCCACTGGTAGGTCTTGTGGGCCGCGCAACGGCTGTCGCTGGCCTTGGAGCGGTCGAAGATGAACTCGAAGGTCACCGCCCCCTGGTAGTCGGTGCGCACGATGCGGTTGACGTCCAGCAGATGCCAGTTGCCGTCCTGCTTGAGCGAATCCGGCGAGTGATAGACGTCGTTGCCCCTGACCACGCCCTGGCGATTGAGCGTGTCCAGATGGAAATTGATATTGGCCTTGTTGCCGCCGCCCTCGCCCCCGCTGCGCACGATGCGGTATCTCACCGTACTGACATCGAAATAGGCCGAACTGCCGGCGGAGGCGAAGGCCACCCTGGCCTCCAGCTCGCCCCGGAAACGCCCGACAGAGCAGGAGAAATAGTCGGTGCGGGTCCCGCCCAGCATCTCCGCCGGACTCGGCTCGACACCGTCGGGGGCGGTGGAGGACGCCGCCAGTTGCTCGCCGTTCGCCTGCCCACCCTGGGCCACCGCCGCAAACATCAGCCCCGCACACAACAACGTACCGCATAAACCTCTGAGCGCTTTCATCGCAAATTCCATTTGATCGGGTTGAGAATCCGGGCCCGTTCTTGTGACCCGGTCCGGGAACGGCCGTTATCGGCCGGCGATCCCGTCGATTCATCAAGCCAAAAAGCGCCCGGGGCGGACAAGGGTGCAACGCCCCGGTGGCGAGAGAGGGGAATCCGAACAACACGTCAGCGGTGTTTGGTCGGGACGATCAGACCTGGCGCCGGGCCGTGCCGAACAGGTGCACGCCCTGCAGTTCGCCGCCCTGTTCCAGCAGGCGGATCGGCGCGGTACCGCCCGGCATTTCGACCCGGACCTCGCCCGCGGCGACCCAACCGACCCGCCAGGCCGCACAGGCCACCGCACTGGCGCTGGTGCCCGAGGACGCGGTCGGCCCCTCGCCGCGCTCGAACACCCGCGCCTGCAGGTGCCCCGGCGCCACGAGCATCGCCCACTGCAGGTTGACCCCGGCCGGGCACGGCTCGCCCGCCCCCACCGGTGGCGCAAAGGCAATCGCGGTCAAGCCCTGCTCCAGCGCCGCCTCCAGCATCTGTGGGTTGCTCGGCAATGCCGAGAGCTGCTCCACCAGGGTCACGCAATGGGGATTGCCGACCCGCACGAACTGGCTGCGCTGCCAGGCCTCGTTCAAGCGCGCCAGGGGCGCGACATGGCTCAGCTGACGGCCATTCAACCCGGCCTCCCCGGTGCCGCAGGCAGCGACTGCCGCGGGGCCGAATTCCGGTTTGCCCAGCGCCAGCCAGAAGCCCGACTGGCCCTCCACCTGCGCCGGTTCCACCGCCGTCGCGACAGGAGACGAACCGCCCGGCTGATCGTGATGGACCCGCAACAGGCTGCTGCCTTCGGCCGCCAGCAGACCCTGCTCGCTCAATGCCTGGGAAAAGATCGTCAGGCCGTTGCCACTGCGCTCGGCCAGGGTGCCGTCGGTATTGACGATCAGCAGATCGAACGGCGCCGCGCACTGGAACGGCCCGACCAGCAAACCGTCGGAGCGATGGTGCTTGCCTCCCCGTCCCGGCTCCTGCCCCGCCCAGCCGCACAGCGCTTGCACCGCCGCAACCGACCAGTCGCGCCGATGCAACGCCGCCCGGGCGGCATCCGCCGGTACGTCGAGCCCCAGTGCGCGCAACTCCTCAGGGCTCGCCACCGCATAGATGTTCCCGCGTGCATCATAAAACGTCGCCATGGTCCCGCTCCGGCAAAACCCTCACTTTAGCCGCGATCCCCGTGGGGAAAAACACCCGGGCGTTAGCATTTTCCAGCGGATTGGCTAGGCTGCCAGCTGTCGATGTCCTGCTGTCGTCGACGCGCGAAGGATTCCCCGGATCGCCAATAGGAGACAGCATGAACGACAAAGCCCCCATGGCCGAGCTCTACTGCGAAGGCCGCAAGCAATTCATCGACCTGGTGCCCAACGGCGGCGCCCGCCTGGATGCGCTGTTCCACACCACGCCCGCTCTCGGCGAGCTGGCGGTCGGCGTGGTCTACGGCCACCTGCACCAGCGCCCCGGCCTCGATCCCCGACTGCGGGAGGCCGCGACCTTCGCCGCCATCGTCGCGGCGGGGATGGTCGGCCCGCCCCTGAGTGTACACTTCAAGACCGGCCTGGCCTCGGGGCTGGCCCCGGGCGAATACACCGAACTGCTGTTGCAGGCCTCGGCCTTCACCGGCTTTCCCAGGGCCGTGGCCACCGCCGACCGGCTCAACCAGCTGTTCGCCGAGGAAGGCATGACTTCACCACCCGCGCCGGCGCCACGCGCGGTGGTGCTGGAATTCTGCGACGCGGTGCGGGACAACCGCGAGCACTTTCCGGTCTCGCCACAGATACGCGCGCTACTGCGCCCGCCCCACCAGTTGCAGGTCACCGCCACGGCGGCGGACCAGGTGCTGGTGGAGAGTTATCAGAAAGGTCATCCGTTGCCGAGGGGGCTCTTGCTGGTGCGCGTCGACGGCGAGCGGATCGTCGCCGTGACGCTGTTCGACCCCGTATAGGGGCCTGTGTGGCCACTAGCAGTCAGCGCACCAGGCAGGGACGCTTGTTGTCGAACGACCAGCCGGGGATCAGGCACTGCATGGCCACGCTGTCGTCCCGGGCGCCAAGGCCCATGTGGCGGTAACACTCATGGGCGCGGGCCACCGCGTCCATGTCCAGCTCGATCCCCAACCCCGGCTTCTGCGGCACCTGGATGAAGCCGTCGACGATCTGCAACGGCTCGCGGGTCAGGCCCTGGCCGTCCTGCCAGATCCAGTGGGTGTCGATGGCGGTGATCTCGCCCGGCGCCGCCGCGGCGACATGGGTGAACATCGCCAGGGAAATGTCGAAGTGGTTGTTGGAGTGCGAGCCCCAGGTCAGGCCCCACTCATGACACATCTGTGCGACCCGTACCGAGCCCTGCAGGGTCCAGAAATGCGGGTCGGCCAGCGGGATGTCGACGGCGTGCAACTGGATCGCATGGCCCATTTCCCGCCAGTCGGTGGCGATCATGTTGGTCGCCGTCGGCAGGCCGGTGGCCCGGCGGAACTCGGCCATGACTTCGCGCCCCGAATAGCCGTTTTCCGCACCGCAAGGGTCCTCGGCATAGGCCAGTACCCGATGCTGGTCGCGACACAGGGCAATCGCCTCCCTGAGCGACCAGGCGCCATTCGGATCGAGGGTGATGCGGGCCTCGGGGAAGCGCTCGGCCAGGGCCGTCACCGCTTCCATCTCGCGAGCGCCCTCGAGCACGCCGCCCTTGAGCTTGAAGTCGTTGAAACCGTAGCGCGCCTGGGCAGCCTCGGCCAGGCGGACGATCGCCTCCGGGGTCATCGCCTGCTCGTGGCGCAGGCGGAACCAGGCGTCCTCGGCCTCGGCCTCATTGCGGTAGGCCAGGTTGGTGCGCTGCCGGTCGCCGATGTAGAACAGGTAGCCGAGCACCTTGACCGCTTCCCGCTGCTGCCCCTCGCCGAGCAGCGCCGCCACCGGTACGCCGAGGAACTGGCCGAGCAGGTCGAGCAGCGCCGCCTCCAGGGCGGTGACCGCATGGATGGTGATGCGCAGGTCGAAGGTCTGCAGCCCGCGGCCACCGGCATCACGCTCGGCAAAAGTCTGGCGGACCTGGTTGAGCAGCTTCTGGTAGTTGCCGATGGACTGGCCCAGCAGCAGGCCGCGGGCGTCCTCCAGGGTCGCGCGGATCCGCTCGCCGCCGGGCACCTCGCCGACGCCGGTGCGGCCGCTGCTGTCGGTGATGATGACGAGATTGCGGGTGAAGAACGGGCCGTGGGCGCCACTGAGGTTGAGCAGCATGCTGTCGTGGCCGGCCACCGGGATGACCTGGAAGCCGCTGATGACCGGGGTCTGGCCGGCAGTGCCGAGCATCTGTGCATTCATGATGGGTACCTGTCTGGCGAAACTGTCGTTTCGAAAAAAGTGTCGTTCAGTGAGATTCGTTCAGAGCCGGGCCGATGCTGCCCGGCACGCCCTGCCCGGGTTTGGGCCGAGTGCGGGCAAAGAACACCAGGATCGCCGCGATCACCGAGGTCGCCGCCAGGCCGTAGAGGCCGCCCTGGATCGAACCTGTGTTCTGCTCCAGCAGGCCGAAGGTGGCCGGTGCGACGAAGCCGCCGAGGTTGCCGGTGGAATTGATCAGGGCAATCACCGCCGCCGCGATCCGCGCATCCAGGTAGGCCTGGGGGATCGGCCAGAACAGCGACGAGGCGGACTTGAAGCCGATGGCGGCGAAACACACCGCGACGAAGGCGAACACCGGCCCGCCGGTGGTCGACATGAACATCCCGGCCGCCGCCACCAGCAGCGCCGTGGCAACCCAGGCCTGCTGGTGCTTCCACTTGCCCGAGGCCGCCGCGAAGGCATACATGGCGATGATCGAGATCAGCCACGGAATGGAGTTGAGCAGCCCCACCTGCAAATCGCTGAGCGCACCCATTTTCTTGATGATGCTCGGCAGCCAGAAGGTCGCCGCGTAAATGGTCAGTTGAATGCAGAAGTACAGCAGGCAGAACAGCAGGATCTGCCGGTCCTTGAGCAGGCTCCAGGTCGACGGCCTGATCGGCATCGACGCCTCGCGGGCCCGCTGCTCCTCGTCGATCGCCTGCACCAGCGCCTCCTGCTCGGCACGGCCCAGCCATCTGGCGTCGCGTGGCGCGGAGTCGAGCCAGAACCAGGTGAAACCACAGAGCACCACCGAGGCCATTCCCTCGATGATGAACATCCACTGCCAGCCGTGCCAGCCCAGGCCTTCGATCTGCAGCAGGGCGCCGGACAGCGGACCGGAGATCAGCGAGGCCAGCGCCGAGCCGCTGAGAAAGATTGCGATGGCCTTGCCCCGCTCCACCCCCGGCAGCCAGCGGGTGAAGTAGTAGATCACCCCGGGAAAGAACCCGGCCTCGGCGATCCCGAGCAGGAAACGCAGGATGTAGAAATGGGTTTCGTTCTGGACGAAGGCCATGGCCGTGGCGACCACGCCCCAGCTGAACATGATGCGGGTCAGCCAGAGCCGTGCGCCGACCTTCTGCAGGAGCAGGTTGGAAGGCACCTCGAACAGCGCGTAACCGATGAAGAACAGCCCGGCACCGAAGCCATAGGCGGCGGCACCGATGCCCAGGTCATGCTCCAGATGCGTGCGCACGAAGCCGATGTTGACCCGGTCGATGTAGTTGACGATGAACATGATGACGAACAGCGGCAGGACATGGCGCTTGACCTTCGCCACGGCGACGGCCAGCAGTGAATCGTGTGCCGCTGACGCGGACGGATCGAGGGTGTGGTTCACGACGGTCTCCCACGGATTATTGTTGTGTGCGGGGTGCTGGCCAACTCAAGCCAGTCGACAGTCATCATACGAGTAGAAAAATCTGCTAACAAGCACTTCGATGTTGTGGCACGCCCTCAACGCTCAGGAAAACGCTCGGAATAAAAATCTAATTAGTTGTTTTATAACAACTAATTTCCAATAAATATATTTTCTCTGGTGAGCCTTTTCATTTGAACCGGACGGGACTGACCCGGCCTTCACGGGAAAAACACCTGAAAAACTGAACTTGTCATACATGTATCGCCCCCACTCACACCACTTGTCGTACGAGTGTTAAGCTTTCCCCCTCACACCCCCACGATACGACCATGAGCACTGACAGCGATCTCCCCACCGCGCGCCGCAAGCGCACGCCCAACCTGGCCACCGACCTGGTCAATCACCTGACTCAGCGGATACGCCTGGGCGAGTTGAAACCGGGCGAAAAGCTGCCGTCGGAAAGCGCGATCATTCGCGAGCACAAGGTCAGTCGCACAGTGGTGCGCGAGGCGATCTCCAAGCTGCAGGCCGCGGGCTGGGTCGAGACCCACCACGGCGTCGGCAGTTTCGTGCTGGAACGCGAGGAGGGCCACGGCCTGCGCCTGAGCGCCGACACGGCCATGAGCGTGCGGGGCCTTCTCGAATTGCGCCTGGGCCTGGAAACCCAGGCCGTCGCCCTGGCGGCCCGCCGACGCACCGATGAACAGCTGCGGCAGATGCGCGCGGCGCTGGACGAGTACCAGAGCCTGCTGGCCAACAACGACAGTTGCGTACCCGCCGACCAGCGCTTCCACCTGCTGATCGCCGAAGCCACCGGCAACCCGTATTTCGTCGAGATCCTGCTGCATCTGGGCAACTCGATGATCCCGCGGACCCGGGTGCACGCAGCCGAACGCGGCAATGCCGACCTGCAGGCCCTGGGCCGCTTGGCCAATCAGGAACACGAGGCGATTCTCGCCGCGATTCGCCGCCAGGATGCCGATGCGGCACGGGCGGCGATGTGGACGCACCTGAGCAACAGCCAGGAGCGTTTCGCCGGCGATTAGACGGTCAGACGGCCGGGATTCGCCGGCAGTCGTCCGGCCCGAGCAGGCGACCGTCCTCGGCGCGCAGTTCCAGCGGCCTGAGCGGCAACCCCTGCTCGCGGTCGACCATGACCGAGTGCGGCTCCTGCGGCCCATAGCAATGCGCCTCGCCCCACTGGCGCAAACCGATGATCAGGTTGAACAGACCCCGGCCCTTTTCCGTCAACACGTACTCCTGGTACGCGCTGCCATCCGACGCCGGAACGATGTCCAGCACCCCCTGCCCGACCAGGCTCTTCAAGCGCGTGGCAAGAATGTTGCGCGCCAGCCCGAGGTTGCGCTGAAACTCGCCGAAGCGGCGAAGGCCGTCGAACGCATCCCGAATGATCAGCAACGACCAGCCATCGCCAATGGCCGCCACCGAGCGGGCCACCGGGCATTCGGCGGCTTCCAGGCTGGAACGTTTGACCATGGCAAGGGACTCCGGCAGAAAAATGTGGTTGCAATGTAAAACCAGCCTCTCTAGGGTACAAGTAGTTTTAAATTGAAACCACCTACTCGAGGAGCCTTGCCATGACGCTTGAAGCCCCGGCCAGCACCGATATCGCGCAGACCGGCAGCCGACTGTCCAGGGTCACAGTGCTGCTGTTCGCCGTCGCCTGCGGACTGTCGGTAGGCAATGTGTACTACGCCCAGCCCCTGCTGGATGCCATGGCCGATACCTTCGCCATGGATCACGCCACGGTCGGCATCGTGGTCAGCCTGAGCCAGGTCGGCTACGGCCTGGGCCTGCTGTTGCTGGTGCCACTGGGCGACCTGTTGAACCGCCGACGGCTGATCGTCGGCCAGATGCTGCTGTCGGTGCTGGCCCTGCTGCTCGCGGCCCTGGCCCCCGACAGTGCCTGGCTGTTGCTGGGCATGAGCCTGATCGGCCTGCTGGCGGTGGTGACCCAGACCCTGGTGGCCTATGCGGCACAACTGGCGGCGCCAGGCGAGCGCGGCCAGGTCGTCGGCAGCGTCACCAGTGGCATCGTCGTCGGCCTGCTGCTGGCCCGCACCGTCGCCGGGGGCATGGCCGACCTGGCCGGCTGGCGTTCGGTCTACCTGTTGTCGGCGCTGCTGACCCTGCTGATGGCCGTGGCACTCTGGCAGGTGCTGCCCCGGCATGAGCCACCCAAGCCGCGCCAGGGCTACGGCGCGCTGATCGTCTCGCTGCTCGGGCTGTTCCGCGAGGAAAAGGTCCTGCGCGACCGGGCGGTGCTGGCCATGCTGATCTTTGCCGCCGGAACCGTGCTGTGGACTCCGTTGGTACTGCCCCTGAGTGCACCGCCGCTATCGTTATCGCATACCGGGATCGGCCTGTTCGGCCTGGCCGGTGCGGCCAGCGCGCTGGGGGCGGCGCGCGCCGGGCATTGGGCGGATCGTGGCCGGGCGCAGTGGGTCAGCGGCCTGGCGCTGACGATGATGCTGCTGTCCTGGTTGCCGATCGCCTTTACCCAATCGTCGCTCTGGGCCCTGCTGCTCGGCGTAGTCACCCTCGACCTGGGCCTGCAGGCGGTGCATGTGACCAGCCAGGCGCTGATCTACAGCGTCCGACCCCAGGCGCAGAGTCGGCTGGCGGCGGGCTACATGCTGTTCTATTCGGTGGGAAGTGCCAGCGGTGCCGTGGGGGCCACGGCGATGTATGCCTGGGGCGGGTGGCTGGGCGTCTGCCTGTTGGGGGCCGCGATCAGTGCCACGGCCCTGGTGTATTGGGGGTGGTCCGTGAGGGGGTGAACTCAGTCCTTGCCCCGCAGCATGCTCTCCAGTACCCCATCCCGGCGGATCCAGCCATGGAACAGTGCCGCCGCCAGGTGCATCAGCACCGTCAGGAACAGCAGGTAGGCCAGGTAGCCGTGGGCCTTGCGCAACCAGGCAAAGGTCGCGGCATCCGCCGACAACAGTGCCGGCAGGCGGATCGAACTGCTCAGCATCACCGGATCACCCGCCGCGCCAATCATCGCCCAGCCCAGCAACGGCAGCACCAGCATCAGCGCATACAGCAGCACATGGGAGAGCTTCGCCGCCAGCACCTGCCAACCCGGCAGATCCGCCGGCAGCGCCGGCTGCCGCGTGCCGAAGCGCACGGCAAGCCGTACGATCGCCAGTACCAGGATCGCAATCCCCAACGGCTTGTGCAGGTGGATCAGCCACTCGTGCCGTGCCGACACCGAGGCCACCATCCCGGCGCCGATGAACAGCATCGCCAGGATCATCAGCGCCATCAGCCAGTGCAGCAGGCGCGCCAGGGGAACGAAATGTTTCAACGGGGCGCTCATGGACGGGACTCCTGTTGGGCGTGAGTGGCGGGCAACTGGCCGACTTCGCTGGTGCGACGCAGGTAGGAACTGGAATACGCCGCCGAACGCGCCGCCAGCAGCGGGTCGGCCGAGGCCTCGATACCGCTGGGCAGGACCAGCGGGTCGTAGTTGATGTCACGGCAATCGCCGCTGTCCTGCGGTTGCGTGCTCTCCAGCACCAGGGTGCCGGCGTTGAGCACCTTGTGCTCGCCGGTCCAGGCCTTGCTCGCATCGTCGATCGGGTCGCCGGGGTTGGCCAGGGTGATGCGCAGCTCCCATTTCAGCGGACCGGCCGCCAGACGCTGTACCAGATCCTTTTCCAGGAAGTCGGCAGCGGCCGGCGCCACCGCGCCGGGGGTGTCCTGACTCAACGGCACATAGCCCCAGCGTACCGCCTGGCGCTGGCCCGCGGCATTGACCAGGTAGAAGGCGTTCAGCGCGTTGTAACTCTCGGTGGCATAGCTGGCCGAAGGCTTGGCGGTCTTGACCCATTGCAGGAACGGACCGGTTTCCGGATGCGCGGCAAAGAACGCCGCCAGCGCCGCCGGGTTCGGCTTGCCGGTCGCCGGGTCCGGCGCGGAAGCCTTGAGCTGCTCGTAGAAGGCTTGCGGCGTACTCACCGGGAATACCGGCATGCTGTTCATCCCGCTGCGCCATTGCTGGCCGTTGGCGAGAATGAAGCGCAGCCCCAGGCTGCGGATCGGCACGCTGCTGTCCGCGGCGTAGGGGTTGCCCCCCGGCAGGGCGAAACGCCCTTCCACCGGCACGCTGCCTTCGGCGAAGACCTTGGCGATGGAGTACGGACGGGCTTCAGCGCTGCTTTCGAAGTAGCCCGCGACGCAGACGCCCTTGGCGTGGTTGCGCCGCAGCCCCGGATAGTGGCCGCTGTTGTTCTCCAGCGTATCGACGATGCGCGCGGGCGTCAGGCGTTGCGGATCGAGCCGGCCACCGACATAGCCGAGGGCGCCGGCCAGCGCCGCCACGACCACGGCGATACCGGCCAGACGCAAGACCTTGCTCGTACCGCTCAGTGGCGGCGGGGTGTGATCTACCATGAAAAACTCCAGGGCCCTGGGCGGCCACACGGTTGGGGAGCGAGTAGGACGCAGGTCGTCAGGGGTTATTCCCGGGCGCCGATAATTTATTTCGATCAATATTTTTCCGCTGGCTGGAATAACCTTCAGGCACGGACGTCTTCCTGCATCCAGCGTAGTGACTGACCAGAACCCTGCAGGTTTCCATGAACGATCTCGACGAACAGCTACGTGAACTGATCCCGCGCATGCGGCGCTTCGCCGTGTCCCTGACCGGCAACCCGAGCAGCGCCGACGACCTGGTCCAGGCCAGCCTGGAGCGGGCCCTGTCCAGCTGGGGCAGGAAACGCCCGGACGGCGACCTGCGCGCCTGGCTGTTCTCGATCCTCTACCGGCAGTTCCTCGACGCCCACCGGCGCCAGCGCCGTTATGCGCGAATGCTGGAATTCTTCACCGGCCGCGACGACAGCGAACCTTCGGCGGAACGCACGGTGATGGCACAATCGACCCTGGCCTCCTTCGAACGCCTGTCGGTGGAGCAGCGTGCACTGCTGCTCTGGGTCTCGGTGGAGGGCTTGAGCTACAAGGAAGTCGCCGAGATCCTCGACGTGCCCATCGGCACCGTGATGTCGCGTCTGTCCCGCGCCCGCCAGGCGCTGCGCCAGCTCAGCGACGGCGAAATCGCCAGCCCTTCCCTGCGGGTACTCAAATGATCAGCATGCCTCCCAGCGAACGCGACCTGCACGCCTATGTCGACCATCAGCTCAGCGATGCCGACCGGCAACGGATGGACACCTACCTCGCCAGCCACCCGGACCTGGCCCGCCAGGTCCGCGACTGGCAGCGCGATGCCCAGCACCTGCGCGCCGCCCTGGGGGCGACCCTGCGGATGCCGGCCAACCCCGACCTGGACCCGGTCGCCATCCGCCAGCGCCGCCGTGACCGCTCCCGGCGCCACCTGGCCAGCGCCGCGGTGCTGCTGATCGCGGTGAGCCTCGGTGGCGTGAGTGGCTGGCAGGCCCGCCAACTGACCTTGCCGACCCCGTTGCCCATGGCCGACGCGATGCAGGCCTACCGGATGTTCGCCACCCAGGACATCCTGCCGGCGGACTTCAAGGTCGACGGCAACGGCGACCTGCAGGGCTGGCTCGACCGCTACTTCAGCCGAGCCAATCGCCTGCCGAACCTGGCCGACGCCGGATTCAAGCCGGTCAGCGCACGGCTGCTGAGCACCGAGCAGGGCGCGGCGGCGATGGTCCTCTACCAAGACCCGCAAGGCCGGCGGATCACCTACTACATGCGCCCGCCAGGGCCGCAGAATCACCTGCTCGAACGGGGTCACCGCCGGGACGGCGAATTGCAGGCCGAGTACTGGTCCGGACCCGGCTACAACTACGCCATGGTGGCACCGGCCGATACGCCGGTGGCACAGGTGTTGCGGCAGGCCACGCCGTTCTAGAAAGTCGTGCTCCGGGGTGAACCGTTCGCGGATAAATCCTGCTCCCACAGGGCCAGCGTCTTTCGCAGGATTCATGCACGGCGCAAGCACTTGTGGGAGCCGGATTCACCGATGCGTCGGACCGCCGCGAAACGCTCTTGAAGTCAGCACAGAAACCAGCGGAAGCCGCTATTCCGGGGTACCGAAAATCTGCGAAGGCCTGCGCAACAGCGGGTCGAACGGATTGATCCGCGGTCCGATCGCCGCCGCCTCGCGCTTGAGCAGCTCCACCACCGTCGGCAAACGGTCCGGCCCGAGACGGTCGCTGATGGTCGCCACGCTCAACGCCGCGACCGCCCGCCCATCGCGATCGAGAATCGGCACCGCCACCCCCGCCATGCCCTGCAAGACACCGGTGTTGCGCCCGGCATAGCCGAGCTTGCGCACGCTCTCGACTTCCGAGCGCAGGAACACTTCGTCGTACAGGTGAAAATCCCGCAGCCGCGGCAGGTTGTAGCGGATCACCGTTTCCCGCTCGTCTTCCGGCAGGAACGCCAGGATCGCCAGGCTGCCCTGCCCCACGCCCAGGGCCACCCGGCCACCGATGTCGCCGGTGAAGGTACGGATCGGGAACGGCCCCTCGCTGCGATCCAGGCAGATCGCATCGAAACCGCTGCGCGCCAGCAGGAACAGCGAATCGCCGAGCGAAGCGGACAGCCGCAACAGCGCCGGGCGCACCAGTTCGCGCAGGTTGCCACTGCGCCCGGCACGGGCCGCCAGGGCAAAGAACTCCAGGCTCAGGCGATAGCGCTTGCTGCGCGCGTCCTGCTCGACCATGCCCTCGTCCATCAGGCTGCGCAGCAGCCGATGGGTGGTCGGCTGGGACAGGCCGATGCGTTCGGCCAGTTGCGTGACCCGCTCGCCCTCTTCCGGCGAGTCACCCAGGCTGCGCAACACCGCAAACAGTCGGGAGACCGCACCGACTCCGACTTCATTCGATTTTTCATTCCGATCAGTGGAATTCATATGGATATTTCTCACCTAAAAATCTACTGAATGAATGAAACTGAAAATAGTCATTCTTTCAGTGAAATTCACTCTTTCCCACATCCTAGGCTTCGTCCTACTCTGCGTCCACAAGGGGCGATTCGAACAACATCGGTAGCCGACAGACGTCGAGCACCACGCACCCACGCAATGCCCTTTCGTCTCTGCCCATGACAAGAAACGTGCGCCTCGCCGCGCACACCAACCAAAGGTGGAACGCAGTTATGGCCTTTCTACGACTTGAAGGCGTTTGCAAGCGCTATGGCGCCCTCGAAGCGGTGGTCGCCACCAACCTGGCGGTGGAAAAGGGCGAGTTCGTCTCGCTGCTGGGCCCCTCCGGTTGCGGCAAGACCACGACCTTGCAGATGGTCGCCGGCTTCGTCGAGGTCAGCGCCGGGCGGATCCTGCTCGACGACCGCGACATCACCCATGCCAAGCCCAGCAGCCGCGGCCTGGGCGTGGTGTTCCAGAGCTATGCGCTGTTTCCCCACATGACCGTCCAGGACAACGTCGCCTTCGGCCTGCGCATGCGCAAGGTAGCGGCCGCCGACGTGCAACGGCGAGTGGCGACGGTGCTGCAACTGGTGCGCCTTCACCGGCATGCCGAACGCTACCCCCGCGAGTTGTCCGGCGGCCAACGCCAGCGCGTCGCCCTGGCCCGCGCACTGGTGATCGAACCGCCGGTGCTGTTGCTCGACGAACCCCTGTCGAACCTCGACGCCAACCTGCGCGAGGAAATGCAGTTCGAGATTCGCCGTATCCAGCGCGAGGTCGGTATCACCACCCTGATGGTCACCCACGATCAGGCCGAGGCGCTGTCGATCAGCGACCGCGTGGTGGTGATGCAGGCCGGCCGTATCACCCAGGTCGACGAGCCCTACCGCCTCTATGAACACCCGCGTACCCGCTTCATCTCCGGCTTCGTCGGCAAGGCCAACCTGTTGCCGGGCGACCGTGACGCCAGCGGCTGTCCGCAGGTCCGGCAACTATCCGGAGAAGGCACGCTGACCCTCAGCCTGCGGCCGGAAAAGATCGACCTGCTGGCCGCCGGCTGCGGACGCCTGCAGGGGCGGATCCGCACGCGCTTTTTCCTTGGCAGCCAGTGGCTGTACCGGGTCGAGACCGCCCTGGGCGAGCTCAGCGTGGTTCGCCGCAACGACGGCTCGCCCCCCCTGGAGGAAGGCGGCCCGGTCGGCCTGGATTGGCCCGGCGAACTGCTGCGGGTCCTGGACACCGACGAGGTGTCGGCATGAGCCTGCTGGCGCGGATGCGCCAGGGCCGGCATGGCTACCTGCTGTCGGCACCGGCCCTGGCCCTGTATGTCGGCCTGCTGGTTCTGCCGCTGGGATTGACCGCCGTGCTGTCGCTCAACGTCTTCGACTACCAGAGCGGCGTGCGCAGCGACGCCTACACCCTGGAGCACTACGGCGCGCTGTTCAGCGATCCCTACTTCTACGAGATCTTCCTGCGCACCTTCTGGATCAGCGGCCTGACCACCCTGCTCTGCGTGCTGATCGGCGTCCCCGAAGCCTACATCCTCAGCCGCATGGGCCGTCCGTGGCGCTCGATCTTCCTGATCCTGATCCTCACGCCACTGCTGATCTCGGTGGTGGTGCGGGCCTTCGGCTGGAGCCTGCTGCTGGGCGCCGACGGCCTGGTCAACCAGAGCCTGCAGGCCATTGGCCTGGCCCCGATGAAGCTGCTCTACACGCCGTTCGCGGTGGTGATCGCGCTGGTCCATGTGATGCTGCCGTTCATGATCATCCCGGTCTGGACCTCGTTGCAGAAGCTCGACCCGTCCGCCGAACAGGCCGCGCTGTCCCTCGGCGCCAGCCACGCCAAGGTGATGCGCCTGGTGGTGCTGCCGCAGGTCATGCCCGGCGTGCTGTCCGGCACGCTGATCGTGTTCGGCCTGTCCGCCAGCTCCTTCGCGATTCCCGGCCTGCTCGGCGGACGTCGGCTGAAGATGGTCGCGACGCTGGTCTACGACCAGTACCTGTCGGAACTCAACTGGCCGATGGGCGCGGCGATCGCGGTGACGCTGCTGCTGCTCAACCTGCTGATCATGCTGTCGTGGAACCGCATGATCGAACGTCGCTACAAGAAATCCCTGGGGGCCGCGTAAATGTCCAGAAACGGCCCGTTGGCCCTGCTGTTCCACAGCCTGATCGTGGTGTTCATGCTCGCTCCGCTGGTGGTGGTGTGCCTGGTGGCCTTCACCCCGGAAAACACCCTGAGCCTGCCAACCACGGATTTTTCCCTGCGCTGGTTCCGCGCCGTGTTCGAGCGTGCGGACTTCGTCCAGGCGTTCTACAACAGCCTGCTGCTGGCCTTCAGCGCCGCCAGCCTGGCGACGGTGATCGCGGTGCCGGCCGCCCTGGCGATGACCCGTCATCAGTTCCCCGGGCGGGACTTTCTCAATGGCCTGTTGCTCTCGCCGATCATCATTCCGCACCTGGTGCTCGGCGTGGCGCTGCTGCGGCTGTTCGCCCTGATGGGGGTCAATGGCAGCTTCAGCTGGCTGATCCTGGCCCACGTGCTGGTGATCACCCCCTATGTGCTGCGCCTGGTGCTGGCCGCCGCCATCGGCCTGGACCGCAGCGCCGAGCAGGCCGCCGAATCCCTCGGTGCCGGGCGCTTCACGCTGTTTCGCCAGATCACCCTGCCGATGATCCTGCCCGGCGTCGCCGGCGGCTGGCTGCTGGCGTTCATCAACAGTTTCGACGAGGTGACCCTGTCGATCTTCGTCACCTCCCCTGCGACCCAGACCCTGCCGGTGCGCATGTACGTGTACGCCACCGAATCCATCGACCCGATGATGGCGGCGGTGTCGGCCCTGGTGATCGCGCTCACGGCATTGACGATGATTCTGCTCGACCGGGTCTACGGCCTCGATCGGGTCCTGGTAGGCAAACAATGAGGCCGCTATGGCGCTGCTGAAACGACTGGCCGAGGCACAACGCCCGGCCCTGGACTTCACCCTCGACGGCCAGCCGGCCCGCGGCCTGCAGGGCGATACCCTGCTGACCGCGCTGCTCACCGCCGGCGAGCACCTGCGCCACAGCGACTTCGGCGGCGAACCCCGGGCCGGCTTCTGCCTGATGGGCGCCTGCCAGGACTGCTGGGTCAGGCTGGCCGATGGGCGCCGGGTCCGCGCCTGCTCGACGATGCTCGAAGCCGGGCAACAGGTGAATCGCGAAGGGAGGTCGAAAGCATGAAACCCGTGCTGATCGTCGGTGCCGGTCCGGCCGGGATTCGCGCCGCCCAGACCCTGGTCGAACATGGCCTGCGACCGATTCTGCTGGATGAATCGCCACGGGGTGGCGGGCAGATCTACCGGCGCCAGCCGGAAAACTTCCGCCGTTCGCCCGCACAACTGTATGGCTTCGAGGCCGGCAAGGCCGAAGCCATCCACCAGGCCCTCGATGAGCTGCGCGAACAGCTCGACTATCGCCCCGACACCCTGGTGTGGAACGCCGAACACGGCGGTCTCGACACGCTGCACCAAGGCCGCGCCGAACACCTCGAATACGCGGCGGTGATCGTTGCCACCGGTGCCACCGACCGCGTGCTGCCGGCACCCGGCTGGACCTTGCCGGGCGTCTACAGCCTGGGCGCGGCGCAGATCGCCCTGAAATTCCAGGGCTGCGCCATCGGCGAACGGGTGGTCTTCGCCGGCAGCGGCCCCCTGCTCTACCTGGTGGCCTATCAATACGCCAAGGCCGGGGCGAAGGTCGTCGCGGTGCTCGACAGCTCACCCTTCGCCGCACAATGCCAGGCCCTGCCGGGGCTGCTCAGGCAACCACTGACCCTCGCCAAGGGCCTGTACTACCGGAGCTGGCTGAGCGCCCACGGCATTGCCGTGCACCAGGCCGCGCAACTGCAACGGATCGATGGCGAACAGCGGGTAGGCGGGCTGAGCTGGCGCCAGGGCGAGCAGTCGCACGCCCTCGACTGCGACGCCGTGGCCTTCGCCCATGGCCTGCGCAGCGAAACCCAACTGGCCGACCTGCTGGGGTGCCAGTTCAGTTGGAACCCCCTGAACCGCAGTTGGCTGCCGGAACGCGACCTCGCCGGGCGCAGCAGCGTGGCCGGGATCTACCTGGCTGGCGACGGTGCCGGCATCATGGGCGCCGACGCCGCGGAAATCGCCGGCGAACGGGCCGCCCTGGCACTGCTGGAAGACCAGGGCTACAGCGTCGACCCCGACCGTACCGCCGACCTGGAAAACCGCCTGGAACGCATCGGCCAGTTCCGTACAGGCCTGGAGAATGCCTTCCCCTTTCCCGAACACTGGGCCCGCCAGGCGCCGGACGAGCTGATGCTCTGCCGCTGCGAGGAAGTGCGGGTCGGCGAGGTGCGCACGGTGGTTCGCGAAGGGCACTGGGAGATCAACCGGGTCAAGGCCCACTGCCGGGTCGGCATGGGCCGCTGCCAGGGCCGCATCTGCGGTGCGGCGGCGGCGGAGATCATTGCCTGCGAGAGCGGCCGGCCCCTGGAGGCCATCGGCCGTCTGCGGGCCCAGGCACCGATCAAGCCACTGCCGTTCGGGCTGGAGGTGGCGCCATGATCGAAGTCGAGGTGGCCATCCTGGGCGGTGGTATCGTCGGTTCCTCGGCCGCGCTGGCGCTCAGGCGCCAGGGGCGCAGCGTGGCCCTGCTGGAGCGGGATTTCTGCGGCAGTCATTCCAGCGGCGTGAACTATGGCGGGGTACGTCGCCAGGGCCGCCCGCTGTCGCAGTTGCCCTTGTCCCAGCGCGCCCACGAGATCTGGAGCCGCCTGCCCGAACTGATCGGCATCGATGGCGAATACCAGCGCTCCGGCCATCTCAAGCTGGCCCGCAGCACGGCCGACCTGGCCGCCCTGCAGGCCTACGCCGACAGCAGCCAGGGTTTCGGCCTCGACCTGCAGATACTCGATCGTGCGCAACTGCATCGGCGTTTTCCCTGGGTCGGGCAGATCGCCGAGGGCGCCTCGTTCTGCCCCGACGACGGTCACGCCAACCCGCGCCTGGTGTCGCCGGCCTTCGCCCGGGCCGCACGCCAGCTCGGGGCGACCGTGCTGGAGCAGAGCGAGGTCAGCCGGGTCGAACACGATGGCCGGCGCTTTATCCTGCACACCGGCCATGGCCAGGAAATCCGCTGCGCCTGGCTGCTCAACTGCGCCGGCGCCTGGGCCGGCAGCCTCGCCGCGCAGTTTGGCGAGCCGGTGCCGATTCACGCCGGCCACCCGGCCATGCTGGTGACCGAACCGTTGCCGCTGGTGATGGATGCCAGCACCGGCGTCGAGGGTGGCGGCATCTATGCCCGCCAGGTCAGCCGCGGCAACTGCGTGCTGGGCGGCGGCCAGGGTTTTGCCCTCGACAGCGCCCGGGCCCGACCGGGCCAGCAGGCGGTCCTGGAAATACTCCGCCAGGCCGTCGAACTCTACCCGTTTCTCGAAGGTGCCCAGGCGATCCGCACCTGGAGCGGCACCGAGGGCTACCTGCCCGATCGCCAGCCGGTGATCGGCCCGAGTTCGACCCAGCCCGGTCTGCTGCACGCCTTCGGTTTTGCCGGGGCGGGCTTCCAGATCGGCCCGGCGGTGGGCGAAGTGCTCGCCGAACTGGTCTGCCAGGGCCAGTCCTCGACGCCGATCGAGGCCTTTTCCATCCACCGTTTCCACGCCATTCCCGCCGCTTGAGCGGGCCGTCAGAACCCAGAGGAAGATCGCGCCATGAACCATGCCCCACGTAATGCCCTGATCGGTTTGTCCTGCCTGCCGCTCGCCGCCCTGCTCCTCGCCACGCCGGCCCAGGCGGAGCCGACGCTATACCTGGGCATGAACGGCGGGACCATGGAACGGCTGTACGCCGACAAGGTACTGCCGCCCTTCGAAAAGGCCAACAACGTCAAGGTGGTGATCGTGCCCGGCACCTCCGCCGACATCCTCGCCAAGGTCCAGGCGAGCAAGGACAACCCGCAACTGCACGTGATCTTTCTCGATGACGGGATCATGTACCGGGCGATCTCCATGGGCCTGTGCAGCAAGCTGCAGGACAACCCGACCCTGGCGCAGATTCCGGCCAAGGGCCGGATCAAGGACGAAGCGGTGGCGGTCAGCCTGGGCGTGACGGGGCTGGCCTACAACACCCGCCTGTTCAAGGCAAAGGGCTGGGCCGCCCCCACCTCGTGGATGGACATGGCCGACAGCAGATACAAGGACAAGCTGGTGTTCCAGTCGATGTCCTCCTCGACGTTCGGCCTGCACGGTTTCCTGATGTTCAACCGGCTCCAGGGCGGCAACGAGACCAATGTCGACCCGGGCTTCAAGGCCTGGCCGACGAGCGTGGGGCGCAACGTGCTGGAGTACATTCCCAGCTCGGCCAAGCTGTCGGAGATGGTCCAGACCGACGAGGCCGCGCTGTTCCCGCTGACGCCGACCCAGGTCACCGCGCTCAAGCTCAAGGGCATCCCGGTGGAGTACGCGCAGCCCAAGGAAGGCGCGGTGGTGCTGAACGTCGCCGAATGTGCGATTGCCAACAACAACCAGCCGGAGCTGGCGCAGAAGCTCGCCGAGTTCCTGCTGACGCCCGAGGCCCAGGCGGCGGCGCTGGAGGATGGCGACCAGATCCCGTCCAACCCCAATACCCCGACCAGCGAGCGCACCCGTGGCCAGGTCGAGGCGATGAAGCAGTACCTGGAAACCGCCGTGGCGATCGACTGGGATCAGGTCAACCTGCTGCGTCCGGAGTGGAACGCCCGCTGGAACCGCAGCATCGAACGCTAGAATCGTCGGGGCCCGCCGATGCCGCCCCGGCAGGTCGGGGATGCCGGGGCGGGCAATATCGTGCCGGGCCCCGCGTTCACCGCGTAACGTGCAGAACAAACGAGATAGCCATATGCCGGCGCTGTTTTTCGCGCGCGCCGGCACAGGGCATTCGTCGCCCCGGCAGCCATTCCCTTTAGAGATTGCTGGCCGCCTCATTTTCTATTGGTAGAATCGCGGCAGTCCCCGGCAACATGGCACTGCACCACCCAAGTTGCAGCGTTGCCCGGGAGACCAGCACCGCAACGCTCGGAATCTTCACGCAAGGGGACTTTCTCCGTTGGCCGCCACACCCCCTCACCGCCCAGGCAGCAAATCACGCTGGCCGGCACTGCGCCGTCTCTTCGGCAAGACGGCGTCGGGCAAGGCTGGCGTTGCCAAGCCACACCACGATGTCCATGAATACTTCCGGCGCAAGGCCAGCCACCAGGGCTATACCCTGAGCCACAGCCAGCAGCGGGTCATCGAACGCATGGCGCAACAGGCCACGACCCTGCTACAGGGGGCCCCCTCGCAGTTGCGCAGCCTGTACCTGCACGGTGCCGTTGGCCGGGGCAAGAGTTGGCTGCTGGACGGTTTTTTCCAGGCAGTGCCGGTCGCCGAGAAACAGCGGCTGCACTTCCATGATTTCTTCGCCCGCCTGCACCAGGGCATGTTCAGCCATCGCGAAAACCCGGATGCCCTGGGCGCCACCCTGGATGACCTGCTCGTCGACTGCCGACTGCTGTGCTTCGACGAGTTCCATGTCCATGACATCGGCGACGCCATGCTGATCACCCGGCTGTTCAAGGCCCTGTTCCAACGCCAGGTGCTGCTGGTGGTGACGTCCAATTACCCGCCCGAGGGGCTGCTGCCCAATCCGCTCTATCACGCGCGGTTCAAGCCGGTCATCGACCTGATCAACGCACGCATGGAGGTGATGGAGGTTGGCGGCCCCCACGACTATCGCAGCCAGTCGCGCAGCCACACGCAGCAGCAGTTCACCCATGGCCAGTACATCTGGCCCGGCAGCGCCGAGCAGCGCCAGGCTTTGTGCTTGCCGGAACGGGGTGTGCCGGCCAGCCCGCTGACGGTCGGTGCGCGGCAACTCAAGGTGCGCCAGACCCACGACCGCTGCGTGCGCTTCGAGTTTGCCGACCTGTGCGAAGAGCCGACAGCGGTGATGGACTATCTGGAACTGTGCCGACGTTTCGACAACTGGATCATCGACGAACTGCCCAGCCTGGAAGACTGCCCGATCGCCAGCCAGCAACGCTTCATCAACCTGATCGACGTGCTCTACGACCAGGACAAGCGCCTGCAACTGATCGGCGCCCGGCCCCTGCGCGACAGCCTGGGTGGCAACGCCATCGACCTGGCGCGCACCCGCAGCCGACTGGGGCAACTGGTGGAAGTCGGCCCCTGAGCGCGACAACGAGCAAGGTCGCGCCCGGACGGCTATGATGGCGGCCTTTTTCGATGATCGTGACCCGTACGGAACGCCCGCTCATGCACACCCTTGATCAACTGCGCGCCGGCCAATTGGCCGGTATCCGGCGACTCGACCTGTCCTGCGGGCTGACCGAGTTTCCCCGGGAGATCTTCCAGCTGGCCGACTCCCTGGAAATTCTCAACCTGAGCGGCAACCGCCTGAGCAGCCTGCCGGACGACCTGCATCGCCTGCCGCACCTGCGTATCCTGTTCTGTTCCGACAACCTGTTCACTGAACTGCCCGGTTGCCTGGGCCAATGCGCCCAACTGAGCATGGTCGCGTTCAAGGCCAACCGGATCGAACACGTGCCGGCGGCGGCGTTGCCGCCGTTGCTGCGCTGGCTGATCCTGACCGACAACCGCATCGCCGAACTGCCCGACGAGCTGGGACGCCGCCCTCGGTTGCAGAAGCTCATGCTCGCCGGCAACCGGCTGCGACAACTGCCGGCCACCCTGGCCGACTGCCACAACCTGGAACTGATCCGGATCGCCGCCAACCAGCTGGACGAGTTGCCGCCATGGCTGCTGACCCTGCCGAGCCTGGCCTGGATCGCCTATGCCGGCAATCCGCGCCTCGACCACACCGGCGAGGTACTGGCCGGTGATACCACGCCGAATATCGACTGGGCGCAACTGCAGCTCGAACAGCGGCTGGGCGAAGGCGCCTCGGGGGTGATCAGCCAGGCCCTGTGGAACCGTCCTTCGGCTGCGGCCAAGGCGGTGGCGGTCAAGCTGTACAAGGGCAGCATGACCAGCGACGGCTCGCCCCTGAATGAAATGAACGCCTGTATCGCCGCCGGCCTGCACCCCAACCTGATCCGGGTCGAAGGCCGCATCAGCGGTCATCCCGATGAGCAGGCCGGGCTGGTGATGGAACTGATCGATCCACGGTTCGCCAACCTCGCCGCCCTGCCCAGCCTCGACTCATGCAGCCGCGACGTGTATCGCGACGACACCCGCTTCAGTCCCGCGCAGGCGCTGCGCATGGCGCGCGGCATAGCCTCGGTGGGTGCACACCTGCATCGCCTGGGGCTGTGCCATGGCGACCTGTATGGACACAACATCCTCTACAACAGCGACGGCGATTGCCTGCTGGGGGATTTTGGCGCAGCGTCGTTCCATTCGCCGACCGATAGCCTGGAAAGCCGTGCGTTGCAGCGGATCGAGGTGCGGGCGTTCGGGATTCTGCTGGGGGAATTGCTGGAACGGGTCGACGGGGATTTCGAATCTGGAGTGTTGGAATCACTGCAGGGTCTGCAAGAGCGTTGCATTCAGCCGGATGTCTTGGCGCGGCCGGGTTTCGAAGAGATTTGCGCGCAGCTCTAAGTAGTGCGGGCCCCTGGCGCGGATAAATCCTGCTCCCACAAGCTTTGCGGCGTCCACAAGATTTGTGGTCACCGCGATACAGGGTGGGAGCAGGATTTATCCGCGAACGGGCCGCAACAGGAATCAGCCCGCCAGGCCGACGAACATGTCCTGCACGTCGTCATGGTTGTCCAGGCCTTCGAGGAAGGCTTCGACTTCAGCCATCTGCTCGTCGCTCAGGCCGCTGACCGGGTTCTTCGGCTGGTAGCCCAGCTTCGCCGACAGCACGGTGAAACCCTGCTCCGGCAAGGCCTTCTGCACCGCGTCGAGGTCGGTGGTCTCGGTGATGAACAGGGTCGCGCCGTCTTCACCCGGCTCGAAATCCTGGGCGCCGGCTTCGATGGCCGCCACTTCCGGATCGGCGTCCGGGCTGTCCGGCGAAGCCTCGATCAGGCCGACGTGGTTGAAATCCCAGGACACCGAACCGGAAGCACCCAGTTGGCCCTTGCGGAACGCCACGCGGATTTCCGCCACGGTGCGGTTAACGTTGTCGGTGACGCACTCGACGATCAGCGGCACCTGGTGCGGAGCAAACCCTTCATAGGTCACACGGTGGTACTGCACGGTTTCGCCCAGTTGGCCGGAACCTTTCTTGATGGCGCGCTCCAGGGTGTCGCGAGGCATCGAGGCCTTCTTCGCCTGCTCGACCACCAGGCGCAGGTGCGCGTTGGTGGCAACGTCCGCACCATTGCGCGCAGCGATGGTGATTTCCTTGACCAGCTTGCCGAACAGCTTGCCCTTGGCGTTGGCTGCCGCCTCTTTGTGTTTAACCTTCCACTGTGCGCCCATTACTCACTCTCTCGATCAATGGCGTCGTGACATTTATTGGCCGACGCTTTGCGCGCAGTTTATACGGCAAAAAGTCACGGATCGACCAAAACCTGACAATCGCTACGACTCTGCGCAGATGATCGTAGGCAATTTCCCAAAAGCTGTTTTGCTGGGTCCCGATATCTCCGTCATTTCGTACCCTCTGCCACAACGTCCCCGACAAAAAGAGATGAAATGGCTCAGGACAAGGCACGACAGATCTCACTGGTAGTCGCTTCCCTTCCCGCCCCTCTGCAGGTGATTCGCTTCAGTGGGCACGAAGCCCTGAACCAGCCCTATCGCTTCGACATCGAGCTGCTGGGCGATGACCCCGAGCGGGACCTGCAGACCTTGCTGCATCAACCGGCGTTCCTCGGTTTCGGCCAGCCAGGGGCAGGTATCCATGGGCTGATCCATGAAATCGGCAGTTGCTACCTCAGCGCCAGCCGCTGCCACTACCAGGTGGTGCTGGGGCCACGCCTGGCGTTGCTCGAAAACAGCGCCAGGCGTCGGGTGTTCCATGACCTGAGTGTCCCCGAGATCCTCGCGCGACTGCTCGACAGCCATGGCCTGAAACCCGTCGACTATCGCCTCGAACTCGGCCAGGGGACCTACCCGCCCCGCCCGTATTGCCAGCAGCATGAGCAGGACGACCTGCAGTGGCTGAACCGGCTCTGCGAGGAAGAAGGTATCCACTATCACTTCGAGCACAGCCCCCGGCAGCATGTCGTGGTCTTCGCCGAGGATCCCCAGGCCTTCCCCGAACGGCCGGGCCTGCTGCGCTACAGCGAAACGCCGTTCAATGGCCAGCCGGCGGTCCACCGGTTGCATGAGCGGCATGCGATGCCTCGTCCGCTCGACAGCCGGCGATCGCCCGGGAGCGGCTGCTCGCCCTGGCCGTCCCCGGTCTGCCACGGGCCATCGGACCCTCATGGCGCAGCCAACCAGGCCGGGCCCTACGGCCTGCACTCGACGCCCGGCGATCCACGGCAGCGCCACGAACGGCAATGCAGCCGTCGCGCCCTGGAACGCCTGCGCTGTGACAGCCGACTGATCCAGGGCAGCAGCGACCTGGGCGAACTGCACAGCGCCGATGTGCGCCATCTGGGCAACCATCCCCGCCAGGCATTCAACGACCAGTGGCTGATCACCGAAGTCCGGCACTGGGGTGAACAACACGTCGACGGCGAGCTGCCCCAGACCCTCCCACACGACGCAGGCCTCGGCCCCCCTGGCTATCGCAACCACTTTCGGGCGATCCCCTGGGCCACCCCCTTCCGCCCGCCTCTGCGCCAGCCCCGCCTGCAACCACGGGGCTACCAGTTGGGAACCGTCCTCGGCCCCGCGGGACAGTCGGCCCGGCCCGATGCCCAGGGACGGCTGCATGTGCAGTTGCAGGATGCCCTGCACGCGCCGGACGCCGCTCCCGGCTGCTGGATTCCTCTCGGGGTCGCCGAAGGCAGGGCCCCGATGGTAGGCAGCCAGGTGCTGATCGGGTGTGTCGACCACGACCCCGAACAGTTGGTGATCTGCGGTTTCCTGAGCGATCGGCAGCCGAAACTCCAGGCGCCGCCCGAACCGCGGAGCGAGGACGAAATGCCCGGGGAAATCTACCTCTACGAACAGCCACGGCAGCCCGGCACCTGCCTGGGCAACAGCGTCTGGTACATCGTGCGCATGCCGCGGCCCGGGCTCGGGGAACTGGCACGCCTGAACCGCGAAGACATCCTGCTCGAAGGCAGCAGCGATGCCCGCGGCATGGCCATGCTGAGCCCTTGCCAGCGACATCGGCTGGCACTGGAACTGGCCGACACGCCGGAACAGCTCTGGCTGCTCTACCCCGGCCAGTGCCTGGCCGTGCACGAATACCTGCGCCAGCACTGGAGCCCCGCGCAGCGCCGGGCGTTTCTCCAGGCAAGCCTGAACAGCCTCTCCGGCAGTTGTGGGGCAGAACTGAACAGCGTCTACGAATGGCTGATCAGGCCCTCGGCACCGGACTGAAGAGTCGAACCGGGGATCACGCCAGCAGCCCGAGAAACGCCTGGATCAGGCGCAACTCGGTACGCCGCTCCAGGCAACCGACCATGTGCCGGTTGCGCAGGCCGTCGCCGATCAGCGGCACGGCCCTGACCCTCGGGTCGTGGCTGACCTCCAGCGAGGAAACGATCCCCAGCCCCAGGTCGGCGGCCACCGCTTCGGTCACCGCTTCACGACTGTCCAGCTCCAGCAGCACCCGCGGATGCACCCCGGCCAGGCCACACGCCTGGTCGAAGGTCCGCCGGGTGATCGACGAAGGTTCGCGCAGCACCATGATCATCTGGTCCAGGCGTTGCAGCGCGATACCCTCGGGTTCGTCCTGCCAGGGATGACCGGCCGGCACCAGCACACAGATCCGCGATTCGTTCAAGGCCTGCAGATGCAGGCCCTTGCGCGGCTCGACTTCGGTCAGCACCGCGACATCGGCATGTTCGGCGAGCAACGCCGCCAGGGTTTCCTGGGCATTGCCCAGCCGCAGGTTGACGGTGACCCCCGGATAACGCTCGCGCAGCCGGGCGAGCATCGGCATCACCAGGTGCGGGCCATCCGCCGCGACCTCCAGGCGCCCGGTCAGCAACTGGCGGTTGGCTTCGAGCATGACCCGCGCCTCTTCGGCCAGGCCGAACATTGCCCGGGTGATCGCCGCCAGCCGGGTGCCCTGCTCCGTCAACTCCACCCGCCGTGCCGTCCGGCGCAGCAACGTGACCTGGTAATGCTCCTCCAGGGCCTTGATATGCCCGGTGACCGCCGGCTGGCTGATGAACAGCCGGGCGGCGGCACGGGTAAAACTGCCCTCGCGGGCCACGGCATCGAATGCACGGAGTTGGAACAGGTTCATTGTCATCGGCCTCACTGATAGCTCGCATAACAACAAACAATTTGATTGATGACAAGGCAAACCGCAACGTATGCCGTGTATCCCGTCAATGATCAGCGCTGCAAGGAAATCCCCATGAGTACCGCCCCCCTCCTGCTGACTCCCGGCCCGCTCACCACCTCGGCCCGTACCCGCCAGGCGCTGTTGCTGGACTGGGGCTCGTGGGACGAGCGCTTCAACCGGCTGACCGCCAGCGTCTGCGAACGCCTGCTGGCCATTGTCAACGCTGCCGACAGCCATCACTGCGTGCCGTTACAGGGCAGCGGGACCTTTGCCGTGGAGGCCGCCATCGGTACCCTGGTGCCCCGCGACGGCAAAGTGCTGGTGCTGGTCAATGGCGCCTACGGCAAGCGCCTGGCGAGCATCTGCTCGGTGCTGGGCCGGGCCTTCTGCACCCTCGAAAGCGCCGAGGACCAGCCGAGCGACGCGGCCGAGGTCGAACAGCGACTGCTCGCCGACCCGGCGATCACCCATGTCGCGCTGATCCACTGCGAAACCGGCACCGGCATCCTCAACCCGCTGGAGCCGATCGCCGAGGTCGTCGCCCGCCATGCCAAACGCCTGATCATCGACGCCATGAGTTCCTTCGGCGCCTTGCCCATCGACGCCCGGCTGGTGCCGTTCGATGCCCTGATCGCCGCCTCCGGCAAATGCCTGGAAGGCGTGCCGGGCATGGGCTTCGTATTGGCCCACAAGGCCAGCCTGGCCGAGGCCGGTGGCAACTCGCATTCGCTGGCGCTGGATCTGCATGACCAGCAGACCTACCTGGCACGCACCGGCCAGTGGCGCTTCACGCCGCCGACCCATGTGGTCGCCGCCCTGCATGAGGCCTTGCAGCAATATGCCGAGCAGGGCGGCCAGCCGGCGCGCCTGCGACGCTATGCCGACAACTGCCAGGTGCTGCTCGAGGAACTCGGCAAGCTCGGCCTGCGCAGTTTCCTGCCGGAAGCGATCCAGGCACCGATCATCGTCACCGTGCATGCACCACAGGACCCGCACTATGAGTTCAAGGCGCTTTATGAGCGGGTCAAGGCCAAGGGCTTCATCCTTTATCCGGGCAAGCTGACCGAGGTCGACACCTTCCGCGTCGGCTGCATTGGCGACATCACCCGCCACCACCTGCAGGCCGCGGTCCAGGCCATCGGCGAGGCCCTGCACGAGATGGGCGTGGCGACCTTGCGCGTGCCGGGCGTTGCCACGCCCACCCTGAACAGCCACTTCCGTGCTTGAGGCAACCACCATGAACTACACCCGACCAACCCGGCTGCAAGCGGCCATCCTCGACTGGGCCGGCACCGTCGTCGACTTCGGCTCGTTCGCCCCCACCCAGATCTTCGTCGAAGCCTTCGCCGAGTTCGACGTGCAGGTCTCCATCGACGAGGCGCGCGGACCGATGGGCATGGGCAAGTGGGATCACATCCGCACCCTGTGCAACCAGCCACAGATCGCCGAGCGCTACCGCAAGGTGTTCGGCCGTACGCCCAGGGATGTGGATGTGACGCAGATCTACCAGCGCTTCATGCCCTTGCAGATCGAAAAGATCGCCGAGCATTCGGCGCTGATTCCCGGCGCACTCGAGACCATCGCCGAACTGCGCCGACAGGGGCTGAGGATCGGTTCGTGTTCCGGCTACCCGGCCCAGGTGATGGCCAAGGTGGTCGAGCTGGCGGCCAGCAAGGGCTATGTGGCCGACCATGTGGTGGCCACCGATGAAGTGCCCAACGGCCGCCCCTGGCCGGCCCAGGCATTGGCGAACGTGATTGCCCTGGGCATCGATGACGTCGCCGCTTGCGTGAAGGTGGACGATACGGTTCCGGGCATTCTCGAAGGCCGCCGCGCGGGCATGTGGACGGTGGCCCTGGTCTGCTCCGGCAACGCCCTGGGGCTGGACTACGAGGCCTACCAGGCACTGGACAGCGCCAGCCTGGCGGCCGAGCGCCAGCGCATCCATGGCTTGTTCGAAGGCTCCCGCCCCCACTACCTGATCGACACCATCAACGAGTTGCCGCAGGTGATTGCGCAGATCAACCAGCGGTTGGCGAACGGGGAGATGCCACAGGCCTGCTGATTTCCAGTAACGGCCTGAATCGCTAAACGCTTCGCGGATGAACCGGACCGCCGACACCCAGAGGGTTACACCCGTGTGGTAGGAGCGGCCGGCCGACGCTCGGTTGCCCGCGAAGCTTCTGGCGCATTCAAGACCGCCTTCGCTGGCCCCATCGGGACTTGTGGCGTTCACCAGGTTTGCGCTCCCCCCAATACCCCGCGGGAGCCGGCGATCCGGCGCTCCGATTTATCCGCGAAAGGGCCCTTGAGCCATCAGGCCTTCTGGTGCTGCTCCACCCACTGCCCATAGGCATTGATGAAGCCCTGCAGGAACGGCCTGCTCTGCTCCGACAACTTGCCCGTCTTATCGAACGCACTGCCCGCCCCGCCGAAATAGGCCTCCGGCTGCTGCATGCAAGGCACGTTGAGAAACACCAGCGACTGGCGCAAATGGTGGTTGGCGCCGAAGCCGCCAATCGCCCCCGGCGATACGCTGATCACCGCCCCCGGCTTGCCGCTCCAGGCGCTTTTGCCGTAAGGCCGCGAACCGACGTCGATGGCATTCTTCAGCGGGGCGGGCACCGAACGGTTGTACTCCGGGGTCACGAACAACACCGCATCGGCCGCGGCAACCTGCTCGCGGAAAGTGGTGTAGGCCGCCGGCGGCGTGCCATCGATATCCTCGTTATACAGCGGAAGGTCGCCGATCTCGACAATCCTCAGCTTCAGATTGGCCGGTGCCAACTCGGCCAGGGCCAGGGCCACCTTGCGGTTGATCGACTCTTTTCTCAGGCTGCCAACCAGCACAGCGACGGTATGGACATTACTCATGGGCACTCCTGATACGTGGGACAAGGGAGCTTTAGGTATAGATGATCAGCCGCGACCAATGTCAGATTTTTTCCCAGCACAACGCAGGATATGGCCCCTTGCCAACGCTGTAACCGGCAGGATCGGCCGACTATTTTTTTCCCGGGACAAAACTTCCCGGAGCCGGGCAAGGTCTACAGAACCGCAAATCGGCAGTTAATTTCCAGAGGTTCAATACAGATGGCTGCAGTACTCGTCGGACAATTTCATGCACGGGACGCGGAAGGACGCGTGTACTCCGTGCATGAGTTCCAGGAATCCATGCCTTCGGAGGGAGGCCTGGCCGGCACGGAGCCCGTCACCACCTACAAACTGGCCATTGGCGATCGGGTCAATAAACTCGACGACAACGAGTTCCTGCTGGTCCAGTCGGGCATCACCCTGATTCGCGAGCCCGATACACTTCCCACCCCTTGATGGCGCATGGCTGAACGCACGGTGACCTGCAGTCTTGCAGGCCAACTTGGGGTAGGATCAGTCCACTGACCTCCTCCGTGCGGGACATGGACTTCAAGCATGCGTCTACGCCATATCGAAGCAATCCAGGCCATCCTGCAGACCGGCAACCTCGGCCCCGCCGCCGAGTTGCTGCAACTGCCGGCGTCCACGCTCAGTGCCACCCTGCAGGAGGCCGAGCAGCAACTGGGCTTCCTGTTGTTCGCCACGGTGCGCGGGCGTATGCAGGCGACGCGTGAAACCCGCGAGCTGCAACCGCAGATCAGCCACCTGTACCGGGAACTGGAACCGTTGCGGCGCCTGGCCGCGGAGTTGCGCCAGCATCAGGCGCCGCCCCTGCGGGTGACCTGCACCCCGACGCTCGCCCAGCATCTGCTGCCGCAAGGCATCGCCGCCCTGCGCCGACGCTTTCACGACACCCCTTGCACCCTGGCCAGCCAGCACACCCGCGACATCGTCCGCAGCCTGCTGTTGCGCGAGATCGAACTGGGCCTGAGCCTGCACGATCCCGAACATCCGCAGATCCGCTGCGAGGCGCTGGCCCAGGGCAAGCTGCAACTGCTCGCCCCCCACGGCTGGTTGCAACCCAGGCAGAAGTACATCTCCCTGCAGGATCTGGCGGGTCAATCGATGATCGGCCTGGAACAGCAGGACACCCTCAGCCTGCTGCTCGACAGCAAGCTGCAGGGCCTGCGCCCGCCCCCCCAGGTGCAGACGCGGGTACAGACCTACCAGATGATGCGCAGCATGGTCGAGGCCGGCGAAGGCCTGGCGATCGTCGACCCGTTCACGGCGGTGGGGGCCAGGGATGGCGGGCTGGATGTCTGCCCGCTATCGCCGGCCATCCCCATCACCCTGTATGCCCTGACCCTCGGGGAGCGCGAGCCATCACCCGCGCAGAAGGCCCTGCTGGAAATCATCGGCGAAAAGGCCGCGGCCATGCTGGCGCCGACCTGACCGTCAGATCTGCGGCGCGAACAGCAGGTACCAGAACAGCGCCACTTCGCGGGTCTGGGCGTCGATCCCGCGGTAACGCAGGTGGTCCATCCCACCCAGCACGTAGCCGCAACGCTCGTACAGGCGACAGGCGCCCAGGTTGTTGTTCTGGGTTTCCAGCATCACCCCCGACAGGTTCTTCCTCTGGCTCCAGAAGCGCACCTCGTCGAGCAGGGCCCTGGCCACGCCGTGACGCCGCGCACGGGCATCCACCGCCAGTTCGTCGACATGGGCAAAGCCGTTCCAGTTGGTGCTGACCACCACATGTCCGGCAGGCCGGCCATCGAGGTAGGCCATGAAGATCGCACTGTCCGCCTTGCCGCGGTAGCTGGCGAATTCCTCGGGATCGATGCCATAGCACTTGCGGTAGGGAGCCACGGTGCTCAGGGGCCACTGCTCGACCTTGCGGCCCATCTCGGCGCGGCCATAGGCCCTGACCTCGAAGCTGAAATCGCTGCCCCAGATGTACTCGGAGAAGCCCTCGTCGGCCACCCGGACCGAGACTTCAGGGTCTTTCGGGTTCATGACTAAATGCATAGGGCGAACTGTCCTGTCCTCATTCCTTGATGCAATCGACGGTATAGCAGCGGCCATCACCGTTGTCTTCATGTTGCAGGCCGTGCACATCCGCGACGAAACCGGGGAAACCGCTGTCGAACGCCCGGGCAAAGGCCAGGTAGTCGATGATCGAACGGGTCGCCTCGGTAAAACGTTCGCCCGGCATGATCAGCGGAATACCCGGCGGATAGGGTACCAGCATGACCGCCGCGACCCGCCCCTGCAACGCATCGATCGACACCGCCTCGACCTCGCCACGGACCAGCCGATCATAGGCATCGGCGGGTTTCATGGCGACCTCGGGCAGTACCGTGTACATGCGCTTGAGATGCCTGGCCGTGGCATTGCTGCGATAACAGCCATGCAGTTGGTCGCATAGGTCGCGCAGGCCCATGCCCTGGTAACGTTGCGGCCCCTGCCGGGCCACCGAGGGCAGGCAACTGGCCAGGCTGACATTGGCGTCGTAGTTGCGCTTGAACTCCAGCAACTCCGTAAGCAGCGTGCTCCATTTGCCCTTGGTGATCCCCATCGAGAACAGCACCAGGAACGAATAGAGACCGGTCTTCTCCACCACCAGCCCGCGCTCCCAGAGAAACTTGCTGACCACCGCCGCCGGAATGCCATGCTCGCCCAGGGCACCGCCGGCGGTGAGCCCCGGCATCACCAGGGTGACCTTGATCGGATCGAGCAACACATAGTCCTCGGCAACGTCACCGAAACCATGCCAGTCGGCCTGCGGTTCGAGCAGCCAGTCGGCGGTCTCGACCCTGTCGATGCCTTCCACCCGCGGCGCCTGCCAGATGCTGAACCACCAGTCATCGGCGGCAATGTGCTGGCGCAGATTGGCCAGGGCGCGGCGAAAACTCAGCGCTTCATCGAACATTTCCTGGAGCAGCGAGCGTCCCGCCGGCCCTTCCATCATGGCCGAGGCCACGTCCAGGGAAGCGATGATGCTGTATTGCGGCGAAGTGGAGATGTGCATCATGAACGCTTCGTTGAAACGGTCGCGGTCCAGCTGTCGCGCCCCGCCATCCTGGACATGGATCATCGAGGCCTGGCTGAAGGCCGCGAGCAGCTTGTGGGTCGAGTGGGTGGTGAACACCAGCGGGCTGTCCGCAGTGCGCGTGGTGCCCATGCCATAGCGCCCGGCAAAGAATTCATGGAAAGCCGCATAGGCATACCAGGCTTCGTCGAAATGCAGGACCTCGACGCTGCTGCCCAGGCTCTGCTTGATCAGTTCGGCGTTGTAGCAGAGGCCGTCGTAGGTCGAGTTGGTCACCACCGCCAGCTTCACCCGGGGTAGGCGCCCACGGGTGAGCGGGCTGGCGTCGATCTTTGCCTGGATCGACTCGTGGCTGAATTCGCTCAGGGGAATCGGGCCGATGATCCCCAGCTCATTGCGCTCCGGACACAGGTACAGCGGAATCGCGCCGGTCATGATGATCGAATGCAGCACCGACTTGTGGCAGTTGCGGTCCACCAGCACCAGGTCATCCCGGCCGACCATCGAATGCCAGACGATCTTGTTCGCGGTGGAGGTGCCATTGATCACGAAGAACGTGTGGTCGGCACCGAAGTTGCGTGCGGCACGGGCTTCGGCCTCGGCCAGCGGGCCGGTATGGTCCAGCAGCGAACCCAGCTCCGGCACGGAGACCGACAGGTCGGAACGCAGGGTGTTCTCTCCGAAGAACTGGTGAAACGCCTGCCCCACCGGACTCTTGCGGTAGGCCACACCCCCGCCGTGGCCGGGCGTGTGCCAGGAATAGTTGGAATCGGCGGTGTGCTGCACCAGCGCCCGGAAAAACGGTGGCAGCAGGCCATCCAGGTAGTTGCGCGCCGCCCGGGCGACTTGCCGGGACAGGAACGGTACGGTGTCTTCGAACAGGTAGAGAATGCCGCGCAGCTGGTTGAGCTCGCTCATGGCATCGGCCGGTGCATTTTCAAGGGTGACCTGCTCGCCCAGGGCGAAGATCGGCAGGTCGGGAGCGCGGACCCGCGCCAGGCGGATCAACTCGACCATGTTCTGCAGCAGGTGGGTGTTTTCCCCGGCGCCCTCGGCGGCGATCAGCAGGCAGGCCAGGCCATGATGGGTCGAGGCGACCAGGCGGCCCTCGGCGTAATCGACAGCGCAGAAAACGCTGAAACCGTCCTGTTCGAGCTCTTTGGCGATTCCCCGTACCCGATCCCCGGCGACCGTGTCCGCCTTGATGTCGCGGTGCACGATCAGGATCGGAAACTTCAAATCCTTGTACATGGGTTTTTCAATCCTGAAGCGACGGGACACCGCCCGTCTGTTCCTTCAGGGTAGAAGCTGTTTGTCCTACATGTGAAGTGAAACAAGAGAAAGGAGATCTCTTGTAACAAACAACCCCTACTGCGCTGCAGCTTCCGCCAGTTGTGTCCAGAGCGCCGGTGCGCCGGCGGACTTGGCAATGATCTCCAGGCGCGCCTGGTGCTCGGCCAGTTCGCTCTCGCTGGCACGGATGATCCGGCCCGGCTTGCGCTCGGCCGACAGCCGACGGATTTCACTGGCCTGGCCAGCTCCACCTTCGGCACCGTCGCCGCTGTTGCCGGCCAGGGACAGGCTGGTCTGGCCACCGGTCATGGTCAGGTAGACGTCGGCGAGAATCTCCGAGTCGAGCAAGGCGCCGTGCAGTTCACGGCCGGAGTTGTCGACGCCGTAGCGCTTGCACAAGGCATCGAGGCTGTTGCGCTGTCCCGGATGGCGCTCCCGGGCCATCAGCAGGGTGTCGAGAATGCTGCAATGCTGGCTGATATCGGCGCGGTCGTGCTGCCCCAGCAGGGCGAACTCGTTGTTGATGAAGCCAACGTCGAACGCCGCGTTGTGGATGATCAGTTGCGAGCCCTTGATGAACTCGAAGAACTCGTCGGCCACCTCGGCAAAGCGCGGCTTGCCGATCAGGAACTGGTCGGTGATACCGTGGACGCCGATCGCCCCCTCGTCGCTTTCGCGGTCCGGTTGCAGATAGACGTGGAAATGCCGCCCGGTCAGGCGGCGGCCGATGATCTCGACGCAACCGATCTCGATGATCCGGTGGCCGTCGGTCACCGGCATACCGGTGGTTTCGGTATCGAGTACCACACTACGCATGCTTGACTCCTCGCACTTCATCCACACCGCGGTTGGCCAGTTGGTCGGCGCGTTCGTTGCCCGGGTGGCCGACGTGCCCGCGTACCCATTTCCATTTCACGTTGTGGCGGTTGACCTGCTCGTCGAGCTGCTGCCACAGGTCGGCATTTTTCACCGGCTCCTTGGCCGCGGTTTTCCAGCCGCGCTTCTTCCAGTTGGTCATCCACTCGGTGATGCCTTTCATCACGTACTGGGAGTCGGTCACCAACAGCACTTCACACGGCCGCTTGAGCTCTTCCAGCCCACGAATCGCGCCCAGCAGTTCCATGCGGTTGTTGGTGGTATTGGCCTCGCCGCCCCAGAGTTCTTTCTCTACCCCCTTGAAGACCAGCAGTGCGCCCCAGCCGCCCGGGCCGGGGTTGCCCTTGCAGGCGCCATCGGTGAAGAGTTCAACGGTATCGCTCATACAACCTTTCCATCGAAAAATGCCCTGTGGGCCATCGGCGACTGGCCGATGGCGCCCGGACCGGCAAGACCGGCCCGCGAAAGAAAACTGCCCGGGTTGCAGGTGAAGGCCCGCGGTATCAGGGCTCGCTGGGCCGCCGGTTGACCTTGGCCAGCGGCAGCGGCACCAGTTTGCCGACCGGTTCGCGTCGCACCTGCTGGACCGGCCGCAGGCCGATCATGATCTTGCGGGCGACCAATAGATAGAAGCCGCCACCGGCCAGTTGCCAGCGACCGGCGACACGTTCCCAGCCCGCCAGCCGCGCCTGCCAGGCAGGTGAAGCCAGCGGCGGACGATAGCACCCGAAGCGACGTTTCTCCAGCGCGAAGCCCAGCAGGTTGAGCCAGTCGGCGACCCGCGAGGGCGAAATGCAGCGGGCCTGGCGCAGGGCATCGTGGGCGAACACATGCCGCAGCCCCCAGGCGCTCCAGGGGTTGATCCCGACGATCAGCAGGTGCCCGCCGGGCCGCACGCTGGCCGCCGCTTCGCGCAGCAGGCCATGGGGCGACAGGCAGAAATCCAGGCCATGCTGCAGCACCACGACATCCGCCGCGTGCTCGCTCAGCGGCCACGCCCGTTCGTCGCAAACGATCTCCACACCCGGCAACGGCGCCCCCAGGCGCACGTTGCGGCGCACCTGCTGCGCTTGCGGCGGGTTCTCGGCCGATGGCCCGTAATGGACCAGGTAACCGCCGAAGTAACGCCCGAGTTCCTCGTCGAGCATGCGCCGCTCTTCATCGAGCAGCAGTTGCCCCAGCGGCCCGGACAACCAGTCACGGGCCGCGCTGACCAGTGCCAGCCAGTCAGGATCGGCCTGAGCGAACGCTTTATCGGTCATTGTCTGCTCCAACTCGCCATGAGCCATACCAGCCTCTAAGATGCGCCAATGTTTTCCGCTTGGCGACCTCCAACATGATACAGATCGATGCACTGCCCGCCTTCACCGACAACTATATCTGGCTGCTGCGCGACGATGCGCAACGGCGCTGCTCGGTGGTCGACCCGGGTGACGCGGCACCGGTGCTGGCCTGGCTGGAAGCGCATCCGGGCTGGCGACTGGACGACATCCTGATCACTCACCACCACCATGACCATGTCGGCGGTATCGAACGCCTGAAGCAGGCCACCGGTGCCCGCGTGCTCGGCCCGGCCCACGAGAACATCCCGGGCCGGGACGTGGCGCTGCAGGACAACGACCGGATCAGCGTACTCGATCGGCCATTCCAGGTGCTGGCCGTGCCCGGCCACACCCTGGGGCATATCGCCTTCTATCAGGCGAATGAGGAAACGCCGCTGCTGTTCTGCGGCGACACGCTGTTCGCCGCCGGCTGTGGACGCCTGTTCGAGGGCACGGCCGAGCAGATGCACGCGTCCCTGAGCCGGCTGGCGGCCCTGCCGGCCAACACTGCGGTGCACTGTACCCATGAATATACCCTGGGCAACCTGCGCTTCGCCCAGGCCGTCGAGCCGCAAAATCCGGATATCGCCGCGCGACTGGAACAGGTCGGCCAGTGGCGTGCCGAAGGGCGGATCAGCCTGCCGTCGAACCTGGCCCTGGAACTGCGCACCAACCCATTCCTGCGGGTCGGCGAAACATCTGTTAAAGAAAAAGCGGACGAACGGAACGGCCGCGACAACCGGTCGCCGAGTGAGGTTTTTGCTGCCCTGCGGGCCTGGAAAGACCAGTTCTGAGGCACGGCGGTGGGCGGTTCGGGCAGGCTCGATAGTTGACCGGACCCTGAGCGCTTTCTAGAATCGCCCGACATTTTTGCCCGGAACTACCTTCCAGCCAATGTCGTCACCTAACCGCAAACCCATCAATTCAGGCACATTGACGCAATTGGCTCAGGCGGTCGCCGTGGCTGTGTCCGCCACTTTGGCGGGTTGCCAGGGCTTTCATCATCCCTCGGACAACGGCAACGAACCGACGCCGAATCTCAACGTCCGGCTCAAGCAGAAACCGATATGGGCCGGCGAGAAAGCCAACCCGACGCCGCCACAGGATGTCTGGGAGCGCATGCGCCAGGGCTTCAAGCTGCAGGACGGCCTGGGCGTGAACCCACGCATCGAGCAGCAGCGGCTGTGGTTCGCCAGCAACCCGTCGTTCCTGGAAAACGCCAGCGAACGCGGCACACTCTATATCCATTACATCGTCGAACGTCTCGAAGAACGCAACATGCCGCTGGAGCTGGCGCTGCTGCCGGTCATCGAGAGTGCCTACAACCCGATGGCCTATTCCCGAGCCGATGCGGTCGGCCTCTGGCAGTTCATTCCCTCCACCGGGCGCAACTTCAACCTGCGCCAGGACCGTTTCTATGATGGGCGCCGCGATATCACCGCCTCGACCATCGCGGCGCTGAACTACCTGACCCGCCTGCACGACATGTTCAACGGTGACTGGCTGTTGGCCATGGCCGCCTACAATGCCGGCGAAGGCACGGTCAGCCGGGCCATCGAGCGTAACGAAAAGCTCGGCCTGCCCACCGACTACTGGAACCTGCCGCTGCCCCAGGAAACCCGTGACTACGTGCCCAAGCTGCTGGCCCTGTCCCAGGTGGTGATGTCGCCGGAAGCCTATGGTGTGAACCTCAACCCGATCGCCAACGAACCCTACTTCGCCAGCGTCGAGGTCAACCAGCCGCTGGACCTTTCCCGGGTCGCGGCACTGGCCGAGATCGACGAGGACGAAATGATCCAGCTGAACCCGGCCTACAAGCAGAAGGCGACCCTCGACGGGCCGCAGCACCTGCTGGTGCCGAGCTCCAAGGCGCAGTTGCTGACCGCCAGCCTGTCGAACCTCAAGCCCGAGGAACTGGTGAGCATGCGGCCGAAGAAGCCGGTTTTCGAGAACGTCGCCAGCAATGGCCCGGCTCGCCTGAACCGTCGCTACAAGGTCAGGAACGGCGACAGCCTGTCGTCGATCGCCAAGGCCAACAAGGTCGATGTCAAGGAACTGCAGCGCTGGAACAAGCTGTCCGGGCACAAGCTGAAGGTCGGCCAGACCCTGGTGATGGAGGACAACGTCCGCGCCTCGGTCAGCAGGAAGCCAGCGACCCCCACGACCTACAAGGTGCAGAAAGGCGACTCCCTTTATATTGTCGCCAAGCGTTTCAACGTTGAAATGCAGCACCTCAAGCGCCTCAACCCGCGTACCGGCCAGGCCCTCAAGCCAGGGCAGATCCTCACGGTTTCCCAGCCGCGCTGATCACCCATCACCAAGGCACCTGTGTATGAGTGAACTGTAGGCTGGGGGAGCCGGATTCATCCGCGAAGCTTTTAGGGGCCTCAAGGGCCATTCGCGGATAAACCGGGGCGCCGGACCGGCGGCTCCCACAGGGGTTTGTGAAGAGTCAACCATGGCGGATAGCCAGCAAGTCCGTTCCGACAAAAGTAGCGGCCTTTTTCCTGCCGATACAAGCTGTTAAGGTAAGATCCATAGAGCCCAAGCAGTCTGGACCGGATCCCTGAGCTGATGCGTCCCCTCCTCCCGTTCTTCATCAGCCTGGCCTTGAGCTTCCCCGCAAGCGCGACAATCAGCGAAAGCCACGGTTATGCGCAGTTCGGTACGCTCAAGTACCCCGCCAGGTTCACCCACTTCGACTGGGTCAACGCCGATGCGCCCAAGGGTGGCACCTTGCGGGTCATGGCCTTCGGTACCTTCGACACGCTCAACCCCTACACCTTCAAGGGCACCAGCCCGGTGTCGACGCCGAACTTCCTGCAGTATGGCGTCAACGAACTGAACGAAACCCTGATGGTCGGCACCGGCCAGTATGCGCCGTCCGGCGACGAGCCGACGTCCAGCTACGGGCTGATCGCGCAAACGGTGGAGTACAGCGAGGATCGCAGTTGGGTGGTGTTCAACCTGCGCCCCGAGGCGCGTTTTCACGACGGAACGCCGATCACCGCCTATGACGTGGCGTTTTCCTATCGACTCCTGCTCAAGGAGGGGCACCCGCAATACCGCACCAGCCTGCAGGAAGTGTCGCGGGTCGATGTGCTCGGGCCGCAGCGGATCCGCTTCGTCTTCAAGCGTTCAGGCAACCCGCTGCTGATCCTGCGCCTGGGTGAGCTGCCGGTGCTGCCGCAACACTACTGGCAAGGCCGCGACTTCAAGGCCACCACCTTCGAGCCGCCACTGGGCAGCGGCCCCTATCGCATCACTCGGGTCCAGCCGGGCCGGCAACTGGTATTCGAACGGGTGAAAAACTGGTGGGGCGAGAACCTGCCGGTCAATCGCGGCAAGTACAACTTCGACCGGGTCGAGGTCGAGTTCTACCGGGACAGCGATGTCGCCTTCGAGGCCTTCAAGGCCGGTGAATTCGATATCTACATCGAGCATCAGGCCAAGAACTGGGCCAGTGGCTACAGCTTTCCCGCCGTGCTGCGCGGCGACGTGATCAAGGCACAGATCGCCCACCAGATCCCGACTCAGACCCAGGGCCTGTTCATGAACAGCCGCCGCAGCGCCTTCGCCGAGGACAAGGTGCGCGAGGCCATCGGCCTGATGTTCGATTTCGAGTGGACCAACCGCACGCTGTTCAACAATGCCTATCAGCGGGCCATGAGCTACTACCCCAACAGCGAGTTTTCCGCCAGCGGGCTGCCGGTCGGGAAGGAGTGGCTGCTGCTCTCGCCCTATCGCGAGCAGTTGCCCGCCGCCCTGTTCACCCAACCCTTCAGCCTGCCGCGCACCGATGGCCGCGGCATTCCCCGCGAAACCATGCGCCGCGCCCTGGGGCTGCTCGCGCAGGCCGGCTGGAAGCTGGACGGTCAACGCCTGGTTAACGGTGCCGGGCAGCCGCTGCACTTCGAAATCCTGCTGGTCAACCCGAACCTCGAGCGGATTCTCCAGCCTTATGTCGAAAACCTTGCCAGTATTGGCGTGGACGCCCACCTGAGAACCGTGGATCGTGCCCAGTACAAACAGCGCCTGGATCAGTTCGATTTCGACATGATCCTGATGACCCTCGACCAGACGCTCAGCCCCGGCCTGGAACAATGGCAGTACTTCCACTCCAGCCAGGCAACCGTCAAGGGCAGCAAGAACTACGCCGGCGTCGCCAACCCGGTGGTCGACCGCCTGCTCGAAGCCCTGCTGGCCGCACAGTCACGGGACGAGCAACTGGCCGCCGGCCGCGCCCTGGACCGGGTGCTGCTGTGGCAGCACTACATGATTCCCAACTGGTACCTCAACTATCACCGCCTGGCCTACCGCAACCGGTTCGCCTTCGTCACCACGCCGCCATACACCCTGGGCCTGAGCGCCTGGTGGATGAAAGCTTCGGAGAAAGCCCAATGATGCCCTTGCGCGCCCTACTGCTCTGTGCCGGTGGCCTGCTGTCGATCGGTATGACCGGTTTCGCCGGCGCCGCACCACAACATGCCCTGACCCTTTACGACGAACCGCCGAAATACCCCGCCGACTTCAAGCACGTCGACTTCGTCAACCCCGATGCGCCCAAGGGCGGTACCTTCCGCGAGTCGGCCTCCGGCAGCTTCGACAGCCTCAACCCGTTCATCAATAAGGGCGTGCCGGCCGACGGCATCGGCATGATCTACGACACCCTGGCCCGCCAGGGCCTGGACGAACCCTTTACCGAGTACGGACTGGTCGCCGGCAAGATCGAGAAAGCCCCCGACAATAGCTGGGTACGCTTCTACCTGCGGCCCGAGGCGCGTTTCCACGATGGCCACCCGATGCGCGCCGAGGACGTGGTGTTCAGCTTCGAAACCCTGATCAAGGACGGCGCCCCGCTCTACCGAGCCTACTATGCCGATGTCGCCGAGGTGGTCGCCGAGGACCCGCTGCGGGTGCTGTTCAAGTTCAAGCACACCAACAACCGCGAGCTGCCACTGATTCTCGGCCAGTTGCCGGTATTGCCCAAGCACTGGTGGGCCACCCGCGACTTCAACAAGGGCAACCTGGAATTCCCCCTCGGCAGCGGGCCGTACAAGCTCGCCGAGGTCAAGGCCGGACGCTCGGTACGCTACGAGCGGGTCAAGGACTACTGGGCCAAGGACCTGCCGATCAACCGCGGGTTCTACAACTTCGATGTGATGACCACCGACTACTACCGCGACAGCAGCGTCGCCCTCGAAGCTCTCAAGGCCGGGCAGTTCGACTACTGGCTGGAAATGAGCGCGAAGAACTGGGCCAATGCCTACAACACCCCGGCCGTGGCCCAGGGACGGCTGATCAAGGAACAGATTCCCAACGGCAACCCGACCGGCATGCAGGGTTTCGTCTACAACCTGCGCAAGCCGATGTTCCAGGACGTGCGCGTGCGCGAGGCGTTGAGCCTGCTGTTCGACTTCGAGTGGAGCAACAAGCAGTTGTTCAACGGTGCCTATACCCGCACCCGCAGCTATTTCGAGAACTCGGAGATGGCCGCCACCGGCCTGCCGGACAAGGCGCAACTGGCAATCCTCGAACCGCTGCGCGGCAGGATTCCCGACCAGGTATTCAACCAGGCCTACCAGCCGCCGGTGTGCGACGGCAGCGGGATGATCCGCGACCAGCAACGCCGCGCCTACCAACTGCTGCTCGACGCCGGCTGGCATATCGTCGACGATCGGATGGTCGATACCGAGGGCAAGCCGGTGCGCATCGAGTTCCTGCTGGCCCAGACCGATTTCGAACGGGTGCTGCTGCCGTTCAAGCGCAACCTCGGCGACCTGGGGATCGACCTGGTGATTCGCCGGGTCGATGTCTCCCAGTACATCAACCGCCTGCGCTCGCGGGACTTCGACATGGTCGTCGGCAGCTTCCCGCAGTCGAGCTCGCCCGGTAACGAACAGCGCGAATTCTGGATGTCAGCCAGTGCCGACAAGCCCGGCAGCCGCAACTTCATGGGGCTCAAGGACCCGGCCGTGGACACCCTGGTGGAACAGTTGATCAATGCCGACTCAAGGCAGAGCCTGGTCGACCACGCCCGGGCGCTGGACCGGGTGCTGCAGTGGGGCTTCTACGTGATCCCGAACTGGCACATCAAGACCTGGCGTATTGCCTACTGGGATCATGTCGCCCATCCGAGAGTCTCGCCGACCTACGATGTCGGCACCTCCACCTGGTGGATCAAGCCGGACGCAAAACCGGTGGCTTCGCCGGAAAACACCAACGGCACCGGCGCGGGGCAACCATAAGATGCTGGCTTACATTCTACGGCGACTGCTGCTGATCATCCCGACCCTGTTCGGCATCCTCCTGATCAACTTCGTGATCATCCAGGCCGCCCCGGGTGGCCCGGTAGAGCAGATGATCGCCAAGCTCGAAGGTTTCGACGGTGCCACCAGCCGGATCGCCGGCGGCGGCTCGGAGGTCTCGGTGGCCGGTTCCAGCTATCGCGGGGCGCAGGGCCTGGACCCGGCACTGATCAAGGAAATCGAGCACATGTACGGCTTCGACAAGTCGGCGCCGGAACGCTTGTGGATCATGATCAGAAACTACGCGACCCTGGATTTCGGCGACAGCTTCTTTCGCGACGCCAAGGTCATCGACCTGATCAAGGAGAAAATGCCGGTATCGATCTCCCTTGGCCTGTGGAGCACGCTGATCATGTACCTGGTGTCGATTCCCCTGGGCATCGCCAAGGCGACCCGGCATGGCAGCCACTTCGACGTCTGGACCAGTTCGGCGATCATCGTCGGTTACGCGATCCCGGCGTTCCTGTTCGCCATCCTGCTGATCGTGGTGTTTGCCGGCGGCAGCTACCTGAACTGGTTCCCCCTGCGCGGGCTGACCTCGGGCAACTTCGACCAGTTGAGCCTGTTCGGCAAGGTCTGCGACTACTTCTGGCACCTGGCCCTGCCCGTCACCGCCCTGGTGATCGGCAACTTCGCGACCATGACGCTATTGACCAAGAACAGCTTCCTCGACGAGATCAACAAGCAGTACGTGATCACCGCCAGGGCCAAGGGCCTGACGCAACGTCGCGTGCTCTACGGCCACGTGTTCCGCAACGCCATGCTGCTGGTGATCGCCGGCTTTCCCGCGGCCTTCATCGGCATCTTCTTCACCGGCTCGCTGCTGGTGGAAGTGATCTTCTCCCTCGACGGCCTGGGCCTGATGAGCTTCGAGGCGGCGATCAACCGCGACTACCCGGTGGTCTTCGGCACGCTGTTCATCTTCACCCTGCTGGGCCTGGTGATGAAACTGATCGGCGACCTGACCTATACCCTGGTCGACCCACGTATCGACTTCGAACATCGGGAGCATTGAGATGCAGCTTTCCCCCCTCAATCGCCGACGCTTCGAGCGTTTCAAGGCCAACAAGCGCGGCTGGTGGTCCCTGTGGCTGTTCCTCGGGCTGTTCGTCATCAGCCTCGGCGCCGAGCTGATCGCCAACGACAAGCCGCTGGTGGTGCACTATGACGGCGGCTGGTATTTCCCCGCCCTCAAGCGCTACCCGGAAACCACCTTCGGCGGCGAGTTCCCGCTGGAGGCCAACTACAAGAGCCCGTACATCCGCGAACTGCTCAAGGCCAAGGACGCCTGGGTGCTGTGGGCGCCGATCCCCTTCAGCTACCAGAGCATCAACTACGACCTCAGGGTGCCGGCCCCCGCCCCGCCCTCGGCCGACAACCTGCTGGGCACCGATGACCAGGGCCGCGACGTGCTGGCGCGGGTGATCTACGGCTTCCGCATCTCGGTGCTGTTCGCCCTGACCCTGACGGTCCTCAGTTCGATCATCGGCGTGGTCGCCGGCGCCCTGCAGGGCTTCTACGGCGGCTGGGTCGACCTGGCCGGCCAGCGCTTCCTGGAAATCTGGTCCGGCCTGCCGGTGCTCTACCTGCTGATCATCCTCGCCAGTTTCGTCCAGCCCAACTTCTGGTGGCTGCTGGGGATCATGCTGCTGTTTTCCTGGATGAGCCTGGTGGATGTGGTCCGCGCCGAGTTCCTCCGTGGCCGCAACCTCGAGTACGTAAGGGCGGCCCGGGCGCTGGGCATGCAGAACGGCGCGATCATGTTCCGCCATATCCTGCCCAATGCCATGGTCTCGACCATGACCTTCATGCCGTTCATTCTCACCGGCGCCATCGGTACCCTAACCGCCCTGGACTTCCTCGGCTTCGGCCTGCCACCGGGGGCGCCATCGCTCGGCGAGCTGGTGGCCCAGGGCAAATCCAACCTGCAGGCGCCCTGGCTGGGTATCAGTGCGTTCGCCGTGCTGGCGATCATGCTCAGCCTGCTGGTGTTCATCGGCGAGTCCGCCCGCGATGCCTTCGATCCGAGGAAATGAGATGAATCAGGACAATCTGATCGAAATACGCGACCTCGCCGTGGAGTTCGTCGTTGGCGAACAGCGCCAACGGGTGGTCGAAAACGTCAGCTTCGATATCCGTCGCGGCGAGACCCTGGCCCTGGTCGGCGAGAGCGGCTCCGGCAAGTCGGTGACCGCACACTCGATCCTGCGCCTGCTGCCCTACCCGCTCGCGCACCACCCCAGCGGCAGCATCCAGTACGCCGGCCAGGACATGCTGACACTCAAGGAAAAGACCCTGCGGCACATTCGCGGCAACCGTATCGCGATGATCTTCCAGGAGCCGATGACCTCGCTGAACCCGCTGCACTCGATCGAGAAGCAGATCAACGAAGTCCTCGCCATCCACAAGGGCCTGACCGGCAAGGTCGCCACCCAACGCACCCTGGAGCTGCTGGAACTGGTCGGCATACCCGAACCGCACAAACGCCTCAAGGCGCTGCCACACGAGCTCTCCGGCGGCCAGCGGCAGCGGGTGATGATCGCCATGGCCCTGGCCAACGAGCCGGAGCTGCTGATTGCCGATGAGCCGACCACGGCGCTGGACGTCACCGTGCAACTGAAGATCCTCGACCTGCTCAAGGAACTGCAGGCGCGCCTGGGCATGGCCCTGCTGCTGATCAGCCATGACCTCAACCTGGTGCGGCGGATCGCCCACCGGGTGTGCGTGATGCAGCAGGGGCGCATCGTCGAGCAGGCCGACTGCGAAGCGTTGTTCAGCCAACCGCAGCATCCGTATACCTGCGAACTGCTCAGCGCCGAACCGAGCGGCGCACCCGCGGCCAATCCGGTGGGTGCACCGCTGCTGGAAATCGAGGACCTGAAGGTCTGGTTCCCCATCCGCAAGGGTCTGCTGCGGCGTACCGTCGATCACGTCAAGGCGGTGGACGGCATCAACTTCAGCCTGCCCCAGGGCCAGACCCTGGGGATCGTCGGCGAGAGCGGTTCGGGCAAGTCGACTCTGGGCCTGGCCATCCTGCGGCTGATCGGCAGCCAGGGCGCCATCCGCTTCGAGGGCCAGGCGCTGGACAGCCTGTCCCAGCAACAGGTACGGCCGTTGCGGCGGGAGATGCAGGTGGTGTTCCAGGACCCGTTCGGCAGCCTCAGCCCGCGCATGTGCGTCAGCGAGATCGTCGGTGAGGGCCTGCGCATCCACAAGATCGGCACCCCGGCCGAACAGGAACAGGCGATCATCGCCGCCCTGAAGGAAGTCGGCCTCGACCCGCAGACCCGCCACCGCTATCCCCACGAGTTCTCCGGAGGCCAGCGGCAGCGGATCGCCATCGCCCGGGCCCTGGTGCTCAAGCCGGCGCTGATCCTGCTCGACGAGCCAACCTCGGCCCTGGATCGCACCGTACAGCGCCAGGTGGTCGAGCTGCTGCGTTCGCTGCAGGTCAAGTACAACCTGACCTACCTGTTCATCAGCCATGACCTGGCGGTGGTCAAGGCACTGAGCCACCAGTTGATGGTGGTCAAGCACGGACAGGTGGTGGAGCAAGGGGATGCACGGGAGATCTTCGAGGCGCCGCAACACCCCTATACCCGGCAATTGCTGAAGGCTGCGTTTCTTACACCCGAGAAGGCCTCGTAGGCCTGCTCGGGCCCCTTCGCGGGCAAGCCCTGCTCCTACAGGATCAGTGTCGCTCTCAGTTTCCACATACGACACAAAACTGTAGGAGCAGGGCTTGCCCGCGAAGAGGCCGGACACCGCGCCACAGCATCTGGATTGACAGAAACAGGAAGGCCGCTCGATTGAGCGGCCTTCCTGTTTACGGCAGAACGGTATCAGCGACTTCAGAAGCGCTTGATTTCCGCTTCGCTTTCCAACTGCTTGCGATACGCGGCGAAGTCCTGCTGGCCGATACGCGAAGCGAGGAAGCGACGGTAGGATGCCTTCTCCTGATCGGTCGGCGCAGCACCTTCGTTGACGCCGCTCAGGCGCACGATGACCAGGTTGCCATCAGCGAGGGTCACGGTGTCGAAGGTCGGCTTGTCCTTGGCCGCAGGCTTTGGCATGCGGAACAGGGCCTGCAGCACCGCAGGATCGACACCTTCCTGGCCACGGGTGACGGCTTCCTGGACCTTCCAGGACTGACCGGCCGGCACCGCCTTGCCTTCACGCAGGCTGGCGATCAGTTCGTCGGCCTTGACCTTCGCCGCCGCGGTGGCGTGCTCCTTGGTCAGTTGCTTGCGAATGCTCGCATCGACACTTTCCAGCGGCAGTTGCTCCGGCTTGCGGTGCTCCTTGGCGCGCAGGACGATGACAGTGTCCGGGTCCAGGTCGATGGCGCTGCTGTTGGCACCCTCATCCAGAACCTCCGGGCTGAACGCGGCGGTCACCACGGCACGGTTGGCCGCAATGCCTTCGCCGCCTTCACGACCGAACGGCGCGGTGGTCTGTACCTTCAGGTTCAGGTCCTGGGCTGGCTGGGCCAGGTCGGAAGCCTCGAACGACGAGTCCTCGAGCTGCTTGGTCGCCTCGACGAAACGCTGCTCGACCTGCTGGGCCTTCAGCTCGCGGGTCAGCTTGTCCTTGAGGCTGGCGAAGGTCGGCACTTCAGGTGCCTCGACGCCCAGCAGCTTGATCAGGTGGTAGCCGAACTCGCTGCGTACCGGGCCCGATACCTGCCCCTTGTTCAAGGCATACAGCGCCTTTTCGAAAGCCGGATCGTAGACGTCAGGGCCGGCGAAACCGAGGTCACCGCCATTGTTGGCCGAACCCGGGTCCTGGGAGAACTGCTTGGCCAGGGCCGCGAAGTCCTCACCCTTGGCCAGGCGCTGCTGAATCTCCTCGATCTTCGCCTTGGCCTGGGCATCGGTGACCTTGTCGTTCACTTCGATCAGGATGTGCGCCGCACGACGCTGTTCGGCCAGGTTCGAGGTTTCCTTCTTGTACAGGGCCTGCAGGTCCTCGTCCTTGACGCTGACCTGGTCGAAGAAGGAAGACTTCTTCAGCTCCAGATAGTCCACGACCACCTGGTCCGGCGTCATGAATTCCTTGGCGTGCTTGTCGTAGTAGGCCTTGACCTCGTCATCGGTCAGCTTGACTGCAGCCGGGTCGCTCTTGACGGTCAGGGAGGAGAAATCACGGGTCTGCTTCTCCAGGCGGGCGAACGCCAGCACCTGGTTGTCAGTCACGAAACCGCTGCCCGCCAGACCGGCGCGTACCTGGCCAATGAGCATTTCCTGAGCCAGCATCTGGCGGAACTGCATCCGGCTGTAGCCCAGTTGGCGAATCACCTGGTCGAAACGATCGGAATTGAATTTGCCATCCACCTGGAATTCAGGCGTCAGCAGGATGACCTGGTCCAGCGCCGCTTCGGAGAAGGCGAATTTCGATTTCTCGGCGCCTTGCAACAGCAGCTTGCGATCGATCAGCCCCTTGAGAGCCGATTCGCGGAGCATTTTTTCATCCAGCAGCGATGGGTCGAAATCCTTGCCCAGTTGCTGCATCAGCTGGCGACGTTGCATGTCGACGGCCTGGCTCAGCTCGTTCTGGGTGATTTCCTCACCATTGACCTTGGCCGCGTCCTGACTGGTGGAGGTGGCCCGGAAAATGGCATCGAAACCGGTCAGCGCCATCAACAGAACGATGACCCCGATAATGGTCTTGGCAATCCAGCCTTGTGAATTGTCCCTGATATTTTGCAGCATGCGTCCCCCAGAAACGGTTGAACCTCAAGAATGGACAACCGTGGAGCGTGGGTAGAGTCCGGATAGAAGAAAGGCGCATCCGAGGATGCGCCTTCTCGTAACTGGCGGAGCGGACGAGGATCGAACCCCGGTGTGACAGGTCAGCAGCCCTGCTGGGCCTGGCCAACCGCTTTACCGCTCCGCTGCCAGGTCGGGAGCGAGCCCGACCTGGTACAGGCAAAGGCGTTGAAGAAACTCAGTTGACCGCTTCTTTCAGTGCTTTACCAGCCTTGAAACCTGGCTTCTTGGCAGCCGGGATTTCCAGCGTCTTACCGGTCTGTGGGTTACGACCAGTGCGAGCAGGGCGATCGGTCACGGAGAAAGTACCGAAGCCAACCAGTACAACGGAGTCGCCGGCCTTCAGAGCGCCAGTGACGGATTCGATTACTGCGTCCAGCGCACGGCCAGCAGCGGCTTTCGGGAGATCAGCAGATGCGGCGATAGCATCAATCAGTTCCGACTTGTTCACTCTAAGTCCCCTTATATCTATTGAGTATGTTTCTAAGTTTTTGGTGAAAGCTAAAACAGGTGCTGAATGGCCTACAGCCACTTATAAGAGCCGCTTTATAACAAGGGCTCTAAAAAGCTGTCAAGGAAGCCCCCCAGGCAAGATCTCTACTAATGGGTACTGATTCTTTCCTTGGAATCCGAATCGCGTTTCTCATCCTTCGCGACGATCTCCGGAACCACATCTGGCAAGGGCTCCGGGGCGTATTGCAGCGCAATTTGCAGGACTTCGTCAATCCATTTAACCGGTTTAATCTGAAGATCCTGCTTAATATTGTCAGGAATTTCCTTCAGATCGCGCACGTTCTCTTCCGGAATGATCACGGTCTTGATCCCGCCACGGTGAGCGGCCAACAATTTCTCCTTCAGCCCACCGATCGCCAGCACCTGGCCACGCAGGGTGATCTCGCCGGTCATGGCGACATCCGCACGCACGGGAATACCGGTCAGAGCCGACACCAATGCGGTACACATTCCTACACCGGCGCTCGGACCATCCTTAGGCGTGGCCCCTTCCGGCATGTGGATGTGGGTGTCGCGCTTCTCGTGGAAGTCCAGCGGAATACCCAGGCTCTTGGCCCGGCTGCGCACCACGGTCTGGGCGGCGGTGATCGACTCGACCATTACATCGCCCAGGGAACCGGTCTTGATCAGTTGCCCCTTGCCCGGTACCACTGCCGCCTCGATGGTCAGCAGCTCGCCACCGACCTGGGTCCAGGCCAGACCGGTCACCTGCCCCACCTGGTCCTGCTGCTCGGCCAGGCCATAGCGGAACTTGCGCACGCCCAGGAAGTGCTCCAGCAGGTCGGAAGTGACCTTCACCGAGAAGCGTTTTTCCACGGCATGCTCTTTCACCGCCTTGCGGCAGACCTTGGCGATCTGCCGCTCCAGGCCACGCACACCGGCTTCGCGGGTGTAATAGCGGATGATGTCGCGGATCGCGTCCTCTTCGAACTCCAGCTCGCCCTTCTTCAGGCCGTTGGCCTGGATCTGCTTGGGCGACAGGTACTTGGTCGCGATGTTGATCTTCTCGTCCTCGGTGTAACCCGGCAGGCGGATCACTTCCATCCGGTCCAGCAGCGCCGGCGGGATGTTCATCGAGTTGGAGGTGCACAGGAACATCACGTCGGACAGGTCGTAGTCGACTTCCAGGTAATGGTCGTTGAAATTGTGGTTCTGCTCGGGGTCCAGGACCTCCAGCAGTGCCGAGGCCGGGTCGCCACGCATGTCGCTGCCCATCTTGTCGATTTCATCGAGCAGGAACAGCGGGTTGCGTACCCCCACCTTGGTCATTTTTTGTATCAATCTTCCCGGCATCGAACCGATGTAGGTCCGACGGTGACCACGGATTTCCGCTTCGTCGCGCACGCCACCGAGGGCCATGCGGACGAACTTGCGGTTGGTCGCGTTGGCGATCGACTCCGCCAGGGAAGTCTTGCCGACCCCCGGAGGACCGACCAGGCACAGCACCGGCCCGCGAATCTTCTTCACGCGCTTCTGCACGGCGAGGTACTCGAGGATCCGCTCCTTGACCTCTTCCAGGCCGTAGTGATCGGCATCGAGGATGTCCTCGGCCCGCTTGAGGTCCAGGCGCACCTTGCTCTGGGCCTTCCATGGGACCTGTACCAGCCAGTCGAGGTAGGAACGCACCACGGTGGCCTCGGCGGACATCGGCGACATCTGCTTGAGCTTGTTCAGCTCGGCCTGGGCCTTGGCCAGGGCGTCCTTGGGCAGGCCGGCGTCATCGATGCGCTTCTTCAGCTCCTCGATTTCGTTGTGGCCCTCGTCGCCATCGCCCAGTTCCTTCTGAATGGCCTTCATCTGCTCATTCAGGTAGTACTCGCGCTGGCTGCGCTCCATTTGTTTCTTGACGCGGCCACGGATACGTTTTTCGACCTGCAGCAGGTCGATTTCCGCGTCCAATAGCGCCAGCACGTGCTCGACACGGGCCGGCAGTTCGATGATCTCGAGGATTTCCTGCTTCTGCTCGATCTTCAGCGCCATGTGCGCGGCCATGGTGTCGACCAGGCGGCTGGGCTCATCGATGCTGTTGAGCGAGGACAGGACTTCGGCCGGAACCTTCTTGCCCAGTTGCACATACTGCTCGAACTGCGAGAGAAGGCTGCGCACGAACACTTCGGATTCACGGTCCGGCGCCTCGGTTTCCTCGATCAGAGCCACCTGTGCACGGCAATGGCCGTCGATTTCGCTGAAATGCTCGACAGTACCGCGCTGCTCGCCCTCGACCAGCACCTTGACGGTGCCATCAGGCAGCTTGAGCAGTTGCAGCACGGTCGCCACGGTGCCGACCCGATACAGCGCGTCTTCGCCCGGGTCATCATCGGCAGGATTACGTTGGGCCAGCAGCAGGATCTGCTTGTCGCCCGTCATCGCGGCCTCGAGGGCTTCGATAGACTTCTCGCGCCCCACGAACAGCGGGATAACCATGTGCGGATACACCACGACATCGCGCAATGGCAGGAGAGGCAATTCGATGGTCGTCTTCATGATTTCGCCTCTACGGCGGCCCTGAGGCCGGAAACAGGTGGAAAGAAAGCTTGGGACCAAGATGGGGGCTACCCGGAAAAAAAACAAGCGCCCCTCTTCGCAAAAGCCCGCGCAAAAGCAAAAGGGGGCCCTGAGGCCCCCTTTTTCGGGTCACGCACTTCAGCACTCAGGCGTCAGGTGCGGCCTTGGCGGTCGGCTCGCTGTTTTCATAGATGTACAGCGGCTGGGACTTGCCTTCTATGACGCTTTCGTCGATCACCACTTTACTCACGTCGGACTGCGACGGGATCTCGTACATGGTGTCGAGCAGGATGCCTTCGAGGATGGAACGCAGGCCACGGGCACCGGTCTTGCGCTCCAGGGCACGTCGGGCCACGGATTTCAGCGCATCGGCACGGAACTCGAGGTCGACGCCTTCCATTTCGAACAGCTTGGCATACTGCTTGGTCAGGGCGTTCTTCGGTTCGGTGAGGATCTGCATCAGCGCGGCCTCATCCAGCTCGTCCAGGGTCGCCAGCACCGGCAGACGGCCAACGAACTCGGGGATCAGACCGAACTTGACCAGATCGTCAGGCTCGACTTCACGCAGGGACTCGCCGACCTTCTTGCCCTCTTCCTTGCTGCGGACTTCGGCGCTGAAACCGATGCCGCCCTTGGTCGAACGGTTCTGGATGACCTTTTCCAGGCCTGAGAACGCACCACCGCAGATGAACAGGATGTTACGGGTGTCGACCTGCAGGAATTCCTGCTGCGGGTGCTTGCGACCGCCCTGCGGCGGCACGGAAGCCACGGTACCTTCGATCAGCTTCAGCAGGGCCTGCTGCACCCCTTCGCCAGAAACGTCGCGGGTAATCGACGGGTTGTCGGACTTGCGGGAAATCTTGTCGATTTCGTCGATGTAGACAATGCCCATCTGGGCCTTTTCCACGTCGTAATCACACTTCTGCAGCAGCTTCTGAATGATGTTTTCCACGTCCTCGCCCACATAGCCCGCCTCGGTGAGGGTGGTTGCGTCAGCGATGGTGAACGGCACATTCAGCAGGCGTGCCAGGGTTTCGGCCAGCAGGGTCTTGCCCGAGCCGGTCGGGCCGATCAGCAGGATGTTGCTCTTGCCGAGTTCGACGTCGTCACTCTTCTTGTCGCGCTGGTTCAGGCGCTTGTAGTGGTTGTATACCGCTACGGCCAGAACCTTCTTGGCACGCTCCTGACCAATGACGTACTGATCAAGGATGCCGCTGATTTCTTTAGGCGAAGGCAATTTATGCGCGCTGCTCTCGGCCTGTGCCTCCTGCACCTCCTCACGGATGATGTCATTGCACAGGTCGACGCACTCGTCGCAGATAAAGACCGAGGGGCCGGCAATCAATTTGCGCACTTCATGCTGGCTTTTGCCACAGAAGGAGCAATAAAGCAGCTTGCCGTTGTCCTCGCCGTTGCGGGTGTCAGTCATTCGTTCGATCCAAATCCGATAGGCTTGCAACACAAGATGAAGGCTATTGCGGGCTTTTTCAAGCCCGCAGGTGATCGGACCGGCCGACCACCCCTGTTTTGTGCCGCTTATTTCACGCGGGACGCTTTTCGATCACTTCGTCGATCAGGCCGTATTCACGTGCGGCGGTGGCGCTCATGAAGTTGTCGCGGTTGGTGTCGCGCTCGATTTCTTCGAGCGTACGCCCGCTGTGCTTGGCCATCAGCGTGTTGAGGCGTTCGCGGATGAACAGGATTTCCTTGGCATGGATTTCGATGTCCGATGCCTGGCCCTGGAAACCGCCCAGTGGCTGGTGAATCATCACACGCGAGTTCGGCAGGCAGAAACGCTTGCCCTCGGCACCCGCGGTCAGCAGGAACGCACCCATGCTGCAGGCCTGGCCGATGCAGGTGGTCGATACGTTCGGCTTGATGAACTGCATGGTGTCGTAGATCGACATGCCCGCAGTCACCGAACCGCCTGGGGAGTTGATGTACAGATGGATGTCCTTGTCCGGGTTTTCCGCTTCAAGGAACAGCAGTTGCGCACAGATCAGGTTGGCCATGTAGTCTTCCACAGGACCCACCAGGAAAATCACTCGCTCCTTGAGCAGACGCGAGTAGATGTCATAGGCGCGTTCGCCACGAGCAGACTGCTCGACAACCATCGGGACCAGGCCGCCGGCGGCCTGGATATCAGAGTTCTGCTGAATATAAGAATTACGGAACATGCTCTGCACCCAAATAGTCATGTCTTGAATACGCATAAGCCAGCACGAGGCTGGCTTATGGTGTGTATTTCCAACGAGTCAGAAAATCAGTCGGCTTTTGGAGCTTCCGCCGGCTTGACTGCTTCTTCGTAGGAGACCGATTTATCGGTCACTTTCGCCTTCTGCAGAACAGTATCCACAACTTGTTCTTCCAGCACAACCGAACGAACTTCGTTCAGCTGCTGCTCGTTCTTGTAGTACCAGGACACAACTTGCTCGGGTTCCTGATAGGCCGAAGCCATTTCCTGGATCAGTTCGCGAACGCGCTCTTCGTCAGGCTTGAGGTCGAATTGCTTGACCACTTCAGCCACGATCAGGCCCAGAACCACACGGCGCTTGGCCTGCTCTTCGAACAGTTCGGCCGGCAGTTGGTCAGGCTTGATGTTGCCACCGAACTGCTGAACAGCCTGCACGCGCAGACGGTTGACTTCGTTGACCAGCAGAGCCTTTGGCACTTCGATCGGGTTGGCAGCCAGCAGGCCGTCCATTACCTGGTTCTTGACCTTGGACTTGATCGCCTGACGCAGTTCCCGCTCCATGTTCTTGCGAACTTCGGTGCGGAAGCCGTCCAGGCCGCTTTCCTTGATACCGAACTGGGCGAAGAAGGCTTCGTTCAGCTCAGGCAGGGTTGGCGCGGAAACAGTGTTCACGGTGACGGTGAACTCGGCGGCCTTGCCAGCCAGGTCCAGGTTCTGGTAGTCCTCGGGGAAGGTCAGGTTCAGAACGCGCTCTTCACCGGCCTTGGCACCGACCAGGCCGTCTTCGAAGCCCGGGATCATGCGGTTGGAACCCAGAACCAGCTGGGTGCCCTTGGCGGAACCGCCAGCGAAGGCCTCGCCGTCGACCTTGCCGACGAAATCGATGTTCAGTTGGTCTTCGTTCTGGGCAGCGCGCTCGGCTACTTCGAAACGGGTGTTCTGCTTGCGCAGGATTTCCAGCATGTTGTCCAGGTCGGCATCAGCCACTTCGGCGCTCAGGCGCTCGACGGCGATGGAGTCGAAACCGGCAACGGTGAACTCCGGGAACACTTCGAAGGTAGCGACGTATTCCAGATCCTTGCCTTTTTCCAGCACCTTCGGCTCGACCGAAGGCTGGCCAGCAGGGTTCAGCTTCTGCTCGACCACGGCTTCATAGAAGGAAGCCTGGATCACGTCACCTACCGCTTCCTGACGGGCATCAGCTTCGAAACGCTGACGGATCACGCTCATTGGCACCTTGCCAGGGCGGAAGCCTGCAATCTTGGCCTTTTGGGCAGTCTGCTGCAGACGCTTGTTGACCTGGGTCTCGATGCGCTCAGCTGGCACGGTGATGCTCATGCGGCGCTCAAGAGCCGATGTATTTTCAACAGAAACTTGCATGGATATTCCTCGTTGCACAGACGTTAGCCGGCCGTTTCCGACCTCAGAAGCAAGGGCATGCATTCTAGTGGGTCATACTCAAGAAGTCACCCCGCTGAAAACGAGCAGGAAACAGCCGGTAATTATTCGTCGGAACAGGCTGTTGGCATCCTTTTCCGACAACACGCAATCACTCGTGCCAGAGCCGTCGCCGCCCTTCTCCCCGATGGAAGAAGCAACCGGCCGACACCCGGGCCGGCAGCCTTGCGGACCTGCCGAGCGCTGAAACAAAAACGGCGCAGCCCTTGTTCAGGTGCTGCGCCGTCTTTTGTATTTGAAGCCAATCTGGTGCGGACGAAGAGACTCGAACTCTTACGCCTCGCGGCGCTGGAACCTAAATCCAGTGTGTCTACCAATTCCACCACGTCCGCGGATCAAACCGTTAAAGCAAAGACGCCAGATGATTAATCTGGCGTCTTTATTCGAATATGGGGTGGACGATGGGGATCGAACCCACGACAACAGGAGTCACAATCCTGTGCTCTACCAACTGAGCTACGCCCACCATATTGCGTTACTTGTGCCAAAGCTGCCTGAATGGCGCACCCGGCAGGACTCGAACCTGCGACCATCCGCTTAGAAGGCGGATGCTCTATCCAGCTGAGCTACGGGCGCCTTATTAATTTGTACTCTACAATGACTACAAACTAAGAGCTTTCAATCTTGCTGAGCCAGACTGTAACATCCGCCTATTCAGCTCGACCTTCTCAACCAGTGCTAGGCTGTGCCCGACAAGTGCGACGAATGTTATAGACGAGTCGGAAGGTCGTCAACTCTTTTTTGAAAAAAATTTAGAAATATAAAGGAGTTAGGGGAATATCCAGACCAAGCGCCTTTGCCCTCGCGCCCTGGCGTGCGAGAATGTGCACTCTTTTTCCACCCCTTTCGATGGTTAATCACGCGTCATGACTGCACAACTAATCGACGGCAAGGCGATCGCCGCTCGTCTGCGCCAGCAGATCGCTCAACGTGTCGCCGAGCGTCGCCAGCAGGGTCTGCGTACGCCAGGCCTCGCAGTGATTCTGGTCGGCAGCGATCCTGCCTCCCAGGTATATGTCTCGCACAAGCGCAAGGATTGCGAAGAAGTCGGCTTCATTTCACAAGCCTATGACCTGCCTAGCGAAACCACGCAACAGGCACTGACCGAGTTGATCGACCGCCTGAATGACGATCCTGGCATCGACGGCATCCTGCTTCAGTTGCCGCTGCCCGAGCACCTGGATGCATCCAGACTGCTGGAACGCATTCGCCCGGACAAGGATGTGGACGGTTTCCATCCTTATAACGTCGGCCGCCTGGCCCAGCGTATCCCGCTGCTGCGCCCCTGCACCCCGAAAGGCATCATGACCCTGCTGGAAAGCACCGGTGCCGACCTGTACGGAATGAATGCGGTAATCGTTGGCGCTTCCAACATCGTCGGCCGCCCGATGGCCATGGAACTGCTGCTGGCCGGCTGCACCGTGACCGTGACCCACCGCTTCACCAAGGATCTGGCCGGCCACGTCGGCCGCGCCGACCTGCTGGTGGTGGCCGCCGGCAAGCCGGGCCTGGTCAAGGGGGAGTGGGTCAAGGAAGGCGCCATCGTCATCGACGTCGGCATCAACCGCCAGGAAGACGGCAAGCTGGTGGGCGACGTGGTCTACGAGACCGCCCTGCCCCGCGCCGGCTGGATCACTCCGGTTCCGGGCGGCGTTGGCCCGATGACCCGCGCCTGCCTGCTGGAAAATACCTTGTATGCGGCCGAATCGCTGCATGCCTGACAGGTGATAGCAGTCAAGACAGGGCACCTTCGGGTGCCCTTGTTGTTTGTGGCGGCCCTGTTCGCGGATGAACGCGACGCACAAAGGGCTTGTGTTCAGTGGGAGCAGGATTCATCCGAGAACAGGGCCCTACCAGACACCCCAAAACACAAAAACCCGCACAAGGCGGGTTTCTGTTCACTCAGCGCAAGGCTCAGTCAGCCAACCGCCAGGTCGTACCGCCCTTGCCGTCTTCCAGCACCACCCCCATGGCGGTGATCTGGTCGCGGATACGGTCGGACTCGGCCCAGTCCTTGTTGGCCCGCGCAGCCAGGCGCGCCTGGATCAGTGCCTCGACCTGTGCCGCATCGACACGACCTTCGGCACCGGCCTGCAGGAACTCGTCCGCCTCCAGCTGCAACACGCCCAGCACGTCGGCCAGTTGCTTGAGACGCGCCGCCAGCCCCGCCGCCGCGTCGACATCGATCTCGCGCAAGCGGTTGATCTCGCGCACCATCTCGAACAGCACCGCACAGGCCTCGGGGGTACCGAAGTCGTCGTTCATTGCCTGGGTGAAACGCTCGACGAACGCCTCGCCACCGGAAGCCGGCACGTTCGGCAGGCCCTTCAATGCATGGTAGAAACGCTCCAGGGCGCCCTTGGCGTCCTTGAGGTTATCTTCCGAATAGTTGATGGCACTGCGATAGTGGCTCGCCACCAGCAGGTAACGCACGACTTCCGGATGGTACTTGTCCAGCACGTCGCGAATGGTGAAGAAGTTGTTCAGGGACTTGGACATCTTCTCGCCATTGATGCGGATCATGCCGCAATGCATCCAGGCATTGGCGTAGGTCTTGCCGGTGGCCGCCTCGCTCTGGGCGATCTCGTTCTCGTGGTGCGGGAACTCCAGGTCGCTGCCGCCACCATGAATGTCGAAGGTCTCGCCCAGGCAGCAGGTCGACATCACCGAGCATTCGATGTGCCAGCCCGGACGCCCGGCGCCCCAGGGCGATTCCCAACTCGGCTCACCCGGCTTGGCCGCTTTCCACAGGACGAAGTCCAGCGGGTCCTGCTTGGACTCGCCAACCTCGATCCGCGCACCGATGCGCAGGTCTTCGATCTTCTTGCGCGACAGCTTGCCGTAGCCCATGAACTTGCCGACACGGTAGTACACGTCGCCGTTGCCCGGGGCGTAGGCATAGCCCTTGTCGATCAGGGTCTGGATCATCGCGTGCATGCCGGCGATATGGTCGGTGGCCCGCGGCTCCATGTCCGGCTTCCTGATATTCAGGCGCGCCTCATCCTCGTGCATTGCCGCGATCATGCGCTCGGTCAGCGCTTCGAACGACTCGCCGTTCTCGTTGGCCCGGTTGATGATCTTGTCGTCGATGTCGGTGATGTTGCGCACATAGGTCAGGTCATAACCGCTGAAGCGCAGCCAGCGGGTCACCAGGTCGAAGGCGACCATGCTGCGGCCGTGGCCCAGGTGGCAGAAGTCGTACACGGTCATCCCGCAGACGTACATGCGCACCTTGTTGCCGTCCAGCGGCTTGAAGACTTCTTTGCTCTTGGTGAGCGTGTTGTAGATCGTAAGCACGTTAATTCCTTGACTGAATCACTGACCCCAGGAGTCGCGCAGGGTCACGGTACGGTTGAATACCGGGGCTCCTGGTTTCGAGTCCTTGATATCCGCGCAGAAGTAGCCTTCGCGCTCGAACTGGAAACGGTCTTCCGGCTGTGCGTTGCCCAACGAGGGTTCGGCACGACAACCGGTGAGGACCTGCAGGGAATCAGGGTTGATGTTGTCCAGGAAACTTGCGCCGTCTTCGGCCTTCTCCGGGTTCGGCGAGCGGAACAGACGATCGTACAGGCGCACCTCGCACTCGACGCTGGCAGCCGCCGGCACCCAGTGGATCACGCCCTTGACCTTGCGACCCTCGGGGTTCTTGCCCAGGGTGTCCGGGTCATAGGAGCAGCGCAGCTCGACGATGTTGCCATCGGCATCCCTGATCGCCTCGTCGGCACGGATCACGTAGCTGCCGCGCAGACGCACCTCACCCGCCGGTTCCAGGCGCTTGTAGCCCTTGGGCGGCTCTTCCATGAAATCGTCGCGATCGATGTAGATCTCACGGGCGAACGGCAACTGGCGCACCCCCATGTCTTCCTTCGGATGGCAGGGCAGTTCGAGGTTCTCGACCTGGCCTTGCGGGTAGTTGGTGATCACCACCTTCAGCGGACGCAGCACGCACATGGCACGTGGCGCGCTCTGGTCGAGGTCGTCACGGATGCTGAATTCCAGCATGCCGAAGTCCACCACACCGTCGGAACGGTTGGTGCCCACCATCTCGCAGAAGTTGCGGATGGATTTGGGCGTGTAGCCGCGACGACGGAAGCCTGACAGGGTCGACATGCGCGGGTCGTCCCAACCATTGACGTGCTTCTCGTCCACCAGTTGCTTGAGCTTGCGCTTGCTGGTGATGGTGTAGTTCAGGTTCAGCCGCGAGAACTCGTACTGGCGCGGCTTGCACGGCACCGACAGGTTGTCCAGGAACCATTCGTACAGCGGACGATGGCCTTCGAATTCCAGGGTGCAGATCGAATGGGTGATACCCTCGATGGCATCCGACTGACCGTGAGTGAAGTCATAGTTCGGGTAGATGCACCACTTGTCACCGGTCTGGTGGTGATGGGCATGGCGGATGCGGTAGAGGATCGGGTCACGCAGGTTCATGTTCGGCGAGGCCATGTCGATCTTGGCCCGCAATACACGCTCGCCGTCCTTGAACTCACCGGCCTTCATGCGCGCGAACAAGTCGAGGTTCTCCTCGACGGAACGCTCGCGGAACGGGCTGTTCTTGCCCGGCTCGGTCAGGCTGCCGCGGTATTCCTTGGCCTGCTCTGGAGTCAGGTCGTCGACATAGGCCTTGCCGGCCTTGATCAGTTCAACCGCCCAGTCATGCAGTTGATCGAAATACTGCGAGGCGTAGCGCACTTCGCCGGCCCACTCGAAACCCAGCCACTTGACGTCACGCTCGATGGCGTCGATGTACTCCTGATCTTCCTTGGCCGGGTTGGTGTCGTCGAAACGCAGGTGCGTGACGCCACCGAACTCCTGGGCCAAACCGAAGTTCACGCAGATCGACTTGGCGTGACCGATGTGCAGGTAGCCGTTGGGCTCAGGCGGAAAACGCGTGACGATCTGGGTGTGCTTGCCCGAATCCAGGTCGGCCTGAATGATCGGGCGCAGGAAGTTGACCGGGACAGCCGGGCCGGTCTTGGCGTTCGAAGTAGGGTCGACAGTGGGCTTGCTCATAAGATCCTTGGACGTAACAAGTGCGTGGCCCGGATAGGCCGGGTCAATCAAAACTCCTATCATAGCCGAACCTGTCAAGCCCCTGACAGGGCCAGCCGGAAAACCGCTGCTTTTAATACCGGCGGTATAAAAACCCTCGAAATGCCCGGCAAGCACGTTAAACTCCCCGCCCAGGTTGTGGCGCAGCCCCTTGAAGGGGCCGGCCACGTCCCACGAATTTCCTGAACAGAGCGATAGCTACCATGACTCAAGTCAAACTGACCACCAACCACGGCGAGATCGTTCTCGAGCTGAACGCCGAAAAAGCCCCGCTGACCGTTGCCAACTTCGTTGAATACGTCAAGGCCGGCCATTACAGCAACACCGTGTTCCACCGCGTCATCGGCAACTTCATGATCCAGGGCGGCGGTTTCGAGCCAGGCATGAAGGAAAAGAAAGACAAGCGCCCAAGCATCCAGAACGAAGCGGACAACGGCCTGTCGAACGACAAGTACACCATCGCCATGGCCCGTACCATGGAGCCGCATTCGGCTTCCGCGCAGTTCTTCATCAACGTCACCGACAACGGTTTCCTCAACCACAGCGCCAAGACCGTTCAGGGCTGGGGCTACGCGGTATTCGGCAAGGTGATCGCCGGCACTGAAGTGGTCGACAGCATCAAGGGCGTTGCCACCACCATGAAGGCAGGCCACCAGGACGTACCGGCAGAAGACGTGATCATCGAGAAAGCCGAGATCGTTGAGTGATACTGCTGATTTCAGACTTGCATCTGGAAGAGGAGCGCCCGGACATCACCCGGGCGTTTCTGGATTTCCTCGCCGGACGAGCCCGTTCGGCACAAGCGTTATATATCCTTGGCGACTTCTTCGAAGCCTGGATCGGCGACGATGCCATGACCCCTTTCCAACGCTCGATCTGCGCGGCACTGCGCGAGGTCAGCGAGGGCGGCACCCCGATTTTCCTGATGCACGGCAACCGCGATTTCCTGCTCGGCAAGGCCTTCTGCAAGGCAGCCGGAGCCACGCTGCTCAAGGACCCGAGCGTGGTGCAAATCAATGGCGAGCCGGTGCTGTTGATGCACGGCGACAGCCTGTGCACCCGCGACGAGGCCTACATGCGCCTGCGTCGCTACCTGCGCAACCCCATCAGCCTGTTCATCCTGCGGCACCTGCCGTTGCGTACCCGGCACAAGCTGGCGCGCAAGCTGCGCAGCGAAAGCCGGGCGCAAACCCGGATGAAAGCCAACGACATCGTTGATGTGACCCCGGAAGAGATCCCGCGGATCATGCAGCAGTATGGCGTGCACACCCTGGTCCACGGCCACACCCACAGGCCGGCGATTCACAAGCTGCAGCTCGGCAGCCAGGCGGCGAAGCGAATCGTGCTGGGTGACTGGGATCGCCAGGGCTGGGCATTGCAGGTGGACGAGCAGGGATTCCACCTGGGCGAGTTCGAGTTTCCGCCACCGCCGGCGTTACCCCTGCTCCAGTAAAAAGCTTCGCGGGCAAGCCCTGCTCCTACAGACTCATGTCGTACACGACACCGAACCGTAGGAGCAGGGCTTGCCCGCGAATGGGCCTGACTCGGATCAATGCCCGGCCGACGCTGGCCCGGCCTTCGCCGCGAACGGCGGCTTGGCCAGCCAGACCAGCAGCATCAAGCCCATGAAGCCCCACCCGAGCAGCGTAAAGTAGTCCACGGTCGACAGCATGTAGGCCTGGCTGTTGAGAATCTGATCCAGCTGGCTGTAGGCCTGGCTCCCCGCGCCACCGAGATTGTTCAGCGCCTCGCGCGTCGCCGGGTCGAACGGCGTGATGCTTTCGCTCAGGTAGGCATGATGCTGGTCCGCCCGGCGAATCCAGATCCAGGTGGTCAGGGATGCGGCAAAACTGCCGCCCAGCGTACGCAGGAAGGTCGCCAGGCCGGCGCCATCGGCGATCTGCTGTGGCGGCAGGTCCGACATCAGGATGCTCAAGGTCGGCATGAAGAACAGCGCCACGCCGATCCCCATGAACAGTTGCACCAGCGCCACGTGCTCGAAGTCCACCTCATTGGTGAAGCCGGCACGCATGAAGCAACTCAGGCCGATGGCCAGGAAGGCGATCCCGGCCAGCAGGCGCAGGTCGACCCGGTTGGCGTACTTGCCGACGAAGGGCGACATCAGCACCGGCAGGATGCCAATCGGCGCCACCGCCAGCCCCGCCCAGGTCGCGGTGTAGCCCATCTGGGTCTGCAACCACTGCGGCAGGATCAGGTTGATGCCGAAGAACCCGGCGTAACCGAGGATCAGCACGATGGTGCCGATGCGGAAGTTGCGGTAGGCGAACAGCCGCAGGTTGACCACCGGATGCGCGTCGGTCATTTCCCAGATGACGAACACCGCCAGGGCGATCGCCGAAATCACCGCACCGATGACGATGAAATTCGATTCGAACCAGTCCAGGTCGTTACCCTTGTCTAGGATCACCTGCAGCGCGCCGACACCGATGATCAGGGTCAGCAGGCCGACATAATCCATCGGCTGCCGACTGATCACCACCGGCCGCGCCTTGAGCTGCTGGCGCACCACGGCGGCGGCGAAAATGCCGATCGGCACATTGATGAAGAAGATCCACGGCCAGCTGTAGCTGTCGGTGATCCAGCCACCGAGGATCGGCCCGGCAATCGGCGCGACCACCGTGACCATCGCCAGCAACGCCAGGGCCATGCCTCGCCTCGCCGGCGGATAGACGGCGATCAGCAGCGTCTGGGTCATCGGATACAGCGGGCCGGCCACCAGCCCCTGGAGCACCCGGAAGCCCACCAGTTCGGGCATCGAGGTGGAAATACCGCAGAGAAACGAGGCCAGCACGAACAGCAACGTGGCCCAGATGAACAGCTTCACCTCGCCGAAGCGCCGGCTCAGCCAGCCGGTCAACGGCAGGGCGATGGCGTTGCTGACGGCAAAGGAAGTGATGACCCAGGTGCCCTGCTCCGAACTCACCCCCAGGTTGCCGGAAATGGTCGGCAGCGCCACGTTGGCGATGGTGGTGTCGAGCACCTGCATGAAGGTCGCCAGCGACAGACCGATGGTGCTGAGCAACAGGCTCGGCGGGGAAAATGATGCGTTCGAACTCATCGCGAATCCTTTGGAACGGGGCAGGCGCTGCGACCGCGAGGGCCGCAGCGGGGGACTGGCGACTCAGCGCTGCGCGGTCTTGGCCGCCGTTGCGCTGTTCTCATGGATCAGGCGGTTGATCACCGCATCGGCGTCAGCCAACTGCTGCTGATAGACGTTGGTGCTGAACGAAGCCTTCTGGGGCGGCTGCTGTGCCAGCACCGGACCACTCTGGTCGTGCAGGTCGACCTCGACCTGGGTCGACAAGCCGATCCGCAGCGGATGCTTGACCAGATCCTCGGCGTTGATGTGCACACGCACCGGCACCCGCTGGACGATCTTGATCCAGTTACCGGTGGCGTTCTGCGTCGGCAACAGGGCGAAGGCGCTGCCGGTACCGGCGCCGAGGCTGTCGATGGTACCGCTGTATTTCACGTCGCTGCCGTACAGATCGGCCTCGATGTCCACCGCCTGGCCGATCCGCATCTGGCGCAGCTGGGTTTCCTTGAAGTTGGCATCGATCCACAACTGGTCCAGCGGAATCACCGCCATCAATGCGGCCCCCGGCTGTACACGCTGACCGAGCTGCACGGTGCGCTTGGCGACATAACCGGTCACCGGCGCGACCAGCGTGCTCCGGGCATGAGCCAGGTACGCCTGGCGCAACTGGGCAGCGGCCGCCTTCACATCGGGATGGTTGGACACCACCGTGTCGTCGACCAGTGCATTGCTGCTGTTGAGTTGCTGCTCGGCGTTGCTCAAGGCGCTCTGGGCCGAGGTCAGGTCGTCACGGGCGTGGGACAGTTCCTCCTGGGAGATCGCACCGCTGGCGGCGAGATTCCTGCGGCGGGTGTAGTTTTCCTGGGCCTTCTGCACGGCCGCCTTCTGCGCCACCACCTGGGCCTTCATGCCGTCGACGTTGCTGTACAGGCCGCGCACCTGGCGCACGGTCTTGGCCAGATTGGCCTCGGCGCTCTGCAGGCCGACTTCGGCATCGCTCGGGTCGAAGTTCACCAGCACCTGCCCCTCATGGACCAGGTCACCGTCATCGGCACCGATGCTGACCACCGTACCGGTGATCTGCGGCGTGATCTCCACCACGTTGCCATTGACGTAGGCGTCGTCGGTGCTTTCGCTCCAGCGCCCGTAGAGTTCGTGCCAGCCCCAGACCGCCGCGCCGCCGACGGCGACCACCAGGGCGAGGGCCAGGAGCATGATCTTGCGTTTGCCGGAGTTGGCGGCACCGGGGTTGTTTTCAACGGAGTTGTTTTGGGCAGGGTTAGCCATGACAAGTACCTTGAATTAGTGGGTCCGTGCAGCCGGGCTCGAATCGCCCAGGGCGATGTTCTCGGCGTGGAATCCGCCGCCCAGGGCCTGCATCAGTTGAATGGAAAGGTCGATCTGCTGGGCATTCAGTTCCGCCAGCTGGCGCTGGGCCTGCAACAGGGTCTGCTCGATGGTCAGCACGTCCAGGTAGTTGCCGATGCCGGCGCCATAACGCTGGACCACGGTGTCATAGGACTGCTGGGCGATATCCGCCGCATGCTGCTGGACAGCGATCTGCCGGGCGATCTCGCGCAACTGCTGGATCGTGTCGCTGACATCCCCAAGCGCCTTGACCAGGCTCTTGTTGTACTGCGCCACCGCCAGGTCGTAGTCGGCATCCTTCGCATCGAGCCCGGCGCGCAGGCGGCCGCCGTCGAAGATCGGCAGCGAAACGGTCGGCGCGATGCTGAAGAAACGGCTGGCCGAACCGAACAGGGCGTCGCCCAGCAAGGCCTCGGTGCCGGCCGCGGCACTCAGGTTGAGATTGGGGTAGAAACGCGTCTTGCCGGCGGCGATATCCTTGCTCGCGGCCTCGACCCGCCAACGCGCGGCCACGAGGTCCGGACGCCGGCCCAGCAGCTCGGCCGGCAGGCTCGAAGGCAGGGCGACCACCGCGGGCTGGAGGATTTTCGGCCGGGCCAGCTCGTTGCCGCGGTCCGGCCCCTTGCCCAGCAAGACGGCCAGGGCGACCTTGGCGCTCTGCAGTTTCTTGCGTGCATCGATCACCTGCTCCTCGGAGCTGGCGGCCAGGCTTTCGGTCTGCTGATACTGGTAGTGGCTGTCGATTCCGGCACTCAGGCGGCGCTGGCCCAGTTCGAGCATCTGCCGGGTGCGCTTGAGATCATCGTTGGCCAGGTCATAGACGATATGCGCCTCGCCCAGGTTGCTGTAGGCCCGCGCCACATCGCCGGCCAGGGTCAGGCGTGCCGCCTGCTGGTCGACCTCGGCGGCCCGCTCCTGACCGAGCGCGGCCTCCCAGGCGTCACGCTGGCCGCCCCAGAGGTCGAAGGTGTAGTTGAAGTCCAGGCCCAGCTTGCGCACGGTGTCGTAGTTGCCACCCTGCCCGCTCGGGTCCTGGTCACGAGGCAGGCGGGAACGGGTCACCCCGGCGCTGGCATCGAGAGCCGGCAGGCGGGCGGCATCGGCGGCATAGGCCGCGGCGCTGGCCTGGTGGGTCCGCGCACTGGCGACCTGCATGTCCGGGCTGTCGCGCAGCGCTTCCTGGATCAGCCCGTCGAGCTGCGGGTCGCCCAGGCTTTTCCACCAGTCATTCGACGGCCAGGCCGCCGGCGACAGCCGGATACCCTTGAGCGACTGTTCGGCCTTGAGATCCTTCGCCTCCAGGCTCACTCCAGACGTCGTCAGCCCCTGGTAGCTGGCACAGCCCGCCAGGGCCATCGCCAGGAACATCAGACTGAAACCGCTGCGCAAGGTTTTACCGTTCATTTTTTTCACCCAGCCGCAACTGGGTGATCGAGTCCCCGGCTGCCAGCAAAATCTTCTTGAGAATGTCTTCCAGCGTCTGCAGCTCGTCCCGGGTGATCGCACCCGCCAATTCGTTCATGGCGTCGGCGCCGATTTCCGGCAGGCGGTCCGCCAGGGCCTGGCCCTGTTCGGTCAGTACCAGACGGACCTGACGCCGATCGCCCTCCGAACGCTGGCGCACCAGCAGTTCCTTCTGCTCCAGGCGATCGAGCATCCGCGTCATCGAGCCGCTGTCGATGGACAGGTGGCGGCACAGCTCGGCCGGCGAATCGACGCCGAACTGGGCCATGATGATCAGCACCTTGAACTGCGCCGCGGTAATGCCGTACGGCACCATGTGGGTATCGATGATCCGGTCCTTGAGCAACGCCGCGCGCCCCAGGAGCAGGCCGAGATGGCAGTTGTGAAAGTCTTCCGGAAGGAAATGCTTCATAGAGTCACCAGAAAGCTGCCTAGGCAGAGAGTTGCTCAGATATTACTGCCTAGGCAGTTAATGTCAAAGAAATTGTTAGCAAGCTTTTCAAACAACCGATGGAAGGCACCGGCTGATAGCCGGCGGAAATAGGCAGCCTCCGGCTTGGACGAAAGCGCACTGAACACCGGCCCTGCCACCTCGCCTCACCTGCCGGGGGACGAGTGGCGCCGACTTTCGAGAAATAACTCTGGGAACACCTTCGAAATCGCTGTCTGATGGAAGGACAGTCAGGCTTTCCTGAACCAGGTGGTCAGGGCTTCAAGGGTTGAAAAACAAGGAAACGGGCGGACCTGCCATGAACCGGCTCACCCAGGAGGACATCATGCAATATCCCATTGCCATTGAATGGGGTGATGAACACACCGCCACCGGCGTACAGATCCCGGACATTCCAGGCGCCGTGACCGCCGGCGACAGCTTCGAGGAAGCCTATGACGCCGCCATCGAGATCGCCCACATCCGCCTGGAGGAAATCGCCTCGAGCGGCGAGCGGGTACCGATGCCGTCGCCATTGCTGGCCCACCGGCAAAACCCCGACTTTGCCGAAATGGGTTGGGGCCTGCTGGAAATCGATATTTCGCCCTACCTGGGCAAGACCGAGAAGGTCAACGTGACCCTTCCCGGCTTCGTGATCCAGCGCATCGACCGCTACGTGCGCGACCACCGGATCAAGAGCCGCTCGTCGTTCCTGGCCGAGGCGGCACTGGAAAAGCTGGTTCGCGCCTAGTGGCCTGTACGGTTAATTCGAATACTCAAATTCGGGTCCAGGGGTTTGCCAGGCAAGGCGCCATGACGAGTCGTAGCCGAGCTACGGCGAGGAATGGCAACGCAGTCTGGCGAAGCCCTGGACCCGGCGTTGAGTGCGCGAATTAGCCACACAGGCCACTAGACAGCCGGGACACCGCTGTGGAAGCGAAACTCGACGTCCGGCGACTCGATCAGCTCCTGCTCCACCAGCCGGACCTTGTCGATCACCCGGGCGATATCCGCAGCGTCGCCATACTGGTAGGCCAGCTTCAGATAACCCTGGAAATGCCGGGCCTCGCTCTTGAGCAGGCCGAAATAGAACTTGCCCAACTCTTCATCCAGGTGCGGCACCAGGGCCTCGAAACGCTCACAACTGCGGGCCTCGATAAAGGCCCCGACCACCAGCGTGTCCACCAGTTTCACCGGCTCGTGGTTGCGCACCACCTTGCGCAGGCCCGAGGCGTAGCGGCCGGCGGAAAGCTGGCGCAAGTCGATCCGACGACGCTTCATCAGGCGCATCACCTGCTCGTGGTGCACCAGTTCCTCCCGCGCCAGCCGCGACATCATGTTGATCAGGTCGACATGCGAATGGTACTTGGCGATCAGGCTCAGGGCCGTGCTCGCCGCCTTGAACTCGCAGTTCTTGTGGTCGATCAGCAGGGTTTCCTGATCGGCCAGCGCCGCCTGCACCCAGGCGTCCGGCGTGCGACAGCCGAGAAACTCATGAATTTCCGGCAGGTTCACAGGAAGGCTCCCGGCAGTGCGCAGCGAAGGGGGTCGAACAACGAAAGAATCGGCAACATGGGGCTCACAAGGGGTCAGGCAACTCAAGGCCGCCGATTATACGGGTCCCGGGGCGGACCACCAGCCATCGTCCTTGATATGCATCAAGTTCGGGGCGAACGCAGGGCAACTATAGTTAGGTCATGCCGCCTTCGAACCTCTGGGAGCACGCTGACCATGCAAGCCATTCGCAGCATTCTGGTGATACTCGACCCCGATCACGCCCACAGCCTGGCGCTCAACCGCGCCAAACTGATCGCCAAGGTCACGGATGCCCACCTGCATCTGCTGATGTGCGACCCGCGGCACGACCATAGCGCCCTGCTCTCGCTGCTCAAGAGCCAGTTGCATGACGACGGCTACAGCGCCACGGCGGAACAGTCCTGGGACAAGACCCTGCACGACACCATCATCGGCGTGCAACAGGCCGAAGGCTGCGGCCTGGTGATCAAGCAGCACCGCCCCGACAGCCCGCTGAAAAGGGCCCTGCTGACCCCTTCGGACTGGAAACTGCTGCGTTTCTGCCCCTGCGCGGTGCTGATGGTCAAGACCGAGACGCCCTGGGCCGGCGGGGTGATTCTCGCCGCGGTGGATGTCGGCAACGCCGACGAGGGCCATCGACACCTGCATGCGAACATCATCGATCATGGCTATGACATAGCCAGCCTGGCCAAGGGCCACCTTCACGTGATCAGCGCCCATCCCTCGCCGATGCTCTCGGCCGCCGATCCGGTGTACCAGTTGCGGGAAACCATCGAGGCGCGCTATCGCGAGCAATGCCGGGCCTTCCAGGCGGAATTCGACGTCGATGACGAACACCTGCACATTGCCGAGGGGCCGGCGGACGTCTTGATTCCGCACACGGCCCACAAGCTGGGCGCAGTGGTCACGGTGATCGGCACGGTGGCGCGGACCGGGATTTCCGGGGCACTGATCGGCAATACCGCGGAAGTGGTGCTGGACTCACTGGAAAGTGATGTGCTGGTGCTCAAGACCCAGGAGATCACCGACCACCTGGAGGAACTGGCCAGGGGCTGAGGCCTGCCGGCGTCCGGTTCAGGGGCCCAGCGCCTCCTTGAGAAACCCCGGCGCGATATAGCGCTCGTAGTGCGCCTCGGACAGCAGGAAGAACTCGCGATCGATGGCATCGCGCAACTCCGGCAGCCCCCAGTCACGAAACTCCGGCAGCAGCACCATGCCATAGGCCTCCAGCTGGTTGATCACCCGCGCTCCTCGCGCAATCAGCTGATAGGCCCAGCAATACTCCGACTGATGGGGCACGAAGCGGATCTTGCGCGCCTCCAGTTGCTGGCGCAGCCTGAGCGGGTCGAACACCTCCAGCTTGGCCACCATCACCTGCACCAGCAACTGTTCCAGACGCAGCCACACCGCACGCTTCTGCTCCTCGCTGTAGCCATTCCAGTGGATCACTTCATGGTGGAAGCGTTTGCAGCCGCGACACACCAGGTCACCGTAAACCGTGGAGCAGAGGCCGACGCAGGGGGTCTTGATAGTCTGATTGGGCATGGGCAGGACAAACGCGCGGAAGCAAAACAGGCCCGCATGTTAGCCCTTTGTCTAACAAGGGTCACCCCCGAACCTGTAGGGCTTACCTTACCTTTCTTTGGAATATGCCGTAGAATCGTTCTGCCTTTTTAGGCGCCAATGTCCGTTGGAAGCTGTTTTCAAAGCGTCACGAGCACAGTTTAGGGTGGAGCCGTCCCAGGGCGCTTCATCCGCCGGGTGTCAGTCACCCTCATCCTGAAGAACGACGTTGGCTCGGGAATTTCCGCCCGGAAGTTCCCGCGCCGACCCTCATCTGCTCCGTTCCGAAGGCGTAAAACTTTGAAAACAGCTTCTGTTGGAAATCGCGGAAACTCTGGCCAAGCGGCCCAAAAAGCCCCTACAGCGCATGAGTGCCGTGCATTTCTGGATGAGCGTCCCGGACACCCATTTGGGACCACTGATGAGGGTAATAACTGTGCTTGAAGCCTACCGCAAACATATCGAAGAGCGCGCAGCCCTGGGTATCGTGCCCCAGCCGCTTAACGCCGAACAAACCGCAGGCCTGGTCGAGCTGCTGAAGAACCCCCCGGCTGGCGAAGAAGCTTTCCTCGTAGACTTGATCACCAACCGCGTTCCGCCTGGAGTGGACGAAGCCGCCTACGTAAAGGCCGGCTTCCTTTCCGCCCTGGCCAAGGGCGAAGCCAAGTCCCCGCTGCTGGACAAGAAGCGCGCGGTTGAACTGCTCGGCACCATGCAGGGCGGCTACAACATCGAGACCCTGGTTGCCCTGCTGGACGACGCCGAGCTGGCGCCGGTTGCCGCCGAGCAACTCAAGTACACCCTGCTGATGTTCGACGCTTTCCACGACGTGGCTGAAAAAGCCAAGGCTGGCAACGCCCACGCCAAGGCCGTCCTGGAATCCTGGGCCGCCGGTGAATGGTTCACCGCCCGTCCGGCCATCGCCGAGAAATACACCCTGACCGTGTTCAAGGTGCCTGGCGAAACCAACACCGACGACCTGTCCCCTGCCCCGGACGCCTGGTCGCGCCCCGACATTCCGCTGCACGCCCTGGCCATGCTGAAAATGGCCCGCGACGGCATCGAGCCTTCCCAGCCAGGTTCGGTCGGCCCACTGGCACAGATCGAAGCGGTCAAGGCCAAGGGCTTCCCGGTTGCCTACGTCGGTGACGTGGTCGGTACCGGTTCCTCGCGCAAATCCGCCACCAACTCGGTGCTGTGGTTCTTCGGCGACGACATTCCGTACGTACCGAACAAGCGCGCCGGTGGCTTCTGCTTCGGCACCAAGATCGCCCCGATCTTCTACAACACCATGGAAGACGCCGGCGCCCTGCCGATCGAGTTCGACTGCACCAACCTGGCCATGGGCGACGTCATCGACGTCTATCCGTTCAAGGGCGAAGTGCGCCGCCACGGCAGCGACGAGCTGGTCACCAGCTTCGAACTGAAAACCGAAGTACTGCTGGACGAAGTCCGCGCCGGCGGCCGTATTCCGCTGATCGTCGGTCGCGGCCTGACCGGCAAGGCTCGCGCCGAGCTGGGCCTGCCACCATCGGACCTGTTCAAGGCACCTGAAGCACCGGCGGCCAGCACCAAGGGCTTCACCCTGGCGCAGAAGATGGTCGGCAAGGCTTGCGGCGTCGAGGGCATCCGCCCGGGCACCTACTGCGAACCGAAGATGACCACCGTCGGCTCCCAGGACACCACCGGTCCAATGACCCGTGACGAACTGAAGGACCTGGCCTGCCTGGGCTTCTCCGCCGACCTGGTGATGCAGTCCTTCTGCCACACCGCGGCGTATCCGAAGCCGATCGACGTCAAGACCCACCACACCCTGCCCGACTTCATCATGACTCGTGGCGGCGTGTCCCTGCGTCCAGGCGACGGCATCATCCACAGCTGGCTGAACCGCATGCTGCTGCCTGACACCGTCGGCACCGGTGGCGACTCCCACACCCGCTTCCCGATCGGTATCTCCTTCCCGGCCGGTTCCGGCCTGGTGGCCTTCGCGGCCGCCACCGGCGTCATGCCGCTGGACATGCCCGAGTCGGTACTGGTTCGCTTCAAGGGCAAGCTGCAGCCTGGCATCACCCTGCGCGACCTGGTTCACGCCATCCCTTACTACGCGATCCAGCAGGGCCTGCTGACCGTAGAGAAGAAAGGCAAGAAGAACATCTTCTCCGGCCGCATCCTGGAGATCGAAGGCCTGAACGACCTGACCGTCGAACAAGCCTTCGAACTGTCCGACGCCTCGGCCGAGCGTTCCGCTGCCGGCTGCACCATCAAGCTGCCGGAAGAGGCGATCGCCGAATACCTGAAGTCGAACATCACCCTGCTGCGCTGGATGATCGGCGAAGGCTACGGCGATGCCCGCACCATGGAGCGTCGCGCCCAGGCGATGGAAGCCTGGCTGGCCAAGCCCGAACTGCTGGAAGCCGACAAGGACGCCGAGTACGCCGCGGTCATCGAGATCGACCTGGCCGACGTCAAGGAGCCTGTGCTCTGCGCGCCGAACGACCCGGACGACGCCCGTCTGCTGTCCACCGTTGCCGGTGACAAGATCGACGAAGTGTTCATCGGTTCGTGCATGACCAACATCGGTCACTTCCGCGCTGCCGGCAAGCTGCTGGACAAGGTCAAGGGCGGCATCCCGACCCGTCTGTGGCTGGCTCCGCCGACCAAGATGGACGCTCACCAGCTGACCGAGGAAGGCTACTACGGCATCTACGGCAAGGCCGGTGCGCGCATGGAAATGCCGGGCTGCTCGCTGTGCATGGGTAACCAGGCACGTGTGCAGACCGGTTCGACCGTGGTCTCCACCTCGACCCGTAACTTCCCGAACCGCCTGGGTGACTCCACCAACGTCTACCTGGCTTCGGCCGAGCTGGCGGCGGTCTCTTCGATTCTCGGCAAGCTGCCGACCGTCGAGGAGTACATGGAGTACGCGAAGAACATCGACAGCATGGCTGCCGACATCTATCGCTACCTGAGCTTCGACCAGATCGCCGAGTTCCGCGAAGCCGCGGCCAACGCGAAGATCCCGGTCGTTCAGGCCTAAGCGACAGCGCAATGGAAAAAGCCCCGACTCGTCGGGGCTTTTTCATGCCTGCTCACTTGGCCTGACCCGCTGCGCAGAAGCCGTCAGCTCTGAGGGGAACCGCCTCCCACAGAGGCGTACCAGATGGGTTACTGGCGTACCAGCCGCCGGTTCTGGAACGCCACCACCTCGGTACTGCGATACGGGTTGATATCCAGCCCGCCCCGGCGCACATAGCGCGCATACACCGTCAGTTTTTCCGGCTTGAGCAACCGCTGCAGGTCGAGGAAGATCCGCTCCACGCACTGCTCGTGGAAGTCCGAGTGCTGACGGAAACTCACCAGGTACGCCAGCAGGCTGGCATGGTCCAGCGCGGCCCCACGATATTCCACCACCACGCTGCCCCAGTCCGGCTGGCTGGTCACCGGGCAGTTGGACTTGAGCAGATGGCTGTGCACGCTTTCCTCGACCACGCGCGACGGATCGCAACGCAGCAGCTCAGGACGCGGATGGGCGTAGTCACTGACACTGATATCCAGGTCATCGATACAGGTGCCCGGCAAGGCCACCACACCTTCTGCCTGTACGTCGCCCAGCCGACGAATACGCACCCCCACCGGCTTGCCCGCCGCCGCCGACAGATCGGCGCGCAGCACCGCCTCCAGGCTCGGGATATCGGCAAACGGCGTCTGGTTCAGGGAGTTGAGATACAGCTTGAACGACTTGGACTCGATGATGTTCGGCGAGTCGGCCGGAATGCTGAACTCGCCGATGGCCACCACCGGCTTGCCGGACGGCAGCAGCCAGGACAGCTCGAAGCAGTTCCAGAAGTCCACGCCGTGATAGGGCAAGGTCTCGGCACTCAACCCCAGCTCGGCCCATTTCGCGGCGCGCGGAATCGGGAACAGCAAGGATGGCGTATAAGTGGCGATGTATTCACTGGACTTGCCCAGCGGCGAATGTTCGGCTGCGGGATGCATAACGAAAACCTGAAAGAATGAACCCGACAAGTCTATCGGGTTTACGCCCGGCTTTCAGCGTGCAAAGGCAGACGACCTGCCTCAGCGGTCAATTTTCAGCCGGCCAACCATGCCCGCCTGGTAGTGACCGGGGATATTGCAGGCGAACTCCAGGCTGCCGGCCTTGCTGAAGGTCCAGGTCAGTTCGGCGGTCTTGCCTGGCTCGACCAGCACGCTGTTGGGGTCGTCATGCTTCATCATGCCGTGATCCATGGCACCGCCCGCCATGCTGGAATGATCCATCGCCGGCATCTTCATGCCGGTCGGCGTCAACATGCCGCTCTGCTGCATCTTGAGCATTTCCTGCTGGTGCGCGGCATGCATCGCCGCCTCGCCCAGGTTGAACTCATGCAGCAATTGACCCTTGTTGACCAGCACGAAACGCACGGTCTCGCCGGCCTTGACCTCCAGCTCCTTGGCATCGAAAGCGATATCGGTCATGGTCACTTCGATGGTACGGGTCGCCTTCGAGGCCGGTGCCGGCTGACCGAAGTCATAATGCCCGGCGGGCGAGGCCAGGGCCGCGGAACTCAGCAGCAGGCCGGCAAACACGAGGCTGTTGCGCACAAACATGGTCACACTCCAATGGAATAGGTTTCACTCTGTGCAAGACTGTAGAACCAGAGCGCTGCCACCAGCCTGACCGGCAGATTACAACTTTGTCAGCTTGGGCCCGAAGCGCCGGACGACCTGTATAACGTTACCGTTCCATTTGCCACGAGTCATCCATGAAACTGCTGATCGTCGAAGACCAAGCGAAAACCGGCCAATACCTGCGCCAGGGCCTCAACGAGGCCGGCTTCAACTGCGAGCTGGTGGCGGATGGCACCAGCGGCCAGCACCTGGCGCTGACCGGCGACTACGACCTGCTGATCCTCGACGTCATGCTGCCCGGCCGCGACGGCTGGCAGATCCTCCAGACGGTGCGCGCCGCCGGCCTGGAAATCCCGGTGCTGTTCCTCACTGCCCGCGACGCGGTAGAAGACCGGGTCCACGGCCTGGAACTGGGTGCCGACGACTACCTGGTCAAGCCCTTCGCCTTTTCCGAACTGCTGGCCCGGGTCCGCAGCCTGCTGCGCCGTGGTGGCGGCAATACCCAGGACACCAGCCTGCAGGTTGCCGACCTGCGCCTGGACCTGATCCGCCGCCGGGTCGAACGGGCCGGCCAGCGCGTCGACCTGACCGCCAAGGAATTCGCCCTGCTGGAAATGCTCCTGCGCCGCCAGGGCGAAGTGCTGCCCAAATCGCTGATCGCTTCCCAGGTCTGGGACATGAATTTCGACAGCGACACCAATGTCATCGAGGTCGCCATCCGCCGCCTGCGCCTGAAAATCGATGATGCCCACTCCAACAAGCTGATCCATACCGTGCGCGGCATGGGCTACGTACTCGAAGAACGGGCCCTGTGATGCGGCGTCTGTCTCTCGCCGGGCGCCTGGCGCTGCTGTTCGCCGCCTGTACCGCAACGGTGTCGCTGGTGGCCGGCGTGCTGTTCAGCCGGGCCAGCGAGTCGCACTTCGTCGAACTCGACCAGCAGTTGCTGGATGGGCGCCTGGCCGAACTGCGCAGCCTGCTGGGCCAGGTGGCCGACCTCGGCGACTTCCAGCCGCTGCACGAGCGCCTGCAAGGCGAAATCAACCTGCGCCCCGACCTGGCCCTGAGAATCCACGGCGCCGACGGCCAGCTCTGGTTCGACAGCGCCCGCGCCCTGCCCGAGAAACTGCCCGCCCAAGCCGGACTGAACAGCCTGCTGAGCGGCACCAGCGCCTACCGGATCTTCAATGTACCGCTGACGCCGGGCCGGGCGGACTCCGCCCAACTGACGCTGATCCTCGACATCACCCATCACCAGCATTTCCTGCAGCGCATGCAGCAGTTGATCTGGCTGACGGTCGGCCTTTCGGCCCTGGCCACCGCCCTGCTCGGCGCCTGGGCCGCCCGCAGCGGCCTGCGCCCCCTGCGACGCATGAGCGAAGTGGCGGGCGGCATCTGCGCCCACTCGCTGACCCAACGCCTAGGCATCGGGCAGATGCCGGCGGAGCTGGCCGAGCTGGGGCAGGCCTTCAACGCCATGCTCGGGCGCCTGGAGGACTCGTTCCAGCGACTCTCGGCGTTCTCCGCCGATATCGCCCACGAACTGCGCACGCCGCTGTCGAACCTGCTCACCCACACCCAGGTCACCCTGACCCGACCACGCCCACTCGAGGACTATCGCGAGGCGCTGCACAGCAACCTCGAGGAACTGCAATGGATGGCGCAACTGGTCAACGACATGCTGTACCTGGCCAAGGCCGACCATGGCCTGCTGAACCCGAGGTTCGAGCAGCTGGAACTGGCCGACGAGGCCGATGTGCTGCTGGAGTTCTTCGCACCACTGGCCGAAGACAACCAGGTCCGCGTGAGCCGCAGCGGCACGGCGAAACTGCTGGGCGATCGCAGCATGTTGCGCCGGGCGCTGTCCAATCTGCTGGACAACGCGCTGCGCTTCACGCCGATGGGTGGTGAAATCCGGATCAATCTGGAGACGACGGCAGCAGGCCTGCGTGTCAGTGTGCAGAACAGCGGTGAAGGGATCGCGGCGCAAGCGCTGCCGCGGCTGTTCGACCGGTTCTATAGGGCGGATCCGGCCCGCCATGAAGGGAGCAACGAGCATGCCGGCCTGGGACTGGCGATTACCCAATCGATCGTGCGGGCCCATGGTGGGCGGATTCATTGTGAATCGGAGGGAGGCTGGACACGGTTCATCATCGAATTGCCGTGCCAGGCTTGAGGGCCTCTTCGCGGGCAAGCCCGGCTCCTACAGTCCGGCGTCGTTCACCCATGATGCATACGACACCGATCTGTAGGAGCCGGGCTTGCCCGCGAAAACGGTATCCCGGCTTACGAGTAGCGCAACGCCTGCGCCGGCTCGGTCTTCGCCGCGCGATACGCCGGATAGAGCGTCGCGAGAAAGCTCATGATGAACCCGGCCGAACAGATCAACACCACATCTCCCCCCTGCAACTGCGACGGCAGGTTGCTGACGAAGTAGACGTCGGAACTGAAGATGTGCTGCCCGCTGATCCGCTCGATCCAGCCCACCAGCTCACTGACGTTCAACGCCGCGATCACGCCGAGCACACCGCCGATCAGGGTGCCGACGATACCGATCACCGTGCCCTGGACCATGAAGATCGCCATGATCTGCCGCGGCGTGGCGCCGATGGTACGCAGGATGGCGATGTCCGCGCCCTTGTCGTTCACCACCATGATCAGCGTCGCGATGATGTTGAACGCCGCCACCGCGACGATCATCAGCAGCAACAGGCCGATCATGGTCTTTTCCATCTTCATCGCGCTGAACAGGCTCCCCTGGGTGTGAGTCCAGTCATCGGCCTTGTAGCCGGCGCCCAGGTCGCCGGCGATGGCGGTGGAGACCTGCGGCGCGGCATACAGGTCCTTGACCGCCAGGCGCACGCTCTGCACCTGGTTCGGCTGCCAGTGCTGGATCTGCGCCGCGTCGGCCATGTGGATCAACGCCATGGAACCATCCAGTTCGGCACCGACCTTGAACACGCCCACCACGTTCAGGCGCTGCATGCGTGGGGTGATGCCACCCGGATCGGGGCTCACTTCCGGGACGATCAGGGTCAGCTTGTCGCCGACATTGAGGCGGAAACGCCGGGCGGTGATCTCACCGATCACCACGCCGAACTCGCCCGGCTTCAGGTCTTCCAGCCTGCCCTGGACGATATGCTGGGCAACGATCGAGACCTTGCCTTCCTGGGCCGGGTCGACCCCGCTGATCTGGATCGGCTGCATCGCCCCCTTGTACGACAGCATGCCGTCCATCTCGGTGAACGGCACCGCCGCGGTGACCTGGGGATTGCGCATCGCCGCGGCAGCCACCGGCTGCCAGTCGTCGATGGGCTTGACCCCGACGATGGTCGCGTGGGGCACCATGCCGAGAATCCGCGACTGCATTTCCTTCTGGAAGCCGTTCATCACCGACAGCACCACGATCATCGCCAGCACGCCCAGGGCGAGGCCAATCATCGAGGTCATCGAGATGAACGAGACAAAACGGTTGCGGCGTTTGGCACGGGTGTAGCGCGTGCCGATGAAAATCGATAACGGTCTGAACATTCGCAGGCCACCGTAGAAAATAATCGAGCCGGCCACCGAGGACACCCACAGGGCCGGCCAGGGCGAATCAGATTGCGACCAGCTTGCCGTCGGTCAGGTGCAGCACACGGTCCATCTGGCGCGCCAGGTTCATGTCATGGGTCACCACCAGGAACGCGGTCTGCATCGAAGTGCTGAGCTCCAGCATCAGGTCCTGGATACCCTGGGCGGTATGGTGGTCGAGGTTGCCGGTCGGCTCGTCGAGCATCACCAGGCCGGGCTTGTTCACCAGTGCCCGGGCGATCGCCACGCGCTGGCGCTCACCGCCGGACAACTCGGCCGGCTTGTGCTCCAGGCGATGCCCCAGCCCTACCCGCTCCAGCAAAGCCGTGGCGCGCTGACGCGCCTCGGGGATCGCCGTACGGCCGATCAGCAGCGGCATGCAGACGTTCTCCAGGGCGGTGAATTCCGGCAGCAGGTGGTGGAACTGGTAGACGAAGCCCAGCGCACGGTTGCGCAGCAATCCACGGGCCTTTTCGCCCAGCGCCGACAACTCCTCGCCGGCCAGCCAGACACTCCCCTTGGACGGCGTATCCAGCCCGCCCAGCAGGTTGAGCAAGGTACTCTTGCCCGAACCGGAACTGCCGACGATCGCCACCCGCTCGCCCGCGTACAGCTCAAGCTGCAGACCGGACAGCACCACCACCGACTCCGGGCCCTCCTCGTAGGATTTGCCCAGGTTGCGGCAACTCAGCACTGCTTTATCACTCATGCCCAACTCACTCATAACGTAGCGCCTCCGCAGGCTGGGTGCGCGCCGCACGCCAGGCTGGATACAGGGTGGCGAGGAAACTCAGGACCAATGCCGCGCCACAGACCATCAACACGTCCTCGGCCATCAGTTGGGACGGCAGGTAGTCGATGAAATACACGTCGGCATTGAGGAACTTGTGGCCGATCAGGCCTTCGAGGGCGGAGATCGCGGCACTGACATTCAGCGCGGCGAAGATCCCCACCGCCGCACCAATGAGTGTGCCGACCACGCCGATCACACTGCCCTGGACCATGAAGATCGCCATGATCTGCCCGGGCGTGGCGCCCAGGGTGCGCAGGATCGCGATATCGCCCTTCTTGTCGTTCACCACCATCACCAGCGTCGAAATGATGTTGAACGCGGCAACCGCGACGATCAGCAGCAATAGCAGGCCGATCATGGCCTTTTCCATCTTGATCGCCTGGTACAGGTTGCCGTGGGTACGGGTCCAGTCACGGGCGTAGTAATGGTTTTCGCCCAACTGCTGGGCGATCTCCCAGGCCGTGCGCGGCGCCTGGAACAGGTCGTCGAACTTCAGCCGCAGCCCCTGGACCTGGTCCGGCTTCCAGCGGTGCAGGCGCGCCAGGTCGTCGAGGTTGGTCAGGCCCAGGTAGCCATCCAGCTCGCCGGCACCGACATGAAAGATCCCGACCACGGTGAAGCGCTTCATCCGCGGGAACATGCCCGCCGGCGTCACCGAAACCTCCGGGGCGACGAAGGTCAGCTTGTCGCCAAGGCCGACGCCAAGCTTGGTCGCGGCCTTGTCACCGATGACGATGCCGAAGCTGCCCGGCGCCAGGGCATCGAGCTGGCCCTGCTGCATGAAGCGGTCGATGATCGACACCTTGCGCTCCTGCGCCGGGTCGATGGCGTTGAGCAGCACCTTCTGCACCTGGCCGTTGTTGGTCAGCAGCCCCTGCATCTGGGTGAAGGGTGCCACGGCGGCCACCTGCGGGTTCTGCCGGACCTTGTCCGCCAGGCTCTGCCAGTCGCTGATCGGCTCGCCCGATTCGATGGTGGCGTGGGGCACCATGCCCAGCACGCGATCGCGCATTTCCCGGTCGAAGCCGTTCATCACCGACAGCACCACGATCATCACCACCACGCCCAGGGCGAGGCCGATGATCGAAGTCAGGGAGATGAAGGAGACAAAATGGTTGCGACGCTTTGCACGGGTATAACGCGTACCGATAAATACGAAGAGTGGTCTGAACATGTCGGGGGCTGGTTCGAAGGAAAAGAAGACGTCCATGTGGCGAGGGCGGGTCAGCAGCTTTACACTCAGACCATTGCCTCTGCCTTGGGTTCGCCATGTCGACATTAGATGAAGAAGATCGCCGCGAATACTACCGTATCGAGGACACGATCGCACTGGAAATCCGCCCCCTGTCCGCCGCCGACGCAGCGGGCAAGGATGTGTTGCAGGATGCGTCGCCGCTCTTCAACCTGTTGAGCGAACTGCACCTGAGCGAGTTCGAGTCGCAGCACCTGCTGCGCCAGGTCACCGAGCGCGACCGCGCCCTCTCAGCCTACCTGAAATCCCAGAACAAGCGCATCGATCTGCTGAGCCAGGTGATGGCCATGACCATCCTCGGCGAAATCGGCGAGCCGCAGTCGGTGGTCCTCTCCGAAGGCGGTATCGAGTTCGGCCATGACGTGGCCTACCCGGCCGGCACCCGACTGGCGATCAAGCTGGTGCTGATGCCGCAGGCACTGGGCCTGTTGCTGCGGGCCAAGGTCACCCATTGCGAACCGCAGAGCCTGGGCTCGTTCGAAATCGGCACCGAGTTCGAATCATTGACCGATGCCCAGCGCCAGTTGCTGGCCCGCTATATCTTGCAGAAACAGGCGCAGCAACGGCGCCTGGCCCGCGAGCAGAACGACCCCGAGGCCCATTGAGCCTCGGGTTCATCGTGCGCCCCCGATTACTTGCCGAATCATTTTTCCCTTGTAAGGAGCAGTCGTGACTCTGATTTATGGCCATCGTGGCGCCAAAGGCGAAGCGCCGGAAAACACCCTGACCAGTTTCCAGGAATGCCTCAAACACGGCGTCCGCCGCTGCGAGTTGGACTTGCACCTGTCCATGGATGGCGAACTGATGGTCATCCATGACCCGACCCTCAAACGCACCACCGACCGGCGTGGCAAGGTGGTCGAGCACACCGCCGCCGAGCTGGTGACCTACGATGCGCGCAAGGGTGGCCCCGGCTGGCTCACCGCCTGCCCGATCCCGCGCCTGGAGGAACTGTTCGAGCAGTGCGATTTCGAGCACTGGCAACTGGAGGTCAAGAGCGCCTCGCGCACCCGCGCGGCGACCACGGTACTGGCGATTCGAGAACTGGCACAGCGCTTCGGCCTGCTGGACAAGGTCACCATCACCTCCAGCTCCCGCGAAGTGCTCAAGGCCGCCCTGGAGCTGACCCCGGACCTGTCACGCGGCCTGGTGGCCGAATATGCCTGGCTCGACCCACTGAAGGTCGCCCAGAGCTATGGCTGCGAGTTCCTGGCACTGAACTGGACACTCTGCACCCCGGAACGCCTGCTCAAGGCCCAGCGTCAGGGTCTGCACGTGTCGGTGTGGACAGTCAACGAGCCGGCGCTGATGCGCAGGCTCGCCGACTTCGGCGTCGATAGCCTGATTACAGACTTTCCCGGTTTGGCCACGGCCACACTTGGGAAAGGCTGAAATCGGTCTCCCCGGCCGGCTCAGGCCACCGGCCGGAGCCGCTCAAAAAAGCCGGTTCAGGCCATCGTAGGCAGCTACCCGATAGGCTTCGGCCATGGTCGGGTAGTTGAAGGTGGTGTTGACGAAGTACTTCAGGGTGTTGTTCTCACCCGGCTGGTTCATGATCGCCTGGCCGATGTGGACGATCTCCGAAGCCTGGTAGCCGAAGCAGTGCACACCGAGCACTTCCAGGGTCTCGCGGTGGAACAGGATCTTCAGCATGCCTTGCGGCTCGCCGGCGATCTGGGCGCGGGCCATGCTCTTGAAGAATGCCTTGCCCACTTCGTACGGCACCTTGGCCTTGGTCAGCTCATGCTCGTTCTTGCCGATCGAACTGATCTCCGGAATGGTGTAGATACCGGTCGGCACATCGTTGACATAGCGCCAGCTGCCGTTGTCGACGATGCTGCCCGCAGCCGAGCGGCCCTGGTCGTGGGCGGCACTGGCCAGACTCGGCCAGCCGATCACGTCGCCGGCACCGTAGATATTCGGCTGGCAGGTACGGTAGTTCTCGTCCACCTCGATCTGGCCACGGCCGTTGACCTTGACGCCGATGTTCTCCATGCCCAGCTTGTCGGTGTTGCCGGTACGGCCGTTACACCAGAGCAAGGCGTCGGCCTTGATCTTCTTGCCCGACTTCAGGTGCAGGATCACCCCGTTGTCCAGGCCCTCGACCCGGTCGTACTCCTCGTTGTGGCGCACGGTGATGTTGTTGTTGCTGAAGTGGTAGCTCAACGCCTGGGAAATTTCCGAATCGAGGAAGCTCAGCAACTGGTCACGGTTGTCCACCAGTTCGACCAGTACCCCCAGGCCACTGAAGATCGACGCGTATTCGCAACCGATCACCCCGGCACCATAGATGATCAGCTTGCGCGGAGTGTGGCCCAGGCTGAGGATGGTGTCGCTATCGTAGATACGCGGGTGGTTGAAATCGATGTCGGCCGGGCGATAGGGGCGCGAGCCGGTGGCGATGATGATGTGCTTGGCCACCAGTTTTTCGACCACGCCGTTGGGGCAGACCACTTCGACGGTCTGTTCGTCGGCGAAGCTGCCGGTACCGAAGAACAGGTCGACCCGGTTGCGGGCGTAGTAGCCGGTGCGCGAGGCGACCTGCTTGGCGATCACCTTCTCGGCGCTCTTGAGCACGTCCGGGAAGGAGAACCAGCGCGGCTCGCCGATGGCCCGGAACATCGGGTTGGTGTTGAACTGCATGATCTGCCGCACGGAGTGACGCAAGGCCTTGGACGGGATGGTCCCCAGGTGGGTGCAGTTGCCACCGACCTGACGGCGGCTGTCGACCATCGCGACCTTGCGCCCTGCCTTGGCGGCGTTCATTGCCGCACCCTCTCCAGCGGGGCCGGAACCCAGTACCACTACGTCGTAGTTGTAGACAGCCATGCGTACTCCTCAGAACAGGCCGAGGCACCCCTCTGGCACCTGCGGCTAAATCACGTCGCGGCAGCGACATGAAGGATCAAATCTCGGTGTGCAGTCTATAGATGCGTGAACGCCGCGCACATTAACCCTTGGTCGCGTCGTAAGCCAGCTTTGCCTGCACTACATGTTAATGCGCAGCAGCCTTCGGCAATCTGTCAAACGCCGAATTCGTTCGTGTGACGAAAGCTTTATCGGCACGGATCACAAAAAAAGCAGCGATATCGTGTTTTTCCGCATAGTCCCAACCCCGCTCCGGGCCGAGGATCAGCAACAGCGTCGACAAGCCATCGGCCATCAGCGTCGAGGGATGAATCACCGTGACCGCCGCAAGGTCATGGGTGACCGGCGCGCCGGTCAACGCATCGAAGGTATGGGAATAGCGCTTGCCATCCTGCTCGAAATAATTGCGATAGTCACCTGAAGTGGACACCCCATAACCGTCGATGTCGACGATCCGTTGCGCGACCTGCCGATCGTCCCGCGGCGCCTCCAGGGCAACCCGCCAGGAACCGCCATCGGGCTTGCGCCCCACGGCCTTGAGCTCGCCCGTGACCTCGACGAGAAAACTGTCGATCCCCATCTGCACCAGCCGCGTGGCAATCCGGTCCACAGTGTAGCCTGCGGCAATGCTGTCGAAATCGACCTCCACCGCGGCGTCCTTGCACAAGCGTTCGCCATCGACATGCAGATGGGAATGGCCGACCCGCTGGCGGGCCGCCGCCAGTTGCGCGGCATCCGGGACCTTTTCCACACGCCCCTGCGGGCCGAAGCCCCAGAGATTCATCAGCGGTTCGACCGTCAGGTCGTAGGCACCGTCACTCGCAACGGACAGCGCCTCCCCCGTGCGCACCAGTTCGAGAATCGACGCCGGCATGACCTGGCAACGGTTGGCCGGCAGAGCATTGAAGCGGACGATGTCCGAGTCGCCGCGATAGGTCGACATCTGCCGGTCGACCTGGGCCAGGATCGCCTCGACCTCGTCCTTGACCCTGGCAGGCGCTGGCCCGCCAGCACGGCGCACATACTGGAGCGAGTAGCTGCTGCCCATGGTCGGGCCGCCAAAACGCTCCAGCGCGCCCTGCCCGTCGCAACCGCTTGATAGCGCCAGGACCGCACCCGCCAGCCATGGGCCGGGTGATCGCAGAACCATCCTGAAGAACTGAAGAGAGGGCATAGGCTCGCAGTCGGCACAATTCAGAGCTACGCATTATGCGCCAAATTAAAGCAGGCCCAGTATTCATCAGGGCAATGCATGCTTCCCACTCCCCTAAGATCCACAGCGAACGCTCTACCCCGTGGCTTATGCCATTTAGCCAGCAAGCTCGTTTTTTTGTTGCCCGACAACCTTAATACACATATCGTTACAAAACTGTTCTGCCAGCGTGTGCATGCTTGAAAGAGTCAGTAAGGACGAGCAAAACGAAGGATTGCTTATAAGACAGCCAAAGTGAGTGAATAAAAATGGCCTCGAATACGGGCAAGGGCAAGGCGATCTTTCGCGTTGTCAGCGGCAACTTCCTTGAGATGTTCGACTTCATGGTCTATGGCTTCTACGCCACGGCCATCGCTAAAACCTTCTTCCCCTCCGACAGCGCCTTCGCTTCCCTGATGCTCTCGCTGGCCACCTTTGGCGCCGGCTTCCTGATGCGTCCATTGGGGGCGATTTTCCTCGGTGCCTACATCGACCGCCACGGTCGCCGCCAGGGCCTGATCATCACCCTGGCCCTGATGGCCGCCGGTACGGTGCTGATCGCCTGCGTACCGGGCTACTCGACCCTCGGCGTCGCCGCTCCCCTGCTGGTGCTGCTGGGCCGCCTGCTGCAAGGCTTTTCCGCGGGCGTGGAACTGGGCGGCGTCTCGGTCTACCTGGCCGAGATCTCGACACCGGGCCGCAAGGGCTTCTTCGTCAGTTGGCAGTCCGCCAGCCAACAGGCCGCGGTGGTCTTCGCCGGCCTGCTGGGCGTGGGCCTGAACCACTGGCTGAGCCCCGAGCAGATGGGGGAATGGGGCTGGCGCGTACCGTTCCTGGTCGGCTGCCTGATCGTTCCGGCGATCTTCATCATCCGTCGCTCGCTGGAGGAAACGCCCGAATTCCAGGCACGCAAGCATCGCCCAACCCTGTCGGAAGTGATGCGCTCGATCGGCCAGAACTTCGGCCTGGTGCTGGCAGGCATGGCCATGGTAGTGATGACCACGGTGTCCTTCTACCTGATCACCGCCTACACCCCGACCTTCGGCAAGGCCGAACTGCACCTGTCGGATTTCGATGCCCTGCTGGTGACCGTGTGCATCGGCCTGTCGAACTTCTTCTGGTTGCCGGTGATGGGCAGCGTTTCCGACAAGATCGGCCGCAAGCCACTGCTGCTGGCGGCGACCATCCTGGCCATCCTCACCGCTTACCCGGTGCTGTCCTGGCTGGTGGCCGACCCGAGCTTCAGCCGCCTGCTGATCGCCGAACTGTGGCTGTCGTTCCTCTACGGTTCGTATAACGGTGCGATGGTGGTGGCCCTGACCGAAATCATGCCGACCGAAGTGCGTACCACCGGCTTCTCCCTGGCCTACAGCCTGGCGACCGCGACCTTCGGCGGTTTCACGCCGGCGGCCTGCACCTACCTGATCCATGTACTGGACAACAAGGCGGCACCGGGCATCTGGCTCAGCGGCGCAGCGGTGCTGGGGCTGATCGCGACGCTGGTACTGTTCCGTGGCAACAAGCATGCGCTGCGCACCGCGCAGACCGCGGCGTAAGATAAGAGAAGCTTCGCGGGCAAGCCCTGCTCCTACAGGTTTGGGTCGTACATTGGATTCAGGTACGACTTCGGACTGTAGGAGCAGGGCTTGCCCGCGAAAGATGTCCTGCAAACCATCCTTGAATGCGCCTCAAAAAAAACGCCCCGACAAGTCGGGGCGTTTTCATTTGCAGTCGCTTAGCGTGGGAACGCTGGCGGGTTGACCCCGGCCATGTCTTCCATCACGCGGACCACCTGGCAGCTGTAACCGAATTCGTTGTCGTACCAGACGTACAGAACAACACGGTTGTCGTTGCAGATGGTCGCTTCGGCGTCGACCACACCGGCGTGGCGCGAACCGACGAAGTCGGTGGAAACCACTTCCTGCGAGTTCACGAAGTCGATCTGCTTGTGCAGGTCCGAGTGCAGCGCCATGTAGCGCAGGTACTCGTTGATCTCTTCGCGAGTGGTGGCGGTACCCAGGTTCAGGTTCAGGATCGCCATCGACACGTTCGGCGTCGGAACGCGGATCGCGTTACCGGTCAGCTTGCCGGCCAGCTCAGGCAGGGCCTTGGCGGCAGCGGTGGCAGCGCCGGTTTCGGTGATGACCATGTTCAGCGCGGCGCTGCGGCCACGGCGATCGCCCTTGTGGAAGTTGTCGATCAGGTTCTGGTCGTTGGTGTACGAGTGAACGGTTTCAACGTGACCGTTGACGATACCGAACTTGTCGTTGACCGCCTTCAGTACCGGAACGATGGCGTTGGTGGTGCAGGACGCCGCCGAAACGATCTTGTCCTCGGCCGTGATCTCGGCATGGTTGATACCATGCACGATGTTCTTCAGCTTGCCCTTGCCCGGCGCGGTCAGGACCACGCGGTCGATACCCGGGCAGGCCAGGTGCTGGCCCAGGCCGTCGGCGTCACGCCATACACCGGTGTTGTCCACCAGCAGGGCGTCCTTGATGCCGTACTGGGTGTAGTCCACCTCGGTCGGGTTCTTCGCGTAGATAACCTGGATCAGGTTGCCGTTGGCGGTGATGGTGTTGTTTTCCTCGTCGATGACGATGGTGCCGTTGAACGAACCATGCACCGAGTCACGACGCAGCAGGCTGGCGCGCTTGGTCAGGTCGTTGTTGGCACCCTTGCGTACGACGATGGCACGCAGGCGCAGGCCGTCGCCGCCACCGGTCTTCTCGATCAGGATACGGGCCAGCAGGCGACCGATACGACCGAAGCCGTACAGCACCACGTCGGTACCCTTGCGGGCGGCCGCGTTCTGCTGGCCAACCACGTCGGCCAGTTCTTCACGGACGAACTGCTCGGCGCTACGGCCGTTGCCTTGTTCCTTGAATTTCACCGCCAGCTTGCCCAGGTCCACCGAAGCGGCGCCCAGCTTGAGCTCGCTCATGGCCTTGAGCAGCGGGAAAGTCTCGTGGACGGACAGTTCGGCATCGTCGCTCTGACGATGACGAGCAAAGCGGTGAGCCTTGAGAATCGCGATGACAGACTGGTTGATCAGGCTGCGGCCATAGATCGAGCTCACCACATTGTTGTTGCGGTAGAGCTGACCGATCAGCGGAATCATCGCTTCTGCAAGTGCTTCACGATCAATCCACTCACCAAGACACTGGTCGGGCTTCTGAGTCACGGGAACCTTCCACATGTAGGGGCTTAAAAAAGGGGCTACATTATGCCGCCGAGTCGCTCTGCGAGCAATGCGCGACTGTCGCCCTTCGTCACACAAAATTCCCTCGAAAAAATCACGACCCTCACGCAGGCCAGTAAACACGCGGCTTTCAGAGCGCCCTATTTTGGGGCGAAGGACATGGCTTGTCTGTAACCCTCCGAAACACAGCGGCAATACCGCACTACATATTCAGGAAAAAACCACCTTTTTTTGTCATAGCCACTACATTTTCCTCGCCACGCAATAGACACAGTCTGCGACTGACAGGCGGCACCCGGGGCCGTTACAATTGATGAATTTGCCGCAACGCTTGGAGCTCAACCTTCCGTGCCCGTTCTGCGTCTACCGCTACTGCCTGCCGCGACAGGCAAACAACACTGGGGCAACCTCCCCGGTGCCGCCCTGAGCCTGGCCATTGCCGAGGCTGCCAGCGCCGCCGGGCGCTTCACCCTGCTCCTGACCGCCGACAGCCAGAGCGCCGAACGGCTGGAGCAGGAGCTGAGTTTCTTCGCCCCCGATCTGCCGGTGCTGCATTTCCCGGACTGGGAAACCCTGCCCTACGACCTGTTCTCGCCGCACCAGGACATCATCTCCCAGCGTATCGCCAGCCTCTACCGGCTGCCGGAACTGGAGCATGGCGTGCTGGTGGTGCCGATCACCACCGCCCTGCACCGCCTGGCGCCGACCAAATTCCTGCTCGGCAGCAGCCTGGTGCTGGATGTCGGCCAGAAGCTGGACGTGGAGCAGATGCGCACCCGCCTGGAGGCGGCCGGCTACCGCTGCGTCGACACCGTCTACGAACACGGCGAATTCGCCGTGCGCGGCGCCCTGGTCGACCTGTTCCCGATGGGCAGCAAACTGCCCTATCGCATCGACCTGTTCGATGACGAGATCGAGACGCTGCGCACCTTCGACCCGGAAAACCAGCGCTCCATCGACAAGGTCGATTCGGTACGCCTGCTGCCGGCCAAGGAATTCCCGCTGCAGAAGGAAGCACTGATCCGCTTCAAGGCGCGCTTTCGCGAACGCTTCGACGTCGACTTCCGCCGCTGCTCGATCTTCCAGGACCTCAACAGCGGGATCACCCCCGCCGGCATCGAGTACTACCTGCCGCTGTTCTTCGAGGAAACCTCGACGCTGTTCGACTATCTGCCCCAGGACACCCAGGTATTCTCCCTGCCGGGCATCGAGCAGGCCGCGGAGAACTTCTGGAACGACGTGCGCAACCGCTACGAGGAACGCCGTATCGACCCGACCCGGCCACTGCTGCCGCCGGCCGAACTGTTCCTGCCGGTGGAAGACTGCTTCGCCCGCCTGAAGAGCTGGCCACGGGTCGTCGCCAGCCAGCAGGACGTGGAAACCGGTGTCGGCCGCGAGCGCTTCGCCGCCCGCGAGCTGCCGAACCTGGCGATCGAAGCCAAGGCCAACCAGCCGCTGGCGGCGCTCTCCGGCTTCCTCGAGCAGTTCCCCGGCCGCGTGTTGTTCACCGCCGAATCCGCCGGTCGCCGGGAAGTCCTGCTGGAACTGCTCGAACGCCTCAAGCTGCGGCCGAAAACCGTCGACAGCTGGCCGGAATTCGCCGCCGGCAAGGAACGCCTGGCGATCACCATCGCCCCGCTGGACGAGGGCCTGGTCCTCGACGACCCGGCCCTGGCCCTGATCGCCGAAAGCCCGCTGTTCGGCCAGCGCGTGATGCAGCGCCGCCGCCGGGAAAAACGCGCCGACGCCAACAACGACGCGGTGATCAAGAACCTCACCGAACTGCGCGAAGGCGCACCGGTGGTGCACATCGACCATGGCGTCGGCCGCTATCTGGGGCTGGCGACCCTGGAAATCGAAAACCAGGCCGCCGAATTCCTCACCCTGGAGTACGCCGAGGGCGCCAAACTCTACGTGCCGGTGGCCAACCTGCACCTGATCGCCCGCTATACCGGCAGCGACGATGCCCTCGCCCCGCTGCACCGCCTGGGCTCGGAAACCTGGCAGAAAGCCAAGCGCAAGGCCGCCGAACAGGTTCGCGACGTGGCGGCCGAACTGCTCGACATCTATGCCCGCCGTGCCGCCCGCGAAGGCTATGCGTTCAACGATCCGAAGGCCGACTATGCGACCTTCAGCGCCGGTTTCCCGTTCGAAGAGACGCCGGACCAGCAGAGCGCCATCGAGGCGGTACGCGCCGACATGCTGGCGGCCAAGCCGATGGATCGTCTGGTCTGCGGCGACGTCGGCTTCGGCAAGACCGAAGTGGCCATGCGCGCGGCGTTCATCGCCGTGCACGGCGGCAGGCAGGTGGCTATCCTGGTGCCGACCACCCTGCTCGCCCAGCAGCATTACAACAGCTTCCGCGACCGCTTCGCCGACTGGCCGGTGACCGTCGAGGTGATGAGCCGCTTCAAGTCCGCCAAGGAAGTCAGCGCTGCCGTCGCCGACCTCGCCGAAGGCAAGATCGACATCGTCATCGGCACCCACAAGCTGTTGCAGGACGACGTGAAGATCAAGAACCTCGGCCTGGTGATCATCGACGAGGAGCACCGTTTCGGCGTACGCCAGAAGGAACAGCTCAAGGCCCTGCGCAGCGAGGTCGACATCCTCACCCTGACCGCCACGCCGATTCCGCGCACGCTGAACATGGCCGTGTCGGGCATGCGCGACCTGTCGATCATCGCCACGCCGCCGGCGCGCCGGCTGTCGGTGCGCACCTTCGTCATGGAGCAGAACAAGAGCACGGTCAAGGAAGCGCTGCTGCGCGAGCTGCTGCGCGGCGGCCAGGTCTACTACCTGCACAACGACGTGAAGACCATCGAGAAGTGCGCCGCCGACCTCGCCGAGCTGGTGCCGGAAGCGCGCATCGGCATCGGCCACGGGCAGATGCGCGAGCGCGAACTCGAACAGGTGATGAGCGACTTCTACCACAAGCGCTTCAACGTGCTGATCGCCTCGACCATCATCGAGACCGGTATCGACGTGCCGAGCGCCAACACCATCATCATCGAACGGGCCGACAAGTTCGGCCTGGCCCAGTTGCACCAGTTGCGCGGCCGGGTCGGACGCAGCCACCACCAGGCCTATGCCTACCTGCTGACGCCGGGTCGCCAGCAGATCACCGCCGACGCGGAGAAGCGCCTGGAGGCGATCGCCAACACCCAGGACCTGGGGGCCGGCTTCGTCCTCGCCACCAACGACCTGGAAATCCGCGGCGCCGGCGAACTGCTGGGCGACGGCCAGAGCGGGCAGATCCAGGCGGTGGGTTTCACGCTGTACATGGAAATGCTCGAGCGCGCGGTGAAGGCCATCCGCAAGGGCGAACAGCCGAACCTCGACCAGCCGCTCGGTGGCGGCCCGGAGATCAACCTGCGCCTGCCGGCGCTGATCCCCGAGGACTACCTGCCGGATGTGCACGCGCGCCTGATCCTCTACAAGCGCATCGCCTCGGCGACCGACGAGGAGGGCCTCAAGGACCTGCAGGTGGAGATGATCGACCGCTTCGGCCTGTTGCCCGAGCCCACCAAGAACCTGGTGCGCCTGACCCTGCTCAAGCTGCAAGCCGAGCAACTGGGGATCAGGAAGATCGATGGCGGCCCGCAAGGCGGACGCATCGAGTTCACCGCGGACACACCGGTCGATCCGCTGGCACTGATCAAGCTGATCCAGGGGCAACCCAACCGTTACAAATTCGAAGGCGCCACGATCTTCAGGTTCATGGTGCCGATGGAGCGTGCGGAAGACCGCTTTAATACACTGGAGGCGCTGTTCGAGCGCCTCACCCCGAAATCTGCCTGATAAGGACGCCGTATGCGCCTGATCCCATCGCTGGCCGTGTTGTTGGCCCTGCTCACCCCGGCCGCCTTCGCCGACGAGCCGTACCAGGTCGAAATGATCCTGGTACGGCAGAACCTCGAACAACCCTTCCAGAGCCAGCCGGCACCGGAAGACTGGGCGCGGGGGGCGAAAGCCATCACCGCCAGTGACGAGCGCACCCCCAGCCTGAACGACATGGCGGCCAAGCTCAGCGCCAGCGGCAACTACGAGGTGCTGCTGCACAAGGCCTGGCAACAGAACCTCGGCGACCAGCCGAGCGTCGTGTCGATCACCGCAGGCCAGGAGCAGTTCGGCCAGTTCCCGGTGGAAGGCACCCTGAGCCTGACCCTCAAGCGCTTCACCGAGGTGCAGGCGCAGTTCTGGGTCAACGGCTTCGACAGCAACGGCGTGGTCAATGCCAGCGAACGCCTGAACCAGACCAGCCAGACCAAGAACGGCCAGCTCAATTTCCTCGACGCCGGCCACCTCGGCCTGCTGCTCAAGGTGACCTCGCTGAACGCCTCACGCCGCGAAGCGCCGTCCCAGAACCTCGACCAGTGACCGTCCTATGCCGTCGCCCGTGACGCCTGCCATGACCAAGCCGCTCGCCCCTTCATGGGCCAGCCGCTTCAAGGAACAGAGTCTGGAGCGCGGTCGCCGCTACGCGATCGAAAACCGGGTGAGGATCGTCGAGGCGGCCGACAGCACCATCACCGCCAGTTGCGAAGGCTCTGGCGGCAACATCTACCGGCAGACCATCCATCTTCGCGAGTCGGCCAAGGGCACCCTGCTGATCGTCGACGCGACCTGCACCTGCCCGGTGCGCAGCAACTGCAAGCATACGGCGGCGGTCCTGCTGAAGGTGCAGCAGACCCTGGCCTATCCGGCCGCGGAGAAAGACGCCGAACTGCTGGAAAAGCTCCAGGCGGTGCTCGACTCGCGCCCGCCACCCCCGCCCCAGGAGCTGCTCGAGGACGTGCAGCCGGTACCACGGCTATGGCTGGCCAGTGTCGAATTCAGCGCCTTCGAGCCACGCAATGGACGCATGCAGCGCTACATCCAGCACCGCGCGGCGCTGTCCTTCAACTACCTGGGCGAGTACGCCAGCGGCCAGAAGAACGCCGACATCCTCCTGCGCCAGGAACATCGGAACCTGCGCATCCGACGCCAGCCCGAGGCGGAAAAAGCCTTTCGCGAACAGCTGCGCCTGCTCGGCTTCAAGGTCGCCACCCGGCAAAGCAAGGCCCTGCCGGAAAGCGCCGGCGAGCTGTACGAGATGGTCAACGACAGCGCCTGGCTGACCTTTACCCTCAATGAACTGCCAAACCTGCGCGAACAGGGCTGGGAATTGCAGATCGACGAAGACTTCGGCTTCGACCTCAGCCCCGTCGACGACTGGTACGCCACCGTCGACGAAGCCCCGGAACGCGACTGGTTCGACCTCGAACTGGGGATCATCGTCAATGGCGAGCGCCTGAGCCTGCTGCCGATCCTGCTCAACCTGATGCGTTCGCACACCGAACTGCTCAACCCCGAGCGACTGGCCCGACGCCGGGACGACGAACTGATCCTGGTGAACATTCCCGCCTCGCCCAGCGGCAGCCATGGCCCGCTGCAGGTGGCCCTGCCCTACGGGCGCCTCAAGCCGGTACTGAACACCCTCGGCGAGTTCTACCTGGAAGAACCCGGCACCACCACACTGCGCCTGAGCAACGCCGATGCCACCCGGCTCAACCCGCTCGACGGCCTGCCGCTGTTGTGGGAGGGCGGTGCCCAGATCCGCAGCCTGGCCGAACGACTGCGTGATATCCGCGAATACAGCGCGAGCATTCCCGAAGGCCTCAACGCCACCCTGCGCCCGTACCAGCACGAGGGCCTGAGCTGGATGCAGTCGCTGCGGCAACTGGAGGTCGGCGGAATCCTTGCCGACGACATGGGCCTGGGCAAGACCCTGCAGACCCTGGCCCACATCCTCAGCGAAAAGAACGCCGGTCGCCTCGACCGTCCGTGCATGGTGGTGATGCCCACCAGCCTGATCCCCAACTGGCTCGACGAGGCCGCGCATTTCACGCCGCAGCTCAAGGTCCTGGCGCTCTATGGTGCAGCGCGCAAGAAGCATTTCGAACGGCTGGGTGAGTACGACCTGATTCTCACCACCTACGCCCTGCTGCCCAAGGACATCGACACGCTCAAGGCCCAGCCACTGCACGTGCTGGTGCTCGATGAAGCGCAATACATCAAGAACCCCGGGAGCAAGGCCGCCCAGGCGACCCGCGAACTCGAGGCGCGGCAACGCCTGTGCCTGAGCGGCACGCCGCTGGAGAACCACCTGGGCGAACTCTGGTCACTGTTCCACTTCCTGCTGCCGGGCTGGCTGGGCGATGCCAAAAGCTTCAATCGCGACTACCGCGTGCCCATCGAGAAACATGCCAGCGAAGTTCGCCTGCAACACCTGAACGGACGGATCAAACCGTTCCTGCTGCGCCGCACCAAGGAACAGGTGGCCACCGAACTGCCGCCCAAGACCGAGATCATCCACTGGGTCGAACTCAACGAGGCGCAACGCGACGTCTACGAGACCATGCGCCTGGCCATGGACAAGAAGGTCCGCGACGAAATCACCCGCAAGGGTGTGGCGCGCAGCCAGATCATCATCCTCGAGGCGCTGCTCAAGCTACGCCAGGTCTGCTGCGACCTGCGCCTGGTCAGCGACGCCACGCCACCGACCCGCGGCAGCGCATCCGGCAAGCTCGACAGCCTGATGGAAATGCTCGAGGAACTGTTCGCCGAGGGCCGACGGATCCTGCTGTTCTCGCAGTTCACCTCGATGCTGTCACTGATCGAGGCCGAGCTGAAGAAACGCCATATCGCCTACGGCCTGCTGACCGGCCAGACGCGGGACCGACGCGCGCCGGTGAAGGACTTCCAGAGCGGCAAACTGCAGATCTTTCTCATCAGCCTCAAGGCCGGTGGCGTCGGCCTGAACCTGACCGAAGCCGACACCGTGATCCACTACGACCCGTGGTGGAATCCGGCGGCGGAAAACCAGGCGACCGATCGGGCGTACCGGATCGGCCAGGAAAAGCCGGTGTTCGTCTACAAGATGATTGCCCGGGGTACGGTCGAGGAAAAGATCCAGCACCTGCAACAGGAAAAATCCGACCTGGCCGCCGGCGTGCTCGACGGGCGCCAGGCCGGCGACTGGCAGTTGCAGAACGAGGATATCGAGGCGCTGTTCGCGCCGTTGCCGGACAAGAAAGCCGGGCGTTGACGTCCTTTAAAAGCTTCGCGGGCAAGCCCGGCTCCTACAGATTCGTGCCCTACACCTATCCGATGTACGACACATACCCTGTAGGAGCCGGGCTTGCCCGCGAATGGCCCCTCGACTATGACGCCACTCAATCGATGAGCTGAGCCTCGCGCAGCGCCCCAAGCGCCTCCAGCCACCGCGGTTCCTGGCGATAATCGGTCCGCGCAAACCCCTGTCCACGCATCCGCGCAATCCGCGACGATGGCGTCACCTTAAGACGCTGCGCCGCGCTCAGGGCCAGCTCCGCCGCCGCCCGGTCATTGCACACCAGCCCCATGTCGCAGCCAGCCGACAAGGCCGCCTCGATACGGCTCGCCGCATCCCCCACCACATGGGCACCGGCCATGGACAGGTCGTCACTGAAGATCACCCCGTCGAACTTCAGCTCACCGCGCAGAATCTCCTGCAACCAGCGCCGCGAGAAACCGGCGGGTTGCGCATCGACCTGTGGATAGATCACATGGGCCGGCATCACCGCGGCCAGTTGCTGGCCCAGGCGGGCGAAAGGCACCAGGTCACGGGCGCGAATGGTCTCCAGGCTGCGCTCGTCGACCGGAATCGCCACATGGGAATCCGCCTCGGCCCAACCGTGCCCGGGGAAATGCTTGCCGGTCGCCGCCATGCCGGCTGCCTTCATCCCGCGAATGAACGCCCCGGCGAGTTGGGCCGCACGCTCGGGATCGCCCTCGAAGGAACGGCTGCCGACCACCGCACTGCGCTGATGATCCAGGTCGAGCACCGGGGCAAAACTCAGATCGAGCCCAACCGCCAGCACCTCCGTCGCCATCAGCCAGCCACAGTGCTCGGCCAGGCGCTCGGCATTCGGGTTATCGGCAATCGCCCGCATCGCCGGCAGGCGCACGAAGCCCTGGCGCAAACGCTGCACCCGCCCACCCTCCTGGTCGACGGCGAGCAGCAGGTCCGGGCGAATCGCGCGGATCGCCGTGCTCAGCTCACGAACCTGGCGCGGGCTCTCGATGTTGCGCGCGAAAATGATCAGCCCGCCCACTTGCGGCTGGCGCAACAACTGGCGATCTTCGGCCGTCAGCCAGGTGCCGGCGATATCGACCATCAGGGAGCCTTGCAGGGCAGTACTCATAGGAAATCCTTGTGAAGAAAAGCCAGGCGCGTGAACGCCCTGCCGCGGAGGGCATCCGGCAGATGAACGGGAAAAAGGAAAAGAGGGGGAGGAAAGGAATCGCGCATGGGCGGCAAGCTTAGCCGATCAAGGCCAGCGCGCCCACCCGAATGCGTCAGGCCTTGACGACAGGTGCCGCCGACTTGCTGCGTGGACGCAATTGTGCCGCAGCCATGGCCTCGTCGGTCACGCCGCTGTCGGCACGCATGCCGGCCGCCAGAAAGGGCACCATCAGGCGCATCACCGTCTCGATCGAGGTGTTGACGCCGAAGTCGGTCTCGGCGATCGCCCGCAACGCCTTGATCCCGGACATGCTGAAGGCGGCCGCACCGAGCATGAAGTGCACGCGCCAGAACAGCTCGATCGGTGGAATACGAGGGGCCGCTTCATTGACCAGCAGCATGTAGCGGCGAAACACCTTGCCGTACATGTCTTCCAGGTAACGTCGCAGGTGCCCCTGGCTCTGGCTGAAGGCCAGGCCCAGCAGGCGCATGAAGATCGACAGGTCGTTACCGCTGCGCGGCTGAACCACCAGGGCCTGTTCAACGAGGATTTCCAGCAGTTCTTCCAGGGTCGGCTTGACCTCCGGCTTGGCCTGGCGGCGCTCCAGCTCGCGATCGAGGCTGACACAGAACGGCCCGAGGAAACGCGAGAAGACCGCCTGGATCAGGGCCTTTTTCGAGCCGAAATGGTAGTTCACCGCCGCCAGGTTGACCCCTGCCTTGCTGGTGATCAATCGCAACGAGGTCTCGGCGAAACCTTTTTCCGCGAACAATTGCTCGGCAGCATCGAGAATGCGTTCAACGGTTTCCGACTGGGCCATGGCTACTCCGCCTGACAAACACTTGTTTGAAACATACGTTTCAGCCCACGGAATGTCAAGTCTGCCGGTCCATTTCCGGCCAGTCAGTCAGGTATTAAATCATAGAACCGGCCACCTGTAGCAGCACGCTCACGATGGCGGCCGACACCCTCCCCGACAACCGTCCGGCGGCCACCGTGAAAAGGAGGATTGCCAAGCGCCTCCCACTGTATATAATTCCAGTCACTGTATAAAAAGACAGAGCCATCAAAATGCTAAAACTGACGCCCCGCCAAGCTGAGATTCTGGCTTTTATCAAACGCTGCCTGGATGACAACGGCTATCCGCCCACCCGTGCGGAAATCGCCCAGGAACTGGGCTTCAAGTCGCCGAACGCGGCCGAGGAGCACCTCAAGGCCCTGGCCCGCAAGGGCGCGATCGAAATGACGCCGGGCGCCTCACGGGGCATTCGCATTCCCGGCTTCGAAGCCAAGGTCGACGAATCCACCCTGCCGATCATCGGTCGCGTCGCCGCCGGTGCGCCCATCCTCGCCGAGCAGCATGTCGAGGAATCCTGCAACATCAACCCGACCTTCTTCCACCCCCGGGCCGACTACCTGCTGCGCGTTCACGGCATGAGCATGAAGGACGTCGGCATCTTCGACGGCGATCTGCTGGCCGTACACACCTGCCGCGAGGCCCGCAACGGCCAGATCGTGGTGGCGCGCATCGGCGAGGAAGTCACCGTCAAACGCTTCAAGCGCGAAGGCAGCAAGGTCTGGCTGCTGGCGGAAAACCCCGAATTCGCCCCTATCGAAGTCAACCTGAAAGAGCAGGACTTCGTCATCGAAGGTTTGAGCGTCGGCGTCATTCGCCGCTGAAGGAGGCGTCATGCAATTCCAGACTCCACAACACGCCCAGTTGCCCCTGTTCGAAGCGTTCATGATGCAGCCGCTGGCCCCCGCCCTGAAGGACGTGGTCGAAACACCCTGGAGCACCGAGCCCGAGGCCTTCAGCGAATTATCGCTGCGCGGTGGGAATTGCCTGAGCCTGCTGGCTCCTATCCTGCGCGAACTGAGCCAGGACCAGGATGCCCGCTGGCTCACCCTGATCGCCCCGCCCGCCAGTGTCACCCAGGCCTGGCTGCGGGAAGCCGGGCTGAACCGCGAGCGGATTCTGCTGCTGCAGCCCGGCAGCGCACAGAACGCCCAGCAACTGGCTTGCGAAGCCTTGCGCCTGGGGCGCAGCCACACCGTGGTGAGTTGGTTGAACCCGCTGAACAGCAGCGCTCGTCAGCAACTGATCAACGCCGCGCGCAAGGGCGACGCACAGAGCCTGAATATTCGCCTGGGTTGAAGTGGACTTGAAGCGGGGCCAGGGACAGCCAGGAAAGCCAGGCAGGCTCTTTGTACCTACCCACAAGGCTTCTCCAGGGCAGAGAAGCCAATCAGGACCAACGACTCGTTACCGATAGGTGCCCGAGCCAGGCATGAGCGCTACTCAGTGAAGAACCCGCGGGCCGTCGTCTTCTTTCTCGAGTTCGCCTTCCACCAGACGCCCCGCCATCTGCACGCCAACACTCAGCATGGCCTTGGCCACTTCGACATGCTGGCCCTGCAGGAAAGCCTTGGCGTCTTCGGAGAAGTTCAGAGTGACCAGAGAACCTTCGTCCTCGGCGCGGCGCAGCTCGATACGGCCGTCCGGCAGCTCGACAATTTCTAGAAAGGACGTAGGCATAAAAGTCTGTTCTCCACGAAAGGCTGGTGGCCTGTAGGGTCAATTCGGATGGATGCACGCGAATTCAGCCAATAGGCCACTAATATCATACCAGTCATTCATGGCAACTCGCTCAAGATCTCAACAGCTTTCGTTACCGCCTGATGAACAACTGACAGACGGAACCTACATCCTGAGCGTGCGAATCAGCACTCGCTCAGCCCGTCACGGAAGCGAATCGCCAGGGCCTTGAGGTTCTGCCGCCAGCTTTCCAGCTCCTCGCGTCCCAACTCCGGCGCGGCCTCCTCGTCCAGACTGACCGCCTCGATCAACGGCTGCAACACGTCACCCTTGGGCTTTCTTGGCGCCTGGGGCGGCAGGTAGAGCGCAGAGTGGGCAGCGATCAGTCGTGCCAGCCAGCTTTGCGGGCTGTGGGCCAGCTCCACCAGCTCGGCCATTTCCGGAATGGCGATGGATTCCAGCACCTCCCGGGTCAGCAACAGCTCGGCGCGCGGGGCACTGGCCTGGGGCAGGCGGTAGAAGCCGGCGATCTCATGGCACAGCCCGAGCAAGGCGCCGTAGAGATGGAATACCGCGGCTTCGCGCTCGGCCTGGGTCAGCGCCAGCGCGTTCATCGCCCGGCTCTCCTCGGCCTTGCCCAGGGCTTCCAGAGCGAGGCCGGCGTAGAAGATCTTCTGGTTGGTACGGGTATAGAGTTCGTTGGCCATGATGGCGCACTCCCAAAAAGAGATCACACAGGCCCTTCCGGCAGGAGCCGGGCTTGCCCGCGAATGCGCCTTCAAGGACGCCAGAAGCTTCGCGGGCAAGCCCGGCTCCTACAGGGAGGGAGCACCGGGTTTTGCATCAGGCCCGGCCCTGCGCGGGCCAGGGCCTCAACCGACAACCGGGTCAGGCGCCCTGACGCTTGTCTTCCACCTTCCACTTGCCACTGTCGTAGAACGCCTTCCAGCCGGTCGGCTTGCCGTCGACCTCGCTCTGCACGTACTGCTCCTTGGTCTTGCGGCTGTAGCGGATGACCGCCGGACGACCGTCCGGGTCCTTCTGCGGCGCTTCGCAGAGGAAGTGGTACTTCGGATCGATCTCAGCCTTGTGCGGGACGATCTCGAGCACCAGCGGCGCACGGGTCTCGCGGTTTTTCGGGAACTGGCTCGCCGCCAGGAACAGGCCCGAAGCACCATCACGCAGGATATAGGTGTCGTCGACCTTCTCGCACTTGAGCTCCGGCATCTTCACCGGGTCCATCTTCGGCGGCGCCGCATCGCCGCTCCTGAGCAACTTGCGGGTGTTCTTGCAGGTCGGGTTGGTGCAACCGAAGAACTTGCCGAAACGGCCGGTCTTGAGCTGCATCTCGCTGCCGCACTTGTCGCACTCCAGGCTCGGCCCTTCGTAGCCCTTGATCCGGTAGTTGCCCTCCTCGATCTCGTAGCCGGCGCAATCCGGGTTGTTGCCACAAATGTGCAGCTTGCGCTTCTCGTCCAGCAGGTAGGCATCCATCGCCGTGCTGCAGATCGGGCAGCGATGCTTGCCGCGCAGCACCAGGGACTCCGACTCGCCCTCGTCGTCCGCGGCGATCTCGTCACCCGGGACCAGGTTCACGGTGGCCTTGCAACGCTCTTTCGGCGGCAGACTGTAGCCCGAGCAACCGAGGAACACGCCGGTCGAGGCGGTACGGATCTGCATTGGCCGACCGCAGGTCTGGCATGGGATATCGGTCATCACCGGCTGGTTGGCGCGCATGCCGTTTTCCGCGCCCTCGGCCACTTCGAGCTTCTTCTTGAAGTCGCCGTAGAACTCGTCGAGCACGTTTTTCCAGTCGCGCTCGCCCTGGGCCACGTCATCGAGGTTCTCCTCCATGTCCGCGGTGAAACCGTAGTCCATCAGGTTCGCAAAGCTTTCGGCCAGGCGCTCGGTGACGATGTCGCCCATCTTCTCGGAATAGAAGCGACGGTTGTGCAGCGCCACGTAGCCGCGGTCCTGGATGGTGGAAATGATCGCCGCATAGGTCGAAGGACGACCGATGCCGCGCTTTTCCATTTCCTTGACCAGGCTGGCCTCGGAATAACGCGCCGGCGGCTTGGTGAAGTGCTGGCTCGGATCGAGCTGGATCAGCTTCAGCACCTCGCCCTGGGCCATGTCCGGCAGGACGTCGTCGTCGCCCGGCTTGCTCAATTGTGGCAGGACCCGGGTGTAGCCGTCGAACTTGAGGATACGGCCCTTGGCACGCAGCTCGAAGTCGCCGGCGGCGACGCTGACGGTGGTCGACAGGTACTGCGCCGGCAGCATCTGACAGGCCACGAACTGGCGCCAGATCAGCTCGTACAGGCGCTCGGCGTCACGCTCCATGCCCGACAGCTTGCTTGGATCGGTATTGACGTCGGAAGGCCGGATCGCCTCGTGCGCCTCCTGGGCGCCTTCCTTGCTGCTGTAGACGTTGGGGGCGGACGGCAGGTATTTCGCGCCGAATTCGCTCTCGATATAGGTCCGCGCCATCGCCACGGCGTCGGCCGAGAGATTGGTCGAGTCGGTACGCATATAGGTGATGTAGCCGGCTTCGTAGAGACGCTGGGCCATCATCATGGTCTTCTTCACCCCGAAGCCCAGGCGGTTGCTCGCCGCCTGCTGCAGGGTGGACGTAATGAACGGTGCCGACGGCTTGCTGCTGGTCGGCTTGTCCTCGCGCTTGGCGATTGTGTAGGCCGACGCCTTGAGCTTCTCCAACGCGGCCATGGCCTGGGCTTCGTTCAGCGGCTTGAAGGCCTCGCCGTTCTCGCGAGCCACTTCGAAGCGCACCTTGGCACCCTTGCCCGTGCCGAGGTCGGCATGCACTTCCCAGTACTCTTCGGGGATGAACGCACGGATCTCGCGCTCGCGCTCGACCACCAGCTTCACCGCCACCGATTGCACACGGCCGGCGGACAGGCCACGGGCGATCTTCGCCCACAGCAGCGGCGAGACCATGTAGCCGACCACGCGGTCGAGGAAGCGTCGCGCCTGCTGGGCGTTGACGCGGTCGATATCCAGCTCGCCCGGCGCCGAGAAGGCCTCCTGGATCGCCTTCTTGGTGATTTCGTTGAACACCACGCGCTTGTAGCGGCTGTCATCACCACCGATGGCTTCGCGCAGGTGCCAGGCAATGGCTTCCCCCTCGCGGTCCAAGTCGGTTGCGAGATAGATGGTGTCGGCATCCTTGGCGAGGCGGCGCAGTTCCTCGATCACCTTCTCCTTGCCGGGAAGGATCTCGTAGCGGGCCTTCCAGCCGTGGTCCGGGTCGACGCCCATGCGCGCCACCAGTTGCTTGCGCGCCTTCTCTTTCGCCGAGAGCGCAGGCGCCTCGCCGGCAGCGGCCTTGCCGCGCTTGGCGGCAGGCTCCTTGACGGCACTGGCCGAACCGCTGGTGGGCAGGTCTCGGATATGGCCGATACTCGACTTCACCACGTACTGGGTTCCCAGATACTTGTTGATGGTCTTGGCCTTAGCCGGGGATTCCACAATGACCAGCGATTTGCCCATGGATCGGAAAATTCCTGAATGCTAGAAGTGAGAGCGCAGCCCGCGCCTGGCGCGGCACCGCTATATATAGTGGCAACAAGGTGAGGTCAAGCACAGGGTGCTGCGCGACCAGCCCTCAAGCCCTGGAAAAAATACTCGGCTCGGCCTGCACCAAAGCAAAGCGTGGTACCCGTTCGCCGTCAACCTCGACCGACTCCAGGAACATGCTCAAGGGGCGTACCCAGAAACCGTATTCGCCATACAGCGCCTGGTAGAACACCACTTCCTCCTCGGTCTCGGAATGCCGTGCCACACTGAAAACGCGGTACTGCGGTCCCTTGTAGTGCTGATAGAGCCCGGGTTGCAAAGTCATGTATCGGCCCTCTTACAAAATAAAATAAAAAAAATCGGAAAAACAAAAACCGGGGCACCAGGCCCCGGTTTCCGTCATCGAAACGCTTAGACGCGTTCGAAGACGGTGGCAATGCCCTGGCCGAGGCCGATGCACATGGTGGACACCCCGAAAGTCCCGCCGTTCTGTTTCATCACGTTCAGCAGGGTGCCGGAAATCCGTGCACCGGAGCAACCGAACGGGTGACCCAGGGCGATGGCACCGCCGTGCAGGTTAACCTTCTCGTCCATCTTGTCGAGCACTTTCAGGTCCTTCAGCACTGGCAGGGCCTGTGCGGCGAAGGCTTCGTTGAGCTCGATGAAGTCGATGTCGGTGATCGACAGACCGGCACGCTTGAGCGCCTTCTGGGTCGCCGGCACCGGACCATAACCCATGATCGCCGGATCGACACCGGCCACCGCCATCGAACGGATCACCGCCAGTGGCTGGATACCGAGGTCCTGGGCGCGCTGCGCCGACATCACGATCATGCACGAGGCACCATCGGTGATCTGCGACGACGTACCCGCAGTCACGGTACCGCCCTTGGGGTTGAACGCCGGCTTCAACGCCGCCAGGCTTTCCAGGTTGGTTTCCGGGCGAATGGTCTCGTCGTAGTCGAAGACCTTCAGGAAGCCGGCCTCGTCATAACCCTGCATCGGGATGATCTCGTCCTTGAACTTGCCTTCCACGGTCGCCTTGTGGGCGAGCTGGTGGGAGCGCACGCCAAAGGCGTCCTGTGCTTCACGGGTGATGCCGTGCATCTTGCCGAGCATCTCGGCGGTCAGGCCCATCATGCCCGAGGCTTTCGCCGCGTACAGCGACAGGTGCGGGTTCGGGTCGACACCGTGCATCATGCCGACATGGCCCATATGCTCGACGCCGCCAACGACGAAAACGTCACCATTGCCGGTCATGATCGCCTGGGCGGCGGTGTGCAGCGCGCTCATCGACGAACCACACAGGCGGCTGACGGTCTGGCCGGCCGCGGTGTGCGGGATCTGGGTCATCAGCGAGGCCATGCGCGCGATGTTCCAGCCCTGCTCCAGGGTCTGGTTGACGCAGCCCCAGATCACATCCTCGACCTCGTTCGGGTCGACCTTGGTGTTGCGCTCCAGCAGCTTGCTGATCAGGTGCGCGGACATGTCCTCGGCACGGGTGTTGCGGTGCATGCCGCCCTTGGAGCGGCCCATCGGAGTACGACCGAAGTCGACAATCACGACGTCTCTAGGATTCAAGCTCATATAGTTCACTCTCGCTCTAGTGTGGGCGCTTAACCGAAGAACCGCTGGCCGTTCCTGGCCATTTCACGCAGCTTCGCGGTCGGGTGGTACAGCGCGCCCAGATCGGCGTACTGGTCAGCCAGGGCAACGAACTCGGCCACACCGATCGAGTCGATGTAGCGCAGCGCACCGCCACGGAAGGGAGGGAAACCGATGCCGTAGACCAGGCCCATGTCAGCCTCGGCGGCGGTGGCGACGATACCGTCCTCCAGGCAGCGCACGGTTTCCAGGCACAGCGGGATCATCATCCAGTTGATGATGTCCTCGTCGGTCACTTCACGCTGCTCGTAAACGATCGGCTTGAGCACTTCCAGCACCGACGGGTCGGCGACCTTCTTCTGCTTGCCGCGCTTATCGGTCTCGTAGGCGTAGAAGCCCTTGCCGTTCTTCTGGCCCAGGCGCTTGGCGTCGTACAGTGCGTCGACAGCCGAACGACGATCGTCCTTCATGCGATCCGGGAAGCCCTCGGCCATGACGTCGCGACCGTGGTGACCGGTATCGATACCGACCACGTCCATCAGGTACGCCGGGCCCATCGGCCAGCCGAACTTCTCCATGATCTTGTCGATACGGACGAAGTCCACGCCGGCGCTGACCAGCTTGGCGAAACCGCCGAAGTACGGGAACAGGATACGGTTGACCAGAAAGCCCGGGCAGTCGTTGACCACGATCGGGTTTTTGCCCATCTTCTTGGCATAGGCCACGGTGGTGGCGATCGCCTGTTCGCTGGACTTCTCGCCACGGATCACTTCCACCAGCGGCATCATGTGCACCGGGTTGAAGAAGTGCATGCCGACGAAGTTTTCCGGACGCTTGAGGGCCTTGGCCAGCAGACTGATGGAGATGGTCGAGGTGTTGGACGCCAGTACGGCATCTTCCTTGACCTGGGCTTCCACTTCAGCCAGCACCGCCTGCTTGACCTTCGGGTTCTCGACGACCGCTTCGACCACCAGGTCGACGTGGCCGAAGTCACCGTAGGACAGGGTCGGACGGATGCCATTGAGCACCTCGGCCATCTTCGCCGCGGTCATGCGGCCTTTCTCGACACGGCTGACCAGCAGCTTGGCGGCTTCGGCCAGGCCCTGCTCGATACCGTGCTCGTTGATGTCCTTCATCAGGATCGGCGTGCCCTTGGACGCCGACTGGTAGGCGATACCGCCCCCCATGATGCCGGCGCCGAGTACGGCGGCCTGCTTCACGTCCTGGGCGATTTCGTCGTAGGCCTTGGCCTTCTTCTTCAGTTCCTGGTCGTTGAGGAACAGGCCGATCAGGCTCTCGGCCGCCGAGGTCTTGGCCAGTTTCACGAAGCCCGCGGCTTCGATTTCCAGGGCCTTGTCGCGACCGAAGTTGGCGGCCTTCTGGATGGTCTTGATCGCCTCGACCGGTGCCGGGTAGTTCGGGCCAGCCTGGCCAGCGACAAAGCCCTTGGCGGTTTCGAAGGCCATCATCTGCTCGATGGCGTTGAGCTTGAGCTTGTCCAGCTTCGGCTGGCGCTTGGCCTTGTAGTCGATCTCGCCGGAAATGGCGCGCTTGACCAGGTCCAGGGCGGCCTGCTGCAGTTGCTCAGGCGCCACCACGGCATCGACGGCGCCGACTTTCAGGGCGTCTTCGGCACGGTTTTCCTTGCCGGCGGCGATCCACTCGATGGCATTGTCCACACCGATCAGGCGTGGCAGGCGCACGGTACCGCCAAAGCCCGGGTAGATGCCCAGCTTGACTTCCGGCAGACCGATCTTGGCGCTGCCGGACATGACCCGCAGGTCCGCGGCCAGGCACATTTCCAGACCGCCGCCCAGGGCGATGCCGTTGATCGCGGCCACGGTCGGAACGGCCAGGTCTTCGAAATCGCTGAAGATCCTGTTGGCTTCGAGGTTACCGGCCACGAGCTCGGCATCGGGCAACTTGAAGTTGTCGACGAATTCGGTGATGTCGGCGCCGACGATGAACACGTCCTTGCCGCTGCTGACGATCACACCCTTGACCGAGGCATCGGCCTTGATGGTGTCCACCGCCTGACGCAGTTCGTTCAGGGTGAGACGGTTGAACTTGTTGACGGACTCACCCTTGAGATCGAACTTGAGTTCGACGATGCCACTTTCAAGAGCCTTAACCGTGATGGCTTTACCTTCGTAAATCATCAACTGATCTCCACGATATGGAAGCTGAACAGTACACGTCGGTCGCTAACTTCCGGCCCGCATTGACGTCACCGTCACTGCCACGCCCAGCCGCCAGGCACACCCGCCGACGCGATAGTCGGGATTCTGTAAGAGCCGTCTGTCAGACAAACGCTCAATTCATACGCCCGTTTGATTTGGGTGTGGACACCTTCACGGAATTCGCGGCAATTGTCAATTGCCGAAAACACCCCGAAAAATACGACTTTCCGGTCACTTTCCAGGCGCGCAGGTGCCGCCGCAGCCGGCCTGATGAAGCTTCATTCATGAAATCAATAACAGGCGAAGCGACCAGATCAGGCATAAAACCAGGAACGGGCCTACCAGACTCCAAGAAAGAGCCTAGTGGAAAATATGGACACTTTTTATGAAGGGAAGGTGCCAGAGCGGTTGGGCCGATGAACTGCCCCTGTCGGTCAGGCCAGCGCCTTGAGCACGGCGGCGATGTCCTGGAGCACCTGCGCGTCACCACGCTCGCCCCAGCAGAGCGCGATCATCTGTGCATCCGCCTCGACCTTGTAGACATTGGCCGGCAACGTCCGCAAATGCGCCAGCAGCACCTCGTCCGTGAGCACTTCCCGCCACCGGTTGAGCCAGACACCCGGCTCGCCCTGCCAGTAACACCAGCATTGCGGCGCCTTGCCGCGTCGCGGCCGATGGTATTGCGCACACGGGCTCGGCGGCTGCGGGGACAGCCAGTGCGGCCACTCCTGAGGCGCCAGCTGCATGCCCAGGCCGATACGGCGCGCTTCCATGCGCAGGGCCATCCGATCGCTCTGGCGGCGCGACGGACGCAACCATGCCAGAGGACTGAGAACCACCGCCAGGATTGACACCACTATCCAGACCGTCATATCTCTACTCCCCGAAGATTATTCATGAGCGATTGATTCAGGGCAGAACCAATCAGCTTGAAACGAGCCATAATCAATACAATTGCGATCCTCAGGAGGTGCCTGCAATGCCCTACAACCACATTCTGGTTGCCGTCGACCTGACGGAAGAGTGCGACCCGGTCATTCATCGCGCACGTGAACTGTCGGTCAGCAACAACGCCAAGCTCTCGCTGGTCCATATCGTCGAGCCCATGGCCATGGCCTTTGGCGGCGACGTCCCGATGGACCTGTCTCAATTGCAGCAACAGCAGTTCGACCAGGCCAAGGAGCGCCTGGAGCGGCTGATCAACAAGTACCCCGAGATCTCGAAAGACACCTGCCATCTGACCTACGGCCAACCGCGCCAGGAAATCCATCACCTGGCCAAGGAGCAGCACTGCGACCTGGTGGTGGTCGGCAGCCACGGCCGCCACGGCCTGGCCCTGCTGCTCGGCTCCACAGCCAACGACGTGCTCCACGGCGCCCCCTGTGACGTCCTCGCCGTGCGCCTGCAGAACAAGGGCTGAACCCCGACACCCCTTTGACAGGCACCCCAACCCCGTGGGAGCGGACTTGCCCGCGAAGCAGGCAACACAGTGCAACTGATTCCCCGCGAAAGGCCATTCGCGGGGAATCAGCCCCACAAGGGCGACGCCCGGCAAGCCACGGGGCAGAAACGGCTCCTGCAAAAAGCCCGGCCTCACCTGATGAAGCCGGGCTTTTTTATCCCCTCACGATCAATCAGGCATCCAGCTCGGCCCAGCGCTCGACCATCGCATCCAGTTCGGTCTGCAGCGTTTCCAGCCTGGCCAGCACGGCGGTCGTTTCGGCAACCGGGCGCTGATAGAACCCCGCCTCGGCCATCTCGGCCTGCACGGCGGCGATTTCCTGCTCCTTGGCATCGATCTCGCCCGGCAGAGCTTCCAGCTCGCGCTGCAGCTTGTAGCTGAGCTTCTTCTTCGCCGCTGGCGCTTCGACCACCGGCGCCACCTGCGCAGGGGGCGCCGTGACGATCGCCGACTCAAGCTCGGCCTTGCCGGACTTGCTCTCGGTCACGCCCAGCAAACGTGGCGAACCGCCCTGGCGCAGCCAGTCCTGATAGCCGCCGACGTACTCGCGAACCTTACCCTCGCCTTCGAACACCAGGGTGCTGGTCACCACGTTGTCGAGGAAGGCCCGGTCGTGGCTGACCATCAGCACGGTGCCCTGGAAGGTCAACAGCACTTCTTCCAGCAGCTCGAGGGTTTCCACATCGAGGTCGTTGGTCGGCTCGTCGAGCACCAGCAGGTTGGCCGGCTTGCTGAACAGCTTGGCCAGCAGCAACCGCGCCCGCTCACCACCGGACAGCGCCTTGACCGGCGTGCGCGCCCGCTGCGGGCTGAACAGGAAATCGCCGAGGTAACTGAGCACATGGCGGCTCTGGCCATCGATCTCGATGAAGTCACGACCTTCGGCGACGTTGTCGACCACGGTCTTTTCCAGGTCCAACTGATGGCGCAACTGGTCGAAATAGGCCACCTCGATGCGGGTGCCCTCCTCGACCTTGCCGCTGGTCGGTACCAGACCGCCGAGCATCAGCTTCAGCAGCGTGGTCTTGCCGGTGCCGTTGGCCCCGAGCAGGCCGATACGGTCGCCACGCTGCAGGACCATGGAGAAATCCTTGACCAGGAACGGGCCGTCCGGATGGGCGAAGCTGATGTTGTCGAGCACCATCACCTGCTTGCCGGACTTCTCCGCGGCTTCCAGCTGGATGTTCGCCTTGCCGGTGCGCTCGCGCCGTTCGCTGCGCTCGACGCGCAGTGCCTTCAACGCACGGACGCGGCCTTCGTTACGGGTACGCCGGGCCTTGATGCCCTGGCGGATCCACACCTCTTCCTGGGCCAGGCGCTTGTCGAACAGCGCGTTGGCAGTCTCCTCGGCCGCCAGCATGGCTTCCTTGTGCACCAGGAAGCTGGCGTAGTCGCCGTTCCAGTCGATCAACCCGCCGCGGTCCAGTTCGAGAATACGGGTAGCCAGGCTCTGCAGGAAGGAACGGTCGTGGGTGATGAAGAGCACCGCGCCCTGGAATTCCTTGAGGGCATCTTCCAGCCAGGCAATCGCGCCGATATCCAGGTGGTTGGTCGGCTCGTCGAGCAGCAGCAGGTCCGGCTCGGCCACCAGCGCCTGGGCCAGCAGCACGCGACGACGCCAGCCACCGGACAGCTCGGCCAGGGTCTTGTCGGCCGGCAACTGCAGACGGCTCAGGGTGCTTTCGACCAGGGTCTGCAGGCGCCAGCCATCGCGGGCCTCGAGGTCATGCTGGACACGCATCAGCTTGTCCAGGTCGGCATCGGTGACGATGTTCTGGCTCAGGTGATGATACTGCGCCAGCAACTCCCCTACGCCGTCCAGCCCCTGGGCGACGACGTCGAACACGGTGCGCTCGTCGGCCACCGGCAGTTCCTGCGGCAGTTCGCCGATCTTGAGCGCAGGCGCGCGCCAGACGGAGCCGTCGTCGGGCTTCTGGTCGCCCTTGACCAGCTTCAACATGCTGGACTTGCCTGTGCCGTTGCGGCCGATGATGCACACCCGCTCACCACGGGCGATCTGCCAGGACACCTTGTCCAACAACGGCATGGCGCCGAAAGCAAGGGACACATCGCTGAATTTGAGCAGGGTCATGAGCTTCTCCAAAAACCGGGCGCGCATTCTACCCGATGTTGAGCGGCGAGGCGGCCGCGATTTTCGCCAGCGGTCGAAGCCCGCGTCGCCTGCCACATGACATTTGGTATCAAGTTGCGTACACGAGGCCGGCAAAACTTTCGCCCCCCGCCGGCAAAAGGCTAAGCTACCCGACAATCAGTACCGGCCTTGCGGCCTGTGCTTGTCCGTTTTTTTGCCCGGAAGTCTCATGCGCAGCCGTCTTTTCAACTTCTTATCGTGTCTGCTTCTTTCCACCTGCGCCGTCCAAGCTGCACAGGCCGTCGACCTCGCCCAGCAACGTCAACTCTACGATGACGCCAAGCGCGCCCTGGCCAAGGGCGATTCAGGCCCGTATTTCCAATACCGCAGCGCCCTGCAGAGCTACCCGCTGGAGCCCTACCTGGCCTACGACGAACTGACCGCGCGACTGAAGACCGCCAGCAACGCCGAGATCGAGCAGTTCCTCGCCGAGCACGGCGACCTGCCCCAGGCCAACTGGATGAAGCTGCGCTGGTTGCGCTGGCTGGCCGAACGTGGCGACTGGGCCCCCTTCGTCAAGTACTACGACCCCAAGCTGAACTTCACCGAGCTGGACTGCCTCAACGGCCAGTACCAGCTCAGCCACAACCTGCGCGCCGAAGGCTTCGCCACCGCGGAAAAGCTCTGGCTGACCGGCAAGACCCAGCCCAGCGCCTGTGATGCCCTCTTCGACAGTTGGGCCGCGCAGGGCCAACTGACCGAACAGAAGCGCTGGCAACGCGTCAAGCTGGCCGCCGAGGCCCGCAACTACGGTCTGGCCACGGCTCTGGTGAAAGGCCTGAGCACCCTCGGCCCACAGGGCCGGCTGATGATCGAGGTGGCGCAGAAACCCGATCTGCTGAGCCAGCCGGCGCGTTTCGTACCCGCGGACGAGGCGATGTCCGATGTGGTCGGTCTGGGTCTGCGCCGCCTGGCACGCCAGGATCCGGACAAGGCCATGGCGCTGCTCGACGGTTATGCCACGAGCATGCACTTCTCCCGTGACGAGAAAGTCTCCATCGCCCGCGAGATCGGCCTGACCCTGGCCCGCCGCTATGACGGCCGCGCCCTGGAAATCATGACCCAGTACGACCCGGAATTGCGCGACAACACCGTCACCGAATGGCGCCTGCGCCTGCTGCTGCGCCTGGGCCGCTGGGAAGAGGCCTACCAGTTGACCCGCCGCCTGCCGCAGGACCTGGCCAGCACCAACCGCTGGCGCTACTGGCAGGCCCGCAGCCTGGAACTGGCCCAGCCGCAGAACCCGCAGGCGCAGGTACTGCTCAAGAACGTCGCCCGCGAGCGTGACTTCTATGGCTTCCTCGCCGCCGATCGCTCGCAGACCCCTTACCAGTTGACCAACCGGCCACTGGTCCTCAGCCAGCAGTTGATCAACAAGGTCCGCAACACCCCGGGCGTGCGCCGTGCCCTGGAATTGCACGACCGCGGGCAGATCGTCGATGGCCGCCGCGAGTGGTACCACACCAGCCGCCACCTCAGCCGCGACGAAATGGTCGCCCAGGCCAAGCTGGCCTACGACCTGAAGTGGTATTTCCCGGCGATCCGCACCATCAGCCAGGCGCAGTACTGGGATGACCTGGATATCCGTTTCCCCATGGCCCACCGCGACACCCTGGTCCGCGAGGCCAAGCTGCGCGGCCTGCATTCGAGCTGGGTGTTCGCGATCACCCGCCAGGAAAGCGCCTTCATGGATGATGCGCGCTCCAACGCCGGGGCTACCGGCCTGATGCAACTGATGCCCGGCACCGCCAAGGAAACCGCGCGCAAGTTCAGCATCCCGCTGGCTTCGCCGCAGCAGGTGCTGGATCCGGACAAGAACGTTCAATTGGGCGCGGCCTACCTGAGCCAGGTGCACGGCCAGTTCAACGGCAACCGCGTACTGGCCACCGCCGCCTACAACGCGGGCCCGGGGCGGGTAAGGCAGTGGCTCAAGGGGGCGAACCACCTGAGCTTCGATGTCTGGGTGGAGAGCATTCCGTTCGACGAGACTCGCCAGTACGTGCAGAACGTGCTGTCCTACGCGGTGATCTACGGTCAGAAACTCAATGCGCCGCAGCCGCTGGTGGATTGGCACGAGCGGTTCTTCGACGATCAGTGATCCGTGGAACTTGAGCAGGGCTTGCCCACGAATGAGCCGGTAAGCCCGACACGAAACCCGGGCTCCACCGAGACTCGGTGGCTCACTCGAGAATCGTCACCGGCATTCCCACTTCCAGCCGCCCCACCCCGTCATTGACCAGGTTCTGCCCGAAAAACACATTCCCGTCCTTCTCCCGGTAGGTCTTGAGGGTGGTCAATGGCTCGCGGTCGGCGCTGCGCTCACCGGACTGCGGATCGATGGTGGTGAGGATGCAGCGCGAACACGGCTTGACCAGCCGAAACTCGATCTCGCCAATCCGGATCCGCTTCCACTGGTCCTCGGCAAACGCCTCGCTGCCCTCGATGACCAGATTCGGCCGAAACCGCAGCATCTCCAACGGGCGCCCGACCCGCCGGGACAGGTCCTCCAGCGACGCCTGTCCGATCAACAGCAAAGGAAAGCCATCGGCAAACGCCACACGGTCATCATCGCGACCATAACCGGCCTCGGTGCTGCGCGCCCGCTCCTGTGGCACATGGACCAGCCTTACCGGCTTGCCGATGAAGCCGCTCAACCAGGCCGCAGCTTCATCGCCGGCATCGGGCACCCGCAGGGTATCGTTCCAGATGGTCACGCCACGCAATTGCTCATCGGCGGCCGGCAACGCCACCTCCAGCGGCGCATGCCCCGGCGCACTCAAGGTCAGCCCGCCCGCGGCACTCCACAGCGCCGACAACTGGCTCATGCCGGACACGGCACGCTGGGTCAGGAAGCGTCCGCTGGCCTCGTCCACGAGCATCCAGCGTCGGTCCCCCGCCAGCCCCAACTCATCGAGCGAGGCATGAGACAAGTGTTCGCCCTTGGCAGACTTGAGTGGATAACGATACAGCGCGCTCAGACGCAACATGAGAACCGGCTCCGGGATAAAAGACCACGATATACGAGCCGTTCGCCCAATCAAAGGCAACGCAACGATAACAACGACCAGGGGCGGGCCTTGCACCTGCCCCCAGGTTCGGTCAGGCGCCGGGATGATCCAGCAGCAGGCGCTGGCGAACCACATCCACCAGCTTGTCCGGCTGGAACTTGGAGAGGAAGTTGTCGCACCCGACCTTCTTCACCATCGCTTCGTTGAAGCTGCCGGACAGCGAGGTGTGCAGCACCACATACAGGCCACGCAGGCGCGGGTCGTTGCGGATCTCGGTGGTGAGGCGGTAGCCGTCCATTTCCGGCATTTCCGCATCGGTGAACACCATCAGCAGTTTCTCGGTCATCACCGCACCGGAATCGGCCCAGGTCTTGAGCATGTTCAGGGCCCTGAGGCCGTCACTGGCGATATGCAGCTTCACCCCCAACTGGCCCAGGGTGTCGCGCAACTGCGACAGGGCCACCTTGGAGTCGTCGACCAGCAGCACCTCGCGCCCACGGGCGTACTCCATGATCGGATCATCGAGTTTTTCCCGGGAAACCTTGGCGTTGTACGGCACGATTTCGGCAAGGACTTTTTCCACGTCGATGATTTCCACCAACTGGTCGTCGACCTTGCTGATGGCGGTCAGGTAATGCTGGCGCCCGGCGCTGCCCGGCGGCGGCATGATCGCCTCCCAGTTCATGTTGACGATGCGGTCCACGCCACCGACCAGGAACGCCTGCACCGAACGGTTGTACTCGGTCACGATAATGGTACTGTCGGGGCCCGGCACCAGCGGACGCATGCCGATCGCCTGGGACAGGTCGATCACCGGCAGGGTCTGTCCACGCAGGTTGACCACCCCGCAGACAAAGGGATGGCGCTGGGGCATCAGGGTCAGTTTGGGCAGTTGCAGGACTTCCTGCACCTTGAACACGTTGATCGCGAACAACTGGCGACCGGCCAGGCGGAACATGAGAATCTCCAGACGATTCTCTCCCACCAGTTGCGTACGTTGGTCTACCGTGTCGAGAATGCCGGCCATCAATCACTCCTGGGGCGCTGATACAAAGAACTTCATTATGAGAGTTATCGGCCGCTTTCGCCGGACCTTGACCCCCATGCAAAATGTCACGCAAAACGTTTGATGTCACATTAACATCATGCTTTACTGAGTGCACTGTCCGGACTCGACACATCGCGCGCGAGGCGACCACCGGATCGGCTTTTTGTTCCCCTGCCTAGGGGAATCCCCTAGCAACAATCAGGTGCAACCTGATATTCGCAATATCCAATAGCCATTAATGTGACGCCATTCTCATTACATGAATGGAGTCAGGCTTTTGCTTTCAATCGCGGGACGGTGGCCGGAAAACCAGGCAAAACGCCTCACAGCTCTGGTTAAGACGCTCTGGATCGGTCCTCTTGGGCGATCTTTGCACTCGCCGCGAGTGGGCCTGTCGAACATCGACCGCACCTGCCTGAGAATTCTTCGCAATCACTCTGCACCGAAACAATCGGCAGCAGACTGCCGCTTCGCCCTGTTGACTGACATCAACTTAATGCCGTTCGCCAAGCGCGACCTTCTATCGCCTGCCGATGTTTCATGGAGATAAAGCATGCTGAACGGTAAAGAATGGCAGGCCAAACTGCCGGAATTTCTGGTGGAAGCAGAGCAACTGCAAACAAAGATGCAGGAGTGCTGCCAGCATCTGGCGCTGATCCGCAACGACAGGGATGCCATCGACTGCCTGCTGGCCGCCCTGCACAAGCTGAGCGGCCGGGCCGACGTACTCGGCGTGCACTGCATGGCGAACTTTTCCCGGCATGTGCACGACGTGCTGAACCACGCGCCCGAACGGCTCAACCTGCACGACGACGCCTTGCAGGCCCTGCAGGGCTGCCTGACCCTGCTGGCGTGGCAACTGGAACTGATCGACCCACATACCGGCCAGTTAAGCCTGGACGACAGCGAACAGGCCGAACTGATTGCCGACCTGGCGGCACAGATCGAAGTCTCGACAACCCTGCCTGCCGAGGCGAAAGACTTCACGCTGATCACCTTTCCCGGGCCTTCCGCCTGAACCGCAGAGCCCTGGTCAAGCCTCTCGCCAGGCCCGGGCACTCCCCTCAAACAAAGCCAAGACCAACTAACGAACAACTTTCGGTGTTTTGAGCCGGGCGTTCTTATGCGCGCAAATAACAGCGCGATAAACTGCAGTGATTTCAAACATAAACCGATAGCCAAAGCGGCTGGCGAGTCATCTGGAACCGGCGTGCAGAAAGTTGACCGAGCGGACATATATCAATAGGGACGACCAACCTTAAACGAAGTGCTACTATGCTGCCCGCTTGCTTATGTACTTGATGGCAAAATGAATTCCGGGACAACGGCATAGGATCCAAAAGGTAATAGCACTTAGCCACAATCCCTATATCAAGTTGTACATTAATATTGAACCGTAACGTTTTTCAAACGGAGTCCTGCCAGTGGTTACGGCCGGACTCTTCGCCCCGGACACTTATTTGGCTCCACATGCTATGTACGCCAGACTCCAGTCACTAAAGCCTTGGCTCCCCTCACGCAAGAATGCCCGCCGGCTGACCGTCGTGCTGTGCGTCGCCTCGGCCATCGCCAGCCTGGCGCTTTACCTCAATGGCTCGCCGCTGTCCCTGGGGTTGCTGCTGTTGAACCTCGCCATGCTGGCCAGTCTCTGGCTGCAGTATCGCGATTCGCGCACCTCGATCAATTTCCAACCCCAGGAGCTGGCCGACCGCCTGCTGCAGGTGCAGGAGAACGAACGCCATCGCCTGAGCCGCGAGCTGCACGATGACATCGGCCAACTGCTGACCGCCGCCAGGCTGCAGACCCAGTGGCTGCAAGGACGACTGCCGGAGCAATTGCGCAGCCACTGCGCGGATCTGAACAACACCCTGGACGAAACCCTGGCCAAGGTGCGGGATGTCTCGGCCATTCTCAACCCACGCCAGTTGACCAGCCTCGGACTGGAGGCCAGCCTGCGCGCGCACCTGCTCAAGACCCTGGGCAACACCAGCCTGCACTGGAGCCTGGAATGTCATCAGCAGTTGACCGGGCTGCCCGAGGAGATGGCCGTGACCGCCTTTCGCGTGACCCAGGAGGCTGTCACCAATGTGCTGCGCCACGCCAGGGCCGACAACCTGCTGGTACGCCTCAAACGTCTTCCCGAAGGCCTGTCGCTGTACATCGCCGATGACGGACAGGGTTTTTCCCCGGCCGCCAACCCCGCCGAACAGGGGCAACGTGGCATGGCCGGCATGCTCGAGCGTGCCGAACAACTGGGCGGCCGATTGACAGTCACCAGCGGACCCGGCAAAGGTACGCAAATCGAAGCCCTTCTTCCCTGGGCCCCCCGCGCCCTCGAACGAGCCAGTACGAATAAGGTTCTATGACCTGCAACTTACTTCTTGTGGATGACCACTCACTGATCAGGGCCGGGGTCCGCGCCCTGGTGCTGGAGATTCCCGGCTACGCTGTGATCGGCGAAGCCAGCGATGGCGCGCAGTTGCTCGAAGCCGTCGAACGCCTGAATCCGGATATCATCCTGCTCGACCTGTCGATGCGCGACACCGGCGGGCTCGATGCCCTGCGCCAATTGCAGGCGGTACGTCCGCAGAGCAAGGTGCTGATCCTGTCGATGCACACCGACCCACAACTGATCATGCAGGCCCTGGAAATCGGGGCCCACGGCTACCTGCTCAAGGACACCACCGCGACCGAACTGGCCCAGGCCCTGGAGGCCCTGCGCAACAACGAGCGCTACCTCAGCCCGGCGATCGCCCATACGGTGATCAACCAGGCCCTGACCCAGGCCCAGCGTCATTCACCGGTACCGGCCCAGAGCCACAACCTGACCGGGCGCCAGCTGGAAATCCTCAGGTTGATCGTACGCGGCAAGTCCACCCGGGAAATCGCCCAGGGCCTGGGCCTGAGCATCAAGACCGTGGAGACCCACCGCGCACAGATCATGAAGCGCCTGCAGATTTTCGACGTCGCCGGCCTGGTGCTGTTCGCGGTCCGCGAGCGGATCATCAGTCTCGACGACTGAGCAGCGGCGAATCCACCGGCAGGTGCACCCGCAGTGCACCGGGACGGGCCTCGAAACGCAGGCTGTCGCTCTCCAGGGGCTCACCGTCGAGGTTCAGGTACAGGCCCTCGGCGACCTTGATCTCGACCCAGGGCAGGCGTGCCCGGACGAACATGTTGTCCAGGCCCCAACCGTCGCTCATCAGCCGTCGCAAGGTACCGACCACCTCCTGGGGAGCCGGCAGGATGCTGATGTCGAGCAGGCCGTCATCGACCAGCGCCCGCGGACACAACACATGCCCGCCACCGGCCTGGCGGCCATTGCCGATACCCAGCGCCAACAGCTCGCCACGCCAGTGGAAATCCGGCCCCTGCAGTTCGCCATAGGCGGCATGCAGCTCACCGAAACGCGACAGCCCGGTGAACAGATAGGCCGCGCCGCCCAGCACCTTCTTCAGGTCCTCGGAGGTATTGGCCGTCACTTGGCTGCCGAACCCACCGGTGGCCATATTCAGAAACAACTGTTCACCTACCGCGCCGAGATCGATCGGCCGCGCCGATACATCCAGCAACTGCAAGGCCGCGGCCGGCTCCAGCGGCACGCCGGCAGCACGGGCGAAATCGTTGGCGGTGCCCAGCGGCATCAACACCAGGCTGGCCTCGCTCCCGGCCAGCGCCTCGGCGATATCGCGCAAGGTGCCATCACCGCCACCGGCAATCAGCTGCCGGTAGCCCATGTGCAGTGCCTCATGGACCAGGCGTTGGGCATCGCCCCCTTCCCAGGTCAACCGAACGGCCAGCTCCCAGCCTTCACGGCGCCGGGCCTCGACCGCTGCCCTGACTTCCTCGTTGAGAGCCTGCTTGCCGTGCAGAATCAGCAATGCCTTGCGCTCGCTCATCGGCGTTTTCTCCTGTGTCGATGGCCTTGAGAAATGTGGACCGCAGACGGATGAAAACGACTTGCCGTGACGGGGATTTATTTCATCGCCGGCCCCCGCGTCGGCTCTAGACCGGCCTCGACCGTCAATACAGCGACGTCGGAAATTTTTTTCAGTGACAGGGTGTCATTCAATTAGCGACCGACTGTTTCATGAGCTTTACTCAAGCCTATACCCTGTACACAGGAGGAAAAAATGTACACATGTGTCGGTGAATACGACTAGAGCAGTCAGACTTGTCCTTGATTGGATGACAGTCAGGACCGGTTGCATCTGACAGAAGAACCGTCTACCAGGGATGGGGCAGCGCAATAAACCTGGAGCGTTGCTATAGGAATTACCTACCGAAGTGCTTCGTAGTTGCCATTTCGAGAGGGTAGAAAAGGAAGGGGGTCTCAATGCGCTTGCAACCAGTCGACAGTCTGTTCCTTACCCGGCCCAGCATGGTCGAGTACTTTCTGTTCGGCATTCGCCTGGTCCATGGGCTCACCGCCATCCTGCCCGGCCTGCTGCTCCTGGTTTACCTGCGCAAGCAAACCCCCGACATCACCGAGAGCTACCTGGCCATCCTGCTGTTCTTCGGTGTCATCAGCGTACTGATCTTCCAGGCACTGGGCGTCTACGCCGAAGCGATCTTCAGCAACATGCTGCGCTTCCAGATCACCCTGTTCGCCTGGTCCTCGGCGTTCTGCCTGCTGCTGTTCATGCACCATGGGCTGCAACTGTTCAACTACCTGGACAACACGCAACTGCTGGTCTGGTTCATCGCCAGCCTGACGTTGTTCGGCATCGAGCGGCTGATCCTGCTGGCGCTGTTCCAGCAACTGATGCAACGCGGCATTTTCCTGCAGAACGCGGTGATTCTCGGCGCCACCGAGAACGGCCAGCGCCTGGCCGAATACCTGTCCCAGCACCAGGACATCCGCTCCGGGGTGATCGGTTTCATCGACGACCGTATCGGCCGGCTGCCCAAGACCATGGTCAACCTGCCGCTGCTGGGCAACTCCAGCGACCTGGAACAACTGATCCGGGAGGAGAAGGTCACCCAGGTGCTGGTCGCCCTGCCCTGGTCGGCGGAAAACCGCATGGACTACATCATTCGCGAACTGCGCCGGTTGCCGGTCAACGTCTTGCTGGTGCCGGACATGGTCGCCTTCCGCCATGCCCACAACCGCATCACCGAAGTCGCCAACCTGCCGATGTTCAATGCCTCCGAAGTCCCCCTGCGCGGCTGGTCGCCGATGTTCAAGCGCCTGGAGGACATGGTGCTGTCGAGCCTGGCGCTGATCCTGCTGTCACCGATCATGCTGCTGGTGGCGATAGCGATCAAGATCGACTCGCCGGGGCCGGTGCTGTTTCGCCAGAAGCGCTACGGCTACAACAACCGGCTGATCGAGGTGTTCAAGTTCCGCTCGATGCACCAGCACCAGGCCGACGCCAACGCCGAAAAACAGACCACCCGTGGCGACCCGCGAATCACCCGGGTCGGACGCTTCATCCGCAGGACCAGCCTCGACGAACTGCCGCAACTGTTCAACGTGTTCGTCGGCAGCATGTCCATGGTCGGCCCGCGCCCCCATGCGACGGCGACCAAGGCCGCCGGCATCCTGTTCGAGGAAGCGGTGAAGGAATACACCTCGCGCCATCGGGTCAAGCCGGGTATCACCGGGCTTGCGCAGATCAACGGCTACCGTGGTGAAACCGATACCCTGGAGAAGATCGAGAAACGGGTGGAGTTCGATCTGGAGTACATCGAAAACTGGTCGATCTGGTTCGATCTCTACATTCTGTTCCGCACTGTCCCGGCAGTGCTCCTGACACGCGAGGCCTTCTGAAATGAGCCTGCTCATTCCCTGCATCATCGCCGGCGGTGCCGGTACCCGACTCTGGCCGGTTTCCCGCGAAGCGATGCCCAAGCCCTTCATGCGCCTGCCGGACGGCGAGAGCCTGCTGCAGAAGACCTTCCGCCGCGCCACCGGCCTGGCCGACGTGCAGCGCCTGCTGACCGTGACCAATCGCGAGGTGTTCTTCCGCACCCTGGATGACTACCGTCTGCTGAACAAGGGCGGCACGGCCCTGGATTTCATCCTCGAGCCCTTCGGCCGCAATACCGCACCGGCCATCGCCGCCGCCGCCCTGCATGTCAGCCGGTTGTACGGCGAGGATGCGCAATTGCTGGTACTGCCGGCGGATCACCTGATCAAGGACCTGGAGGCCTTCGCCAAGGCCGTGCAGAGCGCGCGCAAACTGGCGGATCAGGGCTGGCTGGTGACCTTCGGCCTGGTGCCGACCCAGGCGGAAACCGGCTTTGGCTATATCGAGAAGGGCCAGGCCCTGGACGACGGCAGCTTCCAGGTCGCGCGCTTCGTCGAGAAGCCCGATGCGGCCACGGCCCAACGCTACGTCGACGGCGGCCTGCACCTGTGGAACGCCGGCATGTTCTGCATGCGCGCCGACGCGGTACTGCGCGAACTGCAGGAGCATGCCCCGGATGTGCTGGCGGCCATGAACGAATGCCTGGCCCACAGCCACAGTCGCGAAGGCAGCCAGGAATTGCAACTGGAACTGGACAGCAAGACCCTGGGGCTCGCCCCGGATATCTCCATCGACTATGCGCTGATGGAACGCTCGCGCAAGGTCGCGGTGGTGCCCTGCCAGCTCGGCTGGAGCGACATCGGTTCCTGGCAGGCGGTACGCGAGTTGACCCCGGCCGATGCCAACGGCAACCAGTGCAACGGCGAAACCGTGCTGTACGACGTGAACAACTGCTACATCGACTCGCCCAAGCGCCTGGTCGGCGGGGTCGGTCTCAAGGACCTGATCATCATCGACACCCCTGACGCCCTGCTGGTCGCCGACGGCAAGCGCAGCCAGGACGTGAGACTCATCGCCCAGGAGCTCAAGCGCCAGGGCCACGAAGCCTACCGTCTGCACCGGACGGTGACCCGGCCATGGGGGACCTATACCGTGCTCGAGGAGGGCAAACGCTTCAAGATCAAGCGCATCATGGTCAAGCCCAACGCCTCGCTATCGCTGCAGATGCACCACCACCGCAGCGAACACTGGATCGTCGTCAGCGGCATGGCGCGGGTCACCAACGGCGACAACGAATTTCTGCTCGACACCAATGAATCGACCTTCATCAAGCCGGGCAAGACCCATCGCCTGGTCAACCCCGGGGTGATCGACCTGGTGATGATCGAGGTACAGAGCGGCGAATACCTGGGCGAGGACGATATCGTGCGCTTCACCGATATCTACGGGCGGGCTCCCGTCGAACCCGGCAAATCCTGAAGCGCGGCAAGCGCACCAACACCAAGCCCGTCAGGGAGCTGTAAACATGCACGACAGGACGACCGACCAATGAAAACCCCCTTGCTGATCTTCAGTGTTCTATTACTCAGCGCTTGCAGCATCCCGGCCAAGGTGGTGCTGCCGCAGAAAAACGTGCTCGAGGAAGGTCACAGGGCTGGCGAGGCGCTGGCCGGCAAGCCCCTGCCGGCACAGCGGATCCGTGCCGGCGATACCTTGCGCATCGTACGCAACACCGGCGAGGCACCCTCGATCTCCGCCTTCACCGCCAACTCCATCTATGAGTTGACGCTGTTCACCGTGATGAACGACGGCAGCTTCGCCTACCCCTACATCGGCAACGTCAAGGCCGCGGGCCTGACTCCACAGGAGCTGACCCTGTTCCTGCAAGACAAGCTCAAGAACATCTACCAGGACTCGGCGCTGACCGTGAACATTTCCACTTCACCGGGCAACACCGTGTTCGTCGGGGGGTCGGTGCGCAACCCGAACAACCTCTCGGTGACCACCGCCACCACCCTGGAACAGGCGCTGATCGGTGCCGGCGGCCTGCTGCCGGTGGGTGACAGCCGCAACGTCGCGCTGCTGCGCCAGGAAGACAACGGCCGCTACAAGACCTATTTCTTCGACTACCGCGACACCATGCTCGCCGGCGTCAGCAACCGCCCGCCGGTACTGCTGCAACGCGGCGACGTGATCTTCGTGCCCAAGTCCCACGTGGGCAACGGCATCGAGTGGGTCGACCTGTACCTGAACCAGCTGATTCCGTTCCAGAAATCGATTGGTATCGGGGTGAACTACAACCTGCGTGAAAACAGCAACTGATCGTTAAGGACAACAGACATGATCAATATCCGCTCCTTCCGCGATTTGTTGCGCCTGTTCTTCATCTTCAAGCACGAAGTGAAAATCACCGTGCTGGTGACGCTCATCATCATCCTGCTGGGCGCCTTCCTGCTGCCCAACCGCTACGAGTCCACCGCATTGCTGCTGGTCAAGCCGGGACGCGACACCAGCACCCTGCCGATCGAGATCTCCGATCGCCAGGCGACCATCATTCCCAGTGCCCAGCGCGATCCGATTCTCGACGAGGAGCGCATGCTCACCGGGCGCCCGATCGCCCGCCTGGTGGCCGAGCAGTACCTCAACGAGCTGTCCAGGATGCCGCCACAGGAAGGCTTCCTGGCGACGGTCAAGACCCTGGTCAAGAGCACCGTGCAAGCGCTGGCCGATGCCGGTCGCGGGCTCCTGCAACTGCTCGGGGTGGTGGAGAAGCAGACCCCGGTCGAACGCCTGGCCGACCAGTTGCTGAAGAACTTCAGCGTGACCCACGCCCCCGGCTCTTCGGTCATGGAAATCAGCTTCACCTGGAACAACCCGGCGGTGGCACAGACCATCGTCCAGAGCTGGATCGAGCAGTACGAGCAGGAACGTACCCGCAGCCTCGGACGCAAGAGCCTCTATACCTTCTATGAAAGTGAAAGCAAGGCGACCCAGGCGCGGATTCTCGACTACAAGAAAAAGATCGAGGCCCACCTCAACGAACTGGGGGCGGTGAGCATCTCCGAGCGCCTGAACGATATCTCACGCAATCTCAACAACCTGCGCGGCGAACACCTGAACACCACCCGTGCCGTGGCCTCGACCCGCAGCGGCCTGGAGCGGATCCAGGCGCAGCTCAACAGCATGAAGAAAGAAATCAGCATCGGTCGGCAGATGAGTATCAACCCCGACCGCCAGGACCTGCAGCAACGGATCAACTCCAAGCAGATCGAACGTCAGGAAATGCTGCGCACCTTCAAGGAAGGCGCGCCACCGGTGAAGGCCATGGACACCGCCATCGCCAATCTGGAGAAGCTGCTCAAGGCGCAGAATGCGGTGGTCCAGCGCTCCGACAACCTGGCCCCGAACCCGGTCTACACCCGCCTGCAGAACAGTTTCGCCGACCAGCAGGCCAGCCTCAGCCGCCTGCAGACTCAGGCCGCGCAGCAGAAGACCCAGCTTGAACAACTGGAACAGGACCGCCGCCAGGCCCTGGCGCTCGAACCGGAGATGTCGCGCCTGCAACGCGAACTCGATGCCGCCGAGAAGAGCTTCGCGCTGTACAGCGAGAGCACCGAGAAAGCCCGCATCGACCGCGAACTGGACAAGAGCCGGATCAGCAACATCGCGGTGATCGAACAGGCCACCCTCAACGAAGCCCGGGTTTTCCCCAAGAGCCTGAGCATGATCCTGCTGGCAATTCCCCTGAGCCTGGCCGTCGGCCTGCTGGCGCTGTATTTCTTCTACCTGCTGGACCAGCGTATCCACGACGGCGACAAGATCGAGTCGCGCTTCGGGGTCAAGGTCTGGACCAGCCTGCAGGACATCAGCGACGACAATCCGCAGCGGCGTACCGCCTTCACCGCGAGCATGTACCGGCTCTACGGCGTGCTGCCGCTGGAACGGGTCGCCGAGCACGGCCTGAGCATCGGCCTGACCTCGGCCCGCCACGGCGAAGGGGTCACCTTCGTCATCGAACACCTTGGCGAACTGCTGCGCCAGCGCGGCCACAACGTACGGGTCGAAGGAGATGGCCCGGCGCAACCGGGGGAGATCCTGCTGCTCAATGCCGGCGCGTTCTTCTCCAACCAGGAAGCCTTCGTGATCCTGCGCCAGGCCGACCTGATCACCCTGATCATCGAAGCGGAAACCACCACCGTGCCGATTCTGGAAAATGCCCTGACGACCCTCAACACTGCCTTCAAGCGGGTCGACGGCATCATCCTCAACCGGCGCCGCTTCGAGATTCCGGAGCGGGTCCTCAATACCTTGGCACGGTTGCGGAGTCACGCCTGATGCATATCGCTCTGCTCGCGCCCCTGCCGCCGGAACAGAACGGCATCGCCGACTATGCCGGCCACCTGAAGACGGCCCTGGAGAGCCAGGGCGTGCGCGTCAGCACACCGCTGGCCGGGCTGGGCAACGACCCGCAGCGGGCGGTCCGGGCGGTGGCCGACCACGACTGGCAGGGCATTGACCTGGTGCACGCGGAAATCGGTGGCGGCCGGCTCGCCGAGTTCAATGCCCTGAAGGCCTTGCGTGCACGCTTTGCGCGGTTGCCACTGACGGCCACCATCCACGACCCGGAACGCCTGGTCTGGCGGCGCGAACGCCTGCCCTGGCCGCTGTCACTGGCCAGCCGCCTGCCCTCGCCCCTGCCGCAGGTGGCCACGGTGCTGGCCGACCCGCTGTGCCTGCGCGAGGAACGGCAACTGGCCCGCAGCCTGACCCGGCTGATCACCCTGACCCGATCGGGCAGCCAATGCCTGCGCCAGCGCATGGGCCTGCGCGGCGAACAGATGGCGGTGATCCCCCACGGCAACCTGGCCATCGAACCCGCGCCGCTGCCACCGCTGGAGCCGCTGAAATTGCTGTATTTCGGCTTCATCTACCGCGGCAAGGGCATCGAGGACCTGCTCGACGCCCTGGCGATCACCCTCACCCAGCAACCCGAACTGCGCAGCAGGCTGCGCCTGACCCTGGCCGGCGGCAGCGAACCGGAAATGGCCTTCGGCCCGTCCGGCAGCTACCTCGATCAACTGCGCCAGCACATCCGGCGCCTCGGCCTGCAGGACAGCATCGACTGGCAGCTCGACCTGCCGGCCGCGGACATCCCCCAGGTGATCCAGGCCCACCACGTGATGGTGCTGCCCTACCGCGAGTCGAGCAAGCTCAAGCTGCTCGGCCAACTGCGTGGCACCAGCGGCGCCTTGTCCTGGGCCGCCGCCTGCGGGCGCGGCGCGATCACCTCCGACGCCCGCTCGTTCGCCGAGGAAGTCGCCCAGGGCAACGGCGTGATCTTTCCCCAGGGCAACGTCACCGCCCTGGCGGCCGAGATCAGTCACCTGTGCGCCAGCCCGGAACTGGCGATCCGCTGGGCCGAACACGCCAGCATGATCGGCAACCAGCGGGTCTGGAGCCAGACTGCCAACCGTTTCCTGCAGGTGTTCGAGCAGGCCTGTCGAGGGCATGAAAATGTGGCGTAAACCGATTCTCTGGGTGCCGTTGCTGGTCGCTCTGGCCGGCGTCCTCAGCAGCCTGCAGTGGCGCGACACCGATGCCCAGTCCTCCTCCCAGGTGCTGCTCAAGGCGCCGCGGGCAATCGAGTGGAAGGACTTCCTCGGGGTCAATGTGCAGTTCCAGTATTTCGAGCCGGATATCTACCAGAAGCAGATGAGCCGGCTCGACGAGCTGGGCCTGAACTGGGTGCGCCTGACCATCCACTGGCCGATGATCGAGCCGCAGCAAGGGGTCTATGACATCGCCGCCCTCGATGCGGCGATGAAGCAGATGCAGGCGCACAACTACAATATCCTCGCCTACCTGGTGGGCTCGCCGGCCTTTGCCAGCAGCGCACCGGCCGGCGCCAGCAATACCGACCAGTACCCGCCCAGGGACTTCAACCTGTTCGCCGATCGCATGGCGACCCTGGCCGAACGCTATCCCCAGGTGAACACCTGGCAGGTGTGGAACGAGCCGAACATCATCTGGCTACCCAAGGAAGATCCCACCGCCTACTACCAACTGCTGACCACCACCGCCAGGGCGATCCGCGCGAAGGTCCCGGGCAAGCCGGTGGCCACCGCCGGCCTGGCCTACTACAGCCAGATGCACAGCACCCCGGGGCTGATGCTCGACAACCTGGTCAGCCAGGGGCTGGCCAGCCAGAACCTCATCGCCGCCTACCACCCCTATTCCGAGCTGCCCGAGGGCGACAGCGCCACGGCCAGGGACTTCCTGACCAAGGGCAACAGCCTCAACAAGTCGCTGCACGGCGCCGGGGTATCGCAGGTATGGGCCACCGAATGGGGCTGGTCGAGCTATGCCGGGCCCAGGGAAATGCAGGCGCTGATCGGCATCTCCGGCCAGCAGGACTACACCCTGCGTCGCCTGGCCCTGATGAGCGCGATGGACTACCAGCGGATCTTCCTGTTCAACCTCAGCGACCTTGACGCCCGGGCCACCCCGCGGGATCAGTTCTACGGCCTGGTAGACCTCGACGGCGAACCCAAGCCGGTCTATACCGCGCTGAAGAACTTCCTCGAAGTGACCGGCCCGAAACTGCAACCGGCCGACACGCCCAACCTGCGCAATGCCCCCGACGACCTGTTTAGCGTCACCTGGACCCGCAACGACGGAGCGCGCGTGTGGATGTTCTGGAGCGCCAGCGGCAGCAGCCTGCAGTTGCCCGGGGTCACCCAGGCAGCCCTGTACGATCCACTGGCCGGCAGCCGTACCGACCTGAGCGACGGCCAGGCCGTCACCGTACCGCTGAAAACCAGCCTGCAACTGTTGGTGTGGTCGCCATGAAGATACTCTGGACTCTGCCCTACCTGCCCTGGCCCACCACCAGCGGCGGCAAGACCCGACAATTCCACCTGCTGCGCAGCCTGGCCGCCCGTGGGCACCGGATCACCCTGCTGGTGCAGTCCAAGAGCGCGCTCGACGAGGCCACCCGCCAAACCCTGCTGCCGCATCTGGAACGACTGATCGTGGTGCCGCGGCGGCCGCTGCGCAGCCTGCGCACACTGCTCACCGCGCTGCTCGCGCCCTACCCGATGCTGGCCGCCGTCAACGGCTCGGCGCCGCAGTTGCAGCAGCAGTTCCGCCAGTTGCTGGAGGAACACTGGGACGTGATCCAGATCGAGCACAGCTACAGTTTCCAGCCGTTCGAGCAACCACTGATCGACAGCGGGCGCGACTTCATCCTCACCGAGCACAATGTCGAGTCGGCCCTCGGTGCGGCCAGCTACGACCGGCTGCCCGGCTGGCTGAAACCCTTCACCCTGTACGACCAGTGGCGCTACCGGCGCTGGGAGGCCCGGGTGTTCGGCCAGGCCACCGAGCTGGTCGCGGTGACCCACGCCGATGCCGATGTTCTGCACGGACAGACCGGCAAGCCGGTGGCCGTGGTGGTCAACGGCGTCGACACCGGCCATTACGCCGGCGTGACCCCTGACCTTGCGGCCCAGCGCCTGCTGTTCATCGGCAACTACGAATACAGCCCGAACCTGGATGCGGTGGAGTGGGCCCTGGAGGAAATCCTCCCGGCACTCTGGAAGCTCAATCCGCAGGTACGCTTCGCCATTGCCGGCTACGGCCTGCCGGACGCCTGGCGCCAGCGCTGGAGCGACCCACGCATCGAGTGGCAGGGCTTCGTGCCCGACCTGCGCACCCTGCAAAGCCGCGCCTCGGTGTTCTTCGCCCCGTTGCGCCAGGGTGGCGGCTCCAAGCTCAAGGTGCTGGAAGCCATGGCCGCCGGCCTGCCGGTGGTCACCACCGACCAGGGCAGCTCGGGCCTGAAGGTCGAGAACGGCCGCCACTACCTGGGCAGCGAGGACCCGCAAGTGCTGGCCCGGATACTCGCCGACGCCCTGGCCGACCCGGCGCGCCTGCAACAGATCGCCGACGCCGGCCGGGCCTACGTCAGGGCCGAACACGACTGGGCCGTGGCCGCCGCACAGCTCGAAGCGGTCTACACCCGACTCCCACAGCTCAAGAAAGAAGAAGTGTCCGTATGCGCATAGGCCTGGATTACCGCCCGACGGCGGGCTACACCCAAACCGGCATCGGCCGTCAGAACCTGGCACTGGAAGAGGCCCTGCGGGCCAACCCCGCGGTGCAACTGCAACTGTTCGGTGTGGCGCCCTATGATCATCCGTTGCGCCGCCGCGTTCATTGCCCACGCTGGGAGGCGCCGCTGCAGGGCATTCACCGGCTGCCCCTGCGCCTGAAGTTCGAAGCCGGCTTCCTCCCCGGTGCCCTGCGCGAGGCCGGGGTGGAAGTCTATATCTGCAACTTCAACATGGGCCTGCCCCTGGGCCGCAAGCCGGCCGGCATGCGCTATGTGCTGCAACTGCACGACCTGTTCCAGCTGACGCTGCAGAACAGCCACGGCTCGCAGATCAAGAGACGGATCTATCGCGCCACCGACCGGCTGTCGATCGGTCACTCGGTGAAGGTCGCCGACCGGATCTGGACACCCTCGCAGTACACCGCCGACGAACTGGTCAAACTGTTCCCGCAGGCCCGCGACAAGGTCCGGGTCCTGCCCAACCTGGTCGATGGTTTCAGCGGCGAGCCGGCCGACATCACCGACCTGCAGTTGCCGGAGCGCTACTGGCTGGCAGTCGGGACCCGCGAGCCGCGCAAGAACATCCCCTGGTTCGTCAGTGCCTGGCAGACCGCCCGCCAGCAATCGGACCAGGTCCCGGAACTGGTGCTGATCGGCGACCCCGAGCACCTGCCCTCGCCGCTGCGGCACCTGCCGGGGCTGCACTACCTCAGCGGTATCAGCGATGCCCAGTTGCACGCGGTGTACCGCCAGGCCCAGCGGTTGTGGCAACCCTCCTACGCCGAAGGGTTCGGCCTGCCGGTGGTCGAGGCGCTGAGCGTCGGCACGCCGGTCGCGGTCGCCAGCGGTTCGTCGCTGGATGAAATCACCCCGCCGCACAGCCCGCGCTTCTCGCCCACCGACAGTCCGGCACTGACCGCCCTGATGCTGAGCCTGGCCGAGGCCCCGGCCGAAGATTCCGGCGCCTTGCGCGAGTGGGCCGCCCGTTACGCCACGGCCGCCTACCGGGAACGCTTCAACCAATTGCTCGGGGAGCTGCAATAATGCCGATCGCGATGCCCATAGCACTGCTGTTCAGCCTGGTCTTCGGTGTGCTGGTCTGGCTGCTGCCGGCCTTCAAGGTGCTGATAGTGCTGGTCGGTATCGCCGGGATCGTGACGATCATCCGCCACCCGCTGTGGGGCCTGTTGCTGTTCAGCGTACTCGCCACCTTCCTGCCCTACTCGACGGTGCAGATCGGCATCCGCACCACGGTGTCCGAGGCGCTGATCCTGCTGGTCTGGGGCAGTGTGCTGGTGCAGGCCATGTTCAACAACCTGCCGGACAAGCCGCCGTTGCTGCGTACCGAGCGTCTGCTGGTGGCGTTGATGCTGTTCAGCGCCTTTCCCTTCGTCGTCGGCCAACTGACGGTGAACGCCGAGGGCAACGGCCCGGTGAACTGGATCCGCTGGTTGCTCAACCTCTCGGTGCTGTTCCTGGTGCCACGCCTGCTGAATACGCCGAAGGCCCGCGAACAGGTGGTGACCGGCCTGCTGCTGGGCACCCTGATGATGCTCTTGCTGTCGATCCCGGTGTTCCTCAAGAACGGTACCGCCACCAGCATGACGCCGATCCTGGAAAGGCTCGGTTATGGCGGTATCGCGGTGCTGGGCGACAGCCTCAGCGCGATGTCCAATCGCATGGGCTCGCCATGGATGCACCCCAACGTCACGGGCGGCGCCATGGCCCTGCTGCTGCCACTGGCCTTCTGCTTCGGCCTGACCCGGCAGGGCTGGCCACGGGCGCTGGGCTTCGCCGTCGCCGGCCTGGGCGCGGTGGCCCTGCTGCTGAGCGGCTCGCGCGGCGCGCTGCTGAGCCTGATCGTGGTGCTGATCTGGCTGGCGCGCAAGCGCGTGCCCTACACCGGTCGCCTGCTGATGGGCGGCGTGGCCTTCGGCGCCCTCCTGCTGATGTTCTATCCGCCGCTGCAGGATCGCCTGCTGACCCTCTTCTCCACCAACGATGCCAGTACCAGCGTGCGCTTCGACGAGTACGCGCACTTCCCGCAGGCCATGGCAATGTTCCCCTTCGGTATCGGCTTCAAGACCGAGCCCCCAGTGCCCGGTACCGGCCTCTGGGGGATATCCAACCTGTGGCTGAACTTCATCTACAAGCTCGGCATTCCCGGCATGCTGCTGTTCGTCACGGTCATCTGGAGCTGGTGGCGGGAAACCCGCCCCCACCAGGAGACCATCCGCCTGACCGCGGACAATGCCCTCTGGCTCGGTAGCACCGCCGGCCTGGTGGCCGCGCTGCTCAGTGGTATCTTCGACCACTATTTCAGCTTCACCCAGGTACTGATCGCCCTGTTCTGGCTGCTGCTGGGCCTGAACCTGCACGAAGCCCGACGCCTCAAGCCCAAGGCCTCGAGCCTTTCTGGAGCCCACCCATGAAACACCGTATGTTGCACTCGCAGAACCTGCGAGAGGCCCTGCCCGAATACGCAGAGAAGATGGCCGTCAGCCTGGAGGAACTGCAAGCCGCCTATGACTGGATGCTGGAAAACGATGTCTGCTTCGAACAACCGCTCAAGGGCAACGTGCTGTGCTTCATCAGCTACCTGAACATCGAACCACGTATCGAAAACCCGCTGGCCCGGCGTTTCTATGCCCTGCTGGGGCGCGAGATCAAGGGCGCGCTGATCCCGCTCTACGGCATCAACTGGCCGACCCTGCGCGACCGCATGCTGCGCTGGTGGGAACTGGCCTACAACATCCTCATCTGCAAGATCCCCAGTCACACCCTGCGCCTGCTCTGGCTGCGTCTGGGCGGGGCGAAAATCGGCAAGGGCTCGACGGTCTGGCGCAACACCGAGGTGCTGGGTGTCGACAGCCTGCGCATCGGCAACGACAGCACGGTCGGCTGGCACTGCCAGCTGGATGCCCGCGGCGGACTGATCATCGGCGACCACGTGACCATTGCTTCCCACGTACTGATCATCGCCGGCGGGCATGATGTCCACGCGCCGGAATTCTGGGCGGTCGGTGGGCCGGTGTATATCCGCGACTATGCCTGGATCGCCAGCCGTGCGCTGCTGTCCTTCGGTGCCGACATCGGCGAGGGCGCGGTGGTCGGTGGCCAGTGCGTGGTGTCCAAGCCGATTCCGGCCTACGCCATCGTCGGCGGCCCGGATGCGGCGATCAAGGGCGAACGTTGCCGTGGCCTCAACTACAAGGTGGGCGGCAAAGGCCTGTTCACTTTGTTCCACTGAGCCACGCCGATGTTCGGATCGACCCTCTGGCTGACCCTGGCGACCCTCACCGGCCTGGCCGCCGGTTTCGCCCGCGAGTGGCTGCTGGTGGCCGCCTGGGGCGCCAGTGGGCGCAGCGACAGTTTCCTCGTCGCGCTGTTTCTGCCGGAAGCCCTGCGCATGGCGCTGGCCGCCGGCCTGCTCAGCGCGGCGGCACTGCCGCTGTACCAGCAACGCTCGGTTGGCGACCAGGCCAACTGGCTCGGGGCGCTGGCGCCACGCCTGCTGCTGGGCGGCGTGCTGGTGGGCGGCGTACTCAGCATCGGCGCGCCGCTGTGGGTCCGACTGATCGGCCCCGGCCTCGACAGCCAGGGCTATCAACTGGCCAGCGGCAGCCTGCACTGGCTGGCCTGGTGCGCGCCGGGCTTCATCCTCCATGGGCTGTTCTGCGTGCCCTTGCAGGCGCGTTCGCGCTTCGTCCTGGCCGGGCTCGGCTCGCTGCTGTTCAACCTGCCGCCGGTGCTGTACCTGGCCATTCTGCGCCATGCGGCGACGCCGACCGGCCTGGCCGGCGCCTGCGTGCTGGGCAGCCTGCTGATGCCGACGGTGCTGCTGCCGTCGTTGTTGCGCAGCGGCTGGAAACCCTGGCAGGCGGCACACGCCCCCGGTGCCGGCCGCGAGTTGCTCAAGCAGATCGGCCCGCTGCTGAGCAGCAACCTGGCGAGCCAGGGCCTGGCCCTGCTGGAACGGATGGTCGCCTCGCTGCTGGGTGAAGGCGCGGTCACCTGGATCAACCTGGCGCGCAAGCTGATCAACCTGCCGCTGATCGCCCTGATGAGCCTGAACCAGGTACTGCTCGGACTGATGAGCGGCAGCGCCGGCAGCGAGCGTCTGTCGTTGCTGCGCAAGGGCCTGGCCAGTGCCACCCTGCTGACCCTGCCGGCCGTGGCCGGGTTGATCGGCGCCGCCGCCGCGCTGGTCAGCCTGCTGCTGCCCAACCAGGCCGCCGACAGCCCGCTGCCGGAACTGCTGGCGTGGTTCGCCGTACCGCTGATGTTCGGCGCCTGGAACGCCCTGCTCGCCCGCTACGCCTACGCTGCCGGCGATACGCGCATGCCGCTCAACTGCGAACTGGCCGGCAGCCTGCTCAACGCCCTGCTGCTGGCAGTGCTGCCGTATGTCTTCGGTCTGGTCGGAGTCGCCCTGGCGGCCGTCTGCGGCGTGATCCTCACCGGCCTGCTGCTGATGCGCCGCCAGCAACTGCTGGCCGAAGTGCCCTGGCGCAGCCACTGGCTGCTGGGGCTCGGCGTGATGATCAGCGCCGCCCTGGTGCTGCACCCGCTCTCGGGGACCTGGCTGCAACTGGGCCTGAGCACCCTCTACAGCCTGGCGCTGCTGATCGCCCTGGCCTGCTGGTTGCGTCCCTGGCGGCCGGCGGCAATTCCTGGAGGCTGAACCATGTCGACTCTCAAAGTGGCCTGTGTGATCCCGACCTATAACGGCCGTCGGGACCTGGAACGCCTGCTCGACTCCCTCGACCGCCAGACGGCGGTGTTCGATACCCTGATCGTGGACTCCAGCTCCAGCGACGGCACCTTCGAGCTGGCCGAGTCCCGCTGCCCCAATGTCCTGCGCATCGACAGCAGGGACTTCAACCACGGCGGCACCCGGCAGATGATGGTCGAGCGCCACCCGGAGTACGACGTCTACGTGTTCATGACCCAGGATGCCTACCTGGAAAATCCCGAGGCACTGGCCAACATCGCCTGGCCGTTCACCGACGAACGCATCGGTGCGGTCTGCGGCCGGCAACTGGCACACTTGGACGCCAGCCCGCTGGCCGAGCACGCGCGGCTGTTCAACTACCCGCCCACCTCCCAGGTCAAGAGCCTGGAGGACGCGCCACGCCTGGGCATCAAGACCGCGTTCGCTTCCAACTCCTTCTGTGCCTACCGGCGCCAGGCACTGGTGCAGGTCGGCGGTTTCCCACAGCACGTGATTCTGTCCGAAGACATGTACGTAGCCGCGAAGATGCTGCTGGCCGGCTGGAAAGTCGCCTACGAGGGCAGCGCCTGCTGCCGGCATTCGCACAACTACACCCTCTGGGAAGAGTTTCGCCGCTACTTCGATATCGGCGTGTTCCATGCCCGCGAACCGTGGATTCGCCAGGCATTCGGCGGCGCGGGCGGCGAAGGCTTGCGCTATGTGCTGTCCGAGCTGAAATTCCTCGGCCCCAGGCGCCTGGCGGCCTGGCCTGGCTCGCTGCTGCGCAATGCGGTGAAGCTGTTCGCCTACAAACTCAGCCAGCAGGAGCGCTACCTGCCCAAGGGCCTGAAGAAAAGCCTGGGCATGTACAAGCGCTACTGGGACGGCCCCTATGCCTGACCGGACAAGCCACTGCCGCCCTGGCGACTTTTCCGATAGATATCAGGGAATCGCCTCAATTGACCCGCCAGCCAAATAGAGCGAGTTTTTGAAGTGTCTTTTATCCGGGCGATGGCGCCCGGAGCCTGGACCTTCGAGGACAAAAAATCACATGGAAGTCGAGCTCAAGCGCTATGTCACACCGCACCTGCAACCTGCCTACCGGTGGCCGGACAACCACGATCCCGTGCAGCCATCCGCCGGTCCCGACAGCCTGGCCAAGCAGAACGCCGCCTCTGGAGGCAGCACCATGGAACCGCGCATCACCGAACTGGAAACCCGCTTCGAATACATCCACCGTGACCTTGGCGAAGTGCGCAGCGATGTAAAATCCATCCGTGCCCGTCTGGCCTACATGGCTGGCGGTGCGACCCTCCTGGGCACGCTGGTGGCCTGGGTGGCCAACACCCGCCTGGACCAGATCATGCTGTTGCTGACGTCCTGAAGCCGACAGCAACACCAGGCGTGTCGCCCCTCATCGGGACGGCCGCTGCCCTTACAAGGTGATCGGTTTACGACCGGCGAACGAATGTGCCAGGGTGCCGCCGTCCACCAACTCCAGCTCGCCGCCCAGCGGCACGCCATGGGCGATACGCGAGGTGACCAGCCCCTTGTTGGTCAGCAATTGGGCAATGTAGTGCGCCGTAGCCTCGCCCTCGACCGTCGGGTTGGTGGCGAGGATGACCTCGGTGAAACTGCCCTGCTCTTCGATCCGCGCCAGCAGTTGCGGAATACCGATAGCCTCCGGGCCGAGGCCGTCGAGCGGCGACAGGTGGCCCTTGAGCACGAAGTAGCGACCGCGATAGCCGGTCTGCTCCACCGCATAGACATCCATCGGCCCTTCGACCACGCACAGCAGGCTGTCGTCACGCCGAGGGTCGGCGCACTGCGGGCACAGGTCGTCCTCGGTCAGGGTGCGGCACTGACGGCAGTGCCCGACCCCGTCCATGGCCTGGGCCAACGCCTGGGCCAGGCGCGCACCGCCGCTGCGATCACGCTCGAGCAGTTGCAGGGCCATGCGCTGGGCGGTTTTCTGGCCGACACCGGGCAGAACCCGGAAAGCGTCGATCAGTTGGCGAATCAGGGGGCTGAAGCTCATGGGCGATAGGTCCGACAAAACTGCGAGAGGCGGTTTATACCCGCGGCTCCGGCCAGCGTCAAATACGCCGGCCGCGAGCCCCGGAAACGACGATGCCAGGCGTCAAGCCTGGCATCGTTCAACAGCAAGCGGCCTTAGAATGGCAGCTTGAAGCCCGGTGGCAGTTGCATGCCAGCGGTCATGCCGGACATCTTGTCGGCGCTGTTGGCTTCGATCTTGCGCACGGCATCGTTGACCGCGGCGGCGAACAGATCCTCCAGTACTTCACGGTCGTCATCGCTGACGCCTTCGAGCAGGCTCGGGTCGATGCTCACGCGCTTGACGTCATGACGGCCGGTCATGACCACGCTGACCATGTCGCCGCCGGCCTTGCCGGTGACTTCGGCGTTGGCCAGCTCTTCCTGCATCTTGGCCATTTTTTCCTGCATCTGCTGCGCCTGCTTCATCAGGCCGGCCATGCCACCCTTCATCATGGGAATCACCTCAAAGTTGCTTGGACAAGCGGTGCGAGGCGGTTGCCTCGCACCTTTCAGTTATTAGCCCTGGGTCACCAGGGCATCGACAGGTTCAATAGTATCGTCACGGACCACCGCGCCGAACTGTTGCATCATTTGCTGGATGAACGGATCGGCATGAATCGAGGCGATGGCCTCGTTCTGTCGCTCGTGCCGACGACGCGCGGCCGCCTGGGCCGGGGTTTCCTGCTCGGGCTTGATCAGCTCGATGCTCAGTTTCAGCGTGCGCCCGTGATACTGGTTCAGCGCTTCATTGAGGCGCCGTTGCTGCGTCGGGTTGAACAGGGCGCTGTGGGCCGGGTCCAGGTGCAACAGCCAGTCGTCACCGTCGACCGCGATCAGCGTGCAGTTGGCGGCGATGCTGCCGGTCATGCCGGAAATCGGCAGTTTCGGGAACAGCTGCAGCCACTCCAGGGCCAGGCCGGTTGCCGGTTGCGCCGCGGGCAGCGGTTCGGGCTCGGGCTGCGGCTCCAGCTCGGCGGCGTGTTCGGTCGCCAACTCATCCAGGTAGCTGTAGGCCGAATCCATGTCCGGCTCGATGTAGTCTTCGTCCAGCGGCGGCTCATCGTCGCGATCGGGGCCCGCCGCGCTGCTGCTCATCGGCTCTGGAATCGACTCGGGGATCGGCGCGGCCGCCCATTCCGGAGCCGTTGACTGCGCATGCGGCGCTTCCGGTTGTTCGGCAACGACCTCCGGCACCGGCTCTTCGACCGGCTCGGGCTCGGGTGCCTGCGGCTGTGGCGCAGCCTGGGCAGGCTCATTCCACGGCAGGTCGATTTCCTCGACGGCCGCAGCAACGGGCTCGGGCTCCGGCTCGCAGGCAACCGGCTCGGGCTCGGGTACAACCTCGACCACCGCAGCCGGGGCCGGTGCTGGCGGAGCCGAGGGGGCAACTGGCGCGGCAGGCGTCTCGACCACGGGAGCAACGGCCGCCGGCGCGGCAGTGGCCGGCCCAGCCACCTTGCTCGCGGAATCAACTGTGGCCTGGCTGATCCCCACTGGCTTTAGTGGCTGCCTGGGCGCCGCGGCGCTGTCGGCCGGGCGGAAGGCGAGCATCCGCAGCAGGACCATCTCGAAGCCACCACGCGGATCCGGTGCCAGCGGCAGGTCGCGCCGACCGATCAGGCCCATCTGGTAGTAGAACTGTACGTCCTCGGCCGGCAGCGCCTGGGCCAGGGCCAGCACCCGGTCGCGGTCGCCATGGCCGTTGTCGACACCCTCGGGCAGCGCCTGGGCAATCGCCACCCGGTGCAGCACGTTGAGGATTTCCGAAAGCACGCCGTTCCAGTCCGGCCCCTGCTCGGCCAGGTGGCGCACGGCTTCGAGCAGCGCCTTGGCATCGCCGTCGATCAGCGCATGCAGCACATCGTAGACCTGGCCATGGTCCAGCGTGCCGAGCATCGCCCGCACATCACTGGCCAGGACCTTGCCTTCACCGAAGGCAATGGCCTGGTCGGTCAGGCTCATCGCGTCGCGCATCGAACCGTCGGCCGCGCGCCCGAGCAGCCACAGGGCATCGTCTTCGAACGGCACGTTCTCGACCCCGAGTACATGGGTCAAATGCTCGACCACCCGCTCCGGGGTCATGTTCTTCAGGGAGAACTGCAGGCAACGCGACAAAATCGTTGCAGGGAGTTTCTGCGGGTCGGTGGTTGCCAGGATGAACTTGACGTAGGGAGGCGGCTCTTCCAGGGTTTTCAGCAAGGCGTTGAACGAGTGGCTGGAGAGCATGTGCACTTCGTCGATCAGGTAGACCTTGAAGCGCCCGCGGCTCGGTGCGTACTGCACGTTATCCAGCAGCTCGCGGGTATCCTCGACCTTGGTCCGGCTCGCGGCGTCGATCTCGATCAGGTCGACGAAGCGCCCTTCATCGATCTCGCGGCATACCGAACAGGTTCCGCAGGGCGAGGAAGTGATGCCGGTCTCGCAGTTCAGGCACTTGGCGATGATCCGTGCGATGGTGGTCTTGCCCACCCCGCGGGTGCCGGTGAACAGATAGGCATGGTGCAGCCGCTGGCTGTCCAGAGCATTGATCAGCGCCTTGAGCACATGGGTCTGGCCGACCATTTCGCGGAACGAGCGCGGACGCCATTTACGTGCAAGAACCTGATAACTCATCGATAACCGTCGCATCTGGAAAGCGGAAGACCGCTAATGCTAGCGGAGCAGGGGCGAAATTGCATCCAGCGCGGTTCTCTAATCTGTCCTGGCTGCCCGACCCGCAAAGCGACTATATATGAGGCGTGTCGCTGCTGATACCTGCTGTCGATCCGCCGCTGGCGGCCAGCCAATCAATTGCGTGGCCGTTATCGCCAGCAAGCCAACGCCTACACGATGTCGGGCGCTGCACGCCACAGTGGCGAGGGAACGAACCCGGCGACCCAACCCGGCACCGCCTGCGCCGCCATCGGTCGGGCAATGAATCCACCCTGCGCCACGTCGCACCCCAGGCTGATCAGCAGTTGCCCCTGCTCGGCCGTTTCCAGCCCCTCGGCAATCACCTCGCGGCCAAACGCCCGGGCCAGGCCGATGATCGCCGTGGTCAGGGCCAGGTCATCCTGGTCGTGGAGAATATCGCGAACGAAGGAACGATCGATCTTGATGGTCTGGGTCGGCAGGCGCTTGAGGTGGCTCAGCGACGAATAGCCGGTGCCGAAATCATCCAGGGAAAAGCGCACCCCCAGCGCCTGGCACGCCAGCAGGCACTGGCTCACCCGCTGGATGTTCTCGATGGCCACCGATTCGACGATCTCCAGGTCCAGCATCTGCGCCGGCACCTCGGCATAACGGGCCAGCAATGCCTGCAGCCGCGCCACGAAATCCGCGCGCTGGAAGTGCCGCGCCGCGATGTTCAGGCTGACCGGCCAGTGGTAGCCCACCCGCCGCCAGGCCTGTATCTGCGCCAGGACACCATCGATGACCCATTCGCCGATCTCGCCGATCACATCCGTCTGCGCCACCAGCGGCAGGAACTCGTGGGCTTCGAGCAGGCCGCGTTGCGGATTCTGCCAGCACACCAGCGCCTCGAAACCGAGCACCTGGCCGGTACGCAGGTTGACCTTGGGTTGATAGACCAGCCGCAGTTCATCGGCGGCCAGGGCCTGGCGTATCAGTTCAACGGTCTGGTAGGTGGCCCTGATCTCCTGGTCCAGCGACACATCGAACAGGTGGAAGCGGTTGCGCCCGCCCTGCTTGGCCATGTACATGGCCTGGTCGGCGTGACGCAGCAGGGTGTCGGCATCCTCATCATCTTCCGGGAACAGGGTCACGCCGATGCTGGCATAGACGTGGAGTTCCTGCCCGCGAATCGAGTACGGCGCCGAGATCGCCCACAGCACCCGCTGCAAGGCGGCGCGCAACGCCTGGCTATCGTGCACGTAGCGCAGGATCAGCACGAACTCATCGCCCGCCAGGCGCGCCACCACATCCTCGCCGCGCATGATCCCGCGCAACCGCGCGGCGACTTCCACCAGCAACGCATCGCCGCAGGCATGCCCGTAGCTGTCGTTGACCGCCTTGAAGCCATCGAGATCGAGCATGCACACCGCCAGGGGAATCCGCTCGCGCCGGGCGAAGTCCAGGGCCTGGTTCAGCAGTTCGGAGAGAAAGGCCCGGTTGGGCAGGCCGGTCAGCACGTCATGGCCTACGCGCCACTGCAAGGTCTGCAGCAAACGCTGCTTTTCACTGACATCGAAGCGGATCGACATGTACTTGCGCACCTGCCCCGTCACATCATCCAGCAGCGGCACCATGGTGCTGTCGAGCCAGAACAGCGAGCCGTCCTTGGCGCGGTTGCACACTTCGCCCTTCCATACCTGCCCACGGGTCAGGGTGCGCCACATGTCGTCAAAGAATTCGGTCGGGTGAAAGCCGGAATTGAGCATCCGGTGGTTCTGCCCCAGCAGCTCCTCGCGGCTGTAGCCGGAAATGGCACAGAACGGCTCGTTGACGTAGGTGATCCGGCCGTTCAGGTCCGTCTCGGAGAAAATCGCTGCTGCATCCACCACCTTGCGGTACGTCTCGTCCATGAGTCAGTTCACTTGGGCAATTCGGTTGAACCGCTCGACCGGGCATCCGCCCCCGCAGAGACCAGCACCCGTTCGCCACCACAGCCGAGCCCGCCCCCACAACGGAGCAATGCACGCTGTTCGGCAGAACTTCGACGAAGATCAACTAGAGTTAAACCGAGGTTGTCAGCAGATCGAAGCATGGACCGCTGAAACCCGCAAAATAGACACCCGAAGGCTCGGTTCGGCGCGCCTGGCATGCCGCCCGGGGAAATACAAGGATTTCCCGGCTTGCAAAACGGCCGCTTCAAACCCGATCACCAAAAATCTGTCCGATCCGCCGATTCTACGAATTACATCACATTATGCAATAGAAGGTGATGAATCATGGTGTTGCCTAATGCAAAGATTTATCGTTAAGTTCTTGATTCTAAATGGGAATTGAGCGATGGAAATTTCAAGTTTGGGTATGGCCATTAGACGCTATCGCAAGGTAGCGGGGCTGACTCAGGCTGAACTTGGCGAGAGAACCGGTTTTGACCCCAAAACCATCAGCCGCTTCGAAACCGGCAGCTACACCCCAAGCGTGGACGCGCTGTTTCTGTTCGCCGATGTGCTGGGGGTAAAACTGAAAGTGTTTTTCGCGGATATGGGCGACGAGGACGAGCAGCGTGCCTACCTGTTCGGCGTCATTCACAAAGCCCCCTCAAAGGACCTGGGAAAACTGATCGCCGCGGTCGATCTCGCCTTGTCCAAGCCCTGAATCACCTCACTTCAGGTCCGCCCCACGGGGCCGGACCTGGGGCACAAGCTCCTCCGACGCCATCCCACGGGCACCCTCGCCCCTGTGGGGACGGGCTTGCCGTGGCACCGAACCGCCGCGAATCGTGTCCCCCTTGCGCCCTTCCAACTGCAACGCCAGCACGCTCCCCAGCACGATCGCCCCACCCAGCAGCACCATCGGCGATACGCCAACCCCCAACACCAGCGCCGCCATCACGATCGCCACCGGTGGAATCAGGTACAACGCAACCGCTGAACGGCTGACCGCCGAATGCGTCAGCACATAGGCCCAGGCCAGGTAGGCCAGGGCGCTGGGAAAGATCCCCAGCACCAGCACCGCGACATTCACCCGCAGCGACGCCTGGGTCACCGCCTGCCCCAGCCCCGGCAGATAGACGCACAGCAGCAGCGTGCCGGCCCAGACCATGTAGCACACCGTGGTCAGCCCGTCGTAGTGATGGGCGTAGTGTTTCTGCAAGGCGAAATAGATGCTCCAGGACAGCGCCGCCAGCACGATCAGGAACCCCTGGGGATTGAACGTGCCAATCCCGCGATCCCCCCAGATCACCACCAATACCCCGACGAACCCGGCAAGCACGCCCAGCCAGCGCCAGCCGCTCACCGACTCCCTGAGCCAGAAATACGCGATCAGCGTACTGAACAACGGCGTCGACTGGGCCAGCACACTGCCCGCTCCCGGCGTGACCCATTGCTGGCCATAATTGATGCTGACGTGATGGAGGAAAATCGCGAAAAAACCCAGCACGAACAGCCACGGCAGATCGCGCAGGCGGGGCAAGGCGATGCCCTTTGCCAGCGCCACGCCGGCCATGAACAGCGAGGCGATCAGAAACCGCAGCAGGGCCAGGTGCCCCGGGCTGTAGTTTTCCAGGCCGATGTGGATACCGGTGGGCGAATAGGCCCAGCAGAGAATGACCGAGGCGGTGGCAAGGGAAACTTTTATCGAAGACAGGGCTTTCACGGCAGGACGACATCCAAGATGATCTAGGGAATGCCTCCAGTCTCGAGCGGCCTGGCGATCAGCACAATTGACGAATATTGAGACGAGAATTCACCGGGAGTGAATCATGGAACTGGCGCAAATGCGCATGGTTAAAGCCGTTGCCGAAACCGGCAGCATCGCCCTCGCCGCGCAACGGCTGCATTGCGTGCCGTCCAACATCACCACGCGCATCAAGCAACTGGAAGGCGAACTGGGCACCGAACTGTTCGTGCGCGCCGGGCGCGGCCTGAGCATCAGCCCGGCCGGACAGATTTTCCTGGACTACTGCGCGAAGATCCTCAACCTGGTGGACGAAGCCAAGCGTGCCGTCGACGCCAACACCCGCCCTTGCGGGACCTTGCGCATTGGCGCCATCGAGTCCTGCGCGACCGTGCACCTGCCGGCGCTGCTCGCCGAGTACCACCAGGCCTACCCCGAGGTCAGCCTGGAGCTGATCACCGGCACCTGGACGCAGTTGATGGAGGACGTCCGCCAGCGCCGCCTCGACGGCGCCCTGGTGGCCGTCGACATCCATCACCCGAAAATCGCCAGCGCTGCGCTCTACCGCGAGAACCTGGTGCTGATCAGCGCCGCCGGCAGCCCAGCGATCCACAGTGCCCATGACCTGCTGGGCCGCACCCTGATCATGTGGCCCAGCGGCTGCCCCTATCGCGCTGCGCTGAAGAACTGGGTACAGGAACACGATCGCAACCCGCCGATCGCCAGCTATGGCAGTTGGGGCACCATCATTGGCTGCGTGAACGCCGGGGCCGGCGTATCGCTGGTGCCGGAAGGCATCCTGCGCCGCTTCGAGCAATCGACGGGGCTGGCGACCTATCGTTTCGACGAACTGACACCGGTGCAGAACAGCTTCATCTGGCACAAGGAAACCACCCGCCACCCAGCCCGAGAGGCCTTCGCCCGGCTGTTGCAGGAGCGCCTGGAGACCACGCCGCAGTAGGCTGTGGACACGACAATCTGGCGATTGACCAGTCCTTTCGGTTATCCTGCCCGACCAAATTAATTCAAAATGTAAGGGACTACGATGAAACACCTGCGCCAGTTGTTGGTGGCAGTGTTGCTCAGCGCGACCACTTTGCCCGCCATTGCCGCCAACACCCCCGCGCCTGCGCCAACCGCCAGCGAGCAGCCGCACCAGACCGCCGAACAATGGCTGGCCACCCTCAAGCAACAGCACGGCAACATCACCCTGCCCAGCGGCATCGCCACCCTGCAGCTCAACAACGAGTTCTACTACCTGTCGCCGGACGACACCGAGCGGCTGCTGACCGAAGCCTGGGGCAACCCGCCAGGCCACAAGACCCTCGGCATGATCATCCCGACCGCCGTCAGCCCGCTGGCCGACAATGGCTGGGGCGTGATCATCAGCTACAAGAACGACGGCCACATTTCCGACGATGACGCGGCCAAGATCGACTACGCCGACCTGCTCAAGCAGATGCAGGCCGATGACGAGGAAGACAACAAGGAGCGGCGCAAGCAGGGCTACGCCGGCCTGACACTGCTGGGCTGGGCCGAGCCCCCGAGCTACGACCAGGGCACCCACAAGATGTACTGGGCCCGCGAGCTGAAGGCCGACGACGCCGACCAGACCACCCTGAACTACAGCATCCGCGTGCTGGGTCGCGAGGGCGTGCTGGAACTCAATGCCGTGGCGGCGATGGCCGACCTGCAGACCATCAAGCAGGAAACGCCGAAGATCCTCGCCTTCACCAACTTCACCGACGGCAATCGCTACGCCGACTACGACGCCAAGACCGACAAGCTGGCGCCGTACGGCCTGGCCGCCCTGGTCGCCGGCGGCATCGCCGCCAAGGCCGGCCTGTTCGCCAAGATCGGCGTAGCCCTGCTGGCCTTCAAGAAGTTCATCATCCTGGGCCTGGTGGCCATCGCCGGCTTCCTCGGCAAACTGTTCAAACGCAAATGATCCTTCCGGCAGCCCGCCTCCCGCTGTGGGAGCGGGCTTGCCCGCAGAAGCCCTCACCCTGACACTACCCGAGCGTTTCGGCACAACACCCGAGCGCCGCGGCACAACACCGGCTTGCGCCACCCCATAGACTCGCCTTTCCACCCAAAGACGAGACGCCCATGAAAATCCCCTTCCTCCTCGCCGCCCTCACCATGAGCGTTGCCGCCCAGGCCGCCGACTTCACCGTCAGCAGCCACGACATCAGCGACGGCAAGCCACTGACCAGCCGCGAAGTCTTCCAGGGCTTCGGTTGCAGCGGCGGCAACACCTCGCCGCAACTGTCCTGGCAGAATGCCCCGGCGGGCACCCAAAGCTTCGCCATCACCGCCTACGACCCGGACGCCCCGACCGGCAGCGGCTGGTGGCACTGGACCGTGGTCAACCTCCCCGCCACCACCCATGAACTGCCTTCCGGCGCCGGCAGCAAGGGCGGCCAGTTGCCCGCAGGCTCCGTGCAGGGGCGCACCGACTACGGCCAACCCGGCTTCGGCGGCGCCTGCCCACCGCCAGGCGATAAACCGCACCGTTACCAGTTCACCGTGTGGGCCTTGAAGACGGATAGACTGCCGGTCGACGAACAGTCCAGCGGCGCCCTGGTAGGCTACATGCTCAACGCCAACGCCCTGGGCAAGGCCACCCTCACCGCCACCTACGGACGCCCGTAACCATGCACGCACCTGCCGGCCCCCAGCATCGCGAAAGCCGCCTCGGCACCAGCGTAATCCAGGCCCGCCAGCCCCATGCGCTGCAGCGGGTGCCGATCTTCGTCACCACCCTGTGCCGGATTCGCCAGGGGGAAAAGCTGATGAGCTGGGACGACCGGCAGATGCGCGTAGGCTCCAGGCACCTGATACTGCTGCCGGCGGGGCGTGAACTGGCGATCAACAACTTTCCCGGTATGCAGGGTTACTACATCGCCGACACGGTGAGTTTCCCCACGGAACTGTTACGCGCCTTCAGCGCCCGTCACGGCCAGCAGATCAACGCCCTGCCCGCCCAGGTCGGCCCGCAGGAACTCTGCGTACCACTGGACCGGCACATCACCGGTGCCTGGGAAAGCCTGCTGGAAGCCATCAACACCGACGCGCCGGAGGCCTTGCGCATTCATTACGCCGAAGCGGTGCTGCTGGCGCTGACCCTGGGCGGCTGGGCCGGGCCGGTACTGCTGGACCGCCGCGACCCGCTGTGCGAACGCGTGCAGCAGATCGTCATGAGCGCTCCGGCACGGGACTGGACGGTGGCCGATGTCGCCGAACGCCTGCATCTGGGGGCCTCGACCTTGCGGCGCCAACTGGCGAACGAGGACGACAGTTTCAGCAATATCCTGGAAAACGTCCGGCTGGGCATGGCGCTGCACTGGCTGCAGACCACGCCAAGGCCGATTGGCGAGATTGCCGCGGCGAGCGGGTATGCCTCGGCGTCACGCTTTGCGGTGCGGTTTCGCAAGCATTACGGGTTGTCGCCGAGGGAGTTGCGGGCGGCAATCTAGACCGCCCTGGCCTCCGGCGCCCACTGTTCGGGAAAGCTGCTGGAACGGATCGCCGGCTCGCAGCAGCGAATGTCGAAAGTCACCAGTTGGTAAACAACGAACGGATCCTCGGCCAGCATCCGCTCGATATCGGAAACACCCTCTCCCTGCGCGAGGATGAACCCGCCGCCCTGCTGTTGCAGTGGCCCGGCCACCAGGATGCGGCCGGCCTTGATGAACTGCACCAGCCAGTCCTTGTGAGCATCCAGATGAGCCTTGACCTGCTCGATCGGACGAGTGTAGCTCAGCGTAATGGCAAATAGCATGGGTCTATCCTCATCAAGGTGTGGAGTCAGGCGGAAACCGGCAAACCGCTCAGTACATCGGCAATGGCCAACCTGGCCCGTGTGATCCCCTGCTGTCGTACCTGGTCGCCTTTCGACGCCCCTTCGGCACGAACAAACTGCACATCGCCAATCCCCAGGAAACCGAAGAACGCCTTGAGATAGTTCTCCTGGAAGTCCATGTGGGCGAAAGGGCCTTGCGCATAGAAACCGCCGCGCGCCGAAACCACGATCACCCGCCTGCCGGCCGACAGGCCAACCGGACCGTTTTCCGTGTACTTGAACGTGCGCCCTACCTGGGCAATGCGGTCCAGCCAGGCCTTTAACTGGCTCGATAGCGAAAAGTTGTACATGGGCGCGCCGATCACCAGCAGGTCGCTGTGCAGAAACTCGGTCACCAGCGTTTCGGAAACCTGGTGCTCGCGCACCGTGGCCTCATCCCACTCGCCGCCCCCCGGCTGCCGGAACCCGGCGGCGATGGCACCGTTCAGGTGACGGACTTCGTGCTCGGCCAGGTCGCGGTACGTGACCCTGGCAGTGGGATGGCGGGCACGCAGTTGCGCCACAAGCTCGGCAGACAGCTCGCGCGTCACGGAGCCCTCGCCCAGGATGCTGGAGTCGATATGCAGAATGTTCATTCACACCTCACGTTCATCGGTTGGGTTATCCCGTTCTCCAGGTTTCCCTGAAACGGCTCACTGGCCGGCTTCCCTTGCCGCTCGATCGATCAAACCGGCCACCGCATCGGGGTGGGAAAGCAACGACAGGTGGCTGGAATCGACTGAAGTGATCCTGGCACCCATTCGCTGGGCGATGGCTTGTTGCACATCAGGGCGCAGGGCCTGGTCGCTTGTCGTCTTCAGGTACCAGCTCGGCTTGTCGTGCCACGCCGCATGCCGGACCTTGCCAGCAAAGCTGGCGACGGCGATCGGTTGCTGGGTCGCGGCCAGCACCCGCACCTTATTCAGCGGCAGGTCAGCGGCCATCACTTGCTGGAACACCTGCGGATCCTCCAGCCAGATCAGCCCCTCGCTGTCCGGCGTCAGGCCATCCATCGGCGCCTTGAATTTTTCCAGCAGGTCCGCCACCGATTCGCCGCTGTCGGGTGCCAGGGCGGAGAGATAGACCAGGCCTTTGACATTGCTGGCATTACCCGCCTGGCTGATCACCGCGCCGGCCCAGGAATGCCCCACCAGCAGCACGTCGCCCTGTTGCCGCCGCAGGACGCGCACGGTGGCGCCGACATCGTCGGCCAATGAAGTCAGGGGGTTCTGCACCGCCGTAACGTGGTAGCCCTTGGCTTGCAGCCGGGAGATAACCTGCGACCAACTGGAGCCATCGGCAAAGGCACCGTGCACCAGCACGATATTGCGCACACTCCCCGCAGCGGGTGCGGCGCTGACCGGCGCGCCGCTGAAGAGCACCGTCAGCCCGACCGCGGCTGCCAGGCGCCCCAGCCATTTGAAAGAGTGAGGCCCATTGCCAACCTGAAGCCTGGTGGAACGATGTGAACACATGAACCCATTCATGACGCAGTGCCTTGATCCGTTGATGGGAGCCAGTCTATCGAGGTACTTGCAACGACAGCAGATGGCAAACAAGCCATGTTTCATGCAAAACTCGCCAAACCTGTCACCTCACCGAGCCACCTTTCCCATGCGCATTGCGATTGTCGCGGTAGAAGGCAGTTTGCTGTCTGCGATCACCGGCCTGGCCGATCTGTTCTGGATCACCAACCAGGCCCTGCGCTCACCGCCGGAGGGAACGGTGGCAAGCCTGCCGGATCCAGGCCGGGTGGAATTCCAGACCACCATCGTCAGCGCGGATGGCCAGGCGCTGCGTGATCCCCAGGGTCGCCTGATTCCGGTGGACGGTTCATTCAATGACTTGGCCCGGTGCGATGTCGCCCTGGTCACCGGCATGGCGCTGGGTGCCGACAAGTTGCCGCCGCTCTCGGACTCGATTCGCCAGGCGGCGGGCTGGCTCAAGGAACGGCATGAAAATGGTGGGCTGGTGGGCGCAGCCTGTGCCGGCACCTTCGTGCTGGGCGAAGCCGGACTGCTTGATGGCCGACGCTGCACCACCACCTGGTGGCTGCACCATGCCTTCAAGCAGCGTTTCCCCAAGGCCCGGACCGTGTGGGGCACGGCGGTCGAAGAACAGGATGGCATCATCACCACCGGCGGCCCGTTGTCCTGGGTCGACCTGGCGCTGCATGTCATCCGTCGCCAGGCCGGCCCGGCGGTGGCCAAGTTGGCGGCCGATGTTTCGGTGGCCGACAGCCTGCCGCTGCCCCAGGCCATCTATGCGCCGCGAGGTTTTATCAACGCGGCCGATCCCCTGCTGCTTCAGGCCGAACAGATCGTCCGCCATGCCCATCCGGGGATAACTGCCGAAGGCTTGGCCAATGCCCTGAACCTGAGCGAAAGAACCCTGCACCGGCGCCTCAGGGAACTGAGCAACGAGTCGCCCAAGACCTTTATCACCCGCGTGCGCATCGAAACGGCCTGCGTGCTGCTGGAAACGCCGGGGGCCAGCGTCAAGCAGGTGGCGCTCAAGTGTGGGTACAGTGAGGAAACCTCGTTCCGCCGAGCTTTTATTCAACTGACAGGGATGACGCCAGCGGATTACAAGCGCTGGGCGAGTGGGCGTTGATCCGTACCGCTCTTGTACTTTGCAGTGCGGTTTCGCAAGCATTATGAGTTGTCACCGAGGGAGTTGTGGGCGGCGATTTGCGGTCCCTCAAGAGGTAAGAGAATACAGGCGGACCAAAATAAAAAGGGCCCATCCTGGATGGGCCCCTTCGTCAAACGGTCATTACAATAATCAGAGCAGTGCGCAGGAGCCCGACATTGGGATTTTTGCCACGTCCCCCTTACCAACACAGATCAGGGTTACCTTGACGCCCTTCTTGAGCGATGCAAGCGAGTTGGCATCGGATTTGTCGAACGAGAACTGTGGCTCCATGAACTGATTCACACCACCACGCAGCGTCAGATAAGGATTGCCCATGAAATCGGTATTGATATCAGATACCGTACCCGAGACCTTGAACTTCTTGCCTTTGAACTTCTGATCGGCAGCAACGGTGTTCTCATTGTAGGCAACGGCAATATCGCCTGCCGACACTGCGGGGAGAGCCGCCAGCTCCTGTTTAGCCTTCTCCAGTTCCGCCTGCGCCCTGTCCTTGCTGGCCTGAGCCAGAGCAGCCGCCTCAGCCTGCTTCTGTTCAGGCGATTTCATTGCATTGCTGATGAAACCGATGACAAACAGGATACCAATAACGATCCCTACCCACTTGAACAGCTTTTTCACACCCTTCTCCTTCTACCGTAAAAACGTCCATGCTGTACAGACCCCGTCACCCCTAGGGCCGCACAGACAGCGCGGATTCTCTAGGATACTTACAATCAAGGCAAGGCCATATGCCACCATCGAAACATTGATAAAGATGCCAGTGGATCAAGACGGCAAGACGGCGACAGATTTATTTTCACGACTTGACGCGCTGAAAAATGAATATCGCTCATTTACACCCGACGTCGTCACTCTACACCGTAATTTTCGCCAGCCATTTGCGGCATTGCAGGACGATACTGAATCCTGAACGAGGCGGTATCAAGGCAACTTCCAAGCTTTGCTGAAGAATCGAGCACTTGTGACGTGAGGCCATCAATGCGAATCGACAGGGCATACAGGATCGTTGCTCATCGGGGGGGGCTTCGACATCAGCGAATTCACCGTCAGGGAGGACAACCGTTATCAGCTCAACACGCTCCACTTTGCAGCCGTAAGACAGCACAACTATCAGATTGTCGAAAAAGTGAAAGAGCTGTACGACCGCATGCAGGCCAAGCACCTTCCTTGTGTCATGTCAGTCGCCATTTCAAAACAAAACCGTTGAATCGAGACCAGGGCGATGCGCTGAACGATCAGCGCTGGGTAGTTACCAGCGTGATTTCCGGAATAATCAGCTTCGCAGTTGGAAGAATGAAACACCCATTGGTAGCCCTACCAGCACATGCAGGAGCTTCGGCTTTCGTTTCCAGCCGCCTCCGGAGCTATCACGCAGGTGATGTGCTAATAGCCCTGGACGCCAAGGTCCAAGGGGGTATCGGATCACAGCACTCGTCCATTGTCTTGATCATCAAAAGCTGAGGTCTACCATGCTCACCCCCCCAGAGCAGCTCGCGTTGATGGTCGTGGTAGCGTACGTGGTTGACCGGTGGATAAAACCACCTCGATGGCGCAAGTGACTTGGCATCCTATTGGCGCTGGCAGGATTGCTGAGCATTCTGTTTCCAACGGCCTGGCTGCCTCATAGCGATGTGCTGATCATGTGGAAGACTTTCGTCATGGTCACGGGGGCCTTGCTTTTTTCTCGTCGTAACCTTCCTGTCGAGCAGCCATAGAGGCTACGACATGGGCCTGCCCGCGCCCTGGAATAAGTGATCGAGAAATAGATTAGTCGCGTTTTCGCGCATTTCGCGTTCAAACTCAACGTTAGCCAAGAACCACGATGACCCTCCTCTTTCGCCCGCAGGGCGCCTTCGGTTGCCCAATCAGTACCCCTGTCTTTCATACTAAGGAGGGGGACAAGCAAACGATAAACGTTCCTTTACAGGTTGATTTAGCACGACATGTCATGGCATTTTGCCTTCAATCTCGGCCACCCTGCTCTGTGGGCAGGCATGACGATTGAAACCATGCCAGTAATAGCGATTAAAGGAATGAATATGCATGCTGAAGAGGACACCCCGGCTCTAGAAGATTTGATGAGGGCGCTTCACTTTTATGTCCCCACTGGAACAGCCGAAGGCGAAAAGGTGATCCTTCAAGAAGCGTTCGTCCAAACGCACGAATACGCAGATATCATCGCCCCCCCGGTCGGAAGCCCCCGACTGCTCATCGGTAAAAAAGGCTCTGGCAAGAGTGCTATCTTAGATTTTACCCAACGCTTCCTGAAGGAGGGGAACATACCTGGGATCCTGATAAAGCCCATGGATCTAGACTTATCTGGGATGACTGAGAACGCCTCATCAGGGGAGCTCACTAGAATAGCCTATCAGGCATTCATGAAGGCCATTTCGGTTGCTATTGGCGAACAACTCCCGCTTCTAATCAGCGGCGAAAACACAGTACTTCTGCAAGCAGCAGTCGATGCAGGAGTCAAAGACGTTGATTTTGTCTCAAAATTTTCACGCGCATTGAACAGTTTTGCAAAACCTTTCACTAGCATTGATTTCTCGTCCCTGCTTCCTACAGCTACCGCTACCAACTGCCGAAAACTGGAGCGTGCTGTAGAAGCAAACATAAAACAATCAAAGACAGCTTTTTACGTTTTAATTGATGATACAGACCAAGTTGCCAACCCTGGAACTCGCAACCATCTTAACCGAATCTGGGCATGCATTCTGGCACTAAGGGAATTAACACAGAAAAATAATCAAATTCGATGCGTGATTTCGTTACGCGATGAAATTTGGAGAAGCCTGAAAAAAGAGGGCACCGGGCAACGGGATCAGATAGACCATTTCCAGCCATTGGTTTACCACTTAAACCCGACTCTTTCTCACAAAGCATCATAGAGAAGCGCTTAGTTCTCGCGGCAAATAAAGCTGGTTACGATACAATCACAGCAAACTACTCTCTTTTCTTCGAAGGCGATATGCCGCGAATGCCAAATAGCGAGGCACTGAGCAGTTGGCCGGACCTCATTAAATCCCGCTCACGTGAGCGACCTAGGGACGCCGTACAGCTTGTTGAGAAAATGGTTAAGCTTGCGCTCACAGATGAAGTAAAAAAAATCGATGACAATATTCTTTCAGCCGTGATGCCAAAGTATTCGCAGGAGAGAGCGGAGCTTGTTGCCGGTGAGTACGCTGAAGAATGCCCAGAGTTACTGCACGTAATTCGCTCAATGTCACGTCTAGAATGCTCCCACGGCGCTTTCTTAGCGGACGCCGAGGCTGTCAAAAAGCACCTAATCACCATCCAAAGCTCTTTTACTATTCATCTCAATGGACTAGTGCTCAAACCGACCAAAGAGGAGGATATCTTCAATCTTTGGTCCCTCCTTTTCCAAGCTGGCATCTTCTACCCACGCGTTACAGATGACAGACAACGAGAAGGTTATCGCTTCATACTTCCCCACGAAGATCCGGGGCTTTTGGTAAAAGCACGCTGGAATGATATCCAGCAAACTCTTTGGGAGATTCATCCGGTATTCAGGGATTTCTTGATCGTTGAGCAGCGCGAACAGAAAGCACGTTTTGGGCTAGCCACCAAGCATCGTTCCAAAGGCCGTAGATAAAGAAATTAAGCGCGTCTTCTATGGAGGGCGCGCTTTTATGAAACGCCTGTAGTCCGGCCCACGGATCAGCGCCTCCCGCTTGCAACGAATTTGCAGGGAACGACGAATCTCCTTTGGGAGAACACTGGGCGAATGACATCCGGCACCACGATTCGGAAGTAATAGACCGAGTGGCGGGATAACAAGAGGTAAGACGGGATGGTCGACACGGATGTATCACTCATTCTACCACCGCGTGGTAAAGGGTGAAAAACCGTTAAGAATCAGCCATTTAGGTAACTGGAGGCAACCCCACCAGCCACACCCCGGCACACAATGTTCCCGCTGTGGCTGCTCCCTTCCGGGCCTGACCAGGTTGACGGGTAATCGTTGCGGGGGGACCGATGGGGTCACCATGACAACACTCGCCTGGCAGCGAGCCGCGCCATTGTACCTGGATAACGGGAAGTTACAACCGCCAGGTGCTGTAAAAATTCGATGGGGGTCAAGCACTTGTCTGTTTGGGGGCAGGCCGGAAGAGCATCGGCACCCGGACAGGCGGCAGAGATGTGGGAGGCTCCAGGGTCGTCAGCGGTACTTGAGGACCTATTCGCGGGCAACTCGGGTCGCCGCACCTCCGGCTCCTACAGAAGTGTGGTGTGCCGCCGTATGTGCACGACGCGGCCCTGTAGGAGCGCGGCTTGCCCGCGAATGGGCCGGCAAGCCCTGCTCCACTTCTGGAACCTGGCACCGAGATCAGGTGGTTATCTGTTTTGCATCCAGCAGCTCGTCGACGCGGACCTGGGCCAGGTCGACCAGGTGCACGACGGCCAGGGCCAGTTTGCGGGTGGTGCCTTGCAGGTGATCCGCGCATTCGTAGGCGGTCGCGGAGGCGGATTGGAGGATTTCGTGGATTTGGGCCAGGGTGTCTTCGGCCGCCAGCGGTTCGCGTCGTGAGCGTCGCCTGGTCAGGGAGGAAAGTTCGTAGTGGGCGAAGGCTCGGTCGACGGCGCGTTGGCCGGCGGGGGATGACAGGTCTTCGGCTGGGGGGTTGGGGGTGATCTTGAACATGGTGATGCTCCTTAATGCCAAATGGAGCCGCCACCGTTCGCTTGCACACGAAAGAAGGTGGCAGCTATACGCAGGTGTGCAAGACCGGTGGCAAAGGAGCATTCCCGGCAGATCCCGAAGATCTCCCACGTACAGCCGCCATAACACAAGACCCAGACACCGAGATGCCTGAAAACCCTGGATATGTGCTGCGCTCCACCAAACCGGACTTGCACGTCCGTATCACCGATTTTGCGGTGACAAGACGCAGACTAGAGCCCAGCCGGAACAGGCGCAACGGGTTGGGATTTTCTAGGAAACTTCATGCAAGTTAAAGAGATCTTTCGACAATTAGCACCTGGAAGAAGGCTCTGCGGCGCCCTTCTCTGCATTGGCGTGAATGGGTAGGAAAATCCGCTGCACTTGAGGATTTTTCTGACTGACAGGCAGTGAAAAATCAGCCAGGCAGAGTGCTGGTAACAGGGAGCCAGGCAGTGTTTGTGAAGGCGTATTCGCGGATGAATCCCACCAGTGCTCGCGCCGCGCATGAATCCGGCGAACGACGCTGGCACTGTGCCGATCATTCCCACGCTCCGCGTGGGAATGATCAATCGACAGGGCACTGCGGGCCTTCAGGGAGCCCGCGTGACCGTTCTTCGCGGGCAAGCCCGGCTCCTATAGGTGAATGCAAGCCACGGTACAGGCCGGTGCAGTGCCCAGGCGGGAGCAAGCCTGGCGCTACCTCAGGCTTCGATGCCGTGGGTTTTCAGGAAGGCGACGAACGCTTCCTCGTCCAGCACCTTGAGGCCCAGTTCGTTGGCCTTGGTCAGCTTTGAGCCGGCACCGGGGCCTGCGACCACGCAATGAGTCTTGGCCGAGACGGAACCGGCGACCTTGGCCCCCAGGCTTTCCAGCTTGTCCTTGGCCACGTCGCGGCTCATCAGTTCCAGCGAGCCGGTCAGCACCCAGGTCTGGCCGGTCAGCGGCAGGCCTTCGACGGTCTTTTTCTCACTCTGCCAGTGCATGCCGAAATCACGCAGTTGCGCCTCGATCGCCAGCGCCCGTTCGGCATTGCCCGGTACGTCGAAGAACTCCCGTACGGCCTTCGCCGGCTTTTCATTCAGGGCCTGGCGCAGGTCCAGCCAGTCGGCCTTGATGATGCCTTCGACCGAGCCGAACTTCGCCGCCAGTTTTTCCGCCGCAGTCGGTCCTACCGAGCTGATGTCGAGCTTGGCGATGAGCCCACCGAGGGTGGTGCTGGCGGCGAACTCGGCGCCCAGCTCGCCCTGGTCCTGCAGCAGCAGGCCGCGTTCGAGCAATTGGCCGATCACCGTGCGGTTGTGTTCGTCCTCGAAAAAGCTGTGGATCTCGTGGGCCACTTCCAGGCCGATGTCCGGCAGGTAGGTCAGCACCGATGGCAGCGCTTGCATGACCCGCTCCAGCGTACCCAGGGAGCGTGCCAGGACCTTGGCGGTCTCCTCGCCAACGTCCGGGATGCCCAGGGCGTAGATGAAGCGCGCCAGGCTCGGTTGCTTGCTGTCGGCGATGGCTTGCAGCAGGTTGCTGGTCGACAGTTCGGCGAAGCCTTCGAGGTCGACGATGTCTTCGCGCTTGAGGGTATAGAGGTCGGCCGGCGAGGCGATCAGGTTTTCGTCCACCAGTTGTTCGATGGTCTTGTCGCCCAGGCCTTCGATGTCCATCGCGCGGCGGGAGACGAAGTGGATGATCGCCTGCTTGAGTTGCGCGCCGCAGGCCAGGCGACCGACGCAGCGGTACACCGCGCCTTCGCTGATGGTTTCGCGGCCCTTGCTGCGCTTGATCAGTTGGGTGCGTTCGACGTGGGAACCGCACACCGGGCAGCTCTCGGGAATCTGCACGGCGCGGGCGTTTTCCGGGCGGCGCTCGGTGACCACCTGGACCACCTGCGGGATGACGTCGCCGGCGCGGCGGATGATCACGGTGTCGCCGATCATCAGGCCCAGGCGCGCCACTTCGTCCATGTTGTGCAGGGTAGCGTTGGAGACGGTCACACCGGCGACCTTGACCGGTTTCAGCCGGGCCACCGGGGTGACCGCTCCGGTGCGGCCGACTTGGAATTCGACGTCGAGCAGTTCGGTGAGTTCTTCCATCGCCGGGAATTTGTGGGCGATCGCCCAGCGCGGTTCGCGGGCACGGAAGCCCAGCTCGCGCTGGGAGGCCAGGCTGTTGACCTTGAACACCACGCCGTCGATTTCATAGGGCAACGCATTGCGCCGCTCGCCGATGGCGCGGTAGTAGTCCAGGCATTCGTCGATGCCCTTGGCCAGTTTCAGCTCGTGACTGATGGGCATGCCCCAGGCCTTGAGCTGTTGCAGGTTGCCGATGTGGCTGTCGGCGATGTCGTGCGACACCTGGCCCAGGCCATAGCAGCAGAACTCCAGCGGGCGGCTGGCGGTGATCTTCGAGTCGAGCTGGCGCAGGCTGCCCGCCGCGGCGTTGCGCGGGTTGGCGAAGGTCTTGCCGCCCGCCTCCGCCTGCGCGGCGTTGAGGCGTTCGAAGCCGGCCTTGGACATGAAGACTTCGCCGCGCACTTCGAGGGTCGCCGGCCAGCCAGTGCCCTGCAGTTTGAGGGGAATGTTGCGCACGGTGCGCACGTTGACGCTGATGTCTTCGCCGGTGGTGCCGTCGCCCCGGGTGGCGCCGCGCACCAGCAGGCCGTCCTGGTACAGCAGGCTGACTGCCAGGCCATCGAGTTTCGGTTCGCAGCTGTATTCGACGGCACCGCCGCCACCGAACAGGTCGCCGGCCGGCAGGTCGAGGCCTTCGCTGACCCGCCGATCGAATTCGCGCATGTCGACTTCTTCGAAGGCGTTGCCCAGGCTCAGCATCGGGACTTCATGGCGGACCTGGGTGAACGCCGTCAGCGCGGCACTGCCGACGCGCTGGGTCGGCGAGTCGGCGGTGACCAGTTCCGGGTGTTCGGCTTCCAGGGCCTTGAGCTCGTGGTACAAGCGATCGTATTCGGCGTCCGGGATGCTCGGTTCGTCGAGCACGTGGTAGCGGTAGTTGTGCTGATCCAGTTCAGCACGCAGCTCTAGAATACGGGTCTGGGCGGAGGTCATGGAGGTCTCTCGGAAAGCAAAAGAGCAGCCGGGGCTGCTCAATATGTTAGTGCGGTTTCGGCGGTGAGCTGGAGGGCCTATTCGCGGGCAAGCCCGGCTCCTACAGAATCTGGGCTTGCCCGCGAAAGGGCCGGCAAGCCTGTCCAACCAATCAGCGCTTCTGGGTCAGCGCGCGGCGTTCGAACTCGACGATGCGCTGGCGGTAGTGCTCGATGGTCTGGGCGGTCAGCACGCTGCGCTGGTCGTCCTTCAGCTCGCCATTGAGTTCCTGGGACAGCTTGCGCGCCGCAGCCACCATCACGTCGAACGCCTGCTTCGGATAACGCGGGCCAGGCAGGCCGAGGAAGAAGCTCACCGCCGGGGTGGTGAAGTGGTCGATGTCGTCGAGGTCGAACACGCCAGGCTTCACCGCGTTGGCCATGGAGAACAGTACTTCGCCGTTGCCGGCCATGCTTTCGTGGCGGTGGAAGATGTCCATCTCGCCGAAACGCAGGCCGCTTTCCAGGATGTTCTGCAGCAGGGCCGGCCCCTTGAAGCCGTTCGGGTCGCGGCTGATCACGCTGATCACCAGCACTTCCTCGGCCGCCGGCTGCTCCTTGTCGTGACGCTCCTTGTCCTGGCGCGCGGCCGGCTTGTGGTCGTCGACGAAGTCGTCATCACGGCTGCTGAAGCTCGGGCCCTGTTCTTCGAGGTCGAGATTCAGGTTCAGGTCGCCCTGGGTCGGCTCGCTGGCACGCTTGCCGCGCTTGGACGGTTTTTCCCGTGGCTCGCGCGCCGGCATGCTCACCGACGGCAGGTCATGCTCGTCCAGCTCGGGTTCCTTGTGGGTTTCCAGCACGCGGGCCGGGCCCAGCAGTTCGGGATTGGAGTCATCGTCCGGCAGGTTCGAGAAACTGCGGTCCAGACGAAACTTGAGCTTGCCCTTGCCACCGCGCATCCGGCGCCAGCCATCAAAAAGAATACCGGCGATGACAATGATGCCGATGACGATCAGCCACTCGCGCAGACCGATTTCCATGTATCCCGTGCCTCTAAAATAATGGTTCTATGAAGAAAGGGCGGAAAACCCTTTAAAGCGTGGTGCCAACTCTATGTTCTGACAGGCATTTTTTCCCACGCACAAGAAAATTGGACATTAAATTAACACGACCAAAGGCAACTTTACACCGTCTGTCGTACAGGGTATGCATTAATAAGTCCCCAATGATCGGTGCTAGTTCCCGCAAGGCATGAGGAAAGCACCTTGCGCCTTGAATCCGTTGCCCTCGCCGGCCGCCTCAGGCGTCGACCATTGCCATGGCCTCCTCGACATCCACCGCCACCAGCCGCGAACAGCCGGGCTCGTGCATCGTGACCCCCATCAGTTGATCGGCCATTTCCATGGCGATCTTGTTGTGGGTGATATAGATGAATTGCACCGACTCGGACATTTCCTTGACCAACCGGGCATAACGTCCAACGTTAGCGTCATCCAGCGGTGCGTCAACTTCGTCGAGCATACAGAACGGTGCCGGGTTCAACTTGAAGATGGAGAACACCAGGGCCAGGGCGGTCAGGGCCTTCTCGCCACCGGACAACAGGTGAATGGTGCTGTTCTTTTTCCCCGGCGGCCGCGCCATGATGGTCACGCCGGTATCGAGCAGATCGTCGCCGGTCAGGTCCAGATAGGCGCTGCCACCGCCGAACACTTTTGGAAACAAAGCTTGCAGACCACCGTTGATCTGGTCGAAGGTGTCCTTGAAGCGATTGCGGGTTTCCCTGTCGATCTTGCGGATGACGTTTTCCAGAGTCTCCAGGGCTTCGACCAGGTCGGCGTCCTGCGCATCCAGGTAACGTTTACGCTCGGATTGTTGCCGATATTCATCGATGGCCGCGAGGTTGATCGCCCCCAGGCGCTGGATACGCCCGGCAATGCGTTCGAGCTCTTCCTCGGCGTCCTTCTCGCTGGCCCCGGCGACCAGGGTGGCGAGCACCCCGTGCAGGTCGTAGCCATCTTCCAGCAACTGGTCCTGCAGGGCCTTGCGGCGTACCGTGAGGGCCTGCCACTCCATCCGTTGCTGTTCGAGCTGGCCGCGAATCAGCTGGGCCTGCTGCTCGGCCTGGCTGCGGCGCTTCTCGGCGTCGCGCAGTTCGCGGTCGGCATCTTCCAGGGCGAGTTGCGCGGTCTTGAGTTCGACATCGACGCTCATGCGCCGGTCGAGCAGCTCCTCGAGCTTGAGGCGCAGTTCCTCGAGCGGGGCCTCACCCTCCTCCAGGTTCAGGCTCAACTGCTCGCGTTTTTCCATCAGGCGTTCGGATTGCAACTCCAGGCGTTCGAGGGCCTGGCGGGTGGAGTCGTGCTGGGCCTTCAGCGACCCCAGGCGTACCGCCAACTGGTGCGCATGATCCTTGTGCTGGCGGGCTTCCTGGCGCACCCGGTCGAGGCGTTCGCGCAGGCTGTCACGCTCGGCCAGCAGCAGCTCACGCTGCTCGGCATCCACCGCCATCGCATCGAGGGCTTCCTGCAACTGCAGGCGGGCCTCGCCGGTTTCTTCGTGTTCCTGGGCGCGCTGCGCGGCCAGCTCTTCCACTTCCTCATCGAGCCGGGTACGGCGCAGTTGCAACTGCTCGACCTTGGCCCTGGCGGCGGACAGTTTGGCTTTCAGTTCGCCCTGCTGGCGGGCTTCGTCCTGCAGCAGCCGGCGCAGGTGCTCGCGACCGGTTTCCTGCTGACGCTGGGTGGCGCGCAGGGTTTGCAGCCGGGTTTCGAGGGTCGCCAGGGTTTCCTCCAGGGCTTCGCGATCGAGCTGCAATTGCTCGATTTCCTGCCCTCGGGCGAGCACGCCGCTTTCCGCTTCGCTGGCGCGGCGCACCCGCAGGAAATGCCGGCCAACCCAGTAACCGTCGCGGCTGATCAGGCTCTCGCCGACCGCCAGTTGCCCACGCAAGGCCAGGGCCTGTTCCAGGCTGTCGACCGGCTTGACCTGGCCCAGCCAGGGTGACAGGTCGATATCGGCCTCGACCTTTTCCAGCAGGCTGCCGGCAATGCGGATCCCGTCCGCCGCCGGGCTGAGCAGGCGCAGGTCGCCCTGCTGGAAACCGCCGAGGTCGAGGCCGGCGAAGTTGTCCACCAGCACCGCCTGCAGGTCGGCACCGAGCACGGTTTCCACCGCCAGCTCCCAACCCGGCTGCACCTTCAGCCCCTGCGCCAGGCGCGGGCGCTCGGCCAGATGCTGTTCACGCAGCCATTCGGCGGTGCCGGTACCGGGATCGAGTGCCGCCTGCTGCAAGGCCTCCAGCGACGCAAGACGGCCAACCAGCCGTTGCAGGTCGCCCTGGGCCTGTTGCTGTTCCTGGGTGGCGTTGTGCAGGTCCTGGCGCAGTTGCTCCAGGCGCTCGACCTGGCCCTCCTCGCTGGCCTGCAGGTCTTCCAGGGTCTGTTCGCTCTCGGCCAACTGCTCGGTGAGTTCGAGGATCGCCTCGTCTTCCGGGTCTGCCGCGAGCAACGCGCGTTCCTCGACCAGACGTCGCTGTCGCTCGCCCAGGCGCTCCATGCTCGCTTCCAGTTGCTGGATGCGCGACTGCTGGACTTCCGCCTGGCGCCGCGGCTCGGCCGAACGCAGGTTGAAACCGTCCCACTGTTCCTGCCAGGCGTGCATGGTGGTCTCGGACTCTTCCAGCGCGGCGGCGGCCTCTTCGGCGGCGGCGCTGGTCAGTTCCTGCTCGGGTTCGAGCATCGCCAGCTCTTCGCCGAGGGTCGCCAGCAGGGTGCGGTCATGCCCCAGGTGCGACTCGGTTTCCAGCCGCGAACGCTCGGCCTCGCGCAGGTCGTCCTGCAACTGGCGCAAGCGCTGCTGGCCGTGCTGGATGCTCTGCTCGACCCGGGCGATATCGCCACCGACCGAATAGAAGCGTCCCTGCACCTGGTTGAAGCGTTCCGACAGTTCATGGTGGCCGTCACGCAGGCGCTCGATGCTGGCATCGGCGTTGCGCTGTTCGGCCACCAGGGCTTCGAAGCTGATTTCCTGGTTGCCGATGATCGACTCGCGCTGGCCGACCTGGTCGTTCAACGCCTGCCAGCGCAAGGCCGACAGTTGTGCCTTGAGCTGGCGCTCCTCGGCCTTGTATTCCTGGTACTTTTCGGCGGCCTGGGCCTGGCGGTGCAGACGTTCGAGCTGGCGCTCGAGTTCTTCCCGCAGGTCGGTCAGGCGCGCCAGGTTTTCGTGGGTGCGGCGGATACGGTTTTCCGTTTCGCGCCGACGCTCCTTGTACTTGGAGATGCCCGCGGCTTCCTCGATGAAGTTGCGCAGGTCTTCCGGCTTGGCCTCGATCAGCTTGGAGATCATCCCCTGCTCGATGATCGAGTAGCTGCGCGGCCCGAGGCCGGTGCCGAGGAAGATGTCGGTGATGTCCTTGCGCCGACACTTGGTGCCGTTGAGGAAATAGCTGTTCTGGCTGTCGCGGGTGACCTTGCGGCGGATGGAGATTTCCGCGTAGGCCGCGTACTCGCCGACCAGCGTGCCGTCGGAGTTGTCGAACACCAGCTCGATACTCGCCTGGCTCACCGGCTTGCGGCTGGTGGAGCCGTTGAAGATGACGTCGGTCATCGACTCGCCGCGCAGGTTCTTCGCCGAGCTCTCGCCCATCACCCAGCGGACGGCGTCGATGATGTTCGACTTGCCGCAGCCGTTGGGGCCGACCACTGCCGCCATGTTACTGGGGAAAGTCACCGTGGTCGGGTCGACGAAGGATTTGAACCCCGCCAACTTGATGCACTTGAGCCGCACGTTTAGTCGACCGCCAGGGCAGACAGCACGATGTCACAGCTGCGCTGGGCGTAGCTGGCCAGCACCGAGCGGATCAGCGGCAGGTCGCGGGCGAGGACCGCCGCCAGCAGCCGGGCGAACAGTTCCAGGTACTCGCTCATCTCCGCCTTGCGCCGCTCCAGCGCCAGGTAATAGGCGCGGCTCATGGCCGGCTGCAGGTTCTCGACGGTTTCCTGCAGGTACGGGTTGTCGGCGAACGGGTACGCGGCGCGCATCACGTTGAAGCTGTCTTCGACGAAGGTGCGGATGTCCTGGCGCTCGTAGCTGTCGGTCAGGCGCTGCTGCAACTGCAGGAATGGCGCGAGGTCGGCCTGCTCCTGCCAACGCTGGGCCACGGCATTGCCGAGCAGGATGTACAGTTCGCTCATCAGGGTGCACAGGCTCTGCACCTTGTGGGCGGTCAGCTCGGTCACGTGCGCACCCCGTCGCGGCAGGATCGCGATCAGGTGGCGGCGCTCGAGAATCAGCAGCGCTTCGCGCACGGAGCCGCGGCTGACATTGAGGGCCAGCGTGACCTTCTGTTCCTGGATGCGCTCTCCGGGTTTGAGTTCGCCGCGAATGATGCGCTCGGCGAGGTGTTGAGCAATCTGCTCGGCGAGGCTGTCCGGCGCCTTGAACGTCATGGTTTTCCTTCAAAAATCTTTGGTCAGTGCAAGCGGCGCAGTGTAGCGCAATTGCCACATGATGGCGCAGAGCCAAATGGTCGGATTTGGCGGTTTGCCGGAGAACGGCACACCGTCATTGACAGCTGCATTTTCCGGGTGCTATGAAACACTTCTCCATACACCGCCGCGCGGTGTCGATTGGCAAGGTGGTCGATCGAACGTTGCGCCGAGAGGATGCCCGCAAGCTTCTCAGGTAGAGTCTGGTGCTGGAGGGTCCTGCATCCGCCGTTCGATGAGCGATCCGTCTCCCGCCCTGTGGACCACCGTCCGGTCCGTCGCAGTCGTCAAGCCCTTCGTCCCTCAGTGCCCGTTGGAAAGTCCGTTATCGGCTTTTGCAAGGGAGGCACCGGCCCATGCCAGGGGTCAAGCAAGCACCGCCCCGGGGCTACCTGGAGCAGCAATGGGGCGACGGTACGGCACCGCCGCTTTACTGCCCTGCCCGCCAGCGCGACGACGAAGTGCTGGCCGGCGCGCTCGACCAGCGCCTGGTTGCCTGGTTGCAGCAGGCCGGTTTCGCCGATAGCACCGTGACCGCCGTGCGCCGGATGAGCCTCGGACGCTTCGTCGCTTCCAGTTACGCCAGTGGCGACGACCTCGACCGCCTGCTGTTGTGTGCCCAGTTGAACGCCGCCTGGTGGATGGCCGACGACTACTATACCGACGACAGCAGCCTGGGCGCACAACCCGAACACCTGTCCGAACGCCTGTCACGGGCAATGGCAGCCATGAGCCCGCTGGCCCCAGTGGCGGACTACACGCGCCAACTCGAAGCGCAATGGACGAGTGACCCCGTGCTCATGGCCCTCAGGTCGGCCACCGACCACCTGCGCCAACGGGCCTCGCCCACCCAGGTGGGACGGGTCTGCCACACCGCGTTCGGCATGTTCATGAGCTGGACGGTCTATGGCGAATGGAAGCGCCGGGGCGTGTGTCCATCGACCCGGGAATACCTGGCCACCCGGCAGTTCGACAGTTTCTACACATCGCTGATCCTCATCGATATCGCCGGTGGCTATGAGCTGCCGCCGAATGTCTTCTACGACCCGCGAGTCCGCCAGGCCCTGTTTCAGGCCGGCCTGGCGGCGGTGATCGTCAACGACCTGTATTCGGCCCGCAAGGAAGCCGCGGATGGCGTCCCCATGGGTAACCTGGTGCTGGTGATGGCCGCCGAGCACCGCTGTTCACACAGCGAGGCCGTCGCCATGGCGGTGGCCTTGCACAACAATCTCACCCGCGATTTCGAGGTCGCCTGCCGGGGGCTCGCAAACGAGCCGTCGGTAGAGCTGCAACGTTATCTGCAGGAAGTCCGAGCGTGGATGGGAGGTTCACTCGCGTGGCACGACTGGTGCCCGCGTTATCACCAACCGTGAAACCGCAAGGAATAGACAGATGACCAGAGACCGCGCCATCAAGACGCCCTACCAGCAGTCGATCGCCGACTACTGGAACCGGGAACAGAGCCCCGTCAACCTCCTGCTGGGCGACATCGACGGGCTCTACCATCACCACTACGGGATCGGCGACGTCGACACGACGGCCATCGGTGCCGATACCGCCGAGGACTATCCACAACGCGTCATCGCCGAACTGCACCGACTGGAGACCGCGCAAGCCGATTTGCTCCTCGACCACCTGGGTGACATCCAGCCCGGGGACCACCTGCTCGACTCGGGCTCGGGCCGGGGCGGTACCAGCCTGATGGCCCACCAGCGCTTCGGTTGCCGGGTCGATGGCATCTCCATTTCGCAGAAGCAGGTGGATTTCGCCAACCGCTGCGCCACCGATCGTGGCGTGGCGGACCGGGTACAGTTCCACCTGCGCAACATGCTCGACACCGGCTTCGGGACGGCCCGCTTCCGAGCGGTCTGGAACAACGAGTCGACCATGTATGTCGAGTTGGCGCCCCTGTTCACGGAGTACCGGCGCATCCTCCGCCCGGGTGGGCGCTACGTGACGATCACCGGCGCCTGGAACGACCGCTTCGGCATGCCGCCGGCGGCGGTGAGCCTGATCAATGCGCGTTATGGCTGCAACGTGCACTCCCGGGACGAATACCTGCACGAATTGAAGGCGTATGGCTTGCAGGTGATCGAGATGACTGACCTGACGACACGCACCCTGCCCTACTGGAAACTGCGCCGGGCCTCCGCGCTGGCCACCGGCGTGGAGGACGCCTTCATCGAAGCCTATGAAGAAGGCAGCTTCCATTACCTGTTGATCGCAGCCGACCGGTTGGCATGAAGGCCGACCTGGCACGCAATACGCATCTAGACTTCCCCGTAGGAATCGGCGCAGCAGCGTCCCGACCGGTCGGAACGCTGCTGCGCCGTGAACGGGCTCTCAAGCCCGGCCCATAACCGCCGAACCACCCACAACCCGGAAACCCATTCGAATCGAACGTTTCATATCTGCCGCACAAAATCCTGACCTTTAGGTCAGAAATTTATTGACCGAAAAGTCAGATATCACTAGATTCTGCTCATCGGTCAATAACAATAACGAGTCTGCGAGGCCATCCGTGATCCAGTTTCTACTCAACCAGGAGCTCCGCCGCGAGCAGAGCCTGGACCCGAATCTGACGGTACTCAACTACCTGCGTGAACATCTGGGCCGCCCCGGCACCAAGGAAGGTTGCGCCAGTGGCGACTGCGGTGCCTGCACCGTGGTGGTCGGCGAGCTGCACACCGACGAGACAGGCACCGAACGCATCCGTTATCGCAGCCTCAACTCGTGCCTGACCTTCGTCGCCGCGCTGCACGGCAAGCAACTGATCAGTGTCGAGGACCTCAAGCACCAGGGCCAATTGCACAGCGTGCAACAGGCCATGGTCGACTGCCACGGCTCGCAGTGCGGCTTCTGCACGCCGGGCTTCGTCATGTCGCTGTTCGCCCTGCAGAAGAACAGCGAAGCACCGGACACCCACAAGACCCATGAGGCCCTGGCCGGCAACCTCTGCCGCTGCACCGGCTACCGGCCGATCCTCGCCGCCGCCGAACAGGCCTGTTGCAACAAGCCGGTGGACCAGTTCGATGCCCGGGAGGCACAGACCATCGCCCGCCTGAAGGCCATCGCCCCCCACGACACCGGCGAGCTGAACAGCGGCGACAAGCGCTGCCTGGTGCCCCTGACGGTCGCCGACCTGGCCGAGCTGTATGAATCCTATCCACAGGCCCGGCTGCTGGCCGGTGGCACCGACCTGGCCCTGGAGGTCACCCAGCTCCATCGGCCGCTGCCGGTGATGATCCACGTCAGCCAGGTCGCCGAACTCAAGCGTATCGATCGTTTCGACGACCGCCTGGAAATCGGCGCGGCTGTCCCGCTGTCCGATTGCTACGCCACGCTCAAGGCCGAGTACCCGGATTTCGGCGAACTGCTGCAACGCTTCGCCTCACTGCAGATCCGCAACCAGGGCACCCTCGGCGGCAACATCGGCAACGCCTCGCCGATCGGCGACTCCCCGCCCCTGCTGATCGCCCTGAACGCGCAACTGGTGCTGCGCAAGGGCAACACCCGCCGCAGCCTGGCGCTGGAGGACTACTTCATCGACTACCGGGTGACCGCCCGCCAGGACAGCGAATTCATCGAGCAGATCGTCGTGCCAAGGGCCAGCGCCGCCTGGCAGTTGCGCGCCTACAAGGTGTCCAAGCGGCTCGACGACGATATTTCCGCGGTGTGCGCCGCGTTCAACCTGCGCCTCGACAACGGTGTGGTCGCCGAGGCGCGGATCGCCTTCGGCGGCATGGCGGCGATCCCGAAACGGGCTCGGGCCTGCGAAGCCGCACTGGTCGGTAAACCCTGGAACCAGGCCAGCGTCGAACGCGCCTGCACGGCACTGGCCGAGGACTTCACGCCGCTGTCGGACTTCCGCGCCAGCAAGGAATACCGCCTGCTCAGTGCGCAGAACCTGCTGCGCAAGTACTTCATCGAACTGCAAACGCCGCATATCGAGACCCGGGTGACCGCTTATGTCTAACCATCCTGTCGCGGAAAAAACCCAGGCCGAACTCGCCGAACTGTTCGCCCGGGACCTGAACAGCGGCGTCGGCCGCAGCGTCAAGCACGAGAGCGCCGCCAAGCATGTGACCGGCGAGGCGGTGTATATCGACGACCGCCTGGAATTCCCCAACCAGTTGCATGTGTATGCGCGGCTCTCCGACCGTGCCCACGCGCGCATCCTGCGGGTCGACACCACGCCCTGCTACGCCTTCGACGGCGTACGCATCGCCATCACCCATGAGGACATCCCCGGCCTCAAGGACATCGGCCCGCTGCTGCCCGGCGACCCGCTGCTGGCGATCGACAAGGTCGAGTTCGTCGGCCAGCCGGTGCTCGCCGTCGCCGCGCGGGACATGGAAACCGCGCGCCAGGCGGCCATGGCCGCCATCGTCGAGTACGAGGACCTGGAGCCGGTGCTGGACGTGGTCGAGGCCCTGCGCAAGCGCCATTTCGTCCTTGAAAGCCACACCCACAAGCGCGGTGACTCGGCCAGCGCCCTGGCCAGCGCCGAACACCGGATCCAGGGCAGCCTGCATATCGGCGGACAGGAACACTTCTACCTGGAAACCCAGATTTCCTCGGTGATGCCCACCGAGGACGGCGGGATGATCGTCTACTGCTCGACGCAGAACCCCACCGAAGTGCAGAAGCTGGTGGCCGAAGTGCTCGACGTACCGATGAACAGGGTGATGGTCGACATGCGCCGCATGGGCGGCGGCTTCGGCGGCAAGGAGACCCAGGCGGCCAGCCCGGCGTGCCTGTGCGCGGTGGTCGCGCACCTGACCGGGCAACCGACCAAGATGCGCCTGCCGCGGGTCGAGGACATGCTGATGACCGGCAAGCGCCACCCCTTCTACATCGAGTACGACGTCGGCTTCGACAGCCGCGGCCAGCTGCACGGAATCAATCTCGAACTGGCCGGCAACTGCGGCTGTTCGCCGGACCTCTCGGCGTCGATCGTCGACCGCGCCATGTTCCACGCCGACAATGCCTACTACCTCGGCGATGCGACCGTCAACGGCCACCGCTGCAAGACCCACACCGCCTCGAACACCGCCTACCGCGGCTTTGGCGGCCCGCAGGGGATGGTCGCCATCGAGGAGGTGATGGACAACATCGCCCGCCACCTCGGCCTCGACCCGCTGGCGGTGCGCAAGGTCAATTACTACGGCAAGACCGAACGCAACGTCACCCACTACTACCAGACCGTCGAGCACAATATGCTCGAGGAAATGACCGCCGAGCTGGAAGCCAGCAGCCAGTACGCCGAGCGCCGGGAAACCATCCGCCGCTACAACGCCCACAGCCCGATCCTGAAAAAGGGCCTGGCGCTGACCCCGGTGAAGTTCGGCATCTCCTTCACCGCCAGCTTCCTCAACCAGGCCGGCGCGCTGGTGCACGTCTATACCGACGGCAGCATCCACCTGAACCACGGCGGCACCGAGATGGGCCAGGGTCTGAACACCAAGGTCGCCCAGGTGGTGGCCGAGGTGTTCCAGGTGGAAATCGACCGGGTGCAGATCACCGCCACCAACACCGACAAGGTGCCGAACACCTCGCCCACCGCGGCCTCCAGCGGTGCCGACCTGAACGGCAAGGCAGCGCAGAATGCCGCCGAGACCATCAAGCAGCGGCTGGTGGAATTTGCCGCGCGGCAGTACAGGGTCAGCGAGGAGGATGTCGAATTCCGCAACGGCCACGTGCGGGTTCGCGACCAGATCCTCACCTTTGAAGCGCTGATCCAGCAGGCCTATTTCGCCCAGGTGTCGCTGTCCAGCACCGGTTTCTACAAGACGCCGAAGATCTACTACGACCGCAGCCAGGCCCGTGGCCGACCGTTCTACTACTACGCCTACGGCGCGGCCTGCGCCGAGGTGATCGTCGACACCCTGACCGGCGAGTACAAGATGCTGCGCACCGACATCCTGCATGACGTCGGCGCTTCGCTGAACCCGGCCATCGACATCGGCCAGGTCGAGGGCGGCTTCGTCCAGGGCATGGGCTGGCTGACCATGGAGGAACTGGTATGGAACGCCAAGGGCAAGCTGATGACCAACGGCCCGGCCAGCTACAAGATCCCGGCGGTGGCCGACATGCCAGGCGATCTGCGGGTGAAGCTGGTGGAGAACCGCAAGAACCCGGAAGACACGGTGTTCCACTCCAAGGCCGTCGGCGAGCCGCCGTTCATGCTCGGGATTGCCGTATGGTGCGCACTCAAGGACGCGGTGGCGAGCATCGCCGACTACCGGCTGCAGCCGAAGATCGACGCGCCGGCGACACCCGAGCGGGTGCTGTGGGGCTGCGAACAGATGCGCCAGGCCAGGACGGAGAAACCGGCCACCGAAGTGGAATTGATTTCTCCATGAAAAACTTCGCGGGCAAGCCTGCGCCCACAGGCAGCGTGCTCGCGGGTGGGAGCGGGCCTGCCCGCGAAAGCGGCCGAACAGACAACCCGGAGGTGTCTCCATGAACGATTGGCTCAGTGCCCTCGCCGACCTGCAGAACCAGGGCCACCCCTGCGTGCTGGTGACCATCATCGAAGAACAGGGCTCGACCCCGCGCAACGCCGGTTCGAAGATGGTCGTCAGCGCCACCGGCACCTTCGACACCATCGGCGGCGGGCACCTGGAATACAAGGCCACGCAGATCGCCCGCGACCTGCTCGCCAGCGGCCAGCAGGGCACCCGCCTGGAGCGCTTCAGCCTCGGCGCCAGCCTCGGCCAGTGCTGCGGCGGCGCCACGGTGCTGCTGTTCGAACCGCTGGGCCAGGTCCAGGCACAAATCGCCGTGTTCGGCGCAGGCCATGTCGGCCGTGCCCTGGTACCCTTGCTCGCCAGCCTGCCCTGCCGGGTGCGCTGGATCGACTCGCGCGAGCAGGAATTCCCCGCGCTGATTCCCCAGGGTGTGCGCAAGATCGTCAGCGACGAGCCGCTGGAGGAGATCGACCATCTGCCCGCCGGCTGCTACTGCGTGATCATGACCCACAACCACCCGCTCGACCTCGAACTCAGCGCCGCCCTGCTCAAGCGCAACGACTTCGCCTACTTCGGCCTGATCGGTTCGAAGACCAAGCGGGTGAAGTTCGAACACCGCCTGCGTGAACGCGGCTTCGACACCACGGCGCTGCAACGCATGCGTTGCCCGATGGGGCTGGCCGAGGTCAAGGGCAAGCTGCCGGTGGAAATCGCCATCTCCATCGCCGGCGAGATCATCGCCACCTACAACGCGAATTTCGGCCTGCACACCGCGAGCGCCGGCCCCATCGCCAAATTGCTGCCGGCCTCGCGCCGCAGCCAAGCCACGAATTGAGAAAGCCCATGCCTGCAAACCGCAAAGCCTATCGCGCCGCCCTTCTGCACAGCCTCGCCGACCCGGCCGAGGCCGGTATCGAGGCCTCCTACGAGTATTTCGAGGATGGCCTGCTGGTGGTCGAAGACGGCAAGATCAGCGCCATCGGCCACGCCAGCGAGTTGCTGCCGAGCCTGGCGGCCGATGTCGAGGTCAGCCACTACCGCGATGCGCTGATCACTCCCGGCTTCATCGATACCCACATCCACCTGCCCCAGACCGGCATGGTCGGTGCCTATGGCGAGCAACTGCTCGATTGGCTGAACACCTACACTTTCCCCTGCGAAAGCCAGTTCGCCGACCCGGCCCATGCCGCCGAGGTGGCGGATATCTTCATCAAGGAACTGCTGCGCAACGGCACCACCACCGCACTGGTGTTCGCCAGCGTGCATCCGCAATCGGTCGAGGCCTTCTTCGAGGCCGCGCAAAAGCTCGACCTGCGGATGATCGCCGGCAAGGTGATGATGGACCGCAATGCGCCGGACTACCTGACCGACAGCGCCGAATCGAGCTACACGCAAAGCAAGGCGCTGATCGAGCGCTGGCACGGCAAGGGCCGCCTGCACTACGCGGTGACCCCGCGCTTCGCACCGACCTCGACGCCGGAACAACTGACCCTCGCCGGCCAGTTGCTCGGCGAGTACCCGGACCTGTACATGCAGACCCACATCAGCGAGAACCTGCAGGAGATCGAGTGGGTCAGGGAACTGTTCCCGGAGCGCAAGGGCTACCTGGACGTGTATGACCATTACCGACTGCTGGGCGAGCGCTCAGTGTTCGCCCACGGCGTGCACCTGTGCGACGACGAGTGCGCGCGGCTGGCCGAGACCGGCTCGGCAGTGGCGTTCTGCCCGACGTCGAACTTCTTCCTCGGCAGCGGCCTGTTCAACCTGCCGATGGCCGAGAAGCACAGGCTCAACGTCGGGATCGGTACCGATGTCGGCGCCGGTACCAGCTTCTCGATCCTGCACACGCTGAACGAGGCCTACAAGGTGATGCAGTTGCAGGGCGCGCGGTTGAGTCCGTTCAAGTCGCTGTACCTGGCGACCCTCGGCGGTGCGCGGGCACTGCGCCTGGAAGAACGGATCGGCGACCTGCGGCCGGGCAGCGATGCCGACTTCCTGGTGCTCGACTATCACGCCACGCCGCTGCTGAGCTATCGCCTGCAGCAGGCCCGCGACATTGCCGAGAAGCTGTTCGTGCTGATGACGCTGGGGGATGACCGCACGGTGCTGCAGACCTATGCGGCGGGGAGGCTGGTGCACCAGCGCTGATATCACGCCCGGCCCTGTGGGCCACACCATGCTGTGGGAGATCCGGCTCCCACAGGTTGCTCCGGTACACGCAGAATATGTGCCTGCCCCTTGTACAGGAACCTCAGTTAAGACCTAGGCTATGTACGAAATCGCTTGAAACTTGGTTATGCAGCGTTAAAAACCGGCTCGGAATGCTCATT
>NZ_JSYZ01000018.1:295057-385499 GCF_001293465.1 Pseudomonas asplenii
ACAATTTCGTACACAGCCTAGGGCCTTGCCGACGGCCGCTTGGTCTGCAGCAGGTGCGAAAACACCGCATGCAGATCATCCGATGCACTGTCGTCGTCGAGATTGAGCTTGCTGTCGATATGGTCCATGTGGTGCATCATCAGCTCCACCGCCTGCGCCGCATCCCGCGCCTCGATGGCATCGATCAGTTGGCTGTGCTCGTCATAGGAACAGTGCGAGCGATTGCCGCTTTCGTATTGGGCAATGATCAGCGAAGTCTGCGACACCAGGCTGCGCTGGAAGCTGATCAGCGGGGCATTCATCGCCGCTTCCGCCAGCTTCAGGTGGAACTCGCCGGACAAGCGGATCCCCGCCCCGCGATCCCCCCGGGAAAAGCTCTCGCGCTCGTCGCGGACCATCTGCCGCAGCTCGGCCAACTGCTCGGCCGTCGCATGCTGCACCGCCAGTTCGGTGATCGCCTTTTCCACCATGCGCCGGGCGAAGAACACCTGGCGGGCTTCCTCGACGCTCGGGCTGGCCACCACCGCGCCGCGGTTGGGCCGCAGCAGCACCACCCCTTCATGGGCCAGGCGCGAGAGGGCGCGACGAATGATGGTCCGACTGACCCCGAAAATCTCCCCCAGCGCCTCTTCGCTCAGTTTGGTGCCGGGCGCCAGGCGCTGTTCGAGGATCGCCTCGAAGATATGCGCGTAGACGATATCGTCCTGGGTCACGCTGCGGCCGGCCTTGCCTGCTCGCGGTTGTTTCTTGAGGGGCTGCAACTGTTCGTTCATGGGTGCTCGAGTCGAAAACGGGGCAATGGACTGTCATTAGCCACAATGGATCGCTGACAAGTATCGCGTAAAATCATGGCATATTGTACACAACCTGGAGCACCAACACGACTGTACGGCTGTTTGCGGTCACGGCTGTACTGCAATAAACAGTTACCTTTGCGTTTAGGCTGCAAGTGCCATCAACGCCCCGTTTTATCCGTACAAGGAAAGCCCCCATGACCGACCTCACTCACGCGCGATTGCGCCCGCTGGCCGACACTTCGCCTTCCGCGGTGGTCGCCGGCTTCATCGCGATGATGACCGGCTACACCAGCTCGCTGGTGCTGATGTTCCAGGCCGGCCAGGCCGCCGGCCTGAGTGCCGGGCAGATCTCCTCGTGGATCTGGGCCCTGTCGATCGGCATGGCACTCTGCAGCATCGGCTTGTCCCTGCGCTACCGCACGCCGGTCACCGTTGCCTGGTCGACACCCGGGGCGGCCCTGCTGATCACCAGCCTGTCCGGCGTCACCTACGGCGAAGCGATCGGCGCCTATATCACCTGCGCCGTGCTGGTCACTATCTGCGGCCTCACCGGCAGCTTCGAGCGCCTGGTCAGGCGCCTGCCCGCCTCGCTGGCCGCGGCGCTGCTGGCCGGCATCCTGTTCAAGATCGGCAGCGAGATCTTCGTCGCCGCCCAGCACCGCACCGGTCTGGTGCTGGGCATGTTCTTCACCTATCTGCTGGCCAAGCGCCTGTCGCCGCGCTACGCGGTGCTCGCCGCCCTGCTGGTCGGCACCGCCCTGTCCGGGCTGCTGGGCCTGCTGGACTTCAGCGGCTTCCAGCTGGAGGTGGCGACGCCGGTCTGGACCACGCCGTCGTTCTCCCTGGCGGCGACCATCAGCATCGGCATCCCGCTGTTCGTGGTGGCCATGACTTCGCAGAACATGCCCGGCATCGCCGTGCTGCGGGCCGACGGCTACAACGTCCCGGCCTCGCCGCTGATCAGCGTGACCGGCATCGCCTCGCTGCTGCTGGCACCGTTCGGCTCCCACGGCATCAACCTGGCGGCCATCAGTGCGGCGATCTGCACCGGCCCGCATGCCCATGAGGACAAGAGCAAGCGCTACACCGCGGCCGTCTGGTGCGGGATCTTCTACGGCATCGCCGGCATCTTCGGCGCCACGCTGGCGGCGCTGTTCGCCGCGCTGCCCAAGGAACTGGTGCTGTCGATCGCCGCCCTGGCGCTGTTCGGCTCGATCATCAACGGCCTGAGCATCGCCATGAACGAGCCCAAGGAGCGTGAAGCCGCGCTGATCACCTTCATGGTCACCGCCTCGGGTTTCACCCTGTTCTCGGTGGGCTCGGCGTTCTGGGGTATCGTCGCCGGCGTGCTGACGCTGCTGATCCTCAACTGGCGCAAGGCCTGACAGCAAGGGCACGCCGGTCCACCTTCGACACCGCACCTGTAGGAGCAGGGCTTGCCCGCGAAAGGGTCCTTGAGGCCGCTAAAAGCTTCGCGGGCAAGCCCCGCTCCTACAAAAATTGCAGACAAGTCCTACTAAGTGCGGAAGTGCCCGACCATACCCTTCAACTCCATCCCCAACTGCGCCAGCTCGATGCTGGACGCCGCATTGCCCTGCATCGCCACCGCCGACTGATCGGCACTGGCGCGAATGCTGGTCACGCTGCGGTTGATCTCTTCGGCCACCGAACTCTGCTGTTCGGCCGCCGCGGCGATCTGCTGGTTCATCTGCTGGATCAACGACACCGCCGAGGCGATGCTGCCCAGCGCGCTCTCGGTCTGCAAGGCATCGCTGACCGCCAGCTTCACCAGGTCGCCACTGCTGCGGATCTGCTCCACCGAGGACTGCGCGGCCGCCCGCAAGGCGCTGACCAGCCGCTCGATTTCCTCGGTGGATTGCTGGGTACGCCGCGCCAGGGCCCGCACCTCATCCGCCACCACGGCAAACCCGCGGCCCTGCTCACCGGCACGGGCCGCTTCGATGGCGGCATTGAGCGCCAGCAGGTTGGTCTGCTCGGCGACGCTCTTGATCACAGCGAGCACGGTGCCAATGTTCTGGATTTCCGCACTGAGGCTTTCGATGCTTGCGCTGGTCGAGTTGGCCGAGTCCGCCAACTGCTCGATGCGCTGCATGCTCTGGCGCACCACCTGCTGGCCACTGTCGACCTTGTCGTCGGCGGTCTGCGCGGCATGTGCCGCCTCTTCGGCATTGCGCGCGACATCGTGGACGGTGGCGGTCATCTGGTTCATCGCCGTCGCCACCTGTTCGGTTTCTTCCTTCTGGGTACTGACTTCCAGGTTGGTCTGCTCGGTGACTGCCGACAGGGAATGAGCCGAATTCGCCAACTGTTCGATCCCGGCCTGCAGGCCACTGACGATGCTGCTCAGTCCGGCAGCCATCTGTTGCATCGCCTGCATCAACTGACCGATCTCGTCACGGCGCCGCACCTCGATCGTCGCGCTCAGATCACCGGCGGCGATCTGCTGCGCCACACGGATCACACTGCGCAACGGCGCGACGATCAGGCGGGTGATCACCAGCGCCGCCACCAGACCGACCAGCAGCGCCAGCGCCGAGGAAGCGATGATCAACAGCGAGTTCTTCTTCAGCTCGGCCTGCATCGACTGGTCTTCGGCAGCATAGGCCTGGTTGACCCGCTCGACCACCTGGGCCGCGCGCTCATGCAGTTGCCGGTAGACCTTCTTTTCCTGCGCCAGCAGGTCGGTGTATTCGGTGAGCTTGTCATTGAAGCTGGCGATATGCCCCCCGACCTCGTTGAGCACCGTCTGGTAGCCGGCGTCCTTGACCGTACCCTTGAGTTGCTCGACGCCAGCCAGTGCCTGCTCGGCCTGCTCGATCCTGCCCTGGTTCTGGTTGTCCTCATCGCCCTTGCGGCTCTGGTCGAGGCGCACCCGCGCCTCGTTCATCGCCTGCAGCATCAGTTGCGAGACGTGACTGACCTGCGCGGCCTGCTCGAGGAATTCATTGCCGTCCTGGCCCTGGGACTGCTTGAGGGTGTAACTGCCGTCATCGGCCAAGCCGGCCTGCAGCACATCCAGGTTGTTGGCCACGCTGGACACCGACCAACTGGCCATTTCCAGCGCCAGGTCCTTGGCCTGGGTCAGCCCGACGAACTCGTCGAAGGCCTTGCGATAGGCCGCCAGGGCCTGCTCGACATCATTCATCACCGCGACGTTGGCCGGCGACTGCGCCTTGAGCGCCTGTGCCTGGGTGGCCAGCGCATCGACGCCCTCATGCAGGGCATCCACCGTCTTGGGGTTGGAGTGCAGGGCATAATCCTGTTCGAGCAGACGCACCCTGAGCAGGCTGCTGTTGAGCGCCGACATCTGCTTGAGCCCGTCGAAGCGCAGGCTGACGGCCTGCAAGGACCAGACGCCGATTGCCGCCACTACCCCGGTCAGCAGCAACACGAGGGTAAAACCGATACCCATCTTCTTCGCCATACCGAGGTTGGCGAAATGTCCTTGCACGGCAGAAATCATGGGGCGTAATCTCCGGTCGAATGCTGAAGGCGCAAGCCATTCAAGATTCGTGCAGATTCGCAACCACGGCCAGTGAAACACAAGCCTTTGGCGCCGGAATAATGGCCAAAAGCTACATCTGCGTCGTTTTCAGAATCGTCGAGGTCGATCCGGTATCACCCAGCAACCGGAAGAATTTCCGCGCCCGGCAATCCATCGCATACGCCACGTTGATCCGCAACCAGCCGGCAGAAGTCGCCCGCGGTGTGAAGGCCGAGTCCTGGGCGAGCAACACCCCGAGCTGGCGGGCACCGGCCTGGACCTGCGCCGGGTTGTAGCGTCGGCTGCGAGCCCAGACGAACATGCCGGCGGAGGGTTCGCTGAACACTTCCCAGCCGCTTTCCTCGAGCACGTCCAGGGTCGCGGCCATTTCCGTGCCCAGGCGCTGGCGCAGACGCTGGACCAGTTTGCGATAGGCGCCATTGGCCAGCAACGTGGCAACGACGCACTCGGTGAACCGCGAAGCGCCCAGGCTGGTGATCATCTTCACTTCGGCCAGGCGCTGGATGAGCCCGGAATGGGCGCGGATGAAGCCGACCTTCAACGAACTGCTCAGGGTCTTGGAGAAACCACCGAGGTAGATCACCCGCTGTTCGCCATCCAGCGCCGCCAGTTGCACCCCTGGCCCACCCTGCAGGTCGCTGCAGACGCCATCCTCGACGATCAGGAAGTCCTCCTCCTGGGCCAGTTGCAACAGTTGCGTGGCGACCGGCAGGGTCAGGCTGCTGCCCGTGGGGTTGTGGCAAAGGCTGTTGATGAACAGGCACTTGGGCCGGTGCGTGCGCAGCAATGCCCGCAACACGTCGATGTCGGGCCCCGAACGGGTGCGTGGCACTTCCAGCAGTTCGATGCCCTGCAGCGTCAGTAGTCGGTAGAGATTGCCATAGCCCGGCGTTTCCACCATGACGCAGTCACCCGGTTTGAGCAGCGTGCGCACCAGCAGGTCGAGGCCCTGGGTGACTCCCAGGGTGGTCAGCACCTCGCCGTCCACCGAATGGATGCCCTTCTGGGTCAGCCGCTTGTGCAGTTGCTGGCGCAAGGCCGGCAGCCCCAGCGGCGTGCTGTAGTGGAACAGGCCCTGCATCTGCGTACGACTGACCTCGCGCACGGCATAGCCGATGTCGTCGCTCTCGCGCCAGCCCTGGGGGATCCAGCCACAGCCAAGTTTCAACTCGCCCAGAGGATGCTCGTTGAAGGTCCCCCACTTGGCCTCCAGCCCCTCGTACCACTCCGGCTCGCTGGAAGCCCGGGACGCGCCAGGCATTTCCGCGACGATGAACACCGAGCCGTTGCGTGACGCCAGTACTCCCTGGGTCACCAGGCGCTCGTAGGCCTCGCTGACATTGGCCTGGCTGAGGGAGTTTTCCTTGGCCAACTGTCGCACCGATGGCAGGCGGGTGCCCGGACAGGCCCTGCTCCGGCGGATCCATTCGACGATGGCGTTGACGATTTGCTGCACGACAGGCACCAGGGCCTGCCGATCGATTTCCAGATCCATTGTATGTGACGCTCCAACGCACGGTTATTTCCCGTTAAACAGTTAACCATACAAAGCCACCACCGCCGCTTGCACAAAAAGCCTTTCCAGGCCTCGCTGCAAGTCACGCCAATCGTGGCCTGCAGCATACTCCCTGCATGAATGAGCGAATGCTCCGACGGCACGCGCAACATCGACGGACATAAAAAAACCCGCATGTGCGGGTTATTTTTACTCTGGAACTACAGCCATCGACGAATGATGCAACCGGTCAAATGGCCGTGGCGCCGCCGTCCACCGCCAGGGAGTGACCGGTGGTGAATGCCGCACCGTCACTGCACAGGTAAAGCACCGCGCTGGCGATCTCCTCGACCTTGCCGATCCGCCCCACCGGATGCATGGCCGCGGCGAACTCGGCTTTCTTCGGGTCGGCCTCGTAGGCCCGGCGGAACATGTCGGTGTCGATCACCGCCGGGCACACGGCGTTCACCCGGATGCCCCGTTTGGCATATTCGATCGCCGCCGACTTGGTCAGGCCGATCACCGCATGCTTGGACGCGGCATAGATGCTCATCTTCGGTGCGGCCCCCAGGCCGGCCACCGACGCCGTGTTGACGATGGCGCCACCGCCCTGGGCCTGCATCAGCGGCAACTGGTACTTCATGCACAGCCAGACGCCCTTGACGTTGACGCCCATGATCGCGTCGAACTCGTCCAGGGTGCCATCGGCCAGCTTGCCCTTCTCGATCTCGATCCCGGCATTGTTGAAGGCGTAGTCGACCCGGCCGTAGGCGGCGATCGCCTGCTCCATCAGCTTCTGCACCTCGGCTTCCCGGGTGACGTCACAGCGTACGAAAACCGCCTCGCCACCCGCGGCCCGAATCGACTCGACGGTGCCTTCGCCACCCGCCACGTCGAGGTCGGACACCACCACCTTCAACCCTTCGGCTGCGAAAGCCTGGGCGGTCGCCCGGCCGATTCCGGCGGCCGCGCCGGTCACCAGGGCCACCTGGCCGGAAAACGTCATGCTCATGGTTCTTGTCCTCGCAGAGTGCGTGAGAGATCGTTCGGGCTGAGTCTAGCCAGAGGCCGGCATCACCGGGCAGCACTATCAGGAGGCCGGTTACCGCTTCATGCACCGGAGTGATAAGTTGTGGTGATAACCGCCCGCGTATCACTATCAACGCAGTGGATCGCCCCCTATTCGCCCGACCGGCAAAACTTGCCCTGGCGGCGCTCAGGGTCTATCTACAAGGCTTCATTGACCTCATCGAGTACCTGCCATGACCACCCAGAACAATCGCCAATTCCTGCTGGCCAAACGTCCGGTCGGGGCCGCGACCCGCGAGACCTTTACCTACCAGGAAGTCCCCGTGGGTGAGCCGGGCGCCAACCAGATCCTGGTCAGGAACGAATACCTGTCCCTCGACCCGGCGATGCGCGGCTGGATGAACGAAGGCAAGTCCTACATCCCGCCGGTGGGCCTGGGCGAAGTGATGCGGGCACTGGGCGTCGGCCAGGTGATCGCCTCGAATCATCCGGGCTTCGCGGTCGGCGACTACGTCAACGGTGCCCTGGGGGTGCAGGACTACTTCCTTGGCGAGCCACGCGGTTTCTACAAGGTCGATCCGAAACTGGCACCGCTGCCGCGCTACCTGTCGGCACTGGGCATGACCGGGATGACCGCCTACTTCGCGCTGCTGGATGTCGGTGCGCCGAAAGCCGGTGAAACCGTGGTGATCTCCGGTGCCGCCGGGGCGGTGGGAAGCATTGCCGGGCAGATCGCCAAGCTCAAGGGCTGCCGGGTGGTCGGGATTGCCGGAGGAGCCGAGAAGTGCCGCTTCCTGGTCGACGAACTGGGCTTCGACGGCACCATCGACTACAAGAGCGAGGATGTCGGCGCCGGGCTGAAACGCGAATGCCCCAAGGGCGTCGACGTGTATTTCGACAACGTCGGCGGCGACATCCTCGATGCCGTGCTGACCCGTCTGAACCTCAAGGCGCGCGTGGTGATCTGCGGTGCGATCAGCCAGTACAACAACAAGGAAGCGGTGAAGGGGCCGGCCAACTACCTGGCGCTGCTGGTCAATCGCGCGCGTATGGAAGGGTTCGTGGTGATGGACTACGCCGCGCAGTTCGCCGCCGCCGGGCAGGAGATGGCCGGCTGGATGGCCAAGGGGCAGCTCAAGAGCAAGGAAGATATCGTCGAGGGGCTGGAAACCTTCCCCGAGACGCTGGCGAAGCTGTTCAGCGGGGAGAACTTCGGCAAGCTGGTGCTGAAGGTGTCCTGAGCCTGCCCGCCAAGGTGCAGAGCACCTTGCCTGTAGAAGCCGGCGATGCGCCGGCTTCTACAGAAACGCGGGGGCTGTGCTGATCAGGCCAGCTCGGCGACCACCGCGGCCAGCGCCTGCGCAGGATCGGCTGCCTTGCTGATCGGCCGGCCGATCACCAGGTAGTCGGAACCGGCCTCCAGTGCCTCACGCGGCGTCAGGATGCGACGCTGGTCGTCCAGCGCACTGCCAGCCGGACGAATCCCCGGCGTCACCAGTTGCAGGCCGGGATGCGCGCTCTTCAGCGCGCTGGCTTCCAGCGCCGAGCACACCAGGCCATCCAGCCCGGCCTTCTCGGCCAGGGCTGCCAGGCGCAATACCTGCACCTGTGGCTCGACGTCCAGGCCGATGCCGGCCAGGTCTTCACGCTCCATGCTGGTCAGCACGGTCACGCCGATCAGCAGTGGCTTGGGCCCGCTGCGCTGCTCCAGTACCTCACGGCAAGCCGCCATCATGCGCAGGCCGCCGGAGCAGTGCACGTTGACCATCCACACGCCCATCTCCGCCGCAGCCTTGACCGCCATGGCGGTGGTGTTGGGAATATCGTGGAACTTGAGGTCCAGGAACACCTCGAAACCCTTGTCGCGCAGGGTGCCGACAATCTCCGAGGCGCAACTGGTGAACAGTTCCTTGCCGACCTTGACCCGGCACAGTTTCGGGTCCAGCTGATCGGCCAGTTTCAGGGCGGCGTCACGGGTGGGGTAATCCAGGGCGACGATGATGGGAGTCTGGCAGGCGGACATGGAGGGCTCTCAGGCAAGTCGAAATCGGCGCGCATTGTAGCGGAACGCGGGGACGATCGGGACCCGGTGATCGGCAAATGTGCCGAACACGCGCCATAAACGCCCGCACTTGCACCAATTAAAGTCGAAATCCGGGGCAACCTCGGCGAAATATCCTCGATACGACAGCCTTTCCGGCTTTGCGACACACCTTGCGTCACTGGCACGCCCGCTGCAAACGCCTGATCCGAGCAGTATCCAAACGGTTCAGGGAGAAACACATGAACACTCGACTCAAACCCACGCTGGGCACGTTGCATCTATGGGGCATCGCGGTAGGCCTGGTGATTTCCGGCGAATATTTCGGCTGGAGCTATGGCTGGGGCGTGGCCGGCACGCTCGGCTTCCTGGTGACCTCGCTGATGGTCGCGGCGATGTACACCTGCTTCATTTTCAGCTTCACCGAGCTGACCACCGCCATTCCCCATGCCGGCGGGCCATTTGCCTACAGCCGACGGGCGTTCGGCGAGAAAGGCGGGCTGATCGCCGGCCTCGCGACCCTGATCGAGTTCGTCTTCGCGCCACCGGCCATCGCCCTGGCCATCGGTGCCTACCTGAACGTGCAGTTCCCGGCGCTCGATCCCCGGCATGCCGCCGTCGGCGCCTATATCGTGTTCATGGGCCTGAACATTCTCGGCGTCCAGCTGGCCGCCACCTTCGAGCTGGTGGTGTGCATCCTCGCGGTGGCTGAACTGCTGGTGTTCATGGGTGTGGTCGCCCCGGCTTTCAGCTTCAGCCATTTCGTCCTCAACGGCTGGGCCGGTGCGGACAGCTTCGGTACCCCGGCGATTGCCGGGATCTTCGCCGCCATCCCCTTCGCCATCTGGTTCTTCCTGGCGATCGAGGGCGCGGCCATGGCCGCCGAGGAAGCCAAGGATCCGAAACGGACCATTCCCAAGGCCTACATCAGCGGCATCCTGACCCTGGTATTGCTAGCCATGGGCGTGATGTTCTTCGCCGGCGGCGTCGGCGACTGGCGCACCCTGTCGAACATCAACGACCCCTTGCCCCAGGCAATGAAAGCCGTGGTCGGCGACAGCTCGGGCTGGCTGCACATGCTGGTCTGGATCGGCCTGTTCGGCCTGGTGGCGAGCTTCCACGGAATCATTCTCGGCTACTCGCGGCAGTTCTTCGCCCTGGCCCGCGCCGGCTACCTGCCGGCGTCGCTGGCGAAACTGTCGCGCTTCCAGACCCCGCACCGTGCCATTATCGCCGGCGGCCTGGTCGGCATCGCTGCCATCTACAGCGACGGCCTGATCAACCTTGGCGGCCTGACCCTGACTGCGGCGATGATCACCATGGCGGTGTTCGGCGCCATCGTCATGTACATCATGAGCATGCTCAGCCTGTTCCGCCTGCGTCGGACCGAGCCGGCACTGGAACGCACCTTCCGCGCGCCGGGCTATCCGTTCGTGCCCGCCATCGCGCTGGTCCTGGCGGTGATCTGCCTCATTGCCATGGCCTGGTTCAATGCCCTGATCGGCCTGATCTTCGTCGCTTTCATGGCCGCCGGTTTCCTCTACTTCCTGCTCACCGGCCAACTGCGCGCCGCTGCCCCGGCAGATGCGATGCTGACCGGACTGTGAGCATCATCGGGGCCTGACGGGTTTACAATTGAACCACTGAGAAAGCGCTTCACTCAAAGTGGCAAGGGCCGCCATCGCGCACGAACCGTTCGTGCCGCAGCGGCCCATCGAGGAGAACCCTATGCCCTGGTATGCCTGGTTGATCATCGTGGTGGCGGTCGGCTCCATCGTTGGCGGCCTGATGATGCTGCGTGACACCGCCAACAAGGTGGAACTGACGGACGAACAGCGCCGACGCGTCCAGCAACGCAACGCCGAGGCGGATGCCAAGGACGCGCAGAACCGCTGACAGCCGCTGCTTGAACAATATTGAACACTTCAACAAAAAAGTATGGCAATTCACCTCCAAGTCGCAGTTATCATTGACTGCAGATTTGGAGGCTCCGCCATGCGCTATTCGCAAGACCATAAAGCCCAGACCCACGAGCGCATCATCAAGGAAGCGGCGGCCCGTTTTCGCCGCGACGGCATCGGTGCCACCGGCCTGCAGCCGCTGATGAAAGCCCTGGGGCTCACCCATGGCGGCTTCTACGCGCACTTCAAGTCCAAGGATGAACTGGTCGAAAAGGCCTTGCAGGAAGCGGCGGCGGAACTGGACGTACATTGCGACATGCTGTTCAGCCAGGACAAGCCCCTGCAGTCGTTCATCGACAGCTACCTCTCCGAGTGGCACCTGACCACCCCCGAACACGGCTGCCCGATTCCGACCATGTGCTCGGAGCTGGGCCAGCGTGGCGAACCCAGCCCAACCACCGATACGGTGATCGAATCGCGCCTCAAGCAGGTGGAAACCGCACTGGGCTCGGGGCCGGATGCCGAAGAGCAAAGTATCGTCATGCTGGCGACCCTGGTGGGCGCACTGGTGATGTCGCGCAGTGCCGAAGATCCGGAGCTGGCGAAGAAGATCCTGGAAGTGACCAAGGCGCACCTGAAGGATCAGGTCGAATAGGGCTGCAAGCTCCCCATCGCTACAGGAGACCGGTCTTTCGACCAGCCTCCAGCCTCAGTCAAACAACGTCAATTGATATCCAGCTGGTCGCGATTCCTGTCGAGAATCGCCTTGCCGATGCCTTTCACCTCAAGCAATTCATCCACCGAAGAGAAAGGTCCGTTCGCCTCCCGATGGGCAACGATGGCCTGGGCCTTGGCTTCGCCGATACCGGACAGCTCGCGCTGGATGGTTTCGGCATCGGCGGTGTTGAGATTGACCTTGCCGACCTTGGCCGCAGGCGCGGCCTGGCTGGGCACCGGGGTCTGCTGCTGAGCCGCCGGTGCGGCATTGACGGCACCGTTGGCGCCGAGCAGAAGGGTTAACAGCAGGGAAGGAAGAACGCCTGTACGCATAAATGTCACTCCATGGCATCGTAGGGGAAAAGCAGCTTTTCCGAAGCTGCATTTCAAACCTAGGTGATGCCCGGAGCCTGTCAAAAGCCAGGCCGTTACCGGGTGTGTAGCTCAGGGCTCCATGCGGCGCTGCTGGTAGATCCAGTCGACGATCTCGCCATCCGGCGCATAACCACTGACCGTTTCCCGCAGCAATTGCCGGACCCGTGCGTAATCATCGTTTTCCACGGCCGCGAGCAGTTCGGCCAGACGCAACTTGAGCACATCCCAGGGCAGCATGTCTTCATGGGCGGTCATGATCATCGGATGGGGGGTCGCCGCCACGTTGTCGCCAATCAGCAACTCTTCGTAAAGCTTTTCTCCCGGACGAAGACCGGAGAACTCGATGGCGATATCGCCATGGGGGTTCTTGTCGGAGCGGATGCTCAAGCCGGAAAGATGAATCATCTTCTCGGCCAACTCGACGATCCGGACCGGCTCGCCCATGTCGAGTACGAAGACGTCGCCGCCCTGCCCCATGGAGCCGGCCTGGATCACCAGTTGCGCGGCCTCGGGGATGGTCATGAAGTAGCGGGTGATCTTCGGATGCGTCACCGTCAGCGGGCCACCCGCCTTGATCTGCTTGTGGAACAGCGGGATCACCGAGCCCGACGACCCCAGCACGTTGCCGAAGCGGACCATGGTGAAACGGGTCTTGTTGACCCGCGATACGTTGCCCGAGTCACCGAAGAGCACTGGCGCCTGTTCGCGACTGAGAGCCTGCAAGGTCAGCTCGGCCAGTCGCTTGGTGCTGCCCATGACGTTGGTCGGGCGCACCGCCTTGTCGGTGGAAATCAGCACGAAGTTGGCCACCCCCGCCTGCAATGCCGCCTGGGCGGTGTTGAGCGTGCCGATCACGTTGTTCAGTACGCCTTCGGCGATGTTGTGCTCGACCATTGGTACATGCTTGTAGGCTGCGGCGTGATAGACCGTTTCGACATGCCAGGTCTTCATCACCGACAGCAGCTTGTCCTGGTTGCGCACCGAACCGAGGATCGGCAGCAGGCGCACGGACAGCGACTCACGATCCACCCGGCGCTCGAGCTCGGACAGAATGCTGTAGAGATTGAACTCGCTGTGCTCGAACAGCAGCAGCGTCGTCGGGCGCAGGGCCAGGATCTGCCGGCAGAGTTCCGAGCCGATGGAACCGCCAGCCCCTGTCACCAGCACCGAACGCCCCCTGATGCAATGTTCGAGCAGCTCGGCCTGGGCAGGCACGGCATCACGCCCGAGCAGGTCGGCGATGTCGACTTCCTGGATGTCATCGACCTTGACCCGCCCGCTGGCCAGGTCCATGAAGCCGGGCACGCTGCGCACGTGCAACGGAAAGCCCTCGAGAAGAGCGAGAATCTCCCGACGCCTGGCACGCGAAGAAGAAGGAATCGCCAGGAGGATTTCCTGAGCCCCGGTGGCGTCGATCATCTGCTGGATATGCTTGGGCTTGTAGACCTTCAAACCCGAGATACTGCGGTCGGCAATACTGTTGTCATCATCGATGAAAGCGACAGGCTGCATGGCCCGCCCCATCCGCAAGGCCGCAACCAGCTGGTTGCCGGCGGCTCCGGCGCCGTACACCGCCACCTTCGTCAAACCGTTGTCACGGTTGGCAAACGGCATGTGCTGGGTGGTACCGAACCAGTCGCCAAGGAAATACTGGCGCATGGCCAAACGCAGGCCACCGATCATGATCAGGCTCAGCCACCAGTAGTTGAACATGATGGATCGGGGAACCAGCGTCTGGTGATTGCTGTAGAGGTAGACCACAACCCCGAGGATCAACGCGGACAGGCTCACGGCCTTGACGATGGCGATCAGCGCATCATTGCCGAAATAGCGCATCACGGCACGATACAGGCCGAACTTTATGAACAATGGAATGGACACAACGGGAGCGGAGAGAAACAACCAGCGGTGTTGAGCGAGCGGGTTGATCACATCGTCCAGCCCCAGTCTGACGACGAACGACATCCACAGGGCCAGCCAGACCAGGAAGATGTCGGCAATCACTTGAAGAATGCGCTTTTGCCGACGCGGGAGACCCAGCAAAAAGGCTCGAATCTTATCCATAATCCCTCTAAAGCCTATATCCGAAAAAGCAGCACATACCGCCATCAATACATTGAGCCACAACCTGGGAAAACCTTGGCTCAGCCCGCTTTCTCCAGCTCACCGGCATGAAACCTGAACGCCAGAAAGACCAGAGGCACGTAGGCGATCAGCAACCCGGTGATACCATCGAGTATCGACAGCCCGACGCACAAGGCGATCGGCAGCAACCAGCAAACGTTGATGGCTGCCACTGCCAGTGTCACCGGCAAATGGCTGCCCAACTGCCGTGACGCGTACTGATAGGCATGGCTGCGATGAGCCTGGTAGACCTTGTCCCCACGCAAGAGGCGTCGCACCAGGGTGAACGTGGCATCGACCACGAAGACCCCTAACAGAATCAGCCAGACCCAGAGCAGTTGGGGTTTGACCCAGGCGGCATGAAGGGAAAGCCCTCCAAGCACCAGCCCCAGAAAACCACTGCCAGCATCACCCATGAATATACGGGCAGGTGGAAAGTTCCAGTATAGAAAACCACACACAGCCAGGGCCAACAGCAATGACGGCCAGACCAGGGCTGTCTCGCCCCCGAGCATATGGACAAGACAGGCTCCCAGACAGGCTGTCACCGCCTCGACGCTGGCAATCCCGTCGATGCCATCCATGAAGTTGTAGAGATTGAGCATCCAGACCAGATAGAACGCCGCCAGAATCGAGCCTGCCACTCCCAGGCTGACCTGGACGCCAAAAATCTCCAGCGGTGGCAGGCCACCCAACCAGAAAAGCAGCCATGCCGCACTGGAAAAGTGCGCCAGCAATCGCCAACGCGCAGCGATATGCCCATGATCGTCGAGAAAACCGACTACAGCGACGGCGCCGCCGCCCCCCAGAAATCCCCAGACCGTCGGCCAGGGCAGAATACCCATCAGCGCCAGAATCGGCAAAACCGCCAGGAAGCTGATGACAATCGCCACGCCACCACCGCGGGGAGTCGCAACGGAATGGGAACTGCGCTCGTTGGGAACATCCATCAGGCTGCGTGCCAATGCATAACGGCGAAGCGCTCCTGTCAAAAACAGCGACACCGTCAAAACGATCAGACAGCACAAGAAAATCATCATCAGACTCAAGATCCCGGACACACTCAAAATAAGATATTCAGGAAAGCTCGCCGCCCACTCGACCCGACAAGTTCCAAACAAACGCAGGAAACATGAAATTACGCCCAGAAGGCGATCTGCCCTGACGCAAAGTCAATGGCATCGAGGTAACCGAGTGCAGCTCACCCGGCAGAGAAGCTTGCTTCATCAGCCAATCGCAGCCTCAGAAGCGGTGCATGCAAGGCCTGAACTCGGAGCAAGGGCGCATTCTACGCAACAACTCGATGCTTGCCATCACGAACAGGAAAAGCGGAAGACAAAAAGACAGGGACGAAACGCGAGGGGTATGGGCATTCCGGCCCGTCGCACTCCCCAAAACAGGATGCCAACCAGCCCAGGAAAAACAGCCCGTTCAGTATCGGGAGGAAAAACCAGCAATATACAACTCAATGGAGCAAGTCAGTATGGCGAAACTTCCTACCTCTATCAGAGCGCTAGCTCAGAGAGGCCTGAGTTCCAATTCTGATCGGAGAATATTGCCAACTACACCTTCAGGCGATCCAGGAACACACCGCTACCAAGCAGTCGTGATACGTACCGCCACAATCAACAGGCCATTGAACCTGGCAAGCTGATCAGTGATCGCTCTCCTCTTCTTCGTTCACCCGATCACGCAACTCCTTGCCCGGCTTGAAATGCGGCACGAACTTGCCGTCCAGGCTGACCGATTGACCGGTCTTCGGGTTACGCCCCACCCTTGGTGCGCGATAATGCAGGGAAAAGCTACCGAACCCACGAATCTCGATCCGATCTCCGGTCGCCAGGCACTGGGACATCTGCTCAAGCATGGTCTTGATGGCCAGCTCGACATCCTTGGACGAGAGCAGGCCCTGATGGGTGACAATTCGTTCGATCAACTCCGACTTCGTCATATTTTTCCCTTCTTTTTCAAGCAGCTAGGAAAAGCATTTCGAAGGTTGTAGCACGGCTGGATGGTTTTGAACAGCCCACCCATTGACTTATCTGCATACAAGATGCGTCGAGGTCCGAGAGGGCCCGTAGCGGTTAATTACAGATGACCAGCATGGTGCGGGTGACGGAGCCCGCAGGGTTCCAGCCGAACAGATAGTCGCCCTCCTCATCCTTTGCATCACTGGATTTGGTCACGACCTTGTAGCCCTGAGCCTTGCACTCGCGAGCAGCGCGCTTGTAGCACTTGTCCCAGCCGGAGCCGAGCCCCGAGCAATCGATCTCGATACCACTCACCCCATGCCTGACGTGAGTTTTGGTATTGGTGGTGCACCCGGCGAGCAACGCCAGGGCGATTACCGCTATGAGCTTGCTCATTTACATCCTTATCCAGGCAACGCCCTGAGAAAAGCCACTGACAACGAAACAACGACTGCCTCAGACACCAACATCTTTACACTTATAAATATGACAGTCGCAAGACCGATTTTGTTTCGCGCCGGATACAGGCAAATCCCAGGCACAAAAAAGGGCGACCGAAGTCGCCCTTTTTTCAACAGTCAGACAGAACTCAGTTCTGTTTGGCCATTGCCTGACGCAGCAGAGCAGCCATGGTGGTGTCAGCTGCTTCACCTTCCGGAGCGGCTTTCAGGCTCTGGATGGCTTCTTTCTCGTCTTCAACGTCTTTCGACTTGATCGAGAGCTGGATTACGCGGCTCTTACGATCAACGCTGATGATCTTGGCTTCTACTTCTTCGCCTTCTTTCAGGACGTTGCGCGCGTCTTCAACGCGGTCACGGCTGATTTCGGAGGCTTTCAGAGTTGCTTCGATATCGTCGGCCAGAACGATGATGGCGCCTTTGGCGTCAACTTCTTTCACGGTGCCCTTGACAACAGCGCCCTTGTCGTTGACCGAGACGTACTCGGAGAACGGATCGCTTTCCAGCTGCTTGATGCCCAGGGAGATGCGCTCACGCTCTGGGTCAACCGACAGGATGACGGTGTCCAGCTCGTCGCCCTTCTTGAAGCGACGTACGGCTTCTTCGCCGACTTCGTTCCAGGAGATGTCCGACAGGTGAACCAGGCCGTCGATACCGCCGTCCAGACCGATGAAGATACCGAAATCGGTGATCGACTTGATGGTACCGGAGATCTTGTCGCCCTTGTTGAACTGGCCAGAGAAGTCTTCCCATGGGTTCGACTTGCACTGCTTGATGCCCAGGGAGATACGACGACGCTCTTCGTCGATGTCCAGAACCATGACTTCCACTTCGTCGCCGACTTGTACGACTTTCGAAGGATGGATGTTCTTGTTGGTCCAGTCCATTTCCGAAACGTGCACCAGACCTTCAACGCCTTCTTCCAGCTCAGCGAAGCAGCCGTAGTCGGTCAGGTTGGTGACACGCGCGGTCACGCGGGTGCTTTCTGGGTAACGAGCCTTGATGGCAACCCACGGGTCTTCACCCAGTTGCTTCAGGCCCAGGGAAACACGATTGCGCTCGCGATCGTACTTCAGAACCTTGACATCGATCTCGTCGCCAACGTTGACGATTTCCGATGGATGCTTGATGCGCTTCCAGGCCATGTCGGTGATGTGCAGCAGGCCATCGACGCCGCCCAGATCAACGAATGCACCGTAGTCGGTGAGGTTCTTGACGATACCCTTGACCTGCTGGCCTTCCTGCAGGGATTCCAGCAGAGCTTCACGCTCGGCGGAGTTCTCGGCTTCCAGGACGCTGCGGCGGGAAACGACAACGTTGTTGCGTTTCTGGTCGAGCTTGATGACCTTGAACTCGAGCTCTTTGCCTTCCAGGTGCGTGGTGTCGCGCACTGGACGGACGTCAACCAGGGAACCTGGCAGGAACGCACGGATGCCGTTAACGTCGACAGTGAAGCCGCCCTTAACCTTACCGTTGATAACGCCCTTGACCACTTCCTCGGCTGCGAAGGCTGCTTCCAGAACGATCCAGCATTCAGCGCGCTTGGCTTTTTCACGGGACAGCTTGGTTTCACCAAAGCCATCTTCAACCGAATCCAGCGCCACGTGAACTTCGTCACCGACGTTGATGTTCAGTTCGCCAGCATCGGTGTAGAACTGTTCCAGCGGGATCAGAGCTTCAGACTTCAGACCAGCGTGGACAGTTACCCAACGAGCTTGGTAATCGATATCAACGATAACACCGGTGATGATCGAACCAGCCTGAAGATTCAGGGTCTTCAAGCTCTCTTCAAAGAGTTCCGCAAAGCTTTCGCTCATTTTAATTCCTGTTGATGAGGGCGAAGAATACGCCCATCTGCCACACCCCAGACGATGTGGGTTACGTTCATATGAAAGAGGCCATGCAGGACTATGACTGGTCCCCTGCACCCCTCTTGGTCACCCGGCGATATCGCGAATGGCGATCTCGCTCATGATGCGTTCCAGCACCTGCTCGATGGACAACTCCGTGGAGTCCAGCTGTATCGCGTCGGCCGCCGGCTTGAGCGGGGCCACCGCGCGCTGGGTGTCACGCTCATCACGCGCACGTATCTCATCCAGCAGACTCGACAGACTAACATCATCGCCCTTGGCCTTCAACTGCAAGTAACGGCGACGGGCACGTTCCTCGGAGCTGGCGGTCAGGAAGATCTTCAATGGCGCATCGGGAAACACCACGGTGCCCATGTCGCGGCCGTCGGCCACCAGGCCGGGCGCCTCGCGAAATGCCCGCTGGCGTTGCAGCAGCGCATCGCGTACCGCCGGCAGGGAAGCGACCTGGGAAGCACCGGCACCGATCGACTCGTTGCGGATGTCCTGGGTGACGTCATCCCCTTCCAGGATGATGCGCTCCGGCTGACCGTCGGTCGCACCGATGAACTGCACATCGAGATGCGCGGCCAGCAACTTGAGGGATTCCTCGTTGGTCAGGTCGACGCCATGATTACGCGCCGCGAAGGCCAGCAACCGGTAGAGCGCGCCGGAGTCCAGCAGACACCAGCCCAGACGCTTGGCCAGCAAACCGGCGATGGTGCCCTTGCCCGAGCCGCTAGGTCCGTCGATGGCGATGACTGGAGCTTGAATATTCACGACTGAGCCTCTTTCTGATCATCGTTGACGTTCATTGTGTCCTTGCGGGCCCGTCGGGCCAAGATCCTGCCGAAATGTTCGCGCGCCGCCCGGGCCCGCTTGAACACATCCAGCAGTTGATGCCCGTCACCTGCATCGACGGCATCGCGCAGGACGTCCAGGTCGCCGCGGAAGGTATCCAGTGCACGCAGAACCGCATCGCGGTTGGCCAGGAAGATGTCGTGCCACATGACCGGGTCGCTGCCGGCGATCCGCGTGAAGTCACGGAAGCCGCCTGCGGCGTAACGGAAGATCTCCAGGTTCTCGTTGCGCTTGGCCAGGGAGTCGACCAGACCGAAGGCCAGCAGGTGCGGCAGATGACTGGTCGCCGCCAGCACTTCATCGTGCCGCTGGACATCCATGTGCTCCACATCCGCCCCCAGCGCGCGCCACAGCGCATCGACCGTGGCCAGCGCCTGCGCGTCGGTCTCGGCCAGCGGCGTCAGGATCACCTTGTGCCGCCGGAACAGCCTGGCATTGGAGGCCTCGACCCCGCTCTGCTCGGAGCCGGCAATCGGGTGACCCGGCACGAACCGCGTCGGCATGGCGCCAAACGCCTCGCCAGCGGCACGCACCACGTTACCCTTGGCACTGCCCACATCGGTAAGAATAGCCTGACCCAGGTCCATGCCCGCCAACAGGCCGAGCATCTTCTCCATGGCCAGGATCGGCACCGCCAGCTGGATCACATCGGCACCGCGGCAAGCGGCCGCCAGGTCTTCCTCGCAGCGATCGACCACCCCCAGCTCCACCGCCAGGCGGCGCGACTGCGGATTCAGATCGACCCCCACCACTTCCCGGCACAGGCCGCTTTCACGCAGGCCCTTGGCAAAGGAACCACCAATCAGCCCGAGACCGACCACCACCAGGCGGCCGATCATAGGCGTCACAGATTGCATCGGCATGACATCAACCACGGGCCAGAACCTTGCCCAGAGCCTCGAGCAAACGGCTGTTTTCACTGGCCAGGCCAATACTGACGCGCAGATGCCGCGGCAACCCGTAACCCCCGATCGGGCGCACGATCACGCCTTCGCGCAACAGGTCCTGGTAGACCGGCCCGGCATCGCGACCGACATCGACCGCGATGAAGTTGGCCCGCGAAGGAATCCACTCCAGGCCCAACTCACGGAAACCGGCTTCCAGCTGCCGCATGCCAGCCTCGTTCAACTCGCGACTGCGAGCGACGTACTGGACATCGTCCAGGGCCGCACGCGCGGCAACCAGGGCCAGGCTGTTGACGTTGAATGGCTGGCGCACGCGATTGAGAATATCCGCCACCGCCGGCGACGACAGCCCGTAGCCGACCCGCAGCGCCGCCAGGCCATAGGCCTTGGAGAAGGTACGGGAGACCAGCAGGTTCGGATAGCGCGCCAGGTAGTTCAGGCCATTGGGCAGATCATCACCCGCGGCGTACTCGATATAGGCCTCGTCCAGCACCACCAGCACACGCTCGGGAACCGCGGCCAGGAAAGCTTCCAGCGCCTGCGGCCCGAACCAGGTCCCGGTCGGGTTGTTCGGGTTGGCGATGAACACCACCCGGGTGTTCTCATCGATCGCCGCCAGCATCGCCGGCAGGTCGTGGCCGAAATCCCTGGCCGGCGCCACACGGGCATCGGCAGACACAGCCTGGGTCACGATCGGGTAGATCGCGAAGGCATGCTCACTGAACACCGCGTTCAGCCCCGGGGCCAGGTAGGCCCGGGCGACCAGTTCGAGAATATCGTTGGAACCGTTGCCCAGGGTCACCTGACTGGCCTGCACACCGCACAGCTCGGACAGGCGCTGCTTCAACTCGAAGCCATTGCCATCCGGGTAGCGGGTCAGTTCGGCCAACGCGTCGGCAATCGCCGCCAGCGCCTTGGGACTGGCGCCCAGCGGGTTTTCGTTACTGGCCAGCTTGATGATCTTCGCCGGATCGATATCCAGCTCGCGCGCCAATTCATCCACGGGCTTGCCCGGAACGTAAGGCGAAAGTTTTTGCACGCCCGGCTGCGCCAGGGCGAGGAAGTCGCCACTCATGTTCAACGTCCTTACAGAACCGCTTTCGGGTAGGAGCCCAGCACCTTCAGCGCCACCGCTTCCTGACTGATCTTCTCCAGCACACCCTTGACCAGCGGGTCGCGGTGATGGCCGACGAAGTCGATGAAGAAGACATAGGTCCACTTGCCGCTGCGCGAAGGGCGAGTTTCAATTCGCGTCAGGTCGATGCCATTGTCGTGGAACGGCACCAGCAGCTCGTGCAGCGCACCCGGCTTGTTGCTCATGGAAACGATGATCGAGGTCTTGTCGTCGCCGGTCGGCGGCACTTCCTGGTTGCCGATCATCAGGAACCGCGTGGAGTTGTCCGGACGGTCCTCGATCTTCTCGGCCAGGCGGGTCAGACCATACAGGCCAGCCGCCATGTCCCCGGCGATCGCCGCCGAGTTCCACTCGCCCTTGACCCGCTTGGCCGCCTCGGCGTTGCTCGACACCGCCACGCGCTCGACATTCGGGTAATGGGCGTCCAGCCACTTGCGGCACTGGGCCAGGGACTGGGCGTGGGAGTAGATGCGACTGATACTGTCGGTCTTGGTGTTCTCACCCACCAGCAGGTGATGGTGAATGCGCAGCTCGACTTCGCCGCAGATCACCATGTCGTGCTCGAGGAAGCTGTCGAGGGTGTGGTTGACCGCGCCCTCGGTGGAGTTCTCCACCGGCACCACGCCGAAGTTCACCGCACCGGCGGCAACCTCGCGGAACACCTCGTCGATCGCCGCCATCGGCTTGCTGATCACCGCATGGCCGAAGTGCTTCATCGCCGCCGCCTGGGTGAAGGTTCCCTCGGGGCCCAGATAGGCCACTTTCAGCGGCTGCTCCAGGGCCAGGCAGGAGGACATGATCTCGCGGAACAACCGCGCCATTTCCTCGTTGCCCAGCGGCCCCTGGTTGCGCTCCATGACGCGCTTGAGCACCTGGGCCTCCCGCTCGGGACGATAGAAAACCGGCACTTCGCCCTCGGCCAGCGAGCCCATCTTCACTCGTGCGACTTCCTGGGCGCAGCGGGCACGCTCGCTGATCAGTTCGAGAATTTTCTCATCGAGACTGTCGATACGCAGGCGCAGCGCCTTGAGTTCCTGTTCAGCCATCAGCCGTGTTCCTTCTCGAACTCTGCCATGTACGCCACCAGCGCGTTGACCGCATCGATGCCCACGGCGTTATAGATGGAGGCACGCATGCCGCCCACGGAACGGTGCCCCTTGAGGTTCAGCAGGCCGCGAGCGTCGGCACCGGCCAGGAACGGCTTGTCCAGGCGATCGTCGGCCAGACGGAACGGCACGTTCATCCACGAGCGGTTGCTCTTGTTGACCGGGTTGCTGTACAGGCCGCTGGCGTCGATGAAGTCATACAGCGTGCGCTGCTTCAGATCGTTGAGCCTGCCGATGGCCTCGACACCGCCCTGCTCCTTGAGCCACTGGAACACCAGGCCCGAGAGGTACCAGGCCAGGGTCGGCGGGGTGTTGTACATCGAGCCGTTGTCGGCCGCGACCTTGTAGTCGAGCATGGTCGGGCAGATCGAACGGGCACGACCCAGCAGGTCTTCACGCACGATATTGACGACGATACCGCTCGGGCCGATGTTCTTCTGCGCACCGGCGTAGATCATGCCGAAACGGGAAACGTCCACCGCACGCGAGAGAATGTTCGAAGACATGTCGGTGACCAGCGGCACGTCGCCGGTTTCCGGAATCCAGTCGAACTCCAGGCCGCCGATGGTCTCGTTCGAGACGTAGTGAACATAGGCAGCGTCTTTCGACAGCTTCCACTCGTTCTGGCCAGGAATGGCGAAGTAATCGTAGGACTTGGCGCTGGCGGCGACATTGACGTTACCGAAACGCGAAGCCTCCTCGATGGCCTTCTTCGACCAGATACCGGTCTCGATGTAGTCGGCCTTGCCGGTTTCCGGCAGCAGGTTCAACGCAACCTGGGCAAACTGCTGGCTGGCGCCGCCCTGCAGGAACAGCACCTTGTAGTTCGAGGGGATATCCAGCAGATCGCGCAGATCCTGCTCGGCCCGCTCGGCGATGGAGACGAACTCATCGCTGCGATGGCTCATTTCCATGACCGACAGCCCCTTGCCTTGCCAGTCCAGCAACTCCGACTGGGCACGCAACAGGACAGCTTCAGGCAGCGCAGCAGGACCTGCGCAGAAGTTATAGGCTCGTTTGCTCACATCCACTCTCGCTATGCTTGAAGATATACATGCCGCCAGGCCTGCCCGGCACCCTGCAGGAACGACTCGCCGGCTTCAGCGAATCTCGATACTCCTGACACGACAAAGCGGTCCGACAACGACCGCTCCGCGTTCGATCACGACCCACCGTCCAACGATGGGTTGCCCTACAGTAGCTACAACGTCAGGCGCAGGCGTTTAATTAATCCTGCCGTTCAACTTCATCGGCCGCCTCGTCCGAAGACGAATCGCCGACCACGCCGTCGATTGGCATTTCGCCATCAACCTCGACGTCCGCCGCAACCTCCAGCTCCTCGCCCTCGACTTCCGACGGCTCCTGGACCCGTTCCAGGCCGACCAGCGTTTCGTCATTGGCCAGCTTGATCAGGGTCACGCCCTGGGTGTTACGACCCAGGCTGGAAACTTCGTCGACACGGGTACGAACCAGGGTGCCCTGGTCGGAAATCAGCATGATCTCCTCGCCTTCCTGCACCTGGATCGCACCGATCAACTGGCCATTGCGGTCCTTGGTGACCATGGCGATCACGCCCTGGCCGCCACGACCACGACGCGGGAACTTGCTCAGCGGCGTACGCTTGCCGAAACCACGCTCGGAAGCGGTCAGGATCTGCGCACCCGACTCCGGAATCAGCATGGAGATCAGCTTCTGCCCCTTGCCGATCCGCATGCCACGGATACCACGGGCACCACGCCCCATCTCGCGGACGCCGCTTTCGGCGAAGCGAATCACCTTGCCAGCATCAGAGAACAGCATGACCTCCTTGGCACCGTCGGTGATCGCGGCGGCGATCAGGGTATCGCCCTCCTTCAGTTTCAGGGCGATCAGGCCGCTGGTACGCGGACGGCTGAACTGGGCCAGCGGGGTTTTCTTGACCGTACCGAACGCGGTGGCCATGAAGATGTAGGCACCGGTCGGCTCGGCCACCAGCTCGGCGGTATCACCGTCGACTTCTTCGGCGGCATCGGCAACGTCATCGGCCTCGATCACTTCGCCCTCGATCACCGAATCATCGGCATCGTCCAGTTCGTCATCGGCACCGGCGCTTTGCTGCAGAGCCTCCAGGTCGATCTGCAGCATGGTGGTGATGTACTCACCCTCGTCCAGCGGCAACAGGTTGACCAGCGGGCGACCGCGGGCGGCGCGGGACGCCTCGGGAATCTCGTAGGTCTTGAGCCAGTAGACCTTGCCCTTGCTGGAGAACAGCAGGAGCGTGGCATGGCTGTTGGCAACCAGCAGGTGGGAGATGTAGTCCTCATCCTTGACGCCGGTCGCCGACTTGCCCTTGCCGCCACGACGCTGGGCCTGATAGGCCGACAGCGGCTGGGTCTTGGCGTAGCCGCTGTGGGAGATGGTCACCACGCGCTCTTCTTCAGGGATCATGTCGCCCAGAGTCAGGTCGAGGCGGGCATCGAGAATCTCGGTGCGACGCGCGTCGCCGTACTCGGCACGGATCACCTCCAGCTCTTCGCGGATCACTTCCATCAGGCGCACGGCGCTGTTGAGGATGCGGATCAGCTCGCCGATCTGGTTGAGGATCTCCTGGTACTCGGCCAGCAGCTTCTCGTGCTCCAGGCCGGTCAGGCGGTGCAGGCGCAGCTCCAGGATAGCCTGGGCCTGCTCCGGCGACAGGTAGTACTTGCCGTCACGCAGGCCGTATTGCGGATCGAGGTTCTCCGGACGGCAGGAATCGGCGCCAGCGCGCTCGACCATGGTCATCACCGCGCTGGACTCCCAGGGCGTGCTGACCAGCGCTTCCTTGGCTTCCGACGGCGTCGGCGAAGCCTTGATCAGGGCGATCACCGGGTCGATGTTCGACAGCGCCACGGCCTGACCTTCGAGGATATGGCCACGCTCACGCGCCTTGCGCAGTTCGAACACGGTACGCCGGGTCACCACTTCGCGACGATGGCGAACGAAGGCTTCCAGCAAGTCCTTGAGGTTGAGGATCCGCGGACGGCCGTCGACCAGCGCCACGATGTTGATACCGAACACGCTCTGCAACTGGGTCTGGGCGTAGAGGTTGTTGAGCACCACCTCCGGCACTTCGCCCCGGCGCAGCTCGATCACCACGCGCATGCCTTCCTTGTCGGATTCGTCGCGCAGCTCGGTGATGCCTTCGAGTTTCTTTTCCTTGACCAGCTCGGCGATCTTCTCGATCAGACGGGCCTTGTTCAACTGGTAAGGCAGCTCGGTAATGACGATCTGCTGGCGACCGCCGACCTTGTCGATATCCTCGACGGTCGAGCGGGCACGCATGTAGATGCGCCCGCGACCGGTGCGATAGGCCTCGATGATGCCGGCACGGCCGTTGATGATGCCCGCGGTCGGGAAGTCCGGACCGGGGATGTACTGCATCAGTTCATCGACGGTGACATCGGGGTTGTCGATCAGCGCCAGACAACCGTCGATCACTTCGCCGAGGTTGTGCGGCGGGATGTTGGTCGCCATGCCCACGGCGATACCGCTGGAACCGTTGACCAGCAGGTTGGGGATACGGGTCGGCATGACCGCCGGGATCTGCTCGGTGCCGTCATAGTTGGGCACCCAGTCCACGGTTTCCTTGTGCAGGTCGGCCAGCAGCTCGTGCGCCAGCTTGGTCATGCGCACTTCGGTGTATCGCATGGCCGCGGCGTTGTCGCCGTCGACGGAACCGAAGTTGCCCTGGCCGTCGACCAGCAGGTAGCGCAGGGAGAATGGCTGCGCCATCCGAACGATGGTGTCGTATACAGCGGTATCACCGTGCGGGTGATACTTACCGATCACGTCACCGACCACACGGGCAGATTTCTTGTACGGCTTGTTCCAGTCGTTACCCAGCTCGCTCATCGCGAACAGCACACGCCGGTGCACGGGCTTCAAGCCATCACGCGCATCGGGCAGTGCCCGTCCGACGATCACGCTCATCGCGTAGTCGAGGTAGGACTGTTTCAGCTCGTCTTCGATATTGACCGGGAGGATTTCTTTGGCCAGTTCGCCCATGAGAAGCCTGATTCCTTTTTCTGGTGAAACTTCGTCACATCCATATGGGACGAACGAAGCTTGTCGCTGCCGACCTGATGCCTGGCAGCGACTTACGACAAATCAACGAGTTATGCCATGGATCTGCGCAGTAAGGGCAGCCGGTTCGGGCAACCCTGGAAACCGCCGGATGTTATCACAATCGCCGCCACGCACCTATCCCCGGATACACAAGGAACCCGACAGGCGACCAACGAAACCCTCCGAGAGCGCATCCGGAGGGGCTTAGAAGCAAAATGCGGGCATTTATCGCCGGGAAAAGCCAGTTGGCCGGAAAAAATCGGATCAGTGCAGACGCTTGCGGCACATCAGTTGAGCGATCTTGGCGGTGTCCGGCCGCTCGACGACGCCCTTCTCGGTCACAATGACATCGATCAGATCCGCCGGGGTCACGTCGAAGACCGGACTGAAGGTCTCCATGGAGACATCGAGGCGCTTCCCGTCCGCCCCCAGCAATTCATCGCCGCCCTGCTCCTGCGGGGCGATTTCCTCGCCGCTGGCCAACGCCAGGTCGATGGTCGAACTCGCGGCCACCACCATGAAGCGCACGCCGTGATGCATGGCGCAGACGGCCAATTGGTAAGTACCGATCCTGCTTGCCACATCACCATTGGCGGCAATGCGGTCGGCACTGATGACGACCCAGGTCACGCCCCTGGTTTTCATGACCTGGGCGGCGGCGGCATCGGCGCTCACGGTCACCGGGATGCCTTCGCTGGCCAGCGCCCAGGCGGTCAGGCGCGAACCCTGCTGCCAGGGCCGGGTTTCATCGACATAGACCCGCTCGACCATGCCCTCGACGAAGGCGCCGCGAATCACCCCCAGCGCCGTGCCGAAACCACCGGTGGCCAGGGCCCCGGTATTGCAATGGGTAAGAATCGCCTGGGCATTGCCCTGATGCTTGCGAATCAGCTCGACGCCCAACTGCGCCATGGTCAGGTTGGCTTCGCGATCGCTGTCGTGGATGGCGACCGCCTCGGCCTCCAGCGCCGCCAGCGGATCGGCGCCCTCGCGAAGCCGGCCCAGCCGCTCGCGCATGCGCCCCAGCGCCCAGGACAAACTGTCCGCAGCCGGACGTGAAGCGGCCAGCACGGCGAAATCCTCCTCCAGCGCCGCAGTCCAGTCGCCCCCTTCGGCAAGCCGTGCCCGCGCCGCCAGCACCACGCCATAGGCCGCACAGATGCCGATGGCCGGGGCGCCGCGCACGGCCATCAGCCGAATCGCCTCGGCGACCGCCACGGCGCTGCCGCAATCCAGCCAGTTCTGCTCGAACGGCAGAATGCGCTGGTCGAGCAGGCGCAAGGTCCCCTGGCACCAATCGATGGCCTTGACCTTTTCCGCTGCCAACAACCGATCGCGCATGACTCACTCCGCAGTGATGAAACAAAAGCCGTCGATTATAGCGATCACCCCGCCTGGACGCTCGGGTATACTTCGCTGTCTCAATATATGCATGAAGCCTGGAAGCCGCCCCCGATGCCAAACATCGCCGCCCCGCTCGACCTGCTGTTGTTGCCCACCTGGCTGGTACCTGTCGAACCGGCTGGCGTGGTCCTCAAGGAGCACGGCCTGGGCATCCGTGACGGGCGTATCGCGTTTATCGGCCCGCGGGCCGAGGCCTTGAAGCTGGCGACCGAAGAGGTCCGCGAACTGCCGGGGACACTGCTCGCTCCAGGCCTGATCAATGCCCACGGGCATGCCGCCATGACCCTGTTCCGCGGCCTCGCCGATGACCTGCCGCTGATGACCTGGCTGGAGCAGCATATCTGGCCGGCCGAAGGCAAATGGGTCAGCGAGGACTTCGTCCGCGACGGCACCGACCTGGCTATCGCCGAACAGATCAAGGGCGGGATCAGCTGTTTTTCGGATATGTACTTCTACCCGAAAGTTGCCAGCGAGTGCGTGCATGACAGCGGCATCCGTGCACAGATCGCCATGCCGATCCTCGATTTCCCGATCCCCGGGGCCGCCAGCACCGACGAAGCCCTGCGCCAGGCCATCGAACTGTTCGGCGACCTCAAGCACCACCCCCGAATCAAGATAGCCTTCGGCCCACATGCACCTTATACCGTGGGTGACGAAAACCTGGAAAAAATCCGCGTGATCGCCGAAGAACTCGACGCGGCAATCCACATGCACGTGCATGAAACCGCCTTCGAGGTCCAGCAGGCGCTCGAGCAGCACGGTGAGCGCCCTCTCGCCCGGCTGGCCCGGCTCGGCCTGCTGGGACCGCGCCTGCAAGCCGTGCACATGACCCAAATCAGCGATGAAGACCTGGCTTTGCTGGTAGAAAGCAACACCAGCGTGATCCACTGTCCGGAATCGAACCTGAAACTGGCCAGCGGCTTCTGCCCGGTCGAACGCCTGTGGCAGGCCGGTGTCAACGTGGCCATAGGCACCGATGGCGCGGCGAGCAACAATGATCTCGACCTGCTCGGGGAAACCCGCACCGCCGCCCTGCTGGCCAAGGCCGTCGCCGGTTCGGCCAGCGCCCTGGATGCCCATCGCGCCTTGCGCATGGCCACCCTCAACGGCGCACGGGCCCTGGGCCTGGACAACGAAATCGGCAGCCTGGAGGTCGGCAAGGCCGCGGACCTCGTCGCCTTCGACCTCGGCGGCCTGGCCCAGCAACCGATTTACGAGCCGGTGTCCACGCTGATCTACGCCGGCGGACGCGACTGCGTGCAACACCTGTGGGTCGGCGGCAGGCAACTGCTCGACGACCGGCGCCTGACCCGCCTGGATGAACAGCGACTGATCGCCGCGGCCCGGGACTGGGGCCAGCGCATCGGCGGACACGCCTGCTGAATTATCGTCCCGGGCGCCAACAGCCCGGGATCACCCTGATTTTCAAGCTTTGGAGAATAGCCCCATGAGCAACGTCGACCACGCAGAAATCGCCAAGTTCGAAGCCCTGGCCCACCGCTGGTGGGACCGCGAGAGCGAGTTCAAGCCGCTGCACGACATCAACCCGCTGCGGGTCAACTGGATCGACGAGCGGGTCAGGCTGGCCGGCAAGAAGGTCCTCGACGTCGGCTGCGGCGGCGGTATCCTCAGCGAAGCCATGGCCCAGCGCGGTGCCACCGTCATGGGCATCGACATGGGCGAAGCGCCACTGGCCGTGGCCCAGTTGCACCAGCTGGAATCGGGCGTCGATGTCGAATACCGGCAGATCACCGCCGAAGCCCTGGCCGAGGAAATGCCCGAGCAGTTCGACGTGGTCACCTGCCTGGAGATGCTCGAGCACGTGCCCGACCCGTCGTCGGTGATCCGCGCCTGCTTCCGCATGGTCAAACCCGGCGGCCAGGTGTTCTTCTCCACCATCAACCGCAACCCCAAGGCCTACCTGTTCGCCATCGTCGGTGCGGAATACATCATGGGCCTGCTGCCGCGCGGCACCCACGACTTCAAGAAGTTCATCCGCCCATCCGAGCTGGGGGCCTGGAGCCGCCAGGCGGGCCTGGCGGTCAAGGACATCATCGGCCTGACCTACAACCCACTGACCAAGCACTACAAGCTGGCCGCGGACGTGGGCGTGAACTACATGATCCAGACCCTGCGCGAGGAGTGACCGATGCGCTTGAGAGCGGTTCTCTTCGACATGGATGGCACCCTGCTCGATACCGCGCCGGACTTCATCGCCATCTGCCAGGCCATGCTGGCTGATCGCGGGCTGCCGCCGATTGCCGACAAGCTGATCCGCGACGAGATCTCCGGCGGCGCCCGGGCGATGGTGGCGGTGACCTTCATGATGGACCCCGAGTCACCGGGCTTCGAGGAACTGCGCCAGGAATTCCTCGAGCGCTACCTCAAGGCCTGCGCGGTGCACAGCCGGCTGTTCGACGGCATGGGCGAACTGCTGGAGGATATCGAGAAGGCCAGGCTGGTCTGGGGTGTGGTCACCAACAAGCCGGTGCGCTTCGCCGAGCCGATCATGCAGCAGCTCGGCCTGGCCGAGCGCTCGGCGCTGCTGATCTGCCCGGATCACGTCACCCGGAGCAAGCCGGACCCCGAGCCGCTGATCCTCGCCTGCAAGATGCTCGACCTCGACCCGGCCAGCGTCCTGTTCGTCGGCGACGACCTGCGCGATATCGAATCGGGTCGGGATGCCGGGACCCGCACCGCCGCGGTGCGCTACGGTTACATCCATCCGGACGACAACCCCGATCACTGGGGCGCCGATGTGGTCGTCGACCATCCGCTGGAACTGCGCCGCGTGCTGGACAACGCCCTGTGCAGTTGCTGACCCCGCAGGAGCCGGCTTGCTGACGATCCAGACGCCGCGGCCGAACAGCCACACCGCGTCAAGCGATCGCCAGCAAGCCGGCGCCTACCGGTAGCGCCCCTCCCCAATTTGTTGAGGTTTAGCCATGTTTGATTATTCCGCCCGCCCCGAACTGCTCAAGGACCGGGTGATCCTGGTCACCGGCGCCGGTCGCGGCATCGGTGCGGCCGCTGCCAAGAGCTACGCCGCCCACGGCGCCACGGTACTGCTGCTGGGCAAGACCGAAGCCAACCTGACTCAGGTCTACGACGAAATCGAGGCCGCCGGCCACCCGCAACCGGTGGTGATTCCCTTCAACCTGGAAACCGCCCTGCCGCACCAGTACGACGAACTGGCGGCGATGATCGAGAACGAGTTCGGCCATCTCGACGGCCTGCTGCACAACGCTTCGATCATCGGCCCGCGCACCCCGCTGGAACAGCTCTCGGGCGACAACTTCATGCGCGTCATGCAGGTCAACGTCAATGCGATGTTCATGCTCACCAGCACCCTGCTGCCACTGCTCAAGCTGTCCCGGGATGCCTCGGTGATCTTCACGTCCAGCAGTGTCGGTCGCAAGGGCCGCGCCTACTGGGGCGCCTATGGCGTCTCCAAGTTCGCCACCGAGGGCCTGATGCAGACCCTCGCCGACGAGCTGGACAACGTCGCGCCAGTGCGCGCCAACAGCATCAACCCGGGCGCCACCCGTACCAGCATGCGCGCCCAGGCCTACCCCGGCGAAAACCCGCTGAACAATCCGACCCCGGAAGAGATCATGCCGGTCTATCTCTACCTGATGGGCCCGGACAGTACCGGCATCAACGGCCAGGCCTTCAACGCCCAGTAGGCTCCCGCCCTGCGCACCGTGCCGGAATACCGGCACGGCACGCAATAAATCTCAAAAAGCCACTACGGCAAGTCAAGGAATTGCCGCCCCGCCTTGTCTTATTCCGCCTCAAAAAAACAAGTCACTGAATTTAAACGACTTATATTCAAGTGAACGGATTGGCACGACTTTCGCTCTAACTTCCTTCAGACACGCCAGGTGAACGCCATGGGGCATTCCATCGGCCAGGCCCGCAAAGCCCGGCCCGAGCGACTAGACTGATGCCAAAGGTCCTACGGGACTGATGGACCAGTACGCTGCGCAGCCCCAAGCCGCATTCGCCAGCCTGTAAGACTGCATGCTGAGCCCAGGGGGCCCGCTACCATGAAGACACCGATCCAGACCAACGCCATTGATTTCGATAGCGCCAAGCTGCAGCGCCTGGGTTTCGGCCAAGCCCCCTCCCTGTTCCACCGTCCGACCACACTGACGCAATTGCGCCAGCAACTGATGCTGCAATTGCAGACCAGCCTGGAGCCGGAGCGCATCCTCGGCCTGTTTTTCCGCGAGATCCAGCGCCTGGTGCCGCTGCAGTCGCTGGTCTACACGCACCAGCCGAGCGATTTGCGCCTGGAGTTCGGCCAGCGCGGCCACCACTCGGTGAGCTACAGCCTCAGCCATGAAGGCGAACACATGGGCGAACTGCTGTTTCGGCGCAGCCAGCGCTTCACCGAACAGGAGCTGGGCAACCTCGAATCGCTGCTGTCCTGCCTGCTCTACCCGATGCGCAACGCCCTGCTCTATCGCGCCGCGACCCAGAGCGCCCTGCGCGACCCCCTGACCGAAACCGGCAACCGCATCGCCATGGACCAGACCCTGCAGCGGGAAATCGACCTGGCGCGCCGCCATAGCCAGCCGCTGTCGCTGCTGATGCTGGATATAGATCACTTCAAGCGCATCAACGACAGCCACGGTCACGCGGCCGGCGACCAGGTACTCAAGGCCGTCGCCACCTCGATCAAGGAGCAATTGCGCAACATCGACATGATCTTCCGCTACGGTGGAGAAGAATTTCTCGTCGTCCTCTCCAACACCGGCCGGGAGGCAGCGGCGCTGGTGGGCGAGCGCCTGCGCCAGACCGCACAGTCCCGGGATTACGCCGCCAACGAGCAGACCATCGCACTGACGGTGAGCCTGGGTTGTGCCACCCTGCTGCCCGGGGAGTCGCTGCAGAGCCTGCTGCGCCGCGCCGACAGCGCCCTGTATGTCGCCAAGCGCGAAGGTCGCAACCGACTGGCAATGGCGGGCTAGCCCTCTGGCGTCGCTTGCGGGGCCAGCCCGCGGAACGGCCCGCCGTCCTTCATCGGCTCAACTGCCGACGAGTTCTGCCACGCGCTCACGGGCGACCGGAGTCTTTTCCAGCTGCATGCAGCGCTCCAGGAACAGGTACATGTAGTCGTAGCTCTTGCAGATGGCCTGACGCAGCTCGGTCTGCAACGCCTGGCTCGGATGGGTCCCCGCCAGGGTGCAGACGATCTCCAGCGCTTCCCAGGGGTGGGCATCGTCATACTGGGCGTGCATCTTCAACCACTTCATCGCGCGCTTGCGCTCTTCCTCGGGGAACGCCGCCGCATAGACGCCGGTCGAGCAGACCAGCGCCGACCACTCGCCGGTGGCCCCCTCGATGGCATAGTTGGTGGCGGCAATGGCCACCACCAGCGAATCCGCCGAACTGGTATGCCAGCACCAGTGGCTCAGAGCATGCAGCTCCGGGGGCACCTGCTGCGCCTGCAGGTCTTCCAGCGTCACGCCATGGGCCCGGCTCCAGTGCACCCAGTAGTCGGCGTGGTTCAGCTCCACGCGGATGTTACGCATCAACCAGCGGCGCGCCATGTCTTCGCCAGGATGACGGGCAAAGCGGGTCTTGGTGAGGTTCTGGGCCATGTACAACGCAAACTGCTCGACCACCGGCCAGCCACCGATCAGGTACTGGCGCATGGTTTTCGCGCTCAGCTTGTTGTCGCGCATCCGCTGGTAAAGTTCGTGTTCGACAACACGGCGCTTGCTCTCGCTACAGTCCCGAATGAGCTGTTGTGCCCAGGCCGGATAGCTGGTGGCTTCCATAAGCGGGCCGGTTCTGCTGAATGCGTCGATCACTGTTGAGCTCCTTTCCTTTTGAGTGGTGATTAGGCCGATCTGGAAGGGTTTCAGCGGAAAGTGCCGGGCGCCTTGAACAACAGCGGACGAGTCCGGGCAGGGCGACGCAACAGACTGTCGCAGGTGAACAACTGCGGGCGTTCGATCACGTAGCCCTGGGCATAATCGACGCCGATCTCCAGCAAGGCCTGCTCGATCTGCGGCGTTTCGACAAACTCTGCAATCGTTCGCTTACCCATCACATGCCCGATGTGGTTGATCACCTCGACCATGGCCCGGTTAATCGGGTCGTCCAGCATATCCTTTACAAAACTTCCATCGATCTTCAGGAAGTCTACAGGCAAATGTTTGAGATAGGCGAACGAAGACATACCGGCGCAGAAGTCATCCAGCGAGAAGTGACAACCCAAGCCCTTGAGCTCATTGATAAAACGAATCGCACTGCCGAGGTTGGAGATGGCGCTGGTCTCGGTGATCTCGAAACAAATCATCTGTGGCGAAATACCATGCAACGCAAATTGTTCGTGGAGGAACTCCAGGAACCCCTCGTCGCCGATGGTCGTGCCTGACAGATTGATCGCACACATGGCCATCGGCTCCGCACGCCCCTGGGCGCTGCACTCGGCAACCACCTTGAACACGTTCTGCACGACCCAGCGATCCAACTGGCTCATCAGGCCGTAACGCTCAGCGGCCGGAACAAAACTGTCGGGCAGGATCATGCGCCCGGCTTCATCGTGCAGGCGTAGCAGGATCTCTACATGACCACCTGCGGGATCGGTCTGACCCAGCGGGGAAATTTCCTGCGAATACAGACAAAAACGGTTCTCCTCAAGCGCCATGTGCAGGCGCTGGACCCAGGCCATTTCCCCGAATCGCAGGGACAGCTCGGAATCGTCGGCGTGATACACCTGAATCCGGTTACGACCCTTTTCCTTGGCCATGTAGCAGGCCATGTCCGCCGCCCGCAGCGAGGCTTCGAGGGTGGCGGGCATCTGGTGCAGGTGCACCAGGCCAATACTGACGGTGGTCACGAAAGGTCGGCCCTTCCAGACGAAGTGCAGGTTCTGTACGGTCTGACGCAGGTTTTCCGCAATTTTTTCAGCCGCGTCTGGCGGACAATTCTCAAGCAAGATTCCGAATTCATCCCCACCCAGTCGCGCCAGGGTATCGCCCTCGCGCAGGCCGGACTGCAGCAGCGCGCAGATATGCCGCAACAGCTCGTCGCCGGCCGCATGCCCGCAGGTGTCGTTGACCAGCTTGAACTGGTCCAGGTCGAGGAACATCAGCACATGCCGGGCCGGCTGGCGCGTCAGGTTGTGCAGGGCCTGCTCCAGCCGGTATTCGAACTCGCGACGGTTGGCCAAGCCGGTCAAGGCGTCATGGGTGGCCTGCCAGGACAGGTTGGCGATGTACTGCCGCTCCTGGGTCATGTCATGCAGCACCAGCACCGCGCCACTGACCTTGCCGGCATTGCGGATCGGCGCCCCGACCAAGGTCACCGACACCGTGCTGCCATCGAGGCGCTGGATCAGCTTGGAATGCTCGCTGCCACCGCCCAGCCGCCCGCCGAGAATATGCTCGATCAGCATGAAGCCTTCGTCCTGGGCATTCTCGTCGAGCAGGTTGAACAGCGCTCCCAGCGGCAAGCCATAGGCCTGCCCGGCCTTCCAGTGGGTCAGTTGCTCCGCAGCCGGGTTCATGTAGACGATGGCCCCCTCCACATCGGTGGTGATGACGCCGTCACCGATCGATTCCAGGGTGATCTGCGCCCGCTCCTTTTCCACCTGCAGTGCATCGGCAAAGGCATGGCGCTGAGCCAGCAGTTTGTGGGTACGCAGCAAGGCCAGGATGATCAGTACCAGGGCCGTCGTGACGTTGGTGACCAGCAGCAGGCGCAGAATCACCCGCGAGCCCTCACCCAGGGCATCGCTGAACGCCTTCGCCGCCGGGGTCACGCCGTCGTTGATGGCGAAGATATGGTTTTTCCAGCGCTTGATGTCGGCCGTCGTGGCCCGGTTGGCGGAAATGGCCTGATGCATCTGCCGGGCGACTTCATCCAGTTGCACCAGGTAGCTGTCGCCCACCGTCCACTTCTCGATCGCCCGCTCGAGGTAGCTGAAGTGGCGAAAATTCAGATACAGCCAGATGATGCTGGAGACATCATCGGGGTGGTTGCCGCCCTGCAGGATGCCCCGGCGTGCCGCCTCCAGGTCCGGGATCGGCGCATCCAGGGCGATACGCAACTCATGCCCGCCCTGGGGGACGGCAATAGCCTGCTGGTACTTGAGGAAAATCGCCTCGTCGCGGCTGTCGGCATACAAATTGAGGTAGTAGATGGCGTCCTTCTGGCCCTTGGACCAGAGACTCTCGCCCGCCACATAGCCACGCACCGCCGAAAGCACATAAAGACTGAGGCAGCCCAGCAGTGCCTGCAACAGGACGACGGCGATAAAAGGCCAGACGATGCCCAACAGCCGGGGCGTTCCGAGAGTCTGCTTGCGCTTCATGGGTACCCTTGCACCAGTGCCGCCGTATGAACAGCCGAGAGTTTTCGCCCTTGAAAGCACAGCCTAGGCTAATTTCGACAACCTCGGATGGATTGTTGATCAGCTGGCTACCCGTGCTTTTGGCCGGTTGCGCGACCCTACCGGGAAAACTCGTTTATTGTCATTAATTCAACCACCGGGCATGGAAAATCGAGTCAAACCCGAGGGCGTCAAATTTTCTGCAGGTGCCCGTAGAGCTTGGCGTACAGGCCCCCGTCGGCAATCAGTTGCTGGTGGTCGCCATCTTCGGCGATTCGCCCGCCATCGAAGACCAGCACCCGGTCCGCCTGTTTCACCGCCGACAACCGATGCGCAATGATCAGCGTGGTACGGCCGTTGAGAAAGCGGCCCAGGGCCTGGTGCAGGTTGTATTCGGTCGCGGCGTCCAGAGCCGAGGTGGCCTCGTCGAGAATCACCACCTTGGGCTCGGCCAGGACCATCCGCGCGATAGCCAGGCGCTGGCGCTGGCCGCCGGACAGACGCACGCCGGAACGCCCGACGATGCTGTCCAGGCCCTGTGGCAGGCCGCGAATGGTGCTCTCCAGCTGGGCGATCTCCAGCGCCTGCCAGCAGGCTTCGTCACTGCGCTCGCGGCCCATGGTCAGGTTGGCACGCACCGTGTCATTGAACAGGGCCGGATGCTGCAGCACCACGGCGACATGCTCGCGCACGGTTTCCAGGCCGATCTCGGCCTGGGTCGAACCACCGAAGCGGATGGTTCCGGACTGCGGCACGTAGAGCCCGAGAAGCAGTTGCACCAGGGTGCTCTTGCCGCCACCGCTGGCACCGACGATCGCCACCTTCTCGCCGGGCGCGATGGACAGGTCGAGCTGGTCGAGAACCGGCTCCTCGGTGTAGGCGAAGCTCAGTCCACGCACCTCGATGCCCACCGTTTCGCGCCCGACGAAGGGATCGACACCCCCCGGGTACGCCGGCTCGTCGGCCCGTGCCAGCAACTCGTTGATCCGCGTCAGCGCGCCGCCGGCGGCGTAGTAGGCGTACTGCAGGTTCAGCAACTGCTCCACCGGACCGATCATGAACCACAGGTAGCTGAAGACCGCGAGCATCTGGCCGATCGACAGGTCCGAGAACAGCACGGTCAGCATGGCCGCGGCACGGAAGATGTCGATGCCGAACTGGAACAGCAGGCCACTGGCCCGCCCCGAGGCATCGCTTTTCCACTGCGAGGCCACGGCATAATCGCGCACCTCACGAGCCCGCTGCCCGAGACGGCCGAGGAAAAATCCCTGGCGATTGCCGGCGCGGACTTCCTGGATGGCCTCGAGGGTTTCCGTCAGCGCCTGGGTGAAGCGCGAGGTGCTGTCGTTCTCCAGTTTCTTCAGGTGTTTGACCCGCTTGCCCAACTGCACCGTGAAATAGATCACCAGCGGGTTGAACAGCAGGATCAGCAAGGCCAGCTTCCAGTGCATCCACACCAGGATGGCGGAGGTGCCGAGCAGCGTCAGCATCGCCACCAGGAAACGGCTGAGGGTTTCCCCGACGAACTTGTCGAGGGTGTCCAGGTCGGTGACCAGGTGAGTGGTCACCGTGCCGCTGCCGAGGCTTTCATACTCGCCGAGGGAGATCCGCTTCAGGCGCTCGATCAGGCGGATACGGATGCGATAGACGATGTCCTTGGCCAGGCCGGCGAACAACCGCGCCTGCAGGACGTTGAACAGCAGCGCGGCACAACGCAGGCACAGGGTCGCCAGCAACATCAGGCCGATGTAGCCGACGGCGGTCTGCCAGGGGCCGGGCAGCAGGTGATTCATCACCTGCAGTGCCGCGTTGCCGTGCTTGAGCAGTACCTCGTCCACCAGCAGTGGCAACAGCAACGGGATGGGCACGCTGCACAAGGTCGCCAACACGGCGACCGAGTTGGCGATCCACAGGGCCTTGCGGTGTTGCAGTGCCAGACGGCGAATCTCCGCCCAGCTCAGGCGGTCCTGCGCCGATGCCGCGTCAGGCACAGGCCGCGCGCTCCAGCCAACGGCCGAGCAGCGGCGACAACTCGGAAAGCGGCTGGTAGCCATTGGTCAGCAGGGCCAGTTGGCCATTGCGTTCGGCCAGCATCGTCGGGAAACCGGCGATACCCAGGTCCTGGACCCACGTGAAATCGGCGGCGGTGGCCGCATGCTGCTCGGCGGTATCGAAAGCGCCGGCGAACTCGATGCGCGGCAGTCCGGCCTTTTCCGCCAGTTCCACCAGTACCGAGGCCTGCGTGACGTCACGCCCCTCGACATAGAAGGCTCGCTGGATCAGCCCCACCAGCGCCCACGCGCAGTCCGGCGCCAGGCTGCGGGCGGTGATCACTGCCCGGCAGGCCGGCTCGGTGTCGTAGACGAAACCGTCCGGCAGGGCCCCGTCGAGCGTGAACGGCTGGCCGGTGGTCTCGGTGACCGCCTGCCAGTGCTCGAGAATGTAGCGCCGGGTATTGGGCTCCAGCGCGGCACCGCTGCCGGTGCGCAGGCCGCCCATCACCAGGTGCAGTTCTACCCCGGCTTCCTGCGCCTGCCTGACCAGCGCCTCGGCCACCGGGGCGAAACCCCAGCACCAGGAGCACATCGGATCCATCACATAGAGCAGGCGCGCGGACATGGTTCAGGCCTCGGAAGCTTGACGATAGTTATAGCCGATCGGGTGCGGTTGGTTGCGCGCCTTGGCCAGTTCGATCTGCTTCTGCCGGTCGATGGCACTGCGACGGGTCTTCTCGCTCAAGGTGTTCCAGCAATGCGGGCAACTGATGCCGGGCACATAGTGCTCCGAGGCGCGATCCTCGACGCTGACCGGGGTACGGCAGGCGTGGCACTGGTCGTAGTCGCCCTCACTCAGGTCGTGCCGCACGGTCACGCGGTTATCGAAGACGAAACAGTCACCGCGCCACTGGCTTTGTTCCTGAGGCACCTCTTCGAGGTACTTGAGGATGCCACCCTTGAGGTGGTACACCTCCTCGAAACCCTCGCCGAGCATGTAGCTCGAGGCCTTTTCACAACGAATGCCGCCGGTGCAGAACATCGCGACCTTCTTGTGCCTGGCCGGATCGAAGTTGGCCTTGATGTAGTCGGGGAACTCGCGGAAGCTGGTGGTCTTGGGATCGATGGCGCCTTCGAAGGTGCCGATCGACACCTCGTAGTCGTTGCGGGTATCGATCAGCAGCACTTCCGGATCGGCGATCAGGGCGTTCCAGTCCTGTGGCTCGACATAGGTACCGACCCTTTTGTTCGGGTCCACGCCTTCGACGCCGAGGGTGACGATTTCCTTCTTCAGCTTGACCTTGGTCCGATAGAACGGCTGCTCGTCGCAGTAGGACTCCTTGTGATCCAGGTCCACCATGCGCGGGTCGTTCTTCAACCAGGCCAGCAGGCCGTCGATGCCTTCGCGGCTGCCGGAAACGGTGCCGTTGATGCCTTCTTCGGCGATCAGCAGCGTGCCCTTGATACCGTTGGCGAGCATCGCCTGCAGCAGCGGTTCGCGCAAGGCGACGTAATCTTCGAGGGTGACGAACTTGTACAGTGCCGCCACGACGACAGGTTGAGTCATGGGTATTTCTCTCCAGGTGGCTGCCCTCGCAAAGGGCGAACCGGATGCAAAAAAAACGCGCCGACGAAGCGGCGCGTTGCGGATTCTAACAAAAGGCGAGCCTAGTGTCCTCCGCCGGCGCAGGTCGGCGACGCCGGTGCCACGCCGATTTTTGCCCACTCCTCGGGGGTGTAGGTATGCAGGGCCAACGCATGGAACTGCCCCATCAGGTCACCCAGGGTGGCGTAGACCTTCTGGTGGCGCTTGACGCTGTTCAACCCGGCGAACTGCTCGCTGACCAGCACCGCCTTGAAGTGGGTCTCGGTCCCGCGACTGTGCATGTGGCTTTCATCCAGCACCTGCAGGTGCTCGGGGTGCAACGCGCCCAGGGCGGTCTCGATACGTTGTTGCATGTTCATCCCGGGCCCCGCTTACTTCTTCTTGGCCGGTGCGGCAGGCTTGGCCGGCGCCAGCTCGTTGGTCATGTCTTCCAGCAGCTTGTTGACCACCGGTACCGCGCTCTCCAGCTTGGCCTGGGTCATCTGGGCCGATTGCTGGGTCAGTTGCGGCATTTTCTCCAGGACTTTCTTGCCCAGCGGCGACTGGTAGAAGGCCACCAGGTCCTTGAGCTCCGACTCACTGAAGTTGCTGGTGTACAGCTTGACCATGTCGGGCTTGAGCTTGTCCCAGCCGATCGCCTGGTCCAGGGCGGCGTTGGCCTTGGCCTGGTAGGTGTCGAGCAGCGGCTTTTTCGAGTCCGGCGCCTGGGTCTGGGCAAAGCGCTGGGCGAACATCTGCTGCACTTGTGCGTAGACCGGGGTTCCGAGCTTGTCGGCGTGGGCCAGCGTCAGGAAAGCTTCGGCACTGGCGTTGTGGCTGGCGGTATCGGCGAAAACCTGGCCGCTGGCACATACCAGAGCAACCGCGGTACAGATGGCACGAAGACGGGTCATCGAGTTTCCTTTCTAGCAGGCGAGGTAAAACCCCAAGAACGCCCATTCTGCGCCTAACAAAGTGTGTCACTCAACCCCGACACCGATTGTGACAGGTTCCAGCGTCCCTGCTCCGGTAAAACCTGTATGGGGAACCTGGCCGGCAGATCACGGCCTAAACTTCACCAATCAGTCATTTAAGGAAGAGCGTGTCCGATGAGCCGTATCGAAACCGACAGTCTTGGCCAGGTGAATGTCCCGGAAGAAGCCTACTGGGGGGCACAGACCCAGCGCTCGCTGATCAACTTCGCCATTGGCAGCGAAAAGATGCCGCTGGCGGTGATGCACGCCCTGGCCCTGATCAAGAAGGCCGCGGCGCGGGTCAACGACCGTAACGGCGACCTGCCCGCCGACATCGCCCGACTGATCGAACAGGCGGCCGACGAAGTGCTCGCCGGCGAACACGACAACCAGTTCCCGCTGGCGGTCTGGCAGACCGGCAGCGGCACCCAGAGCAACATGAACGCCAACGAGGTCATCGCCGGACGCGCCAACGAACTGGCCGGCAAGGGCCGTGGCGGCAAGTCGCCAGTGCACCCGAACGACCACGTCAACCGCTCGCAAAGCTCCAACGACTGCTTCCCCACCGCCATGCACATTGCCGCCGTCCAGGCGGTGCACCGGCAGTTGCTGCCGGCGATCGCCGAACTGTCCGGCGGCCTGGCCGAACTGGCGGCGCGGCACATGAAGCTGGTCAAGACCGGGCGCACCCACATGATGGACGCGACGCCGATCACCTTCGGCCAGGAGGTTTCCGCCTACATCGCCCAGCTCGACTACGCCGAACGGGCGATTCGCGCGGCCTTGCCGGCCGTCTGCGAACTGGCCCAGGGCGGCACGGCGGTGGGCACCGGGCTCAACGCGCCCCATGGTTTCTCCGAAGCGATCGCCGCGGAAATCGCCGCCCTCGCCGGCCTGCCCTTCGTCAGCGCGCCGAACAAGTTCGCCGCGCTGGCCGGCCATGAACCGCTGACCAGCCTGTCCGGGGCACTGAAGACCCTGGCCGTGGCACTGATGAAAATCGCCAACGACCTGCGCCTGCTCGGCTCCGGGCCCCGCGCCGGGTTCGCCGAGGTCAAGTTGCCGGCCAATGAACCGGGCAGTTCGATCATGCCCGGCAAGGTCAACCCGACCCAGTGCGAAGCGCTGTCGATGCTCGCCTGCCAGGTCCTGGGCAATGACGTGACCATCGGTTTCGCCGCCAGCCAGGGCCACCTGCAGTTGAACGTGTACAAGCCGGTGATCATTCATAACCTGCTGCAGTCGATTCAGTTGCTGGCGGACGGCTGCAGCAACTTCCAGGCCCACTGCATCGCCGGGCTGGAACCCGACCCGCAACAGATGGCTGCGCACCTGGAGCGTGGGCTGATGCTGGTCACCGCGCTGAACCCGCATATCGGCTACGACAAGGCGGCGGAAATCGCCAAGAAGGCCTATGCCGAGAACCTCACCCTGCGCGAGTCGGCGCTGGAGCTGGGCTACCTCACCGACGAAGAGTTCGACGCCTGGGTCCGCCCCGAAAACATGCTGGAGGCAGGCAAGAACGGCTGACCCGGCTCTGCCGCCGACAAGCCCGGCGCACAACCTGTAGGTGCCGGTTTGCTGGCGACCGGCCAACGGCGGCCATCCAGCACTTCCTGTGCTGTCGGACAAGGCCGCCATCGCCAGCAGGCCGATTCCCTGGGCCTGCGTGGATCACCGGCTACGAGGTGGACAACCCCCTGGCCCGTCGCGCCTTGAGCCCGGCAATCAGCGATGGCCCCAGGGCCACCAGCGCCGAACCGAGCACCACCAGCAATGCCCCGCCGTAACCCAGGCCATTGATGTCCTCGGCGTGCACGTAGTCCGGCCAGATCCAGGCGGCCAGGGCCACCGAGCCGAACGTGATCAGCGGCGTGATCGCCAGCGTCGCGCTGACCCGTGAAGCCTCCCAGTGCGCCAGCGCCTCGGCAAAGGCCCCATAGGCCACCAGCGTATTCAGGCAGCAGCCCAACAGCAGCCAGCCCTGCAACGGGCTCAGTTGCAGGATTTGCACCGGATGCGCCCAGGGTGTCAGCAACAAGGCACAGCACAGGTAGATCACCATCATCACCTGCAAGGAGTTCCACGCCGTCAGCAGTTGCTTCTGGCTCAGGGCATAGAAGGTCCAGACCGTGGACGCCAGCAACACCAGCAGCACCCCGGCGGTGTAATTGCCCAGGGACGTCAACAACTCCTCCAGGCGCTGGTTGAAGAACAGCCCAAAGCCGATCAGCAGCACCGCCAGACCGATCCCCTGCCCCAGGCTGAAACGCTCCTTGAACACGAACAGGCTGGCGACCAGCAGGAAGATCGGCCCCATCTGCACCACCAGTTGCGCGGTGCCGGGGCTCAACAGACTGAGCCCCATCAGGTACAGGACATAGTTGCCCACCAGCCCGAACACCGCCAGCAGCACCAGCCAGCCGCCCCGTGGCCCCAGGGCGCGCCAGTTCGGCAGCCGTTTGCTGGCCGCCAGGTAGAAGAACAGAAAACCTCCGGAAACCATCAGCCGGCACCAGGTCACGCTGACCGGGTCCATCACCTGCAACACCTGCTTGAGCTTGATCGGCAGGATGCCCCAGAGCACAGCGGTGAGCAGGGCAAGAAACAATCCGTAGCCCCAACGGCCGGATGAAATGTGCATGGACAGTCCCGTGGAGCGATGGATTCGTGTCGCCATTCTAAGCGGCTCAGGCGCATTCCCACAGCCATCCGCGCCGATTGAAAACGACATCGAGCAACGTCAGAACGGCGCCAACCACTTGACTTCTGCCGTTGATCGTTCGATCGAGCATCCTATCTGCAGAAGATTTATGCTGATTATCTGACACTACCCCTAGCGGAGTTTTTCTCCATGTTCGGCAAACGCGCCCAGGACAGCACCGAGGCCGTGCACTTTCGCAGCGACCGCGTCAGTGCGATCAATGGCCTGTACTTTTTCAGCACCCGGGAGAACACCCTGGAAGGGCCGTTTTTCAGCCGGACCGATGCGGAGCGCGGCAGCCAGCTCTACATCAAGCGCATGCAACTGGCGCAGGATATCCAGGACTTCCTCTGAGCTCGCGGATCCTGTGGGAGGTTCCAGGGCCGGGAGGGCAAGCCTTGCTCCCACCCCGGAATTTCCCGCAGAACCGTCAGCGTACAGCCTCGAACAGCCCCGTGGCGCCCATCCCGCCGCCCACGCACATGGTCACGATGCCGTAGCGCAGGTTACGCCGCTGCAGCTCGCGCACCAGGTGCCCGACCTGGCGTGAACCGGTCATGCCGAACGGGTGGCCGATGGAAATCGAACCGCCATTGACGTTGTACTTCGCATTGTCGATCTCCAGCCGGTCGCGGCTGTACAGGCACTGCGAGGCAAAGGCTTCGTTGAGTTCCCACAGGTCGATATCCGCCACGGTCAGCCCCTTGGCCTTGAGTAACCTGGGGACCGAGAACACCGGGCCGATGCCCATCTCGTCCGGCTCGCAGCCGGCCACGGTGAAGCCACGGAAGAACGCCTTGGGCTTGAGCCCCAGGGCCAGGGCCCGCTCCAGGCTCATGACCAGGGTCATCGAGGCGCCATCGGACAGTTGCGACGAGTTGCCCGCGGTCACCGAACCGTCCTCGGCGAACACCGGCTTCAGGCCGGCCAGGCTCTCCAGGGTGGTGTCCGGCCGGTTGCAGTCGTCCCGGTCGACCACGCCCTGCATCTGCTGGATCTGCCCGCTGGCCTTGTCCTCGACGGCATAGGTCACCGTCATCGGCACGATCTCGTCGACGAACAGCCCGGCGGCCTGGGCCGCTGCGGTGCGCTGCTGGCTCTGCAGGGCATAGAGGTCCTGCTGCTCGCGGCTGACCTGATAGCGCCGGGCGACGATTTCCGCGGTCTGTCCCATCGGGAAGTAGAGGCCCGGCACCTGCTCCTTGAGCAACGGGTTGATCAGGTTGTCGGTATTGACGCTCTTGAGGGTCAGGCTGATGGACTCGACGCCCCCGGCGACGATGATGTCGCTGCAGCCGGAAGCGATCTGGTTGGCGGCAATGGCGATCGCCTGCAGGCCCGAGGAACAGAAACGGTTGAGGGTCATGCCCGCCGTACCGGTCCCCAGTTGCGACAACACCGCCACGTTGCGGCCGATGTTGTAGCCCTGGGCACCTTCGTTGGAGCCGGCGCCGACGATGCAGTCCTCGACACTCGCCGGGTCGATGCCGCTGCGCGCCAGCAGCGCATTGACGCAATGGGCGGCCATGGCGTCGGGCCGGGTCTGGTTGAACTTGCCGCGAAACGACTTGGCCAGGCCGGTACGCACGCTATCGACGATCACCACTTCACGCATGGGACACCTCATTGTCATTGTCGGTCCAGGAAAGCCTGAGCATAGGCTCGGCTGATCCGGGACCGCGACAATCATTCATTCGGCGTATGCGCCACCATCGACCTACTTCGCCTTGCGGTCCTTCTTGCCCTTCTTGTCATGCTTGTCACGCTGGGCGAAGGCGCCCTCGATCGCCTGGTTGATCGTACGCAGCACCTTGACCCGTGCCCAACGCTTGTCGTTGGCCTCCACCAGGGTCCAGGGCGAAATCTCGGTACTGGTGCGATCGACCATGTCGCCCACCGCGGTGCGGTAGAGGTCCCACTTGTCGCGGTTGCGCCAGTCGTCCTCGGTGATCTTGAAACGCTTGAAGGGAATATCCTCGCGCTGCTGGAAACGCTCCAGCTGGGTCTGCTTGTCGATCGCCAGCCAGAACTTGACCACGATGATCCCGGCATCGCTCAACTGTTCCTCGAAATCGTTGATCTCGCCATAGGCGCGCATCCAGTCGTCGGTGCTGCAAAAGCCCTCGACCCGCTCCACCAGCACCCGGCCGTACCAGGAACGGTCGAACACGGTGAACTTGCCGCGCGCCGGGATCTGCCGCCAGAAGCGCCACAGGTACGGCTGGGCACGCTCGTCCTCGCTGGGCGCGGCAATCGGCACGATGCTGTACTGACGCGGGTCGAGTGCCGCGGCCAGACGACGGATCGCCCCGCCCTTGCCTGCCGCGTCGTTGCCTTCGAACACCGCGACCAGTGCATGCCGGCGCATGCGCTTGTCACGCATCAGGCCCGACAGCCGCGCCTGTTCGGTGATCAGTTGTTCCTCGTAGTCGGCCTTGTCCAGTGCTAGGCTCATGTCCAGGCTGTCGAGCAGGCTCATCTGGTCGACGCCCGACGGCAGCGGCGCGGTATTCGGCACGGACGGGGTCCGGGCTCTCTTCAGCGCCGCCTGCAGGCCTTCGAGCAGGATCTTGCCCACGGTCAGGCTGCGGTAATGCGGGTCGGCGCCCTCGATCACATGCCAGGGCGCGTAGTCGCGGCTGGTGCGGCGCAACACCCGCTCGCCGAAATGCACGAAGGTGTCGTAGGTCTCAGATTGCTGCCAGTCCAGCGGGCTGATCCGCCAGCTGTGCAGCGGGTCGTCCTTGAGGGCCTTGAGCCGGGCCTTCATCTGCTTCTTGGACAGGTGGAACCAGAACTTGAAGATCAGCGCCCCTTCATCGCAGAGCATCTTCTCCAGGCGCTCGGCCCCGGCGATCGCCTGGTCGAGCACCGCGTCCTTGAACAGGCCATGCACCCGGCCCTGCAGCATCTGGCTGTACCAGTTGCCGAAGAACACCCCCATCCGCCCCTTGGCCGGCAGCATGCGCCAGTAGCGCCAGGCCGGTGGGTGGGCCAGTTCCTCGTCGCTCTGCTGGTCGAAGGTGCGCACCTCGATCAGGCGCGGGTCCATCCATTCGTTGAGCAGCTTGACCGTCTCGCCCTTGCCGGCGCCCTCGATGCCGTTGATCAGCACGATCACCGGGAAACGCTTCTGCTGCTGCAATTCGAACTGGGCTTCGAGCAGGGCTTCGCGCAGGGCGGGCCCCTCGGCTTCGAAGGTTTCCTTATCAATGGCGTGACCGATTTCAGCGGATTCGAACATGGGTGGCTCCTTCCAGAATTGCCCAAGATTAACGGATCGGACCGCACGGTGGGCGGCGAAATCCCCGACATTTGTCGTGGATCAATCCGACCCGGACCAATCGGCTAGAATGGCCGACTGTTTGCCGATGAGTTGCTCCATGAACCGCGTACCGCCACACGCCCAGCTCGACTGGGACGACCAGGGACGACCCCGCTCCCGGGTGTTCGATGATGTGTACTTTTCCGACGACTCGGGCCTGGAAGAGACCCGTTATGTCTTCATCGAGCAGAACCGCCTGCAGGAGCGCTTCCAGGCCCTGCCGCCGGGTGGCCGGCTGGTGATCGGCGAGACCGGTTTCGGCACCGGGTTGAATTTTCTCTGCGCCTGGCAGTTGTTCGAGCAATGCGCACCGCAGGATGCACGGTTGCATTTCGTCAGCGTGGAAAAATATCCCCTGAGCCACGCCGACCTGCAACGCGCCCTGGCGCTGTGGCCGGAACTGGCGAGCTTCGCCACCGCCCTGCTTGAACAATACGTGGCGATCCACCCGGGTTTCCAGCGCCTGCTGCTGGACAACGGCCGGGTCAGCCTGACCCTGCTGGTCGGTGATGCGCTGGAACAGTTGCCGCAACTGGACGCCCGGGTCGACGCCTGGTTCCTCGACGGTTTCGCGCCGTCGAAGAACCCCGAAATGTGGAGCCCCGAGCTGTTCGCCGAACTGGCGCGACTGGCCGCCCCAGGCTCGACCATCAGCACCTTCACCAGCACCGGCTGGGTCCGCCGCTCGCTGAACGCGGCCGGCTTCAGGATGAAACGCACGCCGGGCATCGGCCACAAGTGGGAAATCCTGCGCGGCGAGTTCCTCGGCTGGCCGGAGGACGCGGCCAGGCCGGTGCCGGTGCGGCCCTGGTTCGCCTACCCCGAGCAGTGGGTCAAGGAGCGCCGGGCACTGGTGATCGGCGGCGGCCTGGCCGGTTGCGCCAGCGCCGCCAGCCTGGCCGCCCGCGGCTGGCAGGTGACCCTGCTGGAGCGTCGCGAAGCCCTCGCCCGGGATGCCTCGGGCAACCCGCAAGGCGTGCTTTACCTCAAGCTGTCGGCCCACGGCACCGCCCTGTCGCAACTGATCCTCAGCGGCTTCGGGCATACCCGGCGCCTGCTCGAACGACTGCACAAGGGCCTCCACTGGGACGGTTGCGGCGTCCTGCAACTGGCCTTCGACGAGAAGGAAGCCGGCCGCCAGGCGCAACTGGCCGCGGCGTTCAGCCCCGACCTGCTGCACGTGCTGGACCGTCCGGCCGCCGAGGCGCAAGCCGGTATCGCCCTGGAGCACGGCGGGCTGTTCTTCCCCGAGGGCGGCTGGGTGCATCCGCCGGCCCTGTGCGGCTGGCAAGCCAGCCACCCGAACATCGAGGTACGCCCCCACAGCGACGCCGTCGAACTGCGCCGGGTCGACGGTCAGTGGCAGGCATGGAACGCCGACACCCTGCTGGGCAGTGCGCCGGTGGTCATCCTCGCCGCCGCCGCCGACATCAAGCGCTTCGCGGCGACGGCGCCACTGCCGCTCAAACGCATTCGCGGGCAGATCACCCGCCTGGCCCAGACCACCGGCAGCAGCACCCTGCGCACCGTGGTCTGTGCCGAAGGTTATGTCGCCCCGGCACGCCTGGGCGAACATACCCTGGGGGCCAGCTTCGCGTTCAACAGCGAGGACCTGATCCCGACCACGGCGGAACACCTCGGCAACCTGGAGCTGTTGCGGGAGATTTCCCCCGATCTGGCCGAACGCCTGCAGGTGGCCGCGCAAGACCCCGAGCAGTTGCAAGGCCGCGCGGCCTATCGCTGCACCAGCCCGGACTACCTGCCGATCATCGGCCCGCTGGCCGACGCCGGGCGATTCGCCGAAACCTATGCGGTGCTGGCCAAGGATGCCCGCCAGATACCGCCGCAGGCCTGCCCCTGGCTGGAGGGCCTGTACGTCAACAGCGGTCACGGCTCACGCGGCCTGATCACCGCGCCGCTGTCGGGCGAACTGCTCGCCGCCTGGCTGGAAAACGAGCCGCTGCCACTGCCCCGCGCCGTCGCCGAAGCCTGCCACCCGAACCGCTTCGCCTGGCGCGAGCTGACCCGCGGCAAGGCGCGGACCGGCCACTGAATCAACTGCCCGGTGCAGGCGCGGGATGCTCGTACATTTCCTGGCGGGTCAGGCTGATGAGAAACATCTGCTCCTCGGCCCTGTGGCTGTCCATCAAGGCCTCCAGGTGCCGGAAGTAACGCTCGCTGTGCATGGTGGGAGACTCCCTGAGCAGTTGTTCCTCCTGATCGTGGAAGGGCTGGTTGAACCGGGAAAAATCCCGCGGGTATTTCTTTTTCAGATAATCGATCCAGAAATCGCGCCCGGCGATGAAGGTCGTCAGGCTCGGCGTCTGCTCGGCCTGCAGGATACGTGCATGCGCTGCCTGGATCTGCTCCTCGGTGACATGGGCGATGGACCTGAACAGCATTTCCCTCGGCTGCCCGGGCACGTGCATCAGGCGCGCCAGGCCAATCCGGTAGGCCAGGTTCACTTCGATTTCATCGACCGCGCTCGACGACGGCACCTCCGGGTTTTCCGCCAGTGCCCGGACATGACTCCGCGCGATGGCATCGATCTGCTCCAGCCGGAACAGGCCCCGTGCCAACTTCAGCAACTGCACCGGTTCATCGCCCTCTATCGCCAGTGCCCGTGCCTTGGCCAGCAATACGCGAACCTCCAGATGGCTGAAACTCTGCGCCGCACTGTCGACGCAGGTCAGCGGATTGGCCGCCAGGTCGAACAATTCCCGGCGCAGCCCACCGTCCTCACCCGCCGCCTCCAATACCTCCCAGACCCGTCGTGTCAGGTCGCTACGGGTCTTCAGGTAGTCCGCGCTGCCGCCCAGGCGGCCCAGCAGATCAAACAGTTCCTGGCTGCCCGGTTCATGCCACAGGCCCTGCCAGAGTGATTGCAGCTGGGCACGCCGCTCCCCCTCGACATCCGCCAGCCAACGCAGGCGCGAACTGTATTCGTCGAGCGCCAGTTCCGACTCCGGTATGCCAAAGGTGATGCCGGTGCGCAAACGATAGGCGGCCAGCGGACTCTGGTTGGCGGGCCCCAGCGGATTATGACGCAGGATGATGCGCCGAGTGATCGGCGACGGCGCATCGTAGAGTTCGGCGGGCAATTGCTGAATCAGGTTGCCACGCAAGTCCGCCGCGGACAGACTGGTACGGGTCAACAGCCCTTCCGGCAGGTGGTCGATACCGGTACCGCGCAGAAACAGCCGGCGCAGGTGCGGCATTCGCACGACATCCAGGCGGCCGACATCGGAGTTGCCGTTCAGGTTGAGCACTTCCAATTGCTGCAGGGTGGAAAGCTGGGCCGCCGCCTCGCGGGTGAGCACGATCCGGTTTTCCTGCAGATGCAGTTCGCGAAGTTCGTCCATATGCGCAATGGCTGGCGGCAGCGTACGCAACCGGTTGTTGCCCAGGTCCAACTTGCGCAGTTGGGGAAACCGCCTCAGGAAGCTGCTCGGGATGGTGGTCAGGTCCATGCTCTTGAGGGACAGTTCGGTGACATGCTCGAAACTGATCGACTCGGGCAGTTCCGGCAGGCTGACCACCCGCAACCCCTCCAGGCTCAGGCCATAGCCGATCGCCGCACCGCTGTCGTCATAGGTTCTGGGGGTTTGCCGGCGCCAGCAACGCTCGAGAATCTGCGAGGCCTGCATGCGGCCTTCCTGCATGCCTCCGAGCCAGATGGACTGCCCCCGTTGCTCGAAAGACCGGCCATACCAACTGTTCAATAACGAGCGCAACAGTTCCAACTCCAGTTCCAGCGAGCGAATCCGGTTGCGCACCAGTGCCGAATCGTCACCCAACTGCAACATGAAGGCGCGGACCTCCGCCTCGCATAAATCGGGATACAGACGGGTCACCCGCCGCAACCCGCGACGAGTCGTCTCGATCCCGCCACGCCGGGTGCGTGAACAACCGGAGCGGTCCATCCGGCGCCAGGGGGCCGGCTCATGGTCAGCTTTTCGCGCTGCCAGGCCCAGCGTCGCCTCCAGTTCCTGACGAGGCCGCGTCATGGCCGTGCTGAGCAACAGCTTATGCAGTTGGGCCTCCTCCTCCAGCCTCATGCCCATTGCCATGCGTTCACTGACGCTCAACGAACCCAGCAGGGCTGCGCTCAGGGCGTCGTTGCCGGTCGCCCGTTGCCCGAGCGCACTGCCGCTCGCGTCGAAGGCCTGGTAGCCCTCTTCGGTCCTGACGAAAATCCGCCGCCTGGGCAGACCGACGTTGCCCAACTCGGCCAGCAGCGGGCCGCTGACGGCATCCTGGCGTAATTCGATCCGCAGATCGAGCGGCCATCCCAGCAACTTCTCGAGCACGGGCAACTGCAACCTGGCGGTATCGGGATTCACGGTCGACTGCAGGAAGCCGCCCTCCAGGGCCCGATCGACCCGAACCTCGCGGGCGGCGTCGGTGAGGTCCTCGACCAGTTGCAGGGGCAGGCGCGAATCGACCAGCAGGCGATCCTTCACACTGACACTGGATTGCTCGGCCACCTCGCGCAGTACGCCACTCGGCAACTCGGGGAAACGTTGGCGCACACTCTCCGGCAACCCATCGGCCAACAGCCAGCGCAGCCGGTAGACCCGCTCGAACAAGGCATGACGATGCGTACGCACATGCTGCTGCAACGCACGTTCGAGCCCAGGCAGCTCCTCGCCAGGTTTCACCGGCTCGCCGAGCAGGGCCTGCCTGTGCGCAGGATCAAGCACGTCGATCAGGGCCTGCAGGCCGCTCGACTCCAGATCCCTGGCCGCCACCTTGAGTGGCCTTGGCTGCGAGGTCAGGTCGACGCCGTACTCATACAGCGGCTTGTCCGCAGCATCCAGCAGCAGGATCGTGCGCCCCCGGGGCCAGCCCGGCAGGTCCGGCAGGATCTGCAGCTTCAGGTCCAGCAGGCGTCGCGTCGGCGGGGCATCGGCAGCATCGGCCAGCCAGCCGAGTTCGCGGTCCAGGCGAAAACGCCGGATCGAGTCGAGCACCGTCGCCGGGATTTGCGCCCTGTTCATGTGCAGGCGATGCAACAGCGGCGCATCAAGACGGTGGACCGACAGAATCCGCTCGATGTCCACATCGTCCAGCCAGGCGGCCTCGGGCCCCAGGCGACGCAACAGGTAGGCCGGATCCTCCCAGCCCGGAGGCCATTCATGGGCCAGGCGCCAGCCGCCCGCACCATTGTGTTCCAGCAGCGGTTCGTAGGCCGTGGGGCGGCTGCGATGACGCAGGCGCCAGGCATCGGCAGCCTCGTCCCGATAGGCCCGATAAGGGCGACCGGCGATATCCAGGTAACGATGCCCGTCATCGCTGACCTCCGGGTAGAAGCCCTGCGTGTCCGGGTCCTGCCGGGCGAGCAAGGGCTCGTCATGGGCATAGGGTTCCAGGCTGGGCTGCCAGAGCCGGTAGCGCCCATCGTCCGAGCGCACCGGCACCAGCTCATCGAAGAACGCCGACTCCTGGCGAAACAGGCCCTTGACCAGCTTGCCACCCACCTGCAGGGCCGTGCCCAGGGCAATCATCGTCGCGAGGTCCTCGGCCACCGCCATCATATGGGTGATAGCCTTGTCATGATCACCACGCTGCCAGTCCTGGTAGCCCTCGTAGACTTCCGCCAGCATTTCCCCGACCGCCACCCCCATCATCAGCAGCCCCAGCCAGGGGTTGGCGAAGGAGGCCAGGTTCAGCAGGGTCATGCCCAGCCCCAGGCGGGCCTGGTAACGGGCGTTGCGGGCGTCCTGGTCGACATCCTCGGTCGGCACGGCAACCGCCCGGGCATCGTCCTGCAAGCGCTGCAGTTGCTGTCGATGGAGCAGGGAAAACAGCTCGTCGTTCGACGGCAGCAAGCGCAACTTCAGGTCGGCCTGCCGATTGAGCAAGGCCTTGGCGCTCAGGGTTTCCCGGCTCAGGCTGCGACGCAACGCGGCAAGAAACGCCGGCAGATCGCGCTGCTCGACCAGACGACTGAAGAATGCCTCGTAGGACGGCTGCCACAGGCGCTCGCATAACTCGGCGCGAAAATCTTCGAGCGAGGGGTAGAACCTGAATCGGCTGAGCGGATCGTTGGGGATGTGAACCAGCAACCCGCGATCCCCATCCGACGGCCCCGTGTGCAGGGTGAACAGACGTACGCGCGACAGCGTCACGCCCAGCATCTGCAATTCGTTGACCTGTATCCGCGCCCCATCGGCGGCAACGCTGACGTTCGATTCGATCAACCGGCAAAGCTGCGTATGGGCACTCTCGTCCAGTTCCTTTTTCATCAAGGCGATGGTGGCATCCACCAGCATGTCCGCCTTGGCCTGCTGCTGCATGGCGAACTCGATCCTGGCACCTTCAGCGTCCAGTTCCTGCCCGGCTTCGAGTGGCAGATGCAAGACCCTGCACAAGTGCTGCTGATAACGTCCACCGAGGTCCAGTTCGCGTACCAGATCGATGAAGGCCTGTGGCGTGAACTCCGGCCTGGCGCTGCCGGAGAAGCGCAGGTACGTTTGCGGTGGAAACTGCTCATCCGCGGCGAAGTTCTGCAGCGCGGCATCCAGCAGGCCGTGCTGGGTGAATGTCATCGGAAAGACAACGGGGGCACCAAGCGGAGACGGAAATTCGGGCCAGCGATCGGCGATGACCAGCATGTCCGTGTGCAGGTCCAGCCCCGCTCCGAATCGCTCCTGCAGCCTCTGTGCGAGCAACGGCTCACAGAACGCCCGGACCGGCTTCAGCTCCCTGAGCCAGGCCGACACATCATCCTTGAACAATTGGCTGCGGCTCATGTACTCGCGCAGCTGTACGATCCTTTCCGGGCGGGCCAGCAACAACCAGTCGGGAGCATTGGCCCGGATCACCTCCTCGTTTTCACTGAACTCGTCCAGCCCGGGTGGCACCGGCAGTTTAACGGCTGACATTTCAACACTCCTTTTATCCATGAGCCTTGAAGGTATCAATCACGGCGTCCTGGAAAATCTCAAAAACCTGTTGCATATCAGCCTGTTGCATCAGGAATTCAGGGCTTTCGCATAACCCGCTGGCACCCTTGTGCGCGAGTGCCCATGGCCACGGCCCCACGCTTGGCCCGCTGTTCGGCGGATCGCTTATAACGGATTGATATAAAACTCCCCCGTCCTCAGCGAGTCAGTTCCAGAGTGACCCTCCCCAACGGATAACCGGTAAGGACTTATGTGCGCAATTGCTGGAGAACTACGTTTCGATCGACACCCCGCGGACCTGGCCGCCCTTGAGCGGATCACCCACCACATGGCCCCACGCGGCCCCGATGCCTGGGGCTTCCATAGCCAGGGGCCGATTGCCCTGGGCCACCGTCGACTGAAAATCATGGACCTGTCGGATGCCTCGGCGCAGCCGATGATCGACCCCGACCTGGGCCTGTCCCTGGCCTTCAACGGGGCCATCTACAACTTCCCCGAACTGCGCCGGGAACTGGAGCAGTTGGGCTACGCCTTCTACTCCGGTGGCGACACCGAAGTGCTGCTCAAGGGCTACCACGCCTGGCGCGAAGCCCTGCTGCCCAAGCTCAACGGCATGTTCGCCCTGGCGATCTGGGAACGCGATGCGCAACGCCTGTTCATCGCCCGCGACCGTCTCGGGGTCAAGCCGCTGTACCTCTCCCACAACGCACAGCGCCTGCGCTTCGCCTCAAGCCTGCCGGCACTGCTGCAAGGTGGCGACATCAACCCGCTGCTCGACCCGGTCGCCCTCAACCACTACCTGAACTTCCATGCCGTGGTACCGGCGCCGCGCACCCTGCTGGCGGGCATCGAGAAACTGCCACCGGCGACCTGGCTGCGCATCGACGCCAACGGCCAGCGCGAACAGCAGACCTGGTGGTCGCTGAACTATGGTCCGGCGCCTGATGAACTCGACCTGGGCCTGGAAGACTGGCGCGACCGGGTGCTCGCCAGCACCCGCGAAGCGGTGGCGATCCGCCAGAGGGCGGCGGTGGATGTCGGCGTGCTGCTGTCCGGCGGCGTCGACTCGAGCCTGCTGGTCGGGCTGCTGCGTGAAGCCGGGGTGGAACAGTTGTCGACCTTCTCCATCGGCTTCCAGGATGCCGGTGGCGAGCGCGGCGACGAATTCCAGTACTCGGACCTGATCGCCCGCCATTACGACACGCGGCATCACCAGTTGCGCATCGACGAACGGGAAATCATCGAGCAGTTGCCGGCGGCGTTCCGCGCCATGAGCGAGCCGATGGTCAGCCACGACTGCATTGCCTTCTACCTGCTGTCGCGGGAAGTGGCCCGGCATTGCAAGGTGGTGCAGAGCGGCCAGGGTGCCGACGAACTGTTCGCCGGCTACCACTGGTATCCGCAGGTGGACGGTGCGGCCGACCCATGGACGGCCTACCGCGAAGCCTTCTTCGACCGCAGCTACGACGACTATGCCGCGACCGTGCAGCCAGCCTGGTTGCTCGGCGAGGACGCGGCGGGCGATTTCGTTCGCGAGCACTTCGCCCTGCCCGGGGCCGATGCCGCCGTGGACAAGGCGTTGCGCCTGGACAGCACGGTGATGCTGGTGGACGACCCGGTCAAGCGCGTCGACAACATGACCATGGCCTGGGGCCTGGAAGCCCGCACGCCGTTCCTCGACTACCGGCTGGTGGAACTGTCGGCACGCATCCCGGCCCGCTTCAAGCTGCCGGACGGCGGCAAGCAGGTGCTCAAGGAAGCCGCCCGCCTGGTCATTCCCAGCGAGGTCATCGACCGCAAGAAGGGCTACTTCCCGGTGCCCGGCCTCAAGCACCTGCAGGGTGAGACGCTGGCCTGGGTCCGCAAGCTGCTGCTCGACCCGAGCCAGGACCGCGGCCTGTTCAACCCGGCGATGCTCGACCGCCTGCTGACCGATCCACAGGGTCAGCTCACTCCGCTGCGCGGCTCCAAGCTGTGGCAGTTGGCGGCCCTCAACCTGTGGCTCAGCGAACAAGGGATCTGATCGGATGAAAGCTCACGCCACGACCTACAGCCAACGCCTGCTGCGCGGCCAGCCGCCTTCCTACGAACGCCTGCAGGCGCGCCTGGCCGAGGACGGCAACGAGCCGGCCCCGGAACCGGTGGCCGTACACTGCGGCTGGGGCCGGCTGCTGGTCGGCCACACCTTCGCCGACCCGGCCGCGCTGGCCGAGGAACTGCTCAACGAGCAGTCCGGCGAACGCGATATCGCCCTGTATGTCGCCGCACCGCAGCAGGTGCTGGCCCAGGCGCCTCAGCAACTGTTCCTCGACCCGTCGGATACCCTGCGCCTGTGGTTCAGCGACTACCGCCCGGCCACCCGGGTGTTTCGCGGTTTCCGCATTCGCCGGGCACAGAGCCCCGAGGACTGGCAGGCGATCAACCAGTTGTACCTCGCCCGCGGCATGCTGCCGATCGACCCGGAACTGCTGACCCCGCGCCACGAGGGCGGGCCGGTGTACTGGCTGGCGGAGGACGAGGACAGCGGTGCGCTGATCGGCAGTGTCATGGGCCTCAACCATCGCAAGGCCTTCCACGACCCGGAGCACGGTTGCAGCCTCTGGTGCCTGGCGGTCGACCCGCACTGCAGCCGCCCGGGCGTCGGCGAGGTGCTGGTGCGGCACCTGGTCGAGCACTTCATGAGCCGTGGCCTGGACCACCTCGACCTGTCGGTGCTGCATGACAATCGCCAGGCCAAGAGCCTCTACGCCAAGCTCGGCTTCCGCACCCTCAGCACCTTTGCCATCAAGCGCAAGAACGGTATCAACCAGCCGCTGTTCCTCGGTCCGGGGCCGGAAGCCGGGTTCAATCCCTATGCCCGGATCCTGGTGGAAGAAGCCCACCGGCGCGGCATCGACGTGCAGGTCGACGATGCCGCCGCCGGCCTGTTCACCCTCAGCCACGGCGGGCGCCGGGTACGCTGCCGGGAATCGCTGACCGACCTGACCAGCGCCATCAGCATGAGCCTGTGCCAGGACAAGAGCCTGACCCACCGGGTGCTCAGCGAGGCCGGCCTGAACGTACCACAGCAACAGCGTGCGGCGAGCGCCGAGGACAACCTGGCATTTCTGCGCGCCCACGGGCGCATCGTCGTCAAACCCCTGGACGGCGAGCAGGGCCAGGGGGTGGCGGTGGACCTGCGCAGTGCCGAGGAAGTCGAACAGGCGATCAAGGCCGCCCGCGCCTTCGACAGCCGAGTGCTGCTGGAGAGCTTTCATGAAGGTCTGGACCTGCGCATCGTGGTGATCGGCTTCAAGGTGGTGGCCGCCGCGCTGCGCCACCCGGCACAGGTGGTCGGCGATGGCCAACACAGCATCGGCGCCCTGATCGAGGCCCAGAGCCGCCGACGCCAGGCCGCCACCGGCGGCGAGAGCCGGATCCCCCTCGATGCGGAAACCCAGCGCACCCTGCATGCCGCCGGCTACGACTACAACACCGTGTTGCCCAGGGGCGAACAACTGGCGGTGCGCCGCACGGCCAACCTGCACACCGGCGGCAGCCTGGAAGACGTCACCGCGATCCTGCACCCGACGCTGGCCGAAGCCGCCGTGCAGGCCGCGCGGGCCCTGGACATCCCGGTGGTCGGCCTGGACCTGATGGTGCCGGCGGCGGACCAGCCGGAGTACGTGTTCATCGAGGCCAACGAACGCTGCGGGCTGGCCAACCACGAACCCCAGCCGACCGCGGAGCGGTTCATCGACCTGCTGTTTCCCCATAGCCGGCCCACGCAGTAGACAACCCCGGCCACTGTCCCATCGTGGAAGACGCCCGGCTCTTGGCCAAGGTCGACAGACGTCTTCGCGGACAAACCCGGCTCCTACGGGTTACGGGTGCTCATCCGGCTTGATGCACCGCATTGCACTGTAGGAGCCGGACTTGCCCGCGAAAGCGCCCTCCAGCCTGGACCAGGATCCCGGCCCACCACGTCCCCTGATACAAAGGAGTCGCCATGACCCATCCACTCCCCCATCCCGACCTCGACTACCTGCAACGGGTACTGCTGGAAATGCTCGCCATCCCCAGCCCGACCGGCTTCACCGACACCATCGTGCGGTATGTCGCCGAACGCCTCGAAGAACTCGGCATTCCCTTCGAACTGACCCGCCGCGGCACTATCCGCGCCACCCTCAAGGGTCGCCAGAGCAGCCCGGACCGCGCCGTGTCGGCCCACCTGGACACCATCGGCGCCGCCGTGCGGGCGATCAAGGACAATGGCCGGCTGAGCCTGGCGCCGGTCGGCTGCTGGTCCAGCCGTTTCGCCGAGGGCAGCCGGGTCAGCCTGTTCACCGATACCGGAGTGATCCGCGGCAGCGTGTTGCCGCTGATGGCCTCCGGGCACGCCTTCAACACCGCCGTGGATGAACTGCCGGTCAGTTGGGATCACGTCGAACTGCGCCTGGATGCCTATTGCGCGACCCGCGCCGATTGCGACGCGCTGGGCATCGGCATCGGTGATTTCGTCGCCTTCGACCCCTTGCCGGAGTTCACCGAGAGCGGCCACATCAGCGCCCGGCACCTGGACGACAAGGCCGGCGTCGCGGCCCTGCTCACCGCGCTCAAGGCGATCGTCGAAAGCGGCGTGCAACCGCTGATCGACTGCCACCCGCTGTTCACCATCACCGAGGAGATCGGCAGCGGTGCGGCGGCGGCCCTGCCCTGGGATGTCAGCGAGTTCGTCGGCATCGATATCGCCCCGGTCGCGCCCGGCCAGCACTCGAACGAACACGCGGTGAGCGTGGCGATGCAGGACTCCGGCGGTCCCTACGACTACCACTTGTCACGCCACCTGCTGAACCTGGCGGCAGCCAGTGAACTGCCGGTGCGCCGCGACCTGTTCCGCTACTACTTCAGCGATGCCCATTCGGCGGCGACCGCCGGGCACGACAGTCGCATGGCGCTGCTGGCCTTCGGTTGCGATGCCACCCACGGTTATGAACGCACCCATATCGACAGCCTGGCGGCCTTGAGCCGCCTGCTCGGCGCCTACCTGCTCAGCCCGCCGGTATTCGCCAGCGATGCGCAGCCGGCCAGTGGCTCCCTCGACCGTTTCAGCCGGCAACTGGAACACGAGACCCAGATGGAAAGCGACACCCGGGTGCCGACGGTGGACAGCCTGATCGGCCAGCGCAACCCGCTCGACTGAGGGCAAACGCGGCTGCCGGCCGATTACCGGTAGCCGTGCCCGGCCAGTCGCAGTAGGATCACGGCGATTCCCGAAGAGAGCCTTTCATGCTGATTCCCCACGACCAACTCGAACCCGATACCCTGACCCGGCTGATCGAGGATTTCGTCAGCCGCGACGGCACCGACAACGGCGACGATACGCCCCAGGAAACCCGTGTGCTGCGGGTCCGGCAGGCCTTGAGCAAGGGCCAGGCAGTGATCTTCTTCGACCTGGAAAGCCAGCAGTGCCAGTTGCTGCCCAAGCACGCGGTGCCCAAGGAGTTCTTCGACTGAAGCGGCGCCCCTAGCGCTGCGCCACCGGATCACGGACGGAGTCGACCTTCGTCAGGATCCGGCGGTAGATCTCGGCACGATGGACATTGACGTTCTTCGGCGCTTCCACGCCAAAACGCACGTGGTTGCCATTGACCGCGAGAATCCGCACGGTGATGTTGTCGCCGATGGAAATCTTCTCGCCCACGACACGGCTCAATACAAGCATGGCACTTATCCTCAAGGGTTTATGAGTGCCCAAGACTGCCCGGCCGGTTCAGCGCCTTCAATGCAACAGCGGCAAATCAGCCCGCCCTTACCGACACGGCCGATTCGCCCTACAGAATCAGATTTCATACTGCGCCCCATCAGACTTTTCGCCACAGCGATGTCCGAGCGGAGCGCCCTGCCCGCCTACTGGCCGGATTGCCTGGCCTTGGCCCGCATCTTGTTGGCCATCACGGTCATTTCGTCATAGAGCAACTGCGGGTTCTTCTGCTTCAGGGCCCAGGCCATGCGGCCCTGCTCATGGGGCAGGATCAGGAACTCACCCTCGGCGACACGCTGGTAGATGTAGTCGGCGATGTCGCTGGCGGTGATCGGCGAACTCTCCAGCAGCTTGCCGACCTGGGCTTTCATGGCGGGCGTCGGGCCACGGAAGGAGTCCAGCAGGTTGGTCTGGAAAAACGACGGGCAGACCACGTGAACGCCGATTTCCTCCTGCGCCAGTTCCACCAGCAGGCTCTCGGACAAGGCCACCACGCCAGCCTTGGCGACGTTGTAGTTGCTCATCGCCGGGCCCTGCATCAGGGCGGCCATGGACGCGATATTGATGATCCGGCCCTTGCTCTGCTCCAGCAGCGGCAGGAACGCCTTGCAGCCCTTGACGACCCCCATCAGGTTGATCGCGATCTGCCACTCCCAGTCTTCCAGGGACAGTTCGCTGAAGAAGCCCCCGGAAGCCACGCCGGCATTGTTGACGATCACATCGATGCCGCCGAACTTGTCCTCACAGGCCTGGGCCAGGGCCGTCAATTGGCTGTAGTCACGCACATCGCAACGCTGGGTGAAGCCGTCGCCGCCCGCCTCGCGCACCCGCGCGAGGGTTTCCAGCAACCCGGCTTCGCTGACATCGGACAAGGCCAACCGCCAGCCTTCACGCGCCCAACGCAGGGCGATTTCGCGACCCAGGCCGGAGCCTGCGCCAGTGATCATGATGCGATTTTGCATAGGAGGATGCCTTGTGCGTTCGGAAGAAGTGAGCCGCAGTGTAGCGAAGGAATATCACCCACCCATGCACCATCAGATTGCTGAATACTGGAGGCAAAGTCGCGCCCGAGGACAACTTCCGGGGGTGCCGCAAGCGTCACGGGTGAACCGCCGAAAGTGCATCGACGACATGGAGCGAAGGCAATCGATGGCGGAAAAATACCTGAATAAAAAACTGAATTTTCCCTGCGGCGTGCCAGTCGGAAATTTAAACCGGTTCGTTATTTGAATGATGAATCGAATCGTGTACTGACGGGACAACCAACAAGGAAAACACCATGGGTACTATTCTGATTGTCATCCTGATTCTATTGCTGATCGGCGGTCTGCCGGTGTTCCCGCACTCCAGGAACTGGGGCTACGGCCCATCGGGCGTCATCGGTACCGTGCTGGTGATTCTGCTGATTCTGGTTCTGCTCGGGAGGATATGACGCCAGCACCCGGCAATGAAAAACGCCCCGAAGTCTCGGGGCGTTTTTCATGTTGCAGGAATAACCGGCCAGGTGTTACTTGGTCGGTGCCACACCCGCGGTGTTATCCAGCAGGCTCTTGGTCGCGGTCTGGATGAAGGAACCGAGTTTCTGCTTCAGCTCGGCTTCGTCCGGCGAGTTCGGCAGCAATTCGCCACCTGGGGTGGCGCCCAGGTGGTAGCTCCACAGACGCGCCGGCACATCCTTGGGCTGCACCAGCACACGGTCGCCGGTGACCAGCGCCACGGTCGGCTCGCTGCCCGACGGCTTGATCATGCCGATACCGTGGTCGCCTTCCGGCAGGTTGAGCAGGTCACGCCCCCAGCACTGCTGGCGGAACTCGCCGCCCAGGCGGCCCATGATGGTCGGGACGATATCGATCTGGGTACCGACGGTGTCGCGGCGCGCGCCGAATTTCTCCTGGATGCCCGGGCCGATCAGCAGCAGCGGCACGTTGAAGCGTCCCAGGTCCATTTCGGTGATCTGCTCCTCGTTGCCGAAACCATGGTCACCGACCACCACGAACAGGGTGTCCTTGAAGTAGGGCTCCTTGCGGGCCTTCTCGAAGAACTGGCCCAGGGCCCAGTCGGAGTAGCGCATGGCCGTCAGGTGCTCGTTGAGCGTGCCACGATCGGTGACGCGCTCGACCGGCAGGGGCGTCGGCAGTGCGTACGGGGTATGGTTGGACAGGGTCTGCAGCAAGGCATAGAACGGCTTGCCGCTCGCCTCCCGGGTCTTCAACTCTTCCAGGCTGCGGTTGAACATGTCCTGGTCGGACACGCCCCAGGTCGGGTCGGAGAATACCGGATTGACGAAGTCGTTGCGGCCGATGAAGGTGGTCATGCCCTGGCTGCCGAAGAAGCCCGACTGGTTGTCCCAGGCGAAATCGCCGTTGTAGACGTACACGTCGTCATATTTGCGGGCGCTGAGCAGTTGCGGCAGGCCGGACAGCTTGTGGCTGCCTTCCGGCGTCTGCATCAGGTACTCGAAACCGGGCAGGTTCGGGAAGCACGCCATGGTGGCGAACATGCCCTGGTGGGTGTGGGTACCGTTGGAGAAGAACCGCTCGAACAGCAGGCCCTCCTTGGACAGCTTGTCGAAATAAGGGGTGATGTTGCCGGGACGGCCGAGGGCGCCTACCGAGTGACCGGCGAAGCTTTCCATCAGGATCACCACGACGTTTTTGATCGGCAGGGTGTTCTGCGCCGGTGGCAGGGTGTCGCGGCGGATCGCGGCGATATCGCTGTCGACCAGCTTGTCATTGGCGGTCAGCAGCATGTCGCGCACGGTCTGCTGGGCCAGCGGCTGTTGCAGGGTGGCTTTCCAGATATTGTCGCGATCATCGGACAGGCGACTCTGGGCCGCCGAGATCAGCGTCAGCGTCCCATTGAGGCCCAGCTGGTTGGCGAAGTTCGATTCGGTGGTGTAGGCATCTCCCCAGCGCAGTGGCGGGCCCTGGCGCAGGGTGCCGCGGGCGGCGACGACGCAGACCAGCAGCAGCACTACGAACAGCACGGTACGCGCATACCAGGGGGCGACGGCACGGCTGCCGGTGCTCACCGCGAAACCGCCACGGGGACGGGTGATCCGGTCGGCGCCGCGGAACAGCAGGCTCAGCACCACGGTACCCACGGCCCAGGCCAGCAGGTAGCGGACCACCGGGAAACCGTACCAGAGCATGCTCATCACGGTTTTCGGGTCTTCCTTCACGTACTGGAACACCAGGCCGTTGAGGCGCTGGTGGAACTCGCGGTAGAAGTCCATTTCCATCAGGCCGAAGAACAGCGCCAGGCTCGAGGTCACCGTCAGCCAGAAGCGGAACAGGCCGCGTGCGGCCATGGCCCGGGCGCTGAGGAACGCCAGCGTCAACGGAATACAGAGGTAGACCACGATACGGATATCGAAACGCAGGCCGTTACCGAACGCCTCGAGGAAGGTCGAGGCCGGGGTGTCGAGGATCATCTCGCGGTTGTAGACCAGCAATGCCACCCGCAGCAGGGTGAACATCACCATCATGATCAATGCACACAACAGCGTGTAAGCCAGGTGAGACTTGACTGACGGTTGCGGCAGGCGCGTTGAGGAGCGCTGCGTGCTCAGGGCGTCCGGGTTTGCCATGTCGATTGGAGACTCGTTGGATTCAGGTTGAGAAGTCGGGTTCTGCGGCGCCCTGCCCTCCCTGTGACGCGAGAGGGGCGCGAAGCCGGCAAATGTTGCACGATCATCGGTGGTTTACCACCCATGTATCGTCATTAACCGTTGAAATTCTCTCTCACCAAAGGAAAAACCTTTTCAGAACAACGGATTGCAGTATGAGAGAGCGCTAAATCAAGCGAAGGAATTGTCGTAGACGGAATGTGAAAATTTCGTTGGACGCATGTTTTGACACACAAAAAGGAACGGCCTGCCGAAACGCGCCGCGCCACTCCGGCAGGAAACGCCCGACCGCCACCCAGGCCGCTAGATCCGTACGTTGCCCCGTGGCCCCGCAATCGCCCAGATGATCAGCCCCAGTACCGGCAGCAGGGCGATCAGCAGTACCCAGAGGATTTTCATCCCGGTTTCGGCACCGCTTTTCAGGACGTTGAGAATGGCCCAGATATCCAGGGCCAGGATGATCAGGCCAACGAGGCCATTGAAGGTCGAACCCATGGTGCTGCTCCCGAATGATGAGGACTGGCACTAGTAGGATAGCCGGCCACGACCAGGGTTCCGTCCAATTCCCGCCTCAGACGTGCAGCGCGATCCGCAGGGCTTCCAGGGACGGTGCGGCGGCGATGCCGACCTGCTCGCACAACTCCAGCACCCGTGGCAGGTCACTACCGTAGACCAGCACCGCCTGCAGTTCATCATCCAGCAGTTGGCTGAAGTTCAGCAGCACGTAGCCCCCCATTTCCGGGTTCATGCTCGAAAGCTGGATCTGGATGCGGTTCAGTGCCGTCAGCGCCTCGACCTTGGCCAATTGCTTGGGCTTGATGTTGAACGGCACGTCCTTGCCGAAGGACGCGACGATCTGGGCAAACAGGTCCATGTAGGTGTCCGCCTGGAACAGCACGGTCTCCGGCAGGCTGCCGACCACGACCCACTCACCCAGGGGGATCGGGAAGCTGTCGTCGTAGTTGATATCCGGATTGGCCGCCAGGAAACCGGCCTCGTCCGCATAGGCCTGGGCGGCCTCGTCGGCGATCTGCAGGATCTCGGCTTCGCCCATGCAGCCGGAGCTGATTTTGGTGATGAGTTCGATAAGGGCGGTTTTCATGGAGACACTGCGACCTGGGGCTGTTCGGGGGCGCGAAGGATAGCGCAAATAACGGCGCCGCGCAGGTACAAGACCGGCACGACGCCGGCAAGCTCAGGCCTCCAGTTGCTGCAACTGCGCGGCCGTGTCCGTCGCGCCCATGGTCCGGGCCGCCGCCAGCGCCGTGACACCATTGGCATCCGTGGCCCGGGGGTCGGCTCCCTGGCTGAGCAGGTACTCGACGATCGCGGTGCGGTTGAACATCGCCGCCATCATCAAGGCCGTACGACCGTCCGCCGATGCGCCCTCGACCTGCGCGCCGCCTTCGATCAGCAGCCTGACCATCGGCAGGTCGCCCTTGAAGGCGGCTCCGGCAATCGGGCTCTGGCCGTTGGCATTGCGGATTTCCGGATCGGCCTTGTGTTCGAGCAGCACCCGCACCGCATCGACATGGCCATGGTAGCTGGCGAGCATCAGCAGGGTGTCACCCTTGTGGTTGCGCAGGTTGACCGGCAGGCCGCTGCTCAGCAGCGCGGCCAGCATGGCGGCATCGCCCTTGCGCGCCACGTCGAACACCTGTTCGGCAAATTCGGCGGCTTCTTCTTCGGTCATTTGTCGGGCTTGATCGGACATCTCGGAACTCCCTGTGGCTGAACGGGAAACGGCTCATCTATGGAGCCAGTTTCCCGACCTTGAGTTTCCCTGTCATGCCTTATTTTTCAAGCCCTTCCATAGCCAGAATCAATAACGGAACTTGCCGGCATGAATCTCTTCGTGAATCCGCCCGGTCACCTGCACATAGGTGTCGGAGCCCGGCAGCCAGGCGTAGATCGGATCGTCGCCGACCTTGCCGGGGTCGAAGGCCTCGTCCCGCAGCCGACCCTTCTGGTATTTGAAGGTGCCGGTGGTTTCCATCTTCAGCTTCACCCGCAGGAACAGCGGAATCGCATAGCTCGGCATCTGCTGGCGGGCGAAACTCAGCAACTCGGCGAAATCCAGGGTGGCCAGCGACTCGGCAGGCGTGATCGCGGCCATTCCCGCCCGGCCGTTGGTGTTGCTGATTTCCACCCCGTAGGCCACCACTTCGGCGATATGCGGGTGTTGCAGCAGGATATTCTCCACTTCGGTGGTGGACACGTTCTCGCCCTTCCAGCGGTAGGAGTCACCCAGGCGGTCGACGAACTGGGCATGCCCGAAACCGATGTCGCGCAGCAGGTCGCCGGTATTGAAATAGCGGTCGCCCTTTTCGAACACGTCGCACAGCACGACCTTCTGGGTCTTGGCCGATTCGGTGTAGCCGTCCAGCGGCGCCTTGTCGTCGATCCGCGCCAGCAGCAGGCCCTGGCCACCCTTGGGCACCTTGCGCATGAAACCGTCGGCGTCGCGCAGCGGTGTTCCGCAATCCGGGGCGTATTCCACCAGGGCCCAGGACATCAGGGAAAAGCCGATGGTGTTGTTGAAGTTGAGCGCGTTGGTGAAACCGATGTTGCCATCGCTGGCGGCATAGAATTCGCTGATGTGGTCGATGTCGAAACGCTGCTTGAACTCCCGCCAGACGCTCGGGCGCAGACCGTTGCCGATCATCTTCACCACCTTGTTGTGCTTGTCCGCGGCGCTGGGCGGCTGGTCCAGCAGATAGCGGCACAACTCGCCCACGTAACCCAGGGTGGTGGCGTTGAAACGCCGTGCCTCGTCCCAGAACTGGCTGGCGCTGAACTTGCGCCGGAAGGCGAACCCCGACGCCCCGGCAATCGCCGAGCCCCAGCACACGCACAGGCCCGTGGCGTGATACAGCGGCAGGGTGCAATAGAGGACATCCTGCGGCCCCATGTCGAGGGCGATAAGGCCGAAGCTGGCGTAGGTCTTCATCCAGCGACCATGACGGAAGATCCCGGCCTTGGGCAGACCAGTGGTGCCGGAGGTATAGATATAGAAACAGGGGTCATCACAGAAGACCTGCTGGCTGCTGGCCGGGTTCGCCTGGTCCTGGCCGAGGCTGGCGCTCATCAGGTTGATCCAGCCCGCGGGCGCTTCACCCGGATCGGCATCGGTGTCCTGATCCGCCACGAAGTAGTGCCGGGCCGGGTCGATCGCCACCTGCTCGCGCACGGCCGAATAGGCCCCGAGCAGTTCCGCCCCGACGACCATCGCCACCGGCGACACCAGCGTGATGCTGTGGACCAGCGCCCCCTGGGTCTGGGAGGTGTTGAGCATCGCGCAGACCCCGCCCACCTTGGCCACCGCCAGGATCGTCACCAGCAACTCGATGCGGTTCTCGATCAGCACGCCAATCACATCGCCCTTGCCGATGCCCTGAGCGATCAGGTAATGGGCTATGCGGTTGGCCCACTGGTTGGTCTGCTGATAAGTCAGGGAACGGTTGCCATAGAGCAGCGCCGCTCCCGAAGGATTGCGAGCCACCGCCTGTTCGAAACTCCAGGCGAGCCCGCAGGGCTGGTCGGGGGCTTTCACCTTGGACAGCTTGAGCCCGCGGATGACACGCGGCAGCGCCTTGGCAACGGTGGGAAGCTTGCGGAGCATCATGCCCCAGGTGATCACGTCATCGGTTTGAACGTTCATGGGTCACATCCTGTCTTTTATTATTATCGAGCGAACGTCGTCCGGGCCGACAACCTCGCCCACCGTCCTTGTTGCAGCCCCGGGATTCGCAGCGTCGCCGGGGGCCCGCCTCGAATCGAAAATACGGCAACCCTGGCGAAGCTGTACACGAAGGTTTTGCAAAGTTTTGTATCCTCGCGCCCGTCAGGGGCGGCATTGGCCGGCGCTGGGCAAAATGCAGGATGCACGACGGCGGATCTTGCATTTTGCACGACACCACAAAACCAATATAATCATAACTTATTGATTTTAAAGGGATTTATAAAAACGGAATACTGGCACAATCACTGCACCTCTCACTCCATCCCTAGTCATTCACTAGCTGACGGAGTCGATCGACATGGACCTGATCCAGGAAAAATTCTCTTCTGTATTCTCCAACTACGAAGTCACCACCCAGCCACGCCCTGACGGTGGCGTGCTGCTCACGCTGCGTGACCGCGACGGCAAGCAGATGAAACGCTCAATCTCCTACGCCCAGCTGCACACCGCGGAACAGCTGACCTGGGTGATCAGCGCGATTCGCCGCGACCTCGCCGGCCAGCCCAGCGAACTGCCGGCCATTTCCCTGCTGCAAAGCCAGAACCGTTTTGCCCTGCCCTCCTATCATTGAGCCCGCGCGGCAGGTGAGCTAGACGAGGCCGCGATGGACGGCCTCGCCAACGGCGTGGGCACGGTTGCTCACCCCCAGCTTGTGATAGATGTTGCGTAGATGAAACTTCACCGTGGCTTCGGACACGTTGCGGATCACGCTGATTTCCCACACCGTCTTGCCCGCCTTGGCCCACTTGAGCACTTCCAGTTCCTTCTCGCTCAGGGTCGGGGCCTTGGCGAGGCGATTGCGGCGATTTTTCTTCAGAGCCGGCAATAGCACCACCTGAACAACATCCTGTTTAAGCGGGTCCCTCGACTCCTTGATATCGGCCGGTCGAGGCCGGGCCATCTGCGCGACGCCCGCCGCCGATAGAGTGGGAATGCTCATGTCTGTTCCTCCCTGTGACTTTCAACAGTTCGCACAGTTGTTGCCCGAACAACCGCCGAAAACAGAGAGTTACACAGAAGTGGGAATTAACAACCGACCACAAACATAAACAGGGATGGCCGACATTTCATTAGGCAGCATCCTACAAATTGAAACATTCACTTCCGACTCAAGTTTTAATCACTCAAGCCGTGTGGCGACTGTTTAATGTCGGCGCTCCAGACCTTCAGTCGTCCAGGCGGGGAAAACGCCCGGCGATATCGTCCTCGACCGGGCTGGCAACCCGCCCCTCAGTCTTGTCGAACAGCCGGACCGCCACGCAACGCGGCTCCTCGCCCAGGTCGAACCAGTACGACGTACCGGCCGCAATGGTGATCAGATCGTTCCTTTCGCACAGCACCGCATAAACATAATCACCAATATGCAGGCTGAGCAGCCCGCGCCCGCCAAGGAACCACCGCACCTCATTGGCCTGCTGGCGCTGCTCACGCAACAGCTGCGCACAGCGCTCGAGCTTCTGCGGGTGACTGTTGTCGAGGCTGATGACCTCGACCGCGACACTGCCGTGCTCGCTCATCAGGGGATCGAGCTGGGCCCGACAGGCTTCGAGCACGTCTTCCTCAGGGGTGCCGGGGCGAATCGGCGTAGCGACGGACAAACGCTCGAAGCGAACGCCCTGCTCCGCCAGGGTCGCAGTGATATCGTCGACGTGGGTCAGGACCTTGTTCGCAAGTTCCGGGCTGCTGACGGGGTAAACGGACAGAATGCTCATGGCTTCTATTTCCTCGGGAAAGGCTCAGGGCCGATCCTCTTGCATGCGGGTGGCAATGATAATCGCGGCGGCCAGGACCGCCAGGCTGGCGATACTGAAAGTCAGGGTCGGCCCCAGGGCATTCCAGCTGTAGCCGGCATACAACGCGCCCAGTGCCCCGCCGGTGCCGGACAGTGCGGCGTAGAGCGCCTGGCCCTGCCCCTGCTGGCGCGAGCCGAAACTGCGCTGGACAAAATGAATGGCCGAGGCGTGGAAGCTGCCGAACGTGGCCGCGTGCAACAACTGGGCGAACAGCAGCACCCCCAGGTGTTCGGCGAAGGAGCCCAGCAGCAGCCAGCGCAAGGCCGCCAGGAGAAAGCTCGCCAGCAGCACCCGGCGCACGGAAAACCGCGCGAGAATCCGGCTCATGCCGAGGAACATCAGCACTTCGGCCACCACCCCCAGGGCCCAGAGCATGCCGATCAGCCCGCGGCTGTAGCCGAGGTTTTCCAGGTGCAGGGTCAGGAAGGTGTAGTAGGGACCGTGGCTCAGTTGCATCAACGCGACGCATAGGTAGAAGGCCAGCACGCCCGGGCTGCGCAACTGGCCGAGAAAGCCCTCGCCCGCGGGCCGGCTTTCATGGCCGGCCGGTTGCGCATTGGGCACCCAGGCGGTGCTCAGGGTGATGCCGGCCATGATCGCCACGATCGTCAGCGGATAGATATCCAGGCTCAACCATTCGAACAGGCGCCCGAGCAGCACCACGGCCAGGATGAAACCGATCGAGCCCCACAGGCGGATCTGGCTGTAGCGCCCGGGCTGGCCCTGCAGGTGCGCCAGGGTGATGACCTCGAACTGCGGCAGCACGGCGTGCCAGAAGAACGCGTGCAAGGCCATCACCAGCGCCAGCCAGGCGTAGCTCTTGTCGAGGAAGATCAGCGAGAACGCCAGCAGCGTACAGGCCGCGCCGCAGCGCACGATCAGCAGGCGCCGGCCGGTGTAGTCGCCCAGCCAGCCCCAGATGTTCGGCGCCACGCAGCGCATCAGCATCGGAATGGCCACCAGCTCGCCAATCCGCGCCGGGGCGAACCCCAGATGATGGAAATACAGCGCCAGGTACGGCGCCGTGGCGCCGAGCAGGGCGAAGTAGAACAGGTAGAAACCGGACAGCCGCCAGTAAGGGAGCGGCGCTCCCGACATTACAGCTGGCCCAGCACCGGGGTGCTGACACGCACATCCGCATTCTGCGCGCGATGACGCAGCAGGTGATCCATCAGCACGATCGCCATCATCGCTTCGGCGATCGGCGTGGCACGGATACCGACGCACGGGTCGTGACGGCCCTTGGTGATCACGTCCACCGGGTTGCCGTGAATGTCGATGGAACGACCCGGCGTGGTGATGCTGGACGTCGGCTTGAGCGCCAGGTGCGCAACGATCGGCTGGCCGGAGGAAATGCCGCCGAGAATGCCGCCGGCGTTGTTGCTGAGGAAACCTTCGGGGGTCAGTTCGTCGCGGTGTTCGGTCCCACGCTGGGCGACGCTGGCGAAACCGGCGCCGATTTCCACCCCCTTGACCGCGTTGATGCTCATCAGCGCATGGGCCAGTTCGGCATCCAGGCGGTCGAAGATCGGCTCGCCGAGGCCGGGCATCACCCCTTCGGCCACCACGGTGATCTTCGCGCCGACCGAGTCCTGGTCGCGGCGCAACTGGTCCATATAGGCCTCCAGCTCCGGCACCTTGTCCGGATCGGGGCTGAAGAAGGCATTCTGCTCGACCGAGTCCCAGGTCTTGAACGGAATCTCGATCGGGCCCAGTTGGCTCATGTAGCCACGGACGACGATGCCCCGGCTGGCCAGGAACTTCTTGGCGATGGCACCGGCAGCCACGCGCATGGCGGTTTCCCGGGCGGAACTGCGGCCGCCGCCGCGGTAGTCGCGTTCACCGTACTTGTGGTGGTAGGTGTAGTCGGCGTGGGCCGGGCGGAACAGGTCCTTGATCGCCGAGTAGTCCTTGGACTTCTGATCGGTGTTGCGGATCAGCAGGCCGATGGCGCAGCCGGTGGTCCGTCCTTCGAAGACCCCGGAAAGGATCTCCACCTCGTCGGGCTCCTGGCGCTGGGTGGTGTGCCGGCTGGTGCCGGGCTTGCGCCGATCGAGGTCGCGCTGCAGGTCTTCCAGCGACAGCTCCAGGCCGGGCGGGCAGCCATCGACAATGGCGACCAACGCCGGACCATGGCTTTCGCCAGCGGTGGTGACAGTGAACAGCTTGCCGTAGGTATTGCCGGACATGCAGGGCGCTCCGCGAATCAGATCTAGATAACCGAGCGGCCCAGTATACGCAGGCTGACCGACGAGTTCATCCTCGAACCTTATCGACGGTTGCGAGTCCAACCGGCACCTTGTCCATGATGGCCCGATGATGCTGCGTATTCTGCTCCTGACCTTGACCCTCTTCAGCGGCCTTGCCCAGGCCGGTGTCGTCCTGCAACGGCCGATCGAACTCGATACCGGCACCGGTGAACTGTTCGGCTCGCTGCTGCTGCCCAAGTCCGACCGGCCGGTACCGGTGGTGTTGATCGTCGCCGGCTCCGGGCCCACCGACCGTGATGGCAACAATCCCGATGGTGGACGCAACGACAGCCTCAAGCGCCTGGCCTGGATGCTGGCCCGCCACGGTATCGCCAGCGTGCGCTACGACAAGCGTGGCGTCGCGGCCAGCCTGGCGGCCACGCCCAATGAGCGCAACCTGAGCGTGCAGGCCTATGTCGCCGACACCGTGGCCTGGGGCGAGAAGCTCAAGGCCGATCCACGCCTGGGGCAGTTGATCCTGCTCGGCCACAGCGAGGGCGCGCTGATCGCCACGCTCGCCGCGCCGAAGCTGGCGGCCGCCGGGGTCATTTCCGTGTCGGGCAGCGGTCGCCCGGTCGACCAGGTACTGCGCCAGCAACTGGCCAGGCGCCTGCCACCGGCGCTGATGCTGCGCAGCAACGAACTGCTCGACAGCCTCAAGGCCGGACACCCGGACGCCAATATCCCGCAGCCGCTGGAGCCGATCTTTCGCCCCAGCGTCCAGCCCTACCTGATCAGCCTGTTCCGCCAGGACCCGGCGGCGGCATTCAGCCACCTGACGATGCCGGCCCTGATCGTCCAGGGGCGCAACGACATCCAGGTCAGCGTCGACGACGCCAAGGCGCTGCAGGCGGCCAAGCCGGATGCGCAACTGGCGATCATCGACGGCATGAACCACATCCTGCGCATCGTGCCCGACGATATCCGGCAGCAGTTGGCCTCCTACAATAACCCGCAGTTGCCGCTGGCCGCCGGCCTTGAAAAGCCGATTACCGGCTTTATCGACGGACTTGCTCGCCATTGAGATGATTTTTGCCCTCCAGTCCTGGCAGAACCGGCCGATAAGGGCATTGCCGGTATCGATATTGTGACTGGCAAGCTGGACACGGACAGGATCTCGCCGAATGACAGAAACTCAAGCGTCACCCGAAAGCAACGCCGAAGCCGTCGAACCCGCGCCGGTGGAACTGCCGTGGGCCGATGTGCAACCCGAGCACTTCAAGATGCTGCGCCTGGCCCCCCTGGCCACCGACCGCAACACCGGCGGACGGCCGCTGCGCTTTGTCCAGTTCGGCTACGCCGAGCGCAACGGCAAGGAACGCAGCCTGTTGCGCATGAGCATCCAGTTGCCGGCGCAAAAGGTGCGCAAGGAACAGAACCAGCTCGACATGTGGGTCGACCACACCACCAAACGCGTGCACTTCGGGCCCGAGGGCGGCCTGCAGGTGGAACCGTGGAACCGTGGAATCGGACGCTTCCTGGTGGCCCAGGCGGCGATCTGGGCGCAGAAGAAATGGTCGCACTACCGCATCGACGGCGCCCCCCTGCAGAACAAGGACGCGCTGAACGAAGACACCCGCCTGCGCCGCGACCACTTCCTGCGGGTCCAGGGTTTCGACGTGGTCTACGCCGACCCGCAGCACCTCAAGGGCAGCTACAAGGACATGCAGGTTGGCGAACTGCTGGCCCAGTGGAACACCGAGAAAGTGCAGTTCGTGGAGATTCTCGAAGCCTCGCAGATGCTCCAGCAGGCCGAGCAGAATCTGCAGGAGCAGGAAGTGAAACTGCGCCAGCAGGAAGAACGGGTCAGCAAGCTCAAGCGTGAAGACAGCGGGCTGCGCTTCACCATCACCTGCCTGGTGGCCTTCGCGGTGTTCCAGGCCGGGCTGCTGATCTGGATCGCCACCCACCGCTAGCCAGGTGGATATCCCCCAGCCAGTTGGCTCCCACAAGTGCTCGCGCCGCGCATGAATCCTGCGAACAACGCTGACACTGAGGGAGCAGGGTTCATCCGCGAACGGGCAACCTAGATCTTCGAGGCGAACAGCGCCTGGTGCTCGCGGCACTGCTGCGCCGTCAGCATGAACACCCCGTGCCCGCCACGCTCGAAGTCCAGCCAGGCAAAGTCCACCTGCGGATACAAGGCCTCGACATGCACCTGGCTGTTGCCCACCTCGACGATCAGCAGCCCCTTCTCGGTCAGATGGTCCGCCGCTTCGGCGAGCATCCGCCGCACCAGGTTCAAGCCGTCGTCACCACAGGCCAGGCCCAGTTCCGGCTCATGGTGGTACTCCGCCGGCATGTCGGCGAAATCCTCGGCATCGACATACGGCGGGTTCGAGACGATCAGGTCGAAACGCTGGCCCGGCAAGCCGTCGAAACCATCGCCCTGAACCGTGAACACCCGCTCGTCGACGCCATGGCGCTCGATGTTGCGGTTGGCCACTTCCAGCGCGTCGAAGGACAGGTCCGCCAGCACCACTTCGGCCTGCTCGAACTCATAGGCACAGGCAATCCCGATGCAACCCGAGCCGGTGCACAGGTCGAGGATGCGGGCCGGCTCCGCACCCAGCCAGGGGGCGAAGCGGTTCTCGATCAGTTCGCCGATCGGCGAGCGCGGGATCAGCACCCGCTCGTCAACGATGAACGGCAGGCCGCAGAACCAGGCTTCGCCCAGCAGATAGGCGGTCGGCACGCGATCCTCGATCCGACGCTTGAGCAGGTGCTGCAGATGTGTCAGTTCCTCGTCCTCCAGGCGGCAGTCGAGGTAGCTGTCGGCGATTTCCCAGGGCAGGTGCAAGGCGCCCAGCACCAGTTGCCGAGCCTCGTCCCAGGCATTGTCGGTACCATGACCGAAAAACAGCTCCGCACCGTGAAAACGGCTGACAGCCCAACGGATATGGTCGCGCAGGGTGCGCAGGCGGGAAGTGATCACGGGTAGACTCCTGAAAAAACGACGGGCAATTCTAACAGCCAAACGGACGCCGGGTGGAAACCCGGCAAAAAGACCTCGGCGCGGACCTTTCCGACCGTCGGCGCTCACCTCTTGACATGGCTGCAGGCCAGTAACCACGGCGCTTGCGTCGGTAGCGATTCACATAAACGCTCAGCCGGAGGACAATGGGTAAAAGCCCCACGCACAGGAGCCCCTCGAATGTCCGTTCCAAAGACGATGTTTCAACTCAGTGGCCGAGGTTATGCGGCAGCCAACCTGAGCCACGCCACCCTGTTGATCATCGACGCCCAGAAAGAATATCTGAGCGGTCCGCTCGCGTTGTCCGGCATGGCGCAAGCCGTCGACAACATCAAGCAACTGGTCGCTGCGGCCCGCGCGGCCGGCCGGCCGATCGTGCACATCCGCCACCTGGGTACCGTCGGCGGCCTGTTCGATCCACAGGGCGAACGCGGCGAGTTCATTCCCGGCCTGGAACCCCAGGGCGACGAAACGCTGATCGGCAAGCTGCTGCCCAGCGCCTTCCATGGCACCGGCCTGGAAAAGCACCTGCAGGACCTCGGCTCGCTGGACCTGATCGTCTGCGGCTTCATGAGCCACTCCAGCGTCAGCACCACCGTGCGCGCCGCCAAGAACCTGGGCTTTCGCTGCACCCTGGTGGAAGACGCCTGCGCCACCCGCGACCTGCCCCACAAGGGCGAGATCATCAGCGCGGCCCAGGTTCAGCGCACCGAAATGGCAATCATGGCCGACAATTTCGCCACCCTGGCACTGACCAGAGACCTAATCTGAGCCCGTCGGGATGGGCGCTCCAGGCGATCGCCCATCCCTTGGCGCCGCACTCATTTTCCGATTTCCCCTTCACGTCCGGAACAAGCCGACCATCTCCCGGTCGAACGGCCGATAATCAAAGAGGAAATCGGAATGAAGATATCCGATGATGGATTCGACGCCCGCCGGCTGCGCCCCAAGGGCGAAAGCAACTGGCGTTCGCGTCTGTGCGCCGGTTTCGCGGCGCTGTTGGCGACTTTCGGCGTATTGCTGGCCATGGCCGGCACCGCCAGCCTGCTGGGGCACGCCCCGGCCATGGGCGAGCTGAACACCAACCCCGGCGCCTCGGCGGCGATCCTGGTGGCGGGCCTGCTGGTGCTGTACGTCGGCGTCTGGCTGTGGCGGCGCTGCCGTCGGCGCAGACGCCGTGGCCAGGCGCTGAACATGGCCCCGCACCTGATGAAAAGGCACGACTGATCCCGACCTTCGAGGAATCGCCTGTGACGTGAAGCCCGGCACTTGGGTAAACTGGCGGTTCCTGCGGAGACTGACATGCAAGACGACGATTTTTCCCTGTTTCAAAGCGAGATCCGCGGCGTAAAGCCGATCAAGCACGATCGTGCCGATACCGGCAAACCCAGGTCCGACCGCGCTCAACTGGCCAAGCTGCGCCAGGCGGCAACCTTGCGCAGCGAAGTCGCCACGGTGGACGGCCTGTCCGACCAGTTCGTGATCGACGTCGGCCCCGAAGACGAGCTGTACTGGTCCCGCGACGGCGTGCAGGAAAGCCAGATGCGCAAGCTCAAGGCTGGGCAGATCCCCTTCGAAGGCAGCCTCGACCTGCATGGCATGACCGTGGAAAAGGCCCGGGAAACCCTCTGGGCGTTCCTCGCCGAAGCGACCAGATTCGAGATCCGCTGCGTGCGCGTCACCCACGGCAAGGCCGTGCGCCTGGACGGCAAGCGCCCGATGATCAAGAGCCACGTCAACACCTGGCTGCGCCAGCACGCCCAGGTGCTCGGTTTCACCTCCTGCCAGGCCCGGCACGGCGGGGCCGGAGCGGTGTATGTGATGCTCAAGCGGACGATGATGGAAGGCCGCGACGAGTAACCGGACTGTCATCGAATTTGCAGGCGGCTGCCAGCCGCCGTATCCTTGGCCTTTGCGTAAACTCCCACAGGTAGATTCATGTCCCTGGAACAGAATTACACGGCGATCCTCGGTCAACTCGGCGAGGACGTCTCCCGCGAGGGTTTGCTCGACACGCCCAAGCGTGCCGCCAAAGCCATGCAGTACCTTTGCCGCGGTTATCAACAGACCCTGGAAGAAGTCACCAACGGTGCCCTGTTCAGCTCCGATAACAGCGAAATGGTGCTGGTCAAGGACATCGAGCTCTACTCGCTGTGCGAACACCACCTGCTGCCCTTCATCGGCAAGGCCCACGTGGCCTACATTCCGAGCGGCAAGGTGCTGGGCCTGTCGAAGGTTGCGCGGATCGTCGACATGTACGCCCGCCGCCTGCAGATCCAGGAGAACCTCAGCCGCCAGATCGCCGATGCGGTCCAGCAGGTCACCGGCGCCCTGGGCGTTGCCGTGGTGATCGAGGCCAAGCACATGTGCATGATGATGCGCGGTGTCGAGAAGCAGAACTCGTCGATGATCACCTCGGTGATGCTCGGCGAATTCCGCGAGAATGCAGCGACCCGCAGCGAATTCCTCGCCCTGATCAAGTAACACCGGGCGACCTGAAGAAACCGGCGTTCATCGCCGGTTTTTTTCGCCTGGGGAAAATCAGGTAAGCTGCCTGCCTCCTCCACCGCCCACGAGGCTATCGCGTGTTAGTCAAAGCCCTTCGAGTCGGCCTGGGCCAACTCATCATCCTCATCGACTTCCTCACCCGCCCGCGCAAGCAGCAACGCAGCGCCGAGAACCAGGCCAAGGTCGACGCCGCCGCCAAAGGCCTGACCCTGTATCAATTCCATGCCTGCCCGTTCTGCGTGAAGACCCGCCGTACCCTGCACCGCCTGAACGTGCCGGTGGCCCTGCGCGATGCGAAGAACAACGAACAGGACCGCCAGACCCTGCTCGAACAGGGTGGCAGGATCAAGGTGCCGTGCCTGCGTATCGAGGAAAACGGCCAGACCACCTGGATGTACGAATCCAAGGTGATCATCGACTACCTGGACAAGCGTTTCGCCGCGGCCTGAAAAGGCCGCGTCAGAACTTCGGCACCTGCAGGAACCTGTTCGCGGCGGTCACACCCTTTTCAGTTGGGGCACTGATCGTATTCGCCGCGGCACTCGGTATAGGCCTTCAACTGCGCGGCACGCTGGCGGGTCAGCTCGGTTCGGCACTGCAGGTCGCGCATCGGCCACATCGAGCCGCCCTCCTCCGGCTTGCCGACCCGATACCGGCAGTCGGCATCGCGCAAGGCCAGCCACTTGCGCTGGGCATCCCTGAGCGCCTCCTTGCCGGCCGGGCCTTTCAGATAGTCCATCTGCGCCTTGTAGTACCGGTTCAGGTCGTCGTCGGCCCGCTTGAATGCCTGGGCCGCGCAGGTATTCATCGACGCCTGGCTGGCATCACAACCGTCAGCCGCCTGGGCGACAGCGGCCAGGCCCGACAGGGCGAACGTCAGGAAGGCTGCAAGCGGATATTTCATGGATGTCCCCATGTCGGTGGATAGGCCCTTGAGTTTGCGCCAGGCCCTCGCCGCCGGCAAAAGAAAACCGGCCCTGGGGCCGGTTCAAGTGTTTGCAGACTTTTCGCTCAATCCAGCATACCGACATGCCGGGGATGGCTCGCCACCCGCTGCAGCCAGGCCTGGATCGCCGGGTAGATGCTCAGGTCGAAGCCGCCCTGGTGCGCGACGTGGGTGTAGGCGTACAGCGCGATATCGGCGATCGAGTAGTGCTCGCCGACCAGGTAAGGGGTCTGCTGCAACTGCTTCTCCATGACCTTCAGGGCCTTGTGCCCGCGCTTCTGCAACTTGAGGTACTCCTCGCGCCGCTCTTCGGGCAAACCCAGGTAGAACTCGATGAAACGCGCCACCGCGATGTAGGGCTCATGGCTGTACTGCTCGAAAAACTGCCATTGCAGCACCTGGGTACGCAGGCGCGGCTCGCTCGGCAGGAACTCGCTGCCGTCGGCCAGGAAGTTGAGGATGGCATTGGATTCCCACAGGCAGGTGCCGTCCTCCAACTCCAGCACCGGCACCTTGCCATTGGGGTTCTTCGCCAGGAATTCCGCCGTCTCGGTGTCGCCCTTGAGAATATCCACCGGGTGCCAACGGTACTCCTGACCCAGCAGATGCAGCATCAACTTGATCTTGTAGCAGTTGCCCGACTGGTAATCCCCGTAAACCTTGTACATGGCCCTCCCCTTAAGCCGCTCTTGCGGCCTGTGCATGACGTACGACAGCAGCCAGTCGGCCCAGACCTTCGTCCAGGCGCTCCGGCGCGATATGGCTGAAATTCAGACGCAGATTACCCGGATTACGCTCCGGTTCGGCAAAAAAAGGCTCGCCAGGCATGAACGCGACATCCCGGGCCAGGGCGGCATCGAGCAGGGTCCGGGTGTCCAGCGGATGCTTGAGGGTCAACCAGAAGAACAGCCCGCCCTGGGGCACCTGCCAGTCGGCCAGGTCGGCGAAATGCCGCTGCAGGGCCTCGGCGAACGCATCCCGGCGGGTCCGGTAGAAACTGCGCAACGCCTGCAGGTGCTGGCGATATTTTTCCGTGCCGATCCACTGCAGCGCCTGCCACTGCCCGACGCGGTTGGTATGCAGGTCCGCCGACTGCTTGAGCTTGAGCAGGTGCGGGAACAGGTCGGGACTGGCGATCAGGTAGCCAACCCGCAGGCCGGGGGCCAGGGTCTTGGAGACCGTGCCGGTGTAGATCCAGCTGGCCTTCTTCAGACCGGCGACGATCGGCACGGCATCGACCCCGTCGTAGCTGAGTTCACGATAGGGTTCGTCCTCGATCAGGGTCACGCCGAACTCGTCCAGCAACGCCGCAACACCGGCGCGCTTGGCCTCGCTGTAGCAGACGCCGGACGGATTCTGGAAGGTCGGGATCAGGTAGACGAACGCCGGCCGGTGTCGCTCCAGGCGGGCGCGCAACTGCTGCAGGTCGGGTCCGTCCGATTCCTGGGGAATGCTCAGGCAGTCGGCCCCGAACAACTGGAAGATCTGCAGGGCCGCCAGGTAGGTCGGCCCTTCCAGCAGGATCTCGGTGCCCTTGTCGATGTGCAGCTTGGCGGCCAGGTCGAGGGCCTGCTGGGAACCGCCGAGCACCAGCACCTGGCTGGCCTGGCAGTCGACACCCAGGGCCCGCGCCTGGGCCGCCAGCACTTCACGCAGGGCCGGCTCGCCCTCGCTCATGCCGTACTGGCCCATGGCCCGCGGCATGCCCTCCCACTCCAGCGTCGGCAGCATCGCCTCGGCCGGCAGCCCACCGGCAAACGACATCACCTCGGGACGCTGGGCGGCAGCGAGGATTTCACGAATCAGCGAGCTTTTAAGACGCGTAACACGTTCGGAGAAGGCCATGACAGGTCACCGGTAGCGGAGTGAAAGGAAAATACGTCAAACTGCTTGACCGAAATTACGACGCCACGGACCAATACGTCAATATGCTTGACCTTAAAAATTCCAACACCCAACAGGACGCCATGGAGGCGTTTTTCTTCGGCTACCAGGCATTCACCGCCAAGGCCGACGAAATGCTCGAACGGCGTGGCCTGAGCCGGGTGCATCAGCGGATCGTGTTTTTCATCGGACGTTATCCGGACCTCAGCGTCAAGGAACTGCTCGATCGCCTGGGCGTCAGCAAGCAGGCGCTGAACATGCCGTTGCGCCAGTTGACCGAGATGGGACTGGTGCAAGGCGTCGCCTCACCGACGGACAAGCGCAAACGCCTGCTCTGCCTGACCCCCGACGGGACCAGCCTGGAAGAGTCGTTGCGCCGCGAGCAGGTCAAGCTGTTGCAGAAGGCCTTCGCCCAGGCGGGCGAGGCGGCGGTGGATGGCTGGATGGCGGTCAATCGGGCGTTGGGTGACAGCCGCCAGGCCTGACCACGCCGAGCGCTTCGCGGCAAGCCCGCTCCCACAGCCTTTGTAGCGGCTGTGTGGGCTTGCCCGCGAAGCCATCAGCCCTCTCAAGACCCATCTGCCCCTGCCGACCAGCAGCCCATATAGCCCGCCCCGCCGAAATATCGCACACACCGTCAAAAACATTATTTGCTTTCTTTGTATACAAAAGCATAATCCGCTTCGTGTAAGTTCCTGACCTTTCGGTCAACAAATCCGCGCTCCCTCAAGGAGCCGCTGCCCACCATGACGTGTCCGGCCCTGGAAATAACAATAAAACCCTGAGGAGTAATCGCTGTGGAAAGCCGCAAATCCGAAGCACCCACGCTGGATCTCTCGCCGCCTTCGAGCACCGGCCTGCTGGAGCGCCTGTTCAGGCTCAGGCTGCATGGCACCACGGTCAGGACCGAACTGATTGCCGGGGTGACCACCTTCATCACCATGGCCTACATCATCTTCGTCAACCCCAACCTCATGGCCGATGCCGGCATCGACCATGGCGCCGCCTTCGTCGCCACCTGCATCGCCGCCGCCCTCGGCTGCCTGCTGATGGGGCTCTACGCCAACTGGCCGGTGGGCCTGGCGCCCGGCATGGGGCTCAACGCCTTCTTCACCTACACCGTGGTCGGCACCATGGGCTATCACTGGGAGACCGCCCTCGGCGCGGTGTTCATTTCCGGCGTGCTGTTCATGGCCCTGACCCTGTCCCGGGTCCGCGAATGGCTGCTCAACAGCATCCCGGTCAGCCTGCGCCATGCCATGGGCGCCGGGGTCGGGCTGTTCCTCGGGCTCATCGGCCTGAAGACCGCCGGGATCGTCGTCGCGAGCCCTGCCACCCTGGTCCGGCTCGGCGCCCTGCATGAGCCCGGCCCGCTGCTGGCCGCCATGTGTTTCCTGATGATCGCGATCCTCAGCTACCACCGGGTATTCGGCGCCATCCTGATCAGCATCATCAGTGTCACCCTGATCGGCTGGGGCCTGGGCCTGGTCGAGTACCACGGGGTGTTCTCCACCCCGCCCAGCCTGGCGCCGACCTGGATGGCCATGGACCTGGCGGGCGTCTTCAACGTCAGCATGATCAGCGTGGTCCTGGCCTTTCTCTTCGTGCACATGTTCGACACCGCCGGAACCCTGATGGGCGTCGCCCAGCGCGCCAACCTGGTCAACGCCGACGGCCGCATCGAGAACCTGTCGCGGGCGATGAAGGCCGACAGCGTATCCAGCGTATTCGGTGCGGTGGTCGGCGTGCCACCGGTCACCAGCTACGTGGAAAGTGCTGCCGGCGTTGCAACGGGTGGTCGGACTGGTCTGACCGCTGTTACTGTAGGCATACTGTTCGTGGCCGCGATGTTCTTCGCGCCGCTGGCTGGCATGATCCCTGCCTACGCGACCGCAGGTGCACTGATTTACGTGGCGATGCTGATGATGGGCAGCCTGGCGCATATCGCCTGGGAAGAAGCGACGGAGAGCATTCCGGCGATCGTCACCGCGATCATGATGCCGCTGACCTTCTCGGTCGCCGACGGGATCGCCCTGGGCTTCATCACCTACGTGGCGTTGAAGGCGGGAACCGGCAAGTTCAGGGACATTTCCGTCAGTCTGTGGGTCCTGTGCGTCATTTTCATCGCCAAGTTCATCTTCCTGTAGGAGAAGACTGGCGTAGCCGGCAACCAAACAACCGGCCCCATTGCGATGGGGCCCTTGCATGAGGAAGAAACCTGATGAGCCTGGAAACCTGGTTGTTGTTCAGCGGAGCCGCCCTGGTGGTGATCCTCATTCCCGGGCCGCTGTCGCTGCTGATGATCAGCAACAGCCTGAACTATGGATTGCGCCGTTCGTACCCGGCCTTCCTGGGCGGCGTCAGCGCCTCGATCTGCCTGCTCAGCGCCTCGGCCCTGGGCCTGGGGGCCGTGTTGCTGGCCTCGGAGCAACTGTTCAGCACACTGAAGGTCGTCGGCGCACTGTACCTGTTCTACCTCGCCTGGCAGAGCTGGCAGCAGTCGCGCCAGCCGGCACGGGCGGCGAACGTGCCCGAAGCTGCACCTGTGCCGCGCTTTCGTGCCCTGTTTGGGCGCGCTTTCGTGCTGGGGGCGAGCAACCCCAAGGACATCCTGTTCTTCGCCGCCTTCCTGCCGCAGTTCCTCAAGGCCGACCAGCCGTTCCTCGGCCAGTTGCTGGTGATGATCGCCACCTGGACCGTGCTCGACCTGCTGTGCAAGCTGACCTACGGCCTGGGCGCCCACGGCGCGGCGAAATACCTGCGTAGTGGCAAGGGGCAGAGCTGGTTCAATCGGGTCAGTGCCGGGTTGTTCAGTGGGGCGGGGGCGGCTTCGCTGTTGAGCCGGTAGAGCGCATGACGCGAAAGGGCCCGAAAATCCCACACAACAACCGGGCAAAAAAAGCCCGCAGTGTGGGCGGGCAAGAGGAACCGAAGAAGTGGTTGCGCAGTTCTTGAGGGGATCTAACTTCCTCTATAGGTCGAATAGCTGTAGGGCGAGATCAGCAAGGGAACGTGGTAGTGCTCCTGCTCGGCACTGATGCCGAAACGCAGCACCACCACATCGAGAAAGGCCGGCTCCGGCAGCGTCACGCCGCGGGCCCGATAGTAGTCACCGGCATGAAATTGCAACTGATAGACCCCGGAACGGTAGTCATCGCCCTGCAGCAGCGGTGTATCGCAGCGGCCGTCGCCGTTGGTCACGGCCCTGGCGACCAGCTCCAGCACGGTGCCTTCGACCCGATACAGCTCGACCTGGATCGAGCTGCCGGGGCAGCCATGCGCGGCATCCAAAACATGCGTAGTCAAACGTCCCATTGCTTCTGCGTACCCGCCCGCCTGCGGCAGACCGGGTCTCGCGCCTCCCGGAGTCAGTGGATGAAGGAGATGCCGGACCGGCGGGGAAAGCCCCGGAGATACGGCAATGAAATGATTAAGACACTTTTACGAAAAATTGTACACAATAAATTTCACGCTTTTCCGGGTTTCCATCCGTCGGCATGAATCTTGACAGAAGCCCAGTGAGTAGCCGACCTTGAATCCATTAGCTGACCGATCAGACAGGTTTTCAGTGACGAACGGAACAGGTAGGATCAGCAGCATCTGGAAAAAAACGGGCTTACAAACCGGCGATAAAGTTGTATACAATCAATTCATCGCCGTGACGCCACCCGACCAGAACGGGACGCCACGCAACCGTCACCACGAACAAGAAGGAAGACTGCAGTGAGCGCTGACTACCCACGCGACCTGATCGGTTACGGCAGTAACCCTCCTCACCCCCGCTGGCCGGGCAATGCCCGTATCGCCTTGTCCTTCGTGCTCAACTACGAGGAAGGCGGCGAGCGCAACATCCTGCACGGCGACAAGGAGTCCGAGGCGTTCCTGTCGGAGATGGTCGCGGCGCAACCCCTGCAGGGCCAGCGCAACATGAGCATGGAATCGCTCTACGAGTATGGCAGTCGCGCCGGGGTCTGGCGGATTCTCAAGCTGTTCAGGCAACTCGACATCCCGCTGACCATCTTCGCCGTGGCCATGGCCGCCCAGCGCCACCCGGATGTCATCCGCGCCATGGTCGAGGCCGGTCACGAGATCTGCAGCCACGGCTACCGCTGGATCGACTACCAGTACATGGACGAGGCGCAGGAGCGCGAGCACCTGCACGAAGCCATCCGCATCCTCACCGAAATCACCGGCGAACGCCCGCTGGGCTGGTACACCGGCCGCACCGGCCCCAACACCCGTCGCCTGGTGATGGAGGAAGGCGGCTTCCTCTACGACTCGGACACCTACGACGACGACCTGCCCTACTGGGAACCGAACAACCCGACCGGCAAGCCGCACCTGGTGATTCCCTACACCCTCGACACCAACGACATGCGCTTCACCCAGGTGCAGGGCTTCAACCAGGGCGACGACTTCTACCAGTACCTCAAGGACGCCTTCGACGTGCTCTACGCCGAGGGTGCCGAGGCGCCGAAGATGCTCTCCATCGGCCTGCACTGCCGGCTGATCGGGCGCCCGGCGCGCCTGGCCGCGCTGCAGCGTTTCCTCGACTACGTGAAGGGCTTCGACCAGGTCTGGTTCGCCCGTCGGGTGGACATCGCCCGCCACTGGCACGCTAACCACCCCTACCAGCCCGCCTATCAGGAGCCGGCGCAATGAGCGCGTTCCAGACCCTCAAGCCGTCGACCCTGGACCGCGCGGCCTTCGTCGCGGCCTTCGCCGACATCTACGAACACTCGCCATGGGTAGCCGAAAGGGCCTTCGACCTGGGCCAGGACGCGACGCTCGACCAGATCGAGACCCTGCACCAGCGCATGAGCGACATCCTGTTGAGCGCCGATCATGCCAGCCAGCTGGCCCTGATCAACGCCCACCCGGACCTGGCCGGCAAGGCCGCGATCCAGGGCCAACTGACCACCGCCAGCACTCACGAACAGGCCGGTGCCGGTATTCACCAATGCACGGCCGAAGAGTTCCAGCGCTTCACCGAGCTGAACGAGGCCTACAAGGCCAAGTTCAGGTTTCCCTTCATCATGGCGGTAAAAGGCAGCAACCGGCATCAGATCCTTGCCGCGTTCGAAACGCGTATCCACAACCCGGTGGACACCGAGTTCCAGTGCGCGCTGGCCGAGATCAACAAGATCGCCCTGTTCCGATTACTGACCCTATAGCGCGCCACGCCCCGGCGCCGAGGAGGCCCGGGGTCCGGCGAACATCCCCAGCCACTTGTTCAAAGGCAGACAAGAAAAATGAAAGCTTACGCCGCACCTTTCGAAAAATTCGTCAACCTGGCCGACGCCCGCCTGGGCACCCGGATCATTTCCGTCACCGACGACTGGTTCGCCGATGCCAACCGCCTGTTCCAACCAACGCCGGCGGTATGGAAGGAAGGCGTGTTCGATGACAACGGCAAGTGGATGGATGGCTGGGAATCGCGCCGCAAGCGCTTCGAAGGCTACGACAGCGCCGTGATCCGCCTGGGCGTACCCGGCTCGATCAAGGGCGTGGACATCGATACCTCGTTCTTCACCGGCAACTACCCGCCCTCGGCGTCGCTGGAGGCCTGCTTCCTGAGCGAAGGCGAGCCGGACGAAAACACCCGGTGGGTCGAAGTACTGCCGGCCGTCGAGCTGCAGGGCAACAGCCACCACTACCATGAAATCCACAACGAGCAGCACTTCAGCCACCTGCGCTTCAACATCTACCCGGACGGTGGCGTGGCCCGCCTGCGGGTGCATGGCATTCCGTACCGCGACTGGTCGGCCGTGGGCGACAACGAACAGGTAGACCTCGCCGCCGCACTCAACGGCGGCCGCGCCCTGGCCTGCTCCGACGAACACTTCGGCCGCATGAGCAACATCCTCAACCCGGGCCGCGGCGTCAACATGGGCGACGGCTGGGAAACCGCCCGCCGTCGCACGCCGGGCAATGACTGGGTGATCGTCGCCCTGGGGCATCCGGGCGAGATCGAGAAGATCATCGTCGATACCCTGCACTTCAAGGGCAACTACCCGGACAGCTGCTCGATCCAGGGCGCCTACGTCAAGGGCGGTACCGACAGCCAGATCGAGACCCAAAGCCTGTTCTGGCGCGAACTGCTGCCGAGCCAGAAGCTGGAAATGCACGCCGAGCACACCTTCGCCGAGCAGATCAAGGCGCTGGGCCCGATCACCCACGTCCGCCTGAACGTGTTCCCCGATGGTGGTGTGAGCCGCCTGCGCCTGCTGGGCAAGGTCGCCAGACAAGGCTGAGGCAAACCCTGCAGGAGCCTGGCTTGTCGGAGCGCCGAACCGCCGCGAATGGGCCCGCAAGGCCGCTGAAAAGCTTCGCGGGCCAGTCGGATCGCCGCATCGCCGGCTCCTGCGGGACCGTGCGGTAACGAACCAACGAATTAGAGAACAGAAGAACAGCATGCGCACACTGACGATTGAACCGCTGACCAAAGAAGCCTTCGCCCCTTTCGGTGACGTGATCGAAACCGACGGCAGCGACCACTTCATGATCAACAACGGTTCGACCCAGCGCTTTCATCGCCTGGCCACGGTGGAAACCGCGACGCCCGACGACAAGGCGATCATCAGCATCTTCCGCGCCGATGCGCTGGACATGCCGCTGACCGTGCGCATGCTCGAACGCCATCCGCTGGGCAGCCAGGCTTTCATTCCGCTGCTCGGCAACCCCTTTCTGATCGTGGTCGCGCCACTTGGCGATGCACCTGTATCAGGTCTGGTCCGCGCCTTCATCACCAATGGCAGGCAGGGCATAAATTACCATCGCGGCGTCTGGCACCATCCGGTCCTGACGATCGAAAAGCGGGATGACTTCCTGGTGGTTGATCGCAGTGGCAGCGGTAACAACTGCGACGAGCATTTTTTCACAGAGGATGAGCAGTTGATCCTCGCCCCCCACCAGCGGACGGAGTGAAAACCCTGTGCCAGGCAAGGCTGCGCTGAACACCGCCCCGGCTTGCCATCGCTCGCTGCGTTTTCACACCGTCTTCAATAAGAAAAGGCCCGATCGCTCTGCAAAAAGTGCGACGGGAGAGAGGTAAAGACTGTGGAAGCACATCTGTTGGAATGGCTGAACCTGAGCGTACGCTGGGTTCACATGATCACCGGCGTCGCCTGGATCGGCGCTTCGTTCTACTTCGTCTGGCTGGAAAACAACCTCAACCGGGTCAACCCCAGGACCGGCCTGGCCGGCGACCTGTGGGCCATCCACGGCGGCGGCATCTACCACCTGGAGAAGTACAAGCTGGCCCCGCCGAGCATGCCGGAGAACCTGCACTGGTTCAAATGGGAAGCCTACTTCACCTGGATGTCGGGCATCGCGCTGCTGTGCGTGGTGTTCTACTCCAATCCCCTGCTCTACCTGGTCGCCCCCGGCAGCGGCCTGAGTGGCGCGCAAGGCATTGCCATCGGCGTCGGCGCACTGGTCGCCGGCTGGTTCGTCTATGACTTTCTCTGCGACTCGCCGCTGGGCAAGCGGCCGGCCCTGCTCGGCCTGATCCTGTTCATCCTGCTGATCGCCGCGGCCTACGGCCTGAGCAAGGTGTTCAGCGGACGCGGAGCCTACCTGCACGTCGGGGCGATCATCGGCACCATCATGGTCGGCAACGTGTTCCGCATCATCATGCCGGCCCAGCGCGCGCTGGTGGCGGCCATCGCCGAGAACCGCACGCCGGACCCGGCCCTGCCGGCCAAGGGCCTGCTGCGCTCGCGCCACAACAACTACTTCACCCTGCCAGTGCTGTTCATCATGATCAGCAACCACTTCCCGAGCACCTACGGCAGCCCTTACAACTGGCTGATCCTGGCCGGGATCGCGGTGCTGGCGGTACTGGTGCGGCACTACTTCAACACCCGGCACAACAGCCAGAAGTTCGCCTGGACCCTGCCGATCGCGGCGCTGGGCATGATCTGCCTGGCCTACGTCACCGGCCCGGCATCGAACCCGAGCGCCCCCGAAGTCGCCAGGACGCCGGCGAAGATCGAGTACCAGCCCTTGCCGGAAACCGCCCTCGGCGGTGGCCTCAAGCCGGCCCCGGCAGTGGAACCGAGCCCTCCCGCACCGGCGGCGACACCAGCCGCTGATGCCGTCGCCTTCGACAAGGTGCACAGCGTGATTCAGGAGCGTTGTGCGGTCTGTCATTCGGCCAAGCCCACCAGCCCGCTGTTCAGCAGCGCGCCGGCCGGGATCATGTTCGACACCCCGCAACAGATCCAGCAACTGGCCCCGCGTATCCAGGCCCAGGCCGTCGCGACCCAGATCATGCCCCTGGGCAACATCACCCAGATGACCCAGCAGGAACGTGACCTGATTGGCGCCTGGATCAACCAGGGGGCACACACACCCTGAGGAGCACCAGGCCCCTGCAGGAGCAGGCGATGCGGCGATCCGACTTGCCCGCGAAAGGCCCCTCAAGGGCGCCAGGGACTTCGCGAGCAAGCTCGCTCCCACAGGTCAGCGGGCGACCTCGAGATCAGCGACCCGCCGTGAAACGCCTGCCTTACCGACAACAGCAAGCGCTGTCGGCAACCACACAGCGCCAGAACCACAAGAATAAAAACATCCGAGGTGTTGCATGTCCGAGCTATCCGAACCGCGCATACCCGAAGCACCCGCCCTTGCCCGCCTGCCCCTGTTGCAGTTGCTGCTGGTGGGCCTGCAACACGTCCTGCTGATGTATGGCGGGGCCGTCGCCGTACCGCTGATCATCGGACAGGCCGCCGGCCTGAGTCGTGAGGAAATCGCCTTTCTGATCAATGCCGACCTGCTCGTGGCCGGCATCGCCACCCTGGTGCAATCCTTCGGCATCGGTCCGCTGGGCATTCGCATGCCGGTGATGATGGGCGCCAGCTTCGCCGCCGTCGGCAGCATGGTGGCCATGGCCGGCATGCCCGGCATCGGCATGACCGGGATCTTCGGCGCCACCATCGCCGCGGGCTTCTTCGGCATGCTGATCGCACCGTTCATGTCCAGGGTGGTGCGCTTCTTCCCGCCACTGGTCACCGGCACGGTGATCACCGCCATCGGCCTCTCGCTGTTTCCCGTGGCGGTCAACTGGGCTGGTGGCGGCAGCGCCGTGGCGCAGTTCGGCTCGCCGATCTACCTGACGGTCGCCGGCCTGGTGCTGGCGACCATCCTGCTGATCAACCGCTTCATGCGCGGTTTCTGGGTGAACATCTCGGTGCTGATCGGCATGGTTCTGGGCTACGTGCTGTCCGGCCTGATCGGCATGGTCGACCTCAGTGGCCTGGCCCAGGCACCGTGGCTCAAGGTGGTCACGCCGCTGCATTTCGGCCTGCCGCAATTCCACCTCGCGCCGATCCTCTCCATGTGCCTGGTGGTGGTGATCATCTTCGTCGAGTCCACCGGCATGTTCCTCGCCCTGGGCAAGATCACCGGCCAGGAAGTCACCCCACGGATGCTCCGCCGCGGCCTGCTGTGCGATGCCGGCGCCTCGTTCTTCGCCGGTTTCTTCAACACCTTCACCCATTCCTCGTTCGCCCAGAACATCGGCCTGGTGCAGATGACCGGCGTGCGCTGCCGTTCGGTGACCATGGTCGCCGGCGGCTTGCTGATCGTCCTCAGCCTGCTGCCCAAGGCGGCCTTCCTGGTGGCCTCGATTCCACCGGCAGTCCTCGGCGGCGCGGCCATCGCCATGTTCGGCATGGTCGCCGCCACCGGGATCAAGATTCTCCAGGAGGCCGACATCTCCGACCGCCGCAACCAGTTGCTGGTGGCCGTGAGCATCGGCATGGGCCTGATCCCCGTGGTCCGTCCGGAGTTCTTCGCGCACCTGCCGCAGTGGATGGGGCCGATCACCCACAGCGGAATCGCCATGGCGACCGTCAGCGCCGTCACCCTGAACCTGCTGTTCAACGTCCTCGGCGGCGCCGAACGGGCCGCCCTCAGCGGGCACGTGCACCCGCACTGAGTGACCGGGGCGGCACGCGACAGGCTGCCCCGGTGCCAGCCTGAAACCTGTCGCCCGGCCCGGCGACGCTCTGTCGCGCGGGCTTGAGAGCACCGGCGTGCCTCTGTATCCTGCGCGCCCTCTCGTTTACAGCCGAAAAAAGGCGCCACACCAGAGCGCCGGACGACTTCGACGTCGAACTTCTTAACTTTGGGAGCAACCTGATGAAACGTACTTGCACGAGCCTGATGCTCGCGGGGACCCTGCTGTCGACCGGTACCGCCGTGGCCGACGACCTACTGCAGTGGCAGAACAACAGCCTGACCTACCTGTGGGGCAAGAATTTTGCGGTCAACCCGCAGATCCAGCAGACCGTCACCTTCGAGCACGCCGACGCCTGGAAATATGGCGACAACTTCTTCTTCCTCGATCGGATCTTCTACAACGGCAAGGCCGACGGCAACGTCGGCCCCAACACCTACTACGGCGAGTTCAGCCCACGCCTGTCGTTCGGCAAGATGCTCGACCAGAAACTGGAATTCGGCCCGATCAAGGACGTGCTGCTGGCACTGACCTACGAGTTCGGCGAAGGCGACAGCGAATCCTACCTGTTCGGCCCGGGCTTTGACCTGGCGATCCCCGGTTTCGACTACTTCCAGTTGAACTTCTATCAGCGCCAGACCGAAGGCAACCGCCCTGGCGACAACGTCTGGCAGATCACGCCGGTCTGGTCCTACACCATCCCGGTGGGTGACTCCAATGTGCTGATCGACGGTTTCATGGACTGGGTGGTCGACAACGACCAGACCTCACGCGGCACCTACCACGCCAACCTGCACTTCAACCCGCAGATCAAGTACGACCTGGGCAAGGCTCTGCACTGGAGCGCCAAGCAGTTGTACGTGGGTATCGAGTACGACTACTGGAAGAACAAGTACGGCATCGAGGATTCCGGTGCGTTCAAGACCAACCAGGACACCGCGAGCCTGCTGGTCAAGTACCACTTCTGAGGCAGAACGGGAGCCCGCCGGGCTCCCCGTTTGCGGCGTCGCCCCGCACGCCATCGCATCACCGCAAAAAATACCTCCCCCTCTCCCGTCGGGCCCGACAGCTCCAACTCAAGCCTCCAAGCCAGGTTGCCCGCACTTCCTTGTGGCTTCCCCCTGTTTCCCGGCCTGCCTGCACGTTGACAAGGCGTTTTTCAGCTGTTGATAATCCGCTCAATGTTGTACGACGACGTATAACACCAATAACAATAAAAACCGCAGGAGCTTCACCCTCATGATGATGCGCCCCTCCCGATCGCTGTTGCTGTCCGGCACTGCAAGCCTCGCCCTGACCCTCCCCTCCCTGGCCTGTGCCGAGGGTTTCGTCGACGATGCCAGCGCCAACCTGAATCTGCGCAACGCCTACTTCAACCGCAACTTCACCAACCC
>NZ_JSYZ01000019.1:0-32452 GCF_001293465.1 Pseudomonas asplenii
GGGTTGGTGAAGTTGCGGTTGATGTAGAAGTTACGCAGGTTCAGGTTGGCCTGGGCGTCTTCCACAAAGCCATGTTCCTCGGCCATGGCCGGCAGGGCCGCACCGGCGAGGGCGAGGGTCAGCAGGGCAAGTGGGGGACGGTTGCTGTGGTTCAGTGGCTTCATGGATCGGTCTCTCTAATTGTTAGGGGTGAAGCAGGGCGCAGCCGCAACCCGGGGGGTGCAGACAAGGGGCTTACAGGGGGAACGAACGGCTGCGATCAGCCGCTGAGGGCAGGGCGTCGGGACATGGCGGGTGAACCTGTTGTTATTGGTATGGGTCGATGCGCTGGAATGGTGCGGCGGATCGAACCGCGTGTTCAATCGGGGTTTGACGGTTTTGGGCGATTATCGAACGGAACAGTGCGGGCATGAAAAAACCCGCCAATGGCGGGTTTTTGTGCAGCGTGAACGACCTCAGCCTTTCGGTGGCGTCTCGTCGATCGGCCGGGCCTGGCCGGTCTGTTCGTTCCAGCCACCGCCTAGGGCCTTGTACAGGTTGACCTCGCTGGTGAGCTGCGACAGGCGATCGCTGATCAGCGATTGCTGGGCGCTGAACAACGAGCGCTGGGCATCGAGGAAGGTCAGGTTGCTGTCGACGCCAATGCGGTAGCGACGCTCGGCCAGGCGGTAGTAGTCCTGGTTGGCGGCGACCAGGTCGCGTTGGGCCTGCAACTGTTCGTTGAAGGTCTGGCGTGCGGCCAGGCCGTCGGAGACTTCCTTGAAGCCGGTCTGGATCGCCTTCTCGTAGTTGGCGACGCTGATTTCCTTCTGGATCTTGGAGTAGTCCAGGCTGGCTCTCAGGCTGCCGGCGTTGAAGATCGGGATGCTGATCTTCGGCGAGAACAGCCAGGTGCCCGAACCGCCCTTGAACAGGCCGCCCAGGTCCGGGCTCAGGGTGCCGGCGTTGGCGGTCAGGCTGATGCTCGGGAAGAACGCCGCACGTGCCGCGCCGATGTTGGCGTTGGCCGCCATCAACTGGTGCTCGGCGCTGAGGATGTCCGGACGCCGCTGCAGCAGGTCCGAAGGCAGGCCGGCTGGCAGTTCGCTGAGCAGTTTGGCCGACAGCGGCTGGGCCGCCGGCAGGTTGGCCGGAATACCGGTGCCCAGCAGTTGCGTCAGGCTGTTCTGGTCTTCGGCGACCTGGCGGGTGAACTGCGCCAGCTTGACCCGTGCGCCTTCCACCGAGGTCCGCGCCTGGCTCAGGTCCAGGGCCGAGGCCACGCCGACTTCGTTGCTGCGCGAGGTGAGCCGGTAGCTTTCCTCGTAGGCCGCCAGGGTTTCCTGGGTCAGCTTGAGCAGTTCCTTGTCGGCCTGCCAGGTCAGGTAGGCGTTGGCGACACTGGCCACCAGGCTGATCTGCGTGGTACGGCGGGCCTCTTCGCTGGCGAAGTAGGTCTGCAGCGCCTGTTCGCTCAGGCTGCGGATACGGCCGAACAGGTCCAGTTCATAGGAACTGACGCCAAGGGTCGCCGAGTACTGGCTGGTGATCGCAGCCTTGCCGGTGCCCGAGGCATCGGCCGGGACCCGCTGGCGGCTGCCGCTGCCGTCGGCGCTGACGGCCGGGAACAGGTCGGCGCGCTGGATCTGGTATTGGGCCCGGTAGGCTTCGATGTTCAGCGCCGCGACCCGCAGGTCGCGGTTGTTTTCCAGCGCCACCTGGATCAGTTGCTGCAGCGCCGGGTCGTTGAAGAACTGGCGCCAACCCTGTTCGGCCGCGGCGACGTTCGCCGCCTGGGCCGGCGAGTAGGCCGGTCCTTGCGGGTACTGCGCCGCTACCGGCGCCTCGGGGCGCTGGTAGTCGGGGATCAGCGAGCAGCCGCTGAGCACGAAGGCCGCGACCGCTACAGAGAGAAGGGACTTGCTCATTGGCCAGCCTCATGCTGTGGAGTTTCAGGGGTTGCTGGTTTCGCGTGCTTCTTCTCGCCACCAATGGCCGAGACGGCAACGAAGAATAACGGAACCCAGAAAATCGCCAAGACGGTTGCGCTGATCATACCGCCAACCACCACGGTACCAATGGCGTGCTGACTGCCGGATCCGGCGCCGGTGGAGATCGCCAGCGGTACCACGCCGAGAATGAACGCCAGCGAGGTCATGATGATCGGACGCAGACGCATGCGGCAGGCCTCGATCGCCGCATCGCGCAGGCTCTTGCCCTGTTCGTGCAGTTCCTTGGCGAACTCGACGATCAGGATGGCGTTCTTCGCCGCCAGACCGATGGTGGTCAACAGCCCCACCAGGAAGTACACATCGTTGGACAGGCCGCGCAGGGTGGTCGCCAGCAGTGCACCGATGATCCCCAGCGGTACCACCAGTACCACCGCGATCGGGATCGACCAGCTTTCGTACAGCGCCGCCAGGCACAGGAACACCATCAGCAGCGACAGGGCGAACAGCGCTGGCGCCTGGGAACCGGACAGGCGTTCCTCGTACGACAGGCCGGTCCAGGAAATACCGACACCCGCCGGCAGCTTCTTGGCGATGGCCTCGACTTCCGCCATGGCCTCACCGGTGGTGTGGCCCGGTGCCGGGGCACCGAGGATTTCCATCGCCTCGACGCCGTTGTAGCGCGCCAGCTTGGGCGAGCCGTAGACCCACTCGCCCTTGGCGAATGCCGAGAATGGAACCATGGTGCCGCTGCTGCTGCGCACGTACCACTTCTGCAGGTCCTCAGGGCTCATCCGCGAGGCAGGCTTGCCCTGGATGTAGACCTTCTTCACCCGACCGCGGTCGATGAAGTCGTTGACATAACTGCCGCCCAGCGCGATCGACAGGCTGTTGTTGATGTCCGACAGGCTCACGCCCAGGGCGCTGGCGCGCTCGTCGTCGATGCTCAACTGGTATTGCGGTTCATCGTTCAGGCCGTTGGGACGGACCGCCGCGAGGACCTTGCTCTGTGCCGCCATGCCAAGGAACTGGTTGCGAGCTTCCATCAGCTTCTGGTGGCCGACGCCGGCACGGTCCTGCAGGTAGACGTCGAAACCGGTGGCGTTACCCAACTCCAGCACCGCCGGCGGGGCGAAGGCGAACACCATCGCGTCGCGGAAGCTGAAGAAATGCGCCTGGGCCCGTTCCGCCAGCTTGAACACACTGTTGTCGGCGTTACGCTGGTCCCACGGCTTGAGCATGATGAAGGCCATACCCGAGCTCTGGCCACGGCCGGCGAAGTTGAAACCGGTCACGGTGAATACCGAACTCACGGCTCCCGTTTCGTCCTTGAGCAGGTAGGCGCGCATCTTGTCGACCACCGCCTGGGTCCGCTCGGCACTGGAGCCGGCCGGGGTCTGGACCTGGGCGAAGAGTACGCCCTGGTCTTCTTCCGGCAGGAACGAGGTGGGGATACGGGCGAACAGCCAGATCATGCCGACCACGATCAGGGCGTAGGCCAGCAGATACGGCGCCTTGTGCGCCAGGATGCCGCCGACGCTGCGCTCGTAGGCCCGCACGCTGCGGTCGAAATTGCGGTTGAACCAGCCGAAGAAGCCGCGTTTCGGTGTGCCATGCTCGCCATGGGGAATGGCCTTGAGCAGGGTGGCGCACAGCGCCGGTGTGAAGATCAGCGCCACCAGCACCGACAGGCCCATGGCCGAAACGATGGTGATGGAGAACTGGCGGTAGATCACACCGGTGGAGCCGCCGAAGAACGCCATCGGCAGCAGTACCGCCGAGAGCACCATGGCGATCCCCACCAGTGCCCCCTGGATCTGGCCCATGGACTTCTTGGTCGCTTCCTTGGGCGAGAGACCTTCCTCGCTCATCACCCGTTCGACGTTCTCCACCACGACGATGGCGTCGTCCACCAGCAGGCCGATGGCCAGCACCATGCCGAACATGGTCAGGGTGTTGATGCTGAAGCCGGCCGCCGCGAGGATCCCGAAGGTACCCAGCAGGACCACCGGCACAGTCATGGTGGTGATGATGGTGGCGCGGAAGTTCTGCAGGAACAGGAACATCACCAGGAACACCAGCACGATCGCTTCCATCAGGGTTTCAACCACACCCTTGATCGATTCGCTCACCACCGGCGTGGTGTCGTACGGGAATACCACTTTCATCCCGGGCGGGAAGAACGGTTCCAGGTCGCTGATGGTCTTGCGCAGCGCCTTGGCGGTGTCCAGGGCGTTGGCGCCGTTGGCCAGCTTGACCGCCAGGCCCGATGCCGGGCTACCGTTGTACTGGGCGGAGACACTGTAGTTCTCGCCACCCAGGCTGACATCGGCGACGTCACCCAGGCGCACTTGCGAGCCGTCCTTGTTGACCTTGAGCAGGATATTCTTGAACTGCTCGGCGGTCTGCAGGCGGGTCTTGCCGATGATGGTGGCGTTCAGTTGCTGGCCAGGCAATGCCGGCAGGCCACCCAGTTGCCCGGAAGACACCTGGACGTTCTGCGCGGCCACGGCGGTCTTCACGTCCACCGGGGTCAGCTGGTAGTTGTTCAGCTTGGCCGGATCGAGCCAGATCCGCATCGCGTACTGGGCACCGAACACCTGGAAGTCACCGACGCCGGCAGTCCGCGAGATCGGGTCCTGCATGTTGGAGACGATGTAGTTCGACAGGTCGTCCTTGGTCATGCTGCCGTCGGTCGACACCACGCCGATCACCATCAGGAAGTTCTTCACCGCCTTGGTGACGCGGATACCCTGCTGCTGCACTTCCTGCGGCAAGAGGGGCGTGGCCAGGTTCAGCTTGTTCTGGACCTGGACCTGGGCTGTGTCGGAACTGGTGCCCTGCTCGAAGGTGGCGGTGATGGTCATGCTGCCGTCGGAGTTGCTTTCCGAGGAGACATAACGCAGGTTGTCGATACCGTTGAGCTGCTGTTCGATCACCTGGACCACGGTGTCCTGCACGGTCTGCGCCGAGGCGCCCGGGTAGGTCACGGAAATGGCGATGGCCGGTGGCGCAATCGCCGGGTACTGGTTGATCGGCAACTTGAGGATCGAGAGCGCGCCGACCAGCATGATCACCAGGGCGATCACCCAGGCGAAGATCGGGCGGTCGATAAAGAATTTCGACATGGTTTACTCCCCTTTGCTGCCCGCGGCTTTGTCGGTTGCCGGGGCAGGGGCCGGGTTGGCGGTTTTGACGTTGGTGGCTTCGCTGGCCTTGACCTCGACGCCTGGGCGCACGAACTGCAGGCCTTCGGTGATCACCCGATCACCCGACTTTAGGCCGTCCTCGACCAGCCACTGGCTGCCCTGGGTACGGCTGGCCTTGAGCTGACGCAGCTCGACCTTGTTGTCCGGGCCGACGACCAGTGCGGTCGGGGTGCCCTTGAGGTCACGGGTCACGCCTTGTTGCGGCACGAGGATCGCCGCGCTGTTCACTCCGGACTGCAACTGGGCATGGACGAACATGCCGGGCAGCAGCGAGTGGTCAGGGTTCGGGAACACCGCGCGCAGGGTCACGGAACCGGTGGTTTCATCCACGGTGACTTCCGAGAACTCCAGCTTGCCCGGCTGGGCGTAGGTGCTGCCGTCTTCCAGGGTCAGCTTGACCATGGCCGCGTTGTCGCCGGCCTTCTGCAGGCGACCGCTGTCCAGTTCGCGCCGCAGCTTGAGCAGGTCGGCGGTGGATTGCGTGATGTCGACGTAGATCGGGTCCAACTGAGTGATCGTCGCCATGGCATCGCTCTGGCCGGTGCTGACCAGTGCGCCTTCGGTCACCGAGGAGCGGCCGATGCGGCCGGACAGCGGGGCCAGCACTTTGGTGTAGCGCACATTGATCTGCGCGCTTTGCAGGTTCGCTTCCGACTGCAGGCGGTTGGCCACGGCCGTGTCGTATTCCTGGCGGCTGACGGCCTGCTCGTTCACCAGTTGCTTGTAGCGGTCGGCGATCGACCGGGTCGACTGCAGGTTCGCCTCGGCGCTTTTCAGCGTCGCTTCATAGACCGATGGGTCGATCTGATAGAGCTGCTGGCCGGCCTTGACGTCGCCGCCTTCCTTGAACAGGCGCTTGAGAATGATGCCATTGACCTGCGGCCGGACTTCGGCGATGCGATAGGCCGTGGTACGGCCGGGCAGCTCGGAGATCAGGGTGAAGGGTTGGGCTTGCAGGGTCACGACGCCGACCTGAGGGGCGGGGGCGGCCGCCGGAGCGGCTTCTTCCTTTTTATTGCATCCGCTGAGCAGCGATGCCAGGGCGACGGCGGTGACCAGAGCGGTAACAGCTGGCTTGAGTTGCATGAAGATCCTCGGGTCAGGCGCGCGTGAAGCGCACAAGAAGGGTGGAAGGGTATGAAGGGTGATCCGACTGGATTAATAGGTTGCTAATGAATATACTTACATTCACGTTTGTTTGTAAAGGCTTGAACTTTTGCCAAAAGTCGTTACAAAGCATGGATTTCATCTCGGGAAAAGGCACAAAAATCGCCTCCCGTCGTTAAGCCCGGATTAAACCCAGGGGGAGTCCGCGGCACCCTGATCGAGGTTTTACTGCCATGGTTCGTCGTACCAAAGAAGAAGCTCAGGAAACCCGCAGGCAGATTCTCGAAGCTGCCGAGAAGGCGTTCTACGAGCGCGGTGTGGCGCGTACCACCCTGGCCGACATCGCGACCCTGGCGGGGGTCACGCGCGGTGCCATCTACTGGCACTTCAGCAACAAGGCCGACCTGGTGCAGGCGATGCTCGACTCGCTGCGCGAGCCGCTGGATGACATGGCCAAGGCCAGTGAGGATCAGGACGAGCCCGACCCGTTGGGCTGCATGCGCCAATTGCTGATTCATTTGTTTCAGCAGATTGCTCTCGACCCGAAAGTCCGACGCATTAATGAAATTTTGTTTCATAAGTGCGAGTTCACCGATGAAATGTGTGACCTGCGCCGCCAGCGTCGTGCCGTCAGCCTGGACTGCAACGCGCACATCGAACTGGCCTTGCGTAATGCGGTGAACCGAGGACAGCTTCCCGAGAATCTCGATACGGCCCGCGCGGCCATCAGTCTCCATGCCTGGATCGATGGCATCCTCTATCAATGGCTGCTGGCGCCGGACAGCTTCGACCTGAATAAAGATGCCGAGCGCTGGGTCGATACAGGGTTGGACATGCTGCGTCTGAGCCCCAGCCTGCGCAATTGAGTCAAAATGTGTAACTGAGTCCAGCGCTGCCAGTATCCTGTGCCAGTCACCTCAACCCGACGGCGCGTGCCTCGACAGCGGGCATCATTTATATACCGCCGCGCTGCATCTTGGTAGTTAGTGTGCTAAGTATTTTGTAGTGAATTTGTTGCGAGCCTGTGAATGAATGTACCGAACCTGCTGCACAAGGGCTCCGAGCAGCCGCTCAAGGGCATCGCGCTGATCTGTGGGGCGGTACTGCTGTTCGCCAGCCACGATGCGCTGTCCAAGTACCTGTCGGCCTTCTACCCGATCGTGATGGTGGTCTGGGCCCGCTACGTGGTCCATACCCTGTTGATGCTGGTGGTGTTCGTGCCGCGCAGCGGCCTGTCGGCGGTGGTACGCACCAAGCGCCCGGGGCTGCAGCTGCTGCGTGCGCTGTGCCTGATCGGCACCAGCCTGTTGTTCACCACCGGCTTGCGCTACATCCCGCTGGCGGAAGCCACCTCGGTCAACTTCCTCGCGCCGCTGCTGGTGACCGCCCTGTCGGTGCCGCTGTTGGGTGAGCGGGTCAGCCGCGGTCAGTGGGCGGCGGTGATCGCCGGTTTTGTCGGGGTGCTCATCATCATTCGTCCGGGTAGTGCGCTGTTCACCCCGGCGATTCTGCTGCCACTGTGCTCGGCGTTGTGCTTCGGTTTCTACCAGTTGCTGACCCGCATGCTCAGCGGCATCGACAGCCCGACCACCAGCAACTTCCTCACCGGCATTCTCAACAGCCTGATCATGACGGCCATGCTGCCGTTCTTCTGGAGCGCGCCGACCCTGGTCCATGGCCTGTTCATGATTGGCCTGGGCACCTGCGGCATGCTCGGCCACCTGTTGCTGACCCAGGCGTTCCGGCATGCCCCGCCGGCGATGCTGGCGCCGTTCAGCTACGGGCAGATTCTCTTCGCCGGCATGTATGGCTACCTGGTCTTCGACCACATGCCGGACGTGTTCGCCGTGGTCGGTATCGGGGTGATCTGCCTGAGCGGATTGTTGGTGGCCTGGGGACAGCGCAAGCGCGGCTGACCCCAGGGGCGGCCGTCAGCCGTTGCGATTGCCGCTGAGAAACGTGGCCAATGACGATTGCCAGCCGCCCTTGCGCATCATCTGCAGCAGGGCCCTGTGCCAGACGTCTTTCAGGGTTTCGGTGGTTGTTGCGCCGGGCTCGGCGGAGGGCGTGGTGCTGTTCTCGGCGGTGGCAGCCTGCTGCTTTTTGGCCATGCGTTCCAGTACCGTTGTGTTGAGAATTTCCTTGGACTTGTGCTCGATGTAGCCTTGTTTGCGCTCGTAGGTCTGGAATTGAGGCGGCAGTTTCACATCCGGATCGCCGGTACTGGAAAAGCGGGTGATGACTTTTTCCAGAAAGTCGAAATCGCAGAGGTGGTAAGCCCCATGGTCGGGGTCCGTCGTGTAACGTATGAAATCCTGATCCAGGGCGCTGCCTTTCAGGGCGTCGCCCTTGAGAATTCTGTCGGCTGTTGCAGCGTCTTTTTCAATGAAACTGTAGCTCAGTTGATGTCCTTCGCTATCGTAGTTCTCAGCACAGTTCAAGTTGTGTAGCATCGTGCCATTTTGGAACTGGCGATATTCTGCAAGGTCCCTGGCCAGGGCTGTGACGTATCTGGGGGATGCCCCCTGTTCCTGAGCAAATTCGTAAATACGCGACAATAGATCCCTGTCGGCTTGGGTTAGGTAGTATTTCTCGCATTTTGTTGAGTCGAGCACTGTTTCAAAGTGCGGGTTAGGTTCTCCTCCATATACATGGGCTATCAGTAGTGCGTGGCCGCTAATTGAGACTGATGAGGATTCAGTTTTGATTGTGGTGTTTTTTTCGAGCGTACTTTGGGGTTCTTTGGCTGTTTGTGGGGTGTGTCTATATGAGTTGTCTGTTTGAGTAATTTTCATCTGGTTGCCCTTGTGGGTAGATAGGTGCTCCGTCAGCCTTTTGCTGACGGAGCGGCTCATTACTGGTAGCTGTATTCAAATGTGATGCTGTCTTCCCCTGCGGGGTGAGCAGGTCCTTTCAGATCGTCCGTCATGTGGGTGAGGTGGACTTTTACTCCATGGCCAAAGCGTTTCTGATTGAAAATCCTGGTACTTCCTGTCGAATTTGGAGTAATGATTTGGCAGTCGACTTCGGCATTGGAGTAAGGCTCGAAGTAACAGAGCTTAACTTTCTCGTTTATCGCGACTGGAAAGAATGTCGTATTCCAGCGAAGCTCTTTCAGCTTCATCTGGACGTTAGTCGGGTGAGTGAAGTCGGCGAGTTGCGTGCTATGTATTGAAGTCGCTGTGCTTATATAACTGAAGAGGCTGGGTGGCCTTTTCGACTTGGTGATACTGGCATCCGCTGCAAAAGTTTGAGTGCTGGCCAAAATCAAGGCGAGCGAAAGCATCTTTTTCATGATGGTATTCCTGAAAAATAGAGAGATATTTGAGTTGTAAGTGGTGTTCCGGTGTTAGTTACTCATAGGCAGTCTCCCGTAGTGCTTCCATGGGTTGCAGGCGGGAGGCCTTGAGGGCCGGATGCAGGCCGAAGAACACCCCGGTCAGCAGGGAACTGCCGGTGCCGAGCAGCAGGGCTTCGAGGCTCAGGCGCAAGGGCCAATTGGCGAAGTGGCTGAAAATCAGTGCGGCGAGGCTGCCCAGCACCGCCCCAACGAGGACGCCGGGCAGCGACAGGCACAGTGCCTCGCAGAGAAAGGCATTGCGGATATCCCGGGGACGCGCGCCGAGCGCCAGGCGCAGGCCGATCTCCCGGCGCCGTTCGGCCAGGTTCATCAGCATCACATTCATGACACCGACGCCCGCCACCAGCAGGACGATGCCGCCCAGACCGGCCAGCAGGCGAGAGAAGGTCGCGGCCTGGCGTTTCAGGCCGTCGAGCAACTGTCGTGGGATCTGTATCTCGACTTTCTGGCCATGGAACAGCGCCGGCAGTTGGTCTTTCAGGGCTTGTGCCGTCAGATCCGGATCGGCATGCGTTGCGATCCGCACGATCAGGCTGTCGATCTTCGGTTCAGGGAACAACCGTCGCAGCCCCTCTGCGGGGATAAGGACCGAGTGATCGATATCCACTGGAAGCAATGGGTTGCCGGAATGCTCTGCCACGATACCGACAACGCTGAACAGATAGCCTTCGATGGGCAGTCGATCCTGGAGTTGCAGGGGGCGGCCTTTCATCGAGAGTTGGTGCGCGACCTGAGCGCCGACCACGGCAAATGTTTCCTGATGGTCGAATGGGTTCAGGAATCGACCGTTCTGCAGCTTCAGGTCGAGGGCCTTTGCCAGGTCGCCAGAGGTACCGACCAGGGCGGCATCGACCTCGATTGCCGAATGCCTGAAGCGGACCGAATACAGGCTGACAGGCGCAATATCGATCAGTTGTGGGAGGGAACTGCGCAAGGTCTGCGCATCGAATGTCACGGGCGGGGGAAGGGAGGTTTTACGCCCCGGCGAAAGCCGGGCCACCAGCATGTCGGTGCCCATGGCCTGGAACGCACGCAGGGCTTCGGATTGTGCGCTGTTGCCGATGTTCAGCAGGGCGATGATCGAGCCGCTGCCGATGGTCAGTCCCAACAGGCTGAGCCAGGCGCGCCGGCCGGCCAGCCGCAGGTTGTCGATGGCCTCGGCCAGTACCTGGTGCGGCAGCGGGCCGTAGTGTTCGAGGTCGATCATGCGATCCTTCCGTTGAACCGATCACTGCGTAGTGCAGATGCTTCAAGAATCGGCCGCTGGGAAGGGGACTAAATAGGAATGGTTTCCGTTTGTTGTGTGGGAATTTTCCATGGCTGTCAGCGTTTTGAGTGACATCGACAGCCCTGGTGAAGGTGATTCATCCAGCTTCGATAGGCTCAGCCCATGCTGAATTTCACGCTGTAGCTGTAGGGCGGGACCTTGAGTGTCTTGCTCAGGCGGGCCTTGCAGGAAGCCGCGTGTTCCCCGATCGACTCGGCCTGGCGGGACCAGGTGGGCAGGTAGCTGGTGTGTTCCGAGTCGGTGAAGCGCTGCTTCAGCGAGTGCTGGGCGACGAACCGGCATTTGCGTGGCCCGGAGCCGTAGATGAACCAGGCCCGCGGCCCTTCCAGGCGCAGTTCCCGACGTTCGCCGCTGGCGATCGAGAAGTTCGAAACCGGAGCACCCTTGAGGTCCAGGCCGGTGCCGAGCAGTTCGAGTGGTTGTGGCGACTCGTTGCTGATTTCCACGATGACCGTCGCCGAAGGCTCGGTGCCCGCGGCATAGGCGGCAAATGACAGCAGGCCGGAGAGGGCCGCGCAGGACAGGGCTACGCCCAGCAATTGCATGAGGTACCTGTTAAGTCCTTTTGGGTGGATCGCGGTGGCAGCGCCATTCCGTGACGCTGCACGCTTTTCCGCAGTTGGATAGCGCCAGGCAAGTATGAGGATCGGGACAAAAAAAGCTCGCGGTGAACCACTCTCTGTTCTGTGAGTGTTTTCCGATATCCAGGCCGGGACATTCAACTACAACGAAAAAGCCCCGGCTCTTGCGAGTCGGGGCCTGCACACACTACTGAAGTTTCTGAGTTTACAGTGTCGGGTAGTCGATGTAGCCGACCGGACCCTTGCCGTAGAAGGTTTCCGGGTGCGCTGCGTTCAGCTCGGCATCGGCCTTCAGGCGGGCCGGCAGGTCCGGGTTGGCGATGAACGGGACGCCGAAGGCCACCGCGTCGGCCTTGCCTTCGGCCAGCCAGGCATTGGCACTGTCCTTGGTGAAGCGTTCGTTGGCGATGTAGGTGCCGCCGAACGCCGCTTTCAGCTGTGGGCCGAGGCTGTCGTCGGCTTCCTTCTCCCGCGAGCAGATGAAGGCGATGCCACGCTTGCCCAGTTCCCGGGCGACGTAGGTGAAGGTTTCCGCGAGATTGTCGTCGCCCATGTCATGGGAGTCGGCACGGGGAGCAAGGTGTACGCCGACCCGGCCGGGGCCCCAGACTTCCACCACGGCGTCGGTCACTTCGAGCAGCAGGCGGGCGCGGTTTTCCAGGGAATCGCCGTAGTGGTCGGTGCGCTGGTTGGTGCTGCTCTGCAGGAACTGGTCGAGCAGGTAACCGTTGGCGGCATGGATTTCCACGCCATCGAAACCGGCGGCCTTGGCGTTTTCCGCACCGACGCGAAAGGCCTCGATGACGTCGGCGATCTCGGCGGTTTCCAGGGCGCGTGGGGTCGGGTAGTCCGCTTGCGGACGGACCAGGCTCACGTGGCCCTTGGGCTGGATCGCGCTCGGTGCGACCGGCAATTCACCGTTCAGGTACGACGGGTGGGAAATTCGCCCCACGTGCCACAGTTGCAGGAAGATCCGGCCACCGGCGGCATGCAGGGCCTTGGTCACGTTGGTCCAGCCGCGGACCTGGTCGTTGGACCAGATCCCGGGGGTGTCGGGGTAGCCGACGCCCATCGGTGTGACCGAGGTGGCCTCGCTGAGGATCAGCCCGGCGGAGGCGCGCTGTACGTAGTATTCGGCCATCAGCGCGTTCGGCACACGGCCTTCGTCGGCCCGGCAGCGGGTCAGCGGAGCCATGACGATGCGGTTCGGCAGTTCGAGATCGCCCAGTTTGATCGGATCGAAAATAGTTGCCATGGGTACAACCCTCTTGATGATTAGTTGCTAGCTGGAACCAGTTCGGCGGGGCCGTTCTGGCGAAAGGTGATCAGGGTCACCAGCAGCGCGAGCACTGCCAGTGCGCCAGCGGCCAGGGGCACGCTGGTGAGGCCCAGGCCATGGGCGATGACACTGCCGCCGACCCAGGCGCCGAGAGCGTTGCCGACGTTGAAGGCGCCGATGTTCAGGGTCGAGACCAGGTTGGGGGCGGCCTGGCCGTAGGTCACCACGTTGACCTGCAGCGCCGGGACGGCGGCGAAGCAGGCCGTGGCCCAGAGGAACAGGGTGAGCTCGGCGGGAATGACCAGCACGCTGCTCCAGGTCAGGGCGGTCGCCAGCACGGCCATGGCGATGAACACGCCGATCAGCGTCGCGGCCAGGTTGCGGTCCGCCAGTTTGCCGCCGAGGATGTTGCCGAGGGTCAGGCCCAGGCCCATCAGCACCAGGGTCCAGGTCACGCCCCGTGGTGACACGCCGGTGACTTCGCCGAGCAGCGGCGCGATGTAGGTGAACAGGGCGAACACGGCGGCGGAGAACAGTGCGGTCATGCTCAGCGACAGCCATAGGCCGGCGCCCTTGAGTGCGCCGAGTTCGGCGCGCATGTCGAGTTTTTCCTCGTCGTGTTTCACCGGCAGGAAGCGGATCAGGCCGATCAGCGCGATCACGCCGATGACAGTCACCGCCCAGAAGGTCGAGCGCCAGCCGGCCTGTTGCCCCAGGGCGGTGCCCAGCGGTACGCCGAGCACGTTGGCCAGGGTCAGGCCGGTGAACATCAGGGCCACGGCGGAGGCACGCTTGTCCGGTGCCACGAGGTTGGCGGCGACGACCGAGCCGATACCGAAGAAGGCACCGTGGCACAGGGCGGTGATGATCCGTGCCAGCATCAGCACGTTGTAGTCACTGGCCACCGCGCAAAGCAGGTTGCCGACGATGAAGATCCCCATCAGTACCACCAGGGCCGCCTTGCGTGGCAGCCGCGAGGTGGCCATGGCCATGAACGGTGCGCCGATCGCCACGCCCAGAGCGTAGCCGGTCACCAGCCAGCCGGCACCGGGAATCGACACGCCGAGGTCGGTCGCCACATCGGGCAGCAGGCCCATGATGACGAACTCGGTGGTGCCGATGGCAAAGGCGCTCAGGGCCAGGATGAGTAGCGGGAGGGGCATCGTATGCGATCCTTTAGAGCTCTTGGCTCATGATGCGGAGGAATTCCTGGATGGTTTCCTCGTTGCGTTTGAAGAAATGCCACTGGCCCGCCTTCTGGCTGCTGATCAGACCGGCCCGCTGCAGCGTCGCCAGGTGCGCCGACACGGTCGACTGCGACAGGCCGCAGCGTTGGTCGATCTGCCCGGCGCAGATACCGTACTCGTGGTTGTGCAACTGGTCGGGGAACTGGGCTTTCGGGTCTTTCAGCCAGTGGAGGATGTCTCGGCGTACTGGGTGCGCCAGCGCTTTTATTATTTCGTCGAGGTCGAGGGTCATGGCGGTGTCTCAGGGGTGATAAAACGGTATATCGCGATGGGGCGAAATATAAATCGCTATTTCGCGATATACCAATATGATTTTGCTCTGTGTTCAGCATGAATCGCTATATCGGGTTATAACGATACAGAGGTGGCGAGTGCTAAGCTGGGAGCCATGAACTATCTCGCACATCTTCATCTGGGCGGACAGCACCCGGAACAACTGCTCGGCAGCCTCTATGGCGACTTCGTCAAGGGGCGCGTGGAGGGGCAGTTCACGCCTTCGATCGAGGCTGCGATCCTGCTGCATCGCCGGATCGATGTCTTTACCGACAGCCATCCCCTGGTGGACCAGGCGCTGTCGCGTTTCGAGCTGACCCGTCGACGTTATGCCGGGATCGTCCTGGATGTGTTCTTCGACCATTGCCTGGCGCGGGACTGGGCCCTTTATGCCGAGGGCCCGCTGGAGGGTTTCACCGCCGGGGTCTATCGGGTGCTGGCGCGTGAGCCGCGCCTGCCCGGGCGCCTGGCGCAGATCGCGCCTTACATGGCGGCGGATGACTGGCTCGGTTCCTATCGCCATTTCGAGGTGCTGGGGCAGGTGTTGCGGGGCATCTCCCGGCGTTTGTCACGACCGGAGGAACTGGTCCATGCGATGGGGGAACTGGAGGCGCTGTACGAACCGTTGAGCGAGGACTTCCGACTGTTCTATCCCCGGTTGCAGGCCTTCGCGCAGGAGCGTCGTATCGACACCATCCTGTAGGGGCAGGCCGATCGCCGCACCACCTGCTCCTACAGGTTACTCAGCGTTCTCGGGACGGCGGGTGTCACCCCAGCGAAAGCGTCTTCGAAGGCGCCGAACGGTCAGGCGGCTTCCGCCTCGCTGGTGGCCACTGGGCGCGCTACCGGACGTTTCACTTCGGCGGCCTCGCCGAACAAGGCCATCTGTACCGCCTGCTGGGCCTGGAAGGCCAGGGACGCACGTTCCTGGCCATTGCAGGGGATAGGCTGCAGCAACTGGATTTCCACCTCGCCCTGGTCATTGGAGAACAGGCGCATCAGATGCGACAACAGGTCGTCGTCGCCAATGAACGGGGCCAGCTTGTCCGCCTGCCCATCGCGGGTGTAGCGGATCGCTACCGGTTGCAGCGAAACGCCCGCATCGATGGCCGCCGACAGCAGGCGACCATGGAACGTACGCAGGGAGCGGCCGTCGGTGGTGGTGCCTTCCGGGAACATCAGCAGCGGATGGGCCTGCTCCAGGTGACGGGTCATCTGCTTGCGCACCAGTTGGCTGTCGCCCGAACCCCGGCGGATGAACAGGCTGCCGGCCTTCGCCGCCAGCCAGCCGGCCACCGGCCAGGTACGGACTTCGGCCTTGGACAGGAAGGACAGCGGGGCCAGTGCGCCGAGCAGGGCGATATCGGTCCAGGACACGTGGTTGCTGACCCACAGCATCGGTTGCGTCGGCAGCTTGCCGCGGACCGTCACGCGAAAGGGCAGGGCATGACTCAGCCGCGCCATGAAGAACCGCGACCAGCTCTGGCGACGCGCCATCGAATTGGCAATCCCCAGGCGCTCGAAGGCACCGAACACGCTGGCCATGCTCAAACCCAGCGCCACCACCAGCAGGACCCGGGCGATCCGGGCGTACACCCGCAGCCGCCTCATTACACGGCCGCCTTGAAGTGCCGGGCGTAACGCGGGCACAACTCGTCGCGCTTGAGCAGGATGAATACATCGGCCACCTGGAAGTCTTGGTCCCAGCACGGCTCGCCGCAGATCTTCGCGCCCAGGCGCATGTAGGCCTTGAGCAGCGGTGGCATTTCGGCGATGACGTTGCCGGGGATATCCAGGGTCGGCAGCGGTTTTTTCGGTTCGGCGCGCAGGTGTTCGGTGCTCAGGTAGCGTTCGCGCAGGCGCTGCATGATCGCCTGGGCCTGGATACCGCCATCCTGCATCGGGATGCTGGCGCAGCCCATCAGGTAGCTGTAGCCGCCCTCGTTGAGCACTTCGGCCAGTTCGCCCCAGAGCACGGCAATGGTGCCGCCGTTGCGGTAGGCCGGGTCGACGCAGGTACGGCCGATTTCCAGGATCGGGCCTTGCAGGTGGCCGAGGCCATGCAGGCTGAATTCCTCTTCACTGTAGAAACGCCCCAGGGTGTTGGCGGCCTTGTGGTCGAGCAGACGGGTGGTCGCCACCAGGCGGCCGCTGTTCAGGTCGCGCACGCCAATGTGGCTGCAGTGCACATCATAATCATCCATGTCCAGGCCGAGCTCGGCGCCTTTCAGCTTGGCATTGAATTCGCCGCTGAAAACGTTGAAGCGCAAGGCCTGGGCTTCTTGCAAGGCCGCGGCGCCCAACAGGCGTTCGGCTTGCAGGCGGCGTTCATTGCCGGTGTCGCTGATGCGGGCGATCTGAGTCATGACGCGTCTCCGGTTGCCGGCCAGGGTTGCGGCCAGTCGACTTTGTTGTGCAAAGTCAGGCTATGTAGCCCCGGTGTCATCGCCATGAAGCTTTGGTGATGCTTATATGACAGCCTCCCAGGAGCCCGCCATGCCTTGGTCTTTCCTGCTCGACCCGCCTCAACGCCAGCCCGTGCCCACCGATCTGGCGGAAGGTTACGCGCAGTTGCTCGACACCTTGGGCACGGTGACGCCGTTCGAACTGGCGGTGCGTGGCGGTCATGTCATGGCCACCCCCGGCCTGGCGTTCCTGGTGGGGTACCAGGCCGCGTTGCGCATGCTCTGGCCCAGCGCTCCGGGCAGCCTCGGCGCGTTGTGCGCCACCGAGCAGCGCAGCCTGCGTCCGGCCGACATGCAGACGCGTGTCGAAGGCTTGCGGCTTTGCGGGCGCAAGGATTTCGTCACCGCCGGCACGGCCGCCGACTGGCTGCTGGTGGCCGCGCGCAGTGAGGAGCAGGGCGAGGCGCCACGGCTGAGCCTGGTGATCGTCTACCCCGGCGAACCCGGTATCCGCCTGGAGAGCCTGCCGGCCCTGCCACTGATGCCGGAGATCGGTCACGGCCGGGTGCATTTCGACCAGGCCGCCTGCGAGCGTCTGGCCGGGGATGGCTGGGAGGCCTATGTCAAACCGTTCCGCACCCTGGAGGACATCTATGTGCTCGGCGCGCTGACGGCCTGGTTGCTGGGTGTCGGCCAGCACGGCGACTGGCCGCAGGCCCTGCAATTGCGCCTGCTCGGCCTGTTGGCCGGGTTGTCCGAAGCCAGCCGGCAAAACCCGGCGGCAACGGCGGGGCACGTCCTGCTCGGCGGGCTGTTCGCCCAGTTCGATGGGCTCAAGGGCGAACTGGATGAGGCCTTCGCGGCAGGTCCGCCAGCATGGCGGGAGATGTGGCAGCGCGACCGCGGTGTGCTGGACATTGCCGCGGGCGCCCGGGCCAGGCGCCTGGCGAAGGCGTGGGCGGGCGCGTGAGCAGAACTGTCATCAGGTTCCGCTAGACTGGTCCAAAGCTATTTCTCCGAGCTCGCCCAATGTCCAGGGGTTCGACCTTCCTTGCGGTTTTCCTGCTGTGTATCACCGCCATCGCCCGTGCCGAGAGCTGGCCTGGTGCTCAATGGGCCCCAGGTCCGCAGGCCGCCGGCCCTGCTGTTGAGGCCCTGCAGGCCTATGCCTTTGCGGCACGGGATGACAGCAGCCGAAAAGGCGTGCGCACCGATGCCCTGCTGGTGATCCGGCACGGACAGATCGTCTACGAGCGTTATGCCGGGCCGACCCGTGTCGATACGCCGCACCTGACCTGGTCGATCAGCAAGAGCATCATGGCCACGGTCCTGGGCGTCGCCTATGGCGAAGGCCTGTTCCAGTTGCACGATCCGGTGGCGAGGTTCTACCCCGCGTTCCAGGCGCACCCCAAGGTGACCCTGGAGCATCTGTTGAACTGGTCGTCGGGCATCGACTGGCAGGAAGACTATGAATATGCCCCGCTCAACTCCTCGGTGGTGGCGATGTTGTACACCCTCGGTCATGCCGACATGGCCGGCTATACCGCCGCGCAGGCTGAATACGCGGTGCCCGGTCGCTCCTTCCGTTATTCCAGCGGCGACAGCAATGCCCTGGCGGCGGCCCTGCGCGGGATCGTCGGTGAGCAGCGTTACCCGGGCTATCCCTGGACCGCGCTGTTCGATCCGCTGGGCATCCGGGGGGCGGTCTGGGAGCGAGATGGCAGCGGCACCTTCGTCGCTTCGTCCTATGCCTATCTGACGGCCCGCGACCTGGCGCGCATCGGTCTGCTGATGGAGCGCGACGGTCGCTGGCAGGACCGGCAACTGTTGCCCAGGGCCTGGGTGGAGTTCAATCGCCGGGCGTTTGCCGGTTACAAGCCCGGGCAGGATGAAGCGGTGGGCGGTGGCCAGTGGTGGCTCAATCGCTCGATCGACGGCGCGCGCAAGCCTTGGCCGGACGCGCCTTCCGACACCTTCGCCGCCCTCGGGCACTGGGGCCAGGCGCTGTACATCATTCCCAGCGCGGGCCTGGTGATCGTGCGGTACGGCGATGACCGCGATGGCAGTTATCGGCACAACGAACTGCTCAGGCTGGCCATGGCGGCTTTCGGGCCGAAGGTGTTGCCATGAGGTCCACCCGCTTCGTTCGTCGTCACCCGTTCATCAGCCTGCTGGTGTTGCTGCTGGTGGCGCTGCTCGGCTGGATCTGGCACGAGCGCGTGGCCCTGCGTGCGTTCCCGCAGATCATCAGCGCCTATACCGCCAAGGAGTATTGTTCCTGCCGGTATGTGATGGACAACACCGTCGACTATTGCCTGGGTTATGTGAAGCAATCGGTGCCGGTCAGTCGCCTGCTGGATGACCCGCGCCAACGCCGGGTCAGCGTCGAGGGTCTGGGGCGCGAGGCCACGGCCGTCTGGGTGAACGAACGCGAAGGCTGCCGGCTCAAACCCTGAACACCGTTTACTGGCGCCCTCTTGGCCGGGTAAGGTGGCGCCTACGTTCAATCAGGAGCTTGCATGCACCGGTCCCGCCTTTTTCTGGCCCTGCTCGGGGTGCTGGCCTTGCCGGCCCACGCCAACTGGTATCTGGACAACGAGTCCTCACGCCTGTCGTTTGTCAGCACCAAGAATGCCGATATTTCTGAAGTGCATCGTTTCCTGACCTTGCACGGCAAGGTCGATCGCCAGGGCGTGGCAACCCTCGATGTCGAGCTGGAGTCGGTCAGCACCGGGATTCCCCTGCGTGATGAGCGCCTGCGGCGCGAGCTGTTCGAGATCAGGCAGTATCCCGAGGCGCAGGTCACTGCGCAGATCAACGTCCAGCCGATCAACGACCTGGCGCCCGGCGCCCAACTGGAACTGCGTCTGCCGCTGGTGGTACGCCTGCATGGCAAGGAGCACAGCTACAACGCCGAACTGCTGGCAACCCGTCTCGACGACCGTCGCTTCCAGGTGGTGACCCTGGAGCCGCTGGTGGTGCACGCCGAGGACTTCGGCCTGCTGCCTGGCCTTGCGCAGTTGCGCAAGCTCGCCGGCCTGTCGGCCATCAGTCTGTCGGTACCGGTGGGTGCGGTACTGATTTTCACGGCGCGCTGAACCATGGCCGGTGCGGTCTTTCCCTGGCGCAGCGACAATGCCTTCGAGCTGTTGGTCGACGGGCCGGCGTTTTTCCCGCGCATGCTGGTGGCGATCGCCAGGGCCGAATCCCGGGTCGAGCTGGAACTCTATCTGGTCGAGGCCGGCGAGTGCGCCGATGCGATGGTCCAGGCGCTGGTCCAGGCTGCCGAGCGGGGGGTGCGGGTGCGCTGCCTGTTCGATGACTATGGCAGCCTTGCCTTCACCCTGAGCCTGCGCCGACGGCTGGTCGAGGCCGGTGTCGAACTGCGCTTCTACAACCGCCTGCGCTGGCGCCGCGGGATGCGTAACCTGTATCGCGATCACCGTAAGCTGTTGCTGGTGGACAGCACCCTGGCGGTGGTCGGCGGTACGGGCGTCACCGATGAATTCTGGACCCCGAGGGACGACCGTTTCGAATGGCATGAGGTCATGGTGCAGATTCGCGGTCCGCTGGTTCTCGACTGGCAGTTGCTGTTCGACCGTCAATGGCTGGCCAACGAACAGCGCACGGCCTGGAAACCGTTCGCCGATGTCGGCCTGCCGCGCCTGCCGAGGTTGCCTCCAGCCGGGCAGGGCCTGGGCCGGGTGGCCTATGCCGACGCCCGGCAGCATCGCGATATCCTGCAATCGCTGGTACGCGCACTGAACAGCGGCAAGCAGCGGATCTGGCTGGCAACCCCGTATTTCCTGCCGACCTGGAAGGTCCGGCGTTCGCTGCGCCGGGCCGCCCAGCGCGGAGTTGACGTGCGGCTGCTGCTGACAGGGCCGCGTACTGACCACCCCTCGGTGCGTTACGCCGGCCATCGCTACTATCCTCGCCTGCTGAGGGCCGGCGTGCGGATCTTCGAGTACCAGCCCTGTTTCCTGCACCTGAAAATGGTGCTGGTCGACGACTGGGTCAGCATCGGCTCGTGCAATTTCGATCACTGGAACCTGCGCTTCAACCTGGAGGCCAATCTCGAGGCCCTTGACCCATCCCTGACCGCGGCGGTCAAGGCCAGCTTCGTCGCCGACTTCGACCTCAGCCAGCCGGTCAGTCTCGCCGACTGGAAGAAGCGGCCGCTGTGGCGTCGGGTCAAGCAGCGGGTATGGGGCTGGATCGACCGCCTGGTGGTGAACGTACTGGACCGACGCAACTGATCGTTGTCACTTCAGGGTATTGCGACGGGTTGACCTGGGATAGACTCCAGGCTATCCCTCCTCCTGCCGCGGAGCCTTCTATGACCCCTTCGTTGCTCATGGCCGTTCTCGCCTCGGGTTTCATTTATGGCATCACTCCAGGCCCTGGTGTGCTGGCGGTGTTCGGCATCGGTGCGGCGCGGGGACGACGGGCCGGGGCAGGGTTCCTTTGCGGTCATCTGCTGGGCGACGTGATCTGGTGCGGCACGGCTCTGGTCGCGATCGTCGGGGCGCGGGAAATCGGCAGCGGCGCCTTCGATGTGCTCGGTGTCATCAGCGGCCTCTACCTGTTCTGGCTCGGCTGGCGGGCGTTGCGCAGCCGCCGGGCCAATGGTGAAACGCCCCAGGGTGCGGCCCGGCAGCCGTTCTGGCACGGCATCCTGTTCGGCCTGACCAATCCCAAGGCCTACCCGGTGGCGGTCGCGACCTTTACCGCGCTGCTTTCCAGCCGTGCCGAACTGCTGACCTGGTCGATGCTGCCGGGGCTGATTTTTCTCAGTTTCCTGGGCGGGGTCGCGGCATACGCTATTCTCATCGGTGTCGTCGGTGCGCAACGGGTGCGGGTGTTGTACCAGCGACATGAATTGACGATCACGCGTTTGTGTGGGGTGATGTTCATCGGCTTTGCCATAAATGCACTGACTCACGCGTTGCCGGGGTTGTTGCCGAACAGGGCTTGAGTCGACGGCGCGGGGCAGGACGCCGGGATATTCCAAGGGACAGATACTGACGCTTAATTTTTCGGGCGATGTCTTCCTGATGGAAAGCAGAACTGTCACACCGGTTTCCAGCTTTTTCGACCTGCTGCTCGATGCGGTGTGTGCCGTCGACGTCGAGGGGCGCTTCGTGTTCGTCAGCGCCGCTTGCGAGCGGATCTTCGGCTACACCCCGGCCGAACTGATCGGCACTTCGATGATCGAGCTGGTACTGCCTGCCGACCGTGAGCGCACCCTCAACGCCGCCGCGCAGATCATGGCCGGCGAGCCCAAGCCGCATTTCGAAAACCGCTACGTGCGCAAGGATGGCCAGGTGGTGCATATCATGTGGTCGGCGCGCTGGTCGGAGGTCGACCAACTGCGCATCGCCGTTGCCCGCGATATCACCGAGCTCAAGCTGGCCGAGGCGAAGCAGGCGGCGCTTTACGCGATTTCCGAGGCCGCCCATGCGACCGAAGACCTGTTGGCGCTGTTCGAGCGGGTGCACCAGATCGTTGGCGAGTGGCTGCCGGCGCAGAGTTTCTGTGTGGCGCTGTACGACGGTGCGCGTGACCAGTTGAGCTTTCCCTACCACATGGACGACCGCCGCACGCCGTGCAACGTCGACGGTCATTGCGCGCAGATCGTGCGCAGCGGTCAGCCGTTGCTGTACAACGAAGCCGAAGCACCTTGCCTCGGTGTTCCCCTGGCCTCGCAGAACGGCATCATCGGTGCGCTGCTGGCCAGGAGTTCGGCGGGCGAACGCTATACCGGGCACGACCAGGACCTGCTGCAGTTCGTTTCCGCCCAGGTGGCGGCGGCCATCGAACGCAAGCAGTTGCATGCCCGGCTGCAGTACATGGCCCGTTATGACCAACTGACTCACCTGCCCAATCGCGGCTTTCTGCAGGAGCGCCTGAAGGCGGCGCTGAGCAGGGCGCGCCGGGAACACAGGCAACTGGCATTGCTGTATGTCGACCTGGACAAGTTCAAGCAGGTCAACGACAACTTCGGCCATGCGGTCGGCGACCTTCTGCTCCAGGAGGTCGCCCGGCGCCTGCAGCAATGCGTGCGTGAAACCGACACCGTGGCGCGGATCGGCGGCGATGAATTCGTCATCCTGCTGGAACAGTTGCACCTGGGCGAATCGGCGGCGCAGGTCGCCGACAAGATCCGCAGCCTGCTCAACGAACCGATGATCTGGGACGAGTGCGAACTGAGCATCATGCCCAGTATCGGCATTGCCCTGTATCCGGAGAACGGCGAGGAGGCGCAACAGCTGTTCAAGCACGCGGATGAAGCGATGTATGGGGTAAAGCGTGGAGTGCGGGTGCACTGAGCCTTGAGCGTGCAATTCCCACGCTAGTGCTCAGGCGCGGGCTATATCCGTCACTGGTATCAGGCGAATTTCCACCCGTTGTCCCAGCGCGCGCGCGGCGTTGGACAGGGTGGCGAGTGTCATGCCCGCATCATTCTGATCCAGCGCCCGATCCACCGCCTTGCGGCTGGTGTGCATCCTTTCAGCCAGGGCCTTCTTGCTCATCCGTTGTGTTTTCATCAGTTCGGTGAGCTGCCAGGCAATAACGCGTTTGAGTGCCGCTGCGCAGACTTCGTCCGCAATTTCTTCTTGCAGAAAATCGTCGAAATCAGAGCCGATATGCTTGTTCATGTGCCACCTCGAATAAAAAAACCGGCTTCCATGAGCCGGTTTTTTTATGTCTTCATCGCCACTGTGGGCAACGTCGGACCTGATGCGATCTGGAGCGGGTAGAGGGAATCGAACCCTCAACTAAAGCTTGGGAAGCTTTCGTTTTACCACTAAACTATACCCGCTTTTTACATGTCTCTCTGCTCACCGAAGCGGCTTGTCCGAACGAAAACACGGGTTATCAGTTCGGACCGCTTGCGTGATGCCATTTCATGACACCCGCTCGGGTGGCCACTTTGTACCAGATGTTGCCGCGCAATTGAAGTTTTTCTTTGAAAATCTGTGTTTTAGCGGATGTTTCAGCTGCGAACCGCACCGGGGCTGATCACGGGCAAACGGCTGCAGGCCGGGGTGTTCCTGGCCGACCGTTGCCCGTGACCTGGCCTGCTCACATGGCTTGCGCATGGTGCTCCTGGACGTACCGGTAGTAGCGCGCCCGGCTTTCCTGGTGGCTGGGCTTGAGAAAGCCGAGCAGCGCGTGACGGGTGTCACGGCAGGCGGACTTGTGCTCCATGTCGAGGAAATGGCCGGCCGTGGCAATGGTGCTGAAGTGGCTCTGGCGCACATGCCTGCCGAACTGCCGGGCATCCTCGGGTGTGGTGTACTCGTCCCATTCGCCGTTCACGAACAGGACCGGGATGTCGATCCTGCTCGCCGACTTCAGGCAGCCCTGGCGATCGCTTTCGAGCACTTCGCGGATGTGGAAGTGCATCTGGCCATATTCATGCTCGGCCAGGCTGCTGACATGCCGAAAGTTGAAGCGCTTGAACAGCGATGGCAGATGCTTGCCGATGGTGCTGTTGACCAGTTGGGCGATCTGGGCGCGGTCACAGGCTCCCAGGTGTTGGACGCCACGCTCCAGGTAGTCGCGCATCGGCTCGTTGATCACCGGCGAAAACGAGCTGATCACCGCCTTCTCGATGCGCCGTGGCCGTTCGGCCAGGGCGACCAGGGTGGCGGCGCCGCCCCAGGAGAACGACATCACGTGCTCGGCGGCGAAGTGGTCGATCAATTCCAGCAGAATCTGCCCCTCGATTGCCCGGGTGAGCATCTTCTCGTGGTGGTTGTGCGGCCGGGACCGGCCGGCGTAGGGCTGGTCGTAGCACACGACGTTGTACTGCGGGTGCAGGTTTTTCACGGTCTGGGCAAATGACGCAGTCGTGGCCATCGAGCCGTTGACCAGGATAATGGTCTTTTCCGCGGCATCCGCGCGATAGAACTCCGTGTAAACCCGATACTGACCCTGTATATCCAACACAGCGATTTCTGGCGTCATGTCAAAGACTCCTGGCAAGCGGGTATGCGCGCAACTGACTGTGCACGAGATATATGACAGGTAGGCATTTGCCTGGAATTTTCAGCCCATGCCGGTCCGGTGACGCGCTGGCCGGCGGGTGTTGTTATAGGCGGGCAATCGGTCGGAAAACCACGGCTGGCAAGCCCTGGCGCCGACGAAAAGTTTTTTGCAGCTAGGCGGTGACCTGTCAGTCATTTTTTGGCTGACGGACTGATTCAAGCAGTGGTCCGGCGATTTCGCAAGGAGCGATTTGGCATAAGCGCCTCACTTCTGCTCAACGGTAGGTGACTCAGACCAGGGCGATTTCCTCGGCCGTCAGCGGGCGGTATTGCCCGGGGGCGAGCGCGTCGTCGAGCACCAGCGGACCCATGCGTTCGCGGTGCAGGCGCAGGACCTTGTTATCGAAGTGGCCGAACATCCGCTTGACCTGGTGATAGCGGCCTTCGACGATGCTCAGCCGGGCGCTGCGCGGCCCCAGTCGTTGCAGTTCGGCGGGTTGGGTGGTGAGGTCTTCGAAGGCGAAGTACAGGCCTCGGGCGAACGTCTCGGCGTACTGCGCGCCGATCTCCTGCTCGGTTTCCACGTAATAGACCTTGGGCAGCTTGGTCTCTGGCCGGGTCAGGCGCCTGGACCACTGGCCGTCGTTGGTCAGCAGCATCAGGCCGGTGGTGTTGAAGTCCAGGCGCCCGGCGATGTGCAACTCGTCGACATCCGGTTCCTCGAGCAGGTCGAGCACGGTGCGGTGCTGCGGGTCGCGGGTCGCGCTGACACACCCCGTGGGTTTGTGCAGCATGAAATAGCGTGCCGGGCGGCCGGCCTGCAGGACCTCGTCGTCCACCTCGACCCGGCTGAATTCGCGCACTTCGTGGTGTGGATCAGCGGTGACCAGGCCGTCGACCCGTACCCGCCGTTCCGCCAGCAGCAGGCGGACCTGCTGGCGATTGAAGCGGGGCAGGTTGCTGAGGAATCGGTCCAGGCGCATGGAGGGATGATCGCGGGAAAACGGGCCGGCATTCTACGTCATGATGGCGGCGGCTGCTTCAGCTGTTCATCCACCTGGGCGCAGCGCGGGCACAGGCAGGCGGCGTTGCGCAGTTCGGCGGGCAGGGCCTCGAGCACGGCCGGGTCGATCCTGACGCTGTAGCACCAGCAGGGCCGGGTTGCGGTGCGCGGATCGGCCAGGGTGCAGTCATTGCGCGCACCGCAGGCGGGGCAGAGGCTGGCGTCAGGCATGGGCGGGGATCGCCACGTCGCTGCAGACACGGTTGCGCCCACTCTGCTTGGCCCGGTACAGCGCCTGGTCGGCGCGGGCCAGCAGGGTGTGCAGGGTATCGTCGGTGTGCAGTGAAGTCAGACCGATGCTGACGGTCAGGTGCAGGCTCTTGCCGTTGTAGCCGTAGCGTTGCTGTTCGATGTGCTGGCGAATCTTCTCGGCGATCAGATGGGCGCTGGCGCTATCGGTGTCCTTGAGCAGGACGATGAATTCCTCGCCACCCCAGCGGCAGATGATGTCCGACTGGCGCAGGCAGCTTTCCAGGTGTCGGGCGAAGCCGCTCAGCACCACGTCGCCGGCCAGGTGGCCATGGCTGTCGTTGAGCTGCTTGAAGTGGTCCAGGTCCAGCAGCAAGGCGGTCAGCGGCTTGGGCTCGCGCTGGGCCTCGTTGAGGGCCTGGGCCGCCAGCAGGTCGAAACCGCGACGGTTGGGCAGGCCGGTGAGGCTGTCCTGGGTGGCCAGGGCCTGGATCTTGCGCTGGTAGCGATGTATCACGCGATTGAGCAGGGCCAGCACGATCAGGGTCACCACCAGGCAGATCAGCAGGTTCAGGTACAGCGACTGGCGAATGCCGCTGAGGGCGCCGTCCTCGCGCTTGTCGACGAACAGGTACCAGTTCAGTTCCGGAATGAAGCGCACATTGAGGAAGTGCTTCTTGCCGTCCGGCTCGGCGTATTCATAGCTGCCGTCGTGAGGCTTGGGCAGCTTGGCCTGCAGGTTCTGCAGGCTTTGCAGATGGTTCAGCGACTGGCCGACCCGGGCGCCCTCGGGGCCGCCGTCGGCACCGGTGAGCACCAGGCGGCCGAAGTTGTCGACGAAGTACACGCTGCGCTGATAGCGCTGCTGGTACTTGTCGATCAGCTTGACCACCGCGTCGACCGTCAGGCCGACTCCGGCCGCGCCGATGAAGTTTTCCTGGTAGTCGAACACCTTGTAGTTGATGAAGAACGTCAGGCTGTCATGGTTGGCCATGTCCGGGTCGACGTTGATCTCGTAGGGTTCCTTCATGTCCCGCACACGGAAGTACCAGAGGTCGCGTGGCTCGTTGCTGCGCACTTTTTTCAGCACGCCCTTGGCTTGGTAGTAGGTCAGGTTGCTGTTGGAAACGAAGAAGGCGGTATAGGCGCCGTAATGGGTCATGACCTCGTTGAGGTAGCGGGTCATCTGCTGCGGGTCGCGCTCACCGGCCATGACCCAGTCGCGCAGGAAGGTGTCGCGGGCCATCATCGAGGAGATCAGGATGGGCCGTACCAGGTCCTTCTGGATCTCCGAGTAGACCGTGTCGGAGGTCAGCGGCAGTTCGGTATTGATGATGCCGTCGCGGATCGAGGCCCGCGAGGCGTAGTAGCTGAGCAGCGAGGTGGCCAGGAAGCCGCAGCCGAGCAGAGCGATCAGTGTCACGACCAGGGAGCGTTGCGAGTAGATCACGGAGCGAAACGGCATCACGATTCCATCGGCGGGTGTGCGATGGACGCATTCTAGTGCGGCCTCTGGAAAATAACCGCTCAATTTTGACGGCTATCCGCGGCTGTCGAGGCGACCCCTGTCTGCTGAATGCTTCCGTATAGGCCGCGACGGTCTACGCTGCTGGCAGATCAACAGGAAGGGGGACTGCACCATGGGGTTGGGTTTGATTCGGGCCTTGTCGGGCTGTCTGATGATGCTGTTGTGCCTGGGACCGGTGCTGGCGGCGACCGCGTCGGACGATCAGGCGCCGGCGGCCAGGGCCCTGCTGGAAAAGGCTCTGGCCTATTACCGCGAGCAGGGCGACAAGGCGTTTGCCGCCTTCAGCCGCCAGGGCGAGTTCGTCGACCAGGATCGTTATGTCTTCGTGGTCGATACCCATGGGGTGATGCTGGCCAGTGGCGGACCGTCCTCGGCGCTGATCGGTCGGGACGTTTCCGAGGTGCTCGGTGCGGATTTGCGCGAGGCGTTCAAGGCCGCTCTGAACACGCCGGAAAACGCTGGAATCCGGGAGGCCGAATATCGTTGGCGGAACTGGAAGGATGGCAAGGTCGAGCGCAAGCGGGTGTTCTACCAGCGGGTCGGCGAGCGCATCCTGGCGGTCGGCTACTACCTGCCCCGGGCGTCGGCGCAGGAGGCCAGGGCATTTCTGGCCCGGGCGGCGACCGAACTGGACAGGGACCGCCAGGGGTTGCTCGATGAGATCAACGCCCTGCCGGGCGGTTTCCTGCAGGATGACCTGTATGTCTTCGTGGTGGATCTCAAGACCCGTCGATACCTGGCCCATGGCACCAATCAGCGTCTGGTCAATACCGATTTCGCCAAGGTCCGGGACCCCGACGGCAAGCCGGTGGGAGAACCGATCCTGGCGTTGATGAACAGGCAGGCGGAGGGCGAGTACGAGTATCGCTGGAAGAACCCGGTGACCGGCAAGGTCGAAAACAAGCACACCTACCTCAAGCGGGTCGGGCAGGTGCTGGTGGCGGTCGGGTACTACCGCCCCTGAAGTCGAGTCTATCGACTGCCCCGGGTGGGAGCCGGCTCCCACCCGGGGCGACCCCGGACTGGCGTCCGGCTCGTGCCCTGTAGGAACCCGGCTTGCCGGCGAATACGTCCGCAAGCCCTGCCCAGGGGAGGCCATCGCCACAAGCCGATACCAGAGCCCCTTCAGCGGGCCTTGTCCTCCCGCCCACGCAATACCCGGTTGGGCATGGCGATCGCCGCGGCCAGCCCGAGCAGGGCAACCCCGGCGCTGATCAGCAGCAGATGGCGGAAGGTCAGCAGCAACTCGGCCCGCAGGGCTTGCCGGGCCGGACCGGTGGCGGCGTTGAGGCCGTCGAGCAGGGCATTGCCCGCGCTGCCTTCGCCGAGCACCGCGCCGCTGGCCAGATGGGTCAGGCCCGAGCCCTGCACCAGGGCCAGCAGCAGCGCCGACATCAGCGCCACGCCCACGGCGCCACCCAGTGAGCGGAACAGGTTGGTGGTGCTGGTGGCAACGCCGATATCGCGCTGTTCCACCGAGTTCTGGGTGCCCACCAGCGAGGTCGGGAATTGCAGGCCGCCGGCAATGCCGCACAGCAGCATGAACAGGCTGCTCAGCAGCACCGCCTGGGGCGCGGTAAAGGCCATGCCGAGAATGGCCAGCGGCATCAGCAGCGCGCCACTGAGGATCAACGGCTTGTAGTAGCCGGTTACCGAGGTCATGCGCCCGGCGAAGTAGGCCCCCATGGGCAGGCCCATCGCCAGCGGCAGCAGGTGCAGTGCCGCACTGTCGGCACCGGCGCCGGTCACGCTCTGCAAGCGCAGCGGCATCAGCACGGTCAGCGAGATCGCCTGAAAGCTGGTGAAGAAGACCGTGCACCAGCACAGCACGGCATTGCGGTTGAGGAACAGGTGCATCGGCAGCAAGGGTTCGAGGGTGCGTCGTTCGTGCAGGACGAACAGCGTCAGGCCGACTGCGGCAATGGCCAGCAGCCCGAGCACATCGCTGTCGCTCCAGTGGTGGCCCTGGCCGATCCGGGTGATGCCCAGCAGCAGGGCGGTCAGGCCGATGACCATCAGCACCGTGCCGAGGTAGTCGATGATCGGCTTGCGCTGCGGCACCGGCAGCCCGACCAGCACCCGGTGGGCGACCCACCAGGCCGTCAGCCCCAGCGGCAGGTTGATCAGGAACACCCAGCGCCATGACAGGTATTGGGTCATGTAGCCGCCCAGCACCGGGCCGGCGACGCTGGCCAGCGCATACATGCTGCTGAAGTAGCCCTGGTAGCGACCGCGTTCCCGCGGCGGCACGACATCGCCGATGATCGCCTGGCTGACCGAAACCATGCCGCCGGCACCGATGCCCTGAATGATCCGCGCCAGCACCAGTTGCTCCATGCTCTGGGCCAGGCCGCAGAACAGCGAGGCCAGGGTGAACAGGCCCATGCCGAACAGCATCAGCCGGCGGCGGCCATAGAGGTCACCGAGCTTGCCGTAGATGGGCACGGCTACGGTCATGGCGACCATGTAGCCGGAAATCACCCAGGCCAGCAGGCCGACATCCTTGAACTGCGCGGAAATGGCCGGCATCGAGACCGCAACGATGGTCTGGTCGAGGGCACCAAGGAAGATCGCCAGCATCAGGGCGATCAGTAGGCTGCGAATCGCCGGCTTCGTCTGGCCGGGCTGATTGAGGTTGGTCACGGTATAACCTGCACGCGGAAGTGGGCCCGCACTCGGGCGGCTGCGCCGGGTGCGGGAATGCGTGTCAGTTTACTCGATAGCTTGCTATTCGATAGCCTCATACGGAAGGCCGACGTAATTTTCCGCGATGGTCCGACGCCCGGCCTCGGAGCTGACGAAGTACTCCAGTTCGGTCTGCTGCAAGCGTTGGCTGAAGGCATCGGTATCGGGGAAACGATGCAGGATCGAGGTCATCCACCAGGAGAAACGCTCGGCTTTCCACACCCGCCGCAGGCAGATCCGCGAATACTGTTCCAGCAACTCACTGCGCCCTTCGCGGTAGACCTTGAGCAGGATATTAAACAGCGTGCTGACGTCGCTGGCCGCCAGATTCAGCCCCTTGGCGCCGGTCGGCGGAACGATGTGGGCGGCGTCGCCGACCAGGAACATCCGGCCGTACTGCATGGGTTCGACCACGAAGCTGCGCAGCGGCGCGATACTCTTCTCGATCGACGGACCGGTGACCAGGCCCCGGGCCAGGCTGTCTGGCAGACGCGCCTTGAGCTCTTCCCAGAAGCGCGCATCGGACCAGTCCTCGACCTTCTCGTCGGCCGGCACCTGCACGTAGTAGCGGGTGCGGGTCGGTGAACGCATGCTGCACAGGGCGAAGCCGCGCTCGTGATTGGCATACACCAGTTCCTCGCTGACCGGCGGCGTGTCGGCGAGAATCCCCAGCCAGCCGAACGGGTAGACCCGCTCGAAGATCTTCAGCGCCTCGGCCGGAATCGACTGCCGCGCCACACCGTGGAAACCGTCGCAGCCAGCGATGTAGTCGCAGTCCAGGCGGTGGGTCTGGCCGTCCTTCTCGTAGGTCAGCCAGGGCGCGTCGGTCTTCATGCCGTGGGGCTGGACGTTGCTGGCGCTGTAGACGGTCCGGGCGCCCGCAGCCTCGCGGGCGGCCATCAGGTCGCGGGTGACCTCGGTCTGGCCGTAGATCATCACGCTCTTGCCGCCGGTCAGGGTCTTGAGGTCGATATGCACCCGGCGTCCGTCGAAGGCCAGCTCGAAGCCGCCATGCACCAGGCCCTCGGCGTCCATCCGGCGATTGACCCCGGCCTGGCGCAACAGATCGACCATGCCCTGTTCCAGCACCCCGGCGCGGATGCGGCCGAGCACGTACTCCGGAGTCTGGCGTTCGATGATCACGGTGTCGATGCCAGCGTTGTGCAGCAACTGGCCGAGCAGCAGGCCGGACGGACCGGCACCGATAATGGCGACTTGAGTTTTCATTGTTGTTCTCTCTGCAAGCTTCACGCGGCGGGCCGGTGAGTAGGTTGTTATGATTTGTGCTTGCATTTTTCGCTTGAAAAAGACGCTTTAGAAGGTGAAAACTGCGCCTTTATCGGTACTTTTCAACAATAAGGGCGATTATCGCCCAAGGCTCGTGCACAGATGGAAAAGCCAGTGACGGCACCGATCCCGGTGTTCAAGCTCTATGGAGAGGACCAGGACTGGATCGCCCCCGACCTGTTGCACTGCGAGACCATTCCCAAGCGCAGCCGCCTGCATCATTGGGAAATCCAGCCGCACCGGCATGCCGATCTGTGCCAGTTGCTGTTTCTGAACAAGGGCCAGGCCCGGGTCGATATCGAGGGGCAGCGCACCACCCTGAATGAATCGGCGATCCAGGTGGTGCCGCCCCTGTGCGTGCACGGCTTTCAGTTTTCCGAGAACATCGACGGCCATGTGCTGACCCTGGCCGCACCGCTGGTGGCGCAACTGCAACAGCAACTGGGCAGTTCGCCGGACGCGCTGGCGCTGGCCGCCAGCTACCCGGCGGGGCGCGACCGGGCCTACCTCAACCGCTTGTTCAGTGCCTTGCAGAGCGAATACGCGGCGAACCAGCCGGCGCGGGACCTGCTCCTGCGCTCGCTGGTCAGCGTGTTGCTGGTGTGGCTCAGTCGCCAGATGATCCGCCGTGAGGCGGCCGGTCAGTCGGCCGGACGAGGGCGCGAGTACCTGAGCCGTTTCAACGGGCTGGTCGAGGCGCATTTTCGCGAGCATCCGACGGTCGAGCAGTTGTCTCACCAGGTGGGGATCTCGGTGGCGCACCTGAACGGCATCTGTCGGGAATGGGCGGGGCAGTCGGCGTTGCAACTGATCCACCAGCGGCTGTTGCTGGAAGCCAAGCGCAACCTGATCTACACGCGCATGAGCGTCAGCCGGGTGGCGGACGAGCTGGGTTTTGCCGACCCGGCCTACTTCGCCCGGTTCTTCCGCCGCATGACCGGGCTTTCGCCCAGCGCCTTTCGCGCCGGGATCGACCGCTAGGCTGTGTACGAAATTGTTTGAAACGCAGGTTAGGCAAGGCAAAA
>NZ_JSYZ01000019.1:32546-42616 GCF_001293465.1 Pseudomonas asplenii
CGATTTCGTACATAGCCTAGGGCCTTACCTCAAGGCACTGAGGCTCGCGGTGTGCGGCACGCAGTGCTCCAGGTTGCAGCTGGCGACGGCGTGGGGCGCCTGCCTGATCTGTTCGACCCGCCAGGCAGCGGTGGCGTACAGAGCCAGTACGGCGCCGATGGCAAGTACGGCGGCACATGTTCTTGTTTTTAGAATATTCATGACGCAGACCTCTGACTGTCGAACCCGGTTCGCGAGAAGTACTGAGTTCAAGATTAGGCCAGTGGCCGCCACTTGCCAGCTTTTCCTCGATCAGAGGTCCTTGTCCCAGGCCGGTGTTTCCGGAAACCGCACCACCAGGAAATCGAGCATGCTGCGCAGCGTTGCCGGCATGTGCTTGCGCGAGGCATACACGGCGTACATGTCCATGGTGCGCGGTTCGGCGTGGGCCAGCAGGCGCACCAGTTCGCCGCTGCGCAGGTATGCCCAGGCCTGGTAGGTGGGCAGCATCGAGATACCGGCACCGGCCATGGCGGCACGCAGCAGGGTGCTGGCCTCGTTCGCGCTGATATTGCCCTGCACCGGGACCGACACCTGCTCGCCGTCCTGTTCGAAGTGCCAGAGGCTCTTGCCGAAGTAGGAATGCGTCAGGCAGTTGTGGCGGCTCAGGTCCTCCACCCGCTGTGGTGCCGGGTGTTCGCGCAGGTAGGCCGGCGAGGCGCAGATCACCGAGCGGCAGACGGTCAGCCGCCGGGCGATGAGGTTCGGGTCCAGGTCGTTGCTGGCGCGGATGGCCAGGTCGATGCGCTCGTCCACCAGGTTGACGGTGCGGTCGAGCATCTGCAGGTCGATGTTGACGCCGGGGAAGCGGCGCACGTACTCGGTCATCGCGTCGGCGAACTGGGCCTGGCCGAACGAGGTGCTGACGCTGATCCGCAGCAGGCCGCGCGGCGCCTCGTCGGGGATGCTCACGGCGGCCTGCATGTCGCCGGACAGCTCCAGCAGTTGCCGGCAGCGCGGCAGGGTTTCAGTGCCGGCCGCAGTCAGGCTCAGCTTGCGGGTGGTGCGATGCATCAGCCGTGCACCGATCCAGTCCTCCAGTTCTGCCAGGTAGCGCGAAACCACCGGGCGTGACATTTCCAGATGGTCCGCCGCCGCCGACTGGCTGCCCAGGTCGACCACTGTGACGAACACCCGCATGGCGGTGAGACGATCCATGATTTGCTCGCTTTGAGAAACAAACTATGTCCCAGCATCGCATTTTTTGTATCGGTTCGGGCAACTAAGCTCTGTCCATCGCCTATCACGGCCTACAGATACCGGAGCGTTACATGATTGGATTCACCTCACTTCGCCGCCTCCTGCTCGCCAGCGCGGTGCTGGGTTTTGCCGCCCACGCGGCCGCCGCCGAGCCGGCGCTGACCCTGGATGTCTACAACCCCGGCACCTCGGCGATTTTCCCGGTCAGTTCGGTACTGGTCAGCGGTAGCAAGGAAGCGGTGCTGGTCGACGCCCAGTTCGGCAAGTCCCAGGCCGAACAGGTGGTGGAGAAGATCCGCGCCAGTGGCAAGCAACTGACCGCCATCTACATCAGCCATGGTGACCCGGACTACTACTTCGGCCTGGACACCCTCACAAGGGCCTTCCCCCAGGCCAAGGTGCTGGCGTCGGCGCCGACCGTGGCGCACATCAAGGCCACGGTCGACGGCAAGCTGGCGTTCTGGGGGCCGAAAATGGGAACTGATGTTCCCGCCAGGACCATCGTGCCGGAGGTCCTCCAGGGCAATCGTCTGATGTTGGAAGGACGCGAGCTGGAGGTGATCGGCCTGGATGGCCCGCAGCCGGATCGCAGCTTCGTCTGGATCCCGTCGCTCAAGGCGGTGGTCGGCGGCGTGGTGGTCGCACAGAACATCCACGTGTGGATGGCCGACACCCAGTCCGCCCAGTCCCACCGGGACTGGCTGGCGACGCTGCAACGGATCCAGGCGCTGCGGCCGAAGATCCTGGTGCCGGGCCATTTCCTGGGTGACGGCCCGCATACGCTGGCCGCCGCACAATTCACGGCGGACTACATCAAGGCCTTCGACGAGGAAACGGCCAAGGCCAAGGACTCGGCGCAACTGATCGCGGCGATGAAACAGCGTTATCCGAACCTCGGCGAGGAATCCTCCCTGGAACTCAGCGCCAAGGTCGCCAAGGGTGAAATGAAGTGGTGAGCCGGCCCGGCCACTGACAAAAGGGTTTGCGGATCAGGCGCCCTGTTCCCGGACAGGGCGACTCCCTCGACGCACAGCGTCATTCGATTGGAACTGGAGAGTGTCATGAGCAAGATTGCAATCATCGGTGCCACCGGTCGTGCCGGTAGCCAACTGCTGGAAGAAGCCCTGCGTCGCGGCCACAGCGTCACGGCCATTGCCCGCAACACGGCCAAGATCGCCCATCGCGAGGGTGTGGTCAGCAAGGCGGTCGATGCGCTGGACGCCGCGGCGCTGGAAGCGGCGGTCGCCGGCCATGACGTGGTCATCAGTGCCGCGCACTTCGCCACGTTGCCGGCGGTGGCGGTGATCGGCCCGGTGAAGAAGGCCGGGGTCAAGCGCCTGCTGGTGGTCGGTGGGGCCGGTTCGCTGCTGTTGCCGGACAACAGCCGGGTCATCGACAGCCCCGGTTTCCCGCCGGAGTACAAGGCCGAGGCGAGCGCCGGGGCGGCATTCCTGGAGAGCCTGCGCCAGGAAAAGGAATTGGACTGGACCTTCCTCTCGCCCTCGGCGGAGTTCGTCGAGGGTGAGCGCACCGGCCGTTTCCGTCTGGGCAAGGATCATCTGCTGGTGAGTGCCGAAGGGCGCAGCTGGATCACCTTCGCCGACTATGCGATTGCCCTGTTGGACGAAATCGAGCAACCCGCCCACTCGCGTCAGCGTTTCGCCGTCGGTTACTGATCCCGTCCTTTGGCGGCCGGAAAATGGCCGCCTTCGGCGGATCGCCAGCGAGCCGGCTCCTGCAGGTTGTGTGTTGTACACAAGACGGGTGGACGACGCCGACACTCCGGGAGCCGGCTTGCTGGCGATAGCGGAACGTTGCATCGACCCTACCGATCAGTCCGCTGCGCCGCCTGCCCCACCAGCCACTCCCTCAGTTCATGCAGCGCCGCCGACCCCTCCGAGCGCTTCGGATACGCCAGGTAGTACGCCTGCCCGGTACGCACCCGCAAATCGAACGGCATCATCAGTCGGCCGGCACTCAGGTCCTCGCCGATCAACGCCCAGTCGCCGATCGCCACGCCCGTGCCCTGGGACGCCAGGGACATCGCCACGTCCATGGTCTCCAGGTGCTGGCCCTGGCCGATATTGCCCAGGCTGACACCGGCCGCCTCGAGCCAGGTCTGCCAGTCCTGCTGGTCCAGCGTGGGGTGCAGCAGGGTGTGGTGCTCCAGGTCAGTGACCTGCTCCAGCGCGATCGCGCCCTGCCTCAACTGGGGTGAACAGACCGGTGTCAGTTGCTCGTCGAACAGATGGTGGGCGGTCACCGCGGGGCCCGGCGGGGCGCCATAGATCACCGCCACGTCGAAGTCCTCGCGGCGGAAGTCGACCCCGTGCTGCAGGCTGGTGGTCAGTTCCACCGGCACATCCGGACGCTCCTTGCGCCAGTGCAGCAGGCGCGGCAACAGCCAGCGGATCATGCAGATCGGCGCCTTGAGCTTCAGCGCCGGATGCCCGGCGCCCACGTGGTCCACCGCCTCTTCGATCTGCCGGAACACTTCCTGTATCCGTGGAAACAGCTCGCGTCCCTGGGCGGTCAGGCTCAGGCCGCGGGCCTGGCGCTGGAACAACGCATAACCCAGGTGCTGCTCCAGCCCGGCGATCTGTCGGCTCACCGCACCCTGGGTGATGTGCAACTGCTCGGCCGCCCGGGTGAAGTTGCAGCACTGGGCGGTGATCAGAAAGGTATGCAGCGCCGGCAAGGGTGGAAGACGTTTCATGGCGGACTCAGGCATGACGACAGGACATGGCTAGTATGACTATTTTTGCGTTGTGCCCGCCATCGCCCGGACGCTCCAATAACGCCACCACCGTGGCCCGCGCTGCCACGGTCAAGACGAACAACAGGGGGCAAGCGATGGCGACGTGCGGCGAAGTATTGGTCAAGTTACTGGAGGGCTACGGGGTCGAGCAGGTGTTCGGCATTCCCGGCGTGCATACCGTGGAGCTGTATCGCGGCCTGGCGACCTCAACCATCGAGCACATCACGCCACGGCATGAGCAGGGTGCCGGCTTCATGGCGGACGGGTATGCGCGCACCAGCGGCAAGCCCGGGGTATGTTTCATCATCACCGGCCCCGGCATGACCAATATCACCACCGCTATGGGCCAGGCCTATGCCGACTCGATCCCGATGCTGGTGATCTCCAGCGTGCAGTCGCGCAGCCAGTTGGGCGGCGGGCGCGGCAAGCTCCATGAACTGCCGAACCAGAGCGCCCTGGTGGCCGGCGTGGCGGCGTTCTCCCATACCCTGATGTCGGCGGCTGAGCTGCCTGCGGTGCTGGCCCGGGCATTCGCCCTGTTCCAGGCCGGGCGGCCGCGTCCGGTGCATATCGAGATCCCGCTCGACGTGCTGGTGGAAAACGCCGACGCCTTGCTCGACAGCCAGCCGGTGAACATTGCCCGGGCCGGTGCGGCACCCGCCGCCGTGGCGCAAATGGCCGACTGGCTCGCGGCTGCCAAACGCCCGCTGATCCTCGCCGGTGGCGGTGCCATCGACGCCGCGCCGGCCCTGACCCGGCTCGCCGAACGGCTCGACGCGCCCGTGGCCCTGACCATCAACGCCAAGGGCATGCTGCCCGGCGAGCATCCGCTGCTGATCGGCTCGACCCAGTCCCTGGTCGCCACCCGCGCCCTGGTGGCCGAGGCCGACGTGGTCCTGGCGATCGGCACCGAGCTGGCGGAAACCGACTATGACATCACCTTCGCCGGCGGTTTCGAAATCCCCGGTACCCTGCTGCGCATCGATATCGACCCGGACCAGACCGTGCGCAACTACCCGCCCAAGGTCGCCCTGGTGTCCGATTCGCAAGTGGCGGCAGAAGCGTTGCTCGTCGCGCTCGATGGTCGCAGCCTGGCTGCGCGCCGCGACGATTGGGGGCACCGCCGCGCTGCGGCCCTGCGTGCCGAACTCGACAGCCAGTGGGATGCGCCGACCCGTGCCCAGACGCGCTTTCTGGAAACCATTCTCGAGGTGCTGCCGGATGCGGTGCTGGTGGGCGATTCGACCCAGCCGGTGTACACCGGCAACCTGACGCTCAACCCGCGGCAGGCGCGGCGCTGGTTCAACGCCTCCACCGGCTACGGCACCCTTGGCTACGCCTTGCCGGCGGCGATCGGCGCCTGGCTCGGGCGTTCCTCCCGGCGTGACGAGCGCGGCGCGGTGGTCTGCCTGATCGGTGACGGCGGCCTGCAGTTCACCCTGCCGGAACTGGCCAGCGCGGTCGAGGCGAGCACGCCGGTGATCGTCCTGCTGTGGAATAACCAGGGGTACGAAGAGATCAAGAAATACATGGTCAACCGCGCCATCACGCCAGTGGGCGTGGATATCCATACCCCGGACTTCGTCGCGGTCGCCAAGGGCCTGGGCTGTGCCGCCGAGGCCGCCAGCAGCGAGGAAAGCCTGCGCAGCGCCCTGCGTGCCGCAGCAGGACGTTCGGGCCCCACGCTGATTGAAGTCGACCAGGCGCTCTGGATGAACGGAAGGGGGCAGTGATGAAAGCGCAAATGAATCAGGACGGCCTCTACATCGATGGTCAGTGGCGTTCCGGCAGCGAACAGCTGCGCGTGATCAACCCGGCCACCGAAGCCTTGCTCGGCAGCGTTTCCGGTGGCGATGAGCAGGCGGTCGGGCAGGCGGTGGCGGCGGCGGTGCGGGCGTTCGCCGGCTGGTCGGCGAGCCGGGCCGCCGAGCGTGGCGCGATACTGCGGCGAATTGCCGAGGGAGTACGCGAACGTCGCGAGAAACTGATCCAACTGCAATCGACCAACAACGGCAAGCCGCTGTTCGAGGCGGCGATCGACGTCGATGACGTGATCGCCACCTTCGAGTACTACGCCGGCCTGGCCGAGGGCCTGGATGAGCGGCAGGACCAGGACGTGGCGTTGCCCAGCGACGACTTCGCCGCTCGCGTGCGCCGCGAGCCGTGTGGCGTGGTCGGGTTGATCGTGCCGTGGAACTTCCCGATGGTCACCACCGCCTGGAAGCTCGCGCCGGCGCTGGCTGCGGGCTGCTGCGTGGTGCTCAAGCCATCGGAGGTGACGCCGTTGCCGGAGCTGGAACTGGCCTCGATCATTGCCGACAGCGGCCTGCCGGCCGGGGTGTTCAACCTCGTCTGCGGCACCGGCCTGGCGGTGGGTGCGCCGCTTGCGGCCGACCCGCGGGTGGCGAAGATCTCCTTCACCGGCAGCAATGCGGTGGGTGTCCAGGTGATGCAGCGGGCGGCGGAAACCATCAAGGGCGTCAGCCTGGAACTGGGGGGCAAATCGTCGCTGCTGGTCATGGCCGATGCCGACCTCGACCTGGCGGTCGAAGTCGCCAGTGGCGGCGCCTTCTTCAACGCCGGGCAGATGTGCTCGGCGACCAGCCGTGTGCTGGTCGCCGACGAGATCGCCGACGAGTTCCTGTTGCGCCTGAAGGCGCGGGCTGAAGCCATTCGCGTGGCCGATCCGTTCGCTCCCGAGGTGGAGATGGGCGCGCTGGTCAACCAGGCGCAGTATCAGCGGGTGTTGGGGCACATCGATCGTGGCCTGAGCATGGGCGCACGGCTGGTCTGTGGCGGTGGGCGGCCGCCGGCGTTGTCCCGCGGCTACTTCCTGCAGCCGACGGTGTTTACCGAGGTGCCGCTGGACAGCGCCTTGTGGCGCGAGGAAATCTTCGGGCCGGTGGTCTGCGTACGCAGTTTCGCCAGCGAGGCCGAGGCGATCGCCCTGGCCAACGACAGCGAGTTCGGCCTGGTGGCGAGTGTCGTCACCACCGATGGCGAGGCGGCGGACCGCATCGCCAATGCCTTGCAGGCCGGCCTGGTGTGGATCAATGCACCGCAGGTGATCTTCCCGCAGGCGGCGTGGGGTGGCTACAAGCGCAGCAGCCTGGGGCGGGAGCTGGGCCCCTGGGGACTGCAGGCGTTCCAGGAGATCAAGCACGTGGTGCGGGCCCGCTGAACAGGGCCACCTCCCATTTCAGACACTCTGGCGCAGCCGCGCCAGATCCCGCAGCGGCGGAGCGCCGAACAGCCGGCTGTATTCGCGGCTGAACTGCGACGGGCTTTCGTAGCCGACCCGATAACCCGCCGCCGAGGCGTCCAGCCCTTCGGCGAGCATCAGCCGCCGTGCTTCCTGCAGGCGCAACTGCTTCTGGTACTGCAGTGGGCTCATGGCGGTCATCGCCTTGAAGCGGTGATGCAACGTCGAAACGCTCAGGTTGACTTCCCGTGCCAGGTCGTCGATGCGCAGCGGCTGCTCGAAGTTGCTGTTCAACCACTTGATCGCCTGGTTCACCCGATGCCCCTGGCTGTTGGCGATGGCGATCTCGTACAGGCGATATCCCTGCGGGCTGCGCAACAGCCGATAGAGGATCTCCCGGCGCACCAGCGGCGCGAGCATGGGAATGTCCTTGGGCGCATCGAGCAGCCGCGAAAGGCGCAGCAGGGCGTCGAACATCGGGGTATCCACACGCTCGACATACAGCCCCAGTCCGGTTGGTCGGCTGGGCACACCCAGGGGACCGGCTTCGGCGATCAGCGCGCTGATTTCATTCGGGTCGATATCCAGGCGCAAGGACAGGATCGGCGACTCGGGTGTGACATTCACCACCCGCCCGGCGAGGGGCATCGACACCGAGACCACCAGGTAATGCAGCGGGTCATAGATGAAATGGCCGTCGCCCAGGCGTATTTCCTTGCGGCCCTGGGCCATGATGCACAGCGCCGGTTGCGCCAGCACGGGAGCGAAATCATAGGGGTGGCTGTGGCGCCCCAGCACCAGCGAGTCGACGGCGGTCTGGTAGTTGCCGTCCTCGGTGGCGTGGCGACGAATGATGTCGGCCAGTTCCTGGCGCTGTTTTTCCATCTCCGGGGGGATCGGTTCTTGCGGCAGTTCGGACAGTGGCATGCAGAATCCCCTCGGGAAAGTCACTTTCAACGGGCCATAGCTTAAGTTTGGGCAAGGGGGATCGCCAGCCGGATCCTGCGCAATTCTTGCCTGATCCTGCCGCGACCCGTCATGACCGCCGGATGACTGCGCTGACCGCAGACCAGGCTTGCTTAAAACTCCGGACCCGCCAGCAGAGCGCTGGCCTGGCGCTGTACCCGAGGGGCAAGGCGCTGCGGCAGGATTGTGCAATAAGCTGACAGGAATCGACTAACGACCCCTCGCCGGGGGCACTAATCTATGTTTGCGTTGCCGTCGTCCCGGCGGTTGATGGCGCGAGAACAACATTCCTTTCGGGAGAGCCGAGCATGTCCAAGCATATCCCTGTCAGTCACATGGCCTTCGTTCGCGCACGCCCGGGGCGCTCCGCCGAGCTGGGCGCCCGTCTGAGCAGCCTGATCGAACCGTCCCGCCAGGCACCCGGTTGCCTGCAGTTCTCCCTGCAACACTCCCTGGCCGATGCCGACCTCTGGCTGGTCTCCGGTTTCTGGGCCAACCAGCCGGCCATGACCGCCTACTTCAACACGCCGGCCATGCAGGTGTTCGGTGAGCTGGTGCAGGACCTGGTGGTCGACAGCCTGGATTTCCATACCTTCAGCGAGGTGTCCGCCGCCCGTGCCCAGTGCGACTATCACTTGTCCAGCGCAGGTTCCCTGCAACGGCTGGCCAGCTGATTTAGAATGCCGGCCGATCAATTGGCCGGGATAACAGGCATGGCACGTAGAGAGTTTGCACAGTTCGAAGCAGTTTCAGCAGCCGTTCGCGGCGAAGCCGGCTACAACGCGGCGATTGCGGTAAAGGCCCTGGGCGGTTTCGAGCCACCGCGTTTTCATAAAATCCTTGCAGAGCAGACATTCAAGACCGCCCTCGAGGCCGATCAGGCCGCCGAGCAGGAACTGGCGCGGCTGATCGACGTTGACGCCGAGGGCGAACTGTCCTGGTGATGGGGCCGCAGTGATCAACCCGTCACTTGTGGACGGTACATCTTGAACAGGGCTTGCGGACCGAGCTGGAAGTAGTCCGCCGGGCCGCCGCCACGCAGGATCGGTTCGGCGGCGGCGGTATCGTAGATCCCATCCTTGAGCAGATGCCTGGCGATATGCACGGCAACCACTTCACCCAGGATCAGCCAGCTCGGCACCAGGGCCTGGTCTGCGCGTTGCAACTGAATGATCTGGGTGACCTTGCATTCGAAGGACACCGGGCTTTCCTGCACCCGCGGTACGCTGATCACCTTCGACGCCACGGGCGTCAGACCGGCCAACTGGAACTCATCGACCTCGGGCGGTACGGCGGCACAGCTCTGGTTCATCGCCTCGGCCAGCGGGCGGGTGGCTAGATTCCAGGCGAATTCGCCGGTCTGTTCGATGTTGTTCAGGCTGTCTTTGCGGCCGACGCTGGAGAAGCCGATGATCGGTGGGATGTAGTTGAAGGCGTTGAAGAAACTGTAGGGCGCCAGGTTCAGCCGGCCCTCGGCACTCTGTGAGGAGATCCAGCCGATGGGGCGTGGGCCGACGATGGCGTTGAACGGATCGTGGGGCAGGCCGTGGCCATTGGCTGGTTCGTAATAGTGAATATCGTCAGGCATGGTTCGCAGGTTCCGCAGGGACAATCGGGGATCGATAGTGTGCTTGGCATCGCGGACAAAGGCGATAGGCCGTTCGCAGGACGTTGCCTCTGGCGTGCGGATTTTCCTTCCCTCCAGAAATGACTAAGCCCGGCCTGAGCCGGGCTGTGATGCCATCCGGGTCTGTCAGCTGATTGCCGCAGCGCCAGGAGTCTTGTCGTAGCCGTCGGCCGCGATGGCGTTGGCACCTGGGGTCTTGTCGTAGCCATCGGCAGCCACAGCGTTGGCGCCAGGAGTCTTGTCGTAGCCGTCGGCCGCAATGGCGTTGGCACCTGGGG
>NZ_JSYZ01000019.1:42850-92450 GCF_001293465.1 Pseudomonas asplenii
CGTTGGCACCTGGGGTCTTGTCATAACCGTCGGCAGCCACGCGATAGGCGGCTGGGGTGTGGCTGTAGCCATCGGCGGCGTAGGTATTGGCGGCCAGTACGGAAAGGGTCAGGGCGAGGATCAGTTTGGTGTTCATGGTGGTTGCTCCAGTTGGGTTTTGGTTTTGCTCAGTGGGTGTGGAAGTGATATTACGCTTGTTAATTTGATTAAAAAGCGCAAATTAGTGCTTAAACAAATCGAATTATTCGATGTTGTGGGCGGCGCGATCAGACGGCGGTCACTGGATGCCTGGGGGCGGGTGCGCAAGTCGATTCGGCGTAGGATCAGGATGAGGGGCGGGAATTAACGGGCTATTAATTGCCAAGAGTCTTGAGCATTGCACGGGGGGGCTGGGAGCCGGCAAACCGGCTCCCAGCCAAGAGCAGTGTCGGCCCGTCATGGGAGGCCCACACGAGGAAAGGTTATCAGTCGGTCTCGATCCGCGAATGCCGACGGGTGTCCTTCATGGTGACATACACCAGCAGCGACACCGCGATGCAGGCGGTCACGTACCAGTAGTAGCCGGTCTCCATGCCGATGCTCTTGAACCACAGCGCGATGTATTCGGCGGTGCCGCCGAAGATCGATACGGTCAGTGCGTAGGGCAGGCCCACGCCCAGGGCGCGGATCTCGGTGGGGAACAGCTCGGCCTTCACCACCGCGTTGATCGAGGTATAGCCGCTGACGATGATCAGCGCCGCCATGATCAGGAAGAATGCGCCCCACCAGGTCTGGATGGTGTGCAGGGTGCTCAGGATCGGTACGGTGCAGAGTGTCCCGAGAATCCCGAAGGCGATCAGGATCGGCCGCCGGCCCACCTTGTCCGAGAGCGCACCGACCACTGGCTGCAGGCACATGAACAGGAACAGCGTTGCCGCCGAGATCGTGGTGGAGTCGGAGATGCTCATGCCGACGGTGTTCACCAGGTACTTCTGCATGTAGGTGGTGTAGGTGTAGAACGCCAGGGTGCCACCCATGGTCAGGCCGACCACGGTCAGCAGTTCCTTGGGATGACGCAGCAGCGTGCGCATCAGGCTCTCTTTCGGCTTTTCCTTCTTCTTCACGAACGACTCGGTTTCTTCCATGCCGCGACGCAGGTAGAGCGCGACCACCGCGCTCAGGGCGCCGATACCGAAGGGAATCCGCCAGCCCCAGTCCTGCAGTTGTTCGACACTGAGAACCTGCTGCAGCACGATCAGCACCGCCAGGGCGATGAGCTGGCCGGAGATCAGGGTCACGTACTGGAAGCTGGAATAGAAACCACGGCTCTGCCTGGTGGCCATCTCGCTGAGGTAGGTGGCGGAAGTGCCGTATTCGCCGCCGACCGACAGCCCCTGCATCAGGCGGGCAACCACCAGCAGGATCGGCGCGCCGATGCCGATGGTTTCATAACCGGGGGTGAGGGCGATGATGAGCGAGCCTGCGCACATCAGCAGGACCGAGGCCATCAGGGCCGCCTTGCGGCCCTTGCGGTCGGCGTACAGGCCCATCAGCCAGCCGCCGATCGGGCGCATCAGGAAGCCCACGGCGAAGATCGCGGCGGTGTTGAGCAGTTGGGCGGTGGTGTCGCCCTTGGGGAAGAAGACCTTGGCGAAGTACAGCGAGAAGGCGGCGTAGACGTACCAGTCGTACCACTCGACCATGTTGCCGACCGATCCGCTGAAAATCGATTTCAGGCGGCTGGCGGTGGTTCTTTCTTGTGCCGGCGCGACCGCCGACCCCAGGGGAAGGGTAGTGGAGTTATCCATCTAGGGAACCTTACGAGTCATTGTTGTTGTAGAGCGCGCGGGAGCGCAGCCTGACCGCTCCATAGCAGGAGCCATGCCAGGGCTGTAAGGCCCGTTCCAGAGCGGTTGGCAGGATTGGGTGAGCGGAAATCCGCTTATGCCGGAGTGGGGCGTGAGCGGAAAACCGCCGATACGAACGACGCTATCTGTAGGAGCGTGGCTTGCCCGCGAAGAACGATGACGGGGTATGGCTGAGCGACCGCGCCATCTTTTTCGCGGGCAAGCCCGGCTCCTACAGGTTGCGTCGTTGCTACAGGAACATCTCGCGGGTCAGTCCGTGGCGTTGCAGCTTCTCGTTGAAGGTGCGCCTTGGCAGTTGCAGTTCTTCGAGCACCGCCTTGACGTCACCCTTGTGCCGGGTCAAGGCCGAGCGCAGGCACTGCGCCTCGAAGGCCTCCTGCTGGGCCGCGAGGGACTGGCCCGGATCGATATTGACCGGTTCCGGCTCGCCCAGGCCGAGCACCGAGCGTTCGGCGGCGTTGGCCAGTTCGCGGACGTTGCCCGGCCAGTCATGGCTCAGCAGCCGGACCAGTTGCGACCCGCTCAATGGCGTCGCACGGCGCCCCAGGCGCTCGGCCGCGTCCTGGGCAAAGTGTTCGAACAGCAGCGGGATGTCTTCGCGCCGCTCGCGCAAGGGTGGCAGGCGCAGTTCGGCCACCGTCAGCCGATACGCCAGGTCCTCGCGGAAACGTCCGGCCCGGGACTCTTCCAGCAGGTCGGGCTTGGTCGCGGCAACGATGCGCAGGTCGACCGGGATGCTCTGGTTGGAACCCAGGCGTTCGAGCTTCTGTTCCTGCAGCACCCGTAGCAGTTTCACCTGCTGGGCCAGTGGCATGCTCTCGATCTCGTCGAGAAACAGGGTGCCGCCATGGGCATATTCGAGCTTGCCGATCCGCTTGCCCTGGGCGCCGGTGAAGGCGCCGCTCTCATGGCCGAACAACTCGGCTTCGAACAATGGCTCGGGAATCGCCGCGCAGTTGAGCGCGACGAACGGTTTGCTCGAACGCGCCCCGAAGTCATGCAGGCAGCGGGCGACCCGTTCCTTGCCGCTGCCGGTCTCGCCGCGGATCAGCACGTTGACCGGCAGGGGCGCCAGTTCCAGCACTTGCCGGCGCAGGGTCTGCAGGCTGCGGGACACGCCCAGCAGGCAGGCGTCGAGGCGTGAGCGGCTGTCGGCCTGTTCGTGCAGGCGGCGGTTCTCCAGCACCAGTCGGCGTTTCTCCAGGGCACGGCCGAGGCTGCCGAGCAGGGCTTCGGGGCTGAAGGGCTTTTCCAGGAAGTCGTAGGCACCGTCACGCATCGCCTCGACCGCCATCGGCACGTCGCCGTGGCCGGTCAGCAGGATCACCGGCAGGTCGGCGTCGAGTGCCCGCACCCGCGCCAGCAGTTCCAGGCCGCTGAGGCCGGGCATGCGCACGTCGCTGATGATCACCCCGGGAAAGTGCGCCGGCAGTTGCGCCAGGCACTCCTCGGCGCGGCTGAACAACCGGACCGAGAAGCCCGACAGGCTCAGCCACTGTTCCACGGCCGTGCGAATGCTGGCTTCGTCATCGACCACGATTACCGAGTTCAACATGGTTCACGGACCTCCACGGCGATTGGCAGGGCCAGGGTGAAGCAGGCGCCGTCGTGCCGGTTGACGACGCTCAGGCGGCCGCCCTGTTCATGGACGATCGCATAGGAAACCGCCAGCCCCAGGCCGAGGCCTTCGCCGACCGGCTTGGTGGTGAAGAACGGATCGAAGACCTTGGCCAGATGTTCCTCGGCAATTCCACCGCCGCTGTCGGCCACCGTCAACAGCCACAGTTGCTGGTCGGCCTCGATGCGGATTTCCAGGCGCTTGAGCGGCTTGTCACGCATGGCGTCGAGGGCGTTGCGCAGCAGGTTGATCAGCACCTGTTCGAGGCGGATCGCATCGCCGCGGACCCTGGCCGGCCGGGTCAGGTGCAGGGCGATGCTGACGTTGTCCTCCCGCAGGCGCGGGTCGAGCAGGTGCAGCGCCTGGTCGACCACGCCGGCCAGGTCCAGCGGCTCGCGCAGGCCGCTGGGGCTTTGCCGGGCGTAGGTCTTGAGATGGCCGGTGAGGGCGGCCATCCGGGTCAGCATTTGCTCCAGGGGGGCCAGTGCTTCCCGGGCGGCGTCGAGCCGACCGTGGTCGAGCAGCAGGCGCAGGGTCGCCAGTTGCATGCGCTGGGCGGTCAGCGGCTGGTTGATCTCGTGGGCCAGGGCGGCGGACATCTGTCCCAGCGCCGCCAGCTTGGCCGACTGCACCAGGCCATCCTGGGCCGTGCGCAGGTCGCGGGTGCGCTCCTCCACCAGTCGTTCCAGCTCCGCGCGGCTGCGCTGGCGCAGGCGGGCCAGGCGCCAGCGCTGGCTGAGGAACAGGACGAGAAACACCAGGGTCAGCCACAGGCCGGCACCGGCGAGCCCGGCATTGCGCCGTTCCTCGGCGGCCAGTTGCGGCTTGCGCAGCAGGTGCAGGGTCCAGTTCTCGGTGTCCAGCGGCAGCGATTCCCAGAGCAGATCGGCGCTGCCATCGGGCGTGGCCACCCGGCTCAGGTAACTGTGGCTGTCGAACACCCGCAGGGTCTGATGCTCGATGGTGCTCAGTGGCTGCTTGTCGTACTGGCGGGTGCGGCCGATTTCGCTGCGGTCGTTGTCCGACAGTGGGCGCAGCAGGCGATAGCGCCAGGCCGGCTGGTTGGAGATGAACACGATGTCGCGGGCGTCGCTGACCAGCAGGATGTCGCTGCCCTTGCCCCATTCGCGTTCGATCTCGGGGAACTCCAGCTTGACCACCATGGCACCGATGAACTCGCCGTTGTCGTTGAGCACCGCGCTGGAGAGGAAGTAGCCGGGAATCCCGCTGGTCACCCCGACCGCGTAGAAATGCCCGCTGCCTTCGCTGCGGGTCTGGTTGAAGTAGGGGCGAAAGCCGTAGTAATGGCCGACGTAGCTGCTGGGCAGGCGCCAGTTGCTGGCGGCCACCGACAGGCCGTTGCGATCGAGCAGTTGCAGGGTCGAGGAACGTGCGGCGCCGTTCATGCGTTCCAGCTTGCGGTTGAGCGCATCCTGCTGTTGCGCGGTGAGCGGTCCGTTGAGGGCCTGGCGCAGTTCCGGGTCCAGGGCGATCACGGCCGGCATGGCGCGGTATCGTTCGATCAGGGTGTGCAGGGAGTTGGCGTACAGCGCCAGCTGCCCCCGTCCGCGGACGGCATCGTCCAGCAGTGCCTGCTGCGTGGCACGGTGCATTGCCCAGCCGGCGGCCAGCACGGTGCCCGCGAGAATCAGCAGGGTATGGAGCAGCAGGCGCAGGGAACGAGGGATCGGCGGCATGCGGGCAATGACAGGCTGGAGAGAGGGCGGGAAAGATAACACGCCATGGAGCGGGGGATGCAGAAGGGGCGGGTGGTGCGGTGGGCGCCGCAGCCCGCTCCCACAGAGTCAGGCTCCCACGGTGGGGAGCCCTCAGGGCACGGGTAACCCTGTTACAGCAATTCGAAGCTCTGTTGCGTCACGTCCCGGGAATCCAGGCCAATCTGCACGTTGAACTTGCCCGGCTCGGCCACGTACTTGAGCTGGGTGTTGTAGAACTTCAGGTCGTTCTCGTCGATGGTGAAGTGGATGACCTTCTCTTCCCCGGCCTTGAGCATCACCTTCTGGAAGTTCTTCAGTTCCTTGACCGGACGGATCATCGAGCCGGCCACGTCCTGGATGTACAACTGCACCACGGTCTCGCCATCACGCTTGCCGGTGTTGCGCACGGTGATGCTGGCGTCGAGCTTGCCGCTCTTGTTCAGCGTGGTCGAGGACAGCGCCATGTTGCTCAGGCTGAAGTCGGTGTAGCTCAGGCCGTAGCCGAACGGATACAGCGGAGTGTTTTCCTCGTCGAAGTACTGCGAGGTGTAGTTGCCCGGCTTGCCCGGCGTGAACGGCCGGCCGATGGTCAGGTGGTTGTAGTACATCGGCACCTGGCCGACCGAGCGCGGGAAGGTGATCGGCAGCTTGCCCGACGGGTTGTAGTCGCCGAACAGCACGTCGGCGATGGCGTTGCCGCCTTCGGTCCCGCTGAACCAGGTTTCCAGCACGGCGTCGGCCTGGTCCTGTTCCTGGCCGATGGTCAGCGGACGGCCGTTCATCAGCACCAGCACCAGCGGCTTGCCGGTGGCCTTGAGGGCGGTGATCAGCTTGCGCTGGGTCTCGGGGATGTTCAGGTCGGTACGGCTCGACGATTCGTGGGACATGCCGCGCGATTCGCCCACCGCGGCCACCACCACGTCGGCCTGCTGTGCGGCCTTGACCGCTTCGTCGATCAACTGCTGCTCGGGACGCGGGTCATCGACCACTTCCGGCGCATCGAAGTTGAGGAAGTTGAGGTAATCGACGATCTTCTTGTCGGTGGTGATATTCGAGCCGCGGGCATAGACCAGTTGACCCTTGTCACCCAGGGCGCGGCTCATGCCGTCGAACAGGGTGACCGATTGCGCGGGTTGGCCAGCGGCGGCCCAACTGCCCATCATGTCGATCGGGGCCTTGGCCAGCGGACCGACCACGGCGATCTTCGCCGACTTCGCCAGCGGCAGGGTCTGTTTCTCGTTCTTGAGCAGCACCAGGCTGCGCTTGGCCACGTCGCGGGCTTCGGCGCGGTGCAGGCGGCTCTCGGCATTGGTGTCGGCCGGATCGTCTTCGGCCTTGCCGATACGCAGGTACGGGTCCTTGAACAGGCCCATGTCGTACTTGGCACCGAGCACTTCACGCACGGCGTTGTCCAGCTCGCGCTGCGGCACTTCGCCGGACTTGATCAGCCCCGGCAGTTCCTTGCCGTACAGGGAGTCGTTCATGCTCATGTCGATGCCGGCCTTGATCGCCAGCTTGGCCGCTTCGCGACCGTCCTTGGCGACGCCATGCTTGAGCAATTCGAAAATCGCCCCGTGGTCGCTGACCGCCAGGCCCTTGAAGCCCCAGTCCTTGCGCAGCAGGTCCTGCATCAGCCAGGTGTTGGAGGTGGCGGGCACGCCGTTGACCGAGTTCAGCGCGACCATCACCCCGCCTGCGCCGGCGTCGATGGCGGCGCGGTAGGGCGGCAGGTAGGTCTGGTACATCTTCACCGGGCTCATGTCGACCACGTTGTAGTCGCGGCCGCCTTCCACCGCGCCGTACAGGGCGAAGTGCTTGACGCTGGCCATGATGCTGTCGGGCGCGCTCGGGCTCTTGCCCTGGTAGGCCTGGACCATCACCTTGGCGATGCGCGAGACCAGGTAGGTGTCTTCGCCGAAGCCTTCGGAGGTACGGCCCCAGCGCGGGTCGCGGGAGATGTCGACCATCGGCGCGAAGGTGATGTCGAGGCTGTCGGCACTGGCTTCCTGGGCGGCGATACGCCCGGAGCGGCCGATGGCGTCCATGTCCCAGCTGGAGGCCAGGCCCAGGCTGATCGGGAAGATGGTGCGGTGGCCGTGGATCACGTCATAGGCGAAGAACATCGGGATCTTCAGCCGGCTGCGCATGGCCGCGTCCTGCATCGGACGGTTTTCCGGGCGGGAAATGGAGTTGAAGGTGCCGCCGATGTTGCCCGCGGCGATTTCCTTGCGGATCAGTTCGCGGGGCATTTCCGGACCGATGCTGATCAGACGCAACTGGCCGATCTTTTCCTCGAGGGTCATCTGCTTCATCAGGTTGGCGATGAAGGCGTCCTTGTTTTCGATGGGAGCGGACTTCGTGTCCGCCGCAACCGGGAGACTGGCCAGGCCGACAGCAAGGCCCAGCAAACACAGCTTCTTCATGAATGATTATCTCGGGAGTCCGATCCAGCGACTGCTCGTTGGGCGCCGGCCGGGCTGTTTCGTTATTGGGAGCGGCTATTGTTGTGCCAATAAATCCAGCACACTGCTGAACTGTTTTTCGCGCTGGGCATCTTTTAGCTGATTGGCTTCATACATTCCAGTGGCGGGGGCGGATTATGCCCTACGCAGGGCCCTGGCCATTGTCCCTTTTTATCGTTTCAAGGAGCGTTTCGAGCATGCATGCATTCCAAGGTTTGCGTTCGAGCTGGAGAATCGCCGCCCTGGCCCTGCTGGCCAGCATGCTGGCGGGCTGCGGCATCAACAACATTCCCACCTACGACGAGCAGGTGAAGGCCAACTGGGCCCAGGTACAGAACCAGTACCAGCGGCGCGCGGACCTGATTCCGAACCTGGTGGAAACGGTCAAGGGCTACGCGAAGCAGGAGCAGGACACCCTGACTGCGGTGATCGAGGCCCGCTCGCGGGCGACCTCGGTGCAGGTCGATGCCAGTACCCTGGACAACCCGGAGAAGCTCAAGCAGTACCAGGATGCCCAGGGCCAACTGACCGGCGCGCTGAGCCGGCTGATGGTGGTGTCGGAGCGTTATCCGGACCTCAAGTCGAACCAGAACTTCCTCGCCCTGCAGTCCCAGCTCGAAGGCACCGAGAACCGCATCAGCGTGGCCCGGCGCGACTTCATCCTCAGCGTGGAGAAGTACAACACCGAGATCCGCACTTTTCCCGGCCGTCTCTGGCACAGCCTGATGTACAGCGACCTGCCGCTGCGGCCGAACTTCGAGGCGACCGCCCAGGATGCCGACAAGGCACCGCAAGTGAAGTTCTGACCGCTGTGTCATCACGGATGAGGTAGGCATGCGTATTTTCAAGAGCGCCCTGTGGCTGTTGCTCTGCACGCTGGCAATGGTGGCCAGGGCCGACTTGCAGTTTCCCGAACTGACCGGACGGGTGGTGGACAATGCCGGGATGATCGACGCCGCGGTGGCCGAGGACCTGAGCCGGGAGTTGCAGGCCCACGAAAAGGCCACCGGCGAGCAGATCGTGGTGGTCACCCTGCCGAACCTGCAGGGCGCCACCATCGAGGAATTCGGCTACCAGTTGGGCCGGCACTGGGGCATCGGCCAGAAGGATCGCAACAACGGTGCGCTGCTGATCGTCGCCCGTGACGAGCGCAAGGTGCGTATCGAGGTCGGTTACGGCCTTGAGGAACGCCTGACCGATGCCCGCGCTTCGCTGATCATCAACCAGTTGATCGTGCCGCAGTTCAAGCGTGGTCATGTTTCCAGCGGTATCCGCTCCGGGGTCGAGGCGATGCTTGATACCCTGGGCGGCAAGGTACAGGACGAACCCGAGCCGGAGGGAGACTTCGGTTCGCGACACCCGTTCCTGGTCGGCTTGCTCTGCGTGCTGTTCGTGCTGTTCTGCGCGATCATGCAACTGATGGGCTATGGGCCCAGGGGTGGCGGGTCCGGTGGCCTGGGCGGCGGCGGTGGCAGTCGTTCCGGCGGTGGCTTCAGCGGTGGCGGTGGCAGTTTTGGCGGCGGCGGATCGTCGGGCAGTTGGTAACCCATAATAATGAGAGAGCAGCACAACCATGGCCTTACTCAGTGAATACGAACAGCGCCAGGTCGCCGAGGCGATCGCGCGGGTGGAGCGCCAGACCGATGCGGAACTGGTGACGGTGCTGGCCAGCCGTGCCGACGACTACGCCTATATCCCGTTGCTCTGGGCCAGCCTGTTGGCGCTGCTGGTACCGGGCGTCATCAACTTCGTCTTCGGCTGGCTGAACGGACACGCCTTGCTGGCGGTGCAGTGGAGCAGCTTCATCGTGCTGTGCCTGCTGTTTCGCATCCCGTCGGTCACCAGCCGGCTGATTCCGCGCTCGGTGCGGCACTGGCGCGCCTCGGGGCTGGCGCGGCGGCAGTTTCTCGAACAGAACCTGCACCACACGGTTGGCGGCACCGGGGTGCTGATCTTCGTCAGCGAGGCCGAGCGCTATGTGGAGATCCTGGTGGACGAGGGCATTGCCCGACGCCTGGACAACAGCGTCTGGGAACCCATCGTCAAGGCGTTCACCGAGCAGGTCAGGCAGGGGCAGACGCTGCAGGGCTTTCTCTCCTGCATCGAGGACTGCGGCAAGCTGCTGATCACCCATGTACCCCTGACCCAGACGCGCAACGAGTTGCCGAACCGCCTGGTGGTGCTGGGCTGATACAATGCCCGGCATTCCCAGATCAGATTCCGCACGCCCGAGGCGTTTCCCTACATGTCAGTCACTGCAAAACCCGCCCAGTCCGTGCCGGACCATCACGCCCAGTTCATCGAACTGCTCGAAACCAGCCTGGCGCAGAATGCCTTCATCAAGCTGGTGCTGGCCAGGCATGTCGGCGCCGAGGCAGACCTGCAGCGGTTGATCATCAAGCAGTTGACGGTCAGGGACCAGCCCTGCCTGTCCTTCGTCTACCGCTACAAGACCCGCGACATCACCAAGAATTTCCCCCTGGCCGAAGGCGTGGCGAACGTCGCGGCGCTGCTGCCGGCGTCGTTCAGGAACGCCCACCTGCTGTCGCTGACCGACGAGATCCAGCTCGAATACGGCAAGAAGGGCAAGAGCACGCTGTTCAAGGGCAAGGCCCGGCAGGAGCGCGAGGTGCCCTCGGCCGAGCACAATCGCGAGAAGAACCGCTACCTGGAACTGAGCCGGCCGTTCCTGGCTGACCTGGGCGTGACCAACCGCCAGCATGAGCTGATCCCGGCGATGTCGCGCAAGTGGAAGCAGATCAACAAGTTCATCGAGGTGTTTTCACACGCCCTGGGCAGTTCACCGATCCCGCTCGACCGGCCGGTACGGGTGGCGGACTTCGGTTCGGGCAAGGGCTACCTGACCTTCGCCATCCACGATTACCTGTGCAACACCCGACAGGCGGTGGCCGAGGTGACCGGCGTCGAACTGCGCGAGGACATGGTCACCCTGTGCAACGCGGCCGCGGCCCGCCTGGAGCATCCCGGCCTGGTGTTCAAGTGCGGCGATGTGCGCAGCGTGGCGCCGAGCGAACTGGAGGTGATGATCGCCCTGCATGCGTGCGATATCGCCACCGACTACGCGATCCACACCGGTATCCGCTCCGGGGCTTCGATCATCATGTGCTCGCCATGCTGCCACAAGCAGATCCGCCAGCAGATCCAGAGCCCGGCGCTGCTCAAGCCGATGCTGCAATACGGCCTGCACCTGGGCCAGCAGGCCGAGATGGTCACCGACAGCCTGCGGGCGCTGTTCCTCGAGGCCTGTGGCTACGAGACCAAGGTCTTCGAGTTCATCTCCCTGGAACACACCAACAAGAACAAAATGATCCTCGCGGTCAAGCGGGCCGAGCCCCAGGACCCGGCCCGGCTGCTGGCGAAGATCGAGGAACTCAAGGCGTTCTATGCCATCCAGGAGCATTGCCTGGAAACCCTGCTGCGCGCCGATGGCTACTTGAGCTGAACCCCGGACGGCAGCTGGCCCGGTTGCGCCGGGCGTACCCCGGCCTTGCGCCCCAGCATCACCGTGACGATCACGCCGGCGGCGAACAGCCAGGTCACCGGCTCGACATGCTCACCGAAGAACAGCGCCGAGAAGGCGATGGTGAAGAAGATCTGCAGCAGTTGGATCTGGCTGACCCGGGCGATGCCGCCCAGCGCCAGCCCGGCGTACCAGGCGAAGAACCCGAGAAACTGCGAGAACATCGCCACGTAGCCGAAGGCCCACCAGGTCCTGGCGGAAACCGCGCCCTGGTGTTGCACCGCCAGGTACAGCACTGGCCCGATCAATACCGGCACCGACAGCACCAGTGCCCAGCAGATCACTTGCCAGCCGCCCATTTCCCGGGCCAGGCGCCCACCTTCGGCATAGCCGAGGCCGCCGACCGCGATGGCGCCGAGCATCAGCAGATCACCGGCCTGGATGCTGCCGGCGCCGCTGAGCAGGGCATAGCCGAGCACCAGCGCACTGCCCAGGGCCGCGCAGGCCCAGAAGGCTTTCGATGGCCGCTCATGGGACAGCCAGGCTGCATACAACGCCACGCACAAAGGTTGCAGGCCGTTGACCAGCGCACCGTGGGAGGCCGGCAGGCTCTGCATGGCCCACGCCGAAAGCACCGGGAAACCGAGGATCACCCCGGCGATCACCAGCCACAGGCCCTTGAACTGGCTCCAGGTCGGCCATTTCTCCCGTCGCCACAACAACAGTGCCGCCGCCGGAATCGCCGCCACCAGGGCTCGGCCGAGGCCATTGAGCAGCGGGTTGATTTCCTGCACCACGATGCGGGTGAAGGGCAGGGTCAGGCTGAAGATCACGACGCCCAGCAGGCCGAGCAGCATGCCGGTGTTTTCACGGGAAGACATAGGGAGAGAACCGAAAGTAGGCTGGAGAACGGGTGTTCATTCAGCCATAAACCCTGCGGCGGGGGCTGCTACAGCTGGGCACAGAGTTGTCCGTACAGTTCGGGGGCGGACAACCGTAGTAGCCGGCGATTACCCGCCCGGGTGCTCAGGGGCTACCTTGGCTACTCTTGTCTGCCCAAGCGTTCACCCAGAGGAGTTCACCCCATGGCCGCGAAAAAGATCCTGATGCTGGTTGGCGATTACGTCGAAGACTACGAAGTGATGGTGCCGTTCCAGGCGCTGCAGATGGTCGGTCACCAGGTGCATGCCGTGTGTCCGGACAAGACCGCCGGCCAGACCGTACGCACCGCGATTCATGATTTCGAGGGCGACCAGACCTACAGCGAGAAGCCCGGGCACCTGTTTGCGCTGAACTTCGACTTCGCCCAGGTCGATGCCGCCGATTACGACGGCCTGCTGATTCCCGGTGGTCGTGCCCCGGAATACCTGCGCCTGAACGACAGGGTGCTGCAACTGGTACAGGCCTTCGACCAGGCCGGCAAGCCGATCGCCGCAGTGTGCCACGGCGCGCAATTGCTGGCGGCGGCGGGTATCCTTGAAGGTCGCGAGTGCAGTGCCTACCCGGCCTGTGCCCCGGAAGTGCGCCTGGCCGGTGGCCGCTACATCGATATCGCGGTCAGCCAGGCCCATGTCCAGGGCAACCTCGCCACCGCCCCGGCCTGGCCGGCGCATCCGAGCTGGCTGGCGGCGTTCCTTGGCCTGCTGGGCACCCAAATCACCCTGTAAGCGAGGCAGCGCCGATGTGCGAACTCTACGTCAAGGCCGATCCGATCCTCTACGAGTCGCGTTCCCGCTCACTGCGCATCGGTGGCGTGGTGACCACCCTGCGCCTGGAAAATCAGTTCTGGGACATCCTCAGCGAGATGGCCGAGGGGGAGGGCGTGACCACCAACCAGATGATCACCCGCTTGTATGAGGAGGTGATGGACTATCGCGGCGAGGTGGTGAATTTCGCTTCGTTCCTGCGGGTCGGCTGTACCCGTTACCTGAGCCAGAAACGGGCCCAGGTCCGGGAGTTGAGCGTGGTGCGGGCGAACGCCGGTTGATGGGGCCATGGCCGGCCCCATTGGCTTTATGTGGGAGCGGGCTTGCCCGCGAAGCTTTTGGCGCCCTCAAGGGCCTATTCGCGGGCAAGCCCGCTCCCACAGGAAAGCAGTCCCCACAGGAAAGCTGCCTTCACCAGGTCAGGTGAGGGTCAGAAGTAGCGTGTCAGGCTGACCTTGAGGTTGCGCCCCACGCTGTAGGCCCGGTCGCCGCTCAATTCCGGGCGGTAGCTGCGGTTCATCAGGTTATCCACCGTCAGGTTCACTTCCGTGCCCTTCAGGTAGCGCTGCTGCGGTTTCCACTGGGCGAACACGCTCTGCACCACGTAACTGTCGTTTTCGTACTGGTCGTAGAAGGCATCGCCGACACTGGTGCCCGGGCCGCGGCTGTACTTGTCGCTGGGTACCCGGTCGGTCTTGCGCACGTAGACGCCCTGCCAGCCGACGCGGGCATCCAGGCTCGGGATCTTGGTACCGAGCAGTACCACCCATTTGGCCGGCGGAATGTCCCGTGCCCAGACCGATGGCCCCCAGGGGTTGGTGTACGGGTTGTCGCGCTTGCCGGTCAGGTAGCTATAGGACAATTGACCGAACAGGTAGCTGGAGTCGTAGAAACTTTCGACCTCGAAGCCCTTGATGGTCGTGCCGCCGACGTTGCGGTAGTTGGACATCGGGCCCGGCGGGCAGGCGGTGCTGATGGTACCGCCATTGATCGCCTGGTTGGCGCAGCCCACGCCGGTGGCCTTGAAGATCTCGTCCTCGATGCGGTTGTGCAGGAAGGTGGTGCGGATCATCAGGTCGTCGTTGTCGGTCAGCAGCTTGGAGAAGTTGCTGATGCTGCCGAAACGCAGCGCGGTGATGCGCTCGGGGTCGAGGTCGACACTGGTGGCGGTGCGGCTGCCCAGCCCCTGGACTTCGTATTGCTCGTCGATCACCGGGGCCCGCCAGGTCTTGCTGTAGTTGGCGTACAGGCCCTGGGTCGGCGTCACCCGCCAGAAGGCCGCCAGGCGTGGCGACCAGCCGGTGTAGGTGCGGTCGCTGTAGTCGTGGCCGATGGCCGGATCGGGGTTGGAATAGTACGGTGCGTCGTTGGCCTCGCCACGGTTGCGCACGTGGTCGTAGCGCAGCGACGGGGTCAGGGTGAAGTCGCCCAGGGTCACGGCGTCCTCGATGAAGAAGGCATTGGCGTCGACCTTGCCGTGGGGCATGAAACCCGGCTGGAAGTGGCCGTAGTTGTAGCGGGCGGTGTTGTAGGTGCTGCCCGGCATCCACATCTCGGTTTCGCGGGCGTGCTTGCGGATCTGCGTGCCGACCGTCAGCGCGTGCTGCAGGGAACCGGTGTCGAACAGGCTGGTGTTCTTGATCTCCAGTTCGCGGTCCCGGTATTCGGTGTCCATCTTGCGTCCGCCGGTGGCCAGGCTGAAGAAGGCGCTGGCGTTGCGCTCGTCGGTCTGGTCGGTGTTGGACTGCGAGTACTTGATCTGCAAGTCCACCAGCGGGTTGTCCAGTGGCTTGTATTCGTACTTGCCCGACCAGGTGGTGTCGATGGTTTCACGATTGGCCAGCATCCGTTTCAACGCGCCCTCGTAGCCGTACTGGCGGATGTTGGAAGCGGTCGGTGGTGTCGGGTAGCTCTGGGCCGAGAAGGGTGTCCAGCGCTCGCTGTTGGAGCGCGAGTAGGAGAGCTTGAGGCTCTGCTCGTCGGTGAGATTCAGGTTGAGCTTGAGCAGCACCGCATCCAGGTCCTGGGCGCTGTTGGGAAGGCGCTTGGGATTGATCGGATACTGGTTGTTGGGATTGGGTGGCGTTTCGGCCAGTTTCAGGTCACCGCCGTCACGCTTGGTCAGGAATACCAGGCCGTCGGCCTTGCCATCGTCGGTACGGCCGTAGGTCGCGCCGCTGTAGGTCTGCTCATGGTTGTTGCTGGCGTAGCCGTACTTGACCATGGCGCCACTGTTGCGGCCCTTTTCCAGCAGGTCGGGAGCATCCTTGGTTTCCATGTGCACCGTGCCGCCGAAGCCGCCGTTGCCGGTTTCGGGCGAGTGCGGGCCCTTTTCCACCTCGATGCTCTTGATCAGTTCCGGCTCGATGAAAATGGTGCCCTGCTGGTAGCGCTCGAAACTGCTCTTGGTGGCGCCGTCGACGGTCAGCGGCACGTCCTCGGCGTCGCCCAGGCCCCAGATATTGATGGTCTGCCCGCCGGGCTTCATCGAGCCGCCCATGCTGATGCCGGGCAGGGTCGAGAGCAGCGAGGGGATGTTGCCCGGCTGGCTGCGCTCGATATCGTCCTTGGTCAGGGTCGAGCGGCCGACGCTGCTGGAGTCCACTTCCTTGCCGTCGCCGAGGATGCTCACCGCGCCCAGCTGGATGGCGCCCTTGTCGGGGGTTGGCTCAGCGTCGGCCTTGCGGATCACGAAGGTGTTGCCGACCATGAGCAGTTTGAAGTTGCCGCCCTTGAGCAGCAGGCCGATGGCTTCCTGGGCGGTGAACTGACCTTCCAGCGCGCGGGCCTGGATGTTGTGCAACTGTTCCTCGTCGAACAGCAACTGGATGTGGGTCTTCTGTGCCACCTGGCTGAGGGAGGTCGCCAGCGACTGCGCCGGCAGGCTCATGGCGACCTTGTCGGCGGCCTGGACCGGCAGGCTGGCCATCAGGCAGGCGGCGATCAGGGTTGGGCGGGAACAGTGATGGAACAACTCGTGAGCGGCGCGAAACATTGAATCCCCCGGTGTGGCCAAAGGCCAAAAAGGCGTTCGTTCAGAACGCAATCGGGGAGGAAGACGCGGCAGTGAAAGAAAACCTCACCTGCGAATGAAAAATATTCTCATGTATGCTCATTTGCGGCTTTCGATCCGCACCTGGCCGTCGTCCAGGGCCACGGTTCGCACCGGGATCAGCACCGGCAGGGCGTTGAGCAGGGCATCCGGATCCTGGGCATCGAGGCTGCCGGACACCTTGAAATGCGCCAGCGGCCCATCGGCCAGTTGCACCGGCTTGCTGCGGTACAGGTTCAATTCGTCGATCAGGCTGAGCAGTTCGCGATTGCGAAAGGTCAGGTGACCGCTGCGCCAGTCGGCGACCTCCTCGGCACTGACCGGCTGTTGCTGCACGGTGTCCCTGGCGTAGTCGTAGATTCCGCGTTGGCGGGCTTCGAGCAGAGTCGCCTTGCCCGGATCGCCTTCGGGTTCGAAGGCCACCTGGCCGTGGGCGACGCTGACCACCAGTTGCTTCTGGCCGCGACGCACATCGAAGGCGGTGCCGACCACGCGCACCCGCGCGTTGCCGGCGTGCACCCAGAGTGGGCGTTCCTTGTCGGCGGCGACCTCCAGGTAGAGCTGGCCCTGGTCCAGGTAGATGTCCCGTTGCAGGCTGCGGAAGTTGATGCGCAGGCGCGTGTTGGCGTTCACGTACAGGGTGCTGCCGTCCGGCAGTTTCAGGGTGCGGGTGCCTTCGGCATGGGCGGCGACCTGGTGGTGGTAGGCGCTGTTGGGCGCACCGACATGGCTTGCCAACAGCGCACAGACCAGGGCGGCCGCGCTGGCCAGGACCGAGCGCCAGGGATTCTTGCGGCGTGCGGGCAGGGGCACCGGCCGGTTCAGTTGCTGGAGCTCGACGAGGTCGGCCCACAGGGCCTCGAACTCGGCATAGGCCTTGGCGTGGGCCGGGTCGGCCCGCCATTGTTCGAAGTCCTTGTCGGTGCCTGGGGCCTGCTCGGCGCGATTGCGGGCAAACCAGCTGGCAGCCTGGGCGTCGATGCTGTTTTCATCGAATTCGATATCGTTGGCGCGGGTCATTCCGGCTGCTCCTTGCCCTGCTCCTGTTCCAGGCGCTGCTTGCAGTGCAGCAAGGCAAAGGCGATATGTTTTTCCACCATGCTGACGGAAATCCCCATGCGTTCAGCGATCCGGGCCTGGCTCAAGCCCTCGAAACGGGCAAGCATAAGGGCTTCTCGACGCCGAGGCGAGAGTTCGGCGAGTACCTCTTTCAATTGCTCCAGTCGTTGCAGGCGCTGCGCGGCGGCCAACGGGTCGTTGCGCTCGTCGGCCACCGGTTCCAGCCCCGGGTCGGCCTGTTCGCTGTGCACCGCCTGCCTGACCTTCTGCTTGCGCCAGTGATCACGCAGCAGATTGCGTGCCATCTGGAACAGGAAGGCCCGTGGCTGTTCGACCTTGGCCTGCTGGTCGTAGTCCAGCCACTGGGTGAAGACGTCCTGGGTCATGTCCGCCGCATCGCTGGCGTTGTCTGTGCGTTTGCGCAGGAAATGCAGGATGTCCGCATAGAACCCGCGAAAGGTTTCAGCCGACAGCGGGTCGGGCTTGGGACGAGACATGGCGGAACCTTCACGACTTCGGGTGGCAGGGCTGTAAAGTCGTGAATGATATCGAGAATTATTGCTATTTGTCTCGCCTGAAATGCACCGCCTCTTCGGCCTTGCCCGCCACGGATGCAGGTATCAGATCACGAAGAACCCGTGGGTGCCGTCCCGGCCCAGTTGGGCCACCAGACCGTATTCCCAGTCGAGATAGCCCTGCATGGCTTCCCGTGGGTTGTCGGTGCCTTCGTAGGGACGGCGGTAGCGGTCGATACGCGGCGCGGCCAGGCGCTGTTCACCGCTTTCCACCGGTAGTCCGGCGGCGATCCAGGCCGCTGTCCCGCCGTTCAGCAGCCACACCGGTTTACCGGTCAGGGCCTGGACCTCGGGGATGGCGAAGTTGGCCAGCAGGCTGCTGCCACAGGTCAGTACATAACGCTCCGCCGGGGGAATCCGTGCCAGCGCCTGGGCGAGCTGGCTGCGCAATGCCCACCAGGCACCGGGGATATGCCGTTGTACATGGTTGGCGCTGGCGGTGAAGTCCAGCACCTGGGTGCCCGGCTCGCGCAACCAGGTGGCCAGGGTCGCGGCGTCCACGAAGCGGGCTCCGGGGCGCGCGGGCAGTGGTGGCTGCCAGGGACCCTGCTCGCTGAAATCGCTCGCCGCGAGGTCGTCGAGTACCTTCACCTGCCAGCCCATCTGCGCCAGCCAAGAGGCGCTCATGTTCGCCCGCACGCCGTCGTCGTCCACCAGTACCAGCCGGGCGCCGCGCACGCTGGCGAAGTGATCGGTCTCCTGCACCAACTGGCCGCCGGGCGTGGAGCGGGCGCCGGGCAGGTGGCCGGCCTCGAATTCCTCCGGGGTGCGCACGTCGAACAGGTAGGTGGTACGGCCGCGTTCGGCCTGCCATTGGCGCAGCTCGGCCAGGCTGGCGCGGCCCACATCGGCCCGGTCGGCCACCGCCCGGGCGGCCTTTTGCGCGGCGTGGCGATTGTCCTCGCCGACGTCGGCAAAGCGCCGTGCCTGCCCATGCTCCAGCGCCTGCCCGGCCAGGGTCCAGCCGATGGTGCCGTTGCGCAGCGCGGCGACCGGATTGGGAATGCCCGCGTTGACCAGCGATTGGGTGCCGATGATGCTGCGGGTGCGTCCGGCGCAATTGACGATGACCCGGGTTTGCGGGTCGGGCGCCAGCTCGGCGACCCGCAGCACCAGTTCGGCACCGGGTACGCTGATGCCGCCGGGGATGCTCATGGTCTGGTATTCGTCGAAACGACGGGCATCGAGTATCACCAGGTCGGCCTCGGCATCCAGCAGCGCCTGGACTTCCTCGGCGGCCAGCGATGGCGTGTGGCGCTCGGACTCCACCAGTTCGCCGAAGGCTTTGCTGGGCACGTTGACGTCCTTGAACAGCTCGCCACCGGCTTGCTGCCAACCGGCCAGGCCGCCCTCGAGCAGGGCCACGTCGCTGTAGCCCAGCTCATGCAGCACGGCAGCGGCCCGTTGTGCCAGGCCCTCGCCATTGTCGTAGAGGGTCACCGGCGTGTCCCCGCGGGGAATCCGGGCATAGGCCTCCAGTTCCAGTTTCGACAGCGGGATGTTGGCGGCGAACAATGGGTGGGACTCGGCGAAGGGGGCTTCTTCGCGGACATCGAGCAGGACCAGTTCCTGGCGGGCCAGCAGGGCCTGACGAATGTCCTGGTAATGGCGGGTGCGGATCTCGGTCATTGCGGGGGCTCCTTCGACAGGTCCCAGAGGTTAGGTAGCAGGCTGTTGGAGTAGCCGGAGATGAACGGTTTTTCACTGCCGTCCGGGTGGTACACCGCACGCTTCACCGCGCCGATGTTGCCGCCATAGACGTGGATGCTGATCGACACCCGGTCGTCGAATGCATTCGATACCTGGTGGATATCGCCAATGCGCGGCGAGACCGCCTCGACCTGACCGGGATCCAGGCGAATTGCCTGGCCGGCTTGCTGCAGGCTGCCGTCGGCGCGGCGTTCGAAACCCTGGGAATATTCGGCGCCGCGCAGCATGCCGATGAGCCCCCAGACCCGATGATCATGAATCGGCGTGCTCTGGCCCGGGCCCCAGACGAAACTGACGATGGAGAACAGCTGGCGCGAATCGGCATGCAGCAGGAACTGCTGGTAGCGCTGCGGATCGGGCTGGGCGAACGCCGCGGGCAGCCAGTCGTCATGGGCGACCAGTTGTTGCAGCAGCCGGCTGCCATCCGCGAGTACCTGTTCTTCGCCAGGTCGGGTAGCGAGCAGGGCGGCCAATTGGTCGATGAAGTGGCGTAATCGACCGAGGTTCGGGGCCGCTGGCGTGGCAACGGGGCGATGGGATTGTCGAGGCATTGAGGTCCCTCCGTGGACAGTCGGATACGACGTGAACTACACGAGTGGGCTAAAAGGTATTATTCTTTCCTGGCATTTTTCCACTTATTTATTATGCGAATAAAGAATGAAGATAGATGATATCAATGCATTCGTGGCGGTGATCCGTTGCCAGACCATCAGCCAGGCCGCCGATTCGCTGCAACTGACCCAGCCGGCCATCACCCGGCGTGTGCAGAATTTCGAGGAGGCGCTGGGGGTGGAGTTGCTCGACCGCAACACCAAGCCGCTCAAGCCCACCAGCATGGGCCTGCGGGTCTATGGGCAGTGCCTGGAAGTGCTGCGCGCGCTCGATGGCCTCAGCGAACTGGTGGCCAATGACGGCGCGCCCAGCGGGGCGTTGCGTATCGGCGTGCCGCAGACCATCGGTGACGTGGTGCTGCTCGATGCCCTGAGCCAGTTGAAGAATCTCTACCCGCAGTTGCAGACCTCGGTCGCCACCGGCTGGGGCAGCCACCTGCTGGGCAAGGTCGAGAACGGTGAGCTGGACGTGGTGGCGGCACTGTTCCCGGCGGGCAAGGTGTTCCCCGACGGGGTGGTCGGGCGCTCGCTGGGCAGCATGAACCTGGTGGTGGTGGCGGCGAAGGGTGAGGTGACCCGCCGTTCATGCAAGCTGGCCGACCTGTACCAGCGCGGCTGGGTGCTCAACCCCGATGGCTGCGGTTTTCGCGCCGGCTTGCAGCGGGCCCTGAGTGCCCAGGGCCTGTCGTTGCAGATCAACCTGGAAACCTTCGGCACCGAACTGCAACTGGGACTGATCGCCAATGGCCTGGGTTACGGGCTGGTGCCGGCCCCCTTGCTGGAAAACAGCGGTCATCGCAACAAGCTGGAGATCGTGCCGGTGACGGACTTCAAGCCGGTGATCGACCTGTGGCTGATCCACCCGCGTTTCCTCGGCAACCTGCAGGAGCCGGTGAGCGCGTTCGGCGAGATGGTCGCGCAGCGGGTCGGCAAGTCCTGAAGCCGGGACTGCCCCCTGGCCTTCCTCGGACGGGCACTGCGCAGGCCTGTTAATCTATTGTTTGCATAATTGTTATTTTTATAAATGCAATTTTTGTATATTAGATTAGAACCAAAGCGAATTTCACGGACGTTTTTTATGTAGTTAGCATGGTCATCCACGCGCTACAGAACAGGACGTCAGCATGCCCGCGCAAGACCTTGTCTCCCCTCGATCCGGCCTGCGTGCGCTGGCCCGCTGGACCGGCTGGCGCGAACCGGCGCTGCGCCTGATCAGTCCGCTGGTGTTGCTGCTGCTCTGGGAACTGGCATCGCGCAGCGGGTTACTGCCGAGCCGAATCATCGCCGCACCCAGCACCATCGGTGGCACTTTGTGGCAGATGCTCGGCAGCGGCGAGCTGGGTCGTCACCTGTGGGTTTCCCTGCAACGGGCCTTGGGCGGGTTGGCCATCGGTGTCAGCATCGGCACCGTGCTGGCCCTGCTCTCGGGACTGTCACGGCGAGGGGAACTGCTGATCGACTCGCCGGTGCAGATGCTGCGCACCCTGCCATTTCTCGCCATCGTGCCGCTGTTCATCCTCTGGTTCGGCGTGGGTGAGACGCCGAAGATCGCCCTGATCGCCCTGGGCACCACGTTTCCCGTTTACCTCACACTGTTTGCCGGCATCCGTGGCCTCGATCCCAAATTGCTGGAGGCGGCGACCCTGCTGGGGCTGTCCCGGCGCGAGCGGATCTGGCACGTGATCCTGCCCGGTGCCCTGCCATCCTTCTTCGTTGGCCTGCGCTACGCCTTCGGCCTGAGCTGGCTGGGCCTGGTGGTGGTCGAGCAGATCAACGCCAGCGCCGGTATCGGCTACCTGGTCAATGATGCCCGGGACTTCATGCGCACCGATGTGATCGTGATCTGCCTGCTGATCTACAGCGTGCTCGGGCTGGGTATCGATGGCCTGGTGCGTCTGCTCGAGCGCCTGTCCCTGGCCTGGCGGCCATCCTTCATCAGGAACTGATCATGAGCCTCTCTCTTTCGCGTTCCCAGCGTCCGGCCGTCGAATGCCAGCAGGTCAGCCGCCGTTTCGGCGGGCAGGCGGTGCTCGATGCCCTCGACCTTGAGATCGCTCCCGGCGAATTCGTCGCCCTGCTGGGCAGCAGCGGTTCGGGCAAGACCACCTTGCTCCGCGCCCTGGCCGGCCTGGATCGTATCGACGAAGGCAGGCTGGCCGTGCCCGAGCCGCTGGCGGCGGTGTTCCAGGAACCCCGGCTGATGCCGTGGAAACGCGCCTGGCGCAATGTCGCCCTCGGCCTGCGGGGGACCGAGCCGAAAGCCCGGGCGTTGGCGGCGCTGGCGGAGGTCGGGCTGGCGCACCGGGTCGGGGCCTGGCCGCACACCCTGTCCGGCGGCGAGGCCCAGCGGGTGGCGCTGGCCCGGGCGCTGGTCCGCGAGCCGAAGCTGTTGCTGCTCGATGAACCCTTCGCCGCCCTCGACGCGCTGACGCGGATTCGCATGCACCAATTGATCGTCGACCTGTGGCGCGCCCATGAGCCGGCGGTGCTGCTGGTGACCCACGATGTCGACGAGGCGGTACTGCTGGCCGACCGGGTGGTGGTCCTGGCCAACGGCCGGATCGCCGAACAGATTCCCATCCGCCTGCCGCGTCCGCGCCAGGTGGCCAGCCCGACCTTCCAGACGCTGCGTGCGCGCCTGCTGGAGCTGCTCGGCGTCGAACAACCCGTGGCCGCCGTCGATGACGGTCGCCTTCACTTTCTCAGCAGGATCGCCCATCGATGAGCCCAACCACCGTGCAATCGCCCAGGACCCATGCCGGAGCGAGCCTCGACCTCGATTCCCCGGCCTTCACCGACCTGCTGGAGCAGCTCAGCCAGGAGTTCGCCGGCACCGCCGCCTATTACGACCGGCACAGCGAGTTCCCCCATGCCAATCTGCATCGGCTGCATGAGCACGGCCTGCTGGCGCTGACCGTGCCGCGCCAGCTGGGTGGCGGCGAGGCGACCCTGGCCCAGGCACGGCGGGTCATCGGTGCGGTGGCCCGGGGCGAGCCATCGACGGCGCTGGTGCTGGTGATGCAGTACCTGCAGCACACCCGCCTGCAGGGCAACCAGGCCTGGCCGCTGCACCTGCGCCAGCGGGTCGCCCGCGAGGCGGTGGAACAGGGCGCGTTGATCAATGCGCTGCGGGTCGAACCGGACCTCGGCACCCCGGCCCGTGGCGGCCTGCCCGGCACCCTCGCCCGGCGGGTCGAGGGCGGCTGGCGGCTGGATGGCCGCAAGATCTACTCCACCGGCATTCCCGGGCTGACCTGGCTGTCGGTGTGGGCGCGCAGCGACGAGCCCGAGCCCAGGGTCGGTACCTGGCTGGTGCACCGTGACACCCCGGGCATTCGCATCGAGCAGACCTGGGATCACCTCGGGATGCGCGCCACCGGCAGCCATGACGTGGTGTTCGAGGATGTGTTCGTCGCCAGCGAGTTCGCCGTGGATATCCAGCCGGCCAGCACCCCGCGCCCGTCCGAGCTGGACAGCAGTGGCGTGCTCTGGCTGGCGGTGCTGCTGTCGTCGATCTACGACGGCGTGGCCCGGGCGGCCCGTGACTGGCTGGTGGTCTGGCTGGGCGAGCGGACCCCGGCCAACCTCGGGGCGCCGCTGTCGAGCCTGCCGCGTTTCCATGAGCTGATCGGCAGGATCGATGCGCTGCTGCTGGCCAACCGGGTCCTGCTCGATGCCGCCGCCGAGGGACGGATCGCCGCGAGCGAGGCGACCCAGATCAAGTACCTGGTGACCGGCAATGCCATCAGCGCGGTGGAACTGGGAATCGAGGCCATCGGCAATCCCGGTCTGGCCCGTGGCAATCCGCTCGAGCGGCACTACCGCGATGTGCTGTGCAGCCGGATTCATACACCGCAGAACGATGCGATTCTCGCGGCAGTCGGCCGTGCCGCCTTCGCCCTGCCTGCTCGTGGGGGCCAGGCGTGAGCGGGGCACGCATCGCCAGCCAACTGGACGCCTCGTTCAACGTGCGCTTGCGCAACCTGGGACTGGAGGTGCTGGAACTGCCCCGGGGCCTGCCGCGCGAGCTGCCGGCGGATGTGCGGGTGCTGTTGGCGGCGCCCCACGCCGAGTTCCGCGATGCGCCCCAGGCGCCCGCGGGCTGGCCGTTCGGGTTGCGCTTCGTGCAACTGGCGAGCTCCGGGCTGGACTACTTTCCCCGCTGGCTGTTCGACAGCCTGCCGGTGGCCAGCGCCCGTGGCGTCACCGCCGAGAGCATTGCCGAGTTCGCCCTGGCGGCCATCTTCGCGGCGGCCAAGCAGGTGCCGCAGATCTGGATCGACGACGCGGCGCACTGGCGGCAACGGCCGTTGGCGCAGGTCGCGGGCAGCACCCTGGGGCTGTTCGGCTTCGGCAGCATTGCCCGAGCCCTGGCGCCCAAGGCCCTGGCCCTGGGCATGGAGGTGCTGGCACTGAGGCGTTCGCCGGCGCCTTTCGAGGTGCCCGGCGTGCAGAGAGTCGCCGATCTGCATGAGTTGTTCGCCCGCTGCGATCACCTGCTGCTGGCGGTGCCGGCGACCGAACTGACCCGTCGTGTCATTGACCGTGATGTACTCGGTTCGGCCCGTCCCGGCCTGCACCTGATCAACATCGCCCGTGGCAGCCTGATCGACCAGGAGGCCCTGCTGGAGGCGCTGGACAGTGGGCAACTGAGCCTGGCCAGCCTGGATGTCAGCGACCCGGAGCCGCTGCCGGTCGGGCATGGCTTCTATCGGCACCCGCGTATCCATCTGTCGCCGCATACCAGCGCCAACTCACCCCAGGTCTATCTGAACCTCGCCCGCCTGGTGCTGGACAACATCACCCGCGAGGCCAATGGCCTGCCCCTGGAAAACCGCGTGGAGGCCGAACGTGGCTATTGAATCACCGAGACATCAACCGAGTGCCTACGGGCTGCCCCGTGACGGGCACACCGTGTTCCGCTGGGAACACCCGCCGCAGCAGGCGACCGTCGAACTGGAAAGGCTGCGCCGCAAGCAGAGCCTGGCGGCGGCCTTTCGAGTGTTCGCCTGGCTCGGTTTCGACATGGGCGGCGCCGGGCATATCACCGTGCGTGATCCACAGCGCCCCGATCATTTCTGGGTCAACCCGGTGGGCGTGTACTTCGGCCATATCCGCGTCTGCGACCTGCTGCTGGTCAATCCCCATGGCGAGATCGTCGAAGGCGAGGGCGCGTTGAACCTGGCGGCCTTCGCCATCCATGCCGCCTTGCACGAGGCGCGCCCGGACGTGGTGGCGGCGGCCCATGCCCATTCGCTGCACGGCAAGGCCTGGTCGAGCCTGGGGCGCCTGCTCGATCCGCTGACCCAGGACGCCTGCGCCTTCTACGAGAAGCACGCGCTGTTCGACAATTTCTCCGGGGTGGTGCTGGAGAGCAGCGAAGGCTCGCGGATTGCCCGCACGCTTGGCCAGCACAAGGCGCTGATCCTGCAGAACCATGGTCTGCTGACGGTGGGCGAGACGGTCGAGGCCGCTGTCTGGCGCTTCATCGCCATGGACAACGCCGCCCATACTCAACTGCTGGCCGAAGCCGCCGGCACGCCGCGACCGATTCCGCCCGAGGTGGCGCGTCACACCGCGCGTCAGGTCGGCACCGAGTTCGGCGGCTGGTTCAGTTTTCAACCTTACTGGGATCGGGTTCTGCGCAACGAGCCGGATGCCTTTCTGTGACAGGAGTCAGCCTGATGGACCGTCGTCGTTTTCTGCAGTTTTCGGCCCTGGCCGGGCTCGGCGCCGCGTTGCCGAGCCTCGGCCGGGCCCAGGACCTCAGCGGGGTGACCCTGAATGTCGCGACCTACAAGGGCGCGGCGCCATCGTTTTTCCCCGAGGCCGGCATCGGCCCGGCGCCGTACAAGGTCAGGTATGCCGAGTTCAACGGCGGCAACCTGAGTTTCGAGGCGCTGGTCAGCGGCACCCTGGACATTTCGCCGATGAGCGAGATCCCGCCGATCTTCGGTATCAGGAATCATGCGCCGGTGAAGCTGATCGCGGTGCTCACCGGCGACGTCAACAACCAGGCGTTCATCGTGCCCAAGGGCTCGACGGTGCAGTCGGTGGCCGAGCTCAAGGGCAAGCGCATCGCCTATATCCGCTCCACCAGTTCCCACTACTTTCTGCTCAAGGCGCTGAAGGAGCAGGGGCTGGGCTTCGACGACATCGTGCCGATGGCGCTGACGCCCCAGGATGGCTTCGCCGCGTTCCAGAACGGCGCGGTGGATGCCTGGGTCAGCTTCGGCTACTTCATCCAGCTCGCCGAGTTGCGCGCCGGGGCGCGGGTGCTGAAGACCGGGCAGGGCTACCTGTCGGGCAATTACGTGATTGCGGCCAACCAGAACAGCATCGCCGACCCGCTCAAGCATGCGGCGATCACCGACTACATCCTGCGCGAGTACCGCTCCTGGCAATGGATTGCCGCGCATCCCGAGGAATGGGCGACCAAGAGTTCGAAGATCCTCGGGATGCCGAGGGAGGTGTTTCTGGCACAGTACAAGGCCCAGAGCGGACCGCGGATCCTGCAGCCGGTTGACGATGCGGCGGTGCGTTCGCAGCAGGATGTCGCCGACCTGTTCTTCGAGGCCGGGGTGCTGCCGCAGAAGCTGGACGTGAGCGGGTTGTGGGATCGCAGTTTTCGCTGGGGGCCGGCCTGAGACACTGCTCCCTTCTGCTCTTTATGTCGTTTTGGTTTTGCGCAAGGCTTGAGGACCTCTTCGCGGGCAAGCCACGCTCCTGCAGAGTGCGCCGTGCGCAGCAGGCCGGCTCCAGGTAGTCATGGATGATCCCGATGTTGAAGAAAACCCTCGCCCTTGCGTTGCTGCTGGTCTCGCAAGTTCAGGCCGCCGACACCCTGCACCAGCGCCTCACCGTTCTCGACAGCCACCTCGACACGCCGATGCAACTGGCGCGTCCCGGCTGGGACATCACCGAGCGCCACCGCTACGCCGACGATCTGTCCCAGGTCGACCTGCCGCGCATGGAGGAGGGTGGACTGGACGGGGGCTTCTGGGCCATCTTCACGCCCCAGGGGCCGCTGACTGCCGAAGGTCGTACCCTGGCCAGCGAACACGGCCTGGCGGTGCTCACGCGGATTCGCGACATGGTCGCCGCCCACCCGCAGCAGTTCGCCCTGGCCCTGAAGGCCGAGGATGTCCCGGCCATCGTCGCCCGGCGCCAGCGGGTGGTGTTCATCAGCATGGAGAATGCCGAACCGCTGGCGGCCGACCCCGGGCGGCTGCTGACCTATCGACGCCTGGGCCTGAGCATGCTCGGGCTGGTGCATTCGGCGAACAACGACTTCGCCGATTCGGCCACCGCGTTGCCGCAATGGCATGGCCTGAGTCCCCAGGGCCGGGCGCTGGTGGCCGAGGCCAACCGGCTGGGGATCCTGCTGGATGTTTCCCATGCCTCGGACCAGGTGTTCGACCAGGTACTGGCGCTGTCCACGGCACCGATCATCGCCTCGCACTCCTCCAGCCGGGCGATCACCGCGCACCCGCGCAACCTGGATGACCGGCGCCTGAAGGCGTTGGCGGCCAAGGGCGGGGTGATCCAGGTGAACAGCTTTCCCAGCGACCTGATCGACCAGCGGCCCGATCCGGAGCGTGCCAAGGCATTGGGGCCGCTGTACCGGGAATTCCGTCTGGCGGCGAGCATGACGCCAGCGCAGGTGGCGGACCTGGCGGCGCGGATCCGCGCCGTGGAGGCACGCTTTCCCGAGCCGCGGGCGACGCTTGATGACTACATGAAGCACCTGCTGCATATCCTCGCGGTGGTCGGGCCGGAGCATGTCGGCATCGGGGCCGACTGGGATGGTGGTGGCGGGGTCGAGGGGCTGGAGGATGTCGCGCAATTGCCGAAGATCACCGAGCGCCTGCTGGCGGCGGGTTATGGGGAGCGGGATTTGGCGAACATCTGGGGTGGCAACCTGCTGCGGGTGTTGGCTGAGGCCCAGGCTCGCGGGGAGTAGCAGTCGCCCTTCCTCTATGCATTTCGTGCAATATCCGCGTCATAAAATATGAAACAAAGTAATATTTGCATATGCCTAAAATGTATTTCTCTTATTAAGTTGCGCTCTCTAGGATGGCCTCCATAGACCGAAGTAACTGAATGTTTCGGCGGGCTATAACGGAATGAACTATCCACCACACAGGCAGGGAGCGCTTGCATGCCGTTGACCAGAAGACAACTGATCGCCCGCGTCGCCGCCGTTGGCGGCCTGCAGGCGGCAACGGCGGTGATGGGCCTGCTCGGAGTGGACCGCCAGGCTGCGGCCGGTGAAGAAAACTACGCCGCCTTGCCGACCGCCGCCGTCGGCCGCGGTGCCAGCGTGATCGTGATCGGTGCCGGCATCGGCGGCCTGGTCAGTGCCTATGAGCTGAACAAGGCCGGTTTCAAGGTGACCTTGCTCGAAGCCCGCGACCGCGTCGGCGGTCGCAACTGGACCGTGCGCCAGGGCGATCGCGTCGAGTACACCGATGGCAGCGTGCAGGTCGTCGACTTCGACCAGGGGTTCTACCTCAATGCCGGCCCCGGTCGCTTGCCCAGCCACCATCAACTGATGCTCGGCTACTGCCGCGAACTTGGCGTCGAGCTGGAGGTGCTGGTCAACACCAGCCGCAATGCCCTGGTGCGCCCCGATCTCAACGCGCCGGCCATCCAGATCCGCCAGGCGGTCAACGACAGCCGCGGACATTTTTCCGAGCTGCTGGCCAAGGCGGTCAATCGCCAGGCGCTGGACCAGGAACTGAGCCCCGCCGACCGTGAGCACCTGCTGAGCTTCCTGAGAACCTGGGGCGACCTTTCGGACAAGCTCGAATACCTCGGTTCGGCCCGCTCCGGCTACAAGGTCTGGCCGGGAGCGGGCGACCAACTGGCGCAGAAACGCGACCCGCTGCCGCTGCAGACCCTGCTCAACCCGGCGCTGACCACCGCGCTGATGATCGACGAATACCCGGAGTTCTCCCCGACCATGTTCCAGCCGGTCGGTGGCATGGACCGCATCGCCAAAGCCTTCGAACGGCACCTGAAGGCGCAACTGCGGCTGGGCGCCGAAGTGCTGTCGATCGACAACCGGACGGACGTCGTCGAGGTCGGCTACCTCGACCGTCATACAGGGCGCAAGCAGGCGCTGAAGGCCGACTACGTGATCAGCAGCCTGCCGCTGCCGCTTTTGGCCAAGGTCAGGAACAACCTGGCCCGGCCGGTACAGCAGGCGATCGCCGCGGTCCAGTTCGGCTACGCCAACAAGGTCGCCTGGCAGTCCCGGCGCTTCTGGGAGCGCGACTACCAGATCTACGGCGGGCTTTCCTTCATCAACCAGGAGTCCTCCGGCCTGTGGTACCCCAGCGGCGGTTTCAACCAGGCTGAAGGGGTGCTGGTGGCGGCCTACAACAATGGCGAGACCGCCCGCCGGTTCGGCGAGAGGCCCCTGGCCGAACAGATCGAACTGTCACGCCAGGCGGTGGAACTGCTGCATCCCGGCCACGCCCGGGAGCTGCGCAAACCGCTGGCGATCGCCTGGGCCAAGATCCCCTACAACCTCGGCCCGTGGATCAATCACGAAGTGGCCGACCCGGACTACAGCCTGCTCAACCAGGCCCAGGGCCGGGTCTACCTGACCAGCGACGGCCTGGCCCACAGCGGTGTCGGGATCTGGCAGGAAGCCGCCGCCGGCGCGGCGCGGCGGGTGGTCCGTCATCTATTCGAGCGGGCACAGGGCTCGCCCATCAAGCAAACGGCCTGAAAAAGCCGCGCTCTCACTCAAACAGCCACACCGATTTGCCGGGTAGCGGACCTCCGAGGCCGGCATAAAACATACCTTGGAGTGTCCTTATGTCGTTCAAGAAAGCCTTGCTGGGGTTGGGGATCCTATTCGCCGCGAGCGGCTCGCAAGCCGCCTCGATCCAACGGATGCCATCCACCTATCCGAATTCGCCGATCCTGCAATCGGTGACCCTGCCGGGCAACGCCGAAGTCACCTATCTCTCCGGGCTGCTGCCCGACCCGGTCGATCCCAAGGCCGCCAAGGAGCAGATCCGGGCCGCTGGCAACACCGAGAGCCAGGCCCGCGCGGTGCTGCGCAAGGTCGAGACGATCCTCGCCAGCCAGGGCCTGGGGCTGGGCAATGTGGTGCAGTTGCGCATCTACCTGGTGGGCGACCCGGCATTGGGCGGCAAGCTGGATTTCGACGGCCTGCAAACCGCCTTCCGCGAATTCTTCGGGACCGACAAACAGCCGCTGAAGCCGGCCCGCACCACGGTGCAGGTGGCCGGGCTGGTGCTGCCCGGTGCGCTGATCGAAGTCGAGACCGTTGCCGCCAAGGCGCGCTGAGCCGATCCACAGGAAGGATATTCGAGTCATGGTTTCCAGTTCTTTTGGCAACACCCGCCTTGCCGCGCCGTTCGGCGCCGCGCTGCTCAGCCTGGCGACGTCCCAGGCGCTGTTCGCCGCTGATCCGACCCTCGACACCGTGGTCGTCACCGGGGTGCGCGGCAGCCAGCAGCGTACGGTCACCGACAGCCCGGCACCGATCGACGTGATCAGCGGCGAGCAACTGCGCACCATCGGCCAGAACGGCCTGAAGGAGATGCTCGGGCGCCTGCTGCCCTCGTTCAACGTCCCGACCATCAATGGCGGCGGCACCGCCTTCCTGGTCCGCGGCGTGAGCATGCGCGGCCTGGGCGGCGACCAGGTGCTGATCCTGGTCAACGGCAAGCGCCGGCACAACTCGGCGCTGATCAACAACGGCGCGCGGGTCGGCAACGCCTCGGTGCCGGTCGACCTCGACCTGATTCCCACCGCCTCCATCGAACGCATCGAAGTGCTGCGCGACGGTGCGGCAGCGCAGTATGGTTCGGATGCGATCGCCGGGGTGATCAACATCATTCTCAAGCGCAACGCCGACGGCCTCACTTCCGACACCACCGTGGGCCAGTACTACGACGGTGACGGTGCCACCGGCCACGAAGCGGTCAACTGGGGGACGACCCTCGGCGAGAACGGCGGCTTTTTCAATCTGTCGTTCGACGGCAAGCTCCAGGAACCCTACGAGCGCGCCGCCGCCGCCAGCGGCCAGTTGTACTTCAATCAGGCTGACGGCTCGCCCGATCCGCGGGAAAGCAACCGGCACGGCTGGGGCGGCGAGTACGGCCTGGGTCGTGACCGCACCAGCAGCCTGGCCTACAACCTGGAGCTGCCGCTGGAGAACGACCTCAAGCTGTACTCGTTTTCCACCCTCAGCTACCGCAACAGCAACAAGGACCTCGGCCACCGCCGGCCGACCGACATTACCAGCCTGGCCGGCATTCCCGGCGCACCGTACCCCGACGGCGGCCAGGCCCGGCGCGAGATCCACGAGGTCGACTTCCAGATCGCCGGTGGTGCCAAGGGCCTGGTCGGTGACTGGGACTGGGACCTGAGCAGCACCTACGGCAAGGATCGCGCGGTACTGGATACGGCCAACAACCTGAACATCTCCAACGGCCCCTACAGCCAGCATGACTTCCACCTGGGCAACCTGATCTTCGACCAGTGGACCACCAACCTGGACTTCAGTCGCGCGCTGGACATCGGCTGGAGCAGCCCGCTGGAAACCTCCTTCGGCATCGAGCACCGCTGGGAGAAGTATGCCCTGGAGGAAGGCGAACCGAACGCCTACAACTTTGGCAGCTACGTGCCGACCACCGGACCGTTTGCCGGCCGGGTGCCGGACCCGGGGCTGTTCTCGGTCAACGGCACGACCCCGGAAGACGCCTATTCGTTGCAGCGTCACAGCGATGCGGCCTATATCGACCTGGGCCTGAACATCACGTCCAAGTGGTATGTGGGCGCAGCCGCCCGTTACGAGAAGTACAACCTCGGGGTGGGTGAAACCGCCAGCGGCAAGCTCACCACCCGCTACGAGTTCCTGCCGGGTTATGCCGTGCGGGCGGCGGTCAGTAATGGCTTCCGGGCTCCGTCCCTGGCCCAGAGCGTGTTCTCCACCACCAGTACCGTGACCCAGTTCACCAGCGGCAGCACCACCAACGTGCGCACCAAGCAGATGCGTCCGGACTCGCCCGAAGGCCGTGCGCTGGGGGCCAAGGACCTGGAGCCGGAAACCTCGCGCAACTACAGCATCGGCCTGACCGCCGAGCCGGCGGAGCGCCTGCGCTTGACGGCGGACTTCTACCTGATCGACATCGACAAGCGGATCCTGCAGACCGGCATCCTCAGCGGCCCGGCGGTCTCGCAGATCCTGGTCAACAACGGCCTGTCGCCGAACCTGGCCGGGCAGTACTACGCCAACGCCGCCGACACCCGGACCAAGGGGCTCGATGTGGTGGCGGACTACAGCCAATCCTTCGGCGAGTACGGTGCGGCGAAGTGGAGCGTGGCCTACAACCGCAACAAGACCACCATCCGCAGCCTTGCCGACACCCCGGCGGCGCTGGCCAGCCTGGGCTCGCAGTACGTGCTGTTCGACCGCCAGCAACAGATCGACCTGACCAAGGCGACGCCCAAGGACAAATGGATCCTGTCCGGCAACTACAAGCTCGGCAACTGGACCACCAACCTGCAACTGACCCGTTTCGGCGAGTACACCGAGGGCGCGAACAAACCCTCGGACGACCGCACCTACAGCGCCAAGTGGATCACCGACCTGGACGTGGCCTATGACGTGAATCAGAACCTGACGGTGGCGGTGGGGGCGAACAACCTGTTCGACGTGTACCCGGACAAGATCGGCCTCAAGGCCTGGGCCGGCACCTACGAGTACGGCATGTTTTCGCCGTACGGGCTGGGTGGCGGGTACTACTACAGCCGTATCAGCCTGGCGTTCTGATGATGAATCTGCGCGCCGATACACGGTTGGCCGGCTTGCTGGCGGTGCTGCTGCTCTGCGGCGCGACCCAGGCCGCCGAACCGCTGCGGGTCTCCAGCCAGAAGCAGTCGCTGAAGATCCTGCTGCAGGCGGCCGGCGAACTGGACAACCTGCCGTACCCGATCGAGTTCGCCTCGTTCGCCGCTGCCGCGCCTACCGCCGAAGCCCTGGCGGCCGGCGCGGTGGACCTCGGTAGCCTGGGGGATGCGCCGTTCGTGTTCGCCACCGCGGCCGGCGCGCCGCTGAAAACCGTCGGGGTGATCAAGGTCAACGTCACCCCGACTGCCGTGGCCATCGTGGTCAGGGACGACTCGCCGCTCAAGGACGCCGCCGATCTCAAGGGCCGGCGCATCACCACCACCCGCGGTTCCATCGGTCATTTCCTGGCCCTGGCGGCGCTGCGTTCGGCGGGGCTGCACGCGGGCGATGCGCAGTTCATCTTCCTCGCCCCGGGCGAGTCGCGGACCTTGCTCGCCAACGGCCAGGCCGATGCCTGGTCGACCTGGGACCCCTATACCAGCATGGTCCGGCTCGAAGGCGGCACGCGGGTGCTGGTCAGTGGTGCCGGGCTGTTCGCCGGGCACATGCTGCTGGTGGCCAATGACGCGGCGATTCGCGACAAGCCGGCGCAGATCGACGACTTCCTGCGTCGCCTGGCCCGTGCCTACGACTGGGCCAATGCCCACCAGCAAGGCTTTTCCGCGATCCAGGCCGGCTATAGCGGCCTGCCGCTGGAAATCCACGAACGTTCCAATCGCTTCGCCCAGGCCCATCGCATCGATGTCGGGCCGACGGTGATCGACGACGTGCAACACACCGCCGACCTGTATCGGGAGGAGGGCGTCATTCAGGCCGCATTCAAGGCCGACCAGCATTTCGATCAACGCTTCAACACGTCTGTATCCAGTCCATCACTTTCAGGGAATTGAAGGGGGTTTCATGTTTACCGTGACCACTGCCGAACAGCTCGAGGCCCGACATATCGTCGATGTCGTGGAGAAACGCTCCTATGGTGTCCAGCTCAAGGGCTTCTGCCCGCCGGACACCCTGCAACTGGCCAGGGACAAGCTCGCCGGTCTCAAGAGTGCCTTCAGTGGGCAGAACGAGTTCGTCCGGGTCGGCAAGGCCTATATCGAGATCGACGACGAGCAGAGCAGGGCCGAGTACCACGCGCTGGCGCTGCCCAACATCCGTAGGATCCGCAACCTGTTCCGGCCGTTGGCCTCGCCCATCGACGAACTGCGCCTGCTGCTGGATGAGGTCTGGCCCAGCGGTGCGCACCTGCTGCAGGTCGAGGGGCAGAAATGCTTCGTCGGCATTGCCCGTTTCCAGGGCTCGGGGGTCGACCTCACGCCGCATACCGACGACCTGGAACGCAACACGCCGCCGGGGCATGGCCGGCAATTGCTGAGCCAACTGTCCACCAACATCTACCTGCAGATCCCCGAGGACGGTGGCGAGCTGGAGATCTGGGGCATCGAGCCCGACGAGGAGGAGTACAGGCGCCTGCGTGGCGAACGTGCCTACGGCATCGAGCGCCACCTGCTGCCACCGCCGGATTTCGTGGTCAAGCCGGAACCCGGCGACCTGATCCTGCTCAACCCGCGGCTGATCCATGCGGTGCGCCCGTCGGCCACCAGTACACGGATCACCCTCGGCGTCTTTATCGGTTACTACGGCGAAAACCAGCCTTTGGCCTACTGGAGCTAAACCCATGAGCACTGTGCAAGAGATCAACCTCAAGGCGTATTTCAACAAGGGCGGCGAAGAGCATGAGTTCGACGGCAAGCGCGTGGTGCTGGCGGTCAGCGTCGGCCAGGAGTACCACGAGGACCAGAAACTGCGTTCCACCATCCACCTGATCAACCAGTCCGGCTTCAGCCATGTGAAGGTGGTGGTGGCCGACACCCTGCAGCGCCACAACAAGCACGGCAAGTCGCCGGGCGAGGCGCTGTCGGCATCGATCCGCGATGGCGATGCCTGGCTGGCCCGCAACCAGGGCATTCTCGACGGCTTGCGGGTGCCGTATCACGTCACCCGCTGGAACCAGGAACTGGCCAGTGACCGCTATGCCGAACTGCGCCAGCAACTGGACGAGGTCTACCGGACCCGCGAGGAACTGCGCGCGGCCATCGACGAGACCATCGGCGTGTTCACCGAGCGATTGCGCCTGCGTGACGAACACGCCGACCTTGAAAAGGCCGCGGCCCAGTGCCGCGAATACATTCTCGAAGAGATCCCGATCATCCTGCCGCTGTGGGCGGATGAGGGTTATCACTATGTGCTGTACCCGCAGCAGATGACGGCGGCGATGGCGACCAGCCGCGACCTGCTGATCGCCCCCCACAGCCCGGACCGGGTGCGCTGGTTGCCGCTGAAGTTCAAGAAACGCGGGATTCCGATTCCGTTCACCTTGCCGGGGATCGTGCATCCGAACTGGTCCAGTAGCGCGATTGCCATTTGAGTCCTGGTGTGGGGACCGTGCGGGCCTCTTCGCGGGCAAGCCCGGCTCCTACAGGTTGGCGTCGTACATGAGGCTTGCGTACGCACTGGCCTGCAGGAGCCGGGCTTGTCCGCGAAGGCATCGACAAGGTCTCCCGATATTCAACTGAAAAAAGGAGTTTCCCCATGGGCGTTTTTGCGCAACAGCAACGCAAATGGTGGGCATTGCTCGGCGTGAGCATTGCCAGTTTTCTCGGCTGCGTCGATTTCACCATCGTCAACACCGCGCTGCCGGCCCTGCAGGCCGATCTCCAGGCATCGGTGGACAGCCTGCAATGGGTGATCAACGGATTCATCCTGGCGCTGTCGAGTTTCATGGTGCTGGTGGGCCGGCTGGCCGACCTGCACGGGCGCAAGCGGGTGCTGTTCATCGGCTTGAGCGTATTCGGGCTGGCCTCCCTGGGGGCCGGGCTGGCCAGTGACATCGATCTGCTGATCGCCGCGCGGATCCTCCAGGGCGCCGCCTGTGCGGTGCTCTACACCGCCTCGGGGGCGATCGTCGCCAATACTTTCGACAGTACCGAGCAGGGCAAGGCCTTCGGCATTCTGTTCGGGGTCAACGGGGTGGGACTGGCGGTGGGACCGGTGCTCGGCGGGCTGATCACCAGCGCCTTCGGTTGGCAGTGGATCTTCCTGATCAACGTGCCCTTCGTCCTGCTGAGCCTGGGCATCAGCGGTTTCAGCGTCAGCGAATCGCGTTCGCAGGAGGAGGGCGCCCGGCTCGACTGGTTCGGCGCGGCACTGCTGCTGATCGGCCTGCCGAGTCTGGTCCTGGTGATCGTCCAGGGCGCGGCCTGGGGCTGGAGTTCGCCCCTGACCCTGGGGCTGATCGCCCTGGCGGTGCTGGCGCTGGCGGCCTTCGTCGCGGTGGAGAAACGCGTGGCGGCACCGATCATCGACCTGCAGTTGTTCGCCAACCGGCGCTTCGTCGCCGGGGTGGTCGCCAGTTTCAGCCTGGCGGTGTTCTACTGCGTGGCCTTTTTCGTCATGCCGCTGTACCTGGCGCTGGTCCGTGGTGAAAGCGTGCAGGCCAGCGGTCTGTTGCTGTTGCCGACGACGCTGGGCGTGGCGGTGCTGTCGCCAGTGGTGGGGCGGCTGGTGGACAGGAAAGGCCCGGCGTTGCTGATCAAGGCCGGGCTGTCGCTGTTCCTGCTCTCGGCGCTGCTGCAGGCCGGGTTCGACCGGCAGACGTCGCTGGCCTACCTGTTGGCCGCATTCGTGGTCATGGGCCTGGGGTGGGCCAGCATTCTCGGCCCGTCGACGGTTTTGGGCATTTCCTCGGTGCCGCAGAACGTCTCGTCGGTGGCCATGGGTTCGCTGATGACCCTGCACAATATCGGCGGCGGCCTCGGGCTGGCGCTCGGGGTAGGCATCTACCACGCTTTTTCCGGGCAGCCGCTGGATGACGTGCAAGGCGCCTTTATCCAGGGTTATCGTGCGGTGATGCTGTTCCTCGCACTGGTGGTACTGGCCGGTTGGGTGCTGGTCAGCGGCCTGTTGCGGGTGCCGGCGGCGCGGGCGCTGGCCGAGGGTTCCAGCCGTGGCTAGACGAGCCGGGCAGATTCGCCTTGGCGGGTTTCTGTCGGGCTCCGGTGCCCATGGCGCCAGTTGGCGGCATCCCGAGGCGGATGCCGATGCCTCGCTGAACGTGCAGCGCTATGTCGACTATGCCCAGGCCCTGGAGCGTGGGCGCTTCGATGCGCTGTTCCTCAACGACAACGTGGCGGTCGGCAGCCTCGATCCGCAGGTCCTGGCCCGCAGCTCCCACAGCCTGCGCTGGGACCCGCTGACCCTGTTGCCGGCGCTGGCGATGACCACCCGGCATATCGGCCTGGTCGCCACGGCCAACACCAGCTACAACGCGCCCTACAACCTCGCGCGGACCTTCGCCTCGCTGGATCACCTGTCTGGCGGCCGGGCCGGCTGGAACCTGGTGACGGCGCTGATCGGCGGCGAGAACTTCAATCGTGACGAACACCTGGAGCACGCCGAGCGTTACCAGCGGGCACAGGAGTTCTTCGATGTGGTCAGCGGGCTGTGGGACAGTTGGGCCGACGATGCCTTCGTGCGGGACAAGGCTTCGGGGATCTGGCTCGATGTAACGAAAATGCGGGTGCTGGAGCATCAGGGCCGGCACTTCCAGGTGTACGGGCCGCTGAATGCACCACGGCCGTTGCAAGGCTGGCCGGTGATTGCCCAGGCCGGCTCATCCGAGGCCGGCCGCGAGCTGGCGGCGCGGACGGCGGAGCTGGTGTTCACTGCCCAGCAGACGCTGGAGCAAGGGCAGGCGTTCTGCACCGATCTGAGGAATCGTCTGGCGCGTTACGGACGTGATGAGGCGGCGTTGAAGATTTTCCCCGGCATTGCGCCGACGATCGGGCGTACCCTCAGTGAGGCCGAGGAGAAGTACCAGGCCCTGCAGGAACTGCTCGATCCGCAGGCGCAGCTCAAGGGTCTGTCCTATCTGCTCGATCTGGGCCTCGATCTTTCGGCATTGCCGTTGGATGCCCCGGTGCCGTTGCCGGAGCAGTTGCCGTCGACCGAGCGGCACAAGAGCCGCCAGCAGTTGGTCATCGAGTTGATCCGCCGCGAGCGGCCGACCGTGGCGCAACTGCTGCGCAGCCTGTCGGCCAGTGGGCACAAGGTGCTGGTGGGAACGCCGGCGCAGATCGTCGACGAACTGGCCGCCTGGTACGAGGCCGAGGCCGCCGATGGCTTCAATGTGCTGTTCACCCATCTGCCGGGGGCCATCGACGATTTTGTCGAGCTAGTGGTGCCGCAGTTGCAGCGGGTGGGATTGTTCCGCCGTGAATACGAGGGCCGCAGCCTGAGGGAAAACCTTGGATTGCGGCGGGTGGCGAACCGGTACTTCTGAGGTTCACTGCAGTTTCTGGTGGGGCCGGCACAAGCCCTGACTTCAAGCCTCGGGCGTGACCAGCAACTCCGGGCAGCCCAGCGGATGGCTCTTGGCGTCGAAGAAACGCAAGACCACGTTGTGACCGACGAACAGCTTCGCGTAGTGGCGTTTCTGGTGCTGGATGAACGCCTTGCTGCGCGGGTAGATCGAGATCGCCAGGGTCTGGATGCCGGCGTCTTGCACGGCCTGGACGATGTGCCGGTCCTGTTCGCCCAGGCTGTGGCCGAAGATGCACAGGGCGCCCTGGTGCTGGCATAGCTGGCCGTAGCAATATGACAGGTAGTCGGAGTTGCGGATCGCCTTGAGCTTGTCCTCGGCATTGCCTTCGCTGACGAACAGCGGCACGTCGCCCAGGGCGTTGACCGCGAAGCTGCCCAGCAGGGTGCTCTCCGAGGACAGCAGCTTGCGTGTGCTGCCATCGATGTTCTTCACCAGGTGCAGGCCGCCGTGCAGGTAGAGGATGCGCGTGCCCTGGGTGTCGGTGTTGCCCAGGTCGAACGTCGCCTCGTCGTTCTGGAACAGGTCCTTGAACGGCTGCGGTGCCTGCATGATCGCCCAGTAGTTGAGCAGGTCGTAGTTGGTGGAGTAGAGCGTGCGGTAGTTGCCCAGTTCGGCGTTGATCCGCGCCAGGTTCTCGGGGCGCACCAGCTTCCAGGGAATGTGCACGCCGCGCACGGCATGGATCAGCGCTTCCTTGATCGCGAAGTAGCGATTGCGCGGCGAGGACGAGCTGATGGACAGGGCGGCGTTGACCTTGATGGTGCTCTTCAGCGCGCTGAGCACCAGCTCGAAACTGCTGGTCTCCAGGGTCTTGAACACCGCCAGTTCGCTCAGCCCCAGCGGGCGGTTCCTGGTGCGCTGGGCGTTCTCGAACAGCGAGTCATAGGAAAAGCCCGGCCACACCGCCAGGCTCGCGCCGTTGCCGATCAACAGCCCGGTGAAGGGCAGGTCGGCACGCACGGCGTTCCAGTCTTCAAGTTCGGCATCAAATTCCTGGAGTTCCATAATCGCTATTCGTCGTCTCAAGGGCAGAAGGTGGACAGGCGGCGACTTTATCACGACCTGACATTGAGCCAGATCAACAACCCTGACGGGCAAGCGGTCGATGCTGTGCTCATCGCGGGGCAGGCAGCCCCGGTCAACGCCAAGAGGATTTGCCATGAGCAGCACATTTTTCATTCCGGCCGTGAATATCATGGGCATCGATTGCCTGGACGAGGCGATGGATGCCATCCGCAACCATGGCTTTCGCAAGGCGTTGATCGTGACCGATGCCGGGCTGGCGAAGGCCGGTGTGGCGGCGCGGATCGCCGAGGCGCTGGCGCTGCGCGATATCGACTCGCTGGTCTTCGACGGGGCCAAGCCCAACCCGAGCATCGCCAACGTGGAGCAGGGCCTGGCCGCGCTCAAGGACGGCAAGTGCGATTTCGTGGTGTCGCTGGGCGGCGGTTCGCCCCATGACTGCGCCAAGGGTATTGCCCTGTGCGCCACCAATGGCGGGCATATCCGTGACTATGAGGGGGTCGATCGCTCGGCCAAGCCGCAGTTGCCGCTGGTGGCGATCAATACCACGGCCGGTACGGCCAGTGAGATGACCCGTTTCTGCATCATTACCGACGAGTCGCGGCATGTGAAGATGGCGATTGTCGATCGCAATGTCACCCCACTGCTGTCGGTCAACGATCCGGCGTTGATGGTCGCCATGCCCAAGGGGCTGACGGCGGCGACCGGGATGGATGCGCTGACCCATGCGGTCGAGGCCTACGTGTCGACGGCGGCGACGCCGATCACCGATGCCTGCGCGATCAAGGCCATCGAGCTGATCAGCGCCAACCTGCGCCTGGCGGTGCGTGACGGTGCCGACCTGAAGGCCCGGGAAAACATGGCCTACGCGCAATTCCTCGCGGGCATGGCGTTCAACAACGCGTCCCTGGGGTATGTGCATGCCATGGCGCACCAGTTGGGCGGTTTCTATGACTTGCCCCATGGCGTGTGCAACGCGGTGCTGTTGCCCCATGTGCAGGCCTTCAATGCCTCGGTCTGTCCGCAGCGGCTGAGCGACGTGGCGAGGGCGCTGGGTGCCGACGTCGCCGGCCTGAGTCCCGAGGAGGGCGCCCAGGCGGCCATTACGGCGATCCGTTCGCTGGCCGGGGACGTGGAAATCCCGGCCGGCCTGCGCGAGCTGGGGGCCAAGCTGCCGGATATTCCGGTGCTGGCGGCCAATGCGCTCAAGGATGCCTGTGGCCTGACCAATCCGCGTTCGGCGGACCAGCGGCAGATCGAGGAGATCTTCCGTAATGCGTTCTAGCCGATAGCACCTCTTCGCGGGCAGCCCGCGCTCACAAGGGAACCGTGCGTTCCATTGTGGGAGCGGGTTCGCCCGCGAAAGCGTTTCAAAGCCGTGCACTGGCCGCCGTGCCAGCGACGATGCCTGGGCCGATCTGAACCGTCAGCACACCGGCGATCAGCAGCAGGGCGCCGACCAGGCGTACGCCGTCGACAGGACGCGCCGCCAGTCCGAACAGGCCGAAATGGTCCAGGATCAGCGAGGCGATGACCTGCCCGGCCAGCGCCAGGGCCACGAAGCCGCCGGCTCCCAGCCGCGGCACCAGCAGCACCGCCAGGGCCACGAAGCCTACGCCGAACACACCGCCGAGCCAGACCCAGGCCGGTGCCTTGCCGGCGAAGGTCAGGTTTGGCAAGGGCAGGCGCAGGGCGAGCATCACCGGCAGCAGCACCGCCAGGCTGACCAGCAGCGAGGCCAGGGTCGCCCACAACGGATGGCCGAGGCCGCGCCCCAGATTGGCGTTGATCGCACTCTGAAAGGGCACGACCGCGCCGGCGATCGCGGCCAGGGCCAGCAGTCCCATTCCACTCAAGGTATTCATGTTCGTTCTCCAACAGGCATCGCCCGGATTGGGCGGTTATTGTCGAGAGAGCATGCTAGGGTATTCGTTGTAAAAATTTAAATTCAAAGAAAGTATCCTGAACATGCACGAGATGAATGATCTTCGTCGTATCGATCTCAACCTGCTGGTGATTCTCGATGCGCTGCTCACCGAGCAGCATGTCACCCGGGCTGCCCAGCGCCTGCACTTGAGCCAGCCGGCGGTCAGCCATGCCCTGGCTCGCCTGCGCGACCTGCTCGGCGACCCGCTGCTGGTGCGGGTCGGTGGCACGCTGGTGCCGACGGCACGGGCCTTGGCGTTGGCCCAGCCGCTGCGCGATACCCTGGAACGGGTGCAGGACCTGCTGGCGCCGCCGGGATTCGATCCGGCCTCGGCCCGCCGTACCTTTCGCCTGGCCATGTCGGATTACGGTGCGGCGATGCTCTTGCCGGGGCTGGTGCCGGTGCTGCGTAGCCAGGCGCCGGGCATCGACCTGCAGATCACCCAGGCCAGTCGCGAAGGCATGCTGGAGTTGCTGCTCAATGGCGATATCGATGCGGCGGCGGGAGTCTTTCCCGACCTGTCGCCGCAACTGCGCAGCGTCCATCTGTTTCGCGAGCGCTATGCCTGCCTGGTGGACCGGGAGAGTGTGGCGGGGGAGGAGGGGCTGGGGCTTCAGGCGTATCTGGCACGGCCCCATGTGTTGCTGGAAATGCGTGGCAGCGGCACCGCGGAAATCGAACGTGCGCTGAGCGCGATCCACCAGCGGCGTCGGGTGGCGATCAGCCTGCCGCACTGGAGCGTGGCGCCGGGACTGATCGCCGGGACGGACCTGATCCTGACCGTGGCCTCGCGCAACCTGCGGGCGATCGATCAGCAGCGGCTGGTAGTTTTGCCGCCGCCGTTCGAGATTCCGGCGTTCGATTTCATCTTTGTCTGGCATCAGCGTCGGGAAGGGGACCCGGCGCTGAAGTGGCTGCGGGAGCAGATGCAGGCGGTTGTGCAGGTGTCCGGCTGAGGTTCTTGCGGGCAAAAAAAACGGCCCGGATCAACCGGGCCGTTTTCGCATCTGCCACTGCACCTGTAGCGAAAGCGCTTACTGCACTTCCACCGCCAGGCTGTCGCTGATCTTCTTCTGCCAGATCGCCGGGCCGGTGATGTGCACCGACTCGCCCTTGGCATCGACGGCGACGGTCACCGGCATATCCTTGACCTCGAACTCGTAGATCGCTTCCATGCCCAGTTCGGCAAAGGCGACGACCTTGGACTTCTTGATCGCCTGGGCCACCAGGTAGGCGGCGCCACCCACGGCCATCAGGTAGACGGCCTTGTGCTCCTTGATCGCCTCGATGGCGGTCGGGCCACGCTCGGACTTGCCGATCATGCCCAGCAGGCCGGTCTGCTCGAGGATCTGCCGGGTGAACTTGTCCATGCGGGTGGCGGTGGTCGGACCGGCTGGGCCGACGACTTCCTCGCGCACCGGATCAACCGGGCCGACGTAGTAGATGAAGCGGCCCTTGAGGTCCACCGGCAGGGTTTCGCCCTTGTTGAGCATTTCGACCATGCGCTTGTGCGCGGCGTCGCGACCGGTGAGCATCTTGCCGTTGAGCAGCACGGTTTCGCCCGGTTTCCAGCTTTGCACTTCTTCCGGCGTCAGGGTGTCGAGGTTGACGCGACGAGCCGACGGGCCGGCTTCCCAGACGATTTCCGGGTAGGCGTCCAGCGGAGGCGCTTCCAGGGCGGCCGGGCCGGAACCGTCGAGCACGAAGTGCGCGTGACGGGTGGCGGCACAGTTGGGGATCATGCACACCGGCAGAGAGGCGGCGTGGGTCGGGTAGTCCATGATCTTCACGTCGAGCACGGTGGTCAGGCCGCCCAGGCCCTGGGCGCCGATGCCCAGCTGGTTGACCTTCTCGAACAGTTCCAGGCGCAGTTCCTCGATGCGGTTCTGCGGGCCGCGGGCCTTGAGTTCGTGGATGTCGATGGATTCCATCAACACTTCCTTGGCCATCACCGCGGCCTTCTCGGCGGTACCGCCGATGCCGATGCCGAGCATGCCCGGTGGGCACCAGCCGGCGCCCATGGTCGGAACGGTCTTGAGCACCCAGTCGACGATCGAGTCGGACGGGTTGAGCATGGCCATCTTCGACTTGTTCTCGGAGCCGCCGCCCTTGGCCGCCACGTCCACTTCCACGGTGTTGCCCGGGACGATGGAGTAGTGGATGACCGCGGGGGTGTTGTCCTTGGTGTTCTTGCGGCTGCCGGCCGGGTCGGCCAGGATCGAGGCGCGCAGGACGTTTTCCGGCAGGTTGTAAGCGCGACGCACGCCTTCGTTGATCATGTCGTCCAGGCTCATGGTGGCGCCATCCCAGCGCACGTCCATGCCGACGCGGACGAACACGGTGACAATACCGGTGTCCTGGCAGATCGGCCGGTGGCCGGTGGCGCACATGCGCGAGTTGATCAGGATCTGCGCCATGGAGTCACGGGCGGCTGGCGACTCTTCCCGCAGGTAGGCCTCATGCATGGCCTGGATGAAATCCACGGGATGGTAGTAGGAAATGAACTGAAGGGCGTCAGCAACGCTCTGTATCAGGTCGTCTTGCTTGATCACGGTCATGGGTCGCGCTCCTCTATGAAGACGGGAACATTTAAGTAAGGTGTTTGCGACCTTTTTGCATCTGGTCTGTCGAAAACATCTTTTGAGGCGGGCCGGGCACGCGGGGCCGGCACAAAAACGGCGCGGCAGTATAACCCGGCCAGCAGCCGGACACATCCGTCAGTGGTCAAACCATGGTCGGGTAGGGGATCGGCACGTGCGTCCAGGTACAGCAAGAACTGTACAAGTTATGAAAATTGAATGGTTATTTTTGATCCGGATCACTAGAGTGGCAAGTGGCCTGTACGGGAAGGATGTCCCATGAGCCCTCAGCGCACGGTGAGTCATAGATTGACCCATAAAGCCATACAGAGTCTTCTACGCAAACGTTTCGCCCTGGCTGCCGCTACCTACGGGCTGGCATTGCTATTGGTCTGGGCGGCGATTTTTGCCGGTTACTACCTGGCCAGCGTGACCCAGGGCCTGGTCACCACCGGCCTCGTGGTCGCCAGCCAGGGTGTGCTCGGCTGGCTGTTCTTCAGCGGCCGCAACCTGCGTTTTCGCGATCCCAGCCTGACCGAGTTCCAGGTATTGCTGGGGCTGGCCTGGCAAACCTGGATGATGGCCAACCTCGAGCAGGCCCGGGGCACTTTCCTAGTGTTCTACCCGCTGATCCTGCTGTTCGGGCTGTTTCATCTGCCGCGTCGCAAATTCGTGCGTTGTGCGGTGCTGGTGTTTTTCAGCTTTGCCGCGCTCAACCTCTGGGAGGGCTACCAGTTCCGCCTGCCCGACCCTGGGCTGGCGGCCTTGCAGGTCGGTGTGCTGTTCGTGGTGCTGGCCTGGTTGTGCCTGTATGCGAGCTACGTGCAGGCCTCGCGCCTGCGCATGCGCCAGCGGCGGTTCGCCCTGCAGGCTCACCAGGACACCTTGCGCGGCATGATGCGCCAGCTGGAAGACCTGGTGGCCACCGACGAACTGACCGGCCTGTACAACCGACGGCATTTCCTGCGCCTGGCGTCCCGTGAGCTGGAGTTGATGGAGCCGGGCACGGTGCATGGCCTGGCGCTGATCGATCTCGATCATTTCAAGCGCATCAATGATGTGCACGGGCATGCGGCCGGCGACCAGGTGTTGCAGGCCTTTGCCGGGGTGGCCGGGGCCTGCGTGCGCGAGGGTGATGTGCTGGCGCGCTACGGTGGAGAAGAATTCGTGCTGCTGCTGCCCAATGCCGATCCCGACCGTCTGACGGCCTGTTGCGAGCGCCTGCGCCTGGCCTTCACCCAGGTCGAACTGGTCGGACTGGCGGTCGGCAACCTGAGCCTGTCGGTGGGCATGACCCTGGTCAGTGAGGACGACGATCTCGACGATGCCCTGCAGAGCGCCGACCAGGCGCTCTATCGCGCCAAGCGGGATGGGCGCAATCGTTGTTGTGCCGCCTGGGAGTTCAGCGATGCCTGAGTTGCGGGTCGGTGAGCGGGCCTGGTCGGTGGCGGCGGGCAGCAATCTGCTCGATGCCCTGAACCAGGCCGGCGTCAGGGTTCCCTACAGCTGCCGTGCCGGGAGTTGCCATGCCTGCCTGGTGCACTGCCTGCAGGGCGAGCCGCAGGACCGTCAGCCCGATGCCCTGGGGGCCGAGCAGCGTGAACGTGGCTGGCGCCTGGCCTGTCAGTGCCAGGTGCATGAGGACTTGTGCCTGGAAGTGTTCGACCCGCTGCGCGACGGTGCCCTGGCCCATATTGCCGGGCTCGACTGGGTGAGCCCGACGGTATTGCGTCTGCGCGTCCTGCCGGAGCGGCCTTTGCGTTATCGCGCCGGCCAGCATCTGGTGTTGTGGACGGCGCAGGGGGTGGCACGTCCCTACTCGCTGGCGAGCCTGCCGCAGGAGGATCGCTGCCTGGAGTTCCACCTCGATTGCCGTCAGCCCGGCGAGTTCTGCGATGCGGCCCGGGGGTTCAGCCAGGGAGAGGCGATTCGTCTGGGCGAGTTGCGTGGTGGTGCCCTGCACTACGATCCCGACTGGCACGCCAGGCCGCTCTGGCTGCTGGCGGCCGGTACCGGCCTGGGGCCATTGTGGGGCGTACTGCGCGAGGCGTTGCGCCAGGGGCATGAGGGACCGATTCGTCTGGTGCACCTGGCCCATGACAGCACTGAGCACTACCTGGCTGCCGAACTGACCGCGCTGGCGGCAAGCCACGCCCCTCTCACGGTCGAATGCCTGAGTGCTGCCGAACTGCCGGAGTTTCTGGCCAAACTGCGGCTTGTCTCCCGACAGACCCTGGCTCTACTCTGTGGTGCCCCCAGCAGTGTCGAGGCCTTTGCCCGGCGTCTGTACCTGGCCGGATTGCCGCGCAACCAGCTGTTGGCGGATGTGTTCCTGCCACGTGGTTGAGTCCCTGTCGGGCGGAACCTGCTTTGCGCGAACGTGGAGCCCATGACAAGAGAGCCGAGATGACTGACGCGATTGTGATAGAGCGCGAAGGTGGCCTGCTGACCCTGCGCCTGAACCGTGCCGACAAGAAGAATGCCCTGACCCGAGCCATGTACGGTCAATTGGGCCAGGCCCTGCAACTGGCCGACGAGGACCCGGCGGTCAGGGCGGTGCTGATTCGTGGTAGCGACGAGTGCTTCACCAGTGGCAACGATATCGCCGACTTCCTCGAGGAGCCGCCTAGCGATCTCGACAGCCCGGTCTTCCATTTCATGCGCAACCTGCTCGATTGCCGCAAGCCGGTGGTCGCTGCCGTGGCAGGGCCCGCAGTGGGGATCGGCACGACCCTGCTGCTGCATTGCGATCTGGTCTATGTCAGCGCCGATGCCCGCTTGCGCATGCCCTTCGTCAATCTCGGGCTGTGCCCCGAGTTCGGTTCCAGCCTGCTGTTGCCACGCCTGGTCGGGCATGCCAAGGCTGCCGAGTTGCTGCTGCTGGGCGAAGGTTTCAGCGGGGAACAGGCGGCGGCCTGGGGGCTGGCGACGGCGGCCTTGCCGAGCGGGGCCGAGGCCTTGCTCAAGGCCAGGGAAGCCGCCTTGCGTTTCGAGCAGTTGGCGCCGTCGGCGGTGCAGGTCAGCAAGGCGTTGATGAAGTCACCGGATCGCGAGCAGTTGCGCCAGGTGGTGGAGGCCGAGGGCAAGCTGTTCGTCCAGCGCCTGCGTTCGCCTGAAGCGATTGCAGCGCTTTCGGGATTCCTGGCCAGGCGCTGAAGCCGGGTGCCGGCCTTGCCTGGTCAGTTCTGCCTGACGCCTGGGCTGCATGAGGCCCGATCAGGATCGGCAGCACAGGAGAAATAGCAAAAGCCTGCAGTGCGTCATTTTCCAGGCATTAAAAAGCCTCGCGGCAGAATGCGGCGAGGCTTTGGTGCAGCGAGAGGTCAATCAGACCAGCGGGTCGCCGACGTGCAGGATCTTCATGCCGTTGGTGCCACCGATGGTGTGGTAGCTGTCGCCCTTGGTCAGGATCACCCAGTCGCCCTGTTCGACCACGCCGCGCTTGAGCAGCTCGTCGACCGCCGCCTGGCTGACCTGCTCGGGCGGCAGCGATGCCGGATCGAACGGTACGGTGTAGACACCCCGGAACAACGCCGCGCGCGCCTGGGTTTCACGGTGCGGGGAGAACGCGTAGATCGGTACGGAGGAACGGATCCGCGACATGATCAACGGCGTGTAGCCGCTTTCGGTCAGGGCGATGATCGCCTTGACGCCCGGGAAGTGGTTGGCCGTGTACATGGCAGCCAGGGCGATGCTCTGGTCGCAGCGTTCGAAGACCTTGCCGATACGGTGGCTGGAAGTCTTGCTGGTCGGGTGCTTTTCCGCACCGGCACAGATACGCGCCATGGCCTGTACCGCTTCGAGCGGATAGGCACCGGCGGCACTCTCGGCCGACAGCATGACGGCGTCGGTGTAGTCCAGCACGGCGTTGGCAACGTCGGACACTTCGGCGCGGGTCGGCATCGGGTTCTGGATCATCGACTCCATCATCTGGGTCGCGACGATCACCGCCTTGTTGTGGCGGCGTGCGTGCAGGATGATCTTCTTCTGGATGCCCACCAGCTCGGCGTCGCCGATTTCCACGCCGAGGTCGCCACGAGCAACCATGACCGCGTCGCTGGCCTGGATCAGACCGTCGAGGGTCTCGTCGTCGGCCACGGCTTCGGCACGCTCGATCTTCGCCACCAGCCAGGCGGTACCGCCGGCTTCGTCGCGCAGCTTGCGGGCGTATTCCATGTCGGCGGCGTCACGGGGGAAGGACACCGCGAGGTAATCCACTTCCATTTCGGCAGCCAGCTTGATGTCGGCCTTGTCCTTGTCGGTCAGGGCCGGAGCGGTCAGGCCACCGCCACGACGGTTGATACCCTTGTGGTCCGACAGCGGGCCACCGACGGTGACGATGCAACGCAGTTCGGTGTCGGTGGCGGTATCGACGCGCATGACCACGCGACCGTCGTCGAGCAGCAGTTCGTCACCTACACCGCAGTCCTTGACCAGGTCCGGGTAGTCGATGCCGACGACCTGCTGGTTGCCTTCGGTCAGCGGATGGCTGGTGGAGAAGGTGAATTGATCACCGATCTTGAGCTCGATACGCTTGTTGGCGAATTTGGCGATACGGATCTTGGGACCCTGCAGGTCACCCAGGAGCGCGACGAAGCGCCCGTGCTTGGCGGCGAGATCGCGGACCAGCTTGGCGCGAGCCTTGTGCTCGTCGGGGGTGCCGTGGGAAAAGTTCAGGCGGGCGACGTCCAGGCCAGCCAGGATCAGCTGTTCCAGAACTTCCGGCGAGTTGCTGGCCGGGCCCAGTGTGGCGACGATTTTTGTACGACGAACGGACATGCAGAGACTCCTGAGTTCAAGCGCAACAAGAGGCTACTATGGTCCCGTGCTGTAGTCATTGTTCATTTGCACTACTTTTCAGCGAAGAAGTTTTTTTCGGATATGTTGTTTGGCGAACATGCTGAAGATTTTCGCCAACGGGTCGATACACTGCCAAGAACAGGAGATACCCATGCGCATTTTGCTCGTTTTAGTCTTGGCAGCCAGTGTCGTCGGTTGCACCCGCTGGTCGATGAACAGCCACCTGAACAATGCCTATCGGTCCTACGATCGTGGCAACTGTGAAGACGTGATGCTGCAGTTGTCCCAGGTGGATCGCGAAAGCCGTACCCGGCCTTATGTGCAGCCGGAAGTCTCGATGTTGCGCGGCCAGTGCCTGGAACGCCAGAAACTGTTCGTCGATGCGGTGCAGACCTATCGTTTCATCATTACCCAGTACCCGTACAGCGAGTATGCCTACCGCGCCCAGGCCCGCCTGGAGACGTTGCGCCAGCTGGGGCATACTGACGCGGCCGTGCCCGCCCAGCCGCGGCCGGCACCGTTGTGATGACAAATGAAATATGAACTGGCTCTCTGCCAGCTTTCAGCTAAAGTTCGGGTGTATGGTTTCAGTTTTATCAATTCGTTTGAGTTGAAAACCATGGCTCGGTAGAGGTTTGTGACGCAGCACAGGGCTGTCGTCGCGCCGAGGCCAAGGGAGAGCGGGGCGGCCAGTCCTGCTCCGAAGCACTAGCGCGGCCATGCTGAATGGTCTTGTATAGCGATTATCAACATGCCTACCGAGCGTCGAATCGAGCGGCACCAATTGCCGTACTTCCTCAGGGTGTTCAACCGTTTCACCGACAGGCCCATTGGCTATCTGGGCAATGTTTCCGACAAGGGGCTGATGTTGATCAGCCAGTTGCCATTGCTGGTGAATGCGGACTTCGAACTGCAATTGAAACTTCCCGGTCCCGACGACACTGTTCAGCTCATTGACCTGAACGCCCGATGCCTGTGGTCGCATGAAGAGGCGACGCCGTGTTATTACGACTCCGGTTTCGTTCTGCACGAGCCGCCCGAGGCGTATTACAAGCTGGTAGAGGCGTTGCAGCACTACTTCAGCTTCTATCCGTTGGAGGCCTCGGCCTAGTGGCCTCGATGCCCAGGCCCGGCCTTAGGCTGTGTACGAAATT
>NZ_JSYZ01000019.1:92536-159854 GCF_001293465.1 Pseudomonas asplenii
ATTCCGAGCCGGTTTTTAACGCCGCATAACCAAGTTTCAAGCGATCTCGTACATAGCCTAGAGGGTGCCGGCCTTTTTCCAGCTCAGATAGCGGCTGACCAGTTCGGCACCGAGCTCGCCCGGGCGGGCATCGAGCACCGGTACGCCGTGAGCGTTCAGCCGCTCATGCAGGTGGGCGCGGGCATTGAGGTAATCGACCATGCCGCAGTAGGCGAGGGCCTCGTCCAGCGTCTGCACCGGGTTCTGGCATAGCTGGTCGAGGATTTCCTCGCGCAGGCTGGCCACCAGCACGCGATGCTGGCGACCCAGGCGCTTGACCGCCGTCAGCAACTCCTCGTCGTCCTCATCACGCAGGTTGGTGATCAGCACCACCAGAGCCCGGCGTTTCTGTCGGGCCAGGACCTGACTCACCGCCGCCTGGTAATCCGCCGGGCGCTGGCTGCTGTCCAGGTCGTAGACGGCATTGAGCAGCAGGTTGAGCTGGCCCTGGCCCTTGACCGGCGCGAGGAAGCGCGGCTGGTCGCCGGCAAAGGTGCTCAGGCCGACCGCATCGCCCTGGCGCAAGGCGACATGGCTGAGCAGCAGGCAGGCATTGAGCGCGTGGTCGAAATGCGCCAGTTCGCCATCCTGGCTGCGCATCCGGCGGCCGCAATCGAGCATGAAGATGATCTGCTGATCGCGCTCATCCTGATATTCGCGGGCAATCGGCGTGCGTTGCCGGGCGGTGGCCTTCCAGTCGATCTGGCGCAGGCTGTCACCCTCGCGGAATTCGCGCAACTGATTGAATTCCAGGCCCAGTCCGCGGCGCTGGCGTTGGCGCACCCCGAGCTGGCTGAGCCAGTTGTCCACCGCCAGCAGGCGTGCGCCGTAGAGGCGGGCGAAATCCGGGTAGACCCGGGTGGCGTCATCGAGCGCCAGATAACGCCGCCCGGACCAGAGCCCCAGCGGGCTCGGCAGCTGGATTTCGCAGCGTTCGAAGGTGAAATGCCCACGGCGTACGGGGCGCACGCGGTAGCCCAGCTCGCCCTTTTCCCCCGGCCGCAGGACGATGGACTGCGGCAGGTGCTCGAAGCCCAGGCCCTCGGGGACGTGGTCGAAGACCTGCAGCCGCAGTGCCTGCGGATAATCGTGCTGCAGCTCGATGCGGATCTCGCCCCAGCGACCCAGCGCCAGGCTGCCGGGTACCTGCCGTAACAGGCGTGGTGACGGCAGGCGCCGCAGCCGCGCGGCATCGAGCGAAGCCAGCAGCAACAGCGCCAGCAGCAGTCCCCAGCCAATCGAGTCGAGACTTTCCGGCAGTTCGACGGCGAGTGCCTTGAGCGAGCCGAGCAGGATGCCGAGCCCGAGCAGCACGCCCAGCCAGGTCAGCAGCAGTCGTGACGGTTTCATCGCGGGTGCCTGCTCACAGGCGTGGTGCCGGGACCTGGTCGAGCAGTTGCCGCAGCACCTGTTCGACCGACAGGCCTTCTATGTCCAGTTCCGCAGCGATACGCACCCGATGGCGCAAGACGGCCAGGGCACAGCCCTTCACATCGTCCGGGATCACGAACTCGCCACCGCGCAACAGGGCGCGGGCACGGGCGCCGCGCACCAGGGCGATCGAGGCGCGGGGGCCGGCGCCAAGGGTCAGGCCGGGCCAGCTGCGGGTGGCGCGGGCCAGGCGCACGGCATAGTCGAGGACCTGCCCGTCCAGCGGCAGGTCGCTGGCAATACGTTGCACGACCAGCACGTCCTTGGCCTGCAGCACGGTGCGCAGCGGCTGCACGTCGAGCATGTCGGCCCTGGTCGAGCGGGCGACCTGGCGGACCATCTCCAGTTCCTGTTCGGCATCGGGGTAGTCCATGCGCAGCTTGAGCATGAAACGGTCCAGTTCGGCCTCGGGCAACGGGTAGGTGCCTTCCTGTTCGATCGGGTTCTGCGTCGCCAGCACCATGAACGGCTGGGCGATGGGCAGTGCGCGTCCCTCCAGGGTGACCTGGCGCTCCTGCATGGCTTCGAGCAACGCCGCCTGGGTTTTCGCCGGGGCCCGGTTGATCTCGTCCGCCAGCAGCAGGTTGGTGAACAGCGGCCCCTTGCGCAGCTTGAACTGTTCGGTCTGCAGGTCGTAGACCGCGTGGCCGGTGACGTCGCTGGGCATCAGGTCCGGGGTGAACTGGATGCGCGCGAACTCGCCGCCGAAACAGCGGGCCAGTGCGCGCACCAGCAGGGTCTTGCCGAGTCCGGGAACGCCTTCGAGCAGGACGTGGCCACCGGCGATCAGCGCGGTGAGCACATCGTCGATCACCGCGTCCTGGCCGATCAGGGCCTTGCGCAGCTCATGGCGCACGGCCTGGACCAGTTGGCTGGCGCGGTGGCGCTGCTGCAGGGCATGGGCTTCGGCGTCGACCGGGGTCGACGGTTCCGTTGGATGTTCGCTCATAGGGCATTCCTGAGAGTTTGCAGGTGGGCGACCTGGCGGCTGAAGTCGGCGCTGGACAGCCGCTGTTTCGGCCGCGGGCGCAAGGCCTGGCTGATGGCGCTGATGGGTTGGCGGGTCAGGCGGGCGAGCACCTGCCACTGGTCGGCGACGGCCAGTCGTTCGAAACCGGGGTGGCGCCTGCGGGCACGGCGCAGGATGTCCTGTTGCAGGACCCGCAGCAACGCCTGCTGGCCACTGCGGCGCAACAGGAAGTCGGCGCTGGCCCGCAGGTGTTCCTGCAATTGTCGACGAGCTTTCGGTGCCGGCGCCTGCAAGGGGCCATGACGCAGGCCGACATGCCACAGCCACAAGGCAATCAGCGCGGCGAGGGCCGTCAGCGCCTGGGGGAAGTAGCGCAGCAGCAGGCTGAACAGACTGTCGTGGGCGGTGTTGAACAGCAGGGTGACGGCACTGTCCTGAGCCAGGTACCAGAGCAGCCAGGCGTTGTCGTAGCGGCCGATGGCGGCGTTGGTCCAGAGGTCGGCGTCGGTCAGTACGGTGACCGAGCCCAGGCCGTAATTCATCTGCATCAGATGGGTGGAGGTGGCGCTGTTGGCCCAGGATTGCACCAGGTTCTTCGGATCGGACAGATGGAAGGCGGTGTCGAAGCTGAAGTAGGCGGGGGCTTCTTCATCCTCAAGGTACATGCGGGTCAGTTTCGGGTAGTACGGGTCTTCGGGTTCCGGTCCGTCGCCCTTGAGGTCCCGGCTCAGGGTCTGGCGCAGTTGCACACGGTCCAGCAGCAGGTCACCGCTGCGTCCCAGTTTCGGGTCCCACAGCGCTTGGGCGACGAACAGCAGGCGTCCGCCGGCCCGTGCCCAGTTGAGCACCTGGTCGGCCTGGCGTGGGGTCATGTCCGAGCGATCGCCCAGCAGCATCAGGGTGTGGTGGCGCGGCTCGAGGTCCGGCAGGATGCGCAGATCGTTGGCATGGCTGACCGCGAGACCCCGCTCGCGCAGAAAGCTTTCCGCGGCGAGATAGGGATAGGCGCGGGCCTCGGGCGAGGGGCCATGGTCGATGACCACCTCATGGGGTTCCACCCGGTGATAGACGTACAGGCCCAGGCCGAGCAGCAGGCCGCCGATCAGTCCGGTGCCGAGCAACCAGGAGCGGCGCTTCATGGGCGCACCTGCGGGCCGAACAGCACGCGCCAGCCGTTGCACAACTGCTGTTGCAGGTGAGGCGGCGGCAGGTGGTGGCCGTAGGCGAGATTCTGCCAGTGGTCGGTGAGTTGCTGGCTGAAGGCCTGGAGTGCCGGTTGCTGCAGTTGCGCGACCCGTGCCAGGACCTGGCCCTCGGTGTCGGCGCTTTTCAGCGGCAGTTGGAAATCATGCAGCAGGCGGCTCAGCAGGCCGCGATAGAGCAGGCTCATGGCCTCGCGTGGCTGGCTGGGCCAGAGCGCTTCGGCGCTGGCGGCGATGTCCTCGGGCAGGCTGTCGACGCCCAGTTCGAGACCGAACAACTGCGCCGGGGCATCGCCCCGTGGTTTGGCCGGTGGCTTCGGGCGGCGGCTGACGAAGGTCTGCAGCCAGTCGCGGTAACGCCAGAGCAGCCAGGCGGTCAGGCCGAATACCGTGCCCCAGAGCAGCACCGACAGGCCATCGGCGAGTCGGCCGAAAGTGTGGCTGTCGAGCAGGCCAAGCAGGCTCTGCAGCCAGCCGGGAGTCGCCTTGGGGTGTGGTTCTTCGGGAGGTTGCGTCAATCGCCAGCGGGTGATGGTTTCCCGGTTCCTGAAGGGGGGCGCGTCCAGCAACCGGGTGATCGAGTCATGGGCCTGCTGACTGCTCAGCGGTTGTTGCAGCAGGCGCGGACTGTTCGGTGCTGGCGGTTCGGCGGCCAGGCTCGGGCTCGGACTGCCGATCAGCAGCAGGCCGCCGATCATCAGGCTGGCAATGGCCGGTGCCAGTCGCTGGCGCAGTTGGCGGAAGATCAGCTCGATGTCCCAGGCCTCCAGCACGGTGCGCCGGTTCAGGTAGAGGCTGAAGCCGCAGGCGACGTAGACCGGCTCCCAGGCAATCAGCACCAGGGCGTAGAACAGATTGGTCAGGTGCTCCAGCCACCACCAGTCGAATTGGGCGGCGAACACCACTTTCTGCCAGTCCCAGTCGAGTTCGACCTGGCGCGGCAGCAAGAGATAGAAGAGTGCCATGCAGCCGATCCACAGCACCGTTTCCAGATGCACGCCGATCAGCGTCAGCCAGTGGGCGCCACGGCTCGCCTGGGGCAGCAGGACGCGCAGGCGTTGCTGGCGGGCCTCGCCGCCGAGCCCTTCGAGCTGCTGCACGGGCAGGGTGAAGCTGCGGCTCATGCTCAGGCGGCGCCAGGTCAGGCTCGCCAGCAGTTGCGGCTTGAGCAGTCGGGGCCAGGCCTGCAGCGCCTGTTTCAAAGTCGGGGTGTCGCCGAACAGCGCCCTGGACAGGATGTGCAGCGGCAAGCGTTCGAAGGCCGGCTTGAGCCACCAGAACAGCAGTAGGGCAATCGACGGGTGTTCCCAGAACAGCAGGCTGAGCAGGGCGAAGACCGGCAGGGTGACGATCGCCCAACTGATCATCAGCAGGCCACGGTGTTGCCGTGCGAGCAGGATGCCCAGGTCCATGGCCTCCCAGGTGCTGCGCGGGCGGATCGCGACGCTGGCGTCAGTCAGGCGCATGGCGGTTCCGTCCGGCGCAGAGCAGATAGCCGCCGACCAGCAGCCACAGGCCGCCGCCCACCAGGTACTTCACCGTGTTCGTCGGCTGGGTCAGGGAGGACCAGTAGGCTTCGATGAAGGCGGCGATCAGCAGGAACAGGATGACCCCGGCAACCAGGCGAATACTGCTTTTCGCCGCCAGGCGCAGGGCTTCGCCGCGGGGCAGGCGGCCTGGCGCCAGCAGCGACCAGCCCAGTTGCAGCCCGGCAGCGCCGGCCAGGGCGATGGCGGTCAGCTCGAAGGCACCATGGCCGATGACGAAGGACCAGAAGGTCTGACCGAAACCGATCTGGGTCAGGTGGCCGGCCACTGCACCGATCGTCAGGCCATTGAACAGCAGGAAGAACAGGCTGCCGAGGCCGAACAGCAGGCCGCCGGCGAAGGTCTGGAAGGCAATGCCGATGTTGTTCATGATGTAGTAGCCGAACATCGCCCAGTCCTCGCTGGAGGCCCGGGCGGCGGTGCGACCCAGTCGGCTGGCGTCGGGATCGTACATGCTCTGCATGTCGGCGACCTGCTGCGGGCTGACGACGCTGTAGACCAGGTCCGGGAACAGGTAGACCAGTACGCCGGTCAGCAGCAGGCTGCCGAAGAACAGCAGGCAGGCCGCCAGGACGAACGGCCATTGCTGGCGCACCAGTCGGGGAAAATCGGCAAGGACGAAGCCCAGCAACTGGCCGCCCAGGCGGCTGCGATGCCGGTAGAGTTGCTGGTGCCCGCGCAGGGCCAGTTGCTGCAGCGGGTCGACCAGGTGACTGCTGTAGCCGCGTTCCCGGGCCAGGGCCAGTTGATGGCACAGCCGCCGATAGGCTGTGGGAAACTCCGTGCTCGCATCGGCCTTGGCCTTGCCGCGCTCGAGTTGCTCGAGCAGCTCGCCGAAACGTTGCCACTCGGGCTGGTGGCGGCTTTCGAACAGACCCTGTTTCATGTCGGCCCCAACAGGCCGCGGGCAATGCCGTTCAGCTCGCTCACCGCCAGCGACGGTGGCACCCGCAGTACCGGGGCCAGCAGGCTGGCCAGTTCCTCGACCCGCTCGGCGGACAGTTCGCCCTGGCGCTCGGCAAAGCTCAGCAGGGCCCGCTGCTCGTGCAGGCGCAGGGCGAATGCCGCGGTGCGTGGCATGGCATCAGGCAGGCTGGGGCGTTTCAACGCCTGTTCGCGGTAGATCACCAGGGTGCCGCCGGCCAGGTCACCGAGGCGCTTGAACGCCGGGTGCTGCAGGCAACTGAGTGCGCCCAGGCAGTAGCCGAACGGCAGCATGTCGACGAAGCGCAGCAGGTTGCGGGTCAGCGAGGCGGACCAGCCGATCGGCGTACCGTCGTCGTGCACCACCCGCAGCCCCATCAGTTGCTTGCCGGGCGAACGGCCCTGGTTGAGCACTTCGAACAGCACCATGTACCACCAACTGACCAGGAACAGCAGGATCGAGCCGAGTCCGGCGCCCAGCTTGTCCAGCAGCGCCAGGACCGACAGCAGCACCCCGAGGATCACGCCACGTACGCCCAGGTCGATGGCGAAGGCGACCGCCCGCGCCGGCAGGCCGGCCGGGCGCAGGGGCAGGTCGATACCCTCCGGGGTTTCGACCTGGTGACGGGTGTCCAGTGGCGTTGGCAGCGGTGCATTCCTTGTCAGGCGTGAAGTCTGGCACATGATCGGCATGTGGGCCGATCCTAGCCAGCGCTGGCGGGCTGCGCAACTGAACTCTTGCTGCGCGGCCCTGCAATCGCTTGTATGGATAAGTTGTGCCGTGCGTCTGGCCCAGCGGACGGTCGAGCGCCTAGACTGCTGCAGTCTTTTGTTCAGGAATCCGCCGTGACCTCCATCTTCTGGTACGACTACGAAACCACCGGGATCAATCCGCGCAACGATCGCGCCCTGCAGGTGGCAGGCATCCGTACCGATGCCGAGCTCAACGAGATCGATGAACCGGTCAACCTCTATTGCCGGCCCAGCGAGGACATCCTGCCTCATCCGGCGGCCTGCCTGATTACCGGTATCACCCCGGGCCTGCTGGCCAGCCAGGGCCTGGACGAGGCCGATTTCATGACGCGGGTGCACGCCCAACTGGCGCGGCCGGGGACCTGCGGCGCCGGCTACAACACCTTGCGTTTCGACGATGAGGTGACCCGCTACAGCCTGTATCGGAATTTCTTCGATCCTTATGCCCGCGAATGGCAGGGGGGCAACAGCCGCTGGGATCTGATCGACGTGGTGCGTACCGCCTATGCGCTGCGTCCGGAGGGGATCGTCTGGCCGCAGGAGGACGGGCGGGTGACCCTCAGGCTGGAGCGGCTGACCGCGGCCAACGGCATCGACCATGGTCATGCCCACGAGGCCCTCTCCGATGTGCGGGCGACCATCGCCCTGGCCCGGCTGATCCGGGAAAGGCAGCCGCGGCTGTATGACTGGCTGTTCCAGTTGCGCAGCAAGCAGCGTGTGCTCGATCAGATTCGCCTGTTGCAGCCCATGGTGCATATCTCCGGGCGTTTTTCCGCCGCCCGCAGCTACCTGGGGGTGGTTCTGCCGCTGGCCTGGCATCCACGCAACCGCAACGCATTGATCGTCTGTGACCTGCATGAGGATCCGCAGCCGCTGCTGGACCTCGATGCCGAGTCGTTGCGTCGACATCTTTATACCCGCCGCGAGGACATGGCCGAGGGGCAATTGCCGGTACCGCTCAAGTTGATTCATGTCAATCGCTGCCCGGTAGTGGCGCCGATGAATGTTTTGCGCGAGCCGGACCGGCAGCGCCTGCAACTGGATATGGCGCTTTATGAATCCCGGAGCCTGCGACTGAATGCCGCACAGGAAGTTTGGCGGGATAAAGTCCAGGCGATTTACGCGGCCGAGGATTTCACGCCCAGCGAGGACCCGGAGCAGCAGTTATACGACGGTTTTCTCGGTGACCGGGATCGTCGTTTATGTGAACAAGTCCGCAATTCCGGGCCCGAGCAACTGGCTCGCGATCAGTGGCCTTTCGATGATGAGCGCTTGCCTGAATTACTTTTCCGTTATCGCGCGCGCAACTTTCCCGGGAGCTTGAGTGAAGAAGAGCAACAGCGCTGGCAGAGGTTTTGCCGAGAGCGCCTGAGTGACGCCAGCCGGGGCGCGCCGAATACCCTGGAGCAATTTCGGCAGGCACTCGCCAGCAGTTTTTCCAATGCCACGGCGGAGCAGGCAAAAGTGCTCGACGAATGGCAGCATCATGCACAGTATTTGTGCGCTCGTTTTAACGTCTCGCTGGACCGAACAGGCCGGCAGGGGAAAACGAGTCAATAAAAAAACGCCAGCAAGCTGGCGTTTTTCTGACGGAGCGCGAGGCTCTACGACGGGTCTTTCGCTTAGCCCAGCAGAGTGGCCCAGCTTTCAACCACGTCACCACCCCACTTGGCTTTCCACTCTTTCAGAGTCTTGTGGTTGCCACCTTTGGTTTCGATGACTTCGCCGTTGTGCGGGTTCTTGTACTGCTTGACCTTGCGCGCACGCTTGGTACCGGTAGTTTTGACCGCGCCGCCACGTGGGGCTTTTTCCTTGGCGTGTGGGTCGAGGATCAGTTGGCAGTCGCGCAGCGACTTGCCGTACTTGGCCAGCAGGGCGCGCAGTTGCTCTTCGAACTCCATTTCCTTTTTCAGGGCGCCGTCTTTTTCCATCGCAGCCATCTGCGCTTGCAGTTCTTTGATAGCTTCTTCAGTGGCGCGATATTTGTTGATCAGGGACATGAGGACTACCTTATGTGATTCGTGTATGACAGGGACAGTGCTGTAATAGTAGTCAGACAATTTGCCTAAGTAAACAAGTAAGAGAATGTTTGTTGCATTTGATACTTTAAACTTTGTCGATTGCCGATGTGTGCCAGTTAGATGTTGTGCCCGGCTCCCCTGAAAATAGTCTGGCGCGTGGGAGGGCTGAACTATCGGAATTGCCACGGGGCCTGTAGCTGTATGCGTCCGGTGAGGCCCGGCCGGTGTGCTCTTGCAAGGAATACTGCAGTTTTGCCGCGCAATCGCTAGAATGGCCGCCTTTGCGAAGTTCTGGAGTTTCCCCCTCATGCGCACTTTCCGGCTGGTGATCGCTTGCCCCGACCGCGTTGGCATCGTTGCCAAAGTCAGTAATTTCCTGGCGTCCTACAACGGCTGGATCACCGAAGCGAGCCATCATTCCGATAATCAGAGCGGCTGGTTCTTCATGCGTCACGAAATTCGTGCCGACAGCCTGCCGTTCGGCCTGGAGGCTTTCCGCGAGGCGTTTGCGCCGATCGCCGAAGAGTTTTCCATGACCTGGCGTATCACCGACACCGAGCAGAAGAAGCGCGTGGTGCTGATGGCCAGCCGCGAGTCCCACTGCCTGGCCGACCTGCTGCACCGCTGGCACAGCGACGAGCTGGACTGCGATATCGCCTGCGTGATCTCCAACCACGACGACCTGCGCAGCATGGTCGAATGGCACGGTATCCCCTACTACCACGTGCCGGTGAATCCGCAGGACAAGGCGCCGGCGTTCGCCGAAGTCTCGCGCCTGGTCAAGCACCATGAAGCCGATGTGGTGGTGTTGGCGCGCTACATGCAGATCCTGCCGCCGCAGTTGTGCCAGGAGTATGCTCACCAGGTGATCAACATCCACCACAGCTTCCTGCCGTCGTTCGTCGGTGCCAAGCCCTACCACCAGGCCTCGATGCGTGGGGTGAAGCTGATCGGCGCGACCTGCCACTACGTGACCGAAGAGCTGGACGCCGGTCCGATCATCGAGCAGGACGTGGTTCGGGTCAGCCACAGTGATAGTATCGAAGACATGGTGCGTTTCGGCCGCGATGTCGAGAAGATGGTGCTGGCCCGTGGCCTGCGTTACCACCTGGAAGACCGTGTGCTGGTGCACGGCAACAAGACCGTGGTGTTCTGATAGCCGTTTGATAGCCCGCTGGCGGGCCTGGAGGTTTGATCATGGGCGACCCACTCGACAAGGCCACCTCCAAGGCACCGCCGACCCTCGGTGAAGGCTGCCTCAGCCGTTACGACCCCGAGGCCATGAGCAGCGAGGACGGCACCGAGTTTCCCGGTGCCGCCGAACTCTGGCGGCAGATGCAGGAAGCCCCTGCAACCGACAAGCCCGCATCCTGAGCCCAGGCCTGTTCCCTTTCCGATATCCCCCCTACCGAGCCCGATGCTGAGCTCAGGATTCCAGTGGCCAGGCATGCGATGGAAGGTTGCGTGCGCCGAGCCGGATTGAGCCTAAGCTGATAAGGCCTCTGCTCCCCAGGGGACGTGCGGTTCGTGCTGTCGAGCGTTTGCGGATCGATCCCCTCGTTTTCAGTTGGGCAGGCTCAAGAATCGATTGGGGGAGATGACATGAATGATGCTTCGCAGCTTGTGTTCGGCGCCGGCCCCGATGGTCTCGCCGTCGGCCAGGCCTTGCGCCTGGGCAATCGCCACGGTCTGATCGCCGGTGCGACCGGAACCGGCAAGACCGTCACCCTGCAGCGCCTCGCGGAGGCGTTCAGCGAGGCTGGCGTTGCGGTGTTCGCAGCGGATATCAAGGGCGATCTCTGTGGCCTCGGAGCTGCGGGCAATCCCCAGGGCAAGATTGCCGAACGGATCGCCGGCATGCCCTGGCTCGACTATAAGGCTGGGGGTTACCCACTGACCTTGTGGGATATCCACGGGCAGTCCGGTCATCCGTTGCGTACAACCCTGAGCGAGATGGGGCCTTTGCTGATCGGTGCCTTGCTGGAACTGACGGACAGCCAGCAGTCGGCATTGTACGCCGCCTTCAAGGTGGCCGATCGCGAAGGCTTGCTGTTGCTGGACCTGAAGGACCTCAAGGCCCTGCTCAATCATCTCAAGGAGCATCCGCAACTGCTGGGTGAGGACGCGGCCCTGATGACCACCGGCTCCAGCCAGGCGTTGCTGCGGCGCCTGGCCACCCTGGAGCAGCAGGGCGCCGAGGCCTTGTTCGGTGAGCCGGCCCTGCAACTGGAGGATATCCTGCAGCCGGCCGGCGACGGTCGTGGGCGGATTCATCTGCTCGATGCCAGCCGTCTGGTGCATGAGGCGCCCAAGGTCTATGCGACCTTCCTGTTGTGGCTGCTGGCGGAATTGTTCGAGCAGTTGCCCGAGCGTGGCGATGCCGACAAGCCGCTGCTAGCACTGTTTTTCGACGAAGCGCACCTGCTGTTCGCCGGAACCCCCAAAGCCCTGCAGGACCGCCTGGAGCAGGTTGTCCGGCTGATTCGCTCGAAGGGGGTCGGGGTATTCTTCGTCACCCAGTCGCCGGGTGATCTGCCCGACAGCATCCTGGCGCAGTTGGGTTTGCGTATCCAGCATGGCTTGCGTGCCTTCACCGCGCGGGAACAGAAGTCGTTGCGGGCCGTTGCCGAGGGCTTTCGTCCCAATCCGGCGTTCGATGCCTTGTCGGTGCTGACGGAACTGGGGATCGGCGAAGCGCTGGTGGGAACCTTGCAGGACAAGGGCACGCCGGCCATGGTCCAGCGCGTCTTGATCGCGCCGCCACAGTCGCGGATAGGCCCGTTGAACGGGGCCGAGCGAGCGGCGCTGATCGCCGGCTCGCCGCTGCTCGGTCGATATGACCGGCCCATCGATCGTGAGTCGGCCTATGAAATCCTCCTGGCTCGCAACACGCCGGGGGCGGAGCCTGTGTCTCCCATTGACAAGCCGGCTGGCGAAGACCCGAGCCTGGCGGACAAGGCGGGCGAGTTTCTTGGGTCGGTGGCCGGGCAGGCGCTCAAGTCCGCCGTGCGCCAGGCCGCCAATCAGTTGGGGCGACAACTGGTGCGCGGCTTGATGGGCTCGCTGCTCGGTGGCAGCAAGCGGCGCTGACGACTCAGGCCTTGGGGCGGGCGTGGCTGGCCAGGCGTTCGAGGGCGGCGCGCAGTTTCGGGTCGCTGATGCCCTCGGCCGTCTCCTGGATGGTTTGCGCCGCGTTGGCGGAGAGGTCCAGGGTGTGACCGGCGGCGCCCTGCTGGACGGTCGGTGGTTGCACCTTGAACAGGATACGGATCAGCCCGCTGAACACGTCGAAGGCCTGCAACTGCCGTTGCAGACGCTTCTGCTGGTAGCGCAGGCGGGTCGCCCAGTGCCCGTCGGTGACGATCAGCAACAGGGTGCCTTCACGCCACGACGCCACGTGACAGTGCTCGCGGGCAGCCGGCTGCAACTGGGTTTCCACCAGTCGCTGCAGGTGCGCGAGGCGCTGGGCGTGGCCGAAAATCGCCTTCAGCGGCTTGGCTTCGCGAAGCAGGACGGCGGGCGCCCGGGCCGGGAGAGGGCGAAATGCCATGATTTGGACACCTTAGGTAACAGAGCCGCCATGGTAGCAGAAACCGCCTGCACAGCCGGTCCCCATTGATGCGGGCCGGCTTTGCCCCTAAAGTCTGCACCCAAGTTCCGGGCTTGATGGCTTGAAGTTCGGGAAAAAGACCCTATTTTAGAGTGGCCCCGTAAAAGCGCTGTGCCAGTATCGTGGAATAACGCCACTTTTCTCACCACCGTTTCCGGGTAGAATACTCGTTCGCATGCGGCCATGAGGGCTGCTCGGGCGACTCTTGGGGCCGCCCTCCATCCCTATGTGTGGAAGAACCTGCCGATATGTTTGCGCCTTTGTTAAAGAAACTTTTTGGAAGCAAGAACGAGCGTGAAGTCAAACGCATGCTCAAGACGGTACAGATCGTCAATGCCTTCGAAGAGCAAATGGTGGCCCTTTCGGACGAGCAGTTGCGCGCCAAGACCGGAGAGTTCAAGGCCCGCATAGCCCAAGGTGAAACCCTCGACAAGATCCTGCCGGAGGCTTTCGCCGTTGCCCGTGAGGCCGGCAAGCGTGTCATGGGCATGCGCCACTTCGACGTGCAGTTGATCGGCGGCATGACCTTGCACGAAGGCAAGATCGCGGAAATGCGTACCGGTGAGGGTAAAACCCTGGTGGCAACCCTGGGTGTTTACCTCAACGCACTGTCCGGCAAGGGCGTGCACGTGGTGACGGTGAACGACTACCTGGCTCGCCGCGACGCCAACTGGATGCGTCCGTTGTATGAATTCCTCGGTCTGACGGTGGGGGTGGTCACCCCGTTCCAGCCGCCGGAAGAGAAGCGTGCCGCCTACGCCGCCGACATCACCTACGGCACCAACAATGAATTCGGTTTCGACTACCTGCGCGACAACATGGCGTTCAGCATGGAAGAGAAGTTCCAGCGCGAGCTGAACTTCGCCGTGATCGACGAAGTCGACTCCATCCTGATCGACGAAGCCCGTACCCCGCTGATCATTTCCGGCCAGGCCGAAGACAGCTCGCGGTTGTACACCGAGATCAACAAGCTGATCCCGCGACTGACCCAGCACGTCGAGGAAGTCGAGGGCGTGGTGACCCAGGAAGGTCATTTCACCATCGACGAGAAGACCCGCCAGGTCGAACTGAACGAGGCCGGTCACCAGTACATCGAGGAAATGCTCACCCAGGTCGGCCTGCTGGCCGAGGGCGAGAGCCTGTACTCGGCGCCCAACCTGGGCCTGTTGACCCACGTCTATGCCGGCCTGCGTGCGCACAAGCTGTTCCACCGCAACGTCGAGTACATCGTGCAGGATGGCCAGGTGGTCCTGGTCGACGAGCACACCGGTCGTACCATGCCGGGCCGCCGCCTGTCCGAGGGCCTGCACCAGGCCATCGAAGCGAAGGAAAACCTGAACATCCAGGCCGAAAGCCAGACCTTGGCTTCGACCACCTTCCAGAACTACTTCCGTCTCTATACCAAGCTGTCCGGCATGACCGGTACCGCCGACACCGAAGCGTTCGAGTTCCATCAGATCTACGGTCTGTCGGTGATGGTGATCCCGCCGAACAAGCCGCTGGCGCGCAAGGACTACAACGACCTGGTGTTCCTGACCGCCGAAGAGAAGTACGCGGCGATCATTGCCGATATCGAGGAGTCCCTCAAGCAGGGCCGTCCGGTGCTGGTGGGTACCGCGACCATCGAGACCTCCGAGCACATGTCCAACCTGCTCAAGCAGAAGGGCATCGAGCACAAGGTCCTGAACGCCAAGTTCCACGAGAAGGAAGCGGAAATCATTGCCCAGGCCGGTCGTCCGGGCGCGCTGACCATCGCCACCAACATGGCCGGTCGTGGTACCGACATCCTGTTGGGCGGCAACTGGGAAGTCGAAGTCGCCTCCCTGGAGAACCCGACACCGGAGCAGATCGCGCAGATCAAGGCTGATTGGCAGAAGCGCCACCAGCAGGTGCTCGAGGCGGGTGGCCTGCAGGTGATCGCTTCCGAGCGTCACGAATCGCGGCGTATCGACAACCAGTTGCGCGGTCGTGCCGGTCGCCAGGGCGACGCCGGTTCCAGCCGCTTCTACCTGTCCCTGGAAGACAGCCTGATGCGTATCTTCGCCTCCGATCGGGTGAAGAACTTCATGAAGGCCCTGGGCATGCAGCCGGGCGAGGCGATCGAGCACCGCATGGTGACCAACGCCATCGAGAAGGCCCAGCGCAAGGTCGAAGGCCGTAACTTCGATATCCGCAAGCAACTGCTCGAGTTCGACGACGTCAACAACGAACAGCGTAAAGTGATCTATCACATGCGTAACACGTTGCTGGCTGCCGACAATATCGGCGAAACCATCGCCGACTTCCGTCAGGACGTGCTCAACGCCACCGTCAGCGCCCATATTCCTCCACAGTCGCTGCCCGAGCAGTGGGATGTGGCGGGCCTGGAGTCGGCCATCGAGAGCGATTTCGGCGTGAAGCTGCCGATCCAGCAATGGCTCGACGAAGACGATCACCTGTACGAGGAAACCCTGCGCGAGAAGCTGCTCAACGAGTTGCTGGCGGCGTACAACGAGAAGGAAGATCAGGCCGGCGCCGAAGCCCTGCGCACCTTCGAGAAGCAGATCGTGCTGCGTGTGCTGGACGACCTGTGGAAAGACCACCTGTCGACCATGGACCACCTGCGTCACGGTATCCACCTGCGCGGTTATGCGCAGAAGAACCCGAAGCAGGAGTACAAGCGCGAGTCGTTCACCCTGTTCTCCGAACTGCTGGACTCGATCAAGCGCGACTCGATCCGCGTGCTCTCCCACGTTCAGGTGCGCCGCGAAGATCCGGCCGAAGAGGAAGCCCGCCTGCGTCGCGAAGCCGAGGCACTGGCCCAGCGCATGCAGTTCCAGCACGCCGAGGCGCCTGGCCTGGAAGCGTCGGAAGCCGAGCAGCAGGGTGAAGAGGTCGATGTCGCCCTGGCCACCGCACCGGTACGCAACGAACAGAAACTGGGCCGCAACGAACTGTGCTACTGCGGTTCGGGCAAGAAGTACAAACACTGTCACGGCCAGATCAACTAAGGTTTCTGCCGGACACTGAAACACCCGCGCCGCGACCGGCATCAGCCGTCGCGGCGTTTTTCCATTTGAAACACTGTCCGTTGTGGCGACAGTGCATATCACCTTGAGAGGAGCGCATTCATGGCTGTTGGTCTTGGTCCTTTGCCAACGTTGCACCCGGTCGCCGGTTTTGAACTCGGTATCGCCTCGGCCGGAATCAAGCGCCCCGGGCGCAAGGACGTGGTCGTGATGCGTTGTGCCGAAGGTTCCACGGTGGCTGGCGTGTTCACCCTCAATGCCTTCTGCGCGGCGCCGGTGATCCTGGCCAGGCAGCGCGTGCAGGGCACGGTACGTTACCTGCTGACCAACACCGGCAACGCCAACGCCGGCACCGGTGAGCCCGGCCTGGCCGCTGCCGCGCGCACCTGTGCCAAGCTGGCCGAGCTGGCGGGTGTCGATGCCGAGGCCGTGCTGCCGTACTCCACCGGGGTGATTGGCGAGCCGCTGCCGGTCGAGAAGATCGAGGGTGCCTTGCAGGCGGCCCTGGACGACCTGTCCGTGGACAACTGGGCCGCTGCCGCCACCGGCATCATGACCACCGATACTCTGCCCAAGGGCGCCAGCCGCCAGTTCCAGCATGACGGCGTGACCGTCACCGTGACCGGCATCAGCAAGGGCGCCGGGATGATTCGCCCGAACATGGCGACCATGCTCGGCTACATCGCCACCGATGCCAAGGTTTCCCGCGAAGTCCTGCAGAACCTGATGCTCGACGGCGCCAACAAGTCGTTCAACCGCATCACCATCGATGGCGACACCTCGACCAACGACTGCTGCATGCTCATCGCCACCGGTCAGGCCAACCTGCCGGAAATCACCGAAGCCAGCGGCCCGCTGTTCGCCGCGCTGAAACAGGCGGTGTTCGAAGTCTGCATGGAAGTGGCCCAGGCCATCGTTCGCGATGGTGAAGGTGCAACCAAGTTCGTCACTGTCGAAGTCAACGGTGGCGGCACCCACCAGGAATGCCTGGATGTCGGTTACACCGTGGCTCACTCGCCACTGATCAAGACCGCGCTGTTCGCTTCCGACCCGAACTGGGGTCGTATCCTGGCGGCGGTGGGGCGTGCCGGCGTACCGAACCTGGACGTGAGCAAGATCGACGTGTTCCTGGGCGAAGTGTGCATCGCCAGCCGTGGCGCTCGTGCCGCGACCTACACCGAGGAGCAGGGGGCGGCGGTGATGTCCCGTGAAGAAATCACCATCCGCATCGAGTTGGGCCGCGGTGACTGCAGCGAAACCATCTGGACCACCGATCTGTCCCACGAATACGTGAAGATCAACGCGGAATACCGTACGTAAGTACCCGCGTCCCTGTGGGAGTCATCGCGAATGGCTCCCACGGCTTGCCGGACGAGGCTGTTCAGCTTCGGTGGATGGCAGATTTATAGGAGCTTTCAGCGTGAAACGCGTACATGTGGCTGCGGCCGTTATTCGAGGCAACGATGGGCGGATCCTGATCGCCCGGCGTGCCGACTCCCAGCACCAGGGTGGCCTGTGGGAATTCCCTGGCGGCAAGGTCGAGGAGGGCGAAGCGGTCCAGGCGGCACTGGCCCGCGAGCTGCAGGAAGAGCTGGGCATCGTGGTGACCGAAGCCCGCCCGCTGATCAAGGTGCAGCACGATTATCCGGACAAGCAGGTGTTGCTGGATGTCTGGGAGGTTTCGGCCTTCACCGGCGAGCCTCACGGTGCCGAGGGCCAGCCACTGGCCTGGGTGACGGCGCGGGAATTGCCGAACTACGAGTTCCCGGCGGCCAACCAGCCGATCGTCGCCGCTGCCCGTTTGCCGGGCGAATACCTGATCACCCCGGATGGCCTGGAGACTGCGCAACTGTTGCAGGGCATCCAGAAGGCGATTGCCGGCGGCATCAGGCTGGTCCAGTTGCGTGCACCGAATGGTTTCGATCCCAAGTACCGCGATCTGGCGGTCGATGCGGTCGGGCTGTGTGCCGGCAAGGCGCAATTGATGCTCAAGGGGCCGTTCGAGTGGCTGGGGGATTTCCCTTCGGCCGGTTGGCATATCACCTCCGCACAACTGCGCAAGTACGCGGCTGCCGGACGTCCGCTGCCCAGGGAGCGCTGGCTGGCGGCGTCCTGCCATGATGCCGAGGAGTTGGCATTGGCCGAGCAGATGGGCGTGGATTTCGTTACCTTGTCGCCGGTGCAGCCAACTCGGACCCACCCGGATGCGCAACCTCTGGGTTGGGAGCGGGCCGGACAACTGATCGCCGGTTTCAACAGGCCGGTTTATCTGCTGGGTGGGGTTGGCCCTGGTGATTTGTCGCGTGCCTGGGAAAGCGGTGCCCAGGGTGTGGCCGGCATTCGGGCGTTCTGGCCGGACTGATGGCCTGAAGACCAAGCCGGATTTATCCGCGGATGGCCCTCGGGCCATGTTCCAGCAGTACCGTCGCATTCGCGGATAAATCCGGCTTCCACCGTTATCCCGCTTTCACAGGAAGATCGGGAGGGGATTGTCAGTGGGAAACCGGCTTCTTGGCCGCTTCCCACAGGACCTCGGCAATCTTCTCGCGTCGGGCAATCAGCCTGGCGGTGACGAAAAACAGATCCGACAGCCGATTGATGTAGGCCATGCCCACGCCGCCCAGCGGCTCCAGGGCATTGAGCTCCTGGCAGCGGCGTTCGGCACTGCGTGCCAGGCTGCGGCAGACGTGGGCCTGGGCAATCAGCATCGACCCGCCTGGCAGGATGAAATTCTCCAGAGGGCCGAGTTCTTCGTTCCAGCGGTCGATAACGGCTTCCAGCCGTTCGATTTCGCTCTTGTCCAGCGCCTGGTACTCCGGCATGGCCAACTCGCCGCCGAGGTCGAACAGCCGATGCTGGCAAGGCGCAAGCACCTCGATCACCTCCTCCAGTTCCGGGTGGATCACCACCAGTTCCGCCAGCCCCGCCAGGAGCAGCCCAAGCTGGCTGTTGAGGCTGTCGACCTCGCCGATGGCCTCGATCCGTGGATGGTTCTTGGGTACGCGACGACCGTCGCCCAGCCCGGTTTCGCCGGTGTCACCGGTCCTTGTATAAATCTTCGACAGGCGAAAACCCATGGTTACAACTCCGTTTTATTGAGTTCGGGAAGCAGGGCCTGGTTGCTGGCCAGCGGCAGGCGCAGGGTGAAGCAGGTGCCCTGGCCGGGAGTCGACTGCACTTCCATCTGGCCCTTGTGGTTGTTGGTGATGATGAAATAGGACACCGACAGTCCGAGGCCGGTGCCCTGGCCGATCTCCTTGGTGGTGAAAAACGGTTCGAAGGTGCGCTTGCGGATGCTTTCGGGCATGCCGATGCCATTGTCCTCGACCTGGATTTCCGCCCAGGGCGGATTCAGCCGGGTGCGCAGGGTGATGCGCCCCGGTTCGCGGTCGTCGTCACGCTGGTGGATGGCCTGGGCGGCATTCTTCAGCAGGTTCAGCAGCACTTGCTCCAGTTCGTTGGCGGTACCGGGCACCGGCCCGAGCAGCGGATCGAACTGGCGGATGATGGCCTGGCCCTTGAAGTCGAAGCCGATGGCCAGGTCGAAATCGTTACCGGCGATCTCCACGGCCTGGTCGATCAGCGCCGGCAGGTCGCAAGGCGCCATTTCCCGCTTGCTGCGCCGGCTGAAACTGAGCATGTGGGTGACGATCTTCGCCGCCCGTGCCCCGGCCTGCTGGATGCCGTCGAGCAACTGCGGCACTTCGCGGCTGGTGAGGTACTGGTTGACGGTGCCCAGGTCGATACCGGCCTGTTCGGCGTATTCGAGGTTTTTCGGCAAATCCGAGGACAGGCGCCGACGGATGTTCTGCACGTTGTGCAGGATCGCCCCCAGCGGATTGTTGATCTCGTGGGCCATGCCGGCGGCCAGCCCACCGACCGAGAGCATTTTCTCCGACTGCACCATCATCTCTTCCAGGGACAGGCGCTGGGTGATGTCGTCGATCCGGATCACCACGCCGCGGCCGGCCCCCCCCATCAGCGGGTAGAAGGTCAGCGCATAGTGGCGGGCTTCGTCGTCCTTGATCCAGGTGACCCGCTCGATCTTCGCCACGGTGTGCTGCTCGACGGTGTCCTTGAGTTGCGGCAGGAAGGGCTTGAGCGGTTCGAAGGCGAGGAAGATCGGCTGGTTCAGCGCTTCGTCCAGGCGGGTCCCGGAAAGCGCGCTGGCCTCCTGGTTCCACTGGGTGACGTACAGCTGTTCGTCGAGGGCGATCAGCGCCGAGGGCATGGAGTCGATGATGCTGTTGAGGTAGTTCTGAAAGCCCGTGAGTTTCTTCTCGATCTTGCTGCGGACCTGGACTTCGAGTTCGAGCTTGCGGTTGGTATGGCGGGTTTCTTCGGCCAGCCCCTGGGCCTGGTCGTAGGCCGCCTGAGACTCGTCGCGGGCGCGCTTGAGCTGCTGCTCGCGGGCTTCGATGCGCGAGAGCATGGTATTGAAGGCTTCGGCCAGGCTGCCGATCTCATCGTGGTTGCCCCGTGATGCGCGCAGCGAATAGTTTTCTTCGCGGGTGACCTGGCGCGACAGCTCCTCCAGTTCATGGATGGGGCGGGTGATCAGTCGCTTGATCTGCCGGGCGATGATCAGCCACAGCAGCACGCTGAAGATCAGGATGCCGAGGCTGGCGGTCAGGGTCCCGGTGTAGAAGGCCACCGGCAGTTCGCTGCTGGCCACCAGCAGCAGGTGCCCGGGCGCCTGCCCGGGACGGGGCATGTCGATGACCTGGTTGCTGCGAAACTCGGTCAGGCGCCAGGCCTCGACGTGCCGATAGCGTTCCGGCAATTTCAGGCGGTCGCTGTGTTGCAGTTGGGCCAGCCGCTCGCCCTTGCCGTCATAGATGGCGGCGGCCCGCAGGGGTGAATAGGTGTTGAGTTCCTTGAGCAGGGCTTCGGCGTTGTCCGGGGATTCCAGGGCCCGGCTGGCGAGGCTCGGGTTCGATACCAGCCGGCCAATGGTCTGCAGCGCCTGGGGGGCCATGCTTTCCTGGGAGATCCAGTAGGCGGCGCTGATGAAGGTCAGGTTGGCGACCAGCAGTACGGTGATCAGCAGTACCAGCAACGCGGCGAGGAGTTTCTGACCGACCGGGAGGTTTTCTAGGCGCTGGCGCAGGGGCATCACGGGTCCTGTCTGGCAAGGGGGGAGGAAGCGGCGGGCCTCGATCGGGCCTGACCGTCACTGAGTGTATCAAACCGTCGATTTTTGCCGCGGCTTTTGCAAAGGCGCGGATTGAACGCTTCGCAGCGATATGAGGGTAGCCCGACTGTCGATCAGTCGCTTGGCAAGCCGTGGCTGGCCAGGTGCGTGGTCAGCCGCTCGTGCAGTTGTTCCAGGTGCGGCAGGCTCAGCTGGTGGCGTGCCGCCGCCGCGCAGGCATAACCCAGCAGGTAGCTGATTTCGGTACGCCGACTGTGGGCGACATCCTGGTACATGGAGGAGTAGTTCGCGGCCGTGGCCTGTATCACTCGCTGCACTTCAGCGTGCAGGTCCTCGGCGGCCGCTGGCTGGCCGCAGCACTCCAGCAGTTCCGTCAGTTCGGCGCAGAGGGTGGCCACTTCGCAATGATGCTCGAGCAGGCCACCGTTGCGGCAGCCGTAGAGCACCGTCAACGGGTTGATGGCGCAGTTCAGCGCCAGCTTGCGCCACAGCCGGGTCAGGATCCGGGTGTTCCATTCGTGGGGAATACCCGCCCGGGTCAGGTCTTCCAGCCACAGGGGCGGCTCGGGGTGGGCCGCATCGCCGAGCCAGGTGAAGCCATGGCCGGCGAACACCACCCGCCAGTCTTCCTCGCGAAACGCGCCTTCGGTGCTGGAGGCGAAGAGGCAACGGACGCCCGGAGCCAGCGCCGCCACCGCATCCTGGCTGCCGAGGCCGTTCTGCAGCAGGATCAGCTCGGCATTGTCGCTCAGGCGCGGGAGCAGCCGGGCCACCGCGGCTGGCGCGTCATAGGCCTTGCAGGCGACCAGCAGGCGGGTAATCGGTTCGTTGGCGTCGCCGGTCTCGGCGGGAATGGCGAACGACTGTGCCTGGCCCTGTTCCACCAGGGTCAGGCCGCCACTGGCCTCGTAGGCTGCCAGACGGGCCGGGTCGCGCAGGATCAGCCTGACCGGCAGCCCCGCCCGTGCCAGGCGTGCGGCCCACAGGCTGCCCAGGCTGCCGGCACCGAGGACATGCCAGGGGCTGCCCATCAGTCGCGGGCCGGCAGGCGCTTGGCGCTGACCACGCCGTCGGCATAGGACTGCGCCAGCAGTTGCGCGGCTTCATCGAACAGGGTCTGCTGGTCCAGGGGCAGGCACTTGCTGTCCAGGCCCACCAGGCTGATGCCGGCCTTCAGCTCGACCGGCCCCTCGTTGGTCATGAACGGCTTGAGATTCAGGCCGTCATACAGGCGCTTGAAGCTGCTCGGGGCGCAATCGCGCAGGTCGGGCGGCATGGTCATGAGCACGAAATGCTGGTCATCCAGGCGTGCCAGCACATCCAGCGGCCGCACCAGTTGCTGCAGGCGGCGGGCGATGCCTTGCAGCAGCTCGTCGTAGAAGTCGATGCCATACTCGCGCTGCAGCTCGCCCGCCTGCTGGACACCGATCAGCAGGTAACAGATGGCACCGCCACGGGCCTGCACCTGGCGCAGGCTGTCGGTCAGCTTCTGGCGCAGGTAGCGGGAGTTGCCCAGGCCCGTCAGGGAGTCGACGAGGTTGCGCTGTTCGAGGCTGGCAATGTTCTGGCGCAGCAGGCGGTTTTCCTGGCGCAGGCGCTGCAGGGTGCTGCACTGGCGATCGGCAGCCAGTACGCGGGTCAACAACAGGCGCTCGATATCTTCCGGGGCGATCAGGTCGTCGATGTCGTTGGGCGAAGCATCATCGAGCAGAGCGAGCGGCGCTTGCGAACTGATCAGCAACACATAGGTGTAGTGATCGTTCATCTCGTCGCGCTGCCTGACCTTTTCCGCCAGCTTCAGCCCGGACTCGCCGGCGCAGACCACCACGCTGGCGGCACGCTGGTCGATCTGTTCCAGGGCCAGGATCGCGTCGTTGGCCTGGCGTATGTCCTGATATCCCGCACGCTGGAGGCTGCTGCCAAAGGCGCTGCTCACCAGATGATCATCACTCACCAGCAAAATGCTCAGGTCCGGGTTAGGCATGGGGGGCTCTTAAGTGAATGAGTGGGAGGAAGAACCGTTATAATGCTGGCGGATTTTAACCGTCAAACCCGGCGCGCTCCATCGGTATCGGGCGCGCCAAGATTAAATTTGGAGAAATCGCATGCCGTCGTTCGACGTGGTATCCGAACTGGACAAACACGAAGTCACCAACGCCGTCGAGAACGCCGTCAAGGAGCTGGACCGTCGTTATGACCTCAAGGGCAAGGGCTCCTTCGAGTTCAAGGACAAGGAACAGACCGTCAGCATGACGGCCGAGGCCGAGTTCCAGCTGGAGGCGATGCTGGAGATCCTGCGCATGGCCCTGGTCAAGCGCAAGATCGATGTGAAATGCCTGGAGGTCAAGGATGCCTACGCTTCCGGCAAGGTGATGAAGCAGGAAGCGACCTTCAAGGAAGGCATCGACAAGGAGATGGCGAAGAAGATCGTCGCGCACATCAAGGATTCCAAGCTGAAGGTGCAGGCGGCCATCCAGGGTGAGCAGGTCCGCGTCACCGGCAAGAAGCGTGACGACCTGCAGGAAGCCATTGCTAACCTGCGGGCCAAGGAATTCGACCTGCCGCTGCAATTCAACAACTTCCGCGACTGATACGGTCCGCCAGGGAACCTCTGGAAGTTATCGGCGTCGGAGGGCCCAGGCGCGGCAGAAACGGTTGAGCCCGTGGGGTATCGGTCGTTTCACCGGGCAATCGCACGATAACAGGAGAGAACAATGGATCTGAACGCGGAAATGGATCATCTCATCAAGGCCTCCCAGGCCTGGATACCGATGATCATGGAGTACGGCAGCCGGGTGCTGCTGGCGATCGTCACCCTGGCCGTGGGCTGGTGGCTGATCAACAAGCTGACCGCCAAACTGGGCAAGCTGCTGGCCTTGCGCAATGCGGATCTGGCGTTGCAGGGCTTCATCAGCAGTCTCTCGAACATCGCCCTCAAGGTCATGCTCAGTATCAGTGTGGCGTCGATGATCGGCGTGGCGACCACGTCGTTCGTGGCCGCGATCGGTGCCGCGGGCCTGGCCATCGGCCTGGCGTTGCAGGGCAGCCTGGCGAACTTCGCCGGCGGGGTGCTGATCCTGATGTTCCGGCCGTTCCGCATCGGTGACACGATCACCGCGCAAGGCATTACCGGTACCGTCGACAACATCCAGATCTTCCACACCATCCTGCGCACCGGCGACAACCAGACGGTGATCATGCCCAACGGCAACCTGTCGAACGGCATCATCACCAACATCAACCGCCAGGCCACGCGCAAGGTGGTGTTCGATGTGGGCGTGGATTACGAAGCCGATCTGCAGAAGGCCCGCGAAGTGTTGCTGGAGCTGGCCAAGGACGAGCGCGTACTCGCCGACCCGGCGCCGGCGGCGGTGGTCTCGGCGTTGGGCGACAGTTCTATCACCGTTTCCCTGCGGGTGTGGACGAAGACCTCCGATTACTGGGACCTGATGTTCAAGTTCAATGAGCATGCACGGGATCGCCTCAAGGAAGCCGGAATCGATATTCCGTTTCCACAGCGGGTCATTCGGGTGATGCAGGAAACGCCGGTTAAATAAGCTGGCCCATATCTGTGCGAGCAGTCCGGTACCAATGAAAGGGACCCCCAGGAGGGTCCCTTTTTATTGTTAGCATTTTAATGAAGGCTTCGGGTGGTGTAGTTCCGGCTGGCGCCGAGTGGTATGGGGGAAGACAAGTACCGGAAACAGCTTTGTATTCAATGCGTTGTTTTTGTTAGCTGGCTATTCAGTAGTTAGCGATGGTTTTCTTTTCCACAGGCAATAAAAAGGCCCATCACAAGGATGGGCCTTTCTTCAAGCGAGTATCGCTGATTACTTCTTGGCGATAGCCATCAGGTCGAGTGGGTACTCGGTGATCAGGCGGAACTCGTTGATGTTGCCTTCGCCTTCGTCGGCGTTGGCACGGTGCCAGGCTTGACGAGCGCGGAAGGACAGGTCTTTCAGAGGACCAGACTGGACCACGTATTTGGCTTCCAGGTTGGTTTCGTGGTGACGGCCATCGCTGCCGTACAGAGGGTTGCCGTCGTTGTCGCGGTACCGGCTGTTGGCGGCGAGATGGGTGCCATCAATGCCTTCGCCATGGACATAACGAGCCATGAAGCTCAGGCCTGGGACGCCGTATTCAGCCATCTTGATGTCATAGCGCAGCTGTACCGAACGCTCGCCTGGGGCGTTGAAGTCGGAGTACTGGATGGAGTTGGCCAGGAAGATCGAGTCGCCACCACGGTTGTTGTTACCCACACCGATGTAGTCGAACGGGGTATCGCCGTGAACCTTCTGGTATGCCAGGGTGATGGTGTGGGCCTTCAGGAACGAGTAGGCGGTTGCGAACGAGTAGGCGGTGTTGCTGATATCGCCAGCCAGGCTCTTGCCGGTATCGGTGGTGCGATACAGGTTGAAGTCGAAGTTCAGTGACTGGTCGGAAGCCAGGCCCAGAGTGTAGTTCACGTTGGCATAGTACTGGTTCCAGATGTCCTCGAGCTTGGCACCATACAGCGAAGCGGTCAGGTCTGGAGTGATTGCGTATTTGCCGCCAGCGTAGTCGATGCTCTTGGCTGCAACACCGGCATAGGTTGCGAACAGGTTGCCGTTGTGGCGAGTCTGGTCCTGGCTGCTGCCACCGGTGAAGTGGCCGGCTTCCAGATCCAGGTCTTTGACTTCACTGCTCTGCAGTTGCAGGCCGCTGGCGGTCTGTTGGAACAGACGGGAACCGCCGACTGCAAATACGGGGGCGGTGCTCGGCTGGAAGTCACCGACTTTCAGTTCGGTCTTGGAGACGCGGAACTTGATCGCCGCACCAGCTTTCCCGAAGCTGTTGTTGTTGTCGCGAACGCCATTGGCATCAGCGACGCTGCGGCTGATGTTGCCCGAGCCGGATTCTTTGTCCTGGCCGCTGAGCAGGAAGCCTGCGTCGCCATAGCCTTCAACTGCCACACCAACGGTGCCTTGGGTGTAACCCGAGCTGAACTTGCCCAGGAAGCCCTGGGTCCAGTCTTCCTGGTCCTTGGCGGTGTTTTTGCGGTCACGGTTGAAGTAGTAGTTCTTCAGAACCACACCTGCCGAAGCGCCTTCAACGAAACCCTTGGCATCGGCCTGGTCGGTCACGAAAGGTTCAGCCATTGCCAATTGAGTGCCTGCTGCCGAAACGGCCAGGGCGATCATGCTCCACTTCATCACGCGCATCGTGATTTGCTCCTTTGGTTTTTAGGAAGAGTACTGCCGTCCCACCTGTATTTTTATCTGGGCGGCTCTTTCTTTTTGTGTCGGCGCAAACTTATATCACGCTGACAAACTTGGCGATACTTGCTCACCTATCCTTGCGGCTTCTTTACGAGCGTGTCGCAAAAAGCTCGCTCCATGTCGCAAATACACAGCCTTTTATTGGCTGTGCAACTCAGCGCAGTTTTCGGACCCATGAGCATAGATAAGAAATACATATGTTCAAGCTCCGAACTGTCGCTGGTTGCACTGTACTGCTTTGTTACCGTGTCGCGGAGCTTCAGCGTCCGATCAGGCCCTCTGTGGCGACTGTGTCGTAACTCAATGCAACAAGCATGCACAAAGTCGAAAAATCGCCAGAAAATATTTCCATGACTGCCTGGTCACGCTGAAACCCTTATGAAACCTGGGGGCAGCACCGTGGCTCGTGGTGCTTGACGTATTACTTTCCCTTGTGCTGCTAATCCATTGATTACCTGTAAAAAGCCAAAAACGTTACCGGTTCACACCGTCTGCGGGGTAACCGGTGGGCAAAAGGTGCACCAAGAATAGTCGCTCTGTGTGCTTTTGGTGCAGAGCTGCCTGTAGGCTGTTGCCGATCGTACAGTCACCGTTTTCCTGTGAAAGGCTGTGCCAAGGATGGCATGGCGGATCAGGAAAGGTTTTCAGGAAAAGATGACGCTTTGATTATGCCGCAGCATTTTTTTGCTGCCGGCCGAGAACGGTGCAGACCGGTTCCGTAATGGTGCGTGAGGGTCGGGGCCCGTTCGTGGGCCGGATCATTCGCCGCTATCGGCAGCCGTACGGTGAACTGGCGGGCGAACGCGGGTATCCTGAGCGTCTTGCCTGCGGGGCGGTCGTCGTCGGACTGCCGGCCCGGTCAGGCCAATCAGTCAAGCAGGAGTGTTTACGGTGTTCGTTCTCGATTCGCGTCTTCAACAAGACACCTTGCCGATGGGCGACTTTCCGTTGTGTCGCCTGCTGTTATCCAACGATTCGAACTACCCCTGGTTCATTCTGGTGCCGCGGCGTGCGGACATCAGCGAGGTGTTCGAGCTGGACGCAGCGGACCAGGCGCAGTTGTGGCATGAAACCGCCGCGCTGGCCCAGGCTCTCAAGCAGGCCTTCAAGGCGGACAAGATGAATGTCGCGGCCCTGGGCAACGTGGTCAGCCAGTTGCACATGCATGTCATCGTTCGTCATCGGGGCGATGCGGCCTGGCCTGCGCCAGTCTGGGGCAAGCACCCGGCCAGGCCCTATGCCGAGGCGGAGGTTGCCGCGATCCGCGAGCGGCTGGGTTCGGTACTGGCCGACGGCTTTTCCTTTGTGCAGGCGCACTCATGAACCTGGAAGAACGTGTTACCGAGCTGGAAACCCGTCTGGCGTTCCAGGATGACACCATCCAGGCGCTCAACGATGTGCTGGTGGGGCAGCAGCGGGAAGTGGAGCGTCTGCAATTGCAGATGGCCGCCCTGATCAAGCGTCATGAGGAAATGCTGGGGCAATTCGGCATTGCCGAGGATGAGGCGCCACCGCCCCATTACTGAAGCTGGCCAGACCGGGTTGGCAGGCATGAAAAAACCGCGAGCCGTCTGACGGCATCGCGGTTTTTTTTCGAGCGGGAAAAGACTCAGCGACGCGGCGATGCCGCCACCACGTCTTCGGCCTGCAGGCCCTTGTCCCGGTTCATCACCGAGAACTCCACGCGCTGGCCTTCGACCAGAACGCGGTGGCCTTCGCCCCGAATGGCGCGAAAGTGCACGAAAATATCATCGCCGGAGTCCCGCGAGATAAAGCCGAAGCCCTTGGAGGTGTTGAACCACTTCACAGTGCCGGTATCGCGGTTGCTCATGTCGTAGTTGTGCGAAGCGGTCGATGGCGAGGACTTCTTGTAGAAACTGACCGCCAGATGCAGCAGTACGGCAATCACCGCGGCTGCCAGACTCAGCAGTACGGCAGGCTGGCCGGCGATCATCGGCAGGGGGGCGAGCAGTACCAGGATCTGCAGCACGACCGCGAGGATCAGCAGGGCGCTGACCAGGTTTTGCAGTTGATGACGAGGACCCTTGTTCCAGTAGGGAATCACTGGTGCGAGGATCAGGTTGAGCAAGCCGAAGAATGCCAGGTACAGCGCATCGGGTTGTTGCAGGTAGGGCAGGGCTTCGGATCGCAGGCTGGGTATAAAGGAAAGCAGCAGGGCGACGGCGCCCGTTAGCAGGTGGACGATTTTCAACATTTGATTGACTCACTCAAGATTGATAACACGGAAGAGCTGGCAGCCCACGGTTCGCTTCTGACAAAAAAAGGTGAGGCGTTGGGCACGTGTTCTACCAGCCTATGCGTCGTGCCAAGGTGCGGCATGACGACACGCTATCTATTTAACAGCAAAGCCCGGGCCTTCTCAAATCAACGGCTTGAGCGGTCCTGAGGGGCTCTGGGGCGCAGTTCCCCGGTGCTGCACGGGCCGGCGAGTCTTGCTAGAGTGGTCCTACACCTTCAAGGTGTGACTTCAATCACGTCAAGGGGATGCATATGGCTATTGATATCGGTATCAGCGAAGCAGACCGCAAGTCCATCGTCGAAGGGCTCTCCCGTCTGCTGTCGGATACCTATGTGCTCTATCTGAAGACCCACAACTTCCACTGGAACGTCAGCGGCCCGATGTTTCGGACCCTGCACTTGATGTTTGAAGAGCAATACAACGAGCTGGCGCTGGCCGTGGACCTGATTGCCGAGCGGATCCGGGCGCTCGGCTTCCCGGCTCCGGGTACCTATTCGACCTATGCCCGCCTGTCTTCGATCAAGGAGGAGGAAGGGGTGCCGAGCGCCGAGGAGATGATCCGGCAGCTGGTGCAGGGGCAGGAGGCGGTGACTCGTACCGCGCGTGGCATTTTCCCGTTGCTGGACAAGGTCAGCGATGAGCCGACCGCCGACCTGCTGACCCAGCGCATGCAGGTGCATGAGAAGACCGCCTGGATGCTGCGGGCCCTGTTGGAAGACTGATACGTGGCGCACGGGTGAGCCGCCGGCTCATTCGTGCGGGCCCCGCGAAACATGCCCATGGGTCAGGGCGGCAGCCATTCTTGCGGTACGGCGCCGACGTTCCTCGTTTTCTGGTCGCTTCATCCTACGCAGGCCATGGTTCGGTCTGCTGGATAAGGAATTTTGCCTAATGTTTCATGTAGGTGAGATTTTCCAAGAGCGCCCTTATTCAAGGGCGTGCAGCGACGGAGTGCGAGGAAGATGGTGCAGTTGAATCAGTGTTTGGGGGACTCCGGTCTGTTTCGCAAGGCCAGGCCCGATCCCATGTTGCTGGAGTTTGATATCGGCTTGGCCAAGCCGGTTTCGCGGTCCGTTCGCCTGAACGGCTTTGCGACCTGCCTGCGCCTTGAAGAGGTGTACTGGAAAGTGCTGGCCGACATGGCCGGCATCAACAAGTGCACGGTCAATGCATTGCTGTCCAATGTCGATATGGAAGTGCATCTGCGTTATGGGGGGGTAAAGAATTTCAGTGGCCTGATACGCGTCGTCTGCATGGTGCACCTGCTGACGCTGGGTCGCTTGCAGCATTCGACCTGAAGGTGTCTCTCCCGTGCCGCCAGCCACCGGTCGTGATGGGGTAGGCGACTGGAGGGAGCGGGATGGCCGGTCATACGGCTGCAAAGCCTCGATTTAACAGATATAATCCCGCTCTTTGCTGCATGGCCCGACTCTGGGCTCGGGCAGCAGTGATGTCGTTATCTGATTGTCGAGACGCCCCATGCCCATGTACGACTACCAATGCGCTTCCTGCGGTCATCAGCTGGAAGCCATTCAGAAAATCAGCGCCCCTCCTCTGGTCGATTGCCCTGCCTGCCAGGCGCCAGAGCTGAAGAAGATGCTTTCTATGCCGGGCTTCCGCCTCAGCGGTACCGGTTGGTACGAGACCGATTTCAAGACCGGCGCCAAGAAAAACCTGGCCGGTGGCGACAAAGCCGACTGAAAATGAGCGACACGAGCGGGCTCTGACACGCCAGGGACACCGGGGTGTGCCAGACCTCCACCGAATTCGAATTACGAGAAGTGAAACCACGACCATGATGCGCAGCCATTATTGCGGCCAACTGAACGAGAGCCTGGAAGGCCAGGAAGTCACCCTTTGCGGATGGGTCCACCGTCGTCGCGACCATGGCGGGGTGATTTTCCTCGATATCCGTGACCGCGAGGGCCTGGCCCAGGTGGTCTTCGACCCGGATCGCGCCCAGACCTTTGCCACCGCTGACCGTGTGCGCAGCGAGTACGTGGTGAAGATCACCGGCAAGGTGCGCCTGCGTCCGGCCGGTGCCGGCAACGCCAACATGGCGTCGGGCATGATCGAAGTGCTGGGCTACGAGCTGGAAGTGCTGAACGAAGCGGAAACCCCGCCGTTCCCGCTCAACGAATACTCCGACGTCGGCGAGGAAACCCGCCTGCGCTATCGCTTCATCGACCTGCGTCGTCCGGAAATGGCCGAGAAGCTGCGCCTGCGTTCGCGCATGACCACCAGCATCCGTCGCTACCTGGACGAGAACGGCTTCCTCGACGTCGAGACGCCGATCTTGACCCGTGCGACCCCGGAAGGCGCCCGCGACTACCTGGTACCGAGCCGTACCCACGCCGGCAGCTTCTTCGCCCTGCCGCAATCGCCACAGCTGTTCAAGCAACTGCTGATGGTGGCCGGCTTCGACCGCTACTACCAGATCGCCAAGTGCTTCCGCGACGAAGACCTGCGCGCCGACCGCCAGCCGGAATTCACCCAGATCGACATCGAGACCAGCTTCCTCGATGAAAAGGACATCATGGGCCTGACCGAAGGCATGATCCGCAACCTGTTCAAGGAAGTGCTGGGTCTGGAATTCGGCGAATTCCCGCACATGACCTGGGACGAGGCCATGCGCCGCTACGGTTCCGACAAGCCGGACCTGCGTATCCCGCTGGAGCTGGTGGACGTTGCCGACCAGCTCAAGGACGTCGAATTCAAGGTCTTCAGCGGCCCGGCCAACGATCCGAAGTGCCGTATCGCCGCACTGCGCGTGCCTGGCGGCGCGAGCATGCCGCGCAGCAAGATCGACGACTACACCAAGTTCGTCGGCATCTACGGTGCCAAGGGCCTGGCGTACATCAAGGTCAACGAGCGCGCCAAGGGTGTGGAAGGCCTGCAGTCGCCGATCGTCAAGAACATCCCCGAGGCCAACCTCAACGTCATCCTCGATCGCGTGGGTGCGGTCGATGGCGACATCGTGTTCTTCGGCGCCGACAAGACCAAGATCGTCTGCGAGGCCCTGGGCGCGCTGCGGATCAAGGTCGGTCACGACCTGGAGCTGCTCACCAGCGAGTGGGCACCGATGTGGGTCGTCGACTTCCCGATGTTCGAAGAGAACGACGACGGCAGCTTCACCGCACTGCACCACCCGTTCACCGCGCCGAAGTGCACCCCTGAAGAGCTGGAGGCCAACCCGGCCGGCGCCCTGTCGCGTGCCTACGACATGGTCCTGAACGGCACCGAGCTGGGTGGCGGTTCGATCCGTATCCACCGCAAGGAAATGCAACAGGCGGTGTTCCGTCTGCTGGGCATCAACGAAGCGGAACAGGAAGAGAAGTTCGGCTTCCTGCTCGACGCCCTGAAGTACGGTGCTCCACCCCATGGTGGCCTGGCCTTCGGTCTGGACCGCCTGGTGATGCTGATGACCGGCGCCCAGTCGATCCGTGAAGTGATCGCCTTCCCGAAAACCCAGAGCGCGGCCTGTGTCATGACCCAGGCTCCAGGTCTGGTGGACGCCAAGGCCCTGCGCGAATTGCACATTCGCCTGCGCGAAACACCCAAGGCCGAGTAATCCGGCTCTTGTGGGCGCATCCTAGGATGCGCCCTTTCTTTTATACGGTTCGAAATTTCTGTTTGCCGGTCGGCGCCCATGGCGCGACGGGCAATGTTTCACGGCAATATTTCAAAAGAGCATCGGAGCGAGTTATGGCGGGTCATTCCAAGTGGGCGAACATCAAGCACCGCAAAGAACGTCAGGATGCCAAGAAGGGCAAGATCTTCACCAAGTGGATTCGTGAGCTGACGGTCGCTGCCCGCCAGGGCGGCGCTGATCCGGGTTCCAACCCGCGCTTGCGCCTGGCGCTGGACAAGGCCCTGGGCGCCAACATGAGCCGCGACATCATCGATCGCGCGGTCGCCCGGGGTGCCGGCAACGCCGACACCGACGACATGGTCGAGCTGAGCTACGAAGGCTACGGCCCGGGCGGGGTGGCGGTGATGGTCGAATGCATGACCGACAACCGCAACCGTACCGCTGCCGCCGTGCGTCATGCGTTCAGCAAGTGTGGCGGCAACCTCGGCACCGACGGTTCGGTGGCCTACCTGTTCGAACGCAAGGGGCAGATCTCCTTTGCGCCGGGTATCGATGAGGACTCGCTCATGGAAGCCGCCATGGAGGCCGATGCCGACGACGTGGTAACCAACGAGGACGGCTCCATCGACGTGTTCACCTCGTTCTCCGGTTTCTATGCCGTGCGCAATGCCCTGGAAGCGGCCGGCTTCAAGGCGGGAGACGCGGAAATCGTCATGCTGCCGACCACCAGCGCCGAACTCGATCTCGAAGGGGCGGAAAAGGTCCTGAAGCTGATCGACATGCTCGAAGACCTGGACGATGTGCAAAACGTCTATTCCAACGCCGACATTCCCCAGGCGGTGCTGGAACAGCTCGGCTGACCGCTGCATGCCCCTGTTCCCCAGGGGCCTGATCCGCTGTCCGGGAGGAGCGGGGCGCTATCCTCCCGGCAGTCCTCTATCGACCTGCATGCATATACAGTAGATACTGCGCGTCATTGGCAGGCTTTCTCGATCGAACCGCAGGCGTTATGACTCTTATTCTTGGTATCGACCCAGGTTCGCGGATCACCGGTTACGGTGTGGTGCGCGATACCGGGCGTGGTTGTGTCTATGTGGCGTCGGGCTGCATCCGTACCGGCAGCGGTGAGCTGCATGAGCGCTTGCAGGTGGTCTACCGCAGCGTGCGCGAGGTGATCCAGACCTACGGCCCGGTGACCATGGGCATCGAAAAGGTGTTCATGGCGAAAAACGCCGACTCGGCACTCAAGCTCGGCCAGGCCCGTGGCGCGGCGATCGTTGCCGGTGCCGAGGAAAACCTGGAAATCGCCGAATACACCGCGACCCAGGTCAAGCAGGCGGTTGCCGGGACGGGTGGGGCTAACAAGGAGCAGGTGATGCTGATGGTGATGCATCTGCTCAAGCTGACCAGCAAGCCGCAGGTCGACGCCTCCGACGCCCTGGCGATCGCCCTGTGTCATGCCCACACCCGTTCGAGCCTGTTGCCCCACGGATTGGGGGCGGCAAGGACCCGTGGCGGTCGCCTGCGTCTCTGATAGCATCATCAGCTTAAACAATTTTGCTTGTCGATAGAGCTTCCTGCCGGATGATGGCGAATCTATCGTTCTGTTCATCAGTCACCGGCCCGGCCGGCAATAAGGACCTGATACGTGATTGGACGTTTGCGCGGCACCCTGGCTGAAAAACAGCCGCCGCACCTTATCCTCGATGTGAATGGCCTGGGCTATGAAGTGGAAGTCCCGATGACCACGCTCTACCGCCTGCCGTCGGTCGGCGAAACGCTGACGCTGCACACGCATTTGGTCGTGCGCGAGGATGCCCAGTTACTCTATGGTTTCGTCGGCAAGCGCGAGCGCGACTTCTTTCGCGAGCTGATCCGCCTCAATGGGGTTGGGCCCAAGCTCGCGCTGGCGCTGATGTCCAGCCTGGAGGTCGATGAGCTGGTGCGTTGCGTATCGGCCCAGGATGCCTCGGCGCTGGTCAAGGTGCCGGGGGTCGGCAAGAAGACCGCCGAGCGTCTGCTGGTCGAACTCAAGGACCGGTTCAAGGCCTGGGAAACCGTGCCGAGCATCTTCGCCCTGGTACCGAACCAGCCGGACGGGGCGCCAGCGGCGCCGGTCGCCAGCGCCGAGACCGATGCGGTCAGTGCGCTGATCTCCCTGGGCTACAAGCCACAGGAAGCGAGCAAGGCGGTTTCCGCCATCAAGGAAAAAGGCTTGAGCAGCGAAGAGATGATTCGTCGCGCCCTGAGGGGAATGATTTAAGTGATTGAAGCCGATCGTTTGATAACCGCTTCCGGCGGCCGTGACCGCGAGGAGGTCCAGGACCGGGCGATTCGCCCGCTGAGCCTGGCCGAGTACATTGGCCAGCCCACGGTCAGGGAGCAGATGGAGCTTTTCATCCAGGCCGCCCGGGCGCGTGGCGAGTCCCTGGACCATACGCTGATCTTCGGCCCGCCAGGGTTGGGCAAGACCACCCTGGCCAACATCATCGCCCAGGAAATGGGCGTGTCGATCAAGAGCACTTCCGGCCCGGTGCTGGAGCGGGCAGGCGACCTGGCGGCGCTGCTGACCAATCTCGAGCCCCATGACGTGCTGTTCATCGACGAAATCCACCGGCTTTCACCGGTCGTCGAAGAGGTGCTGTACCCGGCGATGGAGGACTTCCAGCTCGACATCATGATCGGCGAAGGCCCGGCGGCGCGCTCGATCAAGCTGGACCTGCCGCCGTTCACCCTGGTCGGGGCGACCACCCGTGCGGGCATGCTGACCAACCCGTTGCGTGACCGTTTCGGTATCGTCCAGCGTCTTGAGTTCTATAACACGGCGGACCTGGCGACGATCGTCAGTCGTTCGGCGGGCATTCTCGGCCTGCCGCTGGATGCCGAAGGCGCCTTCGAGGTCGCCCGGCGTGCGCGCGGCACGCCGCGGATCGCCAACCGCCTGTTGCGGCGTGTTCGCGATTTCGCCGAGGTGCGGGCCAAGGGGCATATCACCAAGGGCGTGGCGGACCTGGCACTGAACCTGCTGGATGTCGACGAACACGGTTTCGACCATCAGGACCGGCGCCTGCTGCTGACCATGATCGAGAAGTTCGACGGCGGCCCGGTAGGGGTCGACAGCCTGGCGGCGGCGATTGGTGAAGAGCGTCATACCATCGAGGACGTGCTGGAGCCGTACCTGATCCAGCAGGGCTACATCATGCGCACGCCACGCGGGCGGGTGGTGACCCGTCACGCGTATCTGCATTTCGGTTTGAACGTGCCGTCGCGGCTGGGCGAAACGCCTGTTGCAGACGAGTTTCTCGATGCGTTGGATGGCTGAGCGGGCGGCCGGAACTGATTTATTCGTGGTTCGTGCTGTCCTACGGGCTGGCATCACGATTCTTCATGTAAAAAGTCGTATAAGTATGAAAAACAGTTGCCTGGCCGGATTGGCAACCTGAGGAGTAAGCACTAGAGTATGCGCGCGCAAAACGGGCTTCAGTCGTTCGCACATCGCTGTCGCGTTTATTACGAGGACACCGATGCCGGCGGCATCGTCTATTACGTCAATTACCTAAAGTTCATGGAGCGGGCTCGAACCGAGCGGCTACGGGAGCTGGGCTTCGCCCAGTCCGAGCTGGTGGGGGAGAACCTGTTGTTCGTCGTGCATTCCAGCGAAGCACGCTACCACGTGCCGGCGCGACTGGACGACGAGCTGTTGGTTAGTGCGGATGTCATTGAACTGAACCGTGCGAGCCTGCGTTTCAAGCAGCAGGTTCGTCGTGCAACGGATTTAACGCTGCTCTGCGAAGGGCAGTTCCTGGTGGCCTGTGTGCGCGCCGACAGTTTGAAACCCCGGGCCATTCCAGAAGCCTTGCGGTCGGCCTTTGCCGACACAAGCGGCGCGGGTACTCACTTAGAGCAGGAGATAAAGCGTGGAAGCTAACGTCGTCGACCATTCCTCCATGTGGAGTTTGGTCAGCAATGCCAGCATCGTGGTGCAATTGGTCATGCTGATCCTGGTGGCTGCCTCAGTCACCTCGTGGATCATGATTTTCCAGCGCAGCAATCTGCTGCGCGCCGGTCGTCGTGCCCTGGAGAGCTTCGAAGAGCGCTTCTGGTCGGGGATCGACCTGTCCAAGCTGTACCGTCAGGCTGGCAGCAACCCGGATCCGGATTCGGGCGTCGAGCAGATCTTCCGTGCCGGTTTCAAGGAATTCTCCCGTCTGCGCCAGCAGCCTGGCGTCGAGCCGGAAGCGGTGATGGAAGGCGTGGCCCGTGCCATGCGCGTGGCCATCTCCCGTGAAGAGGAAAAGCTCGAGCAGAGCCTGCCGTTCCTCGCCACCGTCGGTTCGGTCAGCCCGTATGTCGGTCTGTTCGGTACCGTGTGGGGGATCATGAACTCCTTCCGCGGCCTGGCCACTGTCCAGCAGGCGACCCTCGCCACCGTGGCTCCCGGTATTGCCGAAGCCCTGGTGGCCACCGCGATCGGCCTGTTCGCCGCGATTCCGGCTGTCGTGGCCTACAACCGTTTCGCGGCCCGGGGTGAAACCCTGATCGGTCGCTACTACACCTTCGCCGACGAGTTCCAGGCGATCCTGCACCGTAAAGTGCACACCAGCGAAGAGTAGGCAGGTAGATCCCCATGGCCCGAGTTCGCCACAAACGCAAGCCGGTCGCCGAGATGAACGTGGTGCCATACATCGACGTGATGTTGGTATTGCTGGTTATCTTCATGGTGACCGCACCCATGCTCAACCAGGGTGTGAAGGTCGATCTGCCCAAGGTTTCCAGCGAAGCCTTGCCGCAGGACAACAACACCCAGGTCCTGACCATTTCGATCAAGGCTGACAAGACCTACTACTGGAACCTTGGCAGCGAAGTCGACACCGACAAGCAGCAGGACAAGGCGATGACCTTGCCGCAGATGACCGATGCGGTCACCAAGATCATTCGTGCCGGCAACGAAGCCGGCAAGCACACCCAGGTCTTCATTCGTGGCGACAAGAGTGTCGACTATGGCGCCGTGATGGGTGCGATGGGTGGTCTGCAGAAAGCGGGTGTCGGTAACGTCGGTCTGATTACCGAGGCGCCCTGATGCACCAACAGAGAGAGCCGTCCGCCTCGGAAAGCTACTTCTGGCCCAGCGTCTGGGCGATTGGCCTGCACGTCCTGATCTTTGGCCTGCTGTTCGTCAGCTTCGCCATGACTCCGGAACTGCCCCCGGCCAAACCGCTCGTCCAGGCGACCCTGTACCAACTGAAGTCGAAAAGCCAGGCAACCACCCAGACCAATCAGAAGATTGCGGGTGAGGCGAAGAAATCTGCCGCGCGCCAGACCGAAGTCGAGCAGTTGGAGCAGAAGAAGGTCGAGCAGGAAGAGATAAAGGCGGCGGAACAAAAGAAAGAAGAGGCGGCTCAAAAGGCCGAAGAAGCCAGGAAAGCGGCAGAGGCTCAAAAGGCGGATGAAGCCAAGAAAGCCGATGACGCGAAGAAGGCTGCCGAAGCCAAGAAGGCCGAAGAGAAAAAACAGGCTGACATAGCCAAGAAAAAGGCCGAGGAAGAGGCCAAGCAAGCCGCTGAAGAAGAGGCCAAGAAAAAGGCCGCTGAAGAAGCGAAGAAAAAGATAGTCGAGGACGCGAAGAAGAAAGCCGCGGAAGACGCCAAGAAGAAAGCTGAAGCTGAAGAGGCGAAGAAGAAGATCGCCGAAGACGCGAAGAAGAAAGCAGCAGCCGATGCGGCCAAGAAGAAGCAGGACGCCGCACGCAAGGCCGCCGAAGAGAAGAAGGCGCAGGCACTGGCCGACTTGCTTTCCGACACGCCGCAGCGTCAGCAGGCCCTGGCGGATGAGCAGGGTGATGAGACCGCGGGCAGTTTCGACGATCTGATTCGTATCCGGGCGGCGGAAGGCTGGACGCGTCCACCTTCGGCACGCAAGGGCATGGCGGTGACGCTGCAGATCGGCATGTTGCCTGACGGCACCGTGACGACGGTTTCGGTGGTCAAGGGCAGCGGTGATGGTCCGTTCGACGCCTCTGCGGTGGCAGCGGTCAAGAACATTGGTCGTCTGACGGAGATGCAGGGATTGAAACCGGCCGACTTTGCTCCTTATCGTTCGTTCAAGATGACCTTCACGCCTGACGATCTGGCACCGTAAGGCGTCTCTTTCGAATGCTATCGCCCCTGGGTTGTCTCAAGGCCGCAGGGGCGATGGTCGGTTCGACGTATCGGCGGCAGCGGTGGTCAAGAGTATTGGTTGCCTGATGGAAATGCAGGGAATGAAATCGAGCGATCCGGTTCCTTTTCGTTCCTTCAAGATGACATTTACACCTGAGGATCTAGCCTTGTGAGAAACCTTCTTCGAGGAATGCTTGTCCTGATCTGCTGTCTGGCAGGGATGGCAGTGGCAGATGAAAAGAACATTCTGGTCACCAGCGGCACCGATCGGGCGACCCCGATCGCCGTCGTACCGTTCGGCTTCCAGGGCGGCAGCGTGCTGCCCGACGACATGGCCCAGATCATTGGCGACGACCTGCGTAACTCCGGTTACTACTCGCCGATCCCGCGGCAGAACATGATCAGCCTGCCGACCCAGGCCGGCGAAATCATCTACCGTGACTGGAAGGCCCTGGGCGCCCAGTACATCATGGTCGGCAGCATTGTGCCGGCCGGTGGTCGCCTGCAGGTGCAGTACGCGCTGTTCAACGTCGCCACCGAGCAGCAGGTACTGACCGGCAGCGTTTCGGGCAGCGTCGACCAGTTGCGCGACATGGCGCACTACATCTCCGACCAGTCGTTCGAAAAGCTCACCGGCATCAAGGGGGCGTTCTCCACCCGCATGCTGTACGTGACGGCCGAACGCTTCTCGGTGAACAACACGCGCTACACCCTGCAGCGTTCCGACTATGACGGTGCCCGTGCAGTGACCCTGCTGCAGTCGCGCGAGCCGATCCTGTCGCCGCGTTTCGCACCGGATGGCAAGCGCATCGCCTATGTCTCGTTCGAGCAGAAGCGTCCGCGCATCTTCATCCAGCACATCGATACCGGTCGCCGTGAGCAGCTGACCAACTTCGAAGGCCTGAACGGCGCCCCGGCCTGGTCGCCGGACGGTACCCGCCTGGCGTTCGTGCTGTCCAAGGACGGCAACCCGGACATCTACGTGATGAACCTGGCTTCGCGCCAGATCAGTCGCGTGACCAGCGGCCAGGGCATCAACACCGAACCGTTCTGGGGCAAGGATGGCTCGACCATCTACTTCACCTCCGACCGTGGCGGCAAGCCGCAGATCTACAAGACCAACATCAATGGTGGTGGTGCCGAACGGGTAACTTTCATCGGCAACTACAACGCCAACCCGAAACTTTCGGCTGACGAAAAAACGCTGGTGATGATTCATCGCCAGGATGGTTTCACCAACTTCCGGGTGGCAGCTCAGGATTTGCAGCGCGGTAGCGTAAAAATCCTTACAGACACCAACCTTGATGAGTCAGCTACTGTTGCGCCAAACGGCACCATGGTAATCTACGCCACCGCCCAGCAGGGCCGGGGAGTCTTGATGCTCGTGTCCATCAACGGACGCGTAAGGCTCCCGCTTCCTACCGCTCAAGGCGAAGTCAGAGAACCTTCCTGGTCCCCTTACCTGAACTGACGCGGCGCTATACGTTTTACTTAACACACTGGGGTTCATTAGGAGTTTCACGATGGAAATGCTGAAGTTTGGTAAATTTGCTGCGCTGGCCCTGGCCATGGCTGTAGCTGTAGGTTGCTCGTCCAAAGGCGGCGACAACGCTGGTCAAGGCGCTGTTGATCCTAACGCTGGCTACGGTGCAAACACCGGTGCCGTCGACGGCTCCCTGAGCGAAGAAGCCGCTCTGCGCGCAATCACCACCTTCTACTTCGAATACGACAGCTCGGACCTGAAGCCAGAAGCCATGCGCGCTCTGGACGTTCACGCCAAGGACCTGAAAGCCAACGGCAACCGCGTTACCCTGGAAGGCAACACCGACGAACGTGGTACTCGTGAGTACAACATGGCACTGGGCGAGCGTCGTGCGAAAGCCGTTCAGCGCTACCTGGTTCTGCAAGGTGTTTCCCCAGCTCAACTGGAGCTGGTTTCCTACGGTAAAGAGCGTCCAGTCGCTACCGGCCACGACGAGCAGTCCTGGGCTCAAAACCGTCGCGTCGAACTGCGTAAGTAATTCGTCATGCGAACGTGCCGTCGTGCTGTAACTGTATTGGCTCTCAGCCTCCTGCCGCTTGCGGCATGGGCTGCGGTTCCTGTGGTCGATGACAACTCCGGCTATAACAATAGCGGTGGAAGTTATCCGCCAGCGGGTTACGGTACGAACGGCGCCTATGCCGGGTCAGGGGCTGCGGCTCCTGTCTCGGCACAGGGCGAACTGTTCAACCAGTTGCAACGCATGCAGGACCAGATTGCGCAACAACAGGGCGTGATCGAGGTTTTGCAAAATGATATCGCGCGCATGAAGCAGGAAAACCTGGAGCGATACCAGGATCTTGATCGTCGCATAGGCAGTGGCGTCGCTCCGGCGGCTGCAACGCCTGACAATTCTTCCAGCGGTGGCAACACGAATGCCGCCGCCGGTGCTGCACCTGCTGCCCAGGCCCCAGCGGCCAGCAGCGAACCTGGTGATCCGGCGAAGGAAAAGCTCTACTACGATGCGGCCTTCGACCTGATCAAGGCCAAGGACTTCGACAAGGCCAGCCAGGCGTTCGGCGCGTTCCTGCGCAAATACCCGAACAGCCAGTACGCCGGCAATGCCCAGTACTGGTTGGGTGAAGTGAACCTGGCCAAGGGTGACCTGCAAGGTGCCGGCCAGGCCTTTGCCAAGGTCAGCCAGTTGTATCCCAAGCATGCCAAGGTGCCTGACTCGCTGTACAAGCTGGCTGACGTAGAGCGTCGCCTGGGTCACACCGACAAGGTCAAGGGCATTCTGCAGCAGGTCGTTTCCCAGTATCCGGGGACCTCGGCAGCCCAATTGGCCCAGCGGGACCTGCAGCGCATGTAAGGCGTTGTCGACCCGAATCAAGAAACCCGCGCCTGCCGCGGGTTTTTTCGTTAGAATTGTTGCCCTTTTTATGAAACACGCCGTTCTGGATTATGCGATTGCAGGTTCATTGCGGTGCCTGACGGAGGCGGACAGCCTGTTTAGCTGTTACGCCCGTGGCGGATATGCAAGACACATTGAGAATCACCGAAGTTTTTTACTCGTTACAGGGTGAAACGCGGACTGCTGGGCTGCCCACGGTATTCGTGCGCCTGACGGGTTGCCCCCTGCGCTGCCAGTATTGCGACAGTGCCTACGCCTTCAGTGGCGGCAGTATCCTGTCGCTCGACAGCATCCTCGACCAGGTCGCCAGCTACCGGCCGCGCTACGTCTGCGTGACGGGCGGCGAGCCACTGGCCCAGCCCAACGCCATTCCCCTGCTCAAGCGGCTTTGCGATGCCGGCTACGAGGTATCCCTGGAAACCAGCGGTTCGATGGACATTTCGCCGGTGGATACCCGTGTCAGCCGGGTGGTCGACCTGAAGACCCCGGGCTCGAAGGAAGTCCATCGCAATCGTTATGAGAACATCGAGCTGCTGACCCGCAACGACCAGGTCAAGTTCGTGATCTGTTCCCGTGAGGACTACGACTGGTCGGTGTCCAAGCTGATCCAGTACGGTCTGGAGAAGCGGGCGGGGGAAGTGCTGTTTTCGCCGAGCCACCACGACCTGTCGGCACGCGACCTGGCGGACTGGATCGTTGCGGACAACCTGCCGGTGCGCTTGCAGATGCAGTTGCACAAATATCTTTGGAACGACGAGCCGGGGCGCTGACATGACCACTCAAGCAAGCACTGAAAAGAAAGCGGTAATCCTGCTGTCCGGCGGCCTCGACTCGGCGACCGTGGTGGCCATGGCGCGTGCCCAGGGCTACAGCTGCTACACCATGAGCTTCGACTACGGCCAGCGTCACCGTGCCGAACTGCAGGCCGCCGAGCGGGTGGCCCGTGACCTGGGGGCGATCGAGCACAAGGTCATCGGCCTGAACCTCAACGGCATTGGCGGCTCGGCGCTGACCGACAGTTCCATCGACGTGCCCGAAACGCCGGGCGAGGGCATTCCGGTGACCTACGTGCCGGCACGCAACACGGTGTTCCTGTCCCTGGCGCTCGGCTGGGCCGAGGTGCTGGGTGCGCGGGACATCTTCATCGGGGTGAACGCGGTGGACTACTCCGGCTACCCGGATTGCCGTCCCGAGTTCGTCGAGGCCTTCGAAACCCTGGCCAACCTGGCGACCAAGGCCGGCGTCGAGGGCGACGGCTTCCGGATCCAGGCACCGCTGCAGAACCTCAGCAAGGCCGATATCGTGCGTGAAGGTGTGCGCCTGGGGGTCGACTATTCGCTGACCGTGTCCTGCTATCAAGCGGATGCCAACGGCTTTGCCTGTGGGAAATGTGACAGCTGCCGCCTGCGCGCGGAAGGCTTCGCCGCGGCCGGAATCGACGACCCCACGAAATATTTTTGATTTTTTTCGCGTAGGGTGTTGAATTCCCGTTATAAATCAGTATTATACGCGCCACCACACAGCGGGTCGTTAGCTCAGTTGGTAGAGCAGTTGGCTTTTAACCAATTGGTCGTAGGTTCGAATCCTACACGACCCACCATATTCAGCAGTACTCGAAGAATCCGGAAGGCCCACGACAGTGAGGATTTCCGGATTTTTTTTCGTCTGCGGAAAAATCGGGCTTCCTGTTTTCAGCCTCTCGGTACCCCTCTCCTAATTCCCTCGTGCGCGCCGCGTTGAGCTTGATCATTCTTCATCGTTTTCAAACGTAACTGTATCGAAACATTACTGAAGAATTGTTGACGCCATAGATACGTCTCTCTACTATCGCGCCACTATATTGATATCACTCTCTGTTTCGAGGGATCACGCAGGTATTCGCTCACCTTCAAGGTGAGTCCTGCGCTGTGAACTCCTAAGCGCCTCCGTGCATCGAGACACCACATGGACGTTCGTCAGTTCGCCTTCCTGGCGGGGCAGCCTTCTGCGGCCCTGAAAAAGCGTGAGTACTTCCTGGGCATGCCCAAGCGTGGGCTGGCTTTCATCCTGGCGAATGCCATGTTCTGGCAGCCGCTGTGGGCGCAGGCAGACGGTATTGTCGTCAGCGCGCCAGGGGCCTCTCTGGGTCAGGCTGCGAACGGTGTTCCAGTCGTCAATATCGCTGCACCCAATGCCAGCGGCCTCTCGCACAACCAGTTCCACGACTACAACGTCGGGCCCAGCGGGGTCATCCTCAACAACTCAACACAAAACCTGCAAAGCACCCAATTGGGTGGCTACATCATCGGCAACAGCAATCTCAACGGTCGCGCTGCTTCCACCATCCTCAACGAGGTCAACGGCGGCAGTCCCAGCCAGTTGCGTGGCTATACCGAAGTAGCGGGGCAGTCGGCCCATGTGATCGTCGCCAACCCCTATGGCATCACCTGTAACGGCTGTGGCTTCATCAACACGCCGCAGGCGACGCTGACCACCGGCAAACCAGTGGTTGAGAACGGCGAGGTCAGCCGCTATCAAGTCGACCAGGGCAGTGTGTCTATCGAAGGCGCGGGCCTGAACGCCAACAATATAGACCGCTTCGAGATCATCACCCGCTCGGCCAAGCTCAATGCCGAGATCCAGGCGAAGAACCTGACCATCGTCGCCGGTGCCAACGACGTCGATGCCAGGACCCTCCAGGCGACCGCGCGCGCAGCCGATCCGGCCAGCGCACCGCAATTGGCGATCGACTCCTCGGCCCTGGGCGGCATGTACGCCGGGGCGATCAAGCTGGTGGGCACCGAAGCCGGTGTCGGGGTGAAGCTCGACGGCAAGATGGTCGCCAGCGGGGGTGATATCCAGCTCGATGCCAACGGCCACCTGAGCATGGTCGATACCGCGGCGACCGGTGCGGTCAACGTCAAGGCGCAGAGTCTGGAAGCGAAGGGACCGGTTTATGCCGGCACCACCCTGGACGTGAAGACCGCCGGCGACCTGACCAGCCAGAACAACCTGGTGGCCAAGGACCGCATCACCGTGAACAGCGGCGGCCAACTGACCAACAACGGCATCATCGAAGCTGGGGTCAATGCCGATAACAGCCGCAATACCGAAGGCGACGTTGAAGTCACCGCGCAGAACTTCAGCAACAGCGGCAAGAGTGTCATCGCCAGCCGCGACCTGAAGGTCACCGCTACCCAGGCCCTGGGCAACCAGGGCGGTACCCTGAGTGGCCAGCGCCAGGCCATGGTCACTGCCGGCACCCTCGACAACCAGAACCGGGGCCGGGTTCTCAGTGCCGACCGCCTGAACCTGACCGCCGACACGGTGCTGAACGGGCAGGGCGGCCTGATCAACAGCGTCGGGCAACTGACCGCGACCCTCGGCCACCTGAACAACAATGCCGGTGAAGTCTCGAGCAAGGCCAGCAGCACGCTGATCCTCGGCACCCTGGATAACCTCACCGGTCTGGTGATGGCTGAAGATCTGCTGGACATCACCGCCAGCGGTGCACTCAACAACCAGGGCGGTCGCATTGGCTCGAACCACACCCTGGCCCTCAAGGGGCAGGCGCTGGACAACACTGGAAAAGGGCGTATCACCGCCCAGCAGAAGCTGGACCTGAACGTGGCTCACCTGGATAACTCGGGGGGCTCGCTGATCACCAATGGCTCGTTGGGCCTCACCGCCAGCACGGTCGATAACGCCAAGGGTCGTATCTCCAGCAAGGATGATCTGACAGCCACCGTCACCACCTTCAACCAGCAGGATGGTGCCTTGCTGACCGAGGGCAACCTGACCCTCAATGGCGGCAGCCTGGATAACAGCAATGCCGGCCTGATCTCTGCCAAAAAACTGCTGGTTCTCAAGGTCGACAGCATCGACAACCGGGCCGGTGAGATTTCCAGCGTGCAGGCGGTCAACCTGAACGGCCAGAAGCTGGACAACAGCGAAGGCGGCAAGGTGCTCTCCGATACTGCGCTGGAGCTCAAGGTCGCCCAGGTGATCAACCGGAGTCTGGGGCAATTGGTCAGTCAGGGCAGCACCACGCTGACCGGTAGCACGCTGGACAACAGCGGTGGCAAGCTGACCGCACAATCGGGCCTGGTCATCACCCTCGATGGTGCCCTGACCAACCAGATGGCGGGCCTGATCAGCAGCGAAGGGACCCTGACGGCCCATGCCGGCAGTCTGGATAACAGGGGCGGCAGTTTCTCCAGCGCCGGGCTGTTGCAACTGAGCAGCACGGGAGCGCTGGTCAACCAGGGTGGTCGCCTGGTCACCGACAGCGGCATAGAGCTGCACAGTACGAGCCTCGACAACCGCCAGCAGGGCACCATCAGTGGCCTGGGGCCGTTGTCGATCCATACCGGTGATCTCGACAACAGCCACGGCGGCTTTCTCAGCAGTGGCGATACCCTGGACCTGACCGCCGGGCAACTGACCAACCAGGACGGCGGCCGTATCGGCGCCGCCAAAGCCCTGACCGCCAGCGTCAGCGGCCTGGATCAGCAAGGTGGCGAGCTCAAGGGCGAGGCCTCGATCAACCTGGACCTCAACCAGGGGCAACTGAATAACCAGGGTGGCTTGATCAACGCCCCCGTGCTGGTGCTCAACAACCTCAAGGGGGGGAACAACCAGGGCGGTGAAATCTCCAGCGCCCAGGCCTTCACCCTGGCGGCCGACAGCCTGAACAACGACAGCGGCAAGCTGCTGAGCAACCAGGCACTCACCTTGCGCATCGAGCAGGCCCTGAGCAGCATCAAGGGCATGATCGCGGCCGCCTCGCTGGATGTGCGCGCCGGCAGTCTCGATAACAGCGGCGGTACGCTGACCAGCCGTGCGGGGCTGGATCTGCTCGTCAATGGTCAGGTCACCAACCGCAATCAAGGGCTGATCAATGCCAGCACCGGTCTGACGCTCAACAGCAGCGGCCTCGATAATCAGGGCGGCAGCCTGCTGGGTAGTGCGATCGCCATCGACTTCGGTGCCACCAAGGGCGATCTGAACAACGCCGGCGGCCGGATCACCACGGCCGGTAACCTGACCATCGATCACCTGCGCGACCTGAACAATCAGGGCGGTGAGCTGAGCAGTGCTCAGAGCCTCAGCCTGCAAGCCCGGACCCTGGACAACAGCAACGCCGGCAAGCTGATCAGCAACGACCTGCTGAGCCTGAGGGCGGACAGCCTGGTCAACCAGAACGGTGGCCTGCTGTCCGGCTGGGAAGGGCTGACGGCCAATGGCGGCAGCCTCGACAACCGTAACAGCGGTACGCTCTCCAGTCGTAACGGCAACGTAGCCGTGACTCTAGGCGGGGCATTGCTCAACGGCAACGCGGGCGCGCTGGTCAGCCAGAAGGTGCTGACCGTCAATGCGGCGAGTCTGGACAACAGCGACAAGGGCATCATTTCCAGTGGTCAGGGGCAGACCCTGACGGTCAGTGGCGTGTTGAACAACGCCACGGGCGGCTCCATCGACAGCGGTGCGGCCCTCACCTTACAGGCGATGGCGCTGAACAGCGGCGGCACGATCAACGCCCAGCAGGCGCTGACGTACACCGGCACCACGCTGGACAACAGCAACGGCACGTTCAGCGGCAGCGCGGCGGTGACGCTTGACCTGCTGGGTGCGCTGACCAACAGCAACGGCAAGTTGTCCGCTGGCGGTCCGCTGCTGATCCAGCGCAGTACCCAGATCAACAACCAGGGCGGTGCGCTTTCCAGCCAGGGACTATTGAGCCTCCTGACCGGCAGCCTGGATAACAGCAACCGCGGCACGCTCGCGGCCACCGACAAGCTCACCGTCACCTCGACTGGTAGCGTGCAGAACGGTAATGCCGGTTTGATCGCCAGTGCCAGTGGCGATCTGCAACTGACCGCCGCCAGCCTCGATAACGCCAAGGGCTCTCTGCAAGGGCAAGGTACGGTCAACCTCGATGTGAGCGGCGATATCGACAGTCAGGGCGGCAAGGTGATTGCTCAGACGGGCAACCTGCTGATCAAGGCTGGCAATCTGGATAATCGGGGAGGTGTGCTCTCCAGTATCAAGGGTAGCTTCGAGAGCAATGTTGTCGGGGTGCTGAGGAATGGCCATGACCTCAACCGCCAAGGTGGCCTGGTACAGGCCCAGCGCCTGAAGCTTAATGCCCTGGGCGGAATCGACAACTACGGCGGCCGTTTCGCGGCCCAGGCCGGCGAGGTCGTCATCGATGCCGGCGTGGCCGGCAACATCAATAATCGTGACGGCATTATCCATGCCAAGGGCCTACTCAAGGTCAGCGGCAACGACTTCGACAGTGGTGGCGACAACGGGGGGCAGGTTGCCGCCAGCCAGATCGACCTCAAGCTCAACGGCACCTTGAGCAACCGCAAGGGTGTTATCGAAAGTGACAGTGACCTTTTGGTCACGGCTGCCAGCGTCGACAACCAAGGCGGTCAACTGCGTGCGCTGGGAACGGGGGGCAAGACCGAGTTCCAATTGGGAGGGATGTTCGACAACCGTAATGGCCGCCTGGAAACCGCCAGCAACGACCTGCTTCTGAACGCTTCCGGCTTCCAGAACCAGGGTGGCAGCCTGTTGCATCTGGGCAACGGTACGCTGGGTATTTCCACAGCCAACGTACTGGCGGCTGGCGGCAGGCTTGTGACCCGAGGTGACCTGACGCTCACGGCGGACGAGTGGACCAACAGCAGTGTCATCCAGGCCGGGAAGCTGACACTGAATATCGGCACCCTCAATCAACTGGCGGGCGCCCAGTTGCTGGCGTCCAACAGTCTGGTGGGAACAGGCGGCAACTGGAGCAATGAGGGGCTGCTTGCCAGCGATGGCAATGCCAGTCTGAACCTGACCGGTAGCTATGGTGGCAGCGGGCGTTACAGCAGCCTGGGGGCTCTGGGCTTGACCGCTGCTCAGGTGAACCTGGGTAGCAGCGCAAGTATCGCAGGTGGTGCGCAGACCACTCTCAACATTGCCGGCCAACTGAACAACTATGGCCGTATCACCTCCGCTGCCGGTATGACCGTGAGCGCCGGAGCGATCAACAACTACGGCACTTTGGGAAGCACTGGCAATCTGCGCCTGAGCGCATCGAGTCTCTTGAACGACAAGGGGCTGGTCTTCAGCGGCGGCGATATGGCGCTGCGCACTGACACCTTTACCAACCGCTATGCCGATGTCTACAGCTTCGGCAATCTCGCTATTGCCAGGGACGACAGCAATGGCCTGAGTTCATCGATCAACAATATTTCGTCGACGATTGAAAGTGGTGGGGATCTGAGCCTGTCGGCTACTCATATCGAGAACCGGAAGGATGTTTTTGAAGTAACGGGTGGCATGGTTTCAGCCTACATAGGAATACGCTGCTACAGCTGCTCAGGGTTTGTTCCTGTTGCTGGATATCAAGAAGATGGTCATCTGGTTTGGGTGCAGAACTATAAGTCGCAGATAGTTCAGGACTCGGCCGCAGCAAATATGATAGCTGGGAAGAGTTTTCAGGCCAACGGTCAAGACTTTCTTAATTCAGCATCGACGCTTAGTGCTGCTAATAACCTCACTCTCAATATGCAGAACTTCACCAATCAGGGCGCTTCTATTGGTGACTACAGCGTAAGACGTTCCTTTTTACCTAATGTTGATCTTCGCAACATGGGGTTCTGGATTTCGGTGTTGAATTACAATGCTGCTAATGACTCAAACACCAGCTATTCCTCTGGTATCCCTGTTCTACATGCTTGGAATGCCAATAATACTGAGTCCTCATTCAGAGTCATTTATAAGTCTGGGGGGCGAGAGGTTGATCCTTACACTTCCTTTGGCATCGTGCATGTCGATGGTCATCCAGACTCCAGATCTATCTCCTCATCTCATTACAACCCAAACGGTCCCTTTGCCGATGCTCCTGCCTCTGTGCAAAACGGTACCTTCTTTGAAAATACCATTACCTATACCAGCCCATCCACCTACGCCAACGCCGTAGTCCAGGCTGGCGGGGCCGTAAACATAACAGGAACCAAAAGCCTCACCAACAGCGTCGTACGCGAGGGTGTGGTCATCGACGGTGTCGCCTCCCGTGTCGGTTCGACTCAGGTCGGCAACAGCACCGCGACTCTGGTCAATATCAATCGACAGCTCCCCCCGGATCTGGCTCAGCAACAGGTCAACCCGCTGACCCTTCCTGGTTTCAGCCTGCCGACAGGACAGAACGGCCTGTTCCGTCTCAGCGATACATCGAGCACCACTCCCGCTGACAAGGGCCCGCAAAACTGGAGCCTGGGCGGTACCAGCCTCAGCGCCGTCCAACGGCAACAAGCACAGCCCACGTCGCAACTGACCAGCGTCGCGCTTTCAGACAACACCCAGACCGGCAGCACTGGCCCGGGCGCCCTGGTTCGTGTCCAGGGCCTGCCCAGCACCGCCAGCCAATCCCGGCCACAGAAATACCTGATCGAAACCAACCCGGCGTTCGCCGACCTCAAGCAGTTCGTGAACTCGGATTACCTGCTGTCGAAGGTGGGTTACAGCGACGAGGAAAGCACCAAGCGCCTGGGCGACGGTTTCTATGAGCAGCGGCTGATCCAGCAGGCGGTGGTCGCCCGTACCGGCCAGCGCTTCATCGACGGCCAGACTTCCGACGAGGGCCTGTTCAAGTACCTGATGGACAACGCCATCAGCAGCAAGCAGCAACTGAACCTCAGTGTCGGCGTAAGTCTGACCTCCGCCCAGGTTGCGGCCCTGACCCACGACATCGTCTGGATGGAAAAACAGGTGGTCAACGGCGAGGAGGTCCTGGTCCCGGTGCTCTACCTGGCCCAGGCCAACAATCGCCTGGCCCCGAACGGCGCGCTGATCCAGGGCTCGGACGTCAACCTGATCGCCGGGACGAACCTGGAGAACAGCGGCACCCTGCGCGCCAGCAACAACCTGTCCATGTCGGCCGGGAACAACCTGGTGAACGCTGGTCTGGCTGAGGCCGGCGATCGCCTGAATGCACTGGCGATCAATAACGTCGTCAACAAGGCCGGCGGCATTATCGCCGGCCGTGACGTCAGCCTCACCTCCGTCTCGGGCGATATCACCAACGAGCGCACGGTCAGTACCTATACCAACACCATCGACGGTTACCTGTACCGCAATGATGTGGTGGACAGTGCCGCACGTATCGAGGCGGCGAATGACCTGACACTTAATGCCGCACAGGACGTCAACAACGTCGGCGGCGTGCTCAAGAGTGGTGGCGATACCAACATCAAGGCCGGGCGTGATGTGAACATCGTCTCCGCCGAGCAACATGACAGCACGAAGCTGGGGCGGATCAAGAGCAACAGCATCAGCCAGTACGGTTCCGATGTGGAGGTTGGCCGTGACCTCAAGGTTCAGGCCGGTCGCGACCTGGCCGTGGTCGGTAGCCGCATCGATGCCAAGCGCGACATCAGCATGGACGCCGTCGAGAACCTGACGGTCAGCTCCGCGGCCAATGAAAGCCATGCCGACTACAAATCGAAGAAACTCAAGATCCAGGAAGACCACGTCAAGCAGGTGATGAGCAGCCTGACGGCGGGTGGCGACGTGAACCTGAATGCCGGCAAGGACATGACCCTGGTATCCAGCCGGATCACCGCCGGTGATGAGGCCAAGCTCATTGCTGCTGGTGAGCTGAATGTGCTGGCGGCGCAGGACAGTGACTACTCGCTGTACGACAAGAAAAAGAAAGGCAGCTTCGGCAGCAAGCAGACCAGGCGCGATGAAGTGACGAAGGTCACTAATATCGGCACGTCAATTCAGACCGGTGGAGACTTGCTGCTCAAGAGTGGCGGCGATCAACGCTACCAGGTCGCGAAGCTTGATAGCGGCAATGACCTGACCATCGATAGTGGTGGTGCGATCACCTTCGAAGGCGTGAAGGACCTCGATCAGGAGAGTCACGAGAAGAGCAGTAGCAGTTTCACCTGGACCTCCATGAAGGGTAAAGGCCACACGGATGAAACCCTCCGTCAGAGCCAGATGGTTGCAAAAGGTCAATTGACGATAAAGGCAGTTGAAGGGCTGCACATCGATATCAAGCAGATCGACCAGAAAACTGTCAGCCAAGTGATTGATGCAATGGTCCAGGCTGACCCTCAGCTGGCTTGGCTAAAGGATGCCGAGAAGCGTGGTGATGTGGACTGGCGGCAAGTGAAGGAGATGCACGACTCCTTCAAATACAGCAACTCCAGCCTCGGGCAAGGGGCGATGCTGGCAATCATCATCATTGTTTCGGTGTTGACCGCCGGCGCTGCAAGTACTCTGGCTGCTTCGGCAGGCAATGCTGTTGGCTTTGGTGCCGGCAGCACGATGGCGGCGGCCACGGCGACGACATCTGCTGGGCTAGGGAATATTGTCGCGTCGGCGGTAATGACCTCGATGGCCAGCAATGCCGCTGTCAGTGTCATCAACAACAAGGGCAATCTGGGGGCAACCCTCAAGGACCTTACATCTTCGGACAGCCTGAAAGGTTATGCATTCGCTGGCATTACAGCTGGCATAGGGGCGCAATTCGATCTGAGTTACAACCCGACGAAGTTAGGATTTGACGTACCCAGTTTTGCTGCAGTTGCAAAGAAGGTAGCTGCGGATTCGCTAATCAAGACTGCCGTCTATGGTGGTGATCTGGCTGAGAACCTGGTCAATACCGCGTTGAGTTCTGCTGTAAGCATTGGTGGGGCCGTGGGTGCGAACCGGGTGGGTGATCTGGTCCTGGCCGATGGCAGCTTGTCCAAGATCGCCTTGCACGCCGGTGTCGGTGGGCTGTTGGCTCAGGCGATGGGCGGTGACTTCCGGGCCGGAGCACTGGCGGCGGGAGCGAACGAGGCGATGGTCGAGTTCCTGGCCGACAAACTCTTGCCCAAGGGGGTTGCGGAAAACACTCCAGAATACCAGCGAGGTGTTGCAAATCTGGTGGCAGCATCGCAGCTCATCGGCGTGCTTTCTGCGGCGGTGACGGGAACGGATGCGAATGTTGCCGCGGCGGTAGGTGCCAATACCGTCCAGAATAACTACCTCAGTCATTCCCAGCTTGAAAGAGCGGCTCGGCAACTCAGTCAATGTTCGTCTGAGGCTGACTGTGATGCCATTGAGCGTCAGTACAAGGAAATCAGTAAGGACCAGGAGATTGCTGCTGTTGCCGACTGCATCGCCAACTCGGCTGCCTGCAAGGAATACTCGACTATTGCCGCCAATGCCAGGGTAGACCTCAATAAGGTCTATGACGCGCTGGACAATGGTTCCGAGTACGCTGAAAAGGCTCTGAACAGGCTGATTGGAGAGAACATCGAGTTCCAGCAGATTCTGGCGCTGGCGACATCAGGGCATACTTCAGATGCTTTGGTCGGGGCAATGCAGGCCAAATGGGATCTGAACGATGAGCAAACTCAGATTCTCAGGGAGAACTTGTTTGTCATCGGGTCTGTGGCTGCTGGTACGACAGCGATTGGTGCTGGCAAAATAGTGGCTCTGTTGAGAGCGGCTGGTGCAAAAGGATCTACCTCGAAGAATTTGAATCCGACCAGTTCTAAAGCAGACGAGGAAGCAACTGAGCTAGTAGATAGAAATGTCTTACCTGGCCCCGGTAAGTCATTGACACCTGTGTATAAAGATACGGAGACCGGTTTGAATGCGGTTAATCCGATTTATTCAAATCAACAAGAAAGGGCTAAAGAACTGGGCTATGATCCTGCTAAGGCAAAGCTGGAGCTGCATGAAGGGCAAGTGGCGGTTCAGTTGGAAAATACATTCGGTAGTACATTGAAACGTGTGGAACCATTGAAAGATGGAAAGAATCCGGACTTTGTATTCGTTGATGGTCCTTATTCAGGTAAGACTGTCGATTTTTTGTGGACTGATTCGAGTAGGGCTGATCAGATTAATAAGTTTTTTTCGAATAATTCGGCAAAGAATCGGGAGCAGCTTATAGATCATATTAATAAAGCAGATATGGTTCCGCTGGATTATAGGGTTCTTAGTTCTGAGAATCAGAGTATGGTTAATGGTTGGATAAAGACTCTGTCTGTAGAACAGCAGGGAAAATTATTGATTCTGCGGTGATATTATGGGTATGTATATAGCAATAAGCGAAGGGGTCGGTTGGGGCGCTTCAGGTGGGGTTATTGATTGTATTATTGAGGGTACAAGATCGCATTTTTCCCCAGGGCAAGAAGGCTGCATGAGGAAAATATACGAGGCTTTGGATGAGCAGGCGCAAAGTTTTATTGTGTTGGATAATGCCACGGTTGAATGTTTTAACTTGTTTTATCGTCATTGTGAGGCCGCAATGAACGGTTTTCGAGAAAGTGAGCGAGGTAGAGTTGTTCCGGCGAGTTATATTCCCGGAATACTGTGGAACTGGTCTGAGGTTTTAAGGCTTATGCGAGAAGATCCTAGATATAGGGAGGATCTGTCTTAATGGTACCTATGGGGTGTCCCCCCAGCCCTTGCGGCAGAAACAAGCAAAAAGATGGCGAATTTATTTCTTACTGATCATTCGGACACAGATTGAGCGCCAAGAAATAGATCCGACATCACGCGCTGGATACGAGCTTATTGACGCTGGTGATTTGCTTGTTCCAAATCATTTCGTAATGGCTCGATTGGATGATCGAGGCAACGTGTCGAGGGGTGGTCAGCGCCCAGCAGGTATTGCCCGGCGAACGAACGGAGCGATAGCGCAGGCCTGAGGCCTTGGCCTTCTTCACATCACGGCCGAGCGCTCTGGAAGCGCTGTAATCGTCTGGTGCGTAAATCGGGTGCGTCATGGGTAGCACAGTAGCGTCCAGTACACCCACCTCATCGAATTGGCAAGTCAGACCACGAAAGACGAAGCGCTCGTAGTTCAGTCCTTGCACTTTACTCCAGTACGCCTCTTGGTGATGGCGAACCTCGGCGATGGCAGTATCCATGGTGTCAGCCAGGTACAGCATGCCGAACGATCCATCGCCGAAGCGGGATCCATCAGGGTTCACGTGGGTAAATGGCGCGGTGGCGTAGGAGCAGCCGGTGATGCCAAAAGGGATTTCGCTGAGCGGAATCAGGTTGATGGTGCCCACTTCGTTTTGCAGGCGGGGATTGGTCAAGGCCTGAACTTGGTAAAGAATATCGAACTCGTCAGCGTTGGCCACGTCATCGAACAGAGCGATAGGAGGAAACTTGGAGTTCACCAGCCGATACGACTTGATGGCGCCCTCACTGCGCAGCACGTTCAGATCAGCGGCGTTTACCATTGGGCGCCTCGCAAGGCGTCAATTCGACGGAAAGTTTCGTACAGGTTGATGAACGAGCCGGTGGCCATGATTTCCAGCGGGGTTCTGCCTTCGAAAAAATCGTTGTCGTTGGCCATCCGTGGAAAGCCATACACGTTTTCCGGGTTGTCGAAGACCGTTCTAAGCGCACCATGAACGTTCAGGATGAGGCTGATACGGGCGAGCTGGTCATCATCCAGGCTCACGGTGCGACCTTGTTCCTTGACGCGCGAGTAGGTGCTGCGCGATATGCGAAGGGTGTTCTCGATCTCCTTGGGGGTTGCTTTCCAGCGTTCCATGATGGTGACTGCGGTGCGCAGCGCAACTGCGCCGGCATCCTTTGTGGACGGTGTCCGTGCAGGGGGGGCTTGGCTCATGTCTGGCACTCCGATTGCTTGGTCTTTAGATTGAAATATACGAATATTTAGTCTTCAGATCAATTTTGTGCTTGTCCGGCCACAGGGATATTTCAGGTTTCCAGACCTGGATCGCAGGCCTTGCAGCGACAGGCGAAGACTAGTGAGCGGACCCGGCAGGCACAAGGCGAGAGGGCTTTCCAGGAGTGTTCAGGCGAGGAAAAGGGAATTGTCCGGTGCTTGGGTTTGGCGCCTCGCAAACAGACACTCGATTTTGGCTCTAAAAATCTCATCTCCGCTCGCGTTCACGCTGGTGGAGGTTTGGGATTCGCGTGAAATGCATGGCATCCACGTCGACCAATTGGTCTCGAGCGGTCGATGGAACGTTATGCCGCGCTACGCGATGCTGTCCCTGGTGAGTAGCCATGGCAATGACACTCGAAGTCTTACCGGCAGCGCTTTACTCGATGCGCAACGTAAAGCCTGTTCTTGCTGACGATGGCTCGTCCATCCTCCATAAAACACTTGAAACGAATCTGGAAAACAAGGCGATCTATATCGCCACGCCGTTGATCGTCTACATCAAGCAGGGCAAGCAGATTATTCGCGACTATGACAGAGTGGCCAATGTCGTCGACGAGAATCATCTGATCTTCCTCTCCAAAGGCGTTTATACGGTGTCGGACTACGTGACTGGCAGCGATATCTTCGAGGCGGTGCTGCTGTTTTTCGACGACAAGCTGATCGCAAAGTAGGGATATGAAAATACCTCCCACTTCATCAAGCTCTACAAGCAACGGTACGGTGTCACGCCGAAGAAAGCCAAGACCGTCGCCACAGAACTGTAGCGTGGCAAGTCCGGCCCTCCATTCCCAGCCCGCGTGTCGAGCCGTCCCAACTGATCCGACCATTCATGGGCGCTGGCGAACCTACCTGACCTTGGCCTGAATGGGCTTCATCAACTGCATCTGCTGGCGATACTCGTCGGTGATCTGCCTGGCCTCGCTGTTGCTTGTGATCACCCGTGGCGTGATCAGCACGATCAGTTCCGAGCGACCACGCTGGCGACGGGTATTGCCGAACAACCAGCGCAGGCCGGGAACCCGACCCAGGTAAGGCACGCTGTTGTCGCTGCCATTTTCGTTCTGCTTGATCAGGCCGCCGAGCAGGATGGTCTGCCCGCTTTGTACCGCCACCTGGGTCGACACCGCCCGGGTGGAGATGGTCGGGTTGCCGTTGGCATCGACGGTGCTGCTGGCGTTGCTGACCTGTTGCTGGATATCCAGGTACACCAGGCCGCCGGGGTTGATCCGGGGCACCACGTCGAGGATCACGCCGGTCTGGATGTATTGCACCGAGCTGGTGCTGATGGTGGTGGTATTGGTGTTGATGGTGGTCTGGTTGATCGGGATGTTGTCGCCAACCTGAATCTGCGCCTGCTGGTTGTTCATCACCACCAGCGACGGGGCCGACAGTACGCGGGTGTTGCCCTCGGTCTCCAGGGCGTGCAGGGCCACTTGCAGGTTGTTGCTGACGAACGAGTAGAGCAGCGCGTCGGTGCTGCCCAGGGCCGCGCCGCCCTGGCCCAGCGCACCTTGGCTGCCGGAGGCGTTTTCGATGCCCTTGGTGGTGGCGTTGCCGGCCAGGCGCCCCAGGTACCATTGCACCCCGAGGTTCAGCGAGCCGGTCAGGCTGACTTCCAGAATCCGCGTTTCGATCTGTACCTGCAGCGGTGTGTTGTCGAGCCGTTGAATGGCCGACTGGATCTCGGCCCATTGGCTCGGCCGGCTGCGCACCAGCAGCTGGTTGCTGCTTTTTTGCGCGGAAATGCGTACCGAGTTCGTCGGATTGCTGGCGTCGGGCCTCGCCCTTGAGGTATTCGCGGCAGTGGGTGGCCCCAGTTGCAAGTCGTCTGCTGCCCGGTCCGGCGAGACAGGGGTGTCGGCGTCGTTTCTCACCGGCGGCGGCAGGCTCTGGCTGCCACCGGTGTTGCCGGGCAACCCGAGGCCGTTGCCGGCCGCTGCGCCAGGCCCGCTGCCGAAACCGTTACTGGTCAGCGTCACGGTGCGCAATCCCGGCGCGACCTGCGCCGCGGCATCCTCGGTGACCGGCTCGTCGCTATAGATCTGGCGCAGGTAACGGGCCAGGTCGGTCGCCTTCATGTTGCGCACGTCGTAGACATACATCTGCGGCTCATCGCCGCCGCCCTGGTCGATGGTGTCGATCCAGCGGCGCACATCGTTGAGGTATTCCGGTTGTGACGAGATGGCGACAATCGCATTGGTGCGTTCGATGGGCAGCAGGCGCAGCATGCCCGCCAGCGGTGTACCGCTCTGGGCGCCGAACAGGCGATCGAGTTCAGGCATCAGTTGCGTGACATTGGCCCGCTTGAGATTGAAGACGCCGATGGACATGCCCTTGAGCCAGTTGACGTCGAAGGTGTCGATGGTCTGCTGGTAGTTGTTCAGCTCCTCCGGGGTGCCGGCCATCACCAGCGCATTGCGCGAGGTATCGACGACCAGGAAGGCACTCTCGCGGGCAAACGGCTTGAGCAGCTTCTGCATATCGAGCGCTGCGATGTAGTTCAGCACGAAAAAACGCGCGCTCAGGCCATTGCCCGGGGGGGCAATGGATTGGCTGGGCGTGAGCTGGCCCGCGACCGCCTGGTTGGCCGGCAGAACCAGATAACGCTCGCCCTGGCGGACGATCGCGTTGTTGGTCCAGGACAGCAGCGTTTCGAGAATGGAAAAGGCCTGGGCCTTGTCCACCGGTTTCGAGGTCGAGAAGGTCACGTCCCCCGTCACCCCCTGGCCGATACCATAGTTCTGCTTGAGCACATCGCCGAGGATGACGTTGACCACCGCCTGGATCGGTACGTTGGCGAAGTTGAGCATCGTTCCGGCATCGTCTGCCGGGGACGGGCGCGGCCTTGCGGTCGCGTGGTCATGGCTGGCCGCACCCGGGCTGCTGCGGATGATCGACGGGCCTGAAACCGGCGGCGCCGGGTAGGGCGCCAGGGGGACCGCGGCAGGTACCGTCGCGGGTTCCTGGCGCGGTCGATCCGTGCCCGTGCCCGCCAGTCCCTGGCGCAGCAACAGGTCATCTTGAACTTCATCGGTCACGGGCGAGGTGCAGCCCGTGAGCAGGATGACGCCGATCAGGCAGGGCCGGGCGATTCGTTCGATCACATCGATTCATCCTTGTAGAGCGCCTAATGCGCGGCGGTGGCCGGCAATTTCAAAACGGGGATGCTCAGTTCCTGCTCGCTGGACCTGAAGCTCAGCGAGACTTTTTCAGCGGTTATCCGTTCGACCCGCCAGCCGTTGGGCAGGACATCCCCCTGCGCGGCGCTCAGGCTCTTGCCGTCGGAGGTCTTGAACAGCGCCTTGCGCAGGCTCGTGGAAACGGCGATGCCGTTCAGCGACAGGCCGGCGAGCGCTTGCGTATCGTGGTCGCCAGTGGCTGCCGGGTCCGACGGATCGGCCTGGCGGTCGCGATTGAACAGCGGTCGCTGCCATATCCCGGCATAGGACGACAGCGCAGGTGCCGCTTCGGGCTTCACGGTGGCCGCAGGTGCCACCGGCGGCGGGGCCTCCGGCTCTGGGCCCCACTCGATACCCGTGCCAAGCCCCTCGAACAAGGCCAGGCACAGGGTCGCCATCGACACCACGAAAGCGCCCAGGCAGAGCGTGAGTCGGTCGGGGATTTTCATGTGGACGGCGCCCCTTTCCGGGTGGGGAGGGTTTTATCCGGCGGGTTGCCCAGGTAGGCGCTGATTTGCAGTTGTACCGCCAGGCGCTGGGCGGTCCCGGTCGCCGCAAGCGGGTTCCTGCGTATGTCGAGGGTTTCGACGAACAGCGCCACCTGCTGGTTCTCCAGGCCGTGGAGCAGCGTCACCAGCGGGGCAATGGCACAGTCCAGGCTGACGCTGACCTTGACCTGGCGATAGGGCGCGGTGTCTGCGACGGCCATCGGGATACGGTTGTTCATCGTGCAACCACCGTTGTCCGGCGGCAGCGCCTGGACCTTGGCCACCACCCACTGCATGAGCTGCGCGGTGGCGGTACCGGCGTCGGCATCCGGCAGCAGGCTGTCGTTGCCCGCCGGCGTGCTCCGGGCCTGGGCCAGTTGCGCCTGCAGCCGTGGGCGATGGGCTTCAAGCGCCTGGTAGCGCTGGTGCTGGATGCGCAATGCCGCCATGTTCGCCTCGATCGATTGCAGGGGGGCGGTGAACCACCAGTGGATACCGATGAAATAGACGGCGCTCAGGCACAGTACGGCCAGTAACAGGGCCGCCGCCCGCTGGTCACGGTGTGTCAGGCGTAGCGGCATGTCGTGCCTCCCGGGAACGCAGTCGGGCGGTGAGATTGAGGCGGTCCTGGCCGGTGTTCGCATCGGCCTGGATCACGCCCTGGAATTGCAGGTCCTGCAGGTGCGCGCAGTGCTTCATCCTGCCGATCAGCTCGCTGGCCCGGCTGCTTTGCGCGCTGAGGGTCAGGCGATCCTGGGCATCGATGGTCAACTGTTCCAGCCAGGTGTCGGCGGGTATGCAGTCGGTCAGTTCCTGCAGCAGGGCCGTCCTGGGCAGCGACTGGGCTTTTTGGGTCTGCACGTAGCGCCCGGTGTCGAGCAGTTCATCGAGCTGTTGGCGCAATACTTCAAGCTGTCGGGTATCGTTGCGCAGCGCGTCGACCTCGGCGCCCATGGTATCCAGTGCCGATTGGCGGCCATGCACCCACAGCAACATGGCGAGCAGCACCAGCCCGGCGCCGAGCAGGGCGAGCCCCAATTGCAGCCGGCGGACCGGGTGGCGCGCCTGCGGACGGCGGTGCAGTGCCAGCAGGTTGACGTTCAGGCGCGAACCGTCGCGATCCAGAGCGTCGATGGCATCGATGCGCCAGCCGTGTCGTGCGGCTTCATCGAGGATCGTGTCGATCCGCTCGCGCAGGGCGGCCACCAGGGTCAGGTCGAACACCGCTCGAGTCCGCTCCGGCGGGTTATCGCAGACGGCATCGAAATAGACCTGGGCAGCCTTGAACGGCGTGTACTTGTCCATTTCGAAGGCCAGGGCCGCATGCACCTGCAGGGCGGCGGCATGGGGCAGTTGCACGTGGGCGAGCAGGACCTGCGTGTTGGGCATCAGCAGGACCTGGCGCTGGCCCGCCAGCGACTCATCGGCCGTGCGGGGGCCAGGCAAACCCTGTTCGGGCCAGCGCAGCAACTGTTCCCGGTTCGCCGCGGCCAGGCGCTCGCGCCAGCGCCGGGGCAGGCACCCCAGCAGTTCCCGTCGCCACCAGCGCAGGAACCGTGGCAGAGGCGAAGCGTGCCAGCGCTGCGAGAACTGACGTGTGGCCTGCCGCAGTGGGCCGAGCCAGCGGTTTTCGGGTGTCTTCATTCCTGCCACCGCAACACGCGATAGAGCTGCAGGCCGCCTGCCTGGGGATTGAGCAGGAAGGTCACGCTCAGGGTTGCCGAAACCGCTGAGGGCAACGTGGCCTTTATCCGGGCGCTGTAGAGGGGGCCGGCAGGGCTTTCGAGTACGGGGGGCGGTAGCTTGAGCGCGGCTCGCAGCGGCGCGGTGGCAAGGTCCGGATCGGGCCGCGCCTGGCCGGTCCAGAGCGTCAGGTTCGGGGCCAGGCGGGCGTAGAGCGGACGATCCATCGCCGCGAACAACTGAAGCGCCTCGACGCTCCTTGGCGGGTTGCTGGCGCTGCGCCGTTCCGCCAGCTCCCGACTCAACCGGCGAGCCTGCCCGGGGCTGGCCCCCAGGTACCGCACGACTTGCTCGAAGTCTTCGGCGCTGACCTGGTTCAGATCGATCTTGCCGCGTTCGCTGTGCAGTTCGAGGCTCAGTTGGGCGTCTTCGATCGTCAGGTGATAGCGGCGGCCATCGGCGATCATGGTGGGCGTTTTGCCTGAGAGATCCTGCACCACCCGGGCCAGCCCCGACTCGGCCGCGAGCAGGGCACGGGTGCGCTGCAGGGCGTAGGCGCTCTGGCGGTTTTCCAGGCGCACCGAACCCACCACCACGGCCATCATCAGGCTCAGCAGCGCCAGGGCCCAGAGCGCCAGGACCAGTGCGGCCCCGCGGGTGTCGTGCAGGCTCGGGGTCTTCATGGCGAGGCCTGGGCATCGCTGAGGCGCAGGGCGATCTCCAATGGCGGCCAACTGATCGGGCCATCGGGTTGCAGTTCGATACGCAGCGCCAGCGGCAGGCGCTCCGGCCACGGCCAGCGCGGCAGCCAGTCGGTGGGGTGCAAGGCATTGTCCAGGCCGCGGTAGTTCAACTGCCAGTGCTCCAGATCGTGCAGCAGGACCTGCGGTTCTGCCCAGGGATGCAGGCCACGGTCGTCGAACTGGAAGAAGGCCACTTGCAGGTTCTTCGATCCGTTACGGTCTTGGATCAGCGAGAACACCTGCAGGGGCAGGCCGCCTGCCAGCCGCGTCGGCAGCGGGGCGACCAGGCTCAGTTGTTCGTGCTCACCCTCGAACACTGTGCCGTTGTTCGTGTCATCCCGGCGAAACGCGGTGGGGTAGGCCTGTTGCGCTGAGCTTCTGAGAAAGTCCTGGGCCGAGCGGATCTCGTCCAGGCGGCTGGAATAACGTTCGCCCAGCTCCTGGGTACGGCTGCTGGCGGTCAGCGTCGAGGCGATCAGCAGCATCAGCAGCCCGAGCAGGCCGAGGGCGATCAGCACTTCCAGCAAGGTGAAGCCGTGCTGGCGTGCTGTCATGGTCGGGCTCCCGCGACCTGGCCCTGGGCACGCAACGTGACGAAGCGCTCCTGGCGGCCATCCTGTTCCAGCACCAGTTCCAGCCGATAGAGGTCGACCGGCGCAGCGCCGGGTTGGACAGTAGCGGTGAGTTGCCATTGCACCTGCGCCAGGCTGCCGTGCCACTGCCCCGGCTTGAGCGGGTCGCGACGCTGCTCGTCGAACAGACTCCTGGCCAACAGGGCCATGCGGGTGCTCTGCTCGTCGTGCAGCAAGGCCTGGCTCGTCGTACCCATGGCGTTGAGGTAAACGGCAAAACCGATGCTCAGCAGGAGCACGGCGGCGAGCATCTCCAGCAGGGTGAAACCGTTCTGGGTCGCGCCGTTCATGGCCGCGCCCCGTCCTGCCAGCTGACCTTGCCGGTCAGCCAGGCGACATCCACCCGCCAACTGTTCGCACCGCGTTGCAGGTAAATGTTGCCGCCACTGGAGCCGCCGTCCGGGTAGAACTCGATCGCCCCCTCCCGGGACGATGACAGGTCGGCGGCGGTGGTCAGGCGCAGGTGCATGCCCTCGGGCAAGCGCTGTTCGGCCTGGTTGTCGACTCGATAACTGTTGCGCAGCAGATCCACGTGCAAGGTGGCCGGTTGCCCGCTCAGCACGGCGTGGTTGCGGGCACTGCGCAGGGCCAGGCCCAGTTCGCGTCTGGCCTGGCGTTCGCGGGCGTTGTCCAGGCCGCCGGCAACGCCATGGGCCAGCAGGCTGACACCGGTCGCGATGATCAGCAGCACCACCAGCATTTCCAGCAGGGTGAACCCCCGTGCGACACCGAGGCCGGTCATGGCTATTCCCAGTTGCCCAGGTCGGCGTTGTAGCCATCGCCGCCGGGTTGTCCGTCCTTGCCGAGGAAGACCAGGTCGAAGGCACCATGGGCACCGGGGACGCGATAGCCGAAGCCATGACCGTAGGGGTCCAGCAGGTCGCTGGGTTTGGCATAGGGCCCGTTCCAGTGGCGGACATTGGCCGGCGCATTCGTCAAGTCGAGCAGTTCCCTGGGCGGCGCGCCGACGTCCAGGGCGTAGCCTTCGATCTTCATCGACAGGCTGGCCAGTTGGGCCTTGCCCGCGCCGTACTTGCCCTTGTCGATATTGGCCCCGACCTGGCGCACGACGATGGTGGCGATCACCCCGAGCAGCACGATCACGGCGAGCATTTCCAGCAGGGTGAAACCGGGGTGACGGTACGGCGAATGCTTGCGACGCATGGTGGATTCCCTTCAGAGGTTATTGGTCAGGCTCATCAGCGGCAGCATGATCGCCAGCATGATCACGCCCACCAGCGCCGCCATCAGCAGCGTCATGCCGGGGACCAGGGCGGCGAGCAGGCGATCGATATGGCGTTTGGCCTCGGCGTCGAAAATGCTCGCGACCTTGAGCAGCATCCGTTCCAGTTGCCCCGACTCCTCACCGACCTGAATCATCTGGATCGCCAGTTCCGGGAAGGTCGCGGTGGCGTGCAGGGCGGTCGACAACGGGCTGCCGTCCTTGACCTTGACGATGGTCTGCTCGACCGCATCGCGCAGTACCTGGTTGCGGCAGACCTGGCGGGCGATCTCGAACGCGCCGACCAGGGCGACTCCCTGGCCCAGCAGCGTGCCCAGCGTATGGGCCAGCCGCGCGGTTTCCAGGCGTAACAGCAGGGGGCCGATGACCCGTGCGCGGAGCATCAGGCGGTGGTATTGCAGGCGACCCCGGGTCGTTCGCAGGTGCTGGACCAGCCAGGCGAGCAGCAGGAGCATGGCCCCGAACAGAGGCAGGAAGTAGTGGCCCAGAAACTGGCCGAGGGCGAGGATCACTTCGGTGATCAGCGGGACGGGTACGCCCAGGCCGCTGAAGATCGGCACGAACTGCGGCACCACATAGGCCAGCAGCAGGACCAGCGAACCCAGCACGCCAACCAGCAGGAAGGCCGGATAGATCAGTGCGTTGATCACCTCGCCACGGACTTTCCGGGTCCGTTCCAGGTAGGCGGCCAGGTGTCCCAGCGTATCGCCCAGGGCACCGCCGGCTTCTCCGGCGCGCACCAGGCTGAGGTACAACGGCGAGAAGGACGGGCCCTCGGCGGCCATGACCGCCGACAACGGCTGGCCGCCCTTGACCCCCTCATGGAGGCGTTCGAGCAGGCGCCGCGCCTGGGGTTTGCCCGGCTGACGAACCAGGGTCGTGAGCGCTCGCTCCAGCGGCTGGCCGGCATCGAGCAGCGTGGCCAGTTGCAGGGTGAACCGCTCCAGGTCCTGGCCGGCCAGGGGGGCAGGATGGAACCACGACCCGCTGACGGCACTGCCGGCCAGCGCCGGTTCGAGTTGCAGGATCAGCAGGCCACGTTCCTGCAACTGGCTGGCGGCTTCGTCGTCGTCCGCTGCATCGAGTGCCCCGTCGAGGGGGTTGCCGTTCGGGTCGAGGGCGCGATAGCGATAGTGTTCCATGGCTATTCGCCCTGGGTGACGCGCAGGACTTCTTCCAGGCTGGTGATACCCGCCAGGGCCTGGCGCAAGCCGTCCTCGTACAGGGTTCGCAGCCCGCCGGCGCGGGCCGCCTGTTCCAGGGTCGCGGCATCGGCGTGGCGCATGAGCAGCGAGCGCAGGCTGTCGTTCATCACCAGCAGTTCACTGAGGGCGCTGCGCCCGCGATAACCACTGCCGGGGGCATCCGCGCGGGGGCGGTAGAGGCGGATCGGACGTTCGTCGGTAAAGCGCTGCAACTGATGCTCGGCCACCAGTTCCGCTGGCGCCTCGAAGCTTTCCCGCCACTCGGGGTCCAGCCTGCGCACCAGGCGCTGGGCGAGAATGCCGTTGACTGTCGAGGCGATCAGGTAGCTTTCGACGCCCATGTCGAGCAGGCGGGTGATGCTGGCGGCGGCGCTGTTGGTGTGCAGGGTGGACAGCACCAGGTGGCCGGTCAGCGAGGACTGTATGGCGATCCGGCAGGTTTCCAGGTCGCGCATTTCGCCGATCATGATCACGTCCGGGTCCTGGCGCACGATGGAACGCAGTACTTTGGCGAAATCCAGGCCGATACCCGGCTTGACCTGGATCTGATTGATCCCCTCCAACTGGTATTCGACCGGGTCCTCGACGGTAATGATCTTGCGTTCGGCGGTATTGAGCCGCGACAGGGCGGTGTACAGGGTGGTGGTCTTGCCCGAGCCGGTAGGGCCGGTGACCAGCAGGATGCCGTGGGGCCGTTCGAGCACGCCCAGCAGAGCGTCCAGGCGCGCGCCATCGAAGCCCAGGCTCGGGAAATCGAACGTCACGGTCTGGCGATCGAGCAGGCGCATCACCACCGACTCGCCGAAACTGGTGGGCACGGTGGAGACCCGCAGGTCCAGCTCCTTGCCCTGCATGCGCAGCATGATGCGGCCGTCCTGCGGCAGGCGGCGTTCGGCGATATCCAGCCGAGCCATGATCTTGATACGCGAGATCACCGCGGCCGATGAGCCGACGGGGGGCGCCTCGGCCAGTTGGAGCACGCCATCGACGCGGTAACGGATATTGAGCTGGTTCTCGAACGGCTCGATATGGATGTCCGAGGCCCGTTGTTCGACGGCCCGTTGCAGCAGCAGGTTGACCAGGCGGATCACCGGGGCTTCGGAAGCGAGATCCTTGAGGTGTTCGATATCGGTTTTCTGGTTGCCGGTATCCTCCTCCAGGTTCTCGATCAGCGTGCCCATCGCGCTGCGGCCTCGTCCGTAGTAGCGCTCGATCAGTTGCTCGATATCGCCGCGTTGGCCGATGGACAGGCGCACCGGGCATTGGCAGGCATAGGCCAGGGCATGCAGGGCATCGGGCTGGTTCGGGTTGGCGATCAATACATGCAGCTCGCTGCCCGGGCAGGACAGCGGGACCAGGCAATGCTCCTTGAGAAAGCGCGGTGCCAGCTCCGGTGGCGTCTCCAACTGCGCGGGGGCGTCCGCCAGGGTCAGCACGGGCGTCTCCAGCAGGGTCGACCAGGCCTGGGCCAGGTCCTGCTCGGACACCAGGCCCAGGCGTGCGAGCAGTTCGGTCGAGTCGTGCCGTGCGTTGCCGTCCTGCAACTGCTGGGTCCGCTCGATATCGATGCGTTTCAGGCGACCTTCGCTGACCAGCCAGTCGATGGCCAGTCTGTCCGGATTCGGGGACATCAGGGCGTTCATGCTGCGCTCTCCAGGCTCCATGCCTCGGGTACAGCATGAATCCGATGGTCTCGGGCGCCTACTGTCAGAAATGACAGTTCCGCTGACCGTTGGTCGGTTTGCCGGGGGCTCAGGCATGCCGCCAAGGCCCCATGACCATTGGTCCGAACTGTCAGAAATGACAGTAGGCGGCCTTTCAGGTGCAGGGATAGCTTGGCGTGGATGGAGGAGTTTTGGTTTCCATTCCTTCGACCATTCGGTCGATGGTCAGATTCGCAGGAGCGATATCATGTCTAACTCAATCATTAAGAAAGTGGTGGGCCCGGTCTTTCTGCTGCTGGGCCTTCTGTTTGCATTACCGGCTTCGGCTACCGTGATCTTGTCATGCACGGGCACACTGGATGGTGCCATCGACCCGGGCCTGACTCCGGTTGCCGCGGCGCAGACCGTAGAGGCGCAAGTCAGTATCGTCTCTGCGCCGACCTGTACCCTGGCGGGTACCACCGTTCAACCGGCCAGATTGGTGTTGAACGCGAACCTGAGCTCTGGCTCTTGCACCAGCTTCTCGCTGAGTCCGGGAACCAGCATGACGATCACCTGGGATGACAACACGACGGGCACGGCGACCTATGACCCTTCCAGTCCATCGAGCTTTCCGTTGACGGGGCCTTTTGCGGCCAATTTTCTGATCAATAGCGGGCATGCTGCAGGCAAGACCATGGCCATCTCGGGGTTGCCGCCTGCCAGCGCCGCGCTGGCGAGCTGCCTGCTTTTCGGTCCGGTCACTGTCCGGCACCTGGGTATTCCGGTCTCTTTCAGTGTGATCTGAGGGGTATTGCAAAACCGGGGGAGCAGGGCTCCCCCGTTTCGAGCACGTGGGGTGCCCGTGTCAGGCCCGCTCAGCGCAACCAGATCTCGCTGACCGAATGATCGCGGGACTTGCGCACCACCAGGTCGGCGCGCTCGCGGGTCGGCAGGATGTTTTCCAGCAGGTTGACCCGGTTGATGTCGTGCCAGATCTGTCGGGCGGCCTCCGGGGCCTCCTCGGGCGGCAGGTCGGCCAGTTTGCGGAAGTAGGCGCCACGTGCGCGGAACGCGGTCTTCTGCAGCAGCAGGAAGCGGTCGACGTACCACTGCTCGATATCCTGCTCGTCGGCATCCAGGTAGATCGAGAAGTCGAAGAAGTCGGAGACGATGGTGCTCGGCCGCGCGCCGTCGTTGCCATGGGTCTGCAGCACGTTCAGCCCCTCGAAGATCAGGATGTCCGGTCGATTCACCACCTGGTACTGGTCCGGAACGATATCGTAGCTGACGTGGGAATAGATCGGCGCCCGCACCTCGTCTTCGCCGGCCTTGATGTTGGCAAGGAATTTGACCATCTGCCGGCGGTCGTAGCTTTCCGGGAAGCCCTTGCGGTGCATGATGCCGTTGGCGACCAGCTTGCTGTTGGGGTAGAGGAAGCCGTCGGTGGTGACCAGGGCCACGTTCGGGTGGTCCGGCCAGCGCGCCATCAAGGCCTGCAGCACGCGGGCGAAGGTGCTCTTGCCCACCGCGACGCTGCCGGCGATCGCCAGGATGTAGGGGCCGCGCGGGCTGGCGCGGCCGAGAAAGGTGTCCTTGATGCCGGCCAGGTTGCGGGCCGCGCCGACGTGCAGGCTGATCAGGCGCGACAGCGGCAGGTAGACGTTGGCAACGTCTTCGAGGGAAATGTCCTCGTTGACTCCGCGCAGGGCCGCCAGGTCGTCTTCCGACAGCGTCAGCGGGGTGTTGGCGCGCAGTCCGGCCCACTCCGTGCGGCTCATTACCAGATAGTCATCAGCGGTCATTGGTTATTGTTCCACGTCCTGTTCAATCGGCTGATTATCCAACGAGTTGCCCCTGTCTGTCCGAAGGTCAGAATAATCTTTTGAATCCATTGGATATTCTGTAGCCTTGCGGCGCTGAAAAGCACTCCATGCCTGATGGATTCACCTTCCCGGTCGCTGCTTCACCTAGGCTGTGTACGAAATTG
>NZ_JSYZ01000019.1:159968-182850 GCF_001293465.1 Pseudomonas asplenii
AGCGATTTCGTACATAGCCTAATATCCCGCTTCGGAAAGAGGCGGGGGCCGGGGTATACTCGACTTTCGCGCTCACGCGCTTGCAGGTCTTGCGAACATGACGCAAATTTCCGAACGCCTTCTGGTTCAAGCCCACCTCGACGCCAAGCAACCCAAACCGTTGAGTGCCGAGCAGGAGGCGACGCTCCGTGCCGAAATCGCCGCCGAGCTCAAGGCTCAGGACGCGGTGCTGGTGGCCCACTTCTACTGCGACCCGATCATCCAGGCCCTGGCCGAGGAAACCGGCGGTTGCGTGTCCGACTCCCTGGAAATGGCCCGTTTCGGCGCCGCTCACCCGGCCAAGACCGTGCTGGTGGCCGGTGTGCGCTTCATGGGTGAGACGGCGAAAATCCTCACGCCGGAAAAACGCATCCTGATGCCGACCCTGGACGCGACCTGCTCGCTGGACCTGGGCTGTCCGGTGGACGAGTTCTCCGCCTTCTGCGACCAGCATCCGGAGCGCACCGTGGTGGTGTATGCCAACACCTCGGCGGCGGTCAAGGCGCGGGCGGACTGGGTGGTGACCTCCAGTTGCGCGCTGGAAATCGTCGAAAGCCTGATGGACAACGGCGAGAAGATCATCTGGGCGCCGGACAGGCACCTGGGCCGCTATATCCAGAAGCAGACCGGCGCCGACATGCTGCTGTGGGACGGTGCCTGCATCGTTCACGAGGAATTCAAGTCCCGGCAACTGGAAGACATGAAGGCGCTGTACCCCGATGCGGCGATCCTGGTCCACCCGGAATCGCCCGAGTCGGTGATCGACCTGGCCGATGCGGTCGGCTCCACCAGCCAGTTGATCAAGGCGGCGCAGACCTTGCCGAACAAGACCTTCATCGTCGCCACCGATCGCGGCATCTTCTACAAGATGCAGCAGTTGTGTCCGGACAAGGTCTTCATCGAGGCGCCGACCGCCGGTAACGGTGCGGCGTGCCGCAGTTGCGCCCACTGCCCGTGGATGGCGATGAATACCCTGGAGCGCACGCTGCAGTGCCTGCGCGAGGGCAGTAACGAGATCTTCGTCGATCCGTCGATCATTCCGCGGGCGGTACGCCCCTTGAAGCGGATGCTGGACTTCACCCAGGCGGCACGGATGAAGCTGAGCGGCAACGCCTGAGCCGTTTTCGCTTTGCGAGGTGTGTGGGTTCCGGGTAGGGCTTAGCGGCCTCTTCGCGGGCAAGCCTCGCTCCTACAAGGGATAGTGTCATGCGCCAAACGGTGTACGACGCAAATCCGTAGGAGCGCGGCTTGCCCGCGAATACAGTCGCAAGCCTGGCTCGCCCCCCCAAGCCACCGGCATCACCCTCGGATCCGGTGTGAGCGCCAGCGCTTGCGTCAGCCGCCCATCATGTCCTTGACCAAGCGTTCCTGGTCGATCATTTCCTTCTGCCGCGCGTCGATCCGCGAGGCCAGCTGGAAGTTCGGCGCCCGGCGCTTGGCGAAGTCCAGTTGCTGGATCGCCTGCTTGTAGTCGCCAACCAGGGCGAAGTATTCGGCCCGCGCCTGGTGCAGGCCGATGATGTTGCCGGACTGACCACGGGTTTCGGCGATCTGGTACCAGATGTCCGGGTCATCCGCACGGGTCTTGAGCAGGTCGACCAGCACCTTCTCGGCTTCGGCAGGCTTGTTCTGCTTGCCCAGCAGGTCGACCTGGAGCTGCTTGAGCGGATAGTTGCCCGGATACAGGGCCAGCATCCGCTCGGTGCGCTGCGCGGCATCCGGCAGGCGGCCGCTGCTGATGTCGAGCTCGATCTGGGCCAGGTTGTAGATGATTTCGTTGGGCGACTTGGCCAGCAGTGGCTTGAGGTTCTCCCGCGCATCATTCAACTGGCTGCCCTTGATCTGGGCGATGGCCAGGCCATAGCGGGCGATCTCGGACTTGGGGTTTTCGTCCAGTTGGGCGCGGAAGCGCTTGGCCGCCAGCCCCGGGGAATCCTCGTAGGAGAGCATGACCCGGGCGCGAATCAGTTGGTAGCGCAGGCTGTCCTCGATACCGCCGGGCTTGGCCTGTTCGGCGCGGTTGCGGGTGTCGGCGATCCGCGATTCGGTGACCGGGTGGGTCAACAGGAATTCCGGTGGCTTGGCATCGAAGCGGTAGATGCGCATCAGGCGTTCGAACATGGTCGGCATGTTGCGCGGATCGTAGCCGGCCTTCTCCAGGTTGAGGATGCCGATCCGGTCGGCCTCCTGCTCGTTCTGGCGGGAGAAGCGCTGTTTCTCCTGGAAGGCGGCGGCCTGGGTCCCGGCGATGGTGGCGATACCGGCATCGCCACCGCCGGCCGCAGCGACGATGATCCCGGTCAGCAGGGCTGCCATCATCGGCAACTGCATGCGTTGCTGGGCTTCGACGCCGCGGGCGAAGTGGCGTTGCGACAGGTGCGCCAGTTCGTGGGCCAGCACCGAGGCGTACTCGCCTTCGGTCTGGGCGTTGAGGAACAGGCCGCCGTTGATCCCGATGATCCCCCCGGGTGCGGCGAAGGCGTTGAGCTGGTTGCTGTCGATCAGGATGAATTCCAGGCGCCGGTCCTGTACCTGGCTGGTTTCGACCAGCTTGTAGACCGTGGTTTCCACGTAGTCCTTGAGCTGCGGATCGTTCAGTTGCTTGACCTGGCTGCGCAGCAGGCTCAGCCAGGCGCGGCCCAACTGGTATTCCTGCTGGGGCGAGACGATGGCGGAGCTGGCGTCACCGAGTGACGGCAGGTCGTCGGCGAAGCCGGGGGAGGCGAGCAGGCAGGCGAGCGTCAGCAGGGTGGGGCGCAGAAATGTCATGCACAGGGCTCTAGTTCGGCAAAGCCCTTACTGTAGCCGCACACCACGTCGACGACCAGAGGTGGTATCGCTTGGGTTATCCTAGGCGGCTCGAACCCTCCGATCCGACACGCCGCCAGGAGTGAAGCAATGACCGACGCTGTAGAGTACGACGCCGAGCTGGATGCCAGCGGCCTGAACTGCCCGCTGCCACTGCTCAAGGCCAAGCTTGAACTCAATCGCCTGGCCAGCGGCGCGGTACTCAAGGTGATCGCCACCGATGCCGGTTCGCAGCGGGATTTCCGCACCTTCGCCAAACTGGCCGGGCATACGCTGTTGCGCGAGGAGGAAGACGCCGGGGTCTATCGCTATTGGCTGCGCAAGGCCTGAATGTCCAGCACTTAAATCGTTAGGGATTATTGATGTTCAAAGTGTTACGTGACTGGATCCAGCGCTACTTTTCCGACGAGGAAGCGGTGGTATTGGCCGTTCTGCTGTTCCTGGCGTTCACGGCCGTGCTGACCCTGGGCAAGATGCTCGCGCCGGTCCTGGCGGGCATGGTTCTGGCCTATCTGATGCAGGGCCTGGTGTTTGGGCTGGAGCGCATGCGCCTGCCTGGCGCGGCTGCGGTCGGCCTGGTGTTCGCGCTGTTCATGGGTTGCCTGTTGCTGTTCATGCTGGTGGTGGTGCCGCTGCTCTGGCACCAGTTGATCACGCTGTTCAACGAGTTGCCGGGGATGCTGGCCAAGTGGCAGTCGTTGCTGCTGTTGCTGCCGGAACGTTATCCACACCTGGTGTCCGACGAGCAGGTGTTGCAGGCGATCGAGGTGGCGCGGGGCGAAATCGGCAAGTTCGGCCAGTGGGCGCTGACCTTCTCGCTGTCCAGCCTGCCGCTGCTGGTCAACATGATGATCTACCTGGTACTGGTGCCGATTCTGGTGTTCTTCTTCCTCAAGGACCGGGCGAAGATCCGCGACTGGGTGCGTGGCTACCTGCCGCGCGAGCGGGCGCTGATCACCCGGGTGGCGGAGGAAATGAACCGGCAGATTGCCAACTACATCCGTGGCAAGGTGATCGAGATCATCATCTGCGGTGGGGTCACCTACATCTCTTTCGTCGCACTGGGCCTCAATTATGCCGCCTTGCTGGCCCTGCTGGTGGGGCTCTCGGTGGTGGTGCCCTATGTCGGCGCGGTGGTGGTGACCGTGCCGGTGACCCTGATCGCGCTGTTCCAGTGGGGCTGGAGCGACCAGTTCATCTACCTGATGGCGGTCTACGGGATCATCCAGACCCTCGATGGCAACGTGCTGGTGCCGCTGCTGTTCTCCGGGGCGGTGAACCTGCACCCGGTGGCGATCATTTGCGCGGTGCTGCTGTTTGGCGGGTTGTGGGGCTTCTGGGGGGGGTTCTTCGCCATTCCGCTGGCGACGCTGTTCAAGGCCGTGCTGGATGCCTGGCCGCGCAGGGAGCCGATCGTGGCGCCGTTGCTGTAGGAGGATTGGCTTTTTTGTGGGAGCGGGCTTGCCCGCGAAGCTTTTGGCGGTCTTGCGGGCCTCTTCGCGGGCAAGCCCTGCTCCTACAGTTCGGTGTCGATCACAACATTCACGTACTACACCAGCCTGTAGGAGCAGGCGGTGCGGCGATCCGACTTGCCCGCGAAGCTTTTAGCTGCCGAGGCCGGTCAGGCCTTGTTCAGCGCCTGCGCCGCGGCCAGTACCGCATCCACGTGGCCTGGCACCTTCACGCCCCGCCATTCCTGGCGCAGCACGCCTTTCGCATCGATCAGGAACGTGCTGCGGTCGACGCCCAGGTATTCCTTGCCGTAGAGCTTCTTCAGCTTGATCACGTCGAACAGCTGGCAGACCGCCTCGTCCTTGTCGCTGATCAGCTCGAAGGGAAACGCCTGCTTGCACTTGAAGTTCTCGTGGGACTTCAGACCATCGCGCGAAACGCCGAAAACCTCGGTGTTGGCCGCCTGGAACGCCGCGTACTGGTCGCGAAAGCCCTGGCCCTCGGTGGTGCAGCCCGGGGTGCTGTCCTTGGGGTAGAAGTAGATCACCACCTGCTTGCCCTTCAACTCGGACAGGCTGACGGTCTTGCCGCTGGTGGCAGGTGCCTGGAAATCGGTTACGGCTTCATTGATGACAACGGCCATGCTGGCTCCTTACATGGGGTTCTGTGGGCGCCACGGTTCGATCAGCGCATCGAGGTTCATCGCGTCGGCGAAGTCCAGGAACTGGTCGCGCAACCAGCTGATCTGCACGCCGGGCGGCAGGGTCACGGTGAAGGTGGCGTTGAGCATGGTGCCGCCGGTGTGCGGGGCCAGGTAGGTGTCGCAGGTCAGGTTCTCCAGGTCGACGTTGTGGTCGATGAAGAACTGGCACAGTTCGTTGATGATGTCCGAACGGTAGGCCGAGCTGACATAGGCGACGTACGGCAGGGCCTGGGGACGGTTCTCCAGGGCACCGCTGCGCACCACGTTGACGGTCAGGTTGTGCTTCTTCGCCAGGTTCGGCAGGGCGGCCTCAAGGCGGGCCAGGGCGTCCCAGTTGCCGGAAATCTGCAGGACCAGCGCGCTGTACTCGCCATGGCGGGTCAGGCGCGAGGTCACCACGGCGCAGCGGTTTTCATGGCTGGCGCGGCACAGGACGTTGGTCAGCTCCATGGGGTTGGCGCCGAGGGCACTGATGACAAGGAATTGTTCGCGGACAGTGGGGGTGGACATGCAGCATTCCTAAAGCGATGAGCGGTCGGTACGTCGGGGCGTCATGGTTCGGCTCCTGCCCCGCGTGATGCTCGACGGCCGGGAAACGCGTCAAACCCTTGCATCGGCCTCTCAGGTGCGGGCGAGAGCGGGCGGCGGCAAGGCTGGGGCGGGTTTCGGGCGGCGAAAAGGGAGTCTGGAACCCGGCACATGACTGACTCAGTACCGATCAAAGTCTGAAGGGTAGCGAAAACCGGCGCCAAGGGGAATGCTCATGGCGAGTACTTCGCTTGTACAAGGCTGATGGCGCCAGTACCATTACCGCTCTCTTTTTCCGGCAGGAGCGGTTGCATGATTGCGGGCAGTATGGTGGCACTGGTCACACCCATGGATGCACAGGGTAATCTTGACTGGGACAGCCTGACCAAGCTGGTGGACTTCCACCTGCAAAACGGCACCAATGCCATTGTCGCGGTCGGTACCACGGGTGAGTCGGCGACCCTCGACGTGCACGAGCACATCGAAGTCATTCGTCGTGTGGTCGACCAGGTTGCCGGGCGCATCCCGGTGATCGCCGGCACGGGCGCCAACTCGACCCGCGAAGCGATCGAGCTGACCAGCAACGCCAAGAGCGCCGGCGCCGATGCCTGCCTGCTGGTGACCCCGTACTACAACAAGCCGACCCAGGAAGGCCTGTACCAGCATTTCCGTGCGATCGCCGAAGCGGTCGACATCCCGCAGATCCTCTACAACGTACCGGGCCGTACCGCTTGCGACATGCAGGCCGAGACCGTGATCCGCCTGTCGAGCGTGCCAAACATCATCGGCATCAAGGAAGCCACCGGCGACCTGGAGCGCGCCAAGGCCATCCTGGCCGGCGTGAGCGGCGACTTCCTGGTCTACTCCGGCGACGACGCCACCGCGGTCGAGCTGATGCTGCTCGGCGGCAAGGGCAATATCTCGGTGACCGCCAACGTCGCCCCGCGTGAAATGAGCGAGTTGTGCGCCGCCGCGCTGCGTGGCGATGCCGATACCGCTCGTGCGATCCACCAGAAACTGATGCCGCTGAACAAGACCCTGTTCATCGAATCCAACCCGATCCCCGTGAAATGGGCGTTGCATGAGATGGGCCTGATGCCGGACGGTATCCGTCTGCCGCTCACCTGGCTCAGCGCCACCTGTCACGAATCGCTGCGGCAGGCCATGCGCCAGTCCGGCGTCCTGGTTTAATTGAGGAAACACACCGCATGAAGCGATTGGCCGGACTTTCCGCACTTGCCTTGATTATCTCCAGCACCAGTGGCTGTGGCTGGCTTTGGGGCCCGGAAGGCTATTTCCGCGACCGTGGCAGCGACTACCTGGAGGCGCAGCAGACGCCAGCCATGCAGCTGCCGCCGGACATCACCACGGGCAAGCGTCTTGACCCGCTGTTGCCGATCCCGCGCAACGTCGCCAGCGAAACCGTCAAGGGCCCATACGAGGTGCCACGTCCGCAGCCGTTGCAGCTCGCGGCCAGTGCCAGCGACTACAGCCTGCAGAAGAGCGGCGACTCGAGCTGGATCCTGGGCCAGCACCCGCCGGCCGAAGTCTGGTCGGTGGCCATGCAGTTCTTCCAGGACAACGGTTTCCGTATCGACTCGCAACGTCCGCAGACCGGTGAATTCACCACCGCCTGGCAGCACTCCGACGAGCTGTCGGCGAGCCTGGCCAGGCGCCTGGGCAGCAGCGGCGCAGCCGGCAACGAAACCCGCGTGCGGGTACGTATCGAGCCGGGCGTGCAGCGCAATACCAGCGAAATCTACGTGGTCAGCGCCGAGCGTCCGGTGGGCAGCACGGCCAACGTCGACTTCACCGCGCGTTCGGTCAACACCGGCCTGGATTCGGCCCTGGTCGACGAAATGCTCTCGAGCATGAGCCGCAGCGCCGAGAAGGGCGGTTCGGTGTCCCTGCTGGCCGCCCGCGACTTCGATACCCCGAGCCGCGTCAGCCTTAGCCAGGACGGCAGCGGCAACCCGGTACTGAACGTCGGCGAAGACCTCGATCGTGCCTGGTCCAGCGTCGGCCGTGCCCTGGAGCAGGGCCAATGGCGTGTCGAAGACATCAACCGCAGCCTGGGCCTGTACTACATCAACCTGGCGGAAAAGGCCGAGCGCAAGAACGAGGAGCCTGGCTTCTTCGGCAAGCTGTTCGGCAGCAAACCGGCCAAGGAAGAGATCGAAGCCCGTGCCGAGCGCTACCAGGTTCGCCTGAGCAAGGTCGGCGACAGCGTGCAGGTCACCGTCGAGAAGGATATCAACACCGTGGCGCCGGCTGACGTGGCGCGTCGGGTGCTGGGTGTGATTCAGGACAACCTGGGCTGATTGCCGATGCGTTTTGCCGTTCTCGGCAGTGGTAGCCAAGGGAACGGCACACTGATAGCCAGTGGCGACACCTGTGTACTGGTCGATTGTGGTTTCTCCCTGCGGGAAACCGAGCGGCGCCTGGCGCGCCTGGGTATGCACCCGGCGCAACTGAGCGCGATCCTGGTAACCCACGAACATGCCGACCATGTGCATGGCGTGGGTTTGCTGTCTCGGCGCTACAATCTACCGGTGTACCTCAGTCGCGGCACCTTGCGCGGGATGCGCAAGCCTGTGGAGCCCGCGGGGTTCGTGGCGGGGGGCGAAACGCTGCAGATCGGCGCGCTGGCGATCGAGGTGGTTTGCGTCGCCCACGATGCCCTGGAACCGACGCAATACGTGTTCAGCGACGGCCAGCGGCGTTTCGGCCTGCTGACCGACCTGGGTTCGTACTGTGGGACCGTCATGGACCGCTACAGCGGCCTCGATGCACTGATGATCGAGGCCAATCATTGCCGCGACCTGCTGGCACGGGGGCATTACCCGTACTTTCTCAAGCAGCGGGTGGGCGGTGAACGAGGACATCTGAACAACCACCAGGCTGCCAACCTGGTGGCCGAGCTGGGCTGGCAGGGCTTGCAACACCTGGTGCTGGCCCACCTGAGCAGCAAGAACAACCTGCCGCAGCTGGCCCGGCAATGTTTTGTCGACACCCTCGGGTGCGACCCGGACTGGCTGCAACTGGCCGATCAAGATTCAGGGCTCGACTGGCGACATATCGCCGGGCCCAACAATTTAACAAGCGGAGCCCATCATGGAAAAACGTGAAGAACTCTACCGCGGCAAAGCCAAGTCGGTTTACAAGACCGACGACGCCGACCGCTTGATCCTGCTGTTTCGCAACGACACTTCGGCGTTCGACGGCAAGCGCATCGAACAACTCGATCGCAAGGGCATGGTGAACAACAAGTTCAACGCCTTCATCATGCAGAAACTCGAAGCGGCCGGTGTACCGACCCAGTTCGACAAGCTACTGGGCGACAACGAGTCGCTGGTGAAAAAGCTCGACATGATTCCGGTGGAATGCGTGGTGCGTAACTACGCGGCCGGCAGCCTGGTCAAGCGCCTGGGTGTGGAAGAGGGCATGAAGCTCAACCCCTACACCTTCGAACTGTTCCTCAAGGACGACGCCAAGGGCGATCCGTTCATCAACGAATCCCACGTCGTGGCCTTCGGTTGGGGCACTGCCGAGCAACTGGCACGCATGAAGGAGCTGTCGCTCAAGGTCAACGAGATCCTGAGCAAGCTGTTCGATGACGCCGGCCTGCTGCTGGTCGACTTCAAGCTGGAATTCGGCGTGTTCAGCGACGGCTCCATCGTTCTGGGCGACGAGTTCAGCCCGGACGGCTGCCGCCTGTGGGACAAGGACACCAAGAAGAAGATGGACAAGGACCGCTTCCGCCAGGGCCTCGGTGACGTCATCGAAGCCTACGAAGAAGTCGCCCATCGCCTGGGTGTACCGCTGTAATCGACGCAAGCATCTGATAGCACGGAATTTTTTTGCTTCAGGGGGTTCGCTTCCGGCAAAAGTGTTGGTATGATGCGCGCCATTGGAGAGATGCCAGAGTGGCCGAATGGGACGGATTCGAAATCCGTTGTACCTTCGCGGGTACCTAGGGTTCGAATCCCTATCTCTCCGCCATAACATGAAAAGCCCCTGAAGTCGCGAGACTCCAGGGGCTTTTTGCATATTGGCGTCACTCAATTTTTTACGCCTCTTGCAGCGATACCGGCTCGACCTCTGGTTTATGCTTGATTCTCATGTGGCTATAACCTATTCGAGTGCGAGCGGTGTCGCTACATGTTTGAACTCGCCTCATCCGACTGCTTTCATTGGCCTGATCAGGCTCTCCGCTGGAATTCCAAACATCTCATGCAGCTTCCAGATCATGTGCAGCGTCAGGGCTCGCTTACCATTCAGTACCTCATAGACTCTATTCTGCCGGCCAATGGCAGGCACAAGGTCAGCCGCTGACAGTCCAGATTGCTCCATCCTCAATTCGACTGTATTGGCATCAAACCCCGTCAATCCTGGGAGTGCCAGGCGCAAACCTTGAGAAAATGTGAGTTTCAGAATGCTGGGCTCAGGCCTGCAGATAGCCTTGAATACGCCGCAGAAAACCGGCTTCGAATGCATCTCGACCAGTTTGCGTGAGATAAAGCCGGCGCCGTCGCGCCAGTTCGGCCCAGAGTGGCGAGCCATCGGCCTGCTGCAGCCAGCGCTCGGCCTCGCGGGCCCCCTCGGCGAGTTGGCGGGCGTAGTGGTTGTCCCAGGGTGTCGGTGGTTCGTGGGTGTCGTTGGCGGCGCGGCGTGTTGCCGGGATGTGGATAGCGCGGGGCTGGGGCGATTCCAGTCGCTGAAGCGCCAGGGTGTAGAGTGCAATGCCATCGGCGATCAGGCGATGGGCCAGGCGTTCCTGTTCCGGGTCACGAAAGGCCACGCAGCGTGCGCCGTCCAGGCAGAACCTGGCGGCGACTCGAAAATGTGCGGCGGCTTCCAGAGGATTCAGAGAGGCTAGCCGGATCAGGTCGGACGGCGGTAGGCGAGACAGTAGCGAGCGATCAATCATGGAGGGGGCCTCCGTGATCGCGATGCAACGAAGCTGGACGTAGCGGGCGGTGCCCGTGCGTAAAAGGGGGGTAGGCCATTCTCCTTGTCTCCTCGGACGATTTAGGAACTGACTCCCACCGTTGTCACGCGGATTAGGGAGGCAGACCGTGCGAGGGTGACAAACCGGCGTCCGAGGGAACCGGCCAGGCCTAAGCCTGCCCCACACGGTCCGCCATAGGTGTACTAGCCGGGCGCCAACAGACGGCAGCTAAACAGCCATGACGCGATACCGCGCCTCGAACACTTTCAGGTTGTCACACCCGACCACAGGATTGACTGCGGCGAGACTAGGCTAGTGGCGGCGCTGCCAATCTAATAGTCAGGTATCGGCTACGCAATGGAAGTGCGGGTCTTATTGTTTTGTAGGACTTTTCGTTTAGCGGAGGGCGCAAGCCAGCGCCCTTGGTTGAGGGGCATACCACGCAGCGTTACGGATTCACCTGGTGTCCGTTGCATGCCGTATCGGGCGCTGCGGCTTCCGTTCCCGAGACGGGGCGGTGGGAGACTACCTTGGACAGGCCGACTCCCAGGGCCTGGAGCACCTTCAGCACGGTCGACAGTTTCGGGTCGCCGCCAGTCGCCAGGGACCTGTAGAGATTCGGCCTGGCCAGGCCGGTGTTTTGAGAGAGGCTGCTCATGCCACCTCTCGCCTCTACAAGACGACGGATGGCGATAAGAAACGCGTCTTCCCCGCCGACCTCGTCGATTTCCTCGAGCGCGACAGACAGATACTCAAGGGCAAATGTTTCGTCGTCTCGAAGCATTTCAAGAACGCTATCTTCGTGAGAACGAGTCCGGGTCGTCATTTTCCTTTCACCTTGTGGTTTATCCAGAGAGCCTTGGCTTGATTGATGTCGTTCTGCTGTCTGTCCTTGGAGCCTCCGCCCAGCAGGAAAATGACCTTTCGGCCTTCCAGGGCGTAATAGACACGGTAGCCAGGACCCAAATCGAGCTTCATTTCAAACACGCCATCGCCCACCGGTTCGGTTACGCCAAAATGGCCGAGAGAGGCACGGTCGACCCGGGCGGTGATTCTTGCCCTGGTGCGAACGTCTCGCACGCTATCGAGCCAGGCCTGGTAGATATCCACGCCATTGGCAGACAGTAAGTGTTCCACCTCGTACATCCTGAATGTACCTTAAAAGAGACATCTGGTTGATTGGATTTTTGTATGGATCTCGCTGGTTGGGTGAGGTAGCCACCCGTATCGGTAGCGCCGAGTAGCCGTGACAGGGCTTGGGGGTGTAGGGACGAGGCTCGAGGGAGCGCTGACGAAATCAGGCTAGCGCCGGGGGCGTCAGCCTCACAGTCAGGCGTCGGCTATGCAGCATCGCGTGCGGCTCTTATTGCTTCGTAGGTTTTTTCGCTGTGCGCGCCATGGCTGGTGCGTGCCCCTCGCCACTGGGCGGGATTTCCTGAAACACCCCTTGTACACTGGGGGTGTTCCGGGGAGAGGGGGAGTAACGGATGAATCGCAACGAGCTGCGCAAGGCCGACATCAACCTGATGGTGGTGTTCGAGGCGCTGATGCTGGAGCGCAATGTCACGCGGGTGGCGGAAAAGCTCTTTCTGGGCCAGCCGACCATCAGTTCGGCGCTCAATCGCCTGCGGACGATGTTCAACGACCCGCTGTTCATCCGTGTCGGCCATCGCATGGAGCCGACCGCCCGGGCCGAGGAGCTCATCCAGTACCTGTCGCCGGCCCTCGACTCGCTGTCCAATGCCCTGAGCCTGACCCACGATTTCGACCCGGCCAGCAGCACCATGACCTTTCGCATCGGGCTGTCGGACGACGTCGAATTCGGCCTGTTGCCCAACCTGCTGCGCGCCCTGCGCCAGGAGGCGCCGAATGTGATGATCGTGGTCCAGCACGTCGACTACTGGCGTATTCCGGACCTGCTCGCCTCCGGCGATATCACGGTCGGCATCAGCCAGACCCGCGGCCTGCCGGCCAACGCCAAGCGCAAGCTGCTGCGGCACATCCAGCCGATGCTGCTGCGCGCCGATGCCTCGTCGACGCCCATGAGCCTGGATGAATACTGTGCCCGCCCGCATGTGCTGGTGTCCCACACGGCGAACGTCAGCAGCCTGGCCGATGAGTGGCTGGCGGAAATCGGCCGCAAGCGCCATGTGGTGCTGTCGGTACCGCAATACAGCGCCTTGCCGGCCCTGCTGGCGGGGACCGACCTGATCGCCGGCCTGCCGGACTACGCGGCGCTGGCGATGGCCGCGTCGGGCTCGGTGTTTGCCGAACCGCTGCCGTTCAAGACGCCGACTCTCGACCTGTCGATGGTCTGGCTCGGCATCGTCGACACCGACCCGGCTGAACGCTGGCTGCGTTCGCGGCTGGAGCAATTCATGAGCGACCGCTTGCCTCCGGCGCTTGCGTGAGGTTTTTCTGACCGCTTCGACAGGACGCGTGCTATACCTTTCGCTTTGTCCACCGACCTTTCGGAGCTAGCGCATGCCTCACGTTTTCCTGGAATACACCTCGAACCTGACCGATTTCGAGCCCGACAGCGCCCTGCTACGGATCAATCATGTGCTGGTGGCGTCCGGTCAGTTCGCGGCGGAGTCCGCCATCAAGAGCCGGGCGACCCGGGTGGAGAGCTTTCGCGTGGGCACCGGCCTGAATGTGCGTGGTTTCGTGCATGTGAAACTGGCCCTGCTTAGTGGGCGCTCTGCGCAAGTCAAGGCACAACTTTCCGAGAGCCTGCTGGCCGGCTTGCAGGAACGCGGCAATTGGCCGGCATCGGTCGAAGTGCAACTGTCGGTGGAATTGGTGGACCTGGATCGTGAGTCTTACGGAGAAATCACGCTCTGACCTGACATTGTTTAGTCGCTGGGCAACCGAGCATCATGAAAACTGTATTTAATGGCTGATTCCGGCGTGTGAGTCTGCAGCTCTTCTGTTCACTGCGGCAGGCTCATGGACGCGCGCATCAACCCGATCAGGCAGGACGTGTCGGCCGTTGGCCAGGCGCCGGGTATCGATGCTGCCGGTCTGTCGATGGCGGCCCTGCCCAGCGCGGTCGCGCTGCCTTGCGAACTGGCCTTCTGGGCGCTGTGGCATTGCCGCCATGCGCGTCCGCCGGATGTTCTCCCTTCCCGTTGAGTCATTTCACTGACTGCGGGCGGCCCTTGTCCGCCGCCCGGGTCGACATGGCGGGCGTCGTTGCGCCCGCCTGACGCGGAATAGGAGAAAACGCCCCATGAGTGTTGCCTGTCAGTCCTTCGCTGCGCTGGAAGAAGCCCGGTCGTTCCTGAAACGGAACCCGGATATCGAAATGTTCGAGCTGTTTATCATCGATAACAACGGTGTGCCGCGCGGCAAACTGCTGCACCGGGACGAGCTGCTGGCGGTGTATGCCGGCGGCCGGCCCTTGCCGAGCACGATCCTCGGCCTGACCCTCAACGGCGACGATGTGGAAAATTCCGGGCTGGTCTGGGACGTCGGCGATATCGACTGTCGTGCCTATCCCATCACTGGCAGCCTGCAGCGCATGCCCTGGCGGCGGATACCGACAGCGGCGGTACAGGTCGGCATGCACCCCAGCGAGGGACTGCCAGCGGCGGTGGCCGATCCACGCCAGTTGCTGGCGAAGGTGGTCGGGCAACTCCAGGCCGCAGGCTACTACCCGGTGATGGCGGCCGAGCTGGAGTTCTACCTGCTCGACCAGCAGCGCGACAGCAACGGCCGCCCGCAGCCGGCCCGCGACGCCGATGGTGGGCGGCCACGGACCACGCAGGTCTATGGCTTGCGCGAGTTGGAGCAGATCGAACCATTTCTCGCCGACCTTTACGAGGCCTGCAAGCTGCAGGGCATTCCCGCGCGCACGGCGATTTCCGAATATGCCCCCGGCCAGGTGGAAATCACCCTCGAACACCGTGCCGATGCCTTGCAGGCGATGGATGAGGCGGTGCGCTACAAGCGATTGGTCAAGGGCGTGGCCCACAAGCATGGGATGATCGCCTGCTTCATGGCCAAGCCCTTCGATGACCAGGCCGGTACCGGCATGCACATGCACGTGAGCCTGGCCGACAGGGAAGGGAACAACCTGTTCGCCAGCGATGCGGCCGAGGGCACGCCGCTGCTCAGGCAGGCGGTGGGCGGCATGCTCGCGACCCTGCTCGATTCGTTGCTGCTGTTCTGTCCCCATGCCAACTCCTACCGACGTTTCCAGAGCAACAGCTACGCGCCGCTGGCCGCGACCTGGGGGATCGACAACCGCACCGTGAGCCTGCGGGTGCCGGGTGGGCCGGCGGCGTCGCGGCATATCGAACACCGGATCTGCGGCGCCGATGCCAATCCGTACCTGGCAGCCGCGGCGATCCTGGCGGGCATCCATCACGGCATCGTTGCGCAACGGGATCCCGGCGCGCCGATCGAAGGCAACGGCTATGCCCAGGCCGGCGAGCGCCTGCCCACCGACTGGCTGACCAGCCTGCGGGCGCTGGAGGGTTCCCGCTGGGCGCGCGAGACGTTTGGCGACGAGTTCCTTGGCGTTTATCTGGCGGTCAAGCGTGCCGAGTATCGGCAATTCATGGGCGAGGTGGGCGAGCAGGACTGGCGCTGGTACCTGCACCCGGCGTGAAAGTCACGGCTTGATGCAGCCGCGGCGTATTTTTCACGAAATGTTGATGCCCACCTGAATAAGGTTCGAGTGCTGTCGGGAGAAGCTTCCCCGCTCGCGACAGCGCTTCCGATCGTCGGTCAATGCAACAGAGTCCGTCAGACATGTCAGCGCCATCGCCTTCACTTGTCGAGCTTGAGTTCGCCCGCCAGCATGCGCGCGAGCATGCACGGGTGTGCCGTGATGCTCATCCCCAGGGCATATTGGCGCGCATTGGGCTTTGGCGTGAAGAGTGCCTGGTGCGCCAGGCGCTGAAGATGGCCGGTGAACCGGGCCTGGTGCTGGACCTGCCCTGTGGGGCCGGGCGTTTCTGGCCGGTGTTGGCCAAGCGTGGCAACCGCGTGGTGCTGGCGGCGGACTCGTCGCGGGAAATGCTCGAACACTGCGCGGTGCATCATTCGCCCGAGCTGTTCAGGCGGGTCAGGACCTTCCAGAGTTCGGCGTTCGCCATCGGCCTGCCGGAAAATGCGGTGGACTGCATTTTCTGCGTGCCATTGTTCGCCCATATCGCCGAGCGCGAGCACCGCCTGGCGATCCTCGGCGAGTTTCACCGGGTCAGTCGCGACACGGTGATCCTGTCCGTGTGCCTGGGCGGCAATCTGATGGCCTGGCGCCACCGCCACGCGACCGTTCGTCCGGAACTGGAAAACCAGCCGGTGCTGCTGGGCAAGGCGCAGATCGAAGCCGAGTTCCACGAAGCCGGTTTCGAGATCGTCGGCCATCGTGACTTCCTGCCGGGGTGTGCCATGCGTCGGGTCTATGTCCTGCGCAAGGACAGCTGACATCTTCCGGGCCCTGCGAACTTGACGAGTAAGACTATTCTTTCAGCGCAGCGAGGCATTCGCTCACGCACTTGCAGCGCGGATGCTCGGAAATCGCCTGTAGCGATATATACTGCGCGCCATTCTTCAAGGGAGAGCCGTGTGGCCATCGATATTCACTGGATCCGCGACAACGATAGCCTCGGTCGGCATTGCACTGAATGGCAGCAACTACCTTTCGTTGCCCTCGACACCGAATTCATGCGGGTCGACACCTTTTATCCCATCGCCGGGCTGATCCAGATCGGTGATGGCGCGCGCGCTTACCTGATCGACCCGTTGACCATCGACAACTGGCAACCCCTGGCCGCGCTGCTGGACAACCCGGCAGTGGTCAAGGTCGTGCACGCCTGCAGCGAAGACCTCGAAGTCCTGTTGCGCCTGACCGGCAGCCTGCCGACGCCGTTGTTCGACACCCAACTGGCCGCGGGCTACCTGAACCTGGGCTTTTCCATGGGCTATTCGCGGCTGGTCCAGGAAGTTCTCGGTATCGAGCTGCCCAAGGGCGAAACCCGCTCCGACTGGCTGCAACGCCCGCTGTCGGACACCCAGGTCAGCTATGCCGCCGAGGATGCGCTGCACCTGGCCGAGGTCTACAGCCGCCTGCGCCCGCAACTGTCCGACGACAAGTATGCCTGGGTGCTGGAGGATGGTGCCGAACTGGTCGCCAACCTGCGCCGCGAGGTCGATCCCAACGAGATCTATCGCGACGCCAAGCTCGCCTGGAAACTGTCCCGGGCGCAACTGGCGGTGCTGCGGGAACTCTGTGCCTGGCGCGAACGCGAGGCCCGTGCCCGCGACCTGCCGCGCAACCGGATCATCCGCGAGCACTCGTTGTGGCCGTTGGCCAAGAGCCAGCCGGACAACCTGGTGACCCTGGCCCGCATCGAAGACATGCACCCACGCACCGTGCGCCAGGACGGCGAGTTCCTGCTCGAACTGATCAGGCGCGCGGCCAGCCTGCCGATGGACCAGTGGCCGCCGGCGGTGCCCGAGCCCCTGCCGATCGAGGCCGGAGCGCTGGTCAAGCGCCTGCGCGCGGTGGGCCAGGCGGCGGCCGAGCGGATGAACATCGTGCCGGAACTGATGCTGCGCAAGAAAACCCTGGAGGCGCTGATCAAGAGCGGCTTCCCTGACGGACCCTATCAATTGCCCGATTCGCTGCGTGGCTGGCGTCGCGAATTGCTGGGCCAGGCCCTGCTCGACAGCCTGGCGACTGCCGGAGAACAGCCTTGAAACATATCTGCTCGATCTATCGCAGCCCCCGCAAGAACGAAATGTACCTCTACGTGCTCAAGAGCGAAGCCCTGGAGCGCGTACCGGAAACCCTCCTGCAGGTGTTCGGCAAGCCGCAGCATGCCTTCGACCTGGTGCTGACCCCCGAGCGCAAGCTGGCGCGCGAAGATATCCACAAGGTGCTGGAAAACCTCGACAAGCAGGGTTATCACCTGCAGATGCCACCGGCCGAGGACGAGTACATCGAGCACCTGCCCGAAGAGTTGTTGCGGCGCAATGACCCGGTCTGAGCCACACCCCTGAGTGTCCCGGCCTGTGCGGGTTGATGCGAATCAGCCCTACAGGCCACCCGGGCGCTCCATTTCAATGGAATGCATTTCCGGCGGTCGCCGAGCACGATGGAGAGCGCTTCATCGGCGGCCGTCTGCACCGTTTTTGAAAGGTTTGAACCATGCGCGTTCTGATTGCCGAACACGACCACGCCGTGTATGCCCGCCTGCTGCGTCAGGCGCAGCCCGAACTTGAAGTCATGACCAGCGGCGATTCGGCGGTACTGTCGGGAATGGCGGCCGATTGCCCGGTCTGGCTCGGCCAGCCGGACCTGATGGCCAGCCTGTTGCGCCAGGGGCACCGGCCGCAGTGGCTGCAGTCGACCTGGGCGGGGATCACGCCGCTGCTGGCCGAAGGCCTGCCGCGCAACTACCGGCTGACCCGGGCGGTCGGCATTTTCGGCCAGTTGATGGCCGAGTACGTCCTGACCTACATGCTCGGCCATGAGCGCGAGGTGCTGGCGCGGCTGGTCAGCCAGGTCGAGCGCAAGTGGGATAACCGCACCGGCCTGGGGCTGGCGGGGCGCAAGGTGCTGATTGTCGGCGCGGGCGATATCGGCCAGAGCGTGGCGCAGTTCCTGCAGCCGTTCGGTGTCGAGTTGTACGGCATCGCCAGCGAGGCCCGCGAGCAGGCGCCGTTCATCCGGGTCGATGACCTGGAGGCGCTGGGCGAGCGGGTGGGCGAGGTGGACTACGTGGTCAACCTGTTGCCCAATACGCCGGCGACCCATGACCTGTACGACGCGGCGATGTTCAAGCGCTTCAAGCCGACCGGCCTGTTCATCAATGCCGGGCGCGGCGTGTCGGTGGTCGATGCGGACCTGGTGCAAGCGTTGAAGGAGGGCCATCTGGCCGGTGCGGTGATCGATGTCTGCCGCCAGGAACCGTTGCCGCAGCGCCATCCGTTCTGGACGGCCTGGGGATTGCTGCTGACCGGTCACAGCTCGGCGCCGACCTCCCCGCCGATGATGGTGCAGTTGTTCGTCGAGAACCTGCGGGCGTACCAGGCGAGCCAGCCGCTGCGCGGCGAAGTGCGGTTCGAGCGCGGTTACTAGGCCTGCGACTGCCATCTCCCTCAGTTGATCGTTCCCACGCTCCGCGTGGGAACGATCGAAAAGCGCCAGCACCCTCTCGGTCAGCCAGCGTTTTCACTGCCGATTACAGGCTGAAATCACCCTCGGCCGCCAGTGCGCTCACCGGCTCGCGTGGGCTTGGTACTTCCCGGGCCTGCAGGTATTCGGCGAGGCTGGCCTTGTCGCCCAGCTTGCCGACCGCCACCGCCGCGTGCAGAGCGTAGCCGTCCGGAATCTTCAGCTCCTTGCGGGCCAGTTCCTGATCGAAGCCGGCCATGCCGTGGGTGTGCCAGCCGCTCTGGCTGGCCTGCAGGGCCAGGTAGCCCCAGGCCGTGCCGGTGTCGAAGGTGTGCCACAGGGCCGGGGTTTCCTCGGCGGCGCCAGGCACCTTGAAGGTGGTTTTCGAGATCACGATCACCAGCGCGGAGGCATGCTGCGCCCAGCCGCGGTTGAACTCGTTGAGCAGGCCGAGGAAGCGTTCCCAGTTCGGCGTGTCGCGACGGGCGTAGAGAAAGCGCCATGGCTGCGAGTTGTAGGCCGATGGCGCCCAGCGTGCGGCTTCGAAGAAGCTCAGCAGGGTTTCTTCCGGGATGGCTTCGCCGGTAAAGGCGCGGGGCGACCAGCGTTGGGTGAACTGGGCATCGATGGGATAGTCGGCGACACGTGGGTTGGCACTCATGGGCGATTCCTGACTGGAGTCCGAAGTGAAGGGAGTTGGGGCGACCCTGGCCGCTGGCGCGGTGTCCGGTCGTGATGCCCGGCCCGTCTACAGTCCGCTTCGTGCGGCGCGGAGGAGCGCTAATGGCAGTTGGCTAGCGGGCTTTGGGGCCATCAAAACTACTGTGCCCGGGCGCGGCTGACAAGCTTTCATCAACCGACAGTCGCCAATGCTTGGCCCTTTGCGGCCCGGGCACTAGACTGGCGACCTTTTCACTACCCGATGCAGATGTCTGAACCATGGCCGCAAAAGTCGAACCCTTCTGGATACGCAAGACCCTCGATCAGCTCGATCAGGAAGAATGGGAGTCGCTGTGCGACGGCTGCGGCCTGTGCTGCCTGCAAAAGCTCGAGGATGAAGAGGACAATAGCGTCTACTACACGCGGATCGCCTGCAAGCTGCTGGACCTCAAGACCTGCCAGTGCACCGACTACAGCAACCGCCGCGCCTCGGTGCCCGACTGCATCCAGCTCACGCCGGGCAAGGCCGACGAGTTCAAGTGGTTGCCGCCGACCTGCGGTTATCGACTGGTCAGCGAGGGCAAGGACCTGCCGCTCTGGCACCATCTGGTCTGCGGCGATCGCGACGCGGTACACCACGAGCGCATTTCCCAGTCCGGCCGGATGCTGGCCGAGGGCAGCGTGCCCGAAGACGACTGGGAAGACCATCTGATTTTCCGCGCCGGTTGATCGGCGGGCCCGAGGGAGTGTTTATGCCGGTGCGTTGCCGACTGTTGGCGGGGTCGCTGCTGTTGATGCTGGCCGGCTCCGCCTGGGCCGGGAAGAAAGTCGACCTGGATTACCACTTGCGCCTGTTGCCGCAGAGCGACCAGGTCGAAGTGCGCCTGACCCTGGCCCAGGGTTCGGCGGTGCGCAGCCTGGATTTCGACCTCGGCGCCCAGGGCTACTACACCGACTTCAAGGCCGACGGCCAATGGCTGACGCGGCCGGATCAGGCCGGCACCAGCAGTCGCGGCATCTGGCGTCCGGCCGCCGGCAAGGCGAGCCTGAGCTATCGGGTGAGCATCAGCCACCCGCGCCGCAATGGCACCTTCGATACCCGCATGACCAGTCACTGGGCCCTGCTGCGGGGCGAGGAACTGGTCCCACCGGCGCACCTGGACCAGCAGGACGGTACCGAACTGGTGTCGCGACTGGACGTGGAACTGCCCAACGGCTGGAAAAGCGTCGAGACCGCCTGGCCGCGGATCGGCAGGAACCGCTTTCGCGTCGATAACGTCTCGCGGCTGTTCGACCGCCCGACCGGCTGGCTGCTGGCCGGCGATCTCGGCAGCCGGCGCACACGGCTGGGCGAAACCGAGGTGACGGTCGCTGCGCCGCGGGGCGAGGGCATGCGGCGGATGGATGTGCTCACGCTGCTGACTTTCGTCTGGCCCAAGCTGCAGGAGGTGTTTCCGCGCAACCCGGCGAAACTGCTGGTGGTCGGGGCCGGGGAACCCATGGTGCGGGGTGCCCGCGCAAGCCATGACTCGATCTACCTGCACAGCACCGGGCCGTTGATCGGCGAGTCGGGGGCCAGCCCGCTGGTGCGGGAGCTGGTACATGTCTTTGGCCGGATCAACGATAGCCACCGCAGCGACTGGATCGGCGAAGGCCTGGCGGAGTACTACGCCATCGAGCTGGTGCGACGCGCCGGGGGCATGAGCGAGGAGCGCTACCGGGCGGTGCAGGCGAAGCTGGCGCGCAGCGGACACAAGGTCGCCAGCTTGCGGGGCGAGCAGGTGAGCGGGGCGACGGTGGCCCGGGCGGTCTTGCTGCTGCAGGAACTGGACCGGGAAATTCGCCAGCAGACCGATAACCGGCACTCGCTGGACGACGTGAGCCGGGCGGCGATGCGCCTGGATACGGTGACCACCGAGGAGTTCATCCAGTTGAGCGAAAGCGTGCTGGGTGGGCCGTCGAAGGTGTTGGCGACCGACCTGCTGAAGTAAACCTTTGGGTTTGTGGCGAAGTTGAGTACCTGTTCGCGGATAAATCCGGCTCCCACAAGGTATCGCAGCGATCAATATTCCATGAACGATGCAAAGCTGTGGGAGCCGGATTTATCCGCGAAAGGGCCTTACGGCGCGTCGCATGAATCAGGCCTTCGGTGTTTCCAGCGAATCGTTGCCCGTCACCGTCGCGGTGCGCGTCGCCATTTCGGCATTGGCCTTCATCTGCCGCAGCTCGTCCGCCGCCCGCTCGACCTTGCCACGCACCCCTTCCAGGTCGCGACGGCCTTTCTCCAGCAGGCTCTTGGCCGAGCTGTGACCGGTGATGCCACGGGCCAGCGCGACGCCGCCGATGGCGACCTGGATCAGGCCGAACACACCGCCACGGCGCAGGCCCTTGCCGACCATGACCACGCCGCCGGCGAGGGAGCCGAGCCGCTCCCAGCCCTGGACGTTCTGTTGCGCTGCCGGGGACTGGAACGGCGTGGAGTCGATGCGCTGCAGGGTTTTTCTGTCGCTCATGATCTGTCTCCTCAAGTGGCGGGTGGATAGACTGCAGACTGCCGGAACCTGCGACAGGTTCCTCCAGGTACTCAGAACCTGGGGCCCGAACGGGTGTTGTTGCCCTTGGCCAGGCGGTCGTAGAGCACCACGTTGACGGTGGCGGCCAGGTTCATGCAGCCGGTGGTGGGGATGTACACCACGTCCTCGCACCAGTCGCGGATGTCCTTGTCCAGCGAGCCGTCTTCCGGGCCGAAGATGTACAGCGCGCGATCGGGATGGGTGTACTCCGGCAGCGGGCGGGCGCCTTCCACCAGTTCGACGGCGACCGGGATACAGCCCAGGGGCAGGATCTTCTTCAGGTCGTCGATGCCGATCAGCGGGATGTCCTGGTGCACCTTCTTGGTGTCGGTGACGAAATCCCGGGCCCGCTCGTAGCGCTTGCCGGTGTAGAACACCGAGGCCACGCCGTAGCAGCCAGCCGCACGCATCACCGAACCGACGTTCTCCGGTGACTTGGGGTTATACAAACCGATGCAGCTGTACCTTTTGTTTGCCACGAGCCGGGTGCCTTCCAGGAAAAAGACGCGAGTATACCGGCAACGCTGCCGGGCGTGATGCCTGTCGCGATCGAGGGCTGGAGGCTGCCCGCCGGATGACGGGCTACGGTGCGGGGCTTACTCGTCTTTCTTCAACATCCCGGCCAGGGCGGCGAACGGGTTGTGGGTGGCCTTGGCGATCTTCGGGCTGCTCAGGGAGCTGTCGCCGAAATACTGCTGGTCGGTATAGCGCGAGTGTTCGTTGTCGTGGCAGAACAGGCAGAGCAGTTCCCAGTTGGAGCCGTCCTGCGGGTTGTTGTCGTGGTTGTGGTCGCGATGGTGCACGGTCAGTTCGCTCAGGCGCTTGCCGGAAAATTCACGGGCGCAGCGGCCGCAGACGTGCGGATACATCTTCAGCGCCTTGTCACGATAGCCCATCTCCTTGTCGCGTTTGGCATCGGCGAGGATGCGGTCCAGCTTGGCGGTAGGGGAGGGAGGGTTGGTCGAACTCATGGGTTCACCTTGTCGAATGGATTGATGACGGTCATGCCGTGAAATCTAGGCTGTGTACGAAATTGT
>NZ_JSYZ01000019.1:182965-355246 GCF_001293465.1 Pseudomonas asplenii
GCGATTTCGTACATAGCCTAGCGCAGTTCCCCGGCTTTTCGGTGAATGGCGCCGTGCGGCACGGGGCGCGGCGAGGATGGATTTCATCGGGAGGTGATTGAGCGAGGCAAAATGTTCGCGTTGCGAGTAGCCTGTAGCAGACAGATTGCTGGAGCTATCGATGAAAGGCATGACCCTGGCGGCCGTTGTGTGGGCCGCGCTGACGATGACGTCGGCATGGGCCGAGGACATTGCGCCGGCCCCCGTGACACCCGCTCCGGGTTCCCCGGGCACCGCGACCCCGACACCCTACCCGCAGGTCACCCCACGCACGCCACCCAAGCCGGGCGAAGCCCTGCCGAGCATCGAGTTGCCGTCGCCGCCCAAGGACCAGACCCTGCCGGGCCTGGAGCAGAACGACAAGACGGACAAGGCCAAGCCGAGTTCGAGTTAAACCTGCTGCGAGAGCAACTGCCCGTCGACCATGCGCAGGCGCCTGGACATCGCGATGGCGATGGCGCGAATGATCTTGGCGGCGATTTTCGGCGCTTCGTTGAGCATCTTTTCCAGGGAGTCCTTGCCCAGGTTCAACAACTGGCAGTGGCTGGCCGCGACGCAACTGGCCGAGCGTCGTTCGCCGTCGAGCACCGCCATCTCGCCAAAGGCCCGGCCGGCGCGCAGGGTGGCGATCACCACGGCCTGGCCGGCCTCGTTGAGTTTCTGCACGTTGACGCTGCCGTGGTGGATGATGCACATGAAGGTGCCGGCATCGCCTTCGTGGAAGATTTCCTCGCCCTTGTCCACGCTGCTGATGCTGAAGTAGCCGGCGGCCGCCTGGCAGTCGGCGGGCAGAAGTTGGCTGAACAGACCGCAGTCCATCAGCATGTCGCGAATTTCGTTATTCAGTGAAGTCGGTTCTGACATGTTTCACGATCTATTGTTGTTGTCCGTTCCCGGCCCGGCGGCGCAGCGTCATGGTCTATGACCATGGCGCCGGGCAGAGTTCCTCAGGCGATGCCCAGAACCTTGAATACGAAGCCATATTCGAGCGCTACGTCACGCAATCCCTGGTAGCGCCCGCTCATGCCGCCATGGCCGGCACCCAGCTCGGTCTTGAGCAGGAGTAGATGCTCGTCGGTGCGGGTCGCGCGCAATTTCGCCACCCACTTGGCCGCTTCCCAGTACTGCACGCGGCTGTCGTTGTAGCCGGCGATCACCAGCATCGCCGGGTAGTCCTGGGCGCGGACGTTCTCGTAGGGCGCGTAGGCCTTGAGCCGGGCATGTACCTCGGGCTCCTGCGGGTTGCCCCATTCGTCGTATTCGGTGACGGTCAGCGGCAGGTCGGGGTCGAGCATGGTGTTCAGCACATCGACGAACGGCACCTCGGCGATCGCCGCCTGGAACAGTTCCGTGCGCTGGTTGAGCACGGCACCGATCAACAGGCCGCCGGCGCTGCCACCGCTGATCACCAGTTGTCCGGAGGTGGTCAGGCCTTCGGCGATCAGGTGTTCGGCGCAGGCGATGAAGTCGTCGAAGGTGTTCTGCTTGTGCTCCTGCTTGCCGGCGCGATACCAGGCTTCACCCAGTTCGCCGCCCCCGCGCACATGGGCGATGGCAAAGGCCACGCCGCGTTCGAGCAGGCTCAGGCGGGCATGGGAGAACCAGGGGTCGAGGCTTTCGCCATAGGCCCCATAGCCGTAGAGGTAGAGCGGGGTGGGCTGGCCCAGCAGCTCGCGCTTGACCACCAGGCTGATCGGCACCCGGGTGCCGTCCGGTGCGCGGGCCCACAGCCGTTGGCTGACGTAGGCGTCGGCATCGAACGGGCCGAGTACCGGCGTCTGCTTGAGTACAGCCTGTTCGCCATTGGCCAGGGTCAGTTGACGGACCTGGGCCGGGCGGTTGAGGGCTTCGTAGCGCAGGCGGATGCAGTCGCTGGTGAATTCCAGGCTGTCCTGCACGTAGAGGCTGTAGGCCGCGTCCGGCAGTTGCACGCGATAGGCCGGCAGGCCTTCGGGGCGTACCTCGATGATCGGCAGGCCGCCTTCGCGCAGGCTCAGGCACAGGGCCCGGGCGTTCAGCGTGACCCCTTCGAGCATCACCTGGTCGTTGTGGGGCACCAGCCGTTGCCAGTCCTCGCGACGGGGAATGCCCTCGTCCGCGGCATGGAACAGGGCGAAGTTGATGCCGTCCTGGTTGCTGCGGATGAACCAGCGCCACTGGCCCTGGTAGCGACCGTGGTCGACGGAGTATTCGTGGCCTTCGACCCGCGTCGCCAGGCAGGCGAAGGGCTTGTCCGGCGTGTCGGCGTCGAGCACCCAGGCTTCGCTGGTGGTCTTGCTGCCCAGCATCGCCACCAGTTGCCGTTCGGAGCTGCTGCGGTAGCAGTGCAGGAAGAAGCGGCCGTCTGGCTCATGCAGGACTTGCTCGGCACTCTCCTGGCCCAGCACATGGCGATACAGCTTGTGTGGGCGGTGGGTGTCGTCCAGTTCGCCGAAGAACAGCGTGCGGCTGTCGTTGGCCCAGGTCATGCTGCCGTCGCAGTCGTCGAAGGGCAGCTCGCTGACGCTGCCGCTGTCGAGTTCCTTGACTTACAGGCGGTAGACCTCGTCGCCGCTGGTATCCAGGCTGTAGGCCAGGCGCTGGTGGTCCGGACTGACGCTGAAGCTGCCGAGAGACAGGAAGCCGCCAGCGGCCAGCACATTGGGGTCGAGCAGCAGTTGCTCGGTACCTTCATCCACTGTCAGGCTACCATCGGCCGGGCGTGGGCAGCGGTAGTGGCGGGCGTACTCGTCGCCGGCGGTGGTGCGGGTGTAATACAGGAACGGCCCCCAGGGCGAGGGCAGGGACAGGTCGGTTTCGAGGATCCGTCCCTTGATTTCCTCGAACAGCGTTTCGCGCAGTTCGGCCTGGTCGGCCAGTTGCGCCTGCTGGTAGCTGTTTTCGGCCTTGAGGTAATCGAGCACCGCCTCGCTGTCGCGCTCCTGCAACCAGGCGTAGGGATCGGGACCTTGGTCCTTGCGGGCAATCGGGGCGCTGCTGATGGCGGCTTTGCGGGACATGGGCACTCTCTGTCTTGAGGATCGCTGACGGCGATGCAGCCGGGCCGGCGAAAAGCCGTTATCATAAGCCCCTCATTGCCAGCCTTGCCATGGACACCATGACCGAGAACGACTATCTGATCGCCTGGGGTTGCTACGCCTTTGCCGCCTTGGGCTGCCTGTTGGTGTGGTTTCGCCTGACCCGCTGGACCTGGCGCTGGTTGCGCGAGCCGCTGCGCCTGCTGGTGGCGGTGCTGCTGTTCAGCCCGACCATTCTCGACCCGGTGAAGGAGCGGTTCGCCCCGGCGGTCGCCATTACCGCCCTGGACCTGCTGTTCAAGGTCGGCAACAACGCCTGGCGTGCGGTTTCCGACCTGTTCATGTACCTGGTCATCGCCGCCGGCGTGTACCTGGTCTTCGTCCTGATCCGCTGGCCGCTCGAGCGTTCGAGCAAGGCCCGCAAGCTGCAGGCCGAAGCCGCTGCCGCTGCGGCCCGTGCCGAGATCGAGGCCGACGACCAGCCGTTCGCCGCCGAGCGCCAGGAGCGTCCACGCCGTCCGCCGCCTGCCGCTGGTGCCGGCCGCCAGCGGGTCGAGCCGCGCTTGTAGGCGCGTTGCAGCATTCAAGCGAGAGTCCGAGCATGTGTGAATTGTTGGGCATGAGCGCCAATGTGCCGACCGATATCGTTTTCAGCTTTACCGGGCTGATGCAGCGCGGCGGGCGTACCGGCCCCCATCGCGACGGATGGGGCATCGGTTTCTACGAAGGGCGCGGCTTGCGGGTGTTCCAGGATCCGGCGGCGAGCTGCGATTCGGAAGTCGCGCAACTGGTGCAGCGTTATCCGATCAAGAGCGAAGTGGTGATCGGGCATATCCGCCAGGCCAACGTCGGCAAGGTCTGCCTGTCCAATACCCATCCGTTCGTCCGTGAGTTGTGGGGGCGCAACTGGTGTTTTGCCCATAACGGCCAGTTGGCGGACTTCCAGCCGCGGCACAGCTTCTACCGCCCGGTCGGCGACACCGACAGCGAAGCGGCCTTCTGCGACCTGCTCAACCGTATCCGCGAAGCCTTTCCCGAACCGGTGGAAGTGGAGCAACTGTTGCCATCGCTGGTGGCCGCCTGCGCCGAGTATCGTGGCAAGGGTGTGTTCAACTGCCTGCTCAGCGACGGCGACTGGCTGTTCTGCTACTGCTCGACCAAACTGGCGCAGATCACCCGGCGCGCGCCGTTCGGCCCGGCCCGCCTGAAGGACGTCGACGTCATCGTCGACTTCCAGGCCGAGACCACGCCCAACGACGTGGTCACGGTGATCGCCACCGAACCCCTGACCGAAAACGAGACCTGGACCCGCTACGAGCCGGGGCAATGGAGCCTGTGGCGACGCGGCGAATGCGTCAGCCAGGGCCGGACTGAACAAGGACACCCGTCATGTGGTTGAGTTACCTGCGCTTGATACTGTTTACCCTGGGGCTGCTGCTCGGTGTCCAGGTGCCCGGCTTTCTCAGTGACTACACCAAGCGGGTCGAAGCCCACCTGATCGAGGCGCAGACCAGCCTGCAAGGCTTCCAGAAGACCGCCGAGCAGTTCTTCGGCGGCGACCTGCAGAAACTGGTGGCGCACTATCGCGCCAGCGACGACCCGGTATTCCGCAGCGATGCCGACAGCCTCGGCAACCTGCTCAATCGCCAGCGCCTGCTGGACGACCAGTTCCAGGCGATGCAGGGCCCCTGGTACAAGCGTGCCTTGCAGGTGGCCTATGCCTCCGACCCGGCGATCCGCCAGGAAACCCTGCAGGGCTACACCTACCAGGTATTGCTGTCGCCCGAGGCGATCGGCTGGGCCATGGGCGGTGCGTTGCTCTTCTCCTTCGTGATCGAAGGTTTCTTCCGCCTGGTGGACTGGGTGGTGCTGGGCGGCAAGCGCCAGCGTGAGCGCCTGGCGCGGCGCGAGCGGGGCTGGTGATCCCGCCGCTGTAGGAGCGTGGCTTGCCCGCGAAGCTTTTAGCGGTCTTGAGGCCCCATTCGCGGGCAAGCCACGCTCCTACAGAGCCTTGTGCAGCCCTGGCGGTCACGCCTTCTTCAGCACCACATGCTGCTGCCCCATCTTGTCGGCATAATCATGCAGCACCTGTTGGCACAGTGCGACGATCTCCTCCACCAGCTCTTCGCCGGCCCGCCAGGACACCACCACCTCCAGGTTCGGTGGGCGCTCCTGCAACGCCAGCAGGGTCAATTCGTTCCGGGCCAGTTCCTCGCTGACCAGCGCCAGCGGTAAGGCGCCGATCCCGAAGCCATCGCGCAGCAGGCGGGTGATCGCCGACACCGAGTTCACGCAATTGAGTCGTGGCGCAGAAACCCCATGGGCCTGCAGCAGGGCGAGCAGTTCCTGGTGCGGCCGGGAGTTCTTCGAGAAGGTGACGATCCGCTCCTGCGCAACATCCGTCAGGCTCAGGTACTCGCGGTTGTAGAGCGAATGGCTCGCCACCACCCAGCCCATCGGGTAGCTGGCCAGCTCCAGGCTGCGGATGGACTCCTGGCGCAGCGGGTCGGTCTGCAGGATCAGGTCGAGGAAGCCCTTGTGCAACTGCTCGGCCAGGTTCAGCGCGGTATCGGCCACCAGCTCGATCTCCACCCGCGGGAAGCGCTCGGTCAGCTGTGCCACCAGCGGGCTGAGCCAGGTGTGGATCACCGTGTCCATCACGCCGATCCGCAGGCGGCCGACCTTGGTCGAGCCGGGTTCGATGGCGTGCTTGAGCGCCTGCATCGTATCGAGCATGCGTTCGGCGTGGTCGAGCACCTTCAGCCCTTCGGGCGTCAGCTTGACCCCGCGTGAATCGCGCAGGAACAGCTTGACCCCCAGTTCGCTTTCGAGCACGGCGATCCGGCTGGAAATGGCGGCCTGGGTAGTGAACAGCTTGTCCGCGGTCAGGCGGAAACTCTTGAGCCGGGCGACCCAGACGAAGGTTTCGAGAAACTTGAGATTCATGCAATCAACTTTTCTTATGTCTGGGAACGGCTTTTATTAGTTGGACGCGCCGGGCGGGCACCCTCGAGAATGGCCCAGGCCGACGAATTACCATAAGCATTGCCGACCCCCAGGGCAATGCCCACAGCCCACAGGAGCAGCTACCGTGAGCCGCCTGCTACTCAATTGCGATATCGGTGAAAGTTACGGCAACTGGACCCTGGGTCTGGATGCGCAAGTCATGCCCTTCATCGACTGTGCCAACATCGCCTGCGGCTATCACGCCGGCGACCCGAGCATCATGCGCAAGACCGTCAGCCTGGCCCTGTCCAATGACGTGCGGATCGGCGCCCATCCGGCCTATCCGGACCTGGTCGGTTTCGGCCGCCGCTCCATGGCCTGCACGCCCCAGGAAATCCAGGACCTGCTGCATTACCAGATCGGCGCACTGGACGGCATCTGCCGGGCCCAGGGCGCGCGGGTCAGCTATGTCAAACCCCATGGCGCGCTGTACAACGACATGATGGCCAACCCGCAGCAACTGCGTTCGGTGATCCAGGCGATCGCCGCCTACGACCGCGGACTGCCCCTGATGCTGCTGGCGATGCGCGACAACAGCGCCGCCCAGGCCCTGGCCGACGAGTTCGGCGTGACCCTGTGGTTCGAAGCCTTTGCCGATCGCGCCTACGACCCCGAAGGGCGTCTGGTGTCCCGGCAACTGCCGGGGGCTGTGCACCATGAGCCGCAGCGGATCATCGAGCAGGCCCTGACCATCGCCCGTGGCAACCCTCTGACCGCCAGCGACGGCAGTGCCCTGCGCCTGCACGCCGACACCCTGTGCGTGCATGGCGACAATGCCAGTTCGGTCGAGGCCGTTCAGCGCATTCGCGAGGCCCTCGACCGGCAGGCGACCCCATGAGCGCGGCGCCGATGAAGCCGCGTATCGAAGTGGTGGCGATCGATTGCCTGATGGTGCGTCTGTTCGAGGTGATCGCCGAGGACAACATGCCGTGGATGCTCGCCGCCAGCGAGCGTCTGCGGGCCGGTTTTGCCGGTCAGTTGATCGACCTGGTGCCGTCCTATACCACCCTGATGGTGCATTACGACCTGACGCAACTGAGCCCGGCCCAGGCCCGGGAACTGATCGCCGAAGCGCTGGACGATCTGCAGCCGAACGCCACCGCCGGCGGGCAATGCCACGTACTTCCGGTGTGGTATGACCCGAGTGTCGGCCCGGAGCTGCGCCTGCTGTCCGAGCGCAGCGGCTGGTCGGTGAGTGACATGATCCGCCGCCACAGCGAGCGCGAGTACCAGGTGTTCGCCCTCGGCTTTGCGCCGGGGTTCGCCTTCATGGGGCTGGTGGTCGAACCGTTGGCGGCGCCGCGGCTCGATACCCCGCGCAAGAAGGTGGCGGCGGGCAGCGTCGGCATCGCCGAACGCCAGACCGCGGCCTATCCGGTGGTGTCGCCGGGGGGCTGGAACCTGATCGGGCGTACCCCGAGCAAGCTGTTCGACCGTGAGCGGGACGGCTACAGCCTTATGCAGCCGGGCGATACGGTGCGTTTTGCGGCGGTCGAGCATGCCGAGTTCATCCGCCTGGGTGGCGACGATACGCCTTTGGAGGCCCTGGCATGAGCCATTTGTCGATCGAGGCCAGCACCCGGCTGTGCCTGTTGCAGGACCGTGGGCGGTTCGGTGTGCGTCATCTGGGTGTGACCCAGGGTGGGGCGTTGGACTGGGTGTCGATGGCCTGGGCCAACCGCCTGCTGGGCAACTCGCCGGATGCGCCGGTGGTGGAGATCACCCTCGGCGGCTTTGCCGTGGTGGCGCGGGAAACCTGCTGCCTGGCCCTGGCCGGGGCCGATCTCGGTGCCCAGGTGGACGGGCAGGCGCTGGCGCCCTGGCGCAGCTTTATCCTGGAGGCCGGGCAGCGCCTGCAATTTACCCAGCCACTGCTGGGCGCGCGGGCGTATCTTGCGGCGCCCGGCGGTTTCGTCGCGCCGAAGGTACTGGGCAGCAGCGCCTGTGTGGCGCGTGAGGAACTGGGTGGCCTGGATGGCCTGGGGCAGCCGTTGCACAAGGGCGATAGCCTGCGCTATGCCGGGACAGCGGTGACGCCAGCGGCGGTGCCGGCCGCGCAGGTTCCCGACTTCCAGGCCGAGGCCACGCTGCAGGTGGTGCTCGGTGCGCAGATCGGCGAATTCAGCGGGCAGAGCCTGTTCGATGCGTTCAACAGTCCCTGGACCCTCGACAGCCGCGGCGACCGCATGGGGATCCGCCTGCTCGGGGCGGAGTTGAAGTACCAGGGGCGGCCGATGATTTCCGAGGGGATACCGCTGGGGGCGATCCAGGTGCCGCCGGATGGGCAGCCGATCGTGCTGCTCAACGATCGGCAGACCATCGGCGGTTATCCGCGCCTGGGCGCCTTGACGCCATTGTCGCTGGCGCGGTTGGCGCAGTGCCTGCCGGGCAGTGGGGTGCGACTGGTACCGACGGTGCAGGAGTCGGCGTACCGGCAGCACATCGAGTTCATCAGCCGGTTTGCCTGAGGCCCCAAAAGCTTCGCGGGCAAGCCATGCTCCTACAGGGTGTTGATCGTTCACAAGTCCGATGAACGTCTGCGCCCTGCAGGGGCTTGGCTTGCCCGCGAATAGGCCATCAAGCGATTTCACCTCACTTGGACAGAAACCGCATCCCTTCTTCCAGGCCCCGCAGGGTCAGCGGATACATCTGGTCCTCGATCAGGTCGCGCACGATGTTGGTCGAAGATGTGTACCCCCAGGTGTCCTTCGGATACGGGTTGATCCAGATGAGCTTCTTGTATTTCTCCATGAAGCGCTGCATCCACACGTAGCCCGGCTCTTCGTTCCAGTGCTCGACGCTGCCGCCGGCCTGGGTGATCTCGTAGGGCGCCATCGCCGCATCGCCGACGAACACCACCTTGTAGTCGGCGCCGTACTTGTGCAGCAGGTCCTGGGTCGAGGTGCGCTCCGAGCTGCGGCGCAGGTTGTTCTTCCACACCGACTCGTAGATGAAGTTGTGGAAGTAGAAGTACTCCAGGTGCTTGAACTCGGTCTTGCAGGCCGAGAACAGTTCCTCGCAGATTTTCACGTGGGCGTCCATCGAGCCGCCGATATCGAACAGCAGCAACAGCTTGACCGTGTTGCGCCGCTCCGGCCGCATCCGGATGTTCAGCAGACCGGCGTCACGGGCGGTATGGTCGATGGTGCCGTCGATGTCCAGCTCTTCCGCGGCGCCCTGGCGGGCGAACTTGCGCAGGCGCCGCAAGGCCACCTTGATGTTGCGGGTGCCGAGTTCGACCTGGTCGTCGAGGTTCTTGTATTCGCGCTGGTCCCAGACCTTGACCGCCTTGCCCTGGCGCTTGCCGGCATCGCCGACGCGAATGCCTTCCGGGTTGAAACCGCCCGAGCCGAACGGGCTGGTGCCGCCGGTACCGATCCACTTGTTGCCGCCGGCATGACGTTCCTTCTGTTCCTCCAGGCGTTTCTTGAACTCCTCGATCAGCTTGTCCAGGCCGCCGAGGGACTGGATCTGCGCGCGTTCCTCGTCGCTCAGCGAGCGCTCGAACTCCTTGCGCAGCCAATCCTCGGGGATCAGCGCCTGCAGGTGGTCGTCGAGCTTTTCCAGGCCGTTGAAGTAGGCGCCGAAGGCCCGGTCGAACTTGTCGAAATGCCGTTCGTCCTTGACCAGGATCGCCCGCGCCAGGTAGTAGAACTCGTCCATGTCGGCGAAGGTCACGCGCTGTTTCAGCGCGTTGATCAGGTCGAGCAGCTCACGCACCGACACCGGTACCTTGGCCGCGCGCATTTCATTGAACAGGTTGAGCAGCATGGCTATTGCCCTTCAATGGTTTAACGGCTGCCGCGACGGCTCATGAAGGCCAGGCGTTCCAGTAGCTGGACATCCTGCTCGTTCTTGACCAGCGCACCGGCCAGCGGCGGGATGGCCTTGGTCGGATCGCGCTCGCGCAGCACCGCCTCGCCGATGTTGTCGGCCATCAGCAGCTTCAGCCAGTCCACCAGCTCGGAGGTCGACGGCTTTTTCTTCAGGCCCGGCACCTTGCGTACATCGAAGAACACGTCGAGGGCTTCGCTGACCAGGTCCTTCTTGATGTCCGGGTAGTGGACGTCGACGATCTTCTGCAGGGTTTCGCGGTCCGGGAAGGCGATGTAGTGGAAGAAGCAGCGGCGCAGGAAGGCGTCCGGCAGTTCCTTTTCGTTGTTGGAGGTAATGATGATGATCGGGCGCTGCCTGGCCTTGATGGTTTCATCGATCTCGTAGACGTAGAACTCCATCTTGTCGAGTTCCTGCAACAGGTCGTTGGGGAACTCGATATCGGCCTTGTCGATCTCGTCGATCAGCAGGATCACCCGCTCCTCGGACTCGAAGGCCTCCCAGAGCTTGCCCTTCTTCAGGTAGTTGCGCACATCGTGGACCTTGTCCACGCCCAGTTGCGAATCGCGCAGGCGGCTCACCGCGTCGTACTCGTAGAGGCCCTGGTGCGCCTTGGTGGTGGACTTGATGTGCCAGGTGATCAGCTTGGCGCCGAAGGACTCGGCCAGTTGCTCGGCGAGCATGGTCTTGCCGGTGCCGGGCTCGCCCTTGACCAGCAGTGGACGCTCCAGGGTAATGGCGGCGTTGACGGCCAGCTTCAGGTCAGCGGTGGCGACGTAGGCCTGGGTGCCTTCGAACTTCATCTATGCTTCCTCGAACGGTAGCGCCGGCCCGGCAGCGGGCGGCGGGGGAAATTCCATGTTCCGACTATAACGCGGTGTCCGGTCGAGTGTGAACGCAGACGGCTTATTCAGTCTCTGAATGGAGCGTCACATCCTGACCTGGTCAGGCCCGTCAGCCGGTGCCGGGCTTGGGCTGCTCGTAGCGGGCATTGAAGGCCTGGATGAAACCGTTGCGCAATATCTGCAAAAAGGCGGCGAACGCGCTGATATCCTGCTGGTGGACGCTGCCGCTGAGTTCGACGCGGGTGGCGAACTGGTTCTTCTTCTGGTTTTTCAGCAGGGTCTCGCCGGCGCCGACGATGGCTTCCCAGACCGAGCGCAGCAGGCTCTTGTCCTGGTTCTCGACGTCCTGCTGCCAGTCGAACACTTCGACATCGTGCAGCAACGGCTTGATATAGCCGGTGAGCCGGCCCTTGTCGGCCTGGGCCTCGATCACCACGTCGCCGCTGCCGCCGTTGAAGTCGAACTTGCCGTAGGCCGCGGCGAAGTCGTTGACCTTGCGCAGCTCGATGCCGGTGGCCCGCAGGCGGAATTCGAAATCCTCGAAGTTGCTCAGCGGATCGAAGGTGGCGGTGGTTTCCAGGGGCGCGTGGCCGAGCAGCAGGGCCTTGCCTTCGAAACGCGCATCGCGATGGCCCTTGAGGTCGACGATGTTGGTCAGGTTGTAGAGGCTGGCATTGACCTGGGTGGCCTGCAGGTTGACCGGTGGCTGGGAGTTGAAGTTGCGGAAGGTGATGCGCCCGTTGTCGATGCGCACCTCGTTGAGGGTGATCGGCAGCAGTTTGCCCAGTTGGGCGCGCCAGTCGGTGCCCTGACCGGTCTGCGAGGCCTGGCGATTGTTCGCGCCGCCGTCGACGAAGTTCAGTTCCGGTTCGACGAACTGCACCTCGGCCACCACCGCATGGTTTTCCCAGAGGGCTTTCCAGCTCACCGACAGGTCGATCAGCGGCGCCTTGAGGAACGGCACTGGCACCTTGCCGGCGACCTTGACGATTTCCAGCCCGTTGATCCGGTAGGCGCCGCGCCACAGGGCCAGGTCGACATCCGTCACCTGGCCGCGGTAGTCGCCCATGTCGGCGAGCTTTTCATTCAGGTAGTTGCGTACCAGGTAGGGCAGGGCCAGGTTCACCGCCACCACCAGCAGAACAACAATTGCCAGGCCCCACAACGGCCAACTGTAACGACGTTTCATCGACGTGCCCCGCAGACTGTCCATAGGCGATGGACCCCCGGCAACGCGAGACGTTCGCATGACTGGACGCCCGTCACCTCGGGGCATACCCTTGTGGGCTAATTCTCAAATGAACATAGGACCTGTCATGAGCCGTATTTTTGCCGACAACGCCCATTCCATCGGTAATACGCCCCTGGTTCAGATCAACCGCATCGCCCCCCGCGGCGTAACCATCCTGGCCAAGATCGAAGGGCGCAACCCGGGGTATTCGGTGAAGTGCCGGATCGGCGCGAACATGATCTGGGACGCCGAAAGCAGCGGCCGCCTCAAGCCGGGCATGACCATCGTCGAGCCGACCTCCGGCAACACCGGCATCGGCCTGGCCTTCGTCGCCGCCGCCCGCGGTTACAAGCTGCTGCTGACCATGCCGGCGTCCATGAGCATCGAGCGGCGCAAGGTGCTCAAGGCCCTGGGGGCCGAACTGGTGCTGACCGAGCCGGCCAAGGGCATGAAAGGCGCTATCGAGAAGGCCGGTGAAATCGTCAACAGCGATCCGGCCCGGTACTTCATGCCGGCGCAGTTCGACAACCCGGCCAACCCGGCGATCCACGAAAAGACCACCGGTCCGGAAATCTGGAACGACACCGATGGCGCGGTCGACGTGCTGGTGGCTGGCGTCGGCACCGGCGGCACCATCAGCGGCGTTTCGCGCTACATCAAGCAGACCCAGGGCAAGCCGATCCTCTCGGTGGCGGTGGAACCGGTGACGTCGCCAGTAATCACCCAGACCCTGGCCGGGCAGGAGGTCAAGCCGTCGCCGCACAAGATTCAGGGCATCGGTGCCGGTTTCGTGCCGAAGAACCTCGACCTGTCGCTGGTCGACCGGGTCGAGCTGGTGACCGACGAGGAGTCCAAGGCCATGGCCCTGCGGCTGATGCAGGAGGAGGGCATCCTCTGTGGCATCTCCTGTGGCGCGGCGATGGCGGTGGCCGTGCGCCTGGCGGAAACCCCGGAGATGCAGGGCAAGACCATCGTCGTGGTGCTGCCGGACTCCGGCGAGCGCTACCTGTCGAGCATGCTCTTCAGCGACCTGTTCACCGAGCAGGAAAACCAGCAGTAACAGGCGGGGCGACGCCGGCCTTTTCCCCACAGGCCGGCTCCCGGTGGGCCGGCCTGTGGGCGATCATGGATTGACCTGACCTGCATCAGTCCGCCTTCAGGCGCCTTATGCTAATTAACGCTTTGTTGCGCAGTTCTTAACGCTGATTGTTGAGTTGCGCGGGTTTTTCCGGCGGTCGGTAATGTTTATCATGGCCGGCTGCCACGTCTCGTGGATTTTTCCTACCCGGACGTCGCCCATTTTCAAGGAGTGCTGAATGACCTTTTCCTTCGCCGCCAAGGCCGCCGTGTTGCTGCTGTTCGTGGGCAGTACGCTCTACGTGCATCTGCGGGGCAAGGCGCGTTTGCCGGTATTGCGCCAGTTCGTCAACCATTCGGCGCTGTTCGCTCCGTACAACGCCCTGATGTACCTGTTTTCCGCGGTGCCGTCCAGACCGTACCTGGACCGCAGCAAGTTTCCCGAACTGGACGTGCTCAAGGACAACTGGCAGGTGATCCGCGAGGAAGCCATGCACCTGTTCGACGAGGGCTACATCCGGGCCGCCGAGAAGAACAACGACGCCGGCTTCGGTTCGTTCTTCAAGAAGGGTTGGAAGCGTTTCTACCTCAAATGGTATGACAAGCCGCTGCCGTCGGCCGAAATGCTCTGCCCGAAGACCGTCGAGCTGGTCAGCCGCATCCCCAACGTCAAGGGCGCGATGTTCGCCCTGCTGCCCGGCGGCAGCCACCTGAACCCGCACCGCGATCCGTTCGCCGGTTCGCTGCGTTATCACCTGGGCCTGTCGACGCCGAACTCCGACGATTGCCGGATTTTCGTCGATGGCCAGGTCTACGCCTGGCGTGACGGTGAAGACGTGATGTTCGACGAGACCTACGTGCACTGGGTCAAGAACGAAACCGAGCAGACCCGGGTCATCCTGTTCTGCGACGTCGAACGGCCGTTGAGCAACCGCCTGATGACCTCGATCAACCGTTCGGTCAGCGCCTTCCTGGGCCGTGCCACCGCACCGCAGAACGTCGATGACGAGCGCGTGGGCGGGATCAACCAGGCCTATGCCTGGAGCAAGCGCTTCAGCGACAACTTCAGCAGCGTGGTCAAGCAGTGGAAGCGCAAGCATCCCAAGGCCTACCGCGTGATGCGTCCGGTGCTGGCGGTCCTGGTGGCCTGGGCCCTCGGCTACTGGCTGTTCGGCTGATCTGTTGCAATAGGTGACGAGCGCTGGTTATAGTCAGCGCTCGGTGCATCGCCTGATTCACCGTCGTTTCCCCTCACTGAAGATCTGCCTATGCCAGCTTCCTCCCTCAACGCGGTCGTCGTTCCAGCGCTCAACGCTGGCGTAGTGCCGTGCGGAAGCCTGCAACCGCTGCAGATCAGTCATTACCCACCACCTGTCAGTAGCACGCCGGTGTGCGCCGTCGTATCACCGCCAGGCGTCGTTGGCATTCGGGGCTGATCAGCAAGCGTTGCTGTTTTCCTGCCTGCCCGCCTGAAAAAACCTACTGAATCTTCAGCTTCACAGCTGAGTTGGCATTTGCCTGAATCACAGGTGGTATCCATGTTGGTCATTTCAAAGCAATCCGCGACTGCGGCGGCTTCGACGAGTCTGTTCGTGCTGCTCTGGAGCAGCGGGGCTATCTTCTCCAAGTGGGGCCTGGCCCATGCCTCGCCGTTCGCCTTTCTGCTGGTGCGTTTTTCCATTGCCCTGCTGGGCCTGCTGTTGCTGGTCCCGCTGCTCAAGTTCAAGTTGCCCAAAGGCGGCAAGCCGCTGCGTTATGCCGCGGCGACGGGGCTGGTGTTGCTCGGCGCCTACCAGATCTTCTATCTGCTGGCGCTGGACCTGAAGGTCACGCCGGGCGTCATGGCGACGATCATGGGCGTGCAGCCGATCCTCACGGCGGTGCTGATGGAGCGCCAGCGCTCCTGGAGCCGGATGTTCGGTCTCGGGTTGGGGCTGGCGGGGCTGATCCTGGTGGTCTACCAGGGCATCGGCCTGGCGGGCATGTCGCTGGCCGGGATGCTCTTCGGCCTGCTGGCGCTGGCGAGCATGACCTTCGGTTCGATCATGCAGAAGCGCATCACCGACAATCCCCTCGGCACGCTGCCGGTGCAGTACCTGGCCGGGCTGCTGTTGTGCGGAGTGTTCGTGCCGTTCCAGCCGTTTCATGTCGAGACCGGCAGTGGCTTCATCATTCCGGTGCTGTGGATGGGGCTGGTGGTGTCGGTGCTGGCGACGTTGTTGCTGTACCGGCTGATCGCCCGGGGCAATCTGGTGAATGTCACCAGCCTGTTCTACCTGGTGCCGGCGGTGACGGCGGTCATGGATTACCTGATCTTCGGTAACCGGCTGGCGTTGCTGAGCATGCTCGGGATGGGGTTGATCATCGTCGGCCTGGTATTCGTGTTCCGCAAGGCGGGTTGATGCGTCTCTGGAACGGGTACGGCAGCCTGGTGCTGTTGTGCCTGTTCCGGAGCATTCGCGGGCAAGCCCTGCTCCTACAGGATGGCGTCGCTCCGTGCGATCCACAATCTGTAGGAGCCGGGCTTGCCCGCGAATGGGCCCTCAAATTTCCTACAGCGTTACCGCTGCGCCACGGCGCCGGCTTTCGCCACCGCCGGCTTCAACACCAGCCACAACGCCACCGCGATCAATACCCCGCCGTACAGATGCGCCATCGACAGCGGCTCATCGAGAAACAATGCCCCCCACAACACTCCGAATGCCGGGATCATGAAGGTCACGGTCATCGATTTCACCGGCCCGATATTGCTCAGCAGCTTGAAATACACGATGTAGGCGAACGCCGTGCAGATCAGGCCGAGCCCCAGCAGCGCACCCCAGACTTCAAGGCCGCCCCAGCTTGCCGGCGGGTGGCTGATGGCGCTGGCGGCGAAGAACGGCAGGATCACCAGCGTCGCACCGAACATGCTGCCCAGGGCCGACAGCCGTGGGTCGAGCCCGCCCTGATGGTCGAGCCAGCGCCGGGTCAGGAAACCGGCGAAGCCATAGCTGGTGGTGGCGAGCAGGCAGGCGCCCGCACCCAGTAGCAGGTCGAGGTCGAAGGTCACCGGGCCGGCCCGGGTCAGCACCGCCACACCGAACAGCCCGAGGAAAATCCCCAGCAGCTTGTTCAGCGTGAACTTTTCGTGGAAGAACAGGCCGCCGATCAGCACCCCCATCAACGGCGTGGTGGCGTTGAAGATCGACGAGTAGCCGGCCGGCAGCACCTTGGCCGCCACCGAATACAGGGTCGCCGGCAGCCCCGAGTTGATCACCCCGAGCAGCAGGCAGACCTTGAACTTGCCCTTGAAGTCCCATTTCACGCGCATCAGCGCGAGCATCGCCAGCAGGCCGACAGCCGCGATCGAGACACGAAAGAACGCAGTGGGAAACGCACCCAGCACAGGGGCAATGATGCGCATGAACAGGAAGCTGGCGCCCCAGACGGCAGCCAGGCTGAACATGCGGACGATATCGGCGGGATTCACGGTGGGCTTCCTTGGCAGGCTAGGGCGAGCAAGTGTGTCGGGATGTTACGTTCAGGGCAAGGTTGCACAACACGATGACAGGCTTCTAAGCTCAACGGGCTCGCGACCAGAACAACGAACGAAAAATCCCGCAGAGGTTTGACTATGCCGCAGCAATGGCCGGCCGCCGATATCGCCCGTACGATCCTTGATGGCTTCGATAACTATCGCGAGCATTTTCGCCAGATCACCGATGGCGCCCGTGCCCGCTTCGAGGGTGCACGCTGGCAGGAGGCGCAGGCGGCATCGGCGGCGCGGATCAATCTTTACGAAGAGAAGGTCGCCGAGGTCAATGCCCGGTTGCGGGCCGGGTTCGAGGCCGAGTCGTTGCTCGATCTGGGCATCTGGCCGCTGGTGAAAAGCGCCTATATCAGCCTGATCGATGTGCGCTTCGACGATGAACTGGCGGAAACCTGGTACAACTCGGCCTTCTGCAGCCTGTTCAGTCACGACCTGATCAGCGACGGCTGCATGTTCATCCACACCACCCGGCCGTCCCTGCGGCGCGCGCGGGCGGCGCAGACGCGGATCTATCGCCCGCAGGGCGAACTGTCGGGCATGCTCGAACGGATCTTCACCGACTATCGCTTCAGCGAGGATTACGCCGACCTGTCCGGCGACCTGCGGCGCCTCGAAGCGCAACTGCGCGAAAGCCTGCCGGACTGGGTGTGCAAGGACCCGGAACTGAGCGTCGAGCTGTTTTCCTCGGTGCTCTATCGCAACAAGGGCGCCTACCTGGTGGGGCGCATCTACACTCACGACGAGCAGTGGCCGCTGGTGATCCCGTTCCTGCACCGCGAGGGCCGCGGGATCCGTATCGATGCCTTGATCACCGACGAGGCCGAGGTGTCGATCATCTTCTCCTTCACCCGTTCCTATTTCATGGTCGATGTGCCGGTGCCGGCGGAGTTCGTCGGTTTTCTCAAGCGCATCCTGCCGGGCAAGCACGTGGCCGAGCTGTACACCTCGATCGGTTTCTACAAGCACGGCAAGTCGGAGTTCTACCGGGCGCTGATCGACCACCTGGCCAACACCGACGACCGTTTCATCATGGCGCCCGGGGTGCGTGGCATGGTCATGAGCGTGTTCACCCTGCCGGGCTTCAACACGGTGTTCAAGATCATCAAGGACCGCTTCTCGCCCTCGAAGAACGTCGACCGGGCCACGGTGATCGAGAAGTACCGGCTGGTGAAGAGCGTCGACCGGGTCGGGCGCATGGCCGATACCCAGGAGTTCGCCGACTTCCGTTTCCCCCTGGGCAAGTTCGATCCGGCCTGCCTCGAGGAGTTGCTGGAGGTGGCGCCGTCCACCGTGCAGGTCGAGGGCGAGACGGTGCTGATCCGCCACTGCTGGACCGAGCGGCGCATGACCCCGCTGAACCTCTACCTCGACAACGCCAACGAAGCCCAGGTGCGCGAGGCGCTGGATGACTATGGCCTGGCGATCAAGCAACTGGCGGCGGCGAACATCTTCCCCGGCGACATGCTGCTGAAGAACTTCGGGGTCACCCGCCATGGCCGGGTGGTGTTCTATGACTACGATGAAATCTGCTTCCTCACCGAAGCCAACTTTCGCCATATCCCGCCGCCGCGCACCCCGGAGGACGAAATGGCCTCCGAGCCCTGGTACTCCATCGGTCCGCTGGACGTATTCCCCGAGGAGTTCCCGCCCTTCCTGTTCGCCGATATCGGCCAGCGCCGGCTGTTCGCCCAGTTGCACGGCGAGCTGTACGACGCCGATTACTGGAAGGGACTGCAGGAGGCGATTCTCGCCGGCAAGGTCATCGATGTGTTCCCGTATCGGCGGCGGGCATTGGACAACGAGTAGGCTTGGCCAAGGCGGGCTCGCCACAGAGGGGGGCAAATCTGCGACAATCCGCCCCCTGCCTACATAGACGACCCTTGCCGAGCCGATGACCGACGAATCGCCCACTATCGACCAACTGCTGAAAAACCTCGACCTTGCCATGATCGCCGACCGCCACCGCCTGCGGCGGCAGTTGCTCGACCTGCGCAAGAAACCCGATGAAGCCAGGCTGGCTCAGTGGGTCGAGAGAATGCAGGCTTCCTGCGCCCTGGTCACGGCGCGGCGCCAGAGCGTGCCGACGATTCGCTACGACGACAGCCTGCCCATCGCCGCCAAGCGCGACGAGATCAAGGCGGCGCTGCTCAAGCACCAGGTACTGGTCATCGCCGGCGAGACCGGCTCGGGCAAGACCACCCAGTTGCCGAAGATCTGCCTGGAAATCGGCCGCGGCCAGCATGGCCTGATCGGTCATACCCAGCCGCGGCGTATCGCTGCGCGCAGCGTGGCGAGCCGGGTCGCCGAGGAACTGGCGACACCGCTGGGCAGCCTGGTCGGCTACCAGGTGCGGTTCGAGGACCAGAGCGATTCCAACACCCTGGTCAAGCTGATGACCGACGGTATCCTGCTGGCGGAAACCCAGAACGATCGCTACCTCGAACGCTACGACACGATCATCGTCGACGAAGCCCACGAGCGCAGCCTGAACATCGACTTCCTGCTCGGCTACCTCAAGACCCTGCTGCCGCGGCGCCCGGATCTCAAGGTGATCATCACCTCGGCGACCATCGACCTGGAGCGTTTTTCGAAGCACTTCAACGATGCACCGATCGTCGAGGTGTCGGGGCGCACCTTCCCGGTGGAGACCTGGTACCGGCCGATGACTTCCGAGCAGGACGAGGAAGGCAACCGGGTCGAGGACGACCTCACCGTCGATCAGGCGATCCTCGCCACCCTCGACGAGATCGCCGCCCATGAGCGCCATGAGCGCAAGAGCCCCGGCGACGTGCTGGTGTTTTTGCCCGGCGAACGCGAGATCCGCGATGCCGCCGAGATGCTGCGCAAGGCCCAGCTCAAGCACACCGAGATTCTTCCTTTATACGCGCGGCTGACACCGGCCGAGCAGCAGCGGATCTTCCAGTCCCACGCGGGGCGTCGGGTCGTGCTGGCGACCAACGTCGCGGAAACCTCGCTGACCGTACCGGGCATCCGCTACGTGATCGACAGCGGCACCGCGCGTATCAGCCGCTACAGCTACCGCGCCAAGGTCCAGCGCCTGCCGGTCGAGGCGATCTCCCAGGCCAGCGCCAACCAGCGCAAGGGTCGTTGCGGGCGCGTCGAACCGGGGATCTGCGTGCGCCTGTACAGCGAAGAGGATTTCAACGGCCGGCCGGAGTTCACCGATCCGGAAATCCTGCGCACCAACCTGGCGGCGGTGATCCTGCAGATGCTGCACCTGCGCCTGGGCGAGATCACCGCGTTCCCGTTCATCGAGCCGCCGGACGGCAAGGCCATCAGCGACGGCTTCAACCTGCTGCAGGAACTCTCGGCGGTTACCCGCGACAACCAGCTGACCCCGCTCGGCCGCCAGTTGGCGCGCCTGCCGGTGGACCCGCGCATGGGCCGCATGCTGCTGGAGGCAGCCAAACTCGGCAGCCTGCAGGAAGTGCTGATCGTCGCCAGCGCCATGTCGGTGCAGGACCCGCGCGAGCGCCCGCCCGAGCGCCAGCAGGCCGCCGACCAGGCCCACGCGCAGTGGAAGGACGCCGATTCGGACTTCGCCGGGCTGATCAACGTCTGGCGCGGTTTCGAGGAGCAGCGCCAGGCCCTCGGGGCGAGTGCCTTGCGCAACTGGTGCCGGAAGAACTTCCTCAATTACCTGCGCATGCGCGAATGGCGTGACTCCCACCGACAGCTGGCGCTGATCTGCCGCGACCTGCAACTGGCGATCAACAAGGAACCGGCCGACTATCCCAAGCTGCACAAGGCGGTGCTGTCCGGCCTGTTGAGCCAGATCGGCCAGAAGACCGAGGAAGGCGACTACCTCGGCGCGCGCCAGCGGCGCTTCTGGGTCCACCCGTCCTCGGGCCTGGGCCGCAAGCGGCCGCAGTGGCTGATGACCGCCGAACTGGTGGAAACCACCAAGCTCTATGCGCGCATGGTCGCCAAGATCGAGCCGGACTGGATCGAGCCGCTGGCCGGGCACCTGATCAAGAAGAACCACTTCGAACCCCACTGGGAGAAGAAGCGCGGCCAGGTAGTGGCCTTCGAGCAGATCACCCTGTTCGGCCTGATCGTGGTCGGCCGGCGGCCGGTGCATTTCGGCCCGGTCGACCCGGTGGTTTCGCGCGAACTGTTCATCCGCGAGGCGCTGGTGCGCGGCGAAATCCAGTCCAGGGCCAAGTGTCTGGGCGCCAACACCCGCCTGCTCGAACAGCTCGATGAACTGGAGGCCAAGGCCCGTCGACGCGACATCCTCGCCGACGAGGAAACCCTGTTCGCCTTCTACGACGCGCGCCTGCCGGCGGAGATCCACCAGACCGCGACCTTCGACAGCTGGTACCGTGTCCACAGCCAGAAGAATCCGCAACTGCTGATCATGCGCGAAGAAGACGTGCTGGCCCGCGAGGCCAGTGAAGTCACCGCCGCGCAGTACCCGGACACCCTGCATCTGGGCGATCTGACCCTGGCGCTGAGCTATCACTTCGAACCCAACCACCCCCGCGACGGTGTGACCCTGCGCGTGCCGGCGCCGCTGTTGCCGATGCTGCCCGCCGAGCGCCTGGAGTGGCTGGTGCCGGGCCTGATCGAGGCCAAGTGCATCGCCCTGGTACGCAACCTGCCCAAGGCCCTGCGCAAGAACTTCGTGCCGGTGCCGGACTTCGTCAAGGCGGCGCTGCAACGCATCGACTTCGCCGAGGGTTCGCTGCCCCAGGCGCTGGGGCGTGAGCTGCTGCGCATGACGGGCGCGCGGGTCAGCGACGAGGCCTGGGCCGAAGCGGCGCAGCAGGTGGAAAGCCACCTGAAGATGAACCTCGAAGTGGTCGACGCCCAGGGCAAGTTCCTCGGCGAAGGCCGTGACCTGGCGGAACTGACCGCGCGCTTCGCCCAGGCCAGCCAGGCGGCGCTGGCCGTGCCGCAAACCGCGAAAAGCCAGCAGCCGGTGGAAGCCAAGGGTTTCGCCGCTGTCGCCGAGACCACCCAGCAGAAGATCGCCGGCCTGTCGATGACGGTCTATCCGGCACTGGTGGAAGAGGCGGGTACGGTCAAGGAAGGGCGCTTCTCCACCCCGGCCGAAGCCGAGTTCCAGCATCGTCGGGCGTTGCAGCGGCTGTTGCTGCAGCAACTGGCCGAGTCGGCGAAGTTCCTGCGCGGCAAGCTGCCGGGCCTGACCGAGCTGGGCCTGCTGTATCGCGAGCTGGGTCGTGTCGAAGCGCTGGTGGAAGACATCCTGTTGGCCAGCCTCGACAGTTGCATCCTCGACGGTGAAGACCCGCTGCCCCGCGACGGTGCCGGCCTGGCGTCCCTGGCCGAGCGCAAGCGCGGCCACTGGACCGAGCATGCCGAGCGCCTGGCACGCCTGACCCTGGAGATCCTCAAGCTCTGGCACGGCCTGCAGAAGCGCTTCAAGGGCAAGATCGACCTGGCCCAGGCGGTGGCGCTCAACGATATCAAGCAGCAACTGAGCCACCTGGTCTACGCCGGGTTCGTCCGGGAAACGCCGGGGCTCTGGCTGAAGGAATTGCCGCGCTATCTCAAGGCGATCGAGTTGCGCCTGGAGAAGCTGCCGGCCCAGGTGCAGAAGGATCGGGTCTGGAGTACCGAGCTGGGCGGCCTGTGGAGCCAGTACCAGGCCCGCGCGGCCAAGCATGCCCAGGAAGGCAAGCGCGACCCGCAACTGGAACTATATCGCTGGTGGCTGGAGGAGTACCGGGTCTCGCTCTTCGCCCAGCAGTTGGGGACCCGGGCACCGATCTCGGACAAGCGCCTGAACAAGCAGTGGAGTCAAGTGGAAGCCTGACCATGGGTAAAGGCCCATTGATCTTCACAATGGGCCAAACTCCCGTGTTTATGGCACACTTCGCGGATAAATGCCCGGTTCAGCGATTGAGCCGCAAGAAAACCACCCGGCGTCATCCCCGTTGTCAGGGGTTGGCCTTTTTACATGTTGGTACGACTGTACCAATGCCTTCTGCCTGAACAGAACATAGAGGAACGACCGTGCATAACGTCGTCATCAGCGGCACCGGCCTGTACACCCCGGCCAACAGCATTTCCAACGAAGAGCTGGTGCACTCTTTCAATACGTATGTACAACAGTTCAATGAAGAAAATGCGGCGGCCATCGAGCGCGGCGAGGTTCAGGCCTTGACCGAGTCCAGCGCCGCCTTCATCGAAAAGGCCTCGGGCATCAAGAGCCGCTTCGTCATGGACAAGGACGGCATTCTCGATCCGCGGCGCATGAAGCCGCGCCTGCCCGAGCGCAGCAATGACGAGTGGTCGATCCTCTGCCAGATGTCCGTGGCCGCCGCCGAACAGGCCCTGCAACGGGCCGGCAGGACCGCCGCGGACATCGACGGGGTGATCGTCGCCTGCTCCAACCTGCAGCGCGCCTATCCGGCGATTGCCATCGAGGTCCAGGAAGCCCTCGGTATCCAGGGGTTCGGTTTCGACATGAACGTCGCCTGTTCCTCGGCGACCTTCGGCATCCAGAACGCCTGCAACAGCGTGCAACTGGGCCAGGCCCGGGCGATCCTGATGGTCAACCCGGAGATCTGCACCGGCCACCTGAACTTCCGCGACCGCGACAGCCACTTCATCTTCGGCGATGCGGCGACGGCGGTGATCATCGAACGGGCGGACCTGGCCACCTCGGCCCACCAGTTCGATATCGTCAGCACCAAGCTGCTGACCCAGTTCTCCAACAACATCCGCAACAACTTCGGCTTCCTCAACCGCGCGGGAGAAGAGGGGATCGACGCCCGCGACAAGCTGTTCGTCCAGGAAGGGCGCAAGGTGTTCCGGGATGTCTGCCCGATGGTGGCGGAACTGATCAGCGAGCACTTGCAGGAGAACCAGCTGAATGTCGGCGACGTGAAGCGTTTCTGGCTGCACCAGGCCAACCTCAGCATGAACCATCTGATCGTCAAGAAACTGCTGGGTCGCGACGCCACCGCAGAGGAAGCCCCGGTGATCCTCGACACCTACGCCAACACCAGTTCGGCCGGTTCCGTGATCTCGTTCCACAAGAACCAGGACGATCTGGCGGCCGGTTCCCTGGCAGTGCTCAGTTCGTTCGGTGCCGGCTATTCGATCGGCAGCGTGATTCTGCGCAAGCGCTGATCGAGCGGCGGCATGTGGAAAAAGACAGCGTCGCGATAGTCTCAAAAAGCCACTACTGAAAGCGCAAAGCCCCGTAAACCGGGACTTTGCGCTTTTTTCTGTCGGCTCGAAAAAGTTCCGCTGTCATAAAAGCTTTATATAAAGGCAACGGTCCTGAAATAACCCCACGCCAAGATTCCCTCCCAACAAAGCGGGTCAGTCCCCGGCAACAGCCGTGCCCCCGCACGATGACAGCGGACGTCGCAAAAAAGACCCGAAGCGTTTGAATCCAGAGGAGCGAAACAATGAACAAGTGCACCTTGGCCCTGGCAGTGGCCGTAGGGGTTTTGTCCCAACAAGCATTTGCCGAGAGCCAGGCTGACGCCAAAGGTTTCATCGAAGGTGCTACGTCGACCCTGGGTCTGCGTAACTACTACATCAACACCGACAACCGCAGCGGCAAGCCGGCCCAGAGCCTGGTGTCGGAATGGGGCCAGGGCTTCGACCTGCGTTTCAACTCCGGCTACACCCAGGGCACCGTCGGTTTCGGTCTGGATGTGATCGCTCTGGAAGGTATTCGCCTGGATTCCGGTCGTGGCACCAACGGCGCCACCACCACTTCCTACGGCACCACCATGTTCCCGGCCGAATCCACCGATGGCAAGAACGCCAAGGCCGTCAACGATTTCGGCAGCCTGGGCGTGACTGGCAAGGTGCGCGTTTCGCAGACCGAACTGAAAGTCGGTACCCTGATGCCGAACAACCCGGTCATCAAGTACAACGACGGTCGCCTGCTGCCGCAGACCTTCACCGGTGGCGAGCTGAAGTCGAACGAAATCAAGGACCTGACCCTGGTCGCTGGCCAGGTGGAAGCGGCCAAGGGCCGTAACTCCAGCAACGACGAAGGCCTGTCCCTCGCCGGTGCCAACAGCCCGACCTCGAGCGGCCGTCGCAGCAACAAGTTCTACTACGGTGGTGCCGACTACAAGATCACCAAGGACCTGACCGCTTCGTTCTACCACGGCGAGCTGAAGGACTTCTACTCGCAGAACTTCCTGGGTCTGGTGCACAACTGGGCAATCGGCCCTGGCGTACTCAAGAGCGACCTGCGCTACTACCGCAGCCGTGACAACGGTGCCAATGGTGATACCAGCGCCTACTTCACCACGGGCTACTACGATGACAAGCCAGCCAACAGCCGTACCAAGGGCAAGGTCGACAACGACCTGTACAGCTACCTGGCCCTGTACTCGATCGAAGGTCATACCTTCGGTGCCGGCTACCAGTACACCAAGGGTGACAGCGACTTCCCTTGGCTGAACCAGGGTGACGGTTCGTCCAACAGCACCATCACCGACGCCCAGATCCAGAAGTTCGCCCGTGCCGGCGAGCGTACCTGGCAGGCTCGCTACGCCTATGACTTCGCCAAGGTTGGCGTACCTGGCCTGACCGCCGGCGTGACCTACCTGCACGGCGACAACATCCAGAACGCCGCGGGTGACCAGAGCGAGTGGGAGCGTGACATCAGCCTGGCCTACGTGATCCCGCAAGGCACCTTCAAGAACCTGGGCTTTGCCTGGAAAAACGCCATGTGGCGTACCAACTCGGCCGTGGCTTCCAGCACCCAGGACGAAAACCGCCTGATCGTCAGCTACTCGATTCCACTGCTGTAAGCACTGTTGTGTAAGCTCTTTTTCACTTCACGCCCTGCTCGGCACACTGCCGGCGGGGCGTTTTTTTGCCTTTTGCGCTGTCATTACGGACGTCTTCGCGGCGGTTCGGCGCCCCGACAAGCCCTGCTCCTACAGAGTCGCGTCTTGCACGAGTCCTGCACACGGCGCTGCCCTGTAGGAGCAGGGCTTACCCGCGAAGAGGCCCCCCACAATCGCTACAAGTCCCGTTAGCCCATCATCCGCAAATCATCTCTGCAACGTCTGTCTGAACTCGTTGCACCATGGTGTTCCCACCCCCGTCCCCAGTCCAATGAAATAGTTTTTAATCTCCTCTCCCTGCGCGATACTGCCCCGGCGAATGCACCTGCCCTGGGGATATCGATGCCGCTACAACGCCTGCAAAGCCTTGCCGAGATCGCGCCCGAGGATTGGGATGCGCTGGTGCCGTCGGGGCAACCCTTCCTGCGTCACGCCTTCCTCAGCGCCCTGGAGGACAGCGGCAGCCTCGGCGAGCGTTCCGGCTGGCAGCCGGAGCATCTGCTGCATATCGAGCAGGGGCGGCTGATCGCCGCGTTGCCCAGCTATCGCAAGTGGCACTCCTACGGCGAGTACGTGTTCGACCATGCCTGGGCCGACGCCTGCCAGCGTGCCGGTATCGCCTACTACCCCAAGCTGCTCACCGCCGTGCCGTTCAGCCCGGTCGGCGGCCCACGGCTGCTGGCGGCCAGCGCCGAGGACGGTGTCGAGTTGCTGTCGGCGTTGCCGGGCTATCTGGAGATCGAGGAACTGTCCAGCGCTCACATCAACTTCACCGACGCCCTGGCCGATGCCGCCCTGGCCGGGCAACCGGGCTGGCTGCAGCGCCTGGGTTGTCAGTACCACTGGCAGAACCGCGACTACCGGGATTTTCAGGATTTCCTCGACGCCTTGAGCTCACGCAAACGCAAGCAGATGCGCAAGGAACGCGAGCAGGTGTTGGCCCAGGGTTTCGAGTTCGAGTGGCTGGAGGGCAGGGCGTTGACGCAGGCGCAATGGGACTTCGTCTACGCCTGCTACGCCAACACCTACGCGGTGCGGCGCCAGGCGCCATACCTGACGCGGGCGTTCTTCAGCCTGCTGGCCGAACGCATGCCGGAGGCGATCCGGGTGGTCATGGCCCATCAGGGCGGGCGGCCGGTGGCCATGGCCTTCAGCCTGATCGGCGGCGACAGCTTCTACGGGCGCTACTGGGGTTGCCTGGCGGAGTTCGACCGCCTGCACTTCGAGACCTGTTTCTACCAGGGCATGGACTACGCCATCGCCCAGGGCCTGAAACGCTTCGATGCCGGAGCCCAGGGCGAGCACAAGCTGATTCGCGGCTTCGAACCGGTGATCACCCACTCCTGGCACTACCTGCGCCACCCCGGCCTCAAGGCGGCGGTGGCGGATTTCCTCGAACGGGAGCGGGTCGGCATCCTGGAATATGCCGAGCAGGCGAGGGCGGCGCTGCCTTACCGGCAGGCCTGACCCTCGAGGGCACGCTCAGTCGATCCCGACAAAGCCACCAGTCTGGTGCTGCCACAGGCGCGCATACAGGCCGCCGCGCGCCAAGAGCTCGGCATGGCTGCCGGTTTCGGCAATGCGCCCATGCTCCAGTACCACCAGGCGGTCCATGCGGGCGATGGTCGACAGGCGGTGGGCGATGGCGATCACCGTCTTGCCTTCCATCAGTGTTTCCAGGCTTTCCTGGATCGCCGCTTCCACTTCCGAGTCCAGCGCCGAGGTCGCTTCGTCCATGATCAGGATCGGCGCGTTCTTGAGCAGTACCCGGGCAATGGCGATGCGCTGGCGCTGGCCGCCGGAGAGTTTCACCCCGCGCTCGCCGACATGGGCATCGAAGCCGGTTCGCCCCTCGGCATCCGAGAGCAGTGGAATGAACTCGTCGGCCCGGGCCTTGAGCACCGCCTCGTAGAGTTGCGCATCGCTGGCATCCGGCCTGCCGTAGAGCAGGTTGTCGCGAATCGAGCGGTGCAGCAGCGAGGTGTCCTGGGTAATCATGCCGATGTGCTCGCGCAGGCTTTCCTAGGCGACCTGGGCGATGTCCTGGCCGTCCACCAGGATGCGCCCGCCCTGTAGGTCATACAGGCGCAGCAGCAGGTTGACCAGGGTCGACTTGCCGGCCCCGGAAGGGCCGATCAGGCCGATCTTCTCGCCCGGGCGAATGGTCAGGTTGAGGTCCGAGATCACTCCGCTGCGCTTGCCGTAGTGGAAATCGACATGTTCGAAACGCACCTCGCCACGGCTCACCGCCAGGCGTGGCGCCTGTTCGCGGTCGGTGACGGTGATGGGCTGGGCGATGGTCTGCAGGCCGTCCTGGACCATGCCGATGTTCTCGAAGATGCCGTTGACCACCCACATGATCCAGCCGGACATGTTGACGATCCGGATCACCAGGCCGGTGGTCAGGGCGATGGCGCCGACCGACACCAGCGACTGCGTCCACAGCCACAGCGCCAGGCCGGTGGTGGTGACGATCAGCAGGCCGTTCATGCTGGTGATGGCGACGTCCATGCTGGTGACCACCCGTGATGCCAGTTGGGTCTTCTCGGTCTGCTCCACCAGCGCCTCGCGGGCGTACTGCTGCTCGAAATGGGTGTGGGCGAACAGCTTCAGGGTGGTGATGTTGGTGTAGCCGTCGACGATCCGCCCCATCAGCTTGGAGCGCGCGTCGGAGGACTCCACCGAGCGCTGCTTGACCCGCGGCACGAAGTAGTAGAGCGCACCGCAGTAGCCGGCGAGCCACAGCAGCAGCGGGATCATCAGGCGCCAGTCGGCTTCGACGAACAGCACCAGCGCACTGATCACGTAGATCAGCACGTGCCACAGCGCATCGACCGCCTGCACGGCGGAGTCGCGCAGCGAGTTGCCGGTCTGCATGATGCGCTGGGCGATGCGCCCGGCGAAATCGTTCTGGAAGAAATTCAGGCTCTGGCGCAGCACGTAGCTGTGGTTCTGCCAGCGGATCAGGCTGGTCATGCCCGGGCTGATGGTCTGGTGCACCAGCAGGTCGTGCAGGCCGAAGAAGATCGGCCGCAGCACCAGCGCGACCACCAGCATCCACAGCAGCTCGCCGCCGTGCACCGAGAAGAACTCGGTATTGGGCGTGCCCTGGGCCAGGTCGATGATCCGGCTCAGGTAGCTGAACAGGGCCACTTCGATCAGGGCGGCGAACAGCCCAACGATCAGCAGGGCGACGAAGCTCGGCCAGACCTGGCGCAGGTAATACAGGTAGAAGGGCAGGACCTTGTTCGGAGGCGCGGCGGTGGGAGCGTCGCGGAAGATGTCGATCAGTTGTTCAAAGCGACGATAGAGCATGGGGTCTGATGCCCGTCGATCGGGCTCTCCTTGGAGGTGAAGCCGCGCCGGCCGGGGCTTCCTGCCCGCGGCCGGCTGCTGCCGTTAGTCGATGCGCTTGGCCGACTTGATGTACACCGGGTCCACCGGCACGTCGGACATGCCCTGCTTGTTGGCGGTCGGCGAGTTGACGATGATGTCGACCACCTCCATGCCCTTGACCACCTTGCCGAACACCGCGTAGCCGGCGTCGCGGCCCGGGTCGAGGAAGTCATTGTCCTTGACGTTGATGAAGAACTGGCTGGTGGCCGAGTTCGGGTCCGAGGTCCGCGCCATCGCCAGGGTGCCACGCACGTTGTGCAGGCCGTTGCTGGCTTCGTTGCGGATCGGCGCCTGGGTCGGTTTCTGCACCATCTGCGCGGTGAAACCGCCGCCCTGGGCCATGAAGCCCGGAATCACCCGGTGGAAGATGGTGTTGTTGTAGAAACCGCTGTCCACATAGGACAGGAAGTTCTTGGTACTGATCGGCGCCTTGACCGGGTCCAGTTCGATTTCGATGGTGCCGTTGGTGGTCACCAGTTGCACGTGAGGCGCCTTGGTCGCCTCGGTGGCGGCCATCAGGTTGGCGGCGAACAGGACGGAGCCGGTGAACAGGGCGATTTTTTTCAGCATGGTTCAGTGATCCTGGGTGGTGGTTTCGACTGCGCTCAGAAACTCGAGCAGGGTCCGGTTGAAGACCTGGGGTTGGTCCAGTGGGGTAGCGTGACGGGAGTCGGCGATGACTACCAGTCGGGCATCGGGAATAAGTTTGACATAGCTTTGCTTGAGCGAGACCGGCGTGTAGTCCCGGTCGGCGCTGACGATCAGGGTTGGACAGGTAATCGCCGACAGTCGTTCCTGCACGCCCCAACCGACGATGGCGTCGAAGCTGGCGAGATAGGCGCGCTTGTCATTGCTGGCCCAGCGCTCGGTCATCTTGCGGCGCAGTTCGGCCTGTTCCGGCTTGGGGAACAGCATGGAGCCGAGGGCCCTGCCGATGCTGTTGAGGCTCAGCAGGCGCGCCAGGCTCCAGCGCTTGGCCCACTGCCAGTAGTCGTTGGCGCTGCGTACCTTGACCTCCGGGGCGCTGTTGACCACGCACAGGCTGCGCAGCAGCCGGGGGCGGTCGACCGCCAGCTGGAAACCGATCATGCCGCCCATCGACAGGCCCACCAGGTGTGTCGGGCCCAGCTCCAGGTGCTCGATCAACGCCACCACGTCGGCGGTGAAGCCGGCGATGCTGTAGCGCTGGCGCGGCTTGTCGGAGCGGCCGTGGCCACGGATGTCGACGACGATCACCCGGTAGTGCTCGGCCAGTACCGGCACCTGCAGTTCCCAGTCCTGGCCGCTGGAGCCCAGGCCGTGGACCAGCAGCACCGGAGTACCCTGGCCATGTTCTTCGTAGTGCAGCAGGCAACCGTCGTGTTCGAAATAGGCCATCGGTCAACGTCCTGTCAGGCTTGCAGGGGCGCGGCGAACGGTGCGTCCAGCGGCGCGGTGTCGAAAGTGCGCAGCAGCTCGACGAGAATCTGCGTGGCCGGCCCCAGGGGTTTGTCCTTGTTCGAGTACAGGAAGAACGTCGGGTGGCGGCTGCCGCCCTGATCCAAGGGTAGTTGCTTGAGCAGCCCTTCGCGGATTTCCCGCTCGATCAGGTGGCGCGGCAGCCAGGCGAAGCCCAGGCCATTGCCGACGAAGGTGGCGGCGGTGGCCAGGCTGCCGACGGTCCAGCGCTGTTCGGCGCCGAGCCAGCCGACGTCCCGTGGCTGCTGGCGCCCGGAGTCGCGGATCACCACCTGCAGCTGGCTTTCCAGGTCCTGGAAGGTCAGTTGCCGTTGCAGGCGGTGCAGGGCGTGTTCCGGATGGGCGACGGCAACGAACTCCACCGCGCTCATTTCGGTACCCAGGTAGCCGGGGATATTGAAGCTGCTGATGGCCAGGTCGGCGACGCCTTCAAGCAGCACCTCCTCGACCCCGGACAGCACCTCCTCGCGCAGACGCACCCGGCAACCGCGGCTCTGCGGCATGAACGCGGTCAGCGCCCGCACCAGCCGGGCGTTGGGGTAGGCGGCGTCGACTACCAGGCGAACCTCGGCCTCCCAACCCTGCTCCATGTGGTGCGCCAGGTCCTCGAGCTGGCTGGCCTGCTTGACCAGTTGCCGCGAGCGCCGCAACAGCACCTCGCCGGCTTCGGTCAGCACCGCCTTGCGACCGTCGATGCGCAGCAGCGGCACGCCGAGCTGATCCTGCATGCGGGCCACGGTGTAGCTGACGGACGACTGCGAGCGGTGCAGGGCTTCGGCCGCCTGGGCGAAGCCTCCGTGATCGACCACGGCCTGCAACGTTCGCCATTGATCGAGGGTCACGCGGGGCGCTTTCAAGTTGGGTTCCTCTTGTCCTAAGCTGGCGGTCCACATTGGAGACCGTCGAATGAGAAAGTTCTGTTGCGTATTGCTGGCCCTGCTGCCGGTCAGTGCCCTTGCCTACCCGATCGATGTCGAGAAACAGCTCAATGGCCTGAGCATCGACTACACGGCCCATGACACCGACCAGGACATCGGCTCCCTCCAGTTGAACAACTACGGCAAGACCGATGCGGTGTGCAAGGTGGTCTTCATCAACGGTCCCGAGGCGCCGAAGACCCGCCAGGTGGAGGTATCGGCCGGGAAAACCGTGAACGTCACCGCCAAGTTCAACCGCAAGATCATCCGGCTGCGAATGAACCTCAGCTGCACGGCGAAATGAAAGCACGGGCGGGTTACCGACAAGCATGCGCTTTCTATTAACAAATTTATAGATAGATTGAAGCAGATTTTTCCGCTTTTTAATCGATATAGTCCTGTTTAATCTTTGCTCCATCGACTTAACGCCTTCACCGATGGAGCACTTCCCATGTCCCGCGTACTGATCATCGAAAGCAGCGCCCGCCAGCAAGACTCGGTTTCCCGTCAACTGACCCAGCAATTCATCAGCCAGTGGAAAGCCGCGCATCCCGCCGACGAAATCACTGTACGGGACCTGGCGCAGAACCCGGTGCCGCATCTGGACATCAACCTGCTGGGTGGCTGGATGAAGCCGCAGGAACAGCGCAATGCGATAGAACAGGCGTCGCTGGAGCGCTCCAACGAACTGACCGACGAACTGCTGGCCGCCGACGTGCTGGTGCTGGCCGCGCCGATGTACAACTTCGCCATCCCCAGCACCCTCAAGGCCTGGCTGGACCACGTGCTGCGTGCCGGCGTGACCTTCAAGTACACCGAAACCGGCCCTCAGGGCCTGCTGACCGGCAAGCAAGCCTACGTGCTGACCGCCCGTGGCGGGCTGTATGCCGGTGGCACCCACGATCATCAGGAACCCTACCTGCGCCAGGTGCTGGCCTTCATCGGCATCCATGACGTGGACTTCATCCATGCCGAAGGCCTGAACATGGGCGGCGACCTCCACGAGAAGGGCCTGAACCAGGCGAAAGCCCGTCTGGCCCAGATTGCCTGAGGTCTTAATCTTCAGCTAATCGCGAAGGGGTTAACTGTCTGCAAGTTCATCAAACAGCCCCTTCATGTTGTTTGCGCATCGAACCTCCCTTTGCACTGGTTGCTCCTAAGTGCATGTAACCCGATCCGGCCCCGCTGCCCGATCGGGTTTTTTTATGGCCGCGTGGCGCAAAAGCCGTTAAGGTCGCGGCCATTCTTTGGGGGCGACATTCCCGATCCTTTCAGCAATGGCACGACTTGCTCGAAGGCGCCCCGATCCTGTAGGAGCCGGGCTTGCCCGCGAAGCTTCTAGCGGCCTCAGGGGCCCCTTCGCGGGCAAGCCCTGCTCCTACAAGAATCGGGCTTGGTCACCACATCTATGGGGCATTTATGGGTTACCTGCTTATCGTCACGCTGATCCAGGCGTTTTCCTTCAACCTGATCGGCGAATACCTCGCCGGCCATGTCGACAGCTACTTCGCGGTGCTGGTACGGGTGGTGCTGGCCGGGCTGATCTTCATCCCGCTGACCCGCTGGCGCCAGGTGCCGCCGGCCTTCATGCGTGGCATGCTGCTGATCGGCGCCCTGCAGTTCGGCATCACCTACGTCTGCCTGTACCTGAGCTTCCGCGTACTGACCGTGCCGGAGGTCCTGCTGTTCACCATTCTCACCCCGTTGCACGTGACCCTGATCGAAGACGCGCTCAACCGGCGCTTCAACCCCTGGGCGCTGGTCGCGGCCCTGGTGGCGGTCAGCGGTGCGGCGGTGATTCGCTACGACCGGATCAACCCGGACTTCTTCATGGGCTTCGTGCTGCTGCAACTGGCCAACTTCACCTATGCCGCCGGCCAGGTCATGTACAAGCACCTGGTGGCGCGCCACCCCAGCGACCAGCCGCACTATCGGCATTTCGGCTACTTCTTCCTCGGTGCCCTGGCGGTGGCGTTGCCGGCCTTCCTGCTGTTCGGCAAGGCCCGCTATCTGCCGGACGGTACCCCGCAGTGGCTGGTACTGGGCTTCCTCGGCGTGATCAGTACCGCGCTGGGCATGTACTGGTGGAACAAGGGCGCCTGCCTGGTCAACGGTGGCACCCTGGCGGTGATGAACAACCTGCACGTGCCGGTGGGCCTGCTGATGAACCTGCTGATCTGGAACCTGCAGGAAGACCTGCTGCGCCTGTTCGTGGGCGGCGGCGTCATCCTGGCCGCCGTCTGGATCAGCCGCCTGGGCGTGCGTCGGCCTGCCAGCCTGCAACGCTCCTTGTAGGAATCGACTTGCTGGCAATCTGCTATAACTGCCATCGAACCCGATCCAGGATTCGGCCCAGGGAAGGAAAAACTATTTCAAAACTTCAGCAGGCGCATGGTTTCCCATGGCCTGTCACCGCCCAGGGCTGCCGAATCTGCTGATGGGAACCCTTTTTTTCGGCTTTGCGGCGGTATTCGAAGGCGACGTGCAGACGGCGAAAAATTGCCTATCGTAAAGAGTCTCCACCGGACGAAGAGACCCTTGCCATGGATATCGAGACGCTGTTTGCGGAGTTGCATAGCCTTCCCAGCATTCCCCAAGTCGCCCTGGAACTGGTCCAGCAATTCGACAACCCCCATGAAAGCCTGGAAAAGGTCGCGCGCAACATCGAGCGCGACCCGGTCATTGCCGCCAAGGTGCTGCGCCTGGCGAACTCGGCGCGCTTCAAGGGTGCCCGCGAGTCGGCCAGCATCGAAGACGCCGCGATGCGCCTGGGCTTCAACGTGCTGCGCACCCTGGTCCTGGCTTCGGCCGTGACCGGGGCGTTCAAGTCGGCGCCGGGCTTCGACCTCAAGGTCTTCTGGGGGCGTAGCTTCCAGGTCGCCAGCGTCAGCCGGCTGCTGGCCCGCCAGGCCGGGCTCGATGCTGAAGTGGCGTTCACCTGCGGGGTCATGCACGACATCGGCGAGCTGCTGATCCAGACCGGCGCCCCGGACTACGCCGCGCGCATCAAGGGTGCCAGTGGCACCACCAGTCGTGCCGCCAGCGAAACCCAGCAGTTGGGCTTCGGCTACCCGGAAGTCGGCGCGGAGTTGGGCAAGCGCTGGAACCTGCCGCTGACCCTCCAGTCGGCCATCCGCTACCAGGCCCAGCCGCACCTGGCCCCCGAGGGCCAGCCCTACGCACGGGTCACCGCCCAGGCCATGGAAATCTGCGATGCCCTGGAACAGCACGGCGGGCCGAATGCCGAGGCGCGCAACGCCCTGGGCGGCCCGTTGTTCGACGGCGTCGACCTCGACGCGCTGTTCGACAAGCTGCCCCTGGTGCTGGAACAGGACAAGGCCTTTGCCGATTTCCTTGCCTGACAGGTGATCATTGCGCCGAGCGCTCTGTTTCACGTAGAGCGTTCGTCTATGCCCGCTGCCGAGGGGGCACCTTGGCGTCCCGGTGGGACGCCATCGCCAGCAAGCCGGCTCCTACAGGGCCCGGCTCTGCGGCTCCGGCACATGGCTGGCCCCCAGCAGCGCCGGCAACATCCCCGCCCGCAAGTCGCCGCCACTCGGCTGCTGGTACAGGCTCAGGCCGAACTCCGGCAACACCGCCAGCAGGTAGTCGAAGATATCCCCCTGGATCCGCTCGTAGTCGGCCCACACGGTGGTGCGGGTGAAGCAGTAGATCTCCAGCGGCACGCCCTGGGCCGTGGTCTGCATCTGGCGGACCATGCAGGTCATGTTCTGCTGGATTTCCGGGTGGTTCCTGATGTACGCCAGGGCATAGGCACGGAAGGTGCCGAGGTTGGTCATGCGCCGGCGGTTGGCCGACATGGCGGCGACGTTGCCCTGGGCCTCGTTCCAGGTTTTCAGCTCGGCCTGCTTGCGGCCGATGTAGTCGGTGAGCAGGCGCACCTGGCCCAGGCGCTGTTCCTCGTCGTCATGCAGGAAGCGGATGCCGCTGGCGTCGATGAACAGGCTGCGCTTGATCCGCCGCCCACCGGACTGCTGCATGCCACGCCAGTTGCGGAACGACTCGGACATCAGCCGCCAGGTCGGGATCGAGACGATGGTCTTGTCGAAGTTCTGCACCTTGACCGTGTGCAGGGTGATGTCGACCACGTCGCCGTCGGCCCCGACCTGGGGCATCTCGATCCAGTCGCCGACCCGCAGCATGTCGTTGCTGGTCAGTTGCACGCTGGCGACGAACGACAGCAGGGTGTCCTTATAGACCAGCAGGATCACTGCCGACATGGCACCCAGACCTGACAGCAGCAACAGCGGCGAGCGGTCGATCAGGGTGGCGACGATGACGATGGCGCCGAGCACGAACAGCACCATCTTCGCCAACTGCACGTAGCCCTTGATCGAGCGGGTGCGGGCGTGTTCGGTACGCGCGTAGATGTCCAGCAGGGCGTTGAGCAGGGCGCTCAGCACCAGCATCTGGAACAGGATGGTCACCGCCAGCGCCAGGTTGCCGAGGAACAGCAGGCCGGTCTTGCCCAGGTTCGGTACCAGGTACAGGCCGAACTGGATCACCAGCGACGGGGTCATCTGCGCCAGGCGGTGGAACACCTTGTTCTGGCGCAGGTCGTTGAGCCAGTGCATCGCCGGTTGCCGGCCCAGTAGGCGGGTGGCGTGCAGGATCAGGTAGCGCGCCAGCCGACCGAGCACCAGCGCGACGAGCAGCAGCAACGCCAGGGCCAGCCCGGTGTGCAGCAGGGGATGTTGATCGAGGGCGCCCCAGAGGTCCTGGGCGCCGATCCAGAGCTTTTTCATATCCATGAGGGATGAGGATTCTTCTGCAGGAAATGGCCGAGAGGGATTAGAGCATTTAACCGGGTGAAGATGACCGTTGAAGACACGTCCGTTCACAAAAACGTCACTGTTTATCGGGGGTTGTGCAAAGAAACTCGGCCTTGGCGCTGGAAACCGTTAACCTATGCAGCTGATATTTTGCATTTCTTCGAGGTCAGCCCCCGTGTTTTCCCAATTCGCCCTGCACGAACGCCTGCTCAAAGCCGTGGCCGAGCTTAACTTTGTCGAGCCTACCCCGGTGCAGGCCGCGGCCATTCCGCTCGCGCTCGAAGGGCGTGACCTGCGGGTGACGGCGCAAACCGGCAGCGGCAAGACCGCCGCGTTCGTGTTGCCGATCCTCAACCGCCTGATCGGCCCGGCGAAGATCCGGGTCAGCATCAAGACCCTGATCCTGCTGCCAACCCGCGAGCTGGCCCAGCAGACCCTCAAGGAAGTCGAGCGCTTCTCGCAGTTCACCTTCATCAAGTCCGGCCTGATCACCGGCGGCGAAGACTTCAAGGTGCAGGCTGCGATGCTGCGCAAGGTGCCGGATATCCTGATCGGTACCCCGGGGCGCCTGATCGAGCACCTGAACGCCGGCAACCTGGACCTCAAGGAAGTCGAGGTGCTGGTGCTCGACGAAGCTGATCGCATGCTCGACATGGGCTTCGCCGACGACGTGCAGCGCCTGGTCGACGAGTGCGCCAAGCGCCAGCAGACCCTGCTGTTCTCCGCCACCACCGGCGGTTCCGGCCTGCGCGAGATGATCGGCAAGGTGCTGAACACCCCCGAGCACCTGCAGCTCAATGCCGTCAGCCAATTGAGCGAGAACACCCGCCAGCAGATCATCACCGCCGACCACGACCACCACAAGGAACAGATCGTCAACTGGCTGCTGGCCAACGAGACCTACGAGAAGGCGATCATCTTCACCAACACCCGGGCCATGGCCGACCGTATCTACGGCCGTCTGGTCGCCCAGCACTACAAGGCGTTCGTGCTGCACGGCGAGAAGGACCAGAAGGACCGCAAGCTGGCCATCGACCGCCTCAAGCAGGGCGCGGTGAAGATCCTCGTTGCCACCGACGTCGCCGCCCGCGGCCTGGACGTGGATGGCCTGGACCTGGTGATCAACTTCGACATGCCGCGCAGCGGCGACGAGTATGTGCACCGCATCGGCCGTACCGGGCGTGCCGGCAACGACGGCCTGGCGATCTCGCTGATCTGCCACAACGACTGGAACCTGATGTCGAGCATCGAGCGCTACCTCAAGCAGAACTTCGAGCGCCGCACCATCAAGGAGGTCAAGGGCACCTACAGCGGGCCGAAGAAGGTCAAGGCGTCGGGCAAGGCCGCCGGCACCAAGAAGAAAAAGACCGACGCCAAGGGTGACAAGAAGAAGTCGTCGGCCAAGACACCGACCCGGCGCAAGACTGCCAACCGGCCGAAAAGCGATGCGCCGGCGCTGGTCAGCCAGGACGGCATGGCGCCACTCAAGCGCCGCAAGCCACAGGCCTCGACCGGCGAGTAGGCGCCGGTCATCGGCGGGAGGCCAGGGCTGGCTGAACGGCCACGGTTGTCGCCTGTCCACTACTGACAAGGGAGATTTTTCCTTTCAACAGTGGGAGGTTGCATCAGGATGACGACTTACAACTGGGAACTGATCGAACGTCTGCTCCATGAAGTGCAGAACAGTGCCGGCCACAACTTCGCGCCACGGGCCTATGCCGAGCAACACGCCACGGCCCAGGCGGCTGCGGGTGAGCCGCCGGGCAATCTCGATGAGCTCAAGGCCCTGGCTGCCGATTACGAGCGGGTGCTGCTCAGGAACGGTTTCATCGCGCCGCGGCCGGAAGAGGAGGGGGGCAATGGTGAGAACTTTGTCCTCACGCCAAGGGGATCTAGCCTGCTGAGCCTGATCGACAGCAGCATTCCCGGCAATGACCATCCACGGCTGGTGCTGGATGAGCAGCAGGATGCGCTGGATCCGCGGGTGTTCGACGAGCTGGCGTCCAAGGCGCAGATTGCCTGAGGCCTTTGGGGAGGGTGCTCAACCCTCCTTCAGGCACTTCAACTCGCTGAAGTCCCGCCGCAGATCGGCGATCCGCTTGAGCAGCAACTGCCGCTGGGTCGGGCTGCTCTCGGCCACCAGATCGACTATCAGGCTGCGGGTCGCCCGCTCGGTGCGCTCGTAGGCCTGGCGATACTCCGCCGTCCACAGACTGTCCTGATGCTGCAGCAGTTGCGCGATCCTCTGCTCGAACTCGGCATTGCGGCGTTCGGCGACCGCCTCGCTCAGTTGCGCCTGCCAGTAGGCCCGGTTGGCGATCCACAGACGGTTCTGCTCGCCGAGCGCCGTCGACCAGGCGATGACCCGCTGCTGCTGGCTCAGGCTCAAGGGGCCGATCCAGGCCTTCAGGCGCTTGCTCATCCGTTCGCCGCGATCGCGGATCTGTTCCTCCAGCGGCGGCGCGACATATTCGGCCTGGCGCTCACGCTGCTCCTTGGCGAAGGCTTCGTTCATCTCCGCGACTTGCCGATCGTCCAGGCCCCTGAGCAGCTCGACGGCCGATGGGGTGATCTCCCGGGCCACCTGGGCGATCGCCGTCCGGGCCTCGACGGTGCGCGCCTGCAAGTGGGCGTCATCGACCTGGCCGTTCTCGATCATTGCCTGCACGCGGTCCAGCCAGTGCAGGTAGTCGGGCAACTGGGTGGTGCAGTGCCATTGCAGATGCTCCCTGAGGCGCTCGTTAAGCCAGCCTTTCTGCTCGCGATGCATCTCGATGTAGTCGCCGAGGGTCCAGGGAATGATCACATCGAGGTTGCGATAGGCCAGGCCGATCCGGGTACAGGCGGCGATTGCCAGACTCAGGAGCAGGCAGCAGAGCAGTAGGGCGCGACGGCACGGCATGAGCGAATCCTTGCTGGGGCGTTCTCCCCATAGAACACCGTATGGCCCGGCGGTTCAATGCAAAGATGCATGGCCTTGCGGCAGGCTCCCGGGGTGTGGGCAAGGTGTGAGCCGGTTCGCGGATGAACCGCCGGTTCCCACAGCCTGCCGTGCAGGGCGTGAAACAGCCGCGGGCAAACTCGGGTAGAATGCCCGCCACGCAATGAGGGTATCGGAAATGGCTTTAATCGGGCGCTACAACAGCTTGCAAGTGGTCAAGCACACTAACTTCGGCTTGTACCTGGATGGTGCGCAGGATGGCGAGATTCTTCTGCCCAATCGCTATATCCCCAAGGACGTTCCCAGTGAGGACGAGGACTGGCTGAATGTCTTCATCTACCTGGACAGCGACGACAAGCTGATCGCCACCACCGAGACGCCGAAAGTCCAGGTCGGCGAGTTCGCCAGCCTCAAGGTCAAGGAGGTCAACAGCATCGGCGTGTTCCTCGACTGGGGCCTGCCCAAGGACCTGCTGCTGCCGTACTCCGAGGAAAAGCGCCAGTTGAATGCCGGCGACTACTGCGTGGTGCACGTCTATCTCGACAAGCACACCCGTCGCATCACCGCCACCGCGCGGCTGGACCGCTACCTGGACAAGACCCCGGCCAACTACAAGGTCGGCCAGGAAGTCGATCTGCTGGTGGTCGAAACCACCGACATGGGCTACAAGGCCATCATCAATAACAGGCACTGGGGCCTGATCCACAAGAACGAGGTGTTCAAGTTCCTGCGGTCCGGCAAACGGGAAAAGGGCTACATCAAGCAGATCCGTGCCGACGGCAAGATCAGCCTGAGCCTGCAACCGGTCGGTGAAGAGGCCGCCGGCAGCCTGAATGCGAAGATCCTTGCCAAGCTGCGTGAAAGCAACGGCGTGCTGCCGGTCAGCGACAAGAGCGACCCGGCGCTGATCAGCGACCTGTTCGGGGTCAGCAAGGGCAATTTCAAGAAAGCCATCGGCGCGCTGTACAAGCAGGGCCAGATCGTCATTCATGCCGATCGCATCGAACTGAGCTGAACCGTTGCCGCCAAGGCCCCGGTGAAGCTGCCGAGGCCTTGGCGGGGTTCACGCGCAAGCGTGGGATTTTCCCCGAGAAAGTCCACTTTTATTCTCTTCCAGCAAGTCTTCCCGATCTCGGCTATGTTTCTCGTTACCCCGCCTGAACTGTGTGGGGCGGTGACGGGGGGCTGTCGGTTTTTCAAGCAATCTGCGGCGCCGGTTTCCAGGCGACGGATGGTCATCAGTGATTGCCTGAAGGAACCGATAGCCTTGGAATAGCGAGGCAAAAAGGGATTCTTGCAGTCATGTTCAATTCTAATCTGAAGAAGATTCTAGAGAGCAAAGAAGAAGAGCTTTTCGAGCTGAAGCAGTTGTTCCACGGCATGACGGCTGAAATGATTTCAGTGGTGCTCGATCCGCAGTTTCGCGTCATCGACTTCAATCAGCGTTTCCTCGACCTGTTGGGCTACAAGGACGAGCAAATGAGGAATCGCCCGTTGGATAATTTCGTCCCGGCCTACGTCAAGAACCTGCCTTGCTTTCATAACCTGCAGGCCGCGGTGGCCAAGGGTGTGTCGGTCAGCGACAACTACCGGTTCCTGCGGGCTGATGGCAGCCTGGCCTGGCTGCATGGCAGTTGGCAGCCGGTGAAAAGCGAGAAGGGTGATCTGCTGCATATCCAGTGCTTCGCCCGCGATGTCACGCATACGGTCGAAACCATGAAGGAGAACGAGGCGTTCATCCAGGCGCTGTTGCGCTCCACGGCGGTGATCGAGTTCACCCTCGATGGCGAGGTCATCACCGCCAACGATCAGTTCCTGCGGGCCATGGGCTACTCCCTGGCGCAGATCGTCGGCAAGCACCACCGCATGTTCTGTTCGACCGAAGAGGCCAATTCCAGCCAGTACCAGGCATTCTGGGCCCGGCTCAACCGCGGGGAGTATGTCGCCGATCGCTTCAAGCGTCTCGACAGCCAGGGACGGGACGTGTGGCTGGAGGCCACCTACAACCCGGTGCACGACGCCCAGGGCCAGCTCTACAAGGTGGTCAAGTTCGCCAACGTGGTGACCGACCAGGTGGTCCGCGAGAAAGAGGTCGGCGAGGCGGCGGTGATCGCCTACGGCATTTCGCAGCAGACCGACACCACCGCCCAGCGTGGCGCCACGGTGGTGAAGAATACGGTGGCGACCATGCAGGAAATTTCCGAGGAGATGCAGTCGGCCTCGGAAGGTATCGAGGCGCTGGGCAAGCAGTCGATGCTGATCACCTCGATGGTCCAGACCATCGGCAGTATCGCCGCGCAGACCAACCTGCTGGCGCTCAATGCGGCCATCGAGGCCGCCAGGGCCGGCGAGCAGGGGCGTGGGTTCGCGGTGGTGGCCGATGAAGTCCGGCAGTTGGCCGGGCGTACCAGTGCGGCCACCGAGGAGATCGTCACGGTGGTCCAGCAGAACCAGAAACTGGTGGACGAGGCCGTGCGGGACATGTCCACCAGCCGCGTCAAGGCTGAACAGGGCTTGTCCCTGGCCAACCAGGCCGGTGAAGTGATCGTCGAGATCCAGGACGGTGCCAAACAGGTGGTGGGCGCGGTAGGGCGCTTCGCCAATCAACTGAAATGAGTGCCGCCAGTCAGCTTGATCGCTGTCCGCGCGTCAGCTTGTAGCTTTTTGCCATGATTTAGCGTAATCAACGTCTTGGAAAGCAAGCATTACCTGGGACTTGGAGCTATGATCTGTGTGAGGCGGCCAAGAACCACGTCGCTCGCATTACCCTGAAGGGGGCTTTATGAAAGACAAACTGCAAACCTGGCTCCACGACCTCGGTGTCGCCCTCGGCCTGATCGAGCCTCCCCTGCAACCGGTGCCGATCCGCACCGACGACGACCGCCGCCGCCGGCCGCAGCCACGTCGCTAAGCACCCCGCCAGCTCGCGACTTCCTCCTGAGCCGGGCACGGGTGCCCCTGGCTGTACGACACCGGGACACGTCCGTGTCCCGACCTGTTCGAAAGCAATGAAAATCCACGTTGAGCCGGTGCCCGGGTATCAGGCGGCCCGGGTTTTCGCGTAGATAAAACGGCTCAAGTCCTCAATCGTGTTGATACCGCGCAGGTCTCGCTTGAGATCCAGTTGCACGTGGAATTGTGATTCCAGTTCGTGGAACAGGGCGGCGATATCGAGGGAGTAGCTGTTTTCTTCAGCCTGGGAAGGGTCTTGCAGCCATTTCAGCGCCAGTTGCCGTTCGATGGAGTGGCAGATCTGCTGATGGATTTCGAGCCTGTTCATGATTGCCTCACAGGAAAGGATGTGGGTCACGGATCCCTTTCCCAGGGCATTGCGATAGCTGTCATGAGCATGACACCAGCGATCCTTGTACCTTTTGGCTAATGCCAAAGGCAGTCGCTAAGTGCCAGTACAGCACAGGTTGCTTCAAATGCGTCCAACCATTGGTCGGAGAGCTGGAGGCAAAAAAAACGGATGCGACAACCGACGTCGCACCCGCTGAAGTAAACGCAGTATCAGATGGCGCTGGCCACGGTCGCCGGGCGCCGTGACATCAGGCTGATGACGATGAAGCTGACCAGGCCGACGGCCAGGCTGTAGTAGATCGGTGTATTGGCGTCCAGGCCGTCCTTGAACATGAACACCAATGCGGTGACGAAGCCCAGGGCCATACTGCCGATGGCTCCGGCGGTGGTCGCGCGTTTCCAGTAGATGGCACCGATCAGCGGGATCAGCATGCCGCCCACCAGCAGGTTGTAGGCCAGGGTCAGGGCGCTGATCACGTCACTCACCACCAGCGCGATCCCCAGCACCACCAGGCCGGTCAGGCAGGTGAACAGGCGGTTCAGGCCCAGGCTCGAAGGCTTGCCGCCGCGCAGCTTGGGCAGCAGGTCTTCGGTCAGTACGGTGGAGGCGGCGAGCAGGCCGGCGCTGGCGGTGGACATCATCGCCGCCAGGGCCGCGGCGATCACCAGGCCGCGGATGCCGTCCGGCAGCGACAGTTTGACGATGGCGGCGAAGGCGTTGTTGACGTTGTCCAACTGCGGGATCAGCACGTGGGCGGCCATGCCGATCAGCGCGCAGGCCAGGCCGTAGGCGATGCAGTAGAGCCCGGCGACGCTGCCGGCGTATTTCGCGACCTTCTCGTCCTTGGCGGTGAACACCCGTTGCCAGATGTCCTGGCCGATCAGGATGCCGAAGAAGTAGATCATGAAGTAGGTGACGATGGTGTCCCAGCCGATGGTGGTGAAGCTGAAGCTCGCCGCCGGCAGTTTGCTCACCAGCTCGTCCCAGCCGCCGACGCGGTACAGGCAGATCGGCAGCAGGATGAACATCAGGCCGACGGTCTTGATGATGAACTGGACGATGTCGGTCAGGGTCAGCGACCACATGCCGCCGATGGTCGAGTAGGCCACCACGACGCCGCCGCCGAGCAGCACCGAAACCCAGAACGGCAGGCCGAAGAGCACCTGCAGCACGGTGCCGATGGCCAGGGTCGAGGTCACGCCGATCATCAGGGCATAGGCCAGCATGATCACCGCGCTGGCCTGGCGGGCCAGGGGGGTGTAGCGCTTTTCCAGCACCTGGGTGACGGTGTAGATCTTCAGCTTGAGCAGCGGTTTGGCGAGGAACAGGTTCAGCGCGATGATCCCCAGGCCCAGCGCTGCGCACAGCCAGAAACCGGAAATGCCGTGAACGTAGCCCAGGCGTACGGTGCCGACGGTGGAGGCACCGCCCAGCACGGTGGCGGCCATGGTGCCCATGTACAGGGTCGGGCCGAGGTTGCGTCCGGCTACCAGGTAGTCTTCGTTGGTCTTGGCTCTGCGCATGCCGTAGTAACCGAGCAGGAGCATGCCAGCGGCATAAATGAGTACAACCAATAAATCCAGGGCCATGATGGCGTGTCTCCGATTGTAGTTGTTATGGTGGAACAGTCGGTTGTGGGAGCGTGCTGGCCGGTGAAGCGTTGTGGCGGCTTCCGGTCCCGTTCGCGGGCAAGCCCGCTCCCACAGGGAATGCAAGGTTCGGTTGGGGCTTCGGTTCAGGCCGTTTGCTGTGCGACCGGCTTCTTCGTCGAGCTGGAACCTCGGCTGCGCGGGTCATCCGGCCCGTACACCGCCGGCGATTCCGGGAACAGGCTCAGCAGCACCAGGTACATCAGTGCCGACAGCCCGAGGGTGATCGGCAGGCTGATGTCGATGCCATCGGCCAGGTTGCCCAGCGGGCCGACGAACTGCCCCGGCAGGTTGACGAAGCACAGTCCGACCAGTGCGCTGGGGATCCAGGCCCCGAGGCCGCGCCAGTTCCAGCCGTGGTTGAACCAGTAGCGGCCACCGGTTTCGCCACGGGTGAAGACTTGCAGGTCATCCGGGCAGTAGAAGCCGCGACGCACCAGCAGGCCGATCAGCATGATCACCATCCACGGGGTGGTGCAGGTGATGATCAGCACGGCGAAGGTCGACACGCTTTGCACCAGGTTCGCGGCGAAGCGTCCGATGAAGATGAAGGCGATCGACAGAATCCCGATCAGCAGGGTCGCCTTGACCCGCGAGAGCATCTTCGGGAACACGCTGGACATGTCCAGGCCGGTGCCATACAGCGAGGTGGTGCCGGTGGACATGCCGCCGATCACCGCGATCAGGCATACCGGCAGGAAGAACCAGCTCGGCGATACGGCCAGCAGGCCGCCGACATAGTTGTTCGCCGCGATGTAGTCCGGTGCCTTGACCGCCACGATGGTCGCGGTGGCCAGGCCGAACAGGAACGGGATCAGCGTGGCGAGTTGCGCGGCGATCACCGCCAGCAGGATCTGTCCCTTCGGCGTTTCCCGCGGGATGTAGCGCGACCAGTCGCCGAGGAACGCACCGAAGGAGATCGGGTTGCTCATCGCCACCAGTGCCGAACCGATGAACGCCGCCCAGAACCCGGCCTGGCCGAGGGCCACGGTGCCGGCGAAACGGCTGTCGAACGCCGGGGCGAAGGCGAAGATGCCCAGCAGGAACAACAGGCTGGCCGCCCACACGGCGATGCGGTTGACCCACAGCATGAAGCGGAAGCCGTAGATGCACACCGTCAGCACCAGGATCGCGAACAGGCCGTAGGCCAGGCCCAGGGTCAGGTCGGTTTCCGGTAGGTCGATCAGGCGCTTGGCGCCGCCGATCAGCGCGTCGCCCGAGCTCCACACCGAGAGCGAGAAGAACGCGATGGCGGTCAGCAACGACAGGAACGAGCCAACGATACGCCCGTGGACACCGAAGTGCGCGCCGGAGGACACCGCGTTGTTGGTGCCGTTGATCGGGCCGAACAGGCCCATGGGCGCGAGGATCAGCGCGCCGACCACCACGCCCAGGACGATCGCCCAGACACCGGCCTGGAAGGACAGGCCGAACAGCACCGGGAAGCTGCCGAGCACGGCGGTGGCAAAAGTATTGGCGCCGCCGAAGATCAGGCGAAACAGGTCTCCGGGCCGGGCGTCACGTTCGTTGTCGGGGATCTGTTCGACCCCGTTGGTTTCAATGCTGCTAAGGCTTTTGTCGTTGTTGTTGTTATTCATGATCGCTCCGATCATTGCGGCGCCCCCATCTTCCGCGGGGGCTGCCGCTGTTGGCTAAGGGGAGGGCAGTCCTTGGGGTGTCGCTGACAAATGTTCGTGGCAGGCCAGCCAGTGGCCCTGTTCTTGTTGTTTGCGAAACACGATGGTTTCGCGTTCCTGGCTGAAGAGGTGCTCCCCTTGCAGACGCAGCTCGGTGGCCACGTCATGGATGAAAATCGCCACGTCGCCCTGCAGGCTGACGAAGGCGTTGTTCGAGGTGCACGACAGCACTTCGAAGCCATCCCTGGTACGCCACTGGTCCCACAACGCCTGGTAGGCGTCGCGCGACAGCAGCGGTTGTTCGAGTGTGTGGAAGACGAAGCTGGCATCGGCGCTGAAGGCGCCGAAGTAGGCTTCGCGGTCGTTGGCGGCAAAGGCGGCTACCAGTTCGGCGGCGGCCTTGAGAACCTGGTCACGGTCGTTCATGGTAACGCCTCAGCGGTGGGCCACGCCTGGGAGTACGCAGAGCATTTCGTACAGCAGGTTGGCGCCCAGCAGCGAGGTGTTGCCGGTGGTGTCGTAGGGGGGCGAGACTTCCACCAGGTCGCAACCGACCAGATCGAGACCCTGGCAGCCACGAACGATTTCCAGGGCCTGGATGGTGGTCAGGCCGCCGATTTCCGGGGTGCCGGTACCCGGTGCCCAGGCCGGATCGATACCGTCGATGTCGAAGCTCAGGTACACCGGGCCATTGCCGACCTTCTCGCGAACCTCGGCCATCAGTGGCTCGAGGGATTTATGCCAGCACTCCTCGGCCTGGACCACGCGGAAACCCTGCTTGCGGCTCCAGTTGAAGTCTTCGGCAGTGTAGCCCTGGGCACGCAGGCCGATCTGCACCACGCGGTCGCAGTCCAGCAGGCCTTCTTCGACGGCACGGCGGAAGGTGGTGCCGTGGGCGATCTTCTCGCCGAACATGTGATCGTTGACATCGGCGTGGGCGTCGATGTGCACCAGGCCGACCTTGCCGTGCTTCTTGTGGATCGCCCGCAGGATCGGCAGGGTGATGGTGTGGTCGCCGCCCAGGGTCAGCGGGATGACATTGTGCTCGAGGATGGCGTCATAGGCTTGCTCGATGATGCGCACGGCTTCGAGCAGGTTGAAGGTGTTGATCGCCACGTCACCGATATCGGCAACCGACAGCGAGTCGAACGGCGCGGCACCGGTGGCCATGTTGTAGGGGCGGATCATGACCGACTCGGCACGGATTTCCCGTGGACCGAAGCGGGTCCCGGAGCGCAGCGAGGTACCGATGTCCAGCGGTACGCCGACGAACGCGGCATCGAGGCCGGCGGGCGATTGCAGGTGGGGGAGGCGCATCATGGTGGCGATGCCGCCGAAGCGCGGCATTTCGTTACCGCCCAGTGGTTGGTGAAGAATCTTGTCCACGGGTAAGCCTCATCGTTTGTTCTGGTTATCAGGGGACCGATTCTGCGAAAGACGCCGGGCGGGAAAAATCGCTGTCGGTAAATACTTAGTTCAGATTTTTCTGAACTAATGGGACACTGTGCCGACGGACTGGCTTCCGGCACCGTTGACCCTACCCAGGACCCCCCATGGCCAACGCTTTACCCGACCTGAAACTATTGCGCATCTTCGTCAGCGTGGTGCGCCACCAGGGCTTCGCCAACGCCCAGCAGGAACTCAACCTGTCGACATCGGCCATCAGCACCTACATGAGCCAGCTCGAGTCGACCCTGGGCCTGGTGCTGTGCCACCGCGGCCGCGGCGGGTTCAGCCTGACCAGCAAGGGTGAGCTGTTCCACCAGGAAACCCTGCGCCTGCTCGGTGAACTCGAGGGCTTCGAACAGTACGCCGCCGCTCTCAAGGGCGAGTTGCGCGGCACGCTGAACCTCGGGGTGATCGACTCCACCGTCAGCGAGCCGGCCTTGCCCCTGGCCGAAGCCATCGGTGCCTACAGCCAGGAACATCCGGGGGTGCACCTGCACCTGTCGGTGCTGAGCCCCTACGAACTGCAGCTTGGCGTGCAGGACAACCGCCTGGACCTGGCCATCGGAGCCTTCTCCACGCGCATGAGCGGGCTGGTCTACCAGCCGCTGTATCGCGAGCAGCACTGGCTGTACTGCAGCAACCGCCATCCGCTGTACCACGAGCGGCGGATTCCCGAGCAGGTCATCACCCAGCAGCGCATGGTCGGCCGCGGCTACTGGAGCCAGGCGGAACTGGCCCGGCACGGCTTCAAGCACAGTGCGGCGACCGTGGAAAGCATGGAGGCGCAACTGATCCTGGTGCTGTCCGGCGCCTATATCGGCTATCTGCCGGAACACTACGCCCAGCCTTGGGCGGACAAGGGCGACCTGCGCGTGCTGCTGCCGGCGACCTTTGGCTACCAGGCGCCCTTTTCGATGATCCTGCGCCGTGGCCGTAGCCGCGAGCCGCTGATCCAGACCTTCCGCGACCTGCTCAAGGCGCAGCTCAACCAGCCCTGATCGGAGTCGACCCTATGTCCAGAGCCTGCTGCGAACGCTGCCTGCGTCCCCAGAGCCACTGCCTTTGCGCGCTGATCCCGCAGCTCGACAGCCGCACCCGCGTGCTGGTGCTGCAGCACCCGAGCGAGGTCGGTCATGCCCTGAATACCGCGCGACTGGCGACCCTGGGCCTGACCAATGCCGAGTTGCGGGTGGGGGAGGTGTTCGATGATCTGCCGGCATTGCTCGACCAGCCGGGTTACCAGGCCCGGTTGCTGTTCCCGGCGGATGTTGCACAACTGCTGCAACCGTACGCAGCGGCGGACGACGAACGGCCACTGTTGCTGGTGGTCCCCGACGGCACCTGGCGCAAGGCGCGCAAGCTGTTGCACCTCAATCCGCTGCTGGCCAGCCTGCCGAGGGTCAGCCTGGAACCGGGCGCGCGATCGCGCTATCGCCTGCGCAAGGCGCCGGAGCCGGGAGCGCTGTCGACGGTGGAAGCGATTGCCCGGGCCCTGGAAACCCTGGAGCAGCCGGCTTCGTTCGAGGCCTTGCTCAAGCCGTTCGAAGCGTTGATCGAGGGGCAGATCCAGGCCATGGGCCGCGATATCTACCAGCGCAACCACGGCGAGCGCTAGCGCCGCGGCTCGAGGGTTTTCTGCCGCAGGATATAGACACTGACCAGCACGGCGCTGGTCAGCATGAACAGGCGTGCCCAGAACAGCGGCACCAGGTAGCAGGAAAAGCCGATGCTCAGCCACATCAGGCCGATGGCATAGACCTTGCCCTTGAGCGGGATGCCATTGCCGTCCAGGTAGTCACGGACCCATGGCCCCAGGCGCGGGTGCTCCACCAGCCAGTGGTAGAAGCGTGGCGAACTGCGGGCGAAACAGGCGGCCGCCAGCAGCAGGAATGGCGTGGTCGGCAGGACCGGCAGGAAAATGCCCAGTACCCCCAGCGCTACGCTCAGCCAGCCGATGGCCAGCAGCGCGTAGCGCAGGAATGGCGAGCGACTGCCCGTGGGGCGCATCGCCACCGGACGTGACTCAGTGGTGGCGGGGCTTGAGGATCGCCGGCTTCTCGTCGGGCGCATTGCACAGCAGGTACAGGGCGGTCAGCGCCTCCGGGATCTGCACGATCATGTCGTCCATCAGGTTGGCATCGGCGGCGATGTCGGAGAACTCCGGCTGCTCGTCGAACAGGCCCGAACCGACCATGATCGGCAGGAGCATTTCGCTGACTTCTTCCTCGGCGGTTTCGAACCAGGCTTCCTCACGCAGGAACACCCCTTCCATGAAACCGATGCACCAGCCGCGCAGTTCGGAGTCGTCCGGGTCGTCGCCCAGGTCGAGGTCGCAGGGCAGCTCGAATTCCTCGTCGGAAGCCAACTGGCGGGAGATATGGGCCTTGAGCTGGATCAGCGTGGCTTCGATTTCCTCGCGCTGGGCGGCATCCTTGTAGTGCGGCTCTTCGGCGAACAGCGCGTCGATCCATTCGCGATCGGGGACCACCTCGGAGCAGATCGACAGCGCAGTCAGGTAGCCGTGGGCGGCCACGTAGTCCAGCGCTTCTTCGTGCAGCTCGTCGGCGTCGAGGAAGGCTTGCAGGCGGGTGAGTTGCTCAGCGAAGGACATGGGGGGCTACCTTGGGAATAAACGATGCTGAATTCTAGGCGTTCTTGAGCTCGCAAGCCAGCAAACACATAGATTTGCGCGGTTCTGCTCATCAACAAGGATAGTCATTGATCGACCGGCAGGGCCCTCTGCCGGATAACGCTCGGGTATACTGCCGCGTTTTGTGATGCCCCATTGCGGGTCGCCACGGCTGGAGAAATCCCCGCTTACGGTTTTTTCCGTCAGGACAGCGGCTTTTCGACCAGCCTTTGCAGGGCGTTTCGGTGATTTTTGGAGTGGCTATGCTCGAACAGGCTCAACGCGTCCTCAAGGACATCTTCGGTTACGACAGCTTTCGCGGTCGCCAGGGTGCCATTATTGAGCGCGTGGCCAGCGGCGGCGATGCCCTGGTGCTGATGCCGACCGGCGGCGGCAAATCGCTGTGCTACCAGGTCCCGGCCCTGCTGCGCGATGGCCTGGCGGTGGTGGTGTCGCCGTTGATCGCACTGATGGACGACCAGGTCGCGACGCTGGAGGAACTCGGCGTGGCGGCGGCGGCGCTGAACTCGACGCTGAGTGCCGAGCAGCAGCGCGAACTGGCGGCGCGGATTCGTCGCGGCGAGGTGAAGATGCTCTACCTGGCGCCCGAGCGCCTGGTGCAGCCGCGCATGCTGGCGTTCCTGCAGAACCTCGATATCGCCCTGTTCGCCATCGACGAGGCCCACTGCGTGTCGCAATGGGGCCACGACTTCCGTCCGGAATACCTGCAACTGGGCCAGTTGGCCGAGATGTTCCCCCACGTACCGCGCATCGCCCTGACCGCCACCGCCGACAAGCGCACCCGCGAGGAGATCGTCAATCGCCTGCACCTGGAGAACGCCGAGCGTTTTCTCTCCAGTTTCGACCGGCCGAACATCTTCTACCGCATCGTGCCCAAGGAACAGCCGCGCAAGCAGTTGCTGGCGTTCCTCGCGCAGCGCCGTGCCGACTCCGGTATCGTCTACTGCCTGTCGCGCAAGAAGGTCGACGAGGTCGCCGCGCTGCTCTGCGAACAGGGTTTTCCGGCCCTGCCGTATCACGCCGGGCTGCCCGCCGAGACCCGCGCGGACAACCAGAAGCGCTTCCTCAACGAGGAAGGGCTGATCATGGTCGCGACCATTGCCTTCGGCATGGGCATCGACAAGTCCAACGTGCGTTATGTCGCCCACCTCGACCTGCCCAAGTCCCTGGAGGCCTACTACCAGGAAACCGGGCGGGCCGGGCGTGACGGCCTGCCGGCGGACGCCTGGATGGCCTACGGCCTGCAGGACGTGGTGATGCTCAAGCAGATGCTGCAGAACTCCGAGGGCGACGAGCGCCACAAGCGCCTGGAGCACCACAAGCTCGACGCGATGCTGGCGCTGTGCGAGGAGACCCGCTGCCGTCGCCAGACGCTGCTCGCGTATTTCGACGAGGACCTGCCACAGCCCTGTGGCCACTGCGACAACTGTGTCGACGGCGTGCAGACCTGGGATGCCACCGAGCCGGCACGCCAGGCGCTGTCGGCGATCTACCGCACCGGCCAGCGCTACGGCGTCGGCCACCTGGTGGATGTGCTGCTGGGCAAGGAGAACGACAAGGTCCGCAGTTTCGGCCACCAGCACCTGGCGGTGTTCGGCGTGGGCAAGGCGCTCAGCGAGGGCGAGTGGCGCTCGCTGTTCCGCCAGTTGGTGGCGCGCGGCCTGGCCGATATCGACATCGAGGGCTATGGCGGCCTGCGCCTGAGCGACGCTTGCCGGCCGCTGTTGCGTGGCGAGGTCAGCCTGGAACTGCGTCGTGACCTCAAGCCGCAGGTCGCTGCCAAGAGCGTTTCCGCCAGCCCGGCCAGCCAACTGGTGCGTGGCGAGGAGCGCGAGCAATGGGAGGCCCTGCGTGCCCTGCGGCGCAAGCTGGCCCAGGAGCATGCGGTGCCGCCGTATGTCATCTTCCCCGACTCTACGCTGCTGGAAATGCTGCGCAGCCAGCCGACGACCATGGCCGAGATGGCCAGGGTCAGCGGCGTCGGTGCGCGCAAGCTGGAGCGCTATGGCGAGGCGTTCCTCGAAGTCCTGGCCGGCGAGGCCGAGACGCCCAGGGCGGTCGTCGACATTCGTCACGAACTGATCAGCCTGGCCCGTGCCGGCATGACTCCCTTGCAGATCGCCGGCCAGTTGCAGTGCTCGGAGAAGAACGTCTATACGCTGCTGGCCGAGGCGATTGGCCGCCAGCAGTTGTCGCTGGAGCAGGCCCTGGACCTGCCCGAGGATCTGCTGGGGGAAATCCAGGACACCTTCCTCGATGGCGAGGGCGAACTGCCTGCCGTGAGCGAGGTCGCCGAACTGTTCGCCGGACGGGTGCCCGAGGGTGTCCTGTATTGCGTGCGAGCGGCCCTGCAAGCCGAATTCGAACTATGAGGAGAGGGAAATGGAATATTCCCCGGCCTATCTCTGGGTTATTTGCGACAAGTCATGTTTGTACACAGCTGAGCCCTTGCCTCCGGCCAGGCTCCATGCTTAGCTGACTAATAATTAGTTTTATCTATTTTTAAGTCTGACCATGAGTTCCTTATGTCGTTAACCGATGAACACCGTTTTGGCATGCAACTGGCGCAAATGTCCCGTGGCTGGCGTGCCGAACTGGATCGCCGCCTGGCCGGCCTGGGATTGTCCCAGGCCCGTTGGCTGGTATTGCTGCACCTGGCGCGTTTTTCCGAGGCGCCGACCCAGCGCGAACTGGCGCAGAGCGTTGGTGTGGAAGGGCCGACCCTGGCCCGTCTGCTCGACAGCCTGGAAACCCAGGGGCTGGTCCAGCGCCACTCGGTCGTGGAGGACCGCCGGGCCAAGAAGATCGTGCTTTGTGCCCCGGCGCGACCGCTGATCGAACAGATCGAAACCATCGCCACCGCCTTGCGTCACGAACTGTTCGAGGGCGTCGACGAAGAGGAATTGCGCATCAGCATGCGGGTTCACAGCCGGATCCTGGCGAACCTGGAAAAATCCTGAGGCATTCCCGCTCTGCCGGATTTGGAGAATCCCTGGCCGGCAGACTATAAGATTTACTGGTTCTGTGTATTGTGTCGGCATTCGGACCCCGCTGGCCGTGGGGTGATGTCGGGCCTTTAAGGGATACTCATGCTCGAGAGTTTGCAGTCCGCGTTGCGGTGTTCCACTGAAAAGCCCCTGGTGACCGCGGTCCGGCGGCGCTGGATGGCCGTGGCGGCACTGTCATTGCTGCATCCGGCGCTGGCGTCGGCCATGGGATTGGGGGAGATCACCCTGCATTCGGCGCTCAGCCAGCCGCTCAATGCGGAAATCGCCCTGGTCGATCCCGGTGATCTGAGCGAAGGCGAACTGTCGGTCAGCCTGGCGACACCCGAGGAGTTTTCCCGCGCTGGCGTCGAGCGGCTGTTCTTCCTTAACGACCTGCGCTTCACGCCGGTCCTGCAGGGCAATCGCAGCTTCATCCGGGTACAGTCGAGCAAGCCGGTCAGCGAGCCCTTCCTGAATTTCCTGATCCAGGTCAACCGGCCCAACGGCCGCCTGCTGCGCGAATACACGGTGCTGCTCGATCCACCGGGCAGCGGGACCTACAGCCCGCCGGCGCGCAACAGTACGGTGGAACAGGCAGCGCCCGTCGCCGATAGGGCGCCGCCGCCGGCGACCCAGGGCAAGCGCTACACCGTGACCCGGGGCGATAGCCTCTGGAGCATCGCCAGGCGCCTGAACGAGGCGGGCAGCAAGGCCAGTGTCAATGAGTTGTCCCAGGGCATTCGCGCGCTCAATCCGGGCAGCGAGCGGCTGGCGGTCGGCCAGAGCCTGTTGCTGCCGGATGTTGCCGTGGTCCCGGCCAGCCCACCGGCGACGGCCGCGGCGCCTGCGACCGCGTTGACCGAAGCGGCGCAAAACGCCGCGCAGGGTGCTGAACAACTTGCCGCCGCGACCCTGGAAAACCAGCAACTGCAAAAAACCATCGAGGAGCTGCAGGCGCGCCTGAAGACCCAGGACGAGCAGATCGCCATCGACCAGAAACAGCTGGGTGAGTTGCAGGCCCAGTTGGCGGAACTCAAGGCCAAGCCGGTGGCTCCCCCGGTTGCACCAGCACCGGTGGTGCCTCCTGTCGCTGCTGCTCCGGTGGTCGCCGAACAGTCCGGCGGCCTGAATCTGCTGCTCCTGGCCGCCCTGGCCGTGCTGCTCCTGTTGCTGGCGGCCGCCCTGGTGGTGCGTCGTCGGCGCCGTTCGACGCCACTGCCGGTCGAGCCCGCGCCGCTGCCCCAGGACCCGCCCATGGTCAGTCGTGTGCTACCCGCCAGCGCCGCCGTTGCTCCGGCGGAGCACAACGAGCCGTTGGCCGAGCCGCTGGCAACGGTGGCACGCCGCGAGACCAGTGAGGTCCCGGATGCCCTGGAAGGCGTGAGCATCTACATCGCCTACGGACGTTTCAAGGAAGCGGCGGGGATTCTGCGCGAGGCCATACTCAAGGAGCCGCAGCGCACCGACTTGCGCCTGCGTCTGCTGGATGTGCTGGCCCAGCAGGGGGACAACGACGCCTACACGATTGAAGAACAGCATCTGCTCGACACGGGTTTCAGCGAGTCGACCCTGCGCGACCTGCGGGCCAAGCATCCGAAACTGCATGCGGCGCCCGCACCGCAGGCCGTACCCGCGGCACCGACAGCCGTTCCGGCGGCAACTGCGACGACTCCGACACCGGCTCCGGTCACTGCTCCTGCCGCCGTGGCAGCCGCTGCGACGCTGGCCGCCCCGGTGCTCGCCGCCGACTGGCTGGAAAAGGAGCCCGAGGCCAAATCCGAGCCTGAGCCCGCGCCACTGGAAGACGAGTTCCAGCTCAACCTCGACGACCTGTCGATGGATTCGGACTGGGATCTGGTCAGCCCGTTCGACAACGCCCTGCCGCAGCGGGGCAAGGCCGCCGAGGGGCCGTCGACGCTGTCCGGCATCGACCCGCAGTTCGCCAGCAACCTCAACGAACTGCCGCATGTGTTCGAGATGCCCGACGAGCAGTTTCTCAGCGATTTCGCCGAGCCGGAACCCGAGCGGCCGGCGGCAAACGAACTGAGCCTGTCGCTGGACGCAGACACCCTGGACGACGAGTTCCTCGACAGCTTCATGAGCGATGAGCAGCCCCTGGATATCGAACCGCTGGAAGTGGATTTCGACAGCCTGGAGCGTGAGCAGGCCTCGGCCAGCAAGCTGGAGCAGGCGCAGACCTTCATCAATGTCGGCGACCTGGATCATGCCAGCCAACTGTTGCATGAACTGCTCAGGGAAGGGGATGAGCCGTTGAAGCAGACGGCCCGGACCCTCCTGGCCAGTATCCGCTAGGAGCGCATCATGAGTGCAGGCAAACCGGAAATCGTCATCACCTATTGCACCCAGTGCCAGTGGCTGCTGCGGGCCGCCTGGCTGGCCCAGGAGTTGCTGAGCACTTTCTGCGACGACCTGGGCAAGGTGTCCCTGGAGCCGGGGACCGGCGGTGTGTTTCGCATCACCTGCGATGCCGTGCAGATCTGGGAGCGCAAGGCCGATGGCGGTTTTCCCGAGGCCAAGGTGCTCAAGCAACGGGTGCGCGACCAGATCGACCCGGAGCGCGACCTGGGCCATAACGACGCTCGCTGAGAGGCGCTGACGTCATTGCCACCTGTTGACTGACAACGACGTCATGCCGGCCGGACTCACTCGGAACGGCTGAGCTTGGCCTTGATGAAGCCCGCCACCAGGCTCAGTATCGCGCCGCCGACCCCGCCGCTGGCGATACCGCTGGCAATCGAACTCAGGTCGAGGTTGCCGACGTCTCCACCGAAACTGCCGTTGGTGATGACTGACAGCACCTGGCTGAGCACCACGCCACCAATGCCGCCCGCCAGTGAATTGAACCAGGGGCCGAGACTGTACTTGTCGGTGGCGGCGCCGGCGATATTGCCACCCACCGCACCGCTGACCAGCTGAATCAGGAGACTGATGAATTCCATGGATGAACCCTCCACAGTGTGAGTTGGAGGGCAACTGGCATCGAGCTACTGCTGGATCACTGCCGCCGTCGCCGAGCAGCCCTGTTATCCGGGTAACGACGGCTGACTGTTGCGGATGCTGCAAGTATAGGACAGTCGCGGAAAATCACGGCGCGGCGGCAACTTCCAGGTTTTTTTGGCGTGGCGCGCCGCTCAGCAGGCTCGACAGCACGATCGCGACGATGATCAGTACACCGCCAAGCAGCATGCGCGGGCTCGGGTTTTCGCCGAACAGCCACCACGCGGCGGCGATCCCGTACACCGGTTCCAGGGCGAAGACCACCGCGGCGGTGCGTGCCTTGATCACCGCCAGGCTGGCGACGAACAGGCTGTGGGCGACGGCGGTACAGAACACGCCGAGCAGGCCGAGCCACAGCCAGTCCAGCGCGCGGACCCCGGTGAGGTGAGGCGCCGCCCAGGGCAGCAGGCAGAAGGCGACCACCAGGTTCTGGCACAGCGCCGCCTGGACCGCGCTGACGCGCCCGGAGCCGGCCCGATTGTTCAGCGACAGCAGCGAGAACAGCAGCCCGGACAGCACGGCCCAGAGTAACCCGCTGGTGGCCTGGCTGGCGAGGTCGAACTCGGGGGTGATCAGCACCAGGCCGATGCTGACCAGCAGCACCAGGAGTATCTCGTTCAGGCGGATGCGCTCGCGGAAAATCACCCCTTCGAGAATCACGGTGAACGCCGGGAAACTGGCAAAGCCCAGGGTGGCGACGGCGACGCCGGCGACCTTCACCGCGAGGAAGAAACTGATCCAGTGTCCGGCCAGCAGCAGGCCGCTGACCAGCAGTCGGCCCCAGTCCCGCCCCGGCAGGCGCTGCCAGCCGTTGTTGCGGGCGAGGCTGGCGAACACCGCGAGGGCGAGCACGGCGAAGCCGGCGCGGCCAAAGACGATGAGGGTAGCGGAGGTGGTGGCGAGTTTGCCGAACACACCGGTCAGGCCGAACATCAGTGCGCCGATATGCAGGGCGCCGAGGGCGGAGCGGGGAGTCATGGCGATCCTTGAGAACGTTTGGGCACGGGCTGGCAGTCTAGGGCGCGGGGTATGGCGCCGTCTGTCGCGGGACTCGCGTCAGTTGTCGCCAGACTCGCGGCGCAAGGCTGTCGGCGAAGCGCCGAACTCGCGCAGGATGGCGGCGCAGAAGGCGCTCTGCGAGCTGTAGCCGACACGCGCGGCGATCTCGCCGACCGGCAGCGCGGACTCGCGCAACAGGCCGAGGGCGAGCCGTAGCCGCCGGGTGCGGATGTAATCCATCGGTGTCTGCCCGCACTCGGCCATGAACCGTGCATGCAACCGGGCGTTGGACAAGCCGGCGATGCGCGCCAGGTCGGCGACCTCCAGCGGGCGGGCGGCGTAGCGATCGATATGCGCGTCGAGGGCCGCCAGAGGCAGGCGCTTTTCGGCGATCACCACAGCCGGAGCGTTCAGGCTGGCCAACAGCAGCACCGCGCCCTGGCGGGCGATCAGCGGATCCTGCACCGGGCTGTTCGCCAGCCAGTCGACCAGGCGGCCCTGGCTGGCATTGAGCGCCAGCGAACCGGCCCGGTCGATCAGCCGTCGGCTGGCGTCGGCGTGTTCCCCCAGCGATTGCACCAGCCAGTGCTCGTCCGGCACGTCGAGTACAAGGCAGCGGCTGCCGTCCGGGCTGCCGCAGGTGTGATGGGCATCGTAGGGGACCACCGCGACGCTCTGCTGCACCACCCGGCTGCCGCGGCCCTCGATCTCGAAATCGAGCCGGCCGGACAGGCCGAACACCAGCTGGGCATGGGCGTGGCTGTGGACGATCAGTTCTTCGCTGTATTGGCGCAGGGTCAGGAACGGGCCCATGGCGGTCTCCTCGGCAGAGGTTCAGTCTACACCGGTTGGGCCGGTTCGGCGGCTGTCACAAGACTGTCGTTTGCCTGTCATGGTCAGTTCACTGCCCCGGTGCAAGCTCAGGAAAAATCCGGAGAATGCCCATGACCCGTGCGGAGCTCGCCAAACCCAGTCGCAAGCAGCGTGTGCGAACGCTGTGGATTTCCGATGTGCATCTCGGCACCCGGGATTGCCAGGCCGAGCATCTGTCGCAGTTTCTCAAGGGCTATCATGCCGACCGTATCTACCTGGTCGGCGATATCATCGACGGCTGGAAGATGCGGGGCGGCATGTACTGGCCCCAGGCGCACACCAACGTCATCCGCCGCCTGCTGACCATGAGCAAGCGCGGCACCGAGGTGGTCTACGTCACCGGCAACCATGACGAATTCCTGCGTCGCTACTCGAAGCTGATCCTCGGCAATATCCAGCTGGTGGACGAAGCCGTGCACGTGACCGCCGATGGCCGCAGGCTGCTGGTGATCCACGGCGACCAGTTCGATGTGATCACCCGTTACCACCGCTGGCTGGCGTTTCTCGGCGATTCGGCCTACGAGTTCACCCTGACCCTCAACCGCTGGCTGAACCATTGGCGGGCGCGCTACGGCTATGGCTACTGGTCGCTGTCGGCCTACCTGAAGCACAAGGTCAAGACCGCGGTGAATTTCATCAGCGACTTCGAGGAAGCCATCACCCACGAATGCGTGAAGCGTGGGCTCGATGGCGTGATCTGCGGCCATATCCACCATGCCGAAATCCGCCAGGTCGGCGACGTGGAGTACCTGAACTGCGGTGACTGGGTCGAATCCTGCACGGCACTGATCGAGCACTGGGACGGTACCATCGAGCTGTATCGGCTGGCCGATGCCCAGGCGAAAGAGGCCCAGCTCAGGCTGGACCTGCAGAAGGTCACTCAGCCTGGCTGAGCCCCCGACACCCTTTTTTCCCTAGAAAGGGACGCGCCCGAGCAACATGTCTCGGTACATGACGAAATCGCCCAGCAGGCTGTAGAAAGGATGCTGAAAGGTTGCCGGGCGATTCTTCTCGAAGAAAAAGTGCCCGACCCAGGCGAACCCGTAGCCGGCCAGTGGCAGCAGGGGCAGGAGTGCCCAGGCACCGCGACCGATGATCAGCGCGAGAATGAAGATCACCAGGGTGGTCCCGACGAAATGCAGGCGGCGACAGGTGCTGTCGGCGTGCTCGTTCAGGTAGTACGGGTAAAACTCACTAAAGCTGTTGAATTTCCTGGCGTTTTCCATTGAGTACTCTCCGTACTTCTTATTGGCGGCGTTGGGTCGCTCCTTGGGGAGCCTGTTTCAGTCTAGATTTGTGTGGCGGTGACGACCAGTGACAATAGGCGCCACTTTAGTATCCTTGGGCCATCAGTCGTTGTATGCGGCACACCATGTAAAGAACAGGCCATGAGCGAGAGAACCACTTCTGCAAGCTGGGCGATGGGGATTGTCAAGGCGTTGGAAATGGACGGTCTGGATTGCCGGGCCCTCTTCCAGCAGTTGGGGCTCGATTACGCCGCACTGGAGGACCCCGATGCACGTTTCCCCCAGGACTCGATGACGCGCCTCTGGCAGCGTGCGGTGGCGCTTTCCGGCAACCCGGCGATCGGCCTGAACATGGGCAAGGTGGTACGTCCGGCGTCCTTCCATGTCGCCGGCTATGCGTTGATGTCCAGCCGGACCCTGGCCGAAGGATTCATGCGCCTGGTGCGCTACCAGCGGATCATCGCCGAGAGTGCGGACCTGAGTTTTCGCCTGCTGCCTGAAGGTTATGCGCTGATCCTGACCGTCCACGGTGATCATCTGCCGCCAACCCGGCAGAGTGCCGAGGCCTCACTGGCCTGTGCGCTGTCGTTATGCAGTTGGCTGACCGGGCGAGCCCTGCAGCCGCGCAAGGTGCTGCTGCAGGGCTCGCAACCGGAGGATATCAACCCCTACCGCCAGGCGTTCCACGCGCCGCTGGTGTTCGATGCGCCCTATGATGCGCTGATTTTCGAGAAGGCCGACATGGAAGCGCCGTTACCGACGGCCAATGAGGCCATGGCCCAGTTGCACGATCGCTTCGCCGGTGAGTACCTGGCCCGTTTTTCCGAGAGCCGGGTGACCCACAAGGCACGGCAGGTGCTGTGCCGGTTGCTGCCCCAGGGCGAGCCCAAGCGCGAGATCGTCGCGCAGACCCTGCACCTGTCCCAGCGTACCCTGCAGCGGCGCCTGCAGGAGGAGGGCACGAGTTTCCAGACGCTGCTCGACGACACCCGCCGCGAGTTGGCCGAGCAGTACCTGGCGCAGCCGCGCATGACCCTGCTGGAGATCGCCTACCTGCTCGGCTTTGCCGACCCGAGCAATTTCTTCCGCGCCTTCCGTCGCTGGTTCGAGGTGACGCCCGGCGAGTACCGGGCGCGGCTGCAGGGCACGGTGGTGCCGATCAGTGACGCCAGAACGCCGGAATACACAGCACGAACACTGTGATGATTTCCAGGCGCCCCAGCAGCATGCCCACCGAGAGGATCCACTTGGCGCCATCCGGCAGGCTGGAGAAGTTGCCTGACGGGCCGATCACCTCGCCCAGGCCCGGGCCGACCCCGGACACGGTACTGGCGGCACCGGTCAGTGCGGTCATCCAGTCCAGGCCGATCAGCGACAGGGCCAGGGCAATGGCGCAGATGGTGATGGCGAAGAAGAAGGAAAAGGTCAGGATCGAGCGGACGATTTCCTCGTCGAGCCGGTGACCGTTGTACTTCTGCTTGATCACCGCCCGCGGGTGGATCAACTGGTTGAGGTTGGCCTTGAGCAGGATATAGGCGACCTGGAACCGGAAGATCTTGATCCCGCCTGCCGTCGACCCCGAGCAGCCGCCGATGAAACCCAGGTAGAAGAACAGCATCAGCGAGAAATTGCCCCACAGGCTGTAGTCGCCCAGGGCGAAGCCGGTGGTGGTGACCACCGAGGTCACGTTCAGCGCCACGTGGCGCAGGGCGTCGAGCCAGTGCAGGTCGGTGGTCCACCAGTACCAGGTGCCGAGGACCAGCCAGGTGACCAGCAGCAGCCCCAGCAAACCCTGGACCTGCTGATCCTTGATCAGGGCCTTGCGGTGCCCGCGCAGGGTCGCGACATAGAGGGTGAACGGCAGGCTGCCGAGAATCATCACCACCACTGCGACCCAGTGCACCGCCGGCTGGTGCCATTTGGCCAGGGATTGATCGGAGGTCGAGAAGCCCCCCGTGGAAATCGCCGACATCGAATGGTTGATCGCATCGAACAGGCTCATGCCGGCCCACCAGAAGGCCAGGGTGCCGAGGATGGTGATGCCGACATAGGCGGTGACGATCAGCCGGGCCACCATGTGCGAGCGCGGCATGACCTTCTGCGAGCGGTCCGAGGACTCGGTCTGGAACAGACGCATGCCGCCGATGCGCAGCAGCGGCAGGATCGCCACCGCCATGCCGATGAAGCCGATGCCGCCCAGCCAGTGCAGCAGCGAGCGCCAGATCAGGATGCCGGGGGACATGTCGTCCAGGCCGCTGAGCACCGTCGAGCCGGTGGCGGTGATGCCCGACATGCTTTCGAAGAAGGCGTCGGCATAGCTGGTGTGCAGGGTCAGCAGGAACGGCAGGGCGGCAAAGACGCACACCACCACCCAGCTCGACACCGTGAGCAGGTACATGTCCCGGGGACGCAGGTGCACCTGTTCCGGGCGCCCGGGGATCACCAGGGCCAGGCCGGCCACGAAGGTGAGGGTGCTGGCCCAGAGGAACGAGGGCAGGTCGCCGGTGCGGTCGAAAATCACCAGGGTCAGCATGGGCACGACCATGCTGATGGCGAGGGTGATCAGGAATATGCCGATGATGAAACCGATGATGCGCAGGGTCGGCAACGCCATGAAATGAGCTCTGGGCAGGGAAAGGCGGTCATTCTACCTGCGGACCTGTCCATGTAAACCGCCAGGGCCTGGGCAGATATGGCTAGAATAGCCGCACATTTTTCCTCAGGAGGTAGCCCATGGAGGCTCTCGACAATTTGCTCAACCGTGTTTCCGCACCGCGCCTGCTCGACCCGGCACCGACGGCGGCCCAGCGCGAAGTGCTGTTCCAGGCGGCCATGCGGGCGCCGGACCACGGCCAATTGCAGCCGTGGCGCTTCCTGACCGTGGAGGGCGCGGCACGTGAGCAGTTGGGCCAACTGCTGGCCGAAGCCGTGCAGGAAAAGGGGGGCGAGGTGACCCAGGCGGCGCTGGACAAGGCCCACGCGATGCCCCTGCGGGCACCGTTGGTGGTGGTCGTGGTGGCGCGCCTGCAGGAGCACTTCAAGGTACCGAAGTCCGAGCAACTGCTGGCTGCCGGCTGCGCGGCGCACGGCATCCTGCTGGCGGCGCACGCCCAGGGGATCGGCGCGGTCTGGCGCACCGGCGAGCTGTCCTACTCGCGGCATGTGGCCAAGGGCCTGGGCTTGAGCGATGACGAGGAAGTGATCGCGTTCCTCTACCTCGGCACGCCACAGAACGAACTGCGGGCCGCGCCCAAGGTCGACCTGACGCAATTCGTCAGCGCCTGGTCGGCCTGAGGCCTTCAGGCTCTTTCGCTGCAGGAGCCGGGCTTGCCCGCGAAAGGGCCGGCAAAAGCACCCCAAATCCCCCGGCCTTCGCCTCAGGCCGTTGCGGCTCCCGGCTCCAGCGGCAGGTCCAATGTGGCGATAAAACCGCCCTGCGGATGATTGGCCAGGGTCAGGCTGCCGCCGTGGCGTTCCGCCGCCCGCCGGGCAATCGCCAGGCCCAGGCCGTGACCCGCGGCGGTCTGGCCCGGGGCACGGAAGAACGGCTCACCCAACTGCGCCAGGTGCTCGGCTTCGACGCCGGGTCCGTGGTCACGCACGCTGATTTCGATCCGCTCGCCCTGGCGTCGGGCCAGAACCTCGATGGCCTGGCCGTCGGGATTGAAACGCTGGGCGTTGCGCAGCAGGTTGTCCACCGCCCGTTCGATCATAGTCGGCCAGCCTCGCAGGCTCAGCGCCTGCTCGGCCTGCAACTGCACCGGTTGCTGCGGGTTGCCGAGCAGGGTTTCCTGTTGCAGTTCCTGCAGCAGCTGATTGAGGTCGACCTGTTCGGCGCTGGCCTGGTCGGCATCGACACGGGCCAGGGCGAGAATTTCACTGATCAGCGCTTCCAGCCGATCGCACTCGCGGGTCAGGCGTGGCCACAGTCGCTCGCGTTCCTCGGGCGACGAGCGCTCCGCCAGGGCCAGGGCGATCTTCAGGCGCGCCAGTGGCGAGCGCAGTTCGTGGGAGACATCGCGCAGCAATTGCCGCTGGCTGCCGATCAGGCTCTGCAGCCGTGCCCCCATCAGGTTGAAGTCCTTGGCCAGCACGCCGAACTCGTCGCGACGCGAGGCCAGCCTGGCCAGGCTGTTCTGTTGGTAGGCGGTCTGGCCCAGGTCATGCACCGCGCCGCGCAGGCGACTGAGCGGGCGGGTGATCGACAGGGTCACCAGCAGGCTGAACAGGGTCAGCACCACCAGCGCGATCCCCAGGGCACTGAGTGGCCAGAGCAGGCTGCCGCGGTGCCAGGCATCCAGTTCCGGGTGCGGGATACGGTAGATCAGCAGGTAGGTGTCGCCGCTTTTCGGACTGGTGTACTCCACCGTCAGCCGGCGCCAGGGCAGGCGTCGATCATCGTTGTGCTGGCGGGCCTCGAAGGCGGCCGCGCGGCGCGGGAAGGTACCGCGTACCACCGGGTCGCCGCTTTCGTTGAGCACCTGGACGTCGATGTGGTACTGCTTCTTGCGTTGTTCGAGGATGTCCTGGGCGGCGTCCTCGCCCTGTTCTTCGTAGGTCTGGGTCCAGTCCTCGGCCAGGGTCGCCAGGCCCGGGTGGCGGCTGAGAATCCAGGCATCCTGGTTGAGCATGTGCCCGAGCAGAATCGACAACCCCGCAACAAGGGCAATGGCCAGCCAGAAGCTGGCCAGGATGCGCCAGAACAGTGAACGCACGGCAAGTCCTCAAATCAATCCGGTGGAAACAGGCAAAGCCCGGCGGCGTTGGCCGTCGGGCGGGTGGCCTGTGTGGCGGATTCGGATACTGGAATCAACCGTACAGGCCACTGTACAGCGGATTATTGCGCCTTTTGCGCGTGCTGTGCTTTCCAGGCCTTGAATTCGGCCCATTCGGCGCGGCGTTCGGCGCGTTTTTTCTGGATCTCGTCGAAGGTCTTCTGCTGGTCAGGCTTGAGCAGGGCGCGGATTTCCCCGTCGGTTTTCTGGCGGGCGGCGTCCAGCTCGCCCTGGAAGGCCGCCTGGTCGGCTGGTGAGAGCTTGGCCAGGTACTTCTCGGTGAGTTCCTTGCGAGCGTGCATCTGTTCGCCCATCAGCCTGCCGATGGCATGACGCTGTTCGCGGCTCAGGTCCAGTTGGCCGTAGGGGGCTTTCCAGTGAGGCTCGCCGCCATGAGGGCCACCAGGGCCGCCCAGCGGGCCACCACCTTCGGGCATGGCCATGGCAACGGTCGGCAGGGCTGCAGCGAACATCAGGGCGATAAGGGTCTTGCGCATGGTGTTTCTCCTTGTCTCGGTTCCGGTCGGTCCGGGTGAGTACAGATTAAGGAGATCAAGGTCAGCGGCGGTCAGCGGAGGGTAAAGCTTGGGTAAAGACGTTTTGCGGGGGAGCTGACATTGGAGGTGGATGGCCACCAAAGGCGGTCATCCACCCCTCGCATCAGGGTGCGTAGTAGTACCCGCGACTACGCAGCGCCACAATCCGCGGCCTTCCATCCGGATGCGGGCCGATCTTCTTGCGCAGGTTGCTGACATGCATGTCCAGGCTGCGATCGTAGAGGGTCAGCTTGCGACCGAGGGCGATCTGCGCCAGTTCCTGCTTGTCCAGCGGTTCGCCCGGCTGTTGCAGCAACGCTTCGAGCAGGCGGCTTTCGGAGACGGTGAGGGTAAAGTCCTGCTGATCGATGGTGACCACGCCGCGTACCGGGCTGAAACACAGGTCGCCCAGCTCCAATTGGCTCGGGGTTGCGGTCGGATGACTGCGGCGCAACACGGCGCGCAGGCGGGCGGTCAGTTCCCGTGGGTCGCAGGGCTTGGCCAGGTAGTCGTCGGCGCCCAGCTCCAGGCCGAGGATGCGGTCCAGCGGCTCGCCCCGGGCCGACAGCATCACTACCGGCAGTTCCGGATGATCGCTGCGCAACTGCTTGAGCAGTTCCAGGCCACTGCCATCGGGCAGCATCACGTCCAGCACCACCGCCGCCGGGGAACTGTCGGCCAGGGCCTTGCGGGCGCTGAGGCCGTCGTGGCAGGCACGTACCTGGAAGCCTTCCTGGCTCAGCCAACTGCTCAGGAGTTCGCACAGCTCCTGGTCATCGTCAATCAGTAACAGGTCGCTCATGAAGTTCTCGATAACAGATCGCCCTCGGGCGCTCTCAATTCAACCATTGCCGACGTTGTCGGCGTCCGCCACTGGCGAAGATACCGCAGAGCATGGCCAGGAGTGCAACTCCACCGCCGGTGATGAACCATTGCTGCTGGTCGGTCAGCAGGCGCGGAGCCGGGTTGGCCAGCGCTTCCTTGAGTTGCAGCTTGAGGCGTTGGTTCTCCTGGCGCAAGCGGCTCAGTTGGGGGCTTTCGCGTTCGGCATCGGCGCTGGACAGTTGCTTGCCCAGCTCTTCGCGCAAACGCTCGCTTTCCTTCAGGCGCTGCTGCAGATCGTTGATCTGGCTCGCGGCGCTCAGCGACAGCGGTACGGCGTTGCCCGCACTGCCTTCCTCGGCCAGGGCGGTCGCACCCAGCGACAACGTGATCAACAGCAGACACAACGGACCTTTACGCATCGGAAACTCCTGATTCCAATCGGTATTCAGGATGTTGTCGGCTGTCGGGCGGGAATAATGAGCGATTGCCTGCACGACACCCGGCCAGTGGGGGGCGTGCAGGCCGGTATCACGGCAGGGTCCGGCGGAACGGCTTGACCACGACGTTGTCGTAGACGCCGGCGGCAACGAACGGATCGGCCTCGGCCCAGGCCTGGGCCGCTGCCAGGGAGTCGAACTCGGCGACGATCAGGCTGCCGGTGAAGCCGGCGGCGCCCGGGTCGTTGCTGTCGATGGCCGGGTGCGGGCCGGCCAGGATCACGCGGCCTTCGGCATTGAGCTGCTGCAGCCGCTCAAGGTGCGCCGGGCGTGCCGCCAGGCGTTTTTCCAGGGAATTCTCGACGTCTGTGGCAATGATCGCGTAGAGCATGTCAGTCCTCGGTTTTGGGCGTAGTCGAATCGGCGTCGTGCAGGTGGCGGGACAGGTAGATGCCCTGGCCCACCAGGAACAGCAGGGTCATGCCCAGGCTGCCGAACACCTTGAAGTCGACCCAGTACTGCTGGAAGGTGAAGGCGACGAACAGGTTGGCGGCACCGCAGAACACGAAGAACACGATCCAGGCCAGGTTCAGGCGCAGCCAGATCGGCTCCGGCAGGCTCAGGGCGTGGCCCATGATGCGCTTGATCAGCAGGCGGTCGCCGATGAAATGACTGCCGGCGAAGGCCAGGGCGAACAGCCAGTTGACCACCGGGGCCTTCCACTTGAGGAAGGTTTCACTGTGGAAGGCCAGGGTCAGGCTGCCGAACACCAGGCAGGCGATCAGCGTCAGCCACTGGCTTTTCTCCAGCTTGCGCTGTTTGATGAACAGGGCACCGTAGACCACCAGCGAGCTGACGATCAGCACCGCCGTGGCGCTGTAGATGCCACCGACCGTCACGCTGTGGCCGGCGATGTCGATGAGGCGGGGTTCGATTTTGTAGACGATGAAGAACAGGAACAGCGGGATGAAATCGATGAATTGTTTCACAGTGGCAGCCAGAAGCAGGATGTAGCGGCATAATAACAAACATACTTGTCAGCGAAAGCGCCACCCAGAGGTTATTCAGTTCCCGTGGAAATCGACCTGCACTGCCATAGCACGGCCTCCGACGGCGCCCTGGCGCCAGCGGCTCTGGTTGCCCGTGCGCACGAGAGAGGCGTGCGGGTTCTGGCCCTGACCGACCACGACACCCTCGAAGGCCTGGCCGAGGCCCGCGAAGCGGCGCAGGCCCTGGGCATGCAACTGGTCAACGGGGTCGAGCTGTCCTGCACCTGGGGCGGAGCGACCATCCATGTGCTCGGCTACGGCTTCGATGAACAGGCGCCGCCGCTGGTCGAGGCGATTGCCCGCCTGCATGAGGGCCGTTGGCTGCGTTCCGAGGAGATCGCCCGCAAGCTGGCCCTCAAGGGCATGCCCGGTGCCCTGGAAGGCGCGCGGGCGATCCAGCAGGAGTTGGGTGACAGCGGCAACGCCCCGGCGCGCCCGCATTTCGCCGATTTCCTGGTGCGCGCCGGGTTCGTCAAGGACCGCGCCGAGGCCTTTCGCAAATGGCTGGGGGCCGGCAAGCTGGGCGACGTCAAGTTGCACTGGCCGTCCCTGGAGGACACCGTCGGGACCCTGCGCGCCGCCGGTGCCTGGGTCAGCCTGGCGCATCCCTGGCACTACGATTTCACCCGCAGCAAGCGTCGCAAGCTGATTGCCGACTATATTCAAGCGGGAGGCCAGGCAATCGAAGTGGTCAACGGGCACCAGCCGGCCGAGCAGGTCGGCAGCCTGGCGATCCTGGCCCGTGAATTCGGGCTGCTGGTCAGTGCCGGCAGCGACTTTCATGGCCCTGGAGGCTGGTCCGAGATCGGTGAGTACCGCCCGCTTCCCGACGATCTGCCGCCACTCTGGTGTCGGTTCAAACATGACCAGCCATCAACCGCACGCGTCTGAACAGGAAGACAACGTGAGTCAATTTTTCCAGATACATCCGGAAAATCCCCAGGCGCGCCTGATCAAGCAGGCGGTGGAAATCATCCGCAAGGGTGGGGTGGTGATCTACCCGACCGATTCGTCCTATGCGATTGGTTGCCAGATCGGCGACAAGAGCGCGGTCGAGCGCGTGCGCCGGCTGCGGCAACTGGATGACAAGCACAACTTTGCGCTGATCTGTGCCGACCTGTCGCAGCTCGGCCTGTTCGCCAAGGTCGACACCGGCCTGTTCCGCCTGCTCAAGGCGCACACACCGGGGCCCTACACGTTCATCCTGAACGCCACCCGGGAAGTCCCGCGGCTGTTGCTGCACCCGAAAAAGCGCACCATCGGCCTGCGCATTCCCAGCCACCCGATCGCCCTGGCGCTGCTGGCCGAACTGGGAGAGCCGCTGATGAGCGTGAGCCTGATCCTGCCTGACGCAAGCGAGCCGATGGTCGATCCCTACGAGATCCGCCAGGTGCTGGAGCACCAGGTCGACCTGATCATCGACGGCGGTTTTGGCGGCCTCAAGGCGTCCACCGTGATCAACCTGGCCGACGGTGATCCGCAGGTTGTGCGGGTTGGCTGCGGCGACCCGGCACCGTTCATGGTCGAGGCCTGAATGTCCGCCGTTGAAACTGTCGAGAGCCAGGCCGGAGCCCAGCAGGAACTGCCATTCGCCATGGTCTATGGCCAGGCGGTCATGGAAATGCCGGTGGACCTGTACATTCCGCCGGATGCCCTGGAAGTTTTCCTCGAAGCCTTCGAAGGCCCGCTGGACCTGCTGCTGTACCTGATCCGCAAGCAGAACATCGATATCCTCGACATTCCGGTGGCGGAAATCACCCGCCAATACATGGGCTACGTCGAACTGATGCAATCGGTGCGCCTGGAACTGGCCGCCGAGTACCTGGTGATGGCGGCCATGCTGGCCGAGATCAAGTCGCGCATGCTGCTGCCGCGTTCGGCCGAGGTCGAGGAGGAGGAAGAGGACCCGCGGGCCGAACTGATTCGCCGGCTGCAGGAGTACGAGCGCTTCAAGAATGCCGCCGAAGGTATCGATGGCCTGAGCCGGGTCGGCCGCGAGATCATCGTGCCGCAACTGGACGCCCCCGAGGCCCGTGCGCGCAAGCTGCTGCCGGATGTCGCCCTGGAAGAGGTGCTGATGTCCATGGCCGAAGTGTTGCGCCGTGGCGACATGTTCGAAAGCCACCAGGTCACGCGTGAGCAGCTGTCGACCCGCGAGCGCATGAGCGATGTGCTCGAACGTCTCAAGGGTGGCGGCTTCGTGCCCTTCGTCGAGCTGTTCAGCGCCGAGGAGGGCAAGCTCGGCGTGGTCGTGACCTTCATGGCGATCCTCGAGCTGGTCAAGGAATCCCTGGTCGAGCTGGTGCAGAATGAGCCCTTTGCGGCGATCCATGTGCGTGCCCGCGCCGAATAACGAGCTTAATCAATGAACCTGACTGAACCCCGCGAGCTGGCCCCGCTGCTTGAAGCCTTCCTGTTGGCTTCGGGAAAGCCGCAATCGATGGAACGCCTGTACGAGTTGTTCGAGGAGGGCGAGCGCCCGGAACCGCCGGTTTTCAAGAAAGCCCTGACGATCCTCGCCAAGTCCTGCGAGGGCCGTGCCTTCGAGCTCAAGGAGGTGGCCTCCGGTTACCGCCTGCAGATTCGCGAGAAATTCGCGCCGTGGGTCGGTCGGCTCTGGGAGGAGCGTCCGCAGCGCTATTCGCGGGCGATGCTGGAAACCCTGGCGCTGATCGCCTATCGCCAGCCGATCACCCGTGGCGAGATCGAGGATGTAAGGGGCGTGGCGGTCAACAGTCAGATCGTCAAGACCCTGCTGGAGCGCGAGTGGATTCGCGTCGTCGGCTATCGCGAGGTGCCGGGCAAGCCGGCGATGTTCGCCACCACCAAGGCCTTTCTCGACTATTTCAACCTGAAGAACCTCGACGACCTGCCACCCTTGGCGGAACTGCGCGAGCTGGAACCGGACCCGGTGCTCGATTTCGACGACGCGCCGGTGCCCGAGGGGCTGCAGGCGCTGGCCGATGCCAGTGTCGATCCGGACGCGGAAGACGAGCCGAAGAAGGAGGAGACCAGCTTCCATACCCTGCTGCTGGAGCTGGACTCCATGGAGGAGGGGATCAAGACCGACTTCGACGACCTGCTCCGGGATGGCGAGGCTCCAGCGTCGACGGGGGCGTTTGCGGACGAGCCCGGTTTGTCGTCGCCTGGGGCCTTCGACCTGCCGGAGCGGGAGGAGGAGGCGGAGTCCGGGCTGGATGACGGGTTTGGGGCGGAGCCTGAATCGGAGCCAGACGAAATCGAGGACGGGCCGGAGGAGGACCTGGTCGGTGCCGCCGAAGCCCGCGAGCGTTTGCTGGCTGCGGTCGCCGCGCTGGATGCCGGCAAGCCGGCGCCTGAACCGGCCACCGAACTGAGCGAAGAGGAAGCCGAGGCCCAGGCACTGGCCGAAGCCATCGAGAACGAACGGCGCCAGTGGGAGGATTGAGGTAACCTTGTGTGCGGGGGCCAAGTGTCTTTGGCTCGTCTGCGATGAGCGGTCGGATCGGCTGGTCACGCCATGGCGCCCGGGCATGCCAGGGCACCTGCATGCAGGCCGCCTTCGACGGTTCACGGGCAAGCCCGGCTACTACATGATGCGCAACGTCGAAGATCCGCGTATGATTCGCGGCCCTTCGACGAACCCGTTCGTCCACGACAGTTTTTTATCTCTATCAGGCCAGGCCTGAATCGACACACCGGGAGGTGCCCAGATGAGTGACAACGATCTGCAAGACCAGGACAGCCAACCCATCCGCCCCGCAGGCGAAAAACTGCAGAAGGTCCTCGCCCGTATCGGCGTGGGCTCGCGCCGTGACGTGGAAGGCTGGATCAGCCAGGGCCGGATCAAGGTCAATGGCAGCGAGGCCACCCTCGGCCAACGCGTCGACCTGCACGACGCCATCACCATCGATGGCAAGGTCATCAAGCGCGAAGAGGCCGCCGAGTCGGTGCGCCGGGTGATCATGTACAACAAGCCCGATGGCGAGATCTGCACCCGTGACGACCCGGAAGGCCGTCCGACCGTGTTCGACAAGCTGCCACGGCCGAAAGACGGGCGCTGGATCAACATCGGCCGCCTCGACATCAACACCACCGGCCTGCTGATGTTCACCACCGACGGTGAACTGGCCAACCGCCTGATGCACCCGTCCTACGAGATGGACCGCGAGTACGCGGTACGTGTGCGGGGTGAAGTCGACGACGAGATGATCGAGCGCCTCAAGGCTGGGGTCATGCTCGAGGACGGCCCGGCCAAGTTCACCGACATCCAGCAGGCGCCCGGTGGCGAAGGCTTCAACCACTGGTATCACTGCGTGGTGATGGAAGGCCGCAACCGTGAGGTCCGTCGCCTGTGGGAATCCCAGGGGCTGGTGGTCAGCCGCCTGAAGCGCGTGCGTTTCGGTCCGGTGTTCCTCAACTCCGACCTGCCGATGGGCCGCTGGCGCGAAATGAGCCAGTCCGAGGTCGATATCCTCAGTGCCGAAGTCGGCCTGACCCCGGTGGCGATGCCGCAACTGAACGCCAAGAGCAAGGACAAGCTGGAGCGCATGCAGCGCAAGTCCTCGCGTCCGATGGCCCGGAGCGAGCGTGTGCGGACCCTGCGTCCGGCGATCGGCGACGCTGCCGAGCGTCCGAGTCGCGAGCCGCAGATCGAAGGCGAGCGTCCGGCACGCAAGCCGTCCCGTCAGGATGGCGAGCGGGCTCCGCGGGCACCGCGCCCGGCTGGCCGTGGTCCGGCGAACCGGGGGACGCCGGTGGCCGAGCGCCCGGCGGACAGCAAGCGCCCGGGCAAGCCGGCGCCGAAGTCCAAGCGCCCGGGCATTGGCCTGGTGGACAACGGCACGCCTTCGGGCAAGCGGCGTGGTGCACCGGCCGGTTCCGGCCAGCGTCCCGGCTTCGGTCGGCGCAAGCCTGAATAAGCGCCAAGCGTCTTGAGAAAACGCCAATCGTCCGATTGGCGTTTTTTTTTTGCAGATTTTTTTCGCTGCGCGAAGTGGAAAATTTTCGTTACACGTCGTCAGGAAAAATTGACGAGTTAGTCGGGAAAACCCCCTGAATTCATTGGCTTCGACGCCCTGTAAGGAATAGTTTCCGAGGCGCCGGGCGATCCTGGTTTTTGCCCTGGCAAGGCCTCTTGTCCGCCGCCAGCGGCGGCGGTGTGATATCCCCATACCTGCCGGTGGTGGTCTGGCGGTGTACAATGCGCGCCGTTTTAACTGTGACCCAACTGCGTACTCGCGCATTTTGTGCTGTCCGGTGGCTGCCTTGCGACGCCTCCGAAGCCAATACCCTCAAGGTTATCCGCCTTGTTCACTCCATCCTGTCACAAGCACGATGGGTTCGATTTCGTCACAGATAAAAACAAACAGGTGACGCATGACTTGTAGCAATCCTCGCAATCACTGCCCTCTTAATACCTGGCGTCCACGCCGCGGCCTGGTGTTTGTCCCCAGGGTTTCGTCTATCGCTTATCGCTGATACCTCGACGCCCACGAACATCATCCAACCTTGCGTGAGACCCTTTCCAATGAGTGGAACCCTTCCTCCTTCGGGCGAGCTGAAACGCGGCCTGAAAAATCGTCATATCCAGCTGATCGCCCTCGGTGGGGCCATTGGTACCGGTCTGTTCCTCGGTTCGGCCGGGGTGCTGAAGTCCGCCGGTCCGTCGATGATCCTCGGCTACGCGATCTGCGGCTTCATCGCCTTCATGATCATGCGCCAACTGGGCGAGATGATCGTCGAAGAGCCGGTCGCCGGCTCCTTCAGCCACTTCGCCCACAAGTACTGGGGCGGTTTCGCCGGATTCCTGTCGGGCTGGAACTGCTGGATCCTGTACATCCTGGTGGGCATGTCGGAGCTGACCGCGGTCGGCAAGTACATCCACTACTGGTGGCCGGACGTGCCGACCTGGGCGTCGGCGGCAGGCTTCTTCGTGCTGATCAACCTGATCAACCTGGCCAACGTGAAGGTCTTCGGTGAGGCCGAGTTCTGGTTCGCGATCATCAAGGTCGCGGCCATCGTCGGCATGATCGCCCTGGGCAGCTACCTGCTGGTCAGCGGTCACGGCGGCGAGCAGGCTGCGCTGAGCAACCTGTGGTCGCACGGCGGATTCTTCCCCAACGGCGTCAGCGGCCTGGTCATGGCCATGGCGATCATCATGTTCTCCTTCGGTGGCCTGGAGATGCTCGGGTTCACCGCGGCGGAAGCCGACAAGCCGAAGACCGTGATTCCCAAGGCCATCAACCAGGTGATCTACCGGATCCTGATTTTCTACATCGGTGCCCTGGTGGTGCTGCTGTCGCTGACGCCGTGGGACAGCCTGCTCACCACCCTCAACGCCTCTGGCGATGCCTACAGTGGCAGCCCGTTCGTCCAGGTGTTCTCGATGCTGGGCAGCAACACCGCGGCGCACATCCTCAATTTCGTGGTCCTGACTGCGGCACTGTCGGTGTACAACAGCGGTACCTACTGCAACAGCCGCATGTTGCTGGGCATGGCCGAGCAGGGCGACGCGCCGAAGCTGCTGGCCCGCATCGACAAGCGTGGGGTGCCGGTGTGGTCGATCCTCGCCTCGGCGCTGGTGACCTTCGTCGCGGTGCTGATGAACTACCTGATCCCGCAGCATGCGCTGGAGCTGTTGATGTCGCTGGTGGTCGCGACCCTGGTGATCAACTGGGCGATGATCAGCTACTCGCACTTCAAGTTCCGCCAGCACATGAATCGTACCCGGCAGGCGCCGCTGTTCAAGGCGCTGTGGTACCCGTACGGCAACTACATCTGTCTGGCGTTCGTGGTGTTCATCCTCGGTATCATGCTGATGATCCCGGGCATCCAGGTCTCGGTGTACGCGATTCCGGTGTGGCTGGTGTTCATGTGGGTCTGCTACGGCATCAAGAACCGTCGCGGTGCCCAGCAGGGCCTGCCGGTTGCAGGCTCCGCCGTGAAGTAGACGGCACCTGTCACCGACAAACCCGGCCCTGTGCCGGGTTTGTCATTTCTGTATCCTGAACGCTCTGATCGCGGACGTCTTTTCCATGCTGGTGATTTCCAACAACGTGCAACTGCCCGACCACGAGATCGAGTGGACGGCGATTCGTGCCCAGGGGGCCGGTGGGCAGAACGTCAACAAGGTCTCCAGCGCGGTGCACCTGCGTTTCGACATTCCGGCCTCGTCGCTGCCGCCGTTCTACAAGGAGCGCCTGCTGGCCCTGAGCGACAGCCGTATCACCGGCGACGGGGTGGTCGTGATCAAGGCCCAGCAATACCGGACCCAGGAGCAGAACCGCGCCGATGCCCTGTTGCGCCTGGTGGAGCTGATCCAGGCGGCGACGAAGGTGGAGAAGAAGCGCCGTCCGACCAAGCCGACCCTGGGCTCGAAAAAGCGCCGCCTGGACAGCAAGTCCCAGCGCGGGGCGATCAAGGCCGGACGCGGCAAGGTGGACTACTGACGCTCTATGTCATTCGTCAAAGTCTTTGGGCCCACAAGCCTTGCACGGAACCCTGGCACCTCCCACGTCGGGCTCAGGCCTGGTCGCGCTGCTCGCGACGTTTAGGGGCCTGGCGATACAGGTAGAGGCTCAGGCCCAGGCCGGAAACCGAGGCCAGCGCGGCGAACAGGAAAATCGAGGCAAAGCCGAAGCCGGCGGCGATTGCGCCGACCAGCGGGCCGGTGATGCCCAGCGACAGGTCGATGAACAGCGAATAGGCGCCCACTGCCGCACCGCGGCTGGAGGCTGGTACCAGGTTGACCGCTTCCACGCCCAGCGCCGGAAACACCAGCGAGAAACCGAACCCGCTCAGCGCCGCGCCGGCCAGTGCCCAGTGGGCATCCGGCGCAACCCACAGCAGCAACAGGCCTAGGGTTTCCACCGACAGGCAGGCAATCGCTACGCGAAAGCCGCCGAGGCGGTTGATCAGGTTGCCGAACAGCAGCCGGGCGCCGATGAAGCTCGCGCCGAACAGGGTCAGGCACAGCACGGCGTTGCCCCAATGCCGGGTGGCGTAATACAGGGTGATGAAGGTTGCGATGGTGCCAAAGCCGATGGAGCCCAGTGCCAGCCCGGTGCCATGGGGCAGTACCCGACCGAGGACGTGCAGGAACGGCAGGCGCTCACCGGCGACGATCGGGGCCGCCTGCTTCGGCCAGGCCAGCAGCAGGCCGAGGCTCGCCAGCAGCAGGATGCTGACACCCATGCTCCACAGCCCCAACTGGTTGACCAGCCACACCCCCAGCGGCGCACCGACGGCGAGGGCGCCGTAGCTGGCGATGCCGTTCCAGGAAATCACCTTGGCGGTGTTCTGCGCGCCGACCCGGCCGATGCCCCAGCCGATGGAGCCGGAGCCGACCAGGCTCTCGGCGCTGCCGAGGATCAGCCGACCGATGAACAGGCTGGCCAGGCTCAGGGCCGGCACACCCTGGAGGAAGCTCGGCAGCAGCATGAACACCCCGCTCAGGCCGCAGCCGGCCAGGCCGTACATCACCGCGCGCTTGCTGCCCAGGTTGTCGATGATCCGGCTGGCGTAAGGGCGGCTGAGCAGCGTCGCCAGGTACTGCACGCTGATCACCAGGCCGGCGATAACCGCGCCGAAACCCAGCTCACTGTGGACGTAACCTGGCAGTACCGCCAGCGGGATGCCGATGTTCAGGTAACCGATGAAGGTGAACAGGACGATGGAAACGACTTGCAGCGTCACCGCGAGGGGGCGCTGGGAATCTGACGTGGGCAAAGGCTCACCATGGCAGCGAAGGGTAAAGATAGGCTGCTTATGATAACGAGGCTAAGAGAGTTGTAGGGCGTTAAATCGAAAAAAACGTCGGACAGGGCATCAGGATTGCGGCTGTGCCAGCAAGCGGGTGGTCACCAGTGCGGCCAGGGCATTTTCCTGGCTGCCGAAGCGGGCGAGCAGGGCGGCCTGCTTTTCCTCGGACAGGTTGTTCCACAGTGCGATCATCTGTTCGGCGGTGCCGATCAGCAGGTTGGCCTGGGTTTCGTCGAAGGTGTCGGTCACGGTGTGTTCCTGGAGGATGGGTTCTGCCTGGCCGTGTGAAAAAACATCAGCTGGTGGTTTTTCACACGGTCAGTTCTTACAGGCCTCAGTCCTTGCTGTCGGCCTTCAGGCTGTCGGCAGCCTCATGGGTTTCAGGCTGTTCGGCGCTGGCTTGTTGCGGGGTTTTCTGCTCAGTTTCGTGCAGGCTCGGGAAGGGGAAGTTGGGTATTTCGTGCATCTTCGTCACTCCTTGCAAAGTCTGTTTTTAAATCGCTGGGTAGATCCGCGCTTTTAAAAAGCCTGGGCAGGATACAGCACTGCAGGTGACAGAAAGATTTTTTATCTTTCATGCGGCTCGGCCATTCGTCGCCGGGGCATTGAACAAATGCTGCCCGCCAGTGCGCTCCCCCGGGTGGGGGAGCGCATGGGCTTACTTGCAGACGGCCGCGATCGCCTCGGCCAGTGCATCCAGGCGGGTCGCGTCGATGCCGGCGACGTTGGCCCGGCCGGAGCTGACCATGTAGATGCTGTACTCGTCACGCAGCCGCTGTACCTGGCTTGGCGACAGGCCGGTGTAGGAGAACATCCCGCGTTGCACCCCGATATGGGCGAAGCGTTCCGCCAGGCCATGGGGCGTAAGTGCCTCGACCAGGCCGCTGCGCAGTTGGGCGATGCGCGCACGCATGGCTTCGACTTCCTCGGCCCAGAGCTGTCTCAACTGCGCATCGCCGAGGATGGTCAGCACCACCGCGGCGCCGTGATCCGGCGGGTTGGACCAGAGGTTGCGCGCCACCGCCGCCAATTGGCTGCGCACATCCAGCAGCTTCTCGGCATTGGCGGTGCAGACCAGCAGCGCGCCGGTACGTTCGCGATACAGGCCGAAGTTCTTCGAGCAGGAACTGGTGATCAGCACTTCCGGCAGTTCCCTGGCGAACAGGCGGACCGCCCAGGCATCCTCCTCGACGCCATCGCCAAAGCCCTGGTAGGCGAAGTCGATCAGTGGCAGCAGCTCGCGCCGGCGAACGACCTCCAGCACCCGCTGCCAGTCGGCATGGGACAGGTCGAAACCGGTCGGGTTGTGGCAGCAGGCGTGTAGCAGCACCACGTCGCCCTTGGGCGCCTGTTCCAGGGCCGCGAGCATGCCGTCGACATTCAGGCGGTTGTCCGCGCCGACGTAGGGGTAGTGGCTGATCTTCAGGCCGGCGGCGTTGAAGATGGTCTCGTGGATCGGCCAGGTCGGGTCGCTCAGCCAGATGCCGCGTCCCGGCAGGCACTGGGCGATGAAGTCCGCGCTCAGGCGCAGCGCGCCGGTGCCACCCGGGGTCTGGGTGGCACCGACCCGGCGCTCGGCGATCAGCGGCGAATCCGCGCCCATCACCAGTTCGCACAACAGGCTGCCGAAACGCAGGTCGCCATGGCCGCCGATATAGGACTTGGTCAGTTGCCCGTCCACCAGCTTCTGCTCGGCCAGCTTGACCGACTGCAGGATGGGCGTCAGGCCCTGGGCGTCCTTGTAGACGCCGACACCGAGATCGAACTTGTTCGGGTTCGGGTCCTGGGCATAAGCCTCCAGCAGACCGAGGATCGGGTCGCCGGGTACGCGCGCGATGGCGTTGAAATGCATTATTTAAGGCCCTCGGCGGTTTTGCCGACCTCGTCGGTGCGTGCCGCCATGATGAAATCGTTACGGTGCAGGCCCTTGATGGAGTGGCTCCACCAGGTCACGGTGACTTTGCCCCACTCGGTCAACAGGCCCGGATGATGGCCCTCGGCTTCGGAGATGGCGCCGACGGCATTGGTAAAGGCCAGCGCGAACTGGAAGTTCTTGAAGCGGTAGACCTTCTCCAACTGCATGATGCCGTCGCGAACTTCGATATTCCAGTCCGGAATCTGCCGCAGCAGTACCGGCAGTTCCTCGTCGCTGACCTGTGGGGCATCGGCGCGGCAGGCTTCGCAGTGGGCTTGGGTGAGGGTGGTCATGGTGTATTCCTGTCTGTCGTTCTTGTTCGTTGCACGCCCCTCGGCGATACCGGTCGGCGGCATCGGCGCGAGGGCTCTCGGGAGGTGGCCGAAGGTCGCCGGTCAAGCGGCCTTGGGCGGGAATTTAGGGGCCCGCAGGCCCAGTTGCATGGCTTGTTCGACCAGCCCCATGATGTCCTCGTGGGCCAGGTCGAACAAGCGCTTGAGGTCCGGCAGGGCGAAGTACACCGGCTGCAGGATATCGATGCGATAGGGGGTGCGCATGGCTTCCAGCGGGTCGAACGGCTGGTGTTCGGGTTCGCCGGACAGGCTGTAGACCGTCTCCTTGGGCGAGGAGAGGATGCCGCCGCCGTAGATGCGTCGGCCTTGCGGGGTATCGACCAGGCCGAATTCGATGGTCATCCAGTACAGCCGCGCCAGGTACACCCGTTGTTCCTTGGTGGCCTTGAGGCCGAGCTTGCCGTAGGTGTGGGTGAATTCGGCGAACCAGGGATTGGTCAGCAGCGGGCAGTGGCCGAAGATCTCGTGGAAGATGTCCGGTTCCTGCAGGTAGTCCAGCTCCTCTTCGGTGCGAATGAAGGTCGCTACCGGAAACTGCTTGTTGGCCAGCAGTTCGAAGAAGGTCTGGAAGGGAATCAGCGCCGGCACCCGGGCCACCTGCCAGCCGGTGGTCGCGGCCAGTACGGCGTTGATTTCGCCCAGTTGTGGAATCCGGTCATGGGGCAGGCCGAGCTTTTCGATACCGTCCAGGTATTCCTGGCAGGCACGACCCTCGATCACTTTCATCTGCCGGGTGATCAGGGTGTTCCACACCGCGTGCTCGGCGGCCGGGTAGTCGATAAACCCTTGCGCATCGGGCTCGCGAGCCACGTATTGCGTCTGCTTCATACAGCTCTCCTGCTAGAGGGATCGTTCTTGTTATGTCCAGCGTTGTGCCTAAGTGTTGATCCGCCATGGTCGCGAATGCACCGGGCTGGGCGGTATAGGAAGTGGCGCAGGCGGGCTTTTTCCGTAAAGTAATCGTTACAAATGTCGCGTTGTGCCCGGTGGTCGGCATTTTTCCTGGGTGGTTTTGTTGATCGGTGTCACGTAATCTTTACGAAAAACTGCGGCGCCACCCAAAAAGTTCTCGGATCGATTCCGCCAGACCCGTCTGGATGGAGGTTTCGTTCCCGTCGAGCAGTCCTGACCACCTTCCCGGGCTTTTTTCATGCGTATCAAAGTGCACTGCCAGAACCGCATCGGCATCCTTCGCGACATCCTCAACCTGCTGGTGGATTACGGCATCAACGTGGCCCGGGGGGAGGTCGGCGGCGACCAGGGCAATGCGATCTACCTGCATTGTCCCAACCTGATCAATCTGCAGTTCCAGGCGCTGCGGCCGCGGTTCGAGACCATCGCCGGGGTCTTCGGCGTAAAACGGGTCGGGCTGATGCCCAGCGAGCGCCGGCACATGGAGCTCAATGCCTTGCTGGGCGCGCTGGAGTTTCCGGTGTTGTCCATCGATATGGGCGGTTGCATCGTCGCGGCGAACCGGGCGGCGGCACAGTTGCTCGGGGTGCGGGTCGACGAGGTGCCGGGGATTGCCCTGTCCCGCTATGCGCCGGATTTCGACCTGCCGGAACTGGTGCGCAGCAACAAGTCTCGGATCAATGGCTTGCGGGTCAAGGTCAAGGGTGATGTGTTTCTGGCGGATATCGCCCCGTTGCAGCCCGAGCACGAGGACAGCGAGGCCATGGCCGGCGCGGTTTTGACGCTGCACCGGGCCGACCAGGTCGGCGAACGGATCTACAACGTGCGCAAGCAGGAGCTACGCGGGTTCGACAGCATCTTCCAGAGTTCACGGGTGATGGCGGCGGTGGTCCGCGAGGCCCGGCGCATGGCACCCCTGGATGCGCCGCTGCTGATCGAGGGCGAAACCGGCACCGGCAAGGAGTTGCTGGCGCGTGCCTGCCACCTGGCCAGTCCGCGTGGTCAGGCGCCCTTGATGGCGCTCAACTGTGCCGGCCTGCCGGAGTCGATGGCCGAGACCGAACTGTTCGGTTACGGTCCCGGCGCGTTCGAGGGCGCGCGGGCCGAGGGCAAGCTCGGCCTGCTGGAACTCACGGCGGGCGGTACGCTGTTTCTTGACGGTGTGGGGGAGATGAGCCCGCGGCTGCAGGCCAAGCTGCTGCGCTTTCTGCAGGATGGTGGCTTCCGTCGGGTCGGCAGCGACGAGGAGGTCTACCTCGACGTGCGGGTGATCTGCGCGACCCAGGTCGATCTGTCGGAGCTGTGCGCCCGCGGCGAGTTTCGCCAGGACCTGTATCACCGCCTCAATGTGCTGTCGCTGCATATTCCGCCGTTGCGCGAATGCCTGGATGGCCTGACGCCGCTGGTGGAGCATTTCCTTGACCAGGCCAGCCGGCAGATCGGTTGCCCGTTGCCGAAGCTGGCGCCGGCGGCGATGGAGCGGCTGAGCCATTACCACTGGCCGGGCAATGTCCGCCAACTGGAAAACGTGCTGTTCCAGGCGGTGTCGTTGTGCGATGGCGGCCTGGTCAAGGCCGAGCATATTCGCCTGCCGGACTACGGCGTTCGCCAGCCACTGGGGGATTTTTCCCTGGAGGGCGGGTTGGACGAGATCGTCGGGCGGTTCGAGAAGGCGGTGCTGGAACGGCTGTATTCGGAACATCCGAGCAGTCGGTCGCTGGGCAAGCGCCTGGGGGTTTCCCATACCACCATTGCCAACAAGCTCAAGGTCTATGAAGTCGGTAAGGCGGACGGAGTAGGCAACGCGCAGGACACGGGCTCATCTCTCTGACCGAGGCTTGCCGCTAGCGGCATAACGGCGCCGTTTTTTCGTCTTTGTTCGACAGTCAGGCATCCTTGCCTTGTCGCCATAGCCCCGGCAGAGCAGGGGTTGCGGGGCGTAACGCAATGTTGGTGCAGAAATTGCTAAGCCTCTCGCCGTACAGCGGTGGGCGGCAAACGTCCGTCAGCAAGAGGAAAGACTGTGGACAAGTACCTTTACGTGGCAATGACCGGCGCCAGCCAGAACGCCCTGGCGCAAAAGGCGCATGCCAACAATCTGGCGAACATCTCTACCAGCGGCTTTCAGCGTGACCTGGAACAGGCCCGTTCGATGCCGGTGTTCGGTGACGTCTTTCCGGCGCGTGCGTTTGCCATGAGCGAGCGGCCGGCAACCGATTTCTCGCCGGGCGCGATGCAGGAAACCGGGCGCGATCTCGACGTGGCCGTGGGCGGCGACGGTTGGATGGCGGTGCAGACCCCGGACGGTGGCGAAGCCTATGTGCGTACCGCAAGCATGAATATTGACGCGCTCGGTGTGCTGCGTGCCGGCAACGGCATGCCGGTGATCGGCAACGCCGGCCCGATCGCCGTGCCGCCCGAGTCGAAGATCGAAGTGGGCCAGGACGGCACCATCAGCATCCGCTCGATGGGCGAGGGGCCACGCGTGGTGGCCGTGGTCGACCGCATCAAACTGGTCAAGCCCGACCTCAAGAACATGACCAAGGGCCTGGACGGCATGATCCACACCAAGGATGGGCAGCCGGCGGCCGTCGATGCCAGCGTCAAGCTGGAGTCGGGTTTCCTCGAGGCGAGCAACGTCAATGCCGTCGAAGAGATGACCGCGGTGCTGGCCCTGTCCAAGCAGTTCGAACTGCATATCAAGATGATGAACACCGCGAAAGACGATGACCAGGCAATGGCTCGGGTCTTGCAGATCAGCTAATCACCACAACGTAGCGCCGTAAAACAGGCGCGCGAAGGAGAACAGAATGCTTCCGGCTCTATGGGTTGCAAAAACAGGTTTGGCGGCGCAAGACACCAACCTGACCACCATTTCCAACAACCTGGCCAACGTCTCGACCACCGGCTTCAAGCGTGATCGTGCCGAGTTCCAGGACCTGTTGTACCAGATCAAGCGTCAGCCTGGCGCCCAGTCGACCCAGGACAGCGAACTGCCGTCGGGCCTGCAACTGGGTACCGGTGTGCGCATCGTCGGTACGCAGAAGAACTTCGCCGCCGGTAGCCTGCAGACCACCGATCAGCCCCTGGATATCGCAGTCAACGGCCGTGGTTTCTTCCAGATCCTGCAACCGGACGGCACCACGGCCTATACCCGTGACGGCACCTTCCACCTGGACAACACCGGCCAGATCGTCACCGCCGCCGGTTTCGCCCTGCAGCCGGCTATCGTGATCCCGAACAACGCCCAGACCTTCACTGTCGGCAAGGACGGCACCGTCTCGATCACCACCGCCGGCAACCCGGCTTCGCAGGTGATCGGCAACCTGCAGACCGCCGACTTCATCAACCCGGCCGGCCTGCAGGCCATCGGTGGCAACCTGTTCCTGGAAACCGCCGCCAGCGGCGCGCCACAGGTCAGCACGCCGGGCCTGAACGGTTTCGGTACCACCGAGCAGAGCACCCTGGAAACCTCCAACGTCAGCACCGTTGAGGAGATGGTCAACATGATCACCACCCAGCGTGCCTACGAAATGAACTCCAAGGTGATCTCCACCGCCGACCAGATGCTCTCGTTCGTCGCGCAGAATCTGTAATCAAGTCTATGTGGCGGCCCCGGGGTCGCCGGCAACACCGTGAGGTAAGGGTCATGAATCGGTTGTTTTCTATTCTCGCGCTGAGTGGGATTGCTGCGCTGGCGGGGTGCGTAAGCCCGCCGCCCAAACCCAATGACCCGTACTATGCGCCGGTGTTGCCGCGGACCCCGCTGCCAGCCGCGGCGAACAACGGCTCGATCTACCAGGCCGGTTTCGAACAGAACCTGTATGGCGACCGCAAGGCGTTCCGGGTCGGTGACATCATCACCATCACCCTGAACGAAGCTACCCAGGCCAGCAAGAACGCCAACTCCAACCTGTCGAAGAAAAGCTCCAACAGCCTGGGCCTGACTTCGCTGTTTGGCAGTGTGCCGAACACCAACAACCCGCTGGGCAGTGGCGACCTCACCCTGAATGCCGGCTATACCGGTAACCGTGCCAGCGACGGCTCCGCCAAGGCCGGCCAGAGCAACAGCCTGACCGGTTCGATCACCGTCACCGTGGCCGATGTGCTGCCCAACGGCATCATTGCCGTGCGTGGCGAGAAGTGGCTGACCCTCAATACCGGCGACGAGTTGGTACGGATCGCCGGCCTGGTCCGGGCCGACGACATCGCCACCGATAACACCGTGCCGTCCACCCGCGTGGCCGATGCGCGCATCACCTATTCGGGTACCGGCTCCTTTGCCGATACGAGTCAGCCGGGCTGGTTCGACCGTTTCTTCCTCAGCCCACTCTGGCCTTTCTAGGTGCCGACGATCATGTTCAACTTCAAGCATCTGATGGCGGCCGTGCTGCTGATGTCGACCGCCCTCAGTGTCCATGCCGAACGGTTGAAGGACATCGCCAGTATCTCCGGCGTACGTTCCAACCAACTGATCGGCTACGGCCTGGTGGTCGGCCTGAACGGTACGGGTGACCAGACCACCCAGACCCCGTTCACCCTGCAGACCTTCAACAACATGCTGTCGCAGTTCGGTATCAAGGTGCCGGCCAACTCCGGCAGCGTCCAGCTCAAGAACGTCGCGGCGGTGTCGGTCAGTGCCGACCTGCCGGCGTTCGCCAAGCCGGGGCAGGTGGTCGACATCACCGTGTCCTCCATCGGTAACGCCAAGAGCCTGCGGGGCGGCACCCTGCTGCTGACGCCTTTGAAGGGTATCGACGGCAACGTCTACGCCATCGCCCAGGGCAACCTGGTGGTGGGTGGCTTCGATGCCGAGGGGCGTGACGGTTCGAAGATCACCGTCAACGTTCCGTCGGCTGGCCGGATCCCCGGTGGTGCGTCCGTCGAGCGGGCGGTGCCGAGCGGCTTCAACCAGGGCAACAGCCTGACCCTGAACCTCAACCGTTCCGACTTCACCACCGCCAAGCGCATCGTCGACAAGGTCAACGACATGCTCGGCCCTGGCGTGGCCCAGGCCATTGACGGTGGTTCGGTACGGGTGACCGCGCCGCTGGACCCGAGCCAGCGTGTCGACTACATCTCGATCCTGGAAAATCTCGAGGTCGATCCGGGTCAGGCGGTGGCGAAGGTCATCATCAACTCGCGCACCGGCACCATCGTGATCGGTCAGAACGTCAAGGTTTCGCCAGCGGCAGTGACCCACGGCAGCCTGACGGTGACCATCACCGAGGACCCGATCGTCAGCCAGCCGGGGCCGCTGTCCAATGGCACCACGGCGGTCGTCCCGCGCTCGCGGGTCAATGCCCAGCAGGAAGCCAAGCCGATGTTCAAGTTCGGCCCGGGAACCACCCTGGACGAGATCGTCCGTGCGGTGAACCAGGTGGGGGCGGCGCCAGGCGACCTGATGGCGATTCTCGAAGCATTGAAACAGGCCGGCGCGCTGCAGGCCGACCTGATCGTGATCTGAGGTCGATTCCATGGTCGATATTCGTAACAGCGGGATCGTCAACGTCAGTGACTCGGGGGCGTACACCGACCTCAATCGCCTGAACAACCTGAAGGTCGGCGATCGCACCAGCGACGGCAACCTGCGCAAGGTGGCCCAGGAATTCGAATCGCTGTTCCTCAGCCAGATGCTCAAGTCGATGCGTTCGGCCACCGAGGTGCTGGGCCAGGACAACCCGCTCAATACCCCGACGGCCAAGCAGTATCAGGAAATGTATGACCAGCAGCTGGCGGTGACCATGTCCCGCCAGGGGGGGGGGATCGGCCTGGCCGATGTGCTGATGCGCCAGATGTCGAAGGAAAAGCACACCAGGCCCTCCGACAGCGGCTTGACGGTCGGACCGCCGGCCGGCACGACCGCAGCGCCTGCCGCACCGGTCGAGACGCCGATCGCCGCGGGTACCGTCACTTCGACGCCGGGTTCGCCTTTCACCCGTTCCAACGGTCAGCACGCCTTGTGGGCCTCGCGGGTTGCCCATGGCAATGCCGCCGATGGCACCCTGCGCAATGACGTGGCCAAGCTCAATGCCCGGCGCCTGGCGCTGCCGAGCAAGCTCACCGACCGGCTGTTGGCCGGCCTGGTGCCGTCCGCCGATGCCAGCCAGGTCGCCGCGGCCGGCTACGCCGTGCCGGAGCGCAGCACTGCCTCCGCCGATGCGGCGCTGAAGAACGACAGCCTGGCGGCCCGCAGCATCGCCGTGCCGGCGGCACGCATGCAGATCTATGGTCGCGCGGTGGCCCAGCCGCCGTTGGCGCCGGCCAAGCGTGCCTTCAGCTCGCCTGACGAATTCGTCGCCACCATGCTGCCGATGGCCGAGCAGGCCGCCAAGCGTATCGGTGTCGATCCGCGCTACCTGGTGGCCCAGGCCGCGCTGGAAACCGGCTGGGGCAAGTCGGTCATGCGTCAGCAGGACGGCAGCAGCAGTCACAACCTGTTCGGCATCAAGGCCGGCAGCAGTTGGCAGGGGCCGCAGGCGCGGGCCATTACCAGTGAGTTCCGCGACGGGCAGATGGTCAAGGAAACAGCGGACTTCCGTTCCTATGCGTCCTATCAGGACAGCTTCCACGACCTGGTGACCCTGCTGCAGAGCAACAGTCGCTATCAAGATGTGCTGAAGTCGGCCGATAAACCTGAACAGTTTGTGCGTGAGCTGCAAAAGGCCGGGTATGCAACCGATCCGGATTACGCCAGCAAGATCACGCAAATAGCAAAACAGATGAAGAGCTACCAGAACTACGCTGCGGTGACGGGCGCTTCCACGAATTTATAAGGTCTGAATCATGAGTTTGCTCAATATCGGGATGACGGGGTTGAACGCTGCCAGCTCGGCCCTGACGACTACGGGTAACAACATTGCCAACGTCGACACGGCCGGTTATTCGCGTCAGCAAACCGTGCAGACCACTGCAGCCTCGCAGCGTTACGGCAACGTTTTCATCGGCACCGGGACCACCCTGGCGGATGTGCGCCGGGTCTACAGCGCCTACCTGGAATCGCAGCTGCACACCGCGACCTCGCTCAACAGCGATGCCTCGTCGTACCTGGCCCAGGTCACGCCGACCGACTCGATGCTGTCCGACACCAACACCGGCATGACCGCGTCCCTGCAGAGCTTCTTCACCTCCCTGCAGGCCGTCTCGACCAAGCCGACCGATGATGCCGCCCGCCAGAACACCCTGAGCAGTGCCAAGGCCCTGAGCGATCGCTTCAACTCCATCGCCAAGCAGCTCAACGACCAGAACACCGGGATCAACACCAACCTGGCGGACATGGCCGACCAGGTGAACAAGCTGGCGACCAGCATCGCCCAGCTCAACGAGCAGATCACCAAGATTTCCCCATCCGCCGGTGCGCCCAACGACCTGATGGACAAGCGCAACGATGCCGTGCGCCAGCTGTCCGAGCTGGTCGGCACCTCGGTGACCGAGCGGGGTTCCAACTATGACGTGTACCTGGCCAACGGCCAGCCGCTGGTCATGGGCAACTCCACCAACACCCTGTCGGCCGTCCCGAGCAAGGACGACCCGAGCCGCTACTCGCTGCAACTGGACCGTGCCTCCAGCACCATCGACATCACCGACACGGTGAGCGGCGGCGAGATCGGCGGTCTGCTGCGCTATCGTACCGAGGTGCTGAATCCTTCGCTCAACGAGCTGGGGCGCGTGGCCATGGTCCTGGCCGACCAGATGAACAAGCAGAACGCCCAGGGTATCGACAAGAACGGCAATTTCGGCACGGCGATCTTCAACGACATCAACAGCGCCGCACTGGTCAGTCAGCGCAGCATCGCCAAGTCGACCAACAACCCGGCTTCCGGCAACCTGAACGTCAACATCAGCAACACCGGCGCGCTGACCACCTATGACTACCAGGTGACCTTCACCAACGGAACCGACTACACCGTCAAGCGTTCCGACGGTACCAACATGGGGTCTTTCAGTACCACGACCACGCCACCGCCGGTAATCGACGGCTTTACCCTGAGTCCGAACAGCGCCACGCCGATGACCGCCGGTGACAGCTTCAAGGTCACCCCGACCCGCAGCGGCGCCAGCGATATCCAGATGGTGATGACCGACTCCAAGAGCATCGCTGCCGCGGCGGCGCTGACCGGCGTAACCAGCGCCAACAATGGCGGGACCTACACCCAACCGGTGCTGGTCGACCAGTTGGGCACCCCCAACGCGACCAATAACGCGCAGTTGCAGGACGCCATCAAGTACGGTACCCCGGTCAAACTGGTGTTCGACGCCGCCGGTACCGGCGCTGCGGCCGGCACCCAGGGCTATACCCTGACCGACGCCAAGGGCAACGTCATGGGTACCGGTACCATCGTGCCGGGCCAGGGCAACACCCTGAACCTGAAGATCAACATGGTCGACGCTTCGGGCAACCCGGTGATGGACAACACGGTCACGCCACCCGTGCAGAAGACCTTCACCGTGCAGACCACCGTGGGTGGCAATCCGAAAGCCGGCGAGAGCTACACCATCTCGATGACGGGTGCCGCTTCTTCGGATAACCGCAACAGCGCAGCCCTGATTGGCCTGCAGACCAAGCAGACGGTCGACACCGGTACCGCGAGCAAGGGCATCAGTCTGTCGGATGCCTATGGCAAGCTGATCTCCAATGTCGGCACCAAGGCGGCCCAGGCCAAGTCCGACAGCGAGGCGACCACCACCGTGCTGACGACCGCCAAGGGCGCCCGGGATTCGCTGTCGGGGGTCAACCTCGACGAGGAAACCGGCAACCTGGTCAAGTACCAGCAGTACTACACCGCCTCTTCGCAGATCATCAAGGCGGCCCAGGAAACCTTCAGCGTGCTGATCAACAGTCTTTAAGGAGTCGTAATTCATGCGCATTTCCACCGCCCAGTATTACGAAACGACCGCCGCCAACTATCAGCGCGGCTACGACGGCATGCTCAAGAGTGCGGCCGAGGCGAGCAGCCTGACCAAGGTCAACACCGCCGCCGACGACCCGGTCGGGGCCGCACGCCTGTTGCAACTGGGTCAGCAGAGCGCTGCGCTGGTGCAGTACACCACCAACGCCAACTCGCTCAAGACCCAGTACAGCCAGAGCGAAACCGCGCTGCAGTCGATCCAGGATGCGATGCAGCGTGCCCGTGAGCTGGCCCTGTCGGCCAACAACGGCACCAAGACCGACACCGATCGCAAGGCGGTCGCCCAGGAGCTGGCGCAGTTGCAGGATACGATCCTCGGCCTGATGAACAGCCAGGATTCCGATGGCAACTTCCTCTTTGGTGGCTCGAAGACCGGCGCAGCGCCTTACACCGCCAACGCTGACGGTACCTTCAGCTACAACGGTGACCAGTCGACCTTGAGCCTGCAGGTCGGTGAAAACCTGTCGCTGGGCAGCAACATCACGGGCTGGGAAGCCTTCCAGCAATCGATCAACACCGCGCGCACCAGTGTCACCATGACCGCTCCGGCGGTCGATGATGGCCGGGTGACGCTGTCCAACGGTCTGGTCAGCAACAGTGCCACCTACGATGCCAAGTTCACCGCTGGCCAACCGTACACCGTGACCTTCCTCAGCAGTACGCAGTTGAAGATCACCGATGCGCTGGGCAACGACGTGACGTCGGAAGCGAGCCAGAACGGTGTCGTCAGCAATAGCAGTGGTGCCAACCAGTCGGTGAACTTCCGTGGTCTCGACCTGGCCCTGAATATCAACCTGAAGTCGGGTGATGTACCGGACACAGTGATTGCCGGTCATACCTTCACCCTGGCCGCACAGCCGGACACCTTCAATACCACCCGCAGTGCCGGTAACCCGTCGACCACGGTGATCACCGGGGCGACCACCACCAACCAGACCGCCTACACCAGCACGTTCCCCAACGGTGGGGCGACCATCAAGTTCGGTGCCGGTGGTGCCTATGACGTGTATGCCACGCCGATCACCTCGACCAGCCAGCCGATTTCCTCGGGCACCATGGCTGCGCCACCGGCGGCGCAGACCATCACCGCAGCCGGGGTCACGTTCACATTCAGTGGTGCGGCGTCGGCGGGTGACCAGTTCATGGTCCAGTCCAACAATCACCAGACCCAGAACATCCTCGACACCCTGACGTCGATGATCAGTGCCCTGAACACGCCGGTCGATGGCAATCCGGCTGCCCAGCAGAAGCAACTGGCGACGATGAATGCCGGGATCAGCAACATCGATAGCTCGTTCGCACAGGTGAGCTCGGCACGGACCACTGTCGGTGCACGTGGAGCGGCGCTGGATAACCAGGCGGCCACCAACGAAAGCCTGACCCTGGCCAACACCAGCAGTCAGCAGGCGATCCGCGACTCCGATCCGGCCGAAGTGATGACCCGCCTGACCCTGCAGCAGACCATGCTGCAGGCCGCCCAGCTGGCTTTCAGCAAGGTCAGCCAGTTGGGGCTGTTCAACAAGATCTGATGACATCGGGCGCATCAGCGCCCCCCTTGTCGTCTGCCAGCCGCTGCATTTAGCGGCTTCAGGGCCCCTCCCGGCCGGGAGGGTACCCTCCGCTCGAGAGTCCCGCCGTGAATTCCATGCCGCTTGTCAGTGTCGCCATTCCCGCCTCCAATCCACGGTTTTTCTCCAGGGCCCTCAGTGGCGTACTGAGTCAGGCCTATGGCAATTTCGAGGTCATCGTCTGCGACGACAGTTGCGGCGACGAAATCGAGCGGGCGGTCCTGGAGCTGAGCGAGAGTATTGGCAAGGCCGTACGGTATGTGCGCAACCCGCAGCCACTGGGTTACATCGGCAACCTGCATGCCTGCCTGGCACAGGCGCAGGGCGAATATGTCAAATTCCTGATGGAAGATGACCAGTTGCTGTCCGATATCCTGGCGCAGCAGGTCCAGGTGTTCCTCGAACAGCCGGACGTCAACCTGGTGCTTGCGCAGCGACTGTTTTGGGATGCCGATGGCCTGCAGTTGCCGTCGCGGCTGGAAAACACCGCGCTGTCGCCGGCTTCCGGCCTGTTCAAGGGCGAAGACCTCTTGGCCATCTGCGAAAACTTCCCGGTGAACTTCTTTGGCGGGCTGACCTGCGCGATGTTCCGACGCGCCGACCTGGTCGAGCTGTTGCCGGCACTGACCCAGCCGGGTCACTGCTTTGTCGCTTCCCTCGACCTGGCTCTATACATCTGCCTGTTCCGTCGCGGTACCCTGGCGATGCTGAACAACGTATTGAGCATTGAGCGTCTCTATCCGGAACGCATGAATCGCCAGCAGGCGATGAAGGATGCGGCCGCCACGGAGATGGAATGGCTGGTGCAGATGCTCAAGGCGCGTAGCGGCGAGTCGGCGCCGGCCCCAGGCTGGGTGCGTTACCTGCCGTTGGCCAACGCTGCCGGCTTGCCGCGCGAGTGGGATGAGCTGCCGCTGAGTCGTACCCTGGGCAACAAGCAGACCACCCAGCCGTGGCGTGTCGGTATTGCCAGTGAGAGCTTCACCCAGTTGTATACCGAATGGCTGGCTTGTCGGACCCTGCCCGAGCCGCAGAAAAAACTGCTGCCCGATACCCTGGCGGGTTGGGCCCGGCAGCCCAGGATCGTCCCGGTGGTGATCGACGAACAGGGCGGCAGCGCCAGTCTGGATATCACCCTGCGCAGTATCGAGGAACAGCTCTACGCTCCCGAGTTGACCCTGTTGCTGTCCAGTACCTGCTCCGAGGCGAGCCTCGACGGCAAGGTATTCCGTCTGCCGCTGGCGGATGACTGGCGCGAGCAGTTGAACGGGTTGCTGCCGCAACTCGACGGTGCCGACTGGTTCTATCTGCTGCGCGCTGGCGATCGCCTGCGCGAGCCTGCGCTGCTGGTGCTGGCCGAGCGTATCCTGGTTTCATCGGCGGTCCGTTGCATCTACAGCGACGAGGGTGCCCTGCGCGATGGTGAGTCCGCCGATCCGGTATTCAAGCCGGACTTCAACCTCGACCTGATGCGCAGCTATCCCTACGTTGGCCGCGCGCTGGCCTTCCAGCGCAAGGGCTTCGTCGAGCTGGACGGGTTCGACATCGTCCGGGGCGAGATGGCACCCCACGATCTGCTCTGGCGCATGGTGGAAAGCGATGGCACCCGTGCGGTGGAGCATATCGCCGAGGTTCAGGTCGAGTCGCTTTTTTCGCTGGCCCGATGGCTGTCTTCGCCAGAGGTGCTGGCGCTCGCACCGCAGGTGACCGAGGCTCACCTGAATCGCCTGGGTATCGCCCACCGGATTCATCCGGGGGACGATTCTCCGCTCACCCGTATCGATTACCTTCACGCGAGTCGTCCGCTGGTGTCGATCATCCTGGTCAGCAAGGACCAGTGTGCGGCCCTGCAGCGCTGCATCGATACCTTGCTGGAGCGTACCGCCTATGCCGACTACGAGTTGTTGCTGGTGGACAACGGCAGTGAAAGTGCCAGCGCGCGGGCCTGGTTCGACAACATGGCCCAGTTGGGCAGTGAACGCCTGCGGGTGCTGTCATACCCTCAGCAGGGCAATCCCGCCGCCGTGCGCAACTTCGCCGCGCAGCAGTCTCGTGGCGAATATCTGCTGCTGCTCAACCCTTATGCCGTGATCACCAATACGCAGTGGCTGGACGAGATGCTGGCCCAGGCCCAGCGTCCGGAGGTCGGCGTAGTAGGCGCCAAGCTGTTCAGTCCAGAGGGACGGGTGGTGCACGCCGGGGTGATTCTCGGCCTGCGCGGGCCGGCAGGCCTGCCGTTCTATGGTGAAGTGATGCAGGCGACCGGTTATATGCATCGGCTGCAGGCAGTACAGGATTTCAGCGCGGTCGGTGCCGATTGCATGCTGATACGCAAGTCGCTGTTCGAAGGTCTCGGCGGGCTGGACGAGGAGAGCTTCGCCCAGACCCTCAACGAGGTGGACTTCTGTCTGCGGGTCGGCCAGAGCAATCACCTGGTGGTCTGGACGCCATTCGCACAATTGGCCCTGGGCGCCGCACCCGAGGTCAAGCTCGAAACCGAGCAGAAGGCCAGGCGCCAGCTCGAGGAGCAGAGTTTCTACCAGCGCTGGTTGCCGATCATCGCCCGTGACCCGGCCTACAATCCGAGCCTGACGCTGGATGGCCTCAACGGTCCGAGCTTCAGTCTCGAGCCGGGCCTGCGTGATGGCTGGAGCCCGTTCTGCGCACGTCACCTGCCGAAGATCATGGCGCTGCCGATCAACGCCTCGGCCGTCGGCCATTACCGGATGACCCAGCCATTGATCGAGCTGGAAGCCTCCGGGCGGGCGATCGGCCGTACCTATTACAACCTGCCGTCAATCATCGAGGTCGAGCGACAGTCGCCGGACGTTATCGTCCAGCAGGGGCGCTACACGGCGCAGCCGATCGAGGAAATCGCGGTGCTGATGAGCTACAGCAACGCGCGACGCATCTATGAACTCGATGACTATGTCATTGATCCGCCGCGCAAGAACGGGCATATCCGCAACCTGCCGCAACGGGATGAGATGGAGCGCCTGATTCGTCGCGGGATCAGCCTGTGCGATCGGGTGGTGGTGTCGACCCAGCCACTGGCCGACGCGCTGTCGTCGATGCACCAGGATATCCGCGTAGTACCGAACATGCTGGCGCCGCACATGTGGAACGGCCTGCACAGCCAGCGCAGGACCACGAAGAAACCACGGGTAGGCTGGGGTGGTGGTACCAGTCACGCGGGCGACCTGGCGGTCATCGCCGATGTGGTGCGTGAGCTGGCCAATGAGGTGGACTGGGTGTTCTTCGGTATGTGTCCGGAAGAACTGCGGCCGTACATGCACCAGTTCCATGGGGTGATCGACCTCAAGGATTACCCGATGAAGCTGGCCAGCCTGAATCTGGACCTGGCCCTGGCGCCGCTGGAGTTCCATATCTTCAACGACTGCAAGAGCAACCTGCGCCTGCTGGAGTACGGGGCCTGCGGCTATCCGGTGATCTGTACCGATACCAAGGCCTATGCCGGTTACCTGCCGTGCACACGGATCCGTACCAACACCACCGACGAGTGGATTCAGGCCATCCGCATGCACCTGGCCGACCCGGATGCCAGCTATCGCATGGGTGACGAGCTGCGCGAAACCGTCCTGCGTGACTACATGCTGCAGGGCGACAACGTCCGCTACTGGGAGCAGGGCTGGCTGGCCGATTGAGGTCTGCGCCTGGCCGCATGTAACCGCTGTAGCTGCAGGGCTTCCCTTGCGAAGCGATCTGGCCGACTCGCCACCTATAAGCCAGCTCCCACAAGTCCGTGGAGCTGGCGCGTTTCCTGCAAGCCCCCCTTCATATCGCCATAAATCGTGCACTTGGCGTCATGGCCTGGCGCTACTGCTCACGATTTGACCCGGCAGTCTGGGAAGTCCCACAGGGCCCGAGCTGGTCCTGTGCTGAAGAATAAGGGGACGTTGATGAAGGCAGTAATTCTGGCGGGCGGCCTGGGTACGCGGATCAGCGAGGAGTCGCATCTCAAGCCCAAGCCGATGATCGAGATCGGTGGCAAGCCAATTCTCTGGCACATCATGAAGCAGTACTCGGCCCACGGTATCCACGATTTCGTGATCTGCCTGGGGTACAAGGGCTACGCGATCAAGGACTTCTTCGCCAACTACTTCCTGCACACCTCCGACGTCACCTTCGACATGTGCAATAACCGCATGGACGTTCACCAGAACTACAGCGAGCCGTGGCGCGTGACCCTGATCGACACCGGCGAGGAAACCATGACCGGTGGTCGACTGCGTCGCGCCGGCCACTACCTGCAGGACGAGGACGCGTTCTGCTTCACCTACGGTGACGGCGTCTCGGATCTCGATATCGGTGCGCTGGTGAATTTCCACCGGGCCAGCGGCAAGCTGGCGACGGTCACCGCCGTGCAACCGCCTGGCCGCTATGGCGCGCTGGAGCGTGATGGCGACAGTGTTCGTGGTTTCATCGAAAAGCCCCGTGGCGACGGCGGCTGGATCAATGGTGGCTTCTTTGTCCTGTCGCCCAAGGTCCTGCCGCTGATCAGTGGTGACTCCACCGTCTGGGAAGCCGAGCCGCTGATGGGCCTGGCCGCCGATGGCCAGTTGAATGCCTTCCAGCATGACGGCTTCTGGCACCCGATGGACACCCTGCGCGACAAGAATCACCTCGAACAGCTCTGGCAGAGCGGGGAGGCCCCATGGAAGCAGTGGGACTGAGCCGGGCGTTCTGGAACGGCAAGCGGGTCCTGTTGACCGGCCACACCGGCTTCAAGGGCAGTTGGCTGGCCCTCTGGCTGCAGAGCCTGGGTGCCCAGGTCAGCGGTTTCGCCCTGGCACCGGCGACCGAACCGAACCTGTTCGACCTGGCACGGGTCGGCGAGGGCATGGACGATCGTCGTGGTGACCTGCGTGACCTCGGCGCGCTGCTGGAACTGATTGCCGAAACCGAGCCGGAAATCGTCCTGCACCTGGCCGCCCAGCCGCTGGTGCGCGAGGCCTATCGTGACCCGCTCGGTACGTATTCAAGCAACGTCATGGGCACGCTCAACCTGCTTGAGGCGATTCGCCAGGTCGGCGGCGTGAGTGCCTGTGTGCTGATCACCACCGACAAGGTCTACGCCAACCAGGAATGGGCCTGGCCCTATCGCGAGAACGAAGCCCTCGGCGGTCATGATCCCTACAGCAGCAGCAAGGCCTGCTGCGAGTTGCTGGCGCAGTCCTACGTGGCGTCCTTTTTCCCGCCCGAGCGCTATGACGTGCATGGCCTGGCGGTGGCAACCGCGCGGGCTGGCAATGTTCTTGGCGGCGGCGACTTTTCGCCGGAGCGGCTGATTCCCGACGTGCTGCGCGCCTGGTCGGCGGGCGAGCCGGTGACCCTGCGTTATCCCCAGGCCGTACGACCCTGGCAGCATGCGCTGGAACCGCTGGCGGGCTACCTGCAATTGGCCGCCGCGCTGTATGAGCGCGGGCCGGACCTGGCCGGTGCGTGGAATTTCGGGCCGGGCGAGGATGACATGTGCAGCGTCGGCGACGTGGTCGCGCGGCTCGCCGGGCGCTGGCCGCAGGCTCCCGGACTGCGGGTCGAGCCAAGCGAGTTGCACGAGGCCGGGCTGTTGCGTCTGGACAGCAGCCGCGCGCGGCAGTTGCTCGGCTGGCAACCACGCTGGTCGTTGCAGCAATGCCTGGAGCAGACCCTCGACTGGCACCTGGCCTGGCAGGGCGGTGCCGACATGCGGGCGATCACCCTGGCCCAGCTGGACCTCTATCGGGGGGCGCTGTGAGCGAGTTCCTGATCCAGGCCTTGCCGCTGGCGGGGTTGTTCAACGTGCAGCACAAACGCCACGCCGACTCGCGTGGGCATTTCTCCCGGTTGTTCTGCGAGGGCAGCCTGAGTGCCTTCGGCGAGCCTTTTCACATCCGCCAGATCAACCACTCCTGCACCCGTGAGCGCGGCAGCGTGCGCGGCCTGCATTACCAGAATGCCCAGGCCCCGGAAGCCAAGCTGATCACCTGCCTGCGCGGTGAGGTCTGGGACGTCGCGGTGGACCTGCGGCCGGAGTCGCCGACCTTCCTGCAGTGGCATGCCGAGCACCTGTGTGCCGGCGATGGCCGCAGCCTGCTGCTACCGGCCGGTTTTGCCCATGGCTTCCAGGCCCTGAGCGACGATGCCGAGCTGCTGTACCTGCACAGTGCCGACTACACGCCGCAGAGTGAAGGCGGGTTGTCGGTGCTCGACCCGCGCCTGGCGATCACCTGGCCCGAGGCTGTCAAAAATCTGTCGGCCAGGGATGCCAGCCATCCGCTGATCGACGCGTCTTTTCCTGGAGTGCGTCTATGAACTGCCGAGGTTGCGGCACCCCACTGGTCCTGCCGTTGATCGATCTCGGCACGTCGCCGCCGTCCAACGCCTACCTGCGGGCCGAGCAATTGGAGCAGGCGGAGGCCTGGGTACCGCTGAAGGTCGCGGTGTGCCAGAGCTGCTGGCTGGTACAGACCGAGGACTACACCCGCGCCGACACGCTGTTCGACGCCGACTACGCCTATTTCAGCTCGTTCTCCAGCACCTGGCTGGCCCATGCCGAGCGCTACGTGGCCGAGATGGTCGAACGCTTCGGCCTGACCGGCGACAGCCGGGTGGTGGAAGTGGCGGCCAACGATGGCTACCTGCTGCAGTACGTGGCCGGCCGCGGCATTCCCTGCCTGGGGGTCGAGCCGACCCGCAGCACCGCCCAGGCGGCGCGGGACAAGGGCCTGGAGATCCGCGAGCTGTTCTTCGGCCTGGACACCGCCCGGCAGTTGCGTGAGGAGGGCTGGGCCGCCGACCTGATGGCGGCCAACAACGTGCTGGCCCATGTGCCGGACATCAACGATTTCCTCCAGGGCTTTGCAACCCTGCTCAAGCCGACGGGCGTGGCGACCTTCGAGTTCCCGCACCTGCTGGCACTGATGGCCGGGCACCAGTTCGACACCTTGTATCACGAACACTATTCCTACCTGTCGCTGACCGCCGTGCAGGCGCTGTGCGAGCGCAATGGCCTGGAAGTCTTCGACGTCGGCGGCCTGTCGACCCACGGCGGTTCGCTGCGGGTATTCGTGCAGCGCGCCGACGGTGAGCGGCGCGACGTGCTGCCGGTGGTGCGCCAGGTGCTGGACGCCGAACTGGCCGCCGGAGTGAAGACCCCGGCGTTCTACGCCACCCTGGCGCCCGCCGCCGAACGCATCAAGCACGATCTGCTGCGTTTCCTGCTCAAGGCCAAGGCCGAAGGCAAGCGCGTGGTCGGCTATGGCGCGGCCGCCAAGGGCAATACCCTGCTCAACTACGCCGGGGTACGTCCGGACCTGCTGGCCTGGGTCGCCGATGCCAACCCGCACAAGCAGGGCAAGTTCCTGCCAGGCAGCCGGATTGCGGTGGTCTCGCCGCAGCGTATCGCCGCCGAGAAGCCGGACTATGTACTGGTGCTGCCGTGGAACCTGTTGCAGGAAGTCAGTCAGCAGCAGGCGGTTGTGCGCGAGTGGGGCGGCCACTTCGTCGTCGCCGTGCCCGAGTTGACCGTCCTGTGAGCGGCTTGAAGGTACTGGTCACGGGAGCGACCGGTTTTGTCGGCCGCCACCTGGTTGCGGCGTTGCTCGCCCGTGGGCATTCGGTGCGGGCTGTGGCACGCAATGGACAGGCTGCGGGAAAACTGCCGTGGATCGACGATGTCGAGTTCATCGCTGCCGATGTGCACGCCGAAGACCTCGACCCGGTCAGCTTGACGGCTGGTGTCGATGCGTTGGTGCATCTGGCTTGGCCAGGCCTGCCGAACTATCAGGCGCTGTTCCACTTCGAGCACAACCTGTTTGCCGACTACCGCTTCATCAAGCGGGCGGTCGAGGCCGGCGTGCCCCAGGTGCTGGTCACCGGCACTTGTTTCGAGTACGGCATGCAGAGCGGTCCGCTGAGTGAAGCGGCGATGCCGCAGCCGAGCAATCCCTACGGCCTGGCGAAGAATACCCTGCGCCTGTTCCTGGAGGCGCTGCGCCAGCAACTGCCGTTCAATCTGCAGTGGGTTCGGCTGTTCTACCTGTACGGCGAGGGGCAGAACCCGAACAGCCTGCTGGCCAGCCTGGACCGGGCCATTGACGCCGGTGCGGAGCGCTTCGATATGTCGGCGGGTGAGCAACTGCGGGACTACCTGCCGATCGAGGTCGCCGCCGGCTACCTGGCGCGGTTATTGGAGCAGCGGGATTTTTCCGGAGTGGTCAATTGTGCAAGTGGCCAGCCGATAGCGGTCAGGACCCTGGTCGAACGACGCCTGCGCGAGCGCGGTGCCTCGATCGCCCTGAACCTGGGTCACTATGGTTACCCCAGCCACGAGCCCATGGCGTTCTGGGGCGTGGCGCAGCGGCTGCAACAGCTATTGGGAGTCGAACATGGCGCATGAGTTGTATCGGGCAAGCGGCTTGCCGGTGCTGCAGAACCGTACCTTTGCCGACGCGGCCTCGGCCAGGGCTTCGGCCAGTGCCGACATGGTCCTGGTACAGGACGAGGTCAGCGGGCTGATCTTCAACCAGGCTTTCGATGCCGACAAGCTGAGCTACGACAGCGATTATCAGAACGAGCAGGCCCACTCCGGTCAATTCCAGCGCCACCTGCACGACGTGGAAGGTATCATTGCCCGGCACTTCAAGGGACGGAGCCTGATCGAGGTCGGTTGTGGCAAGGGTTATTTCCTCGAACTGCTGCGTGGGCTGGGCTACCGCATCACCGGCATTGACCCGGCCTACGAGGGCAGCAACCCCGACGTGATCAAGGCACCGTTCACCCGGGGCCTGGGCTTGGCTGCCGATGCCCTGATATTGCGGCATCTGCTTGAGCATATCGCCGATCCGGTGGCCTTCCTCGCCACGATGGCCGAGGCCAACCAGGGTGGGCAGATCTATATCGAGGTGCCGTGCTTCGACTGGATCGTCGAGCACCGGGCCTGGTTCGACCTGTTCTACGAGCACGTGAACTACTTCCGTCTGGATGACCTGCGTCGCCTGTTCGGCACCGTGCACGAGGCCGGTCACCTGTTTGGTGGGCAGTACCTGTACATCGTCGCCGACCTCGGCAGCCTGCGCCCGAGGCCGAGCGAGCCGGTGCGCCGCCAGCAGTTGCCGGATGATTTCAGCGCCAGCCTGGACCGGGCGGTGCGCATTATCCGTGAGGCGCCCGGGCAGGGCTCCTGTATCTGGGGCGCCTCGTCCAAGGGGGTGATCTATTCGCTGGCTCTGCAACGGGCGGGCGTGACGGTGGACCAGGTGGTGGATATCAATCCGGCCAAGCAGGGGCGTTATCTACCCCTGAGCGGTGTGCGCGTGTCGTCGCCGCAGGAGGCCATGGACGCCTTGCCCGAAGGCGCCAACCTGTTTGTGATGAATTCCAATTACCTCGAAGAAATCAAGCGCATGACCGGTGGACGCTACGTCTACCACGCCGTCGATAGCGCCTCCTTTCAATGAACTTTTGCGAGAACGACCCCATGAGCAATAACCCGATTCAAGCTTTCGAAGCCGAGTGCAAGGCCGAAATCGCCGCCCAGGGCCAGGATGAGAAACTCCAGGGACTGGCCCGCGAATTCTTCAACGAATCCGCCAGGCACAAGTACAGCTACCACTTCTCGTGGATGGGGCGACCGATCATCCAGCTGCCTCAGGACATGATGGCGATGCAGGAGATCATCTGGCAGGTCAAGCCGGACCTGGTGATCGAGTGCGGTATCGCCCACGGCGGTTCGATCATCTACTACGCCTCGCTGCTGGAGCTGCAGGGCCATGGCGAGGTGCTGGGGATCGATCGTGACATCCGTGCGCACAACCGCGAGGCGATCGAAAGCCACCCCATGAGCAAGCGCATCAGCATGATCGAGGGGTCGAGCATCGACCCGGCGGTGGTCGAGCAGGTACGTGCCGCGGCTGCCGGCAAGAAGGTGATCCTGGTTCTGGACTCCAACCACACTCATGAGCACGTGCTGGAAGAGCTGCGCCTGTACGCGCCGCTGGTATCGGTCGGCAGCTACTGCGTGGTGATGGACACCGTGGTGGAGGACATGCCGCCGGAGTTCTTCCCCGATCGCCCATGGGGCCCGGGTGACAACCCGAAGACCGCGGTCTGGGCCTACCTGGAAGAGAACCGCGATTTCGAGATCGACAAGCAGCTGGAGAACAAGTTGCTGGTCACTGTCGCACCGGATGGCTATCTGCGCCGGGTGCGTTGAGCAGCCACATCATCATGGGTTCATTGGTCGATTCGGCAGTTTGGGGATAGGTTATGCAAGGCAAGTACGTTTTCGAGCAGGCGCGGCTCCTGGGGGATGCGGAGTCCCTGGGGGATCTGTTGACGGTGGTGATGGTCACCCACAATCGGCCGGCGTTCCTGCGCCGGGCGGTGTTCTATTACAGTACCCTGCCTTGCAAGCTGCTGATTCTCGACTCGTCGCCTGAGCCCTGCGCCGAGGTCGCCGAGGGTCGCCCTTGGGTCGAGTACCTGCACGTACCGCAGTACGACTACTGGAAACTGCAGTACAAGTTCGCCCACGGCGTGATGAGCGTGAAGACGCCCTACATGGTGTTCGCTGCCGACGACGACTTCATTCTCCATGACTCCCTCAGCCAGTCCGTGGCCTTCCTGGAGGATCATCCCGACTACGGCATGTGCCACGGCTACTGCCTGATGTATCTGACCTTGGCCAACAGCGTCCTGTACTACCGCCGCGACAAGAAGGTCTGTGAGGACTACAACTCCGAGCGTGCCCAGGATCGCGTGCTGAGCTACATGGGCCAGTACCTGCCGCCGTTCTACGCGGTGCACCGTACGGACCTGATGCGCGACTGGCACTCGGCGATGCCCAAGGGTACGAGTTTCCAGTGGCAGGAAATCGGTCACGTCTACTACATGCTGGCCCGGGCCAAGGCGCGGATCCTGCCGATCCCCTACGTGGTGCGCGAGCTCAACTACGGTGATTCGGAGCACAATACCGAAGTCTACCACTCGCTGTCCTACACCGATGCCAAGTCGACCGCCGAGCGTGAAGCGTTCGCCGAGTTCCTGGCGACACTGCCCGCCGGCATTGAGGGCCTGGATCAGGCCCAGACCAAGGCCTTCGCCCTGGAAAGCTTCGAGGCTATGGTCGACAGCCTGCGCAGCGGTCGGGCGCTGACTGTCGAGATGATCTTCGACTCGACCTGGAACAGCATCGATGAGCCGCCACAGCGGCGCTTCGGACCCAAGCAGTACATGGAGATGCCGTTCTACAATCAGATTTTCTTCGATCGACTGACCTGGTTCGAATTCCTGTTGCATGCCATGCCCGCCGGCCGTTCGCAGTTGCAGCGGTTGGAAGCGGCCTGGACCCGTCAACAGGCGCTCATGCGCCCACACAACAACGACACCCCGGAAAGCGTGGTCGATCGGCTGTGGCAGGCCCACGATTGCAACCTGTTCAACCGGCGGGTGATCAGGGCCCTGGCGCAAAAGCTCGAGGTCCTCGGTGAACATGACGATGCCCAGCGTATCGCCGCCTGGAGCGAGCGTCTGGATGCGGTGTCGAGCGAAGACAACCGGGCGACGTTCGATGCCATGCTATCGGGTCGCCTGCTGCACTGGCTGGATGCGCGTGAACCGGATGCCGGCGAACGCCAGGTGATTGCCGAGTATCAGGCCCAACAGGGCAGTGGTCCGGTGTTCGGCCTGATGCTGCTGGACCTCACGGACGATGTCGACAAGCTTCAGGTGACCCTCGACAGTCTGCTGGAAGGGCACAGCAAGGCCTTTCGCATCGCGGTCTTCACCACGGGTGAACCACAGGCGGCGACGACGCTGCAGAATACCCTGCACTTCATCCGGGTGACCGAGGGCAACTACGTCGACAAGCTCAACCAGTTCGCCCGCCAGTCGTCCTGCGACTGGTTGATGCTGGCCCAGGTTGGCGACGAGTTCACTGCCAGCGGCCTGCTGAAGGCCGGCCTGGAGCTTCGTCACGCCGAGGGCTGCCGCGCGGTATGCATCGATGAAATCCAGCGCGATGAAAATGGTGCGCTGACCGATGTCTTCCGCCCGGGCTTCAACCCCGACCTGCTGTTGAGCGTACCGGCCCTGATGGCGCGGCACTGGTTGATCCGGCGTGATGTGCTGGTCGAGGCCGGCGGCTACAGTGCCGACTACCGCGATGCCCTGGAGTTCGACCTGCTGCTGCGGTTGATCGAGCAGGGCGGTCTGGCCGGACTTGCACACCTGGACGAGCCTCTGCTGATTTGCGCGAAGCCGGAGCTGGAGGAGAACGTCCACGAGCGCTCGACGCTGTTGCGCCACCTCGGCGTGCGTGGCTACAAGGCCCAGGTCAGCTCCCAGGAGCCGGGTACCTACATGATCGACTACCGGCACACTGAACGTCCGCTGGTCTCGATCGTCATCCATGGCGCGGCGGAATTCGACGAGTTGGAGCGCTGCCTGACTGCAGTGCTGCAGCGTACGCGTTACTTGAACTACGAAGTGCTGGTGGCCGATCACCCGAGCCGTGCCGAGGCGTTGTCCAGCTGGCTGCAGGGGCAGCCGCAGGCCAGCAAGGTCAGCGTGCTGCAGTCTGACTGGTCGAGCACTCCGGCCTTCTGCAATGCCGCGGCGCGTCAGGCAAGTGGCGAATACCTGGTGCTGCTGGCGGCCGACAGTGAGGTGGTCAACCCCAACTGGATCGAGTCGTTGCTCAACCAGGCGCTGCGTCCGGAAGTCGGGGTGGTCGGTGCCAAGTTCTATAACCGCGATGGCAAGATCTCCCAGGCTGGTCTGATTCTCGGCCTGAACGAGGGCATCGACTCACCGTTCGTGGGCGAGAAGAAGGACGCCAAGGGCTATATGCAACGCCTGGCGGTCGAGCAGAACTACTCGGCGGTCTCGGCGGTGTGCCTGATGGTGCGCAAGGCGCTCTTCGATGCGCTGGGTGGTCTGGACGAGGGCGATTTTGCCGAGGGCTTCAGTGAAGTCGATCTGTGCCTGAACATCGGTCAGGCCGGATACCTGGTGTCGTGGACGCCGCAGGTGCAGGTTCTGCATCCGGGCGTGCTGCCCAAGGCGCCACAGGCCCTGGCGGCACTGCGCGAGAAGTGGGCGGCGAACCTGGCGGCCGACCCGGCGTACAACTCGAACCTGGCATTGCAGGGCAAGGGTTTCACCCTGGGCGCGGCTTACCACGTGGATTGGGCGCAGTTGCTGGTGTAGGCCGGTAGGCAGGAGAAGGTATGTTCAACGGCAAATCGATTTTCATCTCCGGTGGTACCGGCTCGTTCGGGCGCAATTTCATCCGGCGCCTGCTGGAACAGTATCAGCCCAAGCGGGTGGTGGTGTTCTCGCGTGACGAGCTCAAGCAGTACGAGATGCAGCAGACATTCAATGCCCCGTGCATGCGTTATTTCCTGGGCGATGTGCGCGATGTCGAGCGGCTGCGCCAGGCCATGCGCGGTATTGATTTCGTGGTGCATGCCGCGGCGCTCAAGCAGGTGCCTGCGGCTGAATACAATCCCACGGAATGTATCCGCACCAACGTCAATGGGGCGGAGAACATCATTGCTGCGGCTATCGACAACGGTGTGGAAAAGGTCGTGGCCCTTTCCACGGACAAGGCTGCCAGCCCGATCAATCTCTATGGTGCGACCAAGCTGATGTCTGACAAGTTGTTCGTGGCTGCGAACAACATCGCCGGGGACCAGCAGACGCGTTTTGCCGTGGTGCGCTATGGCAACGTGGCGGGGTCGCGTGGTTCGGTGGTGCCGTTTTTCGACAAGTTGATCAAGGAGGGCGCGGGTGAACTGCCGATCACCGATGAGCGCATGACGCGCTTCTGGATCACGCTCGATCATGGCGTGCAGTTCGTGCTCGACAGCTTTGCACGGATGCATGGTGGCGAGGTCTTCGTGCCGAAGATTCCGTCGATTCGTATCGTCGATCTTGCTCGTGGCATGGCAGGTCATTTGCCGCACAAGCATGTGGGAATCCGTCCTGGTGAAAAACTCCATGAGCTGATGGTGCCTCTGGACGATGCGCGGATGACGCTGGAGTTTGCCGATCACTACACCATCCAGCCATCGATCCGCTTCACCCAGGTCGATGTCGACTTTGCCGTGGATGGCCTGGGCGAGCGCGGCCAGCCGGTGCCCGAGGACTTCGAGTACCGTTCCGATACCAACCCGCAGTTTCTCTCTGTGGCCGAGCTTGCCGAACTGCATGACGGCCTCTGCGCATGATTCCCTACGGGCGTCAGAACCTTGACCAGGCGGATATCGATGCAGTCGTAGCCGTACTGCAATCGGACTGGCTGACCCAGGGGCCGACCATCGAGCGATTCGAGTCGGCACTGGCGGCGCGTTGTCAGGCCTCGCATGCCATTGCAGTGTGCAATGCGACTGCCGCCCTGCATATCGCTTGTCTGGCCGCCGGTCTGGGGCCAGGCGATTGGCTCTGGACCAGCCCAAATACCTTCCTGGCATCGGCCAACTGCGGTCTTTACTGCGGTGCCCAGGTTGATTTCGTCGACATCGACCCATCAACCTGGAATCTCGATGTCGCTGCCTTGAAACGCAAGCTGAGGGTGGCTGAGCAGGCGGGCAACCTGCCCAGGGTGGTGGTGGCCGTAGCCTTCTCCGGGCAAAGCTGCGATATGCGGGCCATCGCGCAACTGGCCCGTGAGTACGGCTTCATCCTGATCGAGGACGCCTCCCACGCGGTAGGGGCATCCTATGCCGCAAGCCCGGTAGGCAGTGGGCGGTTCGCCGACATGACGGTCTTCAGTTTCCATCCGGTCAAGATCATCACCACCGCCGAGGGCGGCATGGTTTTGACCAATCGCCCGGAATTGGCCGAACATCTGCGTCGCCTGCGTAGCCATGGCATGACCCGCGATCCGGCGCAGATGAGCGAGCCCAGCCATGGTCCCTGGTACTATCAGCAGATCGAGCTGGGTTTCAATTACCGGATCACCGATATCCAGGCAGCGCTCGGCCTGTCGCAGTTGAACAGGCTGGACACCTTCATCGCTCGGCGGCGCTATCTGGCCGAGCGTTATCAGCGTCTGCTGGCGGATCTGCCGGTGACGCTGCCGGGCCTCCAGCCTGAGGCCGAATCGGCTTGGCACCTGTATGTGATCCGGCTGCAACTTGAGCGTATCGGTATCACTCATCGGGAGGTCTTCGAGGCCCTGCGGGCGGCGGGGATCGGTGTGAACCTTCACTATATCCCCGTGCATCTGCAGCCCTACTACCGCGAGTTGGGCTTTGCCGAAGGCGACTTTCCCGAGGCCGAGCGTTATTACGCCGAGGCCATCAGCCTGCCGATGTACCCGGATCTGGGTGACGAGCAACAGAATTATGTTATCGATCAATTGCGGCGGATCTTGAACAGCGAGGGCAATCATGCGTGAGCTGAGTGAGCAGGAGCACTTCTGGCGCGGCGAGTTCGGTGATGAGTACCTGGGGCGCAACCAGGGCCATGAACTGATCGCCGCCAACCTGGCGTTGTTCGCCAAGGCGCTGGCACGCACGGTCCGGCTCGACAGCCTGCTGGAGCTGGGCACCAACACCGGCAACAACCTGCGGGCCTTGCACCAGTTGCTGCCCGGCTGCCGGTTGCAGGGCGTGGAAATCAACGCCAGGGCCTGCGAGCAGGCGAACGGGTTGGGCATCGCCGAGGTCTGGCACGGCTCGCTGTTCGACTATCCGCGCGAGCAGCGTTTCGACCTGACCCTGAGCAAGGGCGTGCTGATCCATCTGGCGCCCGAGCTGTTGGCGGCGGCCTATGAACAACTCTACGAACTGAGCGGGCGCTACATCCTGCTGGCCGAGTACTACAACCCGGTGCCGGTCGAGGTGTCCTATCGCGGTCACGGCGGCAAGCTGTTCAAGCGCGACTTCGCCGGCGAGATGCTCGATCGCTACCGCGACCTGCAGTTGCTCGACTATGGCTTCGGTTACCACCGCGACCGGCAGTTCCCGGTCGACGATCTGAACTGGTTCCTGCTGGAAAAACGTCCTTGAGCGCCGTGGCGATCATCCCCGCGCGGGGTGGCAGCAAGCGGATCCCGCGCAAGAACCTCAAGCTGTTCCATGGCGAGCCGATGATCGCGCGCTCGATCCGGCTGGCGCTGAACAGCGGGCTGTTCGAGCAGGTGGTGGTCAGTACCGACGATGCGCAGATCGCCGAGGTGGCGCGCGAGCAGGGCGCGCGCGTGCCGTTCATGCGGCCGGCAACGTTGGCCGATGATTTCACCGGTACTGCGGCGGTGATCGCCCATGCCGTCGAGGCGTTGGTGCAGCAGGGCCAGGTTTTCGACTATGCCTGTTGCATCTATGCCACGGCGCCGCTGTTGCAGGGGCGTTTCCTGCGCGAAGGCTTCGAGTTGCTGGAGCGGCATCCCGAGCGCTCTTTCGCGTTCTCCGTCTGCGAGTTCGGCTTTCCGATCCAGCGCGCACTGACCCTGACGGACGAGGGGGCGTTGACCGCGCTCTACCCGGAGCACCGCCAGACCCGTTCCCAGGATCTGCCGCCGGCGTTCCAGGATGCCGGGCAGTTCTATTGGGGGCGCAGCGCCGCCTGGTTGCGCGGCGATGTGCTGTTTTCCGAAAGGAGCCTGCCCGTGCGGCTGCCGCGCCATCTGGTCCAGGATATCGATACGCCTGAGGATTGGCTCCGGGCGGAGTACCTGTACTCGGCCTTGCAGGCCGCAGGGGAGTTGCAGTCGTGAGAGTGCTGTTTCGGGCTGACGCTTCGGCCGCCATTGGCAGCGGGCACGTTGCCCGTTGCCTGACGTTGGCCGCGATCCTGCGTGCCGGCGGTGCCCAGGTGCTGTTCGCCTGTCGGGACCTGCCCGGCAATGCCCTGGCCCGGCTGGCCGGGGAGGGGTGGCGCAGTGTGGTCCTGCCGGGTGCCTATCCGGGTGAAGAGCCCGCCCTGGGTATCGAGGCGCCGTTGCCCTGGCAGGCCGATATCGAGGCCCTGGAGTGCAGCCTGGCGGGGGAGCCGGCATTCGACTGGATCGTCGTCGACCACTATGGCCTCGACCATCGCTGGCAGACTGCCGCTCGACGCTGGGCAGGACGGATCGCGGCGATCGATGACCTGAACAACCGCCAGCATGCGGTGGACCTTCTCTTCGACCAGAATTTCACCGCCGGCGACCCCGAGTATGCCGGACGGGCCCTGGCGCCTTGCCGGCAACTGCTCGGCCCACGCTACGCGCTGATTCGCGACGAGTTCCGCCGCCCCCCGGTGCCGATCAACGTCCAGGCCGGGCGGGTACTGGTGAATTTCGGCGGGCTCGACGGGGCCGGGGAGACCTGGAAGGCCATGCTGGCCCTGGCGGATTTCCACGATCTGCAGGTTGATTTCGTCGCCGGCACGGCCAACCCACGGCTGGCGCAACTGCAGGCGATGGCCGCGGATCGCCCATCGTGGCGGGTGCAGACCTTCGTCAAGGATTTTGCCGAGCTGATGGCCCGCGCCGATCTGTTCATCGGGGCCGGTGGCGGCACCAGTTGGGAGCGGGCCGCACTGGGCTTGCCGACCCTGTGCATCGCGGTGGCCGAGAACCAGCAGGCCAACGCCGAACGGCTGGCGGCGGCGGGTGCGCATATCTATCTGGGTAGCAGCCAGGCGGTGGATGTCGATCACCTGAAGCGGGCGGTGGGTTTCGTGCTCGGCAATGTCGGCCTGCGCCGCAGCCTGGCCGAGCGCTCGCGCGGCCTGGTCGACGGGCTCGGTGCCCGACGTTTTGCCGTCGCCCTGTTGGGGGCGGGCCTCGACGTGCGGCAGGTGACTCCAGAGGATTCACGGCGCTTGTTCGATGGCCGCAACCATGAGCCGGTCCGTCGGGCGTCGCTGAACAGCGCGCCGATCGAGTGGCCGGCGCATCAGGCCTGGCTGGCGGCGAAGCTGCGCGATCGCACCTGCCTGCTGCTGATCGCCGAAGCGGCGGATGGCCCGGTGGGCGTGCTGCGCTATGACCTGGCGGACGAGCGCGCCGAGGTTTCCCTGTACCTGTTCGAGGGCCGCCTGGGGCTGGGCTGGGGCAGGGCGCTGCTGGCCCGTGGCGAACGGGCCTTGCGCGAGCATTGGCCGCAGGTGACGGTGATCGACGCCCGTGTGCTGCCGGATAACCCGGCATCGATCGAATTGTTTCGCAACAGCGGTTATGTCCAGTCGGCCAGCCGTTTCGAGCGTGTAGTGAAGGATCAGCTCCATGACTAGTTTCAAGATCGGCCAGCGCGTGATTGGCCCGGACGCACCGCCGTTCGTCATCGCCGAAATGAGCGGCAACCACAACCAGTCGCTGGAGGTGGCCTTGCAGATCGTCGAGGCGGCGGCCAGGGCCGGCGCCCATGCGCTGAAGTTGCAGACCTACACCGCCGACACCATGACCCTGGACCTCGCCGAGGGCGAGTTCTTCATCAAGGACCCCGGCAGCCTGTGGGCCGGCTCGTCGCTGTATGAACTCTACGAGAAGGCCCACACGCCCTGGGAGTGGCATGCGCCGATCTTCGCCCGGGCGAAAGAGCTGGGCATGCTGGCGTTTTCCACGCCTTTCGACGAAACGGCCGTGGATTTCCTCGAAAGCCTCGAGGTGCCGGCCTACAAGATCGCCAGTTTCGAGAACACCGACCTGCCGTTGATTCGTCGGGTCGCCGCGACGGGCAAGCCGCTGATCATCTCCACCGGCATGGCCAGCGTTGCCGAGCTGGATGAAACGGTCCGTGCCGCGCGAGCCGCCGGTTGTCGCGACCTGGTGCTGCTCAAGTGCACCAGCACCTACCCGGCGTCACCGCTCAACAGCCATATCCGCACCATTGCCCACCTGCAGCAACTGTTCGGCTGCCAGGTGGGGCTGTCCGACCATTCCATGGGGGTTGGCGTCGCGGTGGCGGCGGTGGCCCTGGGGGCGACCGTGGTGGAGAAACACTTCACCCTCGATCGTGCCGCCGGCGGGGTGGACGCCAGTTTCTCCCTGGAACCGGCCGAACTGGCCAGCCTGGTGGTGGAGACCGAGCGGGCCTGGCAGGCGTTGGGCCAGGTGCGTTATGGCGCCACCGAGGCGGAGCGCAAATCCCTGGTCTACCGGCGTTCGCTGTACGTGGTGCAGGACGTCGCCGAGGGCGAGCCCTTCACCGTGCAGAACGTGCGGGCGATCCGCCCCGGCCTGGGGCTGGCGCCCAAACATGCCGAGTCTGTGCTCGGGCGCAAGGCCCGGGCGGCCCTGAAACGCGGTACGCCCCTGGACTGGTCGTTGATCCAATAGCCTCCTTGGCATCGATTCGGGCAAAATAGGCGTGACTTGTGAGTCATGACGTGCATCTTCACAGTATTGTATTTTCCGGGGATGCGGGCGCCTGAGCCTTTTCGGTCGGTGATCGCCCCGTTGTATCCGCCGTTTTCGCCCTGTCTTGGGGTGACGGAAAATCCCTGTTGATCGGCGCCCCTCGATGCCTGCGAGCGGTGATATTCAGCTGTTTATTATTGGGAATTCATAATGATTGGCATAAAAAGCATTGCCAGTTACGTGCCGACAGCCGGCGTGGACAACTACGCTCAGGGTGCCAAATTCGCCAAGGATGAAGAGTTCATCCTGGGCAAGATCGGTTCCGCCTTCCTGCCGCGCAAAGACGCCGGGCAGGAAACCTCGGACCTGTGTGTCGAAGCGGCAAATGCCTTGTTCGCCAGCAATCCGCAACTCAAGCGCGAGAGCATCGACGCGCTGATCGTCGTCACCCAGAACGGTGACGAGGAAGGCCTGCCGCATACCGCGGCGATCGTCCAGGACAAGCTCGGCCTGCCGACCCACGTGGCGGCGTTCGACATTTCCCTGGGCTGTTCCGGCTACGTCTATGGCATCTATGCCATGAAGGGCTTCATGGAGGCTGCCGGCCTGAAGAATGGCCTGCTGATCACCGCTGACCCGTATTCGAAGATCGTCGATCCGGAAGACCGCAACACCACCATGCTGTTCGGCGATGCCGCGACCGCGACCTGGATGGGTGAAGACGCGCCCTGGCAGTTGGGCAAGTCGAAGTTCGGTACCGATGGCTCCGGCGCGCCGCACCTGAAGGTCAGCGACGGGGTGTTTTTCATGAACGGCCGCCAGGTGTTCAACTTCGCCCTGCTCAAGGTGCCGGCGCATCTGCATGAACTGCTCGAGGACTCGGGCCTGCAGCCGAGCGATATCGACGCCTTCTGCATCCACCAGGGCAGTGCGGCGATCGTCGATGCGGTGGCGCGGCGTTTCGAGGACAAGCCGGAGAAGTTCATCAAGGACATGACCGAGACCGGCAACACCGTGTCATCGAGCATTCCGCTGCTGCTGGAAAAGCACGTGCTCAACTCGACCTGGAAGCGCGTCGCCCTCAGTGGCTTCGGCGTTGGCCTGTCGTGGGGCTCGGCGATCATTCATCGACCCTGATTCCACAGGGTTGCAAAGTGGCGCTCCGGGTGAGTTAACCTTGAGCGCTATTTTTTTGCGCGGAGCGAGGCAGGATGAGCGATAGCTTTGAGCGGAATGCCCGGATCATCGAGGCGCGCTGGCCGCAGGTGTGGCAGCGCCTGCTGGCCGAGGAGAGTGACCGGCTGGCCATCGAGCTGGTCGAGGGGCTGGGTTCGACGCTGAGTGTCGGCGGCGTGCAACTGACCAGTCGGCATGACCGTATCGCCGAGGCGCGCCTGCAGGCCGCCTGCCTGCCGCCTGGCAGTGCCACGCTGCATGTCTATGGCACGGGGCTGGGTGATCTGCAGCAGGTGCTGCTGGAGTCGCCGCAATTGCAGCGGCTGAACGTGCATGTGCTCAATGGCGCGTTGTTCAAGCGGGTGCTCGGGCTGCTGGAGCAGGATGGCTGGCTGGCCGATCCGCGGGTCGAACTGGGTTATGCGGCCGATCATCCGGAAATCCTCTTCCCGTTTTTTGCGCTGCCGGCCGAGTTGGTCCTGGCCGACGATTGCAATGCGCGGATGCGCGACCGGCTGGTGGCCGAAGTGCACCTGAGTTTCAACAACCGCGAGTTCGACCCGCAATCCCCGGATATACTTCAGCGCCTGGATGAGACTTGCGGGATCTTCGCTGCCGATCGCGATGTCGCCGAGTTGTTCGCAACGCGAGCGGGGCAGCACTTCTACGTGATCGGCACCGGGCCGAGCCTCGAACAGCAGTTGGACAAGTTGCGCGCGGTTCGCGCCCAGGCGCAGCGCCCCCTGTTCATCAGTGTCGATACCGCCTACCGGCCGTTGCAGGAGCAGGGCATCAAGCCCGACCTGGTGGTGAGCATCGACCAGCGTATCGGCTTCAGGCACCTGCCGCCCGAGGCGTCCGAGGGGATTGCGCTGGTCTACATGCCCATGAGCGATCCCCAGGTGCTCCGGGCCTGGCAGGGGCCGCGCTATGGGGGCTATTCCGCCAGCCCGGTCTATGGGGCGGTTCGCCAGCAGTTCCAGCGGGGCATGCTGTATGTCGGCGGCAGCGTGCTGCACCCGGCAGTCGATCTGGCGGTGAAGATGGGGGCCGCGACCATTACCCTGTTTGGCGCCGATTTCGCCTTCCCGATGAACAAGACCCACGCCGGCTGGAATGATGGCGAGCTCGGTCCGGGGGTCAACGAGGCGCGGCACTGGGTGCTCGATGGCAATGGCCAGCGGGTGCGCACGCAGTTGAATTTCCGTCGCTATCTCTGCGAACTGGAGCGTTATATCGCCGCGCATCCGCAGGTGCGTTTCCTCAACAGCAGCCGGGCGGGCGCGCGGATTATCGGCAGCGGGTTCGACCAGGAGTTCGTGCAATGAAGCCCTTCGAATACAGTATCGGCGAAGCGCGGCGCTGCTCGGCATTGTTCCGCTTCGGTCGCGATGTCGAGGCGGCGCTGGTGATGGTCGAGGTCTTCGACGGCATCCAGGCGCTGCTTCAGCAGGCACCTGCCGAGGTGCAACAGACATGGACGCAACTGCTGGTGTCGATGCTCGACTGCCAGGAGCGCCAGGACTGGCTCGGATTGGCCGATACCCTGCAATACGAATTGGTCGAGCTGCTGGAGACGGTCCAGGGCGCGTGAGGATGCCCTGGTGACGAACGGTTGGGCATGGGCGGTTCTCTGGCGCCATTTTTCCTGTTGGCGCTATGCGCTAAGCCTTTGTTTTTAGAGGGGTGGCAGGTTGCTAGCAAATTTTTTGAAAAAAGCCCTCAAGCAACCTGCCATACCGACGATAACTATTACGAAGGTTCTCTAGGCCACACCCGGCGGATGCCAGGGCCGGAAGCCGTAGTACACCACCCAACGAGGAATTCGTCATGGCTTTAACTGTAAACACCAACACTACGTCGCTGAACGTTCAGAAGAACCTGAACCGTGCTTCCGATGCCCTGTCTACCTCCATGCAGCGCCTGTCTTCCGGTCTGAAAATCAACAGCGCCAAAGACGACGCCGCTGGTCTGCAGATCTCCAACCGCATGTCTTCGCAGATCCGTGGTAACAACCAGGCTGTGCAGAACGCCAACGACGGTATCTCCGTTGCCCAGACCGCTGAAGGCGCTCTGCAAGCTTCGACCGACATCCTGCAGCGTATGCGTGAACTGGCTGTTAAAGCCCGTAACGGAACCAACGGCACTGCCGACCAGACCGCGACCAACGCCGAATTCGCTCAGATGTCTGACGAACTGACTCGTATCGCTCAGTCCACCAACCTGAACGGCAAATTCCTGCTGGACGGTTCGGCTGGTACCGTGACCCTGCAAGTCGGCGCCAACACCGGCACCGCCAACCACATCGACCTGGTTCTGAGCTCGAAATTCGACGCCGCCAGCCTGTCGGTAGGTAGCGGTACTGTGGTTCTGACCGGTACCACCGGTACTGGTGCAGGTTCGGCCTCGGACAACATCGACAACGCGATCACCGCTATCGACGCGGCAATCGCTACCATCGGTGCTACCCGTGCCAACCTGGGTGCTTCGCAGAACCGTCTGACCAGCACCATCTCCAACCTGCAGAACATCAACGAAAACACCACTGCTGCACAAGGTCGCGTACAAGATACCGACTTCGCCGCGGAAACTGCTAACCTGACCAAGCAGCAGACCCTGCAACAGGCTTCCACCTCTGTTCTGGCTCAGGCTAACCAACTGCCTTCCGCTGTACTGAAGCTGCTTCAGTAATTTCGGAATGAGTTTTGGCGGGGGAGTGTGCTTGCCACGCTCTCTCGCCTTTTTACGTTGAGAGGTGATGAAGATGGACATGAGTGTAAAGCTTAATCTGTCTTATCCAGCTGTTCTGCCAGCCAGTTCCAACAGCACCACTGTGGTTGATAAGACGGCTGCGGCACCTCAGGCGGATAAGGTGCAAGCGGCTCCAGACACCGACGCCACCAACAAGGATGCGGATTCCTCCGAAAGACTCAAGCGGGCTGTTCAGGATATTGAAAAGTTCGTGCAGTCGATCAAGCGTAACCTGGAGTTCTCGATTGACGAACATTCCGGGAAAGTCATCGTCAAGGTCATCGCCAGCGAGACGGGCGAGGTGGTCAGGCAGATCCCTTCCGCCGAGGCCATGAAGTTGGCTGACAGCCTGAGTTCGGCGAGCAGCCTACTGTTCGACGGAAAAGCCTGACAACTGGCATGAATAGTGTTTGCTGGATCTTTGGCTGTTGATAAAGGTCAAAAGATCGGCAGCAATCTGACGGGAGAGGCACATGGCAAGTCCAATTTTACCGGGAACGGGCCTAGGCTCGGGTCTGGATATCGGTTCGATCGTTACCGCGCTGGTGAACGCCGACAAGTCGGCGAAGCAGACGCAGATCGACACCGCGACAAAAACCAACACACTGAAGATTTCCGGTGTCGCGTCCCTGAAGAGCGCCCTGGCTGCGTTCCAGAAGACCATGACCGACCTGAGTGCTTCGCTCACCGCGTTCGCCGGTTATACGGCGACCTCGGGTACGGCGACCACGCTGAGCGCGACTGCCGATAACACCGCCGTTCCAGGCACCTACAACGTTGTCGTGTCGAGCCTGGCCACGGGTTCGAAGGTGGCCAGCGCCGCATTTGCCGGCGGTGCCAGCAGTGCCATTCCGAGTGGTACCCTGACTATCAGTCAAAATGGCACTAACTACAATGTCGACATCCCGGCCAATGCCACCTTGCAGAGTACCCGGGACCTGATCAACAACAAGCTGGCGGGCAATGGCTTCTCGGCCAACATCGTCACCGACAGCAGCGGTGCTTCGCGCATGGTGATCAGTTCGACCACCACGGGTGCGGGCTCCGACATCAAGGTCAGCGGTATCGCCGGCCTGGAGATTGACGGTACCCAGGTGATGAGCAGTACTCCGTCATCGACGGACTCCGGTGCGGTCAGTGCCCTGGCCACGGATGCTTCGCTGACCGTCGATGGCCTGAAAGTGACCAGCAAGAGCAATACCGTGACCGGTGCGATCAGCGGCCTGACCCTGAATCTTTTGTCGGCCGGTGCTCCCGGCGTCGGTGCCAGCTCGACGGTCACCGTGGCGACCAATACCGACGGCCTGCAGAAATCGATCCAGTCGTTCGTCGATTCCTACAACACCCTGATGAGTACCATCAACTCCCTGTCCAAGGCGACGGCGGATGCCAATGGCAAGCTGACGGTGTCTGCGGCGTTCACCGGTGACTCCCTGCCGCGTTCGCTGATTTCCGACATTCGCGAGCAGCTTACGGCTCCGGGGCCGGGTGGGGCGCTGTCGGTGCTGTCGCAGTTGGGCGTGTTGACGGTGGCGGGCAGTGATGCCAGCAATTCCGGTAATCTGTCCCTCGATACCGCCGCGTTCAACAAGGCCATGGCCAAGCCAGGCATGAGCGGTCAGGTGCAGCAGTTGTTCAACGGTACCAACTCGACCAATGGCCTGTTTTCGCGCATCGGTAACACCCTCGACACCTACCTGGGTAAACAGGTCGCCGGAACCAGCCTGCGTACGGGTGGTTTGCTCGACGACCGCAACACCAGCCTGCAGAAGGTGGCCAAGAACCTGACCGAGCAGCAGGCGGCATTGGACTTGCGGGTCGCCAACATGACCAAGACCCTGACGGCCAAGTACAACGCCATGGATCTGTTGGTCGGGCAGATGAAAGCGACGGCGTCCAGTATCACCTCGTTCTTCACCTCGCTGAACGCGCAACAGTCCGCCAAGTAATCTGGGCTGACGCCAAAAACCCGGCTACGCTGAATGGCGCGCCGGGTTTTTGCCTTTCGGGTTAAAGTTTTTTGACTCGAAGGCGATACACTGGTCATACGAACTTTTAGAGTGGCAGCGAGGTACGACATGAACCCGATGTTAGCCCTTCGGCAATATCAGAAAGTGGGGGCCCAGGCACAGACCTCCGAGGCCAGTCCTCACCGTCTGGTGCAAATGCTGATGGAAGGTGGCCTGGATCGCATCGCGCAGGCCAAGGGGGCTATCGCGCGCAATGATATCCCCGCCAAGTGCGTGGCGATCGGCAAGGCCATTGGTATCGTCGGTGGCCTGCGTGAGGGGCTGGACCTGGAGAAGCAGGCGGATGCCCTGGCTGATCTGGACAGTCTCTATGCCTACATGATGAAGCGTCTGGCCGAAGCCAACATCAAGTCCGATCCGAAGATCCTTGATGAAGTCGCAGGCCTGCTCAGCACGGTCAAAGAGGGTTGGGACGCCATTGGCGCGCCCACTCCACAGTTCTAGGGAGCACAGCGTCATGAGCCTCGTACTGCAGCGTATCCAGGAAACCCGTGAAGCCTTGGTGAAGGCCCTTGCCGAGCGTGACTGGGGTAGCATTGCCGAGCTGGACCTTGCATGCCGTGCCTGTATGGAGGATGTGCTCAATGAGGCATCGGTCGATGAGGATGCCTTGCGCAGTAACCTGGAAGAGCTGTTGCACGTCTATCGACAGTTGCTGGAGACGGCGATGGCGGAGCGGCAGGCGATAGTCGACGAGATGCAGCACCTGCAACAGGCGCAGAACGCGGCGAAGGTTTACCATTTGTTCGGTTGACACAGGGTTAATCGAAACGTATTGCGCCATAAATTTGACTACGCACGATTTTTTGACTTAACTAGTGCTGTTTTTCCGATTTCAGTCGTCTTTGAAGGTGATAGCCCACCTCGGGCGTCAAGTGTTGCCCATCCATCCCGGGCATCGAGTTGACTAGGGAAGTTGCTATTGCATGTGGCGTGAAACCAAAATTCTGCTGATCGATGACGATAGCGTTCGCCGCCGGGATTTGGCGGTGATTCTAAATTTTCTCGGCGAAGACAACCTGTCCTGCGGCAGCAATGACTGGCAGCAGGCGGCCGAGTCCCTGGCGTCCAGCCGCGAGGTGTTGTGCGTCCTGATCGGGACTGTCAACGCGAGCGCGGGGCTATCGGGCTTGCTTAAGACACTCGGAACCTGGGATGAGTTCCTTCCTGTTCTGCTTTTGGGTGAAAATAGTTCTGCCGAGCTGCCCGAAGACCTGCGCCGCCGGGTGCTTTCCAGCCTTGAACTGCCGCCCAGCTACAGCAAGCTGCTCGATTCCCTGCACCGTGCCCAGGTCTATCGCGAGATGTATGACCAGGCCCGCGAGCGTGGTCGCCAGCGCGAACCGAACCTGTTCCGCAGTCTGGTCGGTACCAGCCGTGCGATTCAGCACGTGCGGCAGATGATGCAGCAGGTGGCCGATACCGATGCCAGCGTGCTGATCCTCGGTGAGTCCGGTACTGGCAAGGAAGTCGTGGCGCGCAACCTGCACTACCATTCCAAGCGGCGCGACGCGCCCTTCGTTCCGGTCAACTGCGGGGCGATTCCGGCCGAGTTGCTGGAAAGCGAGCTGTTCGGTCATGAGAAGGGCGCCTTCACCGGCGCCATCACCAGCCGGGCCGGGCGCTTCGAGCTGGCCAACGGCGGTACGCTGTTCCTCGACGAAATCGGCGACATGCCGCTGCCGATGCAGGTCAAGCTGCTGCGCGTGCTGCAGGAGCGTACCTTCGAGCGCGTGGGCAGCAACAAGACCCAGAGCATCGATGTGCGGATCATCGCGGCGACCCACAAGAACCTCGAAAGCATGATCGAGGTGGGCAGTTTCCGTGAAGACCTCTACTACCGCCTGAACGTCTTCCCGATCGAGATGGCGCCGCTGCGCGAGCGGGTCGAGGATATCCCGCTGCTGATGAACGAGCTGATCTCGCGCATGGAGCACGAGAAGCGCGGTTCGATCCGCTTCAACTCGGCCGCGATCATGTCGCTGTGCCGTCATGGCTGGCCGGGCAACGTCCGCGAGCTGGCCAACCTGGTGGAGCGCATGGCGATCATGCACCCCTATGGGGTGATCGGCGTGGCCGAACTGCCGAAGAAATTCCGCTACGTCGATGACGAAGACGAGCAGATGGTCGACAGCCTGCGCAGCGACCTCGAGGAGCGCGTGGCGATCAACGGCCATACGCCGGACTTCAGCACCTCGGCGATGCTGCCGCCCGAAGGCCTGGACCTCAAGGACTACCTGGGTGGCCTGGAGCAGGGGTTGATCCAGCAGGCCCTGGACGATGCCAATGGTATCGTCGCCCGGGCCGCCGAGCGTCTGCGTATTCGGCGTACCACCCTGGTGGAGAAGATGCGCAAGTACGGCATGAGCCGCCGTGAAGGTGATGAACAGGCGGATGATTGACGCCTGTTTTTCAAGTTACTGAAAATTGGGCGGTTTTTTTTAGGCACGGGTATTGCTAAGTCTCCCGCAACCTTCCGTTTAAATGACGGTCAGTCAAGCGAGAGATGACGATGCCCCAAGCCGCCCAGATGCCTCCTGTCCCCGATGTCGCGGGGCAACCTTCCGTAGAGCAGGCAAGCCGGCTGGGCCTTGAGCAGGCGTTTGCGCTGTTCAACCAGATGTCTACGCAACTCACCGATTCCTACAGCATGCTCGAGGCGCGGGTCACCGAACTCAAGGGTGAACTGGCCGTGGTCAGCGCCCAGCGCATGGCTGAGCTGGCGGAAAAGGAGCGCTTGGCCAACCGTCTGCAGAACCTTCTGGACCTGCTGCCGGGTGGCGTCATCGTCATCGATTCCCATGGTTTTGTCTGCGAGGCCAATCCGGCGGCCCGCGAGTTGCTTGGCGAGCCGCTGGAAGGCGAGCTGTGGCGCCAGGTGATCGCCCGCTGCTTCGCGCCGCGCGAGGACGACGGTCATGAGATCTCGCTCAAGGATGGTCGCCGCCTGTCGATCGCCACGCGGTCGCTGGAAGGCGAGCCGGGGCAGTTGGTGCTGCTCAATGACCTGACTGAAACCCGTCGTCTCCAGGATCAGCTGGCTCGTCACGAGCGTCTGTCTTCCCTCGGGCGGATGGTCGCCTCCCTGGCCCACCAGATCCGCACGCCGCTCTCGGCGGCGTTGCTGTACGCCAGCCATCTCAATGAACAGGCCTTGCCGGTGGAAACCCAGCAGCGTTTCGCCGGGCGTCTGAAGGAGCGCCTGCACGAGCTTGAGCATCAGGTGCGCGACATGCTGGTGTTCGCCCGCGGTGAACTGCCGCTGACCGACCGTCTGACGCCCGCGACCTTGCTGCAGACCCTGCAGGCGGCGGCGCAGACCCATGTGCAGGGTGTGGCGATCCGTTGGCAGTGCGACAGTCATGACGGCGAGTTGCTGTGCAATCGCGACACCCTGGTCGGCGCACTGCTCAACCTGATCGAAAACGCCATGCAGGCCAGTGGTGCCGATGTGCGCCTCAAGGTGCACCTGTACAGCCGGGGCAATACCCTGCGCCTGAGCATCAGCGACAACGGCAGCGGGATCGAGCCGCAGGTGCTGGCGCGCCTCGGCGAACCTTTCTTCACCACCAAGACCACCGGTACCGGCCTCGGCCTGGCGGTGGTCAAGGCTGTCGCCCGGGCGCACCAGGGCGACATGCAATTACGTTCACGTCCGGGGCGTGGCACCTGCGCGATGTTGTGCCTGCCGCTGATTCCCGGCGCCACGGAGGCATAGTGATGGCGGCACGGATCAGGGTTCTGTTGGTCGAGGATGATCGGGCGCTGCGCGAGGCGCTGGCGGACACCTTGCTGCTGGCCGGGCATGACTTTCGCGCGGTGGCCTGCGCCGAGGAGGCGTTGCAGGCCGTGGCGCAGGAGTCGTTCAGCCTGGTGGTCAGCGACGTGAACATGCCGGGCATGGATGGGCACCAGCTGCTCGGCCTGCTGCGGGCCCGCCAGCCATTGCTGCCGGTGCTGCTGATGACGGCTCATGGTGCGGTCGAACGCGCCGTGGAAGCGATGCGTCAGGGCGCCGCCGACTATCTGGTCAAGCCGTTCGAGCCCAGGGCGCTGCTGGAGCTGGTGGAGCGTCATGCGCTGGGGTTGTCCGGTGCGGCGGAGAGCGAGGGTCCGGTCGCCGCCGAGCCGGCCAGTGCGCAGTTGCTGGAGCTGGCTGCGCGGGTGGCCCGCAGCGATTCGACGGTGCTGATTTCCGGCGAGTCGGGGACCGGCAAGGAAGTGCTGGCGCGCTTCATCCACCAGCAATCCCAGCGGGCGGGGCAACCGTTTGTCGCGATCAACTGCGCGGCCATCCCGGACAACATGCTCGAAGCTACGCTGTTTGGTCATGAGAAGGGTTCCTTTACCGGCGCGATCGCGGCCCAGGCGGGCAAGTTCGAACAGGCCGACGGTGGCACCCTCCTGCTCGACGAGATTTCCGAGATGCCCCTGGGGTTGCAGGCCAAGCTGCTGAGGGTGTTGCAGGAGCGTGAGGTCGAGCGGGTCGGTGCGCGCAAGCCGATTGCCCTGGATATCCGGGTGGTGGCCACCACCAACCGTGATCTGGCGGCCGAGGTGGCGGCAGGGCGGTTCCGCGAGGATCTCTATTACCGGCTGTCGGTTTTTCCGTTGGCCTGGCGTCCACTGCGCGAGCGGACTGCCGATATCCTGCCATTGGCCGAGCGCCTGTTGGCCAAGCACAGCGCGAAAATGAAACATGCCGCCGTCAGATTGTCGCCTGGGGCCCAGGCCTGTCTGGTTGGCTATGCCTGGCCGGGCAATGTTCGCGAACTCGACAATGCGATCCAGCGAGCGTTGATTCTGCAACAGGGCGGTGTGATCCAGGCCGAGGACTTCTGCCTGGCCGGGCCGATCGGCTGTGCGCCATTGCCGACGGCGCGGGCACCATCGGTAGAGGTGGACGCCAGCGAAATGGCGGTGGCGGAATCCGCCGGGGCGCTGGGCGACGACCTGCGTCGACGCGAGTTCCAGATGATCATCGACACCCTGCGCGCCGAGCGCGGGCGTCGCAAGGAGGCGGCCGAGCGGCTGGGTATCAGTCCGCGTACGCTGCGCTACAAATTGGCGCAGATGCGCGATGCCGGCATGGATGTGGAAGCCTATCTGTTCGCCACTTGAGTCGCTTCACCCGTTATACGGTCGTGTATCGGTTTTTATTCGGAGGCGATAAGGAGATGGCACCCTTGTTGCTAACACCTCCACTAACCGCTGCACGAGTGTCAAAAAATTGCAGGTTGCCGGAGAGAGTAGTTCATGAGCCAGGGTATTGAATTTAATCGGTTGATGTTGGACATGCGCGCCATGCAAATGGATGCCATGGCTCAGCCGAAGTCGGCTGTGGCCGCGCCAGAAGTCGCCGGCAGCAGCTTTGCCGATCTGCTCGGCCAGGCCGTCAACAAGGTCAACGATACCCAGCAGGCTTCGAGCCAGTTGGCCAATGCCTTCGAAATCGGCAAGAGCGGCGTCGACCTGACGGACGTGATGATTGCCTCGCAAAAGGCCAGCGTCTCGTTCCAGGCCCTGACCCAGGTCCGCAACAAGCTGGTGCAGGCGTATCAAGACATCATGCAGATGCCGGTTTAAGGGCGAGATTGAGTCATGGCAGAAGCAGTCGCCGATAACGTACCGGCCAAGGCCGGCGCGACAGAGAGCAAGCCGCTGTTCGGTTTGTCCTTTCTGGAAAACCTTTCCGAGATGACCATGCTGCGTCAGGTCGGCCTGATGGTCGGCCTGGCTGCCAGCGTGGCGATTGGTTTTGCCGTGGTGTTGTGGTCCCAGCAACCTGACTATCGGCCGCTTTACGGCAGCCTGGCCGGTATGGATGCCAAGCAGGTCACCGAAACCCTGGCGGCGGCGGACATCCCCTACACCGTTGAACCTAATTCCGGCGCGCTGCTGGTCAAGGCCGAGGACGTGTCCCGCGCCCGCCTGAAGCTGGCGGCCGCCGGTGTCACGCCGACCGATGGCACTATCGGCTTCGAAATCCTCGACAAGGACCAGGGGCTGGGGACCAGCCAGTTCATGGAGGCGACCCGTTACCGGCGCGGCCTCGAAGGCGAACTGGCGCGGACCATCTCCAGCCTGAACAACGTCAAGGCGGCCCGTGTGCACCTGGCGATTCCGAAGAGCTCGGTGTTCGTCCGTGACGAACGCAAGCCAAGCGCCTCGGTACTGGTCGAGTTGTACCCTGGCCGTTCCCTGGAGCCGGGCCAGGTGGTGGCGATCATCAACCTGGTGGCAACCAGCGTCCCCGAACTGAACAAGTCGCAGATCACCGTGGTCGACCAGAAGGGCAACCTGCTCTCCGACCAGGTACAGAACTCCGAGCTGACCATGGCCGGCAAGCAGTTCGACTACAGCCGCCGCATGGAAAGCATGCTGACCCAGCGGGTGCACAACATCCTGCAACCGATCCTCGGCAACGATCGCTACAAGGCCGAGGTATCGGCTGATGTCGATTTCAGCGCGGTCGAGTCGACTTCCGAGCAGTTCAACCCGGACCAGCCGGCGCTGCGCAGCGAACAGTCGACCAGCGAACAGCGCACCGCCAGCAACGGCCCGCAAGGCGTGCCCGGTGCCTTGAGCAACCAGCCGCCGGCACCGGCCTCGGCGCCGCAGACCACCGGTGGCGCCACCGCCTCGGCCGGCGCGGTGCAGCCTGGCCAGCCACTGCTCGATGCCAACGGGCAGCAGATCATGGACCCGGCCACGGGCCAGCCGATGCTGGCGCCGTATCCGTCGGACAAGCGTCAACAATCCACCAAGAACTTCGAGCTGGATCGTTCCATCAGCCATACCAAGCAGCAGCAGGGTCGTCTGACCCGTCTGTCGGTGGCGGTGGTGGTCGACGACCAGGTCAAGGTCAACCCGGCCAACGGCGAAACCACCCGCAATCCGTGGAGCGCCGACGAATTGGCGCGCTTCACCCGCCTGGTGCAGGATGCCGTCGGTTTCGACGCCAGCCGCGGCGACAGCGTGAGTGTGATCAACGTGCCGTTCTCCGCCGAGCGCGGGGAAGTGATCGCCGATATTCCGTTCTACTCGCAACCCTGGTTCTGGGATGTGGTCAAACAGGTGCTGGGCGTGCTGTTTATCCTGGTCCTGGTGTTCGGTGTGCTGCGTCCGGTGCTGAACAACATCACCAATGGTGGCAAGAGCAAGCAGCTGGCCGGTCTCGGCGACGTCGAGCTCGGTGGCATGGGCGGCCTGGATGGCGAGCTGGCCAACGACCGTGTGAGCCTCGGCGGTCCGCAGAGCATCCTGCTGCCAAGCCCGAGCGAAGGTTATGACGCGCAGTTGAACGCCATCAAGAGTCTGGTAGCCGAAGATCCGGGCCGTGTGGCACAGGTCGTCAAAGAGTGGATTAACGCCGATGAGTAATAACGCCGCCGTCACCCAGAAGTTGACCCGGGTCGATAAAGCCGCGATTTTGCTGCTGTCGCTGGGGTCGGCCGATGCTGCACAGGTATTGCGTCACATGGGGCCCAAGGAGGTCCAGCGTGTCGGCGTGGCCATGGCGCAGATGCGCAACGTGCATCGCGAGCAGGTCGAGCAGGTCATGAGCGAGTTCGTCGACATCGTCGGCGACCAGACCAGCCTGGGCGTCGGTTCCGACGACTACGTGCGCAAGATGCTGACCCAGGCCCTGGGTGAGGACAAGGCCAACGGCCTGATCGACCGCATCCTGCTCGGTGGCAACACCAGCGGCCTGGACAGCCTCAAGTGGATGGAGCCGCGCGCCGTGGCCGACGTCATTCGCTACGAGCACCCGCAGATCCAGGCGATCGTGGTGGCCTACCTCGACCCGGACCAGGCCGGCGAAGTGTTGAACAACTTCGACCACAAGGTGCGTCTGGACATCATCCTGCGGGTTTCCTCGCTGAACACCGTGCAGCCGGCGGCCCTGAAGGAACTCAACCAGATCCTCGAGAAACAGTTCTCCGGCAACTCCAACGCGGCCCGTACCACCCTGGGCGGTATCAAGCGTGCCGCGGACATCATGAACTTCCTCGACAGTTCGATCGAAGGCCAGCTCATGGATTCGATCCGCGAAGTGGACGAGGATCTGTCGACCCAGATCGAAGACCTCATGTTCGTCTTCAACAACCTGTCCGACGTCGACGACCGCGGCATCCAGGCGCTGCTGCGCGAGGTCTCCTCGGACGTGCTGGTGCTGGCGCTCAAGGGCTCCGACGAGAACGTCAAGGAAAAGATCTTCAAGAACATGTCCAAGCGTGCGGCGGAACTGCTGCGCGACGACCTCGAGGCCAAGGGCCCGGTCCGCGTCAGCGACGTGGAAACCGCGCAGAAGGAAATCCTCACCATCGCCCGCCGTATGGCCGAAGCCGGAGAAATCGTGCTCGGCGGCAAGGGCGGCGAAGAGATGATCTAAGGATCAAGCCATGACTGATCCAACCGATCTGATCCGCGCGCGAGACGTCAGCGGCTTCGACCTGTGGTCGCTGCCCAGTTTCGACCCGCATGTCGAAGAGCCCGAGCCGGAACCTGAGGAAGAGCCGCAGGCCGAGATTGAGGAGGTGCCGCTGGAGGAAGTCCAGCCGCTGACCCTCGAGGAACTCGAGACCATTCGCCAGGAAGCCTACAACGAAGGCTTCGCGGTGGGTGAGCGTGAAGGCTTCCACAGCACCCAGATCAAGGTCCGCCAGGAGGCCGAGGTGGCCCTGGGCGTCAAGCTGGCCAACCTCGAGCGGCTGATGAGCAACCTGTTCCAGCCCATCGCCGAGCAGGACCAGCAGATCGAGAAAGCCCTGGTGGGGCTGGTCGGGCACATCACCCGGCAGGTCATCCAGCGCGAACTCAAGAGCGATTCCAGCCAGATCGAGCATGTGCTGCGCGAAGCGCTGAAACTGTTGCCGCTGGAAGTCGATAACGTGCGGCTGTACATCAATCCGCAGGACTTCGAGCAGGTCAAGGCCTTGCGCGAACGTCACGAAGCGTCCTGGCGCATCGTCGAGGATGAGGCGCTGCTGCCGGGCGGTTGCCGGGTCGAGACCGAGCATAGCCGGATCGATGCCAGCGTCGAAACGCGGATCGAACAGGCGATCGCGCAACTGTTCGATCAGATGCACGAACAGTCGCTGCACCCGGCCCAGCCTGACCTCGAGGTCGACCTGGGTGAATTCCACGTGCCGCTCGGCACTCCGGAACCCGCCGATGCGTCTTGAACGGACCAGCTTCGGCAAGCGCTTGAGCACTTACGCCGATGCGATCAACCTGCCGGGGCAACCGATTCTCGAAGGGCGCCTGTTGCGCATGGTCGGCCTCACCCTCGAAGCCGAGGGCTTGCGCGCGGCCATGGGTGCGCGCTGCGTGGTGATCAACGACGACAGCTACCATCCGGTGCAGGTCGAAGCCGAGGTCATGGGCTTTTCCGGCAACAAGGTATTCCTGATGCCGGTGGGCAGCGTCGCCGGTATCGCGCCGGGGGCCCGGGTCGTGCCGCTGGCCGATACCGGCCGCCTGCCGATGGGCATGGGCATGCTCGGGCGGGTCCTGGACGGTGCCGGGCGGGCGCTGGACGGCAAGGGCGGTATGAAGGCCGAGGACTGGGTGCCGCTGGACGGCCCGACCATCAACCCGCTCAATCGTGACCCCATCCACCAGCCGCTGGATGTGGGCATTCGTTGCATCAACGGACTGTTGACGGTCGGTCGTGGCCAGCGTCTCGGGCTGTTCGCCGGTACCGGCGTCGGCAAGAGTGTGCTGCTGGGCATGATGACCCGCTTCACCGAGGCCGACATCATTGTGGTGGGGCTGATCGGTGAGCGGGGTCGCGAGGTGAAGGAGTTCATCGAGCACATCCTCGGTGAGGAAGGCCTCAAGCGTTCGGTGGTGGTCGCGTCCCCTGCCGACGATGCGCCACTGATGCGCCTGCGTGCGGCGATGTACTGCACGCGGATCGCCGAATATTTCCGCGACAAGGGCAGGAATGTCCTGCTGCTGATGGATTCGCTGACGCGTTTCGCCCAGGCCCAGCGGGAAATCGCCCTGGCCATCGGCGAGCCGCCGGCGACCAAGGGTTATCCGCCTTCGGTGTTCGCCAAGTTGCCGAAACTGGTGGAGCGGGCCGGTAATGCCGAGGCGGGTGGCGGTTCGATCACCGCGTTTTACACCGTGCTGTCGGAAGGCGACGACCAGCAGGACCCGATCGCCGACTCGGCGCGGGGTGTGCTCGACGGGCATATCGTGCTGTCGCGGCGTCTGGCCGAAGAGGGGCATTACCCGGCCATCGACATCGAGGCCTCCATCAGCCGGGTGATGCCGGCGGTGGTCAGTCCCGAACACATGAAGCGTGCGCAATACTTCAAGCAGCTCTGGTCGCGTTATCAACAGGCCCGCGACCTGATCAGCGTCGGTGCCTATGTGGCCGGCGGTGACCGCGAGACCGACACGGCGATCTCGCTGCAGCCGTCGATGGTCCAGTACCTGCGCCAGGGCCTCAACGACAACGTCAGCCTCGGCGAGAGCGACGCACACCTGTCGACGATCTTCGCCCCGGCGCCGGGCGGCTGATCCGGTCATGGCCCAGAGTCGTGCCGCGCGCCTGGCGCCGGTGGTGGAGATGGCCGAGAGCAAGGAGCGCACGGCTGCCCAGCGCCTGGGGTATTTCCAGGGGCAGGTGCAACTGGCGCAGAACAAGCTGGCTGACCTCGAGGGATTTCGCCTGCAGTATCAGGAGCAGTGGATCGAGCGTGGCCGGCACGGTGTGTCCAGCCAGTGGCTGCTGGGCTACCAGCAGTTTCTCAGCCAGTTGGACACCGCGGTGGCCCAGCAGCGCCAGAGCCTGGCCTGGCACCAGAACAACCTCGACAAGGGCCGGGTGACCTGGCAGGAAGCCTATGCCCGTGTCGAAGGCCTGCGCAAGCTGGTCCAGCGTTATATCGAAGAGGCGCGGATGCTGGAGGACAAGCGCGAGCAGAAACTGCTGGACGAACTGTCCCAGCGCCTGCCGCGCCATGACGTCTACTGAGCGTGAGGCACCCTGAACCCCACATTCCAGGCGGGGTCGCAGGTCAACCGCAGGTATTTTGACGGTCTTGGTTGCCCTGCCGTCAGCGGGGTGCTAAACCTTGTACACATTGCCACTGACAAGGAAGCTGGATCATGGCTGTAGAGTCTGCAGTAAGTGACAACGGCAGGAAATTGACGATCTCCATCAAGGGGCGCTTCGATTTCGGCAAGCATCAGGAATTTCGCGATTCCTACGAGCGGGTCGACACCAAACCCGACTCGGTGGTCGTCGATCTGAAGGATGCCACCTACCTCGACAGTTCGGCCCTGGGGATGCTGCTCCTGTTGCGTGATCATGCGGGCGGCGACAGCGCCGATATCCGTGTGATCAACAGCAACTCGGACGTGCGCAAGATCCTCGCCATCTCCAATTTCGACAAGCTCTTCGACATCGCCTGACGATCATGCAGTCCGACGAGGAGCCGCTGACGGTACTGATTGCCGAGGATGGTGCGGCGGACCGCTTGTTGCTGTCGAACATCGTGCGACGTCAGGGGCATACGGTGCTCACCGCCAGTGATGGCGCCGAGGCCGTCGAGGTGTTCCAGGCGCAGCGGCCGCAGCTGGTGCTGATGGACGCCCTGATGCCGGTGATGGATGGCTTCGAGGCAGCGCGTCGGATCAAGCGGCTGGCCGGCGAGTCGCTGGTGCCGATCATCTTTCTCACCTCCCTGACCGAAAGCAGCGCACTGGCTCGTTGTCTGGAGGCGGGCGGTGACGACTTTCTGGCAAAACCCTACAACCAGATCATCCTGGCCGCCAAGATCAAGGCAATGGACCGCCTGCGCCGGCTGCAGGCGACCGTGTTGCAGCAGCGCGACCTGATCGCCCGGCACCATGACTACCTGCTCAACGAGCAGCGGGTCGCCAAGGCGGTGTTCGACAAGGTCGCCCACTCCGGCTGCCTGCGGGCGCCGAATATCCGTTACCTGCAATCGCCCTACGCGTTGTTCAATGGCGACCTGTTGCTGGCGGCCTACACGCCGGGTGGCGACATGCACATCCTGCTCGGCGATTTCACCGGCCATGGCCTGCCGGCCGCCGTCGGCGCGATGCCGCTGGCGGAAGTTTTCTATGGCATGACCGCCAAGGGCTACGGGCCGGCGGAAACCCTGCGGGAGATGAACGCCAAGCTCAAGCGCATCCTGCCGGTGGACATGTTCTGCTGCGCCACCTTTCTGCGCCTGAGCCCGCAGCGACGGGCGGTCGAGGTGTGGAACGGCGGCATGCCCGACGGCTATCTGCACGATGTCGCCTCGGGCGAACGGCGCCCGCTGGAGGCCCGACACCTGCCGCTGGGGGTGCTGGGGGCCAAGGCCTTCGACGACCGCACCGAGGTTTATCCCATGGCCCGGGGGGACCGGATCATCCTGCTGTCGGACGGTGTCATCGATACCTGCAACGGCGATGAGCAATTGTTCGGTGTGGAGCGTCTGCACCAGGTGTTCGAGCGCAACCGGGATCCGGATCGGCTGTTCGAGGAGGTGCAGGAGGCGCTCAGGCAGTTCGGTGGGGTGGCCCGCGACGATATCAGCCTGGTCGAGATCGGCCTGCCCGAGATCGGCGTGCAGTTGCCGACGGCGGTGGTCTATTCCGACAGCGGCGAGTCCTGTCCGCTGGACTGGTCGGTCAACTTCGAGTTCCGCGCCGCGACGCTGCGGCGTTTCAACCCCTTGCCCTATCTGTTGCAACTGCTGATGGAGGTGCATGGGCTGCGGGCCCTCAGCGGTGCGTTGTACAGCGTACTCGCCGAGCTGTATTCCAATGCCCTGGAGCATGGCGTGCTGGGCCTGGACTCCAGCCTCAAGCGCGATGTGCGCGGCTTTGCGCAATACTATGAACAGCGTAACCAGCGTCTGCTCGACCTGAGCGAGGGGTTTGTCCGCGTCAGTCTGCGGGTGAGTCCGGAGGGGGCGGGTGGACGCCTGTCCATCGAGGTCGAGGACAGTGGTGCCGGTTTCGACTTCGAACGGGTCATGGAGCGTCCGCCGGAGGTTGAACGGTTGTCGGGGCGTGGGGTCGGGCTGGTCCGGCAACTGGGCCACAGTGCCCGCTGGTCGAAGGGTGGCCGGTGTGCCCACGTGGAGTTTTCGTGGGGGTCTCAGGCATAATTCACGGGTGTTGATCAGGGAGCGAATCAGTGAGCGTCAATCAGGAAGAACACCTCGACTACGATGTGCTCAGCGCATTGCAGGAAGTCATGGAGGACGAGTATCCGGTGCTGCTGGACACCTTCCTTGACGATTCGGAAAAGCGCCTGGGCCAGTTGCATCAGGCTGACAACCCGACCGAGCTGGGCCTGGTTGCCCACAGCTTCAAGGGCAGCAGCAGCAACATGGGCGCGTTTCATCTGGCCGACCTTTGCCGGCAGTTGGAAGAGCAGGCGGCGCAGCTGCCGTTGCCGGAGGTCGAGGCTCTGCTCGGGCAGATCGATCGCGAGTACGAGCAGGTGCGCTATCTGTATGCGCGCGAGCGCGAGCGATTCCCGGTCAAACAGTAGTTCGCGCGGTTGCCGGGTAAGCTGGCCCGAACCTTGCTTGCACTCACTGCATCGAATTCACGATCCCTGTGCAGCGGAGACTGTGTTATGCCCCTCGCTCCCAATCCTTTTCTCCAGGCCAACGCTGCGGCCAAGTCCAAGGTGGACCTCGCGAGCAGCCAGCCGACTCCGGCTGCGCAGCCCAAGGACAACGGGTCCAGCTTTGCGCAGGTCTACAAGGACACCCAGAGCAAACCGGCCAAAGTAGCCGATAGCGTGGTCAAGTCGACTCGGGACAGCAGTGCCGCGGTACCGGCCAAAAAGGACGCGATCCCCAGCAAGCAGGACGATGCGGCAAAGCCGGCGGTTGCCGATAGCGGCAATTCCTTGCCTGCCAGCAAGACCGATGACAAGACCGCCACCGGCAGCGACACCGCTCAGGCTGGCAGTGATGACCAGGCGAGCACCGACGACAGCGGCAAGGACACCAGCGGCAGCACCGCGGTGGCGGATGCCGCTCCGGTGGACCCGGTTGTCGATCCGGCGTTGATCCAGGCTGTCGTCACGCCGCCGGCTGCTCAAACGCCGCCCGCGCCGGTGCAGCCGCAACCGGTGGTGGAGGCGCCGCTGGCGGCGGCTGTGACCGCAGCGCCGGCGCAGGCTGCCACGACACCGTCGAGCACCGACGACTTCGACCCGAACGCCGATCCGTTGGACAACCTGCCGGTCGTGCGCCTGGCGATGGAGCAGAGCGGTCACGTGTCGGCCGCCAGCCAATCGACCACCCCCAAGACCGCCGGCAACGGCGACCAGGATCCGACCCAGGCGCAGAACCTGGCCGGCAACCTGGGTATGCTGGTGGATCAGAAAACCGACACCGGCACCACCGAACAGGGCGGCGAGAAGTCCTTCAAGGGCCTGATCGAAGATGGCCTGAAGGATCTGAAAGGCGCTTCCAGCGACACCCGGGTCGATGATTTCGCCAATCGCCTGGCGGCCTTGACCCAGGCAGCGGTACCCAAGACCGCCAATGCCCTGCCGGTCAACCAGTCATTGGCCATGCACCAGAGCGGGTGGACCGAGGAAGTGGTCAACCGGGTCATGTACCTGTCGAGTGCCAACCTCAAGTCCGCTGATATCCAGCTGGAGCCGGCGGAGCTCGGGCGGCTGGACATCAAGGTCAACATGGCGGCCGATCAGACCACGCAGATCAATTTCATCAGCGGCCATGCCGGTGTTCGTGATGCGCTGGAAGGCAACCTGTTCCGTCTGCGCGAGATGCTCCAGCAGCAGGGCCTGGGCCAGACCGATGTCAGCGTGTCCGACCAGGCGCGTGGCTGGGCCGGCCAGGGGCAGGACCCGCAACAGCAGCAACAGCAGGCCCAGAAGGGCAACAACAACGGTGGCACCCGCGTTGATGGTGGCGATGATGAGCTGTCCGTCGCAGCGGTCGGTGACGCAGCGGCGGCGGCCGGCACCAGCGTCGTGGTGGGCTCCAGCGCGGTCGACTACTACGCCTGAGGCCGCGCCTTTCAGCGCCTTGTCCTTGCAGGTGCCGTACCGCCGGCTCCTGCCGGGAGCTGCACGCCTTCATGGAAGCGGTCGGGCGGGCGTCTTTGCCGCCCGGTGCCGCTCTCGTCCTTTCTTTCGCCAACTCTGGCATAACACTTGCTCCTGCCTAGCCGTGCGACTGTGAAAAACCGAATAGTGACGGATTATTGGCATGGCGAAGAGCGAAGCAGCAGCGGTAAAGGAACCAGGCGGGAAAAGCAAACTCAAGCTGATTATCGTGATCGTGGTGGCGCTGTTGCTGGCCATCGGTCTGTCCGTGGGTGCGACCTGGTATTTCATGCACAGTGCCCAGAGCAAGCCCGCACCGGAGGCGCATGCCGAGGCGGCCCCGGCCGGCAAGCAGCCGGCGATCTACGAGCCGATGGCGCCGGCCTTCGTTGCCAACTTCAAGGACGCCACCGGCCGCCAGCGCTACATGCAGGTGAGCATCACCCTGCTGGCGCGCAACCAGGCTGATCTGGATGCCCTCAAAGTGCACATGCCGGTGATCCGCAACAACCTGGTCATGCTGTTCTCCGGGCAGACCTACGAAACCCTCGCGACTCCGGTCGGTCAGGAACTGCTGCGCCAGAAGGCCACTGCCAGCGTGCAGGAAGTGGCCCAGAAAGAGGTGGGCAAGGTCGTGGTCGAACAGTTGCTCTTCACTAACTACGTACTGCAGTAGGATCACGACATGGCCGTGCAGGACCTGCTGTCCCAGGATGAGATCGATGCCCTCTTGCATGGCGTCGACGACGGTCTGGTACAGACCGAAAACGTTGCCGACCCCGGCAGCGTCAAAAGTTACGACCTGACCAGCCAGGATCGCATCGTCCGTGGACGCATGCCGACCCTGGAGATGATCAACGAGCGTTTCGCCCGCTATACCCGTATCAGCATGTTCAACATGCTGCGCCGTTCCGCCGACGTGGCGGTGGGCGGGGTACAGGTGATGAAGTTCGGCGAATACGTGCACTCGCTGTACGTGCCGACCAGTCTCAACCTGGTCAAGATCAAGCCGCTGCGCGGCACTGCGCTGTTCATCCTCGACGCCAAGCTGGTGTTCAAGCTGGTGGACAACTTCTTCGGCGGCGACGGGCGTCACGCCAAGATCGAGGGCCGCGAGTTCACCCCGACCGAACTGCGGGTGGTGCGCATGGTGCTGGAGCAGGCCTTCGTCGATCTGAAGGAAGCCTGGCAGGCGATCATGGAAGTCAACTTCGAGTACATCAACTCGGAAGTGAACCCGGCCATGGCCAACATCGTCGGCCCGAGCGAGGCGGTGGTGGTGTCCACGTTCCATATCGAACTCGACGGCGGTGGCGGCGACCTGCACGTGACCATGCCGTATTCGATGATCGAGCCAGTGCGCGAAATGCTCGACGCCGGCTTCCAGTCGGACCTCGACGACCAGGACGAGCGCTGGGTCAAGGCCCTGCGCGAAGACGTGCTGGATGTGGCCGTGCCGCTCAGTGCCACCGTGGCCCGCCGTCAGCTGCGCCTGCGGGACATCCTGCACATGCAGCCGGGGGACGTGATTCCGGTGGAGTTGCCCGAGGACATGATCATGCGCGCCAACGGCGTGCCGTCGTTCAAGGTCAAGCTCGGTTCCCACAAGGGCAACCTGGCGTTGCAAGTGATTTCGCCGATCGAGCGCCGTTGAGCGCCCGATCAGGCATGTACCGTTAACTGAATTTCTGCCCGCCGAGGATGACTCATGGCTGACGAACACGATATGAATGACCAGGCCCTGGCTGACGAATGGGCGGCCGCCCTGGAAGAGTCCGGTGAATCCGGCCAGGCCGATATCGACGCCCTGCTGGCGGCCGATGCGGCCACCGCGCCGGGCTCCAACCGCCTGCCGATGGAAGAGTTCGGCAGCATGCCGAGGAGCCAGGACCCGGTCACCCTCGATGGGCCGAACCTGGACGTGATCCTGGACATTCCGGTGTCGATTTCCATGGAAGTCGGCAGCACCGATATCAACATCCGCAACCTGCTGCAGTTGAACCAGGGGTCGGTGATCGAGCTCGACCGCCTGGCCGGCGAGCCGCTGGACGTGCTGGTCAACGGTACGCTGATCGCCCACGGTGAAGTGGTGGTGGTGAACGAAAAGTTCGGTATCCGTCTGACCGACGTGATCAGCCCGAGCGAACGCATCAAGAAGCTGCGCTGAATGAGCAGGTTCCTCGGCGCACTCCTGTGGCTGCCGGTCTCTGCGCTGGCCGCCGAGCCCGCGGCCACGGCGGCAGCGGCCCCTGCGTCGACGGTCGGTGGCGGGATGGCCGGGCAGTTGACGCAACTGGTGCTGGGCCTGCTGCTGGTGCTGGCGGTGATCTTCGTCCTCGCCTGGCTGGTGCGCCGCGTGCAGCAGGCGGGGCCGGCGGGCAAGGGGCAGGTGATCGAGGTCGTCGGCTCCCGTGCGCTCGGGCCGCGTGACCGGCTGGTGCTGGTGCAGGTCGGCAAGGAGCAGATCCTGCTCGGCCTGACGCCGGGTACGATCACTCCGTTGCACGTGCTCAAGGAGCCGGTCCAGGTGCCCAATGGCGAGCCGGCGGCCCCGGAGTTCGCCCAACGCCTGATGGAATTGCTGGGTAAGGACAAGAAGTGATGGTTGCGTTGCGTTTCATCCTGACCCTGGCGCTGGTGCTGGCCGCGCCGCTGGCGTTCGCTGCCGATCCGTTGTCGATCCCGGCGATCACCGTCGGCACGGGCGCCAACGGCCAGCAGGAATACTCGGTCAGCCTGCAGATCCTGCTGATCATGACGGCGCTGAGCTTCATCCCGGCGTTCGTCATCCTGATGACCAGCTTCACCCGGATCATCATCGTCTTCTCGATCCTGCGCCAGGCCCTGGGCCTGCAGCAGACGCCGTCGAACCAGATCCTCACCGGCATGGCGCTGTTCCTGACCCTGTTCGTCATGGCGCCGGTGTTCGACAAGGTCAACCAGCAGGCCCTGCAGCCCTATCTCGCCGAGAAGATGACGGCCCAGGATGCGGTGCTCAAGGCCCAGGGGCCGCTCAAGGATTTCATGCTGGCGCAGACCCGCAGCAGTGACCTGGAGCTGTTCATGCGCCTGTCCAAGCGCACCGACATCGCCTCGCCGGACCAGGCGCCGCTGACCATCATCGTGCCGGCCTTCGTCACTTCCGAGCTGAAGACCGCGTTCCAGATCGGTTTCATGATCTTCATCCCGTTCCTGATCATCGACCTGGTGGTCGCCAGTGTGCTGATGGCGATGGGGATGATGATGCTGTCGCCGCTGATCATTTCCCTGCCGTTCAAGATCATGCTGTTCGTGCTGGTGGATGGTTGGGCGCTGATCATCGGTACCCTGGCCAGCAGTTTTGGTGGTGTCTAGATATTTACGGGTAGCGCGCCATGACGCCTGAAGTAGCCATTGATATTTTCCGTGATGCCCTCTGGCTGACCACGCTGATGGTTTCGGTGCTGGTGGTGCCAAGCCTGATCGTCGGGTTGATCGTGGCGATGTTCCAGGCCGCCACGCAGATCAACGAACAGACCCTGGGTTTCCTGCCGCGCCTGCTGGTGATGCTGATCACCCTGATCGTGGCCGGGCCATGGCTGGTGCAGAAGTTCATGGAGTACATCCAGTCGCTCTATGGCAGCATCCCGCAGGTCATCGGCTGACATGTCGCTGCTGGCGCTGACCGACGCGCAGATCAGCACCTGGGTCGCGAGCTTCATGTTGCCGCTGTTCCGGGTCGGCGCGGTGCTGATGACCATGCCGATCTTCGGTACCACCCTGGTTTCGCGACGGATCCGGATGTATTTCATCCTGGCCATTACCGTGGTGATCGCGCCCGGCCTGCCGCCGATGCCCGAAGTCCACCCGCTCGATCTCAGCGGGCTGATGCTGATCGCCGAGCAGATCATCATCGGCGCCTTGCTCGGTTTCTCCCTGCAACTGTTCTTCCAGGCCTTCGTGGTGGCCGGACAGATCGTCGCGATCCAGATGGGCATGGGCTTCGCCTCCATGGTCGACCCGGTCAATGGTGTCTCGACGGCGGTGATCGGGCAGTTCTTCACCATGCTGGTGACCCTGATGTTTCTCGGGATGAACGGTCACCTGGTGGTGTTCGAGGTGCTGACCGAGAGCTTCACCACCCTGCCGGTGGGCAGTGGCCTGGCGACCACGGATTTCTGGACGATCGTCGGCAAGCTCGGCTGGGTACTCGCCGCGGCGCTGATGCTGGTACTGCCGGCGATCACCGCGCTGCTGGTGGTCAACGTGGCCTTCGGCATCATGACCCGCGCCGCGCCGCAACTGAACATTTTCTCCATCGGCTTCCCGTTGACCCTGGCGTTGGGGATGCTGATCCTCTGGGTCAGCCTCGGGGATATTCTCAATCAGTATCAACCGCTGGTCGTCGAGGCCCTGCAGTTTTTACGTGAACTGGCACGGGCGCGCTGAGCATGGCAGAGAGCGAGAGCGGTCAGGACAAGACAGAAGAGCCCACGGAGAAACGCAAGAAGGACTCCCGGGAAAAGGGTGAGATCGCCCGCTCCAAGGAGCTCAATACGCTCGCGGTGATGCTGGCCGGGGCGGGTGGGCTGCTGGTCTTCGGCGGTACGCTGGCGCAGCAGATGGCCGAGCTGATGCGCTTGAACTTCACCCTGTCGCGCGAGGTGGTGCTCGACCAGCGCTACATGGCGATCTTCCTCATGCAGTCGGGCAAGCTGGCGATCCTGGCGGTGCAGCCGCTGCTGCTGACTCTGCTGATCGCCGCCTTCGTCGGGCCGATTTCCCTGGGTGGCTGGTTGTTCGCCGCCGGCAGCATGGCACCCAAGTTCAGCCGGATGAATCCGCTGGCCGGTCTCAAGCGGATGTTCTCGACCAAGGCCCTGGTGGAACTGCTCAAGGCCCTGGCGAAATTCTTCATCGTCCTGCTGGTGGCGCTGGCGGTGCTGTCGTCGGATATCGACGATCTGGTGCGGATAGCCCATGAGCCGCTGGAAATGGCGATTATCCACAGCCTGCAACTGGTCGGCTGGAGTGCCTTGTGGATGTCCCTCGGCCTGCTGCTGATCGCTGCGGTGGATGTGCCGGTGCAGTTGTGGGAAAGCCACAAGAAGCTGCTGATGACCAAGCAGGAAGTGCGCGACGAATACAAGGATCAGGAAGGGCGTCCCGAGGTCAAGCAGCGGATTCGCCAGTTGCAGCGGGAGATGTCCCAGCGTCGGATGATGGCGGCGATTCCCGAGGCCGACGTGGTCATCACCAACCCGACCCACTACGCGGTCGCGCTCAAGTACGATTCGGAAAAGGGCGGGGCGCCGATCCTGTTGGCCAAGGGTAACGACTTCATTGCCCTGAAGATCCGCGAGATCGCTGTCGAACACGACATCATGCTGCTCGAATCACCGGCCTTGGCCCGTTCGATCTACTACTCCACCGAGCTGGAGCAGGAGATTCCGGCGGGGCTGTATCTGGCGGTGGCGCAGGTGCTGGCGTACGTCTACCAGATCCGCCAGTTCCGCGCGGGCAAGGGCCGCCGGCCGGACCCGCTCAAGGACGACCTGCCGATTCCGCCGGAGTTGCGCCGCGATTCCTGATGGGCCCGCAAGTCTTGCTTTCCCCCGCATTTTCAACGTCTTCGTCATAGTTGGAGAGCTTCTTGCAGAAGCAGCTCCACGACGCCCGCAGGCGTCAAAAGTTTGCTTCAAGGTGACGAGGAATACCGGTGGATCGCACTCAACTCATCAACACTGCACGCAGCAACCTGGCCGGCCTCGGTCGGGGCAACCTGGGTGTGCCGCTGCTGCTGTTGGTCATGCTGGCGATGATGATGTTGCCGGTGCCGGCCTTCCTGCTGGACGTGTTCTTCACCTTCAACATCGCCCTGTCGATCGTCGTCCTGCTGGTCTGCGTGTATGCGCTGCGGCCGCTGGATTTCGCGGTGTTCCCGACCATCCTGCTGGTCGCCACGCTGTTGCGCCTGGCGCTGAACGTGGCATCGACCCGGGTGGTCATGCTCCATGGCCAGGAAGGCCATGCCGCCGCGGGCAAGGTGATCCAGGCTTTCGGTGAGGTGGTGATCGGCGGTAACTACGTGGTCGGTATCGTGGTCTTCGCGATCCTGATGATCATCAACTTCGTCGTGGTCACCAAGGGTGCCGGGCGGATTTCCGAGGTGAGCGCGCGTTTCACCCTCGATGCGATGCCCGGCAAGCAGATGGCGATCGATGCCGACCTCAACGCCGGCCTGATCGACCAGGCCCAGGCCAAGGCGCGCCGTGCGGAAGTGGCCCAGGAGGCCGAGTTCTACGGTTCGATGGACGGTGCCAGCAAATTCGTCCGCGGTGACGCCATCGCCGGCCTGCTGATCCTGTTCATCAACCTGATCGGCGGCATGGCGGTCGGCATCTTCCAGCACAACATGACATTCGCCGACGCCGGCAAGGTCTACGCCCTGCTGACCATCGGTGACGGTTTAGTGGCGCAATTGCCATCACTGTTGTTATCCACAGCCGCGGCCATCATGGTGACCCGTGCCTCCGGCTCGGAAGACATGGGCAAGCAGATCAACCGGCAGATGTTCGCTTCGCCCAAGGCCCTGGCCGTGGCGGCCGGCCTGATGGCGGTCATGGGGCTGGTGCCGGGCATGCCGCACATCTCCTTCCTCAGCCTGGCGCTGCTGGCCGGTGGTGCGGCGTACCTGGTCTGGAAAAAACAGAATGTTGCCAAGGCCCAGGCCCTGGCCGAAGTCCAGCGCCAGCAGGAACTGCTGCCGTCGCCGGCCCGCGCCATGGAAACCAAGGAACTGGGCTGGGACGACGTGACCCCGATCGACATGATCGGCCTGGAAGTGGGCTACCGCCTGATTCCGCTGGTGGATCGCAACCAGGGCGGGCAGTTGCTGGCGCGGATCAAGGGCGTGCGCAAGAAGCTGTCCCAGGACCTGGGCTTTCTGATGCCCACCGTGCATATTCGTGACAACCTCGACCTGGCGCCCAGCGCCTACCGCCTGACCCTGATGGGGGTGATCCTGGCCGAGGCCGAGATCTATCCCGAGCGCGAACTGGCGATCAACCCGGGGCAGGTCTATGGCACGCTCAACGGGATTACCGCCAAGGACCCGGCCTTCGGGCTGGATGCGGTCTGGATCGAGATCAGCCAGCGCGCCCAGGCACAGTCGCTGGGCTACACCGTGGTCGATGCCAGTACCGTGGTCGCGACCCACCTCAACCAGATTCTGTACAAGCACTCCAGCGAGCTGATCGGTCACGAGGAAGTCCAGCAACTCATGCAACTGCTGGCCAAGAACTCGCCGAAACTGGCCGAGGAACTGGTGCCGGGGATCATTTCCCTGTCGCACCTGCTCAAGGTGCTGCAGGCGTTGCTCGCCGAACACGTGCCGGTGCGCGATATCCGCACCATTGCCGAAGCGATCGCCAACAATGCCTCCAAGAGTCAAGATACTGCCGCTTTGGTTGCCGCCGTGCGTGTCGGTTTATCCCGCGCAATCGTCCAAAGCATTGTAGGGCTTGACTCCGAGCTGCCTGTGATCACCTTGGAACCCAGGTTGGAACAAATATTGCTCAATAGTCTGCAGAAGGCCGGACAAGGCTCGGAAGAGGGCGTTCTGCTCGAACCGAGCATGGCTGAAAAGCTTCAGCGTTCACTGATTGAGGCCGCCCAGCGTCAAGAGATGCAGGGGCAGCCGGTGATCCTGCTGGTAGCCGGTCCGGTTCGCGCGATGCTTTCGCGGTTCGGACGCCTGGCGGTACCCAGCCTGCATGTGCTGGCTTACCAGGAAATTCCGGACAACAAGCAAGTCACCATCGTTGCGACAGTAGGGCCCAACGGCTGAGGTAGTGGGTTATGCAAGTTAAGCGTTTTTTCGCCGCCGATATGCGTCAGGCCATGAAGCTGGTTCGTGACGAATTGGGCTCGGACGCGGCCATCATCGGCAACCGCCGGATCGCCGGCGGTGTCGAGCTGACGGCTGCGCTCGACTACAAGCTCTCGGCCCTGGCCCCACGGGTTCCGAACATGGAACTCGAGGACGAGTTGCGCAAGACCCAGTCGCGGATCGTCACCGCCCAGGCCGAACTGAGCCTGCGCAGCGAAGGTGAAAGCGATGCAGGCACCAACCGCCAACTGTTCGCCGGCCTGCCGCTGACCGCGGCGGAACCGCTGATCGAACCGACCTTCGACGAGCCACGCCGTCCGGCTCCGGCCCCGGCTGCAGCGGCCCCGGCGGTGGACCAGCGGGTTTTCGAGTCGATGCGCTCGGAGCTCAACGGCCTGCGTGAACTGCTGGAAGTCCAGCTCGGCTCGCTGGCCTGGAACCAGTTGCAGGGGCGTCAGCCGGAGCAGGCCAACCTGTGGCGACGCCTGCAGCGCATCGGCTTGTCCGGGCCGCTGTCGCGCGACCTGCTGGCACTGATCACCGACATCCAGGACCCACGCCAGGCCTGGCGCATGCTGCTGGCGCACCTGGCACGCATGATCGTCACGCCCGAGATCGAACCGCTGGAAGAGGGCGGGGTGATCGCCATGGTCGGCCCGGCCGGCATGGGCAAGACCACGACCCTGGCCAAGCTGGCCGCACGCTACGTACTCAAGTACGGCGCACAGAATATCGCGCTGGTAAGCATGGACAGCTTCCGCATTGGCGCCCAGGAGCAGCTCAAGACGCTGGGGCGGATTCTCAATGTCTCCGTGACCCATGTCGACCCCGGCCAGTCCCTGGCACAGGCCCTCGATCCGCTGCTGCGCAAGCGCGTGGTGCTGATCGACACCGCCGGCCTGCAGGCCAGCGACCCGGCCTTGCGCATGCAGCTGGAAAGCCTGGCCGGTCGCGGGATCAAGGCGAAGAACTATCTGGTCCTGGCCACCACCAGCCAGAAGCAGGTGCTCACCGCCGCCTACCATAGCTACAAGCGCTGTGGCCTGGCCGGTTGCATCCTGACCAAACTGGACGAGACGGCAAGCCTCGGCGAAGTGCTGAGCCTGGCCATCAGCCATGAACTGCCGGTGGCCTATCTGACCGATGGCCCGCGGATCCCGGACGATCTGCATCTGCCACGCCGTCACCAGCTGGTGAGCCGGGCGGTGAGTGTGCAGATGCAGGAAGAACCCAGCGAAGAGGCCATGGCCGATATGTTCGCTGACATCTACCACAGCCCCTCCAAACGAGTGGGGTGAGGTAACCATGAAGACGTTGCAACGCATCTACATCGATGGTCTGCCAGGCATTAGTCTCCCTCGGGAGCGCGCAGCCAGTTATGTGGCCTTCCGTCTACGCAAGACAAGGTAAGAAGAGAACATGGGTAGCATGCATCCCGTACAGGTGATTGCGGTGACCGGCGGCAAGGGTGGCGTCGGGAAGACTAACGTGTCAGTGAACTTGTCCCTGGCGCTGGCTGAGCTTGGCCGGCGTGTCATGCTGCTGGATGCCGACCTGGGCCTGGCGAATGTCGACGTTCTGCTGGGGCTGACCCCGAAACGGACCCTGGCCGATGTGATCGAGGGCCGCTGCGAGTTGCGCGATGTGCTGCTGCAGGGGCCTGGCGGGATCCGTATCGTGCCGGCGGCCTCCGGCACCCAGAGCATGGTCAATCTCAATCCGGCCCAGCATGCCGGCCTGATCCAGGCGTTCAGCGATATCGGCGACAATCTCGACGTGCTGGTGATCGACACCGCTGCGGGTATTGGTGACTCGGTGGTCAGTTTTGTCCGCGCGGCCCAGGAAGTGCTCCTGGTGGTCTGCGACGAGCCGACCTCGATCACCGACGCCTACGCGCTGATCAAGCTGCTCAACCGCGACTACGGCATGAATCGTTTCCGGGTGCTGGCCAACATGGCCCAGAGCCCGCAGGAAGGGCGCAACCTGTTCGCCAAGTTGACCAAGGTCACGGACCGCTTCCTTGACGTGGCCCTACAATACGTCGGCGCCGTTCCCTACGACGAATGCGTTCGCAAGGCCGTGCAGAAGCAGCGTGCGGTCTACGAAGCCTTCCCACGTTCGAAATGTGCCCTGGCGTTCAAGGCCATCGCGCAGAAGGTCGACACCTGGCCGTTGCCCGCCAACCCGCGGGGGCACCTGGAGTTCTTCGTCGAACGTCTGGTACTTCAAACGAGTGCGGGACCGGTGCTATGACTGCAAGTGGCTATCGCATGTATTCCAAGTCTTCGCGTGACAGCCAGTATGAATTGATCGAGCGATACGCGCCGCTGGTCAAGCGCATCGCCTATCACCTGCTGGCACGGCTGCCGGCCAGTGTTCAGGTCGAGGACCTGATCCAGGCCGGGATGATCGGCCTGCTCGAGGTTTCGACCAAGTACGACTCGGGCAAGGGCGCGAGTTTCGAGACCTATGCCGGTATCCGCATTCGTGGCGCGATGCTCGACGAGGTGCGCAAGGGCGACTGGGCACCCCGTTCGGTACACCGCAACACCCGCATGGTCAGTGACGCAATCCGCGCAATTGAAGCGAAAACCGGTCGCGACGCTAAAGATCATGAAGTTGCAGCCGAACTCCAGTTGAGTCTCGATGATTATTACGGGATTTTGAATGATACCTTGGGCAGCCGCCTGTTCAGTTTCGACGACCTGTTGCAGGACGGCGAACATGAAGGGTTGCATGAGGATGGCGCGAGTGCTCATCTCGAACCGTCGCGCGATCTGGAGGATGAACGCTTCCAGGCCGCACTGGCGGACGCGATCGCCAATTTGCCGGAGCGTGAGCGGCTGGTGTTGTCGCTGTACTACGACGAGGAGCTGAACCTCAAGGAAATCGGTGAGGTCCTGGGGGTCAGCGAATCACGGGTCAGCCAGTTGCATAGCCAGTGCGCAGCCCGTTTGCGGGGGCGTTTGGGAGAGTGGCGAGCGCGTTGACGGGGCAGTGTGTGGGGACACTGCGAACGAGACCGATGCAGCGTGTGACGGTGTATCGGCGGCTCGGCCGGTTGTGGTTTCCATGCAGTAGGGTACAGAGCCTTGTCGAGTGTTGTGCCGAATTGATTTAACAGCGCGTCCAGGTGCTGAAACGCGTTTAAGACTGCTTGGAGGTCGAATTGAACAAGAACATGAAAATCCTCATTGTTGATGACTTTTCAACGATGCGGCGGATCATCAAGAACCTGTTGCGTGATCTCGGGTTCACCAACACTGTCGAGGCCGATGACGGTACTACCGCCATTCCGGTGCTGAACAGTGGCAGCATCGACTTTCTGGTCACCGACTGGAACATGCCCGGCATGACCGGCATCGATCTGCTGCGCCACGTGCGTGCCGACGAGAAGCTCAAGCACCTGCCGGTCCTGATGGTAACGGCCGAGGCCAAGCGCGAGCAGATCATCGAGGCCGCACAGGCCGGTGTGAACGGCTATGTGGTCAAACCATTCACGGCCCAGGCGTTGAAAGAGAAGATCGAGAAGATCTTCGAACGCATCGGTTGATGAAGTCCGCCACGGGGGCGCTATGGAGCACTACGAATCCTCTCTGGGCGATTTTGAATCGACCCTGAAAAAACATGCTCGTGAGCTGGTCGAAAGCCTTGAAAAAGGCCGCTTCGGCGACGCCGTGCAAATGATCCATGAGCTGAACCAGGCCCGTGACCGCGGCTTGTATCTGGAAGTCGGCAAGCTGACCCGCGAGCTGCACAGTGCGATCGTCAATTTCCAGATCGATCCCACCATGCCGCAAGCCGAGGAAGTCTCGCAGATCACCGATGCCACCGAGCGCCTGTCCTATGTGGTCAGGCTGACCGAGGCTGCGGCCAACCGCACCATGGATCTGGTGGAGAGCGCGACCCCGCGGATCAATGGCCTGAATGACGAGGCCAAGGCGCTGAGCGCCGACTGGGGGCGGTTCATGCGGCGCGAGGTCGGTGCCGAGGAATTCCGTGCGTTGGCCCGCCGGGTCGACAGTTTTCTGACGCGCAGCGAGCAGGAAACCCAGGCGGTTTCGAGCGAGCTCAACGACATCCTGCTGGCCCAGGATTATCAGGATCTGACCGGCCAGGTGATCAAGCGCGTCACGCAGATGGTCACCGAGGTCGAGAGCAACCTGCTCAAGCTGGTGCTGATGGCCAGCCATGTGGATCGCTTTGCCGGCATCGAACATGACCGTGAAGCGATCCTTGCGCAAAAAGATCCACAAAAACAAATGGCAAAGGGTGAAGGTCCGCAGATTCATGCCGATAAACGTGAAGACGTTGTGTCCGGCCAGGACGATGTCGACGATTTGCTTTCCAGCCTTGGATTCTAGGAGCACCCATACACATGAGCTTCGGCGCCGATGAAGAGATCCTTCAGGATTTCCTGGTTGAGGCCGGCGAGATTCTTGAGCAACTGTCCGAACAACTGGTCGAGCTGGAAAGCCGGCCGGACGATGCTGACCTGCTCAATGCCATCTTTCGCGGTTTTCACACTGTAAAAGGGGGCGCCGGCTTCCTCCAGCTCAACGAGCTGGTGGAGTGCTGTCACATCGCCGAGAACGTGTTCGACATCCTGCGCAAGGGTGAGCGTCGCGTCGACGCCGAGCTGATGGACGTGGTCCTGGAAGCGCTCGATGCGGTCAACGGCATGTTCGGCCAGGTGCGCGAGCGCAGCCCGATCACTCCAGCGACCCCGGAGCTGCTGGCGGCCCTGTCGCGCCTGGCGGAACCCGCCGGTGCCGAACCGGCGCCGGAGCCCGTGGCCGAGGTCGCGGCAGCCGAGCCGGAACCGGTGGCCGAACCGGTCGCCGAAAGCCCGTCCGGCGACATCACCGACAATGAATTCGAACAGTTGCTCGACTCCCTCGACGGTGGCAAGGCCGATGCGCCACAAGCCGCCAGCGAAGGCGAGGCCGAGAGCGATGAAATCACCGATGCCGAGTTCGAGTCCCTGCTCGACCAGTTGCATGGCAAGGGCCAGTTCGCGCCCGACGCCGTGGCGGCTTCGGCCCAGGCACCGACCGCCGAGGCGGCCGGTGAGCAGCCTGACAGCGGCGACATTACCGACGACGAATTCGAAGCCCTGCTCGATCAGTTGCATGGCAAGGGCACGTTCAAGGTCGAGGGGATCGACACCGCTGCGGCGGCGGCCCAGGCCGCGGAAGTGACCGGTGCCTCCGGCAGCGACCTGATCACCGATCAGGAGTTCGAGTCCCTGCTCGACGAACTGCACGGCAAGGGCAAGTTCACCGATGTGGCGGCCAGTGCCGCCGCGCCGGCCGTCGCCAAGCCGGCCGCCGTCTCTGCACCGGCCGCCGCCTCGGCCACTTCCGCCCCGGCCGCCAAGGCTCCGGCGGCAGCGGCTGCGGCCTCACCGGCGCCAGCGGCGAAAGCGGCACCCGCCCCGGCTGCCGCCGCGGCGGCCCCGGCTCCGGCCCGTGCCCCGGCACCAGCCGCCGCGGGCGCAGGCGACAAGCCGGCTGCCAGTGAAGCGGAAACCACGGTGCGGGTCGACACCGCGCGCCTGGACGAGATCATGAACATGGTCGGCGAGCTGGTGCTGGTGCGTAACCGCCTGGTGCGCCTGGGGCTCAACAGCGGCGACGAGGCCATGTCCAAGGCGGTGTCCAACCTCGATGTGGTGACCGCCGACCTGCAGACCGCGGTGATGAAGACCCGCATGCAGCCGATCAAGAAAGTCTTCGGCCGCTTCCCGCGCCTGGTCCGTGACCTGGCCCGGCAGTTGAAGAAAGAGATCAACCTGGAGCTGGTGGGTGAGGAAACCGACCTCGACAAGAACCTCGTCGAGGCACTGGCCGACCCGCTGGTCCACCTGGTGCGCAACTCGGTCGACCACGGTATCGAAGAGCCGGCCGACCGCGAAGCGATGGGCAAGCCGCGCAGTGGCCGGGTGGTGCTTTCGGCCGAACAGGAAGGCGACCACATCCTGCTGTCGATCTCCGATGACGGCAAGGGCATGGATGCCGACGTGCTGCGCAGCATCGCCGTGAAGAAGGGCCTGATGGACAAGGATGCGGCGGATCGCCTGAGCGAGACCGACTGCTTCAACCTGATCTTCGCCCCGGGTTTCTCGACCAAGACCGAGATCTCCGACGTGTCCGGCCGCGGCGTCGGCATGGACGTGGTGAAGACCAAGATCGCCCAGCTCAACGGCACCATCAATATCTACTCGACCAAGGGCAAGGGCTCGAAGATCGTCATCAAGGTGCCGCTGACCCTGGCGATCATGCCGACCCTGATGGTCATGCTCGGCAACCAGGCCTTCGCGTTCCCGCTGGTCAACGTCAACGAGATCTTCCACCTCGACCTGTCGCGCACCAACGTGGTCGACGGCCAGGAAGTGGTGATCGTGCGCGACAAGGCCTTGCCGCTGTTCTATCTCAAGCGCTGGCTGGTCAGTTCCGCTGTTCATGAAGAGCAGCGCGAGGGCCATGTGGTGATCCTTTCCGTCGGCACCCAACGCATCGGCTTTGTCGTCGATCAATTGGTTGGCCAGGAGGAAGTGGTAATCAAGCCTCTGGGCAAAATGCTGCAGGGAACCCCGGGCATGTCGGGCGCCACCATCACCGGTGACGGTCGCATCGCGCTGATTCTCGATGTGCCGAGCATGCTCAAGCGTTACGCCGCGCGGCGTATTTGATTCTGGTACGGCGACAGGACATGAGTCCTGCGCCGTGTCTAACGGAGTGTTTATGGTAGTCAAGGTCCTGGTGGTGGATGACTCGGGTTTTTTCCGCCGCCGCGTCTCGGAAATCCTTTCGGCGGATACGAGCATCCAGGTCGTCGGTACGGCGACCAACGGTAAAGAAGCGATTGATCAGGCGCTGGCGCTCAAGCCGGATGTGATCACCATGGACTATGAGATGCCGATGATGGATGGCATCACGGCAGTGCGGCACATCATGCAGCGCTGCCCGACTCCGGTGTTGATGTTTTCCTCCCTGACCCACGAAGGCGCCCGCGTCACGCTCGACGCGCTGGATGCCGGTGCCGTGGACTTCCTGCCGAAGAACTTCGAAGACATCTCGCGCAACCCCGAGAAGGTCAAGCAACTGCTGTGCGAGAAGGTTCACAGCATCTCGCGCAGCAACCGTCGTTTCAGCAGCTACAGTGCCCCGGCGCCGCAGCCCGCTGCCGCTCCGGCACCGTCCGCCACCAGCAGTTTCTCCAGCAGCCATGCCCCGGCTCCCGCGCCGGTACGCAATGCGCCGCCGCCCAGCCGCAGCGCGCCACCGGCCGCCACCGCCAGCACTTCCGGCACGCCCAAGCGCAAGGCCTACAAGCTGGTGGCGATCGGTACCTCGACGGGTGGGCCGGTGGCCCTGCAGCGCGTGCTGACGCAATTGCCGGCGAACTTCCCGGCGCCGATCGTGCTGATCCAGCATATGCCGGCCGCCTTCACCAAGGCCTTTGCCGAGCGCCTGGACAAGCTCTGCCGGATCAGCGTCAAGGAAGCCGAGGATGGTGACATCCTGCGTCCGGGCCTGGCCCTGCTGGCGCCAGGTGGCAAGCAGATGATGGTCGACGCCCGCGGCGCGGTGAAAATCCTGCCGGGCGACGAGCGTCTCAACTACAAGCCTTGCGTGGACATCACCTTCGGTTCCGCGGCCAAGTCCTACGGCGACAAGGTTCTGGCGGTGGTGCTGACCGGCATGGGTGCCGACGGTCGTGAAGGCGCGCGCCTGCTCAAGCAGGGCGGCAGTGCGGTCTGGGCCCAGGATGAAGCGAGCTGCGTGATCTATGGCATGCCAATGGCGATCGTCAAGGCCGACCTGGCCGACGCCGTCTACAGCCTGGACGATATCGGCAAGCACCTGGTCGAGGCCTGTCTCTGATGGATGTGTTGAGCCTCATCGGTATCATCATGGCCTTTGTCGCCATTATCGGCGGCAACTTCCTCGAAGGCGGTCATATCGGCGCCCTGGCCAACGGCCCGGCGGCGCTGATCGTGCTCGGCGGGACCATCGGCGCGGCGTTGCTGCAGTCGCCGATGAGCGCCTTCAAGCGTGCCATCCAGATTCTCGGCTGGATCTTTTTCCCGCCCCGGGTCGACCTGGCCGGCGGTATCGACCGGGTGGTCAACTGGAGCCTCACCGCGCGCAAGGAAGGCCTGCTGGGCCTGGAAGGCGTGGCCGATACCGAACCCGACAGCTACTCGCGCAAGGGCCTGCAACTGCTGGTCGACGGCGCCGAGCCGGAAGCCATCCGCAGCATTCTCGAGGTGGATTTTTTCACCCAGGAAAGCCGTGACATCGAAGCCGCCAAGGTCTTCGAAAGCATGGGCGGCTACGCCCCGACCATCGGCATCATCGGTGCGGTGATGGGCCTGATCCACGTCATGGGCAACCTCAGCGATCCGTCGCAGTTGGGCAACGGCATCGCCGTGGCCTTCGTCGCCACCATCTACGGCGTGGCCAGTGCCAACCTGGTGCTGCTGCCGATCGCCAGCAAGCTGAAGTCGATCGCGGTACGCCAGTCGCGCTATCGCGAGATGCTGCTCGAAGGCATCCTGTCGATTGCCGAAGGCGAGAACCCGCGCTCCATCGAATTGAAGCTCCAGGGCTTCATGGATTGATGGAGTAGTCATGGCCAGGCGTCGCCACCACGAAGAGCATGTGAACCACGAGCGTTGGCTGGTCTCCTATGCCGACTTCATCACCCTGCTGTTCGCGTTCTTCGTGGTCATGTATTCGATCTCGTCGATCAACGAAGGCAAGTACAAGATCATTTCCCAGGCGCTGGTCGGCGTGTTCACCGATGCCGACCGCAGCATCAAGCCGATCCCCATCGGCAACGAGCGCCCGGTCACCGTCAAGCCGGCCGATCCGCTGATCAAGGATGCCGAGCAGACCGACGCGGCCCTGGGGCAGGGCGCGGCGGACCCGCTCAAGAGCATCGCCGACGATATCAGCGCGGCGTTCGGCGACCTGATCAGCTCCAACCAGATGACTGTGCGCGGCAACGAACTGTGGGTGGAGATCGAACTCAATTCCGGTCTGTTGTTCGGCAGCGGCGATGCCTTGCCCAGCGACAAGGCGTTCGACATCATCGCCAAGGTGGCGAAAATCCTGAAGCCGTTCGACAACCCGATCCATGTCGAGGGCTTCACCGATGATCAGCCGATCCGCACGGCGCAGTATCCGACCAACTGGGAACTGTCCTCGGCGCGTTCGTCGAGCATCGTGCGGATGATGGCGATGGAGGGGGTCAACCCGCAGCGCATGGCGTCGGTGGGTTATGGCGAGTTCCAGCCGGTGGCCAACAACGCCACGGCCGAAGGGCGCGCGCGCAATCGCCGGGTGGTACTGGTGGTGTCGCGCAACCTCGACGTGCGACGCAGCCTGACCGGTACCGGCACCGCCAATGCAACACCCGATGCGGCATTGAAGCGGGCTGGCACACAAACTGCACCGCCAGCGGTAAAGCAAGCGGTACGCGAGAGCTCCGTCAATTCTCCGGCACCTGCTCTATAACTTGGCGCTATTTCTCGGCGGGCCTGGGGTTTGGCCGGGAGGAACACACTGAATGAGAGTCTGGGCAGTAGCCAATCAAAAAGGTGGCGTCGGTAAGACCACTTCCTCCATCGCTCTGGCCGGGCTGCTGGCCGAGGCGGGCAAGCGTGTGGTCGTCGTCGACCTCGACCCGCACGGGTCGATGACCAGCTACTTCGGCTACGATCCGGACACTCTGGAGCACAGCAACTTCGACCTGTTCCAGCACAAGGGCCAGGTGCCCGAGGGCCTGCCGGGCCAGTTGCTGCTGTCCACCAGTGACGAACGGATTTCCCTGCTGCCGTCCAGCACCGCGCTGGCGACCCTCGAGCGCCTGTCGCCGGGTCAGAGCGGCCTTGGCCTGGTGATCGCCAAGAGTCTGGCGCAGCTGTGGCAGGACTTCGACTACGCGGTGATCGACAGCCCGCCGCTGCTGGGCGTGCTGATGGTCAATGCATTGGCGGCCAGCCAGCAGCTGGTGGTGCCGGTCCAGACCGAACACCTGGCGGTGAAAGGCCTGGAGCGCATGGTCAACACCCTGGCGATGATCAACCGATCGCGCCGCCAGGCCTTGCCGTTCACCATCGTGCCGACCCTGTTCGACCGGCGTACCCAGGCCTCCATGGGCACCTTGCGGGTACTGCGCGACAAGTTTCCCGAGGCGATCTGGCAAGGCTACATACCGGTCGACACACGCCTGCGCGATGCCAGCCGGGCAGGGGTCACGCCCTCGCAGTTCGACGGCAAGAGCCGGGGCGTGCTGGCCTACCGTGCCTTGCTCAAGCATCTGCTGGCCCAGCAGCTCGTACCGCAGGTGGCCTGACGTGTTGCGCTCAAGTCACCTGCCGTTTCAGCCGATAACTCCTACAGGACACTGTAGCGGGACATTTTCATGGGCATTCAGATGATCCGTCCCGTCGATATCACTACCCGTCCGCAACTGGCGCTGCAGTCCTATCTGGACGCCTTGCTCCAGGAGGCGACCGAAGAACTGCCGGTGGAGCTGGCGGTCGAGCCGGCAGTCGAGATCCCGCTGCCGGTCGAACCCGAGCCGGTCAGCGAGCTGGATGAATTCCAGGCCGCGGTGCTGGAGGAACAGGCCCGCGATGCCCTGGCCGCCCAGGCGCTGGCGGTGGCGTCAGCGCCGCTGGCCAAGGTCGACGTGCCAGTGGCCCGGGCCGAGGTGCCGGTGGCCGAGCCGGTCGCGCCGGTGCTGGTGGAGCCGGTGGTCGAGGTGCATCTGCCTCCCGCCGAGCACACGCCACCGCCGCCGGTGGCGGGCGATTCGCGTCCGTATTGGGCGGCGGAGCCGTTCGAATGCCTGTTGTTCGACGTCGCCGGGCTGACCCTGGCGGTGCCGCTGGTCTGCCTCGGGTCGATCTATTCCCTGGCCGGCCAGGAGCTGACGCCACTGTTCGGGCAACCGGAATGGTTCCTCGGCATACTGCCGAGCCAGGCCGGTAACCTGAAGGTGCTGGATACCGCCCGCTGGGTGATGCCCGATCGCTATCGCGACGACTTCCGCCAGGGGCTGCAATACGTTATTTCGGTTCAGGGCTATGAGTGGGGGCTGGCGGTGCATCAGGTCAGCCGTTCGCTGCGCCTGGACCCCAACGAGATCAAATGGCGCACCCAGCGTGGGCAGCGGCCGTGGCTGGCTGGCACGGTCATCGAACACATGTGTGCGTTGCTCGACGTCTCCGAGCTGGCCGAGTTGATCGCCAGCGGTGCCGTCAAGCAAATGCAGTTGAACAAGCCGACATAAACAACAGCCCAGGGCGACCAGTGCGCCAGGGCGTCAGACAGCACACACACCGTATCAACGGTAATCGAGGGGCAGGGGTATGAATAAGTCAGCGTCTTCACAGGGTTCCGATGATCCAATCCTGCAGTGGGTGACGTTCAAGCTGGACAATGAGTCCTACGGCATCAACGTGATGCGGGTCCAGGAAGTCCTGCGCTATACCGAAATCGCCCCGGTACCGGGTGCGCCAAGCTACGTGCTGGGGATCATCAACCTGCGCGGCAACGTCGTCACCGTGATCGACACCCGCCAGCGTTTCGGCCTGATGCCGACCGAGGTCAACGACAACACCCGTATCGTCATCATCGAGGCTGATAAGCAGGTGGTCGGGATCATGGTCGACAGCGTGGCGGAAGTGGTCTACCTGCGTCAGTCGGAAGTCGAGACCGCACCGAACGTCGGCAACGAAGAGTCGGCCAAGTTCATCCAGGGCGTCTGCAACAAGAACGGCGAACTGCTGATCCTGGTCGAGCTGGACAAGATGATGACTGAAGAAGAATGGTCCGAGCTGGAGAGCATCTGATTGATTCTTGAGGTCGTAGTCATCCTCCTGGTCCTGTTGTGGATCGGGACAGTGGTGATGTTCCTGATCCACGTGCGCAATCAGCAGAAGATTGCCGCACAGCAGGCCGAGGGTGATGCGTTGCGAGACCAGCGCATCAAGGAACTGGCCCGTCGGGTCGACAACTTTCAGAACGGCACGGTGCGCATGGGCGAGGATCTGCACGAGTTGCGTGCGGTGGTCGCGCCCCTGCCGGACAAGCTGGCCCAACTGGAACAGCGCGATCCCTCGACCCTGTCCTTCGCCCAGGCCGCCCGGCTGGTCGGCATGGGGGCCAGCGTCGATGAACTGACCCAGGCCTGTGGGCTGACCCAGGCCGAAGCCGAGCTGATGAGCAAGCTGCATCGCAGTTGAGCCGGACGCAGCTCCGTCCGTGGTCGGCTGGCGGATAGGGCAGGGTTCAGGCAGGCCTCCCGGCCTGCCTTCACATTCAGTAATCGTCGCCCCGCTCGGTCACGTCCTTTTCCAACGGCTGCGGCAGCGGCTCGAAACCCTGGGGTACCTTGCCCTTCAGATTCCAGGCGAAAGCGATGATCACCGCGATGGTTCGGTACAGCTCCTCGGGAATGCTGTCGCCCAGTTCCAGGCGTGCCAGCAGTTTCACCAGCTCGGCGTTCTCGTAGATCGGCACTTCGTAGTCGCGGGCCAGCTTGAGGATGGCTTCGGCCAGTGCCTCGTCGCCCTTGGCTGTCAGGGTCGGGGCCTGCTGGCCGTCGTACTTGAGGGCGATGGCCTGGCGTGGGGGGTTGGGGTTTCTCATGCGGTTTCGTCGACCCAGCGTTGTTCCAGTCGGGTTTGATTGCCCTGCGGCGGCGTGCCCCGGTGGCAGTCGAGTTCGCCGACGTTGAGCCCGGAGGCGAGCAGGCGCTCGCGCAGGGCGTCCAGCTGGCTTTCGATCAGGCTTGCGGTTTGCTCGCGTTCGGCCCAGAGATGGCCGGACAGGCTGCCGCTCAGCAGTTGCGCCTGGACGTGCAGCGGGCCCAGCGGGTCGAGGTCGAAGGCCAGCTCCACGCGCCACAACTGGGCTTTCTGTTCGCGTGGCTCGGACTTCTCGGACGATGGCCGTTCTTCCCGTTCCTCGCGCTGGATCCTGACCTGCAGGGGCACGATGTCCTGCAGGTTGCGCATGGGAATTTCCAGTTGCCAGGTGGTCTGCAGGTTGCCATCAGGGGTGCGGCCGGTCTGTTCCAGGCTCGACAGCTGGTGGCTCTGCAGGCGTGAGACGGCTGCCGCGGCGAGGCGCAACAGGTTCTCCAGGTCGCCTTCGCCGGCCAGGTTCTGCAGCAGCCGCGAGGGCAGCGGAAAGCTGATCGGCTGTGGCTTGCCGCCGACCTGGCCGAGCGCACCCAGAGCGCTGCGGACAAAGCCCGGCAGGGCCTGGGCGAGCACCGCGGCGCTGGCGCCCGGGTTGCTCGCGGCACCGTCCGGCAACTGCGGCATGATCTGCGCGATCAGGCGCAGCAGGTTGCCCTTGAGGTCGGGCACCATGGCCGGGTTCTGGCCCGCCAGCAGCCTGGCTTCGAGGAACAGCCCGCTGTTCTGCAGGAGCTGGGCCAGGGTCTTGGGATTGCTCAGTTGGCTGATGTCCGGCAGGTCGCCGAGCAGGGTGGCGATGGCGCTGCGCAGTTCGGCCGGCAGCCCGGCGCTATCCGGCAGGTTCTGCAGGCTGTTGAGCAGGCCTTCCAGCGAGCCTTGGCGGCCTTGCTGGGCGAGCAACTGTTGGGTCACCGCCAATTGGTCCAGGCGTGCGCCCTGCGGTACGAAGGTCAGGCTCTGCGAGCCTTCGACCAGGGCGCTGAGCAGGCTGCCGATGCGCAGCGGTTGCGGGCTGTCGAGGGTCAGCGTGGTGCCGCTGAGGGCGGTGTTGAGCAGGCCCACCAGCGAACGATAGACCTGCGGCTGGCCCGGTACCTGCGGCAATGCCTGGCTGGTCAGGACCTTGCCCTGCAACAGCGTGCCGACCGGCAGTTGCGTGGTGTCGAGGCGGGTCAGGGCGGCGACGCTGGCACTGAGCGCCTGTTGCACGGTGATCGCCAGGTTGCCGGCCGAGGGCTGGGTCACGGTCAACTGGGCGCCCTGGGGCAGAGGCTGGTTGCTGCTGGCCTGCACGGTGGTCTGGCGGCCGTTGTCGGTGGTCAGCTTGAGCAGCAGCTGGAAGGTCTGGTCGGTCTGTTTGAGCGACAGCACATCGGCCCTGGCGCTTTGCCCGGGGGCGATCAGTCCTTCCTGTGGCAGTGTCAGCTTCAGCAATTCGCCGGCGAGCACTGCCGGGCGGCTGCCGGCCGGAATCAACTGGGCCAGCCCAGGGATATTGAATTCGCCTGTCATCGGGTCGCAACCTGTCGAGATAGCCCTCTTGGGAGTAGGGCAATGCATGTATAATGCCGCGCCGTCTCCCGAAACAATGTTCAAACTATCGCATAAATTGACCCAGCTCTCTGGAACGGGCTGCAAAAGCATTTATGCTGCCTTACGTTAACGGCCGCGTCATGGCCGACTTGAGAACCGCAAAAGGCTTCGATCATTTGACCAGCCCTCTTCTAGAAGCCGTAGCGCTTGCCTGTGAGCGTGATTGGCGGATGCTGTTCGAGAACCTCGAACTGCGCCTGAGTCCCGGCGACATGTTGCAGATCAGCGGCCCCAACGGCAGCGGCAAGACCAGCCTGCTACGCCTGCTGGCCGGCTTGATGCAGCCCACCAGCGGCGAGATCCGCCTCAATGGCCAGCCGCTGAACAGCCAGCGCAGCGAACTGGCGCGCACGCTCCTGTGGATCGGCCATGCCGCCGGGATCAAGGACTTGCTGAGTGCCGAGGAGAACCTGCGCTGGCTTTGTGCACTGCACCGGCCGGCCGAGCGCGAGGCGATCTGGCAGGCCCTGGCCGCTGTCGGCCTGCGCGGTTTCGAGGATGTGCCCTGTCATACCCTGTCCGCCGGCCAGCAGCGCCGCGTGGCCCTGGCCCGGCTGTACCTGGACAGCCCGCCGCTGTGGATTCTCGACGAACCCTTCACCGCCCTCGACAAGCAGGGCGTGGCGCAACTGGAAGAGCACCTGGCCGGTCATTGCGAGCGGGGCGGCATGATCGTGCTGACCACCCACCACAGCCTGACGCGGGTGCCGGCCGGTTACCGCGACCTCGATCTCGGGCGGTGGGCGGTATGAGCGTTTTCGGTCTATTGTTTGCCCGCGAGGCGCGGCTGTTGTTCCGCCGTCCGGCCGAGCTGGCCAACCCGCTGGTGTTCTTCGCCATCGTGATCGCGCTGTTTCCGCTGGCGGTCGGTCCCGAGACGAATATGTTGCAAACCTTGTCTCCGGGGCTGGTCTGGGTCGCGGCGCTTTTGTCCGTCCTGCTCTCGCTGGACGGGCTTTTCCGCGGTGATTTCGAGGATGGTTCCCTGGAACAGTGGGTCCTTTCGTCGCACCCCCTGGCCCTTCTGGTGCTGGCCAAGGTGCTGGCACACTGGGTGTTTTCCGGGCTGGCGCTGGTGCTGCTGTCACCCTTGCTGGCGCTGATGCTCGGCTTGCCGACGGCCTGCCTGCCGGTGCTGCTGTCATCGCTGCTGCTGGGCACGCCGGTGCTGAGCCTGCTCGGTGCGGTGGGCGCGGCGCTGACGGTGGGGCTCAAGCGTGGTGGCCTGTTGTTGGCGCTACTGATCCTGCCGCTGTATATCCCGGTACTGATTCTCGGCAGCGGGGCCCTGCAGGCCGCGTTGCAGGGCATGCCGGCAACGGGTTATCTGCTCTGGCTCGGCAGCCTGGCCGCCCTGGCGGTGACCCTGGCACCTTTTGCAATAGCGGCTGGCCTGAAGATCAGCGTCGGCGAATAATGAGGTCTGGCCGGTTTCCGGCCAGCAAAGACCCTGGATGTACCGTGATGAACTGGACTTGGTTTCATAAGCTGGGCTCGCCCAAATGGTTTTATGGCATCAGCGGGCGCCTGCTGCCCTGGCTGAGCATCGCCGCCGTACTGCTGATCGGCAGCGGCGTGGTCTGGGGGCTGGCCTTCGCGCCTCCGGACTATCAGCAGGGCAACAGCTTTCGCATCATCTACATCCATGTGCCGACGGCCATGCTCGCCCAGTCCTGCTATGTGATGCTGGCGGTCTGCGGGGTGGTGGGGCTGGTGTGGAAGATGAAACTGGCCGATGTCGCCCTGCAGTGCGCGGCACCCATCGGTGCCTGGATGACCGCCGTGGCGCTGGTCACCGGCGCCATCTGGGGCAAGCCGACCTGGGGCGCCTGGTGGGTGTGGGACGCGCGCCTGACCTCGATGCTGATCCTGCTGTTCCTCTATTTCGGCCTGATCGCCCTGGGCAACGCCATCACCAACCGTGACAGCGCGGCCAAGGCCTGTGCGGTGCTGGCGATCGTCGGCGTGATCAACATCCCGATCATCAAGTACTCGGTGGAGTGGTGGAACACCCTGCACCAGGGCGCGACCTTCACCCTGACCGAGAAGCCGGCGATGCCGGTGGAAATGTGGCTGCCGCTGCTGCTGACCGTGCTCGGTTTCTACTGCTTTTTCGGTGCCGTGGTGCTGCTGCGCATGCGCCTTGAAGTGCTCAAGCGCGAGGCCCGGGCCAGTTGGGTCAAGGCCGAGGTCCTGAACGAACTGGAGGCGGCCCGATGAGTTTTACTTCATTCGGCGATTTTCTCGCCATGGGTCATCACGGCCTGTACGTCTGGTCGGCCTATGGCATCTGCCTGGCGGTCCTGCTCATCAACGTCGCCTCGCCGCTGCTCGCCCGTCGGCGTTACCTGCAACAGGAGGCGCGTCGTCTGCGCCGGGAGAAGAGTCAGTGAACCCGCTGCGCAAGAAACGTCTGATCATCATCCTGGCGATCCTGGTCGGGGTCGGTGCCGCCGTCGGCCTGGCCCTGAGTGCGCTGCAGGAAAACATCAACCTGTTCTACACCCCGACCCAGATCGCCAATGGCGAAGCACCGCTGGATACCCGCATCCGCGCCGGCGGCATGGTGGAGAAAGGTTCGCTGGTGCGTTCCAGCGACTCGCTGGACGTGAAATTCGTCGTCACCGATTTCAACAAGTCGGTGACCATCAGCTACCGCGGCATTCTCCCCGACCTGTTCCGCGAAGGGCAGGGTATCGTCGCCCTCGGCAAGCTGAACGCCCAGGGCGTGGTGGTGGCCGACGAGGTGCTGGCCAAGCACGATGAGAAATACATGCCGCCGGAAGTGACCAAGGCACTCAAGGACAGCGGCCAGGCCGCCCCGACGCCTGCGAAGGAGGGTTGATCATGATTCCCGAGCTTGGCCACCTGGCCATGATCCTGGCGCTGTGCTTTGCCCTCGTGCAGGCCAGCGTCCCGCTGCTCGGCGCCTGGCGTGGCGACCGCCTGTGGATGAGCCTGGCGCAGCCGGCGGCCTGGGGGCAGTTCGCCTTTCTCGCCTTCGCCTTCGGCGTGCTGACCTACGCGTTCATGACCGACGACTTCTCCGTCGGCTATGTCGCCAACAACTCCAACAGCGCCTTGCCCTGGTACTACAAGTTCAGTGCCGTGTGGGGCGCCCACGAAGGGTCGCTGCTGCTCTGGGCGCTGATCCTCGGTGGCTGGACCTTCGCCGTGTCGGTGCTCTCGCGGCAACTGCCGCAGGCGATGCTGGCGCGGGTGCTGGCGGTGATGGGCATGATCAGTTCCGGCTTCCTGCTGTTCCTGATCCTCACCTCCAACCCGTTCTCGCGCATCCTGCCGCAGATTCCGGCGGACGGTCGCGACCTCAACCCGCTGTTGCAGGACATCGGCCTGATCGTCCATCCGCCGATGCTGTACATGGGCTATGTCGGGTTCTCCGTGGCCTTCGCCTTCGCCATCGCCGCGTTGCTCGGCGGCCGCCTCGACGCGGCCTGGGCGCGCTGGTCGCGGCCGTGGACCATTGTCGCCTGGGCCTTCCTCGGCCTCGGCATCACCCTGGGCTCCTGGTGGGCCTACTACGAGCTTGGCTGGGGTGGGTGGTGGTTCTGGGACCCGGTGGAAAACGCCTCGTTCATGCCCTGGCTGGTCGGCACGGCGCTGATCCACTCGCTGGCGGTCACGGAAAAGCGCGGCGTGTTCAAGAGCTGGACGGTGCTGCTGGCCATTGCCGCATTCTCCCTCAGCCTGCTGGGGACCTTCCTGGTCCGCTCGGGTGTGCTGACCTCGGTGCACGCGTTCGCTTCCGACCCGGCCCGTGGGGTGTTCATCCTGATCTTCCTGCTGTTCGTGGTCGGCGGTTCGCTGACGCTGTTCGCCCTGCGTGCGCCGGTGGTGAAGAGTCATGTCGGCTTCGGCCTGTGGTCCCGCGAAACGCTGCTGCTGGCCAACAACCTGGTGCTGGTGGTGGCTGCCTCGATGATCCTGCTGGGGACCCTGTATCCGCTGGTGCTCGATGCCTTGAGCGGCGCCAAGCTGTCGGTGGGGCCGCCATACTTCAATGCGCTGTTCATCCCGCTGATGGCGGTGCTGATGGCGGTGCTGGCGGTGGGGGTGCTGGTGCGCTGGAAAGACACCCCGGTGAAATGGCTGGTGGGCATGCTGACCCCGGTCCTGCTCGGCAGCGTGGCGCTGGCGGCGGTGGCCGGCCTGGTCTACGGCGATTTCAACTGGGCGGTGCTGGCGACCTTCCTGCTGGCGGCCTGGGTGGTGCTGGCGGGGGTGCGCGACATTCTCGACAAGACCCGTCACAAGGGCCTGTTCAAGGGCCTGCCGAGCCTGACCCGCAGCTACTGGGGCATGCATCTGGCGCACCTGGGCATCGCCGTCTGCGCCCTCGGCGTGGTGCTGTCGAGCCAGGAGAGCGCCGAGCGCGACCTGCGCCTGGCGCCGGGTGAAGCCATGGAGCTGGCCGGTTATCAGTTCGTCTTCGAAGGCGCCAGGCACTTCGAGGGGCCGAACTTCACCTCGGACAAGGGCACCATCCGGGTGCTCGACAAGGGCCGGGAGGTGGCCGTGCTGCACCCCGAGAAACGTCTCTACACCGTGCAGCAATCGATGATGACCGAAGCCGGCATCGATGCCGGTTTCACCCGTGACCTCTACGTCGCCCTCGGCGAGCCGCTGGGCGATGGTGCCTGGGCGGTGCGGGTGCACGTCAAGCCGTTCGTGCGCTGGATCTGGTTCGGTGGCCTGCTGACCGCCCTCGGTGGTGCGCTGGCGGCGCTGGACCGGCGTTACCGGCTCAAGGTCAAGAGCCGGGTCAGGGAAGCATTGGGCATGAGCGGAGCGACTGCATGAAGCGTTGGATAATGGTAGTGCCACTGGCCGTGTTCCTGGTGGTGGCGGTGTTCCTGTATCGCGGGTTGTACCTGGACCCGGCCGAGTTGCCATCGGCGATGATCGGCAAGCCGTTCCCGGCGTTCTCCCTGCCCGATGTGCAGGGCGGGAAGACCCTGACCCAGCTCGATCTGCATGGCCAGCCGGCGCTGGTCAACGTCTGGGGCACCTGGTGTATCTCCTGTCGGGTCGAGCACCCGGTGCTGAACAAGCTGGCGCAGCAGGGCGTGCGGATCTACGGGGTGAACTACAAGGACGACAACGCCGAGGCGCTGAAGTGGCTGAAGGACTTCCACAATCCTTACCAGCTGGATATCCGTGACGAGCAGGGCAGCCTGGGCCTGGACCTGGGCGTGTACGGCGCACCGGAGACCTTCTTCATCGATGCCAAGGGTGTGATCCGCCACAAGTATGTCGGGGTGATCGACGAAGTGGTCTGGCGCGAGCAACTGGCGCCGGTGTACCAGGCACTGGTGGACGAGGCGCGACCATGAAGCGTTGGCTGGCCGCCGTGGCCCTGGGCCTGACCCTGACCGGCGTGGCCCACGCCGCCATCGACACCTACGAGTTCGCCAACGAGGCCGAGCGCGAGCGTTTCCGCGACCTGACCAAGGAACTGCGCTGCCCCAAGTGCCAGAACCAGGACATCGCCGACTCCAACGCGCCGATTGCCGCCGACCTGCGCCGGGAGATTTTCCGCATGCTCGGTGAGGGCAAGGACAATCAGCAGATCATCGACTTCATGGTCGATCGGTATGGCGACTTCGTCCGCTACAAGCCGGCCCTGACCGGCAAGACCGCGCTGCTCTGGTTCGGCCCGGCCGGGCTGCTGCTGGGGGGCCTGGTCGTGATCGCCGTGATCGTCCGCCGGCGCCGCGCCCAGCGCAGCGAAACCCCGGACGTGCTTTCCGCCGAGGAGCGCGAGCGCCTCGACCACCTGCTGGATAAGAACCGCGAATGATTGATTTCTGGCTTGCTACCGGTCTGTTGTTACTGATTGCCCTGAGTTTCCTGCTGATCCCCATCCTGCGCGATCGCCGCGTCCGCCAGGAAGAGGATCGCACCGCGCTGAACGTGGCGTTGTACCAGGAGCGTGTGGCTGAGCTGCAGGCGCAGCGCGACGACGGCGTACTGACGCTCGAACAGATGGACAGTGCCCGTGCCGAGGCGGCTCGCGAGTTGCTGGCCGATACCGATGGCCTGGCCCCGGCGCCGGTTTCGCGGCTGGGCAGGCCGCTGCCGTTGCTGGCGGCGCTGCTGGTGCCGGTGCTCGGGCTGGTGCTGTACCTGCACTTCGGTGCCAGTGACAAGGTCGAACTGACCCGCGAATTCGCCCAGGCCCCGCAATCGATGGAAGACATGACCCGCCGCCTGGAGCGTGCGGTCGCCGCCCAGCCGGACTCGGCCGAAGGCCTGTACTTCCTGGGGCGGGCGTACATGGCCCAGGACCGGCCGGCGGACGCGGCGAACCTCTTCGAACGTACCGTCAAGCTCGCCGGGCGCCAGCCCGAGTTGCTCGGGCAGTGGGCGCAGGCGCGCTACTTCGCCGATGGCAAGCGCTGGTCGCCGCTGCTCCAGGCGTTGACCGACGAGGCGCTGAAGGCCGATCCCAACGAAGTCACCAGCCTCGGCCTGCTCGGGATCGCCGCCTTCGAGGGCGAGCGTTACCAGGAGGCGATTGATCACTGGAAGCGCCTGCTGGTGCAACTGCCGGCGCAGGATCCGTCCCGCGCCGCCTTGCAGGGCGGGATCGACCGGGCGACCGAGAAGCTGCTCGCCAGTGGCGGCAAGGTTGCCGCGGCGCCTGCCGCCGCGGTCGGAAAGGGCGCGCTGCTCAAGGTGCGTGTCGACCTGGCGGCGCAGCTCAAGGCCAAGGTCCAGCCGGGCGACAGCGTGTTCGTCTTCGCCCGTGCCACCCAGGGGCCGCCGGCACCGCTGGCGGCCAAGCGCCTGACGGTGGCCGACCTGCCGGCCACGGTGGAGCTGGGCGATGCCGACGCAATGATGCCGCAATTGAAACTGTCGAACTTTCCTGAAGTCCAACTGGTTGCACGGATCTCCCGCGCCGGCCAGCCGACGGCCGGCGAGTGGATCGGACGTAGCCAGCCCCTGGCCAGCAGTACCGCCGCGCAACAGAACCTGACCATCGACAGCCCGGACAAATAGAGAACCCGCCATGACCGCCATCGCTCGCCTCACCCTGTTAACGCTGGTCCTGGGGTTGAGCGCCTGTACGGTCCAGCGCCCGTCGGCACCGACGGGCCCGACGATCCCGCCGTCCGTTCCGACGACCAAGCCCTATCCCCCGGCAACACCGGGCAAGCCGATTCCGGCGACCAAGCCGCGTCCGAGCACTTCGGCGACCTTTGCCCCACCGCCTGGCGGTCGCAGCCACTGGGACGGGCAGATGGGCGTGTACGTGCTCGACAACCAGCCCAACACTTTCTATCGCCAGCGCACCTACTATCGCTGGGACAACGGCTGGAGCCGTTCGATCAGCCCCAACGGGCCCTGGGAAGAAACCGACATCCACGGCGTGCCGCCGGGGTTGGGCAAGCAGTTCGCGCAGTAACCTCTAGGCGCCCGGCGCCTGCAAGGCGTACACGTTCTGCGTCACAAGAGCGGACGCCGAGCGTCCAGAGAGGTATTCCCACGCGGAGCGTGGGAATGCTCGGGGGGCGGGGTATTACTTACTTGCCATAGATCTGGTCGAACACGCCACCGTCATTGAAGTGGGTCTTCTGCACCGTGCGCCAGTCGCCGAAGGTCTTCTCCACCGAGAGGAAGTCGACTTTCGGGAAGCGGTCGGTGAACTTCGCCAGTACCTTCGGATCACGCGGACGCAGGTAGTTCGCCGCAGCGATTTCCTGGCCTTCCGGTGACCACAGGTACTTCAGGTATTCCTCGGCCGCCGCACGGCTGCCTTTCTTGTCCACCACCTTGTCGACCACGCTCACCGGCGGCTCGGCCTCGGCGGAAACGCTCGGGTAGATGACTTCGAACTGGTCGCGACCGAACTCGCGGGCAATCATTTCCGCTTCGTTCTCGAAGGTCACCAGCACGTCGCCGATCTGGTTGGTCATGAAGGTGGTGGTGGCGGCACGGCCACCGGTATCCAGCACCGGCACCTGCTTGAACAGCTTGCCGACGAAGTCCCTGGCCTTGTTCTCGTCGCCGCCGTTCTTCAGCACATAGCCCCATGCCGACAGGTAGGTGTAGCGACCGTTACCCGAGGTCTTGGGGTTCGGCACGACCACTTGCACGCCTTCCTTGAGCAGGTCCGGCCAGTCCTTCAATGCCTTCGGATTGCCCTTGCGCACAATGAACACGGTGGCCGAGGTGAACGGCGCACTGTTGTTCGGCAGACGGGTGACCCAGTTCTCCGGTACCAGCTTGCCGTTGTCCGCCAGGGCGTTGATGTCGGTCGCCATGTTCATGGTGATCACATCCGCCGGCAGGCCGTCGATCACGGCACGCGCCTGTTTGCTGGAGCCGCCGAAGGACATCTGCACGGTGACGTTTTCGTTGTGCTCGGCCTGCCAGTGCTTCTGGAAGGCGCTGTTATAGTCCTTGTAGAAGTCCCGCATCACATCGTAGGACACGTTCAGCAGGGTCGGGGCGGCCTGGGCGATGCCACCGAAGGCCAGGCCAGCGGCCAGGAGCGAGGCGCCAAAGAGTTTTTTCACTGCGCATTCCTTGTTCGGGTCAGAGAGAGGGCAATTTGCCAGCAACTATAACGGCGAGCGCATAGTCGCTAAAAGATTAAAAAGTACTTTGCTTATTCCAGCTTCTTGAACAACGCATTGCCGCAACGGGAGCAGAAGGCCGCCGCGGGTTCATGGCTGTCCTTGCGACACACCGGGCACGCATGCTTGAGCTGTTCGCCGCGCAGGGCCGTGGCCAGTTCGGCGGTGAAGATCCCGGTGGGCACGGCGATGATCGAGTAACCGGTGATCATCACCAGCGACGAAATGATCTGCCCCAGCACGGTCCTGGGCACGATATCGCCATAGCCGACCGTGGTCAGGGTGACGATCGCCCAGTAGATGCCCTTGGGGATGCTGGTGAAGCCGTGCTCGGGGCCTTCGATCACATACATCAGGGTACCGAACACGGTCACCAGGGTGCACACGCCGAACAGGAACACCAGGATCTTCTGCTTGCTGCCGCGCAGCGCGTCGAGCAGGTAGTGGGCCTGCCTGAGATAGGGTGCGAGCTTGAGCACGCGGAAGATCCGCAGCATGCGGATGATGCGGATGATCAGCAGGTACTGCGCATCGCTGTAGTACAGCGCGAGGATCCCCGGCACGATCGCCAGCAGGTCGACCAGTCCATAGAAGCTGAAGGCATAGCGCAGCGGCCGTGGCGAGCAGTTGAGGCGCACCAGGTACTCGGCGGCGAAGATCAGCGTGAAGCCCCATTCGATCCCGGCGAGGAGGCCGGCGTAGTTCTGGTGGATGTTCTCGATGCTGTCCAGGACCACCGTCACCAGGCTGGCGAGGATGATCAGCAGAAGGATCTTGTCGAAGCGCCTGCCGGCGACGGTATCGGTTTGAAAAATCATGACGTAGAGCCGTTGGCGCCAGTCGTTGTTGCTGTTCATGAGGTGTTGCCCAAGTGGTCGATGCCGCAAGGGTGGGGCAAGGGCGGGCAATCCGCAAGCCGGGACCGGCGTGGGTGCGTTACCGCGCACTACGGCGGCCCCAGGCCTTGCGTGCCGTCCCGGCTGTCGCCGTTTTCACAGGGGCGGACGCTGCATCCGCGCCACGGCCCGGCTCAGCCAGCAGGCGAGGATGAACGGTGCGGTCAGTGGCGACAGGCCCAGGCTGGCGAGGGCCGGTGTCAGCAGGATCGCCAGGAGCATGCCGCCCAGTGCCAGCCAGGGGCGGCGCTGCAATGGGCTCAGGGCCAGTCCGGCGAGGGCGGCGTTGTAGCCGTTCAGTCCCGCCAGGGCCGGGCTGGCTTCGCTGCAAAGGCCGAACACCAGTCCCATGCCACTGCCGAGCACTGCCCACAGCGCCGCCCGCCGGTTGGCCAGCAGCAAGCCGGTCAGTATCAGGCCGCCTGCCAGTGGCTCGTCGAGGAACATGATCTGCCCGAAACCCTTGGAGATCGCTTGCAGCAGCCTGGGCAGATCCGCTTCGGCCGGGGCTGCCTCTGGCGCAAGGTGCGTGCTGAACGCCAGCAGTGTCCAGCCGAGCAGGACAAAGGGCGCAGTATAGGTCGGCAGTCTCCTCGGCCAGTGGCGCACGAGTATCGCGCTCAGGCCGCCGGCGGCGATGATCAGCAGCGGCAACAGCGGTGAACAGGGGAGATGCAGGCCGATCAGCAGGCCCAGCAGGACGCCGTTGTAGCTGTACAGGCCGGCCTGGCGTTCGGCCTTGGGATAGCCACGGCGCTGGGCCGTGATCAGGCCGGCGAGACCACCGAGCAGGGCGCCGCCGAGCAGGCCCGGGGCGCCGCAGAGGATTGCCAGCAGGCAGAACAGGCCGCAGAGCGGATGGCGCTGGAGAACGATCTGACTGAAACCGTTGAACAGGGCGGTGGCCCAGTCGGGGCAGTCGCAGGTGGCCGGGCCGGGGGTGGCGAGGGTTTTGACTTTCTTGTCAGGCGTCATGTGCAGTGCGCCCCTGGCTCGCGCTGTCGAAAATCAGGATGGCGCGCAGGTCGTTGACGTTGGTTCGGGTCGGCTCGGTGACGACCAGCGCGTCCAGCGCGGCGAAGGCCGTGGCAAACAACTGACGCAGGAATTCTTGCGGATCGACCGACATGGCGGGCTCCCGGATTTATTGTTATGTCATGGCGGGCAAGATTCTTGTAGGGACCGAATGCTGTCGAGGCTCACCCCTGTGGGGGCCGGACTCATCCGCGAAGCGGGTGGCGCTTGTTCGCGGATAAATCCTGCTCCCACAGAAGCAGGCGTTTCACAGGTGCAGGTTCCGAGCGGGAAACGGGAGTTACTGGTCGCGGATCGAGAAGTTGGCCATATGCTCCAGCCCCTTGATCAGCGCCGAGTGGTCCCATTCGCTGCCACCGATGGCCGCACAGGTGCTGAACACCTGCTGGGCGTTGGCGGTGTTGGGCAGGTTGATACCCAGCTCGCGGGCGCCGGCCAGGGCCAGGTTGAGGTCCTTCTGGTGCAGGTTGATGCGAAAGCCCGGGTCGAAGGTGCCCTTGATCATGCGCTCGCCGTGGACCTCAAGGATTCTCGACGAGGCGAAGCCGCCCATCAGCGCCTCGCGGACCTTGGCCGGGTCGGCACCGTTCTTCGCCGCGAACAGCAACGCCTCGGCGACTGCCTGGATGTTCAGGGCGACGATGATCTGGTTCGCCACCTTGGCGGTCTGGCCGTCGCCGTTGGCCCCGACCAGGGTGATGTTCCTGCCCATGTTCTGGAACAGCGGCAAGGCGCGGGCAAAGGCCTGGCTGTCGCCGCCGACCATGATGCTCAGGGTCGCGGCCTTGGCCCCGACCTCACCGCCGGACACCGGTGCGTCGAGGTACTGCGCGCCTTTTTCGTTGATCTTCGCGGCGAAGTCCTTGGTGGCGCTGGGCGAGATCGAGCTCATGTCGATGACGATCTTGCCCGGGCCGGCGCCGGCGGCAATCCCGTCGGCACGAAACAGCACGTCTTCCACCTGCGGGGTGTCGGGCACCATGACGATGATGAACTCGGCCTCCTGGGCCACTTCCCGGGGGGTGGCCAGAGCCACCGCACCGGCGGCGACCAGGTCGGCCGGAGCGCTGGCGTGGTGCTGGGAAAGGAACAGGCTGTGGCCTGCCTTCTGCAGGTTCGAAGCCATGGGGTGGCCCATGATGCCGGTGCCGATGAAACCGATTTTAGCCATGAGAAAATCCTCTTGTTACCTGTGCCAAAGGAGGGGAAGCGTTCAGATCGCGTTGTGGCTCTTCAGCCAGCCGAGGCCCGCCTCGGTGGTGGTCAGCGGCTTGTATTCGCAGCCGACCCAGCCCTGGTAGCCGATGCGGTCCAGGTGTTCGAACAGGAAGCGGTAATTGATCTCGCCGGTGCCGGGCTCGTTGCGGCCCGGGTTGTCGGCGAGCTGGACGTGATTGATTTCGCCCAGGTGATTGCTCAGGGTCCGGGCCAGGTCTCCTTCCATGACCTGCATGTGGTAGATGTCGTATTGCAGGAACAGGTTGGCGCTGCCGACCTGTTCGCGAATCGACAGGGCCTGGGCCGTGGTGTTGAGGTAGAAACCGGGAATGTCGCGGGTGTTGATCGCTTCCATCACCAGCCGGATGCCGGCGGCCTGGAGCTTGTCCGCGGCGTACCTGAGGTTCTCGACCAGGGTCTTCTCCAGGAAGGCTTCGTCGAAACCCTGTGGGCGAATCCCGGCCAGGCAGTTGATCTGGCTGTTGCCGAGCACCTGGGCATAGGCGATGGCCAGATCGACACCGCCGCGGAATTCCTCGACGCGATCCGGGTGGCAGGCGATGCCGCGCTCACCCTTGGTCCAATCGCCGGCGGGCAGGTTGAACAGCACCTGGGTCAGGCCGTGGGCGTCGAGTTGCGCCTTGATCTCGGCGGAACTGAAATCGTAGGGGAACAGGTATTCCACGCCGCTGAAGCCGGCATCGGCGGCGGCCTTGAAGCGGGCGAGGAAGTCCTGTTCGGTGAACAGCATGGACAGGTTGGCGGCAAAACGTGGCATGGCGGTCTCCGGTGTTGATACGGCGGGTTGCTGGCTACTCAGGCGGTGTAGGAGCGGGCTTGCCCGCGAAGAAGGCCGCGGGCCTTCAGGCGCTTCGCGGGCAACCGAGCGTCGGCCGGCCGCTCCCACATTCGCCGAGGGGTCAGTCGAGCAGCGCGATAGCGGTCGGCGCATCGTTGCCGACCAGGGCCAGGTCCTCGAACTCGTTGATGGCGTTGATCTCGGTGCCCATGGAAATGTTGGTGACGCGCTCGAGGATGATTTCGACCACCACCGGTACCCTGAACTCATCGATCAGTTCCCGGGCCTGGCGCAGTGCCGGCTGGATCTGGTCTGGCTCGAACACGCGCAGCGCCTTGCAGCCCAGGCCCTCGGCCACGGCCACGTGGTCGACGCCATAACCGTTCAGTTGTGGCGCGTTCAGGTTGTCGAAGGACAACTGCACGCAGTAGTCCATGTCGAAGCCGCGCTGGGCCTGGCGGATCAGCCCCAGGTAGGAGTTGTTCACCACCACGTGGATGTACGGCAGCTTGAACTGTGCACCCACCGCCAGCTCTTCGATCATGAACTGGAAGTCGTAGTCGCCCGACAGCGCCACCACCTTGCGCTGCGGATCGGCCTTGACCACCCCGAGCGCGGCCGGAATGGTCCAGCCCAGTGGGCCGGCCTGGCCGCAGTTGATCCAGTGGCGCGGCTTGTAGACGTGGAGGAACTGCGCACCGGCGATCTGCGACAGGCCGATGGTGCTGACGTAGCAGGTGTCCTTGTCGAACGCCAGGTTCATCTCCTCGTAGACACGTTGCGGCTTGACCGGCACGTTGTCGAAGTGGGTCTTGCGCTGCAGGGTGGCCTTGCGCTGCTGGCAATCCTTGAGCCAGGCGCTGCGGTTCCTCAGCTTGCCGGCGGCCTGCCATTCGCGGGCCACGTCGATGAAAACGGTCAGGGCCGAGGCCGCGTCGGAGACGATGCCCAGGTCGGGGGTGAATACCCGGCCGATCTGGGTCGGCTCGATATCGACATGGATGAACTTGCGGCCTTCGGTGTAGACCTCCACCGAGCCGGTGTGGCGGTTGGCCCAGCGGTTGCCGATGCCCAGCACCAGGTCGGACTTGAGCAGGGTGGCGTTGCCGTAGCGGTGCGAGGTCTGCAGGCCGACCATGCCGACCATCAGCGGGTGATCGTCGGGCAGGCTGCCCCAGCCCATCAGGGTCGGGATCACCGGGATGCCGGTCAGCTCGGCGAACTCCACCAGCAGTTCGCTGGCGTCGGCGTTGATGATCCCCCCGCCGGCCACCAGCAGTGGCCGTTCGGCCTGGTCGAGCAGGGCCAGGGCCTTCTCGGCCTGGATCCGCGTGGCGCCGGGTTTGACCAGCGGCAGCGGCTGGTAGGTGTCGATGTCGAATTCGATTTCGGCCATCTGCACGTCGAAGGGCAGGTCGATCAGCACCGGGCCGGGGCGGCCCGAACGCATTTCGTAAAAGGCTTTCTGGAAGGCATAGGGCACCTGGCCCGGCTCCAGCACGGTGGTCGCCCACTTGGTCACCGGCTTGACGATGCTGGTGATGTCCACGGCCTGGAAGTCTTCCTTGTGCAGGCGGGCACGGGGCGCCTGGCCGGTAATGCAGAGGATCGGGATCGAGTCGGCGCTGGCGCTGTACAGGCCGGTGACCATGTCGGTGCCGGCCGGGCCCGAGGTGCCGATGCACACGCCGATGTTGCCGGCCTTGGTGCGGGTATAGCCCTCGGCCATGTGCGAGGCACCTTCAACGTGGCGCGCGAGGACGTGATCGATGCCGCCGACTTTCTGTAGTGCCGAGTACAGCGGGTTGATGGCGGCGCCGGGAATGCCGAAGGCGGTGTCGACCCCTTCGCGGCGCATCACCCACACGGCAGCTTCGATTGCTCTCATTTTGCTCATTGTTTTGTGCCTCTTAGGTTTTGTAATTGTATACAAGTGGCTTTTCATCGAGTGTATTCACGGCCAATGGCGCAGGTCAATTCATTTTCTTGAATCGGCGTGGCATTCGTCCGGATCACAAAAAACCGCGGAGCTTGCGACATTTTGTCAGTGATTTGAATTTTTTGTATACAAAAATATATTTTATTGTGTTCTATTTGTGATGCGGAATTGCTCCCGCGCGGAGCGCCAAAGACTTTCCAAAACAATGAGGACGGCACCCATGAGCGCTTTAACCCTGAAAGTCGCAGTCAGCCTGGCCGGTCAGGCGATCGCTGCGGGCCGGATGATGTGCGCGGCGCCGCTGACCATTGCGGTACTCGATGGTGGCGGGCATCTGGTGACTTTGCAGCGGGAGGACGGAGCCAGTCTGTTGCGGCCGCAGATCGCCATCGGCAAGGCCTGGGGCGCGATCGCCCTGGGCAAGGGCTCGCGTCTGCTGGCGCTGGATGCGCAGCAGCGGCCGGCGTTCATCGCCGCCTTGAACGGGTTGGGGCAGGGCAGTGTGGTCCCGGCGCCGGGTGGGGTGCTGATCCGCGATCAGGCCGGGCAGGTGGTGGGGGCGATCGGCATCAGTGGCGATACGTCGGATATCGACGAGCAGTGCGCGATCAGTGCGATCGAGGCATTGGGGCTGACGGCGGATGCGGGGGTATCAGCCTGATCCAGGTGAGCGCCTTTTCGCGGGCAAGCCCTGCTCCTACAGGAAACGTGTGCACACAAATCTGGTGTTCGCCCCGTACTGTAGGCGCGTGGCTTGCCCGCGAAAGGGGCGCCTCGTTTTACTGGTCGGGCTCGCATCCCTTGAGCACCAGCCGCACGATGGTCTGCGTTGCCGCTTCATAGTCGGCGTCATCGAGCTTGGCCTTGCCGGTGATCGCCGAGATCTGCCAGTCGAAGTCGGCATAGGTCTGGGTCGCGGCCCAGATGGTGAACATCAGGTGGTTGGGATCGACCGGGGCGATCTGGCCGCGGTCGATCCAGCTCTGGATACACTCGATGTTGTGCCGGGCCTGGGCGTTGAGCTGTTCGACCAGGTCGGGGCTCAGGTGCGGAGCGCCGTGCATGATCTCGCTGGCGAACACCTTGGACGCCGCCGGCAGATCGCGGGAGATGCGGATCTTCGAACGGATGTAGCCGGCCAGCACCTCGCCGGGCACGCCGTCGGGATTGAACGGCGTCGAGGCCTGCAGGATCGGTTCGATGATGCTTTCCAGGACCTCGCGGTAGAGGTTGTCCTTGGACTTGAAGTAGTAATAGACGTTGGGCTTGGGCAGGCCGGCCCGGGCGGCGATGTCGCTGGTCTTGGTGGCGGCGAACCCCTTGTCGGCGAACTCTTCACTGGCTGCGCGCAGGATCAGTTCTTTGTTGCGTTCGCGGATGGTGCTCATAAAGCGGGTCATTCCTTGCCTGTCCGGGCGGTTGGGCATGGTAGCACCGGGTCTGCGGCAGGCCAAGATTGCCTGCCCGCGCGCCCGCCAAGGCAAGCGAGGCGGGCATGGCGGGTGGTTTTTCTTCACCCGGCCGCCCGTTTCGGCGGCTCTCGGCAATGGCGGCTCTACAGCACCAGGCGCGGCAGCCAGAGCGACAGCGCCGGGATATAGGTCACGGCCATCAGCACCAGGAACAGCACGCCGTAGAACGGCAGCAGTGCGGTCACGGTCTTCTCGATGCTCACCTTGCCCACCGCCGAGCCGACGAACAGCACCGCGCCCACCGGCGGGGTGATCAGGCCGATCCCCAGGTTCACCAGCATGATCATGCCGAAGTGCACCGGGTCGACGCCGATGCCGAGAATCACCGGCATCAGGATCGGCGTGAGGATCAGGATCAGCGGCGCCATGTCCATCACCGTGCCGAGCAACAGCAGCATGGCGTTGATGCACATCAGGATCACGTAGCGGTTGTCCGACAGGGTCAGGAACAGCGTGGTGATCTTCGCCGGGATCTGCATCAGGGTCATGATGTAGCCGAAGCTGGCGGCGAAGCCGATCAGGATCATCACGATGGAGATGGTTCGCACGGTGCGATGCATCAGCTTGGGCAGCTCGCGCCACTGGTAGTCGCGGTAGATGAACATGGTTACGAAGAATGACCAGAGCACCGCAATCGCCGCCGACTCGGTCGCGGTGAACACCCCCGAGAGAATCCCGCCGAGAATGATCACCATGGCCATCAGGCCCCATAGCGCATCGGCGCAGATCTTCAGGGCCTGGCGCAGGGGAATGACCTCGCCCTTGGGGTAGTCGCGCTTTTTCGCGAAGATCAGGCACAGCACCATCAGGCAGGCGCTCATCAGCAGTCCCGGCACCACCCCGGCCATGAACAGCGAGGCGATGGACACCGTGCCGCCGGCCGCCAGCGAGTAGAGCACCGAGTTGTGGCTGGGTGGGGTCAGCAGGGCCTGGACCGAGCCGCTGACCGTGACCGCGGTGGAGAAGTCGCGCGGGTAGCCGCGGCGCTCCATCTCCGGAATCAGCACCGAGCCGACCGAGGCGGTGTCGGCCACCGACGAACCGGAAATCGCCCCGAAGAAGGTCGAGGCCATGATGTTCACCAGGGACAGGCCGCCGCGGACGAAACCCACCAGCACCCCGGCGAACGCCACCAGCCGCCGCGACATGCCGCCCTCGGCCATGATCGCGCCGGCGAGGACGAAGAACGGAATCGCCATCAGCGAGAACTTGTTCACGCCGCCGGCGACCTGGATCATCAGGGCCTGGAACGGGATGTCGATCCACCAGGCGCCGATCAGCGCCGAGAGCCCGAGGGCGTAGGCCACCGGCATGCCGATGAGGATCAGCAGGATAAAACTGCCCAACAGGATCACGGCGTCCATTCACACGGCTCCTTCGTTTTCTTCGACCAGGTCGAAACGCACCACGCGGCGCTGGCTCTGGTCGCCCAGCAGGAGTTTTTCCAGGACGAACACCAGGGTCAGGCAACCGCCCACGGGGATCGGCATGTAGCTGATGCCGACCCGCAAGGTCGGCAGCGCGCTCATGAACTGGTTCCAGGTCGAGGCGCAGAGCTTGGCGCCCCAGACGGTCATGAACAGGCAGATGGTCGCCATCAGCACCTGCGCGACCAGCGCGGCAGCCGAGCGCAGGGCAGGGTTCAGGCGGTCGGTCAGCATGGCCACGGCCATGTGCGCGCCGGCGCGGTAGCTGGAGGCTGCGCCGATGAAGGTGAACACCATCATCAGCAGGATCGCGGTGGGCTCCGGCCAACTGGAGCCGGTGCCGAGGACGTAGCGGGCGAAGATGCCCCAGGGGATGATCAGGCTGATGGCGAGGATCGCCAGGCCCGCGACCCAGACACAGGCCATGTAGAGCCGATCGTTGATCAGCAGCACGAGATTCTTCATCGGATTTCACCGTTACCCGCCGGTCCGCGCTGGACGCGCATGGCGGCGGGCCTTCCATGTGGGTGGGGGCGTTACTCGACCGCTTCGATGCGGCTCATCAGCTCGGCGTAGGGGGCGCCGTATTTCTGGCGGATCGGGGCGGTGGCCTCGTAGAAGGGTTTCCTGTCGACTTCGACGAACTCGACGCCGGCGGCCTTGAGCTTCTCTTCGCTGCTGGCGGACTTGGCATCCCACAGGTCACGCTGTTCCAGCTGCGCCTGGCGGGCGGCCTGGCGGACCAGGGTCTGCTGTTCGGGGGTGAGCTTCTCCCAAGTGCTTTTGGAGATCACCAGCGGTTCCGGGAGGATCAGGTGACCGGTCAGGGCGTAGTATTTGGCGTTCTGGTAGTGGTTGTGTTCGAGCAGGGTCGGCGGGTTGTTTTCCGCGCCATCGATGACCCCGGTCTGCAGGGCGCTGAAGATTTCGCCGGTGTCCATGGCGATGCCGTTGCCGCCCATGGCGTTGATGGTTTCGATGAACAGCGGGTTGCCCTGTACGCGAATCTTCATGCCCTTGAGGTCGGCCAGGCTGCGTACCGGTTTCTTGGTGTAGAGGTTGCGGGTGCCGCCATCCATCCAGGCCAGGGCCACCAGGTTGAATTCGGACTGGGTGATCTTGTCGAGGATCTCCTGGCCGATCTCGCCGTCGATGATCTTGCGCATGTGCGCCTGGTCACGGAACACGAAGGGCATGTTGAACACGTTCACGTCCGGCACCACCGGGCCGACGATGCCGAGGCTGACCCGGGCCATCTGGATCGCGCCGATCTGGGTCTGCTCGACCACTTCCTTTTCCGAGCCGAGCACGCCGCCGGAGAACATCTTGAAGGTCAGTTGGCCGTTGCTCTGCCGGGTCAGGGCCTTGCCCATGTTTTCCTCGGCGACCACGGTGGGGTAGCCGGCGGGGTGCACGTCGGCGAACTTGATTTCCAGGGCCTGGGCCAGGTGGCTGAAACCAAGGGCGAGGGGGAGTGCGGCGACAAGAAGCTTGCGTCTGAAGTCCATGGGGCAATTCTCCGTCTTGTTGTTATTGTCTGGCTGCTTCGTTCAAAACTCGCTGCAGGCGCCGCTGGGCGCCGGGAATCAGGCGTTGAAAAAAGGTTCCTCCAGGCCTTGGACGCCGGGCCGCAGGGCGAACACGCCGCCGGCCAGGGGCTGGTCGTGCAGATCGCCGCCGGGGCGGATCGAGGTGACGAACAAGGTGCCCAGGTCGCGACCGCCGAAGGCGCACATGGCCGGCTTTTTCACGGGCACCGCGAGGGAGCGGTCGAGGCGACCGTCGGGTGTGAAGCGATGGATCAGGCCGTCGTCGTTGCCGCAGATCCAGTAGCAACCGTCGACATCCATGGCGGCGCCGTCGGGGCGTCCCGGATGTTGCCGCATGTCGACGAACAGCCGGCGGTTGTAGGGCGTGCCGCTGTCCGGGTCGTAGTCGAAGGCCCAGATCGATTGCACGCCGGGGTGTGAGTCGGACAGGTACATCGTCCTGCCCTCCGGGCTGAACGCCAGGCCATTGGGCACGATCAGCCCGTCCAGTTGTGCCACCAGCGGTGCTGTCTGCCCGGCCTCGTAGCGATACAACGCACCGACCGGGCGGCCAAGGCCCATGTCCATCAGCATGGTGCCGGCCCAGAAGCGGCCCTGGCGGTCGCAGCGGCCATCGTTGAAGCGCATGTTGGGAAGGGCATGGGGAACTGCCGTGAGCCGCTGGCTGTGCAGGCGTTCTTCGGTGCCCGCCTGCAGGCGGAACAGGCCGCTTTCCAGGCCGGCGATCCAGCTGCCGTCGCGGCTGCGGGCGATGCAGGCGAGCATTTCCGGCGCTTGCCAGCTGCGGGTCTGCCGACTGTCGGCGCTCCAGCGGTGCAGGCGGCGGGCGGGGATGTCGACCCAGTAGAGGGCCTGTTCGTGCACGCTCCACACCGGGCTTTCCCCGGTGGCGTTGCGGGCGTCGAGAATCAGTTCAGCGTCCATGGCGGTTCCCTTGCCGGAAGATGGGGGCTTGCTCAGTCGCCGAAGGGACCGGCTGCGACGAAGGCGCCGCCCTGGTAGATCAGCGTCGGGTCGTCCGCCGGCGGTGCCGGCTGGGCCTCGATCTCGGCGCGGAACGGCTCGGAGCTGTCCCTGGGCTGGTAGCCGAGGTGGGCGGCGAGGTGGTTGTCCCACCAGATGGAGCGGTTGGCGGAGACACCGTAGACCACGGTGTGGCCGACGTTCGGGGTATACAGGGCGCGTTCGAGCAGTTGGGTCAGGTCGTCGAAGCTCAGCCAACTGCTGAGCATGCGGCGGTTCTGCGGCTGGGCGAACGACGAGCCGATGCGGATGCTGACGGTCTCGATGCCGTAGCGATCGAAATAGAAGCTGGCCATGTCCTCGCCGTAGGACTTGGACAGCCCGTAGTAGCTGTCCGGGCGATGCGGGGCGCGGGCGTCGAGGGTCTCGCTCTGCTTGTAGAAGCCGATCACATGGTTGGAACTGGCGAAGATCACGCGCTTGACGCCGTGGCGGCGGGCGGCTTCGTAGATGTGGAAGACGCCGCAGATGTTGGCGCCGAGGATCTCCTCGAAGGAGCGCTCCACCGAGACGCCGCCGAAGTGCAGGATCGCGTCCACGCCTTCGACCAGATGATGTACCGCCTGCTTGTCGGAGAGATCGCAGGGATGGACTTCCTCGCGGTCGTCGATGGCCGGAGCCATTTCGGCGATATCGGAAAGGCGCAGGATACGGGCGTAGGGGCGCAGGCTCTCGCGCAGTACCTTGCCCAGGCCACCGGCCGCGCCGGTGAGCAGAAGACGGTTGAAGGGCGGCGGGGTCGGTGTCGCTGGGGTCATGGCGAGGCCCTGGTCGGAGGTTTATTGTTGTGTTGTCGTCCGTTGTCGTACGACATTTTTCTGGATTATCGTCAGCGCGAAACGGCTTTGTCAATGTAATGGGGTGAGTGATTCGTCGTGATTGCCGGTCGTAGATTTTGCAAGATGTTTCGAGTTCAGGGGGCGAGGTTTCCCCATGTCTGGGTTTTCATTCATGACCCTTGTGGGAGACGGCCGGGCGGCGCTCCCACAGGTCATGCATTCACAATGACTACCGCTGCTACAGCAGCGAAATCGGATAACTGATGAACAGGCGGTTCTCGTCGAACTCG
>NZ_JSYZ01000002.1:0-29203 GCF_001293465.1 Pseudomonas asplenii
AACCTTATTCAGGACGGGACACTCCCCCCAAAAAAGCCCAGAAACGCGAGACAAAAAAAAGGGCGACCGAAGTCGCCCAAAATGCCTTGCGTGCTCGTTCTCTGAAAAGACCTAAGGTTTCTTCCTCTTATGTGAGTCTTTCCAGATAAAAAATCCAAAACCGCCGAGGAACACCACCATGAGGCCAACCGTCAGCACTCCGGCAATTACCACGTTATCGAAAAACATGACTGGCCTCCTGCACTCGCCCTGTTGCGATGTGGCTAAGTTACCCAAATGGGCACGGAGGAAAATTGACCGGCGTCAATGCCGCCCGGAACCGGGTGCGGGGAAAGGAAATTAACTGACTTGCATCAAGTTTCAGCGCAGATATCAGCGCTTTTTCGGCTTGTTCTTCGGCTTTTTCCTGCCCTTGCCCAACGGCATCGCCTGCTCGAAGGCCTGGCGTACTTCATTCAGGCGTTTCTCGTTCAGGTCATGGACACGCTTGGCCCGTTCCGCATTCAGGTCGATCAACTTGTCGTCTTGGCTCATGATCACTACATCGCTATCGGTCGAATTCAGCCAGGCTCGCCCCCGGCTCACGCAATACCCCCATAATGCGGGCAAGCGTCGGCGCTGACCAGCCGGGAAATGATCGAGCTATGTCCGCCATGCCCGTTTGCGCGCAAAATCGCCCACTCAGTATGGCTACCAAGGATCGTTGAAGTGACACTGCCCAAGGACCTCCCCCCGCTCATGGCCCTGCGCGCCTTCGAATCGGTGGCCCGCCACCTGAGCTTCATCAAGGCCGCCGATGAGCTGTCGGTCAGCCAGAGCGCGGTAAGCCATCAGATCCACAAGCTTGAGCAGTACCTCGACCAGCGCCTGTTCATCCGCAGGACCCGTGCCATCGACCTCAGCGACGCCGGCAGCCGCTATTACCAGCAGATCCGCCCGGCCCTGGAACAGATCGCCGAAGCCAGTCGACAACTGCGCGCACCGACATCCCCACGGGTGCTGCGGATCGGCCTGCTGGCGTCTTTCGCCACGCTCTGGCTGGCACCGCGCCTGACCGACTTCATTACCCGCCACCCGCACATCCAGGTTGCCCTGGAGCCGTCGATCCAGCTCGCCGATGTCGCCGGCGCCCAGGTCGACCTCGCCATCCGCTACGGCAAGGGCGGCTGGCCGGATGTCGATGCCCAGCGGCTGATGAGCGAACGCCTGTTCCCCGTCTGCAGCCCGGCCTTCAAGGCCGCATCCCACGGGCCGGGCCCATTGCTGATGGCCCAGGCCCGGCAACCCTTCGAATGGATCGATTGGGCCCGGCACCATCATTTCGATCTGCAGCGCTACCCCACGGCCATGCTCCATGACTACAACATCGTGGTCGAAGCCGCCATCGCCGGCCAGGGTATCGCCATGGGCCGCCAGCGCCTGATCGATCGCCGGCTCAAGGACGGCTCGCTGGTACCGGTATTCGACAGCCCCCCTTATGAGAGCGAGATCGGCTATTGGCTGATCAGACCCAACACCGCGCTCTGCGCGGAAGCCGAAATCTTCTGCACCTGGTTGATGGAACAATGCGCGGACACATGAGCCAATCAGATACGTCCGATTGAATCTATCCGTTTGTCGGCCAATTCCGCGCCGAGCATGCTGAAACCTTCTTCAAGGAGGTTTCCCCCATGAGCAATTCCCTGTCAGATCGCGTCAGTCAACTGGGCCTGAACCTGCCGCAGCCCAGTCAGCCGATTGCCAACTATGTGAATTACGTGATCAGCAACAACCAGCTGTTCATCTCCGGGCAGATCCCCCTGCAGGATGGTCAGCCCGCCGGCATTGGCCGCCTGGGCGATACCCTGGGCGAAGAGGAAGGCGCAAGGGCAGCGGAGCTGGCGGCCCTCGGCCTGCTGGCGCAATTGCATCACGCCATCGATGACAACCTGTCGAAGCTGGCGCGCATCGTCCGCCTCGGCGTCTTCGTTGCCGCCAGCCCGGACTTCAAACGCCAGGGCGTTGTGGCGAACGGCGCATCCAACCTGCTGGTCAACGTGCTGGGTGAAAAAGGTCGGCACGCCCGGACCGCGATCGGCGTATCGAGCCTGCCCAGTGGCGTCGCCGTGGAAATCGACGCGATCTTCGAGCTGCAGCCATGATCGTCGACGATTGGTCGGAAAGCGAAATCGCCCACCTGCGTGCCGCGACTCCCGGCTGCTCGCGGGTGATCCATTTCAATCACGCCGGCGCCTCGCTCCCCAGCCAGGCCACCCTGGAGGCAATGACCGCCCAGTTGCGACTCGAGGCAGGCATCGGCCCGATGGAAGCCGGCCCCCAGGGCGCGCGACTGGAGGAGGAAGCCCGTCAGGCTGCCGCCGAGCTGCTCAACACCAGCGTCCAGAGCATCGCCTTTGCCAGCAGCGGCTCAGCCGCCTGGGGCCAGGCCTTCGCCGCACTGGGCCCCTGGCGTGCCGGCGACCGGATCCTGGTCGGGCGTCATGAATGGGCCGGCAACCTGGCCTGCATGGCCGAAGCGGTCAAGGCCGGCGCTCGTCTGGAAGTGATCCCGTGCGATGAAACCGGTGCGGTATCGGTCTCTTCCCTGGAACAGATGATCGACGCCCGCGTGCGCCTGATCGCCCTGACCTGGCTACCGGCCAATGGCGGCCTGATCAACCCCGCCGAGGCCATCGGCCAGGTGGCGCGACGCCATGGCATCGCCTACTTCATCGATGCCGGACAGGCGCTCGGCCAACTGCCGTGCGATGTCCAGGCCCTGGCCTGCGACGTGCTCAAGGGTGCCGCCCGCAAGTTTCTCCGGGGCCCGCGGGGTACCGCGCTGCTGTATGTGCGCGAAGGCTTTCTCGAACAACTGACCCCCCGCTACCTCGATGTGTCATCCGCGCCCTGGGACGATCACGGCTTCACGCTGCGCAACGATGCCCGCCGCTTCGAAACCAGCGAGCGCTCGCTGGTGTTGATGGCCGGCCTGGCCAATGCGCTGAAGGAGGCCAATCAGTTGGGTATCGCGCGTATTCGCGGCAGGATTCAGCGGTTGGCGACAGGATTGCGCGAAGCCTTGCGCAAGATCCCCGGGCTGGAACTGCACGACCTGGGCCTGCCCGGACAACAGTCGGGCCTGATTGCGTTCACTCTGGAAGGATGGGATGCCTTGGCGCTGAAACAACGGCTGGCCGAAAGCGCTATCAACATCGGTGCCAACGGCACCGCCTACACGCCTCTGGACATGCAGGCCCGCGAACTGCCGGCGATTGCCCGGGTCGCGGTGAGCTATCTCAATACCGAACAGGAGATCGGCTTGCTGCTGGAGGCCCTTGGGCAACTGGCCGAAGAGCGCCGTCAGACCTCGACGTCGACCAGCAGGCCCTGACGCGGCTGCTCTTCCATCAATGCGACCACCGGTACGGTGTTGTCGGCGTTCAATTCGTCGCCCGGCACCGCCAGGTGCAACTGCGGATCATCCTCGGCCTCACGCCGGCGTTGCTGCTGTTGCTGCTGGCGCCGCTGTTCCTCGCGCAACTGCCACGCGGCCTCTTCCGGGTCGCGCTTCTGCAGGTCGATGGTGCTTTCATTGGAGCTTTCCTGCACGGGCACCACAGGCGGGATATCCGGTCGCGGTCGGATCGGGTCCTGCTGGGAAGTGACCGGCACGGCACTCAGGGGTAACATCGGTGGCAGCATGATTTTTTCTCCTGTCGGCAGGCTTTCGGCGGCGGCCCCCGTGACTTGAGCCGTCAGTCGCGAAACTGTGACCCGGTTATCGCTAAAGGGTGCAATACGCTCCGACGAACGTCATGCTCAACGACCTTTCAGCCTGGGTCGGTGTACTTTCTCGGATCAGTCCTTTCGATCAAGAGCTTTGGCCTGAAAGCGTCGATTCCGTTAAGATAGTCGGCTTTTTCAAGGCGGGAGTCAGGCAGCATGGCGCAGCAGTATCAACCGGGGCAACGCTGGATCAGTGACAGCGAAGCCGAGCTGGGTTTGGGCACCGTTCTGGCACAGGATGGCCGCTTGTTGACCGTGCTCTATCCGGCCACTGGCGACACTCGCCAGTACGCGCTAAGGAATGCGCCCCTGACCCGCGTGCGATTCTCGCCCGGGGACAGCATCACCCACTTCGAGGGGTGGAAGATGACCGTGCGCGAAGTCGAGGATGTCGACGGGCTGCTGGTCTACCACGGCCTCAACGTGCAGAACGAAGTCGTCGCGCTGCCGGAAACCCAGCTGTCGAACTTCATCCAGTTCCGCCTGGCCAGCGACCGGTTGTTCGCCGGGCAGATCGACCCGCTGCCATGGTTCTCGCTGCGCTACCACACCCTGGAACACACCAGCCGCCAGTTGCAATCGCCGCTCTGGGGCCTGGGTGGCGCCCGTGCGCAACCGATCGCCCACCAGTTGCACATCGCCCGGGAAGTCGCCGACCGTATCGCGCCAAGGGTCCTGCTGGCGGACGAAGTGGGCCTGGGCAAGACCATCGAGGCCGGCCTGGTGATCCATCGCCAGCTGCTGTCCGGTCGCGCCAGCCGCGTGCTGATCCTGGTCCCGGAAAACCTCCAGCACCAGTGGCTGGTGGAAATGCGCCGGCGCTTCAACCTGCAGGTCGCGCTGTTCGATGCCGAGCGCTTCATCGAGAGCGATGCCAGCAATCCGTTCGAAGACACCCAGTTGGCCCTGGTGGCCCTGGAGTGGCTGGTCGAGGACGAAAAGGCCCAGGATGCGCTGTTCGCCGCCGGCTGGGACCTGATGGTGGTCGACGAGGCGCATCACCTGGTCTGGCATGAAGACAAGGCCAGCCCGGAATATACGCTGGTCGAACAACTGGCCGAGACCATTCCCGGCGTACTGCTGCTGACCGCCACCCCTGAACAGCTGGGCCAGGAAAGCCATTTCGCGCGCCTGCGCCTGCTCGATCCGAACCGTTTCCACGACCTGGCCGCGTTCCGCGCCGAAAGCGAGAACTATCGCCCGGTGGCCGAAGCGGTGCAGGAACTGCTGGACCAGGGCCGTCTGTCCCCGGCCGCCCACAAGACCATCCAGGGTTTCCTCGGCAACGAAGGCGAGGCCCTGCTCACCGCGGTCAACGACGGCGACAGCGAAGCCAGCGCGCGTCTGGTACGCGAACTGCTCGACCGTCACGGCACCGGCCGCGTGCTGTTCCGCAACACCCGCGCCGCCGTCCAGGGCTTCCCGGAGCGCAAGCTGCACGCCTACCCGCTGCCGAACCCGGACGAATACCTGGAGCTGCCGCTGGGCGAACACGCCGAGCTGTACCCGGAAGTCAGCTTCCAGGCCCAGACCGAAGGCGGTGACGAGGAACGCTGGTGGCGCTTCGACCCACGGGTCGAGTGGCTGATCGACCAGTTGAAAATGCTCAAGCGCACCAAGGTGCTGGTGATCTGCGCCCACGCGGAAACCGCCATGGACCTGGAGGACGCCCTGCGCGTGCGTTCCGGCATCCCGGCCACCGTGTTCCACGAAGGCATGAACATTCTCGAGCGTGACCGCGCCGCCGCCTACTTCGCCGACGAGGAATTCGGCGCCCAGGTGCTGATCTGCTCGGAAATCGGCAGTGAAGGCCGCAACTTCCAGTTCGCCCACCACCTGGTGATGTTCGACCTGCCGGCGCACCCGGACCTGCTGGAACAGCGCATCGGCCGCCTGGACCGGATCGGCCAGAAGCACGTGATCGAGCTGCATGTGCCGTACCTGGAAACCAGCCCGCAGGAACGCCTGTTCCAGTGGTACCACGATGCCCTGAACGCCTTCCTCAATACCTGCCCGACCGGCAACGCCCTGCAGCACCAGTTCGGTCCACGCCTGCTGCCGCTGCTCGAAGGCGGCGACGACGGCGAGTGGCAGAAGCTGGTGGACGAGGCCCGTGCCGAGCGCGAGCGCCTGGAAGCCGAATTGCACACCGGCCGCGACCGCCTGCTGGAACTCAACTCCGGCGGTGCCGGTGAAGGTGAGGCCCTGGTCGAGGCGATCCTCGAGCAGGACGACCAGTTCGCCCTGCCGATCTACATGGAGACGCTGTTCGACGCCTTCGGCATCGACAGCGAGGACCATTCGGAAAACGCCCTGATCCTCAAGCCGAGCGAGAAGATGCTCGACGCCAGCTTCCCGCTGGGCGACGACGAAGGCGTGACCATCACCTACGACCGCGGCCAGGCGCTGTCGCGCGAAGACATGCAGTTCATCACCTGGGAACACCCGATGGTGCAAGGTGGTATGGACCTGGTGCTGTCCGGCTCGATGGGCAACACTGCCGTGGCGCTGATCAAGAACAAGGCACTGAAACCGGGGACCGTGCTGCTGGAACTGCTGTACGTCAGCGAAGTGGTCGCACCACGCTCGCTGCAACTGGGCCGCTACCTGCCGCCGGCCGCCCTGCGCTGCCTGCTGGACGCCAACGGCAACGACCTGTCGCCACGCGTCGCGTTCGAGACCCTGAACGACCAGCTGGAAAGCGTGCCCAAGGCCAGCGCCAACAAGTTCATCCAGGCCCAGCGCGACAGCCTGGCGCCGAAGATCAACGCCGGCGAAGCGAAAGTCGCCCCTCGTCACGCCGAACGCGTGGCCGAGGCACAACGTCGCCTGGCGGCCGATACCGACGAGGAACTGGCGCGCCTGACCGCGTTGCAGGCCGTCAACCCGAGTGTGCGTGACAGCGAGCTGGTCGCACTGCGCAAACAGCGTGAACAGGGGCTGGCGATGCTGGAGAAGGCGGCGCTGCGCCTGGAAGCGATCCGGGTGCTGGTCGCCGGTTGATATGACGGTGCGCTGTGGGGCGGGATTCGTTTAGGGCTTCAGGGCCCCCTGTTCGCGGATGAATCCGGCACCCACAGTGGAGCGGTGTTCACAGATTTTGTGATCACCACTGGACCTGTGGGAGCCGGATTCATCCGCGAACAGGCCCCCATTCAACTGACTATCAAGCCGTTACAGGTGCCACGCCTTCCTGCTCCTGCCCCATCCCCTCGCGCATCCGCGCCGCATCCCGACTGAAACACCGTGCCGCCTGGAACAGGAACAGCAGCGTCAGCAGCAACGCCGCCGGAATCAGATACATCGCGTCATGCAGACCCACGGCCTTGAATGCCTCGGTCATTTCCTGCGCACCTGCCGCCAGCATCGCCGCATGGGCGAAATGGTCGGACAGCAGGCCGACCACCACCGGCCCCAGCCCGCCACCCAGCAGATACAGGCCGGCGAAATACACCGCCATCGCCATCGCCCGCAGCCGCGGCTCGACCACGTCCTGGATCGCGGTATAGACGCAGGTGTAGAAGTTGTAGGCAAACAGCCAGCCGACACTGAATACGGCGACGAACACACCGATCTCGATCCGCCCGGCATGCAGTGTCCAGGCCGTGGCCAGGGTCGACACCACCAGGCTCACGGCCGCGAACAGCAGGCGTCCGTTGGCGATGCGCTGGTGAATCTTGTCCGCCACCCAGCCGCCCAGGGTCAGCCCGACCAGGCCGGTCACACCGACGATCACCCCGGTGGCCACCGCCGCTTCCTGCAACGGCATCTGGAAGTAGCGCTGCAGCATCGGCACCAGGAAGGAGTTGCAGGCGTAGGTGGCGAAATTGAAGGTCAGCCCCGCCAGCACCAGCCAGAGAAAGGTCGGGATCGCCAGCAGGCGCCGTACCGGCCGCTCGATCCGTGTCTGGGCGACCTGTACGGTTTCCGCCGCGCCGCGCTTGGGCTCCCTGATGAAGAACATGAACAGCGCCAGCACCAGGCCGGGGACCGCCGCAATGAAGAACGGCGCCCGCCAGCTGTCGAACGCCTTGACCATCGCGCCGATGGTGAAGAACGCCAGCAACAGCCCCAACGGCAGGCCCAGCATGAAAATGCCCATGGCCCGTGCCCGGCGATGGGCCGGGAACAGATCGCCGATCAGCGAATTGGCCGCTGGCGCATAGCTGGCCTCACCGATCCCGACGCCCATGCGCACCAGCAGGAAGCTCCAGAAACTGCCCACCAGGCCATTGACCGCCGTCAGCCCGCTCCAGACCGCCAACCCCCAGCCCATCAGCTTGCTGCGCGAACCGTTATCGGCCATGCGCCCCAGGGGCAGGCCGGCAATGGCATAGACGATGGTGAAGGCGGTGCCGATGATGCCGATCTGGAAATCGCTCAGGTGCCACTCCATGCGGATCGGTTCGATGATGATCGCCGGAATGGTCCGATCGAAGAAATTGAACAGGTTGGCAAGGAACAACAGGAACAGAATGCGCCAGGCATTCGCCGCTTGGGTCGAGTTCTGCATGGGGTCCGTCTCTTTATTGTTATAGGGCTTGGCTGCCACTCAATCTAGTCAGCCTGATATCGCCTGTCTGCCACCATTCGCGGCGCTGATACCGGCCAATGGAGGCTCTATCGGGACCCGTAAAAATACTTGTAACACCCCCTTACAAAGCCGCGGCCGAAGCCTAGAATAGTGCCAAACTCCCTCCCTTCTTCTTTCTCCGTTGACCTTCCATGTCTGATGCTAATCCGTGTCTGAATTGCGGTGCCTGCTGTTCCTATTTCCGTGTCTCGTTCTATTGGGGAGAGTGCGTGTCGGGCGGCGGCCTGGTGCCCGACGAACTGGTCAGCCAGATCAGTCCGAGCCGCGTGGCCATGAACGGTACCGAAGGGAAAAAGCCGCGCTGCACCGCCCTTGAAGGTGAAGTCGGTAAAGGGGTCAGTTGCTCGATCTACCACCAGCGCTCCAGCCCCTGCCGCGAATTCGATGCCGCCTGGGTCAACGGTGAACCCAACGAACGCTGCGATGCGGCCCGCGCCGCCTTCGGCCTGCCGCCCCTGGAGCCCGAACAGCAGCCCGGCTTAGTACCAATCGCTATTTAGCTCATCGCCAAATCATTGGGAGCACTCTGCCATTAGGGCTCCCGGCTCCAGACGAGCCTCTATACTCCAACCCATTGGTCGGCGCGCAGCGTCGGTAGTCCAAGGGCGGAATAGGACAGGCTATGGAGTGGCTGGGTTTGCATTTTGTCGACAAACTTCCCGAGCAAGGGCAGTTGCTGCTCGACTGCAGCCACGATCCGCTGCTGGTCATGCTGGCCTATCTGGTGGCCTGCGCCGCGGGCTTCGCCACGCTCGACATGGCCGAACGGGTCGGTCATGTGGAAAAACCGGCGCAACAGCGCCTTTGGCGCTGGGTCGGTGCCTGTTGCCTGGCGGGCGGCATCTGGGCCATGCACTTCATCGCCATGCTGGCGTTTCGAACGCCCATCGCGATGAGTTACGACCTGCCCACCACCATGGTCTCGCTGCTGATCGCCCTGTTCGCCTCGTTTCTCGCCATGCACACCCTCGGTCGCGCCGAACTGCGCCCTTCCCAGACCGTTCGCGCCGCCCTGTCGATGGGGCTGGGGATCGCCGCCATGCATTACGTCGGCATGTCGGCCTTGCGTTCGACTGCACAGCAGTACTATCAACCCGGCCTCGTCGGCCTGTCGGTACTGATCGCCATCGGCGCCAGCCTGGCGGCCCTGCTGCTGGCCAGGCACTTTCGCACCGGTAGCGGCATCTTCCATCAACTGCTCAAGTACAGCGCCAGCCTGGTGATGGGCGCAGCCATCGTCAGCATGCACTTCACCGGCATGTGGGCACTGCGCCTGGTCGTCCCGGAAGGCGACGTCCTCGGCGCCGCAGTGCAGAACAACCATCTGCAACTGGGCATGACCATTGCGCTGATCACCCTGCTGATCATCGGCAGCAGCATCAGCGCGGCCCTCTCCGACAAGAAGCTGCAGCACAAGGAACAGGACCTGCGCCGGGTCAACGCGCTGCTCAGCCAGTTGGACCAGGCCCGCCTGTCCCTGGCCCAGGTCGCCCACTACGATGCCCTGACCAACCTGATCAACCGACGCGGCTTCAACCAGATCTTCGCCGAAAGACTGATCGAGCGCAGCAGCAATGGCGGCATGCTGGCGGTGATGTTCCTCGACATCGACCACTTCAAGCGGATCAACGACAGCCTCGGCCACGACGCCGGTGACGAGCTGCTCAAGGTCATCGCCGCGCACATCAAGAGTGCCACCCGCAGCCATGACGACGTGGTCGCGCGCTTTGGCGGCGACGAGTTCTGCATCCTCATCAGCCTGCACAAGCGCGACGAAGCCCGGCACATGGCCCAGCGCATCATGCAGAAGATGAAGGAACCGATCGAACTGGCCGGCCGGCGCATGGTGATGACCACCAGCATCGGGATCGCCGTGTTCCCCGAGGACGGCCAGACCTGCGAGGAACTGCTGAAGAACGCCGACCTGGCGCTGTACCAGTCCAAGGAAGCCGGACGCAACAGCCTGCATTTCTTCAACGCCAACCTGAAGACGAAGGCGACCCTGGAACTGCAACTGGAGGAACAACTGCGCCAGGCGCTGCGCGACGGCCGCGAGCTGCAACTGTTCTACCAGCCGATCTGTGCGGTCAGGACCGGCCAGGTCGCCAAGCTCGAGGCCCTGGTACGCTGGAACCATCCGCAACACGGGCTGCTGGCCCCGGACCGCTTCCTGCACATCGCCGAAGCCAACGGCCTGATCGCCGATCTGGACAAGTGGGTCCTGCGCACCGCCTGCCAGGACCTGGCGGCACTGGACGAACAGGGCTACAGCGACCTGATGGTCAGCACCAACTGCTCGTCCCTGAACCTGGCACGCGAGGAACTGGCCGACGACATTGAAAACATCCTGCGCAGCACCGGCGTTTGCGCCAACCGGCTGGAGCTGGAGGTCACGGAAAACGCGCTGATGGGCAATATCACCAATACCCTGCAGCTGTTGCGGCAGATGCGTACCCTCGGCGTCTCGCTGTCCATCGACGACTTCGGCACCGGCTACTCGTCCCTGGCCTACCTCAAGCGCCTGCCACTCAATACCCTGAAGATCGATCGCTCGTTCATCCTCGACATCCCCAAGTCGGCCCCGGACATGGAGATCATCCAGGCGATCATTGTCATGGCCCACACCCTGCATCTGCAGGTGGTCACCGAAGGCGTCGAGACCCAGCAGCAATACGAGTTCCTTGCCGAGTACGACTGCGACTACATCCAGGGCCACCTGTTCAGCCGGCCGGTGCTGTTCGAAGAACTGCCCGCGACCATCAGGCAGCTCAACCAGCGCCCACCACCCAGCGTCACGCCACTCACTCCGCCGGCGACGGCGGCTCGCGATACAGATTCACCAATGTCGCGGGATCCTTTTGCAGATACCCCTGGCTACCATGCAGGCGCATCAACTGTGCGGCCAATCCGCTGATGGGCGCCGCCGAACCCTGTTCACGGGAGAACTTCACGGCACCGTCCAGGTCCTTGAGCAAGGTGCGCACATGCCATTTGATCGGTTCGAAACGGCTTTCGGCCATCTGCGGCGCGAGGATCTGCAACGGCCTGGAGTCGGCGAAGCCACCGCCGAGCGCTTCGGCCAGCAGGCTGGCATCCACCCCGGAGCGTTCCGCCAGCGCCACCACCTCGGCAATCACCAGGGCATTGCAGGCCACGATCATCTGATTGCAGGCCTTGGTCACCTGCCCGGCACCCACCGCACCCATGTGGGTGACGCGCTGGCCAAGGGTCAGCAAGACCGGGCGAACCCGTTCCAGATCGGCCACTTCCCCACCGGCCATGATCGCCAGGCTGCCAGCCTCGGCCCCGGCGGTGCCGCCGGAAACCGGCGCATCCAGCCAGCGCACACCGCGCTCGGCCAGCAGGCGCGCGGCCATTTGTCGCGTCGCCGTGGGCTCCAGGCTGGAAAAATCCACCAGCAGTTGACCCGTCTTCGCCGCCTGCGCCACCCCGTCGACCCCGAAAACCACCTCCTGCACCACCGCGGTATCGGCCAGGCACAGCATCACCACGTCTGCCTGCGCGCACAGCTCGGCAGGGGTGGCGACCTGCCGCGCACCGGCCGCCACCAGTTCGGCGCATTTGTGCGGCGACCGGTTCCACACCGTCAAGGGGTACCCCGCGGCCAGCAAGCGACGGCACATCGGCAGCCCCATCAGGCCGATTCCGGCGAACCCCAGAGCAGGTAGTACAGAATTCATAAAAAGTTCCCCGTCAATTAAAGAACGTCAAATACTGGCCGATTCAACGATATCCAGAGCAGGGTTTAGCCCTAGGGAAACCTAGGGCCAACCCCTATCGATCAAGCCAATATCGCGCGTTAAAGTCGCGATCTCTCACCGTGATGGCGCGTTGATATCCCCTCGACCGCCCAACCAGACCAGGCATATGGCGCACAATGACCTCCAAAAATAACCCAGCCAACGCAGTATCCGATCTGATGTCGCCCGCGGTCGTGGAAAAAACCTACAAGGCCTACTCGACGCCCCGTCCACTGGCGACGCAGCAGTACCTTTATTTCACCGAAACCAATACGGATCGTATCCTCGACAACCTCGACGGTCTGCGCGACATGGTATTTCCGCGCCCACCGCACCTGGAGGTGGAGAACGAGGCCCGTCGCGAACAGGAATTCCCCTCGGTCTGCCTGATCGGCCTGGGCCGCTGCGGCTCGAACATCGCACTGGATGTCGCCGAACTGGTCTACAACGCCCGCAAGTTCTACCTCAACGAATTCAACAACGACGACAAGTCCGTCGACAAGGGCTACCGCCCCGCCCAGTGGATCCGCAATAACCTGCGCCTGGTGCAGAGCAAGTCCGCCAAGCCGGTGTTTCTGGTCGAACCGCTGGTGATGCTCGGCGACCTGGACAAGGACATCGCCGGCCGCATCCGCTTTTCGCGCAAGGGCGAGAAAAGCGGGTTCATCCGCGATTACAGCAAGATGAAGATCATGGACCTGTCCGAGGTGCATGCCGGTGGCGCGGGTAACGCCCCGATCCTCGGCCAGTACCTGGCCAAGATCATCCTGAACAAGGACACCCAGCGCTTCTCCAGCCCCGACTGGAAGATGATCCACTCGTACCTGATCGACTCCTGCGGCATCAAGGCCAACCAGTCGCGCCTGTACTTCTCGATCTTCAGTGCCGGCGGTGGTACCGGTTCGGGCATGGCCTCGGAATTCGGCCTGGCCCAGCAGTACTCGTACATGAACAAGACATTCGACACCAAGCCGATGGACGAGCACGACAGCAAGAGCGGCCACTCCTTCGTCTTCGAACCGATCTTCACCAGCGGCATCTGCGTGCTGCCGAACATCTCCGACCATCGCAGCGAAATGTCCGAGGCCCTGCACATCAACGCCGGCCGCCTGCTCTGCAAGTACCTGTCGGAAGAGTGGGACTTCTCGTACAACTTCGACAATGAAGACAGCAGCGAAGCCAGCGTCATGGGTCGTATCCGCCCATGGAACGCGATGATGCTGATCTCCAACGACATCATGCGTTATGCCGAAGAGAACGATGACGGCAATATCCAGAACATTGATGTCAATGCCATGGAGAAGCACGCCAACCAGTACATCTCCCAGCAGATCTTCAACATCCTGACCGCCCAGGCGGTGACCACCGACTACGACCAGAACTACTTCCGTCGTGCCGGCATCGACATCGGCGAGACCATCCGCCTGGACGCCAACGACCTGTTCATGAGCCTGGCAGGCCCCGTGGCGATCGCCTACGCCGAATCCGTGGTACCGGAACAGCCGGCGCCAACCGGCGACAAGTTCAAGGTGTTCGAAAAGGAACAGCAGCGGTTGAACATCGACGACCTGTTCTTCCGCTCCATCGACCTGCCGCACTTCAACAAGGTCACCCAGGCCATCGAAGGCATCAGCCTGCTGCCGATCGAGTCCAAGCGCTACCGCGCCGCCCTGGAGCAGTACAAGGCTTCGGGTTACGACGCCGCGGCGCTGCACGACCTGCATTTCTTCAAGAACTGCTCGTCGGTGGTTTCGATCGTCTCGCTGCCCAAGGACTACAAGCTGTCCTACATGGACCTGAACCGGCTCAAGACCCACCTCAACAGCCTGTTCCCCAACACCACGCTCAAGCGCTACGCCCTGGTGATCGGGGCCTCGGCCAACCTGTCGCTGACCACGCTGATTGCCAAGAGCCCGTGCCTGTCGGACGACTTCCTGACCCTGATCGTGGCCTTCATCAAGCGCTGCTTCGCGCGCAACCCGTACCGCTTCGACGACACGCTGGACAACTCGATGCTCGAGTTCATCACCCGCGACGAGTTCGACGAAGGGCATATCGACGACCTGCTCAACGAGTTCGAGAACCCGGCGAAGATCCTCGATACCAACTGGTACGCGATCAAGCCGATGTACGAGAAGAAGTACCGCGAACTGATCAATGACAAGGACAAGTTCGTCTCGATCAACGATATCCGCCTGTCCCGCGATTGCGTGAAGAAGGCGATCAAGTATCTGCGCGAGATCTACCGTCACCGCATCGGCAAGACCAAGGTCATTTCCTTGAACAGCCACACCGGTCGGACCGAGTACTGAGCCGACCGCCCCCATCACCCTGTAGGAGCCCGGCTTGCCGGCGAATGGGCCCTTGAGGCCGCCAGAAGCTTAGCCGGCGAGCCGGGCCCTACAGAATCGGATGTCGTGGCAGGGAAGCTGCGATATGCCTGTCAAGGACTGTGGATTTTCTCCACGGGCAAACTGCCATTACTGCTGCATGCGGTTACTGGCCTACACACTCGTAGGCCATAAATGCATAACGCATATGCACCATTACAGTGCCTTGAATTACCCAGTTGCTCTTTCCTGGATCATCACCCAGGGCGATACCACCACCGCCCACAGGCTCGGATCACGCTCGAGAAGATCCTGGGCCCGCGTTTCAGACACCTTGGCCAACGCTCCGGTGGCCAGCCAATCCGCTACTTTCTCGGTCTGATTCTCGGCCATGGCCTGCGCCGCGGCGATCAGATCCAGCGACGGTTCGACCCACAATAGGGCACCCCGGGCAAAGAACGGTTGCAGCTCCTCCCAGCGGATAGATGCAGTTTCACCAAGCAGCTTGGCATAGAGGGTGCTAGGTTCTTCAATCATGGGAGTTCCACCTGAGAAAAAATCGGCGCAATCATAACGTCGCGACTCAAGGTAGAAAAACCCGGATGTAAAGGTTGGGGTGAAAGAAGGATCAGGGTTGCAGGGATTGCCGTGAAAGCTCAGCAACATCCAGATAATAATCTGCATGGCCATCTGCCGCTATTCTGTCTCTTTCTTTCATTTAAGCGACATCTCCCGATTTTGTCCCCGGCAGCCCGCTATCCAAGCGATAAACGAGCGCTCTAAACTGTATCGGTACAGTTGCCGGGTAAAATCGGGTTGTCAAAACCCGGTTCTGCCGCCCTGGCGTCAGGACTATAAAAATTACAACAGCAAGAGTGGAGCACTAATGACTAAGCAGATTTCCAAACTGTTCGCCGCTATGGTTCTGGCCGGTATCGCCAGCCATTCTTTCGCTGCAGACACCATCAAGATCGGCATCGCCGGCCCCAAGACCGGCCCTGTGACCCAGTACGGTGACATGCAGTTCACGGGCGCGAAACAGGCCATCAAGGACATCAACGCCAAGGGCGGCGTCGATGGCAAGAAACTCGAAGCGGTCGAATACGACGACGCCTGCGATCCGAAACAGGCCGTGGCCGTCGCCAACAAGGTCGTCAACGATGGTGTCAAGTTCGTCATCGGCCACCTCTGCTCCAGCTCCACCCAGCCCGCTTCGGACATCTACGAAGACGAAGGCGTGATCATGATCACCCCGGCGGCCACCAGCCCTGAAATCACCGCCCGTGGCTACAAGCTGGTGTTCCGCACCATCGGCCTGGACAGCGCCCAGGGCCCTGCCGCCGGCAACTACATCGCCGACCACGTGAAACCGAAAGTGGTTGCCGTACTGCACGACAAGCAGCAATACGGTGAAGGCATCGCCACCGCGGTCAAGCAGACCCTCGAGAAGAAAGGCGTGAAAGTCGCGGTCTTCGAAGGCCTGAACGCCGGTGACAAGGACTTCTCCTCGATCATCCAGAAGCTCAAGCAGAACAACGTCGACTTCGTCTACTACGGCGGCTACCACCCAGAGCTGGGCCTGATCCTGCGCCAGTCCAAGGAAAAAGGCCTGAACGCCAAGTTCATGGGTCCGGAAGGCGTCGGCAACGACTCCATCTCGCAGATCGCCCAGGACGCTTCCGAAGGCCTGCTGGTTACCCTGCCGAAGTCCTTCGATGCCGACCCGGAGAACAAGGCCATCGTCGACGCCATCAAGGCTGACGGCAAGGATCCGAGCGGTCCGTTCGTATTCCCGGCCTACTCTGCTGTCGAACTGATCGCCGACGGCATCAAGAACGCCAAGAGCGAAGACACCGCCAAGGTGGCTGCCGCTATCCACGCCGGGACCTTCAAGACCCCGACTGGCGAACTGTCCTTCGACGAGAAGGGCGACCTGAAGAACTTCAAGTTCGTGGTCTACGAATGGCACTTCGGCAAGCCGAAGACCGAAGTATCCCCTCAGTAACTCAGGCCTGACAGGTCAACAAGCCCACTGTTTGCACAGTGGGCTTTGTTTTACGAGGTTTATGGGCCTGACACCCGCGATCCGGGAGCTGGCTCACCTGAAAATCTTAAAACCGTCACCAGCGGTTCGCTGGCAAACGCTCGTGCCAACGTGGCGACAGACCACGCCCGACGAGCCGGAACATGACTCCACCAGTGAAATGCGTATCGGGTTTTTAGGAGCGCTGTAATGCCTGAGATCTATCACTTCTTCCAACAGCTGGTTAATGGCCTGACCATTGGCAGCACCTATGCCTTGATAGCCATTGGCTACACAATGGTTTACGGCATCATTGGAATGATCAACTTCGCCCATGGCGAGGTCTACATGATTGGTTCCTACGTGGCCTTCATCGTCCTTGCCGGGCTGGCCATGATGGGAATCCACTCCCTGCCGCTGCTGATGACCGCCGCGTTCATCGCGACGATCGTCGTGACCAGTGCCTATGGCTACAGTATCGAACGCGTTGCCTACCGCCCACTGCGCGGCAGCAACCGTCTGATTCCGCTGATTTCCGCCATCGGCATGTCGATTTTCCTGCAGAACACCGTACTGCTGTCCCAGGACTCCAAGGACAAGTCCATTCCCAACCTGATCCCGGGGAGCATCTCCTTCGGTCCGGGGGGCGCAGAGGAAGTCCTGATTTCCTACATGCAGATCCTGGTTTTCGTGATCACCCTGATCGCCATGACCGGACTGACCCTGTTCATCTCCCGTTCACGCCTGGGCCGCGCCTGCCGTGCCTGCGCCGAAGACATCAAGATGGCCAACCTGCTGGGGATCAACACCAACAACATCATCGCCCTGACCTTCGTCATCGGTGCCGCCCTGGCCGCGGTCGCCGCCGTGCTGCTGAGCATGCAGTACGGGGTGATCAACCCCAACGCCGGCTTCCTGGTAGGCCTGAAGGCCTTTACCGCCGCAGTACTGGGCGGTATCGGCAGCATTCCGGGCGCCATGCTCGGCGGGTTGGTGCTCGGTGTGGCCGAAGCCTTTGGTGCCGACGTGTTCGGCGACCAGTACAAGGATGTGGTGGCGTTCGGTCTTCTGGTCCTGGTGCTGTTGTTCCGTCCGACCGGCATCCTGGGCCGTCCGGAGGTTGAGAAAGTATGAACAGATATCTCAAACAGGCGCTGTTCAGCGCCCTGCTGGTCTGGGCCGTGGCCTTTCCGGTACTCGGCCTGAAGCTGAGCATCGTCGGGATCAACCTCGAAGTGCATGGCACCGGTCCCCTGACCCTGACCGTCATCGCCCTCTGCTCGGTGCTGATGTTCCTGCGCGTGCTGTTCAGCCAGCAGGTCAGCACGATGTTCAAGTCGTCCCGTGGCCCGCTGGTGTCGCCCAAGGTCGGTCAGTTCCTGACCCTGCCACGGACCCAGCGCTGGATCATCATCGGCCTGATCGTGGCCGCACTGATCTGGCCGTTCTTCGGCTCGCGGGGGGCGGTCGATATCGCCACCCTGATCCTGATCTACGTGCTGCTGGGCCTGGGCCTGAACATCGTGGTGGGCCTGGCCGGCCTGCTCGACCTGGGTTATGTCGGCTTCTACGCGGTGGGCGCCTACAGCTACGCGCTGCTGTCGCACTACTTCGGCTGGAGCTTCTGGCTGTGCCTGCCGGTCGCCGGCCTGATGGCCGCGACCTTCGGCTTCCTGCTCGGTTTCCCGGTGCTGCGCCTGCGCGGTGACTACCTGGCCATCGTGACCCTCGGCTTCGGCGAGATCATCCGGCTGTTCCTGCGCAACCTCACCGACCTCACCGGCGGCCCGAACGGCATCAGCAACATCCCCAAGCCGACCTTCTTCGGCCTGAGCTTCGAGCGCAGTGCCGCCGAGGGTGTGAAGACCTTCCACGAGTTCTTCGGGCTGGCCTACAACCCGGTGAGCAAGGTGGTCTTCCTGTACCTGGTCGCCCTGCTGCTGGCGCTGTTCGCGCTGTTCGTGATCAACCGCCTGCTGCGCATGCCGATCGGCCGCGCCTGGGAAGCCCTGCGTGAAGACGAGATCGCCTGCCGCGCCCTGGGCCTGAACCCCACCGTGATCAAGCTCTCGGCATTCACCCTGGGTGCCTGCTTCGCCGGTTTCGCCGGCAGCTTCTTCGCCGCCCGCCAGGGCCTGGTGACCCCGGAGTCGTTCACCTTCATCGAATCGGCGATCATCCTCGCCATCGTCGTGCTCGGCGGCATGGGCTCGCAACTGGGGGTGATTCTCGCAGCGATCGTGATGATCCTGCTGCCGGAGCTGATGCGTGAATTCAGCGATTACCGCATGTTGATGTTCGGCGCCATGATGGTGCTGATGATGATCTGGCGTCCACAGGGTCTGCTGCCGATGCAACGTCCACACATGGAGCTGCGCAAATGAGCCGCGAGATCCTGAAAGTCGAAAACTTGAGCATGCGCTTCGGCGGCCTGCTGGCGGTCAACGGCGTGGCCCTGACCGTGAAAGAGAAACAGGTCGTGGCACTGATCGGCCCCAACGGTGCCGGCAAGACCACGGTGTTCAACTGCCTGACCGGCTTCTACAAGCCCAGCGCCGGAAGCATCATCCTCGACGGCCAGCCGATCCAGGGCCTGGCCGGCCACGAGATCGCCCGCAAGGGCGTGGTGCGGACCTTCCAGAACGTGCGTCTGTTCAAGGACATGACCGCCGTGGAAAACCTGCTGATCGCCCAGCACCGTCACCTGAACACCAACTTCCTGGCCGGTCTGTTCAAGACCCCGTCGTTCCGCAAGAGCGAAAGGGAAGCCATGGAATACGCCGCGTACTGGCTGGACAAGGTCAACCTGACCGAATTCGCCAACCGCCCGGCCGGCACCCTGGCCTATGGTCAGCAGCGTCGCCTGGAAATCGCCCGCTGCATGATGACCCGTCCACGGATCCTCATGCTCGACGAACCGGCGGCCGGCCTGAACCCCAAGGAAACCGACGACCTCAAGGCGCTGATCAGCGTGCTGCGCGAGGAACACGGCGTCACCGTGCTGCTGATCGAGCACGACATGAAACTGGTCATGAGCATTTCCGACCATATCGTCGTGATCAACCAGGGCACGCCGCTGGCCGATGGCACACCACAACAGATCCGCGACAATCCCGATGTGATCAAAGCCTACCTGGGGGAAGCGTAAATGCTGCAGTTCGAAAACGTTTCCACCTTCTACGGCAAGATCCAGGCCCTGCACAGCGTCAACGTGGAAGTCCGCCAGGGCGAGATCGTCACCCTGATCGGCGCCAACGGCGCAGGCAAGTCGACCCTGCTGATGACCCTCTGCGGTTCGCCGCGGGCCCACAGCGGCAGCATTCGCTACATGGGCGAAGAGCTGGTGGGGCAGGAGTCCTCGCAGATCATGCGCAAGAGCATCGCGGTGGTGCCGGAAGGCCGCCGTGTGTTCTCGCGCCTGACCGTGGAGGAAAACCTGGCCATGGGCGGTTTCTTCACCGACAAGGGCGATTACCAGGAGCAGATGGACAAGGTCCTGGAACTGTTCCCACGGCTCAAGGAGCGCTTCAGCCAGCGCGGCGGCACCATGTCCGGCGGCGAACAGCAGATGCTCGCCATCGGCCGGGCGCTGATGAGCAAGCCCAAGCTGCTGCTGCTCGACGAGCCGTCGCTGGGTCTGGCACCGATCATCATCCAGCAGATCTTCGATATCATCGAACAACTGCGCAAGGACGGAGTGACGGTGTTCCTGGTGGAGCAGAACGCCAACCAGGCGCTGAAGATCGCCGATCGCGCCTACGTGCTGGAGAACGGCCGGGTGGTGATGGAAGGCAGCGGCAATGACCTGCTGACCGACCCGAAAGTCCGCGAAGCGTACCTGGGCGGTTGATTCCACTGCCGTGCAACGAGAAGGCCCCGTTCTGTCGGGGCTTTTCTTTGCCCGGAACATCGTGTCCGTACCCTCGCCGCCCATAATCGATTATGTTGGCCGCACCCCGCCTACCCTCGCTGCCCATACCAGACAGGAAGGCGCCCTCTTCAATTGGAGATCGACCATGAGCAACGCCACCAGCCGTACGCTGTCCGCCGCCACCCTCGCCCTGACCCTGGGCTCCGCCCTGAGCATCGCCGCACTGCCGATGACCGCCCACGCCGGGGACACCGAGAAATGCTTCGGTGTCGCCGCCAAGGGCCAGAACGACTGCGCCGCCGGCGCCGGTACCAGCTGTGCCGGTACCTCGACCCAGGACAACCAGGGCAGCGCCTGGAAACTGGTGCCCAAGGGCACCTGCGAGAAAACCGCCAGCAGCACCTCGCCGACCGGTTTCGGCCAACTGCAGGCCTTCACCGAAAAAGGCTGACACGCGCAATGCCGCCGTCAGCGCAATCCGCGCCCATTGATTGCGCCCGCGCCCACCCGCTCCCATCCAGGGTCGGGCTGGGGCTCAAGAGCGAGCACTTCCAGGTGATCCTCGACAGCCGCCCCGACCTCGGGTTCTTCGAGGTGCATGCCGAGAACTACATGGTCGCCGGCGGCCCGTTCCACCATTACCTGGGGCGGATTCGCGAAGACTATCCGTTGTCGCTGCACGGGGTCGGCCTGTCCATCGGCGGCGAAGGCCCGCTGGACCGGCAACACCTCCAGCGCCTGGCCAGGCTGATCGAGCGCTACCAGCCACAGTCGTTTTCCGAACACCTGGCCTGGTCGGGACACGGCCCGGTGTTTCTCAACGACCTGCTGCCACTGGCCTACGACCCGGCCACCCTGCAACGGGTCTGCGAACATGTCGACCTGGTGCAGAACACCCTGAAACGCCCGATGCTGCTGGAAAACCCGGCGACCTACCTGCAATTCCAGCGCTCGACCCTGGACGAAACGGACTTCATCGGCGAGGTCATTCGCCGCACCGGCTGCGGCCTGCTGCTGGACGTGAACAACGTGTATGTCTCCTGCGTCAACCATCAACGCGATGCACTGGCCTACATCGGGGCCCTGCCGTTGCAAGCCGTCGGCGAGATTCACCTGGCCGGCTTCGCCGAGGACCGTGACAGCCTCGGCGACCGTCTATTGATCGACGATCACGGCGCGCCCATCGATTCGGCGGTCTGGGCCCTTTACCAGCAGGTGCTGGCCAGGACCGGGGCGCTGCCGACCCTGATCGAGCGCGACAACCGCGTCCCGGCCTTCAGCGAATTGCTCGTCGAAGCGGCACGAGCCCAGGCCCTGCTCGATGGTGTCGAGGTAGGTCGATGAGTGACCAGGACCGCTTCAGCGCGGCACTGCTCGACCCGCAACAGCCCTGCCCGCCCGGCCTGCACAGCCGCAACGGTGCCGATCCGGCCAGCCGTTTCGCGGTGTACCGCAACAATGTCCAGAGCTCGCTGATCAATGCCCTGGCCGACAGTTACCCGGTGGTCCGGGCACTGGTCGGCGACGAGTTCTTCCGGGCCATGGCCGCCGTGCATGTCCGGCAGCACCCGCCCCGCAGCCCGATCCTCAACGACTACGGCCGGGAGTTCGCCACGTTCATCCGCGGCTTCGCGCCAGCGGCCAGCGTGCCGTACCTGGCCGACGTCGCGTGCCTGGAGCGTCTGCGGATCAACGCCTATCACGCCGCCGATGCCACGCCCTTGAGCCCGGAACAGATCGGCCTGCACCTGGCGGCCCCGGAGTCCCTGGGCCGCCTGCTGGTCGGCCTGCACCCCAGCGTCGCGGTGCTGGAGTCACCCTACGCGACGCTGTCGATCTGGCTGGCGCACCAGGGCGAAGGCCGGTTGGAGCAGATCGACCCGAGCCGGGGTGAAACAGCACTGGTACTGCGTTGCAACTGGCAGGTCGAGGTGTTCAGGCTCGACCGTGGCAGCCGGGTCTTCATCCAGGGCCTGCTCAATGAACAAGCGCTGGAAAGCGCCATGACCCACGCCCATGAAGCCGACCCCGAATTCGATCCGGCCCAGACGCTGGGCCTGCTGATTCGCTACGGCGCCATTACCCGGCTGCAAGCGGCATGACTACAGCTCAAGCCGCTCCAGTGCCTCGCTGCTGCGCTTGAACCAACCGATCAGGTAGTCGGCCAGCACCTGGGTGCGCCGCGGCAGCCCGCCCTGGTAGGGATGCACCAGGTACGCCGGCATGTCGCGGGTGCGATAGTCGCGCAACAGCCAGCGCAAACGCCCGTCTGCCAGTTCCGCGGCCAGCGCGTAGGACGGCAGCCGGGCGATACCGGCACCGGCCAGCGCGGCTTTCTTCAGCAGGCTGTAGTGGTTGCTGGCAAACGTGCCACCCACCCGCACCCGCAGCAGTTCATGCTGGCGATGGTATTGCCACTCCTCGCGCCCACTGTAGTGGCTGTTGAGCAGGCAACGATGGTTGGCAAGCTCCTGGGGCGTCTGCGGCTCACCATGGGCCTCGAGGTAGGCCGGACTGGCACAGGTCAGTTCGTTGATCACCAACAGCGGCCGGGCCACCAGTCGCTCATCGCGGCCGGTCTCGGTGCGAATCGCCAGGTCAAAGCCCTCGCGCACCAGGTCGCGGAAGCTGTTGCTCAGGTCCAGCTCGATCTGGACATCGGGATAATTGCGCGAGAACTCCAGCAGCAGTCCATCGAAAAAGGTTTCGCCCAGGGACACCGGCACCGTCATGCGCACCGGGCCGGCGATATCGTCCTTGAGCCGGGCCAGCGCCTGGCGCGCCCGTTGCACCTGCACCACCAGTGCCTGGGCCTGGGGCAGCAGGGCCGCTCCGGCGGCGGTGAGACTCAGGCGCCGGGTGGTGCGGTGCAGCAGTTGCACCGCGAACTGTGTTTCCAGGTGGCTGATGCGCTTGGACAACTGCCCCTTGCTGCACCCCAGTTGCTCGGCGGCCAGCGTGAAGCTGCCCGCTTCGACCAGCACGGCAAAGGCTGCCAGGTCATCCATTTCGCTCACGGGATTGTTTCCAGAATAAAACCAAAGGTTGCCTATTAGCACGCTTATCCGGGGAAAAATCCAGCCTAGACTGAGTGTTCAATCCCCCCACAGGAGCAAGCGCAGGATGAAAATTCTCTTGATTGGTGCCAGCGGCACCATCGGTTCGGCCATCAAAAAGGAACTGATCCAGCGACACGAGATCATCAGCATCGGCCGCACCAGCGGCGACCTGCACGTGGACATCAGCGACAGCGCCTCGATTCGTCAATTGTTCGAACAGACCGGCAAGTTCGATGCCCTGGTCTGTGCCGCCGGCAACGTCAAGTTCGCCCCGCTGGCCGAACTGACCGAAGAGGATTTCGCGGTGGGCCTGCAGGACAAGCTGATGGGCCAGGTCAACCTGGTGCGGATCGGCAGCGAATACGCCAGTGACGGCGCCTCGTTCACCCTGACCACCGGCGTCCTCAGTCATGACCCGATCCGCTTCGGCGCGTCGGCCAGCCTGGTCAACGGCGCCATCGACAGCTTCGTCAAGGCGGCGGCGATCGAATTGCCGCGGGGTCTGCGGATCAACTCGGTGAGCCCGACCGTGCTGGTCGAGGCGATGGACGAGTACGCGCCCTACTTCCGTGGCTTCAAGCCGGTAGCGGCGGTGGACGTGGCGCTGGCCTACGCCAAGAGCGTGGAAGGCCTGCAGACCGGCCAGACCTACCGCGTCGGTTGAGCCGGTTCCCACAAGGCTTGTGATGCGGGTCCAGGCTGGGTAACGTGGCGGCACTTGCCAGGAGACCCGATGATGCGTGCCGCCCGTTCCTTGATGATTTTCGCCCTGCCCCTGTTAGCCGCCGGTTGCCAGATGCTCGCCCCCAGCGGCCCGCACCCCACGGCCGGACTGAACCGCATGCAGGGCGAACTGAGCAGTGTCGATGGCAAGCTGCTGTTCCAGCCCTGCCAGGAACAACGCCGCTTCATCGTCAACGACAGCGGCAACACCAGCATCGCCCAGCAAGCCGCGACCTTCGCCAGCAAGCCCGGCAAACTGTTCGTCGACCTGCGTGGCAGCTTCTCGTCGAGCAAGGCCGACAGCTCCGACGGCCAGTTGAACCTGCAGCAACTCTACCGCCTGGAGCGCGATAACGGCGGCTGCGCCGACCTCGACTTCCGGCGCCAGACCGTGATCGCCAGCGGCCATGGCCCGGACTGGTCGTTCAAGGCCAGCGGCAAGGGCATGATCCTCGAGCGCGACAAGCAGCCGCCCCTGGTCCTGCCCTACCTGGAAGAGCAATTGGGTGACGGGCGCTTCAGCCTGAGCACCGAAGCCAACAACCAGCACATCGAGCTGTGGGTGGCACCGCAGCGCTGCGTCGACAGCACCACCGGCAGCGTCCGCCACCTAAGCGCCGAATTGCGCATCAACGGCCAGGTGCAGCGCGGCTGCGCCACGTTCGGCGGTGCCCGCAACGACTGATTCGGACCAGCAGTCATTCAAGCCTCACGGAAAACCGCCGTTGGGGCTTATAATCTCCGGTTTGTTGTAAAGCCGGCGCGCCCGCGTGGCCGCATACTGGACCCTGTCATGTTACGAATCACCGAACTCAAGCTGCCGCTCGACCATCCCGATGAAGACCTGCGCTCGGCCATCGTCCAGCGCCTGGGCATCGCCAGCGCTGACCTGCTGGACTTCACCGTGTTCAAGCGCAGCTACGACGCCCGCAAGAAGTCGTCCGAACTGCTGTTCATCTACACCATCGACCTGTCGGCGCGCAACGAAGAAGCCCTGCTGAAGCAGTTCGCCGACGACCACAATGTCGGTCCGGCGCCGGATGTCAGCTACAAGGTGGTCGGCCAGGCGCCGGCCGACCTGCGCGAGCGGCCGATCGTGGTCGGTTTCGGCCCCTGCGGCATCTTCGCCGGCCTGCTGCTGGCGCAGATGGGCTTCAAGCCGATCATTCTCGAACGCGGCAAGGAAGTGCGCCAGCGCACCAAGGATACCTGGGGCCTGTGGCGCAAGAGCGTGCTCAACCCCGAGTCCAACGTACAGTTCGGCGAGGGCGGTGCCGGGACCTTCTCCGACGGCAAGCTCTACAGCCAGATCAAGGACCCGCACCACCACGGCCGCAAGGTTCTGCAGGAGTTCGTCAAGGCCGGCGCGCCGGAAGAGATTCTCTACGTCAGCAAGCCGCACATCGGTACCTTCCGCCTGACCGGCATGGTCGAGAACATGCGCAAGGAAATCGAGGCCCTGGGCGGCGAAGTACGCTTCCAGCAGCGGGTCACCGACCTGCTGCTCGATGGCGGGCAACTGACCGGCGTGGTGCTAGACAGCGGTGAACAGCTGCATTCGCGCCACGTGGTCCTGGCCCTGGGCCACAGCGCCCGCGACACCTTCCGCATGCTGCACAGCCGCGGCGTGTTCATGGAGGCCAAGCCGTTTTCCATCGGTTTCCGCATCGAGCACCCGCAGTCGCTGATCGACAGCGCCCGCCTGGGCAAGTATGCCGGCCACCCGAAACTCGGCGCCGCCGACTACAAGCTGGTGCACCATGCCAGCAACGGCCGCTCGGTCTACAGCTTCTGCATGTGTCCGGGCGGCACCGTGGTCGCCGCCACCTCCGAGCCGAACCGGGTGGTGACCAACGGCATGAGCCAGTATTCGCGTAACGAGCGCAACGCCAACTCCGGCATCGTCGTCGGCATCACCCCCGAAGTCGACTACCCGGGCGGCCCGCTGGCCGGTATCGAGCTGCAGGAGCGCCTGGAGTCCCACGCCTTCGTGCTCGGCGGCAGCAACTACGAGGCTCCGGCGCAACTGGTCGGCGACTTCATCGCCGGCAATCCGTCGACCGCCCTGGGCAGCGTCGAGCCGTCCTACAAGCCGGGCGTGGCCCTCGGCGACCTGGCCCTGGCGCTGCCGGACTTCGCCATCGAAGCCATCCGCGAGGCCCTGCCGGCCTTCGAGCGGCAGATCAAGGGCTACTCGCTGCACGATGCGGTACTGACCGGGATCGAAACCCGCACCTCGTCGCCGCTGCGCATTACCCGCGACGCGTCGATGCAGAGCCTGAACGTCAAGGGCCTGTTCCCGGCCGGTGAAGGCGCCGGTTATGCCGGCGGCATTCTCTCGGCCGGCGTCGACGGTATCCGCATCGCCGAAGCGGTGGCGCGCAATATCCTCGGGATCGAGGCCTGAGGCCTGCCGCGATGAGCTACAGCGTCTCGCCGATCGGTTTCGTGCGCTCCTGTTTCAAGGAGAAATTCGCCATCCCGCGCCAGCCACAACTGGCGCCGGCGGCACGCGGTGTTCTGGAACTGCTGGCACCGTTCGACCAGGGCGATGCGGTACAAGGCCTGGAACAGGTCAGCCATGTCTGGCTGCTGTTCCTGTTCCACCAGGCCCTGGAGGACAAGCCGCGGCTCAAGGTGCGGCCGCCACGCCTGGGCGGCAACAAGTCCATCGGCGTGTTCGCCACCCGGGCGACGCACCGGCCAAACGGTATCGGCCAGTCGGTGGTGCGGCTGGACAAGGTAGAAGGCCATCGGCTGTGGATCTCCGGTATCGACCTGCTGGACGGCACGCCGATTCTCGACATCAAGCCCTACGTGCCCTATGCCGACAGCGTTGCCACGGCCGTCAACGACATCGCCAGCGCGGCGCCGCAGCTGATTCCCGTGCAGTGGGCGGACAGCGCCCTGCACCAGGCCCAGGCGCACGCCCGGCGCCTGGGCGAGCCACTGATCGAGCTGATCGAACAGTGCCTGGCCCAGGACCCGCGTCCGGCGTACCAGACCCCCACGCCCGAGCGGGAATACGGCGCGCAGTTCTGGGACCTGGATGTGCGCTGGCACTACCCGCAGGCGGGCGTGATCCGCGTGCTGGAAGTCGTGCCCGCCGAGTAGAAACGCCAGAAACGAAAAAGCCCGCGCTGCCTTTCGGCAACGCGGGCTTTTTTCTGTGAAGCCGGCTTGCGGACGCTATCGCCGGCAAGCCGGCTGCCACAGGTCCGAAACGGACCTTACTTCTCGACGAAAGCGCGCTCGATCAGGTAGTCACCCGGCTCGCGCATACGCGGCGAAACGGTCAGGCCGAAGCTGTTGAGCACTTCGCTGGTCTCTTCGAGCATGCTCGGGCTGCCGCACAGCATGGCGCGGTCGTCCTGCGGGTTGATCGGTGGCAGGCCGATGTCGCGGAACAGCTTGCCGCTGCGCATCAGGTCGGTCAGGCGACCTTCGTTCTCGAACGGCTCGCGGGTCACGGTGGGGTAGTAGATCAGCTTCTCACGCAGCGCCTCGCCGAAGAATTCGTTCTGCGGCAGGTGCTCGGTGATGAATTCGCGGTAGGCGACTTCGTTGACGTAACGCACGCCGTGGCACAGGATCACTTTCTCGAAACGCTCGTAGGTTTCCGGATCCTGGATCACGCTCATGAATGGCGCCAGGCCAGTGCCGGTGCTCAGCAGGTACAGGTGCTTGCCCGGCTTCAGGTCGTCGAGCACCAGGGTACCGGTAGGCTTCTTGCTGATGATGATCTCATCGCCTTCCTTCAGGTGCTGCAGTTGCGAGGTCAGCGGACCATCCGGCACCTTGATGCTGAAGAATTCGAGATGTTCTTCCCAGTTCGGGCTGGCGATCGAGTAGGCGCGCATCAGCGGCCGGCCGTTGGGCTGCTGCAGCCCGATCATCACGAACTGACCGTTTTCGAAGCGCAGGCCCGGATCGCGGGTGCACTTGAAGCTGAACAGAGTGTCGTTCCAGTGGTGAACACTGAGGACACGCTCGTGATTCATGTTGCTCATTGGGATAGGGCTCCTGGAGATTTGGCCTGCGCTATCAATGAGCGCAATTGCATAGCATTCTAATGGCGGCGACAATATCTGTTAAATGAATTATCAAGATAAGGGTTATCGGTTATATAGATATGCGATTTACTCTCCGTCAACTTCAAGTATTCGTCGCCGTCGCCCAGCAGGAAAGCGTATCACGGGCCGCCGGCCTGCTCGCGCTTTCCCAGTCCGCCGCGAGCACCTCGATCACCGAACTGGAACGGCAATCGAGCTGCCAACTGTTCGATCGCGCCGGCAAGCGCCTGAGCCTCAATGCCCTGGGCAAGCAACTGTTGCCCCAGGCCGTGGCCCTGCTCGACCAGGCCAAGGAAATCGAGGACCTGCTCAACGGCAAGTCCGGCTTCGGCTCCCTGGCCGTCGGCGCGACCCTGACTATCGGCAACTACCTGGCGACCCTGCTGATCGGCAGCTTCATGCAGTTGCACCCGGAGAGCCAGGTGAAACTGCATGTGCAGAACACGGCGAACATTGTGCAGCAGGTGGCGCACTATGAAATTGATCTGGGTCTGATCGAAGGCGACTGCAGCCACCCCGATATCGAGGTGCAGAGCTGGGTCGAGGATGAACTGGTGGTGTTCTGTGCCCCGCAGCATCAATTGGCCCGACGCGGCCAGGCGAGCCTGGAGGAACTGACCCGTGAAGCCTGGATCCTGCGCGAACAGGGCTCGGGCACCCGGCTGACCTTCGACCAGGCCATGCGTCATCACCGCAGCTCACTGAATGTGCGCCTGGAGCTGGAACACACCGAAGCGATCAAGCGTGCGGTGGAATCGGGGCTGGGCATCGGCTGCATCTCGCGCCTGGCGCTACGCGATGCCTTCCGCCGCGGCAGCCTGGTGGCCGTGGAAACCCCGGAACTGGACCTGGCGCGGCAGTTCTACTTCATCTGGCATAAACAGAAGTACCAGACCTCGGCGATGCGCGAATTCCTGGAGCTGTGCCGCAACCTCACCGCCGGCGTGCGTCGCAGCGATGAGATCGTGCTGCCGAGCCTGGTCTAGGCTGTGTACGAAATT
>NZ_JSYZ01000002.1:29327-264399 GCF_001293465.1 Pseudomonas asplenii
CGATTTCGTACATAGCCTAGAGCAGGATCACCGCCCAGACCAGGGCGATCATGCTCAGGGCCACGAACTGCGCGGCGCTGCCCATGTCCTTGGCGTTTTTCGACAAGGGATGGCGGTCGAGGGAAATGCGGTCGATGGCCGCCTCCACCGCCGAGTTGAGCAACTCGACGATCAGCGCCAGCAGGCACACGGCAATCAGCAAAGCACGCTCGACCCGGCTGACGTTGAGGAAGAACGCCACCGGGATCAGGATCACGTTCAACAACACCAGTTGGCGGAACGCCGCCTCCCCGGTGAAGGCGGCACGCAGGCCATCCAGGGAATATCCCGACGCGTTGAGGATACGTTTTAAACCGGTTTGACCTTTAAAAGGCGACGACATAGGTAGGCAACTGAGCAAAATGGTGTGGGAAAGCTAGTTCAACCAAAGTCAAAAAAGCGTGAATAACAGGCGTTTTTACTGGCTCGAAATTGACTCAAGTTGTTGCAGGAGCAACGCCGCCTGGGTTCGGGTACGCACCCCCAGCTTGCGGAAGATTGCCGTCACATGGGCCTTGATGGTCGCCTCGGACACACTCAGCTCATAGGCGATCTGTTTATTCAGCAGGCCTTCGCAAACCATGGTCAACACCCGGAACTGCTGGGGGGTCAGGCTCGACAGGCCGGCACTGGCGGCCTTGGCCTCATCGGAAACGCTGACCGCCTCGAACGCCTGGGGCGGCCACCAGACTTCGCCGTCAAGCACATTGCGCACGGCCTGCTGAATCACCTCCAGGGAACTGGACTTGGGGATGAAACCGCTGGCACCGAACTCGCGGGAACGCACTACCACCGCGGCTTCCTCCTGGGCCGAAACCATCACCACCGGAATCTGCGGGTATTGGCCACGCAGCAGTACCAGGCCGGAGAAGCCATAGGCGCCGGGCATGTTCAGGTCCAGCAGGACCAGGTCCCAGTCGGCTTTCTCGGTCAGGCGGGTTTCCAGCTCGGCGATGCTCGCCACCTCCACCAGCCGCACCTCGGGGCCGAGCCCGAGGGTCAAGGCCTGGCGCAGTGCACTGCGAAAGAGAGGATGGTCATCGGCGATCAGGATTTCGTATGTGGTCATTTTTCAAATGATCCTGTTTTCTAGGCGGCATCGATCGGGTCGATACACGCCGAGGCATCTCGAAGCGACGGCCTGAGAAGGCCATGCGTCAAAGGGCACGTGATACGCCTGGGGCCCGGAGGAACCGGCGTTCGAACATTCTGCCGCACCCGAATCGGCGCCAAGCATGCCCAGCACGGGCGGGGTGGTCAAGTTCGATGCTTTACGGCAAAGTCACCGGCTATCTGACAAGAGTGCCCTTATGCGAAGCCAAGCCCTGCGTGCCGATATCCTGATGCTGTTGACCGCCATGATCTGGGGCTCCGGCTTCGTCGCGCAAACCTCGGGCATGGAACATGTCGGCCCCTTCCTCTATTCCGGCCTGCGTTTCGCCCTCGGCTCGCTGTGCCTGCTGCCGCTGGTTTTGCGCCGCCCTCCCCAGCAGATCCGGCCCGAGCCGTTTCTCACCCGCGGCCTGTTGCTCGGCGGCATGCTCATGGGCCTGGCCCTGGCACTGGGCATCAACCTGCAGCAGGTCGGCCTGCTGTTCACCACCGTGACCAACGCCGGTTTCATCACCGGCCTCTATGTGATTGTAGTGCCGCTGCTGGGACTGTTCATCGGCCACAAGACCGGTATCGGTACCTGGCTGGGAGCGCTGCTCGCAGTGGTCGGCATGTTCCTGCTGAGCGTCGGCGAGCAGTTCCAGGTGTCGCCGGGAGACTGGCTGCAACTGATCGGCGCCTTCGTCTGGGGCGGGCACGTGATTCTGGTGGGGGTGTTCGCCAGGCGCCACGACGTGATCCGCCTGGCCTTCCTGCAGTTCGCCACCTGCGCCGTGGCCAGCCTGGTGCTGGCCCTGTGCCTGGAGCCGATCCACTGGCCGGCCATCGTCGCGGCCGGCCCGGCGATTCTTTATGGTGGCGTCGTCGCGGTCGCCATCGGCTACACCCTGCAGGTCATCGCCCAGAAGGACGCGATCGCTTCCCATGCCGCCATCATTTTCTCGCTGGAGGCGGTATTCGCCGCCATCGCCGGGGCCTGGCTGCTCAACGAGTCGCTGCACCTGCGCGGCTATATCGGCTGCGCCCTGATGCTGGCCGGCATGCTGGTCGCCCAACTGTGGCCGCAGGCAACGGCTACGGCGCCGGGAGAAAAGGCCTGAGTCGCCGGTGGGCTTCGTCGTCGAAATCGATCGGCAGTTGGAACTTGGCGCCCAGGTAATGGGTGGTGAAGACCTCCAGCAAGGCGCTCACCGCCTCGCCAGCGCGGGTATCGCCGGCCAGTTCCAGGCACAGGGCGCCGACCTCCGCCGTGCAGAAGTGATCGTCACGCTTGGAGCGGCGCAGCTTGTAGCGTGACAGTTGTTCCGATTCCAGACTCAGCACCGGGAAACGCTCCAGGTACGGGCTCTTGCGAAACATCTTGCGTGCCTCGGTCCAGGTCGCATCCAGCAGGATGAACAGCGGCCGTTTGCCCTCCACCGGCTGTACCTCGGTCACCACCCGCTGCGGGGCGACGAATTCGCCGGGAAACACAATGAACGGCTGCCATTGCGGATCGTCCAGCAGCGCCAGCAATTGCGGGTCGACTTCGGTACGCGACCAACTGAAGGCGGTGGTATCAGCCAGCACGTCGGCGATCAGCCAGCCAGTATTGCTCGGTTTCATCGGTTCCACGTCATGCATCAGCAGGCAGATCGCCGAGCGTGCCGGTACCCGCGCAAGCCAGCCACACAGGCAGTATTGCGGGATCACACGACACCGTTCACAACGCTCGGCTCGCGAGCCGCGGGCAGTGAATGGCGCTTTCGCGCGGGCCAGGCGCTCGGCGCGCAGACGGGAAACAGCGTGGCTCATAGGGGGCCACGCTGGCGGCAGGAAGGATTGGACACGAGGAGTACGGCTCACAGCGGTGAAAAGTCCGCGCAGTCTAACAGAGGCCGCCAACGGGTTTGCGCGGCTTGATCTCGGCATTTTCCTTCAGCAGCGAGCTAGTAGGTCCGACAACGGCCCTCTATACTTCGCGACCACTGAACGCACAGCCCGACAATGGGTCGAAGCACCAGTTACCGAACCAGGAGAGTTGCATGCTGCGCCTTACCGTACCGTCCATCGCCCTTTTGCTGGCGTTGCCTTTCAGTGTCCAGGCGGCATCGCTGAAGGATTTCGAACTGAACAAGATGCTCAAGGACGTCGCGCAGAAGAGCAACGAAACCCTGCCTCGCGAGATCAACGAGCACATCCTGGAAGTTGCCTACACGGTCGAAGACAATCAACTGATCGACCACCTGAGCGTGCAGTCCGACTACGCCCAGAGCATGCGTGACAACCCCAAGGTGGTCTACCTGCAAATGGGTGCGAGCGTCTGCCGCAACGTCAACTACCGCAAGCTGATGGCCCAGGGCGCGATCATGCGCTACGAATTCACCGAGAATAAGAGCAATCGCCCCGTCGCCTCGGTCCGCTTCGTGGAGAGCGACTGCCCGAAAGAACCACCGGCGAAGAAGAAGTAATTACTGCCGGGCCTGGCGCCGCTGTTCATCATCGGCGCGCAGTTCCGCCACCAGGGCCTGCAGGTAACGCGAACGCCGGTCAGCGCCCTCCAGGCGCCGCAGGCATTCCTCCTCGAGGCTGAGGTGATTGGCCTGCGCGGCCATTCTTAACAGCTGATACAACTCGGTATCGACTTCCAGTGTCACTCTCTCCATTACCCGCCTCCGTGCGCCGCACCTGAACCGGCCAACCCCGATGCGACGTTTCCGCTCGACCCGAGATTAAGTAAATCAGAGCCGGGCCCCCGAGGCAGGGTTTCTGACGAGCGGCACAAATCATCCGCAATGAAACAACAAGCGGTTGCCGACAAGGCCTGCTGGGCCCATGATCAATTCGCCAGTTGTCATGCGCAGGCATCAGACTGGATGTACAGCGACACATGCAGTGTCGCGGCGCCGGTGACGATTTCGGCCGCGCCAGAGGTTCCGTGCAGAAGGAGACATTACATGCCCTACGAACCGAATGACTTGCTGTCCCGTCATTTCCAGAACAACGGTGTCGACCTGACGAAACAGGTCGAAGAACAACTCCAACAGATTGCCCCCGACAGCCCCAACCTTCCGCTCTATCGCGACATGATGCTGACCGTCCTGCGCATGGCCCAGGACGACCGCAACCGCTGGAACGCCAAGATCGTCCTGCAGGCCCTGCGCGAACTGGAGAACGCCTTCCGCGTGCTCGACCAGTTCAAGGGCCGCCGCAAGGTCACCGTGTTCGGCTCCGCCCGCACGCCCATCGAACATCCGCTGTATGCCCAGGCCCGTGAGCTGGGTGCCGCCCTGGCCAAGTCCGACCTGATGGTCATCACCGGTGCCGGCGGTGGCATCATGGCCGCTGCCCACGCCGGAGCCGGCCTGGAGCACAGCCTCGGCTTCAATATCACCCTGCCCTTCGAACAGCATGCCAACCCGACCGTCGACGGTACCGTCAACCTGCTGTCCTTCCACTTCTTCTTCACCCGCAAGCTGTTCTTCGTCAAGGAAGCCAACGCGCTGGTGCTGTGCCCGGGCGGTTTCGGTACTCTCGACGAAGCCCTGGAGGTGCTGACGCTGATCCAGACCGGCAAGAGCCCGCTGGTACCGGTGGTATTGCTGGATGCACCCGGCGGAACCTTCTGGCAGAGCGCCATTGACTTCATCCGCAACCAACTGGAAGCCAACCGCTACATCCTGCCCAACGACCTGAAGCTGGCCCGCCTGGTGTACAGCGCCGACGAGGCGGTGGCGGAAATCAACCAGTTCTACAGCAACTTCCACTCCAGCCGCTGGCTGAAGAACCAGTTCGTGATCCGCATGAATCATCCGCTCAACGAGCAGGCCCTGGCCCGACTCGACGAATTGTTCGCCGACCTGTGTGTCAGTGGGGGTTTCCATCAGCACGGCTATGCGGGCCAGGAACACGACGAAGCACAATTCAGCCATCTGTCACGGCTGGCGTTTCACTTTACGGCACGGGATCAGGGACGCTTGCGGGAACTGGTGGACTTCATCAACCTGCCGGAAAACTGGAGCAAGCCGGCGGTGACCGCGCAGCCGCGCGTACGGGAACCGATCAAGGCGACCTGATCAGTCATCCAGCCCTCGGCCGCTCAACAGGCGGCCGATCATGTCCATGGAATAACCCCGGTAACTGAGGAAGCGACCCTGTTGGGCACGCTCGCGGGCATCAGCCGGCAGGCGCCCGGCGAACTTGCGCCGCCAGGTTTCTTCCAACTGTGCCTGCCAGTCGAGGCCGCTTTCACGCAGGGCCAGCTCGATATCGGAACGCTGCAGGCCACGCTGGCTCAACTCGTCGCGAATACGCAGGGGTCCATAGCCGGAACGGGCACGGTAGGAAACGAAGCTTTCGAGGTAACGGGATTCGGACAGCAGCCCCTCTTCCGTCAGGCGGTCAAGTTCGCTGTCGATCATTTCAGGCGGGGCGCCGCGCTGACGCAACTTGCGCGTCAGCTCGACTCGACCGTGCTCGCGGCGCGCGAGCAGGTCCATTGCAGCACGCCGTACGGCGACCGGGGTATCCAGCACGGCGCTCATCGGCTCACTCAGATATCGGCGTCAGCCAGATCGTCTTCGGTTTCGTCGGCAGTGGCACTGCCTTTGAAGTCCGCAGGAGCATTGGTGTTCAGCAGCTTGTCACGCAGTTGCTTCTCCAGCGCCGCAGCGACGTCCGGGTTCTCTGCCAGGAACTTGGCCGCGTTGGCCTTGCCCTGACCGATCTTGCTGCCGTTGTAGCTGTACCAGGCACCGGACTTCTCGACGAAGCCGTTCAGCACGCCCAGGTCGATCATCTCGCCATTGAGGTAGATGCCCTTGCCGTACAGGATCTGGAACTCGGCCTGACGGAACGGCGAAGCCACCTTGTTCTTCACGACTTTCACGCGGGTTTCGCTGCCCACCACTTCGTCGCCTTCCTTCACCGCGCCGGTACGGCGGATGTCCAGGCGAACCGAAGCGTAGAACTTCAGCGCGTTACCACCGGTGGTGGTTTCCGGGCTACCGAACATCACACCGATCTTCATGCGGATCTGGTTGATGAAGATGACCAGGCAGTTGGCGTTCTTGATGTTGCCGGTGATCTTGCGCAGCGCCTGGGACATCAGGCGAGCCTGCAGGCCCACGTGCATGTCACCCATCTCGCCTTCGATCTCGGCCTTGGGTACCAGGGCCGCCACGGAGTCGACGATGATCACGTCAACCGCGTTGGAGCGCACCAGCATGTCGGTGATTTCCAGGGCCTGTTCGCCGGTGTCCGGCTGGGAAACCAGCAGGTCGTCGACGTTCACACCCAGCTTGCCGGCGTATTCCGGATCCAGGGCGTGTTCGGCGTCGACGAAGGCGCAGGTGGCGCCGGCTTTCTGGGCCTGGGCGATAACGGAAAGCGTCAGGGTGGTCTTACCCGAGGATTCCGGACCGTAGATCTCGATGATCCGGCCTTTCGGCAGGCCGCCGATACCCAGGGCGATGTCCAGGCCCAGGGAACCGGTGGAGATCGAAGGAATAGCCTGGCGCTCATGATCGCCCATACGCATCACGGCACCCTTGCCGAATTGACGTTCGATCTGACCCAAGGCCGCAGCCAAGGCTTTCTTCTTGTTGTCGTCCATTAAAGTCCTCACGTAATCAATAAGGCCTGTGACGGCCAACACCTGTATAAGTAGACAGTATTATTCCACAGCCTTGGCGACTCGCCTACCCCTGATTTGCGATTTCTGCTTCCGCCCGTCGCAACAGCCCTTCCAGGGCGGCCTGCACCGTCTGCCGACGCACCGCGTCACGGTCGCCGGGGAACTGGCGGCGCTCGGTGGTCAGTTCATCGCCGACGCCCCAGGCCAGCCAGACGGTGCCCACCGGTTTTTCGGCGGAACCGCCATCCGGCCCGGCGACGCCGCTGACCGCCACGGCGAAACGCGCCCCACTGTGGGCCCGGGCGCCACGGACCATGGCCTCGACCACCTCGCGGCTGACCGCGCCGACCTGGCCGAACAATGCCTCGGGCACCTGCAACTGACGGGTCTTCTGCTGGTTGGAGTAGGTCACGTAGCCGGCCTCGAACCAGGCCGAACTGCCGGGAATCCGCGTGATCGCCTCGGCGATGCCGCCGCCGGTGCAGGACTCGGCGGTGGTGACCTGGGCCTTGAGGGTCTGCAGGCGCTTGCCGAGTTCGGCGGCAAGCCGGGTGATGTCGTCCACGTTGCTCTCCTGTCCAAAGATAAACCGCATCCTCTCCTGATTCGAGAGAGGCTCATCTGGCCTTTTCGCGGGCAAGCCCGGCTCCTACAGGATTCGCGTCGAACCCCCATGCTGCGTACAACCCAGCTCTTGTAGGAGCCGGGCTTGCCCGCGAAAGCGGCCGCAAGCCTTACCCACAAACCGGCAATCGCCCGCAAAAACCTGTCGCCGGCGCCGCGAAATAAACACCCTACACGAGCCAATCGGGCTTTCAAGACGCACTTTGCATCCGAATGTCAGCGCGAAACCTTCCCGGCATACGCCTGGCAGGCCTGCAAGGCGATCAGGGCGCGGTCACCGTCGTCGGTGATGGCGATAATTCGTTGAGCATGCGCCGGGTCAAGTCGGGCGCGTGGGGCTGCATGAACCACGCCGCCGGTGGCGGTGGTGGCAGGCAGCGCACAGCCGCTGGCGGGGTCGCTGCGGTCGAGGAGGACTGACAGCCGCAGATCGGCAGTAGCCAGGCGATCACGCAGGCGAGCCTGATCCTGTTGCACATCGTTCAACTCCTTGGAATGGGTCTGGTCGCTGGCCTGGAGCTGCTGCTCCAGGGCCAGGCGCTTGTCCTGCTCGGCACGCTGTTGCGTCGCCGCAGCCAGGGAAATCTGTTGCAGCGCATTGGCCTGCAACCGGGCCTGATGCTCCAGTTGCAGGCCGTAACGCAAGCCTTGAATCCGCCAGGCCAGTGTCGCCGAACCACCGGCCACGAGGGCCAGCAGCACGACGACAGCGAACAGACGGTAAGGCGCCGGGATCAGGTCGAGGAGGCGCATAGCACCGCCCTCGCCCGTGCCCAGAGTTGCAGGCGGTCATCGAGGCCGTTGAGGCCGCCGTTGATCCTGCGGGTGATGCTGTTGAACTGGTCGGCGTCGGCCAGCCCGTTCAACCCTTGCTGCTCCCAGAACCAGGCCGCCGACTCGGCGGCCCATTGCGGCTGCTCCAGCAGCTCCGGCTGTTGCAGCAGACGCTCGTCGCCGAACAGCGCGAGGCTGCATTGACGATAGTTGCTGCGACCGGTGATCTGGATCAGCCCGCGACCGCGATAGCGCTGGCCATCGCCGTCGGCGTCCGGCGTGTTGCCCAGGCGCAGGGCCAGGGCGCCCGTGTCGTACTTGCTCAGGTACTGGTCACTGCCCAGCTCACGCACGTAGCGCAGTTGCGCGGATTCATGACCAATCTGGGCCAGGAAGGCGGCGATGCGCTTGGGGGTGGTGATGCCGTGCCGAGACATGGCGGTGTTGAGAACGGGTACGAAAACGCCGGCTTTGGGGCCGGCGTTGGGCAGGATTTGCAGCAGTTGCTGCTCGGTAACGGGCATGGCTTTCTCCGGGCCCAAAAAAACCGCTCGATGGCGGTGGATGAAGTCTGGGTTTTGCCCAAACGGTAAGCGCAGTCGCTGCCTGCAGCTAGGCCTGCCAGTTCAATGAGGCGAGCCATTCAGGTGCAGCAGGGCGGTCACCGGACGCCGGGAAATCGGCCGACTGGGGCCAATCGCGCAGCGCCTGCATGTACACCAGCAGTTCATTGAACTGTTCGTCTGAAAGCGTGGTGGTCACGTCGATTTCCTTTTGATCACGGTGCCGATCACGAATCCCCATGACAGCCGACAGAGCACCATCCCGCCATCCCCGCTCCAGGGCGGCAGATTGCTCTGCCGTCAGGCTTGGGGCCGTGGCAATAGGCAGTCCATTTGCATCAGGCACGATCACCTTGCCGGCAGACTCATCGGAAAGCAGGGCATCTCGCATGCCCTCCGTGATCTGCTGTCCACCGTTGTCAACGAGCGAGAAAGCAAATCGCGCGTCAGCCTCAATCCATTTCGCGTAGATCATAGTTACTCCTTGATTCAGTTTCCGATAGCGAGCCATTTCAACGAGCCAGGGGCAGCCAGAACCGCTGAGGCTGTAAACCCGGTCGTCGAAGAAGATCGGTATGATTGATATTGGCCCGCAACTGCCGCAGTGCTGTCGTAGTTGGCAGCGACCAGTGACAGGTAGTGAAGGTTCGCCGGAAACTGCAAGGGAAACGTCACACTCGTGGAGTTGGTCGTGCCCCATTGAATGACCAAACCACCCAACCAGGATGGAAAAGCCACGAAACCACTCGGCGCAAGACTCATCGCGAAGCCAAACCGGAGTTTTTTCGAGGTCACGAACGACTCGTTGTCCACGCCGGCGACAACCTGCTCCTGAGTTGCAACCTTCGCTGTTCCTGGCCGCCCCTCAGTCGCAGAAGCCACTAGTTGCGCTAGTGCCGAAATATCGATGTTCGCTTGATTGATCGGGGCATTCCAGGCCTTGATGCACCACATGACCGCCAAATTACGTGGGCGAGCTTCATCGCCACCCGATGACGACGTAGTAATAGCCCCACTTTGAAAATCGCGTCCAGGACCAGCAGCGAGAAATCCATAAGCATATGCAGTACCCTGCGCCGTATGCGTGTGCGCCTTGTTCTGACTGTCTTGCCAGGTTCCGACTCCTCGACCAGCATCCACTCCGCGCCCATGGTCCCAACCACGCAGAAACTCGCCACGTGACTCCGGCAACCGAAAGTACCCTGCCGCTTCCGTGCCATCGTTGAACGTCGTTCCCAGGTAGGCGTAAAGATCCGGGTAGGTCGCAACACTCTGCACACTGTGGTCGGCCTCCAGAAAACCTGGCGGCACGGTACCTTTCGGAAACGGCACCATGGAGCCAACAGGGAGCGACGACGCCTTCCTTACCAGCGCCTCGACCTCATCCTTGGTATAGGCATTGGTAATACCATATTCGGCCAGCGTCGTACGAACCTTCTCCGGCGGCAGCGAGCTTTGAATGATCGTCCGGATGGCGGTCAGCAACTGGTCGTGAGCCGCTTCGGACGGTTCAAGCCCACCGGCCTGGACAATACTCAGCAACTCGTCGGTAACCAGGTTCCCCCAACTCGCCGGAATCAGCGAACCGGGAGCGCCGGTAATCGGGTTATCGTCTACAAATTTGCCATTCGACAGCCCGACACCGGGCACACTTTTCGGATAATCCATTTACATTTCCTCTAGCTATCATTGATATACACCCCCTGCTTGATAAAAAGGTGCGTTATTCCGGGTATATCCACCCTGAAAATCTTTACCCACATATTTATAACCTCAAGTAAAGAACAACAGATTTTCCGGCCAAACATTCACACGAATGTGGACACGATCACTCCGGCGATATCGGCCAGACAACGTCAGTTGGAAACCCCATTTGCTGCTCCAAACGGCTTAGGGCAATACGATACTGTTTCCATTCCTTGAGAAGTCGCGCCTCATCTGCCGTTGCCTCTTCCAAGTCCACAGCATCCTGTAGCGGCCCCATCTGGTTGGCGGCAAAGGAGAGCAGTTGGTCTCGCTTTACCTTCGTGAGTTTGAGTACCTCCTCTAGAACAAGTGGCAGCGGGACAGGCGCGGAAGGCGTATCAGTTGTATATCGCTCATCGGCCATTACCTCGTTCGGATTGTCGACTGCGCGCCAACCTTGCCCATCAACTCTTACGGCGTAACCACTCATAGATTATTCTCCCAACCCAGTACCGCTACTGCGCCAGCAGCAGTTTGTGAGACCACGTAGATATTCATGCTTTCAAGAAATATTTCACCTGAAATGACATCTGGGGCAGATCCCGTTCCTCCCGCCAATGTCGTCGACAACGGCGGGACGCAATTGCTTCTGGAGCCCAGATAACTCGAACTTGGAGCTACATAGACATTCGATTGGGCACCGCCGTTATAACTGGCAATTGCAGATAGGGAGACGGATATCGCCGTGGGCGGAACAAAGTTGGTGAGGGACACGGCAGCCCAGACAGGGGCCGTTGCGCTCCATGTACCGGCAACTCCAGATACAGGAATACGCAAGGCAGAAAGATTGGAGCCCGAGCTGACGACCCATTTGGATTTTCGTCCCTTCTGGATAAATCCGAGGGGATATTTGTTGGCAGTCGCGTCAGTGAAGATCCAACCAACCAGTGCCTTGTGTGTGTAGCCGGAGGGCAGCGCCGGGTTTGTGGCACTCAGGGAAACAAGTCCCGAAGTTGTGGTGCCATTCCAGATAACCCAGACGCTGTACCAGGTGGAGGCAGCCAAAGCGCCGCTATCCAGGCCGTTGGTCCCCACTACGGCAGTGTTAATACTCAACGTCACAGCACTCAATGTCTTGGACGCAGCATCGTTGCTCACCACTAATTGGTCTGCGGCAATACTTACCAAGGAACTCAGTCCAGACGCAGAGAGACTCAGTCCTTTATGGGTGCCCGTAACAGCTATCTTCTGCACACTCTGGACTTGAGCGGACAATGCCGCCACATCGATATTTCCCTGATTGACCGGAGAATTCCAGGCCTTGATGCACCACATGACAGCAATGTTCCGCGGGCGCGTTTCTACCCCCCCGGTTTTTTCTGTTGCAACCCCCACCACACCTCTGCCAAAGGCGTTAAGCCCTCCGGTCCCCTGATTACTAGGAAGGTTATTAACGCCATTCTGCGCATGGTCGTGCGACTGAATGTCAAAGTTCTGCCAGGATCCTATGGTTCGGCCAGAGTCCACACCTCGTCCGTGATCCCAACCCCGCAGAAACTCCCCACGCGACTCCGGCAAGCGGAAATAGCCAGTAGGCTCATCGCCCCTGTTGAACGTGCTCCCCAGATACGCCGCCAGGTCCGGATAGGACGCACTGCTCTGCAAGCTGCCATCGGCCTCCAGGTAACCTGGAGGCACCACACCTCTGGGGAATGACAACATGGAACCGATAGGCACCGAAGCTTTCAACTTCTGCACTTCGTCGACCAGGGCTCCCACATCGATCTGACCTTGGTTAACTGGTGCATTCCAGGCCTTGATGCACCACATCACCGACAGGTTGCGCGGCCGAGTTTCTGAAGACGTCCGCGGCGAACCGTTTACACCGTCAGTTTTAGGAGAGGTGACTTTCTCGCCAGGCATGACAACGCCGTCACTACCCTGAAGCGTGTTTACCGCTGTCCCCGACGCAGCATCGCCGCCAGCCGGACTGCTGGTGATGTCGTGATAATGGCCCTGAAAGGCGTCAAGCTGGTATGTGCCAAGGCCACGCCCAGCATCCACCCCCCGCCCATGATCCCACCCACGCAGAAACTCCCCGCGCGACTCCGGCAACCGGAAATTCCCCGCCCCTTCATCCCCCTTGTTGAACGTCGTCCCCAGATACGCCGCCAGGTCCGGATAAGTAGCAATGCTCTGCACACTACCATCGACCTCGAGGAACCCATTCGGCACCACGCCCTTGGGAAACGCCATCATCGCCCCGACCGGCAACGCGGTGGCGTTTTTGAACAGCGCCTCGACCTCCGTCTTGGTATAGGCATCGGTAATCCCGTACGCCGCCAACGTCGTGCGAATCTGCTCCGGCGGCAGCGAGCTCTGGATGATGGTCCGGATCGCTTTCAGCAGTTGGTCATGCTCCGCCTCCGCAGGCTCCAGCCCACCGGCCTGGACCACATTGAGCAATTCCTCGGTCACCGCATTGCCCCACACCGCCGGAATCAGCGACCCAGGCGAACCATTGACCGGGTTCTCATCGACAAACCTGCCATTGACCAACCCAACGCTGGGCGTGCTTTTTGGATAATCCACGTATCCGTCCTCTTCAGTCGTAATTGATGTGCACCAGCGTGTGCGCCGGCGCTGTGCGGTGAATCAGGCATTCCAGGGCGCTGCCCGGGTTGGCGCCGAAGCGCTCGCCCCAATAGCTGGCGCCGAAGCGACGGCCCATGAGCAGGCGGCCGCCGGTGTTGAGCGTCCACATGAACTGCGCCTGCCAGGTGCCGAACCGCGCCCGGCCGAAGCGGGCGCGGCCCATGCGCGGGGTCTGCTGTTCGGTGATGGTGGCGTTGGGGTAGCCCTGGCTGCGGGCGATATCCAGGAAGTAGCCGATGCTCTGGTCGCCCACCGCCAGCAGGCGCCGACGTACCGCCAGGCGGCGGTCGTCGAACAGCGGCTTGGGGCCCAGGCACGGGTCGGGCAGGTTCATTACCCGCTCCCAGTCCGGCACCAGTTCGCTGACGGTCACCGGGTCCACTTCGTTGAGCAGGTCCACCGCCCGGGCATCGACCCGGGCCAGTTCCTGGGCGATGCCCAGCAGCACCTGCTGGATCTCCGGCACCAGCTCCGGGTCCCAGGCGGGACCGGCCGGCAGCAGGCTGCGCAGTTGCTCCTGGTATTGCGCGGCAGTTCTTATTCCAGCCATACGCAGCCTCCGAAGGTCAGCAACTGGTTGGTGGCTGCTGGCACATCGGCGGACGGGCTGACCAGCAAGTGGTCGTTCTCGCCCGTGGCGCTGCTGATGGATTCGGCGATATGGGTCAGCAACAGGGTCTCGCCGAGACCGCCCTCACGCTTGTGCAGGTCGCGCAACTGCGCTTCCACCGCGGCACGGGTCGCGCTGGTATCCGGCACCAGGCGCAGGGTGTAGGTCACCGGCACCTGCACCGGCGCCAGCACATGCAACTCGGCGGTCACCGGCCGCAGCGGCTCGATGTAGGCCTGGACCACCGCCAGTTGCGTGGCATCGGGAATCGGTACCGGGTCGTCGTCACGCATGACGAACAGGCCGACGGTGCCCGGCCCGAGGTAGTTGCCGCGACACCAGGCCCGGGTGATCCCCGGACACTCCAGCGCCCAGGTCTCGTAGTCGGAGGCCGCCCCGCCATGGGGAATGATCCGATAGGAACGAATCACCCGCGAGCGCAGCGACTCGAGGCTTTCCGCCGCCACCCCGCCGCTCAGCCCGGGGGCGAGCACGGTGAAGGTGTTGCCGATGCCCTGCACCGGCTGGACCGGAAACAGCGCCAGGCCGGCGTCGGCATTGCCCAGGCTGCCGGCATCCAGCGCCTGGATCTGCGCGGTATTGCTACCGGCGCGGGTGGTGCCTCCCTGGGTCACCTTGTAGCTGCGGCCGTCGTTGCTCTGCAGCAGGGTGTCGACGTCCAGCACGGCACCGGCGGCAGCGGTAAAACTCACGCTGCCGGTGGCCGCCTGGGCGGCCTTGCGCGGTTGGTGCAGACGAAGCGCGGCAATGCGCTCCAGGGTGGATTCATCGGCGGTGTCGGGCAGGATCTGCGCGGCAATCCAGTCGAGGTATCCATACAGGCCGAAGGCCGCGCCGCTGAGGGTGCGGGCCAGGACCTGGGCATCGGACTGGCGCAGCGCATCGCTGGCCAGGTCGCTTTGGGTGCGGTTGATCAGCACCGGCAGCGAAGGGGTTTCAAACGGCATAAGTCACCTGCCAACTGTGGTTCGGGTTGATATCCAGGCGCTCGCCGTTGGCCAGGGTCAGAACCGTGCGCAGGTTCAGCCGCTGGGCGTCGAGCCGTTCGGTTTGAATCTCGATGGCGCTGCAATGGCCGTCGTCGATCAGCCATTGCAAGGCTTCACGGGCATAGAACTCGGCATCGAGCCGGGTCTGCGCGGTCAGCTTGACCCGCCGCAGCAGCCACAACCGCGAGCCGATGCGGTCGTTGGCGACCATGGGGAAACTGTCGCCCCACCAGCCGTAGCGCTCATCGTCGTCGATCGGGTCGTCGCTGTTGGCCCGGCGCCAAGTGAACAGGCTGATCAGCACCGAGCGGGTCAGCGCCGCCTTGAGGTCGTTGGACACGAACATCACGCACCTCCCGCCGGTACGCCGGTCTGGCCGTTGCCTGGCTGGATGCCACCGTGCACATGCTGCATCTGGCTGATGCCGCCGGCGACCTGGTCGCCCTGGGAGACGATCCTGCCGGTCTGGGTCAGGGTCGGGCTGTCGAGGTGAATGGCGGTACTGGCGCGGATGTTCAGGGTGCCGGTCTCGATATCGATGATCCGGCCGCGCTTGAAGTGGATCCGGTCGCCTTCGTCGGTGTAGAGGGCGATTTCGCCGGGGGCGAGGTTCTGCAGGCGGTAGCGGCGGTCGGCGACCACCAGCACGATGCCATGGGAACGGTCGCCGCCGAGGAAAGTGGCGATGCCTTCGGCGCCAGCCAGCGGGTTGCTGGTGAAACCGTAGGGTTCGAAGTGTTCCATGTCGTCGTTCACTTCACCGGCGGTCAGGCGCATTTGCAGCGATTGCAGTTTGTTGGCCGAGTTGGCGAGCACGACGGTGCCGCGCGCCAGCAGGCGGGTCAGTAGGCTCATGAGGGGTTCCTTGGGCGAGCGGTGTGTCAGAGGGGCACCTTTCGCGGATAAATCCGGCTCCCACAAGGTTCAGCGGTTGTCACAAGGGATGTGAATGCCGGAACACTGTGGGAGCAGGATTTATCCGCGAAAGAGGTGCCGCGAAGAGGGGGGTTACCTGGCCTGGCTCCGGGCCTTCGTCGGCGTCGCCTCGAAGACTTCCGGCGGTGCCACTTCCAGGGTGGTGAGCGAGCCCTGCCCGGACAGCGAGTAGGTGATCTTGGAGATCAGCATGTCCTGGTCGACGTCGAGCACCGGGTCCTTTACCCGCACCAGCAGGTTGTGCCGCCACAGGTCACCGTTGGACTGTCGCCAGCCCTGCACGGTGTAGGTGGTGGCCAGGGCCTTGCCGGCACGGGTGGCCCGTTCCCAGTCGGCCCGTTGCTGGGCCAGCTCCGGGGTGAGCTGGACGCTTTCGCTGATCACCGTGACGCGCCTGCGCTGCGGATTGCTCTCGCTGGACACGCCGCTGACTTCACTCACCGCACTGCCGCTCTTCTGGTCGCTGCCCTTGTGCTGGCCGATCACCCGGTACTCGGAGAACACCGCGCTGAAATCCCTCGCGGTACTGGCCGAGAGAATGTTTCTGCCCAGTTCCAGCACATCGCTGGCGCGCCCGGCACTGCCAGGCTTGGCCAGCACCAGGTTGCCGCTCGCGTCATCGGTGGAGAACACCCGATACAGGGTCAGCAGGCGGTCGATGGACTTGAACACCGTTTCCCCCGGCACGATGCTGTGGGTCTGCAGCCGGGTGGTCTCCGGGATCTCGCTGCGCACGTTGACCTTGTAGGGTTTGGCGAGCGCCTCGACGATCGTCAGCAGGCCCTGCTGACGCCATTGGCTCGGCTGGTTGATGGCCGCGCAGTCCACCAGGTCGCGGGTCAGCGAACTGCCCTCGATGGTCAGGCTGATCTGCTTGCCGTCATAGCTGATGGGCGCCTGGTAGACATGCCCGGTGAGCACCAGGTCGCAGCCGATCAGCACCTGGCAGCGGGCCCCGGCCTTGATCGGCACAGCCAGGGTCTGCCCCGGCCATTGCCAGGTGATGCCCAGCTTGAAGGTGCGGAACTGGCGCTCGAGATCGGCACTGATTTCGATGGCCTTCCAGCCCTCGTAGCTCAGGCCGTCGACCAGCAGGACGACGGCGTTGTCGATGTCGTTCATGGCTTACTCCCGGGAGATCTGCAGGGGCGCCGGCGGGATGAAACCGGGGTGGGCAATGCGGTTGCGCTGCACCACTTCCCCGACCCGCGTGGCGTCGCCGAAGTTCCTGTAGGCCACCACCAGCGCCGGCAGGTTGCTCTTGGGCACCAGATCAATCAGTCGCACACCGTTGGAGGCCACCGCGTTGAGATGCTGCACCAGCGCCTGGCGCACGCTGTTGAGCGCCTGGTAATGCACCGAATCGGCCTTGAGTGCCGCTTGCCAGATCGCCTCGTTGAGGCTGTCACGCAGCGCCAGCACGTCATCGACCACCGGCACGTCGGCGCGTTGCACCGGTTGCTGGGCCTGTTGCGCCAGCGACGGGGTGACGGCCAGTTTCACCGCCTGGGTCGCCGCGGGTATCACCGACACCAACTGGGCGATCTGCACCAGCAAGGCATCCTGGATCAGGTTCACCGTGGCCTGCGAGGCCGCGGCGGTGTCCTTGCCGATCGCCAGTTGCGAAGCGTCGAGGGACTTGGCGTCCTCGACCTGTTTCGACAGGTCGGCCAGCATCCCGTGATAACCCTGGACGGCGAAGTCCTTCAATCCACGGACTTCACCGACCAGCCCACGGACCTCGCCGACCAGGCCGTTGAACTCGGCCTTGACCTCGCCGAGTACGCCCTTGACCGCCGCGCTGACCTGGTGAGGAAACTCCTTGACCGTACGGACCAGCGCGTAGACATTCGCGTAGGTCTCGATCAGCGGCTGCAACTGCTGTTCGATCACCTGGTACGCCTGGGTGATGCCCTTGCGCAGGTTCTCTACGCCGACCCGGGCCTGGTTGACCAGCTTCATCGCCTCGTCGAAACGGCCCACCGAGGCGTCGAGCAACCTGCTCGACGCCACCTGCAGTTGCTCCTGGGTGTCGACCACCGGCTTGGGAAACTGCAACGGCTCGTCCGGGTAGAACTTCAGGTTGAAGGTCACCAGTCCACCATCCTGGCGGGTCTGGGTCATGTCACATTCGCCAACCTTGACCTGCATCCGTCCCAGCCATGGATGGACCAGCTCGCCGCTGCCCTCCTCCAATGCCTTGAGCAGGTTGTCACGCTGCTCCAGGCAATCGGCACCGACGATGAAGGCGGTCAGGTCATGGATTTTCGCCTGCTGACCAAGCCGTTCGAAAAACGGCTGGTCGCGCTGGGGATATTCATGCAACTGGCCTTTCTGGCCGACCGGGGTTTTCGCCTGGTCGACCCAGAACGGCACGCCGCGAAACGACGCCGGCAACAGGCGATCACGCCAGTTAGTCGCCATAGGCACCTCCGAAGGAAAGCGAGCGGTAGCCGACGGCAGGCGTCAGATTCAGGCCCGGCTGGTTGGTCTGGGGTTGGTCGACGCGCAGGCCCTGCGGTGCGTTTTCGAAACGCACGGTCAGGCCGCCTTCGAGTTGAGTACGGTTATTGGTGGCGGCTTGCTGAATGAGGGAACCTGAACTCTGAATCAGACCGGAACGGGCCTGGGCGTTGCGCACCTCCTGCTGCTGCGCCAGGCTGTCGACTTCACCGGTGACCTGGGCGATAAAGCCACCAAAGCCGCCACTGAACAGCTCCCGTATTGGCGCGATAAAATTCTGCAGGCGGTTCCACAACTCACCGAACCAGCCAACGATCGGCTCCCAGTTCTTGATGATCAGCCCCAGTGGCGACCACTCGAACATCCCTTGGAGAAATGCGACCACCGGTTCCGCCAGACTACGCAGCACATTCCACAAGGCCGCAAACGCCTCAGTGAGCGGTTGCCAGTTGGCGATGATCAGGCCTATGGGAGACCAGTCGAATAGTGTCTTCAGAACACCCGGCACCGGAGCGACGGCCGCCACGAGCGCTGTCCAGAGGCCATCGAAAAATCCACTGATCGGTCCCCAGTTGTTGACGACCATGCCCAGCGGCGACCAGTCGAACAGCGTCTTCAGAAAATCCGTCACCGGAACCGCCAACGCCTTGAGTAATCGCCAGATCGAATCGAACAGCGCCGTCAGCGGCTCCCAGTTGGCGATGACGATGCCCAGCGGGCTCCAGGAAAACAGCGTCTCGAAAAAGTCGACCACAGTGGTTGCCGGGCCCTTGAGCGAATCCCAGAGCCCGGTGAAAAAATCGCTGATCGCTCCCCATCCTGCAGTAAGCAGCGGCATCGGCGACCAGGCGAGCACCGTGGGCAGTACCGACATGACGGTCGCAGCAGCACTCTTGATGCCCTCCCACAGTCGACCGAAAAAGCCTGAAATCGGCTCCCAGTAAGCAACGATCAGTGCAGCCGCCGCAGCAATGCCCAAGGCAACCAGGCCAATCGGCGAGGCCAGCATGGCGACCTTGGCCAACTCCATTGCCGCCATTACGCCCGTCACCGCGCCCCGTAGGGCCGTAAACGCCAGGGCTCCTGCAGCCAGTCCCTGGACAAGGTTCGGGTTCGCCGCCACGAACTCGGCAACCCGGTTGACCAACGGCACCAGCGCGGTGACCACCGCATTGACCGCTGGCAACAACGCCTGACCGAACTTGACGGAAACACTGCCGAGGGCGTCATCCAAGTTCGCCAGATTCTGTGCGGTATTCCCCAGCGCGCGCTCCTTGGCCCCAGTGCTCTCGGCCTGCTTGCGCGCCGTGGTCAGTTTGTTTTCTTCCTCAATGGCGGCCTGAACACCAGCCACAAAGGGGGCTGCTAGCCCTCCGCCCTTGAATACGGCGGAAATGTCCAGCGTGCCCAGGCCGCTGTCCTCCAGGCGTTTCTTGAATGTCTCGACCTTCGTGGTGACCTTGGCCATTTCGGTCTCCATTTTCTGGACACCGTTGATGACCACAGCCATGTTGACGAGGGTCTGGGTATTCAGCACCCGCAGCACATTTTGCTGGGTGTTGTTGATTGTCGTAGCCATCACTCCACCTGCTGCATCGCATTGATCCGTTGCGCGTGCTCCAGGGACTCCCGGAGCACATCCAAGGGCCTTGCCATCATCTGTTCGGGGTCAACCTTCCAGAACCAGGCCAGGTCATAGGCGACCGCAATCAGTTCGCCGATGGCTGCGATGCCGCACTCATGAAAAAACCGGCCACCGCCCAGCTCAAGGTGTTGAGGTCGGACAGGTCCAACTGGTTGACCGACGACGGCGGGATACCGGCGCAGACCGCGATGTACTTGGCCGCGACATCCATGTCGAGGCTGACCTCTTCGCTCTTGTCGATCTTGTAAGGCAGCGCCTTGATCGCCCGCACCTCCTGCACCGTCGGACGGCGCAGGGTGAGTTCGTCGAGGGTCGCACCGTGGGCTTCGATGGGCACCTGCAGCTTCATCGGCTCGCTCATTGCCAGGTCCCCTTGATGCCTTCGAATTTCAGTTCGATGGCGGCGTCATCACCCTTGATGACCGGCTCCTCGACCAGGTAGGCACCGGCCAGGACATAGACCTTGCCGTTGCTGAACTCGCAGGTGACGGTCATGTCGGAACCGGCGATCAGTTGCTTGAGCGGAAAGTCCGCGGTGTGCAGCGCGGTGACCTTGAAGGAGGGAGCGATGTCGGTTTCCTTGTAGAAACCCGGTACCACCGTTTCCCGCTTGACGGCCATCAGCGGGGCTTCGCAGCCGCCGTTGATGGTCAGTTGAGCGCCGTCCACTTTGACGTAGCAGGTGCCCGCAATCAGTTGACCCATGATGTATCTCCAAAAAATAAGCCCGCTCAATGGCGGGCTGGAATTGACGAGTGAAAATCGAGGCAGGCATTACGGAATGCTTTCGACACTCACGTTATCGATGAAGGCGTAATGGCTGTAGGGGTTCTGTTCATTGGAAAACGCCAGCGTGGTTTGCGGCGTCGTCGCAGTGAAGTCGTAGGTGATGACATCCCATACCACGGTCGACGAAGTGGCGACCGGCGTATTGAAGTTGACGGTTTGCCCGGCCACCTTGACCTGAATCACACCATTACCCGAGCGGCCACCATAGATGACGTTGCCCGCGCTGAACTTCAGCCGGTACTTGGCACCCACGACCGTCGCGAAGTTCTGCTGGATGCCGCCGCCGTTCTGGTAGATGTAGTTGGCCAGGTCGACGATCACCGCACCATCGGCAGCGACGCCGTACGGAATCGAGGCCGCCATGTTGAAATACTCGGCGCCGGACAGAAAGGTTGTCCATCCGGTGATGAAGTTGGCTTTTTCAGGCGTGTCCAGCACGCAACTGACCGCGCAACCTGGCGACTCGAAACTGCCGTTGACCAGCAGGTTGGCAGCGCAAGCGGAGTTCGCCGCCCCCAGGATGAGGGCGGACAGCAGGGATTGACGCAGATATTTCTTCAGTACATTCATTTTTTGACCTATCGAATCAACGTTACGGGTAAAGCTGAAAAGACCTGTTTTGCTCATGTCGAACAGGCCCGTTGCAGCAATCTTTTTTACATTCCAGTCAGGCCGCCGCGTCGTACTGCAGGCGGAACTGGTTGAGCAGCGCGAACACGCGCAGGCCGTTGACGTAGTCAGGCGGGAACAGCACGTTGACCCGGCTCGGGTCCTGGCTGTCGCGCTCGACGATCAGGTGCTCGGCGAACAGCTCGGCGTTTTCCACATGGCCTTCCAGTTCGAGCTTGGCGTACTGGGCGATCAGTTCACCGCGAATGGTGCTCGGGGTGACGATCGGCTGGCCGGCGCCGAAGCGGGTGCCATCGGCAGCCAGCTTGTGGCGGCCGTACTTGCTGGTGATCACGCTTTGCAGGCGGCGCACGATGTAGGCCGACTGGTGCATGGTCTCGCTGTCCAGGTAGGAGTTGTCCGCCTGACCGTAGGCATTCTTCTGGTAGGTGGTGATCGCCCGCTGGATGCGCACGTAGCCGCCTTCGTAGTAGGCGGTGGCAATGCCGTAGCTGAGCAGCGACTGGCGCTCGGTCAGGGTGAAGCGCTCGCTGGCCGCGGCCGGATCGATACCCGGCAGGCTGCCGCTCTGGGTCGGACGGCTGGCGTCGGCCGAGATGAACACCGAGGTCCGTGCAGCCAGCGCAGCGGCCTGGACCCACACCGGTTGCGGTACGCCCTGTTCCATCGCCAGCACGGTGACGTGCTGGTCGTTGCGCGCCTGGCCGGCGGCGACCAGGGTGCCGACGGTGCCACGCTTGGCGGTGTAGACATGGCCGAACAGCTGCTTGGACCACGACCAGCGACCGACGCTGTCATCCATCGCCGCCTGCCAGGCGTTCAGCGAGGCAACGTCGGACCAGGGCTGGCAGATGAACTCGAACGGCTCGTCGCCCAGGGCCGCGAGGGCCGCGACCTGGTCCGGCACGCCGGCACCACCGGCCATCTTCGCGCTGACGATGGTCAGGCCGGCCGGGGTTTCCTCGCCGTTGCTCTTGCCCAGGCGATTGAACTGCAGGCTGATGTCATTGCCGCTGTCACCGGTCCACTTGCAGCTCAGGGTGACGGTGCCATCAGTGGCCACGGCGCTGACCGGCAGGTCGGCGGCGGCATTCACCTGCAGCGCCAGGGTGGTGGCGACCTGGGCGGCGGTCTGGCCGCTGACCACCGCGGCCTGCACGCGGACACCGCCGACATACAGGTTGAGCACGCCGCTTTCGGTGGCGGAGCCGGTGAGTTTCAGGTCAGCCTTGGCGATCGCGCCGGTGGTGTTGCGCACTGGCAGGCACCAGATCTCGCCGACCGGGTCGGCCTTGCGCCAGGTGTCGTACATGGCGGCGAGCATCGAGCCTTGACCGCCGATGCTTTTTGCCAGGGCGACGCTGGAGACCAGTACCAGGCTGCCGATTTCCGGGCTGGTGGCGTTGTCGTTGACCTGGGCGACGATCAGTCGACGCAGGGTCGACGACGCGCTATTGGCCGCCGAGTTGTCCATTTCGGCATAGAACAGCGGAACACGCAGGTCCGCGGGGATGTTGCTGAATCCGATAGCCATTACTGGGCTTCCTGTGGTTGTGCCGCTTGCACGGCGGAAAGGGTGATATCGCCATCGGCCTGGCGGCGGCGCCACCAGGCGCTGTCGGCCACTTCGCGACCGGCGGCCGGCAGCAGGTCGCCCGCCTCCGGGTCCGGTACGGCACGGCCGGCGGCCGGTACTACGGTGATGCGTTGAGTCATGGTTTTACGTTCCCTGAAAAGGCCAGCTCCAGGCGCCCGTCGGGGCCTGGGCGTTGCAGATTGGGGTCGGCGGGGTCGATGGCATCGACCCGTACCGTCACCCCGGTAAAGGACGGCAAGCCGTCCAGTTCACGCTCATGCCAGGTTTCCGCCGGGTCGGTGGCGTGGTTGCGCCCCAGTTGGAACTCGGCGAAGAAACGCAGGCGATAAAGCAAGCGAGTGGCGTTGATCGACACCAACCGGCCGCCGCCGTATTGGAGGGGCGTGTAGAAGGTGTCGGGTTTGAACCCCACCAGCGCGCGCCACAGTTCGGCGCGCAGGGCGTGGAGTCGATCGAAAGGCGCCTGGCCATTGCTGGCGTCGAGCACCAGGGTCAGTTCCAGGCGGTCGCGAAGGGTCTGCCGGGAAACGTTCTGTGCGGTGTTCTCGGCGGCCAGGTCGCAACGAAGGGTGATGAAGGCCGACGGGGTCGGCAGCGTGGTATCGCCTTGCAGCAGGTCCAGGTCGAGGCCGGTGGAAATGTGCTGGGCAAGGCTGGGGCATTCAGCACGCAGTTGCGTGATGATCGGGGTAATGTTCATGGGGAGTTTCCAATTCGTCTGGAAAGACCCGGCACAGGCCGGGCGCATGATGCAGGGCCCAGTCCGACTATCGGGCGGCGGGAGCCGAACTCGCTAGCGGTCCAGGCAACTGGCGCAAATGCTGCAGCGGTAACTGTTGGCGCGGTTGCCGCTGGCCGTCACCTTGTCGATGGACCAACGCCCCTGCATGAAATCCGGCCAACTGCTGTCCAGCAGGATCAGGCCTTCGGCCGCCAACGCCGGATTTCCCGGGCAGTCGATACGCAGCTTCAGGGCTTCGCGCTCCATGCGCCGCACCTCGCCTTCACCGGCAGCTCGCGCCTCGTCCTCGGAGGGGTAGCGCTGGCGAAGTTTCTTGAAGGGTTTCACACCGGTCTCGACCACACGTTCGCGCCCGGCTGCCGCGTCCCACCAGGTGGTCTGGCAGCCCTGGTACTTGCCACGGCTGCTGTCGTCCAGGGTGGCGGCGACAAAGGCCGGATCGCCCGGACGATTGTCGCGAGTCACCGACAGGCGCACGTCTTCCAACTGCTTGCCGGACAGCGACTTGACCTGGCCACGCCGGGCCAGCACGTACAGCTCGTTGACCGGTTTGGTGACCGCATCGAAGCGACGGGCAATCCGCGTGAGAAAGCCCATGTCGGTCTCATTGGACTGGTCCAGGTGAGTGATGCGGATGGCATCCAGCTCCGGCGCCACCCTCGGCGAAAAGCCATGCCGGGAGGTCAGTTGCCGAAACAGCGCACCCAGGGTGGTCGGGCCATGGCTGACGCTGCGGCGGGCCCTGAAGCCGGTTTCATCGTTCACCTTGAACGGTGCCGCGGTAGCCAGCAGGGTCAGACGCAGGGGGAACAGCATCGGTGTACGCCGGGTGACGATGAACTCACCCTTGTCGACCAGCCCGGACTCTCGGTAGCCGATGCGCAGCCCCACCCTTGCACCGAGGCTGGGCAGCCCCGACAGGCCTTCGATATCCAGTGTCAGCTTGAGCTGGTCGGATTCGATACCCGCGGCATCGGTGTATTCCCAGTCGATCAGGCGTTCGTTGAGCCGCGCGGCATTGGCGCCATACAGCTGTACCTCAGGGGTAAATCCCAGGCTCATGACGTCCTCCTCAATCCCAGGCCGACACGGGCGCGGCAATCAGGTTCCGCGCCTCGACCTCGGGCAGGGTCACCCAGACACCGGCCGGCAATACCGCGCCATATTCGGCAAGTCGCGGATTGAGGCGCCAGAGCGCCTCTTCCATCACATCGTCACAACGCCCCTGCTCGCGGTACAGCAACAGGTTCACCGAATCGCCGGCGACGCTTCGTACCCTACGCATTGACGAACTCCTTCAGTTCCACCGTCCAGTCGACGATCATCGCGGTGCCGTCATCGATGATCAGGCCCTGGGTCTCCGATACATTGTCGATTCGCCACAGACCCCAGTTGCGGCCGATCCCATCGACCAGCGGCAGGGGCACGGCACGGGCCTGCAGGGCACGCAACTGGTCGAGCCGTTCCATGCCGGCAGCGCCCATGGCCTTGCCGCCGATGGTCAGGCTCTCCAAACCGGGACCGGTCTGGCTGGACTTCGGTTTGCTCTGCAGAATGTTCAGTTCGACCCAGCCGCCGGTGGTCTTGCGGATCAGCGAGCTGTAGGCGAAATCCCGGGACAGGCCGAAAATGAAATCGCCCAACGCCATTTGCTGTCGCATCAGTCACCTCCATCGGTCAGGGCCGTACCGCGCCGTGCGGCAAGGGGATCGGCCATCATCATCGGGACGAATTGCGCCTGCATCTGCTGCATCACGGTATCGGCCAGTTGTCGGGCAGTGGCCTGGTCCAGGCCGTTGATCTGGATCACCGGGGCGAAGGTGACCTGGCGGTTGTCCGCGGGCTTGGCGGTCAGCTCGCTGCCGACCGCACCCGGATCGGGCAGGCGGTTGCCAGGGCCACTGATTCTGTTGCCCAACTTGTCGCCCAGCCACGAGCCGATATCGCTGCCGGCAATACCGCCAAGCACGCCGCCCAAGGCACCGCCAACGGCTGTACCCACACCCGGAAAAATCAGCGTGCCGAGAGCAGCACCCGCCGAAGCCCCGGCGGAGGCACCCGCCCAGCCACCGCCGGCCACGCCGAGGCCGCTGAGCATGGATCGGGTATCACCTTCGCGTACTGCGTCGAATACCTGCATGCCGGCGTCCATCACTCTCAGGGGCCCCGGCAGGCGGCCACGCAAGGCGCGTGTTCCGGCCATGAGGCGTTCACCCGTGGTCGAGGCGAGCGTGTTCATCGGACGCGCCCCGGCGAAGCCCAGCGTCAGGGAAGAGCCAGTCGGCTTACGCTGTGAAGCCGACGCCGGTGGAGCAGCCTTGCGGTCGGTCGGTGCCTTTTTCTGAACCTTGATGTCGAGTTTACCCCGAGATTCGTTCCGCGGTTTCTTCACAGATCCGATCCCGGCCCTGGGACCGCGCTTGCCTCGGCGATTCCTCGGGTTCCTGCGGCGAGCGGGTTGCCCGGACGAATCAGCCTTGTCGGTGCTCTCGGGCCCCAGCTTTTCGGCGATACGCCGATTGATCGCCGCCGCGGTCTCCAGGCCATTGGCGAGCATGCCCCCTGCCAGGGCCTTGAGCCCCACTGCCGTCAACGCAACGACGCTGGCGGTAGCCGCCACCGCCAGTTTGGGCATGCTTTCGGCCAGGCCACTCAAGCCGTCGAACAGCTCACCCAGCGGCACCAACAGCCCTTCGACCACAGGCGCAAAGGCGTTGCCCAGCGTCGTCGAAAATCGACTCAGGCTGGCCGAAAACCGGTTCCAGTTGCCCGACAGGGAATCGCTGCCATTTTCCGCCGCCTGGTTCAGGGCGCTTTTGTCCCCCAGCACGGAACTCGCATAACGCCCCTTGTCGGCAACCTCGGCAAAAGCCGTCTTCAGCGGTGCCGGATCCTTCTGCAGGGCCAGCAGCGCCTCGTCATTGCCGAACAGGCTCTTGGCCAGACCAGCCTGCCGGTCGGCAGGCGCCTTACCCAAGGCCTCCAGCAGAGAAACCATCGCGGCCGGTGCATCCTGCTTCATCGCCAGGGACAACTCGTTGCGATCCAACCGGAGTTCGGCAAACGCTGCCTGCTGTTGCGGGGAAGCCTGCGTACCCAGGGCAGTGCTGAAGGTCTTCAAGCTGCCGCTCGCCTGGTCCTTGTTCATGCCGGCCTGCAACAGCACGGCAGAAAACGCTGCCGTCTGCTCCGGCGAAAGGCCCGCCTCGGCAGGAGCGGTGCCCGCTTGCCGAACCACCGCGCCAATATCCGTAGGCATGACTCCGAACGTCTGCGCCAACAGGCTGGAGGCATCCGCCAGATCCCGTATCTGGACCTGATTGAGTTTCAGCTCGGTGCGCCAGCCGGCCATCAGCTCGGCGGACTGCTCGGCATCGATACGGAAGGCCGAAGCCATGAGTGCAGCATCACGAGTAAAACCCAGCACGGCTTCGCGCCGCTCGCCGGGGTCGTTCAACTCCCTGCCGATGCCTGCCGTAACCGCGCCCCTCTCCACCCTGGCCAGGTCCGCAGCGCTGATTCCCCTGGCGGCCAATGGGCGCTCGCTGGCCATCTTCAGATTGGCCTGCGACAGGGCCTCACGCTCGCTGTGCTCGAGCTTCATCACCACGGCCAAGTCAGCCATCGCCGCATCCAGCGAGACAGCCGACTGGAGCAGTGGGGGCGGCTTGCGCTCATCGCCCGACGCCGGCTTGCCTGCTCCGGAGGCCGGCGCCGACAGCGTGCGCGAGGCGGCCAGCGAGCTGTTCAGCGATTCGATCGCCGTGCGCAACTGTCGCTGTTCGGCGGTCAACAGGGCAATCTGGCTGCCCAGTGACAGATCGAGTGCGGCCCAGCCTTCGCTGACCGCGGTGGGTCGCCAGGAAATGCTATCTTGTGCCATCCGGCGCTACTCCTCTTTCAACCCCAGGCGTGCCACCGCTATGTCGTAGCGGCGTAGCGCCTTCGCGGCGTCCCACTCGAGGATCTCCGCCTCGCTCGCCAGGTAGACGAGCGGCACGATGTCGAGGATCAGCTCGATGTCGCGCTCTGAAAGAAGGCCGCCGGTTTGTTTAAAAAATCGTCAATACGTACCTGCAGCTGGGTCCAGTCGGGTACGGTGAGATGAGCCAGGTCCGGGATCATCAACCCGGTACAATGGGCAGTGATGAACTCGGCCCGCTCCTTGGCCGTCTTCAGCGTCTTCATCACCTTGGTGGCCCGCAGCACGGGCATTTCCAGGCTCAATGAGGTGATGCTGCGCCCCGCCAGTTCCAGCGGCTGCAGCAGGTGCACCTGGTCAGGGTCCGACTCCAGCGCCGCATCTTCAGCCTGCTCGAGGAAGTAGCGGCTCGGGCGGGTCGACATGTCGTGAACGTACTGGGCGATGCTCACGTAGTCCGGACGCTTGAGCTGGTCGAGCAGCTTGTCCGAGAGGCCGGTGGCGAGCTTGGCCAGTTCGAAGAACTGATCGTCCTCATCCTCGCCGGCACGGGCCAGGGCCTCCTTTTGCGCGGCGTAGAACAGCGGCTTGAGCTGGATCTCTGCGATCTGCGAGCCGTCATCGGCGTTGATTGGCGAAAGCAGGCGATGCTTGGGGGGCAGCCAGGACATGTAGTGAACTCCTTGATGACGGATGGGGCCGCCAGCGACGCCATGGAATGCGTCGGGACGGCCAACAGGAAGCGGCGAAACGCGGCTCAAGGCATCAGCACGGCACGGCGTGCGCTACCGAGGATGTCCACGCCGTTGAGCACGAACTTCTGCGTACGCACGTCGACATCGATCACAGACACGCCGTTTTCCAGGCGGTTGTAGGTACGGCAGGAGAACTCGAGGGTGGTCTTGGGCTTGTCGCCCATTTTCAGCATGCCTTCCTCGAGGGATTTCAGCCGGCCGCCGACTGTGTGGTAGATGAAGTAGGTGTTGCCATCCTGGTCCTGGCCCGCCTCGCGGACATTGAGCAGGATGTCGTCGCCCACGGTCACGCCCAGGGCCAGCATCAGTTCCGGACCTGCGCCCTGCAACTCCAGCTTGGCGGTCAGCGGCTTGCCACTCTTGGCCATTTCCTCGCCGATGAAGCGCCCGCCTTGCATCGTCTCCATCTCGAATTCGATCTTCGGTGGGGTAAACGTCTCCACCGTGGCCGACAGCGGCAGGCCTTGGAGGGTGGCCGCAATGGCCTGTCTTACGCGGTTGGTAAACATTAGAGAACGTCCTCCAGGAACTGTTCGATGATTTCATCGCGGGCGTTGAGCTGGTAAACCATGTGCTCGTTGGGGGCGTAGCGGCCGTAGTCGATGACCACGAACCAGGTGCCGTTCTTGTACTTCTCGACGCTGTTCAGCTCCGGGTGCAGGTAGACGTTGCCACCGGGGATGGTCTCGTCGGCCACCAGGGTCTGCAGCCAGTCGTTGATGCGCTTGACCTCCTGTTCCATGAAGGACTTGGTGAGGTTGCGCGCCATGGCCTTCTGGCCGGCCTTGACCAGCTTGCGGCTGATGGCATCCTCCAGGCCGACGTAGCTGATGAACTTGCCGGTGACCGAACGGTTGCCCAGCAGGGAAAAGCCGCCGAGCACGGTGCGGGCGTAGTAGCTGACGCCGTAGCGGTTGAGCAGGTCGCCCTCGGTGGAGGTATCGAGGATGTTGTATTCGACGACGCGGGACACGTCCTCGGCGAAGGTCGCCTGGTTGCCCGGGCTTTCCCACTGCTTGACCTTGGCCAGTGCGGCGATGGCCAGGCTCGACGGCGCCAGGAACACGTTCTTCTTCGCCGCCTTGGAATAGACGGCCGGCAGGTTGTGCACCAGCAGGCAACGGTCGAAGCCCAGGTCGGCGCCCCCCAGTTCCTTGCTGTAGGCCACCTGGTCGGCGACCGGGGCATCCTTGCCATCGAGTACCACCCGGGCCTTGATGCGCTTGCCGAAGGCGGCGAACTCGCCGGCGACGGCCTTGGAGCCGGTGAAGCCCGGCGCGCCGATGATGGTCAGGTCCTCGGGAACGCTGCTCAGCGCAGCCAGGCCCAGCTTGCGGCCGGTGGCGGGATCTTCACCGCCGATCACGTTGTTCAGGGTGTCGGCAAAGGTTGCGCCCTCTTCGACGATGACCACGTAGACCGGTACCTTGACCACTTTCAGGATCTGGTACACCGCCTGGAACAGGGTGCCGGCCTCCGCGCCGGTGGGGTCCAGCTGGGCCTGGGTGGTGAAGCTGTTCAGCCGCAGCGGGGTGTTGCGCGGCAGCAGGGCGCTGGCATTCGGTGCAGTACCGACCAGACCGATCACGTTGTCGCCCAGGCCACCCATGGCCTCCGGCGATTCGGTGGCATTGACGGTGATGCCGTTGTGCTCGAAGTTCAAAACCTCAGCCATGGTTATTCTACCTTCCGGGTGTTGGCCTTCTTGGCCGGGTGGGTGTTCTGGGCCAGGACGCTGGACAGTTCCAGGCGCCCGGCGCTACGCAGCGCGCTGGCCTCGACATCGAGCAGCTCGAGCTCCTGGCCGACGCTCGACCAGTGCCCGCCCCCGATGGGGAACGGCACGATGACGGTGTATTTCTGGCGGTTGGACATTTGCGAATTTCTCCAGACGCAAAAACACGAAAGCCCCTGGGCAGGGGCTGTGTGCAGGCGAAAAAAAACCGCTTTCGCGGTGTTGGGTTACTTCAGAAAGGCCGGTGCCTCGGGCCAGGTAATCGTGAACGGATCACCAACGTCCTGCGGAATGTCGCGCAGGGCTTGGCGATACGTCGCCAACTCGCTCGACTGCGCCTCAGTCAGCGGGCTGTCCGCCCCCTGCAGCGAGTCTGCCGCGACGAGCAACTGGCTACGACGGGTGCGGATGGATGCCCACTCGGCGATGGCGATGGCCTCGGCGCTAGGACGAAACTCTATTGTCACAGCGTTATCTTCACTCAATTGAATTCCACCTTTTCAGTAAGGGACAGTTTCGCCTGGAGACTTCCAACTGGCGTCATCCCTCCAACACCCACCTGCATGGTGTCGATACGGACCGTCGTCACATAAATATTCGGAAACTTCAGCCTGATCACCACATTGCCCAGGGAGTCGGTGTAGATAGCTGGCGACATGTTGCCGAAAACAGCCTGATTGATCACTGCTCGCTGTGGGGAGTAGCAGTAGCCAACGATCGTTTCGTCAACAATAGCGGCCCCCCCGTAGCTGTAGCCGCGAATGTTGTACCAGAACATCTGATCATGCTTGTTGATATTGAATGGCAGCCTGAAGTGCATGTAGACATTGACGGAGCTGCCCAGGTCGACTTGCGAGAATCCACCTGAAACCCCTTTACCGACAGCGCCGCCAGTACCCCAGACACCACCCTGGAAGATGTTCATCAGCAACGTGCCCTGTACACCAGGCGCACCCACCATATCTTTCCGGTTCCGGAAGTCGTCGAATTCGGCCCGTGCGACATCCATCCGCGCATCGATCTGCGCTATTTTTCCGTCAACAACTTTGGTCAGACCATCAGCTGCGCTGACAAGCTCACCAATTTTCTGTTCAATACCCATTTAAAGAACCTCTTCCCTCATGAGTTTTTCCTGGAATGGCAACATCTACCCAGATGTTTGCCTCTGAAATTCCTGAAACTGCTGCCACGCCTAGTTGGCTTCCAATGCCATCACTCGAAACAGCACACCGAGGTGCCGAGCCATGTTGTTGATATTGGCAGTAGCCACTGCTGCCAGCTCTTCAGCCATCAATACATTGAGGTTGTTGGAGCCCAGCACCACCTGCACGCTTTGCGCCGGTAGGGACGATAGATCCAGCGTGAACTTCTGCAGCACACGTGCCGCCGCGGCCTTGTAGGTCAGCAGGGTGCCTGCCACCGAATACACCGCCAGCAAGGTCCCGCTGGCGAGGTAGAAGCCGAACTCGCCGATTTCGTATTCCTCAGGCCCATCGAACAGCGCAGCCATCCGGAGTTGCCGGGAGCCCAGGTCCTCGTAGTCGACGATCGCCACCCGCTGGCGTTCGTCGCGCAGGGTGGTCTCGCTGCCGTTCGGGTCGTAGCGCGCCGTCCCGGCGCCGATATGGGTGATGCTTCCTTTCAAGCCCTGGTTTCTTGCCTGCAGCACTTCAGCCAGGCCGGCTGAGGTGAAGCGAACCAGGCGCGTAATGTCTTGTGTCATGGCTGCGCCTTGAAATTGTCGTGTGAAAAGGGCTCCGACGGGGCCCATCGATTGCGCCTGCCCATCCGTTCAGGGCAGGACCGCACTGAGGAAAAGCTCACCCTCGCCGAACGGCTGGTGAGTGCCACTGCCGACGCCCAGCGATGCCTGCAGCCTCAGGTCAGGCAACGCGCCTTCGAGGCTGTCGTCGTGAATACTGAGCGGGCTGTCGACGGCAGCGGCGACCCGCACATCCCCGCGGGTTTCGTGCACGAGGGTGATCGTCCCCAGGTCGCGCTCGCTTTTGGCCGCATTGATGCGGCGGATCAGCCGGTTGTGATCGCCACTGGACCAACTGCGGCCGATGATCGCCTGCACATCGAAGGAGTATGGCGTGCCTCGGGGATGCTGTTCGTACCAGGCAAAAATGTTCGGCGTGAAGCCCAGCGACTCCACCGCATGACTCAACGCCTGGCGCACCCCGGCCTGGCGCTGGATCTGCCAGGAAAGAGAAACCGTCAGGCGTTTTTCGGTCTCGCTGGCCTGGGCATCCCACTCGCTGACTCCTCGATCCGCGCCCAGATAGGGCAGGAACCCGGCAGGGGTCTGCAACGGATTCATCAGTTCGGGAAACGGCGGGACGACACGTTCGAGCAGTTTGCCGAAAGCCAGGTCGAGGGCCTTTTCCAAGGGTGAACTGTTCGCGGGCAACAGGCTGCCGGATCGTGTTTGCTGCGTCATAACGTCAGCACCTCCACCTCGACCCCTGTGCAATAGGGTGCCTGGAAGGCCGTCGTGACGATGGGCTCGCGCGGCTCAAGAATCTCGACCTGAACCGCCCCGGCACTGTGCAGGGTGTAGTCGATCCAGCTCGGCTCGACCCGCCCTTCCAGGCGATGGCAGGCCTCGGCATAAGCCTGGAGCTGACGGCTTGCCGCCAACTGCGTCAGCCCCGAATCCGGCCCACCATTGATCCTGGCCACCACCCGGATCTTGTAGCCCTTGATCTCGGCCCCCTGGACACTCACGAGGTCCGTCTCCGGCCTGACATCCGGGCGGGAGAAATGACTGCGCACCCGCTCAAGCAGGTCGGCCGACGGCGTGCCGTCGCCACGGCGTGCGAGAACCGTCACCATCACCTCGCCAGGCGCCGTGCGCCGGCCGTTGCCGTCCTTGACCTGAGCGGCGTAACCATCCGGGTCGAAGGTGTAGGTGACCGCCACGACGCCCGGTGAAGTGCTTTGTACCTTGACCGATGGCCGCTCACCCAGCGTGAACACCTCACGACGATACTGCATGCGCGACCCTGCGGCCGGCGCATGGGGTGCCAGGTAGTAGCGCAGGCGCGCATCGTCATCGCTTTCATGGATCGGTGGAACCGGCGGAAACGCCGTCGGGTCGCCCGGATCCAGCAACTGTCGCTCCAGCCCCATGTCCGCCAGGCGAGCGTCAAGGTTGCTGCCGGTGGCCCACCACGCCAACATCTGCCTGATACGGGCGTTGTACTTGCGCTCATGGGTTTGCAGACGCACGCAGAACGCTTCGAGGGCCATGGTCAGCAACTCGCTTTCATTCTCGAGGCTGACTTTCAGCTTGGCCGCACTGTCGGGGGAACGGGCGCCGACATACTCGACGACAAAGGTCTTGAACTCGGCGAGCAGGTCCTCGAAGACGTCGACGTTGACGATCTCCGGTTCCGCCAACTGGTTCTGCCCAGGGATCAACATGCTCATGTGACTACCTCGAATGTCTGTTGACGGTTCTTCCAGGTCCCGGCGAAACGCAGCAACAGGCCGGCATCCTGGCGACTGGCGACGATCACCTGCGGAGCGAAATCGCCGATGCCATTGGCCGGGTTGTAGAACGCCTGTGCCGCGTGACTCTGGGCCAGCAGCAGCAGATCGTCGCCCAGGTTCTGCCCCAGCAACTCGGGAATCCGCGAGCCATAGAGAGGCCGCTTCTGGCGGGTGCCCAGGGGCGTGGTCAGCGCGCGGGTGGCGCGCTGCACGAACTGGAGCCAGTCGTCGACCGTGGCTCCGCTGTTTCTGTCGACTCCGATCAAGACGGGCTCCTTATGCGGTGCTGATGACCCGGCCCTGGTGATCCACCAGCGGGCCGAGCAGGTGAACGCCGGCGGCATCGAGGGTCAGGCCCACCGCGCCCAGCTTCAGTTCGATGGACTGCGGTGTCAGCGCCAGGCGCGCCGGTCCCAGGGTCAGCTCAATGGTTTCGCGGGAACCTCGAAAAGTGGCTTCGGCGTTTTTCCAGCTCAGGACATGAGCGCTATCGTCGTAGCTGCTCTCGGTACCGTCCCTGTGCAGCCGGCGTGTCAGGTTGGCCGTCGTCGCAGCCGGGGGGAAGCGATCGCAGTTGATGCCAAACAGCGCCACCGACTGGCTACCACCCTCGCCGGCGCCGTAGTTCAGCAGCAGGCATTGCTCGCCCACCGAGGGGATGCGCGATTCGCTCTGCTCGCCAGCGCTGGGATTGAAGAAACGGATCGCCGGTGTCAGCAGCTCGCCGTGGCTGACCTTGCAGGTATGGCTCGCCGCGTCCACCGCTGCGCATACGCCGATACGGCAGAAACTCTCGGCCCGGCGATGCAGGTCGTCGATTTCCGCCTCCATTTCGGCAAGACGCTCGATGATCGGGCTCAGTTGCAGGCGTAGCAGCGCCTCGAACATGATGAGCTCCTTGTGGGTTTTCTAGGGAAGCGGCAGGTATTGATCGGGGTCGTCCAGGTTGGTCACTTCCCAACTGCGGGCGAACCTGGGAATACCGGTCGGATCGTCCAGCAGGGGCTGGCCGAAATAGAACATCTGCTTGAAGGAAATGGTCCAGCCGCCGTAGACCTGGCCGGCATCGGCGAAGGTCGAGGGCACCCCCTGGATGTTGCTCGGCAACTCGCATTGCCCTGCTGCTCCCCAGCGGTTATCGATCACCAGATCGATCAGTTGGCTGGCGAGGTTGCAGGCCGACAAGGTCGCATCCATCTCCTGGGTGGACACGACTGTCTGCAGCGAAAGGCTGAACTCGTGGGCGCGGCGACCGTCGTGGGCGCGACTACCCGCGCTGTCACCGTCGATGCCTATCAGCACCCAGGCAGGTACCACCACGCCATCGAACTCGCGACGAGTCCCCACCTTGAGTTGTGGGTAAGCAGCCTTGATCACGTTCCTGAGGGTGCTAAACAGCATCGAGGGCGTGTCGATAGTGTTTGAAGACATAAACGATTCCTGTTGCAGCGTCACGGCCGATCCGATTGAGAATTGCGCACGACCGGCTCATCGATCCCGATGCGCCTGGCCGCCCAGCGCTCATAGAGACCGATGGCGACATCCGCCCCGGCCATGGCCGTCAGGCAGCCGAAGGCACCGGCGGTCCAGATCGACACGCCGGCGGCGTACAGCAGCATGATGGTCGACACGCCGCAGACCATGCAGGCGCCGGAGCGCAGTACCAGCCGCCGCAGCAGTGGCCAGCCGCGGGCGCCCTCCTTGTCGGCGCGCCACATCTCGCCGGACACTCCGCCGATCACGGCCAGTACGATGACCAGCCAGATAGGCATGTCCGCCAACGCTTGTTGCTCGTTCGTCATGTCACGCCTCCTGTGGAAGAAAATGGCCATTGGCTGGCCGGTAATGGTTTGGCTTGTAGTTCAAGGTGAAGGATTCTCGTGGGAGCCCGGTTCCGTGGGCATTCCAAAAGGCCCGGCTCGTGCCAGGCCCTTTGGTAATGCCGGTGTCGGCTCCGGCCCCGCACGCCATCAGGGCGAGCGCGGGATACGCGAAGCGGACACCCGATCCTTCGGCGCTACTGGCGCGGTACGGATCGATTCAAATTGTTCCTCCGACCGCGGCCCCTGCCCGCCGGATAACTGCTTACGGTGCTTTACGCTGCACACCCGGGTCAGTTGCCAACCCTCTGGACCATCAAGGCCGATCCATCGCTGCCTGTTCTTTGAAGCGGTACGACTAAAGAGCTTCGGGGTCATCCCCCTGGCATCGCTGCCTTTGGCTGGCCTTTCCGGCCGGCTTGGAACAAAGAATATGCATGTATGCATATCCAGTCAATGCACAAATGCATTTATTTTTGCACGAACAATGCACGAATGCATGGAGGCCCCGCCGACCAAGGGGTTGGTCTTTTTTGCAGGCGAAAAAAAACCCACATGGCTGTGGGTTTTTTCCGAATCAGAGAGGATTAACGGGCGTACATGCCCCACCAGAAGACGTGCCCGAGGATGGCGATCTGCTCTTCCTGGATTTCCTGGAAGGTGTAGTCCTCATCCGGGTGCTCGTCGCGGTTGAAGCTGCGCAGGCGGATACCGGTAGGCAGGCGATAGAGCTGCTTCACCCGCAGTTGGCCGTTGTGGTTGATCGCGTAGAGATCGCCGTCGACGATATCGCCGATGGCACTCTTGCCGGCGTTGACCCCGACCGTGGCACCGTCGCGCAGTACCGGCAACATGCTGTTGCCGCGCACGGTCACGCACTTGGCCTGGTCGAACTGCACGCCGTTGTGGCGCAGGCTGCGCTTGCCGAAGCGCAGGCTGGCCTTCTCGCTTTCCTCGATGACGAATCTTCCTGATCCAGCAGCCAATTCAACCTCGCGAAGAAAGGGCACGGACACCTCGTCTTCATCGACGGGGGTGTCGTCGTCCCACAGGCTTATATCCTTGAGTTCAGAGTGCAGCGGGCCCTGCTCCTGGTCGCGGGCGGCGCCGATATCGGCACGGCCGCGCAACTGGTCGGTGCTCACCTGGAAATACTCGGCGATCTTCGAAATGTGCTTGTCCGAAGGATCGACGATCTTCCCGCTGAGTATGCGCGACAGGGTGGATTGGGGCACGCCGGTACGACGGTGAAGCTCCGTGGGGGAGATCCCGTGGCGGTCGAGCAGCGCTCGGAGGACGGTAGAAACATTGCGTATTTGCATAACGCGCATATTGATTGGGCTTTGCGTGAATAGCAAATGCTAATTTGCATATTCAGTGCATAAATATAACATCAAAAGCAAAAGGCCATGTCTGCGGACCCGGAGCACCCGTGTTAACCTTGCGCCCATTGCCAGGCAAACAGCCCGATTTTGCCCCCACACTTTATTCAAGCTATCACCTACCCCACTGATGAATAAGCCAATTTCCGACCTGTCCTCGCACACCCCGATGATGCAGCAATACTGGCGCCTGAAGAACCAGCATCCCGATCAGCTGATGTTCTACCGCATGGGCGACTTCTACGAGATTTTCTATGAAGACGCGAAGAAGGCCGCCAAGCTGCTGGACATCACCCTGACCGCCCGCGGCCAGTCGGCCGGGCAGTCGATTCCGATGTGCGGGATTCCGTTTCACTCCCTCGAAGGCTACCTGGCCAAGCTGGTGAAACTCGGCGAATCGGTGGTGATCTGCGAGCAGATCGGCGACCCGGCGACCAGCAAGGGCCCGGTGGAGCGCCAGGTGGTGCGGATCATCACCCCCGGCACCATCAGTGACGAAGCGCTGCTCGATGAGCGCCGCGACAACCTGATCGCCGCCGTGCTCGGCGACGAGCGGCTGTTCGGCATGGCGGTGCTGGACATCACCAGCGGCAACTTCACCGTGCTGGAAATCAAGGGCTGGGAAAACCTGCTGGCCGAGCTGGAGCGGATCAATCCGGTGGAACTGCTGATCCCGGACGACTGGCCACAAGGCCTGCCGGCGGAGAAACGCCGAGGCACTCGTCGTCGCGCCCCCTGGGATTTCGAACGTGACTCGGCGCACAAGAGCCTCTGCCAGCAATTCGCCGTGCAGGACCTCAAGGGCTTCGGCTGCGAAACCCTGACCCTGGCCATCGGCGCTGCCGGCTGCCTGCTAGCCTACGCCAAGGAAACCCAGCGCACCGCCCTGCCGCACCTGCGCAGCCTGCGTCATGAGCGGCTGGACGATACCGTGGTGCTCGACGCCGCCACCCGCCGCAACCTGGAGCTGGACATCAACCTCGCCGGCGGTCGCGACAACACCCTGCAGTCGGTGGTCGACCGTTGCCAGACCGCCATGGGCAGCCGCCTGCTGACCCGCTGGCTGAACCGCCCGTTGCGCGACCTGAAGATCCTCACCGCGCGCCAGGTGTCCATCGGCTGCCTGCTGGAAGGCTACCGCTTCGAACGGCTGCAACCCCAGCTCAAGGAAATCGGCGATATCGAGCGGATTCTCGCCCGGATCGGCCTGCGCAATGCCCGTCCACGCGACCTGGCGCGCCTGCGCGATGCCCTCGGGGCCCTGCCGCAACTGCAGGACGCGATGCTCGAACTGGACGCCCCGCACCTCAAGCAACTGGCCGCCACTGCCCGCACCTACCCGGAACTGGCGATCCTGCTGGAGAGCGCCATCATCGATAACCCGCCGGCGGTGATCCGTGACGGCGGCGTCTTGAAGACCGGCTACGACGCCGAGCTGGACGAGCTGCTGTCGCTCAGCGAAAACGCCGGCCAGTTCCTGATCGACCTGGAAGCCCGGGAAAAGGCGCGCACGGGCCTGGCCAACCTCAAGGTCGGCTACAACCGCGTGCACGGCTACTTCATCGAACTGCCGAGCAAGCAGGCCGAATCGGCCCCGGCCGACTACATCCGGCGCCAGACACTCAAGGGCGCCGAGCGCTTCATCACCCCGGAACTCAAGGAATTCGAAGACAAGGCACTGTCGGCCAAGAGCCGCGCCCTGGCACGGGAGAAGATGCTCTACGAGGCGCTGCTGGAAACCCTGATCGGCGAGTTGCCACCGCTGCAGGACACCGCTGCCGCGCTGGCTGAACTGGATGTGCTGAGCAACCTTGCCGAACGCGCGCTGAACCTCGACCTGAACTGCCCGCGTTTCGTCGACGAGCCGTGCATGCGCATCAGCCAGGGTCGCCACCCGGTGGTCGAGCAGGTGCTGACCACGCCGTTCGTGGCCAACGACCTGGCCCTCGACGACAACACCCGCATGCTGGTGATCACCGGTCCGAACATGGGCGGTAAATCCACCTACATGCGCCAGACCGCCCTGATCGTGTTGCTGGCCCACATCGGCAGCTATGTGCCTGCCGCCAGTTGCGAGTTGTCGCCGGTGGACCGGATCTTCACCCGGATCGGCTCCAGCGACGACCTGGCCGGTGGTCGTTCGACCTTCATGGTGGAAATGAGCGAAACCGCCAATATCCTGCACAACGCCACCGAGCGCAGCCTGGTGCTGATGGACGAGGTCGGTCGCGGCACCAGTACCTTCGACGGCCTGTCCCTGGCCTGGGCCGCCGCCGAGCGCCTGGCGCACCTGCGGGCCTATACGCTGTTCGCCACCCACTACTTCGAACTGACGGTGCTGCCGGAGAGCGAACCGCTGGTGGCCAACGTGCATCTGAATGCTACCGAGCACAACGAACGGATCGTCTTCCTGCACCACGTGCTCCCCGGTCCGGCCAGCCAGAGCTACGGCCTGGCGGTGGCGCAACTGGCCGGCGTACCCGGCGACGTGATCCGCCGTGCCCGCGAACACCTGAGCCGCCTGGAGACCACCAGCCTGCCCCACGAGGCGCCGGTGGCCAAGCCCGGCAAGCCGGCGGTGCCGCAGCAGAGCGACCTGTTCGCCAGCCTGCCGCACCCGGTGCTCGACGAACTGGCCAAGCTCGACCTGGACGACCTGACACCACGCCGTGCGCTGGAAATGCTTTACACATTGAAGACACGGATCTAACGCAGACGGCCGCAAGCTGCTAGAATCTCGCGCGGCTTGGGAAGCTGCGGGCTATTAGCCTGGTTCGCAGAGCCGTTCCCAAGCCCAGCGAGCCCGTCCTGATAGGGTTTTCGCCGCCGCCGCCTGAGGAGAGAATTAGAAATGACCTTCGTCGTCACCGACAACTGCATCAAGTGCAAGTACACCGACTGCGTAGAAGTCTGTCCGGTGGACTGCTTTTACGAAGGCCCGAACTTCCTGGTGATTCACCCGGATGAGTGCATCGATTGCGCACTGTGCGAGCCAGAATGCCCGGCCGTGGCCATCTTCTCCGAAGATGAAGTCCCGGAGGAAATGAAAACCTTCATTGAATTGAACCTCGAGTTGGCCGAGATCTGGCCGAACATCACCGAGAAGAAGGATTCGCTGCCGGACGCCGAGAAGTGGGATGGCGAAAAGGACAAGTTGCAGTATCTCGAACGCTGAGTCCTGCGTACTCCCGAAAAGGCCCCTTGCGGGCCTTTTTGCGTTGTTGGGCCAGGGCCAGCACTTTTCTACAGGCAAAAAAAAGGGGCGGTGTAACCCGCCCACATTTTTTCCCTAGTCCCTTTTTTCCCTTTCATCATCCTGATGAATCGCATCCCGCGATGTTCCTCTTAGCGATCTTCCATGATCGCCGTGTCTATCCGTCGACACAGGGCTGATATTAATGACTTTCAGATCGCCCGCAAGTGGATCCAGAAGCACACAGAGAGTTTTCGGATCCATTGGAAGTTTTAAAAAGCACTTATATTTCAATCAATTAAACAGATTTCTCGGCAATCTGCTGCCGTGTTCATCCTCGATCGCTTACGCAACACGTAAGTAAAGGCTTACACAGCCAAGCCAGCAAAAAAGAACTTCCGCAGCTCCGGAAGGTCGGAATGAACCCCGAAAACGCTCAAAAATAAGTAACGCCTTCGTCACCCGGCTCCCTCCGAAAACTTTCCACGGGTAAAAACCTCGATACTCAAAACCAATCCTTAGTATAGAAAACAGCACTCAGATATTCAGCTACCTCACGCCACGCAGGCTCATGCAACTTGGGCAAGACAGCGACTCTTCCAAACTGAGGACCGGGAAACCGGCCCCTTGACCGAAAGGTCAAATGCTAATTATTATCATTAGCATAACCCCGTCAGGTGCCGTCGTGACGCAATCCCAGTTCAACCAGGTCTTCCTCACCCAGCGGCTTACGTTGCTGCGTACGCTGCAACGCATGGTGCAGAACCCCAGCACCGCCGAGGACCTGCTGCAGGAGACCTACCTGCGGGTCACCCGTGCCCTGAGCGAACGCTCCATCGATCATCTTGAACCCTTCGTGTTCCAGACCGCTCGCAACCTCGCGCTCGACCACCTGCGTGCACGGCGTATCCAGGCCCGCACACTGATGGAGGATGTGCCGCTGGAGGTGGTGGAAAGTGTCGTCGCCCCCTTGAGTACTCCAGAAGATGCCACCCATGCCGAACAATTGCTGGAGCGCCTGAGCGTGAGCCTGGGTCAACTGACTGCCCGCCAACAGCAGATCTTCATTCTCAGCCGCCTGCATGGCTGCAGTTACCAGGAGATCGCCGAACGCCTCGAAGTGTCCCTGAGCACCGTGCAGAAGGACCTGAAACTGATCATGGCCATCTGTGTCGGGGTGGCCGAACGCCTGGATCGCCCTTAAGCTTGCCCTCAGCGCCAAGACCTACAAGATCCGCCAGCCCACGGGAGGCGGATCACCGAACCAAACCGTGACAACGATTGCCGAGGAACACCCGTGACGGACAGCCCCAACCAGCCACCTCCCGCAGCCGCTCGGCCAGTGTTGCCAGACGACGCCATGGATCAGGCACTGGACTGGCTGATCGTGATGGAATGCCCGACAGCCGGGCAACGCGCCGAATTCGACGCCTGGCTTGCCGCCGATCCGGCCCATGCCCAGGCCTATGCCCGGGCCAGTGGCGCCTGGAACGCACAAGCGGTGATCGCCGCCGCCCAGGCGCTGCAGGCAACCACCCGCCGGCGACCGTCCCTGCTGCGGCGCCTGCGCCCACACTGGAAACCGCTGGCAACCGCCGCCGTGCTGCTGATCGCCATCGGCACCTACGGCAACCTGGCCCTGCGCCTGCAGGCCGATCACCTGACCGTGGCCGGCGAGCGCCAGCACCTGCAACTGGAAGACGGCTCGAAGGTCCTGCTCAACACCAACTCGGCGTTCTCCAGCCGTTTCACCGACCAGCAACACCTGGCCCGACTGTACAAGGGCGAGGCGTTCTTCGAGGTATCCGGCCAGCGCGAACATCCGCTGGAGATCGATGCCGGGCCGGTCCAGGCCAGCGTACAGGATACCGCCTTCGCCGTGCGCTACCTGGACGGTGAGGCGCAGGTGCAGGTACAGCGCGGCGATGTCGACCTGCGTACCCGCGACGACAGTGCCCGCCTGCGCCTGTCCGCCGGCAGCAGTGTGCGGGTCGGCCCGCATGGTTTCGGGCCTCCGGAAAAACTCGATGCACAGAAGGACCTGGCGTGGATCCAGGGCCGCCTGGTGTTCGAGAATTGCCCGATGGGCCAGGTGCTGGCCGAACTGCGACGCTACTACCCGGGCTGGATCGTCAACAACAACGAGCAGTTGGACAAGGTCGCCGTGACCGGCAACTACCGCCTGGACAAGCCGCTGGACGTGCTCCGCTCACTGGCCCACATCACTTCCGCAAGGGTCTCGGAGTACCCAGCGCTGGTCATTCTCAACTGACCGAAAGTTTTTTTACTCGATAGCACTCGATCATTCGTCTCGTCATAGCCAATGAAAGTGATTCTCATAACGAATCGCATCGCAACTATAAGTTTCGAAGATCGGAGCGCTATCGATGCCCACTCGTTTCACCTCCAAGGCCCGCAGTGGCGGCCTGCAACAGTGCACCCTGTCCCTGCTTACCGCCGCCATGCTGCTCGCCGGCGCCCAGGCGACACCCGTACTGGCGGCCAGCGGCGCCACGCAACCGGCGCGCAGCCTCGCCAACTACAATTTCGCCATCGCCCAGCAGCCGCTGGTTTCGGCGCTGAATGCGTTCACCGCGGTGACCGGTTGGCAGGTCGGCTTGCCCGCCGAGCTCGGCCAGGGCGTGGCATCGCCTGGCGTACACGGTGCGTTGCCCCCGGAAAAGGCCCTGGAGCAGTTGCTGACCGGCACCAACCTGAGCTACCGCAAGCTCGGCGACAACAACGTCGTCCTGGAAAAGCGGGCCAATGGCACCACGCTCAATCTGCAACAGGTGACCATCAGCGCCACCCGCCAGGAGCAGGACGTGTCCTCGGTCCCCAGCACCGTGACTGTGCAGGACCGCCAGCAGCTCGACCGGCAGAACGTCAACACCATCAAGCAACTGGTGCGCTATGAGCCGGGCGTTTCCGTCAGCGGCGCGGGCCTGCGCGGCGGCGGTATCAGCGGCTACAACATCCGCGGTATCGATGGCGACCGCATCCTGACCCAGGTCGATGGTGTCGAGATTCCCGACAGTTTCTTCAATGGCCCCTATGCACAGACCCACCGCAACTACGTCGACCCGGAAATCGTCAAGCGCGTGGAAATCCTCCGCGGCCCGGCGTCGGTGCTCTACGGCAGCAACGCCATCGGTGGCGCAGTCAGCTATTACACCCTCGATCCGAGCGACATCATCAAGCCCGGCGAGGACGTCGGCGCCCGCCTTAAGAGCGGCTACAGCTCCTCCGACAACAGCTGGCTGACCTCCGGCACCGTCGCCGGCCGTACCGGCGACTTCGATGGCCTGCTGCACCTGAGCCAGCGCAACGGCCGCGAAACCGAGTCCTACGGCGACACCGGCGGCACCGGCCTGAAACGCACCGAAGCCAACCCGGAAACCAACCGCACCACCAACGTGCTGGCCAAGCTGGGCTGGAACTACAACGATGACTCGCGCCTGGGCCTGACCTACGAGCGCTACAAGAGCGATATCGACACCAACCAGCGCAGCGCCGTGGGTGGGCCGTTCAGCAATGGTACGGGAGTGGGCATGTACCGTTCGCGTACCGGCAACGATACCGTCACCCGCGAACGCTTTGGCATCGAGAACAGTTTCGGTCTGGACAGCGCCGTGGCCGATCACGTCAAGCTGAGCCTGAATTATCAAACCGCCAAGACCGATGAAAGCACCCTGGAAGACTACTTCCCCTTCGTGCGTCGTGTGCTGCGCAGCCGGGACACGGTCTACAAGGAGCAGCAATGGGTACTCGACGCCCAGGCGGACAAGGCCTTCAACCTCGGTGAAACCGATCACCTGCTGACCTACGGCAGCACCATCAAGCAGCAAAAGGTCACCGGCTCGCGTAGCGGCAGTGGCACCTGTCTGGCGGTGAGCACCGTACCCGGCCAGGGTTGCACCGCGGTCGGCGGCAACAGCCCACTGGATCGCCTGGTGAAATCCAGCGACTTCCCCGATCCGACCATCGACACCTACTCGCTGTTCGCCCAGGACCAGATCAGCTGGAACCAGTGGACCTTCCTGCCCGGCCTGCGCTATGACTACACCCAGCTCAAGCCGCACATCACCCAGGCATTCATCAATACCATCACCGCCGCAGGCGGTGGCGACATCGACGGCTCGAAAAAGACCTGGCACCGCGTCTCGCCCAAGTTCGGCCTGACCTACGCCCTGACCGACCAGTACACCTGGTACGGCCAGTACGCCGAAGGTTTCCGCACCCCGTCCGCCAAGGCCCTGTACGGTCGCTTCCAGAACGGTACCACCGGCTATAACGTCGAACCCAACCCGAACCTGGAGCCGGAAAAAAGCAAAAGCTACGAAACCGGCCTGCGCGGTCGATTCGAGGCCGGCTCCTTCGACGTGGCGGTGTTCTACAACAAGTATCGCGATTTCATCAACGAAGACGCGGTCGCTCCCGGCTACAGCGAGCTGACGTTCCAGACCAACAACATCAAGCACGCCACCATCAAGGGCGCGGAGGTCAAGGGACGGCTGAACCTGGACCACTTCGGCGCACCGCAAGGGCTCTACACCCAGGGCTCGGTGTCCTACGCCTACGGTCGCAACGATGACAGTGGCGAACCGATCAACAGCGTCAACCCGCTCACCGGCGTGTTCGGCCTGGGCTACGACCAGGACAAGTACGGGGCACTGCTGAGCTGGACCCTGGTCAAGCGCAAGGACCGGGTCGACGACAGCACCTTCAACGCGCCAGACGGCCTGACCAGCAGCAAGCAGTTCAAGACCCCGGGCTATGGCGTATTCGACCTGACCGGCTTCTACAAGGTCACCGACGACGTGACGGTCAATGCCGGCCTGTACAACCTGACCGACAAGAAGTACTGGAACTGGGATGACGTACGTGGCTACGACGGCGTGGGCGAAGCCGGTGTGCTCAGCCCGGCCAACCTCGACCGTCTGACCGCTCCGGGCCGCAACTTCTCGGTCAACCTGATCTGGGATATCTGACCGACCGCCGCCTCCCCCGCCACACTGCCAGACGGCGGGGTGAGGTTTTTTTACTGTGGCGCGTCTCCTTGTTCGTCTAGTAACTGAAAGCGCCTCTCATTCCCAAGGACTCCCCAATGACCTCCCAGGACAATACCCAACGCCCAAGCCTGCGCTCCCAGCGTCTGAACCAGATCACCCACGAGCCACACAGCAAGCTCGATCAACTGGTGAAGGCCCACGCACCGTTCGAGAACCAGGCCAATTTCGCCCGTTTCGTGGTCGCCCAGTATCTGTTCCAGTCGGAACTGGTGGCGCTGTACAACGACCCGGAACTGATCGCCATCGTCCCCGACCTGCCGGCGCGCTGCCGTGCCGAAGCGGCCAAGGCCGACCTGGCGGACCTGGATACCGAAGTCCCGGAGCCGGTGGCCGGTGCCCTGAAGCACCCGAGCAAGGCCGAAGCCCTGGGCTGGATCTTCGTCTCCGAAGGTTCCAAGCTCGGTGCCGCGTTCCTGATCAAGCGTGCCGTAGGCCTGGGCCTGAGCGAAACCTTCGGTGCCCGTCACCTGGGCGAGCCGGCTGGTGGCCGTGCCGAGGGCTGGAAGAGCTTCATCAGGACCCTGGACGGCCTGGAGTTCAGCGCCGAGGAGGAAGCGGCGGTGGAGAAAGGAGCCATCGATGCGTTCGTACGCTTTACCGTGCTGCTGGAACAAGCCTACGAATCGGCGCCTGAGCTGGCCTGAATACGGGTCTGCCTGCAAGACCTTCGGTGGTTTCGAAGGCCTCTTCGCAGGCAAGCCCTGCTCCTACAGAGATAAGTCGTACATCCTTCCAGGATACGGCGTACATCTGTAGGAGCAGGGCTTGCCCGCGAAGGGCCCCGACGTGAATGAAACACCAGGCTTGAGCCAAGCCGCCCGGCGCACCACAATTGAGACCATGACCAGCAAAACACCCTCGTCCTCCAAGCTCAGCCGCCTCCTGTTCGGCGTGCTTGCCTATGTCAGCCTCGGCATCGGCCTGATCGCCATCGTCGTGCCCGGCCTGCCCACCACCGAGTTCATCCTGCTGGCCGCCTGGGCCGCCACCCGCAGTTCGCCGCGGCTCAGCGCCTGGCTGGAGAACCACCGGCTGTTCGGCCCGATCCTGAGCAACTGGCGCAACGGCAAGATCATCGCCCGTCGGGCCAAGGTCAGCGCCACCGTCAGCATGCTGCTGTGCGCGACGCTGATGCTGGTGATGCTCGAACACCACTGGCCGGTGTACCTGGCCATTGCCGGCATGACCCTCGGCAACCTGTGGATCTGGTCCCGCCCCGAACGCCTGCCGGTCATCGAGCTGCCCTGAAAGGCAGCGAAGCCCCGCACTGATGTACGCCCCGCCTTCCTGTAGAAGCAGGGCTTGCCCGCGAATGGGCCCTCAAGCCCCCAGCCAATTCTGCGAAGTATCCGATTCAGCCATCGCGTCCAGCGCACAATCGTCGGAAGGGACCTGCAAAAATCGACAGCCGCGAATATTTGCGCTGCAATGATTCTACTCATGGAGGGCCTTTCGATGACCGATCTGCTGACATCCATTCAAGCCGCACTCGAGCTACCCGCCTCGACTCCAGACTTCACCGAATCCGGTGCCCTGCCCTCGGCCTTTGCCGTCACCGAGTTGGCCAGCGCCAGCCTGGCGGCCGTGGGCGAAGCGGTGGCCGAACTGCTCCGGCAACAGACCGGACAAAACCCGGGAGTCAGCGTCGACCGGCGCCTGGCCTCGTTCTGGTTCGCCAGCTCCCTGCGCCCCATCGGCTGGAACCTGCCAGAGCCCTGGGACCCGATTGCCGGCGACTACGCCACCGCCGATGGCTGGATTCGCCTGCACACCAACGCGCCGCATCATCGGGCCGCCGCCGAGCGGGTACTCGGGCCGGCCGGCGACCGCGCGGTGATGGCCGAGCTCGTCGCCCGCTGGAACAAGGGCGAGCTTGAGCAGGCGATCGTCGACAGCGGAGGCTGCGCTGCCGAAATGCGCACCTGGGACGACTGGAAAAACCACCCCCAGGGACTGGCGGTCAACGCCGAGGCACTGATCCAGCGCAGTACCGACGACGATCCGCACCCCCGGGCCTGGAGCGGCTCGACCACGCAGCCGCTGGCCGGAGTCAGGGTCCTCGACCTGACCCGCATCCTCGCCGGCCCCGTCGCCAGTCGCATGCTGGCCGGGCTCGGCGCCGAGGTGTTGCGAATCGATCCGCCCCATTGGGAGGAGCCGAGCCTGGTCCCGGAAGTCACCCGGGGCAAACGCTGCGCCCGCCTGGACTTGCACGACAGCGCCGACCGACGGGTGTTCGACCGCTTGCTGGGCGAGGCCGATATCCTGCTGCATGGCTATCGGGCCGACGCACTGGAACGGCTGGGCTACGCTGCGCAGCACCGTCGGCAACTGTCGCCCGGGTTGATCGATGTCAGCCTCAATGCCTATGGCTGGAGCGGGCCGTGGCGCAACCGCCGCGGCTTCGACAGCCTGGTGCAGATGAGCTGCGGCATCGCCCAGGCCGGCATGCACTGGAAGCCGGCGCAGGTGCCGACGCCACTGCCTGTGCAAGCACTGGACCATGGCACCGGCTACCTGATGGCGGCCACGGCGATCCGCGCGTTGACCGAACGGCTGCACAGCGGACGTGGCGGCTCGGCCAGGCTGTCGCTGGCACGCACGGCGAAACTGCTGCTGGAGCAGGGGACGGCCCATGACCCGCAGCCCCTGCGTCGGGAAACCTCCAGAGACCGTAGCACCTGGGTCGAGTACACCGCCTGGGGGCCGGCGCATCGCCTGATCCCGCCACTGAACATCGAGGGCACGCCGTTGCATTGGCGGTTGCCGGCCACGAAATTGGGCAAGCACCCACCCCAGTGGTGACTTCGAGGGCTGGCCATTATATGGCCAGCCTTTTTATTTCCAGTTATTTCAGTCGCTGAGAAACATGTAGGTCCTACACCATTAACCCTGTTCCAACTCATGGCGCCACAAACTTTCAAATTAGCGACAAAGCCTGACCGGCAAGCCCATAAAAAACATAAAAAAATCAATAAAAATCAATTACTTAAAATAAATAGCCGCGCAATTAAATGCAGTTGGACATTCAAGATCCGATACACCCATAACCTGATCTGAATCAGTTCCCGCCTCAACCTGCATCCCTACTCTGGAGCCTCACTTCTCCTGAACTGGAGTCATGCAATGGCTGAGTCTCCCGGAAAACTACGCTTGGGCGCCCTGGTTGCCCTGGTAGTGGGTTCGATGATCGGCGGTGGAATCTTTTCCCTGCCACAAAACATGGCCGCCAGCGCCGATGTCGGCGCCGTCCTGATCGGCTGGGCGATTACCGCCGTGGGCATGTTGACCCTGGCCTTCGTGTTCCAGACCCTGGCCAATCGCAAGCCGGACCTGGACGGCGGGGTCTACGCCTATGCCAAGGCCGGTTTCGGCGACTACATGGGTTTCTCCTCGGCCTGGGGTTACTGGATCAGCGCCTGGCTGGGCAACGTCGGCTACTTCGTCCTGCTGTTCAGCACCCTGGGCTACTTCTTCCCGGTCTTCGGTGAAGGCAATACCGTCACGGCGGTGGTCGGAGCCTCACTGCTGTTGTGGGCGGTGCACTTTCTGGTATTGCGCGGTATCCGCGAGGCGGCCTTCATCAACCTGGTGACCACCGTCGCCAAGGTGGTGCCACTGCTGCTGTTCGTGCTGATCGCCCTGTTCGCCTTCAAGCTGGACATTTTCACCGCCGACATCTGGGGGGTGAAAAACCCGGACCTGGGCAGTGTGATGAACCAGGTGCGCAACATGATGCTGGTCACCGTCTGGGTGTTCATCGGCATCGAGGGCGCGAGCATCTTCTCCTCCCGTGCGGAAAAACGCTCGGACGTGGGCAAGGCCACGGTCATCGGTTTCATCACCGTGCTGCTGTTGCTGGTGCTGGTCAACGTGCTGTCACTGGGGATCATGACCCAGCCAGAACTGGCCAGGCTGCAGAACCCGTCCATGGCCGCCGTGCTCGAGCACGTGGTCGGGCACTGGGGCGCGCTGCTGATCAGCGTCGGCCTGATCATCTCGCTGCTCGGGGCCCTGTTGTCGTGGGTGCTGCTGTGCGCCGAGATCATGTTCGCCGCCGCCCGCGACCACACCATGCCGGCGTTCCTGCGCCGCGAGAACGCCAATCACGTGCCGGCCAACGCCCTCTGGCTGACCAACGCCATGGTGCAGATATTCCTGGTCATCACGCTGTTCTCCGCCAGTACCTACCTGTCGCTGATCTACCTCGCCACCTCGATGATCCTGGTGCCCTATCTGTGGTCGGCGGCCTATGCGGTGCTGCTGGCGGTACGTGGCGAAACCTATGAAAACGCCCTGGCCGAACGCCGCAAGGACCTGTGGATCGCGGCCATCGCCCTGCTCTACGCGATCTGGCTGCTGTACGCCGGTGGGGTGAAGTACCTGCTGCTGTCCGCCCTGCTCTACGCCCCGGGCGCGATCCTGTTCGCCAAGGCCAAGCACGAGCTGGGCAAACCCATTTTCACCCCCGTCGAGAAGCTGATTTTCACCGCAGTGGTCGCTGGCGCCCTGCTGGCCGCCTACGGCCTCTACGACGGCTTCCTGACGCTGTAACCCCCTGTTCGTTCCCTCTGGAGGATCTGCAATGACCACGGAAAAAGTGAAGTACGGCGTCCACTCCGAAGCCGGCAAACTGCGCAAGGTGATGGTGTGCTCCCCCGGCCTGGCCCACCAGCGGCTGACCCCGAACAACTGCGACGAACTGCTGTTCGACGATGTGCTCTGGGTTGCCCAGGCCAAGCGCGATCACTTCGACTTCGTCACCAAGATGCGCGAACGCGATATCGACGTGCTGGAAATGCACAATCTGCTGACCGACATCGTCGGCCAGACGGAAGCCCTGGACTGGATTCTCGAACGCAAGCTCACCGCCAACCAGGTCGGAATCGGCCTGGTCAACGAAGTCGGCTCCTGGCTGCGCAGCCTGGAACCCCGCAAGGCCGCCGAGTTCCTCATCGGCGGGATATCGGCCGACGACTTGCCCGACAGCTTCGGCGGCAAGACCATCCAGATGTTCCGTGACTTCCTCGGCCACTCCAGCTTCATCCTGCCGCCACTGCCCAATACCCAGTTCACCCGGGACACCACCTGCTGGATCTACGGCGGGGTCACCCTCAACCCGATGTACTGGCCGGCACGCCGCCAGGAAACCCTGCTGGCCACGGCCATCTATAAATTCCACCCGGAATTCGTCAACGCCGACTTCCAGGTCTGGTACGGCGACCCGGACCAGGAGCACGGTAACGCCACCCTAGAGGGCGGCGACGTGATGCCGATCGGCAACGGCGTGGTCCTGATCGGCATGGGCGAGCGTTCCTCGCGCCAGGCCATCGGCCAGTTGGCGCTGAACCTGTTCAAGAACAAGGCGGTGGAACGGGTGATCGTCGCCGGCCTGCCGAAGTCCCGCGCGGCCATGCACCTGGACACCGTGTTCAGCTTCTGCGACCGCGACCTGGTGACCGTCTTCCCGGAAGTGGTGAACCAGATCGTCGCCTTCAGCCTGCGGCCCGACGAGAGCAAGCCGGGCGGCATCGATGTACGCCGCGAGGAAACCAGCTTCCTCGACACCGTCGCCAAGGCCCTCGGCCTCAAGGCCCTGCGCGTGGTGGAGACCGGCGGCAACAGCTTCGCCGCCGAACGGGAGCAGTGGGATGACGGCAACAACGTGGTCGCCGTGGAGCCGGGCGTGGTGATCGGTTACGACCGCAACACCTACACCAACACCCTGCTGCGCAAGGCCGGCGTCGAGGTCATCACCATCAGTGCCGGCGAACTCGGCCGCGGCCGTGGCGGCGGTCATTGCATGACCTGCCCGATCATCCGCGACCCCATCGACTACTGACCGACAACCCGCCACGGTTCCCCAGGGCACCGGCCCTTGTAGGAGCAGGGCTTGCCCGCGAAGGCGTCCGTTTAGGCAGCGCCAGGCTTGAGGGCCTATTCGCGGGCAAGCCCTGCTCCTACAAGAAGGGCGAGAAAGGCCGGCCGATCGTGGCGACAACCGATATATCCAGGGAGATACCCAACATGGCTTTCAACATGCGCAACCGCAGCCTGCTGAGCTTGATGCACCACACCAACCGCGAGCTGCACTACCTGCTCGACCTGTCCCGCGACCTCAAGCGTGCCAAGTACACCGGCACCGAGCGGCCGCACCTCAAGGGCAAGAACATCGCGCTGATCTTCGAGAAGACCTCGACCCGCACCCGCTGCGCCTTCGAGGTCGCGGCCCATGATCAGGGCGCCCACGTCACCTACATCGACCCGGTGTCATCGCAGATCGGCCACAAGGAAAGCATGAAGGATACGGCCCGCGTCCTCGGACGGATGTTCGACGCCATCGAGTACCGCGGCTTCGAACAGGAGATCGTCGAGGAACTGGCCCGGTTCGCCGGCGTGCCGGTGTTCAACGGCCTGACCGCCGAGTTCCACCCGACCCAGATGATCGCCGACGTGCTGACCATGCGCGAGCACAGCGACAAGCCGCTGCATGACATCAGCTACGCCTACCTGGGCGATGCCCGCTACAACATGGGCAACTCACTGCTGATGATCGGCGCCAAGCTCGGCATGGACGTGCGAATCGCCGCGCCGAAGGCGCTGTGGCCCCATGCCGACTTCATCGCCCAGTGCCAGGCGTTCGCCGAGGACAGCGGCGCACGCATCACCCTCACCGAGGACCCCGTGGCGGCGGTCAAGGGCGTGGATTTCATCCACACCGACGTGTGGGTCTCCATGGGCGAGCCGGTGGAGGCCTGGGATGAACGCATCGAGCAGTTGCTGCCGTACCAGGTCAACAGCCGGCTGATGAAGGCCGCAGGCAATCCACGGGTCAAATTCATGCACTGCCTGCCGGCGTTCCACAACAGCGAGACCAAGGTCGGCAAGGACATCGCCGCCCGTTACCCGCACCTGGCCAATGGCGTGGAGGTCACCGAGGAGGTGTTCGAGTCGTCGGCCAACATCGCCTTCGAACAGGCGGAAAACCGCATGCACACCATCAAGGCGATCCTGGTGGCGGCGTTGGCGGATATCTGACCCTGCAGGAGCGGGCTTGTCGGGACGCCGTACCGCCGCGAAGCCCTTGGCGGCCAAGCCCACTCCCCCAAAACCGGCCACACGACTCTCAAAGAAGGACTGCACCATGCGTATCGTCGTAGCCCTGGGCGGCAACGCCCTTCTGCGCCGTGGTGAACCCATGACCGCGGACAACCAACGCGCCAACATCCGCATCGCTGCCGAACAGATCGCGAAAATCCACCCTGGCAACCAACTGGTGATCGCCCACGGCAACGGGCCGCAGGTCGGTCTGCTGTCATTGCAGGCAGCCGCCTACACCCAGGTTTCGCCCTACCCGCTGGATGTCCTCGGCGCGGAAACCGAGGGCATGATCGGCTACATCATCGAACAGGAACTGGGCAACCTGCTGGATTTCGAAGTGCCCTTCGCCACCCTGCTGACCCAGGTCGAGGTCGACCCCGGCGACCCGGCCTTCCAGCAGCCGAGCAAACCCATCGGCCCGGTCTATACCAGGGAAGAGGCCGAACGGCTGGCCGCGGAAAAAGGCTGGAGCATCGCCCCCGACGGCGACCGGTTCCGCCGGGTGGTCGCCAGCCCGAAACCCAAGCGCATCTTCGAGATCCGTCCGATCAAGTGGCTGCTGGAAAACGGCAGCATCGTGATCTGCGCCGGCGGCGGCGGGATTCCGACGATGTACGACGAAAACCGCAAGCTGCAAGGCATCGAGGCGGTGATCGACAAGGACCTGTGTTCGGCGCTGCTGGCCCGGCAGCTGGAATGCGACCTGCTGGTGATCGCCACCGACGTCAGCGCGGCCTTCGTCGACTGGGGCAAGCCGACCCGGAAGGCGATCGCCCAGGCGCACCCCGACGACCTGGAAAAACTCGGCTTCGCCGCCGGCTCCATGGGCCCGAAAGTCGAGGCCGCCTGCGAGTTCGCCCGGCAGACCGGCAAGGTTGCGGTGATCGGCTCGCTGGCGGATATCGAGGCTATCGTCCAAGGTAAAGCGGGCACCCGGGTCAGTACCGCCCAACCCGGCATCGTCTATTCATGAGAACCTTCGGGGCAGGCCATGGTCTGCCCTACTCACGCCTTGTAAGGAGACATCACCATGGCCAAGTTCGAGCCCGGTCACCTGCATATCGAGCGACACGCGCTGAACAGGGATGACTTCAGCTACAACCTGTGCATCGACTACGAACTCGCCCAGGATCCGCGCGAGGGCCAGGGCATGCAGTTCCGGCTGCACGGCACCATCGAAGACAAGCCGCTCGACGAGTCGTTCTTCCTGGCCAAGGACCAGGCCTTCGACTTCGCCCGCCACGCCACCCGCCTCGCCCAGCAGCACGGCATGCCCAAGAGCGCCAACATCATCGCGCTGCACCGGTACTACGACGAGATGTTCGAGGATGTGCGCGCGCAACTGCATGTGAAGTCCGGCGATCCGATGAAGCCCGAACACCTCGAGTAGCCCGCGCGGCTGGTGCGGAGCATTGCGCGTGGGAAGCCTGCGGCGGAGATGGCATAATTGCGCCCTTCTCGCCAGGAACCGTATCCCGTCCCATGCGTATCCACGTCAGCTTCATCGACCGCGTCGGCATCACCCAGGAGGTCCTGGCGCTGCTCGGTGGGCGCAACCTGAACCTGGATGCGGTGGAGATGGTGCCACCCAACGTCTATATCGACGCACCGACCCTCAGCCCGCAAGTGCTGGAAGAGCTGCGCGATGCCCTGTTCAGTGTGCGTGGCGTTCAGGCGGTCACGGTGGTGGACATCCTGCCCGGACAACGCCGGCACCTGCAGCTCGACGCCCTGCTCGCGGCCATGACCGATCCGGTGCTGGCGCTGGACAGCCAGGGCGTGGTGCTGCTGGCCAACCCGGCCATGGTCGCCCTGTACGGCCGCGAGCCGGCGGGGGAAAGCGTCGCCGGGCTGTTCGCCGACCCCGGCCTGCTGGATGCCCTGCTGGAGAACGGCTTTCGCCTGCCGCTGCGGGAAATCACCGTCAATGGCCAGACGCTGCTGCTCGATGCCACGCCGATCACCGATGCCGGTGCCCTGCTGACGCTGTACCAGCCCAGCCGGATCGGTGAACGCCTGTCCGCGCTGCATCACGATCATGCCGAAGGCTTCGACTCGCTGCTCGGCGAGTCGGCGCCGATCCGTACCCTCAAGGCCCGGGCCCAGCGGGTCGCGGCCCTCGATGCCCCCCTGCTGATCCAGGGCGAAACCGGTACCGGCAAGGAACTGGTGGCCCGTGCCTGCCATGCCATCAGCGCCCGTCATGGTGCGCCGTTTCTCGCCCTGAACTGTGCGGCACTCCCGGAAAGCCTCGCCGAGAGCGAACTGTTCGGCTATGCCCCCGGCGCCTTCACCGGCGCCCAGCGCGGCGGCAAGCCGGGGCTGATGGAACTGGCCAACCAGGGCACGGTATTTCTCGACGAAATCGGCGAGATGTCGCCGTACCTGCAGGCCAAGCTGCTGCGTTTTCTCAATGACGGCAGCTTTCGCCGGGTGGGGGGCGATCGCGAGATCAAGGTCAATGTGCGGATCATCAGCGCCACCCACCGCGACCTGGAGAAGATGGTCAGCGAAGGCAACTTCCGCGAAGACCTGTTCTACCGCCTCAACGTCCTCAACGTCGAGGTGCCGCCGCTGCGCGAACGCGGCCAGGATATCCTGCTGCTGGCGCGCTACTTCATGCAGCAGGCCTGCACGCAGATCCAGCGCCCGGTGTGCCGGCTCGCCCCCGGCACCTACCCGGCGCTGCTGGGCAACCGCTGGCCGGGCAACGTCCGCCAGTTGCAGAACGTGATCTTCCGCGCGGCGGCGATCTGCGAGGGCAGCCTGGTGGATATCGGCGACCTGGACATCGCCGGCACCTCCGTGGCACGCGAGAGCGACGGCGAAATCGAAAGCCTGGAACAGGCGGTCGAGGATTTCGAGCGCAACCTGCTGGAAAAGCTCTACGCCCAATACCCATCGACCCGCCAGTTGGCCAACCGCCTGCAGACCTCCCACACGGCGATTGCCCATCGCCTGCGCAAGTACGGGATTCCCGGCAAGCCCTGAACCGCAACCCTATCCCTGGCTGCAAACCGACCCGCGGGGTACACCAGCAGGCGGCCAGCGGCCGACCTCCGGGAACAACCATCCCCTGCGACCACTCCAGAAGCGACACTCATCTGTACTGAAAGCGATACAGCGGAACGATTTCGCTACAACGACTGCCGTCCCAATTCTGACAAGACTTTGATCCCGTTGCGCTTTTTTCGGCCGCCCAGACTGTAGCGATTTCACTACAGTCCATTCGCGGCAACTGCGCCGAAACCTGCGCCAAACCCTTGATTTTCAAGCTCCTCACCCGATTGGCCGCAAACTTGCTAAGGGAGTCCCATTCAAGCGGGGCGAAGTCCTCGCCTTCAATAGCGTCCACCAGACGAATCTGGCCCTTGAGGAGTGTTTCCATGACCGAGTTGCGTTTTACCGAAGACCACGAGTGGCTGCGTACCGAAGCCGATGGCAGCGTAACGGTCGGGATCACGGCGTTCGCCCAGAACGCCCTCGGTGATGTCGTATTCGTCCAGTTGCCGGAACTGCAGGCCTACGACAAGGGCGCCGAAGCCGCCACCGTGGAATCGGTCAAGGCCGCCAGCGGCGTGTACATGCCTCTGGACGGGGAAGTGCTGGAGGTCAACCCGGCACTGGAAGACAGCCCGGAACTGGTCAACGAAGACCCGCTGGGCGAAGGCTGGTTCTTCCGCTTCAAACCCGCCGATGCCGCCGCTGTCGGCCAACTGCTGGATCAGGCCGCCTACGAGCGCCTGATCGAAGCCCAGGCCTGAGGAACCACCATGACCATCAACCTCGGCACCGCCAACGAATTCATCGCCCGTCACATCGGCCCACGCCAGGATGACGAACGCGCCATGCTCGCCACCCTCGGTTTCGACTCCCTGGAAGCCCTGGCTGCCAGCGTGATTCCCGACAGCATCAAGGGCACCAGCGTCCTCGACCTGCCGGCCGGCCAGAGCGAAGCCGATGCCCTGGCATCGATCAAGGCCATCGCCGCACAGAACCAGTTGTTCAAGACCTACATCGGCCAGGGCTACTACAACTGTCACACGCCGGCGCCGATCCTGCGCAACCTGCTGGAGAACCCGGCCTGGTACACCGCCTACACCCCCTACCAGCCGGAAATTTCCCAGGGCCGCCTGGAAGCGCTGCTGAACTTCCAGACCCTGATCAGCGACCTCACCGGCCTGCCGATCGCCAACGCCTCGCTGCTCGACGAGGCCACCGCCGCCGCCGAAGCCATGACCTTCTGCAAGCGCCTGAGCAAGAACAAGGGCAGCCACGCCTTCTTCGCTTCCGTGCACTGCCATCCGCAGACCCTCGACGTGCTGCGCACCCGTGCCGAGCCGCTGGGCATCGAGGTGGTGGTCGGTGACGAACACGCACTGGGCGATGTCAGCAGCTTCTTCGGTGCACTGCTGCAATACCCGGCGAGCAACGGCGATCTGTTCGACTATCGCGAACTGACCGAACGCTTCCACGCCGCCAACGCCCTGGTCGCGGTCGCCGCCGACCTGCTGGCGCTGACCCTGCTGACTCCGCCGGGCGAATTCGGTGCCGATGTCGCCATCGGCAGCGCCCAGCGCTTTGGTGTACCGCTGGGCTTCGGCGGCCCGCACGCGGCCTACTTCTCCACCCGTGATGCGTTCAAGCGCGACATGCCCGGCCGCCTGGTCGGTGTTTCGGTGGACCGTTTCGGCAAGCCGGCCCTGCGTCTGGCGATGCAGACCCGCGAGCAACACATCCGTCGCGAGAAGGCCACCAGCAACATCTGCACCGCCCAGGTGCTGCTGGCCAACATCGCCAGCATGTACGCCGTGTATCACGGTCCCAAGGGGCTGAAGCAGATCGCCCGGCGTACCCACCGCCTGACCGCGATCCTGGCCAAGGGCCTGGCCGCGCTGGGCCTGGCCGTCGAGCAGAACAGCTTTTTCGACACCCTGACACTCAAGACCGGTGCCCAGACCGCGGCCTTGCTGGCCAAGGCCCGTGAGCAGCAGATCAACCTGCGGGTGGTCGATGGCGAGCGCCTGGGCCTGTCGCTGGACGAAACCTGCGGCCAGGCCGATGTCGAAACCCTCTGGGCCCTGCTGGCCGAGGGCAAGGCGCTGCCGGACTTCGCCGCCCTCGCCGCTGCGGCCCAGGACAGCATCCCCGCAGCCCTGGTTCGCCAGTCGCCGATCCTCAGCCACCCGGTGTTCAACCGCTACCACTCGGAAACCGAGCTGATGCGCTACCTGCGCCGGCTGGCGGACAAGGACCTGGCCCTGGACCGCACCATGATCCCGCTGGGCTCGTGCACCATGAAGCTCAACGCCGCCAGCGAGATGATCCCGGTGACCTGGGCCGAGTTCGGTGCCCTGCACCCCTTCGCCCCGGCCGAACAGAGTGCCGGCTACCAGCAACTGACCGACGAGCTGGAAGCGATGCTCTGCGCCGCCACCGGCTATGACGCGGTCTCCCTGCAGCCCAACGCCGGCTCCCAGGGCGAGTACGCCGGTCTGCTGGCGATCCGCGCCTACCATCAGAGCCGCGGCGAAGGCCGTCGCGATATCTGTCTGATCCCGTCGTCGGCCCACGGTACCAACCCGGCCACCGCCCACATGGCCGGCATGCGCGTGGTGGTCACCGCCTGCGATGCCCGTGGCAACGTCGATATCGAGGACCTGCGGGCCAAGGCCATCGAGCACCGCGAACACCTCGCCGCGCTGATGATCACCTACCCGTCGACCCATGGCGTGTTCGAGGAAGGCATCCGCGAAATCTGCGGCATCGTCCACGACAACGGCGGCCAGGTGTACATCGACGGTGCCAACATGAACGCGATGGTCGGCCTCTGCGCCCCCGGCAAGTTCGGCGGCGACGTCTCGCACCTGAACCTGCACAAGACCTTCTGCATCCCCCACGGCGGTGGCGGCCCGGGCGTCGGCCCGATCGGCGTGAAGTCGCACCTGGCGCCGTTCCTGCCCGGCCATGGCGTGATGGAGCGCAAGGAAGGCGCGGTCTGCGCGGCACCGTTCGGCAGCGCGAGCATTCTGCCGATCACCTGGATGTACATCCGCATGATGGGCGGCGAAGGTCTCAAGCGTGCCTCGCAACTGGCCATCCTCAATGCCAACTACATCTCCCGGCGCCTGGAAGAGCACTACCCGGTGCTGTACACCGGCAGCAACGGCCTGGTGGCCCACGAGTGCATCCTCGACCTGCGCCCGCTGAAGGACAGCAGCGGCATCAGCGTCGACGACGTCGCCAAGCGCCTGATCGACTTCGGTTTCCACGCCCCGACCATGTCGTTCCCGGTCGCCGGCACGCTGATGATCGAGCCGACCGAAAGTGAGTCCAGAGAAGAACTGGACCGCTTCTGCGACGCCATGATCCGCATCCGCGAGGAAATCCGCGCGGTGGAGAACGGCAGCCTGGACAAGGACGACAACCCGCTGAAGAACGCCCCGCACACCGCGGCGGAACTGGTCGGCGAGTGGGCGCACCCGTACAGCCGCGAGCAGGCGGTTTACCCGGTGGCATCGCTGGTCGAAGGCAAGTACTGGCCGCCGGTCGGTCGCGTCGACAACGTGTTCGGCGACCGCAACCTGGTCTGCGCCTGCCCATCGATCGAGAACTACGCTTGATCACATGACTCACCCCCTGCGGGAGCCGGCTTGCTGGCTCCCGCAGGGGACTGCGTCCTCACCATAATAAGAACGACCCCGGAGAACCCACATGTCCCTGAGCGTGTTCGACCTGTTCAAGATCGGCATCGGTCCCTCCAGCTCCCACACCGTCGGACCGATGCGCGCCGCCGCACGTTTCGTCGAAGGCCTGCGTCGCGAGAACCTGCTGGAACAGACCACTTGCGTCAAGGTTGAGCTGTACGGCTCGCTCGGCGCCACCGGCAAGGGCCACGGCAGCGACAAGGCCGTGCTGCTAGGGCTCGAGGGCGAGTACCCCGATACCGTCGATACCGAAACCGTCGCCGATCGTCTGCAAGCCATTCGTGGCAGCGGACGCCTGAAACTGCTCGGCGAGCATTCCATCGAATTCAGCGAAAAACTTCACCTGGCGATGATCCGCAAACCGTTGGCCTATCACCCCAACGGCATGATCTTTCGCGCCTTCGACAGCGCCGGCATCCAGATCCGCAGCCGCGAGTACTACTCGGTCGGCGGCGGTTTCGTCGTCGACGAAGATGCCGCCGGTGCCGACCGCATCGTCGAGGACAGCACCCCGCTGACCTTTCCGTTCAAGAGCGCCAAGGAGCTGCTGGGCCACTGCAGCACCTACGGCCTGTCCATCAGCCAGGTCATGCTGACCAACGAAAGCGCCTGGCGGCCCGAGGCGGAAACCCGCGCCGGCCTGCTGAAGATCTGGCAGGTGATGCAGGACTGCGTCGCCGCCGGCTGCCGTAATGAAGGCATCCTCCAGGGCGGCCTCAAGGTCAAGCGTCGGGCGGCCGCACTGCACCGGCAGCTGTGCAAGAACCCGGAAGCGGCCCTGCGCGATGCGCTGTCGGTACTGGACTGGGTCAACCTCTACGCCCTGGCGGTCAACGAGGAAAACGCCAACGGCGGCCGGGTGGTCACCGCGCCGACCAACGGTGCGGCCGGGATCATCCCCGCCGTACTGCATTACTACATGCGTTTCATCCCCGGAGCCAACGAGGATGGCGTGGTGCGCTTCCTGCTCACCGCCGCCGCGATCGGCATCCTCTACAAGGAGAACGCCTCGATCTCCGGCGCCGAAGTCGGCTGCCAGGGCGAGGTCGGCGTGGCCTGCTCGATGGCCGCCGGCGCCCTCTGCGAGGTGCTCGGCGGCAGCGTGCAACAGGTCGAGAACGCCGCCGAAATCGGCATGGAGCACAACCTCGGGCTGACCTGCGACCCGATCGGCGGGCTGGTGCAGGTACCGTGCATCGAGCGCAACGCGATGGGTTCGGTCAAGGCCATCAATGCCGTGCGCATGGCCTTGCGCGGTGACGGCCAGCACTTCGTTTCCCTCGACAAGGTGATCCGCACCATGCGCCAGACCGGTGCCGACATGAAGAGCAAATACAAGGAGACCGCCCGTGGCGGTCTGGCCGTAAACATTATCGAATGCTGATCGGCGAGGCTGGCGCAAGCCGCCTTCCGACAATTTCCAGGAGTTGAAGATGTCCACCGAAAACCTGCTGAAAACCCCGCTGCACGCCCTGCACCTGCAACTCGGGGCACGCATGGTGCCGTTCGCCGGCTATGAAATGCCGGTGCAGTACCCGCTGGGCGTCCTCAAGGAACACCAGCACACCCGTGACCAGGCCGGGTTGTTCGATGTCTCGCACATGGGCCAGATCCGCCTGGTCGGCGCCGGGGCCGCCAAGGCCCTGGAAAGCCTGGTGCCGGTGGATATCGTCGACCTGCCGGTGGGCATGCAGCGCTATGCGATGTTCACCAACGAAAACGGCGGCATCCTCGACGACCTGATGGTCGCCAACCTGGGTAACGACGAGCTGTTCCTGGTGGTCAACGCCGCCTGCAAGGAACAGGACCTGGCCCACCTGCGCAAGCACCTGGGGCATCTGTGCGAGGTGCAGCCGCTGTTCGAGGAGCGCGCCCTGCTCGCCCTGCAAGGTCCCGCCGCCGTTACCGTGCTGGCGCGCCTGGCACCGGAAGTAACCCGGATGACCTTCATGCAGTTCGCGCCACTGCGCCTGCTGGGGGTCGACTGCTACGTCAGCCGCTCCGGCTACACCGGTGAAGACGGCTTCGAGATTTCCGTGCCGGCAGCCAGTGCCGAAAGCCTGGCCCGCAGCCTGCTGGCCGAGACCGAAGTCGAGGCCATCGGCCTCGGCGCCCGCGATTCGCTACGCCTGGAAGCCGGCCTGTGCCTCTACGGGCACGACATGAACGAGCAGACCACGCCCGTGGAGGCCAACCTGCTCTGGGCCATATCCAAGGCCCGGCGTGCCGATGGCGCCCGTGCCGGTGGCTTCCCCGGTGCCGAGCAGGTCTTCGCCCAACAGCAACAGGGGGTGCAGCGCAAGCGTGTTGGCCTGCTGCCCCAGGAGCGGACTCCCGTACGCGAAGGTGCGGAAATCGTCGACGAAGCCGGCACGGTGATCGGCAGCGTGTGCAGCGGTGGTTTCGGCCCGACCCTCGGCGCACCGCTGGCCATGGGCTACCTGGATGCCGCCCACTGCGCTCTGGACAGCCAGGTCTGGGCCATCGTACGAGGCAAGCGCATCCCGCTGAAAGTCAGCAAAATGCCGTTTGTCGCACAACGTTACTATCGTGGTTGATACCAACAGTAACAACTAACGGTAATGAAACTGTGCACTGGTTTGTAACGTGTCCGCCACAAACCAGTGCATATATTCGCAAGTGAACTTGGCTTATAACAGTCGAACACAAGTGAATGCCTGAATGTCCGGGATGTCCCCGCCAGAGCCCGCGAAAACTGCGGCAAACGGCCTCAAATCGCGGGATGGACGGGGGCTTGTTTTTTCTCCCACAGTTGGCGTAGAGTTTCCCTACTGTGTTTGCATGGGTCGCTTGGAATCGTGACCTGGGCAGTAGCTTTAAGTTCGCTACAACCCGTTCGACGTCTCTTACTTTCCTGCAACCCAGCCCAGTACTCTTTCCAGCGAAAGGGGCTGTCATTAATTTTTAGCGTCAAAGGAAATAAGAAATGTCCGAACGTAAGAGCGGTACCGTCAAGTGGTTTAACGACGAAAAGGGTTTTGGTTTTATCACTCCTGAGAGCGGTCCGGATCTGTTCGTCCACTTCCGCGCCATTCAGGGCAGCGGCTTCAAGAGCCTGAAAGAAGGCCAGAAAGTGACCTTCATCGCAGTACAGGGCCAGAAAGGCCTGCAGGCTGACGAAGTCATCGCAGAAAACTGAGTTCGGTTTTTATGCCTGAAAAGCCCCTGATGGTGACATCAGGGGCTTTTTTTATGTGCGCGGTTTATGCATCAACCGCTGCAGGTCTGGTTTTATGGGGGTAGCTTCGTAAAATGGCCTTTTCCTCGAGAGAAAGCCCCCATGACGAAGCACGTACTAAGCCCACAGGGTGACTTCCCCGCCGCCGGCCTGGGCCGTCGCCTGGCAGCGATGTTCTATGACGCCCTGCTGTGCACCGCCCTGCTGATCGTGACCGGCTTCATCTACAAGCTGGCGCAGATGGCAATCATCGGCGAGCAGCGCCTCAAGACCCTGGCCGACTCCGGCGCCCTGGACGGCGACCCCTTGTTCTCGACCGTGGTGTTCTGCGTACTGTTCGGCTTCTTCGCCAAATTCTGGACCTACAAGGGCCAGACCCTGGGCATGCAGGTGTGGGGCATTCGCGTACAGAACGCCGATGGTTCTGCCATCAGCCTCTGGCAGGCCCTGCTGCGCTTTCTCATCGCCATCGTTTCCATGCTCTTCGCTGGCCTGGGCTTCATCTGGGTACTGCTGGACAAGCAGAAACGCAGCTGGCACGACATCTATTCCGACAGTCGGCTGGTACGCATCCCCAAGCAGCGCTGAGACTTTCCGCCCGCCCATGAAAAAGCCCGCCTCATTTCAAGGCGGGCTTTTCTACATCCAGTCACCAACCGGCTGGTTTACTCGGCCAGCTTGAAGGTGATGAAGCTCGCACGTCCCTGACGCAGGACACGCATCGACACCGAACGATTCTTCGGCAGGGCCTTGGCGATTTCGGTGAACTGCTTGGCATCGGTGATCGCCTGGTTGTTCAGGTGAGTGATCACATCGCCCGGCTGCAGGCCGATCAGCGCCGCAGGACCATCCTGGACTTCCTTGATGACCACGCCGCCCTTGACCAGGTCGTTGGCCTTCTTCTGCTCATCGCTCAGGTCGGCAACGGAAACGCCCAGACGGTTGCTGCTGCGCTCGGCACCGGCCGACTTGCCGCTGTCCATTTCCTTGCCTTCGTCCGGAATTGCCCCGACGGTCAACTCGATGGTCTTGCGCTGGCCTTCACGAACCACTTCCAGCTTGGCCTTCTCGCCCGCCTTCAGCGCACCGACCAGGTGCGGCAGGTCGGCGGACATCTCGATAGGCTGGCCGTTCATGCTGAGGATCACGTCACCCACCTGCAGGCCACCCTTGGCCGCCGGGCCGTCATCCTGCACCTGGGCGACCAGGGCACCGGCCGGCTTGTCCAGGCCGAACGATTCGGCCAGGTCCTTGTTGACCTCCTGGATGACCACGCCCAGCCAGCCCCGGCTGACCTTGCCACCGGCTTTCAACTGGTTGGAAACGTCCATGGCCACGTCGATCGGGATGGCGAAGGAGACGCCCATGAAGCCACCGGAACGGGTGTAGATCTGCGAGTTGATACCGACCACTTCACCGTTGAGGTTGAACAGCGGACCACCGGAGTTGCCCGGGTTGATCGGCACGTCGGTCTGGATGAACGGTACATAGTTCTCGTTCGGCAGGCTGCGGCCCACGGCGCTGACGATACCCTGGGTCACGGTGTGGTCGAAGCCGAACGGCGAACCGATGGCGACGACCCACTGGCCAGGTTTCAGGTCCTTGGACTTGCCGAGCTTGAGGGTCGGCAGGTTCTTGCCGTCGATCTTCAGCAGGGCCACGTCGGAACGCGGATCGGTGCCGACCAGCTTGGCCTTGAGCTCGCTACGGTCGGCCAGGCGCACGAGGATCTCGTCCGCATCGGCGACCACATGGTTGTTGGTCAGGATATAGCCGTCATTGGAAATGATGAACCCCGAGCCCAGCGACTGGGCTTCACGCTGCCGACCGCCGCCGCCCCCTTTCGGGCCGCGCGGTTGCGGGAAGCCGCGGAAGAACTGCTGGATCTCCGGGGGCAGGCCTTCCAGCCCCTGGATATCCGAAACCTTGCGGTCCGGCAGCTTCTGGGTGGTACTGATGTTCACCACCGCCGGCGAGGCCTGCTCCACCAACTGGGTGAAATCGGGCAGCTCCGCGGCCTGGGCCGCCACCGCCTGCCCAAGAAGCAGGACCGTGGCGAAAATGGACAGATAGGATTTCAAGCTTGGTATCGACATACGGCTCCCGTGAATAACGAGCATGGTTAAGCGACAGGTACCATAAAACCCAAAGACGATTAAGCCTGGATTACGGACCGGGAACAACACACAAGGCCAGGGCCGAGAGGGTCCTGACCTATAGGAAAATTCCGATTGGTTTGCAAGGGAAAATAATCACCAGACATTTCGGCATCTCGATCCCGCTGCCAGACAGCGTGCAGGTGGGCGCAGGATCGAGGCGACAGACGTCATGGTTCAGTCTCTCACTGCCGGGCAGCCTGCGCATCGCCGGTGCGCATCGACAGGGCGATACGTTCGGCGGTCCCGATGGGAATTTCGCCCACGACCGTGACCATGATCTCCCCGGTCGGCGTGGTCAGGCGCCGGGAGACGGCAACGGTCGGGCCGAGTTGGGTGCGGGTATCGGCGATGTTGGCGCCGTGGAGGGGCTCGAGGAACACCGAGAATCGCGCCAGGCCATCGTCATACATCAGGCTGCTGACCTGGGTTTTGGTCTGCGGATCGACACGCGCCGAACTGTTCACCAGCTCGAAACCCGGCGGTAGCCAATCGGAATGCCATTGCTGGGCCACCTTGCTGGCCTGGGCCTGGTTGCCGGCCTGGGTCACCGGCTTGCATTCGGCACCGCCCTGCAATTGGCTGTCCTGAGGGATATCGGTGGTATTGAGTTCGGTGAACTGGAAGCGTTCGAGCAACTGGCCCTTGTCGTTGATCAGCAACGACTTCAGGGGCAAGCCGGTCTGGCGGTCCAGATGCAGTTCGAAGCCATAGCGATGCTGATCGCGAGGCGTCAGGGAGACGATCACCGCAGGGCGACCGGCGACGCGGGACTTGCCAACGATCGCGAGGTCATACCAGGACTTGAGTTTCTGTGGATCAAGCGCGCGGGCATGGGCATCAGGCGATTGGCCGAGCCCCGCTACCAACGTGCCGCTGACGCATTCGGTGCGTCCATCGACCCGTACCACCTCTTGTGCCGACCCATCGAGCTGCAGCAGGCGTTCGCGAACCTGACCGTTCTGGACCAGATGCCAGATACTGTGGGTCGAGAAACTGCCATTGCGTTCGTAGACGAAGGTGCCCTGGAAGCTTTGCTGCTGCTCGGCTTGCCCAAGACGGTTCAGCCAGTCCTGGGCTTCGTCGGCCTGGGCGGCGAGAGCGAATCCGCCGGCCAGGGCAAGCGTGAAAAGAGGTAGTGCGCGCATGATCCTCCTTACTTGGCGGTTTCCAGGCTGGCTGCACGTGCGTAGGGCAGCGCGCTCTCGGTGCCTTTCAGGGCAGCTTGCTGGGCATGCTGGCGCAGGTAGCCTGGCAGACGCTGGTCCCAACCGGCCTGGCCTTGTTGCAGCACACCGTTGGCCATCGGCCCGGTAGGCTCGGAGCCTTCAGTATAGCCGGCCAATACCGCAGGGCCCTTCGCCGTTGGCGCGGCCAGACCCGGCTGATTGGATTGCTGGGCCAGTTGGGCGCCGGCAATCTCGTCCTGGTTGTAGAACCGCACGCCGGCCAGCACCGCCATGGTCACCGAAGCGGCCACCGCCAGGCGACCGAGGGTGCGCCACGGACCACGGGTGTTCCTGGCTGGCACATCTTCGCCAGCCAGCGCCGCCGATACAGCCGATGCGATATCCAGGCGCGGGTCCAACAGATCCTTGTGCATCACAGCCCGGGCAACCTGATAACGCGACCAGGTGGCACGAGTGTCGGCATCGTCGAGGGCATTGAGCACTCGACGCAATTCCAATTCGTCCGCTTCGTTATCCATCACCGCGGACAGCGATTCCTGCAGGGCTTCACGACTCATGACGGTTCCTCTCTTGGCTGTCGCCGCTGTCTCAGGTTTCCTGCAACAACGGTTGCAGGGCTTTATCGATGGCCTCCCGAGCGCGGAAAATCCGGGAGCGCACGGTGCCCACCGGACATTGCATGACGGCTGCAATGTCCTCATAACTCAGACCGTCGAATTCACGTAAAGTTAACGCTGTACGCAAATCTTCCGGCAGTTGCTGAATGGTTCGATGGACGGTGCCTTCGATCTCATCCCGGAGCAACGCACGCTCCGGCGATTCGAGATCCTTGAGGCCATGATCGCCATCGTAGAACTCGGCATCTTCGGAACTCACATCGCTGTCTGGAGGCCTGCGACCGCGGGACACCAGATAGTTTTTCGCCGTGTTGATGGCGATGCGGTACAGCCAGGTATAGAACGCACTGTCACCGCGAAAATTTCCCAGCGCACGGTAGGCTTTGATAAACGCTTCCTGTGCCACATCCTGGGCTTCATGGGTGTCGTGCACAAAGCGCACGATCAACCCGAGAATTTTGTGCTGGTATTTCAGCACTAGCAGATCGAAAGCCCGCCGATCGCCGCGTTGCACGCGTTCGACCAGCTGCTGATCCTCTTCCTGGGTTAGCATGAATGCTCCTCATTGGACTTGAAGGAGGCTGCCATTGCTAATCGATCAGGCTTGCAAACATAGACTCGGACTGTCGGCAAAAGTTCTCCCCCTTCAAGCAAGTTTCCTGCGACCCTTCAAACGGGCCCACACGAAAAACGCAGCACGGCCCTGGCCGGCTGCGTGAATGATCTTGTCGTCGAATCCGCTGGCGTATCCTTCGTCAGGCTACGCAGACAACCGACGCTGTCCCCTTCTCTCTGGCACCTGCCTATGGAGCCCGGGGCGTTTTAAAAGTTCCCGGACACCCCAGCAAGTAATAGCATTGTGCCGTTCCCTCGGGCAAAGGCGGCATGAGCCTCGTTATAGCCGAAAAATCATCGTCTTACCGTGCAAAACCATATGCACGAGAGCCCGGAGTGGCGCACACTTCCCGCCCGCAGTAATTTCACAATGCCACGAAGGCCCGGCTATTGTGCCGATCCCCCCCAGCAGTTACCAGTGGGCCGTGTGGCGAGTTCCGAGCCCTGACTTGACCGGGCCCAACGCACCGTTGACCCGGTGCTTATTTTCGGATTGATTGAGATGAGCCAACATTTTCAACACGATGTGCTGGTGATTGGCAGCGGTGCCGCCGGCCTGAGCCTGGCGCTGACCCTGCCGGGCCATCTGCGCATCGCCGTGCTGAGCAAGGGCGACCTGGCCAACGGTTCGACCTTCTGGGCCCAGGGAGGGGTCGCGGCGGTACTGGACGATACCGACACGGTGCAATCCCATGTCGAGGATACCCTCAACGCCGGCGGCGGCCTGTGCCATGAGGACGCGGTGCGTTTCACCGTCGAGCACAGCCGCGAGGCCATTCAATGGCTGATCGACCAGGGAGTGCCGTTCACCCGCGATGAAGAGGCCAATGTCGACGACGGCGGTTTCGAGTTCCACCTGACCCGCGAGGGCGGCCACAGCCATCGGCGCATCATCCATGCCGCCGATGCCACCGGCGCGGCGATCTTCAGGACCTTGCTGGAACAGGCCCGCCAGCGTCCGAACATCGAACTGCTGGAACAGCGCGTGGCCGTCGACCTGATCACCGAGAAACGCCTGGGCCTGGACGGCGAGCGTTGCCTGGGTGCCTACGTGCTCGATCGCGGCACCGGCGAGGTCGATACCTACGGTGCACGCTTCACCATTCTGGCCTCGGGCGGCGCGGCCAAGGTCTACCTCTATACCAGCAACCCCGACGGCGCCTGTGGCGACGGTATCGCCATGGCCTGGCGCTCGGGCTGCCGGGTGGCGAACCTGGAGTTCAACCAGTTCCACCCCACCTGCCTGTATCACCCCCAGGCCAAGAGCTTCCTGATCACCGAGGCCCTGCGCGGCGAAGGTGCGCACCTCAAGCTGCCCAATGGCGAACGCTTCATGCCGCGCTTCGACCCCAGGGCGGAGCTGGCGCCACGGGATATCGTCGCCCGGGCCATCGACCACGAGATGAAGCGCCTGGGTATCGACTGCGTCTACCTGGACATCAGCCACAAGCCCGAAGCCTTCATCAAGGCGCACTTCCCGACGGTGTACGAGCGCTGCCTGGCGTTCTCCATCGACATCACCCGCCAGCCGATCCCGGTAGTGCCCGCCGCGCACTACACCTGTGGCGGCATCCTCGTCGACCAGCAGGGCCGCACCGACGTTCCCGGCCTGTATGCGATCGGCGAAACCAGCTTCACCGGCCTGCACGGCGCCAACCGCATGGCCAGCAACTCGCTGCTCGAATGTTTCGTCTATGCCCGCTCGGCCGCCGCCGACATCCTCCGGGAACTTCCGCAGGTCGCCCAGCCAGCGGCCCTGCCGAGCTGGGACGCCAGCCAGGTGACCGACTCCGACGAGGACGTGATCATTGCCCACAACTGGGACGAGCTCCGGCGGTTCATGTGGGACTACGTGGGCATCGTACGCACCAACAAGCGCCTGCAACGGGCCCAGCACCGGGTGCGCCTGCTGCTGGACGAGATCGACGAGTTCTACAGCAACTACAAGGTCAGTCGCGACCTGATCGAGCTGCGCAATCTGGCCCAGGTGGCCGAATTGATGATCCGCTCGGCCATGGAACGCAAGGAAAGCCGCGGCCTGCACTACACCCTCGACTACCCGGGCCAGTTGCCCGAGGCCCTCGACACTATCCTGGTGCCGCCCACCTACGCCGGCTGAACCTGAGCCGTACGCGCAGGCGCCGGTGGTCATCGTGCGCCAGCGCGTCGCGAGGTACGCAGAGCGAGCGCGGCAGCCAATTGCCAGGCTGGCGGAAGCGCAGTACCACCAGCCAGGGCAAGGCCAGGCTGTCGCGGCACAACCGCACCGGCTGCCAGCCACCGGCCCGGCTCCACAACTGCCAGCCCTGCTCGTCCCGGCGCAGCCCGGTAAAAGCCGCAGAATGGCTCAGCAGGATCTGTCGCGGCAGCACCCAGGCCGCGTGCAACAGGCAGGCGAAAGCCCCGGACAGGCTTGCCCAGAGCGAAACATCCAGGAAGAACAACGACAGCAGCGCGAACCCGAGGGCCGCGAGATACGCCGCCAGCAGCAGCCGTGAGGCCCGCCAGCGGCATTCGAAGCGATTACTTGGGCTGAACACGATCCAGGATCATGCGCACCATGCGCTGCAGTTCCGGATCCGGCGACTCGGAACGCTCCATGAACCAGCCGAACATGTCCTGGTCCTCGCACTCGAGCAGATTGCGATAGCACGCGCGGTCGGCGTCATTCAGATGCGGGTACACCTCCTTGACGAACGGTGCCAGCAGCACGTCCAGCTCCAGCATGCCGCGGCGGCTGTGCCAATAGAGGCGATTGAGTTCTACATCTTCGACCATGGAACGCTCCTCGAATTTGGCCGCAAGTATACAGGCCTGATCGACGTCGCACAGTCGGCTTTGGTCGGCATGAGCCGGCGTTTTGCGAACTATCCATTTCCAGGGCACCCCTCTATGATGTGTACCAGACTTTTTCATGCTGCGAAGACTCATGGCCGATTCCGCTTTTTTCTGCACCCTGTCCCACGAAGGCGTCCTCGCTGTCCGCGGCGCCGAAGCCAGCAAGTTCCTGCAAGGCCAGTTGACCTGCAACCTCAATTACCTCAGCGACAGCCATGCCAGCCTCGGCGCGCGCTGCACGCAGAAAGGCCGCATGCAATCGAGCTTCCGCATCCTGCTCGAAGGTGACGGAGCCTTGCTGGCCATGGCCGGCGAGCTGCTTGAGCCGCAACTGGCGGACCTGAAGAAGTACGCCGTGTTCTCCAAGGCCAGGCTCACCGACGAAAGCGCCGGCTGGGTCCGTTTCGGCCTCGGCGAAGCCGATACCTGCCTGGCCGGCCTGGGCCTGCCATTGCCCGCCGACAGCGACAGCGTAGTGCGTGCCGATGGCCTGATCGCCGTGCGTGTGTCGCCGGGTCGCAGCGAACTCTGGGTACCGGCGCAGCAGGCCGAAAGCGTGCGTGCCCGCTTGGCCAGCCAACTGCGTGAGGCCGATCTCAACACCTGGCTGCTCGGCCAGGTGCGTGCCGGCATCGGCCAGGTCATGCCACAGACCCGCGAACTGTTCATCCCGCAGATGCTCAACCTGCAGGCCGTAGGCGGCGTCAGTTTCAAGAAAGGCTGCTATACCGGCCAGGAAATCGTCGCGCGCATGCAGTACCTGGGCAAGCTCAAGCGTCGCCTGTACCGCCTGGCGCTGGACGGCGAACACCTGCCGCAACCGGGCAGCGAGCTGTTCTCACCGTCCCACAACAGCTCGGTCGGCGAAGTGGTGATCGCGGCCAAGGCCGAGGACAGCATCGAACTGCTGGCCGTCCTGCAGGCCGAAGCGGCCGAGGAAGGCACGGTCCACCTGGGCGATCTGCAAGGTCCGCTGTTGACACTGCTGGATCTGCCCTATCAACTGGACCGCGACCGCGAAATCCAGCGTTAACTGCACCGCTGTAGAGAGCACGAATGAACAAGCTGGCGGAAAAGGTCCAACAGGACTTGGTGGCGGCCATCGATAACGATGACCTGGTTCTGCCCACGCTGCCGGAGGTCGCCCTGAAGATTCGCGAGGCGGCCGAGGATCCGGAGATCAGCGTCAGTACCCTGAGCAAGGTGATCGGTGTCGACACCGCGCTGTCGGCGCGCCTGATCAAGGTGGTCAACAGCCCACTGCTGCGGGCCAGCCACGAAGTGACCGACCTGTATACCGCCATCACCCGACTGGGAGTGAACTACAGCAGCAACCTGGCGGTCGGCCTGGTGATGGAGCAGATCTTCCATGCCCGCTCCGAGGTGGTGGAACAGAAGATGCGTGAGGTCTGGCGCAAAAGCCTGGAAATTGCCGGGATCTGCTACGTACTGTGCCGCGATTTCACCCAACTCAAGCCGGACCAGGCGGCGCTCGGCGGGCTGGTGCACCAGATCGGCGTGCTGCCGATCCTCACCTATGCCGAGGATCATTACGAACTGCTGGCCGACCCGCTGAGCCTGGACCATGTGATCGACAGCATCCACCCGATGCTGGGCGACAAGCTGCTGCGGGTGTGGGACTTCCCGGAGCGGCTGATCAGGTTGCCGGGCCAGTACCTGGACCTGCGCCGGAACAGCGCGACCACCGACTACGTGGACCTGGTGCAGATCGCCACGGTGTTCTGCCACCAGGGCACGACGCAGTCCTTTGCCCATATCGACCCGACCAGCCTGCCGGCCTTCCGGAAGCTGGGGCTGGCCCCGGACAATGTGGCCTGGGTCGAACAGCTCAATGATGCACGGATGATGCTCAACTAGGGTCTTTTGGTGCTCCGTTCGCGGATGAGTCCGCAAACGGGCCACCGCAGGCACCCACTCAACCGGCGATAAAACTCACCCGCACCTTCAGCCCCCGCTGTTCGCCATCATGCAGGCTGATCTGCGCCAGATGCGCCCGACAGATCTCGCCGACGATCGCCAGGCCCAGCCCCGAACCCACGCCCTGCTGGTTGCGCCGATAGAAGCGCTCGAACACCCGGTCGCGCTCCTCCAGCGGAATACCCGGCCCATCGTCCTCCACCTCCAGCACCGCCGGAGCACTGACCCGCAGGATCACGTTGCCGCCGGCCGGGGTATGGGCCAGGGCGTTGTCCACCAGGTTGCTCAGCAGCTCATTGAGCAGGGTCGGTTCGCCACGCAGCCACACCGGCTCATCCGCCTCCAGCGCCAGTGCCACGCCTCGGGCATGGGCCAGGGGTGCCATGGCCATGCCCAGCTCCCGGGCCAGTTGGCTCAGGTCGAGCAACTGCGCACCGCCCTCGGCAATCGCCCGGGCGCCATTCTCCACCCGTGCCATCGACAGCAACTGATTGGCCAGATGGGTCAAGCGATCGGTGCCCTGGGCCGCCGTTTCCAGGGTACTGCGCCAGGTGTTGGCATCCGAGGCCCGCAGCCCCAGTTCCAGGCGTGCCTTCAGGGCCGCCAGGGGAGTACGCAGTTCATGGGCAGCATCGGCGATGAACTGTTCCTGGCGCTCGAACTGCCGGCGCAGACGCTCGGTGAAATGGTTGAGAGCACGGACCAGGGGCCACAACTCGCGCTGCACCTCGACCAGCGGCAGGGGCCGCAGGTCATCCGACTGACGCTCTTCCACCGCCGTGCGCAAGCGCTCCAGCGGGCGCAGCGCGGCACTCACGGCGAACCACACCAGCAGCAGCGCGCCCCCCGCCAGCATACCCAGGCGCAACAACGTGTCGGCCATCAGGCTACGGGCCATGTTGACCCGGGCCTCATCGGTCTCGGCCACCCGGATTTCCGCCATGCCATTCATGTTCGGCTCGCTGACCGCCTTGAGCAGGCTCACCACCCGTACCGGCTGGCCTCGGTACTGGGCATCGTAGAACCGCGCCAGGGCCGGGTAGTCGTCGGTACGTGGCGTGCCGGGCGGTGGCGGCGGGAGATTCTCGTAGCCGGAAATCGGTTGCTGGTGAATGTCGTTGACCTGGTAGTAGATCCGTCCGGCACTGTCGTAGGCGAAGGTGTCGAGGGCGACATAGGGCACATCGGCGCTGAGGGTCCCGTCGCGCTGCGACAGCCCGGCGGCGATGGTTCGTGCCGAGGCCAGCAGGGTTCGGTCATAGGCAGTGTCGGCAGCCTCGCGGCCGTTCCAGTAGGCACTCCAGCCACTGGCGAGCATCAGCACCACCAGCAACAGCGCGAGGTTCCACAACAAGCGCCAACGCAGGCTGCCCGGCTTATGCATCACGGGCTTCCAGCAGGTAGCCGAGGCCGCGGAAAGTGACAATGGCCACCGCATGGCCATCGAGTTTCTTGCGCAGGCGATGCACGTAGATCTCGATGGCATCGGCGCTGGCTTCCTCATCCAGGCCGAACACCTGGGACGCCAGTTGCTCCTTGCTCATCACCCGGCCCGGGCGGGCGACCAGGGCCTCGAGCACCGCCTGCTCGCGGGAAGTCAGGGTCAGCAACTGGTCACCGAGAGTGAAACGGCGGGTATCGAGGTCATAGACCAGTTCCCCGCAGCGCTGCTGTCGTTCGCCACCCAGCACGCTGCGGCGCAACAGCGCCTTGACCCGCGCCTCCAGTTCCGTGAGTTCGAAGGGCTTGGCCAGGTAGTCGTCGGCTCCCAGGTTCAGGCCATGCACCCGATCCTTCACATCGCTGCGGGCGGTCAGCATCAGCACCGGAAGGTTCTTGCCACGTGCGCGCAACCGCGCCAGCACTTCGAAACCATCCATGCGCGGCAGGCCCACATCGAGGATCGCCGCCGCGTAGTCCTCGCTGCCCAGGGCCAGGTCCGCCGCCACCCCGTCATGCAGCACATCCACGGTCAACCCCGTACTCTTGAGCGCCTGGGCGACACTTTCGGCCAACTGCAGATGATCTTCGACCAAGAGTACACGCATGAATTTTCCACCTCTGACTGGGGCGGCCAAACGCCCTTTCGAGCACGGAGTTTACCCAATAAACGTAGCGCCGCTAGCCGGCCAGACCCATGTTTGTCGGGCCCTGGCGGATGAAAGGTTGGTGAAAGGTTCGCTCGTTACAGTCTTTTCACGGACAGTTGCGCCCAGCGCTGCCAGCAGCGCATGGCTGTCCGAAAAATGGCAATGCCGAGAAAAACGCCACGATGCGTTTTCATCAAGAACAAGAACAAAAACGGAGTCCGACACGATGCTGCCTCTACAGCTTCAGGCTTTCACGCCTGCCCGTTCTTTTGGTTCCCCTCCTCCCGATCGACCTCTCGCCACACGCTGACGACTGCGCGCGCCCGCTCGCACGCCACGCTATTGCCCCGTGGAAACCGTACGCCCATAACAACAACTCCCCTGGAGAGAACAATGGACCTGTCGCTACGTAAACTCGCCCTCGCCGCCAGCCTCGCCCTGCTGGCCGGCCAGACCTTCGCCGCCGAACCCAAGCGCCCGGAATGCATCGCCCCGGCCTCCCCTGGTGGTGGCTTCGACCTGACCTGCAAGCTGGCGCAAAGCGCCCTGGTCAACGAGAAAGTGCTGAGCAAGCCGATGCGCGTCACCTACATGCCCGGCGGAGTGGGTGCCGTCGCCTACAACGCCGTGGTCGCCCAGCGTCCGGCCGATGCCGGTACCCTGGTAGCCTGGTCCAGCGGCTCGCTGCTGAACCTGGCCCAGGGCAAGTTCGGCCGCTTCGATGAAAGCGCGGTGCGCTGGCTGGCCGCCGTCGGCACCAGCTACGGCGCCATCGCGGTGAAAAGCGACTCGCCTTACAAGAGCCTCGACGACCTGGTCAAGGCCCTGAAGAAAGACCCCGGCAGCGTGGTGATCGGCTCCGGCGGCACCGTCGGCAGCCAGGACTGGATGCAGACCGCCCTGATCGCCAAGGCCGCCGGCATCAACCCGCGCGACCTGCGCTACGTGGCCCTCGAGGGCGGCGGCGAAATCGCCACGGCCCTGCTCGGCGGACATATCCAGGTCGGCAGCACCGACATCTCCGACTCCATGCCACACATCCTCAGCGGCGACATGCGCCTGCTCGCGGTGTTCTCCGAACAGCGCCTGGACGAGCCGGAAATGAAGAATATCCCCACCGCCCGCGAGCAGGGCTACGACATCGTCTGGCCGGTAGTGCGCGGCTTCTACCTCGGGCCGAAGGTCAGCGATGAAGACTACGCCTGGTGGAAAGAGTCGTTCGACAAGCTGCTGGCCTCCGAGGAGTTCGCCAAGCTGCGCGACCAGCGCGAACTCTTCCCCTTCGCCATGACCGGCCCGGAGCTGGACACCTACGTGAAGAAGCAGGTCGCCCAGTACAAGGTGCTGGCCAAGGAATTCGGCCTGATCCAGTGACCACCGCCCTCTAGTCGCAGCCACGTACCCCGTGCGACGGGGGCGTGGCCCAGGAGTCGCTCATGCTCTTGCAACGTCTCTTCGCCTTCGCGCTGCTGCTGGCCTGTGCCGGCCTGGCGCTGATGGCCTGGCCTTACCAGGCCGCCTTTTCCTACGAACCGGTGGGGCCGCGCGCCTACCCGCTGCTGATGCTCGGCCTGATGGGCCTGGCCCTGCTGTACATGCTGTTTCGCCCGGCCCCACTCAAGCACAGCGAGGACGAGCCGCCGCTGGATCGCGAAACTCTGACCAAGATCGCCCTCTGCGTCGGCCTGCTGCTGGTGTTCGCCGGCACCTTCGAACCGCTGGGCTTCATTCTCAGCAGCATCCTCGTCGGCATCCCGATGGCGCGCCTGTACGGCGGCCGCTGGCTGCCCAGCGCGGTGATCATCAGCCTGATGAGCATTGGCCTCTACCTGCTGTTCGACAAGGCCATGGATGTACCGCTGCCCCTTGGACTGCTCGACGTTCTGGAGAACTGACATGGATACTTTCAGCTACCTGGGCCAGGGCTTCGGCGTCGCGCTCAGCCCCTACAACCTGGTCACCGCCCTCAGTGGCACCCTGATCGGCACCATCGTCGGCCTGCTGCCCGGCCTCGGCCCGATCAACGGCGTCGCCCTGCTGATCCCGATCGCCTTCGCCCTCGGCCTGCCACCGGAGTCGGCGCTGATCCTGCTGGCGGCGGTCTACCTGGGCTGCGAGTACGGCGGGCGGATCAGCTCGATCCTGCTCAACATTCCCGGCGAAGCCTCCACGGTGATGACCACCCTCGACGGCTATCCGATGGCCCGCCAGGGCCTGGCGGGCGTTGCCCTGTCGCTGTCGGCCTGGAGTTCGTTCATCGGCGCCTTCATCGCCACCTGCGGCATGGTGCTGTTCGCCCCGCTGCTGGCGAAATGGGCGATCGCCTTCGGTCCGGCGGAGTACTTCGTACTGATGGTGTTCGCCATCGTCTGCCTCGGTGGCATGGCTGGCGATCGTCCGCTCAAGACCTTCATCGCGGCGCTGATCGGGCTGTTCCTGTCGAGTGTCGGGATCGACGCCAACAGCGGCGTCTACCGTTTCACCGGCGATAACGTACACCTGACCGACGGCATCCAGTTCGTCGTCCTGGTGCTGGGCCTGTTTTCCATCAGCGAGATCCTCCTGCTGCTGGAGAAAACCCACCACGGCCAGGAAGCGGTGAAAGCCACCGGCCGGATGATGTTCAACCTCAAGGAAGCGGCCTCGGTGTTCGTGGTCAACATCCGCTGCGGCCTGCTGGGTTTCATCATGGGCGTACTGCCCGGCGCCGGGGCGACCCTGGCCAGTGCCGTGTCCTACATGGCCGAAAAGCGCCTGGCCGGCAGCAGCGGCAAGTTCGGCCAGGGCGACAAGCGTGGCCTGGCCGCGCCGGAAACCGCCATCGGCGCCTCGGCCTGCGGCGCCCTGGTGCCGATGCTGACCCTCGGCGTACCCGGTTCGGGCACCACCGCGGTGATGATCGGCGCCCTGACGCTGTACAACATCACCCCCGGCCCGCTGCTGTTCGAACAGCAGCCGGACATCGTCTGGGGCCTGATCGCCTCGCTGTTCATCGCCAACGTCATGCTGGTGATCCTCAACATCCCGATGATCCGTATCTTCACCCGCATCCTCGCGGTGCCGAACTGGGCGCTGGTGCCGGTGATCGCGATCATTACCGCGATCGGTGTCTACGCGGTGCACGCCACCACTTTCGACCTGTTCCTGATGATCGGCATCGGCATCTTCGGCTATATCCTGCGCAAGCTCGATTTCCCACTGTCGCCAGTGTTGCTGGGCTTCATCCTCGGCGGGCTGATGGAGTCGAACCTGCGCCGGGCGCTGTCGATCTCCAACGGTGCATTGGAGATTCTCTGGGCCAGCCCGATCAGCATCGGGGTCTGGGTGCTGACCGTGATCATGCTGGCGATGCCGCTGCTGCGCATCTGGCGCAAGCGCTCCACCCAGCGCCGTGACCTGGCCAATGCCTGATCGAGCTTTTCGTCACTGGTGGGGAACCCCGCTGGTCGGCCTGGCTGGCGGCTACCTCGCCAGCCAGGTCGGCTGGCCACTGCCCTGGATGGTCGGCTCGCTGCTGGCGATCATTCTGGTGCGCTGCCTGACGCCCTGGCAGCTCAAGGAGATTCCCGGTGGACGCAAGACCGGCCAGTGGGTGGTGGGCATCGGTATCGGCCTGCATTTCACGCCGCAGGTGATGGAACAGGTAATGGCGCATTTCGGCCTGATCCTGTTCGGCGCGCTGGTCACCAGCCTGTCCAGCGTGCTCGGGGTGTGGCTGCTACGGCGCACCGGTGAGGACCGCGCCACGGCGTTCTTCTCCAGTATGCCGGGCGGCTCCGGGGAGATGGTCAACCTCGGCGCGCGCAACGGCGCGGTACTCAGCCGGGTCGCCGCCGGCCAGAGCCTGCGGGTGCTGGTGGTGGTGCTGTGTGTGCCGGCGGCGTTCAAGTATCTGCTGGGTGAAGGTGTGCCGATTCAAGGTTCCAGTGTCGTCGATTGGCACTGGCTGGCCGTGCTGTTTCCCCTCGGCGCCCTGCTCGCCTGGCTCTGGCAGCGACTGCGCCAACCCAATCCATGGTTGTTCGGCCCCTTGCTGGTGAGCGCAACGGTGAGCATCGCCTGGGACCTGCACATCGGCCTGCCCAACGGCGCCAGCCAGATCGGCCAGTGGCTGATCGGCAGCGGCCTGGGTTGTCATTTCAATCGTGAGTTCTTCCGCCGGGCACCATCATTCATGGGCCGCACCCTGGTCGGCACGGCGTTGACCATGCTGATCGCCAGCCTGTCGGCCTGGGCCCTGAGCGCGCTGAGCCATCTCGACCTGCGCTCGCTGACCCTGGGCATGATGCCCGGTGGCATCGCCGAGATGAGCCTCACCGCCGAGACCCTGCAACTGTCGGTCCCGCTGGTGACCGCCATGCAGGTGATGCGATTGCTGTTCGTGCTGTTCATGGCCGAGCCGTTGTTCCGCCACTGGAACAGACCCGCCTGAAGTCGCCGCGCCCCAGGAGCGCGGCACCCAGGTTACAGCGGTGGCAAGGCCCACTGGATCGGCGTCAGGCCGTTCTGTTCGAGGAACTTGTTGGTCCGGCTGAAGTGCCCGCAACCGAGGAAGCCGCGATAGGCCGACAGCGGCGACGGATGCACCGACTTCAGCACCAGGTGCTTGGTCGAGTCGATCAGCTTCTGCTTGCTCTGGGCATGGGAACCCCACAGCAGGAACACCAGCTTGTCCTGGCGCTCGCTGACCACCTCGATGATCCTATCGGTAAAGAACTGCCAGCCGCGGTTGGCATGGGACGCCGCATTGCCCCGCTCCACGGTCATGGTGGTGTTGAGCAGCAACACGCCCTGCTCGGCCCAACTCTGCAGGTAGCCGTGATTGGGGATGTCGATGTTCAGGTCGCGCTGCAATTCCTTGTAGATGTTCACCAGCGACGGCGGCGTCGGCACGCCCGGCTGCACCGAGAAGCACAGACCATGGGCCTGGCCGGGGCCGTGATAGGGGTCCTGGCCGAGGATGACCACCTTGACCTGGTCCAGCGGCGTGGTGTTCAGCGCGTTGAAGATCAGCGGACCTGGCGGATAGATCTGCTTGCCGGCGGCATGCTCCTGGCGCAGGAACTCGCGCAACTCGGCCATGTAGGGCTTGTCGAATTCTTCGCGCAGCGCCTGCTTCCAGCTGGGTTCGAGTTTGATACGGTCGTCGTCGGTCATGGCGGGGTCCGGAAATCACAATGGGGCGGACACTAGGGATGCCTACCACGCTTGTCAATTGATCCGACGCATTACCGGCAGTTTCCCACACAAGGATCATACTGAGGATTCAACCCGCAGTCAGAGGTCGCGATGAACCTGCTTTTCGAAGAACTCATCGGCAGCAATGGCGCCCGGATCGGTATCGCCAGCCTGAATGCCGAACACAGCCTCAACGCCCTGTCCCTGCCGATGATCAACGGTCTGCATGAACGGCTCGATGCCTGGTCCAGGGATCCTCATGTGGCCTGTGTCCTGTTGCGCGGCAATGGCGCCAAGGCCTTCTGCGCCGGCGGTGAAGTGCGCAGCCTGGCCGAGGCCTGCCGTGCCCGGCCCGGGGAAGTGCCGGCCTTGGCGGCGGATTTTTTCGCCGCGGAATATCGTCTCGATCATGCCCTGCACACCTACCCCAAGCCGCTGATCTGCTGGGGCCACGGCTATGTGCTGGGCGGCGGGATGGGCCTGCTGCAAGGCGCCAGCATCCGGATCGTCACCCCCGGCAGCCAACTGGCGATGCCGGAAATCGGCATCGGCCTGTATCCGGACGTCGGTGGCAGTTGGTTTCTCTCCCGCCTGCCGGGCAAGCTGGGGCTGTTCCTCGGCCTGACCGGCGCCCGGATGAATGCCCGCGATGCGATCGACCTTGGCCTGGCCGACCGCATCCTGCGTGACGACCAGCAGGACGAACTGATCGACGGCCTGCTGCAGCTCAACTGGCAGGAACATGCCGCGCTGCAGCTCAACAGCCTGCTCAAGGCCCTGGAACACCAGGCCCGCGAACGGCATCCCCCAGCGCAGTGGTTGCCACGCCGGGAACGGATCGATGCGCTGCTGGATGTCGCCGATGTGAGTTGTGCCTGGAAGGTGCTGGCCCAGCACACCGAGGACAGCGACAGCCTGCTGGCGCAGGCGGCGAAGAACCTCAGGGACGGCTGCCCGCTGACCGCCCATCTGGTCTGGGAACAGATCGCCCGGGCGCCCCACCTGTCGCTGGCCGAGGTGTTCCAGATGGAGTACACCCTGAGCCTGAATTGCTGCCGCCACCCGGAATTCGGCGAAGGCGTGCGCGCCCGGCTGATCGACAAGGACCAACAGCCCCGCTGGCACTGGCCGAACGTGGCGAACGTGCCGCGGGCAGTGGTCGAGGCGCATTTCCACAAGGCCTGGGAAGGGCGGCACCCATTGGCGGACTTGTCGGGCTACTGAAGCGCTGGTGCCCAGGGCTGTCTTGCAAGGCCTCCTTCGCGGATGAATCCGACTCTGGCGCCCATGAGTCTCATGGGCGACACAAAACCTGTGGGAGCCGGATTCATCCGCGAACAACACCCGCTCCAACTGGCGGCCTAGTGCCCGCGCCCGCCATGGCCGCGTCCACCGTGATCATGGTCGCCACGCCCGCCGCCATGGTCGCCCCAGCCCTGGTAAGGGTATCCCCAGCCGCGGTTCGGATAAGGCCGCGGCGACGGGACGTAGTAACGCGGTGCCGAGTAGTAGCGTGGCTGTGGCGCGTAATAGCGAGGTTGCGGGGCATAGTAATAGTCCCGACGGTAGTAGGAACCGCCACCGTAGTAGACCGGCGCGGGTGACGTATAGACATCGGAACGGTAGTAGCTCGCGCCGTCCTCGTAGTAAGGCACACACGCAGAAAGGGTCAAAGCCAGGCTTGCCGTGAGAAGAAGTCGAAGATGCATGGCGGCCTCCCGGACCGCGAAGAAGCCGGGCCAGCGACGCTGGTCGGCATACGCCGACAGGAACGCCGACGCATACTTCTAAGACCGTGAAACCCTGATGAAGTGCCGTTTGGCAATATTTGGAAACACGCTTCCAGGACGGGTGGCAACGGCTCAAGCAGCCGCTACACAGACAGCACCGTCCTGGACTGCCCCCTCAAGGACGCGCGTTGATCTGCTGCTGCAGATTCTGGATCTGGCTCTGCAGGGTATTGATGTTGCGGGTGACCTGTCCTCGGAAGGCGTCGAACTCCGCCGTACTCGCGCCCTGGCCACCCGCCGCCTGGCGATTGTCCTGCTCGCTCTTGAGCACGATCATGTCCTGCTCCAGGCGCTCCAGGGCTGCACTCGGATTGCCCTGCTTCTTCAGCGCAGCGATATCCGCCGCATGGCTCTTGAGTTCGGCATCGTACTTGCCGCTGTCGGGCTGGGCCGCCTTCAGCGCCGCCAGGTCGCTCGCCAGGCTCTTGAGCTGAGCCTGCAATTGAGCGTTGGCCGTCTGCAGGTCCGCGGTCTGTGCGTTCATTTTCTGCAGACGCTGGTCCAGTCCGGTCTGCTGGCCGGCAACCCCCTGCTGCTGGCGATCCTGCTCCTGCAACTTGCCCTCGAGCTGCCGGACCTGCAGTTTCAACGCCTCGGTATCGCTGTTGGCACTCGACTCGCTGGAAGCCACCTTGCCGGAGATCGCCTGCAGGCGCCCCGCCGCTTCCTCGCTGATCCGCGCAAAGCTCTCCTGGGTGGCCACCAGTTGCTGCTCCATCAGCGAGATCTGCTGGAAGCTCCACCAGGCCAGCCCGGCGAAGGCGAAGAACAGCGCCCCCACCAGCGCCCACAAGGGACCTGTGCTCGCCGCCCTGACCTTGACCACCGGCGTGCTGCGCGAAGCCACCCGGGTGCGCTCACGGGCGGCGGGGCTGAGCGGAAACTCGTCGTCATCCTCCACATCGGCCCGCAGGCTCGGTACATCATCGAAATCGTCGTTGGCATCGTTACGCATGAAAGAACCTTTCCGAACCAGGTTGATGGCGAAATGCCCGAGTATAAACCCGTTGTCCGCCGCTCTGATCGACTCCGAACCGGGCGTTCGGTTCAGCATTGGTTATCGAATGTTTCAGCGGACAGTCGATTCCTGGGCCTGCCACCAGTGGCAGAACTCATCCAGCGCCGCCCACAGGCTGACCTTGGGCTCGTAGCCCAGATAATGCCGTGCGCGGCTGATGTCCAGGGTGAAATCCTTGTTCATCACCTGCGTTCCCAGTCGCGACAGGGTCGGCTCCGGGCGCCCGGGCCATAGCGCGCAGGCCGCCTCATTGAGCGCCGCGACGCTGTAGGCCAGGCCGTAGGAACGGTAGCGTGTCACCTGCGGCACCTGCATCTGGCGCATCACGTAGTTGACCACGTCCCACAACGGCACCGGCGTACCGTTGCTGATGTTGTAGACCTTGCCCAGCGCCGAGCCGCTGACCTGCAGGCAACTCAGCAGCGCGTCGTTGAGGTTCTGCATGCTGGTGAAGTCGACCTTGTTCAAGCCATTGCCGACGATCGCCAGACGGCCCTTGCGCTGCATCTTCAACAACCGCGGGAAGATACTCGTGTCGCCGGCACCAGTGACGAAGCGCGGCCGCAGGGCGAGCACCTCCAGGCCGAACTCCTGGGCGCCGAAGACCTTCTGTTCAGCCAGGAACTTGGTTGCCGCGTAGGGATGCCGGAAGCGCCCGGGCACCTGTTCCTCGGTCAACCCCAGGTGCGAGCGGCCATCGAAATACACCGACGGCGAGGACAGGTGGACCAGGCGCCGCACCTGCTCCTTCAGGCACGCCTCGACGACATTCTCGGTGACCAGCACATTGCCCTGGTGAAACGCCTGGTAACGGCCCCACAGGCCGACCGCACCGGCGCAGTGCACCACCGCCTCGACGTCACGGCACAGCTCGCGGACCAACTGCGGATCGCTCAGATCGCCCTGGACGAACTCGGCTCCGCGACGCACCAGATGCTCGACACCTTCGGCCCGGCGGCCATTGACCCGCACCGTATAGCCCTGCTCCAGGGCACAGCGCGCAAAGCGCCCGCCAATGAAGCCGCTCGCGCCGGTGACCAGAATTTTCATGTCGTCTCCAAATACCTTGATTCGTGTTGCCTGCTACTTAAACGCTGCCGATCACGCCAGAGGCACCAACCATTGCCCGGCCGAGCGTGCCAGATGCTCGGTGAGGCGGCCAAGCAACTGGCCCCCGTTGCGCCAATGATGCCAGTACAGCGGCACATCGACCGGTCTATCGGGTATCAACTCCACCAGTCGCCCCCGCGCCAACTGCTCCTGCGCCTGCAACTCGGGCACCAGCCCCCAGCCCAGCCCAGCTTCACTCATGCGCAGAAAGCCTTCGGCCGAAGGGCATAGATGGTGCTCGAAGCCGCCCTCCACACCCAGCGCGGCGAGGTAGCGATGTTGCAGCAGATCGTCCGGGCCGAACACCAGCGCCGGCGCCCGCGTCAGCGAATGGACATCGACCCCCTCGGGAAAATGCCGGGCCATGAACGCCGGCGTGACCAGCGCCCGGTAGCGCATGGCGCCGAGCGGCAGGCTGCGGGCACCGGCGACCGGACGTTCGCTGGCACAGACGCAGGCCGCCACCTCGCCGGCGCGCATGCGCTTGAGACCGACGGTCTGGTCTTCCACCACCAAGTCCAGCAGCAGGTGGTTGGCGACGCAGAAATCCCCAATCGCCTGGGCCCACCAGGTCGCCAGGCTGTCGGCATTCAGCGCGATACGCAGGCGCTCCGGCTGGCCTTCCTCATCCAGCGCCGGCACCTGCCCCTGCAGATCGCGTTCGAGCAGGCGCACCTGCTGCACATGGTTGAGCAGGCGCCGGCCGATCTCAGTCGGGCTGGGCGGCGTGGCCCGCACCAGCACCGGCTGGCCGACCCGCGCCTCGAGCAGCTTGATCCGCTGGGAAACCGCCGACTGCGACAGCCCCAGCACCTGCGCCGCGCGATCGAAACCGGCCTGCTCGACCACGGCGGCCAGGGCGGAAAGCAGTTTGTAGTCGAACATCAGTTTTCCTAATGAGCGATCACCAATATTGGTTTTTCTTATACAGGATCGCGCTGGAAAATACCCGCCAGCACTCTTCGAATACAAGGATACCGGCATGGCTGGCGAAACCTCCCTGGCAACCCTGCTGCGCAGCATGAGCCCACAACTGAACGACGGCGACTACGTGTTCTGCTCCATCGCCAACAGCAGCCTGCTGCAGGGCCGCGAAGTGCTCGGCAGCTTTCGCGAACGCGAAGGCCTGACAGTGATCCTCAAGCGTGAGGACGCCGAGGCGCTGGGCCTGCTTTTCGACTACTGCGCCGCCTGGATCACCCTGAACGTGCATTCGGCGCTGCAGGCCGTCGGCCTCACCGCCGCTTTCGCCGGCGCCCTGGGCAAGGCCGGAATCAGCTGCAACGTGATCGCCGGCTACTACCACGACCACTTGTTCGTCGGTCGCGATGACGCCGGGCGCGCCATGGCGGTACTGCACGATCTGACCCGCACAGGAGCCTGAACAGCATGTGGCAGAGTTATGTCAACGGCCTGCTGGTCGCCGCCGGGCTGATCATGGCGATCGGCACCCAGAACGCCTTTGTCCTGGCGCAGAGCCTGCGCCGCGAACACCATCTACCGGTTGCCGCGCTGTGCGTCGCCTGCGACGCGATCCTGGTGGCAGCCGGCGTGTTCGGCCTGGCCACCGTGCTGGCCCATAACCCGACGCTGCTGGCCGTCGCCCGCTGGGGCGGGGCCGCGTTCCTGATCTGGTACGGCAGCCAGGCCCTGCGCCGCGCCTGCTCGCGGCAGAGCCTTCAGCAGGGCGAGGGCCAGACCGTACGCTCGTTGCGCGCCGTCCTGCTCAGCGCACTGGCGGTGACCCTGCTCAACCCGCACGTCTACCTCGACACGGTGCTGCTGATCGGCTCCCTCGGTGCCCAGCAGAGCGAACCCGGAGCCTACGTCGTCGGTGCCGCCAGCGCCTCGCTGCTGTGGTTCTTCACCCTGGCACTGGGGGCCGCATGGCTGGCTCCCTGGCTGGCCAGGCCGGCGACCTGGCGCGTCCTCGACCTGCTGGTGGCGGCGATGATGTTCGGCGTGGCGGCGCAACTGATTGCGGCCGGGTGAGGGGACAAAAGGCTCTGGAACCTTTATCCCACACAGTTGTTGCGTGGTTAAGCCGCTACCCCGGTGCTATGATCGGAAACCTGCGCCGCAAGGGGTACAAACTCCACGGCGCATTGTCGGGCCGCCCGTGATCGGCCTTGCGCTCCCCGCAACTGACCTGATTAGGAGAATAACCATGGCTTTCGAATTGCCGCCGCTGCCCTACGCACACGATGCCCTGCAGCCGCACATCTCCAAGGAAACCCTGGAGTTCCACCACGACAAGCACCACAACACCTATGTCGTGAACCTGAACAACCTGGTGCCAGGCACCGAGTTCGAAGGCAAGACTCTGGAAGAAATCGTCAAGACTTCGTCGGGTGGCATCTTCAACAACGCCGCTCAAGTCTGGAACCACACTTTCTACTGGAACTGCCTGGCGCCAAACGCCGGCGGCCAGCCTACCGGTGCCCTGGCCGAGGCGATCAACGCCGCCTTCGGTTCGTTCGACAAGTTCAAGGAAGAGTTCACCAAGACTTCCGTCGGCACCTTCGGTTCCGGCTGGGGCTGGCTGGTGAAGAAGGCTGACGGCTCCCTGGCCCTGGCCAGCACCATCGGCGCCGGCAACCCGCTGACCAGCGGCGACACCCCGCTGCTGACCTGCGACGTCTGGGAACACGCCTACTACATCGACTACCGCAACGTGCGTCCAAAGTATGTCGAGGCGTTCTGGAACCTGGTGAACTGGAAATTCGTCGCCGAGCAGTTCGAAGGCAAGACCTTCACCGCTTGAGACTGAAGCCCGCCTTCAGAAAAAACCCGGCCCTGCCGGGTTTTTTTATGCCTGGACAGAACTGGCTGCCGGACCGGCGGGCGACCTTGGGGAGGATTGCGCGGACCAGTCCGGCGCCTGCAGGTCATGGGCCTGCGCAGGGAGCGGGCCTGCCGACCAAAGGCCCTCGCCCTCTCCCTTATCGCTGAAACGAATGAGCCGGGGCCCGCCAAGTCAGCTAAATTGAAGGAGGTACCCTCAAGTTAGGCCACTCCCCTACCGACACAGTACCTGATGAACCGAAGGGACGGAAACCGCGTTCGGGTCGAGCAAACGTACCGATCATCCCCAGTCGCATTGTCCCTTTGACTGCCGGAGCCGGATTGCCAATACTCATGGCAACTTGATGCTACCCGCACGGAACAAGGAATAGCCCTTTGAAGCTGGAACTCAAGCACAGCTTGTCGGTGAAGTTGCTCCGGGTCGTGCTGTTGTCGGCATTGATTGTCGGCGTGGTACTGAGCTGCGCGCAAATCGTGTTCGACGCCTACAAGACCCGCCAGGCGGTTGCCAGCGACGCCCAGCGGATCCTCGACATGTTTCGCGACCCCTCGACCCAGGCCGTCTACAGCCTCGACCGGGAAATGGGCATGCAGGTAATCGAAGGCCTGTTCCAGGACCAATCCGTGCGCATGGCCTCCATCGGCCACCCCAACGAAACCATGCTCGCGGAGAAATCCCGCGATCTGCAGACCTCCTCCAGCCGCTGGCTCACCGACCTGATCCTCGGCCAGGAACGCACCTTCACCACGCAACTGGTTGGTCGCGGCCCCTACAGCGAGTACTACGGTGACCTGAGCATCACCCTCGACACCGCCACCTATGGCCAGAGCTTCATCGTCAGCTCGGTGATCATCTTCATCTCCGGCGTACTGCGGGCGCTGTTGATGGCCCTGGTGCTGTACCTGGTCTACCACTGGCTATTGACCAAGCCGCTGTCGCGCATCATCGATCACCTGAGCAATATCAACCCGGATCGCCCGGCGGCGAATCAACTGCCGCTGCTCAAGGGTCACGAAACCAACGAGCTGGGGATCTGGATCAATACCGCCAACCAGTTGCTGGCCTCGATCGAACGCAACACCCATCTGCGCCACGAGGCGGAAAACAGCCTGCTGCGCATGTCCCAGTACGATTTCCTCACCGGTCTGCCCAACCGCCTGCAACTGCAACAACAACTGGACAAGATCCTGGTCGACGCCGGACGCCTGCAGCGGCGGGTCGCGGTGCTGGTGGTCGGGCTGGACGACTTCAAGGGCATCAACGAACAGTTCGGCTACCAGACCGGCGACCAGTTGCTGCTCGCCCTGGCTGACCGTCTGCGCGCCCACAGCGGCCGTCTCGGCGCCCTGGCCCGCCTGGGCGGCGACCAGTTCGCCCTGGTCCAGGCCGATATCGAGCAGCCCTACGAGGCCGCCGAGCTGGCGCAGAGCATTCTCGACGACCTGGAAGCGCCCTTCGCCCTCGATCATCAGGAAATCCGCCTGCGCGCGACCATCGGCATCACCCTGTTCCCGGAGGATGGCGACAGCACCGAGAAGCTGCTGCAGAAGGCCGAGCAGACCATGACCCTGGCCAAGAGCCGCTCACGCAACCGCTATCAGTTCTATATCGCCAGCGTCGACAGCGAAATGCGCCGCCGCCGCGAGCTGGAAAAGGATCTGCGCGAAGCCCTCAACCGCAATCAGTTCTATCTGGTCTACCAGCCCCAGATCAGCTACCGCGACCACCGGGTGGTCGGCGTCGAAGCGCTGATCCGCTGGCAGCATCCGGAACACGGGCTGGTGCCACCGGACCTGTTCATTCCGCTGGCCGAACAGAACGGCACGATCATCGCCATCGGCGAATGGGTACTGGACCAGGCCTGCCGACAGTTGCGCGAATGGCACGACCTGGGCTTCACCGACCTGCGCATGGCGGTCAACCTGTCCACCGTGCAACTGCACCACGCCGAACTGCCGCGGGTGGTCAACAACCTGCTGCAGATGTACCGCCTGCCACCACGCAGCCTGGAGCTGGAAGTCACCGAAACCGGCCTGATGGAAGACATCAGCACCGCCGCCCAGCACCTGTTGAGCCTGCGCCGCTCCGGTGCACTGATCGCCATCGACGATTTCGGCACCGGCTACTCGTCGCTGAGCTATCTCAAGAGCCTGCCACTGGACAAGATCAAGATCGACAAGAGCTTCGTCCAGGACCTGCTGGAGGACGACGACGACGCGACCATCGTCCGGGCGATCATCCAGCTGGGCAAGAGCCTCGGCATGCAGGTGATCGCCGAAGGCGTGGAAACCGTCGAGCAGGAGGCCTACATCATTTCCGAAGGCTGTCATGAGGGCCAGGGCTATTACTACAGCAAGCCACTGCCGGCCCGCGAACTGGGCGCCTATCTCAAGCAGGCCCAGCGCAGTAACGCGGCAATGCTCCAGTAAGCGGAGCGGTACGCATATACCGATCCGTAATCAAGCAGCAGATTATTAGTAAATATTTCAAAGACTAATCCTTTACACAAAATGCATATCTTTCGCATTATGTGTCGGTTTTGCGCGTCCCCGCGCGCACTCGTCCAACCTCTCGAAGCAGGATACCCGCCATGATTCGCATGCCTCTGGCCACCGCCAGCCTGTTGGCCCTTGCCATCGCCCTCGCCGGCTGTGGCGACAAGGACAAGGAAAAAACCGCAGCCGCCGCGCCGACACCGGCCGCCAGTGCTCCGGCCACACCTGCCAGCGACGCTGCCGGCAAGGTCGACGAGGCTGCCGGCAAGGCGGTGGTCGCGCACTACGCCGACATGGTCTTCGCCGTGTACAGCGATGCCGAATCCACCGCGAAGACGCTGCAGCAGGCCATCGACGCCTTCCTCGCCAAGCCGAACGACGACACCCTCAAGGCCGCCAAGGCCGCCTGGGTAGCCGCACGCGTACCTTACCTGCAGAGCGAAGTGTTCCGCTTCGGCAATACCATCATCGACGACTGGGAAGGCCAGGTGAACGCCTGGCCGCTGGACGAAGGCCTGATCGACTACGTCGACGCCTCCTACGAGCACGCCCTGGGCAACCCGGGCGCCAGCGCCAACATCATCGCCAACAAGCAGATCCAGGTTGGCGAGGACAAGGTCGATGTGACCGAGATCACGCCGGAAAAACTCGCCAGCCTGAACGAGCTGGGCGGCTCCGAGGCCAACGTCGCCACCGGTTACCACGCCATCGAGTTCCTGCTGTGGGGCCAGGACCTCAACGGCACCGGCCCGGGCGCCGGCAACCGTCCGGCCTCGGACTATCTCGAAGGTGCCGGCGCCACCGGTGGCCACAACGATCGGCGGCGTGCCTACCTGAAGGCCGTGACCCAACTGCTGGTCAACGACCTGGAAGAAATGGTCGGCAACTGGAAACCGAACGTGGCCGACAACTATCGCGCCAGCCTGGAAGCCGAGCCGGCCGAAAGCGGCCTGCGCAAGATGCTGTTCGGCATGGGCAGCCTGTCCCTCGGCGAACTGGCGGGCGAGCGGATGAAGGTATCCCTGGAAGCCAACTCCCCGGAAGACGAACAGGACTGCTTCAGCGACAACACCCACAACTCGCATTTCTACGACGCCAAGGGCATCCGCAACGTCTACCTGGGTGAATATACCCGCGTCGACGGCACCAAACTGACCGGCCCGAGCCTGTCGTCGTTGGTGGCGAAGGCCGATCCGGCCGCCGATACCGCGCTCAAGGGCGACCTGGAAAGCACCGAAGCGAAGATCCAGGTCATGGTTGACCATGCCAACAAGGGTGAGCATTACGACCAGTTGATCGCCGCCGGCAACGACGCGGGCAACAAGATCGTGCGCGACGCCATCGCCGCCCTGGTCAAGCAGACCGGTTCGATCGAACAGGCCGCCGCCAAGCTGGGCATCAGCGACCTGAACCCGGACAATGCCGATCACGAGTTCTGATCGGTAGCCTGGCCGCCCCCTCCCATGGAGGGGGTAGTCCTGCGCTGAACGATACCCTTGTGGCGAGTTCGCCCGTCACAGAGAAACGGATAGCTCACCACACGAATGACTGATCTGGGCAAACGCTTGCCCAGTCCCGACCCGATAAGATTCGCGCCCTGTCCCGAACCCTGTGTCCATGCCCATGCCTTCGTTACCTGTTCGCCTGTCGTCGTTGCTGCTGGCCCTGGGCCTGAGTGCCTGCGATGACGCCGCGCGCTTCAACGCGCCCGAGCCCGGCGAGGCACGCGCCGGCGGCGGGACCACCGTGGACAGGAGCGATCGCAACAGTTTTTCCCTGCCGTCGGCCAACCTGTCGCCGGAGCGCCGCCTGGACTTCAGTGTCGGCAACAGTTTCTTTCGCAGCCCCTGGGTGATCGCTCCGTCGACCACCACTGCCCGCGACGGCCTGGGCCCGCTGTTCAACACCAACGCCTGTCAGAACTGCCATATCAGGGACGGTCGCGGCCATCCTCCAGAAGCCGGCTCGGACAACGCCGTCTCGATGCTGGTGCGCCTGTCGATCCCCAATGCGCCAGCCTACGCGAAGCTGATCGAGCAACAGGGCGTGGTGCCCGAGCCGGTCTATGGCGGTCAGTTGCAGGACATGGCCATCCCCGGCGTCATACCGGAAGGCAAGGTACGGGTCGAGTACGACCCGCTGCCGGTGCGCTTCAAGGACGGCACCGAAGTCGAACTGCGCAGGCCACGCCTGCTCATCAGCCAGCTGGGCTACGGCCCGATGCACCCGGACACGCGCTTTTCCGCGCGGGTAGCGCCGCCCATGATCGGCCTGGGCCTGCTGGAGGCGATCCCCGAAGAGGCGATCCTCGCCAACGCGAAAGCGCAGCAGCGCGACGGCATCGCCGGTCGGCCGAACCGGGTCTGGGACGACGCCCAGGGCAAGACCGTGCTGGGGCGCTTCGGCTGGAAAGCCGGGCAGCCCAATCTCAACCAACAAAACGTTCACGCGTTTTCCGGCGACATGGGCCTCACCACGACCCTGCGGCCCTTCGATGATTGCACCGCGACCCAGAGCGCCTGTCGCAATGCCCCCAACGGCAATGGCGCCGACGGCGAACAGGAGGTCAGCGACAACATCCTGCGCCTGGTGCTGTTCTACACCCGCAACCTGGCGGTCCCGGCTCGTCGGGACGTCGGCGCAGAACAGGTACTGGCCGGCAAGCGCCTGTTCCACCAGGCCGGCTGCCAGAACTGCCATACCCCACAATTCACTACTGCGGCCACTGCCGCCGAGCCGGAGCTGGCCGGCCAGGTGATCCGCCCCTACAGTGACCTGTTGCTGCATGACATGGGCCCTGGGCTGGCGGACAACCGCACCGAGTTCCTTGCCAGCGGCAGCGACTGGCGCACGCCCCCCCTGTGGGGTATCGGCCTGACCGGGACGGTCAGCGGCCACACCCGATTCCTGCATGACGGCCGCGCCCGCAGTCTGCTCGAAGCCGTGCTCTGGCATGGCGGCGAAGCCTTGCCGGCACAGCAGCGCGTTCTGTCGTTCAATGCCGAGCAGCGCGCCGCGTTGCTGGCTTTCCTGAATTCGCTATAAGAAATCCTTAATCAGAGGACCTGGACATGTTCCGCCCCAAACTGTTGTTCACCAGCCTCGCCGCACTCGCCATCGGAGCCTGCTCGCCGCAGGATCCACAGGCCCTCACTTCGGCAGCGATCGCCAAGCAGGTGATCCTGCCGACCTACAGCCGCTGGGTCGAGGCCGATCGCCAACTGGCGATCAGCGCCCTGGCCTTCTGCGAAGGCAAGGCCAGCCTGGACACCGCCCGTGCCGACTTCCTCCACGCCCAGAAAGCCTGGGCCGAACTGCAGCCGTTGCTGATCGGGCCACTGGCCGAGGGCAACCGCTCCTGGCAGGTTCAGTTCTGGCCGGACAAGAAGAACCTGGTCGGCCGCCAGGTCGAGCAACTGGTCAGCGCCCAGCCGCAGATCGATGCCGCCACCCTGGCCAAATCCAGTGTGGTCGTCCAGGGCTTGTCGGCCTACGAATACATTCTGTTCGACAGTCGGATCGACATGGCCGACAGTGCGCAGAAAGCCCGCTACTGCCCGCTGCTGACCGCCATCGGCGAACGCCAGAAGACCCTGGCCGAAGAGATCCTGTCGCGCTGGAACAGCAACGACGGCATGCTCGCGCAGATGAGCAAGTTCCCGAACCAGCGCTACGCCGACTCCCACGAGGCCATCGCTGACCTGCTACGGGTCCAGGTCACCGCGCTGGACACCCTGAAGAAGAAACTCGGCACGCCGATGGGCCGTCAGGCCAAGGGTATTGCCCAACCGTTCCAGGCCGATGCCTGGCGCAGCCAGTCTTCGCTGCAGGGCCTGGAAGCCAGCCTGGCGGCGGCCCGCACCGTCTGGGTCGGGGTCGACAACAAGGGCCTGCGCGGCCTGCTGCCGGCCGAGCAGAAGCCGTTGGCCGACAAGATCGATGCCGCCTACGCCGCATCGCTGAAGCTGTTCGCCAGCAACCAGCGCTCGCTGACCGAGATGCTCGGCGACGACGCCGGTCGCCAGCAGCTCAACGACCTCTATGACAGCCTCAACGTCGTCCATCGCCTGCATGAAGGTGAACTGGCCAAGGCGCTGGGTATCCAACTGGGCTTCAATGCCAACGACGGTGACTGATGATGCTGCGACGCCAGGCCCTGACCCTGGGTAGCCTGCTGCTCGGCGCGATCACGCTGGGCGGCTGGACCCTGTTCCGCCAGAAAGGCAAAAGCCCGCTCCTGCTTTCGGCCCGCGACGACGGCGAGGGCGCACACTATGCCGTGGGTTATCGACTGGATGGCCAGCAGGTCTTCGCGACCCGGGTCAGCCAGCGTTGCCACGACATCATCCACCACCCCACGTTGCCCCTGGCGGTGTTCGTCGCCCGCCGCCCCGGCACGCAGAGCTACCTGATCGACCTGCGCGACGGGCGCCTGCTGCAGACCCTGGTCTCGCAGCCGAACCGGCACTTCTACGGCCATGCGGTGATCCACAAGAGTGGCGACTGGCTGTACGCCACCGAAAACGACACCAGCGATCCGGGGCGCGGCCTGCTCGGAGTCTATCGGTTCGAAGGTGAGCGCCTGGTCCATGCCGGCGAGGTCCCCACCCACGGCATCGGCCCGCACCAGGTCTCGTGGATGCCCGATGGCGAAACCCTGATCGTCGCCAACGGCGGTATCCGTACCGAGGCCGAAAGCCGGGTGGACATGAACCTCGATGCGATGGAGCCGAGCCTGGTGCTGATGCAGCGCGACGGCACCCTGCTGAGCAAGGAGGCCCTGGCCCAGCAGATGAACAGTGTTCGCCACCTGGGCGTGGCCGCCGACGGCACCATTGTCGCCGGCCAGCAGTTCATGGGGCCGTCCCACGAGTCGTCCGAGTTGCTGGCGATCAAGCGTCCCGGGCAACCGTTCGTGGCCTTCCCGGTGGCCGAACAGCAGTTGCAGGCAATGGGGCACTACACCGCCAGCGTCGCGGTGCACAGCGATCTGCGCCTGGTGGCCTTGACCGCGCCACGGGGCAACCGGTTCTTCATCTGGGAGCTGGACAGCGGCCAACTGCGCCTGGATGCCCACCTGCCCGACTGTGCCGGCGTAGGCGCGGTGGCCGACGGCTTCGTGGTCACTTCCGGCCAGGGCCGCTGCCGTTTCTATGATTGCCGCCAGAAGGAGCTGACAGCAAAACCCCTGGATCTGCCTGCGGGGCTCTGGGACAACCACCTGCATCTGGTGTAAGACACACGGGCCCTGTTCGCGGGCAAGCCTGGTTCCTACAGGGAGGAAGGATACGATGAGCGTCAGTGTGACCTCGTCGTGCAGGAGCCGGGCTTGCCCGCGAATGCTATCGCGCCAAAGCCCTCGAACGCCCCCCTTCTCAAGTCACGCCATTGGCGTAATATCTGCTGACAAGTAGCTTCAAGGCGACGCCTGGGTGCGGGGTTATCGTGCAGGGCGGTTGTTCGACCTTCCGTTAGCCTCGTCTCCAAGGAACTGGAATATGCTGCGTCGCCGCATGCTGATCATGCTGGGTCTCGTCCTTCTCGTCGTGCTGGCGCTCGCCGGCTACAAGGCTTTCTCGATCTACAAACAGATCCAGGTCTACTCCGCTCCCAAGCCGGCCATTCATGTCGCGGCGGTGACCGCCAATGCCCGCCCCTGGCAGGAGCGTCTGCCCACCGTGGGCACGCTCAAGGCCCTGCAGGGCGTCAACCTGAGCCTGGAAATCGCCGGCACGGTCAAGGCCGTGCAATTCGAGTCCGGGCAGAAGGTCAAGGCCGGACAGCCGCTGCTGCAACTCGACAGCGATGTCGAAAGCGCCCTGCTGGAAACCGCCCAGGCCGACCTGGGCCTCGCCGAGCTGGACTACGGCCGGGGCGCCAAGCTGGTCGGTAGCCAGGCGATCTCCCGCGGTGAATTCGACCGGCTCTCGGCGGTGCGGCAAAAGAACCGGGCCACGGTCAACCAGCTCAAGGCCGCCCTGGCCAAGAAGAAGATCCTTGCGCCATTCAGCGGCACCATCGGTATCCGCCAGGTGGATGTCGGCGACTATCTCGCCAGCGGTACGGTGATCGCCACCCTGCAGGACCTGAGCAGCCTCTATGTGGATTTCTACCTGCCCGAGCAGTTCATCCCCAAGCTGGCGGTCGGGCAACCGGTGCAACTGAGCGTCGCCGCCTATGGGCAGGAAGTCTTCCCGGGCCTGCTCAGCGCCATCAACCCCAAGGTCGATGAAACCACCCGCAACGTGCTGGTGCGTGCCACCCTGGCCAATCCCGCTGGCAAGCTGCTGCCGGGCATGTTCGCCAACCTCCAGGTGCTGCTGCCGGACCCGCAGCCCTATGTGGTGATACCGGAAAGCGCCGTCACCTACACCCTCTACGGCAACTCGGTGTATGTCGTGACCCAGAAAAAGGCCGAGGACGGCAGCGTGCTGAAGGAAACCGACGGCCAGCCGCAACTGATGGCGCAGCGGCGCTTCATCAAGACCGCCGAACGGCGTGACGGGCTGGTCAAGGTCATCGAGGGCCTCAAGGACGGTGAGCAGGTGGTCAGCGGCGGGCAGTTGAAGCTGGACAATGGCGCGCACATCGCCATCAGCCCGGACAAGATGGCGCCCGCCACGACCACCGCCCCTCAGGCGAACTGATCAGGGAGTCGATCATGGCCTTTACCGATCCGTTCATCCGCCGTCCGGTGCTTGCCTGCGTGGTCAGCCTGCTGATCGTCCTGCTGGGTTTCCAGGCCTATAGCAAGCTGCCGCTGCGCCAGTACCCACAAATGGAGAACGCCCTGATCACGGTGACCACCGCCTACCCCGGGGCCAACGCCGAAACCATCCAGGGCTACATCACCCAGCCGCTGCAACAGAGCCTGGCGAGTGCGGAGGGCATCGACTACATGACCTCGGTCAGCCGACAGAACTTCTCGGTGATCTCGATCTATGCCCGGATCGGCGCCAACAGCGACCGGCTGTTCACCGAGTTGCTGGCCAAGGCCAACGAGGTGAAGAACAAGCTGCCGCAGGACGCCGAGGACCCGGTGTTGAGCAAGGAGGCCGCGGATGCCTCGGCGCTCATGTACATCAGCTTTTTCAGCGACCAGTTGAGCAACCCGCAGATCACCGACTACCTGTCGCGGGTGATCCAGCCCAAGCTGGCGACCCTGCCGGGCATGGCCGAGGCGGAGATTCTCGGCAACCAGGTGTTTGCCATGCGCCTGTGGCTGGACCCGGTGAAGCTGGCCGGCTTCGGCCTCAGCGCAGCCGACGTGACCAATGCGGTACGCCACTACAACTTCCTGTCCGCCGCCGGCGAGGTCAAGGGCGAGTACGTGGTCACCAGCATCAACGCCAGCACCGAGCTGAAGTCCGCCGAGGCCTTCGCGGCGATCCCGCTCAAGACCGCCGGCGACAGCCGCGTGCTGCTCGGTGACGTGGCACGGGTCGAGATGGGCGCGGAGAACTACGACACCATCAGCTCCTTCGGTGGTACGCCCTCGGTCTACATCGGCATCAAGGCCACGCCGGGCGCCAACCCGCTGGATGTGATCAAGGAAGTGCGCAAGATCATGCCGGAACTGGAAGCCCAGTTGCCGACCAATCTCAAGGCGGAAATCGCCTACGACGCGACCCTGTTCATCCAGGCCTCGATCAACGAGGTGGTCAAGACCCTCTTCGAGGCGGTGCTGATCGTCATCGTGGTGGTGTTCCTGTTCCTCGGCGCCCTGCGCTCGGTGGTGATTCCGGTGATCACCATTCCGCTGTCGATGGTCGGCGTGCTGTTCTTCATGCAGTTGATGGGCTACTCGATCAATCTCCTCACCCTGCTGGCGATGGTGCTGGCGATCGGGCTGGTGGTGGACGATGCGATCGTCGTGGTGGAAAACATCCACCGGCATATCGAGGAAGGCAAGACCCCGCTGGAGGCCGCCCTCGAAGGCGCACGGGAAATCGCCCTGCCGGTGGTGTCGATGACCATCACCCTGGCCGCGGTATACGCCCCCATCGGCTTCCTGCAGGGCCTGACCGGCGCGCTGTTCAAGGAGTTCGCCCTGACCCTGGCCGGTGCGGTGGTGATCTCCGGCGTGGTCGCCCTGACCCTGTCACCGATGATGTGCGCCCTGCTGTTGCGCCACGACGGCAACACCACGGGGCTGGCGCACCGCCTCGACCAGATGTTCGAAAGCCTCAAGCAGCGCTACCGCAAACTGTTGCACACCACCCTCGATACGCGCCCGGTGGTGGTGGTGTTCGCGGTGATCATCCTCGGGTTGATTCCGGTACTGCTGAAATTCACTCATTCGGAGCTGGCGCCCGACGAGGACCAGGGCATCATCTTCATGATGGCGACCGCACCGCAGCCGACCAACCTGAACTACCTGAACCAATACACCGACGAATTCATCACTATCTTCAAGGAATTCCCGGAATACTACTCATCGTTCCAGATCAATGGCTTCAATGGCGTGCAGTCGGGGATCGGCGGCTTCCTGCTCAAGCCCTGGAACGAACGCCGGCGCACGCAGATGCAGATCCTGCCCGAAGTCCAGGGCAAGCTGGCGAGCATTGGCGGGCTGCAGGTCTTCGGTTTCAACCTGCCGTCACTGCCGGGTACTGGCGAGGGGTTGCCGTTCCAGTACGTGCTCAACACCCCGAACGACTACAGCGCGCTGCTGGACGTCGCCGACCGGATCAAGAAACGCGCACTGGAGTCCGGCAAGTTCGCCTTCCTCGATATCGACCTGGCCTTCGACAAGCCCGAGGTGGTGGTGGATATCGACCGCGCCAAGGCCGCGCAGATGGGGGTGTCGATGCAGGACCTGGGCGCGACCCTGGCGACCCTGCTCGGTGAGGCGGAAATCAACCGGTTTACCCTCGAGGGTCGCAGCTACAAGGTAATCGCCCAGGTGGAGCGCGCCTACCGGGACAATCCCGACTGGCTCAACAACTACTACGTGAAGAACAGCGAGGGCAGGCTGCTGCCCCTGTCGACGCTGATCAAGGTTTCCGACCGTGCCCGTCCCCGGCAGTTGAACCAGTTCCAGCAGTTGAACTCGGCAATCATTTCCGGAGTACCGCTTGTCAGCATGGGAGAAGCCATCGAGACCATTCGCCAGATCTCCGCCGAGGAAGCGCCGACAGGATTTGCCAGCGACTATGCCGGCGCCTCGCGACAGTACGTCCAGGAGGGTAATGCGCTGTGGGTGACCTTCGGCCTGGCCCTGGCGATCATCTTCCTGGTGCTGGCGGCGCAGTTCGAGAGTTTCCGTGATCCGCTGGTGATCCTGGTGACGGTGCCACTGTCGATCTGCGGGGCGCTGGTTCCGCTGTTCCTCGGCTGGTCGAGCATGAACATCTATACCCAGGTGGGCCTGGTGACGCTGATCGGGCTGATCAGCAAGCACGGGATCCTGATCGTCGAATTCGCCAACCAGTTGCGTCAGGACAAGGGACTGTCGGCGCGGGAAGCCGTGGAGGAGGCAGCGGCGATTCGCCTGCGGCCGGTGCTGATGACCACGGCGGCGATGGTATTCGGCATGGTGCCATTGATTCTCGCCAGCGGCGCGGGGGCGGTGAGTCGCTTCGATATCGGCACGGTGATCGCCACCGGGATGTCGGTGGGGACGCTGTTTACGCTGTTCGTGCTGCCGTGCATCTACAGCCTGCTGGCGCGGAAGGACAAACCCGTGGCTTGAATCCTTGTGGGAGCGGGCCTGCCCGCGAAGAGGGCCTTGGGGGCACCGCAAAAGGCTTCGCGGGCAAGCCCGCTCCCACAGCAAGCCTGCTTCCACCGGCATGCACAAAAAGCCGCTTCCAAAGCGGCTGGCTATGACCCACCTGTCGTCACTGGAACAGCGATTCGCTCGACAGGCCGTTCTTCTCCAGGATCTCGCGCAAGCGTTTGAGGCCCTCGACCTGAATCTGCCGTACCCGTTCACGGGTCAGGCCGATTTCCAGGCCAACGTCCTCCAACGTGCTGCTCTCATGACCGCGCAGGCCGAAACGCCGCACCACCACCTCACGTTGCTTGTCGGTCAACTCCGATAGCCACTGGTCGATGCTCTGGGAGAGGTCGTCGTCCTGCAGCAACTCGCAGGGATCGGTCGGCCGATCATCCGTCAGCGTGTCGAGCAGGGTCTTGTCCGAGTCCGGGCCGAGGGAAACGTCCACCGAAGACACCCGCTCGTTCAGGCCGAGCATGCGCTTGACCTCCCCGACCGGCTTTTCCAGCAGGTTGGCGATTTCCTCGGGAGAAGGCTCGTGGTCGAGCTTCTGCGTCAACTCGCGGGCTGCCCGCAGGTAGACGTTGAGTTCCTTGACCACATGGATCGGCAGACGGATGGTACGGGTCTGATTCATGATCGCCCGTTCGATCGTCTGGCGAATCCACCAGGTGGCATAGGTCGAAAAGCGGAAACCGCGCTCCGGGTCGAATTTCTCGACCGCCCTGATCAACCCGAGATTGCCCTCCTCGATCAGGTCCAGCAGCGAAAGCCCACGGTTGACGTAACGTCGGGCAATTTTCACCACCAGACGCAAGTTGCTTTCAATCATGCGTTTGCGGCCCGCCGGATCGCCGCTTTGCGACAGCCGCGCAAAATGGACTTCTTCTTCCGGGGACAACAAGGGGGAAAAACCGATTTCATTGAGATACAACTGGGTCGCATCCAGGGCCCGGGTGTAGTCAATGTATTTGTGCTGCTTGAGTGCAGCAGCATTTTTGGTCTTGGCACGAACTGGGGGTGGAGAACTATCGTCCTCCGGCATCATATCCATGACAATGTCGGAGTCCATAAGGAGCACCTCATCGTCGATGTCAAACCCCGGCGCTTCTTTACTGAGAGCCATTGTTATAGTCCTTTGGTGAGTTCGACCTCAGGCTCAAGCGGCGCCTTTATCCCTGGCAACGCTGGAACCTGTTCCCACTACGTCATGAGAACAGGCTGGAAAACGGATCAACGACGCGGCAGGAATTGCAATGGGTCTACGGGTTTGCCCTGGCGGCGAATCTCAAAGTGCAGTTTCACCCGGTCTGTACCAGTTGATCCCATCTCGGCAATTGTCTGTCCGACTTTGACCTGCTGCCCCTCCCGAACCAACAGCCTGCGGTTGTGACCGTAGGCACTGACGTAGGTATCGCTGTGTTTGATGATGACAAGTTCGCCGTAGCCCCGTAACCCACTTCCGGCGTATACAACCGAACCATCAGACGCAGCTAAAACAGGCTGTCCCAAATCTCCGGCGATATCAATACCTTTATTCAAACTACCGTTTGAAGCAAATTTTCCAATTAAAATACCGTTTGCCGGCCACGCCCAGCCCTTCGGCGCGGGCCCCGCAGGCGGGGTCGCAGTCGCCGCACCGGTCGGGGCCGGTGTCGCTGCCGCAGTCGTGGCAGGCGCTCCGGCGGCAGTCGCCGGACGCCTCGTGACGGTGATCTTGCTCGACGACGAGGATGACGAACTGGTGGTCGAAGTCGCTACGGCCGGCGTTGAATTTGAACGGCTGTCGAAGCGAATCGCCTGACCGACATGGATGGTATACGGCTCCTGGATATTGTTGCGCGCGGCCAGGGCTTTCCAGTCCCAGCCGTAGCGAAAGGCAATCGAGAACAATGTATCGCCGCGGACAACAACATGTTGACCAGTGGTGGTCATCGGTCGTTGCGGGGCGGAGCTGACGGAATTAGTTACATTGCCATTGCGATCGACGACGCGCACGCCGTTCTTGGGAGCACTGGAGCAACCAGCCAGTAAAGCACTGAGGGCAAGACCGATCATCAGGCGCTGAACGCTTGTTTTACCCATACGCTGCCGAATGACTGTGAGATGCACCCGCCGCTCCCTTTGTGTTGTCTGAAATGAATATGGAGTGCCCATACAGGCGCCAGTGTGACGCAAGTATAACTGGCCGTTGGAGTTTTACGGACAGCAAAGCTGTCATGGGCGAGCAGCTTGTACAGTTCGACAGCGAAAGTCGACACACTTTAAACAGGCGCTGCTCGCAAGTTCCGACACTAGGACCGATAACACTCAACAGAATTCAGCGCACTTGTTGAACAAATAAAGCCGGGTTCAGGCCAGAGGCCCGTTGAGCAATGGAACAAAACGGACTGCACCGAGCACATGCCGGGAAAATCCATGTTCCTCACGCACGATCAGCATCAGTTGCTGGACCTCACCCGACCCTACCGGAATCACCAGGCGCCCGCCAGGAGCCAGTTGGTCGAGTAACGCCTGGGGTACATCGGTGGCAACCGCGGTGACGATGATGCCGTTATAGGGTGCCAGGGCCGGCCAGCCTTCCCAGCCATCACCCCAACGGAACACCACGTTGCGCAGGTTGAGCTCGACCAGACGCTCCTTGGCACGGTCCTGCAGGACCTTGATCCGTTCGACCGAAAACACCCGTTCGACCAGTTGCGACAGCACCGCGGTCTGGTAGCCGGAACCGGTGCCGATCTCCAGCACCTTGTCCAGCGGCCCGGCCTCCAGCAGCAGCTCGCTCATGCGCGCCACCATGTAGGGTTGGGAAATGGTCTGGTTGTGGCCGATCGGTAGCGCGGTGTCTTCATAGGCCCGGTGGGCCAGGGCTTCATCGACGAACAGATGACGCGGAGTGCGACGGATCACCTCCAGCACCTGGGGGTTGGACAGCCCTTCCTCGTAAAGCCGCTGAATCAGGCGTTCGCGGGTTCTCTGCGAGGTCATGCCGATCCCGCCCCGCAACAAATCGTTCTCACGCGCCATCAGGCAAGCCCCTCCAGCCAACCACCCAGGCTGGCAAAGGCATCGTTGAAGGTACGATCCAGTTGCAGCGGTGTAACCGAAACGAAACCCTGCATCAACGCATGGAAGTCCGTACCCGGGCCGCCATCCTCGACATCCCCGGCCGCGGCGATCCAGTACCCGGCCTTGCCCCGCGGATTGACTTCGCGGATCGGCGCCGCCGCCCGCGCCCGGTGCCCCAGGCGGGTCAGGCGGATGCCGCGGATATGCTCCAGCGGCAGGTTCGGCACGTTGACGTTGAGTACTGTGCGCGGCGGCAACTCGAGACCTTCATGGGCCTGCACCAGCAAACGGGCGAAATGCGCCGCAGTGGCCAGGTTGTCGACCTGATGGGAAGCGAGCGAAAAGGCGAAGGAGGTCCGGCCCAGGAAACGGCCTTCCAGCGCAGCGCCGACCGTGCCGGAATACAGAACGTCGTCGCCGAGGTTGGCGCCCAGGTTGATGCCCGAGACCACCATGTCCGGTTCGTGGCCCAACAGGCCATTGACGCCCAGGTGCACGCAGTCGGTCGGCGTGCCGTTCAGGCTGATGAAGCCGTTGGGCTGGGTGTGCGGATGCAGCGGACGGTCGAGGGTCAGCGCACTGCTGGTGCCGCTCCTGTCCTGGTCCGGGGCAATCACCCGGCACTCGGCATAGTCCGCCAGCGCAGCATGAAGCGCGGCGAGACCGGGGGCGAAAACCCCGTCGTCGTTGGAAATCAGAATACGCATGAGCTGTCCGTCTGTCCCACCGGCACCAGATCAACGAGCTCGCGCACCAGAACAGTGGCGAAGCATCCGGCCGGCAGGACGAATTCCAGTTGCAGAATGTCCAGCGATGGATAATGCCACGTCAGCCCGCCAATGGGCAGCCGCAGGATGCGACGTTCGTGCTCCATTCCCGCCTTGGCCAGCCATTGGCACAATTGCGGCTCACCCGCGGCAACGGCCTGCTCCAGTTCGAAGGTCGCGGCGGCCGCCGGGGAAGGCCCCTGCCCCCACTGCGGGCCGGTCGGATGCAGGTCGAGAATCGCCAGGCGCGGGTCATGGCATTCGGCTTCGTTGGCCGGGAAAAAACTGCGGCTGTCGGTAAAGGCCAGCAGGTCGCCCACCTGGGCGCGGTTCCAGCTGCCATCGGCGACCCGCGCCGCCAGCACCTGGTTGAACAGATAGCTGCGGGCGCTGGAAAGCAGCCGCGAACGCACATTGCGCTGCTCCGGCAGGGCCTGGCGCGCCGCATAGTCACGGGCCTCGCCGAGATTGCCGCCCTGGTGGCCGAAGCGCTGGGTACCAAAGTAATTCGGAATGCCCAGCCGGCTGATCTGTTCCAGGCGTTGCTCCAGCCCCTGCCGATCCGCCGCCAGTTGGCTCAGGCGCAGGGTGAAACCGTTGGCCGAGTGGGCGCCGCGCTGCAGCTTGCGCTTGTGCCGGACACTCTTGAGGATTCGCAGCGTGTCGTTCTGCGCGGCGGTCATGTCCGGATCGGCCTTGCCCGGCAACTGGATGCTGAACCATTGCCGGGTCAGCGCCTGGCGGTCCTTCAGCCCGGCGTAGCTGACGGTGCGCAAGGGCACGCCGGCGGCCCGGGCAAGACGGCGGGCCGCTTCCTCGGTGTTCAGGCCGCGTTTCTCCACCCACAGCCACAGGTGTTCGCCATCGCCGGACAGGGGAATGTCGAGCACTTCATCGACCTGGAAATCTTCCGCGGTGGCCTTGAGCACCGCGCTGCCCAGCGCCTCGCCATGGGCGCGGGGGCCCAGCAGTTCCAGTTCCGTCATGCGCGCAGCAACAAGGCGACGGAATGCACCGCGATGCCTTCCTCACGCCCGGTAAAGCCGAGCTTTTCGGTGGTGGTGGCTTTTACGTTCACTTGGTCCAGCTCAACTTCAAGGTCCTCGGCGATCAACGCGCGCATCGACTCGATATACGGTGCCATTTTCGGTGCCTGGGCAACGATGGTGTTGTCGACGTTGCCGACCCGCCAGCCGCGCTCCTTGAGCAACGACATCACGTGACGCAACAGCACGCGGCTGTCGGCGCCCTTGTAGGTCGGGTCGGTGTCGGGAAAATGCTTGCCGATGTCGCCCAATGCCGCCGCACCCAGCAATGCGTCACTCAGGGCATGCAGCAGTACGTCGCCGTCGGAATGAGCCAGCAGCCCACGGTGGTGCGCGATCCGCACGCCACCCAGAGTGATGAATTCGCCTTCGGCGAAACGGTGAACATCATAGCCGTGGCCAATACGCATAAAAAAACGCCCCGATTTAGTCAGGGCGTGATTCTACCTGCTTTGTCCGACATTAGCCGCTAAGAGCTTCGCTGTGATGCTTCAAATGATCATCGATGAAGCTGGCGATGAAAAAGTAGCTGTGGTCGTAGCCCGGCTGCAGGCGCAGGGTCAGCGGATGCCCGGCCTGCCTGGCCGCCTGCTGCAAGGCCTCGGGCTTGAGCTGATTGGCCAGGAAGTCGTCGCGGTCGCCCTGATCCACCAGGATCGGCAGCTTCTCGCTCGCCTCGCTGATCAGCGCGCAGGCATCCCATTCGCGCCAGCGTGCACGCTCCTCGCCCAGGTAACGCGAGAACGCCTTCTGCCCCCACGGGCAATCCATCGGGTTGCTGATCGGCGCGAAGGCCGACAGCGACTGGTAACGCCCCGGATTGCGCAAGGCGCACACCAGCGCGCCATGGCCGCCCATGGAGTGGCCACTGATTCCGCGCTTGTCGGAGGCCGGGAAATGCGCCTCGATCAGGGCCGGCAGCTCGTGCACCACATAGTCGTGCATCCGGTAGTGGCGGGCCCAGGGCTGTTGCGTCGCATTCAGGTAGAAACCGGCGCCGAGGCCAAAATCCCAGGCATTCTCGGGATCGCCGGGCACTTCCGGACCACGCGGACTGGTATCCGGGGCAACGATGATCAACCCCAGTTGCGCGGCCATGCGCTGGGCGCCGGCCTTTTGCATGAAGTTTTCATCGGTACAGGTCAGCCCGGACAGCCAGTACAGCACCGGCAGCTTGACACCCTGCTCGGCCTGCGGCGGCAGGTAGACGGCAAACACCATGTCGCAACCGAGCACATCGGAATGATGTTTATAGCGTTTATGCCAGCCGCCGAAGCTCTTCTGGCAAGAGAGGTTTTCCAGGGACATAAGCACAACTCCACACTGCAGGGGCCGGCTGACGGCTGGCCCCTGCAAGGTAATCAGAAGTGGATGACGGTACGGATGCTCTTGCCTTCATGCATCAGGTCGAACGCCTTGTTGATGTCTTCCAGGCCCATGGTGTGGGTGATGAAGGTATCCAGCGGGATCTCGCCCTTCTGCGCCATGTCGACATAGCTCGGCAGCTCGCTGCGGCCACGCACGCCACCGAACGCCGAACCGCGCCAGACGCGACCGGTCACCAGTTGGAACGGACGGGTGGCGATTTCCTGGCCGGCACCGGCCACGCCGATGATCACCGACTCGCCCCATCCCTTGTGGCAGCACTCCAGCGCCGCACGCATCAATTGCACATTGCCGATGCACTCGAAGGAGAAATCCACACCGCCATCGGTCATGTCGACGATGACTTCCTGGATCGGACGATCGAAATCCTTCGGGTTGACGCAATCGGTGGCGCCCAGTTGCCGGGCGATCTCGAACTTGGCCGGGTTGATATCGATGGCGATGATACGGCCGGCCTTGGCTTTCACCGCGCCGATCACCGTCGACAGGCCGATGCCGCCCAGGCCGAAGATCGCCACGGTATCGCCAGCCTTGACCTTGGCGGTATTGATCACCGCACCGATCCCGGTGGTGACGCCACAGCCGAGCAGGCAGACCTTCTCCAGCGGCGCATCCTTGGCGATCTTGGCCACGGAGATTTCCGGCAGCACGGTGTACTCGGAGAAGGTCGAGGTGCCCATGTAGTGGAAAATAGTCTCGCCCTTGTAGGAGAAACGCGAAGTACCGTCCGGCATCAGGCCCTTGCCCTGGGTGGCGCGGATCGCCTGGCAAAGGTTGGTCTTGCCCGACAGGCAGAATTTGCACTTGCCGCATTCCGGGGTGTACAGCGGGATGACGTGGTCGCCGACGGCCACCGAGGTCACACCCTCGCCGATCGCCTCGACGATCGCACCGCCCTCGTGGCCGAGGATGGACGGGAAGATACCTTCCGGGTCCGCACCGGACAGGGTGTAGGCGTCGGTGTGACAGACGCCGGTGGCCACGACACGCAACAGCACTTCGCCGGCCTTGGGCATGGCAACATCGACTTCGACGATTTCCAGCGGCTTCTTCGCCTCGAAGGCAACGGCAGCACGTGACTTGATCATCCAGCAACTCCTGAAAAGTGAATGGCAAAGACCAGAGTGTAAATCATCGACTATTGGTGAATAATCAAGCCGAAAGCAAAACATTATTGCCATACAGGGATAATCGGATGAGCGAGAACGGCTGGGAAGGGATCGACGAGTTCGTCGCCGTAGCCGAGTGCAGCCAGTTCACCGCGGCGGCGGAGCGCCTGGGAGTGTCCTCTTCGCACATCAGCCGGCAGATCGCCCGGCTGGAGGAACGCCTGCAGACCCGCCTGCTCTATCGCAGCACCCGACGTGTGACGCTGACCGAGGCCGGGCAGACGTTCCTGCAACACTGCCAGCGTCTGCAGGACGGGCGCGAAGAGGCCCTGCGGGCAGTGGGTGACCTGACCAGCGAACCCAAGGGCATGCTGCGCATGACCTGCGCGGTGGCCTATGGCGAGCGCTTCATCGTGCCGCTGGTCACCGCGTTCATGGGGCTGTATCCACAGTTGCGGGTGGATATCGAGTTGAGCAACCGCACCCTGGACCTGGTGCATGAAGGCCTCGACCTGGCCATTCGGCTGGGCCGCCTCCAGGATTCCCGGTTGGTGGCAACACGGCTGGCGCCCAGGCGGATGTACCTGTGCGCCTCCCCTTCCTACCTGGAGCGGTATGGCCGGCCCCACAGCCTGTCGGAACTAAGCCGGCACAATTGCCTGATCGGCAGTTCGGATATCTGGCAACTGGAGCAGGATGGCCGCGAATTTTCCCAACGGGTCCAGGGCAACTGGCGCTGCAACAGTGGCCAGGCAGTACTCGATGCGGCGTTGCAGGGGGTAGGGTTGTGCCAGTTACCGGACTATTACGTGCTGGAGCATTTGCACAACGGCACGCTGATTTCCCTGCTCGAAGCGCACCAGCCGCCGAATACCGCGGTGTGGGCGCTGTACCCGCAACAGCGGCACCTGTCGCCAAAGGTACGCAAGCTGGTGGATTATCTCCGGGAGGGGTTGGCGAAGCGGCCGGAGTACCAGGCCTGAAGATCGGCGGCGCCGGGCCTGGTGCTTTCGCGGGCAAGCCCGGCTCCTACAGATCCGCGTCGTATAAAAGAGGATGAGCTGTAGGAGCCGGGCTTGCCCGCGAACAGCAACCGCCTCAGCGGCGATTGGCCCAGCGCAGGCGCAGCCACTCCAGGTCCTCGGGACGGGTGACCTTGATGTTGTCCGAACGTCCCTCGATCAGGCGCGGCGCCTGGCCGGCCCACTCCATCGCCGAAGCTTCGTCGGTGATGGTCGCGTCAGCCACCAGGCTGTCGGCCAGGGCTCGATGCAGGGCGCCCAGGCGGAACATCTGTGGCGTATAGGCCTGCCAGATCAGCGCCCGATCGACGGTTTCCAGCACCCGCCCCTGTTTGTCCACCCGCTTGAGCGTATCCCGCGCCGGTACGGCCAGCAGGCCACCCACCGGGTCGTCCGCCAGTTCGGCGAGCAAGGCATCGAGGTCGTCGCGGGACAGATTCGGCCGGGCCGCATCGTGAACCAGCACCCAGTCGTCATCCGCCGCCCCCAGGGCATGCAGATGCAACAAGGCATTGAGTACCGAGTCGGCACGCTCGGCGCCACCGTCGACACGCCGGATACGCGAATCGCCTGCACAGGCCAGGGTCGGCCAGTAGGGATCATCGGGTGCCAGGCTCAGCACCAGCCCCTTGAGGCCCGGATGATCGAGAAAACAGCCGAGGCTGTGTTCGAGAATGGTTCGTCCGCCCAGTTGCAGATACTGCTTGGGACGGTCGGCCGCCATACGGGCACCCACACCCGCGGCAGGAATCACGGCCCAGAAGGCCGGTAGCGATGAGTCAGTCATTGTGCCAGCTGATAAAGGGTTTCGCCGTCCTTGACCATGCCCAGCTCATGGCGAGCACGCTCTTCAACGGTCTCCATGCCTTTCTTCAGTTCAAGGACTTCCGCATCGAGGACACGGTTGCGCTCCAGCAGCCGCTCGTTCTCGGCATGCTGTTCGGCAATCTGTTGGGTCAGGTCGGCTACCTGTGCCAGGCTCCCGTTACCCACCCAAAGGCGGTACTGCAGGCCAGCCAGCAGCAGGAGCAGGACAAGGAACAACCAGTTGGGACTGCGCATCGAATTTCGTTTACCCAGTGAAAAGACAGCCAAGCCGACGTCCATATACCAACAGCAAGAGCCTGGATATACCCAGGCCCGTGCTTGTCAGCCATCAGATTAGTTGCGAAAAAACCGTTATAGCGACTTTTCCGACACAATCCGGTGTCTTTTTACCATCTACGGCTTAACCGCGAAACTCGGAACGACCGTTGTACTTCGCCTTGGCGCCCAATTGCTCTTCGATACGCAGCAGTTGGTTGTACTTGGAAACGCGGTCGGAGCGGCACAGCGAACCGGTCTTGATCTGGCCGGCAGCGGTACCCACGGCCAGGTCGGCAATGGTCGAGTCTTCGGTTTCACCGGAACGGTGCGAGATCACCGCGGTGTAGCCGGCAGCCTTGGCCATCTGGATGGCTTCCAGGGTTTCGGTCAGGGAGCCGATCTGGTTGAACTTGATCAGGATGGAGTTGGCGATCTTCTTGTCGATGCCTTCCTTCAGGATCTTGGTGTTGGTCACGAACAGGTCGTCACCCACCAGTTGGGTTTTCTCGCCGATCTTGTCGGTAAGGATCTTCCAGCCGGCCCAGTCGGACTCGTCCAGGCCGTCTTCGATCGAGATGATCGGGTAGCGCTGGGTCAGGCCCTTCAGGTATTCGGCGAAACCTTCGGCGGTGAACACCTGGCCTTCGCCGGACAGGTTGTATTTGCCGTCTTCGAAGAACTCGCTGGCCGCGCAGTCCAGAGCCAGGGTCACGTCGGTGCCCAGGGTGTAACCGGCATTGGCAACTGCTTCGGAGATGACTTTCAGGGCATCTTCGTTGGATGCCAGGTTCGGTGCGAAACCACCTTCGTCACCTACCGCGGTGCTCAGGCCACGGGCTTTGAGCACGGCTTTGAGGTGATGGAAAATCTCGGTGCCCATGCGCAGGCCTTCGGAGAAGGACTTGGCGCCAACCGGCTGAACCATGAATTCCTGGATATCGACGTTGTTGTCGGCATGTTCGCCACCGTTGATGATGTTCATCATCGGAACCGGCATCGAGTAGACACCTGGAGTACCGTTCAGGTTGGCAATGTGTGCGTACAGCGGCAGGTCCTGGTCCTGGGCTGCAGCCTTGGCCGCGGCCAGGGACACCGCGAGGATGGCGTTGGCCCCCAGGTTCGCCTTGTTCTCGGTACCGTCGAGGGCGATCATCGCATGGTCCAGAGCCTTCTGGTCCGCTGGGTCCTTGCCCAGCAGCAGGTCACGGATCGGGCCGTTGATGTTGGCGACGGCCTTCAGTACACCCTTGCCCAGGTAACGGCTCTTGTCGCCATCACGCAGCTCCAGCGCTTCACGCGAGCCGGTGGAAGCACCGGACGGAGCGCAGGCGCTGCCGATGATGCCGTTGTCCAGAAGCACGTCCGCTTCCACAGTGGGGTTGCCACGGGAGTCGAGAACTTCACGACCTTTGATGTCGACGATTTTTGCCATTGTTGTAAACACTCCACAGTTGACGAAACCATGCAGGCACCGGCTTGCCGGCGATCAGCTGTCCGCGGGGGTCGATAGCCGACCGCCGGGTCTGATCGCCGGCAAGCCGGCGACTGCAAAAGCAATGCGGCCGGCAGGCCAGAGCGAAAAATTGTGTGGCAGTTTACCGGAGAAATGAGGATCAGGCCGTTTCTACGGTCGGAAAACTCTTAATCAGTTCATCCAGAGCCTTGAGCTGGCTGAGGAACTGCTCCAGTTTGTTCAGACGCAGGGCACAAGGGCCATCGCACTTGGCATGGTCCGGATCCGGGTGCGCCTCAAGGAACAACCCCGCCAGGCCCTGGCTGATGCCGGCCTTGGCCAGGTCGGTAACCTGGGCGCGGCGACCACCGGCCGAATCCGCACGGCCGCCCGGCATCTGCAGGGCGTGGGTGACGTCGAAGAACACCGGGTACTCGAACTGCTTCATGATGCCGAAGCCGAGCATGTCGACCACCAGGTTGTTGTAGCCGAAGCTCGAACCACGCTCGCAGAGGATCAACTGGTCGTTGCCGGCTTCCACGCACTTGTTCAGGATGTGCTTCATTTCCTGGGGGGCGAGGAACTGGGCTTTCTTGATGTTGATCACCGCACCGGTCTTGGCCATGGCGACCACCAGGTCGGTCTGGCGCGACAGGAAGGCCGGCAACTGGATGATGTCGCAGACCTCGGCGGCCACGGCGGCCTGGGCAGGCTCGTGGACGTCGGTGATGATCGGCACGCCGAAGGCCTGCTTGATGTCCTGGAAGATCCGCATGCCCTCTTCCAGGCCGGGGCCACGGAAGGAGGTCACGGAGGAACGGTTGGCCTTGTCGAAGCTGGCCTTGAACACGTAGGGGATACCGAGTTTCTCGGTGACCCGCACGTACTCTTCGCAGACCTGCATCGCCATGTCACGGCTTTCCAGCACGTTCATGCCACCGAACAGCACCATCGGCTTGTCGTTGGCGATCTCGATGTCGCCGACGCGAATGATCTTCTGGGCCATCAGTCTCACGCCTTCTTCTGGTGTTGGGCCAGTGCCGCCTTGACGAAACCGCTGAACAGCGGATGACCGTCACGCGGGGTCGAGGTGAACTCGGGGTGGAACTGGCAGGCGACGAACCATGGATGATCCGGAGCCTCGACCACTTCCACCAGCGCGCCATCACCGGAACGACCGGAAATCTTCAGACCGGCTTCCATGATCTGCGGCAGCAGCTTGTTGTTCACTTCGTAGCGGTGGCGATGACGCTCGACGATCACGTCCTTGCCGTAGCAACCATGGACCTGGGAACCGGCTTCGAGCAGGCATTCCTGGGCGCCCAGGCGCATGGTGCCACCCAGGTCGGAGGCTTCGGTACGGGTCTCGACGGCACCGGAGGCGTCTTCCCATTCGGTGATCAGGCCGACCACGGGGTGGCCGCTGCTGCGGTCGAACTCGGTGGAGTTGGCGTCCTTCCAGCCCAGCACGTTACGGGCGAACTCGATGACCGCCACCTGCATGCCCAGGCAGATACCGAGGTAGGGAACCTTGTTCTCGCGAGCGTACTGGACGGCAGTGATCTTGCCCTCCACGCCGCGCAGGCCGAAGCCGCCAGGAACCAGGATCGCATCGACGCCTTCGAGCAGGCCGGTACCCTGGTTCTCGATATCCTCGGAATCGATGTAGCGCAGGTTGACCTTGGTGCGGTTGGTGATGCCGGCGTGACTCATCGCCTCGATCAGCGACTTGTAGGCGTCCAGCAGTTCCATGTACTTGCCGACCATGGCGATGGTGACTTCGTGCTCGGGATTGAGCTTGGCATCGACGACCTTTTCCCATTCGGACAGGTCGGCACCGTTGCACTGCAGGCCGAAACGCTCGACGACGAAATCGTCCAGGCCCTGGGCGTGCAGCACGGCCGGGATCTTGTAGATGGTGTCGACGTCTTCCAGGGAGATCACCGCACGCTCTTCAACGTTGGTGAACAGGGCGATCTTGCGACGCGAGGAGACATCCACCGGATGGTCGGAGCGGCAGATCAGCACGTCAGGCTGCAGGCCGATGGAGCGCAGCTCCTTCACCGAGTGTTGGGTCGGCTTGGTCTTGGTCTCGCCAGCGGTGGCGATGTACGGAACCAGGGTCAGGTGCATCAGCATCGCGCGCTTGGAGCCGACCTCGACCCGCAACTGGCGGATGGCTTCGAGGAACGGTTGCGACTCGATGTCGCCCACGGTACCGCCGATTTCCACCAGGGCCACGTCGGCATCGCCGGCACCCTTGATGATGCGACGCTTGATTTCGTCGGTGATGTGCGGGATCACCTGGATGGTCGCACCCAGGTAGTCACCACGGCGCTCCTTGCGCAGGACGTGCTCGTACACGCGGCCGGTGGTGAAGTTGTTGTTCTGGGTCATGGTGGTGCGGATGAACCGCTCGTAGTGACCCAGGTCCAGGTCGGTCTCGGCGCCATCATGGGTGACGAACACTTCACCGTGCTGGAACGGGCTCATGGTGCCCGGATCGACGTTGATGTACGGATCCAGCTTGAGCATGGTGACTTTCAGCCCCCGCGCCTCCAGGATGGCCGCCAATGAAGCCGAGGCAATGCCTTTCCCCAATGAAGAAACAACACCGCCCGTGACGAATATATAGCGCGTCATGAAAAACCCTAGAAGTCTGCGTTAAAGCGGTCCGAGCCGCCCGGGAAAGCGAAGGAAGGCCGAAGCCCCCGATCACCAGCATTAATCACAGTGCATCTTTCAAAAAAACCGCCGCGTTGGGACAGACCGGAAGTGACAACACCGGTACGTTGCTCGCTACACATTTTTTGGAATCGCCCAGCAAAGACTGCTTGGTAATCGGCAACTGCTGTCATTCAGGCGAATCAACAGAAGTTGTATCAAGAAGGGAGCGTAGTCTACCGGAAAGCGGCTTTCAGCTCAAACCTTGATCGCTCGAAGGTGGCTGCCACTGCAAATGCCAGTCGCCGAACGCCCGCCCGTCGAGCCCGGCCAGGTTGGCCACGGCCAGCAACTGGCCGTCCCGGTAGACCAGTGGCAAGCGGCCACGGACGAACCAGGGCACCCCGCTTTCATTGAGCAGCCGCTTGAGATCGCGATGCCCGCGATCCGGCAGGTGCAGCACCTCGCCTCCCTGGCGATAGCGCACCTGCAACGGACCGGAGGGTGCCTCGCCGACGATCAGCAACTCGCCATTGTCCGGCAATTCCAGGCCACGCCGCGGGTCGCGCCAGTCGATATCCGCCCGCGGCTGGCGCAACCAGGAACCACTCAGCCACCACAGGTGCTCGTCGGCCCGGTGCAACTCGCCCTCGGCCAGGCGCCACTTGGGCCGGGCATCATGCCCGGCATCGCGCAGGTCCTCCCAGCCGGCCCAATGGTCGCTGTCCGGCAATTGCGTCAGCGGTTCCAGCCAGTGGCGCAACAGGTTGCGCTGGCGTGCCTCGGACAACTCGGCGAGCGCATCCAGGGCCAGTGACGGCATGCCCAGCCAGTCATAGCGGGAATGGGCCTGGGCGTTGTCCAGGTCGATTTCGGCCAGGTCATCCAGCAACTCCTGGGCCTCGCGCAGATGGGCCGCGCTGCGCACCATGCTGCCGACCGCCTGCGGCCAGCGCTCGGCCAGCCCAGGAAACACCCGGTGACGCAGGTAATTGCGGGAGAACTGCTGGTCGGCGTTGGACGGATCCTCGATCCAGTTCAGACCATGCTCGCGGGCGTATCGCTCGAGCTCTGCGCGCGAAACATCGAGCAATGGCCGAACCAGATAGCCGCCCCCCACTTCCCGCTCGCTCGGCATCGCCGCCAGGCCACGGACCCCTGCCCCCCGCAACAGGCGAAACAGCAACGTTTCGGCCTGATCGTCACGGTGCTGGGCGGTGAGCAGGACATCATTCAACTGAGTCACCCCGGCGAACGCCAGGTAGCGGGCATCCCGCGCGGCGCGCTCGAGACTGGTGCCCAGCTGGACGCTCACCCGCACTACCTGCAACGGCACGCCCAGCGAATCGCAGATGGCCTGGCAATGCTCGGGCCAGCTGTCGGCAGCGATCTGCAGGCCATGGTGGATATGCAGGGCCCGAAGCTCGGGCAGGGATTCGGTCTTGCCCAGGCGGGCCAGCAGGTGCAGGAGGACGGTGGAGTCGAGGCCACCGGAGAAGGCCAGGCGCCAAGTGGAGGCATTGCGCCAGGGTGCCAGGGCTTGAAGCACCCTGGAGGGCAAATCGATATCTGACTGACGCATGAATTGAGACGCCCTAGATCCTGTAGGAGCAGAGCTGGCTCGCGAAGGCGACTTCACCCATGAGGCGAACCCACTGGATGGCCGCCTGCGGCGGTTCGCGAGCAAGCTCGGCTCCTACCGTCATGCGCAGGAGCGAAGCAAGCCCGCTACCAAGGTAGCTCTACTTAGAGACCATAGCTCATCAGACGCTCATAGCGACGAGCCAGCAGCGTTTCGTTGTCGAGCTTCTTCAGCATCGCCAGTTGCGAACTCAGTTCTGCACGGATCAGCGCCGAAGCGGCCGCCGGATCACGGTGCGCGCCGCCCAGTGGCTCGGCGATGACCTTGTCGACGATGCCCAGGCCTTTCAGGCGCTCGGCGGTGATGCCCATGGCCTCGGCGGCGTCCGCAGCCTTCTCGGCGGTTTTCCAGAGAATCGAGGCGCAACCTTCCGGCGAGATCACCGCATAGGTCGAGTACTGCAGCATGTTCAACTGGTCGCATACGCCAATCGCCAGTGCGCCGCCGGAACCACCCTCACCGATCACGGTGGCGATGATCGGGGTCTTCAGGCGCGACATGACGCGCAGGTTCCAGGCGATCGCCTCGCTCTGGTTGCGCTCTTCGGCGTCGATCCCCGGGTAGGCACCCGGTGTATCGATGAAGGTCAGGATCGGCATCTTGAAGCGTTCGGCCATTTCCATCAGACGGCAGGCCTTGCGATAGCCTTCCGGACGCGGCATGCCGAAGTTGCGACGCACCTTCTCACGCACTTCGCGGCCTTTCTGGTGGCCGATGACCATTACCGGCTGGTCGTCCAGGCGGGCGATACCACCGACGATCGCAGCGTCGTCGGCGAAGTGGCGATCGCCGTGCAACTCATCGAACTCGGTGAAGATGTGTTCGATGTAGTCCAGGGTGTAAGGGCGACGCGGGTGACGCGCCAGACGAGCAATCTGCCAGCTGGTCAGTTTGCCGAAAATATCTTCTGTCAGCGTGCTGCTCTTTTCCTGCAGTCGGGAGATCTCATCGCCGATGTTCAGCGAGTTGTCATTACCGACCAAGCGCAGTTCTTCGATCTTGGCTTGCAGGTCAGCGATCGGCTGTTCGAAATCAAGAAAATTCGGGTTCATAAGCGTCCGTCTTGGGTCGAGCACAGTAGTTTTTACACAGCCTGGCCGGCCGATTGATCTGTATCGCGCCCTACATTACGGGATATGGCGCGTTCAGGTCGAGATTAAAAGTAAGTTCAAGGTCGGGGCGCACCGATGGCGCCACCACCTCAACGGTATTGGAGAAAGACGTTGTCTCGCCCTAACTGGTCACGCAATGCCTGAATCAGGCCATCCGCCGGGTCGATCTTCCAGCTGTCGCCCAGTTGCAACAGGGCCTTGGCGTCGGGACCTGTGTACTCCATGGTGATCGGGCAGGCGCCCCGGTACTGCTTGAGCAGGTCGCCCAGCCAGCGTAGCTCATTGACCTTGAGCGCAGCGCCCTGGACCTTCAGGCGCAGGCTCTCGGCCAGGTTGGTGCGGGCATCCTCCATGCTCATCACCCGCTTGACCCGCAGGCGCAGGCCGCCGGAGAAGTCGTCGTTGCTGACTTCACCTTCGACCACCACCATCGCATCGGTCTGCAACAGCGACTGGGCCGACATGAAGGCATCGGCGAACAGCGAGGCCTCGATCCGCGCCGAGCGGTCGTCGAGGGTGATGAAGCCCATCTTGTCGCCCTTCTTGTTCTTCATCACCCGCAGGGCAATGATCATCCCGGCCACGGTCTGGGTATCACGTGCCGGCTTGAGGTCGATGATGCGCTGACGGGCGAAACGGCGGATCTCGCCTTCGTACTCGTCGATCGGGTGACCGGTCAGGTACAGGCCCAGGGTGTCCTTCTCGCCACGCAGACGATCCTTCAGGGTCAGTTCGCGGGCGTTGCGATGGCTGGCGTAGACATCGGCGTCCTCCTCGACGAACAGCCCGCCGAACAGATCGGCATGGCCACTGTCGGCGGTGCGGGCAGTCTGCTCGGCGGCCTTGATCGCTTCCTCCAGGGCCGACAACAGCACCGCACGGTTGCGGTCGATGTTGGCCTGGTAGGCCTTGAGCTCGTCATGGAAGTACGGCCCCAGGCGATCCAGCGCACCGCTGCGGATCAGCGCGTCCAGGGTGCGCTTGTTGATGCGCTTGAGGTCGACCCGTTCGCAGAAGTCGAACAGGTCCTTGAACGGCCCGCCTTCGGCGCGGGCCTCGACGATGGCCTCCACCGGCCCCTCGCCCACGCCCTTGATCGCCCCCAGGCCATAGACGATACGGCCATCGTCGTTGACCGTGAACTTGAAGTCGGAGTTGTTCACGTCCGGCGAGTCGAGGCGCAGCTTCATGCTGCGCACTTCCTCGATCAGGATCACCACCTTGTCGGTGTTGTGCATATCCGCCGAGAGCACCGCCGCCATGAACGGCGCCGGATAGTGGGTCTTGAGCCAGGCGGTCTGGTAGGAAACCAGGCCGTAGGCGGCCGAGTGCGACTTGTTGAAACCGTAGCCGGCGAATTTTTCCACCAGGTCGAAGATGTTGCCCGCCAGGTCGGCATCGATGCCGTTGTTGGCGCAACCTTCGATGAAGCCGCCGCGCTGCTTGGCCATTTCCTCGGGCTTTTTCTTACCCATCGCCCGGCGCAGCATGTCCGCACCGCCGAGGGTGTAGCCGGCCATCACCTGGGCGATCTGCATCACCTGTTCCTGATACAGGATGATGCCGTAGGTCGGCGCCAATACCGGCTTGAGCCCCTCGTACTGATAGTCGGGGTGCGGATAGGCCAGCTCGGCACGGCCGTGCTTGCGGTTGATGAAGTCGTCCACCATGCCCGATTGCAACGGGCCCGGACGGAACAGGGCCACCAGTGCGATGAGGTCTTCCAGGCAGTCGGGCTTGAGCTTCTTGATCAGCTCCTTCATGCCGCGGGATTCGAGCTGGAACACCGCCGTGGTTTCGGCTTTCTGCAGCAGCTCGTAGGTCTTCTTGTCATCCAGCGGGATGAAGTCGATATTGACGTCGGGCAGGTTGTGCTTGGCCTGCTCGCGATTGATCGTCTCCATCGCCCACTTGATGATGGTCAGGGTCCGCAGACCCAGGAAGTCGAACTTCACCAGACCCGCGGCCTCGACGTCGTCCTTGTCGAACTGGGTCACCAGGCCGCCACCCTCTTCGTCACAGGCGATCGGCGAGAAGTCGGTGAGCTTGGTCGGCGCGATCACCACGCCACCGGCGTGCTTGCCGGTGCCGCGGGTGACGCCTTCGAGCTTGAGGGCCATCTCCCAGATTTCCCGGCCATCCTCGTCGGTCTTGAGGAAGTCACGCAGAATCTCTTCCTGCTCGTAGGCCTTTTCCAGGGTCATGCCGACTTCGAAGGGAATCATCTTCGACAGGCGGTCGGCCAAGCCGTAGGACTTGCCCTGGACCCGCGCCACGTCCCGCACCACCGCCTTCGCGGCCATGGTACCGAAGGTGATGATCTGGCTCACCGCGTTGCGGCCATAGGCCTCGGCCACGTAGTCGATCACCCGGTCGCGGCCGTCCATGCAGAAGTCGACGTCGAAGTCGGGCATGGAAATACGCTCAGGGTTGAGGAAACGCTCGAACAGCAGGTCGTAGGCCAGCGGATCGAGGTCGGTAATCTTCAGCACGTAGGCGACCAGCGAACCGGCACCCGAGCCCCGGCCAGGGCCCACCGGCACGCCGTTGTTCTTGGCCCACTTGATGAAGTCCATCACGATCAGGAAGTAGCCGGGGAAACCCATCTGGATGATGATGTCCAGTTCGAATTTCAGGCGATCCAGATAGACCTGGCGCTTTTCCTCGTAGTTGGGCGTGGTCTCCCTGGGCCAGAGCACCGCCAGGCGCTCTTCCAGGCCTTCGTGGGACACGTGGCGCAGGTAGTCGTCGATGCCCATGCCGTTGGGTGTCGGGAAGTCGGGGAGGAAGTACTTGCCCAACTGCACCGTGATATTGCAGCGCTTGGCAATCTCCACGGTGTTTTCCAGCGCCTCGGGCAGGTCGCTGAACAGCTCGGCCATTTCCTCGGCGCTCTTGAGGTACTGCTGGTCGCTGTAGTTGCGCGAACGCCGTGGGTCGTCCAGGGCGCGACCTTCGCCGATGCACACGCGGGTCTCGTGGGCATCGAAGTCGTCCTGCTTGATGAAACGCACATCGTTGGTCGCCACCAGCGGCGCACCGATCCTGTCGGCCAGGGCCACGGCGGCATGCAGGTGTTCCTCGTCATTGACGCGGTTGGTGCGCTGCACTTCCAGATAGAAACGATCCGGGAAGATCGCCATCCACTCCAGCGCCAGGGCTTCGGCGATCTCCGGGTTGCCGGCGATCAAGGCCATGCCGATCTCGCCTTCCTTGGCCGCCGACAGCATGATCACGCCTTCGGCGGCCTGTGCCACCCACTCGCGCTCGATGATGATCAGGCCATTGCGCTGGCCATCGGTGTAGCCACGGGAGATCAGCTCGGTGAGGTTACGGTAGCCCACGGCATTCATCGCCAGCAGGCTGAGGCGGCTCAGCGGCGCTTCGGGATCCTTGTTCGACAACCACAGGTCGACCCCGCAGATCGGCTTGATCCCGCCGCCCATGGCAGCCTTGTAGAACTTGACCAGGGAACACATGTTGCTCTGGTCGGTCACCGCCACCGCGGGCATGCCCATGCCGTTCAGGGCCTTGACCAGCGGCTTGATCCGGACCAGGCCGTCGACCAGGGAGAACTCGGTGTGCAGGCGCAGATGAACGAATGAAGCCGACATAGTGATCCTGTCCAAATCTTTGAAAACAACAAGGCCCGGATTGTACCGGGCCTTGGCTAAAACATCAGTAGGCTAGCGCCCTTCGCGGGCCTCCCAGGCCAGCCGCACGGGCGCGAACGAACGCCGGTGGATCGGCGTCGGGCCCAGGCGGATCAGGGCATCCAGGTGCACCGGCGTCGGGTAGCCCTTGTGCCCGCCGATACCGTAGCCGGGATAGATTTTTTCGAAAGCACTCATTTCACGGTCGCGGCTGACCTTGGCCAGGATCGACGCGGCAGCAATCGCCGGCACCTTGCTATCACCCTTGACCACCGCCTCCGCCGGCATCGCCAGCCTAGGGCAACGGTTGCCGTCGATCATTGCCAGGCGGGGCTGGATATGCAGCCCCTCGACCGCCCGCTGCATGGCGAGCATGGTCGCGTGGAGGATATTCAGTTCGTCGATTTCCTCGACCTCGGCCCGGGCGATGCACCAACTCAAGGCCTTTTCCTGAATCTCGTCGAAGAGTTTTTCGCGCCGGGCCTCGGTCAGCTTCTTCGAGTCATTCAACCCGAGGATCGGGCGACCCGGATCGAGGATCACCGCGGCCGTCACCACCGCACCACAAAGCGGACCACGACCGACCTCATCGACACCGGCTACCAGCTCTCCGGCATCGGCCACCAGGGAAAAATCCAGTCCCATCTGCATCTTGGCATTACTCATACGGGTTTTGCGATCAACGCCAGCACCGCCTCGGCGGCCTGGTTCGAAGCATCCAGACGCAAGGTCCGGTGGATCTCGTCGAAACTGCGGGTCTGCTCCTCGCCACCCTCGATCAGCGGCGACAGGGTTTTCGCCAACGCCTCGGGCGTGGCGTCATCCTGCAGCAACTCGGGCACCAACAGGCGCTGGGCCAGCAGGTTGGGCAAGGAAATATAGGGGCTTTTCACCAGACGCTTGAGAATCCAGAAGGTCAACGACGCCAGGCGATAGGCAACCACCATCGGCCGCTTGTACAGCAGCGCCTCCAGGGTCGCGGTACCGGACGCGATCAACACCGCGTTACAAGCCGCCAGGGCCTTGTGGGACTGGCCGTCGAGCAGGGTCAACGGCAAGTCGCGTCCGACCAGCAACGCCTCGACCTGGGTACGCCGTTGCGGGCTGGCACAGGGCATGACAAAGCGGATACCGGGATCAGTGGCGCGCAAACGCTCGGCCGCATCGAGGAACAAGGCGCCAAGCCGTCCGACCTCACCGCCACGGCTGCCGGGCATCAGCGCCACCAGCGGGCCATCCGGCAAACCGAGCTCGGCACGGGCAGCCGCGCGATCGGCCTCCAACGGAATCGTATCGGCCAGGGGGTGGCCGACGAATCGTACCGGCACACCCTTCTCTTCATAGAAGCGCGCTTCGAACGGTAGCAGCGTCAGCATCAGGTCGCAGCCTTCGCGGATCTTCAGCACCCGCTTCTGACGCCAGGCCCAGACGGACGGACTGACATAGTGCACGGTTCTGATCCCGGCACGGCGCAGCTTGAGTTCGATATTGAGGGTGAAGTCGGGGGCATCGATACCGATGAACACATCCGGCTGCTCGGCGATCAGCGTCCGGATCAGCAGCTTGCGCCGCTTCAGCAGCTCCGGCAGGCGTCCGAGCACTTCGACCAGCCCCATCACCGACAGGCGTTCCATGGGGAAATAGGAAACCAGCCCTTCAGCCTCCATCAATGGCCCACCCACCCCGATGAATTCGGCATCGGGATGACGGGCCTTGAGTGCACGCATGAGGCCGGAGCCGAGAATGTCGCCGGACGCTTCGCCGGCGACCAGCGCAATACGCAGACCGGCCATGATCAGCGGGTGATGCCGCGGGTCGAGGACTGGATCGATTCGAGAAACACCGCCACTTCAGGATACTGAGCGGCAGGCTCGACCAGCTCGGCAATCGCCTGCTCCACGGTCAGGCCCTGGCGATAGACCACCTTGTAGGCACGGCGCAGCGCATGGATCGCCTCCTCGCTGAAACCACGACGGCGCATGCCCTCGAAGTTCATGCTGCGGGCCTCGGCCGGGTTGCCGAACACCGTGACATAGGCGGGAACGTCCTTGCCGATGGCGGTGCCCATCCCGGAAAAGCTGTGGGCACCGATATGGCAGAACTGGTGCACGAGGGTGTAGCCGGAAAGGATCGCCCAGTCGTCGACGTGCACATGCCCGGCCAACGCGGTGTTGTTGACCAGGATGCAATGGTTGCCGATCACGCTGTCATGGCCGATATGGGCATAGGCCATGATCAGGTTGTGGTCGCCCAGGGTGGTTTCCGAACGGTCCTGGACGGTGCCCCGATGAATCGTCACGCCTTCGCGGATGACGTTGTGGTCACCAATGACCAGGCGAGTCGCCTCGCCCTTGTATTTCAGATCCGGGGTATCTTCGCCTACCGAGGAAAACTGGTAGATGCGGTTGTGCTTGCCGATCCGGGTCGGGCCCTTGAGGATCACATGCGGCCCGATCACTGTCCCCTCGCCGATTTCCACACCTGCGCCGATGATCGACCAGGGGCCGACCTCGACACCTTCGGCCAGAACGGCCGTCGGATCGATGATTGCACGAGGGTCAATCAGACTCATACTGCCCGTTCCGCACAGGTAATCTCGGCCGAGCAGACTGGCTTGCCATCAACCAGCGCGCGGCATTCGAACTTCCAGATAGTGCTCTTGCGGCTGGAGAACTTGGCTTCGAGAACCAGTTTGTCTCCCGGCACCACAGGCTGGCGGAAGCGCAGCTTGTCGGAACCGACGAAGTAGTACAGGGTGCCGTCGGCAGGCTTCGCTCCCAGCATCTTGAAACCCAGGATACCGGCAGCCTGAGCCATGGCTTCGATGATCAGCACGCCCGGCATGATCGGATGCGCCGGGAAGTGACCATTGAAGAACGGCTCGTTGATGCTGACATTCTTGTAGGCACGAATGCTCTTGGCCTCGAAATCCAGTTCCTCCACCCGGTCCACCAGCAGGAACGGGTAACGGTGAGGCAGATATTCGCGAATCTCGTTGATGTCCATCATTTCGTGGGGAAGCCTGTAGTAAAGATGGGGAGCACACCCCGGCAGGGTGAGCTCCTCTAGCAAATCAAGGAGGCAGTCTAACGACTACTTGATATGGAAATGGTATCAGCCTTCAGATGAAGCATGCGCGTCCGGGGTCACGTTCCCGACACGTTTTTCCAACTGCCGCAGCCGCCGAGACATGTCGTCGAGCTGACGAATGCGGGCCGCACTCTTGCGCCATTCGGCCGCTGGCTGCATCGCCGTGCCGGAAGAATAGGCACCTGGCTCGGTAATCGAGTGGGTCACCATGGTCATCCCGGTCAGGAACACGTTGTCGCAAATCTCGATATGCCCCACCAGCCCGACACCGCCGGCGAGCATGCAGTGCTTGCCGATCTTGGTGCTGCCGGAAATGCCGCAGCAGGCGGCCATGGCGGTGTGATCCCCCACTTGAACGTTATGGGCGATCTGGATCTGGTTATCGAGCTTGACGCCGTTGCCCAGGATCGTATCGGCCAATGCGCCACGGTCGATGGCGGTATTCACGCCGATCTCCACATCGTCGCCGACCAGCACACCGCCGATCTGGGCGATCTTGTTCCAGACACCCTTTTCATTGGCGAAACCGAAACCTTCGCCACCGAGCACGGCGCCCGACTGGATGACCACGCGCTTGCCGATGCGCACATCGTGATACAGGGTCACCCGTGGAGCCAGCCAGCCACCCTCGCCGATCTCGCAACGCGCACCGATGAAGCAGTGGGCGCCGATGGTGACGCCCGCGCCGATGCGCGCACCGCTCTCGATCACCACGAAGGCGGCAATGCTCGCCGTCGGGTCGACCGTTGCATCCTCGGCCACCACGGCGCTCGGGTGAATACCGGCAGCCGCCTTGGGTTTCGGATCGAACAGGTGCGAAATTCGCGCATAGGCCAGGTAGGGATCAGCCACCACCAGGGCATCGCCGGCATAGCCTTCGGCATCAGCGGCCTTGAGCAGAACCGCGCCAGCCCGGCTGTCCAGGAGGTACTTGCGGTATTGGGGGTTTGCCAGGAAGCTCAATTGAGCTGGGCCGGCCTCCTGCAAGGTGGCCAGCCCAGTGATTTCCTTCTCCTCGGAACCACGCAGGGTGGCACCGAGGATCTCGGCCAGCTGGCCGAGCTTGATAGTCGCAGTCATGGGTTACTTCAGCTGGTTCATGCGCTCGATGACTTGGCGAGTGATGTCGTACTGAGGTTTGACATCGATCACCGCGCCACGCTCGAACACCAGGTCGTAGGCACCTTTCTTGATGACTTCTTCCACGGCGCTGTCCAGCTTCGGCTTGAGTTGCTTGAGCATGTCGCGATCGGCAACGGCCTTGGCTTCGTTCAGTTCCTTGGACTGGAACTGGAAGTCACGGGCCTTTTGCTTGAACTCGAGCTCCAGACGCTCACGCTCGCCTTGCTGCATCTTGTCGCCACCGCTGACCAGACGATCCTGGATACCCTTGGCGCTGCTTTCCAGAGCCTTGAGCTTGGTCAGTTGCGGGCCGAATTTCTTCTCGGCATCCACGGCGTACTTCTTGGCCGCATCGGATTCCAGCAGGGCCATCTGATAGTTCAGCACGGCGATTTTCATTTCGGCAAAGGCCGGGGTCGCTACCAGAACGCTTGCCAGCAGCACCAGTTGGGTCAACTTACGCACGATAAACTCCTACAAAATCCATTGTCATTAGCTGGGGGCAGAACCTTAGAAGGTCTGACCGAGGGAGAACTGGAACACCTGAGTTTCGGCGTTGTCCGGCTTCTTCACGGGCATCGCCAGGGCAAAACTCAACGGACCCAGCGCTGTGACCCAGGTCACCCCAACACCCACGGAGCTGGCCAGGTTGCTGAAACTGATGTCGTTGCACTGCGTCTGCGACAGCGTGCCGTTGGTGTTCTTGACCTGTTCGCACTTGGAGTCGAACACGTTACCCACGTCCCAGAACAGCGAGGTCCGCAGGGAACGCTGGTCCTTGACGAACGGCAGCGGGAACAGCAACTCGGCACCACCCTGGATCAGCACGTTGCCACCGAACGGCAGCGGATCGTTGTCCGAGTCGGCGATGGTACCCACGTTACCGGTCACGCCCACGCCACGGCTCGGCGTACCGCGCGGACCGAGGGTGCTGTCCTTGAAGCCACGGACCGAGTTGAAACCACCAGCATAGTAGTTCTCGTAGAACGGCAGGCCATGGGTGGAGCCATAACCGTCGCCATACCCCAGCTCGCTATGGAAGCGCATGGTGTAGGTGTCGGTCAGGGGCGTAAACACCTGGCCACGATAGTCGAGCTTGAAGAACGACAGGTCGCTACCCGGCGTTGTGGTTTCCAGGGTCAGGCTCTGGGAGTGACCACGGGTTGCCAGTACGCCCTTGTTCAAGGTCGACTCGGACCAACCGGCCGATGCCTTGAAGTTCAGGTAGTTGCTGCCGTTCTCGTTGACGAAGTTGAAGATCTCGTCGACGGTGTACAGACCGGTCTTGATCTTGTCCTGCTGTGCGGTCAGGCCGAAGGTCAGACGGGAAGTCTCGCTGATCGGGTAGCCCACGCTCACACCGGCACCCAGGCTGTCCACCGCATAGCTCGCTACGTCGACGTCGAGGTCCTTGTAGTCGGTGGTGCGGTAGAACACGTTGTAGCCCAGGCTGACGCCATCGGCGGTCCAGTAGGGGTCAACGTAGCCGAAGTTGTAGCGGCTCTGGTATTCGCTGCGGGTCAGGCCGATGCTGACCTTGTTACCGGTACCGAGGAAGTTGTTCTGGGTGATCGAACCACCGAGGATCAGACCGGCGCTCTGGGCGAAACCGACGCTGGCGGTGATCGAACCGGAGGCCTGCTCTTCCACGGCGTAGTTCACATCGACCTGGTCATCGACACCCGGCACGGCTGGCGTCTCGACGTTGACTTCCTTGAAGAAGCCCTGGCGCTCCAGACGGGTCTTGGACTGGTCGATCAGGTAGGTCGAAGCCCAGCCGCCTTCCATCTGGCGCATTTCCCGACGCAGCACTTCGTCCTCGGACTTGGTGTTGCCACGGAAGTTGATACGGTTCACGTAGGCACGCTTGCCCGGATCGACCACGAAGGTGATGTCGACGGTGTGGTCATCGTCGTGCGGCGTCGGTACACCGTTGACGTTGGCGAAGGTGTAGCCGTCGTTACCCAGGCGGCGGGTGATCAGTTCGGAGGTGGTGGTCATCAGCTTGCGCGAGAACACCTGGCCCGGCTCGACCAGCAGCAGGGACTTGACCTGGTCCTCAGGCACCTTCAGGTCACCGCTGAGCTTGACGTCGCGGACCTTGTACTTCTGGCCTTCGGTGATGTTGACGGTGATATAGACGCTCTTCTTGTCCGGCGTGATCGACACCTGGGTCGAGGCGATATCCATGTTGATATAGCCGCGGTCCAGGTAATAGGAACGCAGGCGCTCCAGGTCACCGGAAAGTTTCTCACGGGCGTACTTGTCGTCGTTCTTGAAGAACGACAGCCAGTTGGTGGTCTTGAGTTCGAACAGGTCGGTCAGGTCGTCGTCCGGGAATACCGTGTTACCCACCACGTTGATGTGCTGGATCGCGGCAACGGTACCTTCGTTGATCTTGATCTTCAGGCCGACGCGGTTACGGGGTTGTGGCACCACTTCGGTCTCGACCTCGGCCGAGTAGCGGCCCTGGGCGACGTACTGACGCTGCAGTTCGTTACGCACGCCTTCGAGGGTGGCGCGCTGGAAGATCTCGCCTTCGGCCAGGCCGGACTGCTTCAGCCCCTTCATCAGGTCGTCAGTCGAAATTGCCTTGTTGCCTTCGATATCGATGCTGGCCACGGAAGGTCGCTCGACCACCGTGATGACCAGGACGTTACCGTCGCGCCCCAGCTGGATATCCTGGAAGAAACCGGTTTTGAACAGCGCACGGGTGGACTCCACCAGGCGACGGTCATCCGCTTGATCCCCGACGTTCAACGGCAACGCACCGAACACGCTACCGGCGGATACCCGCTGGAGGCCGTTGACACGGATATCGGAGATAGTGAAGGACTCGGCGTGAACTTCGGCGATCATCAATACGGTGAGAACCGCAGTTAGCAGCAGACGTTTCATGAAGTCCTTTCTTATTCCAACTGGCAATAAACAAACTGCCGCAAGATGCGGCAGATTCGCAATTTTAGCGACGCGTTACAGTCGACCCAGATCGTTGACCAGGGCAAGCAGCATGACCCCGACCACCAAACTGATACCGATCTGTACCCCCCAACCTTGTACTCGCTCCGACAAGGGGCGACCACGTGCCCACTCGATCAGATAAAACAGCAAGTGTCCCCCATCCAGTACCGGGATGGGCAACAGATTCAGAACCCCCAGGCTGATGCTCAGATAAGCAAGGAAATTCAGGAAATCAGCGACGCCCGACTGGGCTGAAGCGCCCGCCACTTTAGCAATGGTTATCGGTCCGCTCAAGTTTTTTACCGAGAGCTCGCCGAACAGCATTTTCTTCAGGGAATCCAGGGTCAGGACACTCATGGTCCAGGTACGCCTGGCACCCTCGCCGATCGCCGCAACGGGCCCGTAGCTGACTTCGCGAAGCATCTGCGGCGGCCAATCCGCGGCCTTGACGCCCGCCCCCAGGTAACCGGTGGCGGCCTTGCCTTCACCGCGGGACGCCAGGGTTACGGGGAGGTCGATTTGAGCACCATCGCGCTCGACATGCAGCACAATTTTGGTATCAGGGCGTATACGCACCCAGTCCACCACCTGCTGCCAGTCATTGACCGCCTCGCCATCCAGCGACAGCAGACGGTCACCGGTCTTCAGGCCGGCGGCCTGGGCCGGACCTTTCGGGTCGAGTTCTGCCAGCAGCGGCGGCAGGGCCGGACGCCACGGGCGGATCCCCAGGGACTTGATCGGATCCGGCTCATCGGCGCCCTGCAGCCAGCGATCCAGCGCCAGCTCACGCGTAGAGTCGACATCCGAGCCCGCCTCGCGGACCTGCAACCGCAACGTACCGCTCTCACCCAGGCGACGCACGAGTTGCAGGTTGACGGCAGACCAGCCGGCGGTTGGCTCACCGTCGATCGAGACGATTTCCTGGCCTGCGGCCAGACCGGCCTTCGCGGCGATACTGCCGGCCTCGACAGCGCCGATGACCGGACGGACCTGCTGGCTGCCGAGCATCGCCAGCACCCAGAAGAAGCTGATAGCCAGGAGGAAGTTGGCAATCGGACCGGCGGCAACGATAGCGATGCGCTGACGTACCGTCTTGCGATTGAACGCCTGGTCCAGCTCGTGCGGCGCGACAGGCGCCTCGCGCTCGTCGAGCATCTTCACGTAGCCGCCCAGCGGAATGGCCGCCACGACGAACTCGGTTCCCTGGCGATCATGCCAGCGCAACAGCGGCGTACCGAAGCCCACGGAAAAACGCAGCACCTTGACGCCGCAACGGCGTGCCACCCAGAAGTGACCGAATTCATGGAAAGTGACCAGCACCCCCAATGCCACCAGGGTGCCGACGATCATATAGAGTGCGCTCATCTACTTTCTCCGCAATCCTATCAAGTGCCGCATCGCTCGGACGCCCAGCCAGACTCAGCGTCGGTTGCGACTCAACCACTGCTCGGTCAATGCCCGTGCCTTGGCATCCGCTGCGAATACCGCGTCGAGTTCATCGACCGCGACAACAGGTTCCAGATTCAACACTTCTTCGATGATACTCGCGATCTCGGGGTAGCGGATGCGCCGTTCGAGAAATGCCGCGACCGCCACCTCGTTGGCCGCATTGAGCATCGCCGGCGCACTGCCGCCCGCCTCGGCAGCCGCCCGTGCCAGACGCAGGCAGGGGAAGCGCTGTTCGTCCGGGGCCTGGAAGTCCAGGCGTGCCACGGCAAACAGATCCAGCGGCGCCACACCGGAATCAATACGCTCAGGCCAGGCCAGTGCATTGGCGATCGGCGTACGCATATCGGGATTGCCCAACTGGGCAAGCACCGAACCATCGATGTAATCGACCAGGGAATGAATCACACTCTGCGGATGAATCACCACCTCGACCTGATCCGGCCGCGCATCGAACAGCCAGCAGGCTTCGATCAACTCCAGGCCCTTGTTCATCATGCTGGCCGAGTCGACCGAAATCTTGCGCCCCATGGACCAGTTGGGGTGGGCACAGGCCTGATCGGGCGTGACATGCTCAAGATCGGCCAGAGGCGTCTGCCGAAACGGCCCGCCGGAGGCGGTCAGCAGAATCCGACGCACCCCTACCGCGCCAAGACCACGGGCGAAATCCCCTGGCAGGCACTGGAAGATCGCATTGTGCTCGCTGTCGATCGGCAACAGCACCGAACCGCTCTTGCGCACCGCCTGCATGAACAGCGCACCGGTCATCACCAGTGCTTCCTTGTTCGCCAGCAGGATCTTCTTGCCGACCTCGACCGCCGCCAGGGTCGGACGCAGGCCTGCAGCCCCCACGATCGCCGCCATCACGGTGTCGACCTCGGGATGCGAAGCGACCTCGCACAATCCCTGCTCGCCAACCAGAACCTCGGTCGACAGGCCGGCAGCGCGCAGCTCGTCCTGCAGGCGGCGGCCAGCGAGCGCATCAGGCACCACCGCAAAACGCGGACGATGGCGAACACACAGGGCCAGCAGCTCGGTGAGGCGAGTGAAACCGCTCAAGGCGAACGCCTGGTAACGCTCCGGATGCCGGGCAATCACATCCAGCGTGCTCAAGCCGATGGAGCCGGTGGCTCCCAGCACGGTAACCTGTTGTGGACGGCTCACGATGCAGCGATCCACAGCAGCACAGCGAACATCGGGATGGCGGCGGTCAGACTGTCGATACGGTCGAGCACACCACCGTGCCCTGGCAACAGGTTGCTGCTGTCCTTGACTCCCGATTGACGCTTGAACATGCTTTCGGTCAGGTCACCGACCACCGATACGAAAACGATGATCGCCGCGCCCATCAGGCTCGCGATGATCTGACCCAGGCCCCAGCCGGAAACCAGGCCGAATACCGCGGTGATCGCCAGGCTCAGCGACAGGCCGCCATAGACGCCCTCCCAGCTCTTGCCGGGACTCACCGCCGGCGCCAACTTGCGCTTGCCGAAGGCCTTGCCGGAGAAATAGGCGCCGATATCGGCGCCCCAGACCAGAATCATCACCGCCATGATCAGCCAGTTGCCCCGGCCCGACGCATGCTGCTTGATCTCGATCAGCCCCTGCCAGGCCGGCAGCAGGATCAGGAAACCGATCACCAGCTTGCTCGCCGCGCTCGACCAGCGTGCACTGGACTGCGGATAGGTCAGCACCAGGTAGGTCGCCAGCCCCCACCACAACACCGACGCACCCAGCACCCAGGGCGCCAGGTTCGGCAGGATGTACATGAAGAACAGCAGGACCGCGACCAGCGCGGCATACGCCACCCGGGCCGGCTGCGCGTCAAAACCTGCCAACCGCGCCCACTCCCAGGCCCCGAGCGTCACAACCACGCCGATGAACAGGGCGAAACCGGAGCCCGAAAGCAGGAAGAAACCGCACAGGGCGATAGGCAGCAGGACAAGTGCGGTGATGATGCGTTGCTTGAGCATTAAACCCGGGCTCCAGCTTCGACCTGCTCGCTCGTCTTACCGAAACGACGCTGGCGGGAAGCGAAATCAGCCAGCGCGTTGCGCATGGCATCGTGTTTGAAGTCTGGCCAGAACAGGTCGGAGAAATACAGCTCGGCATACGCCAACTGCCACAGCAGGAAGTTGCTGATCCGATGTTCGCCACCGGTGCGGATGCACAGGTCCGGCAACGGCAGGTCGCCGGTGGCCAGGCAGGTCTGCAGCAGATCCGGGGTGATATCGTCCGGGCGCAGATGCCCGGCCTGCACCTCACGGGCAAGACGCTGGGCAGCCTGGGCGATATCCCACTGCCCGCCGTAGTTGGCGGCAATCTGCAGAATGAAACGATTGCTGCCCGCCGTCGCGGCTTCCGCCTCGCGCATCGCCGCCTGGAGTTCAGGGTGGAAGCGCGAGCGGTCGCCGATGATCCGCAGGCTGATGTTGTTGTCGTCGAGGCGCTTGGCTTCGCGCCGCAACGCCTTGAAGAACAGGTCCATCAAGGCGCTGACTTCGTCGGCGGGGCGCTGCCAGTTCTCACTGGAGAAGGCGAACAGGGTCAGCACCTCGACCTTGGCCTCGGCACACACCTCGATCACCGCCCGCACCGCATCGACACCGGCCTTGTGACCGGCGACGCCAGGCAAGAAACGTTTCTTGGCCCAGCGATTGTTGCCATCCATGATGATCGCCACGTGGCGCGGCACCGAGGACAGCACAGCCTGCTTGGTCTTTTCCATTGAAGGTGTCCTGACCCTTATACGGCCATCAGGTCCTTTTCTTTTTCTTCGGTGGCCTTGGCGATCTGGGCTTCGAATTCCTTGATCAGCTTGTCGATTTCAGCGCCGGCGCGGCGTTCTTCGTCTTCGCTGATTTCCTTGTCCTTGGCCAGCTTCTTCAGGTCACCCAGCACATCACGACGGATATTGCGCACCGCAACCCGTGCGTCTTCCGCGGCGGCACGCGCCTGCTTGGTGAAGCCCTTGCGGGTTTCCTCGGTCAGTGGCGCCATCTTGATCAGCAGCAACTCGCCCAGGTTGGTCGGGTTGAGGTTCAGGCCGGCACTGCCGATGGCCTTGTCGATGGCACCGAGCATGTTGCGCTCGAACGGCACGACCTGCAGGGTCTGGTTATCTTTCACCGTTACGTTGGCAACACCGCTCAAAGGCGTGTCGGTACCGTAGTAGGGGACCATCACGCTACCCAGGATGCTTGGGTGGGCCTTGCCGGTACGGATTTGGCCAAATGCGTGGGCCAGAGACTCCAGGGACTTCTGCATGCGCACCTGAGCGTCTTTCTTGAGTTCGTTGATCATTGTACGCCTTCCTCGACCAGGGTTCCTTCAGCGCCGCCATGTACGATGTTCAGCAGGGCGCCGGGCTTGTTCATGTTAAATACGCGCAACGGCATCTTGTGATCGCGGCACAGGCAGATAGCGGTCAGATCCATGACACCCAGCTTGCGATCCAGCACCTCGTCATAGGTCAGATGATCGAACTTCTCGGCATGCGGGTCCTTGAACGGATCTGCGGTATAGACGCCATCGACCTTGGTTGCCTTGAGCACCACATCGGCATCGATTTCGATCGCCCGCAGGCAGGCTGCCGAATCCGTAGTGAAGAACGGATTACCGGTACCGGCCGCGAAAATCACCACTTCCTTGGAGTTGAGGTGGCGCATGGCCTTGCGGCGATCGTAGTGATCGGTCACACCGACCATGGAAATGGCCGACATCACGATGGCTGAGATATTCGCACGTTCCAGCGCATCGCGCATCGCCAACGCGTTCATCACGGTCGCGAGCATGCCCATGTGGTCACCGGTGACGCGATCCATGCCGGCAGCGCTCAGTGCGGAACCGCGGAACAGGTTGCCACCGCCGATCACCAGACCGACCTGCACACCGATACCGACCAGTTGACCGACTTCCAGCGCCATGCGATCCAGGACCTTCGGATCGATCCCGAACTCTTCCGAGCCCATCAGGGCCTCGCCGCTAAGCTTGAGTAGAATGCGTTTATAGCGAGCTTGATAACCACTGCCCTGCTGAGCCATTGCGAATCTCTCCTGCGGCGTTATAAAAATTCTTGCGAGCTGTTTTGCAGCCTGCTAACTCTAGCTTGGCGCTGCTACAGCGCCATCAGAACACAGCTTTGTAAGCCGGTTCCGACGAGAGAAAGAGAAAACCTTCCTCCCATTTGAAAAGAGGCTGCGCGCGTAAGCGGGCAGCCTCTTCGGGGCGACAGACGGGTCTGTCTTACTGCTTGGCGGCAGCTACCTGGGCAGCAACTTCTTCAGCGAAGTTGTCAACCGGCTTCTCGATGCCTTCGCCGACCTTGAAGTAGGTGAAGGAAACGATTTCAGCACCGGCTTTCTTGGCCAGTTCGCCAACCTTGACTTCCGGGTTCATGACGAAAGCCTGCTCGACCAGCGAGGCCTCGGCCAGGAACTTCGAGATACGACCCTTGATCATGTTCTCGACGATGTTTTCCGGCTTGCCGGCGATCTTGTCGGCGTTCAGTTGCAGGAAGACGCCCTTCTCGCGCTCGATGGCCTCGGCCGATACTTCCGACGGCAGCAGGAACTCAGGGTTCGAAGCGGCAACGTGCATGGCGATGTTCTTGGCCAGCTCGACGTCACCACCTTTCAGAACGACGGTTGCACCGATCTTGTTACCGTGCAGGTAGGCACCGACAACGTCACCTTCAACGCGCGCCAGGCGACGGATGTTGACGTTCTCGCCACACTTGGCAACCAGGGCCTCACGAGCGGCTTCACGCGAAGCGATCAGCGGAGCGGCGTCGGTCAGCTTCTGGGCGAAGGCTTCTTCCAGGCTTTCGCTGACGAAAGTCTTGAAGTCGTCCTGCAGGGCCAGGAAGTCGGTCTGCGAGTTCACTTCCAGCAGGACGGCGGCCTTGCCGTCGGTCTTGACGGCGATAGCGCCTTCAGCAGCGACGTTGCCAGCCTTCTTGGCGGCCTTGATGGCGCCCGAGGCACGCATGTCGTCAATGGCTTTCTCGATGTCGCCGCCGGCCTTTTCCAGGGCCTTCTTGCAATCCATCATGCCTTCGCCGGTACGCTCGCGCAGTTCTTTGACCAGCGCCGCAGTAATTGCTGCCATTTCAAAATTCCTCTTGGATAGGTTATCAACCATTCCACCCGATCGAACGGGCGTTCAATTCTTCCCGAATCACCCTTGTTAGCAGCTGCACATTACAGACGCTGTAGCGGCGCGCAGACAAATGGTTTTCGAGGTGGCAAAAAGGGGGCCAAGCCCCCTTTTTGCTTACTGAGTCAACGCCAGGGCGTCAATTACTCAGCTGCAGCCTGAGTTTCTTCAACGAAGACTTCAGTGCCGCCAGCAACGTTGTTGCGGCCACGGATAACGGCGTCAGCCATCGAACCCATGTACAGCTGGATGGCGCGGATGGCGTCATCGTTGCCTGGGATGATGTAGTCAACGCCTTCCGGGCTGCTGTTGGTATCGACTACGCCGATGACCGGGATGCCCAGCTTGTTGGCTTCGGTGATCGCGATGCGCTCGTGATCAACGTCGATGACGAACAGTGCGTCAGGCAGACCGCCCATGTCCTTGATACCGCCCAGGGAACGATCCAGCTTTTCCAGATCGCGAGTGCGCATCAGCGCCTCTTTCTTGGTCAGCTTGGCGAAGGTACCGTCTTCGGCTTGCACTTCGAGGTCGCGCAGACGCTTGATGGAAGCACGGATGGTCTTGAAGTTGGTCAGCATGCCGCCCAACCAGCGGTGATCGACGTACGGCGAACCGCAACGTACTGCTTCTTCAGCGACGATCTTGCCAGCGGAACGCTTGGTGCCGACGAACAGAATCTTGTTTTTGCCCTGAGCCAGACGCTCTACGAACGCCAGAGCGTCGTTGAACATAGGCAGGGTTTTTTCAAGGTTGATGATGTGAATCTTGTTGCGCGCACCGAAAATGTACTTGCCCATTTTCGGGTTCCAGTAACGGGTTTGGTGACCGAAGTGCACACCGGCCTTCAGCATATCGCGCATGTTGACTTGGGACATGATAGTTCCTTGATAAGTCGGGTTTGGCCTCCACGTATCCCAATGACCAACCGATCGGCAGCAAGGCCGAAGGCACCCAGGTCATCGTGTCGACACGTGTGTGGATTTAGGCTTTTCGGGGCTATCCCCGGAAAGCGGCGCATTTTATATCACAAGGCCGCTGAAAACGGAACCCGGATTCGCATATCCCGCCTGCAGCTTTTGCGCCACCCTTGGATTCGCGCCAGAATGCCCCATCCTTGTGAAGAGAAGCGATGCCCGGACGTCATGATTTGCTCCGTCCGTCTGTTAGAATCGCATTTTTCAGGGTTCCGGAAGGCAATACTCCGTTAACGGATGTTGCCGCCGTCGACCTTTTTCCGTGTTTACCTGCGCCTGAGCGCATAGAGAGCCCGTATGACCGTCACCCTCAAGACTCCCGAGGACATCGCCAAAATGCGCATCGCCGGGAAACTGGCCGCCGATGTACTGGAAATGATCGGTGAGCACGTCAAGCCCGGCGTCACCACCGAGGAGCTGGACCGCATCTGCCACGACTATATCGTCAACGTGCAGCAGGCCATCCCCGCCCCCCTCAACTACAAGGGCTTCCCCAAGTCGATCTGCACCTCGATCAACCATGTGGTCTGCCACGGCATCCCCAGCGACAAGCCGCTCAAGGATGGCGACACCCTGAACATCGACGTCACGGTGATCAAGGACGGCTACCACGGCGACACCAGCAAGATGTTCCACGTCGGCACCGTGCCGGTCTGGGCCGAGCGCCTGTCCCAGGTGACCCAGGAGTGCATGTACAAGGCGATCGAGATCGTCAGGCCCGGCTGCCGCCTGGGCGACATCGGCGAGATCATCCAGAAGCATGCGGAAAAGAACGGTTTCTCGGTGGTTCGCGAGTTCTGCGGCCACGGCATCGGCAAGGTATTCCACGAAGAGCCGCAGATCCTGCACTACGGCCGTGCCGGCACCGGCATGGAACTGAAGGCCGGCATGACCTTCACCATCGAACCGATGATCAACCAGGGCAAGGCCGACACCAAGGTGCTGGGCGACGGCTGGACCGCGATCACCAAGGACCGCAAGCTCTCGGCACAATGGGAACACACCCTGCTGGTCACCGAAACCGGCTACGAGATCTTCACCCTGCGCAGCGACGATACCATCCCGCGCACCTCTGCCTGATCCATTAAAGGAAACCCGAACGATGCCGCAGGTGGACCCCGAACTCTTCGACCGTGGCCAGTTCCAGGCGGAACTGGCCCTCAAGGCCAGCCCCATAGCGGCATTCAAGAAAGTCATCCGTCGCGCCCATGAGGTTCTCGACGAACGCTTTCGCAGCGGGCGCGACATCCGTCGACTGATCGAGGATCGCGCCTGGTTCGTCGACCACATCCTGCAGCAGGCCTGGGAACAGTTCGACTGGAGCGAAGATGCCGATATCGCCCTGGTGGCGGTTGGCGGCTACGGTCGTGGCGAACTGCACCCCTACTCGGACATCGACCTGCTGATCCTGCTGGACAGCGCCGATCATGAGATCTTTCGGGATTCCATCGAGCGCTTTCTGACCCTGCTGTGGGACATCGGCCTGGAAGTCGGCCAGAGCGTCCGCTCGGTGCAAGAATGCGCCGAAGAGGCCCGGGCCGACCTGACCGTCATCACCAACCTGATGGAAAGTCGCACCATCGCCGGCCCCGAGCGCCTGCGCGAGCGCATGCTCGAGGTCACCAGCACCGAGCACATGTGGCCGAGCAAGGATTTCTTCCTGGCCAAGCACGCCGAACAGAAGGCGCGCCACCACAAGTACAACGACACCGAATACAACCTGGAGCCCAACGTCAAGGGTTCTCCTGGCGGCCTGCGGGACATCCAGACGATTCTCTGGGTCGCCCGCCGCCAGTACGGCACCCTGAACCTGCGGGCGCTGGCCGGCGAAGGTTTCCTGGTGGAAAGCGAAAACATCCTGCTGGCCTCCTCCCAGGAGTTTCTCTGGAGGGTCCGCTATGCGTTGCACATGCTCGCCGGACGCGCCGAGGACCGCCTGCTTTTCGATCACCAGCGCAGCATCGCCGGACTGCTGGGGTTCCAGGGCGACGACGCCAAGCAGGCCGTCGAGAACTTCATGCAGCAGTACTACCGGGTGATCATGAGCATCGCCCAACTCAGCGAGCTGATCATCCAGCACTTTGCCGAAGTCATCCTCGCCCCGGAAGACGAAGCGCCGCCGCAACCGTTGAACTCGCGCTTCCAACTGCACGATGGCTACATCGAGGCGAGCAACCCGAACGTGTTCCGCCGCGCGCCATTCGCCATGCTGGAAATCTTCGTGCTGATGGCCCAGCAACCGGAAATCAAGGGGGTGCGCGCCGACACCATTCGCCTGCTGCGCGAACATCGCCACCTGATCGACGACGACTTCCGCAACGACATCCGCAACACCAGCCTGTTCATCGAGCTGTTCAAGTGCAGGATCGGCGTACACCGCAACCTGCGCCGGATGAACCGCTACGGCATTCTCGGCCGCTACCTGCCCGAGTTCGGCGACATCGTCGGGCAGATGCAGCACGACCTGTTCCACATCTATACCGTCGATGCGCACACGCTCAACCTGATCAAGCACCTGCGCAAACTGCAGTACACCCAGGTTTCCGAGAAATTCCCGCTGGCCGCCAAGCTCATGGCCAAGCTGCCCAAGCCCGAGCTGATCTACATGGCAGGGCTCTACCACGACATCGGCAAGGGCCGGCATGGCGACCATTCGGAACTCGGCGCGATCGATGCCGAAGCCTTCTGCAAGCGCCACCAACTGCCCGCATGGGACAGCCGCCTGATCGTCTGGCTGGTGCAGAACCACCTGGTGATGTCGACCACGGCCCAGCGCAAGGACCTGTCCGATCCGCAGGTGATCCACGACTTCGCGCAGATCGTCGGCGACCACGTCTACCTGGACTACCTCTACGTGCTGACCGTCGCCGATATCAACGCGACCAACCCGACGCTGTGGAACTCCTGGCGCGCCAGCCTGCTGCGCCAGCTCTACACCGAGACCAAGCGCGCCCTGCGTCGCGGCCTGGAAAACCCGGTGGACCGCGAGGAGCAGATCCGCCAGACCCAGAGTGCGGCCCTGGACATCCTGGTCCGCAACGGCACCGACCCGGACGACGTCGAACAGCTCTGGACACAACTGGGTGACGATTACTTCCTGCGTCACACCGCCGGCGACGTCGCCTGGCACAGTGACGCGATCCTCCAGCAGCCGGCCGATGGCGGGCCACTGGTGCTGATCAAGGAAACCACCCAGCGCGAATTCGAGGGCGGTACGCAGATCTTCATCTACGCCCCGGACCAGCACGACTTCTTCGCCGTGACTGTGGCAGCGATGGACCAGCTCAACCTGAACATCCACGACGCCCGGATCATCACCTCCAGCAGCCAGTTCACCCTCGATACCTACATCGTGCTGGACACCGATGGCGGCGCCATCGGCGACAACCCCAAGCGGGTCAAGCAGATCCGCGAAGGCCTGGCCGAAGCCCTGCGCAATCCCGACGACTATCCGACCATCATCCAGCGCCGGGTACCGCGCCAGCTCAAGCACTTCGCCTTTGCCCCGCAGGTGACCATCCACAACGACGCCCAGCGCCCGGTGACCGTGCTCGAACTGAGCGCCCCGGATCGTCCCGGCCTGTTGGCACGGGTTGGAAAGATCTTCCTGGAGTTCGACCTGTCGCTGCAGAACGCGAAGATCGCCACTCTGGGCGAACGGGTGGAGGACGTGTTCTTCATCACCGACGCGCAGAACCAGCCGCTGTCCGACCCGCAACTGTGCAGCCGTTTGCAGGACGCCATCGTCGAGCAACTGAGCGTCACCTCCGAACCGACTGTCGAACTGACCCGCCTGAGTATCTGACGGCGGGCCATGAACCTGATTCCGATTGAGAGCCGTACCCGATGAACAACGCGTTGAACCAGTTGCAACCCTACCCGTTCGAGAAACTGCGCGCCCTGCTCGGCGGCGTCAAACCCGCCGAGGACAAGCGTCCGATTGCGCTGTCCATCGGCGAACCCAAGCACCGCTCGCCAAGCTTCGTCGCCGAGGCACTGGCGGCCAACCTGGAGCAGATGTCGGTGTACCCGACCACCCTGGGCATCCCGGCCCTGCGCGAGGCGATCGGCACCTGGTGCGAGCGTCGCTTCAACGTACCGAGCGGCTGGATCGACCCGGCGCGCAACGTGCTGCCGGTCAATGGCACCCGCGAAGCCCTGTTCGCCTTCACCCAGACCGTGGTCAATCGTGGCGAAGACGCGCTGGTGGTCAGCCCCAACCCCTTCTACCAGATCTATGAAGGTGCCGCCTTCCTGGCCGGGGCCAAGCCACACTACCTGCCATGCCTGACCGGAAACGGCTTCAACCCGGATTTCGACGCCGTGCCCGCGGACATCTGGCAACGCTGCCAGATCCTCTTCCTCTGCTCGCCAGGCAACCCGACCGGCGCACTCATTCCCCAGGCGACCCTGGAAAAACTGATCGCCCTGGCCGACGAGCATGACTTCGTGATCGCGGCCGACGAGTGCTACAGCGAACTGTACTTCGACGAGCAGACGCCGCCACCCGGCCTGCTCAGCGCCTGCGTGGCCCTGGGCCGCAAGGACTTCAAGCGCTGCGTGGTGTTCCACAGCCTGTCCAAGCGCTCCAACCTGCCCGGCCTGCGCTCCGGTTTCGTCGCCGGTGACGCCGATATCCTCAAGGCCTTCCTGCTGTACCGTACCTACCACGGCTGCGCGATGCCGGTGCAGACCCAACTGGCCAGCGTCGCGGCCTGGAGCGATGAAGTCCACGTCCGCGCCAACCGTGCGCTGTACCGGGAGAAGTTCGACGCGGTGCTGGAGATTCTCGCGCCCGTACTGGATGTGCAACGGCCGGATGGCAGCTTCTACCTGTGGCCGAATGTGCAGGGCGACGATACCGAATTCTGCCGTGACCTGTTCGCGGAGGAACACGTGACCGTGGTGCCGGGGTCCTACCTGTCCCGCGAGGTCGACGGCGTCAACCCGGGCGCCGGCCGGGTGCGCATGGCACTGGTCGCGCCGCTGGCCGAGTGTGTCGAGGCGGCGCAGCGGATCCGCGCCTTTATCGAGCGTCGCCAGGGCCAGGCCTAACAGGCCAGGGTGCGGGCGGGCCTGCCCGCTCGCACCGCACCCGGCGAGCTAGATGTCCAGCACCAACCGGTCGGACTTGCAGCCCGACACGCAGAGCATCATGGTCCTGCCCGAGGCCCGCTCGGCAGGGCTGAGCACGAAATCGCGGTGATCAGGCGTCCCCTCCAGGACCACGGTTTCACAGGCCCCGCAAACGCCCTCCCGGCAACTGTAGGAAAGACTCTGCCCCGCAGCGATCAGCGTATCCAGCAGGCTGCCCTTTCCATCATGATAGAGCTGCTTCGCGGAACGCGAGAGCACCACTTCAAAGCCACCGGCCCCACCAGACACCGGCAGTGCCGCGCCGCTGAAGCGCTCCGTATGGCCGTGCTCGATCCCCAGCACCGTGCAGGCACGCTCGAACGCCTCCAGCATCGGCCCGGGGCCACAGCAATAGAAATGCGTGTCGCGAGGGTAGCCGCGCATCAGGGCCTCAAGGTCCGGAGCCCCGCCCTGCTGGTCATCGAAGTGGTAGTTCACCGAGCCGGGCAGGCTCTCCAGCTCGCCCCGAAACGCCACGTCCGCCGCCGAGCGCACGCAATACAGCATGTCGACGGCAGCCCCCTTGCCGGCCAGGTGCCGGGCGATGCTCAGGAGCGGTGTGATACCGATGCCGCCAGCGATGAAAACGGCCCGGCTGGCACTGCCTGCCGGGAAATTGTTGCGCGGCGCCGAAGCCTTGAGCAGCCCACCCACCCGCAGGTGTTTATGAATGAACGCCGACCCTCCGCGGCTCTGACGATCATGGAGTACGCCGAGACGGTAGTGACTGAGGTCCGTCGGGCAACTCACCAGCGAATAGCTGCGCACCAGCCCGTTGGGCAGATGCAGGTCGATATGGGCTCCAGCCTCGAATGCCGGCAGGTGCCCGGGGCCGACCGGCGCCAGGTCTATCGAGACGATGCTGGGGGTTTCCCGGGTGATGTTCCTGACGCGGACGGTCTGAAGGCTGGCGTTCATAACAACTTCCTTGTATATATCGAGGCATAGAGGCTATTGACCTCGTTTGGAGCGGCCTCTATCTCTGACAAAAATAATGATTCACCGATACCGGATTTTTTCTATGCTACTTATGGATGAATGTATAGAGCTGTTAAGTGCAATGGATGCACGCACCTGGTTCCAGTCGCTTGTTCTATCCGTGCAGAAACTCGGATACAGTCAGGTCCTGTATGCCCTGAAACCCAACAAGGAGGCACAGAACAGTACGGCACAGATCATGAGCAACTTTCCAGAATCCTGGCGAAGCCTTTATGATAACGAGAATTACTCCAGTATCGATCCTGTCGTTTCCCATAGTTTCTCATCCTCGCTTCCCATTCTCTGGGAAGACAAACTCTACAAAACCAAAAGAGAAAGGGAGTTCGCCGAAGAAGCCCGGCGGGCCGGACTCAGCCAGGGTCTGACGCTGCCCATCCACGGGGCCCAGGGCCAGGTCGGCATGCTCAGCCTGAGCTGCGAATCGATGCCGCAAAACGAGTACTCACAAGTCCTGCAACACAGCATCCCCGCAGCCAGCATGCTGCGTGACTACGCGGTAACGAGCGGCAGCAACTTCTTTCTCCAGAACTCCAACTCGAATACACCTCACCTGACACCTCGGGAACTGGAAATACTGCATTGGGCATGGGCCGAAAAAACCACCTGGGAAATTGGCAAGATTCTCAGCCTGGCAGAGCCCACAGTCGAATTTCACTTCAAGAACATTCGCCGCAAACTCAATGTCAGCTCCAGGCGGCTCGCCGTGGCCAGAGCCATACAACTAGACCTCATGACGCCCTAGGCCACCCTCACGGGCCGACACGGAGAGCAGATCGTTGTCATCGATCCGGCCAGCCACATACAGGCTGAGCAGCACCAGCAGGCTGGCCGAACCGTTGCCCCCACACTCCAGCCGGCTCGCGGCCGGCTGGCTCAACCCGAACAGGCCCCAGAACGCCTCCTGGCTCTTGCCCAACTGCAACCGCAAGGCAACGGCCTGCCTGATCAAACTTCGCTCCACCCTCATTTCGGCGCCTTCGCAGGGAAACCCAGACGATATTCGACTCCCGCCCGGCCAGCCACCTATCAGATTGATAGGCTACTAATTATCCACACTGGATATATAAATACCTCGTCTTTTCGAGGTAACTTCCATGAATATAGCCATTGATAAAAGAAACAACTTCGACGATATATGCCTGGAAAAAATGCATATCCTGAGAGCCAAGATATTCCGCGACAAGAAAGATTGGGATGTCAGTGTCATCGGTGGCATGGAGATTGATGGCTACGATGCACTGAACCCCTATTACATGATCCTGCAGGATGCCGGCCTGGATGAAAGTGTCCGCGGCTGTTGGCGACTCTTGCCCACTACCGGCCCGAATATGCTGGCCGATACTTTCCCGGAACTTCTGGCAGGCGCCCCGGTTCCCTGCGCGGAGGACACCTGGGAACTCAGTCGCTTTGCCATCTGCCAGCAGGGCGGTCGCTCCTATGCATTTTCCGAGCAGTCGCTGATCGCTATACGGGCGGTCGTCCACTTTGGTGTCGAGCGTGGCCTGAAGCGATTCGTCACGGTGACCACGGTGGGCGTCGAGAAACTGCTCATTCGGCTCGGCCTGGATATCCGGCGACTGGGCCCGGCCAGGACCATCGGTGTGGAACGCGCCGTTGCGCTGTCCATCGCCCTGAACCGGAAAACGCTGGACGCCCTGGAGAAAACCGAGGCCGCGTCCAACCTGTCAAACTGATAGGTTGTCCCGCCCACGGATTGATAGATGATTTGCCCCCACACCGGGCCCGTCCCGGTTGCCACCACGAGAGGCAAACACCACCGCTCTCATCATAAATACAATTGGACTGTGGAGAAGACACATGGAAACCGTGACCGATTTGCCAAAAGGCGCCACCAACGCATTCGCCAGCCGCGAAACCTGGCCAGCATTCATTACCGCCACCGCCCAGCAAGACTATCTGGCAGCCGAGGCGGGCCTGCAGCGGGCCCTGGAACAGGGTTACAGCCATTGGTACATCGACGGCAGCCTTGAAGGCGAACGTCCCTCCGACTTCACAGCGCAACGCCTGGCGGCGCTGAACGAACTGATCGCCAGCAGCGGCGTGAAACCGATTTTCCACGGCAACTTCAAGGCCCCGCTGGGCAGCGATGTCGAGGACCTGGCCGCCGCCGCCCTGGACTACGTGAAAAAAGAGGTCGATATCTGCGCCGCATTGGGCGGTGCGCCACTGATCGTCCACGGCGGTGGCGTGGTCGAGCCGCGTCTGGTCAAGGAAGCCCGCCAGAAGGGCCTGGAGGGTCTGGTTGGCAACCTCCGGGAACTGGTGGCCTATGGCAAGGCCCGGGGCGTCGAGATCTGGCTGGAGAACCTGTGCAACTACACCCGCTTCCACCCCTTCTATTACATCTGCACCACGGCAGACGAGGTCGGGCATGTGCTGGAGTCCGTTCCCGGCCTGCACATGTTCCTGGACGTGTCCCACGCCTACGTCAATGAGGGCGATCCCCTGTCGTTCTTCTGGAAATTCAGCGACCGGGTCGTTGGCATGTCTTTCAGTGACAACAACGGTGACCGGGATTCGCATTTCCCGCTGGGCCAGGGCAACCTCGATTTTCCGGGCCTGATCGATGCCATTCAGTACACCGGCTGGAAAGGCATGGTCGGTTTTGAAACCCGTGGCGGCACCCTGCGTGGCAGTGTCGATTTTCTCAACCAACTCGTAGCGTCCTGCGCTCGATAATCTGCAGCGCTGACGGCGGATTCGCTTCGCCGTCAGCGCCAGGAGCTCCCTCATGGCAAACCAAGCGTCGATCACCGATGCGCCCGGCGAACAACGCCGGGCCAGTCGTAACTCCTTCACCGAAGGTTGCATCGATTCACTCCCCGTCTGCCTGACCTTCATGTTCCTTTTTTTCTCCATCGGGGCCGCCAGTCGGGATGCCGGGTTCACGGGCCTGCAGGCCCTGATCATGACCTTCACCGTGCATGCGGCGCCGCTGCAGGTGTTCCTCGCCCAACACGGCGCGAACCTGACGGTGATGTCGATCCTGTTCACCACGCTGGTGGTCAACTTCCGCTTCCTGATCATGTCCTCGGTGTTGACCGAGCACTTCAAGGGCGTGCCGCTGTGGAAGTCGTTGCTGTCCGCCCAGTTGCTGTCGATCTCCACCTTCACCCTGTCCAACGCCAAGAAGGGCATGATCGCCAACGTCTACAACTATTACCTGGGCTGTGGCATCAGCACCCTGTCGATCGCCATCGTCGCCACCGGCCTGGGCTACTGGGTCAGCGGCGATCAGAACCCGCTGCTGCAATCGGTGATCGGCGTGATCCTGCCGATCCACTTCACCGTGCTCGCCTCACTCGCCTGGCCGAAACTCAAGCCGATGATCGCCACCGGTGCCGGCTTCGCCCTGACCCCGATCGTCGGTCGCTACCTGCACGACTACCAGATCTTCGTGGTGCCGTTCGCACTCGGAGCCGCCCTCCTGATCTGGGACGAACTGTTCGAACGGAAGAGCCAATGAACAACTGGACGCTTATCCTCGTCGCCTCGCTCGCCTCCTACGTGCTGCGCGCGCTGCCCATCCTGGTCTTTCACAAACTGCCGATCGCTTCCGATGGCTTGATCTATCGATTCCTCAACTATGCGGCCTTTGGCGTCATGGGCGGCATCATCTACTCCGCCCTGCTGGGCGAGCGTTACTACGACGACTGGCTGGGGCACTTCGAAAACCCCACGGCCCTGCTGAAGCTGGCCACCCTGTGCCTCGCCGTCTTTCTCGCCGCGCGTTTCCGGGGAGTATTCAAGACACTCTTCATCTGCCTCGGCTTTTTCATCGCCATGACCTTCTTCGTAGGAGCTTGATGCAATGCCCGACTCTCGCCCGACACAGCCAGACCTGGAGAAACTGCGTGCACGCCACGCCGAACTTCGCGACCGCCAACAGCCGATCAACATGACCCGCGGCCTGCCATCGCCGGAGCAGATCGCCCTGTCCCATGACTTTCTAAGCCTGCCCGGCAGCCACCCGTTCGCCTCCGCCGACGGCCAGGACTGGCTCAACTACGGTGGGCTGCAGGGCGTCAAGGAGGTCCGTGAGCTGTTCGGCCCGGCGCTGCTGGGGCTTCCCGCCGACCAGGTGGCCATCGGCGAGAACTCCAGCCTGGCGCTGATGCATGAAGCCATCGGCCATGCCTGGATCCGGGGCTTCGCCGGCATGCAGCCGTGGGGCAAGGCCGACAAGGTGCGCTTCATCTGCCCTGAACCTGGCTACGACCGGCACTTCTCGATCTGCGAGTATTACGGCATCGAGATGGTCCCCGTGGTGTTGAACGAAGACGGGCCGGACATGGACGAGGTCGAACGGCTGGTCGCCAGCGACCCGAGCATTCGAGGCATGTGGTGCGTTCCCCGGCACGCCAACCCCAACGGCGCGATCTACAGCCAGCAAGTGGTCAACCGACTGGCCAGCATGTTGACCGCAGCCCGGGATTTCCGGTTGTTCTGGGACAACGCCTATGCGGTCCACGACTTCCACGACCACACCGAGCCGGCCCCCGACGTCTACGCGGCCTGCGTCCGCGCAAACAACCCGGAGCGGGCGATCCTGTTCGCCTCGACCTCGAAAATGGTCATTCCCAGTTCCGGCATCGCGATGATCGGCGGCAGTCCCGAAACCCTGCGCTGGTGGCTGCAGTGCCGCCAGTACAAGACGATCGGCCCGGACAAGGTCAATCAGGTCAGACACCTGATGTTCTTCCAGACGGCGGACAACCTCAGGGCCCACATGAAGCGCCATGGCCAATCCCTGGGGGCGAAGTTCCAGCGGGTCCGGCAGATCTTCAGCCAGCACCTGACAGGCCTGCCGGAGGTCAGTTGGTCACATCCCAGCGGTGGTTATTTCATCACCCTGCTGGTGCCCGAAGGGCTGGCCGGACGGGTTGTGGATATCGCCCAGGAGGCAGGCGTGAAAATGACCCCCGCCGGGGCCACCCACTGCCATGGTCACGATGCCCGGCAACGCCACCTGCGCATTGCGCCGTCCTACCTCAACCTCGCGCAGATCGAGCAGGCAGCCGAGGTCATCGCCAACTCGGTAAGGCTGGCCTGCGCCGAGCGCGAGCCCGGCCACTGACGACCTGCCCGGCACCCTGGCATGACGGGCAGCCCCCGTCATGTCGTTTCATCGCACCACTCCAGGAGTCGCCATGAGCGAACTGTCATTGCCCACTGCACAGGATGTGCAGGCTGCCGCCCTACGCCTTGCGGGGCACGTACGGCGCACCCCGGTGTTCACCTCCTCCACCCTCGACACCTGGCTGGGAAACCGGGTCCATTTCAAATGCGAGCAGTTCCAGCGCATGGGGGCGTTCAAGATACGCGGCGCGCTCAACGCCCTGATGCAACTCGATGCCACCGCCAGGCAGCGGGGCGTGGTGGCCTACTCCTCGGGCAACCACGCCCAGGGGATAGCCCTGGCCGCGCGGGAGCTCGGGATTCCCGCCGTGATCGTCATGCCCTCGGACGCGCCAGCCGCGAAGAAGGCCGCGACACTGGGCTACGGCGCGTCCGTGGTCGAATATGACCGCCACGCCGAAGATCGCCTGGCGATCGCCCGACAACTGCAACAGGACCACGACTACACGTTTATCCCGCCATTCGATCACCCCGATATCATTGCCGGGCAAGGCACCGCCGCCCTGGAACTGTTCGAAGAGGTGGGGCAACTGGACGCGCTCCTGGTACCGGTGGGCGGCGGCGGACTGATTGCCGGCACGGCGCTGATCGCCAGCTCGATGTCTCCGGCCTGCGAGATCTTCGGAGTGGAACCGGAGGCCGGCAACGATGCGCAGCGTTCTCTGCACTCGGGCTCACTGGTCGCCATCGCCACACCCATTACCATCGCCGACGGAGCCCAGAGCCAGTCACTGGGCAAACTGACCTTTCCGATCATCCGGGAACGGGTCACAGACATCGTGACCGTCACCGACGAGGAGTTGCTGCGGGCCATGCATTTCCTCGCCGAAAGAATGAATCTCGTCGTCGAACCCACCGGCTGCCTGGCGGCGGCCGCAGCGTTCAAGATGCGCGAACAGCTTCGGGGCAAACGGGTTGGCGTGATATTGTCAGGTGGAAATGTGGACCTCGCACACTACGCCCGCCTGCTGCTCGAGCTGCCCGGGCCCTCGGGGCACTAGTGCATAGAACATGGAGAGAAACTCGTTATGAAGGACCGGCTCATAGACGCCCAGACCCTGCTCGGCCTTGCCGTGGAATCATCGGGCATAACGGTGGACTGTGCCTGCCTTCGGCGCAATCTGCAGGGTTGGAGCAGTTGGCCGGTGGGCTATCAGGAAGAAGCCTTTACAGCGATCGGCACGCTGTCGAAGTACCCTCCGGAAGAGGCGGTCATCGACGAGTACCACCCCGAGGGCACGACCTACTGGTCACCCGAGGCCCCCATCGCACCGCTCTATTACCCCTACAACCAGTCCACCGTGTGGTGCTGTTCCCATTGCAGGCGCCTGTACCTTCGCCACAACGATGACGGTGCCTACCATGTGGAACGGCGTATCCGCAGCGTTCAACCAGAACGGGTGGTCGACGCTCCCCACGCCAACGACGGCCGCGAACCGGGTTGGTGAGCCCGCCAGCCCCGGCGCTATTTCACCTGCCCCAGATTGGCCTCGCTCAGGTCCAGTTCACCCAGCACCTCACGCAACGCATCATCCCCGATCTGGTGGTGACGCCGCAGGCTGTAAAGCTCCAGGCGCTGTGCCCGCAGCGCCTTCAAGCGCAGGCGCCGCTCCAGCAGGTCCATCTGGAAGGCCAGGGCCTGGGCCTCGGCGGAATCGTTGAACACCTCCAGTTGATGCCGATACTCGGACATGATCCGCGCCTTCAGTTCGGTGGCCAGCGCCGCCTGGGCAGCATCCGCGACAGCATTGGGCTCGGCCGCTTCCTCGATTTCCAGGGCACGGATCGCCGCCTCGGCGGTGCGCCGCCAGGCCTCGCGGACCTCATGGCGACGGGCATCGTCCGGGCTCGGCGCGACATCGCGCAACAACACCGGCAAGGCGACACAGGCCGCCACCAGCGACAACAGGATCACCCCCGCGGCAATGAAGATCAGCAGGTCACGCTCGGGGAAATCGGTGCCCGGAGCGATCAGCAGCGGCACCGACATCACACCGGCCAGGGTCACCGCCCCGCGCACGCCGCCAAACGTCAACAGCCAGCAGGAACGCGCCTTGGGCATCGACGTCAGTTCACTTTTGCCGCGCCAGCGACGCAGCAGCACCGACAGCCGCCAGATGCTCTGTACCCAGACATAACGCAATACCAGCAGCACCAGGAAGATCGCCAGCACATCCAGGCAACGATAGAGAAGCGTCGGCCACAGCGAGGTTTCATGGCTGGCCACCGCCTTGACGATATCCGGCAATTGCAGGCCCAGCAGCAGGAAGATCAGGCCGTTGAAGGCAAACTCCAGCAGTGACCAGACGCTGCGATTGAGCAGCCGGGTGCTGGTCTGCCGGGGTAGCAGATCGAGCCAGCTCTGCATCATCCCCGCCGCCACCGCCGACAGGATACCCGAGACACCCAGACGCTCGGCCAGGACATAGGCGGCAAACGGCAACAGCAACATGAACACCACATGGGTCGCCGGATCGTCCCAGCCGCGGGCAATCATCCAGGCCCTGAGCCGCCCGACCAGCCAGCTCAACACGACACCGGTGGCCAGCCCGCCGATGGCGACCAGCAGGAACGTGAGGCTGGCGCTGGCCAGGGAAAACACCCCGGTGATGGCCGCCGCCAGGGCGAACTTGAAGGTCACCAGGCCCGAGGCGTCGTTCATCAGCGCCTCGCCCTGCAACATGTGCATCAACGGCGTGGGCAGGCGGTTCTGGGCAATCGCCGAAACCGCCACGGCATCGGTGGGCGACAGCACCGCGGCCAGGGCAAAGGCCACCGGCAGGGGAATGCCCGGCAATAACCAGTGGATGAAGCAACCGGCACCGACCACGGTGAACAGCACCAGCCCCACCGCCAAGGTCAGCACCGGACCGCGCAAACGCCAGAACTCGCGCTTGGGCATGCGCCAACCATCGGAGAACAGCAGCGGTGGCAGGAACATGAAGAGAAACAGCTCGGGGTCCAGGGCAACGTGCAGGCCGAGGGTCGGCCACGCCAGCGCCGCGCCCGCGGCGATCTGCACCAGGGGCAAGGGCAATGGAATCACCCGCGCCAGCAACCGCGAGACGCCGACCAGCATCAGCAGAATGAGGACGGTGTAGGCGGTTTGCATAAGGCGACTTCCCAATCGTTCAACAAGCTATCCGGCAACAATCAGCCGCCAAAGTGCCATATTAACCGCTTAATCTGCCGCGCGGACGTTGCACCAAGGTCGCAAGGGCGATTCCTGCCAGCCGAACGGACAGGTACGGGGTTGGCCCCGAACCGACTCGGCCATGGCATAATTACCGACTGTTCATCTCGCATATCTGCAAAAGGGGGCAATTCCCGTGACCGATACGAGCAACACATTGCGCCTTTTCGGAATCAAGGCCTGCGACACCATGAAAAAGGCTCGCACCTGGCTGGAAGAACACGCGATAGCCTACGACTTCCATGACTACAAGACCGCCGGCATCGACCGCGAGAACCTGACCCGCTGGTGCAACGAGCATGGCTGGGAAGTGCTGCTCAACCGCGCCGGCACCACCTTTCGCAAGCTCGACGATGCCAGCAAGGCCGATCTCGACCAGGCGAAGGCGATCGAGCTGATGCTCGCCCAACCCTCGATGATCAAGCGCCCGGTGCTCGATCTCGGCAACCGAACCCTGATTGGCTTCAAGCCAGATAGCTACGCGGCGGCCCTCAACTGAGCCAGAGTGCTCAGGGCCCCCACTCAATTTCGCAAGAGGTAACTGCATGTCCACTACTCTGTTCAGCCTGGGCTTCGGTGTCGGTACCCAGAATCGTCAAGGTGCCTGGCTGGAAGTGTTCTACGCACAGCCACTGATCCAGCCATCGGCCGACCTGATCGCGACGGTCGCCCCGGTACTGGGCTACACCGGCGGCAACCAGGCCATCAGCTTCACCCCCGCGCAGGCCTCGCAACTGGCCGAAGCCGTCAAGGGCATCGACGCCGCACAGGCCGCCCTGCTGACCCGCCTGGCCGAAAGCCACAAGCCGCTGGTCGCCACCCTGCTGGCCGAAGACGCCCAACTGAGCTCCACCCCCGAGGCCTACCTCAAGCTGCACCTGCTGTCCCACCGCCTGGTCAAGCCGCACGGCCTGAGCCTGGCTGGCGTGTTCCCGCTGCTGCCGAACGTGGCCTGGACCAGCCAGGGCGCGATCGACCTGGCCGAACTGGCCGAACACCAGCTCGAAGCGCGCCTGCGTGGCGAACTGCTGGAAGTGTTCTCGGTGGACAAGTTCCCGAAAATGACCGACTACGTGGTGCCGAGCGGCGTGCGTATCGCTGACAGCGCACGTATCCGCCTGGGTGCCTACATCGGCGAAGGCACCACCGTGATGCACGAAGGCTTCGTCAACTTCAACGCCGGCACCGAAGGCCCGGGCATGATCGAAGGCCGTGTCTCGGCTGGCGTGTTCGTCGGCAAGGGTTCCGACCTGGGTGGCGGATGCTCGACCATGGGCACCCTGTCGGGCGGCGGCAACATCGTGATCAAGGTCGGCGAAGGCTGCCTGATCGGCGCCAACGCCGGTATCGGTATCCCGCTGGGTGACCGCAACACCGTCGAGTCGGGCCTGTACGTGACCGCCGGTACCAAGGTCGCGCTGCTCGATGAAAACAACCAGTTGGTCAAGGTGGTCAAGGCCCGTGACCTGGCCGGCCAACCGGACCTGCTGTTCCGTCGCAACTCGGAAACCGGCGCCGTGGAATGCAAGACCCACAAGTCGGCCATCGAGCTGAACGAAGCGCTGCACGCGCACAACTGATGGCGCCCTCCCTCTGGGAGCCGGCTTGCTGGCGATAGCGATGTTCCAGGCAGCAGGGATGCAGGCTGCTGGAATCGCTTTCGCCTGTAGCAGCCGAGCTTGCCCGCGAAAGAGCCCGCGAAGCCTTTGACGGCCTCAAGAGCCCTTTCGCGGGCAAGTCGGATCGCCGCACCGCCGGCTCCTACAGGTTTTCGTTTCCCCCGCCCACGCTGAACAGGGCCCACACCATGCTGATACCCTCCCCCTGGCGTGCCGACTTCCCGGCCCTCGCCGCTCTGCAACGGCAGGACCAGACCTACCTGGACAGCGCCGCCACCACGCAGAAACCCCAGGCCCTGCTCGACGCCCTGACGCATTACTACGCCAACGGCGCAGCCAACGTGCACCGTGCCCAGCACCTGCCCGGCGCCCACGCGACCCAGGTCTTCGAAGACAGCCGGCTGAAGGTCGGCCAATGGCTGGGGGCTGGCGACAGCGGGCAGGTCATCTTCACCCACGGTGCCACTGCGGCACTGAACCTCCTGGCCTACGGTCTGGAGCCACTATTGCAACAGGGCGATGAACTGGTCGTCAGCGCCCTGGAACACCACGCCAACCTGTTGCCCTGGCAACAACTGGCACAACGCCGCGGGCTCAAGCTGGTGGTCCTGCCGATCAACGCCGCCGGCCTGATCGACCTCGACGCCGCGCTCGGCCTGATCGGTGAGCGAACCCGCCTGCTGGCCGTCAGCCAACTGTCCAACGTGCTCGGTGCCTGGCAGCCGCTGCCGCAGCTGTTGGCCCGGGCGAAAGCCTGCGGCGCCCTGACGGTCGTCGACGGCGCACAGGGCGTCGTGCACGGTCGTCATGACGTGCAGGCGCTGGGTTGCGACTTCTACGTGTTTTCCAGCCACAAGCTCTACGGCCCCGACGGACTGGGCGTGCTCTATGGTCGCAACGAAGCGCTGCGGCAACTGCGCCACTGGCAGTTCGGCGGCGAGATGGTCCAGGACGCCGACTACCAGCACGCCAGCTTCCGCCCCGCCCCCCTCGGATTCGAAGCCGGAACGCCGCCGATTGCCAGTGTGATCGGCCTGGGCGCGACCCTCGACTATCTCGCCGGGCTGGACCAGGCCGCGGTGCTCGCCCACGAAGCGGCGCTGCACGCCCATCTGCTGCAGGGCCTCAGGGTACGCAACGGTATCCAGTTGCTGGGCGAGCCGCAGTTGGCATTGGCCAGTTTCACCGTCGAAGGCGTGCACAGTGCCGACCTCGCCCACCTGCTGACCGAGCAGGGCATTGCCGTCCGCGCCGGCCATCACTGCGCGATGCCGTTGATGAAGCGACTCGGGCTGAGCGGGGCGATCCGCGTGTCGCTGGGGCTGTACAACGATTCCGATGACCTGGAGCGCTTCTTCGAGGCACTGGACCAGGCCCTGGAGCTGTTGCGATGAACTTGCCGGGCGAAGCACAGGCTGCCCTGGACAGCTTTCGGGCGGCGGCCGGCTGGGAACAGCGGGCCCGCCTGTTGATGCAATGGGGCGAGCGCCTGCCCCCCTTGGACGAGGCCGAGAAAAACCAGGCCAACCGGGTGCACGGCTGCGAGAGCCAGGTCTGGTTGACCGGCAGCCTGCGGGACGGTCAGTGGCATTTCGTCGCCAGCAGCGATGCACGAATGATCCGTGGGCTGGTGGCGCTGCTGCTGGTACGGGTCAACGGCCTGGGCGCCGAAGAACTGCAAGGGATCGACCTGGCGGACTGGTTCAACCAGCTCGGGCTGTCACGGCAACTGTCGCCGTCGCGCAGCAATGGCCTGAATGCCGTACTGCAGCGCATGCGCGAACTCACTGGAGCCTAGGGCACCGTGGCTGTGGCTCCGGCCCATGCCCGCGTCACTGGGCGGGCCTGGCACGCTCCGACGGCCGCCGCACGCCGGCGACCAGCTTGTCCACCGCCTTGGTCGCCGCAACCATGCCGAAGGTCGCCGTGACCATCATCACCGCACCGAAGCCACCGGCACAGTCCAGCTTCACGCCGTCACCAACAAAACTCTTCTGCAGACAGATGCCGCCATCGGGTTTCGGATAACGCAACTGCTCGGAAGAAAACACGCAGGGCACGCTGTAATGGCGATTGACCGTGCGGGAGAAGCCGTAGTCGCGACGCAGGGTCGACCGCACCTTGGAGGCCAGCGGATCGTTGAAGGTACGGTTCAGGTCGCAGACCTGGATCTGTGTCGGGTCGATCTGCCCACCCGCGCCGCCGGTGGTGATGATCTGGATCTTGCGCCGCTTGCACCAGGCGATCAGCGCCGCCTTGGCGTTGACGCTGTCGATGCAGTCGATCACGCAGTCGATCTGCCCGGTGATGTACTCGGCCATGGTGTCGCGGGTGACGAAATCCGTTACCGCATGCACGCGACAATCCGGGTTGATACCCCTGAGCCGCTCGGCCATGACGTCGACCTTGGCCCGCCCCACCGTGCTGTCCAGGGCATGCAACTGGCGGTTGCTGTTGCTGACGCAGACATCGTCGAGGTCGAACAGGGAAATCTCCCCGACGCCGCAACGGGCGATCGCCTCCGCCGCCCAGGAGCCGACCCCGCCCACACCGACGATGGCCACATGAGCCGCCTTCAGCCGCTCCAGACCTTCAATGCCATACAACCGGGCAACGCCGGCAAACCGCGGATCTTCTGCACTCATGACCAATCACCGGAAAAATCGGCGCGCATTATAGGCCCATCGCAGGCAGCAGGCACCTTCAGCCTACGAATGGCGGCCACATGAGCGAAAATGACAACATCTTCACAAGAAACCAGCTACAAAGACTCAGGAAAGAACTTAAACCAAAGGCCATTGCCTAAGCTCGGCGGTGTTCCAGCACGAATCCCACGTGTAGGATGCGCGCCGCGCAGTTCAACGTTCTACTTCGGAACCCGAAATCTCTATGTCATCGCGTAAATTTGGACTCAACCTGGTGGTGGTGCTGGCAATCGCCGCGCTGTTCACCGGTTTCTGGGCGTTGATCAACCGTCCGGTCTCGGCCCCCAACTGGCCGGAACACATCTCCGGCTTCTCCTACTCTCCGTTCCAGCAGGGTCAGTTCCCCCAGAAGGACCAGTACCCGACCGACGATGAAATGCGTCGTGACCTGGAGATCATCAGCAAGCTGACCGACAACATCCGGATCTACTCGGTCGACGGCACGCTGCAGGACATCCCCAAGCTGGCCGAGGAATTCGGCCTGCGGGTGACCCTGGGCATCTGGATCAGCCCGGACCAGGAGCGCAACGAGCGGGAAATCGCCCGGGCCATCGAGCTGGCCAACACCTCGCGCAGCGTGGTTCGCGTGGTGGTGGGTAACGAGGCGATCTTCCGCAAGGAAATCACCGCCAAGGAACTCGGTGTGCTGCTCGATCGCGTACGCGCTGCGGTGAAGGTGCCGGTGACCACTTCCGAACAGTGGCACATCTGGGAACACAACCCGGAACTGGCCAGGCACGTCGACCTGATCGCCGCGCACATCCTGCCGTACTGGGAATTCATCCCGATGGAGAAATCCGGCCAGTACGTACTCGACCGCGCCCGCGAACTCAAACGCATGTTCCCGAAAAAGCCGCTGCTGCTGTCGGAAGTCGGCTGGCCGAGCAACGGCCGCATGCGCGGTGGCGCCGATGCGACCCAGGCCGACCAGGCGATCTACCTGCGTACGCTGGTGAACAAGCTCAACCGCCAGGGCTTCAACTACTTCGTCATCGAAGCCTTCGACCAGCCCTGGAAAGCCAGTGACGAAGGCTCGGTGGGCGCCTACTGGGGCGTGTACAACGCCGCGCGCCAGCAGAAATTCAACTTCGAAGGGCCAGTGGTGGCCATTCCGCAGTGGCGGGTCCTGGCCATCGGCTCGGTGGTGCTGGCGATGCTGTCCCTGGCGGTCCTGCTGATCGACGGCTCGGCACTGCGCCAGCGCGGCCGCACCTTCCTGACCTTCATCGCCTTCCTTTGCGGTTCGGTACTGGTGTGGATCGGCTACGACTACAGCCAGCAATACAGCACCTGGTTCAGCCTGACCGTGGGCTTCCTGCTCGCCCTCGGTGCGCTGGGGGTGTTCATCGTGCTGCTGACCGAGGCCCACGAACTGGCCGAAGCGGTGTGGACCCACAAGCGCCGCCGGGAATTCCTGCCGGTCGAGGGTGAGTCGGACTACCGCCCGAAAGTCTCGATCCACGTGCCGTGCTACAACGAGCCGCCGGAGATGGTCAAACAGACCCTCGACGCCCTGGCCGCCCTCGACTATCCGGACTACGAAGTCCTGATCATCGACAACAACACCAAGGACCCGGCGGTCTGGGAGCCGGTGCAGGCCTACTGCGAGACCCTCGGCCCGCGCTTCCGTTTCTTCCACGTCGCGCCCCTGGCCGGCTTCAAGGGCGGTGCGCTGAACTACCTGATTCCGCATACCGCCAAGGATGCCGAGGTCATCGCGGTGATCGACTCGGACTACTGCGTCGACCGCAACTGGCTCAAGCACATGGTGCCGCACTTCGCCGATCCGAAGATCGCCATCGTGCAGTCGCCGCAGGACTACCGCGACCAGAACGAGAGCACCTTCAAGAAGCTCTGCTACTCCGAGTACAAGGGTTTCTTCCACATCGGCATGGTCACCCGCAACGACCGTGACGCGATCATCCAGCACGGCACCATGACCATGACCCGTCGTTCGGTCCTGGAAGAACTGGGCTGGGCCGACTGGTGTATCTGCGAAGACGCCGAACTGGGCCTGCGGGTGTTCGAAAAAGGCCTGTCGGCTGCCTATCACCACCACAGCTACGGCAAGGGGTTGATGCCCGATACCTTCATCGACTTCAAGAAGCAGCGTTTCCGCTGGGCCTATGGCGCGATCCAGATCATCAAGCGGCACACCGCGAGCCTGCTGCGCGGCCGCGACACCGAACTGACCCGTGGCCAGCGCTACCACTTCCTCGCCGGCTGGCTGCCGTGGATCGCCGACGGCATGAACATCTTCTTCACCGTGGGCGCGCTGCTCTGGTCGTCGGCGATGATCATCGTGCCGCAACGGGTCGACCCGCCGCTGATGATCTTCGCGATCCCGCCCCTGGCGCTGTTCGCCTTCAAGGTGGGCAAGATCCTGTTCCTGTACCGGCGCGCGGTCGGCGTCAACATGAAGGACGCCTTCGCCGCCGCGCTGGCAGGCCTGGCGTTGTCGCACACCATCGCCAAGGCGGTGCTGTACGGTTTCTTCACCAGCAGCATTCCGTTTTTCCGCACGCCGAAGAACGCCGACAAGCACGGTTTCTGGGTGGCGATCTCGGAAGCCCGTGAAGAACTGTTCATCATGCTGCTGTTGTGGGGCGCAGCCCTGGGGATCTACCTGGTGCAGGGCATGCCGAGCAACGACATGCGCTTCTGGGTCGCCATGCTGCTGGTGCAGTCGCTGCCGTACGTGGCCGCGCTGTTCATGGCCTTCGTTTCCTCGCTGCCGAAACCGGCCGAAGAGCCCGAGCAGGTGCCGGCGGCATAAAGTCGATGCGATCCTCTAAACGGCGGCCTATGGTCGCCGTTTTGCTTTAAGATATCCGCCATTTTCTGCGCCCTGGTCGAGCACGACTCCACGGCCAAACCCAAATACTGTGGCAGCGGACTTGTGTGGGAGCGGGCTTGCCCGCGAAGCTTGCGGCGCGCTTGTGCCCCCTTCGCGGTCAAGCCCGCTCCCACAGCAGACCGAGCCCGTCTTTCATGTTTTCGGAGTTTCCCATGACGGCCCACGCCGAGCTTTCGCCGACCCTGCAACTTGCCTGTGATCTGATCCGCCGCCCATCGGTGACACCGGTCGACGCCGACTGCCAGAAACTGATGATGCAGCGCCTGGGCGATGCCGGTTTCCAGCTGGAACCGATGCGCATCGAGGACGTGGACAACTTCTGGGCCACCCACGGTCGCCACGACGGTCCGGTGTTGTGCTTCGCCGGCCACACCGACGTGGTCCCGACCGGCCCGGTCCAGGCCTGGCAGAACGATCCGTTCGATGCGCTGATCGACGAGCACGGCATGCTCTGCGGGCGTGGCGCCGCCGACATGAAGGGCAGCCTCGCGGCGATGGTCGTCGCGGCCGAGCGTTTTGTCGCGGACTACCCGGACCACAAGGGCTCGGTGGCCTTCCTGATCACCAGCGATGAAGAGGGCCCGGCCCATCACGGCACCAAGGCCGTGGTCGAGCGCCTGGCCGCGCGCAACGAGCGCCTGGACTGGTGCATCGTCGGCGAACCGTCGAGCACCTCGCTGGTCGGCGACGTGGTGAAGAACGGCCGTCGCGGCTCCCTCGGCGCCAAGCTGACCATCCGCGGCGTGCAGGGCCACGTGGCCTATCCGCACCTGGCGCAGAACCCGATCCACCTGGCCGCGCCCGCTCTCGCCGAGCTGGCGGCCGAGCACTGGGACGACGGCAATGCCTTCTTCCCGCCGACCAGCTTCCAGATCTCCAACGTCAATTCCGGCACCGGCGCGACCAACGTGATCCCCGGCGAGCTGGTGGCGCTGTTCAACTTCCGCTTCTCCACCGAGTCGACCGTCGAGGGCCTGCAGCAACGGGTCGCGGCGATCCTCGACAAACACCAGCTGGACTGGCACGTGGACTGGGCATTGTCCGGCCTGCCGTTCCTGACCGAGCCGGGCGCGCTGCTCGACGCGGTCTCCTCCAGCATCCGCGAGATCACCGGGCGCGAAACCAAGGCCTCGACCAGCGGCGGCACCTCCGATGGACGCTTCATCGCCACCCTCGGCAGCCAGGTGGTGGAACTCGGCCCGGTCAACGCGACCATTCACCAGGTCAACGAGCGGGTCTTGGCCAGCGACCTCGATGTGCTGACCGAAATCTACTACCAGACCCTGATCAAGTTGCTCGCCTGATGCTCACCTGCCCTCTCTGCAGTGCACCGCTGGGCGCGGTCGACAATGGCGTGGCCTGCCCGGCCGGGCATCGTTTCGACCGGGCCCGCCAGGGTTACCTGAACCTGCTGCCGGTGCAGCACAAGAACAGCCGCGATCCCGGCGACAACCAGGCCATGGTCGAGGCCCGGCGTGATTTCCTCAACGCCGGCCACTACGCGCCGGTGGCCCGCCGCCTGGCCGAACTGGCCGCCGAACGGGCCCCGCAACGCTGGGTCGATATCGGCTGTGGCGAAGGCTACTACACCGCGCAGATCGCCGAGGCACTGCCGACGGCCGACGGCTATGCCCTGGACATCTCCCGCGAAGCGGTGAAGCGGGCCTGCCGGCGCAATCCGCAACTGACCTGGTTGATCGCCAGCATGGCACGCATTCCACTGCCGGACGCCAGTTGCCAGTTTCTCGCCAGTGTCTTCAGCCCGCTGGACTGGCAGGAAGCCAAACGCCTGCTCAGCCCCGGTGGCGGCCTGATGAAGGTCGGCCCGACCAACGGCCACCTGATGGAACTGCGCGAGCAGCTCTATGACGAAGTCCGCGAGTACACCGACGACAAGCACCTGGCCCTGGTGCCGGAAGGCATGGCGCTGCAGCACAGCGAAGTCCTCGACTTCAAGCTGCGCCTGGAACGGCCCGCCGACCGTGCCAACCTGCTGGCCATGACCCCGCACGGCTGGCGCGCCAGCGCCGAGCGTCGCGCCCGGGTGATCGAGCAGGCCGAACCGTTCGAGGTCAGCGTGTCGATGCGCTACGATTACTTCGTTCTGCAATGATCCCCATGACCCAACTCGCCAACCCCGGTTGGCGAGCGCCAGAATCCGCGAATGGATTTTTCAGCAGCCGCAGCGAGGACATCCATGCGCCAGCCTGATATCGAGATTTACCTGAAAGACGCCGACGTCGACCACAAGGCGATTACCGCCTGGCTGGGCGAAGCGCTCGGTCCGTGCAGCGAGTGGACGCAGAAGGGCCAGACCTGGAAATGCAAGGCCGGCGGCGTACCGGTGACCTGGCTGCCCAAAGCCGTGGGCAAGTGGAACAGCCTGTACCTGGAAAGCGACCAGACGCCGTGGGACGACGACATCGCCTGTGCCCGCGCCGCTTTTGCCGCGCTGCAGGTGGAGGTGCGTTGCGCGCCGGGAAGTTGGGTCGAGGAGGAAGGCGAGGAAAGTGCCGACCGCTGGATTCGTGTCAGCGCCGACGGCGAAGAAGAGATCACCTGGCGCACAGCCTGAGGGGGAACGTCGTTCGCAGGATTGATGCACGACGCGAGTGCTTGTGGGAGCCGGCAGTCCGGCTCCCACAGGATGGCGTGAGGGTTACAAGCCCACCACGTCCTCGGCCTGCAGGCCCTTCTGGCCTTCCACCACCGCGTACTCGACCTGCTGTCCCTCGGTCAGCGAGCGGTGGCCCTGGCCACGAATCGCGCGATAGTGCACGAACACATCCGCCCCACCTTCACGCTGGATGAAGCCATAGCCCTTGGCATCGTTGAACCACTTCACACTGCCTGTCTCGCGAGTTGCCATGAATCCGTACTCCTTTTTTATTATCGAGTGAACCCCGCTCGCAGGGTTCTCCAAGCCTGATCGCCAGAACTTCGGATGACGCTCGGGGGTCATACCGCTGAGGGCGAATACCGGAGTATAAGACAGCACGAAAAACTCTCAATCAATATTACTTCGTTGCGTTTTTGCCGATTTTCGCCAGATACGGCACACTACTCCCCGCCCGAGCAAACGCTCGGTTCATTCCATCTGAAGCAGAAATCGTATGACCCGTTCGCCGTTCCGCCGTCTAGTGTTTGGCACCCTGCGCCGCCTCCTGTACCTGTGGGTGCGCTCGGAGACGATCAACCAGTCGTCCCTGACCCTCAACCTCGACCGCAGCCGCCCGGTGTTCTACGTTCTGCAATCGCCGTCGCTGAGCGACCTGGCGGTGGTCGACCACGAATGCAGCCGGGCCGGTCTGCCACGCCCGGTGCTACCGGTGTCGGTCGGCCCGCTGCTGGAGCCGGCGGCGTTTTTCTACCTGACTCCGGAGCCCGACTGGCTCGGCCGTCATGACAAGCGCGGGGCGCCGCCAACCCTGACCCGCCTGGTCGATGCCCTGAGCCAGAATCCTGTCGAGGACGCCCAGGTCATCCCGGTCAGCGTGTTCTGGGGCCAATCGCCGGACAGCGAATCGAGCCCGTGGAAACTGCTGTTCGCCGACAGTTGGGCGGTCACAGGTCGCCTGCGCCGCCTGCTGAGCATCCTGATTCTCGGCCGCAAGACCCGCGTGCAGTTCTCCGCGCCGATCCACCTGCGCGAACTGGTGGAACACAACAAGGGCCACGAGCGCACCGTGCGCATGGCCCAGCGCATTCTGCGGGTACACTTGCGCAACCTGAAAACCGCGGTCATCGGTCCCGACCTGTCGCACCGGCGCAACCTGGTCAAGGGCCTGGTCAACGAGCCGCAGGTACGCCAGGCGATCCTCGAACACGCCCAGCGCGAGAACATCCCCGCGGAAAAGGCCAAGGCCCAGGCACTGCGCTACGGCAACGAAATCGCCTCGGACTACACCTACACGGCGATCCGCTTCCTCGAAGTGGTGCTGAGCTGGTTCTGGAACAAGATCTACGACGGTATCCGCGTCAACCATATCGAAAACGTGCAATCCGTGGCGCAGGGGCACGAGGTGATCTACGTGCCCTGCCATCGCAGCCATATCGACTACCTGCTGCTGTCCTACCTGCTGTTCCGCAACGGACTGACCCCGCCGCACATCGCCGCCGGGATCAACCTCAACATGCCGCTGATCGGCGGCCTGCTGCGCCGTGGCGGGGCGTTCTTCATGCGCCGCACCTTCAAGGGCAACCCGCTCTACACCTCGGTCTTCAACGAATACCTGCATACGCTGTTCACCAAGGGTTTTCCGGTGGAGTACTTCGTCGAGGGCGGCCGCTCGCGTACCGGACGCATGCTGCGGCCCAAGACCGGCATGCTGGCCATTACCCTGCGCAGTTTCCTGCGTTCCTCGCGGATGCCGATCGTCTTCGTCCCGGTCTATATCGGCTATGAACGGGTGCTGGAAGGCCGGACCTACCTCGGCGAACTGCGCGGCGCCAGCAAGAAGAAGGAGTCGATCTTCGACATCTTCAAGGTCATCGGTGCGCTCAAGCAGCGCTTCGGCCAGGTCGCGGTCAACTTCGGCGAGCCGATCAAGCTGGCCGACTTCCTCGACCAGGAACAGCCGGGCTGGCGCGCCGAGGAACTCGGCCCGCAATTCAAGCCGGACTGGCTGAGCGCGACCACCAACCGCCTGGGCGAGCGCGTGGCGCGCAACCTCAACGAAGCGGCGGCGATCAACCCGGTGAACCTGGTGGCCCTGGCCCTGCTCTCCACCAGCCGCCTGGCCCTGGACGACCGTGCCCTGGCCCGAGTGCTCGACCTCTACCTGGCGCTGCTGCGCCGCGTCCCCTACTCGCCGCACACCACCCTGCCCGAGGGAGATGGCCGGGCGCTGATCCAGCACGTCAAGGACATGGACCTGCTCGCCGAACAGAACGATGCGCTGGGCAAGATCCTTTACCTGGACGAACAGAACGCGGTACTGATGACCTACTACCGCAACAACGTCCTGCACATCTTCGCCCTGCCGGCATTGCTGGCGAGCTTCTTCCAGAGCTCATCACGCATGAGCCGCGAGCAGTTGCTGCGCTACACCCGGGCGCTGTACCCGTACCTGCAGTCGGAGCTGTTCATCCGCTGGTCGCTGGACGAACTCGACGCGGTGGTCGATCAATGGCTTGAGGCCTTCGTCGAGCAGGGACTGCTGCGTTTCGAGAATGCAGTCTACCTGCGCCCGGCGCCGAGTTCACGGCATTTCGTGCTGCTGACCCTGTTGTCGAGAAGCATCGCCCAGACCCTGCAACGCTTCTACATGGCAATCTCGCTGCTGCTCAACAGCGGCCAGCACAGTATCAGCGCCGAGGAACTGGAGGACCTGTGCACGATCATGGCCCAGCGCCTGTCGATCCTGCACGGTCTCAATGCCCCGGAGTTCTTCGACAAGAGCCTGTTCCGCCACTTCATCCAGACTCTGCTCGACCTCGACGTTCTGCGCCGCGACGAAGCCGGCAAGCTCAGTTACCACGAACTGCTCGGCGAACTGGCCGAAGGTGCGGCCAAGCGGGTACTGCCGGCGGAAATACGCCTTTCGATCCGCCAGGTGACATTGCACGACACCGGCCCGGAGCAGAAGAGCGACATCAGTCCCGACGCCGCCTGATCCTCACCGACAACCCCAGGCCAGCCAACCTGGGGTTCATCGCGCAAAGGCTGTGCGCAACTCAGCCGTTGCGATATCCACCCCCCGCCTTTCCCTCGTGCATGGCATGCTGGATATCGTTATAGAGTTGATTGGCCTCCTGGGCCGTAATGGATCTGGCACAGTCTCTCAGGACGATTCTCAAGAGCACGTTTTCCTGCCCTTCGAGCATGCCCAGACGATCCAGTGCCTGCGGTGGCAATTGCCCATGGCTCCAGCGTCCCAGCAGGCGCATCTCTTCAATCCAGCCACTACGCACACCGGCGGCCTGCAACATCGACTCGGTCAGTTCCTCCTCGCTCTGTCCCGGCGTCACGGCCAGCGAGATATCGCGAGTGACCGAAGGCAGACGAGAGACCGGCACCCAGGGATCGAGGCTATTCATTTGTGCCTGGATACGGGGCAGAGGGTCCCTGAGCAGGCGGATATCGGGAATTCCCTTGCGCAACATCGCCAGACGATCCAACCCCATGCCCATGGCCAGGCCTCCATGCTGAAGCGGATCGAGCCCGAGTCTTTCGAGCAGGGAGCGGGCGATACAACCACACTCAAGCACCTCCACCGACTGCTGCGCCGAGACGACATTGATCTCGATCCCCCCCTCGGTGTAGTGGTGAGGGCTGTCCTGACACGTCCAGGCATGATCGGGCAGCGCGGCCTTCAGAACATCGCCGACCAGCTTCAGCAGCGACTCCCGGCAGGACAGCGGTGGATCACCCATGACCCAAATGTCCATCTGGTGCGGTTGCGCACAATGGAGACGGTCGCGCGTGTCGCGCCTGAACGTAATACCGGGGGCAGCGAGCAGCATGGTTTCCCCCGGCTTTCGCGCCCTTGCTGCCTCGACCAGTGCGGGAGGAATCAGACTGGTCGTCTGGGTTCGCAACAATTGTGATTCGCTGATCCAGCGGGTGTGGTCGCTGCCGAGAGTGACTTCGTCAGGCGCATACCCAAGCAGGGCGTAGTTCTGCTCGGCGGTGACGATCCGCGGTCCGCGGATAACCCGGGGAGCCGGCCAACCCTGTGCCTCAAGCCCGCCGAGCACACACTGGGCAATCAGCCCCACCGCATGCACAGGTGCCTCGAACTCGGAAAGATCGGCAATCTGCATGGCCTGGCTGATTTGCGCGTCGCACAGGTATCGTCTGGATGACATGGGTTCACTCCACGGTTCTCAAGCGCAATACATGTATCGCACCCGCCGCAACGCAAGCGATAACCCCATGTCCTTTTCTGTCGTAGCAACAAGGATCAGTAAATGTCGGGCTATTCCGACAAGAACTGTAAAAACACGCTCTTGCCCACAGCTGGCAACACTCGGCTGCAGGCAGCCCTGCAAGGCGACAGGCACAGGGCCAATCAGCCGATCTACATCAGATAACCGGCAACCCAACGACAGACAATTCGGCAAAGCAACAACGATATTTCATCGCCGAATTTCCCCGGCAAACACTCGTATAGACTGGACCCTGCGTTGCCTTTGACGCGTTCGATAAGGATATCGAGATGACTGCGAAAAACCTCGTCACAGCTGTTTTCCACTTTCCGCCGGACTATGCCATTCCGGCCCGGGCGCAAACCCGGATCACCCTGCGCAACCGCGATACCCATGCCATCCTCGGCACCTGGAGCAGCGCCGACCTGCCATCACGCAGCCCCTGGCGCTTCGTGTTCGAACTGCCCCAGGACCTGCGCTACAACAGCAGGATAGAGATCGAGTTCGACATGAGCGTCGATGGCGCCTCGCTGCTGGCCGACATCCGCTACAACTTCAGATGGCGCAAGGACAACCAGGAGGCGAGCTTTCACCTGAGCCCACCTGGCTACCTGTACCTGAGCGCGGCGCTGGTGCCGCTGATCGGCACGGACGAGAACACCCTGGCCAACCTGAAACTGGTCGCCCTCAACGACTCCGGCCTGCCGCCCTACATCCTCTGCGAGGAGATCACCCTGCTCAAGGGCGCGATCCCCCGCTACCTGCGTTATGACCCCAGCCGGGTCAAGCCCGGCCAGCTCTACGAAACCCAGGGCAGCTTCGGCAGCCGGCGCAAGTTCACCATGAAACCCATTCCCCGGACCGTCGTATTGCAGAAGGAAAAGCCACAGAACCTGACCCTCAGGGCCTGAAGCCCGGCAATGTCTTCGATCAGCGCTCGCATCGAACTCGCCGGCCAGCTACTGTTATCACCAGCGGACAGCCCGGCGCCCGTTCGAGCGGCCTGTTTCCACAGCCTTCGCCGAAGCGTGCCGACTCCGCCCGGTCATTTTCTCTTTTCGCATAAGGAAGCTTTCCATGCTCCGTCCTTCCCTACGTCTGGCCAGCCTCTGCGCCGGCCTGCTGATCTCCGCCAACGCGCTGGCCCTGTCCCTGGGCAGCCTGTCCCAGGGCGAAGCCTCGGGCGGGCTCAAGGACGCCCTGGCCCAGGGGGCCGTCGCCGCCGTCACGACGCTCGGCAAGCCGGGTGGCTTCAGCAACAACCCTGAAGTGAAGATCGAACTGCCGGGCAAGCTGGGCAAGGTCGCCAGCAAGATGAAGCAGTTCGGCATGGGTGCCCAGGTCGACCAGCTGGAAACCAGCATGAACAAGGCGGCCGAGGCAGCCATGCCCCAGGCCCAGGCGCTGCTGGTGGATGCGGTGAAGAAGATGACCGTGAATGACGCCAAGAGCATTCTCAGCGGCGGCAAGGACTCGGCCACGCAGTACCTGGACAAGACCAGCCGCGAGCAGATCCGCGCCAAGTTCCTGCCGATCGTCAAGCAGGCCACCGACCAGGTCGGCCTGGCCCAGCAGTACAACTCGTTCGCCGGACAGGCGGCGACCCTCGGCGTGATCGACGCCAAGAGTGCCAACATTGAAAGCTACGTGACCGAAAAGGCGCTGGACGGTCTGTTCAAGCTGATCGCCCAGAAAGAGGAAGGTATCCGGGCCAACCCGGCTGAAGCGGCTACCAGCCTGGCGAAGAAGGTGTTTGGCGCGCTGTGATGCAGCAGCGGGAGCCAGCGCGCTGGCTCCCGACTGACCTCATCCCCCGGCGGCGGTCTTCTTCACCCGGAACCAGCCGGCATACAGCGCCGGCAGGAACAACAGGGTCAGGGCCGTCGCCACGATCAACCCACCCATGATCGCCACCGCCATCGGTCCGTAGAACACGCTGCGCGACAGTGGAATCATCGCCAGCACCGCCGCCAGCGCGGTCAGCACGATCGGCCGGAAGCGCCGTACCGTCGCCTCGATGATCGCCTGCCACTGTGACATGCCGGCCCGGATATCCTGTTCGATCTGGTCCACCAGAATCACCGAGTTGCGCATGATCATCCCGGACAGGGCAATGGTGCCGAGCATCGCCACGAAACCGAACGGCTGGCGGAACACCAGCAGGAACAGCGTCACGCCGATCAGTCCCAGCGGCGCGGTGAGGAACACCATCGCCACCCGCGAGAAGCTGCGCAATTGCAGCATCAACAGGGTCAGCACCACCACGATGAACAAGGGGACGCCGGCGTTCACAGACGCCTGGCCCCGCTCGGAGTCCTCCACGGTACCGCCCACGTCCAGCAGATAACCGTCCGGCAGCTCGGCCCGGATCGAATCCAGGGTCGGCATGATCTGCTTGACCAGGGTCACCGGTTGCTCCTGGCCATAGATATCGGCGCGGACCGTCACGTTCGGCAGGCGGTTGCGGTGCCAGATGACGCCTTCCTCGAAACCGTACTCCAGCGTCGCGATCTGCGACAGCGCCACACTGGTGCCGTTGTCGGTGGGCACCGCCAGGCTCGACAGTGCCGACAGCTCGCTGCGCTCGTGCACGGTGCCACGCAGCAGGATCTCGATCAGCTCGTTGTCCTCGCGGTACTGGCTGACGGTCGAACCGGTCAGTGAGCTGCGCAGGAAGCGCGACAGGTTCGCCGTACTCACCCCCAGGGCCCGGGCACGGTCCTGATCGACATTCAGGTAGACCACCTTGCTCGGTTCTTCCCAATCCAGGTGCACGTTGACCACATGGGGGTTCTCGCGCACCTTGGCCGCCACCTTGCGGGCCAGGGCCCGAACCACCTCGATGTGCTCGCCGGTGACACGGAACTGGACCGGGTAGCCCACGGGCGGACCGTTCTCCAGGCGCGTGACCCGCGCACGCAGGTCGGGGAACTGCTCGTTGAGCGTATCGATCAGCCAGGTCCGCAGTTTTTCCCGGTCCTCGATGGTCTTGGCCAGCACCACGAACTGGGCAAAGCTGGCCGCCGGCAGTTGCTGGTCGAGCGGCAGGTAGAAGCGCGGCGAACCGGTACCGACATAGGCCACGTAGTTGTCGATGCCGTCATGCCCCTTGAGCAGACTCTCCAGGCGCTTGACCTGCTCGGCGGTGTTGCTCAGCGACGCGCCCTCGGCCAGCTTGAGGTCGACCATCAGCTCCAGTCGCCCGGAAGCCGGGAAGAATTGCTGCGGCACGAAGCGGAACAGTGCCACCGAAGCCACAAAGGCCAGAACGGTCAATACGATCACCGTCTTGCGCCGCCGCACGCACCACTCCACCAGGCGCCGCACCCGCTGGTAGAACGGCGTGGCATAAGGGTCCGGCTGATCGGCGCCATGCTTGGCAGCGTGGATCTTCGCCAGGTCCGGCAGCAGCTTCTCTCCCAGATAGGGCACGAACATCACGGCGGCGATCCACGACGCCAGCAGGGCGATGGTCACCACCTGGAAGATCGAGCGGGTGTACTCGCCAGTCCCCGACTGCGCGGTGGCGATCGGCAGGAAACCGGCGGCGGTGATCAGCGTACCGGTCAGCATCGGGAACGCCGTGCTGGTCCAGGCGTAGCTCGCCGCCTTGAGCCGGTCGAAGCCCTGCTCCATCTTGATCGCCATCATTTCCACGGCAATGATCGCGTCGTCGACCAAAAGGCCGAGCGCCAGCACCAGGGCGCCGAGGGAAATCTTGTGCAGGCCGATGCCCAGGTAGTACATGGTGGCGAAGGTCATCGCCAGCACCAGCGGAATCGCCAGCGCCACCACCATCCCGGTACGCACGCCGAGGGAGAAGAAACTCACCAGCAGCACGATCGCCAGGGCTTCCACCAGCACCTGGACGAACTCGCCGACGCCGGTCTTGACCGCCGCCGGCTGGTCGGAAACCTTGCTCAGGTGCATGCCCGCCGGCAAGCTTTTCTGGATACGGGCGAATTCGGCTTGCAGCGCCTTGCCCAGCACCAGAATGTCGCCACCGTCGTTCATCGCCACGGCCAGGCCAATGGCATCTTCACCCATGAAACGCATGCGCGGGGCGGGCGGATCGCTGAAGCCGCGGCGGACCTCGGCGAAATCGCCGATACGCAGGGTCCGGTCGCCGACCCGGATCGGCAGGTTGCGAATCTCGTCGACGCTCTTGAAGTTGCCACTGACGCGCAGTTGCACCCGCTCCGTTGGTGTTTCGAAGAAACCCGAGGTGGAAACCGTGTTCTGCTCCTGCAGCGCCTGCTGGACTGCCGCCATCGGTACCCCGAGAGTGGCCAGCTTGACGTTCGACAGTTCGATCCAGACCTTTTCGTCCTGCAGCCCCAGCAGGTCGACCTTGCCCACATCCTTGACCCGCTGCAGCTGGATCTGGATGCGGTCGGCGTAGTCCTTGAGCACCGCGTAGTCGAAACCGTCGCCGGTCAGCGCATAGATATTGCCAAAAGTGGTACCGAACTCGTCGTTGAAGAACGGCCCCTGTATATCCGGCGGCAGGGTCTGGCGGATGTCGCCGATCTTCTTGCGCAACTGGTACCAGAGCTCGGGGATCTGCGCCGAGTGCAGCGAGTCGCGGGCCATGAAGGTCACCTGGGACTCGCCTGGCCGGGAGAACGACATGATCCGCTCGTATTCGCCGGTCTCCATCAGTTTCTTTTCAATGCGTTCGGTGACCTGCCGCGAAACTTCCTGGGCCGTGGCGCCTGGCCAGTTGGTCTGGATCACCATGGCCTTGAAGGTGAACGGCGGATCTTCGCTCTGGCCAAGCCTGGTGTAGGACATGGCCCCGACCATCGCCAGCAGCAGCATCAGGAACAGGACGATCTGGCGGTTGCGCAATGCCCATTCGGAAAGATTGAAACCCATCGGGGACTACTCCTTGGCCGCCAGGTTGACGACGCGGTTGGAGCGGTCCACCGGACGCACCTGTTCCCCTTCGTGCAGCACGTGCACCCCGGCCGCCACCACCCAGTCGCTGGCACTGAGGCCTTCGAGCACCGGCACGCTCTTCTCGCCGAAGGCGCCAACCCGCACCGGGGTGCGCTTGAGGGTGTTGTCCGGCTGGACTTTCCAGACATAGGCGGCGCCGTTTTCGGCCGTGAGTGCCGATAACGGCACCGACAGCGGCACGGCACCGGCATTCTGGACGAAGACCCGGGCACTCTGCCCCAGCTCGGCAGGGATCTTTCCGGAACTGAAGGCGATGCGCGCGGCGAAGGTCCGGGATTTCGGATCAGCCGCCGGCGACAGCTCGCGGATATGCCCGTTGAAGCGCTGGTCCGGCTGGGACCAGAGTTCGACGGCCACCTCCTGACCGACCTTGAAGCGGCCAAAGGCCTGTTCCGGGAAACTGATCAGCACCTCGCGCTCGCCGTCGGCGGCCAGGGTGAAGACCGTCTGGCCGGCGGCCACCACCTGGCCGACCTCGACCTGGCGCCTGGCGATCACGCCATCCTGAGGAGCCCGCAGCACCGCATAACCGGCCTGGTTGCTGGAGACATCGAATTCCGCCCGGATCTGCTTCAGCCGGGCCTCACCGGCACGGTAGGCATTTTCCGCATTGTCGTATTGCGAGCGGCTGACCATCTGCCGCTCCAGCAGGGTCTTGTAGCGGTCGCGCTCGGAGCGCACCAGGTTCAGGTTCGCCTCGGCAGCCGCCACCTGGGCCCGGGTGGCCTCCAGTTGCAGGCGCACATCCTGCGGATCGAGCTCCGCCAATGGCTGGTTGGCCTTGACCCGCTGCCCCTCCTCGACCAGGCGCCGGGCCACCTTGCCAGCGATACGAAACGCCAGTTCGGGTTCGAAGCGGGCGCGCACCTCACCGGGATAACTGTCCATGGCCTGAGCCGACAACTGCGGCTGAACCACCATGGCGGGACGCACGGTAACCTGAACCGCCTCTTCGCGATCACAGCCCACGAGGAAAAACGCTAGACTGGCGGGTAACACAAGGGGCAGGACATAGCGGAACATGGTGGAGACCCTTCGCTAAAGAGTGCTTGAAATAATTATACTGGTCAGTATGGTATTTATACCAAACTGACCAGTCCAGTATTAAAGTGAAAAATGTCCGACAATCTTTCTGTGCCCAGCGGCCCGGGTCGCCCCAAGGACCTGGCAAAACGCCAGGCCATTCTTGAAGCCGCGAAAGATCTGTTCCTGAGCAATGGATACGCCAGCACCAGCATGGATGCGGTGGCAGCAGCGGCAGGTGTTTCGAAGCTGACGGTCTACAGCCACTTCACTGACAAGGAGACCCTGTTCTCGGCCGCGGTGGTGGCCAAGTGCGAGGCGCAGCTACCCGAACTGCTGTTCGCCCTGCCCGAGGGCGTCCCGGTCGAATCGGTGCTGCTCAATATCGCCCGTGGCTTCAATCAGCTGATCAACAGCGACGAGTCGGTGAACCTGCATCGCCTGATCATCGCGTTGGGCAGCCAGGATCCCAGGCTGTCGCAGATTTTCTTCGAGGCCGGCCCACAGCGGATGCTGAGCGAAATGGAGCGACTGCTCAGCAGAATCCATCAGAGCGGGGTCCTGGTCATCGACAAGCCGCACCGCGCCGCCGAGCACTTTTTCTGCCTGCTCAAGGGCGCGGCGAACTTCCGCGTGCTGTATGGCTGCGGCGAGCCATTGAATGCCGAGGACAGCGAAGCCCATGTGCGCGAGGTGGTGGGCTTGTTCATGCGGGCCTATCGGCCCTGAGCCGGTTCCTTTCGCGGGCGAGCCGCCCCACGGCAATGACATGATCCACTGTGGAAACGGGCTTGCCCGCGAAGAGGCCTTCAGGGCTTGAGCGCTTTCTTCGGGTAGATATCGTAGCGGCTCGACTTGCCCTCCAGGCCGTGACTGGGCTTGGGCCCGTCGATGCACGGTGCCTTGCGCGGGCGCTTGACCACTACCCGGTGGGTCGCCAGGGCCAGGGCGGCCTCCAGCAGCGCCGGGGCGTCCGGGTCATCGCCCACCAACGGCCGGAACAGACGCATTTCCTTCTTCACCAGGGCGGTTTTCTCACGGTGGGGAAACATCGGGTCCAGATAGATGACCTGCGGCGGCTCGCCCTCCCAGTGGCGCATCACGTCGATCGAGTTGCCCTTGAGCAGACGCATGCGGGACACGATCGGCGCCACCTCCGGATCCTCCAGGGCACGGGCCAGGCCATCCTCCAGCAGGGCACCGATCAGCGGCTGGCGCTCGACCAGGCTCATGTCGCAGCCCAGGCTCGCCAGAACGAACGCGTCCTTGCCCAGCCCGGCCGTGGCGTCCAGCACCCGTGGGCGCACGCCCTGCTGGATACCGACCGCCTTGGCGATCATCTGCCCGCTACCACCACCGTACAGGCGCCGGTGTGCCGCCCCGCCCTCCACGAAATCCACCCGAACCGGCCCCGGTGCATCCGGCCCCAGTTGCTGCAACTGCAAACCCTGCCCGCCGACCTGCAGGGCGAACTCCGCCTCGGGTTCCTGCAATGGCAGTTCCAGACGCTGGGCCCAGGCCTGGGCCTGGTGTTCAAGCCCTGCGGTCAAGGCTTCGACTCGGATCCGTACGGCCGTCTGCTGCTCACTCATGAAAAACACGCTCAAAAATTTAATGATCGGCGAAAACGGCCGATAACAGAATTATCCGGCATTTTGCCAGAGCTTGGGTCACGACCGAGAACCATGTCAGACATTCAGCGCACATCCATAGGTTATCTATCGCCCGTCGGCGATTACGGCCTGCGAAACTCCCAGGCACTGAGTGGCGTCAGCCATCTGTGGCAGGATTTCTTCGCCCGTGCGCTGGCCGAACAGGTGGGGGATGCGCCAAGGCAGGCGGTGGCCGAACTGCCGGCCGATGGCCCGGTCGAACCGACCGCCGGCGCCGAGACCCTGGCGCAGATCGTCGAGCAACTGCACTGCAATGTCACCGACAATCCGGTCCGGCCACCAGAGCCGCTGTTCCTGCCGATCGCCGAGTTCGAACTCGATCTGCTGAAGAAACCGGCACCGCCCTACCCGGATGACGAAATCATCGCCCAGCAGCGGCAACAGGATTTCGAGAGCGAGTGGGTTCGCCCGCTCGTCCTCACCGCCGGCCAACCACAGCCCGAGCCGGGCCCGGCACCACAGAAGCGTCCGCTGCACCTGCCGATCGCCGAGTTCGAGCTGGACCTGCTGGAGAAACCGGCGCTGCCGTACGACGAGCAAACCCTGGTCAAGCAGCAGCAGGACCTGGACTACGACCTGAACTGGGCACGCCCGCTGGTGGCGCACAACCTGCGTCTGGCGGCCTGAGCCGTCGGCACCGGCCTCAGCCCTTGAACATCTGATTGATCCTGCCGAACGGGATCGCCTGCTCGGCGAAACCGAAGCTGCCCTGCTCAAGGATCTCCTGTGCAGCCTGGTAAAACGCCCCGTACGCCGCACGCGCCAGCGCCGAACCGACACTGATGCGCTTGACCCCCAGCGCACTCAAATCAGCCACCGACAACGACACGCCACCGGACATCAAGACGTTCACCGGCTTGGGCGCCACCGCCTTGACGATCGCGCGAATCTCCTCGGCCGTGCTCAAGGCCGGGGCATACAGGACATCGGCGCCCGCCTCGGCAAAGGCCTGCAGACGGCGGATGGTGTCATCCAGATCCCGACGCCCGACCAGCAAGTTTTCCGCCCGGGCCGTCAGGGTGAAGTCAAATGGCAGGCTGCGCGCCGCCGCTACCGCCGCCTCGATCCGCTCGACCGCCTGATTGAAGGGGTAGATCGGCTCTTCGGGATTGCCCGTGGCGTCCTCGATCGAACCACCGACCAGGCCCACTTCAGCGGCCATCAGGATCGTCTGGGCGCACCCTTCGGGACTGTCGGCGTAACCGTTTTCCAGGTCCGCTGCCACCGGCAGCGGCGTGGCCTTGGCAATCACATGGGCATTGTCCAGGGCATCGGCGCGGCTGACCGCACCTTCCGCATCCGGACGCCCCAGGGAAAAAGCCAGCCCGGCGCTGGTGGTGGCCAGGGCTTCGAAACCCAGGGCGGCGAGCATCTTCGCCGAACCGGCATCCCAGGGGTTGGGGATCACAAAGGCTCCGGCACGCTCGTGCAGGGTCCTGAAGGCTTGGGCTCGACGGTTTTGCGCATCCATATGACCAGCTCCTGGCAGAAGAGACGAGTGCCGTCAGAGCAGGCCGAGTTGCTCCGCGGCGGGCTCTCTGTATAGCGCAGGCAGGGCTGGCAGGCCAGGCAAACGTTCCTTCAGGCGCTCGTGAAAACGCTGCGCCAGTTTCGGTGCCAGCAGATTGTCAGCCGTGTGCAGGAAGATATACGGCGTTCGCCCCTCCTCGATCCAGACAGCGACCTTTTCGACCCAGGGGGTCATGAAGGGCTCGTTCGCCGCCAACTCCGGATGGCCGATGAAGCGTACCTGCGGGAACGGGGTGAAGGCCGCCGGCCGCGGCGGCACCCTGGGCTTCTTGGACTGGGCATGCAGCACTGCGGGCTCGGTCGAGGTGCAACTGAACAGTGCCCGCGGATCGAGGCAGATGCGCTCCACTACGCGGTCCAGCAGCAACCGGTTGAGCATCCGCTCGGCATCGCCCTTGGCGAAGAACTCGGGATGGCGGACCTCGACGGCCAGCGGCTGCTGCAGGCTGTCGATGAAGCCGGCCAGTTCGCTCAACCGATGAGGGGCGAAACTCGCCGGCAATTGCAGCCACAACGGCGATACCCGCGCCCCCAGCGGCTTGAGCAGTTGCAGGAACTCCTCGGCCGCCGGCACCTGGGCCCGCAGGTCGCCGCCATGACTGATATCGCGGGGAAACTTGGCAGTGAAGCGAAAGTGCTCCGGCATGGTCTGCGCCCAGCGCTCCACCGTGCCCGGCGAAGGCCGGGCATAGAACGTGGTGTTGCCTTCGACGGCGTTGAAGACCTGGGAATACAGATCGAGAAAGTCCGTCGGACGGGCGTTTTCCGGATACAGGAACTCGCGCCAGGCGTTTTCACTCCAGGACGGACAACCAAGGTAGTAGGGAAGAACTGAATCGGTCATGCCACCGATTAGATCAGATATGCAGGTCCAGTCCCAACACTTCCATGTCCCACTCGACGAAACCGGCGGTGGTCAGATAGCTGGCCAGGGCCGTGGCGACGCTCCGGCTCATGGAACGGGGAAAGATCATGTCCTGCGGACGCGCTGGCAGGTTGGCCAGACGTTCACCGGCAGCCTCGGCGCGGGCAGCGACTTCGGACAGATCGTCACTGTCGCCGCCCAGCAGTTCCTCATCGGCATCCACCACCACGCCGCCCTTGCGGGGCTTGCGCTTGATGGAATAGGACTGTGATGAAACGCCGTCTATACGCATTGTGGCATGCTCGGAGTCGATGATGGCAATTTAGCAGTACTTGCCGTACGTGGCTATTGTCCAATTGATAACCAGACCACATAACCAATAAAAGGTGTTCACACAACGCCGCCTGCGTGTGCAAAACATGACGTACGGCACATTTTTGACTACTGCGCACGACCTCCCGAGCGCCCGGATTAACCTTCAGTGTAGCTTGGGAATTTGCTCCGGCCTCAGCGCGCCTTGGGCGTGGCGACCTTGTCACGCAGGTAGACCGGCTGTGCCTGGTCGGCAACGATGGCCTCGCCGCGCGCCCAGGCGAAGCGCGCCAGGCTCAGCAGGTCCTGGGCGTCAGGCAGCATGCCAGCATCCTGGCCGCTGACCGCGACCTTGATCCGCTCGCCATAGCCCCAGCCCGTGCCCGCACCGAACCAGGCGCCAACAGCCCCCTCCGGGAGCGCCGCGACTTCCGGCGGCAGCACCGCTTCGACGCCGGCCAGGCGCATCTCCCCGGCCTCCTCGCGATAGCAGCCCCAATACACTTCATCCATCCGCGCATCGATGGCCGCGGCGACCTGGCCGGCGCCATGCTCGCGCAGTGCCCGCTGGGCCAGCACCGCCAGGTTGGAGACCGGCAACACCGGCCGGTCCAGGGCGAAGGCCAGGCCCTGAACCACACCGATGGCGATCCGCACTCCGGTAAAGGCGCCCGGGCCACGGCCAAAGGCGATCGCATCCACCGCCGACAGGCCGATCCCGGCATCCGCCAGCAGTTGCCGGATCATCGGCAGCAGCTTCTGCGCATGCAGGCGCGGGATCACCTCATAGTGGCTCGTCACCTTGCCATCATGCAGCAAGGCGACGGAGCAGGCTTCAGTCGCGGTGTCCAGGGCCAGCAAGGTGCTCATCGGTGTTTCCGTCAGGTCAGAATGAAAAAGTGCAACAGTATAAACAACAACAGCCCGCAAGCGGGCTGTTGTAGAGAGGCAGAGGCGACGATCAGTTCAGCGCTTCGAGCACCTTGCCGGTGATCGCCTCGACCGAGCCGACGCCAGCGATGTGGCTGTACTTCGGCTTGCCCTGGGCCGCCGACAGCTTCTGGTAGAAGTCCACCAGCGGCTTGGTCTGGGAGTGATAGACCGACAGGCGATGGCGAACGGTTTCCTCGGTGTCGTCCTTGCGCTGCACCAGCTCTTCGCCGGTCACATCGTCCTTGCCTTCGACTTTCGGCGGGTTGTAGACGACGTGGTAGACACGCCCGGAAGCCTCGTGAACGCGACGGCCGGCAATACGCTGGACGATCTCTTCGTCGTCGACGGCGATCTCGACCACGTGGTCCAGCTCGACACCGGCCTGCACCAGGGCTTCAGCCTGGGGAATGGTGCGCGGGAAACCGTCGAACAGGAAACCCTTGGCGCAATCGGCCTGGGCAATACGGTCCTTGACCAGCGCGATGATCAGGTCATCGGAAACCAGGCCGCCGGCATCCATGATGCCCTTGGCCTTGACGCCCAGCTCGGTGCCGGCCTTGACCGCGGCACGCAGCATGTCGCCGGTGGAGATTTGCGGGATGCCGAATTTCTCGGTGATGAACTTAGCCTGAGTACCTTTACCGGCCCCGGGAGCTCCCAGCAGAATGACGCGCATCGATGTGCTCCTCAATTTTTTATTTAGAAACGCTCGGATTCGCCGCGTGGGGCCAATCTCAACAATAGGGTGACAGCCGCCCAAACGGCCAAGGGCTGATCAAGATACACAGCCGACCGACCCCACACAAGCCGCCCAAAGTCGCAACGACCCGGGCCCCCGCAACCATGCAAACCTGCTACCGCGGGTCGCAAGGTGACAACAAAGTGTCGCACGCACGGCCACGACCGCACCTGACCGGGCGGCCGTGGCCTTGTCCAAGCCTGCAAGCCAGGCCTCGGCTCCCCTCAACCGGTATTGCGCAGGCCGGCGGCGATACCCGCCACGGACACCAGCAAAGCCTGTTCCAGAGGGCTGTCCTGGGCACTTTCCTGGCGCCGCGTGCGGGCCAGCAACTCGGCCTGCAACAGATGCAGCGGGTCCAGGTAGGTGTTACGCAGGCGAATGAACTCCAGGGTCTCGGGGCTGTGGGCCAGCAGTTGCGACTGGCCGGTCAGACCCAGTACCACCGCGCATGCCTGCGACAATAGGTCGCGTAAGTGCGCACCCAGCGGCAGCAGTTCCGCTTCCACCAGACGCTCGTCATAGGAGCGGGCGATATCGCTGTCGGCCTTGGCCAGCACCATCTCCAGCATGTCGATACGGGTGCGGAAGAATGGCCACTGCTCACGCATCTGTTCCAGCAGCTTGCCTTGCCCACGCTCCAGCGCATGGCGCAGGGCCGTCTCCCAACCGAGCCAGGCCGGCAACATCAGCCGGGTCTGGGTCCAGCCGAAAATCCAGGGAATCGCCCGCAGGCTTTCTATACCGCCGGCCCGGCGCTTGGCCGGACGGCTTCCCAATGGCAGGCGTCCGAGCTCCTGTTCCGGAGTCGACTGGCGGAAGTACTCGACGAACTGCGGGTTGTCGCGGACTTCGGCCCGATAGGCCCGCACCCCATCCGCGGCCAGTTCGTCCATCAGCTTGCGCCAGGCCGGTTGTGGCGGTGGCGGCGGCAGCAAGGTGGCCTCGAGCACGGCGGCCAGGTACAGGTTGAGGTTCTGTTCGGCAATGTCCGGCAGGCCGAACTTGAAGCGGATCATCTCGCCCTGTTCGGTGGTGCGGAAACGCCCCGCCACCGAACCCGGCGGCTGCGACAGGATCGCCGCATGGGCCGGGCCGCCACCACGGCCGACGGTGCCGCCACGGCCATGAAACAGCAGCAGTTCGACCTGCTGTTCCCGGCAGATGTCCACCAGCCGCTCCTGGGCGCGATACTGGGCCCAGGCCGCCGCCGTGGTGCCGGCATCCTTGGCCGAGTCGGAATAGCCGATCATGACTTCCTGCGGCCCCTGCAGGCGTGCACGGTAGCCGGGCAGCAGCAACAGGCGCTCCATCACTGGCCCGGCGTTGTCCAGGTCGGCCAGGGTCTCGAACAGCGGCACCACGCGCATCGGCCGCAACACCCCGCACTCCTTGAGCAACAGTTGCACCAGGAGCACATCGGAAGCCGCACCGGCCATGGAAATCACATAGGAACCGAGGGAGGCCGCCGGTGCCGCGGCGATTTCCCGGCAGGTTGCCAGTACCTCGGCGGTGTCCGCCGAGGGCTTGAAGTACGCGGGCAGCAACGGCCGGCGGTTGCCCTGCTCGCGGATCAGAAAGGTCAGCCGGGCGTCCTCATCCCAGTCCTCGTAACGCCCCAGGCCCAGGTAGTCGGTGATCTCGCTCATCGCCGCGGCATGCCGCGAAGAATCCTGGCGCACGTCCAGACGCACCAGGAACAGCCCGAAGGTCACCGCACGGCGCAGGCAGTCGAGCAGCGGCCCGTCGGCGATCACCCCCATGCCACATTCGTGCAGGGACCGATAGCACAGTTGCAACGGTTCCAGCAGCTCGTGGTTGTCGCGCAGCACCTGGTCCGGGGCCGGCTGGGTGGACTCCAGCGAATCATGGGCCCACTGCCGGGTCGCGCGCAGCCGCTCGCGCAACTGCTTGAGCACCGCCCGATAGGGCTCCGCGCTGTTGCCGGCCCTGGCCCGCAAGGCTTCGCTGGCATGCTGCATCGACAGCTCGGCAGCCAGGTGATCGACATCCCGCAGGTACAGGTCGGCCGCCATCCAGCGCGCCAGCAGCAGGACTTCGCGGGTCACCCTGGCCGTGACGTTGGGGTTGCCGTCGCGGTCGCCACCCATCCAGGAAGCGAAGCGGATCGGCGCCGCCTCCAGCGGCAGGTGCAGGCCCGTCGCGGCATGCAGGGCCTCATCGGCCTTGCGCAGATAATTCGGAATGGCCTGCCAGAGCGAATGCTCGATCACCGCAAAGCCCCACTTGGCCTCGTCCACCGGGGTCGGCCGGGTGCGGCGGATCTCTTCGGTGTGCCAGGCCTCGGCGATCAGTCGCTGCAACCGCTGGCGGATCTGCTCGCGCTCGGCACCGGTGAGATCACGGTGATCCTGCAGCGCCAGTTGCGCGGCAATCGCATCGTACTTCTGGATCAGCGTGCGCCGCGTCACTTCGGTCGGGTGCGCAGTCAGCACCAGTTCGATGTCCAGACGCGCCAGTTGCCGCGCGAGGGCCTCGGGGCCATGGCCCTCGGCCTGCAGGCGGGCCAGCAGTTCCGGCAGCGCCCGCGCCTCGAACGGCGCCGGCTGGGATTCGTCGCGGCGGTGAATCAGCTGGTACTGCTCGGCGATGTTCGCCAGGTTGAGAAACTGGTTGAAGGCCCGGGCGACCGGCAGCAACTCGTCGTCCCCGAGATCATCGAGGCTGGCACTCAGTTCGGTACTGGCCGCATCGCTGCGATCGGCCTTGGCGCTCTTGCGGATACGCTCGATCTTGTCGAGGAATTCCTCGCCATGCTGGTCGCGGATGGTATTGCCCAACAGCTCACCCAGCAGGTGAACGTCTTCACGCAAACGCACATCGATATCTGACATCGGCAGGCTCTCCGGCGGACTTTGGGACGCTTCCCTGGGCCCAAGAGTGCACCACTGCGACAAGTGCTTACAAGCCGGCGGGTCGATCGCCGTTGGCTGAAAATTCCCCGTCGAACCTCACCGCCAGAAGCTAGTCTGATGATTGGGCAGCCCCTCGGGGCTGATGGCCGGCCCGGCGTCGCTGCCGGCCCGGTCACTCATCAATCCCCGTCATCGGCGGGTATGAATTGAGGTCACCATGAAAATCCGTGAGCTAGCCCAGCACTGGGAAGAGAATGCCAAGGGTCGCCTGACCGATACCGGTTACGCCGTTCATCTGGACGTTGAAGCGGCCGCCCGCCTCGCCGCGATCACCGAAATGTACCCCAAGCGCAGCCCGGAGGAGCTGCTCGGCGAACTCATCGGCGCCGCCCTGGAGGAACTCGAGGCGAGTTTCCCCTATGTCCAGGGCCCGCATGTGGTCGCCACCGACGAGGAAGGTGACCCCCTGTACGAAGATGTCGGGGCCACCCCGCGCTTCCTGACCCTGTCCCGTCGCCATCTGCACAACCTGTCTTCCGGGACCGACGAGTCCAAGCACTGAAGAACCCCCGCCACTTTCCCGCAAGCCCCGGTATTCCTGGCTCCCGACCGAGCCGGGATACCGCTGCGCCGCGCAAAAGTTCAGATTTTCTGCATTGACCGATCAGTCAGTATTTTTTTCGGGCGATTGGCCATCTCCGCTGAACTATTCAAAAAAGCCTCAGGTCACAGCCAGTAGCCATCACTGGCACAGCTGCTGCGAAAAATACCCGGCCGACACGGCGGGGTCTGCGCTGAAGGCCCTCGGGCCCGTGATGGGGATTGATGTTTTTCAGGAGCTATCCAATGGAGTTGAAGACCATGAAAACCAGCACAGTCACATCCTCGTTCAACCACCTGCGCGGGCTGAAACTGGCCGCTCTGGCACTGGGTACCAGCTTCATCCTGGCCGGCTGTGCCGGGAACCCGCCGAGCGAGCAATATGCGGTGACCCAGTCCGCCGTCAACAGCGCCGTCAGCGCCGGCGGTACCGAATACGCCGCGGTGGAAATGAAATCGGCCCAGGACAAGCTCAAGCAGGCCGAACTGGCCATGCATGACAATAAATACGACGACGCCCGCCGCCTGGCCGAGCAGGCCGAATGGGATGCCCGCGTCGCCGAACGCAAGGCCCAGGCCGCCAAGGCCGAACTGGCCGTGAAGGATGCCCAGAAAGGTGTTCAGGAACTGCGCCAGGAAAGCCAGCGCCCCGTGGTGCAGCCGGCGCAATGAGCGCTCACGCAGCCTGAAGTTTCAACGGACAGATAAAGGACGAACATTATGCGCAATCAACTGATGATCCCCGCCCTGCTGGCTCTGAGCGTCGGCCTCGCAGCCTGCTCCACACCGCCCAACCCCAACCTGGAACAGGCGCGCACCAACTTCTCCGGCCTGCAGGCCGACCCGCAGGCGAGCAAGGTGGCGGCCCTGGAAACCAAGGACGCCAGCGACTACCTGGACAAGGCGGACAAGGCCTACCAGAACCGCGAGGATGAAAAGGTCGTCGACCAGTTGGCCTACCTGACCAACCAGCGTGTCGAAGTCGCCAAGCAGACCATCGCTCTGCGCACTGCCGAGGCCAACCTGAAGAACGCCGCCGCGCAACGGGCCCAGGCCCGCCTGGACGCCCGCGATGCGCAGATCCGCCAGTTGCAGGAAAGCCTCAACGCCAAGCAGACCGATCGCGGCACCCTGGTGACCTTCGGTGACGTGCTGTTCGCCACCAACAAGGCCGAGCTCAAGCCCAATGGCCTGGCCAACATCAGCAAGCTGGCGCAGTTCCTCCAGCAGAACCCGGACCGCAAGGTGATCGTCGAGGGCTACACCGACAGCACCGGTACCGCGGCCTACAACCAGAGCCTGTCCGAGCGCCGCGCGACTTCGGTCCAGGTGGCCCTGATCAAGCTGGGCGTGGACCCGAGCCGCATCGTCACCCAGGGTTATGGCAAGGAGTACCCGGTCGCGGATAACGGCAGCGTCTCCGGCCGGGCGATGAACCGTCGCGTGGAAGTGACCATTTCCAACGACAACCAGCCAGTGGCACCACGCTCCTCGGTCAGCAGCAACTACTGATCATTCGAAGCGCCAATGAAAAGCCCCGCCTGATCGGATCAGGCGGGGCTTTTTCATGCGGCCAGCCAGCCGTTCACTGCTCCAGCTTGGGCGTCTCCTGGCCCATGCAGCGCACGGCCTGCTTCTTGTCGTTGACCAGCACGCCGGTCAGGCCTTTCTGTTCGGTGTCGAACAGCACCAGCACGCCATCGATGCACTGCGCGACCTGGCTGGCCGGCGTCAGCGAAACCTTGTAGTCCTCGCCCGCAATGGTCTTGAGCATGGTGAACTGGTTGAGTTCCAACGCATCCTCCGGCTTGGCGAAATGCAGGTAGCCGTAGTACCACAGGCAGCCCACGGTGCCGATGATGCTGCAGATACCGGTGATGATCAGGGGAATGGCGTTGCGTTCTTCGGTCATTGCGGACTCTCTGGTTCGACTTTCGAATTCGGGGCAGCGGGATAATTGGGGATCTCGCCCAGACGGCGCAAGCCGTTGAAATGCTGGGGATCCTCCAGGTAGCGCAGCATCACCTGGCGCCAGGTGGGGTCGGCGAAGGTCTGCACGTGTCCGCCGCGGGTCAGTTGTAGCACCCTTGGCGGGGGCGCGGCCTGATACAGGACAATGCCGTTGTTCAGGGGTACCAGCGGGTCGTCGAGACTCTGGAAGATCAACTTGGGTACCCCCTTGAGTGCCGGCATGGCATGAATCGCGCTGTCGCCATCCGGCACCAGCCACGACAGCGGTATCTGGAACGGCCAGGTCAGCCAGGACCCGCCGAGGGCGAATCGGCCCACCTCGCGATAGCTGGCCGGCACGCCATCGAGCACCAGCGCCTTGATGCGTGACTGATAGCCGGGGTGTTCGCCCAGGTAATGCACCGCCATCGCGCCCCCCAGGCTCTGGCCCAGGACCACCAGGGGCCTGTCCCGGACTTCGGGGGCCTGCTCCAGCCAGTGGAACGCGGCCTCGATATCCTGGTAGACCGCCGGCAGGCTCGGTTCGCCCGCGGACAGGCCATAACCACGGTAGTCGACCAGCAGCACCTGGTAACCCTGCTCCGGCAACCACCAACTGCCGCCCAGGTGCATGGACAGGTTGCCACCGTTGCCGTGCAGGTGCAGCACCGTGCCCTTGACCGGCACCCCAGCCTTGGCCGGCAGCCACCAGGCCCGCAGGCGGGTGCCATCGGCGGCGGTGAGGGTGACGTCGCGGTAGGCGAGATGCGCCTGGTCCGGGGTGAACGGCAGGCCGGGCTCGGGGTAGAACAGCAGCGAGCTGCAGCCATTGAGGGCCAGGAGCAGGCAGAGGATGCCGAGGAGTCTCATCCGGTTGAAACCTCGCAAGAGTCAGTGGCAACGACACCGTCCCCTGCAGGAGCCGGGCTTGCCCGCGAAGAGGCACGACCTGAAGCAATGCGTCAACTTGAAGGGTGCCTTCGCGGGCAAGCCCGCTCCTACAGGGGCGAGGTCAGATTCTGGATCAGAGGATATTGGAATAATCCGCCTCGATCCGATCCAGGCTCAGGTGATTGAGGAAGTTGCTGAAGCACATCCAGGCCGACAGCGCGTTCATGTCGCGGAACTGCTCCGGCAGGTATTTGGGTGGCGTCACCAGCCCCTCGTCCACCAATTGGCGCAGGGTACGCATGTCCTCCAGCGTGGTCTTGCCGCAGAACAGCAACGGTACCTGTTCGAGCTTGCCCTTGCGCACGGCCAACTGGATGTAGTTGTAGACCATGATGAAGCCCTTGAGGTACGACAGGTCCTTGGTGAACGGCAACCCCGTCGGCACCGAACCGCGGAATATCCGGCTGGCATTGCCGTAGCTCTCCGCCATTTCGAAGCCCTGCTCGCGGAAGAACTCGAACACCTGGAGGAAGTCCGCGCCCTGCTCGACCATGTCGATGGCCCGGGTTCGGTTGGTCAGCTTGCGCAGGCGACTCGGATAGGAAGCGAAGGTGATGATTTCCATCAGGATCGCCAGGCCTTCCTGGGTCACCGTCGACGAGGGCGGGCCCTTGGACAGGAAGGTGCAGATCGGCTGGTTCAGGCCGTTGAGCGTGGTGCCGACATGCACCAGACCTTCATGCACCTCCAGCGCCCGCACATCCCGCGTATTGAACAGCGCATCGGTGCGGATCTTGATGTAGTCGGCACCCGCCGCCGCATCGGCGACGATCCCATCGGACTCGAACACCCGGATGGTCTCCTCGGCCTCGCCGAACACCTTGTTCAGCCGCCGTTGCAGCATGTCGACGGCGTCCTTGGCGGTCAGGGTCTTGGGCTCGTCCTTGAGGTCGCCGCGGCCGTCGATGTTGTTCAGGTAGTCCGACAGCATCAGCCCGAGGTCGGCCAGGGTCGGGTCGCCGGCATGGAACGCATCGGAAGCGGCGCCGTACAGTTCCTGGGAGATCAGCCCGAAATCCGGGGTGCCGCGGGCCTCGAGCATCCGCACGACCATGCGGTACTCCCGGCACATGCGCCGCATGATCTGCCCGACGGGGCTGAACTGGCCGAGCTGGCGGGTGATGTCGCGCTCGATGTTCTGCAACTCCAGCTTGACCGCCCCGGAGTCGAACGACAGGGGCCGCGCGGCATAGTAGTCACGGTCCACCGCCGGCATTTCCTTGCCCTTGGCCTTGAGAAAGCCCTTGCGGATGTTCTCGTCCCACTTCACCGCATCGAGCACGCGAATCGGTGTCTGCGCCAGCACAATGCGGTCGGACAGGCTGCGTATCGTCTGCTGGTATTCGTCCAAGGAAAACTCCTGATCGTCGCTGCGGTGTCTGGCCGTGCCCTCTAGCTTAGACGGAGGCCAGCACCAGATGCATGTAACGGGTGAGAATGCCGAGCCGGTCCTGCTCGGTCTCGGGCTCCGCATCGTCGAGAAGGCCCTGATATTCCATCCGTCCGATAATCGCCGTCAACACTTTGGCATCCTGCTCCGGTTGCCTTGACCCCAGTACCTGGAAGAACTGGCAGGAGCCACGCAGCAGGATCTGCTGGTGCGAGCGCACCAACATCGCCAGGCGCGGGTTGAGCAGCGCCTCCTGGCGAAACGCCTGCTCGGCCATCAGGTATTCGCGCCGGTTGTGCAACTGGCGCTGGACGTAATCGGCGGTCAACCGGGCGATTTCATCGGCCAGTTGCGCCCGCGAGGCCGGGCTGCCATCGCCGTAGGCGACCATTTCGCGCAGCAGCCCCTCGTTGTTCTCCCACAGTTTGGCCATGTAGGCCGCACTGCGTTCGACGTACTGGGCAAAGGTATCGGTCAGCAGGTCGTCGATATCCTTGAAGTAGTAGGTGGTGGCCGACAACGGCACGCCCGCCTCGGCGGCCACTGCGCGATGACGCACGCCACGTACGCCGTCACGCACGACGATACGCATGGCCGCGTTGAGAATGTCCTGTCGCCGTTGCTCGCTGCCCTGTCGGCTGGCCTTGCGTCCCTGGTACTGAACGCTTTCAGCCAACGCGCTGGCCACACCAGCAGCCCCTTCTTGAGCCATTGCACGGTCCACTACAGGTATTCCTCTCTTGTAATAATCTGAAACTTCAGTACCAACACGCAATAAAAAAGCCGCCTTGCGAGGGCGGCTTTTTCAACGACGGTCTTATGCTTGCGGCCGCATGTGCGGGAACAGGATGACGTCGCGGATCGACGGTGCGTTGGTCAGCAGCATCACCAGACGGTCGATACCGATACCCTCACCGGCGGTCGGCGGCATGCCGTACTCCAGGGCGCGAACGAAGTCGGCGTCGTAGTGCATGGCTTCGTCGTCACCGGCATCCTTCTCCGCCACCTGGGCCTTGAAGCGCTCGGCCTGGTCCTCGGCGTCGTTGAGCTCCGAGTAGGCGTTGGCGATTTCACGGCCGCCGATGAACAGCTCGAAGCGGTCGGTGACGTTCGGGTTCTTGTCGTTGCGACGCGCCAGCGGCGAGACTTCGAACGGGTACTCGGTGATGAAGTGCGGCTGCTCCAGCTTGTGCTCGACCAGCTCTTCGAAAATCATCACCTGCAGTTTGCCCAGGCCTTCGTGGCCGAGCACCTTGGCGCCGGCCTTCTTCGCGATTTCGCGAGCCTTGTCGACATCCAGCAGGTCGGCTTCGGTCAGATCCGGGTTGTACTTGAGGATCGAGTCGAATACCGACATGCGGGCGAACGGTTCACCGAAGTGGAACACCTTGTCGCCGTAAGGCACGTCGGTGCTGCCCAGAACGGCCTGGGCCAGTTCACGGAACAGTTCTTCGGTCAGGTCCATGTTGTCTTCGTAGTCGGCGTAGGCCTGGTAGAACTCGAGCATGGTGAACTCGGGGTTGTGCCGGGTCGAAACGCCTTCGTTACGGAAGTTGCGGTTGATCTCGAACACCCGCTCGAAGCCACCGACCACCAGACGCTTGAGGTACAGCTCCGGCGCGATACGCAGGTACATGCCCATGTCCAGCGCGTTGTGGTGGGTTTCGAACGGCTTGGCCGCGGCACCGCCGGGAATGGTCTGCAGCATCGGCGTTTCCACTTCCATGAAGTCGCGCTTCATCATGAAGCTGCGGATGTGGGCGATGACTTGCGAGCGCACGCGGAAGGTCTGCCGGGTGTCCTCGTTGACGATCAGGTCGACGTAGCGCTGACGGTAGCGCTGTTCGGTGTCGGTCAGGCCGTGGTGCTTGTCCGGCAGCGGACGCAGCGACTTGGTCAGCAGGCGCACGTCGGTCATTTCGACGTACAGGTCGCCCTTGCCGGAACGGGCCAGGGTACCCTCGGCGCTGATGATGTCACCCAGGTCCCAGGTCTTCACGGCCGCCAGGGTCTCTTCCGGGAGGGTCTTGCGGTTGACGTAGACCTGGATGCGCCCGGACATGTCCTGGATCACCATGAACGAGCCACGGTTGAGCATGATGCGACCGGCAACCTTGACCGGGATCGCCGCCTCTGCCAGCTCTTCCTTGGTCTTGTCGGCGTACTGTTTCTGCAGGTCTTCACAGTAGGCGTCACGGCGGAAGTCGTTGGGGAAGGCATTGCCCTTGCTGCGCTCGGCGGCAAGCTTTTCCTTGCGCAGGGCGATCAGGGCGTTTTCTTCCTGTTGCAGGGCTTGCGTGTCGAGTTGTTGGTCGCTCATGTCTTTAAATTTTCCATCACAGGTTCGTTGCCCCCGGCCTGCGGCCGGGGATCGCCAGCAAGCCGGCTACCACAGTAGTGTCCTACAGCCCTTGCTTGAGGCTGGCCACCAGGTATTCATCGATGTCGCCGTCCAGCACCTTGTCGCAGTCGCTGCGTTCGATGTTGGTGCGCAGGTCCTTGATCCGCGAGGCATCGAGCACATAGGAGCGGATCTGGTGCCCCCAGCCGATGTCCGACTTGGAGTCTTCCAGGGCCTGGGAAGCGGCGTTGCGCTTCTGCATTTCCTGCTCGTACAGGCGCGCCCGCAACATCTTCATCGCGGTGTCCTTGTTCGCGTGCTGGGAACGCTCGTTCTGGCAGCTGACCACGGTGTTGGTCGGCACGTGGGTGATACGGACCGCCGAGTCGGTGGTGTTGACGTGCTGACCACCGGCACCGGAGGAACGATAGGTATCGATCCGCAGGTCCGCCGGGTTGATGTCGATTTCGATGTTGTCATCGATTTCCGGCGAGACGAACACCGCGCTGAACGAGGTGTGGCGACGGTTGCCGGAGTCGAACGGGCTCTTGCGCACCAGGCGGTGCACGCCGATTTCGGTGCGCAGCCAGCCAAAGGCGTACTCGCCCTTGATATGCACGGTCGCGCCCTTGATCCCGGCGACTTCGCCGGCGGACAGTTCCATGATGGTGGCGTCGAAACCGCGCTTGTCGGCCCAGCGCAGGTACATGCGCAGCAGGATGTTGGCCCAGTCCTGGGCTTCGGTGCCGCCGGAACCGGCCTGGATGTCCAGGTAGGCGTGGTTCTGGTCCATTTCTCCGCTGAACATCCGGCGGAATTCCAGCTTCTCGAGGATTTCGCGCAGGCGCTCGACCTCGGCGGCGACATCGTCGACAGCGCCCTGGTCTTCTTCGGCTGCGGCCATTTCCAGCAGGTCGCTGGCATCGCTCAGGCCGCTGGACATTTCATCCAGGGTCTCGACGATCTGGGCCAGGGTGGCACGCTCGCGGCCCAGGTTCTGGGCGTATTCGGGGTTGCTCCAGACACTCGGGTCTTCGAGCTCGCGGTTGACTTCGATCAGGCGCTCATGCTTTTGATCGTAGTCAAAGATACCCCCGAATAGTTTCGGAGCGCTCGGACAGGTCCTTGATACTGTTAAGGATCGGGTTGATTTCCATGGCGGGCAGCACTCGTCGGTGAACTTTTGAAAGCCGGCGAGTATAACGCAATTGTAACCATCCCGGCAGCCCGCTTGGCGGGGCAGCGGCCGTCAGCGTGGCAATTTTCCGGCCGCCTCCCTGTCACGGCTGGCCGATGCCCACCTGGTTACGCCCACTGTGCTTGGCCAGGTAGAGCCCCTTGTCGGCCGTCAGGATCAGTTCCCGGCAGTTGCCGCCCTGCTGCGGGACCAGGGTCGCCAGGCCGATGCTGATGGTCAGCACCGAGCCCTCGCTGGGCGTGTTGTGGGCAATTTTCAGCGCCGCCACGTTCTGGCGCAGCTTCTCCGCCACCAGTCGCGCGCCCCCTTGGGAGGTGTTGGGCAGCACCAGGGAGAATTCCTCGCCCCCATAGCGGGCCGGCAGGTCCGAAGGGCGGCTGCTGGCTTCGCGAATGGCTCCGGCGACCCGGCGCAGCGCCTCGTCGCCCTCCAGGTGGCCAAAGCTGTCGTTATAGGCCTTGAAGTAGTCGACGTCGATCATCAGCAGCGACAGTTGCGTCTGCTCGCGCTGGGCCCGGCGCCACTCCAGCTCCAGATACTCGTCGAAATGCCGGCGGTTGGACAGCCCGGTCAGGCCGTCCGAGTTCATCAGCCGCTGCAGCACCAGGTTGGTGTCGAGCAACTGCTGCTGGCTCAGGCGCAAGGCGCGATAGGCGGCGTCACGCTGCAGCAGCATCATGTAGGAGCGCGAGTGGTAGCGGATCCGCGCCACCAGCTCGATGGTATCCGGCAGCTTGACCAGATAATCGTTGGCCCCGGCGGAAAACGCCGCGCTCTTGATCAGCGGGTCCTCCTTGGTCGACAGCACGATGATCGGAATGTCCTTGGTGGCCGGGTGATTGCGGTACTCGCGCACCAGGCTCAGGCCGTCGAGTCCCGGCATCACCAGATCCTGCAGGATCACCGTGGGCTTGATCCGGATCGCATGGGCGATGGCCTGGTGGGGATCGGCACAGAAGTGAAAATCGATGTTCGCCTCTGTGGCCAACCCCCGACGCACCGCCTCGCCGATCATGGCCTGGTCGTCGACCAGCAGCACCATCGCGGCGTTTTCATCGGTAGGTTTGAATTCCTCCAGCTCTAAATCATTCATGCGCGTTCACCTGATTTACTGCATGCAAGCCATGAGTGCTGATTGCCTGTAGGGCTCATGTTGGAAATATCTCCAGCAAACGTGGCGCGATCCTGTTCAGCGAGCGAATTTCCACCGCGGCGTCGATAGCGGCTGCCGCCTTGGGCATGCCGTACACCGCGCTGCTTTCCTGATCCTGGGCGATCGTCAGGTAGCCTCGCTCACGCATCAACTTCAAGCCCTGGGCACCATCGCGGCCCATGCCGGTGAGCAGCACGCCCACCGCGTCACCCTTCCAGTAATTGGCAACGCTTTCAAAGAACACATCGATGGACGGGCGATAAATCTCGTTTACCGGTTCGGCGGTATAGGCCAGCGTACCGTTCTGCAACAAGCGGATATGATGGTTGGTGCCGGCCAGCAGCACCGTACCGTTCTGCGGCGGCTCGCCATCGCGAGCCAGCCTGACCGGCAACCCGCAGGCACTGCCCAGCCATTCGGCCATGCCGGCGGCGAATACCTGGTCGACATGCTGTACCAGCACGATCGCCGCGGGGAAATCGCTCGGCAGGCCCTTGAGCAGGTTTTCCAGGGCAGCCGGGCCGCCAGCCGAGGAGCCGATGGCCACCAGTTTCTGCCGGTCCCCACCATTCTCACCGGGAGTCGGGACGCTGCGCACCCGACTGCCGCGCTGGCCGATCAGCCAACTGATATTGAGGATCTTGCGCAGCAGCGGCGCCGCGGCGTCCCGCGGGTTGGCGCCGCCAATGGCCGGCGTATCGACCACATCGAGCGCCCCATGGCCCATGGCTTCGAACACCCGGTGCACATTCTGCTGGCGGTCGACGGTGACGATGACGATCGCGCAGGGCGACTCGGCCATGATCCGGCGCGTGGCCTCCACGCCATCCATCACCGGCATGATCAGGTCCATCAGGATCAGGTCAGGAGTGTCCTCGGCGCACAGCCTCACCGCATCGGCACCATTGTTCGCCACCCAGATCACCTGGTGTGCCGGCTCGAACGCCAGGGCACGGCGCAAGGCCTCGACGGCCATGGGCATGTCGTTGACGATCGCGATCCTCATCCCTGGGCGCCTCCTATCAGTTCCACCACCGCATCGAGCAAGGCGTCGTCATGGAAACTGGCCTTGGCCAGATAATAGTCGGCTCCGGCGTCCAGTCCACGTCGACGGTCCTCTTCGCGGTCCTTGTAGGACACCACCATCACCGGCAACGACTGCAGGCGGCTGTCGCGACGCAACAGCGTGACCAGTTCGATGCCGTCCATGCGCGGCATGTCGATGTCGGTGATCAGCAGGTCGAAATCCTCCGCGCGCAGGACGTTCCAGCCGTCCATGCCATCCACCGCCACCGCCACCTCGTAACCGCGGTTGATCAGCAGCTTGCGTTGCAGTTCGCGCACGGTCAAGGAATCGTCGACCACCAGGATGCGCTTGCGCGCCACTTCGCTGGACTGGCGATTGCGCCGGTCGATACGTTCCAGCCGACCGGTGTTGAGCAGCTTGTCCACCGAACGCAGCATGTCCTCGACATCGACGATCAGCGCCACCGAGCCATCATCGAGCAAGGCCCCGGCGGAAATGTCCTGGACCTTGCCCAGGCGTGGATCGAGCGGCAGCACCACCAGGGTGCGCTCGCCGATGAAACGTTCGACCGCCAGCCCGTAGACCGTATCACGCTCGCGGATCACCACGACCTTGAGGGTATCGCCGACATGCTCGCTGGCCGGCCGCTGCAGCAACTGACTGGCCGCAACCAGGCCGGCATGGCGGCCTTCGTGCCAGAAATGCTGGCGCCCCTCCAGTTGCACGATCTCTTCGGTCGGCAGGTCGAGCATCCGCTCGATATGCGCCAGCGGGAAGGCATAGGCCTCACCGCCCACCTCGACCACCAGGCTGCGCACCACCGACAGGGTCAGTGGCACTTCCAGATGGAAGCGGCTGCCCTGCCCGGTCGCCTGCTCCAGCACCACCGCACCGTGCAGTTGCCGAACCATGTGCTGCACGGCGTCCAGCCCGACACCACGCCCGGAGACCTCGGTGACCTTGTCGCGCAGGCTGAAGCCGGGCAGGAACAGGAAGGTCAGCAACTCCTCCTCGCTGAGCTGCGCGGCGGTTTCGGCAGGCGACAACTTGCGCTCGACGATACTGCGGCGCAGCCGTTCGAGGTCGACGCCACCGCCGTCGTCCTGCAGTTGCAGCACCAGCAGGCCGGCCTGGTGCGAGGCACGCAGGCGAATCAGGCCCTCGGCGGGCTTGCCGGCCAGCACACGCTGCTCCGGGCTCTCGATACCGTGGTCGACGGCATTGCGCAGCAGGTGGGTCAGCGGTGCCTCGAGTTTTTCCAGGACATCGCGATCGACCTGGGTCTTCTCCCCTTCGATCTCCAGTCGCACCTGCTTGCCCAGGCTGCGGCCGAGATCGCGGACCATCCGCGCCTGCCCGCCCAGGACATCGGCAAAGGGCCGCATGCGGCAGGCCAGGGCCGTGTCATAGAGCACCTGGGCCCGCTGGCCGGCCTGCCAGCCGAATTCGTCGAGTTCGGCAATCTGGGTGATCAGCATCTGCTGCGCCTCGGCCAACTGGCGCCGGGCGTCCGCCAGCGCTTGCTCGGCCTCCAGGCCCAGGCCGACGCCCTTCAACTGATCGCCGAGACTGTCCAGCGCCCGCTGGCTGTTGCCCTGCATGCGCCGCAGGCGCTGCAGGCTGGCCAGGTAGGGCTTGAGCCGCTGGGTTTCGACCAGGGACTTGCTCGACAGGTCGAGCAGGCTGTTCAGCCGCTCGGCCGTGACCCGCAACACCCGCTCGCCACCCTCGGTGACGGCGCGCCTGTTCGGCTGCGCGACGGGTTCCGCCTCGACCGGGGCGGGAGCAGGCAACGGCTCGGGCTCGGCAACCACCACCGGCTCGGCGACCGCCGGCGCTGTAGGCACTGTCGGCGCCACGGCAGGCGCGACCCGGGCGCCCGGGGCCGAGGGATCGAGCAGCGTCTTCATCAGCAGCAGGTAGGCCTCGACGTCGACCGGCCCGACGTTGGCGCTGCCCGGCGTGGCGATACGCATGAGCATGTCGGTGCCCTGCAGCAAGGCATCGATGTGTTCGGGCAGCAGATACAGCCGCCCCTCCTGGGCGCTGACCAGGCAGTCCTCCATCACATGGGCCACGCTCACTCCGGCATCGACGCCGACAATCCGCGCCGCGCCCTTGAGAGAGTGGGCGGCACGCATGCAGGCTTCGAGCTGATCGGCCTGGGTCGGGTTGCGCTCCAGCGCCAGCAGGCCGGCGCTGAGCACCTGGGTCTGGGCCTCGGCCTCCAGGCTGAACAGCTCGAGCAACGACGAGTCGCGCATTTGATCTGGGGTCATGTCAGGCTCCGGGCCACGGCCGACAGCAATTGCTCTTCATCCAGCCAGCGCAGACTGCGGCCCCTGAACGGCAATACGCCCCGGGTATATTTGGAGCTGGCCTGGGGGCCGGCAGCGCAGGCGCCATCGAGCAGGCGCTGGTCGATGGCGTGGATCCCGTCCACTTCATCCACCGGTACCACCACCGGGCCGCCCTGGGCGGCAATGATCAGCATGCGCGGCATGACCCGGCCAGCCGGTGCGGCCGTGACCGTCGCGTCCAGCCCCAGCAGTTCCACCAACGACAGGCAGGCCACCAGCGCCCCCCGCACATTGGCGACGCCCAGCAGCGCCCGCGAGCGCTGGTGCGGCAGCGAATGAATCGAACACAACGGCGCGATCTCCACCAGGCAGCGGGTGGCCAGGCCCAGCCACTCCTCGCCGAGACGGAACATCAGCAGGGAGCGGGTGGCAACCGCCTCGCCCTCCTGCACCGCAACCTGCTCGCGGCTTTCCTGCCTCAGGGCATAGCGGTCCAGCAGACGGGTGGCGGCGGCGGAATACACCGCGCAGTTGCGACAATGGATATGGTCCGCCAACAGCGGGCAGGACTTGTCGCCGTGAATACCGATACGGTTCCAGCAATCGTCGATGGCCTCGGCGTCTTCATGGGTAAGGTTCAAGGCTGTCAAACCGCTCATCGTTTACGCTCACTGTCAGCGGCCCGCCCGCTGCGGGCGGCGCGGTCCTGCAATCGTCGGGCTCCGGCCGCGTCGCCCTGGGCGGCCAGCAGCGCGGCCAGTTGCGCCAGGGTCTCAGGGTGTTGCGGGTCGAGGTACAGCGCCTTGCGGTAGAAGCCCTGGGCCTGTTGCGCATTACCTGCCACCTCGCTCAGCAAGCCCTGCCAGTAGAACACCTGGGGCACCGGCTCGTGTTGCCGCAGAAAACTGTCGCAGGCCTGGCGGGCCTCGTCGCTGCGCCCCTCGTTGGCCAGCTCGGCAATCCGCGCCAGCAGGCTCGCGGCGTCGCCCGCCAGCGCAGGCGGCCTCGCGGGGGGGGCCGGCGGCGGTACGCCAGCCAGCGCCGGACGCGGGGGCAGCCGCGGGGGCACAACGTTTTTGGGTGGGGTACGGACGGGCAGCGGTGGCGGCATGACCGGTGCCACAAAAGCCAACACCGGTTCCGCTTCGGTCGGCAAATGGCGACGAAACGCGAACGACTGCGGTACGCCGATGGAGCGCATGCCCAGCCGCCCCAGCAGGTTGCCCTCGGCCGGGCCGATGAACAGCACGCCGTCGACATGGGTCAGGCGCTTGAGAATCTCGAAGACCTGCTGCTGGGTCGGCAGGTCGAAATAGATCAGCAGGTTGCGGCAGAACACGAAGTCATAGACCTCGCCGGCCAGCAGCCCGGGTTCCAGCAGGTTGCCCGCGCGCAGCCGGACCTGCTCGCGAACCCGCTCACTGACCTGGTAGCCCTCCTCGAGCGCGGTGAAATGCCGCTCGCGAAAGCCGATGTCCTCGCCGCGAAACGAGTTCCTGCCATAAATGGCGCGCCTGGCGCGCTCGATCGACGCCGGGCTGACGTCGATCCCGTCGACCTTGAACTGGTGGGGTGCCAGCCCGGCATCGAGCAGTGCCATGGCGATCGAATAGGGCTCCTCGCCGGTGGAACACGGCAGGCTGAGGATCTTCAGCGCGCGCATGCCACGCAGTTGCTCCTGGCGCTCGGTGGCCAGGCGGGCCAGCGTCGCGAAGGATTCGGGATAGCGGAAAAACCAGGTTTCCGGGACGATCACCGCCTCGATCAGCGCCTGCTGTTCGTCGGCGCAGCCTTGCAGCCGGGCCCAGTACTGCTCGGGCGTGTCCATCTGCAACTGGGTGCAGCGCTGGCGTACGGCACGCTGAATGATCAGCGGTCCGACCGAAGCAACGTCCAGGCCGATCCGCTCCTTGAGAAAATCGAAGAATCGCTGGTCGGTGCTCATCACAGGCCCTCGGCGGATTCGGGAAACAGCAGGGCATGCACCTCTGGCCTGAGCAGTTCGTTGACGCGGATACGTTGCACCAGCCCCTGCCCGTCCTCCCGTACCGGTCCCAGGTAAGGCGCCTGGCGGTTGTCCAGGCCGTAGGGCTGGAAGTCGTTCGGGTTGCAACGCAGGGTATCGGTGGCCTGTTCGAGAATCAGCCCGAGCAGAGCACTGGCGGCATCCGGCTCAGGCCGGTAATGCACCAGCACCAGGCGCGTGCTGGTGCGGGCCACGGCGGGCTGGCCGAAGGTCATGGCACTGACGTCGATCACCGGCACCATCGAGCCACGATGGGCGAACACGCCCGCGACCCAGTCCGGCGCATGGGCGATGGCCTTGAGCTGCAGGCGCGGCAGCACCTCTGCGATCTCCACGGCTTGCAGGGCATAACGCTCGCTGCCGATGCGAAAGACCAGGAACAGGCTGTCCCAGGACTGCGCGCTGGCGACGCGCTTGGCCAGCAGTTCGCTCATCAGACTTTGAAACGCGAGACGCCGCTGCGCAGGCCGACTGCGACCTGGCTCAGCTCGTCGATGGCAAAACTGGCCTGGCGCAGGGACTCGACGGTCTGGCTGCTGGCATCACCCAACTGCACCAGCGCGAGGTTGATCTGCTCGGCGCCGGTGGCCTGCGCCTGCATGCCCTCGTTGACCATCAGCACCCGCGGCGCCAGGGCCTGTACCTGGTGAATGATCTGCGAAAGCTGCTCGCCGACCTGCTGCACTTCGAACATGCCGCGGCGCACCTCCTCGGAGAACTTGTCCATGCCCATGACCCCGGCGGACACCGCCGACTGGATCTCGCGCACCATCTGTTCGATGTCGTAGGTGGCCACGGCGGTCTGGTCGGCCAGGCGACGCACCTCGGTGGCGACCACGGCGAAACCGCGGCCGTACTCCCCGGCCTTCTCCGCCTCGATGGCGGCGTTGAGCGAGAGCAGGTTGGTCTGGTCGGCGACCTTGACGATGGTCACCACCACCTGGTTGATGTTGCCGGCCTTCTCGTTGAGGATCGCCAGCTTGGAGTTCACCAGCTCGGCGGCCCCCATCACCGAATGCATGGTGTCCTCCATCCGGGCCAGGCCCTGCTGGCCGGAACCGGCGAGCACCGAGGCCTGGTCGGCGGCGGACGACACCTCGGTCATGGTGCGCACCAGATCACGGGAGGTCGCCGCAATTTCCCGCGAGGTCGCACCGATTTCAGTGGTGGTGGCGGCCGTCTCGGTGGCAGTGGCCTGCTGCTGCTTGGAAGTGGCGGCAATCTCGGTGACCGAAGTGGTCACCTGCACCGCCGAGCGCTGTGCCTGGGACACCAGGGCCGTCAGCTCGGTCATCATGTCGTTGAAACCGGTCTCCACCGAGCCGAACTCGTCCTTGCGCTCCAGGTTCAGGCGCTTGCTCATGTCGCCGGTACGCATGATCTCGAGAATCTCGACGATACGCTGCATCGGCGAGGTGATCGCGCGCATCAGCAACCAGCCGCACAGGCCTGCGGCGAACACCGCGAGCAACAGGGAAATGACCATACTGATCTTCGCGGACGACACCGAGGAACTGATGGCATCGGTGGCCCGGTCGGCAACGTCCTTGTTCTGCACGATGATGTCGTTGAGTTCCTTGCGCCCGTTCATCCAGGCCGGGGTCAGTTGCAGCTTGAACTGACGGATCGCCTCATCGTTCTGCTTGCGCTGGTAGAGGTCGAGCACATTGGCCAGGGCCTTGGTGTAGTTCTCGTGCTCGCGCTTGAAGAGTTCGAAACGCGCCCGGTCGTCGCCGTCGAAGATGGTCCTCTGGTAATTCTCCATCTGTTCGAGCAGGCGACTGGTAAAGGCCTTGTACTGCTCCTGGTCGGCGGCGCTGATCACCCCGTCGCCGTTGAAACCGAGCAATTGCTGGGTGAGCACGTAGCTCTCGACCCAGGAGCTGCGAATCATGGTGCTGTAGTAGACGCCGGGGATGGCATCGCTGCGCACACTCTCCTCACTGGACTCGATCGACAGCAACCGGGAATAAGCGGCAACGACCATCAACAACATGATCGCGATGATGACGGCAAAACTCGCGAGTATTCGTTGGCGCAGAGTCCAGTTCTTCACAATCAGTCCTCGGAAAGCATTCAAATGGAGGGCAGTATAGCCGAGCGTGTGCCATCATTTATGCACAAGCTATAACTGGGACTACAAATGTAGGGAATATAACTTACAGGAGATTTCTCATCCTTACCGGCAACTTGCCGACATCCCTACAAAATACCTCCTGTGTGGTTGAAAGCGCAGTGTTGCCGTTCATGAGTTCCGTCAATTGGCCGTATCGATCATGAGAACTGCTTGATGCCCGTACTGCCCAGCCTGCGTAGCCGCCTTGCACTTGCCATCGCCCTGTTGGTGAGCCTGCTGAGCTGGTTGCTGGGTTCGCTCATCGGGCACGATTCCAGTGTGCGGATGCGCGGTGAAATCGGCCAGGACCTGGCGGAAGCCGCCTACCAGATGTCCGACCGCCTGGACCGGGCCATGGCCAACCGCCTGCATCTGTTGAGTGTGATCAGCCACCTGAAGGTCTTGCAGCAGGCTTCCGACCTGGGAGAGATCCGCCAGTTGCTCGATCAGTTGCAGGGCGAATTCCCCGACATCGCCTGGCTCGGCCTGACCGACACCGCGGGTCGGGTGCGGGCCTCGACCGGGGGCATCCTGCAAGGCACCAGCATCAGCCAGCGCCCGGTGTTCCGCCGAGGCCTCGAGGGGGTGTTCATCGGCGATGTCCACGAGGCCGTGCTGCTCTCCAGGCTCTTGCCCAACCCCAGCGGCGAACCCCTGAAGTTCGTCGACATCAGCCTGCCGGTGTTCAACGGTGCCAGCGGCGAAGCCCGGGAAAAGGTCGGGGTACTGGCCGCGCACCTGTCCTGGAACTGGGCCGAAAACCTGCGCCAGTCGTTGAAGGGGCCATTACAGGCACGGCGCAAGATCGAGTTCTTTGTCGTCGCCGCCGATCAGCGGATACTGCTCGGCCCCCGCGATGACATCGGCCGGCCGTTGCGCCTGCCGCTGCTCGACGGCTCGAACAAGCCACCGCGCTGGGCGGTCCAGCGCTGGCCGGATGGCCAGGAGTACCTGACCGGCCTGGCGTCCAGTATCGGCCATGAAGCCTATGCCGGCCTGGGCTGGACCGTGGTCACCCGCCAGACCCTCGACGAGGCGTACGCCCCGGCCAAGGAGCTGCAGCGCGATATCCTGGTCTGGGGCGTTGCCCTGGCGGCGATCGTCGCCCTGATCGGCTGGTTGCTGGCCACCTGGTTCACCCGGCCGCTGAAAGCCATCGCCAATGCCGCCGATCGCCTGAGCATCGGTGAGACGATGGAGATTCCCGAGCTCAAGGGCACGCGGGAAATCGCCCAGTTGAGCCAGTCGATCCGTCACCTGGTGGACAGCCTGAGCAATCACCAGACGGCCCTCGGGGTCATGGAAAGCCTGGCGCACCATGATGCACTGACCGGCCTGCCCAACCGGGCGGCGCTGGAGAAATACCTGCCACGGGCGCAGCAGCGCAGCCAGTCGCAGAACAATTGCCTGGCACTGCTGTATCTGGACCTGGATGGATTCAAGCCGATCAACGACCAGTTCGGCCATGCCGGCGGCGATGAACTGCTGAGGGAGGTGGCCAGGCGGCTGCGCACCTGCCTGCGCGAGGGCGACATGGTCGCCCGACTCGGCGGCGATGAATTCCTGATGGTGCTGCAGGTGCCGCGCAACGATGCCCTGAACCAGGCCAGGGCGATCGCCAATCGGGTGCTCGCCAGCCTCGCGCACTCCATCATGCTGCACCAGGTGGCGGCGCAAATCGGTTGCAGCATCGGCGGCGCAGTCTGGCCGCTCGATGACCCGGACCTCAGCGACGTCCTGGGGCTGGCGGACAAGGCCCTTTACCGGGCCAAGCATGCGGGCAAGGGGCAGGCCTGCTTCCATCAGGCCGAGGAACCGCTGCCCGGCCTCCAGTGACGCCTGCGATCACGCCGGGACGGCCTGGCGGACCTGCCGTTCCAGTTCCTGGCGTAGCCCCGGATCCAGCCGCAACTGGCGCGCCAGTTCGTCCAGGTAGGCCTTCTCCATGAAGTTCTCTTCGTCCACCATCAGCACACTGGCGATGTACATTTCCGCGGCCATCTCCGGCGTGCTCGCCGCCCGGGCGACCTGCGCCGGGTCCAGCGGCTTGTTCAGTTCGGCATGCAGCCATTGCTGCAACTCCCGGTCGCTGCCCAGCTTGACGAACTCACCTTCGATCAGTTCCCGCTCACGGGCATCGACATGCCCATCGGCCTTGGCCGCCGCCACCAGCGCCTGGAGAATGGCCTGGCTGTGCTGCTCGACCTGCACCGCCGGCAGGCGATCGAGGGTCTGCGGCTCTGCCGGCGATGCATTGGCCTGCTGGGCCTGCCAGTTGCCATAGGCCTTGTAGGCCAGGACGCCCAGCGCTGCCAGCCCGCCGTAGGTCAGGACCGTGCCACCGACCTTGCGGGCCTTCTTGCTGCCCAGCAGCAGGCCCATGGCCCCAGCCGCCAATGCGCCACCACCCGCCCCGGAAAGCAGGCTGCCCAGCCCCGCCGAACCGCCTTTGCCACTGCCGAGCAGGCTGCCCAGCGCGCCCTTGTCCGAGGCGCCGTCCGGCTTGCCTCGCCCCTGGTTCTGCAACAGTTCCTGACCGGACTTGAGCAACTGATCGAGCAATCCGCGAGTGTTCATCGACACGCTCCGCAAACGACGAATAGACCCACAGGGTAAAACGAGCTTTCAGACAGCGGTTGATCAGTGTGCTTCCAGATGTTGCACGTCCTTTTGCGCAAATCCTGACTGGGTGATCAGGCATTCGATTAAAAAGATATACACTGGCCCATCTCCATAAAAACAACTCACCGAAAAACCGGCAAGGGTAACGCCCCCATGATGACCCTGCGTCAGATCCGCCACTTCATCGCCGTGGCCGAAACCGGCTCGATCTCGGCCGCCGCCCAGGCCGTGTTCATTTCGCAGTCGACCCTGACCCTGGCGATCCAGCAACTGGAACAGGAAATCGGCGTCAGCCTGTTCAACCGCCACGCCAAGGGCATGACCCTGACCCACCAGGGCCACCAGTTCCTGCGCCAGGCGCACCTGATCCTGGCTACCGTCGACAACGCCAAGCGCAGCCTGCAACAGAGCACCGACCAGGTCAGCGGGCAATTGACGGTCGGCGTGACCAGCCTGGTGGCCGGCTACTACCTGGCCGACCTGCTCACCCGCTTCCAGCGCGCCTATCCCAACGTGGAGATCCGCGTGACCGAGGACGAGCGGCCGTACATCGAGCATCTGCTGGTCAGTGGCGAGATCGATGTCGGCGTGCTGATCCTCTCCAACCTCGAAGACCGCCACGCCCTGCAGACCGAAGTCCTGACCCACTCGCCGCATCGCCTGTGGCTGCCGGCCCAGCATCCGTTGCTGGAGCACGACAGCATCAACCTCGCCGACGTGGCCCGCGAGCCGCTGATCCAGCTCAACGTCGACGAAATGGACCGCAACGCCCAGCGCATGTGGCGGGGTGCCGGCCTGCAGCCGCGGATCAGTCTGCGCACGGCCTCCACCGAAGCGGTGCGCAGCCTGGTGGCGGCCGGGCTCGGCCTGTCGATCCAGCCGGACATGACCTACCGGCCCTGGTCCCTGGAAGGCGACATCATCGAGGCCCGGCCGATCGCCGACCTGAGCCACACCCTCGACGTCGGCCTGGCCTGGCGCCGTGGCACGGCCAGGCCGACGCTGGTCGACCCGTTCCTCACCGTGGCTCGCGAACAACCCCATGGTGGACGCAAGCCATCGATTTAATCGAACGCCGCTTTCAATATTTAGTATTTGTCGACCTCTCGTTCGGCCACTAGTCTCTTTCCATCCATATAGAGAAAGGCCGGACTCCAGCTGCAAGGGAAGCTCCATGGCCACAAAAGAAAAGAGAACTCGCAAAATGGCTGGCGCGCACCCGACCCCGCTGTTCACCTCATTGCTGATCGATGGTGAGCTCGTCGCAGGCCAAGGTTTCGTCGAACCGATCCTCAACCCGGCCACGGGCGAGGTCATCACGCAGATCGCCGAAGCCAGCAGCGAACAGGTCGAAAGCGCGATCCTCGCCGCCCACCGGGCGTTCGCCGGCTGGTCGCGGACCACCCCGCAGCAACGCTCGAACATCCTCCTGGCGATCGCCGACGCGGTGGAGAAAAACGCCGAGCTGCTGGCCCGCCTCGAATCGCTGAACTGCGGCAAGCCGCTGCACCTGGCGCGCCAGGACGACCTCAGCGCGACCGTCGACGTGTTCCGTTTCTTCGCCGGCGCGGTGCGCTGCCAGACCGGGCAACTGTCCGGCGAATACCTGCCGGGCTATACCAGCATGGTTCGCCGCGACCCGATCGGCGTGGTCGCCTCCATCGCGCCGTGGAACTACCCGATCATGATGGCCGCGTGGAAGATCGCCCCGGCACTGGCCGCCGGCAATACCCTGGTGTTCAAGCCGTCCGAGCACACGCCGCTGTCGATCCTGGCCCTGGCCCCGACCCTGGCCGAGCTGCTGCCGGCCGGCGTGATCAACATCGTCTGCGGCGGCGGCGAAGGCGTCGGCAGCCACCTGGTCAGCCACCCGAAGGTGCGCATGGTGTCGCTGACCGGCGATATCGTCACCGGGCAGAAAATCCTCCAGGCCGCGGCGAAAAGCGTGAAACGCACCCACCTGGAACTCGGCGGCAAGGCGCCGGTGATCGTCTGCAATGATGCCGACCTCCAGGCGGTGGTCGAGGGCGTGCGCAGCTACGGCTACTACAACGCCGGCCAGGATTGCACCGCCGCCTGCCGGATCTACGCCCAGGCCGGGATTCACGACCGCCTGGTGGCCGAACTCGGCGCGGCGGTGGCCAGCCTGCGCTTTGCCGGCAAACGCGATACCGACAACGAGATCGGCCCGCTGATCAGCACCCGCCAGCGCGACCGCGTCGCCAGCTTCGTCGAACGCGCCCTCGGCCAGCCGCATATCGAACGGGTGACCGGTGCGGCGGTGCATTCCGGCCCCGGCTTCTACTATCAGCCGACGCTGCTGGCCGGCTGCCGGCAGAGTGACGAGATCGTCCAGCGCGAAGTCTTCGGCCCGGTGGTCACGGTGACCCGCTTCGATGAACTGAGCCAGGCGGTGGACTGGGCCAACGATTCGGAATACGCCCTGGCGTCATCGGTATGGACCCAGAACCTGGACAAGGCGCTGCAGGTCGCCTCGCGCCTGCAATACGGCTGCACCTGGATCAACAGCCACTTCCTGCTGGTCAGCGAGATGCCCCACGGCGGCCTCAAGCGCTCCGGCTACGGCAAGGACCTGTCCAGCGATTCGTTGCAGGACTACAGCGTGGTGCGCCACATCATGGCGCGTCACGGCCAGACTCTGTAATACGCACGACTTTAATAACAAGCCGCCAGCGGCATGCATCATTCGTTCGACTGCCCCGACCATAATTAAAGAAGAGGGAAAACCGATGTTCGCGCACAAGACCGCACTGCTCAGTGCACTGACCACCGCCCTGCTGGCCAGCGCCAGCCTCCAGGCCGCCGAACCCCTGAAAGCCGTCGGCGCCGGTGAAGGGCAACTCGATATCGTCGCCTGGCCGGGCTACATCGAACGGGGCGAAAGCGACAAAGCCTACGACTGGGTCACCGGCTTCGAGAAGGAAACCGGCTGCAAGGTCAGTGTGAAGACCGCCGCCACCTCCGACGAAATGGTCAGCCTGATGGCCAAGGGCGGCTACGACCTGGTCACCGCCTCGGGCGATGCCTCGCTGCGCCTGATCGTCGGCAAGCGCGTGCAGCCGATCAACCCGGAACTGATCCCGAACTGGAAGAACCTCGACCCGCGCCTGAAGGATGCCCCGTGGTACGTGGTCAACAAGCAGACCTACGGCACTCCCTACCAGTGGGGCCCGAACGTGCTGATGTACAACACCAACGTGTTCAAGCAGGCCCCGACCAGCTGGGGCGTGGTCTTCGAAGCGCAGAACCTGCCGGACGGCAAGCCGAACAAGGGGCGCGTGCAGGCCTATGACGGCCCGATCTACATCGCCGATGCGGCGCTGTACCTCAAGTCGGCCAAGCCGGAGCTGGGCATCCAGAACCCCTACGAACTGACAGAAGCCCAGTACAAGGCCGTGCTCGACCTGCTGCGCGCCCAGCAGCCACTGATTCACCGCTACTGGCACGACGCGACCGTGCAGATGAGTGACTTCAAGAACGAGGGCGTCGCCGCTTCCAGCTCCTGGGGCTACATGGTCAACGGCCTGCAGGCCGACAAGCAGCCAGTGGCCTCGACCATTCCGAAGGAGGGCGTGACCGGCTGGGCCGATACCACCATGCTGCACGCCGAGGCCAAGCACCCCAACTGCGCCTACAAGTGGATGAACTGGTCGCTGCAACCGAAGGTCCAGGGTGACGTGGCCGCCTGGTTCGGCTCCCTGCCGGCCGTGCCCGCGGCGTGCAAGGAAAGCGAACTGCTCGGCGCCGAAGGCTGCAAGACCAACGGTTTCGAGACCTTCGACAAGATCGCCTTCTGGAAGACCCCGCAGGCCGAGGGCGGCAAGTTCGTGCCGTACAGCCGCTGGACCCAGGACTACATCGCGATCATGGGCGGCCGCTGACCGACCAGCCCCAAGTGCCCCGCGCTCCTGTAGGAGCCGGGCTTGCCCGCGAAGCTTTTAGCGTTCTTGAGGGCCCATTCGCGGGCAAGCCCTGCGCCTACAAGGGACGGGGCCAGACTCTCCTGTCGCATTCGTATTCGATTGAGCTTTTTCAGAAGTCCAGGCCGGGCCGCTGCGGCGTCCCGTGCCTTCTTGGAGCACCGCATCATGACGCTTGCAGTCCAGTTCACCCACGTTTCCCGTCAATTTGGCGAAGTGAAGGCCGTTGACCGGGTTTCCATCGATATCCAGGACGGCGAGTTCTTCTCCATGCTCGGCCCCTCCGGCTCGGGCAAAACCACCTGCCTGCGCCTGATCGCCGGCTTCGAACAACCCAGCGCCGGTTCGATCCGCATCCACGGCGAGGAAGCCGCCGGGCTGCCGCCGTACCAGCGCGACGTGAACACCGTGTTCCAGGACTACGCGCTGTTCCCCCACATGAACGTGCGCGACAACGTCGCCTACGGCCTCAAGGTCAAGGGCGTCGGCAAGAGTGAACGCCTGGCGCGCGCCGAAGAGGCCCTGGCCATGGTCGCCCTGGGCGGCTACGGCGAGCGCAAGCCGGTGCAACTGTCCGGCGGCCAGCGCCAGCGCGTGGCCCTGGCCCGGGCCCTGGTCAATCGCCCACGGGTGCTGCTGCTCGACGAGCCCCTCGGCGCACTGGACCTCAAGCTGCGCGAACAGATGCAGAGCGAATTGAAAAAACTGCAGCGCCAACTGGGCATCACCTTCATCTTCGTCACCCACGACCAGACCGAGGCGCTGTCGATGTCCGACCGCGTGGCGGTGTTCAACAAGGGTCGCATCGAGCAGGTCGACAGCCCGCGCAACCTCTACATGAAACCGGCCACCGCCTTCGTCGCCGAGTTCGTCGGCACCTCCAACGTGATCCGGGGCGAGCTGGCGCGGCAGTTGGGTGGCAGCGACCTGCCCTTCTCGATCCGTCCCGAGCACGTGCGTTTCGCCGAAGGGCCGGCCCAGGGCAACGAGGTCGAGGTCAGCGGCGTGCTCCACGACATCCAGTACCAGGGCAGCGCCACGCGCTTCGAACTGAAACTGGACAACGGCCAGAGCCTCAATATCAGCCAGCCCAACACCCAGTGGCTGGACACCAGTGCCCGTCACCAGACCGGCCAGCGCATCACCGCCCGCTGGGCGCGCGAAGCCATGATCCAGCTGGCGAGCGAGGTGTGACATGAGCAGCCTGACCCTGAACCCGACGACGGCCGGTCCGTCCCCCCTGCGCAGGTTTTCCAACCTGCTCTACCGCCGCCCCAACGTCTACCTGGCCCTGTTGCTGGTGCCGCCGCTGATCTGGTTCGGCGCGATCTACCTCGGCTCGCTGTTGACCCTGCTCTGGCAGGGCTTCTACACCTTCGACGACTTCACCATGGCGGTGACCCCGGACCTGACCCTGGCGAACTTCGCCGCGCTGTTCAATCCGGCGAACTTCGACATCATCGTGCGCACCCTGTGCATGGCGGTGGTGGTGTCGATCGCCGCCGGCATCGTCGCCTTCCCGATCGCCTACTACATGGCGCGCTACACCAGCGGCAAGACCAAGGCGTTCTTCTACATCGCGGTGATGATGCCGATGTGGGCCAGCTACATCGTCAAGGCCTACGCCTGGACCCTGCTGCTGGCCAAGGGCGGCGTCGCCCAGTGGTTCGTCCAGCACCTGGGCCTGGAGCCGCTGCTGCAGTTCGTGCTGGGCATTCCCGGGGTGGGCGGCAGCACCCTGTCGACCTCGCACCTGGGCCGGTTCCTGGTGTTCGTCTACATCTGGCTGCCGTTCATGATCCTGCCGATCCAGGCCTCGCTGGAACGCCTGCCGCCATCGCTGCTGCAGGCTTCCGCCGACCTCGGGGCGAAGCCGCGCCAGACCTTCATGCAGGTGATCCTGCCGCTGTCGATTCCCGGCATCGCCGCCGGCTCGATCTTCACCTTCTCGCTGACCCTGGGCGACTTCATCGTGCCGCAACTGGTGGGCCCGCCCGGCTACTTCGTCGGCAGCATGGTCTACGCCCAGCAGGGGGCCATCGGCAACATGCCCATGGCGGCCGCCTTCACCCTGGTGCCGATCGTGCTGATCGCCGTCTACCTGTCCATCGTCAAACGCCTGGGGGCCTTCGATGCACTCTAAGTCAGAAAAGCACGGGGAGCGGGCTTCCCTGGGCCTGCGCCTCGCGGCCTGGGGCGGGCTGGTGTTCCTGCACTTCCCGATCCTGATCATCTTCCTGTACGCCTTCAACACCGAGGACGCGGCGTTCAGCTTCCCGCCCCAGGGCTTGACCCTGAAGTGGTTCAGCGTGGCCTTCTCGCGGCCGGACGTGCTGGAGGCGATCAAGCTGTCGCTGCAGGTTGCGGCGATCGCCACGCTGATCGCCATGGTCCTCGGCACTCTGGCCTCGGCAGCCCTGTATCGCCGCGAGTTCTTCGGCAAGCAGGGTATCTCGCTGATGCTGATCCTGCCGATCGCCCTGCCGGGGATCATCACCGGCATCGCCCTGCTGGCGACCTTCAAGTCGCTGGGGATCGAGCCGGGGATGTTCACCATCGTCGTCGGTCACGCGACCTTCTGCGTGGTGATCGTCTACAACAACGTCATCGCCCGGCTGCGGCGCACCTCCCACAGCCTGATCGAGGCGTCGATGGATCTCGGTGCCGACGGCTGGCAGACCTTCCGCTACATCATCCTGCCCAACCTCGGCTCGGCGCTGTTGGCCGGCGGCATGCTGGCCTTCGCCCTGTCGTTCGACGAGATCATCGTCACCACCTTCACCGCCGGGCACGAACGCACCCTGCCGATCTGGCTGCTCAACCAGTTGAGCAGGCCGCGGGACGTACCGGTCACCAACGTGGTGGCGATGCTGGTGATGCTGGTCACCATGCTGCCGATCCTCGGCGCCTACTACCTGACCCGTGGTGGTGAAAGCGTGGCCGGCAGCGGCAAATAACCCCTTTACCAGGATGAACACCCAACCTGTAGGAGCAGGGCTTGCCCGCGAATGCATCCGCAAGATCGCTAAAAGCTTCGCGGGCAAGCCCCGCTCCTACAGGGAACCCGCGTCAACAACACGGTGTTTATCGGAACCTGTGAATGCGTCATGAGGACATCGATATGCAAACCAAACTGCTGATCAACGGCAAACTCGTCACCGGCGAAGGCCCGGCCCAACCCGTGTTCAACCCGGCCCTGGGCCGTGTGCTGGCGGAGATCCAGGAGGCCAGCGAGGCCCAGGTGGATGCCGCCGTACGCGCCGCCGATGCCGCCTTCGACAGCTGGTCGCAAACCGCGCCGAAAGACCGCTCGCTGCTGCTGCTCAAGCTTGCCGACGCCATCGAGGCCCACGGCGCGGAACTGGCGAAGCTGGAGTCGGACAACTGCGGCAAGCCACTGAGCGCGGCGCTCAACGACGAGATCCCGGCGATTGCCGATGTGTTCCGCTTCTTCGCCGGCGCCAGCCGCTGCCTGAACGGTTCGGCCGCCGGTGAATACCTGCCGGGTCACACCTCGATGATCCGTCGCGACCCGGTGGGCGTGATCGCCTCCATCGCGCCGTGGAACTACCCGCTGATGATGGTCGCCTGGAAAATCGCCCCGGCCCTGGCCGCCGGCAATACCGTGGTGCTCAAGCCGTCGGAGCAGACCCCGCTGACCGCCCTGCGCCTGGCCGAACTGGCCGCCGGGATTTTTCCGGCGGGCGTGCTGAACCTGGTATTCGGCCGCGGCCCGAGCGTCGGCAGCCCGCTGGTGACCCATTCGAAAGTGCGCATGGTATCGCTGACCGGCTCGATCGCCACCGGTTCGAACATCATTTCCAGCACCGCCGACAGCGTCAAGCGCATGCACATGGAACTGGGTGGCAAGGCACCGGTGATCATTTTCGATGACGCCGATATCGATGCCGCCGTCGAGGGCATCCGCACCTTCGGCTTCTACAACGCCGGGCAGGACTGCACCGCCGCCTGCCGGGTGTATGCCCAGGCCGGCATCTACGAGAAGTTCGTCGAGAAGCTCGGCGCGGCCGTGAGCACCATCCAGTACGGCCTGCAGGACGATCCGTCGACCGAACTCGGCCCGCTGATCACCGCCCAGCACCGCGACCGCGTCGCCGGTTTCGTCGAGCGCGCGATCGCCCAGCCGCACATCCGCCTGGTGACCGGTGGCAAGGCGGTGGAAGGCAATGGCTTCTTCTTCGAACCGACCGTGCTGGCGGACGCCCAGCAGGACGACGAGATCGTGCGCCGCGAGGTGTTCGGCCCGGTGGTCTCGGTGACCCGCTTCACCGACGAGGCGCAGGTGCTGCAATGGGCCAACGATTCGGACTACGGCCTGGCGTCATCGGTATGGACCGCCGATGTCGGCCGCGCCCATCGCCTGTCGGCACGCCTGCAGTACGGCTGTACCTGGGTCAACACCCACTTCATGCTGGTCAGCGAAATGCCCCATGGCGGGCAGAAACTGTCCGGCTACGGCAAGGATATGTCGATGTACGGCCTGGAGGACTACACCACCGTACGCCATGTGATGTTCAAGCACTGAAGGATTCGCCGACAGGCCGCTTTCCTGCCGGCCTGTCGGCGCCGGACCGCCCAGCGGTCCCATGGATGCTCCACCCGAAAACCAGAACCGACACGACAACATCGAACCGGGACGGGCCCCATGGCCCGGCCACGGTTTCGGACGGCCAGAATTTGCCGTTTTTCCGGAGCGATACCGCCATGAGTGCACAACCCCATCTCGGCGCCAGCGCCGACAGCGATGCCGAGCAACTGAGGCAACTGGGCTACACCTCGAACTTCAATCGCAGCATGAGCCTGTGGGAAAACTTCGCCCTGGGCTTCACCTACCTGTCGCCGGTGGTCGGCGTCTACACCCTGTTCGGCCTGTGCCTGGCCGCCGGTGGCCCGCCGATGTTCTGGGCCTACCTGCTGGTGGGCTGCGGACAACTGCTGGTGTGCCTGATCTTCGGCGAGGTGGTCTCGCAGTTCCCGATCTCCGGCGGCGTCTATCCGTGGGCCCGGCGCCTGGTCGGCAAGCGCTGGGCGTGGATGGTCGGCTGGATCTACTCCATCGCCCTGTGCGTAACCATCGCCGCCGTCGCCGTCGGTGCCGGCCCGTACCTGGCGGCCATGCTCGGTTTCGAGCCGAGCAACAACACCAACATCGTCATCGCCCTGGTGCTGACGCTGTTCGCCACCCTGATCAACCTCAGCGGCACCAAGACCCTGGCGCGCATCGCCCTGTTCGGCTTTCTCTGCGAACTGGTCGGCGCGGTGGTCGTCGGCGTCTACCTGCTGGTCTTCGAACGCCACCAGCCCCTGAGCGTGCTGTTCAACACCTTCGACATCCGCGTCGATGGCTCCTACCTGCCGGCGTTCCTCACCGCGTCCCTGGCCGGCATGTTCCTCTATTACGGCTTCGAAGCCTGCGGCGACGTGGCCGAGGAAACCCCGAACCCGAGCAAACGCATTCCGGTGGCCATGCGCATGACCATCTACATCGGCGGTGTCGCGGCGATGTTCGCCTGCCTGGCGCTGATCCTCGCCGTACCGGACATGCAGGCGGTGATCAACGGCACCGACAAGGACCCGGTAACGACCATCCTCGACAACGCCTTCGGCAGCGTCGGATCGAAAGTGGTGATGGGCGTGGTGATGATCTCGTTCATCTCCTGTGTGATCAGCCTGCAGGCCGCCGCCAGCCGCCTGTTATACGCCTACGCCCGCGACGAGATGGTGATCGGCAGCCCGTTGCTCAAGCGCCTCTCGCCGACCACCCAGGTGCCGGTCCCGGCGCTGTTCGTCTCCGGCGTGCTGCCGGCACTGATCATCGCCCTGGGCTTCTTCCTGCAGGATGCGGTGGCGACCATCGTCAGCTTCGCCGCCATCGGCATCTACCTGGCCTTCCAGATGATCGTGCTCGCCGCCCTGTTCGCCCGGGCGCGCGGCTGGAAACCCAGTGGCCAGTTCAACCTGGGGGCCTGGGGCATGCCAGTGAACATCGGCGCCCTGCTCTATGGTGTCAGTGCCATCGTCAACATGGCCTGGCCGCGGACCCCGGATGCGCCCTGGTACACCAACTACGCCATGGTCCTGACCACCGCGATCGTCATCGGCCTCGGCCTGCTCTACCTGTGGCTGGGCAAGCCCCATGACCGCGGCACCGCGCCGGCAGGCGACGCCTGGAAAATCAGCCGGTAACGGCAACTGCCCGGGCAGGCGACCGCTGCCCGGGCCATGACAACAACAAGACAAGGATTCAACATGGACATCACCCGCCGCGACTTCCTCAATGGCGTCGCCATCACCCTCGCCGCCGGCATGACCCCGCTGCAACTGCTCCAGGCCGCACCGGAGGGGCGCTACTACCCGCCGGCGCTGACCGGCCTGCGCGGCAGCCATGTCGGCGCGTTCGAGGTGGCCCACCAGATGGGCTGGGAGAAGAAGGTCTTCGACACCGACCACCTGCCAATGACCGGCGAGTACGACCTGGTGGTAGTGGGCGGCGGCCTCAGCGGCCTGGCGGCGGCGTGGTTCTATCGGGAGAAACACCCGAAGGCGCGCATCCTGATCCTCGACAACCACGACGACTTCGGCGGCCACGCCAAGCGCAACGAATTCTCCGCCGGCGGCCGCATGATCCTCGGCTACGGCGGCAGCGAAGCCTTCCAGTCGCCGAACCACCTGTACAGCCAGCAGGTCAACGGCCTGCTGAAAAAACTCGGGGTCGATATCAGGCGTTTCGAAACCGCCTTCGACCGTTCGTTCTATCCGGGCCTGGGGCTGTCACGCGGGGTGTTCTTCGACCGGGAGAACTTCGGCGAGGACAAACTGGTGAGCGGCGACCCGACACCGATGGTCGCCGACGACATCGCCCCGCAGCAGTTGAACGCCCGCCCCATCGACGCGTTCATCAACGATTTCCCACTGCCGCCCGCCGACCGCCAGGCACTGATCGAGCTGCACCAGGCGCCCCGCGACTACCTGGGGGGCAAGAGTGCCAAGGAGAAGGCCGCGCACCTGGCCGCCACCAGCTACCGCGATTTCCTGCTCAAGGATGTCGGCCTGTCGGAAACCGCGGTGAAGTACTTCCAGAGCCGCACCAACGACTTCTCGGCCCTGAGCATCGACGCCGTGGCGGCGCTCGACGCCTACAACGTCGGTTTCCCCGGCTTCGGCGCCATGAACCTGGAGCCCATCAGCGAGGAAGCCAAGGCGGAGATGGAAGAGCCGTACATCTACCACTTCCCGGACGGCAACGCCTCCCTCGCCCGCCTGCTGGTGCGCAGCCTGATTCCGGCCGTCGCCCCCGGCCACGGCATGGAGGACATCGTCCTGGCGTCCTTCGACTACACCAGGCTCGACCAGCCCCGCTCGCCGGTCCAACTGCGCCTGAACAGCACCGTGGTCAGCGTGCGCAACGTCGGCAAGGGCGTGAATGTCGGCTACAGCCGGGGCGGCCAGTTGAGCCAGGTACGTGGCAGGCACTGCATCCTCGCCTGCTACAACATGATGATCCCCTACCTGCTGCGCGACCTGCCCCAGCCCCAGGCCCATGCCCTGAGCCAGAACGTGAAGTTCCCGCTGGTTTACACCAAGGTGGTGATCCGCAACTGGCAGGCGTTCCAGAAACTCGGCGTGCACGAGATCTACGCCGCCACCCAGCCCTACAGCCGGATCAAGCTCGACTATCCGGTGAGCCTGGGCGGCTACGAGCACCCGAGGGACCCGAGCCAACCGATCGGCCTGCACATGGTCTATGTGCCCACCAGCCCCAACAGCGGCATGAACGCCCGCGACCAGGCCCGCGCCGGCCGCGGCAAGCTCTACGGGCAGACCTTCGAGCAACTGGAAACGCAACTGCGCGACCAGTTGCAGCGTATGCTCGGCCCCGGTGGTTTCAACCATGAAACCGACATCCTGGCGATCACCGTCAACCGCTGGTCCCACGGCTACGCCTACTTCTCCAACAGCCTGTTCGACGACGCCGCCGAAAGCGAAAAGCTGATGAACCTGGCGCGCCAGCCGGTCGGCCGGGTGAGCATCGCCAACTCCGATGCGGCGTGGAGTGCGTATGCCCATGCGGCGATCGACGAGGCCTGGCGGGCGGTGGGGGAAATAGGCTGAAGCCGGTGTCCGCTCTTGTGACGCAGAGCGTCACCGGCTGCGTGCCCACGCCGAGCGTGGGTACGATCATTCATCGGCGATCAGAACCGCGACACGCTGCCCATCTGGTTCAGCAGGCAGAACAGCGCGTCGCGGTCTGATTCAGAAAGCGTCCGATAACGTTCCACCAGCTCCCGCTCCTGCGGGCTGAGCCGGTGCACCCGGGGCGCGGGCGGTGCCCTGAAACGCCAGAGAAACAGCATGAAACCGAAGATGCTCCGCTCCTTTGCCATGGACGCCTTCCTTCTGTGACGGGACAGGAACCGCCTGGGCCGAGCGCCTCAGACTTAGCCTAAGGGTAGGAAGTATCGGCCTTTGGCTAAGATCTTTTCGGAATTTGAAGTAGGAAAATCACGCAAATTGCTTGCACCACCACGTGGAGCGCGGCGTCAACGCACGTCGAAATACAGGTAGATATCGTCGGGTTCCAATGCGTATAGGCCAGGATCGGGCCGCTCCAGCAGCCGGCAGCCACGCCGCAGGTAAAACTCCACGGTATTGCGCGAAGGGGTGGCCGAGACATACAGGCCATCGACGCCCTGGCTGCGGGCCTGGGCGGCGGCCTTGGCGAACAGCCGGGTCGCCAGGCCGGTGCCACGATAGTCGTGGCTGACGTGCAGGAACTTGAGTTGCAGCAGGCGCCGCCCGTCGTTGCCGATGAGCTTGCCGTCCAGCACCGCCGCCGCCACCAGCGTCGGGCCGGCGAACACGCCGTGGAACCAGGCGCCCTGGTCGAAGCAGCGGCGCAGGATCACGGCATCCTGCTCCGCCTCGCCCTCCGGCCATCCGGTCATGGCGCAGTATTCATCGTACAGTTCAAGGCTCCCGGCCTGGACGCGGTAGAACTGTTCGATCAGTTCCTTGCGATCGATCAGTGCCAACTGGCCCAGGTCGCTCAACTGCAGGTCTCGCTCAATCAACACCTTATGGCCTTTCTATTCACGCAGATCCGATTCGTGGATGGGTTGGTCGCGATGGGTCGCACGCTGGTACTGCGCCGGCCAGACCGCCTTGCGTCCGCCCAGGTCGTCGTCGGCGTGCAGCGGCCAGTAGGGGTCGCGCAGCAGTTCGCGGGCCAATAGGATGATATCAGCCTGGCAGGTCCGCAGGATGTGTTCGGCCTGGGCCGGTTCGGTGATCAGGCCGACCGTGCCGGTGGCGATACCGGATTCCTTGCGTACACGCTCGGCGAAGCGGGTCTGGTAGCCGGGCCCGGTGGGAATCTCGGCATTGGCGGCGGTGCCTCCCGAGGACACGTCGATCAGGTCGACACCCAGCGCCTTCAGGCGTCGTGCCAGCTCCACGGTTTCATCCGGGTTCCAGCCATCCTCCACCCAGTCGGTGGCCGATACGCGGACGAACAACGGCAGTTCCTCGGGCCAGACCGCCCGCACCGCCTCGCTTACCTGCAGGACCAGGCGGATGCGGTTGTCGAACGAACCGCCATACTGGTCACGACGCTGATTGCTCAGTGGCGAAAGAAACTGATGCAGCAGGTAGCCATGGGCCGCATGCACCTCGACCACCTTGAAACCGGCGACCAGGGCACGCCGGGCCGCCGCGACGAACGCCTGGATCACTTCGGCGATCTGCCCCTCATCGAGTTGCACGGGCTGAGTGTGCTGCGGGTCGAAGGCGATCGGCGACGGTCCGACCGGTGTCCAGCCGCCCTCTTCCGGCTTGACGCTGCCATGCTTGCCCAGCCATGGCCGGTGGGTGCTGGCCTTGCGTCCGGCATGGGCCAGCTGGATACCGGCGACAGAACCCTGGGCGGCGATGAAGCGGGTGATGCGTTGCAACGGTTCGATCTGTTCGTCGTTCCACAGGCCCAGGTCCTGGGCGGTGATGCGGCCATCGGCGGTCACCGCCGTGGCTTCGGTGAAAACCAGCCCGGCACCGCCTACCGCGCGGCTGCCGAGGTGAACCAGATGCCAGTCGTTGGCCAGGCCATCGACGCTGGAGTATTGGCACATCGGCGAGACCGCGATGCGGTTCGCCAGGGTCAGTTGACGAAGGGTATAGGGTTCAAGCAGCAGACTCATGGGGCACCTCTCAAATCAAGTGGGCTGGCTCCAGGGTTCTGTGAGAACGTCGGCGAGTGACATGAACGAAGTAGATGACCGCCCCCCGGCGGGTAGAAAGGAAGACAACGTCACAAGACCATTCAGACAGTGCTTAGAGCCTAGTCGACAATGACGGACACCGGAGGGTTCAGCCGCGGCAAATCTCAGCGCGGCTCGATATGGGCGATCATCAGCTGCACGCTTTCCTTGCCGCGGAATTCGTTGAGATCGAGCTTGTAGGCCAGTTCGACCCAGTCGACCCGGGCATTGGCCCAGACCTCAGGGTCGATACCGAAGGCGATGCCATCGAGCTTCAGCGAACCGCATTCGCTTCTCAGCACCACCTTCAGATGCCGCTCGCCGACGATGCGTTTTTCCACCAGTTGGAAGACGCCATGGAACAGCGGCTCGGGGAAGTGCTGGCCCCACGGGCCGGCATTGCGCAGCGCCCGGGCCAGTTCCAGGTTGAATTCCTCCAGGGCCAGCGTACCGTCGGTCTGCAGGCGTCCGGTGAGGTCATCCTCGCTGAGTTGACGACGCACCTCGGCATCGAAGGCCTCGGCGAACAGCGGGAAATTCTCCTGCGGCAGGCTCAGGCCGGCGGCCATGGCGTGACCGCCGTACTTGCTCATCAGCTCCGGATGCTGCGCCGCCACCACGCTCAGCGCATCGCGGATATGAAAACCCGCCACCGAACGACCGGAGCCCTTGAGCATGCCATCACCGGCATCGGCGAAAGCGATGGTCGGGCGGTGATAACGCTCCTTCATCCGCGAGGCGAGAATGCCGATCACCCCCTGGTGCCAGTCCGGGTCGAACAGGCACAGGCCGAATGGCATCGAGTCTTCCGGCAGTTCCTTGAGCTGGGCCAGGGCCTCGCGCTGCATGCCCTGCTCGATGGACTTGCGGTCCTTGTTCATCTCGTCGAGTTGCGTCGCCATTTCCAGGGCCAGGGCCGGATCTTCACAGAGCAGACACTCGATCCCCAGGCTCATGTCGTCCAGGCGCCCGGCCGCGTTCAGGCGCGGGCCGAGGATGAACCCCAGGTCGGTGGAGGTCAGCCGCGCCGGGTCGCGCTTGGCCACCTGCAGGATCGCCTTGAGCCCCGGCCGGGCGCGGCCGGCACGAATCCGCTCGAGGCCCTGATGCACCAGGATGCGGTTGTTGGCGTCCAGCGGTACCACGTCGGCGACGCTGCCCAGGGCCACCAGGTCGAGCAGTTCGCCGATGTTCGGCTGCGGCCGGCTGTCGTACCAGCCCAGGCTGCGCAGGCGCGCGCGCAGGGCCATCAGCACGTAGAAGATCACCCCGACCCCGGCCAGGGCCTTGCTCGGGAACTCGCAGCCGGGCTGGTTCGGGTTGACGATGGCATCGGCCGCCGGCAGTTCGCTCCCCGGCAGGTGGTGGTCGGTGACCAGCACGCTCAGCCCCGCGGCCTTGGCCGCCTGCACGCCATCGATGCTGGAGATGCCGTTGTCGACGGTAATCAGCAATTGCGGCTCGCGTTGCAGGGCCACAGCGACGATTTCCGGGGTCAGGCCATAGCCATAGTCGAAGCGGTTCGGCACCAGATAGTCGACATGGGCCGCGCCCAGCAGGCGCAGGCCGAGCACCCCGACGGTGCTGGCGGTGGCGCCATCGGCATCGAAGTCGCCGACGATGAGGATCCGCTGGCGCTGCTCCAACGCCACCACCAGCAGGTCCACCGCCGCCTCGATGCCCTTGAGCTGCTGGAAGGGAATCAGCCGTGCCAGGCTCTTGTCCAGTTCGGCCTGGGAAGCGACGCCCCGCGCGGCGTACAGGCGGGTCAGCAGGGGCGGCAGGTCACCGAGAAACGGCAGGGTGGCGGGCAGGGGGCGGGGTTCGATACGCATAACGCTGGCGGAATTTCTCTTTTCAGTACGCGGGAGTTGAAACGGCGGCCGGACTCAGCCGCGCTCGCCCAGCAGCCACTGGAGCTGGACTTCGTGCTGGCCACGGTCGTCGGTGACGAAGACGGTGCCGTCGCTGATCATCACGTCCCACTTGATCACCCGCGGCATGTCCTGGGCCAGGGTTTCCAGCACATCCTGGGGGATCGCGGCGATATTGACGTTCTTCAGGTTCTTCACCGCCGGCACCACCTTGCCTTCCCAGACCCGCAGGCTGCCATAGGCCAGCAGGCTGGTGCGCTCGGTGCGACGCGAGCACCAGGTCAGGCGTTCGGCGTCCGGCTGGCCGACTTCGATCCAGTGCAATACCCGATCATCCAGGCTTTTTTCCCACAGCGCTGGTTCGTCTACCTCTGACAGACCGCGACCAAATGCCAGCAGTTCGTTGTACCACAGGGCGTAGGCCAGCAGCCGTACCGCCATGCGTTCCTCGGTTTCCGAAGGGTGGCGGGCGATGGTCTGCTTGACGCTCTCGTAGACGTTGCGATCCAGGTCGGTGAGGTTGAGTTCGAACTTGTAGGTCGTGGACGGCTGGGCCATGAACAGGGCTTCTAAAGACGGGAAAGGTGGCCAGTCTAACCGATACCCGGGTCAATCAACGACTGTCGATGGTTAGGAAGATGACGCGCGCCATGTTAAAAGGCTCTACAACCCCTATCTTGTCCTACAGGATCGTCCATGTCAGTCGCCGCCAAACCTCTCTCGGGCCTGAAAGTCATCGAACTCGGAACCCTGATCGCCGGCCCTTTCGCCTCGCGGATCTGCGCCGAATTCGGCGCACAGGTGATCAAGGTCGAGTCGCCGGACGGCGGCGATCCGTTGCGCAAGTGGCGCAAGCTCTACGAGGGCACGTCGCTGTGGTGGTTCGTCCAGGCGCGTAACAAGAAATCCCTGACACTGAACCTGAAAAATCCGGACGCACTGGCGATTCTCAAGCAACTGCTGAGCGAAGCCGACATCCTGATCGAAAACTTCCGTCCCGGCGTCCTGGAAAAACTCGGCCTGGGCTGGGAGACCCTGCATGCGCTGAACCCCAGGCTGGTCATGGTGCGCCTGTCCGGGTTCGGCCAGACCGGGCCGATGAAGGACCAGCCGGGCTTTGGGGCGGTCGGCGAATCCATGGGCGGGCTGCGCTACATCACCGGTTTCGAGGACCGCCCGCCGGTACGCACCGGCATTTCCATCGGCGACTCGATCGCCGCACTGTGGGGCGTGATCGGGGCGCTGATGGCCCTGCGTCATCGCGAAGTGAACGGCGGCCAGGGACAAATGGTGGATGTCGCCCTGTACGAAGCCATCTTCGCGATGATGGAAAGCATGGTGCCGGAATTCGACGTGTTCGGTTTCATCCGCGAACGCACCGGCAATATCATGCCCGGTATCACCCCGTCGTCGATCCACACCACCGCCGATGGCCGGCATGTGCAGATCGGCGCCAACGGCGACGCGATCTTCAGGCGCTTCATGCTGGCCATCGGCCGCGAGGACCTGGCGAACGACCCGCAACTGGCCAGCAACGACGGGCGCGACAGCCGACGTGACGAACTCTATGGCGTGATCGACCGCTGGGCCAACGCCCAGCCGCTGGACACGGTGCTCGCCGTACTGGCGGCGGCCGAAGTCCCCGCCAGCCGCATCTACAGTGCCGAGGACATGTTCGGCGATCCGCAATTCCTCGCCCGGGAAATGTTCCTGCAGGCCAAGCTGCCGGACGGCAAGGACTTCAAGATGCCCGGCATCGTGCCGAAACTCTCGGAAACACCTGGCTCCAGCGAATGGGTCGGGCCGCGGTTGGGCGAACACAACGCCGAGGTGCTGGGCAGCCTTGGCTACGATGCGGCAGGCATTGCCCGACTGCGTGAAAGTGGCGCCATTTGACGTGTGACGCTAACCAACGACTGGTTTCAAGCCGAGGAAGGTATTCACCTCATGACTCCCAGTGCCTTGTGGCGACGCCTCGTTCCCACGCTGTTGGCGATATTGATCGGAGTGCTGTCACCTGGCGCGCAGGCCAGGGAGACCCTGATCTGGCTGCTGCGGGACCTGCCGCCCCTGAGCATTTTCGATGGGCCGCAACAGGGCCAGGGGGCCGTGGACCAGATGCTGCCGCTGCTGATGGAGCGGTTGCCGGAGTACGACCACACCATACTGCGGGTCAACCGGGCACGGGGCATGCAAATGCTCGACAGCCCAGCCTTCACCTGCGACCCGGCGCTGCTGTGGACACCGGCACGGGCGCAGAAAATGCTGTTTTCCATTCGCAGCATGGGTACCACCAGCAACGGGCTGGTGGTTCGACAGAAGGACCGCGGGCTGGTCGAACCCTTTCTGGTCGAGGGCCAGGTCGATCTCGCCGCACTGTTGAACAGCCACAGCCTGCAACTGGGGATCATCGCCGAACGCAGCTACGGCCATCCGATCGATGATGTGCTGTCCCACACCAACGAACAGTACCTGGTACGTCACTACGGCAACGACGCCCTTGGCAGCCTGCTGCAGATGCAGCGCATGGGACGCCTGAAGGCGCTGCTCGGCTACGGTGTGGAGGTTCGCTATCAGGCCCGCCAGCAACAGATCGCCGAAGACGACCTGGCGTTCTATCCGATCAGGGATACAGCCACTTATCAGTTCATCCGGATCGCCTGCTCCAACACGCCGCAAGGTCGCGCGGCGATTCCCCATATCAACGAGATCCTGCGCGAACTGCGCCAGGACAGGCTGGTGGAACTCTATGCGCGCTGGCTGGCGCCGGCCGAGCGGGAAAAATACCGGGAAGATGCCAAGGGATTTTTCCTGGTTCCCGATGACCAGTGACGAATTTCGGGCAAAAGAAACCCCGAGAAGTGGGGAGACGACTCGGGGCTAAACGTGGCCTACAAAGACCAGTACGACAAGCCACAAACACCGGAGCACAATGCCTGCTCTTGCCGTTATAAATTCTGACAGCGACTACGGAAGGAAGGTTCCAAAAAAATCTACCGGCTGGCGCTGCGCGCGCCTCGATGTTCGGCGGCATGACGCAGGGCCGCAATCACGCAGGGCTCCAGGCGCCCTTCAGCAATGCGCAGATCACGATGCAGGCCATCGACCACGTCCGTCAGCAGGCGTTTGTCGGTCAATTGCGCCTGATTGACCTCACGCTCCACCAGAACCGGTCCGGCAACACCACTCACGCTCAGCACGCACTCGCCGTGCCCGCCCGAAGGCGTCAGGGTTACGGCATACGGACTCAGCGCTTCATTGAGCAACAGGCTGATACTTTCCATCTCGATCACCACTCAATAGTCAAAAGCCTAAAGGTCGAAAACAAAGGTGCCTGGAGTCAGTGACCGCCAGTCGGAGAAGAAAGTTCGCCGGGACCTCCCAGGTCCTGCGAACTGATCGACATCTACCGAACATGAACCAGAAAGATGACAAGGAAAAAACAGCGGGGAAAGCGCGGCTAAAATCAGATCAATGGTTTTTAGACTTTTACTACAAGCCGCGTCGGCTTTACTCACAGACACAGGCCAGAACATCTGTTCTTTTTTGCTTAGTTTTCAGCCACATCGCCACTGCGCCACCGGAGAGTTGTCTTGAGCTCGTCGTCACAGATGCCACTACGGATCGTCCTGGCGGATGATCATCCGATATTCCTGATCGGCCTGCGGGCCGTCCTCGAACGAACACCCGCACTACGTGTCGTTGGCGAAGCGAGTACGCCGGGGGAACTCTTCGATCGGCTCGACAGCACCCCCTGCGATGCGCTCGTGACTGACTTCATGATGCCGACGGCGGACCAGAACGACGGCCTGCGGATGATCGAGGCCCTGCTGCGCAACTACCCGGCCCTGCCGCTCGTGGTCGTCACCATGCTCAACAATGCCGGACTGTTCCGCTACATCCTCGATCAGGGGGTCATGGGGCTGCTGAGCAAGGCCAGCCTGGCGAATGAATTGCCCATGGCCATCCAGCATGTGCGCCAGGGCAAGGTGTTCGTGGCCGACTCCGTGCGCCAGACCCTGGCCCTGGCCGGGGAGGTCGGTACGCACCGGTTGGGTGACCCGGAACTGCTTTCACCGCGGGAACTGGAAGTCACCCGTCTGCTGGCGGCGGGCCGTACGGTGGGTGAGATCGCCGCACGCCTGTGCCGCAGCAAGCAGACCGTCAGTGCCCAGAAAATCAGCGCGATGCGCAAGCTGGGCCTACCCAACGATGCCGCGCTGTTTCTGTATCTGCAGGAACAGGGGTTGTCCTAGCTCTAGCCAGGCTGGCGCTCTCGCTCGGGGACGTTGGCGAGCCCTGCCCATTGCAACCAGGGCAGCAGTTCGGCACGACTCATCGGCGCGGCAATGAATCGCCCCTGAACCAACACGTCGCCCAGTTCCCGGGTCAGCCGATATTCCTCGTCGGTTCCAACCCCAGTGATGACCGCACGCAACCCCATGCCCTTGGCCATGCTCAACACCCCGGCGACGATCGAGCGTCTGCGTGAATCCTCGGCCATGCCGCTGACGAAACGCGGGGCGATCTTCAACTCCGAGAAAGGCAACTCAAGCAACCTCTGCAGCCCGGCACCGGCGACCCCAAAGTCACCGATCGACAGCTGGCAGCCGAGCATCCGCAAACGCAACATGCCTTCGGCCTGGGCCGCCTCGCTGGTGCAGTCGGTGCCGTCGATCACCTCCAGGGTCAAGCATTCGGCGGGCAGTTCGAAACGGGCCAGCAGTTCGCCAAGCTGGCCGGCGAAATCCGCCTGTTCCACCATCAACCCCGGGATATTCACCGTCACCGGCAGATACTGGTCGGTTCCCAGATACACCTCCATCGACAGCCCGATGGCCTGCTCGAGCATGTGCCAGGTCAGGGCCTGGGAAAGCCCGGCATACTCGAGCACCGGGATGAAGGTATCGGGCAGCAGCGTGCCCTGCTCCGGGTGTTGCCAGCGGGCCAGCGCCTCGACTCCCTGCACCCGGCCATCGCCACTGACCTTCGGTTGAAAGAAGGCCTCGCAGTACTTGCGGATCGCGCCAGGCCCGGCCCCCGCCTGCAACTCGTCCAGCGACAGCAGTTCACAGACCTGGGCCAACGGCAGACCGGGCCGCTGGCGGCCGAAACGGCGTTGATAGGTTGCCAGCAGCTCACCGAGTATGGCTGCCGTGGCAGGCTTGAGCAGGCAGCCCAGCACATGCAACCCCTGTTGCCGGGCCATGTGGGCGGCGCCCTCGCGCAGTTCCGTGTCAAGGCTGCTGAGAATGATCAGGGCCTGGGCCTCGCGGGTTTCCGCCAGGTGCCGGATCAGTTCCAGGCCATCACCCTCCTCCAACTGCAGATCGCAGATGGCAATGTCCACCGGCCCGCGATTGGTCAGCGACAGGCGCGCACTCTCGACATTTTCGGCAGTGAGCACATCAAAGACGCCATTGGCATTGAGCATCTGATGCAAGGCCATCAGTTGAAAGGGATTGTCTTCAAGAATCAGGATCCTGAGCGAACGCATCGATGATCTCCGCAGGTGGAAGCGGTGGTTATCCGCATCGGCCTTCCACCTTAGCCAGGCTGCCCGGGGTTCCCCATAGGACAAGTCCTAAAGTGCCGGTTTTTCCTGCAGGTTCGGCTCGATGTCGGCGATCATCCGATCGATCACGGCCTTGAGCACCTGCCCGGTCGCGGGCAACTGCTCGGGCTGCCTCAGGCGTACGCAGTGATCCATGTCGACGCAGGCCTGCGCCAGGGCAATCGCATCGACGAGACAGGCGATCCCCTTGAGGCGATGCACGCAGGCCGCCACGCCGTCCCAGTCGTCCAGGCCAAGCCGCGATTGCAGTTCGGCACGCTCGTCGCGCAGGTTTCGCCACAATTCCAGCAGCATGTGCTGGAGCACGCCGGCATCGGCGTGGGTCATGTCGATGAGCGTCTGGATGTCGAAGGAGCTTTCCCGGGGCACGATCTGCGTCAACAGCCGAGTCAGGTCGTCAAGAAGAACCGGCTTGACCAGCAGGTCGTTCATGCCGGCCTGCTGGCAGCGTTGGCGCTCGTCGCTCATGGCATTGGCCGTACAACCGACGATCATGCAGGGTGGCCGTTGCGCCTCGGTCTCCAGCTGGCGCAGGGCCCGTGCCAGTTGATAGCCGCTCATGCCGGGCATGTTGCAATCGCTGATGACCAGGTCGAAATGCCGGCCTTGCCAGGCCTGCAACGCCGCCTGCGCGGTCTGGCAGGCCTCGACGTTCTGCCCGAGAAAGCCGAGCTGCTGTTGCAGCACCAGGCGGTTGGCGGACAGGTCATCGATGATCAGCACGTTCAGGCACGGCAGGCGACACCTTGCGCCGTTCGACGGTGCGGGTAGCACAGGTTGCGTTTCGCGCCTGAACGCCAGCTCGATGTGCACGCGGGTGCCCAGCCCCGGCTGGCTCTCAAGTTCGATGGAGCCGTCCATCAACTCCACCAGTTGCTTGCAGATGCTCAGCCCCAGGCCGGTGCCCTCATGCCCCGCATCGGCATCGCCGTGGGCCTGGACGAAGGGCGAAAACAGCATCGCCTGCTGCTCGGGGCCGATGCCCCGGCCGGAATCCTCGATATCGATACGCAGGCGGTCAGTGCCCGCCACCTGTGCACAGCGCAGGACCCGCACGCGGACGAATCCCCGGCTGGTGAACTTCAGCGCATTGCCGATCAGATTGTGCAGGATCTGCCGCAAACGCAGCGGATCGAGCCAATACAGGCTCGCCAGCAGCGGATCGATACCCAGGCTCAGGACGACGCCCTTGTCCCGGGCCAATGCCTCGAACAGTTGCACGACTCCCTCAAGCAGGTTTCTCAAGTCGGTCGGCTGCGGCACCAGGCGCATGCCACCGGCCTCGATCTTGGCCAGGTCAAGGCTGTCGCCGATCAGCGCGGTCAATTCCCGGGCCGACTGGTAGGCTACCTGCAACCCCTGCGAGAACACCTGCCCACGGGCCAGTGCCTGCTCCCGCTCGACCTCGAGCAGGCCGATGATCGCCGCCATGGGCGTGCGTATCTCATGGCTCATGGTGGCCAGGAACGCACTCTTGGCCTGGCTGGCACGCTCGGCCTGGCGGCGGGCCTCGGTCAGTTGCACCTCGAGCTGCTTTCGCTCGGTGATGTCGATCCAGCCCCCCAACAGCCCCTGCAACTGCGCCCCCGCCGAGTGGAACGGCACCATCCACAGATAGACATCGATGCTGCAATTGAGGAACTCCAGCGTCCGGTCACTGAACACCGGCTGCTGGTTCTCCAGCAACGACAGGAAGTCGTCATGCAGCGCCTGCGCGACCGCCGGCAGCAGCAGGCCCTCCTCGGTGATTCGACGCCCGCGCACCTGCTCCAGCGTCGTCGCCAGGCGTTGCTCATAGCTACGATTGCAACTGATCAGGCGCCCCTGCAGGTCCCGTACGAAGATCGGATCGGGAATGCCGTCGAGCAATGCGCGCTGGAACGCCAGCCGGTCACTGAGCTGCCGTTCGGCCTGGCGGCGCTGGCGAATCTGGACATTCAGGCGACGGTTCCAGATGAGCGAGACCCCGCCCACCACCAGCAGGGCAACAGCCAGCCCATAGGCCCAACGCGGCACCCGTTTCCAGACCGAGGGCGGCGCAGCCACCGGGACGGCACCCAGCCACTTGATGCGCAAGGCCCGCAGCTCTGCGACCGGAAAGGCCTCCAGGGACTTGTTGAGGATGCCGAGCAACTCAGGAGAGCTCTTGGCGACGGAGAAGCTGTCCGCCGACCAGAGCCCTTCCACGCTACGACCGACCTTCAGCCTGCCGGGAGGGTGCAGATAGGCCAGGGTGTCGCTCTGGATGGTTGCCGCCGCCGCACCGCTTTCGACCAGCGCCCTGGCCTCCTCCTGGGTCCGGACACCACGCAGCACCACATCGGGATACTCGCGGCGGATCATGGCCTGCAGTGCATGTTCCTCGGGCAGTGCCAGCACGCGACCGGCCAGTTGGCTGAGCGAGCTCAGCGGGGGCGCATCGACCGGTACGACAAATACCCAGGAACTGCCGCCAAACGCATAGGTGAAATTCAGGAAGGCCTTGCGCTCGGGGCTTTCAGCCAGCGAGCCATTCATCAGGGCCCGACCATCCTTGAGCATCTCCAGGGTCTGGACCGTGGAGAAACTCTCGTCGAAGACGAACTGCAGGCCGGTCATCCGCGAGATCCGCGCCAGCAGATCGGCATTGAGACCGACCCAACGATTGTGGACATCCTTGTAGATATACGGCGGGTACTGCTGGGAAGCCACGCTCACCCGCGGATGGCTGTCGATCCAGGCCTGCTCCGCCGCAGTCAGCTCGACTCGCGGCTGGGCGATGTCCGAGCCGAAACCGGTGGTCCAGCGCGCGAGGATCTCCCGCCGTACCGCTTCGTCCAGGCTATCCAGCACACGCTGGATCAGGGCGCCGAGCAGAGGCTCCGACTTGCGCGTGGCGAATGCGAAACCGATCGGTGGCAAAGCGCTTTGCCCGCGGATCTGCAAGCCCATGTAGGGGCGCAGGGTCTTGTAGGCCCTGACGATGACCTCATTGCCGATGAAGGCGTCGACCTCGCCCTGGAGCAGTGCCTCCAGGGCACTGTAGAGGGTCGGGGCGAGGATGATCCGGCTCTGGGGATAAGTGGCATGCACCACCGCGGCATCGGCGTAGCCTTCGAGCAGGAGTACCTTGCGTCCTCGCAGATCGTCGGGGTTCGGGGTTTCACTGCGACTGACGATCACCGAGCGATCCGGCATGTATTCACTGGAAAAGGCCAGTTCGGGAAAGCCCCGTTCGAAGCCGTTGGCGCTGGTCAGCACATCGATCTGCCCCTCGAGCAGCGCCTCGACGGCCTGGTCCCGCTCGACGAACCCCAGCACTTCCACCTGCACCCCGAGCCGATCGCGGATCAGGGCCACATAGTCGGCACTGATGCCCTGGTAGCGATTGCGGTCGCTGGTGATATCGATGGGTTCATAATCGGCCACCGAGATGCCCACCCGCAGCCTCCGGTCATTGCCCAGCCAGCGCCGCTCATCAGCGCCGAGGGGCAGTCGGGGCAGTTCGACGAACGACGCGGGCAAATTGAAGGGCAAGCCCTGGGCGGCCATCAGCTCGCCCGGCAGACTCGCCAGCATCACCCATGACAGCCACGCCAGAATGGAATAGATCGATCTCCCCGGAAACGCCATGGCGAAGTACCCGCCCCCTTTGATTCGATGGAAATGAAAAACAGGGGGCAAAGTTTGGCATGCAAAAACGATAAAGCCCGCCAAGGGGCGGGCTCTAAAGTGTGACCTTTCTAGTCGGTCAAAGCGGCTTGCCGCGGCTGCCATGCTGGCTGACAAAGGCCTGCATGACTTTAAGGTCATTGGCCAGAACCGTGCAGCGCTCTTCCCTTTCAAACAAATCCGAAAGGTGTGCAGGTAGTTCAAGCGCTTTTCCTACACCCGCTTTCTCAACTGCCTCAGGGAACTTGACCGGATGCGCAGTCCCCAGGATCACCATCGGAGTGTCCAGGCTGCGGCGGCATTCGCGGGCCGCCTTGACGCCGATGGCCGTGTGCGGGTCGAGCACTTCGCCAGTCTGGGCAAAGACTTCGGCAATGGTCTCGCAGGTTTGCGCATCGTCCACCGCCAGGGAGTCGAACAGCTTGCGCGCCTCGGTCCAGCGATCCTGCTCGACACTGAAACCGCCACCCTGCTTGAAGGTGTCCATCAGGCCGGCGATGGCCGCACCATTGCGACCGTGCAGGTCGAACAGCAGGCGCTCGAAGTTCGACGACACCATGATGTCCATGGACGGCGACAGCGTGGCATGCAGGGTTTCCTTGACGTACTGGTTGCCGCTCATGAAGCGGTGCAGGATGTCATTGCGGTTGGTCGCCACGATCAGTTGGTTGATCGGCAGCCCCATGTTGCGCGCCAGGTAGCCGGCGAAGATATCGCCGAAGTTGCCGGTCGGCACCGAGAACGAGACCGAACGCGCCGGGCCGCCCAGTTGCAGCGCCGCGTGGAAGTAGTAGACGATCTGGGCCATGATCCGCGCCCAGTTGATCGAGTTCACCGCCACCAGCCGCGTGCCCTTGAGGAAGCTCTGGTCGGCGAAGCTGTTCTTGACCATCTCCTGGCAGTCGTCGAAGTTGCCTTCGATGGCGATGTTGTGGATGTTCTCACCGAAGATGGTGGTCATCTGCCGGCGCTGCACTTCCGATACCCGGTTGTGCGGGTGCAGGATGAAGATGTCGACGTTTTCGCAGTGCTTGCAGCCTTCGATCGCCGCCGAGCCGGTATCGCCGGACGTCGCGCCGATGATCACCACGCGCTCGCCGCGTTTTGCCAGCACGTAGTCCAGCAGGCGCCCCAGCAATTGCAGGGCGAAATCCTTGAAGGCCAGCGTCGGGCCGTGGAACAGTTCGAGCACCCACTCGTTGCCGTTCAGTTGGCGCAGCGGCGCCACGGCGTTATGGGCGAACACCCCGTAGGTGTCCTCAAGGATCTTCTTGAAGTCCGCATCCGGAATGCTGCCAGTGACGAACGGGCGCATCACCCGGAAGGCCAGTTCGTGGTAGGGCAGGCCAGCCCAGGAAGCGATTTCCTCCTGGGTGAAGCGTGGCAGGTTCTCCGGCACGTACAGGCCGCCATCGCTGGCCAGACCGGCCAGCAGCACGTCTTCGAAGTTCAGCGCGGGTGCCTGGCCGCGGGTACTGATGTAACGCATGAAAAATTCCTCTCCAGTCGGCGATGCCAACTCAGTTCAAATGCTCGACGCGGATCCGCACGACAGGGCCGACCACGCCCTGCAGGGCCTCCAGCGCTGCGATGGCGTCGTTGATGCGTTGTTCCACCACGCGATGGGTCAGCAGGATCATCGGCACCAGGCCGTCCTGCTCCTCGACTTCCTTCTGCATGATCGACTCGATGTTGATCCCGCGTTCCGACAGGATGCTCGCCACCTGGGCCAGTACGCCTGGATGGTCCTTGGCCTGGATACGCAGGTAGTAGGCACTCTCGCAAGCGTCAATGGGCAGGATCGGGTGAGCCGACAGCGAGTCCGGCTGGAAGGCCAGGTGCGGTACACGGTTCTCCGGATCCGAGGTCATGGCCCGCACTACATCGACCAGGTCGGCGATCACCGAGGAGGCCGTCGGCTCCATGCCGGCACCGGCGCCGTAGAACAGGGTCGAACCGGCGGCATCGCCATTGACCATGACCGCGTTCATCACGCCGTTGACGTTGGCGATCAGACGATCGGCCGGGATCAGCGTCGGGTGAACCCGCAGCTCGATACCCGCGGCGGTGCTGCGCGCCACACCCAGGTGCTTGATGCGATAGCCCAGCGCTTCGGCGTAGTTCACGTCGGCGGTGGTCAGCTTGGTGATGCCCTCGGTATAGGCCTTGTCGAATTGCAGCGGGATACCGAAGGCGATGGAGGCCAGGATGGTCAGCTTGTGCGCGGCATCGATACCCTCGACGTCGAAGGTCGGATCGGCCTCGGCGTAGCCCAGGGCCTGGGCCTCGGCCAGCACATCCTCGAAGGTACGCCCCTTCTCGCGCATTTCGGTGAGGATGAAGTTGCCCGTACCGTTGATGATACCGGCCACCCAGTTGATCCGGTTGGCCGACAGGCCTTCGCGGATCGCCTTGATCACCGGGATGCCGCCCGCCACCGCGGCCTCGAAGGCCACGATCACGCCGTTCTCACGGGCCTTGGCGAAAATTTCGTTACCGTGCACGGCGATCAGCGCCTTGTTCGCGGTAACCACGTGCTTGCCGTTCTCGATCGCTTTGAGTACCAGCTCACGGGCAACGGTATAGCCGCCCATCAGCTCTACGACGACGTCGATCTCAGGGTTCGTGGCCACTTCGAAGACATCGTTGGTAATCGCAATACCGGTCGTTTGGAACTGAGGCTTTGGCGTGCGAATGGCAATCTGTGCCACTTCGATCCCACGCCCGGCACGACGAGCAATTTCCTCGGCGTTACGCTGAAGTACGTTGAAGGTGCCGCCACCGACGGTACCTAACCCACAGATGCCTACTTTGACCGGTTTCACTCTTGACTCCCCATGAAACGGCCGACACGAGGTCGGCCGTGAAAAACAGCCGCTGATCCACCAGCGGCCTGCTGTTTGAGACCGGCGGGCCAGAGGCTCGCGGTCGTGCTCGTCTGAAGACGGACTGCGACGAGACCGAATTACTTGGCTGCCAGCGCCAGTTTGGCGACTTGTGCGGCCGGCTGATAGCCTGGAATTACCTGACCGTCGGCCAAAACGATGGCCGGTGTACCATTGACACCGATCGACTGGCCCAGGGCGAACTGCCGGGAAACCGGGTTGGTGCATTTGGCCGCCTTGATTTCCTCGCCTTCGACCATCTTGTCCATCGCCGCGCGCTTGTCGGTCGAGCACCAGACCGCCTGCAACTGCTGGTCACCCGGCGAACCCAGCCCTTGGCGCGGGAACGCCACGTAGCGGACCTCGATGCCCATCTTGTTCAACGCCGGCACTTCGGCGTGCAGCTTGTGGCAATAAGGGCAGGTGGTGTCGGTGAACACGGTGATGTGCGACTTGGTTTCGCCGATGGCTGGATAGACCACGGTTTCCGCCACCGGAATACCGTTGATCAGCTTCGAAATCCCCAGGCGCTCGGTCTTCTCGGTCAGGTTGACCGGCTTGCCATCCTTGAGCTGGAACAGGTAGCCCTGCATGACGAACTGGCCGTCGGCACTCGCGTACAACACACGGCTGCCCTTGAGCTTGACTTCATAGAGGCCACTCAACGGGCTGGCGGTGATGCTCTCCACCGGGGTCTCCAGTTGGAGGCTGTCGAGGCTCTTGCGGATCGCCTGTTCGGCCGCGTCGTCGGCCAGGGCGAAGGTACTGGCCAACGCCAGGGCGGCGGCGGCGAAAATCTGGATCAAGCGCATGGGAACTCCTGATAGCGGGCACGGGGCCAGGCTGGTCTGTCCATTCTGAAACGGAGCGACTGCAAGCGCCCGCATAGCAAACCGCTAGAGCCTAACACATAAGCCCGGCCGGGCCGAAGCCCGTATGGATCAACCGCGCGGGTGATGCCTGGCATGCATGTCCTGCAGGCGGGCACGGGCGACATGGGTGTAGATCTGGGTCGTCGACAGGTCGCTGTGGCCGAGCAGCATCTGTACCACCCGCAGGTCCGCACCATGGTTGAGCAGGTGGGTGGCAAAGGCGTGCCGCAGGGTATGCGGCGACAACGACTTGCTGATCCCGGCGACCTGGGCCTGGTGCTTGATCCGATGCCAGAAGGTCTGGCGGGTCATCTGTTCGCCACGCTGGCTGGGAAACAGCACGTCGCTGGGTCGCCCGCCGAGCAGTTCGCCACGGGCATCGCGCAGGTAGCGCTCGACCCAGACGATCGCCTCCTCGCCCATCGGCACCAGGCGCTCCTTGCTGCCCTTGCCCATCACCCGCAGCACGCCCTGGCGCAGGTTGACCTGCTCCAGCGTCAGGCTGACCAGTTCGGTCACCCGCAGACCGCAGGCGTACAGCACCTCGAGCATGGCGCGGTCGCGCTGGCCGATGGCTTCGCTCAGATCCGGGGCGTTGAGCAGGGCCTCGACGTCGGCTTCCGACAGGGATTTGGGCAGCGGCCTGCCCAACTGCGGCATCTCGACCTGCAGAGTCGGGTCGACGGCAATCAGCTTTTCCCGCAGCAGGTAGCGGTAGAAGCCACGCGCACCGGAGAGAAAACGCGCCGTGGAGCGTGGCTTGTAGGCCTGTTCCACACGCCAGGACAGGTGGTCGAGGATCAGTTCCCGCCCGGCACTGGCCAGTTCCAGGCCCTTTTCCTGCAGCCAGCCATTGAACAGCGCCAGATCGCTCCGATAGGCATCGCGGGTATTGTCCGAGAGGCCTTTTTCCAACCACAGGGCGTCGAGAAACTGGTCGATGAGAGGGTGATCGATGGCTGGCATAAAGACTCGAAACGCGTGACACGGCAAACGAAGTCAGAGTGCCCAAGGATAAAAATCCAGGCAACAAAAAAGCAGCCCGTAGGCTGCTTTTTTCTGCATCGGAAGCTGGACTCAGGCCAGTTTTTCCTTGATGCGAGCTGCTTTACCCGACAGGTCGCGCAGGTAGTACAGCTTGGCTTTACGTACGTCACCGCGACGCTTGACAGCCATGCTGTCGATTTGCGGGCTGTAGGTCTGGAAGGTACGCTCTACGCCAACACCGTTGGAGATTTTACGTACGGTGAACGCGCTGTTCACACCGCGGTTACGCTTGGCAATTACCACGCCTTCGAAGGCCTGCAGACGCGAACGATCGCCTTCCTTCACTTTCACCTGAACGACAATGGTGTCGCCCGGGGCAAAGGCTGGGATCTCTTTGGTCATCTGCTCGGCTTCGAGTTGCAGAATGATTTTGTTGGTCATGCTGTGCTCCTAAGGTAAATCGTCGGATCTACCATCGATACGTTGTTAACTATCGTCCCGCTCGCGGATGTATTCCTCGAGCAGCTTCTTCTCTTCTCCAGAAAGCGAGCGTCTTTCCAGAAGATCGGCGCGTCGTTCCGAGGTCCTGCCAAGGGACTGCTTCAGACGCCAACGCCGGATATGTGCGTGGTTGCCACTGAGCAACACGTCGGGAACACGCTGATCCGCATACACCTCCGGACGGGTGTAGTGCGGGCAATCCAGCAAACCATCCGTGAAGGAATCCTCCTCCGCGGAGTCCGCATGCCCTAAAGCTCCGGGCAGCAGTCGTGTAACCGCATCTATCAGGACCATCGCCGGCAGCTCGCCACCGGACAGGACATAGTCCCCAATCGACCACTCTTCATCGACATGAGCCTCAATGAAACGCTCGTCGATGCCTTCATAACGACCAGCAATGAGGATCAAGGCATCCTCTTTCGCCAGGTCGCGAACCGCCAACTGATTCAGCTGCCGGCCCTGGGGCGACAGGTAGATCACCTTCGCCGCCTCCCCCGCTGCCGCCTTGGCCTGAACCAGGGCATCCTCGAGAGGCTTGATCTTCATCACCATGCCCGGACCACCGCCAAATGGGCGATCATCCACAGTGTGATGTCGATCCGTCGTATAGTCCCGCGGGTTCCAACAGGTCAGTTGCAACAACCCCTGTTTCACCGCACGACTGCTGACGCCGTAGTCGCTGATGGCGGAAAACATCTCGGGAAACAGCGTAATCACTTCTACGCGCAGGCTCGCCATTGCTTAGAAGTCCGCGTCCCAATCCACCTTCATCTCGCCAGCGGCAAGGTCGACAGCCAACACGCATTGCTCGGTATACGGCAACAGGCGTTCGCGATCATCCAGGCTGCCCGGACAAGGCTTGACCACCATGACATCATTCGAGCCGGTTTCGAGCAGGTGATCGATCTTCCCGAGCAGTTGCCCGAGGGTGTCGATGACCTTGAGACCTTCCAGCTGGTACCAGTAGTACTCGCCGTCGGTCAGCTCAGGGAACAGGCTGCTTGGCACGCAGATCTCATAACCGGCCAGAAGACGAGCTTCTTCCCGATCATCGAGACCCTTGAGCTTCGCGACCAGGAACTTTTCGTTCCCGCGTCCACTGACCAGCTCCACCTGTTTCACACTGCCCTCGCGCTTGAGCGTCCAGGTCTTGTAGTTCAACAGGTTCTTGATCGGATCCGTAAAGGAATAGACCTTTACTTCGCCGCGAACGCCATGAACAGAGTAGATCTTGCCGATAACGATCAGATCATCGGTAGAAGCAGGCGTCGCGTTCATATCGCTCAGGCCGCAGCCTTGGCGTTTTCCTTCAGCAACTGAGCAACACGCTCAGAAGGTTGTGCACCAACGCTCAACCAGTAGTTGACGCGCTCTTGGTTCACGGACAGACGAACTTCCTGGCCACGAGCAATCGGGTTGAAGAAACCCACTTGTTCTTTGTGCGAACCGTCACGAGCGTTGCGGCTGTCGGTTACGGTCAGGTGGTAAAACGGGCGCTTCTTGGAGCCGCCAAGGGCAAGACGGATTGTTAGCATGTGAACATCGTTCCTGTAGTCGGTGCTGCAAATCTAAATGCACAGCGGGCATGGGTGCCCGAAAGGCCGCATATTCTAAGGAATATCCGGACTTTTGCCAATGCCTTTTTCCGGCGTCCAGCGCCGTGCAATAGAGACCTGCCATGAAGCCGTTGCGATGAACGGCGGGTCAGCCCCCGCCAATGCGGGTTGGCTGGAGTTCCCCGCATCCCTGCGGGGCAACGCCGACACGACGGCCGGCGCAGATTCCTTACATTTTCGGCATGCCGCCACCCGGCAGCATGCCACCAAGACCGCGCATCATCTTGGCCATGCCGCCCTTGGCGGTGAATTTCTTCATCATCTTCTGCATCTGCTTGTGCTGCTTGATCAAGCGGCCGATGTCCTGCACCTGGGTACCGGAACCCAACGCGATCCGGCGCTTGCGCGAGCCGCTGATCAGCTCGGGATCGCGGCGCTCGGCCGGGGTCATGGAATTGATGATGGCTTCCATCTGCTTGAATTGCTTCTCCGCCGCATTCTGGGCGTTGCCCATCTGCGCCAGGTTCACGCCACCGATGTTCGGCAGCTTGTCCATCAGGCCGCCGAGGCCGCCCATGTTCTTCATCTGTTGCAACTGATCGCGGAAGTCTTCGAGGTCGAAGCCCTTGCCCTTCTTCAGTTTCTTGGCCAGCTTGTCGGCCTTTTCCTTGTCGAGGGTCTGTTCGGCCTGCTCGATCAGGCTGAGCACGTCGCCCATGCCGAGGATTCGCGACGCGATCCGGTCCGGGTGGAAGGGATCGAGCGCTTCGCTCTTTTCACCCATACCGATGAACTTGATCGGCTTGCCGGTAATGGCGCGAACCGACAGCGCGGCACCGCCACGGGCATCACCGTCGACCTTGGTCAGGACCACGCCGGTCAGCGGCAGCGCATCGCCGAAGGCCTTGGCCGTATTGGCCGCGTCCTGGCCGGTCATGGCGTCGACGACGAACAGGGTCTCCACCGGTTTGATGGCCGCGTGCAACTGCTGGATCTCGACCATCATCTCGGCGTCGACGTGCAGGCGGCCGGCGGTGTCGACGATCACCACGTCGATGAACTTCAGCCGCGCTTCCCGGATAGCCGCTTCGGCGATGGCCACCGGCTTCTGGCTGATGTCGGACGGGAAAAAGGTCACGCCGATATCGTTGGCCAGGGTTTCCAGCTGCTTGATCGCGGCCGGGCGGTAGACGTCCGCCGACACCACCATCACGCTTTTCTTCTTGCGCTCCTTGAGGAAGCGCGCCAGCTTGCCGGCGGTGGTGGTCTTGCCCGCGCCCTGCAAACCGGCCATCAGGATGACCGCAGGCGGCACGGCGGCGAGGTTCAGGTCCTCGTTGGCCGCGCCCATCAGGCTTTCGAGTTCGGCCTGGACGATCTTCACGAACGCCTGGCCCGGCGTCAGGCTGCGCGAGACTTCGGTACCGACCGCGCGCTCCTTGACCGAATTGACGAAGTCCTTCACCACCGGCAGGGCGACGTCGGCTTCGAGCAACGCCATGCGCACTTCACGCAGGGTGTCTTTGATATTGTCCTCGGTCAGCTTGGCCTTGCCGGTGACATGGCGCAGCGTCTGCGAGAGACGGTCGGTCAGGTTTTCAAACATGCGCGATCCTTTGAAGCCACTGAGGTAATGGGCCGCCGGCGAACGGAAAAATGCGCCTGGCGAGCCTGCAGCGTGGGCAGATCGCGAATTATAACGAGACTGCGTGCGCGGCACTAGCGCCACGGTCTTTCGTGGACTGGCGGTTATATGCCAAACTCAGCCCCTTTCGGGCTTGCTTCACAGGACTTATGTCTCCTCTGTCACCCAGTTTTCTGACCAGCATTGCCGCAGCTTGCCTGTATGCCGCCGCGGCCCTCTATCAAGGCGCGCGTCTGCGCCAGCGCGCCAAGGCCGACAAGCGCCTGCTGGTCGGGCTCGGCGCCTTCGCCGTACTGGCCCACGCCATCGCCTTGTGCGCCCACCTGGCGACCCCGGTCGGCCTGGGCCTGGATTTCTTCAATGCCGCCAGCCTGATCGCCGTCGCGGTGATTGCCCTGACCCTGGTCGCCTGCCTGCGGATTCCCGTGGAGAACCTGCTGCTCCTTCTGTTCCCGCTGGGACTGCTGACCGTATTGCTCGCGCAGTTCGCGCCATCGGGCACGGTACAGATCATCGACGAAGAGCCGGGCATCCTCGCGCACATCCTGCTGTCGATCCTCGCCTACGGCATGTTCACCATCGCGGTGTTCCAGTCCTTGCTGCTGCTGTTGCAGGACCACCAGTTGAAGAACAAGCACCCCTCGGGCCTGATCCGCAACTTCCCGCCGCTGCAGACCATGGAAAGCCTGCTGTTCGGTTTCCTCTGGGCCGGCTGGACCCTGCTGTCACTGTCGCTGATCTCCGGCTGGCTGTTCGTCGAGAACCTGTTCGCCCAGCACCTGGTGCACAAGACCCTGCTGGCCTGCCTGGCCTGGGTGGTGTTCAGCGTACTGCTGTGGGGGCGCAACCGCCTCGGCTGGCGCGGGCACAAGGCAATCCGCTGGACCCTGGCCGGCTTCTGCCTGCTGATGCTGGCCTATTTCGGCAGCAAGCTGGTTCGCGAATACATCCTGCACATCTGACGGGCCGAGAACATGGACAACCTGCCCGCCGGGCCGATGCTCGCCGTATTGGCCCTGCTGATCCTGTGGTCGGCGCTGTTCACCGCCATCGAGGTCGCCCAGCATCTGCTCACGGCCCAGCGTCCGGCCTCCCGCGCCGGGGACAGGCCAGCGGCCCGCCTGAGTTTCCCGCGTGAAAGCCTGATCCTCTGCAACACCCTGTGCCGCATCGTCGTGGTGATCATCGCCACCCTGCTCTCGCTGCTGCTCTGGGGCAACCACGGCCCCTGGCTGGCCTGCCTGGGCAGTGCCGTCGCCCTGCTGGTGCTGGCCGACTACCTGCCGCGCCTGCTCGCCGCTCGCTACCCCGAAGCCATGCTCGCGGTCGGCAATGCCCTGCTCGGCATCCCCCTGAAGATCGTCTATCCCGCGGCCTGGTTGCTGAACGGCAGCGCCCGCCTGCTGCTCAAGCCCTTCATCAGCAAGGCCGGCGCGGTCAGGCAGAGCGACGAGGACATGCCGCCGGTCGATCTGGAGGAGCCCGGCAAGGAACATTCGACCCGGCCACAGTTGCTGTCCGGGATTCACGCGCTGGACAACATCACGGTCAATGACATCCTGGTGCCGCGCAGCGAAGTGGACGGGATCAACCTGGACGACCCGATCGAAGACATCATCGTGCAGTTGCGCAACAGCAAGCGCACCCGCCTGCCGGTGTTCCACAGTGATATCAACCAGGTCGAAGCGGTGCTCAACACCCGCCAGGTCCGCCATCTGCTGCCCGATGCCAGCCTGACCCTGCCCGCCCTGCTGAGCGCCTGCCATGAGCCCTACTTCGTTCCGGAAAGCACCCCGCTGCAATTGCAGTTGCTGAATTTCCACAAGCAGCAGCGGCGCCTGGGCATGGTCGTGGATGAATACGGCGAAGTGCTGGGCATCGTCACCCTGGAAGACATTCTCGAAGAGATCGTCGGCGAATTCGAAAACGAGCACAGCCTCGACAACCCGCACATCCACCCCCAGGCCGATGGCCGACTGGTGATCGAAGGTGCCGCCTCGATCCGCGAGCTGAACAAGAGCCTGGGCTGGCACCTGCCCTGCGACGGCCCCAAGACCCTCAACGGGCTGGTCACCGAAGCCCTGGAGACCATCCCGGAGAGCGCGGTCTGCCTGAAGATCGGCCGTTATCGCCTGGAGATCCTCGAAACCGAGGACAACAGGGTCAGCCGGGTGCTGGCATGGCATACCAGCGCGCCCCCCACGCCTCCGTCTCCCTGACGAAGCAGCACCTTCACTTATGGCATTCAGCCCGTCTGCCCATGGTGCCGGCGAGAACGCCCTCGCCAGCAAGCCGGCTCCGGCAGGGGCGGGTGCTACACGGGTGAGCGGTGCTCTTGTTCGATGCATGGGCGGCTTCCTATAATCGAATCGGCTTACCCAGCCTCACCGGACCGCCTGCCCACCCGCAACCCGCCCTCCGGCCCTGCACGCTGCAACTCCCCCGGCGCCGGACAGAACCCCGACCGGCCCGGCACAAGCCCTTATCCCTGGGTGTTCACTACTAACAATTCCTACGAGCAAGACTTTCAGGGAACCGCGTAATGACTGCCAGCACCACCCTCGACGCACCATCGACCACACCGCTGAACTCCACTGCCCGGGTCGCGACCGCCAGCTTCATCGGTACCGCCATCGAGTTCTACGACTTCTATGTCTACGCCACCGCCGCTGCGCTGGTGATCGGACCGGTGTTCTTCCCCCAGACCGACAGTACCGCACAGATGCTGTCGGCGTTCCTGACCTTCGGCATCGCCTTTCTCGCCCGCCCGTTGGGCTCGATCCTGTTCGGCCACTTCGGTGACCGGATCGGGCGCAAGTCGACCCTGGTCGCCTCGCTGCTGCTGATGGGCGTGTGCACCACGCTGATCGGCGTGCTGCCCGGCTACTCCAGCATTGGCGCGTGGGCACCGCTGCTGCTGTGCCTGCTGCGCTTCGGCCAGGGCCTCGGGCTCGGCGGGGAATGGGGCGGCGCCGCGTTGCTGGCGACCGAGAACGCCCCCGAGGGCAAACGTGCCTGGTTCGGCATGTTCCCGCAGTTGGGCCCTTCGATCGGCTTCCTCGCGGCCAACGGCCTGTTCCTGATCCTCGCCATGAGCCTCAGCGACGAGCAGTTCCGCTCGTGGGGCTGGCGGATTCCGTTCCTGCTCAGCGCCGTGCTGGTGATCGTCGGCCTCTATGTGCGCCTCAAGCTCGAGGAAACGCCGATCTTCGCCAATGCCGTGGCACGTCACGAACGGGTGAAGATGCCGCTGGTCGAGCTGTTCAGCCGCTACTGGGTACCGGTGCTGCTGGGCTCGGTGGCCATGGTGGTGTGTTACGCGCTGTTCTATATCTCGGCGGTATTCTCACTGAGCTACGGTGTCGCCAACCTCGGCTACAGCCGCGAGACCTTCCTCGGCCTGCTGTGCTTTGCCGTGCTGTTCATGGCGGCAGCCACGCCACTGGCGGCCTGGGCCAGCGACCGCTTCGGACGCAAGCCGGTGCTGATCGTCGGTGCGCTGCTGGCACTGTTGTCCGGCTTCAGCATGGAGCCGCTGCTGGGCCACGGCTCGACCTGGGGCGTCGCGCTGTTCCTGAGCCTGGAGCTGTTCCTGATGGGGGTGACGTTCGCCCCGATGGGTGCGCTGCTGCCGGAGCTTTTTCCCACTCACGTGCGTTATACCGGTGCTTCGGCGGCCTATAACCTGGGCGGTATCGTCGGGGCCTCGGCCGCGCCGTTCTTTGCGCAGAAGCTGGTGACAATGGGTGGTTTGAGCTGGGTCGGCGGGTATGTGTCGGCGGCGGCGGTGCTGAGCCTGATTGCCATTCTGTGCCTGAAGGAGACACGCTACAGCGATCTGGACAAGGTCGGCTGATAGCGGTGGGGTATGGCCGCCGTTGGCGGTTCGCGGCGGTGCGGCGTCCCGAGAAGCCCGGCGCCTACAGGTACGGCGGTGACCTGTAGGCGCCGGGCTTGTGCGCGAATAGGACGACGCGGTTTTAGAGCTCTACAACCACCGCCTGGGCCGCACGGGTCGCCTTGGCCCGCGCCGCTTCGATCGACTCGTCACGCGCCAGGGCCACGCCCATGCGGCGCTGGCCGTTGACTTCCGGCTTGCCGAACAGGCGCAGGGCGGTATCCGGCTCGCTCAGGGCTGCGCCGAGGTTGGCGAAAGCGGTCTGGGTCGACTGGCCCTCGACCAGGATCACGGCCGAGGCCGATGGACCGAACTGACGGATCAACGGGATCGGCAGGCCGAGAATGGCCCGGGCGTGCAGGGCGAACTGCGACAGATCCTGGGAAATCATGGTGACCATGCCGGTGTCATGCGGGCGCGGCGACACTTCGCTGAACCACACCTGGTCGCCCTTGATGAACAGCTCGACGCCGAACATGCCACGGCCGCCCAGGGCCTCGGTGACCGCCTTGGCGACCCGCTCCGACTCGGCCAGCGCCACCGGACTCATGGCCTGCGGCTGCCAGGACTCCTGGTAGTCGCCCTTTTCCTGACGGTGGCCGACCGGCGCGCAGAACGTGGTGCCGCCGATGTGGCGCACGGTCAGCAGGGTGATTTCGTAGTCGAAATCGATGAAGCCCTCGACGATCACCCGGCCCTTGCCGGCACGCCCGCCTTCCTGGGCATAGTCCCAGGCCTTCTGCACGTCATCGACGCTGCGCAGCAGGCTCTGGCCCTTGCCCGAGGAACTCATCACCGGCTTGACCACGCAGGGGAAGCCGAGGTCCTGGACCGCCTTGCTGTAGTCCTCGAAGGTGTCGGCGAAGTGGTACGGCGAGGTCGGCAGCTTCAGCTCTTCGGCGGCCAGGCGACGGATGCCTTCGCGGTTCATGGTCAGTTGTGCGGCACGGGCGGTCGGCACCACGGTGAACCCTTCGGTCTCCAGTTCCACCAGGGTGGCGGTAGCGATGGCCTCGATCTCCGGCACGATGAAGTGCGGCTTCTCGGCTTCGATCACCGCGCGCAGGGCCCCGCCGTCGAGCATGTTGATCACGTGGCTGCGGTGGGCGACCTGCATGGCCGGCGCGTTCGCATAGCGATCGACGGCAATCACCTCGGCACCCAGGCGTTGCAGCTCGATCACCACTTCCTTGCCCAGCTCACCACAGCCACAAAGCAATACGCGAGTCGCGGTCGGCGACAGTGGAGTTCCGATACGGGTCATTTCAGGTCCTCGAGGAAACGGATCATCGAAGGCACCCGCTCACCGGGCACCTGCTGGGAAGAAAGGCGGGCATTTTACATGAACTGCGGCGGTTCGCCTGTATGGCCTGCGCCCCGTTCGGGCTATCCCTTCAGGGCGTCCTGATGAACGGCCTTGCGCTGGCGCCAGGCCATGGCCAGCCAGACCACGGTGACCCCGGCGAACTTGGAGCCCAACGCGGTGAGAATCACCCCGGGCGTCAGGGCATCGATCAGGCCGAAGAAGATGAAGGTATCCAGCGGGATGCTCAGGGCCGAACTGATCCACAGACGGTCGTGCAGAGGGCGTCGGGTGATGGTGAACACCAGCCAGTCGATGCACTCGGACACGGCGAAGGCCGTGGCACTGGCCAGGGCAATGGCCGGGTCGGAGGTGACGTAGGACAACAGCAACGCCACCAGCATGGCGACGATCGCACCATGGCCGAAGCGGGTTTGCACCATGTCCCGGAGCACGAACACCAACCCGCCCCAGGCCGACCAGATGATGTCCAGGTGCGGCGCGCTGGAAAACGCGAAGTTGATCAGCACGACGCTGGCGATGTAGGCGATGAGAAAGAACATGGAATGGACGGATTACCTGTCGATATAGCCGCACAGGGTACTGCAGGAGCCGGCGCCTGGCGATAACCGCGTTGGAGCCGTCGCCGGCATAGGGACACTGCCGCCGGTGCAGATGCTGGACTGGGCGCAAGGCTTACGGGCGTATTCGCGGGCAAGCCCGGCTCCTACAAGGGACGGGCCGCATGCAGAATTGGCGTTTGACGCAAATCCCAGGGACGGGCGT
>NZ_JSYZ01000002.1:264565-437366 GCF_001293465.1 Pseudomonas asplenii
ATTTGGCGTTTGGCGCAAATCCTGTAGGAGCAGGGCTTGCCCGCGAATACGCCCGTCAGGACACCGCTGGACTGGCTAACGTCCACAGAACGCCGGCCGCCCTGGCCCGCTCATGACAGCGCCCCAGCACCTCGCGTCGCTCGGCGTTGTCCATCCGCCCCCAGCGGCTGATTTCCCCTGCCGTGCGCTGGCAGCCGGTACAGATGTCCTGCTCGTCCAGCGCGCAGATGCTCACGCAGGGCGAGGCCACCGGGCGTTCGGTCGTGCTCATGCCTGGTCTTCCTGCAGGTCGCGGGCATACCGTTGCGCGTTATGCACGTAATGGGCCGCGCTGGCTTCGAGCATCTTCTTCTGCTGCTCGGTCAGTTCGCGCACCACCTTGCCCGGCGAGCCCATGACCAGCGAGCCATCGGGGATTTCCTTGTTCTCGCCGATCAGCGCATTGGCGCCGATGATGCAGTGCCTGCCGATCTTCGCGCCGTTGAGAATCACCGCGTTGATGCCGATCAGGCTGTAGTCGCCGACAGTGCAGCCATGCAGCATGGCGTTATGGCCGATGGTCACGCCGGTCCCGATGGTCAGCGGATAGCCCATGTCGGTGTGCATCACCGTGCCATCCTGCACGTTACTGTTGGGGCCGATCAGGATCAGTTCGTTGTCGCCGCGCAATACGGCGTTGAACCAGACGCTGGCGCCCTCTTGCAGCTTGACCTTGCCCACCAGCACGGCATTGGGAGCCACCCAGCTCTGCGGATGGGCTTCGACGCGAAAGTCGCCCAGACGGTATTTCATGCGGTAATCCTCACGGCTCGGGGTACGGCGCCATACTGACGATGGCTTGGATTCAGAGATTGATGAAGCGCTGCGGTGGCTGGTACAGGTCGATCCGGGTGTCATACAGCAGGTTGACCAGCTCGACGATCATGATCGCCGTCAGCCCCCAGATCTTGTACTCGCCATATCGGTAGCTCGGCACGTAGCAGCTGCGGCCCTGGTAGTCGATGCGGTGGGTGTGCTCGCGCGGGTCCTCGCGAAAGAACGCCAAGGGCACATTGAACACTGCGGCGATCTCGGCATCGTTGGCCCGGTACTCGACGAAGTCCGGCACCAGGCCGACATACGGCGTGACCTTGAGACCGTACAGCGAGACCAGCGGGCTCAACGGCCCGACAATCTCCACCAGGCCCGGCGCCAGGCCGATCTCCTCCTCGGCCTCGCGCAGGGCGGTGAACACCAGGTCCGGGTCTTCCGGATCGCGCCGACCGCCGGGAAATGCCACCTCGCCGCCATGGGTCGAAAGGCCGCTGGCACGCAGGGTCAATACCAGTTCCGGCTCTTCGCTGCGCGTGATCGGCACCAATACCGCCGCCTCCGGAAAACGTCGGTCCGTTTCCAGGGGCCGGGGGGTATGCTCTCTTACACGTCGAAGTAGCTCATCCTGCATAGCTGATCTCGATGTCTGACTTACCCTGCATCATGCACCAAACCGTCAGACCGCCCAACCCCTCAACTGTTTCGTGAATGCACAACTTGCCGACAGGCAGCGGCACACGCAAAAATAGACGGATCCTCCAGAGAATAGCCCATGAAGTTCTGCAGCCAGTGCGGCAAACCGGTCAGTCAACGTATCCCCGAAGGCGACACGCGCCTGCGCTTTGTCTGCGACCACTGCCAGACCATTCATTACCAGAATCCCAATATCGTCGCCGGCTGCCTGCCGGTCTGGGGCAGCCAGGTGCTGCTGTGCCGACGCGCCATCGAGCCACGGCTGGGCTACTGGACCCTGCCGGCGGGTTTCATGGAGAACGGCGAGACCGTGGAGCAGGCCGCACGCCGGGAAACGCTCGAGGAAGCCTGCGCCCGGGTGAACGACCTGAGGATCTACACCCTGATCGACGTGCCGCACATCAACCAGGTGCATGTGTTCTATCGCGCCGAACTGGCCGACCTGGACTTCGCCGCCGGCCCCGAGAGCCTGGAAGTGCGCCTGTTCGAAGAGCACGAGATCCCCTGGTCAGAGCTGGCTTTCAGGACGGTCGGGCGTACCTTAGAATGCTTCTTCGCCGACCGCCCTACCCAGGAATTCCCGGTACGCAGCGAAGCTGTGCCGCCCATGATGCCGAAGGCGGCCGACCCACAATAAGCCGCTCTGCCACCTTTCCAGGGATATCGTTTCAATGCGTTGGTTGTTAGCCGTCTTCTGCCTGTCGTTCGCCACGCTGTCCCAGGCCTCCGCCGCCGACCCGCTGCAGGGCCGGACCATCGAAAAAGTCCTGGTTCTCAAGTCCGCCCACCAGTTGCAGTTGATCAACGACGGCAAGCCGCTGAAGACCTACCGGATCTCCCTGGGCCGCAACCCCAAGGGCCCCAAGCTGATCGAGGGCGACCGCCGCACGCCGGAAGGGTTCTACTGGATCGACTGGCGCAAGACCAGCGAGAAGTTCAACCTGTCGATGCACATCTCCTACCCGAACATCAGCGACGCCGCCCGCGCCCGCCGCGAGGGCGTCAACCCCGGCAGCATGATCATGATCCACGGCACACCGGACTCCGAGGACTACCCGGAGCAATGGCTGCATACCCTGGACTGGACCGACGGCTGCATCGGCATGCGCAACGTCGACATGCGCGAGGTGTGGAACCTGGTCAAGGACGGCACCCTGGTGGAAATCCGCCCCTGAGCCTGCGTGCAACCACCCTGATACCACTCAATCGCGAAAAGCCCGGCATGCCACCCATGCCGGGCTTTTTATTACGTTCGGGAAAGACCACTGGCATTGACATGGTATTCAAGTGGTATTACTTTCAATACCACTACCGAGCACAAGAACGCCAATAACCGCATCGGAAAACCTGCATGGACAAGATCCTCGCCCTGCGACCTGACGAGTCCCAACCGACACCGCTGTACCTGCAACTGGCACGCAACCTCGAGGCCGCCATTCATGCCGGCCAATGGAAAGCCGAACAGGCGCTGCCCTCGGAACGCAACCTGAGCGAGTTGCTGGGCATTTCCCGGGTAACCTCGCGCAAGGCCCTGGAGGTCCTTCTCGAACAAGGCCTGATCCGTCGCAACCAGGGCTCCGGCACCTTCATCACCCCACGGCTGGAACAGCCGCTGTCACGCCTTTCCAGCTTCAGCGAAATGCTCCGTTCCAAGGGCTTCGTACCCGGTTCCCAATGGCTGGAACGCCATATCACTCTGCCCAGCCATGAAGAGCTGATCCGCCTGGCCCTCTCGCCCAGTGCCGAGGTTGCGCGCCTCAAGCGCCTGCGCAAGGCCGACGACACGGTGATGGCGATCGAGATGAGCACCCTGCCCGCCACGCTGCTCCCCGAACCGGAGAAGATCGGCGATTCGCTCTACGAATACCTGGACGGTATCGGCCGCCCCGTGGTGCGGGCGCTGCAACATATCCGCGCGATCAATGCCTCGCCGGACTTCGCCGCCCTGGTCGGCATCGAGCCCGGTACCGCGATGCTGCTGATGACCCGCGTCGGCTACCTGGAGGACAACACCCCCATCGAACTGACCGACACCTATTGCCGCAACGACTACTACGACTTCGTCGCCGAGTTGCGACGCTAGCCAGCCCGGGGAAGCCGCCATGTCCGAAGACAACATCCTGACCGCCCAAGGCTGGGTTCGCGGTCGCCTGATCCACCGGCAAGGCCGGGTGCTGCGCATCGAAGGCGAGCCCTGCGAGCCGGCCGACAACGATCTGCCCTACCTGCTGCCGGGCTTCATCGACCTGCATGTCCACGGCGGTGGCGGCAGGGACATCATGCAGGGTGGCGATGCCTTCGAGACCATCGCCCGCACCCACCTGCGCTTCGGCACCACCTCCCTGCTGGCGACCACCATGACCGCGCCATCCGAAGAGATCGGCGCGATCCTCGCCCAACTCGGCCCCTGTTGCGAACAACGCCCGCCAGGCACGGCGCGTATCCTCGGCGTGCACCTCGAAGGCCCGTTCATCAACCCCGGCAAGCTCGGCGCCCAGCCGAATTTCGCCCACACCGCGATCGCCGCCGAAGTCGATGAATACCTGCGCCTCGCGCCGATCCGGGTGATCACCATCGCCCCGGAAATCGCCGGCCACGAACACCTGATCCGCAGCCTCAGCCAACGCGGCATTCGCATGCAGATCGGCCACACCCTGGGCAGCTACGAGGAAGGCGTCGCCGCCCTCGCCGCCGGGGCCAGCAGTTTCACCCACCTGTACAACGCCATGAGCCCGCTGCACCACCGCGAACCGGGCATCGTCGGGGCCGCGCTGGCCCACGCGCGCTACGCCGAGCTGATCCCCGATCTGTTGCACGTGCACCCGGGGGCGATGCGCGTAGCACTGCGCTCGATACCCTGCCTCTACTGCGTGACCGACTCGACCGCCGCCGCCGGCATGCCCGATGGCGAGTACCGGCTCGGCAGCCACACCGTGACCAAGTGCCTGGGCGGCGTGCGGTTGGCCGATGGCACCCTGGCCGGCAGCACCCTGACCATGGACCAGGCCCTGCGCAACCTGGTGAAGATCGGCCTGCCCATCGCCGAAGCCTCGCAACGGCTCTCGCAGTTTCCCGCCGACTATCTCGGCCTCACCGAACGCGGGCGCCTGCAGCCGGGGAGCTGGGCCGACTGCGTGCGCCTGGATCGCTCACTGACACTGACCGCGGTAATGGTCGAAGGAGAAGCCGTTGACTTGCAGAATGCTTGAAGAGGCGCTGTCCTCCCATGAGGCGGTCAGCCGCCAGTTGCAGGGGCTCGATGACCAACTGATCGCCATCGGCGCGCGTCTGCGCGAGCGGCCGCCCCAGGTAGCGATGACCGTCGCCCGCGGCAGCTCCGACCATGCGGCCAGCTACTTCGCCTACCTGACCATGCAACAGACCGGCGTGCCGGTGGCCTCGCTGCCGATGTCGGTGGTCACCCTGCGGCACTCGCCACTGCAGGTCCACGGCCAGGCGGTATTCGCCTTTTCCCAGTCCGGGCAGAGTCCCGACCTGGTCGACAGCCTGCACCTGCTGCGCGACCGCGGGGCCCTGAGCGTGGCCATGGTGAACGTCCCCGACTCACCGTTGCAGGCCGCCTGCGAATACACCCTCCCGTTGCTGGCCGGGCCCGAACAGAGCGTCGCCGCGACCAAGAGTTTCATCGCCACCCTCAGTGCCAGCGCCCGGCTGCTGGGTTACTGGCAATACGACCCGGCATTGCTGGAGGCCGGCCGGGCCCTGCCCGAAGGCCTGCAACAGGCGGCGGCACAGGACTGGAGCCCGGCCCTGGAGGTGTTGCGCGCCAGCGAACGGCTGATGGTGATCGGCCGTGGCGCCGGCTTCGCCATCGCCCAGGAAGCCGCGCTGAAATTCAAGGAAACCTCGGCGATCCAGGCGGAAGCCTTCAGCAGCGCGGAGGTCCGTCACGGCCCGATGGCCCTGATCGATGCCGGTTATCCACTGCTGGTCTTCGCCCCCCGTGGCGCGGAGCAGGCCGGGCTGCTCAAGCTCGCCAGCGACATGCGCCAGCGCGGTGCGCGGGTGCTGCTCGCCGCCCCCACCGACATCGCCGAGCGTGACCTGGACCTGGCCTGCGCGCGCCACCCGGCCCTCGACCCGATCCTGGCGATCCAGAGTTTCTACGTGATGGCCGCGCAACTGGCCGTGGCCCGCGGCATGGACCCCGACCAACCGCGTCACCTGAGCAAAGTCACCCGTACCCACTGACGAGTACCGTGCCATGCATAACAACAATAATGAGCTCACCCTCGGCGCACCGCTGAGCGGTCCCGTAATGCCACTCCCGGCTATCGACGATGCCGTGTTCGCCAGTGGTGCCCTGGGCGAAGGCATCGCCATCGACCCGCTCAACGACAGCCTGCATGCGCCCTGCGCCGGGGTGATCATACACGTCGCACGCACCCGGCACTCCCTGACCCTGCGGGCCGACAACGGCGCCGAGCTGCTGTTGCACCTGGGCCTGGATACCGTCGCCCTGCAGGGCGAAGGCTTTGTCCTGCTGGTCGGTGAAGGGGATCGGGTCGAGGCGGGCCAGGCCCTGCTGCGATTCGACCTGGACCAGGTCGCCCGCCACAGCAGGAGCCTGGTCAGCCCGCTGGTGCTGACCAATGGCGAACGTTACGAGCTGCGAACCCGACCGCTCGACTCGGTCAAGGTCGGCGACCCCGTGTTGCAGGTCGTCCCACGCCAGTCGGCCCAGCCGTCGACGGCCATGGCGGACAACGGCGACGACGAGGTCCGCGGCAGTGTCCGGGTCGCCCACCGTGGCGGTCTGCACGCCCGGCCGGCCGCCCTGCTGCGCCAGACGGCACAGGGCTTCGACTGCAGCGCGCGACTGCATCTGGGCGATCGGTCGGCCTCTCTCGACAGCCTGATCGGCATCATGGGGCTGGGCGTCGAGGAACAGGCCCAGGTGCAAGTCAGTTGCCGGGGCAAGGATCGTGAGGCAGCCATACAGGCCCTGTTGCAGGTGCTGCAAACGCCGTTGGCCGAAGACCACCACCACGCCGTCCCGCCCCAGCCAATCGCCATTCGGCCCGCCGAGGCCGGTGTGCTGCACGGGGTATGCGCCGCGCCAGGATTGGTCAGCGGTCCGTTGGCGCGACTGCAGGCCATCCAGCTGCCACCCGACTGCGGCCCGCATGACGTCGAGGAACAACGGCAGGCCTTGACCGGCGCGCTGGAACAGGTGCGCAGGGAAATCCATACGACCCTGCAGCAAGCCATGGCGCGCGGGGATCATGCCGAACAGGCGATCTTCAATGCCCACCTGGCGCTACTCGAAGACCCGGCCCTGCTCGACATCGCCGCCCAGGCCATTGCCCATGGCCGCGCCGCCAGCCACGCCTGGAGCCAGGCGATCGAGAGCCAGTGCCAGGTCCTGCTGCAACTGGGCAATCCGCTGCTCGCCGAACGCACCAATGACCTGCGCGACCTGCGCCAGCGGGTACTGCGCATCCTGCTCGGCGACACCTGGCACTACGAACTGCCGCCGGGGGCGATCGTCGCCGCCCATGAACTGACACCGTCCGATCTGCTGCTGATCAGCCGGCAGGACGTCGCCGGGCTGTGCATGGCCGAAGGCGGGGCCACCTCCCATGTCGCCATTCTCGCCCGCGCCAAGGGCCTGCCCTGCCTGGTCGCCCTGGGTGCGCCGCTGCTGGAGGTCGCCCCCGGCCAGCAGGTGGTGCTCGATGCCGGTCACGGCCGCCTCGAACTGACGCCCGACCAGGCTCGCCTCGACGGCGTCGCCATGGCCCGCGAGCACCATCAACTGCGCCGTCAGCGCCAGCAGGAACTCAGCCTCTCGCCGGCCCATACGCGCGACGGTCTGTCGATCGAGGTGGCAGCCAATGTCGCCTCGGCAGAGGAAGCCCAGCAGGCCCACCAGAGTGGTGCCGACGGTGTCGGCCTGCTGCGCACCGAGTTCCTCTTCGTCGACCGCCAGACCGCCCCCGACGAACGGGAACAGCTGAATGCCTATCAGGCGGTGGTCGACGCCATGGGCGACAAGCCGGTGATCATCCGTACCATCGATGTCGGTGGCGACAAGCAACTCGACTACCTGCCGCTGCCCGTCGAAGCCAACCCGGTGCTCGGCCTGCGCGGCATCCGTCTGGCCCAGGCCCGGCCGGAACTGCTGGAGCAGCAACTGCGGGCGCTGCTGCAGGTCAGCCCCATGCAACGCTGCCGAATTCTGCTGCCCATGGTCAGCGAGGTCGACGAGCTGTTGCCTATTCGCCGCTGCCTGGAGCGCCTGGCCGACGAGTTGGGCCTCAGCGAGCGCCCGCAACTGGGCGTCATGATCGAAGTACCCTGCGCGGCACTGCTGGCCGGGCAACTGGCCGAGCACGCCGACTTCCTCTCCATCGGCACCAACGACCTGTCGCAATACACCCTGGCCATGGACCGTGATCATGCCGGCCTGGCGGCGCGAGTCGATGCCCTGCACCCGGCGGTGCTGCAACTGATCGCCAGCACCTGCGCCGGGGCCGCACGGCACCAACGCTGGGTGGGCGTCTGCGGCGCCCTTGCCTCGGACCCGCTGGCCACGCCGGTACTGGTTGGCCTGGGCGTCACCGAGCTGTCGGTGAGCCCGCCACAGATCGGCGAAATCAAGGAGCGGGTGCGCAGCCTCGATGCCGCCCAATGCCGCCGTATCAGTCAGTCGCTGCTCCAGCTCGGCAGCGCCGCGAGCGTGCGCGAAGCTTGCCACCAGCAGTGGCCACTGGACCGATAACAACAATAAGGAGAGCCAACATGTACCAGCTGTTTATCGAAGGCCTGCAACGTCTCGGCCGGGCCCTGATGCTGCCCATCGCCATCCTGCCGATCGCCGGCCTGCTGCTGCGCCTGGGTGACGCCGACCTGCTGGACATCGCGATCATCCACGATGCCGGCAACGCCATCTTCACCAACCTGGCCCTGATCTTCGCCATCGGCATCGCCGTCGGCTTCGCCCGTGACAACAACGGCACCGCCGGGCTGGCGGGGGTCATCGGCTACCTGGTGCTGGTGGCCACGCTGAAGGTCATCGACGCCGAGATCAACATGGGCATGCTTGCGGGAATCATCAGCGGCCTGCTCGGCGGGGCGCTGTACAACCGCTTCAAGGACATCAAGCTACCCGAATACCTGGCCTTCTTCGGCGGCCGGCGCTTCGTACCGATCGTCACCGGCTTTTCCGCGGTCGGCCTGGGGCTGGTGTTCGGCCTGATCTGGCCGCCGATCCAGCACGGGATCAACAGCCTGGGACTGATGATGGTCGAAAGCGGCAGCATTGGCGCGTTCATCTTCGGCGTGTTCAACCGCCTGCTGATCGTCACCGGCCTGCACCACATCCTCAACAACATGATGTGGTTCGTCTTCGGCAGCTTCACCGACCCGGACACCGGCCGAGTGGTCACCGGCGACCTGGCACGCTACTTCGCCGGCGACCCCAGGGCCGGGCAATTCATGACCGGCATGTTCCCGGTGATGGTCTTCGGCCTGCCCGCCGCCTGCCTGGCGATGTACCGCAACGCCCTGCCCGAACGGCGCAAGCTGATGGGTGGCATCCTGCTGTCGATGGCGCTGACCTCGTTCCTCACCGGCGTGACCGAACCCATCGAGTTCGCCTTCATGTTCCTCGCGCCGCTGCTCTATGTGGTTCATGCACTGTTGACCGGGCTGTCGATGGCGATCACCAACCTGCTCGACATCCATCTCGGCTTCACCTTTTCCGGTGGTGCCATCGACATGGCCCTGGGCTGGGGCAAGTCCACCAATGGCTGGCTGGTGTTGCCGGTTGGCCTGGCCTACGCGGCGATCTACTACGCGGTGTTCGATTTCTGCATCCGGCGTTTCGACCTCAAGACCCCGGGACGCGAGATTATCGCCAATCCGGCGACCAACCAGACACTGGACGACAGCCAGCGGGCCGCAGCCTACATCCGCGCCCTCGGCGGCGCCGACAACCTGCTGACGGTCGGCGCCTGCACCACCCGCCTGCGCCTGGAACTGCGGGACCGGGACAAGGCCCTGGACAGCGAACTGAAGGAGCTGGGGGCCCTCGCCGTGGTCCGCCCCGGCCAGGGCGGCAGCCTGCAAGTGGTGGTCGGCCCGCTGGCCGACGGCATCGCCGACGAGATCCGCCTGGCACTGCCCAATACCGCCACGCACCTCCCGGCAGCCAGCGCCCCAGTCGCCGCCGAGGTGAACGGCATCAGTCCCGGCCAACTGCAACAGTGGCTGGACGCGCTGGGAGGCAGGGAGAATGTGCTGGCACTGGACTGTGTCGCCCAGACGCGGCTGCGGGTACAACTGGAGGATGTGGACAAGTTGTCCGAAGCCCAACTGAGTGCGCTCGGCTGCAAGGGTATCAGCCCGTTGACAGGCGGTGCCTGGCACCTGCTGATCGGCGTACAGGCCGCGGGAGTTGGCGAGGCCCTGCGGGCAACGCTCAGAAGTCGGCCAGACGCCAGACCTCATACGCCGGCGTTTCGTAGGGATGGCTCTGCTTGAGCGCCAGCACCACCGCCGCAATCAGTGAATCGTCGACGACCAGCTCGACCTTCCACTCGTCCACCTGCTCGACCACACCGGTCTGCCCGAGGAACGGCTGGCTGCCGTCCAGCGGGCGGAACTGGCCCTGGCCCAGCACCTGCCATGCGCAGTGGTCATAGGCGCCGATCCGTCCGCCACCGGCGGCGAATACGGCGCTCTTGACCTGCTCCACATGGCTGGGTGGAACGAAGAAGGCGAGCTTGTACATCGCCGGCTCAGTTCACCCAGACGCGCGCGTTACGGAACATGCGCATCCACGGTGCATCTTCGCTCCAGTCGTCCGAACGCCAGGAGTTCTGCACGGCACGGAACACACGCTCAGGGTGCGGCATCATGATCATGACGCGACCGTCGCGGCTGGTCAGGCCGGTGATCCCGCGCGGCGAGCCGTTCGGGTTGGCCGGATAGGTCTCGGTGACCTTGCCGTGGTTGTCGACATAACGCATGGCCACGCAACCCGACAGATCGGCCTGCAGCAGCGCTTCCTCGCTTTCGAACTCGGCATAACCTTCGCCGTGGGCGATCGCGATCGGCATGCGCGAACCGGCCATGCCTTGCAGGAAGATCGAGTTCGACTCCTGGATCTGCACCATCGCCACCCGCGCCTCGAACTGCTCGGAACGGTTGCGCACGAAGTGCGGCCAGAACTCGCTGCCCGGGATCAGCTCGTGCAGGTTGGACATCATCTGGCAACCGTTGCACACGCCAAGGGCGAAGCTGTCGCTGCGCTCGAAGAAGCCCTGGAAGGCATCGCGGGCACGGCTGTTGAACAGTGCCGACTTGGCCCAGCCTTCGCCGGCGCCCAGCACGTCACCGTAGGAGAAGCCGCCGCAAGCGACCAGGCCCTTGAACGCGTTCAGGTCGACGCGACCGGCGAGGATATCGCTCATGTGCACGTCGATGGCGCTGAAACCGGCACGGTCGAACGCCGCCGCCATCTCCACCTGGCCGTTGACGCCCTGTTCGCGCAGTACCGCCACCTGCGGGCGGATGCCCTTCTTGATGTACGGCGCAGCGACGTCCTGGTTCACGTCGTAGCTGGTCTTGTAGCTCAGGCCCGGGTTGCTCTCGTCGAGCAGGACGTCGAATTCCTGGTCGGCGCAGTTGGCGTTGTCGCGCAGGCGCTGGATGCGGTAGCTGGTTTCCGCCCACTGGCGCTGCAGCAGGCGACGCTCGCCGCTGAACACGGTTTCGCCGTTGAAGCTGATGCTGATCTCGCCGTTGTTCAACGGCTGGCCGATCACCGAGACGCACTCGCCCAGGCCGGCAGCGCTGAACTGAGCCAGCACTTCGGCGGTGGCGTCCTGGCGAACCTGGATCACCGCCCCCAGTTCCTCGTTGAACAGGATGGCCGAGATGTCAGCGGCGGTTTCCGCCACGCCATCGAGGGTCAGGTTCAGGCCACAGTGGCCGGCGAAGGCCATTTCCACAGCGCTGACCAGCAGACCGCCGTCGGAACGGTCGTGGTAGGCCAGCAGGTGACCATCGGCGTTGAGGCCCTGGATCACCGCGAAGAAGGCCTTCAGGTCTTCGGCGTCATCGACGTCCGGCGCCTGCTTGCCGAGCTTGCCGTGCACCTGGGCGAGAATCGAGGCGCCCATGCGGTTCTGGCCACGACCCAGGTCGATCAGGATCAGGTCGGTGGTGCCCTTGTCCATGCGCAGTTCCGGCGTCAGGGTCTTGCGGATGTCGGTCACGGGGGCGAAGCCGGTCACGATCAGCGACAGCGGCGAGGTCACGCTCTTGTCGACGCCGTCGTCCTTCCAGCGGGTGGCCATGGACATGGAGTCCTTGCCCACCGGAATGGTGATGCCCAGCTCAGGGCACAGTTCCATGCCGACCGCCTTCACGGTGTCGTACAGGCGCGCGTCTTCACCCGGATGGCCGGCAGCGGACATCCAGTTGGCCGACAGCTTGATGTCGGAGATCTTGCCGATACGCGAGGCGGCCAGGTTGGTCAGGGTCTCGCCGATCGCCATGCGGCCGGACGCCGGGGCATCCAGCAGGGCCAGCGGAGTGCGCTCGCCCATGGCCATGGCTTCACCGGTGTAGACGTCGAAGCTGGTGGCGGTGACGGCCACGTCGGCTACCGGCACCTGCCAGGGGCCGACCATCTGGTCACGGGCGACCAGGCCGGTGATGGTGCGGTCGCCGATGGTGATAAGGAAGCTCTTGCTGGCCACGGCCGGGTGGTGCAGGACGCGCTCGATGCTGTCGGCGAGCGCCAGGCTGCTCGGATCGAAATCGTCGCCCAGTTCCTCTTCGCGCTTGACCGAACGGTGCATGCGCGGTGGCTTGCCCAACAGCACTTCGAGCGGCATGTCCACCGGGCTGTTGCCGAAGTGGCTGTCGGTGACTGTCAGTTGCGGCTCGGCAGTGGCTTCGCCGACCACCGCGAACGGGCAACGCTCACGCTCGCAGATCGCCTTGAAACGCTCGAAGTCGGCCGCGTCGACCGCCAGTACGTAGCGCTCTTGGGACTCGTTGCTCCAGATTTCGTGCGGGGCCATGCCCGGCTCGTCGTTGGGCACGTTGCGCAGTTCGAAACGGCCACCGCGGTCGCCGTCGTTGACCAGTTCCGGGAAGGCGTTGGACAGACCGCCCGCACCCACGTCGTGGATGAAGCGGATCGGGTTGTGGTCGCCCAACTGCCAGCAGCGGTCGATCACTTCCTGGCAACGACGCTCCATTTCCGGGTTTTCGCGCTGCACCGAGGCGAAGTCCAGGTCAGCCGAGCTGGTACCGGTGGCCATCGACGAGGCCGCACCGCCGCCCAGGCCGATCAGCATCGCCGGGCCGCCGAGCACGATCAGCTTGGCGCCGACGCTGATTTCACCCTTCTGCACGTGTTCGGCACGGATGTTGCCCATGCCGCCGGCGAGCATGATCGGCTTGTGGTAGCCGCGCACTTCTTCGCCGTGGGGGGTGTTGATGGACTGCTCGAAGGTACGGAAGTAGCCGGTCAGGGCCGGACGGCCGAACTCGTTGTTGAAAGCGGCGCCGCCCAGCGGGCCTTCGATCATGATGTCGAGGGCGTTGACGATACGCTCGGGCTTGCCGTACGGCACTTCCCAAGGCTGTTCGAAGCCGGGGATCTGCAGGTTGGAGACGGTGAAACCGGTGAGGCCGGCCTTCGGCTTGGCACCGCGACCGGTGGCACCTTCGTCACGGATCTCGCCACCGGAACCGGTGGAGGCGCCAGGGAACGGCGCGATGGCAGTCGGGTGGTTGTGGGTCTCGACCTTCATCAGGATGTGCACCGGCTCCTGCACCGCGCCGTACTGGCGGGTTTCGGGGTCCGGGAAGAAACGGCCGGCGACGTTGCCGACGATCACCGAGGCGTTGTCCTTGTAGGCCGACAGGACACCTTCGCTGTGCATCTGGTAGGTGTTCTTGATCATGCCGAACAGGCTTTTTTCCTGGCTCTCGCCGTCGATATCCCAACTGGCGTTGAAGATCTTGTGACGGCAGTGCTCGGAGTTGGCCTGGGCGAACATCATCAGTTCGATGTCATGCGGGTTGCGCGCAAGGCCGGTGAAGGCGTTCATCAGGTAGTCGATTTCGTCTTCGGCCAGGGCCAGGCCCAGCTCGACGTTGGCCTTCTCCAGCGCGGCGCGGCCGCCACCGAGGATATCGACCGCGGTCAGCGGCTTCGGCTCGGCATGGCTGAACAGGCCGGCGGCCTGCTCCAGGCTGCCCAGGACGATCTGGGTCATGCGGTCATGCAGGCTGGCGGCGATCAGCTCGGCCTCGGCCTCGCTGAACTGGCCGGCCACGTAGAAGGCGATACCGCGCTCCAGACGCTGGATTTTCCCCAGGCCACAGTTGCGGGCGATGTCGCTGGCCTTGCTCGACCAGGGCGAAATGGTGCCGAAACGCGGCAGCACCAGGAACAGACGACCGCTTGGCTCCTGAACCGGCACGCTCGGGCCGTATTTCAGAAGACGGGCCAGCACTTGCTGTTCGTCGCCGGTCAGGTCGCCGGTCACTTCGGCGAAGTGGGCGAACTCGGCATACAGGCCACTGACAGCCGGAACTTTCTGGCTCAGTTGCTCGAGAAGTTTGCCGTGGCGAAAGGCGGAAAGGGCAGGAGCACCGCGCAGGATCAACATCTTCGGGACAGCCTCGGGAAGGGGGTGTGCTTTGAGGCCGTGCATTCTAGCCTAAACCGCCCGCGACGGCACCCGAAACGGCATCCTCGCGCAGGCCGGATGTCGATTCACGCCCCGCTGCTTATTATTAAAAGGCATCAAAGGCATTCAAGACGGTTATTTTTGCTCTGTCGCGCCATCGCGAGGCCCCATTCCAGAGGCCTGCAGCCCTGCCCGGGATTCGCTAGCAGACCGGCACCCATCTGTCGAGATATGGCGGCCGAGGTCCTTTGCGTATACTGCGCACATGTTTTCCCAAACTGCTTTCCGCCAGCGCTGTGCCAAGTGGCTCATCGCAACCGGACTCTTCCTGATGCTCGGCGCCTGTGTTGAGAAACCCAGCACGCTCGAGCGCGTAAAGGAGGATGGCGTACTGCGCGTGATCACCCGCAACAGTCCGGCCACCTATTTCCAGGATCGCAACGGCGAAACCGGCTTCGAGTACGAGCTGGTCAAACGCTTTGCCGATGACCTGGGGGTCAAGCTCGAGATCGAAACGGCCGACAACCTCGACGATCTGTTCGGCCAACTGGGCAAACCCAACGGCCCGGTCCTGGCGGCCGCCGGCCTGGTGGGCAGCGACGAGCGCCAGCAGCAGGCGCGCTTTTCCCATCCTTACCTGGAAGTCACCCCGCAGATCATCTACCGCAATGGCCAGCCACGCCCCACCACGCCTGCGGACCTGGCCGGCAAACGCATCACGGTTCTGAAGGGCAGCACCCACGCCGAACAGCTGGCCGAACTGAAAAAGCAGAATCCCGCAATAGAATACGAAGAATCCGACGCGGTCGAAGTCGTCGACCTGCTGCGTATGGTCGACGAGGGGCAGATCGACCTGACCCTGGTGGATTCCAACGAAGTGGCGATGAACCAGGTCTACTTCCCCAACGTCAGGGTCGCCTTCGACCTCGGCGATGCCCGCAACCAGCGCTGGGCCGTGGCTCCCGGCGACGACAACAGCCTGCTCAACGAGGTCAACGCCTACCTCGACAAGGTGCAGAAGAACGGCACCCTGCAACGCCTGAAGGACCGCTACTACGGGCACGTCGATGTCCTCGGCTATGTCGGCGCCTACACCTTCGCCCAGCACCTGCAGCAGCGCCTGCCCAAGTACGAGAAGCACTTCCAGGCCGCGGCCAAGGAAGAAAAGATCGACTGGCGCCTGCTGGCGGCCATCGGCTACCAGGAATCGCTGTGGCAGCCGGACGTCACCTCCAAGACCGGCGTGCGCGGCCTGATGATGCTGACCCAGAGCACTGCCCAGGCCATGGGCGTGTCCAACCGCCTGGATGCCAGGCAGAGCATCATCGGCGGCGCCAAGTACCTGGCCTACATGAAGGACCAGCTCGACGAGAAGATCGAGGAGCCGGATCGCACCTGGTTCGCCCTAGCGGCCTACAACGTCGGCAGCGGTCACCTCGACGACGCGCGCAAGCTCGCCGAAAACGAGGGGCTGAACCCGAACAAGTGGCTGGATGTGAAAAAGATGCTGCCACGCCTGTCGCAGAAGCAGTGGTATCGCAAGACCCGCTACGGCTATGCCCGGGGCGGCGAGCCGGTGCATTTCGTCGCCAACATCCGCCGCTACTACGACATCCTGACCTGGGTGACCCAGCCGCAGCTCGAGGGCAGCCAGGTCGCCGAAGGTGCGCTGCACATACCGGGCGTGGACAAGACCAAGCCGACCGAGCAGCCGTCGCAGCTCTGAGTCAGGCCTTGGCCGCAGCCGCCAGGATCAGCGCCTTCATTTCCGCCACGGCCCCCTTGAAGCCGACGAACAGCGCATGAGCCACCAGCGCATGGCCGATGTTCAGCTCGTTGATCCCCGCAATCGCCGCCACCGCCTCGACGTTGTGGTAGTGCAGGCCATGCCCGGCATTGACGATCAGCCCCTGGCCCACGCCAAACGCCACGCCATCGGCGATACGCTTCAGTTCCTCGGCCACCTCGGCCGGGGTTTCGGCATCGGCATAACGCCCGGTGTGCAGTTCAATCGCCGGAGCGCCAACCTGTTTGGCTGCCGCGATCTGCCGCTCGTCGGCATCGATGAACAGCGACACCTCGCTGCCAATCCGGCTCAGGCGCTCGACCGCCGCCCGAATCCGCTCGATCTGGCCGGCCACGTCCAGGCCGCCTTCGGTGGTCAGTTCCTGGCGGGTTTCCGGCACCAGGCAGATGTGGGCCGGACGGATGCGCTCGGCGAACGCCATCATTTCCTCGGTCACACCCATCTCGAAGTTCATGCGGGTTTGCAGCACATCCTTGAGCAGCAACACGTCGCGCTCCTGGATATGCCGGCGGTCTTCGCGCAGGTGCACGGTGATGCCATCGGCTCCGGCTTCCTCGGCGTCCAGCGCGGCCTTGACCGGATCAGGGTAGCGGGTGCCCCGGGCCTGACGCAGGGTGGCAACGTGGTCGATATTCACGCCGAGAAGGATGCGGGTGCTGGTGCTCACGGAAAGGCTCCTGAAGAGTGGAAGATTCGCCCCACAGCATACACGGGACGCAGGCCCGCACGTTCAGTTCCATCGATCAAATTCACGCAGCCGCCCTGCCCGCTCAGGGTTTGCGGAATAACTCGCGACTGACCAGCGGCTTGCCACCCAGATGCACGGCGAGCGCCTGGCGCATCAGCCGCTTGGCCGCAGAAAGAGCGCCGACCGCGCTCCAGTCGGCCTCGGCCATCGCCAGCAGCTCACTGCCCTGGAACAGCCCGGGCTGCAACAGGTAGACCCGTTCCAGGCCGGCGTCGACCTGTAGCCGATACATGCCGTCCGCTGCCAGTGGCTCGCCATGGAGGTCCACGTTCAGGGCAAAGCCATAACCGAGATCGTCCAGCAGCCGCCATTCGAATGAACGCAGCAGCGGCTCCAGCGGACGGCCTTCGGCCAGGGCCAGCAGGGTCAGGGCGTAATGCTCGAACAGTGCCGGGTGCGGATCCTCGGCAGGCAGCAGACGGATCAGCAACTCGTTGAGGTAGAGACCGCTGAACAGCGCGTCGCCGCTCAGCCACACGGCAACCCCGGCGCTCTCCATGCGGCCGACATTCTTCAGTTCGCTACGCCCCCGGAACTCGACCTCCAGCGGCACGAACGGCCGCGCCAGGGTCCCGGCCTTGCCCCGCGCATTGCGCAGCACCGCGCGCAGCCGGCCCTGGGGCGTGATGAAATCCACCAGGGCGCTGTTTTCGCGGTAGGCGCGGGAGTGCAGGACATAGGCCGGTTGGCCGGGTGGAGGATTGGCGGACATGAAGCCTCGCGGGGGAGCTTTTACTTGTGGGAGAGGCTAATCGAGATCAGTTGCCCGCGAGACAGGTCGGCGGGACCTGAAAGCTTCGCGGGCAAGCCCTGCTCCTACAGGAAGAGTTAGAGGTCGCCGTAACCCAGCGAACGCAGGGCGCGCTCGTCATCGGACCAGCCGCCCTTCACCTTGACCCACAGGTTGAGCATGACCTTCGAATCGAACAGCAGCTCCATGTCCTTGCGTGCTTCGCTGCCGATGCGCTTGATCCGCTCACCCTTGTCACCAATGATGATCTTCTTCTGACCATCGCGTTCGACGAGGATCAGCGCATGGATGTGCAAGGTGGCGCCCTGCTGCTTGAACTCCTCGATCTCGACGGTGATCTGGTAGGGCAGTTCCGCCCCCAGCTGACGCATGATCTTCTCGCGCACCAGTTCGGCGGCGAGGAAACGGCTGCTGCGGTCAGTGATCTGGTCTTCCGGGAAGAAGTGCTCGTTCTCCGGCAGATGCTGGGCGATCAGGCCTTCCAGGGTATCGAGATTGTGCCCCTGCTGCGCGGAGATCGGCACGATCTGCGCCTTCGGCAACTGCTCCTGCAACCAGCTCAGGTGCGGCATCAGCTCGGCCTTGTCCTCGATCCGGTCGGTCTTGTTCAGGGCAACGATCACCGGGCCCTCGACGTACTGGATACGCTCCAGGACCAGTTGGTCCTCATCGGTCCAGCGGGTACGATCGACGACGAAGATCACCACGTCGACGTCTTTCAAGGCCGCCGAGGCGGTCTTGTTCATGTAGCGATTGAGCGCCTTCTCGTTGCTCTTGTGCATGCCCGGGGTGTCGACGTAGATCGCCTGGATCTCGCCTTCGGTTTTGATCCCGAGCATGTTGTGGCGGGTGGTCTGCGGTTTGCGCGAGGTGATCGCCAGCTTCTGTCCGAGAATGTGGTTCAGCAGCGTGGACTTGCCCACGTTCGGCCGGCCAACGATGGCGACATAGCCGCAGCGTGTTGCAGTTGAATCAGTCATTGCCATTCTCCACGCCCAGGGCGATCAGTGCTGAAGCGGCCGCCACCTGTTCGGCAATACGACGGCTGACGCCCTGCCCACGGCTCTTCTCGTTCAAAAGGGTGACTTCGCACTCGACGAAGAAGGTCCGGCAATGCGGCTCACCCTGGATATCCACCACTTCGTAACGCGGCAGCTCGCAGGCCCGCGATTGCAGGAACTCCTGCAGGCGGGTCTTGGGGTCCTTGTTGGTATCGACCAGCGTCAGGCTGTCGAACTCCGAGGCCAACCAGGCCAGCACGCGCTCACGGGCCACTTCGATGCCGGCATCCAGGTAGATCGCACCGATCAATGCTTCCAGGGCGTCTGCCAGGATCGACTCGCGGCGGAAACCGCCGCTCTTGAGCTCGCCGGAACCCAGGCGCAGGTAGTCGCCCAGTTCGAAACCACGGGCCAGTACGGCCAGTGTTTCACCTTTTACCAGGCGTGCGCGCAAACGCGACAACTGGCCTTCGCGGGCCTGGGGAAAACGCTCGAACAGCGCCTCGCCAGCCACGAAGTTGAGTATCGCATCGCCCAGGAACTCCAGGCGCTCGTTGTTGCGCCCGGCAAAGCTGCGGTGTGTCAGGGCCAGGAGCATCAGCTCCTGGTCCTTGAAGGTATGGCCGAGCTTGCGCTCGAGACGGCTCAGGGACAGGCTCACGGTTTACCCACGCTGAATTCGTGGTCGAATTTCACCACCAGATCGATATTCTGGATCAGCGCGACGCGCTGCTCGTATTTCAGATGGGCAAGAAATCGGCTGCCCTCCACCGTTACGTTTAACGCCTTGTTCAAATCCACATCCTGAATACTGTTGACCTGCATGCCACGGGCAACATGGGTGTAAAAGTCGTTGACGGTGGTCACGTCCGCCGCCTTGTCGGTTTCCACCGACATGATGATTTTCTTCATCGACAGATAGTCGAGGTAAAACGGAACCACCTTGAATGCCGTGCTGCTGACGAAGGCCACCAGCGCGAGGGCCAGCAACCAGCCCACAAACGACAGGCCCTTCTGGGGAGCGGCGGACCGCATAGTCACTCTCATCGTCTTCAAGTACCTGAAAAGCATTCGGCGCTGTATTCAACAGCGCCGTTTGGGCTACTTGATCAAGCCGACCCGCGAAAAGGTCGGCATGCGGCTGAACTTGGGATCAGGCCAGCTCATCCAGACCGCGAAGGCCTTGCCGACGATATTCTCGTCGGGAACCATGCCCAGCAGTTCCTTGGGAATGTTGGGGTCATCCCAGTAGCGGCTGTCGTTGGAGTTGTCGCGGTTGTCGCCCATCATGAAGTAATGGCCGGCCGGTACCTTCCACTCGTGATCCGGCGGCGCGCGATAACGGCCCATTTCCTTGCGGATCAGGTGCTCGACGGCGCCCAGCTTCTCTTTATAGAGTTCGGCACTGCCCAGCATGCCCGGCTCGTTGCCCACCAGTTGCTCGGCCACCGACTCACCGTTGACGAACAGCCTCTTGTCGCTGGTGTAGCGCACCGTGTCACCCGGCAGCCCGACTACACGCTTGATGTAGTTGACGTTCGGATCGCTCGGATAGCGGAACACCATGACATCCCCGCGCTGCGGATCACCGACCGGGATCACCTTCTTGTCGATCACCGGCAGGCGAATCCCGTAGGAGAACTTGTTCACCAGGATGAAATCACCCACGTCCAGGGTCGGTTTCATCGAGCCGGATGGAATCTGGAACGGCTCGACCAGAAACGAGCGCAGCACCAGCACGATGAACAGCACCGGGAAGAAGGACTTGCCGTACTCGACCAGCAAGGGCTCCTTGTTCAGCTTCTCGACCACGGCCACGTCAGGCTGCGCGACACTGCCCTGGTAGCTGGCGATCGCCGCCCGCCGCCGTGGAGCCAGAAAGACCAGATCGAGCAACGCCAACAGACCGCAGACAGCGACGGCAATGACCAGCAACAGCGGGAAATTTAGTGACATAGGACCTAACTATCCAACCTGAGCACCGCAAGGAAGGCTTCCTGTGGAACTTCCACGTTACCTACTTGCTTCATGCGTTTCTTACCGGCCTTCTGCTTTTCCAACAGCTTGCGCTTACGGCTCACGTCACCACCGTAGCATTTGGCCAGTACGTTCTTTCTGAGCGCCTTGACGGTTGTCCGCGCCACGATCTGGCCGCCGATGGCAGCCTGGATGGCAACGTCGAACATCTGACGAGGAATCAGTTCTTTCATTTTTTCGGTCAACGCACGGCCTTTGTAGTGCGCGTTGTCCCGATGCACGATCAACGCCAGGGCGTCGACCTTCTCACCATTGATCAGCACGTCCAGCTTGACCAGGTTGGCCGACTGGTAGCGATCGAAATGATAGTCCAGCGAAGCATAGCCGCGACTGGTGGATTTGAGACGGTCGAAGAAGTCCAGGACCACTTCGTTCATCGGCAGATCGTAGGTGACTTGCACCTGTGAGCCGAGGAACAGCATGTCGTGCTGGATCCCGCGCTTTTCGATACACAATGTAATGACGTTACCTAGGTGCTCCTGCGGCACAAGGATGTTGGCCCGTACGATCGGCTCACGCATGTCCTCGATGGCGGACAGGTCCGGAAGCTTGGACGGGTTGTCGACGTAAATGGTTTCACCGTTCTTGAGCTTGAGCTCGAAGATTACCGTCGGCGCGGTGGTGATCAGGTCCAGGTCGTATTCGCGCTCCAGGCGCTCCTGGATGATCTCCATGTGCAGCATGCCGAGGAAGCCGCAACGGAAACCGAAGCCCAGTGCATCCGAACTTTCCGGGGTGTATTGCAGCGAGGAGTCGTTGAGGGTCAGCTTCTGCAGGGCTTCGCGGAAGTCCTCGAAGTCGTCGGAGCTGACCGGGAACAGGCCGGCATAGACCTGCGGCTGGATACGCTTGAAGCCCGGCAGCACGTCGACGTCAGGCGTCGAGCTGAGGGTCAGGGTGTCACCGACCGGTGCCCCGTGAATGTCCTTGATGCCGGCGATGATGAAGCCCACCTCGCCCGCCTTCAGGTCGGCGGTGGCGGTGTGTTTCGGGTTGAAGACGCCGACGCTGTCCACCAGGTGGATCTTGCCGGTCGACTTGACCAGGATCTTGTCGCCCTTCTTCACGCGGCCGTGGCGCACACGCACCAGGGACACGACGCCCAGGTAGTTGTCGAACCACGAGTCGATGATCAGCGCCTGCAGCGGATCGTCGATATTGCCTTCCGGTGCCGGAATGGTGGTCACCAGGCGCTCGAGCACCTCGTCGACCCCCAGGCCGGTCTTGGCACTGCAGGTGACGGCGTCGGTGGCGTCGATCCCGATGATCTTCTCGATCTCTTCCTTCACCCGCTCCGGCTCGGCCTGCGGCAGGTCGATCTTGTTCAGGACCGGCATGACTTCCAGGCCCTGCTCGATCGCCGTGTAGCAGTTGGCCACGGACTGGGCTTCGACACCCTGGCCGGCGTCGACCACCAGCAAGGCACCTTCACAGGCCGCCAGGGAACGGCTGACTTCGTAGGTGAAGTCGACGTGACCCGGGGTATCGATAAAGTTCAGCTGGTAGGTGATGCCGTCTTTGGCCTTGTAGTACAGGGTAACGCTGTGGGCCTTGATGGTGATCCCGCGCTCGCGCTCGAGGTCCATGGAATCCAGCACCTGCGCTTCCATCTCGCGCTCGGCCAGGCCGCCGCAGATCTGGATGAAGCGATCGGCCAGAGTCGACTTGCCATGGTCAATGTGGGCGATGATGGAGAAATTGCGGATATGACTCAAATCACTCACGGGTCAACACTCAAAAAGGTTGCAGGCAGACTGCCCGCCGAAAAATAGCCGGGAATTGTACCTGATGCGCAAGCAAGGCGTCACGTCAACCGGCGGGGCGACAGGTACAAAAAAGCCCCTGCCGGTCGGCAGAGGCTTTTTTCGGGCTATCCAGAGCGGTGCGAGGCGTCTATCCGGCGCGTCGCAGCAGCCAGAAGCCGGCAATCGCACAGATCCCCGCCGGCACCAGCACCGCGAACAGCGGCGGGAAGCCGAACACCAGGCTCGACGGGCCGAGCAGGTCCTGGGCGATGCGGAAGGTGAAACCGACCAGCACCCCGGTGAACACCCGCTGACCGAGGGTCACCGACCGCAGCGGACCGAAGATGAACGAGATAGCCATCAGCACCAGTGCCGCAGTGACCAAAGGTTGCAGGATCTTGACCCAGAACGCCAGCCAGTAGCGACCGTTGGCCAGCCCCTGGTCCGCCAGGTAGTGGATGTAGCTCCACAGACCACTGATCGAAAGCGCCTCGGGCACCATCACCACGGTGCTCAGCAGGTTCGGCTGGAGGGACACGCCCCAGGTCTCCTGCGGCGTGTTGATGACTTCGGTGTGATCACCACGGAAATGGGTGGTGGTCACGTCCGTCAGGGTCCAGTGATCCTGTTCGAAGCGCGCCAGCTTGGCGAAACTCGAGGATTGCAGGCGCCGCTGGTCGTCGAACTGGTAGCGGGTCACCCCGTAGAGCAGGCCGTTGGGCTGCACGGCGTTGATATGGATGAACTCGTCACCCTGGCGGTGCCACAAGCCATGCTTGGAACTCTGGGCATCGCCGGAACCCTGGGCCAGCGCCCGGTCGGCCTGGGCCTTGCTTTCGGTGACCGGCGCCACGTACTCGCCCACCAGCACACCGACGAGCATCAGCACCAGCATGGGCTTCATCACCGCCCAGACGATACGCCCGATGGACACGCCCGCCGCGCGCATGATGGTCAGTTCGCTGTTGCTGGCCAGGCTGCCCAGGCCGATCAGGCAACCGATCAGCGCGGCCATCGGCAGCATGTCGTAGACCCGTCGTGGCGCGGTCAGCAGCACGAAGCTGAGCACGTCGCCCCAGGTGTAGGTATCGCTGATGTTGCCCATCTCGTCGATGAAGGCGAACAGCGAGGCCAGGCCGAGGATGATCCCGAGCACGGCCAGGATCGCCATGAACACGGCACTGCCAATGTAGCGGTCGAGCTTAACCACGAGCCATCTCCTTCATGCCGCGACGACTCGCCAGCTTCAAACGCAACGGTTCCCAATACAGCAGTCCCAGGCCGATCGCCAGGAACAGCCCATGCACCCACCACAGGCCGAGCAGCGGCGACAGCTTGCCCTTCTCCAGGGCGCCGCGGGCGGAAATCAGCATGGTCAGGTAGGCCATGTACAGCAGAATCGCCGGCAGCAGCTTGAGGAAGCGCCCCTGACGCGGATTGACCCGCGACAGCGGCACCGCCATCAGTGTGACGATGAACACCAGCAGCGGCAACGACAGGCGCCATTGCAGCTCGGCAATCGACTTGCGCTCACTGCTGCCCCACAGGTCGTGGGTGGCCAGTGCATCGCGGTCGGTCACCTCGTTGCTGATTTCCGGTTTGTCCATCTGTACGCCGTAGGTGTCGTACTTGATCACCCGGTAGTCGGCCTGCCCCGGGCTGCCGTCATAGCGATAGCCATCCTCCAGGACCAGGAAACGATTGCCGTCCGGCTTGACCTCGAGGCGGCCATGGTCGGCAACCAGCACCGAGATACCACGGTCCTTCTTGTCCTGGCCCAGGCGCTTCTCGGAAATGAAGACGCCACCCAGATGGGAACGGTCATCGGAGAGCTTTTCGGTGTAGGTGATGCGCGAACCGTCATTCAATGCCTGGAAGCGCCCCGGCTCCAGGACGTCGAACTCGGTCAGGGCATCCTGCTTGTTCAGCACCAGTTGAAACTGGTAGGCGCCCTGGGGGGCCAGGGACAGGCTCAGCCAGGCCACCAGCAGCGCCACCAGCAATGCCGGAGCCATGGTCATGCCGAGCAGCCGCTGCTGGCTCATGCCCGTGGCGGACAACACGGTCATCTCGCTTTCCAGGTACAACCGGCCATAGGCCAGCAGAATCCCGAGGAACAGACCCAGTGGCAGGATCAGTTGCAGGAAGCCGGGCAGGCGAAACCCCATGATCAGGAACAACGAACCCGGGTCCAGGGCACCCGAAGCGGCCTGGGCGAGAAACTTGACGAAGCGCCCGCTCATGGTGATCACCAGCAGGACGGCGCTGACGGCACTCAATGTAACCAGGACTTCGCGAGACAGATAACGAAAGACGATCAAACCAGACACTCCAGGGTTGTCAGGCTAAGGCGGCCAAACAAGCAAACAGGGCGGCCTGCACTGCGAGCCACCCGAAAGGATGGCGCATTATCCTGTGATTGACCGCCCCTGTCACTGCGCACGCTCAACCGCGCACGCAAAGCTGCAACGCAGGGTTGTCAGCAGCGGTCGGCGAGGTTCAAACTGCCGCCTTTGTCGCTTGCGCGCCACAGTGTCGCCAAGCCACCCAGCGCAGAGCCCCGCTGTGCGCCAACTGACCTTATATTCAGGGACCCAGACATGGAACTGGTTGTAAAAAGCGTTAGCCCGGAAACGTTGAAGACCGCCACCCTGGTAGTCGCCGTCGGCGAAGGCCGCAAGCTCGGCCCTGTCGCACAGAAGCTCGACGAACTGGCGGGTGGCGCCATCGCTGCCATCCTCAAGCGCGGCGACCTGGCCGGCAAGGTCGGCCAGAGCCTGCTGCTGCAGAGCCTGCCGAACCTGAAGGCAGACCGCGTACTGCTGGTGGGCGTGGGCAAGGACGCCGAACTGGGCGACCGGCCGTTCCGCAAGATCGTCTCCAGCATCCTCGGTACCCTCAAGGGCCTGGGCGGCAGCGACGCCGTGCTCGCGCTCGACGAAGTGGTGGTCAAGGGTCGCGACAGCTACGGCAAGACCCGCCTGCTGGCCGAAAGCCTGCTCGATGGCGAGTACAGTTTCGACGCCTACAAGAGCCAGAAGGCCGAACCGCGCGCCCTGAAGAAAATCACCCTGGTCACCATCAAGGCCGCCCAGGCCGAAGTCGAGCGCGCCGTGACCCATGCCAAGGCCATCGCCAGCGGCATGGCCTTCACCCGCGACCTGGGCAACGCGCCACCGAACGTCTGCCACCCGAGCTACCTCGCCGAACAGGCCAAGAGCCTGGGCAAGGCCCACAAGGGCCTGAAGGTGGAGATCTTCGACGAGAAGAAGATCAAGGAAATGGGCATGGGTTCGTTCTATGCGGTCGGCCAGGGCAGCGACCAGCCACCCCGCCTGATCGTCATGCAGTACCACGGCGGCAAGAAATCCGAGAAGCCATTCGCCCTGGTCGGCAAGGGCATCACCTTCGACACCGGCGGCATCAGCCTGAAACCGGGCGCTGGCATGGATGAGATGAAGTTCGACATGGGCGGTGCCGCCAGCGTCTTCGGCACCCTGAAGGCCGTGCTGGAACTCAAGCTGCCGATCAACTTGGTGTGCATCCTGGCCTGCGCCGAGAACATGCCGAGCGGCGGCGCGACCCGTCCGGGCGACATCGTCACCACCCTCAGCGGCCAGACCGTGGAGATCCTCAACACCGACGCCGAAGGCCGCCTGGTGCTGTGCGATGCCCTGACCTACTCCGAGCGCTTCAAGCCGCAGGCGGTGATCGACATCGCCACCCTGACCGGCGCCTGCATCGTCGCCCTCGGCTCGCACACCTCGGGCCTGCTGGGCAACAACGACGAACTGATCGAGCAACTGCTGAGCGCCGGCCGCCAGGCCGATGACCGCGCCTGGCAACTGCCGCTGTTCGACGAATATCAGGAGCAGCTGGACAGCCCGTTCGCCGACATTGCCAATATCGGCGGACCGAAGGCCGGCACCATCACTGCCGCCTGCTTCCTGTCGCGCTTCACCAAGAACCTCAACTGGGCCCACCTGGACATCGCCGGCACGGCCTGGATCAGCGGAGGCAAGGACAAGGGCGCCACCGGTCGTCCGGTTCCGCTGCTGACCCAATACCTGCTGGACCGTGCCAAGGCCTGACCCTGAGCCTGCCGGGCGGCGCCCGTCAACGCCGCCGCCCGGCCTGCGGAATTCCCCATGACCCAAGTCGACTTCTATATCCTTCCCAGCGCGGATCCCATGGCGCGCCTGGATTTCGCCTGCAAGCTGACCGAAAAGGCCTGGCGCCTGGGCCACCGGATCTACCTGCATTGCAGCGATGCCGCGCAGCGCGAGGAACTCGACGCCCGGCTGTGGCGTTTCAAGGGCGAGAGCTTCGTGCCTCACGGCCCCGCCGAAAGCGAGCCGCAAGGCAGCGTCGTGCTGGGGCTGGGAGACGATCCCGGCCCCCACCAGGACCTGCTGGTCAACCTGGACAAGCGGGTCCCGCCGTTCGCCTCGCGGTTTGCCCGCATCGCGGAAGTGGTGGTGGAAGACCCGACCATCCGCCAGGCGGCGCGGGAGAGTTTCCGCTTCTACCGCGAACAGGGCTATCCTCTGCAAGATCACCGTCTACAGCGACTTTGAGCAACCCGATGGACACTCCAAGACAATCACAAAAGGCCGCTCCCCTGCTGGACGAGCTCGAGTCGATCCGCAAGCTGCTGGGTGACGAAACCCTGCAACCGCCGCTGCTGACCGAAACCGTCCCTGCCGAAGGGCAGATTCCGCTGCTGTTCGACATGGTGGGCAGCAAGAGCAGGACCGAAGTTCAGGTCGAGACCACCAGGGTCGAGGCTCCAATCGAAGCCGACAGACCGGCCGTCACCCAGCCCGCACCGACGCCCGGGCCGGCGACCGCCGCCGAACCTGCCCGTGGCAGGAACCAGGATGCCCTGCTGCATCTGGACAGCGAACTGCGTGCCGCCGCACAACTGATCATGCAGGATGTGATCGACGATTTTGCGCCGCATATCGAGGCCGAGATCAAGCGCCGCCTGGACGCCCGGATGGAGCGCCTGCTCAGCCAGTACCCTTCCTGAAATGAGGTCTACGCCCCGCGCCATATCCCCGTTATACTTGCCGGCTTTCCTGAATTAATGCCTAAGGGTCCCGCCGCGCATGGATAAGACCTACCAGCCGCACGCCATTGAAACTTCCTGGTACCAGACCTGGGAGTCCGAGAACTACTTCGCCCCGCAGGGCGCGGGTGACTCCTACACCATCATGATCCCGCCGCCGAACGTCACCGGCAGCCTGCACATGGGCCACGGCTTCAACAATGCGATCATGGACGCGCTGATCCGTTTCCGCCGCATGCAGGGCCGCAACACCCTGTGGCAGCCGGGCACCGACCACGCGGGTATCGCCACCCAGATGCTGGTGGAGCGCCAGCTCGAAGCCCAGGGCCAGAACCGCCACGACCTGGGGCGCGAGAAGTTCCTGGAGAAGGTCTGGGAATGGAAGGAGCAGTCCGGCGGCAACATCAGCCGGCAGATCCGGCGCCTGGGTTCGTCGGTGGACTGGAGCCGCGAGCGCTTCACCATGGATGACGGTCTCTCCGAGGCGGTCAAGGAAGCCTTCGTGCGCCTGCACGAGGATGGACTGATCTACCGCGGCAAGCGTCTGGTCAACTGGGACACCAAGCTGCACACGGCCATTTCCGACCTCGAGGTGGAAAACCACGACGAGAAGGGTTTCCTGTGGAACCTGCGCTACCCGCTGGCTGACGGAGCCCGTACCGCCGAAGGCCTGGACCACCTGATCGTCGCCACCACCCGCCCGGAAACCATGCTCGGCGACTCCGCCGTTGCGGTGAACCCGAACGACGAGCGCTACAAGGCCCTGATCGGCAAATTCGTCGAGCTGCCACTGGTTGGCCGTCGCATCCCGATCATCGCCGACGACTACTGCGACCCCGAATTCGGCACCGGTTGCGTGAAGATCACCCCGGCCCACGACTTCAACGACTATGAAGTCGGCAAGCGCCACAACCTGCCGCTGCTGAACATCTTCGACAAGAACGCCAGCGTCCTGCCGGCCTGCCAGGTGTTCAACCTCGACGGCACGCTGAACGAAAGCATCGACGGCAAGATCCCGGCGCAATACGTCGGCCTCGACCGCTTCGAGGCGCGCAAGCAGATCGTCGCCGACTTCGACGCCGCGGGCCTCCTGGTCAGCATCGACGATCACGCCCTGAAGGTGCCGAAGGGCGACCGTTCCGGCACCGTCATCGAGCCCTGGCTGACCGACCAATGGTACGTGTCGACCAAGCCGCTGGCCGAACCGGCCATTGCCGCCGTGGAGGACGGCCGCATCGCCTTCGTGCCCAAGCAGTACGAAAACATGTACTTCTCCTGGATGCGCGATATCCAGGACTGGTGCATCAGCCGCCAGCTGTGGTGGGGCCACCGGATTCCGGCCTGGTACGACGAGTCGGGCAAGGTCTATGTCGGCCGCGACGAAGCCGAAGTGCGTGCCAAGCACAACCTCGGCGCGGACATCGCCCTGCAGCAGGACAACGACGTTCTCGACACCTGGTTCAGTTCGGGCCTGTGGACCTTCTCCACCCTGGGCTGGCCGGAGCAGACCGAGTTCCTCAAGACCTTCCACCCCACCGACGTGCTGGTGACCGGCTTCGACATCATTTTCTTCTGGGTCGCCCGGATGATCATGCTGACCATGCACTTGGTGAAGAACGAGGACGGCACCTCGCAGGTTCCGTTCAAGACCGTCTACGTCCACGGCCTGGTGCGCGACGGCCAGGGCCAGAAGATGTCCAAGTCCAAGGGCAACGTTCTCGACCCGCTGGACATCATCGACGGTATCGAGCTCGAGGCGCTGGTGCAGAAGCGCACCACCGGTCTGATGCAGCCCAAGCTGCAGAAAGCCATCGAGAAGCAGACCCGCGCCGAGTTCGCCGAGGGCATCGCCAGCTATGGCACCGACGCCCTGCGCTTCACCTTCTGCTCGCTGGCGTCCACCGGTCGCGACATCAAGTTCGACATGGGCCGCGTCGAAGGCTACCGCAACTTCTGCAACAAGATCTGGAACGCCGCCCGCTACGTGCTCGACAAGGGCGAGGACTGCGGCCAGAACGGCGAGGCCTACGAGCTGTCGCTGGCTGATCGCTGGATCATCTCGCAACTGCAGCGTACCGAAGCCGAAGTGACCCGCCAGCTCGACCAGTTCCGTTTCGACCTGGCCGCCCAGGCGCTCTACGAGTTCATCTGGAACCAGTACTGCGACTGGTACCTGGAACTGTCCAAGCCGGTGCTGTGGGACGAGAATGCGCCGGTCGAGCGCCAGCGCGGCACCCGTCGCACCCTGGTGCGCGTACTGGAAGTGGCCCTGCGCCTGGCTCACCCGTTCATGCCGTTCATCACCGAGGAAATCTGGCAGCGCCTGGCGCCGCTGGTCGGTGCCGAAGGCAGGACCATCATGCTGCAACCGTGGCCGGTGGCGAACGAGGAGCGCATCGACCAGGCGGCCGAAGGCGATATCGAATGGCTCAAGGGGCTGATGCTCGGCGTGCGCAACATCCGCGCCGAAATGAACATCGGTCCGGGCAAGCCGCTGGCACTGTTCCTCAACAACGCCGGTGCCGAAGACCAGCGTCGCCTGAAGGAAAACGAGGCACTGCTGAAGAAGCTGGCCAAGCTCGAATCGATCACCGTGCTGGCCGCCGGCGAAGAAGCACCCCTGTCCGCCACCGCCCTGGTCGGCGAGATGGAAGTGCTGGTGCCCATGGCCGGGCTGATCGACAAGGGCGCCGAACTGGCTCGCCTGGACAAGGAAATCCAGCGCCTGCAGGGCGAAGTCCAGCGCGTCGGCGGCAAGCTGTCGAACGCCGCATTCGTCGACAAGGCTCCGGCTGAAGTCATCGAGAAGGAGCGCGCCAAGCTCGCCGAAGCCGAACAGGCCCTGGGCAAGCTGGCCGAGCAGCACGCCCGGATCTCCAGCCTGTAAGGGTGTCGGGCAATGGAAAAGGGAGGCCTTCGGGCCTCCTTTTTTGTCTGCGCTGTCCCTCGCGCAGCACACGGCGGAGCGCCCTCACGGCCGTGCAAGGTAGCGAGAAGGATTGCGCCGGTCCAAAATAGTGCGCAATTGTTCTAGACTTTCCGCACCCGAAGCAGAATAAAATCTCGAAAAAGCCATTTTATCGAGTATTCCTCTCAAATTTTTCTACAGGCTTGCCATCTTTCACCCCACTGGTTAGGGTTGGAAGCATGAAAACGTCCCATACCCTCATTCAGCGTCGTCAACACCGCAGTCTCTGCCTCGTCAGCGCACGACTGCCGGGCTGAATCGCGGTGCCTCATCCCCAGGCTTTTTCCTGACAACGCTACACCGGCTGGCCGCCTCTTTTCGGCCCTGACAAACAAGGAATTCCCCATGAGCATGCTCAAAGATCCGTCTTCGAAATACCGTCCATTCCCGGTGATCAACCTCCCTGACCGCACCTGGCCGTCGAAAACCATCACTGCCGCGCCGATCTGGTGCAGTTCCGACCTGCGCGACGGCAACCAGTCGCTGATCGAGCCGATGGACTCGGCGAAAAAACTGCGTTTCTGGAAAACCCTGGTCAGCGTCGGCGTCAAGGAAATCGAGGCGTCCTTCCCGGCCGCATCGCAGACCGACTTCGACTTCGTGCGTACCCTGATCGAAGACGGCCATATCCCGGACGACACTACCATCCAGGTGCTCACCCAGGCCCGTGAAGACCTGATCGCCCGCACCTTCGAATCCCTGCGCGGCGCCAAGAAGGCCATCGTGCACCTGTACAACGCCACCAGCCCGTCGTTCCGCCGCATCGTCTTCAACCAGGACAAGCAGGGCGTGAAGGATATCGCGGTGAACGCGGCCAAACTGTTCGTCAAGTACGCCGCCCAGCAGCCGGAAACCCAGTGGCAGTTCGAATACTCCCCGGAAACCTTCAGCGCCACCGAGCTGGAGTTCGCCAAGGAAGTCTGCGACGCCGTGGTCGAGGTGTGGAACGCGACCCCCGAGAACAAGGTGATCCTCAACCTGCCCGCCACCGTCGAAGTGGCCACGCCGAACGTCTACGCCGACCAGATCGAGTGGTTCCACCGCAACATCAACCGTCGTGACAGCGTGATTATCAGCCTGCACACCCACAACGACCGTGGTACCGGCGTAGCCGCCACCGAGCTGGGCCTGATGGCCGGCGCCGACCGTGTCGAAGGCTGCCTGTTCGGCAACGGCGAGCGTACCGGTAACGTCGACCTGGTGACCGTGGCCCTGAACATGTACACCCAGGGTCTCGACCCGCAACTGGATTTCTCCGACATCGACGGTGTGCGCAAGGTGGTCGAGGAGTGCAACCAGATTCCGGTGCACCCACGTCATCCCTATGTCGGCGACCTGGTTCACACCGCGTTCTCCGGCTCGCACCAGGATGCGATCCGCAAGGGCTTCGCCCAGCAGCAGGCGGACGCCCTGTGGGAAGTACCGTACCTGCCGATCGACCCGGCCGACATCGGCCGCAGCTACGAAGCGGTGATCCGCGTCAACAGCCAGTCGGGCAAGGGCGGTATCGCCTACCTGCTGGAGCAGGAGTACGGCATCAGCCTGCCACGTCGCATGCAGATCGAATTCAGCCAGGTGGTACAGCGCGAAACCGATCGCCTGGGCCTGGAAATGACCGCCCAGCAGATCCACGCCCTGCTCCACAGCGAGTACCTGCAGGCCAACACCCCGTATGCGCTGGTCAGCCATCGCCTGCAGGAAGAGAACGGCAACAGCAGCGTCGAAGTCGAAGTGGCGAGCAAGGGCCAGGGCGAGACTAACCTGCACTGGCGCGGCAAGGGCAATGGCGCCCTGGAAGCCCTGGTGGCCGGCCTGCCGGTCCCGGTGGAGATCATGGACTACAACGAGCACGCCATCGGCGCGGGCACCAACGCCAAGGCTGCGGCCTACATCGAGCTGCGTGTGAACGGTGAACGTGCGGTGCACGGCGTGGGTATCGATGAAAACATCACCACGGCCAGCTTCAAGGCGGTGTTCAGCGCCCTGAACCGCTCGCTGAGCCAGTCGACCGCGAGCAAGGCCGCGTAAGCGTCCGTCGCGATAAAGGAAAGAGGCCCCGGGGTGAACACCTCGGGGCCTCTTTCTTTCTGGAGCTTGTGTTCAGTTCAAGGGCCCATTCGCGGGCAAGCCTGCCGACCACCGAATCAGGTGAACTCGAAGCTGTCGGCATCCAGATTGGCCGGAAACCGCTCGCGATACGCCGCCAGCTCGGCAGCGCTGAGGCTGACCTGGAACACGCCATCGGCCTCCCCCGCTCCCAGCAGCGACTCGCCCTGGAAATCCAGCACCTGGCTGTCGCCGGTGTACGAAAAGCCCTTGCCATCGGTCCCGACCCGGTTCACCGCCGCCACATAGCAGAGGTTCTCGATCGCCCGGGCCGGCAACAGGCGATTCCAGTGCAGACGTCGGGCGCCCGGCCAGTTCGCGGTATAAAGCAGCAGATCGGTGTCATGGGCATCCCGACTCCACACCGGGAAACGCAGGTCGTAGCAGATCAGCGGGCGCACCCGCCACCCCTTGAGTTCGAACTGCACCTGGCGCTCGCCAGGGGTGTAGTGGTTGTGCTCGCCCGCCATGCGAAACAGGTGGCGCTTGTCGTAGTGCCAGACCTCGCCATCCGGCCGCGCCCACAGCAACCGGTTGCGATGGCTGCCATCGGCGGCATGCACGATCACGCTGCCGGTGACCACCGCATCGAGCTTTTTCGCCTGGCGACGCAGCCACTGGGTGGTCGGACCATTCTCCGGCTCGGCCAGGGTCCTGGACTCCATGGAAAAACCGGTGGTGAACATTTCCGGCAGGATGATCAGGTCGGCGCCGCGGGCCTGCTCCAGCAGCACCTCAAAATGCTCCAGGTTGGCCTGACGGTCATGCCAGGCCAGGGACGTCTGTACCAGGGCCAGCTTCAGATCGGGCAACGTACTCAGATCACGCATAATTTCTCCGCCGCTTCACGCAACGTCTCCTCGCGCTTGGCAAAACACAGGCGAACCAGCCGCTGGCCCTCGGGCGGTGTCTGGTAGAACACCGATACCGGGATCGCCGCCACGCCATGCTCGCGGGTCATCCACATCGCCATGTCGACGTCGTTCAGGTCCGGGCGGATCTGCGAGTAATCGACCAGCTGGAAATAGGTACCCGCCACACGCCTGAAGCTGAAACGCGACTGGCTGAGCAGGTCGCAGAACAGGTCGCGCTTTTGCTGGTAGAACGCCGGCAGGCGCTGCACATGGCCGGGGTCTTCTTCCATATAGTCGGCCAGGGCGTACTGCAACGGAGTCACGCCGCAAAAGCTGACGTACTGATGCACCTTGCGCAATTCGGCACTCAGGGCCGGCGGCGCAATCACGTAGCCGGTCTTCCAGCCGGTGACGTGGTAGGTCTTGCCGAACGAACTGACGACGAACGCACGCTGATAGAGTGCCTCATGGGCCAGCACACTGGCATGCGGCACATCGTCGTAGACCAGGTGCTCATAGACCTCGTCGCTGATCAGGTAGATGTCCCGATCGGCGATCAGCGTCGCCAACTGGTCCAGTTCGGCATGACTGATCAGCGCACCACTGGGGTTGTGCGGCGTATTGAGAATGATCATCCGGGTCCGCGGACTGAGCGCATCCTCGAGTTTCTGCCAATCGATGGCGAAGTCGTCGAGACTCAGTTGCACGTGGATGCAGCGCCCGCCGGCCAGTTCCACCGAGGGCTCGTAGCTGTCGTAGCAGGGGTCGAAGACGATGACCTCATCGCCCGGCCGAATCACCGCCTGGATCGCACAGAAGATACCCTGGGTCGCCCCGGGAGTGATCGTCACTTCCGCATCGGCGTTCACATGGACGCCATAGCTGCTGAAGATCTTCGCCGCCACCTGCTGGCGCAGGGCCGGCAGGCCGGTCATTGGCGCATACTGGTTATGGCCGCTGGCAATGTGCCGGGCCACTGCATCGCGCAAGGCTTGCGGGCCATCGAAATCAGGGAAGCCCTGGGACAGGTTCAGTGCGCCGGTTTCCGCGGCGAGCTGGGACATCCGGGTAAAGATGGTGGTGCCGACATTCGGCAACTTGCTGGTGATCATGGGGCCGTTTTCCCTGCTGAACATCCGGCTCTACACGGCACGGGAGGGTTCGAGGATAACGTATCCACCAGGCATGAAAAAGGGCGCCATGGGCGCCCTCTTCCGAGTCCGGAATCAGCGCTTGTCGCGGCGCTTCTTCTCGGCTTTCTTGTGGTGCGACATGAGGCGACGCTTCTTGTTGACCTGACGGTCGGTCAGCGTGTTCTTCTTGCCTTCGAACGGGTTCTCGCCGCCCTTGAACTCGATACGGATCGGCGTCCCTACCAGTTTCAGCACACGGCGATAGGTGTTTTCCAGGTACCGCACATAGGAGTTCGGGACCTTCTCCACCTGGTTGCCGTGGATCACGATCAGCGGCGGGTTGGCACCACCGAGGTGGGCATAGCGCAGCTTGATCCGGCGGTTGTTGACCATCGGTGGCGCGTGTTCGGACACCGCGTCCTCGAGGATCTGGGTCAGGCGGCTGGTCGGCCAGCGGGTCACCGCCGACTTGAACGAGTTCTGCACCGACTGGTACAGGTTGCCCACGCCGGTGCCGTGCAGCGCCGAGATGAAGTGGATGTCGGCGAAGTCGACGAAGAACAGCCGGCGCTCCAGCTCGGTCTTCACGTAGTCACGCTCGCCCGGGGTCATGCCGTCCCACTTGTTCAGGGCGATGACCAGCGCGCGACCGGCTTCCAGGGCGAAGCCGAGCAGGTTCAGGTCGTGGTCGACCACACCTTCGCGGGCGTCCATCACGAAGATCACCACGTTGGCGTCCTTGATCGCCTGCAGGGTCTTCACCACCGAGAACTTTTCGACTTCCTCGTGGATCTTGCCGCGCTTGCGCACACCGGCGGTGTCGATCAGCGTGTACTTCTCGTCGTTGCGCTCGAACGGGATGTAGATACTGTCACGGGTGGTACCTGGCTGGTCATAGACGATCACCCGGTCCTCGCCGAGCATACGGTTGACCAGGGTCGACTTGCCGACGTTCGGCCGACCGATGATGGCGATCTTGATGCCATCCTTCTCGCTCGGGCCCGGAATGCGCGTGGCCTCCTCGCCTTCGGCAACCTCTTCGGCCTCGCCTTCTTCAGGTTCCGCCTCGTCCCGAGGGAAGTCACCCAGGACGATTTCCAGCATCTGGTTGATACCGCGACCGTGGGCGCCGGCGATCGGCAGCGCGTCGCCCAGGCCCATGGGGCTGAACTCGGCACGTGCCATATCCGGATCGATGTTGTCGATCTTGTTGGCGACCACGTAGGAACGCTTGTTGCGCTTGCGCAGGTGCTCGCCGATCATCTGGTCGGCAGCGGTGTAGCCGGCCTTGGCATCCACCAGGAACAGCACGACATCGGCTTCTTCAATGGCCAGCAGCGACTGCTCGGCCATCTTCTCGTCCATGCCGTGCTCGTCGCCGGAGATACCGCCGGTGTCGATCACAATATAGGAACGCCCCTGCCACTTAGCCTCACCGTACTGGCGATCACGGGTCAGACCGGACAGGTCGCCGACGATGGCGTCGCGGCTGCGGGTCAGGCGATTGAACAGGGTGGACTTGCCGACGTTCGGTCGGCCCACCAGGGCGATTACGGGAACCATGCGGCTCTCCACTTCGTTATTTCAGAAAATACAAAAGCCGCTGCGTGGCAGCGGCTGGTGCTCGGGGGCGGCGCCGGAAGGTGCCGCAAACCTCGCAGAGCGAGGCCGCTTGGGGATTCCCCCAAGCATAGTCAAAGCCTTACTTGATGGTCAGGGCTTCCAGTTTGCCGCTGTTGCCATACACATAAATCATGTCACCCACCACCAGCGGACGAACCCGCAGGCCATCGCTGTCGATACGCTCGCGACCGACGAAACGACCGTCCACCTGGCTCAGCAGGTGCAGGTAGCCTTCGAAGTCGCCGACCGCCACATAGCTGGAAAACACCTCCGGTGCCGACAGTTGACGGCGGGCCAGGGAGTCGTTGCTCCAGATCGCGGTGGTGGAACGCTCGTCGACACCTTCGACGGTGCCCGAGGCCAGGGCGACGTAAACGCTGCCGAAGCCCTGGGCGACACCGGCGTAGCTGGAGGCATCACGCTGCCAGAGGATCCGGCCGCTTTCCAGGTCCAGTGCGGCCATGCGGCCCTGGTAGCTGGCGACATACAGGGTGCCGCCGGACAACAGCAGGCCACCGTCGATGTCGACCACACGCTCCAGTTCCGAACGACCCTGTGGAATCGCCACGCGGGTTTCCCAGGCCGGCACGCCGTTCTGGGTATCCAGCGCGACGACCTTGCCGGTCGACAGGCCAGCCACCGCCAGGTGGTTGGTCACCAGCGGCGCACCGGTGCCGCGCAGGGTCAGTACTGCCGGCGAGCTGTCGTACAGCCAGCGCTGGTTGCCGGTGGAGGCGTCGAGACCGATCACGCGGTCATCCTGGGTCTGCACCACCACCACGTCGCCGTTGGTTGCCGGCGGAGCCAGCACCTCGCTGGTGACGCGGGAGCGCCATTTTTCTTCGCCGCTGCCGGAATCCAGGGCAATCACTTCGCCCTTGAGGGTACCCAGCAGCACCAGGCCGTAGCCGACGCCGACACCACCGGAAACCGGCAGTTCCAGGTCCTTCTTCCACTTCACGTCGCCGTTCATGCGGTCCATGGCCACCACGACGCCGCTGTCATCAGCCGCGTAGAGGGTGTCACCGTCAACCGCTGGAACCAGCAGGTTGTAGATCTTGCCCTGGCCATCGCCAATGGAGCGGCTCCACTGCTTCTGCAGAACCACTTCTTCCTTGAAGGAAGTCAGCTCGGCCGGCGGCAATTCTTTCTTGCTGTTGCTGCTGCAACCCGCGGCCAGAATGGCCAGGGCCAGCAATGCTGCATGTTTCCAACGGATCACGTCACGCATCCCCTTTGGCCAGGTCGTCGAGCTTGATTTGTAAGCCACCGACCGCCGCTTCATCGGAAAGCGCCGCCTTGGCCTTTTGGTACGCAGCATGGGCTTCATCGTTACGACCCAGTTGAACCAGCAGGTCCCCCTTGAGTTCTTCGCGACTGGCCAGGAACGCCTTGTCGGTATCGCCGTCGAGCAGCTTGAGTGCCTCGTCGGCCTTGTTCTGGGCAGCCAACACCTGGGCCAGGCGCTGACGCGCGACTTCGCCCAGGGTGGCATTGACCGGCTTGTCGACCACGGCCTTGAGCTCGGTGGCGGCATCGTCCAGCTTGCCGGTGTCGACCGCGACCTTGGCGACGAACAGGCTGCCGTATTGCGCGTAGGCACTGCCGCCATACTGGGTATTGAGCTTGCCGGCCAGGTCGGCGACGCGCGCCGGATCAGGCTTGCCGTCCGGTGTCAGGGTGCTTTCCAGCAGTTCCTGGTAGAGCACCGAGGCACCTTGCGACTGGTTGTTCTGGTACTTGTGCCAGGCCTGCCAGCCGAACACCACCACCAGCGCCAGCAGGCCACCGGTGACCAGGGGTTTGCCGTTGCGCTGCCACCATTCCTTCAACTCGGCTACGTGATCTTCTTCGGAACTCGACACCCCAATACTCCTTATTCTCTAAATCGGCTGTTCTAACAGCTTCAACCCTGCACGACGCAGGTGGACAAGTGCTCGGAAAGAGCATCCCAGGCAATGCTTTGTTGCTCGCCCTGGCCACGCAGGGGTTTGAAACCTACCACTTGCTGAGCCAATTCGTCGTCTCCGAGGATCAAGGCGTACAGCGCACCACTCTTGTCAGCTTTCTTGAACTGGCTCTTGAAGCTACCGGCACCGGCATTGATCTGCAAACGCAGGTTCGGCAACCGGTCGCGGACCTTCTCGCTCAGGGCCAGTGCCGCCAGCTCGGCGGTCTCGCCGAAGGCGCACAGGTACACGTCGACCTGGCGGGAAATCTCTTCAGGCACCTGCTCCAGGGTTTCCAGCAGCAGAATCAGGCGTTCGATACCCATGGCGAAACCGACGCCCGGGGTCGGCTTGCCGCCCATCTGCTCGACCAGGCCGTCGTAGCGGCCGCCGGCACAGACAGTGCCCTGGGCGCCCAGTTGGTCGGTGACCCACTCGAACACGGTCTTGCTGTAGTAATCCAGGCCACGGACCAGCTTGGGGTTGATCACGTAGGGGATGCCGGCCGCATCGAGGCGGGCCTTGAGGCCCTCGAAGTGCAGGCGCGACTCTTCGTCGAGGTAGTCGGCCAGCTTCGGCGCGTCCACCAGCACGGCCTGGGTGTCGGCGTTCTTGGTGTCGAGCACGCGCAGCGGGTTGGTCTTGAGACGACGCTGGCTGTCTTCGTCCAGTTGGTCGAAGCGCGCGGACAGGTACTCCACCAGGGCCTCGCGATAGCGGCCACGGGATTCGCTGGTGCCCAGGCTGTTGAGTTCCAGCTTGACCGCGTTGCGGATGCCCAGCAGGCCCCACAGGCGCCAGGTCAGCACGATCAGTTCGGCGTCGATGTCCGGGCCGTCGATGTTGAACACTTCGCAGCCGATCTGGTGGAACTGGCGGTAGCGGCCTTTCTGCGGACGCTCGTGGCGGAACATCGGCCCGATGTACCACAGCTTCTGTTGCTGGCCGCCACCGCTGATGCCGTGCTCCAGCACCGCACGCACGCAGGCCGCGGTGCCTTCCGGACGCAGGGTCAGGGAATCGCCGTTGCGGTCTTCGAAGGTGTACATCTCTTTTTCGACGATGTCGGTCACTTCACCGATGGAGCGCTTGAACAGCTCGGTGAATTCGACGATCGGCGTGCGGATCTGCTTGTAACCGTAGTTATCCAGCAGACGGGCGACGGTGCCCTCGAAATAGCGCCACAGCGCCGTCTGCTCGGGCAGGATGTCATTCATGCCACGAATGGCTTGCAGGGACTTGCTCACAGATATTCCTTAAATTCTTCGATCAGCCGCGGGCGATGAGGGCCGCGTCGGCTTCGACCTTTTCGGCCGCCTTCTGCCGGATGAGCTTTTCCAGCTCCTCCACCAGGTTGTCATTCGTCAGTTTCTGCGACGGCTTGCCGTCGATATAGATCAGGTTCGGTGTACCGCCGGTCAGGCCGATATGGGCTTCCTTGGCTTCACCGGGCCCGTTCACCACACAGCCGATCACCGCGACATCCATCGGCACCAGCAGGTCTTCCAGGCGCCCTTCCAGCTCGTTCATGGTCTTGACCACATCGAAGTTCTGACGCGAGCAGCTCGGGCAGGCGATGAAGTTGATCCCACGGGACCGCAGGTGCAAGGACTTGAGAATGTCGTAGCCGACTTTCACTTCCTCGACCGGGTCGGCCGCCAACGAGATGCGAATAGTATCGCCAATCCCTTCGGCCAGCAGCATACCGAGGCCGACCGCCGATTTCACCGTACCTGAACGCAAACCGCCAGCCTCGGTGATGCCCAGGTGCAACGGCTGGACGATTTCCTTGGCCAGCAGGCGGTAGGCTTCCACCGCCATGAACACGTCGGAGGCCTTCACACTGACCTTGAAGTCCTGGAAGTTCAGGCGCTCCAGATGCTCCACATGGCGCAGCGCGGACTCTACCAGCGCCGCCGGGGTCGGCTCGCCGTACTTCTTCTGCAGGTCCTTTTCCAGCGAACCGGCATTGACACCGATGCGGATCGGGATCCCACGGTCGCGGGCCGCATCGACCACCGCACGCACCCGGTCTTCACGACCGATGTTGCCCGGGTTGATCCGCAGGCAGTCCACACCCAGCTCGGCCACCCGCAAGGCGATCTTGTAGTCGAAGTGGATGTCGGCAACCAGCGGCACCTTGACCTGCTGCTTGATCCGGCCGAAGGCTTCGGCAGCGTCCATGTCCGGCACGGAAACCCGGACGATATCGACGCCCGCCGCTTCCAGACGGTTGATCTGGGCCACCGTGGCAGCCACGTCATTGGTGTCGCTGTTGGTCATGCTCTGCACCGCGATAGGCGCATCACCGCCCACCGGCACCGAGCCGACCCAGATTTTACGCGATTCGCGACGCTTGATTGGGGATTCGCCGTGCATGACTTATTGACCTAGCTTCAGGCGAGCAGTCTCGCCGCTGGTGAACGGGGCGACATCGACCGCCTGCCCGTTGTAGGTGACCTGTGCGCCCTTGGCATAGCCCAGGCGTACCGCGAACGGCGGCTTGCCGCTGACTTCGAGCGAATCGCCCTTGCGCTTGAGGCCGCTGAACAGCACCTTGCCACCGCCGTCGGTGACCTGAGTCCAGCAATCGGCGATGAAGGTCACATGAACCTGCCCGGCGCCGGCCACCGGCACACTGGCCGCGGCGGCCGGTGCGCCCGGAGCGCCATTGACCGGAGCGGTCGGCGACACCGGCGACACCGGGCTCGGCGCCGGCTGTGGCGCAACCACCAGCGATTGCGCCGCATGGGGCACCGGCACCACGGCCTGGGTGGCAGGCGCTGCCGGAGCCGTCGGCGCTGGAGCCGCGGTTTCGGCGGCTGGCGCGGCCGGCTCCGCTTCCGGGCTGGACTGGTTCTGGGCGACCGCCTGGTCTTCCGGCTCGTCGATCGGATGAATCTGCGTGGTGCCGTCGGCGCTTTCGACTTCGACGTGCTCCATGCTGATCGCCGCCTGATCCTTGGTGCGCTGGCTGGTCTGGTCCTGCCACCAGACAAAGCCGCCACCGATCACGGCAATCAGCAGCAACAGGCTGACGATTCGCAAAATGGTGTGGGAAACCCGCACCGGCTCTTCGATGCGACCCAGGGCATGCACATTGCTGCCCTGGGAGTCGGTGCCGGTGCACTGGTCGAACTGCTGGACCAGAACGGTCTGGTCCATGCCCAGCAACTTGGCGTAGGCACGGATATAACCCCGGGCAAAGGTATGCCCTGGCAACTTGTCGAAGGCACCGGCCTCCAGGTTGCTCAGGGAGGTGCTCGTCAGGTTGAGCTTGAGGGCCACTTCGGCCAGCGTCCAGCCATTGCTTTCGCGGGCCTGACGCAGGGTCTCACCGGGATTTACGCGAGTGGCTGCTACAACTTCTGGATGCGCCGCTTTCATCATTGCTCCGACAGGTATTGCTGATATTCCGGCGTACCGGGATAGAGTCGTTTTAATTGCAGGCCGTAACTGGCGACCTTGTCGCGATCTTCGTAAATCTTCGCCAGGCGGATACCGAGCAACAGACTACGGGCATTCTGCTCGCTGAGCTGGCTGAACCGCTCGTAATAATCACGCGCCGGCACATAATGCCTGTCTTCGTAAGACAACTCAGCCATTTCCAGCAAGGCACGTGGCTGCTGGCGGTTGAGTCGCAGGGATTTGTCCATGTTCTGCCGTGCCAACTCCCGATCGCCCAGGGCCAGGGCGGTCAGGCCGAGGTTCTCGTAGACCCGCGAACGCTCGGGATAAAGGCTGTCGGCGGCGGCTTGCTCGAAGCGCTCGTAGGCCTGCTTGTACTGCTTGCGCTCGTACAGGAAACCACCGTAGTTGTTGAGGATCCGCGCATCGTTCGGGCGCGAGGACAACGCCTTGCGAAAATGCTGGTCGGCCAGGTCCCATTCCATCTCGGCCTGGAACACCAGCGCCAGGGCGGCGTTGGCATCGGCATCGGAGCTGTTCAGTTCCAGCGCCTTCTTCAGGGGCACCTTGGCCTGCTCGGTCTGGCCCTGCTGCAGATAGCCGATGCCCAGCTGGACATAAGCCATGCGCGCCTCATCACGCCCCTTGCCGGTACTCATCGGATCGACATTGCCAGTCGAAACGCAGCCGGCCAGCAGGCCGGCGAACAGTACGGAGAGCGCTAGGCGCAGGGTCATGGAGTTCCTCTCTCAAGATCAGCTCAAGATCAGCTCAGGTTCGACTCGAAGCGCTGCGAGGCATATCGGCATCGGCGCTCAGTTCGCGCACCGCGATATAACGCTCGCTACGACGGGTGCGATCCAGCACCTGCCCGACCAACTGCCCGCAGGCAGCATCGATGTCTTCACCGCGAGTGGTACGCACGGTGACGTTGTAGCCGGCCTGGTGCAACAGATCCTGGAAGCGCCGGATCGCGTTGTTGCTCGGGCGCTCGTAACCGGAGTGCGGGAACGGGTTGAACGGGATCAGATTGATCTTGCACGGCGTGTCCCTGAGCAACTCGATCATCTCGACCGCGTGCTCGGGCTGATCGTTGACATCCTTGAGCAGGGTGTACTCAACCGTCAGCACGCGCTTTTCGCCCAGGCTCGACATGTAGTTGCGGCACGACTCGAGCAGCATCTTGAGCGGGTACTTCTTGTTGATCGGTACCAGCTGGTTGCGCAGCGCATCGTTCGGTGCGTGCAGGGACAACGCCAGGGACACGTCGATGTGCTTGGCCAGCTCATCGATCATCGGTACCACACCGGAGGTCGACAGGGTCACGCGGCGCTTGGAGATGCCGTAGCCCAGGTCGTCCATCATCAGGTGCATGGCGGCGATGACGTTGTCGAAGTTCAGCAGCGGCTCGCCCATGCCCATCATCACCACGTTGGTGATGGCGCGGTCGATGGTCGCCGGGACGCTGCCGAAGGATTTGTTGGCAATCCACACCTGGCCGATCACTTCGGCGGCGGTGAGGTTGCTGTTGAAGCCTTGCTTGCCGGTGGAGCAGAAACTGCAATCCAGGGCACAGCCGGCCTGGGACGAAACGCACAAGGTACCGCGCTTGCCCTGGGGAATGTAGACGGTCTCGACACAGCTGCCGGACGCCACGCGCACCACCCACTTGCGGGTGCCGTCGCTGGAAATGTCCTCGCTGACCACTTCGGGACCGCGAATCTCGGCAACGTTCTTGAGCTTTTCGCGCAAGGCCTTGCCCAGATTGGTCATGGCGTCGAAATCGTCGACGCCAAAGTGGTGAATCCACTTCATGATCTGACCGGCACGGAAACGCTTCTCCCCGATCGAGTCGAAGAATTTCTCCATTTCCGGCTGGGTCAGCCCCAGCAGGTTGGTTTTAACAGCAGATGTAGTCATGGATTCACCTTCACTCGTCAGCCGTGGCTTAGCGAGTGGTTACTTCAGTAGCAGCGAAGAAGTAAGCGATTTCGCGAGCAGCGGCAGCTTCGGAGTCCGAACCGTGAACGGCGTTGGCGTCGATGGACTCGGCGAAGTCGGCACGGATGGTGCCTGGAGCGGCTTCTTTCGGGTTGGTGGCGCCCATCAGTTCGCGGTTGCGCGCGATAGCGTTCTCGCCTTCCAGAACCTGGACGACAACCGGACCGGAAGTCATGAAGGCAACCAGGTCAGGGAAGAAGCCACGAGCGCTGTGCTCGGCGTAGAAGCCTTCGGCTTCGGCTTTCGACAGCTGCTTCAGCTTCGAAGCGACAACGCGCAGGCCGGCTTTTTCGAAACGGGTGGTGATCTCACCGATGACGTTTTTTGCAACAGCGTCAGGCTTGATGATGGAGAAAGTGCGTTGAACAGCCATGGTGTAACTCCAGAAACGATAATTTGCGAAAAATTAAACCCGCGAATTATACGCGGGTTCTTGGGTATTGCCTAACTCGGGTATTGCTTGATCTTACCGCCGGATCAGTCGCGCTCCTCGATCCAGCAGCCTTGGATGGCCTCAAGGACCTTCTCGCCACCACGAGCCGGATCGTCGTCGAAATCCGGCAGGTGAATGACCCAGTTGTGCAGATCGACGAAATTGACCGACATCGGGTCGACTTCCGGTTTGCTTTCAGCCAGCTGGATGGCGATCTCCAGCACATCAGTCCACTTCAAACCCATGATAGATCCTTGAATCAATGCGGTGCTTCGGCAGCATGGTTGAGCGAATACTTGGGAATCTCGACCGTCAGGTCCTCGGTGCCGACGATCGCCTGGCACCCCAGGCGCGACTGCGCCTCCAGCCCCCAGGCGCGATCGAGGAAATCTTCCTCCAACTCATCGGCCTCTTCCAGCGAGTCGAAGCCCTCGCGGATGATGCAGTGACAGGTGGTGCAGGCACACACGCCACCGCAGGCGCTTTCCATCTCGATATGGTGCTCGTGGGCCAGTTCGAGGATCGAGATGCCGGGCTCGGCCTCGACCACCATGCCATCCGGGCAAAACTTCTCGTGGGGCAGAAAAATGACCTGCGGCATCGTTATTCCTCAATCTCGTTCAGGTTGCGTCCGGCCAGCGCGGCTTTCACCGTCGAATCCAGGCGTCGGGCCGCAAAGGCATCGGTCACTTGCGACAGACGCTTGGTCTGCTGCTCGATGGCGTGGCCATCGGTTCCTTTTATCAGTTCGCTCAGTTCCTGCACCTGCAACTCGATGACCAGGCGCTCCTCGGCGTCGAGCAGGCGCTCGCCATCCGCCTCCAGGGCGCCCTGCACCGCCTCGATCAGGCGCTGGGCGTCGACCTGCTGCTCACGCAGCACGCGAGCGACCTTGTCGTCACCGGCGTACTGGAACGAATCCTTGAGCATCCGGGCGATTTCGCCGTCGGTCAGGCCGTAGGACGGCTTGACCTGGATGCTCGCCTCGACGCCCGACCCCAGCTCACGGGCCGAAACACTGAGCAGACCGTCGGCATCGACCTGGAAGGTCACGCGGATCTTCGCCGCGCCGGCGACCATGGCCGGAATGCCACGCAGTTCGAAGCGCGCCAGCGAGCGGCAGTCACTGATCAATTCACGTTCGCCTTGCAGCACGTGGATCGCCATGGCCGTCTGGCCGTCCTTGTAGGTGGTGAAGTCCTGGGCGCGCGCCACGGGAATGGTGGTATTGCGCGGAATCACCTTCTCCATCAGGCCACCCATGGTTTCAAGCCCCAGGGACAGCGGGATGACATCCAGCAGCAGCAATTCGCCGCCGTCGCGCTTGTTGCCGGCCAGGGTATCGGCCTGGATCGCGGCGCCAATGGCGACCACCTGGTCCGGATCGATCTCGGTCAGCGGCTGGCGGCCGAACATCTCGGCCACCGCCTCACGCACACGCGGCACACGGGTCGAACCACCGACCATCACCACGGCATGCACGTCTTCGAGCTCGACGTTCGAGTCACGCACGGCACGGCGGCAGGCCTTGAGGCTGCGGGCGATCATCGGCTCGATCAGCCCGTCGAAGGCTTCACGGGTCAGCGGTGCACGCCAGTCGCCATAAACCACTTCGACAGTTGCCGCATCGGTCAACGCTTCCTTGGCCGCGCAGGCGGCCTGCAACAGGCTGCGCTGCGCGCCCGGATCGAGATCCACCGACAAGCCGGCCTGCTCGATGATCCAGCCGGCGATCGCATGGTCGAAATCGTCGCCACCCAGGGCACTGTCGCCACCGGTGGCCAGTACTTCGAATACCCCGCCGGTCAGGCGCAGGATCGAAATATCGAAAGTGCCGCCCCCCAGATCATAGATCGCCACCACCCCTTCGGCGTGCTGGTCCAGGCCATAGGCCACCGCCGCGGCGGTCGGCTCGTTGAGCAGGCGCAGCACGTTCAGCCCGGCCAGACGGGCCGCATCCTTGGTTGCCTGGCGCTGGGCATCGTCGAAGTAGGCCGGCACGGTGATCACCGCCCCGACCAGTTCACCACCCAGGGTCGCCTCGGCGCGCTGGCGCAGCACCCGCAGGATATCGGCGGAAACCTCCACCGGGCTCTTCGGCCCCTGCACGGTGTCGATGAACGGCATGTGCGACTCACCGCCAACGAAGCGGTAGGGCAGTTGCTCGCCCAACTGCTTGACGTCCGACAGGCCACGGCCCATCAGACGCTTGACCGACAACACGGTATTGAGCGGATCACTGGAGGCCGCCAGACGGGCCGACAGGCCTACTTCGACGCGATCGGCGTGATAGCGCACCGCGGACGGCAGGATCACCTGCCCGTCGGCATCGGCCAGGGGCTCGGAAAGACCACTGCGCAATGCAGCGACCAGCGAATTGGTAGTACCCAGGTCAATCCCCACCGCCAGACGACGCTGGTGCGGCTGTGGGCTTTGGCCTGGTTCGGCGATCTGCAGTAGGGCCATGGTTATCTGGACTTATCTGGATATCAGGCGTGCGGCAGCACGGAGTTAATCGTCGAGGCGCTCTTCTAACTGGCGCACTTCGTAGGTGAGCTTGTCGAGGAACTGCATGCGCCGCATCAGGCGTTCGGCCTGTTCGCGTTGCGCAGCATCGCTCCAGCAAGCTGCGAAGCTGTCGTTCAATTCATCCTGGGCGACCTTCAGGCGCCGCTTGAATGCGGCAATGCCCGGCAGATCGGCGTCGTCCTGCAGATCTTCGAGTTCTTCACGCCACTGCATCTGCTGCATGAGGAAATCGGGATCGTGCACGGTGACCTCCACCGGCAGCTCGCCGCCATTGAGCGCCAGCAGGTAACGCGCGCGCTTGGGCGGACTCTTGAGGGTCTGGTAGGCCTCGTTGAGGCTGGCGGAACGCTCGAGCGCCAGCCGCTGCTCACGCTCGGAGGCATCGGCGAAACGGTCCGGATGAACGGCGCGCGCCAACTCGCGATAGCGCGCGGCCAACTGATCGAGGTCCAGCGTGAAGCTCGGTTGCAGCTCGAACAAGGCGAAATGACAAGGAGTACCCACGAATAGCCTCAGACGTTGAAGCTTTCGCCGCAGCCACACTCACCGCGCACGTTGGGGTTGTTGAACTTGAAGCCCTCGTTCAACCCTTCCTTGACGAAATCCAGCTCGGTGCCATCGAGGTAGGCCAGACTCTTCGGGTCGATGATCACTTTTTCGCCGTGACTCTCGAACACCTGGTCTTCCGCCACCACCTCGTCGACGAACTCCAGCACGTAGGCAAGGCCGGAACAGCCTGTGGTGCGAACACCCAGGCGAATGCCTTCACCCTTGCCGCGCCCGTCGAGGGAGCGTCGCACGTGTCGAGCAGCCGCTTCTGTCATGCTGATAGCCATCGGGGACTCCTTAGCTTTTCGCTCAAATCTTCAACGCCGGATCGGTCAGATCAGGCCTTTCTTCTGCTTGTAGTCGCGAACGGCGGCCTTGATGGCGTCTTCGGCGAGAACGGAGCAGTGGATCTTCACCGGCGGCAGGGCCAGTTCTTCGGCCAGCTGAGTGTTCTTGATGGTCTCTGCTTCATCCAGAGTCTTGCCCTTCATCCACTCGGTCGCCAGGGAGCTGGAAGCAATAGCCGAGCCGCAACCGTAGGTCTTGAACTTGGCATCTTCGATGATGCCCTGCTCGTTGACCTTGATCTGCAGACGCATCACGTCACCACACGCCGGGGCGCCGACCATGCCGGTACCGACATCCGGGTCCTCGGCATTCATCTTGCCGACGTTGCGCGGGTTTTCGTAGTGGTCGATGACCTTTTCACTGTAAGCCATGGTACTTATTCCTCACTCATCAGGGCCGCTCTCGACCCTGCAGCTACGCCAGACATCATTTGCCGCGTCGCTACAGGATCTGTATGTGGCGGCTTCTTTATTTAGTGTGCCGCCCACTCGATCTTCGAGATATCGACGCCATCCTTGAACATGTCCCACAGCGGCGACAGGGCGCGCAGTTTGGTGACCGCCTCGCAGACCTTCTGCGCGGCGTAGTCGATTTCTTCCTCGGTGGTGAAACGGCCGAAGGTGAAGCGGATCGAGCTGTGCGCCAGTTCGTCGTTGCGGCCCAGGGCACGCAGTACGTACGACGGCTCCAGCGAAGCCGAGGTGCAGGCCGAACCGGAGGAGACCGCCAGGTCCTTGAGTGCCATGATCAGCGACTCGCCTTCGACGTAGTTGAAGCTCAGGTTCAGGTTGTGCGGTACGCGAGCGGTCAGGCTGCCGTTGACGTACAGCTCCTCCAGGTGCTCGACCTGCTTGAAGAAACGGTCGCTCAGGGCCTTGATACGGACATTCTCGGCAGCCATGTCTTCCTTGGCCACACGGAAGGCTTCACCCATGCCGACGATCTGGTGGGTCGCCAGGGTGCCGGAGCGCATGCCGCGCTCGTGACCACCGCCATGCATGGTCGCCTCCAGGCGCACACGCGGCTTGCGGCTGACGTACAGCGCGCCGATGCCTTTCGGACCATAGGTCTTGTGGGCGGAGAAGGACATCAGGTCGACCTTCAGCTTCTGCAGGTCGATCTCGACCTTGCCGGTCGACTGGGCCGCGTCAACGTGGAACAGCACACCGCGCGAGCGGGTCAGCTCGCCAATGGCGGCGATGTCGTTGACGGTGCCGATTTCGTTGTTCACGTGCATCACCGACACCAGGATGGTGTCTTCGCGCAGGGCGGCTTCGACCATGGCGGGGGTGATCAGGCCGTCTTCACCCGGCTCGATGTAGGTGACCTCGAAACCTTCGCGCTCCAGTTGGCGCATGGTGTCGAGGACCGCCTTGTGCTCGATCTTGCTGGTGATCAGGTGCTTGCCCTTGGTGTGGTAGAAATGCGCGACACCCTTGATCGCCAGGTTGTCGGACTCGGTGGCACCGGAAGTCCAGACGATTTCACGCGGGTCGGCGTTGACCAGGTCGGCCACCTGGCGACGGGCGTTTTCCACGGATTCCTCGGCCTTCCAGCCGAACACGTGGGAGCGCGATGCCGGGTTGCCGAAGTTTCCGTCGACCAGCAGGCATTCACTCATCTTTTGCGCGACACGCGGATCAACCGGGGTGGTCGCTGAGTAATCAAGGTAAATCGGCAATTTCATGGACTATCTCCTAAATCAGGCTGGCTGGCGCACCGCTGGCTCTCTGGCTGTCATTCGACGGCGGACGCTTCGATCTTATCCAGGCGCGGCGCCTTGCCATTACAGCGGCGCTGGTCCTGACGCAGGGCAACCTCTTGCACTTCACGGCGAGTGACAAGGTCTGCCAGACTGATGCCACTGAGAAATTCGTGGATCTGCAGGCTGAGGTCGCACCACAGGTGGTGGGTCAGGCAGGTGTCGCCGGAATGGCAATCACCCAGCCCCTGGCATTTGGTGGCGTCGACCGATTCATTCACTGCATCAATCACCTGGGCGACCTGGATTCCCTGCATGTCGCGCGACAGCTGGTAGCCGCCACCCGGACCACGGACGCTGGAAACCAGGTTGCTGCGGCGCAGCTTGGCGAACAGCTGTTCGAGGTAGGACAGGGAGATGCCTTGGCGCTCGGAGATATCGGCCAGGGACACCGGCCCGTGTTGCGCGTGCAACGCCAGGTCAAGCATGGCGGTCACGGCGTATCGGCCTTTTGTAGTCAGTCGCATGGACAATTACCACGGAGTTACGGAATGGGTACGAGTATGCGATTCCCGAGTATTTAAGTCAACTATAAGACCTAGTACTTTAGTCAGGTTTACCCGTAAAAGAGCGCGCGTATGATAGCAAAGTCAGCGCGTAATGGCATCGCGCTAGACCGATGGTTTTCGCGGGGGCGTTCAGATGACACTCCTGGCGATCCTGGAGTCATTCGCGGGCAAGCCCGCGAATGGGCCCGAAAGCCCAACACAGGTCAGCCAGCCTTGGCCTCACCCTCGGCCTTCACCTCGGCAAAGCCCTCGCAGTGCAGCTCCGGCAGATCCTTGGCGCAATAGTTGCTGCCCAAATCCTTCAGCGCACCACACATCCCCTCCAGACGCCCATCGACCGCCTGCAGGTGATCGAGCATCTGTCCGATAGCCCGCGCCACCGGGTCCGGCATATCGCCACTCACCCCGTAGGCATCGAAACCGAGCTTCTCGGCCATCGCCTTGCGCTTGGCCTCCTGCTCGTCGTCGGACTTCATGATGATCCGCCCGGGAATACCGACCACCGTGGCACCGGCCGGAACCGCCTTGGTCACCACCGCATTGGAACCGACCTTCGCCCCGGCACCGACCGTGAACGGCCCCAGCACCTTGGCACCGGCACCGACCACCACCCCATCCTCCAGGGTCGGGTGGCGCTTGCCCTTGTTCCAGCTCGTGCCGCCCAGGGTCACGCCCTGATAGATGGTCACGTCATTGCCGATCTCGGCCGTTTCGCCGATCACGATCCCCATGCCGTGGTCGATGAAGAACCGCCGCCCGACCTTGGCACCCGGGTGAATCTCGATGCCGGTCAGCCAACGCCCGAAGTTCGACACCACCCGCGCCAGCAGCTTCCAGTTGCGCACCCACAACCCGTGACTCAGGCGATGCAGCCATATGGCATGCATGCCCGGGTAGCAGGTCAGCACCTCAAAGGCATTGCGCGCCGCCGGGTCACGATGGAATACGCTTTGGATATCTTCACGCAAACGCTCGAACATCATCATTCCTTCCGCTTAAGGAGCTCGCCACGGGCCGCTTTCTGGGTTTCCGTGAGGATGCCACGCAAAATATTCATTTCCACCCGACTGATCGAGCTACGACCATACAGCCGGCGCAGGCGCGCCATCAGGTGCCGGGGCTTCTGCGGATCGAGGAACTCGATAGCCACCAGCGTCTGCTCCAGATGCTCGTAGAAGCGCTCCAGCTCATCCATGGTAACCAGTTCGTCACCCACATCATCCTTCTCGACCCTGTGCGGCTGACCTTCCAGTGCCAGCCAGGCCATGCGCACCTCATAACTCAACACCTGCACCGCAGCCGCCAGGTTCAGCGAGCTGAAGCCGGGGTCCGACGGGATATGCACGTGGTAATGACATCGCTGCAGTTCATCGTTGGTCAGGCCGGAATCCTCGCGACCGAACACCAGGGCGATCTGCGCCCCCTGCGCCGCCTCCTCGACGACCTTCACTCCGCATTCGCGCGGCTCCAGCATCGGCCAGGGCAGGCTGCGGTCACGGGCACTGGTGCCCAGCACCAGGGTGCAGCCGGCCAGGGCCTGCTCCAAGGTAGCGACGACTTCGGCGTTTTCAAGGATATCGGTGGCCCCGGAGGCCCGGGCGTCGGCTTCGGCGGAAGGAAAAACCCGCGGCTCGACCAGCACCAGACGCGACAGCCCCATGTTCTTCATGGCTCGTGCAGCCCCACCGATATTGCCCGGATGACTGGTATTGACCAGGACGATACGAATATTTTGCAGCACGACGAAGCGCTCTCGGACAAGGCAAAGGGGAGCAAATCTTACAGAAGCACTGGGGTTTGCGCCACGAAACCGAATGTCGTCCTTCACCGGCAAGACTTTTCTGTTAGAATGTTCGGCTTTCTTTAACACTCTAGGTGAAATGTCCATGCAGCCCATGCTGAATATCGCGCTGCGCGCCGCCCGCGCCGCCAGTGAATTGATCTTCCGCTCCATCGAGCGCCTGGATAGCATCAAGGTCGACGAAAAAGACGCCAAGGACTACGTGTCCGAGGTCGATCGTGCCGCCGAGCAGAAAATCATCGACGCGCTGCGCAAGGCGTATCCGACCCACGCCATCCGCGGTGAAGAAACCGGCTTCCACGCCGGCAGCGGCGAAGGCGAAGACTACCTGTGGATCATCGACCCACTCGATGGCACCACCAACTTCCTGCGTGGCATTCCCCACTTCTCGGTCAGCATCGCCTGCAAATACCGTGGCCGTCTGGAGCACGCCGTGGTCCTGGACCCGGTTCGCCAGGAAGAATTCACCGCCAGCCGTGGCCGTGGCGCCCAACTGAACGGCCGCCGCCTGCGCGTCAGCCCGCGTACCAGCCTCGACGGCGCCCTGCTGGGTACCGGCTTCCCGTTCCGTGACGACCAGATGGCCAACCTGGACAACTACCTGGGCATGTTCCGCGCCCTGGTCGGCCAGACCGCCGGCATCCGCCGCGCCGGTTCCGCCGCCTTGGACCTGGCCTACGTGGCCGCCGGTCGTTTCGACGCCTTCTGGGAGTCGGGCCTGTCCGAATGGGACATGGCAGCCGGCGCCCTGCTGATCCAGGAAGCGGGCGGCCTGGTGAGCGACTTCACCGGCGGCCACGACTTCCTCGAGAAAGGCCATATCGTCGCCGGCAACACCAAGTGCTTCAAGGCCGTACTGACGGCGATCCAGCCGCACCTGCCGGCTTCGCTGAAGCGCTAAGACGCCAGAACGAAAAAAGCACCCCGAGGGGTGCTTTTTTGTGCCTGCGATTACTGACCTGGCTGGGCCGGAGCCTGGCTCAGAATCAGCCGACCGTCCTTGTCCACCGGGATCTGGTTGCCCGGATCACGGTCCATGCGTACCCGACCTTCCTTGCCGTCGAGCTGGTAACGCACGTCGTAGCCGACGATCTTGTCACTGATATCATTGACCGTGTTGCAGCGGGTCTGGGTCGTGGTGTAAGTGTCACGCTCCTGCATGCCCTCCTGCACCTTGTTCCCCGCATAACCGCCACCCACGGCACCGACCACGGTCGCCAGGGTCTTGCCACGACCATTGCCCACCAGGCTGCCGAGCAGGCCGCCGCCGACCGCACCGATCGCGGTACCGGCCAGACGGTGCTCGTCCTGCACCGGTTTCTGCCGGGTCACGGCAACATCCTTACAGACTTCGCGTGGCGTCTTCACCTGGGTTTTCACCGGCTCGACCGCCAACACTTGCGCATACTCAGGGCCGCTCTTCACCATGCTGTAGGTCGCAACAGCACCTCCGGCGGTGACACCGACAGCACCCAGCACAGCACCCACCAGCAACGACTTGTTCACGTGAACCTCCTGACCATCACAAGCGGAACCTTTCCGCATCTCTCCTAGCCTTGGAACATGAAAAAAGGCGCGAGTTCAATACTCGCGCCTTTCAGGGTGACAGTCGGAGGGAGGACGGACGTCAAGGACGGTCGTCGATTTCCTTCTGGGTGCTGGCCGGAGGAATCAGGTCCTCGCTGCTCAGGTTCAGCCAGATCAGCACCACGTTGGCGATGTAGATCGACGAGTAGGTGCCCGCCAGCACACCGACGAACAGCGCCACGGAGAAGCCGTGCAGGTTGTCGCCACCGAAGAACAGCAGCGCCGCGATCGCCAGCAGGGTGGAGATCGAGGTTGCCATGGTCCGCAGCAGGGTCTGGGTGGTCGAGATATTGATGTTCTCGATCAGGCTGGCCTTGCGCAGTACCCGGAAGTTCTCCCGAACCCGGTCGAATACCACGATGGTATCGTTGAGCGAGTAGCCGATGATCGCCAGTACCGCCGCCAGCACCGTCAGGTCGAAGGTGATCTGGAAGAACGACAGGATACCCACGGTCACCACCACGTCGTGCACCAGCGAGACGATGGCACCGACCGCGAACTTCCACTGGAAGCGGAAGGCCAGGTAGATCAGGATGCCGCCCAGCGCCATCAGCATGCCGAGGCCGCCCTGGTCGCGCAGCTCCTCACCCACCTGCGGACCGACGAACTCGACACGCTTGACCTGTGCCGGGTTGTCGCCGCCGACCTTCTGCAGCGCCTCGGCCACCTGGTGACCCAGTTGCGGGTCTTCACCCGGCATGCGCACCAGCAGGTCGGTAGTCGCACCGAAGCTCTGCACGATCGCCTCGTGATAACCGGCGTCGCCCAGTTGCGCACGGACCTTGGTCACGTCCGCCGGACGCTCGTAGGTCAGCTCGATCAGCGTACCGCCGGTAAAGTCCAGACCGTAGTTCAAGCCCTTGTGGAACCAGCTGAACAACGCCAGGGCGGTGAGGAGCACAGTGACGCCGAACGCAACGTTGCGGACGCCCATGAAATTGATTGTACGTAACATGGCAGCCCCTTAAATCCACAACTTCTTGAAGTCACGACCGCCGAAGATCAGGTTGACCATCGCACGGGTCACCATGATGGCCGTGAACATCGAGGTAAAGATCCCGAGGGACATGGTTACCGCGAAGCCCTTGACCGGACCGGTGCCCATGGCGAACAGGATACCGCCCACCAGCAGGCTGGTCAGGTTGGCGTCGACGATCGCCGTATAGGCACGGTTGAAGCCTTCGTTGATCGCCCGCTGAACGGTCATGCCCGCGGCGATCTCTTCGCGGATACGCGAGAAGATCAGCACGTTGGCGTCCACCGCCATACCCATGGTCAACACGATACCGGCGATACCCGGCAGGGTCAGCGTCGCCCCCAGCAGGGACATCAGCGCCAGCAGCACGACCATGTTGAAGGCCAGCGCCACGGTGGCGATGATGCCGAAGAAGCGGTAGATCGCGATGATGAACAGCGAGACGAACAGCATGCCCCACAGCGACGCATCGATACCCTTGGTGATGTTGTCGGCACCCAGGCTCGGGCCGATGGTACGTTCTTCAGCGAAGTACATCGGCGCGGCCAGACCACCGGCACGCAGCAGCAGGGCCAGTTCAGACGACTCGCCCTGGCCGTTCAGGCCGGTGATACGGAACTGCGAGCCCAGCGGCGACTGGATGGTCGCCAGGCTGATGATCTTCTTGTCTTCCTTGAAGCTCTGTACCGCGACTTCCTTCTCGACGCCGTCGACCACCTGCTTGGTGTAGGTGGTGACCGGACGCTGCTCGATGAAGATCACCGCCATCTGGCGACCGACGTTGGTGCGCGTGGCACGGCTCATCAGCTCGCCACCATGGCTGTCCAGGTGGATGTTCACTTCCGGGCTGCCGTGCTCGCCGAAACCGGCCTTGGCATCGGTCACCTGGTCACCGGTGATGATCAGGCCACGCTCGATCAGCGCAGGCGGACGCTTGCCCTCACGGAATTCGAATTCTTCGGAGGTCGCCTTCGACGCGCCCGGCTCGGCGGCCAGGCGGAACTCGAGGCTGGCGGTCTTGCCGAGGATCCGCTTGGCTTCCGCAGTGTCCTGCACGCCCGGCAGCTCGACCACGATGCGGTTGGCGCCCTGGCGCTGTACCAGCGGCTCGGCCACACCCAGCTCGTTGACGCGGTTACGTACCGTGGTCAGGTTCTGCTTGATGGAGTATTCGCGAATTTCCGCCAGCTTGGCCGGGGTCATCGCCAGACGCAGTACCGGCTGGCCATTCAGGTCGGCGGGAACAATGTCGAAATCGTTGAAACCCTTGCGAATCAGGGCACGGGCCTGCTCGCGGGTATCGTTGTCGGTGAAGCCCAGCTGAATGGCACCATTGAGCTGCGGCAGGCTGCGGTAACGGACACGCTCCTTGCGCAGCAGGCTCTTGACGTCGCCTTCATAGACTTTCAGACGGGCGTCGACAGCCTTGTCCATGTCCACTTCCAGCAGGAAGTGCACACCACCGGACAGGTCCAGCCCCAGCTTCATCGGGTGCGCGCCGAGGTTGCGCAGCCACTGCGGGGTGGTCTGGGCCAGGTTGAGCGCCACCACGTAATCGTCGCCGAGCGCCTTGCGCACGACATCCTTGGCTGGCAACTGGTCTTCCTGCTTGCTCAGGCGCAACAGGCCATCCTTGCCGTTGGCGGCCAGGGTAGCGGCCTTGACGTTGATACCGGCATCGGTGAGCGCCTTGCTCGCCCGATCCAGATCGGCCTGGTTGACCTGCAGCGCCGTGCTGGCACCACTGACCTGGATAGCCGGATCGTCAGGGTAGAGATTGGGAGCGGAATAAATAAAACCGATCGCCAGCACCACCACGATCAGTACGTATTTCCACAGAGGGTATTTGTTCAGCATCACGCCGCCCGCTTATGACGCGGGGCGCCTTGCGCGCCCCGTCGATTGTTGAATATTGAAACTCAGATCGCTTTCAGTGTGCCTTTAGGCAGAGTGGCCGCGACGGCACCCTTCTGGAACTTCATTTCGACGGTATCGGAAATCTCCAGGACCACGAACTCGTCGGTCACCTTGACGATCTTGCCGGCGATACCACCGGTGGTCACCACTTCGTCGCCCTTGGCCAAGCTGCTCAGCAGGTTCTTCTGTTCCTTGGCACGCTTGGCCTGCGGGCGCCAGATCATCAGGTAGAAGATGACCAGGAAGCCGACCAGGAAAATCCACTCGAAGCCGCCCGCAGGACCAGCGGCAGCAGCAGGGGCCGCGCCGTCGGCGAACGCGTTAGAGATGAAAAAGCTCATTTAGCACTCCAGTTGCAAGAATACGATTCTGAAAAGTCAGTCCAAGGGCGGTACGGGAAGCCCGCGCTTGGCGTAGAAGGCATCGACAAAGGCGGCCAATGTACCCTGTTGAATAGCCTCGCGCAAACCAGCCATCAGGCGCTGGTAATGCCGCAAGTTGTGGATGGTATTCAACATACTCCCGAGCATTTCGCCGCACTTGTCCAAATGATGCAGATAAGCACGGGAGAAGTTCTGGCAGGTGTAGCAATCGCAGGTCGGATCCAGCGGCGAATCATCATGGCGATGGAACGCGTTACGGATCTTCAGCACACCGGTGTCGACGAACAGATGCCCATTGCGGGCATTACGGGTTGGCATCACGCAATCGAACATGTCCACCCCGCGGCGCACACCCTCCACCAGATCTTCCGGCTTGCCAACGCCCATAAGGTAACGAGGTTTGTCAGCCGGCATCCGCCCTGGCAGGTAGTCCAGCACCCTGATCATCTCGTGCTTGGGCTCGCCCACCGACAGGCCGCCGATGGCCAGGCCGTCAAAGCCGATCTTCTCCAAACCTTCCAGGGAGCGCATGCGCAGGTTCTCATGCATGCCGCCCTGGACGATGCCGAACAGCGCCGCGGTGTTGTCGCCATGGGCGTTCTTCGAACGCTGGGCCCAGCGCAGCGACAGCTCCATCGACACCCGGGCGACGTCCTCATCGGCCGGATACGGCGTGCACTCGTCGAAGATCATCACGATGTCGGAGCCCAGGTCGCGCTGCACCTGCATCGACTCTTCCGGGCCCATGAACACCTTGGCGCCGTCGACCGGCGAGGCGAAGGTCACGCCCTCCTCCTTGATCTTGCGCATGGCGCCCAGGCTGAACACCTGGAAACCACCCGAGTCGGTGAGGATCGGGCCCTTCCACTGCATGAAATCGTGCAGGTCGCCATGCGCCTTGATCACCTCGGTGCCCGGGCGCAGCCACAGGTGGAAGGTGTTGCCGAGGATGATCTCGGCGCCGGTGGCGACGATATCCCGAGGCAGCATGCCCTTGACCGTGCCGTAGGTGCCCACCGGCATGAAGGCCGGGGTCTCGACGGTGCCGCGCGGGAACGTCAGGCGACCGCGGCGGGCCTTGCCATCGGTGGCCAGCAACTCGAACGACATACGACAGGTACGACTCATGCTTGATCCTCGGGTGCCGATGCCTGGGGTCCGGTCGGCGCGGGGTTGCGGGTGATGAACATGGCATCACCGTAACTGAAGAAGCGGTAACCGTTGTCCACGGCGGCCTGGTAGGCGGCCATGGTCTCGGGATAACCGGCGAAGGCCGAAACCAGCATCAGCAGCGTGGATTCGGGCAGATGGAAGTTGGTGACCAGGGCGTCGACCACATGGAACGGCCGACCCGGGTAGATGAAAATGTCGGTATCGCCACTGAACGGCTTGAGCACTCCATCGCGGGCGGCGCTTTCCAGCGAACGTACGCTGGTGGTGCCCACGGCAATCACCCGACCACCACGGGCGCGGCAGGCGGCAACGGCATCCACCACGTCCTGGCCGACTTCCAGCCATTCGCTGTGCATATGGTGGTCTTCGATACGCTCCACCCGCACCGGCTGGAAAGTCCCGGCCCCGACGTGCAGGGTGACGAACGCGGTCTCGACGCCCTTGGCGGCGATCGCCTCCAGCAGCGGCTGGTCGAAATGCAGGCCGGCGGTCGGCGCGGCGACGGCGCCCAGGCGCTCGGCATAGACCGTCTGGTAGCGCTCGCGGTCGGCGCCCTCGTCAGGACGGTCTATATAAGGAGGCAAAGGCATATGGCCGACGCGCTCCAGCAATGGCAGCACTTCCTCGGCGAAGCCCAACTCGAACAGCGCATCATGCCGGGCCAGCATCTCGGCCTCGCCACCGCCCTCGATCAAAATCTTCGAACCGGGCTTGGGCGACTTGCTGGAACGCACGTGGGCCAGCACGCGATGGCTGTCGAGTACCCGCTCCACCAGGATCTCCAGCTTGCCGCCGGAGGCCTTCTGGCCGAACAGACGGGCCGGAATCACCCGGGTGTTGTTGAACACCATCAGGTCGCCCGGGTGCAGATACTCGAGCAGATCGGTGAATTGACGATGAGCCAGGGCACCGCTGGGCCCATCGAGGGTCAGCAGGCGGCTGTGGCGACGCTCGGCCAGCGGATGGCGAGCGATCAGGGAATCGGGGAGTTCGAAAGTAAAGTCAGCGACGCGCATGATGGGGGTTCGTCCAGCAGGGCCGGAAAGTTTAGCGGAATTCGCCAAAATTGACCATGAAAGGCAATTGACCAACGGTAGTCGCGTCTCTATACTTCGCCGCCATTGAGCCCTGATGGCGGAATTGGTAGACGCGGCGGATTCAAAATCCGTTTTCGAGAGGAGTGGGAGTTCGAGTCTCCCTCGGGGCACCAAGATTGAAAAAGACCTTGATTATCAAGGTCTTTTTTTTCGCCTGCAGAAAAGTCAGCACCGGCGGCCGCAGCGCTCGACGGAGGAAAACGCCTCATGGAATCGCAACTGGAAACCGTCGCCCTGTTTGCCCTCAAGCTGGCCCACGAACGTGACGGCGGGAGCCCGCTTTTGCGGGATGACGTGGTGATGGGCGAGTACCAGAAGGACGTGTTCGAGCTGCTGGTGCGCCAGGGCGACGTCGAGGCGATCCGGGGCAAGCTCAATGCTTGCGTCGCTGTCGCGATGGACGCCGTGGGCGGGACGGACAAGCCCCTGGGGCGTGAACTGCGGCGACTGGCCGATGACTGCAACCTGGTACAGACCACTGCAGACCTGACGGCACCGCTTGGTTTGCTGAAGGATTACCTGAAAGACATTCAGTGATGAGCCACACGCACTCCATGTAGGAGCAGAGCTTGCACCGGGCGGCGTTCCGACGAAGAACGATAACGCGGTGAGCCTGCCGACACCCGCCGGTGGCGTCTTCTTCACCGCCGACTTCCCTGGAGAAGACTCAGCCGTAACGGAAAAGGGCCGCAAGTGCGGCCCTTCTAGTTATCTCCTGCCCTCACCGCACTAAACCCACGGCGGCGATTTCGCGACTCTCGGCCGGCGCCGAGGCACCGTCGCTATATCCGGTACGCACGCCCTGTGTCGCGGCATAGTGTCGGGTTTGATACTGCAACACCTCTTTCATCTGAGTGCTGACATCCTCCTCCAACCCCCACTCGAAGGCGAGTTTGTCCAGGCGATGCGCAGCCAAAAGCTGACTTGCCCGAGTCGATCGCGCAGCGGGCTTAAGCGAAGACCAGGAGGACACGAACGCCTTCAGCACCGTTGCCTTATCTCGCGGAACACAGGGGAAACGACGCAGCCGATCGACCAAGTACAGCGCTCGCTGCTTCTGATCGACCTGACGAAGGCGCCGGGAAACCTCTTCCTCCAGCAATGGCATCAAATCGCCCTGACCGTACCAGAGCTGCTTGGCCAATTCTGCAAGGGCTTCCGTCGAGGCATGACTAAGCTCTTCCCGGGTGACATCCTCCAGGAGCCTGCCGAAACTACCTTCAAGGTTTTGGCGAGCCATTGTGCCTATTCTCCAAGTACGGATCGGTTGCATCAGCCAGGTAGCTGAGCGTGACGGAACGGTTCCCGACAGCGTAATCGATTGCCTCTTGGGCAAGTGTAACAAATTCCTCGACATTTACGCGGCCGCAGTCGATGAGCGCTTCAATGTCGGCTTTATCCTGCTCTGTGTACCGGCCCAGCTTGGAAATCGCGAGATCCACGCCGGCAGCCACGTATACATGCAGGGGCTGGTTCCCAGCGAACCCATCCAGAGGGATTGCTCGATCGCGGTAATCCTCATGCAGCGGACCGAGCGACGTATTGAAGTTCGGATCAAACTCCACCGTGAGATCCTCGTCACCTTGCTCATAAAACTCCGGATCAGCGAGCACCGCGACGAGCTCATCACGGCGGAGCATTCTGGTCGCCTCGACCTCAGCGTCAATGTCGGCGCTGCCACGGGCGTGCGTCAGCAGGTGCACCCCACATCCACCGAAGATGAAGACCTTCATGGCCCCGGGAGCCTGGCCTTCCAAGAGAGGCAATGCTCGGGAAAAAAGCCTGGCTACGGCCTCTCCCAGCGGTGTGCTGAGCTGGATGTTGGACATTCAATGCTCCTAAAAATCAAAAACTCGAGACCGAGCCGGCTACGCCGGCGAAGCTGGTCAAAGGTTGGTGCATGGAACGAAAGCCATGCACCGGAAACACTGGCCCCACTTCGGACGGGCATTGTCGTCCCGACAAAATACGAATCACAGCGCCGACCATAAGTGACGCCAAACTGATTTTCCAACCAAGCCCACAGGACCGGTGGCGACTGCGCTCCGAGGCAATCACCAAGCTGCCAAATAAAAACCTAGTAGGTTAATATCTAATCTCATGGAAAAAAGCATCCCTCATTGCAAGCTATCGATCATCAAAGTCTTGGTCGAGGCGGGGAAGGTACGCACCACACACTCTGCTCGAATGGGTGCGAGTGAGCTGGGGCTGGAACCGTCCGATATGCTGAGTATTGTGATGAACCTGACTGCATCGGACTTTTACAAAAGCATGACCACCGACGCCGATCACACGATCTGGCAGGACGTATACCGTCCCAAAACCCAGGTCGGCGATGTGTATCTGAAACTGACGGTTATCGATGACGTGCTGATCGTATCCTTCAAGGAGCTATGAACATGAAATGCCCTGCCTGTGGTGCGGCAGAACTGCTCCACGACACCCGTGACCTACCCTATACCTACAAGGGGGAAAACACCGTAATTACGGCAGTGACGGGGGACTTCTGCCCTGCATGCGCCGAGTCCGTTCTGGATATGATCGAATCAGAACGTGTCATGCGTGAAATGCGCGCGTTCTCGAAACAGGTCAACGCTGCCATTGTCGATCCGGGATTCATTGCCAGCGTGCGCAAGAAACTTTCCCTTGATCAGCGAGAAGCGGCGGAAATCTTCGGCGGAGGCATCAATGCCTTCTCTCGGTACGAGAATGGCAAAACCAAGCCCTCGCTGGCCTTGGTCAAGCTGCTTAAAGTACTCGACCGGCACCCAGAGCTGCTGGAAGAAATCAGGACCGCCTGAAGAACTCTCAAGCATCGGGAAACACGCCCCCCCTGTAGGAGCAGAGCTTGCTCCGGGCGGCGTTCCGACGAAGAACGATAACGCGGTGAGCCTACCAACACCCACCGCCAAAGCGCTACCTCCTGAACCGCGCAGGCCTACGCCTCAAGCAACATCCCCTGCGTAAGATCATCGATCACCGCCTTGCCCATCTCCCCAGATAATGCGCCGCCCAGGCATATCGCTCGCCGTCCTTTGCGTCCACGGTGAATGCGAAGGCTCTGCGGCGCGTGGGAAACGATCGATATGCTGCTATATTTTTGCCCAATACCACATGGATAGAGCACGATGATCAAGGAATCAAAGGAAGAAGGTTTTATAAAAAGGGTGTTCAATCACTTTGGATTCGACCTAGAGAAGATAGGCGAAAGCGATACAAAAAGCCCGGACTTCATCACATCGGACGATCAATATAAGATACTACTGGAATTAAAGACAAAAAATGAAAGCCAAGAAACCCTGGAAGAAAGAGACAAGATTTTAAACAACAGTGAAATTTACTCCAAAAACACACCGCTACATAGAAACAACAGAATCTCAAAATTATTTGACAAAGCCGCCAAGCAATTTCATGCAAAGAAAAAAGTCGTCGGCGCAGATTTTTGCTTTCTCATACTGCACGCAAGCGGGCCATCTACTTCATATCATCTGATTCAGTTTGAAGCTTCGGCATATGGTTCAGTGGAGCTAATAACGTTTGAACCAAAAAACGAGCCACTGAAGAAATGCTACTATTTTCAAAACAGCGATTTTTACAAACATAAAACTATAATTGATGGTGCGATATTAGTAGGCGAAAACAGCTTGCGCTTTTGCATAAACGACCTATCACCCCGATATAAATCTGTGAGAACTAGTAGCTTCGTGAAAGCTTTCACTAACGGCGTAGTTGATCCAACCACCAAAGAAGCTGAAAGCAAGGCGTATTCTGTACGGACCAGCATTGATAGAAACGACGAGCACGAACTCATTGAACATATAAAACAAAAGTACTCAATAGACAAAGTTATGCCTTTTAACTTCATGCATCAAATGCTCATCACAAGAATCGACGCTAGTGAAATGGAGTAGAGGGGTGGATAACAGAAATCTAACGAAACGCCAGCATTATCATATGCGTGCGATTCTCAAAAATTTTGCTGATGGTGAGATGCTCAACATCTCCCGCAAAGATGGCACCACAGACCTTTTGAGCTATGAAAACAAGGCTTTTTACGGTCACGTCGCATGGTCAGATGAGACAGAAACCCGATACGGTGCCTTGATCGAAAAACGGTTTTTAGGTCAAGCAACACATATTTTTAATACACAGCGTGTTTGTAATCATCAAGATATTTCTGAATATCACATTTTTTGGCGGCTTCGACATACTTATGCCGTTGATCCTATGCCAGTGACGAAAATCTACGAAAATTTTGACTTTGGCACACTGGAAGAGGTCAAGGATTGGTGCAATAGGAACGGCAAAATTTATGTCAACGGCGACGGGACTATTGACGGAATGTTTGCCGCCACCCTCAAAATTCGGGAGGGCCTTGATCGCTACCGCAAAGAATACGAAGGTGTTTATTGGTCCGTTGGTATTGCTGAAAGCGGTGATTTAACTTCAGCAGATAGTTACAAAAACTCTCTAATTCTACCGCTATCGCCGAATATATTGCTATGCGGCAAACGTACGAGAAGTAAAAAACCGTGGATCATGACTGATGAAGATATTAAACAAGCTAATCAGATGGCTACCGACCAGTGTCATGATTTCTGTTTTTCAAAGCCTAAAATCGATGATTCTACTGCATCATGATCTGGTGGTCGCTTCGCTTGGTAAAAAATTGAAGTCAAGAAAATGACCTGAATTTAATAGACTGAATGGCTCCTAATACAAAACGAAAAATTGACATTGAAAGGTCCTTTCGGACTGGTTTATCGAGATATTGGTGCGAAGGGGTGATCTGGAGGCAATCCGGGGCAAGCTCAATACTTGCGTGACGGAGGGAATGCAAAAGCCCCTGGGCCGAGAGCTACAGCGACTGGCAGATGGCTGTGATCAGGCTCAGACGACCGAAGACCTGAAGGCCCCGCTTGGCTTGCTCAGAGAGTATCTAAAAGACATTCAGTGACGAACCTCACGCACCCTGAGTTGAGCTTGCTCGCGAAGAACGATAACGCGGTGAGCCTGCCAACACCCACCGCCAAATCGCTACGCCTTGAACAGCACAGGCCTACGCCTCAAGCAACATCCCCTGCGTAAGATCATCGATCACCGCCTTCCCCATCTCCCCCAGATAATGCGCCGCCCAGGCATATCGCTCGCCCTCCTTTGCATCCAATGCCGCATCGAGGGACAACGCCTTGGCGCACTGCAGCAACAGGGAAGCATGCTCCATGGCCTCCAGGATCGGCACATCGGCATTGACGCGGAACAGCTCGCGGCCTTGGGAGCCGCAGGTGGAAAAGGTGACGGCACCGAGGGTTTTGATGGGGAATGGGGTCATTGGGCACCTCCGGCGAATGCCTGGGTGCTTGGGATTTGAAATTGAAACTCTTGAGTCGACACGTTCATGCGTTGCTCCTACCTTGATGAAGGAGCTGCACCACTCGTTTCCAGGCGAAGGGTGGCAGCTGTACGCAGGCTGGAAACCGGGAAGATAGGCACCCGGCAGACCCGAAGGCCTCCCGCGCACAGCCGCCATGACACGGACGTGCGGACACAAAAAAGCGCCCACAGTCTAACCATGGTAGCGCCTATGCGCCTATCTTTTGTCTCCCAGGTTTCCAGGCCTGATCGCTGAATTTCCAACGACATTCCGAGCATAGCGGGATACGCGGGGTGCTTCAAAAAGCGTTTGAAGCGAAACATTTCAGGATAAAGAATCGTCACCTCTGCAGTGCCCTTCACCCCGAAACCACCGCAATCATGACGAATCTACAATCGCTCTATAATTCACTGTAATTCGCCCTGAGCAGAAGCATCGTAACGAGCTTTAGCCGAGGAGAGGCACTCTCAAATACCCATACTTCCTCGATATTGGCTCCAATATGTTTTACAAATTGCGAGCGACTCAGACCTCCGACGAACGACGCTTCTCAGCCCTTGTGCACTCAGGCTCAGGTGATTAGGATGAATGCCGTGTGAAGTGGCTCAATGAGCAACGCAAACCGTTACAACGGCGAGTTTGCAAAAAAACCGCCCTACTAAGGCGGTTTTTTTTCGCCTCGTTTCCAGGTATCAGCCATGAGCATAGCCCGCCGTACACGTCGGCAACCTTCCTGACATTCCGACGCCCACACTGGACCCGATAATGTCGCTTCAGTAGCATGCCCCTCTTCCAATCCGCCAGCCAGGGATGCTCAATGCCGGTTCTTGCCTCCGCCCCTTCACGCCTGTTGACCACCACGACCCTGCTGCTATCAGCCCTGCTGGCAGGCTGCAGTGTCAACGGCACCTACCCGGATGCCACGGAACCGGACGCCGCGAAGCTGCGTTTCGTCGCCAACACCTCGAACGCCACCCTCGACTACTTCGACGCCGAACACTGCGACGGGCAAACCACCGGCATCCTCAACAACATGCTGATGGGCGACACCAAGCGTCGCGCCGGCATGCTCAGCACACCACCGAAGGACGCCCGGGGCTACCTGGAAATCAAGCTCAAGCCCGGCCAGGAAACCCTGTTGCGGGTCAACACCCACGAGGGCTATTCGGTCTGTGGCAACGGCATCAACTTCAAGCCCGAGGCCAATGCCGAATACGAGCTGACCTTCGACTCCGGCAAGGGTCAATGCCGTACCCGCCTGCAAAGGGTCCGGATCATCGACGGCAAGGAACAACGCACGCCTGTGCTGCATCTGGGCAAGGGCCTGCCCGCCTGTGCCGGACGCAATCCGATATTCCCCAAGCCGCCGGTGGCCCTGCCGGACACGCCACACCGCCTGGAACTGATGAACCGGATCATCGACAGCAGCCTGATCCCGAGCATGCTGCCCTCCCCGGAAGATGCCAGCAAGACGCCGCTGGCGATGGCCAAGGTCGACAACCTGATCGCCGAGCGCAAGGCCAAGCTGGGTTTCACCCTGCCGGACGACTACTGGGCCCTGTATCGCCAGAACCTCCAGGCCTTCGACGCCGAATCCGCACAGCGCAAGGCACTGACCCTGCAGCGCTACAAGGATGAGTACCTGTCGCGCCTGCGCCCGTTGAAGGATGCGGAGCTGGAAGAGTGGGCCAAGCCGGAAGACAAGTCGGCCAAACCGACCAACAAGGCCGCGTTCGAACAGTACAAGTCGATGACGCTCTACTACTTCGAGGCCGGCAAGCAAGTGACGCTGGAGATCATCGAGCATCACCTGGACCGGATGGCGCAGATGGACCAGCGTTACGGGGTGTGCGAGCGCTACAGCGAATGCTGGAGAAGCTTCTGACGAGACACGTCGCGGCCCATCCGGACAACGACTGGGTGGGTCATTTCGATCGGCCGACGCCCCTGGCCAATCCCCGCCCCGGCAACGGTCGATACCGGCGCCGGGCCACGAAGCCCCGGCCCATTGCAGGGGCTGCCCGCCCCCTGTGCCCATGACACCCGCCTGAAACGCCCCCTTCTATACTCAATGGCAGTCGCGGAAAGAACCGTGCAAGTCGCTTTGGTGCCGATAAAGCCGGGGCGCCATGGCAATCTGGACTTTATGCCCTGAAGAGGTGCGGCAAAGACCGCACCGGGCCAAAAAGATGCCCGCTCAGGGTGCCTGGCCACCGGACATGCCACGATGCCGTGACGTGGTGTGAATGCCGCAGCCGACACTTTCGGACAGCCGACGACCTCGTGGCATGTCCGTAGCCGTGAGGATTGCCGTATGCCTGATGAGACGTTGCACCTGCCCCTGGTCAACCGCCTGCTGGAACGCCACAAGGGCTCCCCGGGCGCGCTGCTGCCGATTCTTCATGAAATCCAGGAAGGCATCGGCTATATCCCCGATGTCGCCATCCCCGAAATCGCTCATGCCCTGAACCAGAGCCAGGCCGAGATCCGTGGGGTGATCAGCTTCTACCATGACTTCCGTACCGCCCCCCCGGCCCGGCACATACTGCGCCTGTGCCGGGCGGAATCCTGTCAGAGCCGTGGTGCCGAACAGCTCGCGGCACAGCTGCGCGAGCGCCTGCAACTGGACGACCACGGCAGCAGCGCCGACGGGCGCATCAGCCTGCGTCCGGTGTACTGCCTGGGCGCCTGTGCCTGTTCACCGGCCCTGGAGCTCGATGGCCAGGTGCACGCACGGCTCAACGCCGAGCGCCTGGATGCGCTGCTCGATAGCTGCCGGGAGGACGCATGATGCCTAACCTCTATCTACCCGCCGACTCCCTGGCCCGCGCCGTCGGCGCCGATGAAACCGCCGCAGCCATCAAGGCCCGGGCCAGTGCAGGCAATCTGCAGTTGGATCTGCAGCGCACCAGCTCGCGCGGCCTTTACTGGCTGGAGCCGCTGCTGGAAGTCGACAGCCCGCAGGGCCGCCTCGGCTTCGGCCCCGTGACCGCCGCCGATGTCCCCTCACTGCTCGACGCACTACAGGGCGAACCGTCGGCCCACCCCCTGGCCCTCGGGCTGGTGGAAGAATTGCCTTATCTGAAAAGCCAGCAGCGCCTGCTGTTCGCCCGCGCCGGTATCACCCGTCCCCTGTCCGTGGAAGACTACCGGGCCCACGGTGGCTTCGAAGGGCTGGCCCGGGCCATCGCCGTCGGCGGTGAGCAGACCGCTACCGCCGTGTTCGATTCGGGCCTGCGCGGCCGCGGTGGCGCAGCCTTCCCCGCCGGGATCAAATGGCGCACGGTCCGCGCTGCCCAGGCGACGCAAAAATACGTGGTGTGCAACGCCGACGAAGGCGACTCCGGTACCTTCGCCGACCGCATGCTGATGGAAGGCGACCCCTTCCTGTTGATCGAGGGCATGACCATCGCCGGCCTCGCGGTCGGTGCCAGCCAGGGCTACCTCTATGTCCGCTCGGAATATCCACAGGCGGTGTCGACACTGCGCCAGGCGCTGGACATCGCCCGCGAGGCCGGCTACCTCGGTGCCGATGTACTCGGTAGCGGCCAGGCCTTCGACCTCGAGGTCCGGGTCGGCGCCGGCGCCTACATCTGCGGCGAGGAAACCGCCCTGCTCGACTCCCTCGAAGGCAAGCGCGGCATCGTCCGCGCCAAGCCTCCCATCCCGGCGCTGCGCGGACTGTTCGGCCAGCCGACGCTGGTGCACAACGTGCTCACCCTGGCGTCGGTCCCGCTGATTCTGGCCAAGGGCGCACAGTTCTACCGCGACTACGGCATGGGTCGTTCCCTGGGCACCCTGCCTTTCCAACTGGCCGGCAATGTCCGTCATGGCGGCCTGGTCGAGCGGGCCTTTGGCCTGACGCTGCGCGAACTGGTGGAAGGCTACGGTGGCGGTACCGCCAGTGGCCGGCCGCTGAAGGCGGCCCAGGTAGGCGGCCCCCTTGGCGCCTGGGTCCCCCCGGAGCAGTTCGATACACCGCTGGACTACGAAGCCTTCGCCGCCATCGGCGCAATGCTCGGTCACGGTGGTGTGGTGGTGGCGGACGACAGCCTGGACATGGCCCGCATGGCGCGCTTCGCCCTGCAATTCTGCGCCGAGGAATCCTGTGGCAAGTGCACACCCTGCCGCATCGGCTCGACGCGCGGCGTGGAAGTGATCGATCGGCTGCTGGCAGCCCCCGACCAGGGAGGCCGCGATGAACAGGCGATCATCCTCAAGGACCTGTGCGACACCCTGCAATACGGTTCGCTGTGCGCATTGGGCGGCATGACCTCCTATCCGGTGGCCAGCGCCCTCAAGTATTTCCCCGCCGACTTCGGTCTGCAGCCCTCGGAGGCCGATCAATGATCACTCTCTTCGATCCGAAAACCGATATGGACCTGGGCACCCCGGCCCGCGACAGCCAGGTGCAGGTCACCCTGAACATCGACGGCCAGAGCATCAGCGTGCCCGAAGGCACCTCGGTGATGCGCGCGGCAGCCATGCTCGGCACCAGCATTCCCAAGCTGTGTGCCACCGACAGCCTGGAACCCTTCGGCTCCTGCCGCCTGTGCCTGGTGGAGATCGACGGCATGCGCGGCTACCCGGCGTCCTGCACGACGCCCGTCAGCGAGGGCATGGTGGTCCATACCCAGACGCCGAAACTCGCGACACTGCGCCGCAACGTCATGGAACTGTACATCTCCGACCACCCACTGGACTGCCTGACCTGCTCGGCCAACGGCAACTGCGAACTGCAGACCGTCGCCGGCCAGGTCGGCCTGCGGGAAGTGCGCTACGGCTATGAAGGCGACAATCACCTGGCCGACACGAAGGACACCTCCAACCCCTATTTCGACTACGACCCGAGCAAGTGCATCGTCTGCAACCGTTGTGTTCGCGCCTGTGAAGAAACCCAGGGTACCTTTGCCCTGACCATCACCGGGCGCGGCTTCGAATCGCGGGTCGCCGCCGCCGGCGGCGAGAATTTCCTCGACTCGGAATGCGTGTCCTGCGGCGCCTGCGTGCAGGCCTGCCCCACTGCGACCCTGATGGAAAAAAGCGTGGTCGAACTGGGCCAGCCCGAGCATGCCGTCATCACCACCTGCGCCTACTGCGGCGTCGGCTGCTCGTTCCGCGCCGAGATGAAGGGCGACCAACTGGTACGCATGGTTCCCGACAAGAACGGCCAGGCCAACCACGGCCATTCGTGCGTCAAGGGACGCTTTGCCTGGGGCTACGCCACCCACCCGGATCGCATCACCAAACCGATGATCCGCAAGCACATCGACGACCCCTGGCAGGAAGTCAGCTGGGATGAGGCGGTCACCTACGCCGCCAGCGAGTTCCGCCGCCTGCAACACAAATATGGTCGCGACGCCATCGGCGGCATCACCTCCAGCCGCTGCACCAACGAAGAAACCTACCTGGTGCAGAAACTGGTACGGGCCGCCTTCGGCAACAATAACGTCGACACCTGCGCACGCGTCTGCCATTCGCCCACCGGTTATGGTCTGAAGCAGACCCTGGGCGAGTCGGCGGGGACCCAAAGCTTCGACTCGGTGATGCAGGCCGACGTCATCCTCGTGATGGGGGCCAACCCCAGCGACGCCCACCCGGTGTTCGCCTCCCAGCTCAAGCGCAGCCTGCGCCAAGGCGCGCGGCTGATCGTCATCGATCCCCGGCGTATCGACCTGGTGGACTCCGTGCATGCGCGTGCCGAACTGCACCTGGCCCTGCGCCCGGGTACCAACGTCGCCATGCTCAATGCGCTGGCCCATGTCATCGTCACCGAGGGCCTGCTCGACCAGGACTTCATCGACGCCCGTTGCGAAGGCGCTGATTTCACCCGCTGGAAAGAATTCGTCAGCCGCGCGGAAAACTCGCCGGACGTGCTCGGGGTCATCTGCGGCGTGGCTGCCGACGACATCCGCGCCGCCGCCCGCCTCTACGCCAACGCCGACAACGCAGCCATCTACTACGGCCTGGGCGTGACCGAACACAGCCAGGGCAGCACCTCGGTCATGGGCATCGCCAACCTGGCCATGGCCACCGGCAATATCGGCCGCGAGGGCGTCGGCGTGAACCCGCTGCGCGGGCAGAACAACGTGCAGGGTTCCTGCGACATGGGCTCCTTCCCCCATGAGCTGCCCGGTTACCGGCATATATCCAACGCAGCGGTGCGCAGCCAGTTCGAACAGGCCTGGAACGTCACCTTGCAACCCGATCCGGGCCTGCGCATCCCCAACATGTTCGAGTCCGCCCTGGCCGGCCACTTCAAGGGCCTGTACTGCCAAGGCGAGGACATCGCCCAGAGCGACCCGAATACCCAGCACGTCACCGCAGCGCTGTCGGCCATGGAATGCGTGGTGGTGCAGGACATCTTCCTCAACGAAACCGCCAAGTTCGCCCACGTGTTCCTGCCGGGCAGTTCGTTCCTGGAAAAGGACGGCACCTTCACCAACGCCGAGCGCCGCATCTCGCGGGTGCGCAAGGTCATGGAACCGCTGGGAGGCAAGGCCGACTGGGAAGGCACCGTGGCCCTGGCCAACGCCCTGGGTTACCCGATGAACTATCAGCACCCGTCGCAGATCATGGATGAAATCGCCAGCCTGACGCCGACCTTCACTCACGTCAGCTATGCGGCCCTGGAACGCCACGGCAGCCTGCAATGGCCGTGCAACGACGCGGCACCGAACGGCACACCGACCATGCACATCGAAGAGTTCGTGCGTGGCAAGGGGCGCTTCATGATCACCGGCTACGTGCCCACCGAGGAAAAGGTCAACAGCCGCTACCCGCTGCTGCTGACCACCGGCCGCATCCTCAGCCAATACAACGTCGGCGCCCAGACCCGGCGCACCGAAAACGTCGCCTGGCATGATGAGGACCGCCTGGAAATCCACCCCACCGATGCCGAGAGCCGGGGCATCAGCGAAGGCGACTGGGTCGGCATCGGCAGTCGTGCAGGCCAGACCGTGCTGCGGGCACGGGTGACCGAGCGGGTTGCCCCGGGGGTGGTGTACACCACCTTCCACTTCCCGGAGTCGGGGGCCAACGTCATCACCACCGACAACTCCGACTGGGCCACCAACTGCCCGGAATACAAGGTCACTGCCGTCGAGGTCAGCCGCGTCTACCAGCCTTCGGAATGGCAGAAACGCTACCAGGCGTTCAGCGACGAGCAGCAGCGCCTGCTGGAGGAACGCCGCCAGGCACGCGAAACCGGAACCCGAGCGGAGGTCCGCCGATGAGCACCGACAACCTGATCAAGATGGCCAACCAGATCGCCCAGTACTTCTCCAGCGAACCGGATCCGCAACAGGCCGTGCTCGGCGTGCGCAATCACCTGCAGATGTTCTGGACACCCGGCATGCGCAAGGAATTGCTGGCCTGGCAGATCGAGCACCCGGGTGCTGAGCTGCATCCGCTGGCGCGGGCAGCGGTCAGTGGGGCGGGTTGGGAGGCCTAGGAAGGCACTGGCCCCCTGGCCTGTGAGAGCAGGCCAGGGGGCATTCCACAAGATTACATCTCGGCATCAGCCTGCAACGGGCTAGCAGCCTGGACGCGGCGGGCCTCATCGCTGGCGGCATGATCGAGACGAATGCGCGCGGCCTGTCGCGACTCGCGCAACTGCCGTTTCAGCGTTCGCAACGGCGGCGCATAAAGAAAGCCGAACGACACACTGTTCTCACGCCCCTTCACCGCATGATGCAGCAGGTGCGCCTGATACAGGCGCTTGAGGTAACGATTGCGTGGTCGCGGCCGAAACGGCCAGTAGCGATGCACGATGCCGTCATGCACCACCACATAGATGATCCCGAAGGCTGCCACACCGGCACCGATCCACTGCAGGGGATCATGCCCGCTGTTCCCCGCCACGATCAGGCTCACAGCCACCGCCGCCAACACCAGCAGATAGATATCGTTGGTCTCGAAAGCCCCCAGGTGTTCCTCATGGTGCGAGCGGTGCAGGAACCAGCCCCAGCCGTGCATGACGTACCGGTGCGCCAGGTAGCCGACACCTTCCATCGCGACGAGGGTGCAGAGGAACAGGGCAAGGTGGGTCATCATGGAACGCCGTCGACTCGCAGGAACATCGGAATGCAAAGCGGGTGAGAAGCCGCCAGCATACCTTGCCGGAGACGAAAATCGAGCGCTGGAACGACGAGCGCTCAGATCTGCGCCTGCACCACCTCGATCCCCAACCGTCGATAGGCCTCGACATCGTCCATCAGATGCTGCTCGGTAATCATCGTCTGCAATCGCGCACAAGGTCCCACTACAAAAGGCTCCACCGCACCGAGCTTGTCCGCCGTGGTGACGGCCACCACATGGGAGGCGCTGTCGAGCAGCGCCTGCTTCACCGCCAGTTCCTCGTAGCGCGCACAGCTGATGCCGACTTGCGGATGAATCGCGCAGACGCCGGTAAACAGCAGGTCCGCCTTGATCCCCTGGATCAGCCGCACCGCCTCATGGCCGTCGACCGCCATGGTGGCGGGGTTCAGCGTGCCACCGGCAAGAATCACCGTGACGCCCTGATGCTCGGCCAGGGTCATGGCAATCATCGGCGAACAGGTGACGGCGGTGATGGACAGGCCCGCCGGCAATGACTGGGCGATCTGCAAGGTGGTACTGCCGGAATCGAACAGGACGATCTGCCCCTCCTCGATCCGTCGCACCGCCAATTGGGCCAGATGCCGTTTCACCTCGTTGGTCTCGGCGATCCGGGTGAAGTAGTCCTTGCCGGTGTCCTTGGGCCGGGGCAAGGCACCGCCATGCACCCGTTGCAACAGGCCGGCCTGGGACAGTTCGGCCAAGTCCCGGCGGATGGTGTCTTCAGACACCGCGAAATGCAGACTCAAGTCCGAAGCCATGACCTTGCCGTCGCGCTCCAGCAACAGCAGGATCTTCTGCCGCCGCACAGGGGGCAATTCGGAGGAGGAATGGTGGTTTTGCATGACTTCGCCTGACTATGCATGTTTATGCCGAATTCAACAGAACTATATATCAGCGCCCCATTCGATCAAGCAAAAACACGACAACGACGGCGCAGGCACTCACACCAGGAGAAAGCCAATCACATGGCAATCCCTGCAGCATTTACCGGATACGGCAGCCAATATCGTCAATACTTTCAGCATCTGTACCATTTGGCTGTCGGAAACCTCCGAATCAGTGCCTAATTTGCCCTCGAACCCGCGTAATACTTGAGCCCCCCATCTTCGGGATTTAATATCCACGCCGCTTATGTCGAGCACTCAGTACCGGTTGCAGACCTGATCCACTCAGGGCCCCGCTGAGAAGAAAAACTAGAGAAGGTGAAGCAATGACGGGTGAAAACCTGACACCGGGTTTGCTCAAGCGCGGCTTGAAAAACCGCCATATCCAGCTGATTTCCCTGGGTGGGGCGATTGGTACCGGGCTGTTCCTCGGCTCCGCCGGGGTGCTCAAGTCGGCGGGCCCGGCAATGATCCTGGGCTACGCGATCTGCGGTTTCATCGCTTTCCTGATCATGCGCCAGCTGGGCGAGATGATCGTCGAGGAACCGGTCGCCGGCTCCTTCAGCCACTTCGCCCACAAGTACTGGGGCGGTTACGCGGGCTTTCTCTGTGGCTGGAACTACTGGGTGCTCTACGTGCTGGTGGGCATGGCCGAACTCACCGCAGTGGGCAAGTACGTGCAGTTCTGGTGGCCCGAAATCCCGTCCTGGGTCAGCGCGGCAGTGTTCTTCGTGCTGGTCAACCTGATCAACCTGACCAACGTGAAGACCTTCGGTGAAGCCGAGTTCTGGTTCGCGATCATCAAGGTGGTGGCCATCGTCGGCATGATCGCCCTTGGCGGCTACCTGCTGGTCAGCGGCGCCGGCGGCCCGCAGGCCACGGTCAGCAACCTGTGGAGCCATGGCGGTTTCTTCCCCAACGGCGTCAGCGGCCTGCTGATGGCGCTGTGTTTCATCATGTTCTCCTTCGGTGGCCTGGAGTTGGTGGGCATCACCGCCGCCGAGGCCAGCGAGCCGCGCAAGGTGATCCCCAAGGCGATCAACCAGGTGGTCCTGCGCATCCTGATCTTCTACGTCGGCGCACTGACCGTACTGCTGTCGCTGTATCCGTGGGACCAACTGCTGGTCACCCTCGGCGCTTCCGGCGACGCCTACAGCGGCAGCCCGTTCGTGCAGATCTTCGCCCTGATCGGCAGCGATACCGCGGCGCAGATCCTCAACGTGGTGGTCCTGACCGCCGCCCTGTCGGTGTACAACAGCGGCGTGTACTGCAACAGCCGCATGCTGTTCGGCCTGGCCGAGCAAGGCGATGCGCCGAAGTCGCTGCTGAAGCTGAACAAGCAGGGCGTGCCGGTTCGTGCCATCGGTGTCTCGGCGCTGGTCACCCTGCTCTGCGTGGTGGTCAACTACGTCGCTCCCCATGAAGCGCTGGAGCTGCTGATGGCGCTGGTGGTCGCGTCGCTGATCATCAACTGGATCGTGATCAGCCTGACCCACCTGAAATTCCGCAAGGCCATGGAGCAACAGGGCGTGGTGCCTGGCTTCAAGGCGTTCTGGACGCCGCTGAGCAACTACCTGTGCCTGGCCTTCGTCGCGCTGATCCTCGGCGTGATGCTGATGATCCCGGGCATCGCCGTGTCGGTCTACGTGATGCCGGTGTGGGTACTGTTCATCTACGGGCTGTACCGCCTGCGGGTGGCGAAGGGCTCGCCGCGCACGGCCTGATCATCTGCCTGAAGAACAAGGGGACCACACGGTCCCCTTTTTTGATCGTGCCCAGCCGGCGGCGCAGCCTGTGACAGCCGCCACAGCAGCACTCAAGGCGTCCCCGGATGCGGCGGTGGATAATCCCGCGCCACGTCCAGCGGCCAAGCGTAGGGCCCATCCCACAACTGCTCGTGCAAGGCACCGATGCGCTCGGCCATCGCCTTGTCGTGCATCACCACTTCGAGGTTGCGCGAGTTGTCGAGGTAGCCGCCCAGCCAGTTGCTGGTGCCGACCCAGGCCACCTGCCCGTCGATCGCCAGGGTCTTGCTGTGGATGACCCGCGCGTAGGGAATGAAGCCCTGCGGGGCCTGGGGCAAGGTCACGATCTTGACCTGGACGTTGGGCAGTACCGCCAGGCTCTTGAGGTAGGCGACTTCCGGCGCGCCGGTGTTCCAGTCGGAGACCATCAGCTTGATCGCAACACCCCGGGCCGCCGCAGCGCGCAGCGCGTTATCGATCACCGGATAGTACGGGCGGGTCTTGTCCGGCCCGTAGGACAGCGGCGCATAGTCGAGCAGTTGCACCCGTACCTCATGCTGGGCCTCGGCCAGCAGGCGCGGCAGTTCCTGTTGTGAATCGCCGACACCCGGCGGGTTGTAGCGCTGCGGGCTGGCGACCAGGTAATTGCCGCTGCGCACTGGCTCCTTGCCGGCCTTGGGCAACGGCACCGGTCTGTTCTCGCTCAGCGCGGCCTGGGCCTTCCAGTCCTGGTCGAAGATCGCCTGAACCTGGCCGACGAGGGTTTCATCAGTGATACGCAGGCCGGTTTCATGAATGTGCTCCAGCGAGCGCCAGTCGAAATTCTGGCTGCCGACGAAAGCCTGCCTGCCATCCACCACCATGTATTTGGCGTGGATGATGCCGCCGCCCACGCGGGCATAGGGCAGCACACGGAAGGTCAGGTGGGGGATCTTGCGCAGCCGCTCCAGGGTGGCCTGATCGGAGAGCCTGAGGCCCTTCTCTTCCAGCAGGAAGCGGATCTTCACTCCGCGCTTGCCGGCGGCCTCGAGGCTTTCGATGACCTTGTCCATCACCGAGCCGGGATGGTCGGCGGCATAGAACTGGCCGATATCGATGCGGCTTTTGGCACCGTCGAACAACTCGATCCATACCGGGCCAGGCTGGCGCAGGTCGGGGCTGGCGAGTTCGGTGGCCAAGGGCACGGTGTGCACCAGCTCGATACCGGGAATGGAGAAATCCGCCTGGACCAGCGGACTGAGCAACAGGCCGAGCGTGGCGGCCAAGGCGACGCGCAGGCGCGTCATGGGATAATTCTGAGTGAGTGACATGATGGCCTCGTACAGGAAGATCTGACGCAGCGTGCCTGAGGACTGCAGCCGCCAGTCATTCGATACCTGGCCGGCAGAAGCGCACGCGAGGCATCCGGGCAGGCGTTCCCACGCGGGAGCGCGGGAACGATCGACACCGGATGCCGGGAGCTCAAGCCCTTTGCAGCTGCGCCGGGCTGCTGGCCCGCTGCGGCACTTCATCCTGCACACGGGCACCGGTCGCCGCGCGGATCAGCAGCATCTTGAGCTGATCGTTGAGGCGCTCCAGGCTGTCCTGGAAGAAGTTGTGGAACACCACGCAGAACAGCGCGATGGCGATCCCCAGCCCGGTGGCGAACAGTGCCGTGCCGATGCCCCCGGAGATCTGCCCCGGGTCGGACACGCCGGCACTGGCCAGCGCCTTGAAGGTATCGATGATGCCGAGGATCGTGCCCAGCAGCCCCAGCAGCGGCGCCGCCGTGGTGATGGTCTCGATGATCCACAGGCTGCGGGCCAGCGGTGCGCGGCTGGCCAGATACTGGGTGTCGATCACATCGTCCAGGTCCTTGCGCGTACCGTGGCTGGCCTTCTGCGCCAGCACGGCGCTGGCCATGTCGAGCGGCAGGCTGTCGCGGCGGGTCAGTTCCGGCGGCAGGTCCTTCTCGCTGTGCACATGGGAGCCCAGGGACTCCATCAGCCCGCGGGCCTGGCGGCGGACATAGGCGAAGTAGATGGCGCGCTCGATGGCGATGAAGATCGCGATCGCCAGGGCGGCGTACATCACATAGAACGTGATCTCGTGAAGCGTGTTCATGTCCATTGGCGGGTTACCTCTGTAGCGGATGGGACAGACATCAGAAATTCGCCTCCAGCGAGACGGTCACGGTGCGGTCCAGGCCGACGATGTAGGCCGGGTCGCCATCGCGGAAACCGCCGTAGGTCGCCGAGTTGGTCTTGGTGGTGTACACGCCGTCCAGGTACTTCTTGTCGAACAGGTTGTCGACGTTCAGGCGCAGGGTCGCGTCCTTGACCACCTTCTTGTCCACCGGCAGGTAGATACCGGCGCCGAGGTTGAACACGGTGCGCCCGGAGATCGCCTCGTCGTTGGTCAGGTCGCCATACAGCTTGCTGGTGTACTTGCCGCCGAAGGTGCCGTAGAACAGGCCGTCGTCGTAACCGATGTTGGCCGCCAGCATGTTCTTCGGCACGTTGGCGAACTGCTTGCCAGCGGTCGGCAGCAGGATCGCCTTGCCGGCGTTGTAGACAGTCAGGTCGTCCTTCTGCTCGGCCCGGGTGTAGGTGTACGAGGTGTAGAAGTTGAAGTGATGGGGCAGCAGGCCGCTCCACTCCAGTTCCAGGCCCTTGTTGTCGACGTTGCCGGCGTTGATGTCGGCGAAGTCGCCGTTGATGTCCTTGGACGACACCTGGCGGTTCTCGAACTGCATGTAGAACAGGGTCGCGGCGACGGTCATGTCGTCCTTGGTGTAGCGCCAGCCCAGTTCGTGGTTCCAGCTGGTTTCCGGCTTGGCGTCGATGGAGCCGGCGCCCTTGTCGTACAGCACGTAGTTCTGCGGTACGCGCATGTTGCGCGACAGGCTGTAGAACAACTGGTCGTACTCATCGAGCTGATATTTCAGGCCGGCGTTGGGCAGCAGCTTGGTATAGGTCTGGTTGCGCTTTTCCGGTTGCTCGGTGAGGCTGCCATGGTTGGTGCCGTCCCGCTTGACGTTCATGTAGGCCAGGCCGGCGACCAGGGTCCAGTCCGGGGTGAAGTACCAGGTGTCCTGGGCCCAGACCTTCTGTGCCGGGGTCACGGTGAAGCGGTCGCGCCCCTGCACGGTGTTGCCGTTGGCATCGACCACGTAGTCGGAATCCGGCCAGATGCTCTCCGGCTTGCCGTTGGACTTGATGCGGATGAACGGCTGGGTCTGGCTCTGGCGGGCGCGCTCGTACCAGTAGCCGAACTGCAGACTGTGGTCGCCCAGGTCCCAGTTCAGCTTGGTGGTGATGCCCGGACGCCAGGTCTGGGTCCGCGACGGCCGGTAGTACACGCCATTGTTCGGTGTACCGTCAGCGTTGTACTGGGCGCCAGTGGGCAGGTTGCTCAGGTCGAACACGCCACCGGCGTTCGAACCGCTGTTGAGGGCATAGGCCGAACTGCCGACACCACTGCCGTTACCCCAGTAGTAGTACGGGATCACCGACAGCGAGAGATTGTCGGCCAGCTTGAACTGGGTGTTGAGCACGCCGGTGAAGGTCTGGAACGGGTTCAGTGCCAGGCCGTAGTAGCTGTTGATCTTGCCGTTGCTGCCCAAGGCCGGCGTCTGCGGATACGGGTCGTAGCTGCGTCCGTACTTCTGGAACTGCGCCTTGGTCAGCTGGCTGTAGCTGGTGTTTTCCTGCTCATGGTACTTGAGGATCAGGTTCGCGGTGTTGCCGCCGCCCATGTCGAAGAAGCTGTTCCACTCGACCTTGTCGGCACGCTCGGCACCTGCGCCGCGCCACTTCTGGCCTTCGGTGTGGGAGACCGACAGCCAGTTGCTCAGGCCGTTGATTTCACCGGTGTTCAGGCGGGCGAAGGTCTTGGTGGTGGCATGGCTGCCGACCACCTGCTTGACGAAGGCGCCGGTTTCCTTGGTCGGGCGAATGGTCACCACGCCGATGTTGCCGCCGCTGGAACCGATGTGCGGGCCGTCGGCCTCGGAAGAGCCCTGGGTGACGAAGATCTGTTCGATGTTCTCCGGGTCGCCCAGCAGGTTGGCGTACAACGCGTAGTTGCCGGAGTCGTTGATCGGCATGCCATCGATGGACATGCCGACCTGGTCGGAGTTGAGGCCGCGCATGGTGAAGCGGAAGCTGCCCAGGCCGGTGGCGTCTTCACTGGAGATGTTCAGGCCCGGGGTGTACTTGAGCTTGTCGATGGCGTTGCCGGTGGCGGTCTGCTTGTCCAGCGCCTCCTTGGTCACGGTGGAGCGCCCCTTGATGCTGTCCTCCTGGACCATGTAACCGCCACCCGCGGTCGCCTTGCCCTGCACGCCGATCACGCCGACGTCGCTGGCGGTGGTGTCGGCCATGGCCATGCCGTGGCCCATGCTCGCGGCAACGAGTGCCAGATGAATCCTTGTAAACCTCATCACTCTATTCCTGGTTATAGGTGCCTACTGCACGCTGTAATTGAAAGTGGCGGTGAAGCGTTGCTCGTTGCGTCCGCCAAAGGCTTGCTCGGGGAAAGGCTTGACCTGCCTGATGCGGTGCAGGCTGTTGGTCGCGGCCCGGTTGAGCAGCATGCTCGCGGCCGGGGTCTGGATCCCCGAGTCGAGAACGCGGCCCTGCCGGTCCACCAGCAACCAGACCACCACGTCGCCGCTGGGGCGTTCGAGGGAGGCCTGGCGTCCGGTGGGGTACTGCTTGAAGGTGTCCAACTCGTTGCGCAGGCCCTTGAGGTAGCCGCTTTCCAGGGCCTGGCTGTCGACCTTCGGCGGCGCGGGCGGAGCCGGCGGCGTCGGGGTCTTGGCGATGACCGGTTCGGCAGCCGGCTTGGTTTCCACCGGTTTGGCCGGCACCGGAGTCGGCGTCGGCTTGGCCACCGGTTTCGGCGTTGGCCTGGGCTTGGGTTCCGGCTTGGGCAACGGTTTGGGTTGCGGCTTTGGCGGCGGCGGAGGAGGCGCGGGTTCGGCCTCCTCGTCCTCGATCACCGGCGGCGGTGGCGGTTCTTCCACCACCGGCTCGGGAACCCCTTGCGGCTCAGGCTCGACCAGGGCCAGTTCCACCGCCGACTCGTCGTAGACCGGCTGGACCTTCAACGGCTGCGACGTGATCCCCAGGACCACCAGCGCCAGGGCGATCAGGGCCGGGACACTGCCCAGCAGCTGACGTGCACGAAACAGGATGTACATGATCAGGACTTGCGCGTGGCAATGGAGACGGACGTGAAGCCACCCAGACGCAAGGTGTCCATGACTTCCACCAGGCGGGCGACTTCCACGCCCTTGTCGCTGTTGACGATGATCGTCGACTTGCTGTCGGGCTTCTCGGCGGCCTTGAGCGCCGGCACCAGGGCCTCGACGGTCATGTCCTTGCCGTCCAGTTGCAACTGGCCGTCCGCGCCCAGGGTGAGGATGAATTTGTTCTGCGGCTTGAGCTGCTGCGAACTGCTGGCACTCGGCAGTTGGGTCTTCATGCCGAGCGCCGGAATCACGTTCAGGCTGACCAGCACAAAGAACACCAGCAGGAACATCATCACGTCGATCATCGGGATCAGTTCGATGTGCGCCTTGCGCTTTTTAGGTTCGTCCCAGGTTCTCATTCGGCGGCCCCTTGTTGATTAGGGGCGCCAAGCTAGCAACGAAAAATGACCGATCGGTTAACTTTAATTTACGTTTTGAAGGCTCTAGGACGGACATTACAAACCATTACAGAGCATTTCCGACGCGTAATGAAACTGAAACCCGGGAGGGGCACTCTTGAAAACTTTTCTCAAATGGACTCCCCGATACCTGCCTCGGACAACCTCGTCCGGTGCCTCCGGGATAACGGTGACCGCCGTTTGAAACGGTACATAACCATATGCTTCGGCACGGACTCCTGCGTGACCATTGGCAACCCCTTTGACTGAACCCGCGAGTTTTTTCCATGAGCGATAGTGTTGTGCAACAACAGGACACAGGGCCGATCGACCTGGACCGCCGGCGCCTGCTCGGCGGCATCGCCGGCGCAGCGGCGCTGTCGATCCTCAGCCCGTTCGCCCGCAGTGCCGGGGTCGACTATCCCTTCACCCTCGGTGTTGCCTCGGGCGACCCATTGCCCGACGGCTTCGTCATCTGGACGCGGTTGGCCCCGCGGTTCAATGCCGTCGACGGCCGTGGCGGCCTGGAACGGCCGGTGCCGGTGCGCTGGCAGGTGGCGACGGACGCCGCCATGCGCCAGGTCGTCCGGCGCGGCGAGGTGATGGCCGACAGCCGCTTCGCCCATTCGGTGCATGTCGAGGTCGCCGGATTGGAGTCTGGCCGCCCCTACTGGTATCAGTTCGAAAGCCTCGGCGCCCAGAGCCCGGTAGGCCAGTCGCGCACAGCACCGGCGCTGCAGGCGCTGACCTCGGCGCGGCTGGGCTTCGTCTCCTGTTCCCACTGGGAGCGCGGGTACTTCAGCGCCTACCGCCACCTCGCCGCCGAACAACCGGACCTGGTGTTTTTCCTCGGCGATTACATTTACGACAGTTCCTATACCGATCCCGGAAAGGTCATCCGCTCTCACGGTGCCGGCAACGCCAGGACCCTGGTGGACTACCGCAACCGCTACGCACTGTACCGGACCGACCCGGACCTGCAGGTGCTGCATGCCTGCGCGCCCTGCGCGGCGACCTGGGACGACCACGAGGTACAAAACGACTACGCCAACCAGTGGTCGCAGGACCCGAACATCCCACCACAGGCATTCCTCAGGCAGAGGGCGGCGGCCTACCAGGCGTTCTACGAACACATGCCGCTACGTGCCAGCAGCCTGCCCCGGGGCCCGGGCATGCGCATCTACCGCCGGCTCGACTATGGTCAACTGGCGCAGTTCCACATTCTCGACGGTCGCCAGTACCGCTCCGAGCAACCGTGCATCCCACCCAGCCGCAGCCGCCAGGGGCATGTCGCCGCGCCCGACTGCGTCGACCTGCGCGACCCGAAACGCACCATGCTCGGTTGGGAACAGGAAGCCTGGCTGGACCAGGGCTTCGCCCGCTCGACGGCACGCTGGAACGTGATCGCCCAGGATCTGCTGGTCGCCCCGATCCTGCAGCGCAACCCGGCCACCCAGGAACTGGGGCACTGGACCGATGGTTGGGACGGTTACGCCGCCACCCGTGACCGGGTGCTGCAATCCATCGAACGCACGAAGGTGAACAACCCGGTGTTCTGGGGTGGCGATATCCACTCGTTCTGGACCACCGACCTGCATCTCGACGGCGAGAATCCGGATTCGAAGATCGTCGCCACCGAGTTCATCGGCACGTCGGTGACCTCCGACGGGCCGCCGTTCGAGCTGTTCAACGCGGTGCTGCCGTTCAATCCCCATGTACGGTTTTTCGACAGCCGCCAGCATGGGTATGTGTCGGTCGAGTTGGAGCCGGGAAGGATGACCACCAGCTTCCGGGCGATTTCCGAACGGGCCGATCCGCGGGCGACAGTGTCGACGCTCAAGCAGTTCGTGGTCGAGTCTGGACGGGCGGGGGCAATGATCCTCTGATGCGCTTGTGCTGCCCTCAGGGCAGCCGCGCATTGCCATCATAGGGCGTCTGCAGATCCCGCTCGGGTATCTCCCAGACGATCAGCTTCGGCGGTGTCTGGGTGAACGCCGGGCTCTCGAAGTAGGCCTTGGCCGCCCCGGAGAACTCGCCGCCATCCTTGGCGAAATTGCCCACCGGGGCACCGAGTGCCGCTTCGAGAAAGCCGACGAAGTTCGAGTTGCGCGAGAACGAGGTGCCGATCAGCGCGGTATTCGGCAGGTTGCCGTCGCCGAACAGATCGTCGAGGTTGTCGCCACCGGCGGCCTCCTCGGCCCGTTCCTTGATCTGCGTCGCCGCGACGTTCTCGATCCGCGGCTGCAACGCCGTCGGCAGCCAGTCGATACCCGCCAGACGCACCAGATCCCCCGGCCGCACGGCACTCGGCTGGGTCGTCAGGTCGAAGTGCTTGCGCGGCGTCGGCTCGAACTTCAACCCGGCGATCATCCGGGCCACCTGCTCCGCCGCCGCCTTCGCCCCGGCTTCGCTCCAGTGGGTATCGGTGCGCAGGTAGGCCGACTCGCCGACCGCCTGCAGGGTCGGGGTCAGGTTCAGGGCGGTGACACCCGCCCCCTGCAATGATCCCAGCCATTCATCGATGCGCGGCGCCAGCACGGCCGGGCGACTCAGCTTGCACAGTTGGCTGGCGACGATCCGGCTCTTGTCCGGCACCACCGCCACCACCAACTGGATACCGCGCCTGCCCAATGCCTGCTGCAACTCGCTCACCGCCTGGACCTTGGCCCGGGCATTGAGCGCGGCATTGCGGTTCAGGCGCAGCTCATCGGTGAGGAACAGCCAGCCCGGGCAGCCTTCGCGAACCCGTGGGCCAAGATCGCCGAAGGCCAGCCAGCTGCCAGCGCGCTCCAGGTCGGCCGCCTGCTTCGGCGCGGGCGCATCGGACAGGGTCTTGGCGAAACGGTGGGTGATCTCGCCGTGCAACAGCATGTCCGGGGTGACGGTCTTGGGCAGGAATTCGAGCTTGCCCCTGACCATCAGCCAGACACAGGACGCCAGGCCCAGCGCCAGAAACAGCGTGAAGATCACCCCCGCCAACGGGCTGACGCGTAGCGCCAGCTCCGTGGGGGGCGTGGGTGCGGTCGACGGGGATTGCGTTGGCTTGGTCATCAGAACTGGAAGTACAGAAAAGGCACGGCTTCACGGCTGGCGATCAGAGCGAACGACAGCATGAACCCGAGCACGGGCCAGAGGGCCGCAGCCAGCGCAAACCACGCACTGCCGGCGAATCGTCTTTCACAACGCGTCTGCAACAACGGCGCGAGAATACACACCACCCCGAGCAACGCCGCCAGGCCGTGCACCGGCCGCAGGGTCACCGCCAACGCGTCGCCGAGGGCAAAACCGTGCTGGCCGAACTGCCCGCCGTACATGCTCAGCGCCGTGGCGAAATCCGGGGAACGGAACAGTGTCCAGGCCAGGCAGACGAACAACAGCGTCGCGGTGTGCGAAGCCCACAGCGGCAGGCCCGGCAGATTCGATCGCGACCAGGCGCGGTCGATACACAGCGCCACACCATGGGCCGAGCCCCACAACAGGTAGTTCCAGCTGTCGCCTCCGTGCCACAGGCCGGCGATCGCCATGGTCAGGAACAGGTTGCGATAGGTATTCCAGGTGCCCTTGCGATTGCCACCCAGCGAGATGTACAGGTAATCGCGCAACCAGCTGGACAACGACAGGTGCCAGCGCCGCCAGAAGTCCTGGATGCTGTAGGCCAGGTACGGACGGTTGAAGTTTTCCGGGAAGTGAAAGCCCAGCATCAGCCCCAGGCCAATGGCCATGGCGCTGTAGCCGGCGAAGTCGAAGAACAGCTGCAGCGAGTACGCCAGGCAGCCGATCCAGGCATCGACGAACGACGGATTTTCCAGGTGAAAGGCCACATCGACCAGAGGTGACAGGGTGTCCGCCACCAGCACCTTCATGCACATGCCGATCATGAACCGGCGCGCGCCCAGGGAGAAATTCAGCCAGTTGAAATAGCGCTGGTTGAGCTCCCGGCGGACCCAGTCATAACGAATGATGGGACCGGCGATCGAGTGGCCGAACATGGAGATGTAGGTCGCGTAGTTGATGAAACTGCGCTCTACCGGCACCACGTGCCGATGCACGTCGACCAGATAGGAAATCGCCTGCAGCACGATGAACGACAGCCCCGCCGGCAGCGCCACCTTCTGCCATTCCATGGGCATGGCCCCGTACCAGGTGATCAGCTCGTTCCAGGTGGCGGCCAGGATGTTGGCGTACTTGTACCAGCAGAGCACGGCGGTGTTGATCACGATCAACGCCACCAGTAGGCGCATCCGCCCGCGGCCGTCCTCCCGCGAGCGGTCGACCAGCAGGCCACCGACCCAGGCGAGCACGGTCAGCACCATGTGCAGGAACAGGAACAACGGACTCAGCCAGCCATAGAACAGCCAACTGCCGATCAGCAGGATCACGTTGCGCCAGGCCGGTCTTGCCAGGGCATAGACCAGCAGGAACGCAGGCAGGAACAGCGTCAGGAACTCGAGCGAGGCGAAAACCATGGCGACGGGTGCTTCCGATTCAGTTGGACACGCTGTCCGTGGCGGTAATGAGACGCGGCCCCGTCGACGAAGGCAGTATCAACAGACTGTAGCGCTTGTTGGCTTCCAGCGCGCCCAGTTCGACCGCCGCACCGACCGGCTTGCCGGCACAGATCAGCTGGACCGCCAGCGAGCCCCGTGGGTTGAGCTCCTGGCGCCGCGGGTTGCCCGCCGGCGCCTTCTGGAACAGGTCGACATCGCGTCCGGCCAGGTTGACCTTGGCCTCGGCGCAGCCGGACTCGGCATCGAACAGCGCCAGCGAAGCCTTGAGCTGGTTGGGAATGTCGAAGGCTTCGTTGACCACCAGTTGGCGAATGCCCTGGTGGCCATCGTCCAGGGCGAACACCGTGGCGAAATCGCCAGCCGCGACCTTCGCCTCCAGTGCAGCCTTGTGGCCGTCACGGCTCAGGGTGCCCTTGATCGCCTGGCCACCGGGCACCGGGATGAAGTCACTGACGACCTTGTCGCCTTCAAGTTTCAGGCTGGTCCTGGCGCCATCCGGCGTCAGTTCCAGGGGGCTGGCGGAGACGTTGACGAAACGCAGGTAGGCCGAGTCCTGGGAAGGACCGGTGGGGTACAGCGCAATCTGCGCAGCGAACGCCGGCGCAATCAGCGCGGCCCCGAGCAGACCGCCGACAAGACCGAAAGTCCGTTTCACTTATTTGGCTCCCTTCACGGCACTGGCCGGCAGTTCGCTGATGGATTTGCCGATCGCCGCCGCCCAGGCCTTGTAGCCGGCGATGGTGAAATGCTGGCCGTCGGAGGTGATCCACTCGCCCGGCTTGGAGAACTTGGTCGAGTCGATGTAGGTGCACGGTGCGACCATGTTCGCCAGGGTGCCGGCGACCAGTTGGGTGCGCACCTGGTTCTTGCCGTAGGTGTTCTCGTTGGTGTTGCTGCCGTTGGCCTTGCCCCAGGCGGGCCCGACCCAGACGCACTTGGCGCCGCTGTCGGCGATCTGCTTGGTCAGCGCGGTCACGCTCTGGTAGGCCCAGACCTTGGGAAACGGCGTGGTCTTGTAGGAGGCCATGGTGTCACCCATGATCAGCACCACCAGGTCCGGCTTGTCCTTGGCGATCACGTCCTTGATCGGCTGGGTGTCCATGGTGCCACGGCTCATCACCTTGATCTTCTCGCCCGGGTCGCGGGTCGCGCCGCAGTCGAGCTTGAGTTTCGGCGTGACCCAGTCCGCCGGGTTGGCACCACAGGCGCCGATCGCATGCACCTGGGCACCCTGCTGGGTCAGGTTGTCATACAGCGGGTTCATCAGCGAGTCGGGAAAACTCATGTGGCTTTCGCCAATCACGAGCAGGGTCAAACCAGCGAGCACGGAAGAAGCCATCAAACTTTCCTCGTTGAATCAATTCGAATAGGGGGAACCGAAGGGACTGACCGGCAGGTCCATGGGGCCGTTCATGTCCTCGAAGGTGTAACGCAGATACACGCCACCGGCGACCTGGCGGTAATCGCTGGCATTGTCCACGCCAAGCGTACCGCCGAGGAAGAAGTTCGAACCGAACTTGTATTCGCCGGCCGCGTTCAGGCTGTAGCCGATGCCGGTCTTGTTCTCGCCGGAATAGCGCCCCAGGCCGACTGCCGTGGCATTGGCCTGGTACTCGCTGTGGCCGGGGAAGACGTCGGCGCTGTCCTGGCCGATATGCTGGACACCGATCGAGGACTTGATCCGGTAGGTGAAGCGCTCGGTGCGCTGCGACCAGCTGACCGGCACGCCCAGGGCGAAGAAGGTCTGCGGACTGAAGTAGCCGCCATGACCGTAGGTGTAGAAATCCTGGTTCTCGGAGTAGCTCAGGGCCGAACCGCTGAGGCCGAGGGTGAGAATGCTGCCCGGCGTGTTGCGCAGGTACCAGTAGACACCGCTGCCCAGCTCGAAGCGATTGTTGTCGTCGACATTGTTGCCCATCAGCCGATGCGCCGAGCCGTAGCCGTAGGCCCCGAACTTCTGGTTGTCGTAGCCCAGTTCACCGCGCACGCCGTTGGCGGTGACGCCGCCCCACTTCTCGCCGGTACGCGGGTCGCGCGAGCCGGCGAACGAGGTCACGCTGTCGGTGACCACACGCCGCGAGGCGCTGACGCCATAGCTGAAGTTGGGGTTGGCGGCGAACGGCCGGTTGAGGCTGGCACCACCGATCGGCGTGCTGTAGGTGAAACCGATCGGACTCATGCCGATATCGGCCTTGAACCCGTTGTCCTTGTCGCGATAGGCCACGGCCAGGCCGACCCCGCTGTCCTTCTGGCTGCCGACGAGCGCGGTGCCACTGGTGCCGAAGCGGGGCGAACCGTTGGTGCCGGGGCTGCCCGAGTACAGGTAGACGGGCGTGACCTGCAGCGCGATGCTCGCCAGGTTCGAGCCGACGGGGAAACTGGCCTCGAACGGCGCCTCGACATCCGTCAGCTTGCCCAGGCCCTTCTCGCTGTTGTTGCTGCGCACGGTGAGGCCCTGGACCACATAACCCGTGCGGTCCTGGAGAATGTCGTTGAGCGCGACCTGGGCCGGGCTCAGGCCGGTGCTCGGTGCCGTATCACGGGCGTAGGTGTCGCGCGAGTACGGATCGCTGAACGGATTGGTACTGCGGCCGCCGACCGAAGCGGCCGGGACGGCCTGGGCCTTGCGTGTGACCGGCTCCGGAATCAGTTGCGGATCACCGGCGCTCAGGCCACTCGACGAACCGTCCACCGGTGGCGGGATCAGTGAAGCCTCGGCCAGCGAGGTGCCCTGGCGCCGCTGTCCGGCCAAGCCGACGAAGGGGTTGGACGATGCGGCGCTGCCACTGGCGACGCCGGCGACATAGGTGTCGACCCGCTGGCCGTTCTCGATCTCGATGGCCTTGCGCAGCAGGCGGCTGGCCTCGCCGGTCTTGCCCATCTCGCGGTAGATCCGCGCCGAGGCGGTGAGGGTCTGCGGCACGCCGGGTTCGAGCGCCAGGGCCTTCTCCACCGAGCGTTCGGCCAGCGAATAGTCACGGCCCTGCATGGCGATATCGGCCAGGCCCAGCTGCAGCTTGGCATTGCCGGGGTCGGCCTTGATCAGCGGCTCATAGAGATTGCGCGCCTTGTCGACATTGCCGCTGGCGGCATACATGCGCGCCAGTGAGGAAATCGCCAGGCTGTCATTCGGACGCTGCTGCAGGGCCGGCGAGAGCATGTCGTAGGCGGCGACCAGGTCGTTCTTCTGGCGCAGTTCGTCGGCCTGCTTGACCCGGTAGAGAAACACCAGGTCCTCGTAGCGCTTGCTGGCGGTCTCGCTCATCGGCTTGCCCTGCAACTGGCGCAGGATCTCGCTGACCTCGGCATCCTGGTCGGCCTTGAGCAGCACGCCCGCATACAGCAACTGCAGGTCCGGGCTCGGGGCGGACTTGTCCAGCAGATCCCGCATCAGGCTGATGGCCTGGTCCGGGTTGCCGGCTTCGGCATAGGCGCTGGCCAGTATCGCCACGCGCTCGGGCTTGCCGCGGGTCAGCGGCTCGCACCGCCCCAGCAGGCCCCAGGCTTCCTGGCGCTGGCCACGCCGGGCGACGTCCACCGCCATCTCGGTCTGCACGTGCAGGCGGATGTCCAGGTCCATCTCGTTCATGTCGGCGCTGCGCCTGGCCGCCGGAATCCGCGACAGGGTGCGCTGGGCCTTGCTCCATTCGCCCAGCTCGGCCGACAGCAGGGTGCTGGTGTAGAGCGCGTCCGGCTGGTCGGGTTGCTGCTTGAGCAGTTCGTCGATCAGGTCGCGAGCGACCTGGGCCTGCCCCTGGCGCAGGTAGACCCGCGCCAGGGCGAAGCGGATCCAGGGGTTTTTCGGATCGTCGGCCAGGGCTTCCTTGTAGGCCCTCTGCGCGCCGTTCAGATCGCCGCGGCGCTCGGCCAGCTTCGCCACCTGGGTGGCACGCAAGGCACGAATACGCACGCTCGACGCCAGGCGGGCCTGCTCGGCCGGCGACAGGCGGTCGATCAGTTGCAACGCTTCGTCGGACTTGCCGGCCCGCGACAACACGCCGATCAGCCCGCTCAGGGCATCGGGGTAGTTCGGATTTCTCGCCAGCACCTGGCGATAGCCGGCCTCGGCGGCGTCAAACTCGCCAGCCTGGGCATACCAGCCGGCCAGTGCCGTCGGCCCGGCGGGCTCGACCGAATCCCGGGCGATGGCCTGTTCGATCAGCTCCCGCGCCTGGGCCTGGCGGCCGCTGCGCTGGGCCTCGTTGGCGCGGTCGAGGAGGATCCAGTAACGCACGTCCTCAAGGGCACTTTTCCACTGCGCACCGGCGCCGGTCCGGGTCGCCTGCACCAAGTAGTTTTCCGCCTCGCCGAGGCGCTTCTGCTGCTGGCGCAGGATGCCCATGCCCCCCAGGGCGTCGTAGTCGTCGGGCTTGTCCTTGAGGCGTGCCTGCAATTCCTGTTCGGCGGTCGCCAGGTCGCCGGCATCGAGCGCCTTGAGGCCACGGGCGACATGGGGGTCGCGCTGCCAGCCGGAACCCGTGCGGCCCTGGGCGATGCCCTTGTTCATCAGCGCACGGATCTCGCTGTCGTCCGGGTGCGCCTGCAGGTACTGCTCGAACAGCGACACCTGGTCCCGCGACGGGGGCCCAAGCCAGACCAGGGCGAAGCGCCAGGTCTCGTCGGCGTTGCCGCCGATGTCCGGGTTGTGCGACAGCCGCGCCAGGGCACGGATGCCTTCCGGCCGGCTCTCGGGGTTGCGCGCCAGGTGCAGCGCCAGCCACAGGTCGAGAATCGCGTCGTCCGGACGCTCGCGGCGCAGGCGCTCCAGGCCGACACGGGCCTCGGGCCAGCCGCCGGTGGAGAACCCCAGGGTGTTGTAGTACTCGCGGGCGATCAGGCCCTGCGGCTGGCGGCCCTCGAACAGCTGCCGATAGACCGCGACGGCCTGGTCGCGCTCACCGGCATCGCTCAGTTCGCGGGCCTTTTCCAGCAACTGCTTTTTTTCCGGCGGGCTCAGGGCGATGTCCTGCTCGAGCTGCAACGCCAGGCGCGGCTGCGGCTTGATCGCCTGCAGGCGGGCCAGGTAGTTCTGCGCATTGGCGATACGCTGGCGTTGCACCTCGATCAGGCCCAGGCCGTACAGCGCATCGGGCTGTTCGGCGTCCAGGTTCAGCAGCCGGGTCCAGGCCTCGGCCGCACGATCGGGTTTTTCCTTGGACTGCCAGTAGTAGCCCTGCTGGATCAGCAACGATTGCGGGCTGCCGCTTTCAGCAGCGAAGCCGCCGCCGGAAGCCAGGGCGGCACAGACCGCCAGGGCTAGGGTTTGCTGGCGCATGCGTCCTCCCAGGATACTTTCACAGTGCCGTCCTTGTTGAACTGATAGCGGTTCTCGCTCCAACCGAGAGAAAACAGGCTCAACATCACATGATAATACTGATGCTGCTGATAGGCCGGGTCAGCCGGGTTGGTGAAATGCGCAATCGCCTGGTCGACCAGCCGCTGTTGCTGGTCCGCCAGCAGCGGCAGGCCCTTGGCCCGCAGGTACGGCACCAGCGACGCCGAGAAACCGTAGGGGCCGATGCCTTCGGTGACACCGGTCAGCACCTGGACCTTCTCCGGCGGCACACCGGTGGACGCGGTGGACTGCGCCATGCCGTCGAGGTTGTCGAGAATCGGCTTGGCCAGCGGGTCGGCCGGCGAAGTCAGGCCGGCCCACAGGTAGGTACGGATCGCATCATAGCTGCCCAGCGCATTGGTGAACTTGTCCACCACGAACATGCCCTTGTTGACGTCCGTACCGCGATAGCCGACCCAGTCCGGCACAAACCCGAAGCGGTTCATGTTCTTGTCGGCGATCATCTTCGCGGTGCTGTCGGCCACTTCCTTCCAGGGGCTCGACGGCAGTTCCCTGCTGAAGCGGCGCAGCAGCGGAATCGGCGTGTAGCTGGCGTTGAAGCGCCACAGCTGATCGGGGTGTTCATAGCCCACCGGCCCCGGCAGGAGCATCTTGCCGAGCCCGGGGATATCGCGGATCAGGGTCTTTTGCACATTGTCCAGGATGCGCTGCGCATCGGCCCGGTAGGCCGGCTTTTTCCACAGCCGATCGGCCTCCAGCAGCGCGTAGGCGAACCACAGGTCGGCATCGCTGGCGGAGTTCCTGTCGATGATGCCCCAGGTGCCGGCAGGCGTCGGCCCCCACAACCAGCCGGGCAGGTTCTGCGCGATGTTGGCACCGGCCATGTTGTCCCGGGTCCAGCGCCACAGGGCATCGAAAGTTTCGGGATCATTGGCGATCAGTGCGAAGAACATACCGTAGGACTGGCCCTCGGAACTGCTCTGGTTGGGGTCCATGCTCGAGCCTAGCATGCGCCCGTCTTTCTGCACGAAACGCTCGGCATAGTTCTTCCACAACGGCCAGTTCTGCACGCTGCAGCTCTCGGCGGCCTGCACCGCCACCGGCGCCAGCAGCGCCAGGGACAGCAGCCCACGACCCAACAGACGCCCCATGCCCGTCGAAGCCGGCCTGGCGGCGGTAGCGCCAGCAGCCTGTACCGCCCTTTCACTGAAAAACCTGCTGCGTATCACACCCACATCCATCGCCTTGCCCAAACTCATGACAAACGCTTCCGTGCCCGGGAACGCAGGAACACGAACAGCAGGAAGCTCACCAGCGCCAGCCCGCAGACGGTCACCAGCAGCATCCACAACAGGTTCTGCGACAGCATCCACTGCATCCGCTTGAACAGGCTCAGGTCACCGACGTAGTACTGCTCATCGGCCACCAGCGAGGTGATGCGCTTGTCCTGCACCACCGCCAGGCTGCCCTGAATGGTGTCCTTGTACTGGTCACCACCGATCAGCGCGGCCGTGGCATCGGCCAGGCCTTCGGGTTTGCCGCTGGCGATCACCACCACGCTGCGCCCGGACTTGAGCGGCGACTCGAAACCGGCCAGGTAGGTGCTGCTGTTGGCGCCGCTGTAGGTCACCTGCAGCCGCGGCTTGCGCTGGTTGGCCTGCGGGTCGGGGCTGATCCAGTCACGCACGCGCAGGGTCAGGTCGGACAGGCTGAAACGATGGCCCGTGCCTTCGAAACCGGCTGGCAGATGGCTGGCCCACTGCTCCAGCAACGGCTGGTTGGCTCCCGAGGCGAACACCAGCAGGTCCTTGTCGCTGACCGTCAGCACGTCCTTGGGCTGCACCACGGTGACCGCGGTCGCCGGGTAGCCGGTGGACTCGCCGAACCGGCCGAGCACCGTCAGGTACGCGCCCCACTCCTGCTGGCCACTGCCGTCCGGCAGTACCACGGCGCTCTGCGACAGATCCGCCAGGCGGGTGAACGGGAAGCCGCTGTCGTTGAACACGCCCAGGTTCGGCAAGGCGATGTAGTGGTTGAAACCGCGCAGGTCGAGGCTCGAATCCGGGTCGATCAGGCCGCGCATGTTGTCGATGATGATGTCGCGGCATTCACCCTGCTTGATGTAGTCGAACATGAAGCGCAGTTGCAGTTGCGAGCGCGGCGACGCCACGCCCAGCGGCAGCAGCACGCGGGCTTCGCGCGGCAGGCTCTCATCCTTCTTGAGCATCGCCAGCAGGTTGTCGCCGCCGTCGAGGCTCTTGAGCGACGGCAATGGCATCGACTTCATGAAGTTGTTGTTCAGGCTCACCAGCAACGAGGAATTCGCCGACTCCTGTTGCGGGGTGTAGCGGTACTTCAGGTCCAGCGGCACACCGGCCTCGCGCCAGTTGAACAGGTCCGGCGGCAGGCGTACGGGAATGGTGATATTGCCGGGGTTGTAACCGGACACGCTGAGCTGCTTGATGTCGACCAGCTCACCCAGGCGTACCGGGCGATCGGACGGCAGCCAGTTCGGTGCGTCGTAGGGCTGGCGTGGGCTCAGCGGATCGAGGTGATCGATCACCACGCTGCTGCCTACCAGCGCCTTGCTGCCCATGGCCACCGCATTGGCGGCCAGCTTGAGTTCGGCGGCATCGCGACCGGCAACGATCAGCAGCTTGCCACGCGGGTCGTTCGGGTTGGCCTGCAGGGTGACGGTCGCCCCTTTCAGTTCCGGGATCTGCAGGCTGCCCAGTTGCACGGCTTCCTTGCTTTCGACCAGGACGATGGCGTTGCCCTGCTGGGGAATCTGGCCCAGGACGCTGGTGAAGCTGGCCCCACGGTAGGACGCCAGTGCGCCCATCCACGACGACAGCGCGCCCGCGGCTTCGAGGGTGGCGTTATCCGGTTGCCGGGCAAACACGAAAGGCAGGTTGAGCTGGCTCGCATCGCGACGGTCGAAGAACGGCAACGGCAGGATCGACAGGTCGTCCTTGAGCGGGATCGGCGAAACGCTGAGCTTGAGCTCGGAACCGACGTTGATCTTGGCCCACAGGCTGCTGTGCTGGGGGTCCTCGCACTGCATGGTGTAGTGCCCGATGAATTGCAGGCGCAGACGGTTGAACTCGGTGATCAGGTGCGGCGGGATATTCACCACCTGCTGCTGCGGCTGGCCGGCACCTTCCTTGGGCAGCGCCAGGCTGGCGGCGACTTCGTCGTTGACCAGCACGTTGATCTGCGACAGGTCGGCCAGCAGAGCCGGCGAATAGCTGTAGCTGAGCACCAGTTGCGCGCCATTGACCACCTCATCGGCGCGGATGTTGAAGTTCACCGCGTCGGAGGCCTCGACCCCCTGCAGGTTCATGGTGTCCAGGCGCCCCAATTGCTTGAGGGTCAGTTCACGGGTGTAGCTGTCGGCTGGTGGCTGCTCCGCGACAGCGGGCGCGACGGCCGGGGTTGCCGCCGGGCTGGCCACGGCCGTGTTGGCCGTCGCAGCCGCGTCGGCGTAAGCCATGTGAATCATTGCACCCAGGCACAGCACCGACGAAGCCAGGCGCATGAGTGGGTGACGTGGGCAGCAGGTGGTGCTGCGATACGAGGATTTCATGGTCATGACTTGTCCATAAGAGGGTCGAGCGATTTCGAATTGGCAGATCTTGCAGCCAGGCGATCACGAACCTGCAACACAGTGGCCTTGATCAGGGCGCCCATGCCGACCACACCGATGGCACTGACCTCGCGCAGGGCCGAAAGTGGCGTATCGACCTTGCCGGTGCCCCAACTGGCGGCCCAGGTGTCGGCGCGGGAGAAGGTCATGCGCACCAGTTCGCTTTGCTGGCGCAGGGTCAACGGGTCGAACAGCGCCCCGAGGTACTGGCCCTTGCTGAACACCACCGTAGTATCGAATTGGCTGGTTTGCGAATTGCGGAACAGCGACACGCGAATGCGTTCACCGGCGGCCACCGTGGTGCCCTCCGGCAATTTGAGGCCGAGGCCGCGCTGGGAGAAGTCCTGGGTCATGCCGTAGACCTCGGTGCCATCGGCCAGCCCGATCTTGACTGGCAGTTCGGCACGGACCCGCGGTTCGGAACGGACCTGGCGGGTTTCGGAGGCCACCGCGACCGCGGCGCTGGTGATGATCAGGTTGTAGAGCGTCCAGACGCAGTTGATCAGCACGGTGATCTCGGTGTCGGGCTCGCCCCAGATGAGCTGCCAGATGCCGCACAGCAGCCCGATCAGGTTCAGCGCCAGCAGCACGATGTACGGCCGTGCCAATTTCCAGTCGAAATATTCCTTGTCGATGATGCCGCCCTTGTCGGTGACGTTGAAGCCACCGAACCTGGGGTTGACCAGCGCCATCAGCACCGGCGGCATGATGTACCAGGCCAGTACCGTCTCGTACACCTCGTTCCAGAACGAATGCCGGAAGCGCCCCTGGATGCAGGAGTTGGTCAGGTTGGAATGGAACAGGTGCGGCAAGGCGTAGGCGGTGATCATCAATGCCGAGGCGTGGAAGATCTGTGCGCCGAAAATCAGGTAGGCCAGCGGCGCGGTGAGGAACACCAGCCGCGGCAGGCCGTAGAAGAAGTGCAGCATGGCGTTGGCATAGCAGATGCGCTGGCCCAGGTTCAGGCCCTTGCCCATCAGCGGGTTGTCGACCCGGAAGATCTGCGCCATGCCGCGTGCCCAACGGATCCGTTGGCTGATGTGGCGCGACAGGCTCTCGGTCGCCAGCCCCGCCGCCTGGGGAATCGCCAGGTAGGCGGTGTTGTAGCCGGCACGGTTGAGCTTGAGGGCGGTGTGGGCGTCCTCGGTGACGGTCTCGACCGCCACCCCGCCGATCTCCTCCAGCGGCTTGCGCCGCAGAATCGCGCAGGAACCGCAGAAGAAGGTGGCGTTCCACAGGTCGTTGCCGTCCTGCACCAGGCCATAGAACAGCTCGCCCTCGTTGGGCACGGCGCGGAAGGTGTTGAGGTTCTTCTCGAACGGGTCCGGGGAAAAGAAGAAATGCGGCGTCTGCAGCATCGCCAGCTTCGAATCCTTGAGGAACCAGCCCATGCCGATCTGCAGGAAGGAACGGGTCGGCACATGGTCGGCGTCGAACATGGCGATGTATTCGCCGTCGGTCACCTTGAGCGCTTCGTTGAGGTTGCCGGCCTTGGCGTGGAAGTTGTTGTCACGGGTGATGTAGTTGACCCCGATGCTGGAGCAGAACCGGCGGAACTCCTCGCGACGACCATCGTCGAGCACGTGGACGCGCAGCTTGTCCTTCGGCCAGTCCATCGCCTGGGCGGCGAAGATGCTCAGCTTCACGATGTTCAGCGCTTCGTTGTAGGTGGGGATGAACACATCCACCGTCGGCCAGTCGCTCGGATCGCCGGCCAGCAGCACCGGGCGACGACGCAGCGGCCAGGCGGTCTGCACGTAGCCGAAGATCAGCACCACCAGCGCATAGAACTCGGCCAGGACCAGGCCGTAGCCGAAAACGGTGTCCAGCCAGCCTTCGAAACCCAGGGTGTCGGTCAGGCGCCAGTACAGGTAGCGCAGGGAGGCCACCAGCGACAGCACGATCAGTGCCAGGACCGGCAAGCGACCGGGCACCCGCTTGATCAGCAGGGCCGAACCGAAGCACAGCGACGCGAACAGGCACTGCGTATACAGGTCCAGCGGGGCACTGATGATGCCCACCAGCAACAGGCAGGCACTGAGCGCCCCAACCCCGATCAGCGTACGACGCAAGGCGCTCGGCCACTGCTTGACACGGGCCAGCCAGGCGTTGAGGCGCAACTCTGAGCGCCCCGGAATCTGGGGCGTGAAATTGGGATCGATGGTCATGACAGATGGGACTCTTGCGTACCTTGTACGAGCAGTTCACACAACGAACCGGCCACGTCGAGAATGTCCTGACAGCCTCGGGTCGTCGGGATGTGCGCCAGCGGATTACGCTCGTAAGCCAACGCTTCGCCGAGGCAGTGGTCCTGACGGATCACGCCCAACAACTGTTTATCGGCTTTTCTTTTCAATACTTCACACACATCGAGGCTGAACTGGCGCGAAGTATCCAACTGGTTGATGACATACCTGCACTGCAGCGGGATCTGCCGTTGCCGGTAGGGCGCCAGCAGGCGGTTCATCTGCTCCAGGCTGGCATAGGACGCGGCATCGGCGAGCGTGACCACCACGGCGACATCGGCAATCGCCAGCGCCTGGGCCAGGTAGGCCGTCGCCCCGGAGGGGGTATCGATGATCACGGTGTCCTGTTCGCCCAACCCCAGTTCGGCCAGGTGCCGGGCCAGCCAGGTGGGATCGGCGCGCAGGCCGCTTTCGAAATTCACCCGCTCCTCTTCACTCACCAGGCCGTAGGCCAGGCAGTGGCAGGCCGAGAAACCGTCACGCAACACACGCCGCCAGTCCTGCTGCTGATAGTCCTGGGCAACGCCCGGCCACTGGTCGTTGCCGCCCAGGTGCAGGCACAGGGCATTCTGCGGGTCGAGGTCGAGGGCCAGGGTACGGCCATCGGCACGCTTGATCGCACTCGCCAGGGCCGCGGCCAGGGTACTCTTGCCGACGCCGCCCTTGGCCGAGACCACGGCAATGACCTTGGCTTTCAGCACCGGCTGCCCGCCGGCCTGGGCAGGGGCATGGGTGGCACTTGCCTGGCGCTGCTGCTCGATTTCCGCCAGCAGGCGGCTCAGGGAGGTCGCGGTTGCCGCGGCGGCGGCGGCAACCGGAATCGGTGCCGCAACGGCGGCCGGCGGCACGGCCGGAGCCGGAACGGGGTCCGCCGACGGCACGTCATCGGCCGCAACCGGGGTGGCACCTTGCGTCTCGTCGGGAACGGGGAGCGAAGGCCTGATCGGGGTTACCGGGGCCACCGGCTGCAATGTGTCCAGGGCCGCGATCAGTTGGCTCGCCGTCTCCTCGGCATAATCATAGGACGGCTCGATTTCGAGATAGCTTTCCGCACTGCCCCCGAATCTCTTGAATAGATTCGCGATATCGTCAGAACGATGCATGCAGGTGTCCCTTTGCGCAATAAGAATTCAAAACCAGCATCCAAAGGGACAAGCACCCACCCTGGTTGTACAGCGTCCATTATTCCCGACTGCTTCCCCTACAGGTAGTAGCAATATGATGGTGTCATTATTTTGCTGTCTAATTGATTTTATTCAGTACGACCAGGTGGTCAGCCAATATTTTGGCGAACAACTTTGAAACATGTCGAACAACCTGCAAACCTTGCCGTTGAGCCGTCCGCTCGCCTGTTGATCCGTGACAATGGCGCGCCGGTCCAATAGATTAAGCGCCCGAAAATGCCGCGGCATTTTGAGCCTTACCCCCTGTTAAGTGAAATAGCGAAATTTCGATGCCTGACTCTCATACCGATGAAGCCGTAACCTCCTTGTCCGCCAAGCACGAATACGAAAACGCGATCAACCTTTCCCAGCATGTGGCCCAGGCCAAGACCATCAGTGAAATGGTGCTCGACGCCTTCCAGACGTCCAAGGAAAGCGAGGAAATCCGCGAGTTGCGCGCCCAGATCCGCCAGGCGCACGACCGTTTCGAGGACGACAGAGCCTACGAACTCATGGGCCAGCTCAAGCAGCTCAAGGATGCCGAAGCCGCGGACCTCGCCGCGCTGGAAGACCTGGGCACGAAATATCCGATCAGCCGGATCCTGTCCAGCTACAAGGACGACCCGGCCTTCCAGCAACTGGTCTATGGCCTGGCCCTGAAGGTCCTGAACCAGACCCACCAGGCGATCACCAACCCGAACGCCGGCAAGGGCAAATCGTCGCGGGCGAAGAAGGAAGCCGAAGTGTTCGTCATCAGCAAGGACGGCACCAGCGTCAATTTCCCGTTGCGCACCCCGCGCACCAAGGCCAACGCCGACCGTGAAGCGTTCGAATTCCTCGGCTTCGCCTTCGCCGGCCATGGCGACCTGGCCGAACTGCTGAACGAAACCTTTGTGGATAACGAGGGCAACGAACAGCCGGCGACCCGCAGGAACATCGTCACCGCGATTCAGCAGCAGACCGCGTTTGCCGGCTACAGCGTGGTTCAGCAGTAAGGAAGACTCGCTCGCCAGCGTGGGGCAGGAGCCCAAAGCCCACTGCGCCTGGGCTGGCAGCACTTCAGTTCCGCCAGGACTTTCGCCCAGGCACAAAAAAACCCGCCGAAGCGGGTTCTTTTTTTGACCTGCCCAACATCCTGTCGGTAGCCATCCTGGCCAGGTCGATCTTCCTTGATCCTGCGCACATCCGTATGCAGCAGTGATGGGTGTAGATTAGGGCAACGACGGGGGTGGGCAAAGACGTGATCGCCAGTGCGTCGTGTAAGCCTTTGGCTATACCGCCACCGCGTCGCCCCCGGCATTGACGCAGGCGGCCGCCAGCGCACCCCGCACACCGGCGACGATCATTTCCACCTCCGCCGCATCGATCGTCAACGGCGGCAGCAGGCGGATAGTCCTACCCCGCGTGACGTTGATCAGCACGCCCTGCTCGCGGGCGGCGATCAGCGCCAGGTCGCGGATCGGCTGTTTGAGCTCGATACCGATCATCAAGCCCCGCCCACGGATCGCCAGCACCTGCGGGTGTTGGCCCAGTTCTTCCTGCAAACGCGTCAGCAGCCGCTCGCCCTGTTGCCGGGCATTGGCGACCAGGCCCTGCTCCTCGATGATATCGAGCACGGTACAGCCCACCCGGCAGGCCAGCGGATTGCCGCCAAAGGTGCTGCCATGGCTGCCCGGAGTGAACAACTGCGCTGCCTTGCCCCGCGCCAGGCAGGCACCGATGGGAATGCCATTGCCCAGGCCTTTGGCCAGGGTCATCACATCCGGGACGATGCCTTCGTGCTGGAAGGCGAACCACTGGCCGGTACGGCCGACACCGGTCTGGATTTCGTCGAGCATCAGCAACCAGGAGCGCCGCTTGCACAGGTCGCGCACGGCCTTCAGGTAACCCGGCGGCGGCAGTTGCACTCCACCCTCGCCCTGGATCGGCTCCATCAGCACCGCGCAGATACGCTGGCCATGGCTGCGGGCCAGGCTGTGCAGCAGTGGCAGGTCACCGAACGGTACCTTGATGAAGTCCCCCGGCAAGGCGTGGTAGCCCAGCCGCACCGCCGGACCATCACTGGCCGACAGGGTGCCCAGGGTGCGACCGTGGAAGGCGTTCTCCATGACCACCACCAGCGGCTGCTCGATGCCCCGGTGCCAGGCATGCAGACGGGCCAGCTTCAACGCGGTTTCATTGGCCTCGGCGCCGGAATTGTTGAAAAACACCCGCTCCATCCCCGACAACCCGGCCAGGCGCTGCGCCAGCCGCTGCTGCCAGTCGATGGTGTAGAGGTTCGAGGTGTGCAGCAGCAGGCCGGCCTGCTCGCTGATCGCACTGACCAGCCGCGGATGGGAGTGACCGACGTTGGTCACCGCTACCCCTGCCACGGCATCCAGGTACTCGCGGCCGCCCTGGTCCCACAGGCGCGTACCCAGGCCCTTGACGAACCCCAGGTCGAGCGGTTGATAGGTGGTCATCAGGCAAGCGGCGGTCATGGCGGCGGGCTCCAGGCAATGAGGTGGTGCGGGCAGTATCGTTAGCCACCTGAGCTGGATAAACTCTGCAAAACTTCATTCATTTTGAAGCAGGAATTGATAATGGATCTGTTCCAGGCCATGCAGGTGTACGTGAAGGTGGTGGAAAGCGGCAGCATGACCGCCGCCGCCCTGGAATGCGGTATCTCCACCACCATGGTGGGCAACCACCTGCGTTCGCTGGAACAGCGCCTGGGTGTCAGCCTGCTCAACCGCACCACCCGTCGCCAGCGCCTGACCGAGTTCGGTGCGACCTATTACCAGCGCTGCCTGGAGGTACTGGGCCTGGTGGCCGACTCCGAACGCCTGGCGGAACAGGTTCAGGGCGAACCGAGCGGTACCCTGCGGATCACCGCGCCGCTGACTTTCGGGTCCGAGCGCCTGGCTCCGGCATTGAGCGAGTTCGTGCGGCGCTATCCACGGATCAAGCTCGATGTGATGCTCAGCAACCAGCGCGAAGACCTGATCGACAGCGGTTTCGACGTGGCGATCCGCCTGGGTGTTCCCGAACCTTCGGCGCTGATTGCCCGGCCACTGGAAAACTATGCGCTGACGGTCTGCGCCTCACCCGACTACCTCGAGCGACGCGGCACACCCAAGGTTCCTCAGGATCTGGAGCATCACGACTGCCTGGCCTTCGCCTACCCGGCGGGAGACGACTGGCGGATGGTGGAAAAACAATGGAGCCTGAGCGGCCCGGAGGGGGAGATACAGGTGCCGGTCAGCGGCCCGATGACCATCAACAGTTCCTCGGCGCTGTACCAGGCGGCACTGGCCGGCATGGGCATCGTGATGGTGCCGGATGCCCTGCTGCGCGACGATCTGCGCGAAGGGCGGCTGGTGCCACTGCTGGCGGACTACAAGCTGCCATCGCGGCCGATGAACCTGCTGTACGCCCAGGACCGCTATCGCCTGCCCAAGCTGCGCAGCTTCGTCGAGTTCGCCCTGGAGAAATGGGCAAAGCCCTGAGGCTTCACCCATTCCCGCGCAGGCTTACCTGGCGGTGGCCTTGGCCGCATCCTCGATGATCGCCGCCACCTTGTCCGGATGGGAGACCATCACCACATGGGACGCGCCCTTGATGTCCACGGTCTCCCGGGAACCGGCCCGGTCAGCCATGAACTTCAGCGCCGCCTCGGGGATGTTCTTGTCCGCCGAGCCGTAGATGAACCAGGACGGCAAAGTCTTCCAGGCCGGCTCGCCGGAAGCTTCCTTCAACGCCGCCTCGGCGATCGGCCGTTGGGTCGCCGCCATCAGCGCCGCCTCTTTCGCCGGTACATCGGCGGCGAACTGCGCCGGGAACTTGTCCTGCTGGATGAACAGGTCGACGGTGCCATTCTTCAACTGGACCGGTGGTGCCAGGGTCGGGCCCAGGGTACCGCCCGGGAACCGGCCGGACAGCTCGATGGCGGTCTCGCCCTTTTCCGGAGCGAAGGCCGCGACGTAGACCAGTGCCTTGACGTTGGACTGCCCGTGGACCGCGTTGGAAATGACCGCGCCACCGTAGGAATGCCCCACCAGGATCACCGGCCCCGGCGTGTGTTCGACGATATCGGCCACATAGTCGGAGTCACTCTTCACGCTGTGCAGCGGGTTGGCGACAGCGACCACCGGGTACCCCTTGGCCTGCAGGCGGGCGATCACCCCGTTCCAGCTGGACGACTCGGCGAAGGCACCATGCACCAGCACCACGGTTGCCTTCCCGGCCGGTTGCGCGGCCGCGGCCGAGCCGCTCCAGCCCAGGGACAGTGCTCCGGCCGCCAGGGCAACGGCAGCGAACAGTTTCGAGACAGTGGAAAGACGGGAGGTTTTCATCGGTAATTCCTTTCGTTTGAAGTGACTGGCCCGCCGACAGCGGCGGTGTGAACGTGGAGCCATGATGGCAAAAACACGTTTACGAATGGCGCCTTTTTGTCGATGATATACGGCAGATCGTCTAAAACCTGCCACGGAACCCCCTCCATGGACCGCCTCTCGACACTGCTCAGCCACTTCGGCATCACCGCCAATACCTTTCACAGCGGCCGCTTGCAGGGCCAGATCGCGATCGACGCCGCGCAGCCCAGCGGCCATGTGCATCTGCTCCAGAGCGGCAGGCTCAGCCTGGAGGCCGGCGGCAGGACAGTCCGTATCGAAGAGCCGAGCCTGATCCTCATTCCCCGCCCCCTGCCCCATCGGCTGCTCGCCAGCGAAGCCGACGCGGCGGAGCTGGTCTGCGCCTCGCTGCGTTTCGATGGCGGAATCGACAACCCGCTGTCCGTGGCCCTGTCCGACACCATCGTGATGCCGCTCGAGGCCGTGCCGATGATCGAGGGCACGCTGGACTGGCTGTTCGGCGAAGCCTTCGCCGAACACTGTGGGCGCGAAGCGGTGATGAACCGTCTGTTCGAACTGATGGTGATCCAGTTCCTGCGGCACATGATGGCCTACCACAGCATGACCACCGGAATGATGTCCGGCCTGGCCGACCTGCGTCTGGCACGGGCCATGACCATGATGCACAACCATCCGGAGCGGCCCTGGACCGTCGCCGAACTGGCCCGGGAAGCGAACATGTCGCGGGCCAGTTTCGCCGCGCACTTTCACAAGGTGGTCGGCCAGACGCCGGCGGACTACGTACTCAGTTGGCGGGTCAGCCTGGCCCAGAAACGCCTGCGCGAAGGTCGGCCGATCGCCCTGATCGCCGATGAGGTCGGCTACGAAAGCCCGTCGGCATTGGCCCGGGCCTTTCGCCGCAAGATCGGCGAAAGCCCGAGGGAATGGCTGGGGCGCCAGTCGAGCGAGCTCAAAGGCACCGTCCTGCCGCTTTGAGACGGTTGCCAGGGCACTTTCGCCCCGCCAACCGATCAGACCCTACACGGGCATCGCCTGCCCGCAGGCCGGCGCGCAGGCAAAACCGCCCACGGACCGATAGACGGATCGACCCACACTCATGTTCGAACACATCGACTTCAACTACCTGCTCGCCACCTATGGCTACTGGGCCATCTTCATCGGCTGCCTGCTGGAGGGCGAAACCATCCTGGTTCTCGGCGGGGTGGCGGCGCATCAGCAGGTCCTGCAACTGTGGACGGTGATCTTCTGGGCCAGCCTCGGCGGCATGCTCGGCGACCAGTTGCTGTTCTGGGCCGGCCGCTTCTTCGGTGCCCGCCTGCTGCCGCGCCTGCACCGCCAGCAGGCGGCGATCGAACGGGTGAGCGGACTGATCGTGCGCTATCCGCTGGCATCGGTGTTTTCCGTGCGTTTTCTCTACGGCATGCGCCTGGTCGGCCCGCTGGTGATCGGCGCCAGCGGCCTGTCGCCGCTGCGCTTCAGTGTGATCAACCTGTTCGGGGCGGTGGTCTGGGCCACCCTGTTCGCCTCGGGTGGCTATTGGGCCGGCGAGTTCCTCGAAGAGTTGTTCGGCAACCTCAAGCCCTATCGCCTGCCCATCGCCATCTGCGTGGTGCTGTTGATGGCCGGTATCGCCCTGCTCCGCCGTCATCGGGCCCGACGCAAGGCTGGCCGGTCAGAGGCGAAACTGCCCGACCATCGCGCGCAGTGAGTTGGCCAGTTGCGCCAGCTCATGGCTGGAAGCGCTGGTCTGGTCGGCACCGGCCGCCGAGCGCAACGACAGGTCGCGGATATTCACCAGGTTGCGGTCGACCTCGCGGGCCACCTGGGCCTGCTCCTCGGCGGCGCTGGCGATCACCAGGTTGCGCTCATGGATCTGGCTCACCGAGGCGGTGATGGTCTTCAAGGCATCGCCCGCGCGCTCGGCCAGCACCAGGGTACTGGCGGCACGCCGGGAACTGGCCTGCATCGAGTCCAGGGCCTGGGTCGAGCTGCTGCGCATGCCCTGCACCATCTGCTCGATTTCCTGGGTCGATTGCTGCGTGCGGTAGGCCAGGGCGCGGACCTCGTCGGCCACTACCGCAAAACCGCGCCCGCTCTCACCGGCCCGGGCCGCCTCGATGGCCGCGTTGAGGGCCAGCAGGTTGGTCTGCTCGGCAATCGCCCGAATCACATCGAGCACCTTGCCGATGTCCTGGGACTGAACAGCCAGTGACTGCACCAGTTCGCCGGTCTGCTCCACCTCGCCGGCCAGGGCGTTGATCGCCTCGGCGGTTTCGCTGACACGCTCCTGCCCCAACCGGGCCGATTCGCTGGACTCGCGCGTGGCTTCGGAAGTGGACACCGCATTGCGCGCCACCTCTTCCACCGCGGCGGTCATTTCATTGACGGCGGTGGCCGCCTGTTCGATTTCGTTGTTCTGCTGCTGCAGGTCACGGGTGCTGCCAAGCGTTACCGCGTTCAGCTCGTCCGCGGCGGTCGCCAGTTGCACCGATGAGCCGCTGATACCCTGCAGGGTATTGCGCAGCGTCTGCTGCATGGTCGCCAGCGCCTCGAGCAGTTGAGTCACCTCGTCGTTGCCACGGGCCTCGATGTTCTGGCTCAGGTCGCCACGGGCGACATGCTGCGCGGCATTCAGCGCCTCGCCCAGCGGCTTGACGATACTGCGGGTGAGCAGCATCGCCAGGGCCACGGTGGCCAGGGCCGCCAGTACGATGAACAGGATGACGACGGTCCGCGAATTGCTGTAGTGCGCCTCGGACTTCACGCTCTCGGCCTCGACCCGCTTGCTGAACAGGCCGGCCAGATCGTTGAGCTGCTTGCCGGAACCATCGACCACGGTCTTCATGTCCACCAGCAGCAGCTTGATCAGTTCATCGCGCCGCCCCTGTTCGGCCAGGGTGAACGATTGGGCGATACCGGAACGGTACGTGGCTAAGCTCGACTTGAACTGGTCATACAACTCACGGGATTCCGGTGTGGTCACCAGCTTGTCGTAGGCGACGATCTTTTCGCTCAGTTCCCTGTCGCGTGTGTCCATCTGCGAGCGGTACGTGGCGACGTTTTTCGGATCCGGGTCCAGGGCCATGCGCAGGGAGATCGTGCGGATGCGCAACATGAGCTCGCGAATCTCGTCACCCCCGCGAATGCTCGGCAGCCATTGGGTTTCCACCGCCACTTCACTGTCGCGGATACTCGACATCTTCTCCAGGGCAAACAGTCCGAGGAAGGCCACGAGGACCGCGATCAGGGCAAATCCGAGCGCTGCGCGCGGCGCGATATTCATTTGGCGAAGAAGCATGACGGCGGCCTTTTCCGGGGAGGATGCGAAGTGAAATAGCGCAGGCATGACTGCCGACGATTGGCAGGCTATCGGCAAGTCATACGACAACTTGAAGGGGCTTTTAAAAAAGAGGGACCCGTACCGCTCGCACAGGAGCGGCCAGAATCAATCAGGGAGAATTCGCACAGCGGGACAGGAACCCTCACTTTTCCAGCGGACACAAAAAACCCGCCGAAGCGGGTTCTTTGCCGACCATCACGACTCCTGTCGTCGGCCATCCTGGCCTGGGGTCTGTCTTCCATGACGCTGTACACATCCTTGCGTAGCAGCAGTGGGTAAAGAATAAGCGCCCGCAGCAAGCTCCGACAGAGGAGATCTCGGTGTCCCCATGTAAGCCTTTCGCCATACCTCGACCGAGCCCACGCCGGCCCCGCAAGCTTCCGCCGATCGCCACTCGTCCCCGCAAGCGCTCAACAGCGCACAGGCAGACCGTCGCACCGGATAGCCAGCGAACTTGCAAAGACCCTGGAGAGCGCAACACCCTGCAATCCAGCAGAGACTCCCTGCATACCTGACAGGAGGGCCGCTCCATGGACAGGGGATGCCCGACGGTTATGTGCCAAGAACCTCCCTCCCACCCTCAAGCATCACGGGTCCGCCTGCAATACGTCATTCGCTTTACAGTCACGACTTCAGTGATGCGATTTCGATGGTCAATATGAACTCGCCTCCCCTCTATCGCCAACTCGCCAACCACTACCTCAACGCGATCCAGAACGGAACACTCAAGACCGGTGAACGTTTTCCATCCATTCGCCTGATGATGGAAAAACATGCCATCAGCCTCTCCACCGCCGTCCAGGTCTGTCGTCAATTGGAGGACTACGGCGTGTTGGAGGCACGCCCACGTTCCGGCAACTTCATCCGCCAACCCGCCAAGCCCCTGGCGATCTCGACCGCCAACGAAGCGATACTGCCACTGGATACCAGTCATTACGTCGGTATCCACGAGCAGGTCTCCGCCGTAGTCAAGGCCAGCCAGCAGGCCTCGATCCAGGTCAATCTCGCCAGTGCCTACTGTGGCGCCCAGATCTATCCGCTGAAAACGCTCCAGGATCACATGGTCAAGGCCTTGCGCCAGGACCCGCACCTGATCGGCAGCCCCTCGCCGGCCAGTGGGGCGCGCCCGCTGCGCGATCTGCTGGCCCGGCGGGCGCTGGGTTCGAAGATCAGCATCACCGCCGACAAGATCGTCATCACCAACGGGGCCACCGAGGCCATCAACCTGGCCTTGCGCGCCGTGACTCAACCGGGAGACATCGTGGCGGTGGAGTCACCGACCTTCTATGGCCTGCTGCAGATTCTCGAAAGCCTGAATCTGCGGGTGCTGGAAGTGCCGACCCAGCCCAAGACCGGCATCAACCTGTTCGCCCTCGAGCAGCTGCTCCAGGGCCCGGAGCGGATCAAGGCGCTGATCGTCATCCCCAACCTGCACAATCCCCTGGGCAGTGTGATGCCCGATGCGCACAAGGCGCTGCTGGTGCAACTGTGCGCGGACTACGACACGGTACTGATCGAGGATGACACCTACTCGGATCTGGCCGATACCGAACAGCCGCTGTCCGCCCTGAAAAGCTGGGACCGCCACGGCAACCTGATCTACTGCGCCTCCCTGAACAAGACGCTCGCCCCGGGCCTGCGGCTGGGCTGGATCGCTGCGGGGAAATGGCACGACCGGGTCGAAATGCTCAAGCACACCCAGTCGCGCAACTGTGAAATGCTGCCGCAACTGGCGGTCGACGCCTTCATGAAGACACCGTCCTACGAGCGCTACCTGCGCAGGCTGCGCGGGCAACTGACGGAACAGAGAAAGCAGATGAGCGCCGCGATCCTGCAGCACTTTCCGGAAGGTACGCGCATCACCAGTCCCAAGGGCGGAACCCTGCTCTGGGTGGAACTGCCCCGGGGGCATTCATCGCTGGAGCTGTTTCACCAGGCGTTGCGGCAAGGTATCTACATCTCGCCAGGGATGATCTTTTCCAACTCGCGCAGCTTCGATCACTTCATCCGCATCGGTTGTGGAACGCCCTACTCGCCACGTATCGAAAACGCGGTGCAGACCCTCGGGCGATTGATTGCGCGCCAGGGCTGAAACGCCGATGCAGGGGGAAGCCTGCCGATGGAGCTTCCCCCTGATCGCTACACCCGATCCAGCGGATGCTCGTGCAGGCAGATGATGTGCGGGTCGCCCTGCCAGCGCGGGAAACGCTGGGCCACCTGCGGATCATGCCCCGGAATGACGTGATCCTCGCCATCCACCAACGAGTCGATGGTGGCAAAGGCCTCGAGGGTCTGGGCCATGTCATCGAGAATCGGGAACGGGCTGCGCAGGCGGATATTGGCCCACAGGTGCGCCGAATCCGAGGCCAGCACCACCCACCCACGCCGGGTCGGCACACGGACCACCTGGCTGCCCGGCGTGTGCCCGCCCACCGCGTGAATCGTTACCCCCGGAACGATCTCCGCGGTGCCGTGGTGCAGGCGCAGGCGCCCTTCGAACAGTGGCGGGATCGCCGACATCACGTCATCCACCTCGTAGGTCTTGCTGATCGCCCGATGGCTCATCTTCGGCCCGGTGCAGAACCGCAGTTCCTCCTCCTGCAAGTGGATGGTGGCCTTGGGAAACAGGCCCAGGTTGCCGGCATGGTCCCAATGCAGGTGCGTCAGGATCAGGGTCTCGACCTCGGCCGGATCGATTCCCAACCGCTGCAGCGACTCCTGCGGCAAACGGTACATCTCGCGGTTGCGACGATCCGCCGTGGCCGGCTGGAAACAGGTGTCCACGACCACCACGTGCCGATCGTTGCGAATCACCCAGAAGTAATAGTCGAGCGGCATCGGCGCATTGGGATCGCCGCAGCAGGCATCGTAGAGAAAGTTCTCCCTGGCGGTACGCTGGGAGTTCGCCCCGACACGAATGGCAAACACCTCATAGACCGGAGACAGCGCTGGATTCGACATGCGGGCACCCTCCTCAGGCCGGTTGCGCGGCAGGCGCCGCCTTGACGGTCGAACTGAAATCGAAGTTCATCTGCGCGGTGATCCCCAGGTCCTCGGCCAGACGATACAGGCCGCTGTAGTCGCGCATGATCGCGCTGCCACGGCTGGCTTCGCGGGTGTCGCCGATGATGACGTCGACATCGGCCACGCCGAGCTGCGTCAGGATCGCCTCCCACATCGAATAGTCCTGGGCGACGAACGCGTGCAGCGCCTGCGGCAGTGTCTGCACGAAGAAACGGCGCTTCTCGGCGTCCATGTGCTCGTACATCACCTTCGCCACTTCGGCCAGCACCTTGCTGTGGGCGTACTCGTCACGGTTGTGCAACTCGGCGACACGGCGGTTCTGCGGCTGGATGCTCTGGTCATCGGCCAGCATGTCCAGGTAGGCATTGACGCTGATCTCGGCGACCACCGCAAAGGTGATCGCGGCCAGGTCCCGCTGCCAGGCATGGGGCAGTTGCGCGCACAGGGCCTGCAAACGCAGGTAGGTCACCGAGGGTGGCAGGTCCAGATCCCGTTCCAGCTTGCGATCGGCCTTGCTGCGCTGAATCGCCCGCAGGTGCATCAGGGTGTGATAGTGCTCGTCGATCAGGGTCTGCTGCATGGCTTCGCGAAAGTGCCAGTCATCCTTGCCCAGATACTGGTTGGCGATGACGCTCAGGGCCGGGTTGACCACGCACTCCTCGGCCGTGACGGTACGCAGGTTGTAGCCGATCCAGCCCCAGGTCAGGACGGCACTTTTGAGTTCCTCGTCCAGCGCCTGGAATTTGGGATGATGGTAGAACGGGACCATGGCAATCGGATAATCCGGCTTGCTCGGGTCGAACTCCTCGGTCAGCGGAAACTTGTCGCCGGCGCAGACCGTTGCGCGCCTGGTCCAGGCCTTGTTGAGTTGCACGACCAGCTTGTGGTCGACCTTGGCGATGACGATGGCTTGTTGCATGACGTGATACCTGTAGAACGCGCACGGGGTCCGTGCGCGGGAAAAAAGGGAAATCGCGGGGGCTGCCGGGCTCAGGCGAGCCAGTAGCGGGTCAGGTGCCGCTTGGGATCGCGGTACTGGCTGCGCGCATGCATCAGGCGCCAGTTGTCCCAGATCAGCACGCAACCATCGGGAATCAGCAACGGCGTGCAGTGCTCCAGGAAGAACTGCTCGCCCAATGCGGCGATTCGACCCAGAGGCGTACCACTGTTGCGGCCCTCGGGAGCGCTCAGATCGTCGCGGGACGGATTCACGTCGCCGTAATGGAACTGGTTGTAGCTGAAGCGAAAGATGTCGCCCTCGGCGTTTTCCCTGAAGATGTACTCTTCGAGCACCCGCCGGGTCGTCTCCCCGGGCTTGGCGGTGGCGTTGAAGGCCACCGGGTTGCGCTCGATCCAGTCCTTCAGGTCGGCAGGCAGCGTCTTGAGAAACGCCAGGCCATCGGCCAGTTGCGTATGCCCGCCACCACAGGTCGCCTGGTGGTGACAGTGCAGTACCAGGTAGCGCGGCGGCGGATCGTAGACCGGCGCTTCGGTATGCGGACCGATGCCGTTCATGCTCTGGGAGTACGGCAGGTCGTCGAAGCCCGGCTTCAGGGTCACCTCGAAGGTGTACAGGCCATTGAACTGCGGGATCACCCGGCCGAACGGTGCCAGCGTTTCGTACAGATCGGCACTCAGTTCCTCGGGCTGCAGCAGGGTCCAGCCCTGCTCGGCGAGTTCACGGTGGTGATGGCTCAAGGCGCGTTGCGGAACCACGCTTGCAGCGATTTCTTCCAACATGGCGAAAGTCCTTTTCTGAATCAGGCGATGACGGCGGCGGAGTAGGCGGCGATCAGGTCGCGACAGGCCTGCCCGGGCTGGTACTGATGCTCGTCGATGCTGCGTACCGGAGTGATCTCGGCGGCGGTTCCGGTCAGGAAGCACTCCTCGAAGTCACCCAGTTCCTGTGGCAACAGCGTGCGCTCGATCACTTCGTAGTCCAGTTCACGTGCCAGGCGGATCACCGTCTGGCGGGTGATGCCGTTGAGGAAGCAGTCCGGCACCGGGGTATGCAGTTGCCGCCCCCTGACGAAGAAGATATTCGCACTGGTGGCCTCGGCCACATGCCCGCGCCAGTCGAGCATCAACGCGTCGTGGTAGCCGTTGTTCTCGGCATCGTGCTTGCTCAGGGTCGCGATCATGTACTGCCCCGAGGCCTTGGCCTCGAACGGGCTGCTGCTCGGTGGCGGACGCCGCCAGAGCGCCGTCTTGAGCCTGATCCCGGCCATGCGTGCCGCCGGGTCGAAGTAACTCGGCCACTGCCAGCAGGCAATCGCCAGGTGCACGCGGTTGAAACGGGCCGACGTCGAGATCATTTCACTGCCGCGCCAGGCCACCGGACGCAGGTAGCCATCGGTCACGCCGTTGCGTTCGAGCAGGGCATGACTGGCCTCCTCCAGCGTCTGCAGATCATAGGGAATGGTGAAGTCCATCAATTGCGCGGAGCGATACAAGCGCTCGGAGTGCGCACGCAGCTGGAAAATCTTGCCGCCATAGACGCGCTCGCCCTCGTAGACCGTACTGGCGTAGTGCAGCCCATGGGTGAGCACATGGATCTTCGCGGCCTTCCACTCGACGAACTCGCCGTCGAGCCAGATATAGCCGTCGCGTTGATCGAAAGGAATCGCTGCCGGGCCACTCATACCGTCACCTCCGCGGTGTTCATCAGGACGCTGGTCACTTCCAGCCCACACAGCCGAGCCTCGGCCATCAATGCGCTCGCCTCCTCCTGGGAGGCAGGGATCCCGGCAATCAGACGATTGCGCCGGGTGTGGGCCTGGGGATCACCGGCCACGTGGACACGCTCGCCGGCCTGGGCCGGAGTCGAGCGGATGGTTTCCATCAAGCCGGCAAGGCTGGCCTGGAAGCTGCGCAGGTCAGTGAAGGCGGAGATATCCAGGGCGATCATGAAGTGACCGATCTGACGTCCCTTGCTGAAGGAGCCGGTATCCAGATGATCCAGCTGGTGATCCAGTGGCATGCCGGTCAGCAGGCAACTGAGCACCTGCACCATCATCGCCAGGCCCTGACCCTTGTAGCCGCCCAGGGGCGACAGAGAGACCACTTCATCGGGCTCGGCGGTGTCATTGCCGTCCTTGTCCAGCGCCCATCCCAGCGGCAGCGACAGACCGAGCTTGCGGTAGTGCTTGACCTGGGAATAGGAGATCTGGCTGGTTGCCATGTCGAGCACGAACGGTTGTCCGTCCGCCGGTGCGGTGAAGCAGATCGGGTTGGTACCGAACATTGGCTGCTTGCCCTTGAACGGTGCCATGCGCGCGGCAGCGCTGGTGGTGACGATACCGATCATGCCGCTGTTGGCGATCTCCAGCCCGTAGACCGACGCCGCGCCGAAGTGGTTGGAATTGCCGACGCCCACCGCGGCGATGCCACTGCTGCGGGCCTCCTGCACGGCCAGCTTGGCGGCATACATGCCGGCCACGGTGCCCAGCGCCTGGTCGGCATCGAGAATGATCACGTTACCATTGCGTCGTTGCACCTGGATGTTCGGGATCGCATGGCTGCGGCCTTCGTCCAGCTCCCGCAGGTACAGCGGGAACAGGCGCAGGCCGTGGGTGTCGACACCCATCAGCGAAGTGTCCACCAGGGCATTGGCGAACCAGTTGGCGTGCTCCGTCGACACGCCACGGCGCTTGACCGCCTGTGCACAGACCTGGCGGGCAGTGTGCGGATTCAGATAGATCATGGTGTTCATTCCATCGAATAGGTTTGGGATCAAACGGCTTCCAGCGCGACGGGAATCAGTTTCGGTGGCGCGGCACTGTCGTTCTGGAAGAAGAAGAACTCTTCGCCGAAGGCCGGGACCAGTTCGTCGAACCAGGTCGCCTGCGGGTCGAACTTGGCGTAGAAGGTGCGCAATACCCACTGCGGGTTGCGGGCCTGGAGAAACTGCAGGACGAAGACTTTCTCACCCGCGACGGTCTCGATCCCGTTGATCACCACCTTGCCGTAGAAGGTGCTCATCGACGGCCCGCGTACCGTGCGCGCCAGACCGGAGACCGTGCGATAGGCCGACTGGTAGATCTCGAAGGCGCGATACAGCGGCATCGCGAAGTAGTGGCTGGGGCCGGTATCCCGCTCGACGAAGAAGTAGTAGGGAATGGCGCCCAGGCGAACCCCCTCGGTCCACAGTGCCGCCCAGTCGGCCGGGTCTTCGTTGATGTGGCGAATCAGCGGTGCCTGGATCCGCAGAGTCGCTCCGGACGAACGGATCCGCTGGATGGCCTGACGGGCCATGTCCTGCCGGATCTCCACCGGATGGTTGTAGTGCCCCATCACCGACAGGTTCTTGCCACTGGCCACCACCCGCTTGAACAGGTCGATCAGCGCGTCGGCATCCTTGTCCGTGACAAAGCGCTGCGGCCAGTAGGCCACCGACTTGGTGCCCAGTCGGATACTTCTGATGTGCGCCATGTCCGGTGCCAGCAGCGGCTCGATGTACTCGGCCAGGGAACGGGTGTTCATGATCAGCGGGTCACCACCGGTGATCAGCACGTCCGTCACCTCGGTATGCACCCGCAGGTACGCCGCCAGTTCCTGGGATTCGCGGGCGTTGAACTTGAGTTCGTCCTCGCCGATGAACTGCGCCCAGCGGAAACAGAAGGTGCAGTAGGCGTGGCAGGTCTGGCCGGCACCGGGGAAGAACAGTACGGTTTCCCGATACTTGTGCTGGATACCCGACAACGGCTTGCCGTCCAGGGTCACGGTGTTGTGGGTCAGTTGCCCTGCCGGATGCGGGTTCATCCGCTGCCACACCTGTTCCACCTGGCGCTTGACCGCCGCGCTGTCATCACCGTCGATCAGGGCCTTGAGCGCCTCGTACTCATGGGGATGAAGCATGTCGCGATGAGGAAAGGTCATGCGGAAAATCGGATCATCCGGAATGTTGTTCCAGTCGATCAGGGTGCTGAGCACATAATCGTTGGTGCGAAATGGCATGACCTTGGAGACGACCGTCATTGCTTCCTGCAATTCTGGAGTCAGTCTTTGCCAATACACCGTATCGCGAATAGTTCTTGAATTATAAGGTTTATACTTTTGCGGTTCGGACAGTCCCTGCATGACAGCGCTCCTGAAGATTCTGTTATGAGTTCAGCTATGTATCAATTTGAACCAGACAGATTTGCCGGATATATCTCCAGCCATCACAGACAAAACAAATCCCATTGCCCTTGGCGCCATATGACGCGGCAACTTGTTTTTATTGATTAGAGGTCTTTGGCCACTGCCAGCAACTTCGTGCCTATTGGGATCTTCACGGCATTGAGCAAGATCGATCATTGTCCCCAACGGATCGATCAGGTCGTGTTCAGTTCGCTGGCAACGGCGCCACGCGCTCCTGCCCGATCCAGGCCTGGACACTGGCGCGACTCCATTGCCGACGGACATAGGCCGCCAGTTGCTCGGGCATCTCGTCACCATTGGCCAGCAGGCGATTGAGCATGATCGCCAGGTCGGTATCGGCAATGCTCCAGTCGCCGAACAGATGGCCGTCGCTGTCGCCCAGGAAGGTACTTGCTACCCGGTACAGGCGCTCTACGGCGGCCTTTGCCGCGTCGGACAGAGGCTGATCGCGCTTACCGAAGTAGATCAGGTCCGCCGGCCGCTCCTGGCGGATCACCAGCAGGTCGCTGCGCAGCCAGGCCTGCAGTTGACGGGCCCGGGCACGTTCCTGCAGACCACGGGGCAGAACCTGTTTATGGCCGGCGCCGGCAAACGCCTCGTCGAGATACTCGGCGATGGCCGACGACTCGGTCAGGGCGAAACCGTTGTGCACCAGGGTCGGCACCTTGCAGGTCAGCGACAGGTCACGATAGGCCGGCAGATAATTATCGCGTTTCTTGAGATCGACAGTAACGATATCAAACGCAAGTTCCTTTTCTTTCAGTGCAACAAAAGCCGACAAGGCAAAAGCACTGACAAAATCGGCGCCGACATGAAGAGTTAATTTTTGTTCAGCCACAGGATATTCCCTTCCATTTCCATATACATGTGAACTTTCAGCCGAATTGCTCGACCGAAAAAACCGTCAGACAGGCGAGCGGGCAGCGTACAGGTGTACAGCTGATTGCCCATCACTCGAATTAACTCAGAGACACTGCCTACGAAATGGATCGTAAATAACTGAATGACGCTTCGATAGATACAGAAAATGCCAGTTTGTATCGATACAGATGACCGCAGGATGACAGAATGCTTGCAGATATCGATGCAAGAGAGTGACCGGGAGAAGGGGGACACCACCGGCAGCCTGCCGAGCGACGAAAAAGGCAGGCACAAACGCAGGCAGGGAGCCAGCGAACGCTGGCTCCCTGCCTGGGAGAACGATGAAGGAAAATGGTGGAGAGGGTTACCTACCCGGTCTTGCCGATCCGGCCGTTCTGATCGGCAAAGTTCGACAGCGCCGCCACCTGCGGCATGTTGCTGATATTGAGCATGACCAACGGCTCCTGCGTGGAACCGTTGATGAATCCATGGGCGTTCCACGCCGGCACGACGATCACGTCACCGCCGCCGATCGGCACGGGCTGGGCATCGCCGAGGGTCAGCTGGCCCTGGCCCGACTGGATGATGAACAGGTGCCACCAGGTATGGGCATGCTGGTTCAAGGTGGTGCCGGGGTTCAGCCATTGCATCGAGATCACGGTGCCCGGCAGGATCTCGCAACCGCCGATACTCGACTCGCTCGACAGGGCGACGATGTCGGTATCACTTGGTTGCATCTCGCGTTGCAGGCTGGCCAGGTCCGTGCCCTTCCACACCTGCGGTCGAGGTGACTCGCCCTGCAGGCTGTCGCGAAAATCCTGATAGGTGAAAAAGCTGCCCTTGAAGGTGTCCATGTGTCATTCCATTTTTGCGGCGAGACGTTCCCATCGCGCAGACATTGATTTTATAGCTGGCGCAAAGCCCCTTCGTTAACCGCGGCAATGATATCGACTTCGATCGCGGCATTCTTCGGCAGTTGGTACACCCCCACCGTCGTCCGGGTATGCCGGCCGGCATCCCCCAGTACCCGATGGAATACATCCGAGGCACCGTTGGCGACCTCACTGAGATCGGGGAACTCTTCCGTCGACTTGACGTAGACCGTCACCCGCGCAAGGGACTTTATGCGATCCAGCGAACCAATGGTTTGCAGAATCAATGCCAGCCCGCGCATGGCGCTGATGCCGGCAGCTTTCTGCGCCTCCTGCAGGGTCAGGTTGACGCCGACGCGACCGGGGAGGATCACCTTGCCGCTCATCATCGGCACGAGCCCGCTGACGAACACCTGGTCATGCAGCCGCAAGGCTGGCGAGTAGTGCCCTCCAGCGGTATTTTCACCATAGATGTCATAACCCAGTTCCTGGGCAATGGCGATAAAACGTTCATCACACGACATCGACATCACTTCCTTCTGTGGCTGGGCCAGCTCCGGGATAGAAGATTCAGGCCATGAGGCAGCGGGGTTCACGACAGGGCCTCTTCAAGGCGAACGGAAGATTCCACCTCCAGCGGTGACACCACGATCGCCGACTCGATGGCCCTGACCAGCCGCAGCAGTTGCTCGCTGAGCGTGGAATAGTCGCTGTTGAAGAGAATGACGTGACCGATGAACGAGGTGTTGTCGGTCACCAGGGCCGAGACGCGCTCGCCCACGCCCTTGCTGTACACCGCCTCGATCACCTCGATACCGAGCTCGGCCGCCAGCTCGCGGATATCCGGCAGATAGTGCAGGGAACCATGGGCCGGAGCACTCAGCAGCCGGATGCCGCAATAGCCCTGCGCAGTCGGCTGCCGCTCCTCCATCCGCCCTTCCACCGCCCAGCGCACCCAGCTTTCCCAGGGGTTGTACGCGGCGAAGGCTTTACGCGCCAGGTCCCAGATGTGCATGCCACCGGGGCGCATGTTGGTTTCCACGGCCGAGGTCAGGCCATTGCCCTTGAAAAACACCTCGTTGTGGTAAGCCCCATTGCGGGGCGACACCAGTTGGCGCATATGTTCGCCGGCGGCAGCGATGGCCAGCAGGGCGTCGCCACTCAGCGGCGCCGGGACCACCTGCTGGATCTCGGCACGATAGGCACCTTCGGTGGTGGTCTTCTCGGTGATCCAGGAACGCCCCGCCACGCAGTCCCAACTGTACTCGCGGGCCTCCTCCACCAACTCCTCGACGATGATCCCCCCCGAGCGATAAGGCTCCAGCGCCGCCCAGGCCGGCGCACATTCGTCCAGCGAGTGAATGACCCGGCAACCGCGGCTGGCCCCCTCGCAGGCGGGCTTGATGAAGGCCTTGCCGCCCAGGGCCTGCACGCGCTGAAGCAACTCCTCCAGTCGCTCGACGCGGCAGGAAAACACCGGCTGATAACTCGCCGGTGAGCTGGGCGCGGCAGCTTCCAGCTGGCGGAAGATTTCCTTGTCCAGCCCGGCACGGGCCTCGTCGGGGGTAATCCCCGGCAAGCCGTGGCGCGTGGCCAGGGCGGCACCGAGCAGGACCCCACGATCGGAAAACGGCAGGACACCGATCAGGTTCCACTGTTCGAGCTCCAGGCAGCCACACACTGCATTCAGGGCCGAATCCAGGTGCTCGGCGGCCAGCGATGTGGTCCAGACATAGTCCGCCACTTCGTAGTCTTCCAACTGGACCTTTTCCACCAGCAGAATCAGCTTGGCCTGATACAGCGACTGGCACAGCTGGCGCAGCTTGGCGATGTCACGTACGCGGTTGCCGTTATAGCCGACCACGATCACACAGGGTTTTGCACTCATCTCGGATCTCCCTTGCGAACTCAGTCATGCAGCGGTGCGTTGAGTTTACGGTTGAGGCCGTACCAGGCCAGGATCCCCAGGGCACCGATCAACCCCAGCACGTAGGCGTTGTAGGGATCGGGCAGGGCCCGCATCAGCAGCACGGTCACGCCGGCACCGACGCCCAGGGAGACTTCCTTGGCGAACATGCTGTTCTGCTTCACGGAGAAGTAGTCCAGGTAGCTGAACGCACACTCGGCGATGGACAGCAGGGTGACCCAGATGAACGCGCCGACCAGGGTCTGCACATGGAACAGCGCTGGCGAGGAAAGCACGAGGAAGCCGGCGAAGATGATGCCGATCACGGTAAACACCTTGAACCGGCCGGTGGCCTCGATGACACGCATCACCGGCACCTGCAGGAACACCACCACGGCACTGTTGAGGATCAGCATCAGGCCATACCAGGAGGGTAATTCGCCGGTTTCCCGCAGGATCGCCTGGGGCAGGATCGAAAACACGCCGAACAGCTTGATGCCCATGATGATCCCGGCGATCACCCACGGCAGCTTGCCGAGCCAGCCGGCTCCGCCCTGGCTCTTCGCCGGGGTGGAAATGACCGGGAGCTGCAGGCTCGCGCCCATGGCGACCGGCAGGCACATCAGGACGAAACCGGCGGCGCCGAGAAAGAACAGGGTGGGGGTCAACTGCGGCGACAGCAGGATCAGGCCGGCGATCAGGCTGCCCATGTTCATGGCCACGCGGTTGTACGCCGCGCCTTCCTTGGTCTGCGCCGCCTCGCTCTTGATCAGGTAGCCGGCGATGGCTATCCCGTAGGCGAACAGGGCCGCGCCGAACATGACGATGCCCTGGTTGCGGGTCAAGGCCAGCAGGATCAACCCCGCTCCGGCGCACAGCAGGGTGACGCCGAGGGAGCGCCGGCCGAGCAGCAGCAGGGTCAACGGCAACAGCAGCAGCAACGCGCGATAGCCCAGCGCCAGGACACTGTTGGTGGCGGTGTCGAGCCAGACGTTGGCCTTGCCCAGTACCGCGAACAGCGACACCGCGGTAATGATCCGAATGATGAACAAACGGACGTTAACGGCCGGCTTGGCAATCCCGGCAGTTGTTTCAACACTCATGGAGAACCTCTTCAATCAGAACGACGCACTGGATGATGGCGTCGATACTAGAGAGCGGAGGTCTTCTTGATCAGAGCAAGTTGGACTAGAATCCTCCGAACTTTATTGCTCGGATGACCAGTAAAATGCAGGCGCAGAGAGCCGTGATCGCTGCCATCGAGTTCGAGCGTGGAGCCCCGCTGGTACAGCAGATCGTCGAACGCTTCACCTCAGCCATCAGCCAGGGCGCCCTCCAACACGGCGCCAAGCTGCCACCGATCCGTGAACTGTCCGAGCTGATGGGCGTAGGCAAGTCGACAGTCGTCGAAGCCCTGGACCGCTTGCGGGCCAAGGGGCTGGTCGCCTCCCGGCAGGGCTCGGGGCACTATGTCACGCGCCTGAGCGCGGCCGCCCATGCCGGCGTCGGCCGTGACCTGCTGCCACAGGACACCCTCAGCGTGGTACGGCGCGCCCTGCTGCTGGACAACGGCGCCCTGCGTCCGGGCTGCGGTTTCCTGCCCTCCTCCTGGCTGCCGGGCGAAGAACTGCTCAAGGCCGCCCGCGGTACCCTGCGCTCGACCACCCTTCGCATGGGCGAGGCCGGCGTGCCGGCCGGCTATGTTCCGCTGCGCCAGGCCCTGCGGGTCAAACTGGCGACCTTCGGTATCGAAGTTCCGGTGGAGCAGGTCGTGACCACCGCCAACACGGTGCAAGCCATCGACATGCTGATGCGCCTGCTGATCAAACCGGGCGATACGGTGCTGCTGGACGATCCCTGCTATTTCAACCTGCGCTCGAACCTGTCGCTGCATGGCGCCAGGGTGGTCAGCATCGCCCGCGGTTGCGAGGGGCTGGATTTCACCCACCTGGAACAACTGCTCGAGCAGCACCGTCCGGTGCTGTACCTGACCAACACCACGCTGCACAACCCGACCGGGCACTCCTTCTCCCCGGCCCAGGTCTATCGCCTGTTGGAGTTGAGTCACCGGTACGGCTTCCATATCGTCGAGGACGACCTGTACTGCGATATCCAGCACAAGCGCACACCGCGCCTGGCCGCGGCCGGCGGGCTGGAAAACATCAGCTATGTCTCGGGCTTCACCAAGACGCTGAGCGCCAACAGCCGGGTCAGTTACGCCGTGCTGACACCGGAACTGGCGGCGCGCATGATCGCGCTGAAGATGATGAGCGGTGGCGTGACCTCGGAGCTGGCCGAGCAGATGACCTACCGGATGCTCAGCGACGGCAGCTACACCAAGCACGCCCGACGGTTGGTCGATCGCCTCTACGAGTCGAACGCACGGGTGGCGCAGTGGCTGGGTGAAGCCGGTTGCGCGGTTTCCTCCTGCCCGGGAGAGGGGCTGTTTCTCTGGACCCGCCTGCCCGCCGGTATCGACGCCGAAGTGCTGGCCCGCAAGGGGCTGGAAAATGACATTGTGCTGGCGCCGGGCACCTTGCTGAGCGTGGCCGACGATGCGACGAGTTTCCTGCGGTTCAATGTCGCCCACAGCGATGATGAACGTGTGCGGGAACGCTTCCTGCGCTTGCTCGGCGACTGAATCGCCGGGCATGTCGCAAAAAAAAGCCCCGCACTTCCTGAGAAGGCGGGGCTTTTCCGTCATGCGGGTCACTCAGTGCGCATAAGTCAGCAACAACTCGGTCGGCACTTTGAAATCCAGGGACATCATCACGCTCAGGGCGGTAATGGTGAAGATCGAGAACACGAACAGCTTGCGTGCCCAGACCGTGTCATCCACCGCCTTGTAGCCGGTCCAGGCCATGTACAACCAGTACATGCCCATGGCCGCGGCCACGGCGAGGTAGCTCATGCCGGCATAGCCGCTGAAGGTCAGCATCAGCGTCGCGGCGACGAAAGCCAGGATGTAGAGCAGGATGTGCTTCTTGGCCACGACGATCCCACGCTTCACCGGCAGCACCGGAATCGATGCGGCCAGGTAGTCGTTGAAGCGGAAGATCGCGATGGCGTAGGAATGCGGCATCTGCCACAGGCTGAACATCACCAGCAGCGTCAATGCCGCCATGTCGAAGCTGTTGCTGACCGCAACGTAACCGATCACCGGTGGCATCGCCCCCGACAGACTGCCGATCAGCGTGCCGTGAACCGACTTGCGCTTGAAGTACAGGCTGTAGAGACCGACATAGATGACGAAGCCGATCACTGCGAACAGCGCCGCCAACGGGTTGGCGACGCGGTACAGCAAGGCTACGCCGGCAACGCCGAGGACGGTCGCGTAGACCAGTGCCAGTTTCAGGGAGATGAGACCCTGGACCAGCACGCGGTTCTTGGTGCGCTCCATCTTCAGGTCGATGTCACGGTCGATGCAGTTGTTGAACACGCAACCGGACGCTACCACCAGCGAAGTGCCGATCATGGCCGCCAGGAAGATGGCCAGATCGACATGCCCCTTGGAGGCCAGGAAGAAACCACCCGCCACAGAAAGCACGTTACCGAAAATGATCCCCGGTTTGGTGATTTGGATAAAGTGCTTGAGCGACATCGGGTTTACCTCACTTCGCCATCATGACGGCGTGGATGGTGAACATGATCCACAGCGACAGACCTACCAGCAGGACGATCACCAGCGCCGCGAAAATGAACGCGATCACGTTGTTGCGCTGCGCGGCGGAACGGTCCAGGTGCAGGAAGTACACCAGGTGCACCAGCACCTGGATCACGGCGAAGATCAGGATGATCCACAGGGTCGCGGCTTTTGGCAGCGACGGGTACATCACCAGGCCGAACGGGATGGCAGTCAGGATGATCGACAGGATAAAGCCGATCATGTAGGACTTCACGCTGCCATGGTTGGCATCACTGGAATGGTGTGCATTAGCCATTTACAGGGTCCCCATCAGGTAAACAACGGTGAATACGCAGATCCACACGACGTCCAGGAAGTGCCAGAACAGGCTCAGGCAGCTCAGGCGGGTGGTGTTGGTCGGCGTCAGGCCGTTTTTCCAGACCTGGTACATCATCACGGCCATCCAGATCAGGCCACTGGTAACGTGCAGACCGTGGGTCCCGACCAGGGTGAAGAAACCGGACAGGAAGCCGCTGCGGTTCGGACCGTAGCCTTCTTCGATCAGCTTGTGGAATTCGTTGATTTCCATGCCGATGAAGCCCAGGCCGAACAGGAAGGTGATCGCCAACCAGCCCAGTACCTGGCCTTTCTTGCCCTTGAACAACGCCAGCATGGCGAAGCCGTAGGTGATCGAGCTGAGCAACAGGCAGGCGGTTTCGCCCAGCACGTATGGCAGTTCGAAGATGTCGTGGCCCGACGGGCCACCCGCTACGTTGTTAACCAGCACCGCGTACGCTGCGAAGATCGACGCAAACAGGATGCAGTCGGTCATCAGGTAGAGCCAGAAACCGAATACGGTCATCTCGCCCGAGTCGTGGTGGTGGTCATCGTGCCCATGGTCATGACCATGGGCGTGTCCAGCATGAGTCACTGCATTCGACATGGTTTAAGCCTTTTCCAACGAGGTTTCAACACGGGAGGCCGGAATCACCTTGGCCGCGACCAGCACCTTGTGCTGTTCGGCTTCGATGCGTTCGATGGTCTCGACCGGCACCATGTAGCCCTGATCATCACGGGCTGCGTGGATGATGAAATAGATCACGGTACCTGCGAGGCTGGCGATCGCCATCCACCAGATGTGCCAGATCATCGCGAAACCGAAGACGGTCAGCAGAGCACCCATGACCAGGCCGGTCGCGGTGTTGTTCGGCATGTGGATCGGCTGGTAACGCTTGGGCACGCTGTAGGCGGTACCGTTTTCCTTGGCTTCGGTGAACGCGTCGACAGCGTCGGCTTTCGGCAGTTCGGCGAAGTTGTAGAACGGCGGTGGCGACGAGGTCGACCATTCCAGGGTGTGGCCGTTCCATGGGTCGCCGGTCACGTCCAGGTTCTGCTTGCGATCACGCACGCTGACGTAGATCTGGATCAGTTGCGAAGCGATACCGAAGGCGATCAGGATCGCACCGACGAAGGCAACGTACAGGTACGGTACCCACTCAGGGTTGGTGGTGGCGTTCAGGCGACGGGTCATGCCCATGAAGCCCAGAGCGTAGAGCGGCATGAACGCAACGAAGAAGCCGGTGATCCAGAACCAGAAGGCAGCCTTGCCCCAACCTTCATGCAGCTTGAAGCCGAAGGCTTTCGGGAACCAGAAGCTGAAGCCGGCGATGTAACCGAATACCGCACCGCCGATGATCACGTTGTGGAAGTGCGCGATTACGAACAGGCTGTTGTGCAGCACGAAGTCGGCACCTGGAACGGCCAGCAGAACGCCGGTCATGCCACCGATGGCGAAGGTCACCATGAAGCCCAGGGTCCACAGGACCTGGCTGGTGAAACGCAGACGACCACGGTAGATGGTGAACAGCCAGTTGAACAGCTTCACCCCGGTCGGGATCGAGATCAGCATGGTCGCCAGGCCGAAGAAGGCGTTGACGTTGGCACCCGAACCCATGGTGAAGAAGTGGTGCAGCCAAACCATGAAGCCCAGCACCGAGATCGCGCCACTGGCGTAGATCATCGAGTGGTGGCCGAACAGTTTCTTGCCGGAGAAGGTCGAGATGACTTCGGAGAAGACACCGAAAGCCGGCAGGATCAGGATGTAAACCTCGGGGTGACCCCAGGCCCAGAACAGGTTGACGTACATCATCGGGTTGCCGCCGAGTTCATTGGTGAACACGTGGAAATCCAGATAACGGTCGAGGGTCAGCAGTGCCAGGGTAGCGGTCAGGATCGGGAACGAAGCCACGATCAGGACGTTGGCCCAGGTGCAGGTCCAGGTGAAGATCGGCATGTCCATCAGTTTCATGCCAGGGGTACGCATCTTCAGTACGGTGGCCAGGAAGTTGACCCCGGTCAACGTCGTACCCAGACCCGATAGCTGCAGCGCCCAGATGTAGTAGTCCACACCCACGCCCGGACTGTATTGCAGCCCCGACAGCGGCGGATAGGCAACCCAGCCGGTCTTGGCGAATTCGCCAACGCCCAGGGACAGGTTGATCAGCACCACGCCGGACACCAGCAGCCAGAAGCTCAGGGAGTTCAGGAACGGGTAGGCAACGTCACGCGCGCCGATCTGCAGCGGCACGACGATGTTCATCAGGCCGGTGAAGAATGGCATCGCCATGAAGATGATCATGATCACACCGTGGGCGGTGAAGATCTGGTCATAGTGATGGGGAGGCAGGTAGCCAGGCGAACCCTCGGTGGCCATGGCCAACTGGGAACGCATCATGATCGCGTCGGCGAAGCCGCGCAGCAGCATGACCATGGCGACGATGATGTACATCACGCCGATTTTCTTGTGGTCGACCGAAGTCAGCCACTCGGACCACAGGTAGGTCCACTTCTTGAAGTAGGTGATGGCCGCGAAGACCGCCAGGCCACCGATCGCGATCATGGCGAGAGTCACCATGACGATCGGTTCGTGGAACGGGACCGCGTCCCAGCTTAATTTACCAAACATCGTTTACTCCTCTGCCCCGGCAGCTGAATGCGAACCTTCCGTTGCGGCCACTTCCTTCTTCTCGTGCTCGACCGGCTTGCCTGGTTTCATGCCTTCGTACTTGTCAACGATGACCTGGAACAGGTTCGGCGTAACGGAAGAATAAAGCTCGACCGGGTTGTCCTGGCTCGGCTTGGAAAGTTCTGCGTATTCGGCTTGTTCAAGCTTTTTAGGTGACTGCTTGACCTCAGCAATCCAGGCATCGAAATCCGCCTGGCTGGTTGCGATCGCTTTGAATTTCATACCGGTGAAGCCGGCACCGCTGTAGTTGGCGGAGATGCCCTCGTACACGTGATTCTCGTTGGAGATCAGGTGCAGCTTGGTCTGCATGCCAGCCATCGCGTAGATCTGGCCACCCAGGCCCGGGATGAAGAACGAGTTCATCACGGAGTCGGAGGTGATCCGGAAGTTGACGGGGGTGTTGGCTGGGAACACCAGCTTGTTGACGGTGGCGATACCCTGGTCCGGGTAGATGAACAGCCACTTCCAGTCCAGCGAAACCACTTCGACGTTGATCGGCTTGACGTCGGATTCCAGCGGACGATAAGGGTCCAGGGCGTGGGTCGACTTGTAGGTCACGATGCCCAGGAACAGGATGATGATGGCCGGAACAGCCCAGACCACGATTTCGATCTTGGTCGAGTGGTTCCATTTCGGCGCGTAGGTGGCGTCCTTGTTCGATGCACGATATTTCCATGCAAAGGCAAGGGTCATAAAGATCACCGGCACCACGACCAACAGCATCAGCAGCGTGGCGGTGATGATCAGGTTACGTTCGTCCAGGCCTACCTGACCTTTGGGGTCAAGCAAGGTCATGTTGCACCCTCCCAGCAACAACGTGCCGAGCAGCGGCAATAAGCCTAGCAATCTGGGGTACCTAGTTTTACTCATCTCACGACCTCTAAAGCAGCTTGCGCAATGCAGTTGGGTTTTGATCGCCAACACTTCACCCTGCCAAGGGTTGGCATTTTTCTTCAATTGAATAAGGGCCTGCCCTTCGCGCTGATCGCAGATCGGCACATCCGGAGCTGGCAGTGAGTCTTATTCGATTTCGTCGGTCAAAGGCCTTGTTACAGACCAATTCCATTTGGTGCGGATACTTGGAAGGTTGCCTGCACCCGGGATCGCATGGCACCTTTTGGCCCCTGTGCTCGCTCAAAAAATGAACGACGCAGGACACTCAGTGCGGGCGATTGTAGATATGTCGGGTTTTATAAACCATGTCTCATCCTGAAATATTTTTTATCAAGTGACGCAACAATCATTCACCGATTTTGCAATGATACAGAATCGTATCGCTTTTCATTATCAACAAGAAGCACTGACACCCCCTTCTACCGGACAACCTGACTGGCTCTTCCAGCCTTCCTGAAGCACCCGCCGAGGCCGGTCCAGCCCCTGTAAAACGGGGCCCACGGCGACTCTTGGGGAGCGTCGAAGGTACTGGCGGCGGGGCCTGGGGAGAAAAAACGGCCGAGGGAACTTTCCCGGGAATTGTTGTCGATTGCAGAGGCCCAGGTGAGTCGAAAACGCTCCCTGCGACCGCTGCGACGTGACAATATGTCGCAGTTTTTTCAGGCCTTTTGTTGCCTTCCATCACGGCCTTTTTTACCGCTGCGCAAATGCGAAAGCGCCCCGATTCCGGGCATCGGAACCGGGGCGCCCGAGAGGCCGCTCAGCGAGCGTTTTTACGGTTGCGGTAGATCCCCAGCGGCACCAGCACCACAGTCAGCACAAAGGCTACCAGAGCCCATTGCGCCAAGGACAGGCCGAGCACCGGCGGGTATGGCGTTTCGCAGAAACCGTCGACCTGGAAGCCCAGCGGGAACAGTTTGGCCAGCGGCAAGCCGTCGACGATCGGCTGCAGCACATCGATGCCACAACTGACCTGGGGAAAGGCCTGGATATACACATGCCGGCCGGCCACGGCGAGGCCACCGATCGCGCTCAGCCACACCAGCACTTCCAGCACCGAAAGACTGCGCCGGGTCGGCATGGCCGCGCCGATGAAAGCGAAGATCGCGATGAACAGCAAGGCATAACGTTGCAGGATGCACAGCGGGCAAGGTGCCTCGCCGAGCACCACCTGCATGTACAGCGCCCCGCCGATCAAGGCCAGGCAGATCACCCCCAGCAGGACGAGAAAGCGCTTTTCCCGTCCCAACCGCATCATTTCGTCATTCATCCCGTTTCCCTTGTGACTCGTTATTGGATCAGCCGAAGGGCAGCGCTGACAGCCGCTGCATCAGGCCGAGGTTGCCTGCGTTCGGCGCACCTGGCGCCATCCGGGCATGGTCGATCCCTGGTTCGCCAGTCTACACGCAGCAGATGACCTTTGAGCGTATTCAACACCCGATAAAGACCGGTACTCGCCGCAGCTGCGGCGAATTAACGCGAAGTCGATTAAAGGCGGATTAACCGTGGCGGGATTTTGCAGAAGGGATATGCAGGAGAGTGCCGATTCTCTTGTAGGAACAGCCTTTCTGGGATCATCACGGCCGGTATTCCGAGAGGCTGTCCGGCCGCCAAAAAAGCAAAAGGCCCGCTCGAAGGCGGGCCTTGTGGTTCCGGGTGGATTAACGGGCCGTCAGCGCCGCGTAGCTGTTCATCAGGTTGCGGTAGTTGGGGATCCGCTGCGACAGCAGGTTGCCCAAGCCTTCGATATCGTTGCGCCAGTCGCGGTGCAGCTCACAGGCCACCGAGAACCAGTTCATCATCTGCGCACCGGCCTGGGTCATGCGGTTCCACGCGGCCTGCTGCACGGTGGTGTTGAAAGTGCCGGAAGCATCGGTCACCACGAACACATCGAAACCTTCAGCCAGCGCCGACAGCGTCGGGAACGCCACGCAAACATCGGTCACCACCCCGGCGATGATCAGTTGCTTGCGGCCGGTGGCCTTGATCGCCTTGACGAAATCCTCGTTGTCCCAAGCGTTGATCTGGCCGGGGCGGGCGATGTACGGCGCGTCCGGGAACATCTCTTTCAGCTCTGGAACCAGCGGGCCGTTGGGGCCCTGCTCGAAGCTGGTGGTCAGGATCGTGGGCAGGTTGAAGAACTTGGCGAGGTCGGCCAACGCCAACACGTTGTTCTTGAACTCGTTCGGCGAGAAGTCCTGCACCAGGGAAATCAGACCGGTCTGGTGGTCGACCAGCAGGACTACGGCGTCGTCTTTGTTCAGGCGGTTGTAGGTTGGCTTGCTCATGGGGGGATCCTTTTTCGTTTAAGTGGTGGGAAGCTGTGTCGTTCAATGTGTGACCAGATTAATGAGCCGCCGGAAAAGGAAAAAGCGGCTCAAATCGGTTTGACTGTCTCATCGAAGTAGACAATCTGTGAGAGCCGGATTCCGCAGATCAATCCAGCTCTCACAACACGTCCCCCAGCGCTCGGGGGAACTCGGACCGAGGGCTTATTCCAGGGCCGCAGCCGGGCCGAAGAACTCGTAGCGGCTCTGCTTTTCCGGCACACCGAGGGCCTTGAGGTGGCGCTTGACCGCACTCATGAAGCCTTTCGGCCCGAGGAAGTAGGCATCCAGGTCGCGCTGTTCCGGCAGCCACCGGGCCAGTTGTTCCTGGCTCAACAGGCCGACCTTGTCCGCCGCCGGGCTCACCCCGTCATCCTCGGCGTAGCAGTAGAAGCGCTTGAGCTGCGGATGACACGCGGCCAACCCATCGACCCAGTCACGGAACGCATGCACCGCCCCATTGCGCGCGCAGTGAATGAAGTGCACCGGCCGCCGTGTGGCGAGCGCCGCTTCCAGCATCGGCAGGGTCGGGGTGATACCGACACCGCCGCTGATCAGCACCAGCGGCTTGTCGCTGGCGGTCAGGGTGAAGTCTCCCGCTGGCGGGAACAGATCCAGGGTCGCGCCGACCGCCAACTGGTCATGCAGGTAGCTCGACACCCGGCCGCCCGCCTCGCGCTTGACACTGATGCGGTATTGCCGGGCATTGGCCAGCGCCGAAAGGGAGTAGTTGCGCCGTAGCTCCTCGCCATCGATGACCAGCTTCATGCCGATGTACTGACCCGGCTCGAAGCTCAGGATGGCCTGGCCGTCGACCGGTTCGAAGTGCAAGGAAGTGATTTCCGCGCTTTCCTCGACCTTGGCCACCAGCCTGAATGGCCGGCTGCCACGCCAGCCACCCGGTGCCAGGGCCTTTTCGTCGTAGATCGCCGCCTCGGCACCGATCAGGATGTCGGCCAGCTGGTTGTAGGCCGCGCCCCAGGCCGCGAGCACCTCGGGCGTGGCGATTTCCTCGCCGAGCACTTCACGGATCGCCCGCAGCAGGCAGGCGCCGACAATCGGGTAATGCTCCGGCAGAATCTGCAGCGCAACATGCTTGTTGATGATCTTCGCCACCAGGTCGCCCAACTGGTCGAGCTGGTCGATGTGCCGCGCATACATCAGCACGCCGTTGGCCAGGGCCCGGGGCTGGTCGCCGCTGGCCTGGTGGGCCTGGTTGAACAGTGGACGCACCTGCGGGTACTCGGACAGCATCATCCGGTAGAAATGGGTGGTCAGTGCCTCACCACCGCTTTCCAGCAAAGGGACGGTCGATTTGACGATGGCACGGTCTTGGGCGCTCAGCATGGGTCAACTCCTGGACATGAGGATTACCTGAATTGACCTGTCTCAATCACACTCCATGCCAAGATTTAAACCATTAAAAATCAATAACTTAAAATATCATTGGTCATAATGACCACAACCATTCTATAGTCATTTCGACACCAATGGAGTCAATATGACCGCAAAGCCGTTGCTGACCGCCCTGCTGCCACTGGTGGCGGATCTCTCCCGGGAACTGCCCGAAAGCGAACGTTATCGGCGCCTGCTCGATGCCCTGCGTGCGCTGCTGCCCTGTGACGCCGCCGCCCTGCTGCGTCTGGATGGCGAAGCGCTGGTACCGTTGGCGGTAGACGGCTTGAGCGCGGACACCCTCGGCCGGCGCTTCCGGGTCAGCGAGCACCCGCGCTTCCAGATCCTGCTCGATGCCCGGGGCCCCGTGCGTTTCGACAGCGACAGCGGGCTGCCCGACCCATATGACGGCCTGGTCGACGGCCTGACCGAACACCTGGAAGTGCATGACTGCCTGGGCTGCCCCCTGTTCATCGACGAGCGCCCCTGGGGCCTGTTGACCCTCGACGCCCTCGACCCGGAACGCTTCGAACGGATCGACCTCGATGCCCTGCAGGCCTTCGCCAGCCTGGCGGCGGCCACCGTGAGCGCCGCCGAACGCATCGAACGCCTGGCCCTACGGGCCGAGGACGAACATCAGCGCGCCGAACTCTATCGCCAGGCCAACAGCTCCCGGCAACCCGAGATGATCGGCCAGAGCAAGGCGCACAAGCGCCTGGTGGAAGAGATCAACCTGGTCGGCGCCAGTGACCTGACCGTGCTGATCACCGGCGAAACCGGGGTCGGCAAGGAACTGGTGGCGCAGGCGATCCACGCCGCCTCGCCTCGTTCGGAAAAGCCCATCATCAGCCTCAACTGCGCCGCCCTGCCGGAGACCCTGGTGGAAAGCGAACTGTTCGGTCATGTCCGAGGTGCCTTCACCGGGGCGGTGGGCGATCGGCGCGGCAAGTTCGAACTGGCCAACGGCGGTACCCTGTTTCTCGATGAAGTCGGCGAGCTGTCGCTGAGCGTCCAGGCAAAACTGCTGCGGGTGCTGCAGAGCGGCCAGTTGCAGCGGCTGGGCTCGGACCGCGAGCACCAGGTGGACGTGCGCCTGATCGCCGCGACCAACCGCGACCTGGCCGAGGAGGTGCGCAACGGACGCTACCGGGCGGACTTCTACCACCGCCTGAGCGTCTACCCGTTGCAGGTACCGCCACTGCGCGAGCGCGGTCGCGATGTACTGCTGCTCAGCGGCTACTTTCTCGAGCAGAACCGCTCGCGCATGGGCCTGGGCAGCCTGCGCCTGAGCCCGGATGCCCAGGCCGCGCTGCTGGCCTACGACTGGCCGGGCAACGTCCGGGAGCTGGAGCATCTGCTCGGGCGCAGCGCCCTCAAGGCCCTCGGCAGTTGCCGGGAGCGGCCGAAGATTCTCAGCCTGAGCGCTGTCGACCTGGATTTGCCGACGGCCGCCGACGAAACGCCCGAGACACAGGCCAGTACTCCATTGCACCGGCAAGCCGGGCTCGACTTGCGCCAGGCCACGGAGCAGTATCAACGGCAGTTGATCACTGCCTGCCTGGAGCGGCACCAGCAGAACTGGGCGGGCGCGGCGCGGGAGCTGGGCCTGGACCGGGCGAACCTGGGCCGGCTGGCCAGGCGCCTGGGGCTCAAGTGAGCAACAGGCCACCAGCCCCGGGCGTCGGCAGCGAACGTGTGCAGGAGCGGGCTTGCCCGCGAACAGGGCAGCGTGGTCAGCGGCAAGATTCACCTAAAGCCCGACCGTCTCGGGTCGATAATGCTTTATAGATACCCGTTCGGGGCCGACCTGCCCTGACGCAGCTCTTTGTACAGAAGGTTTTTATGTCCTCCAACAAAGCTCGCGCAGATTCGCTGTCGCTACTGCTCTTCACCTTGCGCAGCGGCAAGCTGATGGCGATCAACCTGCTCAAAGTCAGCGAAATCATCCCCTGTCCGCCGCTGACCAAACTGCCCGAGTCGCACCCGCATGTCAGGGGCATCGCCACCCTGCGCGGCGCCTCGCTCTCGGTGATCGACCTGAGCCGGGCCATCGGCGAGCGCCCACTGGCGGATCCCGACGGCGGCTGCCTGATCGTCACCGATGTCAGTCGTTCCAAGCAGGGCCTGCATGTGCAGGCCGTGAGCAAGATCGTCCACTGCCTGACCACCGATATCCGCCCGCCCCCCTTCGGCTCCGGTGGCCCCAAGGCGTTCATCACCGGGGTGACCCAGGTCGACGGCACGCTGGTGCAGGTGCTGGATATCGAAAAGGTCATCCATGTCATCGCTCCGACACAGATCGAAGTCGCACCGACCGAACTGACCATGGAAGAAGCCGAACTGCTCGGCAATGCCCGGATCCTGGTGGTCGACGACAGCCAGGTGGCGCTGCAGCAATCGGTCCATACCCTGCGCAATCTCGGCCTGACCTGCCACACCGCCCGCAGCGCCAAGGAAGCCATCGGCTGCCTGCTCGACCTGCAAGGCACCGCGGAACAGATCAACATCGTCGTCTCGGACATCGAGATGTCGGAAATGGACGGCTACGCCTTCACCCGTACCGTACGCGAAACCCCGGACTTCCAGGACCTCTACATCCTGCTGCACACCTCCCTGGACAGCGCCATGAACGCTGAAAAGGCCCGTCAGGCAGGGGCCAACGCGGTACTGACGAAGTTTTCCTCGCCGGAGCTGACCAAGTGCCTGATCCAGGCCGCCAGGACCGTCGCCGAGCAGGGTCTCTGACATGTCCCGGTGCCACTGCCTGCTGCTGCGCAAGGACCTCGACGGCTTGCTCGACGTGCCGCACTGGCCCAAGGACATCCGCCTGGGGATACTGCGCCCGGAGCAACTGGAGGCCGTCCACGCACTGTTGGTGGAGGGCTATCGCGACAGCGACATCGCGGTCGACGACTTCCCCCACTGGCGTGAGCGTTTCACCCGCGATGCCGAATTCGATCCGACCCTGTGCCTGATCGCCACGGACCCACACGGCCTGGCAGGCGTCGCCCAGTGCTGGACCAGCGCCTACATCAAGGACCTGGTGGTCCACCCGCGCCGCCGCGGCGAGGGCCTGGGCCAGGCGCTGCTGCGCCATGCCTTCCAGGTCTTCGCCTCGCGGGGCGAAGCCTTCGTCGATCTCAAGGTCATGGAAAACAACCTGCCGGCGCGGCGTCTGTACGACGACGCCGGCATGCGCTTCATCCAGCGCTATGAAGTCGGCCCGGCTCAGGCATAATCGTTGTTTTGCCGGATGCACCTTCAGGAGACCTGCCATGAAAGCCTCCACCCTGATCTTCATCAGCCTCACCGCAGTGACCGCCCAGGCCCAGGCATCCAGCCCCGATCAGTGGATCGCCCACGACAAGGCGGTGCTGGCCAGTTGCACCAAGGCCAGCCACCTCAAGAACGTGAAGCCGGTGGGCAGTCCGGCCCTGTTCGATGACAAGCTCGGCTACACCGCCGTCCTGCTGCGCGGCCATTACCCTCAGGTCCATATGAAAAACCAGGCGGGCACCGAACTGTGCCTGTACAACCGCAAGAGCAAGAGCGCCAGCGTGACCGAATGGGACTCGGTGATGCCGGCCCGCAGCAACTGAGTGGCTGGCGCACAACTTGCTTCGTTCCGGGTTCATGTGGTGACGGCCTGTCGGATTGGTGTCACCGCGCCTTTTCCCTTGCTGCCGGTCAAGCCATGAACACCCATTTTTCCTGCGTAGGTTGCGGCAAATGCTGCACCGATCACCATGTACCGCTGACCCTGGCCGAAGCCCGGCAGTGGGCGGACGACGGCGGCCAGGTGATCGTGCTGGTGGAGGCGTTCCTGGCGGATGGCACCGGTATTGCGCCGCAGCAGCGCGAACATGCGCAACGCCGCTCCTGGGGCGTGCCCTGCGGCAGCACCGAGGCACGCGTGGCCATCACTTTCGCCGCCTACAATGTCGGCCCCTGCCGGAATCTTGACGAACGCCTGCTCTGCCGGATCTACGAACGTCGCCCCCTGGTGTGCCGTATCTATCCGATGGAGATCAACCCGCACATCCCGCTCAGGCCGCAAGCCAAGGACTGCCCGCCGGAATCATGGCTGCCGGACCAGCCGCTGCTGATCAGTGGTGGCCAGTTGGTGGACGCCGGGCTGGCGCAACTCATCGAGGATTCGCGCCAGGCCGACCGTGACGACATCCGCGCCAAGCAAGCCATCTGCGCACGCCTGGGCATTTACACCACCGCGCTCAAGGGCGATGGCTTCACCGCCTATCTGCCGCAGATGCCTGCGTTCGTCGAAGCCATCGCGCAAGTCGAACGACAGTCGCAATGGTCCCCCGAAGCGGAATGGGCCTTTCATGTTTCCGGCCATGACATCGCCGAGCAACTGCGCGCGGCCGGGGCGCGAGTGGTCAGCGATACACCGCTGACCTACACCTTCATTCCATTGCGGGCGGCCTGAGCGCCGGGCCGCTGGTCACCCGTTTCGCCACACAGGCCACTACACCCGGCTGCTGCGTCCCCAGAACTCCTGCGCCAGCGAGCGCAGGTCATCCGCCAGCCCGGCCACGTCACCCGAATTGGCGTGACTCTGCCGACCCGCACTGACAGTCACTTCGCAGGCATTGCGAATGCTCATGATGTTGCGGTTGATGTCCTCGCTCACCGCACTCTGCTCCTCGACCGCCGCGGCAATCTGCAGGCTCATCTCGGTGATCCGGTTCACCCGCTCGCTGATCCCGCTCAGCGCTTCGGCCGCCTGCTGCACCTGCTGCACGCTGTCCTCGGCATGCTGGCTGCTGTGGCGCATGACCAGCACCGCCTCGCGCGCACCGTCCTGCAGGTTGCTGATCATCCGCTGGATCTCGCTGGTCGACTGCTGGGTACGCTGGGCCAGCCCGCGCACTTCATCCGCCACCACCGCAAAGCCACGCCCCTGCTCGCCCGCGCGCGCCGCCTCGATGGCCGCATTCAGCGCCAGCAGGTTGGTTTGCTCGGCAATGCCGCGGATCACCTCGAGCACGCTGGAAATCTCGATACTGTGGCTCTCCAGTTGATGGATCACCTCGGTCGCCCGGGCCAGTTCCCCGGCCAGGCGCAACACCGAGCTGCGGCTCTCGCCCACCAGTTGATGACCGTCGCGGGTTTCGCTGCCGGCCAGGTCGGCGGCCACCGAAGCCTGCTGGGCATTGCTCGCGACCTCGGCGACACTGGCCGCCATCTCATGAATCGCCGCCGCGACCTGATCGGTTTCGGCCTGCTGGTCGAGGGTGCTGCTGTGGCTGCTCTCGATATGGCGCACCAGCTCCTGGGCATGCCCGGACAGGCGCAGCGAAGCGTCGCCGATGCGCCCGACCACCGAGCCGACCTGGGCTTCGAGCATGCGCAAGGCAAACTCGATCTGGCCGAATTCGTCACTGCGTCCGGTATAGATCGCCTGGCTCAACGGGTTGTCGGCCAGGTTGCGGGCCCGCACCGTCAGGCGGGCGAACGGTCGCAGGGCCCCGTGAAAGATGGCGCCGCACAGGGCACTGCCCAGGCCCCAGAGCCCCAGTTCGACCAGCAGCGGCTGCGGCGACAACCAGTCGCCCAACGCCAGGGTCGCGGCAAACGCCAGGCTGGACTGCAGCGTCAACCGCCCGGTCAAGCCAACCCTGGGCAGACGCTGGCGCCATGACCGACGCCCGCTACGCAACTCGCCATAACAGCGCTCGGCCGCCTCGATCTGCCTGGCCCCGGGCTGGGTCCGTACCGACTGGTACTCCACCGTCTGGCCGTTGCGGCTCACCGGCGAGGCATAGGCGCTGACCCAGTAGTGATCACCGTTCTTGCAGCGGTTCTTCACCATGCCCATCCACGAGCGACCGGCCTTGAGGGTCTGCCACATATGGGCGAACGCCTCCGGCGGCATGTCGGGGTGGCGCAACAGATTATGCGGCGAGCCCAGCAACTCTTCGCGGCTGTAGCCGCTGATCTTCATGAAGTCCGGGTTGGCGTAGGTGATGGCGCCTTTCAGGTCGGTGGTCGAAAGGATATTGGCGTCGCGGGCAACCTCGACGTTTCGGCCGGTAACCGGGAGATTGATCTTCATGGAAGGCGCGCTCGAATTATTGGGAAGAGTCGGCAGGGCGTCGACTCTAAGCGGACCAAAATCCAAAACACTGATCCAGATCAGCTTTAGGGCACACGGCGAACGCGCCAGCCAACCGTCACTTGTAGAACAGATCGACGACCACCTCGGCGGAGAACGGCCCGGCCCTGGGGCGGTCACTGTTCCACACCAGTTCGGCATCGAAGCTGGCCGTGGCGGCATGGGTGCTGCCCAGCAGTTCGGCCAGGTGGAAGGAACGGTTGTACGGGATCGGCGCCCCGCCACCGGCCCTGACGATACGAATGCCGACGCCGTCGTTGCCGTTGGGGATCAGCAACTCGCCGGCCAGGGTGCCCGACACCGGCTTGAGTCGCGCATCCAGGCTGAAGGCACTGTCGCAGGTACGGCTGGTGTGCAGGGCAAACGGACGCCGTTCGATCACCTGCCCAACGACCACGTTCTGGATCGCGACCCGCCCGAAATCGACGGTCTCGGGGATGACCTGCAATTGCGCGTCACAGGCCACGAAGCGCAGGCCGCCGAGGTTGTTGATCACGTAGTTGAGCGAATTGCCGTCGCTGCCCGACCCACTGCCGCCATCGAGCTGGAACAGCCGGTAATCCTGCAATTGGCTGGCCACGCCCGAGGGTGGCGTCGGGCCGAACTTTTCGATGAACAGCGAGAAGCCCAGATTGAAACTCAGCGGCGCACAGGCCTGGGCGTTGCCGCAGGCCGGCAGGCTGCGGCCGGTGGCGATGCGGCCATGGCTCTGGCGATGGTCGACCCCGTCGAGAGTCAACCCCAGGCGAATGCCCTGGCCGACCACCTGGCGAGCCGGATTGAGGTAGAGATAGACCTCCTCCGTGGCGCCCGCCCCCTCCCTGATGCACTCGACCGCCAGATTGAGCGGCTCCGAACGCCAGACCAGCGTGCCGTTGGGCGACGACGCCGGAATCGCCACGCTGCTGCCGAGATCGGCACTGGCCACCAGCGCCCCGCTGCCTTGCAGGGTACAGGTGAGGGCAAAACAACTGGCGGGGCTGAGCAGGCCAAGCAGCAACAGGCAGCGTCGCCAGGTCATGCGAGACATCCTAATCATGGGCGGATCCGTTCCGGGAAAGAGAAGCGTCGCCGACCAGCGACGCGTTGAAAGGTGCACCGAAATCGCATCGGGCACGGTAGGCACGCTGGCCACCGTAATCGGTCAGCGCGTTGAACCGCAGCCAGGCCGGACGGACCGCCAGGGCGCGGGAGCTGAGCAGCAGTTCACGGCGCCCGCCCGGCGGTATGAGCAGGTCATCACCGAGCGGGTGGCGGCCCTGCTCGCCGGCCAGTTCGAGGCCCAGCAGCGCCGCATGGAAGTCCGTCGGGTTCTCCACCTTGAGGCGGGGCACGCCGCTGGCATCGCGCTCCAGTCTCCAGCGCAGGCGTTGCGGGGTCTGTGCCGGATCACCGGCCAGACCCGCCGGGCGGAACAGCACGTTGATCCGCTGGCGGATGGCGATGCTCAAGCGACTGTCACCGGCCTGCGTCCGGGGGATTTCCATGACGTACAGGTGCAACAGCGACTCCCGTCCGGCCGGCATGCCCCGTCCTTCGTACATCAACCGCAGCGCCTGCCGGCCTTCGGGCGCCAGCCGCGCGATCGGCGGCGTCAGCACGAACGGCAGGTGATTGGGGTGGCTGTCTTCGTGCCCCTCGAGCCAGGCCTGCAGCAACACCTCCTGGCGACCGCGATTGCGCGCCTCGATGCTCACATCGCGAAAGCGCCCGTCGAACACCAGGCGTGTGCCACTCAGGGACACGCTTGCCAGCACCGGCGCCGCCACGACCAGGCCCAGCAGCAGGCCGAATATCCGCAGACCGTTCACCGGCACACCTCCCTGACCCGGTCGTAGGTCAGTTGCGGGTCCCGCGGCGGCAGACGGAACTGGAACTGGCAGCCATGCCCCGACCAGCGGACCTGCAGCGTTCCCTGTTCCTGCTCGCTGAGCACCAGGGCGCGACTGGTCGGGTCCACCACGGCGAGCACCTTGCCCTGGGCATCCTGGACGCTGGCACCGAACGGCAGGGCGCTGCCATCGGCCAGGCTCAGTTCGAACTGCACCCGGCGCCCGGCACTGGCCTTGAACAGCGCGTGGGTCGACGAACCACGACGTGGCACCACCTGCACGACGGCGTTGTCCACCTCGACATCGGCGCCCAGGCGGCGCGTGTCCAGGCTGACCCAGTTGGCCCGATAGGGCTGCACGTACGGCACCACGGCAAAGCCGTTGCGCCCGGTCTCGACGCCACCGAAGTTGTTGAAATGCGCACCGCGCACACCCGGTACCTCGGCCAGCACGAAGGTGTCGCCCAGGGACTGCCCCAGGTTCACTCCGCCGGCATGGGCGACCAGCGACCCACGCGCGCCCAGGTTCCAGCTGTTGAAATCCTGGCCATGGCTGTAGCCGGCCTCGAAACGACCGACGGAGGTGGTGGCATTCACACTGGCGGAACCGGCACGGGCACCGCTGCCGTCATTGCCGGCCAGGACCGAGTAGAAGGCATTCCGGTCGAGCACGCGCCCGGTCAGGCCGGCCATCACGCTGGAGTCGCCCTGGTTGTCGCGCACTGCCGTCAGCGAGGCGCGGGTCGAGCGCTCATGCCGGCCCAGCGGCAACGACAGGGTCAGGGTGAACTGGTGGTCAGTGGCGACCCGGCCGTCGAGATCGGCCGAACGGGTGCGATCCAGGGACAGGCTGTAGCTCAGATCGCGCCAGTAGCCGCCATAGGTGGCGTTGAACTGGCGCGACTTGCCCGGCAGGTTCCAGTAGCGCTGCTCCAGGGCGGTAAAGCTGAAGGTCCCCGTTTCCAGGGGTTGGCTGAGGGTGATGTCGAAACGGTCACGGGCCCGGCCGAGCGAAGTGCGCGTCAGATTGCTGCGTTCCTCCACGTGCTGCTCGAAGCTGCGGTAGTGCTCGCTGGAGTAACGATAACCGGCCAGGGCGAAGGTGGTCCGGGTGGCATTCAGGGTATTGGCATAACGCAGGCGCAGGCTCTTGCCGCCCAGGTCGGTAGCGCCCTGGTGACTGACCGAATGGGTCAGGTCGGCCGACACCGCGCCCACGCCGGTGTTGACCCCCACCCCGAGGTTGCTGGCCTCGAACCCGTCCGCCACCTGCACCCCACCAAAACCGCTGAGCCGTTCACTCAAGCCGTAGATCAGGGTGGTACTGGCAAATCCGGGGTTCATCTGCCGACTGTCGTTGCTGTCGTACTCGCCGGCCTCGACGCTGTAGCTGAAGGAGCCCTTGGGCAGCATCAACGGCAGCGAGGCGAATGCCTGGACGAAGGTACGTTGCCGGCCATCCGCCTCGATCACCGTTACCAGCAGGTCGCCGTTGGAACCACTGGGATAGAAGTCACTGATCTCGAACGGGCCGGGCGGCACGTTCGCGCTGTACAGCAGGTAACCGGCCTGGCGAATCTCCACGGTGGCGTTGCTTTCGGCGACGCCCCGGATGACCGGCGCATAGACCCGCTCGCTGTCGGGCAGCATGCCGTCGTCCGATGCCACCTGGACGCCACGGAAACGTACGCTGTCGAACACCCGTGAGTCGGTGTAGGTCTCGCCCAGGGTCAGTTGGCCCTTCCAGGCGGTCAGGTCGCGCTGGGCGTAGGTCTGGTTGCTGGTGAAGCGGGTGGACTGCAAGTCGCCATGGACCAGCGAGGATTCGTTGCGCAAGCGCCAGGGCCCGAGGTTCAGGCCATTGCGCAGGCCCAGGTAGTAGCTGTCGGTCTTCTGCCGATCGAACTCGCGGCGATTGCCGTTTAAGGAATAGCTGACGAAAGCACTGTTGACGCCCTGGTCCCACAGCTCCGGCGACAGGTAGCCACGGGCATCGCGCCGCAGGGCGACCTGCGGCACGCTGAGGTTGAGGGCCAGGCTGTTGGGCTGGTAGTCGACACTGGCCCGCTCCAGTTGGCCGAGGTCGAAACACTGCTCGCCCGCACTCTCCGGCGACACCCTGCCCAGGCTGGCCAGGCGTTCGGTATCCAGCCCCAGGTCCCGCAGCAGGTCCGGGGTCAGGCAGGGCTCGACCCGCCCGCTGGAGCTGTCCCGATTGAAACGCACATCACGACGGGCACTGAGGACCCGGTTCAGGTAGATATCCACCCGATAGAGGCCCGGCAGTACGCTGTTACCCTCCAGAAACGCGCGGATATCCGCCGGCTGCTCGCCACCATGGATGAACGCGGTATTGAACCGCAGGCCCTCTTCGACCGGCTCGGCCAGCGCCACGTCCGGCACCAGCAGGAACAGCCCCAGGGACAGTGGCAGGCGTGCCTGCCGATTCACGTTCTGCAACAGGGGGAATGTCGCGGCCTCCGTTTTCCCGCGACACGATGACACCAGAACTTCCTTTGTTCTTCGATAGAGCCAGTCCATTTGCAACCTTCACTCAATGTCTTGAGATATTTGTTAAAGGCGAACGCCTCCGCGCACAGGCTCTTGCGAGGGTGCGGCCATTTTCAAAAAGGGGTGGGTGGGAGACGGCGGCGCTAATCCTCGACCCACAGGGCCTGGCCGGTTTTCCAGTCGGAAAGTCGATAGGCCACGACGGCACCGTGGTCGTTGATACTCTTGAAACTCAGCCGAGCCTGCTGCGGCGTCACCGACACCGGCAGGCTGAACTCCCGCGCCTGTCCGGGCGCCAGCATCGAGTTGCGGTGATGCAGCAGTCTGCTCTCATCACCGAACAGCTCGATATCCACCAGAGTGACGTGAAACGGCCCGGGGTTGCTCGCCACCAGGACACCTCCGGGCTTGAGGCGCCAACGGACTTGCCGGGGCGCCAGTTCCGGGTCGGCCATCAACTGGCGGGGGCGATAGAACACCTTGATACGCTGGCGAATACCGATCTGCAGCGTGTTCTCCTGTTCGCTGGCCTGGGGTATCTCCTGGACATTCAGCCAGAACAGCGACTCCCGGTCAGTCGGCATGTCGGCCCCGGAGTGAATGATCCGTACCGTCTGCCGCCCGCCACCCGACAACGGCACCAGGGCCGGGACGACGGCAAACGGCAGGTCCGCCGCTGTCGCATCGTCTGCCTCCAGCCAGGACTGCAAGAGGATGGTGGACTTGTTGCGGTTCGACACACTGAGCACCGCTTCCCTGTCCTGCGCCGGGTACACCAGCCGGGTGCTGTTCAGCACGATCCCGGCCTGGGCATGCCCCCACGCCCACGCGACCAGCGCCACGCCGATCATCGATCTCGTCAACTTGCGCATGTTGCGTTCCATCTGTTCGGAAGAAACGGAGCCTTGCAGCTCCGTTCAGGCCCATGACTCAGTTGTAGGTCAGCACGAAGGGCACGGTGCCCGTGGCTGCGCCAGGCACGGTGGACACGCCGTTCTTCACGAACAGTGCACGCAGCGACAGGGTGCCGCTGGAGCCGCTGCCGCTGGGTTGCAGAATGCCGTCGATGGTGTCGGTGGGGTCCTGGATATTCAGGAAGTTATCGTTATCCCGACGAACCAGGCCGATACCAACGCCTCTGGCGGCACCGCTGGTCGGCAGCAGGTAGGGGTCGCCCTGATCGACCTGGGCCGGGCGGAATGACATGTGCACGGTGCTTTCAGCCGCCGGCTGCAGGCAGGTCACCAGCAGGTCGATATCCTTGGCCGTGCCCAGGCGGGACTCGGTACGGTTGCCAATATCGGCAAAGGAAACCCGTCCGAGATCGACCGGGATATTGTCGGCCGAACCGCCCCCGGAAGACACCTCGCAACTGGTGTTGGTCAGTGCACCGGTAAAGTTCAGCGTGCCACCGTTGGCCGCGTGGGCGGAGCCCGCCACGCCAAGGGCTGAACCCAATAGAACCAACATCACGGAAATCTTTTTCATGCGAACACAATCCTTCGAGTTAATCGTTTGCACCCATCACTTGGGTGGCGGCCAATATAGTCGGGGATCGTCATTCGAACTATCAGATCCGGCCTTATTCAAGGGGCCGATTCAACCCGCCGCCAGGACATCTGCCTCCGTCAGAAGAAAATGTCATTCGACGGACACAGAAAAGTGACCACGACAGTGTTTAAGATTAAAAAGACTATCGATGAAAGCCGCCATCAGCAAACTCACGAAAAGCACAAAAGCAAAATCATCGATATCTTTTTAATTATATCGATCAACAGGTTAGGCAGGCCGATCGCGAAGAGAGTGAGGCAATGTCAACTTGATGCCGGATATTTCGCAATACTGCACCCGCCTTTATACGGCCAGGATAATACTGATGTCATGCCACACGTTCAGTTCTATAGATACGTGATTGTCACGACTCCCTGCGGGGACAGCTTTTTCACGCTGGGAGCCTTGCCTGGCAAGGGTTGGAAGCGAGTGCTAAAGGGCAATATGCCATTACCACAGGCATTATCCGCAGTATCAACCCACAGTGTTACACCGGGTGCGACCTTGAGACGTTCAGAAACGCCATGGTTATGTACCGAGGCCGATGTCACCTCACACGCCGCCTCGACAATCTGGCCACTGAAACGAATTTGCCCGGCATTGGCCGCCGCCACACTGGAGCAAACTCCCATCAACAACAGGACACCAAATACCGATAGTGTGTATTTCATATCAACCACTCCCAAACAGGGTGACCCCCATATCAATTAAAGCCCACGCGAGCGCACTCCACCGAAAAAACGAGGAATATCCGTAGGACTTCTTATATTCAATTAAACATACGACCCCGGAACACAACGCCTGCACAGACATGTCCATTAAAAAGCAGGCAGCCGATAACCCGGTCTATATCCCGCTTTATCGTCTGCAACACTTATTTCTTTAATGACTGTCCAGGCGGGCCGTAGCTGACAGCCGTGTCAGTTAGCCGTCACCGTGCTGACCGGATAGCGGGGTTATAAAGAGGCTACTGTTCTGCCAGCATTGGCCTTCCTTCCATTCGTACCGGCGTTTTGACACCATGCACATCCCGAAGAAAACCCTGTTGGGCCTTGCCGCGATCCTGGTGGCGGCCGCCGGTGCCACCTGGACATTGACCCGCACCGCTCCCGTCCGGCACGCCGGCAGCGCGCCGATCCCGGTCAAGGTCATCCACGTGGTGCAACAGGACGTCCCGCGTTATGCCAGCGGCATCGGTACGGCCCTGTCACTGCACAGCGTGGTGATCCGCCCACAGATCGATGGCATCCTCACCCGCCTGCTGGTCAAGGAAGGGCAACTGGTCAAGGAAGGCGACCTGCTGGCGACCCTTGACGACCGCTCGATCCAGGCCAGCCTGTCCCAGGCCAAGGCACAACTGGCGCAGAGCCAGGCGCAATTGCAGGTGGCCGAGGTCGACCTCAAGCGCTACAGGCAGTTGACCGTCGACAACGGGATCTCGAAGCAGACCTACGACCAGCAGCAGGCCCTGGTCAACCAGCTCAAGGCCACCACCCTCGGCAACCAGGCGGCGATTGACGCGGCGCAGGTGCAACTGTCCTATACCCGGATCCGTTCGCCGGTGACCGGCCGGGTCGGTATCCGCTCCGTCGATGAGGGCAACTTCCTGCGCATGAGTGATGCCCAGGGCCTGTTTTCCGTGACCCAGATCGATCCGATCGCCGTGGAGTTCTCCCTCCCGCAACAGATGCTGCCAACCCTGCAGGGGCTGCTTGGCGCCGACAGGCCGGCAGCGGTGAAAGCCTACCTGGGCGACGAAGGCCACGGTGACAGCCTGCTCGGCTCCGGTCATCTGACGCTGATCGACAATCAGGTCTCGGCCACCACCGGCACCATCAAGGCCAAGGCCGAGTTCAACAACCCGGGTCAGAAGCTGTGGCCGGGCCAACTGGTCAATATCAAGATCCAGACCGCCCTCGACCGCGGCGCCCTGGTGGTGCCTCCGACGGTGGTGCAACGCGGCCTGGACGGCTACTTCGTCTACCGGGTCAAGGACAAGGGCGTGGAAGTGGTGCCGGTCCAGGTGCCTTACCAGGACAGCGAACAGAACATCATCCAGGGCGTGCAGGCCGGCGATCAGTTGGTCAGCGACGGCCAGTCGCGACTCAAGCCCGGCGCCCTGGTCGAGATACTCGGTGCGCCCAGGCTGGCCGGGCAGGCCGTGGCCGGAGAACCCAAGCCATGATCAAGGACAGCCGCGGCGTCTCGGCCTGGTGCATCAATCACCCGGTGGCGACCATCCTGCTCACCTTCGCCCTGGTCCTGCTCGGGCTGATCGCCTTCCCGCGGCTGCCGCTGGCACCGTTGCCGGAGGCCGAATTCCCGACCATCCAGGTGTCCGCGCAACTGCCCGGTGCCAGTCCGCAGACCATGGCGTCTTCGGTGGCGACACCGCTGGAAGTGCAGTTCAGCGCCATCCCCGGCGTGACCCAGATGACCTCCAGCAGTGCCCTGGGTACCACCACCCTGACCCTGCAATTCACCCTGAGCAAAAGCATCGATACCGCCGCACAGGAGGTCCAGGCGGCGATCAACACCGCCTCGGGCAAGCTGCCCAAGGACATGCCGACCCTGCCCACCTGGCGCAAGGTCAACCCGGCCGACAGTCCGGTGCTGATCCTCAGTGTCAGTTCCAGCCAGATGCCCGGCACCGAACTGAGCGACTATGCCGAGACCCTGCTGGCCCGCCAGCTCAGCCAGATCGATGGCGTCGGCCAGATCAACATCACCGGCCAGCAGCGTCCGGCCATCCGCGTGCAGGCTTCGGCGGACCGCCTGGCGGCCATCGGCCTGACCCTGGCCGACCTCCGCCTGGCGATCCAGCAGACCAGCCTCAACCTGGCCAAGGGCGCGCTGTACGGCAAATCGAGCATCTCCACCCTGTCGACCAACGACCAGTTGTTCCAGCCGCAGGAGTACGGTGAGCTGATCGTCTCCTACAAGAACGGCGCGCCGGTGCAGCTCAAGGATATCGCCCGGGTGGTCCGTGGCTCCGAAGACGCCTATGTGCAGGCCTGGTCCGGCGATGTGCCGGGGGTGAACCTGGTGATCTCGCGCCAGCCGGGGGCGAACATCGTCGAAACCGTGGAGCGGATCAAGGCCGCCCTGCCGGGCCTGGAGGCCATGCTGCCGGCCTCGGTGCAGGTCAGGGAACTGATCGACCGCACCCAGACCATCCGCGCCTCGCTGCATGAAGTGGAAATGACGCTGCTGATCGCCATCCTGCTGGTGGTGGCGGTAATGGCGCTGTTCCTGCGCCAGCTGTCGGCGACCCTGATCGTCTCGGCGGTGCTCGGCGTGTCGCTGGTAGCCAGCTTCGCACTGATGTACGTGATGGGCTTCAGCCTGAACAATCTGACCCTGGTTGCGATCGTCATTGCCGTCGGCTTCGTGGTCGACGACGCGATCGTCGTGGTGGAAAACATCCACCGCCACCTGGAGGCCGGCGACGGCATGCGCGAAGCCGCCATCAAGGGTGCCGGGGAGATCGGCTTCACCGTGGTCTCCATCAGCTTCTCGCTGATCGCCGCCTTCATCCCGCTGCTGTTCATGGGCGGGGTGGTGGGCCGGCTGTTCAAGGAGTTCGCCCTGACTGCGACCTCGACCATCCTGATTTCAGTGGTGGTCTCGCTGACCCTGGCGCCAACCCTGGCCGCGCTGTTCATGCGCGCGCCGGTGCATCACGAACACGCCAAGGCAACCTTCGGCGAGCGCCTGCTGGCGCTCTACGAGCGCGGGCTGCGCCGTGCGCTGGACCACCAGAAACTGATGTTCGGGATTTTCTGCCTGACCCTCGGCCTTGCCGTGGCCGGCTACGTATTCATTCCCAAGGGTTTCTTCCCGGTGCAGGACACCGGCTTCGTGCTGGGCACCACCGAGGCCGCCGCCGATGTCTCGTTCGACGACATGGTGGCCAAGCACAAGGCCCTTGCCGAGATCGTCGCCGCCGACCCGGCGGTGCAGGCGTTCTCCCATTCGGTGGGCGTCTCGGGCAGCAACCAGACCATCGCCAACGGCCGCTTCTGGATCGCGCTCAAGCCACAGGACCAGCGCGACGTTTCCGCCAGTGCCTTCATCGACCGGATCCGGCCGCAGCTGATGCGGATCCCCGGCATCGTGCTCTACCTGCGCGCCGGCCAGGACATCAACCTCAGCTCCGGGCCGAGCCGGGCCCAGTACCAGTACGTGCTCAAGAGCAACGACGGCGACCTGCTGAACACCTGGACCCAGCGCCTGACGGAAAAGCTGCGGGCCAACCCGGCGTTCCGCGACCTGTCCAACGACCTGCAACTGGGTGGCAGCATCACCCACATCACCATCGACCGGCGGGCCGCCGCGCGCTTCGGCCTGACTGCCAGCGATGTCGACGAAGCGCTCTACGATGCGTTCGGCCAGCGCCAGGTCAACGAGTACCAGACCGAGACCAACCAGTACAACGTGATCCTCGAGCTGGACACCGCCCAGCGAGGCAAGGCCGAGAGCCTGAACTACTTCTACCTGCGTTCGCCGCTGACCGGCGAGATGGTGCCGCTGTCGGCCCTGGCGCGCTTCGATGCGCCCACCAGCGGGCCGCTGTCGATCGCCCACGATGGCATGTTCCCGGCCGCCAACCTGTCGTTCAACCTCAGCCCCGGCGTGGCCCTGGGCGACGCGGTGCTGCTGCTTGACCAGGCGAAGAACGAGATCGGCATGCCGGCCTCCATCAGCGGCAACTTCCAGGGCGCGGCCCAGGCCTTCCAGAGCTCCCTGGCCAGCCAGCCGTGGCTGATCCTCGCGGCACTGGTGGCGGTGTACATCATTCTCGGCGTGCTCTACGAGAGTTTCGTGCACCCGCTGACGATCATCTCCACCCTGCCCTCCGCCGGCCTCGGCGCACTGATCATGCTCTGGCTGCTGGGCCAGGATTTCTCGATCATGGCGCTGATCGGCCTGGTGCTGCTGATCGGTATCGTGAAGAAGAACGGCATCCTGATGATCGACTTCGCCCTCGAGGCCCAACGGGGCGGGCTGACGCCCGAGCAAGCCATCTACAAGGCCTGTGTCACCCGCTTCCGACCGATCATCATGACCACCCTGGCAGCCCTGCTCGGCGCCCTGCCGCTGATGCTCGGCCACGGTACCGGCGCCGAACTGCGCCAGCCACTGGGGATCGCCGTGGTCGGCGGCCTGCTGGTGAGCCAGGCGCTGACGCTGTTCACCACGCCCGTCATATACTTGTGGCTCGAGCGGCTTTTCCATCGGCCCCAACCGGCAGCCGTGCCGGCGATCACACATTGAGGCTGAGCCATGCGAGTCCTGATTATCGAAGATGAAGAAAAAACCGCCGACTACCTGCATCGCGGCCTGACCGAGCAGGGCTACACCGTCGACCTCGCGCGCGATGGCGTCGGCGGCCTGCACCTGGCGCTGGAAAGCGATTACGCGGTGATCGTCCTCGACGTGATGCTGCCGGAACTCGACGGCTTCGGCGTGCTCAAGGCCCTGCGGGCACGCAAGCAGACCCCGGTGATCATGCTCACCGCCCGCGAGCGGGTCGAGGACCGCATCCGTGGCCTGCGCGATGGCGCCGACGACTACCTGGGCAAACCGTTTTCCTTTCTCGAACTGGTGGCCCGCCTGCAGGCCCTGACCCGGCGCAGCGGCGGCGGCCATGAGCCCGTGCAGATCAGCGTCGCCGACCTCTGGGTCGACCTGATCAGCCGCAAGGCCAGCCGTGCCGGCCAGCGCCTGGACCTGACCGCCAAGGAGTTCTCGCTGCTCAGTGTGCTGGCCCGGCGCCAGGGCGAAATCCTCTCGAAGACGGCGATTGCCGAGATGGTCTGGGATATCAATTTCGACAGCGATGCCAACGTCGTCGAGGTGGCGATCAAGCGCCTGCGCGCCAAGCTCGACGGCCCGTTCGAACAGAAACTGCTGCACACCATCCGCGGCATGGGTTATGTGCTGGAGAGCCGCGGTGTCGACTAACTCCATCGCCCTGCGCCTGAGCACCCTGTTCAGCCTGGTGGCGCTGCTGGTGTTCCTGCTGATCGGCGGTGCGTTGTACCTGCAGGTGGAAAAGGGCCTGGGTCTGCTGCCCGAAGCTGAACTGGATGCGCGCTACAGCGTGCTCGAATCCTCGATCAACCGTTTCGGCACGCCGGATCACTGGGCCAAGTTCAGCGCCAAGCTCAAGCAACTGGGCGAGGAGGACAAGCGCATCCGCTTCTGGGTGGTCAGCAGCGACCCGAACTATGAATACGGCGCGCCCGATGCGCAGATCCGCGCCTTCGCCGCCGGCCCCAGGGGCATGCGTGACCTGCAGTTGCCGGGGCACGCCTACCCGTTCAAGGTGCTGCTCAATACCATGCCGGCCAAGGACCAGCGGCCGCCCCTGCAGTTCCTGATCGCCATCGACACCGAGACCTTCCGTCAGACCCAGCACCAGTTGCTGATCGCCCTGGTCAGCCTGGCGATCGTCGGTGTGCTGCTGGCCTCGGCCCTGGGCTACTGGGTCGCCCGGATCGGCCTCAAGCCGTTGATCAAGCTGTCGCAGGAGGCCGGCAAGCTGGCACCGCCACGCCTGACCGGACGCCTGCAGCTGTCGCCGCTGCCGCCGGAGCTCAGCCAGTTCGTCAATGCCTTCAACTCGACCCTGGAGCGGGTGGAACAGGCCTATTCGCGACTGGAATCGTTCAACGCCGATGTCGCCCACGAACTGCGCTCGCCGCTGACCAACCTGATCGGCCAGACCCAGGTGGCACTGACCCGCGGACGCTCCGCCGAACATTACTTCGAGGTGCTGCAATCGAACCTCGAGGAACTGGAGCGCCTGCGCTCGATCATCAACGACATGCTGTTCCTGGCCAGCGCCGACCAGGGCAGCAAGGCCACCAAGCTGATCAGTACCTCGCTGGCGGCAGAGGTGGCGACGACCCTCGACTACCTGGATTTCATTCTCGAGGACGCCCGGGTCCGGGTCGAGGTCAGTGGCGATGCCCTGGTGCGGATCGAGATCGCCCACCTGCGTCGGGCGCTGATCAACCTGCTGAGCAACGCGGTGCAACATACCGCGCCCGAGCAGGTGATTCTGGTACGCATCGAGCAGGAGGGCGGGCAGGTGACGATCGCGGTGTCCAACCCCGGGGAAACCATCGCCAGCGAGCATCTGTCGCGCCTGTTCGAACGCTTCTATCGAGTCGATGCCTCGCGCAGCAACAGTGGTGCCAACCATGGACTGGGCCTGGCGATCGTCAAGGCGATCGCGCTGATGCACGGCGGCGATGTGTTCGTACACAGCGGCGACGGCGTCAATACCTTCGGCATCCATCTCCCCGCCTGACGCTCTCCCGACAGGGACTGTTGCCCAGAACGTAACAGTCCTTCAAGCGGGCCGGTCTTTTTCCAGGCCCCCAGGGCATTTAACCTTGCCTCAACCAACAGCACTTGCTCAGCAAGAAGGTTCTTTAAAATGTCCAGTTCCATGGGTATGGCCAGTCTCTTTGTCCTGTCCGCTGTCATGTTGTCGCCTCTGGCCCACGCCGAGGAGTCCCAGTCTTTCGTCGCGCAGAACGCCGCCCGGGCCGCTGCCCGCCAGGATCACGTCGAAATGACCGCCAAGGCCCAAAGCCGCACGCCAGAGCGGCACAGCTCGGTAAATCCGGCTCAGCCGGACAGCGCCAGGGATAGCTGAAAGCTGCCCGCAGAACGTTTCCCTCTCCATCGATCCAGTTTCCTGCCCGGGGTCGATGGCTTCAAAAGCCGCTGATACAGCGGCTTTCTTTATTGTCGCCTGCCTCCTGCGTCACGCAACAGGAACGACCGTCTCATCGATTCAAGTAGCTCGACAGTCATGAAGATCGCCCTCTCACTCAGGCAAATCTTCATTGCTCCGGCTGCAACGATGTCGAACGCCACCCAGGCTGGCGATGGCTCCAGCATCCTGCCAGCGAACGTCCGCTACGTGGTGCAGGAGGCCAGTGGCGATCCGCCTGCGGTGGGCGAGCAACCGTAGCAGTGCGGGCTGTTCGGCGGTCGACGAGTATCGGGTCATCGTCGACTACCCGGTGAATATCTTCTAGCATTCGGTAAAGGGCCAGCTGGCGGAGGCTGGCCTTTTTTACGCTGGGGCTTTATACGGGCCCCGACACCCCCGAGCTGCATGAGGTTTGCCATCAATCACTCTTCGAACCTTTCGGCAATGCCTCGCCTGCTGCTGGTACTGGGCAGCGGCCTGAGCGTCAGCGCGATCCTCGGCATCGTCATCTATCTGCTGATCCGCGAACGGGGCAGCGCGGAACTGGTCGCCACGCGTGCCGCCACGAACATCGTGCAACTGATCGACGCCGATGTCCTGCGCAATGCCGAACTCTACGACAAGTCACTGCAGGACCTGATTGCCGCGGCGCGGCGCGAGGACCTCAAGCACGTCTCGCCGCAGGTTCGCCACCTGGCGCTGTTCGACAGCGCCACGGCGTCCCCGCAGAAGGGCGATATCCTGCTGCTCGACAAGCATGGCGAGGTGATTGCCGACTCGTCCTCGGTGGAGCCCCGGCCAGGCAATTTCGCCGACCGCGAATACTTCAAGGCCCATATCGACAACCCCAGCCCGACAATGATGGTCAGCCATCCGTTCCTCGCCCGCGGGCGCATGATCGACTGGCGCATCGGCTTCAGCCGCCGGGTTTCGTCGCCCGAAGGCGAATTTCTCGGCGTGGCCCGGGCCGCGATACGCCTGAGCTACTTCAACGAACTGTTCAAGACCCTGAATATCGGTGCCAGCAGTACGGTCAACCTGCTCAGCAGCGATGGCATCCTGCTCGCCCAGGAGCCGCTGATGAGTGCCGACATGGTCGGCAAGGACTTCAGCCAGCGTCCCAACTTCCTGCGCATCGTGCATGAGGGCAATGGCAGTTTCAGCGCGATCTCCGGTGTCGACGGCAAGCAGCGGCTTTATACCTTTTCCCGGGTCGGCGAATTGCCGCTGATCGTGGTGGTGGCACTATCGGAGGAAGAAGTCTATGCCGCCTGGTGGCGTACCACCTGGCTGGTGGGCAGCGCCACCGGCGGGTTGTGCGCCGGCCTGTTGTGGCTGAGCTGGCTGCTGGCGCGGGAACTGCGCCGACGCCAGCGGGCCGAGCAGGAACTGGCCGAGCTGGCCACCACCGACAGCCTTACGGGCGTCGCCAACCGCCGGGCCCTGGACCAGTCGTTGCTGCACGAATGGAACCGGGCACAACGCTCAGGCCAGCCGCTGTCGCTGCTGATGATCGATGCCGACCATTTCAAGGTGTTCAACGACCGCCATGGGCATCCGATGGGCGACGAAGCCCTGCGTCGAATCGCCCGGGTGATCGGCGAGAACATTCGCCGCCCGGCTGACCTGCTCGCGCGTTATGGCGGCGAGGAGTTCGCGGTGATCCTGCCCCAAACCGACGAGAACGGCGCCCGTTGCCTGGCCGGGAAGATTCTGAATGCCATCCGGCAGATGCCGGCGCCGGTCGCCGGGGCCTGCCCTCTAACCGTCAGTATCGGCGCCAGCACCCGATTGGTTTCCCGCGAAGCCGTCAGCGCCGGGGCCAACATCGAGCAACTGCTACAGGCTGCCGACCAGGCGCTGTACCAGGCCAAGCACAACGGCCGCGACCAGGTGGTTCACGCCGCGGACATCGAACTCGCGGCATAAAAAAAGGCTGCCCGGGGGCAGCCTTTGAAGAACAACAAAAGGAGAAAGTCGTTACACGGCCGCAACGGGACGCATGTACGAGATCGGCGCCGTGCTGGCGTCTTCGAAAGTCACCACTTCCCAGGCATCCTTCTGCTCGATGAGCTTGCGCAGGAGCTGGTTGTTCAGCGCGTGACCGGACTTGAAGCCCTTGAACTCACCAATCAGGCTGTTGCCCAGCAGGTAGAGGTCACCGATGGCGTCGAGGATCTTGTGCTTGACGAATTCGTCTTCGTAACGAAGGCCGTCTTCGTTCAGTACACCGTCCGAGTCGACCACGATGGCGTTTTCCACGCTGCCGCCGAGTGCGAGGTTGTGCTTGCGCAGGTACTCGATATCACTCATGAAGCCAAAGGTACGGGCGCGGCTGACTTCCTTCACGAACGACGTGCTGGAGAAATCCACGCTGGCACTCTGGGTGCGGTCACGGAACACCGGGTGATCGAAATCGATCTCGAAGCTCACCTTGAACCCGTCGAAAGGCACGAAAGTGGCGCGCTTGTCGCCGTCTTCCACTGTGACTTCGCGCAGGATGCGGATGAACTTCTTAGCTGCGTCCTGTTCTTCCAGGCCGGCGGATTGAATCAGGAATACGAAGGGTCCAGCGCTGCCGTCCATGATCGGAACTTCGGACGCGGAGAGCTCGACGTAGGCGTTATCGATGCCCAGGCCAGCCATGGCCGAGAGCAAGTGCTCCACCGTGTCCACTTTGGTGTCACCGTTGACCAGGGTGGTCGACATGGTGGTTTCACCAACGTTTTCCGCGCGCGCAGGAATCTGCACCACAGGGTCGAGGTCGGCACGACAAAACACGATGCCGGTATCCACGGGCGCTGGTTTGAGGGTCAGATAGACCTTCTCGCCCGAGTGCAGGCCGACACCTGTAGCACGGATAATATTTTTCAGGGTGCGTTGTTTAATCATGGCTTTGGCCGCTTCAGCGCAAATTGCGAACAGGTATCAACAAAGGCTGGCGATAATATCAGACCAGACCTTTGCTGAACACCAATCACCCTAATACTCCTGATACATTCCATCAATCGGCCTGACGACGCAGGAAGGCCGGGATATCCAGATAGTCCAGATCGTCCTGCGGGTTCATCTTCGCGGCAGTCGCAGCACCGGCCTGGGCCTGGTTGCGCATGACGGTCGGACGATCCAGGTCGCGGTAGTTCACCGACGGCAGTTCCTGACGCGCGGCAGCAGGTGCCTGGGTGGCGGCCGGCTGGCTGGCGGCGGTCTGCAGGGTGTTGTCGATGACCTTCACAGGCTTCTCGATGCGGGCACCCAGACCGGTGGCGACCACGGTCACGTGCAGTTCGTCGCGCATGTCCGGATCGATAACGGTACCGACCTTGACCATCGCCGCTTCCGAAGCGAAGGCCTCGATGATGCTACCCACGTCGGAGTACTCGCCCAGGGACAGGTCGGGACCGGCGGTGATGTTCACCAGGATACCGCGCGCGCCCTGCAGGTTGACGTCTTCGAGCAGCGGGTTGCGGATCGCCGCCTCGGTGGCTTCACGTGCACGGTTGGGACCGCTGGCGCAGCCAGTGCCCATCATCGCCATGCCCATCTCGCTCATCACGGTACGCACGTCGGCGAAGTCGACGTTGATCATGCCCGGACGCTTGATGATGTCGGAGATACCGCGAACGGCACCGGCCAGCACGTCGTCGGCCTTGGCGAAAGCCGACAGGAGGCTGGCGTCCTTGCCCAGGATGGTCAGCAGCTTCTCGTTGGGAATGGTGATCAGCGAGTCGACGCTGTCGCTCAGGGCACGGATGCCCTCGTCAGCGATCTGCATGCGCTTGCGCCCTTCGAACGGGAACGGACGGGTTACCACCGCAACGGTGAGGATGCCCATTTCCTTCGCCACTTCGGCGATGATCGGCGCTGCACCGGTACCGGTACCACCGCCCATGCCGGTGGTGATGAACACCATGTTGGTGCCCTGCAGCACTTCGGCGATGCGCTCGCGGTCTTCCAGAGCGGCCTGGCGGCCAACTTCCGGATTGGCACCGGCACCCAGGCCCTTGGTCACGCCGGTGCCCAGTTGCAGGATGGTCCGCGCGCCGATGTTCTTCAGCGCCTGGGCATCGGTGTTGGCGCAGATGAATTCGACGCCTTCGATGTTGGTCTTGACCATGTGGTTGACGGCGTTGCCGCCGCCGCCGCCGACACCGATAACCTTGATTACCGGGCTTTGTGGGACGTTGTCTACGAGTTCGAACATGTTCCCTCTCCTTTCATTTCTCTAGTTTTTTCGCCTACTTCTACTGCTTTGAAACTTTAAAAGTTGCCCTGGACCCAGCGCTTCAGGCGCTCGAATACAGGAGCTTTCTGCTCTTCATCGCGATAGTCGTTTCTGTTGCCGCCGTTGTAACCGGACAGGGAAATGCCGTCCGACTGCTTTTGCAGCCCGTACAGCAACAGCCCCACCCCAGTTGAATAGATTGGATTGCGGACCACGTCGGACAGCCCCTTGACGGTGTGCGGAACACCCAGGCGGACCGGCATGTGGAAAATTTCTTCGGCCAGCTCGACCGCGCCTTCCATCTTCGAGGTACCACCGGTCAGCACGATGCCGGCCGGAATCAGGTCTTCGTAGCCGCTGCGGCGCAGCTCGGCCTGGATCAGCGTGAACAGTTCGTCGTAACGCGGCTCGACCACTTCGGCCAGGGCCTGGCGCGACAGCTCGCGCGGCGGACGATCACCCACGCTCGGGACCTTGATGGTTTCGCCGGCACCGGCCAGCTTGGCCAGGGCGCAGGCATAGCGGATCTTGATCTCTTCGGCGTACTGGGTCGGAGTGCGCAACGCCATGGCGATATCGTTGGTCACCTGGTCGCCGGCGATCGGGATCACCGCGGTATGGCGGATCGCACCTTCGGTGAAGATGGCGATGTCGGTGGTACCGCCGCCGATGTCCACCAGGCACACGCCCAGTTCCTTCTCGTCGTCGGTCAGTACCGAATAGGCCGAGGCCAGCTGTTCGAGGATGATGTCGTCGATTTCCAGACCGCAACGACGTACGCATTTCTCGATGTTCTGTGCCGCGTTCACCGCACAGGTGACCACGTGGACCTTGGCTTCCAGACGCACGCCGGACATGCCCAGGGGCTCGCGCACGCCTTCCTGGTTGTCGATCACGTAGTCCTGCGGCAGGGTGTGCAGTACCCGTTGGTCGGCCGGGATCGCCACGGCCTGGGCCGCATCGAGCACGCGCTCCAGGTCAGCCGAACTGACTTCGCGATCACGGATGGCGACGATGCCATGGGAGTTCAGGCTGCGGATGTGATTGCCCGCCACGCCGACGAACGCCGAGTGGATCCGGCAGCCGGCCATCAACTGCGCCTCTTCCACCGCCCGCTGGATCGACTGAACGGTCGACTCGATATTCACCACCACGCCCTTCTTCAGGCCGCGGGAGGGATGGGTACCGATACCGACGATTTCCACTGTGCCATCGGCCGCAACCTCGCCCACCAGCGCCACCACCTTGGAGGTGCCGATATCCAGTCCGACGATCATTTTGCCGCTTTGCACGTTTGCCATGGTCCTGCCTCTTCTTAATTCTTCGCAACGGCGGGTTTGTCCGCTACGGGTGCCACAGGTTCCCGCCATCCGACGGCCAGGCCGTTGGCGTAGCGCAGATCGATGCTGGCAATGTTCGTAATCTGTTCTTTCAGCGTTTTTTCATAAATGGCAATGAAACGGCGCATCTTCTCGACCAGATGGTCGCGGCCCAACAACAACTGGATGCCCGGCCCCGCGCTGCCCGCGCCGGTGGTCAGGAACCAGCTGCCCCGTTCCCGCAGTTCCAGCCGGGCGATGGAGAACCCCAGCGGGCGCAACATCTGGCTCAGGACCTGGTACTGCTGCATCACCTGCTGTTGGGCCCGCTGCGGGCCGAACAACTGCGGCAGATGTTCGTAGTTCGCCAGTTCCCGCGGCGCGAACGCCTGGCCCTGGTTGTTCAGCAGCGCCTCGTCGCCCCAGCGGGCCACCGGCAACTGCTCTTCCAGGCGGATCACCACCTGGTCCGGCCAGACCCGGCGGACTTCGGCGTGGGCGATCCACGGCATGGTTTCCAGCTCGGCGCGCATACCCGCCAGGTCGATGGTGAAGAAGCTCGCCGCCACGTACGGCGCGATCCGCTGCTGCACCGCCTGCTGGCTGATGTAGCTCAGGTCGCCCTGAACGTTGATCTTGCTGATCGGCCGATCCGCATAGGGCAGCAGGCGCTGGGCTCCCTCATAAGTGCCAAAGCCCAGTGCCACCAGCAGGACCGGCCACATCAGGCGCTTCAGGAAGCCGAAATTGGCTTTCGGCAGACGCGCCGACACCGGCTCCTTGGCCACCATTCGACTGGCGCCCCGCGGCACCGGCTTGTTACGGCCGGAACCGGGTGGCTGATGACGAATCTGCGCGCCGTGCATGGCTCGTTAACCTCTCGGTCCTGGATTGCTGGCGACACTTTCCGCCAGGATCGCCAGCACCAGTTGCTGGAAATCGAGGCCGGCCGCACGTGCCGCCATGGGCACCAGACTGTGGTCGGTCATGCCCGGGGCGGTGTTGACTTCCAGGAACCAGAACTGGCCATCGGCGTCCTGCATCACGTCGGCACGCGCCCAACCGGCGATACCGAGCGCCTCGCAGGCTTTCGCCGTGAGGTCCATCAGTTCCTTTTCCTTGGCAGTGTCGAGGCCACAAGGAATCCGGTACTGGGTATCGGATGCCAGGTACTTGGCGTCGTAGTCGTAGAACGAATGCGGGGTGCCGAGGGCGATCGGCGGCAGAACCTGGCCACGCAGCGTCGCAATGGTGAACTCCGGACCGTGAATCCACTGTTCGACCAACACTTGCGAGTCGTAGGTGGCGGCGGCTTTCCAGGCGGCGATCAATTCGTCGACGCTGGTCACCTTGGCCATCCCGATACTGGAGCCTTCATGGGCAGGTTTGACGATCAAAGGGAAACCCAGTTCCGCACCGGCTGAAATACAGTCGGCTTCGCAGCCCAGCACGGCGTGGCGCGGGGTTGGAATACCCAGGCTGTGCCACACCTGCTTGGTGCGCAACTTGTCCATGGCCAGGGCCGAGGCCAGGATGCCGCTACCGGTGTAGGGAATCTCCAGGCACTCCAGCAGGCCCTGCATGCTGCCGTCTTCACCACCGCGACCATGCAGAATGATGAAGGCCCGGTCGATCTTCTCGTTCAGCAGGCGCTGCAACAGATCGTCGCCGACGTCGATACCGAAGGCGTCGACGCCAGCGCCCTGCAGTGCCTCAAGCACGGCGGCGCCGGATTTCAGCGAAACCGGACGCTCGGCGCTCTTGCCGCCGTACAGCACGGCGACGCGACCGAAGTCCTTCGGCTCAAGGGTCGAAAACAGGTTGGCGTAGGCGGCGGTCATTTCGATTTCTCCGCGCCGGCAGCGGCAACCGCGCCTGCGAACAGCGAACTCTTGAGCAATTGCGGCGCGAGGCCACCGATATCACCGGCGCCCTGGCACAGCAGGATGTCGCCCGGTTGCAGCAGTGGCTTGACCAGCGGCGCCAGGTCCACGCCACGCTCGATGTAGATCGGGTCGAGCTGGCCACGCTGGCGGATGCTGCGGCACAACTGGCGGCTGTCCGCACCGGGAATGGCCTCTTCGCCCGCCGGATAGACTTCCATCAGCAGCAGCACGTTGGCGTCGGCCAGGACCTGGACGAAATCGTCGTACAGGTCGCGGGTACGGGTATAGCGGTGCGGCTGGTAGACCATTACCAGGCGGCGCTCCGGCCAGCCACCACGCACGGCCTTGATCACTGCCGCGACTTCGGTCGGGTGGTGGCCGTAGTCGTCGACCAGCATCACGCTGCCGCCGTCCACCGGCAGTTCGCCGTAGACCTGGAAGCGCCGACCGACACCCTGGAAGCCCGACAGGCCCTGGACGATGGCTTCATCGCTGATGCCCTCGTCGGTGGCAATGGCGATGGTGGCCAGGGCGTTCAGCACGTTGTGGTTGCCCGGCATGTTCACCGACACGTTCAGCGGCTCGCGATCGCGGCGCAGCACAGTGAAGTGGGTCTGCATGCCGGCCTGGCGGATATTGATCGCGCGCACGTCGGCGTCTTCGTGAACCCCGTAGGTCACGGTCGGACGCGCGATCTGCGGGAGAATCTCGCGCACCACCGGATCGTCCAGGCAGACCACGGCCAGGCCGTAGAACGGCAGGTTGTGGAGGAACTCGACGAAGGTCTTCTTCAGCTTGCTGAAGTCACCCTCGTAGGTGTCCATGTGGTCGGCGTCGATGTTGGTGACCACGGCGACCAGCGGCTGCAGGTGCAGGAAGCTGGCATCGCTTTCGTCGGCTTCGGCGATCAGGTAGCGGCTGGTACCGAGCTGGGCATTGGTACCCGCGGCATTCAGCCGGCCGCCGATGACGAAGGTCGGATCGAGGCCGCCAGCAGCGAACACCGAAGCGATCAGGCTGGTGGTGGTGGTCTTGCCATGGGTACCGGCCACGGCGATGCCGTGGCGATAACGCATCAGTTCGGCGAGCATCTCGGCCCGCGGCACCACCGGAATACGACGTTCCAGGGCGGTCGCGACTTCCGGGTTGGACTTGTTCACGGCGCTCGACACCACCAGCACGTCGGCGCTGGCGGCGTTCTCGGAACGATGGCCGATGAAGATCTTCGCGCCAAACGACTCGAGCCGGTCGGTGACCGGCGAGGTCTTCAGGTCGGAACCGGACACTTCATAGCCCAGGTTCAGCAGTACTTCGGCGATCCCGCACATGCCCACGCCGCCGATCCCGACGAAGTGGATGCGACGGATGCGGCGCATTTCCGGTTGCGGGATGGCTTTCTGACTCTCAACCATGGGCCACCTCCAGGCAGATCTCGACGACGGTGCGGGTAGCATCGGGCTTGGCCAGGCGGCGTGCGGTGCTCGCCATGGTGTTCAGTCGTTCCGGTTGCATCAAAACCTCTGTCAGGCGTGCCGCCAGATCGGCGGCGCCAGTCGTTCTTTGCGGCAGCAGGAAGGCAGCGCCCTCCCCGGCCAAATATTCGGCATTGCGGGTCTGGTGGTCGTCGATCGCATGGGGCAGAGGCACCAGCAACGAGGGCAGACCGGCAGCAGCCAGTTCACTGACGGTCAAGGCGCCTGCGCGACAGACCACCAGGTCGGCCCAGCCATAGGCTTGGGCCATGTCCTTGATAAAGGGCGCCACCTGCGCCTCGACACCCGCCGCCTGGTAGCGTTCGGCGGTCACTTGGTCGTGGTTGCGACCGGCCTGGTGGAAAACCTCCGGGCGGTACTCGGCCGGTACCTGGGCCAGGGCCTCGGGCAGCAGCTTGTTCAACGGTTCGGCGCCAAGGCTGCCACCGAGGATCAGCAGGCGTGCCGGACGGCCGCCCAGGGCCTGGCGCGGAGTCTCCAGGAACAGCTCCGGGCGCACCGGGTTGCCAGTGGTACGACGCTTGTCCGAGGCGCCGAAGGTATTCGGGAAAGCTTCGCAGACCCGTGCCGCCAGCGGCACCAGCAGCCGATTGGCGGTACCCGCCACGGCATTCTGCTCGTGCACGATCACCGGAACGCCAGCCAGGCGCGCGGCGACCCCACCAGGACCGGTGACATAACCACCAAAGCCCAGCACGCAGACCGGCTTCAGTTGGCGGATCACCTTGCGCGCCTGCCAGATCGCCCGCAGCAGCACGAACGGCGCCTTGAGCAGCGACAGCTTGCTCTTGCCACGCAGGCCGGCGACGTTGATCAGGTGCAGCGGCAACCCGGCATTGGGCACCAGTTCGTTTTCGATACCGCGCGGCGTGCCCAGCCAGTGCACGGTGAAGCCCCGCGCCTGGAACTCGCGGGCACACGCCAGCGCCGGGAACACGTGGCCGCCGGTGCCGCCGGCCATGATCAGCACGTTAGCGGCCATAGGGAGTGTCCTCCGCAAAGTCGCTTTCATCGAATTCCATCTCTTCGCTGCCCAGGTGGGTTCGACTCTCCCACTCGATGCGCAGCAACAGGCCGAGACAGGCGCAGCAGATCACCAGGGAGCTGCCACCGTAGCTGAGGAACGGCAGGGTCAGGCCCTTGGTCGGCAGCAGGCCGACGTTCACGCCGATGTTGATCAGGAACTGGCCGATCCACAGGAACGCCAGGCCGTAGGCCATGTAGGCGGCAAAGAACTGCTTGGCCTTCTCCGCCCACAGGCCGATGTACATGGCCCGCACGCTGACGAACACGAACAGTGCGACAGTGCACAGCGAGCCCACCGCACCCAGCTCTTCGGCGAGTACGGAGAACACGAAGTCGGTATGGGCTTCGGGCAGGTAGAACTGCTTCTGCACGCTGTTGCCCAGGCCGACCCCCAGCCACTCGCCACGACCGAAGGCGATCAGCGCCTGGGTCAGCTGGTAGCCGGAACCGAACTGGTCGGCCCAGGGGTCGGTGAAGGTGGTCAGACGGGCCATCCGGTAGGGTTGCGCCTTGATCAGCACCACCACCGCGACTACGGCCAGCAACACCATCAAGCCGAAGCGCAACAGCCCGACGCCGCCGAGGAACAGCATTGCCGCCGCTGCCCCCATCATCACCACGGTGGCCCCGAAGTCCGGTTCCATCAGCAACAGGCCGGCCATCGGCAGCAGCACGACGAACGGCTTGAAGAAGCCCATCCAGCTCTCGCGCACTTCCTTCTGTCGGCGCACCAGGTAGCCGGCGAGGTAGATCACCACGAACACCTTGGCGATTTCCGAAGGCTGCACGTTGAAGAAACTGAACCCGATCCAGCGCATCGAACCGTTCACTTCACGGCCGATACCCGGCAGCAGCACCATCACCAGCAGGCCGAAGGCGCCCACCAGCATCATGAAGCCCATGCGCTGCCAGGTGGCGATCGGTACCATCATCGTGGCGATGCAGGCGCCCACGCCGATGACCAGATAGATCAGGTGGCGGATCATGTGGTACAGCGCGTTGCCCGATTGCACGGCAGCCACTTCGGAGGATGCCGAGGTGATCATCACCAGGCCGAGGCCGAGTAGCGCCAGGCAGCCGGCGAGCATCGGGAAATCGACGTCGACACCACGCCCGGTGATGATCGGCGACGGATACGGCTTGAGGATATTGAAATTCATGCCAAGCCCTCCACGGCACTGGCGAACAGGCGCCCGCGCTCTTCGAAGTTCCTGAACATGTCGAGGCTGGCGCAGGCTGGCGACAACAGCACGGCATCGCCGTCCCGGGCCAGCTCGGCGCTACGCCGCACCGCTTCGTCCAGGGTCTGCACACGAATCAATGGCACTTCGTCACCCAGCGCCCGGGCCAGCAGTTCGGCATCGCGGCCCAGCAGGACCACCGCCCGGCAGTGGGCCGCAACCGGCGCACGCAGGGCGGAAAAATCCGCGCCCTTGCCGTCGCCGCCGGCGACCAGCACCAGCTTGCCGTCGATATCGGCTCCCAGGCCCTCGATGGCCGCCAGCGCGGCACCGACGTTGGTGGCCTTGGAGTCGTTGTAGTAGTTCACGCCGTTGTGCTCGCGCACCCATTGGCAGCGGTGTTCGAGGCCGCCGAAGGTGCGCAGGCTCGACAGCATCGCGTCGAACGGCAACCCCACGGCATGCCCCAGCGCCAACGCGGCCAAGGCGTTGGACTGGTTATGGGCACCACGGATCTTCAGTTCGCGCACCGGCATCAGGTTCTGGAACTCGAAGGCCAGGTATTTCTCGCCGCCTTCCTCGCGCAGGCCGAAAGCCTTGAAGTCCGGCTTGCCCAGACCGAAGGTCCAGCAGGGCAGGCCTTCGCTCATCAGCGGCCGGGACAGGGCGTCCTGGCGGTTGACCACCACCTGCTTCGCTCCGCGGAAGATCCGGTGCTTGGCCAGGTGATAGGCCGGCAGGCCGCTGTAGCGGTCCATGTGGTCTTCGCTGATGTTGAGCACGGTCGCCACCGCAGCGTTCAACTGGTCGGTGGTTTCCAGCTGGAAGCTCGACAGCTCCAGCACATACAGTTCGATATCGTCGCCGAGCAGGTCCAGCGCCGGGGTGCCGAGGTTGCCACCGACCGCCACGCGCTTGCCGGCAGCAGCCGCCATTTCGCCCACCAGGGTGGTCACGGTGCTCTTGGCGTTGGAGCCGGTGATCGCGACGATCGGCGCCTTCGCGTTACGCGCGAACAGCTCGATATCGCCGGACAGTTTCACGCCACGGGCCGCAGCCGCCTGCAACGCCGGGGTCGCCAGGGCCAGGCCCGGGCTCACGTAGAGTTCGTCGGCACGGCAGAGAAACTCGACATCCAGCTCGCCACAACGCACTTCCACCTGAGGGTAGTCACGGCGCAGCGTGGCCAGCTCCGGTGGATTCTCCCGCGTATCGGCCACCGCAAAGGCAACGCCCCGGTTCGCCAGGAAGCGAACCAGGGACATGCCGCTCTTGCCGAGGCCGACAACGATGCGGAAGTGGTCAGAAGCGATCAGCGACACGGGTTCTACCTCAGCTTCAGGGTGGCAAGGCCGATCAGCACCAGAATCACGGTGATGATCCAGAACCGGACGATCACGCGTGGCTCAGGCCAGCCCTTGAGTTCAAAGTGGTGGTGAATCGGTGCCATGCGGAACACCCGGCGACCGGTCATCTTGAAGGAAGCGACCTGGATGACCACCGACAGGGTCTCCATGACGAACACCCCGCCCATGATGAACAGGACGATTTCCTGGCGAACGATCACCGCGATGGTGCCCAGGGCCGCGCCCAGCGCCAGGGCGCCGACATCGCCCATGAAAACCTGGGCCGGATAGGTGTTGAACCAGAGGAAGCCCAGGCCGGCACCGATGAGCGCACCACAGAACACAATCAGCTCACCGGCGCCCGGTACGTAGGGGATCAGCAGATATTCGGCGAACTTCACGTTACCCGACAGGTAGCAGAAGATACCCAGTGCACCACCGACCATCACCGTCGGCATGATCGCCAGGCCGTCGAGACCGTCGGTCAGGTTGACCGCGTTGCTCGAACCGACGATCACGAAATAGGTCAGGACCACGAAGCCCACGCCCAGAGGAATGCTGACATCCTTGAGCATCGGCACGATCAGGGTGGTTTCCACCGGGGTCTGCGCGGTCATGAACAGGAAGATCGCCGCCCCCAGGCCGAACACCGACTGCCAGAAATACTTCCAGCGGCTTGGCAGCCCACGGGAGTTCTTCTCGATCACCTTGCGATAGTCGTCGACCCAGCCGATGGCGCCGAACAGCAGGGTGACCAGCAGCACCACCCAGACATAACGGTTATGCAGGTCCGCCCACAGCAGGGTGCTGACGCCAATGGACGACAGGATCAGCGCGCCTCCCATGGTCGGCGTGCCGGACTTGGAGAGGTGCGATTGCGGGCCGTCATTGCGAACTGCCTGGCCGATCTGCAGGTTCTGCAAGGTACGAATCATCCACGGGCCCAGGAACAGCGACAGAGACAACGCGGTCAGCACCCCGAGAATCCCGCGCAGGGTCAGGTACTGGAAGACCGCGAAGCCTTTGTAGAACTGTTGCAGGTACTCCGCTAGCAGCAGCAGCATTAATGCGTCTCTCCCTTGATATGAGGCGCAGGCCCGCACAGGGCCGCCACGATGTTTTCCATCGCCGCGCTGCGCGAACCCTTGATCAAAATGGTGGTATTGGTGTCTTGCTCGGCGCCAAGCGCCTCGATCAGATCGGCCTGAGTGGCGAAATGACGAGCGTTTTGGCCAAATGCGTCGACGGCGTGGGCCATCATCGGTCCCACCGCGTACAGCGCGGAAACCTTGCCTGAGGCGTAAGCCCCTACTTCACGATGCCCCTGCTCCGCCCACTCGCCCAACTCGCCGATATCTCCGAGCACCAGAACGGTGCGGCCGGAAAAGCCGGCGAGTATATCAACGGCAGCGCACATTGAGGTGGGGTTCGCGTTGTAGGTATCGTCAATCACGCGAATGCCATTGATTGCCAATTGCGCCACCGTCCGGCCCTTGACCGGCTGGACCGCTTCCAGCCCGGCGACGATGCCCGGCAGGGACACGCCCAGCGCATGGGCGGCGGCGGCGGCGGCCAGGGCATTGGCCACGTTGTGCGTGCCCAGCAGGTTCAGTTGAACCGGTGCCGAGCCGTCGGGAGCGTGCAGCTCGAATTGCGGGCAGCCGCGTGGATCGCGGGAAACCGCGCGGGCGTGGAAATCGGCGCTGTCATTGTCCAGGGCAAAGCTCAGCACCTTGCGGGCGCCAGCCCGGACCTTCCAGATCGGGAAGGCCTTGTCGTCCAGGTTGAGTACGGCAGTACCGTCGGCCTGCAGCCCTTCGATGATTTCGCCCTTGGCCTCGACGATTTTCTCGGGGCCACCGAACTCGCCGACATGGGCGGTTCCGGCGTTATTCAGGATCGCGACATGTGGCCTGGTCATGGCGACGGTGTAGGCGATCTCGCCAATACGCGAAGCACCCAGTTCGATCACCGCGGCACTGTGCTCCGGCGCCAGTTCGAGCAAGGTCAGCGGCACGCCCAGATCGTTGTTCAGGTTGCCCCGGGTCGCCAGGACCAGGCCACGGGTACGCAGAATGCTCGCCAGCATTTCCTTGACCGTGGTCTTGCCGCTGGAACCGGTAACCGCCGCCACCGGCTGCTTGAACAGTGCCCGATTCAGCGCCCCAAGCTGCCCCAGGGCCAGGCGGGTATCACGAACCACCAGTTGCGGCAGTTGGCTGCCGGCCACCTCGCGCTCCACCAGCGCTGCGACGGCGCCCTTGGTCGCCACGTCGTCCAGGTAATCATGCCCATCGAAACGCGGCCCGGTCAGGGCAACGAACAGTTGCCCAGGCTGAATCGACCGGCTGTCGATACTCACCCCGGAGAAACTGGCATCGGCCGCACTCAGGCGACCGGACAAGGCATTGGCGACCTCACTCAATTTCATGGCTTCAAGCATTGGCGGCCTCCCAGGCATCCAGAGCCTTGGCGGCTTCGACCAGATCGGAGAAGGCGTGGCGCACGCCGTTGATCTCCTGGTAATCCTCATGCCCCTTGCCGGCCAGGACGAGCACGTCGTCGGCACTGGCAGCGGCAATCAGCTCGGCAATCGCCAGGCCACGACCGGACACGAAACGCACGGCATCAGGGGTACTGAAGCCCGGACGGATATCGTCGAAGATCTGCTGGGGATCCTCGGTGCGCGGGTTGTCGTCGGTCACCAGCACGCTGTCGGCCAGACGCTCGGCCAGTTCGGCCATCAGCGGGCGCTTGCCGCGATCGCGGTCGCCGCCACAGCCAAACAGGCAACGCAACTGCCCCTTGGCATGCGGGCGCAAGGCCAACAGGACCTTTTCCAGGGCATCCGGGGTGTGTGCATAGTCAACCACCACCAGCGGGCGCGTGCCGCCACCCAGACGCTGCATGCGGCCGGCCGGGCCTTCCAGTTGCGGCAACACCCGCAGGATTTCATCCAGGGCGTAATCCAGCCCTAGCAAGGCGCCCACGGCTGCCAGGACGTTGCTCAGGTTGAAGCGGCCGAGCAGCGTGCTGCGCAAATGATGTTCGCCCTGCGGGGTCACCAGCGTCGCGCGCACCCCCTCGTCACCGAACTGGGCGTCCCGGCAATACAGGTGGGCACTGCTGTCCTGCAGGCTGTAGGTGATCAACCGCGATTCGTGCTCGCCAGTTGCCAACCGCCGGCCGAAGTCGTCGTCGAGGTTGATCACCCGGCAACGCAGGTTGGCCCAATCGAACAGCTTGGCCTTGGCCGCACCATAGGCTTCCATGGTGCCGTGATAATCGAGATGGTCGCGCGAGAGATTGGTCAGCACCGCCACGTCGAAGGCCAGGGCACTGACCCGGCCCTGATCCAGGCCGTGGGAGGAAACCTCCATGGCCACGGCCCTGGCACCGGCGTTCCTCAGGTCGGCCAGGGTCGCCTGCACGGCGATCGGATCCGGCGTGGTCAGCATGCCGCTGTTCAGCGCGCCATGAAACCCGCTGCCCAGGGTGCCGAGAATCCCGCAGCGCTGACCAAGCAGGTCGAGGGCCTGGGCCACCAGTTGGCTGACGCTGGTCTTGCCATTGGTACCGGTGACACCCACCAGGTTCAGTTGCCGGCTCGGCTCGCCATAGAAGCGTCCGGCGATCTCCGACAACTGCGCCGCCAGGCCCTTGACCGGAATCAGCGGGACATCGGTGATCGGCAGCACGGTAGCGCCCTGGGCTTCATAGGCAACCGCCGCCGCCCCACGCTGCAGCGCATCGGCGATATGGTTACGGCCGTCGACCTTGCCACCCGGCACCGCCAGGAACAGGTCACCGGCGCGCACCTTGCGGCTGTCGAGCGCCAGCTCGCGAATCAGCAGATCGCGACCGGCATGAGGGAAAATCTTGTTCAGGCTCAGGGACATTAACCACGCCCTCCTTTTACAGGTTCCGGCGCGGCGATGGCTTGCTGCTGCGGAATACTCGACAGGTCATCCGGGCTGACGTTCATCAGCCGCAGAGTGCCGGACATCACCTTGCTGAAGACCGGCGCCGAAACCAGGCCACCGAAGTAGCCGGCCTTGCTCGGTTCGTCGATCACCACCACGATGGCGTAACGCGGATCGCTCATCGGGCCGAAACCGGCGAACAGCGAGCGATAGGAGTTCTCGGCATAACCCTTGGTGCCGACCGATGTCTTGCGCGCGGTACCGGACTTGCCGGCGACATGATAGGCCGGGACCTTGGCACGCCAGACACCCCGCGGCGCCTCGATCACCTGCTGCAACATGCCCTGCATGGTCTTGGCGACCTTTTCCGGGATGACCTGGGTACCTTCGGGCGTCTTGTCGGTCTTGATCAGGGTCAGCGGCACGATCTTGCCGTTGTTGGCCAGGGCCGAGAACGCGTGCACCAGCTGGATGGCGGTCACCGACAGGCCATAGCCGTAGGACAGAGTCGCGGTTTCGGCCTTGCGCCACTCACGGTAGTTCGGCAGGTTGCCGACGCGCTCGCCGGGGAAGCCGAGACCGGTGTCCTGGCCCAGGCCGACTTTCTGCATGACACGGAAAATCGCCTCGCCACCGATGTCGAAGGCGACCTTGCTCATCCCCACGTTACTGGAGTTGATCAGGATACCGGTCAGGTCGAGCACCGGACCTTCGGTTTTGGAAACGTCGCGGATGGTGTATTTGCCCAACTGCAGGGTGCCGGGATAGACCTCGACCGTGTCGCTGGGCTTCCAGCGTCCGGTTTCCAGGGCGGCACTCATGGAGATCGGCTTCATGGTCGAACCCGGCTCGAACACGTCGATCATCGCGCGGTTGCGCATCATCGCCGGCTGCAGGTTGCGACGATTGTTCGGGTTGTAGGTCGGCTGGTTGACCATGGCGAGGATCTCGCCGGTCTTCACATCCATGATCACCAGGCTGCCGGCCTTGGCGCCGTTTTCCACCAGGGCGTTGCGCAGTTCGCGGTTGGCCAGGTATTGCAGGCGCAGGTCAATGGACAACGCCAAGGGCTTACCGGCCTTGGCGTTCTTGGTTACCTGGACATCCTTGATCAGCCGGCCGCGCCGGTCCTTGATCACCTGTCGCTTGCCGGGCACCCCGGCCAGCCACTCGTCGTAGGCCAGCTCCACCCCTTCGCGCCCGTGGTCGTCGATGTCGGTAAAACCGACCATGTGCGCCGCCACTTCACCGGCCGGATAGAAACGCCGGAACTCCTCGATGCCGTAGACACCGGGAACCTTGAGATCGAGCACGGCCTGGCCCTGCTCCGGGGTCAGGCCGCGGACCAGATAGATGAACTCCTTGTTGGCCTGCTGCTCCAGGCGCTCGGCCAGCAGCTTGGGATCCTGCCCAAGCGCCTGGGCCAGGGCCGGCCAGCGATCCTTGGCCAGTTGCATTTCCTTGGCATTGGCCCACAGCGTGGTCACCGGCGTGCTCACGGCCAGGGGCTCGCCGTTACGGTCGGTGATCAGGCCGCGGTGGGCGGGAATCGGAATGTGTCGCATGCTGCGCGCGTCGCCCTGGCCGATCAGGAACGCACGATCGATGACCTGCAGGTCGACGATCTTCCAGCTGATATAGCCGACCATGAGCGCCAGCGCGCCGAGCACGACGCGGAAACGCCACGGATAGAGCGCGCCCTCGAGCTTCATCATGGCGCCACCATCCTGACCTCGGATGGGCTGGGAATGCGCATCTTCAGTTGCTCGGTGGCCAGGGTCTCGATACGGCTATGGGCGGTCCAGGTGCTCTGTTCGAGGATCAGTCGCCCCCACTCGGCCTGGGCCTTGTCCCGCACGCTCAGCTCGTTGTAGAGCGAGTTGAGCAGTTGGCGGTTCCAGTGCGCGCTATAGGACACGCCGATGGCGGACACCAGTACGGCGACAAATAGCAGGAACATGAAAAAGCTTCCGCCCGGAAGTGGCTTGGCGTAGAGCTTGCTCACCGCAATTTCTCCGCGACACGCATGACGGCACTACGGGCACGCGGGTTGGCCTTGAGCTCGGCATCGGAGGCGAACCGGGCCTTGCCGTGCACCTTGATGCGCGGTTCGAATGCCTGGTGGCGGACCGGCAGGTTACGCGGCAGGTTGTCTTCCTCGCCCTTGACCAGGCGGCGCATGAACAGCTTGACGATGCGGTCTTCCAGCGAGTGGAAGCTGATCACCACCAGGCGACCGCCGACTTCGAGGGCGTCCAGCGCTGCTTCGAGGCCGGCTTCGAGATCGCCCAGCTCATTGTTGACGTGAATGCGCAGGCCCTGGAACGCCCGGGTCGCCGGGTTCTTGCCCTTCTCCCAGGCCGGGTTGGCGACCTTGAGCACCTCGGCCAGATCGGCCGTGCGCTCGAAAGGCCTGATTTCACGACGCTCGACCACGGCACGGGCCATGCGACCGGCGAAACGCTCCTCGCCGTACTCCTTGAAGACCCGGGCAATTTCCTCCACCGGCGCGGTGGCGATGAACTCGGCGGCACTGATCCCCCGCGAAGGGTCCATGCGCATGTCCAGCGGACCGTCATTCATGAAGCTGAAGCCGCGCTGCGGGTCATCCAGCTGTGGCGAGGAAACGCCCAGGTCGAGCAGGATGCCATTGACCTTGCCCGCCATCTGCCGCTCGGCGACCTCCGCCCCCAGCTCGGCAAAGCTGCGCTGCACAACGACAAAGCGGCCGTCTTCGGCCGCTAGCGCTTGCCCGGTGGCAATCGCCTGTGGATCCTTGTCGAAACCCAGAAGTCGGCCATCAGGTCCGAGTCGGCTGAGAATCAGGCGGCTATGCCCGCCCCGACCGAAGGTGCCATCCAGATAGCAGCCATCAGGGCGTACGGCGAGAGCCTCGACGGCTTCGTCAAGCAGTACGGTGATGTGGTTAAAGCCGCTATCAATAGTCACAGGATCAGATCACGCAGTTCATCAGGCATCGCGCCCGGTTGTTGAATGGCCGCCAGGTCCGCTGCAGCAACAGCATTCCAGGCGTCCTCGTCCCACAGTTGAAACTTGTTCAGTTGGCCCACCAGCATCGCGCGCTTGTCCAGCTTCGCGTACTCACGCAGGCGCGGCGGCACCAGAAAACGACCACTGCCATCGAGTTCGAGATCGACGGCATTACCAATCAGCAAACGCTGCAGACGGCGGTTCTCTTCCCGCAACGACGGCAGCGCACGCAACTTGGTCTCAATCAGTTCCCACTCGTCGAGTGGATATACACATAAGCAGGGATCGACCGCATCGATGGTGACGATCAGTTGTCCGGAACTACGCGAATCGAGCTCGTCACGGTACCGACTCGGCATGGCGAGACGGCCCTTGGCATCGAGACTGATAGCGTTGGCTCCGCGAAACACAGCTGCGTTTCTCCAAATATTAGCGTTTTACGTCCAAAAAACCCACTTCATGCCACTTTCCTCCACTTGCGCACACTATAGGAATGCGCCCACCACACCGTCAAGGCACGGTCTTAAGGAAAACCCTTACAGAACGGAGATTTAGGAGCGTAAAAGGAGACTTTGCGAGAATTTGGAGAGGTTTCTTCCGGGCAAACTCGACTCGCCTCAGAAACTTGAGGTCAGAAGTTAAAGTAGTTTGTTAAGACTAAGATTTTTTCGATATTACAAATGCGCTTCTGCCAGCGATTGCGGGCAGGGAGGGGAAAAAGTGGAGAGTCGATCTGTAAGCCGGGTTCTGTCGAGGACAGTCATTCCTCTACGATGGCCATCACTGGACATCTTTAGCAACCTACCCGGTTCCAGCGCGGGCCACGCCTTGGAACCCTATTTGGTCTTGCTCCGAGTGGGGTTTACCTAGCCACGAACTGTTACCAGACGTGCGGTGCGCTCTTACCGCACCTTTTCACCCTTACCGGCACCGAAGTGCTTAGGCGGTTGTTTTCTGTGGCACTTTCCGTAGGCTCACGCCCCCCAGGCATTACCTGGCACTCCGCCCTATGGAGCCCGGACTTTCCTCCCCCCTCCAATTTTCATGAAGGGCAGCGACTGTCCAATCGACTCTCCGCCGCGCAGGTTACCGGCACATGGCCAGAAGGACAAGCATTAAAGCCGTCATCGCCCCGGCATGCCGGGACAAGATGCGCCGCCCAGGACCATTCCGACATCAATAGCCGAATGGCCCCACGAAAAAATCGTCAGTCATTTTTCTGCTTATCCAGCGCCACCTGATACAGCAGGTTCTTGCGTACACCGGTGATTTCCGCCGCCAGGGCGGCGGCGCGCTTGAGCGGCATTTCCTTGAGCAGCAGGTCGAGAATGCGCATGGCCTCGGCGCCGACTGCCTCATCGCCTTCCGGGGCACTCCAGCCGGCGACCAGCACCACGCACTCGCCACGCTGCTGATTGCTGTCGGCTTCGACGAAGCTGCGCAATTCAGCCAGCGGCAGCCCCTTGAGCGTCTCGAAGGTCTTGGTCAGCTCACGTGCCAGCAGCGCCGGGCGCTCGGCACCGAACACCGCTTCCATGTCCTGCAGACAGTCGAGGATGCGGTGAGGCGCCTCATAGAAGATCAGCGTCCGAGGTTCTTCGCGCAGTTGTTCCAGACGCGAACGACGCCCCGCCGCCTTGGCCGGCAGGAAGCCCTCGAAGATGAATCGGTCGGATGGCAGACCCGCCGCCGACAGCGCCGCGATCAGCGCACAGGCGCCCGGGACCGGCACCACCTTGATCCCCGCGGCACGCGCCTGGCGCACCAGGTGATAGCCCGGATCGGAAATCAGCGGCGTGCCAGCATCGGAGATCAGGGCAACATCCTCGCCCGCCTGCAGCTTGGCGATGAAACGGCTGCCCTCGTCACGCTCGTTATGCTCATGGCAGGCCGCCAGTGGCGTGTTGATGCCGAAGTGCTGCAAGAGCCGCAGCGAATGCCGGGTGTCCTCCGCCGCGATCAGCGCCACCTCGCGCAGCACCTTCATTGCTCGCGCACTGATGTCATCCAGGTTGCCGATGGGCGTCGCCACCACATAAAGCGAGCCCATCGCGGAATTCAAAGCACCTGGAGCAGTCAAAGCGCACACCTCAAGAAGAACGAAAAACCCATTGTAGCGCGTAGAAGCCCTGCCGATATGCTCCACGACGGCGCGATGACCCCGCCCAGGCGCGAAGAGCCGGGTCTCTGACACGCCTTGTACGACCAAAATTGACGGTTTCACGCCAGCGACATCGCGCCCCGGCCAGTGCTTGGGTACAATTCCACGCTAATTTGATCGAGTATCAGGAACACTTACATGATCGCTTGCCTGCGGCTGTTCTCTGCCCTCTGCCTCGCTGCCTTGCTGGCGGCCTGCGCCAGCTCGCCCTCTTCCAGCCTTGGCGAACTCCCACGGACCCCGGATGCCAGCATCGAGCAACTGCTCGAACAGGCCTCCGCCAGCAAGACACCGGACAAGGCCGCCCTGCTGCGCCTGACCGCCGCCGACCTGGCCTACCGCCAGAAGGACACCGGTCGCGCCGCGCAGATCCTTGCCCAGGTGCAGCTGGACCAGCTCAAGCCGGGCCAACAGGTTTTCGCCAGCACACTGGCCGCCGAACTGGCGATGACCCGCAATCAGCCGAAGGCGGCCCTCACCGCCCTGAGCCACCCGAGCCTGGAGCACCTGGGTGAATTGCCGGTGGACCAGCAGATCCGCACCCAGACCGTTCGCGCCCGCGCCCTCGAAGCCGACGGCCAGACCCTGGCAGCCGCTCGCGAGCGCATCTTCATCGCCCCGCTGCTCAGTGGCGACGCCGCTCGCGCCAACCACGAAGCGATCTGGGCACTGATCGCCGCACTGCCGACCGATCAGTTGCAACCCAGCGGTAACGACGACCTCAGCGGCTGGCTCGGCCTGGCCCTGGCGGTGAAGACTTCCGGCACGCTGGAACAGCAACAGGCGGCGATCGACACCTGGCGGGCACAGAACCCCAAGCACCCGGCAGCCCAGCAACTGCCGCAGGCGCTGGTGAAACTCAAGGAACTGGCCAGCCAGCCGCTGAACAAGATCGCCCTGCTGCTGCCTAACGAAGGCCAGCTGGCCTCGGTCGGCAAGGCTCTGCGCGAGGGTTTCATGGCGGCCCAGTACCAGGCCCAGCAAGCCGGACAGAAGCCACCGGCCATCGAGTTCTACGACAGCTCGCGCCTGACCTCCCTCGACGATTTCTATCGCAAGGCCCAGGCCGCCGGCGTGCAACTGGTCGTCGGCCCGCTGGAAAAACCCCTGGTGAAGCAGCTCAGCGCTCGTACGCAACTGCCGATCACCACCCTCGCACTGAACTACAGCGAAAGCGCGCAGAACCCGCCGCAACTGTTCCAGTTCGGCCTCGCCGCCGAAGACGAAGCCCGCGAAGTTTCGCGTCGCGCCCGTGCCGACGGCCTGCACCGCGCTGCCGCCATGGTGCCGAAAGGTGAATGGGGCGACCGCGTACTCAAGGCCTTCCGCCAGGACTGGGAAGCCAACGGCGGCACCGTGGTCGGTGTCGAGCGTGTCGACCAGCCGGTAGCCCTGGCCCAACAGATCGCCGACCTGTTCCAGTTGCGTCAGAGCGAAGGTCGCGCCAAGAGCCTGCAAAGCACCGTGGGTGGCCAGGTTGTCGCCCAGCCTTCGCGTCGCCAGGACATCGAGTTCATCTTCCTTGCCGCCACACCGCAGCAGGCCCAGCAGATCAAACCGACCCTGAACTTCCAGTACGCCGGTGACGTACCGGTGTACGGCACCTCTCACCTGTTCAGTGCAACCGGCGACATCAACCAGTACAACGACATGAACGGCATTCGCTTCTGCGAAACCCCGTGGCTGCTGGACGCCAACGATCCGCTGCGCAAGCAGGTGACCGCGCAATGGCCACAAGCCGCCGGCAGCCTGGGCCGCCTGTACGCCATGGGTGTCGACGCCTTTCGCCTGGCGCCACGCCTGGGCCAGCTCAAGGCACTGCCAGACAGCCGCATCGACGGCCTCTCCGGCAGCCTGAGCATGGACCAGGGTCAACGGGTCGAGCGCCAACTGCCCTGGGCACAGTTCGTCAGCGGTCAGGTCCAGCGCCTGCCGGATACCCAACGCTGATGCCGCAAGGCTCACGCCTGGAAAGCGGCAAGGATGCCGAGAGCCTCGCGCTCCGGCATCTCGAACGACAGGGACTGCGCCTGCTGGCGCAGAACTGGTCATGTAAACGCGGCGAGCTTGATCTGGTCATGCTCGACGGCGATACAGTAGTATTCGTCGAAGTTCGTTATAGAAAAAACACCCAATGGGGTGGTGCCGCGGGCAGTATCGATGCCCGCAAGCGCAAGAAGTTAATATTCGCGGCGCAGTATTTCCTGCAACGCGAATCGCGCTGGTCCAGCAGCCCCTGCCGTTTCGACGTGGTTGCCATAGAAGGCGCCCTCGACATGGCACCCCGATTGAACTGGCTACGGAATGCCTTCGACAGCTGAACCCGACTGTCGACCCGGTTACTTTCATTCACCGATTTTGCTCTTTGCTTTACGGGCCGCACACGACTTGCGCCGAACGGCCCCGGAACCATCCGGGCAGCACTCGAGCCAGGCAACCGCCCCACTTAAGGTCACCTACATTGATGGACATGCAATCCCGAATTCGCCAGCTTTTCCAGGCCAGTATCGACACCAAGCAACAGGCGATGGACGTTCTTGCACCTCACATCGAGCAAGCCAGCCAGATCATGGTCAATGCCCTGCTCAACGAAGGCAAAATGCTCTCCTGCGGCAATGGTGGCTCGGCGGGCGACGCCCAGCATTTTTCCTCGGAACTGCTCAACCGCTTCGAACGCGAACGACCGAGCCTGCCGGCCATCGCCCTGACCACCGACAGCTCGACCATCACCTCGATCGCCAACGACTACAGCTACAACGAAGTCTTCTCCAAACAGATCCGCGCCCTCGGCCAGCCTGGCGATGTTTTGCTGGCCATTTCCACCAGCGGCAACTCGGCCAACATTATTCAGGCAATCCAGGCCGCACATGATCGCGAAATGGTTGTCGTAGCCTTGACGGGACGTGATGGTGGCGGCATGGCCTCGCTGCTGTTGCCCGAGGACGTGGAGATCCGCGTTCCCAGCCATGTCACCGCACGTATCCAGGAAGTCCACTTGCTGGCGATCCACTGCCTGTGCGATCTGATCGACAGCCAACTGTTCGGGAGTGAAGAATGACCGTTAATCGCCTTAGCCTGCTGGCTTTGACTCTGTGCCTGGGCCTCAGTGGCTGCAGCTCGGTGCTGACCGCAACCCGCGATGGTCCGATCAATGACGACCAGGGCACCCGCACCCTGGGCAGCAAGATCGACGACTCGGTGATCGAAACCAAGGTCGCGGTCAACGTCGCCAAGGCCGACCCGGATCTGGACGCCGCCTCGCACATCGTCGTGAGCAGCTACAACGGCATCGTCCTGCTCGCCGGCCAGACGCCACGCGAAGACCTCAAGGCCAAGGCCGAACAGGCTGCGTCGAGCGTCCAGCGCGTGAAGAAGGTCAACAACGAACTGCAGATCCTGCAGCCTTCCTCGTTCGCCGCACGCAGCAACGACACCTGGCTGACCAGCAAGATCAAGACCCAGATGCTGACTGACAACACCATCCCCGGCTCGCGCATCAAGGTGATCACCGAGAACGGTATCGTCTACCTGATGGGCCTGGTCACCCAGCAGGAAGCCGCACGCGCAACCAACCTGGTACAAGGCGTCGGTGGCGTGCAGAAGATCGTCAAACTGTTCGAGTACATCGACTGAGGGCCTTGCCCCCGTGTCTAGTCCTGAAATAGGTTT
>NZ_JSYZ01000020.1 GCF_001293465.1 Pseudomonas asplenii
CTATTTCAGGACTAGACATGGGCATCCATGGCCATGTGCAAGGACCGACTGGCCTCTTCGCGGGCAAGCCCGCTCCTACAGGTTGTGTAACTTGCAGGAGCGGGCTTGCCCGCGAAGAGGCCCTCAAGCCTTGCTCGCAAACAGGGAAACAGTGCTATCCCTCAAAGGCCTGCAAGGCAGCGCGGTCGCTTTCATCACCCAGCTCAGCCGCCCTTTGGTGATAGGCCAGGGCCATCGCCCGAATCGTCGGATCACGAGCCGCCAGCAGCGCCTGGCGACTGACCCGGAGAAACTTCAGATTGCCCCCCTCCAATGCCCGCTCCAGCCACTGCCGGGCCGCCGCGACCTGGCCCTGATCGGCCAGCACCGCCGCATGGCTGAACTGCCCGCGAAAATCCCCCGCCTCTGCAGAACGTCGATACCATTCATGGGCCGCCGCCAGGTCAGCCGGGCAGAACCGCCCATCTTCGAGGTAACGCCCCAGCAGGTTCATCGACTTGGCATGCCCCATCTCCGCTGCCTGCCGATACCCCGCCAGCGCCTGCACCTGATCCTCGGCCACCCCACGCCCGGTCGCCAGCAGGTTGGCATAGTTGTACAGGCCCCAATCCAGACCGGCCTGGGCAGCCATCCGATAATGCCGTGCCGCCTGCCGGGCGTCGGCCTCGCAACCCCAGCCATGCTCATGACAACGTCCAAGCATGTTGCGCGCCATCGCGTGACCGCCGTTGGCGGCGATGCCGAACCAGCGCACGGCCAGCGCCGGGTCCTGCTCGATGCCCTGCCCCTGCAGGAGAATCTGCCCCAGCAGCGCCTGGGCCTCGACGATCCCCTCGCCGGCCGCCAGCAGAATGGCCTGCGCGGCGCGGGCCGGATTCTCCTCCAGCATGGCCTTCAACGACTCGCCATCGAGCACTTCTTCGCGGCGCAACTGAAAGCCCATCGCCTACACCTCGACCCAGCGACGCAGCAGGTTGTGATAGGTACCGGTCAGCTGGATCAGGGCCGGGTGATCGGGCACGTCACGGGTCAGGCTCTGGATCGCATTGTCCATGTCAAACAGCAGGGTGCGCTGGCTGTCCTCGCGGACCAGGCTCTGGGTCCAGAAGAACGCCGCATACCGTGCCCCACGCGTTACCGCGTTGACCTTGTGCAGGCTGGTGCCCGGGTAGAGCACCAGGTCACCGGCCGGTAACTTGACCTGCCGCGTGCCGTAGGTGTCCTGGATCTCCAGCTCGCCACCGTCGTACTCGTCCGGGTCACTGAAGAACAGCGTGGACGACAGGTCGGTACGCACCCGCTCCGGATTGCCCCTGGGCTGGCGTACCGCGTTGTCGATATGAAAGTCGAAACTGCCGCCCGCCGTGTAGCAGTTCAGTAGTGGCGGGAACACCTTGTGCGGCAGCGCCGCGGACATGAACTGCGGGTTTTTCCACAGCCGTTCCAGCATCGCCGCACCGATCTCCTTGGCCAGCGGATGCCCTTCGGACAGTTGCAGGTTGTGCTTGGCCTTGGCCGACTGATACCCCGCGGTGACCTTGCCATCGGCCCAATCGGCCTGTTCCAGCGCCTCGCGAATGCGCAGCACCTCTTCGCGGGAGAACACGCCAGGGATGTGCAACAGCATGAGGGAGATACCTTAAAGAGAAATTATCGCAATGGTATTTGATTCTTATTGGACCTGTAAAACGCCGTTCGGCAACGCCGACGAACGAGAGCGTAAAAACCGTAAGGAAAATTTGTAAAGAATGTAAATTATCTGCGAATAGCAATTTATCGCAATTGATACAAATACTTGTTTACCCTATATTCCGCCGCCTCAAAACCCTGGGGAGGGCACTTCCGATGTCACGCCAACAACGACAAATACCGAACGGTTCACCACGTCTGCTCGCCTCGGCGATCGGCATGGCCATCACCGCCACCTCGGCTGCGCACCTGGCCCAGGCGGCCGAGGAAACCGACAGCAAGGCTCAGCGCAACGTGCTCTCGCTCGGTGCCACCAACGTGACAGGCGAAGCCCAGGAGTCAACCTCCTATCAGGTCGAAAAGGCTTCTTCGCAGAAGTACACCGCGCCCCTGGTCGACACCCCGCGCTCGGTCACCGTGGTGCCGCAGCAGGTGTTGAAGGACACCGCCGCCACCTCGCTGCAGGATGCCCTGCGCACCGTCCCGGGCATCACCTTCGGCGCCGGCGAAGGCGGCAACCCGCAGGGCGATCGGCCGTTCATCCGTGGCTTCGATGCCCAGGGTGATACCTACGTCGATGGCGTGCGCGACACCGGCGCACAATCGCGGGAAATCTTCGATATCGAATCGATCGAGGTGAGCAAGGGCCCCAACTCCTCCTTCGGTGGCCGCGGCTCCGCCGGCGGCAGCCTGAACCTGGTCAGCAAGCAGCCCAAGCAGGCCGATTTCACCAACGGCGGCTTCACCTACGGCTCCGATCAGACCCGCCGCTACGTCCTCGACGTCAACCGTCAGTTCCTCGACAGCGCCGCGTTCCGCCTGAACCTGATGAGCCACGAGCAGAACGTCGCCGGCCGCGACTCGATCAACTACGACCGCTGGGGCGTCGCCCCCTCGCTGAGCTTCGGCCTGGGCACCGACACCCGCGTGAACCTCAGCTACTACCACATGCAGAGCGACGACCTGCCGGACTCGGGCATTCCCTACGGCTACGGTTCGGCGACCGCCACCGCCCACGTCCACGACAAACCGAACGACGGCGGCGACAGCAGCAACTTCTACGGCCTGAAGGACCGCGACTTCCGCAAGACCCGCACCGACATCAGCACTTTCGCCTTCGAGCACGACCTGAACGATGCGATGACCCTCAAGAACACCCTGCGTCACGGCAACACCGGCCAGGACTACATCCTGACCCAGCCGGACGACAGCAAATTCAACGTGAACCGCTACGGCACCGTCTGGCGCCGCGCCAACACCATGGTGTCGAACACCGAGACCACCACCAACCAGACCGACCTGTTCGGCAACTTCCAACTGCTGGGCATGAAGCACAGCTACTCCACCGGTGTCGAATTCAGCCGCGAGGAAAGCCAGGTCAGCAGCTACAACGTGGCAGGCAACACCGCCAAGGTCTGCAACCCGGGCACGACACCGAGCTGTACTTCGCTGAGCAACCCGAATCCGAACGATGCCTGGACCGGCGCCATCACCCGCAACTACGCGGGCACCGACACCACCGGCGACACCCGCGCGGCCTACGCCTTCGACACCATCGAGCTGGACCCGAAATGGCAGCTCAACGTCGGCCTGCGCTATGACTCGTTCAAGACCAAGGCCAAAAACACCACGACCGGCAAGACCAGTAACGACAGCCATTTCTGGAACTGGCAGAGCGGCCTGGTGTGGAAACCGGTGGAAAACGGCAGCATCTATGTGTCCTACGCCACCTCGGCCACGCCACCAGGCGCAATGCTCGGCCAGGGCAGCGACGGCAACCCGCTGACCGCCGGCAACAACCTTGTGCTCAAAAGCGACCTGGAACCGGAAACCACCACCAACTACGAGCTGGGCACCAAGTGGGACGTGTTCCACGACCGCCTGTCCCTGACCGCGGCGATCTTCCGCACCGAGAAGGAAAACACCCGGATCCTGGTCGCCCAGAACATCTACCAGAACGCCGGCGAATCACGGGTTGACGGCGTGGAGCTGTCGGCCAGCGGCAAGATCACCGACACGTGGCAGGTGTTCGCCGGCTACAGCTACCTCAAGAGCGAACTGGTCGACGCCGGCCTGACCGGTCGCAACGGTGCGGTCACCGCCGGTGCCGCCCAGGCCAGCGGCAACCAGATGCCGAACACGCCGAAGAACAGCTTCAGCCTGTGGACCACCTACGAGGTGATGCCCAAGCTGACCCTCGGTGGCGGCGCCTTCTATGTCGACCAGGTCTACGGCGATGCCGGCAACACCGTCTACGTGCCGTCCTACACCCGTTACGACGCCATGGCCGCGTACAAGCTGACCCGGAACATCGACCTGCAACTCAACGTGCAGAACCTGACCAACGAGACCTATTACGACAAGGCCTTCTCGACCCACTTCGCCAACCAGGCGCCCGGTCGTACCGCCCTGTTGACCACCAGCTTCCACTTCTAGGTGGATGCGTAGCCGCAAGCCCCGCTCATGCCCGTGAGCGGGGCTTTCGTGCGTCAGGTCCGTTGTAGCGCTGTGTAGCGCAATATTTGTAAAAAGCTAACCAATATGAATTTGTCGCATTCGCACACACGGCATAATGCGCGCCGTGAAGAATCGGTTTGATTGAGCAAGGCGGTCATCGTGTTGAAAAAAACACTGTTCCAACTGCATTGGCTGTTCGGCATCACCGCCGGGCTGGTGCTGGCCTTCATGGGCATCACCGGTGCCGTGGTGTCCTTCCAGGACGAACTGCTGCGCCTGCTCAACCCCTCGGTGCTGCAGGTCGAGGTCCCCGACCATGAGGCCCTGCCCCCTGCCGAGCTGGTACGCAAGCTCGAGGCCACCGAGGGCAAGCGTGTTGCGATGCTGTGGGTCGAGCCCCATGGTGACGAGGCCGCACGGGTGTTCTTCACCGCCCCGCCGGGGGAACGTCGCGGGCAACTGCGCTACTTCGACCCCTATACCGGCGACTACCTGGGCGACGCCGTCGGCCAGGACTTCTTCAACCTGATGCTGCAACTGCACCGGTTCCTCGCCATGGGCGATACCGGCCGCCAGATCACCGGGGCCTGCACCCTGATGCTGGTGTTCTTCTGCCTGTCCGGCCTGTACCTGCGCTGGCCGCGCCAGGCCCTCGACTGGCGCGCCTGGCTGACCCTCGACTGGGCGAAAAAAGGCCGTGCCTTCAACTGGGACCTGCACTCGGTGGCCGGCACCTGGTGCCTGGTGTTCTACCTGCTGTCGGCACTGACCGGCCTGTACTGGTCCTACGAGTGGTACGCCAACGGCCTGAACAAACTGATGTCCGACTCCCCGGCCCAGCAGCGCCGGGGCGGCCGTGGCCCGGCACCGGCAGGCCCGGCGCCCAGCGCCGACTACGACGCGATCTGGGCCAGCATCCGCCAGGCTGCCGGCCCCGGCCTCAGCGCCTACAACATCCGCATGCCACCGGTGGCCGGCCAGCCGGCCACCGTGTACTACATGCTGCAGGACTCGCCCCACGATCGTGCCCTCAACCAGATCAACCTGGATCCGGCCACCGGCACCATCCGCGAGCACTTCCGCTACGCCGATAAAAGCCTCAAGGCGCAACTGCTGACCAGCATCTACGCGCTGCATGTCGGCAGCTATTTCGGTGTCACCGGACGGATCCTGCTGACGGTATCCAGCCTGACCATGCCCCTGTTCTTCGTCACCGGCTGGCTGCTGTACCTGGATCGCCGGCGCAAGAAACAGGCGGTGAAAAAGGCCCGCGAAGGACTCGGCCAGAACAGCGACAACGCCTGCGACTGGCTGGTGGGTTTCGCCAGCCAGAGCGGTTTCGCCGAACAGTTGGCCTGGCAGACCGCCGGCCAGTTGCAGGGGGCCGGCCTGTCGGTACGGGTCCAGCCTCTGGCCGAAGTCGGCGAACGGCAACTGTGCGAGTCACGCCATGCCTTGTTCGTCGTCAGCACCTTTGGCGACGGCGAAGCGCCGGACAGCGCCCGCGGCTTCGAGCGCAAGGTGCTCGGCCAGGCCCTGGCCCTCGATGACCTGAACTATGCGGTCCTGGCACTCGGGGACCGCCAGTACCCGAACTTCTGCGGCTTCGCCCGGCGCCTGCACCGCTGGCTCGACGCCCGTGGCGGCCAGACGCTGTTCGCTCCGGTGGAAGTCGACAGCGGCGACCCGTACGCGCTGCGCTACTGGCAACAGCAGCTCAGCCAGGTCACCGGTGCTGCGCCCGTGGCGGCCTGGCAGGCGCCGCGCTTCGACAACTGGACCCTCAGCCGGCGCGAACTGCTCAACCCGGGCAGCAGCGGCTCCGGGGTCTACCTGCTCAGCCTGACCGCGCCCACACCAAGCACCTGGCAAGCCGGTGACCTGGTGGAAGTCCTGCCACGCCAGAGCAGCGCCGCGGTCGCGCATTTCCTCGGCGGCCTGGGCCTCGATGCCGCCAGCCCGGTGCAGCTCGACGGCCTCTCGGAAACCCTCGCCCAGGCCCTGGCCAGCCGCCAGCTCCCGGACCATCGCGGGCACCTGGTCGGCCTGCATGCCCAGGCGCTGGTCGATGCGCTGGTGCCACTGGCGCAACGCGAGTATTCGATTGCCTCCATCGCCAGCGACGGCGAACTGCAACTGCTGGTACGCCAGGAGCGGCACGCCGATGGCAGCCTTGGCCTGGGTTCCGGCTGGCTGACCGAACATGCGGCCCTGGGCGCCGCCATCAGCCTGCGGCTGCGGCGCAACAGCGGCTTCCATCTGCCGGAGGCACCGTGCCCGCTGATCCTGCTGGGCAATGGCACCGGCCTGGCCGGACTGCGCAGCCTGCTCAAGGCACGCATCGCCGACGGTGAACAACGCAACTGGCTGCTGTTCGGCGAACGCAACCAGGCCCATGACTTCTACTGCCGGGAGGAGCTGCAGGGTTGGCTGGCCCGGGGGGATCTCGCTCGCCTGGACCTGGCGTTCTCCCGCGACCAGCAGGCCAAGGTCTACGTGCAGGATCGCCTGCGGGAGGCTGCGGACGAACTGCGCCGCTGGCTCGCCGAAGGCGCGGCGATCTACATCTGCGGCAGCCTGCAGGGAATGGCCTCCGGCGTCGACCAGACCCTGGTGGAGCTGCTCGGTGCCGAACAGGTCGAACGGCTGATCGAGCAGGGGCGCTATCGCCGGGATGTCTACTAAACGCTCGCCCTTCCTATCCGTGCCGTCAGAGACTCTGACGGCAGGCACTTCGATAACTGATGTGAGACCGACGGGACTCCGGTCGTAGCCGACGTCCCAACCTCCGAACAATGGACAGGATAGTTTCCCGCTTGAGCCTTTTTGATAAGCCCGACCTGATTGACATCCCTTAAATACACTTCCCTGTCGTGCGTTCGGCACGACAAAGATAAAGGTTAAGTAGGATGCTCGGTATAACAGCAACGGTTCGTTCGTCTGTGAACGATACCGGCAAGTTGGTAAAAGGTGGGGCCTGCAGAGTGGGAGATGGGGTGCAATCTGTATCCAACAAATCTGGCTCAATGCAACTTGGAACACTCACTCGCTCTGCTCCCGCCCCAAACGAAAGACCCTCGGAGGTATACTCATACCTGCTGTTACCGAGGCCCGACATCAACAAAATGGTCGATAGGGCGGTCGCCAATCTCAAAGATCAAATAGATCCGACAGACCCCAAAAATCGCGAGGAGTTGGTTGCGGGGTGCTTTACGCTGATCCATGACAACTGTGAAAAACTGGTCGACAAGCAAAAGATGCCATCCGACCAGGCGCTCAGTTTCAAGCAGCAACTAGGCCGTTTGGCCTGGAAAGTCGGCTTGCCGGGAGAAGCGAACAAGCAAGGTGTCTTTGTGCCCAGAGGGGCAGGCAGCGGCGCCAACCCCCTGTTAAACCCCTTGAAAGATTTAATACTCAGGGAGCACGCACATATCTTTAAGCATCCAGTCTTGCGCGAAAAGATTTTTGCGATGGCCGAGAAAAAGATAATTGCGTTTGTATCAGACCATATGAACCCCGAAGAGTCTAAGCGACTCGATTGTTTTCAACACGAGAGAGCCCTCCTTGAAAAGCAGTGGCGGAATGATCCCCCCCAACCCTTTGCCACGGTCAAGTCAGCTGAACTGCACCATATCCGCACTTTCCTCCAATAGAGGCACGCCAACCCAGCACTGTAAACCCGTGTTGATTTTTGTGCCCCCCGTGCAGCCGGCTTCAGACCGGCTGCAGCTTCTGCTCGAACACCGCCACCCCATCCAGATCCCGCAGCACCACACTCATCTCGCCGCTCTGGCCGTCGATATTCACCTCGCCGAAAAACTGGAAACCGGCGAACGGTGAACTGTTCTGCACCGCTGGCGCCTTCTGGAACACCACCCGTGGGCCGAAGGTCTTGTCCAGCACGTTGGGCCCGAAGCTGCCGGCGTTCAGCGGCCCGGCGACGAACTCCCAGAACGGCTCGAAATCCTGGAACGCGGCACGGTCCGGGTGGTAGTGGTGCGCGGCGCAATAGTGCACATCCGCGGTCAACCAGACCGTGTTGTGGACCTTTTGCGCACGCAGGTAGCCGAGCAGTTCGGCGACCTCCAGTTCACGCCCCTGGGCCGGGCCCGGGTCACCGTTGGCAATCGCCTCCCAGCGCGGCACCCCGGGGCTGACCTCGCCATCCGGCACGCCCAGGCCGATGGGCATGTCGGCGGCGATGACCTTCCACTGCGCCCGGGATCCCTTGAGTTCACGCTTGAGCCATTCCAGTTGTTCACGACCGAGAAAGGCCTTTTCCGCGCCGAGGTTGTCATCGTTCGGTCCACGGTAGCTGCGCATGTCGAGCACGAACACATCGAGCATCGGCCCATAGCCGAGCCTGCGGTAGATCCGCCCACCGCCGTCGGCCAGTTGCCGGCGCAGCGGCGCGTATTCCAGCCAGGCCTGGCGCGCGGGCCCGACCAGGCTGTGGATAGCCTTGTTCTTGTAGCGCTCGTCCAGTTGCTTGCTCGGCGACCAGTTGTTGGTCACCTCATGGTCGTCCCATTGCCAGATCTGCGGCACCTCGGCGTTGAACCGCCGCAGGTTGTCGTCCATCAGGTTGTAGCGGTAGTTGCCGCGAAACTCGTCGAGGGTTTCGGCGACCTTGCTCTTGGCCTCGGTGGTGATGTTGCGCCAGATGCGTCCGCTTTCCGTGGTGATCTGCGCCGGGATCGGACCGTCGGCATAGATGGTGTCGCCGCTGTGGATAAAGAAGTCCGGCAGGCGCAGGCGCATGGCTTCATAGATGCGCATGCCGCCGATGTCGGGGTTGATGCCGAAGCCCTGGCCGACGGTGTCGCCACTCCAGACGAAACGGATGTCGCGGCGTTGTTGCGGCACGCTGCGCAGGTGACCGAACCACGGCTCGCTGGAGACGCCGGTCTGGGCGTCTTCGAAACGTACGCGGTAGAAGATCGCCTGGTCGACCGGCAAGCCGCTGAGCTCGACCCGGGCGGTGAAGCCGGTACGGGCGTCGGCCAGCGCCGAGACGAAGCGCCGCGGGTTGCTGAACACGCTGCGGGTGTCCCACTCCACCACCATCCGCGCCGGGCGGTCGGTGCGGCTCCAGACGATCGCCTTGTCGCCCTGCAGGTCGCCGGACTGCACGCCATCGGTCAGTTGCGGACGATCCTTGACCGAAGCGATCACCGCCGGGGCCAGGCCCGGCAGGAGAATGCCGGCACCCACGGCCTGCATGACACGACGGCGTCCGAGATTGAAATCGCTCATGGTGCACTCCCTGGAAAAAGCCAAACGCTGAACTTAGCTGCAGGGAATGAAAGAGGTGTGACAGCCGGCTCCTGATCGTTCCCACGCAGAGCGTGGGAACGATCGGTGATACCGATGCAGATCAGGCCTGCGCCGGCTCCGCGACCAGCTCCACCGCTTCCGGCCGCTTCAGCACGGCATAGACCACTGCCGTCAGCAGGCTGCCGGCAATGATCGCGAGCAGGTAGGGCAAGGCGTGGTTGATCGCATTCGGAATCAGCATCACGAACAGCCCGCCATGGGGCGCCATCAGCTTGCAGCCGAAGTACATCGACAGGGCACCGGTCAGTGCCCCACCGGCGATGCTCGCCGGAATCACCCGCAGCGGGTCCTTGGCGGCAAACGGGATCGCCCCCTCGGAGATGAAGCACAGGCCAAGCACGAACGCCGCCTTGCCCGCTTCGCGCTCGCTCTGGGCGAACTTGCGTCGGGCGATCAGCGTGGCGATGCCCAGGCCGATCGGCGGCACCATGCCGGCGGCCATGGTCGCGGCCATCGGTGCATAACTCTGCGATGCCAGCAACCCGACCGAGAACGCGTAGGCCGCCTTGTTGATCGGCCCGCCGAGGTCGACGCACATCATCCCGCCCAGCAGCACGCCGAGCAGAATGGCATTGGTGGTGCCCATGCTGTCGAGGAAATGCGTCAGCCCTTCGAGCATCCCGGCCACCGGCTTGCCGACCACATAGATCATCACCAGCCCGGTGAACAGGCTCGCCAGCAACGGAATGATCAGGATCGGCTTCAACGCCTCCAGGCTGACAGGCAGCCGGGCATAACGACTGATCGCCTTGGCGCTGTAGCCCGCCAGGAAACCGGCGACGATACCGCCAATGAAACCGGCTCCCAGGGTGCTCGCCAGCAGGCCGCCGATCATGCCCGGCGCCAGGCCCGGACGGTCGGCAATCGAGTAGGCGATGTAGCCCGCCAGCAGCGGCACCATCAGTTTGAACGCGCTCTCCCCGCCGATCTGCATCAGCGCCGCGGCAAGGGTGCCGGGCTCCTTGAAGGCGGTGATGCCGAATACGAACGACAGGGCGATCAGCAGGCCACCCGCCACCACCATCGGCAGCATGAACGAAACACCGGTCAGCAGGTGCTTGTAGACACCCGTCTTCTCCTGCTTGGCCGGCGCCTGGCTGGCACCCGCCGCCGCGGTCTCCGGCTTGCCTTCGGCCAGGGCCCGGTTCAGCGTGGCATCCGGCTGCTTGAGGGCGATACCGGTACCGCAGCGGTAGATCTTCTTGCCGGCGAAGCGCTCGGTGGCCACTTCGATATCGGCCGCCAGCAACACCACGTCGGCCTCGGCAATGGCCTGGGCACTGAGCGGGTTGCGCGCACCGACCGAGCCCTGGGTTTCCACCTGCAGCTCATAGCCCAGGCGCTTGGCCGACTGTTGCAGCGCTTCGGCCGCCATGAAGGTGTGGGCCACGCCGGTCGGGCAGGCGGTCACCGCCACCAGGCGCGCGGCCCGTTGGCCGGTCGCCGTGCTGTCCGGCGTCGGCTCGGGGGCGACATGCACCCTGGCCTCTTCGGCGCCGCAGCTGAGGACACCGTCGACATCCTGCAGAGCCTGGGCTGGCGCGACCTGATAGACGCGCTTGCCGACGAACCGCGACATCTCCACCGGCACGCTGCTGACCAGCAGCACCCATTGCGCCGCCGCGAGGGTGGCCGCCGTCAACTGGCGCTCGGGGTGACGGGGATCGTGCACTTCGACGCTGGTGCTCCAACCCAGGCGCAAGGCCGCCGCTTCCAGCAGGCGGGCGCAGAGCACGCTGGTGACCATGCCATTCGGGCAGGCGGTAACAATGGCTACGTTCATCACAAACCCTCTTATTGTTCTGTCAGGGCGTGCACGCTGACGCCTCGTTCAAGCTGTACCAATTGCGCCCGGTCGCCGATACCGAACCCGATCTGGGTCACCGCCTGGGCGGCGACCGCGGTGGCGGTGCGCAGGGTCTGCCGGGCCGGGTGGCCGCTGAGCAGCCCGTGGAGCATGCCCGCCAGCAACGAATCGCCGGCACCGACAGTGCTCGCCACGTCGACTTTCGGTGGCTGGGCATGCCAGGCCTCGGCCGCCTGGAACCAGTTGACCCCATCGGCCCCCTGGGACACCACCACGTGTTCGATGCCCTGGGCCAGCAGGCTGGCAGCCGCCTCGGCCTGCGCCTGCGCCGTCTCCACCGGACGCTGCAGCACTTCGGCCAACTCCTCGGTGTTGGGCTTGACCAGCCACGGCGCCGCGGCCAGCCCGGCCTGCAGGGCTGCGCCACTGGTGTCCAGGGCGACTCTCAGCCCCAGTTGCTTCAAACGCAGCAACAGCGCCTGCAGCCATTGCGGGCTGAGGCCCCGGGGCAGGCTGCCGGCGACCACCACGGCGTCATGGCCGGGGGCGATCCGCTCCAGGGTGTCCAGCAAGGCCTGCTGGGACTGCCCGTCGACCTCCGGGCCCGGCCCGTTCAGGTCGGTGATGCGTCCGTCCTGCTCGGCCAGCTTGATATTGCTGCGGGTTTCCCCCGGCACACGAACGAATGCATCGACAAAGCCACGCCGGGCAAACAGCGCCTCGAACGCTTGCGGGTTGTCGACGCCGAGAAAGCCGCTCACGGTCAGTTGATGGCCGAGGTCCGCCAGCACCTGGGCGACGTTGACGCCCTTGCCGGCGGCGTGGGTCAGCAATGACAAGGTGCGATTGACCTCCCCGGGCTCCAGCCGTGCCAGTTGCACGGTCAGGTCCAGTGCCGGGTTCAGAGTCAGGGTCAGAATCCGCGCCATTACACCGCCTCCACGAGCGCACGCACTTCATCGGCGCTGCCTACTGCCAGGGCCGAGCGGGCCAGGGCCTGGGCCGCCGGCAGGGCCAGCTCGCGTACCCGCGCCTTGACCTCGGGAATGCTGCGCGCGGCCACACTCAATTCGTCGACGCCGAGCCCCACGAGCACCGGCACCGCCAGCGGGTCGGCCGCCAGCTCGCCGCACACACCGACCCACTTGCCATGGGCATGGGCCGCACGCACGGTGATGTCGATCAGTTGCAGCACCGCCGGGTGCAGGCCGTCGGCCTGGGCCGACAGCGTCGGGTGACCACGGTCGATGGCCAGGGTGTACTGGGTCAGGTCGTTGGTACCGACGCTGAAGAAGTCCACCTCGGCTGCCAGCACCGGCGCCAGCAGCGCGGCCGATGGCACTTCGATCATGATCCCCAGTTGCAGGTCGGCCACCGGGATTTCCCGGCGCAGGCGCTCGGTCATGTCCCGGGCCTGGCGCCACTCGGCGACACTGCCGACCATCGGGAACATGATCCGCAGCGGCCGGTTGTCGGCGGCACGCAGCAGCGCGCGTAACTGGCTCTCCATGATCTGCGGCCGTTGCAGGGTCAGGCGGATGCCGCGCACGCCGAGGAACGGGTTTTCCTCCTTGGCGATCGGCCAGTAGGGCAGCGGCTTGTCGCCGCCGACATCGAGGGTACGCACCACCAGTGGCCGCCCGCCCAGGCCGTCGAGCACGCGACGGTACTCGGCTTCCTGGGTCGCCTCGTCCGGTGCCTGTGGATGGGCCATGAAGATCAGTTCGGTGCGCAGCAGACCGATACCCTCGGCGCCCTGCTCCACCGCCCCGGTAACCCCGGCGCTCTCGCCGATATTGGCGAAGACTTCCACGGCGTGACCGTCACCGGTCAGCGCCGGTTCGTGACGTTGCTCGGCGGCCAGGCGCAGGCGCTGCTCGCGGGTGTCGCGCTCCTGGAGGGCGCGTTGCAGGGCGGCTTCGTCCGGCGCGACATGCAGGCGGCCACGCAGGGCATCGAGCAGCAGCGTGGTGCCCGGTGCCAGCAGCAGAACCTGCGCCCCGGCACCGACCAGCGCCGGAATGCCCAGGGCCCGGGCGACGATCGCGCTGTGGGCGGTGGCGCCGCCACGGGCGGTGAGAATGCCGGCGACCCGTGCCGGATCCAGGCGTGCCACGTCCGACGGGCCGACCTCCTCCATCACCAGCACATAGGGTTCGTCCGGCTCGGCCAGGGTTTGCACGCCGCACAACTGCGCCAGCACCCGTCGGCCGATATCCCGCAGGTCCGCCGCACGTTCGGCCAGCAAGGCATCCTGCAGCGACTCCTGTTGCCGGGCCGCCGCCTCGATCACCGCCATCCAGCCGGCCTCGGCGCTTTCACCGAGCTTGAGCCGGGAATCGACCTCGTCGGTCAGTTCCGGGTCGTCGAGCATTTCCTGGTGGGTCACAAAGATCTCGCGAATCGCCTTGGCCTTGCTGCGCTGGACGAGCCCTTCGATATCCTTGCGGACCTCGCCCAGGGCCTGCTGCAGACGCTGACGCTCGACGGCGGCGGACTGGCCGCGCAGCGGGTAGTCGAATGCCTGGGCGACCTGGACATGGGCCGGGCCGATGGCAATCCCCGGTGCGGCGGCAATCGCCGGGAGCTGGCTGTTGGCCGCCGGCGCCGTCACGACCACGGCCGGCTCGTCCTCCACCGGGGCGCTGACGACAGCCACCTCCGGCAGTGGCTCGACCTCTTCGCCCAGGCCCTCCTCCACTGCGGCCAGCAGGGCCGGCAGCGCATCGGCGGCAATGGTCGGCTCGGCAATGAATTCCAGCACCTGGCCACGCCGGGCACCGAGGCTGAGCAGCTTGCTCAGGCTTTTCACCGAGACGGCGCTGCCCGGCGCATCGACGATGCGCACGCGGATGTCGCCCTCGAAGCTCTTCGCCAGTTGCGCCAGGACTTTCGCCGGGCGGGCATGCAGGCCGTGGGCGTTGGCCAGGCCGATGCGCGCGCTCGGCCAGTCGGCCGGCAGTTCGCCGCCGAGCACTTCCAGTACCGCACGGCTGCTGGTGGCGCGGCCCAACTCATGACCGCGGCCTTCGATCAGCAGCGCGCAAAGCCGTTCGAGCAGGGCCTGGTGGGCTTCGCCGAGGCTGGCGAGGCAGAACAGGCCGTGCAACGGCTGGCCGAGGTAGCGGATCGGCTTTTCCGGGGTGACGAAAGCCAGGCCGGGGCGCTTGACCGTCTGCTCGCTGTGCAGCCACCACAGGCCATCGCCCAGCGGCAGGGCCTCGACCTGCTGCAGCACGGCGGCGAAGCCGTTGCTCACGCAGTCGGCCTGGCGCAGCAGACGGGCGCCGCGCCAGACCAGTTCCTCGAAGTCCTCCGCGACCACACCGAGGCCGATCATCTGCGCATCCAGCGCCAGCTCCTGGGGGGCGCCCTGCAGCAGCTTCAACAGCGCCTCGGCACTGCTGGCACGGCGCAGGGCCTGGCCAAGGTCGGTTTCGCCGAGGGCGCGGGTAAGCAGTTGCAGCAGGCGCAGGTGCTCGTCGGATTTTGCCGCGATACCGATGGCCAGGTAGACGATCTGCCCGTCGCCCCAGTCCACGCCCTCGGGGAATTGCAGCAGGCGCACGCCGGTGGTGTGCACCAGCTCGCGAGTTTGCGGCGTACCGTGGGGAATGGCGATGCCCTGGCCGAGAAAGGTCGAGCCTTGCGCTTCGCGGGCCTGCAGCCCGTAGAGATAGCCCTCGGCGACCAGGCCGTCGGCAACCAGTGAATCGGCGAGCAGTTGCAGGGCGGCAGATTTGTCCACGGCCGACTGGCCCATGGAAATCTGCTCTACGGTGAGCTCGAGCATGCCTTTCTCCTATTCAGCGTCCGCGGCTGGGCGCTAGGTATTGTTTTAGATAAATCAGCTTAGGCGGACGGGCCGGATAAAGGTGCAACAGTCTTTTGGCAGAACCGTGGCACGGACCGTCATCGCCTGGAAATACGCTTGCTGAATCGTTTAATCAGAATGTAGGACACGTTACTCGATTATTGTCCGACGTAGAAGCCCTGCCGGTCGGCAATGTTGCACGAAGGGCTGCGCAGATTCGGGGGGATGGGCAAGGCTTGAGCGCCTATTCGCGGGCAAGCCCGGCTCCTACGGGATGAGGGTGTCCAGCTGTTCGGTGTTCGGTGTTCGGTGTTCGGCAAAACTTGACCAGAACAAGCTTGCCCGCGAATGCGCCTTCAAGGCCGCCAACGGCTTCGCGGGCAAGCCCGCTCCCACAGGTTCTAGCGGTTGCCGTCCAGGGCGACGGCGGTGGATGAGCCCTCCAGCAACGCATCAACCACCGCCCTCGCCATCTCCACCGAATGCAGCAGCCCCCAGAACAGGGTGCGCTCCACCGGATTGGCGTGCAGGCTGATTTCGTCACCGTTCAGCTCGGCGACTGCCAGCAATCTCGATACATAGCTCAGCGCGTCATGGGCACTGACGCCAGGTTGGATGGCAAACAGCGAGGGCTTGAGCGGGTCGGCGGGGTCGACGGTTCTGGCCAGGGTCAACGCGAGGGTATCAAGCAAGCGGGCCGCATCGGGCCGCTGGGGTTTCACGGGATCGTCGAAAACGGGAGGCGGATCGGGGGTGATTTTCTTGGTCATGGTGAATCTCCAACAGGTTAAGGAGATCTCCACTCTCGCTGCGATACAAGGGTGGCGAACTGTACGCAGGTTCGCAGACCGGTCTGTTGGACACCGGCAGGCATAAGCCTCCTGCGCACAGCCCGCCATAACGCAGACATGAAAAAGCCGCTTGCGCGGCGCTGTGCGCCAACAGAAACCGCCGGGCTGCGAAACCCGTATCGCTGATTTGGCAGCGACACCGGGAATGTAGACACGGCACTGAGCGCACTCAATATTCTCCCACGCCAAAAACACGTAGGAAATATAAGTTCTTTTTGAAAGCTATTTCTTCGCATTACAAACGGCCAGAACCCCTGCCCCAGCGGCCCCGCCCGGACGACGGCGACCCAGGTCCAATTCCCGAGCCGCCCCACAGCAGGCACCCTTCCCACTGCCACCTGCCGAAAATAGGATAGGATCAGCCAACATGCAGCCAGCGAGCTACAGCTAACAAGGAATCATCCGCTTGAAACTCAGTGATATTGCCCAACTGGCCGGGGTGTCGGTTACCACCGCCAGTTACGTCATCAACGGCAAGGCCGAGCAACAGCGCATCAGCAGCAGTACCGTGGAACGGGTACGGGCAGTGGTCGAGCAATATGGCTTCACCCCCAACCCCCAGGCTGCCGGGCTGCGCAGTCGCAAGACGCGCACCCTCGGCTTCATCCTGCCGGACCTGGAGAACCCCAGCTACGCGCGCATCGCCAAGCTGCTGGAGCAAGGTGCGCGGGCCCGCGGTTATCAACTGCTGATCGCCAGTTCCGACGATGACCCGCAGAGCGAACGCGAGCTGCTGCAACTGTTCCGCGCCCGGCGTTGCGATGGGCTGTTCGTCGCCAGTTGCCTGCCCGAGGAGGACGACAGCTATCGCCAGTTGCAGGAGCTGGGCCTGCCGATCATCGCTATCGACCGGGAAATGCAGCCGACGCATTTCTGCTCGGTCGTCAGCGATGACCATCAAGCCAGCCTGCAACTGACCCGCAGCCTGCTGCAACCCAAGCCCCGGCATATCGCCCTGATCGGTGCCCGCGCCGAACTGAGCATCAGCCAGCAGCGGGCCGCCGGCTTCCAGGACGCCCTGGGCGGTTTCGCCGGCGAGGTGCTGGTCGAGCATGGCGAAGCCTTCAGCCGCGAGTGCGGCCGCGAGTTGATGCAGGCGCTGGTCGAACGCCTCGGCCACCTGCCCGATGCGCTGGTCACCACCTCCTACGTGCTGCTGCAGGGCGTGTTCGATGCCCTGCAGGCCCAGCCGCTCAACCCGCAACCGCTGCGCCTGGGGACCTTCGGTGACACGCAGTTGCTGGACTTCCTGCCGCTGCCGGTGAACGCCATGGCCCAGCAGCATCAACTGATCGCGGAAAAAGCCCTGCAACTGGCCCTGGCCGCCATCGAGGAGAAGAACTACCAACCCGGCGTCCAGGCCATCGCCCGGACCTTCAAGCAGCGCATCCGCGAGGCTTGAGCATGGAACTGATCGACACCCACACCCACCTCGATTTCCCGGACTTCGACGCCGACCGCGACGCGTTGCTCGAACGCAGCCGCGCCCTCGGCGTCGGGCGGATGGTGGTGCTGGGGGTCTATCGGGACAACTGGCAGCGGGTCTGGGAGCTGGTACAGGGTGACCGGCAACTGCATGCGGCGCTCGGCCTGCATCCGGTGTATCTGGACGATCATCGCCCGGATGACGTGAGCGCTCTGCGCGACTGGCTGGGCCGCCTGGCCGGTCACCCGCAACTGTGCGCAGTGGGTGAATTCGGCCTGGACTACTTTCTCCCGCAGCTCGACCGCGAGCGCCAGCAGGCGCTGTTCGAGGCGCAACTGCAACTGGCCGCGGAGTTCAACCTGCCGGCATTGCTGCATGTGCGGCGCAGCCACGCCGCGACCATCGCCACGCTCAAGCGCTTTCGCCTGGCCCGGGGCGGCATCATCCATGCCTTTGCCGGCAGCCGCGAGGAGGCCCGGGAATACCTCAGGCTGGGCTTCAGGCTCGGCCTCGGCGGTGCCGGAACCTGGCCGCAGGCCCGGCGCCTGGGCAAGGTCATCGCCGACCTGCCGCTGGAGGCCGTGGTGCTGGAAACCGATTCGCCGGACATGGCGCCGGTGATGTACCCCGGGCTGCGCAACAGCCCGGAACACCTGCCGGCCATTTGCGCCGCCCTCGCCGAACTCATGGGCATCAGCCCGCAGGCATTGGCGGCCGCCAGTACCGCCAATGCCTGCGCGGTATTCAACTGGTCGACGAATCCGGCCTGAGCGCGGGCTGCAGGATCAGGGTCATCCGTTGCCGGGCGTGGGCGTAGCGCAGGGTCGCGAAGTACAACAGCAGCGCCAGCAGGGAAAAGTTGAGCTGCTCCATCAGGCTGATCAGCCCGATCCACTCACAGACCAGAGCCACCAGCAGCGAAGCCCCGATCAGCACGACCATGCTGGCCTTGAGCACCGACAGGGCATCGAGCGCCTTGAAGCGCTTGAACTGTTGCGGGCAATCGAGTTGCAGCGGCCTGTTGCAGCAACGGCAGGCAAAGCTCTCCTTGATGGCAATTGCATTCAGGTGCCATGCACTGAGGGGGAAGGTGCCATTGCAGTGGGCACACACCCCGTTGATGCCCATGCGCGTCTCCTTCAAAGCGGTTCCTCCCGAGCGGTCGGTGAAACTGGATCAGCGAATTTTCGCTCATCCTGCGCAGAAAGGTCGGCCGCTAAAGAAAACAGGATTTTGCCTACACACCAAGCAATCAAGTACTACAACCTGTTCCAAGCCTCACACCCGGAAGGCACCGATCAGTTGCTTCAGCTCGACCACCTGGGCCGACAATTGCCGGCTGGCGCTTTCGGTCTGGTGGGCCCCCTCGGCAGTGCGCTCGCCGGCCCGGTTGATCTCGACGATGTTCTGGTCGATGTCGTGGGCCACGGCGGTCTGCTGCTCGACGGCGGCGGCGATCTGCTGGTTCTGGTCGACGATCATGCCGACGGCGCCGAGGATGTTTTCCAGGGCGAGCTGGACCTTTTCCGACTGTCCCACCGTGCCATCGGCCATCTGGTGGCTGACGCCCATGGCCTTGACCGCCGCGCCGACGCCGCCGTGCAGCTTGCCGATCATCTGCTCGATTTCCTCGGTGGATTGCTGGGTGCGCCTGGCCAAGGTGCGGACCTCGTCGGCCACCACGGCAAAACCACGGCCCTGCTCGCCAGCGCGCGCGGCCTCGATGGCGGCGTTCAAGGCCAACAGGTTGGTCTGTTCGGCAATGCTCTTGATCACTTCCAGGATCTGGCTGATGGACTGGCTGTCGATCGCCAACTGGTTGATCACCTGCACCGACTGATCGATCTCGCCGGCCAACTGGGCGATGCAGCCCTGCTGGGATTCCACCAGCGCCCGACCGTTGAGGGTTTCGTCATTGACGCTATGGGCACTGCTGACCGCTGCCGCGGCGCTGCGCGCCACCTCCTGGGCGGTCGCCGACATCTGGTTCATGGCCGTAGCGACCTGTTCGATCTGGCTGCGCTGGCCGGCCACCGCCTGGTTGCTGCGGGCCGACACCGACTCCACCTGCCCGGCCTGGCGTTCGACCTCGCCGACGGTCTGCCCGACCCGCTCGATCAGGTCATGGATCTTCGCCACGGTACCGTTGAACACCGCGCCCAACTCCCCCAGTTCATCACGACTGTGGGCGACAAAATTGACCGTCATGTCCCCGGCCGCGACCTTGTCCATCATCTGGCCGAGACGCCGCAGGGTCGTGCGGGTCGAGGCGTAGAAACCGCCGTAGAGGTAGACGATCGAGAGAAACACCACCGCCAGTGCCGCGACCAGCAGGAGCATCTGCAGGCGCTTGTGCGCCAGCCGTTGCTGCAGTTCCTGGGCGAAATACGCCAGTGTCGCGTCATTGAGCTGGTAGGTCCGGGCCATCAGCGTGCTGACCTGCTCGTAGAACGGCGGCCAGGGCGCCTCCAGGGTTTCGGCCATCACCACCTGCTCCTCGAACAGTTCGCCGGCCTTTTTCAGCGAGGCCTGGCTGGCGTTGGCCAATGTATCCAGAGCGGCGTGGGCGTTGCGGCTACCGCCCAGGGCATCCTGCAGCTTGAGCGCATATTCGGCCTGCAGCTTCTCGATCTGTTGCAGCAGTTCGTCGAAACGGGTGCTCGAGGATGAATTGAGGAAGCCCTGGCCGAGGGAATAGGCCCCCATGGCGCGCCCCTCGCCGAGGGTCTGGGTGACTTGCGGGGTGACACCGGTGACCAGTTCGCTCAACTGGCGCAGGTCGCCCTGGGCATCGCGGCTGAGCCCGGACTGACTGGCGACGATCTTGCTGAAGATCTGCGCCTTGCCCAGCAGCTTTTCGATCAGCGCACTTTTGCTCTGCAGGGAGGTTTCCCCTTGCTGGGCCTTGAACGCGGCGATCAGCTCGTCGCGCTTGGCGGTGAACAGCGCCAGTTGCTCCGGGTCGCCGGTCACCGCCGTCAGGCCTTGCAGGCGGCCGAGCACGCTCTGTTCGAGCTGGCTGATGCGCCCTTCCAGATCCCCGGCCTTGCCGGACTGGCCGAGCACGGCATTGATCTGCACCTGGTTGTTCAGGGTTTCCAGGTCGCGCAGCAGGGTAAGGCTGTTGCCAAGCAGGTCCAGGCTTTGCAGTTCGACCTGGGTGGCGGAGAACTCGCGGTAGGAATCGCGTACCAGATAGAAGTTGGTCACCAGCATCGGCACGAAGAACAGCACACTGATCAGGCTGAACTTCTTCCCGAAGCTCAGGCGGTTCATCAGGGCGACGGCGGGAAATAGCAGACTCTTCACTAGAACGCTCCCTTTCCTATTATTTTTATAGTGGCGGCAGCGGCACAGGCATATAGCCAGTATCCGCAGCTACTGCCTGTATAACTTAATTTGAAAGGGAGTTTTGTAACTTAAGGTTAACCAGACCTGGGAGGTGAGCCCTTGGGGTGGACGACGCCGACCGCTAGCGAATCAACACCGTCCACAGGGCAAACCCGGCATACCAGAGCACCGCCGCCCGCAGCAGCAATTCCCACAGGCTGTCCAGGCTGGAAACGCCATCCGGGCCCTCCGCCGAGGTCGGTACTTCCCCAGCGACCCGCCCGACCTTCTCGATCAGTTGCCGGGCGCTGATGTCCCAGTTGAGCAGTTCGTGCAACATGATCCGGCTGACCGCCACGAAGTTGCCGACCAGCGCCAGGCTCGCCGCCAGCAGGCGCACCGGCAGCCAGTCGAAGGCATGGCGCAGCAGGGTGGCACGTTCGGCCAGCGCCGGGTTCTGGCTGTGCTCCGCCGCCAGGGCCAGCAGGCGATAGCTCAGGGCAGCGACCGGCCCGAGCAGGAAGTACCAGAAGATCGCCGCGAAGAAGCTCTGGTAGGCCTGCCACAGCAGATAGCCCTGGACCTTCTCCAGCAACTCTTCGCCGTTTTCGGCACAGGTAAGGTTCATGTCGCGGCGGGCCACATGCACCCCGGCCTGCAGGTCGCCGCGCCGCCAGGCATCGCGGAACGGTCCCAGCGCCGCCAGCAGGTCACCACGGCCCAGGCTGTAGACCACCACCAGCAGATGCACCGGCAGCGCCAGCAGACCATAGGCCACCGGCTGCAGCACCATCAGCAGCAGGCCGAGCAGGACCACTGGCAACAGCACCAGCAGGCTGAGGATCACCCAGGGCCGTTTCGCCCAGCGCGGGCTGGATTCGAGCCGGGCCAGTTCGGCCAGCCAGGCACCGTCACGCTGGACACGCTGGCGCAAGGCCGAGAACTTCTCGATCCACACCGCCAGCAGCAGCACCAGAAAACTCATTGCGACTCTCCTTTTTCCAGCAGGGCGGCGCGAAAACGCCCCCAGTCAAAGCCTTCGCCCGGATCGGTCTTGCGCCCCGGGGCAATGTCGCTGTGGCCGCAGATCCGTTGCGGCGTGATGGCCGGGTACGTCGCCATGAGCTGGCGAGTCAGGGCAATCAGCGAATGGTACTGCGCCTCGGTGAAAGGCAGATCATCGGTGCCCTCCAGCTCGATGCCCAGGGAAAAATCATTGCAGGTCTCGCGCCCCTCGAAACTCGACACGCCGGCATGCCAGGCCCGTTCCAGACAGGAGACAAACTGCGTGACCTTGCCGTCACGTTCAATCAGAAAATGCGCAGACACCCGTAGGTGGGCGATACCGTCGAAGTAAGGGTGTTCCGTAATATCCAGGCGATTCTGAAAGAACTCCTGCACCTTGCCGGTACCGAACTGCCCCGGTGGCAGGCTGATGTTGTGGATCACCAACAGGGAAACCTCCCCTTCGGGACGCTCATTGAAGTTGGGCGACGGGCAGTGAACGACTGCCTGGCACCAACCCGTGGCGGGATCCAGCTGCATACAGATTCCTTCGAGGATGAAAGCGACCGCCTCAGTATGCCGTGAGAGCGGCCTCGATGGGCAGCGCCCGCGCAGAAAAACCTCAGCGCGTCTTCAGGCGCCGCAAATTGCCGATGACCGAGGCCAGGGCCCGGTCGAACAGCAGCGTGTCGTCCAGCAGGCGGACCGCACCGCGGCGGAACTCGACGGCCAGCCCCCGGGCCGTACGCTCCAGCACCTTCATGCCGGTACGGTTGACGAAAATGTACTTGCCGGTCGGCTCGACGATCGCCGCCAGCTTGCAACGCTGGCCATTCTCTTCGTCTTCGCGGAACTCGACCCAGTTGCCAATGCGCAATTGCCGCACCCACAGCAGGCCGGCATCGTCTTCCGGCAGCTCCATCGTACGCTCTTCACGATGAGCGCCATCGGCGGCACTGAGGACGATTTCCTCGAGCACCTCGACCATCGCCGGTTGCTCCGCCTCGTTCCTGGCCGGCTCGACGCTCTGCCTGGCCAGGCGCTGGAAAACCTGGACATGCAGGCTCTCCAGCTGGCTGAAGAATTCGCTGGTGGCGAACGGATCGAACGCCGCACTGGCCAGGCCGTCCCGCAGCGCCTTGAGCAGGCCGGGCACCAGATCCAGCAGGCGTAGCCGCGCATCGGCCACCCCTTGCGGATCGGCGCTCCAGATCAGTTCATCCATGGTCTGCAGGCCGGCCCGCCACTCGACGGACTGCTCGCCGTGCTTGAGCCAGACCAGCAACAGCACCTTGCTCCAGGCTTCCTGCAGCAGGCGCACCACGACTTCGGGCAGGGTCTTGCCCAACAGTCGCTCGTTCAATACTTCCTGGACCCGTTGGCGCGCCAGTTCGGCCTTGGCCCGGCCCTCCTCGGCATCACGGGTGCGCTGCTCGAGCAGTTCGCTGCGGCGGCGCTCGTCACTGGTGAAGGCGAGGAAGTCGGTCAGCAGCTCGGCGAAGATCGCCGGATCGTCGACGAAGTCGTTCAACAGCCGCTGCACGATCTGCTCGATGCGCAGGTACAGGGCATCACGCTGGTAGTCGTCGCGGGCGCCCCAGCCCAGGGATGCCGAGGCGATTTCATTCAGCAGGCGGCGCGCCGGATGACTGCCGCGGCTGAAAAAGCTCTTGTCCAGCACCGCCACCTTCAGCATCGGGATCTGCAGGCGGCCGATCAGCGCCTTGAGGCAGTCCGGCAGGTTGCGGTCATCGAGGATGAATTCGAAGAGCATCGCGATCAGGTTGATCACGTCCTCGTCCATCCCGCCGACTACCCGCGACTTGCCGCTCTTAACGCTGACCCGGGTCAGCAGTTGCTCCAGCTGATTGCGCAGGTCGAAGTCATCCGTCGCGGCCTGGGCCGGCACGTACTGCTGCAGATGCGAAAGCAGCCGCAACAAGTCGCGGGTGGAAATCGGCTGGATCTCGGACCCCGCATCCAGTTTGGGCGCGACACTGCCGCGCACATGCTGCAACAGGTCCTGCAGGGCCGAGAACACTTCCTGGACGCTGGCGTCGAGGGACGAGGTACCCGGGCGGGCCGACTCGGCCTCGGCGTCGCGGGCCCGCGCATTCGCCGCCGGACGATCGGAGGCGCGCCGGGCCGGGGCGGCCTTGAGTTCGGGCAACACACCGGTGGCGATCAGCAGTTGGTTGGCGTCGGCATACAGGTGATCGGTGTCGCTGAGGACATATTTCTCGAACAGCTTGAGGATGATCAGCTTGACCTTGATCTCCACCCCCAGGTCGCGCCCGGCCTCGAGGAAATACTCGCAGAGCATCGCCGGCCCCATGGGGTTGCTCTGGTCGTCGAGACGCCGGGTGATCAGTACGTTCAGGCGCGCGGTCAACTGTCCGAGGGCCAGGCCGTCCCGACTGAGGACCTTGGCGACCATCGCATCCAGTGCGACGGTTTTCTCCAGTTCGTCATTCGGCACCAGCGCCAGCTTGTCGTAGGACATCGGCGCGGCCAGGGCCACCTCGTGGACGTCGTACTGGCCAAGGGCGGCGAAAGCGTCGGCAAAACGCTCGTGAAAGCCGCGCTCGATGTGCTTGCGCTTGAGCCGCAGGTCGCGCATGGCTTCGAAGAAGGTGTTCTGGTCAACGTTGTTCAGGGCCTTGTCGGCCATTTCGAACAGCGTGTCGTCGGCATTGTCGAACAGCGCCTGCAAGCCCTGCCGGAGTTGCTGGGCCGCCTTGTCGCGCACCTGGAGCAGAACCACGGGCAAACGGGCGAGCGGCGACGGCGTCGCTCGTTCGTCGGTAGCCTTGTGCAAAGGCACTACCTTCCCGTCGTTGTGCATCCAAGCCTCCCTCTGCGGTTCTTTGATCCAGCGTAAACAATCGTTGGGTACGCGGTCGCGGCGCTATCGCCGGCGACCCGCTCCGACACCAGCCCAAGGCCACTGTCGGCTATCGATAATCGGGGAATCACAGAGACGTCAAAGCTATGACGTCAATTACAAGTCATATTATCTTGCAAAAGATGTCACTTTTGCCAGCGAACTCTGCAACTCGTTTTTCACCCTGTCGCTGTGTAGACCGCCGGAGACGTAAAAACGCTCACGCAAAACGACAAAATGTCGGTTCAACGGGCAGCGTTCGATGGGCGCGCCTTGGGTTGGCCGGCGCCTGGGCCCTATAATCGGGAGACTTTGTTTGTGGAGCCCGTTATGCCGAATCTACGTCTCGCCGACCTGACCGCCGAAATCGAAGCCAACGTGCGCCGTGCGTTGCTCGAAGACATCGGCAGCGGCGACATCACCGCGCAACTGATCCCCGCCGAACGGCTGGCCAAGGCCACCATCATCACCCGTGACGAGGCGACCATCGCCGGAACCGCCTGGGTCGATGCCGTGTTTCGCCAGCTCGACCCACGGGTCGCGGTGCATTGGCAGGTACGCGACGGCGAGCGGGTCAAGCCGAACCAGGCACTGTTCCACCTCGAAGGGCCGGCGCGCTCGCTGCTCAGCGGTGAACGCAGCGCACTGAACTTCCTGCAGATGCTCTCGGGCGTCGCCAGCCATGCGCGCTACTACGCCGACCTGGTGGCCGACACGTCGGTGAAACTGCTCGACACCCGCAAGACCCTGCCCGGCCTGCGCCTGGCGCAGAAGTACGCGGTGACCTGCGGCGGCTGCCACAACCACCGCATCGGCCTCTACGATGCGTTCCTGATCAAGGAAAACCACATTGCCGCCTGTGGTGGCATCGCCCAGGCCATCAGCGCGGCGCACAAGATCGCTCCGGGCAAGCCGGTGGAGGTCGAGGTGGAGAGCCTGGACGAACTGAAGGAAGCCCTGGCGGCCGGTGCCGATATCATCATGCTCGACGAACTGAGCCTGGACGACATGCGCGAGGCCGTGCGCCTGAACGCCGGCAAGGCCAAGCTGGAGGCCAGCGGCGGCATCAACGAAAGCACCCTGCGGCCGATCGCCGAGACCGGCGTGGACTACATCTCGATCGGCGCGATGACCAAGGATGTAAAGGCGGTGGACCTGTCGATGCGCTTGAGTCTCTGAGCCGATCCAGCCTTGGGAGCCGCCCATCCCTGTAGGAGCGCGGCTTGCCCGCGAATAGGGCCCAGAGCCTCGCTCAGGACCACAGGCACAGACCCCATCGGCCCTCAATGCAACTGAAAGTGCCGTGCCTCATGTTCCAGCAGCCACTGCTTGGCCGCCAGCCCACCGCCAAAGCCGGTGAGCGTACCGTTGCTGCCGATCACCCGATGACAGGGCACGATCACCGGCACCGGATTGCGCCCATTGGCCGCGCCCACCGCCCGTGAGGCCCTGGGCCGGTTGATCTGCTGGCAGATCTGCCCATAGCTGGTGACGCCACCGTAGGGAATCGTCACCAAAGCGTCCCACACCTCGCGCTGGAACTCGGTGCCGAGCATGTTGAGCTTGAGATCGAACGCCAGGCGCTCACCGGCGAAGTACTCCTCCAACTGCCGTCGTACCGGCGCCAGCTTCTGCGGCGAATGCAGCCAGCCTTCCAGCGGCGTCTGCGGCCGGTAGTCCAGCTCGAAGCGCAACTCGCGCAGCCCGTCGTCATCGGCAACCAGCATCATCGGCCCGATGGGCGAAGCAATCACGTCGTAGTAGATCCGGCTTGTGGTCATTTTTGGCTCCTGCGTATCAATTCCGATTCCACGGCCTGGCGCCACAGGTACATGACCGAATAGGCGCGCCAGGGGCGCCAGTCCTCGGCCAGGGCTTCCAGGGCCCGGGTACTCAGCGGCGGGCCGTCCGTCACCACTTCCCGGCGCAGGATCAGGTCCGCGGCGGGAAACGCATCCGGGTGGTGGAGCACCCGCATGGCAATGTAATGGGCTGTCCATTCACCGATCCCCGGCAAGGCGACCCAGCGCCTGACGAAATCCTCCAGGCGCTGCTCGGTGCGAAAATCCACCCGCCCCTCGAGCAGGGCTCGGGCGATGCCCTGGATGGTCGCGGTACGGGCGCGAATGACGCCGATCGCGCCCAGGTCGGCGTCTAACAATTGCTCCGGCGTCGGGAACAGCCGGTCCAGCCCGGGCGCCGGTGGTGCTTCAAGGACGCTGCCAAAACGGCTCAGCAGGCGCGCGGCCAACGTGCGTGCCGCCGCGACGCTGACCTGCTGCCCCAGGACCGCCCGCACCGACACCTCGAAACCCTCCCAGCCGCCAGGCAGGCGTTGCCCGGGGAAACGCTCGACCAACGGCGCCAGCACCGGACTGGCGCCCAGGGTGGCGGCAATCGCCTGCGGGTCGGCATCCAGGTCGAACATCCGCCGAATCCGCATCACCACCGGCAGCATCTGCGCCGGCGGTACGTTGAACAACTCCAGCTTCAAGGCATGCGCGTCACCGGCCCAAGGGCTGACCTGCAACCAACTGGGCGATTCAACGCTGCCGAATACCCGGCGATAACGGTCGCCCTCGACCACCTCGATACCCGGCAAGGCGCGGCCGGCGAGAAAGGCGAGCAGCGCCTGGAAGTCGTACGGCGGCCGATAGCCGAGGCGCAGGACCAGCGCGTTGCCGGCGGCGACTGGCGGCTTGCGTCGCAACTCCCGTGGTGCCACATGGTTGGCCTCGGCAAACGCCGAATTGAAGCGACGCAGACTCTGGAAGCCCGAAGCCAACGCCACCTCGGTGATCGGCAGGGCGGTTTCGGTCAGCAGTTGCTTGGCGAACAGCAGACGCTGGGTCGCATGCACCGCCATCGGCGAAGCGCCGAGGTGCTGGACGAACAGCCGACGCAATTGCCGACCACCGACGTCCAGGCGCGCGGCCAGTTCGTCGAGGGAATGCTCGGCGAGAAAGCCTTCGTTGATCAGCTTGAGCGCCCGCGCCACGCGGTGCTCGCCGTGCAGCCAGACGCTGTTGCCCGGCGCCAGCTCCGGCCGGCAGCGCAGGCAGGGCCTGAAGCCCAGGGCCTCGGCAGCCGCCGCGCTGGGATAGTACTGCACGTTCTCGACCTTGGGCGGTCGCGCCGGACACACCGGCCGGCAATAGATCCGGGTACTGAGCACGGCGGTGAAAAACACCCCGTCGAACCGCGCATCGCGGCTCAGGCGAGCCTTCTCGCAGATATCGGCAGTGGGAAATGGCGCAGCGGTTGTCCTGTTCATGGGCGCAGGTTAGCACCGGGCATGGGGGCATACTCGCCATTTTCGGACAGCAATGAGCGCAGGTGTCGCGAAATATGCCGGGCAATAAAAAACCGGCCTGATGGCCGGTTTGGAGAGGCTGGTGCGGAGACAGGAATCAAATCAATACATAAGCCTTTGATTTTTAATAATATTGCATGGCGAAACGCTGACTTTTACCTCAAAAATTATCTCAAGAAGTGCTTCGTATTTTGCACGAGACCGAACTGCATACCGCGGCGCTCTTGGTGTGCCGCCCTAACGAACATCTTAATCAAGCGCAGCATCAGCCTATTGCCAGCACCGGTAATCCAGTGCGCTGGAGCTTTGAGACAGGTGTGAGCTATCATTGCATCTATGCTAATCGACCACGAACGCGAAAAACTTATCGAAGCAGTCAAGTTTTTTGCGCAAAACACCCGAAAACTGGGGAAGACAAAGCTTTTCAAGCTCTTGTATTTCCTAGACTTTACCCATTTCCGTGATACTGGACGACCGGTCACAGGACTCGAGTATTTTGCATGGCCAATGGGCCCGGTTCCCACCAAGTTCTTCGAGGAGCTCAAGCGTCCTGACCAGGACTGGGAAGGAAATTGCTCCTTCGAGTTCACTCCTACTGCTAGGGGCCAGATGCTTCGAGTTGACGCCTTGAGCAAATTCGATCCATCGCATTTCTCAAAGCGCGAGCTTCGCATCCTGCACAATCTGGCAGATCAGTTCAAAAATGCTGATGCAGAACAAATGGTGGAAGAAACCCATCTAGAAAATCTGCCATGGCATCAAATTTATGAAGTAGAGGGACAGAAGCAAGCGAGCATCCCGTACCGAATGGCCGTACGCAGTCAGGAAGAAGACGCAGTTATGGGGCTCGCCGCTGATCGAGCAGAAATGGTCGCAACTCTAAGGAAATAATGTGACCCCTGGGACCATCTACCTCCATAAAGAGTTTGTGTTCGCTGACGGTTCAACCAAAGATAAGTTCTTGGTTGTACTCGGCAACTTGAACAATGGAGTAGTTTTGGTTGCAAAAACCACTTCTCAAGGTCATCACTATCGAAATGATTTCGGTTGTCAAAGCGCAAACAGATTTGCTGCTTTCTTTTTCCCTGCAAACTCTACTTGTTTTCAGAAGAACACATGGATTTGTCTAAGTGAATTTTATGAGCTAAGTGAAAATCAGCTAACACAAGGGTTGGCTACGGGCGGCGTTTTCAGGATTGGTCACCTTGGAAACCCTTTCACACGAGATGTACAATTTTGTGCTAAAGGCTCCGATGACATAAGCGCTGTTCAAGAATCTATAATTGAGGGTAGTCTAGCTCCGGCTGAAGCCACCTCGCAATCGTGAAAATGCCATAAAACATTAATCACCCGCTCTTATCCATAAAGCTCAAGCTCGACAGCTACGAACCTCTAATCACGCCTGAAAGGACTAATGGCTCGCAATACCATCAGTCCGTTCAGAGAAAAGTCAACTTACAAAAAAACGCCACCACAGCAACACACAACACTCACTTCAAATTCGTTTCTTTAACATCCTGGTCTCAATCCCACTTAATCTGCTTAGGATCCCAGGATTACGGCTAAGGCGGTCCTTAATAGATTCGATTGTTGTGGCCCCACTCAAACCTCCCGACACTTGAATTATTATAGATCTAGGTATACCAGCATCAGCCAAGAGTATATCTTGCGGCTCAGTACTTCCATACTGGAGCTTGGTAACAAACAATGCAAAGGATATTTTTTCCGAATATACAAAATTTACAATATTCTCAAGCGCAGATATATATTTAGGAAGAGAATATTCAAAATACGTATATATCAGATCGAGAACATTCCTAATCCTCGTATCTTCCTTCACCGCGTGATGCTCTTTTATCAGCTGTTTTATAGACGGACTGTGATACACGTGATACTTAACGAATCTCGAAATATTCCCGGTACTCCAACTATCTCTCTTGTCGGAGTCAGAATAGAGAAAATCATGGACCAAATGAATAATTAAATCGACTTGCTCTTTTCGTGGCGGGTTATGTGCTCCGAGCAGTTCCCTCCTGATTGAGGGGTTTTCCCTGAGGTGCATTATGAGCCGAATTTGATTATCAAGCGACACATACTTATTCTTCTTTAATACCTCTAGAGGAATCATCAAGGACCCAGCAAGATTATTAATTCGCTCTCTTTGATTACGTCCAGCGTCATTCAAATCATCTAGCGATATCTGAATATTGTCTTCTTCTCTCAAATTTTCTGAATCAAATATAGGAAAAGAAATTTCTTCGATATCATCTTGCTCAGCGTGAGGCTCCAAAAATACCGCACGCCCTACGAAATGCTGACCAAATCTACCTGATCGGCCAACTACATTCTTAACTTCGAATCCAGTTAAACTTTGATCAGCCTTTGTAGTATCAAAGAAAACAACGTTTTTCGCAGTGGTATTCACCCCTTCTGTTAATGTGGGCGTACAAACAATCACATCGAGCTCCCCAGCATTAAACAAGTCAACTATCTCTGACTGTATGTATTTTGGGATGCCCGCATGATGAAAAGCGACTCCTGACTGCAAAAAATCAATTAGCCTCCACTCCGTGGATATCGTCTTTTTAATATACTCAACAAGCTCTACTACTGAATCGCTTTTTTGCCGCAACGCCTTAGATTTTATCTCGTGAATTATTTTCGCTCGGGTTTCTGCGGTATCCTTGCGACCCACATATACAATGGTAGGCCCATCGATTTTTTGTAGGACTTGCTTTAGCCTCGCATCTTTACCGGCTCTCACAGGAAGTGTTATTTTTCGATAGGTCGGCGCCCCCCCATCAAAATAGCTTATGATTTCTTTTTGCACGATGTCAGTCTGATATCTCTCAAAATGCCCAGACGTCCTCTCCAAGTATTTCGCGCTAAAACTTTTGAAGTAAGGGCCAATCAGGTAATAATCACACTTACGCTTGTACGCCTTGTACAAACAATTTGAAAATACAGAAGAACGCCCATCATAGTTACCAACCTTATACACCTCATCAAACACAAAGAAATCGAACTGTATCCCATGCTCGTCTGTATACAAATCAAACTTTTCAGGCGTAAATATATAAATAGCTTTCCCTTCTGGGGGTTCAGTATGAGTTGAGAACACCAACGAATACTCAGAAAGCCCTCTATCCTCTCTAAAAGCTTGATAGGTTTCATTCAATAGCGCATTGGTGGGTACGATCATTACCACACACTGATAGGAACTGTGAGAAATAATTTCTCTGACAATGCGAGACTTCCCAAAGGATGTAGGCGCACTAATCACTAACCGCCTTTTTTTCAAGAAAAGATCATATAAATCTTTTTGCTCTTTGGTCAAAATCACATCACTCTCCAAAGAGTAGAATGCCTTTTGAGCCACCTCTAAAAAACCTTCAGCCGACGGAGCATACTGTAATCGTTTCCGCAGCATCTCCTCATATAAAAATATACGAGATGAATTTATACACTGCTCTAGTAGAGCAATCACCATTGGTTCGTTTACTGCAGCCTCGCATGCAAAACAAAGTTTCTGCACACCGAACGTATAGTACTTGGGGGATTGAAGTACCTTGTATATATCTTGAACATGCCTGGCAAATACTTTTGAGTCGCAAGCGAGAGAAATAGCTTGCTCGTCATTCTGCAGTCGTTCGTGCGCCCTATCGGCAATCCTTTGCAAGAAATTCATCTGTAGACCGCCTCAATTTGTTATAACTTGCTCTTTATTGAATCGACATCCGACAGCGGAAGTAACAAAAAGAACACTTCGACATTAGGTGGTATAGTGATATCCCTAGAATTTATGAGCTCATACTTTTTCTCAAATTGTTTCTTTATGCTATCTTTGAAACTTTGGTCGATGGATGTGTGCGCTTTAAGGACTGCAGTCTCATAAGTAACCAATGCAGGAATGACTATTTTAACGTCATCTAGCGTAACCGTACCATCCAAAATGTCGACTACGGAGTCCGGAATATCTACACCACCATTAAACTCTACATTTGGGCAAAGAATTGAAAATTCATTTTTTAAATATTCGCCCTTTGTATGCGCAACAATTTCTTCAACAACGTCATCTAGAGCGCCAGAAAAGGACTTATAAAATTTAACTTCACCCAGCCAGAGAAGAGGTTGCCCATCATCACCGACTGTAAAATGAGCGCAGTCAAAACCCTTTATTTGGTCTTTCACCGAGCTTCTCAGCTTGACCTTTGTGACTAATCGCTCGGTATTATAGAATGACTGCAATAACAAAAATAATAGAAGCTCTCCATAGTCTCCCTTTTTATCTTTTTTTGCTTTTGATATCCTAGAGAATGCAAGTCTATACATCTCATCAATATCGTCCTGGTCTTTTAATCTGCTATATTCTTCCGGCGTTAAAGCAAAGTGCGGCACTGCACCACGAATAATTTTAACTAGATCAGACTCTCTGTAGACACCACTTTCATAGTTCAAATGATAAGGATGTTTACCAACACCACTGTCTTCGATATCTTCATCGAATCTGAATACAAGCTTAGTGAATCGCGTGTATAACTTTTTCAATCACAAGCCTCCACACAGACAGCCGGACTGGTGGGGGCGGCACAGACACAAGCCACAGCACTCATTTGGACTTCCCTTCCGATGGAGCATAGCGGGCGACGAGCGCAGAGGCATTTCGTCATCTAGACCTGAGATTACCAGCTTGAGCGCGCCATCGGAATGCCATCATCGATGCTTTTCATCCGAAAGCACAGACCTTTTTATCCTTAAAGCCGGCCGACCATCAGCCAAGTATCAGCCTATTTCATGGATTCAATCTCTGCCGGTGGACGAGCCGAATACATAGATCTTCTTACTGCTTGAATACCCATGGCTTTTCTAATCGATGCACGATTAGCTGTACCGTAAGGTGGTAGTAATATCGTGTCGCCTCGCTGTTCCGGCATAGGCGATTTTCGAGAAACCAAACCAGGTGCTTTCTCTGCCAAGCCCAAGGCGATCCTCGCTGCCAGCGCTCCGCAATCTCAGCCTGGATGATTTTCGCTTGTCGCACATGGCGTTGCCGAGTTGCGTGCGAGCCCGTCAGCACCGCAGCCAAGAACAACTCCATATCGAAGACCTTACTCATCTGAGACCTCCTACGTAGGAAGCGACCACATCGATCCGAGCGTGCCCCAGCTCATGGCTAATTTGTTTCCGGGCCTGACGATCAAGCTTCCTATCTAACTGGCAACAGTGGCCGCCATTGATAGGCGCGTGGTGTTGGGTGATTTGCTCATAGCGCTCACATGCGTAGGCCGCTCTTAGCTCATGGAAACCTTTGAGGTTGTGTGCATGCAGGATGTCTCGTGCTGGGCGGATGGTTTCCTGCAGCACACCAAGATAGCTTTCGTGTGGAGCAATCAAATTGCGGCTACCAACAGGCGATACCTGCTGTGCAAACCCAAGCGCCTCGCGAACATGGTCGTCCACCACAATCCAGCGGGGTGCCGAGGCACCGGCGCGGCCGCCTTTGGTGCCATCCTGAATATTGATCCTGCCTAGGTCGCTAGCCTCACGGCTTAGCCGTGACAGGTCGGCCAAGATGGCCTCACGCAGGCGCATGCCGGTGGCTCGCGCCAACAGGACGATAGCTGCGACCCGTCTCTGGTCGTGGCTGCAAAGCAAATCGACGATCTGCTTAACCTGTTCGCGGTCTTGGCCCTGCGGCACTGAGTGACGAATCCCGGTGCGCTGCATACCCAGCGCCTTGCTCGGACTTGGCAATTTCACGTACTGATCACCGCGAAGCGCTGCCAGGGTCTTGTTAACACTGGATAGGCGGTTTTGTGCGGTGCTGATGGCGAGATCGCCACGCCCAACCACGTCGCGCAGATACGCCGCATAGTCGACCAACACTTTGCGATCAATCTGCCGCGCATCATTGATGCCGGGCCCCTGTTCGGAGCGGCACCACCTCACGAATGCCAACCATCGATCACTGTGCGCCTTGACCGTGCCGTAGTGGCCACCGCCGAACATGTCTTTCAGCGCCTGCGGCCCCGCGTAGCTCAACTGCCTGCCGTAGCCGAAATTGCGGCCATCGCGTCTACCCACCAATGCCATACCGGTCACCTCATCTCTTGCTCTCCAGTCCTCGCCCCACGTCATCCCGCCAAGAATGTTGAGTGTTATCAGGGATCAAGGCCCCTGCGACCTGTGGGGAATGTCCACTACGCGGGACTGGCGGCTCCTTACGAGCGGGAGCAAGGGCATCTCATGATCTGGCCTCCTGAGCACCGTTACCGGTGGGCGGGTGGAGGCTGCATTGGCTGACGAGACCAGTGCCGCGAGATCCTGAGCCAGGTGCAAGCAGCAATGCGATGACCGGGGCATGCCTGACTGTCAGTCAGGTGCAGTCCATTCCTTGGTCTGCGGCACCATCATCTACAGCGCTGTTGCTGGTGACATCGGCGTTTGTCACGCCGATTGTCACGAGGGGGAATGCCGCAAAGCCATGTGCGATCAGGGCTGCAGCAGTGGTAGAAGTGCCCGTCTCTTTCCAGAAGAAAGAGACGGGCACAGGTTGGCGCAATATTCGGCCAAGCGGATAGGTTGCTGCAGGGCAGCTAGGAACGGTGTATCTGGCGCACGAGCGCTATGTGTGTAAGAGCATCCATCACATGGGTAGTGAGCGGGCGAGCTGCCGGATGCGAATCGCCCTTGGGTAGAGCCACCGCGAGAGCGGCGTGACTTTGAAGGCTCGGGTCACCTGGGGTGCTGTCAACGACAGCCTTTGCACTGTCTTTTCTACGCCCGCAATCCGAGAGGGTCAAGCGACTCGCCCGCGGGATTTTGCGGTTTAAAATGGCATTAGGCGTGTACGGAATCCGGTGGTTTCCAGTGGCCGATTGGGTGCTTTTGATTTTTTAGGTGAGGTCCATCCAAACAGGGCGGCTTCGCAGCCCTGTTTGGATGGACCCGCATAAAAAAGCGGATCACCGAAGCTTCAAAGCCGTGCGCTCACTCGACTGCGCCACGCCTTGCTCGTAGGCTAGAAACGTTTGCCCCGGTCTGATTCGCGAACTCATGCGGCGAGATATGCTCCTGCCGATTCGCTTCGAGGTAACGGCTCCACCAACTCATGATCATTCGCCGTTCCTCCAGGAACTCGGCCTTGTGGATATACGCCGCCCGAACGTTGTTGCGCTCCCTGTGGCTCATCTGCCGCTCAATAGCCGTCTCTGACCACAGCCCGGATTCGACCAAGGCACTGCACGCCATAGACCGGAAGCCATGCCCGCAAATTTCGGTCTTAGTGTCGTAGCCCATGTTCCGCAAAGCGCTGTTGACCGTGTTCTCAGACATAGGCTTCCACGAGCGAGCGTCACTGGTAAACACCAGATCGAAGTACCCCGTGATCGCATGAATCTGTTCGAGTAACGCCACCGCTTGCGGTGACAGAGGGACCAGATGGATATCGCCCGCCATCTTCGTCCCTCTGGTCGAATACGGAACGCCGTCCAACGCGGGTCGCGTATCCGGTATCTCCCATATGCCGCGCTTCAGGTCGAACTCACTCCAACGTGCGAAGCGCAATTCGCTGGAGCGCACGAACACGTGTAGCGACAGCATGACTGTCAGCCGAGTGAGCGTGCGTCCCTTGTAGTTCTCGATGCGATCCATCAACTCTGGCAGACGTGAGAGCGGGAGTGCAGGCCGATGCGTAACCCGTGGCGCGCTGATGAAGCCCTCAAGGTCATATGCAGGGTTCACCGTGATCAACCTCAGCCGCTTCGCCTCACGCATGATGCTCTGAAGGTAGTTTTGTACCCTTAAGGCCACATCGATCGTGCCGCGCTTCTTGATCGCCTCAAGCGGCTGCATGAGGTCGAAGGTATCCAGATCAACGATGGCGCGTGCGCCTAGCAGTGGGAATACGTGAGTCTTCAAGCGACTCAACACGGTTCTTGAATGGCCAGGCGCCCACTTCACGGACATTTCCTTATGCCAGTCCAAGGCAACGCGCTCAAACGTGTGCCCTCTGACAACCGCCTCGGCCTTGGCCTGCTGCTTGGACGCAATCGGATCAATACCTTCAGCCAGCATCCGCTTAGTCTCCAGACGCTTCTGCCGAGCATCTGCAAGCCCGATGACGGGGTAGTTGCCAAACGAGGTCAGCCCCTCTCGCCCATCCGGTTTCACATAGCGGAAGCGCCAGCCTTTGCGGCCATTGGGGTAAACGAGGAGGTAAAGACCGTCACCGTCAAAAAGCTTGTACGGGCGGTCAGTAGGTTTGGCCGAACGGCATGCGGTGTCAGTCAGGGGAGCAGTAGTACGAGCCATAAGGGTAAACCCCTTTATCGAATCGACTTTATCCCAAACGTTACCCCTAAATCGGCTGGCAGCTGTCGGATTCCGACGGAACGCCATAACGAAAAAACCCGCCAGAAGGCGGTTTACGGGGGTTCCAGAGATTTTGGTAGCCTTCGCTGGAACCTGAACTGGTGCCGGAGACAGGAATCGAACCTGCGACCTTCGCGTTACGAGTGCGCTGCTCTACCGACTGAGCTACACCGGCGTGGCGCTAACGCTAGCATCGGGCGACGAACGGAGCAAGCTAATCGGGCTTGATCGCGATCACGCCCTGGGCCCAGAAGCGCGGCTGGAAGTGCCCGCCGTATTGCTGTTGATAGAGCTCGTTGCGCGCGTCCTGATGCGGCAGGTCGCGGATCACGATGAAGACCAGGAACAGCACGGCGGCCGTGCTGATGCCCATCCATGACCAGTGAATGAAGGCGTTCGGTTTGGCGGGCTGACCTTTCCAGACGTGAATGCCCATCAGCCAGCCGACCACCAGGGACAGCCACAACTGGGAGTACGGCATGACGATCACGCCATCGACCATCGATTGGGTCAGGGCACCGATAAGACTGGCGAACAGGCAGACACGCAGCAGGTCGACCGGGTCGTTGGAATCGGCGCGTTCGCGGACCAGGCGGAAGGTGGCCCAGAGTCCGCGGCCGACCAGCCACATCACCAGCAGGGTGGAGGGGATGCCCCACTCACAGGCCCATTGCAGGATGGCCTGGTGCGGGTGCGCGGCGATGGGGTTGTGGATATCGGCGAAGTGCATGGGGCCGAAGCCGAGCCAGGGGCGTTCGCGGATCATGTCCCAGGCTTGTTGCCAGATCACGTCACGGGCCGAGAGCGAGGTGGTCAGACGGTCGCCGGCGAAGTTCACCACCGTTAGGCCTAGGTAATCTGTCAGGACGCGGAACATCAGCCAGAACAGCAAAAGGCCCATTGCAACAGCCGGTAGTTGCCATGAGAACCAACGTCTGCCGCTACGTCCACAAGCAACCATCAGGCAGGCGGCGACTCCCATTCCTAGCCAGGTGCCACGCGTGCCACCGGAGATCGCAATCATCCACCAGAAGAGCAGTAGTATGAATACCCACAGCTTGGCGGAGCGCTTGCTCGCCAACAGTAGGGGAAGAGTCAGCAGCGGCAGGGTGAAGGTCTGAAACTGGCCGTAGAAACGTTTGTTGGAGAAGCCGCTCAGAAACCTGTCGGTATCCAGAATGCCCGTAGCATTGGTGAAAAACGAACGCAATGCCAGCTCCAGGAAGTCGAAACTCTTGAAGGCGCAGATGAACACGATGAACAGCATCAGCACGCGATCAAGGGAAACGTCATCGATTCGACGCGTAAGGGCGACAGCGGCGGCGCAGAGGCCAACTGCCGTGATCAAGGCCATCTCTAAGAGAGACCAGAGCGGTTGCTGCGCACGCAGGGAAGAAATGACGCCAATCAACAGGATCAACCCACCCCCGAAAACGGCAGGTTGATCAATCAGGCCTGCCGAAGACGGCTTTCGACAACACAAGAGGAAGACAAGGGCGGTACCGGCAACGATGACCTGCCCGAGGCGCTGGACAGTATGCCCACCCAAGCTGGGCCCGAGCACCATCACGCCAGAGAGGAACAGCACGAGCAGCAACCATGATCTATTCCGTCCGACCCGTGCGATGTCCATCAGGTATCGAATCACGTTTTCGGGAGCAGCATCAAAGGCGTCTTGGGGCGTGCTCGGTCACAGGCCAGTTGGCTACCTCGATTACATCCAAGTTCAAGGTAGCGTTGGGCTTCATCGGTCTGCCCCAAGCTTTTCAAGGCGTCTGCCATTCCCAAGTAAGGTGTTGCGTAGCTAGACCTGAGATCTATGGCGCGCTCAAATTCCACCTTGGCCTCTGCTGCCTTTCCACGCAAAAGAAAAATCCTCCCCCGCTGATAATGGGCGTACTCATATGTCGGTTTCAGCGCTACTGCTTTTTCAATATTTTCCGACGCCAAATCAACGAATCCGACCTCAAGATAGGTAACTCCCAGATTGTAATAAAGCCGATATCCGCCAAGAAGCCCTGGCGTGTCGCCTTGTCGCTCATAATATTGCACTGCTTCATTCCACACTAATACAGGCGTGGACAGAGTCATCAGGCGATCATAGGAAAGCCCAGACAGATAAAGTGCAAAAACGGGAATCAGGGTGACCAAATAAATCTTCTTGAGTCGTCGCACTCCTAACGCCAAGGCAATAAATAAACCAGGTGCCCAAAGGTAACTGCGATACAGCACAAAAGGCTCCTGCAACCGAACAGATACCAATTCCGTTACAAACAGCACCCATGGAAACAGTAGCGCGAACCCCAGAAGCCCCTTGCTCGCGCCACGCAGCAACAATAGGCAGGATGCCAATCCATAGGCAACGAACGCTGCAAGACCAGCCCAAGCCCACCAGGCACCGTACCCTAGGGGAAAAGCTACCCGAAGGTCGAGCCCCAGCATTCGCCCTTGAGGCAAGAGCAAGGTCGAAAGATATTTGAAGAACAACCCCATCTGATTCAGCACGCTCAGCACATAAAGCGAGCCATCCGGCTGGAAGACCTCATCACTGAGCACTTCTTCAGCCTTGATCTCATAGACAACGCCGATCAAACCCTTGAACCAGAGTATGACGGATATAGCAATGGTCCCCTGAACCGCCAACACCGAAAAAACCTCCCCGGTAGAAAACGACGAGGAGAGTTGGCTACGGCGATGCAGTAGCCATAGCAGGAAACACAAAGCCGGCAACATCACCGCATGCTCCTTGGCATACAGTGAAAGGAACATGCACAGACAGGACGCCCAGAGAGCCCAGCGCTTCCCACATAGCCCTTGCCAGAAAGCCCACAACCCCAACAGGCCAAAAAGCGTGGCGCAGACTATGGTGCGCTGGATTAGGTAACCCTGAGTTTGAATGGTCAGTGGATGGATGACGAATAGAAAAGCGACGATAAAAGCCGCCGTATCAGCATTCAGAAAAAAGGCGGTGCGTCTATCCAAGCTGTTGAGCAACTGGCGAGCAAAACCGAATAACACCAAAGCCGTACATGCATGAAGAATCAGATTCTCGACTCTCAACCAAATAATCTTATCACTCAGATAAACGAAGCTTGCGGCCATGGTGTCGTATACCCATGATCGCGGGCTCAGCCTATATCCGTTGGACAACAAATCCGCAGGACCACCCGGTCGAAAAAAAGGCACATCATCAAAAATCAGGGGATTATTCAAGGAAGAAAAACAAAGCACCAACAGCAGGCATGCAGAAATAAAGGCAAGCAGAAAGAAAACCAATCGACGCAAAACCATAGCGCTCCCACATTCACTATTTCAAACGCTTAGCGATTATGAAAACCGGCATACCCTTAAAGGAATGCCGGCTTTTACTAAACCGCGCTAGGCTCCACGCATAACATCAAATACTATCTGCAGAAACCAGCGTTCACACAGGTGCCGCCAACAGCCCAAGTAATTCCGTTGCCTGTACTTGTAGGTGTAAGCTGATAGGTATAGCCACCCGCAGCTTGCGTCGCGGTCATCAGAATGACCCCGTTGGTGACCGACATCGATTGCACGCTGTTCGACGTCATTGTCGCAGGTACACCATTTGAGTTCGCACTGCACCCAGTACCAGTCGAGTTCCCGGTTTCTACCATGCAAACTGCCACTGCAGTCTTGTACCCGTCCGCAAGCGAAACAACCTCGGCAAAGCGGGCCTTCTGCGTGTAAGTGTTATAAGCAGGCAATGCGATAGCCGCCAAAATACCGATGATCGCCACAACGATCATCAATTCGATCAAGGTGAAACCCTTTTGAGCATTCATATTTCGTCTCCAGACGTGAAAAGGCCGTATGGCTCGAGGTCTTCAAAGCACGCCCCGTGCCATGCTTGATGGAGCCGTCATCCGCCCGCGATAAAGCCCTTCTCTTTTGCAACATCTGCTTCAGAGCAACAAAACCTGACATTTTTTGTCACCCCCCTATCCCGGATTTGGCACCACCGCCCGACTACGCTATAAAACTCGCAATGTCCGTGTCTGGTACCTACATGAACGATATCGCCCTCTCCGGCCTCGCCAAGCAGTTGGTAGCGGCCGAGCTGATTACCGACAAGAACGCTCAGCAGGCGTATCAGCAAGCCCAACGCAATCGGATGTCCCTGGTCAGCTACCTGGTGCAGAACAAGCTGGTGAAAAGCCGCGAGGTCGCGGAGATTGCCTCCGAGCACTTCGGCGTCGCCCTGCTCGACCTGAACGGCCTCGACAAGGAAAGCCAGCCCAAGGGCCTGGTCAGCGAGAAGCTGATCCGCCAGCACCATGTCCTGCCGCTATGGCGGCGCGGCAACAAGCTGTTCGTCGGCATCTCCGACCCGAGCAACCACCAGGCGATCACCGATATCCAGTTCAGCACCGGCCTCAATACCGAGGCGATCCTGGTGGAGGACGACAAGCTCACCGACGCCATCGACAAGTTTTTCGACAGCGGCGCCACCGGTCTCGAAGACATGGCCGATGTCGACCTCGATGGCCTGGACATCGAGTCGATCGATGACAAGAAGAACGACCCGATCGCCGGCCAGGATGCCGACGACGCCCCGGTGGTGCGCTTCGTCAACAAGATGTTGCTGGATGCGATCAAGGGCGGCTCTTCGGACCTGCACTTCGAACCCTACGAAAAGGTCTACCGCGTGCGCCTGCGCACCGACGGCATGCTCCGGGAAGTCGCCCGGCCGCCAATCCACCTGGCAGGTCGAATCGCCGCGCGCCTGAAGGTCATGGCCAACCTGGATATCTCCGAGCGGCGCAAACCCCAGGACGGCCGGATCAAGATGCGCATCTCGAAGACCAAGGCCATCGATTTCCGGGTCAACACCCTGCCGACCCTGTGGGGCGAGAAGATCGTCATGCGGATCCTCGACCCGTCCAGCGCCCAGATGGGCATCGATGCCCTGGGCTACGAGCCGGACCAAAAAGACCTGTACATGACCGCGCTGAAGCAGCCGCAGGGCATGATCCTGGTCACCGGCCCCACCGGTTCGGGCAAGACCGTCTCGCTCTATACTGGCCTGAATATCCTCAACACCGTGGATATCAACATTTCCACTGCCGAAGACCCGGTGGAGATCAACATGGAAGGCATCAACCAGGTCAACGTCAACCCGAAACAGGGCCTGGACTTCGCCCAGGCCCTGCGCTCGTTCCTGCGCCAGGACCCGGACGTGATCATGGTCGGCGAGATCCGTGACCTGGAAACCGCCGAAATCGCGATCAAGGCGGCCCAGACCGGCCACATGGTGCTGTCGACCCTGCACACCAACAGCGCCGCGGAAACCCTGACCCGCCTGCAGAACATGGGTATCCCCGGGTTCAACATCGCCACCTCGGTCAGCCTGATCATCGCCCAGCGCCTGGCACGCAAACTGTGCCCGCACTGCAAGAGGGAAATCGATATTCCCCAGGAAACACTCCTTAAGGAAGGTTTCCCTGCGGATCAGATCGGCAGGTTCAAGGTCTATGAACCTGTGGGCTGCGACCAGTGCAATGGCGGCTACAAGGGGCGCGTGGGAATCTACGAGGTGGTGAAGAACACCCCCGACCTGCAACGACTGATCATGGCCGAAGGCAACTCGATCGAGATCGCCGAACAGATGCGCAAGGAAGGCTTCAACGACCTGCGGACCTCGGGCCTGCGCAAGGCCATGCAGGGGCTGACCAGCCTGGAAGAAGTCAACCGGGTCACCAAGGACTGATTCATGGCGACGAAAGCGGTAAAGATAAGCACCTACGCCTGGGAAGGCACCGACAAGAAAGGTACCAAGGTCTCCGGCGAACTTACCGGCCACAACCCGGCGCTGGTCAAGGCGCAGTTGCGCAAGCAGGGGATCAACCCGGGCCGGGTTCGCAAGAAAGGCTCGTCGCTGTTCAGCAAGGGCAAACGCATCAAGCCGCTGGATATCGCCCTGTTCACCCGCCAGATGGCCACCATGATGAAGGCCGGCGTACCGTTGCTGCAGTCCTTCGACATCATCGCCGAAGGCTTCGACAACCCGAACATGCGCAAGCTGGTGGACGACATCAAGCAGGAAGTCGCCGCAGGCAACAGCTTCGCGACCTCCCTGCGCAAGAAACCGGAATATTTCGATGACCTGTACTGCAACCTCGTCGATGCAGGCGAACAGGCTGGCGCCCTGGAAAGCCTGCTCTCACGGGTAGCGACCTACAAGGAAAAGACCGAGGCGCTCAAGGCCAAGATCAGGAAGGCGATGAACTACCCGATCGCGGTCATTCTGGTGGCGATCGTTGTCTCCGGGATCCTGCTGATCAAGGTGGTGCCACAATTCCAGGCGATCTTCGCCGGCTTCGGTGCGGAGCTGCCGGCGTTCACGCTTATGGTGATCGGTCTTTCACAGATCCTGCAGGACTGGTGGTGGGTGGTGATCCTCGGTCTGGGCGGCGGTATCTATGGGCTGATACGCGCGCACAAGACATCCGAGCGCTTTCGCAACTGGATGGACCGCACGCTGCTGAAAATCCCCATCGTCGGGCCGATCATCTACAAATCGGCCGTGGCCCGCTTTGCCCGTACCCTGTCAACCACCTTCGCCGCCGGCGTGCCGCTGGTCGAAGCCCTGGACTCGGTCTCGGGCGCGACCGGCAACGTGGTGTTCAGAAATGCCGTCAACCGCGTCAAGCAGGATGTTTCCACCGGCATGCAACTGAACTTCTCCATGCGCACCACGGGGGTTTTCCCCAGCATGGCGCTGCAGATGACCGCCATTGGCGAAGAGTCCGGCGCCCTCGACGACATGCTCGACAAGGTCGCGAGCTACTACGAAACCGAAGTCGACAACAGCGTCGACAGCCTCACCAGCCTGATGGAGCCGTTGATCATGGCCGTGCTCGGCGTCATTGTCGGGGGCCTGGTGATCGCCATGTACCTGCCCATCTTCAAGCTTGGCCAAGTGGTCTAAACGATGCCCCTACCCGATTTCCTGGCCAGCCACCCGCTGGCCTTTGTTTTTTGCGCACTCATCCTCGGCCTGATCGTCGGCAGTTTCATCAACGTCGTCGTCTGGCGCCTGCCGAAAATGCTCGAGCGCGACTGGCGCGCCCAGGCTCATGATGTACTGGGCCTGCCGCAGGCCGAGCCCGGCACGACCTACAATCTGCTGCTGCCCCACTCCCACTGCCCACACTGCCGCCATCGCATCCGCGCCTGGGAAAACCTGCCCCTGCTCAGCTATGCCCTGCTGCGCGGCAAATGCTCCAACTGCAAGGCGCCGATCAGCAAGCGCTACCCTCTGACCGAACTGGCCTGTGGCCTGCTGTCGGCGTTCATCGCCTGGCATTTCGGCTTCGGCTGGCCTGCCGGCTTGCTGCTGGTGCTGACCTGGGGCCTGCTGGCGATGAGCCTGATCGACGCCGACCACCAGATACTGCCCGACGCGTTGGTCCTGCCCCTGCTCTGGCTGGGCCTGATCGCCAACCACTTCGCCCTGTTCACCAGCCTGAGCGACGCTCTCTGGGGTGCGGTCGCCGGCTACCTGAGCCTGTGGTCGGTGTATTGGCTATTCAAGCTGCTGACCGGCAAGGAAGGCATGGGTCATGGTGACTTCAAGCTGCTGGCGATGCTCGGGGCCTGGGGCGGCTGGCAGATCCTGCCGCTGACGATCCTGCTGTCATCGCTGGTGGGCGCGGTACTGGGGCTGATGCTGTTGCGCCTGCGCAACGCCCAGACCTCGACGCCAATCCCCTTTGGCCCCTATCTGGCGATTGCCGGCTGGATTGCATTGCTCTGGGGTGGTCAAATAACCACTTCCTATCTGCACTTTGCCGGCTTCCAATGACCACACCCGCGACAAAACCCTGGATCCTCGGCCTGACCGGCGGCATCGGCAGCGGCAAGAGCGCCGCCGCCCAGCACTTCATAGACCTGGGCATCCACGCCGTGGATGCCGACCACGCCGCCCGCTGGGTGGTGGAACCGGGGCGTCCGGCGCTGCTGAAGATCGCCGAGCACTTTGGCCCCGGCGTGCTGCAGGCCGACGGCCAGCTGGACCGGAGCGCCCTGCGCCGGCTGATTTTCGCGGACGCCGAACAGCGGCGCTGGCTCGAAGCGCTGCTGCATCCACTGATTGCCGCGGAGATCGCCAGCCACCTGGCCAAGGCACAGTCGCCCTACGCGATCCAGGTCTCACCGCTGCTGATCGAGTCCGGCCAATACGCCACCACCCAGCGCGTGCTGGTGATCGATGCGCCGCAAGCGCTGCAGGTCGAGCGCACCCTGCTGCGCGACCAGACCAGCGAGGAGCAGGTTCAGGCCATTCTCAAGGCCCAGGCCAGCCGCGAGGAGCGCCTGAAATACGCCGATGACGTCCTGGTCAACGACCGCGACCTCGCCTGGCTGCACAGCGAAGTCGAGCGCCTGCACAACTTCTACCTGACCTTACAAGGAGGCCGAACATGAGCCAGCCCCTGACCGTCGAATGCCCAACCTGCGGAGCCCCCGTGGAATGGAAGGCGACCAATACCAACCGGCCGTTCTGCTCAGACCGCTGCAAGCTGATCGACCTGGGCGCCTGGGCGGCCGAAGAGCACAAGATCCCGGTCGCCCCGGATGCCGAGGACGAGCTGTTCTCCGAAGAACTGTCGCCGCGCACTCACTGATCGCAACGGGATCAGGGCCGCATGAAGCCATAATCCTGATCGTCATCGAGGTTTTCGGCGAGAAACTGCAGCTCGTCGGCCAGATCCTCGGCACTGCGCACCGCCTTGCTCTGCTGCACCACCGCACTGAGCAGGGCGCGCAGCCCCAACCCCGGCTCGAAGCCTGCCGCCTGTGCCGCATCCAGACTGGCCCGCACTTCCTGACGCGCCCATTCGTACACACTCATCACTGCGCCCCTCCCCGGGTGTTTTTCCCAGCATGAGCGCCTGGCGAAGCGGGTCATTTGATGCAGATCAACGGGAGTTTCCGGGCGGCTCGTTGTCCTTCCACGGCGCCGACAGATAGCGCGTGCGGTTGAAGGTCTCCAGCCACTCCGGGCAGAACACCACCAATGCACTGACCACCATGCCGTTGATAAAGGCCTCGGGAAAGATGATCAGCCAGAGGTAGCCGATGAAATCCTCCAGCCACTCCGGCATCGCGAAACGCTCGTCGAACCATAGCAGGGCCAGGCTCGACAGCAGGCACAGCAACGCCGCCAGAGCCGCGGCGAAGAACCCCGAGCAGAAGATGTAGACGAAGGGATTGCGTGGCTGGGCACGCTCGACCAGCATCGCACAGGCCTCGGTGACCAGTACCGGCAGCAGGATCAGCAGCGTACCGTTGACGCCCAGCGCCGCCACGTCCTGCCGTCCCAGCAGCACCAGCCCGAGTTGCGCGGCCAGGGCACCGACGATCGCCAACGGCCAATCGAGCAGCAGAGTGACCGCAGTCAGGCCGATGAAGTGATAGGACACGCCGGTGTCGAAATCACGACGCAGCAGCCAGAGCAGGAACAGGCCGAACACGGTACCGAACAGCAGGTGTTGACGGCGACTGTCAGTGAACAGCTCGACCCAGGGCGAACGCCAGATCGCCCACAACACCGCCGGCAGATAGATCAGCCAGCCGATGAACAGGCTGGTAGGCGACAGCAATTGCGCACTGATCATAAGCACCTCTGCGTCACACCCGGAACTCCCTGCCTGGATAGGCCCTACAGTCTACACGGGTAATACCGCGCCCGGAGAAAGTCCCCCGGGCCACTTCCTGCTGTCATGATTTCAACGCTAAGCTTGGGCCATGGACGACTCGGATTTCTTACGCTTGCTGACCATCCAGGCCGAGCAAGCCAACACGTTTCTTTCCAATGCCCGCAAATGGGAGCGTGAGCGTTGGGTCTGCCAGCGCCTGCTACAAGGGCTGAACGTGCCCTACCGGAACGAGGACTTCCACCCCGCCGGCCAGGAGCCGCCGGATGTGCTGTTTCGCGATGCCCGCTTCGAGGTGTTCTTCGTTCTCGACGAAGGCCGTCGCCTCAATGACGAATGGCGCGAGGAGCTGCAACGCCGCCGCAGCGCCTTCTCCCTGAGCCAGCTGGTGCGCCGCGAGGCAAAGCCGCGGCGTATCCCCGCCTCCGAGCTGCTGTTGCGCCTGGCACCGACCCTGCGCAAGAAATCCCACAACTACAAGGAGCGCGGCCTGGACCTCAGCGAGCTGGACATCATCGCCTTCGCCAGCCTGAAGCGCGAGGTCCTCGACCTCAACAGCCACTTCCCCCCGCCCACCGAATACCTGCGCCAGGGCTGGCGCTCGCTGTCACTGGTGGGACCGACCTTCGCCCGGGTGCTGTTCGCCCACCCGGATGCGCCCGACTTCCTGCGTGGCAACCTGGGGCGCAGCATCGTCTTCGATGTGGGTATCAGCCTGTAGGTTTGTGACGAAATTGCCCGCCTGAATGATACAAAGCGTTATCATTCAGCCAATACGACGAACCTGCCCAGCAGGTGGCTATGCTCAGGTAAACGCTGCGGGATTACCCCTGTAGCGTTTACACACTCGGTAACGTCTACCTGAGGAGACCTTCTTTTATGAGCAGCCGCCTGAACCCGGAAGACCAGAAGCATGTCGAAGAGTACCTGCAACTTTCCCAACACCAGGTCGAGCGCCGGCCCTTTCGGCCGTGGATGCTCCTGGTGGTGGTGCTCGTCGCGGTGATCGGCCTGGGCCTGTTGAGCCGCCTCCTGAGTTATCTGGCGCTATGAGCTGCCTCGCGCTCGCCCGGATAACGCAAGCACAGATTTCCTTTAGCCTTGCGAGATATCCCCATGACCCATCGTATCGTGATCGTTGGCGGCGGCGCCGGCGGCCTGGAGTTGGCGACCCGCCTGGGTAAGACTCTGGGTAAACGCGGCACGGCCAGCATCGTGCTGGTCGACGCGAACCTGACCCACATCTGGAAGCCCCTGCTGCACGAAGTGGCCGCCGGCTCCCTGAACTCTTCGGAAGACGAACTCAACTATGTCGCCCAGGCGAAATGGAACCACTTCGAGTTCCAGCTGGGCCGCATGAGCGGGCTCGATCGCACCGGGAAAAAGATCCAGTTGGCGGCGACCTACGACGAAAACGGCGTGGAACTGCTGCCGGCCCGCGAGCTGGCCTATGACACCCTGGTGATCGCCGTCGGCAGCACCACCAACGACTTCGGCACCCAGGGCGCGGCGCAGCACTGCCTGTTCCTCGACACCCGCAAGCAGGCCGAGCGCTTCCACCAGCAATTGCTCAACCACTACCTGCGCGCCCATGCCGGGCAGAACGACGCACCGGAGCAGATGATCAGCGTCGCCATCGTCGGTGCCGGCGCCACCGGCGTCGAGCTGGCCGCCGAACTGCACAACGCCGCCCATGAACTGGCGGCCTATGGCCTGGACCGGATCAAGCCGGAAAACATGCATATCACCTTGATCGAAGCCGGTCCACGGGTGTTGCCGGCCCTGCCGGAGCGGATCAGCGGGCCGGTGCACAAGACCCTGGAGAAACTCGGGGTACGGGTCATGACCAACGCGGCGGTCAGCGAGGTGACCAACGAAAGCCTGATCACCGCCGATGGCCAGGTGATTCCGGCCAGCCTGAAAGTCTGGGCGGCCGGTATCCGCGCGCCCGGCTTCCTCAAGGAGATCGACGGGCTGGAGACCAACCGGATCAACCAGCTCCAGGTCCTGCCGACCCTGCAGACCACCCGTGACGAGAACATCTTCGCCTTTGGCGACTGCGCGGCCTGCCCACAGCCTGGCAGCGACCGCAATGTACCGCCGCGCGCGCAAGCGGCCCACCAGCAGGCATCGCTGCTGGCCAAGTCATTGAAACAACGGGTCGAGGGCAAGGTCGGAGCGCTTCCGGAGTATCGCTACACCGACTATGGCTCGCTGATTTCGCTGTCGCGCTTCTCGGCCGTAGGCAACCTGATGGGCAACCTGACCGGTAGCGTGATGCTGGAAGGCTGGCTGGCGCGGATGTTCTATGTGTCGCTATACCGCATGCACCAGATGGCGCTGTATGGCACCTTCCGTACGCTGATGTTGATGCTGGGAAGCCGGATTGGGCGCGGGACGGATCCGCGGTTGAAGCTGCACTGAGTCCATTGGAGTCCCACGGGTTGCGCTTGCTGCGAGGCTGGCAGCCAAGCGCAGCCCATGGCTCCTGGATGTCTACAAAAGTATCTATCCGACCTTTTTCATCTTTTCAGTATGAAGCGCATAGTCCGCTCCCACGCCAGGGCAGGGCAACAGGACAACAAGTGATTTCAACAGTCGGCAGACTCTTGCCTTCAGCAGAATCTTCGCGAGCGTCCGCTTGATCGATGAAACATCATTTCTGAAGAAAAGTATAAAGCCGCCACTAACCACAAAAGAATAGCCATGTTTATTGGCGATCAGCTCAATAGCCTGATGGCTATAAAAGAAGATATGCTGCCCTGAATCAGGAGTAAGGTACCACCACTCCTCTGCCTGACCGGCATAGAGCTCCGTACTGAGCAGGACGAATCTCGATTTATATTTGAAAATATCCTCAAGATCCTCAGCAGGATTAGCAAAGTGCTCCATTACCTCGAAGCCGAGCACCAGATCGGGTGTTTCGAAATCAGGATCAGTAAATCCTTGCGCATAGTTAGGAGAGGCATACCGATCTTTGACGTAGCAATTCAGTCCATGATCGCGCAACAACCGGCAAAGCAAGCCATCACCTCCGCCCATATCGATAACGTTCCTGACACCGAATAGTCTTGAAATGACATAGCAGGCTGCCCAATTGTGAATGTTGCGCTGCGCTGCTCCCGTATCCAGGCTCGACAGGTTTTTCCCGTATGCCTCACCCAACCAGTAAGCTGGTTCAGTTTGCAATGAGTGGCATTCGGTGCACTTGAAATAGTCGACTTCGTATTTTTGCAATAGGGTCGATTTGAATACTCGCTGTAGCAGGCCATGACAAAGCCGACATTGCCCTGCCGTCGACACCGCTGCCTTGAGAGATTGATTCTGCATTTGACTCCACGCCCATTGTAAGTAGATAGACGATAACACTCAGGTTCCCCGATACGGAGGAGTAGCAAGACTTCCGCTGCCTATCTCATCCACATGTCACATCCGCCTTTCTGAAAAGTCCTTAGCTGTCAGTGCCAAGGCACTATCGACACTTACCTTGGGCACCCAGCCGAGCAAGGCCCTGTTTTTATCGATATCCACCTGCAGTGATCCGAACAGGCGCTGGGAGAGCGCCGCCTTTCCCAATGCCTTAGCCAGAGCCGTCAACAGCCATACAGGGATCGGCATAAGTCTCGCCGGCTTGCCAAGCGCCGTCCCCAGGCGCCGCAGAAGCGAAGTGGTCGATAGGTCTTCACCATCACTCGCCAGAAATACCTGATTGGCAGCAGCCGGGTGGTCGATGCACGTCACGATGAGATCAACCAGATTTTCCAGGGCGACCAGGCTTCTCTTATTGGTGATAGCTCCAAACGGCAAGGGAAAGCCTTTCTCCAACCAGGCCATCATGGTCCGGAAATTGGCCTTTACCCCAGGCCCATAGACCAGGACAGGACGAATGATAACGACCTCCATGCCTGTCTCCTCCGCTATCGCCAACAGCCCCTGTTCGGCTTCCAGTTTGGAAACCCCATAGGCCCCCTGAGGAGCCGGAATGTCGTCGGCACGATAAGGCCTCCCCGGTAACGTACCCTCTCCATTGACCTTGATCGAACTGATAAACACGAACCGCTTGACCCCTGCCAGGGCGGCATCACGGGCGAGAGCCAGCGTGCCCCTGGTATTGACCTTGCGAAACTCGTCCAGCGCCTCGGGCCCCTCTCCATTCATGATATGCACGCGAGCCGCCGCGTGAATCATGACGTCAACTCCGAGCAGATCAGGTCCCGTGAAAAGAAGACTGTCCTGCTTTCCTATGACCTGGGCCACCGACTCGGGGATCCGACCGCTGCACTTGCGAACACCGGCAATTACCCGGCAATCGGTAGTACGACTCAAGTGCTGCAAGACCGCGCCGCCGACAAAACCAGTTCCACCGGTAAGGAAAACCGTAGGCATCACGCAGCATCCTTTGGGCGTTTACGTAACTCCCAGAGCTTGAATGGTAACTTCAGGAGCAGAATTAGCAGATTGGTATACACACCATTGCTTCGGCAAGCACTGACAATCTCCCGGTTCAACCTCAGGCTGCTCCTCAGACCCGCCGTGCTGGCTCCGCCGGCGCGCATGCGAACCAGTACCTTGTCCAGGTACGAATAACTGAGACGGTGAATAAGGAAGAAACGGACAAAAAACTCGTAATCTGCTGAAATCCTGTATTGCAAGGCATAGAGACCTACTTTTTGGTAGGCCGCTCTACGGATAAAGCACGCCGGGTGGGGAGGCATCCAGCCAAAACGCAACTTCCAGGGCGCGAAACGGTTACCCCGATAGAAACGCGTGATTTTCTGAAGATTATCAGCATTGACAAAAACAACATCGCCAAAGACCACGTCACTCCCCGGATGAGCCTGAAACACCTCGACCACAGAGGAAATGATCCCCGTTTCCTCATAAAAGTCATCAGAGTTCAGAATACCGACCATATCTCCGCGAGCCAGCGCCACTCCCTTGTTCATGGCATCGTAAATGCCCTTGTCCGGCTCGCTGATGTAGGTACTGATACGGTCGCCATATGACTCTACAATCGCCTGAGTGCCATCCGTCGAGCCGCCATCGACCACGATATACTCAATATCACCATAATCCTGTGCAAGGACGGACTCGATGGTGTCCCTGATCGTAGCCGCGCTGTTATAGCAGACCGTAATGATTGATAACTTCAAAACTACCTCTTACTTACGGCCATAGACATCTTCAAAGCGCACGATATCGTTTTCTCCCAAATAGGAGCCCGATTGGACCTCGATTAGTTCCAGCGGGATCACTCCAGGGTTTTCCAGCGTATGAACCTGACCGATTGGAATGTAGGTCGACTGGTTCTCAGTAACGAGGTAGGTTTTTTCGCCATTGGTCACCCTGGCCGTACCGCTGACCACCACCCAGTGTTCTGCACGATGGTGGTGCATTTGCAACGACAGCTTGGCACCTGGTTTCACGGTGATGCGTTTCACTTGGTAGCGACTGCCCTTATCGATGGAGTCGTACACCCCCCAAGGCCGGTAGACCTCACGATGATCCATCGACTCCCCACGGCCGGCACTTTTAAGCCTGTCGACAATCTTCTTCACGTCCTGCACACGGTCCTTATGAGCGACCAGGACGGCATCCTTGGTTTCAACGATGACCAGATCATCGACACCCACGGTACTGACAAGACGACTTTGCGAGTGGATCAGTGTATTGCTTGTCTGCTCGACCAGCACATCGCCATGACACACATTTCCTTGTGCGTCCTTCTGACCGACTTCCCACAGGGCCGACCACGAACCGATATCACTCCAACCGGCGTCAAGCGGAAAGACCACGGCATCTTCGGTCTTTTCCATGACGGCATAGTCGATGGAGTCCGATGGGCAATCGGCAAACGCCTCGCGCCCTACCCGGGTGAAATGCATGTCCTGCATCCCCGCAGCGAGGGCGCTACGGCAAGCAGCGAGAATGTCCGGGCGGAATTTTTCCAGTTCATCCAGATAGCGACAGGCACGGAACATGAACATGCCACTGTTCCAAAGATAGTGGCCACTGTCCAAATAGGCTTGCGCGGTCTGCTCATCCGGTTTTTCCACAAAGCGGGCAACCTCAAAACCACCGGTCTCCAGGGTGCTGCCCTTTTCAATGTAGCCATAACCCGTCTCGGCCTGCGTCGGCACAATACCGAAGGTGACGAGTTTACCGGCAAGTGCCAATGGCATCGCCCGCTCGACACTCTGCTGGAATACCGCCACGTCTCGGATCAGATGATCCGCAGCCAGCACCAGCAACACGGGATCCTGGCCCTCACTGGTTGCCTGCAGAGCAGCCAGTGCCACGGCAGGCGCGGTATTGCGCCCCATGGGTTCCAGCAGGATATTGGCATCTTCCAATCCCAGACGTCTCAATTGCTCGGCGGCCAGAAAACGATGCTCTTCGTTACAGATGAGGCTAGGCAAACCCACATCGAGCCCATCCAATCGCCTGATCGTGGCTTGCAACATTGACAACTCGGCATCGGCCAGGCAGAGAAATTGCTTGGGATTGAGCTGACGCGACAGCGGCCAGAGGCGGGAGCCAGAACCACCGGCCATGATTACCGGGATCAACATTTAATCATTCCTTGCATTCAATTCGTTTTTCGCGCCAGCCAATGGCTGAGCCGCGATGTCCAGCATGGTCTGCGCCACGGTCTCCCAATTCCTGGGTATCGCTTTCAACTGCTCGCTCCAATCAGGCCAATAGCCTGCCGACAGCTTTCCATGCAGCTCATCAACAGCATTTTTCAAAGAGGCCAAGTCATTCACCCGAAAGTAAATCGCCTCGTCCCCACACAAGACCCGTGCATACGGCAGGTCAGGACAAATGATCGGCAAACCTGCAAACATCGCCTCCACAAGCGGAAACCCGTAGCTCTCGTCAGTCGATAGAAACAGAAGGGCATCCACTCGGCCATAGGCATCAAGCATCTGTTGCGGTGAAAACACACCGCGGCAATGCAGCCATGGAACACCAGGGGCCGGATTGCTTTTTTCCGTCAGGGTGAGATCAAGGCTCTCGACCGGCCATTGCATCACATCGCCACTACCAATGGCAGCCAGCAGCTTATGATTTTTGTGCGGATATCCCGCAGCCGGATAGATCAAGCGCAAGGGCTTGTCCAAGGACTCGATACGCCCAGTACGCTTAAGCCCGGAGCGCAACAACCAGACAGGGACAGGTTGTGGCACAACATGCACACGGGACTGCAACGAAGGGTATGAGTCAACCAGAGCGTCACGCATCAGCGTCGTTTGTACGATGAACGCCTCGGCGTATCGCAGGTTCATGCGGAAAATACATCTGAGCACTGCCAACTTGAGGCCTGAAACGCTCCAGGAGTTCGCCGCTGGACGCAGAAGGTGGGAATTCTGGACAAAAACCGTTTGCTGGGTGCGGCAACGAATAGGCAGATCGCCCATGACCAGCAAGGGGACATCCCCACTGAAACACCGCCCCAGAAACAGACACTCCACCACACGGGAAAGAGCATTGGGCAGATAGCGCCGATAGCCTGTTACCTTTATCGCCCCCCCGGCACCTTCGTAGGCGGACAAGTCTCCCCTGTCAGGCAGATAGGCTTCTGTGACACGTACATGGGTATTCTGCTCCATGGCTGGCAACAGTGACTTGAGCAGTTGCACAGCGCCCTGCCCGGCGATGTTAGTAAGGTGCAAACGGACAGAATTCCGACTCATGACGATTGTTCCTGGTACCAGGGAGAAACGACGGCTGCCTTTTCTCCAGGCTTGGCACGCAGTACCGCCAGCATGTAGCCTGCTGCGACAGCAGGCTGGATCGCGGCAGCGGCAGCGCGCGTGGCGGCGCGCATTGCAATCAGCCGTTCAGGCTCGGAACAGAGCCCTCCCAGAATGCGCTCGAGCGCCAGGGGATCGTGGGAGTCGAAGACGACTCCCGCCCCAAATTTCTCGACCAGCGTGCGCGCGCCCACCTGGTCACTGCATAGCACCGGCACTCCGACACATAGCGCTTCATTCACAACAACACCCCAGCCATCATAACGACTGGGCAGGACGAGAAGATCGTAAGCGGAAACAACTGATTGCGTATCACCAAACGGAATGGTCCGGCAGTAACGGATCCGCTTGTCATCAAACACGAATGTCGAGGGGTCGCCAGGCCCATAGACATCAAGGGTTATAGATAACTTCGAGCGAGCCACGGCCTCGATCAGGAGATCAAGGCCCTTACGGGCTATCAACGCTCCGACAAAAACGACCCTCAGGTCGGCAGAGCCATGGCCCTTCGCCGATGAAGCTGAAAAGGTTTTTTCGACCGTTGGCACAAAATAGCCAAAAGGAAACAACTTGCTCTTCTGCACTCCTGAATCCGAATACTGCTGCAGTGCTTTCGAGGAGATGGAAAACACCCCTGACAGGTTTCGTTTGAGCAACAGCATGTACAATTTGTAAAGAAGAGGACGAAGCATTGCCTTCAGCTTTTGCCGCGTCATCCCTCCATCGTTGAAATATCCCTGGGCGATGGGCGAATAAGGCTCCGAGACGATATAGAACTCTACACGAAAGAACATTGCCAGCAGCAGGCAATAGAGCATCTTCGGCCCCTGAAAGGCACTGCCGAACAAATGAACATCGTGCCGGTGTTCACGCATTTTTCGATAGCAATACGAGAAGGCACCGCGTTCAGGTATGAGTCGTCGCTCAACCGACTCAACCTGGGTATCGCGCCAACCCTGCTCCCGGCGAGTGGCGTCCTCCATGCTCAACACGTAAGCCAGAACAGGGGTCTCGGCTTGCCGAGACAACTCCTCGTAGGTAAAGGCCTGATGATCTGTCAGCACCGGCTGCCAGGTGACGATCAAAGGTTTTTCGGTCATTGGTGACCACCAAACAGAAAACTGAAGACGGCCTGACCGGCCAACTGTGGAGCACAACGGGCAATGACAGCTTGCTGACCACGCTGGGCACAGAGTTGACTGTCCTCGGGGGACTCGACAATTTCACGGAATAAGCTCGCCAGCTCCGACGGATCATTACTCGTCAGATACATCGCCCCGGTACCGAGCACGGTCCGTACGTCACTGATATCGGTACTCAGCACCAGGAGACCCGCCTCGGCGAACTCGATGACCTTCGATGGAAAGGTCGTATTGGCCAATGGTCCACCTACCGGTTTCAATGCCAATCCCACACTGCATCGATCGAGTACCTCGGCGTACTGCGCATCGGTGGTCCGCCCATGAACGAACACTTTCGGAGCCCCTGGCTCAGATGCAAGACGCTCCAGAGCCTGGAGAGCCTCACCTTTGCCGGTCACTTCAAACTGCAGGTTTTGCACCCAGTCACTTTTCCCCTGGCGCAGCGAACGAACCGTCTCGACCAGGAGGTCCGCACCGGTATCCGCGCTAAGCGTGCCACCCATGAGCACCGAGCGGGGATTGGTAACCGGCCTTACCCCAAATACCTTTTTGGAGGTTGAACCGTAGTAGCAATGAACTGGGCGTATATCTGTCATTCCAGCCAATGCACTACATGCCAGCAGCGCACCATCCGGGCACAGCCGGTCGTAAAGCCAGGTGATCGAACGCCCCAGGAAAGCTTTCAGGCAACCGCTGTTCTGGCCCGCTACCTCACCGTCCTCCAGGTCAAGAAAACGCTTGTAGCCGGCGACCGAGGAAGCCAGCAGCAAAGGCAGATAAGCGCCCATCCTGTTATAGAAGATGACAGCCTTAAGTTGACTCGATGACAGTCGAAGCAGGGTACCAATCAGGCAAAACAAGGAAAGGAACTGGGAAAGGAACCGAGTATGGGAGAATGGGGCATACACAACCGGCACGCCCGCTACACGCCTGACAACACGGGGGAAATAGCTGAGCGTGCCGTTGGCACGCCCCCGTCCCAGACTGAGGACACAAGGGCGCGCACCCGCCTCACGCAGAGCCTGGCAAAGCATGAATACCTTGCGAGAGGCTGCCGGGCTATCACTGACAATCCCTCGCTCGATGCGGGTCTTGTCGTCGAGAGCATTACATACCACTAGGACCAAAGGGCGCTTCATGACAGTTGCCTTTTTACGACAGCTGGCACACCAGCAACCAGAGTATTCGCGGGGACATCCCGAACAACCACTGCGCCGGCGGCAACAATGGCACCTTCACCAATCGTAACCCCCCCCAGAATGACGCTCCTTGCTCCGATCCAGCAACCGCTTCCCACCACAATGGAACGAGCAGTGCCCTTGCCTGCCCGTCGCTCTTGCGAACCCAGTTCGTGACTACCCAATATGAACTCGACCCCTGGCCCAATATCGCAGCGCGAACCTATTCGAATATCCGCCTCCTGATGGGTGTGGAAGATCCCTCCCGGGCTGATCCAGGTTCCATCACCGATCACCAGGCGACCGCGCCCATAAATCCATCCGCGACCGCAAAACTTTACGTCCACACCTATACCGATACCGGCGAAACGTAAGAGAGCGGCTCTGGCAGAAAAAAAACGGGAAGGAGGAAAAAGAGAAAGAAGGATGTTGATTAGGTGCCTGATCATATGTACCGGTTAAGCCTCAGTGGGGGATCCCCCAATGGGAGGGGTTGCATCTGACAGAAGAGAAAAACAACTGCAAAGCGCCCCCAGAAAGATAGTGCATATGAACAAGGCATCGGAAGAGGCCATGTCATATGTACTCAAGCTACGCTACCGCGAACGTGCGTCCAGGATATTTTCGGAGAACCAGCTGTAGGCGCCACGCAGACCATCTTCAAGACTGATGGTTGAACTCCACCCCAGTTGCTGGAGGCGCGAAACATCCATCAACTTTCTCGGTGGTCCATCGGGCTTGCTCGCATCAAAACTCAGGCGCCCCTTGAAACCAGTCACCCTGGCAACGGTTTCGGCCAGTTCACGGATTGTACAATCCTGACCAGTGCCGACGTTGATATGCGAGAGCATAGGTTGTGTATGTGCCTCATACACCTCACGATCAAGCTCCATGATATGAACCGAAGCACTCGCCATGTCATCTACATGCAGGAACTCACGCATGGGTGAGCCACTGCCCCAGATAACCACCTCTTCGGCGTCTTGCTCGACAGCGTAATGGAAGCGGCGCAGCAGTGCCGGGATGACGTGGGAATTCTCGGGATGAAAGTTGTCATGCGGCCCGTACAGGTTCGTCGGCATGGCACTTCTGTAGTCCCGACCATATTGACGGCTGTAGCTCTCGCACAACTTGATTCCAGCAATTTTGGCGATTGCATATGGCTCGTTGGTAGACTCAAGTACACCTGTCAGCAAGGCCTCCTCAGCCATAGGTTGCTGAACCTTGGCCGGATAGATGCAGGACGATCCCAGAAACAGCATTTTCTGCACGTCGTTCTGATGCGCAGCATGGACGATATTCGCCTGCATCATCAGGTTTTCATAGATGAACTCCGCCGGGTAGGTATTATTGGCATGAATACCACCTACCTTGGCCGCAGCTATGTAAACCTCGTCAATTCTCTTTTCGGCAAAAAAGGCAGCGACCGAACGCTGATCCAACAGATCCAATTGAGCCCTGTCGCGCGTCACAATGTTCGTGTAGCCCAACGCCTGCAGGCGACGAACGATGGCCGAGCCAACCATTCCCTTGTGCCCTGCGACAAAAACACACCTGCTCAATTGACGTGACATCCTAGTTCTCCACTGATACCGGCAGATCGTAGCCATGGTTCTTCAACAGTGCATGCCGCTGAGCCACCTTCAAGTCCTCGCGAACCATTTCGGCACACATCTCCTGAGCGGTAATTTCCGGTACCCAGCCCAACTTGGTTTTGGCCTTGGTTGGATCGCCTAGCAGGGTCTCCACCTCTGCCGGCCGGAAATAACGGGGATCAACACGCACCAGTGTATCGCCGACCTTGAGAGCAGGAGCCTTGTCGCCAGTGACGGACTCGATGATGCCACGCTCTTCCACGCCAACACCCTCGAAACGCAGCGTGATACCCAGCTCGGCGGCGGACCAGCGAATAAAGTCACGGACGGAGTACTGAACACCCGTTGCAATCACAAAGTCTTCCGGCACCTCCTGCTGGAGCATCATCCATTGCATACGAACGTAGTCCTTCGCATGCCCCCAGTCACGCAGCGCATCCATGTTGCCCATGTAGAGGCACTGTTCCAACCCTTGAGCGATGTTTGCCAGACCACGGGTAATCTTGCGGGTAACGAATGTCTCGCCACGACGCGGGGACTCATGGTTGAAAAGAATACCGTTGCAAGCGTGCATGCCATAGGCTTCGCGGTAATTCACAACAATCCAGTAGGCATACAACTTGGCTACCGCGTACGGAGAGCGCGGGTAGAAGGGAGTGGTTTCCTTCTGCGGGGTTTCCTGGACAAGGCCATACAACTCAGAGGTGGACGCCTGGTAAAACCGTGTTTTTTTCTCAAGGCCTAGCAGGCGGATGGCCTCAAGCAGGCGCAGAGTACCCATCGCATCGACATCGGCGGTGTACTCTGGCGATTCGAAGCTGACCGCCACATGAGATTGTGCGCCCAAGTTGTAAACCTCATCCGGCTGCACTTCCTGAATGATGCGGGTCAGATTCGAAGAGTCAGACAGGTCGCCGTAATGCAAGATGAAGCGCTGATTGTCGACATGCGGATCCTGATAGATATGGTCGACGCGCTGCGTGTTGAAGGAAGATGCACGTCGTTTGATGCCGTGAACCTCATAGCCTTTCTCCAGCAGCAACTCAGCCAGGTAAGAGCCATCCTGGCCTGTGATCCCGGTGATCAGTGCTTTTTTCAGGGTCATTTCTACGTCCTAGAACTCTTTGAATTTGTATTTAAGCGGCACTTAGCATGCTGGCGATAACGTCAGACATTGTCGCTTGCGCCTTCCACCCCAGAACCTGCTCGGCCTTCGAGGGATCTGCACGACTGACCAAAAGGTCAGTCGGCCGAAAAAATGCTTCCGACTGATCAACATACGCAGTCCAATCCAGGCCAAGCTGTGCGAAGGCTTCCGATACGAAGGCTTCCAGGGTGTGCGTTCTGCCGGTAGCGATCACAAAGTCACTCGGCTGCTCACATTGGAGCATGCGCCACATCGCATCAACGTACTCGGAAGCTGCACCCCAGTCACGGGCAATATCCAGGCGTCCAAGCGTCAAGCGCTCATCAGAGCCTGAAGCAATGCGCTTGGCCGTTGTAACGATTTTTTGTGTAACAAACCTGAGGGGGCGCAACGCGGACTCGTGATTGAACAGAATTCCGGTACAAGCGAACAGATTATAGGCTTCGCGATAATTGTCGACCAGCCAGAAAGCTGAGGATTTCGCTACCGCATATGGGCTACGCGGATGAAATGAGGTTTTCTCAGAAGCAGGCTCGCCATTGGTATCACCAAAACACTCACTGGATCCCGCCTGATAAAAGCGGATCGGGCGCTCGATCATCCGACACGCCTCAAGCATATTCAGGGTACCCAGAGTAATGCTCTGGATCGTCTCGGCGGGTTGTTCGAATGAAAGACCAACGGACGACTGCCCCGCCAGAAAGTAGACCTCGTCGGGCTGGCTGCGCTTCAGGGCCATGAACACGCTGCGAAAGTCTTCAGGAACCATCGACAACAATTTCAACTGCGGCAGAATACCCAGGCGCACCAGATTGCCAAACGAGGATCCCTGCGCATCACGAGAGGTACCCCAGACGGCGTAACCTTTGTCAAGCAAAAATTTCGCGAGATAAGCTCCATCCTGGCCACTTACCCCGCAGATCAGCGCTGTTCTTTCTGGATATTCCAAAGTGTTACCTTTGTAGGCTCTGATAGATAGATAAAGTTTCCTGCGTGCAACGCTGCCAGGAAAAATGGTTGAGTCGCTCACGACCCCGCCTCACCAACTCTGCAATTTCACTTTCCGAATAAACCACGCGCTCTATCGCCAAGGCCATATTTTCAGTATCGCCCGGGTCGAAAAGGACACCTGCATCGCCAATGACCTCCGGCATGGAACTCGTGCCGCTACTGATGACAGGACAGGAATGACGCATGGCCTCCAAAGGAGGCAGACCAAAGCCTTCATACAAGGACGGGTAGACAAACGCCCTGGCAGCATCATAAAGCCCACCCAGCACGGCGTCATCACCAGAAATGTGTCGAACCTGATCCACGCCAAAGCCAAGGCCGAGAATGGATTGTTTCTCCGCCTCGGAGAATCCCCCCCCACCGAAAGCCACGATATCGAAATCACGCTTCAAGCGAGTCGAAGCAGCAACAGCCTGAAGTAATCCGGAGAAATTCTTGTAGCCATGCCGACTTCCAACGTAAAGCAGATAAGGCCGGGGTAGCTTGGCCTCCGCTGGTCGCGCACTGAAATGCTCAAAGCCAAGATGAACAACTGACACCTTGTCTTCAGGAACGGAAAAAAGCCTCATGAGATCAAGGCGAGTACTCTCCGAAATACATATCACGTGATCAGCACGCTCAACAGCCAGCCGCTTCAGTTCGGTTGTCTTGTCCCGGACTGCAAAGCTCTCCGGAAACAGTTCATGAATCATATCGTAAACAGTCAGCACCTTCGGACACCCTTTGGGACCCGAGGCAAAACGCGAATAATAGGTTTCATGCACGACATCAGGACGCCACTTGCGCATACCCTGCCACCCCAGCATGTAGTTATAAGCCAAGATCGCACGAGTCGTACGAGGCCAGTATCTCTCCACCCACTGACCATACACAGCAGATGATGGAAGGTCCTTCAGGTAATTATTACGATGCAACCGTGCAAAGCAAGCCAGGTCATTACCCGAATCCAACATATTCTCCGCCATACGCACAAAATAGCGCGATATACCACCATAATTCTGCAGGCAAAATATCTGATGATCAAAAGCAACCCGCATTCATCTTCCTCCAAGTGCCTGGATTTTTGATACGGCCTCTAATAGATTTCGCGCCACCTAATTTTCTTCCAATCAAGACTCAATACGAGAAACCGAGAAGCAACAAGAATATAGCTCAACCCAAGAAAAACCATACCTAGGAAAAACTTGTAAGCACCCAACGGCACAATCAAGATACTCCCCACCCACAAAACGACAAAGGCAATAAAGCAAGGCCATACAACCGCATGCAAATACCAACGCCCCGGGGTAATTTCCAGACATTTGAAAACAATAGGCAGCGCGATCATTACACAAGCCGCGTTCATCAACAGCCAAGGCCAACCGCTCCCCTGCAAGCCATGTGCCTGCAAGAGGAAGTAAGTAAGCGGAGCCATGAACACCAAGGACGCAACATTTTGCAAAACACTAAACCTTGAACGAGCATACGCCAATTGCAAAGCATAAGGTATATGCATGAAGGAATAAAACATCGTCCCCAACGCTATCAGACTAAGCGGCCCGGCAGCGACTTCAGACACTGAATTATCGCGAGTCCAGAACAATAGCAAGTCGGGACTATAGATGGCTATCCATAAAGAAATAGGCACAACCAGCATTGACAACAATTGACTTCCTCGAAGCAACAAGCGAGCCACCTCGTCGTACTCACCCAACGCCACATATGAAGCCATTTTTGGATAATAAGAATTGAATATGGGTGACATCAGACGGAAAGCTATAGTTCCCACCGTCCATGCCAACATGTAGTAGCCAAAATCCTTCAATGACAAGAGTTTTGACAAAATAATTTTATCCACCTGCATCAATGCAAATGACAAGACATTGGAAACCCCCACCCCTGTCGCAAACTGTCCCAACTGTTTGAGCGCCTCAACGGAAAAAATCGAACTCCGTCCCCACTCAGGCAAGAGCCGAACGACCCCCACCCTGACGACAAACAAAGTTATAAGACTTGCAATACACTGCCAAACGAAGAATGATTCCACCGTGGGCGAGACCAACCACAGGACCAAGGCTGCACCACCTGATCTGACAGTTGCAAAAATTGAACTATAAATATTTAACAGAACCTGCCGCTGAAGACCAAGCAGGCAGCCATAATAAAAGGGAACCGGAAACTGCAACAAGATGGCGCCAGCCATGATCCTTATTACCGAAGTAATCGACTCATTTTTTTCCGCCTCAACTGAAAGCCAGTGACTGACAATAAACGGGGCCAGAAAAAAAATCATCAAACCACAAAAAATAGCCGCCCCCCAGAAGATGACTTCTGTACTACGCAAAACCCGTACGATTCTGAGCTTATCTTCATCATTGGAGGCACCATAAATTGAAGCTTCTCTTGTTGCAGCAGCACCAAACCCCCCATCCAACAAGGTCAAGGCTGACGAAAGAATCAAGAAAAAACCAACTAACCCATATCCATCGACACCGATAAACTTCAAATACACCGGAACAAAGCAGACCCCCATCAAGGCCACCCAGCCTTGCCCCAAAAAGCTTGCCGATATATTTTTTAACAAACCACTCATAGACAAGAACACCTGGACGTAAGAGATTCAATCAAAGCGCCGGGCATACTCCCTCCAGATAGACCGCGATAAACACCCCAACAGACCTGGAGTGATTATTTATTCTTATCGCGGAGCAGCACAAGAGCTGCCGTGATTTTCGCATGCTCGCAAAGCAATGAGTCGCCAGGCGCCCATCATAGCCCTAAAGCGGCAAGGCAAAAAAAAAGACATCCAGATGGATGTCTTTTTTCTGAATATGGTCGGGGTAAGGGGATTCGAACTCCTGACATCCTGCTCCCAAAGCAGGCGCGCTACCGGACTGCGCTATACCCCGGTAAAAAAAAGGCACCTTCAGGAGGCGCCTTCTGCGATCAGCGCTTTTGGCTTCCGATCTTAAGATTTGATTCCAGCGAACTGGTTTCAAAAATGGTGGGTCGTGTAGGATTCGAACCTACGACCAATTGGTTAAAAGCCAACTGCTCTACCAACTGAGCTAACGACCCGAATATGGTCGGGGTAAGGGGATTCGAACTCCTGACATCCTGCTCCCAAAGCAGGCGCGCTACCGGACTGCGCTATACCCCGGT
>NZ_JSYZ01000021.1:0-38199 GCF_001293465.1 Pseudomonas asplenii
CCTTATTCAGGACGGGACACCACAAACAAAAAAGCCCGTGACGAGCACGGGCCTTTGGGTCTCGCAGGGGCGAGCAGTTACACGTAGAACGATTTCAGCGGTGGGAAACCGTTGAATTCGACGGCGCTGTAGCTGGTGGTGTAGGCACCGGTGGACAGCCAGTACAGGCGGTCGCCGGCAGCCAGGTTCAGGGGCAGGCCGTACTTGTAGTTCTCGTACATGATGTCGGCGCTGTCGCAGGTCGGACCGGCGATCACCACTTCTTCCACTTCACCGTTCTTCTCGGTCCAGATCGGGAACTTGATCGACTCGTCGGTGGTTTCGATCAGGCCGGAGAACTTGCCCACGTCGGTGTAGACCCAACGCTCCACGGCGGTACGCGACTTGCGCGCCACCAGCACCACTTCACTGACCAGGATACCGGCGTTGGCGATCAGCGAACGGCCCGGCTCCAGGATGATTTCCGGCAGGTCGTCACCGAAGTCTTCCTTGAGGAAGCGGATGATTTCCTCGGCATAGGTTTCCAGGCTGTTGGTACGGGTGATGTAGTTGGCCGGGAAGCCGCCACCCATGTTGATCAGCTTGAGTTCAATGCCGTCTTCTTCCTTCAGGCGTTCGAAGATCACCTTGACCTTGGCGATCGCCGCATCCCACACGCTGATGTCGCGCTGTTGCGAACCGACGTGGAAGGAGACGCCGTAAGGCACCAGGCCCAGGTCGCGGGCGAGGATCAGCAGGTCCATGGCCATGTCGGTCTGGCAGCCGAACTTGCGCGACAGCGGCCAGTCGGCCGTGGTCGAGCCTTCGGTGAGGATCCGCACGTAGACTTTCGAGCCCGGAGCGGCCTTGGCGATGTTGCGCAGGTCGGCTTCCGAGTCGGTGGCGTACAGGCGCACGCCCTTCTCGTAGAAGTAGCGGATGTCCCTGGATTTCTTGATGGTGTTGCCGTAGCTGATGCGGTCGGCGCTGACGCCCTGACCCATCACTTTGTCCAGTTCGTAGATCGAGGCGATGTCGAAGCTCGAACCCTTCTGGTTCAGGAGGTCGATGATCTCGACCGCCGGGTTGGCCTTGACCGCGTAGTAGACCTTGGCGAATTCGAAACCGGCCCGCAGGTCATCATAGGCCTGGGCGATCATCTGGGTATCGATGACCACGAACGGGGTTTCCTGCTTGTCGGCGAATGCCTTCATTTTCTTGAAAGTATCGCGCGCGAAATAGTCTTCGACCTGGATCGACATACGTGGGGGACTCCTAGTGGCAAACGTGAGTTATCAATGGGTGCAAATGAACGTCCTCCGTATCCCCACTTTGGTTCGCCTACTTCCCAAGGCATTGCCGCCGAAAGCAAAAAGGCCATGGGATCAACCGCTTCCCTTGGCCTCGCTGTCTCGTCGTCAGTACTTGAGCCGGATGGATCGTTTCCAGCATGGACGTTCGGCGCGAACTTTAGGACTTGAGGGGCTTTAGATCAACTAAAAATGTCGCGTTTTTGCATGCGTTCGTCGCGTGACCCGGATCAGCCATCTATTTAACCGACCCGGATGACAGTCTGATGTTCCCCTTCAGTGACCGATGGTTTACGTCTAGCCCCGCCTGTATCAGCACGCAGGTCAGGTAGGAGCCGGGCTTGCCCGCGAATGGGCCCTCAAGATCGCCAAAGGCTTCGCGGGCAAGCCCGGCTCCTACAGGGGGCGGCGGTGAAGCAGGGGGCGTGCTCAGGCCTCGACCAGTTCCGCCGGCGAGACGATGCTGGTCTTGGCCCCGCGCGAACGCCCGGAACTCAGGTAGGCGGCGATCGATTCCTGGGTCACTTCGCCGAGGAATACCCGCTCGGCATCCAGTACCGGCAGCCACGCCCGGTTGAACTCGTACATGCGCGACAGCAGGATGCGCAGGTGTTCGTCGTAGGCGGCGGTGGCGTTGAACTCGCGCAGGAACTGGCCGCAGTCGCCACTCTGGCGGTGCAGGTCGCGGCGGCGCACGTAGCCCAGGGCCTTGTTGTCGGCGTCGGTGACCACCACGTAGCGACGGTCATGCTCGTCCATCAGGTCCAGGGCCTCGGCCACCGGCGTTTGCGGGCTGACCGACGGCGCGTTGTCCGCGGCATCTTCGGCCTTGACCAGCAGCAGGCGCTTGAGGGTGCTGTCCTGGCCAACGAAGTGGCTGACGAAATCATCCGCCGGGTGCGCCAGCAGGGTGTCGGGGTGGTCGATCTGAATCAGCTTGCCGCCACGGAAGATGGCGATCTTGTCGCCGAGCTTGAGGGCTTCGTCGATGTCGTGGCTGACCATGATCACGGTCTTGTTCAGCGCCCGCTGCATTTCGAAGAACTCGTTCTGGATCATTTCCCGGTTGATCGGGTCGACCGCGCCGAACGGCTCGTCCATCAGCAGCAGCGGTGCCTCCGCCGCCAGCGCGCGGATCACGCCGATGCGCTGCTGCTGGCCGCCGGACAGTTCCCGTGGATAACGATGCAGGTACTGCTTGGGTTCGAGCTTGATCATGTTCATCAGCTCGCGGGCCCGCTCGTGGCATTTGTGCTTGTCCCAGCCGAGCAGGCGCGGGACCACGGTGATGTTTTCCTCGATGGTCATGTTCGGGAACAGACCGATCTGCTGGATCACGTAGCCGATGTTGCGGCGCAAGGTCACTTCGTCCAGGGCGGTGGTGTCCTCGCCGTTGATCAGTACCTTGCCCGAGGTCGGCACGATCAGCCGGTTGATCATTTTCAGCGTGGTGCTCTTGCCGCAACCGGACGGGCCGAGAAAGACGCAGATCTCGCCTTCGTTGACGGTCAGGCTGACGGAGTCGACGGCCTTGACCGCCTTGCCATTGCTTTGAAAGGTCTTGCTCAGGTCTTGAAGTTCGATCATTTCAGGAGTCCTTTTGGAGTCAATGTGCGTTGCAGGCGCTGCAGCAGCAGGTCGGCGACGATGGCCAGGACGCTGACCAGCACCGCGCCGACCAGCAGCATCGACATGTCGCTGCGGCTGATGGCCGCCAGGATGAGTACGCCGAGGCCGCCGGCGCCGATGGTGGCGGCGATGGTCATGACGCCGATGTTCATGACCACGGCGGTGCGCACGCCGGCGAGGATCACCGGCACGGCGATCGGCAGCTCGACCATGCGCAGGCGCTGGCCGAAGGTCATGCCGATGCCGCGGGCCGCCTCGCGGATACCCGGTTCGACGCCGGTCAGCGCCAGGTAGGTGTTGCGCATGATCGGCAACAGGGAATAGAGGAACACCGCGGTGATCGCCGGCAGCGGGCCGAGGCCCTGGCCGAATTTCGAATAGAACGGCAGCAGCAGGCCGAACAGCGCGATCGACGGAATGGTCAGCAGCACCGTGGCGCTGGCCTGCAGGGGGCCGGCCAGGGTCGGGAAGCGGGTCATCAGCACGCCCAGCGGCACGCCGAAGACGATGGCCAGGCTCACCGCGATGCCGACCAGGGTGATGTGCTGCCCGGTCAGGTGCAGCACCTGTGACCAGTCCAGATGGGAAAAGGCGTTGAGAAAGTCCATGTCTTCTCCTCAGTGGATGGGGTGTTGGCGCAGGAAGTCGGCGGCCACGGCGGAGGGGCTCTCATGGCCGACGTCGACCCGGGCGTTGAGCTGGCGCATGGTTTCGTCGTCGAACAGCTCGGCCAGCGGCTTGAGGTCGGCGGCCAACTGCGGGTTGGCGTCGAGGACGGCCTGGCGTACCACCGGTGCGGCGGTGTAGTCCGGGAAATAATGCCTGTCGTCTTCCAGCAGCTTGAGCTTGAAGGCGTTCAGCCGGCCGTCGGTGGTGTAGACCAGGCCGGCGAACACCTGGCTGTTGCGCAGGGCGGTATAGACCAGCCCGGCGTCCATCTGGCGGATGGTGCGGCGGTCGAGGTTCATGCCGTACAGCTTGACCATGCCGGCCAGGCCGTCGGAGCGGTTGGCGAACTCGGTGTCCAGAGCCACCAGGTGATGCGCGTCGGCCTCATTGCGCAGCACCTCGGTCAACTGGCTGATGCTGTTGATCTGCGGATACTGCTGCGCCACTTTCTGCGGCAGGGCCAGGGCGTAGGTGTTGCTGAACTTCGACGGAGTGAGCCAGACCAGGCCCTTTTTCGCGTCGAGTTCCTTGACCCGGGCGTAGGACTGTTCGCTGTCGAGCTTTTCCGTCACATGGTTGTAGGCCACCAGCGATACGCCGGTGTATTCCCAGAGCAGATCCAGTTGCCCGCTTTCGTGGGCGCTGCGGGCCAGGTTGCTGCCCAGGCCGCCGGTGACCTGTGTGTCGTAGCCCTTGCTGCGCAGGTATTGCGAGGTGATCTCGGCGAGCAGGGTCTGCTCGGTGAACACCCGGGCGCCGATACGGATCAGCGGTTTGTCGGCGGCCTGGGCCGTGCCCGCGAACAGCAGGGCGCAGGCGAGGAGAATGCAGAGTCTTTTCATGTCGTTTCCTTTGCTCAGGCCGGGCGCAGCCCGCGCTCCAGCCAGAGGCGGCTGGCCAGGGTCACCAGGGCGTCGAGCAGCAGCGCCAGCAGGGCGGTGCAGGCGGCACCGAGGATCAGTTGCGGCTGGTTGTTCAGGGCGATGCCGGGGAAGATCAGGCTGCCCAGGCTGTTGGCGCCGATCAGGAACGCCAGTGGCGCGGTGCCGACGTTGAGCGCCAGGGCCACCCGCACGCCGCCGATGATGATCGGCACGGCGTTGGGCAATTCGACTTTCCACAGCACCTGGCGCGGGGTCATGCCGATGCCGGTGGCGGCCTCCTTCAGCGAGGCCTCGACGTTCTTCAGGCCCTCGTAGGTGTTGCGCACGATCGGCAGCAGCGAGGCGAGGAACAAGGCCAGGATCGCCGGCCCGGCACCGATGCCGAGAATCCCCAGGGCGATGGCCAACACCGCCAGCGGGGGCACGGTATTGCCGATGTTGAAGACCTGCATGAAACGTTCGGCCCGCGCGGCCATGGCCGGGCGACTGAGCAGGATGCCGGCGGGAATGCCGACGACGAGCGCCGCGAACATCGAGGCGAGCACCAGGTAGAGGTGCGCTTGCAGGTAGAACCACAGATCGGCCTGGTAGTGCTCGATCGTGCTGATGCCGATCCAGTGGATCAACAGGGCCAGGAGCGCGATCACCGTCACGCCTCCCATAAGCCCCTTGCCATAGCGATTAGCCACAGATGGACTCCTTTTTTCGGTCGGCGAACACTTCCCCGTGAGGCAAAACCATTCCTGGCTGGCGGAAAAGATGTTCGCGAAGAGCAGCCTTGTCCCGGCCGATAAACGGCCATGGGAAAAGCCATGAGCGCCGCCCTCGTCAGGCTAACTGACTGATTTTTCTACACCTGACGAAAGGTCATGACAGGGAAGTGGACGCCTGCGATGTTTAAAAGGTTCCGCAATTGGCAGCATTTGGCCATCTCGCCGGGGGGCAGCCGGAGGGCGTCGGTCGGGCTGGCGGTGGCCGCTGGAGTGCAGTCTGGTCTATAATCTGCGCCCTTTTTTTGAATCACCTGTCAGGCGATTTCCCATGACCAACCAGGCCGCCGAAGTCGCGAAACGCCGCACCTTCGCCATCATTTCCCACCCGGATGCGGGTAAGACCACCATCACCGAAAAGCTCTTGCTGATGGGCAAGGCGATTTCCGTGGCCGGTACGGTGAAGTCGCGCAAGTCCGACCGCCACGCCACCTCCGACTGGATGGAGATGGAGAAGCAGCGCGGTATTTCCATTACCACCTCGGTCATGCAGTTCCCGTATCGCGAGCACATGATCAATCTGCTCGACACCCCTGGCCACGAAGACTTCTCGGAAGACACCTACCGGACCCTGACCGCCGTGGACTCGGCGCTGATGGTGCTCGACGGCGGTAAGGGCGTCGAGCCGCGGACCATCGCCCTGATGGACGTCTGCCGCCTGCGCGATACGCCGATCGTCAGCTTCATCAACAAGCTCGACCGCGATATCCGCGACCCGATCGAACTGCTCGACGAAATCGAGGCGGTGCTGAAGATCAAGGCCGCGCCGATCACCTGGCCGATCGGCTGCTACCGCGACTTCAAGGGCGTGTACCACCTGGCGGGCGACTACATCATCGTCTACACCCCGGGTCACGGCCATGAGCGCACCGAGGTGAAGATCATCGAGAAGCTCGACTCGGCGGAAGCCCGCGCCCACCTGGGTGACGAGTACGAGCGCTTCCTCGAACAGCTGGAACTGGTGCAGGGCGCCTGCCACGAGTTCAACCAGGAGGAATTCCTCACTGGCCAGATGACCCCGGTGTTCTTCGGTACCGCGCTGGGCAACTTCGGTGTCGACCATGTGCTCGACGCGGTGGTCGACTGGGCGCCGATGCCGCTGGCCCGTGTGGCCAACGAGCGTTCGGTGGAGCCGGTGGAGGAGAAGTTCACAGGTTTCGTGTTCAAGATCCAGGCAAACATGGACCCCAAGCACCGCGACCGTATCGCCTTCATGCGTATCTGCTCCGGCAAGTACGACAAGGGCATGAAGATGCGTCACGTGCGCACCGGCAAGGACGTGCGCATCGGCGACGCGCTGACCTTCTTCTCCTCCGAGCGTGAGCAACTGGAAGAGGCCTACGCCGGCGACATCATCGGCCTGCACAACCACGGCACCATCCAGATCGGCGATACCTTCACCGAAGGCGAGGCGCTGGGCTTCACCGGTATCCCGCACTTCGCCCCGGAACTGTTCCGCCGTGTGCGCCTGCGTGACCCGCTCAAGTCCAAGCAACTGCGCCAGGGCCTGCAGCAACTGGCGGAAGAGGGTGCGACCCAGGTGTTCTTCCCCGAGCGCAGCAACGACATCATTCTGGGCGCCGTCGGTGTGCTGCAGTTCGATGTGGTCGCCAGCCGCCTGAAGGAGGAATACAAGGTCGAGTGCTCCTACGAGCCGATCACCGTGTGGTCCGCGCGCTGGATCGAATGCAGCGACAAGAAGAAGCTCGAGGAATTCAGCAACAAGGCGGTGGAAAACCTGGCGCTGGACGGCGGCGGTCACCTGACCTACCTGGCCCCGACCCGGGTCAACCTGGCGCTGATGGAAGAGCGCTGGCCGGATGTGAAATTCCGCGCGACGCGTGAGCATCACTAGACGTACACTTTAACCACGAAGTTAAAAAACCGTTGCGAGAGCAGCGGTTTTTTTTTGCTCGGATTTTTCTGTGGTCCTGGATTAACCGTTATTGTTGCTGTGCTGTCATGTCTTTTTGGATTGGTAAGTATCGGTCTCTGCTACATAGATAAGCAGGTTGTAAGAAATATCTTTCATATGCTTGGGAGAATATCTACAAATTTAGTGGCGGCTATTTTGTTGAGTGTGGGCAATTTCTGATTTTTAGAAAAATATTGGAGAAATTCTCTCGCCAGGACTACGTTTCTTAAACATAAACATATGGGTGGGACGAATGAATATTCTAGTGAGTACCTCGCAGTCAAAAATTCATGAACATGACATTTCGATTCTGGATGGGAAGATTTTAATCCAAAAAAATACCTGCTAGAGAGGGTTTTTTTAGAGCGAAATAGTGTTTTGGTTGTTTCTGGAAGTTTGATTGAGGGTATTGGGACCATTCACTCTGATATCGATTGCATTGTTTTGTGTGAAAAAAGACCTACAGCGAGAGAAGTTGAGAAGAGTGAGCATGCTTTAGTAACTGACATAAATTATCGCTATATTGCCAGCGATGAGGATGTCCATAATACGACAGATTTTTATGGGGATACCAGTATTCACATTGATGTCGATTACATAACGTTTTCTGAGGTTTACGAAATTATAGGGAAAATTGAAAGTGCATTTGATGAGATTGTTGGGGATCAGAGGGTTATTTATGATCCTATTTTAACTAATACAGAAAATAATGTAATCCATAGAGCTCTGATAGGCTATGCATTGGAGAACGAGAATAGGTTCAATAACTTCAAAAGCAGGATTCCATTGGAGAAGCATATTTATGTTGCTCATCGCGAAAAATTACCTGTTTTTTATGCTTTCCAGGATGTTCAAGGTTGCTGGCAATCAGGAAACCTATGGATGGGTTGTGAGATTGCAAGAGATATGATGCTCAAAACGACAATGAGTTTTACCTACCTGACTGGAATAACTAATAAGCATTATAAGTGGGTTTATTCGAATGTTTTTCGGGTTGTTGGCTTCGACAAGATTAAAAAGGAGTTTTTCAGGTTGGTTAGAGTAGGTGCGGTTACAGATGTGGAATGTCGGTTATATATTGAAGAGGTTCTTGAGTATATGGATTTGGTTTTTTTGGAAATGGAGAAGTTGCTAAAAAAAATATGTATATATCCGTCTGTACAAAAATCTTTATTTGCGTTGGATAGAGAGTTTGATGGTCGGCGGCAAACGGGGCATAAAATATCAAAGTGTGAGTACTATTTCAGGAAAAAATATTTTTTAGCAGGAGAGACGCCTTCCTTGGTCAGCCTGCTGAAAGAGTGGGATTGAGGAAGCGTGTACTGAATTTTAATTGGCCGTATCAGGAGTGCTGAGCGATGGAGCGTACTGGGCTTTTTATGCAGCGTACATTAGATCAGTACGTAAATTTTATAACTATAATCAGTGAGCGACATGGTTGGCGGACTTTAGGTGGAGTTCAAACAAATGACTATTATGTTTATCGTAATGCCATGCGCGAAGGATGTCATCTTCAAAAGGCCTCCTTCGAGCTTCGGCATCCGGAGGAGATGATTTGTGATTTGAGTAATCTTGAATCGATCTATAACGGCATAGATTCTGAAGATATCATACGCCTGTGGAAATATCTGGATTCAGTTACAAAAAAAATCAGATTCGGAGGCGTGCGTCGAATAAGTGGAGATGGACTTTCACCTGAAATAGCGATTTCCGGACCGTCCATGCTTCAGCTAAAAAATATTAAGCAGCGCCTTGTGGGTGAGGGATTTTCGCAGCTCGGTTTTGATTTTGATAAAGATGTACATTTTTCGAAAAACACCCTTCATGGAATCGCCAAGAATCGACTACTTATAGACGCAAATACTGAAACAATGGAGTTTTATAGTGAGTTTTGTGCTTTTTATAGTAAGTATATATCTCATGAGTATTGGGATGTCAGTAGTGTATTCAATGCACGATATATCTATGAAGATCACTTGGTCTGGCATCAAATCAAAAAAATCTCAAAAAATAAGCTGTTCTTGCTGGCAGCAGGTTTACCCTTGGCATTGGGCTACTTGGCTGCAACCGGTGACCAGAACATTTTCTTCACAGAAATTCATCGACAAAACGATTCTGGGCTTTTAAATAGAGATTTTGCATTTCGGGGTATTTTCCCTACGCCAAATCTATCCAGTGAATCTTGGTTGATTATAGATAAATCCTATACGGGTGGTAGCATTAAACATGCGGCTAATTCACTAAGGGAAAGTTTGGGTTATGATGCTGATGTAAAAACATTGGCACTATTTCCTAAATCATTTGGCGCGTTTATGAGCGCAGATTATGCAGTTTATGCCGGGAAGCTGTTTGAGGTAAAGGAGTGCGCCCCACGATTGGATAGGGAGTGCTGGCACACTCAGCTAATAATGGAGTGAGTATGAGACCGTTATTTGGTGCGGCGCATATTTTCGAACTGGAGAGATGTCTCTATGAGGCTAGGAAAAAATTGCGTCGATATTGGGCTGGCACTTTAGCTCGGCTACCTAGTTTTGCAGGGGGCGAAGATCTAACTGGTCAGCAAACAAAATATGATTTGGAGTGTCAATCTCTTATATTTGAGAGTTTTTCAAATATCGGTATGCGAGTCACGATATTTTCCGAGGAAATAGATTCTTCAATAACTTTTGGTGAAGGTGGAGAGTTTTATCTGATCGTAGATCCACTCGATGGTACGCACAATGCGATTTTGGGATTTCCAGCTTATACCTCCAGTGTCGCACTTTATCATGAAGGTGCTTACATATTTGGCTGGGTTTATGATATGTCAAGGGATATAGTATATACCGCTTCTTTAGGTGAAGGCGCATATCTCCAATCGCCAATTGTTGTGAAGAGGCTTCGAACTCGTAATGTCTATCGTTTAGATGAAATGCGTATTGCTTTTCATCGCCCAGAAGGAGGAGTGGAGAGGGCACTAATAGAAGGAATGCTCTGGGCTGTTGATAAGGTAAGAGTTTGTTCATGTTCATCATTAGAGATTTGTCTTATTGCTGCTGGGGTTCTTGATGCATTTATAGACATCGATAATCCAGGGCATGAACGTAGTTGCGACATTGCTGCGGCAGAGCTAATTCTGAGGGAGGCAGGAGGAACACTATTTGATATGTTTGGAAACCCTAGGTTTTCCTTGCCACCATCCACTGCGTCTCTCTCTGATCGTGGAACACTCGTCGCGTTGTCATCTAAGGAGCTTATGCAATTTATAGCTTTTAATTAAATTATTTTGAGGTTTTTATGATTTTCGAAATGGTAAACTTAAAAGTTAAGGTTTTGTGTAATGGCGTGAATTTTTCCAGTGATTTTCTGGAGTACTATCAAATTCATGATAATGGTATTGAAAAAAGACGTGCGTATGGAGTGGGTGATAGCGCTGTCCTTGATTCACATGCTCGTGTGCCACAAGAGATAATTCTTGATCGTCAAATATTGGTGGCGGCAAATTATAACCCAAGATCTGATCATGTGGTTGATTTGGATAAGGGGGTTCCAGTGTTGAGATCTGGGGACAAGGTTGTTAGGGTCGGATTTCCCGGGCGCCCTGAATCTTATGGGAAAAAATTGAGTAATGGTGAGTTTTTTGAACGGTACGTAACTGTATATGGTGATTCGACGCTCGGTATTTTTTCCCCAGGTCACTGTTATTATTTTAATAGTGGGCGTGAGTGTAAGTTTTGCTCTTTGGGGCGAGCAAGAGATGATTTTTCAGATCATAAAATGCGAGTCAAGGGAGATATTGCAGGTGAGGCAGTAAATTTAGCGTTAAAGGATGATGGTGAGAGATATAAAAGGGTTTTGTTGAATGGTGGAACGATCCCCGATTATGACAAGGGGTACTCAAATCACCTAAATTTGCTTTCGAGAGTGAAAGAAATTAACTCGGAGTTCAATTTGGATTACCATTTGATTTCTATGCCACCTAAAGATTTTCATCTTTTTGAGCGTTTTAAAGAGATTGGCAATAATATGTCAATGAGTTTGGAGGTGTTCAACCCAGAGCTGTTTTCTGAAATTTGCCAAGGAAAATCTGATGACTATACTCGTGAACGATTCTTGGCTGCTTTTGAGGCTGCGGTTGAAATCATAGGGCGAGGTAATGTTTACGCTGGATTTGTCGCTGGCCTAGAGCCTCTGGAGTCAATCATTGAAGGTATTGAGTATTTTGGGCGGATGGGCGTTGTGCCCGCTGTTGCAGTATTTCATCCAGATTTCGGTTCTCAGTATATTCACAAACAACGTCCTTCATTGGAGTTTCTTACAGCATTGGGGAGGAAGATGTCCGAGGTGTATCGGAGAGAGGGATTTCGCCCATTAATCGAAGGTAGCGGTAGGAACTCTTTAGATACCGAAGCCTATTTAGGGGGATTTTCATGAGTAGTGTAAAAAAGCAACCTTTGTTGATTGTTTTCGAGGGCACTGATGGCGCGGGGAAGTCCACGATTGCCCGTGCAACATACGACAAGATTTCTGAATCGGTTCCGGATTTTAAGTTTATAGATAAAAATCGTCCGCCGGTAACGTCGGGGTATTCGGAGTTTCATATGGGGCGAATACGCGATATTCTTTGGGAATATCCGGATGATGCTCCTCTCGAACAATTAGGCGATAGACATTGGTTAAGTCTCATTGTTGCTTGGTTTCAAGCTACGGATCATGCTGTTGTCAGACCAGCAATTGAGTCTGGGATCAGTTGTATCTCTGATGGCTGGTATTATAAATATCTGGCTCGATTTTTACTGAAGGACCCGATCTTGGCTGGAGAGGCTATGGCATTTTTTTCTACTGTAAGAAGGCCTGACGTTGTCATTTTCCTCGATGTCGATCCGGTTATCTCCGCTGATAGAAAAGGTGCTTTTCGTCTTAGTGAGAGCGGTGCATATGATGGTGGTGGCGAAGATCGTCTTAAGAGTTTTGTTGAGTATCAAAAAAAAGTCAGGTCCAGTTATGAGGCATGTGGTCTAGATGAATGGGTGGTGATTGATACTACTGATCTCAGTGAGGAGGCGGTTCTTCACAAATCCATCGCAGTGGTGCAGGACTTGCTCATCAGGAAATAGGCAGTTGCCCCGTTTATACGGGCAAGACGTCGGGTATTTTAGTACCATCTGAACCGATGGTCTGTCGACTCGCACCAAGTTAAGGGCCATGATATTCCACGATGAGTTCCGTCATGGTTTTTCCCCACCGGATCAGTTTTATTTGCCACAACGGTCTCATTTGAAGGCTCAGGGTTGAGGGGAGAGGTCGCTGGATGAGGACAATCTCCTAACAAAAGTGTCATAGTTCCTCCAGCTCTGATAGCTAGTTGGAATTATTCTAAGTGGCACTGGAAAATTTCATGTTGTCAGCATGGAAAAAGCCCGTTGACGGGAGTAGGTTCAGTAAAGTTTGGGTGCCGGTTCTGCGAGCCAGCGCTCAGGCACTCGCGACTTGTCTATAGAAGGACTGGACGACGATGAAGATCTTTCAACGCATGGTATTGCTACTCAAGGTGCTGGTGGTGCTGTCGCTCGGAACGACAGCTGCGTGGGCCAGCGCGAATTCGCCCCAGACCCACGGCTTCTGGGGTGTGAACAGCGCTCAGGACAGTGGGCTGTTGCTTGCCAAGTCCGACTCCGAGCCAGGTGACGAAGGCCAGGGCGGAAGCAAGGGCGATGACGACTCGACCACCGAGGAACCGGACACCGATGAAGGCGATGAGGGTGACAGCGATACCTGATCGATCAACCGGAGATCAGAGCGTTCCCGTGCTCTGCGTGGGAACGCTTCCCTAGACGCTCTGCGTCCGCTGTTGAGTTGATGCAGGGCCTTTCCACGAAAGGGGAGCAATCATTCGGGCAGGGTTTCGGTGAGGTCGACGAAGTTGACTTCCAGGCTTTTATCCTTGACGACATCGTAAAATCTCTTGCGCAGTTTTTCAGGGATGAGCGCATATTTTCTTCTGAGCTCAAGGTGGCTTTATATCTTCAAGGCCGAAATAGGTATCTTAGGGCGTGTCATCAATGCTGAAATGAGATCATCGCAGCACCCCACAGGGATCGATCAGCGCCCGAAATGAAATGAAAAAGCCCCTTCTGCCAGGTCGATGCGCAACCTGACGGAAGGGGCTGGGTTTGCGGTTTCAGCGCTCTCGCAGGTTCTGGAGAGCGCTTTTTACTGCCCTACAGGAACTGCTCGGCGTAGTGGCAGGCAACCTGGCGGGTATCCACCTGGCGCAGTTCCGGCAACTCGGTCGCGCAACGCTCGGTGGCGTACGGGCAGCGCTTGTGGAATGCACAGCCACTCGGCGGGTTGAGCGGGTTGGGCAATTCGCCGGCGATCTTGATCTTCGGCTTCAGCGGGTCCGGGTGAATCGCCGGGGTTGCCGACAGCAGCGCCTGGGTGTAGGGGTGCAACGGACGCTCGTAGATGTCTTCCTTGGGGCCCATTTCCGCAGGGCGCCCGAGGTACATCACCAGCACCTGGTCGGCGACGTGGCGCACCACCGCCAGGTTGTGGGAGATGAACACGTAGGCGGTGTTGAACTCCTGCTGCAGGTCCATGAACAGGTTCAGCACCTGGGCCTGGATCGACACGTCGAGCGCCGAGGTCGGCTCGTCCGCCACCAGCACCTTGGGCTGCAGCATCATGGCGCGGGCCAGGGCGATCCGCTGGCGCTGACCACCGGAGAACATGTGCGGGTAGCGCTGGTAATGCTCAGGGCGCAGGCCCACCTGCTTCATCATCGCCTGGACTTTCTCGCGGCGTTCGGCGGCCGACAGCCTGGTGTTGATCAGCAGCGGCTCGCCGAGCTGGTCACCGATCTTCTGCCGTGGGTTGAGCGAGGCGTACGGGCTCTGGAACACCATCTGCACGTCCTTGCGCAGTTGCTTGCGCTGGGCCTTGTCGGCGCCGGCGACTTCCTGGCCGGCGATCTTCAGCGAGCCGGAGGACGGTTCCTCGATCAGGGTCAGGGCGCGGGCCAGGGTGGACTTGCCACAGCCCGATTCGCCGACCACGGCCAGGGTCTTGCCGGCCTCCAGCTCGAAGGACACACCGTTGAGGGCGCGCACGGTGGCGTGGCCCTTGAACAGGCCACGGGACACTTCGTAGTGACGGGTGAGGTCGCGGGCGGTAAGAACGACGGCCATTACGCCACCTCCTGGTTCAGCGGGTAGAAGCAACGGGCAAGGCTATTGGCTTTCGGGTCCAGGGCCGGACGCTGCTGCCGGCAGTTTTCCTGCACGTACGGGCAGCGTGGCGACAGCAGGCAACCCTGCGGCCGGTCGTAGCGGCCGGGCACGATGCCCGGCAGGGTCGACAGGCGCTCGGCTCCCAGGCTGTGCTCCGGGATCGCCTTGAGCAGCGCTTCGCTGTAGGGGTGTGCCGGGATGTCGAACAGGCCGGGGACCTGCCCGACTTCCACCGCTTGCCCGGCGTACATCACGCAGACCCGCTGGGCGGTTTCCGCCACCACCGCGAGGTCGTGGGTGATCAGTACCAGGCCCATGTTCTGCTCCTGCTGCAGGCTGATCAGCAGGTCCATGATCTGCGCCTGGATGGTCACGTCGAGGGCGGTGGTCGGTTCGTCGGCGATCAGCAGTTTCGGCTCGCCGGCAATCGCCATGGCAATCGCCACGCGCTGGCTCATGCCGCCGGACAGTTGGTGCGGGTAGGCGTCCATGCGGCTCGCGGCGCCCGGGATCTCGACTTTCTCCAGCAGCTCGATGGCCCGCTTGCGCGCCTGCTTGCCGGACATCTTCAGGTGCAGGCGCAGGACTTCCTCGATCTGGAAGCCCACGGTGTAACTGGGGTTCAACGCGGTCATCGGGTCCTGGAAGACCATCGCCAGGTCCTTGCCGACGATCTGCCGGCGCTGGCGGGCGTTGAGGGTGAGCATGTCCTTGCCGTCGAAGCGCAGAGCGTCGGCGGTGACGATACCGGGGTGCTCGATCAGTCCCATCAGCGCCATCATGGTCACGGATTTACCGGAACCCGACTCGCCGACGATCGCCAGGACCTCGCCCTTGTTCACGCTCAGGTCGAGGCCGTCGACCACCGGAACGGCGTTCTTGTCGCCGAAGCGGACGTTGAGATTCTTGATTTCTAGCAGTGACATGGGAATCTCCTCAGGCGGCATTCTTGAGTTTCGGGTCCAGCGCGTCGCGCAGGCCGTCGCCCATCAGGTTGATTGCCAGCACGCTGAGCAAAATGGTCAGGCCGGGCAGGCTCACCACCCACCAGGCGCGTTCGATATAGTCGCGGGCCGAGGCCAGCATGGTGCCCCATTCCGGGGTCGGCGGTTGTACGCCGAGGCCGAGAAAGCCCAGGGCGGCCGCGTCGAGGATGGCCGAGGAGAAGCTCAGGGTCGCCTGGACGATCAGCGGTGCCATGCAGTTGGGCAGCACGGTGATGAACATCAGGCGTGGCAGGCCGGCACCGGCGAGGCGGGCGGCGGTCACGTAGTCGCGGTTCAGTTCGCCCATCACCGCGGCGCGGGTCAGGCGCACGTAGGACGGCAGCGACACGATGGCGATGGCGATCACGGTGTTGATCAGGCCAGGGCCGAGGATGGCGACGATCGCCACGGCCAGCAGCAGCGACGGCAGGGCGAGCATGATGTCCATCAGACGCATGATGGTCGGCCCCAGGACGCGCGGGAAGAAGCCGGCCAGCAGGCCCATCAGGATCCCGGGGATCAGCGACATCACCACCGAGGACAGGCCGATCAGCAGCGACAGGCGCGAGCCCTGGATCAGCCGCGACAGCAGGTCACGACCCAGTTCGTCGGTGCCCAGCAGGAACTGGGCCTGGCCACCTTCGAGCCAGGCCGGTGGGGTGAGCAGGAAGTCGCGGAACTGCTCGCTCGGGTCGTGTGGCGATACCCAGGGGGCGAAGATTGCGCAGAAGATCACCAGCAGCATGAACAGCAGGCCAGCGACGGCGCCCTTGTTGCGGGCGAAGGCCTGCCAGAATTCCTTGTAGGGTGATGGGTACAGCAGGCTCTGGTCGACTGCTGCTGAGGAGATTGGAGTACTCATGAATAGGCTCTCAGCGCTGGTGACGGATACGTGGGTTGGCAAGGCCGTAGAGGATGTCCACCACGAAGTTGACCAGGATCACGATGCAGGCGATCAGCAGGATGCCGTTCTGCACCACCGGATAGTCCCGGGCGCCGATGGCTTCGATCAGCCACTTGCCGATGCCGGGCCAGGAGAAGATGGTTTCGGTCAGGACCGCGCCGGCCAGCAGCGTGCCGACCTGCAGGCCCATCACGGTCAGTACCGGGATCAGCGCGTTGCGCAGGCCGTGGACGAATACCACGCGGGCCGGCGACATGCCCTTGGCGCGGGCGGTGCGGATGTAGTCCTCGCGCAGGACTTCGAGCATCGACGAGCGGGTCATCCGGGCGATCACCGCCAGCGGGATGGTGCCCAGTACGATGGACGGCAGGATCATGTGGTGCAGGGCGTCCCAGAACGCATCCGGCTCGCCGCTGAGCAGGGTGTCGATCAGCATGAAGCCGGTCTTCGGCTCGATATCGTAGAGCAGGTCGATCCGCCCGGAAACCGGGGTCCAGCCCAGGGCGACCGAGAAGAACATGATCAGGATCAGGCCCCACCAGAAGATCGGCATCGAATATCCGGCAAGGGAGATGCCCATGACCCCGTGGTCGAACAGCGATCCTCGCTTGAGGGCGGCGATCACCCCGGCCAGCAGGCCGAAGACGCCGGCGAACAGCAGGGCGGAGATCGACAGTTCCAGGGTGGCGGGGAACAGCGCAGTGAATTCGGTCCAGACACCGGTGCGGGTGCGCAGGGATTCACCGAGATCGCCGTGGGCCAGCTTGCCCACGTAGTCGATGTATTGTTCGTAGAGCGGCTTGTTCAGGCCAAGGCGTTCCATCGCCTGTGCGTGCATCTGCGGGTCGACCCGACGCTCGCCCATCATGACTTCCACGGGGTCGCCAGGGATCATGCGAATCAGCGCGAAGGTCAACAGCGTGATGCCGAAAAACGTGGGGATCAATAACCCCAGTCGGCGGGCAATAAAACTAAACATCTTGTTGTGTACCTCATCAGCCGGTTAGGCGTGCCGGTCGCGGCCCCGGGTAGGGCCGCTCCCTGCGTGTTTTCTACTTCACCTGGGTCGTGGCGAAGTTATTGGTGGACAGCGGGTTAATGTGATAACCCTCTACGTTCTTGCGCATGGCGGTGAACATCTTGGGATGCGCCTGGTCGACCCAGAGTACCTGGTCGTGCAGGATCTCCAGGGCTTTTTCGTAGAGCGCGGCGCGTTCGGCCGGTTCCGTCCTGGCCCGGGCCTGGTCGATCAGCGTCTGGAATTGCGGGTTGCACCAGCGGCTGTAGTTTTCGCCGTTTTTGGCGGCTTCGCAACTCATCAGCGGGCTGAGGAAGTTGTCCGGATCACCGTTGTCGCCGCTCCAGCCGGCGGACACCAGGTCATGTTCGCCCTTTTTCGCGCGCTTGAGCATTTCGGCCCATTCCATGACGCGGATATCGATCTTGATACCGACCTTGGCCAGGTCCGACTGGATCAGTTGCGCGCCCAGTTGCGGGTTCGGGTTGGTCGGGCCGCCGCCGTTGCGGGTGTACAGGGTGAAGACCGTGCCTTCGGGCACGCCGGCTTCCTTGAGCAGGGCTCGGGCCTTTTCCAGGTTCTGCGGCGGGTTCTTCAGCTTGTCGTTGTAGCCCAGCAGGGTTGACGGGTAGGGGTTGACCGCGGCGATGGCGTTGCCCTTGCCGTACAGGGTGTCGACGTAGGTCTGCTTGTCCAGAGCCAGTTCGATGGCCCGGCGCACCCGCACGTCGCTCAGGTACTTGTGCTCGGTGTTGATGGCGGTGTAGCCGGTGGCCATGGCCGCCATGCTGACCACCTGCAGGTTCGGATCGGCCTGGATGCTCGGCACGTCATCCGGTTTCGGGTACAGCGCCACCTGGCACTCGTTGGCCCGCAGTTTTTGCAGGCGGGTGTTGTTGTCCGGGGTGATGGCGAAGACCAGGACCTCGGCCGGCGGCTTGCCACGGAAATAGTCCGGGTTGGCCTTGTAGCGCACCTGGGCATCCTTGGCATAACGCTGGAACACGAACGGGCCGGTGCCGATCGGCTTGGCGTTCAGATCGTCCTGCTTGCCGGCCTTGAGCAACTGGCCTGCGTATTCGGCGGAGTGGATCGAGGTGAAGGCCATGCCCAGGTCGAGCAGGAAGGGCGCTTCGGGACGGGACAGGGTGAAACGCACGGTCATGTCGTCGACTTTCTCGACGTTCTTCAACAGGTCCTGGAAGCCCATGCTTTCAAAATAGGGGAAGCCCACCGTGGACTGCTTGTGCCAGGGGTGGTTCGGGTCCAGCTGGCGCTGGAAGCTCCAGAGCACATCGTCGGCATTGAGCTCGCGGGTCGGCTTGAAGTAATCGGTGGTGTGGAACTTGACGCCCTTGCGCAGATGGAACGTGTACTGCAGGCCGTCGGGGCTGATTTCCCAGCTTTCGGCCAGGGCCGGCTGGATCTCGGCGGTGCCCGGCTTGAAGTCCACCAGGCGGTTGAACAGGGTCTCGGCCGCGGCGTCGGATGTGACGGCGGTGGTGTACAGCACCGGGTCGAAACCTTCCGGGCTGGCTTCGGTGCAAACCACCAAGGGTTTTGCCGAAACGCCGACGGCTATGGTCAGCAGGCTGGCTGCGACGGCCGCCCGCAGGGAAAGCATCTTCATATAAACCCTCCGTAATCAAATGAGCCAGATTAGTCGCTGGGGCCGATTCGTCGAGCCGGCCCCGGCGTCGTTGCCTATCGGGATCCCGGGATCAAAGAATCTTGAACGGGATGGTGGTGACCAGACGGAACTCGTTGAGATTGCCGTCGGCCTGGTTTTCCGAGGCACGGTGAGTGGTGTAGGTGGCGCGAATGGCGGTGGCCTTCAGCGGACCGCTCTGCACCGCGTAGGAGGCGCCGATGCCGTATTCGTAGTGGTGCTCACCGTTCATGTTGCGCACGTCATAGGCGGTGCCGGTGTAGTGGGTACCGTCGATGCCCCAGCCGCGAGCCTGGTAGATGTTGAACTTCAGGCCTGGTACACCGTATTCGGCCATGTTCAGACCGTAGGCGATCTGGAAGGATTTCTCGTTCGGGCCGTTGAAGTCCGACAGCAGGGAGTTGGCCAGGTAGATGCCGTTGGTTTCGTGCAGGTAGTCGAAGTACTCGTTACCGTTGATCTCCTGGTAGGAGAAGGTCAGGCTGTGGGCCTGGTGGGTCAGTCCGAAGGACAGCGAGTAGGTGTCGTTGTCGATCTCACCCATCTTCTTTTTGCCGGTGTCGACGGTCTTGTAGTAGTTCAGGCCGGTGGTCAGGCTCAGCACCGAGCTGTCGCCCAGGTCGTGGGTGGCACCGAAGTAGTACTGGTTCCAGAAATCTTCGACGTGGGCGCCGTAGAGACTGGTCTTCAGGCTCTTGAATGGCTGGTAGTTGATACCGGCGGTGTTGACGTGGTCGGTCTCGGCACCGTTGTTGGTGTACTCGGAACGGAATTTCGACAGGCTCTGCTCGGTCCGTGGCGAGACGCGATCGAAGGTGGCGACGTCGAAAGACAGGTTGTTCAGCTCTTCGCTGTGCAGGCTCACACCTTCGAAGCTGGAAGGCAGCGCACGGTTGCCGATGGTGTCGACGATCGGGGTGCTGAAGTTCTGGCGGCCGGCGGTCAGGGTGGTGTTCGACACGCGGAACTTGACGTTGGCCAGGCCCAGCTTGCTCCACTGGCCGACGGCGTCGCCGTCGCTGTGGGTCAGGGTCCGGTTGCCACCGCCGGCCAGGTCCTTGCGGTCACGGTCCAGGGCGATGGCGTTGTAGGCGGCGACTTCGGTGCTGACGCCGACGGTACCCTGGGTGAAGCCCGAGGTGTAGTTCAGGATGGTGCCCTGGACCCAGTTGATACGACGTGGGGTCGGGGTCGGGGTGTCGCCGCCTTTCTTGTAGGAGAAACGGTCATCACGGCGTTTCAGTTCGTTGGCGTACCAGTTACGGGTCGTACCGCCCAGGCTCTGGCCATCGATGAAGCCCTTGGCTTCACTCTGGGCATTACTGGTGTTGAGGCCGGTCGGAATGAATTCCTGGCTTTGCGATTCCGCATGGGCCATGAGGCTGGCACTACTGATTGCTAAGGCTAACAACGCTTTCTGAGAGAGTTTCAACGTAAAGCTCCTTTATTTTCTTTTTTGGTTACCGGCCTTTTAGGTATGCCGGTTGTTTGGGGTGAACTCTTTTTCTTGTCGCAAACGTTTGCTTGGCAGTGATTCGCCGAATTTCGGCTGCAAGATTGCGTGAGGGCGAAATTCGCCCCCAACGCGTGGGTCACGGTTTTTATTGTTCGATACTGACGCCCGAGAACGAGTTGCGACCGAAGGGGCTGACCTTGAAGTCATGCACCTTGGCGCTTAACGGCTGGTTCACCGTCGAGTGGGCGATCGGGGTGATGGGCACCTGCTGCTTGAGCAACTGCTGGGCCTGCTTGTAAAGCACTGTCCGCTGGTCACGGTCAGTGACGATCTTGGCTTGCTTGATCAGCTTGTCGTATTGCGGGTCGCACCACATGGAGTAGTTGTTGCCGCCGATCGCGTCACAGCTGTAGAGCGTGCCGAGCCAGTTGTCCGGGTCGCCGTTGTCACCGGTCCAGCCGATCAGGCTGATGTCGTGCTCGCCATTCTTGGTGCGCTTGATGTATTCGCCCCATTCGTAGCTGACGATCTTCACCTTGAGGCCGATCTTCGCCCAGTCGGCCTGGAGCATTTCGGCCATCAGCTTGGCGTTGGGGTTGTACGGACGCTGGACCGGCATGGCCCACAGGGTGATCTCGGTGCCTTCCTTGACGCCGGCGGCCTTGAGCAGTTCCTTGGCCTTTTCCGGGTCGTAGGCGGCGTCCCTGATGGTGTCGTCATAGGACCACTGGGTCGGCGGCATGGCGTTGACCGCCAGTTGACCGGCACCCTGGTAGACCGCGTTGAGGATGCTCGGCTTGTTCACCGCCATGTCCAGGGCCCGGCGCACTTCAGGCTGGTCGAACGGCTTGTGGCGGACGTTGTAGGCGATGTAGCCGAGGTTGAACCCCGGTTTTTCGATCACCTGCAGCTTGGGATCGCTCTTGAGCGCCGGGACGTCGGCCGGGCGTGGGTGCAAGGTCACCTGGCATTCATTGCGCTTGAGTTTCTGTACGCGTACCGAGGCATCGGTGTTGATCGAGAAAATCAGCTGGTCGAGCTTGACCTTCTCCGGGTCCCAGTAGTGGTTGTTGGCGGCGTAGCGGATCTGCGTGTCCTTCTGGTAACGCTGGAACACGTAGGGCCCGGTGCCGATGGGCTGCTGGTTGATCTCGCTCGGGTTGCCGGCCTTGAGCAACTGTTCGGCGTACTCGGCGGAGAGGATCGAGGCGAAGCTCATGGCGAGGTTCTGGATGAACGCGGCGTCGACGCTGTTGAGGGTCATGACCACGGTCAGCGGCCCGGTCTTTTCGACCTTGGCGATATTCTTGTTCAGGCTCATCCCGGTGAAGTAGGGGAACTCGGTGGGGTAGGCCTTGCGGAACGGGTGTTCGGGATCGAGCATGCGGTTGAAGGTGAACAGCACGTCGTCGGCATTGAAGTCGCGATGGGGGGTGAAGTACTTGGTGGTGTGGAACTTCACGCCTTCGCGCAGGTGGAAGGTATACACCAGGCCATCCGGCGAGATATCCCAGCTCTTGGCCAGCGCCGGTGCGACGGTGGTCTCGCCCCGGACGAATTCCACCAGCCGGTTGTAGATCGGCTCGGCGGCATCGTTGTCGGTCGCGGCGGTGTACTGCGCGGTGTCAAACCCGGCCGGGCTGCCCTCGGAGCAGAACACCAGGCTACCGGCAGCCTGGGCGCAAGCAGTGCCCGCCAGGAGGGCGGTACTGATCAAAGCGGATAAAACGAAGGTATGGCGCATGACGATCTCAATCCATTTTTATTGTCGTTGGTGAGCAATTGCCATGTCGTGCTACATGGAAACATCACCAACCCAGTCAGTCGAATACAGCAGTGCCGCTCATCAGCATGTGTCGGTGATGTCCTGACGTTATGGCGCCAAGTCAATGCCGTAAATGCGTAGAGCCTGAGAGAGTTGTAGGAAAAAACTGCGCTTCTGACTCATCTTTCCTAAGTCGGACGGTCAGGGAGAGGGCAATTCCTGCAATTCTGGCGGGTAGCGCAAAGGCGACGTGTTGCGACGTCGCCTTTGCGGGACCTTACTTGCTGACGCTGACGCCGTAGAACGAGTTCAAGCCGAACGGGCTGATCTTGAAGTCTTTCACGGTAGCGCTCATGGGTTGATACACCGTCGAGTGCGCGATCGGTGTGTACGGGACATCATCCTTGAGAATGTGCTGGGCCTGCTTGTACAGCTCGGTGCGCTTGGCCTGGTCGGAGGTCGACTTGGCTTCCTTCATCAGGCTGTCGTATTTCGGCGTGCAGTACTTCGAGAAGTTGTTGCCGTTGATGGCATCGCAACCGAACAGTACGTTCAGCCAGTTGTCCGGGTCACCGTTGTCACCGCTCCAGCCGATGATCATCGCCTGCTGCTCGCCGGCCTTGGCGCGCTTGAGGTACTCGCCCCACTCATAGCTGACGATCTTCACGTTCAGGCCGATGTTCTTCCAGTCGGACTGGAGCATTTCGGCCATCAGCTTGGCGTTCGGGTTGTACGGACGCTGGACCGGCATGGCCCACAGCTTGATCTCGGTGCCTTCCTTGATGCCCGCTTCCTTGAGCAGTTGCTTGGCTTTCTCGGGATCGTACTTGGCATCCTTGATGGTGGTGTCGTAGGACCACTGGGTCGGCGGCATGGCGTTGACGGCCAGCTGGCCGGCGCCCTGGTACACCGATTCGATGATCTGCGGCTTGTTCACGGCCATGTCCAGCGCCTGGCGAACGCGCAGGTCGGCCAGCGGGTTGGCGGCGGTTTCGCCCTTGAGCACCGGCATCACGTTATAGGCGATGTAGCCCAGGTTGAAACCGGCCTGGCTTGGCATCTGCAGTTTCGGGTCGGCCTTGAGCGGCGCGAGGTCGGCCGGGCGCGGATAGACGCTGACCTGGCACTCGTTCTTCTTGAGTTTCTGCATCCGCACCGAGGCATCGGTGGTGATGGCGAAGATCAGGTTGTCGATCTTCACGTCTTCAGGCTTCCAGTACTCCTTGTTCCCGGTGTAGCGGATGTTGGAGTCTTTCTGGTAGCTCTTGAACACGAACGGACCAGTGCCGACCGGCTTCTGGTTGATGTCGCTGGCCTTGCCTTCCTTGAGCAGCTTGTCGGCGTACTCGGCGGACTGGATGGAGGCGAAGCTCATCGCCAGGTTCTGGATGAAGGCGGCATCGACGGCTTTCAGGGTGAACTTGACGGTGTGGTCGTCGAGCTTCTCGACCTTCGCGATGTTGGTGTCCATCCCCATGTCGGTGAAGTACGGGAACTCGGTCGGGTAGGCCTTGCGGAACGGCATGTCCTTGTCGAGCATGCGGTTGAAGGTGAAGAGCACGTCGTCGGCGTTGAAATTGCGCGTCGGCTTGAAGTAATCGGTGGTGTGGAACTTGACCCCTTCGCGCAGGTGGAAGGTGTAGGTCAGGCCGTCGGGCGAAATGTCCCAACTGGTCGCCAGGCCAGGAACCACGGCGGTGCCGCCACGTTCAAACTGGCTCAGACGGTTGAAGACGGTTTCGGCAGAGGCATCGAAGTCGGTTCCGGCGGTGTATTGGCCAGGATCGAAACCGGCCGGGCTCCCTTCGGAGCAGTACACCAGGTTTGTCGCTGCGAGGGCGAACGGTGCGCAGGCCAGGAGGCCTGCGCCAACAAAAAACGGAATGACTGCTTTTTTAAGCATTGGTGGCCTCATGATTTGTTGTCATTTTTGGTTGTGAGGACGACCTCGTGAGTCGACCTGCGGATACTTATGCAGGCCCTGTACCCATTGCAAGATGCAGATAGGCTGCAAGTCTCAAAGTGTGGCACGAACGTACAGGAATGTCGCAAATGTATAAATACTGACGCATTTGACCGTTTGCATCGGGTTTTTCCGGTGCAAACGGCGCACTGCGAGTGGGCAAGCGGGGCGTCTGGCGCACCCGGTTGGGGCGTTGGTGTTACTTATCCAGACTCACGCCGTAGAAGGGTGTCAGGCCGAATGGACTGATCCTGAAATCACGGACTTCCTTGCGCAGCGGCTGGAATACCGTCGAGTTGGCGATCGGTGTGATCGGCACCTGTTCCTTGAGGATTTTCTGCGCCTGTTGATAGAGCTTCACCCGCTCATCGCGGTTGCTGGACAGCTTGGCCTTCTGGACCAGCTTGTCATAGTCCGGGTCGCACCACTTGGCGTAGTTGCTGCCCTTGACCGCGGCGCAGCTGTACAGCACGCCCAGCCAGTTGTCCGGGTCGCCGTTGTCGCCGGTCCAGCCATAGATCATCGCGTCATGCTCGCCATTCTTGGCGCGCTTGATGTACTCGCCCCACTCATAGCTGACGATGTTGGCCTTGATCCCGACCTTGGCCCAGTCCTGCTGGATCATCTGCGCCGACATCCGCGCATTGGGGTTCGACGCGCGCTGCACGGTCATTGCCCACAGGTCGATGCGGGTGCCGGGCGCGACACCGGCCTCCTTGAGCAGCGCCTTGGCCCTGGTCGGATCGTAGGGTGCATCCTTGATGTTCGGGTCGAACGACCACTGCGCCGGTGGCAGGGCGTTCTGCGCCAGTTGCCCGGCGCCCTGGTACACCGCCTTGATGATCGCCGGCTTGTCGATGGCCATGTCCAGCGCCTGGCGGACCTTGAGCTGGTCGAGTGGCTTGTGGGTGACGTTGTAGGCCAGAAAGCCCAGGTTGAAGCCGGCCTGTTGCAGCACCTGCAGGTTCGGGTCCTGCTTCATCACCTCGATGTCGGCCGGGCGCGGGTAGCCGCTGACCTGGCATTCACCGGCCTTGAGCTTCTGCAGGCGGGCGGCGGCATCCGGGGTGATGGCGAAGACCAGGTTGTCGAGCTTGACGTCCTCGGGTTTCCAGTAGGCCTTGTTGGCGCTGTAGCGGATCTGCGCATCCTTCTGGTAGCGCTTGAACACGAATGGCCCGGTGCCCACCGGTTTCTGGTTGAGTTCCTCGGCCTTGCCCTCCTTGAGCAGCTTGTCGGCGTATTCGGCGGACTGGATCGAGGCGAAGCTCATCGCCAGGTTCTGCACGAAGGCCGCATCGACATTGTTCAGGTTGAAGCGCACGGTCTGTTCGTCGAGTTTCTCGATGTTCCTGATCGTGGTGTCCAGGCCCATGTCGGTGAAGTACGGCGACTCGGAAGGGTAGGCCTTGCGGAATGGCATGTTCTTGTCGAGCAGACGGTTGAAGGTGAACAGCACATCGTCGGCGTTGAAGTCGCGGCTCGGGGTGAAATAGTCGGTGGTATGGAACTTCACGCCCTGGCGCAGGTGGAAGGTGTAGGCCAGGCCGTCCGGGGACACTTCCCAACGGGTGGCCAGGCCGGGTTCGACCTCGGTGCCGCCACGCTTGAACTGGGTCAGGCGGTTGAACACGGTTTCCGCCGAGGCATCGAAGTCGGTGCCGCTGGTGTACTGGCTGGGGTCGAAGCCGGCCGGGCTGGCCTCCGAGCAGTAGACCAGGGTGCTGGCGGCCTGGGCCAGCGGAGCGCAGGCCAACAGGCCGGCGGCAAGGAGCAGCGGTTTGAATACGGTTCTTTCCATGGAGTCCCCTGGGAGTGCCTTTAGCGAGCGAAAAAAACGGCGGTCACCGAGGTTACCGCCGTTGCGGGCCGCTTAGAAAGCACTTGTGGGGCTTTGGCCGGGCTTATTGCAGGACTTCGATCACGCCGTCGGCACTCATCTTCACTTCGCTGGTACCGGCCTCGACTTCCGGTGCCGGTGCCGAATCCATCGCGGCCGCCTTCATCATCATCGGAGCGCGGGCGTAGGGCTGTGGATAACCGCCGCTGTTGAGGTTCAGGTTGACGATCTTGTAGCTCTTGCCGCCGAGAGCTTCGGTGGCGATCTGGGCGCGGGCCTTGAAGGCGTTGACCGCGTCCTTGAGCAGGGCGTCCTCGCTGGTCTTGCGCGCTGCGGTGGAGATGGCGAAGTTCATGCTGTCCATCTTCAGGGTCTGCATCAGGTCGCCGGTGAGCTTGGACAGGGCGGCGAAGTCCGGGCTTTCCAGGCGCAGTTCGGCGCGCTCCTGCCAGCCGGTGATCTTCTGGGTCTTGCTGTCGTAGATCGGGTAGCTGTTGCGCGAGCCCTGGCGCAGGGTCACGGCCTTCACTTCGCGGGCCTCGCCAAGGGCCTTGTTCATGGTGGTGGTGATCTGTGCGGCGAGCTTGGCCGGGTCGGCGTTCTGAGCCTCGGTGTAGAGGGTGACGATCATCAGGTCGCGCGCCACTTCCTGGCTGGCTTCGGCCCGCAGGGAGACCTGGTTGTAATGAAGCTCATCGGCAGCCAACGCCGGCAGGCTGGCCAGGGTGGCGGTGCTGAAGGCGATCAGGGTGGCGCTGCGAGTGAACCGTTGCATAGAGACTCCTTGAGATACGGGACGCGACGGTCGTCGGGCGATGTCGCGTGAATCCATGAGACTCTAGCGGTTATCGTCGGTTTCACCCAATTACAACTTCTATACATATGTAAGGAACTGTTGTCGGGAGAGCTGTGGCCGTTTGCCGCACTTTTGCCAGACGGGCGCCCGGCTTGGGTATACTCGTGAGGGTCCGCCTGGAGCGCTCATCAGGAGAGCTCATGCTCGCCCCCTTTCAATTGCTGTCCGCGACTCGCCAGAATCTCTGGCGCCTGACGTTCATCCGTATCCTGGTGCTGGCTGCCCAGGCCGGCTCGGTAGGCATTGCCTACGGCTTCGAACTGCTGCCGCTGCCCTGGCTGCAACTGTGGACCACGCTGGGCTGCTCCGCGGTGCTGTGCGCCTTCACCGTCGTGCGCCTGCGCACCACCTGGCCGGTCACCGAACTCGAGTATGCCGTGCAACTGGCCTGCGACCTGTTCATCCACAGTGCGCTGCTGTATTTCTCCGGTGGTTCGACCAACCCCTTCGTGTCCTATTACCTGGTGCCGCTGACCATCGCCGCGGTGACCTTGCCCTGGCGTTTCTCGCTGGTGCTTTCCGGCGTCGCGCTGGTGCTGTACACCCTGCTGCTGGTGCAGTTCTACCCCTTGGAAACCTTGCCGATCTCGCGGGAAAAACTGCAGATCTACGGCATGTGGCTGAGCTTCGCCCTGGCCGCCGCGGTGATCACCTTCTTTGCCGCGAAGATGGCCGAGGAACTGCGCCGCCAGGAAGAACTGCGCGCGCTGCGCCGCGAAGAGGGCCTGCGTGACCAGCAACTGCTGGCCGTGGCGACCCAGGCTGCCGGTGCCGCCCATGAACTGGGTACGCCGCTGGCAACCATGAGCGTGCTGCTCAAGGAAATGCGCCAGGATCATCCGGACCCCCTGCTCCAGGACGACCTGAGCGTGCTCCAGGACCAGGTCAAGCTGTGCAAGGAAACCCTGCAGCAACTGGTGCGCGCCGCCGAGGCCAATCGCCGCCTGGCGGTCGAGATGCAGGACGTCACCGTCTGGCTCGACGAGGCGCTGAACCGTTGGCACCTGATGCGCCCGGAAGCCAGCTACCGCTTCCAGCGCCTGGGGCAGGGCGAGGTGCCGCGCCTGGCCCCGCCGCCGGACCTGACCCAAGCCCTGCTCAACCTGTTGAACAACGCCGCCGATGCCTGCCCCGAAGGCCTGGAAGTGCGACTCGACTGGGATGAGGAGAACTTCACCATCAGTATTCGCGACCACGGCGCCGGTGTGCCGCTGGCCATCGCCGAGCAGATCGGCAAGCCGTTCTTTACCACCAAGGGCAAGGGCTTCGGCCTCGGCCTGTTCTTGAGCAAGGCCAGCGTGACACGCGCTGGCGGCTCGGTGAAACTCTACAGTCATGAGGAAGGTGGCACGCTCACCGAGCTGCGCCTGCCCCGTGTTGCCCGAGGAGACGAAGCATGAGTGACGAGATCCAGGTCGAAGGCGAGGAACTGCCGCACCTGTTGCTGGTGGATGACGACGCCACCTTTACCCGTGTGATGGCACGGGCCATGAGCCGCCGCGGTTTCCGCGTCAGCATCGCCGGTTCCGCCGAAGAGGGGCTGATCCTGGCCCAGCAGGACCTGCCGGACTATGCCGCGCTGGACCTGAAGATGGAGGGCGACTCAGGCCTGGTGCTGCTGCCCAAGCTGCTGGAACTGGATCCGGAGATGCGTGTGCTGATCCTGACCGGCTATTCCAGCATCGCCACCGCGGTGGAGGCGATCAAGCGCGGTGCCTGCAACTACCTGTGCAAGCCGGCGGATGCCGACGACGTGCTGGCGGCCCTGCTTTCCGAGCATGCCGACCTCGACACCCTGGTACCGGAAAACCCGATGTCGGTGGACCGCCTGCAGTGGGAACACATCCAGCGGGTGCTCACCGAGCACGAGGGCAACATCTCCGCGACGGCCCGGGCCCTGGGCATGCACCGGCGGACCCTTCAGCGCAAATTGCAGAAACGGCCGGTGCGCCGCTGAACCGGCGCTGAACGGAATCCTTTCAAGCTGCACGCCTGCCCAGGCGAATCATCTATGATCGGTTGGTGAAATTTCTTACGCCAACCGAGCCTTAGAATGACTAAGAACGCTGAATATTCCGCGGTCAACGATGCAGTAAAAGGTCAGTTTTTTCGTAGGGTCTGGCAGTTGGCCTCGCCTTACTGGCGCAGTGAGGAGAAGGGCAAGGCCTGGTTGCTGCTGATCAGCGTGGTGGCACTTTCGCTGTTCAGCGTCGGCATCTCGGTCTGGCTCAACAGTTGGTACAAGGACTTCTACAACGCCCTGCAGGAAAAGAACAGCGAGGCCTTCTGGCACCTGATCCTGTATTTCGGCGCGATCGCCGCCGTCGCCATCCTGGGGGCGGTGTATCGGCTCTACCTGACCCAGATGCTGACCATCAGTTGGCGGCGCTGGCTGACCGAGCAGCACTTCAAGCGCTGGCTAGAGCACAAGAACTACTACCAGATGGAGTCGGGCGGGCACACCGACAACCCCGACCAGCGGTTGAGCGAAGACCTCAACAGTTTCACCAGCGATACCCTGACCCTGAGCCTCGGGCTGTTTCGCACGGTGGTCAGCCTGGTGTCGTTCTCGATCATCCTCTGGGGCGTTTCGGGGAGCATCGAGGTGTTCGGCATCACCATACCCGGCTACATGTTCTGGTGCGCCTTCCTCTACGCGGCCATCGGCAGTTGGCTGACCCGGGTGATCGGCAGCAGCCTGATCCCGCTGAACAACCAGCAGCAGCGCTTCGAAGCCGACCTGCGTTTCTCCCTGGTGCGGGTGCGCGAGAATGCCGAAAGCATCGCCCTGTACGATGGCGAGCCGAACGAGAACCAGCGCCTGAGCAGCCGTTTCGGCAAGGTCTGGTCCAACTACTGGGCGCTGATGCGGGTCACCAAGCGCCTGACCTTTTTCACCTCCGGTTATGCCCAGATCGCGATCATCTTCCCCTTCATCGTCGCCGCGCCACGCTACTTCGCCGGCAAGATCCAGCTTGGCGAACTGATGCAGATCAACTCGGCGTTTGGCAATGTGCAGGAGAACTTCAGCTGGTTCATCGATGCCTACTCGAACATCGCGGTATGGAAGGCCACCTGCGACCGTCTGCTGAGTTTCCGCCAGGCCATGCTCGATAACGAGGAGCGTGCCGCGGCCATCGACGTGCAGAACCAGGGCGACAGCTTGCAGGTGAGCGACCTGAGCCTGGACCTGGCGGATGGTCGGCACCTGCTGGCCGGGGCGAACATGGCGGTGGCGGCGGGCGAGCGGGTAATGCTCAGCGGGCGTTCCGGCAGCGGCAAGAGCACCCTGTTGCGGGCCATGGGCAAGCTCTGGCCACGGGGGCGCGGCAGCATTCGGCTCCCGGCTGCGCGTTCGTTGTTCCTGCCACAGAAGCCTTATCTGCCGATCGGCAGCCTGCGCGAGGTGATGAGTTATCCACAGCCGGGCGATGCCTATCCGGACCCGCGTTACCAGGAGGTCCTGCACACCTGCCGCCTTGGACATCTTGCCGGCCGCCTCGATGAGAGCAATCATTGGCAGCGCATGTTGTCGCCGGGTGAGCAGCAACGCCTGGCCTTCGCCCGGGCACTGCTGTATGCCCCGCAATGGCTGTTCCTCGATGAGGCCACGGCAGCGATGGACGAGGAGGATGAAGCGGCGCTGTATCAGGCACTGATCGACCAGATCCCCGGCCTGAGTATCGTCAGCGTTGGTCACCGCAGCAGCCTGAACAAGTTCCATCCGCGGCATCTGCGTATCGAACAGGGACATCTGGTCACTCAGGAGCCGGTCGGCGCATAGTCGGACGGTGATCGTACAACCGCGTTGAGCTATCATGGGGCTCAGCCGTTCAGCCGAGATAGATGTTCGATATGGAAAACCAGAGCGCCGCGCTCCGCGCACCTCGCAAGCGCCGCAGTCTTGCCCAGGAATTGGTCACGGTCCTGACCGAGCAGATTCGTGATGGTCAGCTCAAGCGCGGCGACAAGCTGCCCACCGAGTCGGCGATCATGGACGCCCACGGCGTCAGCCGCACGGTGGTGCGCGAGGCGATTTCCCGCCTGCAGGCGGCAGGGCAGGTGGAGACCCGCCACGGCATCGGCACCTTCGTGCTGGACACGCCGAGCCCGAGCGGCTTCCGTATCGACCCGGCGACGGTGGTGACCCTGCGTGATGTGCTGGCGATCCTCGAATTGCGTATCAGCCTGGAAGTGGAATCGGCCGGCCTGGCGGCGCAACGGCGCTCGCCCGAGCAGTTGGCGGCGATGCGCGCGGCACTGGATGCGCTGAACGACAGCGTGGCCCATGCCAGCGATGCGGTGGCCTCCGATTTCCAGTTCCACCTGCAGATCGCCCTGGCTACCGGCAACCGCTACTTCACCGACATCATGACCCACCTGGGCACCAGCATCATTCCGCGCACGCGCCTGAATTCCGCACGCCTGGCCCATGATGACCAGCAGCACTACATGAATCGGCTGGGGCGCGAGCACGAGGAGATCTACGAGGCCATCGCCCGTCAGGACTCCGACGCGGCGCGGGCGGCGATGCGCCTGCACCTGACCAACAGCCGCGAGCGGTTGCGCCAGGCCCATGAAGAGGCCGAGGCGCAGACTGAGTAGGCTTGCGTCAGCGTTCTTCGCGGGCAAACGCCGCGCCTGCACGGGCGTGGCTGCCCGCGGATAGCGGTTTCAACTGACCGCTCACCCTGCCAGGATCGTGCGATCCACGCGTATGGCCCACTGCACGGCTTTCGCCGATACATCGAACACCACTTTCCCGGTGTCATCCGCCTTCGCCCGGGCCACTGCCACGCCATCGGCCAGCAGTTCCAGCGGCATATCCCTGAGCGACTGGCCGCTAGCCAGCGCAAGTCTTACGGTAAAGGTCATCGTTGATCTCCCTGTCATTGATGGTTGTCGATAAAGGTCGTTGCCTGGTTGTCCAGCGTGCCGATCCGTTCCGGTGAGCCACCGCGGAACTGGCGGAACACGTTGCGTCCGGTCGCGCCGGAGGCGGCATTGACCGGTACGTTGAGGGTCGGCTGGAAGCGGTCGGTCAGTTCGGCATAGGTCGTCCAGGGTCCGATGTAGGATTCGTCCAGCCCCTTGCTGTAGCTGAAGGCATAGCGCACGGCATTTCCCGGCAGCCAGTTGGGTTCGCTGGCGGTGCGGCTCTGCCAGCCATCGGCGCTGATGGTCGGGGCGACGCCGGGCGGGTTCAGGTAGCCCGCGGGCTTGTTCGGCTGATAGTCCTTGAGCAGCAGGTAGGTGCTCCAGCCCCACCAGTTGTCGCTCTGGTTGCGGTCATTGAGGTCGTTGACGTCCTTGCGGCGCAGCACGTTCCCGCCCTTGAGGGCGAACAGCGGGGCGAAATTCAGGCGGTCCTGGCGGTCTTCGACTTTTGCCAGGTCGGGCACCGAGCCCAGGGCGGCGTAACGTTCGGCCGGCACCACAACACCGCTGAGGTAGGCGGCGAACACCTCGTCCGCCGACTGCTGCACCGCTTGCCTGACCTGGCGCCGGTTGCTGTCGTCGATGCTGTCGAAGTAACGCTTGTCGCCGTAGCAGTTCCACTGTTCACCGCGGGCGTTGCGGACTTTCAAACCGTACTGGCTGTCCTCGTCGTGCATGAAGCGCGAGATCAGCGAGCCGACGTCGCTGGGGGTGACGCTGTCGGCCAGTTGCTTGCGGGGGACGCGCAAGTGGCCGGCGGAAAACAGGTCGGTGAGGAAGTGGTCGGCAAAAGCGTTCATTGCATAGGCCAGTTCCAGATCCTGGTCCTTGCCGCTCTGGCGGGCTACCAGCGCCTGTTGCAAGGCTACGGCGTGACCGGCCTGGTAGGCGAGCAGGGCCCATGGGCCGAAGTGGTCCCAGTTGCTGGCGGCCAGTTTCAGGTAGCGGCCGAGGGGGAAGAGCGGCGAGGCGATGCTGCCGCCGCCGGTGATCCTGTTCCATTCGCCCGACAGGGTATCGCCCAGTTCGTCATAGGCCTCGTGCGGTTGCCGGCCATCGCGGATCGCCTGGTTGGCGGCATTGATCTCGGTTTTCATCACCTGCAGGATATTCTGCGCTTCCTCGCGGGAGGCGGGCAGCACGGCCAGCGAGTCGAAGGCTGCGCGAAAGCGCGTCTGGCGGTCCTGCGCGGTGTTGCCGTCGGCGATCGGCCGGTCCGGGATGCCGTAGAAGTCGCCGCCCAGGGCGATGATCTGCCCGTAGGTCAGGGCCAGGCCGTTGTTCAGGTGCAGCTCCACCTGCCAGGCGGGAATGGCCGGTGCGTTTTCGGCGAAGCGCAGCAGGGTGGCATCGCCGATGGCGGTGTGCTCGCCGCCTTCGAAGCGGACCTGGGGCGACCCCTTGAGTTGGCTGGCGGGTCCGTTCGGCAGGTGTTCGGGCCGGTGATACTTGAGGGTGTGATGCCCTTCGGCGAGCAGGACGACGGTGCTGCCATCGCCGGGGATTGCAATGCCCTGTTGGCTGAAGAGGCTGTCCAGTTCGGCAATGAGTTTGCCGTCGTGCAGCAGGTTTCGCTGCGGTGTGCGTTCAATGGCTGACATTTCTAGCTCCTTGATATGTCATCGTTTTGTTCAATTTAACTGTATGGATATACAGTTAAACAGGAGCATAGATGGAATATTTCCTACGTCAAGGGCGGAAAAGTCTGTGGGACCTGCTGATCTTTGCGATTGAGTTTGTGCGATGACATACGGATGCTGATGAGGCCGTGCATTGCGCACGGCCTTGGTCAGAACACCGACCAGCCGATCCGTTGGCTCAGCAGCTCCAGCGCCGCCATGCCCGCCAGCGAGTTGCCGGCGGTGTTGAGCTCCGGCGACCAGACGCAGATGGTGAACCGTCCCGGTACCACCGCGACGATCCCGCCACCCACGCCGCTCTTGCCCGGCAGGCCGACCCGGTAGGCAAAGTTGCCGGCCTCGTCGTACAGCCCGCTGGTGGCCATGATCGAGTTGACCTGTTGGGTCTGGCGCGCCGTCAGGACCTGCTCGCCGCTGTGCTTGCAGAAGCCGTCGTTGGCCAGGAAGCCGAAGGCGCGGGCCAGGTCGATGCAGTTCATGCGCAGGGCGCAATGGCTGAAGTAGCTGCGCAGCACCGTTTCCACATCGTTGTGAAAATTGCCGAATGACTGCATCAGGTAGGCCATCGCCGCGTTGCGGGCGCGATGCTGGTATTCCGAGTCGGCGACCTTGCCGTCGACCATCACCTGCAGGTTGCCGGACAGCCGTCGCACGAAGTCGCGCATCGACAGGGCCGGGGCGGCGAAGCGCGACTGGTTGATGTCGCAGATCACCAGGGCGCCGGCATTGATGAACGGGTTGCGCGGGCGTCCGCGTTCGAACTCCAGCTGCACCAGCGAGTTGAACGGCTGGCCGGACGGCTCGTGACCCAGGCGCTCCCAGATCGCTTCGCCGGAATGGTTGATCGCCTGGACCAGGCTGAATACCTTGGAAATACTCTGGATCGAGAAGGGCGTCTGCGCATCGCCAGCGTAGTACAGCTCGCCATCGTTGCCGTAAACGGCGATGCCCAACTGGTTGGCCGGCACATCGGCCAGCGCCGGGATGTAATTGGCCACCTTGCCCTGGCCGATCAGGGGACGCACTTCATCGAGGATTTCGTTCAACAGCGCTTGCATGCTCGAACTCGCAGTCACTTCCCGCGGGTTGCGGGACTACAAGCTGCTAGACGCCGGGCGCAGGCTTTGAAGCACAGTTTTTATTGCGAGCAAGCGCCGTGTTGCTCTGTGCTAGAGTGCCCTGCCAAGCGCCCTGGAGCCTGCCATGCCCGTTTCGATCCGCCATGCCGCGACGCTGTTGATGTTCGCCGGACTGCCCCTGACCGTCGACGCCGCGCCGGGGGCGCCCCTGCACGGGCAATACCTGCCTCCGGACGACCTGTCCCTGCGCCGCGCCGAGCCGGAGCAGCAGCAACTGTTGCAGGTCACCGAGTATTCGGTGGTGATCGGCAGCCAGCGCCAGTCCAACCAGCAGCCGATTCCGGTGACCTCGTCGCTGCTGGTGCGCCTCAAGGGCAAGCCGTTGAGCAAGGGCGCGACCGTCAACCAGGTGCTGGTCAGCTTCGACGGCGAGAGTAAGAGCCTGAAAAAACCGACGTTCGACGAGGCGAGCAAGACCCTGAACCTGTATTACCCGCTGACCCAGTACCGGGTGGTCATGGACCTTTTGCGCAACGACACGGTGTATTGCCAGTTCCTGAGCTACGCCAACGGCCATATCTGGGCCGACCTGCATACCGGATCAGTTCGTACTCGTTGAGAGCGGAGCAGATGCGGGGGTAAACTGCCCGCCCCGTGTAATATCTGTGGCTGGAGCCGGTAATGCGCAAAGACAAGAAACAGGTGATTGGTGACGAGATCGGCGATGCGCAGGTCAAGTCGTTCCTCGACTTCGAGCCGGCCGATGCAACCTCGCCGTCCCTGCACAAGCTGATCAAGGCCTATCGTGGCCTGCGTATCGACGACTTCGAGCGTTTCCTGGTGTTCTTCAAGGAAGCCGGCTACGACCTCGACGGCAAGGACGAGCATGGCCAGGACTTCGTGACCCTGATCCAGGACCAGCGCAACGCGTCGGACTATATCGAGCTGATCAACAACGCTCGCGGCTGAGTTTTCCACAGCCTGAAAAAAAACGCCCCGGACCTCAACAGGCCGGGGCGTTTTTCATGGCGCGAGTACCTCAGGCGTAGCTTTCGGTCTCGCTGCTCGGCTCCACCAGCTCCAGGCTGATGTTGTTCTGGGCGTTGATCCGGCGATACAGCGCCGCGTCGGTAGCCAGAGCCTTCTCCCGCGCCGGGAAGATTTCCTGCAGCTTGGCGGCCCATTCACCCTTGGCCTTGTCGGCGAAGCAGCGTTCGATCAGTTCCAGCATGATCGACACGGTCACCGAGGCGCCTGGCGAGGCACCGAGCAGGGCGGCCAGCGAACCGTCCGCAGCCGCGACCAGTTCGGTACCGAACTGCAGCACGCCGCCTTTCTTCGGGTCCTTCTTGATGATCTGTACCCGCTGGCCGGCCACTTCCAGGCGCCAGTCCTCGGCTTTCGCCTCGGGATAGAAGCGGCGCAGGGATTCCAGGCGCTGCTCCATCGACTGACGCACTTCGCTGATCAGGTACTTGGTCAGGTCCATGTTGTCGCGGGCCACGGCCAGCATCGGACCGATGTTGCCGGGACGGATCGAGCTCGGCAGGTCGAACAGCGAGCCGTGCTTGAGGAACTTGGTGGTGAAGCCGGCGTAGGGACCGAACAGCAGGGACTTCTTGCCATCGACCACACGGGTGTCCAGGTGCGGCACGGACATCGGTGGCGAGCCCACGGCCGCCTGGCTGTAGACCTTCGCCTGGTGGTGCTTGACCACTTCCGGGTTGTCGCAACGCAGCCACTGGCCGCTGACCGGGAAGCCGCCGAAGCCCTTGCCTTCCTCGATGCCCGAGGCCTGCAGCAGGGGCAGGGCGGCACCGCCGGCACCAAGGAAGACGAACTTGGCGTCGACTTCACGGCTGCTGCCACTGTTGACGTCCTTGATGCTCACGGTCCAGCCGCTGCCGTTGCGCTTGAGGCCGGTCACGCGCTTGCAGTACTTGACCTGGGTGTCCGGGGCGCTGGTCAGGTGGTTGAGCAACTGGTTGGTCAGCGCGCCGAAGTTCACGTCGGTGCCCTTGAGCACACGGGTGGCGGCGATCGGCTGATCGACCGGACGGCCCGGCATCATCAAGGGCATCCACTCGGCCATCTTCGCCCGGTCTTCGGTGTATTCCATCTCGGCGAAGGCGTGGTGCTGGTGCAGCACTTCGAACCGCTTCTTCAGGAAGCCGATGTCCTTTTCACCCTGCACGAAGCTCAGGTGCGGCACCGGGCTGATGAACGACTTGCACGAGCCGAAGGTGCCTTTTTTCGACAGGTAGGCCCAGAACTGCTTGGACACTTCGAACTGGCTGTTGATGTGCACGGCTTTCTTGATGTCGACGGAACCGTCGGCAGCCTGTGGCGTGTAGTTCAGCTCGCACAGCCCGGCGTGGCCGGTACCGGCGTTGTTCCATGGGTTGGAACTCTCCGCGGCACCGGAGTCCATCAGCTCGACGACTTCCAGCTTGATCGCGGGGTCGAGCTCCTTGAGCAGCACCGCGAGGGTCGCACTCATGATGCCGGCCCCTACCAGGACCACATCGACTGCTTCGTTATGCGCCATTAACGCGTCTCCAAAATCTGCAGCACCACATTGACGGCATGGCCGCCAGGAATTGACAGGGCAACGTCAGCCCGGTGTCACTCATGGCCAGGTTCGCCATGTCCGATTTTTCGCAATTTTTTGCAACTTCAGCGGACGCTGTCGGTGGGCTTGAGGTGCGTATGAACGCATTTCAGGCGACTTCCGGCAATTCGACTTATGGTCGAGAGCATCCGATCGTGCAACCAAATCCGTAGGCGGACAGGCTTCAAGCACCTGCCTGGGAATATCGGGTCCTGTGTGATCGAGTCGTCAAGGACGTTAATGGTGCATTTCCAGAGGCAAAACTTTTCATTTGCTCGCCACACTCTCGTGAAGTAGTGAATACCCGTTTTTTCACGCTCTTTTGAAGACGTGAACCTCAAAAAAGGGCTGCCGCGGCCTGTCACCGGGCCCGCGAAGCAAATGCCGGCCGGGAAGCAAGGCTGGCGTACGGGCAAACAGCTCAGTGAACGAGCACAAAGGCAGCTCTGGCAGATTCGGTAAAACGGTGGGTTGCAGGTGCAGCAGCAAGCACGCCGACTTCACTCGATCTGTGTGGGCGGCTCTCTGTGGGCGGTGCGGGGGACCGATGCAGGTGCATCAGCGATACTGCGAGGCCCGATCAGGAGACGTCCTTATAATCGGGGGGAGATTGTAACCAAGAAATGCGCAGAAATGACCCTGTTGAATGACTTTTATTAGCCGTTTGGTCAGATGGTCAACGGCAGCGCCCGACGCGGATGTGACGTCCGTGGGCTGACACGGGCACTGGCAGGCAGTGGCTGGTGCATCCAGGCCAGGCGAATCTCCTCGATTTCGACCCAGCCGTCGCCCGCCGGCGGCAGGTTGCACTGCTTGAAGGCCTGGCAGCGGCCGTCGGCACCGAGCCGGGCGAAGCTGCGTATGGGCTTGCGAGGGAAGAACAGTTGCCAGAGCAATTCCATCGTCACGTTACCTGTTGTCCCGTTGTGGTATCGATGTTGTATCGGGGCTGTTACGTGCGCATGTAGGGGCGGTGAATTAAATGTGACATGACTCCCCCGGTTCGCGGTATCCGCAGCCGCCTGCGGGGCGATGTCTGGTGAGCGGCGCACGTGCACGGCTATACTGACGGCCTGATTGTGCCCAGGCTATGTACGAAATCGCTTG
>NZ_JSYZ01000021.1:38303-41708 GCF_001293465.1 Pseudomonas asplenii
TTGCCTAACCTGCGTTTCAAACAATTTCTTACACAGCCTAGTCCTTGGAGAGATGCGCATGTTGCAACGCCTGTTGTTCGGTTTGATCACTGTGACCAGCCTGACCCTGGTCGGCTGTGCCAACAGTCCTCAGCAGCTTAGCCCGCAACCCACGCTCACTACCCAGCTCGCCCCGGTTGGACATGGGCAGCAAGTGGTGGTCCGGGTTGTCGACGGTCGTCGCTCGCCGGTACTGGGCACTCGTGGCGGCCTCTACCCTGAAACCAGCTCCATCACCGTCCAGGGCGCCGACCTGGTGCCAAGGCTGCAGGCCCAGGCTGAAGCCGCCGTCCGTCTGCTGGGCTTCACCCCAACGCCGAATGCGATGAACGCACCGACCCTGACCGTGACCCTGTCCGACCTGACCTACCAGTCGCCGAAGGACACCACCTACGTGACCGAGGCCACCATCGGGGCCAACTTCCGCTCCGACGTGACCAACGCCAACCAGCGCTACAGCGGCCAGTACGGTGCATCGCTGAACCAGCGCTTCGGCATGGCGCCCAACGAGCAGACCAACACCAAGCTGATCAGTGACGTGTTGAGCGACGCGCTGACCCGGGTCTTCAAGGACCCGAGCATCGGCCGCCTGCTGAGCCAGTAACCCGGCGCAGCAATGGAAAAGCCCGGCTCTGGAGGCCGGGCTTTTTATTGCCTGTCTGTCGACTGCCCGCCTGGGGTCAAGCGGCTTCGATGTGGAAGTCCAGCAGGCTCACGCCGGTGGTCAGGTCGGCTTCGGGCAGGTCGGCGTGCTGATGGCCGCCGAGGGCACAATAGACCAGCCAGTGGCGGTCCTGGACGTTGAACGACATGGCGTCCACCAGGGCTTCCTGTTCATCGCTGGGGGCGATCAGGTAAAGGCGGTCCTGGTTGTTGGCGTGCAGCATGACAAGCTCCGTGAATGTTCGAGGGCGACAGGGTGGCCTGTTAAGGTGACGTTCAGGTGACAGCGCAAATTAATCCGTAAATTGTACGGAGCCGGACACAGGAAACTGTAACGCACGGGTGTTCCCATACCAGCGTGCGCGGCGACGGCTATCTGCCGTTCGTCCGGGTGTTGGACAGGCGCTGGTTCATCCGAGGGTTCATGATGTCGTTGCAATTGATCTGGAGCGTATTCGCCGGGCATCCGGGCAAATGGCTCAACCTGTTCGCCCTGCTGGTGGCCTGCCCCGGTGCATGGCTGTTGCAGCTCACGCGCCGCCGTGAGCTACGGGCGCTGGAAAAGCTGGAGATGCAGAGCGAAGGGCGGTCGATCGATCAGCCGTTGCTGCTGCTCGACTCGCGGGTGGTGCGGGCGAACCGGTTTTTCTACCGGTTCGGGTTCGCCTGCCTGGGGGTGGCGCTGCTGGTGTCCTGGATCAGTACCAGGCTGTAGAGCCTACCCCTTGCCTGGGCGCGGCTTGCCGGTGGATGGCCGCTTTTGGCGGGTCGTCGGAGCAACGCCCGCAGCAAGCCGGCTCCCACATGGACCGCGTCGAACGCGTTCCCGGCAGGAGCAGGGCTTGCCCGCGAATAGGCCGGCAAGCCCTGCCCCCACCCTGCGACTACGCCCTTACAGCGGTAGCCCCGCCTTGACCCGATACTGGTTGCGCACCGGGGTCGCGTATTGCTGCACCAGGTAGGGCTGGTGTTCGGCCGGGCAGGCGTCCAGGCGGCTTTGCCATTGCTCCCTGGCCTTGTTCAGTTCTTCGGCCGGGAACAGCTCGGCAGCCTTGGGCACCTGTAGCTGCGGATCGGCGTCGCTCCACTGCGCATAGGCCAGGTAATGCACCGGGAACAGCCGGTAGCCACCGAGGATCTGCCGATCCATCTCCTGGGCCAGCACCTTGGTGTCCTCGAAGGCCCCGCTCAATGGCGCGGCAAAATTCACGTGCACGCGGCCCTTGTAGCCGGTGATGCCCTTGGCGATGCTCACGTCATCCTCGCCCGGTGCCTTGCTGTAGCTGCCGGTAGTGGCGCGGATGTACAGCTCGCGGGCCTTGGCCAGGTCGCAAGGGTCGTATTCGTAGCTGATCGACACCGGGGTCAGGTTCAGCGACTGGATGACCTCGGCGAAGGGCTCGTCCTTGCGGCTCATGTGGAACATTTTCAGGATGGCCGACTCGGTGCGGTCGTCACCGTCCTTGGCCCGGCCTTCGGCCTGGGCGATCCAGATCGACTGGCAGTCGTGGCGGATCGAGTGGTTGATGTAGGCCGACAGCAACTGGTAGGCCGCCATTTTTTCCCGCCGCCCGCTGATCGAACGGTGCACGATGAAGCTCTTGTTCAGGCGCATCAGGTCGCTGACGAACGGCTTCTGCAGCAGGTTGTCGCCGATGGCGATGCGTGGCGTCGGCAGGCCGGCATGGTAGACGGCATAGTTGACGAACGCCGGGTCCATGACGATATCGCGATGGTTGGCCAGGAACAGATAGGCGGTGCCGGACTTGAACTGCTCGACGCCGGTATAGGTCACGCCATCGGTGGCCCGTTCGATGGTGTTGTCGACGTAGACCTCGATCTTGTCCTGCAGGGTTGCCACGCATTTCACGTCGGCGAATTCACGACGCAGCCGATAGGCGATCAGTGGCCGTAGCAGCCAGCCAAAGGTTCCGACCAGGCGGGGGAAACGGAAGTGCGTGAGAATATCCAGAAAAGCCTTGTCACCGAGCAACCGGGCCAGCACGGCTGGCACCTCGGAGTCGTCGTAAGGTCGGATGGCATCGAATTCGCCCATCATGCTCTCTTGTTGGAAACGGCTAGGGTAAGTAGAGGGTTGAGTGATAAATAACAAAGCCCGATTGGAAAAATAAGGCTCGGACAAAAATCAGCCTTGCAAATAGACCGGCAATTATACGCACAAGTCACCTTCGGAGGCCGCGATGCTGGAAACTGAGTACTACTCCTGTCCCTACTGTGGTGAAGAAGCCGAGGCCGTGCTGGATCTTTCCGGTGGCGACCAGACCTATATCGAGGACTGCCCGGTGTGTTGTCGACCGATCGTGTTCACTCTGCAGACCGACGGTCACGAGTGGATGCTCGACGTTCACACGGAAAACGAGTGATTGGGGGCATCCCGATGCAGCGCATCTATGAGCCGGAAAACCTGATGGAGGGCGAGCTGCTGCTGGGCATGCTCGCCAGCGAAGGCGTGGAGGCGCACCTGGTCGGGCGCGACCTGCTGGGGGGCGTCGGCGAGTTGCCGGTGTTCGGCCTGCTGGCCCTGGCGGTGGAGGATGAGCAGGCGCAGTACGCACGCGAGTTGATCGCCGCGTACAATGCCGCACTGCCGCTGCCTGGCGATGAGCCGGAGCAGGTTGCCGGGGTGCTGCTTTGCTAGGCTGTGTACGAAATTGTTTGAAACGCAGGTTAGGCAAGGCAAAA
>NZ_JSYZ01000021.1:41748-86024 GCF_001293465.1 Pseudomonas asplenii
AATGAGCATTCCGAGCCGGTTTTTAACGCTGCATAACCAAGTTTCAAGCGATTTCGTACATAGCCTAGCACCCTGATCGAGTTTACAGAACGAGTCGTATTGCCCCATGTGTGGACGTTTTGCCCTGTTTCGCTGGAACCCCGCCTTTGCAGCCTTGCCCGGTTTTCCCGCCGATCAGCAGGCGCAATGGAACATTTCGCCCAACGATTCGGTGCTGATCCTGCGTGCCAACGCCGGCCGGCGTGAACTGGCCAGGGCCCGCTGGGGGCTGACGCCGGCCTGGCTGACCGACCTGTCGCGCACGCCGGCCCATGCCCGGGCCGAAACCCTGGCCGAGCAGCCGATGTTCCGCCAGGCGTTTCGCGAGCGGCGTTGCCTGTTGCCGGCCAACGGTTTCTACGAGTGGCGCGGCACCCAGCGCAAGCGGCCGTACTGGCTGACGCCGGCCGAGGGCTCCAGCCTGTTTTTTGCGGCGATCTGGGAGGCCTATCCGGTGCAGGAGCAGGTCTGGCTGAGTACGGCGGTGGTCACGCAATCGGCGGCCAGTCAGCGCCGACCGCTGATTCTCGATGAAGCGGGGCAGGCCGCCTGGTTGGCCGAGGACACCCCGTTGCATGTGTTGCAGGGGTTGCTGGCCAGCCCGCAGATGCCGTTGCGCGAGCGCCTGCTGGCCAACCTGGTGAATGATCCGAAGCTCAATGCGCCGGAGTGCCTGACGCCGGGTTGAGGCCCGGCAATGAGTTGGCTCCTGTCGGGGCCGGGCTGGGTGTTGAACCGGAAACCCTGTAGGAGCCGGGCTTGCCCGCGAAGCTTTTAGCGGCCTGGAGGTCCCTTTCGCGGGCAAGCCCGGCTCCTACAGGGGGTGGGCTTTTTCAGGCTAGACCTTGAACTGATTGATCAGGCGCCGCTGCTGCTCCGCCAGCTTGGTCAGTTGCGCACTGGCCGTGCTCGACTCGTCGGCCCCGCCGGCCACCTCGTTCGCCACCTGGCCGATGTTGATCACGTTGCGGTTGATGTCGTCGGCCACCGCGCTCTGTTCCTCGGCCGCGCTGGCGATCTGGGTGTTCATGTCGTTGATCACCGACACCGCCTGGGTAATGGTTTCCAGCGCCTCGGCGGCCTTGGCCGCGTGCTGCACGCTTTCGTCGGTCTTGTGCTGGCTGTCCTCCATGACCCTGACCACTTCGCGGGTGCCCTGCTGCAACTGCTGGATCATCGACTGGATTTCTTCGGTGGCCTGCTGGGTCTTCTGGGCCAGGTTGCGCACCTCGTCGGCGACCACGGCAAAACCACGCCCCTGTTCGCCGGCGCGGGCCGCCTCGATCGCCGCGTTGAGCGCCAGCAGGTTGGTCTGCTCGGCAATGCCGCGAATGGCGGTGAGGATCGCGTTGATGTTCTCGCTGTCCTTGGCCAGGGTCTGCACCACGCCCACGGCGCGGCCGATTTCCACGGCCAGGTCGCCGATGGCGGCGGAGGTATCGCGCACGATGCGCATGCCATCGCTGGCGGCCATGTCCGCGTGGCTGGCGGCCTGTGCCGCCTGGGTGGCGTTGCGGGCCACGTCCTGGGCGGTGGCGGTCATTTCCTGCACGGCGGTGGCCACCTGATCGATCTCGGCCATTTGCTTGTGCACGCCCAGGTTGGTGCGGATGGCGATGTCGGCCGTGTGTTCCGAGGAGTCGCTGACGCTCTGCACCGAGGTCACCACCTGGCTGATCATCGCCTGCAACTTGATCAGGAAGGTGTTGAAACCCTTGGCGATCGAGCCCAGTTCGTCGGCGCGGTCGCTGCTCAGGCGGCGGGTCAGGTCGCCTTCGCCCTGGGCGATATCGTCGAGCATCGCCACCATCTGCCGCAGTGGCCGGGCGATGCCGTGGCCGACCAGCCAGATCACCAGCAGGCCGAGCGCGGCGATGACCAGGCCGACCACCGCCATGCCGAACACGTCGGCCTTGCGCTGTTCGTCCAGTTCGCCCTGGAGTTTCTGCAGGTCGGCCATCACCGCGTTCAGCGGCAGTTGCATCATCAGGGTCCAGCGTGCATCGCTCTGGCCGATGCCGAAGGGCAGGTACAGCTCGATCAGCCCTTTGCTCTTGTCGACGTTGTAGGTCACCTCGCCGCGATTGAGCTTGCCCATGGTCGCGACTTTATCGGCATCGAGGATATCGCTGACCTTTTCGCCGAACTTGCTCGGGTCCTTGGTGTAGGCCACCAGTCGGCCGTTGGTACCGACCAGGGCCATGTTACCGGCGCCGTTGTACAGCTTCTGGTTGGCCGCCAGCAGCATGTCCTGGATGAAGTTCACCGACAGGTCGGCACCGACGATGCCCTGGAAGGCGCCGCCTAGCATGATCGGCTGGATGAAGGAGGCGAGCATCACCATCTTGTCGCCGACCTTGTAGGGCGCCGGGTCGATCACACAGGTCTTGCCGGTTTCCTTGGAGCACAGGTAGTACTCGCTCGCCCGCACGCCGGTGGACAGCAACTTCTGGTCGTCCACGTCCACCAGGGTCGAGAAGCCCAGGCTGCCGTCGTCGTTGCGGAACCACCAGGGCAGGAAACGCCCGTCCTTGGCCGCGCCGGCCGTGGCGTTGCCGGCATAGGCCGCGTCGTTGTGATCCAGGGCGTTCTTTTCCCAGGCGATATAGGCGCCGAGCACCTTGGGATTGCGCTCGACATTTTCCTTGATCAGGCTGATCAGCTGTTCGCGGCTGATGCTCAGGACCGGCTTGCCGTCGGCGTCCGGAGTGCCGATCAGGGCGTTGACATGCACCAGGCCGGAGGCGATCAGCAGAGGCGCCTCGAGCTCGCGCTGGATCTGGCTGACCTGGGTTCTGGCCAGGGCATTGAGACGTTGTTCGATGACTTGTTCGAACTGTTCCTGGGTACGTTGTTGCACCATGTCCTGGGTCTTGGCACCGGACACCAGGGCATAGATCACCAGGGCGGCGACCACGCTGAGAACGATGGCGCCGGCCAGGGCCGCGACGGAAAACTGAATCGACTTGAATTTCATGGAGGCTCCGGACGCGGTAGGTGACGTCTGTACGGTTATATCGGCAGGGCATCGGCCGGGCATTAGGGGGCGGGCAGGAAATGACTGTTTTGAGTGTGCCCATGTCGTAAATGAGTAAGTCCCCAGCTCTGATGGATCGCGCTGTGGCGCTGATCGTGAATTTTTTCCTACAAATGTTGAAGCTCGTCTGAAATCCAGGACTACAGATGCTTTGTATCTGGCGTCGATACACATCACCGCCTAGGATAGCCGGCAGTTTTCAGGGAGAGTGTTCATGACTAAACGATTGGTTTTGTGTGCGTTGACGACAGGGCTGCTGCTGGCCGGGTGCCAGGCGGTGAATACCACCAGTGGTGGTGCCGTGGGTGTCCAGCGCCAACAATATATGTTCAGCATGTTGTCGAGCCAGGAAGTCGATCAGATGTACGCCCAGTCGTATCAGAAGACGCTGGGTGAGGCGAAGGGGTCGGGGGTGCTGGACAAGACCAGCACCAATGCCAAGCGGGTTCAGGCCATCGCCAACCGGCTGATCGCCCAGGCGCCGACATTCCGTCCGGATTCGGCCCAGTGGCAGTGGGAAGTCAATCTGATCAAAAGCGATGAACTGAACGCCAACTGCGGCCCTGGCGGCAAGATCATCTTTTACAGCGGCCTGATCGACCAGCTCAAGCTGACCGACGACGAGATCGCCGCAGTGATGGGCCATGAAATCGCCCACGCCCTGCGGGAGCATGGGCGCGAAGCGATGTCCAAGGCCTACGGGCTGGAAATGGCCAAGCAGGGTGCGGGTGCCCTGTTCGGCCTGGGCAAGGACAGCCTGGCGTTGGCCGATACCGTGGCGAACTATGGCATGACCCTGCCCAACAGCCGCGAAAACGAAAACGAGGCCGACCTGATCGGTCTGGAACTGGCGGCTCGCGCCGGCTACAACCCGAATGCGGCCATCAGCCTGTGGAACAAGATGAGCAAGGCCTCTGAAGGCGCGCCGCCGGAGTTCATGAGCACTCACCCGGCGTCCAGCAGCCGGATCGCCTCGTTGCAGGCGGCCATTCCGAAGGTCATGCCGCTGTACCAGCAGGCCCGCAAGTCCTGAGGACCGCAGAGCCTGTCCATTGCCCACGGTGGCGGGGGCTGCCCCTCGCCACCGTGGTTCCCATCAGATCCAGCCGCTGCTCTGCAGTGCCTTGTACACCGCGACGAGCGCCAGGATGAAGAACGCCGAGGCGGCCAGGCGACGGATCAGGGTCAGCGGCAGCTTGTCGGCGGCGAAGTTGCCGGCCAGCACCACCGGCACGTTGGCAATCAGCATGCCCAGGGTGGTGCCGATGATCACCAGCCACAGTTCCGGGTACTGGGCCGCCAGCATGACCGTGGCGACCTGGGTCTTGTCGCCGATCTCCGCGAGGAAGAAGGCAATAAGCGTGGTCAGGAACGGGCCGAACCGGCGGCTGGTGCTGGCTTCGTCATCGTCCATCTTGTCCGGTACCAGGGTCCACAACGCGGTGGCGGTGAAGCTCGCGGCGAGAATCCAGTGCAGGACCGCATCCGAGAAGAAACTGCCGAACCAGGCGCCTACCGCACCGGCTGCGGCATGGTTGGCCAGGGTCGCGGCGACGATACCGGCGATGATCGGCCAGGGTTTGCGAAAACGAGCTGCCAGGATGAGCGCGAGCAATTGCGTCTTGTCGCCGATTTCGGCCAAGGCAACGATTGCGGTGGGAACGAGAAGGGAATCCAGCATCAGGTTTTCCTAAGGGGCGGGTCGACACGGCTATGACACGTACAGCCTTCCCGCCCCGGGTAAGGTGTGCGTGTCATAGGTCTTGTCAAACCCCGGGCTCGTCTGTGCGAACCGTGGGTCGCATGCGCCATGGTCTGAGGACCAAGTATGTTGACGCATGCCGGACGAGCGTGGCGCTCGTGGGAGACTACTCCCCTAGGACGGAGCGGATTCTGCCTAGGCAAAACCCATTGCGCAAGCGTTTATTTTTCAGCGACGCCGGGCGCTGTAGATTCGGAAACCGTCGCCTTCGGCCTGGGTCACGCAGGGGCCCAGGTGTTCTTCGATCAGCGGCTGATAGCGTAGGAAGCTGTTGGCGACCAGGCGAAGTTCGCCGCCATTTTGCAGATGTTTACCGGCTTTTTTCAGCAGGTTCTCGCTGGCCTGATAGTCGGTGTGAACCCCGGTGTGGAACGGTGGATTGCTCAGGATCGTACTCAAACCGAGGGGGGCGGCCTCGATGCCGTCCCCGGTCAGCACTTCGCCTTCCAGACCGTTGGTCGCCAGGGTCAGGCGACTGCTGGCGGCGGCGAACGCATCGACGTCGAGCAGGATCACCTGGTTGTCCGGGTAGCGGCGTTTGACCACGGCCCCGAGCACGCCGGCACCGCAGCCGAAATCCAGCAGGGGGCCGCCAGGCAGATTGTCCAGGTGTTCGAGCAACAGGGCCGTGCCACGGTCGAGCCGGCCATGGCTGAACACACCCGGAAGGCTGACCACGGTCAGTGGGCCGTCCGTCAGGTCCAGCCGGTAATGCCTGGCCAGGCTTTCCAGCGGTTTGGCCTGCGGGGCCTCGGCGACGGTGACCTGCCACAGCTGGCAATGCCGCGCGCTGTCGAGCTTGCGCGGTTTGCCGAGTACCGACAGCTGTTTGGCCGCGCCTTCGATGCCGCCGCGTTTTTCGCCGACCAGGAACAGCTCGCCGCCAGGCAGCCGGGCGGCGACGGCATTGAGCAGGTAGTCGGCCAATTCGCGGGACTTGGGCAGGAACACCACGGCGGCGTCGAACGCCGCCTCGGGTGGGGTTACGCCAAAGTGGCTGCGTCCGGCGAAACGCGCGTCGAGCGCCGCCTGGTCACCGGCATGCCAGCACCAGCCGCGGGCATTGGGCAGGTGGCCGAGCAGGTCGTCGGCGGGCAGGCCCACCAGCAGCAGGTTGCCCTGGAAATATTCGGCCTGACGAAGCAGTACTTCACTGCGCGGATCCATGGTCTGCTCCCTGAAAAAAAGTCCGGCAGTCTATCAATTGACGACCCGCAGCGCTGCCCCGGCGAAAAAGCCCCGGGCGTTTTCCGCCAGTTGGCCGACGATGCGCTGCCGGGCTTCGCGGCTGCCCCAGGCGTTGTGCGGGGTGACGATCAGCCTCGGAATGTCGCCGGCCAGCAGCGGGTTGCCGGCGCTGGGCGGCTCGACGCTGAGCACGTCGGTCGCGGCACCGCCGAGATGACCGTTGCGCAGGGCATCGGCCAGCGCCTGCTCGTCGATCAGGCCGCCGCGGGCGGTATTCACCACGAAGGCGCCCGGCTTGAGCAGGGCCAGCTCGGTGGCACCGATGAAGTGGCGGGTGTGTTCGTTCAACGGGCAGTGCAGGGTCAGGGCATCGACCTGTGGCAGCAATTGCGCCAGGGGGATGCGGTCGTCACGCTGCGGCCGGCCGGGAATCTGCCCCAGCAGCACGCGCATGCCGAAGGCTTCGGCCAGCCTGGCCACCGCTCCGCCCAGTTCGCCATGGCCGAGCAGGCCGAGGGTCTTGCCCTGCAGCTCGACGATCGGGAAGTCCAGCAGGCAGAACTGCGTCGCCTGCTGCCAGCGGCCTTCGCCCACGGCCTTCTGGTAGTCGTTCAGACGGGTCGCCAGGGCCAGCAGCAACATCAGCGTGTGCTGGGCCACCGACGGCGTGCCATAGGCCTGGCAGTTGCTGACGGTGATCCCCTGTTTGCGGGCAGCCACCAGGTCGACGTTGTTGGTACCGGTGGCGGACACCAGGATCAGTTTCAGCTCGGGGCAGGCCGCCAGTGTCGCGGCATCCAGCGGCACCTTGTTGCTGATGGCGACGGTCGCGCCCTCCAGGTTTTCCAGCAGGTTCTGCGCCGTGGTCCGGCTGCACAGGCGCAATTCATCGAAGCAACTGCGCAGGGGGGCGAGGTCGAGATCGCCGAGGTCCAGGGACGGGTGATCGAGAAATACCGCGCGGCGAGGGTGGCTCATCAACTGTACCTTTTTTGCTGTCGGGTGAACGCGTAAGGTAGCCAGCCTAACAGATGACCTGCCCAGTGGCCTGTGTGGCTAAATTCGCATACCCCACTCCGGGCCCAGGCTTCGCCAGACTGCGCTGCCACTCCTCGCCGTAGCCCTGCTACGACTCGTCATGGCGCCTTGTCTGGCAAACCCCTGGACCCGAACTTGAGTGTTCGAATTAACCGTACAGGCCACTCGTTACCGAGGAGTCCACCGACGTGTCCATGTACCTGACCGAATTCTTGACCGTTGCGCTGATCCACCTGCTGGCGGTGGCCAGTCCGGGGCCCGACTTTGCCGTGGTGGTAAGGGAAAGCGTGACCCACGGGCGCCGTGCCGGCACCTGGACCGCCCTGGGGGTCGGCAGCGCGATCTTCCTGCATGTCGGTTATTCGCTGCTGGGCATCGGCCTGATCGTGTCGCAGTCGATCGTGCTGTTCAACGTGCTGAAATGGCTGGCAGCAGCGTACCTGCTGTACATCGGCTTCAAGGCCCTTCGCGCCAGGCCGGCGGCGGCGAGCACCGAGGCGCTGGGCAGAGAGGCTGGCGAGCGCACGGCGCGTGGGGCCTACGTGGCGGGCTTCGTGACCAATGGCCTGAACCCGAAGGCGACGCTGTTCTTCCTGTCGTTGTTCACCGTGGTGATCAACCCCCATACCCCACTGGCGATCCAGGCCGGCTATGGCGTCTACCTGGCTGCCGCCACCGCGCTGTGGTTCTGCCTGGTGGCGCGGCTGTTCAGCCAGCCGCGGGTTCGCGCCGGCTTCGCCCGCATGGGCCACTGGTTCGACCGGACCATGGGCGCGGTGCTGATCGCCATTGGCGTGAAGCTGGCGTTCAGCGAGATGCGTTGAGTGCGCTGAACTGGTTCAGATTGGCGACGTACTCCCGCGGATTCTCCCCGAGCAGGCGGCGAAACATCGAGCTGAATGCCCGGGCACTGCCGTAGCCACAGGCCTTGGCCACCTGCTGCACGCTGTCTCCGGCCAGCAGTCGGGGCAAGGCTTCCATCAGGCGCAACTGCTGGCGCCAGGTGTTGAAGTTCATCCCCAGTTGCTGCTGGAACAGCCGGGCCAGGGTCCGGGTGCTGGCCCCGACCTGCAGGGCCCAGTCCTCCAGGGTGTTGGGGTGGGTCGGGGTCTGCAGCAGGGCCAGGCAGATCCGCTGCAGCCGACGGTCGCTGGGCATGGGAATGTGCAGCGGCAGGTTTTCCAGGGTGGCGAGTTCCTCCAGCATGAGTTGCTGGATCAGCGGGTTGCCGGCCTGTTTCGGCCCCTGCACCGCACGCATGATCAGTTCGCGCAGCAACGGGGTGACCGCCAGCACGCAGCAGCCCTGGAGGTTGGCCGGTGACAGCTCGGCAGCGACGAACAGCGAGCGCATGCGCACCTCGCCGCTCATGAAGATTTCATGTTCCACCTGCGGTGGAATCCACACCGCCCGGGTCGGCGGTATGATCCAGGCCCCCTGGTCCGTCACCAGCCGCATCACGCCGCAGACCGCGTACAGCAACTGCGCTTCGGCATGCCGGTGCCGCTCCTGGTGAGCGCCATCGGGGTAGTCCCGCGGGTAGGCACTGACGGGGGCGTGGAGAAAATGGCTGATCAGCATGTGCGCCAGACTCACTCTGTCCGATTCGATGACTTATATGGCAGAAATGCGTTTTATTGCCAACCTAGCATAAGGCTCCCCCCGACTTTCGTGAGGCGTGCCTTCATGCACCAAGCCAGAAACGTGATCCGTTACATCAATGCCGCCCATGTGATCGATCACATGTTCATGCTGATCTTTCCCGCCGCCGTGCTGGGTATGGGCGAGACCTTCGGCCTGGATTTTGCCGCGATGATCGGCCTGTCCCTTGGTGGTTTCATCGCTTTTGGCGCCTGTTCGCTGCCGGCCGGCTGGCTGGGCGATCGCTGGAGTCGACGCAGCATGATGCTGCTGTTCTTTTTCGGCATCGGCGCTGCGGCGGTGTTCACCGGCCTCACCCGCACGGCGCCGATGCTGACCCTGGGGCTGACGCTGATCGGCGTCTTCGCCGCGATCTATCACCCGGTCGGCACGGCGATGCTGGTCAGCTACGCACGCAACCGCGGCCGTGAAATCGGCATCAACGGCATGTGGGGCAACCTCGGCGTGGCATTCTCGGCGTTGATCACCGGTCTGCTGGTGGCGTACTTCGGCTGGCGCGCCGCATTCATCCTGCCCGGAACGATCTCGATCCTGCTGGGCGTGGGCTTTGCCTTGCAGGTTCGCGAGGAGCCGATTCCGTTGACCGCCCACACCCGCCCCAAGGGTGAAAATGGCCGGCAGATCTCGATGGTCATGGTGTTCAGCGTGCTGGCGCTGGTCACCGCCACCGGTGGGGTGGTGTTCAACGCTACCACCATGACCTACCCGAAGCTGTTCCAGGAGCGCCTGCATGAGCTGTTCGCCTCGCCGCAGACTCTCGGCCTGGTGGTCAGCCTGGCCTATGCCTTCGGCGCGGTCGCGCAGTTGAGCATCGGCCGGGTGATCGACCGCGTCAGCCTCAAATGGCCCTTCGTGCTGCTGACGCTGTGCCAGGCGCCGCTGCTGTTCGGTCTGGCCCAGGTCGATGGCCTGTCGGTGCTGGTGCTGGGGGCGGCGCTGATGTTCGTGGTGTTCGGCCAGGTCACGGTGAACGACGCGATGGTCGCCAACTTCGTCGCGCCGCAGTGGCAGGCGCGGGTATTTGCCCTGCGCTACTGCCTGTCCTTCGGCGCCAGCGCCACGGCGATTCCGCTGATCGCCTACCTCGAGCCGCGCCAGGGATTGAGCGGGCTGTACCTGGTCCTGGCCGGGTTCGCTGCCCTGACCTTCATCGCCGCACTGGTGTTTCCCAGGACCCCGGCACAGTTGCCGGCGGGGCAGGTGGCCTGAGGTTCGCGCTGTTTCGGCGTGAATAATGTCCCCTAGCCATTATTCGCGTCCGTCTGCAAATCATCCCTTTGGCTGATTTAGAGAGTGCGCGGCGCCTCTAGAGTGCCTATCTTTAGCCACGACCGTGCAGTCAGAGAAAGGGAACTCCATGTTGCAGACACGCGTAATTCCGCCCGCCGAAGGCGCTTATCGATACCCGCTGCTGATCAAGCGGCTGCTGATGTCCGGCAGCCGCTATGAAAAGACCCGCGAAATCGTCTACCGCGACAAGGTGCGCTACAGCTATCCGACCCTGGCCGAACGGGTCGCCCGCCTGGCCAACGTGCTGACACAGGCCGGGGTCAAGGCCGGCGACACCGTGGCGGTGATGGACTGGGACAGCCATCGCTACCTGGAGTGCATGTTCGCCATTCCGATGCTGGGTGCAGTGATCCACACGATCAATGTGCGTCTGTCGCCGGAGCAGATCCTCTACACCATGAACCACGCCGATGACCGCTTCGTGCTGGTCAACAGCGAGTTCGTCGGGTTGTACCAGGCGATCGCCGGGCAACTGACCACCGTGGAGAAGACCCTGCTGCTCACCGATACCGACTCGACCACGGCCGATCTGCCGAACCTGGTCGGCGAGTACGAGCAACTGCTGGCGGCGGCCAGTCCGGTCTACGATTTCCAGGACTTCGACGAGAACTCCGTCGCCACCACCTTCTACACCACCGGCACCACCGGCAACCCCAAGGGGGTGTACTTCAGCCATCGGCAACTGGTACTGCACACCATGGGCGTTGCGACGGTCATGGGCAGTGTCGACAGCGTGCGGCTGCTGGGCACCAACGACGTATACATGCCGATCACCCCGATGTTCCATGTGCACGCCTGGGGCCTGCCCTATGTGGCGACCATGCTCGGGCTCAAGCAGGTCTATCCCGGGCGCTACGATCCGGAGTACCTGGTGGAGTTGTGGCGCCGGGAGAAGGTCACCTTTTCCCACTGCGTGCCGACCATTCTGCAGATGGTGCTCAACGCCAAAGCCGCGCAGGGCGTCGATTTCAAGGGCTGGAAGATGGTCATCGGCGGCAGCGCATTGAATCGCACGCTGTACGAGACGGCCAAGAGCCGCGGCATCCAGTTGACGGCCGCCTACGGCATGTCGGAGACCGGGCCGCTGGTGTCCTGCGCCCACCTCAACGAGGAATTGATGGCCGGCAGCGAGGACGAGCGCACCACCTACCGGATCAAGGCCGGTGTGCCGGGGCCGCTGGTCGAGGCGGCGATCATCGACGATGACGGCAACTTCCTCCCCGCCGATGGCGAAAGCCAGGGTGAGCTGGTATTGCGTGCACCGTGGCTGAGCGAAGGCTACTTCAACGAGCCGGAGAAGGGCGCCCAGCTCTGGGCCGGGGGCTGGCAGCACACCGGCGATGTCGCGACCCTGGACAGCATGGGCGTGATCGACATCCGCGACCGGATCAAGGATGTGATCAAGACCGGCGGTGAATGGGTGTCGTCCCTGGCCCTGGAAGATCTGGTCAGCCGCCATCCGGGCGTCCGCGAAGTGGCGGTGGTGGGTATCGCCGATCCGCAATGGGGCGAGCGTCCGTTTGCCTTGCTGGTACTGCGCGAGGGCCATCAGCTCGATGCGCGGGAACTCAAGGAACATCTCAAGCCGTTCGTCGAGCTGGGCCACCTGAGCAAGTGGGCGATCCCAAGCCAGATCGCCGTTGTTACTGAAATTCCCAAGACCAGCGTCGGCAAGCTCGACAAGAAGCGTATCCGCCTCGATATCGTCGAATGGCAGGAGAGTAACAGCGCCTTCCTTTCCACCTTGTAATTCCTTCTCGCCACGCCCGTCCGGGCGTGGCAATCCCCGACCAAGCAAGCGCTTGCCTTGCCAAATGATTTTTTTCGGCCATGCTTGCCGAGCCGATTGTGGCGAGGCGGGTCAAAAGGCTGTGCCAGAGTGGTTGCGACTGCAAATCACACTTTAGAGGGATCAAGCAGTACTACCTGCTGGCTATAGTCCGCCCAGGGATTTTCAATAACGGAGCAGGCACGCGCTATGAACGTGCCACCTCGAACGAGACAGGAAAGCGGGATTTCCATGTGACGGGGCGTTCTTGAAAGTGCTCACTGCCATAACAATAAAGTACATGGAGTAGTGTCGATGATCTCAGTAAACCAGTTCTGGCGCCGGGCGAAGTTGCCCCTGGCCGTCAGCCTCGCCTCTACGCTCGCTTGCCCCGCATTCGGTGTCAGTTTCAACATCGGTGAAATCGAGGGCAGTTTCGACTCGTCGCTGTCGCTGGGGGCCAGTTGGTCGACCCAGAACCCCAACAAGAACCTGATTGGCGTCAACAACGGCGGCAAGGGCCTGTCGCAGACCTCCGATGACGGACACCTGAACTTCAAGGCCGGGGATACCTTCTCGAAGATCTTCAAGGGTATCCATGACCTGGAACTCAAGTACGGCGATACCGGTGTGTTCGTGCGCGGCAAGTACTGGTACGACTTCAAGCTGGAAGACGAGGACCTGAGATTCAAGAACGTCAGCAACGACAACCGCAAGGAAGGCGCCAAGTCGTCCGGCGGGCAGATTCTCGATGCCTTCGTCTACCACAACTATTCCATTGCTGACCTGCCGGGCTCCGTGCGTTTCGGCAAGCAGGTGGTGAGCTGGGGTGAGAGCACCTTCATTGGTGGCGGTATCAACTCCATCAACCCGATCGACGTGTCGGCGTTCCGTCGTCCGGGGGCCGAGATCAAGGAAGGCCTGATTCCGGTCAACATGTTCTATGTGTCCCAGACGCTCACCGACAACCTGTCAGCCGAGGCCTTCTATCAGTTGGAATGGGACCAGACGGTGACGGATAACTGTGGGACGTTCTTCTCGCAGCCCGATGTGATTTCCGATGGTTGCAAAGACAACCTGCGCCTGCTGGCCAAGCGCTCGACCATCGGTGCGGCCAGTCCAGCTGCCCTCGCGGGTTTGACTGCCAGGGGCCTGGACATCAACGAAGAGGGCACGCTGGTTCGTCGTGCCGGTGACCGCGATGCACGCGACGGCGGTCAATTCGGTGTCGCGTTCCACTATAACTATGAGCCGCTGGATACGGAGTTCGGCGCGTACTTCATGAATTACCACAGCCGTGCGCCGATCTTCAGCGCTACGGCGGCAAACCGTGCGGCGTTTCTCACCGCACCCGCATTCGGTTCACTTGCCCCGGTCTATATTGCGGGTAACTCCAGTTATTTCGTCGAGTATCCGGAGGACATTCGTCTATATGGCCTGAGCTTCTCCACCACGCTGCCTACAGGCACCGCCTGGAGCGGCGAACTGAGCTATCGTCCAAACGCTCCAGTTCAATTGAATACCACGGACATCCTGTATGCCGGCGTTACCCCGCTCACCGGTTTTGGCAATGCCTCCCCGCTGAAGGGGGTGATCGGTCAGGACCTGCACGGCTACAACCGCAAGGAAATCACTCAATTCCAGACCACGTTCACACATTTTCTTGACCAGGTCATGGGCGCGAGTCGCTTGACCCTGGTAGGAGAGGTGGGTGTGACCCATGTAGGCGGGCTTGAGAGCAAGTCCAAGGCTCGTTACGGTCGCGATCCGGTATTCGGCCCTGGCCGACTGCCGAATGGTTTCTGCGCAGCCCTCAATACTTCGACGATTGCGGGTGCTGGCGCTGGCGCGGATGGCAGCAACCGTACCTCCAACTGCGACAACGACGGCTTCACCACCGCCACCTCCTGGGGCTACCGCGCCCGGGCGATCTGGGAATACCCGGACGTTTTCGCCGGGGTCAACCTCAAGCCGAACGTGGCCTGGTCCCACGACGTGAAAGGCTACTCGCCAGGTCCTGGCGGCAACTTCGAGGAAGGTCGCAAGGCGGTCAGCCTGGGCCTCGATGCCGAGTACCAGAACACCTACACCGCGAGCCTGGCCTACACCAACTTCTTCGGCGGCGACTACAGCACGGTGGATGACCGTGACTTCGTGGCGCTGAGCGTCGGTGTGAACTTCTAAGCGGGCTGAATTTCAGGAAGAACAAGAACATGAAAATGACCAAGAATCTGTTGCAGGTCGGCGTACTCGGGCTGTCCATGCTGGCGAGCAGCGTGATGGCGGCGGTGTCGGCCGACGAAGCCGCCAAGCTCGGCACCAGCCTGACCCCGATGGGTGCGGAAATGGCCGGTAACGCGGCCGGCACCATCCCGGCCTGGAAACCGATGCCGAAGAACATCGGCAGCGTCGACAGCAAGGGTTTCCTCTCCGACCCGTATGCCAGCGAGAAACCGCTGTTCACCATCACCGCGCAGAACGTCGAGCAGTACAAGAACCAGTTGGCGCCCGGCCAGTACGCGATGATCAAGCGCTACCCGGACACCTTCAAGATGCCGGTGTATCCGTCCCACCGCGGTGCCACGGTACCGGATGACGTGTTTGCCGCGATCAGGGAGAACGCCACCAAGACCAACCTGGTCAGCGGCGGCAACGGCCTGGAGAACTTCAAGACGGCGATCCCGTTCCCGATCCCGAAAAGCGGCGTGGAAGTGATCTGGAACCACATCACCCGCTATCGCGGCGGCAGCGTGACCCGCCTGGTGACCCAGGCCACGCCCCAGGCCAACGGTTCGTTCAGCCTGGTGTACTTCCAGGACCAGTTCGTTTTCCGCGACAAGATGAAGGACTACGATCCGGCCAACCCGGGCAATATCCTGTTCTACTTCAAGCAGAAGGTGACCGCGCCGGCGCGTCTGGCCGGTGGCGTGCTGCTGGTTCACGAAACCCTCGACCAGGTCAAGGAGCCGCGTTCGGCGTGGGTCTACAACGCCGGCCAGCGTCGCGTGCGGCGTGCCCCGCAGGTGTCCTATGACGGCCCGGGTACCGCGGCCGACGGCCTGCGCACTTCCGACAACCTCGACATGTACAACGGCGCACCGGACCGCTACGACTGGAAGCTCGAAGGCAAGAAGGAGATGTACATCGCCTCCGACAGCTACAAGCTCGACGATCCGAAACTCAAGTACACCGACATCATCAAGGCCGGTCATATCAACCAGGACCTGGCTCGCTACGAGCTGCGCCGGGTCTGGCATGTGGTCGCGACCCTGAAGGAAGGCCAGCGCCACATCTATGCCAAGCGTGACTTCTACATCGACGAGGACACCTGGCAGGCGGCGGTGATCGACCACTACGACGGTCGTGGCCAACTGTGGCGCGTGGCCGAGGCCCATGCCGAGAACTACTACGACAAGCAGGTGCCGTGGTACGCCCTGGAAACCCTCTACGACCTGCAGTCCGGCCGTTACCTGGCGCTGGGCATGAAGAACGAAGAGAAGCAGGCGTATGACTTCGGCTTCACCGCCAGCACCAGTGACTTCACCCCCGCAGCATTGCGCCAGGACGGCGTTCGCTGAGGTTTTTCGTAGGACAGAGGCGCATCCTCTGTCAGAACGCCCCGACAGGTTCGGGGCGTTTTTTTGCCCGGCAAAACTGTGGCTAGATATTTCAATATGCAGGCATTTCGACACATTTACGCTAAAAAACCTTCATTGCGCTGACCATTCCCGCTAGTCTGCGCTGATGTGCCTTGCCGATAACCGCCTTTGACAAGAGCCGGCCATGACTGATCTGTTCCGTATGCCAGACCCCGTGGTCCCGGCCATACCTGCACTGGAAGGACGCTTCTACCGACCGCCGTTGCCAGAAGGGCATGTGCTGCGACCTCGTCTGTGCGAACGTCTGGGCGAGGGGCTCAATGGCCGTCTGCTGCTGATCAGTGCCCCGGCCGGTTTTGGCAAGAGTTCGCTGGCGGTGGAGTTCTGCCAGAGCCTGCCCGGCCACTGGCAAAGCCTGTGGCTGGGGCTCAGTCCGCGCGACAGCGATCCGGGACGTTTCCTGGAGCGTCTGCTCGATGGCCTGCAACAGTATTTTCCCGACCTGGGTGGCCGGGCGCTGGGCCTGTTGAAAATGCGCCAGCGTCATCAGCCGTTCGCCTTCGAGGAGTGGCTGGACGGGCTGCTCGATGAGTTGGCGGTACAGCTTTCGAACAACAGGCCCCTGCTGCTGGTGCTCGATGACTATCACCTGGCCCAGGGACCGGTGCTCGACCGTTGCCTGCAATTCTTTCTCAACCACCTGCCGCCGGGGCTGCTGGTGCTGGTCACCAGTCGCCAGCGACCGGAATGGCACCTGGCGCGTCTGCGCCTGTCGCGCCAATTGCTGGAACTGAGCGAACAGGACCTGCGGCTGACGCTCGGCGAGTCCATGGCGTTGTTCGACCGGCACCGCAACGCCTTGAGCGGCGAAGCCCTGCAGACCCTGATCGAGCGCAGCGAGGGCTGGGTCGCCGGTCTGCGCTTCTGGTTGCTGGCGGCACAGGCCAACGATGAGCAACTGCCCCAGGTCCTGCATGGCGGCGAGGGCCTGATTCGCGACTACCTGCTGGAGGAGGTGATCGATTTCCTGCCGGCGCACGTCCAGGCCTTTCTCTACGACACCGCTTCCCAGGAGCGTTTTTGCCGCGAGCTGTGCGATGCGATCCGCGAGTCCCATGACAGCGGGCAGATTCTCGATTACCTGCAATCGCACCAGGTCTTTCTCGTGCCGCTGGACGAGCATGGCCACTGGTTCCGCTACCACCATCTGTTTTCCGACCTGCTGCGCAGCCGCCCCGCGGCCAACGGCCTGGTCCCACCCGCCAGCCTGCATCTGCGCGCCTGCCGCTGGTTCAGCTCCCAGGGGTTGCTGGATGAAGCGGTGGAGCAGGCCTTGCGCGCCGGTCACCTGGATGTGGCGGCCAACCTGGTGCAGAACCTTTCCGAGGAGCAACTGCTGGCCGAGCAGAACGTCGGCATGCTGCTGCGCTGGAAAATGGACCTGCCCGACAGCCTGCTGACCAGTTCGCCACGCTTGATCGTGTTGTACGCCTGGGCATTGGGGCTGGCCTGTCAACTGGATGCGGCGCAGGAACTGGCCAGCAACCTGAGCAACTTCCTGCCAGCACCGTCGGCCACCGCGCAGCAGTCCATGCTGGCCCAGTGGCTGGCCCTGAGTGGCATCATCGCCCGCGGTCGCGGTGATCGTGAGCGGACCCTGGCCTATTGCGGCGAGGCCTTGCTCAGCCTGCCCCACAAGCGTTATGGGCAGCGCCTGCTGTGCCTGTCGACGCTGTCCAACCTGGCGATTGCCGAGGGCGACCTGTGGCGCGCCCGGAGCCTGAACCGGGAGTCCCTGGAACTGGCCCAGCGGGTCGGCAACCCGCTGTTCGAGGCGCTGGCCCACTATGACCGGGCGCGGGTGCTGCAGGCGCGCGGCGAAGTGCTGCGGGCACTGGAGGAGGTGCGGCAAGGCTTGCAGCGCCTGCAGGGCCTGCCCGCGCAACGGGTCTATGCGGCACGGGCGCGGCTGACGATATACGAGGGCTACCTGCTGAACCTGCGCCTGCAACCGCAGGCATCGCGCCAGCGCCTGCTGGCCGGACTGCACGAAGCACGGGCCTGTCGTGATGTCAGCGTGCTGATCGGCTATTGCGTGATCGCCTGCCAGGAAGGCCAGGGCGGCGACTTTGCCAGGGCCTTTGCCGAACTGGCCGAAGCCGAGCGGCTGATGCATGTCTGGGATGTGCCGCCGATCTACTACCTGGCGATGATCACCCTGGTCAAATGCGAGCTGTGGCTGGCCCAAGGGCGTGTCGACCTGGCCGAAGCCTGGCTCGGTCGCCTGGGGCAGACCTACACCGGCGAGCAGCCGGCCGCCGCGCCGGAGTTTCATCCCCAACTGCCGGCGCACATCGAGTTGCAGCAGGCGCAACTCGATGTGCGCCAGGGCCGACCCGAGGCGGCCCGGCAGCGCCTGGGCAGGCTGGTGGCCCAGGGGCAGGCCAGCGGGGGGCAACTGCTCAGCATCCTGGCCTGGAATCAACTGGTGGTGCTGGCGCTCGCCGAGTCGCGGGACGCCCAGGCCCGTTCGCTGTTCGCCCGGGCCATGGAGGCCGGAACCGGCGGAGCCCTGCTGCCGTTCCAGGCCCTGAGCGGCAGCCATCCGGAGTGGATGCGCGAGCAGTTGCTGGCGGGGCCGGACACGCCCCTGCGCCAGAGTCTGCTGGGGCTGTTGCCGGCCCAGGTGGTACGTGAGCCCAGCCATCCGAGCGAACAATTGAGCGCCCGCGAGCTGGCGGTTCTGCAATTGATCGCCCAGGGCTGCTCGAACCAGGAAATCAGCGACCAGTTGTTCATCTCGCTGCACACCGTGAAAACCCACGCCAGCCACATCAACAGCAAGTTGGGCGTAGAGCGGCGCACTCAGGCCGTGGCGCGGGCCCAGGACCTGGGGCTGCTGCAGTAGTTTGCGGCGTAATCCCCGTCCAGGGGGTGGCTATACGCCTTGTCTGCGCTATAACCAATAGACGTGTGATTTCCTTTGCGACGCCTGCCGCGCCGCACGTCCTGTGGTGGCCCAGAGGGCGGGAAACCTCCGGCGCCCTTCGATCATGAGTTACCAAGGAATGTCTGGGAGCAAGGAATGCGTGAAACCTCCTTCAATCCCGCTCCGGTTGTGCTGATAGTCGATGACCAGACAACCGATGCGCTTATTCTCAGTGAGTCGGTGCGGGACCTGGCACAGGTGTATGTCGCCAGCAGTGGTGAGGAAGCCTTGCGCGTGGCTCGCCAGTTTCGTCCGGATGTGGTTCTGCTGGACATAGAAATGCCCGACATGAGCGGCTTCGAAGTCTGTCGGGCACTCAAGGCCGACCCCAAGCTGTCCGACGCCGCGGTGATTTTCGTCACCTCCCATGCCCAGGCCGACTACGAGCTGCAGGCGTTGGGCTACGGGGGGATCGATTTCATCCAGAAACCCCTCAACCTGCCGGTGGCCAGGGCCCATATCAACGCCCACCTGACCCTGCGCAACGAGGCCAAGCGCCTGGCCAATCATGACGCCCTCACCGGCCTGCCCAACCGCATGCTGCTGCAGGACCGGGCGGAACAGGCGCTGAAAATGGCCCGGCGCAATCACGGTCGGCTGGCGATGCTGTTGCTGGACCTGGACAACTTCAAGGCCATCAACGACTCCATGGGGCATTCGGTCGGTGATCAGATGCTCAAGTACGTGGCCACGCGGTTGTCGCTGATCCTCGGCAGCATGGACACCCTCAGCCGGCAGGGTGGGGACGAGTTCATCATCCTGCTGTCGGAGGTCGACAGTTTCGAGGCGGTCGGCGATTTTGCCGAGCAGGTGCTGACCACCATTTCCAACCCCTTCTCGCTGCAAGGCAATCGCTACGACCTCAGCGCCAGTATCGGCATCGGCGTGTTTCCGGAGGACAGCGAAGACCTGGAGTCGCTCTACCGCCATGCCGACTCCGCGATGTACCAGGCCAAGCAGGCCGGACGCAATCGCTACCAGTTCTTCTCGCCGGCCATCGAAAGCGGTATGCGCGCCCGGCATCTGCTGGAACGGCATATGCGCGCCGCCATCGACGATGGGGTGTTCGAGGTTTTCTACCAGGCCAAGGTCGATGTCCGCGAGCATCGGGTGGTCGGCATGGAGGCACTGATCCGCTGGCGCGATGGTGGCGGCAATCTGGTTTCGCCCTCGGACTTCATCCCGCTGGCCGAGGAAACCGGGCTGATCATCCCCATCGGCAAATACGTGATGCTCCAGGCGTGCAAGGAGACGCGCAAACTGCACGAGCAGGGTTTTCCGGTTTGCGTCAGCGTCAACATCAGTGCCGTGCAGTTCCGCGAGTCGTCGTTCCTGGGGATGGTCAAGGACATCCTGCTCGATTCCGGGCTCGCCCCGCAGTGGCTGGAGCTGGAAATCACCGAAGGGGTGCTGGCCCGTGACACCGACAACGCCCGCGAAACCCTGATGGCGCTCAAGGCGCTGGGTGTGCACGTGGCCATCGACGATTTCGGCACCGGCTATTCGAGCCTGGCCTACCTCAAGCGTTTTCCCATCGATGTGCTGAAGATCGACCAGAGCTTCGTGCGCGACATGCTTACCGACAAGAGCGACCTGGCCATCGTCGAGGCGATCATCAAGCTGGGCCAGGCACTGGGGCTCGAGCTGGTGGCCGAGGGCGTGGAGACCTGGCAGCAGGCCGAGTTGCTGCTGGAACTGGGATGTCGGGTGATGCAGGGGTACCTGTACTGCCGGCCGGTTCCGTTTGCCCAGATACGTACCCTGCTGGCCTCCTGGTCACAGGCGACATGAGCCGTTGAGCGGCACGCCGTCACCGGCACAAGCCCACTGCCCGAGGGAGCCCGAGTTGAACCGATTTCATCTGTACGCCCTGAACGGGCGCGCCATCACGCTTCTGGTCATCGGCCTGGTTGCGACTTTCGTGGGTTGTCAGATCCTGCAGAACACCAACGAGCAGCGCGCCCGCGAAGCACTGGCCAACGCGGCCGACAGCGCGGTGGAGGCGGTGGTTGGCCGGCTGCAGAAGTATCAGTACGGGTTGCGCGGGGCGCGGGGCGCCATCGTCGCCAGTGGCGAAGAGAACCTGACGCGCGAGACGTTTCACCGTTACAGCCTCACCCGTGACGTGCCGGTCGAGTTCCCCGGGGCCCGCGGCTTCGGCTTCATCCGGCGGGTACCGGCCCAGGACCTGGAGCAGTTTCTGCAACGGGCGCGTGACGACAGCTCGCCCAGTTTCAGCATTCGCCAGTTCGCTCCCCATGAGGGCGATCTGTATGTGATCCAGTACCTGGAGCCCAACCGCGATCAGGCGGTGGCCATCGGCCTGGATATCGCTTCGCAGCCTGATCGTGCCGAAGCGGCGCGGATGGCCGCGCGTACCGGGGAGGTGCGGCTCACTTCGCCGATCACGCTGGTGCAGGCGGTGGGCAAGCCGAAGCAGTCCTTCCTGATCCTGCTGCCGATCTACAGGAGCGGCATCGTGCCCAAGACCGAGTCGGAGCGGGAGGCGGAAGTCGTCGGCTGGAGCTATGCCCCGCTGATGATCGAGAGTGTCCTGGCTGGCCTGGTGCCGGAAAGCGAGGCGATCAATCTGCGTCTGCGCGATATCACCGGGCCGGGGCCGGCGGTGGCGTTCTACCAGACGGCTCAGGACGCGGAGGCGGCGACGACAGGATTGCCGAGCCGGACCCTGGAACGCGACATCTACGGGCGCCGCTGGCAGATCGAGCTGCAGGCACTGCCGTTGTTCATCGAGCGCCTGCACCAGGTTTCGCCGCTGGTGGTGTTTGTGCTTGGAACCCTGGCCAGCGTGCTGGTGGCGGCACTGGTGGCCATCGCCGGAGTCAGTTCCCGGCGGCGCCTGCAGGTGCTGTCCGAGCAGCGGCGGCTGGCCCTGATCGTCGAAAGCTCGGCGGATGCGATCATCGGCACGACCCTGGACGGTGTCGTGACCAACTGGAACCGGGGAGCGCGAAAACTGCTCGGCTACACCGCCCAGGAAGCGGTCGGCCAGCCGTTGCTGAAGCTGATCGTGCCACCCGGGCTGGCGGCGGAAGAGGCCGAGATCCTCAGGCGCATCGCGCTCGGCGAGACGATCGTCAACCTCGACACCGTGCGTCACAGCAAGGACGGGCGCAGTATCAATGTCTCGGCGAATGTCTCGCCGATCTGCGATGAAAGCGGTGCGGTGATCGGTTCCTCGAAGATTCTGCGGGACATCACCGCGCACAAGGCCGCCGAGGCGCGAATTCTCGAACTCAATGCCAATCTGGAAGAGCAGGTGGCTGAGCGGACCTCGGAATTGCGGCGTATCAACCTGTTGTTCAGCAGCGTGCTGCGTTCGGCTTCCAGGGTAGCGATCATCGCCACCGACCTGGATGGCGTCATCAGTCTCTTCAACGAAGGCGCCGAACAGATGCTCGGTTACCGTGCCGCGCAACTGGTGGGCAAGGCCACGCCGACGATCCTGCATCTGGAGCAGGAAATCGCCGAGCGCAGTGCCGAGCTGAGTCGGGAATATGGGCAAGCCATCGAGGGCTTCCGGGTGTTTGCCCACAAGCCGGAGTTCGAGCACTCGGAAATCCGCGAATGGACTTATGTGCACAAGGATGGCAGGCACGTGCCGGTGAACCTGGTGGTGACTTCGCTGCGTGATGAGCAAGGCACGTTGACCGGGTACCTGAGCATCGCGATCGATATCACCGAACGCAAGGTGGCCGAACACCAGCTGGACCTGAGCCTGCAATCGGTGCGGCTGATTCGCGACCAGTTGCTGATGGCCGCCGACGTGGCGGAACTGGGTATCTGGACCTGGACCCTGGCCGACGGCACGCTGCAGTGGAACGAGCGGATGTTCGAGTTCTACAGCCAGCCATTGAGCCTGAAGGACAATGGCCTGACCTACGCGCACTGGTACGAGCGCGTGCATCCGGATGATGCCGAGGCGGTCGCTGCGCAACTGGCGGCGGCGGTGGCCGGCGAGGGAGTCTACGACCCGGTGTTCCGGGTGCTCGCGCTGGATGGCCGGATCCGTATCATCCAGGCCGGTGCGCAGATCGAGCGCGATGCCCAGGGGCAGCCGCTCCGGGTGACCGGTATCAATCGGGATATCACCACCCAGCGCGAGCTGGAGGCGCACCTGCTCCAGGCCCGGGACCGCGCCGACAGCGCCAGTGCGGCCAAGTCGTTCTTCCTGGCGAACATGAGCCATGAAATCCGCACGCCGATGAATGCGGTGCTGGGGATGCTGCAACTGGTGCAGCACACCGAGCTCAATGCCCGTCAGCGCGACTATGTGGTCAAGGCCCAGACTGCGGCCAAGTCCTTGCTCGGGTTGCTCAACGACATTCTCGACTACTCCAAGATCGAAGCCGGCAAGCTGCGCCTGGACCTGCACACCTTCGAACTCGAGGCGTTGATGCGCGACCTCGCCGTGGTGCTGGCGGGCAACCAGGGCAGCAAGGAGGTCGAGGTGATGTTCGACCTCGATTCCGAGCTGCCGGGCAGCCTGGTCGGCGACAGCATGCGTCTGCAGCAGGTGCTGATCAACCTGGCGGGCAATGCCCTGAAGTTCACCCAGCAGGGCCAGGTGGTGGTCAGCCTCCGCCAGTTGCAGCGCCTGGAGGGCCAGGTACAACTGCGGGTCGAGGTCTGCGATACCGGCATTGGCATCAGCGCCGAACAACAGCAGCGGATTTTCGAGGGCTTCACCCAGGCGGAGGCCTCGACCACCCGCCGCTTTGGCGGTACCGGGCTGGGCCTGGTGATCTGCAAGCGCCTGGTCGGCCTGATGGGCGGCGAGTTGCTGGTCGAAAGCGAGGAGGGCAGCGGCAGCCGGTTCTGGTTCGACATCACCCTGGACGTGGCCCGCACCGAGCCGTTGCGGTTGTCCTGCCCCGGTGTGGATTCGCAGATGCGCCTGCTGGTGGCCGACGATAACTCCATGGCCTGCGAGCTGCTGCTACGTACCGTGCGCTCCCTGGGCTGGACGGCGGACACGGTGGATGGCGGCACGCGGGCGGTGGAGAGCGTGCGCAATGCCCAGATGCGTGGCGAACCCTACGATGTGGTGCTGATGGATTGGCGCATGCCGGACATGGACGGGCTCAGTGCTGCACGATTGATCAGCCTGCAGGAACAGAGCGCCCCACCGCCGATGGTGATCATGATCACTGCCTACGGCCGGGAGGTGTTGGCGGATGTGCATCATGAAGGCGATGCCCCCTTCGTCGGCTTCCTCACCAAACCCGTGACGCCCCTGCAGTTGGCCGATGCCGTGCAGCGGGCTTTCAGCAGCAGCGAAGCGGTTCCCGAGGTACGGCCGGGGCCTGTGCGCCAGCGGCGTCTGGCCGGCATGCGCCTGCTGGTGGTGGAGGACAATGCGCTCAATCGCCAGGTCGCCGACGAACTGCTCAGGGGCGAGGGTGCACAAGTGGTCCTGGCCGAAGGTGGCCTGGAAGGTGTCAGCCAGGTGTTTTGCGCTTCGACTCCTTTCGATGCGGTATTGATGGACATCCAGATGCCGGATATCGACGGCATGGAGGCGACCCGGAGGATTCGCCGGCAGGCCGATTTCGCCTCGCTGCCAATCCTGGCGATGACCGCCAATGCCTCCAGCAGCGATCGTGAGGCCTGCCTGGCGGCAGGGATGAACGACCATGTGAGCAAGCCCATCGACCTGGAGGAACTGGTACTGACCCTGCGTCTGCAGACCGGTCGTGAAACGTCGCAACCGAAAGTGCCCGAAGCCGCCGGTGGCGCGGCGGACACGGTGCTGGAAGCGCGCCAGTCGATCATGGCCCGCTTTGGCGGCAATCTCGAACTGATCTCTACGGTCCTCTACGGTTTCGGGGCGGAACTGGAGAAGCAACTGTCGCTGCTGCCCAACCATCTGCAGGACCGTGACGGGCCGGCGCTGGCCGCGGTGCTGCATGCGATCAAGGGCAGTTCCGGGACCATGGGGGCCCAGGCCCTGTCACAGCGTGCCGGGGCGCTGGAGCGTGAACTGATGTATGGCGATGCCGCCGCGATTGCCCGGGTGCTCGACGACCCGCAATGGCTGCCGGAACTCAGGCAACTGCTGGCGCGCAGCGTCGATGAGTTGCAGGCGACGTTCGGCAACGGCTACCGGGGCGACTCAGCCCGGGACATGGCCGCCGGGTCGCGTTCTTGAAGCCGGTGGAGGCGACTCCTTATACTTTTCGCAACAGAGTCCCTGGTTCGGCACCTCAATCGCCAGGGGCCTTTTTATGGTCTTTCGAGCCTGTTGCAGGAGCAGCCCATGGACGCCGCAAAACCCGCGCTGATCCGCGAAACCTTCCCCGTCGGCCCGTTGCAGTGCAACTGCACCATCATCGGTGATCCGCTGACGAAAAAAGCCATCGTCGTCGATCCGGGGGGCAACCATGAGTTGATCCTGGCCCGGCTCGATGCCCTGGGCCTGAAGGTGGTCAGCATTATCCACACCCATGCGCACCTGGATCATTTCCTGGCTTCCGGCCAATTGAAGGAAAAAACCGGGGCCTCCCTGCATCTGCACAAGGACGACCAGTTCCTCTGGGACAACCTGGAGATGCAGTGCAACCTGTTCGGCGTGCCCTACACGCCGGTACCGTCGCCGGACCGGTGGCTGGCCGATGACGAGGAACTGGCCTGTGGCTGTGGCGTGGCCCTGCATACGCCGGGACATACGCCGGGCTCCATGAGCTTCTGGTTTTCCGAGGCTAGACTGTTGATTGCCGGGGACACGCTGTTTCGCCGTGGCATCGGCCGGACCGACCTGTGGGGTGGCGACCAGGCCACCATCGTCCGTTCGATCAGGCAGCGCCTGTATACGCTGGACGAGGAGGCGACGGTGGTCACCGGTCACGGGCCCGACACCCGGCTGGGCGATGAGATGCGTGAAAACCCTTTTGTGCGCGGTTGAAAGGTTTCATGGAATTTTTGCCGTCGGTCGTGTTCAAACGCCAGCACAGGTCCATCGCCAACGGCCTCTGCACTTTCAATGAGTAGGAGCTAGATCCATGTTCACCTCGCGTCGTTTGATTCTCGTCGCAACCACCGTTGCCATGCTGTCCGGCTGTGCAACGCAAAACCCGTATTACAACCAGGGACAGGTGGAGCAGGGTGGCTCCTCGGGCATGAGCAGAACCGTCAAGTATGGTGGCCTGGGCGCCCTGGCCGGTGCCGTCGCCGGTGCCGCCATCGACCACAACAACCGTGGCAAGGGCGCACTGATCGGTGCCCTGGTCGCTGGCGCGGGTGCCGCCGGCTACGGTTACTACGCCGACCAGCAGGAAAAGAAACTGCGTGAAAGCATGGCCAACACCGGCGTCCAGGTGCAGCGTCAGGGTGACCAGATCAAGCTGATCATGCCGGGCAACATCACCTTCGCCACCAACTCCGATGCCATCGCCAGCAGCTTCTACCAGCCGCTGAACAACCTGGCCAACTCGCTCAAGGAGTTCAACCAGAACCAGATCGAGATCGTCGGCTACACCGACAGCACCGGCAGCCGCCAGCTGAACATGGACCTGTCCCAGCGTCGCGCGCAGAGCGTGGCCAACTACCTGACCTCGCAGGGCGTCAACGGTGCCAACCTGTCGGCCCGTGGTGCCGGCCCGGACAACCCGATTGCCAGCAACGCCGACGTCAATGGCCGGGCGCAGAACCGCCGGGTGGAAGTCAACCTGCGTGCCATTCCTGGCCAGCAGTATGGTCAGCCGCAAGGGCAGTACCAGCAGCAGGGCCAATACCAGCAACAGGGTCAGTACCAGCAGTATCCGCAGGGCCAGCAATACGGTCAGCCGGTGCAGCAGTATCCTTGAGTGCCTGACTGAAGGCCGGATGTGAAATGAAAAAGCCCGCCTGATCACTGATCGGGCGGGCTTTTTCGTGGGGCTGAAGTCGGTTTATTTCTTCAGGCCGTAATGCTCGTCGAGCATGCCGGGCGCATTCGGCGCCTTGGGCGCGTAGTCACGCGGCGGCTCCTGGTTTTCCCGGGGCGGGGTCAGGCGTTCCCGTGGCGCCTGGGGCGCTTCGGAATGCAGGGCGGCCAGCAGGCGTTGGCGGGTCAGTTCGTCAAGGGCCAGGCGGTTGGCGCCCTCGGCGAGATGGTCCTGCACTTCCTGGTAGCTCTGGGTGAGTTTCTTGACCAGGGCAGCGGTGCTGTTGAAGTGGGTGACCACCTCATTCTGATAGGTATCGAAACGTTCCTGGATATCGTCCAGCTGACGCTGCGTGCTGCTGGGAGCGGCACTCGGGACCAGACGGGCGACCAGGAAACCGATGGCGACACCGGCAACCAGGGCAAGAGTCGGCAACAACCAAACTAAGAGCGAGTGTTCCACGAGTCCTTCCTCTATAAACGGCTTTGCTTTACGTTAACGGCTCGGACCTGCGCTGTATACCGCGATCTTCTGGTCGCAAGCTGTCAGGCACAGACTTTTAGCTAGACGAGTCGACCCCTAGAGAGGTCACGGAGTTCATTCCTTGCTTATGCGTGAAACCGCTTTTTTCATCGACGGCCCGGTCGGTCAACTGGAAGCCTTGTACCTGGACAACCCCGAGCCCCGCGGTCTGGCGTTGATCTGCCACCCCAACCCGGTGCAGGGGGGGACCATGCTCAACAAGGTCGTCTCGACCCTGCAACGCACCGCCCGCGATGCCGGGCTGATCACCCTGCGTTTCAACTACCGCGGTGTCGGGGCCAGTGCTGGCAGCCACGATATGGGCAGTGGTGAAGTCGATGATGCCGAGGCCGCCGCGCAGTGGTTGCTGGCGAAACATCCGGACCTGCCGCTGACGCTGTTCGGTTTCTCCTTCGGCGGTTTCGTCGCGGCCACCCTCGGCGGTCGTCTGGAAGCCCGTGGCCAGTCGCTCAGGCACCTGTTCATGGTGGCCGCGGCGGTGATGCGTCTGCGTGCCGAGGACCGTCTGCCAGTGGGCTGCCCGCTGACCCTGATCCAGCCGGAAGCCGACGAAGTGATCGATCCCCAGCTGGTCTATGACTGGTCCGCTGCGCTGGATCGTCCCCATGAGCTGCTGAAAGTGGCAGAATGCGGACACTTTTTTCATGGCAAGTTGACCGATCTGAAGGATCTGCTCCTGCCGCGCCTCTCGAATTGATAGCAGTCTGACTAAGCGATTACCCATGACGACTCGTACGCGTATCCTCACCGGCATCACCACCACCGGCACGCCGCATCTGGGCAACTACGCCGGCGCCATCCGCCCGGCGATCCTGGCCAGCCGCGACAGCAATGCCGACTCCTTCTATTTCCTGGCCGACTACCATGCGCTGATCAAGTGCGACGACCCGCTGCGCATCCAGCGTTCGCGCCTGGAAATCGCCGCGACCTGGCTGGCCGGTGGGCTGGATGTGGACCGCGTGACCTTCTATCGCCAGTCGGACATCCCGGAAATCCCCGAGCTGACCTGGCTGCTGACCTGCGTCGCGGCCAAGGGCCTGCTCAACCGTGCCCACGCCTACAAGGCCTCGGTGGACAAGAACGTCGAGACGGGCGAGGACCCGGATGCCGGGATCAGCATGGGCCTGTACAGCTACCCGGTGCTGATGGCGGCGGACATCCTGATGTTCAACGCGCACAAGGTGCCGGTCGGTCGCGACCAGATCCAGCACGTGGAAATGGCCCGCGACATCGGTCAGCGCTTCAACCACCTGTTCGGCCAGGGCAAGGAGTTCTTCGTCATGCCCGAGGCACTGATCGAGGAAAGCGTGGCGACCCTGCCGGGCCTGGATGGCCGGAAAATGTCCAAGAGTTACGACAACACCATTCCGTTGTTCACCAGTGCCAAGGACATGAAGGACGCCATTTCGCGGATCGTCACCGACTCCCGCGCGCCGGGCGAAGCCAAGGATCCGGACAACTCGCACCTGTTCACCCTGTACCAGGCGTTCGCCACGCTCGACCAGGCTGCCGCTTTCCGCGCCGAGCTGCTGGATGGCCTGGGCTGGGGCGAAGCGAAGAACCGGCTGTTCCAGTTGCTCGATGCCGAACTGGGCGAGAAGCGCGAGCGTTATCACGAACTGATTTCCCGCCCGGCGGACCTGGAAGACATTCTCCAGGCCGGTGCGCAGAAAGCCCGCAAGGTGGCCACGCCCTTCCTCTCGCAACTGCGCGAAGCGGTCGGCCTGCGTTCGTTCGTCAACCCGGTGCAGGTGGCCGAGACGAGCAAGAAGAAGGCCGCCAAGGCCGCGCGTTTCGTCAGCTTCCGCGAGGACGACAGCTTCCGTTTCCGCCTGCTGGCGGCCGATGGCGAGCAATTGCTGTTGTCGCGCAATTTTGCCGACGGCAAGACGGCGGGTGCGGTGACCAGGCAACTGCAGACGGGCCAGCCCCTGGATATCCGCAGCGAGGCTCGCAGCTTCGGCGTGTGGTTGGAAGGCGCCTGTGTCGCCGACAGCCCCGAATTCACCGACGAAGCGGCCCGTGACGCGGCCATCGAGGCTCTGCGCGTGGCTCTGACGCCGGTTCAGGACTGACCCAACGTTCGACCCGACCAAGGGCCGATTGCCATTCCTACGGGCCATCGCTAAAGTGACGGCCCGTTTTTGTTACCTCGCTAACGAAATTATGACGCCCCTAGAACGATATCAAGCTGATCTGAAACGTCCCGAGTTCTTTCATGACGCGGCCCAGGAAACGGCTGTGCGCCATTTGCAGCGCCTGTACGACGACCTGGTCGCGGCCTCGCAGAACAAACCGGGCCTGCTCGGCAAGCTGTTCGGCAAGAAAGACCAGGCGCCGGTCAAGGGCCTGTATTTCTGGGGCGGCGTGGGTCGCGGCAAGACCTACCTGGTGGATACCTTCTTCGAAGCGCTGCCCTTCAAGGAAAAGACCCGTACGCACTTCCACCGCTTCATGAAGCGCGTGCACGAGGAAATGAAGACCCTGGGCGGCGAGAAGAACCCGCTGACGATCATCGCCAAGCGCTTCGCCGCCGAGACCCGGGTGATCTGCTTCGATGAATTCTTCGTCTCCGACATCACCGACGCGATGATCCTCGGCACCCTGATGGAAGAGCTGTTCAAGAACGGCGTGACCCTGGTCGCCACCTCGAACATCGTCCCGGACGGCCTGTACAAGGACGGTCTGCAGCGCGCGCGTTTCCTCCCGGCGATCGCCCTGATCAAGCAGAACACCGAGATCGTCAACGTCGACAGCGGCGTCGACTATCGCCTGCGTCACCTCGAACAGGCCGAGCTGTATCACTTCCCGCTCGATGAAGCCGCCCACGAAAGCCTGCGCCAGAGCTTCCGCGCGCTGACGCCGGAATGCACCCAGGCGGTGGAAAACGATGTGCTGATCATCGAGAACCGCGAGATCCGCGCCTTGCGCACCTGTGATGACGTGGCCTGGTTCGACTTCCGCGAACTGTGCGACGGTCCGCGCAGCCAGAACGACTACATCGAGCTGGGCAAGATCTTCCACGCCGTGCTGCTCAGCGGCGTCGAGCAGATGAGCGTCACCACCGACGACATCGCCCGTCGCTTCATCAACATGGTCGACGAGTTCTACGACCGCAACGTCAAGCTGATCATCTCGGCGGAAGTCGAGCTCAAGGATCTCTACACTGGTGGTCGCCTGACCTTCGAATTCCAGCGGACCCTCAGCCGTCTGCTGGAAATGCAGTCCCACGAATTCCTGTCGCGGGCGCACAAGCCCTAGGACAGCGTCCGGGGCGTCGCTCGACGCCCCCTCGACTACAGGTCGAAATGCCCGAGCCAGTCGGGCAACTCCTCCATGCATTGGCAGCCGAGCAGTAGCCACAGCAGTATTCGCGTCTTGCGCGGGCAGAGGGCGCCAGCCATCTGCACTCCGCGCTTGAGCAGATCCATCTCGCTGCCGATGAAGCCATACGATTTGGTCGCCGTCGGGCCCGCACCTGTGCGTGTTGCCACCACCACCGGGATATGTCGCGCCAGGCCAGCGGCAATGTTGGCCCAGTGCTCGCTGACATGACCGGCGCCGAAGCCGGCGATGACCAGCCCCTCGTAACCCAACCCCGGGAGCTGCTCCAGCAGCAGGGTGTCGGCTGACAGGGTCGCCTCGAGCATGGCGACTCGCTGGTCGAGACGCTGCGGCAGTGGCAGGGTCCTGCGCTCTGCCGGTGGGTGCAGGTAGCGGACGTTGTTCTCGATTATCAGCCCGGCCGGACCGAACAGCGGCGAGCTGAACGCCTCCAGTGCCAGTGCGTCGATCTTGCGTACCCGGGCAGCGGCGTGAACCTGGCCGTTGAGTACCACCTGGACGCCCCGCTTTCGACTCTCGGCAGCCAGCGCCACCAGACCGGCCTGCAGCAGGTTGGCCGGGCCGTCGGCGCCGAGTTGCGAGGACGGGCGCATGGCTCCGGTCAACACCAGTGGCGTATCGAACGGCCAGAGCAGGTCGAGGAAGAATGCGGATTCCTCCAGGGTATCAGTCCCCTGGGTGATCAGTACCCCGCTGGCCCCTTGGGCAACCTGTTCCCGAGCCCAGGCCAGGACATCGAGCAGCCGTTCGAAATCCAGCGAGGCGCTGGCTTGCAGGCACAAGGTTTCGACGATGACCCGGGCGCTTGCGTTGAGTTGCGGGACCTGAGACAGCAGAGTCTGGCCGTCCAGGCTGGGCATGACTCCGCCGTTCGGGCGGGCTGCCTGCATGCTGACAGTGCCGCCGAGGGCAGCGATGGAAAGCAAGGGAAGGGACATGGTGTACTCGCTGGTTGAGGACTGAAAGAACCTGGCCGGCAACCCAAGGGGAGTGCCGGTTCAGGGGAGTGGTCGCAATGGGGCAATTCCGTTGGCGAGCCTGCGAGGATCAAGTCAGGCGCAGCATTACCCCCACCAGCGGGACGATCAGCAGGGTGCTGATGGCCATCGACAACACGTTGCCGATGTACGGGTGCAGGTAAGTGGGCAGACGCCTTGACAGTGCCACGGCCAGGGGCGGTGCAAGCAGGGCACCAAACATCGCACTGGCGAGTACCACCAGGGGACTGCCGCCGTGGCTGAGGACCGCAGCGGGAGCCACCGATACGATCGGTATGTAGGTGGGATACCAGCCGAGTTCGATCCATTGTTGGCGCCAGAGCGTGACGCCAATGACCGAGGACAGTGCCTGAGCTGCAAGTATCGACAGCAGCAGGCCCGAGCCATAGGCCGGCGCGAGCGGGTTCAGCACATAGGCCAGCAGCACGCCGAGCAGCAGGCCGAGACTTGCCCACTCGTTGCCGAAGAACGGTGCTTCGGAGAAGTCCGCCAGCACCCGGCGCATGCCCCAGCCCAAGCCATACTTGTGCGTTTGGGCTGGCTGGGGGGATGCCGATGTTTCGCGGGCTGGCGGCAGAGGCCGTACCAGCATCGGCCAACTCCGGCAGATGAGAAAGGCCAGCACGCTACCCAGTGCCATGCCTGACACGTTGCCAATGACCGCGGGCAGTTCCAGTGGCGTGCACAGGAAATTGACCAGTAACAGGCACAGTGGTGTGACCAGCAGCGCGCCCATCACCGCACCGGTAACGGCGATTCTCCAGCCTGCACCGAACAGCAGCACCGTCGCCGCTGGCACTGAGACGAAAGCGGCGAACGTTGGTTGCCAGCCGAAGCGTGGAACAGTCCAGCCCCACAACAGGTTGCTCAGCAGCAGGCCGAGCAGCGAACTGCTGATCAGCCAGGGCCACAGTCCGCTGCCATACGCGATGGCGAAGCCCTGCCAGGACTTGCCCTGGCGGTAGGCCCAGTGGCCGAGGGCGGCGCCGGCCAGCAGCCCCAGTGAAGCCAATTCGTGTTTGTAGAAAGCCACTTCGCTGATATCGCCGACCCACCAGCGCAGCCAGGCGCCCGGCGCTGGCAGGCTGTCCATCATGTGCTGGTAGTCCGGCCATGGCGGCAGGCTGCCCGACAGCATCATCCAGGCAATCAGCAGGCAGGGAATCACCAGGTAGAGCGTGAGCAGGTAGGCAGGCAGGTAGTCACGTTGGTTCTCAAAGGACCGCTTGTTCATGACCGCCTCCTTGTCAGCGTGGTAGGGCAGGATGGCGGGTATAGCCGAGCATGCTGTCATAGAGATCGGCGCGACGGTCACGTGGCAGGTCGTTCAGGCTGTTCCAGATCGGTGCGCTGCGAGCCTGGGAGAGGTCGATGTCGGCATACAGGATGACCTCCTCCTCGGCGCTTGCCACTTCGCCAATCGGCCAACCGTTGGTGCCGGCAATCAACGAGCAACCTAGAAAGCGCTCGCCACGGTCACTGCCGATGCGGTTCGCAGCGGCGATGAAGACGTTGTTGACATGTGCGGCGGTGATGGTCAGGTAGGACGCCATGCAACGGCCGCTTTGGTCGAACAGTGGGGGTGGGGTCCAGACCCAGTTGTTCAGGCTGCAGATGATGTCTGCGCCCTGTTGGCCAAGTAGCCGCGGGACTTCGGGGAACCAGATGTCCCAGCAGATCAGCAGGCCGATGCGCCCGATAGGGGTATCGAACACCGGGAAGCCAAGATCACCGGGAGTGAACCAGAGCTTCTCGGCGTTCCATAGGTGCGCCTTGCGGTATTTGCCGATGAATCCTTGCGGGCCGATCAGTACTGCCGAGTCGAACAGTTGTATGCCATCACGCTCGGCAAGACCCGCGACCAGATAGACCTGGTGCTTGCAGGCCAGGTCGATCCAGGCCTGTACGCTGTCTCCGGCCGGAATCTCCTCGGCGTGGGCGAAAGCTTCCTCGCGGTCGCGGAACATGTAGCCGGTGTTGGCCAGTTCCGGCAGCACGATGAGATTGGCTCCGGCGCTCGCCGCCTGGGTTGCAAGCTCGAGAGTGCGCTGCAGGTTGTGCTTGCGTCGGGTGATACCGACTTGGGGGTCGAACTGTACGACGGCAATGCGGGCGGGGCTGATGGCGTGTCTGGAGTCATTCATTTGATGTGCTCTCATTCTTATTACCCAATCCGATTGAATTGGTGGGTTTATGAGATGCCATCAAACGAAATTTATCTGTCGGCTTTTTCCTCTGAGTTCTGCGGGGTATTTCCTGATGTCGGCGAGGTATTTTGAACGTTCCCAGGCGTTTTCGGGCGGCTGGCGTAGATGGGGTAATCATTCAATCTGAACCCGCCGTTGAAACGGGCTCCAATCCTGTCGCAGAGGTGGATGACGGTGTCCACCGCTCCGCGCAGGCAGGGTTCGGTCCACCCGGCGTCGACGCAGAACGACTCCCCGCAGAGGTAAAGGCCACTGCCGGCCGAGTAGTTGCGGTTGTAGCTCATCAGGTCGATGACATCGTAGTAGGTCCCGGGGCGATACAGCCGTGCCGCGCCGAGAGCGTTGCGATCAGTGATCCAGCGATGGACCCGGGCCTTGTCGGCATCGATGTAGGGAGAAATACGTCGGTTGATATTGCTGGCGCGCAGCAGGATCCGGTCCAGCTCGGCGATGCACTTGGCGACCAGTTCCCGGTCGCTGAATATCGCCAGCTTGGTCGCATCGTCCTCCCAGGTGTAGCTCAGCAGAATGCAGTCGTTGGGGTAGCTCTCGTTGTAGCGGTAGGTGTAGACGTCGTGAATCAGGCTGTCCGTGACCATCGCCTGGGGAATGCCATGGGCGTCGCTGAAGAAGCGCTTCTGCAAGGGCGCGAATACCTTGCAACTGGTTTCCCAGTGCGCTGTCTGGTAGGCGTTGCGGATTTGAAATGGCAGCATCTGCTCGGTGAAGCCAACGAGCTGGATCGTGGTTTCGATCAGCCAGGATGGCAGGGTGAGTACAACCGAGTCGAAGTCTTCGTGGCAGGACAGGCGTCGCTGTGGGTCGCTCCATTGCCGTTCGTAGTGCACGCGGATCTTCTGGTTGGTCAGTTTGCTCAGGCCCGTGACCCTGGATTGGCTGGAGAATCCCGCTCCGCGTTGTTTGCAATGGTCGAAAAAGGAACTGCCTGGCTTGTCGATATCCAGGAACAGCATGCACTCGTCCAGCGCTGCAACTCCCAGGTATCGGGGGCCATCGAAAGCCAGCCCGTGGGAGTCGAGCAGTTCGTACTGGTGCAGATGAGGTGCCGGTAGAGGCTTGCCTCGATCGTCGACGCGACCGTGGATCAGTTGCAACTGGTCGCTGAACCCGAAGAGTGCGGTTCGTATCGGATACAGGCAGCACGCGTCGTAAAATGCTCCCCAACTGCCGTCGCCGATACCGATCGCGTAGAAGATCGCCGATTCCTCTGCGTTCATACCCACCCCGCCGAAGTCACCGGGGTTGGATGGATTCCAGTTCTCCAGCGGTGCCAGAGCCAGCAGACTGCGAAACGACAGGCTTTCATAACGCTGGGCGATGGCTGCCCAAAGGCTTTCCCAACCCGGGCCGGCATAGTGTGTCTGTATCTGCTTGTCCAGGCGTGCAACGAAGGCCCTCCATTTGCCATATACCCGCTGCAGCGATTCACCGGGTGGCGGCGTTTGCCCGTCATGGTTGTTCCAGATGAGCATCTGTGGAGTGGTTTGCGTGTCCAGCAGGCCGTCGCGCAGGAAAATCCCGGTGCCGTTCACATGGGCGCTGCCGGGGTTGGCAAAGTCGGAAATCTTCAACTGGAACAGCTTCGTGTAGTAGGCCTGCAGGGATCGCCCTTCGAGTGGCGGTTCACCGCGTCGATTGAAGAAGGGCAGGCGCATGGCGCCCATTTCGAAGGGGGTGGAGCCGGCGCCGGCGGGCAGGCTTCGGTCCACCACTGTCAGATGGCGCCCACCGACCCGGCTCGATTGTTCGAACAGGGTTATGTCGCGCAAGCCGCAGCGCAGCAATTCCCTGGCCGTGGTCAGCCCGGTTATTCCGGCGCCAACGATGGCGACCTTGTGATTGATACCGCTGGCATCGGCAATGCCGCCGGGTTGTTCAACCAGTTTTCGATAGTCGAAACACAAGTCGGGCGGGTTGGGGAAAGGGGGGCGCCAACGATTGTTGTCCGGTTGAGGCGTACCGTGTATGGGGGTTGCGGGCGATTCGGACGGCATCCTTGAAACTCCTTGTCATTGGCCGTTGGGAGAGGGTTGCCGAACGAGTCTGGAGTTTCGAGGTGGGGACTGCGCGGTATTCTGGTATGGAGGTTCAGGGCGCTCCTGCCTATGCAGTCGGACAGCAGCGCCGCGGTTCAGGCGGCCTGCTGGAACTGTTGTCGATACTGGTTCGGTGACAGTTCGGTGTGCTGGCGGAACAGTCGCGCAAAGAAACTGGCATCGTCGTAGCCGACCTCGTAGCTGATGGTCTTGATGCTCTTGCGGGTGCCGGACAACAGGCCCTTGGCGGTCTCGATGCGCAGGCGCTGCAGGTAGTGCAGCGGCTTGTCGCCGGTGGCGGTCTGGAAGCGGCGCATGAAGTTGCGGATGCTCATGCCGTGGTCGCGGGCCACATCCTCGAAGCGGAACTTGTCGGCGAAGTGTTCTTCGAGCCACTGCTGGATCTGCAGGATGATCACGTCCTGGTGCAGCTTCTGGCCGCCGAAGCCGATGCGTCCCGGCGCGTAGCTGCGCTGCACTTCGTAGAGGATGTCGCGGGCCACGGCCTGGGCGATGTTGGCCCCGCAGAATCGCTCGATCAGGTAGATGTAGAGGTCGCAGGCCGAGGTGGTGCCGCCGGCGCAGTACAGGTTGTCGGCGTCGGTCAGGTGCTTGTCCTGGTTCAGGTGGACGTTGGGGAAGCGTTCACTGAAGGTGTTGAAGAAGCGCCAGTAGGTGGTGGCCTCCTTGCCGTCGAGCAGGCCGGCTTCGGCCAGCCAGAAGACCCCGGTCGCCTCGCCGCAGAGCACGGCGCCACGGGCGTGCTGTTCGCGCAGCCAGGGCAGGACCTGCGGGTAGCGTTGGCAGAGGTTGTCGAAGTCGTCCCAGAACGCCGGCAGGATGATCACATCGGTATCGGCCAGGCCGCCGTCCACCGGCATGATCACGTCGCTGAAGCTGCCCACGGGGTTGCCGTCCGGGCTGACCAGGCGTGTCTCGAAGGCGGGTGTGAGCCCCTGGCCGAGCTGCTTGCCATGGCGCAGGCTGGCGAGATGGAAGAAGTCCTTGGCTTGCATGAGGGTCGAGGCGAAGACCCGGTCGGTAGCCAGGATGCTGACGCGCCGCAAGGACGTCGAGGAAGTGTTAGCCATGATTCGATTATTCTTATAAGGGATAGTGGTCAACAAACGGCTGGATCGTCTTATTTTTTGTCGCATGTGTCCAGTGGTTCGAGGCAAAACGCTGGCATAGGCTCACTGGGCCAATCCCGGCTTCAGTGTGTCTGCAAGGTGCCCGCATGATCCCCAGAACCCTGTTCAGTTCCGAGCACGAGCTATTCCGCGGCAGCGTACGCAAGTTCCTCGAGCAGGAGGCGTTGCCCTTTCATGCCCAGTGGGAAAAGCGTGGTTATGTCGATCGCGAGCTGTGGCGCAAGGCGGGGCAGGCGGGGATGCTCTGCTCCCACCTGCCGGAGGCCTACGGCGGCATGGCGGCGGACTTTCTCTACAGCGCGGTGGTGATCGAGGAGATCAGCCGGCTGGGCCTGAGCGGCATCGGCTTCTCGCTGCATTCGGACATCGTCGCGCCGTACATCCTGCATTACGGCAGTGAAGCGCTGAAGCTCAAGTACCTGCCGCGCCTGGTCAGTGGCGAAATGGTCACGGCCATCGCGATGACCGAGCCGGGGGCCGGTTCCGATCTGCAGGGGGTCAAGACCACGGCGGTGCTCGATGGCGACGAGTATGTCCTCAATGGTTCGAAGACCTTCATCACCAATGGCTTTCTCGCCGACCTGGTGATCGTGGTCGCCAAGACCGATCCGAAGGCCGGGGCCAAGGGCACCAGCCTGTTCCTGGTCGAGGCCGATACGCCGGGCTTTGCCAAGGGCAAGCGGCTGGAGAAGGTCGGGATGAAGGCCCAGGACACCTCGGAGCTGTTCTTCCAGGATGTCCGCGTGCCGAAGGAGAACCTGCTGGGGCAGGCCGGCATGGGCTTCGCCTACCTGATGCAGGAACTGCCCCAGGAGCGCCTGACCGTGGCGGTGGGTGCGCTGGCGTCGGCCGAGGCGGCGTTGCAGTGGACGCTGGACTACACCCGCGAACGCAAGGCCTTCGGCAAGGCGATCGCCGACTTCCAGAACACCCGCTTCAAGCTGGCGGAGATGGCCACCGAGATCCAGATCGGCCGGGTGTTCGTCGACCGCTGCCTGGAGTTGCATCTGGAGGGCAGGCTCGATGTGCCGACCGCGGCGATGGCCAAGTACTCGGGCACTGACCTGCAGTGCAAGGTGCTCGACGAGTGCGTTCAACTGCATGGTGGCTACGGTTTCATGTGGGAATACCCGGTGGCCCGGGCCTGGGCGGATGCGCGGGTGCAGCGGATCTATGCGGGGACCAACGAGATCATGAAGGAGATCATTGCGCGGTCGCTGTGAGGGCGGGAGCTGAGGCAGCGCAGCCCGGGATGGCCCGTTCGCGGATGAGTCCGGCTCCCACAGTTTTTCGGCGCTCACGGAACCTGTGATCTACGCGACGCCGTGTGGGGGCCAACGGTCTTCAGCTTACTGCCGATAAGCTGCAGAACCTGGCTGATATGCGTCGCGCTTCCTGGGAGCCGGATTCATCCGCGAACAGGATCTCATGGCAGACCCCGTTCCCGGTTTACGGCGCCGGGTTCGGCTGATCCTTGTGGATCGCCTCGATCCCCGCCAGCACTTCCTCCGACAGCTTCAGTTCGGCACTGGCAATGTTGCTGTCCAGCTGTTCCAGGGTCGTGGCGCCAATGATGTTGCTGGTCACGAACGGCTGCCCGGTGACGAACGCCAGGGCCATCTGTGCCGGGTCCAGGCCATGTTCGCGGGCCAGGGCGACGTAGCGGCTGCAGGCGGCTTCCGATTGCGGGTTGAAGTAGCGGCTGAAGCGGCTGTAGAGGCTCAGGCGGGCCTTTTCCGGGCGCGCACCCCCTTCGTACTTGCCCGAGAGGAAGCCGAACGCCATCGGCGAATAGGCCAGCAGGCCGCATTGCTCGCGCAGGGCGACTTCCGCCAGACCGACCTCGAAACTGCGGTTGAGCAGGTTGTAGGGGTTCTGGATCGACACCGCCCGCGGCCAGCCGCGGCGCTCGGCTTCGAGCAGGAATTTCATGGTGCCCCATGGCGTTTCGTTGGACAGGCCGATGTGGCGGATCTTGCCGGCCTTGACCTGCTCGTCCAGCGCTTCGAGGATCTCCTCGATCGGCGTGAAGGCCTCGTCGGCCTTGTGCTTGTAGCCCAACTGCCCGAAGAAATTGGTGCTGCGCTCCGGCCAGTGCAGTTGGTAGAGGTCGATCCAGTCGGTCTGCAGGCGCTTGAGGCTGGCATCCAGGGCTTCGACGATATGCCGGCGGTTGTGCTTGAGGTTGCCGTCGCGAATATAGCCGATGCCGTTGCCGGGGCCGGCGATCTTGCTCGCCAGGACCCACTGGTCGCGATCGCCACGCTGCTTGAACCAGTTGCCGATGATGCGTTCGGTGCTGGCATAGGTTTCGGCCCTGGGCGGCACCGGGTACATCTCGGCGGTGTCCATGAAGTTGATGCCGGCGGCCTTGGCGCGCTCGATCTGGGCAAAGGCTTCGGACTCGGTGTTCTGCTCGCCCCAGGTCATGGTCCCCAGGCAAATTGCGCTCACGTTCAGGTCGGTTCGGCCTAGCTGACGGTATTCCATTGGCTGCTCCCGTGGGAAAACACCCATAAAAGCAGGTTGAATTTTTTTTGGCAATCTGGATAATTGCGCACCTCTTTATGCAGTGGAAGTGATGCGCCGCCGCCAAAGAATCTTGCCGTTGAACGGACGCGCCGACCCGAGCCCCCGATAGCGTCTGTATCCGGCTGCCTTTGACCTTGTCAAAGTACGCACTATTCAGTAAGATCCGCCGTCTTATTTACAGGCGGCCCCTGAGGCTATAAAGAATGAAAACTTTTACTGCTAAACCGGAAACAGTTAAGCGCGACTGGTTTGTCGTCGACGCTGCTGGTCAGACCCTGGGTCGTCTGGCCACCGAAATCGCGAGCCGTCTGCGTGGCAAGCACAAAGCCGAATACACCCCGCACGTCGATACCGGTGACTACATCGTCGTCATCAACGCCGAGCAGGTTCGTGTGACCGGTGCTAAAACCTCCGACAAGATGTACTACTCCCACTCCGGTTTCCCGGGCGGCATCAAGTCGATCAACTTCGAAAAGCTGATCGCAAAGGCCCCTGAGCGCGTGATCGAGACCGCGGTAAAAGGCATGCTGCCTAAGAACCCGCTGGGTCGCGACATGTACCGTAAGCTGAAAGTCTATGCGGGCGCTGTACACCCTCATACTGCTCAGCAGCCCCAAGAACTGAAGATTTAACGGAATAGTTCATTATGTCGGCGACTCAAAACTACGGCACTGGCCGTCGCAAGACCGCAACCGCACGCGTTTTCCTGCGTCCAGGTACCGGTAACATCTCCATCAACAACCGCTCCCTGGACACGTTCTTCGGTCGCGAAACTGCCCGCATGGTAGTTCGTCAACCGCTGGAACTGACCGAGACCGTCGAGAAGTTCGACGTCTACGTCACTGTCATCGGTGGTGGCGTGAGTGGCCAGGCTGGCGCAATCCGCCACGGCATCACTCGTGCCCTGATGGATTACGACGAAACCCTGCGCAGCACCCTGCGTAAAGCTGGTTACGTTACCCGCGACGCTCGTGAAGTTGAGCGTAAGAAAGTGGGTCTGCGTAAAGCGCGTAAGCGTCCGCAGTACTCGAAGCGTTAATTCGCTACCCGCTTCAAAAGAAGCCCGGTTCCCATGTGGAACCGGGCTTTTTTTATGGGCGAAATATTTGCTGTGACAACTTGCCACATCCGTAGACCCCCTATACTACAAGGCCTGGGGCACTGTGTGCCGGGTAATTACCTTGTCAGAGGTGGGGCTTTTCATTACCATTCGGCAAAATTTTTATAACGATAGATTTTTACTTAGACGCCTGATTTAACAGGCCACAAAGCTGATGGGAGAGGACTGAATGAGCAATGACGGCGTGAATGCAGGCCGGCGTCGCTTTCTCGTAGCAGCCACATCCGTGGTAGGAGCTGCAGGAGCGGTAGGGGCTGCGGTCCCGTTCGTGGGGTCATGGTTTCCCAGTGCCAAGGCGAAAGCCGCCGGTGCACCGGTGAAAGTGAATATCGCCAAGATCGACCCGGGGCAGCAGATGATTGCCGAGTGGCGTGGCCAGCCGGTCTTCATCGTTCGCCGCACCGAAGAGATCCTGGGGAATCTGACGAAGATCGAGGGGCAGCTCTCCGATCCAACCTCCAAGAACTCGGTACAACCCCCCTACGTCGATCCGAAGACGCGTTCGATCAAGCCGGAAGTCCTGCTGCTGATCGGTATCTGCACCCACCTGGGTTGCTCTCCCACCTTCCGTCCGGAAGTGGCACCCGCCGACCTCGGCAAGGACTGGGTAGGCGGCTATTTCTGCCCTTGCCACGGTTCCCACTACGATCTCGCCGGTCGTGTCTACAAGGCTCAGCCCGCGCCTTTGAACCTGCCGGTTCCGCCGCATTCCTATGAGTCCGACACGATCATTGTCGTTGGCGTCGATCAGGAGAAAGCGTGATGAGCAAGTTCATGGATTGGGTTGATGCGCGCTTCCCCGCCACCAAGATGTGGGAAGACCATCTCAGCAAGTACTACGCACCGAAAAACTTCAACTTCCTCTACTTCTTCGGCTCCCTGGCGCTGCTGGTGCTGGTCAACCAGATCGTCACCGGTGTCTGGCTGACGATGAGCTACACCCCTTCGGCGGAAGAGGCCTTCGCCTCCGTCGAATACATCATGCGTGATGTCGAGTACGGCGCGATCCTGCGTCTGCTGCACTCCACCGGCGCTTCGGCGTTCTTCATCGTGGTCTATCTGCACATGTTCCGTGGCCTGCTCTACGGTTCGTACCAGAAGCCGCGCGAGCTGGTCTGGCTGTTCGGCATGCTGATCTACCTGGCGCTGATGGCCGAGGCCTTCATGGGCTACCTGCTGCCGTGGGGGCAGATGTCCTACTGGGGCGCGCAGGTGATCATCTCGCTGTTCGGCGCGATCCCGGTCATCGGTAACGACCTGACCCAGTGGATCCGCGGTGACTACCTGATTTCCGGGATCACCCTGAACCGCTTCTTCGCCCTGCATGTGGTGGCCCTGCCGATCGTGATTCTCGGCCTGGTGGTGCTGCACATCCTGGCGCTGCACGAAGTGGGCTCGAACAACCCCGATGGTGTCGACATCAAGAAGAAAAAGGACGAAAACGGCGTACCGCTGGACGGCATTCCGTTCCACCCGTACTACACCGTGAAAGACATTGTCGGCGTGGTGGTGTTCCTGTTCGTCTTCTGTTCCGTAGTGTTCTTCTTCCCGGAAATGGGCGGTTATTTCCTGGAAAAACCGAACTTTGAGGTGGCCAACGCCTTCAAGACGCCGGAGCACATCGCCCCTGTCTGGTACTTCACACCGTTCTACGCGATCCTGCGGGCGGTGCCGGACAAGCTCATGGGGGTTCTCGCCATGGGCGCCTCGATTGCCCTGCTGTTCGTGCTGCCGTGGCTGGATCGCAGTCCGGTCAAGTCGATGCGCTACAAGGGCTGGCTGAGCCGGATCTGGCTGGTGATCTTCTGTGTGTCTTTCCTGATCCTTGGCTGGCTGGGCGTCATGGCGCCGACGCCGGAGCGTACGCTGCTGTCGCAGGTGTGCACCGTGCTGTATTTCGCCTACTTCATTCTGATGCCGTTCTATACCCGGCTCGAGAAGACCAAACCGGTTCCGGAAAGGGTGACTGGCTGATGAAAAAACTATTTGCTGTTTTGCTGCTCGCGGCCCTGCCGGTTCTGTCCTTCGCTGCCGAGCATGGTGGTCCCGAGCTTGAAAAGGTCGACATCGACGTTTCCGACAAGGCGGCCATGCAGGATGGTGCGCGGACCTTCGCCAACTACTGCATGGGTTGCCACAGTGCCAAGTTCCAGCGTTACGAGCGGGTCGCAGATGACCTGGGTATTCCCCATGACCTGATGCTCAAGAACCTGGTGTTCACCGGCGCCAAGATCGGCGACCACATGAGCATCGGCATGCAGCCGGCGGATGCCAAGGCCTGGTTCGGTGCGGCTCCGCCCGACCTGACCCTGGTGGCGCGGGTGCGTGGTACCGACTGGCTGTACGGTTACCTGCGTTCTTTCTACGAGGATCCGGCACGTCCATGGGGCGTGAACAACAAGGTCTTCCCGAACGTCGGCATGCCGAACGTGCTGGTGGGCCTGCAGGGTCGTCAGGTCGTCGGTTGCAAGCAGGTGCAAATCGTCGAGAATGGCAAGAAGCAGTATGATCCGCTGACCGGCACGCCATTGACTCATGAAGCGTGCGACCAACTGACCATCGTGCCGAAAACCGGTGCCTTGACGGAAGAGCAGTTCGACGAGAAGGTCAAGAACCTGGTGACCTTCCTGGCCTACTCGGCCAACCCGGTGAAGCTGCAGCATCAGCGCATCGGTACTTACGTTCTGCTGTACCTGGCCTTCCTCTTCGTATTCGCTTATCTGCTCAAGCGCGAATACTGGAAGGATGTGCACTGATAACGTTGTAATATAGCTGTCAGTCAATCGTGCGCGCCCAAGGGTGCCTCTGAGACGTAACGAACTGGTGTGGAGGGGGCGGAGCCGAAAAGGCTTCGCCGGCCGTCTTCTCCACTCGTTACGGGAGGCTTCCCTTGGGCGCGCTCGTTTTTGCGTTTCGACCATTTCAAACAAGCGAGGAGGACCGCCATGGGCGTGACCAATCGGTTGGCCTGTTACTCCGACCCCGCCGACCACTATTCCCACCGAGTGCGTATTGTGTTGGCGGAAAAGGGTGTCAGTGCCGAGATCATCAGTGTCGAGGCGGGACGTCAGCCAGCGAAGCTGACTGAAGTGAACCCTTACGGCAGCCTGCCCACCCTGGTCGATCGTGACCTGGCGTTGTGGGAGTCGACTGTGGTGATGGAATACCTGGATGAGCGTTACCCGCATCCACCGCTGCTGCCGGTTTATCCCGTGGCGCGGGCCAACAGCCGGCTGCTGATGCATCGCATCCAGCGTGACTGGTGCGGGCTGGTCGACCTGATCCTGGACTCGCGGACCAAGGAGCCGGCGCGTGTGCAGGCGCGCAAGGAACTGCGCGAGAGCCTCACCGGGGTATCTCCGTTGTTCGCCGACAAGCCTTTCTTCCTGAGTGAGGAGCAAAGTCTGGTCGATTGCTGTCTATTACCGATACTCTGGCGTTTGCCAATTCTGGGTATTGAACTGCCGCGGCAAGCCAAGCCGCTGCTCGATTATATGGAGCGCCAGTTTGCGCGTGAGGCTTTCCAGGCAAGCCTGTCTGGTGTCGAACGCGATATGCGCCAAGGAGCTGCTTAATGAACTCCAGCCGTCCTTATTTGGTTCGTGCCCTGTACGAATGGATAGTGGATAACGATTGTACGCCGCACATCCTGGTCAATTCCGAGGCCCCCTCGGTCCAGGTGCCGCAAGGCTTTGCCAGCGACGGGCAAATCGTCCTGAATATTTCTCCAAGTGCCGTGCGTCACCTGCACATGGATAACGAAGCGGTCAGTTTCGAGGGGCGTTTCGGTGGTGTGGCCCATACGCTGTATGTGCCCATTGGCGCGATTCTCGGGATCTATGCCCGGGAAAACGGCCAGGGCATGGTCTTCGATCTCGAGTCGCCACTGGAAGACGACGACAATGAAGTCGAGCCGGATGACGATGGGCCGGAGCCGCCGCGTCCGAGTGGGCGTCCTAGCCTGAAGGTGGTGAAGTAACAGCAGCGGATGGGCATGAAAAAGCCCCTGTCATCTTTCGGTGACAGGGGCTTTTTCGTTTGCGGGTGTCCCGTCCTGAATAAGGT
>NZ_JSYZ01000022.1:0-46090 GCF_001293465.1 Pseudomonas asplenii
TTTTAACGCCGCATAACCAAGTTTCAAACTATTTCGTACATAGCCTAGTGCCGGAATCTTATGCGGGCGCCAACATGAATGACCTGAAGCTGGATCGAATGGACACGAAGATTCTGGGCGTCTTGCGCAAGAACGGCCGGATTTCCCATCAGGAGCTGTCGCTGAAAGTGGGCCTTTCGCCTTCCCAATGCCTGCGCCGGGTGAAACGGCTGGAAGCGGAGGGCGTGATCCTGGGCTATTCGGCGGTCATCGATGAAAACAGGCTCGGCAACGACATCAATGCCTGGGTGATCGTCAAACTGCAGCGCAACAGTCCTGGCGCCCGGGAGCGGGTGGCCCTGCTGCTGAAAAACCGCCCTTGGGTGCGGCTGGCCACCGGCGTCACCGGCGATGTGGATTTCATGATCCGCGTCGTCGCCCCGCGGATGGCCGACTTCTCGAAAATCCTCATCGACGAGCTGAACAACCACCCGGACATCAGCAGCACGCAGTCGTTCATCTGCCTGGATGACCTGGTGGGCGGGCTGACCAGCATGGCTGGCCCGGGCGCCGTGGTGGACAGCACCCAGGCCTGACGGCGAGGGTCGCTGGTCAGAGCGACGCGTCCAGGGCCTGGATCAACTGCTGCATCTCTTCGGCGGCGGTGTAGTGCACGAAGGACAGGCGCAGCACGCCTTCCTGCGGGTCGACATCCAGCGCCTGCAACAGGCGCACCGCGTAGAAGTGGCCCGCGCCGGCAATGATGCCTCGCGTTGCCAGCCGGGCGGCGATCTCGCGCGGGCTGGCGTTCAGGGTTTGCAGGGAGACGGTGGCGGCCTTGTTCCGTACGTCGCTTGGGCCGAGCAGGCGCACGCGGCAATCCCCGGCGCAGAACTCCAGCAAGGGCGGCAGCAGCGCCGCCTCGGCGCAGCGCAACAGCTGGCGCACGTTGGCGGCGCGCTCGCGGCGGTCGGCGCCGGGGAAGTGATGGGCATGCACCTGGTCGAAGTAGGTGGTGACGCCGCTGGCGGCAGCGACCTGGGCATGGTCGGGGCCGGCGGGGACGAACCACTTTGCCAGGTAGGCCTCGTTGAAGTAGTGCGCCTGGTTGCCGAGCCAGTCCATCAACGGGCGGCGAATGACCATGGCCCCCAGGTGCGGGCCGAAGGTCTTGTACAGCGAAAAGAGATAGATGTCGGCGCCGAGCGCGTCCACGTCCGGGAAACCATGGCCGGCGTAGGAAACCCCATCGACCACCGCCTGGGCACCTGCGGCATGGACGATCTCGCAGATTTCCCGCACCGGGTTGATCTCACCCAGGATATTAGAGCAGTGGGTGAAGGCGACCACCCGGGTGCGCGGGCTCAGCAGCTTCTGCAGTTCGCTCGGGTCGAGGGAGCCGGTGGTGGCGTCGACCTGCCATTCCCGAATGACCATTCCGCGTTTGGCCAGCCGCCGCCAGACGCCGTTGTTGGCTTCGTGGTCCTGGTTGGTGACGATGATTTCGTCTCCCGCCTCGAGCCGATTGGCAAAGGCCTCGGCCAGCACATAGGTGTTCTGCGAGGAGGAGGGGCCCAGGTGCACCTCTTCCGGCGACACGCCGAGATAGGCGGCGATTTCGGCGTGCGAGCGATCCATCTGCTCGCCACCCAGGCGCGAGGCCGGGTGGGCGCCGTAGGGCTGCATCTTGTGCCGACGATAGAAGCGGTCGAGGTGGTCGATCACGGGTTGGCAGGCGTAGGAGCCGCCAGCGTTGTCGAAGAACGCCTGGCCTTGCAGGGAGGGTTCGGAAAAGGCCGGGAACTGGCGGCGGATGAACGAAAGATCCAGGGCGGGCATTGGCAAGACTCCTGTTGTGCGCGGGGATTCGATAGGGCATAGCCTAAGGCTTGAGCCGCGCACGAAGTCGGCAAAAGCGGGCGAAAGAACTGGCTCCATGCAGGAATCCTGCATATTCAGCGGTTTGAATGCTGCATTTGATTCGTCCGGCTCAACGGATGTGCTGCTATCCGTCTGGCCCAGGCCGCCGAGGCTGATATCTCGGCATCTGACGGGCTCATGGCGTGAGGCGCCCCGGTGGGTCTGGGCAAGCCGGTTCCAATCGGGGCGCCGGGATGGCCTCGTGCCTTTTGGCGGCTGAAAGGTCTCAAGCCCTGAGGGGCATTGCCGTCAGCGCGCTGACCCCGGGCTGGCGTGGCGCCGGAGGATGGGAAACGAAGCGGGGCGGTTCGAACGACCGGCGAAAATCCCGTGCCGAATGACCGACGATCCCGTCGAACTCGTCCAGGCTCACCCCGCGTTTGCCCGCCTGTTCCAGCCGATAGCGGGTGTCGCGCTCCAGCTTGTCGAGCTGCTGGCGGACACTGTGCGCGAAGATACGGGTGTCGGAAGGGATCGGTTCGAGCGCGTTGAATTCATGGCGTGTGCCATCCGGCAAGCGTGCCTGCACCTCCTCGGGCAGGAATTTCGACAGTGCCGGTGAGGCGGCGACAGACGCCATCAGTTCCTGTCGGGATCCGAACTCCTTGAGTCCCCATCCCGGCAGGCACAGCACGAAGAGACTGCCCTCGTCGCCACTCCCTGGCTGCTCCATCACGAACGGCCCCGGCAACGTCAGGGGAGGGAAGACGTGGTTGCCGCTGCTGGCGCGGACTGAAAGGCCGTGGACCCTGGGCCGCGAGTGCTCGTCGGGGTAGGCCCGTGCAAGGTCGGCCGCGGACGGGTGGTTCGCGATCGCTGCGACCAGCGCCTTGCTCGCCTTGCCGAGGATGCTGTCGTTGTCCTGCTGCCGCGCCTCCAGTGTTATCTGCTGCTTGCGGATGTCTCCCAGGACCTCGTGTGGCGTCCTGCCGTTTTTGTCGGGAGTGATGAAGGCCTGGGTCTGCTGCCTGGCCAGGTCCGTGGCCTGGTTCGATGGCAGTTGCCGGATGAAATGAAGGATATCCTGTGTGCTGGTGAAGCCGGGCAGCAGTGGCTTCCCGTCACTCGCGGCCGTTGCCTCGCCGCGTCGGTAGCTGTTTCCAGGGTTGTAGTACAAGGTGCCGGGAGCGAACGGGTACCGGCCATGCAGGTCGTCGATATCCCGGCCGCTGTAGTGCGCGACGATCAGCTCGGCAACGCTGGGCGAGGCGACCAGCTTGTCTTCCGCTTGCGCGGTATCGGCCAACTGATGAACCTTCAGGTGGATATGGTTGAGGTCCACCGGCCGTGGTGCGTGCGGGAAGTGCTTTTCGAATGCCTGCCGTGCGTCCTGCAGCGGGCTGGGACGTGATATCTGCGCGAACACCGCATTGGCCTGCTTCAGCGGTTCGATCAGGACGTCGATCTTCTCCTGCTGTATCAGCGCCGAGGCGGCTGCGGGTGTCGACAGCAGGGCACGGAACGCCGACTGCCCGGCTTGCCCTGGGGGCGACGCCCTCTCGGCGGATCCGGCCCCACCCGGGCCATCGTCCGCCTGCGTCCGATCCGGCTCGCGCACCGAGGGTATGTGCCCTGCCCGTGATTCACTGTTCTGCACCAGCCGGGGGGCCGATGAAATGATGCTACCTACGCTCACATGTCACGCCTGTACGGATTGATCTGAAGAGCATGTCCGTTCGCCGCCGGGGCGGCGTCGTCATGCCGGTCGCTACAGTAGTGGTAGATAGATAGCACCCGCTATCGGACGGGGCCGACGCGGGAAGGAGGACCAGGGGGCCAGGTCGTGTGGGGCAGAACAGGGCCTGTGGCCATCAGTGCCCGGGTGGAACCCTTGCATCAGGCCCTATTTCTTGGCCGACACCCCGCCGTCGTCGCTCAATCCAATCGAATCCTTGCCTAATCCTCTGGAGTTGCAGGGTGATGCATAGGAAAGCCCCTGCCTGCGGTCTAGAGTTTGACCGAAGGAGTCCGTTGCCATGAACCAGCCCCAACACTGCCCGGTATCGCCGTTGGCACCGAGTATCGATCGACACATCAGCCAACAAGGGGATTGCCCGACCGCGATCCCCGGCCTCGTGCTGTTTCGACGTGACCAGCCGATACCCCCCTCGGTGTGCATGGTCGAGCCGAGCCTGATCCTGGTCGCACGCGGACAGAAGAGCCTGTGGATCGGCGGCGAGGGCTACGCTTATGACCCATCGCGGTTTCTGGTCACCTCACTGGACCTGCCGGCCAACTCCGAGGTGGTCATGGCCAGCCCGGCACAGCCCTGCGTCGGCGTGCTGCTGAAACTGGACGTGTCCATCCTCGCCGAACTGATCGCCAAGGGCGGCCTGCCGCCGCCGACCCGTGATCGTGGCGCGGGCAAGGGCGTGGGCATCGCGAACATGACCCCGACCCTGGAAATGGCCGTGGGGCGCCTGCTGGCGCTGCTCGATGAGCCGGAGGCGATCCCGGTGCTGGCGCCGCTGGTGCTGCGCGAAATTCACTATCGCCTGCTGCACGGCGAGCAGTCGGCGCGGTTACGACAGATCACCGCCGTCGACGGCCAGGGCTATCGGATCGCCAAGGCCATCGACTGGCTCAAGTTGAACTTCGCCATGCCCCTGCGTATCGATGAACTGGCGGCCCGGGTGCAGATGAGCGCGCCGACCTTTCATCACCATTTCCGCCAGCTCACCAGCATGAGCCCGCTGCAGTTCCAGAAGTGGCTGCGCCTCAACGAAGCGCGGCGGCTGATGCTCAATGAACGCCTGGACGTGTCGCGGGCGGCGTTCGCGGTGGGCTACGAGAGTCCTTCGCAATTCAGTCGTGAATACGCTCGGCTCTTCGGTGCCGCGCCCAGTCACGACATTGCGGCATTGCGAGGCCAGGCCTCCGAAATCTCGCCCACCGGCGAGGCGGTCCCGGCCTATTGAACGCTTCAGGGTACGCGGCCGTTGGGCGTACCGATCGGTGGGGCGCCGGCCGGCGCCTCACCGCCTATAACGAAGAAACATCAACCGATGATGAGCGGGTGAGCCATGGAACTACGAATCAACCAGAAGACCTATCAGGTCGATGCCGACGCCGACACGCCGCTGCTGTGGGTGATCCGCGATGACCTGGGCATGACCGGCACCAAGTACGGCTGTGGCCTGGCCCAGTGCGGCGCCTGCTCTGTGCTGGTGGACGGCAATGTGGTGCGGGCCTGCGTCACCCCGGTGGCCGGCGTGGTCGGCCGGGAGGTGACCACCATTGAGGCGATCGAGGCCGATGAGGTGGGCAAGCGCGTGGTGGCCGCCTGGGTCGAGCACCAGGTCGCCCAGTGTGGCTACTGCCAGTCCGGACAGGTCATGGCCGCCACCGCGTTGCTCAAGCAGAACCCCAAGCCCAGCGATGCGCAGATCGAGGCCGCGATGGTCAACCTGTGCCGTTGCGGCACCTACAACGCCATCCATAGCGCCGTGCACGAGTTGGCTACGCAGAAGGGAGAAGCCTGATGAACAGTCGTATCGAGGGGGCCGAAGAGGTCCTCAGCCAACTGTCGGCCGACCCGGTCAACCTGTCCCGGCGCCGCTTCCTGATTGGCACGGCGGTGGGCTCCCTGGTCCTCGGTTTCGGCCTGCCACTGGGCTCGGCGCGGGTGCAGGCCGCTACGGCGGCGGTCGAGCGCGGCACCCAGGTGCCGGCGTTCCTGGAGATTCGTCCGGACAACAGCGTGCGCCTGCTGTGCCCCTTCATGGAAGGCGGGCAGGGCACCTACACCGCCATGGCGCAGATCGTCGGCGAGGAACTGGACGCCGATCCGGCGACCTTCGTGGTCGACAGCGCGCCGCCCGGCGAAGCCTATGTGGTCATGGACAACGGCATGCGTATCACCGGCGGCAGCATGTCGGTGCGCATGAGCTACCCGACCATGCGCCGTCTCGGCGCCCTGGCCCGGGCGATGTTGCTGCAGGCCGCTGCGCAGCAGCTCGGCGTGCCGGTGACGGAACTGTCGACCGAGCCGGGCAAGGTGCTGCATGCAGCCTCCGGGCGTTCGCTCGCCTATGGCGAACTGGCGGAACGCGCCATGGACCTGCCGGTACCGGACCCGGGCAGCGTCAAGCTGCGTGATCCCAGCCAGTTCCGCTGGATCGGCAAGCCGGTCAAGCGCGTCGATGCCTACGACAAGTCCACCGGCCGTGCGCTCTACAGCATCGATCTTAAGGTCGACGGCATGCTCCACGCCGCGGTGCAGCACGCGCCGCGCCTGGGCATGAGCGTCGGCAGCCTGCGCAACGAAGAACAGGTCAAGGCCATGAAGGGCGTGCATTCGGTGCATCAGTTGCCGGGCGCGGTGGCGGTGGTCGCCGAGCGCTGGTGGCACGCCAAGCGTGCGGTGGAAGCCCTCCAGGTCGACTGGAAGGAGGCGGCCGCCGATTCACCGCTGCGGGTGATGCCGGCGGACTTTTCCAGCGAAGCCTACGTGCAGCGCCTGGCCAACGAACAGGGGCCAGCCCGTGATGCCGAGAACGAAGGCGATGTCGCCAAGGTATTGGCTGGCGCCAAGCATGTCGTCGAGGCCAGCTACCACAACCAGTACCTCAACCATGCCCAGCTGGAGCCGCCTTCGGCCCTGGCGCGGTTCAATGCCGACGGTTCGCTGGAGGTCTGGTTGCCCAACCAGGCCCCGGACATGTTCCGCAACGACATCGCCAAGCTCACCGGGCTCGAAGCTTCGCGCATCACCCTGCATTCGCCACTGCTGGGCGGTTTCTTCGGCCGGCATTTCCTCTATGGCTCGGCCAACCCCTATCCCCAGGCGATTGCCCTGGCGAAGGCGGTCGGGCGGCCGATCAAGCTGATCTGGAGCCGCGAGGAGGAGTTCCTGCGCGATGTGCTGCGGCCTATCGCGGCGGTGCGGTTCCGCGGTGCGCTGGATGACAACGGCTTCCCCGTCGCTATCGAGGCGATCAGCGCGACTGAAGGGCCGACCGAGGCCCTGGCCGGCAAGCAGGGCGACAAGATCGACCCCACCGCCGTCGAAGGGCTGGCGGGCAAGTCCTATGCGATCGCCAACAAGCGCATTGCGCAGATCTACGTCAAGGGCCCGGCCATGCTCGGCTACTGGCGCTCGGTGGGCAACTCGCTCAACGACTTCTTCTACGAGGCGTTCCTCGACGAGCTGGCGGACAAGGGCGGCAAGGACCCCTTCGAACTGCGTCTGCACCTGCTGCGCGACAACCCGCGGCTGACCACGCTGCTCAACGCGGTGGGCGAGTTGTCCGGCGGCTGGAAGCGTGGCCCGTTCACCGCCGAGGATGGCAGCAGGCGCGCCCGCGGAGTCGCCATGGCCTCGCCGTTCGGCACCCAGACGGCGGTGATCGCCGAGGTCTCGATCGACAACGGGCAGGTCAAGGTGCATGACATCTGGCAGGCCATCGACCCGGGCAACATCGTCAACCCGGCCATCGTCGAGGCGCAGGTCAACGGCGCCGTGGCGCTGGGGCTGTCTCAGACGCTGGTCGAGGAAGCGGTGTGGCTCGACGGCAAGCCCAAGGCACGCAACTACGACCTGTACCCGATCCTGCCGCCTTCGCGCATGGCCCGGGTGCACGTCCGGGTGGTCGAGAGCGGGGAGAAGATGGGCGGCATTGGCGAGCCGCCATTGCCGGCGGTGGCGCCCGCCGTGGCCAACGCGGTGGCCAGGTTGACGGGGCAGCGCATCCGTAGCCTGCCGTTGAGCCGCTACACCTTCACCTGACCTGCGCGGAGCCTTCATGAACAACAGTCGATTCGCAAGAACCGCTGCCTGGCTGGCTGTGCCGTGCCTGGTCGCGGCAGGCCTGCTGGCCTGGTACGTCACCCGCGAGCCCGCCTCGCCCCTGGAACACCAGCCACTGGCTGTGGCCGACATCGACCCGGCGCTGGTCAGCCGCGGCGAGTATGTCGCCCGCCTTGGCGACTGCGTGGCCTGCCACAGCGTGCCGGGTGGTGCGCCGTTCGCCGGCGGCCTGGAAATGGCCACGCCGCTGGGGGCGATCCATGCCACCAACGTCACCCCGGACCGGGACACCGGCATCGGCAACTACAGCCTGGCGGACTTCGACCGCGCCGTACGCCACGGTGTCGCGCCCGGCGGCCGGCGCCTGTACCCGGCGATGCCCTATCCGTCCTACGCCAAGCTCAGCGATGACGATGTCCGTGCGCTGTACGCGTTCTTCATGAAGGGCGTGGCGCCGGTGCAGCAGGCCAATGCCGAGAGCTCGATTCCCTGGCCTTTGAACCTGCGCTGGCCGATCGCCCTGTGGAACGCGGTGTTTACCGACTCAGTCCCCTACAGCGACAAACCGGCCCAGGACCCGCTGTGGAACCGCGGTGCCTACATTGTCCAGGGGGCCGGCCACTGCGGCAGTTGCCACACGCCACGGGGCCTGGCCTTCAACGAGAAGGCCCTGGACGAGTCCGGCGCGCCGTTCCTCGCCGGCGCCTTGCTCGATGGCTGGTACGCGCCGAGCCTGCGTGCCGATCGCAACACCGGCCTGGGCCGCTGGAGCGAACCGGAGATCGTGCAGTTCCTCAAGACCGGTCGCAACCGGCACGCGGTGGTGTTCGGCTCGATGACCGAGGCGTTCAACAACTCCACGCAGTTCATGAGCGATGACGACCTGGCGGCGATCGCCCGTTACCTCCACTCGCTGCCCGGCGACCGCCAGCGCGATGGCGAGCCCTGGCAGTACCAGGCGACCTCGGCGGCGGCGTCCCCACAGAAACCGGGGGCCCAGACCTACGTGACCCGCTGCGCGTCCTGCCACGGCCTGGACGGCAAGGGCCAGCCCGAGTCGATGCCGCCGCTGGCCGGCGCGACATCCGTGTTGGCCGCCGAGAGTGCCTCGGCGATCAACATCACCCTCAACGGTTCGCAACGGGTGGTCGCCGCCGGGGTGCCGGACGCCTACCGCATGCCGGCGTTCCGCGAGCAACTGTCGGACCAGCAGATCGCCGAGGTGCTGAGCTTCGTGCGCAGCACCTGGGGCAACCAGGCCGGGGCGGTGGATGCGCAGGCGGTGGGCAAGCTGCGCGGGCACACCGATCCGGCCAGCAGCAGCCCGATCATTCTGCACATGCGCTGAAGGAGGCCCGGATGGAAAGCATCGACCTGCTGGTCCTGCGCACGGCGCGGGACTGGCTTGCCGCCGGCGAGCGCGTGTTGCTCGCCACCGTGGCGCGCACCTGGGGTTCGTCGCCACGGCCGGTGGGCTCGATGATGGCGCTGCGCAACGATGGGCGGGTGGTGGGCAGCGTGTCCGGTGGCTGTATCGAGGACGACCTGATCCACCGCTACACCACGGCCCATGGCGGCAGTGGTATGGGCGAGGGGCCGGTCGAGGTGGTGCGCTATGGCGTCACGGCCGATGAGGCCCATCGCTTCGGCCTGCCCTGTGGCGGTACGCTGGAGCTGGTCCTGGAATTCAGGCCGGACCTGCAGTCGCTGGACGAGTTGTTGACGCAGCTCGACGCCGGTCGCCTGGTGCGCCGCTGCCTGGCGGTGGCCTCCAACGCGGTGACCCTTGCCGCCACCGCGACGCCGGAGCAGTTCAGCTTCGATGGTCAACGGATGCTCAATACCCTTGGCCCCGGTTATCGGCTGCTGATGATCGGGGCCGGTGCGCTGGCCGAGTACCTGGCGACCATGGCGCTGTTCAACGGCTTCAAGGTCGCGGTCTGCGACCCGCGCCCGGAATACATCGAGACCTGGGCCGTGCCGGGTGTGGAACACCTCGTCGGCATGCCGGACGATGTCGTTCGCGATTTTGCCGTGGACCTGCGCACCGGCATCGTCGCCCTCAGCCATGACCCCAAGCTCGATGACCTGGCCTTGCTCGAAGCCTTGCACAGCCCGGCGTTCTACATCGGCGCCATCGGTTCGCGGCGCAACAGCCAGTTGCGCCGCGAGCGCCTGATCGAGCATTTCGGCGAGACCGAGGCCAGCCTCCAACGCCTGCACGGGCCTATCGGCCTGTACATCGGCAGCAAGACGCCGGCGGAGATCGCGGTGAGCGTGATGGCTGAGATTCTAGCGGCCAAGAATGGCATCGAGCTGCCCGACACCGTCACCGTCGCCCGGGCCAAGCAGGTGCACGAGCGCCTGTCCTCGGCGTAGCGCCGCAGCGCGCATCAGCGCATGCGCAACCGCTCCAGCACCACAACTGACCCAGGTGTTGGCCGAGTGCGTCGGCGTCGAGGCCGGTGCGAGAGCAAGGGACGCGCTGGCGCAGGTGAGTCGGCGCTGAACAGGCCGTGACGCTGGCGGGGAGGATGGTTTGCCGCCCAAGGCCGCCGGTTCAGGCAGCCTTGGGCAAGCCTTCACGACTACAGCCAGGCCTTGATCTGGGCACTCACCGCGTCAGTGGAAATACCATAGCGATCATGCAGCGTCGGCAACGCCCCGGCATCGAGGAAGGCATCCGGCAGGGCGATCTGCCGGAAGGTCGGGGTGACGCCATTGCGCAGTAGCAGGCCGGCCACGGCCTCGCCCAGCCCGCCGATGATCGAATGGTTCTCCGCCGTCACCACCAGCCGCCCCGGCTTGCGCGCTTCGGCGAGAATGGTCTGCTCGTCGAGAGGCTTGATGGTCGGCACGTGCAGTACGGCCACGTCGACACCGTCGGCCTGCAGTTTCTGCGCCGCTTCCAGCGAGCGCATGGTCATCAGCCCGGTGGAAATGATCAGCACATCGTTGCCGGTGCGCAGGGTCTTGGCCTTGCCGATCTCGAACCGGTAGCCGTACTCGTCCAGCACCAGCGGTACGTTGCCGCGCAACAGACGCATGTACACCGGGCCCTGGTGGGCGGCGATGGCCGGTACCGCCTGTTCGATTTCCAGGGCGTCGCAGGGGTCGATGATCATCAGGTTCGGCATGGCCCGGAAAATCGCCAGATCGTCCGTAGCCTGGTGGCTTGGCCCGTAGCCGGTGGTCAGCCCCGGCAGGCCGCAGACGATCTTGACGTTGAGGTTTTCCTCGGCGATCGCCATGCAGATGAAGTCATAGGCCCGGCGCGAGGCGAACACCGCATAGGTGGTCGCGAACGGTATGCAGCCTTCGCGGGCCATGCCGGCGGCGGCGCTCATCAGCAGCTGTTCGGCCATGCCCATCTGGTAGAAACGCTCCGGGTGGGCCTTGGCGAAAATGTGCAGGTCGGTGTACTTGGACAGGTCCGCCGACAGGCCGACGATCTCCGGGCGCTGCTCGGCCAGGGCCGCCAGCGCGTGACCGAACGGCGCCGAGCGGGTGGCCTGGCCTTCGGCGGCGATGGACGCGATCATCGCCGAGGTGGTCAGGCGCTTCTTGGCGGTTTGAGGGGTGTTTGCGGTGCTCATGCGGTTCTCCCGACCTGAAGGTTTTGCAGTGCCAGATCCCATTCGTTTTCGTCGACGCGGATGAAGTGGGTTTTCTCCCGGGATTCGAGGAAGTCCACGCCCTTGCCCATGCGCGTATCGCAGATGATCACCCGTGGCTGTGGCCCGGCGTGCTGGCGGGCGGCATCGAAGGCGGCGACCAGCGCCGGGATATCGTTGCCGTCGACCCGCTGGGTGAACCAGCCGAAGGCCTGCCAGCGATCGACGATGGGTTCGAAGGCCAGCACTTCGCTGGAGTGCCCATCGGCCTGCTGGTTGTTGACGTCGATGATCGCGATCAGGTTGTCCAGCTTCCAGTGCGAGGCCGACATGGCCGCTTCCCAGGTCGAACCTTCGTTCAGCTCGCCGTCGGACAGCAGGTTGTAGACGAACGCGTCGGACCCTTTGCGCTTGAGGCCCAGGCAGGCACCGACCGCGATGCCCAGGCCGTGACCGAGGGAACCGCCGGTGATTTCCATACCCGGCGTGTAGGCCGCCATGCCCGACATCGGCAGGCGGCTGTCGTCCGAACCGTAGGTTTCCAGCTCGTCCAGGGGAATCACCTCGGCCTCGATCAGCGCCGCGTAGAGGGCGATGGCGTAATGGCCGATCGACAGGTAGAAACGGTCGCGCTGCTCCCACTCGGGGTCGTGCGGCTGATAGCGCAGGGCATGGAAGTAGGACACGGCCAGCAGGTCGGCAGCGCCCAGGGCCTGGCCGACATAACCCTGGCCCTGGACCTGGCCCATGCGCAGGGCATGGCGACGGATGTTGTAGGCGCGTTCGGCAAGCGAGGGCGCCGTGGTAGAGGATGAATGCACACTCATGGTGATGACTCCGGGAACTTAACGGTTGACCTGGGCGGCCGGGATGCGCAGGACCAGCGTGGCGCCGAACAGCAGCACACCGGTGATCAGGTACATGCCAAGGGCGCTGGACCCGGTCGAGGTGGTGATCCAGCCGATCAGATAGGGTGAGCAGAAGCCCGCGAGGTTGGCGAAGCTATTGATGCCGGCGATACCGGCGGCGGCCGAGACCCCGCCCAGCAGCGTGGTGGGCAGCATCCAGAACAGCGAGGACGCCGACAGCACGCCCGCGGCGGCCAGGCACAGGCTGAGCATCGAGAGCGGCAGGTTGCCGCCCAGCAGGGCCGCGAGGGTCAGCCCGAGGGCGCCGGCAATCATCGGCAGCACCAGGTGCCAGCGACGTTCCTGGTGACGGTCGCCGCTACGCCCCATCAGCAGCATCGCGACAATGGCGCAGAGGTACGGCAGGCTGGTCAGCAGGCCGATGTGCAGGGGATCGGAAACCCCGGCGTTGCGCACCAGCGTCGGCAGCCAGAAGGTAATCGCGTACTGGCCCATGACCACGCAGAAGTAGATGCCCGCGAGCAGCCACAGGCGGCGGTCGCGAACGAACTCCCGGGCCGAGGCGTGGGTGACCTTGCGGCTGTTGTCCTCGGCCAGTTCGCGGTTGACCAGGGCCTTTTCCTCGTCGGTGAGCCAGGTCGCCTGGTGCACGCCGTCCTTGAGATAGCTCAGCACCAGCAGGCCGACGATCACGGTCGGCAGCGCCTCGATGACGAACATCCATTGCCATCCGGCCCAGCCGTGCACGCCGGCGAAGTGGTTCATGATCCAGCCCGACAGCGGGCCACCGATCATGCCCGACAGGGGGATGGCGACGAACCACAGCACGGTCATTCTGGCCCGGCGGTAGGAGGGGAACCAATAGGTCAGGTACAGCAGCAGACCGGGGGCAAGGCCGGCTTCGGCGACACCCAGGAGAAAGCGCAGGGCGTAGAACTGCCAGGCGGTTTCGACGAAGGCGAACAGGGCGGAAATGAGGCCCCAGGAGATCATGATCCGGGCGATCCAGCGGCGGGCGCCGACACGGTGCAGGATCAGGTTGCTGGGCACTTCGCAGAGAAAATAACCGAGGAAGAAGATGCCGGCACCGAGGCCGTAGACCGTTTCGCTCAGGGCCAGGTCGTTCATCATCTGCAGCTTGGCGAAACCGACGTTGACGCGGTCGAGGTAGGCGCACAGGTAGCACAGCATGAGAAACGGCATGAGCCGCCAGGCGGTCTTGCGATAGGCAGTGGAGCGGACGGACACGGCCGCCTCCAGGGAGAGGGTACTCATGAGGGTCTGATCTCTTGTTGTTATGGGCCGCGCGGGGCTGCCCTGGATTCAGAACAACGCCAGCCGCCGGGCCGGCGTGAGGCTCATCAGTGAATCAACATGCCGCCGTTCACATCCAGCGTAATACCGGTCAGGTAGGACGACAGGTCGCTGACCAGGAAGAGGGCGGCATTGGCCACGTCCCCGGCTTCGCCGAGGCGGCCCAGCGGAATGCCTTCGATGATCGCGTGGCGGCGCTCGTCCTGCATCAGGCCGCCGGTGATGTCGGTGTGAATCAGCCCGGGGGCGATCGAATTGACGCGCACGTTGTGCGGCCCCAGTTCGCGGGCCATGGCCTTGGCCAGGCCGAGCACGCCGGCTTTCGCGGCACTGTAGTGCGGGCCGCCGAAGATGCCGCCGCCACGCTGCGCCGACACCGACGACATGCAGACGATGCTGCCGAACCTCTGTTCGCGCATCAGCGGAATGACCGCCTGGGACATCAGCAGGGTGCCGCGCAGGCTGACGTCGAGCACCTTGTCGTAGTCGCTGTGGCGGATGTCCATGATTTTCAGCGGCTGGGTGATGCCGGCGTTGTTGACCAGGCCATCGATGCGGCCGTAGTGCTCGATGACCCGGCCCACGGCCTTGTTCACCTGGGCTTCGTCGGCCACGTTGGCGGCCAGGCCGAGATGGCCTTCGCCCAGCTCCGCGGCGGCTTGGCGGGCGGCGGCTTCGTCCAGGTCGAGGATGACGACACGGGCGCCGTGGGCGGCGAAGGTGCTGGCGGTGGCCCGGCCGATACCGCGGGCAGAGGCGGCACCGGTGATGAGGATGACTTTGTCTTGCAGCAGCATGAGGAGAACCCCTGATTGTTTTTATGGAGTCGATCCGGCAGATCGATGGGCGCAGCTTGGTCCTCGGCCGAAACGTGAGCAATAACGCAAAAATCATTGAGTGCTGAAGAAAATTCAGCACTCGTCAGCCGATCGGCTTGGTGGTTGAATGGAAAGCCACAAAACATGCGGACCCCTTGCCATGCGCTCTCTCGACGATACGGCGCCGCCCCTTCCACCGCTGAGGGCTATTCAGGCCTTCGAGCAGGCTGCGCGCTTCGGCAACGTCGCCCGCGCGGCCGAGGTGCTGGACCTCACGCCCTCGGCGGTCAGCCATCAACTGGCCAAACTGGAAGCCATGATCGGCCGCCAGCTGTTCGTGCGCGGGGCACGCGGCGTGACCCTGACGCCGGTGGGCGAACAGTACCTGAAGGAGGTGTCCGGCCTGCTGCACAGCCTGGCCGTGGCGACCGAACGGGCCAGCAGCGATGTCAGCCTGGACTGCCTGCGCCTGCATTCCGCGCCGAGCTTCGGCCTGCTCTGGTTGATGCCGCGTCTGGAGGCGTTCCGGGATGAACACCCGGACATCCAGATCAACCTGTCGTGCTCCTACGAGTCCCTGCATTTCAGCCGCGACAAGATCGACGTGGACATCCGCCATGGCGAGCCCAACTGGCCCAGCTACGAAGTGCGCACCGTGCGCAACGAAACCTTCGAGGTGCTGGCGGCGCCGAAACTGCTGGCGCGACACCCGGTGAGCAGCGCCATGGACCTGCTGGACCGCGAGCTGATTCTCTCCGAGGCCACCTTGCTCAGATGGCCGGCCTGGTTTGCCCAGCACGGCCTGGCCCGTCCGGAGAAACCCTACACGTTGAGTTTCGACCGTTCCTACATGACCCTGGAAGCGGCCAGCCATGGTCTGGGTTTTGCGTTGGAGAGCGCTTTGCTGGCGCGCAAGTACCTCGACTCCGGCGAACTGGTGAAGGTGTCACCCGAATCGCTGAGCGCCCCGGTGGCGGCTCATCATCTGGTGTTCCCCAAAGCCCATTCGAACTTCTCCCGGGTGCGGCGTTTCCTGCAGTGGATGGAGAAGGAGCTGGGACACGGCTTCGATTTCTGACGCGGGGCCGCGGTCGCCGCAACCCTGTTCAGGCCTTCTCGCGCCGCAGCGACAGGGGTGAAACGCCCAGCGTGCGCACGAACACCTCGCGCAGGTGTCGGCGGTCACGGAAACCATTCTCCCGGGCAATGACCTCCAGTGAATGCCGGCCCCGCTCGATCATGTGGCGGGCCGACTCCACCCGCAGTTGTTCCACCGCCTTGGCCGGGGACAGCCCGGTTTCGGCGAGGAACACCCGGCTGAACTGGCGCGGGCTCAGGTGCACGGTAGCGGCCAGGGTTTCGAGGGTCAGGTCGCCGGCCAGGTTGGCGCGGGCGTGCTCCAGGGCCGCCTGCACGCGGTCGGACTTGGGCGCCAGCGCCAGCATGCGCGAATGCTGCGACTGGCCGCCGCTGCGCCGGTGATACATCACCAGCACCCGCGCCACCTGGGTGGCCAGCTCCGGGCCCAGGTCGTTTTCGACGATGCCCAGCGCCAGGTCCATGGCCGCGGTGAGGCCGGCCGAGGTCCAGACACCCTTGTCCTCGATGAAGATCCGGTCGACTTCCACCCGTGCCGCCGGGTAGCGCTGGCGCAGCGCATCGGCATACGCCCAGTGGGTGGTGACCCGCCGACCATCGAGCAGCCCGGCTTCGGCCAGCACGAACGAACCCGTGCAGAGCCCCACGGTGCGTCGGCAGTGTTCGGCGGACTCGCGCACGAATTGCAGCTGGGCCTGGCTGACCTCATGCGCCAGCGGGTCGACCACCCCGGAGACCATCCACGTATCGGCGGCCTGGCCGTCAGCGCGTTCGGTGTCGACGACGGCGCCGATCGAGGAGCGGACCTGGCCGCCCTCCATCGAGTAATTGGTCAGTTGGTAGATGGGCTCCTGGGCCACCACGTTGGCGAACTCGAACACCGTCTGGGTGCCCAGCGCCATCACCTGAAAACCCTCGCTCAGCAGGTAGCCTATTCGATGCATGTCCGTAATCGCCTGATGTCTAGAATCATGACCCTATATGTCATTTGTTTTCGGGTCAACGGACGGCACGATGATGGCCAGGAATCAGCCAACAGCCGCCTGCGGCTCATGAGCCGCGAGCCCAACGCAGGAGTACGTCAATGAAAGCCTTTGTCTACGATCAGGCCGGGTTGCCCCTGGCCGATCCCCGGGCGCTGTACGAAATCGAACTGGAAAAGCCCGTGCCCGGGCCGCGGGACCTGCTGGTGAAAATCCAGGCGATTGCCGTCAACCCGGTGGACAGCAAGTTGCGTCTGGGCGTGCAGCCCGCTGCGCCGCGCATCCTCGGCTGGGACGCCGTCGGCGTGGTGGAGGGCGTGGGTGCCGAGGTCAGCGGTTTCGTGGTCGGTGACCCGGTCTGGTATGCGGGCGACATCACCCGGCCGGGCTGCTATGCCGACTACGGGCTGGTCGACGAGCGCATCGCTGCCCGGCGTCCGTTATCCATCAGCGCGACCGAGGCCGCGGCACTGCCGTTGACCGCGATCACCGCCTGGGAACTGCTCTTCGATCGCCTGCGGGTGGCGGAAGGGGGCGGGCTGGGCCAGTCGCTGCTGGTGATCGGCGCAGGCGGTGGCGTCGGCTCGATTCTCGTGCAGTTGGCGCGCCGGCTGACCCGGCTCACCGTCATCGGCACGGCCTCGCGCCCGCAGACCCGCGACTGGGTGAGCGAGCTGGGGGCCCATCATGTGATCGATCATGGTCAGCCCTTGCAGGCCCAACTGAAGGAGTTGGGCGTGGCCCAGGTCGACTACGTGATCAGCCTGACCCATACCGAGCACTACTACCCGCAGTTGGTCGAAGTGCTGAAGCCCCAGGGCAAGCTGGCGCTGATCGATGACCCGGCGTCGCTGGATGCCATGCCGCTCAAGCGCAAGTCGATCTCGCTGCACTGGGAGTTCATGTTCACCCGCTCGATGTACCGCACCGAGGACCAGGCCCTGCAACAGGCGCTGCTGACACGGGTGGCCCTGCTGGTGGATGACGGCATCCTGCGCACCACGGTGGGCGAGCACTTCGGCCCGCTGAACGCCGACAACCTGCGTCGGGCTCACGCCCTCATCGAGAGTGGCCGAGCCCAGGGCAAGCTCGTACTGGAAGTGAACCCGGACTGAGCGGCGCGCCTGGAGGCGCCGCGAGACCCCGACGGGCCGCACCGTGGCGGCTCGTCGGTGGTTGTCGGCAGCGCCCGGAGGAGGGCGCCGTCCGGGCTCAGTGCCCGCCCTTCATCCGCCGGGCCACCCCGTAGAGGCCCAGGCCGATCAGCGCCGTGGCGGCGCCGATGTAGCCGGTGCTGGTCCAGCCCAGGCCGGCGGTGATCGCCATCCCGCCCAGCCATGGGCCCAGGGCGTTGGCCAGGTTGAACGCGGCATGGTTCGAGGCGGCGGCCAGGCTCGGCGCTTCGTGGGCGATGTCCATCAGGCGGATCTGCAACGGCGCGGCCAGGGCGACCATGGTGCCGACCAGGCCGATGCCCAGCAGAAGCGACCACAGCGAGCTGGCGGCGAAGGGGAAGAACAGCAGCACCCCGATCGACCAAAGCAGCACCAGCCCGACAGCGCGGAACTGCAGGCGGTCGAACAGCTTGCCGCCGGCGATGTTGCCGATGATGCCGCCCACCCCGAAGGCCGCCAGGCCGAACGGAATCCACTGCGGCGAGACTTGGGTCACCTCCAGCATGGTCGGCGCCAGGTAACTGAACACGCAGAACATCCCGGCAAAGCCGATGGACGCGATGCCCAGGGCCATCCACACCTGTGGCAGGCGAAAGGCCTGGAGTTCCTTGCGCGGATCGCTACGGGGCTCGTCGTGCGGCTGCGGCACGAAGCGCCAGACCAGCGCGATGGTGCACAGCGCAATCGCCCCTACCAGCACGAACGCCGAGCGCCAGCCGAAGAACTGTCCGAGGAAGGTGGCAATCGGGTTGCCCAGCAGCATCGCCAGGGTGAGGCCCATCATCACCCGGGCCACGGCTCCGGCGCGCTGATTGCTCGCCACCATGCTCGACGCGATGACCGCGGCGATACCGAAGTAGGCGCCATGGGGCAGGCCACTGATGAACCGGAAGGCCACCAGGCTGCTGAACGACGGCGCGAACGCGGTCGCCAGGTTGCCCAGCGCATACAGCGCCATCAGCAGGAGCAGCATGTGCTTGCGCAGCAGCTTGGCGCCGAGGATCGCCAGGGTCGGCGCGCCGACCATCACGCCCAGGGCATAGGCGCTGATCGCATGGCCGACCTGGGGTTCGGTCAATTGGAGGTTGTGGGCGATGTCCGGCATCAGCCCCATGATGGCGAATTCGCCGGTACCAATGGCAAAGCTTCCCAGCGCCATGGCCGCCTCCATCTTGGCGACGGTGCTTTTCGAGTAGGTGGCGGGTGGCGCCTCATGAACAGACATCGGGATCCTTGTTGAAATACGCTGAAACGTTAAAGGTCCGATCTTAGACAATGGGGGGTGGGGGCGTCGAGGATTGATGTGGGTCAATGGAAGGTGGTTTGCGGAAGGCATTCGGGGCAGGGGGCAATTCGGCTTGTTGCAGACCCCACGCCCTCCGATCGTTCCCACGCTCCGCGTGGGAATGCCTCTCAGGACGCTCGGCGTCTGCTTTTGTGACGCAGATCGGCAATAGCCGCGTACCCCGCACTGGCCGGAACGCTCAGCGATGTGAAGATCTTGCGACCATTTAGTTGTCGGTGGGCATTGAGCCTTCATGAACGGCTAGGTAGGGCAGGCTGGTTAAGAAAAAATTGAGGAAACCAGTGATTCTGAAGATTTTCTTGGTGTGCTTAAGAAAAAGTGGGCGATTTCCTCAGAAATCAGGATTTATCGAGCGAACTACCAAGAACCGTGCAGAAACGGTAGCTCTCTCCTTGACGATACTTACTTGCAGGTTTCCCTGGTTTATCAATTACGTCCCTACGATGGTTGAAATCTCTCGACTCAAATACGTCGGGCCAGTTGCATTGCAGCGACTGATGGTGCGCGTTACCTTTTCCCCGTCGCTGCCAATTCAGCGACCGGGCTTGGAAACTCGATTGGGTACAGGAGAAATCAGACCTCATTTGATAGGGACGTTTATCCATGCACGCTTTCAGTACACGCAACAATCCCGCTTTTCTCTCGATCTCCAATACCTCTCAGCCCTACAGCTTTCTCATGACTGGCATGGGAGGTGTGCAATGAGCGAACACTTGAAAACCCTCGGTGTCACCACTTTTTCCCAGTGCGGCTCACAGGGCCGTGAGTTATTTCGGGTGAACCCGGATGTGCCTATGCTGGAAGCCATGGAACATGCCTCTGTCCTGCTCCATTGCGCCAAAGCGCTCGCTCTTGATGCCGCTCTGGAAAACGATGGGGATCGCTATGCCTGGGCTGCGCATTACTTGAGTGAGATGGGGAAGGCGATCATCGATGATTTGACGCAGGGTATGCTGGTCAGGGTTGCAGGGTAGAGAAAGGAGACGGATTCATTTTCTCCCGATGCTCAGTGTAGAAAATAAATTCGTCCCCTTTTCGCTCATCATGGTGCGGATCGCTAACAATGGCCGCCATCCCGATCAACAATGTTATCAATGTGCTTAAACCGCTCAATCAGAAAGTCAATCAAGCTTCGTCAAAATAGATCCGTCCCGGTTTTCGTCCGGTTTTCAGGTTTTCACGCGTCCCGGTTTTCACGGTTTTCGTTTTTTCGCTTTTTCATTAAAGGATTAGTCTGTCGCCAAGTGACGTTACTGCAAAAGGGGTGATCGCCTTGCTGTACCCATTCCTCACCCCTGAGGAAAAGAAACCGCCACACTGATGCTTTCGTATACAGCCTTTGCACTCTGGCACGTACTCGTTCTTCCAATCGCTAATTGACTTGCGGTAGTAGGGGAACACGTCTTCATTCACAAGACATAACTGGTGGTTGTAAACGGAAACATTCATGCGATACGCTGCCAGAATACCTACAGCTTCACTTAGAGTGTCCCGATAGTCCGCAGGGTCAATCCACAGGGCAGCCAGATTGGCACGCGTGAAACCTGTCATTTCCAGTCCCATCAACGTTACGTGATCGACAAACAGGAGATTCCGCGCAATGTATTCGCACAGTTGAGGCAGTCGACTGATCGATTGCTTGTGCAACACGATCCGAATCTCAACCTTTTGACCAAGGCGCTTAAGGTTCAGAATCCCCTGGACAGTCTCCTGAAAAGCTCCCGGAGCTTGGACAATATAGTCGTGTAAGCTGGGATCATCGGAGTAAAGGGGAATCCCGACCATGATATCGGGATGCTCGATCTTAGCGTACTGACGGGCAAAACCCTCATCAGCAAAACCCCGCCCGTTTGAAAGCACGTGAACGACAGTTCTCGGCAGATACGACTTCATCATCCGGATGAGATTGATGAATCGCTCCCCGGCAAGCGTAGGTTCTCCACCCGAGAAACCCACCTCAGGGGTGTCCCTAGGGATCAGGGGGATCAGCGCTTCGAGTTCATTGAGGATCCAACTGTCATCAATGTTCTTGGGGGGTTGAGAGCACATCAGGCAGTAGTGGTTGCATTGCTCGGTTACCAGCAGTGAGTTGTGACCAGAGTTAGCCCTGAACAGCACTCGTATTGCCTGGCCGTCCAAGCGAATGATGTCGTCGTGCCCCAGATAGTGGTAATCCTTGGGCAGCAAGGTGAATGACCTTATTCCTTCCAGCTCTTTCGCACGCGACTCAAGGGACTCTGGGATCAGATAATGCTGGTAGCCTTCGGGTATCTCATTGTTAGAAACCAAGAAGGCCCGAGTCGTCCGCAGTACATTTGGCAGCGCCGGATTCGTACTGACCTGAAGTAGCAACGGACGGTTCTGAACCTCGATCAGTTGAACACGTCCGACCTTTCCGGATAGTTTCAGCATGCGTTAGCCCACTGCATGAACAGACGGCGAATAGATACGTCCGACTGCATCAGGCCGATCAGGTGTTTGAAGATCGACATGTTTCTCTTGCAGAATGAGGATTCGGCCTTTCTGCCCAAGACATCATTGAACATGGCGTGATGGAACACGGGTTCGGCGCCGCAGTAGGGTTCAAAAGCGCAGTCGGAGCACATTGGCGCACTTAACGTGAATGATTGCTCCAAAGCATCGAGTAGGGCATCGGAGAGCATGATGTCTTCGTAGCTATCGGTCAGGATGTTGCCCAACCGGAAAGACTGGTCTCCCATCTCTGCAAGCATTCGGCTTTCGTCCGAGGCGTATACAGAACCGTCATAGTTAAAGACGATCGCCGCAATACCGGCGCCAGCGGGATTCATCAGGTCGACATAGCCTGGATCATTACTAGTTAGCATCTTCTTGAGAATCAAGGATGCATAGTGCTCAACGAAAGGGATCCCGGCCTTGTTAAGCTCAAGTATGTAGGCAAGTCCTTCCTTGTAAAACTCTAGCCAACGCTCCGTATCGTAGGTCATGAATTTGCGTGTCTTTATCGCAAAGCCATACGGAGAAAGTGCCCTCAAGAAAATGCCATTGAAGCCCAGTCGGACATATTCATCGATGATCTCACGGGCGCGGGGCAGGCTCTTGTCCGTGGTTGTCATCAGTGCGCTGACGCCGTCCACACCTAGGATATTGCGGGCTTTGGCTAGGCCTGCTTCCAAGCGTTCGAAGCTGTCGCGGCCGACGCGTGGGCGATTCGCGTTGTGCAGATCGGCAGGACCATCGAGTGACGTCGAAAGGATTATGTCGTTCTCGTGACAGAACTCGAGGACTTCGTCGGTGAGTAACGACAATGTGGTGGCGATGACGAACTCTAAATCCCGCTTCTCTTCTATATTCCTCCGCTTCGCGGCCTCCACTACGAAACGCACCATCTCAAAGTTCAATAGTGGCTCACCGCCCTGGAATTCGATCTTGATCGCAGGGTTGGGAGAACGGAAGACGAAATCCAGAGCCTTTTCCGCCATGTCTTGTGTCATGTCGAAGGATGTCTCGCCGTCCATCTGTCGCGAAACCTGACAATAGGGGCAGCTGTGGTCGCAGCGCAGTGTCACGACGAAGATGTGCAGGCTAGTGAACCCGCTCAGTCGTGAGAGCTTTGTACGCAGTTTCAGCGCGAGTAAATCTAGTGGCGCCTGCTCATCGGCATGACGGATGAAATGCTTGGAGCGGAGGGATGCGTAAAGCGGGTGATCCGCTACAAGATCTTTTTTGAGGACCGCAAGTAGATCCACCATCGGCATGACCAAGTGTTCGCCGACCATGTTGGTGATGACGTAATCATCACCCGCAAGCCGGTCGAACTTGAAAGGCAGTAGCTCATATCCATCTTGTCGTGTGTAGCTATCCAGTCCTTGGAATTTACTCACTTCAGTTCAACCTAGCGTTGGAAAATGCCAATCCCATGATGAGGTTGCGGATGGGGGCAGTTTCAGCCTGAAGCTGCGCACGCAACTGATAGTCGAGCACGTCCTTGCGAAACTCCTCAACAGCACGCTCGAAGGCTTCTTGTTCGGTGGTGATGTTGCCCACCAACCTGCAGAGAATGCTCTCGCCATCGACCGTCAAATCGAGAGTAAAGGCGTGCATAGCGCGGTATGCCGCCTTTTGGACTGCTTCTGCTCCGTACAGCTTGCTGTCGAAGGTCAGTTCAGCGAGGCCAGCCATTAGCGGCCCGAGTAGTGCGAGCTGTGGGAGCTATGGGACGCATGTGAACTGTGCGAGTGGTGGGCTGCGACCATCTGGCCGTTTTCACCACGTTTGAGGACAAAGCTGAAGAGATTGTCACCTTGACGTCCGGTGACCATTTGCTCACCCACTTGAATGATAGGTAGAGCCGCACCTTTAGCCTCGATGGCGTGATTTTCATCTGCCTTTCCGGCGTCGAGCGTCGCAACAGTGGCCGATGCTTGGGTGGCGGTTACGGCGGCTGTCAGAGTGGCAAGGGGTAGCAGGAACTCACGCTTTTTCATCTCAACATCCCTGTGTTTGGTGTGGTTATGTGGAAACTATATAGAGGTTTCCGAGTAAGTCAAAGTGCCAGTAGTCGGCCTGTTAAGGAAGAGGGGGGGTTATTTTTACTTAGGTATTTTGCGCTCGAGAGATCAAAGCAGGAGCAGGGCTGGTAGACGATTGGCACTTCATTTAATCTTTATTTGAGAATATATTATTTTTAATAATCTCTTTTAGAGAATTGAAATGGACCTGAGCTCCCTCGAAATCTTCCAGACCGTAGCCGCCGAACTGAGCGTGACCAAGGCCGCCGTCGTCCTGGGCCGTGCGCAATCGAACGTCACCACCCGTATCCAGGCACTGGAGCAGCAACTGGGCGTCGACCTGTTCGTTCGCGAAGGCCGGCGCTTGTCGTTGACCGACCAGGGCAAGCTGTTCCTGGACTACAGCCAGCGCCTGCTGGCCTTGGCGGAGGAGGCGGTGCAGGTGTTGCATCCCGCGCAGCCGCAAGGCACGTTGCGCATCGGCAGCATGGAGAGCACGGCGGCCGCCCGCTTGCCCGGGGTGCTGACAGCCTTCCAGCAACGCTGGCCGAATGTGCGTCTGGCGGTGAGGACCGGTACCAGCCAGGCGCTGTTGGACTTGCTCGGTGATGGCCTGGTCGATTGCGCCCTGGTGGCGCTGACGGGCGAGGAGGGCACCCCCATCGAGGAGGATCTGGCCCATCGCGGTTTGGCCGGTGTGCCGGTCTTCGAGGAACAGTTGGTGGCCGTCATGCCGGTGGGGCAGGGCAAGGCGCCGTTGACGCTGGCGGCCTTCGCCGCAGGTTGCACCTATCGTCGTGTCGGTCAGCAGTGGCTGGCCGAGCAGGGCGAACTGGCCGTATCCATGACCCATGAAGTGGCCTCCTATCACGCCATGTTCGCCTGCGTGGTGGCCGGGCAGAGCCTGTGCATCGCGCCGACCAGCCTGCTGGCCCTGCAGCCGCCGTCGCCGGCGGTCACCACCCGGCCGATCGCCAACGTGGCGACCTGGCTGGTGTACCGCAAGGGCAGCCGGACGGCCGCTATCGGCGCCTTCACGGATCTCGCCCTGGCCTCGTAGATAAAGGGGGCGCCATGCTCGCTTCGCCGCTCGACACGTCTGCTTCGCTGAATCGCCCTTTCACCTCCGCCCTGGCTGCCGCCGCGGTGATCGCGGTGGGCATGGGCTTCGGTCGTTTTGCCTTTACCGGCGTGTATCCGGTCATGGTCGGGGAGGGCGTGCTTTCGGTCAGTGATGGCACGCTCGCCGCCTCGGCCAATTACCTGGGCTACCTGATCGGCGCCTTGCTGGCGGCCCGGCTGCAGGCGCCGAGTGCCCGTCACTGGGGACTGGTGTCGGTGGTGGCGACGGTGATATCGCTAGGGTTGCTGGGTGGGGTTTCCAGTCCCTGGGCAATCATCCTGATCCGAGGCGCGGCGGGGGTGTTCAGTGCCTTGTCGATGATTGCCGCCTCGCTCTGGCTGTTGCAGCACCGGGCTCATCCGGAGGGCGCGCCGATTCTGTATGCGGGGGTGGGCGTCGGGATTGCCTTGTCCGCCGAGCTGCTGGCGGTCGGCGAGCGGTTTGCCCTCGATGCCTACCAGTTGTGGGGCGTGCTAGCGGTCGCGTCGCTGATCCTGGGCGGCGGCGGGGCGCTCCTGCTCGACGGGCGACCGCTGGCGTCGCGACCGACGCAGGCAGCGACGTTGCGACTCGATCACCTGCCCCTGGCCGCCTGGCGCCTGATCGGCCTCTATGGCCTGTCGGGGCTCGGCTACATCATCACCGCGACCTACCTGCCGTTGCTGGTCAAGGATGCATTGGGTTCGGTCAACCCGGTGCACCTGTGGGCGGTGTTCGGGCTCGGCGCGGCGCCGTCCTGTTACCTCTGGCATCGGGCTCACGGGCGTTTCGGGACGCGCGCGGCGTTGCGCGGCAACCTGTCGTTGCAGGGCATCGGTGTGCTGCTTCCGGCCATCAGCCAGACGCCCGCGGCCTATATCGCCAGTGCCCTGGTGGTGGGGGCGACGTTCATGGGCACGGTGACCATCGCGATGCCGGCGGCCAAGCGGGTCTCGGCCGACTTCCGGATGAACATCATGGCGGTGATGACCGCCGCGCACGGCATCGGCCAGATCCTCGGACCGCTGATCGCTGGCGCCCTCTATGCGCGGACCCATTCCTTCAACCCCTCCCTGTGGACCGCGACCCTGGCGCTCTGGCTGGCGGCGGCCTTGACCGTCGGCCCGGTCACGCGCGAGTGAGGCGCGTCATGCAGGTTCTTTTCATCCAGTCATTCAGGTGATGCCATGTCGAATACGCTGCTGTCCTTGCTGAATGTGCACCTTCCCCTCATCCAGGCGCCCATGGCCGGTGTTTCGACGCCGCAGTTGGCGGCGGCGGTGTCCAATGCCGGAGGGCTGGGCTCCCTGGGAATCGGCGCCTCCAGTGTCGAGCAGGCGCGCCAGGCGATCCGCGAGACGGCGGCGCTCACGGACAAGCCGTTCAACGTCAATGTGTTCTGTCACCAGCCCGCGTTGCCCGACCCGGCCAGGGACACGGGCTGGTTGCAGGTCATGGGCCCGCTGTTTCGTGAGTTTGGCGCCGAGCCACCCACGGCGCTGCGCGAGATCTATCGCTCGTTCCTGGACGATGCGCCGATGTTGCAGATGCTGCTGGAGGAGAAGCCGGCCGTGGTCAGCTTTCATTTCGGGCTGCCGCCCCAGGCCACTATCGCGGCATTGAAGGGCATCGGCGCGACGCTGCTCTGCTCGGTGACCAGCCTGGCCGAAGCGAGGCTGGCCGAGCAGGCGGGCGTCGATGCGCTGGTGGCACAAGGTTACGAGGCCGGCGGTCATCGCGGCCTCTTCGACCCCGGCGAGGATACGAAGATGGGCACCCTGGCGCTGACGAGGCTGCTGGTGGCCCGTTGCACATTGCCGGTGATCGCCGCTGGCGGGATCATGGACGGGGCCGGTATCCGTGCCGCATTGACCTTGGGCGCGTCGGCCGTCCAATTGGGCACGGCCTTCATTCTTTGCCCGGAGTCGTCGGCCAATGCGGCCTACCGTGCTGCCTTGAAGGGCAGCGCGGCCGAGCGTACCGAAGTCACCCACGTGATTTCCGGGCGGCCGGCCAGGGGACTGGTCAACCGCAATTTCACCCTGTTGGAAGGACGGGAGGTGGCGGTGGCCGCCTATCCCTATGCCTATGATGCGAACAAGCAACTGAACGCCGCCGCCACCGCGAAAGGCTGTCACGACTTCGCGGCGCAATGGGCGGGGCAGGCGGCACCGCTGGCCCGGGAGCTGCCCGCTGCCGCGCTGGTCCAGGTGCTCATGGCCGAACTGGCGGCGCTCCAGCCCTGAAGCACGGCTGGGGGCTTTTGCAACGGCGCCGCGAACACCGGCGGTGTGGTACGCGATGGCCTATCAGCGGCCGTGTCAGTCGTCGCCGAGCCGCTCCACGGCCAGGTCGGCGAGAGCACGCAGTCGGTCCATCTGGCGCATGTCCCGGTGGTAGCCCATCCAGATATCGCGGGTGGGCGGCTCTTCGTCGATATCCAGGCGCCTGAGCAACGGCGACTGGTCGCCGAGCGCCCGCGGCAGCACCGCCAGGCCCAGCCCCATGGCGCACATCCGTGCCTGCACGGTGCGGCTGCTGCTGGTGAAGACGGTTTTCGCCCTGGGATAGCGGCTCTGTAGCCAGAGCACGTCGGGGTAATGCGCCTGCGCGGTGTTCATCAGGATCAGGCCGGGCTGCTCGCCCTGCGCGGCAGTGGGAGCGGGCAGGTGGGCGCTGTAGAGCCCGTAGCGCAGGGTCGTCAGGCGCCGTTGCACGATGTCGGGTTCGGTGAATGGCACGATCCGAAAGGCCAGGTCGGCGTCCCGCCGGGCCAGGTCGAACAGGCGGTGGCCGGCGATCACTTCGGCGACGATCAGCGGGTAGCGCTGTTGCAGCTCGGCCAGGACCGGCGCCAGGACATAGCCGGCGAACCAGTCCGCGCAGGAGATCCGCAGCAGGCCTTCGGGCTGGTCGCTGTCGCCGGCGATGCGTCGCTCGATGGCCAGGGCGCTGCGCTCCATCTCTTCGGCCAGGTGCAGGATGCTCTCACCGGCGGCGGTCAGCACCAGCCCCTGGCCGGTACGGCGGAAGAACACCTGGCCGTTGGCCTGCTCCAGCACCTGCAGGCGCCGGCCGACGGTCGGGTGGCTGACGCCCAGTTGCCGGGCGGCCGCGCCCAGCGAGCCGCTGCGGGCAATCGCCAGAAAAACGCGCAAGTCGTTCCAGTCCACGGCGCACCTCGTACAAAAATGAACGGCGAAGATGCAGCAATGGCAGTCCCGTCGCAACCCCGCGCTTCGCACAATAGGCCCAGGCACCTAATCGAGAGCACTGCGATGAACATTGGCTTTATTGGCGTGGGCAGCATGGGGCGGGCGATCATCCCGCGGCTGGTTCGGGCGGGGCATCGGGTGGCGGCCTGGAACCGCAGCCCCCAGACCCTGGAGGGGCTGGAAGGGGTGGTGGAATTGGCTTCGCCAGCGGCGGCGTTCCAGGTGGACGTGGTGATCAGCCTGCTGGCAGATGACCGGGCGGTGGAGGACGTGCTGCTGGCCGCCGGGGTATTGGAGGCGGCCGATGGACGCTGCACGCATGTGCTGATGTCGACCCTGTCGCCTCGGCTCGTGGAGCGCTTGCAGGCCCGCCATGCCGAGTTGGGCCTGGCGCTGGTGGCCGCGCCGGTGTTCGGCGTGCCGGCCGTGGCGGCCAGGGGGGAGTTGAACATCCTGGCGGCAGGGGCCGAGGCGGCGATCGCACGGGTACAGCCGCTGTTCGATGTGCTCGGGAAGAAAACCTGGAGGCTCGGCGAACAGCCGGTGCAGGCCTGTATCGCGAAAATCGCCGGCAACCTGATGATCACCCAGGCCATCGAGTCCCTGGCCGAAGCCAGCGCGTTGGCCCGTTGCCATGGGCTGGAGGCCGCTGCCTTCATCGAACTCATGACCCAGACGCTGTTTGCCTGCCCCAGCTATCAACGCTACGGGCAGAACATCGTCCACGAGCAGTACGAGCCGGGTTTCAAGCTGGCCCTGGGCCTCAAGGATGTCAATCTGGCGTTGGCGGCCGCTGCCGACCAGGGCCTGTCGTTACCGGCGGCGAGCGTCGTGCGTTCGAGGATGTCGGCGGCCATGGCCGGGGGGCTGGGCGATCGGGACTGGTCAGCCTTCGCCAGTGTGCCCCTGCAACCCGGCGCCGCCGATCCGCGCCGGGCCCCCTGGTACAGCGCCGCGCCCACCACTTCACGGCGTGGGCATTTCTGGGTCACCGGGCCGCGGGTGGCTCAGGCGGGCAGGCACTTCCAGAAGGGCCCGATGTTCGTTGCCTGGGAAGCACCCGAGCACATCACCCAGCCATACCCGGTGGTGCTGGTGCACGGCGGTACATTGCAGGGCACCGAATGGCTCGATACCCCTGATGGGCGCCCGGGTTGGGCCCAGCGTTTCGTCGAGGCCGGCCATGTGGTGTTCTGCGTCGACCGGCCGGGCCATGGGCGCTCGCCCTATCATTCGCAGATCATGGGGCCGATGGGCCCGGCGTTTTCCTACGAGCGGGCCCGGGAGGTGTACTTTCCCGAGGGCGGGCAGGAAACCCAGTGGCCGTTCGCGGCCGATGACGAAGCCGCCTTCGATGCCTTCATCGCCGCCTACGGCCCCATGCCGGCGGACCTGGCGGCGTCACAGACCCTCGACGCGGATCGCCTGGCGCAACTGCTGGACCGCATCGGCAAGGCCATTATCGTCACCCATTCCGCCTCGGGCCCTGATGGCTGGTTGCTGGCGGATCGACGGCCGGAACGGGTGGCGGCCATCGTCACGGTCGAGCCGATGGGCCCGGTGTTTGGCGAAACGCCAGGTATCGGCGCCCTGGACTGGGGGCTGACCGCGGCGCCGATCACCTTCGACCCGCCCCGGGCGACGGCTGACGAGGTGCGTGCAGCCGACCCGGCGACGTTGCGGGTCCCGGCATTCGAGGGGCTGCCGGTGGCGCTGCTGACTGGCGAAACGTCGGTGTTCGCCTCTTTCGCCAGCAGCATCGTGCCGTTCCTGCGTACCGCCGGCGCGCGGGTCGATCATCTGGATCTGCCCGCACTGGGCATCCATGGCAACGGCCACGGCCTGATCTACGAGCGCAATTGCGACGACATTTTCAAGGTAGTGTCGCGATGGCTCGATGAGGTTCTGGTGGGCGGGAGAATGGGGCAGGTGCGTTGGAATGCCGCATTCGGGACTGGCTCTTGCTTGGGTTGTACGATAACGTACCTCAAAGCCGAGCCAATAAATCCCCCAATAAGTGCTACCGGAGCGTGTGTTTGTGAAAGTCCGCCGTATCGAGATCATCCGCCTGAGCATTCCCTTCAGCGCCGGGACGGTCGAACGCCAGTCCCAGGGCCAGGCCAAGGATGACGATGCCTTCAATGCCGCCTCGCCCCGCCATCGGCGCATGGAATGCCTGGCGATCAAGGTCACCACCGACGATGGCCGGGTAGGCTGGGGCGAAGCCTTCGGCCACGGCTCGAACCCTGCCACTTTCAAGGCGCTGACCGATGTGGTCGCCCCGCAGTTCATCGGCAGTGCGGTGGCCGACCACCGGGCGCAGATGGAGAAGGCCCGCCGTGCCCTGCATGGTTTCGGCAGCACCGGCCCGATCTTCTACGCCCTCTCGGGTATCGATATCGCCCTCTGGGACCTGGCCGCCCAGGCCGCCGGAAAGCCGCTCTACGACTACCTGGGCGGCACGCCCCGCGAGCTGGAGCTGTACGCCAGCCTGGTCAGCTACGGGGGCGACCCTGAGGAAGTCTTTCGCCAGGTCCGTCGCGCCCGCGACCTGGGCTTTCGCAAGATCAAGCTGCACGAGACCACCTACGCCTCCATCGCGGCCGCCCGTGAGGCGCTGCCGGCTGCGGAGGGCGAGCTGATGGTCGACGTCAATTGCCCGTGGACGGTGGAGGAGGCCGGGGCCATGGCTGACCGCCTGCGCGAGCTGGATCTGACCTGGCTGGAAGAGCCGGTGTGGCCGCCCGATGATGCCCGTGGCCTGGCGACCGTGCGCGCCAGGGGCGTGCCGCTGTCGGCGGGCGAGAACGCCGCCGGCGTCAACGGCGTGCGCGCCTTGCTCGACCAGGATGCGATCGATGTGGTGCAGCCGAGTGTCGCCAAGATCGGTGGCATCGGCGCCATGCTCGAGGTCTTCGAGCTGGCCCAGCAATACGGCGTGAAAGCCGTGCCGCATTGTTTCTACTACGGGCCCGGACTGCTGGCGGTGGCCCACCTGTGCACGCTGCTGCCGGAAGAGGTGGCGGTGGAAGTGCCCTTCATCGAGTTCGAACGCCTGTTGTTCCCTGCCTTGGCGTTCCAACCGCGTCTGCGCCTGGGCACCACCCCGGGCTTGGGCTTCAAACCTGACCTCGAGGTACTGGAAACCTACTGCATCGATAGGGCCGTCATCGACTGAGCCACCGCATCACCTGTCCGAATAACTATAAAAGGCACTACAACCATGATGGGCAATTACCGCTGGAAGATCGCCGGGCTGCTGTTTTTCGCCGGCATCCTCAACTACCTGGACCGAGCCGCGCTGTCGGTGGTCGCGCCGCTGCTCAAGACCGAGTTGCACATTGACGACGCCCAGATGGGCTTCATCTTCAGCAGTTTCTTCATCGGCTACTGTGCCTTCTGCTTCATCGGCGGCTGGGCGGCTGACCGGTTCGGGCCCAAGCGGGTTTTTGCGCTGGCGGCCGGCACCTGGTCGGCGTTCTGTGGCGCCACTGCGCTGATCACCGGCTACTTCCAGTTGCTGGTGTTCCGGGTGCTGTTCGGCATGGGCGAGGGGCCGATGGGCACCACGACCAACAAGGCGATTTCCAACTGGTTCCCACGGGAAGAGGCGGGACGCGCGCTGGGCCTGACCAACTGCGGCCAGCCGCTGGGGGCGGCGCTGGCTGGTCCGATTGTCGGGATCGTGGCGCTGAACTTCGGCTGGCGCATTTCGTTCGTGGTGATTGCCCTGCTGGGCATGGTCTGGCTGGCGGCCTGGCTGATGTTCTTCAAGGACACGCCGGACCAGCATCCGAAGGTGTCAGCAGCCGAGCGCGAGCTGATTCGCAGCAGCCGCGCCACTTCCGCCGTCGAAGGTGTGCAGGAGCAGCGCAGCCTGGTCTCGTGCATCTTCTCGGCACCGGTACTGGCGGTGGCCACCGCGTTCTTCTGCTTCAACTATGTGCTGTATTTCTTCCTGACCTGGTTGCCCAGCTATCTGATGGACTATCAGCACCTGGACATCAAGAGCATGAGTATCGTCAGCGTCATTCCCTGGCTGGGGGCGGCGGTGGGTTTCCTCGGCGGTGGCGTGTTGACTGACGTCTTGAGCAAGAAGCTCGGCAGCGTCATTCGTGCCCGCAAGATCATGCTGGTGGTGGGGCTGGGGGTGGCGGCGGCTTGCGTGCTGCTGACCACCCGTGTGACTTCGCTGCACATGGCGGTGGCCTGCATCACCGTGTCCAGTGTGTTCCTGTTCGTCACCCCGCAGATCTGCTGGGCGCTGATCCAGGACATCGTGCCGAGCAATCGCGTCGGTGGTACCGGTGGCTTCGTGCACCTGCTGGCGAATATCGCGGGGATCATCGCGCCTTCGCTGACCGGGCTGCTGGTGCAGTATGGCGGGGGGTACAGCGGGGCGTTCGGTGTCGCGGCGGTGGTCTGTGCGGTCGGTGGGCTGGTGGTTGTGGTTGCCGTGAAGGGGCGTGACGCCGGAGGCGGTGTGTATATCCGTTTGCGCGTTTAGCTGATGTTACGGTTTCGCCCCTTACGGGCGAGTCACTTTTGCCAGTCGCGGCAAAAGTAACCAAAAACGCTTGCCCCTCCATTGGCCCTCGCTGCGCGAGGGTTCCTTCGCTCCGGTCCTGTTTCGAGAGCACGCCGTGACGGGCCATCCATGGCCCAACACGGCTCGCCCGGCATCCCTGCCGGGCGACTCTCGAAACAGAACCTCCACTCAGCCCGCTGGGAACGGGGCGGGTAGATCAAAAGCAAGAGCAAAAGCAAAAGCAAGAGCTTCGCGGTGGTGTGGCGGTGCGGCGTTCCGACAAGCCCTGCTCCTGGGGACGTGTGTCGTATGCAGCTTCTGTGTGCGACGCAGACCTGTAGGAGCAGGGCTTGCCCGCGAAGAGGCCCCCGGCTTCACCAGAAGACTTGCGGATACCCGAGCATGCCCGGCCTACCACATGAACTTCAGCTCGACCCCCAGGTAGTTGCTGTCATCCCCACCGGCATCGCGCAGTGCCTGGCCGACTTCGTAATGCACTGCCTCGATGGCCCCACTCAGATTGCGGTTGAACGCGTAGTCCAGCCGTAGCTGGTCGTAGTAACCGGTCCAGCGTCCACCCTGTCCGGCGGTGCCGGCCACCGGCAGGTTGGGCTGGGTGTAGACGGCATCCTCGGTGGTCTGGCGCCACAGCAGGCCGACCGCCGCCTGGACCGACAGGTCGGTGACCGGCTTGACGGTGATCGACGGCTTGACGTGGATCAGGTTGCTGTAGCCGGTGTAGCCCGCCAGGGAGAAGTAGTAGCCGTTGGGGAACAGCGGGTTGAAGGTGTTCAGCGTGCCGTCGCCGGGGTGCCGGTCACCCGAGGCCGCATCCAGTTGCAGGCCCAGGCGCGGCTTCCACGGGGTCGATTGCCAGGTGTAGCCCAGGCGGCTGCCGCCACCCCAGGCACGGATGTCCTTGGAACCGACCGAGCCGCTCTGGACCATCGCTTCCACGTCCCAGTCGTAAGGGCCCGAAGCGCCACCCAGGCGCACGTCGAAAATGTTGCGGTGCTCGTCGCCCTGGGCATCAAGGTAGCGCGCGTCGCGTTCTTCATAGAGGCCGTAGTAGGCGGACAGCTCGTTCTTGCCGCCGATCAGCCGCTCGACCCGCAGCATGTGGAAGGCCACGTCCGCGTTGGACTTGTCGTCGAAGTGGCGGCCGTCCAGGTACTGCACCGGGTGGCTGGCCAGGCCGATGAAACGCCAGTTCTCGGTCTCCCAGTCGCCCCATACCGCATCGAACGACTGGCGCACGTTCGGGCCGTCGCGCGAGGAAATGAAACGCTGCAGGTCGAAGGCGAAATCCTGGCGGCCGACCCGCGCCTTGAAGGTGTGGTCGGCCGTCTGGTCGACGTACTCGGCAAACGCCAGGCGCAGGTCGAGGTGGTTCTGGTCGGCGCCGCCGATGGCGTCCTTGCCGAAGGCACGAGCGTCTTCCAGTTGGGTGAACACGCGCCAGTGTTCGTTTAGGTGCAGATCCGCATGCGCCTGCAGGCGCTGGATCAGCCAGGAGTCGCGCGAGCGCCCGCCAATGCCGAAACCGGCGGCATCGTTGAGTTCGAAACGCTCGCGCAGGGTGGCGCCGAACGACAGGTAACTGTCCGGATTGTCCGCGGACAAGGGGATGTACTTGAGATCGTCCAGCGGCGCGGTCTTGAGGGCCGGGTTCTGCAGCACCGACCAGTCTTCCTGCCAGCGGTTGGTTTTCAGCACGGGGCGTTCGGCGGGTTCGGCGGCATGGCCGCTGGAAACTCCCAGCGGCCACAGCACGGCCAGAGCCCAGGCATAACGACTATGCGAAGGGCGTCGGCTCATGGTTCACCTCTCTTCAATCACTTGGCCGCGACGGGCTGGTGGATCTCGGCGACGTAGCCGCCCGGGAACTCGATGATGGCCGACTGGCGGCCCGGCTCGGCCTTGGGTTCGACCACCAGATGGGCGCCCGAGCTTTCGGCCTTGGCCAGGGTCGCGGCCAGGTCGCTCACCTCGTAACCGGTGGTTTCCCGACCGTACGGGTAGGGCAGGTGGCCGTCGGTGACGAATACCACCATCTTGCCGAAGTCGGACTCCAGCCTGACCCGGCGGATCGGCTTGCCCGGCTCGCCGACCACGGCGCCGTCCAGGCGTTTTTCATCGGCCACGACCTTGCCGTGGGAGAAACCGACGAAGCCCTTGATGAAGGCGTCGGCGCGCTGCTCGGAGAGGTACACGCGGTTCTCCGGCACGGTCTGGAACGGCGCGTAGTCCGGGGTCTTGGTGTGCCAGTAGAGCTGCATGTTCACGCCGCCCGGCCATTGCACCACGGCATCGCGGCCGATCGGATCGGGGAAGTCGTGGACGATGACGTCGGCGCCATGCTTCTTGGCTTCGGCCAGGGCGACGTCGAGGTCCTTGACCAGGTAGCCGTTACGCTCGGCGCCGAACGGGTACGGCACCGGCGTGGTGAAACCGAACAGCGACACGGTGCCGACCGGCGTCTGCAGCAACTGCGAGGTGGTGCTGCTCGGCACCGGCAGCACGTTGACCACCACCTGCGGGGTGCTCTTGCCGCCGAAGGTGGCGAGGAAGCTCTTGACGAAGGCATCGACGTCGCCCGGGGCGACATACACGTGGCTGGTGTCGTATTGCGGCGCGACGGCCACGCTGGCGGAGGTGGCGGCGTGGGCCGGGAGCGAGGCGGTGAGGCCCAGCGCCAGGGCCAGGGAGAGCGGCTTGAATGAATGTTTCATTGAATACCCTTTCAATTGGAGGTGAACAGTAAGGGCGCCCTCATCGGGTAGCGGGCGCCACGACGTTTCGGATGGCTTGAGAGTCAGGGCTATCGGGTTGCGGTAGTTCGGGACGGGGACGGAGCGCGCAGCGCTCCGTCCGTCGAGGGGGATCGCTTATTTGGCGGCCAGCCACGGCGCCAGCCAGCGGGTCACCTTGGGCATGATCAGGTAGGTGACCAGGCCGACGATGCAGGCGGTGATGATCAGGTTGCTGGGCACGATCCCGCCCAGCACGGGATTGGCCTGGAACACCGGGCCCCACAGCTGCGGAATGACCATGGACAGCGGTGCGATCACCCCGTAGCTGAGCAGCGCCTGTTTCCACTTGGGCGGCTGTTTGGAATCGGCGTGGTTGGGGGTGAACCAGAACTCGGCCTGGGTCTCGATTTCCGGGCGGTCTTCCTCTTCCAGCAGCGGCGCGACTTCGCGGATCAGTTGCTCGCGCAGTTGCGAGTTGATCCAGGCCTGCAGGCGGGCAGCGTCGATGAAGCGGACGATGGTGGTGAAGGTGTTGTCGGCTTCGCCGGGGCGGATGACGTTGACGCCCAGGTGGCCGTCCTGGGACATGGCCGCGCGGACCGAGGTCTTGAGCCAGGCCTCGTACTCGGTGAGGTACTGCGCACGCACGCGGTGCCGGACCACGAGTGTCACGATGTCATGGGGGGCGGTCTGGGTCGGCATCAGGCAATCTCGCACAGGGAAAACATGAGCGCAGGATAGAGAGTGAGAACTATCCGTGATTGGACTCCTGTGCTGTTTTCCCCGATCCGGCGGTCACTCGCTCAGCGTCGGCACGAACAGCCCGGTCTTGACGTTGCTCATCGCCACCAGCGTCTTGAAGCGCTTGACGTTGTTGCTCTCGAAGAACAGCTGCCGGGTCAGTTGGGTGTACTGCTCCATGTCCCGCACCAGCATGATCAGCACGAAGTCGCACTCGCCGGCGACGTAGTAGCACTGCTGCACCTGCGGGCAGGCGAGGAAGGTCTTCTTCATGTCGTCGAGCAGGTCCAGACGCTCGTTCTCCACCTCCACCTCGGTAATGACCGTGAGTGGGTAACCCAGCGCCCGTGCATCGACCTGGGCCACCGTGCCCTGGATCACCCCCTGTGCGCAGAGTTTCTTCAGGCGCCGGTTGACGGCGGCGCTGGACAGGTTCACCTGGGCGCCGAGGTCCAGTTGCGAGGTGCCTGCATCGCGTTGCACCGCATCGAGCAGGGCCAGGTCGAAGTGATCGAGGTCCATGGGGAGCGCTCCGTAGGCAAACGGCGAGTGGTGCCGTGGTGGCGCAATAAAATTGCATTCATCACCTGAAAATCAAGCTTTTCGTACGCCGGCAACGAATAAGATTCTCCCATGATCGATAACAGGGGGCGGCGCACCGACGCGCGCGGCCCCGGAGGATATGGCGGATGAAGGCGAGTACACCCCTGCAACTCGATGGCCGGCGGCTGCTGCGGCAGATCCGGGAACTGGGCCAGGTCGGCGTCGATGCCGAGCAGGGCGGGCGCACCCGGATCGCCCTGACCGACGCGGAAAAGGCCGGCCGCGATCTGTTGGTCGGCTGGATGCGTGAGCTCGACCTGGAGGTTCAGGTCGATCGCATCGGCAATATCTTCGGCACCCTGCGTTCGGCCCAGGACAGCGGCGATCAGCGCCCGCTGATGATGGGCTCGCATATCGACACCGTGACCAACGCCGGGGCCCTGGATGGCTGCTATGGCGTGCTGGCCGGCCTGGCGGTGATCCGCGCCTTTCGCGAGGCCGGCGTGCTGCCGCCGCGCTCGATCAGCGTCGGCGCCTTCACCAATGAAGAGGGCGTGCGCTACCAGCCGGACATGCTGGGCTCGCTGGTGCATGCCGGCGGCCTGTCGGTGGAAGAAGCACTGGACAGCATCGGCACCGACGGCACGCGCCTGGGCGACGAGTTGCAGCGCATCGGTTATGCCGGTTCGCTGGAGCCGGGTGCCATCGTGCCCCATGAATACCTCGAGTTGCACATCGAGCAGGGGCCGATCCTCGAAACCGAGAACACCCTGATCGGCGTGGTCGAGAACCTGCAGGGCATTTCCTGGCAGCAGGTCGAGGTCCGGGGCAACGCCAACCATGCCGGCACCACGCCAACCCGTCTGCGCCATGATGCCGGGTTCGTCGCCTGCTCTATCGTCGCCGAGCTGCGCAACATCGCCGTGGAGGCCGGCTCGACCCTGGCCACGGTCGGCTGCATGAAATTCGAGCCCGATGTGATCAACGTCATCCCGCGCCGGGCGACCTTCACCGTCGACCTGCGCGACCCCGACGAAGCCCGTCTGGTCCGTGCCGAACAGCGCCTGAGCCGCTGCCTCGAACAGATTGCCGAACGCGAAGGGGTCAGCATCACCACCGAGCGCCTGGTGCGGTTCGAGCCGGTGGTCTTCAACGCCGAGCTGGCCGACGAGATCGAGGCCAGCGCCAAACGCTTCGGCTTCAGCCATCGGCGCATGACTTCCGGTGCCGGCCACGATGCGCAGATGATCGCGCGCATCGCGCCGGCGGCGATGATCTTCGTCCCCAGCCGTGGCGGCATCAGCCACAACCCGCGCGAGCACACCGACGACGAACAACTGATCCAGGGCGCCCAGGTGCTGCTCGACGTCGTCCGTCGCCGCCTTGGCGCTGCCTGATTTCACCCGGTCACGCCGAGCCGCTGAACATCGCGTCCAGCGGTATCGGTCCCCCTTTGCCTCTCAACAGGAGCTCCTGATGTTGATCGCCAACCCCAAGGCCACCCGCCAGCCGTACCCCGATTCGCTCCAGTCGCTGATGAGCATCGCCAAGGCCCAGGAGAGTCGCCAGTGGCTGGCGCCCTGGAAGCGCCTGAATGCCGGCGCCACGCCGTTGTATTCGCTGCCCGACCTGGCCCGGGAACTGGGCATTGCGCACCTGTCGGTCAAGGACGAGTCGGTGCGGTCGCCGCTGGGCAGCTTCAAGGCGCTGGGGGCGCCGGTCGCCTTGCTGCGGCTGATCCTGGGCACCTTTCCCGAACGGCGCCTGGAACCGCACAAACTGCTCGACGGCCGGTACGCCGAGGCACTGGCGGACTTCACCGTGATCAGCGCCACCGACGGCAACCATGGCAAGGGCCTGGCGGCCGCGGCGCAGAGCATCGGTTGCCGCTGTGTGATCGTCCTGCATGCCCATGTCAGCATCGAGCGCGAACAGGCGATTGCCGCCTATGGCGCGACCATCGTGCGCATCGCCGGCAACTACGACGAGTCGGTGCAGGAGGCCGCGGCACTGGCGCGGGCCCATGGCTGGACCGTGGTCTCCGACACCTCCTACGAAGGTTATGAAGTGATCCCCCGCGATGTGATGCAGGGCTACGGCACCATCGCTGCGGAAATCGTCGAGGCCACCGCCGATGCGCAGGTTCCGGCGTTTACCCATGTGTTCCTGCAGGGCGGTGTCGGTGGCCTGGCCGCCGGTATCGCCAGCTACCTGTGGCAGCAGCAGGGGGCGCAGCGCCCGAGCTTCGTCATGGTCGAGCCGGAGCAGGCCGACTGCCTGTACCAGAGCGCGTTGCAGGGCAAGCCGGCGAAAGCCACCGGCTCGGTGGACTCGGTGATGGCGGGCCTGGCCTGCGGGGAAACCTCGCCGCTGGCCTGGCGGTTCCTTGAGCCTTGTGTCGATTTCTTCATGACCATCGAGGACGACGAGGCGGTGGCGGCCATGGGGCGGCTGGCGGCTGGCAGTGCCGGCGACATCCCGCTGGTGGCGGGCGAGTCCGGTGTCGCCGGGTTGGCCGGGCTCGTACGCCTGGTCAAGGAGGGCGGTGCGGCGGCGGTCGGCCTCGATGCGAACTCACGGGTGCTGATCATCAACACCGAAGGCGCCACCGCTCCCGGGGTGTACGCCGAGTTGCTGGGTGAAACCGCCGACGCCGTGCTGGAGCGCCAGCACGCCTGGACGCCGCATTGCCCAGGCGCCGCCACTTGAGCAGGCTGTCGAATGATGGCGACAGCGCCAGGCGCTGCGGATGTTCATGGTGTTCCATCCAGGGCCGCTGTAACATCCGCCTTTTTTTGGAAGCCCTGACGCTATGGACGCCTTGACCGGACGGGTCATGAAGAAGCCCTGTCTGAGTATTTTCCTGCTCTCGCTCATGGTGTTCATGGGCCTGCAGTACAAGCCCGCCATTCTCAATTACACCACCCGCTTCGTCGATTTCGCCGAATACATGCTGTATCACGGCGTGACGCTGTTTCCCATTGCCGACGACTTGAAGCCTTATCCCGACTACACGATTGCCAATACGCTGCTGATGTATCTGGTGTCCCTGCCTTTCGGTCGGGTCTCGGTGTTGTCGATGGGCCTGCCTTATTGCATCACGGCCGCCCTGATACTGGTGTTCATCTACAAGCTGGGTGCATTGCACGACCGCAAGTGGGGACTGTACGGGGCACTTTTTTCATTATTCACCTGGTCGTTCCTCGACAGCGTCAACTCGCTGGCACTGGATGTCTATCCGGCGCTGTTTACGCTGATCTGCTTTTACCTGGTGTATCGCGGTGATGTGAAACAGGACCCTTCACGGCTGCCCCTGGTGTTTCTCGGGCTGGCGCTGGGCTTTGCGTTTCGCGGGCCTATCGGCCTGATCGGGCCGTCGATCGTGGTCGGCTGCTACTACCTGCTGAGCCGGCAGTGGCGTGCGCTGGGGCTGTTTTCGCTGCTGTCCGGGCTGATTTTGGTCGCCGCAGTCGCCTTGCTGTCGTGGGCCGCCTATGTGCAGGGGGGAATGGATTTCCTGCACGACGTGCTGATGATGCAGGGGCTGGATCGCCTCGCCGGCGGCCATGCGCCGCGCTACTACTTCTACTTCAGCAGCGGCCTGGTGACTTATGGCGTGACGGTGTTTTTCACGCTGTATGTCGTCGCGCGCAAGTACAAGACGTTCTTTCGCGCGCCTGGCAAGAGCGATACCGCCTTGCTGTTTTACCTGGCGGCGTGGTTCATGGCGCTGATCCTGTTTTTCACCATTCCGAACGCGAAGAAGGCCCGCTATATCCTGTCGATCACGCCAGCGATTTCCCTGTTGGCGGCGTATATCTTCGTCGACAGGAGCGGTCTGTTCGAGGGGGCGAAGAACGGCTTGCTGCGTTTTTGCCTGAGGCTGCCGTGGATTGGCCTGGGACTGGTTGCGTTTGTCTTTGCCTATAACTTCTTCGCGGTGCATCCACTCCTGCCCAACTATCCCGCCGTGCTCGGCAGTCTGGCCGTGCTGCTGGTCGCCCGTCATCTGCTTGGCAAACACTGCGCCGAACATCGGCATCGTGAACTGATCATCCTGGCGTTCGGTGTCGCCACGTTCCTGGCGCTGGATGCCTTCTTCTTCAACTCCATCACCTATCACCTGGAGTTGGCGAACGAGCCGACGCCGAAGTTTCTGCCGTACTGGTTCTGGTAAGACATTGTCAGTGCGGTCGATCGCCTGGCGGTGACGGCGGTGGGGCGCAAATAGGGAGGCAATAATCCTGATCCGCACTACATTGATTGCAGACAGACAACAGTTGAGCGCCCCCGGCAGGAGCCACCCATGACGATGATCGACTCGGAACGCTTGAAGCCCTATCTGGCGGCCAGGGACAGTGCCCGCGCAGCCTGGCGGTTGACGGTGGCCTCCCTGAGCAAGACGCAACCGCAAGCGCTGGAGGAGGGCTTCAAGGCGGTCAAGATTGCCGAGCGTGCCTACTTCCGTTGTTGCGAGGACCTGTGCGATGTGGTGCGCAGCGAGATGGACCGGGTGGAGGAGGTCGCCGCCCTGGAAGCGGGGCACAGGGATGGGGGCCAGGACGACCTCTAGCCGGCAGCCACGCGGCCCGGTGCCGGCTGGCGTTCTCCCCTGTTCGATGATTGCTCGCAGTGCCTTGCGCTCATCGGTCGTCAGGTCTTGCTGTTCGTTTTTAAATCACCAGCTCCTATCAGTACCGCCAATACCCCGGCACCCAGACCCACTGGCCGCGACCCCAGCGGTAGTGCCCGGCGACCCAGTGGTAGCCCGGCGCCGGGGCCACCGGGACGACCTCGACAATCGGTGGCGGGCGGCGTGGATGAACCGGCTCGACGACGCAACCGGACAGGGTGGCCGCCACCAGGGCGGCGGCAAGGGTGCTCTTGAGTATTCGGGACATGGCGTGATTCCTGGGTGACGATAGGGCCGACGCCCGGTTGGCGGGCTTCTGTCGGTTAAACGCATGGGCCTGCGCAATCCGTCGCGGTCATCACTCCTTTCGGGCGATTTTCGCCTTGGCCTGCCCGTGCTGGTACAAGGCCTTGCCCAGTTCCTGGCGTTCATCCAGCGGCAGGCTGTCGGCGAAGTCCGCCAGGGTGTTGTCGATCAGCACCCGCAGCGAGTTGTCCGCTTCCCGGGCCCGGGCCAGGTCGGCCAGCAGCGCGTTGCGGTCCAGGGTCGGGGCCTCCAGCTGGCGGATCACGTCCTGGCGCGCTTCACGCCCGGCCAGGACCAGCGGCTGGCTGTTCGCCTGGTTCTGCCTGAGCAGTTGGCGCAGTTGCTTGCGCCGCGGCTCGGGCAACTGCATCAGCGCCTGACGCAAGCCATGCTGGTTGACCGCGACCTCGGCCGGCCGGGCGTTGACCAGCCAGTGATACAGGCCGCCGCCGACGCCGCCGATCAGGAACACATTGAGCAGCAATGACACGGCCAGCAGCGGCTTCAGGTACTTGGGTGGGGTCATTGTTCGGTTTCCTCGGCGTTGACGGTAAAGACGATGTCGGCATCGCCGTGGTCGAAGACACTGGGCAGCACTTCGGCGGAATGCAGGGGCAACGGCAGGCTCAGGGAGGCCACCAGGATGCCGGCGGCGATCCCGGCCACGCCGACGCCGACGACGCCGGCCGGAGACAGCCAGCCGGCATAGCGCTGCCAGAAGGAGGGCGCGCGGTTCTGGCCGGCCGAGAGACGGATCCGGCGGATCAGGGCCGGGTCCGGTGCCGGCAGTTGGTGGCTGTCCAGCAGGTTGTCGAGCAGGCGCGCCTGATCGAGGGCGGCGAGGGCGCTGCTGTCGCGCTGTTCGAGCAATACCTCGGCGCCGGCCCGCTCGGTAGCCGGCCAGCGCCGCAGGTCTGCGCCGTAGGCCTCGGCCAGTTGGGCGAATCGTTCGGGCGTCATCGTCTTTCCCTCCCCAGTCCGGCATCGCCGAGCGTCTCGGCAAGGTGGCCGCGCAGGTTGCGCCGGGCCCGCGACAGCAGGCTCTCCAGTGCCTCGACGCTGATGTTCATCAGGGCCGCGGCTTCGATGTTCGACAGCTCCTGGTAATACTGCAGCACAATGGCTTCGCGCTGCCGTTCGGGCAACGCCGCCAACGCCGCGGCCATCTGTTCGCTGCGGGCGGCCGCTTCCAGTTGTTCGTCGGGCGCCGGCGTGCTGTCGGGCACCTCGATCGGCTCCTCGTCGTCGGCCAGCGGGCGTTCCCGGCGCCGGCGCAGGCGGTCGTGACAGAGGTTCAGCGCGACCCGGTGCAGCCAGGTGTCGAAGCGCGCCTCGCCGCTGCGCCAGTTCGCCGCCTGCCTCCAGATGCGCAGGAAGCTCTCCTGGGCCACATCCCGCGCCTCTTCGGCATCGCCGAGGATCCGCGCGGCGAGCGCCAGCAGACGGGGCAGCTTGCGCGACACCATCTCGTTGACGGCCGCCGGTTCGTTGTTGCCGATGCGGGCCAGCAATTCAACGTCCGGATCAGTTTCTTTCAATATGGCAAATCCCGGTCCGGTGGCTCAGCTTCGGATTGAGCGGATGGCCCGGCTGCGGGGCGCGCAGCCGGGGGCCTGCATTCAGCGGATCCAGTGGCCTTCGACCCACACCCAGTTCGGCCCGCGCGGCGCCCAGTGGCCCGGTTCCCAGCGGGCGTTGTAGCGCACGCGCTGCCAGTGGCCCGGCTCCCAGACGTAGCCGCGGCCTTCCCAGCGCCAGTGCCCGCGATCCCAGGCGTAGCCGGGGCGTTCGACAGGAATGGCTTCCACGCGCATGGGCGGCGGTGCCTCGCGAATGATGATCTCGGGCTGGGCGAAGGTCGGGGTGCTGGTCAGGGCCGCGAATGCCAGGGGAATGAGCAGGGCAAGGCGAAATGTGGCCAGAGGTCGTGCAGGTCTCATGACAACTCCTTCATGCGGCGGACGAAAGTGAACGCTGCTGATGGGTTGAACGCAGGACGCCGAAAAAATCCGTCGCGGCAAAACCGAAAATTTTTCGCGGGCTTTTCCGCCGTGTCGGGAAGAAGTATTACCCAGGGTGGCCACGGCGTTGATGAAATCGTACGAGGGGTGCGACGGATTTCTCCAGGTGCCCGCGTTCAACCGGTAACCGTTGACCATCGACAGGCGCTGTGGCGTCGTCCGTGCAGCGGCTCTATCCACCGCACCCTGAGGAATACCACCCTGTCTCGTCGTCTCTCGCTGCTCGTTGCCGCGGTCCTGCTGCTGAGCCTCAGCGGCTGTGTGATTCTGCCGGGGCACCGGGACCATTGCTGCTGGCGCTACTACGGCGCTGTCGCCCATTCGACGCAGGAGGCGGCGGTCTGACCGGACGTCCCGGCCCCAGGGTGCGGAGCGCCTGGGGTCGGCTTTGACATAAATAGAATTAGTTTACTGCTTGCCTTTTTGCTTTTGTTTTAACTGGAAATTCGGCGGGAACCGGCCCATCATTCGCCGCACTGTGTCTGCGCTTCAAGGCGCTGCTGCGCGCCTGTGCGAAGACCGTGAACCCCTCGCCCTTTTCAGGAACTCATCTTGTCTAACGTCTGCTCCGCCGGCCTCGATATCGGCTTCGCTTCCCTGAACTACCTACAGATCGGCATTCTCGGCATCATCCAGGGCATCACCGAACTGCTGCCGATTTCCTCCACTGCCCACATGCGTGTCGTTCCGGCGGTGCTCGGCTGGCAGGACCCGGGCTCGGCGTTCTCGGCGGCCATGCAACTGGCGGCGCTGGCGGCGGTGGTCAGCTATTTCTGGCGCGATGTGCGCGACGTGGTCGGCGGCAGTGTCACGGCGGTTCGCCAGGGCGACTTCGACAGCCAGTGGTTCAAGCTGGCGGTGGCGATCATCCTGGCGACCCTTCCGATCGGTATCGCCGGCCTGGCCCTGTCTTCCACGCTCAACGCCTGCGATTCGCCCCTGCGTGGTCTGACCGTGATCGGCGTGTCCTGCCTGGTGATGGCGCTGCTGCTGGCGGTGTCGGAGTTCACCTGTCGGCACCAGCGGGTGGTCGGTGAAATGCGCCTCCGTGATGCGCTGATCGTCGGCATCGCCCAGATCGGCGCGCTGATCCCGGGCGTTTCGCGCTCCGGCTCGACCCTGACGGCGGCGCTGTTTCTCAACTTCAAGCGCGAAGAGGCGGCGCGCTTCTCGTTCCTGCTCGGCTTGCCGGCAATCGCCCTGGCCGGCTTGAAGGAGCTGTGGGTGCTGCACCATGCGCAGATTCCGACTGAGGCCTGGGGCCACCTGCTGTTCGGCATCGTGGTCGCCAGCGTCTCGGCCTTCGTGGCGATCTGGGGCCTGATGCGTTTCCTCGAGCGTTTCTCCACCTGGCCGTTCGTGATCTACCGTGCGGCCCTCGGGATCTTCCTGATCGTCGCCGTCCAGCAGGGTTTCCTCTCCTGATTCAATGCCCCGGCGCCGCCCTGACGGGACGCCGGGTCATTTGTCCGTTCCCAGCGCATAGCGCCGGCAATGCTCCAGATACCCCTGTTCGTGACTGCCCACCCGTTGCACCACGCGGGTCCATGACCAGGACAGGGCGTCGCGGGGTGCTTTCAAGGGGGGCGCTCTCTGGCTGGGAGTTGAGCGTTTGAGCGTTGCGCTGGCGGATTGGTTTCGCCTTGGCGGTACGTTGCCGGAAGTGGCAGCACCGCTGAAAAAAAAGCCCGCATGCGGGCGGGCTCAATGGGAGGTTCATCAAAGGAGCGGGTTCACTATAAACAGGCAGGCTGTCTGGCACAGTGAAAGATGTTTTACCTCAAAGCCACGTCCGGCAAGGCTTCAGAGCGGTTTTTCGATGCGGTCATAACGCGCTTTCAACTGCGTCAGGCGTTTCTCGTACTGGCGCTGGAGACACGCGTTGTCGCTGCCGCAGGCGTTGCGTTCCTGCAGCCAGGCCACCTGTTCATCCTGCATCGCGCCACGGTTTCCCATGGCGAACAGGCCACGCAGCAGGCGGTAGGTGGTGGCCATCTCGACGTCGAGGTCGTTCAGTTGGCGGTCGCTGCAGATGGCGATTTCAGTGGGCTGCTTGGCCCGCCCGCAGTCGAAGCTGGCGGCCTGGGCCGTGGCGATAAACAGGGGGAGGGCGGCCAATGCCCCTAAAGATTTTTTCATGCGGGTGCCTGCTGTTCGGGTGTGCCTCGGTGTTCATCAGACCGGGCCGGAGGTGATTGGCTCCCTTAGTCGCGCAGCAGGCGTGCCTGCAACCGATCGCGCACCTGCGGCCATTCCTCGTCGATGATGCTGAAACGCACGGAGTTGCGCTTGCGCCCGTCCGGCATGATCCGCTCGTTGCGCACGATGCCTTCCTGCTGGGCGCCCAGGCGCAGGATCGCCGCGCGCGAGCGGGCGTTGATTTCGTCGGTGGTGAACTGCACCCGCACGCACGCCAGGTCCTCGAAGGCATGGCGCAGCATCAGGTACTTGGCCTCGGTGTTGACGAAGCTCTTCTGCCAGCGCGTCGAGATCCAGGTGCTGCCGATTTCCAGCTTGCGGTAGTGGCGGTCGATCTTCCAGAACCGGGTGGAGCCGATGACTTCACCGGTGTCCTTGAGCACGATGGCGAAGGGCATCACCGTGCCGGCTTCGCGGCCGGCGAGGGCCGTGCCGATGTACGCCGCGACGGTGGCCTGCGACGGCACCACGGTGAAGGGCAGGTTCCACAACTCGCCGTCTTACGCGGCCCGTACCAGGGCGTCGGCGTCATCGGCTTGCAACGGGCGCAGCAGCAGGCGCTGGCCTTCCAGGCTACGGGTCAGCAGGAGGTTTTTCACGGCGAGGGCTCAGGCGGTGGTTCCCTGCGCATTACAGTCAGCCCGCCACGCCTTGGCAAGGGCCATTTGCAGGGAAAACACCCGTACCAATCGCCCGGCCCTAGGCTATGTACGAAATCGCTTGAAACTTGGTTA
>NZ_JSYZ01000022.1:46190-56049 GCF_001293465.1 Pseudomonas asplenii
CAATTTCGTACACAGCCTAGGCCTGGCTGATATCGACCAGTTGCGGCCGGGTGATCGCCAGGTAGTCATCGCTGGCGAGAATCATCGAGGTGTCCAGGCGCCCGGCATTGAAGGCGATCTCGGCGTAGCGCCGGGTCAGGCTCGGGTCGACGATCAGTTCGATCCGCTCGTCGAACACGAACGGCGGAATCGCGCCGATCCGGCAGCCGGTCAGGGCCATGGCGGTCTCGGCCTTCACCAGTTCGGCCTTCTTGCCCCCCAGGGCGGCACCGAGCTTTTTCATGTCGAGCCGGTGGTCGCCCGGCAGGATCGCCAGGGCATAGCGTTCGCCCTGGCCCTTGAGGGCGCAGAGCATGGCCTTGGCCCCCTGGCCCGGTTCGGTGCCACGGATTTGCGAGACCCGCATCGACTGCTCTTCGGCATCGTGCTGCATGACGCGGTAGCGGGCGCCGTGGCTGTCCAGCAGGCTGACCAGTCGATCGAAAACGGCAGGCATGGGCTTTTCCTCAGAAGGGCTTGATCAGGTCGTACGAAAGCTTGCTGATCAGAATCACCAGCAAGACCAGGAACAGCGCGCGCACGAACGGCACGCCCCGGCGCACCGCGAGCCAGGTGCCGGTCAGGGCGCCGAGGATGTTGAACAGCGCCATCGGCAGCGCCACCAGGTACAGGACGTTGCCGGTGGGGATGAAGAACACCAGCGCGGCGACGTTGGTGGCGATGTTCACCAGTTTGGCCGAGGCCGAGGCGTGCAGGAAGTCGAAGGCGAAGCAGCGGATGAACAGGAAGATCAGGAAGCTGCCGGTACCGGGGCCGAACAGGCCGTCGTAGAAACCGATGGCGCCACCGATCAGCACCGCCAGCAGTTTTTCCCGGGTGCCGATCCGCATCGGCTTGTGCAGGGCGCCGAAGTCCTTTTTCCAGAAGGTGTAGAGCGCCATCACCACGATCATCACCAGCACCGCCGGGCGTACCACCGACTGCGGCACCGCCGAGACGGTGGCCGCGCCGAAGAACGACATGACGAATGCCGCCCCGGCCGCCGGGATCACCAGGCTCCAGTCGATCACCACCTTGCGCACGAACGAGCGCGCCGCGAAGGTCGTGCCGCAGGCGGCCGCGACCTTGTTGGTGCCCAGCAGGGCGGCTGGTGGGGCGGAGGGCAGCACGTTGAACAGCGCGGGGATCTGGATCAGTCCGCCGCCGCCGACCGCCGCGTCGATGAGGCCGGCGGCGAAGGCGAAGCAGCAAAGGATGACGATATCAAACATGAAATCAGGCTCTGACGATAAAGGGTTGGTTCGGGTCCAGCGGTACCACGCGCGCCGGATCGTCGACCCCGAACACCCGGATCATCCAGCGGTCGCGGCCGTCGTAGCGCGGGGTGAAGCCATCCCGGGCGTGCAGGGTCTGCTGGTTCTTGAAAATCAGCATGTCGCCGGGCTGCAGCAGGATGTGCCGGATGACATCGGGGTGGTTGGCGGTGGCCGAGAACAGTTGCATGGCAAAGTCGGCGTTGGCGGTGGTCGCGCTGACCGCCGCCTTGTTGTAGCGGCAATGCAGGCCGCCGGCTGGCGGCTGGTAGAGCAGCGGAACGTTTTCCAGCACGTTGCCCTCCTGGCCGAACGAGTCCGGCCGGCGAACGCTGAAGTTTGGCCGCTGCAGTTCCTGTTCGACGAAGTCCGGCAGGATGTCCAGCACGTCGCGGATGGCGACGATGCGCGTGGGCACGTCCAGTTCGCAACGCAGGCCGGTCAGGGTCAGGTACTCGGGGCAGGCCGAGAGGCCGTCGAGCGGTTCGCAGGTCAGCGGCAGGTGCGGGTTGTCGACGTGCATGCCCAGGCCCAGGCGCGAGCCGAAGGAGCTGGCTTCGGTCTCGCACTCCTGCTTGGGCGAGACGTGGCGGAACACCGTGTTGTCGCTCTCCCCGGCATAGCCCACGGGGCGGGTGCCCAACGCCGCCAGCACGGACAGGATCGCACCGGCCAGCACCGGCAGCTCTTCAATGCCGGGTTCGTCGTCGTAGGGTGTGGCCGGCAACTGCGGGTCGACCGGCAGGCCGCGGACGATCAGCGCCCCCGCATCCGACTGGGGGAAGTCGCGCAGCACCTGGTGTTTTTCGGCACTCAGGACGTTTTCCAGCAGACGTTGCAGCACCGGCATCCGGTCGATGCCCGAGGCGCTGTCGCGGATGGCCAGGGGAGTGAGCGCTGCCTGCAATTGTCGTTGCTCGGTGAATGATAGATGGATTTCGGGCAGGGCCTGCAGAGTGGGCGCCGGGGCATTTCGAACCAGCCAGTGCGGGCTTTGCTCGCTGATTCGGCTAGCCGAATGCCTGACAGCCTCATTCAGTTTTGACACGTCCTTTGCTCCTCTATTCCTACGTCCCTGTGGGTTAAGCGCGAAGGCTAACGGAAGGGACCTTTTTGTGTTGCAATACCACGTTGCGAAAAGTGCAACGAGGTGAGTCATGGCACTGGATCTGTTGGGTGAGCTCGAAGCCTTCGCGACGGTGGCGCGCAAGCGCAGCTTCATCGCCGCGGCGCGGACTCTGGGGCGTTCGCCAAGCTCTGTGACCCGTGCCGTTCAGGCCCTCGAAGAGAGCGCCGGGGTCAAGCTGTTCAATCGCTCGGCCAATGCGGTGAGCCTGACCGAGGCCGGCGAGCGGCTGTTGCCCCACGCCTACAAAATGCTGGATCTGCAACGTGAGGCCGACGAAGACCTGGCCGGTATCAGCGGCCTGGCCAACGGCTGGATCCGCTTTTCGGCGCCGGAGTTTCTCGGTCACGGGGTCATGCCCAGGCTGATCGCCCAGTACTGCGAGCGTTATCCGCAGGTGAACATCGACGTGATCTTCACCGACGAAACCATCGACCCGGCCAGGAGCAAGCTGGACTTCTCGATCCGCGGTGCCTTTCCGCAATCCAGCGACCTGATCGGTTTTCCGCTATGGAGCTATGCCCGCTACCTGTATGCCAGCCCCGCCTACCTGGAGCGGTGCGGCACGCCCGACTCGATCGAGGCATTGGACCGTCATTCGCTGATTCTGCACACCGCCCCGCGGATTCTTAAGGAGTGGAATTTTCGCAATGAGCAGCAGGCCATCAGCTACCGAGTGCATCCGAAATTTCGCTTCAGTTCGGGCGCCGCGGTGTTTCAGGCCGCGTTGGCCGGGGTGGGGATTGCCCGCCTGGCCGACTGGCTGGCGGAGCCGGAGGTCGAGCAGGGGCGGCTGGTGCGGGTGTTTCCCGAGTATCGACTGACCTCCAGCGGCGGCGAGAACCCGCAGATGCATGCGGTGTACCCGGCCGGCAACCTGCCGCTGCGGGTGAAGATGCTACTGGAACTGATCCGGACCTTCGGCGACAACGTCACTCGGTTCTGAGCCGAGGGCGAAGCGTTCGCGCACCAGCGCGCTGAAGCGGGCCGCCGCCGGCCCCAGGGTCTGCCCGGCGCGGGTGATCAGGCCGATCTCGCGGCTGACGCCGGCGTGTTCCACCGGCAGGCGGATCAGGCCGCTGAGGCGGTCGTCCGCCGACTCCGGCAACAGGGTCATGCCCAGCCCCTGGCGCACCAATGCCAGCACCGTGGACATGTAGTTGGCCTCCAGCCCCGGGACCAGGGTCAGGCGCTGCTCGTCGAACAATTGCTCGACCCGCTCGCGCACGCTGCTGTCGCGCCCGGTGAGGATCATCGGCTGGCCGCTGAGGTCTGCCAGCCGTACCCGTTTCCTGCGCGCCAGCGGATGCTGCTCGGGCACGAACAGGCAGAGCCGGTCGACCATCACCACCTCGAAGTCCAGGCCATGACTGAGCCGCGCCCGCACGCCGAGGCCGAAATCGACCTCGTTGTCGCGCACCAGGGCATCGATGCGCTGGGCGACCACGTCGCGCAGGCGCACTTCGACGCCCGGATAGGCTTCGCGAAAGGCTCGCAGCACCGGCGGCAGGGCGCCGGAGCAGATCGACGGCAGGGCGGCGATGGTCACCACGCCGCGCTGCAGGCTGGCCAGGCCGCGGGAGCCGTTGACGATGTTGTCCAGGTCCAGCAGCAGCTTCTCCATCGGCCCGCGGGCCTGCTGGCCGGCGCTGGTCAGGCTGACCTGACGCGGGCTGCGCTCGAGCAGCGCGACGCCGAGCCAGTCTTCCAACTGCTGCACTTGCACGGTCAGCGCCGACGGCGACAGGTGCAGTTCATCCGCCGCCCGGGTGAAGCTGCCGGCGCGCACGACGGTGAGGAAGGCGCGAATATGCTGGATGGAATTCTTCATTCTGTTTTTCCGAATACAAGGCGGTGAACATTCCAATTTACAAAGCTTAACCGCCTTTCAATACTCCGGGGAAAACAATAACCGCCCGCTCTCTGAAGAAGCGGCTCACTGGAGTCTTCCCATGCTTGCCACGCTGGGTGTCATCACCATTCTCTGTCTGCTTGCGGCTGTCATGAGCAAGCGCCTCTCTCCCCTGGTTGCCCTGATCGCCCTGCCGATCATTGCCGCCTTGCTCGGCGGCTTCGGTCTGCAGACCAGCGGCTTCATCATTACCGGTATCAAGAACGTCGCCCCGGTGGTCGGCATGTTCGTCTTCGCCATCCTGTTCTTCGGCGTGATGACCGATGCCGGCATGCTCGACCCGATCATCGATCGCATTCTGCGTACCGTCGGTACCCGGCCGAGCCGGATCGTCGTCGGCACCGCCCTGCTGGCGCTGCTGGTGCACCTGGACGGTTCGGGGGCGGTGACCTTTCTGGTCACGGTGCCGGCGATGCTGCCGCTGTATACCCGCCTGGGCATCGACCGGCGCATCCTGGCCTGCGTTGCGGCGATGGCCGCCGGGGTCAACTTCCTGCCGTGGACCGGGCCGGTGCTGCGCTCTTCGGCGGCCTTGCACGTGCCGGTGGCGCAGTTGTTCCAGCCGCTGATCCCGGTGCAGATCGTCGGCCTGCTCTTTGTGTTCGCCAGCGCCTGGTGGCTGGGCCGGCGTGAAGAGCGTCGCCTCGGTCTGGGGGGCGGGGCGGCGGTGGACAGCGTGCCGACCCGGGTGATCAGCGCCGAGGAGGAGCGCCTGCGGCGTCCGCGGCTGTTCTGGGCCAACCTGCTGCTGACCGTGCTGGTGATGGTGGTGATGATCGCCGGCTGGGTCGACCCGGTGGTGATGTTCATGCTCGGCACCGTGGTTGCCCTGTGCCTGAACTACCCGAACGTCGACGCCCAGCGCGAGCGCATCGATGCCCACGCCAGGACCGCGCTGACCATGGCCAGCATTCTCCTGGCGGCCGGGGTGTTCACCGGCATCATGCAGGGCACCGGCATGCTCAAGGCCATGGCCGAAGTGGCGGTGGCGCAGATTCCCGCCGGGCACGGCAAGCTGATCCCGACGGTGGTCGGGCTGCTGTCGATGCCGCTGAGCCTGCTGTTCGACCCGGACTCGTTCTACTTCGGGGTGATGCCGGTGATCGCCGAGGTCGGCAAGGCCCTGGGGGTCGAACCGCTGCAGGTGGCCCAGGCCTCGCTGCTCGGGGTGCACACCACCGGGTTCCCGGTCAGCCCTCTGACCCCGGCGACTTTCCTGCTGGTGGGCCTGTGCAAGATCGAACTGGCCGACCACCAGCGTTTCACCATTCCATTCCTGTTTGCCGCCTCGGTGCTGATGACCCTGACGGCGTTGCTTCTGGGCGTCTTTTGAAATGAAGGGCTTTGCGATGAAAACCTTGCGTATCGGCTCCGGTGCCGGTTACTCCGGCGACCGTATCGAGCCGGCCGTGGAACTGGCGGCCAAGGGTGAGCTGGATTACCTGGTGTTCGAATGCCTGGCCGAGCGCACCATCGCGCTGGCCCAGCAGGCCCGCCTGAGCGACCCTGCGGCGGGCTACGATCCGTTGCTGCGCGAGCGCATGCAGCGGGTGCTGCCCTATGTGGCCGGCAATGCGCGGCGGCTGCGGATCATCACCAACATGGGCGCGGCCAACCCGCTGGCCGCGGCCCGGGAGGTGCGGCGGATCGCCGTCGAGCTGGGCCTGCCGGCGCTGAAGGTGGCGGCGGTGACCGGCGATGACGTGCTGGCGGCCCTGCAGGCCGAGCCCGAGCGGCAGTTGGACAATGGCCTGCGGCTGGCGCAGTTGGGTGAGCGGCTGATCTCGGCCAATGCCTACCTGGGCGCCGAGGGCATCGTCCAGGCCCTGGCGGCGGATGCCGATGTGGTGATCACCGGCCGGGTCGCCGACCCGTCGCTGTTCCTTGCCCCGCAACTGTTCGAGTTCGGCTGGGCGGCGGACGATTGGCCGCGCCTGGGGCGCGGCACGCTGATCGGCCACCTGCTCGAATGCGCCGGGCAGATCACCGGCGGCTACTTCGCCGACCCCGGCATCAAGGACGTACCGGGCCTGGCCTACCTGGGCTTCCCGTTGGCCGAGGTCGACGAGCAGGGCGGGGCGATCATCACCAAGGTCGCCGGCAGCGGCGGGCGGGTGGATCGTGCCACCTGCGCCGAACAGCTGATCTACGAGGTGCATGACCCGGCGGCCTACCTGACCCCGGATGTCACCGCCGATTTTTCCCGGGTGAGCTTTGCCGGGCAGGGCCCGGACCGGGTGCAGGTACAGGGCGCCAGCGGGCTGCCGCGGCCGCAGTCGCTGAAGGTCTCGGTCGGTTACCTGGACGGCTGGATCGGCGAGGGGCAGATGTCCTACGGCGGCCCCGGGGCACTGGCCCGTGCCCGGCTGGCGCGGGAGGTGGTGCTGGAGCGCCTGCGGATCATCGGCGTTGAAATGGAGGAGGTGCGGGCCGAACTGATGGGGGTCGATTCGCTGCATGGCGAGCGCCTGGGCGAGCGCGCGGCGGCCGAGCCCTGGGAAGTCCGCCTGCGGGTGGCCGCCCGTTGCGCCCGGCGGGCCGATGCGGTGCGCGTCGGCAATGAAGTGGAAACCCTGTACACCAATGGCCCCTCCGGCGGCGGTGGTGCCAGCAAGAGCGTACGGCAGGTGGTGGCGGTGGCGTCGTTGCTGCTGCCGCGCGAAAGCCTGGTTGCCCGGGTTCATCTGGAGGATCTGCAATGAGTACCTTGAAGCTGCGGTCCCTGGCCCATTCGCGTACTGGCGACAAGGGCGACACCTCGAACATCTCGGTGATCGCCTATCGCGCCGAAGACTATCCGCGGCTGTGCGCGTGGCTGACCGCGGAGCGGGTCGCGGCCTGGTTCGCCGAGCTGCGCGACCCGGCCGCCGCGCCGGTGCGGCGCTACGAACTGCCCGGTGTGCAGGCGCTGAACTTCGTGCTGCCGGGCATCCTGCGCGGTGGCGTGACCCGCTCCCTGGCGCTGGACGCCCATGGCAAGAGCCTGGGTTCGGCACTGCTGGACATGCCGCTGGACGAGTAGGGTCAACGCGGCCCGAGAATCCGCTCGGCGATCATCTCGCCGATCGGCATCGCCGAGGTCGCGGCCGGCGAGGGCGCGTTGCAGACGTGGACCATGCGCGCGGTTTCGGCGAACAGGAAGTCATGCACCAGGCTGCCGTCGCGCATGACCGCCTGGGCGCGGATGCCGGCCTCGTAGGGCAGCAGGTCCTCGACCACCAGCGACGGGCAGTACTTGCGGCACAGTTCCAGATAGCCGCGCCTGCTCAGCGAGTTCTTCAACTCCTGGGTGCCGGAGCGCAGGTTCTGCCGAATGGTTTTCCAGAAGCCGGGGAAGCGGGCGTACTGCGCGACATCCCGCCAGTTGACCGAGAACTTGCGGTAGTTCTCCCGGCCCAGCCCCAGCACCGCGTTCGGGCCGACGGTGACGCTGCCGTCGATCATGCGGGTCAGGTGCACGCCGAGGAATGGCAGCTCGGGGTCGGGGATCGGGTAGATCAGGTGGTTGACGATGTCGTTCTTCGACGCCGGCAGACGGAAGTACTCGCCGCGAAACGGGATGATCTGGTGGTCGATGGGCACCCCGGCCAGGGTGGCCAGGCGATCGGACTGCAAGCCGGCGCAGGCCACCAGCCGGCGTGCCTGCCAGACACCGTCTTCGGTGCTGACGGTGACGCTGTCGGTGTTTTCCCGGATCGCGGTGACGGTCTGCTGCAGGCGGATTTCGCCGCCGCTGCCGGTGATCACCCGGGCCATCGCTTCGCAGACCTGGCGGTAATCGACGATCCCCGTGGCATCGAGAAACAGCGCACCGAGACCGACGATGTTCGGCTCGCGGCGCCGCAGTTCCTCGGCATCCAGGCGCTCGACCTTCAGGCCATTGAGCTGCGAGCGTTCGTACAGTGCGTTCATCCGCTGCATCTCCAGCGGGGTGGAAGCCACCAGCATCTTGCCGCAGACCTCGTAGGCAATGCCGTGCTCGCGACAGAAGTCCTTGGTGGCCTGGGCACCGCGCTTGCACAGGTCGGCCTTGAGGCTGCCCGGCGCGTAGTAGATCCCGGCATGGATGACGCCGCTGTTGTGCCCGGTCTGGTGGCGGGCGAGGCTGGCCTCCTTTTCCAGGATCACCAGGCTGGCGCCGGGTTGGCGCTTGAGCAGTTCCATGGCGGTGGCCAGACCGACGATACCGCCGCCGATGATGCAGAAGTCGTAGAGCATGGTTCGATTATCCCTGTCTTTGCGGTGTCTTGTTATCAGGTTGTCAGACTAAGGTGCCTGAAGAATGTCATGGGCAACCTTCCCTTCGTGCTCACTCACCACTGCGCCCGACACGCCCCGGTAGGCCCGTGGCTTGCCTGCGAAGGGCCCTCAAGCTTTGCGCAAACACGGTTCGGACGCTGGCTGCGGGTCAACTCATGGCCGGCAGCTCCAGTTGCAGGCGTCGGGCTGCCGCGCGCAGGTGCGCTTCGGCACACGCCGCGGCAGCCTGACGGTCGCCATCGGCGATAGCCTGGAACAGGGCCTGGTGCTCGCGGCCGGCATCCGCCGGGCCACCCACCGAATGCGTTGCCGAGTTTTCCCAGGCGGTGCGGCGGGCCTCGGCCAACTGGCCACGCAGGAAATCGTGAAAGGCGACGAAGTAGTCATTCTTGCTGGCCTGGGCAATGGCCCGGTGAAAGGCCACGTCGGCATTGGCGGCGGCCGTGAAGTCGCTGCGCTTTTCGTGCATCTCCCGCAGGGCTTCCTGCATGCGCTGCAGGTCGGCGGCGTCGCGGCGCTGGGCGGCGATGGAGGCGGCCTGGGTCTCGATCCACAGGCGCATCTCGAACATCTGCGCCAGGTCGGTGTGGCGACCCTCGCTCCTGGGAAAGCGGAAGACCGTGCCGGCCGGCGTGCTGGAAATATAGGAACCGAGCCCGCGACGGGCGACCAGCACGCCGTCGGCCTTGAGCTGGGCAATGGCTTCGCGGACCACGGAACGGCTGACATTGAGTTGGTCGGCCAGTTGCTGCTCGGTGGGCAGGCGCGCCTCGGCCGCCAGGCGACCGGTGTCGATTTCGTTGCGAATGGCGGCGACGACCCGTTCGACCAGGGAATCGGGGCGTTGGAGTTCAAACATCGGTGCGGGCTCAAAAGTCAGGTTGTCAGACAATGCACCTTGGCATTTTTCCTGTCAACACGCGGGCCCCGGTTGCGCAGCCCTCTGGTAGGAGCCAGCAAGCCGGCTCCCATGGGAGTACAGGATCAGTTCAGGCCCAGGCGCTTGGCGGCGCGGGCGGTGATTTCACTGCGCAGGCGACGCGATTCCACCACCCGCTCGCGGGCCCCGTCGAGTATGGCCTGGGGCGCGGTGTCCGGGCTGCCGGCGTTGAACGGTGGCGCGGGGGCGTACTCAAGCTGCAACTGGATCAGTTGGGCCTCGTCGGCGCCGAACAGCTCGCTGGCCAGGGTCAGGGCAAAGTCGATCCCGGCGGTGATGCCGCCGCCGGTCAGCAGGTTGCCGTCGCG
>NZ_JSYZ01000022.1:56181-77448 GCF_001293465.1 Pseudomonas asplenii
GACATAGCGTGCCTGCGCCGCCTGTTCCCCGAGGAAGCCCAGGGTTTCGAGATCTTCCATCAATGCTCCGACCCCCGCGCCACCGGGCACGCAGATCACGTCCAGTGGCGGGCAATCGTCGAAGCGGGTGGTCGGGGTCAACACCAGGCCGGTGCTCGACTTCACCGGTTCCAGGTCCTTCCAGATCAGGTGCAGCCTGGCCCCTGGCAACGACGCGAGAACATCATAGGGGCCGGTCAGGTCCAGTTGCTGGACGTTGGGGAACAGCAGGAAACCGATGTGCAGGGTCATGGCGAAGCTCCTTTGAGAAGACGGGGCGGTGTCTGTAGACGGCTTCACTGTAGTTTCGTAGGATCTGGCGAATACGCCATACCACCCACGTTTTACGCCAATCGCCATGAATACGCCCCGCAGCATCGACATACTGGCTTTTCCCAACGTGCAGTTGCTCGATGTCACCGGGCCGCTGCAGGTATTCGCCTCGGCCAACGACCTGGCCCGTTCCCAGGGCCTGCCGCCTCCCTATGCGCCCCGGGTGATCGCCGCCGAGGGCGGGCCGGTGATGAGTTCGGCCGGCCTGGCCATGCTCGCCGAGCCGCTGCCCGCGGCGGGAACCCCCTGTGACAGCCTGATCATTGCCGGTGGCTGGGGCACCTATGCGGCGGCCGAGGACGTGGAACTGGTGGCGTGGGTGCGCCAGCAGGCGGCGTGTGCGCGGCGGGTCGCGTCGGTGTGCACCGGGGCGTTTCTGCTGGCGGCCAGCGGCTGGCTGGATGGCCGGCGGGTGGCGACCCACTGGACCCGCTGCGAGCAACTGGCCGAGCGTTATCCGCAGTTGCAGGTCGAGCCCAATCCGATTTTCATCAATGACGGGCCGGTCTGGACCTCGGCGGGGGTGACCGCCGGCATCGATCTGTCCCTGGCGCTGGTGGAGCAGGACCTTGGCCGGCCGATGGCCCTGGAGGTCGCCCGACACCTGGTGGTGTTTCTCAAGCGTCCGGGCGGGCAATCACAGTTCAGCGCCACGCTGTCGCTGCAAAAGAGCACCAGCCGCTTCGGCGACCTGCATGCGTGGATCGCCGAGCACCTGGCACTGGACCTGTCGATCCCGATCCTGGCCCAGCAGGCCGGGATGAGCGAGCGCAGTTTCGTCCGTCATTATCGCCAGGAAACCGGCCAGACGCCGGCCCGGGCGGTGGAGAATATCCGGGTGGAAAGTGCCCGCCGGCTGCTCAGCGATACCGCCACGCCGATCAAGCGGATTGCCGCCCGTTGCGGATTCGGCAGCGAGGAGACCCTGCGCCGCAGTTTCCTGCGGGCCGTGGGGGTCACGCCGCAGGCCTATCGCGAGCGCTTTTCGGTGCGTGCGCAACCGGCCTGATGACCGCTCCCCCGTGCAGCGGGAGAACGGTCAGGGGCTTCAGGGCTTCGATTGCGGCTCGAGGGCCATGTGGATCAGGGGGAAGGGGCGCCCCTGGCCATCGGTCTGCGAGCGGCCGATATCGCGAAAGCCATAGTGCCGATAGAAACCATGGGCCGCGGGGTTCTGCTCGTTGACGTCGACGCTCAACGGGCCGCCACGCTGGCGCACGAAATCGAGCAGCCGGGTGCCGATACCCTGGCCACGCTGGTCCGGTTCGATGAACAGCATTTCGACCTTGTCACCGTCGATGCCGATAAATCCGGCCGGGCTGCGGTCGGGGTTTTCTTCGACCCAGACTTGCACCGCCGGCAAGTAAAGATCGCGCACTTGTGGATACAGGGCCTGTATATCGGCTTCTTCTAGGAAAGTGTGGGTGGCGCGCACCGAGCGTAACCACAGTTCGCTCAGGGCAAGGTTGTCGCGAGGGACTCTTTGTCGAATAGTCATGGTCATTCAATCGGGGTCGGGAGACGGGGAGTCGGCGCGTGCGCAAGAGCCGGCGACGACGGGTCGAGTTGGCGCCACCGGGCCGGACGCCGCGCGAATCAACGCCTGGGCGACACGACAACAGGGCTTGCCGGATTGAAGGAGGGCGGATTTGAACAATTTTTTCTCGCCGATGCAAGTCTCGCCGAGGCTTTGCAGAGAGGGGCGTTAATTGAATCAGCCGACTAATTGTTAAAAAGTTTGCAGATTGTAAAAGTTTGTATAGCGGTACTTTGGCTGAGCGATTTATTTGTTGCGGAACTGGAATTTATTCACAATGGCGAGCTTATAATGCGCGCACTTTATATATCTACAGATTGTCACTTATGGAAAGTTCGACATTGAGCAAAGTCTTGCTTGTTGAAGACGACCTCAAGCTGGCCGCGTTGGTCGCGCAATTTTTGTCACAGCATGGTTTCGAGGTGCGCACGGTGCATCGCGGCGATGTGGCGTTGGCGGCTTTCCAGGAATGGCGGCCGCGGATCGTCGTGCTTGACCTGATGTTGCCGGGGCAGAGCGGCCTGCAGGTCTGTCGCGATATCCGCGCGATCGCCGATACGCCGATCGTGATCCTGACGGCCCGGGAGGATGACCTCGATCACATCCTCGGCCTGGAGTCGGGGGCCGACGACTATGTGGTCAAGCCGATCAAGCCGCCGGTGCTGCTGGCCCGGCTGCGTGCGCTGCTGCGGCGCCAGGTGCCGGACCCGCTGGCGCGCGGTACGCTGGAGTTCGGCCGCCTGAGCATCGACCGCAGTTGTCGTGAGGTGCGCCTGGCCGACGAGGTGATCGAACTGACCACCATGGAGTTCGAACTGCTCTGGCTGCTGGCCAATGCTGCCGGCGAGACGCTGTCGCGTGATGACATCCTCAACCGCCTGCGCGGGATCGCCTTCGACGGCCTGAACCGCAGTGTCGACGTTTATGTCAGCAAGCTGCGCAGCAAGTTGCATGACAACCCCCGCGAACCGGTGTGCATCAAGACCATCTGGGGCAAGGGCTACCTGTTCAATCCGTTTGGCTGGGAGCTGTAGATGCTGCGCCTGTTCCTGCGTCTTTACTTCCTGTTGGCCCTGGGCTTCGGCGCGGCCATCTACGCGGTCGACTACATGTTCACCGAGTTGCTCGACGGCCCGACCGAGGCGCTCAACCGCGAATCGGTGCGTGGCCAGGCCTATGCACTGGTCAAGGACCTGCGCCCGTTGGATCGGGCCGGCCGGGAGCGGCAACTGCTGGAGTGGAAGCCGCACTATGGTTTGACCCTGAGCCTGGTGGACACCGATACGCTCGATCTCAGCCCGCGGGAGCAGGCGTTGCTGGCGTCCAACCAGTTGGTGGTGCGCGACGAGTTCACCGAGTTCATCTCGCGGATCGACGACGGTTCGCAACTGTTGATGATCAAGCTGCCGCCCGAGCCCAGCCTGACGGTGCCGTACACCATCGCGGCCTACATCCTGCTCGGGCTGATGGTGGGGATCACGCTGTTCTTCTGGGTCCGTCCGCACTGGCGTGACCTGGAGCGGCTGCGCCTGGCCGCGCAGCGCTTCGGCAACAACGATCTGGGCGCCCGGCTGCATCTGCCGCGACGGTCGAACATCTACGAGTTGGCCGAGCACTTCAACCAGATGGCGGCGCGTATCGAGGGCTTGATCGCCAATCAGCGCGAGTTGACCAATGCGGTGTCCCATGAGTTGCGCACGCCTATCGCGCGATTGTCGTTCGAGCTGGACCAGTTGCGCCAGCATGTCGATCCGCAGTTCAGCGGCGAACTGATCGGCGACATGTATGCCGACCTTGGCGAGCTGGAAGACATGGTCTCGGAACTGCTGACCTACGCCAGCCTGGAACACGGCGCGGGGGAGAGCCGGCGGCAGATCATCCAGGCCCAGAGCTGGCTCGACAGCGTGGTGGGCAGCGTGGCCCTGGAGGCGGAGGCCGCGGGTGTGCAGTTGACGATTGCGGCCTGCGAAGTCGAAACCGTTTGCATCGAACCGCGGTTCATGGCCCGGGCGGTGATCAACCTGCTGCGCAATGCGATCCGTTACGCGCAGGGGCGGGTGCAGGTGTCGCTGACGCGCCAGGGCGACGATTACCAGGTGGTGGTCTGTGACGACGGTCCCGGGGTGCCGCCGGAGGGGCGCCTGAAGATCTTCGAACCGTTCCTGCGCCTGGATGCCAGCCGCGACCGTCGCACCGGCGGCTTCGGCCTGGGGCTGGCGCTGGTGCGGCGGGTTTCCCAGTGGCATGGCGGGCATGTCGAGGTCCGCGATTCGCAGTGGGGAGGGGCGTCGTTCCGCATGACCTGGGCCCATGCCGAGGCCGCTTCATAGCACCGCCAGACCTGGGGGCGATCGCCGCCCCCTGGGCTAGAAGACCAGGGTGGGTGGCGCCTTGCTGGCGCGCTTGAAGCGATAGCCCAGGGCCGTGATGCCCAGCACCTGGCGGCTGATGGTGTCACCCAGGCCGAGCCCGCTGCCGGCGACCACCGCGTGGGCATTGTCGACCGGCAGCAGGATGAACTCCGTCAGTTCCTCTTCCTCGATCCGTCCACGAATCAGCAGGAAACCCTCCTCGATGCGGATGCTCACGCCGCTCAGGGCCGTCTGCGGCTCGTCGGAGTTGATCACCTGGTAGTCCCCGACGGTCTTCAGCCAGCCCTTGGGCAGGGGCACCGGGTCGATCCGTTCCCCCAGTGGAATCAACTGCCCATGGCTGCGGGCCAGCAGGATCTGCCGGCCCTGCACCGTGGTCAGGTCCAGTTGCAGCCGGCCCAACTCGCCCAGGTCCACCGGCCAGAAGCCCAGGCGCTTCTGTTCGGCGCGCAGCCAGCCCTGTTCATCACGCAGCAGCTCGAAGCGTTCGCCGCCCAGCTCGGCGTAGAGGCGCTGGTTCTCGTCGCGAATGCGCAGCACGCCGGCATAGGTGGCGTAGAACCCCGCCAGGCGCTGCCGGTCGATGGCACTGGGCACCTGGCGGCGGCTCTCGCCGGCGGCCAGCGGCTCGTCCTCGCACGCCTCGGTGCAGGCGGCCTGCCCGGCGCTGGCCTGGAGCATCATGCGCAGCGAACGGGTGGTCAGCGAGGCGACCAGGTCGGCGCTGGTGTCGGAGTTGGCCATGATGATCACCGCCAACTGTGGGTCCGGCAGCAGGCTGATCTGCGAGACGAAGTCGCCGCTGAAGCCGCTGTGCTGGAAGGTCCGCACCCCCGGGCTGATCATCTCGTCACCGCACGGCGCGAGGAACCAGCCCAGGCCCATCGGGCAATCGAAATCCAGGGCGTTGCCGCGGTTCTGCTGGCGGAACATCTCCCGCACCGACTGCGCCGCCATGATCCGCCGCCCCTTGTAGGTGCCCTCGGCGAAGAGCATCTGCACGTAGTGGCTCAGGTCCTGCGGGCTGGTCCACAGGCCGCCGGCGGACAGGTCGCGAATCGTGCTGTCGGGTTGGGGCGAGCCGTTGCGGTAGCCCTGGGCCCGGAAGGGCAGCAGCTCGCTGTCGCCGATGAAGCTCGACTGGGTCATGCCCAGCGGTTGCAGCAGGGTTTTCTGCAACTGGTTCTCGAAGGTTTCGCCGCTGCTGCGTTCGATGGCGGCGCCGACCAGTGCGTAGCCCAGGTTGGAATAGGCCACCTGCCGGCCCGGTGGATTGCTCAACCACAGGCCGGAAACCCGTTGCGGCAGTTGGTCGAGCGCCGACGGTGTACGCAGGTCGCGCAGGTATTCGCCGGGCAGGCCGGCCTGATGGCTGAGCAGGCGACGCAGGGTGACGGCCTGGTCCGCCTCCTGCTGGCGCTCATGAAAACGCGAGCGGACATGGAACTCCGGGAGGGTGTCCTGCAGCGGTGCGTCCAGCTTCAGCCGCTGCTGCTCGACCAGTTGCAGGGTGGCGCTGGCGGTCAGCAGCTTGGAAAGGGCATCGGCGCGAAACGCCGTGTGGTTGGTGACCCTGACACCGCCGGCCTTGTCGGCATAGCCGAAGCCACGGGCCCAGATCACCTCCTGGCCGGCGACCAGGGCGATCGACAGGCCAGGGACGTTCTGCTCGGCCATCTCCTCGGGAATCCGCTCCTGCAGATAGCGGATGATGCCGCTGTAGTCGCCCTTTTCCAGGGTGGGCGGCGGCACCGGCGGCTGGCCGTTGCACCCCGTGCTGCCCAGCAGGAAGCCGATCAGGAGGAGCGTGCAGAGCGAGCGGAACATGGAGCACCCGGCGAACTGGCGAATGGGCCACCTATCCTAGGCTCGAGTGCCTTGCCGGTCTGTGAGTGGTTTGTCGAAAAAATGTCAAAGAGTGTAATCCGCGTCGTCGGCCCTCTGCCCGGAGCCGGCAGGTGTATCCTTGATCTAGGGCATTCCCTGAGTTGCGTATCGGCGATACCCTGGCGGATTATTCGACGTGGTTCTCAATAATTCCTCGGCGATCAGCGTTTTATGTCAATTTTATGGCATCATGCCACTAATGTTTTCCCTGATGCCAAACACGTGAGCGCCGGTCTGTGTCAGTGATTCCCCTACTTGTGTGTGATGACTCCAGCATGGCGCGCAAGCAGATATTGCGCGCTCTGCCAGCGAACTGGCCGGTCTCGATCACGCAGGCCAGTGACGGACGCCAAGGGTTGGAGGCGATTCGCCAGGGGTTGGGGCAGGTGGTGCTGCTCGACCTGACCATGCCGGAAATGGACGGCTACCAGGTACTGGCGGCTATCCGTGCCGAAGGGCTCCAGGCCCAGGTCATCGTGATCTCCGGCGACGTCCAGGAAGAGGCGGTGCGCCGCGTCCGCGCCCTGGGTGCGCTGGCGTTCCTGAAAAAACCGTTCGACCAGCAGGAGTTGCAGCGCATCCTGGGCGAACTGGGCCTGCTCGATGCACCGGACGAGGCACCGTTGCGCCCGACCTCGGACGCGCAGATCAGCTTTCGCGATGCCTTCCGCGAGACGGTCAACGTCGCCATTGGCCGCGCGGCCGCGCTGATTGCCAAGGTGCTCGGGGTGTTCGTGCAGTTGCCGGTGCCGAACGTCAACATCCTCGAAGTCGGCGAGCTGCACATGGCCCTGGCGGATGCCGGCAGTTGCCAGCGGCTCACCGCCATCTGCCAGGGCTTTATCGGTGGCGGTATCGCCGGTGAGGCGCTGCTGATGTTCCATGATTCGGAAATCGCCGACATGGCCCAGTTGATGAAGCGCCAGGGTCCGGAGTATTCGGACCTGGAAATGCTCCTGGACCTGTCCAGCGTGCTGATCGGCGCCTGCCTGAGCAGCATCGCCGAGCAGATCGACGTGGTGTTCTCCCAGGGCCACCCGCAGATTCTCGGGCAGCACGCGGCCATCGAGGACCTGATCCGGATCAACAGCCAGCGCTGGAAGAAGACCCTGGCGGTGGAGATCAGCTACAGCCTGGAAGGTCACGATATCCACTTCGACCTGCTGTTGCTGTTCACCGAGGACTCGATCGAGCGCCTGACCCATAAACTCGCCTACCTGATGAGCTGAGCCATGAGCGACCACATCGATCTGAACGAGTTTCACTGGTTGCTGGCGATCGTCCAGAGCATCGATGTGGGCGTGGTGGTGCTCGACCGCGACTACCGCGTGCAGGTGTGGAACACCTTCATGGAGAACCGCTCCGGGGTGCAGCCGGGCGAGGCGCACAACCGCTCGTTCTTCGAGCTGTTTCCCGAGGTCGACCGCGAGTGGTTCAGTCGCAAGGTGGAAAGTGTCGCGACCCTCGGCACGCCGGGCTTCACCATCTGGGAGCAGCGCCCCTACCTGGTACGGTTCAAGAACTACCAGCCGATCACCGGCCAGGAAGATTTCATGTACCAGAACACCACCTTGCTGGCGCTGCGCTCGACCGACAGTGCGATCCACCATATCTGCCTGGTGATCTACGACGTGACCGACGTGGCCACCAACCGCAACCAGTTGCAGGCGGTCAACGCGCAACTGCAGAAGCTCTCCAGCACCGACCGGCTGACCGGGCTGTACAACCGCGGGCATTGGGAGGAGAGCCTGAAGGTGGCCTATGCGCGCAACCAGCGCCATGGCAACCCGACCAGCCTGGTGATGTTCGACATCGACCACTTCAAGCGGGTCAACGACACCTACGGGCACCAGGCGGGCGACAAGGTGATCGAGCGGGTGGCCGAGGTGGTGCGCGAGCATGTGCGCGACAGCGACGTGGCCGGGCGTTATGGCGGCGAGGAGTTCGGTGTGGTGCTCTCGGACACCGACAAGGCCAGTGCACGGTTCTTTGCCGAGCGCCTGCGCAAGGCGATCGAGGCGCAGCAAGTGGTGCACGAGGGCGTGACCATCCGCTTCACCATCAGCCTGGGCGTGGCCGACCTCAGCCGCCCCTCGGTCACCCACGCCGACCTGATCGCCTGGGCGGACCAGGCGTTGTATCAGTCGAAGAAGGCGGGGCGTAATTGTGTGACGGTGTACGAGTAGGGCGCGTGCCTTCCTCAAGGCCGGGTATGAGGCGAGGGGCGTTACGACTCAGCCAGTATGCGGTAGTACCCCGTGTTGTCATTCACCGATTCATAACGCACCGCTGCTGTCCCTGACAGTGCGTCCGCCGGTGCTTTGCCGAGCAGCAGAGCTTTCATCGGCCTGATGATGTGGGTCTGTACGTCTGCCGGACTGTTGATGTCTGTCAGGCGCAGGCTGTAGCACCATTCGGTCTCGGAGGCCGAGTAGGTCCACTTGAACAAACGCTGTTCCTCAAGTGTGAGGCAGGGGCTGGCTACGAGTGGGAAGCCCATATGGTACTCGTCAAAGTCAATGGGTTCATGCCACCAGCCAACGTGCAGCAAGGGGCCTTGTGGATCTTTGGCATCGGTGCCATGTCCGGCCAGGCTGATCTGGACGAACAGATAGCCGCCAATTTTTTGCTTGGGCCTGATGATCAAGGGGAGTGAAGAGCCCATCTCCAGGCAGACCCAGCCATGTGCGTCATTGATGGATTTGTCGATCCATTTGCCCGCCACCCGGTAGCGTTTCTCGATTTCCGCGGTCAACAGCAGCCGACTGAACTCTTCCCGGATCAGTTTGGCCAGGTGATCGCATTCGGCGCCGACCCTGGACACGAAGTGGAAGCTGTCCCTGATCGACTTGCCAATATCGGCTGAGGTGTTCACGGTGTGGTACTCCAGATAAAGGCGGGCGAATCCGCCTCGGGAAAGGTGGGTGGCGCCACCAGCTTTGTGAAGCCGTTCATGGGGCTGTAGAAAATGACCGGATCATCGACGGTTCGGGGTGGGGTAAGGTGCCTGAAACCCCGGAAACGATTGATCCCCAGTTTTACCAGGAAAGACCTGACCTGTTTTTTCCATTTCTGCAGGCCAGGGACATCGGGGTCGCGCAGGTGCCTGAGCACCTCCAGGACATCGGCCCAGGTGCGCAGCAACAGGCGACCGTCCCAGATATCGCCTTCGGCCAGCGCATTGAGGCCGGCGCTGATTTCCGGGGCAATGAACAGGTGCCAGGCATCTTCGCGCTCCCCCGGTGTGAGGAACTCATCCCACTGGCGATGCAACTGATCGCTGCCGCTCAGGGCGGCGTTCCACTTGAATTCGATCAGCAGCAGGCGCCGTGTTCCGCCGGGCCAGTGCAGCTCGACCAGAAGGTCCGGTTCTATTGCCCGCCGTGGCCAGAAGTGCATTTCGACGTTCTGGGCGGGGCCCTCGGGAAATCCATGGGCGGTGCTCCGGCCATCCTGCTCGACCATGGCCCGCCAGAACCGGCTGGTGGTGGCAGCGGGCAGGTAATCCAGCGGCCCCATGATCAATGCGGTGATCTCGTCCTCTTCGCACACCCGGGCTTCATCAGCTTCCCGGTGACCGAGATAGCGTCTGTAAAGGTGCGACTTTCCGCGGCTGAAGGCCTGTAGCATGTCGTGGGCTTCCTGACTCTAAGTAGCATCGTGCTGGCGGCAATGTCTTCCCACTGTGAAACTGAAACCGAAGACGCCAACTCCTTGTTAGCCGGGGCATTCTTACGAGGGGGAGAATCTGGAGGATGATAGCTAAGCGCTATTATCGCGTAACGGTGCGTCAGGTAAAGACCTATGAATCCCCGCGCCACGACCGTCAATGCGAATACGGTTTCGCTCCGTAGCGTTAATACTTTCCTGCGCGCCGTGCGCTACTTGCCTACCGGCCTCAACTCGTCGATGACACCCATGAATGCTTCCACCAGCAGGCCGCGCTCCTGGGTGCGGGTCAGTACCAGCAGTGGGGCGCAGGCCTGGGGATCGGACAGCGGCCGGTAGGTCACGCCCTTTTTCGCCAGGGCCTGGGCACAGGCGGGCACCAGGGCCACACCCCGGCCGGCGGCGACCAGGGCGATGATCGAGGTGATCTGACGCCCGGCCGGGCCGCGTTGCAATGGTACGCCGTGTCGCTGGTAGAGCTGCTCGATGGTTTCGTTGAGCCCCGACCCGTAGTCGGCCGGAAACAGAATGAGCGGGTGGGCGCCCAGTTGTTCCAGCGTCACCGTGTTCATGCTTGCCAGCGGGTTGTCGCTGGGCAGGGCGGCCACCAGCGGTTCATCGCCCAGGGACAATGACTGTACCGCGCGCTGCCCGGCGGGCAGGGCCTTGCGGCTCATGCCGATGTCCAGGCGCCCATCGACGATCTGCGACCAGTGGGCGCCGGAAGGCTCTTCCACCAGGGCCAGTTGCACCTCTGGAAAACGCTGGGCAAACACCTGGATCGCCTGGCTGAAGAGGTCCGAGAGAGCGATGGAGCTGGCGTAGCCGATGCTCAACTGGCCGGCCAGGCCCTTGGCCAGCTTGCCGGCGATCACTTCGGCCAGGTCGACCTGCTCCAGCGCGGCACGGGCATAGGGCAGGAAATGCCGGCCCTGGGCGGTGAGGGTCACCGAGCGGCTGGTGCGGTCGAACAGGCGAAAGCCCAGCTCGGCTTCCAGCGCCGAGATCTGCCGGGTCAGCGGTGGCTGGGCCAGGTGCAGGCGTTGCGCCGCGCGGCCGAAGTGCAGCTCCTGGGCCACGGTCAGAAAGTAACGCAATCGGCGGAGGTCGAGCATCCTGATCCTTGGGTATTGATCGGTCCGAATTCGGTATTGGTCTTGGACGATGCGCCTATCTTATAAAGTCCTCACGCCAGAAAACGAGAGGCTCCATGCATTCCCGTCCATTGTCCGCCCGTGTCGCGCTGTTTCTCTGCGGCTGCGTGGCCTTTCTCAACCTCTATGCCACCCAGAGCATCCTGTCGGTGTTGGCCGTGGATTTTCAGGTGAGCGCGCGGCAGGCCGGCTGGAGCATCACGGTGACCACCCTGGCGGTGGCGCTCACCGCGCCCTTCGTCAGCCGGTTGACCGCCCGCTTCGAGCGGCGCACGGTGATCGTCGCGGCAGCGCTGCTCTCCAGCGTGCCGGCCTGGCTGGCCGCCCATGCCGGCAGCTTTGCCGAATTGCTGGCCTGGCGGTTCGCCGAGGGCATGCTGATTCCGCTGGTGTTCGCCAGCAGCGTGGCCTACATCGGCGAGCGCTGGAGCGGTGGCAGCGTGACCGAGGTCACCAGCCTGTACGTTGCCGGGACGGTGCTGGGCGGGTTTGCCGGGCGCTTCGTCAGCGGGGTGATAAGCGAGTACATCGGTTGGCGTGAAGGCTTCGAGCTGCTGGCGGCGATCAGCCTGCTGGTGGCGGTGGCGATCCATTATCTGTTGCCGGCCCAGCTGCGGCCGGCGGTGCGCCAGGCTGTGGATGGCCTGCCGGCCCGGCGCGAGTTGCGCAGTCGGCCGCTGCTGGCGGCCTATGGCGTGGGTTTCTGCGTGCTGTTCTCCCAGGTGGCGACCTTCACCTATGCCGGCCTGTATCTGGGCCAGGCACCGTTCGAACTGGGCAGCGCGGCGTTGGGCACGCTCTACATGGTGTTCCTGCTGGCGCTGGTGGTGATCCCGCTGGCGGGGCGCCTGAGCCGATCCCGGCCGCAGTCCGAGCTGCTGCTGGGGGCGGCGCTGCTCGAGATCGCGGGTTCGCTGCTGACCTTGTTGCCGTCGTTGTGGCTGATCGTGCTGGGCCTGGCCCTGAGCTCCACGGGTGTGTTCCTGGCGCAGGCCGCCGCCAATGCCTTCATCACGGCCACTGCCCGCCACAACAAGGCCGGCGCGGTCGGCTGGTACCTGAGCGGTTATTACCTGGGCGGCAGTGGCGGCGCCGTCGTGCCGGCGCTGATCTGGAGCCAGTGGGGCTGGCCGGGCTGCGTGGCGCTGGTCATTGCCTTCCAACTGCTGTCGCTGCTGCTTGCCCTGGTCGGCTGGCGCCCACCCAGGGCTTGTCCAAGCCACGCCTGATGTTTTCAACCCTGCTGCCTGGCGTTCCCAATAATGAAAACCATGAACGAAGACGCTGTCCTCAACGAACCCCCAAGCGCTGCGACCTCGGTGCGCCGCCGCTCGCTGCTGGCGGCTTGCGGCGCCCATGCAGTGCACGATGGCCTGACGGATGTGATCTATGTCCTGCTGCCGATCTGGCAAGTGCAGTTCGGCTTGAGCTACGCCCAGGTCGGTTTGCTGCGCGGCGCCTATTCCGGGGTGATGGCCGGCTTGCAGTTGCTGGCGAGCCGGGCTGCGTTGCGCTGGGGACGCGAGCGCCTGCTGATCGGCGGGACGGCGCTGGCGGGAGTGGCCTATCTGCTGGCCGGGCAGGCCGGTGGGCTGATGGTACTGTTGCTGGCGCTGATGTTGGGCGGGCTGGGCGCCAGTACCCAGCACCCCTTGGCGTCCTCGATGGTCACCGACAGCCATGAGGCCGGAGGGGGCGTGAAGGAGGCGCTGTCGCAATACAACTTCGCCGGCGACATCGGCAAGATGCTGATCCCGGCGCTGGTCGGTCTGCTGCTGACACTGATCAGCTGGCGTGCCAGTGTCAGCCTGGTCGGGCTGCTGGGCCTGGCGGCTGCTGCGCTGCTGTGGTGGCTGATTCCGAGGCGGGAGCACCGCGCAGTTGCTCAGGAGAAACAGGCCAAGGCCGGTGTCGGTAGCGGCTCCGTCAGCGGGTTGCGGGCGCTGCTGGCGACCGGCGTGCTGGACAGTGCGGTGCGCATGGGGTTTCTCACTTTCCTGCCGTTCCTGCTGACCAGCAAGGGGGCCGGGACGGCGGGCATCGGCGTGGCGTTGGCGCTGCTGTTCGTCGGCGGTGCCTTCGGCAAGCTGCTCTGCGGTTACCTGGGGGCGCGCATCGGCATGGTGAGGACGGTCTGGCTGATGGAGTCGGCCACGGCACTTCTGATCATCCTGGCGGTGTACCTGCCGTTGGCCGGCCTGATGCTGATGTTGCCGCTGCTGGGGCTGGCCCTGAACGGCACCTCCTCGGTGCTGTATGGCGCGGTGCCGGATGTCTCGCCAGCGGGGCGTCGCGAGCAGGCGTTCGCCCTGTTCTACACCGGTACGATCGGCGGGGGGGCGCTGGCGCCGATGCTGTCTGGACGACTGGGCGATCTCACCGGCATACCGGTGGCGGTGATCACCCTGGCGGCGATCCTGCTGCTGACGTTGCCGCTGGTGTGGGTCGTGCAGCGGGGGCTGGAGCGTTCGGCCCTGGCGGCGGGCAGCCAGGGCTGAGCGATAGGGCTATTGCGCCGGGTTCAGTCCGTCGCGGACCTGCATCAGTGCAAAGCCCAGCAGGTTCAGGCCTTGCCAGGTGTTGGGGTCGTTCACCCGTGCGTCGTCCTGGGCCAGGCCGATGCCCCAGATGCTGTCGACCGGGCTGGCCTCGACGAGGATGCGCGAGCCGGTGCCGCGCAGGAAATCGCCCAGCGCCGGGTTCTGGGAGAACTTGGCCTGGTTGGCTTTCACGACAATCCCATAGCGATGCTGCAGCCATTTCTGATCATCGAAGCCGCGCACCTTGCGACCCAGGGCCTTGGCCGCGCCGGGTGTCGGGGCGTGCAGCACCTGGGTGCGAATGTCCTGGTCATCGAACAGTGCGGCCTTCTCGGCCATCATGAAATGCTCGGCGGTGAGGTAGCGTTGCCCGTCGACGGTAAATTCGGCGTTATACCACTGGCTGAAGCAACTGGCGGTGAGGGTGTCCTTGCTGCGCTGGTGGCCCCAGAAGAACACGTACTTCAGGGTTTCGCCGGCGTTGAAGCGAGCGCGCAGGGCGTCCAGGTGAATGGAGTCGGGCAAGTGGGCCTCCTTGGCGGCAGACAGTTTGAGGGGCTGAGGTTACCACGATGGGCCGAGGTTGATTGCAGGGGCGGGTGGGTAGGGGGTCAAGTCGGGTGGGGTTTTGTTATGGTGAGCGTTTTATTCGCGAGCCCGAGATCCCGATGCCTGCCATTCGCCCCGCACGTCCTGACGATATTCCCGCCCTGGCGGCGGTCGAGCGTTCTGCCGCGTCCATTTTTCGCGAGGTCGGACTGGGCTGGGTGGCCGAGGGCGAGCCGTTGCCGGCGGATTATCTGGAGCAGCTGTGTCGTCACCGTACCTTGTGGGTGGCAACCGATGCCGACGATCAGCCGGTGGGCTTTCTGGCAGCGGAAACCATGGATCGCTCGTTTTTCATCGTCGAGCTGTCGGTGCATGCTGTGCATCAGAAACTGGGGTTGGGTACCGCTCTGATGGCCGCGGCGATCGCCCATGCGCGGGCCGAACTGTTCGCAACGGTGAGCCTGACCACCTACCGGCATTTGCGCTGGAACGCGCCGTTCTATGCGCGGCTGGGGTTTGTCGAGGTCGAGGCGGCGAGTCTGGGCGAGGAACATGTGGCGCAGTTGCAGCATGAGGTGGACTTAGGCCATGACGCGGGGTTGCGGTGTGCGATGGTGTTGCGGTTGAAGGGGTAGGTGGTACTGTCTGTGCTCGGATCTGGATTCAGAGAGAAAAAGGGAAGGCCTATGTTTCCTAGGCTGAAGGGTAATTCGATTGTGCTCTTAGATAAATTTTACTTTTTCATTTTTTTGATCGGAGTGTTTGCTTGGAATGGATGAGCTCCCGATTCTATCGCTAAGGCTGGGGGTGGATCTTTGGAATTCTCAAGTTTGAGAATTGATAAGATCGAAGGTGTCTTTGACTTCAATGTTGCTTGTGTCTTTGCTGGAAAATTTTCTGGATATTTGCCAGGGAATTTCTGGAACAGACTCTATCGTAAAGATATAGAACGGTTGATTTTTTATTTTGAGAATCATATGCAGACCCTGGCTTCGCGTTCGGCAATAAGCTCGGCAGGCTATATGCCGTTGGAGTGTGGCATGCAGATCGAATGCCTTGAGGGGGAAGCGATCGATTGGTCGGATGGGCATTTCTCAATGCGTGTGTTGTTCAATTGCGGTAGTCCTGATGGTGAATCTTCCAATGTTAGCTTCGGGTTTGAGACGATTGTTGATTTTGTCGACTTGAATCGGTTTTGTGATGAGCTGAGACGTTTTGTTGCATAGAATTAGGCTACATGGCTGTTTGGGAGTGTGCGATGGAAATGGATGATGGGTTTCTGTCATTTCATGATCTGGATTGGTTCGCTTGTCTTGAGGATGGGAATGTTGCCCATTTTGCTACAGGCGGGCAGGGCGCTGTGCCGTTGAAGGTGAGGTCATCGATATCCGGTTATGAAACTGTTTATGAGTATTTTAACTCGCTCCCTCATAAGTTTGATGCCGAGGTGATTGGGATGAGATCTCCGCTGTTTGCTGATGAAAGTCAGCGGAAATATTTTTTCAGCTCTTTTGTTTCTATGGCGGGGAAGGGGCTGTTCAGTTTTGATGTTGACTTGGATGGTGATGTAGGTGATGGCCGTGATTATGTACTGATGGCGCGGCCCGACGTCGGTATTCAGTGTTCTGATTTGCCGGATCACATAAGAGAAGTGATCTGCCTTTTACCTGTTGGGGTTTCTCAGTGTATCAGCAAAGAGGCCGTTTTAAAGGGAAAATAAAGCACAGAAATTGGTAGCAGGGAATGCTTACTGTCTTATGAATGAGTTAGGGACATGCTCTGTCAACCAGACGCCATTGTCGGCCTGGAAGAACTTGAAGCCCTGCTGATGCATTTTCAGCGCATCGATTTCCAGTACCACAGGCTTGCCGTATCGCTGTCCGACCGCGACGGCGGTGTTCACTTCCTGGGAGAGGTGCACATGATGGCGAGAGCCCGGGATCAATCCCTTCTGTTGGATCGACTCCAGGAAGCGGGTGGCTGTGCCGTGGTACAGGACCTCGGGCGGCACTTTCTCGATGTGCTGGATGCTGACCGTTTCGGTGGAGTGCCCCTGCACGGCACGAATGCAACGTGTGTCCTCAGAGAGGGCGAAGCGTTTCTTGTCGTTGCTGCTGACTACCGCCTGGATCAGTTCGCGGTCCAGAGTGCGGCCTGACTGAGCAGCGCCAGTGATCAGGGCGTCGATATCCGCCCAGCCTTCGCTGTCCAGTTGAAGGCCGATGGACTGGGGCTCGTGTCGTAGAACGTAGCTGAGGAACTTGCTGGTTTCGGTGAGTTTTTTAGTGTTCATCTTTTCCTTTTTGATTTTTTCCAAGTGAAGCGTGTTTCTTCATTTTTAAAATTATCACATCGAGCACTGGCGGGCACAGGTCGGCGTTTTCCTCGCCATGTGCTGAAGCAGAAAACTACTGCAAAGGGCCGCTTGACCGCTTTGCGAGGTCAGGGGTCAGTTCAATACCTCCGCTTGGCTTCCCGGCGGACCAGAGCAAATAGGAAGTCACATCGACGTAGTCTTTTGAGCTTAATCCGCCCGGATTGTTTGCAGGCATCTTTGAGGAGATGAATGTATAAAGTTCACCAATACTTTTCATGCGCAGAGACGCTTGAGCGTAAGGGGCCGCCGGATTGCTGCCATGGCATTGAGAGCAGATGCCTGAGAAAACCTCACGGCCATGATTAACCTGATCTTTCGTAAAAGAGTCGATTGGAGCGGCGTGTATCCCCGAAGATAGAAGCCACACCATAGCTGCGCCAGCCACCCGAAGCGTCATTGTTCTCACCCTCTGGGAATATTTATGTATTACTAGTCTGGATTGCTATTTCCGGGTGACGTTTTGATATGCACCCGTTGCGTTAAAAGTAATGCGCAGCCTATTGAATGTACAGGTCTGGTCGATGATCTTTTATCAGTGCCGTAGTGAAGGAAATTCAACAGTCTTTTGGTGTTGATGGTGTCGAGCAAATGCTACATTGACTAACGTCTGAAACGCGCAAATAACGTAGCTTGTAGAGTGCGATTAATGAGCGTGCGGTAAATGAGGCGTATTCGAAAGTCATCTAGCTAACCGTGAGGGTCGTGTCGTGATATTACCAGGCAAGGGTAAACGTGTCCTGTTGTCAAACATGTTGGGATTGGTCGCATTGTTTTCGGTCGCGCTTGTAGACGCAGCGGATTCGAACAGTGTCAGTCCGCCCGATCACTACTCTAAAAAATACACCAATGCCCAGTTTTACAAGGACGGCATTTTTCAGAAGGATGTTGCGAAAAAAGCGGTTGAAGATATGCTCGATTTCTACAAGGAAGACTACACGTCTCTGATGGATAGTAAAATATGGGTCAGTGACTTTGGTCTTGGCGACTTTGAACATGTTGGGCTTTCAAGTGTTACATGGTTCAATAGTCAGAAAAGTGCTTATTTTGCCATGACCATGTACCTGCTTCCAGGCCAAATGATACCTGAGCATATCCACAGGCCAATTTCGACCCCGCCGGCAAAACCCGCTAAAGACGAGGCTTGGCGAGTTTTTCATGGTTTTGTCTACAACTTTTCAGAAGTGGGCTCTGTAACGAAAGATACGCCTCCAATTCCTTCTTCTTTTGGTCCCGTCCATAGTGGGAACATGACTATTCTGAAGAAGGGAGAGATCTCAAGTTTGAAGAAAATTGAAACCTGGCATTTTATGATGGCGGGGCCGGAGGGTGCGGTGGTTGATGAGTATGGTAGCAACCATGACAGAAGAGGCTGGTTTTCCTCAAACCCCAAGGTGCATCCAACTGACTGAAAGCAAAGGATAGGCTTGTCCTCTAGTCTCTGTGTTGTCATAGCACAGAGAAGTAGAGGACCTGGGCTCTGTATGAAAAACCTTGATACGCGGTCATTTGTCGTTGAAACGTAGCGTTTAGCATTTACGGCTTTAGCGACTCAACTATGTACGGCGATCGCCGGTAGTAAAAATTGTGCTCGCATCATGTTTATCAGCTGTCTTAGTCCTGCAGGCATCTGTTTTCTGCTGGGATAATAAATACACAGTGGCGGCCCGTCCGACGACCATTCAGGTAAAACAATTTCCAGCTCCTGACGTGTGATGTGCTGCCGTACCACTTCCTCCAGGACATAAGCAAATCCGACTCCATCCACAGCGGCATTGATGCGAGCCCCCGTTTCATTCAGACAGATTCGTCCTTTCACCTCCAGCGACAACATTCGTTCATCGTTGCCCAGCTCCCATTGAAAAAGGGTGCCGTCACCCAAGCGGGTTAAAATACATGGAAAGTTTAGGAGTTGCTGGGGGGTGGAGGGGCGTCCATGACGTTTTAAGAAAGTGGGTGATGCCACCACTACCCATTTCAATACAGGGGTGAGGGGGACTGCGATCATGTCCTTGGGCACTCGCTCGCCGTAACGAATTCCCGCATCATATCCCTCTGCCACTATGTCAACGAATCTATCTTCCACGCTGACCTCTAAATCGATCTGCGGAAATTCGGAAGTGAATTTAGCCAGGACAGGTCTCGCCAATAGCAATGATGCATCTTGTGGCATATTGATTCTAAGCTTGCCTATCGGGAAATTACGAAGATGTTCAAGATCCCCGAGTGCTTGATCGATGGTGGAGAAACCAATTTCCAGTCGCGCCGAAAGCGCTGTTCCTGCGGGGGTGGCTACAAGCGTGCGGGTGGTGCGGTTGAGCAACCGCACCCCTAGTCTATCCTCCAGCTTACGTATAGTGTGGCTGAGTGCCGAAGTTGTCACACCGAGTTCAAGGGCAGCCTTTCTAAAGCTTCCGCACCGCATGATAGTGACGAAAACACGAAGATCTGCGAGCTCAGATCTAACACTCTTGGGCATACTGAAGATTCCGATGAGGTATAGTTCTAGATTGAAGCGGATTCACGCCACAAGTCAACCCCGCCCTCCGTTGCAAACAGATCAATATTGGCCAGTTCTTCAGCAGAGAATTCCAGATTCTGAAGAGCACCGAGTGAATTATTTAACTGTTCGACAGTCCGTGCACCGATGAGTGCTGAGGTAATCCGTGGATCACGTAACACCCAGGCGATCGCCATCTGTGCGAGTGTTTGATTGCGCTCTTTCGCAATTGCATTCAGCGCACGGATCCGATCCAGGTTGGCGTCGCTCAGCATCTGATTATTGAACGACCCATTACGCGTAATCCTTGCTTGCGAAGGAATCCCCTGAAGGTACTTGTCGGTGAGCAAACCTTGAGCCAATGGCGAGAAAGCGATGCAGCCACTTCCGATCTCGGTCAGTGTATCCAGTAGCCCATCTTCGACCCAGCGGTTGAACATCGAATAGTTGGGCTGGTGTATGAAAAGTGGTACTCGTTCCTCAGCCAAGATGGCGGCGGCCCGGCGAGTCAGTTCGGGAGAGTAACTGGAGATACCCACGTACAATGCTTTTCCCTGCCGATGAAGGTGCGCCAGCGCTGACATTGTCTCTTCCAGCGGTGTCGTCGGGTCGACACGATGCGAATAAAATACATCCACGTAATCCAGGCCCATACGGCGCAGGGACTGGTCGAGACTCGCAATCAGATATTTTCGGCTTCCGCCGATCCCACCATATGGCCCCGGCCACATATCCCATCCCGCTTTCGTCGAAATGAACATTTCGTCGCGATAGGCTTTAAAATCACATGCCATTACCCGCCCGAAGTTCTCTTCCGCCGAGCCTGGTGGAGGGCCATAGTTATTCGCCAAATCAAAGTGATTGATCCCGCTGTCGAAGGCTCGTCGTAAAATTGCCCGGCCCGTTTCAAAAACATCGGTTCCTCCGAAGTTTTGCCACAGGCCCAGAGAAATAGCGGGCAAATCGATCCCGCTGTTGCCGCAACGGCGAAGGGGCATCTTGTGATCGTAGCGATCAGCTGAAGGAAGATAATTCATGGTTCGTTCTCTGTCTGATTATGATTGAACAATTCACTACATCTGTATAGGTAGACGTCACGTCGCACCATTCGCACCGAGTATCTGTCCACTAGAAAAGCCAAGTTCGGCTGACCCGAGTGATACGTAGATTCCCCCCAGCTCGACCGGTTGTGCTGGTCAGCCCATTGGGTCTCTGCGCCCAAGTGCATTACGGTCTGCGGCGGTTGTCCGCCGCTCGACTGCAAAGGGGCATGTTGCGCCTGGTGCAACCGCATTGATTGATTGGAATATCGTCGGCACCAAAGGTACCAAGGTGCCGATGCTGTGGGGCATCGCTGAATTCAACGGATCATTGAGTAGAAATCAACTTTCCCTACTCTGTGCTTCTGTTTCAAACCGTGATCTTCGGCAACTGCCAGCCCCAGTTCACCGAAGCCAGGCGCAATGCGATGCAGGCCGTTGCGGCCAGCAGGGCGGCGGTCACCGGCGGTACACCCAGGCGCCGGGCGATGATCAGCGCGGCGGCACCGGTGAAGGCAGAGCTGGCATACAGGTCGGCCTGCAGCACCATCGGAATGCGCGCCAGCACGATATCGCGAATGACCCCGCCACCGACGCCGGTGATGGTGCCCATCAGCATCGAGACGAAGGGCGAGATGCCGAAGTTCAGTGCCTTCTGTGCACCGGCGATGGCGAACAGGGCCAGGCCTGCGGTATCCAGCAGGGTCAGCAGCGACTCCGACAGGCTGAACACCTGGGTATGAAAGACAAAGGCCAGCAGCCCCATGGCAAACGCCAGGGCCGGATAGCGCCAGTCGCGTATCGCGTTGGGGGGCGTGGCGCCGATCAGCAGGTCGCGGGTGACGCCGCCACCCAGGGCCACGATGAAGGCAATCACCATCACCCCCAGCAGATCCAGGCCCGCGCGCATGGCACTGATCGCACCTTCAACGGCGAACACCGCGGTACCGGCCAGGTCCGCAAGCAGCACCACCTGTTCGACTCGGGTTTTCATCAGCGGGTCCCTCTCTGGCCTGGGCGGGATACCACAACATTAGACGGTGAGTGGAGAGCCGTGAGGTGAGGTGGGGCGGGGAGGCGATTTTGCTGATATCCGTTCTCTCCCGCGTAGCAGAGAGATCGTTGACGTCAAGATAGTGGCAAATTAATATTGTGACATCATATTAATATCATTCGTGCAGAAAACGGGCTGCCTGTCTCCTTGTAGAGAGATCAGGCGGCCCGTTTTTTGTGTGGAACGCCGAGATTTTTGACATGGACGTTCGCCAGTTCG
>NZ_JSYZ01000022.1:77570-77738 GCF_001293465.1 Pseudomonas asplenii
GGGCCCAGGCCGATGGCATCGTGGTCAGTGCGCCGGGGACGACATTGGGTCAGGCGGGCAACGGCGTGCCCATCGTCAATATCGCGGCACCGAACGGCAGCGGTCTGTCGCACAACCAGTTCCAGGATTACAACGTCGGTAGCCAGGGCGTCATCCTCAACAACGCCA
>NZ_JSYZ01000023.1:0-84385 GCF_001293465.1 Pseudomonas asplenii
ACCTATTTCAGGACTAGACATGGGGTCGGTGTTTTGCTTTATCCGTCCAGGGACTAATCTGGCCCTGCTGAATTCGTTCGCATATCCACCTTTGGGAATCGGAATCCTTATGCAGTCAGATCAGACCAGGCTACTCGCGCTCGCGCTGCTTGAGATCAGGGGGTTGCTTGCTGATTATCTGGGCAGCGATGTGGAGGCGGTCGCAGCGCATCTGGCCTATGCGCTTCACAATGAGGCGGATGCGGCGTTCAATGGCGTGAATTTTCAGACCGACGCTGCGAGCCTGAAAATCGCCGCAATCGATCAAATTCTGGGGGTTGCTGATGGTCCCGCGTTGTTGAGCAGGTTGGATGACCGGGGCAATATCATGTCGTATGATGCTAAGCCTGAATGACTGCTACCAGCCAGCAGCGATCAATCAGCTTTTTGCGAGACGACGGCAATTCAGAGTCTGTTGATTTGAAAATTTTACCCAGTGAGCCTTTAGAGCAGCTAGAAAAGCTAAGGTAGCTCAGCTATCAGGGTATGCATTTAGTCGCTATAAACCCAATGACAAAAGCTACCATTACAGTAGCTTCTGCCAGTGATACGCTATTTTTTTGAGGACTTGCTAGGCTTCAAATCAGGATTATTACCTGGCGTATCTTTATTGTCACGACGACGTTTGTCTACCTCACCAGTTGATTTAGCAATAGGCTTCGGACCAGGTTTAAGCGCCATAAAATTCCCCTCAGAATTGATTATTACAGAGTAAAATTATTGCTATCGCCGACACTCTCAAGATGCGTGACACGACCGATTTTAGCTATGTGAAAAATGTAACTAAATATTGCAAATATCTAACACTTATTCCCCCTCTGGCAGGCCCCACATTCGCTTGGGGTCTCGACCGACTTGATTGAGAACTATTGCTGATTCTGTCGCTCTTCTACCCATCCTCCATTTCATGAGGGGTGCAGCAACCTTGTATACGGTGCCAGTTCTAGGACTGTTAGTCCGTGGCGCTGGTGGGTCAGCGACTTCCGGCCCAGTCATTACTGTAACCACAAAGGATTGCTTTGGGTCGATTACCTACTCTTGGTCAACTGCATCCCCCAACCAGCGCCCAACCAGACAACTCCCTTTCCCTTGACTGAAACCTCCTAGAAAAACCCGACCGTTTGTTTGGGCCATACTTTGCCGATAGTCTTCGTAAGGCCATCCTAATGGATGATACGAATGTGAAAGCACACTCATATCAATACATCACGCATCCTCAAACAAGCCGCTTAGGCAGATGCTTATACCCTCTTCGATCCCCGTTTGGTGGTAGCCGTGCGCGGGAGACTTTCGAGTCTGCCGGGGTCCGATATGCCCGGTCTTGCACACCTGCGCACGGCTGCCCCCCTCATTCGTGTGCTAGCGAACGCTGAAATTTCTTCAACTGGGATAGTCGGGTATAACCATCGTCGCCAAACTCCACTTCATTGCCGCTCCAGATGCATTGCTGATGCAGAGGCGTAGCGCGATCTACGCGAGCTATACCCTTAATGCATTTGAGCAAGGACTGTCGCCGATTACATTTTACTTGGCTTGACGAATACGAGGGCAAATGCCAATTTAACATCAAGGAGGAAAATCAAGGAGTGACGCGTGAAGATCACTATCAACGTGTTCTTGCTTAAGGAGGGGCGAACCGTCCGGGACGCGCTTTCCGACGAGGCCAATTTGCAACCTATCGCTTTTTCGTTGGGCGATATTGAGTGTCTCTTCTTTCACCAAAAAAATCCTTCCCACCCAAAGTGGACACAACTCTTCGGAGCGGTTCCAGAAGTAGCCGGCCTCGACTTGACCGGTAGATCTCTCAAAGCGCTACTGGTCATGGCAGTCAATAACAGAGTCTTTTGCTTCACCTTTGGTCATGCCAGGCATCTGATCGATCCGCTCGCGATTGAACGCTACTTTGGGCTTCGTACAGCGCTCAGCTTGACAGATCCTCTGCTGATCAAATCTGTGGAAAAATCCAATATTGATCGTACGCCGCTTCGCTCAAAAGCGCAGTCATCGAGGCTGTTGTCCATCTCTGAGTTCGACTTCAAATTTGATTCGGAAATCCTCAAGTCGCTGACCGGGATCGTGGAAAACGACCAGGATGAAGGCGAGTACGTAAGCGGCTCGGACTCATTGGCGCTTCACTCCGATGTGAAGCTTGAGGATTTCCCGGAAATCGCGCTTCGGCTGTTGACGGCTTACGAGGATGAACACTGCAAGGAAAAGTATCCTTGGATGGACTTTATAGTTCCTGTACGCGATTCCGCACTCAGAGGGCAACTGGATGAGGTACTGGTGAGAGCGATGAACGCTGAGCAGTTTGACCGCGTCCGCGCGGCTGCACCTGAACTACTCGGAAATGACATCAGCGGTTTTGGCTATGTCAAACATAGTACCCGATCACGGAATGGCCCAGCGATCGCATTTGATCTGGATCTGCGACAAGCTCTGCTCGCCAAGCACTTGCTGAGGGTAATCTCCCGTCCTGCGTTGGAGTCTGAGCGCATCTACCTATATGGCGCGGACGAACAACGACTTGCCACCTGGCCTCTGTATATGTGCCTGGAGGCCGAGATCGAACACGAAGGCAATATCTATCTACTCAGCGAAGGTGATTGGTACCAGATTGATCGCGACTATACCGAGCAAGTGAACCGTTTTTTTGAGGCTGCGGTTCCTAGCGACCTGGTGTTTCCTCCATATGGTACTGACCACGAAGGCGCCTACCTTAGGCGTATCGCCGACAACGTCAGTTTCTATCTACTCGACCAGAAACTGGTGAGACTGACCGGCGCAGGCGGCCCATTCGAGTTCTGTGACTTACTCACGCCGGACCACCACATCATCCACGTCAAAAAGTACTCATCGTCGAGCGTATTGAGCCACCTTTTTTCACAGGCTTACGTGTCTGCTGAGGCCCTGATCAACTCACCGGATGTCGTTACCCAGGTGAACGCACATCTCGCAGAGCTCGGTGATTTCCGATTTGTCTTCAACACTACCACGCAGCCTCGCAACAGGATCGTGTTCGCCATCATGCAACCCAACGCAGAGTTACACATGCCGTTTTTCTCGAAGGTGAATTTCAGGCAATTTGCCCAGCGACTCAGTGCGATGGGTTACCAGGTCGAGGTGTGCCGAATAGGTAACTAAGTCACTGTCGCCGGGTCAGGGCCCGAAGCGGAAGACTTCAAAGCCTTCGCCTGGCTGGTGCCGCTGCTGGAAGATAAAGTCGGCCGGATCCTGATCAACGGCTACCCAACCGGTGTTGAAGTGTGTGACGCGATGGTCCATGGCGGGCCGTACCCGGCGACTTCCGGTGCCCGTGGTACTTCGGTGGGTACCCTGGCGATCGATCGTTTCCTGCGTCCGGTTTGCTACCAGAACTACCCGCAGTCACTGCTGCCTGAGGCGCTGCGCGAGAGGCAGCACTCGGCCAATAGGTGCCGTTCACAACAGCCCCTTCTCGGCGACAGTCTAGCGTTCAGCCTAATTCGCTTTCGGTCCTTGGCCGCCGCTCATGAAGTCGTGTCCCAATAGAAATGGATGTACTCGTCTTCATACTCCGCGAACAGTGAAACGATGAACTCCGTCTTCATTGAATACATCAACAACGCTCCGATGAAACCGCTGGGCTCATGCAGCGGCTGCTTGAGGGGAGCGATCAAATAATGCGCCTGCTCCGCGACCATCTTATTGAAAACAGCTTCCGAAATCGCCTCAAACTTGGCGTCAGACACATAGCCCACGAAGTAGCTTTCCCTTTCATGATGCCAATCTACACATTCGGCATGAAGCCAGAATTTCAATCCGTTTTCGCCTTGCTGTTTGGGCGCGCGGGTTATTCGAATGGTTTCCTCAGAATCGGGGTATTGAAAGGCGACTGATGGATACGTCACAAAATGGAGACCGCGACAATCACCGATCGCTCTACAATAAGACTTTTCTTCCACGGTGAGCTGATCAAAATCGCTTCTGTTGAACATGGAAAAACCTGATGCATAAATGGGAACGAGTTTATTTTTTCAGAAAATGGATTCTTGCGAGATTATGGAGCTATTCCCCCCGCCGCGCTATCCTAGTCGAGCTTTGCGCGAAGGAAGATCCAACCAGTCATTAAACAGGGTCGCTCTCGTCTTCCTTGAAGGGCTATTTTCACCCACTTGAACTCCTTTCTTTCTAACTTGGCTCGCTGGCGAAAGCACGGGCTGACGGTTACTCAGGCCGCTTTTTAACCTGAATGACTGTAAATTCCTGGACGCTGCTATCGGGCAGCTATTGCCCGATAGCTGTCATTTGTTGCTGCCAGCTTCCGCCCACTCAGCGCCAAACCAGACATGTCCCTTTCCCTTGAATTAAATTTCCTAGAAAATCCCGACCGGTTGCGCCTAATAATTTCGGTGGTTTAGTCTCGGCCCGTCACTGCCAATCCAGTGATCGGGTTTAGCAGCTCGGCAAATCGTTAGGCGCACAGCGTCACCCATCCCACCGGCTTTTTGTGCTCGGTGCTTCATGGTGGCTGTGCGCAGGGCATCTTCGGATGCGCCGGTTTCCTAACGTACCGGTCTGCTAACCTGCGTACGACCGCCACCCATCATTTAGCAGTGATTTTGGCGGCTTCTAACCTACGTTAGGAGTTACCAGCATGTTCAAAGTGACCCCCAATCCGCCTGCTACGTATCGTGCCGGAATCATCGATCCTCGTATCGCCGACCAGGCACTGGCCCACTATGACCTGGGGCCAGAGGCAGGCTCGAAACCGGCACCCGCCTCCACCGCAGCCGCCACGCCTCCAAGCCCGCCGCCGACCTCGCAAACTCACGAAGACACCCTGCTCGACCTCCACTCGATTCTGCAATCAGCAGCCGCTACGGCCTATGAGAACGCCGACAACCAGACCGGCCCGAACCGTAAGGTCGCGATGGGGGTGGTGCACTTGATTGAGCTGGCACAGTTGAGAATGAGTTCGCTGGAGCAGCAGGTTGTGGCGGTCAGCGGTTGATGGCTGGCTGAAGGTCAAAAGCTTCGCGGGCAAGCCCTGCTCCTACAGTACGGCGGTGGTCATCATGATGGAGAGAGCCCCGCCTCGGCGGGGCTTTTTATCCGCGGTCAGTCGCCAGCCCATACCGATCACCGCGGGATTGCGCACCCCCTTCGAACAGCATCCAACAAGCGTTTCAGCATGAGCCTAACCGAACACAAGGCATTCTCTACCGACTCGAAGATGGCCTGACCGGTTGGCCTCAATGGGGCAAGTGACCCCTGGCGTAGCGCACCGTCCTTTCCAGAGTCCGGGTCATGTCGGGATGGGTCAGCCGATACTTGCGCTCCAGTTGCTCGCTGTGGCTCATGTCGAAGCGCTGCGTCTGAATGAAGTCCAGTGACTCGGCGCTGATCGCCAATCGGGCCGCCAGGCCGGGAATTTTCAAAAGCCACTTGAGCAACCCTATCGCCACATGGCGGCGGGGGGCCGTGACCTCCAGGGTTTTTGCCATCTGCTCAAGCATCCCCTTCAGGTTCGGTGTGTGCTCGTAGAGCGCCAGGACCTGGCGGTTGACCATCGTGGGGTCGAATGCCACGCAGGCGATCATCGACACCAGGTAATCGACGCTGACCAATGGCAACCAGTGCCTGGCGGAACCGGGGATAGCCTTGAACCGCCCTTGCGCCAGGTTTCGAATGAGTTCGACCAGGGGTTGTCCTTCGACGATGTGACCACTCTCGCTGTGGCCACACACCGTTGCAGGGTGAACGATCGTGTAATCCGCGCCCGCTTCCTGCATGTGGCGGATGACGGCGAAATGGGACTCGAGCTTACTGCCTTCGTAGCCGCCCACGCGACCATAGACTGCGGGCCAATCGGTGTTTTCCGGGCACTCATTATCCACCCCGATGTTGGCAAGGTGGCTAAGGTTCTGCAGCATATAGCCGCCCACCATCACCAATCGGATGCGCTGGGTCGCCGCAAGCCTGGCGACTCTCAGCGCCCCCTGCACATTGATCGTGCGGGCGCGCTCCATTGTCAGCCCCCAGGAAAATTGCGCCGCCAGGTGAAAGACCACACCGACCGAAGACACGCGCTGCTGGTCCGCCTCGCTGAGTCCCAGTCCCTCTCTGCTGATATCGCCCGCAACGGCGTGAATATGCGCGGGGTTACCGCCCAGCCGGCCTACCTGCTCTCTGAGCCGCGCAATGTTTTCGGGGGTGCGCATCAGCACCCAGGTCTTGTGTCCTGTCGCCGTGAGACGGGCCAGTAAATGTTGACCCACAAACCCACTGCCGCCGGTGACGAAGCATTCCACGCTCATGTCTGAATCCTTGTTTGGATGATCGGCGCAGGCTAAGGTGTAGAGCCTACTCTACAGTCAAGGAGTTTTTTTCGTGAACATCGGAGAGTTGGAGCGCCGCAGTGGAGTCGGCCGCCATGCGTTGCGCTATTACGAACAGCTCGGGCTGATCGTGGCTCATCGACAGGCCAATAACTACCGCAGCTATAGCGATCAGACCGTGGCTGATCTGGCGTTCATTCAGAGTGCCCAGGGCGTGGGGTTTTCACTCGCCGAGATCGGGGAGATCCTGGCGGCCAGGCGGGGCAATACGATCAATTGCGCGCAAGGCGCGGCCTTGGTCGCCAGCAAGATGGCCGAGATTCAAACGAAGATCACCACCCTGCAGGCCACGTATGCTTTTCTGGACGGCGAACGGGCGAAGCTTGAAGCCAGTGCCATTGCCAACGGGCAGATGATGGCTCACCTGCCTGTCCCTGAGCCGGTCTCGGCGTCATAGCCTGCCGGCAACGCCTAACCCGGCAACCTCTGTCGAGTGCCTGAAGATCAAAAGCTTCGCGGGCAAGCCACGCTCCTACCGGGTTGCGGCGGCCATCAAAATGGTGATCGCCTCCATTCTGTAGGAGCCGGGCTTGCCCGCGAATGGGCCAGCCGCCTCACCACAAAACGCCTGGTATGACGCGGCAACGTATGAACCCGTTTCAGGGAGACACAGAGACCCATCGGCTGGAGTACACGAGGAGGAACGTCAATGTCAGACAGTTCCTTTGCTAGAGCCAACGCCTGACCTGACTACAGTACTGAGTGAAGTCCCTGCCGAAAAGACCGGCAAGCGCTCGCTCCTCCGGCCCGATCTGGAAGCGGTTCATGTAGGTCACGAAACCCAGCACGCCCAGGAGGGCTGGCGGCCAGGCGAGGAAGATGGACCAGGCGACCAGCACGGTGGCGAAGCCCAAATACATGGGGTTGCGGGTGTACCGGTAGATGCCCGAGCGGACCAGAGCAGAAGCCGTTTCCGGCCTCAGCGGGTTGACCGTGGTCCGTGCACGGCGGAATGAAAATACGCCAGCCAGACAAATAGTCACACCTGCCAGCAACACGATCAGCGCCAGACCCACACGCCACTCGATAGCCAGCGCCAAGGTACCCGGCAACTGCCGGGCAGCGAACCACGCCAGTAGGCCGAACAAGGTAGCAACGAGCGGCGGAGGAATACGATTGTCCATAGATGAATTCCTGATAGAGATGAACTGCTATCAGGATGAGGCTTGTAGCCACTTCAGGGTCAAGCATCCTGAGCCGATGAAGACTGCGGGGCATTTGGCCCATCAAGCGTCGCTCAAAAAGCGTGGAAGCGCCTGCGAGAGAGCATCAAACACCTGAGTGACCCGCCATACCCGCTTCAGGTCGTGGAGCATCGCAACCTTGGCTGAGCCTGCCCGCCAACCTCGCAACCTGGTCGGAAAGCCTAACGCCCGAGGCACTTGTAGCCGTGCTACGCGTGGTGCCGATAGTCGCTTGCACACGGAAACCTCTACAATCCGCATCCCAACGTTCAAGGATGCCCGTGCGATGCGTTTTCTTTCCGTGTTGTTATTGATGCTGCCCTCTCTGGCTTGGGCGCTGCCGGCGCTGAAGGACACCGAGCTTTACAGCAGCAAGGCGACGGACTGTCACGATGTGGATCTCAAGACTTGGCAGCACCCGGCCCGCGCTGTTCTGGAAAAACATGACATCAAGCTGGAACGGGTCCAGCTGTGCAACGGCGACCACTACCCTATCTTCACCGGGCAAGTGCCATACGATCCGACTGGGCAGACGAAAAACTTTTTCCTTCCGCTCTACGAGGAAATGCGCAAAGCCAATGGGAAATGGCCGTACGCAATCGTGGCCACCAGTGACAATATCGTGGTTTACGTCAGCTACCCGGCCAATGATGGGATTTCGCTGGGTTACGAGCAATTTGCGGAGCCGTAAGGTAAATCGGTCGTAAAGCCTATCAGCGTCAACGGTACGAGGCTAAAGGCAGCTACCAGGCAACAAGCTGCCCTGCTAGTCTCGCCACCAAAGCCGGGCGCTCCAAATAGGCCTCGCGCCTTCTGCGATAGCATCGCTAAGAAAACGTAGTCAGGAACATCATCTCACCATGGATCAGGATTTGAAGGTTCGGTGCCCCAACTGTGGCCATATCCCCATCAGGCTCTCGCCTACTCATAAATGCCAAGAATGCGGAGTTTTTTCTCATGAGTGGCTGATTTATGACTGGGGAAGTTTTTCCGCTGTCAGACGCCAGCACCTCAAGTACAACACCCTGATAATCAGCGTCCTGGTCATTAACATCATCTCGCTGGTGACGCTTGAATCCAGCAATCCCCTTTTATGGATGCTAAACATTTTAGCTATTCCAGCCACAATCAGTTTATGTCTGTGCATCAAGGATCTTCGAGGGCAGGCACAGTACGAAGGGCATGACGGTAGCGCTATTTTGCCTTGGTTTGCTTATTTTTGAGGGGCTCTGAATAGAGAGCACCACCGTATGATTTAGCGTAGTTGGAACGCTGCTGACGGCTTATGATCAACAATTGATCTCATTCACTTGGGTATATGAATGAACGAACCTTCCGAAGCTGACCTTGTGCATCTGGCAGTTACCAAGCAAGAGCTGAAGTATTTCATCGCATGTGGACCCGCTCTGGCGCAGCACATCCCATGCAAATCACTCCCCACATATTGCGGGATGACGAAAGATGAAATCATCGCTATATCAATGAAGCTGAGGGCTTTAGCAGACAGCCTTGGCATAGACATGTGAGCGAGCACCGTCGATGACTTGAGTTGCGGTCCAGGGGCATGCAGTGGGACTGTGCATGCTCCTGGCCGATTGTGCTCTTCACGAGAGGCAGCTTCTACCCACTCGGCACCCAACAGACGACTCCCTTTCCCTTGAGTGAAATTTCCTAGAAAATCCCGACCGCTTGCGCCGGTCTAGCGCCGGTGGCTATCTTCGGCCTGTCACTGCACATCAGTGACAGGGTTTGGTAGCCCTGGTGTCACTAGGCGCAAAGCGCCACCTTGAGCGAGGCGCTTTTTTTCGGCCTCCGTTTCATGGTGGCCGTGCGCAGGGCGTCCTCGGACGCGCCGGGTTCCTAGTGCACCGGTCTACCAACCTGCGTACGGCCGCCACCCTACATCGTTTGGTAGCGATGGTGACGGCTCCCTGTCTTGCACTAGGAGTATCGTGAACCATGTTCAAACCCACCCCCAATCCGCCGCCCTCATCTCATGCCGGAACCATCGATCCTCGCGTCGTAGACCAGGCGCTGGCCCACTATGACCTGAGACCAGATGCCATGCCGAAACCGGCGTCCACCTCTGTCGCTGCCGCACCACCGAACCCACCACCAACCTCGCTGAATCACGAAGACACCCTCCTCGACCTCCACTCGATCCTGCAGTCAGCCGCCGCCACGGCCTATGAGAACGCCGACAACCAGACCGGCCCGAATCGCAAGGTCGCGATGGGGGTGGTGCACCTGATTGAACTGGCACAGTTGAGAATGGGCCTGCTGGAGCAGCAGGTGGTAGTCGCCAGCCGTTGACGGCATCCCGGCCGATGGCGGCCATTACGCATCCGCTGTCGGCCAAGCGCTGATCTTTTAGATCCCATCAGGATTTCTTTCCCGTCAACACATCACGCTGATTTCGCTGCCTGCGGCTGCTCCAACTGCTCTGCTTCGCGCAGGTCGGCGCTCAAACCGTCGCAACTGGCCGACCATTCAGCCAGCCATCGAGGCAGCGCTGGCGATTGCTTGTCCAGGCCCAAGGCATCGGCAAATTCGGCCGGTGCGACACTGCCTTTTGGCCCGCGAAACAACCCGCGCATGACCACAACCCCAATCACGCGCCGGTCTTTGACAAAGCGGTGTTCGACGAAGCTCCACTTGTGGTCCCAGCCGAGCATGCGTGTGTGAATTTCAAAGCGCTCGAACAGCTTGAGTTCGCGGCGGAACTTGCCCCACACATCGCCCACGATAGGCATTGCGCGGTGCTTGAGTGCCACGCGAAACGCGCCGCTGCGAAGCACATAATCCATTCGGCCGACGTCGGCCAGGGTGAAGTAGCGGCCATTGGTGACGTGGCGGTTGAAGTCCAGGTCCAATGGCCAGACGCGCAGGGGCACCACCGTGGTGGCGAGACCGTGCACAGGGCGACGCCACGGTCGGCGCAATAGCATCAGGAAAAGGCGAAACCATAAGTTCATGCAAAAAATACCTGCTGGAGCGGAAAGATGCCGCACTCTAGAGGCGCTGTTCGGAGTAAGGTAGATGCAGAAATGACTAATTTCATGCCGATTGCGCAAAGGGATTTTCATGCACGTCACGCTTCTCCTGGCCGAGTACAGCTCACAGGCCTCTGCCGCCCTGGCAATAGAGGTACTGGATGCGGCAAACCGCCTGGCGGCTCCTGCCGAGAAGCCCTTTACCGTGTGCATCGCCTCGTTGGATGGGCTGCCTGTGAACAATGCCCTGGGACGCCCCATGCCCGTGGATGCAGGGCTCGATACGATTGATAGAACAGACCTTGTACTGATTCCTGGTTTTCTCTTCAGCCTGCGTGAGGCCCTGCCGGCTTTTGCCCAGTACGGCAGCTGGTTGCGCCACCAGCACCGCAAGGGCGCCATCATCGCCTCCATGTGCACCGCCGCCTTCATGCTCGCCGAAGCCGGCCTGCTCGACGGTGTAGAGGCCACGACTCACTGGGCGTTCGCCGATTTTCTGCGCCGGCACTATCCGAAGGTCTGCCTGGATGAGCGCCGTATCCTTTGCGAAGACGGTCGCCTGATCAGCAGTGCCGGCGCGAGTGCCGCCATGGACCTGCTGCTGCACCTGGTTCGCCGTTTTGCCTCGTTTGAACTGGCACAACAGTGTGGCCGTTACCTGTTGGTTGACGGCGTGCGCAGCGAGCAGACGGTTTACATCAGTTGGTCGATGCCGCGTGGGCATGCGGACGAGGCGGTCATGCGCGTGCAGGACTGGATGGAGGCCAACTTCGCCGAACCCAACAGTATCGCCCAGCTGGCCGATCAATTCGGCTTCGGCGTGCGCAACTTCAAGCGTCGCTTCAAGGAAGCCACCGGCCAAACGCCGCTGACCTACCTCCAGACCCTGCGCCTGGAAAAGGCCAAGCAATTGCTGGAAACCACCCGCCTTGGTTTTGAGGTCATCACCCACCAAGTGGGCTACGAAGACAGCAATTCGTTCAGGCGGCTTTTCTGCCGGCGTGTTGGTATCTCACCCGCGCTTTTCCGAAAGCGCTTTCATCGGCTTGCGCCGAGCACGTGACAGCCCACGACTACCGGCAACTGCACGATCGATTCCCCAGGCCTGCTCATTGGACGGCCACGTGCCTTTGAGCAGGGGGCAGCGTCGCACATCGTGCTGACGGTGTTCGCCCAGAGCATGATGGGAACCGCTCAACCCGCCTACCCTGCCACCCTGTCAAAGGCGCAATCCTTGAAAACCAACCACCCGATCCCATGGGAGCACTGTACATGCCTATCGGCTTCAGGCCCGCTCAAGCCTCGGACGCGCACGACATTGCGCGCTTCTTTCAACTGACATCGGAGGGCATGGCCGATTACATATGGAGCAAGCTTGCCGCACCTGGAGAAGCCTTGCTGAGTGTCGGTGCGTCTCGCTATGCCAGGGAACAGGGCGACTTTTCCTATAAGAACTGCCTGATGGCCACTTTCGAAGGGCGCGTCATCGGCATGATGCATAGCTATGCCTTGCGCGAGACCCCTGACAGGCCTGTCGAGACAGACCCGGTCCTCGCGCCTTATGCCGACATGGAAATACCCGACACCTTATACATCTCCAGCCTGGCCCTGGATGAGGCCTGGCGCAGCCAGGGGCTGGGCGTCGAGTTTCTTCGCCACGCCCAGCAGCGTGCCGAGGACTTAGGCCTGGATGGGCTATGCCTGATCGATTACGCAGAAAACCACGGGGCACGCCGCTTCTACGAACGTCACGGCTTTCAAATCGTTAAAACCTGCCAGATCGTCCCGCACCCGATGCTGGGTGTCACCGGTGAAGCCTATTTGATGTATCGCCCTAACCACAACGTGCTCGAGAAAAGACCATGAACAAGAAACTGACCGTATTCCGCGAACTGGATATCCAACCGGTGCGCGACCTGCCCTTTTTTGAAGAGGTCGTGGAAGGCGACCCTCATACGCTAACGTCCAAGTACTATCACGATGAACAGCAGGGTCGCATTTCCGGAGAATGGGAAGCCAGCACCGGAGCGTGGCGCATCGATTACAAAGTGTGGGAGTTCTGCCATGTCCTGAGCGGATGCTGCGTCATCGAGCTTGAGGGTCGCGCCCCCGTCACACTGGCCGCTGGCGACACGTTCATTATCGAACCGGGCGCCAAGGGCAAATGGACCGTGCTGGAAGACATGAAAAAGAACTTCGTGATCCTCTTGCCTGCGAGCTAGGCGCGGGGTCATGTTGCATCGAGCGCAGCGCAAGGACGGTTTGCATGCTCGCCTGCTGGCGGCGCTCGAATGGTCTACGGCAGGCCACGACAGCCCTCTAACTCTTGGCTGCGCTGTGGCGCATAGAACTGAGCCTTTGTAGGAGCAAACCTCAAAAGGGATCGAGCCGCGCGTCTATCCCCGCCTGCTTGGCCAGCGCCATCAGGTTTTCGACGCCGTCTTGCTCAACGATGCACCCCACGTACTCGTCGCCGCCGGTATCCACATGCAGAAAGCGCTTCGCGAACCGGGTCAGCCACTGATCGAAATCGACCAGTACCTGAACCATTGTCGGCGTCTCTTCCCCCGCGTAGGCATAGGCCTGTTCAATACCGCTGGTTTCAAGCAGTTTCGGCGCCAAGTACCCAAAATCGTTGACGCCGTGCACGTCCACGGCCATGAGAACCCGATGATCGGGTAACGGGTCTTTCTCAGTGCCCAAAAGACCACGGACCAGTGCGGTGGCCGGCTCCTCACCCAAGTTGTAATAGCGCGATACCCTCCTGACGAGACGCGCGCGTTCTTTTTCAGGCAGGTGTGCCAACAAGGCATGAGTGAACGTTTTCAGCTGCGCAGCGAATGGATAAAGCTCACGCATTATCGCCGCATCGCTCAACTGTGGTTCATCGGGTGGGGGTTGTGTGAAGCGGCCGCTGAACAATCGATCGAACAAGCCCATCGCCGTTTATCTTCCCTGGTGGGTGAAGTCGCTGTGGCGAAGCTTAACCCAGTGGGTTGAGGACGGCGAATGGGGTTCGGGTGATGTCAGCCTGTCTACGTATGGCAGCTATCGACCCCTGGTGTCGTTCAGCACCCACACCGTAGCGGTCGCGTGGACTAGAGGTGGGTGCTGGTAGCCGGCGATCAAGGAGGTGTCAGCTCATGGGGTCAACAGCGGGCTGTCCAATGAGCCCCACCTCTGTCGTATCAGCAAGCACCAGGTCGGCATTGGTGATCAGATGCGTGTAGTCGAATCCGGCCAGCGTGACCTGGAAGGCATGCCCATCGGCACCTGCCTCGCTACTACGCAGGTAGGTACGGTCGTTGATTTCATCGTAAGCCATGTACAAGGTGCCATCACGGCCGTTGCCCAAACCGGTCACGCCGAGCGCGGAGACGTCAAGCTTGTCTTCGCCCCAGATGAAGTCAGTGATCAAGTCGCTGCTGCCGGCATGGCTATCGGCGCTGCTGGTAAACACGAAACGGTCACTGCCTTTGCCGCCCGTCAGCTTGTCCGCGCCCACCCCACCCGTCAATACGTCGTCGCCGGCGTTACCTTCAAGGGTGTCGTTCCCGGCGCCACCGGCCAGGGTATCGTTGCCCCAGTAGCCATACAGGGTGTTGGCCTTGTCGTCGCCGACCAGGTTCACGGGCGTTATCGGCTGCGGGGTGGTCACAGCTGTGGCGTTACTGGACGGAGCGAACAGCACAGTGCTGGTGTTAAGTTCATTGACGTGGTTCCCACTGAACAGAATTTCGAAGCGGTTGCCATTGGCGTCAGCCTCCAGGGATTTCAGCGCGGTGGCATCGCCGGCCTGGTTGAGAACGACCTTCAGCGTACCGTTATAGCCGTTACCCAGCCCGGTGAAACCCAAGGCGGACACGTCAATCATGTCATGATCGGTCCCACTGAAGTCGGTGATCAGGTCGCGGCTGCTGTAGCGGCCGCTCGCCTCGTTACGATAGCTGTCGCTGAGTTGGGTATACACGAAGGTGTCGGCACCCGCGTCGCCGCTTAGGGTGTCGCCGCCGGCACCGCCCAATAGCCGGTCATTGCCCGCGCCTGCTTCGACAGTGTCGCGGCCAGGGCCGGCCTTCAAGGTTTCGCTGGCCCCTGTGCCTTCCAGGAGGTCGCTGCGCGAAGTGCCGGTAATCAGTGGTTGCAGGTTGGCATCCGTAATCAGGCCGCTGTTGGCCAGGAACTGCACGGAAAAATGTCGACCGTTCTGGTCCTGCTCGTAGTTTTCCAGAAAGTAGATGCCGCGTAGAGGCTCGCTACGAATGTGCAGGGTATCGCCATAGCCATCGCCCAAGCGGCTGAAGCCCAGGGCCGACACGTCGAGAATATCGTGGGCGGGATCAAAATGGTTGATGGCATCGGTGAACTCGCCTGTGGCTTTGATATAGCTGTCGCCGATGCGATCGAAGCGGAATACATCGTTGCCGGCGCCGCCGTACAAGGTGTCGTATCCGGCACCCGGGACCAGCACATCGTTGCCACCTCCGCTGACGATCTGGTCGTTGCCCGCCCCGCCCATCAGCAGTTCATTCGCCAGCCCACCCCGTAGGTAGTCACTGCCAGGAGTACCCTGCACGATGAGTTCGATCGGGTTCTTGCTGATCGGGCTACCGGCGCTCGTCATCTGCACATCGCCGTGCGCCGTGTGCCTGGTGACGTCGTTGAGTTCGAAAACTTGAGTCATACGTGCTCCTTCCCTGCGGTTAGCCCACTGCGAGTGTGGTGTAACGCCAGTAATGCCGTTTCCTTGATGGCAATGGGCCGAATTCGATGAAGGGCTGTAAGCGGCGGCGTTTGAGCCCCATCGGTAGGCGGCAGCTTCAGGTTTTCGCCATTCAATGTGAAGAGTGCCCGTTGGCGGAAATCTGCCTTTCGCCGCCGTGCGCTTGGGGTCGATTACGGACGCGTGGTTATCCCATCAGGCGTCGGCCAGAAAGCGTGAAAGCGCCTGCGAAAGCGCATCAAATACCAAGGTGACACGCCGTACCCGCTTGAGGTCATGGTGCATCGCAATCCAGACATCGACCGGAAAGTCCACCCGCTCGGGCAGCACGCGCACCAGGCCATGACGTCGCGCCAGTTGGCTTGCGCATACGCCAATACCCAGGCCTGCCCGCAACGATGCGAACTGGGCCAGGTGGTCATCGCTGCGCAGGACGGCGTTCTCACCCGTGCAGAAAAATCCCCGCTCTTTCAGGAATGTCTGTTCCGTCAGGTTACGGTCCGGGCCGATCACAGGGTATTCGTGCAACTCCTCTGCGCAACGCGGCTGCCCTCGGTGTTCGATCAATTGAGCGGTTGCGTAGAGACCAATGCGCAAGTCGCCGACATGGCGGGTCACGACCGCCGCCTCGGAGGGCCGACGAATACGTACGGCCACATCGGCTTCCTGCAAGGCCAGGTCTTCCATCCGGTTCGACACGCTCAGCTCGACCGCCAACTCGGGTTGGGCAGCTCGGATCTCGCCCAGCATCAGAGGCAGCACCTCGACGCCCAGCAATTGGCTGCTGGTTACGCGCACAGTTCCGCCTTGCACATTGGCCTGCGCAGAAGCGGCACGGGCAAACGCTTCGGCGGCCAGGGCCATCGCCTGTGCATGCTCGACCAGTTCCCGGGCGGTGTCCGTGGGCATCAATCCCGCCGGCGAGCGGACGAACAGGCTGGTCCCCACACTCTGTTCCAGGGAGTCGATTCGCCGTCGCGCGGTGGCCTGGGCGATGCCCAGTGCTCGTGCCGCGGCCGACAGGCTGCCGGTTCGCAGAACGGCCAGGAACACGCGCTGGGTTTCCCACTGAAGTGGCGGGATGTTCATACATTTCCTATGAGTAGGTTGTCAGGTCTGATCAATTTTCATCAGCTTGAAGATGGGGCATTCTTAACCCGATCGAGGCTTGGCATAAAGCATCGAGTGTTGATTGATCAACATCCCAAGAATTTATGGCCTGGCTGAATGCTGGCCGATCCTGACCGAGTGGAGGTATCGATGAGCATTGATGACTTCTGTGCAACCGGCAGTTGCCGCTGTGGCCAGGTAACGTTCGAAGTGCGCTCACAACCGGTGATGACCAGCGCGTGCCACTGCGTCGGTTGCCAGAAAATGTCGGGTAGCGCCTTTTCCCTGACAGCGCTGTTTCCGGCCGAAGCCTTTTCCATCACCCAAGGCTCACCCATGATCGGTGGAATGCATGGCCCAACCCGGCACTTCTTCTGTCGCCACTGCCTGTCCTGGCTGTTCACTCGCCCTGACGGAAGTGATGCCTTCGTGGGCGTGCGCAGCAGCCTGCTCGACAAGCCCGAGCGCTACGCACCTTACATGGAGACCTGGACGAGAGAAAAACTGCCCTGGACCAGCACCGGGGCAAAAGTCGGCTACGAAGCCTTTCCCGATCCACAGGATTATCCTGCGTTGATGGCTGCGTTCGCCGCGACGGTTTCGGGCGCTGAGAGTCAGCGTCGCGAGCGGTAGCGGCTATCAAGACAAGGCTCTCCCTCACATCACAGCCAAGGCTCGGCTGAGTGTGACCTTGGTAGTCGTTTTGGTACGGAAACCTCTACAATCCGCTATCGACTCCAAGCGAGAGATGGCTATGGAGGGGAGCAGTTAAATGCTCATCAACTCTGTTGCAAAAACACTGATCTGGGTAGGGGTAAGTAATAAGGATCCATTTATCTGCCAATCACAGTCGTCATTTGAAGTTGAGCCTAAGTAGACGCGCAGAAAAACGAATCCGGGAAAAAGTGGGTCCAGGAAGGCGGAGATAGCAAAATCCTGGCTTTCAGAAAGCCAGTCTTGAGTGACTCCCTCCTCAAGCTGCGCTACCGAAGCGAAAAATTCGTCAAGTGCCTTCGGATTGTCCGTAGCGGAAATTTTTTCCGACGTTATTTCTGCATGAAGCGTAGCGCCAGTGAGCCGAACCAGAACACAGCCAGATTGGCCGTTTGGGCACGGCATGATGGTCAGGGTCAACCCGTCCTTTTGACTTACTTCTGCTGGCATTGCCTCTCCGTTGTGGCAGATGAATAGCACGATGTTACTTAAGCGCACCTTGAGGATTCAAAGGCTAGTTTTGCCAATCTCTGAATGTCGCGCGCAACTGCTTGACCACTGGCTTTCTGTACGATGCGCTGCCCTAGGCATGCTAGGGTCTATTAACCGCCCAGATAGAATGAACTCCCGCCCTTACCGTTGTTTAATTGACCCTTGATTTTGCCGAGCACCGAACACGGCAATCCGCTTAAGCCACAGATTTATGCGCTAGACTCCTGTACGGTAATTTGAATATTCGAATTAACCGTACAGGAGACCCGGTTGGTAAACGCCATCCGAGTCCCCGCTTCTGGCCGAAAGCTGCCTCTCACAACCGTCTGCTCTGGGGCGATAGCGGTCAGGATCGGACGGTAGCTGGCGATCTGAGGCAGATACAAATCATCTTCTGCACCTGCCTCCGCGGATCAGGTACAAGCTCACTGAACAGCGATAACTCCGCTCCAACAGCAGTCTCAGAGGCCACACTCTTTTGTGACCGGTTCAATAATCAACGTTGATGGTGGCCTCCCGGTCTGGACCTCAACGATTTCCAATGAGCAACCGGAATTGGGCGCTGTATGAGTGACTTGATAGGTCACTCCAGCTTGAGGGATGAAGCTGCTGACGCTCAGGCAGCTTCTGTGAACGGTCGCTTGCATCAGGCCCTCTCGTTGCCTGATGCCAGAGCTCAGCGCACTGAGGTAGATGCGCCGATCAGGTTGGATCAGAAATCTGTTCTTACCAGGCGAAGATGGAGAGATCGCACCAAGGACCCCCGTCTGATTGGTGTCTTGACAATGTGCGTCATAGAAAGCCCAGTAACCTTGGGCTCCACCATCAATGAGATTGTTGTCGCCCCACTTGGCTTCAAGCGTCGCATGGGGAGTACTCGGAGCAGGTTGCTGATAATGTCCAACGCACCCTCCGAGCGACATCACAAAGCACATCAAAAACGATCTGTTCAACATCGCATCCCTAGATTGAAAGTCATATGTTCCGTTATCGGCCTGCGCAGAGAAATAGCGCACGGATACATCTGAACTGAATTGTAATTACGTACAAGGCGTCTCAGGTAAAAGAGTGCCTGACGTCAAGGAGCCGCTATCAACCCGAAGCTGCCTCTCGCGAATGGCAGAATCCGGCCAGTACAGACATCCTGTCTCTGCAAATCCGGTTCGCGACATAAGCATGGTTCCGGATTTTCTGGAGGGGGGCATCCATGGCGCCGCTGTTTCAGGCGCTTCGTTGCGACGCAGCCCATTGTGCCCGGGTGAGTCCGTAACACATGCACACCGCAGGCGCAGTCGACACTTTCAGCTCGGCGTCATACAAGTGCACGGCGCCGATCTTCAAGGCAGCTTTCTGTGAGCGAATGTTCGAAGGCGCGATGTGGAAATAGACGGTGTCGTACGTCTTGAATGCATGTTCCACCATCAAACGCTTCAGCTCACGATTGGTATCTCCACCCCATTTCGCCCGCACCAAGAAGGTAAAGCCGATGGCGATACTCTCCGGCCGGTCAGGTGGCGGGTAGTAGCTTGACATCCCCACAATCTGCCCTGAGTCGATATCGATGACGGTGAGCGCTTTGCCGGTGGCCAATCGAGAGGCGAAGTACGCTTCAAATACCTGCCGTTCATGGCGATCACTGGCGGGATGGTCGGCCCAGATGCACGGGTCACTGGCCGCCAGAAACAGGCCTTCAAAATCATGTTCGGCGAGAGGCCTGAGCCTTAGTGTGCTCCCACACAAAACGGGTTGGCAGTCGAAGTCACGCACAAAAATGGGTTCCTTTCCCGGTGAATCGTGAGAATGGAGCCAGTCTAGAGCGACAGATCATAAGGGAAAGATCCAATACGACGGATATTGATAGAGCCATCGCCAGCAGATGCAATCGTTTGTGCGAAACACCAGAGTAGATCTGGAGGCAATCCATCGACCGACCACCTGGCATCCGGTCGGTATGAGGAAACCTTGAAGAGGCGTGAATCTGACCTTCGCATTGGGCCGATGAGGGTCGTTCGTCAATGCTATCCGCTTCTTGACCAGATCAGCATAATGCCCCCCTTTCTCTACTCCTCACGCACGACAAGGACTGCCGGCATGCGCACACTCAACACACTCCTCCTGGGCTTTGCCCTCGCGCTGAGCTCGGCCACCTGTTCAACCGAGAACGACGCGGTTACGGACAAAGAGTAGATAATTTGATGAGTCCGCTCGGCGGGGTTATCACTCAATGTTTAAAACAAGGAAGTGCAATGGGCGTCCCCCTCCCCCTCTGGCTTATTCTCACAGCCGTGACCGCTTACGTTGCGAGTACACGCGGTCGATCAGGGCCAAGATGTTTGCAATCGGGCTTTTCCTTCCCGGCGTAGCCCTGGTCGCCGTGTTGTTAATGCCCCGGCTGGCAAAGACCGGTGTTGACGCCCTGGTGCACGAAGATCTGCGCCCTTGCCCGGCCTGCACCCAAAGCATCAAAGCTGCCGCCTCACGATGTAAGCGCTGCGGAGCCGAAGTGGAGCCTATCGCCCTGAAAAATCGCAGCGGCTGGGTAGCACGTATGACTGCCCCTACCGATGAGGAATTTGAACGGATGGCTGCACAGATGACGCTATTGGACCTACCCACCATTCTCGATGAAGCGCCCCACATTTTCGTAGGCCCGTTTGAAGAAAAGGCCGAGGCGCAAAACATGCTCAAATACCTGAAGTCCGACCATGGGCTGGATGGGTTGGTGACTTGGCGGTCAGTGACCCGGTAGCAATACACACTCCCGCCTGAGCATGATCAAAATGGCTACCTCCCTACAGATGGTATACTCCCCTGCCGATTTTTCCCGATCAAGTTAACGCCCGAATGGATATCGAAGAAATCAAGCTACGCCTGGCAAGGCCAGCCACAAAGTTTGTCGCCGGTGGATTTCGCCCTACCCATGCGCACGACGAAAGCTGGCTGGGCAAGGTCTTCCTGTTCCGACCTGATGAGACCATTCCGGTGAACGCCGCGGGTGAGCCCATGCTGCCCTATGCGCAGTTTCACCTGCCCAGCCTGCCGTCCACCTGCCCGGCACTGGCAAACGTGCGGGTGCTCACGCTCTTCGTTTCCCGGGCGTTTCCCGAGCCATTCGAACCTATGGGCGACAACTGGTTGATCAGGGAGTACGGCGATGCCGATACCCTGGTCAACAAATCGCTTTCAGTGGCGGACTCTCCGCTCAAGGCTTTTCCCTTGAAGGCCGAGTTGATGGAGGATTTTCCGTTATGGGATGGCGGTGGCGTTCCCGGAGAGCTTGAGGAGGAGATACTCCAACTTGAGCGGGCGGGGACGATAGGCAGTTATTACGACCTGATCACCCATGTTTACGAGCACAAGATCGGCGGCTATCCCTCGTTTTGCCAGTCGGGCGTTGACCCGGGGGAGGGTTTTGAGTTCGTGTTCCAGATTTCGTCAGATGCCAAGATCCATTTGAACGTGGTGGACAGCGGTAGCCTGATGTTCTGGAAAAACACGGTGACGGGGGAATGGCTGCTTTACTACGACTTCTACTGAGGGGATTTTCGCCATATTGGTTGAACCGGTCCCTTCTCGTATCATCAGCGCACCCTATCTGGAATGATTTACGTGAAGTCGTCACCTGAAAGTAGTTCGCCTGCCCCTGCTGCTCCCCAAGGCCCCAAATGGGATGCTGGCGAGGCTGTCAGCCAGCTCTCATGGGACGATTTGCGGATCATCAAGACCCTGAGCGATTGTGGCAATCGCGCTGACACGGCCAAGAAGCTCGGCATCAATGTCTCCACCGTGTCGCGGCGAATCGCTCAGGTTGAGAAATCACTCGGGGTGGCGCTGTTCGATCACCGAAAGGCGGGCTACCTGCTGACGGCCGAAGGCGCGGAGTTGCGTGCACTGGCTGAACGGGTCGAGCTGGACATCGTCAGTGTCACCCGTAGGGTTTCCCGTGCCGGCCAGGGGCCCCTGGGCAAACTGCGAATCACCACCAGCGACTCGCTGCTTCTGTACTTTCTCACCCCGATCATCGCGAATTTCAAAGCCCTCAATGAAGGCATCACGATTGAAGTGCTGGTGGGCAACCAGACGTTGAGCCTGGCCAGGGATGAATCGGATATCGCCGTGCGGGCCACCCGAAAGCCGGCGGACACACTGGTGGGGCGCAAGCTGGCCAATATCGCCTGGGCCGCTTACGGCAGCGCCAGGCATACGGTCGCTGCCGATCCCTTCACCGAAGGTCAGTCATGGGTGTCCTACTCGGGAGGTCTATACGGCTTGAAGGCGACAAACCATGTCGAATGCCGGGTACCCCCGGAGCGCATCTCGTACCGCACCGATTCGGTTGCCGCCGCCAGCGCGGCCATCGCGGCCGGCCTGGGTTTCGGCTTTCTGCCCTGCATGCTCGGCGACATCACCCCGGGGTTGGTGCGCGTCGGCCCGGTGGTGCGAGAGCTGCAGGACGAGCTATGGCTGCTCACCCACCAGGACATCCGAAAGTCCTGGCGGGTCAAGGCCTTCATGACCTTCTGCGCAGCGGCCGTGGCCGACCTGAAGCCCCTCGTGGAAGGGCATCAGCCTTTCCAGGCCTCATAGGTCGTCATCCGGCCCCGATTATCGGGTCTGCGCGCCGATCACCGCCCGGCACACGATCTCGATCAGTTGCGGCCGCTGGGCGAGGCGCGATACGCCGATGATGTTACTGGCGGCCTGAGGGCGCTCCAGTCCATAGGCCGCCTTGCGCACCTTGCCGACAACAGCAAAGGCCGCGTCCATGTCCAGCACATACAGCGTCTCTTCGACGACATCCTGCAGCGTGGCGCCAAACAGGGCGAGCAGCTTGGCAATGTTGTCATAGGCGACCCGCATCTGTTCTCCCATCGAGGAGTAATCGCTCGGCCTACCGTCGGCATCCAGCGGCGCGGGGGCGACCAGGTTGCCCTCTTCGTCGTGGTTGAACTGCCCCGAAACGAAGATCTCGTTCCCTACCCGCCGCACCTGCGGATAACCGTAGCTGTCCTCCCAGGGAACGCCCCAGTAGGCGGTGTCGTCGTTGAAAGGTCGTGAAGCAGCCATTGGATTCTCCTGGCGAGTGGGATCGACGTGATCCGGGTAGCGCGGATCCTAGCACCGTGAAGACAGCCGCATAGGGTGCATTAATGCGCTTTCAAGGGCGCAAAAATGCGCCATCACTTCGAGACATGTTTCGCTATCTTTTGCTGGCACTCGGCGACAACCCGCCAAGAGCACTCTCGCCACCGTTCAGCAAAAGGGAAGAACCATGAGCCGTCCACACACTGAAACCCTGACGCCTTTCAACAGCCAACGGGTCTCCATCGGCCAGCAGCCTCAAGATGGCGACGCCTACGATGCGGTCATGGCACAGGTGAAGGAGCACGCCGGTGCCTGCGGTACGGGCGTGGACGATGCCGACACCCGGGGTGACGATTGCATCGTGTTGGCGACGGTTGAAGTGGATTTGCCCCAACGACTCAAGCCATGGCAAGTCAGCACGGCCAAGCAGTTGATGCTGGATCATTTGGATAGCGGCATATCGGTGACAGAGGTCGCACAAGCCTGCGCACTGTCACGCAGTCACTTTACGCGCATGTTCAAGGAAAGCACTCGGTTCTCTCCTCAGGAGTGGCTGCGCGAACAGCGGCTGAGCAAGAGCAAGGAGCTACTCAGCCGCTCGAGGATGCTGGTGGTGGACATCGCGCTTGAGTGCGGCTTCTGCGATCAGGCGCACTTTTCCAGAACCTTCATGAAAGCTGAAGGGATGACGCCGCGGTCCTGGAGACAACAAGCCACCTATCCGGACGCTGGCCGGGGGTCTGCACAACGATGACCGGCCGGGCGGGCCACGAGCGCGTCCGATACCTCTACGGACCGGTTGCTACCGCTGGATCTGCCGAGAGGCTGAAGGTCAAACGCTTCGCGGGCAAGCCCGGCTCCTACGGCATGTTGGCGCTCATCGGATGGATGATCGCCTCTATCCTGCAGGAGCCGGGCTTGTCCGCGAACAGGCCAGTCGCCTCAGCGCAAAACGCCCGTCATGTCATGGCGGTGGCTAACCCGCTCAGGCCGAGATGATCGCCTGCAACACCTGCTTGAAGTTCGCTACCTGCTCATCCTCGAACTGGCTGAACACCCGCTCCTGCTGCTCGCGGGCAATGGCCCACAGCGCCTCGGTCTGGTCGATGCCGGCCACGGACAACCGCACACGCCCTTGCGTCTCGGTGACCAGCCCCTTGCGGCACAGGTTGGCAATCGCCTCTTCCACCTCCCGCTGCGGCATCGCCACTTCCCGCAGCAGCTCGGCCTGGCTCAGACCGGCGTCGTTCTCCAGCACCATCAGCATCCGTGCTTCGCTGGTACGCAGGCCGGTCGCCAGTTGGCGTGGCTGATAGTTGCTCTGGTAGCAACGCACCGCCTGGGTCATCAGGTAGTAGAGGTTGTCGCGCAGGCGGCCCTGGAAGTGGCTGCTCGGCCGCTGCGCCAGGTCCGGCTGGGTGATACGGGTGTGCGGCAGCACCATCGAGTAGGCGCCCTGGTGATACAGCAGCGGTGCGCGGCCGAAATCGTCGAAGGCAATGACCTTGCCGATCAGGATCCAGTGATCGCCGCCGTCGACCATCTGGTACTTTTCACAGCGAAAGCGTGCCGAGCAGTCGGCCAGCAGCGGTGCCCCGCCCTCGCCCACTTCATGCTCGACGTCGGCGAAGCGATCGTCCTTGCTGCGGGCGAAGTGATTGGAATGGTCGATCTGGTCGGCCGCCAGGATGTTCACCGCGAAATGGCTGGCCTGTTCGAACACCTCCAGGCTGCCCGAGCGCTTGTCCAGGCTCCAGAGGATGAGCGCCGGCTCCAGCGACACCGAGTTGAAGCTGTTGGCGGTGACACCGACCCGGCGACCGTCGGCGGTGGCGGCGGTGACCACGGTCACGCCGGTGGCGAAGTTACCCAGCGCACGGCGAAACGCGCGCGAATCGAATTCAGCAGACATGCAAGACTCCCGGAGCCGCCACACCGGCAGCCCCTCGATTGTTGTTATGGATGGAGCGGTTTCAGACCATGCTCGGATCGGGTTCCAGGCCCATCAGCTCGCGGCCGAGGATCTGCGTGCAGACGTCGTAGTCGGTGTAGGCATGCGCGCCGGTCATGTGCGAGTCGCGCCACAGCCGTTGCAGCTCGTTGGACTCCATCCACGCCCCGCCCCCGGCGGCTTCGAACAGCCGGTCGACGGCCTGGATGCACATCTTCACCGCGTAGCCCTGGTTGGTCCGCCAGAAGGCCAGGGTCTCGCGGCTCGGGTAGCGATGCGCTTCGCTGTGCTCGGCGTGCTCGGTCCAGGTCTTTTCCAGGAAGGCCCGTGCAGCGGCCACCTGGTGGGTGGATTCGGCCAGGCGCATCAGCGCCGGGGTGGCGGCGCCGACCTGGGCACCGGTATAGGCCCGCACGCGGTTGCGGGTCTTTTCCTTGAAGGCTTCGAGCATGCGCTCGGCCACGCCCAGGCTGACGGTGGCGAAACCGCTGGCGAAGTACGGACGGTACGGCGAGTAGAAGATCTTGCTGTCCGGGTACAGGCCGAAACCGTCTGACTTGCCTTCCATCATGTCCTTGGCTTTCTGGATGCGATGGTTGGGGACGAACACGTTGTCGACGATCAGGGTCTTGGTACCGCTGCCCTTGATGCCGGCGGAGAACCAGTCGTCACGGATTTCGTAGTCGCTGCGCGGCAGCACGGCGAAGCAATAGTCCTGGCCGCCTTCGCTGTTGAGCCGGCGGCAGCCGAGGATCGCCCATTCGGCATGGTCGCAACCGCTGCTCCAGCCCATCTGGCCGCTGAACATCACCCCGCCCTCGACTTCTTCGACCTTGCCGAACGGCGCGATCGAGCTGCTGGCGGTGGCATCGGGGTTTTCGCCCCAGATCTCGTCCTGCATCTGCTTGGAGAACATCGCCATCTGGTGGCTGTGGGTGCACAGCAGGCTCATCGCCCAGGCGGTGCTGGCACAGGCACCCGCCAGCAGGGCGATGCAGTCGCAGAACTGCGGCAGGGAGATTTCCAGGCCACCGTAGACCTTGGGCAGGAACGCCCGGTGCAAGCCGATCTGCTTGAGCAGGGCAATGTTTTCGGCGGGGACCTGGCGGTCCTTTTCCGCCTGCGCGGCATTGGCGGCGATGGTCGGCAGAATGGCCTTGAGGTCTTCGAGCAGCGGGTTGGGCTGTTTCATGGGGGGGTACCGAATTATTATTGGACTCCCCTCCAGTATTTCCCGCAGCCCCCGCTGGGAAAATGGACGTTCCACAGGGCCGATTGTACTTTTCACGACCCCCTGGCCACCCCGACGTCTGTCACGGCTCGATGGCTTTCAGCTCGTCGAGCAGCTCGTGCAGCAGTGCCAGCTTGTCTTCGCCCAGGCGCGACACCAGGCGCTGGTAGTTCAACTCCATGTCATCGGCCATCTCGACAAACCGCCGCTGACCGGCCTCGGTCAGGGCGACGAACATGCGTCGCTGGTCCTCGCTGGATTTGAAACGGCGCACCAGTCCGTCGCGCTCCATGCGCACCAGCACCCCGGACATGCTCGGCTTGAGGATGCAGGCCTTCTCGGCCAACTGGTAGCTCTCCAGCTCACCGTTCTGGCGCAGGATGCGGATGATCCGCCACTGCTGCTCGGTCAGATCGTGGGCGTTGAGCGAAGGACGGAAAAAGGCCATCGCGGCTTCGCGGGCCTGGAGCAACGAAAGGGTCAGTGAGGGACGTGGCACGGGCATCTTCAGGACAAGGTCAGTGAAAGGCCGATCAGCTTACGAGCCGGCGACAGGCGGTGGCAAGCGACACTGGCACCGTTCATGGAAAGTACCAGCGCTTGCCCGGAAAAGGCATTGGCCGTCGTTCCGGGCGCCGCCACGATAACGGCACAACAGGCTCTCACCCCAAGGCCGCACCATGCCGTCATCCTCTGAAACCGCCCTGGCGCTGTCGGTACTCGCCCGGCGTCATCTGCGCATAACGCTGGAAGAACCGGCTGAAATAGGCCGGGTCCTTGAAGCCGAGCTGGTAGCAGATCTCGTTGGCCGAATGACCGGTGAACAGCAGCAGGCGCCGCGCTTCCTGCATCAGACGCTCGAGCACCAGGCGCTTGGAAGACAGGTCGGCGATGCGCCGGCAAATGTCGTTCAGCCGCGCCTCGGTCACCCCCAGGCGCTCGGCGTAGGCCGCCAGCGGCAGGTGCTCGAGGTAATGGGCCTCGATCAGCGCGTTGAAGCGGTGAAACACCTGCAGGTCCTCATGCCGCGCCGGTTGCGCCGTGAGCGAATGCGCCGACAGCCGCAGCAGGCTGATCAGCACCAGCCGCGTCAGGGCATGCAGCGCGGGCGCACGACCGCTGGCCTGCCCTTCGATCTCTTCCCTGAGCGCGTCGAACATCAGCTCCAGGCGCCTGGCCTCGGCCAACTGCTCGCCTTCGAGCCGGTCCAGGGCCACGCAGGCCGGGGCCATCGGCGGTGGCGGCGCGAGCGCCGGGTCTTCTTCGAGCAGTTGCCAGACCAGTTGCTGGCGCACGGTCAGCACGTGCCCGTCGGCGTCGAACTCGGTGACGAAAGAATGCGGAATGGTCGGCGGCGTGAGGAAGAACATCGGCCCGCTTTCGACGAACTGGCGGTCGTCCAGGTACACCCGTACCGCACCGCTCTTGACGTAGTGCACCTGGAAGAACCGGTCGTGCCGGTGCACCGGCATGTTGCGGCCGAAGAACCCGGCCAGGTTGCTCAGGCGGTCGTAATGGATCTCGGCATCGCTGTAGCGCTGGTCGTAGACCTGCCCGATGTTGATGTTGGGGATGGGCGAACGTTCGCTGCGCATCAGGGAATTCCTTGTTGTTATGGCTGCATGCTGCGCGCTTTTACCGGCTTTGAACAGTTGGCCGGACGCAACCTGGCTTGACGATCGTTAACATCTTAATTATAACGTTAACACATTAACAATATCGGGCCCCAGGCCCCTCCAGGAGATCGAGATGCCCCGAAGCCTGTACGACACGGCCCACGGAACGCTGTTCGGCATCGCCCTGAACTACCAAGGCCTGCTCGCCCAGCGCCTGCCCGAGTTCAACGCGGCGCCTTACAAGGAACCACCGGTCAAACCGGTGCTGTTCATCAAGACGCCCAACACCCGCAACCAGCACGACGGTACCGTCGAACATCCCGCCGGCGAGCGCCTGCAACCCGGCCCGGCTCTGGCCGTGGTGATCGGCAAGCGCGCCAGCCGGGTCAGCGAGGCCCAGGCCCTGGAGCATGTGGCCGGCTACACCATCGCCAACGAATTCAGCCTGCCGGAAGACAGCTACTACCGCCCGGCGGTCAAGGCCAAGTGTCGCGACGGTTTCTGTGCCCTGGGCCCGGTGCTGGTACCGCCCCAGGACGTGCCCAACCCGCAGACGCTGACCATCAAGCTGTGGGTCAACGGCGAAGTCGTGCAGGAAAACACCACCGCCAACCAGGTGCGTGGCGTGGCCAGGCTGATCGCCGAACTGAGCGAGTTCATGACTCTGGATGTCGGCGACGTACTGATCACCGGCACCCCGGAAGGCCGCGTCGATGTGCAGCCGGGCGACCGGGTCGACGTCGAGATCACAGGTCTGGGCCGCCTGACCAACCACATCGTCAGCGAACAGGAGCCACGCCCATGAAACACGCCCGTATCCAGTTCGAAGGCGCCGTGCATGCGGTGCTGGTCGACGCTGACCACAGCGTGCGCCTGGAAGACGGCCGCGTGCTCGGCGAGCAGCAGGTCACCTGGCTGCCACCGGCCACCGGCAACATGTTCGCCCTGGGCCTGAACTACGCCGACCACGCCCGCGAGTTGGCCTTCACCCCGCCGACCGAGCCGCTGGCGTTCATCAAGTCGCCGGGCACCTACACCGGCCACAACCAGCAGACCTGGCGCCCGGACGGCGTGACCTACATGCACTACGAGTGCGAGCTGGTCGCGGTGATCGGCAAACCGGCGAAGAACGTCAAGCGCGAGGACGCCCTGCAGTACCTGGCCGGCTACACCGTGTGCAACGACTACGCCATCCGCGACTACCTGGAAAACTACTACCGCCCCAACCTGCGGGTGAAGAACCGCGACGCCACCACCCCGGTCGGCCCGTGGATCGTCGATGTCGCCGATGTGCCGGACCCGTCGAACCTGAAACTGCGCACCTGGATCAACGGTGAACTGAAACAGGAAGGCACCACTGCGGACATGATCTTCGACATCCCGTACCTGATCGAATACTTCTCCAGCTTCATGACCCTGCAGCCGGGCGACATGATCGCCACCGGCACGCCGGAGGGCCTGGCCGACGTGGTGCCGGGCGATGAAGTGGTGGTGGAAGTGGAAGGCGTGGGCCGCCTGGTCAATCGAATCGTCAGTGAAACTGACTTCTTCAAGAACAACAAGGCATGAGCAGCATGATCAAGCACTGGATCAACGGCCGTGAGGTCGAGAGCAAAGACACCTTCATCAACTACAACCCGGCCACCGGCGAAGCGATCGGTGAAGTCGCCAGCGGCGGCGCCGAGGAAGTCGCCCAGGCCGTGGCTGCGGCCAAGGAAGCCTTTCCGAAGTGGGCCAACACCCCGGCCAAGGAACGCGCCCGGCTGATGCGCAAGCTCGGGGAGCTGATCGACCAGAACGTGCCGCATCTGGCCGAGCTGGAGACCCTGGACACCGGCCTGCCGATCCACCAGACCAGGAACGTGCTGATTCCACGCGCCTCGCACAACTTCGATTTCTTCGCCGAAGTCTGCACCCGCATGGATGGCCACACCTACCCGGTCGACGACCAGATGCTCAACTACACCCTGTACCAGCCAGTGGGTGTCTGTGGCCTGGTGTCGCCGTGGAACGTGCCGTTCATGACCGCCACCTGGAAGACCGCGCCCTGCCTGGCGCTGGGCAACACTGCGGTGCTGAAGATGTCCGAGCTGTCGCCGCTGACCGCCAACGAGCTGGGCCGCCTGGCGGTCGAGGCCGGCATTCCCAACGGTGTGCTGAACGTGATCCAGGGCTACGGCGCGACCGCCGGCGACGCGCTGGTGCGTCACCCGGACGTGCGGGCGATCTCCTTCACCGGCGGCACCGCCACCGGCAGGAAGATCATGCAGACCGCGGGCCTGAAGAAGTACTCCATGGAACTGGGCGGCAAGTCGCCCGTGCTGATCTTCGAAGACGCCGATCTGGAACGTGCACTGGACGCCGCGCTGTTCACCATCTTCTCGCTCAACGGCGAGCGTTGCACCGCCGGCAGCCGGATCTTCATCCAGGAAAGCGTCTACCCGCAATTCGTCACCGAGTTCGCTGCGCGGGCCAAACGCCTGATCGTCGGTGACCCGACCGATCCGAAGACCCAGGTCGGCTCGATGATCACCCAGCAGCACTACGACAAGGTCACCGGCTACATCCGCATCGGCATCGAGGAAGGCGCCACCCTGCTCGCCGGTGGCCTGGAGCGCCCGGCCAACCTGCCGGCGCACCTGGCAAAAGGTCAGTTCATCCAGCCGACCGTGTTCGCCGACGTGAACAACAGCATGCGCATCGCCCAGGAAGAGATTTTCGGCCCGGTGGTCTGCCTGATCCCGTTCAAGGACGAAGCCGAAGCGCTCAAACTGGCCAACGACACCGAGTACGGCCTGGCCTCCTACATCTGGACCCAGGACATCGGCAAGGCTCACCGCCTGGCCCGCGGCATCGAGGCCGGTATGGTGTTCATCAACAGCCAGAACGTACGCGACCTGCGTCAGCCGTTCGGCGGTGTGAAAGGCTCGGGCACCGGCCGCGAAGGCGGCCAGTACAGCTTCGAGGTGTTCGCCGAGATCAAGAACGTGTGCATCTCCATGGGCAGCCACCACATCCCGCGCTGGGGCGTGTAACTTGATCCTGCTGGAGCCGGCCCGGCCGGCTCCTACCGCCGACGCGGGCCTACAACAACAATCAACTACCGGAGAACCCCATGGGCAAGCTCGCTCTGGCCGCCAAGATCACCCACGTGCCGTCCATGTACCTGTCCGAACTGCCCGGCCCACGCCAGGGCTTCCGCCAGGCCGCCATCGACGGGCATCACGAGATCAGCCGACGCTGCCGCGAACTGGGCGTGGACACCATCGTCGTGTTCGACACCCACTGGCTGGTCAACGCCAACTACCACGTGCTCTGCAGCCCGCACTTCGAGGGCGTCTACACCAGCAACGAGCTGCCGCACTTCATCAGCAACATGCCCTACGCCTTTCCCGGCAACAGTGAACTGGGCAAGCTGCTGGCCGACACCTGCAACCGCTTCGGGGTCGAGACCATGGCCCACCACGCCACCACCCTGGGCCCGGAATACGGCACGCTGGTGCCGATGCGCTACATGAACCAGGACCAGCATTTCAAGGTGGTCTCGGTCTCGGCCCTGTGCACCTCGCACTTCCTCGCCGACAGCGCGCGCCTGGGCTGGGCCATGCGCAAGGCGGTCGAGGACCACTACGACGGTACCGTGGCGTTTCTCGCCAGCGGCTCGCTGTCCCATCGCTTTGCCCAGAACGGCCAGGCGCCGGATTTCGCCACCAAGGTCTGGAGCCCGTTCCTGGAAACCCTGGACAACCGCGTGGTGAAAATGTGGGAAGACGCCGAATGGGCGGACTTCTGCGCGATGCTCCCGGAATACGCCGCCAAGGGCCACGGCGAAGGTTTCATGCATGACACGGCGATGCTGCTCGGTGCACTCGGCTGGTCGGCCTATGACGGCCATGTCGAAGTGCTGACCCCGTACTTCGGCTCCTCCGGCACCGGGCAGATCAACGCCCTGTTCCCGGTCACGCCCCAGGACGGTTCGGCGATCCCCGCCGCCCAGGCCTCCAACCCCGCGTCGGTCGGCCTTGCCAACCGCCTTTGACTCCAGGAGCCGCTCATGCCCCATCTGGTATTGCTCTACACCCCGGACCTTGAGGCCGAGGCCGATATCCCGTCGCTGTGCCGACGCCTGGCCGACACCATGCTCCAGGCCCGCGACGAAAGCGGCAAGGCGGTGTTTCCCACCGGCGGCACCCGGGTGCTGGCCTACCCCGCCGCGCATTGCGCGGTGGCCGACGGCCGGGGTGACTACGGCTTTCTCTACGCCAACCTGCGCATGGGCCAAGGGCGCAGCCGGGCCGTGCACAGTGCGGTCGGCGACAGCCTGCTGGCGGTGCTGAAGGAAGTCCTGGACCCGCTGGTAAAGCGACGACCGATCGGCATCACCCTGCAGATCGACGAAAGCCAGGCCCAGGTCTACGACGGCAAGCACAGCAGCCTGCACCCGCTGTTCAACGGCCGCGCCTGAGCCCATCCCGTCTCATCCCATAAAAAGTACAAGACCATGAGCACGCCCCACTCCGCCTCGACCCTGTGCGCGGCACAGGACCCTGCTGCCAGCGCTCACCGCCAGGTGACCTGGCGACTGATTCCACTGCTGCTGGTGTGCTACCTGTTCGCGCACCTGGACCGGATCAATATCGGCTTCGCCAAGATGCAGATGGCCGCCGACCTGCACCTGAGCGATACGGTCTACGGCCTGGGTGCCGGGCTGTTCTTCATTGCCTACGCGCTGTTCGGCGTGCCGAGCAACCTGGCGCTGGAGCGGATCGGGCCACGGCGCTGGATCGCCACGCTGATGGTGGTGTGGGGCGCGCTGTCGACCAGCATGCTGCTGATCGACAGCAGCGGCGTGTTCTACCTGTTGCGCTTTGCCCTGGGGGCGGCCGAGGCCGGCTTCTTCCCAGGCATTCTGGTGTACCTCAACCGTTGGTATCCGGCCGGGCGCCGGGCGCAGGTGACCGCGCTGTTCGCGATTGCCGTGCCCCTGGCGGGCGTGGTCGGCGGACCGCTGTCCGGTGCCATTCTCAGCCTCATGCACAACACCGCCGGCCTGGCCGGCTGGCAATGGATGTTCCTGCTTGAGGGCGCGCCGGTGATCCTGCTCGGCCTGCTGGTGCTGGCGGTGCTGCCGGAGCATTTCGAAAGCGTGGCCTGGCTCGACGACGGGCAGAAAGCCGCCCTGCGCGAGGCATTCGGCCGCGAGGAACAGCGCAAGGTGGTCACCTCCTTCGCCGGCCTGCTGGCGAACCGGGCGATCTGGCTGCTGGTGGCGATCTATTGCGCGGTGATGCTGGCGGTCAACACCCTGGCGTTCTGGATGCCGAGCCTGATCCATGGCGCCGGCATCGGCAACGACGCCAGCGTCGGCCTGCTCAGCGCACTGCCGTACCTGATCGGCTGCGTGTTCATGCTCGCCTGCGGCCGCTCTTCGGACCGTCGCCGGGAGCGCCGCTGGCACCTGTGCGTGCCGCTGCTGATGGCCGCCTTCGGCATCGCCCTGGCCGGCCTCGCACCGGAGCAGCCGCTACCGGTGATGGCCGGGCTGATCATCGCCGGCATGGGCGCCAGCGCCGCTCTGCCGATGTTCTGGCAACTGCCGCCGGCCTACCTCAATGACCGGACCCAAGGCACCGGCATCGCCCTGATCAGTTCCCTGGGCAGCATCGCCTCGTTCCTCACCCCCTACTTCATCGGCTGGATGCGCGACACCACCCACAGCCCGAGCCTGGCCCTGCACATCCTGGCCCTGTTCATCGTCTTCGGCGGCCTGCTGGTGCTGCGCACCCGGGCCGCCACCGTCAACCCTTGAAAGAGATTGCCTCCATGCTCGACTCCACCTTGATCCAGCAAGCCGCCGCCCGCCTCGACCAGGCCGAACGTTCGCGCGAACAGGTCCGCCAGTTCTCGCTCGACCACCCCGGCATCACCATCGAGGACGCCTACGCGATCCAGCGCGCCTGGGTCGCGAAAAAGATCGAAGGCGGCCGCAAGCTGGTCGGCCACAAGATCGGCCTGACCTCGCGTGCCATGCAGGTGTCGTCGAACATCACCGAGCCGGACTACGGCGCGTTGCTCGACGACATGTTCTTCGACGAAGGCAGCGACATTCCCTTCGAGCGCTTCATCGTCCCGCGGGTCGAAGTGGAGCTGGCGTTCATCCTCGGCAAGCCGCTCAAGGGCCCCAACTGCACAGTGTTCGACGTGCTCGACGCCACCGAGTGGGTGATCCCCGCCCTGGAAATCATCGATGCGCGCATCCAGCAGATCGACCCGCAGACCAAGGCCACGCGCAAGGTCTTCGACACCATCTCCGACAACGCCGCCAACGCCGGCGTGGTCATGGGTGGCCGCGCCGTACGACCGACCGACATCGATCTGCGCAAGGTGCCGGCGGTGCTGTACCGCAATGGCGTGATCGAGGAATCCGGCGTCAGCGCCGCGGTGCTCAACCACCCGGCCAAGGGCGTGGCGTGGCTGGCGAACAAGCTGGCACCGTACGACGTCACTCTGCTGCCTGGACAGATCATCCTCGGTGGCTCGTTCACCCGTCCGGTCGCCGCCAACCCTGGCGATACCTTCCACGTCGACTACGACCTGCTCGGCAGCATCGCCTGCCGCTTCGTCTGAACCGGAGGACACGCTCATGCTGATCAATACCTTCAAGGCTCGCCTCAAAGCCAGGGAGCCACAGATCGGCCTCTGGCTGGGGCTGGCCGATGCCTACTGCGCGGAACTGGCGGCCAATGCCGGTTTCGACTGGCTGCTGATCGACGGCGAACACGCCCCGAACGACCTGCGCAGCCTGCTCGGCCAGTTGCAGGCGATGGCGCCCTACCCGTCACAGCCGATCATCCGCCCGGTCATCGGCGACACCGCGCTGATCAAGCAGGTGCTGGACATCGGCGCGCAGACCCTGCTGGTGCCGATGGTCGAGACCGCGGAGCAGGCACGGGAACTGGTCCGCGCCATCAGCTACCCGCCCAAGGGCATTCGCGGCGTGGGCAGCGCCCTGGCCCGGGCCTCGCGCTGGAACACGCTGCCCGGCTACCTGGACAAGGCCGATGAGCAGATGTGCCTGCTGGTGCAGATCGAGAACCGCGAGGGCCTGGCCAACCTCGACGAAATCGCTGCGGTCGAGGGCGTGGACGGGGTGTTCATCGGCCCGGCCGACCTGTCGGCGTCGATGGGCCATCGCGGCAATCCGGGCCATCCGCAAGTGCAGGCGGCGATCGAGGATGCCATCCTGCGGGTGGGCAAGGCTGGCAAGGCGGCGGGGATTCTGAGTGCGGACGAGACACTGGCTCGACGCTACCTGGCACTGGGCGCACTGTTCGTCGCGGTGGGCGTCGACACCACGGTGCTGATGCGTGGATTGCAGACGCTGGCGGCGCGTTTCAAGGAAACCGGACAACCCGCAACGTCGGGGGGTGGGGTCTACTGACTGTTGGTTTTCCGAGGGTGGTGCCAGTAACACCACCCAACCCGACTCAAATGGCGTTGTTAGTGACGACAATAAGTCCCTGGGAGCGGGCATGCCCTGCAATCATCTGGTCATAGGGACCAATGGGCTGTCCAACCCTGGCCAACTCTGCACGAAGCTGGCCAGTGTGTACCGCTGCGGCCTGATCATAAGCCAGCACCTCCAGGCGTGCTGCAAAGCCCTCGACATCAGCCAGGTTGCGCTCAGGGTTCGAGGATTTTTCAGCGCCGTAGATCAGCTCCATCAACGTGACAGTGCTGATGCACGAGCACCTCACCCCTAACGATTGCCACACACTTTGCCGTATAGCCCTTCCTCCAGCCTTAACAGAATTGAACATCCGCAGCCCATGAGAACCGTTCTCAGGGGTTTAGTGTCTATACTCACGCTAGCCGTTGAACCATACCCTTCCTTGATCACCCCACAGCTCACCAGGCCCAAGACGTGAAGTATTCGGTACTTGTTGCAGTGCTGTTCTGCCTGCTGCCCGGCACTCCTGCCAGGGCCGAGCACTATCAGGTCGTCACCGAGGAGTGGGCGCCGTACAACTATCTGGAGAACGGCCAACTTACCGGCATGGCCACGGAGGTGGTACGGGGCATCATGGCAATGACCGGCGACGAGTTCGACATGATGATGGTGCCCAGCATGCGCGCCACCCGTTCCTTGCAGAACCAGCCCAGGACCATCATGTATTCGCTGTTTCGCACGGCGGAGCGCGAGCCCTTGTACAAATGGGTCGGGCCCATCGCGGAGGAATCCATTCATCCCTACCAGTTGGCCAATACGCGGCAGCCGGTGACTACCCTGGAGCAACTGATGCAGGCTCCACGCATCACCACCCGGCATGCCGGCCTGATCCCCGACACCCTGCAGGCGCAGGGCTTCCAGAACCTCGAGAAAAGCGCCACCGGGAGCCAGCAGCTCTATCGCATGCTGCTGGCCGGACGCACCGAGATCGTCGTCGGCGACACCGATGCCGGCGTGGCCTACTACTGCCGCCAGTTGGGCATCGAGCCCGGCACACTGCGGCAGGTTCCCATCGAGCTGTACCGGTCCTCACTCTACATCGCCTTCAGCCTCGACTCCGACGACCAGGTGGTCGCCAACTGGGCTCGCGCACTGGAACACATGCGTCAGTCAGGCGAGCTGGAGCGCATCCAGAATCGCTACAGGGCGGCTGCCGGGCCGTGAGCGGCACACGGCGCTGCGTGCAGGTGCTTTACCCCCGCCCTGTTCACCCCGCACCATAACGCCTTCGCACTCAAGGAGAACGTCGCGCATGTTCGGCACCCTACTCGGCAAACTCTTCAATCGCCCGCTGACCGAAGAAGAGTTCGCCCGGAAGTTCATCCAGGCCGCTCGTCAGGCCGGCTATGGCGACCACCTCGAATACGTGCCCGATGAGTTTCGGCTGCTGCACGGCAACGGTGGCTACTTCAACCTTCACAACGCGTTTCGCGACTACCAGAAGGCTGAGAAGCCGAAGAAGGCCGCCGTACTCGACGGCTACGTGGCCACGCTGCTCAACACCAAGAGCAAGACCCCGCAAACCTTCGCACAGGTCCGCCCCGCGCTGCGGCCGGTCATTCGCAACCTCGGCATGCTGGATGAAGTGCGCCTGCATCATGTTCGCAGCGAAGGCTGGGCAGCCCCCTACACGGTGGTCCACCGCGCCCTGGGCAAGGACTGCGTGATGCTGCTGGCGGTCGATTCCCCCGAATCCACGGCCACCTTGACCAAGGGGCCGGAGGAAAGCTGGGGCGTGACCTTCGACGAAGCCTTGTCGAGCGCGGTGCAGAACCTGCGGGAAACGACGCCGGAGGCCTTCGAACCCATCATCCCGGGGCTGTATCTGGGTCGCTGGGGCGACGGTTACGACATCAGCCGGGTGCTGCTGCCGGATGTCCTGCAGCGTGCCCCGATCAAGGGCCGCCCGGTGTTCATGATCCCCACCAACGACGTGCTGATGGTGACCGGCGACAAGGACGAGCAAGGCATGGCCCAGATGGTCGAGGTCAGCTTCAAGGCGATGGAAAACGGCCGGGCCGTCTCCAGCCAGATCTACACCTACCAGGAGCAGGACATCGTCCCCTTCCAGGCCGGGAACGAAGCGCTCAAGGCGCGTCTTGCCACCCTGGAACACCTGCTGCTGCAGGGTACCTACCACACGCAGAAGGAACTGCTCGACAAGATCCATGAAGAGCAGCAGGAAGACGTGTTCGTGGCCTCCTACATGCTCTACCAGCGCTCGGAGGACGACAGCCGGACCTTCTCGATGTGCAGTTGGACACAGAGCGTCGACAGCCTGCTGCCCCAGACCGACCGGGTGGTCCTGGTCGAGCCGCAGGAGGATGGCAGCGCCCGGACCCAGGTGTTCGCATGGGATGAGCTGGTGCCCAGGGTCGCAACGCTGCTGACACCGGCCAGTGTCTATCCTCCGCGCTATCGCACGACCGGCTTTCCCACCAGCGAGCAGTTACAGGAACTGACGCCGCTGGGTTGATGCCAGCGAGTGCGTGGCCCGCCGGGCCGATCACCAACCGTGCAAGCGTCCCCACCGCCGCAGGCTCCCGTCCTCTTCCAGGGCCTCATAGCCGGGGAACTGGGCACCCGTGGCGCAGGCATGGTTCGGCAGGATGCGCAAACGGGTACCGATCGGGTAGCGCTCCAGCACATCGCACTCGACCGACTCATGGGACGCGACGCCGTGCTCCTGGTTGGTACTGCTCAGCAGCAGGCCTTCGATAGGCGTCCCATCAGCGGCACAGACCTGCCCATAGCCAAAGTCCCGGGCCTGGGACTGGGTACCACGGTCGCGACTCATGGCCATCCACCCCGAGTCGGTGATGATCCAACCCTTCTGCGGCTGATGACCGATGACGGTGGTCAACACACTCAACGCCAGCTCAGGCATCGCGCAGACCCCGATGTTGAGCATCACCAGATCGAAGAACACATAGACACCCGCACGCAGTTCGGTGACACCCGCCAGATCCGCGGCACTCAATGCCGTCGGCGTGGACCCCACACTCACCTCGGGGCATGGCAACCCTGCCGCGCGAATGGCTTGTGCCGCCGCCACGCACTCGCGACGCTCGACTTCGGCCAGGGCCTGCAAGGCCTGCGGGGTGTCGAGCTTGTAGCTTTCGCCGGCATGGGTCAGAACCCCAACCAGAGTCACGCCGCCGTCGTGCAGGACCTTGGCGATCTCTATCAGCAACGGATCGTCGCTGCGCACTCCCGAGCGATGATGATCGCTGTCGATTTCGATGTAGACCTCGAAGCTGGCGCGGTGGCTACGGGCAAAGTCCACCATGGCCTGGGCGCCCAGCACGCTGTCGGTGATGATTTTCAGCGAGCAGCCCCGACGGCGAAGTGCCCAGGCCTGGTCGAGCTTGCTCGGGGCCATGGCCACGGCGTAGAGAATGTCCGTGATGCCGTCCGCGAAAAAGGCCTCGGCCTCCCTGAGCGTCGACACGGTAATCCCGCTGGCTCCGGCAGCGATCTGTGCCCGAGCCACCTGCAGACACTTGGAGGTTTTGACGTGAGGCCGCAAACGCACACCCAGCCTGTCCGCCCGGGCCTGCATGCGCGCAATGTTGCGGTGCATGCGGGCGACATCGATGATCGCGGCGGGGGTGTTCAGGGTTTCGAGCGACGCACTCATGGCTGATCTCCAGGGGGATGGTGAGCGCTGAAAACTAATACAGACACCCCATTCCCTGGTTAACGTCCCATTATCCATACGTTAAGCTCAGCTACATGATCAGCATCCCCGACCTGCAGTTGATGACCACCCTCGCCCGCTCCAGATCGCTGAGCGAGGCGGCTCGCCATCTGCAGGTGACTGCGCCAGCACTCTCGATGCGCCTGCGCAAGCTCGAGGCGGACCTGGGAGTACGTCTGGCGAACCGGGATGCCCGCTGCCTGAGGCTGACCGAGGAAGGTGAGCGGCTGGCGCAGGAAGGCCTGCAGTTGCTGCGGCAACTGGAGGAGTTGTCCGATTCGATGGTGTCACCCGACGGGGGACTGAGGGGCCACCTCAAACTGGCAGCCCCTTTCGGGTTCGGTCGCTTGCGCATCGCCCCCATCATCGCGCGCTTTGCCAAATTGCACCCGCGGCTCAGGCTCGAACTCGATCTGCGCGAAGCACCCTGGGCGGATCGACACAACTGCGATGCCGTGATCCATATCGGCCCCATCAGCGACAGCTCGTGGACGGCGCAGACCCTGGCCAGCAACGAGCGCTGGCTCTGCGCTTCCCCCGGCTACCTGAAGCAGTACGGTGTGCCTCGACATCCCGACGAACTGGACCGGCACCGCTGCATTTCGATTCGGGAAAACCATGAACCGGCGACGGTCTGGCAACTGCGCAAAGGGCAGCTTCAGGCAACCCTGCCTATCACACCGGCGATGGTGACCAACGATGGCGGCGTGGCCCGTCGCTGGGCGGAACAGGATCTGGGGCTGGTGCTCAGATCGCAGTGGGATGTCGCCGAATCCCTGGCCAGCGGGTCATTGCTGCGGGTGCTGGCCGACTGGCAGTTCGAGTCCGCACCGATCCTGTTGCTGGTGCCAACGCGCAAGCAGCGTTCTGGCAAACTGCAAGCCCTGTGCAGCTTTCTCGGCGACTCGCTGCGTACGCCTGGCGGATCTGCGGACAGATAAGTCGGCATCACCCAGGCCACCGGCCGGTGGCACTGTACAGGACGCCCGGAGGGTTAAGGCCCGTGTCCATGATGCCCTGGCCGTGGCCATCCCCTCACCCACAAGGGATGGCCCGGCCTTGGCTTACTGGGCCGCGCCCCGGTCCTTGACGCTCAGCGAGTACTTCAGGGCCCGCTGCTGCTGGACACGTACATCCGGCAGGCCAATGGTTTCCGGGTTGGCGAAACCGGTGGGGGTACCGGAGCCAGCCGGAATATTGATGGCATCGAACAGGAAGCTGAAACCCTGCTTCAGTGCAGACTGGGCCACACCGTGACAGCCCATGCAACCGCCCATGGTCAGGCTCTGGCTGCTGTGGTCATAGTCCGGCACCTTGATGTTGGCCACGTTGCGCATGTTGGTCAGGGTGTTGTTCTGCGGAACCGGGAAAATGTTGGTCCCCCGAAACAGCTGAATCCCCGGCTGGCTGCTCTCGACCATGATGTTGGCCAGGTAGTAGTCCGGGTCGGTCTCGTTGCTCGACGGGATGGCCTGCACGCCCTTGAGCCGGTAGTGCTTCCAGACTGAATTGCCGAACTGGCCACTGGCGTCCATCAGTTGCCTGACCTGCTCGTTCACTGCGGCGACTTCAGCATGGGTGGTCTGCGGCTGCACCACCGTGATCGGACCGGCCTGTCCCTTGGGAATCCCGTTGCTGCCGGAGTAGATCGGCGGCGTATGCTTCGCATCGGCCAGGTAACCCTTGGGCAAGGTCACCCGGTGAATGCCCTTGCCGTCCGAGAAGGTCGCCACCGGCGGCGGCGTGTCATCCGGCGGCGAGGCGTAGGCGATCCTGTCGTAGTTGGCGATGTAGTAGAGCCCGGTCGGCGAATTGTCGGGCAGGTTCAGCGCATCTTCATGCTCGAAGGTGGCGAAGATGAAAGTCGGGTAGTTGGGCGTCTTGTGGATGATGTGCAAGGCGACCAGTGCGTACTCCTCGTTATAGGCCACCGGCTTGCTGTCATCGCCGTGGTAGGTCACCACGGTTGCCGTGTGGTAGCGCGAACGCTGCGCCACCGGGATGTCAGCCAGCTTGCGCCAGGCGGCCTTGACTTCCACGGCACCGTTGGGCAGGACGATGTGATCCGGGTAGCTCCTGAGGCTCTTCGCATACTCGTAGACCACCGGGTTGGCCTTGGCCTCGAACAGGATCTGGCTGTCGTTCGAAGGCGCGTAATCGTTCCCCTTCATCGCCGCCTTCGGCGGATTGACCGGGAAAAATATCGCGTTCTGCCCGATCTGGGTCGCCTCATCGAGGTTGTTGTAATGGGCATAGCTGGCCCCCGGCGCCAACGGCGCCCCATCGGGGAACTGGACGTAGCTGTACTGCGGGCTGGAGCCGAACGGACGGGTTGGGCCGCCGACAGCGCTCTTGCCTACCGCCGGAAACAGCTCGGTGCGGTGGGCGAAGGTCTGCCACAGCAGGGGGTTGGCCGTTTGGGAGGCCTTGCCCGAATCGGCGAAGCTGCCGTTCGGGTTGCCCACCCCGCGGTTGGCCGGCAACGGGGTGTTGGCGGTGTTGTTCAGGGCGATGAAGCTGCGCCAGGCAAAGGTGGCATAGTCGGTATGGCTGATGCCGGTCGCCAGGTCCGATGGCAATGGTGGGTTGCTGCGGGTCAGGTCGTTTGCGCTGATCGCATAGGACACACCCAGCCCGGAGGGGTAGGCCGAATTGCCGGAGAAGCGCTTGGAGAAGTACGGATGCCAGTTCAACCCATCGGTCGAATAGAACGTGGTGGAACTGCTGCTGATGAACACCCGATCGTCAATCATCGCGGCGCTGTTCAGAAACCCCTTGAGCCCACCCTGGCCGGCAATCCCCTGCAGGTCACGCCGGGCGCCCCACTGGCCAGCCCGGTCGTAGGTACGCGCGAACGTGGCGCCATTTTCAAAGGCGTAGTAAGCCCACAACTGGCCGTTGTAGACCACCGGGACCATCGTCAGAATCGAATCGGCGGTCTCCTGGAAGGCCAGGCTTTCGCGGCTCCAGGCGATCCCGTCGCGGGAGCTGACCGAGTACACGGCCTTGCCCGAGTTCTCGCTGTACAGCACGAACAACTTGCCATTATACACCACAGGCTTATTGGTGACGGCAGTGTGATTCGTATCGATCGGCTGAGCCGTGGACCAGGCCGTTCCATCCTCGGAACTGACGGTTTTGAGCCGCCTCTGGGCGTCGGTGAAGGTCAGTACCAGCTTCTGGTTGAAGGCACTGACGGAGACATTGCCCAGTACACTGCCCACGTCAATGGCTTGCGCCCTGGACCAGTTGCGCCCATCGGGCGAACTGGAGAAGTAGACATGTTTCTGGTCATAGTTGTTCGACCAGAACATATACACCTTGCCCTTGAACGAATTAACTGAAGGCACGAAATAGGCCGGCAGCGTAAATCTGACGGTACTCGAAAAGGCAGGCGTGCCACTGGCGGCGTCGGGTTTATCGAAAACATCGACTGCAATGCCGACACCCTGTTGCGGTGTCGCCACAATGAAATTTTCCGCATGGATCGAAAAGGTCGCCAATAAACCACACAGGCACACGATCGAGCGGCCAAGCACCGTTCTGAGGTTCATGTTTTCACTCCGTTGAAGTGACCGCTGCCCCAGGCCGTGGAGTGTCCTGAAGCAACAGCATTTCCATTGTCTGCAAGAGGGGGATGGGCAACGCAGGGTCAGACTCGACGAGACCGGTGCTCCCTGGCGTTGCCGTTTGTGGGGCCACGCAGCCCCTGACGATCATCGCGTGTTTTCTACCGTGGCCTCGGTCGATCGACCTGCGAGAGTGGCCAGATACAGCGACAGGACAAACCCGCTGGCGGCGTCCAGAGCAACGTCGACCGCAGACTTGGCCTCGTCCGGGATCAGTTGCCCGCTGGTGTCCTGCTCCTCGTTCAGTTCCTGCTCCACCCGCAGCTTGTAGGGCTTGAATGTGATCAGTTGCGGATCGGTGATGGCGACGGCCGCCAGCGGGTCCCAGAAATACAGGTAGTTGCCGATGCCGTGGACGATGGTCGAGCTGCCCAGCACCTGGGTGAGGAACTGTGCGACCGGATCTTTGATCTGCGAGAGCTGGCGCACGAAATCCTGGGTGATGGGAATATCATTGGAGGCATTGAGCGCCACCAGTTGCACGGGAATCCCACTGTCGAAGACCAGTTGGGCGCCCAGTGGGTCCAGGAAGATGTTCCATTCGGCCACCTCGTTGGTGTAGTACGGCGTAGACCCCAGCGCGTCCTTGATGTTGCCGCCCGCACCGGGCTTGACGTACTGCGGCAGCAGGTTGCCGCCCATCACCACGATGCGCTCGACCTTGCTGCGCAAGAGTTTCTGCAAGACCGCGTCCGTCCTGGCCTGCCGGAACAGGTGGCCCCAGGTCGTGCCGCCGCCGATCAGCAGCACGGTGAACTTGTGGTCAGCGCTTTCCAGGGTTTCCCTGATGAACTCGACCGCGCCGGTGCGCGTCGGGTTGGCATTCTTGCGGGGAAATGCGGCGTCGTAATGTTTATCCGCCGCCTGGCGTGTATCGAAGGCAAAGGTGTTGCTATACAGCAGCGGACGCTGGAAGCCCGCCACGACCGGCGTCTGCTCGATGGTCTTGTCATTGAACAGCGTGAGGAAGTTGTTGATGTTTTCCACGCCGTGACTCAGGTGAACAGCCCCCACTCCGGTCACGGTGATGCCGTCAACCTTGATCGCATGGTGCTTGAGCAAATACGAGATGGCCATGTAGTCGTCGAAATCGACATCGGTATCCACGAGCACATGTGTAAGCGGTTGCGCAGACATATCCTTAGCCCTCCTGGCTAAATAACGCATTCAAGTCCGGTTCCAATACAAAACGATCCTGCTGCCCAAGCGTTCGGATGGCCTGTGGTGACTTGATCAGAGAATCCTTGACGGACCCGGCGCACCGGATCCGCCATGCGACCTACCTCAAGGACATTCGCAAGTCGACGGACCGAACACCGGTCCGCTGCACGGATCCTTGGACGGGCCGAACACCGGGCAGGCGGCTTGGGCAGTCAGAGAGACGCCACAGAGCAGGAACACGGCCAACAGTACTTTCTTCATTTGCAACCTCCTGAGGTTAATAATCGAACGTTCCCTGTCCCTGATCGAGGGTACAGTCGGTCATCACGGACACTCGCAGACGATCGCTCCCGGCAGCGGCCCCACACAGGGATCCCCTCCCGACACTCGCCCACGAGTCGCCGGAGAGTAAAGATCAGCTCTGTCGAACGCGCCAGTGTGGTGGACGGCCGCAGGTCAGATGCAGTTCGCAGAACCCCGGGCAACCGAAAGACCGCTATTTTTCACCCAGGGCATGGCGTTTTTACGGAAGTCGCCTACACCTGTAGCAAGGAAGAACGGCACGCGATCGACAAGGAGTCGATAGGCAATTCCCCCCTCGCATCCGCTGCGCACAATCCGTCTCCCCTTTTCCCGCATTTCCGGCAATTGCCGGGGATTGAACTCGTTTGTCCGGCACTGCCGAGGAGGTGAACCACCCCATGCCCTGCTGACCCGTGAAGCCCGTCTCGATGGCCAAACCGAGACCCAGACCAAGAAAAAAAGGAAAGCCCGGCTGAGCACGAGCACAGACTCGAAACGTGCCCGGCGTATTCCCCATCAAGGAGATAATCGATGAACCAGCACCAGACAACACTCACAGGATTGGCGGTGGCGGCCGCCTTGTTCAGCGTCGCGGCACAGGCCGGAACCTACCCCGACTACGGCTATGCGCCGCCGGACAGCTACACCGGCCCCAAATTCGTGCTCAGCCAGAACTACCCCACCCAGCCGCCGACCGGCTCGCCACCGGCGTTCTTCAAGAAACTGCCGGCCAAGCCGGACAACAACTTCGAAACCTGGCGCGTCTACATGAACGAGGTGAAGAACTACTGCCTGGAGGGCAACATCGAGGTCAATTGGGACGTGCAGAAGAACAAGGTGCGCCAGTGGTACCACATGCCGTGGCAGCACTATGGTCCGCTGGGGCGTGAGGGCATCCATGGCCTGACCAAGGAAGCGCAGATCCAGGTCAAGCAACTGGCACCGACGCAGACCGCCACCGGCCAGACCTATGCCGTGGGCATTTACAACGACATCGGCGCCTACACCGTCGGCCAGGTCTGGAAAGACCCGCAGAACCCCGACCCGAGCTACACCTCGCAACCCAACAGCTTCCCCAACGGGACAGTGGTGTGCAAGGCGCTGTTCGCCGACATCGATCGCAGCACCGTGCCATTTCTGGCCAACCCGGTCCTGTGGCAGGCATACATCACCGATACCTTCAAGTCGACCAACCGTGTGGTCCGCGACGTCGCGCTGATCCAGATGGACATCGCCGTGCGCGACACGCGCATGAAAGACACCGGCTGGATCTTCGGCACCTTCCAGTACAACGGGGCCAAGACCGGCAAGGCCGGCTGGGACAACCTGGTACCGGTGGGGATCATGTGGGGCAACGATCCGCAACAGACAGGCGATGACTTCACCAACAAGCAGCCGACCGTCACCAAGATCAACACCGCGCTGAAACAGACCGCCATCAACGCCAACACCCAGGAGCTGCCACCGACCCACCTGGGCTGGAACGGGCGCCTCAATGGCCCGGTGGACAACCCCGTCAGTTCCTGCCAGAGCTGCCACATGACGGCCGAGTCACCGCAAGTTGCGCTCATGAACCCGACGTTCCAGAGTCCGGACAAGGTGCCACCGGTGGGCTCGCCTGAATGGATGAAGTGGTTCCAGAACATCCAGGCCGGTCATCCGTTCACGCCAGGCACCCAGAGCACGGACTTCAGCCTGCAGATGTCCAATGGGTTGGCGAACTTCTACGAGTGGAAATGCGCCATGGGCGGGATCTACGCCAACGGCGGCAATGCCTGCACGAAAGTGGCCAGTCCGAAGCTGAAAATGCTCAAGTCCGGCAGCGCGCCTCAACTGCCATTGCAGCGCGTGATTCGCGACCCGAGCCTGGAACAACTGCTCGAGTAACGGTGACCCGGCTCCGGGCAGGGGTTGCCCGGAGCCGGGCTTGATTCAGCAAGCATTCACGCGGTTGGCACGAGCCGAAGCCGTGCCCGCTTTCTCAACCGTTGCGCTGCAACGCATCCAGTTCCTGCTGAGCATGTGCGGCCTGCCAATAGGCATTGAGCAGCGCGTCGATCTCGTCGCAGTCCAGCTTGCGGCCATTGCTCATCAGCCCTGCCGAATGAATGCGGATGTGCGGTTCCGGCTTCTTCAACGCCATGGCCTGGTTGCCGAACAACTGCCGAACGGCACGGTGGGTCGGCAGTGGGCTGCCGGGACGCAGGGTCAGCTTCTGCAGCGTCACCAAGCCCTCGTCCTTGACGAAGATGTCAACGACGTCCGCCAGGTTGACCGGCGCACTGAGGGTGTCGACGAACAACTGGCGACGGGTCAGGCGCATGAACGCGTGTTGACCGGCGTTGCGGTGCTGCCAGGTGACCAGCAGGAAAAGCAGGGCCAGGAACCCGCCACAGACCATCAGGCCGGTCTTGCCATGATGCACGCCCAGGGCCAGCATGCCCAGCGCAATCACCGTGAACAGCGGGCCGAGCAACTTGTAGCGGCCAGTGTTGGTGAACTCGGACTGCTCGGGTACACGCTCGATCACCTGCTTGAGTTCGGCGATCGTCTGCTCGCGCTGGGCGGCGCTGAAGCGGTCGTACTCACCGCCGAGACTGGCCGACAGGTCGGGTTGTTGAGGATTGGTCATCGGAGTCTCGCTCTCTTGGCTCATCACTTACTGCTTCTTGAGGTATTCGGTGAGAAACGCCTGAGCATCGCCGCGGCTGGACAGGTTCTCGTCATAGCCGACGGTCAGGGCTTTGGACTCGCCCGGCAGATACAGCTCGCCCCAGCCTTCCTGGAGGATCAGCACGACGAACTTCTGGCCATCGACGGTGGTGGAATAGCGGGTGTCCTTCGCGGTTTTCTCCACATTCATTTTCTGGATGCGCAGGTTCCAGTCATGGTCCACGTCTTCCACTTGTACCAGCGCCTGGTTATCGCTGCGCTCACCGATACGCAGGGTCCAGACCTTGACGCCTTGCTGGCCGGAATAGGCCAGGACCTTGTCCGCCACCGGCGGGCGTTCCTCGGCCTGGGCGAAGCCGGCCAGCAGGGCCAGCGTGGTGACGAACAGCAGCGCCCACTTGCGAAAATCGAGCATCGTTCAGGTTCCTTGAAGGTGGGAGGGGCGACTATTGAAGTCCGCCCCCGGCGTACTGCCAACCGCCATGGCCGCCACCCACAACAATCACGCCGTCGATCACAAGCGCTGACGCCGTGCCCGTGATCGCGTTAACATTTGTGACCATGTAGCCAAGTTTTCATGGAAACGCCGTGTCGATGGAACGCTGGAACGCCTATCTGGATACACAATTCTGCTTCGACCGCCCCGCCTCGCTGGCCCACACCGGCGTGCTCGATCCCGCGATCGGCCAGGTGCTGGGCAGCGCCAGCGGTCACTATCGTGCACGGACCGTGCGCCCGCACCTGCAGTACTTCGACTGCGACCTGCAGTTCCCCGAGCCCCTGCGCATCGACAAGGTACTGCCCGGCAGCCTGTGCATCGTCCAGGTGCTGCACGGGCAGTGGCAGCATCGGGTCGACGGCCGGCTCAACCAGTACACCATCGGTGCCCCGCATGTTTTGGGCCTGAGCGAGAGCATGGAAGCGGTGGACCAGTTGCCGGCCGGCAGCCATGCGCGCATGGCCGGGCTACGGATCGCCGGTGACTACCTGCGGGAACTGGCCGAAGAGGATTCAACCTTGCAACCCTTGCTCGAGCTGCTCGACAAGGGCATGCAGTTCTCGGCGCTCAAGCGTTGCCGGGCGCTGGGGAGTCTGCTGGAGCGGCTTTATCATTCGCCGTACGAAGGTGCGCTGGAACGCCTGCACCAGGAGAGCCTCAGTTTGGCGGTGCTGGTGGAACTGGCGGCGCATCTCAAGGGCCAGGTGGCCAAGCAGGCACCAGCGGTACGCGGGCATCGGGACCTGGCGCATGAGGCACGCCGACAACTGGATGCTCATCTGCTCGACCCGCCTGGCAGCCTGGCTTTGGCGCAGCAGTTGGGAGTCGGCGAAACCACCTTGCGACGAGCGTTCGGGCAGGTGTTCGGGCAGTCGATGCTGGAGTATGTGCGGCAACAGCGGATGGAGTTGGCGCGGACGTTGTTGCAGCAGAAGAAATGGCAGGTGGCGCAGATTGCGTATCGGTTGGGGTACGCCAATCCGGCGAATTTCAATCATGCGTACAAGGCGTATTTTGGTTATGCGCCGGGGGCGGAGGGATGACGGAGCTGTTCGAGTAACGACGCGGGCCCCCCCCCATCGAGCGTTATGCCCAAGTGAGCTGAACTGCCGCTCCCTTGGCTGCTCGCACCAGGCCTGAACAACTTGCCCTCCTCAACGCCGCCAGACCCGCCCTTCCCCACTGACTACCCAAGCCAACGCTATGCAGGCGACTGATCGAGCCAATGCGCCTGCCCTGCCAGAAAATGCCGCGTCTCTTTGCCCTGCTACTGACCCAGGCTGATCGTTTTGTCGACTTATAAGATCGACACGGACACCACGCACCGGCAGATCGAGCCTGTGGATCTCTGGGAGGATATCTCCGCCAGCCAGAACTACTGCACTGGGTAGCGCTTGAACAGCTCGGTCTGCTCCAGGCGCTGCGTGTGTGCATGAAAGGCCGGAAAGTCCTCCAGTCTGATGAGGTCGGGTAGCATCAGCTCGATGAACGACCCCGCCACCGCCGCAGAGAGCGCGGCCTGATCCGGCCGCCCGCTTGAATCCTGTGCCATCGATGCGGTTTGCTGATCCAGCGCCCGACAGGCGGCAACCAGTTGACCGATGACACGATCGATCCACGGCTGGTGCTGCTTTTCGGCCGGGCGCAACTTGCGCTCGTAGACCAGTTGAACCGCCTTCTCGCAGGCGGCCAATGCCAGGCCGGTGGTGCGCAATGCACTGGCGAGCGCCTGAGGTTGCCGGGGCCACAAGCCATGGTCGTGAGCCTGGGACGCTTCGAGGTAATCGATGATCAGCGAGGAGTCCATCAGCACCGTGCCGTCGTCGAGTACCAGCGTCGGCGCCTTGACCACCGGATTGATCGCGGCGAAGGCATCGAATTGGCTGAAGACCGACAGCGACGCATGCTCGAACTCGACACCGAGCAGGTCAAGCGAGATGGCAACGCGGCGCACGTAAGGTGAATCCAGCATACCCAGTAGTTTCACGATTCCAGCTCCTTGCATCAGGGGTTATTTCACTCCCACTTACACTACCTGACTGAAAATCGGCGTAATATCGGTAAATACTGTCACTTTTGGTAAGCCTGACTTACATGTTCGATATCCCTCCTACGAGTTGCCTGCGCAGCTTCGAGGCCGTGGCCCGCCTGGGCAGCGTGACCGCGGCCGCCAGGGAACTGCACGTCACCCATTCGGCGGTCAGCCAGCAGATCAAACTGCTGGAAGAGACCCTGGGCGTCACCTTGCTGGCTCGTGAGGGTCGCGGGGTGCGGGTCACCGAGGATGGACGGCTGTACGCCCTGCAGATTCGCGAAGCCCTCGGCCACATCGTTGAAGCCACGCGCTCGGTCAAAACCCAGCCCGCCGCCAGCGAACTGGTCGTGGCCGTCGTACCCTCGTTCGGCGCCCACTGGCTGGTACCCCGATTGCCCGGGTTCCAGGCCTTGCACCCGGACGTGAATGTCCGTCTGCAGGCGAGCCTGGCGGTGTCCCGCTCGCCCAAGGAAAACATGGACATCGGCATTCGCATGGGCCGTGGCGACTGGGAGGGCGTGCAGAGCCGCCTGCTGTTCCAGGATGAGTCGGTCGTGGTGGCCGCCCCGCATTTCAATGGCGGGCGCCTTCCAGGAACACCCGCAGAAATCGTCGACAGCCCGATCATCTTCAGCATGGAGTCCTGGCAGCCGTGGTGCCAGGCCGCGGGCCTGGATATCGAGGCGCCTCGAAGAGGCCTGCGCAGCAATGACTCCAACCTCGTCCTGCGCGCCGTGACCCTGGGCCAGGGGATCGCCCTGGAGCGTCGCAGCCTGGTGCATGACGCCATCCAGCGGGGAGAACTGGTGCAGTTGTCCGAGCATGTCGTGCCGTATCCCTACCCCTACTGGCTGGTACAACCTCTGCAGTCGCGCTCGGCAGTACGGCGAGATGCCTTTGCAGCGTGGCTGCTGGCAGAGGCCGAGCAGTACATGGCATCAGCGGGTACAGCCTCCTCCATGGGCGAATCATAAAGAAAGCCATTTGGGTAATGACTTCCCTCAAAACCACCCGCCACGTTTTTTTAGAGCGGCCAGTCGGGCCTGTCGTCGATCCCCAGGGCCGGCGCACGACACCCTGGGGGTTCCGCATCCTGCATCTGTAGGATAGCCATCCCCCATCCCCCGGCGGATACTGCCCCCACTGGCCCTGCCCACGCCGTCCCCGGCGTCTGGTCCAACCGATCGCGTGCCAATAAAAATAACAGGTCGCACCGAGGTACCGCCCATGAGCAGCCCTACCGGCAACATGCTGCTGAGCCTATTCAGCAGCGCCCTTCTGGATATCCAGCGCCTGGCCAATGACCGGAGCGTCGAGCACTTTCATGACGCGATGCTGGCCCGGTTGCAGGGGCTGGTCTCCTTCGACAAGGCCTGGTGGGGGCGCGCCGCCCTGATTGACGGCATGCTTGAAGAGCACCGCAATCATCTGTTTCACCTGCCCGCGGACTACCTGCAGGACTGGCGTTGCATCCACGAGGATGACATCACCCTTGCCATGACCCACTCGCACCCGGGCCAGGCCGTGATCATCGACATGCACAGCACTGAAGGGTTGCGCTGGCTGGGAGCGCGGCACAGCATCCAGGAGCTGCTGTGCGTGATGGTCATCGACCCGCTGACACAACTGAGTGAACACCTGGCGCTGTACCGCAGCCCTGGCCAGCCGCGCTTCAGCGACACCGACCGGCTGCTGCTGGACCACGTGATGCCGCACCTGGCGGCGGCCATTTCCGCCAACCAGATCCGCACCCTGATCGCCCAGCGCGAGAGCCTCGACTCCCCGCACAACCTGGCCCTGGCCGTGTGTGATCGCAAAGGCACCCTGCAGTGCGCCGAACGCGGCTTCATCGAGCGCTGGCTGGGCTGCTTTGCCGACTGGAGCGGGCCGAACCTGCCCATTGCCATCACCGAGGGCGAACAGACACTGGGCACGCTGCAACTGAGCATTTCCCGCACCGGAGACCTGTTCGTGCTCGCGGCCCGTCCGCGCACGCCACTGCAACGCTTGAGCCCACGGGAGTACGACGTCGCCCAGGGCTTCGGCGAAGGCAAGACCTACAAGGAAGTGGCCCGCGAGCTGGGCCTGGCGCCGAACACCGTGCGCCATCACATCCGCACGATCTATACGAAGCTCGGGGTCAAGGACAAGGCGCGCATCGCCCAACTGCTGCGCGCCACACCCGACTGACCACCCGGCCACGTCTTCCACGCTGAGCAATCCTGCCGCCCCACCGGCGGCCTGGGCGCCCTCATGCCTGAAATCTGCCCTTCCCCTCTCCCGACAGAAGTGAGCCTGATCGATGAAATCGCCCCACGCACCCGGCTTTACCGCAGCACTGGCACTGACCGCAGCCCTTGGTTCGACGGGCACCCAGGCCGCCGACCTCAACGCCCGCGACTTCGTCAGCGCTCCCGTGGGCACGACCCTGGGCGTCTTCTACCTGCCCATGACCCGCGACAATGACTACCACGGCCGCGCCAACAGCACCGGCCGGGCGGACCTGAACGTCAACGCCCTGGCCTGGCGCCAGCTGATCTTCACCGACATCTGCGGCACCTTGTGCACGCCGCAGTTCATCGTACCGTTCGCCGACATCGACGCCCGCCTGCCCGGCGCCACCTCGCGCAGCCACGAGAGCGGGTTCGGCGATCCACAGGTCGGCGGCACCCTGTACCTGATCAACAACCCGGCCAGCCGCACCTACAGCGGCTTCCTGAGCCTGATCAGCCTGCCGGTGGGCGAATACCACAGCCAGAACCCGGACGTCTCGCCCGGCGCCAATCGCTGGGCCGGGCACTTCGTCTACAACTTCACCCAGGGCATCGGCGAAAAGTGGCTGCTCGAGGCCAACCTCGAGGCCCAGGTCTACGGCAAGAACGATGACTACTACGGCTCGACGCTCAAGCAGGACCCGCTCTATCGCCTGCAGGCCTTCGCCTCCTACGACTTCACCCCCGCCACCTACGGCGCACTGCGCCTGATCCACGCCGACGGCGGGGAACTGCGCCTCAATGACAACCGCCTGGCCGACACCCACCAGCGCTACACCCAGGTCGGCTTCGAGCTGGGCCACTGGTTCGACAAGCGGAACCAGGGGCTGCTGGCCCTGACCCGCAATGTCGACACCGACAACGGCTACCACGGCAGTCAGGCGCTGCTGCGTCTGGTCCATGTGTTTTAACCCGCACCGGAGCGTTCCTTCATGAGCCTTTCCATCGATAACACTCAGGTATCCGCCCCGGCAATCACCCGCCAACGGCCCCTGATGATCGCCCTGGTAGTGCTGGCGGCCATCACCCCTTCCCTGCTGATGACGGCCCCGGCCGTGGCGGCGCAGCTCGCCAGTCAGTGGGGGCTGGCACCGGCCCGGATCGGCAACCTGTTCATGGCCGAGCTGGGCGCCATGAGCCTGGCGACAGTGCCCGCCTTCTGGTGGCTCAAGCGGGTCGACCTGCGCAAGGCCGGGTTGCTCGCCGGTGCCCTGTTCGTCGTCGGCAACCTGCTCTCGGCGCTGGTCAGCGACTACTCCCTGCTGATGCTGATGCGCATCACCGCGGGCCTGGGCGGCGGGTCGCTGATGATCCTGTGCATGGTCAGTGCCGCCCTGATGGGCAATGGCAGCCGCGTGTATGGCTTCTGGGTGCTGGGGCAACTGGTCCTCGGCGCCATCGGCCTGCAGGTACTGCCCCTGCTGTTCGCCCGCCATGGCCTGGCGGCCTGCTACCTGAGCCTCGCCGCCCTGATGGCCGTGGCCTTGCCTCTGGTGCGCACCTTCCCGATTGCCCTCAGCAGCGCTGCGGATCAGCCCCGGGCACCGGTCGCCAAGGGCCGTGCGCTCCTGGGGATCCTGGCCATCCTGTGCTTCTACGTGAGCCTGAGCGGCGTCTGGACCTTCATCGGCGGCATCGCCAGCCATGCCTCGATCAGCCCCCAGGACAGCGGCCAGATCCTGGCAATCGCCACCCTGATGGGCATCGTCGGCGCGGCGTGCACCGCCCTGATCGGTGGCCGCCTGCCGCGTACCCCGCTGCTGATCCTGGGTTACGCACTGATGCTCGGCGCCGTGCTGCTCCTGCAGAACGAACCGGCCGCCCTGCGCTTCGCCTGCGCGGCGCTGATCTTCAAGTTCACCTGGACCTTCGTCCTGCCGCTGATCCTGGCCTGCCTGGCCGAACTCGACCCCAGCGGCCGGCTGATGAACCTCAGCAACCTGGTGATCGGCGCCGGCCTGGCCATCGGCCCCGGGATCGCCGGGCACCTGATCCAGGCCAGCGGCGACTACCGCACCACACTCCTGGGCGCGGCGGCCCTGACGCTGCTGTCGCTGCTGTTGATCCTCGCGGGCCGGCGCCCAGGTGCCGCTGCTACCGTACACCCTTGAAAGAGACCGATAACATGCACAAGACCGCCTTTTTCTTCGACGAACTCAGCCTGTGGCACAGCGCCGGGCTGCACGCCCTGACCTTGCCGGTGGGCGGCTGGGTGCAACCGCCGTCGGCGGCCGGACACGCCGAGTCGCCGGAAACCAAACGACGCCTGAAGAACCTCATGGATGTCAGCGGCCTGACCCGCCAGTTGGCAGTGCGCAGCGCCGAGCCGGCCTCCGACACCGACCTGCTCAGGGTGCATCCGGCCCACTATCTGCAGCGCTTCCAGGCCTTGAGCGACGCTGGCGGCGGCAGCCTGGGCAACGACGCGCCCATCGGGCCGGGCAGCTTCGAGATCGCCAGGCTGTCGGCCGGCCTGGCCATTGCCGCCGTCGAGGCGGTACTGCTCGGCGAGGCCAGCAACGCCTACTCGCTGTCGCGCCCGCCGGGGCATCACTGCTCGGCCGACCAGGCCATGGGCTTCTGCTTCTTCAACAACATCGCGGTGGCCATCGAAACGGCCAAGGCCCGCCACGGTCTGGGCAAGGTCGCGGTGCTCGACTGGGATGTGCATCACGGCAACGGCACGCAGGCGATCTATGCCGAGCGCAGTGACGTCCTGACCATTTCGCTGCATCAGGAAGGCTGCTTCCCACCGGGCTACAGCGGTGCCGAAGACCGCGGCGAGGGGCCTGCCGTCGGCACCAACCTGAATATCCCCCTGCTGCCGGGCAGCGGCGACGACGCCTATCAGTACGCCATGGACACGCTGGTCATTCCCGCGCTGGAGCGCTTCGAACCGGAACTCATCCTCGTCGCCTGCGGCTACGACGCCAACGCGGTCGATCCGCTGGCGCGGATGCTGCTGCACAGCGAGTCGTTCCGCCTGATGACCGCCAAGGTGCGCAAGGTGGCTGATCGCCTGTGCGGTGGTCGTCTGGTGCTGGTGCATGAAGGCGGCTATGCCGAAGCGTACGTGCCGTTCTGTGGCCTGGCGACGCTGGAGGCCCTGTCGGGCGTGCGTACCGCGGTGGTGGACCCGCTGCTGGCGTTCATCCGTCAGCAGCAGCCCAACAGCCAGATGCAGGCCTGGCAGCGCCAGTTGCTGGACAGCCAGCGCGAGGCCTGGTTCCAGGCCACCGAAAGCGACGCCGCCCGGCGAGCTGCGGGATAGCCGCCTCGGCAGCCCGACAGCGGGTCCTTACAGCTTGAAGGTGCCCACCAGTTGGTTGAACGAGATAGCCAGACGCGACAGTTCCTGGCTGGAGGCGCTGGTCTGGTTGGCGCCGGCCGCCGTCTGGGTGGACAGGTCCTGGATGTTGACCAGGTTGCGGTCCACTTCGCGCGCGACGTTGGCCTGCTCTTCCGAGGCCGTGGCGATCAGCAGGTTGCGGTCGTTGATCGCGGCGATGTTCTGGGCGATGCGTTCGAGGGATTCGCCCGTCGCCTGGGCCAGCTCCTGGGTGCTGCTGGCCAGGGTCCGGCTGTTGCCCATGGCCTTGACCGCGTCGTCGGCGCGCGACTGCACGCTGGCGATCATCGCCTCGATCTCACCGGTCGAGGCCTGGGTACGGGCCGCCAGGGCCCGCACTTCGTCAGCCACCACCGCAAAGCCGCGCCCCTGTTCACCGGCCCGGGCCGCCTCGATGGCCGCGTTGAGCGCCAGCAGGTTGGTCTGCTCGGCGATACCGCGGATCACATCGAGCACCTTGGCGATATCGCGCACACTGCCGGCCAACTCATCGACGATCACCGTCGACTGGCCAATCTCGTTGTTCACACTGGTGATGGCCTTGACCGCTTCGCGGGCCTGGTCGCGACCGTTGGCGGCCTCCCTGCTGGTCTGCCCGGACGCTTCCGAGGCCGAGGTGGCATTGCGCGCCACTTCTTCGACCGCCGCGCTCATCTCGGTGACGGCGGTGGCGGCCAGCTGGATCTCGTCGTTCTGCCGGATCAGACCACGACTGCTCTCCTCGGTCACGGCATTGAGTTCTTCAGCGGCCGACGCCAGTTGATCCGCGGCGCTGGCGATCTGCTGAATGGTGCCCTTCAGACCGCCCTGCATCTCCCCGAGCGCCGTCAACAGTTGACCGGCCTCATCCCGGTGACCGCTTTCGATCGGCTGGGTGAGATCGCCGCCGGCGATACGCTGGGCGTTGCGAACAGCGGACACGAGCGGGGCACTGATCACCCGACTGATGAACAGGCCCAATATAATGGCCGCCACAAAGGCCAGGCCGATACCGGTATACAACTTGAGTTTGGCGGCCGCTTCCGTGGCGCGCGCCTCGTCGCCGCCCTCACCGATCTGGCGGTTGTTGGACTCGACCATGATGGTCAGTTCATCGTTGATGGCGCGGAAGGCCTCATGCACCTCCCCGGAGATGAGCCGCCTGGCTCCCGCCAGATCACCCTCGTCGATAGTCGCTACCGCGCGGTCGACCAGTGCCTGATAGGCGGGCCAAGCCTTCATCATGCGATCGCCGGCGGCGCGCTCGTCATCGGCCAGCGGCGTGGTACGGTAGAGGGCGAAAGCACGCTCGCTCTTCTCGCGACTGTCCTTCATGGCCGCAACAATGGGGCTACGTTCGGACGCCGTACCGCCCGCAGCGGCGATTGAGAGCAGGCGATACAGTTCACGGCTCTGGGTAATGGCAAAGGAGCGGGCCTCGGCGGTCTTGGCGACCGACACGAGGTTGTTGGAAAACACCAGTTGCAGGCTTGAAGACAACGAGCCGATTCCCAGGCTGCCGAGAATACCGACCACCAACGTGATGGAAGCGCAAAGGGCGAAAGCGAGATAAAGCTTGGTGGATATCTTGGCGTTGTAGAACCAGTTCATGGGCAAACCTGTAGTAGAGAGGGGATGAGCGGTGACCGCACGGTCGCGCGAGTATAGTCATCCTATCGACCGTGCCTGGGCAGCCTTAAGGGGCATGAATGGGTTTATTTGCGCCCTGGTCCCCTTCCGGTGGCTTCCCGTACCTGCATCCCCTGTACTCATCCGGGGCTGGTTGCCGGGGCCAACGCCTCATCCACCAGCTCTATCCAATGACGTACAGGGGTGCGGCCGGCCCCATTCAAATGGATCTGACAGCCGATATTGGCCGTCGCGATGACCTGCGGGTTCGCGCTTTCGAGCGCATTGAGCCTGTTGTCCCGCAATTGCCGGGCGAGTTCGGGCTGGGTCAGGGAGTAGGTGCCCGCCGAACCACAACAAAGGTGGCCGTCGGGTACTGCGGTGAGATTGAAACCCAGTCGTGCCAGCACCTGCTCGACCGCTCCGCCCAGGCGCTGGGCATGCTGCAGCGTGCAGGGGCAATGGAACGCGACCTTGAAGTCAATCCCCGACGCCAGCTCCTGCAACGGCTCTGCACGCAGCACTTCGACCAGGTCGACGGCCAGGGAGCTGATTCGCCCAGCCTTGTCGGCATACCGGGGATCACGCTGGAGCAGTTGGCCGTACTCCTTGACGAAGGCCCCACAACCGCTGGCCGTGGTGATGATCGCCTCGGCCCCGGCCTCCACGGCCGGCCACCAGGCATCGATGTTGCGGCGAGCACGCTCCAGGCCCTTTTCCTGGGCATTGAGGTGGTAGTCCAGCGCACCGCAACAGCCGGCCTCGCGGACGGGCAGCGTGCTGATGCCCAGCCGATCCAGAACCCTTGCCGCCGCCGCATTGGTATTGGGCGACAGGCTCGGCTGGACGCAGCCCTCGAGCACCAGTACCTGGCGCGCATGCCGTACCGGCGGCCGATTGCCGGCGGGCCGTACCTCGCTCGGAATCTTGTCCCTGAGTGCCTGCGGCAGTACCGGGCGTAATGCACGCCCCATGCGCAGTAACAGGCTGAATACCGCAGGCTCGGCCAGCACCAGGCGCAGGCCGGTACGCAGGGACTTCTCTGACAGCGAGCGCGGAACCGCCTCTTCGACCACGGCCCGGCCGATATCCAGCAGGTTGTGGTACTTCACCCCCGAGGGGCAGGTGGACTCGCAATTGCAGCAGCTCAGGCAGCGGTCCAGATGCTGGCGGGTACTGGCCGTTGGGGCCTGCCCTTCCAGCATCTGCTTGATCAGGTAGATGCGCCCCCTGGGCCCATCCAGTTCGTCCCCCAGCAACTGGTAGGTCGGGCAGGTCGCGTTGCAGAACCCGCAGTGCACGCAGCTCCTCAGGATCGCTTCGGCCTCTTGCGCCCGAGGCAGGGCCCGGGCCTGGTCACTCAGATGGGTCTGCATGGTCTCACAGCTCCTTGTACAGGCGGCCCGGGTTGAAGATGCCCTGCGGATCGAGCCGGCGCTTGAGCTGGCGGTGATAGTGCAGCAGCCCTTGCGGCAGCGGGTGGAAGGGCGAATCGCCACCGGAAAAACAGGTGGCATGCCCTCCGACCTGGCTGACGACATGCCGAATCCGCTCAGGCTCGGCCTCGCTCTTGAGCCAGCGCTGGGCGCCACCCCAGTCGACCCATTGATCGCCGGGCAGATCCAGTGGCGCGGCCATCGCCGGTACGGACAAGCGCCAGAGGGGCCGCGAGTCGGCGAAGAACGCCAGGCGATGCTCCTTCAGGTCCTCCCAGAAGCCTGGCTCGACGGTCTCACAGCCCAGGCGCTCACGGGCCGCGTGGACCGAGCCCTCTCCCCCTTCCAGGCGAAGGTGCAGGACGCGGCCATCATGACAGGCCGCGCTGATCGGCAGCGGCTGCCGGCCCCACTCGGCCAGACGACGCATGGCCTGCGGCAGTTCCAGGTCCAGCCGCAGGTTGGCCACCGCACGTGGCCTGGGGAGGACCTTCAGCGACACTTCGGTGATCAGGCCCAGGCAGCCAAAACTGCCGGCCATCAACCTCGAGACATCGTAGCCGGCGACGTTCTTCATGACCTCGGCACCAAAACGCAGGTGCTTCGCCTCGCCGCTGATCACCCGCGTGCCGAGCACGAAATCACGGACCGAGCCCGCCCAGGGACGGCGCGGCCCCGACAGCCCGACGGCGACCATGCCGCCGACGGTGGCGTCGGGGCCAAAATGCGGTGGCTCGCACGGCAGGCATTGCCCGTGCTCGGCCAGGGTCGCCTCAAGCACCCGCAGCGGCGTCCCGGCCCGTGCCGTGACAATCAATTCGGTGGGATCGTAGTTGACGATGCCCTGGTGGGCACGGGTATCGATAACCTGTCCCTGGACCGCCCGGCCCAGCCAGGCCTTGGACTGGCCGCCCCGGATGTCGAGACGGGTACCCGAGGCCAGCGCGGCCTTGACCTGATCGAGCAGTTGGGCACTGGCGTCGAAAGCTCTCTCGTGCATCAAAAGCGCTCAAGTTCAGGAAAAGGCAATTGACCGTTGTGCACATGCAGGGCACCGAATTCGGCGCATCGGTGCAGGGTGGGAATGTTCTTGCCCGGGTTGAGCAGCCCCGCCGGATCGAAGGCCGCCTTGATGGCATGGAGCGCCGTGAGCTCGTCGGCGTTGAACTGGACACACATCTGGTTGATCTTCTCGCGGCCGACGCCGTGCTCACCGGTGATGCTGCCGCCGACCGACACGCACAGTTCGAGGATCCGCCCGCCAAGCTGCTCGGCCCGCTCCAGTTCACCCGGCGTGTTGGCATCGAAGAGAATCAGCGGGTGCATGTTGCCGTCACCGGCATGAAAGACGTTGGCCACGCGCAGGTCGTACTCGCGGGACAGTTCGGCGATCGCTTTCAACACCCCCGGCAGCGCACGCCGGGGGATGGTACCGTCCATGCAGTAGTAGTCCGGCGAGATACGCCCAACTGCGGGAAAGGCATTCTTGCGCCCGGCCCAGAAACGCACCCGCTCGGCCTCATCCTCGGCCTGGCGCACCTGGGTGGCGCCCGCCTCCACCAGGATCCGGCGAACCCGCGTGCAGTCGTCATGCACATCGGACTCCACCCCATCCAGCTCGCAGAGCAGGATGGCCGCCGCGTCCACCGGGTAGCCGGCATGAATGAAGTCCTCGGCGGCGCGGATCGCCAGGTTGTCCATCATCTCCAGCCCGCCGGGAATGATGCCCGCGGCGATAATGCGGCCGACCGCGGCACCGGCCTGCTCCACCGAGTCGAACGCCGCCAGCAGCACCTTGGCAACCTGGGGCTTGGGCAGCAGCTTGACCGTCACCTCCGTCACCACCCCGAGCATGCCCTCGGAGCCGGTGAACAGCGCCAGCAGATCGAAACCCGGACAATCCAGGCTCTCGGCACCCAGGGTCAGCCGTTCCCCCTCGACGGTGAGGATCTGCACTTGCAGCAGGTTATGCACGGTCAGCCCGTACTTGAGGCAGTGCACGCCGCCGGCATTCTCGGCGACATTGCCGCCGATCGAGCAGGCGATCTGGGACGAGGGGTCGGGCGCGTAGTAAAGGTTGAACGGCGCCGCGGCCTGCGAGATGGCCAGGTTGCGCACGCCGGGCTGGACCCTGGCATAACGCCCTTGCGCATTGATCTCCAGGATCCGGTTGAAGCGCGACATCACCAGCAGCACGCCCTGCTCCAACGGCAACGCGCCCCCGGACAGGCCGGTGCCACTGCCGCGCGCTACAACGGGAACCTGCAAGCGGTGGCAGATCACGAGTATCGACTCGACCTGCTCGATCCGCTCGGGCAGCAGCACCAGCAACGGCATCGTGCGATAGGCGGACAACCCATCGCACTCATAAGGCCTGAGGTCTTCGCTGCGGCTGAGCACGGTCAGGTCCGGGATGTCGGCTGCAAGGGCGGACAACAACTGTTGTTTATCGACCCGCGGCAGAACGCCATCGACGCTCTCATCGTGGAGAATGTTCATGGTCACCCCGCTCATGGCTATTATTGTGCCTTGGTCAACCCAACCTAGAGCATCAGCACAAACACATCCTTGTTCGGCCCGGCACCGGCGTCATGGGTCCCACGGGTACCTGCCGCAATCCACAGGCCCCCGCGGAACCAGGTGGCCCCCGGACGCGATACGGTCCAATCGATCCCGGGTAAAGCACTCCAACTGCTATTGGAATAGCGATGCAGATCCTTCAATGCCGTACCATCCGGCGCGATGCCGCCCAGAACATACAAGGCGCCGTCACGGCTGAATACGATAGGGTCCGAACGGCTCAATGCCGGCAACCCCGGCTGCTGATTCCAGGTTCCGCCCTGTTCGCAGGTCCACAGGTCACCACTGACCGTATTGATGTCGATCATGCCACCCACGACATAGAGGGTGGTACTCGAAGCCGCGACGCCAAAACGCGAGCGTGGCACCCAACCTGCCGTGCCAACCTTTTGCCAGTTGCTGCCATCGCTGGTGCACCAGACGTCGTTGAGCAACTGATAGTTCTGGTCCACCCCGCCCATCACCCACAGCTTGTCCTGGAAAACCACGCACCCGAAATCACTGCGCCCGGGCCAGGCCGCACCCGCCGTCACCTGCGTCCATTGCATGCCGTCGCCGCTGCTCCAGATGTCATTGAGGCGCTGGGACCCGGTGTCCCCCCCCATGATCCAGAACTTGCCCTTCCAAAACACGCCACCGGCATTGGAGCGTGCCGCAAAGCTGTCGGCAAGGACCGCCACCTGGGTCCAGGTCTGCCCGTCCCGCGTATTGAAAATCGCCTTGCCGTGGTCCGGTGAGAACAGCCACAGGACCTGGGCATTGCCCAGCAGGATGGCGCCGCTCAACGCCCTGAAATCGGTATCCGTGTGGAAGGTGGTGAAACCTCGCTTGAGAAAGAACAGGTCCAGCTTCCTGACCAGCGGCCCACCCTGCCCCTGAACGGTCAGGGTGTAGGTCAACGGCCTGGGTGGAAATACCGGGTGACGGCCTGCCGCCAGATCCTTCCCGGGTATCTCGTAATCGCTCTGCCCCGGCGCCGTGATGGTCGCCGACAAGGCTGCCCGGATCTCCCAGCTCAGTTGCACCTCGGCCGGCAAGGTGCCGCTATCGGCACTGGCGAGAAAGGAATCGATACCCACCGGCGGCACGTTCACGGTGAACTGGCTGGTGAAATCCGGAGTACCAGCGTTGAGTTTCTGGTAGGCATTGAGCGTGAACTGGGTCGTGGTGTCGAGCTTGATCCTGTATTGGGCAATGCTGCTCACCCCGGTACCAATCTCACCCTTGGCGCTGTCGAGGGTGGTGTTGCCGAACTGCAACTTGACCTGGCGAATGTCGAAGCATTGCCAACGCAAGGTGACTTCATCGCCCAGGTTGGCCAGGTTGGACGGTACCGCATTGAAGAAGATGATGTTCGGCGTCGGCTCGAGTTTTCGCAGCGGCAGGGAGAAGTAGCCGTCGTCATAGCCGGGAAAATTGCTGTACTGCAGATAGGCCAGCGTAGTTCCGTGCGGCGCCTGGGTGGTGATGTCCTCGACGATGAACGACGCCGTCGCTCCGCTGCCCGCCCCCAGCACGGCACGGTTGGTTTCGACCGGTTTGAACGTCCAGATCGGGTCGGTGGCCCCGCCCCCCGGATCGGGATTGGTGGCATCCCACTCGTAGGTCTGCTGGCCATCATGGTAGGTGGCTTCCACCGAGGCCTTGATGTTCCAGGCCGAGTACTGGTCCTGCGGGTCGGCTGGCGTGAGCGCACCGATACTGTCGCCATACACGAAGGACAACAGCACCGTCGGGGTCTGCACCCAGGGCTTGGTGACCAGCGGTTCGCCCGGCTGCAGGTTGCTCAACTGCAACAGCAGCAGGTTGTGGATAACGTCGTTGTCCTGCGGCGTCCGGTAGACGCTGCTGTCCGGCAGCAGCGCTGCGGCCATGTTCTGGCGAAGGTCGCCGGCGGACTCCGGGTAGCGCAGCAGGAAAATCCTGAAGGTAGGAGAAATGTTCTGTCCGTTGACCCGTACGCCGAGGTCGGCGTTGGTCTGGCTGAGGAGGCTGGAGCGCACCGCCCCCAGCCTGATCTGCAAGCTGCCCCCGGCAGCGATCGGCTGACTGCCGTTGAGCACCAGCATGTTACCCTGGACCGTTGGCTTCCAGCCGCCACTACTGACAATGATCTTCGACACATCCAATACCGTGAAGATCGTGGTCGGGAACTGCAGGCGAATGTCCGTCGCGGTCACCGCCACGCTGCTGGTCACCGTCAGCGTATACGCCCCCAGGTCAGTGCGCCCGATATAGATGTCGGGCTTGCTCGTCGAGTCATTCAGCAATTGCGCGCTCACAGCCATGGCATGGTCCCTCTCTTGTCCAATCCCTATTCGGTTTGCGGTGCTGGCTTGAGTTTGAGCCAGCCATCCTCAGCCGTTTGCGGTGTATAGGAGAACGACGCACGGTCTCCTGTCTGGCTGGGTGGCAGCGCCTCGTCATGCGGCACCTGCTGGCCATCGCGCAGGACACTGGTGGTCCATTCCCAGACGAACCCCGACTCGGGGGGCACCGGCAGGCTCAGGCCCTGCCGACTGCGCAGGATCGGGTGGGTGAAGAAGGTCATCTCGATGTTGCGCAAGGCCGCAGCCGTGATGTCGGGTGGAATGCCAATGGCCTTGACCGGCAGCAGGCCGGTCGTTGCATGCACCCTCGCACGAGGGTCGACCAGCAGGCTCAGGGTCTTTTGCAACGGAACATGAACGTTGCGCAGGTCGGCGATCTGCGCCCTGGCGTCCGCATAGGGCCGCGCGGGCGGGTCGATATTGGCGCGCAGGTTGAGCGTGATGGTGTCGGCTGCGGGCCGTTCGATCCCCTCCACCGCCGGGGTCGGCGCTGCCGGGGCATATAGGGTGGTATAGGGCGTCTCGCCATCGAGCAGGTAGGCCACCAGGCCGTCTTCCAGGTGATCACGATCGCCCAGCCGTACGGGAATATCCACCTGGCCGATACCGGCGCTGTCACGCTGTGTCCAGTCGTAGGTCTTGTCGCTCTGGGTCGGCAGCAACCGTGCCAGTTCTTCGCTGCTGGTCACCGAGGCCGGCAACCCCTGGATCTCGTAGCGCAAGCTGGCCCGCACCAGCGCCAGCGGCTGGCCCATCAACACCGCCTGCGCCTGGGCCGCCTGCTTGTCATCCGGCAGGATGTAGGTATGGGCGTTGTCGAAGGTACCGAGCAAGGCCGCGAAAAAGTCCCTGGGCTTGCCCTGGATGAACGTGGCCAACTTCACCAGGTGGGGGTTGGCATCGGCCAGGTCCTGCTGCATCGAGCGGGCGGCATTGCCCGGCGCCGAATGCCAGGTGACACGCTGCTGGGCGCCAAACACCCCGAGCGAACCCAGCACCTCCCCGGTTCCGGTGAACAGCATCAGCGCATTCTCCAGGTAGTTCGGCACGATCCAGCCGCACAGTGGCGAGGTCGAGGGCACCGGATTCATCTGCACCTCGTCGTTCTCGGCGCTGAGCCAGCGAAACAGCAGGCGACTGGGCTGGGCAACCCGTGGCGCCAGGTAAGCCTTGCCCGCGGTGTTGTCTGGGGCCTGCATCTGCCACGAGACGGTGACCTTCCGGCTGTCCTCGAAATGCTCGGTATCGATCAGGTCCCGCCTGCGCCCGAACACATCGACCAATTGCAACTTCGAGAGGGTGAAAAAGCCTGCGCGCAACAGGTTGTACAGGCTCTGCTGAGTGATCGGTACCTGCCCGGTCTGCTCGCCTGCCGCCCAGGCCACGAAGTGGGTCAGGCTGTTGATGTACTGGGTGTTGTCGAAGCCGTCGACCAGCGCGCCCGGTGTCGACTCCTCATCGTAGAAGGGGTTGAACGGGTTGAGCTGCAAACCCGCCGCCCGCGTGAGGAACCCGGCGTTGACCCCGCTCAGGCCCTGGGCCAGCAGCGGCTTGTCCAGCAGGTATTGGACGATCGCCTGCAGTTCGGGATTGTCGTTGTCCTGCAGGTAGCGGCGCAGTTGTTCGATCAGCGGCTCGGCAATCCTGGACGACAGCAGGATGCTGTCGCTCAGTTTCACCTGGCTCTGTACCGGCTGCGCGGGGGTCTTGCCCTGCACCAGTTCGATCTCGCGTTCGTCGAGCTGGAACTGTTCGGTGATGTAGTCGGTGCTGTAGTTCGGCACCCCGTTGCGATTGTGTTCGAAGGGTACGTAGCTGGCCTCCCAGACCAGAAAGAGCGGCAGGAACGGGTCCTGCCAGTCCAGCGCATGATTGAGCGCCAACCCCTGCGGGGCCTGCCCGCTCCAGGTCAGCGTCAAGCCATTGCCGGTTGCGCTGGGGTTCTCGATGATCGGCAGGGTTTTCCAGGGCGCTGACGAGTTCACCGTCCAGGCCTGCTGGATTTTCCCGATGAGCGCCTGCTGGGCCGCCAGTACATCGGCCACCGGCGCGCCGTTGAGTGCCCCGGCAATCTGCGGTGCCAGCAGCGGGTCGAGCAGACTCTTTTCTCCCAGCACAAGCGCCAGGTCGGCGAGGATCGGTTGCAGGTCGCGCGCCTCCGGGCCCTGCCCCGGATTGACCTGGGGCACACCGAGCGCCAGGGAGCCCTGCAGGACCGTGGCCGTCAACCGGGCGCCAGCCGCCGTGCCGACCTGGCTCAACAACTGCCCGCCCAGACGGCATGGCAGGCTCTTGACGTTGCCATTACGCCGGGCCGGTTGCAGGCTGTCGCCGGTGACCACCAGCACCGGCTCGTTGGGTTGCCAGAAACGCGCCGCGTTGGTGGTCTGCAACTCGAACTGGCTGTAGTCGCTGGCCAGCAGGCCCACCAGCGTATTGGCCTGGGAGACCAGTTGCCCGACCAGGCTCTGCGGCGAAGCCTTGGTGAGGTAGGTACCATTGGCGGCCTGGCTGAGAAAGTCCTGAGGCCCACAAGGGAAAACCGGAATGTTACCCGTCGCCGGGGACGCGTCGGCAGACTTGCCAAAGGCCGCTTCGAACTTGGCCCACAGGTCCAGGATCTGTTCGGCCAGGTAGCTGTTCAACTGCGTGACGTCGAAAGGCACCGAACCGGTTTCGTCGTAGAGCCCGGTGATGTACTTGTACCAGTCCATGAAAATCTGCTGGCGACACGACACGATGATGTTGAGCAGCGCGTCCAGGCGCTGCTGGTACAGGTTCAGTGAGTTGAGTTTCTCCGCCAGTTGGTTGCTGTCGTCAGGCAGCACCACCTGCGGCGCAGCGTAGGGCGAACCGCTCCCCGTCTGTTTCTGGCGAATCATCCAGATACGCCCGGACTGCAGCGCGCCAAAGCCATTCTGATGCACCTCCTGCTCCAGCTGGACCAGGGTCAGGGAGCGGCCCAGCCGCTCCAGAAGGCCCATCTGCAGGGCATCGAGCAGAAACTCCAGGTTGTGCTCGATTTCGTCACTCGCCGGCGGCAGGTCGCCCTGGGGTTCCTGCGGTTTCCAGCCACTCCACTGCTCCTTGATCAAGGCAGCCAGGGCGGAGGAACTGGAGCTGCCCATGGCCGCGCGCACCGTCTCGTCGCGGGTGGTCAAAGGCGCCAGGTAGCACTTGGGAAACCCGGGCCGGGTGTTGGGCTGCAGCGGATTCTGCCCGGTGGTGTTCCAGGGAATGCCCGCCACCTGTGCGCTGTACAGACAGCGTGAAGGCCGCTCATCAACTGTCGGCTGGTACTGCCAGCCATGGAAGCCCTGCACCACCTGGGCGAACACTTGCGCGGGGGTCAGTCGCCGATCGGCCGGCCTGTTGGCGTTGTCAGCCTCGGCCACAGCCAGCGCCTGCCTGAAGGCCTGGCCCTGCAGGGGGTCATCGGCCGCGCTGCTGTGCCAGCCGCTGACCTGGTACGACACCTGGAACTGTACATTGTCCAGATGCCATTTCTGTGGCTTGTCTTGCTCCAGGTCCAGGAAGGTGTCGTGAAAACCGAATGCGCTGGCGCAATCGGGATAGTAGGCGCTGAACGTCGGCCCACTGTTGCCCAGGGCGCTGATCGAGCCCAGGTTCTGCCCGGCGGCCATGAAGTTGCCGGGCGACAGCACGAACGCCGGCAGATGGCGTACATCGGTCAGCGCCGCCCCCGGTGCGTCAGGCGTGGGCTGCCAGTTCCTGAGTTCAAAGACCCGCCCCATGCGCCGTGAAGGCGGGTAGTAGGCCGCCCCGCCATTACCCTCGACGTCATAGCCGGGTGGCACGTCCCAACCCACCGGCAGCGAGATGCTGTTGCGCTGACTGGCCGGGTAGTACTCCGAGCGGTACTGCTCGGGCGTCATCAGATAATCGCTCTCGACCACCCACTGCTTCACTTGGGTGCCCTGTGATTGCTGGATGATGCGCGTCACCAGCCAACGATTGGGCGCCGGCGGGTAATCGACCGTACCATCAGGCGCCTGGCGTCCCTGGGCGATGCTATCGGGCAAGGCCCAATGCAGGTGAATGCCCGCCTTGAGCTGCTCGATCACATTCTGGTTCATCGGGTTGTAGGTGTTGGTACTGACATTGGCCTTGGTCCAGGTGCCGGAATGCACGATGGCCCCATTGGGATCCGGCTCGCGCCAGGGCAACCCGCCGTAGTTCGTGGTGGCACCGCAGAACAGCTCGGTGCTCTTGGTCACCAGGCTCGCATCATTCGTGCTGACCCGCAGGGCTTGTACGTTCACAGGGATTATCAAGGTCATTGGTCGGTTCCTGCGCTGAGATCGAACGAAACAAGGCCCACGCCCTTGACCATCTGCAAGGCGAATTCGGAAGACGGCAGGTGGTCGAAGCCACTGTAGATACCCTGGATGTAGTCACCGTACCGGGGGTCATGCAGGTTCCTGGACAGGCGATACAGTCGCAGCAACCGCTGTGCCTGATCGCGGAAGGGCACGCTCTGGAACACATCCGGCACCTGTTCACCGGCGGTATGGGTCTGGGTGGCATTGGTGAAGTTGTAGCGAAGGTTGATGCTTTTCGGCTCGGTGTCCGCCACGCCGAAATGCAAGCCCTCGGCAGGCTCGTGAATGTCCAGCGACCCCAGGGTCTGCCCATCGAGCTCGAACAGGCACAACAGCACGTCTGGCGCCAGGCGCTCAAAGCGCACGATGTCCATGGCCTTGCCGTCGGGGGTGTAGGCATTGACCTCAAGCCCCGGCCATCCCTGCACCACCTGCGAACGCAGAACGAAGCCACTGACCACGTCCATTTCGACTTTTTCCTCGGCCTGATCCTCCAGCCCCAGGGCGACCCGGCGCAGGGTCGAGGCATGGCCAGTGGCTCGCCGGTTGACCTTGGCCCTGATCGCCACATCGTGGGCCAACGACGGATCGGCGGCATTGCCGGTGACAGCCCGGCCGATACTCAACGCGCCGTCGAGCAGGCTCTGGATCCAGTTCTCATCCAGGTAGAAGAAACGTATCGACTCCGATGGCAGCATCCGTTCATCCGGCACCAGGTAATTGAACGGTACGCCGTCGAGCAGCTTGAGCTTGCCCAGCCAGGTATAGATCTCCAGCGGCACGCTCAATCGGGAGTCGCCAACGGTCAGAAACTGCGAGGCGTCCGACAGCACTTCACGCTGGTGCCGGACCCGGTGCGAGCGGGCCACCGCCAGGTTGCCCGTATCGAGTGTGGCTTCGGGGGTCGGCAGGAAGGGCCTGAGCAACGGGTAGATCAGCGGATCACTGTGCAATTGCTGCCGGATTTCATCGAACGACTGCTGCAGCACGATCGCCTCCATCTGCGCGACCACATCGCGCAGGTTGTCCCGTCGCCAGTTGTAGAGCAGTACCGAAAAGTGCTTGTTCTGCAACGCCAGCAACTGGCCCAACTGCCAGGCCGCCGCGTAGGAGATGTCAAACAGCCCGGTATCGGGATTGTAATGGGTTGCCGCGTCCGCCGAGGTCCAGGTGGGTGGAACGGTATGAGTCTTGATCTGGTAGGGCGTCAGCGGGCCGCGATACCACGAAACCGTGTTGCCGGCATCGCGGGTTTGATGCCTGAGCGCCGTGTAGCCCATCTGCAGGGCGTTCTTGGCCTGCCGGGTTTGCGTCGAATCACCCGCCTGCACCGCCGTCACCGGCAGGCCCATGGCAAAGTTGGCGGCCACGGTCGAAGGCGTGTCCGGCTCGGGCAGTGGGTTCTTCGGTTTGAGCTCGAGCAACAGTTGCTCGAAACGCTTGCCCGTGCCGGTGGAAGTGAAAGACCAGCTGGTGAGCGAAACCAGGCGCATGAACCCCTGGTCGTCGATGGCAAATGCCGACTCACCCGGCGCCTGTACCGAACGCGGGCGAGTGATCTCGGCGGCGTTGTCGCTGGTGGCCGGGTCAATCGGCAGGAAGGGTTCCAGGGCCTCCAGCGACACCAGGTGGGCAATGCAACGCTTGCCGGTCTGCGGCAGGCGACTGCCGGTGACGATCGCGAAATTGGAAGTGCCGGGGACCCTGGACAGGTCGTTACGCGAGGCCGGTACACCGTTCTGCGTCGCCTTGCGGATAATCTCCACGTTACGGACATGGGCCATCATCTTCAGGTCGTCCAGGGATGGTGCCACGTTCCAAAACAGCCCCAGGGGGATGTCGATGTAGTTGCAGGCGTCTTCGGCCTGCTGACCATGGTCCAGGTACTTCTCCAGCTGGGCCGCATCGCTGGAGCTGTCCAGGTCCGCAGCCGCATAGAAATACGAATAGCCCTGGCTGCCCTGCCCCTGCGGGCGCTTGAAGAACAGGTCGCGCAACTTGCCGGCACGGGGACTGGCACTGAACCCCTGATCCTTGAACGCCAGTTCATCGTCTTCATCGAAGATCAACACGGCCATCCAGGTCGGCACATCGTGGTCATGCTCCTGGTCGGGAAAAGCCACCACGGGCTCAGCCAGGCCGGGGCGACGCATCCACGGCAGGGTCTGCTTGGTGAACACCACATGGGCCAGCGTGTTGGTGTACTCGCCCTGGGTCTGGTCAGGCGGAAACACCGCCTGGATATCATTCCTGTCGAGGCTGAAACGCGGGGCCTGCACCGCGAAGTGATACTGGCTGGCGTAGTTCTGCCGCTCCTGCGAGACACGCTGGGAGACCGTGAACTGGTACTCGCCAGCCTCCAGCCCGGGCAGGTTGTGCTGGATGAATTTCACCGTTCCCTGAATGGGATGTTCCCGATTATCCGCCACTGCTTGTCTCCAACACGTCGTGATCAGATTGCGCTGGTTTCTTCACCCAGCACGCGAATCATCGGCCAGTCCCAAAGCGGGAAGCTGGCCAGGCGGCTGACATCAAGGGCTGCACTGTCAAAGCTGAAGCCCAGGGCATTGAGGCTATCGACCATCTTGCCGCGCTCGGCAACGACCGCCGCAGCGGCCAGGTCGGCCAGCTCGAAATCGACATTGCGCACAGGGTTACCGGCCCGCTCGTAGCTGAGCACGGTGCCCTGCTCGCTGAGGGTGGCGGCGAAATTGTCTTCGGTGGCGATGGTCGGGGTGTCGAGCAGCCAGAGCATCTTCTTCGTGGTGTCGAACAACAGCGCCCAGAGGTCCGCATCCGCCGTTATCGCGGGGTGGCGAATCATCGGCAGCAACTGCAGGCCGCTCAGGGTGTCGGCGATCATGCGGGTACCGTTGAGCCCCGGATCCGTTCCCGCCCAGAGCGCCGCCTGGGCGTTCTGCAACACGATGCCCACGGCGACTTCATTGACCGGCAGCCGATAATTCTCAGGCTTGGTGTAATCCTCGCCGGCCGGCAGGCGGGTCAGTTGCAACTGGTGATCGACACTGAAATCCGCCGAGTCCAGGGCCATGGGCAGAACGCCAAAGTCATCGGCCCAGCCCGCGTCATCCCTGGCACCATAGGCGCTGGGGCCATCCGGGGCCGTGCCGCTGCCGACATAGGTGAACGCACCGGTCGGAGTGAACGGCGTGTTGACCTTGAAGTCGTTGAACCGTGCGGTCTTGCTGGGGATCACCAGGCTCGAGGCCAGGGCGAAATGGTTGGGGTCCAGCACCCAGTCAAAGAATGCCGCGCTGTCCTTGGCTTTCAGGTCGCTGATCAGTCCCTGTTGAACCATGCCCATGACCAGTTGGGCCGGTTGTGCGCCTGCGGCCTTGTCGGCATTGCTGCGGGCCTGCAGCCCCTGCTGGCGGGTGGCGCCGTTGGCTGCAGGCAGGAAGGAGGTCTTGAAGTCCTCCCAGCTCACCGGGTCCGGTTGGGCCCTGTCGCTGCCGAAACGCACACTGAAGCTGATGATATCCAGGTCGACCGTCGCCACGCCGCCGAACTCGGGGCCCCAGACGCTCAGCTCGACGCCGACGTGAATGGTGATCCTCACGGTGACGAACAGCAGGTTGGCCTTGAACGAGGCGCCCAGGTGGATATAGGCATCGGCCTCGTAGTGGAACGGTCGCCAGCCCAGCAGGAAATCGACCCCGACGCTGAACCAGGCACTGATCGGCCCCGACTCCCAGGTAGCTTGGACGTTGAAGCCGGCCATCAGGGTGTGCGAGAGCAACGCGAAATAGCACTCGCCCTTGAGGACCAGGGGGCCGGTCTCGTAGACCATCTGCAGACGCGGGACAGTCGGGAAATAGTCCGGCTTCTTGAATCGCGGGCTGTAGCCGCCGATCGACACCAGGAACTCGCCGGCATGCTCGCCGGCATACCAGGTGTAGAACGCAAAGCCGCCACTGACATGGCAGAGCCCGGCGTAGATGAACGACGCCGGGGTCAACCGGCCATCGACGGCGATCAGCCCGCTGCTCGACTCGAAGCGGGCCTCCAGCGCCACCTCCAGGTAGACGATGGGCTTGGGGGCGCCCTTGGGGACGGTCACCCGGCAGATCCCCAGGAGGGCCACCTCCAGCGATACACCGAACGACACGGTCAACAAGGCCGTGGCATCGACCATTTCGAACGACGTGAAGTCGATACCGGCGGCCACCCAGTACTCGCCGGCCTGGGGGTGGATGTAGGACTGGGTCTTGACCAGGGTCTGCTGCAGCACCTGCCCCGGGTTGCTGGTGCCCAGCGTTGTGGGAAAGCTGTTCTCCGGGCGCTTGTTGTTCTGTGGCAACAGCGGGTAGCTGGTCAATTGATCGATAGTGGGCAGCAGCAGGCTGCGGTTGATACCAAAACCGCCAGCCAGGCCGGTGACGAAGAAGAAGGGAGGCCCCCCCAGCGGTTGCTGCAGGCGCACGAAAATGAAGAACGAGCTTTCATCCGGGGCATAACCGCCAATGGCTGTGAGCGAGAACGTCGCCACGCTCACCCGCGCCTCGCCGAGAAAGTCATTGTCAAAGCGCAGGAAGCCACCGGCGATGCTCAAGGGGCCGGCCTGCAGCGCCAGGCTCATGCCGTCCAACTGCGCCGCCACGCCCAGGTCACCGCCTTTGCTGTCCGGAATCCTGAAGCCGAGCCCCAGCCCCTGCAGGTCGAACGACAGCATCGCCAGGCTGAAGCCGGCGTCGATCAGCAACCAGACCCGGCCGTCCTCATAGCGCACGCCTATACGCGCCAACGATACCGGGCCGATCGATTTGCCCACTGTCAGCCAGGCCGCATTGCCGGTCGGTGGCCTGGCCGCCACGGCCGGTGCGGTCTGGGTGTTGACCGGGGCGGTATCGCCCCCGGCGGCGAGCGGCAACGCCACGCCTCCCAGCTCGATGTCGGCCGAGAAGTTGAAGCCCGCGGCGATCGCTATCGTCGTTCCCTTGGCATCCTTGGGCAGCGGCAACTGCGCCGGGACCTTGGCCTGGGTCAGCATGGCGTTGAGCGTCTTCACCTCGTCGGCACTCAGAGGCGAAGCGGCGAACAGTGCCTGGACGTTCCTGATACTGCCCAGGCGGTCATCGGTGAAGATCTTGCCCACCAGGGGCAGATCGGCCAGCGACACCTCAAAGCCGAGTAACATCTGAAACACATAATTGGAGGTGCTTGCCTGGGTTTTCGGGTCCAGGGTCTTCAACGCGACGAAGGTACCGGTGCCGTAATGGGCCGAGGTGGCCGAGAGCAACACGGTGTTATTGCCCATGTCATAGACGAAACTGGCCTGTGACAGGGCCAGGTCGAGTTCGGGAGGAATGGCGGGGATGGAAAAGCCCAGCGCCGAGGCGATATCCGCGAACTGCAGATAGTCGTTGTCCTCGGCCTGCCAGTGCGCCTGGAGCTTCACGCCGGGCTGGGTGCCGGCATCGAACTTGAGCTCGAAGCTGAAGTTCTGCTGCCCGACCAGGAAACTGCCGCTCAAGGCCACACTGGCATCCGCACCGGTTTTCTTGAACAACACCGACAGTTGCGCATCGACGCTGGTGTCCAGCAAGGTGAACGCCGTACGCACCGATCCGAACACCGTGTAGGCGTAGGTCCCCTGGTCGCCGGTCACGGTCATGCCGAAGCTGTCGAAGACGATTTCGCCCAGTGCCGCGGGCACCGGTACGGATGCTCCCACCACCCCCTTGACGATGTGTTCCAGGGATACACTCTCGGTCATCTGCCCGCTGATCTGCTCGATGTTCCAGGCATTGGCCTGTTTGGCCAGCGAAAGCGTGAAGTCGAATGACGTGTTGAACAGCGTCGGTAGAAACTGCGCCGTCGCGGTGATCTCGACGCTGGTCTCGGCCTTTGGCCCGGTGGGTGCAATCAGCCGGATCAGGAGCGTCAGGGACTCCAGGGTCAGGACATTGGAAATCAGCGTCCATGGGTTCCGGGTATGGATGCCCAGGGTCACCGAACTGACCGGCGCGGACTTGTTCACCAGCACCATGCGATACCGCGTCAGGCTGATGTTTTCAAACACCTGGCTGAGTGCCTGGGGAATGTAGTCGTCGTAATGCTGGCCGCCGGGCAGGCTCCTGATCATGTCCGATGCATTGAACTGCGCGCCGGGTGCCGGCTGCGCAAAGATCACCAGCGAATCGAGGCCCTGGGAGATCTCCACGCCGCAATCGAGCTTGCCATTGAACAGCGAGGACACCGCGAAACCGATCTGCTGCGGGCTGTCGTCCGGGGCGCTGATGCTCACGCCAACCGCCGGTGCGGACAAGCTCAATGCCCAGTCCCCGATCCCGATGGCAAACACCGCATCGGAGACCGGGGCACTGATCCGGCCAACCGGGTACGGGGCATCGCTGACTGGCGCAAACGGGCCGTAGAACTTGTAGGCCGAAGTCCCTACCAGGTCCCCCAGAATCGCCCCGACACCGGCAATGTTCTGCAGCCCGATCGTGGACAGGAAGTTCTGCCCCTGGGCCAGGCCGATGGTGCTTGCATCCTCCTTCGACCAGCGAAACGCCGCCTGCGCCAGCGAGGTGTAAACCAGGCGCGGGTTGGCCGGCTTGAGCAGGTTGAAGGGAAAGAACGTCATCGCCGGCCAGCTTGAGGCAAAGTCCCAACCCGAAGGCAGGCTCGCCTCGATCAGCACCGCCACCTTGTCACCGTCGATGCTAAAGCTCAGTTGCAGGCCGACATCCTTGACCTTGAACAGGGCGCCAGTGCCTGACGTAACCCGCACCACTCCGGCATCCGGACCAATGATGTCACTGCCCTGGACGCCCTCCACGATCAGCGCCGCGTCCTTGTCGAGCAGGAAGGCGACGGCAATCTGCGCTACCTGTTCATCGCTGAGCAGGCGCTTGTCGAGCACCAGCTTGCCGTCATCCGTTGCCTGCTTGCGCAGATCGCTTGCCAGTTGGTTGATATCCACTGCTGACTCCTGCTCAAGTGATGCTGGTCACTTGCTGCTGATTACCGTTGGGCTGGAACAACTGGTCGGGCGTAAAACCGTCGTGCTTCACACCGACGGCAAGGATCGACTCCGTGGCCTGGCAAATGGCACGATTGCGCGCTTCATTCTTTGTGGCCTGGTCCTTGATCAGTGAAACCGGAAAGACACTGTTGACGATCAAGTCCTTGAGCGGGACCGGTGTGGCAGCCCCCTCCTTGTTGATCACGCGCCTGGCGCCCTCGGTAATCGCATACCAACGCTCATAGTTGTAACGGATGCTGTTGAGGGTCTTGCCCAGCTTGTCGTCATCGAAATAACTGTTGGTCTGTTTGAGGATCGTCGACTCGGTGGTGATACCGAAGGCATGTCCGTGGGTGTCCAGGTAGTTGGTGATGCTGGTGTCTTCGGCCGAGGCGATGAAATACGGACTGAAGTTCAGGTTATGCTGGTCCAACCAGTCGATATTCCACAGCACGGCCTGCTGCAGGACCCGGTCCTTCCTGAATGTGGAACCTGCGTAGGTGCCACCCGGGTTGCTCACGAAACGGCGCTTGGCCTTGCGATCGGCAAGAATGGCATCGGTGGTGTCCGTTGCCGTTTCACTGCCAAAACCCAGGCCGACATAGCCTCGCGCCAGCATTGCCGCCTCGGCTTCCGCCAGGCCACGAAAACTGTTGAGGTAGTAAACGTTGTCATCCACGAGCCAGGCATAGTCCCAGCGGTGGTTGGAGTTGCGGCGCAGCCATTTGCAGAACTCGATGGCCGCATAGCGGCTGGCGCCGAAACCGACATAGGGGTAGTCGCCGCTCAGCCACCAATCAGTGCCATCGGCATGAAACGACCAGCCGATGACATGCAGGTTGGGGACGGCTCCCAATGCCTTGCGGTACTTCTTGTATTCAAGAACGTGAACCATGACGTAGATGCGTCGGCCCGGGCTGTTGACCCGCGGGGGGTAATACCAGGCCGGGACCGGGCGAGTATCAGGCCCGGGTCTGGGGTCCAGTGCACGAAGGTCGGTGACATCGGTGAATTCGTTCAGCCCCAGTTCGCTCAAGCGATCGGCACCGCGTGCAAAGCCGCAGGCGATCCAACTGCTGCGATTGCTTGAAATGACCACCAGGGGCGGCAGGGAGGTTGCTTGGTCTTCTGCGTGCAGGATCGCCGCAGCGGTGCCACCGGTAAAAAAATCCAGCACCCTGGGCAGCTTGCAAAACTCACTCAGTACATTGATGCGCTCATTGGCCAGGGCCAGGCAATCGTCCTTGTCGGCCACCTCCAACGCCGGCGTTTCGACCGGCTGATACTTCTGGCTGACCAGGTTGCCGCCATAGTTGCTTTTCACCTTCAAGGATATCGCCATGGGAACTCCGGGCCGCTCGTCGAGGGAAGTGCTGTGGCGGGAGACCACCTGCGTGGCCTCCCGCGTTGAGCCAGACCTTACTTGGCAACCGAAAGGACCTGAGTCAGCGACACCTTGAACTGTTCGAGCAGCTTCGATGGCTGGATAGTCCCCCCCCCCTGCTGGGGTGGAAGCTGAATCACCTGCAGCTGGAAGTCAGAAGCGAGCTGTCCACCGGCAGGCACCTTGGCGTTGTAGAAGACCGTCACCTGGCTGACGTAGTTGGCCGGCAAGGTCACGTTGGTGCTGTAGACCTGACCGCTGACCACCGGCACCTTGCCGATCGAAATGACCTCGCCATTGGCATCGGGCTTGTCGAATATGAAATACATTTCGGCACCCGGATCGAACCTGGAAGCCGATAGGGTCACGGACACATCCACGGAATGGGCATTGTTCAAGGCCACCGTGCTGGACCAGCCGAAGCCCGTGGCGGGAGTCGGAGGCTTGGGCGGAACCGCCAGGGCCACGTAGGCCGCGTTGCCGGCTTCCACGATTGCCTCTTGCAGCGGCACGAACGCGCTGCCTGAAGGTGCGGGATGGTTGGCATCGGTGATGAAGGCGATCAGGTTGTAGGGCGCGCCCTGCGCCGGTGGCGAGACGTTGCTGAACAGAAAAGGCGTCTCTGTGACGGCAACCCCCTGCCCCGGCGCACTGATGGTGACCACGTTGCTCTGGTCCTGTGTATTCAACCGGACCCACTGTGGCTTGCTGTTGATGTTATTGGCGCTGCAGTACCACAGTTGAACACTGCCCACTGCGGTTTTGGTCGTATCCTTGCCCAGGTTCCTGGCCCGGACATAAACGTAGTTGGTAGCGTGGTAGTCGACATCCTGCGAGAACTTCTGGTCGTAGCACTCGACGAAACTGCTGAGATCGGCAGCACTGGCAGGCGTAAGGCGAGTGATCAAATCGGGCGACTCATCGGTCGGCGGTGTCTTGCCCGGCGCGGTCTGGGCCAGGTTGTTGCGGATGAACAGCCAGTTGTAGTCATTGGACATTTTGCATTCCTCCTTGGATTGACCTGAGCCCTAGCGGAAACCGCCGTTGGGAATGACACCGTTGGAGCCGACGATGGTCACCAGCGTCGGCTGTACGCTCAAAAGCGTCCTGTAGCCCTCATAGCCCAGGTAGTGCTCACCGTTTTTCGGGTCCACGAAAATGCTGTGCTCATCGAAGTTGCAACGCCGGTAGTGATTTTCCAGATTCGAGTCCTGCTCCAGCAGATGGCTCACGCTGGCGCGCGCGGCGGCAGACAGTTCAGGGGCGTTGGTGACCACGAACTGCATGGAGAAGTTCGCCGGCTTGGGCTTGCCCTTGAAATTGATATAGAAGGTGACTTTCCCGGCATAGCCGCCCTGGATCTTCACATTGGTGCCGACGACAAAGTTGGGGTTGATGTTCGGGTCCTTGGCCCCCGGTTTCTCCGGAACGGTGGTGTCTCCTACCGCGATGGAGTCGCCCCATTTGGTGTTGTTGTTCGAGGTGAACCCCACCACCGCCCCCACCGGAACATTGGTGACCTGGATCGAGCAGGTGAACAAGGCATCGTCCCAGGTCTGGTTCAGGCTGATCTGCTGCTCATAGACATCCGAGGCCGTGACCGCCTGGATGTTCACGTTGTGCCAGCCCAGGTTGCGGTTGGCATAGATCCACGCCGCATACTGGTCGACGCTGGAATTGACGCCGGAGGGAAACTGCGCGTTGACCGCATCGAAGCTGTCGGCAATCACCGCGACCAGGCAATGATGTTCGGTGGTCTGCGGCTTCCAGGTGAAGGCATTGGTGGCGACGATCTCGTTGGGGGCGGCGCTGAGGGTCTGGTAGTCCTGTCGGACTTCTATGGTTTTGGTCGGATCGTTGGGGTCGGGGACAACGGAGGTGTAGACCATCAGGTTGTCTTCGTTGTACCAGACGTTCGGTGCCAGGAACAGATTCTGCGGCACCCGGAACAGGTACACGTTCTGCGTGGCTTTTGCAGCGCTGACGTTCTTTGCCCGGACATAAAAGTTGTTGGTGAAATACTCCTTCACGTCCTGGTCGAAAGCCTGGCCGTACTTGGAAATCATCTCCTGAGTCGACAAGGCACTCTGGCCGGCGACCAGAATATCCGGGCTTCCGGTCCAGCTCCCCGAACGCGGCAGTTTCCCTGTGTCACTCAGATTGTTTCGAACGAGAAAATCATTTTTGACAGCCATAAGAAGTCCTCACACTTTGAACGAGTGATAGTTGAAGTCATCACGACATCCGCGAAGGCAGCGGCTTAGCGACGCAGCCTCACGGCAAGTAACGCATGCCGATCTAGGGGGACAGGGGGACGGGGTGTCGCTCAGCCAGCACACCAGGCAGGTGTCGGTCGGTTTTTGGCAGATTCGGCAATAAGTGGAGCGAGTCCACACGGGTCATTGGCAAACGCATCATTGGCCTCCATGGCCTGGGGCTACGAACCAGATTCCCGGCACGGTTGGCAGGGAACCGTTGCGATTGAAGAGCTCGATTGCTTGACGCTGAAATGCTTGGTGATCAGGAAGATTTCTCCCCACACTGACGTGCCTGAAAGCGGCCTCGAGGGGCGAAGGCTCAACCCGCCGATTGGGTATAGCCAAGCGCCATTACTCTGTCGAATTTTTTCCGAAGGGGTTTGCTACCGCCCGTCGCCTACATCGCCTGATGGCTTGGCTGCAAACGCTGACCAGCCACTCAAGCAGCCCTGTGCGGGCCGTATTTCGAGGTGTTTGCCGGTCATAAGGACAGCTGGGGTATGGCCTACTGGTTCCGCTCCGACAACAGCATGCTCGGTGGCAAGCGCCCCCGGGATCTGCTGGCTTGCGCTCCCGATCGGCTGATGGCTGCTGCCCAGGATGAGGTCCTGGGGGTTGCCCATGGCCAGGCGCAAGACTGCAGACGATGCCCCGAACCATGGCAACGAGGACGCCTCTACCAAACCCCCACCACCGAATCCGCCCGCGGCTCCGTCCCGCCCCACAGCACCCCGCTCACCGGGTCGCGCAAGATGATCTGCCCGCGTCCATAGTCGGTCAGGTCACTGGCCACCACCACCTCATGCCCCCGGCGCGCCAGGGCATTGATCAGATCCCGCGACGCGCCCTGCTCGATCCCGACCTTGTTACCGCCCAGCCACTGCCAGCGTGGTGCATCCAGGGCCGCCTGCGGATTGAGCCCGAAGTCCACCAGGTTCATCACCATCTGCACATGCCCCTGCGGCTGCATGTAGCCGCCCATCACGCCAAACGGTCCCAGCGCCTGCCCGTTCCTGGTGAGGAATCCGGGAATGATGGTGTGAAAGGTTTTCTTGCCCGGTACCAGGCAGTTGGCGTGCGCGGGGTCGAGGCTGAATTCCTGCCCGCGGTTCTGCAGGGCGATCCCGCTGTCCGGCAGCACCACCCCCGAGCCGAAGCCGTGATAGTTGCTCTGGATGAACGAGACCATGTTGCCCTCGGCATCCGCTGTCGCCAGGTAGACCGTGCCGCTGGCATGAGGGTCGCCCGGCTTGGGCGACTGGGCCCGGTCGGTGATCTGCCCGCGCCGGCGCCGGGCATAGTCGTCGCTGAGCAATTGCTGCACCGCCACGCGCATGTGCTGCGGGTCGGTGATGTAGTGCAGGCCGTCGCTGTAGGCAAGCTTCATCGCCTCCAACTGCCGGTGCCAGGTCTGCTGACTGTCGCGATGGTCGAAGTCGAAGCCTTCGAGGATCTTCAGCGCCATCAGCGCCACCAGGCCCTGACCACTGGGAGGGATTTCCCAGACGTCGACGCCCCGGTAGTTGATATGGATCGGGTCGACCCACTGAGCGCGGTAACCGTCCAGGTCACTGGCGCGCAGGTAGCCGCCGGTGGCGCGTGAGTGGGCGTCGAGGCGCTGGGCCAGCGGCCCGCGGTAGAAGCTTTCACAGCGAGTGGCGGCCAGTTCCGCCAGGGTATCGGCCTGGGCCGGATTGCTGAACAGCTCACCGGCCCTGGGGGCGCGGCCGTCGATCAGGAAGGTGTCGAACCAGGCCTGCAGCACGCCGTCGCGGTGCGGGGTGAATTCGTTCAGCGCGATCTGCCATTGATGGGCGACCACCGGCGACACCGGAAAGCCGTCGCGGGCCAGGCTGATGGCCGGTTGCAGCAGCTCGGCAAACGGCAGCTTGCCGAAGCGCTGCGACAACTGCGCCCAGGCCGAGGGGCAGCCGGGGACGGTGACCGGGGTCCAGCCGTAGAGCGGCATCTCGGCGTGGCCGGCCGCCTTGACCGACGCCCTGTCGAGCGCGGCAGGCGCCTGGCCGTTCGCGTTGAGACCATGCAGTTGACCCCGGGTCCAGACCAGGGCGAAGGCGTCGCCGCCAATCCCGCAGCCCGTCGGTTCGACCACGGTCAGTGCAGCAGCCGTGGCGATTGCGGCATCAATCGCATTACCGCCCTTGTGCAGCATTTCAATGCCAGCCTGGGCTGCCAACGGCTGGGAGGCGGCGACCATGCCTCGGCGGGCGAAGACGCTCTGGCGCTGCGACGGATAGGGATATTCATGGGCAGAGAGATTCAACATGACAAAGGCTCTTGAAATAGGGGCATTCATGGGCCGCGGCAACGCACCGCGGACAAATTCGACGAACAGACTCAGAGCACGCGGCTGAGAAAGGCCCGGGTACGGGCATGGGTCGGATGGTTGAAGATCTGTTCCGGCGGGCCCTGCTCGATCAGTTCGCCCTGGTCGAGCACCACCACGCGGTCGGCGACTTCCCGGGCAAAACCCATTTCATGAGTGACCACGACCATGGTCATGCCCTCCTCGGCCAGCTCCTTCATCACCTGCAGCACCTCGCCGACGATTTCCGGATCGAGGGCGCTGGTGGGCTCGTCGAAGAGCATCGCCTGGGGTTTCATCGCCAGGGCCCGTGCAATCGCCACCCGCTGTTGCTGGCCCCCGGAAAGCATCGACGGGTAATGCCCGCCCTTGTCCGCCAGGCCGACCCGGGCCAGCAGTTGCCTGGCCTGCTCCAGGGCCTCGGCCTTGGGCACGCCGAGCACCTGGATCGGCGCCTCGATGATGTTTTCCAGCGCGGTCATGTGCGGGAACAGGTTGAAGCGCTGGAAGACCATGCCGATGTCCCGGCGCTGGCGAGCGATATTGCGCTCGGAGTCGCGCACCCGGCTGCCGTCGGGACGCTCGCGATAGCCCATGGCATGGCCGTTGACGCGGATGCGTCCGCCCTGGATGTCTTCGAGCAGGTTGATGCAGCGGATGAAGGTGGTCTTGCCCGAGCCCGAGGCGCCGATCAGCACCACCACTTCACCGCGCCGGACCTGCAGCGACACGCCCTTGAGAATCGGCAGATTGCCAAAGGACTTGTGAATGTCCAGCGCCTCGATCACCAGCTCTTCGCTTTTGTGCGCCATGCTCAGCGTCCTCTCAGCAGTTTCAGGGAGCCGCGGCCGAACATCCGGCTGGCGGCCGGTGGCGACGAGTCCGGCCGGTCGGAGCGACCGGAACGGCTTTCCAGCCAGCGCTGGAAGAAGCCCCACAAGGTCGTCAGCAGCAGGAAGTAGATGGCCACCACCAGGTACAGCTCGAACACGCGGAAGGTCGCCGAAGTGACCATCTGCGTGCTCAGCAACAGCTCCTGCACGCCGATCACGCTGACCAGGGTGGTGTTCTTCAGCATCACGTTGAACTCGTTGCCGATCGGCGGCACGATCACCCGAAAGGCCTGGGGCAACACGATGCGGCGCATCAGCTTGCCGAAGGTCATGCCCAGGGACCGCCCGGCCTCGTACTGGCCCTTGTCCACCGCGCCGATGCCGGCGCGGATGATCTCGGCCATGTAGGCGCCTTCATTCAGGCCCAGGGCGATGATCGCCGCCTGGATATTGCCGGGCACCACCAGGCCGAACAGCGAGATATCCTCGAAACGAAAGACGCCCCCCGCAGCCAGTGCCGTGTAGAGAAAGACGATCTGCACCAGCAACGGCGTGCCGCGCATCAGCCACACGTAAAAGCGTACCGGCCATTGCAGCAGCGGGTTGCCGGACAGGCGCATCAGCGCCGCCGCCAGACCCAGCACGCAGCCCAGCAGCATGGCCAGCACGGCGATCAGGCAGGTCAGCCACAGCCCCGTGAGGTACACCCCGCTGGGCTGCAACAGGTACTGCCAGAACACATCCCAGTTGAAGTTCATCGATGCTGTTCCTCAGTCGAGGGTGTCGCTGCTGACATGCCAGGTGCCCAGCAATTTGGCGTAGCTGCCATCGCTGCGCATGTCGTTGACGATCTGCTGCACCGCGGCGCTCAGTTGCGCGTCGTCCTTGCGGATGCCCAGGCCGGTAAGGATGCGGCTGAAGGCCGGCACGCCCTCCTCGAACAGGTCCGGCGCCATCGCGGCGTAGTAGCCGGCGGTCTCGACCGTGGTGCCGTAGGCATCCACCTGGTTGATGCGCAGGGCCTGGAAGGCGTCGGTGTCGGTGTTGTAGACCACCACCTTCATGGGCGCCTTGCCGGCCTTGGTCAGGCTGTCGTTCTGGGCGTCGAGCAGGGTCTTGATGGTGGAACCGTTGAGCACCGCAACCTTGTGCCCGGACAGGCTGTCCAGGGTCTTGAGCCCCTTGGGATTGCCCTTGGGTACCACCACCGCCTGGCTGGAGTACATGTAGTTGACGATATCGATCACCTGGCGCCGTTCGGGCTTGTCGAACAGTTGGTCGACGATCATGTCGCACTGCCCGGCGAGCAGCGCCGGCACCAGGCCGGAGAACGGAATCACCCGCCACTGCACCGGTTTATTGCCCAGGCGCCTGGCGATCTCCAGGCCGAGGTCGACGGTCAGCCCGCGGGGCTTCTGCGCTTCGTCGAAGGACACCAGGGGTGGCGAATCCATCCCCGAGCAATAAGTGAGTTTTTCGACCGACTTCAGGCGCTCCGGCACCTGGGGCGCGGCGGCGGCCCATTGCGCGGACAGCCCGAGGGAAACAGCCAGCAGCAAGGCACGGCGTAAATGCATGACCAGACACTCCACTTCGTTGGAAAACGGCAGGATTCAAAGTCAACACACGGGCGGGTTCGGACCCGCCTCTATTTTTCCGATTGCAGGAACTGGATCAGCGCCGGCACGGTGCCCTCGATGTGCTCGCGAACCACGGCTTCGACCTTCGCCGCATCACCGGAGCGGATCGCATCGAGAATCACCGCGTGTTCATCGCGGGCGCTGAGGGGTTTCTCGCCGTGCTGCAGCCACAGGCGCATGGGCGCCTCGATCAGCGAGTACAGCGCGAAAATCTGCTTCATCAGCCGCGGGCGACCACTGAAGCTGCACAAATGTTCGTGGAAAGCGCGATGGCGACTGACCCACTGCGCACCGTCATCGCGATAGTCGTCCATCTCGTCGAGCATGCGCTCCAGCGCCGCCAGTTGACGCTCGCCGATACGGCCGACAGCGATCCGCACCGCCAGGCCCTCAAGGGCGCTGCGCATCTCGAATACCTCATGCAGCTCATCGATATCCAGGCCACTGACCACCGCGCCGCGGTTGGGGCGCAGGGTCACCAGGCCCTGGGCATCGAGGCGGCGAAAGGCCTCGCGCACCGGCATGCGGCTCATGCCGATTTCCGTGGCGATGTCCTCGGCAATCAGGCGGTCACCCTGGCGGTAGCGGCCGTTACAGATGGCCTGCAGCAGGAAGTTGTAGGCCTCCTCCTCGGCGGTCTGGGGCTGACGGTCTACATAGGCGGGAGCGAATTGCATGACGGCACCTTTTGTATTTTTGTATCCAATTATCCATGGATGCAAAACAGCAAACTGTGTGCCAGGTTGCAGGGCGGAGGTTTAAGGGACTGATAGGGAAGGGAAAGAGCTTCGCAAATGGGAGATGGACGGTTGAGGGGGAACAGAGGTGAGTGCTACCGAATGGCTCACGGAGTGCACCGCGAGTGTGCAGGTTGGCGGTTGGGTAACAGTCCGTGGCCCGCCTCGTCCCGAAGCCAAGGAGCAAGACGCCGGCTCAACGCCGGCGTGGGTCTAGAAAGCGCTCTTTATCACGCCCCCATCGGCTCGCAACGCAGCGCCCGTCGTGGCCGACGAAAGCGGACTGGCCAGATAGGCCACGAGGGAGGCAATCTCCTGCGGTGAGCCAAATCGCTTGATGAGCGAGGTGGGGCGAACCTTCTCGAAAAAGGCCTTTTCGAACGCTTCGAACGATTGCCCCTCGGCTTTGGCAAGGGTCTCGACGAATTCGCCCACTCCGCGCGATTTCGTCGGCCCCGGCAGGACGCTGTTGACGGTAATGCCCGTGCCGGCAACGGCCTCGGCCAAGCCACGCGAGACGGCAAGCTGCGCCGTTTTCGTCACCCCGTAGTGGATCATTTCGACCGGAATCTGCACCCCGCTTTCGCTCGAGATGAAAATAATACGCCCCCAGTCGGCCCGCCTCATCGCCGGCAGAAACAGGCGAGCCAGGCGTACACCACTCAGCACGTTGACATCGAAGAAACGTTGCCAGTCCGCGTCAGGGATCTCTTCAAACAGCTTGGGCTCGAAGATGCCCAGGTTGTTGACCAGAATGTCCACCTGCGGATAGCGTCGTGCGACCTCTTCGGCTGCGGCGGCCGTGCTCAGATCGCCCGCGAACCCCTGCACATCGCCACCGGTCTGCGCTTTCAGTTGCGCAACCACATCGTCCACAGACGACTGGGAGCGGCCGTTGACGATGACACGGGCGCCCTCCTGCGCCAACGTGCTGGCGATCGCCAGGCCAATGCCGGCCGTGCTCCCGCTGACCAGCGCGAGTTTGCCTTTCAGATTCAGGTCCATCGGTGACTCCTTTTTCGTGGGTGAAGTAGACAGGACGGCACCGAGTCTTGAACAACGGGATGCCGCCAACGGGTTCACATACGCGCAATCGAGGCGCCACCACCGACCGGCGCAGCCGTACCGGTCACAACAGACGAATCGTCCGACACAAGATGGATGCACGGGTTAAGGCGCACGAAAGAGTCTAGGCTATGTACGAAATCGCTTGAAACTTGGTTATGCGGCGTTAAAAACCGGCTCGGAATGCTCATTGACAACCAGTCA
>NZ_JSYZ01000023.1:84442-154180 GCF_001293465.1 Pseudomonas asplenii
ACAATTTCGTACACAGCCTAGTGGGATTTTTTCAATTGAAGCCCATCAAGCTCCTGAAACGTCAGCGACACAGACTGTCTGCCAAACCCCTGGCCTGCTGGACCGCGGCTTCGCGTGCGCTGCGATCAACCTCTTCGCCCAGGATGGTTTTCTCCACAATCACCGAATGCACATCCATCACGCCGACAAACTTCAGCCAGGCTTCCACATAAGGCTTCTGAAAATCGAAGCGTGTGGCCGGCGTGATCGACTGCGCCGAAAAATCCAGGCCTCGGGCGTACATCACCACAGCGGTCTTGTTGAACAGCATGCCTTGCAGGCCGCGCTCCGCGTCAAAACTGAACAGGATGTCTTTCTGCGACACCAGGTCGATGAAGTGCTTGAGTTTGTACGGGATACTGAAATTCCACAGCGGCACGGACATCACCAGCACATCCGCGCGGTGCAGGTGACTGGCCAACGCTTTCAAGGTGTCCCAGGCGTCCTGTTGCGCGGGGGTCAAGGGCGTGCCACTGAGCCCGGCGTATTTGGCCTGCATGGCCAGGTCGTCGAACTCCGGTAACGCCATCTGCCAAAGGTCGAGCGTGATGAGTTCGGTATCCGGGGCATGTTCCTGATAACGCGCAATGAACCTGCGGGCCACCTCAAGGGAAGCCGAACGTTGCTTGCGGGGAGAACATTCAATATGCAGAAGAGTCGTCATGGCGCGCCTCGGGGGTTGGGGGTGAACAGAACCGATACGCGCATTGCAACATAGCTTGATTTAAAATATAAATCGTAAATAAATACGACACTCATCACGAATACAACTATGTTCGATACGCTGCTGCTCAAGACATTTGTCACGGTCGTCGATGAAGAAGGTTTCAGCCGTGCCGCCCAGAAGCTGCACCTCACGCAGTCGGCAGTCAGTGGCCACGTGCGGCGGCTGGAAGAACAGATTGGCAAACCGCTGTTGACGCGTACCACCCGCTCCCAGCAATTGACTCCCGATGGCGAACGCCTGGTTTCCTATGCGCGTACGATCCTGGTGTTGAACCGTGATGCCTGGGCAGAACTGACGCGTACGCCGTTTCACGGACGGCTGCGGATCGGGGTGTCCGAGGATTTTGTCGAATCGCGGTTATTGCGCACCTTTCAGGATTTCGCGGCGCAGTACCCGGGCCTGGAGATCGATGTGCAGGTGGGCATTCCGGGCACGTTGCTGAGCCTGATGAAACAAGGCCATCTGGAACTGGTCATCGGTTCTCTGTGCGAAACCGGCGAAGCGGGGCTGCTGCTGTGGCAGGAACCACTGGTGTGGGCTTGGCCAGCGCAGGCCGCCACCGCCTTACCGACACCGTTGCCGCTGGCGCTGTTCCCGGAGCCGTGCCCTTATCGAGAGGCCGCACTGACGCGGCTGGCCCAGGCGGGCATCGCCCAACGCACGGCGCTGTTATGCAGCAGCGCTGCCGGGTTGCGGGCGGCGGCGCTCGCAGGCTTCGCAATCGCCCCCATGACACTCAGCCAGGTAGGGCAAGGGCTGGCGGTGCTTGGAGCCGAGCAGGGGCTGCCGGATTTGCCGGATGTGCAATTTCGGCTGTTCACCTCACCTGAAGCGGATCAGGCGATCGTGGCGGCGGTCACTCGGCTGATTGTGGAATATTGCTCCACGCGCAGGGCTTGAGCGACTTTCAACAAGGCCGCTGCTTCCGGGTCTGGCGGCCCCCTCCATAGGCTCTCGCCGCGGCCCTGTCAGAAACGGGGCCGGTAGATCAAAGACAAGCATGCCCGGCGCCAAGGTGGCGTCGTTCACGGAGCTTGCCTACGACACCTTCCCGTAGGAGCCGGGCTTGCCCGCGAATAGGTCCTCAATCCTGGAAAACAGGCCAAACCTCCACTGCGTCCAGTGTGCAACCTTCTTTTGTAATATCAAGACTACAGCCACTTCCCACACATATTCCCGCACAACCTCAGAACAACCTTTATTACTTCAAAATAATAAAGAACCCATCCATTCGGCCAGTTATTAAGTCCCAGCAAAAGATATTAAATATCCGCTTACAAAAGAGCAGCACCAACTTTCTTGCAACCGAGAGAGCGACGCCATCGCCAGCCCAATACGGCAGGCAGATAGGGCGCTCTTTATCCTGACGCCAAACCGCATCTGGAGTTAAAACCGCACAACCTAAACCGAAAGAACCTCTTACGCAAGGTACCCTCATGAACATCAACAGCCGTTTATCACTCTCTACATACAATCCATCCACGGCCAAATCAGTGACACATCAAGAACAAGGCCAGAAAGGCTTCTCACTGGAAACTCCCGGCAATACGAAAAACACTTCTGACCCGGTCAGCATCAGCGCCGCTGGCGCCGAGATGTCCGATGCGATGGATCCGCCTGTTCCTGTGGGTGCGATGCCAGGATGGTCGGGTGAATTCGCGATCCAAGTCATAACCCGGCCAGATGGAACATCAATGTTCATGGATGGAAAGTTTTCGAATCTTTCGTCTGGGGAAAGAGATGAATACTTCAACCTGCTGCAATCCCACATGGATGCCCTGTACGAACGAAACGGTCTTGTCGACGAGGAGTCCACCTACGCCGCCCTCAACTCCCGCTCGATGAACGAAAAGCTCCATCAGGAGTTCCTCGAAGGCATAAGAAACGATCCGAAGATGGCCGAGTATGTCGGCCGGCTCGGCATCGCGCTGTCCTGATCGCCTCGCGGCCACTCACCAGGCCACGCTCCCTGAGCGTGGCTGGCTACCGCCTCGGCCTGGGGCAAGGACACCAGCATGATCAGCCCGCTGAAGTTGCTCTGCGGCATCGGTGTGATCTTTTTCTATCTCTACGAAACCCTGCCGGCACTGGCCGACACGCTGCTGCTGAAAAACGGCGACCGGTTATCCGGCAGCATCATTTCGTTCAGCGAAGGCCTGTGCATCGATACCGCTGTTCGAACTGTTCCGACAATGGCGGGGCGAAACGCTGATCGTCGGCCGTGCCGCTGCCAGCCGACCGGAGCACCCCTTGCTGGCGCTTCCAGGCGCCCGCCATGTGGCCCCCGAGATCGAGGTCGTCAGAACCCTGCTGGCGCCATCCAGCCGTTGAGCCAGGAGGCCCCCTGTATCACCCCAGGGCCGGACGTTCCAGCGCCACCCACGCCTGCACCGCCGGGTGCTGCCACTGGCGGCGGGCATAGTCGGCCAGCCCGGCGGGCACCGGGTCGCCATTGAGGATCAGCCGGTTGAGCATCAGCGCCAGGTCGACATCGGCAATCGACCATTGGCCGCACAGGTACTCTCTGCCATCCCCCAGCAGAACCTGCGCCGCCTCGATCAGCTTGCGCGCCGCCGCCTCGCCGGCGGCCGACAACGGGCCAGCCTTGCGCCCATAGAAGATCACCAGGGTCGAACGCTCCTGGCGCAGCGCCTGCAGGTCGCTGCGCAACCAGGCCTGCACCTGCCGCGCCCGGGCCCGCTGCTGGGCATCGCGTGGATAGAGCGGTGCCTGCGGGAACAGTTCGTCCAGGTACTCGGTGATCGCCGAGGACTCGGAGAGCGCGAAGCCCCCCTGCTCCAGGGTCGGCACCCGCTGGGTCAGGGACAAGCCGGCGTACGCCTGCGACTGCTGCTCATGGGCGTCCAGGTCGAGGGGGTGAAGATCGAATTCGAGGGCCTTTTCCCGCAGCGCGACAAATACCGACAGGGCATAGGGACTGGTGTACTGGGCATCGACATACAAACGCAGACGGGCATCGTTCACGGCAGACTCTCCTTGGAATGAGAGCGACACGCTACGGGATCTGCCCGGACAAATGAAATCAACGATTTTCATGGGCGTATTCCCGAGCGGAATACTGGGAATTGGGCTATGGTAAAGGCCGCTGCTCCAGGCTCGTTTCCTGGTAAGCAAATGTTCCGGATTTTGAAACTCATGGATGAATCGATGAACTCACAACAGCTTTTCCCGCAAATTGGCAAGGTCATCGCCAGCACTGGCAGTCGCCGTTTTCCGCGGATGTTGCACGACCTCATTCTCACCCAGTTGTCAGTCGACGCCACCCACATCCGCAAGCTGCCGATACACCCGCAAACCACCCCCCTATCGGCCCATGCCGGCAGCCAGGTCATCACCCATGGCGAACCGATCTCCCCGGCGTCCAACGCCAAGGAATCGGCCCTGCACCTGACCCGGCGCAAGGATGACTGCAGCTACACCCTCTCGGTGTACCGTTCGAACCAGTCGCAGCAGTTCTCCGCACAGGAAAGGAGCATCCTGCAGGACTTCTCCCCGCTGCTGCTGCCGATGGTTGAAAAGCACATCAGCGCCCTGCAACCCCTGTCGCCCCCGCTGGACAGTCAGCCCGGCCAACTCGACGACATGGAGAGCCAGGGGCTGCAGGCCTTGCGCCTGCGTTTTGTCGACCGCCTGGCGCAGTCGGGGCTGACACTGTCCAACCGTGAAACGGACGTCTGCGTCGGCCTGCTGTCCGGGCGCACGGCACCGGTGCTGGCCGAAATGCTCCAGTTGAAGGTCAATACCGTGGAGAGCTACCTCAAGCGCGCGTCCATCAAGCTGGGCATCAGCGGACGCCACTCGCTGATGCGCTGGATGTACGCGGCAGAGGAAGCGCCGGCGCCGGTGGTGCCGGCAACGCCCGTGTAACCGTCTCCTGCCAGCGGACCGGCGAGGGGATTGCAGCGTGCGATCCCCCCGCCTCTCTCAATCGCGCGCCAGCGCCTCGATCGGGTCGAGCCGCGAGGCGTTGCGCGCCGGTACGAAGCCGAACACGATGCCGATCAGCGTCGAACAGATCACCGCCGTGGCGATCGCCCCCAGGGAGAACACCATCTGCCATTCCTTGATGAACAGCGAGAACAGGTAGCCGATCCCGAATGACAGCGAGATGCCGATCATCCCGCCAATCAGGCAGACCATCACCGCTTCCACCAGGAACTGCTGGCGAATGTCCGACTGGCGCGCACCGACCGCCATGCGGATGCCGATCTCGCGGGTACGCTCGGTGACCGACACCAGCATGATGTTCATCACGCCGATGCCGCCCACCGCCAGGGAAATCACCGCGATCAGCGACAGCAGCAGCGCCAGCGAGCGGCTGGTCTTGTCCACCGTCTGCATGATGTTGTCGAGGTTGTTGGTGAAGAAGTCCTTGGTGCCGTGGCGCTGCTGCATCAGCTTGATCACGTTGTCCTCGACCACCTTGCTCGGCTGCCCGTCCTTGATCCGCACCATGATGCTGTCCAGGTAGCGTTGCCCGAGCAGGCGGCCCGCCGCGGTCTCGTAGGGTACCCAGACGTTCAACTGCTTGCTGGAGGTAAAGATGTTCTTGTTGTCGGCCGTGACCCCGATCACCGTGCAGGGCAGGTTGTCCAGCAGGATCACCTGGCCCAGCGGGTCGACATTCGGACCGAACAGGCGGTTGCGCGTGTTGTGGTCGATCACCACCACCTGGGCCTGGCGCCGGGCGTCGCTTTCGCTGAAGGCAATGCCCTGCGCCAGCTTCAACCCGCGAACCTGGAAGTAGCGATCACTGACTCCGTTGACCTGGGCATCGAGATCGACGTTCTGGTAGCGCAGGAGCATGTTGCGTCCGACCATGGGCGTGGCGCTGTCGACGTAGTACAGCTGACTCAGCGCGAGCACGTCGGCCGGTACCAGGGTCTCGATCCGGCTGGCCCGGCTGTCGCCGAAACTGGTCCCCGGGTAGATGTCGATGGTGTTGCTGCCGATCGCCTGGATGTCCTTGAGCACATAACGCTTGGCCCCCTCGCCGATGGCCGAGATCGACACCACCGAGGTGATGCCGATGACGATGCCGAGCATGGTCAGCAGCGTGCGCATGCGGTGCGAGATCAGCGCCACCCAGGCCATGTTGAAGGCCTCCTTGAACAGCCCGAAGCCGGCCACCAGGCGCCCTGTGCTCTTGGACGCCAGGGTGGCCTTGTGGGTGCCCGCCGTCTCGTCGGTGGGGCGCTCGTTGGCCCGGTCGCTGATGATCTCGCCATCGCGCACCTCGATGATCCGCTCGGCGTTGGCGGCCACCTTGGGGTCATGGGTGACGATGATCACCGTATGCCCGGCGGCATGCAGTTCCTGGAGAATCTGCATCACCTCCTTGCCGCTGTGGGTGTCCAGCGCACCGGTGGGTTCGTCGGCAAGAATCACCTCGCCGCCGTTCATCAGTGCCCGGGCGATACTCACCCGCTGCTGCTGGCCACCGGAGAGCTGGCTCGGCCGATTCTCCAGGTGTGCGGCCAGGCCGAGGCGGCCGAGCAGTTCGCGGGCCCGGCCATGGCGCCGGGACTCGCCGGTACCGGCATAGATCGCCGGCATCTCGACGTTGTGCATGGCGCTCAGGTGCGGCAGCAGGTGGTAGCGCTGGAAGATGAAACCGAAATAGTCGCGGCGCAGTTCGGCCAGTTCTTCGCTGCCCAGGTCGCGGGTCTCGCGACCGTTGATCCTGTAGCTGCCGGCGGTGGCGTAGTCGAGGCAACCGAGGATGTTCATCAGGGTCGACTTGCCCGAACCCGAGGCGCCGGTAATCGCCACCATTTCCCCGGCATGAATGCTCAGGTCGATGTTCTTCAGCGCGGTGAACTCACGTTCCCCGGCCATGAAGCTGCGGCTGATGCCGCGCAGTTCCAGCAGTGGCTGCGTCATTGGCCGGCTCCCGCCACCGCCGGCGTCGGTTCGCCGATCACCACCTTGTCGCCTTCGGCCAGACCTTCGCTGATCTGCACCTTGACGTTGTTGTTGATCCCGGTGCGCACCTTGCGCTCATGGGCCACGCCCTTGGCGTCGACCACCCGCACCGGGAAACGGCCATCGGCGTCGCGCGGGCCGAGGGCCGCGACCGGCACCGTGAGCACCGACTTGGCGGTGTCGAGGACGATACGCACCTGGGCGGTCATGGAAATCCGCAGGCGATGGTCGGGGTTGGGCACGTCGAACAGCGCGTTGTAGAACACCGCGGTGTTCTGCTTGGGCGTGCCGGCGGTCTGGGTCTCCACGAAGTTCTGCGGTGCCGGCTCGGTGCCACGCAGCTTGGCGTAGTAACGTTTGTCCGCCTCGCCGAGGATGGTGAAGTACACCTCCTGGCCGGGGCTGATATGGATCACGTCGGCTTCCGAGACCTGGGCCTTGACGGTCATTGTGTCCAGGTCAGCCAGCTTGAGCAGTACCGGTGCCAGCTGGTTGGCGATCACGGTCTGGCCTTCCTGGGTGACGATGCCCACCACGTCGCCATCGATCGGCGCGACGATGCGGGTATAGGCCAGGTTGATCTTGGCCGTGTCGATCTGCACCTGTGCACTCTTGATCTGCGCCTCGAGGGCACCCAGGTTGGCGCGCTGCACCTCATAGTTGGATTCGGCGGTCTCGAAATCCTGCCGGGAGATCGCCGCATCGCTCTGCAGCCCCAGGTAACGCTCGTAGACCGCCTTGGTCTGCTTGAGCTGGGCCTGGGTCGCGCGCCGTTGCGCCTGCAGGTTTTCCTCATCGACCTGGGCCTGGCGCAGGGTGTTCTGCAGCACCTGCGGGTCGATCTCGGCCAACCACTGGCCGCGCCTGACCTTGTCGCCGACCTTGACCTTGAGGGATTTCAACTGCCCGGAAACCTGGGCGCCGACATCGACCTGGCGGATGCCTTCGAGCACCCCGGTCGCCAGCACCGTGTTCTCGATATCGCTGCGCTCGACCGTGGCGATCAGGTACTGCGGCGGCTCTGCCGGCGCCTGCACCGCATAGAACACCAGGCCTGCGACCAGCACCAGCGCCAGCCCGATACCCGTCTTGCGAAACTTCGTTTTTTTCATAAGTGACCATCAATACCTTGAGAAATACCTGAAATCGAACCCGGGGACGGGGCGTCTCACGACACCCCCTCCTCCACGGCAGCCGACAATCGGCCCAGCCACCAGGCCGCCAGCTGGCTCACGGCGGGCGCCTTGAGCAGGCTGAAATGGTTGCCCGGCCCATACCAGACCGTCAGTTCGTCGACCTGGGCGCTCCAGCCGGCGACCATCGCCTGTTGCTCGCGCTGGTTGCCGGCCGCGTCCAGGGTCGGATCGTCCGCCAGCACCAGGCTGGCCCGACCGACAAAACCCCGCTGCGGCCGATAGACGGTACGCAGTGCGCTGGCGAAGGTCCGCGCCGGGCCATGCATGGCCTGCGGCGCCGCCCGTGCCGAAAGCAGACCGACCCGGACCATGCCGGCATGCAGTTGCGCCAGTTGGGTGTTGTCGTCCTGTTCGGCGAAGGCCTGCGCATCGATGCCCAGGGACTTGCCCGAGGCCAACTGCATCGCCTCGACCAGCCGCTGCAGGGCCGCAGTGGTGGTATAGGGCTTGCCGATCACGCTGTTGCCGCCGGGCGACTCGCTGTCGATCAACGTCAGCGAGGCCACCTCGCGCCCGGCCGCCTGCAGCCGGGTGGCCATTTCGAAGGCGACCCAGCCACCGAAGGAATGGCCGACCAGATGCAACGGCCCCTCCGGGCAGGCCTGCTCCAGCGCCTGTAGATACAACTGCGCGGCACTCTCGACACAACTGTGCGGCACCGACTCGCCATCCAGCCCGCGGGGCTGCAGGCCGATCACCGGCCAGTCCGGCCCGAGGGCATCGGTGAGCCCGATAAATCCGGTGACACTGTCCCCGGCACCGGGCACGCAGAAGATCGGCGGGCGGCCGGCGCGGCCCTGCTGGATCGTCAACAGCGGCTGGTGCACGCTGCCCGGCGCCACCTGCGCACGCTCCAGGGCGTCGCCGAGCGCCTGGCCGAGGACCTGGACATGCGGCGCCTGCATCATGCTCAAGTGATCGCCCGGTACCTCGATGCAGCGCAGTTCGCCACGCCCCAGGGCCTCTGCCCAGCCCAGCGACTCGCTGCGCCGCGCCAGCTCGCTGGTACGCTCGCCGGCCCGGAACAGGTGCACCGGCATGCCGATCGGGTGCAGGCGGTAATGGGCCAAGGCATGCCCATGGGCCACCTCGCGATCGATGAACGGCCACAACGCCTGCGACGATACCGAACCGAGACTGGCCGGCAGCAACTGCCGTTCGCGGCAGTGCTCCAGCAGGCCGTCGAAGTCGAAGCGGTCCAGGTCCTGCTCCAACTGCCGCACCTGCGCCAGGCCATCGCTGCCCGCCGGCCCTTCGACGGTAAGCCAGGCCGAGCATTGCAGCAGCAGGTGGCGCTTGTGCGCCGCCTCACCGGCCCAGCGCGCCTTGCCCTGGTCGGTCAGGCGCGGCACGTAGCTGTCCAACAGGCCGAGGAACTGCACCGGCTGGTCCTGGCCCAGCAACTGGATGGCGATCTCGTAGGCCAGTACCCCCCCGAACGACCAGCCGGCCAGGCGATACGGCCCCTGCGGCTGCACCTCGCGGATCAGTTCCACCAGCCGTGCCGCCAGGCACTCCATGGTCCGCAACTGCGGCTGGCCCAGGGCGATGCCCGGCAGGCCGTAGATCGGGAAATCGCCGGGCAGGTGCTGGCCCAGCACCGGGAAATAGGCATCCGCACCACTGAACTCATGCACCAGGAACAGCCCCGGCTGACTGCCGCCGGCCCGCACGGTGATCACCTCGTCGCGCCCTTGCGGCGCGGCGCCGCGCTGGCTGAGCAAGGTGGCGAGCGATTCGACGCTGGCATGCTGGAACAACTCCGCCAGCGACACTGGCAGGCCCGCCTGTTCCAGCAGGTTGACCAGGCGGATCGCCAACAGCGAATGGCCTCCCAGCTCGAAGAAGTTGTCGTGGCGGCCGATCCGCTCGACCTTGAGCACGTCGGCCCAGAGCTGCGCCAGGGTCTGCTCGAGCGGGTTCGCCGGAGCGACATGGGCACGGCTGGCGAAGTCCTCGATGAGCGGCACCGGCAGCGCCTTGCGATCGAGCTTGCCGTTGGCGGTCAGGGGCAGCAGAGGCAACCGCACATAGGCCGACGGCACCATGTAGTCCGGCAATTGCCCGAGCAGATGGTTGCGCAGTTCCTCGACCTGCGGCGCCACGCCTTCGCCGATCGCCGTGAAGTAGGCCACCAGGCGCTTGTCGCCCGGCGCCAGCTCATGTACCTGCACGACCACCTCGCGAACCTGCGGATGCCGGCCCAGGCGGGTCTCGATCTCGCCCAGCTCGATGCGGAAGCCACGGATCTTCACCTGGCCGTCGTTGCGCCCCAGGTACTCCAGGTTGCCATCGGCGCGCCAGCGCACCAGGTCGCCGGTGCGATACATCAGGCTGTCCGGCAGCGGGTTGAACGGGTCGGCGAGGAATTTCTCCGCCGTCAGTTCCGGCTGGTTCAGGTAGCCCTTCGCCACGCCCGCGCCACCGACATACAACTCACCGACCACGCCTACCGGCACCGGCTGCCGCCGGGCATCCAGCACATAGGCGCGGGCGTTGCCGATCGGCCGGCCGATGGGGATGCTGCCCTCGCCCACCGTGGTGATCTCGAAGGTGGTGGAGAAGGTCGTGGCCTCGGTCGGGCCGTAGCCATTGAGCAGATGCCGGGGTGCCCCGTGCCTGAGCACCCGCTCGATCACGGCCGGGTCGAGCACGTCGCCACCGACGATCAGGTAGCGCAGGCCACGCAAAGCCTCCATCAAGCCGTCGGCGTACTGCTGGAACAGGCCGGCGGTCATCCACAACACGCTGACGGCCTGCTCCTGCAACAACGCCCCCAGCACATCACGCGACAGCAGGTCGCCCTGGTCGACCACCACCACGCAACCGCCGTTGAGCAACGGTGCCCAGACCTCCAGGGTACTGGCGTCGAACGCCGGGTTGGAAGCGAAGGCCACCCGGTCGTGCTCGTTGAAATCGGCGTAGCCGTTGTTGATCACCAAACGCGTGATCGCCCGGTGCGGCACCAGTACGCCCTTGGGGGTACCGGTGGAGCCGGAGGTGTACATGAGGTAGGCCACCGTCTCGGACGACTGCGGCAGATCCGGGTTGTGCTCCGGCCGCCAGTCGAGGGCCAGGCTGTCCAGCTCGACCCGGGGCAATGCCAGGTCGGCCAGCTCATCACCACGCGTCAACAGCAGCACCGCCCGGCTGTCTTCAAGCATGAAGCGCTGGCGTTCGACCGGGGCATTGATGTCCAGCGGCACGTACACCGCCGCGCACTTGCTGATCGCCAACTGGCTGGCCAGCAGGTCCGCCGAGCGCTCCAGCAGGATCGCCACCGTGTCACCCGGCGCCACGCCGAGGGCCAGCAGGTGATGGGCCAAGCGGTTGGCCCGGGCGTTCAAGGCGTGGTAGCTGAGGCTCTGTGTCCCGTGCACCAGCGCCTGGGCCTCGGGACGGGCCAGGGCCTGCGCCTCGAACAGCCGGTGCACGGTCTGCAGGTGCGGATACTCGCGCGTGGTCGCGTTGAATCCGTCCAGCAACTGCCGACGCTGATCGCCCGGCAGCACCGACAGTTGCTCGATCGGCAAGGTCGGTTGCTGCTCCAGGGCCTGCGCCAGGTTCTCCAGCACCGCGTGCATCAGGTCGCAGACCCGCTGCGCACCGATCTGTGCCGGTGCCAGCGCGGTCAGGGCGAAGTCCTCGCCCAGGTCGTCGACGCTGAGGGTCAACAGGTAGTTGGTACGTTCCTCGGCCTTGAGCAACTCGATGCCCTGCCAGGCGCCCCGAACCTCATCGTCTGCCGCCGTTGCCGAGGCTCCGTGCCGGTAGTTGAGCAAGGCACTGAACAGCGGCGTGCCAGCGGCCACGCCGCTGCAACGCTGCATCAGCGCCAGCGGCGCATGTTCATGGGCCAGCAGCCGGGCCAGGCCTCCATGGGTGGCCTGCAGGGCCTCGCGTACCGACCGGGCGTCGATGTCGACGCGCAACGGCAAGGTATTGATGAAGACCCCCAGGGCCCGCTCGGCGCCCTCGCCGCCCTGCAGGCGCCCGAGCAGCACGGTGCCGAACACCACCTGCTCACGGGCCGCCGCCGCCCCGAGCAACCGCGCCCAGGCCAGGTGCACCAGGCTCGCGGCGCTGACGCCCAGTTGCCGGGCCTGCTGGCGCAGGCGTCGGCTCAACGCCGGATCGACCGGCCGCTGGCGCTCCTCGACGCCACCGCCATTGCTCTGAACGTCCCGCAGGCCGAACGGCAGGGTCGGCTCATCGATGTCCCCCAGTTGCTCGCGGAAGAACGTCTCGTGCTCCTGCTCGCTCATGCCCAGACGGGCCTGGGCCACGTAGTTGCGGTAAGGCACCGCGGCGCCCAGCCGTTCGCCATGGCCGAGCAGGCAGGCTTGCAGTTCCTGCTGCAGCACCTCCAGCGCGACGTGGTCCATGACCAGGTGATGGAACAACAGCAGCCCGATGATCCGGCCATTGGCCGGATCGGCGCAGTGCACCAGGCGCAGCAACGGCGCTCGGGTGATGTCCAGGCGATAGTGGCGGGTATCGAAGCGCGCCAGCAACTGGCTGGACACCTCCCCATCGGCCGGATCCAGCGACACCGCCTCGCACACCAGCGGCGCCTCGCGCAGCACCACCTGCAACGGTTCCGGCAGTCCGTCCCAGAGGACCGCGCTGCGCAGGATGTCATTGCGTTCGATCACCTGCCCCAGAGCCTGGCTGAAGGCGTCCAGGCGCTCCCGGCTGGCAAACGCGAATTGCGCCTGCAGCAGGTACGGGTCGCCTTCGCTGGCGGCCAGGTGGTGGTAGAGAATCCCCGCCTGCAACGGCGCCAGCGGGTAGATGTCCTGCACGTTGGCGCTGCCACCCGGCACGCTGGCGACGATCCGGTCGATGGCCTCCTGCTCCAGTGTCACCAGCGCCAGGTCAGCCGGCGTGATCCGCCGGGCACCGGCCCGGATGCGGTTGGCCGGAATCTCGATCTCGCGCCCCGCGCCGAGGCTGGCGGCAAACGCGGCCAGGGTCGGCTGGCCGAACAGCACCCGCACATCGGCCGTCAGGCCAAGCCGGCGCATGCGTCCGATCAGGCTGACCGCCAGCAGCGAGTGACCACCCAGCTCGAAGAAGTTGTCGTGGCGCCCCACACGCTCGACCTTCAGCAGCTGCGCCCAGAGCCGGGCCATCAGTATTTCGGTTTCACCCAGCGGTGCCTCGTACTCGCGCACGACCAGGGCCGCCTGGTCCGGCGCCGGCAGCGCCTTGCGATCGAGCTTGCCGTTGGGGCTCAGCGGCAGCGCCGCCAGGTGCACGAACAGCGCCGGGACCATGTAGTCCGGCAGTTGCTCCAGCAGATGGGCCCGCAGCGCATCGATGTCCTGAACCTCGGCCGCCGTGTAGTAGGCCACCAGGCGCTTGTCGCCCGCGACGTCCTCACGGGCCACCACCACTGCCTCCTGAATCGCCGGGAAGGCGGTCAGGCGCGCCTGGATCTCGCCCAGCTCGATACGCAGGCCGCGGATCTTCACCTGGTCGTCGTTACGCCCCAGGTACTCGATGTTGCCGTCCGCCAGGTAGCGGCCGACATCGCCCGTGCGGTACATCCGGGCCTCCGGCGTCGTGCTGAACGGATCGTCGAGGAAACGTTCCGCAGTCAGTTCGGGGCGATTGAGGTAACCGCGTGCCACCTGCACCCCGCCGATGTACAACTCACCGACCACACCCAGCGGTACCGGCTGCATCTGTGGGTCGAGCAGGTACATCCGGGTGTTGGCGATCGGCTTGCCGATCGGCGTATTGTCCGGAGTCTGCTCGATCGGGCCGGCACAGTTCCAGGCCGTCACGTCCACCGCGGCCTCGGTCGGACCGTAGAGGTTGTGCAGTTCGGCACCCGGCAACTGCGCCTTGAACCGACGCACCACACTGCCAGGCAAGGCTTCACCGCTGCACATGACCCGTTTCACGCTGGCGCAGCGTTCGGCATCACCGTGGGCCAGGAACACATCGAGCATCGACGGCACGAAATGCAAGGTGGTGATCTGCTCGGCCTGGATCACCTCGCTCAGGTACAGCGGGTCCTTGTGCCCTTGCGGACGCGCCATCACCAGCCGCGCGCCGGTGAACAGCGGCCAGAAGAACTCCCAGACCGACACGTCGAAGCTGAACGGAGTTTTCTGCAGCACCGCGTCATCCGGGGTCAGGCCGTATTCGTCCTGCATCCACAGCAGGCGGTTGACCACCGCCGCGTGTTCGTTGATCACGCCCTTGGGCTGGCCGGTGGAGCCGGAGGTGTAGATCACGTAGGCGCTATGCCTTGGGGTCAGTCCACCCACCCACGGGTTGTTCACCGAGCGGTTGTGCCAGGTGTTGCAGTCCAGGTCGATCACCGGTACCGCCACCTCAGCCAACAGGTCGCGGGTGCGGCCCTGCACCAGCACCACCGCCGGTGCGCTGTCAGCGAGCATGTAGGCGATGCGCTCCTGCGGATAGGCCGGATCCAGCGGTACATAGGCGCCGCCGGCCTTGAGGATCGCCAACAGGCCGACGACCATCTCCAGGCCGCGTTCGACGCAGATCGCCACGCGTGCATCCGGCTCCACACCCTGCTCGCGCAGGTGGTGGGCCAACTGGTTGGCGCGCTGGTTCAGCGCCCGGTAGGTCAGGCGCTCCTCGTCCGCCTGCAGCGCCACGGCTTCCGGCGCCCACTCGACCTGGTCCTGGAACAGGCCATGAAGGGTCTGCGCCAGGTTGTAGCCGGTGTCGGTGGCATTGAAATCCCCCAGCAAGTGCTCGCGCTCGGTCATGTCCAGCAGGTCGATCCGCGCCAACCGGGCCTGGTCGTCGGCGACCATGGCCCGCAGCAGGCGTTCGAAGTAGCCGGCATAACGCTGCATCGTCGACTCGTCGAACAACGCCGTGGCGTACACCAGGCCACCGCTGATGCAGCCCTGGGTCTCGCCCAGGTTCAGGGACAGATCGAACTTGGCGAAATGCCCCGGGGCAGCGATCCCTTCCAACTGCAGGCCACCGGGCACCGCTTCGGCACGCTCGCCCGCCTGCCAGGTCAGCAGAGTCTGGAACAGCGGGCTGTGGGCCAGGCTGCGCGCCGGCCGGATCAGTTCCACCACCTGCTCGAACGGCAGGTCCTGGTGCGCCTGGGCCTCGAGAATGCGCTGGCGAACCTGTGCCAGCAGCGCGGCGACATTCCCGGCGCCGGCCACATCGAGACGAATCGCCAGGGTATTGACGAACAGCCCGATCAGGCCCTCGATCTCCGCGCCCTGGCGGTTGGCGACCGGCGAACCGATCACCACCTCGTCCTGCCCGGCCAGGCGAGCGAGCAGCGCGCCCCAGCCGGCCATCAGGGTCATGTACAGCGTCAGCCCATGGCGCTGGCCGAGCGCCCTGAGCCCCGCGCTCAACGACGCGTCGAGATGGATCTCGACCTGGCCCCCGGCATAGTCCTGACGCGCCGGACGCGGTCGGTCCGTGGGCAGCATCAACAGGGCTGGCGCACCACTCAGGGCCTGCTGCCAGTAGGCGTTCTGCCGCGCCAGCACCTCGCCGCTCAACCACTGCCGCTGCCAGACGGCGAAGTCGCCATACTGCAAGGCCAGGGGCGGCAGCGGGTCATCCTCGCCGCGGCTGAAGGCGGCGTACAGCGCGACCAGCTCGCGGGTCAGCACGTCCATCGACCAGCCATCGGCGATGATGTGGTGCAGGGTCAGCAGCAGTACATGATGCTCCTCGCCGAGGATCACCAGCCGGCCACGAATCAACGGCCCGCGCGCAAGGTCGAACGGGGCACGGGCTTCATCGCTCAGCAGGTCTTCCAGGGCGGTGGCGGCCTGCGGATGCTGGCGCAGGTCCTCGACCTGCAGGAGCAGGCCGGCCTCAACCGGGGCGATCAGCACCTGGGGTGTTTCATCGCATTCGACGAAACGGCTGCGCAGGGTTTCGTGGCGCGCGACGAGGGTCGCCAGCGCCTGTTGCAGGGCCTGGGCCTGCAACTGCCCACGCAGGCGCAGGGCGACGGGAATGTTATAGGCGCTGTTGGCACCGTCCATCTGGGCCAGGAACCACAGCCGCTGCTGGGCGAACGACAGCGGTAGCGCGCCGTCACGGGGAACCGCGACGATGGCCGGCAGGCTGACCGGTGCATCGCTCTGGAGAAACCGTGCCACGGCCGCCAGTTCGGGATTGGCGAACAGCTCGCCCAACGGCAGCTCGCGCTGCAATTGCAGGCGCACCTGGGAAACCATGCGCATCGCCAGCAACGAGTGGCCGCCCAGCTCGAAGAAATGGTCCCGCCGACCGACCCGCTCGACCTGCAGCAATTCGCCCCAGATCCGCGCCAGGGTATTTTCCAGCTCGCCTTCGGGCGCCTGGTATTCACGCTGCGACAGGGCCGTCAGCGCCGGCGCCGGCAGCGCCCGGCGGTCGAGCTTGCCATTGGCGGTCAGCGGCAGCGCGTCGAGCCGGACATAGGCCACCGGCACCATGTACTCCGGCAGTTGCGTCGCCAACTGCGCGCGCAATTCACCAGGCTCGGGCAAGCCGCCCGATGCCGCCTCGGTCAGATAGGCCACCAGGCGCACCTGGCCGGGCTCATCCTCACGGGCCAGCACCACCGCTTCACGGACGCCCGGCAGGCGGTTGAGGCTGGCCTCGATCTCGCCCAGCTCGATCCGTACACCACGGATCTTCACCTGGTCGTCATTGCGGCCCAGGTACTCGATGGTACCGTCGGCCCGCCAGCGCGCCAGGTCGCCGGTGCGATACATACGGGCCTGCGGCAGTGTGCTGAACGGGTCGTCGAGAAAACGCTCGGCGGTCAGTTCCGGGCGGTGCAGATAACCGCGCGCCACCCCGGCCCCCCCGACATACAGCTCGCCGGCCACCCCCACCGGCACCGGACGCAGTTGTTCGTCCAGCAGATAGAGGCGCGCGTTGGCGATCGGCCGACCGATATGCAGCAGCCCATTCGGCTCGACCTGCCCGGAGGTCGCCACCACCGTGGCTTCGGTCGGGCCGTAGTTGTTGATCACCGCGAAGCCCGGGTCCTCGGCGAAGTGCCGCAGGCGGTCGCCGCCGATCAGCAGGGTGCGCAGGGTCGGATGGCCACGGCCCTGGCCAAAGGCATACTCGGCCACCGGCGTCGGCAGGAACGCCACCTGCAACGGCTGCGCCCGCCACCAGTCGAGCAGGCCATCCAGCTCGCCGCTGCCCAGGCTCGCCGGCGGCAGGTGCAGGGTCGCGCCCACGCACAGCGCCGGCCAGACTTCCCAGACCATGGCATCGAAACCGACGCCGGCAACGCTGGCGGTGTGACTGCCGGCACGCAGATCGAAGGCCGCACAGTGCCAGTGCACCAGGTTCTCCACGGTGCCGTGCTCGACCATCACGCCCTTGGGCAGGCCGGTGGAGCCAGAGGTGTAGATCACATAGGCCAGGTGCCGGGCAGCGAGCCCCGCCACGTGCGGATCGCTGACGGGCTGGTCGTGCCAGGTCGGCTGGTCGAGATCGACCAGCGGCACCTGCAACCGGCCCGCCAGCTCGCGGGTGTTGCCCTGGACCAGCACGGCCAGGGGGGCGCTGTCCTCCAGCAGATAGCGGATCCGCTCGGCCGGATGGGCCGGATCGACCGGCACATAGGCGCCACCGGCCTTGAGAATCGCCAACAGGCCCACCAGCATCCGTGGCCCGCGGGTCACGCAGATCGCCACCCGCTCATCCGCCTGCACACCCAGTGCCCGCAGATGATGGGCCAGCTGGTTGGCCTGACGGTTGAGCTCACGGTAGCTCAGTGCCTGCCCGTCCATCCGCACCGCCACGGCATCCGGCGTGCGCTCGACCTGACGTTCAAACAACCCGTGCAGGGTATGCCCACGGGGGTACTCGACCTGGCTGGCATTGAAGTCCTGCAGCAACTGCACGCGCTGCGCTTCGTCCAGCAGATTAGCCTGGCCGAGGCTGGCCTGGTCGTTGTCGACCATCGCCTGCAGCACACCACGCAGATAACCGAGATAACGCTCGATGGTGGCCGCGTCGAACAGGGCCGTGGCATAGGTCAGCGAGCCCACCAGTTGCGCGCCGCCGTCGCCGAGGTCGAGGGCCAGGTCGAACTTGGCGAACTGCCCGCTGCCGGCCAGCGCCTCCAGTTGCAGGTCGCCCAGTTGCAGCGCCGCCTCATCGTGGTTCTGCCAGGAGAACATGCTCTGGAACAGCGGGCTGTGGGCCAGGCTGCGCTCCGGCCGGGTCAGCTCCACCACCTGCTCGAACGGCAGGTCCTGGTGAGCCTGGGCCTGCAGGGTCCGTTCGCGCACCTGGGCCAGCAGCGCCTCGACGGTCTGCTGTGGGGAGACATCGAGGCGGATCGCCAGGGTGTTGACGAACAGCCCCACCAGGCCTTCCACCTCGGCCCGCTGGCGGTTGGCCACCGGCGAGCCGATCACCAGATCATGCTGCCCGCTGAGGCGCCCCAGCAGCAGGGCCCAGGCGGCCAGCAGGGTCATGTAGGGGGTGGTGCCATGACGTTGGCCGAGGGCCCTGACCGCGGCGCTCAGGCGTTCATCCAGGGTGAAACCGATCGTGGCGCCGGCGTAGTCCTGGCGGGCCGGACGCGGCCGGTCGGTGGGCACCATCAGCAGGGCTGGCGCGCCGGCCAGGGCCTGTTGCCAGTAGCTGCCCTGCTGCTGCAACAGCTCGCCATCGAGCCAACGCCGTTGCCACACGGCGAAGTCGCCGTACTGCACCGCCAACGGTGGCAGCGGGTCAGGCCGGGCGTGGCGGAAGGCCTCGTAGAGCGCCATCAGCTCGCGGGTCAGCACGCCCATCGACCAGCCATCGGAGACGATATGGTGCAGGGTCAGCAGCAGCACATGGTGCCGGTCGGCCAGGCACAGCAGACGGCCACGGATCAGCGGCCCCTGTTGCAGGTCGAACGGTTCGCCGGCTTCCTCGCGCAGACGCGCCTGGACGCAGGTCTGGGCATCGGGGGTCGCGCGCAGGTCCTCGATGGCGAACCGCAGCCCCTGGCCGACCGGAGCAATCTCCACCCGTGGCTCGTCACCGTGCAGGACGAAACGACTGCGCAGGGTCTCGTGACGCTCGACGATACGCGCCAGCGCCCGTTGCAGCGCCTGGCTGTCCAGCGGGCCGTGCAGGCCCAGGCCGACCGGAATGTTGTAGGCGCTGCTCGCGGCGCCCATCTGCGCCAGGAACCACAGCCGCTGCTGGGCGAACGACAGTGGCAGCGCCTGGTCCCGCGCCACCGCGAGAATGTCCGGCAGGGTACTGCGGGCCGCCTGGCCGAGGGCTTCGGCTACTGCCGCCAGCTCGGCATTGGCGAACAGTTGCGCCAGCGCCAATTCCACGCCGAGGCGCTGGCGGACCTGCGCCACCATGCGCATCGCCAGCAGCGAGTGCCCGCCCAGTTCGAAGAAATGATCGCGGCGACCGACCCGCTCGACCTGCAGCACCTCGCTCCAGATCTGCGCCAGGGTGATTTCCAGCTCGCCCTCGGGCGCTTCGTACTCGCGGGTGAACAGGGCATCCAGCTCGGGCCTGGGCAGCGCCCGGCGATCGAGCTTGCCGTTGGCCGTGAGCGGCAGCGCGGCCAGCTTCACATAGGCGGCCGGCACCATGTAGTCCGGCAGGTGGGCCTGCAGCCAGGCCCGCAGCTCGGCGGTTTCCAACGCATCGACCTGCGCCTGCTCGGTGAAATAGGCCACCAGCCGCGCTTGCCCCGGCTGGTCCTCGCGGGCCAGCACCACCGCTTCCTGGATACCGGGAAGCTGGTTGAGCCGGCTCTCGATCTCGCCCAGCTCGATGCGCATGCCGCGGATCTTCACCTGGTCGTCGTTGCGTCCCAGGTACTCGAGGGTGCCGTCGAGCTGCCAGCGGGCCAGGTCGCCGGTGCGGTACATGCGCGCCCGGGGATCATCGCTGAACGGATCATGGAGAAAACGCTCGGCGGTCAGTTCCGGGCGGTTGAGGTAACCGCGGGCGACGCCGGCACCGCCGACATACAGCTCACCGGCCACCCCCAGCGGCACCGGGCGTTGGCGTTCGTCGAGCAGGTAGACGCGCGCATTGCTCATCGGCTTGCCGATATGCAGGAGCTGCCCGGCCTCGACCCGCCCCGAGGTGGCGACCACCGTGGCCTCGGTCGGACCATAGTTGTTGATCACCTCGAAGGTCTGGTTGCGGCTGAACTGGCGCAGGCGGTCACCGCCGATCAGCAGTGTACGCAGGGTCGGGTGTTCGAGGTTGCGGGCAAAGGCGTGTTCGGCGATCGGCGTCGGCAGGAAGCTGACGTCCAGCGGCTGCGCGCACCACCAGTCGAGCAGGCCGTCGACATCCTCGCCGCCCTCGGCCGGCGGCGGCAGGTGCAGGGTCGCCCCGGCGCACAGGGCCGGCCAGACTTCCCAGGCCATGGCGTCGAAGCCGAAACCGGCGACGCTGGAGGTGTGCCGTCCCGGGCACAGATCGAAGGCCGCGCAATGCCAGTCCACCAGGTTGGACACGGTGTGGTGCTCGACCATCACCCCCTTGGGCAGCCCGGTGGAACCGGAGGTGTAGATCACATAGGCCAGGTGCCGGGGATCAGGGGTCGGCAGTTGCCCGCTGGCGACGGTGTGCTCCTGCCAGAACGGTTTGTCGAGGTTGATCACCGACACCGCCAGTTCCGGCAGGCGGGCCAGCAGGTCGTCCTGGGTCAGCACCGCCACCGGTGCGCTGTCGTCGAGCAGGTAACGCAGGCGCTCGGCCGGGTGGGCCGGATCGATCGGCACATAGCCGGCCCCGGCCTTGAGAATCGCCAGCAACCCGACCAGGGTATCGAGCCCGCGCCGGGCAACGATCGCCACCCGCTGGTCGGGGCGAACGCCGAGTTCACCCAGGTGGTGGGCCAGGACCTCGGCCTGCCGGTTCAACTCGGCATAACTCAATGATTGTCCCTGGCACACCGCAGCCACCGCCTGCGGCTGTTCGGCAGCCCGGGCGGCGATGCGCTGGTGCAGGGTCAACCCTTGCCGGTAGTCGGCCTGGCTGGCGTTGAAGCCCTTCAGCAACAGCTCGCGCTCATCCATCGGCAGGATCGACAGGTGCTCCAGCAACGCCTGCGGACTCTGTTCGAGGGCCTGCGCCAGTTGCTCCAGGGCCGTGCGCATGTAGTCACAGACCCGCTGCCCGTCGATCTGCGAGCTGGCCAGCAGGGCCAGGCGGAAGTCCTCGCCCTGATCGTCGACGCTCAGGGTCAGCGGGTAGTTGGTGCGCTCCTCGGAACTCAGCGGGGTGATGCCATGCCAGGCCGAGGCCGCGTCGCTGGCGCTGGCGGCGACCGCCAGGCCGTTGTGCCGGTAGTTGAGCAGGCTGCTGAACAGCGGCGTTGGCACCTCGACCCCACTGCAGCGCTGGGCCAGCGCCAGCGGTGCGTGTTCGTGGCGCATCAGCGCGGTGAGCCGGGCCTGGGTCGCACGGACCCCGGCCTGGACCGTCAGGCCGCCGATATCGACCCGCACCGGCAGCGTGTTGATGAAGATCCCCAGCGCCCGGTCGCCATCGCCACCGCCCTGCATGCGGCCCATCAGCACCGTGCCAAAGACCACGCTGCGCCTGCCCGACAACGCCGCCAGCACCTGGCCCCAGGCCAGGTGGAACAGGCTGGCGACACTCGCCCCCTGCTGCCGGGCCAGGGCCCGCAGCCGAAGGTTCAGTTGCGGCTCCAGCGCCAGATTGAATTCGTCGATGGCCGTGCCGTCGCCCTGCACGTCCTGCAGGCCGTAGGGCAAGGTCGGCTCGTCGATCTCCGCCAGCATCTCGCGGAAGAAGCTTTCATGCTCCGCCTGGCTGATTCCCAGGCGGGCCTGGGCTACATAGTTGCGAAACGGCACCGGCTGGCCCAGTTGCCCACCCTGCCCGCGCAGGAACGCGCCCATCTCATGGCGCACTACGTCCAGTGCGCTATGGTCCAGGGCCATGTGGTGGAACAGCAACATCGCCACCAGCCGCTGCGCGGCTTCATCGCGCGCGTACACCAGGCGGATCAGCGGTGCCCGGCTCACATCGAGGCGATAGTGGCGAGCGTCGAAACGCTCGTGCAACCGTTGCAGCGCCTCACCCTCGTGCGGTTCGAGCAGCACCTCTTCCACCACCAGTTCGGCCTTGCGCCAGACCACCTGTACCGGACTTTCCAGGCCCTCCCAGAGCACTGCGGTGCGCAGGATGTCGTGGCGGTCGATGACCTTCTGCAAGGCCTGGGCGAAAGCCGTCAGCCGCTCCAGGTCGGCGAAGGCGAACTGTGACTGCATGACATAGGGATCCCCCTGCGTCGCACTGGCGTGGTGGAACAGGATGCCCTCCTGCAACGGTGCCAGCGGGTAGATATCCTGCACGTTGGCGACCCCGCCCGGTACCTGGGCGACGATCCGGTCGATCTGCTCCTGGTCCAGATTGGCCAGGGGCAGCATCGCCGGGGTGATGCGGGTGGTCCCGGCCTCGATGGCGTTGGCCGGCACCGTCACCTGGCCGCTCGCCGCCGGCGAATAGGAACCGTCGCGGATCATGCCGATCAGCACCGGTTTGTACTCGCGCAGGCGCGCCAGCAGTTCAGGCTCGGTCAGTGCCTGCTTGTTACCCTGTACGATCAGTTGATCGTTCCTGACAGCCAGTTGGATGCCTTTTGCCTTCAATATGGCCAGCAGTTCCGTCACGTTCACAAGGCGATCTCCATTTGTTCGGTAATTGCGGCGTATCCGGCCAACGTCGGTTGTTCGAACAGCGCCCTCATGTCGGCTTCCATGCCTTCCTGGTGCAGACGGCCGATCAGGCTGACGGCCAGCAGTGAGTGCCCACCCAGCTCGAAGAAGTTGTCGTGGCGACCTACACGCTCGACATTCAGCAGTTCCGCCCAGAGCCGGGCCATCAGTATTTCGGTTTCACCCAGCGGTGCCTCGTACTCGCGCACGACCAGGGCCGCCTGGTCCGGCGCCGGCAGCGCCTTGCGATCGAGCTTGCCGTTGGGGCTCAGCGGCAACGCCGCCAGGTGCACGAACAGCGCCGGGACCATGTAGTCCGGCAGTTGCTCCAGCAGATGGGCCCGCAGCGCATCGATGTCCTGGACCTCGGCCGCCGTGTAGTAGGCCACCAGGCGCTTGTCGCCCGCGACGTCCTCACGGGCCACCACCACCGCCTCCTGCACCGCCGGGAAGGCGGCCAGGCGCGCCTGGATTTCGCCCAGTTCGATACGCAGGCCGCGGATCTTCACCTGGTCGTCGTTACGCCCCAGGTACTCGATGTTGCCGTCCGCCAGGTAGCGGGCGATATCACCGGTGCGGTACATCCGGGCCTCCGGCGTCGTGCTGAACGGATCGTCGAGGAAACGCTCGGCGGTCAGCTCGGGACGGTTCAGATAGCCCCGCGCCACCTGCACCCCGCCGATGTACAGCTCACCGACCACACCCAGCGGTACCGGCTGCATCTGAGCGTCGAGCAGGTACATCCGGGTGTTGGCGATCGGTTTGCCGATCGGCGTGTTGTCCGGGGTCTGCTCGATCGGGCCGGCACAGTTCCAGGCCGTCACGTCCACCGCGGCCTCGGTCGGGCCATAGAGGTTGTGCAACCCGGCATGCGGCAACTGCGCCTTGAACCGCCGCACCACGCTGCCCGGCAAGGCCTCACCGCTGCACATCACCCGCTGGACGCTGGCACAACGGCTGACATCGCCATGGGCCAGGAAGAGGTCGAGCATCGACGGTACGAAGTGCAAGGTGGTGATCTGTTCGGCCTTGATCACCTCGCCCAGGTAGATCGGGTCCTTGTGCCCTTCCGGACGCGCCATCACCAGCCGTGCACCGGTGAACAGCGGCCAGAAGAACTCCCAGACCGACACGTCGAAGCTGAACGGGGTTTTCTGCAGCACCGCATCATCCGCAGTCAGGCCGTACTCGTCCTGCATCCACAGCAGGCGGTTGACCACCGCCGCGTGTTCGTTGATCACGCCCTTGGGCTGGCCGGTGGAACCGGAGGTGTAGATCACGTAGGCGCTGTGCCGTGGGGTCAGGCCGGGTACCCGTGGATTGTCCGCCGAGCGGTCCTGCCAGGTGTTGCAGTCCAGATCGATCACCGGTGCCGTCACCTCACCCAGCAGGTCGCGGGTGCGGCCCTGCACCAGCACCGCCAGCGGCGCGCTGTCAGCGAGCATGTAGGCGATCCGCTCGGCCGGATAGGCCGGGTCCAGCGGCACGTAGGCGCCACCGGCCTTGAGGATCGCCAGCAGGCCGACGACCATGTCCAGGCCGCGTTCGACGCAGATCGCCACCCGGCTGTCCGGCCCCACACCCCGCTCGCGCAGGTAGTGGGCCAACTGGTTGGCGCGGCGATTCAGTTCGCCGTAGCCCAGGCGCTGCTCGCCGGCGGCCACCGCCTGCGCCTGCGGCGCACGTTCGGCCTGGGCCTCGAACAGGCCATGGAGGGTCCGCTCGAGGTCGTAGGCGACCTCAGTGGCATTGAACGCCTCCAGCACCTGCCGACGCTCGCGGTCAGTCAGCACCGGCAGGCGGTTGAGCGCCCGCCGCGGCGCCTTTTCCAGCGCCTCGACCAGCCCTTCCAGGGCCGCCAGCATGAAGTCACAGACGCGCTGCGCACCGATGCGGGCCGGCGTCATCGCGGTCATGCTGAAGCCTTCACCCAGGTCGTCGACGTTCAGGCTCAGCGGATAGTTGGTGCGCTCCTCGCTGGCCAGGGTCTCGATGCCCCTCCAGGCACCTGGGGTGGCCTTGTCGAAGAGACCGGCATCACTGTGGCGATAGTTGAGCATCGCGCTGAACAGCGGCAGCGACGCGGCCACGCCACTGCAGCGCTGGGCCAGGGCCAGCGAGGCGTGCTCGTGGCCGAGCAGCGCGGTCAGGCGGCCGTGGATCGCCTTGACCCCGGCGCGCGCCGGCGTGTCGTCGATATCGACCCGCAACGGCAGGCTGTTGATGAACATGCCCAACGCCCGGTCGGCACCGTCGCCGCCCTGCATGCGCCCCAGCAGCACCGTGCCGAACACCACCGTCTGCCGGCCGGAAGCGGCCGCCAGCACCCGGGCCCAGGCCAGGTGGAACAGGCTCGCGGCGCCGACCCCGAGCAGCCGTGCCTGCTGGCGCAGCCGAATGGCAAGCTCCAGTGGCAGGCGCTGCCAGGCTTCCTCGATGTCGTGCCCGTCGCCCTGCACGTCCTGCAGGCCGAATGGCAAGGTCGGTTCGTCGATATCGCCAAGCATCTCGCGGAAGAACGCTTCGTGCTCCTGTTCGCTGACGCCCAGGCGCGCCTGGGCCACGTAGTTGCGGTACGGCACCGGCGCGCCGAGTGCATCGGCACGGCCTTCGATGAAGGCACGCATTTCGTGGCCCACCACTTCCATCGCGGTGTGGTCGACGGCCAGGTGATGGAACAGCAGGATCGCGACGATCCGCTGGCCGACCGGGTCGTGGGCATGCACCAGTTCCACCAGGGGTGCCTGGCGGATATCCAGGCGGTAGTGCCGGGCATCGAAGCGCTGGTGCAACTGCGCCAGGACATCGCCATCAGCGGCCTGCAGCGCGACCTCCCGGATCCGCAGCGGCGCCTGCCGGCGCACCACCTGCAGCGGCCGTTCCAGCCCTTCCCAGTGCACGCTGGTGCGCAGGATGTCGTGGCGGTCGATCACCTGCTGCAGGGCGCCGGTAAAGGCCTGCAGGTCCGCCAGGCTGTCAAAGGCCATCTGCGACTGCAGCAGGTACGGGTCGCCCTGCCCGGCACTCATGTGGTGATAGAGGATGCCTTCCTGCAGCGGTGCCAGCGGGTAGATGTCCTGCACGTTGGCCGCGCCACCGGGGATGGCGGCGACGAGACGGTCGATGCTCGACTGGTCCAGCTCGATCAGCGACAGCAGGTCCGGGGTGATCTGCCGGCAAGCGGCGGGAATGCGGTTTTCCGGTACCTCGACTTCGCGACCGCTGCCGATGGCTGCGGCCAGCGCCGCCAGGGTCGGCTGGTTGAACAGCACCCGCACATCGCTGTCGAGACCGACCTGGCGCATGCGCTCGATCAGCGTCACCGCCAGCAACGAATGGCCGCCCAGCTCGAAGAAGTGGTCGTGGCGACCCACCCGCTCGACCTTGAGCACCTCGGCCCAGATCTGCGCCAGGGCGATCTCGACGGCCCCTTGCGGGGCCTCGAACGCGCGGCTCAACAGGGCCGCCTGGTCCGGCGCCGGCAGTGCCCGGCGATCGAGCTTGCCGTTGGCGGTCAGCGGCAGCGCATCGAGCTGCACATAGGCCGACGGCACCATGTAGTCCGGCAGGTGATCGTGCAGGTAGTCGCTCAACGTTTCGATCGACAGGCTTTCGTCGGCGCTGAACCAGGCCACCAGACGTCCGTCACGGACCAGCACCACGGCGTCCCTGACCGACGCATGACCGCTCAAGGCCGCCTCGATCTCGCCCGGTTCGATGCGCACGCCGCGGATTTTCAGCTGGTCGTCGTTACGGCCGAGGTAATCGAGATTGCCATCGGCCAGCCACCGCGCCTGGTCGCCGGTACGGTAGAGGCGCGCCTGCGGATCGGCACTGAACGGATCGCGGATGAAACGTTCGGCGGTCAGATCAGGACGGTTCAGGTAACCCCGCGCCACGCCGGCCCCGCCGATATACAACTCACCCGCCACGCCGACCGGCACCGGTTGTAGCTGTTCGTCCAGCAGGTAGACCCGGGTATTGGCGATCGGCTTGCCGATATGCAGCACCTGCCCGGCTTCCATCAGGCCGGAGGTCGCCACCACCGTGGCTTCGGTCGGGCCGTAGTTGTTGATCACCGCGAAGCGCTGCGCCTGGCTGAACTGGCGCAGGCGGTCGCCACCGATCAGCAGCGTGCGCAGGGTCGGATGTTCGAGTTGCCGGCTGAAGGCATGTTCGGCCACCGGGGTGGACAGGAAGCTCACCTGCAACGGTTGCTGCAACCACCAGCCGAGCAGGCGATCGATGTCCTGGTGATCGATCTGCGCCGGTGGCAGGTGCAGGGTCGCGCCGACACACAGCGTCGACCAGACTTCCCAGGCCATGGCGTCGAAACCGAAACCGGCGACGCTGGAGGCATGGCCGCCAGCCTGCAGATCGAAGGCCGTGCGATGCCAGTGCACCAGGTTCTCCACGGTACGGTGCTCGACCATCACCCCTTTCGGCAGACCGGTGGAACCGGAGGTGTAGATCACATAGGCCAGGTGCGCCGGCGTCAGCGCGCCCGGCACGGGATTGTCGACGGACTGCTCCTGCCAGGTGACCCGGTCCAGTTCCAGCACCGGCACCTGCAGGCCCGGCAACCGTCCACGCCACTCGCTCTGGGTCAGCAGCACCGCCGGTGCGCTGTCTTCGAGCAGGTAACGCTGGCGCTCATCCGGCAGGGCCGGATCGACCGGCACATAACCGGCCCCGGCCTTGAGGATCGCCAACAGGCCCACCAGCATCTGCGGGCCACGACGGACCGAGATCGCCACCCGATCATCCGGCTGCACGCCCAGCGTGCGCAGATGGTGGGCCAACCGGTTGGCCTGGCGATTGAGCTCGCGGTAGCTGAGCGTCGCGTCGCCCTGCACCACCGCCAGCGCCTCTGGCCGACGCTCGGCCTCGGCCTCGAACAGACCATGGACGGTCTGGCCCTGCGGGAAACCGGCGGCACTGGCATTGAAGCCCACCAGCAGTTGCCGGCGCTCTGCCGCCGGCAGGATCGCCAGACGGTTCAGGGCAAGCGCGCCCCCCTGCTCCAGTGCCTCGGCCAACTGCTCCAGGGCACCCTGCATGTACCCGGCCACGCGCCGCGCGCCGACCGAAGTCGCCGCCAGCACCCGCAGCCGGAAGTCGAGACCGAGGTCATCGACACTCAGGGTCAGCGGATAGTTGGTGCGCTCCTCGCCGCCCAGCAGGTGAATACCCTGCCAGACATCCCCGGCCTCTGCCGGCAACGCGTCGTGGGCGCTATGGCGGTAGTTGAGCAGGGCACTGAACAGCGGCAGCGCAGGCTCCACCGCGCTGCAGCGCTGGGCCAGGGCCAGCGAGGCATGCTCATGGCCCAGCAGTGCGGTCAGGCGCTCGTGGGTGGCCTTGACCCCTTCACGTACCGCCGTACCGTCCACCTCGACCCGCAGCGGCAGGGTATTGATGAACATCCCCAGGGCCCGGTCGGCCCCCTCGCCGCCCTGCATGCGCCCCATCAGCACCGTGCCGAACACCACCCGGTCCTTGCCGGCGGTGACGCCCAGCACGCGCGCCCAGGCCAGGTGCATCAGGCTCGCCGCACTGACCCCGAGCAGGCGGGCCTGCTCACGCAGCCGGCGGCTCAGGGCCTCGGCCAGCATCAGCGGTGCTTCCTCGATATCCCGGCCATCGCCCTGCACGTCCTGCAGGCCGAACGGCAGGGTCGGCTCGTCGATATCGCCCAGCATGTCGCGGAAGAACGCCTCGTGCTCCTGCTCGCTGACCCCCAGGCGCGCCTGGGCCACATAGTTGCGATACGGCACCGGCGCGGCCAGGCCCTCGCCGCCGCGCTGCAACAGCGCATGCATTTCCTCGACCACCACCGCCATGGCGGTATGGTCCAGTGCCAGGTGGTGGAACATCAGGATCGCGACGATGCGCCGGTTCAGCGGATCGTTGGCATACACCAGTTGCAGCAGCGGCGCCTGACGGATATCCAGGCGGTAGCGGCGGGTCTCGAAGCGCTGCTGCAACTGCTCCAGCACGTCCCCGGCCGCCGGGTCGAGCAGCAGCTCCTGCACCGGCAGTTCGGCCTGCCGGCGCACCAGTTGCAACGGCCGCTCCAGGCCGTCCCAGTGCACGCTGGTACGCAGAATGTCGTGGCGGTCGACCACCTGCTGCAAGGCCTCGATCACCGCCTGCAGATGCACCCGGCTGTCGAAGGCCATCTGCGATTGCAGCAGGTACGGATCGCCCTGCCCGGCGCTCATGTGGTGATAGAGAATGCCTTCCTGCAACGGCGCCAGCGGGTAGATGTCCTGCACGTTGGCCGCCCCGCCGGGTACCGTGGCGACGAGACGATCGATGCTCGCCTGGTCCAGTTCCACCAGGGGCAGCAGTTGCGGGGTGATGTGCTGGCAACCGACCTCGATCAGGTTGCGCGGTACCTCGATCTCGCGACCGCTGCCGATGGCGGCGGCCAGGGCCGCCAGGGTCGGCTGGCTGAACAGCACCCGCACGTCGGCACTGAGGCCGGCCTGGCGCATGCGCTCGATCAGCGTCACCGCCAGCAGCGAGTGGCCGCCCAGTTCGAAGAAGTGGTCGTGGCGACCCACCTGTTCGACCTTGAGCACCTCGGCCCAGATCCGCGCCAGGGCGGTTTCCACCTCCCCTTGCGGGGCTTCGAACGCCCGACTCGACAGCGCGGCCTGGTCCGGTGCCGGCAGCGCCCGGCGGTCGAGCTTGCCGTTGGCGGTCAGCGGCAAGGCGTCGAGCTGCACGTAGGCCGAAGGCACCATGTAGTCCGGCAACTGTGCCTGCAGGTGATTGCGCAGCGCTTCGACATCCGGCGCCGCGCCGGCCACGGCAGCGGTGAACCAGGCCACCAGGCGCTTGTCGCCCGGCGCGAGTTCACGCACCAGCACCGCCACATCGCGCACCTGCGGATGGCGGCCCAGGCGGGTCTCGATCTCGCCCAGCTCGATGCGGAAACCACGCAGCTTGACCTGATTGTCGTTACGGCCCAGATACTCCAGGTTGCCGTCGGCACGCCAGCGCACCAGGTCGCCGCTGCGGTACATCAGGCCCTGGGAACTGGGGCTGAACGGATCGACGAGGAACTTCTCGGCGCTCAGTTGCGGCTGGTTCAGGTAGCCCAGGGCAACCCCGAGGCCACCGATGTACAACTCACCGACCACGCCGACCGGCACCGGCTGCTGGCGGGCGTCGAGCACATAGGCGCGTGTGTTGCCGATGGGCCGGCCGATCGGAATGCTGCCGCCCTCGACTGCGGTGATTTCGAAGGTGGTCGAGAAGGTGGTGGCTTCGGTCGGTCCGTAACCGTTGAGCAGATGCTGTGGCGCACCGTCGCGCAGCACCCGCTCGACCACCGCGGGGTCGAGCACATCGCCACCGACGATCAGGTAGCGCAGGCCGCGCAAGGCCGCCAGCAGGCCATCGGCATGCTGGTGGAACAGGCCGGCGGTCATCCACAGCACACTGATCCGCTGCTCGCGCAGCAGGTTCGCCAGGGCCTCGCGGGACAGCAGCACGTCCTGTTCGACCACCACCGCACAGCCGCCGTTGAGCAGTGGCGCCCAGACTTCCAGGGTGCTGGCGTCGAACGCCGGGTTGGAGGCGAAGGCCACCCGGTCCTGCTCATTGAACTCGGCATAGCCGTTGTTGAGCACCAGCCGGCTGACCGCCCGATGGGGCACCAGGACCCCCTTGGGCGTACCGGTGGAGCCGGAGGTGTACATGATGTAGGCCGCCGACTCGCTCGACTGCCGCAAGCGTGGGTCATGGTCCGGCTGGCCGTCGAGATCGAGCTGGTCGAGATCGACACGCCGGACCGGATAGCCGAGCGTCTCGCTGCTGCGGGTCAGCAACAGCAGCGCCTGGCTATCCTCGATCATGAAGGCCTGGCGCTCGGCCGGTGCGTTGATGTCCAGCGGCACATAGACCGCCGCACACTTGCTGATCGCCAGTTGGCTGACCAGCAGGTCCGCCGAGCGCTCCAGCAGGATCGCCAGATGATGGCCGGGCCTCACGCCCAGGCCGATCAGATGATGGGCCAGGCGGTTGGCACGACGGTTGAGTTCGCCATAGTCGAGCACCTGCTCGCCATGGATGAGCGCCGTCGCGTGCGGACGGGCCTCGGCCCGTGCCTCGAACAGGCTGTGCAGGGTCTGCTCGACGGGATAGCGGCGTTCGGTGGCGTTGAAGCCGTGCAGCAGGTGCTCGCGCTCCTGCGGCGGCAGCATCGGCAGCGTCTGCAGCGGCGTCGTCGGCGCGTGCTCCAGGGCATCGACCAGATGCTGCAGGGTCGTGCGCAGGTAGCCGCCGATCCGTTCCAGACCGAGTTCGGCCGGAGCCTGGATCTTGAACGAGAAGTCCTCGCCCAGGTCATCGACGTTGAGCACCAGCGGATAGTTGCTGCGCTCGCGCGCCTGCAGCAGGCGGATGCCGTCCCAGGTCGCCGCCTGCTGCGCCGAAGTCTCGCCCGCGGCGCTATGACGGTAGTTGAACAGGCTGCTGAACAGCGGCAGCGAAGCCGGCACGCCGCTGCAACGCTGGGCCAGGGCCAGCGAGGCGTGCTCGTGGCCGAGCAGTTGCGACAGCCGCCCGTGAGTGGTGCGCAGGGCTTCGCGGACGCCGACGGAACCCACACTGACCCGCAACGGCAAGGTGTTGATGAACATCCCCAGCGCACGGTCGGCCCCTTCGCCGCCCTGCATCCGCCCCAGCAGTACGGTGCCGAACACCACCTCCTCGCGCCCCGACACCTGCCCCAGCACCCGGGCCCAGGCCAGGTGCAGCAGGCTGGCGGCACTCACGCCGAGCTGGCGGGCCTGCCCGCGCAGGCGTCGGCTCAGGGCCGTGTCCAGGGGCACTGGCAGTTCCTCGATATCGCGGCCATCGCCAGCGACTTCCTGCAGGCCGAAGGCCAGGGTCGGCTCGTCGATATCGCCGAGCATCCCACGGAAGAACGCCTCGTGCTGGGCCTCGCTGGTGCCCAGGCGGGTCTGCGCCACCTGGTTGCGGTACGGCACCGGCGCTGCCAGTTGCGCCATCCGCCCTTGCAGGCTGGCGCTCATCTCGTGCACCAGCACGTCCAGAGCGGTGTGATCCAGCAGAATGTGGTGGAACAGCAGGATGCCGAACCAGCGGTCGCCCTGCTCGTCATGGGCATAGGCCAGGCGCAGCAGCGGCGCCTGGTTGAGGTCCAGTCGGTAGTGGCGTGGATCGAAGCGCTGCTGCAGTTGCTCCAGGGCATCGCCGCCGTGCGGATCGCTGTCGATCCGTTCGAGCGCCAGAGGCGCCCGGCGCCAGACCACCTGCACCGGTTCGCCCAGGCCTTGCCAATGCACGCTGGTACGCAGGATGTCGTTGCGCTCGATCACCGCGTCGAGCGCGTGGACGAAGGCGTGCAACGGCTTCAACCCGGCAAACTCGAACTGGGCCTGCATGACATAGGGGTCGCCGACACTCGTCGCCAGGTGGTGATAGAGAATGCCCGCCTGCAACGGCGCCAGGCCGTAGATATCCTGCACATTGGCCACGCCGCCGGGGATGCTTTCCACCAGACGGTCGATGGACGCCTGGTCGAGATCGGCCAGGGGCAGCAGGTCCGGTGTGATGCGCGGGCAATCGACGGCGATGCGGTTGGCCGGCACCTGCACCTCGACCTGCCCGCCCACGGCCGCCGCCAGGGCCGCCAGGGTCGGCTGGCCGAACAGCACCCGCACATCGGCCGCCAGGCCCTGCTGGCGCATGCGCTCGATCAGCTTGACCGCCAGCAGCGAATGCCCTCCCAGTTCGAAGAAGTTGTCGTGGCGCCCGACCTGCCCGACCCGGAGCACTTCGGCCCAGATGCGCGCCAGGGCGACTTCCACCTCGCCTTGCGGCGCCTGGTATTCGCGCACGACCAGGGCCGCCTGGTCCGGCGCCGGCAGCGCCTTGCGATCGAGCTTGCCGTTGGGGCTCAGCGGCAGCGCCGCCAGGTGCACGAACAGCGCCGGGACCATGTAGTCCGGCAGTCGCTCCAGCAGATGGGCCCGCAGCGCATCGATGTCCTGGGCCTCGGCCGCCGTGTAGTAGGCCACCAGGCGCTTGTCGCCCGCGACGTCCTCACGGGCCACCACCACCGCCTCCTGAATCGCCGGGAAGGCGCTCAGGCGCGCCTGGATCTCGCCCAGCTCGATACGCAGGCCGCGGATCTTCACCTGGTCGTCGTTACGCCCCAGGTATTCAATATTGCCATCCGCCAGGTAGCGGGCGATGTCACCGGTGCGGTACATGCGGGCTTCGGCGGCCGGACTGAACGGATCCTTCAGGAAGCGCTCGGCGGTCAGTTCGGGACGGTTCAGGTAACCGCGCGCCACCTGTACGCCACCGATGTACAACTCGCCCACAACGCCCATGGGCACCGGCTGCAGTTGCGCATCCAGCAGGTACATCCGGGTGTTGGCGATCGGCTTGCCGATCGGCGTGTTGTCCGGGGTCTGTGCGAGCGGTTCGCTGCACTCCCAGGCCGTCACGTCCACCGCGGCCTCGGTCGGGCCGTAGAGGTTGTGCAACCCGGCGTGCGGCAACTGCGCCTTGAACCGGCGCACCACGCTGCCCGGCAGCGCCTCGCCGCTGCAGATCACCCGCTTGACACCACCGCACAGGGCGCTGTCGCCATGGGCGAGGAAGACGTCGAGCATCGACGGTACGAAATGCAGGGTGGTGATGCGCTCGGCCGCGATCACCTCACTGAGGTAGACCGGGTCCTTGTGCCCTTCCGGACGGGCCATCACCAGCCGTGCGCCGGTGAACAGCGTCCAGAAGAACTCCCACACCGACACGTCGAAGCTGAACGGGGTCTTCTGCAGCACCGCGTCGTCAGGGGTCAGGCCATACTTGTCCTGCATCCACAGCAGACGGTTGACCACCGCCGCGTGTTCGTTGATCACACCCTTGGGCTGGCCGGTGGAACCGGAGGTGTAGATCACGTAGGCACTGTGCCGTGGGCTGAGTCGTGGAACCTGCGGATTGCTGTCCGGCTGATGGGCCCAGACGTTGTTCTCCAGGTCGATCACCGGCACGGCCAGCTCGCCCAGCAAGCCGCGGGTACGGCCCTCTACCAGCACGACGAGCGGCGTGCTGTCGGCCAGCATGTAGGCGATCCGTTCCTGCGGATAGGCCGGATCCAGCGGCACATAGGCACCACCGGCCTTGAGGATCGCCAGCAGGCCGATGACCATGTCCAGGCCGCGTTCGACGCAGATCGCCACCCGCGCATCCGGCCCCACGCCCTGCTCGCGCAGGTGATGGGCCAGCTGGTTGGCGCGGCGGTTCAATTGGTCGTAGCTCAGCCACTGCTCGCCGGCCTGCACGGCCGGAGCCTGGGCTGCCTGTACGACCCGGGCCTCGAACAACCCGTGCAGGGTCTGTTCGAGATCGTAGTCGACCGCGGTGGCATTGAGCCCGTCGAGCAGTTGCGCACGCTCGGCCGCGCCCAGCACCGGCAGGCGCTCGACGGCCAACTGCGGCTCGAACTCCAGGGCCTGCACCAGCGCCTCCAGCGCCACCTGCATGTAGTCGCAGATCCGCTGCGCGCCCACTTCGGCCACCTGGGCGACCAGGCGGAAGGCATCGCCCAGATCGTCGACGTTCAGGCTCAGCGGGAAGTTGGTGCGCTCCTCGCTGGTCAGCACCTCGATGCCCTGCCAGGCCTGGCGGGTTTCGGCATCCGGCTCGCCCGCGCTGCCGTGGCGATAGTTGAGCATGGCACTGAACAGCGGCAGCGGCGCCGCCACCCCACTGCAACGCTGGGCCAGGGCCAGCGAGGCGTGCTCGTGACCGAGCAGCGCGGTGAGCCGGTCATGGGTCGCCTTGACTGCGTCGCGTACCGACGCGGCATCGATATCGACCCGCAGCGGCAAGGTATTGATGAACATCCCCAGGGCGCGGTCGCTGCCGGCACCGCCCTGCATGCGACCGAGCAGAACGGTACCGAACACCACCGACGAGCGGCCACTGGTGGCCGCCAGTACCCGGGCCCAGGCCAGGTGGAACAGGCTCGCGGCGCTCACCCCCAACAGCCGGGCCTGGGCCCGCAGGCGCAGATTCAGGTCGACCGGCAACCGCTGGCTGGTCTCCTCGATGGCCCGGCCATCGCCCTGCACATCCAGCAGGCCGAATGGCAGGGTCGGCTCGTCGATATCGCCCAGTTGCTCGCGGAAGAAGGCTTCGTGCTCCTCCTCACTGACACCCAGGCGCGCCTGGGCCACGTAGTTGCGATAAGGCACCGCCGCGCCCAGCGGCTCGACCCGCCCCAGCAGGCCGGCCTGCATTTCCTCGCTGACCACCTCAAGGGCGGTATGGTCCAGCACCAGGTGATGGAACAGCAGCACCGCCACCGTGCGCTGATGCACCGCATCGTAGCCGTGCACCAGGCGGATCAGCGGCGCCTGGTTCAGGTCCAGGCGATAGTGGCGGGCGTCGAAACGCGCCTGCAACTGCTCCAGCGCATCGCCGGCCGCCGGCTCCAGGGCCACCTCCTCGACCACCAGCCCGGCCTTGCGCCAGACCACCTGCACCGGCTGGTCCAGGCCCTCCCAGAGCATGCCGGTACGCAGGATATCGTGGCGATCGATGACCTGTTGCAGGGCGGCGGCAAAGGCCTGCAGGCGCTGCGGATCGTCGAAGGCCATCTGCGATTGCAGCAGGTACGGGTCGCCCTGCTCCGCACTCAGGTGGTGATAGAGAATGCCTTCCTGCAGCGGTGCCAGCGGGTAGATGTCCTGCACGTTGGCCGCGCCACCGGGCACGCTGGCGACGACGCGGTCGATGCTCGCCTGGTCCAGTTCGATCAACGGCAGCAGGTACGGCGTGATCTGCCGGCAATCGGCTGGAATGCGGTTTTCCGGTACCGTCACCGCCCGCCCGCTGCCCACCGCCGCGGCCAGCGCCGCCAGGCTCGGCTGGCTGAACAGCACGCGAATGTCGGCACTCAGGCCGGCCTGGCGCATGCGCTCGATCAGCGTCACCGCCAGCAGCGAATGGCCGCCCAGTTCGAAGAAGTGATCGTGGCGTCCCACCCGCTCGACCTTGAGCAGGTCGGCCCAGATCTGGGCCAGGCGGGTCTCGACCTCGCCCACCGGGGCCACGTATTCGCGGCTGGACAGCGCGCCCTGGTCCGGTGCCGGCAACGCCTTGCGATCCGGCTTGCCGTTGGGGCTCAGGGGCAGCGCCGGCAGGTGCACGAACAGCGTCGGCAGCATGTATTCCGGCAGGTAGCCCAGCAGGTGGGCCCGCAGGTCGTCGACCGCCTGCGCCTCGCTCGCGGTGTAGTAGGCGACCAGACGCGGGTCGCCCGGCAGGTCCTCGCGGACCATCGCCACCGCAGCTGTCAACGCCGGGTGCTCGGCCAGCCGCGCCTGCACCTCGCCCAGTTCGATACGCAGGCCGCGCAGCTTGACCTGGTCGTCGTTGCGGCCGAGGAATTCGAGGTTGCCGTCAAGGCGGTAGCGCACCAGGTCGCCGGTGCGATACAGGCGCTCGCCGGCCACGAACGGGCTGTCGATGAAGCGCTCGGCACTGAGTTCGGCCAGGCCGATGTAGCCGCGGGCCACCCCGACGCCGCCGATGTGCAGTTGGCCGCTGACCCCCAGCGGTACCGGCTGATCCCGGGCGTCCAGGACATAAAGGCGGGTGTTGTCGATCGGCCGGCCGATCGGCAGTTGTGAATCCGGGACCGCTGCGTCCGGCTCCAAGGTCCACACGGTACTGTCCACCGTGGCCTCGGTCGGCCCGTAGACGTTGTGCAAGCGCACCCAGGGCAGGCGTGCGCGCACCGCCTGGGCCAGCGCCGAGGTCAGCTCGCCGCCGCCACAGAACACGTCGGTCAGGCTGTGGCACTGGCCGGCCGCTTCCACGTCAAGGAACTGCTGCAGCATCGCCGGAACGAACTGGATCACGCTGACCTGTTGCTCACGCACCAACTGCGCCAGGTAGGCCGGGTCGCGATGCCCCTCGGGGCGTGCCAGTACCAGGCGCAGGCCGGCGCTGAGCGGCCAGAACAGCTCCCATACCGAGGCGTCGAAGCTGAAGGGCGTCTTGTGCAGCAGCGCGCCCTGCGCATCCTTGCCATGCAGTCGGGAACTCCACTGCACCAGGTTGCACAGACCACGATGTTCCACCGCCACCCCTTTGGGGGTACCGGTGGAACCGGAGGTGTAGATCACGTAGGCCAGGTCCGAGGCCTGCACCGGCGCCAGGTTGGCCTCGGCGCGATCAGCCCAGACATTCCGGTCGAGGTTGATCAGCGGTACCGCAACGCTGCCCAGGCGCGCGAGGGTGACGTCCTGCGCCAGCACCACCCGCGGCGCGCTGTCCTTGAGCATGTAGGCGATCCGCTCCTGCGGATAGCCCGGGTCCAGCGGCACATAGGCACCGCCGGCCTTGAGGATCGCCAGCAACCCGACCAGCATCTCCACGCCGCGCTCGACGCAGATCGCCACCCGCTCATCCGGCCCCACCCCCTGCTCGCGCAGGTAATGGGCCAGACGGTTGGCGCGTCGGTTCAGTTCCCGATAGCTCAGTGACTGACCGTCCGCCACCAGGGCCAGCGCCTCTGGCGCGCGCTCGACACGGGCCTCGAACAAGCCATGGATCGACGGGTCGAGAGCGTGATCGACCGCGCTGGCATTGAGCCCGGACACCAGTTGCTCGCGCTCCCCGGCCGGCAGCACCGGCAGGCGGTTCACCGCCGTACCGGGCTGTTGTTCCAGGGCCTCGACCAGCGACTCCAGGGCCGTCTCCATCAGCTCGCAGATGCGTTGCGCGCCCACCGAGGCCAGGGTCAGGGCGATCAGCCGGAAGCCTTCGCCCAGGTCGTTGACACTCAGGCTCAGCGCATAGTTGGTCCGGCCATCGCTGGCCAGGGTCTCGATCCCCGGCCAGGCGGCCTGCTCCTCGTCGCGGCTCTGGCGGTAGTTGAGCATGGCACTGAACAACGGCGCCGGCGCCGCCACGGCACTGCAACGCTGGGCCAGCGCCAGCGAGGCGTGTTCATGTCCCATCAGCCCGGTGAGCCGGGCGTGGGTGGCCATGACCGCGGCCCTGGCCGGGGTGGCGTCGATGTCCACCCGCAATGGCAGGGTATTGATGAACATCCCCAGCGCCCGGTCGGCGCCCTGCCCCCCCTGCATCCGGCCCAGCAGCACCGTGCCGAACACCACCTGCTCGCGACCGGAAGTGGCCGCCAGCACCTGGCCCCAGGCCAGGTGGAACAGGCTCGCCGCCGTGACCCCGAGCGCCCGGGCACGAGCGCGCAGGCGACGGCTCAGCCCCTCCGGCAACGGCCGGGCGACCTCCTCGATATCACGGCCATCGTTCTGCACGTCCTGCAGGCCGAAGGGCAAGGTCGGTTCGTCGATGCTACCCAGCATCTCGCGGAAGAATGCCTCGTGCTCCGCCTCGCTGACACCCAGGCGCGCCTGGGCCACATGGTTGCGATACGGCACCGGCTCGCTCAGCACCGCCTCATGGCCGAGCAGGCCGGCCCGCATTTCCTGGAGCACCACCTTGAGCGCGGTGTGATCCAGCACCAGGTGGTGGAACAGCAACGCCGCGACGGTGCGCTGGCGCCGTGCATCGTAAGCATGCACCAGGCGGATCAGCGGTGCCCGGCTCAGGTCCAGACGGTAGTGGCGCGAATCGAAACGGCTGTGCAACTGCTCCAGCACATCGCCGTCGGCCGGCTCCAGCGACAACGCCTGGACCGCCAGTTCGGCCCGGCGCCAGACCACCTGCACCGGCTGCTCCAGGCCCTCCCAGAGGAAACCGGTACGCAGGATGTCGTGGCGGTCGATGACCTGCTGCAAGGCGCCGGCGAAGGCCTGCAGGCGTTGCGGGCTGTCGAAGGCCAGCCGCGACTGCAACACGTAGGGGTCGCCCTGCCCGGCACTGAGATGGTGATAGAGGATGCCTTCCTGCAACGGCGTCAGCGGGTAGATATCCTGCACGTTGGCCGCGCCGCCCGGCACGCTGGCCACGACCCGGTCGATGGCCGCCTGGTCCAGTTCGACCAGCGGCAGCAGCTCGGGCGTGATGCGCTGGCAATCGGCGGCAATACGATTTTCCGGTACCTGCAGCTCGCGGCCATGGCCAATCGCCGCGGCGAGGCCGGCCAGGGTCGGCTGACTGAACAGCGCACGCACGTCGGCGTTGAGGCCGGCCTGGCGCATGCGTTCGATCAGCGTCACCGCCAGCAGCGAGTGCCCGCCCAGTTCAAAGAAGTGATCGTGACGCCCCACCTGCCCGACCTGCAGCAGCTCGGCCCAGATCTGCGCCAGGGTGGTTTCCACCGCCCCCTGCGGCGCCTCGTAGCCACGGCTGAGCAAGGCGCTCTGGTCCGGCGCCGGCAGCGCCTTGCGGTCGAGCTTGCCATTGGCGGTCAGCGGCAGCGCCTCGAGCTGCACATAGGCCGAGGGCACCATGTAGTCCGGCAACTGCTCCTGCAGGTAATCGCGCAGCGCTTCGGGATCGGGCGTTTGAGCCGCCCCCTCGGCGCTGAACCAGGCCACCAGGCGCTTGTCACCGGGGGCCACCTCACGCACCAGCACGGCCACGTCGCGGACCTGCGGATGGCGTCCCAGGCGGGTCTCGATCTCGCCCAGCTCGATACGGAAGCCGCGGATCTTCACCTGGTTGTCGTTGCGCCCCAGATACTCCAGATTGCCGTCGGCACGCCAGCGCACCAGGTCGCCGGTCCGGTACATCGAACCGCCGACGAATGGATCGGCCATGAATGTTTCGGCGCTCAGCTCAGGCTGGTTCAGATAGCCCCTGGCAACCCCTGCGCCAGCCACGTACAGCTCACCCACCGCACCCACCGGCACCGGCTGCTGCCGGGCATCGAGCACATAGGCCCGGCTGTTGCCGATGGGCCGGCCGATCGGAATGCTGCCACCCTCGACCGTGGTGATCTCATAGGTGGTGGAGAACGTGGTCGCTTCGGTCGGACCGTAGCCGTTGAGCAGGTGTCGTGGCGCGCCGTCACGCAGCACCCGTTCGATCACCGCCGGGTCGAGCACGTCGCCCCCGACGATCAGGTAGCGCAGGGCCCGGAAACTTTCCATCAGGCCATCGGCATACTGGTGGAACAGCCCGGCGGTCATCCACAGCACACTGACCGCCTGCTCGCGCAGCAGGTTCGCCAGGGCGTCGCGGGACAGCAGCACATCCTGCTCGACCACCACCACGCAGCCGCCATTGAGCAGCGGCGCCCAGACTTCCAGGGTGCTGGCGTCGAACGCCGGGTTGGCGGCGAAGGCCACCCGGTCCCGCTCGTTGAACTCGGCATAACCGTTGTTCAGCACCAATCGCGCGACCGCCCGGTGCGGCACCAGTACGCCCTTGGGGGTACCGGTGGAGCCGGAGGTGTACATGATGTAGGCCAGCGCCTCGGCCGACTGCGGCAGATCCGGGTCATCGGTCGCCAGCGCCTCGACGGCCAGCCGGTCCAGCTCGATGCGTCGTACGCCGTGCTCGTCCGGCTGGTCGTGGGTGGTCAGCAGCCACGACGCCTGGCTGTCCTCGAGCATGAAACGCTGGCGCTCGAGCGGTGCGTTGATATCCAGCGGCACGTAGGCCGCGGCGCATTTGCTGATCGCCAGTTGGCTGACCAGCAGGTCCGCCGAGCGCTCCAGCAGGATCGCCAGGTGCTCGCCCGGTCGTACGCCGAGCCCCAGCAGATGATGGGCCAGGCGGTTGGCACGGCGGTTGAGTTCGCCATAGCCGAGCACCTGCTCGCCATGGACCACCGCCGGCGCATCCGGGTGGGCCGCGGCACGAATCTCGAACAGCCGGTGCAGGGTCTGCTCGCTCGGGTAGTCGCGTTGGCGGGCATTGAAGTCGAACAGGACCTGCTGCCGCTCCGCCGCCGGCAGGACCGACAGTTGGCCGAGGGCCTGTTCCGGAGCCTGTTCCAGTGCCAGCACCAGGTGTTCCAGCGCAGCGCACATGTAGTCGGCCATGCGCTGTGCCCCCACGGACAGCGCTGCCAGCACGCGCAGCTCGAAGCCGCTGCCGATGTCATCGACACTCAGGGTCAACGGGTAGTTGCTGCGCTCCTCGCCCCCCAGGGACTGGATGCCGTCCCAGAGCCCCTGGCCGGCTGCCGGGCGCTCATCGGCGGCACTGTGACGGTAGTTGAGCAGGGCGCTGAATAGCGGCAGCGACGCCTCCACCGCGCTGCAGCGCTGGGCCAGGGCCAGCGAGGCGTGTTCGTGGGCGAGCAAGGCGGTCAGCCGGGCATGGGTCGCCTTGACCCCGGCACGCACCGACGTGTCGCCGACCTCGACCCGCAGCGGCAGGGTGTTGATGAACATGCCCAGGGCGCGATCGGCGCCCTCGCCGCCCTGCAGGCGGCCCATCAGCACGGTGCCGAACACCACGCTGTCCTTGCCGGAAGTGGCCGCCAGCACCCGGGCCCAGGCCAGGTGCATCAGGCTCGCCACGCTGACCCCGAGCAGGCGTGCCTGCTCGCGCAGCCGGCGGTTCAGTTCGGCGTCGAGCGGCAGCAGGGCCGACTCGATCTCGCGCCCGTCGCCCTGCACGTCCTGCAGGCCGAATGGCAGGGTCGGCTCGTCGATATCGCCGAGCATGTCGCGGAAGAACGCTTCGTGCTCCTGTTCGCTGGCCCCCAGCAGGGCCTGGGCCACGTAGTTGCGGTACGGCACCGCCGCGCCCAGGCGCTCGCCCTGCTCCAATAGCAGGCTGCGGATTTCCTGCACCACCACCGCCAGCGCGGTATGGTCCATGGCCAGGTGGTGGAACATCAGCACCGCGACGATCCGCTGCCGCGCCGGGTCCTGCGCATAGGCCAGTTGCATCAGCGGCGCCTGGCGGATGTCCAGGCGATAGGCACGGGCGTCGAAGCGTTGCAGCAGTTGCTCGAGCACCTCGCCACCGGCCGCGTCGAAACGCTCCTCCCGGACCGGCAGTTCGACCTCGCGCCAGACCACCTGCACCGGCCGCTCCAGGCCCTCCCAGAGCACGCTGGTGCGCAGGATATCGTGGCGCCGGACCACCTGCTGCAAGGCGGCGGCGAAGGTCTGCAGACGCTCCAGGCCGTCAAAGGCCAACTGCGCCTGCAACAGGTACGGATCGCCCTGTTCGGCGCTCATGTGGTGATAGAGGATGCCTTCCTGCAACGGCGCCAGCGGGTAGATATCCTGCACATTGGCCGCACCACCGGGCACCGTCGCGACGATACGGTCGATGCTCGCCTGGTCCAGCTCGATCAGTGGCAACAGGTCCGGGGTAATGTGCCGGCAAGCGGCGGGAATGCGATTTTCCGGCACCTCGACTTCGCGGCCGCTGCCGATGGCCGCGGCCAGCGCCGCGAGGGTCGGCTGGCTGAACAGCACCCGCACGTCGGTGCTCAAGCCCACCTGGCGCATGCGTTCGATCAGGATCACCGCCGACAGCGAGTGGCCGCCCAATTCGAAGAAATGGTCGTGGCGTCCGACCCGCTCGACCTTGAGCACTTCGGCCCAGATCCGCGCCAGGGCGGTTTCGACCTCCCCTTGCGGGGCCTCGAACGCCCGGTTCAGCAGCGCCTGCTGGTCCGGTGCCGGCAACGCCCGGCGATCGAGCTTGCCGTTGGCGGTCAGCGGCAGCGCGTCGAGCTGCACATAGGCCGAGGGGATCATGTAGTCCGGCAGGCGGCCCTGCAGGTAGATGTTCAGGGCTTCGATCGCCAGGGCTTCGCTGGCGGTGAACCAGGCCACCAGACGACCATCGCGGACCAGCACCACGGATTCGCCGATGACCTCATGGCTGTTCAGCGCCGCCTCGATTTCACCCGGCTCGATGCGCACCCCGCGGATCTTCAGTTGGTCGTCGTTACGTCCGAGGTAGTCGAGATTGCCATCGGCCAGCCAGCGGGCCTGGTCGCCGGTACGGTAGAGGCGCGCCTGCGGATCGGCGCTGAAGGGATCGCGGATGAAACGTTCGGCGGTCAGATCCGGACGGTTGAGATAACCCCGCGCCACCCCGACACCGCCGATGTACAACTCACCGGCCACGCCAATCGGTACCGGTTGTTGTCGCTCGTCCAGCAGGTAGACCTGGGCATTGGCGATCGGCCTGCCGATATGCAGCACCTGCCCGGCTTCCATCAGGCCGGAGGTCGCCACCACCGTGGCTTCGGTCGGACCGTAGTTGTTGATCACCGCGAAGCGCTGCGCCTGGCTGAACTGACGCAGGCGGTCGCCACCGATCAGCAGGGTGCGCAGGGTCGGGTGCTCAAGTCGTTGGGCGAAGACATGCTCGGCAATCGGCGTCGCCAGGAAGCACACGTCCAGTGGCTGGGCCTGCCACCAGGCCAGCAACCGGTCGATCTCCTGGTGTCCGATATCCTCCGGCGGCAGGTGCAGGGTCGCGCCGACGCACAGCGTCGACCAGACTTCCCAGGCCATGGCGTCGAAACCGAAACCGGCGACGCTGGAGGCATGGCCGCCGGGCTGCAGGTCGAAGGCCGTGCGGTGCCAGTGCACCAGGTTCTCCACGGTACGGTGCTCGACCATCACCCCTTTCGGCAGACCGGTGGAACCGGAGGTGTAGATCACATAGGCCAGGTGCGCGGGGGTCAACGCGCCCGGCGCCGGGTTGTCGACGGACTGTTCCTGCCAGGTGACCCGGTCCAGCTCCACGACCGGAATCGACAGTGCCGGCAGTTGCCCGCGCCCTTCACTGCGGGTCAGCAAGGCAACCGGTGCGCTGTCTTCGAGCAGGTAACGACGGCGCTCTAGCGGCAGGCTCGGGTCGACCGGCACATAACCGGCCCCGGCCTTGAGGATCGCCAGCAGCCCGACCAGCAGTTGCGGGCCGCGCTGCAGGCTGATGGCAACGCGGTCATCCGGTTGCACACCCAGCGTACGCAGATGGTGAGCCAGTTGGTTGGCCTGGCGATTGAGCTCGCCGTAGCTCAGTGAAGTGTCGCCCTGCACCATGGCCACCGCCTCGGGCAAGCGCTCGACCTGGGCCTCGAACAGGCCATGCACGGTGTGCCCGCGCGGGAAGTCGACCGCGCTGCCGTTGAACGCCACCAGCACCTGCTCGCGCTCTGCCGCCGGCAGGATCGCCAGGCTGTTCAGCGCCGTATCCGGAGCCTGCTCCAGGGCCTGCTGCAGGGCCTGCAGCGCGTTGCGCATCATTTCGCAGAGCCGCTGCGCGCCTGCCGCTGCCACGACATGAACGGTCAGGCGGAAGTCTTCGCCGAGGTCGTCGACACTCAGGCTCAACGGATAGTTGCTGCGCTCCCGGGCGCCCAGCACCTGCACGCCCTCGGCGACGTCGATCACCTCGGCGGCATCGCCCGCGGCGCTGTGGCGATAGTTGAGCATGGCGCTGAACAGCGGCGTCGGCGCGCTCACGCCGCTGCAACGCTGGGCCAGGGCCAGGGACGCCTGCTCGTGGTCGAGCAGCGCGGTCAGGCGCTCATGGGTGGCGAGCACCCCGGCTCGCACGCCCTGCCCGTCCACGTCGATCCGCAGCGGCAGGGTGTTGATGAACATGCCCAGGGCCCGTTCGGCGCCCTCGCCGGCATCCATCCGGCCGAGCAGCACGGTCCCGAAAACCACCGCCTCGCGACCGGACAGGCTGCCCAGCACCCGCGCCCAGGCCAGGTGCATCAGGCTCGCCGCGCTGACCCCGAGCTGCCGCGCCTGGTTGCGCAGGCGCAGGCTCAGGCCGGGCTCCAGGGTCAACCGGCCCTCCTCGGTGCCGATGCCATCATCCGCGACTTCGCGCAGCCCGAAGGGCAAGGTCGGCTCGTCGATGTCACCCAGCATGTGGCGGAAAAAGCTTTCGTGCGCGGCTTCGTCGAGGCTCATCCGCGCGCGGGCCAGATAATCGCGGAACGCGACCGCCGGCGGCACCTGCCCGGCCTCCCCGCGCAGGCAGGCGGCGATCTCCTGGCGCACCACGTCCAGCCCGGTGTGGTCCATGACCATGTGATGGAACAGCAACAGCGCGACCACCCGCCGGTTGGCCTCATCCTCAGCGAACACCAGCCTCAGCAATGGCGCCTGGCGCAGGTCGAGGCGGTAGTCGCGGGCATCGTGGGCCTCGCGCAGACGGGCCAGCACATCGCCGCCCAGAGGCTGCGGCCGGTATTGCTCGCAGACCAGCGGCGCCTCGCGCCAGACCACCTGCAGCGGCTCGTCCAGGCTTTCCCAGGCGATCGAGGTGCGCAGGATATCGTGCCGGCCGATCACCCATTGCAGGGCCTCGGCGAAACGCTCCAGGCGCTCGCGGCTGTCGAAGGCGAACTGCGCCTGCAGCACGTAGGGATCGCCCTGGGAGGCGGACAGATGGTGGTAGAGCATGCCGCTCTGCAGGGGCGCCAGCGGGTAAATGTCCTGCAGGTTCGCCGCGCCGCCGGGAACCGTGGCGACGATGCGGTCGATGGCCTCCTGCTCCAGGCTCACCAGCGGCAGCATGTCCGGGGTGATGCGAAAGGCCGGGCTCAGCCAGTCGCCATCATGTCGGGCCACCAGCTCCAGCAACTGGGCCTTGTACCGGCTCAGTTGGTCCCACAGCGCATCGTCCAGCGCATCGTCGTTACCCAGGATCACCAGATCGTCATCTTCCCTTTGAAGACGGATCGCATGGGTGGAAATAACTGCCATCAATTCACTGAACTGCATAGTGAGACCTGCTTTAAATTCGGAAACGGTTGACGAGAAAGTCCATTTTCAAAGGCAACGTGTCAGCGGTACGGCGCGCCCTTGTACTGGCGGAGCGGCATTTCTGGCCGGCTCGGACAGGAGGTTGAAGGAAAAATGGCGTCAATTAGCCATCACTGTTTCGGTATTTGAGAAACTAAATCATCCGCATGGCAGTGGCTGACACGGCAAGCGGGGACACCCCCCGACATCTGTCCCGGGCTGGAGGGGGCTTTGTGGAACTTTTTTGAGAGAGAGGGAGTGAAGGGTCGCCCAAGGCGGATCGTCGAAACGCCGCCCACGGCAAGCCGGCTCCGACAGGGACCGCGTCATGCCCGGAATGAGCGCATGAGGCGAACCCCGTGGGAGCCGGCTGGCTGGCGATAGCGGTCTTGCTGCCACCGCGCAGCAAGTCAGCGCAGCGTCACCGCTACAGGCGGCGCTTGCGGTTCAGGGTCGGAATGGTGGTCGCCGGCACCTGTACCTGCTGCACGCGGCCGACGGACTTGGCCGCCAGTGCCGCCAGGGTCGGCTGGCTGAACACCTCCCGCGCATCGGCATTCAGTCCCGCCTGGCGCATCCGCGCCACCAGGCTGACCGCCAGCAGCGAGTGCCCGCCCAGCTCGAAGAAGTGGTCGTTGCGCCCTACCCGCTCGATCTTCAGCACCTCGGCCCAGATCTCGGCCAGGGCGATCTCCACCGGACCACGAGGCGCCTCGTAGTCGCGACTGATCACCGCATCCTGGCCCGGCGCCGGCAAGGCCCGCCGATCGAGCTTGCCGTTGGGACTCAACGGCAGCACGTCGAGCTGCACGTAGGCCGAAGGCACCATGTAGTCCGGCAGCAGCCCCAGCAGGTAGCCACGCAGCGCCTCGATCGTCGGCACCTGGCCGGCCACCCGTGCCGTGAAGTAGGCCACCAGCCGCTCGTCACGCATCAGCACCGCCACTTCGCGCAGCGCCTCATGCGACAGCAGTGCCGCCTCGATCTCGCCCAGTTCCAGGCGCAAGCCATGCAGCTTCACCTGGAAGTCGTCCCGACCGAGGAACTCGAGATTGCCATCGGCGCGGTAACGCACCAGGTCGCCCGTCCGGTACAGGCGATCACCCGCCACGAACGGACTGTCGATGAAGCGTTCGGCCGTCAGCTTCGCCAGGCCGAGGTAGCCGCGGGCGACACCGACACCGCCGATATGCAGTTGCCCGCTCACCCCCAGTGGTACCGGCCGATCATGGGCATCGAGCACGTACACCCGGGTGTTGCAGATCGGCCGGCCGATCGGCAGTTGCAGCGCCGGTACCGGCGCGCCCGGCTCCAGGGTCCAGGCGGTGCTGTCGACCGTGGCCTCGGTCGGGCCATAGACGTTGTGCAGGCGCACCTGCGGCAACTTCGCCTGCACCGCCTGGGCCAACGCCGCCGTCAGTTCACCACCGCCACAGAAGACGTCCGTCAGGCTGGTGCACTGGCTGACCTCGCCCTGCTCGAGGAACTGCTGCAGCATCGCCGGTACGAACTTGATCACACGGATCCGCTGCTCGCGCACCAGGCGCACCAGGTAGTCCGGATCGCGATGCCCGTCGGGCCGCGCCAGCACCAGGCGCATGCCGACGGTCAGCGGCCAGAAGAACTCCCAGATCGAACCGTCGAAACTGAACGGCGCCTTCTGCAGCAGGCCACTGTTGCCCATGTCCGGGCACAGCTTCGAACTCCAGTGCATCAGGTTGCACAGGCCACGGTGTTCGAGCGCAACGCCCTTGGGCGTGCCGGTGGAACCGGAGGTATAGATCACATAGGCCAGGTTAGACGGGCCGAGGTCGGCGATCACCGGATCGCTCACCGGGCGGTCGTGCCAGGTGTTGCGGTCGAAATCGACCAGCGGGAGGGTCACCGACCCCAACAGGTCGCGCGTCGCCTGGTGCACCAGCACCGCCACCGCCGAGCTGTCCTGCAACATGTAGACCAGGCGCTCCAGCGGATAGCCCGGATCCAGCGGCAGATAGACACCACCGGCCTTGACGATCGCCCACAGGCCGATGACCAGCTCCGGCCCACGCTCGACGCAGATCGCCACCCGCGTATCCGGTCGCACGCCCTGCTCGCGCAGATGGCAGGCCAGTTGGTTGGCGCGCTCATTGAGCTCGCGATAGGTCAGTTGCCGCTCGCCGGCCACCAGCGCCACCGCGTCCGGGGTCCGGCGCACCTGCTGCTCGAACAGGGCCTGAATGCATTGCTCCAGCGGGTGCTCGGCCTGTGTCGCATTGAGCTCGTCCAGCAGGTACCGACGCTCCGCCAGCGGCAGGATCGGCAAGCGGTCGAGGGCCGTGCCCGGTGCCCGGGCGAGGGTTTCCACCAGCCCCTCCAGGGCCGTCTCCAGGTAGTCCAGCACCCGTTGCGCACCCAGCGACCGCAGGGCTGTGGCCGCCAGGCGATAGTCCTCGCCGAGATCGTCGATCGACAGCATCACCAGGTGACTGACGATCTGCGCACTGTCCAGCAGCTCGACGCCGGTGTGCACCGCGCCCACCGGTGCCGCGGCGGTATGCCGGTAGTTGAGCAGGCTGTTGAACAGCGGCGTGGTGGCGGGAACCGCGCTGCAACGCTGGGCCAGGGCCAGCGGCGCATGCTCGTGGGCCAGCAGCTCGGTCAGCCGCTGGTGGGTATGCCGCAGGGCATCGACCACGCTCTTGCCGCCCAGGTTTATCCGCAAGGGCAAGGTATTGATGAACATGCCCAGGGCCCGGTCGGCCCCCGCCCCGGCCTGCAAACGGCCCAGCAGTACGGTACCGAACACCACATCGTCACGGCCCGACAACCCGCCCAGCACCTGTGCCCAGGCCAGATGGTAGAGGCTCGCGGCGCTCACCCCCAGTTGCCGGGCCACACCGCGCAGACGCCGGGCCAGCTCGCCGTCCAGCGCCTGCTCCAGGCGTTCATGGTCCTGGCTGTCGCCCTGGCGCCGCTGCATCCCGAACGCCAGCGTCGGCTCCTCGACATCACCCAGCAGTTCACGGAAAAACGCCTCGTGCCCGGCTTGCCGCTCGTCCTGACGGACTTGCGCGACGTAGTTGCGGTACGGCACCGAAGGTGCGAGCTGGTGCTCATGGCCGCGCATGTGCGCATTGATTTCCGCCAACAGCACGGCGGTGGACGTCGCATCGTTGATCAGGTGATGGAAACGCAGCAGGCCCACCCAGCGGCCATTCGCGGCATCTTCGGCGCAGGCCAGCGCCATCAGCGGTGCCTGGCGGATGTCCAGCGGACGCTGTACCGGGTCGAAACGCGCCAGCAACTGCGCACCGACGTCCCCCCCCTCGGCTGCCAGCTGCGGCATTTCAACCGCCAGCCGGGCCTCGCGCCAGACCACCTGCATCGGTTGTTCGAGGCCTTCCCAGGCCAGGCTGGTGCGCAGGATGTCATGCCGCGCGATCACCGCCTGCAGCGCCTGGGCAAAGGCCTCCAGGCGCTGGCGATCATCGAAGGCGAACAACGCGTATTGCTGGTAGGGATCGCCCGCGGTGGCAGTCATGTGGTGATAGAGCAGCCCTTCCTGCAGCGGCGCCAGCGGATAGATTTCCTGCACGTTGGCGGCGTGGCCGGGGACGCCGGCGACGATCCGGTCGATGACCTCCTGCTGCAGTTCTACCAGGGCCAGCATCGACGGGGTAAGGGACTGGCAATCGGCTGCGACCCGGTTGGCGGGGACCTCGACGGCCTGGCGCGCCGTCACCGAGGCAGCCAGCGCCGCCAGGGTCGGCTGGCCGAACAGCACCTGGACATCGGCCTGCAGGCCGGCCTGGCGCATGCGCTCGACCAGTGCCACGGCCAGCAGCGAGTTGCCTCCCAGTTCGAAGAAATGATCCTGGCGCCCGACCCGCTCGACCTGCAGCAACTCGGCCCAGATCAGCGCCAGGGTGCCTTCGACCGCCCCCTCGGGCGCCTGGTACTCGCGGCTGACCAGCGCCTCGCTGTCCGGGGCCGGCAGGGCCCGGCGGTCAAGCTTGCCGTTGGCCGTCAGTGGCCAGGCGTGCAGTTGCACGTAGGCGCTCGGCAGCAGGTGCCCCGGCAGTTGGCCCTGCAAATGGCCGTGCAGGGTCTGCGCAGGCAGCGCCCGATCGGCGATAAACCAGGCCAGCAGGCGCCCGTCGCGCAGTTGCACCACCGCTTCGCGCACTGCCGGATGGCTGGCCACCGCGGCCTCGATCTCGCCCAGTTCGACCCGCACACCGCGGATCTTCACCTGGTCATCGTTGCGCCCTAGGTACTCCAGGCTGCCGTCCTGGTGCCAGCGCGCCAGGTCGCCGGTGCGGTACATGCGCGCTCCCGGCTCGTCGCTGTAGGGGTCGTCCAGAAAACGCTCGGCGGTCAGTTCGGCACGGTTCAGGTAACCCCGCGCCACCCCGGCTCCGCCGATGTACAACTCGCCGGTAGCGCCAATCGGCAGCAGGCGCCGCTGCTCATCGAGCAGATAGATCCGCGTGTTGGCCACCGGCCGGCCGATCGGCAGCACCCGGCCGGGCGACAGGGCGCCGGAGGTGGCGACCACCGTGGTCTCGGTCGGGCCATAATTGTTGACCACGGCGAAGCGTCGGGCCTGGCTGAACTGGCGCAGGCGATCGCCACCGATCAGCAGGGTGCGCAGGGTCGGGTGGTCCAGCTCGCGGCTGAAGGCGTATTCAGCCACCGGCGTGGGCAGGAAACTGATATCCAGCGGCTGCGCGCACCACCAGGCCAGTAGCGCGTCGAGGTCCTCGGCCCCTGCGGATACCGGCGCCAGGTGCAGGGTCGCCCCGGCGCAAAGCGTCGGCCAGATCTCCCAGGCCATGGCGTCGAAGCCGAACCCGGCCAGGCTGGAGACGTGGCTGTGCCGACCGAGATCGAAGGCACGGTTGTGCCAGTCCACCAGGTTGGACAGCGTCCGGTGCTCGACCATCACCCCCTTGGGCAGGCCGGTGGAGCCGGAGGTATAGATCACATAGGCCAGGTGCTGCGCACCGAGCCCGGTAACCTGCGGATTGGCATCGCTGCCGGCGTGCCAGCGCTGGCTGTCCAGTTCGATCAGGGGCACCGATGAAGGCGACAGGCGCGCCAGCAGTTCGCGCTGGGCCAGTACCGCCACCGGCGCGCTGTCATCGAGCAGGTAGCGCAGACGCTCGTCGGGATGGCTCGGGTCGACCGGGACATAGGCCGCCCCGGACTTGAGGATGGCCAGCAGCGCCACCAGCGTCTCCAGCCCGCGCCGGGCGACGATCGCCACCCGGTCGTCAGGGCGCACACCCAGCTCCTGCAGGTGGGCGGCCAGGGCGTTGGCGCGCCGGTTCAGCTCGGCATAGCTCAGCGAACGGCCCTGGTGCACCGCCGCCACGGCCTCGGGGCGGGCGGCGGCCTGTTCCTCGATACGCCGGTGAAGGGTCACGTCGTGGCGGTAGTCGGCCACGCTGTCGTTCCACTGCGCCAGCCGCCCGGCTTCCTGTGGCGCGAGCAGGGAGAAGGCGGCCAACGGCAGCCTGGCATTCGCCAGGCCCTGTTCGAGCACATGGATGACCCGCGCGGCCAGCGCCTCGACCTCCCCCGCCTCGAAGTACGCCGCGTCGTAGACGCAATGCATCCAGACCCGGTCGTTGAAGCGATTGCTGCGCAGGTGAATCGCCAGCGGCATCGATTCGTGACGGTTGGAAACCTTGACCGTGTGTGCCGGCACCTGCCCATAACGGTAGTCATGGTCATCCTGTTCATAGGACACCGACACCTCGAACAGTTGCGCGCGGTCCTCACGCAGCAGGCCCAGGCCGCGATTGAGTTCGCTCAGGGGAAAGCGCTGGTGACGCAGGTCCTGTCGCAGCACCTGGCCGATACCCCGCACCAGTTCGCCGAACGGCGTGTCGTCAGGGAATGCCAGCCGCGTCGGGCTGACCTGGGCGAACAGCCCCACGGTCGCCTTGAAGCGGGCATGGCTGCGATTGAGGATCGGCAACCCGACCACCCACTCGTCGCGCTGGTGGCTGCGGGTAAAGCACAGGTACAGCGCAGCCAGCCAGACATGAAAGGTCGAGGCCTGGCAGACCTTCGCCAGGTTCTGCATGCGCTCGTGCAACGCCGTGGGGAATGCCTGCACCACGCTGTCGCCGGGTGGCGTACCCGCGAGCGGACGCTCGCGATGACGGGGCAGCAGCATGGGCTCGGGGAGCGTGCGGTACTTGTCGAGCCAATAGTCGCGATCGCGCAGGTAACGCGGCGAGGCCTGGTAGAGCCGGTCCTCCTCGATGAAGTCGACATAGGAGGCCGCCGCGTCGGCGACCTCCTCGCCCCGCACCAGGGCGCTGTAGATCCGCCCCAGGTCCGCGAGCATCTGGCCAAAACCCCAGCCGTCGAGAATCAGGTGGTGCGCCTGGGTGCCCAGCAGGTAGTGGTCGTCACTCAGGCGCATCAGGAAAAACCGGAACAGCGGTGAACCATCCAGCGGATAGACCTGGGCCATCTCTTGCTCGACCCGTTCCAGCGCGGCGGCCAGCGGCTCGGCATGGTCGGCGAAGCAATACAGGGGGACCCGTACCTCCAGCCGCTCGACAAACCGCTGCTGCGGCAGGCCGTCGGTACCGGGCTGCAGCACCGTGCGCAGGGCATCGTGACGCTGTACCAGGAACTCGATCGCGCTTCGCAGCAGCGACGGATCCACCGCGCCACGCAACTCGACATAACCGCCAATGTTGTACAACGGCGAATCACCCCGACTCGACTGGTCCAGCCAGATATCCTGTTGAGCGGCGGTGAGCGGGTAAGGCACGGAAGCCGGACGGGCAGCCTCGGCGGCGGCCGGTGAAAAAAACCTTTCCATAGATCCTTCTCGTTGTATTGGCAGGGAAAATCCAGGCGGTGATCCCTCGATCACCACGCGCTGTCGGCGAAGACGACACGATGAGCAGGCGCTGATAGCTGGCGTACTCATCCGGGCCAGTGTGGACGGATTCGCCGGCCACGGCTTGCTCGAATCCCCCGAGTACATCAGCCCAATTCGCTGTAGGAAATCAGCTACAAACCTGGGTAAGACAATTCGGCGCAGCAACCAAACCGATCAAAATAGTTTTTAAAAATCAAAGAGTTATTTTTCATACTCAAACAGTGGCGGCCCTGACGCCGGGGCTTTCATCTCCAGCAATGCCCGCGCAGCCCAGGGTTTTTCCATGTCATTTTGTGTCCCGGTTTTCCATTACAGACGCCAGACTGATGTATAAGATTAAATCCGGTCCGTAATCCTCTTCAGGGAGAAGAGGCTTGCTTGCAAACACGGATGCCAGAGCACTCCCGCCCGGGTCCGGCTCAAGGATGATGACGATATGAGTCTTGGCAGTAGCATGACGAACCTTGAAAACTCCCACTTCTACTGTGAACTGGGGGAGCTGATTTCCAGTACCGGCAACGATCACTTCGCCGCCAACATGCTGCGGCTGGTGGACAAGCTGGTGCCGGTGGACCTGGTCGAACTCAGCGAGTGGACACTCGACGAGCGCCAGGCCAGCGTGCTCGATATCAAGCCTCTGGGTTGCGCCGCCCTCGAACAGGACCCTGCGCCCGCCGCCGTACTGCACCATCACGACAACAGTCCGCTGCTGGAAAGGATGACCGGGATGGACGACTCGCTGCTGATCCAGATGAATGCCGGTAGCCGAGGCACCCGGGACAACAACCACCAGTGCAACCTGGTCTCGCGCACCGCCAATCGGCGCTGGGTCATCTCGTTCTGCCGCCCGCAGGTGCGGCCGGTGTTTTCCCTGAGCGAACTGTCGTTCCTCAAGAACCTCTCCGATACCCTGCTGCCACTGACCGAACGGCACGCCTGGATCAGCCGGCAGACGGCTGCGAGAGCCGTGATGAATACCCCGCCCGCGGCTGACGTCGAGCTGGAACACAAGCCACTGGAGCAGGCCTTCGACGAGCGTCTGGCGCTGGAGCAGGTCGTGCTCTCGGCCAGGGAAAAGGAGGTCTGTCTCGGGCTGCTCAGCGGCGGCACCATTCCGCGCCTGGCCGAACAGCTTTGCGTGAAGAACAGTTCGATCGAAACCTACCTCAAGCGTGCCGCCAGCAAACTGGGTGTCAGCGGCCGACACGGACTCGCACGATGGATGGCCCGAGCGTGAAAATGAACAAGTCGCCGATCCCCCTGCTGCTCATGGCACTGCTGCTCGGCGGCTGCTCGCTGATACCGGAGTATCGGCAACCCGCTTCGCCCAGCGCCGCCCAGTTTCCGTCGGGGCCGGCCTACGCAGCGCCATCCGCGGCCGACGCCCAGGTCGCGGCGGGCGCCGACTGGCAACAGGTGTTCCAGGACCCGTCGATGCGCCAGCTGATCGCCCAGGCCCTGGACAACAACCGCGACCTGCGCGTGGCCGCGCTGAACGTGGAAGCCTTCCAGGCACAGTACCGGATCCAGCGGGCCGACCTGTTCCCGGCGGTGTCCGCCAATGGCAGCGGTACCCGCCAGCGCGTACCCGGCAGCCTGACCGGCACCAACAAGTCGGCGATCACCTCGACCTATTCGGCGAACCTGGGCATCAGCGCCTATGAACTGGACCTGTTCGGCCGGGTACGCAGCCTCACCGACCAGGCGATGGCCAACTACCTTGCCACCGAGGAGGCCCGCCGCAGCACCCACCTCAGCCTAGTGGCGAATGTTGCCAACGCCTACCTGACCTGGCGCGCCGACCAGGAACTGCTGGCGCTGAGCCGCAAGACCCTGCAGGCCGACGAGGAAAGCCTGAGCCTGACCCGACACAACCGCGACGCCGGCAAGATGTCGACCCTCGATACGCTCCAGGCCCAGACCAGCGTCGAAAGCGCCCGCGCCAGCGTGGCCCGCTACCAGCGCCTGGTGGCCCAGGACCTGAACAACCTGACCCTGCTGGTCGGCGGACCGGTGCCCGATACCCTGCCCGGCCTGCCGCTGGCCAATGACCTGGTCGCGCAGGTCCCGGCGGGCCTGCCATCGGATCTGTTGCAGCGGCGCCCGGATATCCTCCAGGCGGAATACAAGCTCAAGGCGGCCAACGCCAATATCGGTGCGGCCCGGGCGGCGTTCTTCCCCAGCGTCACGCTGACCGCCAGCACCGGCACTTCGAGCAAGGAACTGTCCGGACTGTTCGAGGCCGGCTCCGGCGGCTGGACCTTCCAACCGCAGATCAACCTGCCGATCTTCAACGCCGGCGCCCTGCGGGCCAGCCTGGATTACGCCAAGTTGCAGAAAGACATGCTGGTGGCGCAGTACGAGAAATCGATCCAGACCGCCTTCCAGGAAGTCGCCGATGGACTGGCGGCTCGCCAGACCTACCACGAACAGCTCAGTGCCCAACGCGACCTGGTGGAGGCGACGCAGACCTACTACGACCTGGCCCAACGCCGCTATCGCACCGGAGTCGACAGCAGTCTGGTATTCCTCGACGCCCAGCGTTCGCTGTTCACCGCCCAGCAGGGACTGATCAACGACCGGTTGGCGCAACTGGTGTCCCAGGTCAACCTGTACACCGCACTGGGTGGGCCCTGGGCACAGCCGGCCAACAACCTGGCACTGTCCGATGCGCGACGCTGAATCCGGGGGGGCGGCCCCGCTCACGCTGCCGCCCTCTTTCAGTCCAGAAATTCCATGTCCACCCGATCGATCTTGGGGACGTTTTCGCAAAGATGGTTTTTCAGCATCCCCAGCATCTTGTTGTCACGAGCCCGGTCGGGCCAGACCAGATAGTAGCTGTCGCCGGTACGCACGGCTTTTTTCGATGGCAGCATCAGGGCGCCCTTGAGCAATTCGTCGCCGACCAGCGCCAGGTCACCGATGGAAATGCCATGCCCCTGGATAGCGGCGGAAATGCCCAGTTCCAGAGTGTCGAAGATCTTGCCCTTCTGCCAGGACACGGCCCCGATCAGCCCGGTACTTTCCAGCCAGCGCTGCCAGTCGCGACGGTCCCGGGAAGGATGAATCAGTCCGGCGGAGAAAATATGACCGCCCTGTAGTTCCAGGCGCTCGATCAGTTGCGGAGAACAGACGGGGACCAGCCACTCGTCAAACAGCTTGATGTAGTTCCAGTCTCCCGGAAACACACCCGAGCCCAATAACACCGCACAGTCGAAAGGCTCTGAGTCGAAGTCGACGAAATCGACATCCATCCATTCGCTGGTCAATTGCACCTGATCGTCGGGATGCAATTCATTGAATCCGTCCAGCACATTCAACAGCCAGCGCATGGTCAATGTGGAAGGCGCCTTGAGTCGCAGTGCCTGTTCCTTGCGCGCGGTGGAGAGACAGGCATGTTCGATGATCCTGAAACCTATTTTCAGTTCCTGGGCCAATAGTCGACCCGCGTCAGTCAGAAAGATCTTCGGTCCCTTGCGCTCGAACAAAGAACAACCGAAGTGTTCCTCCAAAGTTCGAACGTGCCGACTCACGGCACTCTGGGTAATACACAGATGATCCGCCGCAGTGGTAAAGGAACTGAAACGAGCCGCCAGTTCAAAAGCGCGCAAGGCGTACAGCGGCGGCAAGCGGTTGAGAACTTCACCGTACGGATCATGATAAATACTCATCCTTACCCATCCCTATTTTCTGTTTTTTCAAGATAAAGAACTGCTGGATAATTTCGAACATTCATAAGAGAGCCAACTAACTATAAGAATCGGCGCACAGACCAATCCCCAAAATACAAATTGCGCACAAAGAGATGCCTGCCGCGATCCCTTTTACCAGCCTGAAACGACCCACGAACTCCACACAGAAGAACACTCGACATGCGCAATTCCACCCTTCTACTGCCCGCTACTACCCTGGCTGAAAAGCTGAGCCCGGAAACCCAATCCACGCTGCTGGATTTCCGCCTGAACAGTAACAAAAGCGGTTATATAGTCCTGAAAAATCAGCCCATCGGCGACATCCCCCCAACTCCAACGGATCGTTCCGCGCTAGATAAGAAGTGCAACATCAGCGAACAAACAATTCTATCAGCAACAAGCATACTAGGGGAGCCAATAGGCTATATTCAAGAGTCTGACGGAGCTCTCGTAAACAATTTTTTCCCGCAAAAGAAGTTCTCCGCACAAGCAACTTCCGACAGCTATGACACCGAACTCGACCTGCACACCGAGAATGCCTTCCACGACCAGTCGCCGGACTATCTGATTCTCCTCTGCCTGCGTCAGGATCCTGCTGCACAAGCCATCACCTATATCAGTTCGGTCGATAACATTCTCGATCGCCTGAGTGCTGCGGATATCGAATTCTTTCAAACCGAAAAATATAACTTCCTTTCTGATTACGGCGTGAAAGAAAAGAACTGTCGAATCGATATAAACAGGAAGCAGACCGTGCTGTACGGCAATCCGCAATGGCCCTCCTTCCGTTTCGACCCGCACTTCATGGTCGCCGCCAGCGGCCTGGCGCAAGACAAGATGCAGCAGCTGCGCCGCGTGGCCTGGGAAGTGGCACAGCCGGTGGCCCTCCAGGCCGGTGACCTGCTGGTGATCGATAACCGCAAAACCGCCCACGCCCGCAGCGCCTTCTCCGCGCAACTCGATGGGCGCGATCGCTGGATTCAAAGAACCTTCGTCATGTCCACCGAGCACACCACGCCAGCTCGCAAGCACAAGCCACGGCTGACGCTGGTAACACCTTCATGAAGACGACGGACCTGGACCACGGGGTGCCGGACGACAGCCTGAAATCACTGGCGGCGTGAACAATTCATTGTGCCGTGGCAAGGGGCATTCGCTGTTCATGCCCCCTCTATCGGTAATGAGTTTTTATGCCTTAAACAGAAAAATGGCGACACACGGGTAAAGTCGATGAACGCACAGAAGTTGTTCCCACACATTGGAAAAGTTATTGCAAGTACCGGCAGCAGCCACTTTCCGCGCCTGCTTCACGATCTGATTCTGACCCACCTCCCAGTGGACGCCACGCATATTACCCAGTTCCCTGCAGAACCGGTCGGCAATCTTTCAGACAACCTCTCGAAAGTATCTTTCGACAATAAAAATCGTGACACAAACTGGACCTCTGCAGACACCTCCCCGCCGATCTCATTGACTGACGACTTGCTCGCCGGATACAACTCGACACAACGCCTGGCCAGCTTCGCTACTTGCCGACAGAGCATCCCCCAGGAGCATGATTTCTCTTCAGACAATTCCGCTGAACTGCACTTGAGCAGCAACAAGAAAGACTACCGCTACGTTATCTCGCTGTATCGCTGCAATCCTTCGCAGCACTTTTCAGCACAGGAACGCTCCTCCCTGCATAACTTCTCCCACTTGCTGCTGCCCCTGGTGGAAAAACATATCAGCACCATTCGCCAACCCGCCCGTCGCCGCGAGGAACCGGTCTTTGATCTGGATGGCCAGTACCACCGTGGTATCGAAAGCCTGCGCCAGCGCTTCGACCTGCGCCTGTCCCAGTCCGGCTTGAAACTGTCATCGCGGGAAACCGAAATCTGCGTCGGCCTGCTCGCCGGCCTGACCGGGCCAGAGCTGGCAAAACACCTGGGCCTGGGGGTCAATACGGTGGAAAGCTACCTCAAACGGGCCGCCATCAAGATGGGAATAAGCGGGCGCCATTCGCTGATCCGCTGGATGCACGCCAGCGAACGCACTGCCGGGTGACTCACGCAGGCCACCCGGCGGGCCATCCCGCGGGCGCCTTGCGCAGTACCCGCAGAACGCTCGAAGTCGCTGTATCGATGCTGCCCCTAGAGTCTGAAAGAACCCTTTCGCTACAACTTTGCAAATGAATTTCTGCTGAACGATTTTTCTCCCCATCAGCCTTGCGGGACTTTTCCAGGCCTGGAAAGTTCCACTTCGCTGATGACATCCCAAGTCTTTCCCGTCTATACCCGAGAGCCCCCTGGCGGGCACACCGGACAGCCAGTCTAAATCCCTCCCGTCAGCTGGCATGAAATAACCGGGCGACTGCCATCCAATACCGGGACAACTTCCCGATGAAACATTTGCACGCCCCTCTACAGCATCGCAAGATCATGAATCGCCATCTGTTCATCGAAGCCCGCCCGGCTTGAATCAAACCGGCCTTATCGATACCGGCGGCGACCCGGCTGTCGCTCGACAGTTGCAGGAATACATGAGCGTTACATCACTCGACTGAACCTTCATTCGGGATTTGTTATGCGCGAGCAGCGCTATCTGTTGGCAACCTGTTGTTTCACCAACCGTCATAGGGTGATCAAGTAATGGAAGAACTCAGCTACCTCAGGAAAGTCGAGTCGAATGCGCGCACTTATGCAGCGACATTCCAGCAACTGTTCGTCAGCGGCAAGGGCATGCGGATCAGGGACGCCCATGGCAAGGAATACATCGATTGCCTGTCCAACGCCGGAACCCTGGCCCTGGGCCACAACCCGCCGCCGGTCAAGGCCGCAGTCATGGAGTTCCTCGCCGGCGATCACCTGCAGCAAGGCCTGGATCTGGCGACGCCGGCCAAGTACGCGTTTGTCCAGGAACTGTTCTCACTGCTGCCCGACGCCATGCGCAACACCAGCAAGATCCTGTTCTGCGGCCCCACCGGCTCGGATGCCGTCGAAGCCGCCATCAAGCTCGCCCGCCACTACACCCGGCGTTCGGCCCTGATGGCGTTCCAGGGCGGCTACCATGGCATGACCGCCGGTGCCTTGTCGGCCATGGGCAATCTGCGCCCCAAGAGCAACCATGGCATCATCGCCCAGGACACCCACTTCCTGCCCTTCCCCTACCGCTTCCGTTGCCCTTTCGGCACCAGCGGCGAACACACCGAGCAGTTGTCCATCGACTACATCCGCAATGTGCTCTGCGACCCCGAGGGCGGCGTGACCAAGCCGGCGGCGGTGATCGTGGAAGTCATACAGGGCGAAGGTGGCTGCATCCCGGCCTCGGCCAACTGGCTGAGGGAACTGCGGGCAATCACCCTCGAACAGGAAATCCTGCTGATCATCGATGAAGTCCAGACCGGTCTCGGCCGAACCGGCACCACCTTCGCCCTGGAACAGGCGGGCATCGTCCCGGATATCCTGGTGTTGTCCAAGGCCATCGGTGGCGGCTACCCACTGTCGGTTATCGTCTATGCCGACCACCTCGACACCTGGGGCCCGGGCACCCACGCCGGAACCTTCCGCGGCAACCAATTGGCGATGGTCGCCGGCGCCGCGACCATGCGCCATATCCGCGAAAACCGACTGGAGGCCAACGCCTCGGCGATGGGCCAGATACTCGAGAATGGCCTGAAACAGATTGCCCAGCGCCATGACTTCATTGGTGACGTGCGCGGGCGTGGCCTGATGCTCGGCGTCGAAATCACCCGCCCCGGCGTCGGCGGGCGTGCGGGCCCGGGTGATGGCCAGCGCGCACGGGAGATCAAGCTCAACTGCTTCGAGAACGGTCTGGTGATCGAAACCGGTGGCCGCCACGGTGCGGTGCTGCGCTTGCTGCCGCCGCTGAACATCACCGAGGCCGATATTGGCCAGGTGCTCGAGCGCTTCGAACAGGCGGTACGCAAGACCTGCGACAAACGCCGGCACGTGCTCGGCGAGATCGCCTGACCCCCGGCTCCAGCAACCCACGATCCAGCCCGGATCCCCGCCATGCCGCCGCCGTCCGGCGCGGCAACATTCAACAGCGTTCAACTTCGTACGCGAACGTCATGGATGGCAGGGGTTCGGACCATTTTCCTTGCGCAGAGGTTGTACGCATATCCATACATAGAGAAGGAAAAATAACAGTTCTTCATGTAAGCGATGACTTACAACAATAACCCTGTAACAAAAATGTCATCTCTTAGTCCAGTCCTTCCGGCCAGAAATATTCTTTCAAATCAATACATTGATATTCCCAAAAGGTCTTCCCAGGGAGCGCTTCCACCCTTTTGAATATATTCATCATATAAAGAGCCAGGTTTTTGGCGTCGATTCCGCGTCTTTTCTGTCCCAGAATTCCGCTACAGACACTCGATTCCCATATGGATTCAAATTCACTCCAATTGCTGAATCGCTTCGTGAAGTCGTAGGAACGTAGGGCTTGCACCGTATGGCAACGGTCTTTGGAAGGTTGCCAGGGTGCTGCACCTGAACAGGTAAACAGGAATGAACCGAACCAGCAGTATCCTGAATTTGGAAAGTGCCCGCTTCTATCACGAACTGGGCGAACTGGTCCTCAATGTAGGTCAGCAACACTTCGCCGAGGGTCTCTATCGCCTGGTCACGCAACTGGTGCCGGTCAATGCGGTGGAGTTGAGCGAATGGACCGTCGACGACCGCCAGGGCCGTGTCGTCGACATCCGCCTGATGGGCGGGGCCGGCGAGCCGGAAGACATTCCGCCGCCGAGCAACGTCAGGCACCCGAGCGAACACCCGCTGAGCAAGGACATCCTCGAGATGGATCACCCCTTGCTGATCCAGGTGAACGCCAGGCCTGCCGTGGCCGGCAGACCGCGCAGCCATGCCGAGTACCACCAGTGCTGCCTGGTGTCGCTCAAGAGCAACCGCCGCAGCCTGATCTCGCTGTATCGCCCGCTGCACCAGAAGACCTTTTCCCTGACGGAACTGTCGTTCCTCAAGAGCCTCTCGGAAACGCTCCTGCCGCTGATCGAGCGCCATGCCCAGATCACCCGCCAGTCGCTCCAGAAGCTCGGGACCTGGCTGCCCAACCCGGCCGCGGAAAACGAACTGACGTCTCTGCAGCGTGACTTCAAGGAACGCCTGGCGCTGTGCGACATCACCCTGTCGGTCCGCGAGCAGGAGGTCTGCCTGGGCCTGCTCAACGGCGGCACCGTGCCGGAGATGGCCGAAAAGCTGTGCGTCAAGAACAGCTCCATCGAAACCTATCTCAAGCGCGCTGCCGCCAAGCTGGGGGTCAGTGGCCGGCATGGGCTGGCCAAATGGATGGTCGGTACCCCGGTGCCCATGCAGGCCTGACAGTCACCCTTGCGTTTACCCTGCCGCCGCTCTGCGCACTCGTGCAGGCGGGTCCTTACTGGAGCGACAACCATGAGCAAGTTCGAGCCGGGCCAACACGTAAGACTGCGTTCGGGAGGGATCCGGATGGTGGTCAAGCAACCCGCCCAGGCCGGCCAGTTGCCGGACAGCACCCTGGTGCACTGCGAGTACCAGGCCAAGCACCGTACCGTGCAGGGCTTCTTCGCCGAGGCCAACCTGGTGCACGTCGGCACTGCGCCGCAGCGAAGGAGCGACCCTCAGGAACGCCCCGAGTCCTGAACCACCCGACCCGCCGCCTGGCGAGCTGCCACGGCGCCATCCGTCAATCATGATATCGTCACAATCCCCAGACACAATGATCGCAGTCAAAGGGATTTGACCCATCTGCCGAAAGCCCGCTCCTGAACCAGGCGGGCTTTTCGCTTTTCATGCACCCGGAACACGGATGCCTCGGGCCGCAGCCCGGCGTCCTGTCCGTCAAGGGCCGTGCGCACCAACGAAAACCAGGGCGCGGCAGGCCTGCGTCACGCTGCGTCCAGGCTGCCCGCAGAGCCGTGCGAGTCACTCAATGGGCGAAATACACCCGATAACCTTTCGATATGAACCAACTAAGGGCACAATGCGCGTCCTTTTTTTGGCTAGCCCTGCCGGAGGCCTCGAAATGATCAAGACGCCGTACTACCTCATCGACAAGCAGAAACTGCTGGTCAACCTGCAGAAGATCGCCTACGTGCGCGAACAGTCCGGGGCCAAGGCGCTCCTGGCGCTCAAGTGTTTCGCCACCTGGTCGGTGTTCGACCTCATGCAGCAATACATGGATGGCACGACGTCCTCGTCGCTCTACGAGCTCAAGCTCGGCCGCCAGAAGTTCGCCGGCGAAACCCATGCCTACAGCGTGGCCTGGGCCGATGACGAAATCGGCGAAATGCTGGAGAACTGCGACAAGATCATCTTCAACTCCATCGGCCAGTTGCAGCGCTTTGCCCAAGCCTCGGCGGGCAAGACCCGCGGTCTGCGGGTCAACCCGCAGGTGAGCAGCTCCGACTACCTGCTGGCCGACCCGGCCCGGCCGTTCAGCCGCCTGGGCGAATGGGACCCGGCGAAGATCGAGCAGGTCATCGGGCAGATCTCCGGCTTCATGTTCCACAACAACTGCGAGAACGGCGACTTCGGCCTGTTCGACCAGATGCTGGGCACCATCGAGGAACGCTTCGGCCACCTGCTGCACAAGGTCGAATGGGTCAGCCTGGGCGGCGGTATCCATTTCACCGGTGAAGGCTATGCCCTGGATGCGTTCTGCGCACGGCTCAAGGCGTTCTCGCAGAAGTACGGCGTACAGGTCTACCTGGAGCCGGGCGAAGCGGCGATCACCCAGAGCGCCTCGCTGGAAGTCACCGTGCTCGACACCCTCTACAACGGCAAGAACCTGGCGGTGGTCGACAGCTCGATCGAAGCGCACATGCTCGACCTGCTGATCTACCGCCTCAACGCCAAGATGGAGCCGAACGACGGCAGCCACACCTACATGGTCTGCGGCAAGTCCTGCCTGGCGGGTGACATCTTCGGCGAATACACCTTCGATCGGCCGCTGGCCATCGGCGATCGACTGTCGTTCATCGATGCGGCAGGCTACACAATGGTCAAGAAAAACTGGTTCAACGGCCTGAAAATGCCGTCCATCGTAGTGAAACAACTCGACGGTAGCGTCGAGACGGTTCGTGAGTTCAGCTACGACGATTACCTGTCCAGCCTCTCGTAAGCTGGCCGTCCCAAGGAGAAATGAGCAAATTGAAGAAGAACGTACTTATCATTGGTGCAGGAGGTGTCGCCAAGGTGGTGGCCCACAAGTGCGCGCAGCACAACGATGAACTCGGTCGTATTGCTATCGCGTCGCGCAACATCTCCAAATGCCAGGCCATCATCGACAGCGTCAAAGCCAAGGGCAGCCTCAAGCAGCCCGCCGACATCAAGGCTTTTGCACTGAACGCACTGGACGTCGAAGCGACCAAGGCGCTGATCCGCGAGACCGAATCGCAGATCGTCATCAACGTCGGCTCCGCGTTCCTCAACATGTCGGTACTGCGTGCCTGCATCGATACCGGCGTGGCCTACCTCGACACCGCCATCCACGAAGAACCGGGCAAGGTCTGCGAGACCCCGCCATGGTATGGCAACTACGAGTGGAAGCACCTCGAGGAATGCCAACAGAAGAATATCACCGCCATTCTCGGCGTAGGCTTCGACCCCGGTGTGGTCAACGCCTATGCGGCCCTGGCGCAGCAACAGTATTTCGACCGCATTGACTCGATCGACATTCTCGATGTCAACGCCGGTTCCCATGGCAAATATTTCGCCACCAATTTCGATCCCGAGATCAATTTCCGCGAATTCACGGGACAGGTGTGGAGCTGGCAGAACAGCCAGTGGACCAGCAACACCATGTTCGAAGTCAAGCGCACCGACGACCTGCCGGTCGTGGGCTCGCAGAACCTGTACCTGACCGGCCACGATGAAGTGCACTCGCTGTCGAAGAACCTCGACGTGCCCAACGTGCGCTTCTGGATGAGCTTCGGCGAACACTACATCAACGTGTTCACCGTGCTGAAGAACCTCGGCCTGCTCTCCGAGAAGCCGGTCAAGACCGCCGAAGGCCTGGAAGTGGTGCCGCTGAAAGTGGTCAAGGCCGTGCTGCCCGACCCTGCCTCGCTGGCACCGGGCTACACCGGCAAGACCTGCATCGGCGACCTGGTCAAGGGCACCAGGGATGGCCAGCCACGCGAGCTGTTCATCTACAACGTGGCCGACCATGAGGACGCCTACGCCGAAACCGACAGCCAGGGCATTTCCTACACCGCCGGCGTACCGCCAGTGGCCGCCGCCCTGCTGGTCGCCCGTGGCGAGTGGGACGTGCAGCGCATGGCCAACGTCGAGGAACTGCCAGCCGAGCCGTTCCTCAAGGCGCTGGACGTGATGGGCCTGCCGACCCGCATCAAGGACGAGCGCGGTGATCGCGCCTGGGACGCTATCGCCTGATCGCTGCCCTGCCGGGCCTCGCCGAGGCCCGCGTAAACGAAAAACGCCCCGGCCGTTGCGGTCCGGGGCGTTTTTCATTCCAGCACCCGGTCGATGCGGGCGCTCTGGCCATTCATTACATGACATTACTAATGATGTTCTTGAAAGCCGATTTATCTCATCCAGGCAACTCAATAGATTGACCCCACTGCCTGCCGGTCATCCCGATCGGCCGGTCACTGGAGAGTTGTCATGCCTTTCGTCAACGTGCGCATCACCCGCGACGGCGTCACCCGGGAGCAGAAGGCCCAGGTCATCGCCGAAATCACCGAAACCCTGCAACGGGTGCTCGGCAAACGTCCGGACCTGACCCATATCGTGATCGAGGAAGTCGACACCGATAACTGGGGCTACGCCGGCATCACCACTACCGCCTACCGCGAGCAGTTGGCCCGGACCTCGTCGTGACCACCGCGCGCCACCGACTGCCCCCTCCTTTACCGACTACAGAGGTTTCATCATGAGCAATGCCAGCAAAGTCGTCGTGATTACCGGCGCATCCCAGGGGATCGGCGCCGAGGTGGTCAAGGCCTTCCGCGCCCTCGACTACCGGGTGGTCGCCACCTCCCGCTCGATCCAGCCGTCCGACGATCCGGACATCCTCACCATCGCCGGTGACATCGGCGAGCCGGCCACCGCCGAACGGGTGATCAGCGAAGGTCTGGCGCGCTTCGGCCGCATCGACAGCCTGATCAACAACGCCGGGATCTTCATCGCCAAGCCCTTCACCGCCTACACCCCGGCCGACTACGCCAATGTGCTGTCGGTGAACCTCAACGGTTTCTTCTACATCACCCAACTGGCGGTCGCACAGATGGAGAAACAGGGCGGTGGTCATATCGTCAACGTCACCACCAGCCTGGTGGATCACGCCGTCGACGGCGTGCCCTCGGTACTGGCCTCGCTGACCAAGGGCGGACTCAACTCGGCGACCAAGTCACTGGCGATCGAATACGCCAAGCGCGGGATCCGGGTGAACGCGGTCAGCCCCGGCATCATCAAGACGCCGATGCACGGCGAGCAGACCCATGCCGCGCTGGGCCGGCTGCACCCGGTCGGGCGCATGGGCGAAGTCGGCGACATTGCCCAGGCGATCGTCTACCTGGAGTCGGCCGGATTCGTCACCGGCGAGATCCTGCATGTGGATGGCGGGCAAAGCGCCGGGCATTGACGGGCGCAACCGGTCACCCGCCCTGCGGTCAGTCCGCCGCCGGGCGAGTGCCGCGGGACAACACCTGCGCCAGGATCTCCGCCAGTTGCGACTGGCTGTAGGGCTTGAGAATCCGCGGCAGCTGGACGGCCATGTCATCCAGGTGCCCGGAGTAACCGGTGGCCAGAATGATCGGCAGTTCCGGCTGCAACTGGCGCACCACCTTGGCCAGTTGGGCCCCGTCCATTTCCGGCATGATCATGTCGGTGATCATCAGGTCGATGCCCGAATGCTGCTCCAGACACAGCAGCGCCTGGGCGCCGGAAGTCGCGCAGAGCACCCGATGCCCCAGGTCCTCGAGCAGCAGCACGGTGCTGTTGAGCACCAGGCTGTCATCATCGACCAGCAGCACCGTCAGCGGCTTGAACAACGGCTGTTGCCGGCCCTCGGCCAATGGGCGAGCTCCCGAGTCGGCCTCCTTGTCCACCGGCAGCCAGAGTTCGGCGGTGGTGCCCTGGCCCCTGGTGCTCTTGAGGACCAGGCGCCCCCCCAGTTGCTCGGCCAGACCGTGGACCATCGACAAACCCAGACCGGTGCCCTTGCCCACCCCCTTGGTGGTGAAGAACGGGTCGGCGGCGTAGGCCAGGGTGCGCTCGTCCATGCCCTCGCCGTCGTCGCTGACCGACAGGCACACGTACTCATCGTGAGGCAGCCTGTCGACCTTGCCGTGAACTTCGGCGGCGATGCGGATGCTGCCACCCGTCGGCATGGCGTCGCGGGCATTGCTCACCAGGTTGAGCAGGGCCAGTTCCAGCTGGTTGATATCGGCATGCACCGGCGGCAGTGCCTCGTCCAGTTGGGTCAGGACCGTCACCTGGCCGCCTGCCGAACTGCGCAACAGCTCGATGAGGTTGTCCAGCAGGAGTGGCAGGCGAACCGCCTCGGTGCGCAACTCCTGGCGCCGGGCGAAGGCCAGCATGCGCTGGGTCAGCGAGACGCCGCGCGCGGTCCCCTGCAAGGCATTGTCCACCAGCCGGGAGAGCCGCACATCACCGTCGACCCGCTTGCTCAGCAGTTCGAGGTTGCCGCGGATCACCGTCAGCAGGTTGTTGAAGTCATGGGCGATACCGCCACTGAGCTGGCCGATGGCCTGGAGTTTCTGCGACTGGAACAGGGCTTCGCGGGCCAGGTCCAGCTCCTTCTGCGCCTGGACCGACTCGGTGATATCACGGGTGATCTTGGCAAAGCCGAGAATCTCGCCGTTGTCGGCGCGGATCGGGTCCAGTATCACATGGGCCATGAACCGCGTGCCGTCCTTGCGCAGCCGCCAGGCCTGCCTCTCGAAGCGCCCTTCGGTCGCGGCAACCGACAGCGCCCGCTGCGGTTCACCGTTGGCCCGGTCCTCGGCGGTATAGAACATGGCGAAATGCTTGCCCACGACCTCCGCCGCCGTGTAGCCCTTGATACGCTGTGCGCCCTGGTTCCAACTGCTGACATGCCCCTGCGGATCGAGCATGTAGATCGCGTGATCGGTCAAGGCATCGACCAACAAACGGAAACGGTCGCCATCGGTCACGCTGCCAGACAGGGGTTGATCGGACATGGGGGCCTCGACGGGTATTTTTGCGTTACCTTACACCCGAGCTATCGGCCTGCCCAAGAAAACCTCCAAAATCCGGACCGGTCCGTCAGACCGTGACCCAGTCAAGGTCCACTTCGCCCTGGATACCGTCCACCAGGCCCTTGCTGCTGTGCTGCCACCAACGCCAGCCCAGGCCTCGACAGCGCCAGCTTTGCGGCAGGACAGGCTCGTCGACCTGCCAATGGGCGACCCACAGCGGGCACTCGCTGAAATCGTAGGACTGCCACGCCACCTGGCGGTCCCAGAAGCCGGCAGCGGTGTAGATGACCGGATGAGCGCCACCGTGCAGTTCCCTGACCAGCGTGACCAGCTGGAACAGGCCGTCGGCCATCTGCTCCGGGGTCGCCTGTTCGTTGTACCGGGCCTCGACATCGATGGCGAAAAGGTCCCGCCCCACCTCGAAATCCACCGCGGCGAGCCGATCGCGGATATTGGCCAGTTGCTCGCCTGGGGTGCAGTTCAAGGCCCTGAAGTAGTGATAGGCCCCCGCCTGCAAGCCGTTGGCGCGCATGCCGCGAAAATTCTCGACGAACCTGGGGTCGGCGTAGGTGGCGCCCTCGCTCATTTTCGCGATCCCATGGGTGACGCCGGCCGCCGCCACCCTCGCCCAATCGATCTCACCCTGCCAGCGCGACACATCGATACCCCGCGCATAGGCGTTGCTGCCTGGTTCCCTGCAACTCATCGTTCTCTCCCATGAGGTTATCAGCCGTCGGATAGTCCGTCGTACCGATGTTTTCATGGGCAGCCGGTGCCAAGGCACTAACGGGATACCGCCCGCTGTTCAAGTTGGAGCACATGAGGTTTGTCGCCCGCTCTTCAGGAACGACAGTCTGTTCCGGGTCCAAAGCGACCACCCACGCCCGGCTGCTACCAGCCAGAAGTGGTCACTGGCAACGGGAAATGCTTGAGTAAGCCGTCACGAAGACTGATATGTTGCTCGCGCCTCGGGCCGCATCCCATCGACGCAGATCCCATCAAGGAAGAAAAAACAATGAAAAAAGTACTCGGCCTCGTGCTGCTGATCTGCCTGACCATACCGGCCTTCGCAAGCTACCAGACCATCGGTTTTCAGACCAGGACGCTGCCGGACGAGGACAATGATCGCCCGCTGGAACTGGTCGTCTGGTACCCGAGCACCACCACCGCCACACCGCAATTGATCGCTGATACCGCGGTATTCGTCGGTGACCTGGCTGTACGCGATGCGCTTCCGGACGCAGGCGCGCACCCGTTGGTGGTGCTTTCCCATGGTTTTCGCGGTAACTGGGGGAACCAGTCCTGGTTGGCCAGCACCCTGGCTCACCAGGGTTACATCGTGGCCGCGGTCAACCACCCCGGCACCACGACCCGCGATCGAGACCCGAAGGCTGCGGCACAGCTGTGGCAGCGGCCCATCGACCTGCAACGGGCCATCGATGCGGTCATGGCTCAGCCGAGTCAGTATGGAGGGGTGGCGAAAGGTCAAATTGCGGTGGTGGGACATTCACTGGGTGGTTGGACCGCGCTGGAAATTGCCGGCGCCCGGTTCGACTCCAAGCGGTTTATCCAGGAATGCGTCACCCATCCGCAACTGTCCAGTTGCAGCGTCTACAAACAGATCAACCCTGACAGCGACCCGGTATCGAAAGCTCGACTGGAAGGTGATCTGAGGGACAAACGCGTCACCGCCATCGTCACCCTGGACCTGGGCCTGTCACGGGGCATCACCAATGAAAGCCTGGCGGCGTTGTCGGTACCGGCACTGGTGATCGCGGCGGGTGCGCCCTCCGAAGATCTCCCTGCACGCTTGGAGTCCGCCGACCTGGCCAAGCGATTGCCATCGGCGACCCGTCGTTATGTCGAGATCCGGGACGCCAGCCACTTCAGTTTCCTGTCGTTGTGCAAACCTGGCGCAATGGCGTTGCTCGAAGCAGACGAACCCGGCGATGGCATCATTTGCCGGGACGGCGATAACGCTCGACCACGGGCGCTGATCCAGTCACAGATCGCCTCGTTGATCACCGAGTTTCTGGCACAGTCATTTCGCAACTGACGGTGGTTGATTCCAAGATGTGTGACCGGTAGGCCCAGGTGGGAAACTGTAAGCCATACCTACAGAACGTGGTGCCGTGTGAACAAAACCAAACTGTGCGTAAAGGTCTTGTGCCTGGCCATCCGCGATAAGGCTGACGTACCCACTTTCAGGGACGTTGGCTTGAATGTATTTAATGATTTCAGCCATGATTCGTTTTCCTAAGCCTTTTCCTTGATGCGCGGGAAGGACGGCTATATCCACAACTTGAAAGAAGCATCCTCCGTCACCGATCACGCGCCCCATTCCCACGGGTAGCGTCCCATAAAGGATCTGAACGGCGAAGAGAGTATTGGGCAGACCTCGTTCAGAGGCCTCATCAGTCTTGCCGCTAAGGCCGGAGCCCGTCCGTAGTGCTTGGTAAGTCTGCACTGACGGCAGTTCCAGTAAACATGAATATGAGGTCATTCGAGCCACCGTCCTAGGCTGTGTACGAAATTGTTTGAAACGCAGGTTAGGCAAGGCAAAAACCGGCGAGGAAGCGCAGTTGACTGGTTGTCAATGAGCATTCCGAGCCGGTTTTTAACGCCGCATAACCAAGTTTCAAGCGATTTC
>NZ_JSYZ01000024.1 GCF_001293465.1 Pseudomonas asplenii
GTGTAGAGGTCCTTGTTCTGCGAATACGCGGTAAGCGCGGCCTTGACCTGCATGTCGGCGAACAAGTCACCGGTACGCAAGGTCTTCTCCAACGCATCCAAAGCCGCTTTCGCCTTCTCCGGATCCGCTTCCTTGCTGATCGCCGCCTTCGCGTCCTTGATCTTTTTGGCCTTGGCCGGGTCCGTGGCCTCGACGTACTTCATGGCCAGGGCCATCGACGACTCAATCGTCGACATCCCTTTCTGGATGCCCGTGTTCAGGGAGGCCTGATAGTCGATGCCCGCATCCTTGTAGGCCTTGACCACATCACCCGCGCCGATCTTCTCGACCCAGTTCTTGAAGTTGTTCGCCGCCTCGTCCGAGCTGCCGGCGGTTTTCATCTGTACCTGCAGCATCGAGCCAAGCGACGTCACCGCGTCCAGGCCGGTGCTGCCGTTCTTCTCCATGCTCGCCAGCAACTGCGGGAACCATCGCGCCATGTCTGACGCCTCGAAACTACCGGCCTGGCCCTGGTATGCGATCGCTTCCAGCGCCTGCTGCATGACCTTCGGGTCGTTGATCTTGGCGTTCTGCTGCAGCGCCATGATCATCGACGCGGTGTCGACGCCGCTGGCTCCCTGACCGACTGCGAACTTCGCCGCGATCGGTGCGTAGGACAAGGCCTTGTCCAGCTCCATGCCGGCGCCGACGAGCTGGTTGACCAGGTCGGCCACATCGTTGCGAGACATGCCCGTTTCTTTCGACGTGTCGAGGACTGCCCGGGTCAGCTGCGCTTCCTCGGGCTTGTTCGCGACATCCGCCTTGATCGCGATGTCGCGGATGATCGCTTGATAGTCAGCACTGACCTTTGTTGGGATCGCGGCCATGCCAACGCCGACGACAGCAGCACCCACCGTCGACTTAAGCATGGACCTGCCCGAATCGATCTGCTGCCGTCCTTTCTGCTGCATCTCAGCCGCTTTCACCTCGCGGCCGAGGCGCTGGTACTCCCGCGACAGTCGCCCGACCTCAACACCCTGCCGCTTCAGGGCGTCCAGATTGCCCTCAAGCTTGCGCAACAGGCCGGCAGCAGACGCAGCTCCAGTGTCATGGGCCCGCTTCCACTCGTCACGCAGCTTGATCGTTTCGCCGATTGTGTTCTTCAACACCTTCGTCTTGCTGCCCGCGTCCTCGAGCTTTTTGATATGGCCCCGGGCAGTGCCAAAGGCGGCGCCGAGCGACGATGCCACCGCACCGCCAATTTCCAACGCAATCGCCAAACGCGCCATGCGTCACCTCCTACAGGCTCAATCCGTGAGCCACCAAATCATGTCGCTCCACGGCATCACCGAAATTTCGGCTGCCGAGAAGCCCAGCTCGGCGGCCAGCCGTTTGGCCAGCCGCTTTTGCGTGCCCGGGTCAAAGCTCGTCGTCTTGCACCAGGCGAAAATAGCCAGCCTGCAGACGGTTGTAGTCCTTCAGCGGGAGCGCTTCGAGATCCTTGACATGGATCTCAGTCAGCGAGGAAAACAGGTTCAGCTCGCGCACCTCGTCATCGCCATTGGCGGTGGCTTGGGCAGCACGCACGTCGCGTACGGTAGGGGCTCGCATCATCAGGGTATCGACCTTGATGCCATTGGCCTCGGCGGGCTTGCTCAGTTTCACAACAACGCGCTCGGCATCAATCTCCAGGTAGGAAGGTACTTTCTGGCTCATTGGATTGTTTCCTTATGGATTAGGTGGAGATGGTGGTTACAGGCCCAGTGCCTGACGCGTTGCCGCGAGTTGGTCGACACCGTTGATGGTGCGCTTCATACCCAGCGCATCGATCTCGTAGATCTCGCGACCGTCGACTTCGAGCCGGTAGTAGATGAGCGCCACCGAGTGCTTGATCTCGGCCTTGTCGCCAGGCTTCCAGTCGCCCATGTCGACCTCTTTCAGGGTTCCGCGCAGAGTCACAATCACCGGGGTGATCTTGCCCTTGAGTCCCTTGTAGGCACCCCGGAACGTGCCGTTGAAGGCCGAGCCATCGGCCAGGCCGAAGAACTTCAGCGACTCGCGCCGAACGCCGGTCGTTGTGAAGCCGGCCTCCTGTTTTTCCATGCCCATTTCCAGCTCGACCGGCACGTCCATGCCACCGGCCCGGTGTTCGTCCATCTTCAGGGTCAGTTTCGGCAGGGTCAGACTGGGTACATCGCCCTGGAAGCTGACACCGTCCACAAACAGGTTCAGGTTCGACAGGGTTTCGGGAATCATTGCCATGATGTGGTTAGCTCCTTAGGCGGCGGTATCGAGGACCTCGGTCAGCCACTGGTTCGTGACTTCGACGAGGAAGTTGGGGTTTTCGGCCGGCGGGACATCGGTAAAGCGAATGACCCAGTACACCTTGCCCTGTTCGAGCTGGGAGGCCGTGTTGCGATCCGGGTCGGCATAAACCTCGAAATTGATGATCGCGCCCTGGTTCTTCAGGTCGCGCATGAAGGCCTGCAGGCCCTCGGTCACGTCCTTGACGTAGGTGGCAGTGATCGATCGGTCGACTGCCCATTTGTGGCCGTACAGGATCGCGTCCATGACGATGTCCATGGTCCGAACGCGCGTGACAAACGCCCATTTCGGATCACTCGACAGCGTTCGGTTACCCCACAGGCGGTAGCCGTCATCACGAATGATCGTGGTGATGTTCGCGTTGTTCAGCAGGTTGGCCCGGCAGGTTTCATCGCCGTCGAGGAACTCGATCGGGCGAGTTGTGCCAGTGATGTCGGTGAACTCCTTGTTCGACGGCGATGCCCAGAAGCCGTACTCACTGTCAGTCCAGGCGAACAGCCCAGCGACCCAGGCCGAGGCTGGGGCATCAACCGTGGCACTGGCGGTGGGGTCCCAGTACTGAACACCGGGGTCTACCAGGTAGGCACGCTTGGCACCGAAGTTCTTGGCGTAGGCCTGTACTGCTTCGTCGGTGGTGTTTGGCCCGTCGAGGATCGCCAGGCCACGCAGCTTGTCTGCCAGCCCAACGAGGGCAGTGCCAACCGGCAGGGACGAACTGTGCTTCGGGGTGACCAGCAGCCGCGGCTGAGCGTTGAAGCGGCTTTTGCCATCGAGCAGCGCCTGCAGGCCTGTCCGCTTGCCGTCAGCCAGAACGCCGCCAATGATCGCCGAGGTCTGCTGGGCCGCGTCGGCGACCTTCGCCACGCCACAGGCGACGATGACCGCTTTCGCACGCTTGTAGATCGCCTGACAGGCCTTCGTGATCGCCGCGTCGGGGCCCCAGGCCGCGATCGCCTCGCTCTCGCGGGTGATCAGCACCAGGTCATTCGGCTGCGCGGTGTACTCCGGCGCCGGGGTGAAGGTATCGACAAGACCGATGATCGAGGACGACGGCAGCGAGATGGTCCGGCTGCCGGTGTCGACGTTCGTCACGGTAACGCCGTGGAAGAAACTCATAGTCACTCTCCAGAAATGAAAAAACCCCGCATATGCGAGGTTGTGTTGGGTACTGCAGCTAGAGGTTGGGGAGGCGCCCTAAGAACGCCGAACGGATAGTCAGAAAGCGGTCTTTACCGCCCGATCGCGAAATAGTTGATGTAGGCCGTAGGCACACTGACTATCGAGCCAATGTCATTCCGGTTTGCCATGAAACCCTGCAGGGTCGTTGCTGCAATCTGCGCCACAATCCCATCATTTGGGCGAGCCTGATCGTAGCCGTACGCCACTTGCAGGTTGAACAGCTCAGCCTTGAACGCAATCGGGAAAGACACCGAATACTCAATATCCCCTGTTGGGGTCGCAACGCGGCCCCACTGGAGAATCAGGCTCCCGAGCCAGCTCGGGAAAATCAGGTAACCATTGCGCGCCATGCTCACAGAGAAGCCCAGGCGCAGCCGCCGAAGGCTCAGCCACTTGCTCCCCTGCGCCTCGCCGGCAACCATTTCCGCCGCTGAAATTTCGCCGTTCAAGACAAAGTCCTGAACAGCCTTGTCATTCGCCGCCAGGGTATCGGCGCGACTCATTGCCCACCTCCAAGCGACTCAAGGAATTCCGGCGCTTGAGGCCGAGCAGACAGGTCTGGAAAAGCTGCCGACTGAGGCCAGTCGCGCAGCGCCTGCATGTAGACGAGCAGTTCCTGGAACTGGTCAGCACCCAGCGTCGTTTCCGCACCGATCTCGACTTGATCACGATGCCGATCGCGGTACCAGGCAACCGCCGACAGCTCGGCATCACGCCAGGCTCGCTCAACCACAGAGCGGTCAACTGGAGCCTCCTGAGCATCAACAAGATAAGGCAGCCCCTGCTCATCGTGAACCCGGACCTTGCCAGGCACTGGATTGCCGATTACCGCTGCATACAACTCGTCGGAGATCTCGACGGCATCGGCAGGAATACTACTGTGCAGGCCGACGATATACGTCGTCAGCATGCTTTTACTGTAAAGACGCTTCATACATGGACCCTGTTAGTAGCCAACGGCAAACCAACGCATGCCGTGAGTGTGAGTGGTTTGTAAGTTGCTCCCCGCCATCAGGCTGATCGCCGTTGCTGTGATCGCCTTCAGCACGCCGAAACTGTCTGCAGGACTTGCGGCCTGACCCGTCACCTGGCAGGTTGCGAACAGCGGCGCCCGTGGAAACGCAATCGGCAGCGCAACTGTTCCGTAGTCGAACTCTGAGAAACGTGCGGCCTCGGCGATGACGCCCCATTGAAACGTCAGCCCGCCGAGCCAAGTCGGGCACACAAGAAAACCATTGGCACCCCAGCTCACGTTAAATCCAAGCCTGAGCTTGCGCGGCGAGACTGCCGTTTTGTTATCGCTTCCCTCGACCACCTGATCGTCAGACGCGATCTTCAGGGTTCCTTGAATAGCCTCCGTGGCTTGCGCAGAGAGCGCAACGAGAGCCGCCACGTCGATGTTTCCCTGATTGACGGGGGCGTTCCAAGCCTTGATGCACCACATCACAGCCAAGTTACGCGGCCGGACCCCCGATGAGTCGAGAGAGAATTTCAGATCCACGTCACCGGAGCTGTTTGCATCACCCGTGTTCAGCCATGCCGTCTTGCTTCCATCAGCGGGCACAGTCACGCTGTACGGCGGGATAGTTCCAGCCGCCGACGAAATACGCGAGTCGATCCCGAGCACGGGCCCCGCAGCGGTCTGATAGCTACCAACACCACGACCGGTATCAATCCCCCGCCCATGGTCCCAGCCACGCAGGAACTCCCCGCGTGTGTCAGGCAGTCGGAAGTTACCTGCCCCCTCATTGCCGACGTTGAATGTTGTCCCGACGTACGCAGCGAGGTCCGGATACGCCGCAATGCTCCGAATGCTGCCATCCGTCTCGAGGAAGCCCGGCGGCACAACACCCGCAGGAAAAGGCAGCATCGACCCGACAGGCAGCGCCGAAGCAGTTTTCAACAGGGCATCGACTTCGGCCTTCGTGTAAGCCCCGGAAACCTTGAACGAGCCAAACACCAGGAACTCGACCGCTTCATCAATTTCACACGGGATGCCAAAAGTGACTTTCGTGAAATCCGCGTTCGAACTGAAGTCCCGAACCTCCCTACCATTTCGCAGCGCGATCACCGAAGCGCCGGCATGCGGAAATGCAAACTGCGACTGCCCGGCAGAGGCGGTAAACGAGAAGCGCTCGAAAGCCTTGCCCCCTCCCACACCACCACCGAGTTGGAACACAGCCCCATCGTAGTTCAGGTCATACAGGGCACCTGGCTTAATGTCCCCTGGGTCGAGATCAACCAGCCCCGAATCAGTTGCTTTCTTGATTGCCTTCGCCGCAAGCGTGCCGATCTTCGCTGTGACAGCACCCGGGTTGGCCAGCGCCGCGACGAACTGGAACCGCTGCCCCGCTGCCAACGCCGAAAGCTTCGGCTCACCGCTGACCATGGAAAAGGTCAGCGCGCCGGCAGTGCCACCTGCAGTTCCGAGCCAGGACAGCCGTCCAGCGTCCGCAGCGACCGAAGAACGCAGCAGGTACTGCGGGTGAGGATCTGCGGCATCGGTATGAGCCTTGAGCTGATTGCGCACATACAGCTCCGTTACCTCTCGCGCCTTGTCGACGTAATCACGGGTAGCCAGCACGATCGAAGGGTCAATCTTCAACGTGATGTTTGCGACGTTGCCGAACACAACATGCATACGGATCGTCTGCGTACGGCCCGACCCTTGCGTCAACAGCGGTTTATAGCTCGGCGCCGGCGCGGCCACGGCAATCATGTTGCCCGCAGAGTCTTCCAAACCCAGCTCGCGAATCCAGAAGCCGCCGACTTCCGGCGGTAGAACCGCCTCAGCTACCAACACCGCAGGATCTGCAGGCGACGGATAGAGAGCGTTCAACTGCATGCGATGGACCTGCCGTACCAGCGCTACCTGCGTCGGCTTCGGCGTTGGGTCCGGCGCCTGGCTCGGCTCTCCACCGGCATCACCGATCAACATAAAGCCGATATTCCAGGGAACGCCCAGTGCAGCGCTATTAGCCTGCTGGGCCACCCCGATATTGGTCAGGAACCCGCCAAATTGTGTGGTTGAATTAGCCATTCAAGTAGATATCCAGTGTGTCTTGTGTGTGATCGATCAGGCGGTTATGAGCGCCCACGCTGACTTCAATGTCGGCGGCCTCCCAGGGGTAGACATCCAGCACATCCCCGTCTGAAACGGGCACCCCCATGTAGGCAGGAACCCGCGCTTCAAGGCTGATATCGAGCCCCAACATGTGCCGACTAACGGGCTTGGCGTCATCTATGAGCCGTGTGAGTTCCAGGTAGGTCTGTTCATCGATACCTGAGTCTGAGACGCCCACACGCAGCGAGAAGGTCCCAGGGGCGCCAGCAGGCTCAAGCTCCCACCACTCATCAACCTCAATCAGGTAGCCGAATGGCTCGACCACCCTGCGCAGAGCGCCGATCGTTCCTTTGCGTGAGTGCACGAGGAAGGCAGATCGGCACACCGCCCGCTTGGTAGTCTCGGGCCACGCGTTATCCCAACGATCCACCGACCACGCCCACGCCAACTGGTGCAGCAAATGCGCCGGGCAGGTGTCGGGGTTGTACAAAGTGCGCAGGGGCACCTCGACGATCTCATGGGCGGCGGCCTCAATGGCACGCTCCAGTTCGGTGCTGTTGTTCGGCAGAAGACTGTCCATCAGCCCTCTCCCATCACAACGCTGAAGCCCGTGCAGAAAGCCGCCTGCGACCTGCTAGGCGTGATGTCCACCCAGTTGGCCAGCTCGACTTTACGCACACCGCTGATGTGCAACTGCGCGTCCACCGCCGAGCGCGACACCTCGACACCCAGCCGGCGCCGGGGGTTGATCCACGCCGCGAGGCGCCGCTGGCACTCGGCCAGGATCGCTTCGTTTTCGGATCCGGTACCGGCCATGTGCACAACGGCATCGATCCGGTACTGCAAGATCTCGGCGCTTTGCACCAACACCCTGTCGCCCAGCGGCCGGACATCCTCGTCGCTCAATGCCGCATGCACAGTGTCCAGTAGCGCCTGGCTGGCAGTACCCTCGCCGGCCAGGGCGAGCACCGTGACCACCACCACCGCCGGCGACGGGCTTTCCGCCTCGGCGTCAGCAACCTGCCCTGACGCATTTCGCGCATGCAGTTTGTAGCTGCTACGCGGCCCCGCTGTGGTCAGCCCTTCGTAGGCGAGCTGGATTCGCTCGCGTAGGGCATCGTCCTCCTCGAGGACCTCCTCCACGGGCGGCACCGCCGTCAGATCCTCGGCCTGAACGACCAAGCGCTGCAGACCGACATTCGCAGCAAGCTGATCAAGGTCGCGACCCCTGGCATAGGCCAGCAGCAACGACTTTGCCGCATCGTTGACCCGGGCCCGGTTGCCGACTTTGCGGTAGGCACCAACCTCAACCAGCTTGACGACCGGGTCACTCTCCAACTGAGCGGTCCAGTTTTCCCCCATATATGAGCGGAAGGTAGCGAGGTCAGCCTGATACACCTCTTCGAAGTCCAGGCTTTCAAGCACTTGCGGTGCAGGAAGCGTCGACAAATCAACAATACTCACGCGGCCACCTCCATCAGCAGACTATCGCCCCGGTACCGACCGGACAGCTCCAGCGAGATCCGGCCACCCAACACAGCAAGAACCCTCACCCTCTCCAGCTTGAAACGAGGCTCCCACCGTGCCAACGCCCGCGCGATCTCGGCCTGTACGGCGCTTTTCCAGCCATCGTTGACCGGCAGATCGACAAAGCGGCGAAGGTCGCAGCCGTACTCCGGGCGCTGCCGCCGGCTGCCGATCGGCGTCGTCACAATGTCCTCGACCGACTGGACCAGGTGTTCACGATCGGAAAGGGGCAAGCCGGTCCGGCGATCCATTCCGATCATGGCGATTACTCCTGCAAGGGTTCGAACTCGGGGTGGGCCTTGAGGAAGGCGTATTGATGGTCGTCGGCCGCGCTGACACGGCCACAGGCAACGGGGATGGTGCTGCCGTCGGACATGACGAGGGTCCGCGAGGTGTAGACCTTGTCGCGGAAGACGCGCACGGAGCCGATGGGGCTCGCAGCGCTGACAGTGTCAGGGGCCACTGCCTGGCCCTCTGCCGAATCGGGCGGCACAACGGGGCTCGATTTGCTCATGGGATGCTCCAGAAACGAAAAAGCCCGCACGCGGCGGGCTGGTTGATCGATAAGGGTTAGTGCTTGTGGTTAGGGCTGTTGCCCGTCGTGTCCATGATCGAGCCAGCGCTGGTGATGTTGCCGGTGGTGTTGAGCGTGCCATCGATCGTGACAGCGCCCACCAGACTGATCTTGCTCGAAAGCACGCGGATCTGAGCAGGCGTGACCTCGACCTGGGAGCCACCGACCTTGACCGTGACCGTGCCGGCCGGCAGCTCGATGGTGTAGCTGTTAGCCTGCCAGTCGTAGACTAGGCTGCCACCATCGTCGAATCGCCAGACCTCGACGTGGTCGCGGTTGTCGGCCTGCGGACCCGCCTTGCCGTACAGCCCTGGCACGAAGGTCCCTTGAGCCGGATCCCCGCTCGGGCTGAACAAGATACCCTCCTCATTCAGGCTTGGCGCCCGCCAGTGCCGGGCCTTGCCCGCCGCCTGCGAATGCCATTTCACCCAGGCGCTGGTCCAGCCGTCGCCATCGGAAACCCGCACTTTGCCAGCATCCAGATCGACCTCCACAACAAAGCAGGGAAGCACCAGGTCAGCGATCATCCGGTCATGCTGTGCAGAGGCGTAACTCATACAGGGGCCTCCAGCTCGACCGGGTTGCCGTCATCGCCGGACACCATGGGCTTACCGCCGGGCTCGATTGGCCACGGCCACTCCTCCTCGCCCAGGTAGATGATCTGGGTCCACTCAACCATCCAGACCGCGTAACCATCCAGCTCCGGACGGCTCCAGTCCTGGGCAGCACGAACAAACTTCGCCGGTTCGACAGCCAAGCCCCAGGTCTGCATACGCAACAGAATAGTGATCTGCGCCGCCGCGAATGCAGCCATGCGCAACGCATGCTCCTCCTCGCCGGCGACGATCACCCGAGCCTCGAAGCGCACATCCAGCCCCACCTCGCCGGTACCGGGGTCATGGCCCGGCTCCCACTCGGCCAGCTCGATGACAACACCCGGCAGAGGCACTCGATCGAGCTTGTCCGGCATAGTTCCCACATAGGCCAGCGCCGGTATAGCCTTGGCGATATGCGCTTCCATGGCCGCGTACAGATGGTCCAGCGGTATCGGATCATCGTCCATTACCAATTCTCCCCAAGAATTTCTGCAGTTCGTAGTTCAGCTCCTGCCTCATTACCTCCAGCAGCCGCTGATGGGCCCGATTGGTCCAGGACTCAAAATGCCGCCGGACGTCCTCAAGCGAGATCATCGCCTTGGCCAGGGGGAAGCGACCGCCGTTCTCGGCGATCCAGCCCGAACTGGCGCCACCGCCACCCGAGACATTGCTGTTCGGGTATTCGCTCTCCCTGAAGTGCTTGCTGGCCGTGCGGATCCAGATGTCGGCCTGACTGCCGTAGACCGCCTTGTAGAAGGCGCCCGCGTAACGGCGACCGGCCACAGACACACCCGCCCGGGTCTGCCGAGGCCGCCCTGCACGGCTCGCCGCAATCGGATCGAGGCCAAACCACAACCGGCCCTGACCGTTGCTGCCGACCGGATAGGCCCGCAAACGCTGCCGCACAGAGGCGACCGCGATACGCTCCTGCACCGCCACTGCCCGACCAACATGCGTCCGAAGCCAGCGCAACGTCTTGTTGATGGCCCGACGCTGGGCAGCAGCGATCGCCTTCGGCGCCAAGCCCGCGAACTCGTCAAACTGGGCGACCTGCTGGGGATTTGCCTGCAGGAAGATCATTCCCTCACCGGCCGTTTGCCGGTGATAGCTGCCTACGCTCATGCCGTCTTCCTCAGCACCAGCGCAACGAGCCCATCACCGCCGGGCTCGATGCTCGCGATTGTGTAGGTACCGCCGCCGTCCTCTGCCGGAAGATCGATCACAACCTTCTGCCGGGTCTCCACCCCCGCGTTGTCGCTCACCCGGATCACCAGGTGAGGCTCACGCAATGCGGTGGTGATGCGCCCCAGCTTGGGCTGCAGCCAAGGTGCGGAGAACATCCCGTGCACCTTTCGGCCCTCGATCCAGGCAGAGTCGCTCAACCGATCGAAGACGACGTCATCCACTCTGCTGATCAGGTCCCGGAAGCCCATGATCAGAGCTTCAGGTGAATGACTGCACGCGGACGGGTCACCAGGTGCAACGGGTTCGACTGTGCCTCACCCGCCATACCCTTCCGCATCGGCATCATCTCCAGCTGGCTGTAGTACGGCAGGCCTTCAGTGTTGACCGTGTCCATGTAGTCCGCCGGGGCGAACCGGGAGATAAACAGACCCGCGACACCTTCCGGCACCAGGCGTGCCTCGTCATCGGGAACAAAGGCGACACCACCAACCTTCCCGCGATAACGCTCCCAAACGATGCCACCGAACTCGAAGGATTCACGGCCATCAGCACGCAGCGAAGCCGCGTACTGGCTCCCCTCGTAGGTCTTGGCCACGCTTCGGTGGTCAATGAGCGCGCGCCAGAAGTTCTTCCCGCAGAAGGCTCGGGCCCCCGAACTGGCAACAGCCCCCAGCGCCTCCTCCTGCGCATCCAGCGCCTCGACGCACTTCACTCGGACCTTGGTTTCGGCATTAGCCAGCTCCATCTGGACCACGGCCGGCTGCAATCCGAAACGATCGAAGATGTTCAGCAACACCGTCGATCCATCAGAGTCCAGCACATACCCACTCAGCGCCCCCATGCGGTGAAACTCATGGGTTGCGTCGAGCTGACGCCGGGCCTTGGCCAGGCGCTTGTTGACCACGTCCTGCACTGCCTGCAGCTCCGTCTGCTGGCCGAATGCACGGATCCCCTGAATTTCATCTGCCAGAATGGTGAAGGTTTCCGGCAGATGCACGGTGTTGAAGGGCAGCAGGATCCGCTTGCTACCTTTCACTGCCAGGCCCGAGGTGCCACGCTCGCCAGCCGGAACCAGAGCGAGGGTGTCGCCGTCCTTTTCCACCTGCACCGTCAGCGTGTTAACGCCCTCCTCTTCAAACAGCCCCAGAGCTGCCAGCCGGCCGGGGACGAAGGGTTGTTCGTTGATAGCTGCCGTGAGCGCAGGCACCGTGAATACGTCGTTTTCAAAAATTTCGATGTCAGCCATGAAGGCCCTCCAGAAATGCAAAACCCCGCTCTAGGCGGGGTTGAATGAATGCTGTTCGACTCAGCGAACGATGATGAAATGAGCGGCGAGGGCCTTCTCGCCGTCGTGATCCAAACCTGCGAGGAGATCGCCCACCACCTCGGCGAGCCGGGCAACAGCGCGGCCTCGACGTTGTTCCTCGGATGCCGCCACCCCAGCGAACAGAATGCACTTGGCCTGCTCGCTGCCGTCTTCCGCCGTCGACGAGTACGGCGCGAACAGGCCGGTGGCAGTGATCTGGCCCAGCACCTGGCCTGCTGGAAGCGCTGCGCCCGGTACCAAATCGATCGCCTCGCGGGAGATCTTCCCTGCGCCTTCAGACAGGAGGAACTCACCGGCATGTACCGGCTCAACGTAGTTTTTGCTCATGCTCAGGCTCCTTTGCCAGAGTGCTGTTGGGCGGCCTGCCGACGGGCCGCGTAGGTGTTGTTCGGTGCCGGCATCTTGGACGGCACCGTTTCCGGGGCATCCCCGGCCGGTGGCAGGCTGTTGTCGATCTCGAACCCCTTGCCAGAGCCGACCAGCGTGTCGAACAACCGAGCCCGAACCGCATCAGTGTCCAGACCATCGGTGATGAACTTGGCGGCAAGCTCTGGCAGTCGGGCTGCCGCGCAGAGGTCGCGAACGCCCTTCGCCCGGGTCAGTGCAGCCTGCACGGTGGCCACATCGGCCAGCTTGGTGGATGCAATCAGCGGCTCGACCAGATTGCTGATACCGGCCTCGCCACACGCCTTGGTGATCATCAAGGCCAGTTGGGCCGCGTCGGCAACTGCTGGGGGCAGCGGGGCTGGATTGCTAGGAGCAGGCGGGACATCCTCGACGGGCGTCGGCTGGCTGGCCTTCAACTGATCGAGAAGCGCCTGCGGTGTCTGTCGGTAACGCTTCATCGCAGCCCCCTGCCCGAGGCAGGCTTTGACCTCGACACCGTTACCAACCTCGTCGGCCAGCCCCAAGACGAGGGCCTCCTGAGCCGTCAACCAGGTCTCATCGTTGACCATGCGCCGCAGCTCGGCGTCGTCGATGTCCGGCGCCTTAGCCTTGTAGGCGGCGATGATGGCCTCGAATGTCTGATCGAGAACATCGGCAACACGCCGGAGATCCTCGGCATCGCCACTGGTCCAGGTCCAGGGGTTGTGGACCATGAGCATGGCATTGGAGGCCATCACCAGGCGGTGGGCACCGCAGGCAGCGACACTCCCCGCGCTGGCCGCCAGGGCATCGACTCGGGCCGTACATCGTTCGCCCAGTCGGCTCAAGGCGTTGTGAATGGCCAGGCCGTCGAACAGATCACCGCCGATGGTGTTGAAAGCCACCACCACCGGGGAAACGCCGTCGTCGACGGCCTTGAGATCCTGAATGAACTGGTTGGCCGTAATGCCCCACCCGCCGATCTCACCGTAGATGTAGATCTCGATGGGCCTCTGCTCGGCCTCTGCGGCCGCGCTGATCTGGTACCAGTGCTGATCGTTGACCTGCTGCGCAGTGGCAGCCATGTTGAAGATGCGAAATGGCATCAGTGGTTTCATGGTTTCTCCTTCTCGTCGGGATCCTCATCGACTGCCGACAAGGTGCTGTACTTGAGGCCCAGTTCCTTCATCCGGGCGATATCGGCGGCGTTCTCCTCGTCCACGATCTCGGCATCGGTACCACCACGCAGGCAGACCTCGCTGCGTGAGGCGAACCCTGCAACGATCTCCATCGAGCGAGACTGAACGTCCTGAACCGGGTGGATGTAGGCCCAGCCCTGCGGTACCCAGCGTGTCCGCTGGTAATCGCGGCGCCGCAAGGCGTAGTCCGGCAGGTCCAGCGCGCCGGCCAGCACGGCCATGTCCATCCAGGCCGACCGCACCGGGCGGCACAGCTGGTGGACGTACACTTGAAACTGCAACTGCTCCAGGCGACGGCGGAACTCGGTGAGTACCACCCGGATCGCCCGGTCGTTCACGTCGCGCATGTCACCGGTCATCAGCTCGTAGGGGAGCCCTGCCCCGGCGGCGGCAGCCATCAGTTGCTGCCGCATGAAGTCGGGGTAGTTGTTGCCGCCATCAGGCGGATCGGAGAACTCGACCTGCTCGCCTGGGCCCAGCTCCTGCACCGTCCCTGGCTCCAGACCGACCATCGGCGTGAAGCCATCACCGTCGGTTGTGATCAACTGGCCGGTGACTGGATCGATCCTCGGCGGGCCTTCCGGTGCGGGCTTGTGAACAAAGCCGGTGAAGAGGTTGGCTACCTCCTGCCGGAACAGCACCGCATCGTCGAAGTTGTCCAGGCTGCGCAGCCGCTTGAGGACCGGAGCCAGACGCGGAACACCGCGCAGTTGGCCGGGTTCCAGCGGCTCGAAGATGTGCAGCATCTGTTCGGCCGGGATGCGCACCAGCGGGTTGTACCCCGCATTGAGCGAGGCCTTGTCGCTGGGGTGGTTGCGATAGCACCAGTAGGCCACCCGCTTGCCCAGGCCATTGAACTCGACCCCCGCCCGGATGACGTTGCCGAAGCGGGTCACCTCGAACTTGTCGTGGGGCACGAACTCCGGCGCCAGGCACTGAAGCTGCAGAGGCACCGCGTAGCCATCCTCCAGCCGCCGAGGCCGCAACCGGACGAAACACTCCCCGGACTGCTCAACGGTGCGCGCTATGAGGGCCTGCTGGCCGTAGAAGTCGGTAAGCTCATCAGCATCCGCCTCATCAACCCAGTCCTCCCACAGCTCCTGCATGACCTTGCGCAACGCCTTGTCGAGCGTTCGCGGATGCGGCGTGATACCGGTGCCGATCAGGTTGCTGACCCGCTTGTCGATCGCGTTGAACGCATACGGGTCGTTGCGAACAGCGGCCCGTGAACGTGAGCGCAGGTTGCGCAATGCCGGCATGATCAGGCTGTTCACGCCCGTGTCCGGGGCATCCCAGGACGATGAGCGCCGTCCCTCGGCGGCGCCTTCGTAACTGGCCTTGATGCGTTCAGGTACCAGAAGCCCCGAACGCGGGAGGGACAGATAACGTCCGCTCAAAGCCCTTTCCCCCCATGGTAAAGACGGGTCACGCGGGAACGGGGCCCTGCCGCCCTGGCCAGATCGGTACGGATCAGGTCACGGGCCCGGATCAGTTCATCAACCGTCCGGTACTCAATGTTACGATCGGCGTACCGCACAGTCTTTTCGCCCTGCGCGATCGCCAGCTCGACAGCGTCGAGGTGTGCTTGTGTGTAAGCCATATCAGCGTCTCTTCAGGTAGCCGCTGCTGGAGCTGCGGCGTTGCGGTGGTGGCGCACTACGCGGCGGAGCCGGAGGTGGCGGCGGCGGTCGTGGTGCTGGAGGCGGTGCAGAAGGCGTTGAATCCTGATCCGTGTCCAAATCTGGTTCGTCATCAGGCTCGGCAACAGCGTCGGCCTGCTGTGGCGTTTTCGGCGGTGGCTGATCGAACAGCCCCGCCTGTGCCAGCGCCTGGCGGGCACGCTCCCAGTCGACCTCGTGATAGCGGTTGATGCCCAAGTAATGGGCCATCGCCAGGTTGTACACCTGCAGGTCGAGCGCCTCGTTGCGTTCGCCCTTGCCCTTGGTCCACTCGATGCGCTTGTGGCCACGCACATAGCGGGCAACCTTGCGCTCGGCCACGCACTGATCGAAGAAGTCATCAGGCATGTCGCTTGGGAAGTGCACGGCGCCGGGCCCGCTCTCGAACTGGTACCGGTTGTAGATCCAGTCCTTCGCGGTGTCGGTACCGACAAACCACAGCTCAGCACCGTTGCGCTCCGTCTGGCCCTTCCATGTCACATCGACCATTGATGGACGCTGGGCAATCACTGGCCGGCCGGGCTTACTCGCCCCCTTGAGAGCGAAGACGTTGCGCCAACGGCGCAGGCGGCAGAACTGGTACACCTCGTCAGTGTGGTGACCACCGGAGTCGACACCCGTCGCGAGGATCGCCAGGCCAAC
>NZ_JSYZ01000025.1:0-26123 GCF_001293465.1 Pseudomonas asplenii
ACCGCGAGGTATCCCCATGCCCGAACCAAAGCACATCGACTGCCCGGCGCTGCACAAGCGCTCGCCAGACTACCCCTACGGCGACCGAGTACCACGTACCGTGCGCATGCTGAAAAACGTCACCGCCGACCCTATGCCTGGTATCGGATTCGCCTACATCGACGGTCCAGTGCCCTTCGCCAAGGAGCAGGACATCTTGCCGGTCTGGACGAACAGCCACGGCGCGGTCGCCGCTGTCATGCCGAACGGCAGGCAACTTGGTCTCCGCCCCGGAGAGTTCGAGGTGGAAAGCTGGCACGACCTATCGCCGCCGCCGGCGGCATCTGGAGTGACGCTCGCCAGCGCCCGCGAAAATCGCATCTACGTTGCCGGGCCGATGACCGGCATCGAGGACTTCAACTTCCCTGCCTTCAACGCCGTAGCCGCCAAGCTACGGTCGTTCGGCTACATAGTCGAGAATCCGGCAGAGCATGGTGTCGTCGAGGGCGCCGAGTGGGCCGACTACATGGCCTACGACCTCACCCGCCTGGGCCTGTGCGGGGTTATCTGCCTCCTGCCGGGCTGGGAGAACTCGGAGGGGGCGAAGCTGGAGGTGCTTATCGGCCAGCGCCTGGGCATGACGATTGTGAACGCCCAGAACCTGCTGATGAACATGGAGGCTGTATGAGCCAGAAAGTCCGGGCCCGGTTCGTCGTCACGATCGATGAACGCGGCCTCACATTCGTCAAGGGCCTCCCCGCCCGCGGCGCGCTTCTCACGTCGGGCCAGTTGCGCGAGCTGGCACGGACCCTCAATCAGATTGCCAACGACGCCGACCAGGGCGCCAAGGGCGAACAGACCTACCCGCAGGAGGCTGCATGAGCAACGAACAGAAGATGGTCAGCGTGCCGCGTGAGCTTGCAGTCTCCCTTGCTGACGATTGGGGTTCACCACTGGTGACATCCAGATCGAGGATGCGCGCAATCCTGGAACAGCCTGTCGAGCAGCACCAGGGCGAGCCGGTGAAGCTGCCATCCTGCAATGCAAAATCGGGTATGTCTCACGACTGGGACCAAGGCTACGCCGATGGCTGGAACGCCTGTCTCGGCGAAATAGCCAAGCTCGGTCCGCTCTACGCCCACGCAGCTCCAGCAGCAGCTGGAGAGGTCGAGCGGCTGCGCAAGGAGCTTAAAATCGCACTCAGCGACATCAAGGTTGAGCAGCGTGTGTCCAACAACCTGCGGCAACGCAAGGCCGAGCTGGAGGCGCTGCTGCGTGAGGTTGTTGGCACGTGCTCACTGGTGGCGGAAAACGAGCCAACGGGCGAGACAGTTGACCTGCATGACCGTATCGAAGCCTCGTTGTCCGCCAGCGCAGAGCCGAGCGCGCCAATCAGCTAAAGCAGAGGGACTACCCCTGTATCAACTGGATACCCAAGGGTGGGACTTGAAATCAAAAAGCTGAGCCAGGAATCAAAGGACCTACGGTGACACTCAACTGCAGCATCCCAGAAAACGCCCTCCACCTCGTCCGATGCGATCAAAACCATCAGTCTTGAGTTGCAGGCCTCCAAATCAAGGAGGTGTCGGTGAGCGTTTAACCGAAAATCATCTTTGCTACACATTGGACAGATGCCCCCAAAGGACTGACTCGGAATTACGAGTCGATGTTCCTGTGGAGCCACTATGACATCAAAGTGGTAAAGCCACACCAGAATGTCAGACGTTTCGTATTCATTTCCTTATCAGGAGTACATTTGTACTCCTTCCGCTGTAACTCCTCTACCCCCCTCCATTTCAGCCGCGGCATAGCGGCAAGGACAAGTGCGCCCATGGAAAAGAAAAAGCTTGGCCCGGACCATTATCGCTACGTCGACGAGCTCGACCCGAAAGGCCTGGAAGTCACCTGCAAGAAGTACGTGGTCATCGGCGAAACCGAGCAGTGCTGGTACATCGTTGATGAGTTCCACGAAAAACTATTCAGAGGCTCGCAACGTGAATCCCTGCTGAAGCAGCACCGCAAGCGCGTACTGAAGGATGGTGGGGAGTACGGACGGCGATTCGCATACACCGACAAGGCTCTGGCGCTGCGCTCTTACAAGCAGCGAAAGTCCTGGCAGATCCGACATGCCCAGCTTTCACTTGAACGAGCACAGGCCGCCATCGCGTATTTCGGCGACACTCGGACTGAGAGCACCGTGCCACCTGACCACCTGATGGTTCCTTGCGAATACATCCAGGGCATGAACTGGAGCGAATGCTGATGGTCGCCCTCACCTACATGGCCTACCTGATCTACAGAGGGTCGAGATGAGGAAAGTTCGCCGAGTCATTTCTGATCCATCAGCTCGGCTCGGTTTCCGCATCGAGCCAGGCACGTATGAGGCAGCCGAAAAGATCACTGGGTTCCGACTGGACCGGCGTTTCAACTACACGATAACCGCCCAGGGAGAAGTAGAGATAGACGCGGTTTGCTCGGTCCGCTGTTCAGGCTGCAGTTGCGATTGCTCCAGCTGCAGCTACGGATACGACACCCACGCCCCGGCAGGATGCAGAGAGTGCGGCTACACCGGCCGCGTCCGGATGCACTTCGGATACCCGCCCGAACCGCCAGCGCGCAAGAGCGCAGCGTAACCCTTTCCCTAAACACAGCCCGCCGGCAGTGCGGGCAAGGACGACCTATGTCTGATTTTCAGGCGACATCTCAACCAACGGCCAGGAAACGGCATTCCTGCTGTGAATGCCGCGGCCGAATTGACCCGGGCCAACAGTACCAACTAACAGCCGGAGCTTGGGAGGGCCTTATGGACACTTTCAAGACCTGCATGCCATGCGTGCATGCGAGGGATTGGGCAACCAAACAGCCCGAATGGGGTGGAGATGGTGAGCACCTCTTCTACTTCGAAATGCTTGAGGGCGACCTATCCAACCTGGCTCCTGAAATCGATACCGGCGACGGTCGCCGCTTCAAGGCCTACCGACTGCTGGTCTTGATGAACCGGCGCCGCGCTGCGGCCAGCATCCATAACGCAGCCTGATCAACAAACTCAAATCTGCCGCACCCGGCAGCATGGAGATAAACATGGAAATTCAAAGCGAAACACTCGCCGAGGAAGAGCTCGCGGCGATCACCGGGTATCACCTACCCGGGAAACAAATCGCCTGGCTGGCAAACAACGGATGGCAGTACGTGCTGACCGGCGCCAGGCGCCCAGTGGTCGGTCGGGTGTATGCCCGCCTGAAGTTGGCTGGAGTGAAGCCCTCGGCCACAAACGCCGTAGCAGAAACATGGACATTGGATCTTTCGAGGGTGAGCTAAGCAATGGCAAGGAGGAAGGCGGCAAATCTAGACCTGCCGCCGAGAATGATTCGGCGGATACGGACGTTGAAAAGCGGGAAGGTCCTGACGTGTTACTACTATTGCGGCAAGACCCCAGAGGGGAAAAGGGTTGAAACCCCTTTGGGGACGAACCTCGATGAGGCGAAGGTCGAATGGGCGCGACTCGACAGGAAGGCCGTGCCCAAGCCTGTTCATCTGATGGACCGTCTTTTCGACGAGTATGAAGGCAGGGTAATGCCTGGCCTGAAGAAGGGAACGCGGGACGACTACACGAAAGGCTTGAAGAAACTGAGGGAAGCGTTCAGCGGCGCGCCAGTTGAAGCGATTACGACTCAAGTGCTGGCCCAGTACAGGGATGGCAGGACCGCGAAGGTTCGGGCAAACCGCGAACTTGCCCTGCTCTCCACGATCTTTACGCACGCCCGCGAATGGGGCTTCACGACGCAGGCGAATCCCTGCCTGGGCCTGCGTCGAAACAAGGAGGTGCCACGCGACTTCTACGCCGGCGAGGCTGTGTGGGATGCGGTTTATGCCGTGGCGCCTCAGGAGCTGAAGGATGCCATGGACCTGGCTTACCTGACTGGCCAGCGGCCAAGCGACGTCATCAAGACATCGAGCCTCGACCTAAACAATGGATTCCTGAGCATCGTCCAGGGAAAGACGGAAAAGCGCCTGCGAATTCGGCTGCACGATGGCGAGTCGGAATCAGCCTTGAGCCGATTCATCGACGAGCTTCTCGAAAGGAAGAACCTGGCCGGAATCAAAAACTCGATCCTGATAACCAATCAGTCTGGTTTGAGAATGAGCTACCCGATGCTGCGCAACCGGTGGGACGAGGCTCGAGAAAAGGCTGCTTCCATGGCTGCGGCGGATGGTGATGATGAGCTGGCGGCGACGATCAGGAAATTCCAGTTCCGGGATATCCGACCAAAAGCAGCGAGCGAAATCGAGGACATCGGGCACGCAAGTCGACTGCTTGGGCACTCGAAGGAAGAGATGACGAAGAAGGTCTATCGTCGCGTTGGCGAGATCGTCAGCCCAACCAAATGAACCTACGATGCGGAAGCGATGCATTTATTTGCGGAAGCGATTGCCATATCGCAGGCAAAGAAAAAGCCCCGTAGACGCTAATCTACGGGGCTTTGAATAGTGGAGGCCGAGGTCGGAATCGAACCGGCGTAGATGGATTTGCAATCCACTGCATAACCATTTTGCTACTCGGCCTCAGGGTCGAATCGAGCGCCCTTGCAAGCTTTGCTTGCCGCAACTCCTTGATTCTTCAGCGATCGCTACGTTGCCGTCCGTGCTGATGGCGCGCATTATGTCCTAGTTGAATGACACTGGCAACCCCCTGAATTCTAAATATTTTTTATTTTTCTGGATCAGCCCTCACCCTGCTCCCGAGCCGCCAATTGCACCAGCCGCGCGGCCAGGGCCTTGGCCTGGATCGCCACGTCGGTCACTGCCGTGCTCTCCCACCACATGCCGCGCAACGGCGGGCCCATGGCGAACAGCCGTGTCGAAACATCGCCTTCGCCATCCACCACCGCACCACCAGCATCCACCGCAATCCCCAGGGCCAGTGGCCCCGGACGAATCAACCCGCGCGCCAGCAGTTGCTGCGGCAACGGACGATCCACCCGGCGCCAGTCGTATTCGATACCGGTGGAGTTGATCAGGCCTACACCGCTGACGGTCACGGTCTGTGACTCGCCCCGTGGCCGGATGCTGATGCTCACCTGCCCATCCCGCACGTCGCCCAGCCCCTTGAGCGAAGCCGCCTCGATGGTCAACCGCCCTTCCCTGTGCAGGCGCTCCACCAGTTCGGCGCTCAGCGGCGGCGAGCGGTGGTGATGGCTTTCCCACCAGGGCCGCACATGACGCACGAACTGCCGGCGCTGAACGTCGGTGGCCTGGCTCCATAACCGGCCGATATGGGCACGCACCGTGTCCAGGGGCGCCTGCCAGTCGATACCGGCCTCAATGGCCTCGATACACTGCCGGCGCACTTCGCGCAGCAGTTGCAACGGGCTGCGAAGGCTGTGGTCAGCCGCCAGGAAGTCGACCCAGGTCGGCGGCTGGCGGCGAACATGGGGCAGCAGGCCGTGGCGGGAGAAGACGCGGATCGGCCCGCGATGGCCAGCCTGTTCCAGGGAGACCACGGCATCGACCATGGTCAGGCCGGAGCCGATGATCAGGACCGTGCCTTGAGGGTCGAGGCGCGACAGGGTGGCGACGTCCCAGGGGTCGACGGCGGCGGCGTTGAGGCCGCTGGATTGTTTCTGGCGGGTGCGCGAGGCCGGGAACATGCCGGTCGCCAATACCGCATGGGCGCAATGCAACGGCTGACCATCGGCCAGTATCAGGCGCACTCCGTCGCTGTCGCTGTGCAGGTCGACCACTTCACCGTGCACATGCTCGGCGGTCGAGCCCCAGGCCGCGCCCTGCTCCCGCGCCTCGGCCAGGCGTTGCTGCACGTAGAGGCCGAAGAGGCCCCGGGGCATGAACAGTTCGCTGACCGGCACGTGCTGCTGGTCCGACTCCGGCCAGCCGCCCTGGGCAATGTAGGCCGTGAGCCACTGGGTGAGGTCGTCGGGGTTGTCCGGGTCGACGCTCATGCGCGCCGCGTTGCCGTTCAAGGTGTGGCCCAGTTCCGTGGCGCTGTAGGCTTCGCCGCGGCCGAGTTCGGCCCGCGGTTCGACGATCAGCACCCGCCGCCGCCCCGGCAGGCGCAGCAACTGCACCGCCAGCATGGTTCCGCTCAAGCCACCGCCGACGATCAGTACGTCAGCCTGCTCCGCTGCCGGCGGGATGGCGTGTGTCGCCTGTCCGCTCAGGACTTCACTCATTCTTCGCTCTCTTGTCAGTGCCTGCCCAGGTAGAAATCCTGCAGGTCGCTCCGGGCCAGCAATTCGTCCGACGTTCCGCTGAGCACCACCCGGCCAGTGTCGAGCACATGGCCGCGAGTGGCGTATTTCAACGCTACGTTAATGTTTTGTTCGGCAATCAGGAAGCTCACCTGTTGCTCGCGGTTGAGCTGGGCGACGATCTCGTAGATCTCTTCCACGATAATAGGCGCCAGGCCCATGGATGGCTCGTCGAGCAAGACTAAAGTCGGCCGGGTCATCAGCGCCCGACCGATGGCGACCATCTGCTGCTCGCCACCGGAGGTCAGCCCGGCCTGGGTCTTGCGCTTGGTTTTCAAACGCGGGAACCAGGCATACAGCCGTTCCAGGTCGTCCTGCAGCTCACGGCGGCTGAGGCCGCGAACGAAACCGCCGCTGCGCAGGTTGTCTTCCACCGTCAGTTGGCCGAACACGTGGCGCCCCTCCAGCACATGCACCAGGCCGTCGCGCACGCGCTGGTTGGGCTCCACCGCCAGGCTGTCCCGGCCCTGGAAGTGGATGCTGCCGCGGGTCACCTGCGCACGCTCGGCGCGTACCAGCCCGGAGATGGCCTTGAGGGTGGTGCTCTTGCCGGCGCCATTGGCACCGAGCAAGGCCACGATGCCGCCCCGCGGCACGCTCAGGGACACACCGGACACCGCGAGGATGCTGCGGTCGTAGATCACCTCGATGTCCTCGACCTGCAGCAGTGGCGCCAAGCCCGTTTCAATCGCCGCCTGGCCCATGGCTCACTCGCCTGCCGCGCAGGTGCGCGGGGTCAGGTTCTTTTCCTTGGCGAAGGCCGCCGACTTTTCGTCGATCAATGGCCGCAGCAGGGCGCGGTCGGCGGCGATCCAGTCGCTGACCAGGCTCCAGTGCGCGCCATCCCATTGCTGCACCCGCGCCGAGCCGCCGCCTTCGTGGTCGCTGCAGGACAGCTTGAGGTTCTGCATCAGGCCGTAGAAACCCATGGCCTTGAGCCGGGCATCGTCGATATCCAGGTGTTCCAGGCCCCAACGGCCCTCCTCCCCGTGCAGTGGCCGCTTGCCGAACTTGGCCTGGCCGGTGCGGATGGCCTCCACGGCGATGGCGGCGTTCACCAGGCCGGAGTTGTAGTACACGCTGCCAAAGTTGCTCAGGTCCTTGAGGTCGCTCTTGCCCTTGTCGAGGATGTATTGCTTGAGGCGCTTGTGGATCTCGAAGTCAGTCCCCGCCGGGTACGGCGTCAGTGCCAGGTAGCCCTTGGCCGCGGCGCCGGCCGGCAGCACGTCCTCGCTGGAGCTGGCCCAGATGTCGCCGATGATATGGTCGACCGGGAAGCCGAAGCGCGCGGCGGTCTTGACCGCCACCGGGGTCGATACGCCCCAGGTGCGCAGGAACACCCAGTCCGGGTTGAGCTGGCGCACCTGGCGCCATTGCGCCGATTGCTCGTTGCCGGGATCGGCCACCGGGATCTGGATGTTCTCGAAGCCGTACTTCTCTGCCAGCAACTTCAGTGGGCCGAGGGTTTCACGGCCGTAGGCCGAGTCGTGGTAGACGGTGGCGATCTTCTTGCCCTTGAGCTTGTCGAAGCCACCTTCGCGCTGGGCGATGTAGTTCACCAGGGTCGAGGCTTCGCTGTAGAAGGTCAGCATCACCGGGAAGTTGTAGGGGAACACCTTGCCGTCGGTGGCTTCGGTGCGCCCGTAGCCGAGTGTGATCAGCGGGATCCTGTCGACTTCCGCGCGCTCGCTCAAGGCATAGGCCGCCGGCGCGCCATTCGGCTGGTAGACCGCCACCGGCGCGCCATCCAGGCCGTTCTTGAAGCGCTCGTAGCACTCGATGCCCTTCTCGGCGGTCCACTCGGTCTCGCACTCCTGCCACACCAGCTTGACGCCGTTGATGCCGCCCTCGACCTCGTTGATGTAGTTGAGGTAGTCGATCATCCCCGCCCACACCTGCACGCCGCTGGAGGCGTAGGCGCCGACCCGGTAGGTGGCCAAGGGGAAGAACTGCTGGTCCGGCGAGGCCTGGGCCAGGGGTGCCGCCGCACCGAGGATGCTCAGGGCCAGGGCGGTGGCGGTCAGTGAACGCTTGAACAATGCACGCATGGTCGAATCGGTCTCCAGGGATGTCGGGTCGGGAAGTCAGAAGCGCAACGGCCAGTGGCGCAGCCGGTCGCGGGTATTGCCCAGCAGGCGGATCAGCCCCTCCGGTTCCTTGACCAGGAACAGGATGATCAGCACGCCGAAGATGATTTTCTGCAGGTTCTGCAATTGCCCGGCATCCACCGCACCGCCCAGCAGGGCCTGGCCGAGGTGGCTGAGCAGGATCGGCAGCAGGCTGATGAAAGCCGCGCCGATGAAGTTGCCGGCGATACTGCCCATGCCGCCGATAATGATGATGAACAGGATCTGGAACGAACGATTGATGTCGAAACTGCCGGCGCTGGCCGTCCCGAGGTAGGCGAAGGCCCACAACGCGCCGGCGATGCCGAGGTAGAACGAGCTGACAGCGAACGCCAGGCGCTTGTAGCGTGCCACCGGGATGCCGATCACGGCGGCGGCGGTGTCCATGTCGCGGATCGCCATCCAGTTGCGCCCGGTCTGGCTGTTCACCAGGTTGCGCGCAGTCCAGGTCAGCAGCAGTACCGTGACCAGAGTCAGCAGGTAGCGCCCCAGCGGCGTGTTCAGGTCCTGGCCGAACAGGCTCAGGCTCGGCGCGGAGATGGTCCCGGAGGAGCCGTAGTTGTAGAACCAGGGAAACTTGACGAACAGCCACTCCAAAAAGAACTGCGCCGCCAGGGTGGTGACCATCAGGTAAAAGCCCTTGATCCGCGAGCTGGGCAGGCCGAACAGCAGCCCCACCAGCGCACTGATCACCCCGCCACCGAGCAGCGCGACAGGCAGGCCCAGCTCCGGCAGGCGCAGCAGGAACCCGTAGGTGGCGAAGGCCCCGACCGCCATGAAGCCCGCCGCGCCCACCGAGGTTTGCCCGGTGTAGCCGGTCAGCAGGTTGAGACCCAGGCCGGCCAGGGACAGCACCAGGAACGGAATCAGGATCGCGCTGAGCCAATAGTCGTTGCCCACCAGCGGCACTACGCCGAAGGCCAGCAGCAACAGGCCGATCAGGCTCCACGGCAGGCGCCGTTCAACCAGCACCCAGGGTGCCGTTTCAGTGATCACGGGAACAGACATGTTTCAGACTCGCTCGATGGCCCGCTCGCCGAACAGGCCGGCCGGGCGGATGTAAAGGAAGACCAGCGCCAGGACATAGGCGAACCAGGGGGTGATGCCACCGCCGATCAGCGGGCCGATATAGACCTCGGCGAGATTCTCGGCGGCGCCGACGATCAGCCCGCCGACGATGGCCCCGCCGATCGAGGTGAAGCCGCCGATGATCAGCACCGGCAGCGCCTTGAGCACCACCAGCGACAGCGAGAACTGCACGCCCTGGCGCGCGCCCCAGAGCAGCCCCGCCACCAGGCCGACCACCCCGGCCACCGCCCAGACGATCTGCCAGATGCGATTGAGGTGAATGCCGATGGACAGCGCCGCCTGGGTGTCGTCGGCCACCGCCCGCAGCGACACGCCGATGCGGGTCTTGTTGAACAGCAGCGCGAGCACCACCACCAGCACCAGCGCGGTGGCCGCGGCGATCAGGTCGAACTGGCTGAGCATCACCCCGTGGACGAACAGCGGCACGTCGTCGATGCCCAGGTCCAGCGCCCGCACCTGCGAGCCCATCAGCCCCTGGGCCAGGCCCTCGACAATGAACGACAGGCCGAGGGTGGCCATGAACAGGGTGATCTGCGAACGGTTGACCAGCGGCCGCAACACCAGGCGTTCGATCAGCAGCGCACCGATCACCATCACCGCCACCGTCAGCAGCAGCGCCAGGGCAAAGGGCACGCCACGCTCGTGCAGGCTGACGAAGGTCAGCGCGGCGAACAGCAGCATCGAGCCCTGGGCGAAGTTGAATACCCCGCTGGCCTTGTAGATCAGCACGAAGCCGATGGCGACCAGCGAATACAGGGTGCCGGCGAGCAGGCCGCCGAGCAGGGTTTCCAGGAAGAAGGCCATCAGTGCACCGCTCCCAGGTAGGCGGCGATCACCTCCGGGTTGGCCTGCACTTCGGCCGGCGTACCGTCGCCGACCTTGCGCCCGTAGTCGAGCACCACCACGTGATCGGACAGGCCCATCACCACCCCCATGTCATGTTCGATCAGCACCACGGTGGTACCGAGGTCGCGATTGACCCCGGCGATGAACCGGGCCATTTCCTGTTTTTCCTCGGCGTTCATCCCGGCCATGGGCTCGTCCAGCAGCAACAGGGTCGGCCCGGCGATCAGAGCCCGGCCCAGCTCGACGCGCTTTTGCAAGCCATAGGACAGATTGCCCACCGGCACCTCGCGCAGGGCCTGCAGTTCAAGCAACTGCAGGATCTGCTGGGCCTGGCGCCGAAACGCCTCGGCCTCGCGCCGCGCCCGCGGCAGGCCCAGGGCCTGTTCGAGGAAGTGGCTGCGCTGGTAGCGCGACAGGCCGGTGAGCAGGTTGTCGATCACACTCATCTTCTTGAACAGCGCATTGTTCTGGAACGTGCGACCGATGCCGCGGCGCGCGGCGTCCAGCGGATCGATACGACGAAAGCGCTGGCGTTCGAAGACGATCTCACCGCTGTCGAAGCGGTAGACGCCGTTCAACAGGTTGAGCAGCGAACTCTTGCCCGCGCCGTTGGGCCCGATCAACGCGCAGATCTCGCCGCGGCGGACGTCGAACGACAGTTGGTTGATGGCTTTCACACCCTTGAACGACAGGGATATGTCCCGCACCTGCAAAATCGGCTCGGCCACACTCATGCGCTTTTCCGTCCCGGGGCCTGGAGCCGCCATTGGTTGAAGGTTGCCGGCAGCTTCGCGGGGTGGCTCGGCTGCCAGATGTATTGCAGGCGCTGGAACCCCAGCAGGCGCCTTACGCGCTGCTTGAGCAGGCGCGCGACGAAGCGTTCGGGATGGGCCAGCGACCATTCGCACAGCCGGCGGCGCCAGGTGCTCTGGGGCGCCAGACGCTGTTCGATCTCGTCGGCCAGGCCTTGCAGGCGCTCGGGGGAAAGCAGCAACCCGGACGGGGCCACTTCGCGACGATCACGGCTGGCACTGTCGCGGCTTTCGGCGAAGGCCAGGCTGTGGCCGCTGTTCAGCCATTGCTCGAGCACCACCGCCAGGCCGCCCTGCCAGCCGCTGTCCTCCTCGCTCCAGAGTTGTGGCTGGGCGGCCGGTGCGCGCCAGAGCACGATCGGTCGCGGTTCCGGGCTATCGCCGCAGAGGCCGGCGAAGTCCAGCACGGTTTGCCGTGGCAAGCCTGGCAGGCGACCCGGCAACTGGTTGGCGATCAGCACCCGGGGAGCGCTGTCCGCATCGCCGGCGGCGATCCAGTCGAGCAGTTGCTGGCGGCTGTCGACGAAGCCGTGGCTCGGGTGCAGGCGCCAGAATGCCCGGCCGAGGGCTTCGACACTCAGGTCCGGGGCCAGGCTGAAGACCCGGCCGCCAATGGAATGGGCCGCCAGGGCCAACAGCAGCAGATTGGGTTCAAGGGCGCCGCTGAGGGCCAGCCGCGAATCGGCCGTGAAACCCTGCTGGCGCAGGCCGTCGGCCAGGCGCTCGACCTCACGCAGGGTGTCGATCCAGCGCCAGCTGTGCCACTGGCCGTGGCGCTTGTGGCGCAGGGCGCTATGCAGCGGGCTGACCTGGGCCCAGTGCCGCAGTTGTTCGAGGGCGGCGGGGAAGATCGAGACCGTTTCCGGTTGCGGTGACAGGGTCGCGGGCGGACGCTTGAGTTCGTGCACGCTCATGGGCTCACCTCTTGCTGTGGTTTGGCGTGCGGTGGTCCGCTGGCGGCAATGGGGTATGTCTGTAAAGTTGTGGGTGTTGTTTTCAGGGCTATTGGCGGGCAACCCCGCGAAGGCGTCCTCAAGGCCACCGCCCGCCCCTCAGGCCGAGCGCACCGGCTTCTGCTGCAACGCCGCCAGGTCCCGGTACCCGGCTCCCGGATGGATATCCGCCAGCTTCGGCCCTGCCCCGAACAGCTTCTCGCGCAGGGTCCCCGGCGCGTACTCCTTCTTGTACACGCCGCGCTTCTGCAGCTCCGGCACCAGCCACTCGACCGCATCGACAAAAGTCTCGTGGGTCAGCGCATACGCCAGGTTGAAGCCGTCTACGTCGGTCTCCTCGACCCACTCCTGCAGCAGGTCGGCCACCGTCTGTGGCCCACCGACGAACAGCGGTCCGAAGCCGCCGATCCCCACCCAGTCGGCCAACTCGTGGGGCGTCCACACCCGGTTCGGGTCCGCCGTGGAGAAGGTCTCCACGGCCGACTGGATCGCATTGGTGTGTACATGCCGCAGCGGCTCGTCCGGCTTGAACTGGCTGAAGTCGATCCCGGTCCAGCCGGAAATCAGCGCCAGCGCGCCTTCGTAGCTGACGTAGGACTTGTATTCCTCGAACTTGGCCCTGGCCTTGGCGTCGGTCTCGTCGACGATCACCGTCTGCAGGTTGAAGATCAGGATGCTCTTCGGATCGCGCCCCGCCTCGGCGGCACGTCGGCGGATGTCAGCCACCACCTTCTTGAGCAGCACCTTGGACGGTGCGGCGACGAACACGCATTCGGCGTGCTCGGCGGCGAACTGCTTGCCGCGACTCGACGCGCCGGCCTGGTACAGCACCGGCGTGCGCTGTGGCGACGGCTCGCACAGATGAATGCCGGGCACCTGGAAGTGTTTGCCGAAGTGCTGGATCTCGTGGATCTTGCGCGGGTCGCTGAACAGCTTGCGCTCGCGATCACGCAGCACCGCGCCGTCTTCCCAACTGCCTTCCCAGAGCTTGTAGCAGACCTCCAGGTACTCCTCGGCGTAGTCGTAGCGCGCATCGTGTTCGGTCTGGGCGCGCTGGCCGAGGTTCTTCGCCCCGCTCTCCAGGTACGAGGTGACGATGTTCCAGCCAGCCCGGCCCCTGGTCAGGTGATCGAGGGTCGACAGCCGCCGGGCGAACGGATACGGGTGCTCGAAGGACAGCGAAGCGGTCAGGCCGAACCCCAGGTGCTCGGTCACCAGCGCCATCGGCGGGATCAGTTGCAGCGGATCGTTGACCGGCACCTGCGCCGCCTGGCGGATCGCTGCATCACCGTTGCCGTTGTAGACGTCGTAGATGCCGAGCACGTCGGCGATGAACAGGCCGTCGAACTTGCCACGCTCGAGAATCTTCGCCAGGTCGGTCCAGTACTCCAGGTCCTTGTACTGCCAGGAACGATCCCGTGGGTGGGCCCACAGACCGGGGGACTGGTGGCCCACGCAGTTCATGTCGAAGGCATTGAGGCGAATTTCACGGGACATCGACAGCACTCCTGGAACGGTCGGGCAGCACGCCATTGAGGCGGAAGTTGCCAATCAGCTTGTATTTCAGGTGCAGGGGGTCCTGCAGCGGGTCATGGCTGGGTGACACTACGGCACGCTGACCGGTCAGCGCCCACTCGGTGTTACCCACCTGTTGCAGGGCCTCGGCGCTGGCGATCGCCGCTTCGGTGGCGGCAATGAGCTTTTCCGCCTCGTCCTGGGGGCCGTCGGCGAAACGCTGGGCACGCTCGATCAGGGCGGTGGCGACCTCGATACGGATCTGCAGGTCACCGAACTGGCTGATCACCTGCGGATCGCGTGCCTGGCTGGCGTGGCCGCGCACGGCGGCAAGCGTCCGTTCAAGGCCGCTGCGGGCAGCCTGCAGGTCAGCGCCGGCATGGTTCAGCGCGGCATCACGGGGAATGGCTTGATTCAATGCGTTCATCGCGGACTCCTAGTTCCAGGCATGCCGGGCCGGCTTGACGCCGTTGAGCAGGTAGTTGCCGATCAGGTGGTATTTCCAGCGCGCCGGGTCATGCAGCGTGTGGGTGCGGGCGTTGCGCCAGTGGCGGTCGAGGTTGTGCTTGCCCAGCACCGAGCGGGTGCCGGCCAGTTCGAACAGCTTGCTGGCGGCGAGCAATGAGGTTTCGGCGGAGAGCACCTTGGCCTGGGCCACCACCACCGAGGCCTCGGCGACGCTGTCCTCGCTGGGCTGCGCCAGGGCATGGTCGATGGCCCGACCGGCCTTTTCCAGAATCGCCTCGGTGCCGTGCACCCGCCATTCCAGGTCGCCGATGGCCGCGAGGCTGAACGGGTCCTGCCAGCCGTGTTCCTGCTGGCTGTCGATCCACGGGCGAGCCTGGCGGGCGTGGCGTTTGGTTTCCTCGAGGGCGCCCAGGGCGATACCGGTATCGACCGCGGCCTGGATGATCTGCGAGATCGGGCCGTTGGCGGTGGGCTGGTCGAAGGCCAGATGAGCGGGAATGACACTGCTGCGCGGCACGCGGACATCGACGAACAGGGCGTTGCCGCTGGCGGTGGTGCGCTGGCCGAAACCGTCCCAGTTGTCGACGATGGTCAGGCCCGGGGCATGACGCTCGACGAAGGCGATCTGCGCGTTGCCCGCCTCGTCGAGGCCGACCACCGGGACGATATGGGCGAACAGGGCGCCGGTGCAGTAGAACTTCTCGCCATTGATCACCGCACTGTCGCCGTCGAAGCGGATGCGGGTGTCGAAGGTGCCGGCATTCCTGCTCTTGGCTTCGGAGAAGGCGTTGCCGAAACGGTAGCCTTCCAGCACCTTGGCGAAGTAGTGGCGTTTCTGCTCTTCGCTGGCGGTCTGCAGCAGGATGTCGAGCACGCCGAGGTGGTTCTGCGGGATCTGCCCCAGGGACGGGTCGGCCGCCGAGATGATCTTGATCACCTCGGCCACCGTCACATAGGACACCCCGGCACCGCCGTAGGCCTTGGGCACGGTGATGGCCCACAGGCCGGTGGCGGAGAACTCATCGAGCTCGGCGCCCGGCAGGCGGCGTTCGCGGTCGCGTGCGCTGGCCTCGACGGCAAAACGTGCGGCCAGTTGCCTGGCGGCGGCGATCGCCTCTTCATCCGAGCGGATGACATAGGCGACAGTGGTGGGTTTGGCGGCAGCTGTCATAGACCGACTCCAGAGTCCTGTTGAGTGCGAAAGAACGCATGCAGAGGACATAGCAGGAGTCGTGCCTGAATATAAATTTCTTAAATTTCAGATAGTTATGATAAAAACCTAGAAATGGACGCAACTGAAAAACAGCCAAACTGTCCAGTTACTGTTGCTCTGGCAACACTCGGAGGGACATCAGTCGAAGCCTAGGCTATATACGAATCGCCCGCCCAGGCCATTCACCTTACAGCACCACATTGCGCACGAAGCGCACCGCGACCTCGCCATCATTGCGATACCCATGGGGCTGGTTGCTCGGGAACATGAAGAACTCTCCCGTCGCCACCGAGCGCTGTTCTTCCCCCAGCCAGACGGTCAGGCATCCTTCGAAGACATACAGCTGTTCACTCCAGCCATCGTTGTCCGGCTCGGAGTGATAAACCTCCCCCGGTTCCAGGCGCCATTCCCACAGCTCGACCTCGCGGCTGGCCATCGCCTTGGCCAGCAGCACCGCCTTGCTCCCCGGGATCGAACCGGCCCAGGCCAGTTCGTTGATGCGGCTCGGGTCACGGGCATCGGGAGCCTGGATCAGGTCGCTGAAAGCTACGTCAAGTGCTTCGGCCACGCGGTCGAGGGTGGTCAGGCTGACATTCTTTTCCCCTGCCTCGATGGCCACCAGCATCCGCCGGCTGACCCCGGATTTTTCCGAAAGCGCCGCCTGGCTCAACTGTGCCGCATGGCGCAGACGCCGGACATTGAGGCTGACGTGTTGCAGAACCGAAGCGCGTTGCGAAGTTTCTTTGTGCACTATATTGCTCACATGCTAGGTTTGCGCAGTATACTGCCCATCTTTCGGCGCATTGTGCGTCTCACTCCAGGAAGCGCGCAAGGCCATGGTATCGGTCAAATCCGGCAGTTTAGTCCCTTCGGTGCTGCGGTTCAGCAAAGCCGAGTGCGTGTTGATCCTGATCACCATGATCTGGGGCGGCACCTTCCTGCTGGTGCAGCACGCCATGGCCGTCAGCGGACCGATGTTCTTCGTCGGGCTGCGGTTTGCCGCCGCGGCCATTATCGTCGCGCTGTTCTCGGCCCGCAGCCTGCGGGGCATGACGGCGTTCGAGGTGAAGGCCGGGGTCTTCATCGGTACGGCGATCATGCTCGGCTACGGCTTGCAAACCGTGGGCCTGCAAACCATTCCCAGCAGCCAGTCGGCGTTCATCACCGCCCTGTACGTGCCTTTCGTGCCGCTGTTGCAGTGGCTGGTGCTGGGCAAGCGGCCGGGCCTGATGCCCAGCATCGGCATCATGCTGGCCTTTACCGGGCTGATGCTGTTGTCCGGACCGAACGGCGCCGAGCTGAATTTCAGTTCGGGGGAAGTCGCCACCATCCTCAGCGCCATTGCGATTGCCGCCGAGATCATTCTGATCGGCAACTATGCCGGCAAGGTCGATGTACGCCGCGTCACCGTGGTGCAACTGGGCACCGCCTCGGTGCTGGCCTTGCTGATGATCGCACCGACCCGGGAAGCGTTGCCGACGTTTTCCTGGACGCTGCTGCTCAGCGCCGTCGGCCTGGGCGCCGCCAGTGCGGCGATCCAGGTGGCGATGAACTGGGCGCAAAAGAGCGTATCGCCGACCCGAGCCACGCTGATCTACGCCGGCGAGCCGGTCTGGGCCGGGATCGCCGGGCGGCTGGCGGGTGAGCGGTTGCCGGGGTTGGCGTTGCTCGGGGCGGGGCTGATCGTGGCGGCAGTGATCGTCAGTGAGTTGAAGACCAGGGGCAAGGGTGCCGAGGCGGTTGAGGAAGGTGTCGAAGCGCAGGGGCTGGATTCGAATAATCCCTGATGGAGATTAATTAGAGATCGCGTGATCGTTCTTCGCGGGCAAGCCACGCTCCTACACTGCTACTCTTCGGGCAGGTATATCAGGCATTTGCCACTCTCCTTGTAGGATTCTGCGACAGCTTCCGGGTTGGTGATCCCGGACGGGCCACGTATGATCCTTCGCAAACTCCTGCAGATTAGAAGCCTATGTCACTGATAGTTCTACTGCTTCTGCCTTTTTTAGGCAGCTGTCTGGCAGCCGTGCTGCCCCATAATGCGCGCAACAGCGAATCGATCCTGGCCGGTGTGGTTGCCCTGGTCGGAACGGTTCAGATGGCCCTGTTCTACCCGCAGATCGCCCACGGCGGCGTGATCCACCAGACCGTCAGCTGGCTGCCCAGCCTCGGCCTGGACCTGGTGCTGCGCCTGGATGGTTTCGCCTGGCTGTTTTCCATGCTGGTGCTGGGCATCGGTACGCTGGTGTCGCTCTACGCGCGCTACTACATGTCGCCGGACGATCCGGTGCCACGCTTCTTCGCCTTTTTCCTGGCGTTCATGGGAGCGATGCTCGGCCTGGTGCTGTCCGGCAACCTGATCCAGATCGTGTTCTTCTGGGAACTGACCAGCCTGTTCTCGTTCCTGCTGATCGGCTACTGGCACCACCGCTCCGATGCCCGGCGCGGCGCCTACATGGCGCTGACCGTCACCGGCGCCGGCGGCCTGTGCCTGCTGGCGGGGGTGCTGATCCTCGGCCATGTGGTCGGCAGCTACGAGCTGGATGCGGTGCTGGCGGCCGGTGACAAAATCCGCGCCCATGCCCTCTACCCCGTGTTGCTGCCACTGATCCTGATCGGCGCGCTGAGCAAGAGCGCACAGTTCCCCTTCCACTTCTGGCTGCCGCGGGCGATGGCCGCGCCCACCCCGGTTTCGGCCTACCTGCACTCGGCGACCATGGTCAAGGCCGGGGTGTTCCTGCTGGCGCGGCTGTGGCCGGCGCTGTCGGGCAGCGAGGAATGGTTCTGGATCGTCGGCGGTGCCGGTGCCGCAACGCTGGTGCTCGGCGCCTACTGCGCCATGTTCCAGAACGACCTCAAGGGCCTGCTGGCCTACTCGACCATCAGCCACCTGGGCCTGATCACCCTGCTGCTGGGCCTGAACAGCCCGCTGGCCGCCGTGGCCGCGGTGTTCCATATTCTCAACCACGCCACCTTCAAGGCCTCGCTGTTCATGGCCGCCGGCATCATCGACCATGAAAGCGGCACCCGCGACATCCGCAAGCTCAGCGGGCTGGTCAAGCTGATCCCGTTCACCGCCACCCTGGCGATGGTCGCCAGTGCCGCAATGGCCGGGGTGCCGCTGCTCAACGGTTTCCTGTCCAAGGAAATGTTCTTCGCCGAGACGGTGTTCATCAACTCCACGGCGTGGGTCGAAGCGGCGTTGCCGATCATCGCGACCATCGCCGGCACCTTCAGCGTCGCCTATTCGCTGCGCTTCACCGTCGACGTGTTCTTCGGCCCACCGGCCACCGACCTGCCCCACACTCCCCATGAGCCGCCACGCTGGATGCGCGCACCGGTCGAGCTGCTGGTGTTCACCTGTCTGCTGGTGGGGATCTTCCCGGCCCAGGTGGTCGGCGCGATCCTCGCCGCCGCCGCCCTGCCGGTGGTCGGTGGCAGCCTGCCGGAGTACAGCCTGGCGATCTGGCACGGCCTGAATGCACCGATGGTCATGAGCCTGATCGCCATGTCCGCCGGCGTGCTGCTCTATCTGCTGCTGCGCAACCAGCTCAAGCGCGGACGCTTCGCCCGTCCGCCGCTGATCGGCCGCCTGGACGGCAAGCGCCTGTTCGAATCGGTACTGGTACTGAAGATGCGCCTGGCGCGGCGCCTGACCCGCCTGCTCGGCACCCAGCGCCTGCAGCCGCAGTTGTTCCTGCTGGTGCTGGCAGCGCTGGTGGCCGGGCTGATCCCGATGCTGCACAGCAGCCTGAGCTGGGGCGACCGGCCGAAGATCCCCGGCTCGATCGTCTTCGTCACCCTCTGGCTGCTGGCCATTGCCTGCGCCCTGGGCGCCGCCTGGCAGGCCAAGTACCACCGGTTGGCGGCACTGACCATGGTCAGTGTCTGCGGCCTGATGACCTGCATCACCTTCGTCTGGTTTTCCGCACCGGACCTGGCCCTGACCCAACTGGTGGTCGAAGTGGTCACCACGGTGCTGATCCTGCTCGGCCTGCGCTGGCTGCCACGGCGAATCGAAGAGGTTTCGCCGCTGCCCAACAGCCTGCGCAAGGCGCGTATTCGCCGCCTGCGCGACCTGCTGCTGTCGGTGCTGGTCGGTGGCGGCATGGCGCTGCTGTCCTACGCCATGCTCACCCGCCAGACGCCGAACGACATTTCCTCGTTCTACCTCAGCCGGGCCCTGCCCGAAGGCGGCGGCAGCAACGTGGTCAATGTGATGCTGGTGGACTTCCGCGGCTTCGACACCCTCGGGGAAATCACCGTGCTGGTGGCTACCGCGCTGGCGATCTTCGCCCTGCTCCGTCGTTTCCGCCCGCCGCGCGAGAGCCTCGAGCTGCCCAACCAGCAACGCCTGCTGGCCAGCGATGTGGTCACCGACCTGGTCAACCCGCGCAGCGCCAGCGACACCGCGCTGGGCTTCATGATGGTGCCGGCAGTGCTGGTGCGCCTGCTGCTGCCGATTGCCTTCGTAGTCTCGATGTACCTGTTCATGCGCGGCCACAACCAGCCCGGCGGCGGCTTCGTCGCCGGCCTGGTGATGTCGGTGGCGTTCATCCTGCAATACATGGTCGCCGGCACCCAGTGGGTCGAGGCACAGATGAGCCTGCGGCCGTTGCGCTGGATGGGCTTCGGGCTGCTCTGCGCGACGCTCACCGGGCTGGGGGCGATGGCCTTCGGGTATCCGTTCCTGACCACCCACACCGCACACCAGCACCTGCCGCTGCTGGGCGATATCCATGTCGCCAGTGCGCTGTTCTTCGACATCGGCGTGTACGCGGTGGTGGTCGGCTCGACCCTGCTGATCCTCACGGCGCTGGCGCACCAGTCGGTTCGTGCGCACCGACCCGGTCAGTTGACCGCATCACCCGGCAAGCCTGCACTCAAGGGAGGAATCGCCTGATGGAAGAAGTCATTGCCATTGCCATCGGGGTACTCGCCGCCTCCGGCGTCTGGCTGATCCTGCGGCCCCGGACCTTCCAGGTGGTGATGGGCCTGTGCCTGTTGTCCTACGGGGTCAACCTGTTCATCTTCAGCATGGGCAGCCTGTTCATCGGCAAGGAGCCGATCATCAAGGACGGCGTGCCCCAGGACCTGCTGCACTACACCGATCCGCTGCCCCAGGCGCTGGTGCTGACGGCGATCGTCATCAGCTTCGCCATGACCGCGCTGTTCCTGGTGGTCCTGCTGGCATCCCGGGGCCTGACCGGCACCGACCATGTGGACGGTCGGGAGCCCAAGGAATGAGTTTGCTACCGCACCTGATCGTCGCCCCTATCCTGCTGCCGCTGCTGACCGCCGCGCTGATGCTGATGCTCGGCGAGAAGCACCGCCCGCTCAAGGCCCGCCTCAACCTATGCTCGAGCCTGCTGGGGCTGGGTATTTCCGTGTGGCTGCTGATCTGGAGCCAGCAATCGGTGGAGCCCGCCTCCATCGGCGTGTACCTGCCGGGCAACTGGCAGGCGCCGTTCGGCATCGTGCTGGTGGTCGACCGCCTTTCGGCGCTGATGCTGGTGCTCACCGGCATCGTCGGCGTGTGTGCCCTGCTGTTCGCCATGGCCCGCTGGGACCGTGCCGGCAGCAGCTTCCATGCCCTGTTCCAGATCCAGCTGATGGGTCTGTACGGCGCCTTCCTGACGGCAGACCTGTTCAACCTGTTCGTGTTCTTCGAAGTGCTGCTGGCGGCCTCCTATGGCCTGATCCTGCACGGCTCCGGGCGGGCGCGGGTGTCCTCGGGCCTGCACTATATCGCGATCAACCTGCTGGCTTCGTCGCTGTTCCTGATTGGCGCGGCGTTGATCTATGGCGTGACCGGGACCCTGAACATGGCCGACCTGGCGGTGAAGATCCCGCTGGTGCCGGAGGCCGACCGTGGCCTGCTGCACGCCGGTGCGGCGATCCTCGCCGTGGCGTTCCTGGCCAAGGCCGGCATGTGGCCGCTGAACTTCTGGCTGGTGCCGGCCTACTCCTCGGCCAGCGCGCCGGTGGCGGCGATATTCGCGATCATGACCAAGGTTGGCGTGTATACCCTGTTGCGCCTGTGGACCCTGCTGTTCTCCGGCCAGGCCGGCGCCTCGGCGTATTTCGGCGGCGACTGGCTGATCTACGGCGGCATGGCGACCATCGGCGTTGCCGCCATTGCCATCGTGGCGGCCCAGCGCCTGGAACGCATGGCCAGCCTGAGCATCCTGGTATCGGCGGGCATCCTGCTCTCGGCGGTCGGCTTCGCCCAGCCGAACCTGACGGCGGGCGCGCTGTTCTACCTGGTCAGCTCGACCCTGGCGATGTGCGCCCTGTTCCTGCTGAGCGAGTTGATCGAACGTTCGCGCTCGGCCAACGAGCTGCCGCTGGACGAAGACATCGACCCGCTGCCCCGACCGCTGGAATCGCTGCACCCACGCCCCGGCACCAACCTGGACGACGAACAGAAAGCCGTGGTGGGCCAGGTGATCCCCTGGACCATGGCCTTCCTCGGCCTGAGCTTCATCGCCTGCGCCCTGCTGATCATCGGCATGCCGCCACTGTCGGGCTTCATCGCCAAGCTGAGCCTGCTCAGTGCCCTGCTCAACTCCCTGGGGCTCGGCCAGGCCGCGCCGATCTCGCCCGCGGCCTGGGCCCTGGTGGTACTGCTGGTGGTGTCCGGGCTGGCCTCGCTGATCGCCTTCACCCGCATGGGCGTGCAGCGCTTCTGGAGCCCGGCGGACCGCCCGTCGCCGACCTTGCGCCGCTTCGAGTGCCTGTCCATCGTCGTCCTGCTCGGCCTGTGCATCCTGTTGACCGTCAAGGCCGAGCCGCTGCTGCGCTACACCCAGGCCACCGCCGCCAGCCTCGCCAACCCCGGGCACTATATCGGTACAGTGCTGGCGACCCGCGCGTTGCCGAGCCCGGCAGTCAAGGCCGTCGCGCAGGAGGTGCAGCCATGAAACGCCTGTTCCCCGCGCCCTGGCTCTCCCTGGCGCTGTGGCTGCTGTGGCTGGTGCTGAACCTTTCGGTCAGTCCCGGCCAGCTGTTGCTGGGTGCAGCCCTGGGCTTCCTGGCGCCGCTGATGATGGCGCCCCTGCGGCCGCTGCCGATCCGCATCCGCCGCCCCTGGGTGATCCTGCGTCTGTTCCTGCTGGTGGGCCGAGATGTGATCGTATCCAACCTGGCCGTCGGTTGGGGCGTGCTCAACGCCGGTCGGCGACCGCCGCGCTCGGCGTTCATCAAGGTGCCGCTGGACCTGCGCGACGCCAACGGCTTGGCCGCGCTGTCGATGATCTGCACGGTGATTCCCGGCACGGTCTGGTCGGAACTGGCGCTGGACCGCAGCATCCTGCTGCTGCACGTGTTCGACCTGGATGAGGAAGCGCTGTTTATCCGGCACTTCAAGGACACCTACGAGCGCCCCCTGATGGAGATCTTCGAATGAGCGCACTGCTCGCCAACGCGATCCTGTTCAGTCTGTTCCTCTTCAGCGTGGCCCTGGTCCTGACCGTGGTGCGGCTGTTCAAGGGCCCCTCGGCACAGGACCGGGTCCTGGCGCTGGACTACCTGTACATCATCGCCATGCTGATGATGCTGGTGCTGGGCATCCGCTATGCCAGCGACACCTACTTCGAGGCGGCGCTGCTGATCGCTCTGTTCGGCTTCGTCGGCTCCTTTGCCCTGGCCAAATTCCTCCTGCGTGGCGAGGTGATCGAATGAATGAACTGTCGTTGTGGATCGAGATTCCGGTGGCGGTATTGCTGGTGCTGGCCAGCCTGTTCGCCCTGTGCGGCGCCATCGGCCTGTTGCGCATGAAGGACTTTTTCCAGCGCATGCACCCGCCGGCATTGGCCTCGACCATCGGCGCCTGGTGCGTGGCGCTGGCCTCGATCCTGTACTTTTCCGCGCTCAAGTCGGAACCGGTGATGCATGCCTGGCTGATCCCGATCCTGCTGTCGATCACCGTACCGGTCACCACCTTGCTGCTGGCCCGCACCGGGCTGTTCCGCAAGCGCATGGCCGGTGATGACGTGCCGGGAGAAGTCAGCAGCGGGCGCCCCGAGGGCGGCAGCTGAGATGCCGCTACCGGCGCCCTTTCTCCCCAGGCACTGCACCGTCCTTCGGGAGCTGGCTTCAGGATATCTGCCACGGATCCTGAGTCTACTTGAATGGTAGCTGCTGAAGAGTCCGTACAGTATTGCTTTCCGGGTAGAGGCTCCTGGTGTTGGGTAGGGCGAGCAGATGGTCTTGAATCAGACCGACATCATCGCGCCCAACGATCAACGTTTCGCCATGCCACTGCTTTTGAAGTTCGTACAGTGGCATTCTCAGATTCCCCCTGGCAGGATCTGCCAGGAAAGCCTTTCCCTGGCTGACGCCTTTCAGCACGACAAAATGATTCAATTCCTTACGCCTTAAAAGGATGATGGTGGGACCTTTCAACCTTGATGCCGCCTCCAGTGGCAGCATGACTCCAGCAGCGTTATAACCAAGATTTTCTGCCGCGTTTTTCAGATCAAGCATTGAAAAACCTTTCCGGACTCGATCCAGCAGCTCTTCTTTTGACAGCCTATGAATGATTTCGGACAGTATCTGCTGTTCCCCAATGCTGTCAGAGAAGTACTGATTCAGGAGTATCGTGAGCGAAGCAGCACCACACGAATAGTCAAGCGTCTGGCGCTGAATTCCAGAAAATTTCAGCTGTTGCAGCGATGTTATCTTTGGCGCTGCACTGCTTGCACCTGAAAATAAAAGTACTGCAAGCATCGTGAAGACCGGGGCGTTGTTCATGGTTAGTTCAAATTCTTCTTCAAACTTATGGATAGCGCGGCCGGCCCGGAGTCGTTGTTCAGGCCGTACGTGATGCTCGGGGAAATCAGCCAGCTTTCGGATAGTCTGTAGGAAACATTCAAGGTGATATCCATCGGATCCGAGTCGGAACCATAGATAGTTTCGTGCTCGGCCTTCATGTTTGAACTGTAAGAATAGGAAAACCTGGAGCCGAGGGACAAACGCTCATTCAGAGCGAACCCCACACCGAAGTACGTATTGACAACCCAGCCAGGCTGTACATCGTAGCCGTCAACCTTGTTGGCAAAGAAATACTGGTAATTGAAACCACCAAACAGGATGGCAGGGTCGGTGGACCTGACGAATGCCAGCCCCGGAGCGACACTCCAGTGCCCGCTACCATTGTTCAGCGGGTCCTTCCAACTGTCACTGAAGGAGTTGTATTTTTTCCTGCCCGTCGGGGCACTGACATCGAACGTGGCAGATATTGCCGGGGTACTCTCCGTTTCCTGTGTCAGTTGATACTGGCCACCAAAGGAAATGTCGGCCATATCCCACGAGCTGGTGCTTCTGATGTACTCGTTGCTTGATACGTCTTGCACCCGGCTATAGGTCATGGGCACGCTTGCGTATACCTCCACCCCCTCGTACAGCCCTGCCCTGATAGTCGGACGCAGTTCCAGTTGGCGCGCGGAGTAGGACGATTTCTGAAAGTAGCCTGCTGCGGGAAGACTGTACTGGGTGCGGCTTTGCTTGTAGGTCGAACTCAAGTCCAGCTCGACCTTCCCGGGAGAAAGCAGTACGGTGGATCCGGTCAGGAAATCCAGGGGAGCCTGGTTTTCCGTCTCGGCACCATACTCCTTCTGCTCGTTTCCCTTGGCACCCTCACCGGCCTTGACCCTCTGCTCTGTCTCAGTGTGGCTGAAGGACTTCACTATTCGGCTTATCGATCCTATGGCGATCGGGGATGTGCCAAAGGTCTGCGAGTTTATCGAGGTCAGACCAGCACTGTCGGTTTTCAGCTGCCCGATGACCTTTTCGCCACTCGAGAACTCAACATGGTATTGAGTGTCTGTCGCAATGTTTTCGATTTCGGCGGTAGGGATCCTGATTGCCGCACCATATCGTGTATCAAATACGCAGATGCCGTTTGTATAGGAGATGATATTCCCCGAATACCTGTCTCCACTTTTTAATTTGATATTGTCACCATAGGCGAAGGGGGCAATCAGAAATAGAAAAAAATACATTTTTTGAAAATGCTGCGAATTGCAAATCATCAAGAAACCCTTGCGGCGATGGTGGAAGCCATAGACAGCGCTATGACTTCCAGTTTTTAGTTACCAGGAGAACGTTGAGATAGGGCGATTCCAGGAACTCGTGCGGAAGCCATAAACACTTGGCTGCTTGGTTTCGGGATGGAGTACTTGCACATGCAGATCAATCTCCGTTGCGTACGCCAGATTCCATGCCCCTACGTTGCTGGTTTTGTCAGCGAGCCAACGGTCACCTGCAACATAGTAGGTACCGCCATCGTAGTCGTACGTATAAACCCCATGCGGATCATAGGAGGTACCCACAATATTGTAGGAGCGATAGTCACTCTGGCTGCCGAACTTCTTCCAGGTGACATGATAGGTTTGCAACCCTTGCGTTACGCTGGGCATCGGTTGGCCGGTAATAAGGGCGGCGCCCTTGATATCACCCAGTTGTTTATCGCTCAGTTCGGCAGGCTGGAGGCCCTGGGACTTCAGCGATTCCAGAATGGGATTCCCGGCATGGCTGATTGCAGGCACAGCCAGAATCAATGCAGCCGCCATTGCGGACTTTACTAGGTTTTTCATCCATGTACCTCGGTTTGGTTTAAGGAACGTTAAGGCATATAAATGCCAAGCTTACTCATGAAGCCCATCATTCGCGGGTGCGACGTGATGGATTGAGTAATCGGGTTGTGAAGACACTTGCTCAAACCGGGAGTTGACATGGACGCCTTACAGCGTGAGCTCATGTCTGAAAGTCCATTTTCCCGTAGGCTGTGTACGAAATTGTTTGAAACGCAGGTTAGGCAAGGCAAAAACCGGCGAGGAACGGCCGGGGTCGCG
>NZ_JSYZ01000025.1:26151-83613 GCF_001293465.1 Pseudomonas asplenii
AATGAGCATTCCGAGCCGGTTTTTAACGCTGCATAACCAAGTTTCAAGCGATTTCGTACATAGCCTAGAGACCTGGGAGGTATTTGACTGATACGCCGAGTGTCCGGCCGATGCCCCCGGAAGAGCCAGCGACGAACCTCGCGCCTTGCGGATCAATATAGGCAGGTGACGTACTGGTAATCCTGATTCTATCCAAGACGACCAGACTGCTTGCATTGACTTTCATGACGTCATTCCTTGCGCTCATGCGCTGAACAGTAGGGTGGCGTTTGCCACCCTTAAATCCTTTGCTTGCAGTCTTATATATTTCTTCGTGTCAGAAAAGCAGCCGGTTCGTTACATGCCCCTTGTTTCAAGGACGAGTTGCCTGGCCGGATTAAACATCTCCGGACACCAGGGATTCATCGGACCATGACGAAATAATGGCAATAAGCCATTATTTTTCATGAACTTAACCATTTCCTCGCGACTGACGGCGCTGGAAAAATCGGAAAACTGGGAGGGGCCAAGATGAGAAATTTCCAAGCCCCGAATAATGATACGAAATATTTCTTATATGTTTTTTGTCGCTACCGGCGAGATCCGGTCGCGTCCCCCCTACGCTCCCAGCGCGCCCAGCCGTTCAACGCTCCACAAAGAAGCTCCGCCCCTCACTCCTGAGCAGGTCGAGCAGGCTCTGCGCCGCCGGGGACAGGTAGCCGCCGTCACGCACGGCGGCGACCAGGGTGCGTTTCATGGTGGTTTCCTTGAGCGGCACCTCACGTAGGTGCATGGCCCCGCGCACGTCTTCCAGGGTATTGCGCGCCAGGAAGCTCAGCAGTTGGGTCTGGCCAATCAACGGTGGCAGCAACGAGATGGTGTTGGTCTCGATCTGCACCGACGGCAGCGGCAGCCCGCGGGCCAGGAACACGCCGTCGATCCAGCGCCGGGAGGAAACACCGGTGGCCGGCAGCACCCAACGGTAGCGTCCCAGGTCCTTCAGGCGGATCGGACCGTCGAAGATCGGGTGGTTGCGGCTGGCGACCACCACCGCCTCATCGTCGAACAACGGGTGGGCCAGTATCTGCGGATCACTGTCGAACTGTGGGCAGATCACCACGTCCAGGCGGCCGGCACGCAGGGACTCGCGCAGCATGTTGTCCTGGCCGATGACCAGGTTCAGCGTGATCTGCGGCGCACGCTCGAGCAGGGTCGCCGTCAACTGCGGCAGCAGGTACTCGGCCATGCTCGACGCGCAGCCCAGGCGGATATTGCCCAGCACACCGCTGGCAAAGTCACGGACCTCGCGGTGGGTCTCGGCGATGTTCTGCTGCAGTTGCCGGGCGCGCTGCTGCAACAGCACCCCGACCGGCGTCAGCTTGATGCGCCGGCCCTCGCGCTCGAACAGCTTGGTACCGAACGACTCTTCCAGGCGCTGGATGCTCTTGGTCAGCGCCGGCTGGCTGCGGTTGAGCTTCTCCGCGGCGCGCCCCAGGTGCCCGAGTTCGGCGATGGTTTCGAAATAGGTGAGATCGCGCAGGTCCATAATCAATCAACCAAAGTTATAGGTTCATGACAATTAGAAACTGGACTTGATCAATTGCGCTATCAATAATTTACCCATCGCGTCGATCGCAACGCCCTGCAACAGGTGCGTCCGACGCTCTGGAGGGAGTTTTGTCCGATTCATCGCGTTTTTCCCTGAGCCACTGGCCACGCCCGCTGCAATGGCTGGCCCTGATCCTTCTCGCCGGCAGCGCCGGGCAACTGTTAAAGCACGCCAACCTGCCGGCCGGTCAATTCATCGGGCCGATGCTGGTGGCGATCGGCTTCGGCGTCAGCGGCGCCCGCATCCGCATCCATCGCCAGGCATTCCGCCTGGGCCAGGGCTGCATCGGCCTGCTCGCCGCCCATTCGATGACCCTGGCCGTTTTAGAAGCCATGGCCGACTCCTGGCACCTGATGCTGTTCGCCACGGTACTGACGGTGGTCCTGAGCTCGTTGGTCGGCCTGCTGATGGTCCGTTTCGGCGGCATCCAGGCCAGCACCGCCGCCTGGGGGACCTCCCCCGGCGCGGCGTCGGCCATGGTCGCGATGGCCGATGATTTCGGGGCCGACGGCCGGGTCGTGGCAACCATGCAATACGTGCGGGTGGTCTGCGTGGTGGTGATCGGCGCGCTGGTCAGCCATGTGCTCGAAGCGCCGGCCGGCGGCGAGCAGCACGCAATGGCCGCGCCCCAACACGGGCTGGACCTGCTCAGCCTGGGGCTGACCCTGGCAACAGCGGTGCTCGGGGTGGTGCTCGGCGCCCGCGTACCGGCCGGAGCCCTGCTCGTCCCCCTGCTGATCGGTGGCGCATTGCAACTGTCCGGCCTGTTGCACATCACCCTGCCGGCCTGGCTGCTGGCCACGGCCTACGGCGCCATCGGTTGCTACGTCGGCCTGCGCTTCGACCGCCCCACCGTGCTCTACGTCTGGAAGCGCCTGCCGGTGATGATCCTCAGCGCCATCAGCCTGATCGCCCTGTGCGCCGCCTCCGCCTGGCTGCTGGCGAAGTGGCTGGGCCTGGATTTCCTCTCGGTCTACCTGGCGACCAGCCCCGGCGGCCTGGACACCATGGCAATCATCGCGGTCGACACCCATTCCGACGTCGGCCTGGTGCTGGCCATGCAGACCCTGCGCCTGCTGGCGGTGATCTTCACCGGTGCCTACTTCGCCCGCCTGGTGATCCGCTTCGCCCGCCAGGCGTGACGCCCGGCACCCGCCCTTGCAGGGATGCAATCGCGGTGCTGTCGCTTGCCTGAACCCATCGGCAAACGACGCCGCTTAACGATTCATTTCACGTTTTTTTCTCATCTGCCCCTCTACATTCCCGCCCGAACAAACATGCGAATGATTCCTATTGTTTAACCGGAGCGGCGAAAAGGGTGCAGTCGCACCCGCTCCCGCTTCTCGGCATCGACCATAAGACCGTACACAAGACCGCAGGAGCTTCCACAGAATGATTTCCCGTTTCCCTTCGCTGTTCAAAATGACCCTGCTGGCCACCGCCCTGTTCGGCGCCGGCCAGGCCTACGCGGCGCCCAGCGCCGAGGGCATCGTGGTCTACAACGCCCAGCACGAAAGCCTGACCAAGGCCTGGGTCGAGGGTTTCACCAAGGAAACCGGGATCAAGGTGACCCTGCGCAACGGTGACGACACCGAGATGGGCAACCAACTCGTGCAGGAAGGCGACAAGTCGCCCGCCGACGTGTTCCTCACCGAGAACTCGCCGGCCATGGTGCTGGTGGACAACGCCAAACTGTTCGCCCCGGTCGCGCCGAGCACCCTGGAACAGGTCGGTGCCGCCTACCGTCCGGCCCACGGCAACTGGGTCGGTATCGCCGCCCGCTCCACCGTGTTCGTCTACAACAAGGACAAGCTGAGCCAAGCGCAACTGCCCAAGTCGCTGCTAGACCTGGCCAAGCCTGAGTGGAAAGGCCGCTGGGCTGCTTCGCCGGCCGGTGCCGACTTCCAGGCCATCGTCGCCGCCGTGCTGGAACTCAAGGGCGAAGCCGCCACCCTGGACTGGCTGAAGGCGATGAAGGCCAACGCCTCGGTCTACCGCGGCAACAGCGCGGTGCTCAAGGCGGTCAACGCGGGCCAGGTGGAAAGTGGTGTGATCTACCACTACTACAGCTTCGGCGACCAGGCCAAGACCGGCGAGAACAGCAAGAACACCTCGCTGCACTACTTCCGGCACCAGGATCCGGGCGCCTTCGTCAGCCTCTCCGGTGGCGGCGTGCTCAAGTCCAGCCGGCACCAGGAGGAGGCCCAGGCGTTCCTCAAGTGGGTCACCGGCAAGGGCGGCCAGGCAGTGCTGCGCGACGGCAACTCGTTCGAGTACGCGGTCGGCGTCGGTGCCGACTCCAACGCGAAACTGGTGCCGCTCAAGGACCTCGACGCGCCGAAGGTCGACGCCTCGAAACTCGACAGCAAGAAGGCCGTGGCCCTGATGACCCAAGCCGGAATCCTGTAATTGCTCCCGCAGTCCAACCCTCCTCTGGACACCGCCGCAGCCGCTCACGCGCCTGCGGCGCTTTCGCCTCGGCGAACCGGAAAATTTTTCGCTCGGCAGAGCAATCCGTGGATCATCGGACTGTCGCTGCTGATGTCCCTGCTGGCCCTGTTGCCCATCGCCTTCGTCATCCTCTCGGCCTGGCAGACCGGCTGGAGCACCCTGCTGGAACTGGTGTGGCGCCCAAGGGTGGCGGAACTGGCGGCCAACACCCTGCTGCTGACCCTGATCACCCTGCCGCTGTGCGTGATACTGGGCCTGGCCCTGGCCTGGCTGACCGAGCGCACCGACCTGCCCGGCCGGCGTCTCTGGTCATTGCTGGCGACCGCACCGCTGGCGGTGCCGGCGTTCGTCCACAGCTACGCCTGGGTCAGCCTGGTGCCGTCGATCCACGGCCTGGGCGGCGGCGTGCTGGTGTCGGTGATCGCCTATTTCCCGTTCCTCTACCTGCCCATCGCCGCCACCCTGCGGCGCCTGGACCCGGCCATCGAGGACGTCGGCGAATCACTGGGGCTCAAGCCCTGGGCGGTGTTCCGGCGCATCGTGCTGCCGCAACTGCGGCTGGCGATCTGTGGCGGCTCGCTGCTGGTCGGCCTGCACCTGCTGGCCGAATACGGTCTCTACGCGATGATCCGCTTCGACACCTTCACCACGGCGATCTTCGACCAGTTCAAGTCGACGTTCAGCGGCCCGGCGGCCCACACCCTGGCCGGTCTGCTGGCGCTGTGCTGCCTGGGGCTGCTGACGGTCGAGTCGGCGGCCCGCGGCAAGGCCCGCTACGCCCGGGTCGGCTCCGGTACGGCCCGCCAGCAGCGCACGGTACGGCTCGGTGTCGCAGGCAAGCTGGTGGGCCTGAGTGTCCCGTTGCTCAGCAGTGCACTGGCCCTCGGCGTGCCGTTGATCACCCTGGGCAACTGGCTGGTCGCCGGCGGCGTGGATGTCTGGCAGGCGGATGAGCTGTGGCCGGCCTTGCAACAAACCTTGCTGCTCGGGGCCGCCGGTGCGCTGCTGACCACCTGCGCCGCGGTGCCGGTGGCCTGGCTGTCGATCCGCTCGCCAGGGCGCCTGCATCGCCTGCTGGAAAGCTGCAACTACATCACCAGTTCGCTGCCGGGCATCGTCGTCGCGCTGGCGCTGGTCACGGTGACCATCCACTTCGCCCGGCCGATCTACCAGACCTCGCTCACCGTACTGCTGGCCTACCTGTTGATGTTCATGCCGCGGGCCCTGGTGAGCCTGCGCGCGGGCATCGCCCAGGCGCCGGTGGAGCTGGAGAACATCGCCCAGAGCCTCGGTCGCTCGCCGGCCCGGGCCCTCTGGCTGGTCACCCTGCGCCTCGCCGCACCGGGTGCCGCCGCCGGTGCGGCGCTGGTGTTCCTGGCCGTGGTCAACGAACTGACCGCGACCCTGCTGCTGGCGCCCAATGGCACGCGCACCCTGGCCACCGGCTTCTGGGCCCTGAGCAGCGAAATCGACTACGCCGGCGCCGCACCCTATGCCCTGATCATGATCCTGTTGTCGCTGCCGCTGACCGGCCTTCTCTACCATCAATCCAAACGCACGGCGGGCCGATGAACGCTCTGGTACTCAACTCGCTCTACAAGTCCTTCGGTGCACAATCGGCCCTGGAGAACGTCAGCCTGTCGCTCGCCGCCGGCAGCCGCACGGCGATCGTCGGCCCCTCGGGTTCGGGCAAGACCACCCTGCTGCGGATGATCGCCGGCTTCGAATTTCCCGACTCCGGCAGCATCGTGCTCGACGGCCAGCCACTGGTCGACGCCCACACCGCCATCCCCGCCCACCAGCGCCTGATCGGCTATGTGCCGCAGGACGGTGCGCTGTTCCCGCACATGACCGTGGCCGACAACATCGGCTTCGGCCTCGCCGGCAAGACCAGCGAGAAACAGCCGCGTATCGCCGAACTGATGGAGAGTGTCGCGCTGGATGCACAGATGGCGAGCCGTTGGCCCCATGAACTGTCCGGCGGCCAACAGCAACGGGTCGCCCTGGCCCGCGCTTTGGCCCAGCGGCCACGGCTGATGCTGCTCGACGAACCGTTCTCGGCCCTCGACACCGGGCTGCGCGCGGCCATGCGCAAGATGGTCGCGCGCCTGCTGTCGGATGCCGGCGTGACCACCATCCTGGTGACCCATGACCAGGCCGAGGCGCTGTCGTTTGCCGATCAACTGGCGGTGATGCGCCAGGGCCGGCTGGTACAGGCCGGGGCGCCGATGGATCTCTATCTGCGCCCGGTCGACGAGGACACTGCCGTGTTTCTCGGCGACGCGGTCATTCTTCCGGCGCGGATCGAGGATGGCTGGGCGGAGTGTGAGCTGGGCAAGGTGCCGGTCAACAATGAAGGCCTGCATGGCCCGGCGCAGATCATGCTGCGACCCGAACAACTGCAACTGGCCATGCCCGGCTCAGGTGAGATCGCGGGCAGCCCGGCGGTAGTGACCGACTGTGACTTCGGTGGCAATACCTGCACCTTGACGGTGGAACTGGCCAACGCGGGGAAACGTCCGCTGCTGGTGCGCAGCAGCGGCATGTTGGCACCGCGGGTCGGCGCCCAGGTGCGGGTGTCGACCCTCGGGCACGCCCACGTGCTGGGTTAGCAGGTCAGCACGCCCGCCGTCCGGGTCGGCCGGGCCCAGGGCGCGATCAGGCGCTCTGGCGTACCGCAGGCTTTGCGCTTGAGCACGAAGTTGCGGCACTTGCCGGCGAAGCCATTGCGGTCCTGCACCATGTCCTGCTGCATCTGCGCCAGTTCCAGGTCGCGGCAGTACTCCATCGCCTCCAGATCCGGCGCCTGCTTGTTTTCGCGAGCCATGTGCGGCTCGTGAACCAGGCGTTGGGCCTCGCCCATCAACCACTCGCCAAAGGCCTGCGGACAACGCGGACCGATGCCCTGGATCATGCCCATCGCCAGCGCCTGGGTGGTGCTCAGCGGCAGGCATTGCTGGGTCAGTTGCAGGGCCAGGTCGGCCCCCACCGCCCGCGGCAGGCTGTAGGTCCAGTATTCGGAACCGTAGAGGCCCATGGTCTTGTAGTGTGGATTGAGCACGATGCCGTCGCGGGCCAGCACCACGTCCGCCGCCAGCGCCAACATCACCCCGCCCGCCCCGGCACTGCCGGTCAGGCCGCTGACCACCAGTTGCCGGGCGCTCAGCAGTTCGCGGCAGACATCGTTGATCGCACGGATATTGGCCCAGGCTTCCAGGCCTGGCACTGCAGCAGCCTGGATGACGTTCAGGTGCACACCGTTGGAGAAACTGCCCTGCCCGCCACGGAACACCAGGACCTTGGTGTCCTGGGCCCTGGCCCAGCGCAACGCACTGACCAGCCGGCGGCACTGTTCGGTGCTCATCGCACCGTTGTAGAACTCGAAGGTCAGTTCGCCGACATCGCCCACCTGGCGATAGCGGATCGGCTGGTAGGCCTCCAGGCATTGCCGGTGGGTGCTGATCGACCAGTCCAGGGTCGGCACCTGGTCCAGCCGCCCGGCCAGCACATGGCGCGCCGGGCGCTTGAAGGTTTCCTCGCCGGTGGCGGGCTTGCGCCGCAGGGAACCGATCCAGATGCTGCGATCGCCCGTGGCGACCAGCACCGCGTCATCGTGTACCGCCAGCAGTTGCCCGGGGGTTCCGCAGCGGCTGTCCAGGTGGGCGTCGTAGAGGTAGTACTGCTCACCCTGGAGGCTGGCAAGTACCCCGGGCTGGCCATCGGCGGCATCGATACGACGCTTGATGAACTCGGCGCTGTCATGCCAGCTGAAGCTGCGGTCGCTCTGCTTCATGTTCGGCTGCAGGTGGCCGCGCACGTCTGGCGATTCATAGTCCAGTGGCGTCGGTTTGAAATCGGTACCGAATTTCGCCACCACCTCGTGGATGCAGATCAGCGCCGCATCGGCCACCGGGCCGTTGTACAACTGCGACTTGCGCACCTGGGCCGGCATCTCGAATTCGCTGGTCGCCCAGATCGCGCCGCTGTCCATCTCCTCGGCCGCCTGCAGGGCGGTCACGCCCCAGCGCGGGAGCTTGCGGCTGATGGCCCAGTCCAGCGCGCTGGCGCCGCGGTCGCCGACAATTCCCGGATGGATGATCACCACCGGGCGCTCGGTATTGCGCCACAACTGCTCGGGCACACGGTCCTTGAGAAACGGACAGATCACCAGTTGCGCGCCGCTGCCTTCGATCTGCCGGCAGACCTCCTCTTCAGTGGTGAACAGCACCACACTGGGCTCGTGCCCGGCTTCGCGCAACGCCAACCAGGCACGCTGGGTGAGACCGTTGAACGCGGTGGACAACAGAATGATCTTCAATGAGCGCATGACTAACCTCCTCCTTGAGCATGTACCGGGCCCACTGCTGCGATGAACAATCCATGGCCCGACCGGAGTGGCTACAGTAGCGCGGTGTGAGGAGCCGGCCTTGATCGAGGTCAAGGCCGAAGGTGCAGGCGTCAGCGGTGACGCGCGCGGGCTTCGCTGGCGGTGTGACCGAAGAAGTCGCGGAAACAGCGGCTGAAGTGCGCCGAGCTGACGAAGCCGCAGGCAGTGGCGATGTTGATCACCGACTCGTTGGTCTGCAGCAGCAGTTGCCGGCCGCGGGTCAGGCGCAGCTCCAGGTAGTAGCGCTTGGGTGAGCTCTGCATGAACTGCTGGAACAGTCGGTCGACCTGACGCCGCGACAGGTTGACGTAGGCCGCCAACTGGTCGAGCTCCAGCGGGTCTTCGATATTGTTTTCCATCAGGTCGAGCAGGCTTTGCAGCGCCACCGGCAGACGCGGATCGCGGGAGACCCGCGCCAGCGGCATATTGTCGGTCTGTTCGCTGCGGTCGCAACTGAGGATCGCCTCGATCCCCCGTACCAGTTCGTCGCCCTGCTGGGCGCGGATCACGTTGAGGATCAGGCCCAGGGCACTGTTGGCGCCGGCACAGCTGATCAGCCCACCGTCGATCACATAGGGCTGCGGCAACAACTGCACCGTCGGGCAGATTTCCATCAGGCCGGCGCGGTTCTCCGGGTGCACGGTGCAGGAACGGCCGTCCAGCAGGCCGGCATGGGCCAGCTGGAAGCAGCCGTTCCAGAGGCTGCCCAGTTGCATCGACGCCCGCGCGCACTGGCGCAGTTTCTCCACCAGCTTGCCGGCCGGCTGCAACGGGCTGCGCAGGCCGCCGCAGACAATCAGCAGGTCGGCGCCGTCCGGACGCAGGGCGCTGATGCAGTCGTCGGCGGCGATGGAGATACCCAGGTCGCAGGCGATCTGCAGGTGATCGATGCCAAAGGTCTTCACTTCATACAGCGGCGCCCGTCCCAGCAGGTTGGCCGTGACCAGTCCATCCAGCGCGCCGGTGAAGGCCATCATCGAGAAATTGTCGAGCAGCACGAAGGCGATCCGCCGGGGTGGTGGCGGCGTGAGCGCTCCCTGGCCCGACTCGTTCAGGTAGGCGAGATTCAGGGTCTTGAGGCTGCGACTGAATTGGCGGTGCCCCGCCGGTGGTGATTCGGACATGCGTGATGATGCTCAAGGAGAACCAGGAGGCTGGTGGGCACGAGAATATCGCGTTCGCGCAGCGCCTTCAAAACTGTTCGAAAGGCTTGCCACGCAGTTTTCTTTGACAGCTGTGACGCGGCAGAAAACAATGCTCGGCGGCATCCGAGCCTGAAGAACAGCCGGGGTGCCTGTCTTTCGGAGACTGTATGAACAAGATCCTGTCGATCCTGTCGGGCCTGGCAATCGCCCTGATGCTGACCGGCTTTACCCGGACATCGCCCGATACCCCGGTCCAGCTGGACGACTACACCCTGGGCAAGATCAGGCTGATCGAGTCGCGGCTGGCCAGCGAAGGCCACCCCGACACCGGCCGGCGCATCGACGAGATCTCCGCCAGCTTCCTCGGCACACCCTATGTACCGCATATGCTGGTGGGCTCGGCGACCTCGGCGGAAAAGCTGGTGATCGACTTCCGCGGCCTGGACTGCTTCACCTACCTGGATTACGTCGAGGCCCTGCGCAAGTCCGACAGCCTGCCGCGCTTCATCGAGAACGTGGTCCGCACCCGCTACGAAAACGGCGACATCAGCTACGTCAACCGCAAACACTTCTTCACCGACTGGGCGCATGCCACGCCGCTCAATGCCCGCGACGTAACCCGCGAAGCCAGCCCGGACGCCACCACCGTCACCAAGGTCCTCAAGACGCCTGCCGGCGGTGGTTCGAGCGCCGAGGTGACCCGCGCCATCAGCTACATTCCCAGCCAGTTCGTCGACGACACCGTCATCAGCCGGTTACGCACCGGCGACTACGTCGGCATCTACACCCCCGCCCAGGGCCTGGACGTGACCCACACGGGCATCTTCATCATGACCGACAAGGGCCCCGTGCTGCGCAACGCCTCGGCCCAGTCGAACCACTACCAGGTCATCGACTCGCCGTTCCTCGCCTATGTGAAAAAGACCCCGGGGATCGTGGTGCTGCGGGCCCTCTGAGACCAGCAGCACCTCTCGAAAACCATCGTTACACATATCGGGAAATACCTGTGACAGGGTCGTAACCCGCAGTCCGTCTAGCCTTGAATGTGCCGGCAGGGAATGTCGGCAGGAAGCAGCCATACGTCGGCAACTTTCTCAAACCTAAACGGATGGGTTATTATTGAATCATGGTGACGACAGCGCGATTCGACGATGTACGAGTAGTGATCTACTCCAACGATCACAGGCCCTGCCATGTGCATGTCATGAACTGGGAGCACGAAGCGGTGTTCCACCTGCGGTGCCCCGAAGGTCCGCCGCAACTGCGTATCAACTACGGTTTTACCTATCGCAGGCTCAAGCTTCTGTGCGCACTGCTGACCGAAGACCTGGCCTATCAATGCCAGCAATGGAAGGAGATCCACGGTGACTTTGACTGAACTCGAATTCAGGCAGGCAAACGCCTCCCAACCCAAGGTGCCTCGTGCGGAGCAGGTCCACTACGACACTGAAACCGACTGCGTGGTGATCCGGCTCGATTCCGGGGTGAGCCTGTCTTTCCCGCCGCGCCTGGCCCAGGGACTGGCCGGCGCCAAACCTGCGCAGCTGGCACGGATCGACATCAGCCCCAGCGGCCAGGGGCTGCACTTTCCAGCCCTGGATGTCGACCTGCACCTGCCCGCGCTGATCAATGGCGTGCTGGGTAGCGCATCGTGGATGGCCGGTCAGTTGGGCAGGAAAGGCGGTTCCCGCTCGACCGAAGCCAAATCCCGCGCCGCTCGCGAGAACGGCAAGCTGGGCGGTCGTCCGCGCAAGCGCCCCGCCCTCTGAAGCAGACCCGGACGCCTGGCACAAGGCCCGGGCGTCATCAGCGTGCCGCCTCGTCGAGAGGAAGGGAAAACAGAACGTTTTTTGTATACCATATCCTTTCCATCCCTCTCGAATGATCGCGCCGTGTCCCTACCCAAACTCAATCTGCCGGACCTGGGCAATGCGCCCTCCACCTCGGAGATCATCACCCGTCACCTGCGCGAGGCGATCGTCGCCGGCAATTTCGCCGAGGACGAGCCGATTCGCCAGGACGAAATCGCCCGCCAGTTCAATGTCAGCAAGATCCCGGTGCGCGAGGCACTCAAACGGCTGGAGGCCGAGGGGCTGGTGATGTTCCAGCGCAACCGGGGGGCGATGGTCACGCGTCTCTCCGAGCTGGAGCTGGCGCAGATGTTCGAGGTGCGCATGCTGCTGGAGGACAAGGTGTTGCGCCTGGCGATCCCGAACATGACCGACAGCACCTTTGCCAGGGCCGAGAGCATCTGCCAGGAGTTCGTCGGCGAGAACGATGTCGGCCGCTGGGCCGAACTCAACTGGGAACTGCATGCCTGTCTCTACGAGCCGGCGCAGCGGCCGTTCCTGGTCGGCATGATCCGCTCGGTCAACGACAAGCTGGAACGCTACCTGCGCATGCAGATGAGCCTGTCCGCCGGCAAGGAGCGCGCCGATCACGAACACCGGGAAATCATCGAAGCCTGCCGCGCCCGCGACGTGGAACGGGCGGTGAAACTGCTCGACGAGCATATCGCCGGTGTCTGCGCGACCCTGCTCGAACATCTGCCGCGCGCACACTGAGGCCGGTGCCACTGTGCCGATTTCGTCATGAGCACCCGATAAAAGCATCAAGCCGGACCACCCCCGCGCAGGCCACTCTGCGAACTCCTTCATTCCACAGTGGCCTGCCATGAAACGTATCACCGTGATCGACTCGCATACCGGCGGCGAACCCACCCGCCTGGTGACCGCCGGTTTCCCTGACCTGGGCCACGGCAGCATGGCCGAGCGCCGCCAGCGCCTGGCCGAACAGTACGATAGCTGGCGCGCCGCCTGCGTCCTCGAACCCCGCGGCAGCGATGTGCTGGTCGGCGCCCTGCTCTGCGAACCGGTGGACCCGCAGGCCTGTGCCGGCGTGATCTTCTTCAATAACACCGGTTACCTGGGCATGTGCGGCCACGGCACCATCGGCCTGGTGGCCTCTCTCGCCCACCTGGGCCGCATCGGCCCGGGCACCCATGCCATCGAGACCCCGGTCGGCACCGTGCACGCCACCCTGCACGAGGACCGCTCGGTCAGCGTGCGCAACGTGCCGGCCTACCGTTATCGGCGAGCCGTGGCGCTGGAAGTGGCGGGCATCGGCCAGGTGGTCGGTGATATCGCCTGGGGCGGCAACTGGTTCTTCCTGATCGCCGAGCACGGCCTCGATGTCGCCAGCGACAACCTCGAGGCATTGACCGCCTACAGCTTCGCCGTACAGCAGACGCTGGAGCAGCAAGGCATCCGCGGCGAGGACGGCGGCCTGATCGACCATATCGAACTGTTCGCCGACGACGCCCATGCCGACAGCCGTAACTTCGTCCTGTGCCCCGGCAAGGCCTACGACCGCTCGCCCTGCGGCACCGGTACCAGCGCCAAGCTGGCGTGCCTGGCGGCCGATGGCAAGCTGCAACCGGGACAGGTCTGGCGTCAGGCCAGCATCCTTGGCAGCGAGTTCGAAGGCTCCTACGAGGCCGCCGGCGAGCGCATCGTGCCGACCATCCGTGGGCGGGCACACATCAGCGCCGAAGCGACCCTGATCCTCGAACAGGACGACCCGTTCGCCTGGGGCATCCGCCTGTGAACGAAGGCGCGGTGGCCGACGTGATCGTGATCGGTGCCGGCATCGTCGGCGCCGCCTGCGCCCAGGCCCTGGCCCACCGGGGCCTCGACGTGCTGGTGCTGGATGCCGGGTTGCCCAATGCCACAGCGGCGGGCATGGGCCACCTGCTGGTGCTCGATGACAACCCGGCCGAACTGGCGCTGAGCCAATACTCGGTGCAACGCTGGCGCGAGCACGCGCCCAAGCTGCCCGAGGGCTGCGCCTATCGCAACAACGGCACCCTGTGGATCGCGGCCAACGCCGAGGAAATGGCCGTGGCCGAAGCCAAGCACCACAACCTGCAGGCCCACGGCATCGCCTGTGAGCTGCTCGACGGCCAGACCCTGCACGAACGCGAACCGCAACTGCGCGAAGGGCTCGAGGGCGGCCTGCTGATTCACGGCGACGGCATTCTCTACGCCCCGGCCACCGCCCGCTGGATGCTCGAGACTGCGGGCATTCGCCAGCGTCGGGCGCGGGTCCGCGAAATCGACGGCCAGCGCGTACGGCTCGACAACGGTCACTGGCTCGCGGCCGGTGCCGTGGTGCTGGCTAATGGCGTGCAGGCTGACGAGCTGTGTCCGGAACTGCCTATCGAGCCGAAGAAGGGGCATCTGCTGATCACCGACCGCTATCCCGGCAGCGTCACCCATACCCTGGTGGAGCTGGGTTATGTCACCAGCGCCCACAACGCCAAGGGGCCATCCACCGCCTGCAACATTCAGCCACGCCCGACGGGTCAGTTGTTCATCGGCGCCTCGCGGCAGTTCGGCACCCGCGACCTCGCAGTCGAAAGCTGGATGCTGGCGAAGATGCTCAAGCGCGCCGTCGAGTACCTGCCGGGCCTGGCCCGACTCAACGCCATCCGTGCCTGGACCGGTCTGCGTGCCGCGAGTCCCGACGGCCTGCCGCTGGTGGGTGAGCACCCGCGGCGCAAGGGTCTGTGGCTGGCCGTCGGCCATGAAGGACTGGGCGTCACCACGGCCCCCGGCACCGCCGATCTGCTGGTCGGGCAACTGTTCAACGAAACGCTGCCGCTGGATGCCACTCCCTACCTGCCCCAGCGCTTTCCAGGAGTCTCGGCCCATGCCTGAACTGATACTGGACGGCCGCGCCCTGCGCGTCGCCGATGGCACCACCGTGGCCGCCGCACTGGCCCTGGGCGGTGACGGCTGCAGTCGTACGTCGGTGAGCGGCCGCCGTCGGGCACCGCTGTGCGGCATGGGTATCTGCCAGGAGTGCCGGGTCAGTATCGATGGCTACCGCCGCCTGGCCTGCCAGACCTTGTGCCAGGACGGCATGCGTGTGGAGACCCGGCCATGAGCGAAACCACCGACCTGCTGATCATCGGTGCCGGTCCGGCCGGCATAGCCGCCGCCCTCGCCGCCGCCCCCAGTGGCGCACGCATCACCCTGATCGACGACAACCCACTGACCGGCGGGCAGATCTGGCGTGACGGGCCGCAGGCCAAGCTGCCGCCCCTGGCCCGGCAGTTGCGCGAGCGCCTGCAACATTGCGCCAATGTGCAGCACCATCCCGCCACCCGGGTGATCGCCCGCAGTGGCCCGAAACGGCTGTTGCTCGAAGACCCGCAACGGGGCTGGCAGATTGGCTACGACAACCTGATCCTCTGCACCGGGGCCCGCGAACTGCTGCTGCCCTTCCCCGGCTGGACCCTGCCCGGTGTCACCGGTGCCGGTGGCCTGCAGGCGCTGGTCAAGGGCGGCCTGCCGGTGAACGGCGAACGCCTGGTGATCGCCGGTAGCGGCCCGTTGCTACTCGCCAGCGCCGCCACGGCGCGACAGGCCGGGGCGCGGATCCAGCGAATCGCCGAACAGGCTTCGCGGGCCGCCGTCGCCGGTTTTGCCGCACAGTTGCCGCGTTGGCCACACAAGGGGCTGCAAGCCTTCGCTCTGTTCGACCGCCATTACCGCACCGATACCCACGTGATTGCCGCCCTCGGCAACGACCGCCTGGAAGGTGTGCGCCTGCGGCAGCACGGCAGAATCGTCGAAGTGGCTTGCGAACGACTGGCCTGCGGCTTCGGCCTGATCCCCAACAGCCAGCTCGGCCAGGCCCTGGGCTGTGCACTCGCCGGCCAGGCCATCGCCGTCGACGACTGGCAGGCCAGCAGCCTTGCCGATCATTACGCCGCCGGCGAATGCACCGGTTTCGGTGGCAGCGAGCTGGCCCTGGTCGAAGGCGCGATCGCCGGGCATGCAGCCGTGGGCGAGCGGCAGGCCGCCCGCGCCCTGTGGTCGCGGCGGGCACGCTGGCAGGGTTTTGCCGACCGCCTGAACCGGGCCTTTGCCCTCGACCCACGGCTCAAGTCCCTGGCCGAGCCGGACACCCTGGTCTGCCGTTGCGAGGATGTCAGCTACGCCGAACTGCTCGGCCACCGCGACTGGCGCGAGGCCAAGCTGGCCAGCCGTTGCGGCATGGGCGCCTGCCAGGGCCGCGTGTGTGGTGGTGCGACCACCTACCTGTTTGGCTGGCAGGCCGCGGCACCGCGCCCACCGTTCGGCCCGGCACGCATCGACACCCTGTTGCACCTGGACGACACCCCACCGGCATGAAGCGTGGCCCGGGGCTTCCGGCAACCCCGACGGATCACTATGATCCCGGGGGTTGCCACCAGATGCCTGCCGCCATGTATGCCTCGCTCAACAGCTTCAAGCCCTGCGACCTGCCCACGCTGCTGAACAGCCTGCACAGCATCGCACCGTTGCTCGACACCCTGGCGGACGTGGTGTTCTTCATCAAGGACAACCAGGCCCGCTATGCCTTCGCCAACCAGACCCTGGCCCGACGCTGTGGTTTCAAGCACACCGAAGCGTTGTTGGGGCTGACCGCCGACCGGGTGTTCCCCGAGCGCTTCGGCGCCTCCTACACCGAACAGGATCGCCGGGTACTGGGCAGCGGCCGTGAACTGGCCGACCAGTTGGAGCTGCACCTCTACTACGGCAACCAGCCGATCTGGTGCCTGACCCACAAGGTGCCCTTGCGCGACCCGCAGGGACAGATCGTGGGCCTGGCGGGGATTTCCCGCGACCTGCAGTTGCCGCAGTCGAACCATCCGTCCTTTCCGAAAGTCGCCGCGGTGGATGCGTACATCCGCGAGCATTTTTCCCAGCCCATCAGCCTGGCCGAACTGACCGGCATCGCCGGCCTGTCGGTGGCCCAGTTGGAGCGCCAGTGCAAGCGGATCTTCCAACTCACGCCCCGACAGATGATTCACAAGGCGCGCCTGGAGGAAGCCTCGCAACTGTTGTTGCAGGCCGACCTGCCGATCACCGAGATCGCCCTGCGCTGCGGTTACACCGACCACAGTGCCTTCAGCCGTCAGTTCCGGGCGCTGACCGGGTTATCGCCGAGCCATTATCGCGAGACGCATCGGCAGCGGTGACGTCAGGGCGGATGTCTGGTCAGGAGGCCGAGGGTGGACTTAAGGAGCCATTCGCGGGCAAGCCGCGAAGGGCCGCCACTGTGTTCCTTTAAGGCGCGCTTTCGCCCTCGTCTGCTCCCTTCTGTAACACCACCCTTCCCCCCGCCTTGACCCACGGCGCCCACCAGCCCCCCCCTAAGCCAAGGCTCTGCAACGAATTTCCCTGTCCAGCTGGAATCAGGCACAGTCATTGCTAATCTAATATCGTATACGAAATTCATAATACGATAACCAACACCACTCACCGACAAACGAGGCTTCCATGAAAAATCCCGTTTTTGCCGCAGCGCTCAGTGTGGTTCTCAGCTCTTGCTTCATCGCCACGGCCCAGGCCGACAAGCTCGATGACATCATCAGTTCGGGCAAGCTGCGCTGTGCCGTCACCCTCGACTTCCCGCCGATGGGCTCGCGTGATGCCAACAACAAGCCGGTGGGCTTCGACGTCGACTATTGCAACGACCTGGCAAAAGTCCTCGGCGTCACTGCCGAAGTCGTCGAAACGCCGTTTGCCGATCGTATCCCGGCCCTGATGTCCGACCGCGTCGACGTCATCACCGCCTCCACCTCCGACACCCTCGAACGGGCCAAGACCATTGGCATGAGCATCCCCTACTTCGCCTTCCAGATGGTGGTGCTGACCCGCGAGGACACCGGCATCAGCAAGTACGAGGATCTCAAGGGCAAGAATGTCGGCAACACCAGCAGCACCTACGAAGCCATCGCCCTGGAGAAGGACCAGAAGAGCTGGGGCAGCGGCAGCTTCCGTGCCTACCAGTCGCAGAACGACACCATCCTGGCCGTGGCCCAGGGCCACATCGACGCCACCGTGGTCACCAACACCGTGGCCGCCGCGACGCTCAAGTCCGGCAAGTACAAGGGCCTGAAGGTCGTCGGCAACGCCCCGTACGTGATCGACTATGTGTCGCTGGGTGCCGCCCGCAACGAGTACGGCCTGATCAACTACCTCAACCTGTTCGTCAACCAGCAGGTACGGACCGGGCGCTACAAGGAACTGTTCACCAAGTGGGTCGGCACCGAGATTCCACCGACCGACCTGACCGTTCCCCACGTCTACTACTGAGGACCGCTCGATGCCCAGCACGCCCACTGTCCTGAGCGGACGCAGTCTGGTCGAAGGGTCTGCCCAAGGTCCCCTGCTGTTCGCCGATGTCGGCCTGAGTTTCTGGGGTGGCGTCGATCCGTTCAGCGGCGAGGTGATCGATCGCCATCATCCCCTCAGCGGCCAGCACCTGAGCGGCTGTGTGCTGGCATTGCCCAGCGGGCGCGGCTCCTGCACCGGCAGCAGCGTCATGATGGAGGCGATCAGCAACGGCCATGCGCCTGCCGCCCTGGTGCTGGCCGAGGCCGATGAGATCCTGACGTTGGGTGTGTGGGTGGCCCAGGTGATTTTCGACCGCTCTCTGCCGGTGCTGTGCATCGGCAGGGAGGCCTTTGCCGCCTTGCGCGGCCAGGCCTTCGCCCGGGTGGAAAATACTCGCCTGAGCCTGTTCGATGCCTGCCCTGCGGATGGCTGGCAGGTCACGCCAACGCCTCCCTCCTTTCGCCCGGCAATCGGCAGCGTCGAACTCAGCGAGTACGACCGCAGCCTGCTGGACGGCCACTATGGCAAGGCCGCCCAGGTGGCCATGCAGATCGTCCTGCGAATGGCCGGGCTGCAAGGTGCCACAGCCCTGCTGGACGTGACCCAGGCCCATATCGATGGCTGCATCTATACGGGCCCGGCGAGCCTGCGCTTTGCCGAACAACTGGTGCAATGGGGCGCGCGGGTACGCGTCCCGACCACCCTCAATTCCATCTCCGTGGACCAGCGGCGCTGGCGCGAGCTGGGGGTCGACGCGGCCCTCGGCGAGCCCGCCAGCGCCCTGGGCAACGCCTACATGGCCATGGGTGCGCAACTGAGCTACACCTGCGCGCCGTACCTGCTCGACAGCGCCCCCAAGGCCGGCGAGCAGATCGTCTGGGCCGAATCCAACGCCGTGGTCTACGCCAACAGCGTGCTCGGTGCCCGAACCCAGAAATACCCCGATTACCTGGACATCTGCATCGCCCTGACCGGCCGCGCCCCATTGACCGGCTGCCACCTGGCCGAACGGCGCAAGGCACAGTTGCAGATCGAGGTGCCAACCTTGAACGCGTTGGACGATGCGTTCTACCCGCTGCTCGGCTACCACATCGGCACGCTGTGCGGCAGCCGTATCCCCCTGGTGCGCGGGCTGGAACGCAGCCGGCCCGACCTCGACGATCTCAAGGCGTTTGGCGCCGCGTTCGCCACCACTTCGGCGGCACCCCTGTTCCATATCGCCGGGGTCACCCCCGAGGCGCTCGATCCGGCACAGGTGGCGGATGCATCGCTGCCTGTGGAGCGCATCGACCTGGCCGGGCTGCTGGAAAGCTGGCACGAACTCAACAGCGCCCGCAGCCCATCGGTGGATGTCATCTCGCTGGGCAATCCGCACTTCTCCCTCGGCGAGTTCGCCCACCTGGCGCGGTTGTGCCAGGGCCGACACAAGCATCCGTCGGTGATCATGGCGATCACCTGTGGCCGCGCGGTGCTGGAACAGGCCCGTGCGGCGGGATATCTGGAGCCGATCGAAGCCTTCGGCGCCACGCTGATCACCGACACCTGCTGGTGCATGGTCGGCGAACCGGTGATCCCGCCGGGCGCCCGCACGCTGATGACCAACTCCGGCAAGTACGCCCACTACGCTCCCGGCCTGGTCGGACGCAGCGTGCACTTCGCCAGCCTCGCCGAATGCGTCGACAGCGCCTGCACCGCCCAGGCCAGTGGGCGCCTGCCGGCCTGGTTGCAACAGGAGGAGGCGGCCCATGTTTAATTTCAGCTACACCTTCCAGTGGCGCGCGGCGTTCCGCGCCCTGCCCGACATGCTCAGCGGCGCCTGGGTGACTTTCGAGACCGCCGCCCTGTCGATGATCTTCGGCGTGCTGATCGCCCTGACCCTGACAGTGATGCGCGAGGCCAGACAACCGTTGCCGCGCGGTTTCGCCAACGGCTGGGTGTCGATCGCCCGCAACACCCCATCACTGTTCCAGATCTACATCCTGTATTTCGGCCTCGGCTCGCTGGGGCTGCATGTCAGTTCCTGGTTCGCACTGCTCGCCGGGATCACCTTCAACAACGCCGGCTACCTGGCGGAGAACTTCCGTGGCGGCCTCAAGGCGGTGCCCGGCACCCAGATGCGCGCCGCGCGCTCGCTGGGCATGAGCGCCTTCCAGGCCTACCGGATGATCGTCGTGCCGCAGTTGCTGCGGGTGGTGTTCTACCCCCTGACCAACCAGATGGTCTGGGCGGTGCTGATGACCTCCCTGGGGGTGGTGGTGGGGCTCAACAACGACCTGACCGGGGTGACCCAGGAATACAACGTCAAGACGTTCCGCACCTTCGAATACTTCGCCATCGCGGCGGTGCTGTATTACCTGATCGCCAAGGCGATCGTCGCGATAGCCCGGCTGTTGTCCTGGCGGCTGTTCCGTTACTGAGGGGGTCTGCTCGATGTTCTCTACCAGTCTTACCGCCAATGACCTGCTGTTCCTGCTCAGCGGCGCGTGGGTCACGCTGCAACTGACGTTCTGGGCGATCCTGCTGGGCAGCGTCGCCGGCCTGTTGTTCGGCCTGCTGCGCGCACTGCTGCCGCGGGTGAGCTTGCCGCTGGCCTGGGTGCTGGACGTGTTTCGCAGCGTGCCGCTGCTGATCCAGTTCGTCCTGTTCAACTCGTTCAAGAGCATCCTGGGCCTGAAGATCAGCGCCTTTTCGGTCGGCTGCATCGTGCTGGGCATCTACGCCGCCGCGTACTTCACCGAGATCGTGCGCAGCGGCGTGCTGTCGGTGCCGCCGAGCGTGCGCCGGGCCAGCCGCTCGCTGGGGCTGAGCTACCTGCAGGACCTGCGCTGGATCGTCCTGCCGATGGCCACGCGGGTGGCCTTCCCCGGCTGGCTGAACCTGGTGCTGGGGGTCATGAAGGACACCGCGCTGGTGATGTGGATCGGCATCATCGAGCTGTTGCGCGCCTCGCAGACCATCGTCACGCGCATCCAGGAACCGCTGCTGGTGCTGTGCATCGCGGGCCTTATCTACTACGTCATGAGCCTGGTGGTCGCTCGCCTGGGCGCTCGTCTGGAAAGAAGGTGGCAAGAAAATGATTGAGATCGACAACGTACACAAATCCTTCGGCGACCTGGAAGTGGTCAAGGGCGTCAGCCTGACGGTGAACAAGGGCGAGGTGGTGTCGATCATCGGTGGCTCCGGTTCCGGCAAGTCGACCCTGCTGATGTGCATCAATGGCCTGGAGTCGATCCACAAGGGTAGCATCCGCGTCGACGGCATCGAGGTCCACGACCGCGCCACCGACCTGAACAAGTTGCGGCAGAAGATCGGCATCGTGTTCCAGCAGTGGAACGCCTTTCCGCACCTGACGGTGCTGGAGAACGTGATGCTGGCGCCGCGCAAGGTGCTCGGCAAGAGCCGGCAGGACGCCGAGGAACTGGCGGTGCGCCAGCTCACCCATGTCGGCCTGGGCGACAAGCTCAAGACCTTTCCCGGCAAGCTCTCCGGCGGCCAGCAGCAGCGCATGGCGATCGCCCGCGCCCTGGCGATGTCACCGGATTACATGTTGTTCGACGAAGCCACCTCGGCACTCGACCCGCAACTGGTCGGTGAGGTGCTGGACACCATGCGCATGCTCGCCGAGGACGGCATGACCATGGTTCTGGTGACCCATGAGATCCGTTTCGCCCGGGACGTTTCCGACCGCGTGGCGTTCTTTCGCAACGGCCTGGTGCATGAGATCGGCTCGCCCGATCAGGTCATCGGCAATCCACGGCAGCCGGAGACGGCGGCGTTTCTCAAGTCGGTCAAGTAGAAATGCCCCCCAATCCCTTTAGGAGCCGGGCTTGCCCGCGAACCGCCGAAGGCGGCCGTTCACCTCGCCAGCGTCGCAGCCTGGCCGGCGCTTTCGCGGGCACGCCCGGCTCCGACAGGGGGACCGTTAAGCAGACACGAAAGGAGGAGTATGCAATGCGTTCTTCGAAGATCGTTCATGTAGTCAGTTGCCATGCCGAAGGCGAAGTCGGCGATGTGATCGTCGGCGGTGTCGCCCCGCCGCCGGGCGCCACCGTGTGGGAGCAGTCACGCTGGATCGCCCAGGATGAAACCCTGCGCAACTTCGTCCTCAACGAACCGCGCGGCGGCGTGTTCCGCCACGTCAACCTGCTGGTGCCGGCCAAGGACCCGCGGGCGCAGATGGCCTGGATCATCATGGAGCCGGCCGACACGCCGCCGATGTCCGGCTCCAATTCGCTGTGCGTGTCCACGGTGCTGCTCGACAGCGGCATCCTGCCGATGACCGAACCGCAAACGCGCCTGGTGCTGGAGGCTCCCGGCGGCCTGATCGAAGCCGTAGCCGAATGCCGGGACGGCAAGGTCCAGCGGGTGGAAATCAGGAATGTACCGTCGTTCGCCGACCGCCTCGACGCCTGGATCGAAGTCGAAGGCCTGGGCTCGCTCCAGGTCGATACGGCCTACGGCGGCGACAGTTTCGCCATCGTCGACGCCCGGCGCCTGGGTTTTGCGATTCGCCCCGATGAGGCCCGGGATCTGGTCGAGACCGGCCTGAGGATCACCCGTGCCGCCAACGAACAGCTGGGTTTCGTCCACCCGCTGAACCCGGACTGGTCGCATATCTCCTTCTGCCAGATCGCCGCCCCGGTGATCTACGAGAACGGTATCGCCACGGCTGCCAACGCGGTGGTGATTCGCCCCGGCAAGATCGACCGCTCGCCCTGCGGTACCGGCTGCTCGGCGCGCATGGCGGTGCTACAGGCCAAGGGGGTGCTGAAGGTCGGCGAACGCTTCATCGGCCGCTCGATCATCGGCTCCGAGTTCCACTGCCGCATCGACTCACAGACCGAGCTGGCCGGGCGTACGGCGATCTATCCGTGCCTGTCCGGCCGGGCCTGGATCACCGGTACCCACCAGTTGCTGCTCGACCCCGCTGACCCGTGGCCACAGGGCTATCGACTGTCGGACACCTGGCCGGGAGCCTGATGCCCCACTGATTAAATACCCATTGCACGACCTTGCGGCGCTGGAACGGCGCCCGCTGAAACACACGAATCGCAGATTTTTATCAACCACATCGTATACGAAATACAATTAAACCAGGAGTCCATCATGAGTAAACGCATCAACTGGAGCGGCGTCTTCCCCGCGGTCACCACCCAATTCAACGACGATTTCTCCATCAACCTGGAAAAGACTCACCAAGTGATTTCCAACGTGATCCGCGATGGCGTCTCGGGCCTGGTGGTCTGTGGCTCGGTCGGCGAAAACACCTCGCTGACCGCCGAGGAAAAGATCGCCGTCACCGAAGTCGCGGTGGCCGCCTCCGGGGGCCGGGTGCCGGTGATCTGCGGTGTGGCCGAGTTCACCAGCGTGCAAGCGGCCAAGGTCGCGAACTCGGTGCGCAAGGTCGGGGTCGACGGGGTCATGCTGATGCCGGCGCTGGTCTATGGCTCCAAGCCGTTCGAGACCGCCGAGCACTTTCGCTATGTGGCCAGGCATGCCGACGTGCCGCTGATGGTCTACAACAACCCGCCGATCTACAAGAACGACGTCACCCCGGACATCCTGATTTCCCTGGCCGACTGCGACAACGTGGTGTGCTTCAAGGACTCCTCCGGCGACACCCGCCGTTTCATCGACGTGCGCAATGAAGTCGGCGATCGGTTCGTGCTGTTCGCCGGTCTCGACGACGTGGTGCTGGAGAGTATCGCAGTGGGCGCCGAGGGTTGGGTGTCGGGGATGTCCAACGTGTTTCCCAAGGAAGGCGAAACCATCTTCCGCCTGGCCAAGGCCGGGCGCTTCGCCGAGGCGATGCCGATCTATGAATGGCTGATGCCGATCCTGCACCTCGATGCGCGGCCGGACCTGGTGCAGTGCATCAAGCTGTGCGAAGCCATCGCCGGCCGCGGCAGCGCCCTGACCCGCCCACCGCGCCTGGCACTGCCGGAGGCCGATCGGCTGTTCGTCGAGCAGATCATGGCCAAGGCCCTGGCCAACCGACCGGTGTTGCCGGACGTGGGGCTCTGAGCTCGGAGCCGGGGCAGCCTGCCAATCGGCTTAGGCTGTCCCGGCCTCTTCGCGGGCAAGCCCGGCTCCTACAGAGGCTGTGTCGAATTCAGGTCATGTGGACGACGCAAAACGCCAGGAGCCGGGCTCGCCCGCGAATAATTCGGCACAGCTATCGGGTCAGGGCTCATTGTTTTACCGGTTTGAGTTCAATGATCTTGCCGTTGGTGATTGCCACCAGCACATACTGATTCTTGATTTTCACCCACTGGCTGTCCTCCTCCGGAGCATGCAGGCCGCGTTTCTTCCAGTCATGCAGCGCCTGTGACTCACGCTGGTAAACCGCCGGGGCGCGGTCGCCGACCACCAGCTCACCGCTGCTGAAAGTGGAAGGGACTTTTTCATCGGAGGACTGCGCCGCCTGCAGCGGCAGTGTCACAACGGCCGAACAGGCCACCAGGGACAATCCGGCAATCAGGGATTTCACGGTCATGGACGACTCCTTGGCTCAAGACGGATGCAAAGGGTCTGACCGCGGCACAGGAAAATCATTCGATTCAACGGGGCCTGTGAAAGCCGGATGCAAAAACGCCACTCGGGTGAGTGGCGTTTCTGTGAGACTCGAAACTCGATCAGGGTCGCTTACAGCGCCATGTCGGATTTCGGATCCTCAGCCTTGGGCTTGTCGGTCGCAGCCGGGGCTGCAGCCGGTGCCGCCGCGGTCTGGCCAATCACCGGAGGAGTGGTCAGTTGCAGGATCTCGGCGGTGTAGTTCCACTCTTTCTGCACGGCTTCAGGGTTGCCGTTCAGCTTGGTGCCGTAGCTCGGAATGATCTGGTGCAGCTTTTCCTGCCAGGCAGGGGTCGCCACCTTGTCCTTGAACACCTTCTCCAGCACGCTCAGCATGATCGGCGCAGCGGTCGAGGCACCTGGCGAGGCACCCAGCAGGCCGGCGATGCTGTTGTCCTTGGCGGCAACGACTTCGGTGCCGAGTTTCAGGACGCCGCCCTTCTCTTCGTCACGCTTGATGATCTGCACGCGCTGACCGGCCTGCCACAGGCGCCAGTCTTCCTTCTTCGCCTCGGGGAAGTACTCTTTGAGGGCGTTGAAGCGGTCGTCATCCGACATCATCAGTTGGCCGCCCAGGTACTGGACCAGGTCGAACTGATCGATACCCACGCGGGTCATCGGCCAGATGTTGTGGGTGGTGGTGCTGGTCAGCAGGTCGAAGTACGAACCGTTCTTCAGGAACTTGGTGGAGAAGGTCGCGAATGGGCCGAACAGGATCACGCGCTTGCCATCCAGCACACGGGTGTCCAGGTGCGGAACCGACATGGGCGGTGCACCGGTCGAAGCGATGCCGTAGGCCTTGGCCATGTGCTTGAGCGCGATGTCCTGGTTGTCGGTCACCAGGAACGAACCACCGACCGGGAAGGCCGCGTAGTCGTTGGCTTCCGGGATACCGGACTTCTGCAGCAGGTGCAGCGCGCCGCCACCGGCACCGATGAACACGAACTTGGCGTCGGCCGCGGTTTCGCTGCCGTCCTTCAGGTTCTTGTAGGTCACGTGCCAGGAGCCGTCTTCGTTGCGCTTGATGTCCTGCACTTCGCTGGACAGCTTCAGGGTGAAGTTCGGCTGCTGTTGCAGGTGGGCAACGTACTGGCGGGTGATCTCGCCGAAGTTCACGTCGGTGCCGATCGGCGTCCAGGTCGCGGCGATCTTCTGCTTCGGATCGCGCCCTTGCATCATCAGCGGGACCCACTTCTTGATCTGCTCCTGATCTTCGCTGTACTGCATGCCGCTGAACAGCGGGCTGGTCTGCAGTGCCGCGTAACGATCGCGCAGGAACTTGACGTTGTCGTCACCCCACATGAAGCTCATGTGCGGGGTGGAGTTGATGAACGAGTGCGGGTTCTTCAGCACGCCCTGGCGCACCTGCCAGGACAGGAACTGACGGGTGATCTGGAACGACTCGTTGATCTCGATCGCCTTGGAGATGTCGATCTTGCCGTCCTTGCCATACGGGGTGTAGTTCGACTCGGCCAGGGCAGAGTGACCGGTACCGGCGTTGTTCCAGCCGTTGGAGCTTTCTTCGGCGACGCCGTCGAGACGCTCGATCATTTCCATCGACCAGTCGGGCTGCAGCTCGTTCAGCCAGATACCCAGGGTCGAGCTCATGATCCCGCCGCCGATCAGCAGCACATCGACCTTCTTGGATTCGGCCGCGAACGAGGACGATGCCCCGATCGACAAGGCCAGGCCCAATAGCGCCGTGTTCACTTTTTTCAACATATTGTCATCCTACGATAGAACGCCATCCGCTCCTCCGCTCTCGTTCATGCAGGGCCACGACGCACGGAAATACCGTGGACTCCCGCACTCGAAAAACTGGAGGATGGGCACACAAGGCCGCCAAGAATGGCTCGGCCTCACTTTTTATGTCGCTCCTGCGCTGACTTCTTGTCGTTCTTGGCTTCAGCTGACTTGAGTGACACGAATTCTGTTGGTGCGTGGTCGCACACGCTGCCGGCAGCACGGCCGCCGGCTCCGGCACCATCCGACGGACAAGCCGGTCGGCGACCGGAGAGTCGTCAAATACGCGGCTTTGAGGGCAGTCTGGCTTCGCAGGGACGAAGAGACTGGCCAGCATCAATGGTGGCAGAAATGCCATTGTCTACTGCACGCGCACATACGTCAAAAAAAGTGTCGTTTTCTTACCTTTTTTAGACCAAAGATCGACAGCTCTTTGACAAAAACCGTGGTAGCCGAATAGGACGATTGCACGCTGCCGGTCACCTGCCCGATCGCTTCCGCGGATGAATCCGCGAAAGCGACAGCACCGACAACGCCTCTGCCGCTGAAACCAAACCGTCATCACTCCTTTATCTGTTCGCCATCTTCGCCCCGTACTGTCGCCCCCAATGAGATCGATCTCAAGGACGCGACAATGAGCGATTTGAAAGAAGTGGCCCGCCTGGCCGGCGTTTCCCGGGCGACCGCCGCCCGCACCTTCGCCACCCCCGAGGTGGTGCGTCCGGCGACCCGCGAGCAGGTCTTCGCCGCCGCCCGCGAACTGGGCTTTCGACCCAACCACCTGGGCCGCCAGTTGCGCCTGCAGCAGACCAACCTGATCGGCGTGGTGGTGCCCAACCTGCTCAACCCGGTGTTCGCCGAACAGTTCCAGGCCATGGAGCGCGCCGCCAGTGCCTGGGGCTACAACCTGCTGCTGGCGACCACCGACTACGCCGCCGAACGCGAAAGCGCAGTGGTCGAGCAACTGCTGCGCCAGCGGGTCGACGGCCTGATCCTGACCGTCACCGACGCCGAGCAGAACACAGTGCTGGAAAGCCTGGCCTGCGAGGACACGCCATTCGTGCTCGCCTACCACCAGCCGGACAACACCGACTACTGCGCGGTCTCGGTCGACAACCGCGCCGGCATGGCCCTGGCGACCCGCTACCTGCTGGAAGCCGGCCACACACGGATCGGCATGGTCGCCGGCCCCGCCCTGCAATCGGACCGCGCCCGCCTGCGCTATGCCGGCTACTGCGACGCCATGCAGCAAGCTGGCCGGGCGCCCCTGCCGGTCATCGAGATGCCGGCGCATATCCGCGCCGACTTCGCCGCCATCGAGCCTTTGCTGCGTGGCCCGCAGCCGCCCAGCGCACTGGTCTGCTCCAACGACCTGCTGGCGATCAGCCTGATCGCCGAACTGCGTCGCAATGGCTGGGGCGTACCCGAACAACTGTCGGTCATCGGTTTCGACGGCATCGCCATCGGCACCCAGATGCATCCGACCCTGTGCAGCGTGGTGCAGCCGATCACCACCCTGGCGAACACCACGATCGAACACCTGCTGGCCCGCATCAACGGTGCCAGCCCCACCTCCCAATGCCTGCCCTGTCATATCCGGCCCGGCGAAAGCATGCGGCCCTACGAGGAAACGCTCCATGACCCAGTTCCGTAAGACCCTGGCCGCCCTGCTGCTCGGCGGTATCGCCAGCCTCGCCCACGCCGCAGAAACCGCGATCTGCTACAACTGCCCGCCCGAATGGGCCGACTGGGGCAGCCAGCTCAAGGCGATTGCCGACAGCACCGGGGTGCAGGTGCCGCTGGACAACAAGAACTCCGGCCAGGCCCTGGCGCAGATAGTCGCCGAACGCGCCGCGCCGGTCGCCGACGTGGTCTACTACGGCGTGACCTTCGGCCTGCAGGCGCAGAAAGCCGGAGTGCTGGGCGAATACAAGCCCCGGCACTGGGACGAGATTCCCGCCGGCCTCAAGGATCCGGCCGGGCACTGGTTCGCCATTCACTCGGGTACCCTCGGCCTGATGGTCAACGTCGACGCCCTCGGCGGCCTGCCCGTGCCACAAGGCTGGGCCGACCTGCTCAAGCCCGAATACAAGGGCATGGTCGGCTACCTCGACCCGTCCAGCGCCTTCGTCGGCTACGTCTCGGCGGTGGCGATCAACCAGGCCATGGGTGGCACCCTCGACAACTTCGCCCCGGCCATCGACTACTTCCGGAAACTGGCGAAAAACGCGCCGATCGTGCCCAAGCAGACCGCCTATGCGCGGGTGCTCTCGGGTGAACTGCCGATCCTGGTCGACTACGACTTCAACGCCTACCGTGCCCGCTACAAGGACCAGGCCAACGTCGCCTTCGTGATCCCGAAGGAAGGCAGCCTCAGCGTGCCCTACGTGATGAGCCCGGTCGGCAACGCCCCGCATCGCGCCAATGCCGAGAAGGTCCTGGACTTCGTGCTCTCCGACCAGGGCCAGGCCCTGTGGGCCAATGCCTACCTGCGCCCGGTACGGCAGATGAAAATGCCGGCGGACGTGGCCGCGCGCTTTCTGCCGGACAGCGACTATGCCCGTGCCGGCGTGGTCGACTACGAGCACATGGCCGCCGTGCAGGAAGCCTTCGCCGCCCGCTACCTGAGCGAGGTGAAGTAAGTGTCGCGGGTGCTCGACGATCACCTGACCGCCCGCCCCCGCGGCTGGCCACGGCTGCGCCTGTCAGCGGCGGCGACCTGGCCCCTGGCGCCGGCCATGGCACTGTTGCTGGCGTTCTGGTTGCTGCCGCTGGCCCATCTGGTGCTGCTCGGTGCAAAGGATCGTGATGCCGGCGGCAGCGGCTACTGGCAGGTGCTGAGTAGCGCGCAGTACCTGGGCAGCCTGTTGCAGACTGTCCTGCTGGCGCTGGTGACGACCCTGGCGGCGCTGCTGGTCGGAGGCATCAGCGGGGTGTTCCTGGCTCGCCAGCGGTTCTTCGGCCGTTCGCTGCTGGTGGCGCTGCTGACGTTCCCTCTGGCCTTTCCGGGCGTGGTGGTGGGTTTCCTGGTGATCCTGCTGGCCGGTCGCCAGGGCCTGTTCGCTCAGCTCGGCCTGCACCTGGCCGGCGAGCGCTGGATCTTCGCCTATTCCCTGACAGGACTGTTCCTCGGTTATCTGTACTTCTCCATTCCACGGGTGATCCTCACCGTGATGGCCGCCTGCGAAAGCCTCGACCACAGCCTGGAGGAAGCCGCGCGGTCCCTCGGCGCCGGGCTCTGGCAAGTGGTTCGCGATGTGATCGTGCCGGGCCTGGCACCGGCGCTGGTGTCCTGCGGGGCAATCTGCTTCGCCACCGCGATGGGTGCCTTCGGTACCGCCTTCACCCTCGGCACGCGCCTGAATGTCACCCCGGTGGCGATCTACAACGTGTTCACCAACTACGCCAATTTCGCCGTGGCCGCGGCACTGTCGGTGGTGCTCGGTGGCGTGACCTGGCTGTTATTGCTGCTGGCCCGCCGATGGGTCAAGCCGTCGGGGAGCGTACTGTGAAACGTTCGAAGCTGTTCTGTGCGCAACTGGCGTTCACCCTGCTGGTCTGCACCTTCATGCTGGTGCCGGTGCTGTTGTCACTGCTCGCCGGGCTCACCCGCAACTACTTTCAGGGCCCGTCCAGTGGCCTGACGTTCGCCTGGCTGGCCCAGGTCTGGCAGGCCTATGCCGGTACCGTCCGGCTGTCGCTGCAACTGGCCCTGGCCTGCGCCGTGTGCGTGTGCGTCATCGGCGTACCGGCCGCCTATGCCCTGGTGCGGATGAACAACCGCTTCAGCCGCGCCTTCGAGGAACTGATGGTACTGCCGGTGGCGATGCCCGGCCTGGCCAGTGCCCTGGCACTGCTGCTGACCTACGGCCAGTTCGGTGCCTTTCGCGGCAGTTGGCTGTTCATCCTGGTCGGGCATGTGCTGTTCACCCTGCCCTTCCTGGTTCGCCCGGTCATGGCGGTGATGCAGCGCCAGCAGTTGCCGCTGCTCGAAGAGGCCGCGGCCAGCCTGGGCGCCGGTCCCTGGCGGCGCTTCTTCAACGTGGTGGTGCCCAACAGCCGTGCCGGCATTCTCGCCGGTGTACTGATGGTGATCACCCTGTCCCTGGGCGAATTCAACCTGACCTGGATGCTCCATACCCCGATGACCAAGACCCTGCCCGTGGGCCTGGCCGACAGCTACGCCTCGGCGCGGCTGGAAGTCGCCAGTGCCTATACGCTGATTTTCCTCTTGCTGATCGTGCCACTGCTGATTGCGGTGCAGGCCCTCAGCGCCCGTCTGTCCCGTGGAGAACGCCCATGACCGGCACCCCGATTCGCCTGCAAGGCTGCCGCAAGTCCTTTGCCGACGGCACGATTGCCCTGCACCAGCTGGACCTGGAGATCGAACCCGGCGAAATCCTGGCGATCCTCGGCCCCTCCGGCTGTGGCAAGACCACCACTCTGCGCCTGATCGCCGGCCTGGAGCGTCCCGACAGCGGCCAGGTGTACTTTGGTCAACAGGAGGTCACCGGCCTGCCCATCGAGCGCCGCGACGTCGGCATGGTGTTCCAGAACTATGCACTGTTCCCCCATCTAAACGTCGCCGAGAACGTGGTCTACGGGCTCAAGGTTCGTGGCGTTGCCACCGCCGAACGCAAACGGCGCTGCGCCGAGCTGCTGGAACTGGTCGGCCTTGAAACCCATGGCCAGCGCAGCATCCACGAACTGTCCGGCGGCCAGCGCCAGCGGGTCGCCCTGGCCCGCGCCCTGGCGCCACGGCCCCGGGTCCTGCTGCTGGACGAGCCGCTGGCAGCGCTGGATGCCCAGTTGCGCGAACGCCTGCGCAGCGAGCTGGACCAACTGCTGCGCAGCCTGGGCATCACCTCGGTGTTCGTCACCCACGACCAGGGCGAGGCCATGGCCCTGGGCGATCGTATCCTGGTGATGGAGCACGGCCGCGTCGCGCAACTGGGCACGCCGCGGGAGATCTACCAGAAGCCGGCCAACGCCTTCGTCGCCGGCTTCGTCGGCAATCTCAACGCCTTCACCGTGCTCGACTACCCCCACGAGGCACTGCGGGTCGACGGCGGCGAGCTGCCCTGGAACGGCGGCCAGCAGCCGACCACGGTCTACTGCCGCCCCGAGCATCTGCGGGTCATGGAACCCGGTGCCGGGCACCTGCGTGGACGGCTGCTGGGGCAGTTCTTCCAGGGGGCCCAGAGCCGCCTGCTGGTGGATGTCGGCGCGGCGCAACCGCTGCTGGTCGACAGCAGCGACCCGCAGATCCACGCCACCGGCGCAGCGATCTCCCTCGCGATCGAGCCCCAGGCGTTGTTCACCCTGCAATCGTGATGTTTTCCCCGTACGAGAGGTTTCCTTGAATTCTTCGTTTCTCATCGCCCAGATCAGCGACCTGCACCTCAAGGCCGGCCAGCGCCTGACCTACGGCGTGGTCGACACCCTCGCCGCCCTGCGCCGTGCCGTCGAGCACCTGAACGCGAGCATCCCGCGCCCGGATATCATGGTGATCAGCGGCGACCTGGTGGACTTTGGCCGGGCGGATGAATACGCCGTGCTGGCTCCCGAGCTGGCGCGCCTGCAGATGCCCTGCTACCTGGTGCCCGGCAACCACGACCAGCGCGGGCACATGCTGGCCGGTCTGCCCGACCATCACTACCTGCCGCGCTCGGCCGACGGTCCGCTGGACTGGGTGGTGGACGAGCATCCGGTGCGCCTGATCGGTCTCGACTCGACCACACCTGGCGCCCACGGTGGCCGTATCACCGAAGCGCAACTCCAATGGCTCGACCGGCAACTGGGCCTGCGCCCGCAAGTGCCGACACTGCTGGTCCTGCACCACCCGCCCTTCATCACCGGTATCGGCCACATGGACCGCGAGTCGTTTCAGAACGCACCGGAGCTGGAAGCGGTGGTGGCGCGCCATCCGCAGGTCGAACGCCTGCTCTGCGGGCACCTGCATCGCGCCATGCAGCGTCGTTTCGGCGGCAGTGTCTGCTGTGTCTGCCCGGGCACGTCCCACCAGATCGTTCTCGACCTGCAGGACACGGCGCCAGCGCACTTCAACCTGGAGCCGGCCGGCTATCTGCTGCATGCCTGGCACCCGCAGCGTGGGCTGGTGACGCACAACGGGGTGTTCGGGGAATATGCGGGGCCGTATCCGTTTTATGACGAGAATGGGTTGATTGACTGAGCGGGAACCTGATCAGGTCTGCACCCGGGATCTCATGGCGTCTCAGGACGTGAAGGGCGCCCGTTAACATGTTATCTTTCTGCCCATCGCCACCCCTGCCGGCGACATTGCACCCATCGCAGGAACAAGCGTGCAGAGGTGGAACATGAAAGGGCTCGTCCAGAATAATGATCGCTTTCACGGACGTGACGGTTTCGGCCGTTGGGAACACGCCTTGCAGGCCCACTGCGGGGCGTTTCATTGCGAGCCGCCGCCAGGTCGAGCGATCACTGCGTTTTCCGGACAGATCATCGCACCCGCCCTCGACCCAACCCGGGTGGGTGCCCGAATCATCAGCAACAGCCCGCATATCCACCGCGACCACCACGATATCCGGCATGACGACAATGACTGCTTCTTCCTCGTCCACCAATCCAGCGGCAGTGCCCGGATAGAGCATGGCGCGCAGCAGAGCCTGCTGCAGCCGGGCGATCTGGTGCTGCTCGATGCCACCCGGCCCTGTGACATTCGCTTCCAGGGCATGGCCGGCCAATTGTCACTGATCCTGCCGCGTCACACGGTACAGCGGCTGGCATCCGGGCGCCGGCTGCTGCTCAACCGCACCCTGCGCGCCGATTCGGGACCCGGGCGAATCGCCGGTGCACTGGTCACCGAACTGTTCGAAAGCAGCAGCGACACCCCCGAAGCAACAGAGGCCATGATGGATGCACTGCTGCACCTGATTCGGCCACTGGTGAGCGAAGACATACGCCAACATCCCTCCTGCGCTCCACGGACCCAGGCGCAGTTGCTCAACAGGGCGCAACAGGTGATCAACGACGATCTCGCCAACCCCGAGCTGAGCCCGGCCCTGATTGCCCGGGCCATGGGCTGCTCGCTGCGCACGCTGCATCGGCTGTTCGCCCATGAGGGCATCACCCTTGGCCGCTACATCATGGAGCGGCGTCTGGAACGTTGCGCCGAATCGCTGGCGCAGCACGTCGACCAACAGAAGATATCGGCCGTCGCCTTCGACTGGGGTTTCAGCGACCTGAGTCACTTCTCCAGGGCGTTCAAGGCCCGCTATGGCCAGTCGCCGAAGGACTTCCGCATGGCCGCCTGCAACTGAAGAATGCAGCCGGCCCCAAGGACCGGCTGCCGGGTATCAGACTTCGCTCAGGACCCGCCCCAGGTTCTGATAGACCACCGGCCTGCGCCAGCGCAGGTAGCCGGCCAGCAGCAGACCGGACAGCGCCACACCGAGCATGCCCAGCGGAATCAACTGATTGAAGATCGATTCGCCACCGGTCAGCAGGGCCATGTTGATGACGATCAGGTAGATGCCGTAACCCAGCGCGCCCGCACTCAACAGCGGCGCGATCAGCCGTTGCCAGAGATGGCTGCCCCTGGCATCGCGGCGGAAGAAGGCAATGACGGAGACGGAAGTCATCGCCTGCACGGCCAGAATACCGAGCGTGGCTGGCGCACTGCCCAACGGCAGTACCTGGGTGATCGGATCGGCGCCCTGCACTGCACAGGCCGCAATGATCAACAGCACCAGTGCGGTCTGGAAAATGCTGGCCAACCAGGGGGTCTGATGCCGCGCGTGGGTGAGCGCGAACACCCGCGGCAGCACCCTTTCCCGTCCCAGGGCGAACAGGTAACGCGACAACGAATTGTGGAAGCTGAGCAACACGGCGAAGAGGCTGGTGATCAACAGCACATGGATCGAATCAGCGAGCAGCGGCCCTACCCACTCGTTCGCCAGGCGAAACCATACCGCACCCGGGTCCTGCTCGATGAAGGCCGTTGCATGGGATGGCCCGATGGCAACGATCATCAGCCATGACGACAGGGCGTAGAACCCCATGATGATCAAAAGCGCGAGGAAGGTCGCGCGAGGCAGTGTCTTGTGCGGTTCACGTGCTTCTTCGGCATAGATGGCGGTGGTCTCGAACCCCATGAAGGCGCCGCCCACGAACACCAGCGCCGCGCCCAATCCCGGGGCCAAGACGTTCGATGGCTGCAACGGCGCCAGGCTGAAACCCTCCGGCCCGCCCTGATGAACGATCACTGCCAGGTCGAAGACCGCAATCACCAGCAGTTCGGCGAGCATCAACCAGGCCAGGAAACGCCCGTTGAACTCGACGTTGCGGGTGCCGAAGCACAGGATCAGCGCCGCGTAGCCCATGCTGGCCGCCCACCACGAAAGGCTGATGCCGAAACTCTCCAGCGCCTGCGCGGTGAAAAAGCCGATCAGGCCATAGCAGGCGATCTGCATGCCGGCATACGCGGTGATGGCGAGGAACGCCGAGGCAGTGCCGCACGGCCGCCCCAACCCGCTGGAAACGTAGGCATAGAACGCCCCGGCGTTGCGTACGTACCGCCCCATGGCGACGAAACCCACCGCGAACAACAGGTACACCAGTCCTGCCAGCAGAAACACACCCGGCAGTCCTATGCCGTTGCCCATCAGGATCGCGGTGGGCACCACACCGACCAATCCGGTCAGCGGTCCATTGGTGGCGATCACGAAAAACACGATGCTCCACATGCCCAGGGCATTCTTGCGCAACGTGCCGGTTGTTTGAATATTCGCACTCATGGCATTCATCCGGGGTTATTGAAATTGTTGTGTCCGAACTCGGAGACGATCGGGAGTCCAGCTTAAAAGTGCTCCACCCGGGACGTCTTGGCGATAAGCGCCATTGCTTGACTGACAGTGACACCAGGCCCGCCGCATCCAATGCAGCGCGACAACGACAAACCGGCCGGTTTACTCTGCCGGCTCGATCAAAAGGAGGTAGGCGATGGATTTGAAGTTCAGCCACGTGGACGTACTGGTCGCTGACCTGGAAGCGGCCTGTCACTACTACGCCCGGATACTCCAGGCCAGGATCTCGACGACACAGGTCTGGGACCGCGGCGGCCTGCATGTGCGCTACGCCGTTGCGCTGATCGGGCAGGAACGCTTCATGCTGGTGGAGCCGCTGGCCGGCAACCTGAAGCAGCTCCTCGATACCGTGGGCGAAGGCATGATCTATCGCCACTGCTACACCACGCCGGATATCGAAAAGGCCTACGACGAACTGATCGCCTGCGGGGTCCAGCCGGAAGACGAGAACGGCAATCCCCTGACCCGCGAGGATCTGCAGTCACCCTCCGGAACGCGCATCATCTGGTTGCCCAAGCGCTTCGGGCACTTTTCCATCGAGATTCTGGAAGAGAAGACGCTCGGGGCCTTTCTCGAGAAAGCGTTTGCCTGAGATGCCCCGTGTGATTCAGGCGGCGGCCTAGAAGCCAAAGCGATACCATTTGCTCGCCTGCACGCTTGTGGCCACTTGCGGAGCCCCGGTCGCCTGTTCAACCACGATGGCCGCGGGCTCAGGCAAGCGCTTGCGGGACCAGCGAAATAACGTCGATCGGGCTTGCCTTTTAAATATGGATATCCGTATATTCGATTATCCATATATACAAGGTAGCTCCCGTGATCACTCCCCCCGAGGTCTTCAAGAACCTGGCCGACGAGACACGCGCCCGCGCCACCCTGCTGATCGCCAAGCTGGGCGAACTGTGCGTCTGCGAGCTGATGTGCGCCCTGGATGACAGCCAGCCGAAAATCAGCCGCCATCTGGCGCAACTGCGCAGCAGCGGCCTGCTGCTCGATCGCCGGCAGGGCCAGTGGGTGTATTACCGGCTCAACCCGGAACTGCCCGCCTGGGTCCACGAGATGCTGCACGTGACATTGCAGGCCAACACCACATGGCTGCAGGACAATGCCGCACGCCTGCAGAACATGGACGACCGCCCCGTACGCACCACCTCCTGCTGCTGACAACCCACCGAGCGAGTCTTTCATGCTGGTCGCCACTGCCGTCTTCGTCTTCACCCTCATTCTGGTCATCTGGCAGCCCAAGGGCCTGGGCGTCGGCTGGAGCGCCGCGCTCGGTGCGAGCATCGCACTGGCTACCGGCGCCGTGTCGCTGCACGACATTCCCACCGTCTGGTCGATCGTGTGGAACGCCACGGCCACCTTCATCGCCGTGATCGTCATCAGCCTGCTGCTGGACGAAGCCGGCTTCTTCGAGTGGGCCGCCCTGCACGTGGCCCGCTGGGCAAACGGCAGCGGTCATCGCCTGTTTGCCTTCTGCGTGCTGCTCGGCGCTGCCGTTTCGGCATTGTTTGCCAACGACGGGGCGGCACTGATTCTCACGCCGATCGTCATGTCGATGCTGCTCGCCCTGCGCTTCCCGCCAGCCGCGACCCTGGCCTTCGTCATGGCTGCCGGCTTCATTGCCGACACCGCGAGCCTGCCGCTGGTGGTTTCCAACCTGGTGAACATCGTCTCGGCCGACTACTTCAGGCTGGGCTTCGCCGAGTACGCTTCGGTGATGGTTCCGGTAAACCTGGCCAGTGTGGCCGCCACCCTGCTGGTGCTGTTCGTGTTTTTCCGTCGCGATCTTCCGAAGCAGTACGCACTCGAAGCCCTTCAGGAACCGAAGACGGCCATCCGTGACCGCGCGACCTTCATCGTTGGCGGGTGGACACTGCTGGTCCTGTTGGGCGGCCTGTTTGCCCTGGAACCCCTGGGCATCCCGATCAGCGGCGTGGCGGCCGCCTGTGCAGCCTGCCTGTTCGCCGTGGCGGCCCGCGGCCAGCGCATTTCTACCCGCCGTGTGCTGCGCGAGGCCCCGTGGCAGGTGGTGATCTTTTCCCTTGGCATGTACCTGGTGGTCTATGGCCTGAAGAATGCCGGCCTCACGGACCTGCTCACTCATCTGCTCGACCGGCTTGCCGAGCACGGCTTGTGGAGCGCCGCCCTCGGCACCGGGCTGCTCTCGGCGCTGCTGTCGTCGGTGATGAACAACATGCCCAGCGTACTGGTCGGCGCCCTGTCGATCCAGGCCAGCGCTGCCGATGGGCTGGTGCGCGAGGCGATGATCTACGCCAACGTCATCGGTTGCGACCTCGGCCCCAAGCTCACGCCCATCGGCAGCCTCGCCACGCTGCTCTGGCTGCACGTGCTGGAGCGCAAGGGCGTGCGCATCACCTGGGGCTACTACTTCAGGGTCGGCGTTCTCCTGACCTTGCCCGTCCTGCTGATCACCCTTTCAGCCCTGGCCCTGCGCCTGAGCCTCTGAAGTCCACCCCGAAGCGAGGAACCCTCCATGCGAGTCCTGTTCATGTGCACGGCCAACAGCTGCCGCAGCATTCTTTGCGAAGCCCTGTTCAACCACCTGGCCCCGTCAGGCTTCGAGGCCGTGAGCGCCGGCAGTTTCCCCAAGGGGCAAGTGCTGCCGCGCAGCCTCGGCCCCCTGCAGCAGGCCGGCATTTCCATAGCAGGCCTGAGCAGCAAGGGTAATGAGGCCTTCGAGGACAACCCGCCGGACATCGTCATCACCGTCTGCGACAAGGCCGCCGGCGAAACCTGTCCGGTGTATTTCGGCCCCGCGCTGAAATCCCACTGGGGGCTGGAGGATCCCTCGGAGGTGGTGGGCGACGAGGCGTCGATCGATGCCGCCTTCCACGCCACGCTGGCGCGCATCAGGAAACGCTGCAGTGCCTTTTTCGCATTGCCCTTCGCCACGCTCGATCACGAAGGGCTCAAACGCGAACTGGATCGTATCGGCACACTCTAGGCCGGAGCAGTGGATATCGCCCCACGGCGCCTCTCGCCCCTTCGCCGTTCGTCGATGCCTGTCTGCCGCCACACGCACTACAAGGAAGCGTTGAGCTCGGAAATCAGTTTCTCACGATACCTCAGCGCCTCGACCGAGGCTTCCCCGAGGGAGCTGGCAACCGCGCTCAGCAGCCCCTGGGCGAGCAGCATGAAGGCGCACATGCTGTTGCTGAAGAACAGGCTGTGGTTGGGAACGTAGAAGCTGTGCAGGGCCGACTTCGCCAGCGGCGAACTGGCGGAGTCGGTCAGCGCGATGACGTCGATGCCGTGTCGCGCGGCTACTTCAGCCGTGGCCAGCACACTCGGGGTGTACGGGAAGCAGCTGGCAACCACCAGTACATCGCCGGCATCCATCTGCGCCAGGGCATCGGCCACGCCCTGGCGGCTGGAGTCCAGGGTGCTGACATCGGGACGCAACATCCCCAGGCCGTACGACATGAACAGCGCCAGGGAGTTGAACTGGCGCATGCCATGAATGCGCACGCGCCTTGCCGTGCTCAACCGGGCGACCACCTGGCCGAAGGTCTCGGGGTCGACCTGCTCGACCATGCTGGCGATGTTGGCGCTTTCCTGCCGACCCAGTCGGGCCAGTTGGCTGAGTGCGCCGGAATCATCGTGGCCGACCACCAGCCGGGAAGCCTGGTCACTGTAGAAGCTCTTGCCCTCGGTCAGCTCGCGACGGAACACGTCCTGCAGCTTGCTGAAGCCCGAATACCCCAGGCGCCGGGCCAGGCGGGACAGCGTGGAGGCGTTGACCCCCAGTTGCTCCGCCAATTCGCTGATCGACGAGACGGCAGCGCGCTGGGGGGATTCGATCAGCGACGTGAGCACGCGGGTCGAGCTGCTGCCCAGGGCTATGTCCACCTCTTGTCGCTCGATGGCGGCCAACAGTTCTTTCAAACCGCTGACCGTTTCGGGCAGTTGCTCGCTTGCTTTGCTCATCCGGCCATCCGTTATCTGGAAACAGAAACCACACCCGCTGCGTCCGGCTGCTCCGTCGAGCGGTGGGTATAAACGCGCCATTCTACAGTGCTCGCGGTCAGGGTGAAGACCGCGGTGGCCAGGGTGTTTTCGTCATCCGGGTCATCGGGCGCACAGCGATAGATGGGCAGGGCCGGGTCCGCCTCATCCCGCAACAGCTCAAGGGCCCGCGATGGATTGAAGCCCGTCTGCGCCTCTGCCAGCAGGCGCTCCACCCGCTGCTGGCGCGACCCCGAGCTGCCGGTCACCACCTGGCCGACCCCGGCAAGGGCCCCGTGGACCATGTGGTTGGAATGCCCGCCGGGTTGCACCACCTCGACCACGGCCGTTGCGGCGGCGCTCGCCTCGACACTGACCACCCGCGTCGAACCCGCCTGGCCGAAGGCATGGTGAAAGGACCCGGCCCTCGGCGTGGTGGCAACGGCGGCAATCGCCTCGTCGATGGACCGGGCATCCAGCGACGCGCGTCCCAGGATCTGGCGGGGCAAGCCGGCGGGAATATCGGTTGGCCGCAGGTTGTTGACGGTGGCGACCACGCCATGCTCATTCACCGCAAAGGTGTGGCCGGGAATGGAACCGGGGTAGATGAAGCTGGTGAAGGCCGCGCCTTCATCGGGCCGGGCATGCACGATCGCGCAATCGTTGCGCAGTTGCGGCAGCCCGTCTTCATTGTGCGCAATCAGCGTGCCCTGTGGCGTCCGACCGTAGACGGTGGTACAGCCGTCCACGCTGGCCAGCCCCGCGAAGTCACCGCGGCAGTTCCACAGGAAGACTTCGTCCACCGGCAGTTGCAGCCCGGCGGCCAGGCCTTCGATTTCCTGCCAGTAACGCGGGTAGTGCCGACGCACCAGGGCCTGCATCTGCCGGGCCTTGTCGGAACCGGCCAAGGCAGCCAGCCGTTGCCACAGCGGCAAGGGCCGCAGCCGGGTGTTGACGGCCTCGCGACCGAATTCGCCCAGGCGCAAACCCAGGTCGTACGCGCTGCCGGCAATGTGAAGTTGAGCGAGCATGGTTAGGCGACCTTATGACACGTGCTGGAGAAATTCCCGCAGGCGCGGGCTGGGCGGGTTGGCGATCAGCGTTTCAGGTTCGCCGTCCTCGGCGATGCGCCCCTTGTCGATGAAAATCAGCCGGCTCGCCACCTTGCGCGCGAAGTCGACCTCATGGGTCACGATCACCATGGTCATGCCTTCTTCGGCCAGGGCCTTCATCACCGTCAGCACTTCATGGCGCAGTTCGGGATCCAGCGCCGAGGTCGGCTCATCGAACAGCATCATCTTCGGTTTCACCGCCAGGGCACGGGCAATCGCCACGCGCTGTTGCTGGCCGCCGGACAGTTGCGACGGGTAATGGTCGGCGCGCTCGGCCAGCCCCACCTTGGCCAGCAGCTCACGCCCCAGTGCATGCGCCTCGGCCTTGCCCGCCCCCCTCACCCGGATGGGCCCGAAGGCGACGTTTTCGAGTGCGGTCATTTGCGGGAACAGGTGAAACTGCTGGAACACCATGCCCGCCTCCTGGCGGATGAGCCGCTCATCCACCTTGGGGTCGTTGACCCGCAGGCCATCGACGATCAGCTCACCCTCGGTGACTTCCTCAAGCTTGTTGATGCAGCGCAACAGGGTGGACTTGCCCGAACCCGACGGCCCGATAATGACCACCACCTCGCCGCTGGCAATAGTGAGGTCGATGTTGTGCAGTACCTGGGTACTGCCGAAGTGCTTGGAAACGTTCTTGAATTCGATCATAGGATTTTGAGTCTCGCTTCCATACGGCGCAGGACGTAGCTGAGCACCAGGGTAATGACCAGGTAGATCACCGCGACCGCGGACCAGATCTCCATGGCCCGGAAGTTGCCGGCGATCACTTCCTGGCCCTGGCGGGTCAGCTCGGCGACGCCGATGACGATGAACAGGGACGTATCCTTGATGCTGACGATCCACTGGTTGCCCAGCGCCGGAATCATCCGGCGAAATGCCAGCGGCGCGATGACGTAGCGCAGCGTGTCGCGGCGGGACAACCCCAGCGCCAGGCCGGCTTCACGGAACCCGTTGTTGATCGACAGCACCGCGCCCCGGGTGATTTCGCCGATGTAGGCCCCCGAGTTGAGCATGATGGTGGTGACGGCGGCACTGAACGGGTCGATGCGCACCGGAATCATCAGGGGCAAGGCAAAGTAGATGAACATCACCTGCACCATGATCGGGGTGCCACGGATCAGTTCGATGAAAACCAGCGCTACCCGACTGCTGAGGAACCCGCCGTAAGCGCGGGCAAAGCCCGCGATCACGCCGATGACGGCGCCGCCGATCAGGCCCAGGATGGAAATCCAGAGCGTGAGTTTGGCGCCTTCCAGCAAAACGGGGAGCGCATCCCAGATGGCGCTCCATTGAAAATGCATAACCGGAAACTCTCAAGAAAAGCGGAAGGGATTACTGCGGCTGGGTGCCGAACCATTTCTCGTAGATGCGCGCGTAGGTGCCATCCTCACGCAGCTTTTTCAGCGCCGCGTTGACCGGCTCGCGCAGTTCGCTGCCCTTGGGGAAGCCGATACCGTACTGCTGCGCCATCATCTGGTTGCCCACCGCCTTGACCTGCCCTTCGCCGGCCGTCTTGATGTAATAGAGCACGTTGGGCGTGTCGTGCATGGCGGCATCGACACGACCGGTACGCAGTTCCAGGTACGCATTGTCGATGTTCGGGAACTGGCGCAGTTCCCTGGCCTTGAAGTTGGCCTTGGCATAGTCGGCCGCCGAGGTGCCGCTCTTCACCGCCACGGTCTTGCCGGCGACGTCCGCTTCGCCCTTGATGCTGTCGTTATCGCTCTTGACCATCAGCAAAAAGCCGCTGTCGTAGTAGCCGTCGGAAAAGTCGATGGCCTGCTTGCGCTCTTCCTTGATGGTGATCCCCGCCAGGGCCGCGTCCACGTTATGGGTCTGCAGGGCCGGGATGATGCCGTTGAAATCCATCGGCTTGAGGATGTACTTGACGCCCATCTCCTTGGCGATGGCCGCCCAGAGATCGATATCGAAGCCGACATACTCATTGCCCTGCTTGAACTCGAACGGCACGAACGCCGTGTCCGTGGCGATCAACAGTTCCTTGTCGGCGGCCTGGGAAGTGCAGGTGATGGCAAGGGCCACAGCTGCGAGCGATACCTTGAAGAATTTTTTCATCGTCTTTCCTCTGCAAAAGGGGGCTCGATCACCGATGTCGGTGCGAGGGAAAGCGGCAGTCAGTACGTATGGGGCGGGCCCCTGATTGTTTTTAGGTGGCGAGTCCATGCCAGGGATTCCAGCGAGCAGTGACTCTGCACTTGCTGAAATGCAAATATCCGTTGCTTCATTGTCATATGCAAGTATTATTTGCACGAACTTTGGAGGAATCATGAGCCACGTACTGCACCGAAGCTTCACCCAAACCTATCCCACCGCCGTTGCGGGCGACGGGCCGTACCTCATCGACAGCACTGGGCGCCGGTATCTGGATGCGAGTGGCGGTGCAGCGGTCTCGTGCCTGGGCCATAGCGATCCGCAGGTGATCGAGGCCGTCAGGCAGCAGATCGGGCAACTGGCCTATGCGCATACTTCGTTCTTCACCACCGAGGTGATGGAAGAGCTGGCGGATTTTCTGGTGGCCCGCGCGCCGGCCGGCCTGGAGTCGGTGTACTTCGTCTCGGGGGGCTCCGAAGCCATCGAGACCGCACTGAAGCTGGCCCGGCAGTACTTCGTGGAAATCGGCCAGCCAAGTCGCCGGCATGTCATTGCGCGCCGCCAGAGCTACCACGGCAACACGTTGGGCGCGTTGGCGGCAGGCGGCAATGAGTGGCGTCGCCGCCAATTCGAGCCGCTGCTGATCGACGTCAGCCATGTCAGCCCCTGCTACGCCTACCGCGAGCAGCGCAACGGCGAAACTGCCGAACAGTTTGCCACTCGCCTTGCCCTCGAACTGGAGGCGGAAATCCTCCGCCTGGGGCCGGACAATGTCATGGCCTTCGTCGCCGAGCCGGTGGTGGGAGCCACCCTGGGTGCGGTCACGGCGGTCCCCGGGTACTTCCGGCAGATCCGGCAGGTGTGCGACCGCTACGGCGTGCTGCTGATCCTGGACGAAGTCATGTGCGGCATGGGGCGTACCGGCTCACTGTTCGCCGCCGAGCAGGAAGGTATCAGCGCCGATCTGATCACCATCGCCAAGGGGCTGGGGGCCGGCTACCAGCCGATTGGCGCGACGCTGGTCAGTGCCCGGATACGCGACGCCATCGCGAACGGTTCCGGCTACTTCCAGCACGGGCACACCTACATCGGCCACGCTACGGCATGCGCCGCGGCGCTGGCGGTGCAGAAGGCCATCGAGCAGCGCGGCCTGCTCAATCGGGTGATCGACAGGGGCAATGCATTGCAGGCTCGCCTGATGGAAGTGCTGGGCAACCATGCCCATGTCGGCGATATCCGCGGACGCGGCCTGTTCCAGGGCCTTGAACTGGTGGCCGACCGGCAGGACAAGACCCCGTTCGCCCCCGAACTCAAGCTGCACGCACGCCTCAAGAAAGCCGCCATGAATGAAGGTTTGATGTGCTATCCGATGGGGGGCACGGTGGATGGCCAATACGGCGACCATATCCTGCTGGCACCGCCGTTCATCATCGATGAACACCACATCGACGAGATCACCCACAAGCTGGCCCGCGCCATCGACGTGGCCATCAACGCACTCTGACGGAGCCCCCATGGAAATCAGATCCCGACTGACCCCGTTGCCAGCCGGCAACATGAGCGAAGATCAGCAGCGCGTACTCACCGACATCCTCAAGGGGCCGCGTGGCAACCTCGACGGGCCGTTCCTGGCGTGGATCCACAGCCCTGCGCTGGCCGATCACGCCCAGCGCCTGGGAGCGTTCTGCCGGTACGGCACGCGCCTTGAGCTGCGCCTGACCGAACTGGCGATATTGACCACTGCCGCCTGGTGGCGCTCCCAGGCCGAGTGGCAGATCCACGAGCCCATCGCCAGGTCCGCCGGCTTGTCCGGGGCGATCATCAATGCCTTGAGGGCACAGCAGGCCCCCTTGTTCGAGGCGGCAGACGAACAATGCGTCTACGACATCGGCCAATCGCTCCACGAGACCCGGCGCGTGCCAGCCGACCTCTATGAACAGGGCGTGGCGCTGTTCGGCGAGCCGGGACTGGTCGAACTGATCGGTGTGTATGGCTACTACACGCTGGTGGCGATGACGCTCAACGTGTTTGAAGTCCGGCGTGACCCGAACGTGCCGTTGCCGTTTGACGAGTCGCTTGGCTGATGTGCCCGCCTGTTGATTGCGGTTCCACGACTTGTTTCGCCGGCGTCATCGAGGGTTTCCTGAAGCGCCGCAACCCTTGATCCCCATGGCGGCTCCCCGGCACGGAGCCGCCTTCCAGGCACCGTGCAACCGTCACACTTTCGTCATCACAGATGCCCTCTGCTGGAAAGGCGACCCCGCGCTCGTTGTTGTGCGAGGAACTGCCTGAGATAGCGATAGGTCGCCCCAAACGGTGCCGCTGCCTGAGTGCACCCTCACCTTCAGACCGAATGATATATCGAGCAAGGGTCCATGTTCTTCCCGCGTGCCAAGTTACGCCGGGACATAGCCTCCAAGTGGATAGGCTTTCATAGGGTTTGACTGACTAGTCACTATTGACTATACCGTCTCCCAGGGACGGAACCCGGTCATCGACGATCTCAGGAGAGATCGTTGCGAGTTGAAGTCATTCCCGCCCCTTCTGGTACAGCAGTACGCGAAAGGAAGCCGGGTCAATTCGCGTTGTCATGGAAGGACAAAACGCCTTGAGCATTCTCGATAGCAGCATCAAACCGTCCGCAGAAGACCAGGCCGACCGTTTCACCGCACGCCATCTCGGCGACTGGCTGGTGTTCTGCCTGATTCTCTACATCAGCAGTGAACTGGACCGCCTCCTGGGGCTCTGGCTGCTCCTGATCCCCCTGCTCGCTGCACCCGCGCTGGTCGCATCCGGCAGTTTCATCGTAGGGTTCGCGGCCAATCTCTGGACGCGCCGCTGGAAACGCCTGGTGTCAGTCGTCGTAGCCCCCGTCATTACCGTCGGCCTGCTGACGGCCTCGTACCACTATGGCGTGGATGCCGGCTGGGTGAGCTTTCAGTTGAAGCGGCATGTCTACCTGGAAACGATTCGCAGCCTGCCGCAGTCGTCGGCCAAGTACCATGAGTGGAGTTGGGGCTCAACGGGTGGCGATGTCGGCACGAACGTGGCCTATACCCTCGTCTATGACGAAACGGACAAGCCACTGACCCAGCCCAGGAACGACAGGCAATGGCAGGATAATGCGTCGGTGCAGCCCTACGGGCATCACTTTTTCCTGGTGACCGAGCTGCGTTGAGGATCGCTACGACCCGGTCGGGATGATCCTCAACCAGGGCCATCGAGCCTGATAGCTTCTTGCTTTGGGCTCGAACAGGTTCGGATCAGGGTATTCGGGGTTGATACGCAGAATGCCCTGCTCCACGTCAGCCAGCCCATACGGCGCATAGACTTCCCCCGAGGCGACATCCAACCCGATGCACGTCCCGGCAATCAGGTAGCGGTCGATCCCCTCCCGGGTCGAATGCAGTTGGGAGTAGGAGCGGCCAAACCGCTCCTCGTACCAAAGATGGACGCGGGCCTGGTTCCTCACCTCGATATTGACCCCGAGATCCTGGAACAGTCGCTCGACCGAGCGGATAACCGCATCCTCGGCTTCCCAGGACAGGTCCTCATCAAAGTAGAAAACGTCGTAGTCCTTTATCCCCCAGTCTGCCGGCAGTTTCGCCTGGTGATTCCACACGGCCTGGAACAGGCAGCCTGCGGTGAGCATGCACTGGTTCAGGCCCAGCGAAGGCAGGCGTGCGGTGATTTGAGCGTTGGCCGGATTGAGCATCGCCAGGCTGATCAGGCGTTCGACAGTCAATGTCATATGGGAGTCCTCTGGGATCTGCTGCTCGCCGTGCTGTGGCGCTGGTGCCCAGCGGCCCCGAACACGGGTTCATCCTGGCTCAGGGGCGTGTCACGCAAACGCGATACCTGATCCATCGATCGAATTCATCCTCCGGGTCCTGGTGAGTTTCAAGCACCTCCAGGAACCCGCAACGCTCAAGCCCCGTCAGGTCCTCAAGCGTCCACCCTGCGGGGAAATCGCTGGAAACATCCTTGCCCTGATGCTCGATCCAGTGGAAAGCCCCGAAAGGCAGGTAGCCCAGCCACTCCGACTTGTAGGTGATCTCGTCCACTGCGCTGGCTGCCACCAACGCCTTGATCCTGTCCTGGATGCTGCCCTGCCTATCACTCATTCTGCTCTCGCTGTTCCACGCAAGGCCAATACTGCCAGCACTGCGACCCAGATCACCGACACCCCATAGTTGAGTCGCTGGTACAGGCCAAACAGGTGCCCCTCGGCGAAGGCCTTGGCCATCATCGCCACGGTAACGATCGACAGGATGACACAGATTGCCGAAAACACGCCGAAGCCGGATGACGACAGCAGTCGCTTGCCGAGGAACACCCAGAACAATGCCGCCAGCGTCAGCGAAACGAACATCACCAGCCCCGACAGGTTGTGGATCTGTTGCGAGAGCGATGGCTGGGCAGGCACGCAGCCCTGGTCACAGGAGAAGTAGCCGGTGGCCAGGCTCGCCAGGCCATGCACGAAGATCAGCGCCGCACTGAGCAGCGCCAGCCGCGAGTCCCTGAAACGTCTGGCCAGCCCCCAGGCAAAGAGCATGAACCACAGCCCCAACGGGAAGTTGTTCACCCAGGCCGAGAAGCTGTGGGTGGGTGCCCCCTCGGCGCCCAATTGACTCATGGCCAGTTCCAGATGGCTGTAGCCCGGATAGGCGAGCGCAGTCAGGGTAACCCCCAGGAACAGCCAGAACGGAATCAGTACGCCCAATCCCAGCAAGGCACGATCGGTGGTTTTCACGGTATGGCGCTCCCTTGTCTTGTAATGATCAGTCCGCGCTCCATGCTAGGGAACAGCCCTCTCATGCGTTACCGATTTTTTTGCAAGGCAGCTTGCGCATGCGTCATGATGCCGCCCCCGCCCCATGGATGGCCCTCAATGACTCGACGCCTGCCGAGCACCTCCGCGCTGCTCGCCCTGGAAGCCGCCGCTCGCCACCAGAGCTTCGCCAAGGCCGCACAGGAACTGGCACTGAGCGAAGGTGCGATCAGCCGCCAGATCGCCAAGCTGGAGGAGTTCATCGGGGTAAGGCTGTTCCATCGCGTGGGCAACCGCGTCGAACTGTCCGCTCCCGGCGCCAGCTATGCGGCACGCATGCGCACGGCGCTGGCCGACATCGAACGCCATACCCGCCAGTTGATGAGCGACACGCAAGGCATGACCTCACTGGAAATCGGCGTGATCCCGACCCTCGCCAGCCGCTGGCTGATCCCCAGGCTCGCGCGGTTTCGGGAGCGTCACCCGGACATCGAAGTCAATCTGCGCGAAAGGACGCAGCCTTTCTCTCTTGAGGAAAGCGACCTGCATGCGGCCATCAACTACGAGCACCCGACCTGGCAGCCGATGAAGGTGCAGTCGCTGTTCGAGGAACCCGTGGTCGCGGTCTGCCATCCACGCCTGGCCGACAGCGTGGCGCACAACATGCCGCTGCTGCACAAGCATAAAAGCCCCTACGGTTGGGACCGCTACGCGCAGCTCGCCAACCTGCAACTGCCCGGCATTTCGGCAGGCCCTACCTATGATCGCTACGCGCTGCTGATTGAAGCGGCCAAGGCCGGCATCGGCATGGCCCTGGTGCCGCGGCTTTATGTCGAGCAGGAATTGAAGGAAGGCCGGCTCAGTGCGCCATGGCCAACGTTCACCCAGTTGAGCGAACGTTATGTGCTGGTCACCCGACCTGCAGCGCAGCGCCCGCCGGCGCTGGAGAAGTTCGAACGCTGGCTGATCGAGGAAGGCGCCAGTCACCTTCCCGCGTGATCAGAACACCAGCTTGTAGCCGATGGTGAACAGCATCAACGCCAGGAACGGCCGCAGGAATCCGTCGGCCACCCGTCCGGCCAGATGACTGCCAAGGTAGATCCCGGGCAACGAGCCCATCAACAGGAAGCCCAGCAGTTCCCAGTTCATGTTGCCCATGCCCGCATGCCCCAGGCCCGCCACCAGCGTCAGTGGCACCGCATGGGCGATCTCGGTGCCGACCAGGCGCCGGGTCGGCAGGAACGGATAGAGGATGAACAACGCCACCGTGCCCAGGGCCCCGGCGCCGATGGAGGTCAGCGCCACCATGGTGCCCAGGACCAGGCCGGTCAGCACGGTCAGGCCGTTCAGCTTGGGCGCGCTGATTCGCGAGTGGTCGACGCCGCGCTGGTGGGCGAACCTCAGCAAGGCCTTCTTGAACAGCACCGCCAGCGCCGTCAGCAACAGCACCACGCCGAGCGCCTGCTTGATGATGCGGTTCAGTTCATCGGGCGCCTCGTTCAGGCTGCTGAGAAACCACAGGGTCAGCAACACTGCCGGCACGCTACCGAGGGTCAGCCAGCCGGTGATCTTCCAGTCGATATTGTCGTTGCGCTTGTGCACCAGCACGCCACCGGACTTGGTGATGGCCGCATAGAGCAAGTCCGTACCCACGGCGGTTGCCGGGTTGATACCGAACCACAACAGAATCGGCGTCATCAGCGAGCCGCCACCGACGCCCGTCATCCCTACGATAAAGCCGACCACCAAGCCTGCTACGACAAAACCGAAATTACCGACATCCATTAGCAAACCCTGGGCGAGACGACCAAAACAGGCGCGCAGCATAGCGGTTAATCTTATGACCGTTTATAAAAATAAAATCTATCGTTATAACCATATCAATGATCGGGCTGATGCTTTTTCTGTTTCAGCAGAGGGATTTGCCTCCTTGAGAACACCTCATAACCCCAGGGGGAACCGGGAGGAAACCCCGAACAGCAAGGGGTCAGTACTGTGATCAGCGCCCCGGCTGCCACTGCGGATACTGCACCAGCCCTTCGTACCGCAACCACGGCACATCATGGGACACCCAGATGTGCTGCTCGGGGATCACCCCCGGGTCCTCGTCCAACGTCGCCACTCGCACGATCACCACCGGCATGTTCAGCCGCTCGGCCATCAGGTGCGAGCCACAGCGCGAACAGAAATGCCGCAGCTTGCCAGGTGACGACTCATAGGCCGTCAGCGCGTCCCGCCCCGTCTTCCAGCGAAAGTGTTCACGCTTGACGCCGGCCGTGCTGGCAAACGCTGCCGCGTGGGTCTTGCGGCAGGTCTGGCAATGGCAATGCCCGATCGGCATGTCGAGCGCATCGACTTCATAGGTGACCGTTCCACACGCACAACTGCCCTTCATATCGGCTCCCGGCTCATGGCTGATTCGAGGGCATCCTACACCGCTGCCGCAGCAGGCGTCAGGTCGCGCGAGACATCAATCCCGGCGCACGCAGCAATAGGCCTCGGTGCGATAGGGAAAGGCAACGGTTTCCTGGCCACGCAAGGCCGGATGGGTCTGAATCAGCTGTTGAAGCTGATCGGCGACAGCGGCCTTTTCCGCCGGCGCTAACGCCGCGATGAAACTGACCGACAGGAATCGATCGATGATCACCTCCCGGGGCGTCCCCACATGGCTGTACTCGAAACGGCTCAGTTGCGGCGCCGAGAAGTAGCGACTGTCGTTGAAGGGCAAGCGCCAGGCACCGGTATGAAAACGCGGCGTGTCACCCTCGTAGGGCGTGATGATCCGGGTGATCTGCGCCACCCAGTCCACCGATTCGTCGCGCACGTTCCACACCAGCCCCAACCGACCGCCGGGCCTGAGTACCCGATGGATCTCGGCCAGCGATGATTCATGGGCAAACCAGTGAAAGGCCTGGGCACAGGTCAGCGCATCCGCGCTGCCGGCGTCCAGCGGCATGGCGTCGGCGGTGCCCGACAGCGCGCGCACCTGCGGCAGGCGCGCCAACAGCTCGGCGCGCATGGCCTCCACCGGTTCGACCGCGGTCACCATGGCCCCGGTCTGACTGAGCAGGCGGGTGAACTTGCCGGTGCCGGCGCCCAGATCGATTACCCGGGCAGTGGGGACGGCGCCCAGGGTGTCACGCAACCATGGCAGCAACTCGGCGGGATAGTCAGGGCGCCCCTGGGCGTAGGTCTTGGCTTCGGCGCTGAAGCCGACTTGTGCAGCCTGGTGAACACCCGACATACCAGCGATCTCCGTAGGTCAATCCTGCAGGATACTACCCGAATCAGTCATCCAGATCCTTGGGCGCGGCAGGCGCCTTGCCCGGTTTTTCCGCCTTGCCGGGCTTGCCGCCCTTCTCCGGCTTGGCTTCGGCGGCGGCCGGGGCTGGCGCGGGTGTCGGCGCGACGGTAGCTTTCTCGGCAGCCGGCAAGTCATCGACCGCCTTGAACACCTCGGCGATCGGCAACGGCCCGTCATGCTCGAGGGTCTTCTGCTGGCCGTCCTTGCCCACCAGAATCACCGTGGACTTGCCTTCCGGTGTGACGCCCAGCTTCAGTCCACGGATCAGCGCCATGGTGGTCGGCTGCTCCATGTATTTGTCGGCGCGCTTGCCCACCGTCTGGGCCACTTCGTACAGCACCAGTTGACGCTCGTCGAACGCCTTGCGGTTGGCCGGCTCGTCAAGGGCCTTCTTCAGCCCGACCAGGGTCGGGTCCGCGGTGCTCGGTGCAATCACCACCAGTGCGCGGGATTTTCCGAAGTCCTGGGCCAACGGAGAGTCGACATCGGCGGCCAGCAACGGGCCGGACGCGAAGATCGACAGGGCGGCGAGGGTCAAAGACCGGACGAACATACACACCTCCTTTGAATATTCATGGGGTAATGATTGCGCATCGTAGGAAAAGATCCACACAGGGCCGAGTTATTTCTCAAAATTCAGGTAACGGGATCTTTCTTCCAACAGGATATCGAACAGCGCCTGGGCCGCCGTGGACAACTCATGGCCCGGTTTGGTCAACACGCCGATGGCCCGCTCGACCACCGGCCCATGCAGGGTGAGGCAACGCGCACCCAGCTCGCGCATCTGCCCGACACACAGCGCCGGCACCGCGCTCACGCCTAGGCCACTGGCGACCATGCGCCCCACCGTCGCCAGTTGATGGCTCTCGAACTCCACCGGCAAGGTCATGCCCCGGGCATGCAGGTGCTCCTCGAGCATCACCCGCACATTCGACGGGCGCTGCAAGGTGATGAAGGGCTCACGCAGCAAGGTGTCCCAATCGATCTCGGCCGCGTCGGCCAGCGGCGAATCCGCCGGCACCACGGCCACGAAGCGATCGATGTACAGCGGCGTAAAGCGTAGCGACGAGTTCTGCAGCGGCTCGAAGGCCACGCCCAACTCCACCTGGCGATCGCCGACCATCTCCAGTACCTGCTCGTTGATCACATCGTTCACCGCCACGTTGACCTGCGGGTAGCGCGCGCGAAAGGTCTTGAGGATCGGCGGCAGCAGGTTGCCGGCGAACGACGGCATCGCCGCCAGGGTCACCCGGCCGCGCTGCAGGGTGAAACGTTGGCGTAATTCATCCTCGGCATTGTCCCAGTCGGCGATCAGGCGCCGGGCCAGCGGCACCAGCGCCTCGCCCTCGGGAGTCAGGGCGACGTTGCGGGTGTTGCGACTGAACAGGCGCCCGCCCAGCCCTTCCTCCAACGCCTTGATGGTCAGGCTCAGGGCCGATTGCGAGAGGAACAGCCGTTCACCGGCCACGGCGAAACTCAGGCTCTGGGCAACGGCGAGAAACGCCCTAAGCTGTTTGACGGTCATCGGAATTTTCTCATGGCAGCGGGCATTTATTGAGTTTTCTCAATCAATCAAACCTAAAAATCAACTTAACAAATATATTTCCCGGAGCAACACTCTGTCCAAAGGTCGTGAAGGCCAACGAACAACAAAAGAGGATCATGCAGATGGCAGGTTTCGATAAACGCGTGGCGTCCTACGAGGAGGCCCTCGCCGGCCTCGAAGACGGCATGACCGTACTCTCCGGCGGCTTCGGCCTGTGTGGCATCCCGGAAAACCTGATCGCCGAGATCAAGCGCCGTGGCACCCGCGACCTCACCGTGGTTTCCAACAACTGCGGCGTCGATGGTTTCGGCCTCGGCGTGCTGCTCGAAGACCGGCAGATCCGCAAGGTGGTGGCCTCCTACGTCGGCGAGAACGCCCTGTTCGAGAAGCAACTGCTCAGCGGGGAAATCGAAGTGGTGCTGACCCCGCAAGGTACCCTGGCCGAGAAGATGCGCGCCGGCGGGGCTGGCATTCCGGCCTTTTTCACCGCCACCGGCGTCGGCACCCCCGTGGCCGAGGGCAAGGAAACCCGTGAATTCAACGGCCGCCCGTACCTGATGGAAGAATCCATCACCGGCGACTTCGCCATCGTCAAGGGCTGGAAAGCCGACCATTTCGGCAACGTCATCTATCGCCATACCGCACAGAACTTCAACCCGCTGGCGGCCACCGCCGGCCGGATCACCGTGGTCGAAGTCGAGGAAATCGTCGAACCGGGCGAACTGGACCCGGCGCAGATCCATACCCCGGGCATCTACGTCGACCGGATCATCTGCGGCACGTTCGAGAAGCGCATCGAACAGCGCACCGTGCGCAAGTAATCCCCGGCCCCCTCGACTTACGGAGAACAAGAACATGGCACTTTCCCGCGAACAAATGGCCCAGCGCGTCGCCCGCGAGCTGCAGGACGGCTTCTACGTCAACCTCGGCATCGGCATCCCGACCCTGGTCGCCAACTACATCCCGGCCGGCATGGAAGTCATGCTGCAATCGGAAAACGGCCTGCTCGGCATGGGCGCCTTCCCCACCGAAGACGCGGTCGACGCCGACATGATCAACGCCGGCAAGCAGACCGTCACCGCCCGTATCGGCGCGTCGATCTTCTCCTCCGCCGAATCCTTCGCGATGATCCGCGGCGGCCACATCGACCTGACCGTACTCGGCGCCTTCGAGGTCGACGTGCAGGGCAACATCGCCTCCTGGATGATCCCCGGCAAGCTGGTCAAGGGCATGGGCGGCGCCATGGACCTGGTGGCGGGAGCCGAGAACATCATCGTCACCATGACCCATGCCTCCAAGGATGGCGAATCGAAGCTCCTGTCCAAATGCAGCCTGCCGCTGACCGGTGCCAATTGCATCAAGCGCGTGCTGACGGACCTGGCCTACCTGGAAATCGAAAATGGCGCTTTTGTCCTCAAGGAACGCGCTCCTGGCGTCAGCGTCGAAGAGATTGTCAGCAAGACCGCGGGTAAACTGATCGTTCCCGACCATGTGCCTGAAATGCAGTTTTCCTGATGAGGAATGAAGCGATGCAAGACGTAGTGATTGTTGCCGCCACCCGTACGGCGATCGGCAGCTTCCAGGGTGCGCTGGCCAACGTCAGCGCGGTGGATCTCGGTGCGGCGGTGATCCGCCAGTTGCTGAGCCAGACCGGCCTGGACGGTGCGCAGGTCGATGAAGTGATCATGGGCCAGGTGCTCACCGCCGGTGCCGGCCAGAACCCGGCGCGCCAGGCCGCGATCAAGGCCGGCCTGCCCCACGCCGTGCCGGCCATGACTCTGAACAAGGTCTGCGGTTCGGGCCTCAAGGCCCTGCACCTGGGCGCCCAGGCTATCCGCTGCGGCGATGCCGAGGTGATCATCGCCGGAGGCCAGGAAAACATGAGCCTGTCCAACTACGTGCTGCCCGGTGCCCGCACCGGCCTGCGCATGGGCCATAGCCAGATGATCGACACCATGATCAGCGACGGGCTGTGGGACGCGTTCAACGACTACCACATGGGCATCACCGCCGAGAACCTGGTGGCCAAGTACGACATCAGCCGTGAAGCCCAGGATGCCTTCGCCGCCGCCTCGCAGCAGAAGGCCGTGGCCGCCATCGAGGCCGGGCGTTTCGTCGACGAGATCACGCCGATCCTGATTCCCCAGCGCAAGGGCGACCCTCTGGCATTCGCCACCGACGAACAGCCACGCGCCGGCACCACGGCCGAGGCGCTGGCCAAACTCAAGCCGGCGTTCAAGAAGGACGGCACGGTGACCGCGGGCAACGCCTCGTCGCTGAACGACGGTGCCGCCGCGGTGATCCTGATGAGCGCCGCCAAGGCCAAGGCCCTGGGCCTGCCGGTGCTGGCGAAGATCGCCGGTTATGCCAACGCGGGTGTCGACCCGGCGATCATGGGCATCGGCCCGGTCAGCGCGACCAGGCGCTGCCTGGAAAAGGCCGGCTGGAGCCTGGAGCAACTGGACCTGATCGAAGCCAACGAGGCCTTCGCCGCCCAGTCGCTGTCGGTGGGCCAGGAACTGGGTTGGGACGCCAGCAAGGTCAACGTCAATGGTGGCGCCATTGCATTGGGCCATCCGATCGGCGCCTCGGGTTGCCGGGTGCTGGTGACCCTGCTGCACGAAATGATCAAGCGTGATGCGAAAAAAGGCCTGGCGACCCTGTGCATCGGCGGTGGCCAGGGCGTGGCGCTGGCGATCGAGCGTTAAAAAAGGCCCCTTCGCGGGCAAGCCCGGCTCCTGCACAATGGATGTCCGATCCTTCTGATGGGAGCCGGCTGCCACCGCAGAACGAGTGCTATCCTCGACTCATGTTTCCATGCCTGTCGAGGCCAGCCCCCGCATGATTCTCGTCCTGCTGCCCCACTGCGACTACGACCCCACCGAAAGCAGCGTGCCCTGGCAGTATCTGCAGCGTGCCGGCATCGAAATCCGTTTCGCCACCCCCGAAGGCACCGTCGCCCATGCCGACCCGCGCCTGGTGGAACACGGCTTCGGCCCACTCAATCCGCTGCTGATGACCCGCAGGCCCGACCTGGACAGCTATCGGGCTATGCTTGCCGACCCGCACTTCCAGCATCCCCTGGCCTACGCCGATGTCGACCCAACGCAATTCGACGGCCTGCTGGTCCCTGGCGGCCACGCCGATGGCATGCGCAGCCTGCTGGACTCCGAGGCGGCGAAACGGATCGCCCTGCACTTCTTCAAGACCGGCAAACCGATCGCCTCGGTCTGCCACGGCCCGCTGCTGTTCGCCCGTACCCTCGACCCCGACACGGGCCGCTCGGTGCTGTACGGACGCAAGGTCACCGGCCTGCTGTCGATGACCATGGAATTGGCCGCCTGGCTGATTACCGCGCCGTGGCTCGGTCGCTACTACCGCACCTACCCGCAGACCGTCGAAGCCGAGATCAAGACCGTGCTCGCCAGCCCCGGGGACTTCATCAGCGGGCCACCGGCGCTGCTGCGTGACTCGGCCAGTAAACCCGGACGCGGCTTCACCGTCCGCGACGGCAACCTGCTGACCGCGCGGTGGCCCGGCGACTGCCATCGCCTCGCCACCGAATGGCTGAAGATGATCAAGGAAGCGCGCAACGCCTGAGCCGAATTAACCGCCCTGGCTGTTCAAGGTTGAAACGGCTACAGGCAACCGTGACACTCAAGCCCTGCCCGGCTGCCGGGTGAGCATTACCTCCAGCTCGACCGTGTGCACGAAGCACAGCTTGTTGCCTTCCGGGTCGCGGCAGTAGGCGCCGTAGTAATCGGCCGCATAGTGGGGCCGCAGGCCCGGCGCGCCCTCGTCCCTTGCGCCCAGGGCCAGGGCACGGTCCCAGGCCGCCTGCACCGCCGCCCGGGACGGTGCGGCGAAGCTCACCTGCACACCGTTGCCCCAGGTCGCCGGCAGGCCGTTGAACGGCTCCTGCACGAAAAAGTGCGGCCAGTCCCAACCCGGCAACCGCCAGCCGGCGCCCGGCGGGCCGCCATCCTGCTCATCGGCCATGCGCACCAGGCCGAGTTCGGCCAGTACAGCTTCGTAGAAGGCAATCATGCGCGGCAGGTCCCGCGCGCCGAGCTGGATATGACTGAACATGGGAATCCTCCCTGATGAATGGCAGGTCGCTCAGTCGAGCCTGAAGGCGTCGTCCAGCGGAATGCGATAACCGTTGGCCAGCCGGTTGGTTTCGTTGGCCATGCCGACCACCGCCTGCAGTTCGCCGAACATCGCGTCGGTCATCCCCGCCTTGCGCGCCGCCGCGGTGTGGGAGGCGATGCAGTACGGGCAGTTGTTGGTGACGCTGACGGCGACATAGATCAGTTCCTTGGTCAGCGGGTCCAGGGCGCCGGGGGCCATGATCTCCTTGAGGCTGTCCCAGGTGCGGCGCAGGGTCGGCGGATGCGCGGCCAGGCACTTCCAGAAATTGTTGACCTGCTCGACCTTGCGGGTCTGCATGATGTCATCGTAAACCGCGCGTACTTCGGGGCTGGCGTCTTCGTATTCGGTCAGGTGCTGGGACGACATGGAGCTTCCTCGCAATGAATGGATTAGCACGTCAAGGCGCCTACGTTACGCCTTCTGCCCGCGCAGACGAAAGCTCCCCGGACTCTCCCCCGTCCATTGCTTGAAGGCCCGGTGGAACGCACTCGGCTCGCGAAAGCCGACTTCCAGGGCGATCTCGGCAATGCTCGTGCGGGTGCTGCGCAGGCGCTCGAAGGCGATGGCGCGACGGACTTCGTCCTTGATCTCCTGGTAGGAAAACCCCTCACGCTGCAAGGCCCGGCGCAGGCTGGCCAGGTGAATGCCGAATTCGTCGGCCAGTTGCTCCAGGGTCGGCCAATGATCGTAGCCGCACGAACGCAGGCGCTGGTGCACCCGGGCACTGAAGCCCTCGCGATTGCGAAACCGGATGAACACCGACTGCGGCGCATCGCGCAGGAACCCATAGAGCGACTTGCGGTCGGCCAGCACCGGCAGCCGCAGGTACTCGCGCTCGAACTCGATTTCGGTGACCGCCGCGTCGAACTCGACATAGGCGCCCCACAGCAGGTGCTCGTCGCCATGGGGTGCCCGGGCATAGGCGAAGCGTGCCCGACTGATGGGAATCCGCCGGCCGGCCAGCCAGCACATCAGGCCGACGATCAGGATCAGGAAGGTTTCGGTAACCACCGCCTGCAGGTACGGGTCGCGGGCATCCGTGGTCATCACCACGGCGACCCGCTTGCCGCGCGCCTGCACCTGGGCCTGGATGTCGCGCAGGAACAGCGCGAAATACTCCAGCGACAGGCCCAGTGCCTTGCCTACCGTCGGTGCCTGGATCAGGCCGCGGCAGATCAGGGCAAAGCTGCCGACGGGCATGCCGTGGGAGTCGAAGCCGAAGAACTCATCGCCCAGCTCGCGGATCACCGCCAACCACAACTGGGCCAATTGCCGGGGAGCCACCCGCTCGCCCAGTTCCTCCACCGAGCGCTCGCTGAAACCGGCACCCTGCAGCAACTCGGCGACCCGTTGCGGGTTGTCGAGAAAGCGCGTCAGCAGGGCCTTGACGAAGTACGACGACACCGAATGTTTTTCTTTCATGAATCCCAGGCTGCGTATGGCAAAAAAGAACAGATTTACTGAGCGGTTTCGGCATAGGCCGAACCGATGTGCGGTCCTAGACTGGGCGACCAGATAGGTCCTGCTTCAGATAGGGCGCCCGAGACGGGCTAGGCTATGTACGAAATCGCTTGAAACTTGGTTATGCG
>NZ_JSYZ01000025.1:83626-137541 GCF_001293465.1 Pseudomonas asplenii
CGGCTCGGAATGCTCATTGACAACCAGTCAAGTCGGGCGCGACCCCGGGCGTTCCTCGCCGGTTTTCGCCTTGCCTAACCTGCGTTTCAAACAATTTCGTACACAGCCTAAGCTTCCCCACCGGCTCCCCCAACAACAGCAACAGCGAAGCGCCCACGACAACCCAACAGGAGTGCCCCATGTCAAAGCCCGAAGTGTATATCGTCAGCGCCGTCCGGACAGCCATCGGCACCTTCGGCGGCGCCCTGAAGGATGTGCCCCTGAGCGATCTGGCCACCACTGCCGTCAAGGCCGCGCTGCAGCGCAGCGATGTGGACCCGGCGCTGGTCGGCCATGTGGTGATGGGCAACGTCATCCCCACCGATACCCTGGATGCCTACCTGTCCCGCGTTGCCGCGATGAACGCCGGCATTCCCAAGGAAACCCCGGCCTATAACGTCAACCGCCTGTGCGGCTCGGGCCTGCAGTCGATCGTCTCGGCCGCCCAGACCCTGCTGCTCGGCGACGCCGAAGTGGCCATCGGCGCCGGTGCCGAATCCATGAGTCGCGGCCCGTACCTGCTGCCGGCCGCCCGCTGGGGTGCGCGCATGGGCAACGTGCAGGCCATCGACTACATGCTCGGCATCCTCCACGATCCGTTCCACGGCATCCACATGGGCATCACCGCCGAGAACATCGCCGAGCGCAATGGCATCACCCGCCAGATGCAGGACGACCTGGCCCTGGAAGAACAGGTGCGGGCCCGCCGCGCCATCGACGAAGGCCGCTTCGAGGGGCAGATCGCCCCGGTGGAAGTGCGCAGCCGCAAGGGTACCGAGCTGTTCAGCGTCGACGAGCACCCGCGCAGCACCTCGCTGGAACAGTTGGCGCAGATGCGCACCGCCTTCAAGAAGGACGGCACGGTCACTGCCGGCAACGCCTCGGGCCTCAACGACGGCGCGGCCGCCGTACTGATGGCCAGCGCCTCGGCGGTGCAGGCCAACGGTCTCAAGCCCCTGGCCCGACTGGTGGCCTACGCCCATGCCGGGGTCGAACCGGAACTGATGGGCCTCGGCCCGATCCCGGCCACCCGCCTGGCACTCAAGCGCGCCGGCCTGAGCATCGCCGACCTCGACGTGATCGAGTCCAACGTCGCCTTCGCCGCCCAGGCCTGCGCGGTCAGCCAGGAACTGGGCCTCGACCCGGCGAAGGTCAACCCCAACGGCTCGGGCATCTCCCTCGGCCATCCGGTCGGGGCGACCGGTACCATCATCGCCACCAAGCTGATCCACGAGCTGCATCGCACCGGCGGACGCTATGGCCTGGCCACCATGTGCATCGGCGGTGGACAAGGCATCGCCGTCATCTTCGAACGGGTTTAAGGACGATCTTCATGACTATCCAACGTATCGCCGTGATCGGCGCCGGCATCATGGGCAACGGCATCGCGCAGGTCTGCGCGGTGGCGGGCCTGCAGGTCAGCCTGATCGATGTGTCCCAGGCTGCCCTGGACAAAGGGCTGGCGACCCTCAGCGGCAACCTCGACCGCCAGGTGCGCAAGGCCGTGATCAGTGCCGAGGACAAGCAGGCCGCCCTCGGCCGCATCAGCCTGAGTACCGACTACGCGGTGCTGGCCGGAGCCGAGCTGGTGATCGAGGCCGCCACGGAAAACCTCGAACTGAAAAAACGCATTCTCAAGCAGGTCGCCGAAGTGGTCGGCGCCGAGTGCATCATCGCCACCAACACCTCGTCGCTGTCGATCACCGAACTGGCGGCAGCCATCAGCCAGCCGGCACGCTTCATCGGCCTGCACTTCTTCAACCCGGTCCCGGTGATGGGTCTGCTGGAAGTCATTCGCGGCCTGCAGACCAGCGACGCCACCCACGCCAGCGCCCTGGCCCTGGCCACGCAGATCGGCAAGACCGCCGTGACCGCCCGCAACCGCCCTGGCTTCGTGGTCAACCGCATCCTCTGCCCGATGATCAACGAAGCCATCTTCGTCCTCCAGGAAGACCTGGCCAGCGCCGAAGACATCGACGCCGGCATGCAACTGGGCTGCAACCAGCCGATCGGCCCGCTGGCCCTGGCCGACCTGATTGGCCTGGATACCCTGCTGGCGATCATGGAGAGCCTGCACTCGGGCTTCGACGAACCGAAGTACCGGCCGGCGCAGTTGCTCAGGGAAATGGTGGCGGCCGGTTACCTGGGTCGCAAGAGCGGGCGTGGCTTCTACACGTACGAAGGCTGATTGGCCATGGCCCGGGCAGCTCTTGCCATTGCATCGCAGGCGCCGGAACAGAAACCTTCACGCCATCTGGAAACCCGCACCAAAGCCGTGGCGCTGTTTGCCCGGCGCGGGTTCGCCCAGGTTGGCCTGCGGGAACTGGCCGCGCACCTGGGCATCCAGCCGGGCTCGATCTACAACCATATCGAGAGCAAGCAGGCGCTGCTGTTCGAGCTGATCGAGAGCCTGCATCTGGACCTGCTCGAAATTGTCGCCGCGCCTTCGGCGCGGGCCTCGCGCTCGGCAGAAAAGCGCCTGGACGCACTGATAACCGCGCACCTGGACCTGCACCGCGACAAGGCCGATTTCTTCCGCGTCGCGGAGCATGAATTCCACTGCCTGGACGACTCGCAGCAGGCGGCCGTGCTGGAATTGCGCCGCCGCTACGAAAGCCACCTGGTCAAGTTGCTCACGCCCCTGGGCCTCTCCCCTGACGAGTCCCTGGCCCGCACCACCGTGCGCACCTTCCTCTGTCTGCTGAACAACCTGCCGGCCTGGACCGACGATGCCGGCCTGGAGCCACAGGGCCATCGACTGCTGATGCACGGAATTGCCTTGGGCGCAGTGAAAGGCGCCCTGGCCAGTGCCTCTCGGTGAAAATCACCTGAATCAACGGGTGACGTGATCGCCGTTGCTGCTTGATTTCTTCCGGCTGAAAATCAGACGTGCTGCATACCCAGGCCTGCAACTGAGCCCGGCTCCCCCCTCAGAGACAGGTCGCGACAGCCGCCAGCCTTCTGGCACCGATCGGTTTGGTCACGGTGGCGTAGTAGTCGACCACGGTACCCTCGGCCTCGCGGCGGACATCGACGAAGTATTCGGAACCACGGGTGTAGACCGTCGAGCCCCCCTTGTAGCCCGGTTGCAGATAGGCTGCGGCGTCGACATCGAAGACCTTTTCGTCCTGCCAGGAGAACTGGATGCACTGGGCGACGACATTGTCGGCCTTGGTCGAGGTGAAACTCTTGGTCGGCCCGGTGCTGCGGGTCTGATTAATGCCGGGGCCCATGCACCCCGCCAATGCCACTGCCGCCACCGCCCCGATTAACATCCGCATGACCGTTCCCTGCTCGAAAAAAAGAAGCGACTTTAGCACTGAGTCCACGCAATACGAACCGGATTCGCACAGCCTGCCAGCCATGCGGACAGCGCGGATCCGGCTTGCAACCCCGGCACCTTGAGCCAGACTGTCCAGAGGCCTGCCCACACAGGCAAAAATGCAGACAAGACCTGCACTTATCTCGGTTGTACACGGCAAATTTGCACTGATACGATCAACCATCGTTCGCTTGCGAACGCACCTAAAAAGACAATAAAAGCAGGGAGTTAGTAATGACTGCTCGGGTTTCATCCTCCGCTGCGACCGATTTTGACGACACCTCGGCCGATGTCCTGGCGCAGGTGCGCAACCACATCGGTCACCTTACCCTCAACCGCCCCGCCGGCCTCAATGCCCTGACCCTGGACATGATCCGCCTGCTGCAACGCCAGCTCGATGCCTGGGCCGAAGACCCGCAGATCCACGCCGTGACCCTGCGCGGCGCCGGCGATCGCGCCTTCTGCGCCGGCGGCGACATCCGTTCGCTGTACGAAAGCTACAAGAGCGGCAGCCGGTTGCACGAAGAGTTCTTCGTCGAGGAATACGCTCTCGACCTCTGCATTCATCACTACCGCAAACCGGTGCTGGCGCTGATGGACGGTTTTGTCCTCGGCGGCGGCATGGGCCTGGTGCAAGGCGCCGATCTGCGGGTCGTCACCGAGCGCAGTCGGCTGGGGATGCCGGAAGTCGGCATCGGCTACTTCCCGGATGTCGGTGGCAGCTACTTCCTGCCCCGCATTCCCGGCGAGATCGGCCTGTACCTGGGCGTCAGCGGCGAGCAGATTCGCGCCGCCGACGCGCTCTACTGCGGCCTGGCCGACTGGTACCTGGACAGCGACAGGCTGGCCCTACTGGACCAGCGCCTCGACCAGCTGGAATGGCACGACACCCCGCTCAAGGACCTGCAGAGCCTGCTGGCCAAGCTGGCCGTACAGACCCTGCCGGATGCACCGCTGGACAAGCTGCGCCCGGCCATCGACCACTTCTTCGCCCTGCCCGACGTGCCCAGCATCATCGAACAGATGCGTGCAGTGACCGTCGCCGACAGCCATGAGTGGGCCCGGGACGTCGTCAGCCTGCTGGAAACCCGCTCGCCTCTGGCCATGTCCGTGACCCTGGAGATGTTGCGCCGGGGCCGTCACCTGAGCCTGGAAGCGTGCTTCGCCATGGAGTTGCACCTGGACCGCCAGTGGTTCGAGCACGGCGACCTGATGGAGGGTGTGCGCGCCCTGTTGATCGACAAGGACAGAACGCCCCGCTGGAATCCACCCACCTTGCACGCGCTGCAACCCGAGCGGGTCGCACGTTTTTTCCAAGGCCTAGACACAAGCGAAAACTGAAGCCATGCACGATATCGAACTGAGCGAAGAACAAGTGATGATCCGCGACATGGCCCGGGATTTCGCCCATGGCGAAATCGTGCCCCATGCCCAGGCCTGGGAAAAGGCCGGCTGGATCGACGACGGCCTGGTCCGCAAGATGGGCGAGCTGGGCCTGCTGGGCATGGTGGTCCCCGAGGAATGGGGCGGCACCTACGTCGACTACGTCGCCTATGCCCTGGCCGTCGAAGAGATTTCCGCCGGCGATGGTGCCACCGGCGCGCTGATGAGTATTCACAACTCGGTTGGCTGCGGCCCGATCCTCAACTACGGTTCCCAGGCGCAGAAGGAAACCTGGCTGCAGAAGCTGGCCACCGGCCAAGCCATCGGCTGTTTCTGCCTGACCGAGCCGCAGGCCGGCTCCGAGGCGCACAACCTGCGCACCCGTGCCGAACTCAAGGACGGCCAGTGGGTGATCAACGGCGCCAAGCAGTTCGTCAGCAATGGCAAGCGTGCCAACCTGGCGATCGTCTTTGCCGTGACCGACCCGGAGTTGGGCAAGAAAGGCCTCTCGGCCTTCCTGGTGCCGACCGATACGCCAGGCTTCATCGTCGACCGGACCGAACACAAGATGGGCATCCGCGCCTCCGACACCTGCGCCGTCACCCTCAACCAGTGCACGGTACCCGAGGCCAACCTGCTGGGTGAGCGTGGCAAGGGCCTGGCGATCGCCCTGTCGAATCTTGAAGGCGGGCGGATCGGTATCGCCGCCCAGGCGCTGGGTATCGCCCGCGCCGCCTTCGAAGCGGCCCTGCGTTATGCCCGCGAGCGTGTGCAGTTCGACAAGCCGATCATCGAGCACCAGAGCATCGCCAACCTGCTGGCCGACATGCACACCCGGATCAACGCCACGCGACTGCTGATCCTCCACGCCGCACGCCTGCGCAGTGCGGGCAAGCCGTGCCTGTCGGAGGCGTCACAGGCCAAGCTGTTCGCCTCGGAAATGGCCGAGAAGGTCTGCTCCTCGGCGATGCAGATCCATGGTGGGTATGGGTACCTGGAAGATTATCCGGTGGAGCGTTACTACCGGGATGCGCGGATCACGCAGATCTACGAAGGGTCGAGCGAAATTCAGCGGATGCTGATTGCGCGGGAGCTCAAGCACTACCTGGTATAACGCCGGCACCTGTGCCGCAAGCCCAGCCTTGTAGGAGCCGGGCTTGCCCGCGAAGGCGCCCTTGAGGACGCCAGGAGCTTCGCGGGCAAGCCCGGCTCCTACACTGTCCGGCCCTCACAAGATTGGGCCAGACTCAACGATCCTTGAACTGCGCCTCGCGCTTGGCCACGAACGCCGCCATGCCCTCTTTCTGGTCCTCGGTGGCAAACGCCGCATGGAACACCCGACGCTCGAAACGCACCCCCTCGGACAGGCTGACCTCGAACGCCCGGTTGACGCTCTCCTTGATCATCATGCTGATCGGAATCGACTTGCCGGCGATCACGGCCGCCACCTTCAGTGCTTCGTCCAGCAACTCATCGACCGGCACGATCCGCGCCACCAGGCCGCAACGCTCGGCCTCCACCGCATCGATGAAACGCCCGGTCAGGCACAGGTCCATGGCCTTGGCCTTGCCCACCGCACGGGTCAGACGCTGGGTGCCACCCATGCCCGGCAGCACGCCGAGGTTGATCTCCGGCTGGCCGAACTTGGAGTTGTCGGCAGCCAGGATGAAGTCGCACATCAGCGCCAGCTCACAGCCGCCGCCCAGGGCAAAACCGGCCACCGCGGCGATGATCGGCTTGCGCCGGTTCGCCACCCGATCGCTGTCGCTGAACAGGTCGTCGAGGTAGATTTTCGGATAGGTCAGCTCGGCCATTTCCTTGATATCGGCGCCCGCGGCAAAGGCCTTCTTCGACCCGGTCAGCACGACGCAACCGATCTCCGGGTCGGCCTCCAGGCGGTCCAGCGCCTGGTTCAACTCACTGACGATCTGTGCGTTCAGGGCATTGAGCGCCTGTGGGCGGTTCAGGGTGATCAGGCCGACGCGGCCCTTGATGTCCAGCAGAATGGTTTCGTAGCTCATCGTTAATGTCCTTGCTCACAGGTTGCGCGAAATGACCATGCGCTGAATGTCGCTGGTACCTTCATAGATCTGGCAGACCCGCACGTCGCGGTAGATCCGCTCCAGCGGGAAGTCGTTCAGATAGCCATAGCCGCCGAGGGTTTGCAACGCCGAGGAACAGACCTTCTCGGCCATTTCCGAAGCGAACAGCTTGGCCATGGAGGCCTCCACCAGCGCCGGCTTGCCGCTGTCGCGCAGGGCGGCGGCGTAGTGCACCATCTGCCGCGCCACGGCGATCTGGGTCGCCATGTCCGCCAGGCGGAACGCCACGGCCTGGTGCTCGATCAGCGCCTTGCCGAAACTCTGCCGCTCACGGGCATAGTCGCGGGCCGCCTCGAACGCCGCCCGGGCCATGCCCACCGATTGCGCGGCAATCCCGACCCGACCGCCCTCCAGGTTCGCCAGGGCAATACGATAGCCCTCGCCCTCCTCGCCCAGGCGGTTGGCGACGGGGACCTTCACCCCCTCGAAGAGGATCTGGCAGGTATCGGAGGCATGCTGGCCGAGCTTGTCCTCGACCCGCGCGACCTTGTAACCCGGCGCATCGGTGGGCACGATGAACGCGCTGATACCGCGCTTGCCGGCACTCGGGTCGGTCACGGCAAAGACGATCACCACCCCGGCATTCTGCCCGGAGGTGATGAACTGCTTGCAGCCGTTGAGCACGTAGTGGTCGCCCTCCAGCCGGGCGCGGGTCTTCAGGCCACTGGCGTCGGAGCCGGCCTGGGGTTCGGTCAGGGCGAAGGCACCAAGCATCTGCCCACCGGCCAGGGCCGGCAGGAAACGAGCCTTCTGCTCGTCGTTGCCGAAGTTGAGGATCGGCACGCAGCCCACCGAGTTGTGCACGCTCATGATGGTCGAACAGGCGCCGTCACCGGCAGCGATCTCTTCCAGGGCCATGGCGTAGGCCAGGTAACCTGTATCGCAACCGCCCCACTGCTCCGGCACCAGCATGCCGAAGAAGCCCAGTTCGGCCATTTCGCCGATGGCTTCCCGGGGAAAACGGTGCTCACGGTCCCACTCGGCGGCGAACGGTTTGAGCCGTTCCTGGGCAAAGTCCCGGGCGGCATCGCTGATCTGTTGTTGCTCTTGGTTCGGTAGCATGGGGACTCCTTACAGGCACTCGATCGCCATCGCCGTGGCCTCGCCACCGCCGATGCAGATCGCCGCGATACCACGCTTGAGGTTCTGCTGACGCAGTGCCGACAGCAGCGTCACCAGGATTCGCGCACCGGACGCACCGATGGGGTGTCCCAGGGCACAGGCGCCGCCATTGACGTTGACCTTCTCATGGGGGATCTGCAGCTTGTCCATGGTTACCAGGGTGACCACGGCGAAGGCCTCGTTGATCTCGAAACGGTCGACCTGGTCCAGGGTCCAGCCGGTCTTTTTCAACAGCTTGTGGATCGCGCCCACCGGCGCCACCGGGTACAGGCTCGGGGTGTCGGCGAATGCCGCATGCCCGTGGATCACCGCCAGCGGTTTCAAGCCGCGTTTTTCGGCTTCGGAGCGGCGCATCAGCACCAGCGCCGCCGCACCATCGGAAATCGAGCTGGAGTTGGCCGCAGTGACCGTACCGTCCTGGCGGAACGCCGGTTTCAGCGAGGCGATCTTGTCCAGCCTGGCCTTCGGCGGTTGCTCGTCATCGCTGATCAGCCGTTGCTCCTTGCCGACCGTCACCTGCAGCGGCACGATCTCGTCCCTGAAGCGGCCTTCGCGGATGGCCTGTTGCGCACGGGTCAGGGAGGCGACGGCGAAAGCATCCTGGGTTTCGCGGCTGAAGCCGTTGGTCTCGGCGCAGTCCTCGGCAAAGGTGCCCATCAGCCGGCCCTTGTCATAGGCGTCTTCGAGGCCATCGAGGAACATGTGGTCAAGCACCTGGCCATGGCCCATGCGATAGCCCGCGCGGGCGCGGTCCAGCAGGTACGGAGCGTTGGACATGCTTTCCATGCCGCCGGCCACCACCACTTCGGCACTGCCGGCCAGCAGCCGGTCATGGGCCAGGATGGTCGCTTCCATGCCGGAGCCGCACATCTTGTTCAGGGTGGTGCAACGGGTGCCCTTGTCCAGCCCGGCGCCCAACGCCGCCTGACGGGCGGGAGCCTGGCCGAGACCGGCCGGGAGCACACAGCCGAACAGCACCTCGTCGACGGCATCCGCCGCCACCCCGGCGCGCTCGACCGCGGCACGGATCGAGGCGGCGCCCAGTTGCGGCGCGGTCAGGCTCTTGAGGTCGCCCTGGAAGCCGCCCATGGGGGTGCGCACGGCGCTGACGATGACCACGGGATCCTGGATAGTCATGGGTATTTCTCCTATTTGGCAGCCATGCGCAAGGCGCCGTCGAGACGGATCGTTTCGCCGTTGAGCATGCTGTTTTCAATGATGTGCCGAACCAGTGCGGCGTATTCAGACGGTTTGCCCAGCCGCGGCGGGAACGGCACGCCGGCCGCCAGCGAGTCGCGGACTTCCGGGGTCATGCCGGCCATCATCGGGGTTTCGAAAATGCCGGGGGCGATGGTCATCACGCGGATACCGAAGCGTGCCAGTTCGCGGGCGGCCGGCAGGGTCAGGCTGACGATCGCGCCCTTGGAGGCGGCGTAGGCGGCCTGGCCGATCTGACCGTCATAGGCGGCGACCGACGCCGTGTTGATGATCACCCCACGCTCGCCACCGGCATCCGCCTCGCTCTCGGCCATGGCCGCGGCGGCCAGGCGCAACAGGTTGAAACTGCCGATCAGGTTGACGTTGATCACCTGGCTGAAGCTCTCCAGCAGGTGCGGTCCGTTCTTGCCGAGGATCTTCTCGCCGCGCACGATGCCGGCGCAGTTGACCAGCCCGTGCAGGCCGCCGCAGGCGCTGAGCGCTGCCTCGACGGCAGCCTTTGCCTGGTCTTCCCGGGTAATGTCGGCGACCACGCTGCGGGCATTGGCACCGAGCTTCTGCGCCTGGGCGGCGACGGCCTCGGCGTTGAGGTCCACCAGCATCACCCGGGCGCCAGCCGCCACCAGCATCTCGGCGGTTGCCGCGCCAAGGCCGGAGGCACCGCCGCTGACCAGGAAAGCCTTGTCTTGTATGTTCATTGCACTGTCCTTCGTTGGTATTTCAATTCTGGATGGATCTCGGTAGGAGCGGGCTTGCCCGCGAAGCTTTTTCAGCCTGAGGGCCTATTCGCGGGCAAGCCCGGCTCCTACGGGGTCATGTCAGGCCCCGGCCTGGGCCTTGGCGATCTCCTGGTTACGCAGGATGAAACGCTGCAGCTTGCCGCTGGGGGTCTTGGGCAACTCGTCGACGAATTCGATTTCCCGTGGGTAGGCATGAGCCGCGAGGCGCTTGCGCACATGCAGGCGCAGCTCCTCGGCCAGTTGCGGCTCGGCGCGGTACTGGGCATTGAGCACCACGAACGCCTTCACCAGTTCGGTGCGCTCGGGGTCAGGCTTGCCGACCACCGCCGCCTCCACCACCGCCGGGTGTTCGACCAGGGCGCTTTCCACATCGAACGGCCCCACCCGATAGCCGGAGGTGGTGATCACATCGTCGCTGCGGCCAACGAAACTGATACTGCCGTCGGCGTTCAGCTCCACCGTGTCACCACTGAGGTAGTACGGGCCGACGAACGCCTTGGTCTCGAAGCCCTTGTAGCCGTTGAACCAGCACATCGGCGACTGGGAACGATCCAGGGCGAGAATCCCCGGCTGGCCGACACCCAGTTCCCGATGATCGTCGTCGAGCACCACGATGCGATGACCGGGCGAGGCGAAACCCGCCGAGCCGACGTGCACCGGATGCTGCAGGCCGTGGTGGTTGCACAGGACCATGCCCAGTTCGGTCTGCCCGTAATGATCGAGAATAGTGACGTCGAGGTTTTCCGCGAACCAGCGGATCACCTCCGGGTTCAGGGGCTCACCGGCGCTGCTGACGGCGCGCAGGCGCCCCCTGATCCGGCTGGAAAACGCCTCGCCGGCGGCGATCAGCAGGCGGTAGGCGGTCGGTGAACCGGTCAGGTTGGTGATGCCATATTTCTCGATCACCCGGCAGGTGCTGTCCACGGTGAACGGGCCATCGTAGAAGGTGATCGGGTGGCCCAGGCCCAGCGGCCCGGTGATGCCGAAGTAGAGACCGTAGGCCCAGCCCGGGTCGGCGACGTTCCAGAAGGCATCCTCGGGGCGCAGGTCGACCGCGTCGCGGGTGTAGCTCTGAAAGGCGATGATCGCCTTGAGCGGCACTTCCAGCGGCTTGGCGGGGCCGGTGGTACCCGAGGTGAACATCAGCAGGAACGGATCTTCGCCACTGAGCATCAGCGGCTCGCAAGCCGCCGGGTAATTGTCCACCTCGGCCCAGAAGCTGAAGTCGCCACGAACGATGCCCTGCCCCTTGGCACCGGCGACCGTGACGATCGTTGGGCAGTCGGCGACTTCATCGAGCTTGCTGCGGTTGGCCGCATCGGTGACCACCACCTTGGCTGCCGAACTGTTCAGGCGATGCTCGATGGCCTTGGGCCCGAACGCGGTGAACAGCGGCTGGTACACCGCACCGATGCGCCAGGTGGCGAACAGCGTCACCAAGAGCTCGACATTGCGCGGCAACAGCCCGGCAACCTTGTCGCCGCGCCCCACGCCCTGGGCCAGCAGGAAATTGGCGAAACGCCCGGCCTGCTCCTGCAACTGCGTGAAAGTATAGGTGGCACTGCTGCCATCGCAGCCCTCCCAGAACAGGGCGATCCGCCCCGGCAAGGCATACCGGTCACAACATTCGACGCAGGCATTGAGCGCCGTCAGGGTGCCTTTCAGGCTCGTTTCAGCCACGTGCTGATAATTGAAAGTCTCGGTGGCAGTCAGATAGTCACGCATCCCAGCAATCTCCCGGTCTTGTTATTAGAGGAAACCGTAGAAAAACCGAGGAAATAGTCGCCCCGTCAGGGACTTGCGACAATGGTCAAAGCCTTCAACCTGCTTGACTGGTTTGGCCAATGATGAATAGGCACAAGCACCCTCCGGGCGGACGCGGAGCGTCCTGGGAGGCATTCCCACGGGGACCGTGGGAACGATCAAATGAAATGCCGCACAGGGCGGACCAGCATCCTGCCCGGCGCTACTGGCTGTCGTTGAGAATCAGGCTGCGATAATGCCCCGGGTTTGAGCCCGACCACTTGCGAAAGGCCTTGTAGAACGAGCTGATATCGGCAAACCCCAGCCGCGTGGCGATTTCGCCGAAGCTGATCGTCGGTTCGGCCAGCCAGGCAATCGCCAGTTCCTTGCGCACGCTGTCCTTGAGCCCCTGGTAGGTCTGCCCCTCCTCCGCCAGCCGCCTGCGCAGGGTCGAAGCCGACATGCACAGCCGCAGCGCCAGCGCCTCGGTTTCCGGCCACTGCTGGGCCGGCAACTGCCGCAGGTCATGCCGGATCCGGCTGGAAAAACTCTGGGCATCGCGGTACTTGACCAGGATATTGGCCGGCGCATGCCCGAGAAAGCGCTGCAGCTCCTGGTGGCTGCGCTTGATCGGCAGGTCCAGGCAATCGGCGGCGAGGATCATCCGCGTCCGCGGCCGGGCAAAGCGCAGGTTCTCGGAAAACATCACCCGGTAGTCATCGCAGTAGTCCGGCTCGTCGCACCGCAACTCGATGGCCAGGATCGGGATCCGCCGTCCGGCCAGCCAGCAGGCCACGCCATGGACGATCATCCAGTAGGTGAAATAGGTGAACGGTCGCCGGGCCTCCCCCTCAGGCTCCGCCAGGACGATCTCCGCCAGGCTCTGCTGGGTCACCAGTTGGGCCGCCAGGCGTTCGAACATCAGCGAGAGGAACGCCAGCACGGACTCCAGCCCGGCCCTTACCGTCGGCTGCGCCATGCTCGTGCGGGACAGGTAGGCAAAGCTGCCGGCGCGCAGCTTGCGCGGGTCCATGCCGAAGAACTCATCATCATTGCGTCGCGCGAGCAGGCGCCACAGCCGCGCATAGTCACTGGCCGGCACCCGCGCCTCGGGCCGCTGCAGCAACTGCGGGTCGATCCCGACCTTGTCCAGCACCTCTTCGGTGGCCGCGCCCGGGACGCAACTCTGCAGCAGCGCCTCGCGCACCAGATGGATGGAGATGGTGTCTTTTTCCGCCATTGGCTGTCGCCTGAGCCTTGTGCTGATCCTTGTGTCGGCCATCTTAGGCAGCGCCGAGCAAAAAGCCAGCCTGCTGCGCCGATAAAGCCTGTTGCGGCGCAGACAGCAGCACTTTGATACCATCGCTCCCCCATCAGGGAATGATCTTTACCGGGAGTCTTGTGGGCATGATCGTGGTAGCCGCATCGAACACGGCGTTCGAGGTGTATCGATGAGTTGTTGGGAAGTCCTCGGCCTGCCCTCGGATGCCGATCCCCGGAGCATCAAGCGCCAGTACGCCAGCCTGCTCAAGCGCACCCGCCCGGACGATGACCCGGAGGGTTTCCAGCGACTGCGCGAGGCCTACGAGCAGGCACTGGACTGGCGCGAAACGGGCCCCGAGCCAGTACGCGAGGACATCGCAGCAGCCAGCGATACCATCCACTACGACACGGACACCGGCCTGCAGCCCCGCCCCGCCGGCCACTCTGGCGCCCAACGCGCGGCCACGCGGTTACTCGAAGGCATCACTGCGGCCCTGCTCGACGAGCGGTTCGCCAAGGCCCCCCTCTATGGCTGCGAGCACGAATTCGGCGAACAACTGCTGCTGCGCTGTCTCGAACCCGGGCAGGACTTCACGGCGCTGGCCCACTGGGGCCTGGAACGCTTCCAGTGGATGAGCCCGTGGCGGCCTACCGATGTTCCCCGCAGCGCCCTCGCCGAGCTGCATCGACGCCTGTTGGGGAACCTGGAACAAGCCCTCGGCTATCAGCTCGATGTGGGCAATGTCGAAGGTTTCTGGCGCGAGTACTACCACCGGGTGCAACTCTACGGGCTCGACGCCCTGGAGCACCAGCAACCGCTCGATGAAGTACTGGCCAGGTTGTTGCTGGAGTGCCCGCTCTGGTCTGCCCGGCTCTTTCACGCGATGTGCAAGCTGCGGCAGTGGAACGATGTCGGTCCCGCGCCCCGCTGTCCGGAGCCGTACTGGACGCGCCTGCTGGAACGCAGTCGGGACGAAGAACTGCTGTCCCAGCACATGCATCGCCTGCAACTGCCGGCGAATACGCCCGACAACCGCGCCACGCAACTGCTGTTCGCCCCGATGTCACTGGCCGAGCGACGCAGCTTCGCACGCCGCTTCCACAAGGAGGACTGGCAGGCCTGCCAGCAGGCTGCGCAGAGGATCCGGCACGGCCATCCACGCCTGGAAAGCCGGCTGCCCGACGCCAATGCATTCTTCTGGCGCGACTGGCAGTCCGCCGATACCGGTTGGCTTGGCTTCGCCGCGGTGATGTTGGCCTGCACTGCCGCCGCGGTGCAGCAGAAGCTGTTGCCGGGCAGCGGGTTGAAGGCGACGGCCGACGCCATTGCCCTTTGGTCACTGGCCTTGGGCGGGCTCACCGGCACCCTGCTCTGGTTCTGGCCGGCGGTGGCGGACAGCGTCTGGACGCTGGATCATCGTCTCAGCCAACGCCTGTCGCACCGGCTCAGCCCCCGCCGTCCTGCGCCGCTGCTACTGCGCGAACTGCTGCCCTGCTGGCTGGTGGCGGGAGTGACCGCCGCCTGGCTGGGCATGCTCCCCCTGCTGACCTACGCCGGTACGATGCTGGCACTGGCCTGGACTGACCGGATAGGCAAAAGGCCGCGGCGCCATCCCCTCTCCTGCTGGCTGGCCGGCGCCCTGATACTGAGTATCAGCCTCGGCACGCTGGCGCTCTATCTGGCGCACGGCAGGACCGTAGCGGGCCGCAACGAGGGGCTGCAGCCCTGGCCCGAGCGCCTGTGCAGCCGCATGCCGGCAAGCGTCGAGGACTGCCGTCTCCCGGCCACCCGGGAACAGTGGTACGGCAAGGAGGCCCGTTGATGGACAAGCGCTGGTTTCTCTCTGGCGGCGTACTGCTGATCTGCGGTCTCTACCTGCTGGTCGGCACCGAGCGGCAACAGAACCGTTTCGACATCTGGCTGGACCGTCACGACAGTGAGGCGACAGCCGAAGCCAATGCACTGCGGCCACTGGTCAAGTGCGTGAATGTCGCCGAGGTGCCCTGGCGCCTGGATCGCGAGGCCGGGCAAAGCCACAGGGACGATGACTTCCCCTCTCTGCAACGCCATGATTACCAGGCGATAAAAAACGATTTCTGCAAACCCGCCAACGCCTTCAAGGCCAGTCTTGTCGACGGCACGCGGCAGATCGGCCTGCTCGCCGATCGCTACCTGCCAGCCCTGACAAGCGCCCAGGCACCTGGGCTCCTGGACTCGGTCTCGGCCAAGCCTGTGCTGCCGGAGAGACTGGAGGCCCAGTTCAGCAGCGTAATAGCCGAATCGGACAGAAAGCGGCACGCCGAAAGAGTCCAGGCCTTCCTCCCGCTTTCCGACACCTTGCGCCGCGAACTCGAAAGCACCGAGCTCGCGCTGCGCCCGAGGCAGTTGGAACACCTGGAGCAGAAGCTGGGCCGGGACATGCACTGGCACCTGCTGAACTACATGCTGCAAGCCCGCCTGGGCATCGACCGCCTGGAAGCAGCGGCACGCCGGCAGCGACTCGACCTGCCCCTGCTCGGCAGCACCCGTGACGAACTGCGCCAAGCTCAGGAGTCTGCCGAAGCTTATCGCAACGCCCTCCCCGCCAACCGCCGCCATGGTCCGGTCCACGAATTGTGGTCGAGGCTGCAACAGCCGATGCAACAGTACCAGGCCGCCCTGGAGCAGTTGGCAAGCGACTGGCGCAACCACGCCGAACCCCAGGTGCTGAGCGATGCCTTCTGGAACGTCGGCCACCGCTATGACGTCCTGCTGGCGCTCTACAACCGACAGGCGGATGTCGACTTCTGAGACGGCAGCACACTCCGTCAGTTCGCCCAACCCCTCGTCCCCCGTGGCCTATAGTCAGATGACCGGCCACGGTGGCCGGTCATCGCCACACGACAAGGGAGAACGAAGATGAGCGTCAAAGCGATACCGGAGGGTTTCCACAGCATCACCCCCTACCTGGGCGTCAGCCAGGCCGCTGCGGCCATCGACTTCTACAAGCAAGCCTTCGGCGCCACGGAGATCATGCGCCTGTCAATGCCTGATGGCAGCATCGGCCATGCCGAACTGCGCATCGGCGACTCGCCGCTGATGCTCGGCACACCCTGCGGCGAAGGGCCGTTCGTCAGTCCCCAGGGCCCCACCTCGGTCGGTATTCACCTGTACGTCTCGGATGTCGACAAGCAGTTCGAAACCGCCACGGCGGCCGGGGCCACGGTGGTCAGCGAAGTGCAGGACCAGTTCTACGGCGACCGCAGTTGCACCCTCAGGGACCCGTTCGGCCATGTCTGGTTCCTCGCCAGCCACAAGGAAGACCTGACCCAGGCCGAGATCGAGGCACGGGCGGCGAAGCTGTTCCAGCAGTCCAGGGGCTGAACCCTCGCCCGCGACCAGCAACACACTTCATGAACGAGCGCACCACGCTTTGCGCCTTGCCTGTAGCGCTGTGGGACTTAGGATGTCGGCAACCATAACGAGGAGCCACTTCCATGTTCGCCGGATTCCAGAAAGACCAGCGCCACGTCAACGGTGTGGACATCGCCTACCGCGTGGGCGGCAGCGGACCAGGCCTGCTCCTGCTGCACGGCCACCCGCAGACACACGTCATCTGGTACAAGGTCGCGGGCGAGCTCTCCAGGCATTTCACCGTGGTCGCCGCCGACCTGCGCGGCTACGGTGACAGCAGCCGGCCAGAAGCCGACGAGCAGCACCTGAACTACTCCAAGCGCGAGATGGGCCGCGACGGCGTCGAGCTGATGCGCGCCCTGGGTTTCGCGCAGTTTTCGATCCTGGCCCACGACCGTGGTGCCCGCGTCGCCCACCGCCTGGCCCTCGACCACCCCGACGCGGTGCAGCGCATGGTGCTGCTGGATATCGCGCCAACCCTGTCGATGTATGCCCAGACCAACGAAGCCTTCGCCCGCGCCTACTGGCACTGGTTCTTCCTGATCCGCCCGGCACCGTTGCCGGAAAGCCTGATCGAGGCCAACCCGGAGCAGTACCTGCGCAGCGTCATGGGCAGCCGCAGTGCCGGGCTCAAGCCGTTCACCGACGAAGCCTTCAGCGAATACATCCGCTGCCTCAGCCTGCCCGGCAGCGCCCGCGGCGTCTGCGAGGACTACCGCGCCAGCGCCGGTATCGACCTGGAGCACGACCGGGCCGATCTCGACGCCGGGCGCAAGCTGAACCTGCCGCTGCTGGCGCTGTGGGGCGAAGAAGGCACGGTCGGCCGCTGCTTCGACCCACTGCACGAGTGGCAACGGGTCGCCACCGATGTGCGCGGCAAGGCGCTGCCGGGCGGCCATTACCTGGCCGAGGAAATCCCGCAGGCGCTGCTGGACGAGGTGCTGCCGTTCCTGCGTTGACGGGCGCCCTGCAACCCTGATCTGAAACACCCCCTTCCCCGTGGGCCGCCGTGACGGCCCATGGCGGGATCGGCTTGCCTGAAACTCCGGAGATAATAAAAATGACAATCAGAAAACTGCTGGGAACCCTGTATATCCAGGTGGTCATCGCCATCGTCCTGGGGGTGCTGATCGGCAACCACTGGCCACAGGCCGGTGTCGAGCTCAAGCCCCTGGGTGACGGTTTCATCAAGCTGATCAAGATGATCATCGGCCCGATCATCTTCTGCACCGTGGTCTCCGGCATCACCAACATGCACGACGTGAAACAGGTCGGGCGGGTCGGCGGCAAGGCGCTGCTGTACTTCGAGATCGTCTCCACCCTGGCCCTCGCCATCGGCCTGCTGGCGGCCCACGCGCTGCACCCGGGCGCGGGCTTCAACGTCGATGTGAAGACCCTCGACACCTCGGCCATCGCCAACTTCGTCGGCCAGGCCCAACACGGCGAAGGCGTGACCGGTTTCCTGCTGCACGTGATCCCCACCACCTTCTTCGATGCCTTCGCCCAGGGCGAGATCCTGCCGGTGCTGTTCGTATCGCTGCTGTTCGGCCTGGCGCTGGTAATGGCCGGCGAGAAGGCCCGGCCGCTGGTGGGCGTGATCCACCAGGCCAGCGAAGTGTTCTTCCGCATCGTCGGCATGATCGCCCGGGTCGCCCCCATCGGGGCCTTCGGCGCGATGGCGTTCACCATCGGCAAGTATGGCCTGGGCTCGCTGCTGCCGCTGATGAAACTGGTCGGCACCTTCTACCTGACCGCACTGATCTTCATCACCTGCGTGCTGGGCAGCATCGCCCGTTATGCCGGCTTCAGCATCCTGCGCCTGCTGGGCTACATCAAGTCGGAACTGCTGATCGTACTCGGCACCAGCTCATCGGAATCGGCGCTGCCGCAACTGATCCAGAAACTGGAGAAACTGGGCTGTTCCAAGGGCGTGGTGGGCATCGTGGTGCCGACCGGCTACACCTTCAACCTCGACGGCACCAACATCTACATGACCCTGGCGGTGCTGTTTCTGGCCCAGGCCACCAACATCGACCTGACGCTGGAACAGCAACTGACCCTGCTGGCGGTGACCATGCTCACCTCCAAGGGCGCCGGTGCGGTGGTCGGTGCCGGCTTCGTCGCCCTGGCCGCGAGCCTGGCGGTGGTGCCGACCGTACCGGTGGCGGCGATGGTGCTGATCCTCGGTGTGGACCGCTTCATGGCCGAATGCCGCTCGCTGACCAACATCATCGGCAATGCTGTCGCGACCCTGGTGGTGGCGGCCTGGGAAGGCCAGCTCGACCGCAGCAGGATGGCGCCGATCGCCCTCGGCCGCGAGCGCAAGGCCTTGGTGAGCCAGCCCGCCGAGTAATGCTGTAGAAGCAGGATTTATCCGCGAACGGGCCCTCCAACTTCGCCGATAAATCCTGCTCCCACGGATGCTATTCTGGCGGCTCCTGCCGCCAGTGCCCGTTGCCCCGCCCATGAACCCAAAGAAAGACGCCGTGCCCCTGCCCGAAGACCTGCGCGTATTCCTCACCGTCATCCGCAAGGCCGGCTTCGCTGCCGCGGCCGATGAGCTGGGACTGTCGCCCGCCTACGTCAGCAAGCGCATCCAGATTCTCGAAACCACCCTCGCCACGCGCCTGCTGCACCGCACCAGCCGACGGATCGCCCTGACCGAGGACGGCGAACGGGTGCAACGCTGGGCCGTGCGCATCCTCGAAGATTTCCAGCAGCTCAGCGACGAACTGTCCGAAGCCCATGACAGCCCCAGCGGTCGCCTGCACCTGTGCAGCAGCTTCGGTTTCGGTCGCAACCACGTGGCCCCGGCGCTGTCGCGGTTGGCCGAACGCTACCCGGAACTGGAAATCCGCCTGGACCTGTTCGACCGCGTGGTGGATATCGTCAGCGAAGGGTTCGACCTGGAAATCCGCGTCGGCGATGACATCCCCGGCCAGCACATCGGCCGACGCCTGGTCAGCAACCGCCGGGTGCTGTGCGCCGCCCCCGCCTACCTGGAACGACGTGGTACGCCGCACCAACTGAGCGACCTGGAACAGCATGACTGCCTGGTGCTCAAGGAGCGCGACAACGCCTTCGGGATCTGGAACCTGGAGTGCGACGGCCGCCAGGACAGCGTGCGCGTACGCGGGCCGCTGTCGTCCAACAGCGGCGAGATCGTCCTGCAGTGGGCACTGGATGGGCGCGGCATCCTGCTGCGCTCGCTGTGGGACGTCAAACCGCTGCTGGAGCAGGGTCGACTGGTGCAGGTGTTGCACGAGCATACCCAGAGTGCGAATGTCTGGGCGGTGTACCCGACGCGGCTGGCCTACTCGGGGAAGTTGCGGGCGTGCGTGGAGTTTCTGCAGGAGCACTTCCGACAGTTGTCGATCTGAAATTCTTCGGCTGTCGAGTCTTCCCCGTAGCGGGGAAGACTCGACAGTCTCCGTTCAGCTCAACCAGGGATTGGCCTGCAGATGCGAGCGCTCGAACGCCTCGATCTGCTCACGGCGCTGCAACGTGCTGCCGATGGCATCCAGCCCGAGCAGCAAGGCGGATTTACGCAGGGCATCGATCTGGAACCCGATCACGCTGCCGTCCTGCAAACCAATCTGCTGGGCCTGCAGGTCGACCGAAATCTCGGCCCCCTGCGGCTGGCTCACCACCTGCCCCAACCGCTGCACCGTCGCCTCGTCGAGGGTGATCAGCAACACGCCGTTACGCTGGCAGTTGTCGTAGAAGATCCCGGCGAAACTGCTGCCGATCAGGGCGCGGATGCCCACCTGCTTCAACCCCCACACCGCGTGCTCACGGCTGGAACCGCAACCGAAGTTCGGCCCGACCACCATGAAGCTCGCTCCCTGCCAGGCCGGCTGGTTCAGCACGAACTCGGGGTTGGGTTCGCCCGAAGGCAAAAAGCGCAGGTCGAAGAACAACCCGCGATCCAGACCGTTGCGGTCGATACCCTTGAGAAACTGCTTGGGCATGATCACGTCGGTGTCGATATTGGCCGCCAGCATCGGTGCGGCCTTGCCGGTGACCCGGGAAAACGGTTGCAGGCTCATGGGCGTTGCTCCAGGGAACGGATATCGGTCAGGCGCCCGGCAATCGCCGCGGCCGCCACCATCGCCGGGCTCATCAGGTGCGTGCGGGCACCGGCGCCCTGGCGACCTTCGAAGTTGCGGTTGGTACTGGAGGCACAGCGGTCGCCCGCCGACAGCACATCGTCGTTCATCGCCAGGCACATCGAGCAGCCGGACTGGCGCCATTCGAACCCGGCTTCGATGAACACCGCCGCCAGCCCCTCGGCTTCGGCCTGATCGCGGACCTGGGTGGAGCCCGGCACGATCATCGCCCGCACATGCCTGGCCACCTGCTGGCCGCGCACCACCCGGGCCGCGTCACGCAAGTCCTCGATCCGGGCATTGGTGCAGGAGCCGATGAAGGCATGGCTGATGATGATCTCGCTCAACGGCATGCCGGCTTCCAGGCCCATGTAGTTCAGGGCCCGGCGCATGTCCTGGCGCAGGATCGGATCGTCGAGGCTTTCCGGGTCCGGCACCCGTGCACCGATCGGCGCCGCCTGGTCCGGGCTGGTGCCCCAGGTGACCATCGGCTCCAGGGCCGTGGCATCCAGATGCACCTCCCGGTCGAACCGCGCGCCGGCATCGCTCCTGAGCTCGCGCCAACGGGTGACAGCCTGGTCCCACAGTTCTCCCTGTGGCGCCCGCGGCTTATCCTTGAGGTAGGCGAACACCTTCTCGTCCGGGGCCATGAAGGCGCCCCGGGCACCGGCTTCCACGGCCATGTTGCAGATGGTCATGCGCGCTTCGACGCTCAACGCATCGATGGTCGAACCGCAGAACTCGATGGCGTAGCCCGTCGCGCCAGAAGCACCGATTTCGCCGATCAGCGCCATGATCACGTCCTTGGAGGTCAACCCGGCCGCCAGTTCGCCGTCGACCGTCACCCGCAGGGTCTTCAGGCGCTTGTAGACCAGCGTCTGGGAGGCCAGCAGGTGTTCGATCTCCGAAGTGCCGATGCCGAAGCCGAAGGCCCCGAGGGCACCATAGGTGGTGGTGTGGCTGTCGCCGGCCGCCACCACCATGCCGGGCAGGATGAAGCCCTGCTCGGGGGCGACCACATGCTCGATACCCTGGCGCTTGTCGAGCACATCGAACAGTTCGATACCGAAATCGGCGCAGTTCTCGGCCAGGTACGACACCTGCCGCGCCCCGCCGGCATCCGGCATGGCGGCAATGCGCCTGGGCGCGGTGGGGTTCACATGATCGACCACGGCCAGGGCCGTTTCCGGACGCCACACGCCGCGCCCGGCTTCGCGCAGGCCACTGAAGGCTTGCGGGCTGGTGTATTCGTTGATGACCTGGCGGTCGATGTACAGCAGGACATGGCCCTGGTCGTCGAGGCGACACACCGTATGGGAATCGATGTGCTTGTCGTAGAGGGTTCTCGTTGCAGTCATGGTGGCGCTCGCAGGAATGAAAGTACGCGAGGCTGTCGAATCCGACAGACTTCATGGCCATCATAGGGAGCGTGAGAGGTGCATCAATGCCGCGAGGGTGATGGCGAGGAACATGGATCGTGTTCGATCGGCGCTTGCGTTGCACAGGCGCCGGAACAGGCACGGGATCAGTGCGAAGGAATGCCTTCGATGTCCTTGACGATGAAGTTCGGCAAGACGTCGACATAGAACTCCTCGACGTCGGAATTGCCCTTGTTGCTGATCGCGCCCCACATGGTCTTGTAGTTGCGCAGGTTGCCCTGCACGCCGGCTGGCATCAGGCGGTCCCGTGCCTGGGCGAAGCTGAGCACCTCGGCGCCAGACCTGGACACCTTGACCTTGTAGCTGAAATCGACACTGGCCAGGATCGTGTTGTCATCGACGATCATCGACACCAGGCCGCCCTTGGAGTCGCTGATGTGGCGCGTGTACACCGTACTCACGTGCAGCAGGTAGTCGGCGCTTTCGCGGTTTTTGGCATAGCGGCCAATGGTGCTCAGCTTGTCGGACAGTTGATTGCGCAGGCGCTGGCGCAGGATGTCCTGGGACAGAAACCGAGGATTCTCCCCCACCAGTGCCAGATCGAAGGAGTCGATCCAATAGGTGGCGGTTTCCGGGATATGCACCGGTGTGGGCGACACGTAGTAGTCGGATTTTGAAGCACAACCGGCCAGCAGCGCGATGGCCAGGATCAGGGCAGGTACCTTCATGGCCTGGCTCCCTGGGCGTTGCTCAACAGAACATCCATGTAGCTTGTCGGTTCGGCAAACAGTGTCTTCTCGCCAGACAGGCGATCGCTGCCACCGACGCGCCCGATACGCGGCTCATAGCCGCCCCACTGCTCAAGCGTTCCCGGTGACTGGGCACAACCGGCCAATAGCACACCCGCCAGCATGGCGACAGCCAATCGCAACGAACCGAACACATGACCCATCAAACCTGACTCTCCCTGTTATCCACCATGAGTTGTGATTGCCAGCGTTCTCCACTTCGAGCGCGAACAGGTCCTTGACCTGCCAACGATTGGCAAGTTCATGGACCTGGCCTGGCGTGAGCGCCATGAAACGATCGCCCGGGCGACCTGCATCGCCCGGAACGTGAAGAGATGACCCGAAGGGGTGAACACAGGGCGGCTATGCCGCGAGGAAGCTCGTCCGGAGGAGAAATCCGTCTGGACGGTCCCTTGATACAACCGCTTGATACAACTGATATCAATTTAATGGCCGGCATCATAGAGTGCCGGATTTTGGGCGTCAAGAATCAGCCCTCGCTGTTTTCGCCGATGAAGTCCAGGCGGTCACCCAGCCACTGGCGAACGATCTCCCTTGCCGCCTGCCGGGCCTCGCTGGCCGACAGGCCGCGCTCGCGCTGCAGCCAGGCGCTGGTTGACTGGCGGGCCGGTTCAATGACCGCCAGGGCCTGTTGCCGCTGTTTCGTCGGCCAGGACTTGTCGTCGCTCCAGTCACGGATGACCTGCTCGGGATCCGTACCCTGCTGGTCCGCGGCCTTGAGAAAATCCCGCGGGGAAACGGTTGCCCGCAGCGCCATCAGGCTCCAGCCGGCGTAGCTGGCAAAACGGATGGTGCCGCTGTTCTCGCTGGCCGCCGCCAGCACCGGCTCGAAGCTGCTATCGAGCTGTTTCCACGGCCCCTGCCCGAACAGATTGCCCTGGGGCTCGCAGATCGGCGCCCCACTGTCGCGGGTGGAACCATACAACGGGCCAAAGCTGGCGTAGGCATCCTCGCCCTGGCGCGAGAAAATGAAACAGTGCACGTAGGCACGCTGACTGTAGGGCTCATACTCCGATCGCTCGATCAGCATGCGCAGCAGCGTCAGGTCGACCCGCTCACGGCTGACCGAGGCATCCTTCTCGGTATCGGTGAAGACCGACAGCGAGAAACTGTCGTCCGACAACGCCTTGATCGCCACTCGCCGACTTTCCTCGGCCTCCTTTTGCGTGACCCCGCTGGTCGGTTCGAAACGCTGCAGGTAGACCAGCCAGGCGGCGGCCAGGCCATTGCCCGGATACCCTCTCAACCCCTCGGCGGCCTCGGCCGGGTGATAGGGAATGCTGGCGATGAGCGCGTCCAGCGCCGCGGTATCGGGCTGGACCCGCTTGCCCACCTCCACCACCCGCTGGCTCAGCAGAGGTTGCAGACAGGCGGCCAGCTTGTCCGGGGCAGCCGCGCAGGCATTGCGGGCCTGCAGCCAGGTCCGCTGGTCATTGCGCAAGGCCTCACCCGCCTCGGGTGCCAGCGTGGCCATGGCCTTGCTGTAGTAGGCGCCCAGGGCGCCATCCAGCCCGCTCAGTTCGGGGCTGGCACAAATGGCCTTTTCCACCGCCGTGGAGGCCTTCTGGCAATCGAAAGACGCGGCGACCGCGGGCGTACCGGCCCCCAACAGCAGCCCGGAGAGCAACAACATCGAACGGAGGGAGTGTACGTAGCGGTCCATGATGCCCCTTGAGTGAGTGCCTGCCAAAGAGCCGATTGTGCCAAGAGCGCCGATTGCCCGTCTATCGACCGGCAAGCCGCCGGTCCTGCCGGAAAAAAGGCCACACACTGACGCACCACGATGTTACTTGCGGTAAAGGCCGTGCGCTTTTCTGATGCAAATCGCCACCTTGCGCCGGTCTGATCGGCCATGAACCCAGCATATGGCACGACTATTGATATACGTATCCATAACAATTGTTGAACAATCATCAGTGGAGCGTTTCCCATGTCCCGAGTAAAAGCCTTCACCCTCGCCCTGACCTTCTGTGCCGCCAGCGCCGCACAGGCCGCCGACGGCACCCTGCAAGCCGACCGCCTGAGCATCGGCTCGAACCTCACCTACCCGCCCTACACCTACCTGGCCCAGGGCAAGCCGGCGGGCTTCGACCCCGAGTTCATGACCCTGCTCGGCCAGCACCTCAAGCTGACCCCGCAGTTCCAGGACACCCGCTTCGCCAACCTGGTGATGGGCGTCAATGCCCGCCGCTTCGACGTAGTCGCCTCGGCGCTGTACGTCACCCCCGAGCGCGCCGCCCAGGTCGACTTCGTGCCCTACCTCAAGAGCGGCGCCTCGCTGATGGTCCGCGCCGATGACAGCTTCCGCCCGCAGCGCCCGGAAGACCTGTGCGGCAAGCGCATCGGCTCGATCAAGGGCGGCTCGTGGATTCCCAAGCTGATGGCACTTTCCAAGAGCCACTGCGAGGCCAACGGCCAGGCGCCGATCGACTCGCGTGAATTCCCCACCTCGCCGGAAGCGGCCCAGGCGCTGCTGGCCAAGGCCGTCGACGTGCAGTTCGAGGACGCCGCGGTGGCCGCGATCACCGCCGACAAGCTCAAGGGCCGGGTGGTTATCAGTTCAAAGGAACTGATCTACCCGGTGGTGATCGGCCTGGCCGTGCGCAAGGGTAACGATGCGCTGCTCGGCGAGTTGCGCCAGGGGCTGACGGCGATGAAGAGCAGCGGTGAGTACCAGACCCTCCTCACCCGCTACAACCTCGGCGAACCGAGCCCGAGCGAAGTGGCCCTGGCCCTGGGCCAGAATCCCCAGGCGGCACAGTAAGCGGGAGCGTCGAGCATGCAATTCGATTGGCACTACGCCGCAGGCCTGCTGGTCAACGGCGATTTCTGGAAGGCAGTCGGCACCGTGGTGGAGCTGAGTGTCGAGACCTGGCTGCTGGGCATCGTGCTCGGCTTCGTGCTGGCCCTGGCCCGGCAGTCGGGCAACCGCGCCCTCAACCGCGGCGCGGCGCTGTACATCTGGTTCTTCCGCAGCCTGCCGCTGCTGGTGCTGCTGATCTTCGTCTACAACCTGCCGCAGGTGTTTCCAAGCACCAGCGCGCTGTTGTCCAACCCCTACGCCGCGGGCCTGATCGCGCTGGTGTTGAGCGAGGCGGCGTACATCGCCGAGATCCATCGGGGCGGCCTGCTGGCCGTCGCCAAGGGCCAGCTCGAAGCCGGCAAGGCGCTGGGTATCCGCTACACCGGCGTACAACGCCTGATCGTCATCCCGCAGGCGCTGCGGGTAGCCCTGCCGACCCTGGCCAACGAGTACATCACCATCGTCAAGCTGACCTCGCTGGTCTCGGTGATCTCGTTGTCGGAGATCCTGCTGGTGGGCCAGCAGTTGTACACGCAGAACTTCCTGGTCATGGAGACCATGCTCGCGGTGGCCTTCTACTATGTACTGATCGTCACGGTGTTCAGCTACCTGCTGCGGCGCCTGGAACAGCACCTGGACGTGACGCGCCGCCAGCCCAGGGTGATTGCCGACACGACGGAACGGGTCCCCGTCCGCCAGGAGAGCGCCCCGCGGCGCGGCGAGTTCGCCCTGCGGGTGACCGGCGCGCGCAAGCACTATGGCCAGTTGGAGGTGCTCAAGGGCATCGACCTGAACATCCGTTTCGGCGAGGTGGTGTCGATCATCGGCCCATCGGGTTCGGGCAAGACCACCCTGATCCGTACCCTCAACGGCCTGGAGGGACTGGACCGCGGCCAGGTCGAGTTGTGTGGCGCGCCGTTCCTGCGTGGCAGCCACGAGGATGGCGGCAGCCTGGGTAGCCGCCTGCACATGGACGGCATCGTCCAGGTCGGCATGGTGTTCCAGGGCTTCAACCTGTTCCCGCACAAGACGGTGCTGGAAAACGTCGTACTCGCGCCACGCCACCACGGTCACGCCAGCGATGCCGAACTGCGGGCGCTGGGCCTGTCGCTGCTGGCCAAGGTCGGCCTGCGCGAGCACGCCGGCAAGTACCCGCACCAGCTCTCCGGCGGCCAGCAACAGCGCGTGGCGATCGCCCGCGCACTGGCGATGCGGCCCCAGGTGATGCTGTTCGACGAACCGACCTCGGCGCTGGACCCGGAGCTGGTCGGCGACGTGCTGAAGGTGATCGAGGACCTGGCCCGCGAAGGCATGACCATGGTCATCGTCACCCATGAAATGAAGTTCGCCTTCCAGGTTTCCGACCGCGTGGTGTTCATGGAGAGCGGACAGATCGTCCAGGCCGGCGCACCACGCGAACTGCTGGACAACCGCAGCGAACGGATGAGCCGCTTCCTCAAGGATGTGCAACTGGCATGAAAACCAAGACCCCGGAAAAAACCGGCACCGTCCTGTCCCTGGCCGACCAGGTGGCCTGCGAGGTGCGCGAAGACATCATCGGCGGCCGGCTGCTGCCGGGCATGGCGCTGGTCGAGGCCGAGCTGACCGTGCGCTACAACGCCTCGCGCAACACCGTGCGCGAAGCGTTGCACCAGCTCGGGCATGAGGGCCTGGCCACCTATGTGCGCAACAAGGGGGTGATGGTCCGGCGCCTCGGCGTGCCACAAGTACGTGACCTGTTCCTGGTGCGCCGCACCCTGGAGGTCCAGGCGATCCTGGGCAGCAAGCCGCTGCGCGAATACGAGTCCGACCGCATGCTCGACGCCATCGAAGCCGCCGAACTGGCCCGCGAACGCGAGGACTGGCAGGCCTTCGGCACCCATAGCCTGCGCTTTCACCAGCACATCATCGGGCTGTTGCGTAGCCCGTTGCTCGACGCCTTCTTCACCAACATCGCCGCGCAGATGCGCCTAGTGTTCGCCGTGGCGCCCGATGAAGAGAACTTCCAGCGTCCCTGGCTGGAACGCGACCGGCAGATCCACGACCTGCTCGCCGACGGCCGTCGTCATGACGCCGCCGAAGCCATGACCCGTTATCTGGACGATTCCGAGCACGCCCTGCTCGATCTGTTCAACCACCCACCCCGTTCCTGAAACCGGAGACCTACCCATGTACAAGGATTACCCCGCCGCCTATCAGGTCAGCAAGGGCTCGGCCCTGCAGGTCGACAAGCCGTTCTACGATCGCATCCGCGAGCGTCGGGACGCCCGTACCCTGATCGAGTCCTTCGAGGTGCCGATCCGCACCGGCCGCGCCTGGAAGGTGCCGGCCGGCCACGTGTTCCGTGTGACCGCACCGGTCGGCCCGCAGGTCGGCGACTTCAACATCTGGAACGCCAACGACCCGCGCGAACGCCTGTGGGCGGCCCGTACCCGCCAGTTGCAGGGTGCTCACGTGAGCACCTACGACCGCCTCTGGTCGAACCTGCCGTTCCTGCGGCCGCTGGTGACCATCACCGACGACAGCCTGGCCGACTACGGCATCGATGAGCACGGCGGGCGCCTGCACGACCTGCTCGGCACCCGTTGCGACCCCTACGTCAACAAGATGCTCACCGGTGAGGACTTCCACCACCACTGCCACTCCAACCTGACCCGCGCGGTCCTGCCCCACGGCCTGACCGAGTTCGACGTGCACGACGTGCTGAACATCTTCCAGTGCACCGGCCTGAACCATGACGACATGTACTTCATGAAGGCCTGCCCGGCGAAGAAAGGCGACTACCTGGAATTCTTCGCCGAGATCGACGTGCTCTGCGCCCTGTCGACCTGCCCGGGCGGCGACCTGTCGCTGCCGATGTGGGGCCCGGACGCCCAGGACCCGCTGTCCGTGTGCCGGCCGCTGGGCGTGGAGGTCTACCAGCTCGAAGACAGCCTGCTCGAAGGCTGGAAGTCGCCGGAACGCGCCAGCTACAACGGCTTGCATGGACTGGCGATCGGCAAGGCCGATTGGGAGTAAACAACTGCGGGAGCCTGCCATCGCGGCAGGCTCCCCAGCCAACGGTAAAACAACTTCAAATCCAATCCGGCAGTACTTCAGCTGCCATTCAGCTTATATGTATCGAAACAGCCTATTTTTAATTGACTTGATACGCCTCGCTGAGTAAATTTCCCCTGCCTGCGAAACAGGCCCTTTTTCAACTTAAAAAAGAACCCAATGGACACAGTATCCAGACGCAGTCCGATCACCGCGAAGGTGGTTCATCGGGCGCTTAACCCAAATAATGACGGGACTCGACGCACAGTCGGGTGAGCTGCGCCAGGGCCTCGTGCTCCACGTAACTCGCCTCTGCCGGCGCCAGTCCGGTCGCGAGGTGTGTGATGACTTTCAAATCTTCCGTAATGCCAGGCGTTCGCGCCTTTGCTTCCAGCATGCGCGTCAAGATGTCCCGCGAGCCCACTGTGGCCCTGCGGCCCAGCGTCCTGTTCGCAATTCCCTCCTCCGCTCCCCAGGTATCGCCACGTGCGACCATCGGCTGGCGCATCTGCCCGAGCACCGGTCGGCTGCAGCAGCGCTGGAGCTTCGATGACAGCCAGGACCCGCAGAGTAGCGCGCTCGCACACTCACTGCGCGCCGGTAAAACCCTGGAAGGCGCCGTCGAGGTTCGCGCCGCCTAACTATCCGGCGCAAGCGAAGACAACTTCCAAACACGCACTTTCGCAACTTTGAAGTGCACGGGATTTCTTTGCCCGTTAATTAATGAATATCGAGAAAGTCATTATGGACGAAGCCAGTAGTCGGTTCGCTGCCTGTCGTTTTTCCGTGGGCGGGCAGCGAACGTTAAATATTCCCCAACACCCATATTCGAATCGATCGCACTCTCGCGACTCGGCAGGTATTCGCTCGCCCCGCATTCGGTGAGCCGCACATGCCTGGTCGCAAAGACGTGACAGGGGCATTCCCATGAGCAACGTAAAAACTCCGCCACGGCACCACCAGCACAACGGCAAGGACAACACCCGGCTGTCGATGCGCGCCGCCCGCGAATCGCAACAGGACCTGGCCACCACCCTGGGCAACGTCCGCGCCAGCCGCGACGGCCTCACCGAGCTGGACGCCGAAGGCCGCCTGCAGCGCGAAGGCTTCAACGAGGTCGCCCACGACAAGCCGCCCCGCGCACTGGTACAGTTTCTCCATGCGCTGAACAACCCGTTCATCTACGTCCTGCTGATCCTCGCCGGCATCAGCTTCTTCACCGACTTCTGGCTGGCCGAGCGCGCCGGCGAGGACGGCGACCTGACCAAGGTCATCATTATCATGACCATGGTCACCCTCAGCAGCAGCCTGCGCTTCTGGCAGGAGTACCGCTCGGGCAAATCCGCCGAAGCCCTCAAGGCCATGGTCCGCACCACCGCCACCGTACTGCGTCGCGAGCAGATGGGCAGCCAGCCCACCCTGCGCGAAATTCCGATGCGTGAACTGGTGGCCGGCGATATCGTGCACCTGTCGGCCGGCGACATGATTCCGGCGGATATCCGCCTGATCGAGTCCCGCGACCTGTTCATCAGCCAGGCCGTGCTGACCGGCGAAGCGCTGCCGGTGGAAAAGTACGACACCCTCGGCGACGTTGCGCAGAAATCCGCAGCGGGTGCCGCCGCCGACCAGAACAACCTGCTCGACCTGCAGAACATCTGCTTCATGGGTACCAACGTAGTCAGCGGCACCGCCAAGGCCGTGGTGGTCGCCACCGGGCCGCGGACCTACTTCGGCTCACTGGCCAAGGCCATCGTCGGCTCGCGGGTGCAGACCGCCTTCGACCGCGGGGTGAACAGTGTCAGCTGGCTGCTGATCCGCTTCATGCTGGTGATGGTGCCGGTGGTGTTCCTGCTCAACGGCTTTTCCAAGGGCGACTGGGGCGATGCCCTGCTCTTTGCTCTGGCTGTGGCTGTTGGCCTGACCCCGGAAATGCTGCCGATGATCGTCAGCGCCAACCTGGCCAAGGGCGCCGTCGCCATGGCCCGGCGCAAGGTGGTGGTCAAGCGTCTCAACGCGATCCAGAACTTCGGTTCGATGGACGTGCTGTGCACCGACAAGACCGGCACCCTGACCCAGGACCGGATCATCCTCGAGCACCATGTCGACAGCCACGGCCGGCGCAACGATGCGGTGCTGGGCCTGGCCTGGCTGAACAGCCACCATCAGAGCGGCATGAAGAACCTGATGGACCAGGCGGTGCTGCGCTTCTCCGAGCAGGACCCGAAGTTCCAGGTGCCGTTCGCCTACAGCAAGGTCGATGAGCTGCCGTTCGATTTCGTCCGCCGGCGCCTGTCGATCATCGTCAGGGACAACCACGGTGACCACCTGCTGGTGTGCAAGGGCGCGGTCGAGGAAATGCTCGCCATCTCCAGCCAGGTGATGGAGGGTGACACCGTGGTGGCTCTCGACGAGCAGCGCCGCCAGGAACTGCTGGCCCTGGCCAACGACTACAACAAGGACGGCTTCCGCGTGCTGCTGGTGGCCACCCGGAATATCGCCAAAGGCCAGGCCAAGGCCCAGTACAAGACCGCCGACGAGCGCGAACTGGTGATTCGCGGCTTCCTGACCTTCCTCGACCCACCGAAGGAGACCGCCGGCCCGGCGATTGCCGCCCTGCGCGAGATCGGCGTGGCGGTCAAGGTGCTGACCGGCGACAACGCGGTGGTCACCTGCAAGATCTGCCGCGAGGTCGGCCTGGAGCCGGGCCTGCCCCTGCTCGGCCAGGACATCGAGCACATGGACGAGGCCACCCTCAAGCTGCGGGTCGAGGAGCGCACGGTCTTCGCCAAGCTGACCCCGCTGCAGAAGTCGCGGGTGCTCAAGGCCCTGCAATCGAACGGGCACACCGTGGGCTTCCTCGGTGACGGCATCAACGACGCCCCGGCGCTGCGCGATGCCGACGTCGGTATCTCGGTGGACAGTGGCACGGACATCGCCAAGGAATCGGCCGACATCATCCTCCTGGAAAAGAGCCTGATGGTGCTCGAGGAAGGCGTGCTCAAGGGGCGGGAAACCTTCGGCAACATCATGAAGTACCTGAACATGACCGCCAGTTCCAACTTCGGCAACGTGTTCTCGGTGCTGGTGGCCAGTGCGTTCATTCCGTTCCTGCCGATGCTGTCGATTCACCTGCTGCTGCAGAACCTGATCTACGACATCTCCCAACTGGCCCTGCCATGGGACCGGATGGACAAGGAGTTCCTGAGCAAGCCACGCAAGTGGGATGCGAAGAACATCGGCCGCTTCATGCTGTGGATCGGGCCGACCTCGTCGATCTTCGACATCACCACCTTTGCGCTGATGTGGTACGTGTTCGCCGCCAATAGCGTGGAGGTGCAGGCGCTGTTCCAGTCCGGCTGGTTCGTCGAGGGGCTGCTGTCGCAGACGCTGGTGGTGCACATGCTGCGGACCCAGAAGATCCCGTTCTTCCAGAGCACCGCGGCACTGCCGATCATCGTCATGACCTGCATCGCCGTCGCGATCGGTATCTACCTGCCGTTCTCGCCACTGGGCACGCTGGTGGGCCTGGTGCCGTTGCCGATGAGCTACTTCCCGTGGCTGGTGGGCACCCTGCTGACCTACTGCGTGCTGGCCCAGACCATGAAGACCCTGTACATCCGCCGCTTCAAGCAGTGGTTCTGACGAGCACCCGAGTACGACACCGTCCCCTGTGGGAGCGCCGCCCGGCCGCCTCCCATCAGGAGGGTCGCGGTGTTCGTGCCCGGATCGAACCCACCGGATAAACCCGGGAGACGGCCATGAACCCATTGAAAAAATGCTTCGCCCTCCTCGACCACGGCGTCCGGGCACTGGCGGTACGGTGCCTGAGCAAGGCCGCCCAGGTCGTCCGCCGTGTCACCGTCAGGCTGTATGTCCGCAGGCACCTGACCGGTGTCGAGATGCGTTACCTGCTGGGGTTGTCCAGCACCATCAGTCGTGCCTCGGTGAGGCTACTGCGCCCACCCAGGAAGTAACACACCAGCACAGGGAGAACCCTCATGTCTGGAACCACTCTGTTGATCAAACTCGCCGGCACCATCGCCCTGTTGCTGTGGGGTACCCACATGGTCTCCACCGCCCTGCTGCGCGGCTTCGGCACCCAACTGCGCAACGGCCTGGGCCGCAACCTGGATAAGCGCTGGAAAGCCCTGCTGTCGGGCATCGGCCTGACCGCCATCCTGCAGAGCAGCACGGCGGTCAGCCTGATGGCGACCTCGTTCACCGCCGCCGGCACCCTGAGCCTCGCGCCGGCGCTGGCGGTGATGCTCGGCGCCAACATCGGCTCGACCCTGGTCGTGCAACTGCTCAGTTTCAATACCTCGCTGGCGATCCCCATCGTCCTGCTGCTCGGTTTCGTGGTGTTCCGCCTGCGCGATGACTCGCGCTACGAGAGCATCGGCTGCGCACTGATCGGCCTGGGGCTGATGCTGCTCGCGCTGAACCTGCTGGGCGGCGTGCTCGGCCAGATGGAAAGCACCCCGGTCTTTCAGGCGGTGATGCAAGGCCTGCAGGGCGACATCCTGATCGCACTGCTGGTCGCCGCCCTGCTGACCTGCATCTGCCACTCCAGCGTGGCGGTGATCCTGCTGATCGCCTCGCTGGCCAGCACCGGCGCAATGACGCCGATCACGACCCTGGCTTTGGTGCTGGGGGTAAACATCGGCGGTGCCTTGCCACCCGTGCTCAATGCCAGCACTGCGGTCGCCCGGCGCCTGCCGCTGGGCAACCTCGCCGTGCGGCTGTTCGGAGCGCTGCTGATCCTGCCCTGGGTGTCGTGGCTGGGCCCACTGCTGGAACACTCGGGCATCGCCCCGGACCGTCAGGCGGTGTACCTGCACAGCGCCTTCAACCTGCTGCTGGGGCTGGGCTTTCTCGGCCTGGTGGAACCCATGGCCAACCTGCTGACGCGCTGGCTGCCGGCCCCCGAACCGGCAGCCGACCCAGGCATGCCGCAGTACCTCGACGAAGCCGGGCTGGAAGTGGCCAATGTCGGCCTGTCCAACGCCGTGCGCGAAGCGCTGCGCCTGGCCGACATGCTGTCGGTGATGTTCAGCCAGATGCTCGGGCTGTTCGAGAGCCCGACCCAGGCAACCCCCGAGCAGATCCGCCAACTGGACCAGTCACTGGACCTGCTCAGCGCCGCCATCCGCGCCTACCTCGCGGACATCGGCCAGGATGGTCTCTATGACGAGGACGCCGACCGCGCCCAGGAAATCCTCATGTTCGTGATCAACCTGGAGCATGCCGGCGACATCCTCTCCAGCAACCTGGCGCAGTTGGCCGCACGGCGCCGCAGGCGCGGCGAGGGCTTCTCGAAGTTCGAGCTGGGGCACATCCATCGCCTTCACGATGAGCTGCTGGAAAGCCTGAGCCTGGCCATCACCGTCTTCCTGCGCGAGGACATTGCCAGCGCCCACCACCTGGTCGCCCGCAAGGCCTCGATCCGTCGCCTGGAGGCCAATGCCAGTCGCGAGCACTTTCGCAAGCTCAGTGCCGACAAGAGCGCCTGGGCCGAATCCGGGGACATCTTCCAGCGGGTGCTGCGCGACTACCGCCGGGTGCATCACCACATCGCCGCCCTGGCCTACCCGGTGCTGGAGCGCGCCGGCGAACACATCCCGGGCCTGGGCGAGCCGCTGGAGGCGTCCGGTCCGACACGGGGCCGCAACGACAAGGATGACTACCCATGCGCGTCCTGATCTGCGCCGGCCGCTACTACATGAATGCCGCCCTGTGTCGCAAGGTGCTCGAGGCCTACCACGCCCGGCAGGGCATCGAGGTGCTGGTGCACGGCGGCAACCAGCATCTGGGCAGCACCCTGGAGGACTGGGCCCGGGAAACCGGCGCCCACATCGTGCGCTACCCCTCCAACTGGCAGCGCTACGGCAAGCAGGCCGAGCGGCGCCGCAACCGGTTCATGTTGCAGGACAGCGAACCGGACCTGGTGATCGCCTTCCCCGGCGGCAGCGACACCGAAGAACTGGTGGCCCAGGCCAGGGCCAACGGCATTGACACCCATTCGATCGACGATTGAGCGAGACACCCATGCACAAGCACCCTCGAACACAAGGTGCGGCGTACGCGGGTTGCGACGTACGCAGGCTTGTGGTGTACGCAGGCAGGCGAGTAACGCGCCTGCCACAGGGCATCAAGAGAGGAAGTCAGCACAGTCATGTCGAATCCCGAAAGGAAAATGGACGCGTCCCTGCGTGGCGGTATTACTGTCCGGGTACTTCATTGAGCAACAGGACCTGCTTGTCCTGAACCAGGTCGGCAGCGGCGGCCCCCATGATCCCGTAGTGCTGGGTTACACGATGGCGCTCGATCGCATCCATGTCGCTCCAGGTCTCGATGAAAACGAAGCGCCCGGGATTTTCCCGGTCGACATGCAGGGTGTATTCATGGCAACAGGCTTCTTGACGCGAGGGCACCACAGCGGCCTTCAGCACGGCCTCCAGCTCGGCAGCCTTGCCCGGTTTGGCTTGAAGAATGGCAACGACACGAATTGCATGGTTCATGGTTTTTCACCTGAATGGGAACTGGGTGCAAAAAGGCACCAGGGCCGACGATGATGATCTCTCGTCGCTCGACCATCAAGGCCGCAAGGCTCTGAACCGCGACGGACAAGGAGGTTCCCGGCGATCTGCGAACAGGGCCATTGCCTACACGACAGGCAGGCAACAGCCGGATCAGGACACGCCATCAGGGCTTGAGCGGCGTTTCCCGGTCGCGCTCGGGCATCTCCTTGCCATCCTCGGGATGCTTCCAGGTTTGCGGCGGTGGCTCATCGTCCACCTCATCCTCGACGACTTCGTCCTCCTCGGGCGCCGGCACCTCACGCCAGGGCATCGCGCCCAGGGGATGCCGCGAAAACGGAAGGGTCACACCGGCAGGCTGAGTATCCATACGCACCTCGCATCGACCGCCCGGACCGTCCGGGCATGGAATTCTCAGTGTAGCAAGCGCGGTACCGACCGTTGCCCACCCGCTCGGCCAGAGGAGGTGGCGTGTTAGCATGGGCTTTTGCCCGGAGGGGATACGCCATGTTTGAGGGTCAGCGCTTCGCGGCGTTTCTGTTCGATATGGACGGGACGCTGCTCAACTCCATCGCCGCCGCCGAGCGCGTCTGGAGCCACTGGGCGCAACGGCATGGCCTGGATGTACCGGCCTTTCTGCAGACCATCCATGGCGTGCGCTGCATCGATACCATCCGCCGGCAGAACCTGCCGGGTATCGACGCCGAGCGCGAGGCTGCGGCCATTTCCCAGGCCGAGATCGACGATGTCGAAGGCGTGGTGGCCATCGAGGGCGCGCGGGAGTTTCTCGCCACCCTGCCCGCCCACCGCTGGGCGGTGGTGACCTCGGCCCCGCGCGCCCTGGCGCAAAGCCGCATGGCCGCCGCCGGCATTGCCCTGCCGGCGCTGGTGATCACCGCCGAAGACGTCAGCCGTGGCAAGCCGGCACCGGACGGCTACCTGCTGGCCGCCCGGCGACTGGGTGTCGAGCCGTCACAGTGTCTGATTTTCGAGGATGCGCCCGCCGGTATTGGCGCGGCGGAAGCGGCGGGTATGGCGGTGACGGTGATCACCGCCACCCACAGCCACCCCCTGGAGACAGCGCACCCGACGCTGGCGGACTACAGCCGGGTGACGGTCGACAGCAACGACCAGGGCCTGGCGCTGGTTCAGGCCTGACCCTCGGTTGCCTTACGAAGCGTATTGCACGCCCAGCGACGCCAGGGCCTTCCAGTAGTCCGGGTAGGTCTTGGCCACGCAATCCGGGTCCTGGATGCGGATACCGGAAACCTTCAGCCCGGCCAGGGCAAAGCACATGGCGATGCGATGGTCGGAGTGGGTGTCGATCAGCGCGTTGCAGCTCGTACCGGCCAGCGCCGGATCGGCCGCCACCAGCAGATCATCGCCCTCCACCGCGGCCAGCCCGGCCCGGATCTCGTTCAGGCCATCGTGCAGCGCCTGGACCCGGTCGCACTCCTTGACCCGCAGGTTCGCCAGCTCGACGAAACGCACCGGCGTGCGGTTGAACGCCGCCAGCACCGCCAGGGTCGGGATCGCGTCCTGCATCTGCGAACCGTTGATCACCGCCGGCATGTTGGGGAACTGCTGGATCACCTCCAGGGCCTTGGCGTCCGGCTGGGTGAAATCTTCACCGGCCACGCCGAGGTCGATACGCCCTGCCGTCAAGGCCTCTGCCGCCCACAGGTAGGTGGCGGCGGAAGCGTCCGGCTCGACCTGGTAGTCGCAGGCGCTGTAGCCGGTGGCCGCGACCCGCCAGGTGCTCTCGTCGACCGCCTCGACCTGGGCGCCGAAGGCACGCATGCAGGCCAGCGTCAGGTCGACGTAGCCGCGGGCACCGATGTCCTTGCCGGTCAGCGCCACTTCTACCGGTTCCTCACCGCAGGCCGCCAGCATCAGCAGCGCCGACACGTATTGGCTCGACAGGCCGCCGTCGATCTCGAAACGCCGCGCCTGCACGCGGCCCTGGCCGCGCACGGTCACCGGCGGGCAACCGGTGGGGCTTTCGACATCCAGGCCGGCTCGACGCAGCGCATCGAGCAACGGGCCGATCGGACGTTTCTGCATGTAGTGGTCACCATCGAGCACCACCGTGCCGTTGACGGTGCTCACAGCCGCGGTCAGAAAGCGCACCGCGGTGCCGGCATTGCCGAGGAACAACGGTTGTTCCGGCACCTGCAACTGGCCGCTGCCGGTGACCACGAACGTGGTGTCGTCGGGTTCGCTGATGGTCACGCCCATCTGCCGCAGGGCATTGGACATGTGGCGGGTATCATCGCTTTTCAGCGCGCCGGACAGGCGGCTGGTGCCCTTGGCCAGGGCGGCGAGCAACAGGGCCCGGTTGGTGATCGACTTCGAACCGGGTGGCGTCACCTTGCCGTTCAGGGACGCGTTCGGCGGGATCACGGTGAGGGTTTGCTGCACAGCCATTGATCAACTCTCCAGGCTCGAAAGGTACGCGCACAGGCTCGTGCGCCTCGACAGTCCGCCATGATGCCATTAATGGGCCCGGCGGATCATCCGTTTCTGTCGGGCAGGCCATGCATGACAGGCGCGACTGTCTGGCCTGCGGGTCTTGCGCTTGACCGACAACCCCGGACAATAGAGTCGACTCTTTTTTCCGATAATGAACGTGCCATGACCGCCGACCGCCGACAACACCTTCCATCCCTGCCCTGCCTGCTCCTGCTGGCCTGCAGCTTTTCGATGATCGCCGGTTGCTCCGGGCACCAGACGCCGGTCAATGGTTACCCCTGCTACGCCAAGGCGGTGCCGAGCACCGGTGTCGGCGGACTGGCCTGGGGGCCGAACGTGAAGACCGCCAGCGCGAAATCCCTGGACAACTGCCGGCGCTACGCCGCCGAATCGGGTGGAACGCCAGGCTCCTGCAGGGTGACGGCGGCCAGCTGCCGCTGACGATCCGCGCCGCAGGGCGTGGCGGACGCTTGCCGACGATCACGGGAGCATCGCCGGCAAGCCGACGGGTCAGGCCTGACGGGTACCGGGCGCCATGGTCCTGCCGCGGCGCGCCGCTGTGCATGGACTACTCCAGCCAGCGCCAGTCGCAGCCGGGGTTGCGCCAATTGATGGAAATGATTCGCCAGCAGAACCTGCCCGGCCGGCAGTTCTGACCTTTCAGCCGGGCGTATCGATACCCGGCCCTTCCCGCCGCCAGCGTTCAGAACCGGCTCCTCAGCCGCTCGTTCCGACCTCCGGTCATTCTTGGGCAGCACAAACTCGTTGAAGGGGCTTGCGCAGTCAATATTATGGTATACCATCATACCAACAGACTGACACACAACCGAGGAGCCCCCATGAGTTTCGAAATTCGCAAGATCGTCAGCTACATCGAGGAAACCTTCATCGAAGGCGGCAAGGCCACCGACAAGCCGGTGACCATGATCGGCCTGGCGGTAGTGATCAAGAACCCCTGGCTGGGCCGTGGTTTCGTCGAAGACCTGAAGCCTGAAATCCGTGCCAACTGCTCCGACCTCGGCGCCCTGATGGTCGAGCGCCTGGTCAAGGCCATTGGCGGTGCCGAGAAGATCGAAGCCTATGGCAAGGCCGCCGTGGTCGGCGCCGATGGCGAGATCGAACACGCTTCGGCGGTGATCCACACCCTGCGCTTCGGCAACCACTACCGCGAAGCGGTCAAGGCCAAGAGCTACCTGAGCTTCACCAACAAGCGCGGCGGCCCGGGCACTTCGATCCAGATCCCGATGATGCACAAGGACGACGAAGGCCTGCGTTCGCACTACATCACCCTGGAAATGCAGATCGAAGACGCGCCACGTGCCGACGAAATCGTCGTGGTCCTCGGTTGCGCCGACGGCGGCCGCCTGCACCCACGCATCGGCAACCGCTACATCGACCTGGAAGAGCTGGCCGCCGAGAAAGCCCAGTAATCAGATAAGAAAGGCAGGAGCGCTCCATGATTCGGCACACCGCTGAACGCACCCCGGCCGGCACCAGTTACCTGGCGACCGGCGAAGGCCAACCCGTCGTCCTGATCCACGGGGTCGGGCTGAACAAGGAAATGTGGGGCGGCCAGATCGTCGGTCTCGCGCCGCACTACCGGGTCATTGCCTACGACATGCTCGGGCACGGCGCCAGCCCGCGCCCGGACCCCGACTGCGGGCTGCTCGGGTATGCCGATCAGTTGCGCGAACTGCTCGACCACCTGCAATTGCCCACCGCCTGCGTCATCGGTTTCTCCATGGGCGGGCTGGTCGCCAGGGCCTTTGCCCTGAACTATCCGCAACGGCTGCAGAGCCTGGTGGTGCTCAACAGCGTATTCAACCGCAGTGCCGAACAGCGCGAAGGTGTCATCGCCCGCACCAGCCAGGCCGCGGAGCACGGTCCGGATGCCAATGCCGAGGCGGCCCTGTCGCGCTGGTTCAGCCGCGAATACCAGGCCGCCAACCCGGCGCAGATCGCCGCGATCCGCCAGGTGCTGGCCAGCAATGACCCGCAGGGCTACCTGACCACCTACAAGCTGTTCGCCACCCAGGACATGTACCGCGCCGACGACCTGCACACCATCCAGGTGCCGACGCTGGTCGCCACCGGCGAACTGGACCCCGGTTCGACGCCGCTGATGGCCCGGCAACTGGCCGAGCGGATTCCCGGCGCGCAGGTTGCCGTACTCGCCGAGCAACGGCATATGATGCCGGTGGAATCACCACGCCTGGTCAACCAGGTACTCCTGGACTTCCTTGCAACCACCTACGTCCAACAAACCATAAAGGGGATCGTTGCATGACACTCGCACGCTTTCAGATGTGCATCGGCGGCGAATGGGTCGATGCCCTGTCCGGCAAGACCTTCGACAGCCTCAACCCGGCCCTGGCCGAAGCCTGGGCACAACTGCCCGATGCCGACGAAGCCGATGTCGAGCGCGCCGTCCAGGCCGCCCAGGCGGCCTTCGACCACCCGGCCTGGCGCGGCCTGAGCGCCACCGCCCGGGGCAAGCTACTGCGCCGCCTGGGCGACCTGATCGCCGAGAACAGGGAGCAACTGGCGCAACTGGAAAGCCGCGACAACGGCAAGCTGATCCGCGAGACCCGCGGCCAGGTCGGCTACCTGCCGGAGTTCTTCCACTACACCGCCGGCCTGGCCGACAAGCTCGAAGGCGGCACCCTGCCGCTGGACAAGCCGGACCTGTTCGCCTACACCGTGCACGAGCCGATCGGCGTGGTCGCGGCGATCATTCCGTGGAACAGCCCGCTGTACCTCACCGCGATCAAGCTGGCGCCGGCCCTGGCGGCCGGCAACACCATCGTGATCAAGCCGTCCGAACATGCCTCGGCGACCATTCTCGAACTGGCCCGGCTGGCCCTGGAAGCCGGCATCCCGCCCGGCGTGGTCAACGTGGTCACCGGCTACGGCCCGAGCACCGGCGCCGCCCTCACCCGCCACCCGCTGGTGCGCAAGATCGCCTTCACCGGCGGTGCGGCCACCGCGCGCCACGTGGTGCGCAGCAGTGCCGAGAACTTCGCCAAGCTGTCCCTGGAACTGGGTGGCAAGTCACCGAACATCATCTTCGCCGACGCCGACCTCGACAGCGCGATCAATGGCGCGGTCGCCGGGATCTATGCCGCCTCCGGCCAGAGCTGCGTGTCCGGCTCGCGCCTGCTGGTGCAGGACGAGATCTACGACGAGTTCGTCGAGCGCCTGATCGCCCGCGCCCGGCGCATCCGCATCGGCAACCCGCAGGATGAAACCAGCGAGATGGGCCCGATGGCCACCGCCCAGCAACTGGCCGTGGTCGAAGGCCTGGTCGCCGACGCCCTGGCCGAAGGCGCGCGCCTGCGTACCGGCGGCAAGCGCGCGGACATCGGCGGCGGCTGGTTCTATGAACCGACCCTGTTCGAGTGCGACCGCAATTCGATGAAGATCATGCAGGAAGAAGTCTTCGGCCCGGTCGCCTCGGTGATCCGTTTCAAGGACGAAGCCGAAGCCCTGGCCATCGCCAACGACTCGCAGTTCGGCCTCGCCGCCGGTATCTGGACCCGCGACCTGGGCCGTGCCCATCGCCTGGCCCGGGACGTGCGCTCGGGGATCATCTGGGTCAACACCTACCGCGCCGTCTCGGCCATGGCGCCGATCGGCGGCTTCAAGAACAGTGGCTACGGCCGTGAGAGCGGTATCGATTCGGTGCTGGCCTACACCGAGTTGAAAACGGTGTGGATCAACCTCTCGCAGGCACCGATGCCCGACCCCTTCGTGATGCGCTAGGAGACAGCTGAAATGATCGAACCCGGTATCTACAAAGAAGTCATGGGCTCCTTCCCCTCCGGCGTCACGGTGGTCACCGCCCTCGACGCCGACGGCGGTATCGTCGGCATCACCGCCAGCGCCTTCAGCGCACTGTCGATCGACCCGGCGCTGGTGCTGTTCTGCCCCAACTATGCTTCAGACACCTATCCGATCCTGCGCGACAGCAAGCAGTTCGCGATTCACCTGCTGTCCGCCGACCAGACCGCCGAAGCCTATGCGTTCGCCGGCAAGGGCAAGGACAAGGCCAGGGGTATCGACTGGAGCCTCAGCGAGCTGGGCAACCCGCTGCTGGCCAAGGCCACGGCGATCATCGAGTGCGAGCTGTGGCGCGAGTACGACGGCGGCGATCACGCGATCATCGTCGGCGCGGTGAAAAACCTGATCCTGCCACAGGACCCGGTCACCCCGATGATCTACCACAAGGGCAAGCTGGGCGCGCTGCCGGCCCTGGCCTGATCACCGTTTCGGCCGTGCGCCGGCCTCTCGCGCACGGCCCTTTTTCGAGGACGCGACATGAGCAACGAGAAATACCGGCAGGGTCTGCAGATCCGCACCCAGGTACTGGGCGAAGCCTATGTGCAGAAATCCATCCAGAATGCCGACGACTTCAGCCGTCCACTACAGGAACTGGTCACCGAATACTGCTGGGGCCACGTCTGGGGCCGTGAGGGTTTGTCGCTCAAGGAGCGCAGCATGATAAACTTGGCGATGATTTCGGCCCTCAACCGCCCCCACGAACTCAAGCTGCACGTACGGGGCGCCTTGCGTAACGGCCTCAGTCGTGAACAAATACGCGAAATCCTGCTTCAAGTCGGTATTTATTGCGGTGTCCCCGCGGCCGTGGACAGTTTCCGGCTGGCCCGCGAAGCCTTTGCCGAGGCCGACGCCGAAGCAGGTTCCTCCAGTTAACCGATGGCTGTCCGGCACGGCGTAGCAGGCCCGATACCCTGTTCCCGTGCCCAGGACGACCCGACTCAGAGCGCAACCGATGAAACGCCTGCCACTCGACGACAACTTCAAGGTCAATCGCAACCCCGTCACCCTGCGCGAAATCGTGCTGGACAAGTTGCGAAGCGCCATCATGAACTTCCAGCTGCTGCCGGGAGACCGTCTGGTCGAGCGCGATCTGTGCGATCGCCTGGGCGTCAGCCGCACCTCCGTGCGTGAGGCCCTGCGCCACCTGGAGTCCGAGGGGCTGGTGGCGTTCGCCGATGCCAAGGGCCCGAGCGTGGCCATCATCACCCTGGCCGATGCCCGGGACATCTACGAGCTGCGTTGCGCACTGGAAAGCCTGATCGTCCAGCTGTTCACCCTGCGGGCCAAGGCCAAGGACATCAAGGCCCTGGAAAAAGCCCTGGAGGAAAACCGCAAGGCCCTCAAGGACGGCGAACTGCAGCAGGTGCTCGACTCGGTCCAGGGTTTCTACGACGTGCTACTCGAAGGCTCGGGCAACCACGCCGCCGCCACCCAGTTGCGCCAGTTGCAGGCGCGCATCAGCTACCTGCGGGCTACCTCGGTCTCCCAGGCAAACCGCCGCGGCGCCAGCAACCTGGAAATGGAGCGCATCGTCGAGGCGATCAAGAGCGGCGATCCGCTGGCCGCGCACCAGGCTTCGGTGGACCACGTCCGGGCCGCGGCCAAGGTGGCGATGGAGTACCTGCAACGCAAACAGGACGAGGCCGGGCCGATTCCGGACATCGTCGCCCCTATCGCCGTGAAAGAACCCCGCATAGGTCGCTGAAATGTCAGCCCCGCGCTTCTGTCCGCAATGCGGTGCCGGTGACCTCGCTCACCAGGTGCCACCGGGCGATACCCATGAGCGCCTGATGTGCCGGGGCTGCGGCTACATCCACTACGTCAACCCGAAGATCATCGCCGGCTGCATCATCGAGCGCGACGGTCGCTACCTGCTGTGCCAGCGGGCGATTCCACCACGCCCCGGCACCTGGACCCTGCCGGCCGGGTTCATGGAAAGCGGCGAAACCACCGAGCAGGCCGCCCTGCGCGAGGTCTGGGAAGAAAGCGGCGTGCGCGCGGAAATCATCTCGCCGTACTCGATCTTCAGCGTGCCGAAGATCAGCGAGGTGTACATCATCTTCCGCGCCATCGCCCTGGAGATCACCGACCAGTATGGGCCGGAGACCCTGGACCGCCGTTTCTTCGCGCCCGAGGAAATTCCCTGGGACTGCATCTACTACCCGGCGATCCGGCAGATTCTCGAGCGCTATATCGAGGAGCGACAGGCCGGGGTCTATGGCCTGTATGTTGGTAACGACGATACCGGCAAGGTGCACTTCATCCGCTGAGGCCTTGCGGGGGCCTTGGAGTCCCTGTTCCGATCCTTCCCACGGTCCCCGAGGGAACGCCTCCCAGTCCGCCCTGGTGACGCAGAGCGTCATCGCTGCATTCCCGAACGATCATCACGGCCATTCCCCCGTGTAGTGTCACGTCAGGGCGCCATGCCCTCGACGATGACGATTTCCGCCTCGGCCACGCCCGCGCGGTGCCCCTTGGCCTCCTGATACAAGTCCGAGTGGTAGCAGGCCAGCGCCTGCTCGTAGGAGTCGAACTCGATCACCACGCTGCGCTGCGGCGTCTCCCGCCCTTCCACCGCCTGCGAGCGCCCGCCCCGGGCCAGGAAACGCCCGCCATAGCGGGCAAAGGCCGCCGGCGCGCGGCTGGTGTACTCGGTGTATTGCTCAGGGTCGGTGACATTCACGTGCGCGATCCAGTAAGCCTTCATTGTCGACCTCATTGTTTGTTTATTTTGTATTATGGTATACCACAAATCCTGCCACGCACGCCGAGAATCCAACATGGCCTTTAACAGCATCGAAGAAATAATCGAAGACTACCGCCAGGGCAAGATGGTTCTGCTGGTGGACGATGAAGACCGCGAGAACGAAGGCGACCTGCTGCTCGCCGCCGACCGTTGCGACGCACAGGCCATCAGCTTCATGGCCCGCGAGGCGCGGGGGCTGATCTGCCTGACCCTGACCGACGAGCATTGCCAGCGCCTGGGCCTGGAGCAGATGGTGCCGAGCAACGGCAGCGTTTTCAGCACCGCCTTCACCGTCTCCATCGAAGCCGCCACCGGGGTCACCACCGGCATCTCCGCCGCCGACCGCGCCCGCACCGTGGCCGCCGCCGTAGCGGCCAACGCCTGTGCCGACGACCTGGTGCAGCCCGGCCATATCTTCCCCCTGCGCGCCCGCGAAGGCGGCGTGCTGACCCGCGCCGGACACACCGAAGCCGGTTGCGACCTGGCACGCCTGGCCGGCTTTACCCCCGCCTCGGTGATCGTCGAGGTGATGAACGACGACGGCACCATGGCCCGCCGTCCGGACCTGGAAGTCTTCGCCCGCCAGCACGGGATCAAAATCGGCACCATCGCCGACCTGATCCACTATCGTCTCAGCACCGAGCACACCGTGGTGCGTATCGGCGAGCGCGAGTTGCCGACCGTGCACGGCACCTTCCGCCTGGTGAGCTACGAAGACCGCATCGAGGGTGGCGTGCATATGGCCATGGTCATGGGCGATATCCGCCGTGACGAGCCGACGCTGGTGCGCGTGCATGTCATCGACCCGCTGCGCGACCTGGTCGGTGCCGAGTACCACGGGCCGAGCAACTGGACCCTGTGGGCCGCCCTGCAGCGGGTTGCCGCCGAGGGTCGCGGCGTGGTCGTGGTGCTGGCCAACCATGAATCGTCCCAGGCCCTGCTCGAACGGATTCCGCAACTGACCCAGCCACCCCGCCAGTACAGCCGCTCGCAATCGCGAATCTACTCCGAGGTCGGCACCGGGGCACAGATCCTGCAGGACCTCGGCATCGGCAAGCTGCGCCATCTGGGCCCGCCCCTCAAATACGCCGGCTTGACCGGTTACGACCTCGAAGTGGTCGAGAGCATCCCTTTCACCCAGTAAAGACGGGAGAAAAAACCTCCTGGCCGGATAACCGGTAAGGCAAAATGCTTGCAGAAAGTTTGGAATACCATAATATGACATTCCATAGACCTGACAAACTTTCACAGGAACCCGACCGACAACGAGACAGGCGACTAGCCTTGCCAAGACCGCCTGCAAAGGCACTGAAAAACCAGCTGCTCCCGATAGGCGGGCATCGATAGCCCGCTCAAGAACACAACAATGAGGGCGTGAAAATGGTGTTGAAAAAAGGTACGACCGCTGTATTGCTGGCCGGCTTGCTGAGCATGGGCAGCCAGGCCGCGATGGCCGCCGAAAGCGTCAACTTCGTCAGTTGGGGTGGCAGCACCCAGGATGCACAGAAGCAGGCATGGGCCGACCCCTTCAGCAAGGCCAGCGGCATCACCGTGGTCCAGGACGGCCCGACCGACTACGGCAAGCTCAAGGCCATGGTCGAAAGCGGCAACGTGCAATGGGACGTGGTCGACGTCGAAGCCGACTTCGCCCTGCGTGCCGCCAGCGAAGGCCTGCTCGAACCCCTCGATTTCAGCGTGATCCAGCGCGACAAGATCGACCCGCGCTTCGTTTCCGATCACGGCGTCGGTTCGTTCTTCTTCTCCTTCGTGCTCGGCTACAACGAAGGCAAGCTCGCCGGCAGCAAGCCCCAGGACTGGACCGCGCTGTTCGACACCAAGACCTACCCCGGCAAACGCGCCCTCTACAAATGGCCAAGCCCTGGCGTACTCGAACTGGCCCTGCTGGCTGACGGCGTACCGGCCGACAAGCTCTACCCGCTGGACCTGGACCGTGCCTTCAAGAAACTCGACACCATCAAGAAAGACATCGTCTGGTGGGGCGGCGGCGCCCAGTCCCAGCAATTGCTGGCCTCCGGCGAAGCCAGCCTCGGCCAGTTCTGGAACGGTCGCGTCTACGCCCTGCAGCAGGACGGCGCCCCCGTGGGCGTGAGCTGGAAGCAGAACCTGGTCATGGCCGACATCCTGGTGGTCCCGAAGGGGTCGAAGAACAAGGCCGCCGCCATGAAGTTCCTGGCCAACGCCAGCAGCGCCAAGGGTCAGGCCGACTTCTCCAACCTGACCGCCTACGCGCCGGTCAACGTCGACAGCGTGTCGCGCCTGGATTCGGTGCTGGCCCCGAACCTGCCGACCGCCTACGCCAAGGACCAGATCACCCTTGACTTCGCCTACTGGGCCAAGAACGGTCCGGCTATCGCGACACGGTGGAACGAATGGCTGGTCAAATGAAAATGGCCGCCACCGCGTCCCATTCCTCCCAACCGACCGGAGGCGCCACCGGCGTCGCCGGCTCGGCCTCAGGCAAGGCGGCTGTGATGAACAACACCCCCTCCCTGGCCCGCCGCTGGAAAGGCGCCGGCAACCTGGCACCGGCCCTGCTGTTCCTGGGCGTGTTTTTCCTGGCACCGCTGATCGGCCTGCTGCTGCGCGGCGTGCTGGAACCCACGCCGGGGCTGGACAACTACCAGCAACTGTTCGCCAACTCGGCTTACGCACGGGTCCTGCTCAACACCTTCTCGGTGGCCGGCCTGGTGACCCTGTTCAGCCTGCTGCTGGGCTTCCCGCTGGCCTGGGCGATCACCCTGGTACCACGCGGCTGGGGCCGCTGGATACTCAACATCGTGCTGCTGTCGATGTGGACCAGCCTGCTGGCGCGGACCTACTCCTGGCTGGTGCTGCTGCAGGCGTCCGGGGTGATCAACAAGCTGCTGATGGGCCTGGGCATCATCGACCAGCCACTGGAAATGGTGCACAACCTGACCGGCGTGGTGATCGGCATGAGCTACATCATGATTCCGTTCATCGTCCTGCCCCTGCAGGCCACCATGCAGGCCATCGACCCGATGATCCTGCAGGCCGGCTCCATCTGCGGCGCCAGCCCCTGGACCAATTTCTTCCGGGTATTCCTGCCCCTGTGCCGTCCGGGCCTGTTCTCCGGCGCACTGATGGTGTTCGTGATGTCCCTCGGTTACTACGTGACGCCAGCCCTGCTGGGCGGCGCGCAGAACATGATGCTGCCGGAGTTCATCATTCAACAGGTGCAATCGTTCCTCAACTGGGGCCTGGCCAGCGCCGGCGCCGCCCTGCTGATCCTGATCACCCTGGTGCTGTTCTACTTCTACCTGAAGCTCCAGCCGGAATCCCCGGTCGGCGCGAGCAACGCGAGGTAAGCCGCCATGCTCCTGACCCCGAATGCCATGAGCCGGCGCCTGCGCCTGGGCCTCTATTTCACCACCGGACTGATCGCCCTGTTCCTGCTGCTGCCGATCGTGTTCATCGTCCTGCTGTCGTTCGGCTCGTCCCAGTGGCTGGTGTTCCCACCGCCGGGCTGGACACTGAAATGGTACAGCCAGTTCTTCTCCAACCCGGACTGGATGAATGCCGCCCTGGCCAGCCTGAAGGTCGCGGTACTGACCACCGTGTGCGCCGTGGCGCTGGGCCTGCCGACCGCCTTCGCCCTGGTGCGCGGGCGCTTCCCCGGCCGGGAAATGCTTTACGGGCTGTTCACCCTGCCGATGATCGTGCCGCTGGTGATCATTGCCGTGGCGGTCTATGCGCTGTTTCTCAAGCTCGGCTACACCGGCACGATGTTCGCCTTTGTCGTCAGCCACGTGATCGTCGCCCTGCCCTTCACCATCATCTCGATCATCAACTCGCTGAAGCTGTTCGACCAGTCGATCGAGGATGCCGCGGTGATCTGTGGTGCCTCGCGCCTGCAGGCGGTGTTCAAGGTGACCTTCCCGGCGATTCGCCCCGGCATGGTCGCCGGCGCCCTGTTCGCCTTCCTGGTGTCGTGGGACGAAGTGGTGCTGAGCGTGATGATGGCCAGCCCGACCCTGCAGACCCTGCCGGTCAAAATGTGGACCACCCTGCGCCAGGACCTGACTCCGGTGATCGCCGTCGCTTCGACGCTGCTGATCGGCCTGTCGGTATTGGTGATGGTGATTGCCGCCGCTCTGCGTCGGCGCAACGAACTCAGCGCCTGAGCGCCCGGGAGTAGACAACATGAGTGCCGTGATCAAAGACCCTGCACAACAGAACGACCGCACCCTGGTCAGCCTGCGCAACCTGAACAAGCACTACGGCGACTTCGCCGCGGTGGACAACATCTCGCTGGACATCAGGGACGGCGAGTTCCTGACCTTCCTGGGCTCCAGTGGCTCGGGCAAGAGCACCACCCTGTCGATGCTGGCCGGCTTCGAGAGCCCCAGCTCCGGGGAAATCCTGGTCGAGGGCAAGTCGCTGGTCAACGTGCCGCCGCACAAGCGTGACATCGGCATGGTGTTCCAGCGCTACTCGCTGTTCCCGCACCTCTCGGTGCGCGACAACATCGCCTTCCCGCTGGCCATCCGCAAGCTGGCAGCCGCCGAGCGCGACAAGCGCGTCGACGCCATGCTCAAGCTGGTCCAGCTGGACAAGTTCGCCCACCGCCGCCCCGCGCAATTGTCCGGCGGCCAGCAGCAGCGCGTGGCGATCGCCCGGGCGCTGGTCTACGAGCCACGCATCCTGCTGATGGACGAACCGCTCGGCGCCCTGGACAAGAAGCTGCGCGAAGACCTGCAGGACGAGCTGCGCCAGTTGCATCGGCGACTGGGCATCACCATCGTCTACGTGACCCACGATCAGGAAGAAGCCATGCGCCTGTCCCAGCGTATCGCCATCTTCAGCCATGGCAAGATTGTCGGCCTGGGCAGCGGCTACGACCTCTACCAGAACCCGCCGAACGCCTTCGTCGCCTCGTTCCTCGGTAACTCCAACTTCCTGCGGCTCAAGGCCCAGGGCAACGGTGCCGCCGGTTTCGAAGGGCAAGGGCTGTCTATCCGCCTGACCTCGGGCCTGCAGAACGGCCAGGACATCCTGCTGATGGTGCGTCCGGAGAAGGCCCTGGCCCTGAGCCTGGAACAGGCCGCCGCCGACCCGCTGGCCGCCGGCTGGAACCAGGTCAGGGCAACCGTCAGCGAGGTGCTGTTCCTCGGTGAAAGCCAGACCTGCAGCGTCGTCACCCAGGGCGGTACGGCCATGACCGTCAAGGCCTTGTCCGCCACCGGCATGCCGCTCAAAGCCGGAGATTCAGTCGCCGTGCGCTGGGCCACAGCCGATGCCTGCGTCTATACCGAGTGGCAGGAAAGCGACCTGAACAAGGCCGCCGGCAGCCACTGATACCCGCCTGCTCTCCCTGTCGTCGCGGTCGACTGTCGGCACCGGCAGGGAGCTCCCTACTCTTCCCTTCGAAGCCATCGAATAAATTTCGTGTCCGCGTGTTATATCTGGCAGACACGGACGTTCCTCCGTGCCCCGGAGACCGTCGATGAGAACCCTGCTATCCGTGATCGCCCTGGCAACGGCCTGCCTGAGCAGCGCCGCCATGGCTGCGCCCGAGGCCTGGAAGCTGGCCCATGAAGAGGACGGCATCCAGGTTTTCCTGAGCAAAGTGCCGGGTTCGCGTTACCAGAGCTTTCGCGGCGTGACCGCTATCAAGGCCGAGGTCTCCACCTTGCGCGACCTGCAGGAAAATCTGCGGGTCGCTTGCAAGTGGCTGTACGCCTGCGCCGAGATGCGCCTGTTGAAGAACGACGGCGACGACACCTGGGTCTACCTGACCACCGACCTGCCCTGGCCGGCGGCCCCGCGGGACATGGTGCTGCATGTGCATACCGAACAGAATGACGACGGCAGCCTGATCCGCCGCCTGGAGGCGGCCCCCGACTATCTGCCGTCGGTGCCCGGCCAGATCCGCGTGCGCCAGTTGAGTGGCGTGTGGAAGATGCTGCCCAGGGGTAATGGCGAGACCGAGGTGACCTACCAGTTGCAGGCCGAGCCGGCGGGCGACATTCCCTCCTGGCTGGCCAACCGGTTCGTGGTAGACGCGCCGATGGTCAGCCTCAGGACGTTGCGCGCGGTGGCCGAGCGCCAGGGTGTGCGGGACATGCCCTGAACCTCAGCGGCTCAAACGCGCCCTGAACCCCTCCAGCCACTCCCGAACCATGGCCGAGTAAGGCGCTTCGGGCCGAGCCATGGTCTTGATCTCGCCGAGTATCTGCTCCTGGAGAAAACGCAGGCGCCTGGCAATGCGTTCATTGCGCGCTCGCGCCTGCTCGCTCTCGACAACCGGAGCCTCACTGTCGGGCTCCAGTTCCTGCGCCATCAGCCCCATTTCCACCGCCAGCATCTCCAGAAACTCCAACTGGCGCAGCACCCGCGTGCGCTCCTGCACCAGCCCGAGACGGTTGAGGCCATAGACATGGATCGACACCGCGCCCCGCAGGCTCAACCCACCCGCCAGGGCCTGCTCGATCACCCCACGCAGCTCCGGCCGGACACCTGCCACACCACCGGCCAGGGCCAGACCGCCGCTGTCATGAGGCTTGGGTAGGACCAGGCCGATCAGATTTTCGCTGTCGACATGAAAACGCAGGTGCTCCTGTGGCTGATCCCGGCACGGGTCCAGCAGCAATGCCTGCTCGCCGGAAAAATCCCGGGCCCCCACCGCAGCCCGCTGACCGAGGATCGGAAAGCTGTCCTGCTTGCCGGTCTGGACCACCCGTGAACGGCTGAAATCACGTCCCTCATTGACCAGGCTGACCAGACTGGCCGAGAGCGTGGGCGTCACCTGGCCACTGCGCCGGTTGCAGTGAATACAGCTGGGCAGCAGGTTTTCCCAATCCATGGCGATCCACCAGTAGCCGGGATGATCCGGTTCCTCGTAGACGCGGCCCTTGGGTCGGTAGTGCTCGATATCCACCGGGGCACTGCCGTAGTAGAAGCTCTCGCAGTAGGCGCATTTACCGTGGAACAGCTCATGCAGCTGTTTCTTCACGCTGTCGGACTTGTAGACGGCAAAGGCGGGTAACGCCCCCGTTGGCGCCATGAAGTAATCCTGGAGTTTCTGCAGCTCCTTTTTCGCTGGCGAGTCATCTCCCAACATCGCATCGGGCACGGGGACACTGTCGCGGCTGACGGCACGCATGCTTCAGATGCCCTCCAGGATGCCGAGGATGCGCTGTTTGGCGGCGCTGCGCAGTTGGGCAAGCTTCTGTGTCGAGACCTGTCTACGGCTGTCCAGGTACTCGACCACCGCCTCCTGCACCAGCCGCTGAACCTCGCTGGAACCCACCGGCAAGGCGTCGCTGATATCACGTTCCAACCGCCGTAGCAGGTCCTGCTGCGGCACAGTCAACCGTTCGCCCCGCTCCCGCGCGTTCAACAGATCGGCCAGGCCGGCCAGTTCACGCTCGGTCTCAGGCTGGTCAGTGGAGGCCAGGCTGAAGAAGTCCGAGGTCAGCAGCTGTTCGACCGTGAGTTGGCTGACATTCGGCAGGCGAACCAGTTGCTCGACCATCACCGGCCACTGGACATCCGTGCGTTGATCGCTGGACACACGCTGCATGACGATCACCTCACCATCCTGCATGCCGCGCAGGCACAGCGGATCGTGAGTGGTGACAATGAAAGTGACCTGCGGCAACGCCTCCCGCAACGCGCGCATGATCTGAATTTTCCAGCGTGGATGCAGGTGCGCTTCCACCTCGTCGATCAGTACCACGGCCTGTGCCGTTTCCAGGCTTTCGAAATGCGGATTGAGGCGTCGATTCATCAGGCCCTGGATGATGTCACAGGCCATTGCCAGGACTGAACGGTAACCCGATGAAGCCAGGCTCAGTGGCGTTCGGCACAGGGGCTGGCCATCGCCTGCCGATGTGACGATCAGGCAGCGCTGGTTCTGCGGGTCGCGTTCCATGATCTCGAACGAGCCCTCGATCGAGAGGATGCCGCGCAAGGTTCGAACCACACTGTTGAAGGCATCTGCCTTGAGACTCAGCAACCATTTTTCCGGATTGGACAGCAGAGCTGTCGAGTCGAAAAGGTTGATGATCGATTTACTTGGGCTACGAGGGCTGACCCGCTTCTGGTATTGCCGAAAGGCACCATAGGCAAAGACCTGAGGCAAGAGCGGCTGACCGTCAACCGACAGTCCACGGTCTTCATGCCAGAACTCGCCCTCGCTGATCGTCAGGTGCCGTTCACTACCGCCCTGGAACACCGCTACCACCGATGCCAGACTGCAACGGGGAGTCTGCACCGCGCCCAGTAACTCGGGATCCAGAGGCAACGAGGCGTAGTCCACCGGCAGTTTCGTACAAGCCAGATCGCTGCTGAGCACCAAAGCTGTGGCCTCAAGGATGGAGCTTTTTCCAGCGGCATTTTCACCGAGAATCAGCAGGGCCGGCCGAACAGCATTTGTGCCCGAGGACCGCCTGAGCGGCACGGCGGGTATCCTCAATTCAAGTTGCTCTATGCCCTTGAAGTTGCTGAAGCGGATCGATTCCAACGATGGGCAATCACGCGCCCCGAACGTCTCACTCTTTGCAACGGGTCTGGAATCGCGCACAGCAGTCCCTGCCAGACTGAGCTCCAACCCTCCATACCACTCAACGACATCAGCGCTTTCGCTAAGGGCCCGCAACGTGTGTTCGATACGATCCGGGGCCAGTTCCGAAGCTGAAACCCTGGACTTTGAAAGCGTCAGTACAATGCGTCGGCAGAGCAAATACCAGCAGCCACCAAAATCCATTCGAGCAAAATCGAAAAGCACGGGATGTGAATCGTCCTCTCCCAAGGAAAAAGACCAGTTGCCTATAAGATCGTCGAAGTAAGTCTTCAGCTTGCTTTTGCGCAGCTTTAGCAACTGAATACGATTGAGCTTGAAGTGTGTGATGGTTGCAGCTGCGCGCTCGCTCAAGGCGTAGAGTTCACCCGACAGATCGACCGACAGATGCCGGCTCAGGTCGACCCGCTCGCAAGGGTCGATCAAGACATGACGCTCCTTGAGTGGGTAGCCCCCCCACAGACCGTTACCAGCCTGTGCATAGGCATCAACTTCTTGCGCCGAAGGCAAGGCTACCCGCCGCCCCAAAACCGGGAAGTGGTCCGGCCGTACAGGCTCGCAGTCCTTGCAAATGGCGTAGAGATTCTCCCAGGCACTGCTCAGCCAGATATAATAAAGGTGAGCGTTTGAAGTTCGCTCCAGTGGGCTGGCTTGCGCTCTCGGGCGAAATCGATAAGTTGCCTTAGACTGAACCACCCGTTCGCAGAACGCACATTTACCGTGAAATAACCGGTCCAACCCCGAACGGACTGAGTTCTCATTCAGATCGACAACCGGTTCCGGTGCCCGGCTCTGCGCCCGCTTGGTCCTGTCGGCAAGAAAGTAGTCGGCCAATGCCTGCCTGTCAGCATTGGCCTCCCGACTTTGCAACAGGCTCGGTGGCGGAACGGAACTGCGGTCGAAGCAATACATGAATCTCCTCCATGAGAGGCGGGCCAGAGCAGCGCCTTTCGAAATCCGGCAACTCTAATCGGCAGGCGCCAAAAAGTAGAGGCGTTTTTCGTCGCCACTTCCTACCGCCCCAAGCAGCGTATCGATAAAAGGCCCGTTGCGCATTCGTCGAGAACGGGAGATGGCGGTGCGATGCCAGGAGATTATGCGGTGAAACTTATGGCCCATTCGCGGGCAAGCCCGGCTCCTACAGATGGGTGCCGTATGCAGGCTCTGTGTACGACGCAGACCTGTAGGAACCGGGCTTGTCGCACCGCCGCGAAGCTCTTGCTCCTGCTCTTGCTTGTGATCTTGCTTTTGATCTACCCGCCCCGTTCCCAGCCGGCTGAGTGGAGGTTCTGTTTC
>NZ_JSYZ01000025.1:137742-207461 GCF_001293465.1 Pseudomonas asplenii
AAACGCGCAAACGGATATGTACACGCTCCCCCCATTCCCCCTCACTCAGCCCCCCGCAAAGCATCAGCAGCAGCCCCATCAGGCCTTTCGAAATGACCGATTGAAGCGGCCCCTTCCGGCCCGGAATAACCAAAAAAGCGCCGTCACCAAGTCCCGCTGCCCCTGACGACGGCTATCATCCCACCGAGCCCTACGGCATCCCCAACCAGTGCGGCAACGCCAGCGAAATGACCGGCACATAAGTCACCAGGATCAGGAACGCCAGCAGGATCATCAGCCACGGCAAGGCCGCGCGGATGGTCTGCCCCAGGCTCAAACCGGTCACCGCCGAAGTCACGAACAGGTTCAGCCCCACCGGCGGATGCACCAGGCCGATCTCCATGTTCACCACCATGACGATGCCCAGGTGAATCGGGTCGATACCCAGCTTCATCGCGATCGGGAAGAAGATCGGCGCGAGAATCAGCACGATAGCCGATGGCTCCATGAAACTGCCCGCCACCAGCAGCACCACGTTGACCATCAGCAGGAAACCGATCGGCGTCAGGCCTTCGGACACCACCCAGTTGGTGATCTGTTGCGGGATCTGTTCGGTGGTCAGCACATGGGCGAACAGGATCGCGTTGGCGATGATGAACATCAGCATGATCGCCAGCCGGCCGGACTCCAGCAGCACTTTCGGGCAGTCGCGGACCTTCATGTCCTTGTAGACGAACAGCGCGACGAACGCCGAATACACCGCCGCAACCGCCGCCGCCTCGGTCGGGGTGAACAGGCCACTGTAGATTCCGCCGAGGATGATCACCAGCAACAGCAGCCCCCAGAAGGCCCGCCGCGCAGCGCCCAGCCACTCGCGCACGGTCGCCCGTGGCTGGGCCGGCAGTTTCTTGATCCGCGCCACGATGTAGATCGCCACCATCAGCATCAGCCCCAGCAGCAGCCCGGGAATCACCCCGGCCATGAACAGCTTGCCCACCGAGGTCTCGGTCGCCGCCGAGTACACCACCATGACGATCGACGGCGGAATCAGGATGCCCAGGGTCCCGGCGTTGCAGATGATCCCGGCACCGAACTCCTTCGGATAACCGGAACGCACCATGCCGGCCACGGCAATCGAGCCGACCGCCGCCACCGTCGCCGGCGACGAACCGGACAGCGCCGCGAACAGCATGCACGCCAATACCGCGGCGATTGCCAGGCCACCCCGGATATGCCCGACGCAGGCGTTGGCGAAGTCGATCAGGCGCTTGGCCACCCCGCCGGTGGTCATGAACGCCCCCGACAGCAGAAAGAACGGAATCGCCAGGAAGGTGTAAGCGTCGGAGGTCTCGAACAGCTTGATCGCCAGGGAGCTCAGGGAGTCCTGGCTGAACAGCAGGATCGACAGCGCACCGGACAGACCCAGGGAAATCGCGATCGGCACCCCGAGGAACATGAAGGTGAACAGCAGCAGGAACAGGCAGAGGACGGTCATCAGTGCTGCTCCTTGTGCTCGTTCGCCAGCCTGCTGGCCTCGCCCGCATCGTCGGCCAGGCCCAGGCCGCTCTGGCGGCGGCTGAAGAGGCGACAGAAGATTTCCAGGTAACGGATCAGCACCAGGGCGAAGCCGATGGGCACGATCACCACGATGTGGCCGACCTTGATGCCGTACTGGTCGAGGTCCTCGGCACCGATACCGGCCATCAGCACCGCGCTCAGCCACTTGTAGCTGGCCACCATGAACAGCCCGGCATAGGCCAGGCAGCAGGTGCAGGCGAGCATCGCCAGGTAGCGCTGCACCGGGCGCGGGGTCAGCTTGACCAGCGCGTCCACGCCGAGGTGGCCGGCGGTGCGCACGCCATAGGAAATGCCGAAGAAGATCAGCCAGCCGAACATGGCCTTGGTCAGCGCCACGCTCCAGGTCATGTCCTGGGCCACGCTCATGGTCGCGTCGCCAAGGCTGTTGAAAAAGCCGCTGCTCCAGGCCCAGCGATCGGCGAGGTTGAAGAACAGTGTGTAGACGTTGTTGGCCATCACGTAGACGAAAGTCACCAGGGTCATGGCGGCCAGCAGGAAGGCGATCAGGCCCTCCTCGAAATGCGCCCAGATGCGCCGCAGGGATTGCGTTGGCATGGACAGGACTCCGCGAGAGAAAAAGGATTGGATCGGGTATCGCGTTACGGTGACGCAGAGCGTCACGGGCTGCATTCCCGCGCGGAGCGTGGGAGCGACCGAAGCAGCCGGCCCCGTGAGCGAGGCCCCTGGCTGGATCGTCCCCACGCTCCGCGTGGGGATGCAGCTCCGCGTCGCCGAACGGTGATCAAGGCTGGTTGGACTTGTCCGCCGCCTCGATCAGGTCGGCACCGATCTCACCCTCGAACTTCTTCCACACCGGCTTCATCGCCTCGCGCCATTGCGCGCGTTCTTCTGGAGTCAGGGTGATGATTTCACTGGTCCTGGCGTCGACGATCTTCTGCCTGGCGCTCTGGTTCAGCGCCTCGGCCTGCCGGTTCACCTCGACGGTGACTTCACCCATGATCTTTTCCAGTTCGCTGCGTACATCCGGTGGCAGGCCGCCCCAGAACTTGCTGTTGGTGATCACCATGTAGTCGATCAGGCCATGGTTGGACTCGGTGAAGTACTTCTGTACCTCGTTGACCTTCTGGCTCTCGTAGTTCGACCAGGTGTTCTCGGTGCCGTTGACGGTACCGGTCTGCAGGCCCTGGTAGACCTCGGCGAAACTCATCTTGCGCGGGTTGGCGCGGATCGCCTTGAACTGCTCCTCCAGCACGCTGGAGGCCTGGACACGGAACTTCTGCCCACGGGCATCGGCCGGCACCCGCAGCGGCTTGTTCGCCGACAGTTGCTTGAGGCCGTTGTGCCAGTAGGCCAGGCCGAGAATGCCCTTGTCCTGCATCGAGGTCAGCAGCGCCTTGCCCTGGGCCCCCTGGAAGCGGTCGACAGCGGCCAGGTCGTTGAACAGGAACGGCAGGTCGTAGATCTGCACCTGCCGGGTGTACTGCTCGAACTTGGCCAGGGACGGCGCCAGCATCTGCACGTCGCCCAGCAGCAACGCCTCCATTTCCTTGCCGTCACCGAACAGCGAAGAGTTCGGGTAGATCTCGACCTTGACCCGGCCCGGCAGGCGTTCCTCGGCGAGTTTCTTGAACAGCAGCGCGCCCTGCCCCTTGGGGGTGTTCTCGGCGACCACGTGGGCGAACTTGATGACGATGGGATCGGCCGCCTGCGCGAGACTGGCGGAGATCAAGGTGGCGGCGCAGAACAGCGCCCGGGTCAACTTGAGCATGGATGTCACCTTCTTATTGTTGTGGTTCAAGGCAGGTTGCCTAAAGCGATGCGTGTCGTGAATTTCGAATTTTGAGTACCTGCGTTCGGCCATGCCGAACGCTGCCAGGGGGCTTGCCGTGGGCAACCGAAGGGCGCCCCGCAAATACCATCTTAGGGTGGCTCAAGGCGCGCTCCGGGAGCGGTGCCCTCCCAATGCGCAGTAGGCAGGCACCGCCAATTGCCGGGGATTGGCCCTACAGCAACCCCAGCAGGCGTCGAGCGCGCAACAGCACCGGTGCATCGACCATCTGCCCGTCGACCTGGTAGGCCCCGGCGCCGTCGCGGCCGGCATCCACCACCCGCCGGGCCCAGGCCAGTTCCTCGGCGCCGGGGGCCAGCGCGGCATGAATCACCGCGACTTGCCGGGGATGGATGCACAGGGCACCTGCGAACCCCATTTCGTAGGCATGGCGAATGGAGCGCTGCAGCCCCTCGGGGTCATCAATGGCCGGGTGTACGCCATCCAGCGGCGCCACCAGCCCAGCGGCCCGGGAATGAAGGATCAGGGCCAGGCGGGCCTGGTCGAGGGCAAACCGGGCCGCCGGCGAGCCGCTGCTGAGATTCAGGTCCAGGGCCAGGTCGAGGCCACCGAAGGACAACCGTTCGACCCCGCCAGCTCCCGCGATCTCGGCCAGGGCCAGCAACCCGCGGGCGCTTTCGATGATTGGCCAGACGCGCCTGCCGGTCGCTGCCACGGCCGCAACCTGCGCGGCACTCTCGACCTTGGGCAGCAGCACACCGACCACGCCGGGCTGGCGTTTGCAGAAGGCCAGGTCGGCGGCATGCTCGGCGTGCTCCGGGGCGTTGACCCGGACCAGTACACGCACGTCGGGGTTGTCAGCGAAAAACTGCCCAAGGTGATCACGGGCGGCCCGCTTGAGCGGCTCCTCGACGGCGTCCTCGAAATCGACGATCACCGCATCGGCGCCGCTGGCCAGGGCCTTGGCGAAACGCTCGGGGCGGCTGCCCGGCACGAACAGCGCGGAGCGGACAATGGATGAAGACATGATGAATTCCTTGTACGGTGGTGGTGCACGCAGCTGTTTGGGAGATTTGTGATCTGAGGGGCCTTCAAGATCAGACACAGGGCTCAGACCACCCCGCTCGAACGCAACTGCGCCACGGCTTCGGCGGAAAAACCCAACTGCCGCAGAATCGCCTCGGTGTGCTGCCCCAACCCCGGCACCGCCTCCATCCGCGGCACGAACGCCGCATTGCGCGCCGGCGGCAGCAAAGCCGGCAGTTTCCCCGAAGGGCTGTCGACCTGGCGCCAGCCATCCCGCGCCTTGAGCTGCGGGTGCTGCCACACGCCCTGCATGTCGTTGACCCGGGCATTGGCGATCTGCGCCTGCTCCAGGCGCTCGATCACCTGCTCGGTGCTGAGCCGCGAGAAGCTGTCGACGATGATCTGGCGCAGCACCTCGCGATTGGCCGAACGCTTGAAGTTGGCCGAGAAGCGCTCGTCCACCGCCAGCTCCGGCGTCAGCAGCACCTTGTCGCAGAACGCCGCCCATTCGCGCTCGTTCTGCAGGCCGAGCATCACCGTGCCGCCATCGCCGGCCGGGAAAGGCCCGTACGGGTAAATGGTCGAATGCGCGGCACCGGCCCGCGGCGGCGGTGGCGCGCCGTCGAAGGCGTAGTACATCGGGTAGCCCATCCACTCCACCAGGCTTTCCAGCATGCTGATGTCGACCCGGCTGCCCTCCCCGGTCCGGCCCCTGAGCAGCAGCGCCGAGAGGATGCCGCTGTAGGCATACATGCCGGCGGCGATGTCGGCGATGGAGCAACCGGCCTTGGCCAGTTCACCCTCGCCCGGACCACCGGTGACCGAGAGAAAGCCGCCTTCACTCTGGATCAGCAGGTCATAGGCCTTTTTCCTTTCGTAGGGCCCGCCCTCACCGTAACCGGAAATGTCGCAGACGATCAGTCGCGGAAAACGCTCATGCAGCGCCTCGAACGACAGGCCCATGCGCGCGGCGGCACCCGGTGCCAGGTTCTGCACCAGCACGTCGGCCTGGCCCAGCATTTGTTCGAGGATATCCCCGGCCTCATCCTGCTTGAGGTCCAGGGTCAGGCTCTCCTTGGAGCGGTTGGTCCAGACGAAGTGCGAGGCCAGACCACTGACCCGCTGGTCGTAGCCACGGGCGAAGTCACCGACACCCGGGCGCTCGATCTTGATGACCCGGGCACCGAGGTCGGCCAGTTGTCGGGTACAGAACGGCGCGGCGATGGCGTGTTCCAGGCTGATCACGGTAATGCCGTCCAGCGGCCGCGGGGCCGCAGTGTTTTCTGCTGCCAGGCTCATCAGCACAGCTCCTTCAGGTCGGTGGTGTTGCGCAGGTCCCAGACCTGGCGGATCAGGGCGCTGGCCTGCTCGGGGGAACGGGCGCCGGAGAATTGCAGCAGGCGGTGGAACTTGTCCTCCAGCTCGGCCCGCGACAGGCTGTTGCCCGGATCCCCCTTGGGCTCGTCGATGGCCCCGAGCAGGGTTCGGCCGTCGACCGTCGTCACCAGCACCCGGCCCAGCCAGCGCCGGGGATAGGCGCCGTCGACTTCGGGGTCGAGGGTCATGCCGACCCTGTCGCGAAAGGCGGCAACAGCCGGGTCGGTCAGCGCCAGCTCATGAAACTCCGGCAGCCCGGCCTTGCCATGCACGGCGATCAGGCCGAGCACGGTGCCCATGGAGAACTTGGCCTGGTGCACGGTCTGCGGCACCTTGACCCGGCCCAACACGTCGATGGCGCCCTGGTGCACGCGGGTTTCCACCCGTTCGATCTGTTCGTGGCGCAGGCCTTCCCGTTCCATCAGCTGCAACAGCGCATCTGCGGCCGGGTGGGTGTGCCGGCAGGACGCGTGGAACTTGAACGAGGTCTCCACCAGCGCCCAGCGGCTGCCCAGGCGATCGGACAGGCGGGCCGGCTCGGCATCGCTGGACATGCCCGCCGCCAGCCCCTGGTCGCCTTCGAGAATGTTGCGGGCCCCGGTCAGGCCGTCGGCGGTCAGGTACGCCGCCAGCAACCCGTCGGCGGCCGCCTTGGCGGTGTGCAACTGCTTTGAGTCGGCGGCATCACGCAGGAACTCCCAGAGCCCGGCGGCCTGGGTGCCGGCGCTGCCGAGCAGGTGGATGAACCGCTCCTGGTCGAAGTCCATCAGCTTGCCCACGGCCACGGCGGCGGCCAGGGTGCCAACGGTGGCCGTGGTGTGGAAGATGCGGTAATGGGAACGGCCAAGGAATTCGCCGATGCGAATCCCCGCCTCGTAGCCGGCGACCGAGGCCAGCAGCAGCTCGCGACCGGATTTACCGAGATCCTGGGCCGCCGCCAGCGCCGCCGGGAACACCACGGTGGCCGGGTGCAGCACGGAGCTGTTGTGCAGGTCGTCCTGCTCCACCAGGTGGGACGAGGCGGCGTTGACCAGTGCGGCGAAATAGGCCGAGCTGCGCTCGCCGCTGACCAGGATGCCGGCCGGCCCCTGCGCCGGGCCCATCCGGCGCGCATAGGCCTCGAACAGCGGAATCGGATGGGCGCCCTGGCTGGCCAGGGCCGAGCCCAGCCAGTCGAGGAACAGTTCCTCGGTACGGGCCAGCACCGCCTCGGGTACCTGCTCGTAGCGCAGGCCGGCGAGGAATTCGGCCAGGGCTTGGGTATGGCTCATGCGGGGCTCCTCAGAAGCTGCGCGGCAGTTCGAGCAGGTGCTCGGCCACGTAGGACAGAATCAGGTTGGTGGAGATCGGCGCCACCTGGTACAGGCGGGTTTCGCGGAACTTGCGCTCGACGTCGTATTCATTGGCGAAACCAAAGCCACCGTGGGTCTGCAGGCAGGCGTTGGCCGCCTCCCAACTGGCCTTGGCCGCCAGGTACTTGGCCATGTTGGCCGAGGCGCCGGCGCTCTGCCCCGCGTCGTATTCCTCGCAGGCGCGCCAGCGCATCAGGTCGGCGGCCTCGATCTCGATATGCGCTTCGGCGATCGGGAACTGCACGCCCTGGTTCTGCCCGATCGGCCGGCCGAACACCACCCGGTCGCGGGCGTACTGGCTGGCCTTCTCGACGAACCAGCGGCCATCGCCGATGCATTCGGCGGCGATCAGCGTGCGCTCGGCATTCAGGCCGTCGAGGATGTAGCGAAAACCCTTGCCCTCCTCGCCGATCAAGCTGCTGGCCGGAATCTCCAGGTTGTCGAAGAACAGCTCGTTGGTCTCGTGGTTGACCATGTTGGCAATCGGCTGCACGGTCAGGCCGTTGCCGATGGCTTCGCGCAGGTCGACAAGAAAGATCGACATGCCTTCGGACTTGCGGGTGACCTCGGCCAGCGGCGTGGTCCGCGCCAGCAGGATCATCAGGTCGGAGTGCTGGATACGCGAAATCCACACCTTCTGGCCATTGATCACATACCTGTCACCCTGGCGCACGGCGGTGGTCTTGATCCTGGTGGTGTCGGTGCCGGTGGTCGGTTCGGTCACCCCCATCGACTGCAGGCGCAGTTCGCCGCTGGCCAGCTTGGGCAGGTAATGGCGCTTCTGCTCGTCGCTGCCGTTACGCAGCAGGGTGAACATGTTGTACATCTGGCCATGGATGGTGCCGGAGTTGCCGCCGCAACGGTTGACCTCCTCGAGGATCACCGAAGCCTCGGCCAGGCCCAGGCCGGAGCCGCCATATTCCTCGGGAATCATTGCCGACAGCCAGCCGGCTTCGGTCATGGCCTTGACGAAAGCTTCGGGGAAGCCCTTTTCCTCGTCGATCCTGCGCCAGTATGCGGCGGGAAACCCGGCGCACAGGGCACGCACGCCCTCGCGAATGGCATTGAGTGCTTCGTTCTGATTGGAGTTCATGGGTAGAAGGCCTTTTCTTATTTGTCTTGATCAGTCCGGTGGCGGGCTTTTACTCGAAGTGCACCTGAGCCTGCTGGGCGAGACCGTCGACATTGCCGGCCCAGAGTTCGGCGACGCCAGGCTCGATGATCCGTCCGCCGACCTCGAAGGGCTGTGGCGCGATCAGCGGGCGCAGACCGCGATAGGAGAAGCGCCGCAACCGGGCCTCGGGGTGGGCGCGACAGAACGCGCGCAGGTTCAGGGTGGCGATCATCGGGCCATGCACCACCAGGCCGGAGTAGCCTTCGGTGCCGGTGACGTAGGGGTAGTCGTAATGGATGCGGTGGCCGTTGAAGGTCACGGCGCTGTAGCGGAACAGCAGGGTCGGCGTCGGCTCCACCGCCTCGTGCCACTGCCCCTGCGGCAGCGTCTCGCCACTGCCCTGCTTGGGCGGGGTCGGCTCGCGGTAAACGATGTCCTGTTCCTCGCGGATCGCCAGCCGGCCATCCTGGAAGTACTCATGGCACACGGTGACGAACAGCAGCGCACCGGTACGGCCCTGCTTTTCCTCGATATGGCGGATGGTGGAAACGCGGGTGGCATCGAAGCCGGCCTTGAGACTGTCGAAGAACTCCAGGCGGCCACCGGCCCACATGCGGTTGCGATTGTCCGCCGGCGGCAGGAAACCACCCCGGGCCGGATGCCCGTCGCCGCCCAGCTGGCTTTCGGGCAGCGGGTCCTGGAAAAAGCACCACTGCCAGAGCGCTGGCAACGCCTCGCCATGGGCCGGCGCATTTTCGCCAAAGGTCGCGGCGATACGCTTGAGCAGGTTGCGGCTCAGTTGATCGTGAGCCTCTTCGCTACGGCCCAGCCAGGCTCTCGGATCCGTCACACTCATGGAAGGTTTCCCCTTGCCGTTTATCGTTGTGCGCCGATGATGCAAGCTGATCGACGTTCCGAGAATTTGCATTTCGATAAACCGGCGTTCGGGTATGCTGAACGCCCAGCGGTCTGTCCGCTTGCCACACGGGCCACGCCCCCTGACTGGAGTCATCCATGCATTTCGACCTGGCGGACCTGCGTCTCTTCATCCATATCGCCGAATCGCCGAGCCTGACCCAGGGCGCCAGGCGCGCCTTCCTCTCGCCAGCTGCCGCCAGCGCGCGGATCAAGGCCCTGGAGGCGCAGCTCGACACCCGCCTGCTGTACCGCGACAGCCGTGGCGTGGAGGTGACCCCCGCCGGCCAGCGGCTGCTGCAGCACGCGCGGCTGATCATGCGTCAGGTCGACTACCTGAAAAGCGAATTCACCCACTACGGCAGCGATTCAGCCGGGCATATCCGCATCTTCGCCAACACCACGGCGGTCACCGAGTTCCTGCCGGAGGTGCTGGCCGGGTTTCTCTCGGAACGCCCGGGGGTGACGGTGGACCTGCAGGAGCGGCTGTCGCGGGACATCGTTCGCGGCGTGCTCGACGGCACCAGCGACATGGGCATCATCGCCGGCCCCGTCGAAGCCAGCGGCCTGCAGGTGCTGCACTTCAGCACCGACCGGCTGGTGCTGATCGTTCCGGCCGACCACCCGCTGGCGGGCCAGCCAGCGGTCAGCCTGGGCCAGACCCTGGCCTACCAGCATATCGGCCTGCACGAGGGCAGCACCCTGCTGAGTTTCCTGCGCGAACACGTCGAACGGATCGGCAAGACCCTGTCGCTGCGTATCCAGGTTTCCAGCTTCGAGGCGATCTGCCGGATGGTCGAGGCCGGTGTCGGTATCGGCATCATTCCCGAATCGGCGGCCGTTCGGCACAGCCGAACGATGCAACTGGTGAGCGTGGCGCTGGACGAGCCGTGGGCGATTCGCGAACGCAGCATTCTGGTGCGCGAGCTGGAGGCCCTGCCCGGCACCGTCCGCGCCCTGATCGCAACGCTGATGCCGCCGCCCGCGACATGAACCGGCCCGTGTTGCGGGTTGCACAACACCGGCTTGCGCGGCATGCTTGAGCCATTCCTGCGACAGAACTTTTTACGCCCCAGGCACTCAATCAGTGCATTGATCCATGCCCTTCCCGATAGAGACGCTCATGACTTCGAAGCTGGAACAACTCAAGCAGTTCACCACCGTGGTCGCGGACACCGGCGACCTCGACGCGATCACCCGCCTCAAGCCGGTCGACGCTACCACCAACCCGTCGCTGCTACTCAAGGCCGCCGCCCTGCCGGGCTATGCCGAGCTGCTCCAGAACGCCGTGGCCCAGGCCAAGGGCGATGTCGGCCTGGCCTGCGACCACTTCGCGGTCGCGGTGGGCGCCGGCATTCTCAAGGCGATTCCCGGGCGCATTTCCACCGAGGTCGATGCACGCCTGTCGTTCGACGAAGCCGCGCTGCTGGCCAAGGCCAACCAGTTGATCGAGCTGTACGACAAGGCCGGCGTCGGTCGTGACCGCGTGCTGATCAAGCTGGCGTCCACCTGGGAAGGCATCCGCGCCGCCGAGAAGCTGGAGAAAGCCGGTATCCAGACCAACCTGACCCTGCTGTTCTCCTTCGCCCAGGCCGTGGCCTGCGCCGATGCCGGGGTGTTCCTGATCTCGCCGTTCGTGGGCCGTATCTACGACTGGTACAAGAAGTCCACCGGCAACGAATACACCGGCGCCGACGATCCGGGCGTGCAGTCGGTGACCCGCATCTACAACTACTACAAGTCCAATGACTACAAGACCGTAGTCATGGGCGCCAGCTTCCGCAATCTCAACCAGATCGAACACCTGGCCGGCTGCGACCGCCTGACCATCAGCCCCGACCTGCTGGAGAAACTCTCCCAGGACCAGGGCAACCTGGTACGCAAGCTGACCCCGGGCACCACCGGTGAAGCCCGTCAGAACCTGAACGAGGCGCAGTTCCGCTGGGCCTCCAACGAGGACGCGATGGCGACCGAGAAGCTGGCCGAAGGGATCCGCCAGTTCGCTCGCGACCAGGAGAAGCTGGAAGCCTTGCTGACCCGGTAAGACTTCGGGGCCATTCGCGGGCAAGCCCGGCTCCTGCAGATCCATGGCGGACACGAAATTGCGAACGCCGTAATCCTGCAGGAGCCGGGCTTGCCCGCGAAAGGGCCAACGAGCCCCGCAACAATCCCGTGACACCGCTATCGCCAGCGCGCCGACTCCCACGGTTTCCTGCGTAGACCCTTCAGTTCCAAGCGCACGTCCCCCGGCAACACCTCTTCACAATCCACCGACAATTTCACCATTGAGCCCGTCATGAACCGATGCCTAAACTCTCGCGCCTGCCTATAAGAGAGACCATCATGACCGTGCCTGATACCTCCTCCAATCCCCGACAGCGCTGGCTGGCCCTGGTAGTACTGTGCCTCGGGGTGCTGATGATCGTGCTCGACACCACCATCGTCAACGTCGCCCTGCCATCGATCAAGACCGACCTGCAGTTCAGCGAAACCGCCCTGGCCTGGGTGGTGAACGCCTACATGCTGACCTTCGGCGGCTTCCTGCTGCTCGGTGGTCGCCTGGGCGACCTGTACGGGCATCGCCGCCTGTTCCTGCTCGGCATCGCCTTCTTCACCCTGGCCTCGCTGGCCTGCGGCATCGCCCAGACCCAGCCCCTGCTGATCTGGGCCCGGGCCTTCCAGGGCCTGGCTGCCGCCGTGGTCACCGCCGTGGCGCTGTCGCTGATCATGGACCTGTTCAGCGAGCCGGCCGAACGCGCCAAGGCCATGGGCGTCTACGGCTTCGTCTGCGCCGGTGGCGGCAGCCTCGGGGCCCTGCTCGGCGGGGTGCTGACCAGCACCCTGAGCTGGCACTGGATCTTCCTGGTCAACCTGCCGATCGGCCTGGCGGTGATCGTGCTGTCGCTGCGCCTGCTGTCCAGGTCTCTCAACCAGCATCCCGAGCGCAGCCTGGATGTGCTCGGCGCCCTGACGGTGACCGCCTCGCTGATGCTGGCGGTGTACGCCATCGTCAATGGCAACGAGATGGGCTGGGGCTCGCCACGCACCCTCGGGCAACTGGCGCTGGCCATCGGCCTGCTGGCGGTGTTCCTGCTGGTCGAGACCCGGGTGAAGGTTGCGCTGATGCCGCTGCGCCTGTTCCGCCTGCGCAACCTGGCGGTGGCGAATGTCGTCGGGGTACTGTGGGCCGCGGCGATGTTCGCCTGGTTCTTTCTCTCGGCACTGTACATGCAACTGGTGCTGGGCTACACGCCGCTGGAAGTCGGGCTGGCGTTCCTGCCGGCGAACCTGATCATGGCGGTGTTCTCCCTGGGAATCTCGGCCCGGCTGGTGATGCGCTTCGGCATCCGCGGGCCGCTTGCCGCCGGGCTGGGCCTGGCGACGCTCGGCCTGCTGCTGTTCGCCCAGGCACCGGTGGATGGCAACTTCGTCCACGATATCCTGCCGGGTATGGTGCTGCTGGGGCTGGGTGCCGGGATCGCCTTCAACCCGCTGCTGCTGGCGGCGATGAACGATGTCGCGCCGTCCGAATCGGGGCTGGCCTCGGGCATGGTCAATACCGCGTTCATGATGGGTGGGGCACTCGGGCTGGCAGCCCTGGCGAGCCTGGCGGCGGCGCGCACGCAACTGCACCTGGGCGCCGGGGTGGCGGAGCTGGTGGCGCTCAATGACGGCTACCAGGCGGCGTTTCTGGCCGGGGCGATGTTTTCCGCGCTGGGTGCCGGAATGGCCGCGACCTTGATGCGGACCCGGACCGGCAGCAACGTCGGCGGCGAAACTCCACTGGCAGTGTAGGGACACCTGTTTGCAGCTTGCAGAGGCAGTTTGGGAGGAGGATTGGTGGAAGCGGCCAAGCCCGTTCCCACAATAACAGGGGGTCAGCAAGCTGGAGGTACCCGGCGTACCCACCTCACCCCGTAGCCTGCTGCTCCTGCGCCTGGCGGATACTGGCCATGAACAGATCGGCCGGCATCGGCCGCCCCAGCAGGTAGCCTTGCAGTGAATTGCAACCCAGGCGGGTGAGGAAGTCGCGCTGCTTGTCGGTCTCGACGCCCTCGGCAACGATCCGCAACCCCAATGCCTGCCCCAGCGCCACAATCGCCGAAACGATCGCGGCATCATCGGAGTCGTGCTCCAGGTCGCGGACAAAGCCCCGGTCGATCTTCAATTCCGTGGCCGGCAGCCGCTTGAGGTACATCAGGCTGGAGTAGCCGGTACCGAAGTCATCGATGGACAGATCCACGCCCATTTCCGAGAGCTGGCGCAGTACCGTCATGCTCGCGTCGGCATCGCTCATGGTGGTGGTTTCGGTGATTTCCAGGGTCAGGCTGTTGGCCGGCAGATGGTGCCGGGCCAGGGCACTGGCGACACTGGCCACCAGCCCGGAGTGGCAGAACTGCTGGGCCGACAGGTTCACGGCGATACGCCAGTCCCGGTAGCCCTGTTCGTACCACTGGCGCATCTGTCGACAGGCTTCGTTCAACACCCATTCACCGATCGGGATGATCAGCCCGCTCTTCTCCGCCAGGGTGATGAAGGCGTCCGGCATCATCAGCCCCTGCTCGGGGTGCTGCCAGCGCACCAGCGCCTCGGCACCGATCGGCAAGCCGCTCACGGCGTCGAACTTGGGCTGGTAGTGCAGGCGGAACTGCTCGCCCGTCTCCAGCGCCTGGCGCAGGTCCTGCTGCAGCTTGAGCTTCTTGCGGGCATTGCCGTTCATCGAGGCGTCGAAGAAGCAGTAGCCATTCTTGCCCGCACCCTTGGCGTGGTACATCGCCGCGTCGGCGTTCATCAGCAGCTCTTCGGCGGTGCGGCCACTGCCGGGATACAGCACGATCCCAATGCTCGCGGAGATCTGCAGATCCTGTTCGGCCACCTGGAACACCTGGGAAATCAGGCTGACCTGACGCGTGGCCACCTGCAGCGCGTCATCCTGCTCGGACAATTGCGCCAGCAGGACGAACTCGTCGCCCCCGATCCGGGCCAGGGTATCCTGGGAGTGCAAGTCGTCACGCAGGCGATGGGCGACGACACGCAGCAACTGGTCGCCCACATGATGGCCGAAGGCATCGTTGACCGGCTTGAAACCGTCCAGATCGATGAACATCAGCGCGAAACACCCCCCTTCGGCACTCGCCTTGTGCATCGCCTGGTCGATGCGGTCGGCCAGCAGTATCCGGTTCGGCAGGCCGGTGAGGTTGTCGTGCAGGGCCAGTTGGGTCAGTTCCTGGTTGGCCAGGGTCAGGGAATCGGCCAGGTCGGCGGTGCGCTCCTCCAGCCGGGCATCGAGCACCGAAGTCAGCAAGGCGATCGACAGCACCGCCAGGCTGGTCACCAGCACCAGGTTGTCCAGGCCCTTGACCGCCAGGCCACTGGCTGCCGCGCCGCAGAAACTGCCTTCGGGGAAGTTCGCCGCGGCCATGCCGGTGTAGTGCATGCCGACGATGGCCACGCCCATGATCACCGCGGCACCGCTGCGGGCCAGGCGGATATAGGGCGTGTTGCGGCGCAGGTGGAAGGCGATCCACAGCGCCGCCGCCGAAGCGCTGACGGCGATCAGCAGAGAAGCACCGAACAGGGTCGGGTCGTAGTCGATGCCGGGCTGCATCCGCATGGCCGCCATGCCGGTGTAGTGCATGGCGCTGATGCCGGCGCCCATGATCAGCGAGCCGAACGCCAGTTGCATCAGCGGCAGGCGCGGCTGGCTGACCAGCCACAGGGCAAAACCGCTGGACAGAATGGCGATCAGCAGTGACAAGGCGGTGATCGGCCCGTCGTAGCCCAGCTCGATCGGCAGGCGGAACGCGAGCATGCCGACGAAGTGCATCGACCAGATCCCCACGCCCATGGCCAGGGCGCCCCCGGCCATCCACAGGTAGACCGCCCGTCCGCTGGCGGTGGCAATCCGCCCGGCCAGATCCAGGGCGGTATAGGAAGCCAGGATCGCCACGCAGAGCGACATGAGGACCAGCGACGATGAATAACTGCCAATGAGCATCGAAATACCCTGAAACCTCATGCCGGAGCCACCTCCGGACTACCAAAAAGGCGCCGATTCTACCCGCTTCGCCGCCAGGCGCACGGGAAAGATCGACTCATCAGCAAGCCCCCTGTGTCCTCTCCATGACACCCTCCTGCAAACGCACCAGAAACAGCCGGGTCACCCGCCGCTCTCGTACCGCGACCACGGTCATCCGCCACCCCGCCCACTGCACCTGATCGCCGACCATCGGCAGTCGATCCAGCAGGCTCATCACCAGCCCGGCCAGCGTCTGGTAATCCTCGGTGGCCCGGGCCTCGATCCCGAGGCGCTGCCGCGCGCGGCTCAGGGTCATGGCCCCGCTGACCTGGAAACCCTGCGCTTCCTCAACCACCTCGGGACCCTCCACCTCACTGGCATCGGGCAACTCGCCAGCGATCGACTCAAGGATGTCGGTCATGGTCAGCAGACCGACGAAATCACCGAACTCGTTGACCACGAACGCGATATGGGTCGAGGCTTGGCGCATCTGCTCCAGGGCGTTGAGCACAGAGTAGCTGTCTAACAGGTTTATCGCCCGGCGAGCCAAAAACTCCAGTCCCGGTTCAGTCCCATCCAGGTAGGCCTTGAGCAGTTCCTTCTTGTGCACGAAGCCCAGCGGCTCGTCGACCGCCCCCTGGCGGATGAGCGGCAGGCGAGAGTACGACGAACGGATCAATTTCTCCCGAACGAGCGCCGGGCTGTCGGCGACGTCCAGGGTGTCGACCTGCGCCCGCACCGTCATCAGCGTGCGGATAGGCCGCTCGGCCAGTTGCAGCACGCCGCTGATCATCACCCGCTCACTGCGCTCGAACGGCACCTGGGCCTCGTCCGCCGAAGGCTCAAGCAGGTCGGCGATCTCCTCGCCCACTTCCTCGCTGGACAACCGTCGTCCACCGAGCATGCGCAGCACCGCATGGGCGGTACGCTCACGCAGCGGCCGCTGGCCGTGGGCAGAGCGCTTGCGCCGGGCGCGGGCCACCTGGTTGAACAGCTCGATCAGCACCGAGAAGCCAATGGCCGCGTACAGGTAGCCCTTGGGAATGTGCAAGCCCAGGCCCTCGGCGGTGAGGCTGAAACCGATCATCATCAGAAAACCCAGGCACAGCATGATCACCGTCGGCCGCTCGTTGACGAAACGGGTCAACGGCTTGCTGGCGACGATCATCAGGCCGATGGAGACGATCACCGCGATCATCATCACCGACAGTTCCTCGACCATGCCGACGGCGGTGATCACCGCATCCAGGGAGAACACCGCATCGAGCACCACAATCTGCGCGACGATCGGCCAGAACAGCGCGTAGCCGCCATTCGCCGAGCGCTGGCTGACGTGCCCTTCCAGCCGCTCATGCAACTCCATGGTGGCCTTGAACAGCAGGAACACGCCGCCGAACAGCATGATCAGGTCGCGGCCGGAAAAACTCTTGCCCAGCACCTCGAACAGCGGCTGGGTCAGGGTCACCATCCAGGCGATGCTGGCCAGCAGGCCCAGACGCATCAGCAACGCCAGGGACAGACCGATGACACGGGCGCGGTCGCGCTGGTGCGGCGGCAACTTGTCCGCCAGGATCGCGATGAACACCAGGTTATCGATACCCAGCACCAGTTCGAGGAAAATCAGGGTCAACAGGCCAAGCCAGGCCGTGGGGTCAGCCAACCACTCCATGAAAAATGCGCTCCCTTAGTGGATTCGAACAGACGCGTACGACGGTACCGAGCCCGGGGACGGCCAGGAGACGACGCGGCAACAGAGGAAAAGACGCTCGACAGGGGGATTGCCGGGCCTGGCGCACGACCGGGGCGCGTGCATGAAGGAAAGCGTGAGGGGACGACCGGGAGGTTCCGCGAGGGTGTTCATGTCCAACCTGAATGACCAATAGGGAGATAAATCCTACATGACCCCGAAGAACCGCCTGACAGGCAAACTATTTCAAATCATGAAAGCGCAGCGCGCGACGGTTACCGCGCGGCGCCCCGCTCAGCGCGGAAATCCTGGCGAACCCGTTCGATATAGCGGGCCACCGCCGGCGCCTTTTCGAAACGCCGATGAATCAGCGACAGCCAGGATGTCGCCTGACAGCCGACGATCGGTCGATAGACCACATTCGGCAGGTTGACGTGACCGATCACCGACTCGGGCACCACCGCCACCCCCTGGCCCAGCGAGACCGCGGCAATCACCGCCACCAGTCCACCGGGCTGCGGCCCGAGGTGCGGCGCGTAGCCGCCCTGGGCTGCGACCTGCAGGGTACCGTTGATCTGCTCCGGCAGCACGAAGGTCTCGTTCTGCAGATGCTCGGCAGCGATGTTCCGCAAGCGGCACAGCCAACTGTCGTCCGCCAGCGCCAGCACGAAGCCCTCGGCATTCAGGCGCACCGCCTCCACCGCCTCGGGCAGCGACATCGGCGAACGCACGTAGCCGATATCGAAACGCCCCTCGGCGATCAGCCCCGGCAGCGCCGCCATGGGACTTTCCCGCACGTTCAGGCTGACATCGGTGAAATCGCGGACATAGGCCTTGACCTGCTGTTGCAGCACGCCCGAGTACACCGCCGAGGCGACATAGCCGATCTCGATATGGCCGATCTCGCCCCGTCCGGCGCGCTGGGCATTGCGCTGGGCGAACTCGAACTGGCGCACGGTCGCCTCGGCCTCGGGCAGCAACGCCGCGCCGGCCTCGGTCAGGCTGACCTCGCGTGGCCCGCGCTGGAACAGGCGGGTCCCGAGAGCGCTTTCCATATCCTGGATCTGCCGGGTGAGGGTCGGCGGGGCGATATCCAGCTGTTCCGCCGCCCGGGTGAAGTTGCGCTGCCGGGCCACGGCGAGGAAATAGCGGAAATGACGGATTTCCATGGTCATTAGCTCAAAGGTAATGAAGTGCCAAGGCCAGCCTAACGCAGACGGGTTTTGCCCGCGATAAGCTGCTCTCACCGCCACAGTAGAGAGCCCTGAACATGCCCGTCAAATACCTTCCACCCTTATCCTTCAGCCAATGCGACCGACCTGGACTTGCAATGACCGCCTCGTCCACCGTCATTGCCTTCAAGGCAATCATGCACAGCGAAGCCTCGAAGACCAGCGCTGCCACCCTGCCCGTGCAGGCCCGGCCGTGAGCCGGGTGAGCCCGCGACTGACATTGCTCACGGCGTCCGGCGTCTGCTCGCTGATTGTCCTGGACACCAATATCGTCGCCGTGACCCTGCCGAGCATCGCCCGCGACCTGGGCGCCGATTTCACCGCGATCGAATGGGTGGTCAGCGCCTACATGCTGGCCTTCGCCGCCCTGCTGCTGCCCGCTGGCAGCATCGCCGACCGCTTCGGGCGCAAAAAGACCCTGCTCTGGGGCCTGGGCCTGTTCATCCTCGCCTCCCTGGGCTGCGGCGCGGCGCCCGACAGCCTGTTCCTCGATATCGCGCGGGCGGTCAAGGGCGTCGGTGCCGCGCTGTTGCTGACCTCGGCGCTGGCGACCATCGGCCACACCTTTCATGACGAGGTCGAGCGCGCCCGCGCCTGGGCCTTCTGGGGGGCCTGCATGGGCCTGGCGATGACCGCCGCGCCGACGGTCGGCGGGCTGATCACCGAGTACCTGGGCTGGCGCTGGATCTTCTTCATCAACCTGCCCATCGGCCTGCTGCTGGTGGCGCTGGTCCGCCATGCGGTCGCGGAATCGCGCGACAGCCAGTCGGCGCGTCTCGATCCCTGGGGCAGCCTGGCCTTCAGCGGTGCGCTGCTGTGTCTGATCTGGGGGCTGATCGAGGCCAACCGGATCGGCTGGAGCCACCCGCTGACCAGTACCCGCCTGCTCGCCGGCGGCGCCCTGCTGGGGGTGTTCGTGCTGGTCGAGCGCGTGCAGAAACGGCCGATGGTCGACCTGCAGCTGTTTCGCCATCCGCGCTTCATCGGCGCCCTGCTCGGCATGTTCGCCTATGCCGGCTGCGCCCAGGTGATGATGACGCTGTTGCCGTTCTACCTGCAGAACGGCCTGGGGCTGTCGGCGATCGACTCGGGGCTGGGCATGCTGCCCTTCGCCCTGACCATGCTGATCTGCCCGCGCATCGGCGTGAGGCTGGCGTCGCGACTGCAACCGGCAACCCTGATGGCCACCGGGCTGGCCCTGGTCGGCTGCGGCAACCTGCTCAGTGCCTGGGCGGTTTCCAGCGGCGGCTACCCGGGCTTCGGCCTGGCGATCGCGGTGACCGGCGCCGGTGCCGGGCTGCTCAACGGCGACACGCAGAAAAACATCATGGCCTGCGTGCCCCGCGATCGGACGGGCATGGCCTCGGGCCTGAGCACCACCATGCGTTTCAGCGCGATCGTGCTGGCCATCGGGGTCTTCGGCGCCGTGCTGGCCGGGCATACCCGGGATCTGCTGCACGCCCGTCTCGCCAGCCAGGCCAGCCTCTGGCTCGACCGGGCCCAGGAGATCGCTTCGCGAGTGGTGGCCGGTGACATGCAGGCGGCCATGGCGACGCTACCGGAAGCGGCCCGTCCGGCGGTGCAACCGTTGGCGCACCAGGCCTTTGTCGGCGGTTTTGGTACGGTACTCTGGCTGGCGGGCCTGCTGGCACTGCTGGGCGCCGTGGTGGTCGGCACCCTGATGCGCAAGCCGCTGCCCGGCACCCAAGCGCTGCCCCTGGTGCGCGAGTAACGGCTTCGCAGAGGGCCGGGGCGCAAGGCTTGCCCGGCCCTGTTCAGCCGTCCAGGGGCCCTGCCAGCGACGTCATCAGGCGTTCGGCATTCTCCCGGCACGACACATCCGCCGGCTTGTTGCGGATGCTGTTCACCACGCCGAGCAGTTGCAGCTTGCTCTGGGCCAGGCGCGCCTGCATGGACTCGATCTGGCCGATCTTGCGCTCCAGGCTGGCAATCATTTCATCATGGTCCCAGGTCCCGGGCTCGCTGGTCGGCACCAGTGCACGCAACTCTTCCAGGCTGAAGCCGGCCTGCTGCGCGCACTGGATGATCGACAGGGTCTGCAACACCTCGGGCGGGTATTCGCGATAGCCGTTGGCCTGGCGACGAACCTTGCGGATCAGCCCCTGGGCCTCGTAGAACCTGATCTTCGAGGCCGCCAGGCCACTGCGTTGGGCCAGTTCACCGATTTTCATGGAAATCCTCGCAGCGGCTATTGACATTAAACCTTACTTTAAACTTAGCCTGAGCCCTCCACTACCCCGGAGTCAAGCATGTCACCCTTCCAGGCATTGTCGTTACCCAACGGCGTACAGATCCCCAATCGCATTGCCAAGGCCGCCATGGAGGAAAACATGGCCGACCTGGACAATGCCCCTTCCCAACCCCTGATGGAACTCTATCGCGCCTGGGCCGACGGCGAAGCGGGCCTGCTGCTGACCGGCAACGTGATGATCGACCGCCGGGCCATGACCGGCCCCGGCGGCGTGGTGCTGGAGGATGAACGCCACCTGGGCAAATTCCGCCAGTGGGCGGCCATCGGCAGGGCCAGAGGGGCGCAGTTCTGGGTGCAGCTCAACCACCCCGGCCGCCAGACCCCGGCCAATCTCGGCCAGGCCAGCCTGGCGCCTTCGGCGGTGTCCCTGGAGATGGGCGAGTTTTCCAGAATGTTCGCCCAACCCCGGCCCATGAGTGAAGCCGATATCGACGAGGTGATCGCCCGCTTCGCCCGCAGCGCGCGGTTGGCCGAACAGGCAGGCTTCACCGGTGTACAGATCCATGCCGCCCACGGTTATTTGCTCAGCCAGTTCCTCTCACCGCTGAGCAACCGCCGCAGCGACCGCTGGGGTGGCAGCCTGGAAAACCGCGCCCGCCTGCTGCTGGAGGTGGTGAAGGCGATTCGCGCCGAGGTGGCGCCGAGCTTCTGCGTGGCGGTGAAACTCAACTCGGCGGACTTCCAGCGTGGAGGGTTCGACGCCGACGACGCCCGCCAGGTCATCGAATGGCTCAACGCCCTGCCGGTGGACTTGGTCGAACTGTCTGGCGGCAGCTACGAGGCGCCGGCCATGCAGGGCGAAGCGCGTGACGGCCGGACGCTGGCACGCGAGGCGTACTTCCTGGAAATGGCCGGTGAGCTGGCGAAAGTCGCGACGATGCCGCTGATGGTCACCGGCGGCATCCGCCGCCTGCCTGTGGTCCAACAGGTACTCGACAGCGGCGTCGCCATGGCCGGCATCGGTACCGCGTTGGCCGTGGAGCCCAACCTGCCCCGTCACTGGCGCGAAGGCCGCGACAGCCACCCGCAACTGCCCACGATCCGCTGGAAGAAAAAGCCGCTGGCGGCGTTGGCAAACATGGCGGTGGTGAAGTTCCAGCTCAAGCGCCTGAGCCAGGGGCGCCGGACCAGACCCGAGGTTTCACCGGCCTGGGCCCTGGTACTGGACCGGTTGTTCATCGGGCGCCGGACGCGGCAGTATCGGGCGGCGATGAAGCGCCAGCGGTGATGCGTCTGGCAGGGCGCTTTCGCGGGCAAGCCCGGCTCCTACAAGTTTGCGCCATACACAAGAGCATCGTTCGGACACACTCTGTAGGAGCCGGGCTTGCCCGCGAAAGCGCTGGACAAATGACCGCCGGGCTCGGCCCTGGCCCCTGTCAACGCCCGGCAAACCGCAACCGCGACAACATCCTCAGGTCCCCATCCTTGTAGTACGCATCGCTCCAACTGTCATCCGGCGCCAGCGGTTGCACCTGCTTGAGCGCCAGCTTCTTCGCGTAATAGCGAAACCGGTAATGCTCATAGAAACGCAGGATCTCCAGCCCATACCGATCCGCCAGGTCGACATCGCCGCGAATCACCAGGAAGTTCTCATCGTTGCCCTCACTGGCCCCGACGCTGAGGTTATGACTGCCACTGATGATGGTCGGGGCATCGGTGGTGAAGTCGGTGACGATGGCCTTGGTGTGCACCAGCAGGCGCCCCTTCTGCCCCTTGAGGCCCTCCTTGATCCAACCCTCCAGGCCACTGCCGAGCAGCGCCGTGGCGACGAAATCGTCGGTGCGGTCGGCGTGAATACCGGAGATGCTGCTGGCCGTGTTCTGCAGACCGAAACGCAGCACGTCGTCATGGGGCTTGCCGAGCAGGGCGTCGAGAATATCCTGGGGCAAGGCGAAGGCCGTGGCAAACAGCACGTCCTTCTGCGCCGCCGTGATGATCTGCACGAACTCCGCCAGGTCCGCCCGGCCAGTGCGCGGAGAGAAACCGGCGAACAGCGGCTGGCCGGGGTCCATGGGATTATTTTGAGTGATCCATTTGCGAGTCGCCGCCACATCCGCCGGCGCCGCCCAGATCTGTTCGAAAACCTGGCTGTATTCGGTCGCCAGGCGCTGGTCGTCGAGGATATGAATCACGTTGGCCTGGCGGTACACGCCATTGGCGGTGAAGTTGGTGCTGCCGCACAGCACCGCCGCAGGCTGATACTCGCCAGCGGCGTCGCGCTGGCTGAGGACGATGAACTTGTCGTGGAAGATCTTGCTGGTGACCCGCCCGCGCTTGCTCGCGGCCGGAATCGCCGCCAGGCTCTGCTCGTTCAGCGCGGTGTCCTCGTCCCCGACCTTGGCGTGATACAGCACGCGGATGCGCGCGCCGCGGGCGTTGGCCGCATTCACCGCCTCGACGATCGCCGGCAACTGGTATTCGTAGATGGCGATATCCAGCCCCCACTGCGCATCCCGGGCGCGGGCGATGAAACCGAGCAGCGCCTCCAGCAGACCGTTTTCCAGCCACAGGCGGGCGGCGTCCGGCCATTGCTCGATCGGCAGGTCCTTCTGGCCGGTCAGTTGCTGGTCCAGCTGGGGAAACTTGCGCTCGAACCCCTGGCTCGCCGCCACCGCCCGGTTGAAGATCACCCGCTGGTTCTTCGGCATGCCGTTGTCGGTGGTCACGCTGATCGCCAGCGACTCGTCCAGTCGCGGCGCAGCCGGTGTGCCATAGGCCAGGTGCACGCGGTAGTTGCAGGTGCTACCGGGCTCGACGTTGTAGTCGGCCCAGCGGAATTTCTGCAGCGGTGCGACGTCACTGGGGGTGGCGTGATACTGGGGGAAGGTGTGCTCCCTGCCGGGAAAGGTCAGGCTGTTGAACAGGAACCGCCAGGGCTTGTCGCCCACCTGGCGCTCGATGGCAAACCCGAGCAGGCCGGCACGGCGTGACTCGGCCAGGTCGAAGGCCAGCAACACCCCGCTGGTGCCGGCATACGCCTTGACCCGGAAATCGTCCTGGGCATTGCTTTGAAGTACGCGCATGCATCACATCCTTGAGAGATCGGCTGGAGAGGAGAAGGCTAGCCAACTTTGTCGACAGTATGCCTACCGGCCCATGAAATGAAACATTCAGCACCCAGATACAAGCACCAGGCCGCGCCGGGCTCTAGGCTGATCGATGATCCGCGGCGGGCTGACACCCTCCTGCGGTTTTCCTTCCCGAACCCGAAAGGACCTTTCATGGAATCCTCCTTGCACCCCAGCGTGGCCCCGGCCCTGAGCTTCAATGGCGGCTTCGTCGACACCCTGGGCTTTCTCGCCCTGCAGGGCCTGTTCACCGCCCATGTCACCGGCAACTTCGTGACCCTGGGAGTGAGCATCGTCCATGGCGCCTCCGGCGCTCTGTCCAAGCTGATCGCGCTGCCGGTTTTCGTGCTGGTGGTGGGCCTGACGCACCTGGCCGCCGTAGCGATTCACCGCCGCGGCCTGGTGCCGTTGCGCCTGCTGCTGGTGGCTCACACGCTGATGCTCGCCGCCTTTGCCGGGCTGGCGATCTGCTGGGGCCCGTTCGCCGACGGCGACAGCACCACGGCGCTGATCACCGGCATGACCGGCGTCGCCGCCATGGCGGTGCAGAATGCGATTTCCCGCCAGCACCTCAAGGGCGCGCCGCCGACCACCCTGATGACCGGCAACGTCACCCAGTTCGCCATCGATGTGTTCGCCCTGTGGGGTGAGCATGACCCGGCGCAACGGGCGACGATCCGCCAGCGTCTGAAGCCGATCTGCACCACCCTGCTGGCCTTCGCCGCCGGCTGCGTCAGTGCCGCGCTGCTGTATCTGGCGACGGGGCTGTGGGGGTTGCTGCTGCCGGTGGTGGTGGCCATCGGGGTTTGCCTGAATACCCATCGCAAGGATCAATTGCGCACCTGAACACCGGCCGGGCACACCGATCGCCCGGCGTCTCCCCCCGTGGTGCTTATCTCCCCCGATGACCAGGGCACCGGCCGTCAGCGAATGCCGTAGCGGCAAATTGCCATTCCACCAAAACCCAACAATACTGGGTATCGAATGGAAACTGCGGGATAAGGCTTGAGGGCCCATTCGCTGGCAAGCCAGCGAATGGGCCGGCACTACCGCCACATGATCAACCGCCCCCCTCTGGAGTAACCGCTACATGGATGTACGCCACCTGTTCCAACCTTCGCTGCTCGCCCTCTGCCTGCTGGCCGGCGCCGCCCAGGCCCATGTCCACGGCGGTGCCGAAGAATCCAAGAGTTTCGTCCCGGCCCCGCCCGACGAACCCTACGAGCGCAGCCTGCTCGAGTGTGTCAGCGACCAGGACACCCAGCCGGCCCGGTTGCTCTCCGGCCTGGGCGGCACCCGCTACCCGCTGGTCGCCCTCAAGGACGCCGACAAGGTCGAAGCCTTCTACAGCCAGGGCATCGCCCTGCAGTACGGTTTCAACTTCGCCGAGGCCATCCGTGCCTTCTACCAGGCCAGCCGCGTCGACGAGGGCTCGGCGATGCCGTACTGGGGCATCGCCTTGTCGGCCAACTCGAACATCAACAGCGACGCCACCCTCGGCTGCGATCGCCTGGCCTATCGCTCGGCCCAGATCGCCCTCGAAAAGGCCAAGGCGCGCCAGGCTGATCCGCTCGCCAAAGACAAGTTCAGCCCCCGGCAATTGCAGCGCGAAGTCGACTACGCCAGTGCGTTCCTGAGCCTGTACACACTCAAGGAGGGCAAGGTACTCCTCGGCAGGGAGGGCAACGAGCGCTACGCCGAGGCCATGAAAAAGCTGTCGCAGACCTACTTCGACGACCTGGATGCCGCCACCCTGTACGCCGATGCCCTGCTCAACCTGGAACCGTGGAAATGGTGGAAAGGCTCCGCGGCGACCTCCAACGACGTCGAGCCGACCCAGCACGCCTACGAGGCCCTGCAGGTACTCAACCGGGTGCTGGTCCAGGATCAGTTCCACACCGGCGCCAACCACTTCTACATCCACGCCATCGAAGAGTCGCCCTTCCCCGCCAGCGGCCTGCCGATGGCCGAGCGCTTTCGCGACCAGAACCCGGCGATCGGCCACCTGGTGCACATGGCATCGCACATCTACCAGCGCATCGGCAACAACGCCCTGGCCAGTGTCACCAACTACACCGCGGTGTCGGTCGATCGCGCCTACACCCATCAGGTCAACCCGCAAAGCCCCTACCCGCTGCACTACCTGGGGCACAACATCCACTTCCTGACCTGGACCCTGTCCATCGAGGGCCGGCAGAACGAAACGATGAACATGGCCGAGGAACTGGTGGAAAACACCACCCGCTACGCCGCGCTGGATTTTCTCTGCAAGCAGTACCCTGACGAGATCGCCACCAAATCCGACTACTTCTACGCCGTACCCTATTACTTCGCCGTACGCTTCCAGGACTGGGACGCGCTGGCGCGGATCGAGCCGAAAATCATCGCCGGCCTCAAGACCATCAACGACACCTGCACCGCCGCGACCAAGGGCAGTCAGACACCCTGGGTGGAACTGACCGCTCCTTACACCCAGGCCATGAAGGCCTATGCCGACGCCTACAAGCAACTGGCCCAGCCAGGAGCCGACAGCGGTAAGGCAGGTGAGGCACTCAAGGGATACTGGCAGACGGTCGACAACAGCCTCAAGGGTGACAAGCCCCTGAAGTACGGCAACAACGACGCCCTCCAGCTGTTCCGTATCGCCAACCTGATCCTGCTGAACAGGGCCCAGGCCAGCAGCCAGGGCAAGCTGGACCTGATGGCCCTCAAGGAAAGTGCCGCCCAGGTGCTCACCAAGGCACCACAACAGGACCTGCTCACCGACCTGAAGGCCCTGCAGGGCGACAACCCGGCCCAGGTGATCGCCGCCTGGCGCAAGGCGGTCGAGATCCAGGACCAACTGGCCTACAACGAGCCGCCGGACTGGTACTACACCCTGCGTGAATCCCTCGGCTATGCGCTGCTGGAACAGCAGCAGTACGCCGACGCCGAGCAGGTGTTTCGCGAAGATCTGGCACAGAACCGCCTCAGCGGCCGCTCGCTCAACGGGTTGAAGCTGAGCCTGGAGAAACAGCCGGGCAAGAGCGTGCCCGCGCTGCTCGACGAGCAGCTGCAGACCGCCTGGCGCAACGCGACCATCAGTGCCGCGCCATACTGACTATCTGCGTTTGTAGCTCTTGCTGCCACCGGGCGTCAGGCGGTAGATCCCAACTCGGGGCCCGGTGCAGTAACTGCCATTGCCGCCTCAACCCGGCATGCATTGGAAGTCGCCGGTATGGGCCACTTCCTTGCCATGAGCGTCCAGCAGGCGAGCACTGACTTCCTGGCCCAGGCTCGACTCCACCAGCTTGTAGTGTTCACCGGCCTTGAACTGTTTGTAGGAGACCTCTCCCGAACAGTCTTCCTGATTACCATCGCCGACCGGAATCTCCACCAGCATCACATCCAGCTTGTGGGATCCGGGCGTCACTTCGAAGAAGCGTCCGTCATCGATCGGCTTGCCATCGACCTTCTCGGCCAGCAGGTCATTCGGCGCTTCCTCCTGCAGCCCGATCCAGGCCTGGTGCGGGTCAGCCTTGGGCATTGGGCCGGCGCAGGCCGAAAGCAGGACGGCCAGGCCCAGGGTGGGAAGCAGCATCAGCGGTTTGAGTGTCATGCAGGGTCACCTCGAAGATAAAAGAGCCGTCAGATGCAGGAGAACAGATGGGACTGGGCCAAAGGCTTGCCGTGGTCGTTGACCAGGATCGCGCCGACATCGCTGCCCGAACCGGACTGCACCAGGTGGTACTGCCTGCCAGCCTTGAACTGGTCGTACTCGACATGCCCGGTGCACTCCGGCTGGTCGAGGTCACCGTTGGCGCCCTGGATCAGGGTCACTTCCAGATCATGCTTGCCGGGCGCCACTTCGAAATAGCGGCCGTCGTCCACCCGCTTGCCGTCCACCCGTTCCGCCATCAGGTTGTCGCTCGACTGGCCCTGCAGGCCGATCCAGGCCTCGCTCGGGTCAGCCTTGGGCAGGGGGCCGGCACAGGCCGAGAGCAGGCAGACCAGGCCCAGGGTCGGAATCAGCAGCAGCGGTTTGTGGTTCATCGTATGAACTCCTCTCACATTCATCTGGGGTTTCGGTAGACGGGATCGCCGTCGGATCGGCGCCAAGAGTGGCGAGATAGAGCGGTTTTCACAAATGAAGGGAAATGAAGGGAATTTAAGTCGTTACCTAAAAGATCCTTCATGTTGGTGAAAGCCAAACGTTAGGTTCCAGCGGCAAGACTGCCGGGGTTTGCAATTCCACTCCCCGGAGGTTCAAGGCATGCTCGGGCTGGTAAAGACCGCACTGCTCAAGCCGTACACGTTCATCGTGTTGGCGATTTTCATCTGCATCATCGGGCCGCTGGCGGCCCTGCGTACGCCCACTGACGTGTTTCCCGATATCGGCATCCCGGTGGTGGCGGTGGTCTGGCAGTACAACGGCCTGTCCCCCGACGACATGGCCGGCCGGGTGATCTATACCTACGAGCGCTCGCTGAGTACCACGGTCAACGACATCGAGCACATCGAGTCGCAATCGTTGCCCGGCATGGGCATCGTCAAGATCTTCTTCCAGCCCGGCGTCGATATCCGCACCGCCAACGCCCAGGTGACAGCGGTGTCGCAGACCGTACTGAAACAGATGCCGCCGGGCATCACTCCGCCGCTGATCCTCAACTACAACGCCTCGACAGTACCGATCCTGCAGATGGCATTCTCCAGCCCAACCCTGTCGGAAGCGAAAATCCGCGACCTGGTGCAGAACAACATCCGCCTGCCGTTGACCTCGGTACCCGGCCTGGCCCTGCCGACCCCGATGGGCGGCAAACAGCGCCAGATCACCCTCGACCTCGATCCCCAGGCGCTGGCCGCCAAGGGTCTGTCGGCCCAGGACGTCGGCAATGCGCTGGCGGCGCAGAACCAGATCATCCCGGTGGGGACCGCCAAGCTCGGCCCCTACGAATACACTGTGCTGCTCAACAACAGCCCGAAGGTGATCGACGAACTCAACGACCTGCCGATCAAGACCGTCGACGGTGCACTGATCACCATCGGCCAGGTGGCCCACGTACGTGACGGCTCGCCGCCACAGACCAACGTCGTGCGGGTCGACGGCCGGCGGGCGGTGCTGATGCCGGCGATGAAGAACGGCAACATCTCCACCCTGTCGATCGTCGACGGCATCCGCAGCATGCTGCCGCTGATCAACGAGACCCTGCCGCCAGAGTTGAAGACCTCGCTGCTGGGCGATGCCTCGGTGTTCGTGAAGGAATCGGTGGGCAGCGTGGCCCGTGAAGGGATCATCGCCGCCCTGCTGACCAGCGCGATGATCCTGCTGTTCCTCGGCAGCTGGCGCTCGACCCTGATCATCGCCGCCTCGATCCCGCTCGCGGTGCTCTCGGCCATCGCGCTGCTGGCGGCCACCGGCCAGACCCTCAACGTCATGACCCTCGGCGGGCTGGCGCTGGCGGTGGGGATCCTGGTGGACGATGCGACGGTGACCATCGAGAACATCAACTGGCACCTGGAACAGGGCAAGGCGGTGAAGACGGCGATTCTCGACGGCGCCAGACAGATCGTCGGCCCGGCGTTCGTCTCGCTGCTGTGTATCTGCATCGTGTTCGTGCCGATGTTCATGCTGCAGGGCATCGCCGGCTACCTGTTCCGGCCGATGGCCCTGGCGGTGATCTTCGCCATGGCCAGCTCGTTCATCCTGTCGCGGACCCTGGTGCCGACCCTGGCGATGTTCCTGCTCAAGCCCCACGTGCTCGAGGGCGGTCCCGGCCACCATCCGGAAGATGCGTTCATCAATCATCACGAAGGCGATCAGCACGGTCGCCAGCGCCATGCGCTGCTGCAGGGCCTGCTGAACTTCCAGCAGAGCTTCGAGCGCGGCTTCTCCGCCGTGCGCGACGTCTACCATGGTCTGCTGACCCTCGCCCTGGGTTGCCGCCGGCGCTTCCTGCTCGGTTTCCTCGGCTGCGTGCTGGCCTCCTTCGCCCTGCTGCCGAGTCTGGGCGAGGACTTCTTCCCAGCCACCGACGCCGGCGCCCTGGCCCTGCATGTGCGCCTGCCACTGGGCTCGCGGATCGAGGAAAGCGCCGCGGCCTTCGACCGTATCGAGGCACGGATTCGCGAGATCATTCCCGCCGAGGAGCTGGAAAACATCGTCGACAACATCGGCATCCCGCTGAGCGGCATCGACATGGCCTATAGCAGCAGCGGTACCATCGGCCCGCAGGACGGCGATATCCAGGTGACGCTCAAGCCCGGTCACAAGCCGACCGCCGACTACGTCAAGCAACTGCGCAGCGCCCTGCCGGAAAGCTTCCCCGGCAGCCAGTTCGCCTTCCTGCCCGCCGACATCAGCAGCCAGATCCTCAACTTCGGTGCCCCGGCGCCGCTGGACGTGAAGATCTCCGGCCGCAGTGCCGAGGAGAACCGCAAGTTCGCCGTGGAACTGCAGCGTCGCCTGCAACACGTGCCGGGCATCGCCGACCTGCGGATCCAGCAGTCCGAGGGGTATCCGTCGCTGCAGGTAAACGTCGACCGGATGCGCGCCAAGGGCCTGGGAATCACCGAACGTGACGTCACCAACAGCATGGTCGCCTCGCTGGCCGGCAGTTCCCAGGTGGCCCCGACCTTCTGGCTCAACCCGGCCAACGGCGTGTCATATGGCGTGGTCGCGGCCACTCCGCAATACCGCCTCGACAGCCTGCCCGCGCTGGAAGCCCTGCCGGTGACCGGCAGCAACGGCCAGTCGCAGATCCTCGGTGGCCTGGCGACCATCAACCGGGTCCCCAGCCCGGCGGTGGTGACCCACTACAACATCCAGCCGACCCTGGATCTCTACGCCAACGTCCAGGGCCGTGACCTGGGAGCGGTGGCCCATGACGTGCAGAAGATCCTCGACGATGCGGCATCGCTGCGGCCCAAGGGGGCGGTGGTGAGCCTGCACGGGCAGATCGACGCCCTGCATGAAGCCTTCAGCGGCCTGAGCTTCGGCCTGCTCGGCGCGGTGGTGCTGATCTACCTGCTGATCGTGGTCAACTTCCAGTCCTGGATCGACCCGTTCGTGATCATCACCGCCCTGCCCGCGGCCCTGGCCGGGATCGTCTGGATGCTGTTCCTCAGCGGCACCTCGCTGTCGGTGCCGGCGCTGACCGGTGCCATCCTGTGCATGGGCGTGGCCACCGCCAACTCGATCCTGGTGGTGAGCTTCTGCCGCGAACGCCTGGCCGAGCACGGCGATGCCCTCAAGGCCGCCCTGGAAGCCGGCTATACCCGTTTTCGCCCGGTCTGCATGACCGCCCTGGCGATGATCATCGGCATGCTGCCGCTGGCCCTCTCCCAGGAACAGAACGCCCCCCTCGGACGCGCCGTGATCGGCGGTCTGATCCTGGCGACCACTGCCACCCTGCTGTTCGTCCCCGTGGTGTTCAGCCTGGTGCATGGTCGCCGACAACCCCTTCGCGCCGTAGCTGGAGAAATGACTCATGACTGATCGCAAACCCTCGGGCAAACGCCTGCTCTACCTGGGCGTCGGCGGCCTGACCCTGGCAGCGCTGCTGGTGGCCAACGGGATTGCCGCGCGAACCCGCCACGAACGGGACGTGACCGCCTGGACCGAAGCCGCCGCCGTGCCAATGGTCAGCGTGTTCCAGCCAACGCAGAACGCTGCCGGCGACACCCTGCGCCTGCCGGCCCGCCTGGAGGCCTGGAGCAAGGCGCCGATCCATGCGCGGGTCAGCGGCTACCTCAAGGACTGGACCAGTGACATCGGCAGCCAGGTCCAGGCCGGCCAGGTCCTGGCCCGGATCGACAGCCCGGACCTCGACCAGCAGGTTGCCCAGGCTCATGCCCATATGCTGCAGGAACAGGCCAACGCGCGCCTGGCGCAGACCACCGCGACCCGCTGGAAGAACCTGGTGAGCACCCATTCGGTGTCACAACAGGAGGCCGATGAAAAGAGCTCCAACGCGGCGGCGGCACGGGCCAATGCCCAGGCCGCCGAGGCCGACTACGCACGGCTGGCGGCGCTGGAGGCCTACAAGACCATCCGCGCCCCGTTCAGCGGCACCATCACCGCCCGCAACACCGACATCGGCCAGTTGATCAAGGCCGACAGCGACAGCGATCCGGAACTGTTCGATATCGCCGATACCCACCAGTTGCGGCTGTATGTGCCAGTGCCGCAGAACTACGCCAGCGTCATTCGTCCCGGCCTGCAGGTGCGGTTGAGCGTGCCGGAACACCCCGGCAAGACCTTCAGCGCACGCCTGGTGGGCAATTCGACAGCCGTGGATGCGCGCTCCGGCACCCTGCTGGCGCAGTTCGTCGCCGACAACCCGGACAACGCCCTGCTGCCGGGCGACTACGCCGAGGCGACTCTCCCGGTGCCGGCCGATACCCAAGGCGTGAGCATTCCCGCCAGCGCCCTGATCTTCCGCGCCAAGGGCACCCAGGTGGCGGTGCTCGATGCGCAGAAACACGTGCACCTGCGCGATATCCATATCGGCCTGGACCTGGGTGAACGCCTGGTCATCGACCAGGGCCTGAAGCCCGCCGACACCGTGATCGACAACCCGCCGGACGCCTTGCGCGAAGGTGACCTGGTGAAACTCGCCGACGCCGGAGGACAGCATGCCCGCAAAGCTTAAACTCGGCGCCTGGCTGCTATTGATCGCCGGCCTGCAAGGCTGCTCGCTGGCCCCGACCTACAAGGTGCCGCAGATCGACCTGCCGGCGCAGTACCGCGAACAGACCAGCGACGGCCCCTGGCACCTGGCCAGGCCTGGCGACCCGTTGTCCAGCCAGTGGTGGCTGCTGTTCCAGGACGAGCACCTGAACGACCTGCAACAGCGCCTGCTCACGGCCAACCCGGACCTGGCGGCGGCCCTGGCCCACTATGACGGTGCCCAGGCCTACGCCAGCCAGTTGCATGCCGGGTTGTTCCCGCAGATCAGCGCGAGTGCCCAGCCCGAACGCCAGCGGCAATCGGACAACCGCCCACTGCGCGGCAGCACCCAGCCTTCGGTGTACAACAGCAACACCGCCGGTTTCGCGCTGAACTTCGACCTCGACCTGTGGGGCCGTATCCGCAACCAGGTCGCCGCCGGCGACGCCCAGGCCCAGGCTTCGGCCGACGACCTGGCGGTGGCACGGCTGAGCCTGCAGCAACAACTGGCAAGCCTGTACATCCAGCTCAATGGCCTGGATGCCCAGAGCCGGATTCTCTCCAGTTCGCTGGACGACTACAGCCAGGCGTTGCAACTGACCCGTGATCGCTACGAAGGCAAGATCGCTTCGGAACTCGACCTGACCCGTGCCCAGAGCCAGTTGGCCGAAGCCGAGGCGCAACTGGACGAAGTCCGTGGGCAACGCAACCTGGCCGAGCATGCGATCGCCGAACTGGTCGGGGAGTCGGCGAGCAACTTCCAGCTGGCCGCGACCCCGCAGATCCTGGCGATTCCCCAAGTGCCGGGCGCCTTGCCGAGCAACCTGCTGCAACGTCGTGCCGACATCGCCGCCGCCGAACGCCGGGTGTTCGCCGCCAATGCCGGGATCGGCGTGGCCAAGGCCGCCTGGTACCCCGACTTCAGCCTGACCGGCCTGGTCGGTGGCCAGACCCAGGGTGTCGGTAACCTGCTGTCGGCGGGTAACCGTTACTGGGCGCTGGGGCCGTTGGTCAACCTGCCGATCTTCGATGGTGGGCGGATCAGTGCCCAGGAGCAGCAGGCCAAGGCCGAGTTCGAGGAAGCGTCCGCCCAGTACCGCAGCCATGTATTGCGGGCGGTGCGGGAGGTCGAGGACAACCTGGCGCAACTGCGCGACCTGCAGCAGGAAGCCCGGGACGAACAGGCTGCGGTGAATGCCGCGCAGCACACCCAGACCCTGGCGATGAACAGCTACCAGGCTGGCGCGGTGAACTACCTGGATGTGGTCACCGCGCAGACCGCCGCCCTGCAGGCGCAACGACAGTTGCAGGCCCTGCAGACCCGGCAGTTGCAGGCCAGTGTCGGGCTGATGGTGGCGTTGGGTGGGGGCTGGAGCCCGCAGGGCCAGGGCTGACGCTGGAAGCAGGCTCGCGGATGTAAACCAGATCACTGTTCAACATCGCAATTGCTGGCAACGGCCGATGGGGCATTCGACCGGTGTCGGCCTGTGGATCTGATTTACAGCTTCAACACCTGGCCGTCCACGGCGTCGCCAATCGTGAGGAAATGCCCGCCGGCGACATGGTGCAAGGTGCGCAGCGAGTCGTGTCCTTCAAAGTGCCAACGCCCGTCACTGAACACCCGCGAATCGGCCTGGGCGGCGATCACCTCGCCCAGGAACAGGTCGTAATGCTCCTGGTTGCGCGGTTCCGGCAGCAGGCGGCATTCGAGCCAGGCGACACAACCTTCCACCAGCGGTGCGTCGAGATGCTCGCCCTTGAAGGTCTGCAGGCCATAGGCATCGAACTTGTCGCGACTGTGGCTCTGGCCCAGTTCCAGGCCGGAGGTGGTACCCACGGTTTGCACGATGTCCGCCTGGGCGACGCAGGGTACGTGCAGCACGAAGATGCCCGAGGCTTCCAGCAGGCGCCGGGTCCAGGTCGACTTGTCGAGCACCACCGCCACCTTGGGCGGCTCGAAATCCAGCGGCATGGCCCAGGCCGCAGCCATGATATTGCGCTGCCCATCGTGTGCCGCACTGACCAGTACGGTGGGCCCGTGGTTGAGCAGGCGGTAGGCTTTGGACAGGGGCACGGCAAGGCGGTGGGCGGCGGACATCGGGGAAAATCCTGACAGGGCAAAGATAAATATCCTAGGGGAGCGCGTAGGAGAAACCCAGCCCCGTCCCGGTAATTCAAGCGCAAGAGTCGGAGTGTGGCGCCACGGTCAGCGCAGCAGACTGTTGGCCTGAACACAGCTCAAGGCCCTCATATCATGCACACCCTGATACACGCACTCGACTGGCAGGCGATCGGCCAGGACCTCGACCGGCAGGGCAATGCCCTGCTCCCAGGCCTGCTGAGCCCCGAACAGTGCCGGGAGCTGGTCGCCCTGTATCCGCAACAGACCGCGTTTCGCTCGCGGGTGGTCATGGCCCGCCACGGTTTCGGCCAGGGCGAATACCAGTACTTCAACTACCCACTGCCAGCCCTGGTGCACCAACTGCGCACGGCGCTCTATCCGCCCCTGGCCCTGATCGCCAACGACTGGAACCGCCGCCTGCAACTGAACGATGTCTACCCGATCACCCACCAGGCCCTGCTGCAGCGTTGCCATGCCGCCGGCCAGCAGCGCCCGACGCCGTTGCTGCTGCAATACGGCGCCGGCGACTACAACTGCCTGCATCAGGACCTGTACGGCGAACAGGTGTTTCCCCTGCAGGTTGCCATCCTGCTGTCCAGGCCCGGGCGGGATTTCACCGGCGGCGAATTCGTCCTCACCGAACAACGTCCGCGCAGGCAGAGTCGCCCCCAGGTGGCCGCGCTGCAACAGGGTGACGGACTGATCTTCGCGGTGGCGCAGCGGCCGGTGGAAGGCACTCGCGGCTGCTACCGGGTGAACATGCGCCATGGCGTCAGCCGCGTACACTCGGGCCGCCGGCACACCCTGGGGATCATCTTTCACGACGCCACCTGAACAGGCAGTAGAATTCAACCGCAAGACTCGGGGTTCCCCGTTTTGGCCAGCGCCGCAGACTGAGCGAAACCGGCTTATCCGACAGGAGAACAGCATGAACACTTCGACCCAGGTCGCTTCACGCCAGGCCAGCACCGTGGAAAACGACCCACGCTGGCAGGCAGTCCTGAACCGCGACGCCAGTGCCGACGGCGACTTCGTCTACGGCGTGCGGACCACCGGCGTGTATTGCCGCCCCAGCAGCAGCGCAAGGCGCCCACGGCCGGAGAATGTCGAGTTCTTCGACAGCGCCGAACAGGCCGAGGCCGCCGGTTACCGACCCAGCCGCCGGGCCGCCGCCGACCAGACCGCCAGCCACCAGCAGCAGGTGGCCCTGGTCACCCGCGCCTGCCAATTGATCGAGGCATCGGACAGCCTGCCCTCGCTCACCCCCCTGGCCGAGCAGTTGGGACTGAGCCCGTTCCACTTCCACCGGGTGTTCAAGGCCCATACCGGCCTGACACCCAAGGCCTACGCCGCCGCCCACCGGGCCGGCAGGCTGCGGGCACAGTTGGCCCGTGGCAGCTCGGTCACCGATGCGCTCTACGGTGCCGGCTTCAATGCCAGCAGCCGCTTTTACGCAGCCAGCGATGCAGTGCTGGGCATGAAACCGTCCGACTACCGGGCCGGTGGCAGCAATACCGAAATCCGCTTTGCCATCGCCCAGTGTTCCCTGGGGGCGATCCTGGTGGCACAGAGCGAGCGCGGGGTCTGTGCCATCCTCCTGGGCGACGATCCAGAGGCACTGGCGCGGGACCTGCAGGACAAGTTCCCACGGGCCCACTTCATCGGTGGCGATGCCGACTTCGAGCAGTTGGTGGCCAAGGTGGTGGGCTTTGTCGAAGCCCCGGCGATTGGCCTCGACCTGCCACTGGACCTGCGCGGCACGGCCTTCCAAGAGCGGGTCTGGCAGGCGCTGCGCACGATTCCGGTGGGCAGCACCGCCAGCTATGCCGAGATCGCGAAAATGATCGGCGCGCCAAAGTCCTTCCGTGCCGTGGCCCAGGCCTGCGGGGCCAACAGCCTGGCGGTGGCGATTCCCTGCCATCGGGTAGTGCGCAGCGATGGCGACCTGTCCGGTTATCGCTGGGGCGTGGAACGCAAGCGGCAGTTGCTCGACCGCGAGGCGCAATGATGGTCCGTGGGTCGCGCCTTGGCTGCCGGCGCGACCCTGCCGAGCCATCACCGGCAAAGAAGGATTGCAAGCTAACGATCTCCCCCCTTACCCTTCCCCACCCATCCGCGCATGCCCAAGGCTTCAGCTTCGATGTCCTCCGTATTGAGTGTCCTGCTGCCCATCTTCGCCCTGATCCTGGTAGGCTTCATCTGCCGTCGCACCCACCGCCTGGGGCCCAACGCGGCCTCGGAGATCAATCGCATGGTGGTCTGGCTGTGCCTGCCGGCGTTGCTGTTCAAGGCCACGGCGACAGCAACCTGGGAGCAGATCTGGCATCCCGGCTTCGTGCTGGCGTTCACCCTGAGCACCCTGGCGATCTTCGCCCTGACCCTGCTGCTGCGTTGGCGCAAGGCCGGGCATTTCGCCGATGCCAGCATCGATGCCCTGAGCGCGTCCTATGCCAACACCGGCTACATCGGCATTCCGCTGTGCGTGATGGTGCTCGGCCAGAACGGCCTGGAACCGGCGCTGATCGCTTCGCTGCTGGTGGTCTGCGTGCTGTTCGGCCTGGCGCTGGTGTGTATCGAGATCGGCTTGCAGGCCGAGCGCCAGGTGCACCGGATCGTCTTCAAGGTGCTGCTGGCCCTGGCGAAAAATCCGCTGGTGGTGTCGCCGCTGCTCGGTGCCCTCTGGGCCTGGGGTGGCGCCCCGCTGCCGGCACCGGCGGAGAAGTTTCTCAGCCTGCTCGGCGCGGCGACCATCCCCTGCGCGCTGATTTCCCTCGGACTGTTCCTGGCGCACAAGCAACAGGGTCCGCGCCAGGGCGTGACGTTGCTGGTGCTGCTCAAGCTGGTGGCGCACCCGCTGCTGACCGGGTTCCTGGCGTTCAGGGTGTTTCATCTGCCGCCGCTGTGGGCCAACTCGGCACTGCTGCTCAGTGCCCTGCCCACCGGCACCGGGCCGTTCATGCTGGCCGAGTACTACAAGCGTGAAGCCTCGCTGGTGTCGAGCACGATCCTGGTCTCGACCCTGGGCTCGCTGGTGACCCTGTCGATCTGCCTGTACCTGATCGGCAACTGAGGCGCGCTCAGGCAGGCCGGCGCTCGGCCTCCAGCGACTTCCACAACTCGCGCATGGTCGGGTTGGCATTGGCCACCGAGCAGTAGGAACGGATTTCCAGATCGGCACTCCAGTGCGCGCTACCGGCCCGGACCAGCGTGCCCTTGTGCAATTCATCCTGCACCGCGCTTTCGGGGAGCCAGGTAATGCCATACCCCTCCTGGGCCATCTTCATCAGCAGCATGGCCATGTCGGCCTCGTAGCAACGATCCAGCTCGCAGGGGCTTTCGGCATTTTTCAGGATCACCTCAACCACCCGCCCCAGGAAGGTGGTCGCGGTGTAGGCCAGGTACGGCAGCGGCGCCTGTTTTTTTCCCGGCAAGGCATACAGCGGCCTGCCGCGTTTGTCCGGTGCCGAGACCGGGATCAGTGAATCATGCCCGAGAGTGAGGCTGATGAACTTCTCCGGGTCGAGCAGGATCGGCGCCTGGGGATGGTGATAGCCGATCATCAGATCGCAACCGCCCTCGGCCAGGGCGATGACCGCATCATGGATATTGGCGGCCACCACCCGCGCGTTGAAACCGGCATTGCCACGCTGGAAGCGCATCAGCCACTTGGGCAGGAAGGTCATGGACAGGCTGTGCCCGGCGGTCACCTGGATCGAACGCCCGGGCATCCGGTCGCCCCGGCGCAGGGTCGCGCGCAGCTCCTGCAGGTCGGCAAGGGTTTCCCTGCCCTGTTCGCAGAAGGTCCGTCCGGCGGCCGTCAGTTGCACCGGGTAGGTGCCGCGGTCCACCAGTTCCACGCCGACCCACTCCTCCAACGAACGAATCCGTCGCGACAGCGCGGACTGGGTAATGCAGCGCACCTCCGCCGCGCGGGAGAAGTTCTTCAGTTCGGCAACCGCCAGGATGTCGTCTATCCACTTGATCTGCATGGTGATTCCCACTGCTGAGGAGGGCTGGGCGTGAGCAGCCGCCAGTGTCGGGCAATCACCGTCGGCAAACTATTCCGATTACGCATCAGTGTATGGCATTTACTCATCAACGAGCCCTTTCCCCAGCCATAGACTGGCCCCGTGACAAAAAAAACAACGAACGGTCATTGAGGGTGCTCCTGTGAACAGCAAACGACTTCCCAAGCAAATCGCCCTGGCGATCGGCCTCGGCATCCTGGTGGGCTGGGCCTGCCACCACTACGCCGGCGATGCCAGGGCGGCCAGGGAACTGGCCGGCTACTTCAGCCTGGTCACCGATATTTTCCTGCGCATGATCAAGATGATCATCGCCCCACTGGTGTTCGCCACCCTGGTCGGTGGCATCGCCAGCCTGGGCAGTTCGCACTCCGTCGGCCGCATCGGCCTGCGGGCGATGATCTGGTTCGTCAGCGCCTCGCTGCTGTCGCTGCTGATCGGCATGCTGCTGGTCAATCTGTTCCAGCCCGGCGCCGGCCTGAACCTCGTGGCGCCAGCCGCCAACAGCGGCGCGGCACCAGTGAATGTCGGCGACTTCAGCCTCAAGGCCTTCATCAGCCATGTGTTCCCGCGCAGCATCGCCGAAGCCATGGCGAACAACGAGATCCTGCAGATCGTAGTGTTCTCGCTGTTCTTCGGTTTTGCCCTGTCCTTCCTCAAGAAACAGGGGTATGTCGGCATCAGCAATCTGGTGGATGAACTGGCCAGAATCATGTTCCGCATCACCGACTACGTGATGTGTTTCGCCCCGGTCGGCGTGTTCTGCGCCATCGCCGCGGCTCTCACCACCGAAGGACTGGGCCTGCTGCTGGACTACGGCAAGCTGATCGGCGAGTTCTATGTCGGCATCCTGGTGCTGTGGGCGATCCTGTTCGGCATCGGGCGCCTGTTCCTCGGGCGCTCGGTGTGGCGCCTGGGCAAGCTGATCCGCGAACCGGTGCTGCTGGCGTTCTCCACCGCGAGCAGCGAGTCGGCCTATCCCAAGACCATCGACGCCCTGGAGAAATTCGGCACCTCGAAGCGGATTTCCAGCTTCGTGCTGCCGCTCGGCTACTCGTTCAACCTCGATGGCTCGATGATGTACCAGGCTTTCGCCGTGATGTTCATCGCCCAGGCCTACAACATCGAACTGAGCTTCGCCCAGCAGGTGCTGATCCTGCTGACGCTGATGGTCACCAGCAAGGGCATGGCCGGCGTGGCCCGCGCTTCGGTGGTGGTGGTCGCGGCGACCCTGCCGATGTTCAACCTGCCCGAGGCCGGCCTGCTGCTGATCCTCGGTATCGACCAGTTCCTCGACATGGCCCGTACCGCGACCAATATCGTCGGCAACAGCATCGCCACCGCCGTAGTGGCGAGCAGGGAGGACAGCGCGCAATCCGGCGAAACCGCCGCCGAGCCGGCCGCCCCGGTGCAACCCACGCAATCCCTGGCTCGAGTACCGTCATGAACGCGAAAAAATCCACCTCTCCCGGCAAGACCTTCGGCATTGTCGGAGGGCTTGGCTCACTGGCCGGCGCTGACCTGTTCAACAAGCTGATCAGCAGCCGCCCGGTGCTTGCCGACCAGGGGCGCTACCACTTCCTGTTCGAGCAGCACCCGTTCAAGGACGTGCTGCTGCCGCTGGACCGAGACGCCAGCATGAGCTCGCGCAAGTTCTACGCCTTCCAGATGTGCCAGTCGCTGGAGAACGGCGGAGCCGATGCGATCCTGCTGCCGTGTATTGCCAGCCATACCTTTCGCGAGGAGATCCAGGCCGAGCTGGGCATTCCGGTCTTCGACCTGTTGCATGCCCTGCGCCAGCAGGTCGAGCGCACGCTGCCCGAAGGCGGCCGGCTGGGTATCCTGACCTCCGACTATGTGCGCCACAGCGGGCTGTTCGAACGCTACTTCGCCGACCGCCATGAACTGGTCTATCCCGGTACAGAGAACCAGGCACGATTGATGGAAGCAATGTACGGCGTCGACGGGATCAAGGACGGCCAGTTCGACGGGGCGCCGCTGGAGCACCTGCACCAGGTCTGCGTGGAGTTGCAGGAGCAGGGCGTCGCGCTGATCCTGCCGGGGCTGACCGAACTGTCACTGGTCAGCCAGGACCTGCAACGGCGCGGCATCGCCCTGCTCGATGCCAACCGGGTCTACAGCGACTACGCCATCCACGCCAGCGAACCGGCGCCCGCGCCACGCTTCAAGCTGGGCATCGTCGGCGGCGTCGGCCCGGCGGCCACGGTCGACTTCATGGCCAAGGTGATCCGCCACACACCGGCGGACAGGGACCAGGAGCATATCCGCATGGTGGTCGAGCAGAACCCGCAGATCCCCGACCGCACCGCCAACCTGCTGCACCAGGCCACCGACCCGAGCATGGCGCTGTACGCCACCTGCAAACGCCTGGAGCAGGAAGGCGCGCATGCCATCGCCATCCCGTGCAATACCGCCCATGCATTCGTCGAGCGGATCCAACCTTATCTGAAGACACCGATCATCAACATGCTCGACGTAACCATCCGGCACATCGCCGAGCAGCATGGTGCCGGCAAAAGCGTCGGCCTGCTGGCAACGTCGGGAACGGTGCAGAGCCGGGTCTACCACGACGTGGCCCGGCAGTGGGGGTTGCAACTGATCGTCCCGCAGCCAGCCATGCAGGCACGGGTGATGGCAGCGATCTACGGCGAACGCGGGGTCAAGGCCGGGCACACCGACGGCCTGTGCCGCGAGCAGTTGCTCGAAGCCGCCAACCACTTGTGCCAGGCGGGCGCTTCGGTGCTGATCCTCGGCTGCACCGAACTGCCGCTGATCCTGCCCCATGCCGAACGCTTCGAGCTGGACAGCGGCGTGGTCAGCCTGGTCGACCCCACCACCCTGCTCGCCCTGCGCTGCGTGCAGCAGGCATTGGCGGGCACACCGCCGCGCTCAGCCGATACGGTTCTTCTCCAGCAGCCACTGGCGGCTGTCGTCGAGTAGCCGCTCGGCCAACTGCGGGTCGTCACAGACCCGCGCCAGCACCAGGGCGCCAACCAGGGTCGCCAGGCTGCCGGTGGCGGCACGCCGGGTCTCCTCGGTCGAGGCGCCCGGCATGTCCTGCGTCAGGCGTTCGAGTTGCCGGCCGATGCTGCGGGTCATCTGCGCCCGCGCCTCGGCGGACTGGCGCCGGGTTTCCGTGGCCAGTCCGGCCAGCGGGCAGCCGCCCGCGCAATCCTCTCGGTGGTCGCTGCTCAGGTAGCGAGAGATGTAGCCGGCCAGGTCATCGCCCACCGTCGGCGAGGTCGAGGCCACATGCGCCAGGGCCTCGACCACCAGCTCATCCTTCGAGGCGAAGTAGCCATAGAAACCACCGTGGGTCATTCCTGCGGCCTTCATCACCTGGGCGACGCTGACCGCCTCGTAGCCATGCTCCCGAAAGAGTCGGCCGGCGACTTCAAGGATCTTCAGGCGGTTTTGCGCAACCTGCTCGCGACTGACTTTCATCCGAACCTCCGTTGACAGGCTTGACAGTATACATGACGAATATCATATTTAATAAACATGATGACTATCATGATTAATTCCAGCCAACGAGGATTCCCGCCATGACCATCAAACCCGCCGTCCTGATCACGGGCGCTTCCACCGGTATCGGTGCCGTCTATGCCGACCGTTTCGCCAAACGCGGACACGACCTGGTGCTGGTCGCCCGGGACAAGTCACGCCTGGAAGCGCTGGCCGAACGCCTGCGCGCGGAAACCGGGGTGAACGTGGAGGTGCTGCAGGCCGACCTCACCGATGCCGGCGAGCTGGCCGGGATCGAGGCGCGGGTCAGGGACGACGCCAGCATCGGTATCCTGGTCAACAATGCCGGCATGAGTGGCGCCGGCAGTTTCATCGAACAGACGCCGGAGCTGGTCAACCAGATCATCACCCTCAACATCACCGCCCTCACCCGCCTGAGCAACGCCATCGCCCCGCGCCTGGCCCGCAGCGGTGGCGGCTCGATCATCAACCTCGCCTCGGTGGTGGGCCTGGCGCCGGAGCTTCAAATGAGCGTCTACGGGGCGAGCAAGGCGTTCGTGCTGTTCCTGAGCCAGGGCCTGAACATCGAGCTGGGCGCCAAGGGGCTGTATGTCCAGGCCGTCCTGCCGTCCGCCACCCGTACCGAAATCTGGGAGCGCTCCGGCAAGCGGATCGAGGACCTGCAGGCGGTGATGGAAGTCGAAGACCTGGTGGATGCGGCGTTGGTGGGCTTCGATCGTCGCGAAACCGTGACCATCCCACCGTTGCCGGACGAAACCCAGTGGCAGGCTCTGGAAGCGGCGCGCCAGGCAATGCTGCCCAACTACATGCAGGTACTGCCGGCAGCCCGCTATCGCGCCTGATCGGTGCCCCCACCGGGCTTGTGCCATGCCACTGTGCCTGTGGGACCCGGCTCCCGCAGGGGGGCAGTCAACCCCGGGCGACGACCCGGCGGCTCCAGGGCGTCCAGCCCTGTTGCATGCCGGCCGCCGCCAGCAGGATCGCCGTCACCCCCAGCCACTGCAGCGGCTGCAAGCGATGGCCGAAGGCGAACCAGTCGACGAGGATCGCCGCGATCGGGTAGATGAACGACAGGGCGCCGGTCAACGCCGTCGGCAGTTTCTGGATCGCGCCATACAGCAGCACGTACATCACCCCGGTGTGAACGATGCCCAGAGTCACCAGGCTGCCCCAGGCACTGGCCCCGACCGGCAGCACCGACAGGTTCGCCCAGGGCGCCAGCAGCAGGGTCCCGGTGGCCACCTGGATCAACGCGATCAGGTGCGGCGGCGTACCGGCCAGACGCTTGATGATCAACGCGGCAAAGGCATACAGCAGCGCGGCACCGAGCGCCAGCACGATGCCCAGCAGGTAATCGCCGCCACTTTCACCCTGTTGGCCATGGGCACTGACGATCGCCAGCATTCCGGCAAAGGCCAGGCCCAGCCAGAACAGCTTCTGCGCGGTGATCTTCTCGCCGAGAAACAGCGCCGCCAGCCCCACCAGCATGAACGGCTGGACGTTGTAGACCGCCGTGCCGATGGCGATCGAGGCACGGGAATAGGACGCGAACAACAGCACCCAGTTGCCGACGATCGCCACCCCGCTGAGCACCGCCAGCAGGAAGGTGGTGCGGCTCAGGATGCCCGGGCGCAGAAAGCCCATGACGGCGCAGATCGCCAGCAGAGTCAGCGCACCGAACAGGCAGCGCCAGAACACCACGTCGAGTACCGGCTGGCCGGACACCAGCACGAACCAGCCGATGGTTCCGGAAATCAGCATGGCCGCGACCATTTCCAGCGACCCGCGATGCAGTGATTGAGACATGATTGAGCTCCTTGGCAGATGGCGAAAGTATGCCAAGCGCCACAACGGCGTCTCCAGTGACTATAAAAGGCTAAACTGCGATTTTGCCTTTATGATCAAGGCTGACTGCCGTTTTTACCTTACGAGACCAAGATGACCGACGCAATTGACCAACTCCTGCTCACGGCGCTGATGGAAGACTCCCGGCGCTCGCTCAAGGCCCTGGCGCAGATCAGCGGACTGTCCGCCCCCAGCGTTGCCGAGCGCCTGCGCCGCCTGGAAGAACGTGGCGTGATCAGGGGCTACACCCTGGAGGTCGAGCCCCGCTCCTTTGGCTACCTGTTGCAGGCGATCGTGCGGATCCGCCCGCTGCCCGGCCAGTTGCACGAGGTGGAACGGCAGATCCAGGCGATTCCCGAGTTCACCGAATGCGACAAGGTCACGGGCGATGACTGCTTCATCGCCCGGTTGCATGTGCGGGACATGGAGCAGTTGGATACCCTGCTCGACCGGCTCAACAGCCATGCGGAGACCAATACCGCGATCGTCAAGAAGACACCGGTGAAGCGGCGGCTGCCGCCGATGGCGTGAGGTTGGGGCTTTACAGTCAGTGTCTCGGTGAATGAAAGGTCGCTATCGGACGACCCGGAAACATCAGATATCACCCGGATAACATCGCGAAGCGCAGCCCCTGGGTTATCATTCACCCGATATCCTTCACTCTCCTTCAGAGCCCGCTCGCCATGACTTCACTCTCCTCCACCGCCCCTGCCCGGGGCTGGTCGCTGTGGTGGAAACCGCTGCTGTTTCTCGCCATCGCCGCCATCGGCCTGTACTACGTCAAGTGGTCGCCCTACTACGCCAAGGCCTTCGTCGCCGCGGACAGCCATAGCATCGGCGGCTCGATCATCAACGACAATCCGGGCTCACCGGTGGCCGCCGCCCTGGCCTATGCCCAGGTGTATTTCCTGGCGATCTGGAAAGCGGCGGTGCTGGCGGTGATCCTCGGCTCGCTGCTGCAGGTATTGATTCCCCGTGACTGGCTGTTGCGCCTGTTCGGCCGCGCCGGTTTCGGCTCGACCCTGCGCGGCGGGCTGTTCGCCCTGCCCGGCATGATGTGTTCCTGCTGTGCGGCACCGGTCGCCGCCGGCCTGCGCCGGCAGAATGTCTCGGTCGGCGCGGCGCTGGCGTTCTGGATCGCCAACCCGGTGCTCAACCCGGCGACCCTGGTGTTCATGGGCTTCGTGCTCGGCTGGGGCTTCAGCGCGATTCGCCTGGTGGCCGGCCTGGTGCTGGTGCTCGGCGTGTCGCTGATCGCCCAGCGGGTGGCCCGGCCCGATACCCTGCCGGAGCCGGCCGTGGAAGCGGTGGTCGAGGCCAGCACGGCGAGCGATCAGCACTTCTTCGCACGCTGGGGCAAGACCCTCTGGCAACTGTTCTGGAGCACGATCCCGATCTACATCCTGGCGGTGCTGCTGCTCGGCGCGGCGCGGGTCTGGCTGTTCCCCCATGTCGACGGTGCCATGAGCAACAGCCTGCTGTGGCTGGTGCCACTGGCGGTGGTCGGGACGCTGTTCGTGATCCCGACGGCGGCGGAAATCCCGATCGTGCAGACCATGATGACCCTCGGCCTGGGCACCGCACCGGCGGTGGCGCTGCTGATGACCCTGCCGAGCATCAGCCTGCCGTCGCTGCTGATGCTGCGCAAGGACTTCGATGCCCGGGTGCTGGTGACCGTGGCGGTGCTGACCATGCTGGTCGGGATTGTCAGCGGTCTCGTCGCGTGGACAGTGCTCTGACCGACCCCTGCTCTGTAGAGGGCAGGCCCGGACTCTGTCGGTAGGAGCCGGGCTTGCCCGCGAAGCCTTTGGCGGCCTCAAGATCCCATTGGCGGTCAAGTCCGGCGCCTACAGGCGAACGCTCAGCGTCGAGTGCGGGTCCCGAGATACTCCAGTACCGCCGCCTGATCGCCCGCGAACTCGATCCTCACGCCTTTCTTCTCGCGCTGGAACACGTACATCGGGTCGTAGTACTCGTTGAGCAGCCCCAGAATCCACGCCCGGTGCAACTCGACGTTACCGGTACGCTCCTGCTCGACCAGGGCATCGACCATCAGTGCCCGCATCCGCCCATGGCACTCGCCGCCCAGGCGCTTGTGGATGTTGTCCAGGCTGCCCAACAAACGCTCGCTGAACAGCCTGAAGCCGTGCTCACCATGAACGGCAATGAACTCCGCGCAGAGCTGCACCACGTAATCGCGCAGGATACGTTCGACGCGGCTCTCCAGACTGTCCTCGAGCCAGACCATGGAAAAGCGCTGCATGCCCTGGTACAACGCCAGCGGCAAGGCGCAACGCCCAACCATGCGGCTCTCGTCCTCGACCACGAACTGCTCGATACCGCGGGCGCGCTTCTTCAGCAGATCCACCGCCAGGCGATTCTCGAAGTCGATGTTGGACGGCTGCCCGGTGGCCCGTTTGCCGAAGCTGGAGCCGCGATGGTTGGCGTGCCCTTCCAGGTCGAGGCTGTTGCTCAACTGAAGGATGACGTCGGTCTTGCCGGTGCCGGTCATGCCCCCCAGCAGCACGAAGTCGGCCTGCTCCACCGCCTGCTCGACGGTCTGCATCAGGAAGGTCCGCATGGCCTTGTAGCCACCGCCCACCCGCGGGTAGTCGATGCCCGCGTCCTGCTTGAGCCATTGCTGGACGATCTGCGAACGCAGGCCGCCACGAAAACAGTACAACACCCCGTCCGGGTGGGCCTGGGTGAAGTCGACCCAGGCCTGCAGCCGGGCGGCCTTGACCTCGCCGGACACCAGCTGGTGTCCGAGGGCAATGGCCGCCTGCTGGCCGTGCTGCTTGTAGCAGGTACCGACCCGCTGACGCTCCAGGTCGTTCATCAGTGGCAGATTGACCACGCCGGGGAAGGAGCCCTTGGCGAACTCGACCGGGGCCCGGGCATCCATCATCGGTACATCGTCGAGAAACAGTGTGCGGTAGTCGGTGATATCGCCTGGCATCAGGACACCTCTACCGCATGGCTCTGTCGCTCCACCAGTTGACCGATGGGCTCAAGGCTCAGGCCCAACTCGGCGGCAACGGCAAGGAACTCCGCCTGCCCTTCGGGAGTGACGGCCACCAGCAGGCCGCCGCTGGTCTGCGGATCGCACAGCACACGCTTGTGCAGCTCACGCAGCGGACCGACCTTGCTGGCATAGCTGTCGAAGTTGCGCAGCGTACCGCCGGGAATGCAGCCCTGCTCCAGGTAGTACTCGACCGTCGCCAGGCGCGGTACCTGCTCGTACACGATACGGGCGGTCAGGCCACTGCCGTCGGCCATTTCCACCAGATGGCCGAGCAGGCCGAAGCCGGTGACGTCGGTCATGGCGCTCACCCCGGCCAACTGGCCGAAACGGCTGCCCGGCTTGTTCAGGGTGCACATCCAGTCACGGGCCACACCGACGTCTTCGCTGCGCAGCTTGCCTTTCTTTTCCGCGGTGGTCAGCACACCGATGCCCAGGGGCTTGGTCAGGTAGAGGATGCTGCCGGCCGTGGCGGTGTCGTTGCGCTTCATGTTGCGCTTGTCCACCAGCCCGGTAACGGCCAGGCCGAAGATCGGCTCGGGCGCATCGATCGAATGCCCGCCGGCCAGCGGGATGCCGGCGGCGTCGCACACGGCACGCCCGCCGCGAATCACCTCGCGAGCGATCTCCGGCTGCAGTACGTTCACCGGCCAGCCGAGAATCGCAATGGCCATCAACGGGTCGCCGCCCATGGCGTAGATGTCGCTGATGGCATTGGTCGCGGCAATCCGGCCGAAGTCGAAGGGGTCATCGACGATCGGCATGAAAAAGTCGGTGGTCGAAACCACGCCGCGCTCTTCATCGATGGCGTACACCGCCGCATCGTCCCGCGAGGCGTTGCCGACCCAGAGTTTCGGGTCGAGGTTCTGGGCCCCGCTGCCGGCCAGGATCACTTCCAGCACCTGGGGCGAAATCTTGCAGCCACAGCCCGCGCCGTGGCTGTACTGGGTCAGGCGAATCGGTTCGCTCATCGGTCAACCTCGCAGTGTCAAAGTACTGCGATTCTAACAGACCCGGGCCTGCCCGGCCCGTCGGGCAAAACCGCAAGCCTGCGGCAAAGCGGCGCCTGCCGGCGTTTTCCTTTACTATCAGGCCGGTAATAAAGAGATAAAAACAGGCAGGACCATGGGCACACACACGCCGAGCATCGACTGGGTGCAGCGCGCACCGCAGACCAGCCATATGGAGCGTTTCGAAGCGTTCTTCCATGGCCACCGTTTCAGCCCCCATCGCCATGACACCTATGCCATTGGCCGGACGTTGGCCGGTGTGCAGAGTTTCAAGTACCGCGGCAGCCAGCGCCACAGCCTGCCCGGCGGGACCATGGTGCTGCACCCGGATGAAGTCCACGATGGCCATGCCGGCACCCACCACGGCTTCCAGTACCGGATGATCTACCTCCAGCCGTCGCTGATCCAGGCCGCGCTGGGCGGCCAGCCCCTGCCCTTCGTCCCCGGCGGGCTGAGCGCCGACCCACGCCTGCGGATCGCCACCGAAACCCTGCTGCAGAACATGGACCATGCCCTCGACCCACTGCAGGAGCAGGATGCGATCTTCGAACTGGCCCACGCACTCAATGCCGTCTGTGGCGCACCGATCCAGCGGCGCAGCTTCGACTACCAGGCGGCGGAACGTGCCCGCGAGTTCATTCACAGTGCACTGGACCGTACCGTGACCCTCGACGAACTGGCCGAGCACAGTGGCCGCGATCGCTGGGCCCTGAGCCGGGATTTCCGCCTGTTGTTCGGCACCAGCCCCTATCGTTACCTGAGCATGCGCAGGCTGGACCTGGTGCGCTCGTTGCTGGCACAGGGCCGTTCGCTGGGCGAGGCGGCGTTGATGGCCGGGTTCGCCGACCAGAGCCACATGACCCGGCAATTCCGCAGTACCTTCGGCCTGGCGCCGGGACACTGGGCGAAGATGCAACGGCTGGCGGATTGAAAACGGCAGCGACAGCGTCGGGCGGCAGCCCGTGGAGGGAGGGGGTGAGTCGCAGGCGCCGGGCATGGCACCTGCGATCGGCTTCAGGCAATGACCCGTGCGGCTCACCGCACGGGTCGATCGATGCCTCTGGCGCGACTCAGGCCTGGATCAGGTTGGCGATCGCCACGTCCGGGCTGACGTCGGCGTCGTAGTCCACACCTTCGATACCGAAACCGAACAGGCGCAGGAACTCGGCCTTGTAGCCGGCGAAGTCGGTCAATTCGTTGAGGTTCTCGGTGGTCACCTCGTTCCACAGCTTGGCGACCAGGTCCTGCACCTCGGGGGCCAGTTCCTTGTAGTCGGCGCGCAGGCGGCCATCTTCGTCGAGGATCGGGGTCGGCGAGTACAGGCTGTCCTTGTACAGGCCATAGACCTGCTCGATGCAGCCTTCGTGAACGCCCTGCTCCTTCATCACCTTGAACAGCAGCGACAGGTACAGCGGCATGATCGGGATAGCAGAGCTGGCCTGGGTGACCACGGCCTTGAGTACCGACACACGGGCGTCGCCGCCCTTGGCGGCCAGGCGCTCGCGGATCTTCAGGACCTTCTGGTCCAGGTCCTTCTTGGCCGCGCCGATGGAACCGTTCCAGTAGATGTCGTGGGTGACCTTCTCACCCAGGTAGGTGAAGGCGGTGGTCTTGGCGCCTTCGGCCAGCACGCCGGCTTCGTCCAGCGCGTCGATCCACAGCTGCCAGTCCTCGCCACCCATGACCTTGACGGTACCGGCGATTTCTTCCTCGGTCGCCTGCTCCAGGGTGGTTTCGGCAACCACTTCCTTGTCGGTGTTCAGGCCACGCTGGGTGATCGACTTGCCGATCGGCTTGAGCGTCGAGCTGTAGACTTCACCGGTTTTCGGGTCGGTACGACGCGGAGCCGCCAGGCTGTAGACCACCAGGTCGATCTTGCCCAGGTCGCGCTTGATGGTTTCGATGGTCAGGCGCTTGACCTCGTCGGAGAAGGCATCGCCGTTGATGCTCTTGGCGTACAGGCCTTCGGCCTCGGCGAACTTGTGGAACGCGGCGCTGTTGTACCAGCCGGCGGTGCCCAGCTTGCCTTCGTCGCCCTCACGTTCGAAGAACACGCCGAGGGTCTTGGCGCCGCAACCGAATGCGGCGGTGATACGTGCAGCCAGGCCATAGCCGGTAGAGGCGCCGAGCACCAGGACGTTCTTCGGTCCGTCGTTGACCGGGCCTTGCTGGGTGACGTAGTCAATCTGTTGCTTGACATTGGCTTCGCAGCCCACCGGATGAGTGGTCACACAGATAAAGCCACGAACGCGTGGTTTGATGATCATAAGGTCCCCTTTTCTCTTAGGCCTGTATCGACGCTGGTGATGATAACGTCGCGGATTCTAGTCGTAGACGCTCGAAAAGCCCATGCGTCACTGCTTTTACAACATCGGTTGTCATCGGGGAATGCAAAAGCCCCTGCCTTGCTCGGCTGGAAGACCCTGACCTTCAGCTACATCGGGCCGCAACGCCAGGTCGCCCAGCCCCTGGCCCGCCGCTCCTCTTTATCGGAGAGCACTGAACACAGCGGGGCTGCATCTAACACGCTACTCGATACAATCGGGCAGTTTTGTATCAATAATCACTATTGATGCAGCTGATAAGCGATAACCCGGGGACGATGATACCGTGCTCCCCGATGGCAAAGTTATGCCTCAAGCGGTTTCCGGCACGCTGCCGGAACGGTCATTGGGCCATACTCTTCTTCATCATCCTTTGGTTAAGACTTCAGCTACTGCACTCCCTGTGCAGTAGCTTTTTTTTACCAGCGCCAGCAACCACCGGGCAGCCGCCCACCCCGGCAATTCCCCCCTCTCGAACTCCTTGCGCAGTCATTCCATCGTACGGGTCTAAACCGGCAGCGGCGCAAACTCAAGCCTGCATGTCGTCCAGGTAGCGACCCTGCGGCGTACGGCTGGAGCCGTTCTCACCCAGCAGCGGCGCCGTCTGCTGCTCGCCCACCGGTGTCAACTGGAAGCACTGGCCGTCGGGGCACTGGCGTTTTTCGGTCGCGGCATCAGCGTGTGCGGCGGCACCGGCCAGGGAAAAGGCGATCGCACTCAGGTAGGTTCTCACGTGGTTCATGGCATGCACTCTCGTATCAGAAGTAAAAGGCCAAACACGGCCAGGGCGAAACGTTCCAAGGCTCAATTCCCCTCGTGGCAGATATCGGAAAACTTGCGGTAGGCCAGGATGTGCTGTTCGCCCCGGGAATCGAGGTAGGTCATCCGGGCGTTGACCACGCTGCACTCCGGCCCTTCGTCCTGGCTCAGGGACAGCACCTTGCGCACGTCCAGGTGGCTGCCATAGCGGTAGGTTTCAGGCTGCGACTGACCCAGGGACTCGGCGCGGGCCGACAGGGTGCAGACGTTCAGGGCGGCAAACAGGCAGGCGGCGAAGAGGGCTTTGCTGTTCATGGTCATTTCCTTCTGGTTGGCTTCAGTGAGGTCGAGTACCGTTGCCTCGATGGGGCTCATTGAATGCCCGCCAGGTATCCCCTGTGTGTCGCAAACAGGTCGCTGCTAAAGCTCAAGTGTCTGGAGCGCCGTCGGATACAGTGCGATACACACCGATGCCGAACGCCGGCCAGCCGGATTTTGCCGAGGATGATCAGCGCGTTCGCCCATGAGCCGACTTTTTTGCATATCCATGTATCCGTCGCCCGCCAGATACACTGCAATACAAAGCGTGGCAGGCAAACGCGGCGCTTGTCGCTAGACTGCGCCCTAACCATTTTTGACAGAGGTCGGACCGATGGAACATGTCGATCACATCTTGATCGTTGACGATGACCGGGAAATCAGGGAACTGGTCGGCAACTACCTGAAGAAGAACGGCCTGCGCACCACGGTCGTCGCCGATGGCCGGCAGATGCGCGCCTTCCTGGAAACCACCCCGGTGGACCTGATCGTGCTCGACATCATGATGCCCGGCGACGACGGCCTGCTGCTGTGCCGCGAGCTGCGTGCAGGCAAGCACAAGACCACCCCGGTGCTGATGCTGACCGCGCGCAACGACGAAACCGACCGCATCATCGGCCTTGAAATGGGGGCCGACGACTACCTGGTCAAGCCCTTCGCCGCCCGCGAACTGCTGGCCCGGATCAATGCCGTGCTGCGCCGCACACGGATGCTGCCACCCAACCTGGTGGTCACCGAAAGCGGCCGCCTGCTGGGCTTCGGACGCTGGAAGCTGGACACCACCGCCCGCCACCTGCTCGACCAGGACGGCACCATGGTCGCCCTGAGCGGTGCCGAATACCGCCTGCTGCGGGTATTCCTCGACCATCCGCAACGGGTGCTCAACCGCGACCAGTTGCTCAACCTCACCCAGGGCCGCGACGCCGACCTGTTCGACCGCTCCATCGACCTGCTGGTCAGCCGCCTGCGCCAGCGCCTGCTGGATGACGCCCGCGAACCGGCCTACATCAAGACCGTGCGCAGCGAAGGTTATGTGTTCTCGCTGCCGGTGGAACTGCTGGGTGCCGAGGCATGAGGCGCGTGCTGCACTGGCCGCGCACCCTCGCCTCGCGACTGTCGCTGATCTTCCTGGTGTGCCTGATCCTGGCCCAGGCGCTGTCGTTCGGCGCGCAATCCTATGAACGCTACGAAAGCGCCAAGAACGCCATGCTCGGCAACCTGGAGACTGACGTGTCGACCTCCATCGCCATTCTCGAACGGCTGCCGGCGGTCGAACGCGAAAGCTGGCTGCCACGCCTGGCACGCAAGAACTACGGCTACCTGCTCGACGAAGGCAGCCATGGCGTGCCCATGAGTTCGGGCGACTTGCCGATCGCCGTGCCGTCGATCGAGGAAGCCCTCGGCCCGGACTACCCGGTGACCTTCAGCGACATTCCAGGGCCGGTGAAACACTTCCAGGCCCACCTGACCCTCAAGGACGGCAGCCCGGTGACCATCGACGTGCGCCCGTCCCTGGCCCCGATGTCACCCTGGCTGCCAGCGGTGCTGGTCGGGCAACTGCTGCTGATGCTCGGCTGCACCTGGCTGGCCGTGCGGATCGCCGTGCGCCCGCTGACCCGCCTGGCCCAGGCGGTGGAGAACCTCGACCCCAACACCCACGGCGTGCAGTTGGACGAAAGCGGCCCCTCGGAAGTGGTCCATGCCGCCACGGCGTTCAACGCCATGCAAAAGCGCATCGCCGACTACCTCAAGGAACGCATGCAACTGCTGGCGGCGATTTCCCATGACCTGCAGACGCCGATCACCCGCATGAAACTGCGCGCCGAATTCATGGACGAATCGCCAGAGAAAGACAAACTCTGGCAGGACCTGGGAGAAATCGAGCACCTGGTCCGCGAAGGCGTCGCCTATGCCCGCAGCGTACATGGCGCGACCGAACTCAGTTGCCGCATCGACCTGGACTCGTTCCTCGACAGCCTGGTGTTCGACTACCAGGACACCGGCCAGGCCGTGGAACTGACGGGCAAGAACGGCGCGCTGATCGAGGTCCGCCCCCATGCCCTGCGCCGGGTGCTGGTCAACCTGGTGGACAACGCCCTGAAGTTCGCCGGTGCCGCGCAGCTGGAAGTGCGCTCCAGGGCCCACCAGGGCATCTCGATCCTGGTCCTCGACCGCGGCCCCGGCATCGCCGAGGCGGAACTGCAGGAAGTGCTCAAGCCGTTCTATCGAGTGGAAAGCTCGCGCAATCGCAGCACCGGCGGGACCGGCCTGGGCCTGGCGATCGCCCAGCAACTGGCGGTGGCCCTGGGCGGTTCGCTGACCCTGAGCAACCGTGAAGGCGGCGGCCTGTGCGCCGAGCTGCAACTGGGTGTCGCACACCCTTGAACCCTCTACCCCTCCCGCCCCGGCAATGGGGCATACCTGGGCGCGCGATTTAGCTATGCTAGGGCACTTTCTCGAGTGCCCGCTTTCAGAGCTACCAGGAAAACCGCCCATGGCAGACCGCGAAATCATCGTTCCAGCGTCCATGCAGAACATCGTCGAACGCGCCGGCTACGCGCCCGCCGTCAAGGTCGGAACGACGCTGTATTGCGCAGGACAGGTCGGTCGAACCGCGGCACTGGAAGTGATCCAGGACCCCGAAGCCCAGTTTCTCGTCTGCTGGGAAAACCTGCGCCTGGTACTGGCAGCCGGCGGCTGCAGCTTTGACGACGTGGTCGACATGACCACCTATCATGTCAATATGAGCCAGCACATGGCGATCTTTCGAGAGGTCAAGAATCGTGTTTTTCCCCGCGGGCACTGTGCCTGGACGTCGATCGGCGTCCCGGAACTGGCGCACCCCGGCCTGCTGGTGGAGATCAAATGCGTGGCGGTACAGCGCACTTGAATACCTTCCGCCTCATCCCTGGCGCCCGACATCGGTCGGCGCCGGCCTTTCTGACGCTACCGGTGCATTACCCTCCGGCCGCGTTGCTTTAATGGAATAGAGAATGACCCAACGATCCGTAATCAATGCCTCGGTCAGCCCCAAAGGCAGCCTTGAAACCCTGTCCCAGCGTGAAGTGCAGCAACTGAGCGAAGCCGGCTCCGGCAGCATCTACGCCCTGTTCCGCCAGTGCGCCCTGGCCATCCTCAACACCGGCGCCCATGTCGACAATGCCAAGACCATCCTCGAAGCCTACAAGGACTTCGAGATCCGTATTCACCAGCAGGACCGTGGCGTACGCCTGGAACTGCTCAATGCCCCGGCGGACGCCTTCGTCGACGGCGAGATGATCGCCAGCACCCGGGAAATGCTCTTCAGCGCCCTGCGCGATATCGTCTACACCGAGAACGAGCTGGGCAGCCAGCGCATCGACCTGGAAAGCTCCCAGGGCATCACCGACTACGTCTTCCACCTGCTGCGCAACGCCCGAACCCTGCGCCCTGGCCTGGAGCCGAAGATGGTGGTGTGCTGGGGTGGCCACTCGATCAGCAGCGAGGAATACCAGTACACCAAGAAGGTCGGTCACGAACTGGGCCTGCGCAGCCTGGATATCTGCACCGGCTGCGGCCCGGGCGTGATGAAGGGGCCGATGAAGGGCGCGACCATCTCCCACGCCAAGCAGCGCATCACCACCGGCCGCTACCTGGGCCTGACCGAGCCGGGCATCATCGCCGCCGAGGCGCCGAACCCGATCGTCAACGAACTGGTGATCATGCCCGACATCGAGAAGCGCCTGGAGGCCTTCGTGCGGGTCGGCCACGGCATCATCATCTTCCCGGGCGGCGCCGGCACCGCGGAGGAGTTCCTCTACCTGCTGGGCATCCTCATGCACCCGGACAACCACGACCTGCCGTTCCCGGTGATCCTCACCGGACCGAAAAGCGCCGAGGCCTACCTGCAGCAACTGCATGCCTTCGTCGGTGCGACCCTGGGCGAGGCGGCGTACAGGCACTACCGGATCATCATCGACGATCCGGCGCAGGTCGCCCGGGAAATGGCCCAGGGCCTCAAGGCGGTCAAGCAGTTCCGCCGCGAGCGCAACGACGCCTTCCACTTCAACTGGCTGCTGAAGATCGACGAGGGCTTCCAGCACCCGTTCGACCCGACCCACGCCAACATGTCCAGCCTCAAGCTGCACCGCAACCAGCCGCCCCACGAACTGGCGGCCAACCTGCGTCGGGCGTTCTCCGGCATCGTCGCCGGCAACGTCAAGGACAAGGGCATCCGCCTGATCGAGGAACATGGTCCGTACGAGATCCACGGCGATGCCGAGGTGATGCGGCCGCTGGACCAACTGCTGCAGGCCTTTGTCGCCCAGCACCGGATGAAACTGCCGGGTGGCGCAGCCTATGAGCCGTGCTATCGGGTCGTCAGCTGATGCTCCACGCCTGAAGTCCTGCCCATCGCGTTCGCTGATGGGCAGGACTTCAATTGATAATACTTCTCAATACTAGTAAAGTCGCGCCCGCTGTTCATGACTCACTTTCAGGGCGCCTCTACTTTTCCCATGGCCGAGCCAGACTCCAAGCTCGATATCTATCTCGCCAATCGCCAGGCCCTGGTCGACTATGCCGCGCCTATCGTCGGCGGTCAGGCCCAGGCCGAGGATGTGGTGCAGGATGCCTGGCTGCGCTTCGACGGGCGCGATACCCGACCTGTCCAGCGCCCCGTCGCCTACCTCTACCGCATCGTGCGCAACCTGGCTCTCGACCTGACCCGACGCCTGCACAGCGACAAGTACCAGCCCGACGGCGCCGAACTGCTGGAAACCCTGGCCGCCGACACACCGTCGCCCGAACACCAGTTGTATCACCAGGATGAACTGAGCCAGTTGGAAGACGCCCTGGCCGAACTGCCCGAACGCACCCGCATCGCCTTCGAGATGCATCGGCTGGGCGGTTGCACCCTCCAGCAGATCGCCAGCCACCTGGGCATTTCCGTAGGCCTGGCGCACTCGCTGGTGCGCGCCGCGCTGACCCATTGTGCCGAGCGACTGGGAGATGGCGATGAGTAATGCGACAATGATCGCCCACCAAGCCAGCAAGGACCGTGTGCCAATGAAGGCCTCCCTCGCCGACGATCCGGTCTGGAATACCGCCCTCGACTGGCTCGAACGCGTCCAGCAAGCCCCGGACGATACCGCTCTGCAAGCGGCCTGTGCCGCCTGGCAGGCTGCCGCCCCCGAGCATGCCGCCGCGTGGCGCAAGGCCGAGCGCGTCTGGCGGTTGGGCGGCGGCCTGTCTCCCCGTTATGCCGGGCACTGGAGCCCCGCCCCGAACGCGGCCCGCCAACCACCCGCCGCCGCGCAGCCGATCCGGCGTACGCCTCGCACCCGGCGCCGGGCCTGGATCGGCACGGCAGTGGCCGCCGTGCTGGTGCTGGCGCTGTTGCCGCTGTTGCCCAGCTGGCGTGCCGACTACACCAGCGGTGTGGGCGAGATGCGCCTGGTGCAGCTCAGCGACGGCACCCGGGTCACCCTTGGCAGCGACAGCGCCCTGGCCAACCACTTCAGCGAGGGCCGACGCAGGGTCGAACTGCTGCGTGGCGAAGCCTACTTCGATGTCACCCCGGACCCGCAACGCCCCTTCACCGTCACGGCCGGCAGCGGCGCCGTACAGGTAACCGGCACTGCCTTCGAGGTGCGCCTGGCGCCCGGCCAGTTGAACGTCGCCGTGGTCCATGGCTCGGTCAGGGTCAGCGACGAACGCCTGCAGACCGATGCCCTGGACAACGTCCTGACCGCGGGTGACCAAGTGCAGTTGGACTACGGTGCCGGACGCCTGCAACGCAATCACCTGCAGTCGACCCAGATCGCCAGTTGGCGCAAGGGGCAACTGGTCGCCGATGACCAGAGCATCGGCGAATTGGTGAACCAGCTGCGGCGCTACCACCACGGGCTCATCCTGCTGTCCGACGACAGCCTGGCCGCCGAAAAGGTCACCGGCGTCTACGACCTGCGCAACCCGCAAGCGGCGCTGCGGGCCCTGGTCCAGGCCCATGGCGGCCAACTGCGGACCTGGTCCGATTATCTCTGGGTCATCTCGCGCTCCTGAGCCCGTGGGCGGGCCGGTCATTTGCCGGCCCGCCAAGCCTCCATGCAACCCGCCTGAAATTATTTTCACTATTTTCTGAAAATTTCCCGAAGCACTGCGTCATTTGCCTGCAACGCATTTGAGATGCGTTCGCACTTTAGTTCGCGTATGCGTTCGGCAATGCAACGGGGAGTAGCAATACATGACGATTTCCAGGACGGCGCCTTTCGCCCGATCGACCGACAAACCCCTGCTCGGCCGTTCCGGCCAATGGTTGGGAGCCATGGGGCTGGTGGGTGCGCTGATGAGTGCCAGTGTCTGCGCCGACGACGTCAAGCCGCTCTCCGTGGGCCAACGCCTGGAACAGCGCTTCGATTTCGACATCCCCGCGCAATCGCTGGCCGGCGCCCTGATCGCCTTCGGCCAGCAGGCTGGCATCCAGATCAGCAGCGACAGCGCCCTGCTGCGCAACCGCGATTCCGTCGGTGCCCGTGGCACCCTCTCGGCCCGCGACGCGCTGGTCGACCTGCTGCACGGCAGCGGTGTGCGCTGGCACCTGAACCCGGCTGCCGACACGCTGATCCTCGAAGAAATCCCGGTGACCGAGGCCTATCGCCAGAGCACCCACGAAGTACTGGTCACCGAAAACATCGTGGTGCTGGGTACCCCCCAGGAAAGCGGCTTCCAGGGCGAAACGGTGATCGACCGCCGCGCCATCGAAGCCTTCCCCGGTGCCAATGGCGACATCACCACCCTGCTGCAGATGCACCCCAGCGTGAAATTCCGCGCCGATGAAAAAAGCTCCAACACCGCCGGTGAAATCGACCCGGCGGACATCAGCATCAACGGCGCCAAGTACTACCAGAACAACTTCATGATCGACGGGATCAGCATCAACAACGACCTGGACCCCGGCAGCCATACCTGGAACGACTATAACAGCATCGAGGGCCTGCCCAGCCGGGCCCACGGCATCGCCCTGGATGCCGACCAACTGGAATCGGTGAAGGTCTACGACAGCAACGTGCCGGCCGAATTCGGCGGTTTCAACGGAGGGGTGGTCGACGCGATCACCCGCCGCCCGACCGAAGACCTGCACGGCAAGGTGTCGATGAGCATGACCCGCTCGTCCTGGACCCAGTTCCACATCGCCGACGACCAGCGCAATGCCTTCGAGCAGTCGAGCGATGCGCAGAACCAGCCGGAATTTCGCAAGTTCACCTACAAGGCCACCCTTGAGGGGCACCTGACCGAGAACTTCGGCCTGATGGCGAACTTCTCCCGCAAGACCTCGATCATCCCGCTCAATGCCTACGACAACGGCTACCAGAGCGGCACCGACGACGGCAAGCATGATCAACGCCGGCAGATCGACAATTATGTGCTCAAGGGCTTCTGGAACCCCAGCGACCGTCTCGAAACCCGGTTCAACCTCACCCATGCTCCGCAAGAGGGTGAATACTTCCGCGCCAATACCCGCAACTCGGCGACGGTGATTCACCAGGGTGGCTACCAGGCGTCGCTGCAGGCGATCTGGCTCGGCGACCAGGCGACCTACACCCACAAGCTCGCCTACACCAACCTGGAAAGCTCGCGTACCTCAGACAACAACGTCTACAAGGCCTGGCGCTGGTCCGAAGCCAAGAACTGGGGCAACCCTTATCGCAACGGCGTACTGAGCACCGCCGCCACCAGCGCCGAGGGCGGCATGGGCGAATTGACCCAGACCCAGGTCGGTGCGACCTACAGTCTCAAGGCGGATTGGCTGCCGGTGCAGCTCTGGGGCACCACGCACAACTTCCAGACCGGCCTGGAGCTGAGCCAACAGACCGCCACCTACGAACGCCCGGGCGACGTCTGGACCGCGACCACCCTTGGAGTGGGCGCCTCCAACGGCAGCCTGACCTGCAATACCGCCAGCGGTGCCCTCGACAGCGAGTACTGCTCGATCTCCAGGAATGCCCTTGGCGCCCTGACCCGCCAATACTTTCGCAACCTGAACTACTACCGTGAAGGCAAGATCGAGCTGACCGAGCGACGCTACGGCCTGTTTGCCCAGGACAAGATCGAACTGGGCAAGCTGACCCTGCGTCCGGGCCTGCGCCTGGACGCCGACGACTACATGGAGAAGAAAACCCTGGCACCACGGTTCTCGGCCGAATACGACGTATTCGCCGATCGCTCCACCGTACTGACCGGCGGCCTGAATCGCTACTACGGCCGCAACCTGTTCATCTATCGCCTGGCCGATGGTCGCGAGTCGCTGCGTTGGCGCCGGACCCGGGGAGCTTCGACCGGCACCACGATTCAGGACTTCGCCGGTTGGGTCAACTATGGCGTCGACGAAAACTCGTTCCGCAAGCTGGATATCCCCTACGACGATGAAGTCATGCTGGGCATCAGCCAGCGCTGGCTGGACACCACTTTCGACCTCAAGTACGTGCATCGCCAGGGCAAGGACCAGGTGGTGCGTTCCACCGCGAGAAACCTCGACCTGCCGACCGGCGACGGCGTGACCACCATCGCCAACTACTACACCTACACCAACAAGGGCAAAAGCGAGAGCGACAACGTCAGCCTGACCGTCAGCCCGGACTGGCGCATCAAGGGCCTGGGGACCTCGACCTCGATGCAACTGGCTCTCGACTGGAACCGCACCCGCAGCACCCACACCGACTATCAGCAGGTGCTCTCCGCCTCGGAAGTCGACGATAACGATGTGATCTACGACGGCAAGGTGACCGCCTACAGCGAACTGCCCACCAGCGACTTCAACCGTCCCTGGACCGCCCGCCTCACCACCATTACCGACCTGCCAGCGCTGCACCTGACCTGGAGCAACTTCCTGCGCTATCGCGGGCCCTACCAGCAGATCGTCAACACCGGCAAGACCGCGAGCCTGCCCAACGCCGAAGGCGGCCTGACCACCTACGACGTGTATGAGGCCGCAACCGTCAAGGCCGCCCCCACCTGGGACACACGCCTGTACTGGGAGCTGCCGACCGCCCGCGAGCAGGCACTGTTCGCCGCTGTGGACATCACCAACGTTCTGGACAAGGTGTCGCCCATCGTCAGCTATTCCGGAACCACCACCTACGAGATCGGCCGCCAGTACTGGCTGGAAGTCGGCTACCGCTTCTAGCCGGCTGCCGCTCCTGCAAGGCCGACCGCCCCTGACCGAAACCAGCCCGAGTCCTTCATGATCAAGACATTCTGTACAGGCCTTGCCGGCCTGTTGCTGCTGACCGCCTGCGCCTCCCGGCCAGCCACCACCGAACTGCCCTGGGACGACCGCCTGCAGCGCGGCACCCTGGCCAATGGGCTGGAATACTGGCTGCTGCCGGACCACAGCCAGCAGGGCCGAGTCGACCTGCGCCTGCTGGTGAAAGCCGGCTCGGTGGATGAAACCGGCGAACGCGCCGGCGTCGCTCACCTGCTCGAACACCTGTCGTTCTACCAGCGTGGCAGCCTGCCCGGCACGGTACGCCAGAGCCTGCTGGCCGCCGGCTGGAAACAGGGCCAGAACTTCAATGCCGTCACCAGCAACGACCGCACCCAGTACTTCTTCAGCCCGGCCGCCGGCACGGCTCAACTGGAACTGGGCCTGCAGGCACTGGCGACCATCAGCGGCCCGGTGGATTTCACCGCTGCCGATCTGCAACAGGAACGTCCGATCGTCCTCGAGGAATGGCGCGGTGGCCTGGGCGTCGCCCAGCGCATGAACGAACAGCGACGTGACGCCCAACGGGTCGGTTCACGCTACGTCAACCACCCGCCCATCGGCAGCCGGGAGGGTATCGAGGCCGCGCAGTGGGCCGACCTGTCCGCCTTCCATCGGCGCTGGTATGTACCGGGCAACATGCAGTTGGTGATCACCGGCGATATCGACCCCGCTACCCTGCCGGCGCGCCTGGAACACTGGTTCGGCCAGTTGCCCACCGCCTCGACGCCCAGTCGCGACTACCTGGAACTGCCCTTGCGCAAACAGTTGAACATCGTCCAGGTGCAGGACAGCCAGAGCGGCGGCAGCAACGTCGCCCTGATGTTCCGCTTCCACGAGGCCGATGCCCGCGCTACCACCACCGAGGGCCTGCGCCAACGCCTGATCAACCGCCTGGTCCTGTCACTGGCGCAACAGCAACTGGTTCAACAGGGCCGCGAGAACGGTTCGGGGGTACGCAGCCTGACCCTGCAAAAGCACCAGATCGGCCAGGCGTCCACGGTGCTCGCCGTCGGCGCTGCGGTCAGTGCCAACGGCCATGAGGCCGGCCTGCAGAAAATCCTCGAAGAGATTGCCCGCCTGCGCCGCAACGGTTTCGACGAACAGCTGCTCCAGCAGCAGAAAACCGCCCTGCGCGATATCGCCCGGCGCATGCTCAAGAATGGCGACGACCGTGACTTCGCCGACTGGGTACGCCGCCTCAACGATGCCGCCATACAGGACCACCGCGTGGTCCGCCCGAGCACCATCGCCAACCTGACCCTGCAGCTGCTCGACGGTATCCAGCTCGCGGACCTGAACCGACGCTGGAACGACTGGACCGACCAGCCGGATCGCGTGCTGCAATACCAGGCCCCTGGCCTGGCTCCCGTCACACTGCCCAGCGTCAGGCAGGTCGAGGCCGACATCGCCCGGTGGCGGGCAGCGCCACTGCCCCCCGTGCCGCCCAAGCTTGAGGAACAGACCGAATTGCCGAGCCTGCCCGTCCCACAGACGCCGGGCCGGATCATCGGCAAACAACGCTTCGACGCCGAGCAGGTCGAGCACTGGCAACTGAGCAACGGCGACCGGCTGGTCTGGCTCAAACGAGCCGGCACGGATGGCAAGACGCAGTTGCGCATCGACTCGCCCTCCGGCTATCTGGCCGACGGCCTGGTGCCATGGCAAGCACAGACCGCGGCACAACTGCTCTCCCAGAGTGCCCCGCCAGGCTGGAGCCAGGCGCAGTCGAAACGCTGGCGCAGCGCGCATGAGGTCAGTCTCGGCCTGAGCAGTGAAGCCCGTCGCCTGACCTTCACCGGTCAGGCGACGGGAGCGCGACTGGAACCGCTGCTGGCCCTCTATCACAGCTGGCAGAGCCAGCCCTGGATCGATCCTCAGGCCGTCGACGACAGCCTGGAGCTGATGCGCGACGGCCTGTCGCGCCAGGCCGACAATGTTTCGACCCGGCAGGCCCAGGCCTTGGCCCGGTTGCGTTTCGCCCCGCGACAGCCCCTGCAACCCGATGCCGAACAACTGGCTGCCGTGCGCCACCAGGACCTGCTGGAGCAATGGCAACGCATGAGCCAGAGCCCGGTCACCTACTACCTGATGAGTGACATCGAGCCGCAGCAGTTGGAAATCAAGGTCAATCGCTACCTGGCCAATATCCCACGGGGCCGGGCGCTGTCCGCCCACGACATCGCCCCGCTCACCGGAGCCCACCGGGAAACCCTGGCAATTGCCCTGGAACCCCGCGCCAATCTGCAGGCCTTCAGTTTCAGCGAAGCCGCCTGGAGCCCGGCCCGGGCCGCCGCCGTGTCGCTGCTGGCGCGCCTGGCCCAGGAAGAGCTCAAGGCCAAGCTGCGCGGCGAAGCCAGTGGCGTCTATCGATTGAACTTCGAAAGCGAACTGGCTCAGGACACACAGCGCATCGACAGCCGCCTGGCCTTCACCGCCGATCCGCAGCGCCTGGACGAGCTCCGGCAAATGGCCACCGAGGTACTCGCGCAACTGCCGCAACACATCAACGCCCAGACAGTGGCAGCCCTGCGCAAGCAACTCGAGCGCCAGGAGCGCGAACGGCTGAACGACCCGCAAACCCAGCTCCACCGGCTGATTCTCAGCGAACGGGCCTATGCCGACCCACGCTACCTGAGTGAACAGCGGCAACTGGTGCAAGGCCTGCAACCGGCCGCCCTCAAGGCCCTGGCCAAGCAGCTCTGGAGTCCGGCCAACCAGCGTGAACTGCAAATGCTGCCAACCTCCGGAGCACGCCCATGAACACCCTGCGCACCTTCTTCCGGCTGGCCTGGCCGTACTGGCGCAGTCGCCAGCAGTGGGTGTCGTGGCTGCTGCTGGGCAGCGTGATCGGCATGGGTCTGTTGATCGTGCAGATCAACGTGCGGATCAATGCCTGGAGCAAGACCTTCTACGACACCCTGGGTGCCTTCGACACCTCGGCGCTGTATCGACTGATGGGCGAGTACCTGCTCTACCTCGGGGCCTTCGTGCTGATCGCCGTGTACAAGAACTGGCTGCACAAGGCCCTGCTGCTGCGCTGGCGCCAGAGCATGACCGAGCAGGTCATCGGCCGCTGGCTCGCTGACCATGCGTTCTACCGCATGGGCCACCAGGGCGAGCCGGACAACCCTGACCAGCGCATCGCCGAAGACGTCAGGCGCCTGGTCGAAAGCAGCGTCAGCCTGCTGGTGTCGTTCATCACCAACTTCGCCCAGGCCGGGGCGTTCCTGGGCATCCTCTGGCAACTGTCCGGCACCCAGACCTTCAGCCTCGGCAGCTACAGCCTGACCCTGGACGGCTACCTGGTGTGGATCGCGGTGATCTACACCGTGGTCGGAACGGCAGTGACCCACTGGATCGGCCGCCCGCTGCATCGCCTCAACTACGAACAGCAGCATCGCGAAGCCGACCTGCGGGCCGACCTGCTGCGCAAGCGCGACAACGCCGAGCAGATCGCCCTGTATCGCGGGGAAAGCGTGGAAGAACGCCAGTTGAAGGCGCGTTTCGAACGAATCGCCGACAACTGGCGGGCACTGATGAACCGCGAACGCGACCTGAACTTTTTCACCGTCAGCTACGACCGCATCAGCCTGATCATTCCAGTGTTCGCCGCCCTGCCGGCATTCCTGGCCAAGACCATCACCCTGGGTGGGCTGATGCAGATCCGCAGTGCCTTTGGCGCGGTACAGAATTCGCTCAGCTGGTTCATCGGCGCCTATCGGCTGATCATGGACTGGAGCGCCACGGTCGAACGCCTGGGGCAGTTTCACAACGCCCTGGAACAGGCACATGCCGAGCGCCGGCAACCCGCTCTCGGCAGCCGCCTGCAACTGGGCTCGGCCAGCGTGCTGCTGCCCGATGGCAGCCCGTTGCTTCAGCATCTGGAACTGGACCTCGAACCCGGTAGCTGGCTGCGACTGGCCGGCCCGAGCGGCCTGGGCAAGTCGACACTGTTGCGTACCCTGGGCGGGGTCTGGCCGTTCCATCGCGGGACCTGGCAATTGCCACCCGGCCGCAGCCTGCTGCTGCCGCAGAAAGCCTATCTGGCCAGCGACCGGCTGGACCGCTTGCTGGCCTACCCGTCCAGAGAGGTCCCCGGGGAAGCCGAACTGCGCGCAACGCTGCGGGACGTCGGCCTGGGTGTCCTGCTGGACCAATTGCAGCGCGAAACCGAATGGACCCGTGAACTCTCAGGCGGCGAACAGCAACGCCTGGCCTTCGCCCGTGCCCTGCTCTACCGGCCCGACACGCTCTACCTGGACGAAGCCACCAGCCAACTGGATGAAACCTCGGCCTGCGCGCTACTGCTGTTGCTCAGAGAGCGCCTGCCTGGCTGCAGCGTCATTGCCGTCAGCCACCAACCTGCGGTGCAGGCCTTGTTCGAGCAGACGCTGGAGCTGCAGTCCCACCTACACACCCCGCCAGCCGCAAAACGGGAGCCGGAGACCGCGCTTTAGCAACGTTGCCAGCACCCTGCAGGGTGGGTGCTGGCCATACATTTCTTATTTCACCACAGGAAATCGCGACTGCTCTGCAATCGCGATTGAAGGCCCAAGGGAAAAACCTTATTCCTGACCCTTCCCTATTTCAGCAACCGTATTTCGTTGCAAAAAACCGTGGCACAACTGGAAGCGGCCCTGAGTGCCACTCGGCAGCACGTGACACTCAATGACCTGACACGGTCGCCGATCAGCGACTGGCCACCACGAACAGCCGCGGGAACGGCAGCAGCACACTGCCATCGGGTAGCGCCGGATAGGCTTCACTGATCGCCGCCAGGTAGTGCTCCAGGTAGGCGGCCTTTTCATCCTCGTCCAGCGGCGCCAGGTAGGGCCGCAAGGCGGACCCCTTGAACCACTCCACGACGGCCGCATGGCCGCCCGCCAGCGGGTGATGGTAGGTGGTGCGCCAGACATCCACGTTCGCGCAATGCGGTTTCAGCAGCTCATAGTAGAACGCCGCATCATGCCGCGGTGGATGCCGTACAGTGCCAATCTTCGCGGCCCAGGGTCCCTCTGCCGCGACTTCCCGGGCCAGCCGGTGGGAAGGCTCCTGCATGTTGTCGGGGGTCTGCACCGCCAGGCTGCCACCGCTGGCCAGCTTGCTCACCAGATGCGGATACAGGCTGGCATGATCCGGCAACCATTGCAGCGAGGCGTTGGCAAGAATCACGTCGAACATCTGGTCCGGATTCCACGTGGCAATGTCGGCGAGTTCGAAACTCAATCCGGGCAGGCGCGCACGGGCACTGACCAGCATGTCATCGGAGCTGTCCAGACCGGTGACCCGAGCCTCGGGAAAGCGCTCGGCCAGAACCTCGGTGGAATTGCCAGGCCCGCATCCCAGGTCCACCGCCACCTGCACGTTGCGGGTCGGGATCGCCGCCACCAGATCACGTACCGGGCGGGTGCGTTCGGCTTCGAAGGTTGAATACTGCTTGGCTGACCAGGTCATCACGCTTCCTCTTTGTGCTCAGGGAATGCGCACAGCGTAGGTTTTGCAAAGCATGATGACAAATGCCAATAATGATGAGCTGCCATACCCTGAAGGTATCCGAGATGTTGGAACTGCGTCGTCTGCAAGCCTTTGTCGCCATCGCCGAGGAAGGTCATATCACCCGGGCGGCCGAGCGCCTGCATATGCAGCAACCCCCGCTGACCCGGCTGTTGCAGAAGCTCGAAGCCGAGATGGGGGTCACCCTGATGGAGCGCCTGCCCCGCGGTGTGCGCCCGACCAGCGCCGGCCTGGCATTGCTGGAGGAAGCCCGGGAACTGCTGGCGCGGGCCGAGGGGGTGACCGAGGTGGTGCGCCGCGCCGCCCGTGGCGAACAGGGCCGCCTCGGTATCGGTTTTACCAGTTCGGCGGCGCTGCATCCGTTCGTGCCTGGTGTTCTGCGGCACTTTCGTGAAGCCTTTGGTGGTGTCTCGGTGGTCCTGGAGGAAGCCGGTACCGGCGAGCTGATGGACGCGCTGGTGCATGAGCGCCTGGATGCGGCGTTCGTGCGTTCGCCCTTGAACGGCACACCCACCCTGCAAGCCGAGCCGATCCTGACGGAGCCGATGTTGCTGGCGCTGCCGATGGACCATCCGCTGGCGCAGGACACTCACACGGCCCTGCCGCTTTCGGACCTCGCGGGCGAAGCCTTCGTGCTGTATCGACGTCGAGTCGGGCTGGGGCTGTACGACGCCATCCTGGTGGCCTGTCGAGAGGCGGGTTTCAGCCCCCGGGTGATCCAGGAAGCCCCGCGCATGGCCGCGACCTTGAGCCTGGTCGCCGCGGGGCTTGGCCTGTCCATCGTCCCCGCCTCGATGCAGCGCCTGCGCGGCGATGGCATAGCCTACCGGCCCCTGGCCGAATGCCCGGGACTGATCGCGCCGCTTCACCTGGCGACGCGGGTGGGCGACAGTTCGTCGGTGCTGCAGCGCTTTCGAGAGCGAGTGATCGCTGCCGCCGCAGGCGAACGCTGATCGGATGCCGTGGGTGGCCGTTGGCGGATCACCCCCCTCAATTCCCTCGCCCACCGGCAAACGACCACTCATCCGCCGCCGTGGTGGTGATCACCACCATCACATCCTCCGGGTCCAGCCCCAGCGCCGCCTGCAGACGCGCCACCAGGGTACGGTAGAACGCCTGCTTCACCGCCGTCTCCCGCGACCGTCCAGCCGTGATGGCGATCAGTACGTAATCCTGGCTGCGCGGACCGCCCAGGTAATACCCGTCAAAGATCAACTCCCCCACCTCGTGCTGGTGAATGACCTGGAAGCGATCGGCGGGCGGTACGTCGAAACTTTCCACCAAGGCTTCATGCAGGCTCTGGGAAAGCCTCTCCAGATAATCGGGCGATTTGCCCCGATGCAACGAAATACGGGCGAAAGGCATGGCGGACAGCTCCTGGAATCGGGTTGACGCCGGCAAGTTAGCAAGCGACGATCATTCCGAATATCAGATTAATCAGAACCCATAATCCCGATTAAGTGGACGTTTAAGCCATGCGCCATCCCAGCTTCGACCTCGATGTCCTGCGCACCTTCGTCACCGGCGTGCAACTGAACAGCTTCGCCAAGGCGGCCGACCGGCTCGGGCGCTCGACCTCGGCCGTCAGTGCCCAACTGAAAAGGCTCGAAGAACAGGTCGGCAGTGCGGTGCTGCTCAAGTCGGGGCGCGGCCTGGTGCTGACGCCTCTGGGCGAAACGCTGATGAGCCAGGCCCGCCGCCTGCTGGAACTCAACGACGAGATCTTCGACAGCCTGCACCAGGCTCAGGTCGAAGGCTGCGTGCGCCTGGGTTTGCAGGAAGACTTTGGCGAACACCTGCTCAGCGACATCCTGCGCCGTTTCGCCAAGGTTCATCCACGGGTCAGCCTGGAAGTGCGGATTGGCCGCAACGCCGAACTGCTGGGGCTGATCGAGCGTGGCCAACTGGACCTGGCGCTGGCCTGGGAAACCGCGCTCGACACGCCCCACTCCAGCCGGATCGGCGCGACGCCGATGCACTGGATCGGCCCCAGGGATCAGCTCTTCGCCCAGGAGGAAGCACCCCTGCCCCTGGTGATGTTCGATGCCCCCTGCGTGTTGCGCAGTGCGGCCACCGAAGCGCTGGATCAGGCACGGATACCCTGGCGGGTGGCGCTGACCAGCCCCAGTGTCGGCGGCATCTGGGCCGCCGTGACGGCGGGCTTGGGTATCACCCTGCGCACCCGCATCGGTCTGCCCGATCACCTGACAACACTGCCAGGGCTGCCCGACGTGCCGAACCTGGGTTATGTACTGCACCGCGCCGTGGCCGAGCCGACGGGGGCGGTCAGGCAATTGGCGTCGCTGATCCGGACAAGCCTGGAGCAACAGACCTTTCACACGTGCCGAGCGACCACCGAGCTCTCCCTGGGCAAGACGCCCAAGGATTGACAAACCCGGCGCCAGCTCTTAAAACTGGGCGCCTGAATCAGGGTGCAAACAAACATGTCCGCAACGCTCGACACTTTCGCTATCGCCACGGGCTTGAATGCCAAGGCTGTGGCGTGCGTTGCGTTTGCCCCTAAATCGAAGAAACAGTCGCTCATGTGACCGGGGCGCGCTGTCCCGTCAGATGAGCTGACAGGACATTGAGCGCGACGGGCACCCTCCCTCCTCCCAACTTCCCTCCAAGCTTCTGACGGTGACGAAACGGTCAACCATCAGGAGAAAGTGCATGTCCGCGTTTCAAGGTATCTGGGTCCCCATCGTCACGCCGTTCATCAACCAGGCCATCGATTTCGTCGCCCTGCGCCGGCTGGCCAGCCATCTGCTGGAAAGTGGCGTCGACGGTCTCGTCGTCTGCGGTACCACCGGGGAAGCCGCCGCCCTGGGCAAGCACGAGCAGTTGGCGGTACTGGATGCGGTACTCGAAGTGGCCACACCGCAGCAGGTGGTGATGGGCCTGGCCGGCAACAACCTCAGCGAACTGCTGCAGTTTCAGAGTGAAATCCTCAAGCGTCCACTGGCAGGCCTGCTGGTGCCCGCGCCCTACTACATCCGTCCTTCCCAGGCCGGGCTGCAGGCGTTTTTCCAGACCGTCGCCGATGCCTCCAGCGTACCGCTGATTCTCTACGACATTCCCTATCGCACCGGGGTCAGCTTCGAAGCGGCGACCCTGCTCGACATCGTCGCCCACGAAAACATCGTCGCCATCAAGGACTGCGGCGGCAACCTGAACAACACCCTCGCACTGCTGGCCAGCGGCAAGGTCGATGTGCTGTGCGGCGAAGACAACCAGATCTTCAATGCCCTGTGCCTGGGCGCCACCGGGGCGATTGCCGCCTCGGCCCACATTCGCCCGGAGTTGTTCGTGCAACTGCACCGGCAGGTCCGGGACCAGCAACTCACCGCCGCCAGAACCACCTTCTTCCAACTGACGCCGTTGCTCCAGAGCCTGTTCGCCGAACCCAACCCCGCGCCGGTGAAAAGCGTGCTGGCCCTGCAGGGGCTGATTCGCGACGAACTGCGTGCGCCCATGCAAGCCAGCAGCCGTGCGCTGATCGCACGCCTGCAAGGCCAACTGGCGGCACTCGACTAGACGTCATGGGGCCGTTTCATCTGCTGTCGCCAGGCCGCCGGACAGGGCGGCCATGGCGCAGGCGTCATCGAGCATTGGCGAATGCCACTCAGCGGCCCTGCCGCCCTGGCTGCGGCGAAACCGCACGGCAGCCGCCTGCGGATTGACCCCTCGAAAAAACCACCATATAGTGTGCCGACACCCAAGAAAAACACTACATGATGTGCCAAACTTCTCCTACGGCACCTCTCACCGCCCTGGAACACCAGGGTTTGCCGATTGCCTGCTTGTGCTGTGAATCCTGTTGAACGGGAGTTCCAAACACGTGTCTACCTGCCTGCTCGAAAGGCAGTGAACCAGGCCTTCAAACACCCCTACCTACAAGGAATATCCGATGCTCAGCTGGGACGAATTCGACAAGGAAGACGGCGAAGCGGCAGCCAAGGGCGCCGTTGCCGGCCAGATCACCGAAGCGACCCTCGATCGCCTGGACAGCG
>NZ_JSYZ01000026.1:0-31386 GCF_001293465.1 Pseudomonas asplenii
CCCTCGCTGCTCGCCTGGGCAACACCCCGGCCGCCGACGGTGATGGCCAGCGCTATCGCGGTCGCGGGCTGATCCAGATCACTGGCCGTTCCAACTATCGCCAGTGCAGTGTTGCGCTGTTCGGCGACGAACGTCTGCTGCAGCAGCCTGAGCTGCTTGAGCAGCCACAGTGGGCCGCTGAGTCGGCCGCGTGGTTCTGGCAGCAGCAGGGGCTCAACGAGCTGGCCGATGCCGACCAGTTCAACAGCATTACCCGCCGGATCAATGGCGGTCTGAACGGTCTGGAGGATCGCCTGCAGATCTGGGCGCGGGCGAGGGCAGTGTTATGCGCCTCCTCGAACTGATCCCAGCACCTTACCGCCTGGCGGCATTCGTCGTGCTGCTGGCCCTGGTGGCCGGTGGTTCGGCGGTTGCGTCCTGGCAGGTTCAGAACTGGCGCTACGGCCAGCAGTTGGAGCATCAGGCCCGACTGCAGGCGGACGCGCTCAACGAGCAGTCCCTCGCCTCGGCCGCGCTGCAGCGTGCCGAGCAGGACAAGCGCCTGGCCCTGGAGCAGCGGCTTCAGACCAGTGATCAGATCCATTCGAAGGAATTGAACGATGTGCAACAGAATCAGGCTCGCCTGCGCGATCGCCTTGCTACTGCCGATCTGCGGCTGTCAGTCCTCCTCGATCGGAGCGACCCTGCCGCCGGATGTGCGGTGCCAACCACCACCGCCGCCGGCAGCGTGGTTCATGCAGCCCCGCGCGCCAGACTTGACCCGGCGCATGCTCAACGAATTGTCGGAATCACCGACGACGGCGATCAAGGACTGATCGCGCTGCAGGCCTGTCAGGCCTACGTGAAGGAAGTTTCAACTCCGCAATAAAAGGAGCGGCCGGTCTGGGTGTTGCTGCACCCGTTCCGGCCGCCGTCCCCCGCAGCTGATCCCTGCAAGGTCCAGCCAAGGCTCCTGCTTCGTGCACAAAGCGCGAGGAGCCTAGCACCTGTTTATCTATACAGTAAAGGTCTTGCTCTCAATGTCCTCTCCGATTGTTCCCTGGATGGGCGGCAAACGCCGCCTGGCCGACCGCCTCATCCCTCTCTTTCCTCCCCATGAATGCTACGTCGAAGTATTTGCCGGCGGTGCCGCGCTCTACTTCATGCGTCCCCAGGCTGCGCCCGTGGAGGTTCTGAACGACCTCAACGGCGACCTGGTGACGTTGTATCGCGTTGTGCAGAACCATCTCGAGGAGTTCGTGCGCCAATTCAAGTGGGCGCTGTCCTCACGGCAGGTCTTCGAGTGGCAGAAGATGACCCGCCCCGAAACGCTGACTGACATCCAGCGCGCGGCCCGGTTTTTCTACCTGCAGCAGCACGCGTTCGGCGGCAAGGTCTCTGGCCAGACGTTCGGCACCGCGACCACCGGGCCGGCCATCAACCTGCTGCGGATCGAGGAGAACCTCTCGGCCGCGTGGCAGCGTCTCGCCGGCACGTACGTCGAGAACCTGCCCTGGCTTGAGTGCGCCGAGCGCTATGATCGGGCACACACCTTCCACTACATGGACCCACCTTACTGGCAGACGGCCGGCTATGGTGTCGACTTCCCGTTCGAGGAGTACGAACGGATGGCGGACTTCATGCGGCGCTGCAAAGGCAAGGTGATGGTTAGTATCAACGACCACCCGGCCATCCGCCAGGTGTTTGAGGGCTTCCATTTCGAGACGGTGGATATCCGCTACACCACGGCCAATCAGCGGCAGGGAAAGGCCGAGGTGACGGGTGAGCTGGTGATCATGAACTGGGAGCCGGCCGCGCTAGGCGGGTTGTTTTAACTATCAATGTGCGAGTCCTGTAAAACCTGTGCCCGTAAGTTGTAGCAGGTCTGAGAGTTGAAGATGGAGTGATGATTAATGGCGAATCATATGCGAAATTTTCGATACGAAATAATCAGCGAAAAGCTTAGAGAATTCTTGCGCACGTTCGAGTGGAATTATGCCTTCTTTCGGAATTTCCATGGTTTTACACACGTATTCGAAAGCATTGCTTGCCTCTCGTTCTAAATGTCTAGACTGGCTGCGGTTATAAATTATGTCGAATCCTGCTTTGAGAGCGGCAGCATAGGTTTCACTTGTAAATGCTTGATTGGTTCTGATCAGCTCTAACTCATTTTCGGAAAGGTTGAGGTCCACGTTAAGGTCGAGCTCAGAGTTACTGGCGGGATTGAAGGAGTAAGTGGCATTCACCATGGGGCCATCATATTGTTCACTTAGGATGATCGCGATTCGCGACATGGAAAAATACTCAACATAACCTAAAAGTTTTCGCTTAGAAGGGATGCTGAGAACGCTTACACAATTAAAGGCGTGAGTTGATGGTCGGTTCATGACCAAATTTCGCAGATAAAAGAAAGCGTAGGGCGGTGTTGCAGTATCGTTTTTTAAGTACTGCATCGCTGTATCGCAGGACTGAACACTAACACCGGAAGCTACTGCTAATGCGACAGCAGTTTTGACCATTGAGCGCCCCGCAAGTTCTCCGCCAAATTGAGCTGAAAAGGTTATGGGGGTCTCAAGGGGAGTCTCAGTTACTGTCATGCCTCTCAAAAATGAAGCAGCATCTACCTTAGGGTTCTTTTTCGCAACCTGACGAACCATTTTATGAGCTGTTAACTCATCCCTTGCTGTGATATGGATTCTCAAACCTTTTTCGCTCGGCTCGGTCTGATAGATTGCATTTGGTATTGTCATACTGCCATCAGGAAGCAAGAGGTAGTGTTTCCCGTCGATAGTCTGAATCTTGATATCCGACGGGTCTCCTCTTTCTCGTTCAACACCGTGCATCATGGCTACGTGGGAAAACTGCTGCCAGATCTCAGCATCCCAACTGTCACCCGAACGGCTATTGCAATCGATGCAAATGAATGAGCGGATTTTGCGTCGACCACCGATTGATTGCGGAATAATGTGCTCGCGAGAGTTGTTGGAAATTTCAATTGGCTTTTCACAGAGGGCACAGAAGTTCTTGTTGTTCATAGACTTTGCTCGTGTGGGTGAAGTTACTCTTCATGATTTGAATTTGGCGCGACACCATCACTAGTGTTGTCATCAAGAATATAATCTATCGTCTCCCTGATTTCGTTTGTTGCGTTTATTATTCTGATTTTTTTGTATGCAATTAAGCCTAGGCGCCTTATTGGTGTGGCTAGTAGGGCGTTAAGGAAACTGTGCGTTGATGAGTCTACATCTACAAAATCTAATAGGAGTGATTTTCCTTCAGAGAGTGCGTGGATTATGTATTTGTCTCTGTATCTAATGGCTTCCGACTTGAGGTCTGCATTTTTCCCAAAATAATTATACATGCCGACATATAATTGCTGTGTGGTTGCCGCATTGGTTCTCGCGGCGATTTCAGCTTTGGCATGATCGCGGAACTCACTCATCATTGCATCTAATGCGAATTCCGTACCGCGATCAAGTCGTACTGTTACCAGTACAAATGTACCCGGCCAGGTTGTCTCTAAGGTTTTTGCAGTTGTATCTGTTGGTGATATATGGACGGCTCCGCGGCCAGATATGATGTGCATGTCGCCGCGTAGTTTTTTTAGAATGTTTGATGATATAAATAGCCCCATGCCCGCGTTGTTGCGTGTCTCGTATGGATCTTTGGTGGTGAAAGTTCCAGATATTTCAGGTTGGATGGCTAGTCGAATAGCCTCTTCGTCAGTTGAAATTCCTGGGTAAGCCTTGCTGATATGGTTTTTTATGCCGATTCCTATGTCGCCAACAATGAAGTGTAGTTCGTTTGCTCTTTCATACCATGTGAATTGCAATAGTGATGGTGTGGGGTATCTTTTGCCCTTCCAGTGAAAGTCTGATGCGCCATGTTCATGTACGTTATATAAAAGTTCAGATATTACATATCTTAAGGTTTTTTGATATTCGACCCCGAAGTTTAGGGTGAAGTCGTCCATAGATTTCAGTGCTGACTTAAAGTCGTCTGAGTTTCTGATGGCAAAAAGAGGTTTGTGCTCGTTTGAATTGAAATTTACTTTTGGGTCCGTGCAAACTGCAAACAACCCTTGCGCGCCTAGCATTCTCCAAACTCTACTGCCGTTAGGATCTGCTTCATTTTCTAATAGAATTGATACAGTGCACCCTTGCTGTTTTAGTCTCCAGCAATACAGGATTAATAAAGATGCGGCCTGATAGTTTGCACTGCTGCATGAGCGAAAGTCAATTTCAACTGGAACGTTTCGTAGCTTCCAGTTGAATACTGACAATACTTGGTCAAAGTGTTTTATTTCGCTTCTATTGAAGGTGAATTCGCTTGGTAGTACAAGAGTAACTTTAGAGTCCTTCTTTATTTTTCTCTTGATTCCATATAGCTGGTCGCGCATTGATTTCATGGTCGCTCTCTCCTTGATCTAAGCTCCGACTGTACCTAAAGCTAAACTGTAAGCGCAATGGCCTCTTGCCATCTTGGCGGGGTTATAGAGTAACAAGTATGCTCTAGAGCAGATCCAATCTTCGGCGCTTGCTTTCTGCTCTAGGGCCGACTTTTCGGCTGAGTCGACCGAGTGCAGCCTATAGGGAAATTTCGCATTACCCATTTCTGGCTTGCCTGAAGCTATTCACAGACAGGACTGATGGCGGTGGTGGTGGGTGGGCTTAGCTTGTTGATGGCGTCGCATGGGTGGGGGGCAGGAGATGGAACGAGAGTTGGACCGAGAAATCAGGGCAAGTGAGTTGCTGATCCAGCAGGCTATTGATGCTTTGCGGTGCTACGAGATTGCGAAATCCAACGCGGCTCCTCTAGAGGTAGAGCGCCTGCGGGTGCTGGTTGAGTCGTTGTTTCAGGCTGTGACTGAACACCATCTCCGTGCAGCGGGTTGCTATCTTTCTACCCTGCACTAGTTGGGCCGGTGGTACAAAAATGGTACGAATCCTTATCGGTTCGTCTGTAAGGCATGTAGAGAAAGGGTTTTAGGGTAAATAGGTCCAATCCATCATCGGGCGTATTGCTGGCCGGTCATTAGTCGCAGTTTTACGAATGATTATGTTGGTTCGCAAGCTGATCGCGACTGAGCGCTAACGCCCCAGAGTACGCGGTCGTGAGAGGCAGCTTTCGGCCAGTTGCTGCCTCTCACTATATTGGAAATAACCCCCAAAAAATCAACTTACTCAACTGTGTTGTTTAGCAGGATTTCCTTCAGTTCAGCCTTTGTGGCCTCTATAGATTTTTCTAGATCTTGAAGCATAAAACTTATCAAGTTTTGTTGGTGAGTGTCCAGATTTTCATCGAGTTTGATCTGAAGGTAACGAATTTTCAAGTCAGAGCGTTTCGCTTGTAAAGTGTCTATGCGAGAAATAAGATCGCTAATCGCTGAGGTTGGTGGGGTATGACTTGGGGGTTTTTTATGGATATTTATTTTACCCCATGCAATGTCTGCTAAGTTAGATGTGAAAACGGCTTCCGGTGTTTGAGTTTTAGAATGATGAAGATTTGGTTTGGATGTACTGGCGGTTTTGATTTTCTCAGGCCAAAGCGAATTTATGGAGTTGTCATAAATACTAGCGTCGATCTCATCCTCTTTTTGCAAGTCTCTAATTTCTTGTACGGATTTTTCAGAGGCTGCTTGATCTAAGTAGGTGCTCGCGCGCTCTAAAAATTTATCAGGAGTATACATATAGAAACCGTTGCCCGTTTCCGATAAAAACTCCTGAATGAGTGAGGGGTGAGGTCCTAAAGTTTTTCCTTGGAAAACGGTCCACCAATCTTCCTTTACATCCCCAGTGACAAATATCATTGGTTTATTTAGTTCTTTTGCGTGATCCAACATTTGCAGCCAGACAACATAGTCACCGTATGGTTTGCATCTATCAATAAAAAGAGTGGATTCCCCTCCCTTTTTTGTGTCGCCAAACCCAGGAGGTATTCTTTCGTCATATCGAGCCTTGCCACTTAATATAATCTCTTCCAGTTTTTCCTTTGAATAGCTATCGCCTACGTTATTGGAGATAACTTCCTGTAACTTATCCTTAATCTCATCTTGAGTTATCCTTTTGTCATGAATCCGTCGGTTCTCGGTTAGTTCATTTGTTAATCTTTCAAAAATAACGCAAGAGTCTTCCAGTGTTCCTTGGGTTACAAATGGATGCTGGTTGATATTCTCCAGTAGTTTCTTTAGGCCGTCGATTCGCTTTATCGCATCATCATAAAATTTTGCTTGGTCGCCTATGACGATCAGTCTGTTGGTGAGGTATTCATAGGCAACTTGGTGAGGTATCCATATGCGTTCCGATAGTGCATCAAAAACTTTGAGAAGTTCAGAGCGGGTAGAATCAGAATATCGATAGAGGCTCAGTAAAACGTTTGCGTCGAATACAAAAATGCAATTCTGCCATAAATTTTCAATATCCTGGCTGGCGTTGGCAAAATACCCTGGGAATAGTTTCTTCATTGGTTGGCCTTATTGTAAAATTTATGTTGTAAGGCTTGACACTAGCATACGATTTTACTTTTCGGAAATTTTTTCATGTATTGGCATCAAAAGCTATGCGCGAGCGGGGTTGGTCTTTTAGCTGCTTCGACTAAATAGGTGAAGTGACTTTCCTTTTGAAGCTGTTAGAAGCTTTCCCTCTTGCAAAAAATGATCCATCGACTCATTATCTGCATCTGGCTAAACATAAAAAATCCATTGAGGGTCTGAGAATTGCAACCTAGGTCAGTTTCTTTATTTCACTTCACGAAAAATATGGATATCTTAAAGGCTGTGCTTAAGGAAGGTTTTTGGCCTAGGTACTGCCTTGAAGATGTACAGTGGCAAGGGCGTAAAGCCAATGATTTCATAGCCTTTCCGATGGTATGCTTTTGCGATATACCAATGAGTAGAATTTCAGAGCATGTTGGTTTTTATGGTTCATTTGGTATCGGCCTAACCAAAGAGTGGGGGGCAAAGAACAATTTAAATCCAGTAATTTATTTTACAGGTGACAATCCACTTCATGGCGCGATAAGAAAGCTCACTGATGTAGTGGTTGAATTGGATGAAAAGGAAAAGCAGGAAGGGTTGAAGAGCGTCAGGTACATACTTGCCCACTCTAAGCCAACAAAAGGGCGAATGATTATTTCTGGAGAGCCGTTGCAAAAAGACTTTTATCAGGAATCCGAGTGGCGTTATGTGCCTCAGAGTGAGGAGATAGATGAGTACCTAAGCTTTAAAGAGTATCAACTGGAAGGTAGATTGGAGGAAAGTAACAGTAAAACCGCAACGTTCTGCAAGCTGCGTTTCTTGCCAAGCGACGTAAAGTACATATTTGTTCCATCGGATGGGGAAATACCAGCAATAATGAATTTCATTCAGTCAGAGTTGGATATGTATCCGAGCGCTGATATAAAGCTTTTGATGTCAAGAGTGACTTCGCTCGAAAGCGTGTCACTTGATATGTGATATTTGGCTTAAGGTGATGAAATGGTCTGCCTGATATTTTCTTTTGTTCTACGGGTTTGAAATGTAGGTGGCTGCTGATGTTGGTTATATATGGTGTCTAGCGGAGGCCTGCTTCTGGTCGGTAGCAGGTATCTGTGAAGTGCCGCCACGGGACCTAAACGGCTACTCTTGACTGGTTGAACTCACACTCAAAGGCGGATCCTGGAGACGGAGGAATCAGTTCCGTAACTTTAATAATCGGCCTTGTAGATTGAGGCTTTCAGGGGAGGAAAGCATCTTCTGTTGCGGAATTTTTTTCTGTAACACTATGATTTTTATAGATAAATCTGTGGACTTGAAAACTGCCGACTGTAACAGGTCCCAGAGTTCGAATCTCTGCGCCTCCGCCATCTTGCACACTGTCAAGGCCCCGAATCTTCGGGGCTTTTTCGTTTCTGGGTGAAGCGCACGGCCTCATCCAAGACTTTTCGTACGATATGTGCTCACATATCCGATATCTCCAACCGACCACCGAGCGTTAAGGTCTAGATGTCGCTGAGTTTCAGCGATACAGGATTGGCGTCCTGGCTGGTTTGGAAGGCACAAAGCCGCGATCGCGGCTTTCGTGTCCTGCGTGTGGCTGTCTGTTATGGGCGGGCCGTATGTGGGCATCTTCGGATGCGCCGGGTCCAACTAGCCGGTACGCCAACCCATACGACCCCGCCCACCCTGATTGGCGTCGGGAGGCGGTTTCAACGCGACTAGTTGGGGAATCAATATGAATGAACACTTCGAACCTGCCCGCTTCATTCGTCACAATCGTTTTATCCATGCCCTGATGCTGGAATCACAAGCCTGGTTCAGCGTGACCGACCTTGGGCGTTTGATGGGGCGTTCACTGGACGAACGCCTGACCCGTAAGCTCGACAGCGATCAACGGCGCATGCTCTGGCTGAACTACCACGGAGTCATCCAGGAAACCCTGATGGTCAGCGAGTCGGGCATGTACGCCTTGATGATTCACCATCACATCCCGGAAAACCAAAGTCTGCGGCGATGGCTGACCCATGAAGTCATTCCAACGTTGCGAAGTACTCCGGTAGGCACCGCCAAGAAAGGGCCCAGCCTCAGTTCGCTGCACTGGGCAGGTCATGCGGTCAGTCTGCTGCACTGGCAGAACGAGGCTTGGATCAGATGGCGAGATGTGCCGGGGCTCATGCTGCCGACGGAGTGTGTGCCAGTTCAATGACGCAAGTGACCGTTGTTACTGTTCAATTGCAGTGAGCTCTACCAGTGCCATGAAGGCACTGGTGCGGCTTTTGATCCTTCGCCAGCCCTATGGTTTCAACTCCGTACTCTAGATCATTAACCTTGCCGAGCCCATGGTGAACTCCCACTACGCCCTTAAGCGATACGACTTCTCGTGCGAGGTTCGAGCATATTGGCTCAAGTTTTGCATGTTGCTGGCGCAGGGAGGATAGGTGATGTGATGCATAGAGCTAATCCGAGCGGGCCTCGTTCGGATTCAATACGCGGTCGGCACGATTGTATGTACGCCGAAATATGCAGCTCTGCAGCAGGCGTTACGGTGGATTTAATAAGCTCGTCCTGGCTTGTATAAGCACCTGACCTGTGTAGGTCAATATGTGGACGAAGTTCGCCAAGTTGGATAGCATCAAAATGTGATCATTCAATAGAAAAGGAAGTCACTGTGGCCAATATCGACCCTATCCGATTGGCGGTGCTCATCGACGCTGATAACGCGTCCGCAACCGTTGTCAAGGAACTGCTGGAGGAAGTGGCTAAGTACGGCACTGCAACAATCAAAAGAGCGTACGGCGACTGGACAACGCCAAACCTGATCGGATGGAAAAACCAGCTGCACAAGCACGCCATTCAACCCATCCAGCAGTTTGCCTACACGCAGGGAAAAAACTCTACCGACTCGGCTTTCATCATTGATGCCATGGATCTGTTGTACGCGGGGAACGTGGACGGTTTCTGCATCGTTTCCAGCGACAGTGATTTCACACGTTTGGCAACGCGGTTAAGAGAAGCTGGAAAACTCGTATATGGGCTAGGCGAGCGAAAAACTCCTGAAGCATTCATCGCTGCCTGCAATAAGTTTATCTTCTTCGAGGTTTTGAAGAGTTCACAGTCTACTGCTGTGCCTCTGGTCATCGAAGATTTGCCAGACCTCCGTGAGATTCTTGGTCAGGCCATTGAACAAAAAGCTCGCGATCATGGGTGGGCCCCTTTGGCTGCAGTAGGCACCTACATCATCAAGAACAACGCCTCGTTTGATGCTCGAAATTATGGTTTTTCAAAGCTGGGCGAACTGGTTCGAAATCAACCCTTTATCGAGGTCAAGGAGGTACCTGATGGTGGAGAGATTTCGCATATCCACGTGAGATTGAAACCCTGATCCGTTATGAACGCTGCCTGGAGCGGCCTATCTCGATCCTGCTCGCACTAATTTAGTACGGCCTGAGCCTAGATTGGTGCGGTCGTGGGAAAAAAATTATGCCTCAAAACTCAAATGTCGATGATACAAAAATCGACTTCGATCTTCCTCTTCAACCTGATATTGCCCTAGAGAAGGACCAGCTATCTAGAGAAGGCTTTGCGAGTATCGCCGCTTCCGCGCTACGCAAGGTTTCCAGTTCAGTTGGGTTCGTTTTATCGATCGAGGGCCCGTGGGGGAGTGGGAAAAGCTCGACGCTTGCAATGATTCAGGCACTCCTACTGAGGGATGCCGAAGCGACTCGCCCTGTTATTGTTCATTTCAATCCATGGTTGATTGGCGATAAGGATGCTTTGCTGCGTCAGTTTCTCTCCAGTATTTCGAAGTCAATTAAGCTTAGCGATCACAGTCGCGATGGGAAGAAAGTCGCAAAGGAACTCAAGGCCTATTCAAAGGTCTTCGACTTAGTGAAGTTGGTACCAGGAGCGGAGCCTTGGGCATCAATGATCAAATCGGTCATTGAAGCAGCAGGAGATGCGGCGGGAGCGGTTTCTGAATACAAGACGCCTGACATTGAGGCCTACAAGCAGAAGGTCGAAGTCGCGCTGAGAGCGTTTAACCGGCCGGTTATCGTGTTCATTGATGATATTGATCGGCTGTTCCCGTCCGAAGTATTCGAAATGATCCGTATTATCAAAGCTGTGGGTGAGTTACCCCAAATCGGCTATGTGGTGGCTTGGGATTCAGAGTACGTTAGCAAGGCTCTGCAAAATCTGAATGTTCCGCATGCCGGTTCATATTTAGATAAGATAGTACAAGTGAGGATGCCGCTGCCGAATTTGTCACTCAGTGCACGCGGGAGGCTTTTTAATAATGCATTGGAGAGCCTAGATGCAGAGGTTTTCGGTAAATATTTCGAAGCTCAAGACAAGCGCTTGAGCTTCCTCTATTACTCTGGGTTAAGGGAGTTGCTGGGCCAGCCCCGTGATATCGCCCGTGTCTTTAACAGTGTTCGTCTCATGGAACCGTTGCTAAGGGGCGAAATCGTGTTTTCGGACATTCTGGGGCTGGCTGCACTTTCGGTTAGGGCGCCTGCAGTTTTCGATCTTCTTAAACGGAGCCCGCAATTATTTGTTGGGCGACTTTCCAGTAATGGATTTGAAATTGGAGACTCGGACGATCTTATCAAAGGTGGTACTGAAGAGCGAAAGCGCGCATATAGTTCCTGTCCGGGCGCTGCGGTGACGAAAATTGTTCACTTCCTATTTCCAGATGTTGCGTCGGCGGAGGATGGTCATTCGCTGGGAAGGGGCGAGTACGCTGATGGTGTAATTTCCCACCCTTCAAGACTTATTATTGCACTGCAGCTAAGTCTTACTGATGATGATGTAAGTATCAAGGCGGCTAGACATTATCTTCAAGACTCAGGTCACAGGGAACGTATCATTTCTCAACTTACCATAGATAATTGCTATGAGTTTGTCGAAATGCTGGGGGAGGTGGGGGCTTCGTTGCCGAGTGGAGAAGTAGATCATCTTGAAAGTACATGTTTGTCAATTGCCAGGCTGGTCGATACATCATTGTTTGTTAAACGTGCTAAATCTAGGCACGTGATCTTCAGTGCCGGAATCGAGGATCTAGCTCTTAAGGCAATTTCACAGATCATAGGTGCCGCCCGAGCAGGAAATTTCACTTCTATTCTTGAGGGGATCGTTATGGAACCCTACGCGCTTACCTGCGCAGCGGAGATTTTTCGGAGAAGCTACCTAGATAGTCATAAATGCCATGGGGATTCATTCAATCTGAATGATAATCTTAAGGACAGCTTGGTCACCGCTTTTGCCCGCAATGTGATTGAGTCGGGTAGCCGGAGAGAACTGCTCCATCAAAATTGTCCTGGTTTCATTATGTGGACGCTTGCTCGCCTTGCCCCAAAGCAATGTGGATTTCTTTTCAACACTTTAAAGAGGAATGATCGTAGCCTGGATCGTTTCGCGCTCGAGTTTTTGAGCAAAAGCTGGGACTCTACCAAAGGAATAGCTTACGGGTTGCCAACTGAAGAGGCTGTCACCAGTGCCTACTGTTCGTTGGATCATCTCAAGAAGCATGCACAAAGTCGGCTGTCCGACCCCTCTCTGGTTTACCCGGCTCGGGCGGCTTGGCGCTCGGTGGTGGAAGGGAAGGTTTTATACGGTGTGGATGGCTCGGAGGCGACAAGATGAGATTCTTTAACGCTAACTCGTTGGAGGGCTGCAAGAACGAGGTATGTGAGTTATACACTGCGTCCCGAGCTGTTATTAGAAGCTAGTGGGAGCCCCTTTCTGAGCGACCAGAAAGTACGAAGGCTGAAGCCCAAGTCGATGTCTAGAGTGAAGTCGGCTGCATGCCTGAGGAGCTTCAGAGTTTGTGCGAAAGCCCCCAGGGCTACTATCGTTCATCGTCTGCACGATGTAGAGCGACTGATCAGGAACTCTGTCTTTTTGTGGTGGCACCTTAGACAAGAATTCGAATCTCTGCGCCTCCGCCATCTTGCACGCTGTCAAGGCCCCGAATCTTCGGGGCTTTTTCGTTTCTGGGCGATTGACCGTTCGATCAGTGAAACCGTCAGGCGTTCCGCATCTTCATCAAGGCGTTCCGCAACCCCTCAGGCAAACATCGGCGCCAACACACCGGGTGTCTGCGCGCCGTACACGACCGTTCCATTGATGCGCACTGACGGAATGACACGTCCCGTCCACGCAGCGGCCATCGCTTCGGTTTCATCCAGCTCCTGGCTGAAGGCTTGGCTTTCGATGAACGCCTCGATGTCCCGGAATGCAACCCCCTCGGGACCGAGTATTCGCTCCAGCGTCGACAGCGCGCCGATATCCTCGGCCTGGCAAAACAGGGCCTCGTACACGCGCTCCACGAACGCCTGAGCCGGCCTACCGCTGCGTTGCAGCCACAACACGGCAGCCAGCGCGGGGCGCGTGTCGGGCACCGTGAGGATCTTGCCGAACCCCGGTTCAATCGCGAGTTTGCGCAGTTCCGCCGCGACGAGTGATTGATGAACCACGGCTTCCGTTCCGAAGCGTCGCTCCAGGTAATCGGGGTAGGTCATCCCGGTGGCGGCTCGACTGAGCGAGGAGCGACAGGGTTGGAAAATGATATCCAACTTCTTGCCAGCCTGGTGCATGGCGACAGCCAGGCGGCGCACCGCCACCCAGCCCCAGGGGTCCAGGAGGTCAAACGCCAGCAGGGGGGGATTATCCATGGTCAGTGCCCTTGAGGATCTGTTCACCTTAAGGGTAAGGAGCTGTTCGAATCAACAGAAGCCACACCGGGCGCAATGGATCGTTGCGCAGGCCGCTAGTGTGGTGTTTCACAAATAACGACCATAACTGGCGGCGCTTTTTGCGCTCATGCGGCGTTGTCGCTCCTCGCCGTAGCTGGGCTACGACTCGTCGCGGCGCCTTGGCCGAACACCCAAGCCACTCGCCAAAAGAGAACGTATTTCCGAGACAGGACACTAGGCCATGTCCAGCAACTCTTTCATGAACTGAACGAACACTTTGATGCGTGTCGACTCACGGTTGATGGGCAGGTAAACGATATTGATCGACGCGTTGACCGATGTCGGGTTGACCTCGTATTCAGGCAGCAGGCGGGTCAGTCGCCCGTGCTGCACGTCCTCGGCCACCAGCCAGTCGGCCAGCAGTGCGATTCCCTGCCCGGCGACGGCCGCCAGCCGAAGGATGTCGGCATTGTTGCTCTGCATCCGACCCTGTACGGCGACCGGTACCGTTTCGTCGTCGATTTCGAAGTGCCAGTCCCGCATGGGCCCGCCGTAGTCGAATCGCATGCACGCGTGCTGGGTCAGTTCGCCCGGTTGCGTCGGTGCACCCTGCTGCGCGAGGTAGGCAGGGCTTGCCACCAGCCAGCGCTGGAAATGCCCGATGGTGCTGCAGATGACCTCTTCGCTGGAAACCGTCGAGCCCAGGCGCACGGTCAGGTCGATGCGATCCTTGTAGAGGTCGACCATCTCGTCGCTGAGATTCAGGCTGACCTCAAGCCCCGGATGGTTGGCGAGAAAGCGGCCCAGGTGCGGGGAAATCAGGCGGCGCCCGAACTCCACCGGCACGCTGACCCGCAGCTTGCCCTTCGCTTCGCTGCCGCGGTCGGTCACCATGCTGTCGGCAGCGGCCAGCGCATCGAGGATCGCCACGGCGTTGTCGAAGTAGGCCTGGCCCAGATTGGTCAGGCTGTTCTGCCGGGTGCTGCGCGTGATCAGCGTGGTGCCCAGGTCCGACTCCAGCGCTGCGACCTGGCGAGCCACGGAGGAGGTCGCCACACCCAGCTTTCGCGCTGCCGCCGAATAGCCACCGCAGCGTACCGTTTCGACGAACATGCTCAACGCGAGAAACTTATCCATATTTCCGACTCTGTTGAAGAGATTCCCTGACCCGTAGCGGCTGTCACCCAGCCGTTCTGGATGTGCGGCTGCCTGGATCATATTCGGCGAGAGGGTGGGCTGGATAGGACGCATGTGCTGTTGCTGGCGCTTGTGGGGGCGCGCGGGTCTTGAGCGAAGCTTGGCGCAGGCTGGCAACGCGGGGCGTCCTGTTGCCAGCCTCTGCGGGCCTTATGGGTCAGCGCTTGCCCGCATGTCTGGCGAGGAAGATCACCAGGGCGAGGGCCGGGATCGCCGCTGCAGTGAGGATCGCGGTGGTCCAGCCGAAGCCCTCGTACAGGGGGCTCGCCACCATCGAACCCAGTGCCCCGCCTACGAAGATGCTGGTCATGAACACGGCATTGAGGCGTGCGCGGCTGTTGGGGTCCAGGGCGTAGACTTCACGCTGGCCGAGGACCATGTTCAGTTGCACCGCGAAGTCCAGGGCGATCGCCGCTGCCACCAGGCCCAGGTAGCCCAGTCCGGGGATGCCGCCGAGCAACAGCGCCACCGGGGCCAGTATCAACGCAACCAGGGTGCTGACCTGGCCGTGGCCGGCGTCGGCGAGTCGCCCGGCAATGGGCGCGGCAATGGCACCCACCGCGCCGACCAGGGCAAACAGGGCCACCCCGTTCTGGCTGAAGCCGTAGTGACGGACCAGCTCGATCGGGACGATGGTCCAGAAGAAGCTGAAGCTTGCAAACAGCAGCCCCTGGTACAGCGAGCGTTCACGCAGAACCGCGTACTGCCTGGCCAGGCCGAAGACGGAGCCGATCAGGCGGCGGTAGGTGGTGTGATGGTTCGGCAGCCGTTCAGGCAGCAGCATCGCCACCAGGGCCGCAATCACCACCATCAGGACCGCGGCGCTGTAAAACACCCCTCGCCAGCCGAAGTACTCGGACAACAGGCTCGAGACCGGACGGGCGAGCAGGATGCCGAGCAGCAGGCCGCTCATGATGTTCCCGACCACTCGACCGCGGCTGCTTTCGGGGGACATGTGCGCGGCCAGCGGGACCAGGATCTGCACGGCGACCGAGGTCAGGCCGATCATCAGCGAGGCTGTCAGGAACAGTGAGGGCGACTGGGCGAAGCCGGCGGCCGCCAGGAAAGCGCCGACCACCAGCGTAAAGCCGATCACCAGCCGGCGGTTTTCCATCAGGTCCGCCAGGGGCACCAGGAACAGCAGCCCGGCGGCATAACCGAACTGGGTCAACGAGACGATCAGGCTGGCATGTTCAGGTGAAAGGCCAATGCTCGGGGCAATCAGTTCGACGATGGGCTGGGCGTAGTAGAGGTTTGCAACGACGGCGCCACAGCAGAACGCCAGAAACGCAACCAGTGCCTTGGACAGGTTGGAGGGTGTGTCGGCATGCACCGACGTGAAAGCAGGAATTTCAGGGCTGCTCGCTGACATGGCGACATCTCCGAATGGGTTGAAAGGACAGGCACCAGCCTATGTGGGCGGCCCGGTTGCCGGAATACCCACTTCCGGCAACGAACCTGTGCACGTCGCGCAACGCCGGCAGCGTTGCGTGACGAGCAAAGCTTCCTTGCGCGAGGGCCCGATACTCCGGGGCGCCAGGCTCATTTAGGCTCATCCCCCTCAACTGATCGGCACCGAACAAGCCGAGGTGGGAGACGAGGAGAGCGAGGTGGGTATCCATGTCCTGTAGGAAACTCTTGGCAACGGCGGCTGTGGCACTCGGAGTCGGGGGCGCGGCTGTAGCGTTCTGGCTGATGTGGCGCCCGGCAATCGATCCGATCGAGCGGCCGCCGGCCTTTGACGCGGCCCAGGTTGCCCGTGGCGCCAGGGTGGTGGTCGCCGGCGACTGCGCGGTCTGTCACACCCGTCCCGGCGGGAAGTACCTGGCGGGCGGGCTCCCGCTGGTGACGCCGTTCGGCACGCTCTACAGCACCAACATCACGCCCGACGCCGAGACGGGCATTGGCAAGTGGTCGCTCCAGGCGTTCCAGCGGGCCATGCGCGAAGGTGTGTCGCGGGATGGGCACTTTCTGTATCCGGCCTTCCCGTACAAGCACTATCGCCTGCTCGACGATCAGGACATCGCGGACGCCTACAGCTACCTCATGAGCGGGCCGGCGGTGCATGAACCGGCGACCCCCAACCGCATGAGCTTCCCGATGAACATCCGGCCGCTGGTGTCGGGTTGGAACCTGCTGTTCCTGCCTACGGCCCCCTTCGAAGCGACAGCGCAACAGTCGCCGCAGTGGAATCGCGGGCGTTATCTGGTCGAGGGCGCGGGCCATTGCGGTGGCTGCCATACCCCCTTGAACTTCCTCGGTGCGCAGAAGGACAGCCAGGCACTCTCCGGTGGCGTGGTCGACGGATGGGCCGCGCCCTCCCTGCTCGGCCTGGCCAGCCGCGAGAATCCCTGGACCCAGGCGCAACTGGTTGGGTATCTGCAGGCTCGCGTGGTGCCGGAACAGGGCACTGCGGCCGGGCCCATGCGCCCGGTCAGCCAGGAACTGGCCCGGCTGCCGCAGAGCGATGTCGAAGCGATTGCCGGATACCTGCTGAGCCTGCCGGCGGAAGAGGCCAGGGCGCCCGTCAAGGCACCGGGTATTGCGGCCCCGGCCGCGACAACCGATCTCGGTCGCGACCTGTTCCAGGGGGCCTGTGCCGGCTGCCACGGTGCGTCGGCACCCATGCGCAAGATCGATGGCAGGCCAGCGCTCGCGGCGACCTCCGCCGTCCAGGCGCGCGATGCGCGCAACTTCATCAAGACCGTCCTGGAAGGCATACCACCGACACCCGGCGAGCCCGGCCCGGCGATGCCGCCTTTCGCTGCCAGCCTGGGCGACCGGCAACTGGCAGCCCTGGCCGCCTTCGTGCGGCATCAGGCGAATCCCGATCAGCCGTGGCGCGATGTGGACTCGACCATTCAGGCCCTGCGCGAGGAAACCCGATGAGCAACGTGAATCTCACTGTCAATGGCAAGGTGCATAGCCTGGATCTGGATCCGGACATGCCATTGCTCTATGCCCTGCGTAACCACCTGGAACTCAACGGCGCCAAGTATGGCTGCGGGCTGGGCCAGTGCGGGGCCTGCACCGTCATCGTCGATGACCAGCCGGTGTTCTCCTGTGTGACCCCGTGCGCGGGAATGGAGGGCCGCCAGATCCGCACCGTGGAGAGCCTGGGTAGTGCCGAACGCCCCGGCCCCTTGCAGCAGGCGTTCATCGACACCCAGGCCGCCCAATGTGGCTATTGCATCGCCGGCATGATCATGCGTGCCCAGGCCCTGCTGGAGAAGAATCCTCGGCCGGACGAGGACACCATCCGCGCGCACATGGCAACCAACCTGTGCCGCTGCGGTACGCACCTTCGCATCCTTGAAGCCATCACCCGCGTCGTTGAAAACGGTGGAATCCATGTCGTCCAAAACTGAGTTCGGTCGTCGCGCGTTTCTCCAGGGCAGCAGCCTGCTGATGGCATTCACCCTGATGCCGGCGGCCCGCAAGGTATTGGCCGATACCGAAGTCGACACGCTCGGCACTGCCGTCCTCGCGCCGGACCTGCCAGGCAGCCTGCGAACCAACCCTTACCTCGATGCCTGGATCCGGATTGGCGCCGAAGGCATCACCGTCTATACCGGCAAGGTGGAACTCGGTACTGGGGTCAGGACCGCGCTGTTGCAGATCGCTGCGGAGCGCCTGGACGTAGCGCCGGGGAAGGTGAATTTCCTGACGGCCGACACTGCCCTGACGCCGAACGAGGGCTACACGGCCGGCAGTCATACGATTTTCGACAGCGGTACCGCCCTGTTCAACGCCGCCGCGCAGGTTCGGCAGATGCTGCTGGACTCCGCCGCCAGGCAGTGGGGCATGGACGTCGCGACGCTGAAGACGGGCGATGCGATGATCAGCGCACCCTCGGGTGCCCGGATGAGTTATGCCGATGCGGTGGCTGGCGTGGATCTGCACCAGTATGCCCAGGCCCGGTCACCGGATATCTCACCCGAACAGTTCAAGCTCATCGGTCACGCGATTCCTCGCCTCGATATTCCGGCAAAAGTCACCGGGGGCGCCGCGTTCGTCCAGGACATGCGGCTGCCGGGGATGCTCCATGCCCGCGTGATTCGGCCGCCGCGGCCAGGCAGTCAGCTCACCGCATTCGATGCGCGGGCGATCGAGGATTTGCCAGGTGTCGTCGCTGTGCTGAGGGATGGCAACTACCTGGCGGTGGTCGCCGGGGACGAATGGCAGGCGGTGAAGGCCATGCGGGCGGGTTATGAATCGGCGACCTGGAGCGGTGGCGAGGTGATTCCGGACCAGGCCATCATTCATCAGCTATTGCCCCGTCTGCCGTCCCGGCGTTACCCGATCAGGCATGATGGCACGGCTAGTCCTTCTGCCGGCAGGACCTATCGGGCACGCGCCACCAAGCACTACCTGATGCACGGCTCGATCGGGCCGTCCTGTGCGCTGGCCTGGTTCAAGGATGGCACGCTGACGGTCTGGACCCATACCCAGGGCGTGTTCCCGCTGCGTGCCGGGATTGCCGAGATGGTCGGCCTGGCGGTGACCGCCGTGCGCTGTATCCACGTTGAAGGGGCGGGTTGCTACGGGCATAACGGTGCCGATGACGCCGCCGCCGATGCCGCCCTCATTGCCATGCGCGTGCCCGGCGTGCCGGTGCGTGTGCAATGGATGCGCGAGCAGGAAAACCTCTGGGAGCCCTACAGCTCGGCGATGATCACCGAGCTTGAGGCCAGCCTGGACCGCAACGGTCGCATCGGCAACTGGAAGTACGAACTCTGGACGACGCCGCATAACGAGCGCATCACCAACGCCGGCCGCCTGGTACCGGCCCGGATGCTGGCCCGTCCGTTCACCTCGATGCCGTCGATTCCGATCGCCCAGCCCGAGGGCGATGGTGACCGCAACGCGATCCCGTTGTACGAGACGGGTTCCAGCAGCATCGACATGAATTTCATTACCCAGATGCCGTTCCGTACCTCGGCGATGCGCTCGCTGGGGGCGCATATCAACGTGTTCGCCATCGAGGCCTGCCTGGACGAATTGGCCGGTCAGGCCGGGGTCGATCCTGTCGAATTCAGGCTTGCCCATCTCGGCGACCCTCGGGCAAGGGCCGTCATCGAAAGAGCGCGGGATGAATTCGGCTGGCCACGACGGGGCGCCGTGCCCGGCAGCGGCATCGGCATGGGCTTTGCCCGCTACAAGAACATCATGGGGTATTGCGCCGTTGCCGTGGAAATCCAGGTCCACCCGCAAACCGGCGAAATCGGGATCGAACGGGTGGTCACCGCCGTGGACGTCGGGCAGATCGTCAACCCGGACGGGCTACGCAACCAGGTCGAAGGCGGCATCGTCCAGTCGAGCAGCTGGACCCTCTTCGAAGCGGTGAGCTACGACGCGGGCGGAGTGCGCAGCTACGACTGGAGCGGGTATCCGATCCTGCGTTTTCCTCAACTACCCCGGCATGTCGAGGTGCACATGATCGACCAGCCGGGTCAACCTTTCCTGGGCGCGGCTGAAATCGTCCAGGGCCCGATGGCGGCCGCCCTGGGCAACGCAATCGCCGATGCCACGGGGCACAGGCGGCTGGCCCTGCCGCTGGCGCGGACGCTCGACAAAGAAGGGTGACCCATTCGATGTTCGATGGCTTGAGCCGGAATTGGCGAGGGTAAAGATAAATGCAGCATCTGGATGTGACGGTTCTTGAACAGGCCCTGGCCTGGGCCGATGAAGGCAAAAGCGTATGGCTGTGCACGGTGCTCTCGACCTTCGGTTCCGCGCCCAGGTCGCCAGGGGCCATGCTGGTTGCCATCCGCTCGGGTGCCCACAGTGGCTCATTGTCCGGTGGCTGTGTGGAAGAGGAATTTATCGAGGCGCTTGGCCGCGGCGAGCATAGGGCGCCAGCCCAGGTCGTCAGCTATGGGAGGACGCCCGAAGAGCGCAGCCGCTTGCAACTGCCCTGCGGCGGCAGCCTGGACGTGCTGGTCGAACACCGGCAGGCGAGCGTTGAGTGGCGAGCGCATTTGAGGCAACTGCTCGACGCTTTGCGTGGGCAGCGCCGACTGACGCGGGTGATCGAGCTGGAGAGCGGGCAGTTCAGCATCAAGCGCCACCTGGACGGTGCGCAGGCCGTGATATGGGCAGGCAACCGCCTGGAACTGAACCTGGGGCCGGCCCTGCGCCTGTTGCTCGCGGGGTTATCGCCGGTCGCCCAGGCCTGTGGCCAGTTTGCCCGTGCGCTCGGGTTCGAGGTGATCGCCTGTGACCCACGGGAAGAAGCGGCGGTGCTGGCGATCGAGGGCATTGCGCTGATTCCGATGTTGCCCTCGGTCTACATTGCCAACGGCGGTTGCCATGAGGCCACCGCTGTTGTTGCCCTGACCCATGATCCCCGGATCGATGACCTCGCGTTGATGGAGGCCGTGCACACGCCGGCTTTCTACATCGGCGCCATGGGCTCGCGGCGAACTTCGGAAAAACGTGCTGAACGGTTGCAGCGGATAGGCCGGCTGTCCGCTTCGGATATCGAGCGCCTGCACATGCCCATCGGCCTGGATATCGGCAGTCGCACACCGGCTGAAATTGCCCTGTCCGTGATGGCCGACGTCCTGCGTGTGTATCGGGGCAAGGCGCGCACCGCGCTATGAGCGAGATCGACCGGTAGCCCATTGCGAGTTGCGCAACGCACTTGCCCGGTATCGAGTGATTATCAAGTTCGAAGTTTGATTTTAATCTCGCTACATCGCAACAACAGCAATATCACGGCAACTTTCATCTGTATTGAAACCTACTTGAAAAAGGAACTGACCCATGATCGGTAATCTTTTCGCGCCCATTCGCGTGGGCGCCCTGGAACTTCCCCATCGTATTGCAATGGCGCCTCTGACCCGCTCGCGCGCCGGCCAGCCGGGGGATGTTCCCACTGAAATGACGGTTGAATATTACGGCCAGCGAGCCAGTGCCGCGCTGATCATTACCGAGGCCACGCAAATCTCCCAACAGGGGCAGGGATATGCCTGGACCCCCGGCATTTATACGCCTGCGCACATTCAAGCCTGGAAGCGGGTGAGTGATGAGGTACACGAACGGGACGGCCGCATTTTCATGCAGTTGTGGCATGTGGGGCGCGTATCGCATCCAAGCTTCCAGCCTGGTCATGCGTTGCCCGTGGCCCCAAGCGCCATCGCGGCACCGGGCAAGACCTTCATCGTCGACGAAGACGGCCAGGGGGTATGGGGCGATGTACCGGTTCCTCGTGCCCTGGAAACCGAGGAGGTCGCCGGCATCATCGACGACTACCGCCATGCTGCGCTCAATGCCATCGAGGCTGGCATGGACGGTGTTGAAATCCATGCGGGCAACGGCTACCTGCTTGACCAATTCATCAACAGTAACAGCAACAGGCGCACGGACCCCTACGGCGGTTCCTACCAGAACCGTGCCCGCCTGCTGTTGGCGATCGTGCAGGCGGTCTCGAAAGAGATCGGGGCGGATCGCGTCGGTGTGAGGCTGACCCCAATGGGGCGGTTCATGGGCATGGGCGACGACACGCCAATGGAAACCTTCACCTATATCGTCGAGTCGCTGAACCGCTACGGGCTGGCGTACCTGCACCTGGTCGAGCCCGCCGTCGTCGGCACGGTCAAGGACGAGAGCCTGGACCCGCGCTGGGACGAAATCATCCTGAAGCTGCGTGCGGCCTGGCAAGGTGTGCTGGTGATCGCCGGGGGATATGACCCGGCGTCCGCAGAAAAGGCGATCCGGGAGGGGCGTGCGGACATTGTGGCCTTTGGCCGGGCGTTCCTGGCGAACCCTGACTTGCCACGGCGGATCCGTGAGGGGCTTGACCTCAATACCCCCGACCCAACGACCTTTTTCGGCGGTGACGAGCGGGGTTACATCGACTACCCGGTCCACCCGTGACAGGGCCGCCCGGTCCCTGGGCGACAGGTTGCAGCGCCTACCGCTGCCGTTCGGCCCGCGTCACTCTTGCACGTCCATGAACTCTTTCGCCCAGGCCACGTAGCTCTCGGGGAAGGTATAGGTGTGGGTCAGCTCGGTGGCGCTGAGGTTCGAGGTGCTGTGGGTGACTTGGCGCTGGGCCCGGAGGCTGTCGTAGGTGGCCTTGATCGAGGCGAAGTAGGCCCCGTGGCCGGCGACGATCACACGCACGCCCAGGTCCGCCAGGCGCTGGCTATCATTGAGTTTCGGGTTGCCGTAGGTCACCAGCATCAGCGGTACGCTGAGGTTTTCGGCGATCTGCTCGAGGTGTTCGAAGTCACTGATGCCGACCATGCAGATGCCGTCGGCGCCGGCCTTTTCATAGGCCCTGGTGCGTTCGATGATGGCCTGGGTCGGCAGTACTCCGGCGTTGGTCCGGGCGATGATCGTCAGCTCCGGGTCGACACGGGCCTCGAGGGCGGCCTTGACCTTGCCGATGCCTTCCTCGATGGAGATCAGGTCGGTGGACTTGCGGCCGAACTGCGCAGGCAGCAGGGTGTCTTCGATCGTCAGCGCCGCGACACCGGCGCGTTCGAGCTCCTCGACGGTACGCATCACATTGAGGGCGTTACCATAGCCGTGGTCGGCGTCCGCGATGAAGGGCAACTGGGCGACACGGCCGATCCGCGTGGCCTGTTCGACGAATTCACTCAGGGTGATCAGGGCGAAGTCGGGGGCTGCCAGCACCTGCAGCGAGGCGACCGAGCCACCGAGGATGCCGACCTCGAACCCAAGGTCGGCCGCGATCCGCGCGGACATCGGGTCGAACACGGACGCGGTTTCGACACAGGCTGGTTTGGCAAGCAATTCACGGAAGTTGCGACGAAGAGCGGTGTGGGAGATTTTCGGCATGATCTTTCCTGGTTCTGGCCATCGTCAAATACGATCTATGCCTATTCATTGATCCGGCGAGACTACCACGCGGGAACGGGGGCAGTTATGACGTTTGAGAATAGGCCATGCATCAAGCACATAGACTTGGCCCATGGCGCTGAAGCTTCTCGCCGACTCTACCGGGCAATCGCGCCGACTTTCCGGGCGATCGCCTCCATGACCGCTTCCTGGGTTTTGGCGATGATCAGTCCCGGAGTCTCTTCATAATTCAGCCCGCCCCATTCGACCGTGGTATCGAACTGGACGCCATAAAACTTGTTGGCATAGCTGACGATATTATATCGGTACGCCTTTTCCACCTTCACCAGGACGGCGGGCGGCACGGGTGTCCCCGAGGTGGTTTCAGCGACTTTCTGGTGGATCGCTTCACTGACCGCGTCCTGAGTATCGCCGATGATCAGTCCCGGGGTTTTTTCATAATCGGGGCCTCCCCACTCGATCGCGGTGCCGAACTGGATGCCATAGAATTTATTGGCGTAGTTGACAATATTGTATCGATACTCCAGTTCGACTTTCACCAGGGTGGCGGTAGGCCCCTGCACGGGGGCAGGCGTGTTACCGGACTTCCTATGAATGGCCTCGCTGACCTCTTCCTGGGTGGTGGCGACGATCAGGCCCGGAGTCTGTTCATAGTTATGTCCGCCCCACTTGATGTCCGTGCCGAATGGGACACCGTAAAACCTGTCGTCATAGTTGACGATATTGTATTGAAGCGTCGACTCGACCTTCACGAGGATCGCGGGAGGTGCCTGCTTCGGTGTATAGGACGTCAGCCAGGCAATATACAGGCAGGCGGTGACCGTCGCCGCTCCGGTCCAGGCCAATGGTTTGCGCAAGCCTGTGGACCAGGCGGGGGAGGCGGCAGTGACGATCTTGCGCTGCCGCCATTTATTGAAGGGCGTTTCAATGGCGAAACAGGCAAACCAGGCAACCAGGAGCGAAGTCCCGATGATGATCGCCTGGGTTGAGTAGGTTCCCTCGGGTAGGCCGACATCCCCCAGCATCATGCCGATGATCAGTCCATGAACGATGTAGAGCGGGTAGCTGAACTCGCCCAGCCAGCGATCGATACGACTGTCTTTCCAGAGCAGGAAAACAAAGGGCAGGCAGAAGGCAAAGGCGCAATAGAACAGCCAGAGTGGCAGCGTATCGTAGCCTGTGGCTCTGCTGACGACTGGGTAACCACCGGACAACAGTATGTAAAGAGTGCCGCCGAGTACGATGAGGTTAACCGGTATGGTCGCGTTTTCCAGCAGCGGCCACTTGATCAGTTTTCGGTAGAAATAGTAGCCCAGGCTTCCCATGAGGAAAAAACACAGCGTCGAAGGCAGGAAGTAATATCCCCAGCCAAACGGGTTGAACGTTTCCCGCATGTCCCAGAACACCAGGCGCACCAGCAGGCTGGTAATCAGCACGATGATGATTCTGCGGCGACTGTGAACGATGAATGGCGCCAGAATGTAGAATATGAGCTCGATTGAGAGTGTCCAGGCCTGCCCAATGAGCATTATGGTGTTCTTAAAATAGGAACTATCGATGTGCGAGCCGATAAAGCTCGTATAGGCATTGCTGTCGTAACTGGCGAGTGAATAGGCTGTCAGCTGGTGCCAGTCCTGGCCGAGAATGAACAGATTCATGAAGACCAGGCTGGCCTGGCCTGAGAAACCATGTCCCATGTTGGCGGTGAAGACATTTGGCGTGTCGGTATAGAAGTACCAGACTATCATGAACAGCAGCATGGCCAGGTACACAGGGAATATCCTGAATACTCGGGAGAGATAGAATCTGGCGATCCACGGTGTGTCGGATTTTATGTATTTCTCGTTGATGACCAGGGTCATGTAGAACCCCGAAATCATGAAAAAGAACATCACCGCGATTGAGGCATGAAGCCAATGGAAAGGCGCTTTCGGGGTATGGTGTACGAGAACCGATAAAGCCAGAAACAAGCGAAGCATTCCCATTTTGCCGAAATCCTTTTGCCACCGGAGTGATTCTTTCAATTCGAAGAGGCGAGAGGTGCATTTTTAGTCGAAAAATGTGTCAGCGGGAACCATGCATGAAAGCGGCATGTGAGGTCCTGGAACACGGTTCTATGCCTGTTGCGTCGGCATTTGACCGGGGCAGAGTAAACCAGTGAGGCAGAGGAGGGTAGGTCCGTCTTGCTCGAATCTGGCCAAGGATGGCCAGAGCGTGGCGTGGAGAGGGCCTTCCGTGAGAGGGCGCCGCATTGTCACGGTTGCAGGGGCGGCGGGCCAGTCGGACCGCCGCTCCCACGCAAAGGCAGGGGATCAGTGCTGGGGTACGCTCAGGCGCGAGTACTGGTCCTGGCTGATCCAGCCGGTGAAGGTGCGGTCCTTGGCATTGGTGAACTCGACCTGCGCGGCGCCATCCTTGTAGGCCAGTACGCCGACGACATCGCCCTTGACGATGTAGGGGCCCTTGGTGGCCTTGGCGTCCGGGGTCTTCTGCAGCAGGGCCTTGTCAGCCGAGACGGTGACCAGTCCGATCCAGTTCTTGCTCGCGGTCCGGGTCAGGTCCAGGCCGGTGGCGATTTCCGGCATCAGTACATTCATGCAGCCGGGGTGCTGTTGGCCCTGTTCCACGGTCAGGGTCACGCCATCGGCCGAGGGTTTCACGCTGCCCGGATAGACTTCGTCGAGCCAGGTCGACAGGGTCGCGGGCTTGCCCTGCAGGTAGAAGGCGCAACTGAAGGTGTTGCCTTCACCACGCTCTTCGGCATAGAACCCTTCGACCTGGTGATCCGGCGTGACCGCCAGCATCAACTGCTCATACTTGCCCGAATGCAGCTCTGCGGCGAAGGCCGACGTGCCGGCACACAGCGAAATCGCCCCGGCGATCAGCCAGCGGCAAACGGAGAATTTACGCGTCATGTCATTTTTTTCCTTCAAGTTTTTCGTAGGCCTTTTTAATGCGCGAGTCATAGTCGCCATAATCCTTGCCGTTGTAGTTGGACGCCATGCCGACGTAATCCTTGTTCTTCATCGCCTTTATCAAGGCCGGGCTCTTCAGGCAAAAGCCGACGAATGCCTTGAGTTGCGTACCGGCATTGAGTTTCATGTCGGTGACGAATTCAAAGACATTCTTGTAGCCACAGGCGGCATAGTTGAAACCCATGACCTGAAACATGCCCCAGGACGCCGACATCAATGCGGCTTCCTGATCCAGGCCGAAAGCGGTGGCCATGGTTTCCCAGGCCTTGGCCTGATCCTTGTTATTGACCTGCCACTGGGGGCCGGCCTTTTTCACATAGGGGTAGGACAGCAGCGGATGGGTCTTGTCGTACTTGCTCTTGGTGTACTTGCGGAAGGTATGCCCTTCGAAGGCGATCACCGGCAGTTTGGCCGGGCCGAAACCGGAGCGGCCACCGGATTCGACGGTGGCGAAGGCCTTGATGATGTTCACAGGAATGCCGTTACCCAGTTGCGTGGCGGCATTCTGGAAGTCGGTGTCGCTCAGGGTCATGTTGCCGTCGCACGTGGCCTGCAGCACCATCTGGCGGTTGCGCCGCTCGGCTTCGATCATCGCGCGCATGCGGTCCAGGTAGTGGTTGACCGTGGCCTGGACATCGCCGCCACTGTTGGCGAATGCGTTGAAGAAAGTCGGCAGGCGCAGGCCGAAGTTCGGCTTGACCGGCACCTTGATCGCTTCTTCGATCAGGCTGTTGAAGGTTCGGCCGGTCGGGTCGACGACGCCATCAGGGTGGGCGTACTTGAGATGGCGGAACTGATACTGGCTGATGCACTGCACCAACTGGGCGTCGCACTTGCCATTTTCCTGCAGCGGGAAACCCATCTTCGGGATGATCAGGTTAAACAAGTACTGGATGCATTGAACATCGGCGGGCAAGTTTCGAGCCTTGCCGGGGGCACCTACTGACGCACTGATAAGGCTAGGCAAACCCTGCAGATTTTTCATCGTCGACATCCTTGTTATGTTGTAGAGAAAGACAGAAAGTGCCATCACTTTAATATCATTTCTGTATCTCTATCATACGTTGAAACATTTGGCTGGCGGAAACTAACAAGCAGTTTTTGGGTTGTCCAGAGGCTGTTTGGAAAGTTGTGAAATGGCCATCATCCAATGGCGGGGAACAGCACAACCGCACCCTGTGATTGCGGGTGCATACTGCCTGCCGCCGATTCGTTGCGTGGGCTGGACGAGACAGCACATGCCTGCAATTCCGCGTGGCGGGTTCCGGGGATAGTAGGCGGGACGGGCAGCCCGATGGCCGCTCGCCGGTGAGCCCGCAGCGCTGCTTGCGGCTTGCCTCCTTGCCGATTCGACCCATGACCCACAGGAGTTTGTATGAGCACATTCGTGACACGTGATGGCACCGAGATCTATTACAAGGACTGGGGCACAGGCAAGCCGGTGCTGTTCAGCCATGGCTGGCCGCTGGATGCGGACATGTGGGAATACCAGATGGAGTACCTGAGCAGCCGTGGCTATCGCACCATCGCTTTCGACCGGCGCGGTTTTGGTCGTTCCAGCCAGCCCTGGAGCGGTTATGACTACGACACCTTCGCCGACGATCTGGCCCAACTGATCGAGCACCTGGACCTCGAAGCCGTCACCCTGGTGGGCTTCTCCATGGGCGGTGGCGATGTCAGCCGCTACATCGCCCGTCACGGCAGCAAGCGGGTGGCCAGGCTGGTCCTGCTGGGCGCGGTGACCCCGCTGTTCATCCAGACCGAAGACCACCCGCAGGGCGTGCCCCAGGCGGTATTCGATGGCATCAAGGCCGGCCTGCTCAAGGACCGTGCGCAGTTCATCGCCGATTTCGCCGCGCCGTTCTACGGCATCAACCACGGCCAGGTGGTTTCCCAGGGCGTGCTGACCCAGACCCTGAACATTGCCCTGCTGGCCTCGCTCAAGGGCACCCTGGATTGCGTGAGCGCATTCTCCGAAACCGACTTCCGTGCGGACATGGCCACCATCGACGTACCGACGCTGGTGATCCACGGCGACGACGACCAGATCGTGCCTCTGGAAGCCACCGGCAAGCTGGCGGCCGCGTTGATCCCCGGGGCCCGCCTGAAGGTCTATGCCGGCGCGCCGCACGGTTTCGCGGTGACTCACGCCGCTCAACTGAACGAAGACCTGCTCGCCTTCCTCCGCGACTGACGACCGGGCGGGAACCGGCTTGTCGGCGAGCCGGTTCCCCTGGGCACCTGCGTGAACCTCAGCATGACCTGACGGGGGTGTGTTTTCCCCACGCATGACTTATTCTCGACGGCGATACCCGGGAAGAGCTTGTGGAGCCCGGTGTCAGACGGCAATGGAGGCCGTATCGCATGTTCAAGGTCAGGCGAAAAATTGGAATTTTGCTGCTTGTCTACGTCGTCGGTGTCAGTGGCTACATCTACTATCTTCACGCCCAGGCTCAACGCATTCTGACCGACAGCATCAACAACAAGCTGTTGCATGCGGCACTGGGTGGGGCAGCGATTCTCGGCGACCGCTACCACAATGATCTGGTCGACAGGCATTCGAAGTCCGAAGCGGAGGACCTGGATGCCATCCGCAAGCTTTCGCGTTTCAACGAGTCCATGGGCACCGCCTTCGTCTACACCGTGATCAAGCGGGGCGGTGAGGCCATTCTGGTCAGCTCCAGTGCTTCGGCCAAGGAAGTCCAGGAAAACAACTTCGTCCGCTTCTTCGATCCTTACCCCGATGCCAGCCAGACCCTGCTCGACAGCTTCGACCAGACGGGGCCGAGCTGGATCGACTACACCGATCACTGGGGCGACTTTCGTGCGGTCTTCGTGCCCATGAAGTCCCAGGACGGCACGCCCTATGTCGCCGGGGCGGAAATCACCCTGGCCGACTACTACCACGAGCTGAACCAGGACTCCCTGCACCACATCGTATTGGCCATCCTGGTTTTCCTGTCCTTCAGCCTGCTGTTTGTCATCGACGCGCTGCGCATGCGCACCCATCTGCGCCAGCTGCAGACCAACGAGCAGGTCCTGAAGCAGGCCAAGATCGCCGCCGAAGAAGCGGACCGGATGAAAAGCCAGTTCCTGGCGACCATGAGCCATGAGATCCGCACGCCCATGTACGGGGTGATCGGCGCGACCGACCTGCTCTGGGCAACGCCCCTGACTGCGCAGCAGAGCGATCTGCTGGGCACCATTCACACCAGCGGCAAGACGCTGCTGGCGCTGATCGACGACATTCTCGACCTGGCCAAGATCGAGTCGGGAAAACTCGATCTCAGGCCTCGCGTGTTCGAACTGCACAGCCTGGTCGCCTCGAGCGTCGAGATGGTCCGGCAGAACCTGCGTGACAAGCCGGTCACGCTTGAGGTCACGGTATTCCCGCAGGTGCCGAACCTGGTCAAGACCGATCCTGATCGCCTGCGCCAGATCCTGATCAATCTGCTGGGCAATGCGATCAAGTTCACCGAGACCGGAGAGGTGTCGCTGACGGTGTCGCTCGGCGACAGCGAGTCACCGCCGCGGCTGAACTTCTCCATTCGTGACACCGGCGTCGGTATTCCCGCAGAGCGGCATGGCAGCCTGTTCAAGCCGTTCACCCAGTTCGAGGGCGCGAACAATCAGCGTTTCACCGGTAGCGGCCTGGGGTTGTCGATCTGCAAGAACCTGATCGAGGCCCAGGGCGGCATCCTGTCGTTCAGCAGCCTGTTCGGCGTCGGTTCGACCTTTGCGTTTTCGTTGCCGATCGAGCCTTTCTCCGAACAGGAAATTCCGGTCGCCGGCGAGCACCCGGCACTGGAATTCGACGCCTCGTTCGCCAGGCACTATCCGCTGGACATCCTGCTGGTGGAGAACCACGAACTGAACCAGAAGGTTGCCACGGCGATGCTGCAGACCCTGGGGTACGAACCGGACCTGGCCTGCGATGGCCTCGAGGCGCTGGACAGGTGCCGGCGGGCCTTGCCGGCAGTGATCCTGATGGATATCAACATGCCGGGCATGGACGGCATGGAAGCCATCCGGCGGATCCGTGAATTGCCGTTGGGCGACAGGTGCTACATCGTCGCCTTCACTGCGAGTGCCTTTTCGAACGAAATCGAGCATTTCCGGGCCGCTGGCGCCAACGACATCCTGACCAAGCCGGCCAGCTTCCAGGGGTTCGCCGATGTCCTGCGCCGCTCGGCGGACCACCGGGCGCAGTTCGAGGTCAGCGCTCCGGTGGTCGAGGGGGCCTGAGCCGAAGGGCTCAGGGGGCGAATGCCATCACCGAGGCGGGGGAGCCGGAGCCATCCTTGAGCCGCAGCAGGCCGATCACCAGCGTGGTGCCCTTGGCCGGCAACTGGTCGAGGTTGGTCAGGCACTCCAGGATGATGCCGTTCTTGGCCAATACCAGGCTGTTGGTGGCGTACACCGTATCCTGGCCCGGGTCGGCGCCGTGGGTGTCGGTGCCGACTCCGGCGATGTGGCGTTCGTTGACCAGGAACGCCGCGGTGTCGCTGCCCAGCCCGGGGAAGTGCAGGCCACCCTTGTCGTCTGCGTTGAAGAAGCGCTTGGGGTCGTTCCAGTAGTTCTGCCAACCGGTATGGAGCAGTACCACGGAGTCCTTGGCGATGCGTCCATGCTTCTGTTCCCAGTTCCTGATGTCCTGGACGCTGATCACATAGTCGGGGTTGGCCTGGGCCTGGGAGCTCACATCGATCACCACCGCCGGGCGTACCAGCGACTCGGGTTTGTAGGCGTCGATCCCGACCCCGTCGGCGTGGAAACTGTTCGGCGCATTGATATGGGTGGCGCTGTGTTCGCCCATGCTGAAGCTGCGCAGGTAGTAGCCATCCTTTTCCTGGGTGGCCACCGTGTTGAACACCACCGGAGGATCGTGGGGCCAGAGCGGGATGGTGGGGGCGATGACGTGGCTGAGGTCGATGACCTTGCGAAACTGGATACTCTGCATTCCCTTTGCTTCCTTCTCCCCTGCGAAACCCTGGGTGATGCCGGTTGCCAGCCATACGCTCAGCAGTCCGACAGACAGCCGCCTGAGTCTCGCCTTGTGTTGTCTTGATAGTTCCATGATGTTGCCTGCTCCTTCGGACATCCAGGGACTCCTGCCCTGGTTCCCGCCGAGTCTATCCATACTTCGCGTCGGGACGCCATGACGATCGGAGCGGGGTGTAAACCTCCTTCCACCAGTCGGGCGTGTCGTCGCCCTAGGCTGTGTACGAAATTG
>NZ_JSYZ01000026.1:31501-172964 GCF_001293465.1 Pseudomonas asplenii
GCGATTTCGTACATAGCCTAGTGGGCTTGTGACGGTTCGTGTTGTCGACGATACGCTCCCGGCTGCACCCCGACCGCCTTGGTGAACGCCCGGGTGAACGCTGCGATCGACTGATAGCCGACCGCCGCGCAGACCTGCTCCACGGTGTGGTTGGCCTTGAGCAACTGACAGGCATGGCGCATGCGCAGCGCCAGCAGCACCTGGCCCGGCGATTGCCCGGCCAGTTCGTTGAAGCGCTTGAAGAACGCCGACCGCGACAGCCCGGTACAGGCCGCCATGCTTTCCAGGGACCAGTTCTGTGCGGGGCGTTCGATCAACTGTTCCAGCAACGGTGCAAAGCCCGGGTGCCGGGCCAGCGATACCAGGCCACCGAGGTCCTGGTTGTCGGCCACCTGCTGGCGCAGCACGTACAGGAACAGCAGGTGACTCAGGCGTTCCAGCAGGGCCGGGGAGGGCGCCGGCTGGCGTTGGCATTCCTCCAGGATCAGTTCGAACAGGGACCGCGCCGCGCTCGATGAGGGGTCGCCGGCGCGCAGCACGATCCAGTCCGGCAGCCCGTCGATGATCAGGGACGACAGCCCCGAGCGGAAGTGAAAGAACCCGCAGACCAGGCCGACGCCATCCTGGGCTTCGCCGTCGAGTGCGGTCATGGCCATGCGCGGCAGCGCCCTGGCTTGCAGGCGGTCCTCGGCGCTGGACAGGCGGTAGTCCAGATCCTGCAGCAGGAATACCGCATCCCCGGCGTTCAGACGGACGCCGGCTTGCGCTCCATCAATATGCAGCCAGCAGTGTCCCTGCACTATCAGGTGGAAACTGGCCCGGGCCAGGCCATGGGTACTGGCGTGCCAGCCGCCGCAGTAGCGGCCTACGTGAAACAGGCTGGTGTCGAGTTCGAGGCTGTCTAATAACCAATCAACCAATGGGCTGGACGAAATCATCTAATGGAAACACTCAGGAGCAAGTAATCGCTACTTTTGAATATGGATCGAAATTCTTATAACCAACAGACTTGTCGGACACCCCACACAGCAGGAGTCCACTCCATGTCGCGCGTCACTCTACACACTCTGCAAAGCGCCCCTGAAGCGGCCAGGCCCTTTCTGGAAAACGCCCAGAAGAACTCCGGGTTCATTCCAAATCTGCTGGGCGTGCTCGCCAATGCCCCGGCGGCCCTGGAAACCTACGTTACGGTATCGGGGCTCAACGGCAAAGCCGAACTGAGCCTGGCCGAGCGCGAAGTGGTGCAATTGATCGCCGCCACCACCCACGGTTGCGACTTCTGTGTCGCCGGGCACACCGCGGTGGCACTGAACAAGGCCAAGCTGCCGGACGAAGTGGTCGGCGCCCTGCGTGGCCAGAGTGAATTGCCCGAGGCAAAACTCGAAGTACTGGCTACCTTTACCCGGGAAGTCATCGCCACCCGCGGCAATGTCAGCGAGCCGACGTTCAATGCCTTCAAGGAGGCCGGATACACAGAAGGTAACGCCCTGGAAGTGATTCTCGGCGTCAGCCTTGCGACACTCTGCAACTTCGCCAACGTGTTCGCCCGTACCCCGCTCAACCCGGAACTGGCCAAGTACCGCTGGCAAGCTGCGGGTCAATGATTCAACGGCGCCGGCGGTGACCCGGCGTCGCGCTCAAGGAGAAAATCACATGCTTGATCCGGCATTGAGCCAATGGCTGGATGAACACGCCCAGGCCCTGGACCTGGGACAGTGCGATCCGCAGGGGGTGTTGTCGCAATTGGCGGCAGCCGGCGTGCTGCGGGTGGGCGTCGATGAAGCGGCGGGCGGCAGCGGTGGCAATGTCACCGATGCCATCGAGACGCTGGCCCGCGTCGCCAGTCATTCCCTGGCGGCGGCCTTCGTGTTCTGGGGGCAGCGTGCCTTCATCGAATACCTGCTGCACAGTCCCAACACAGCCCTGCGCGAGCGCCTGTTGCCTAACCTGCTCAGCGGCGAGCTGGCCGGTGCGACCGGGTTGTCGAACGCCATGAAGTTCCTGTCGGGCATCGAGTCGCTGCAGGTGCGCGCCCAGGCCCAGGCCGATGGCTGGCAGCTCGATGGCCGTCTGCACTGGGTGACCAACCTGCGCAAGAGCGGTTTCGTCGTCGCGGCGGCGATCGAGGATGAGGAGGGCGGTGCACCCTTCGTCCTGGCGATTCCGGACAACCTGGCCGGCCTGCGGCGTTCCGAGGATCTGCAACTGATGGGGCTGCAATCGAGCAATACCGCGGCCATCGATCTGTGCCAGGTGAACGTCGGCAGCGAGTGGTTGCTGCACGCGGATGCCAAGCGTTTCCTGCCCGCCGTCAGGCCCGCGTTTCTCGGCCTGCAATGCGGCATGGCGATTGGCCTGAGCCGCCGGGCACTGAGTGAAGTCGAACAGCACCTGCAGGATGGGCGCTCGATCCTGCGCGAACCGCTGGTCGAGCAACGGCAGGTGCTGGAGCAGGCGGTGGAGGCATTGAAGTGCGGGCTGCTCGAGGGCCGTTTCCTGGCGCGTCCGGCCGACCTGTTCCAGATTCGCATCAGCCTCGCCGAAGTGGCCGCCCAGGCTGTGCAGCTGGAGTTGCAGGCCAGCGGCGGCAAGGCCTACCTGAGCGAGTTCGGCAGCGGTTTCGCCCGGCGCTGGCGGGAATCGGCATTCGTGCCGATCGTCACGCCGAGCCTGGTGCAACTGCGCACCGAACTGCAGCGTCAGGCGCGGGAAGCCGTGGCATGAGTGCGCTGCTGCTCGAAGCCCGGCAGATCAGTCTCGGCTATCCGCGGGAGCAGGGCTGGCAGGCGGTGCTGGAAGCCTTCGACCTGCACTTGAAACCGGGCGAGGTGGTGTCGATCCTGGGACCGAGCGGGGTCGGCAAGTCCAGCCTGCTGCGGGTGCTGGCCGGCTTGCAGGCGCCCCATGGCGGCCAGGTGAGTCTCCACGGCGAGCGCCTTGAGGGGCCGCATCCGCGCGTGGCGGTGGCCTTCCAGGATCCGAGCCTGCTGCCCTGGCTGAGCCTGGAGAAGAACGTCGCCTTCGGCCTGGACTTCGCCCGCCAACCGAAGTTGAGCGCGCAGCAACGCCAGGCCCGGATCGATGCCGCGATCAGTGAAGTCGGTTTGCAGCATGCCCGCGAGCATTACCCGGCGCAGCTCTCTGGCGGCATGGCCCAGCGCACGGCGCTGGCCCGCTGCCTGGCCCGTCAGCCGCAGGTGCTGTTGCTGGACGAGCCGTTCGGCGCCCTCGACGAAGTCACCCGTGCGGACATGCAGCAATTGCTGTTGCGGGTGATTGCCGAACATCACACGGCCGCAGTGCTCATCACCCATGACATCGATGAAGCCCTGCTGCTGTCCGATCGTATCCTGCTACTGGGGAACAGCCCGGCGCGGACGCTCGGTGAATGGCGTATCGACCTGCCGCAACCGCGTGCCGAACTGGTCGACGAACTGGGTGCCCTGCGCATCGAGATTCTCAAAACCCTTCGGCGGGCAAGCCGCAACCCTCTCAATTCAACACAGCCCGAACCGTCGGAGATGGATCATGTGCCTGGACGACTTCACCCACACTCGTCGTGACTTCCTCAAACTCAGCGCCCTGCTGACGGCCGGCGGCGCCCTGCCGCTGCTCAACAGCCGGAAGGCCCGTGCGGCCTTGGAGCCGGATGCGCCGGTACGCATCGGCTACCTGCCGATCACCGACGCCACGCCGCTGCTGGTGGCCCATAACAACGGCCTGTTCGAGGCCGAGGGCATCAAGGCCGAGCGCCCGGTGCTGCTGCGCAGTTGGGCGCAGGTGATCGAGGCGTTCATTTCCGGGCAGGTCAACGTGATCCACCTGCTGTCGCCGATGACCGTCTGGGCCCGCTATGGCAGCAAGGTGCCGGCCAAGGTGGTGGCCTGGAACCATGTCGGCGGCTCGGGCCTGACCGTCGCCCCCGGCATCACCGAGATCCGTCAGTTGGGCGGGCAATCGGTAGCGATTCCGTTCTGGTACTCGATCCACAACGTGGTGGTACAGCAACTGTTCCGTGACAACGGCCTGCAACCGGTGAGCAAGCCGGCCAACAGCGCGCTGGCGGCCAACGAGGTCAACCTGGTGGTGCTGCCGCCGTCGGACATGCCACCGGCCCTGGCCAGCAAGCGCATCGCCGGCTACATCGTCGCCGAGCCGTTCAACGCCCTGGCCGAGGAACTCAAGGTCGGTCGGGTCCAGCGCTTCACCGGCGACGTCTGGCGCAACCACGCCTGCTGCGTGGTGTTCATGCACGAGCAGGACCTGAACGCTCGCCCCGAGTGGTCGCAGAAGGTGGTCAACGCCATCGTCAAGGCGCAGTTGTGGACGCGGGATAACCGCGCCGAGGCGGCCAGGCTGCTGTCCAAGGAGGGCAGCAACCGCTACACGCCCCATACCCCGCAGGTGCTTGGCCGGGTGCTGACGCCCAATGCCGCCGAGCGCGACGCCTACCTCGCCAGCGGCGCGATCCGCCATGGCAACTGGGACGAGCAGCGCATCGACTTCCAGCCCTATCCGTTCCCCAGCTACACCGAGGAACTGGTCCGGCGCCTGAAGGACACCCTGATCGAAGGCGACAAGGGCTTCCTCGCCAACCTCGATCCGGCGCAGACCGCCCGCGACCTGGTGGACGACCGCTTTGTGCGCAACAGCATCGCGGCGGTGGGTGGGCTCAAGGCGTTCGGCCTGCCGGACAACTTCGAGCGTAGCGAGGAGTTCAGCATCTGATGGGCAAGCCGTTGTGGAACTGGCTGCTGGGCATTGCCGGGCTGTTGAGCCTGCTGCTGGCCTGGTGGCTCGGGGTGCATCTGTTCGGTAGCGCCGATGGGTTGTCGGCCCGCTTCTCGCCACAGGCGACCCTGGCCAGCCTGGTCGAACTGCTCGGTCGTGCCGAGCTCTACGAGCACATTCTGGTCAGCCTCAAGCGGATCCTGGTCGGCCTGGCGCTGGCCCTGCTGATCGGCGTGCCCCTGGGCCTGCTGATCGGCAGCTACCGTCATCTGGAGGCGGCGACCACGCCGGCCTTCCAGTTCCTGCGGATGATCTCGCCGCTGTCGTGGATGCCGGTGGTGGTGATGCTGATGGGGGTGGGCGACCAGCCGATCTACTTCCTGCTGGCCTTCGCCGCGGTCTGGCCGATCATGCTCAACACCGCGGCCGGCGTGCGCCAGCTCGACCCGCGCTGGTTGCAGTTGAGCCGCAGCCTCAGCGCCACCCGCTGGGAAACCCTGCGCAAGGTCATCCTGCCGGGGGTGCTCGGCCATGTGCTGACCGGCGTGCGGTTGTCCATCGGCATTCTCTGGATCGTGCTGGTGCCGTGCGAAATGCTCGGTGTCAGCGCCGGCCTGGGTTATTTCATTCTCGACACCCGTGACCGCCTGGCCTACTCGGAACTGATGGCGATGGTGCTGCTGATCGGTGTGCTCGGCTTTGCCCTGGATGCCCTGGCGCGCGGCCTGCATCGGCGCTGGGCACACGCCTGAAGCTTTACAACTTGCTCAAATCATTTCGTTGACGAGGGTGATAGGGTGCCTGTCTGGAAAATGGCAGGGACCCTTTGCCCATGAATGACTCGCTGAACATCAACAAGGCCAACTGGAACGATCGCGCGCCGGTGCATGCGCGCTCTGCGGAGTATGGCCTGCATCGTTTTCTCGCCGATCCGCGGCACCTCTCCGACGTGGTGCGCTTCGACCTGCCACTGCTCGGCGATATCGCCGGCCTGCGGGGCGTTCACCTGCAGTGCCATATCGGTACCGACACCTTGTCGCTGGCGCGGCTCGGCGCGTCGATGACCGGACTGGATTTCTCGCCCGCCGCGCTGCTCGAGGCCCGTGCGTTGGCGCGCGGTTGCGGGGCCGAGCTGGAGTTTGTCGAGGCCGACGTCCATGCCGCGGCCGAGGTGCTGCCGCGCGAGTCCTTCGACCTGGTCTACACCGGCATCGGCGCACTCTGCTGGTTGCCGCGCATCCAGCCATGGGCGCGGACGGTGGCGGCGTTGCTCAAGCCGGGCGGCCGGTTGTTCATCCGCGAGGGGCATCCGATGCTCTGGTCGCTCAACGAGGCGCATCAGGAGGGCTTGCGGGTGGAATACCCGTATTTCGAGCATGAGCAGCCGTTGGTCTTCAGCAGCGACCAGACCTACGTGGCCAGCGATTCGCCGTTGACCGCCACTGTCACTCACACCTGGAACCATGGCCTGGGCGAGATCGTCGGTGCGCTGCTGGAGGAGGGGATGACGATCACCGGCCTGGTGGAGCACCAGAGCGTTCCCTGGGACGCACTGCCGGGGCAGATGGTGCATTCGGCGCAGGACGACGAGTGGCGTCTGAAGCAGGCGCCTGACCGCCTGCCGTTGAGCTACACGCTGCAGGCGGTCAAGCGCGGCTGATGCCTGTGGGAGCCGGCCTGCCGGCGATGGCGGTGTCTCAGGCGACCCGGTGTTTTCTGCCCGGTCGCCATCGCCAGAACCCGGCAGCGGCCGGCCTCAGATATGCAGCCAGGCCATCGAGCCCAGCACCACGCTGGCACCCGCCGCGGTATAGGACAGGCGCTTGAGCCATTCCCGGCGGGTCAGCAGGGTGATCGCCGCCAGCGAAATGGCGATCTGGATGGCGGTCATCGCCTGGGCCCAGCGGTGATGCTGGTGCAGCAGCTCCTCCGAGCGGGCATCCCATTCGCGGCTCTGGGCTTCCAGTCCCTCGGCCTTCTGGCGTACCGCTTCCTTCTCCTTTTTGTAACGTTCGGCCTCGGCGGTGTAGTGCCCGGCATCCAGGCCCGGAATATGGCTGGCCATTTCCGAGAGGTTCTGGCGGCTGGATTTGGCCTGGTAGTAGTTCCACTGGTTGGCGGCCTCGGTCTTGATGATGGCCGCATTGTTCTTGTCCATCGCCGCTTCACTTTCCGTGGAGCCGGCCTGGTAGCTGAGCATGGCACCGAGGGTGGCCATGACCGCGGTCATCACCGCGATCCGGCTGGCGAAGCCGTCGCCTCGGGCGTGCGCATGTTCGGTGGTGTGTTCGACGTGTTTTTCGTGAGGGCTGGGGACTTCGAAGGCTTCGCTCATAAACGCAGGTCTTGGAGTAGAAAGGAAGGCTGCTGTAGATCGGTGTCAGCGGCTTAGTCGCGCAGCATGCTCTCGCCATACTCGCTGAAGCTGCTGCCCAGGTTGCGGTTCATCGAGCCATTGTCCTGGCTCAGGCGGGCACTGCTGTTGTAGTGCTGCTGGCAGCTCAGGGTCGAGCAGGCGCTGTTGTAGTGAGTGCTCAGGTCCGATGAGCAGGCGCCCAGCAGCAGGCTGCCCAGTACCAGCGTGGCCTTGACGAGACTGGATTTCATAAGCGATTCCCCTGGCTGACATATTTTGTAATGGTTGCTCGGGGCATTTTACGCCTTTGCCGCAGCGCGCTACATGAAACTTTCCGGGCTCAGGTAGCGTTCCGCGCTCAGGCTGTAGAGCAGGCTGTGGGGTTGGCCGGGAACGTCGTCGAGTTCGCCATCGACGGTCATTCGGGCCCGCTCCAGGGTGCGGCGCGAGGGCAGGTTGTCCGGGCGCACCAGGCCGATGACTTCGTTGCGTGCCAGGTGCCTGAACGCCAGGTCGAGGGCCGCCTCGACCATCTCGCTGGCGTAGCCCTTACCCCAGGCCTCCACCGCGAAGCGAAAGTACAGGTTCAAGCCACTGCGCGAGCCGAACAGGGCGTCCTGCAGCCCACCGAATCCCAATACCTTTTCCGGCTGTTGCCGGTCACAGACGGCCCAGTAGCCAAAGCCCTTGTTCTTCCAGTGTTCGATCCAGTTGAACAGGTGGCTGCTGGTCGTTTCCAGGGAGGAGGGGCCCTTGGGGTTATAGCGGTTGGTCTGCGGATCGCCATGGATGGCCTGGGCGACCTTGAGGTCGTCCGCCCGAACCGGACGCAGCAGCAGGCGATGGGTGTGGATCACGGGAGGCGGTGTGGTGATCGACATGTCAGGCCCTGCGAGCCGTCAGCAGCACCGACGCCGCACCCGAGAGCAGTACCGCGCAGCCACGATTGAACAGGCGCTTGCCCCGGGGCTCGGCGAACCAGCGGCGCATGTGGATGCCCATGTAGGCGTAGGCGCTGATGGCGACCCATTCCAGGGCCAGAAACAGTGCACCCAGTACCGCGAACTGTTGGGAGATGCCTTGGGAAGAGTCGACGAATTGTGGCAGGAAGGCGGTGAAGATCAGGATCGCCTTGGGGTTGCCTGCCGCCACCAGGAACTCCTGGCGGGCGAGGGCGGGCAGGTTGGCCCGGGTTTGCTCCGTCTGTGCCTCGGCTTGCGGATTGGCGCGCCAGAGCTGGATGGCGAGGTAGAACAGATAGGCGGCACCGAGGATCTTGATCCCATGGAAAAGCAGTTCCGAGGTCTGCAGCACCACCGCCAGGCCCGCCGCCGCCAGGGCGATCATGCCGGCGAAGGCCAGCAGGCGCCCCAGGCCGGCCAGGCAGGAGGTTCGGAAGCCGTAACGGGTCGAATTGCTGACCGACAGCAGATTGTTCGGGCCGGGTGCCATGTTCAGGGCGAAACACGCGGGGATGAAGAGAAGCAGGGTCGACAGGGTCATGGCGCGCTCCGGCAGGAAACAGGAAAGGCTCGACAGTAACCCCGGGCATCCTGCTGGCGCCAGTGTGTCCAAGCCTTTGCAGGGCTGTACCGGAAACTTGTTGCCCAGGTGTACTGCTCATTGGCAGCAAACCTGGGCCGATCCTCAGCTACAGCGGTTTCACCGCGATGCAGATGTCGCAGTCTAGCGTGCCGGCCACCGGGTCGTAATGGGCATCTTTCGGGTAGCGTTCGAAGGGCGGGCCACTGGCGAACTGCATGCCGCTGCGGGGCAGCCAGTCGCGGCACAGCTCGGTCCAGGCATCCGGGAAGTCGCGGACATGACCACTGAAACGGGCCACCGCGTAGCGCCCGCCGGGCAGGGTGGCCACCGTGGCTTCGCCACTGCCGACAAAGTCGTCCGGCACCTGCACGCAGGCGTCATAGCGGCATTTCTCGGGTGGGGTGACATGCGGGTCATCGTGGCCGATGCCCAGGCGCAGCTCGCCCGTCAGGCCGTTACGTTCCATCCAGGGCATGAAGGTCTCGCGCCAGAATATGCCGATACCAGGGCCGTAGGGCCCGGTGTAGCGCATGTAGGCGATGCGGGTCGGGGGGATGTCTTCAAGCGTGACGTCCATCGTCATTTCCTCCAGGGTTTGGGAGCGCCCATGGTCGGACAGGATCAGCGCGCATTCCTGATCAGGATTGCGAAATGACTGCCGGCGCCGTTCGCGGATGTCGTTCAGGCGCTGTTCCCAGCGGACGGGTTCGAGTTGGCGCCAGGTGCTGGGCGTGACCTGGAAGTGCTGCTTGAACGCCCGGCTGAAGGCCTCGCCGGAGCCGAAGCCGACCTGCAGGGCGATGTCCAGCACCGTGGCTTCGGGGCGTTCGGCCAACAGCAGGGCGGCACAGCCGAGCCGGCGGCGGCGCAGGTAGTCGCCCAGGGTTTCCCCGACCCAGGCGCTGAACAGGCGATGGAAGTGAAAGGGCGAGAAGTGCGCGATGGCCGCCAGTTCGGCCAACTCCAGCGGCTGGTCCAGGTGTTGGTCGATGTGTTCCAGCACCCGGTTCATCCGGCGCGTGTATTCCAGCAGGCTCTGATAGGCGACGCTCATGGGCCTTTGACTCCCTCCGGTGGATAGGTCGGGCGAATGCCAGGGAAAACGCAGCAGCCATAGTAAACGCTGGCTGTCGGTCCGCCAGGGGAGTTTTCTTCAATACGTGATGCCGGCGGCTGGGTACGGTGCTGCTCATCTTCAATCGAGAGAGACCTATCCGATGAGCGTTCTGCTTTCCATGGCCGCCTTTGCGCTGGCTTCGTCCATTACCCCTGGCCCGGTCAACATCGTCGCCTTGAGTGCCGGGGCGCAGTTCGGCCTGCGTGCCAGCCTGCGCCATGTGACCGGCGCCACCCTGGGTTTCACCTTGTTGCTGGTGCTGATCGGCCTGGGGCTGCATGAACTGTTGCTGCGGGTGCCGGCGCTGACGCGAGGCATCCAGCTCGGCGGTGTGGCGTTTCTCCTGTACATGGCCTGGAAGCTGGCCATGGATGACGGTTCGCTCGACGCTGGCAACGCCGGCAAGCGCCCGACCCTGACCCTCGGCGCGGTAATGCAGTGGCTCAACCCCAAGGCCTGGCTGGCCTGCGTCGCCGGCATGGGCGCGTTTGCCGCCGAGGGTGATACGCGGGTGGTGCTGGAGTTCGCGCTGATCTACTTCGTGATCTGCTACGGCTCGATCGCCTGCTGGGCCTTCGCCGGCACCTTCCTGCGCCGCTACCTGGAAAATCCCCGGGGGATGCGCCTGTTCAATCGGCTGATGGCCTTGCTGCTGGCGCTCAGTGCGGCCTACCTGTTGCTGCCCTGAGTCCGCTCAGCCGCGATACTGGCCGGGCGTTGCGGCCAGGTGCTGCTTGAAGGCCCGCTGGAAGTGCGCCTGGTCGGCGAAGCCGGCCTCCAGTGCGACGTCGGCGATCAGCCGTCCGCGCCGCAGTTGATTGCGCGCATACTGAATGCGCCGGTTGACCAGGAAGGCGTGGGGCGTCATGCCGTAATACTGCTTGAAGGCGCGGGTCAGGTAGGACGCCGAGAGTTGCGCGGCCTGGCAGATGTCCTCCAGCTTCAGTGCTTCGGTGCAGTGCTTGTGGATGTAGGCCGCGGCCCGCTCCAGCTTCTGGTTGACCTCGCGGGCCGGGATCGGCGCCGGGTTCAACCGGTGTTGCAGCAGGGTGAAGAACTCGACGATCGCGCACTGCTTTTCCAGGTGGGCGAGGTCGTCGTCCACCAGTTGTTCGTAAAGTGCGTTCAGGCCCCGGTACAGCTGCGGATCGCGGCTGTGGGTGGCGGAGAACGGGCGAAAGTCCAGGTCCGGGCTGAACCCCAGTTCGTGTTGCAGCGCGGTCAGCCAGGGTGTCTCGACATAGAACATGCGATAGGCCCAGGGCTGGTCGTCGATGGGGTTGCAGGCGTGCACCTCGCCGGGGTTCATCAGCACCACGGTGCCGGCCTCGACCTGCCACTGCTGCTGTTCGTTGATATAGGTGCTGCGGCCGTGGGTGATCGCGCCGATGGAGAAGTGCTCGTGGGAATGCCGGGAATAGCAGACCTCGCGGCCATCCTGGATCGAGCGCGCCTCGATGAAGGGCAGCGCCGCATCACGCCAGAAATACGGGGCCTTGTCGTCCGGGTGGGCGGTGGTCGATCTGCTCATGGTCGGTTCCAGTGTCTCGGGCGTTCGAATCATGGACATGCTCCTACAGTAACGCCGGTCTTTCCAGTGCCTGCCACGCGCTGGCATTGCCGGCGTCGCTGCGGGTCAGCCAGAGTTCGCCATGGCGCTCCAGTGGTTCGGCGGGCCATTGCAGCACGGTCTTCAGGTCGATTTTCACCCGGTGGCCGGGGTCCGAGCCATCGCGCAGGTCCCAGTCGGTTTCATAGTGGCGCAGGTGCAGGGTGTCGCCGCTGAAATCGATGAACTGCGGCCGGTTGCCCAGCCAGTCCGGGGCGATGCGCAGGGTGTGGGCCTCGACATCGAGCAGCAGGAGTTTCCAGGCGCGCCGGCTGAACTCGAAATCCGGATGTTCCAGATAGAGCCGGGTCAGCGCCAGGTAACGGCCCCTGGGGGACCAGATCATCGACGGGGCGAGATCGGACAGGGCGCAGCCGGAGGCGGTCAGCAGGTGGCCGCCCAGGCGTGCGATCTGGCCGCGCAGCCGGTCATCGCCATATTCGGTGGAACTGCCGAACAGCCAGGCGGCGTCCAGGCCGGTCGGCGCAGGCTGGATGAACTCGCCTTCGGCGGTGGCGAGCTGTGGCTGGTTGACCACGCGCCAGGCCGGTAACACCTCGAGGCTGTCTTTGCCGAGCCGGAGCTGGCGCATTTCGTAGTACACCCGCGAGTCCTCGCGATAACGGCAGAACCCGCCGGCTTCGGACGCCGCCGGTGCCGGTACGGTGAAGCGCCGCAGGGGTGTGCCGGAGTCATCCCGGGGCAGACGGCCAACGACCACGGCGACGCTGAGCACTGGGCCGCGAAAATCCACCAGCCCGGCGACCAGCAAGGGCGGGCTGTCGATCAGCCGCCGGTTGCCGGGATCGACCACGACGACCCGATCCGGCAACGCCTTGGCCTCGGTGAAGGGGATCAGCGCCAGGTACTGCCCGTCATCGCTGAGCCGATGGGGCAACTGCCAGAGGCCGGGCAGTTCCCAGTCGGCCAGTTGGCAGCGGTAACCGCCGACCCCGTCCTGGTTGTCGCAGGCCCGGATGAAACGGGCGCGGCTGCCGCCCGGCAGCGGGGCGGACTCGATCTGCACCGAGCAGGCCTGCCCATCGCCTTCCAGTGGCAGGGCCAGCAGCACCCGAGCGCGGTTCCAGTCGGCATCCCGCTCACGACCGAGCGGGTCGTGGCCGACGAGGATTTCCGAGTCGCTGTGAATCTCGTGCAACTGGTAGCCGAAGCGGCCGTTGTCGGGCTGCTGCAGCGGCAGGTAGCTGTCCAGGCGGACGAACTGGGCGTCCAGCGCCACCGGCTCGCTCCAGTAGCCGGAAGGGCTGCGATCGTGGGTACTCCAGGGGGTGCGCAAGGCGCGCCAGCCCTGGCCCCGCTGCCACAGCCAGAGGCCACGGGCCGGCGTGTCAGGCTCCCCGGCGACCGTGGCGACGCAGACCAGCCGCTGGCTGTCGTCGCTCCACACCGGCGTCGTGTCGGCCTTGACCAGCAGCGGCGTCGCTTCCCCATCCAGGCTCAGGCGGTAATCCGGGTGCAACAGGGCACCGAGCGGCTGTTCCAGTTGTCGCAGGCTGTCAGGCAGGCTGAGCTGGCCTTCGAGCAGGTGCCGGCCGTCCGGGGAGCGTTGTTCGATCTGCTGGCGGGCCAGGTTCTGCTGCCAATGGCCGGGTTCGAGCCAGAGGTCGCCGACGGGCAACAGGTCCACCCGCTGTGCCGTCTTGAGCAGGGCCTGCAGGCTGACCTGTTCGGTGCTGTTATCCACCAGCGGGCTGTAGCGCCCGGCGAGCCCCTGTTCGTTGAAGGTGTCCAGTTCCCAGAAGCGTTCGTCGTTGCAGCGATAGAGCTGCCGTTGGCGGCGGTCGAGAATCACCAGGCCCCAGCTCTGGCGCGACGGCACCGGTGCGGCGAAATAGCGGCCATCGCTGGAAAAGCGCGCCGATGAGCCCAGCCCTTCGAGCAGCACGCCATCGGGAAACAGGTAGTCGCAGGTGACCGGCCCGCCCATGGCGATTTCGCTGTGGTTGAATACCCGGATCGGTTCGCCCTCGGGCGTCTGGTCGGGTTCCTGGCCACCCCAGGCGCTTCGGCCACGGGGGCTGGATGCGCTGGGCGGCACCAGCCCGAGCCGGCGTTCCCAGGTGGCGACACAGGCCAGCCCGGGGAAAATGGCCAGGCAGGCCGCGGCGATGTCCCAGTAGTCGGGCAGGGCGCGCCCCAGGCTGAAACCCAGGCCGAACACCGCCGAGATCATCAGCCGGGCGGCACCCCGTCCGCCGGCCAGCCAGCCGAGCCTGGCGCACAGCCACATGCCGGCGGCTGCGGCCAGTACCACGGTGCCGGCCAGTAGCGGTGGCAGGGTGGTCACCAGGAAAATCGGTACCCCCAGCACCAGCAGTTGCCAGATCAGCTCCAGCAGCAGGCGACCGATGCTCTTGGGAGGGTTGCTTTCGTCACGGGCGGCGCTCACGGGGACATCCTGTGCGGTGATGGCGGAGGGCGAGTATGACCTGTCGTGCGGGCGGCGCCCATGCCTGGGCCCGGGGTTGTGCGGCCGGTCACAGGACGCATGGACGGTCGGGGGCGGGCAACGGGTCGACCGAAGAACATTGGCGGATTTACACGGTCCATAGCGTTGTGGCGGTTCATTTATTGTCTACGCTTGCATGATCGCAAGCCTGGGATGTCTGTGATGTTAGCGCCGAAAAAACCTACCAATGAAACGGCCCGCGTGGAAAAACTGCGCTCGCTGAATATTCTCGATACTCCGCCCGAAGAGCGTTTCGACCGCCTGACCCGCCTGGCCAAGCGCCTGTTCGATGTGCCCATCGCGCTGGTCAGCCTGGTCGATGAGAACCGACAGTGGTTCAAGTCCTGCGTCGGGCTGACGGCCAGTGAGACGCCGCGGGATATTTCCTTTTGTGGTCACGCGATTCTCGGTGATCAGGTGCTGATGATTCCGAACGCGGAGAGCGACGAACGGTTCCATGACAATCCGATGGTGACGGGCGCCCCCGGCATCCGTTTCTATGCCGGTTGTCCGCTGACGGTCGGGGATGGCAACAAACTGGGCACCCTGTGCCTGATCGACACCCGGCCGCGAACCTTGAATGACGAGGAACGCTCGCTGCTGTGCGACCTGGCGCAGATGGCCGAGCAGGAACTGGTGGCGGTACAGATGGCGACCATGGACGAGTTGACCCTGTTGTCCAACCGTCGTGGTTTCGAGGCCCTGGCCAGCCAGGGGCTGGGCGTGTGCAAGCGCATGGGCAAGCCGGCTTCGCTGCTGTTCTTCGACCTCAACGACTTCAAGCAGATCAACGATGTGTACGGCCATGCCGAGGGCGACCTGGCGCTGAAGAACTTCGCCGATGTGTTGCGCATCGTGTTTCGCGAGAGCGACGTGGTCGGCCGGCTGGGGGGCGATGAGTTCGTGGTACTGCTGACCGGCTCCGATCATGTGCAGGTCGAGATGATCATGGCGCGGCTTCGCCACACCCTGGGCGAGCGCAATTCAGGGCAGAAGCGGGGTTATGACATTCGCTTCAGCGTGGGGCAGATCGAATATGACCCGCATCGCCATGACTCGATCGCAGATCTGCTGGAGGACGCCGACAGGGCCATGTACGCGCATAAACAGGCACTCAAACGCCAACGCAGCTGAGCGCGGCCCGGAAAACCGGGCCGGTTCCTGCCCGGTTACTTTGCGGCCTGTTCGCCCGCCTGGCGGCCCTTCAGATTCTTGTCGGCCTTGTAGCGCAGCGCCACGTCCGGCACGCTGCCGCCCTTGCCGGTTTCGACCCAGTTGCGGATCCGGCTGGCGTCGGCGAAGTGGGTGTACTTGCCGAACGCATCGAGGATCACCAGGGCGACCGGGCGATTGCCCATCTCGGTGACCAGCACCAGGCAGTGGCCGGCCTGGTTGGTGAAACCGGTCTTGGTGATCTTGATGTTCCAGCTGTCCTTGTTGACCAGATGGTCGGTGTTGCGAAAGCCCAGGGTGTAGTTGGGCTTGCGGAACGCCACGGTCTTTTCCTTGGTGGTACTCAGCTCGCTCAGCATCGGGTAGTGACGGGCGGCCATCAGCAGCTTGCTGAGGTCGCGGGCGGTGGAGACGTTGTGGATCGACAACCCGGTCGGTTCGACATAGTGGGTGTTGATCATGCCCAGGGACTTGGCCTTGGCGTTCATCGCCGCGATGAACGCCGCGTAGCCGCCCGGATAGTGGTGCGCCAGGCTGGCGGCCGCCCGGTTCTCGGACGACATCAGGGCGATCAGCATCATTTCCTTGCGCGGCAGTTCGCTACCGAGCTTGACCCGGGAGAACACGCCTTTCATTTCCGGGGTATCGCTGATGTTCACCGAGATGTACTGGTCCATCGGCAACTTGGCGTCGAGCACCACCATGGCGGTCATCAGCTTGGTCACCGAGGCAATCGGCACCACCACGTCGGGGTTGCTGGAGTACAGGGTCTTGTTGGTCTGCAGATCGATCAGCAGGGCGCTGCCGGAGGCGACTTGCAGGTGGCTGGTATCGCGAGGGGCCTGGGTGGTTTCACGCGCCTCGACGACAGGAGTGGCAACGGTGCCGGCCAGAACGAAAAAAAGGCCGAGGATGGAATGACGAATGTTCACGCGGATGGACTCGCTAAAAATGGATAAACCGTTGGCAACGGGCTTTTCTTGAAAAAGCGTTACGTTTGATGAATATAGCCCGGAAAGTTGCCACAGCGCTGCAGAGAGTGGGCGTAACTGACACAAAATTTAATCTTGTGTGATCGCACTTCCGCTGCCTGTTCGAACTTTCCGATGGTTGTCCGATCCCTGGCTGGATTCAGTCACTGCAATGGCTGCCCGGAGAACCCGGAAGACGTGCCTTGGCTGTTTGGCGATGGACCCTCGAGTCCGTACTGGCCATAAGACATATGGTAGCGTAGAGAGGGCAGCCGTTGTATCGGTCCAAGGCCTTTATTTCGCAGGTTCCAGCGATTTTTCCAGAATATTTTCCAGCTGCTTCGCCAGTGGCTTTTGTCAAGTTCGCAATACCCCGGAAAACCCTTTGAAATCAATTGCGCTCTAGGGTTTTCCCTGAGTCCCGACGGGGTGTTCGGGTATCGGCATTGATAGGTCATGGTGTTCGCTGCGAACTGCGATTAGCATCGGCGCCATTATTGCGCTAGGTGCTTTCTGGACTTCAGGAGTTGGGGCATGCCAAAGATTTCTTTGAGCAGGGATTACCTGCCCATGGTGGTATGGGCGGGAATCGTCGCGGTATTGCTGCTGGGGTTCGCGTTCTTTCCGAAATCGGCCGACTGGTATGGCTGGATTCAGGCCGTGGGGCTGATTGTCGGGTTGATGGTGGCGATTGCGGTGCCGGCGATCCAGCGCAAGCAGGCGTTCCAGGCCGAGCGTCAGCGCCTGCGTGAGCGCGAAGTGGGGTATGCCCGGCGCCTGCATTATTTCGGCCTGGAACTGCTCGAACTGCTGGGGCGCATCACCGCCAGCCTGACTCACCTGCGGGCTTCCGACCGGCATCGCCACCAGCGCAGCCTCGAGGATTTTCTGCATCGCCTGTTCGAGTCCCACAAGCAGGACCTGAATGACGATCGGATTCTGATCATTCACGAACTGCGCAAGGTCGCCAACGTGCTGATCGACGAGCTGGAAAGCGGGCGTTCGGACCGGGCGGTGATGATCGAGCTGGACAAGCGCCTGCAGAAGCTGGGGCATCGCACCCAGCTCAACAGCGTCCAGGCCGAACGCAGCTGAGTACCGGCCAAAAAAAGCCCGCAACACAGTGCGGGCAAGGGGTTGTGCGGAGCAACGCACGTTTCGGGAAGTCGGTGGGCGGTCAGGCGCCGAGGGCATGCAGGTCCATGCGTTCGGACAGGGCCTTGGCCGCTGGCAGGGAAGTGAGGGGGCCGCTGATCTGTACGCCATCGCGAACCAGGTACCAGCAGGCGAGCAGTCCCAGTTCCCTGAGCGAGGCGGGAACGGCGCTGCCGATAACGGACATGATCTGAACCTTGGGCATAAGTACCTCCATCAATCTATGGAGCTACCTTACGGTCATGACGGCTTCAGGAAAAATCACCGTGCTCGATAGTGGACATCGACGAAATCGAGCCCTGGTCCATTATCGTTTGGCTGTCGCAGGTCGGCTGATGCCGGATCAGTCGACCACCTGATCCAGCATGTGAATCACTTCCTGTTCATTCAACAGCCCCTTGCGGACCAGGTTCTCGGCCAGCAACGAGAGAAACTTGGCCGTGCGATGACCTTCGAGCTGCTTGAGCTCGGTCAGGGCGCTGTAGACCTTGCTGGAGGTGCAGAGCCCGGCGATGCGATGCGGATTTTGCGTTGGCATGGTTCGTCCTTGTTCTTATAAGGGAAGGCCCTCGACGATGGATCGATTTTGCAGCCGGGCGGTGGCACCCATATGACAGCCGTGTGAAGGGCTGAGCAATGCGACGACCGGCAGTCCTATCATGCGCCATTGGTGTACGAATGCTGTCTTGCCTGCGACCTTTACCTCTGAAATCCAGACGGGGAGGGTGGCCCCGCGGCTTTTCCTGCCCCCGTAACGACCCAGGCCCCGTCTTGCGAGCGGGGCCTGGATTTCTGCCGGGTGGTTACCAGCGAGGGCCGTAACCATAATGGGGGTGGCCGTAGTACACCGGGCGACCGTAGTAGCCGCCGCCACCGTAGACCACCACGGGAGGAGGCGGTGGGGGGGCAACGTAGACAGGTGCAGGTTGCACATAGACCGGGGCCGGCTGGACATACACCGGTGCCGGTTGTGCGTACACAGGCTGCTGCACGTAGACAGGACGGGGGCTCGACACCACCGAGCTGACAATGGCTCCGCCGATCACGCCGCCCAACAAGGCAGGACCCACCCAGCCGCCGCCACCGTGGGCGGAGGCCTGGCCTGCGACAGCGAGTGCACCAACGAGCAAGGCTATCTTGGGAATGGTACGCATCATGATGATTCCTCAGGTTCCAACCCCAGCGCTTGTTGTCTGCAATAGACTCAAGAACTGTCGCGGGGATACTTCTATGACAGCGGGTGCCTGAAAATCTTCGACGCCGCTGGGTAAATTTTGTGTAAGGTTCCGGGCGGTGCTTCTTTACAGTCCCGTGATGCCTGTGCCAGAGCCTATGATCAGCGAAAACCGGTGCGGGTGGCTAATCCCGTTTATCCGAAAGTACCCCTCAGGAGATGAAACATGCAGATGAACCCGAACAAAGACACCCAACTGTGCATGTCGTTATCTGGGCGTCCCGGTAATTTCGGCCTGCGCTTTCATAACCATCTCTACGAACAACTGGGCCTGAACTTCTACTACAAGGCCTTCAGCAGCCAGGACCTGCCGGGTGCCGTCGGCGGCATCCGTGCCCTGGGCATTCGCGGCTGTGGCGTGTCGATGCCGTTCAAGGAAGCCTGCATCGCTCTGGTCGACGAGCTGGACGCCTCGGCGGCGGCGATCCAGTCGATCAACACCATCGTCAACACGGCGGGCCACCTCAAGGCCTACAACACCGATTACATTGCGATTGCCCAGTTGCTCGAAACCCATGCGGTGCCCAGGGACACGACTTTCGCCCTGCGCGGCAGCGGCGGCATGGCCAAGGCCGTGGCTTCGGCACTTCGCGATGGCGGTTATCGCAACGGCGTGATCGTGGCCCGCAACGAAACCGCCGGCAAGGCGCTGGCGGCAATCTGCGGATACGAGTGGCAGGCCGAGCTGGGGGCGCTGCGTCCGCAGATGCTGGTCAACGTCACGCCGGTGGGCATGGACGGAGGCCCGGAGGCCGGGCAACTGGCATTCGAGCCGGAGGCGGTGGATGCCGCCGAGACAGTGTTCGACGTGGTGGCGATTCCTTCGGAGACGCCCTTGATCGTGCGTGGCCGGGAGCAGGGCAAGCGGGTCATCACCGGCCTGGAAGTGATCGCGATCCAGGCGCTGGAGCAGTTCGTGCTGTACACCGGCGTACGGCCGACCGAGGAGCAGTTCCAGAAAGCGGTGGCGTTCGCCCGGACGTAGGCCCCGGTTTATCCGCGAATGGCCCACAAGCCTGGAATCAGCGCAAACCCCGCTGTGATTTATTGCTCCAACCGCGCCAACCGCTCTTCCAGCGCCGCGATTCGTGCTTCCAGCTCTTCGATTCGCTCCGCCGACACCGCGCTGCCGCTGCTGCGTTCAGGGGCCTGCTGGCGAGCGGCGAGGATCGCCTCGATATCCGCCGGGTCGCCCAGGGCGTGGGTGTAGCGGTCCTCGCGTTGGCCGGCCTGGCGCGGAATCAGCAACGCCAGGCCGCGGGCGATCAGGCGTTCGAGCTGGTGCAGCACCTGCTCGGTGTCCTCGAAATCATGCATGCGGCCACTGCGGGTCAGCAGTTCGTTGACGGTTTGCGGTCCCCGCAGGAACAGCAGCCCGATCAGCACCACCTGGGCCGGCACCAGTTCCAGTGCCTTGTCGACCCGCTGCTCCCAGCGATCGGCCCGGCTGCCCATCACCAGCCGGGCAAAGCCACGGCCCTCGAGTGCCCGCAGGCTCTGGCCAACCTGGCCCTGGCTGAGGTTCATCACCGGTTCGCGGCTGGTTTTCTGGTTGCAGGCGAGCACCAGGGCGTTGAGGGTCAGCGGATAGGTTTCCGGGCTGGTGGCCTGCTTTTCGATCAGGGAGCCCAGGATGCGGATTTCCGTGCTGTTCAATCGCGGTTGTTCGACGCAAGTCTCTTGCTCGGTGCTCATGGCGCGGTTCCCTATGCATTGGAAGGCGACTAGCCTAGGTCTTCCCCCGACAAAAAGACAAGCGGCAATGCGACCGCCTCTGGCTATAATCGGCCGGCTGTACTCCTGCCATTTTCATTGTGAGAAACCCATGACCATTTCCCTGTACGCCGCTTCCATCCCGGTTTTCAAGCAAATGCTCAACGCCCTGAGCGACGTCCTGAACAAGGCCGAGGCTCACGCAACGGCCAAGGGCATCGACCCGAGCGTATTCGTGCAGGCCCGCCTGGCTCCGGACATGTTCCCACTGGTGCGCCAGGTGCAGATCGCCGTCGATTTCGCCAAGGGCGTGTCCTCGCGCCTGGCGCAGATCGAAGTGCCCTCCTACCCGGACAGCGAAACCACCTTCGCCGAGTTGCAGGCACTGATCAGCAAGACCCTGGCGCACCTGGACAGCATCGACGCGGCCCAGGTCGACGGCAAGGAAGGCATCGAGATCGTGACCCGTCCGGGCACGCCGAAAGAGAAGCGCTTCAGCGGTCAGTCCTACCTGCTGAGCTATGGCCTGCCGCAGTTCTTCTTCCACGTGACCACCGCCTACGCGATCCTGCGTCACAATGGCGTTGAAATCGGCAAGCGCGACTACATGGGCGCGTTCTGATCGGCTACGGCTTGACTCGCCCTACCTGATCTCGCAAGGAGCCGGCTTGCTGGAAAGCAGGCTCCCGTCAGTAGGCCGGTGCCCCTGTTCGCGTCGGACCGCCGCGAACAGGCCCTCGCAGGCACCGCATGACTCATTGTCATAACCGCTCTGGTACAATCGCCCATCATCATTTCCTTTCCTCCCAGTGAGCCCCGGGGCTATCGCTGGCGCTGTCGTTTGTGGAGTCGTTCATGTTCCTCGCCATCCTGCTGCTGTCGGCCGCCGGTTTTACCGTGCTGACCACGGAATTCGTCATTGTCGGGCTGTTGCCGGCCATTGCCCGCGATCTGGAGGTCAGCATCCCCCAGGCCGGTCTGCTGGTGACGCTTTTCGCCTTTACCGTAGCGGCCTTCGGACCGTTCCTGACCGCCTGGTTCTCCCGCTTCGAGCGGCGCCGGCTGTTCATCAGCATCCTGCTGGTCTTCGGGCTGGCCAATACCGTGGCGGCGCTGGCGCCGAACATCTGGGTCATGGCGGTTGCGCGCCTGCTGCCGGCCTTGGGCTTGCCGGTATTCTGGGCCCTGGCCAGTGAAACGGCGGTGGATATCGTCGGCCCGGATCACGCGGGCCGGGCGATCGAGAAGATCGGTTTCGGCATCGTCTGCGCCACGGTGTTCGGCATCCCGGTGGGTACGCTGATTGGAGACGCCTGGGGCTGGCGCATGGCGTTCACGATCCTGGCGGTGGTCGCCCTGGTCAAGGCGCTGCTGCTCTGGCGCTACCTGCCCGCGACCCGCCTGCACCTGAAGCAGGTCTCGCTGCGTTCGCAGTTCGGCATTCTGCGCAGCCCGCTGATGCTCGGCCATGTGCTGCTGTCGATCCTGATCTTCAGCGGCATGTTCACCGCCTACACCTACCTGGCCGATATCCTCGAGCGGTTGGCCGGTTTCAACGGCACGGTGGTGGGCTGGTGCCTGATGGCATTCGGTGCGGTCGGTCTGATCGGCAACGCCCTGGGCGGGCGCATGGTCGATCGCCAGCCGCTGATCGCTTCGATGGTGTTCTGCGCCTTCATGATTCCCGCCCTGGTGGCGGTGATGCCGAACATCAACTCGTGGCCCGGGCTGGCGGCGGCACTGGCGGTCTGGGGGATCACCCAGGCGGCACTGTTCCTGGTCAGCCATGTCCGCCTGATGAAGGTGGCGCCCCAGGCACCGGCGTTTGCCGCTTCGCTGAACATTGCCGGGGCCAACCTGGGGATCGGCCTGGGGGCGGTGATCGGTGGCCGGGTCATCGACAGTGTCGGCCTGAGCGGTGTCGGCTTCGCGGCGGCGGCGCTGATCCTGATGTCGATCCTGCTGGCGATGGCCTTGATGACCACCGACGCCAAGACGGTGACGGCTTAAGCGCCAGGCCCCATGAACAGCTCGCGTCGAGCACCCTCGGTAATGGCCAGCGTGCCGGGGTGCTTGGTCCGGCGCTCCACCGAGATGGCATAGAACGACTCGCTGACGGCGTCGGTCTGGCCCATCAGCCTGACGTCGTACTGCCGACAGACCTCATCGGCGATGACGCTCGGGGCGATGAAGATGCCGCTGCCGGATTGGCCAAAGGCCTGCATGAGGGCGCTGTCATCGAATTCGCCGACGATCCTCGGCTGGATCTGCTGCTCGGCGAGCCAACGCAACAACCGGCTGCGGACCACGGTTTCCTGGCCGGGAATCAGCAGCGGCGCGTTCTGCAGGCAGTGGGGGAACGCATCGCCATAACGCTGCGCCAATGCTGGTGTGGCAAAAAAACTGACCCCACATTCCCCCAGCTTCTGGCTGTAGCCCCTGATATCGAGATGGCTCGGCATCGGGCTGTCGGAGATCACCAGGTCCAGGCGCTGGATCGCCAGGTCCGCCAGCAGGCGTTCGAGCTTGTCCTCGCGGCAGGTGATGCGGATCGGCTCCTCCAGCTCCATGGTGGGGGCGATCAGCCGGTAGACGATGGACTTGGGCACCACATCCGCCACCCCGACCCGAAACAGCAACGGCTGCTCCCGGGGCTGCGCCTGCAACATCGCCTGCAACTCATTACCCAGCTGGAACATCTGCTCGGCATAGGGCAGGGCCTGGCGCCCGGCCTCGGTCAGTTCCAGCTGGCGCCCGGCCTTGCGGAACAACTCGATACCCAGGCTCTGTTCCAGCAGGCTGATCTGGCCGCTGATGGTCTGCGGGGTGAGGTTCAACTGGTCGCAGGCGCGCACGATGCTGCCGGTCTTGGCCACGACCCAGAAGTAATGCAGTTGGCGGTAATTGAGCATGAGGGTCATCACTTCGTTAAAAACGAAGTATAGCGCTGAAAAATACGAATTTTTCTGAAGTATCGGTATCTTTAGAATGCGGCGCTATTGGCGAGCCACCTGCTAGGCTTGCCTGGGACTCTACTCAGGACTGAACCATGGAATACCTGCTGGAACTCGCTGTCAGCCCCACCGCCTGGATTGCCTTGTTGACGCTGATCGTCATGGAAGTCGTACTGGGTATCGATAACCTGATCTTCATTTCGATCCTGACCAACAAGCTGCCTGCGCAGTTTCGCACCAAGGCGCGGCGGCTCGGCATCGGCATGGCGCTGATCCTGCGCCTGGGCCTGCTTGGCACCATTGCCTATATCGTCAAGCTCACCGCGCCGGTGATCGAGGTATTCGGCCAGGCATTCTCGTGGAAGGACATGATCCTGATCGCCGGTGGCCTGTTCCTGGTATGGAAGGCCACCACGGAAATCCACCACAGCATGGACCCGCAGGAGAAGGCGTCCGAGGACAAGAACTCGCGGGTCTCCCTGGGCTTCGCCGCGGCCATCGGCCAGATCCTGATGCTCGACCTGGTGTTCTCCATCGACAGCATCATCACCGCGGTGGGCATGACCGAACACCTGCCGATCATGGTGATTGCGGTGGTCGTCGCGGTAGCGGTGATGTTGCTGGCCTCCGAGCCGCTGGCGAAGTTCATCCACGACAACCCGACCGTGGTGATGCTGGCCCTGGGTTTCCTGATCATGATCGGCATGACGCTGATCGCCGAAGGCTTCGGCGCTCATGTGCCCAAGGGTTATGTATATGCCGCCATGACCTTCTCGGCGATCATCGAGGGCCTGAACATGCTGGCCCGACGCGCCCGGCAGAAACGTGAGGCGGCACAGGGCTGATTCAGGCGCGCTGAGTGACCGGGCCGCCGGGTTCTCCACGAACCTTGCGGCCTTTTTGATACACAGGGGTCAATGGGCGTTGGCAGGGCGTCCGGCAGTCTTGCCAGCCTTGTGCGTCTGCGAGGGCAGGCTGGGGTGATGGTGACGACGGGAAATCCTCAGGACTCCCCACAACAGGGCGGCGGCCACCGCCAGCCAACCCAGGATCAACAATGCAACGGTCAGGACAAGGCTCATCAGCGCCTCCTTCGCCCCGATCGGGGCTCTCTCACTTCGTCTTGCTTTTGTAGATCAGTCTAGTCGCTGCGGTGTTTCAGGCTATTGACCAATGGTCGTGTGCGATCAGCCATTTCGCTCTATGGCGCCGTATAAACCGCGATGAAAGGCTATACCCCCGGGCGGCCGCGACCTATGATCAAGTCCCCGAGCCAGAGCGGATGTGCCTGGCAACTGATCAAGAGAGTGAAGATGTCCAACGGATCAAACCATTTTCCCGTGTCGTCCCGTCGGTTGCTGATGATGGGCGCCCTGTTGCTGGCCCTGGGCGGGTGCACCAGCGGCGGTGGGCAGCCGCCGCAATTGCAGCGGCTGCCGGAGCGTGTGGAGTTGAACGGTGTGCCGTTCTTCCGGGGCGAGGCCTACCAGAGTGGCCCGGGTGCATTGGCCAGCATGCTGGCGCAGCAGGGCGTGACCGTCACCCCCGGGCTGCTGGACAAGCCGCTGAAACTGCCGGGCGCGGAAGCGGACCTGCAAAAGAACATGCAGGTACTGGCCCGTGAATACGGGATGGTGGTCTATCCGCTGGATGCCGAGCTGCCGGCATTGCTGACCCAGGTAGCGGCCGGTTATCCGGTGCTGGTGAAGTTCAATGAAGGGCGGGTGTGGTCCGAGCCGCGCTATGCGGTGGTTGCCGGCTACAACCGGTTCAAGCGGACGATCCTGTTGCGGGCCGGGATGAACCGGCGGATGCCGATGGATTTCGACACATTCGTCTCGGCCTGGAAGGGCGCGGGTGGCTGGGCGGTGCTGATCCAGTCGCCAACGCAATTGCCGGCCCAGGTCGACCCGCAGCGCTGGCTGAAGGCCGCCGATGAACTGGCCCGTGCCGGTCAGGAACCGGCGGCCGCGACCGCCAGGAAGGCACTGGCCGGGCACTGATTCAAGCTCATCGGATCATTCCCAAGCCACGCCTGGGAGCGATCGGCCACCCCCATCCCTGTAGGAGCAGGGCTTGCCCGCGAATAGGCCAGCAAGCCCACTCCCTGAGCTCCCACAGGCGCTGCATCCCCTCAGATCCCCAGCTTGTCCCGCATCGTGTAATACCAGGCTCCCAACGCACTGAACGGCGTGCGCAGCAATTGCCCGCCCGGGAACGGGTAGTGCGGCAGATCGGCAAACGCATCGAAACGCTCGGCCTGCCCGCGTAGCGCTTCGGCCAGCACCTTGCCAGCCAGGTGGGTGTAGGTCACGCCATGGCCGCTGCAACCCTGGGAGTAATAGATGTTGTCGCCCAGGCGACCCACCTGGGGCAAGCGCGACAGGGTCAGCAGGAAATTGCCGGTCCAGGCGTAGTCGATCTTCACATTCTTGAGCTGTGGGAAGGCCTTGAGCATCTTCGGCCGGATGATCGCCTCGATGTTCGCCGGATCGCGCGCACCATAGACCACGCCACCGCCGAAGATCAGGCGCTTGTCGCCGGAAAGACGGTAGTAGTCGAGCAGGTAGTTGCAGTCCTCGACGCAGTAGTCCTGCGGCAGCAGCGATTTGGCCAGCGCATCGCCCAGTGGCTCGGTGGTGATCACCTGGGTACCGCACGGCATCGACTTGGCGGCCAGCTCCGGTACCAGGTTGCCGAGGTAGGCGTTACCCGCGACGATGATGAATTTGGCCCGGACCTTGCCCTGGGGCGTATGCACCACGGGATTGGCACCCCGCTCGATGCGCACTGCCGGCGATTGTTCATGGATCCTGCCACCGAGGGATTCGATCGCCGCAGCCTCGCCCAGGGCCAGGTTCAGCGGATGAATATGCCCGCCGCTCATGTCGAGCATGCCGCCGACGTACTGGTCGCAGTTGACCACTTCACGAATGCGGCGCTGGTCCAGCAGTTCCAGTTGGGTATGCCCAAAGCGTTCCCAGAGCTTCTTCTGGGATTCGAGATGCCCCATCTGTTTCCTGCTCAAGGCGGCAAATACCCCGCCGTCCTTGAGGTCGCACTGGATGTTGTATCGGGCGATCCGCTCGCGAATGATCCGAGCGCCTTCGAAGGCCATCTGCCCGAGCAGTTGCGCCTGCTTCGGCCCGACGCTGCGCTCGATCACATCGATATCGCGGCTGTAGCTGTTGACGATCTGCCCGCCGTTGCGGCCCGAGGCACCGAAGCCGACCCTGGCGGCTTCCAGTACCGTCACCCGCAAGCCGTTCTCCAGAAGGAACAGGGCGCTGGACAGCCCGGTGTAGCCGGCACCGATCACGCACACATCGGTTTCGACATCATCCTGCAAGGGCGGACGCTCGGGAACCGGGTTGGCCGATGCGGCGTAGTAGGACTGGGGGTAGGGAGTGTTCGCCATCCTGCAACCTCTGTTTTATATTTTTGACGAATGGCCTGATGCTACCTCAGTTGAAATACCCCCGCCAGCCACCGCAAACCGGGAAGTTGCTGGAGCTTCAATAAAAAATTCGCCTATTCAGAGACTTAGCAGAAAGAAAGGTGTTGACACCCCTCGGCAAATCCGTAGAATGCCGCCTCACAGCAGGCACGTAGCTCAGTTGGTTAGAGCACCACCTTGACATGGTGGGGGTCGTTGGTTCGAGTCCAATCGTGCCTACCAGACAAAATCCGCTCTGCTGGGCGGTGTGAAAAGGCCAATCGAAAGATTGGCATTTTTTTCGTCCTGAAAAAAGTTCGAGGTGAGGTCTTCGCGCTGAGTGGCATTTGGCCTGGAAACGCTTGCCCTGAAGATTTTTCCAAGCCTATTCATAGGCTTAGCGAAAAAACAGGTTGCCTCTCGGCAGAAAATCCGTAGAATGCAGCCTACAGCAGGCACGTAGCTCAGTTGGTTAGAGCACCACCTTGACATGGTGGGGGTCGTTGGTTCGAGTCCAATCGTGCCTACCAGATAAAATCCGCTCTGCTGGGCGGTCTGAAAGGGTCAATCGAAAGATTGGCCCTTTTTTGCGTTTGGAATGTGCCAACTCCCTTCCCTGTGTCGACTCCGCCATTACGGCGGGCCGACTGCTGCCGCATCCGGCGTTCCTGAAATACCGGCAAACACTCGATGGGGTGACCGCTCCCCTGGCTGTTCCTCAGCATCCGGTTTCAGGGGGGGGGCTGTACCACGTATGTGCAATTCGGGAGGCATGGCAGTGGACGTCCTCCTGATTTCGGACCTCAGTCCGATTTACGCTCCTGCCGCGCGTCGATGAAGGGCAGGGTGCCGCTTGGCAGTACCGTCGTTGGCAGCACGCCATTCCAACGCTCGGCCTTGGTCAGCTCCACCAGGTTCTGGTTGCTCGCCAGCGCCTGGGCTCGGGCCTTGATCGCTTCCGCTTCAGCGCGCCCCCGCAGTTCGGTGGCCTGGGCATCGGCCTTGGCCTGGGCCAGTTGGGCGTCCGCTTCGGCCTTGGCCTGGGTCACGCGGATCTGCGCCTGAACCTGCTCGGTCGCCAGTTGCTGTTCACGGGTCTTGACCTGCACTTCGGCCGCCATGCGCGCCTCGATGGCTTTTTCATAGGCATCGCTGAAATCGATGTTTTCCACCTGCACGCTGTCGATGATCACCGGGCCGTTGATCGAGCCCTTGATGGCGGTAGAGATGTCGCTGACCAGTTGCACGCGATTCTGCACGGCGGCCACGGCATTGAACTGGCCGAAGACGTTTTCGACCTGAGTGGGTACCTGGCGGCTGATCAGGCGGTCGCGGATACCTTCGATGTCCTTGAACTGGGTGTAGACCTTGGCGACATCGGAAGGGGCGACGTGCCAGGAGACCGAGACCTTGAGCTGCGCCGACTGCTGGTCCTTGCTGTAGGCCTGCAGGTTCTCGTAGGCCGAGACCTGGCTCTGGATGCTGATCAGGCGAACGCTCTCGATGAAGGGCATCTTGAACGACAGGCCCGGGTCGACGACGCCCACCAGTGCGCCGTTTCTCAGGAGTACGCCGCGTTCGGTTTCATCCACGGTGTACCAACTGCCGAAAAACACGATGAGCACCAGCAGGGCTGCTACACCGCCTGCCACTTTGCCAATCAGATTGGGGGTGGGGGTCATATCTCGTTCCTTTGAAGGGCGGGCAACCACTCCCTGAATACGCTGCCCGATTATCCGGAGAGCATGTCCCGCCAACATGGCCAATGGTTTTGCAGGCCGCCGTGCGAACGCCTCGGTGGCAGGGCCGCTTGCGGCGGCGCTCGCCATGATAACTTCCGAACCTGTTTCATGCTGAGAAGGTGTTCCCAGACTTGAGGACAGGGGGGAATGCGTTGCCACGCGATGAGCCATATCGGCACTTCATAAGGACGCCGTCTGACGTCCGGGCTCAAGCGGGAGGTCGCGATCAGGGGCGTTAGCCGGATAACCGCCAGTGCAAGGTGGATCACCTGAGCCGCCAGGTGCAATGGCCCTCCACCCGGTTGGTCATTTCTTTGGACGACTGCTCGCCGCCTTTGCCGGGCGGCGGGCTCTTGTGGTCCTGGTTCCGGAGGCCTTGCGTTTCTTCTTCCACGGCGCAGGTGCCGTGGTGCCGGGCGGCATGCTGATCTGCAGTTTGAGCTCGACACAGCGCCCCACCTGCTTGCTCATCCAGGCCGCCTGTTTGGCGACGAATTCTTCCAGGCTCATCTCGCCGCTTTGCACCATGTCCAGTGCCTGCTCCCAGATGGCCGTGGTGCCCGGGTCGGCAATCGCCCGCGGCACTGCGTCGATCAGGCTGAAGGCCGCCGCGGTCGCCGACAGGCTTTTGCCATGCTTGACCAGGTAGTTGCGGTCCAGCAGACCCTGGATGATGCTGGCGCGGGTGGCCTCGGTGCCGATGCCGGTGGTTTCCTTGAGCTTCTGCTTCAGGCGCGGGTCTTCCACGTACCTGGCGACGTTCTTCATCGCCTTGATCAGGTCGCCTTCGGTAAAGGGTTTTGGCGGCTGGGTCCACAGGTCCTTGAGCTCGACCCGGTCCACTGCGCACTCGTCGCCCTCGCGCAGCTTCGGTAAGGCCTGTGGTTCCGGTGCTTCGCGGCCCTTGGGTGGCGTCAGCGCCTCCGGCAGGGCGCGTTTCCAGCCGGGTTCGATCACCTGCTTGCCCACGGCCCGCAATGCCTGTGCCGCACAGTCGAAGTCGGCCTGGGTGCGGTCGTACTCGTGATTGGGCAGGAATTGCGCCAGGTAGCGGGCTCGAATCAGTGTGTAGACCGCACGCGGTTTGCCTTGCAGGCGCTCCAGGCTCGCGCCCGAGCCGGTCGGGATGATGCCGTGGTGGGCGGTGACCTTGGCATCGTTCCAGGCCCGTGAGCGACGTGTCGGGTCGAGATGCGGGGCCAGCTTGCCCAGGCTCGGGTCGGCCCGTTCCAGCGCCGCCAGCACCCGCGCGGCGTCGCCGTGCTGGCTGAGGGGAAGAAAGCCGCAGTCGCTGCGTGGGTAGGTGATGACCTTGTGGGTTTCATACAGCGACTGGGCGATGTCCAGGGTCTCCTGGGCGCCCAGCCCCAACCGTTTCGAACACACTTCCTGCAAGGTGCCGAGGTCGAAGGGCAGGGGCGCCGGCTCGCGAATCCGCTCGGTCTTGAGTTTCACCACCCGTGCGCCGGGAGCCGCGCTCATGGCGGCGGCGGCCTGTTGGGCGAGGGCCTGGTTCAGGCAGCGGTCCTGATCGTCACAGGCGTCCGAGGGCGCGCGCCATTGCGCGACGAAGGGCTGGCCGTCATGCAGCAGGCGCACATCGATTGCCCAGTAGGCCACCGGCACGAAGTCGGCGATGCTGCGGTCGCGGTCCACCACCAGGCGCAGGGTCGGCGTCTGCACCCGACCCACCGGCAACACGCCCTGGTAGCCGGACTGGCGGCCGAGCAGGGTGAACAGCCGGCTCATGTTCATGCCGATCAGCCAGTCGGCCCGCGAGCGGCCCAAGGCCGAATGGTAGAGGTTGAAGGTTTCGCCACCCGGCTTGAGGGCCGCCAGGGCCTTGCGGATCGAGGCATCGTCCAGCGCCGACAGCCAGAGCCGCTGGATCGGCCCGCGATAGCGACAATGTTCCACCAGCTCGCGGGCGATCATTTCCCCTTCGCGATCGGCGTCGGTGGCGATCACCAGTTCCCGGGCTTCGCCCAGCAGGCGCTTGACCGCCTTGAACTGGCTGGCGGTCTTGGGCTTGACCTGCATCTTCCATTGTTCCGGGACGATCGGCAGGTCGGCCAGCACCCAGCGCTTGTAGCGGGCGTCATAGGCGTCCGGCGGGGCGGTTTCCAGCAGATGGCCGATGCACCAGGTGACCGTGGCATTGGCGCCGACCCAGCAGCCATCGCCACGGCGCGTGGCACCGAGCACGGCGGCGATGTCCTTGGCCTGGGAGGGTTTTTCGCAAAGAAACAGCCGCATGGCCACCTTCGTTCGATCATGTGCGCAAGAGAGCGGACAGCATGCTCAGTACCGGGGTTTTGAGCAATGCCTTTTCTGTATGTATATACAGTCTATTTGTTTCAGCTCTCTGCGGCTACCGCCAGTTCCCGCACCAGGAAGTCGATGAATGCCCGGGTCTTCTGCGGTACCCGGCGCGCCGAGGCGTACACCGCGTTGATGCTGATCGGCGGCGCCTGCCATTCGCACATCACCGGCACCAGGCGCCCGGCGGCCAGGGCCTCCTCGACGATGAAGTCCGGCAGCAGGGCGATCCCCATGCCGGCCTCGGCAGCCTGGGCCAGCAGGTCGCCGTTGTTGGCGTGCAAGGGGCCGGTGACGGTGACCCGCTGGGTTTCCCTGCCGTTGCACAGTTGCAGGCTGACGCCACTTTGCAGGTAGCCGTAGTTCAGGCACTGGTGGGCGCACAGTTCCCGTGGCGTCGTAGGCGTCCCGGCGCGCTCCAGGTAGTCGGGGGAGGCGACCATGATGCGCGGCGCCGGGGCCAGCAGTTTGGCGACCATGGACGAGTCCGGCAGGCTGGCGATGCGGATGGTCACGTCGAAGCCGCCCTTGACCGGGTCCACCTGCTGGTCGCTGAGCACCAGTTGCAACTCGACGTTCGGATGTTCCCGGTGAAACAGCGGGATCAACCGCCCCAGCCGCCGCAGGCCGAAAGACATCGGCGCGTTGACGCGCAATACCCCGCGCAGTTCGCCGATGCCGTCGCGGGCGCGTTGCTCGGCCTCGTCCAGCGACGCCAGCAGTTCGCGGGCCGCTTCGTAGTACTCGGCGCCGGCCTCGGTCAGGTGCAGGCTGCGGGTGGTGCGCAGCAACAACTGCACGCCGATGGCCTCTTCCAGCGCCTGGATCTGCTTGCTGACTTTCGAGCGTGGTACGTCCATCGCCCGCGCCGCCGCGGCAAAGCCATTGGCTCCCACGGTGGCGACAAACGCCCGCATGCATTCGACGCGATCCATGACTGTTCCTTAAATAGAATCAATGATTCTCGATTTTATGGAATTGTCCCTTTTTTATCCAGGCCCTAAAGTTCATTCCAAGCAGGCAGCACAGGCCTTCAAGTGGATCCCAGAGGCAACTGCCAGATTACCTGTGACCCCGGTGGTCAACCTCGAAACCCAAAGGAACTCAATCATGTCCAACCGCGAACTGCTGAACCCAACCAACTGCGCCCTGATCCTGATCGACCACCAGCCCCAGATGTCCTTCGGCGTGCAGTCGATCGACCGCCAGACCCTGAAGAACAACACCGTGGGCCTGGCCAAGGCAGCGAAGATCTTCAACGTGCCGACGATCTACACCTCGGTGGAAACCGAAAGCTTCAGTGGCTATATCTGGCCGGAACTGCTGGCCGTGAACCCGGGTGCCGAGCCGATCGAACGGACCTCGATGAACTCCTGGGAAGACAGGAAGCTGGTGGAAGCAGTGAAAGCCACCGGTCGCAAGAAGCTGATCATGGCCGCCCTGTGGACCGAGGTCTGCCTGACCTTCCCGGCCCTGGAAGCCATGGCCGAAGGCTACGAGGTGTACATCGTCACCGACGCTTCCGGCGGCACCACCCAGGAAGCCCACGACATGTCCGTGCAACGGATGATCCAGGCCGGTGCGATTCCGGTGACCTGGCAGCAGGTTCTGCTCGAGTTCCAGCGTGACTGGGCGCACAAGGACACCTACGGCCCGGTGATGGACCTGGTACGCGAGCACAGCGGCGCCTACGGCATGGGCGTGGACTACGCCTACACCATGGTGCACAAGGCGCCACAGCGTCAGGTCAAGTAACAGGGAGGGGCGGGTGTAGCGCTTACGCCTGCCCCATCGGTCACCTACAGGAAGATGGAATCAGCCATGAATATCGAATTGTCCGACGGCGTGGTCACGCTGCTGGTACGCCACCGGGTCAAACAGGGTGGGGACCAGGCCTATGAAGCCTGGTTGCGCCAGATCGTCGCCAAGGCGCGTACCTATCCCGGGCACCTGGGGATCGACGTGGTGCGTGGGCACAGTGGTGGCCTGGCGCTGTTCACCAGCGTGCTGCGCTTTGCCAGTACCGAACAATTGCAGGTTTGGCTGGATTCCGATGATCGTCGCGAGCTGGTCGATCAGGCCCGTCCGTTGCTGGCCGATGGCGACCAGACCGAAATCAACGCCGACCGCGAGTTCTGGTTCACCCCCGTGCAGGTGGATGCGCCGACGCCGCCACCGCGCTGGAAGCAGGCCTGTGTGACGTTCCTGGTGATCCTGCCGCTGACCTTCCTGGTACCGCTGTTGTGGAAACCGTTATTCGCCCTGTGGCCCTGGTTGGGCGGCTATGTGCCGGCCAACGTGGTGATTACCCTGACCATCGTATTGCTGGTGGTCTATGTGTTCATGCCGCGGGTGACGCGCCTGTTCAGCCGCTGGCTGCAGCCACGGCAGGATACGGTCCCGGCGCCTGCTCATGGCGAGACAAGGCGATAGGTTGCGCCAATAAAAAACCCGACACTCGTGTCGGGTTTTTCGTCTCGGGCAAGGTCTTACTTGCGACCGCCCAGTGCGCCGCCGGCCGCGCCACCCAGGCCCGCGCCAATGGCTGCGCCGGTGCTGCCGCCGAGCTGGTTGCCCAGGTACGAGCCGCCGGCTGCGCCCAGGCCGCCACCGATGGCGGCCTTGGTCTTCTTGCCTTTCTTGGCGGCAATGGCGCCACCGGCCGCGCCAGCCAGGCCCGCACCAATGGCTGCGCCGGTGCTGCCACCCATCTGCTGGCCAACCACGTTGCCCAGGACGCCACCCAAGCCACCTCCGACTGCTGCCTGGGTACCGCCGGCCGCCATGGCGCCTTGGGTAAACAGGGCGCTGAGCGCCAGAACGGTAAGTGCTTTACGCATGTTGCGAACCTCGAAATGAATGGAGCGCCAATTGTCGCCGGGCGCGGGCAGGGACGCAAACGCTCTTGAGGGGTTGGGCCGGTTTATATTTTTTTGCGTCCGGGGAACTTTCCTGTTTTGCGAGGTGGGTAGAGAAGCGCTGAAATATCCGGTCAGGGGCTGGATTGAATGAGCCGTTCATCGGATTTTATATTGTCCGAATAATAACCTTCATCTATCTACCGGATAATTCACGGATATGGAGTGTGGTCTTTCCGGGGTTTTCAGTAACTGTCGTGAACCGCTTTGGTGCAAATGCATTAATTACCCCGTCGCTCGACCCAGAACAGGGCTTTGCCGAGCTTTGGTTACGCTGATATCCGGGAAAAACCTGTGGTTATTTAAGGGGTTAGGAATAAAGTCAGATTAAAAATATCTTGTTACGAATTTCCGGGATCAGTTATTATCGCCCTGCGTTCACCTACCACGGTTTATGCATTCTTTAAGGCCCAAGCGTCCATCAGCCGCTTGGGCTTTTTTTTGTCTGGAGTTTTTGCAGAGCGCCAGCGATATAAACCTTATTACAAGTAAGGTTTATATCCCCGATGCAGCCGGTGTCCATTTACTGAAACCGGTCAGGTGCCACTGATCACTTCGCGCACGCGGTTGGCCAGATCGTCCAGGGCGAACGGCTTGGTCATCACGTGCATGCCGGGTGCCAGGTTGCCGTCGCCAATGACCGAGTGTTCGGCATAACCGGTGACGAACAGCACCTTGAGTCCCGGCCGGGTCTGTCGGGCCAGCTCCGCCAGTTGCCGGCCATTCATGCCGCCGGGCAGGCCGACGTCGCTGACCAGCAGATCGATACGGATCGGCGACTGCAGAATCTTCAGGCCGGTCGCGCCGTCGCTGGCCTCCAGTACCTTGTAGCCGCGCTCCTCCAGCAGATCGACTTCCAGCATGCGCACCTGGGGTTCGTCATCGACCACCAATACCGTTTCGCCTGCCAGGGCCTGGGGGGCCGGCGGCGAAGCGAGGGCGGCCTCGCGCTCCTCGGTCTCGGCAAAGTGGCGAGGCAGATAGAGGCGTACCTGGGTGCCGCTGCCCAACTGCGAACTGATGCGCACCTGGCCACCTGACTGCAGGGCGAAACCGTAGACCATCGACAAGCCGAGGCCGGTTCCGGAGCCCAGTGGCTTGGTGGTGAAGAACGGCTCGAAGACCTTGCCCAGGATATCGGCCGACATCCCGCAGCCGTTGTCCGCGACGCCCAGGTACACATAACCGCCGGGAGGCAGTTCCAGCGCCAGGGCCGATGCCGAGTTGAGGGTGATGTTCGCGGTCTCGATGCTCAGGTGACCACCTTCGGGCATCGCATCGCGGGCGTTGATGCACAGGTTGAGCAGCGAGTTTTCCAGCTGGTTCTGATCCACCAGGGTGGTCCACAGGCGCTCGGACAGCTTCGATTCCAGTTGTATCGAGGGGCCGACCGTACGTCGTATCAGGTCTTCCATCTCCCTGATCAGCAGGTTGACGTTGGTCGCCCGCGAGTCGAGGGTCTGCCGGCGGGAGAAGGCCAGCAGCCGGTGGGTCAGGGCGGTGGCCCGGCGCGCGGCGATCAGCGCGGCATTGATGTAGCGGTCCAGTTGCTCCACGCGACCCTGGTCGATGCGGCTCTGCAGCATCTCCAGGCTGCCGCTGATGCCGGTCAGCAGGTTGTTGAAATCGTGGGCCAGGCCTCCGGTCAGTTGTCCGACGGCCTCCATCTTCTGGCTCTGGCGCAGTTGGGCCTCGGCCCTGGCCAGGGCCTGGGCCTGTTCCTTGTCGAGGGTGCAGTCACGGCCGACGGCGTTGATGACTTCATCGGAGGGGCTGGAAGACCAGTTGATCCAGCGGTAGCCGCCGTGCTTGCAGCGGTAGCGGTTTTCAAAGCGGCGGATGCTCTGCCCGGTGGCGGAATAGCGGGCACGTTCAAGAGTCTGCTCGAGATCATCCGGGTGGATCAGGTCGTAGAGGCTGGTACCGAGCAGGTCGGCTTCGCTCCAGCCCAGGGTGTCTTCCCAGGCCGGGTTGACGGCGATGATCCGGCCATCGAAGGTGCAGCGCAGCATAATGTCCGAGGACAGGGTCCAGAGCTGGTTGCGATCATCGGTACGGGAGGCGACTTCCTGCTCCAGCGAGACGTTGAGCTGCTTGAGGGCGATTTCCGCCTGGCGTCGCTCGGTGATGTCATTGAAAAACACCGCGACCTTGTAGGCGCCCGGGCTGCCGACACGCACCGCATGCACCGCATACCAGCGCCCGAGTCCCTGCGCCTGGTTTTCAAAGCGTCGCTCCACCCCACTCAGGGCCACCTCGCCGTAGATATCGAACCAGTGCTGTTCGTGTGTCGGAATCATCTCCCGCATCCATCGACCCTTGGCTCCAACCAGACCGGTTTCGCGTTCGAACGCCGGGTTCACGTCGAGAAAGCGGTAGTCCACGGGCTTTGCGCCCGCATCGAATTTCATCTCGATAATGCAGAAGCCGGTATCGACCGCCTCGAACATCGTTCGGTAGTAGGTGTCCTGCTCGACTGCTTGCTCGAGCGTCCCGGTTCCGGATACTTCCATGATTGCCCCATGCGAAAAATAGCTGCCTGAATGGTATCAGGACGCTGCCTGCTGGTAATTATGGTTGTGCGGATGTCGAGAAGTTCTGTTTGCCGGCAGGCTTCTTGGCGGGGCAGGCCTTATCGCTGCAAACTTCAGGTTGCCTGGGAAGCTGCCGATAACGAACAACGCTCTCCTTATCGGCCTCCTGCTCGTCATGTGCCCGATGGTTCGAAGCCCCACTCTCCAACAGGAAGTTGACATGTTTCCACGAAAGTCCCCCGTGAAAATCCTCGCCTCGCTGTGTGGCGCCACGGTGCTGCTGTGTGGCGCACCCGCCCTGGCCGCCACGTCGCTCAATGATTATGTCGCCTGCGACAAGCACTCCCTGGCCGTCATCGAGCAGCCGCTGTTCAATGGACTGATCCCGACCAGAACCGAAAACGGTTTCACCCGGCCCGTGGGTGGCACCCGCAGTGAACTGGGACGGCGCTGGATGTTCGACAAGCCGGTCATCCTCGACGGTGTCAGTCTGACCGGTTTCTACGCCGAAGACATGGACATGATGGGTTCGCGCCTGATCAGTTGGGGGTTCTACACCGAGCAGACGCCCAGGGAACTGTTCGAGTTGCTCGAGCAACACAAGCGCACCGGCGCGGCGGATGCCGGGGGCATGTACGCTCGTGCTGAAATCTGGTCCCACAGCCAGCGGGCCTGGCAACCGGAAGACCCGCAGAGCAATTCGGGCAAGCTGGTGATCGATACGGCCGAGCGGGTGTTCCTGATCGAGCCGGCTGCCGAGGACCTGGCCAAGAGCAGCCCGAACAGCCGGGGCATGCTGACCTGTTCGATCCAGGGCAACGTCATCGAGCCGATGCTGGTGGACAGCCGTCCCGATCTGATCAGCAAGGCCCGCCAGGGTCTGTATGAAAAGCCTTGAGACGAAGGTCAGGCAAGGCGAAAACAGCCGAGGAAGTGGAGCTTACGGTTTGTAAATGAGCATTGCGAGGCTGTTCTCAACGCCGCATCACCGAGTATCACGGTTTTACATACAGAGCCTGGAGCCCGGCGGCCGGCCAGGTGCAAGAGCAGGCTGAAAGTGATTCAGGCATCGGCCAAGGAAGGTCGTACAATGGCGCCTGTTTCTTTCTGGTCGTTTGAAGTGAGGCAAGCCATCCATGGCTGAAATTCGTGACCTGTCGATCGTGCTGGACCGCATCGACCAGGCAATTATCGAGGTGTTGCGCCATGACGGACGCATCACCTACCAGAAACTCTCCGAGCGCGTGCACCTGACGCCCAGGCCGTGCCTGGAGCGGGTGCGCAAGCTGGAGCAGTTGGGGGTGATCCGCGGCTACGGAGCCATTCTCGACGAGAACAAGCTGTCGCCCGGCCTGTCGCTGCTGGTGCTGGTGGCGCTGTCGGGTCAGAGCGGGCGGGCAGCGCAGAAGGCTTTCGAGGCCAAGGTCCGTGCCTGCCCCCAGGTGCTCGAATGCCACCTGCTCAGCGGCGCCTTCGACTACAGCCTGCGCATGCGTTGCCGGGACATGGAGCATTACCGGGTACTGACCGAAACCTGGCTCAACGATGAAGAGCTGCATATCGACAAGCTGGTCAGCCACCCCGAACTGGCGATGGTCAAGACCGCCATGGAGTGAGCCGGTCGCCGCCGCCGCCGCTGGCCTGGCTGATACCCTTGTCCGAATGAGTCTGATTGGCTTGAAAAGTCACCAATATGGCTCGCAAGGCCACAAAACCTGTCATTTCTGACAGTTGTCCGGGAAACCCCCGATGGATTGAATAGCGGGCAGATCGCAACGGCTGCACCGCCGCAGGCGACGTCTCTTTCATGGAGGAATCCCCTGATGATGCTGCAAGCGTTGCGCGGCTGCCGGGTCAACCCGGCGGGTGAGCTGGATCCGGGGTTCGGTTGCCTGGGCAAGGCGCAGGTGGAGTTTGCCGGCAGCCTGTCGAGCCAGGCCAATGACGTGCTGTTCTGTCCCGATGGCAAGATTCTCGTGGTCGCCAGGGTGGAGATGCCCACCGGTGTGCATTTCGGCCTGGCCCGCCTGCATGCCGACGGTTCGCCGGACACCTCGTTCGGCCAGGGTGGCAGCCTGGTTGGCCGGTTTCAGGCCGCGGGCGAGTCGACGGGTATCAGCCTGCGTCGGCTGCACGACGGGCGGATCCTGGTTTTTGGCCTGCATTATCCGGATGACCGGCGCACCTTGCCGGTGGTGGCGCGTTTTCTCGCGGACGGCCGTGCCGATCCGCTCTTCGCTGACCAGGGCGTGTACCTGCTGCGCCTGCCCGGCGATCTGTCCGAGGGACCCCGTGACAGCTGGCTGCCACCGGGACTGGCAGGCTTCGAGAGCTGTTTCGGCGCCGTGCAGCCGGACGGCAGGATCCTGCTGACCCTCAACCACAGTTATTCCGCCACCGATCATGTCGGCCTGCTGGTTCGCCTGCTGCCCGATGGCGGCCTCGACCACGGCTTCAATGGCCTGGGCTTCGTGATGGTCCGGCGGCGGCTGATGAACAGCTGGCTCAGCTGTGTCCTGCTGCAGCCCGATGGCAAGATTCTGGTGGGTGGCTCAATCGATTTTCCACCCAGTGGCCTGGTGGCCCGCTACTTGCCGGAGGGTCGGCTGGACCCGGCCTTTGGCCATGAAGGCTACCTCTGCGTGCACTTTGCCGACGCCAGCTCGACGGTCACCCGGCTGGCCCGTAGTGCCCAGGGGCAACTGTTTTGCGTGGGTACCCGCTTCGAGCCGTTGGGCGGTGCGCTGCAGGGGTTTACCGCCAACGGCTGCATCGACCGGCGCTTCAACCAGGGGGCCGCGGTGCTGCTGAATATCGACGCGCCCGCCTGCCGCTGGGCAACGGTCGCGGTTCAGCCGGACGGATCGATTCTCGCCGCCGGCTCGACGGTGGCCGGGTTCGGCTCGGACCTGGTGCTGGCGCGTTACCTGCCGAACGGCCAGCTCGACCTCGACTTCGCTTCCGGCAAGGGCTACGTGCGTACCCGCCTGGGCAAGAGCCTGGACACCGTCACCGCGCTGGCGGTGCAGGGCGACGGACGTATTCTGGTGGCCGGGCATTCCATGCTCGGCGGTTTCCAGGCGGTGGTGATGCGCTATCTGGGCTGATGTCCTGTGATATGTGCGGCTCACTCGCGCAGTTCCGGACGATCGCGGAACTGCTCCAGCGCCTCCGGGTTGGCCAGGGCATCGGTGTTCTTCACCGGCAGCCCGTGCACCACGTTGCGCACCGCCAGTTCGACGATCTTGCCGCTCAGGGTCCGGGGAATGTCCGTGACGGCGACTATCTTCGCCGGGACATGGCGTGGCGTGGTGTTGTCGCGGATCACCTGGCGGATTTGCTGCAGCAGGGCATCGTCGAGCGCTACGCCCTCCTGCAGGCGCACGAACAGCACCACCCGCACGTCGTTCTGCCATTGCTGGCCGATGGCGAGGCTTTCCACCACCGCCTCGACCTTTTCCACCTGCCGATAGATCTCCGCCGTACCGATGCGCACGCCGCCGGGGTTGAGCACGGCATCGGAGCGGCCGTGGATCATCAGGCCGCCGCCATCCAGCTCCTCGGCGTAGTCGCCCTGGGCCCAGACCCCGGGGAACAGGCTGAAATAGGAGGCCATGAGTTTCTCCTGCTGCGGATAGTTCCATAGCCCGACCGGCATCGCCGGAAAGTGCCGGGTGCACACCAGTTCGCCCTTTTCGCCGTGCAGCGGCTGGGCCTGGTCGTTCCAGACCTCGACGGCCATGCCCAGGCTCTTGCACTGCATCTGGCCGCGAGTGACCGGCAGTACCGGGTTGCCGCTGACGAAGCAGGAGACGATATCGGTGCCGCCGGACATCGACGACAGGCACAGCTCGGCCTTGATTTCCCGGTAGACGTAGTCGTAGCTGTGGGGCGACAGCGGCGAGCCGGTGCAGAGAATGGTCTTGAGGCGGGTCAGCCGGTGCGTCTGCCGTGGGCTGAGCCCGGCCTGTTCAAGGGCGGCCAGGTATTTCGGGCTGGTGCCGAAGACACTGATGCCCTCGTCGTCGATCAGGTCGAGCAGGCGCTGCGGGCCGGGATGGAAGGGCGAGCCGTCATACAGCACCACCGTGGCACCGACCGCCAGCGCCGACACCAGCCAGTTCCACATCATCCAGCCACAAGTGGTGTAGTAGAACAGGCAGTCGCCAGGCCCGAGGTCGACATGCAGGCCGTGTTCCTTGAGATGTTGCAGCAACACGCCGCCGGTGCTGTGGACGATGCACTTGGGCACGCCGGTGGTGCCGCTGGAATAGAGGATGTACAGCGGCTGGGCGAAGGGCACCGGGACGAAATACGGCTCGCCGCCGGGTTGGTAGAAGTCCTGCCACAGGTTCACCCTGGCGTGGGTCCGGAAGTCCTCGGCGCTTGCCTGGGAATGCGCGTAGGGCACCACCAGCAGTTGCTGCAGCGAGGGCAGGTGCTCGAGGATTTCGTTGAGCTTGGCGCTCTGCTCCAGCTCCTTGCCGGCATAGCGGTAGCCGGCGCAGGCGATCAGCACCTTGGGCTCGATCTGGCCGAACCGGTCGATCACGCCGTGGGTGCCGAAGTCCGGCGAGCAGCAGGACCAGATCGCGCCCAGGCTGGTGGTGGCAAGCATGCCCACCAGGGTTTGCCAGGTGTTCGGCATGCAGGCCGCGACCCGGTCGCCGACGCCGACACCGGCCTCGCGCAGACGTTGTTGCAGGCCAGCGACATGGGCGGCCAGTTCGGCGTGGGTGAGGGTTTCCCGGCGCCCGTCCTCGCTGACCGCGACCACCGCCAGATGGTCGTCGCGGCGGCGCAGCAGGTGTTCGGCGAAGTTCAGCGTCGCCTCGGGGAACCAGCGGGCGCTGGGCATGTGCTGCTCTTCGCTCAGCACGCGGCTGGGCGGGGTGTGGAATTCGACATCGAAGAAGTCGACGATGGCCTGCCAGAAGTCCTCGCGGCGCTCGATGCTGAAGCGGTGCAGGGCCGGGTAGTCGGTGATCTGCAGGTCGTGACGGTGATTGACGAAGCGCCGGAAGGCTTCGATACGGGTCTTTTCGATGCGTTCTGCGCTGGGGCGCCACAAGACTTCTGACATGGGGTTCCCTTTTTATTTTGTGCTGTTAATGCGGGCCTCTTCGCGGGCAAGCCCTGCTCCTACAGGTTGGTGTCGTGTGCAAGTCCTGGGCTCGCCTCACTTCTGTAGGAGCAGGGCTTGCCCGCGAAGGCGCCCTCAAGGCCGCCAACCATCCAGGCTACTGCGCCAACCACCCGCCATCGATATTCCACGCCGCGCCCCGCACCTGGCTACCGGCCTCGCTGCAGAGGAACAATACCAGCTCGCCCAACTGCGGTGGGGTGACGAATTCCAGCGACGGCTGTTTCTCCGCCAGCAGGTCATGCTGCGCCTGCTGCGGGTCGACGCCGGCAGCGGCCCGGTCATCGATCTGTTTCTGCACCAGCGGCGTCAGCACCCAGCCGGGGCAGATGGCATTGCAGGTGACATTGCCGGTGGCGGTCTCCAGGCCGACCACCTTGGTCAGGCCGATCACCCCATGCTTGGCCGCGACATAGGCGGCCTTGCCCACGGAGCCGACCAGCCCATGCACCGAAGCGATGTTGACGATTCGCCCCCAGCCCTTGGCGCGCATGCCCGGCAGGGCCAGGCGGGTGGCATGGAACACCGAGGACAGGTTGATCGCGATGATCGAGTCCCAGCGCTCCACCGGGAACGCCTCCACCGGTGCGACGTGCTGGATGCCGGCGTTGTTGACCAGGATATCGACACCGCCGAACTCCCGTTCGGCATAGGCGAACATGTCGGCGATCTGCGCCGGGTCGCTGACATCGGCCGGGTGGTGGCCAACCTTGCCGCCGAACCGGCGGACCTCGGCGAGCACCGCGCTGGCGTCGCCGAAGCCGTTGAGGATCAGGTCGGCGCCGGCCCTGGCCAGGCCCAGGGCGATGCCCAGGCCGATGCCGCTGGTGGAGCCGGTGACCAGGGCGGTTTTTCCTTTGAGACTCATAGTCGTTTCCTCAGACGATGCCGGTGGCGTAGAACGTGGCGATCACCACGAATACCGCCAGGGTCTTGATCAGCGTGATGCAGAAAATATCTTTATAGGCTTCGCGGTGGGTCAGCCCGGTCACGGCCAGCAGGGTGATCACCGCGCCGTTGTGCGGCAGGGTGTCCATGCCACCGCTGGCCATGGCGGCGACCCGGTGCAGCACTTCCAGCGGAATGTTCGCGGCGTGGGCGGCACTGACGAAGCTGTCGGCCATGGCCGCCAGGGCGATGCTCATGCCGCCGGAGGCGGAGCCGGTGATCCCGGCCAGCAGGGTCACGGTAATGGCTTCGTTGACCAGCGGATTGGGAATGCTCTTGAGCCCGTCGGCCAATACCAGAAAACCCGGCAACGAGGCGATCACCGCACCGAAACCGTATTCCGAGGCGGTGTTCATCGCCGCCAGCAGGGCGCCGCTGACCGCGCTCTTGCTGCCTTCGGCCAGCTTGCTGCGAATCGCCCGGAAGCCGAACGCCAGCACCACCAGGATGCCCACCAGCAGCGCCGCCTGGACCGCCCAGATGGCGGTGAGCTTGGCGACTTCGGTCTGCACCGGCGCGGCCATGCCGGGCAGGCTGAGGGTGTGGGTCTTGCCGTACCAGACGGGAATCCAGCGAGTGAACAGCAGGTTCATGAGGCCCACCAGCAGCAGCGGCGAGAGGGCGATCCAGGGGTTGGGCAGGCGAATGTCCTCGGCGGTTTCCGGCTCGTTGCGCAACTGCGTGCCGTAGCCTTCGCCGGCGACCTGGGCCTTGTTGCGCTGGCGTTGCAGGAACAGCATGCCGGCGCAGAACACGAACACCGTACCGATCACGCCCAGCCAGGGTGCGGCCCAGGCGGTGGTGTTGAAGAAGGTGCTGGGAATGATGTTCTGGATCTGCGGCGTGCCGGGCAGGGCGTCCATGGTGAAGGAGAATGCGCCGAGGGCGATGGTCGCCGGGATCAGGCGCTTGGGGATGTTGCTCTGGCGGAACATCTCGGCGGCGAACGGATAGACCGCGAACACCACCACGAACAGCGAGACACCGCCATAGGTCAGCAGGGCGCAGACCAGCACGATCACCAGCATGGCCTGGCGGGTGCCGAGCAGGCCGATGGCGGCGGCGACGATGGAGCGGGAGAACCCCGACAGCTCGATCAGCTTGCCGAACACCGCGCCGAGCAGGAATACCGGGAAGTAGAGCTTGATGAAACCGACCATCTTGTCCATGAACACCCCGGTGAAGGCGGGCGCGACAGCGGCAGGATCGGTGAACAGGACAGCGCCGAGGGCGGCGATGGGGGCAAACAGGATGACGCTGTAGCCTCGGTAGGCGGCCAGCATCAGCAACGCCAGGGCTGCGAGGGCGATGATCACACTCATGGTGTGTCTCCAATTGTTATTTTTGTAGGTTAGGTCTGAATCTCCAGTGGAAATAGCGAGTTTCGTGCCATTTAATTAACTCATTGAAAAATAATGATATTTTTTATTTTTCGAGTGATTTTCCTGGGGGTTGTCTCTAAAAAGAGACGATTCTACAGGCGACGCTCCCCTTGTAGGAGCCGGGCTTGCCCGCGAAGAACGATAACGCGGTCTGTCTGGAGGACCGCGTTGCCTGTATTCGCGGGCAAGCCCGGCTCCTACAGGGAAGTGTTGGCCGTTCGATGAGTGTTTGTCTCTGGATTTAGACGGGTGTCTCTTTATTGAGACTCGCTGATGCCCAGCGCGACCATTTTCTTGTACAGCGTCGAGCGCCCCAGCCCCAGTTGCCGTGCGGCTTCCACGACCTTGCCGCCGCATTGCGCCAGGGTTGCCTCGATCAGTTGTCGTTCGAAGCGCTCACGGGCGGCGCTGAAAGTTTCGTTCCCAGGCGCTGCCATGACAGGAACCGGCGCCCGCTCCAGCGGGCTGAAGGTACCAATCGCCCCACGAATGTCGGCAGCCCCCAGCACCTGAGTATCCCCCAGCAGCGCGGCGCGCTCCAGCACGTTGCGCAACTCGCGGATATTGCCCGGCCAGGCATGCTGCCCCAGCAGATCCAGGGCCTCGGCGGTCAACTCATGGTGGCTATCGAGTTCCTCGAGGATCACCTCGCTCAGCGCCGGTAGATCCTCCAGGCGCTCGCGCAGCGGCGGCACGTTGATCGGCAGGACATTGAGGCGGTAATACAGGTCGGCGCGGAATTCGCCACGCCGGATCGCCGCCTCCAGGTCGGTGGAGGTCGCGGCGATCACCCGCACGTCGCTGCGCAACACTTCGTTGGAACCGACCGGCTCGAATTCCTTCTCCTGCAATACCCGCAGCAGCTTGCTCTGCAGGGGCAGCGGCATGTCGCCGATCTCGTCGAGGAACAGCGTGCCGCCCTGGGCGATCTGCAGCTTGCCGGGGCGGCCCTTGCGGTCGGCGCCGGTGAAGGCGCCCGGGGCTGTCCCGAAGAACTCCGCCTCCAGCAGGGTTTCCGGAATTGCCGCGCTGTTGATGCTGACGAATGCCTTGTGCGCCCGTGGCGAGGCGCTGTGGATGGCGTGGGCCAGCAACTCCTTGCCGGTACCGGTTTCGCCCAGCAGCAGGACCGGTGAGTCGGTGCTGGCGCTGCGGCGGGCGCGGCGCTTGACTTCCAGGCTCGCCGCGCTGGTACCGATGAAGTGGGCGAAGTTGTACTTGGTCTGTCGGGCCCGCAGCAGCGAGCGGGTCGATGCCAGTTCTTCCTGCATGCTCTGGTAGCGCTTGAGCAGCGGCGACAGGCTGTTCAACTCGCCGAACAGGGCAAAGCCGATGGCGCCGATCACCGCGCCAGCGTCGTCGTGAACCGGCAGGCGCATCACCACCAGCGGTTCCTTGGGCATGTCCTGCAGGTCCAGCAGGATCGGCCGGCCGGTGCGCACCACTTCGCGCAGCAGGCTGCCGGGGATCACCCTTTCGCAGGGTTGGCCGATGGCCTGTTCGGCGCTGGAGAGGCCAAAGCGCTTGGCGTACCGTTCGTTCATCCAGACGATCCGCGCATCGCGGTCGACGATCACCGTGCCTTCGCTGGACTGCTCGATGTTCTCGAACAGCGAGCGAATCGCCAGCAAGCGGACCCGCTGGTAGTCCTTGAGGCTTTCACGGTCGTTCATCGGCGTCTGGCTCACGGGCAGTTCAGGGGGGCGGTGTGCGTCAGGGTCGCGGCCAGCAGCTCCCGGGTGTAGGGGTGCTGCGGGTGGTCGAACACCGCGCAGGTGCTGCCCTGTTCGACCACCTGGCCGTCCTTGACCACGATCAGGTCATGAGCCAGGGCGCGGACCACCGACAGGTCATGGCTGATGAACAGGTAGGTCAGGCCATGCTTGGCCTGCAGGTCGCGCAGCAGGGCGACCACCTGCTTCTGCACGGTGCGGTCGAGGGCCGAGGTCGGCTCGTCGAGCAGGATCAGCGCCGGCTTGAGCACCAGGGCGCGGGCAATGGCGATCCGCTGGCGCTGGCCGCCGGAGAACTCATGGGGATAGCGATGACGGCTCTGCGGGTCGAGGCCGACCTCCTCGAGGGCGCGGATCACCTGCGCCTCGTGTTCGGCGGCGGTACCGGGGCAGTGCACCTCGATACCCTCGCTGATGATCTGCGCCACCGACAGGCGCGGGCTGAGGCTGCCGAACGGGTCCTGGAACACCACCTGCATCTGCTTGCGCCACGGTCGCAGCTGTTTCTGGTTCAGGCCGTCGAGGGCCTGGCCCCGGAAGCGGATGCTGCCCTGGGCGTCGAGCAGCCGCAGGATCGCCTGGCCGAGGGTCGACTTGCCCGAGCCGGACTCGCCGACGATGCCCAGAGTCTTGCCGCGCTGCACGCAGAGGCTGATGCCGTCCACCGCCTGCAGGTATTCCTTGCGCCGCAGCCATCCACCGCCGATCTGGAAGCGCACGCGCAGCTCATCGACCTGCAGCACGCTTTCGCTGTCGCCCAGGGCCAGCGCTTCGCCGGCTGGTTCGGCATCCAGCAGCAGGCGGCTGTAGGGGTGTTGCGGCTGGTTGAACAGGGTTTCGCAGTCGGCCTGCTCGACGCTTTCCCCGGCCTTCATCACGCAGACCCGCTGGGCGATGCTGCGCACCAGGTTGAGGTCGTGGCTGATCAGCAGCAGCGACATGCCCAGGCGTTGTTGCAGTGACTTGAGCAGCAGCAGGATCTTGCGCTGCACGGTGACGTCGAGGGCGGTGGTCGGCTCGTCGGCGATCAGCAGTTCCGGCTCGCAGGCCAGGGCCATGGCGATCATCACCCGCTGGCGCTGGCCGCCGGAGAGTTGATGGGGATAGGCCTTGAGCCGTTCCCGGGGTTTCTGGATACCCACCAGTTCCAACAGTTCGAGGATCCGCGCCTGGGCTGCCTTGCCGCCCAGGCCCTTGTGCAGCATCAGGGTTTCGCCGATCTGCTTTTGCACCGTGTGCAACGGGTTCAGCGAGGTCATCGGCTCCTGGAAGATCATGGCGATGCGGTCGCCGCGAATCTGGCGCAGGGTAGCGTGGTCGGCGCCGAGCAGTTCCTGGCCGCGATAACGCACGCTGCCGCTGGCCTGGCAGCCGGTCTGTGGCAGCAACTGCAGGATCGAATGGGCGGTGACCGACTTGCCCGAACCGGACTCGCCGACCAGCGCCAGGCACTCGCCGGCGCGGATGTCCAGGCACAGGTCGCGGACCACGGGCTGGCCGCCGAAGGCGACAGTCAGGTGGCGGATTTCAATCAGGTTGTCGGTCATGGCGCGGGCCTGGTTCATGAGCGGGGGTCGAAGGCATCACGCAGCGCCTCGCCGATAAAGACCAGCAGCGAGAGAATCAGCGCCAGGGTGAAAAAGGCGGTGAATCCCAGCCACGGGGCTTGCAGGTTCTGTTTGCCCTGGCCGATCAGTTCGCCCAGCGAGGCGCTGCCGGAGGGCATGCCGAAGCCGAGGAAGTCCAGGGCGGTGAGGGTCGAGATGGCGCCGGTGAGAATGAACGGCAGGTAGCTCAGGGTCGCGTTCATGGCGTTGGGCAGGATGTGCCGCAGGATGATCTTGCGGTCGTTCAGGCCCAGGGCACGGGCGGCCTTGACGTACTCCAGGTTGCGCCCACGGAGGAACTCGGCGCGCACCACGTCGACCAGCGCCAGCCAGGAGAACAGCGCCATGATCCCCAGCAGCCACCAGAAGTTCGGCTCGACGAAGCCGGAGAGGATGATCAGCAGGTACAGCACCGGCAGCCCGGACCAGACCTCCAGCAGGCGCTGGCCGAGCAGGTCGACCCAGCCGCCGTAGTAGCCCTGCAGGGCGCCGGCGGCGATGCCGATCAGTGCGCTGATGGCGGTCAGGGCCAGGGCGAACAGGATCGACACCCGCGCGCCGAAGATCACCCGCGCCAGCACGTCGCGGGCCTGGTCGTCGGTGCCCAGCCAGTTCACCGTGGTCGGTGGGCTGGGCGCCGGCTTGTTGAGGTCGTAGTTGGGCGTGTCGGCGCTGAAGGGGATCGGCGGGAACAGCATCCAGCCGCCATCGCGGGTGATCAGCTGGTGCACGTAGTCGCTGCGGTAGTCGGCCTGGAACGGCAGTTGGCCGCCGAACTCCTGTTCGGTGTAGCGCTTGAACACCGGGAAATACAGCGAGCCCTGGTAGCTGAGCACCAGCGGCTTGTCGTTGGCGATCAGCTCGCCGCCCAGGCTCAGTGCGAACAGCGCGGCGAACAGCCACAACGACCACCAGCCGCGGCGGTTGGCCTTGAACCGGTCGAGCCGGCGCCGGCTCACGGGGGAAAGTCGCAGCATCAGGCGTTCCTCGCGGCGAAGTCGATACGCGGGTCGACCAGGGTATAGCAGAGGTCGCCGATCAGTTTTATCAGCAGGCCGAACAGGGTGAAGATGAACAGCGAGCCGAACACCACCGGGTAGTCGCGCGACACCGCCGCTTCGTAGCTCATGCGGCCGAGGCCGTCGAGGGAGAAGATCACCTCGATCAGCAGGGAACCGGCGAAGAACACGCTGATGAAGGCCTGGGGAATGCCCGAGACCACCAGCAGCATGGCGTTGCGAAACACATGGCCGTAGAGCACCCGGCGTTCGCTCAGGCCCTTGGCCCGGGCGGTGACCACGTACTGGCGGGTGATCTCGTTGAGAAACGAGTTCTTGGTCAGGATCGTCAGGGTGGCGAAACCGCCTATGACCAGCGAGGTCACCGGCAGCACCAGGTGCCAGAAGTAGTCGGCGATCTTGCCCAGCGTCGACAACTGGTCGAAGTTGTCCGAGACCAGGCCGCGCACCGGAAACCAGTTCAGCGAGGTGCCGCCGGCGAACAGCACGATCAGCAGCATGGCGAACAGGAACGCCGGCATGGCGTAGCCGAGGATGATCGCGGTGCTGCTCCAGATGTCGAAGCGGCTGCCGTGCCGGACCGCCTTGCGGATGCCGAGGGGAATCGACACCAGGTAGGTGATCAGCGTGGCCCAGAGGCCGAGCGAGATGGTTACCGGCATCTTCTCCAGGATCAGGTCGGTGACCTGGGCGCCACGGAAGAAGCTCTTGCCGAAGTCGAGGCGGGCGTAGCTCTTGAGCATCAGCCAGAAGCGCTCCGGTGCCGGCTTGTCGAAACCGTACTGGCGCTCGATATCGGCGATCAGCTTGGGGTCGAGGCCGCGGCTGGCGCGGGACGAGCCGTGCAGCCCGTCACCACCGCCGGTACCGACCGCACCCGCGCTGCCCAGGCCCTGCAGGCGGGCGATGGCCTGTTCCACCGGGCCACCGGGCGCGGCCTGGACGATCACGAAGTTGACCAGCAGGATGATTAGCAGCGTCGGGATGATCAGCAGCAGGCGCCGCAGGATGTAGGCCGGCATCAGCGGTGCCCTCCGTCATGGCCGCGCCTGATCAGTTCGGCGGTCATCTGTTCGTTGGTCAGCGGGGTCGGGCTGACTTCCCACCAGGTCTCGATGGCCGCGTCATTGCTGGCCTGTATCGTCGGGATACCAAAGCGGTTCCACCACACCGTGGAGATGCCCGGCGGGTAGTAGTTGGGAATCCAGTAGTAGTTCCACTGCAGCACCCGGTCCAGGGCATGGGCGTAGCTGAGCATCCGCTTCTGGGTATCGGCTTTCACCAGCCCGTTGATCAGGCTGTCCACGGCGGGGTTCCGCAGGGCCATGAAGTTGTTCGAGCCCGGGTCGGTGGCCGCCTTGGAGCCGAAGAAATTGTACAGCTCGATGCCCGGCGAGGTGGTCACCGGGTAGCCGCTGACGATCATGTCGTAGTCGCGGTCCTTGAGGCGGTTGACGTACTGCGAGGGGTCGATGCGGCGGATGTCCATGCGGATGCCGATCTGCGCCAGGTTGCGCTTGTAGGGCAGCAGCAGGCGTTCCATGCCGTTCTGGGCATTGAGGAAGGTGAAGCTCAGCGGCTCGCCCTGGGCGTTGACCAACTGATCCCCCCTGGGCTTCCAGCCGGCCTGCTCCAGCAGGGCCAGGGCCTGCAACTGCTTGTCCCGCAGGTTGCCGCTGGCGTCGGTCCTGGGCGCCTCGAAGACCTGGGTGAAGACCTCGTCGGGAATCTGTCCGCGCAACGGTTCGAGGATCGCCAGTTCGGCCTGGTCCGGCAGCTCACGGGCCGCCAGTGGCGTGTTGGAGAAGAAGCTCTGCTGGCGCACATACATGTTGCGCATCATCTGCCGGTTGCTCCACTCGAAGTCCCAGAGCATGGCCAGGGCCTGACGTACCCGGCGATCCTGGAAGATCGGCTTCTGCAGATTGAACACGTAGCCCTGGGCCGTCTGTGGCGACTCCTGGGCCAGTTGCGCCTTCTGCAGCCGGCCGTCGCTCAGCGCCGGGCTGTCGTAGCCGATGGAGTAGGCGGTGGCGGAGAATTCGCGGTTGTAGTCGTAGGCACCGCCCCGCAGCACCTGGCGGGCCACGTCGGTGTCGCCGAAGTACTCGATGCTGAAGCGGTCGAAGTTGTACAGGCCGCGGCTGACCGGCAGGTCCTTGCCCCACCAGTCGGGGTTGCGGGTGAAGGTGATGCTGCGGCCGGAGTCGACCTTGCTCACCCGGTAGGGGCCGCTGCCCAGCGGGGCCTCGTAACCGCCGCCGTCGGCGAAGTCGCGGGTTTTCCACCAGTGTTCCGGCAGCACCGGCAGGGTGGCGATATCCAGCGGCAGCGAGCGGTTCTCGGTGTTCCTGAAATCGAAGCGGACCTGGGTCGGCGATTCGACCACCACGTCCTTGATGCCTTCGAACTGCATGCGGTAGCTCAGGCTGCCCTGGGTCATCAGCAGGTTGAAGGTGTAGCGCACGTCCTCGGCGGTGATCGGCGTGTTGTCGGCGAAGCGGGCCTTGGGGTTGAGGAAGAAGCGCAGCGACAGGCCGTCATCGGAGCGCTGCATCTTCTGTGCGACCAGGCCGTAGACGGTGTAGGGCTCGTCGAGGGAGCGCACCGCCAGCGGTGAATAGATATAGCCGTCGATCTGCGAGACGCCGATGCCCTTGTCGATATAGGGCAGCACATGGTCGAACTGGCCGATCTCGATGGCCGAGCGCTTGAGGCTGCCGCCCTTGGGGGCGTCGGGGTTGGCGTAGTCGAAGTGGCTGAAGCTGGCCGGGTACTTGGGCGGCTCGCCGTAGACCGTCAGGGCGTGTTGCGCGGGAGCGGCGTGGGCGACGCTGGCGAACAGGGCCAGGGTGCCGAATGTCAGGGAGAGAACCAGTCGCATCGTCAGCCTTGAGGACGGTGTGAAAGTGGGATTGCAAGCGATCTCGCATTTCCCCCGGTGGCGGGTGGCCCCGCCACGGGAGAGGCGCTGCCATGGGAACCGCCCTGGCGGGCAGCCCCGGGCAGAGCGATCAGTCCTGGCGGCTGGTGACTTCCAGCAGGTGGTAGCCGAACTGGGTTTTCACCGGGCCTTGCACGGTGTTGATCGGCGCGCTGAACACCACGGTGTCGAATTCCTTGACCATCTGGCCCGGGCCGAAGGAACCCAGGTTGCCGCCGTCACGGCTGGAAGGGCAGGTGGAGTTGGCCTTGGCGATCTCGGCGAAGTCGGCGCCGCCTTCGATCTGGGCCTTGAGTTCGTTGCACTTGGCTTCAGTGGCAACCAGGATGTGGCGGGCAGTGGCTCGGGCCATGGTGAGGTACTCCTTTGGGTAAAATGTTGAGCCTACCGGATTCAGGCGGCTTTTTCCCGGCAAAGTTCCTCGACGGCGGCCCGGCTTGCCCGCGAACGGGGCCTGTCAGGCACTCACCGCCTTGCAGGACGCCTGCTCCCGCAACCGCTGCGCCGCGCTACGCAGCAACTGCTCGGTCGCTTCCCAGCCCAGGCAGCCATCGGTGATCGACACGCCGTACTTGAGGGACGGGCTCAACGGCTGGCAGCCCTCGAACAGATGGCTCTCCAGCATCATGCCGATCAGCGAACGGTCACCCTGCAGACGCTGTTCCAGCACCTCGGCGAACACCGCCGGCTGGCGCAGCGGGTCCTTGCCACTGTTGGCATGGCTGCAATCGACCATCATCCGGCTCGCAATGCCCTGCTTCTCCAGGCCCGCCCGGGCCAGGGCGATGCTGCGGGCATCGTAGTTCGGGCCACGATGGCCGCCGCGCAACACCAGGTGGGTGTCGGGGTTGCCCGCGGTCTGGATGATCGCCGGGTGCCCCTGGCTGTCGACCCCGAAATGCCGGTGCGGGTGCGCCGCCGAACGCATGGCATCGCTGGCGATGCCGACACCGCCGTCGGTGCCATTCTTGAACCCCACGGGCATCGGCAGGCCGCTGGCCATTTCCCGATGGATTTGCGACTCGGTGGTCCGTGCGCCGATCGCGACCCAGCTCAGCAGGTCGTCGAAGTAGCTGGCCGCCATGGGCTGCAGCAATTCGGTGGCGATCGGCAGGCCCATGCGCAGCATCTCGCGCATCAGTTCGCGGGACAGCGCCAGGCCGCCGGCCATGTCGTCGCTGCCATCCAGGTGCGGGTCGTAGGCCAGGCCTTTCCAGCCGACCGTGGTGCGCGGCTTTTCGACATAGGCGCGCATGACCAGCAGCATCTGGTCGCTGACGTCGTTCGCCAGGCTCGCCAGGTGGCCGGCGTATTCGAGGGCCGATTGCGGGTCGTGGATCGAGCAGGGGCCGACGATCATCAGCAGGCGCGGGTCCTCACCGTCGAGGATGGCACGTATGGCCTGGCGGTGGCGGGCGACCTGGTCGCTGAGTGTGGTGTTGAGGGGCAGGTGCTGCTTGAGTTGCAGGGCCGTCGGCAGGCGCTGGGTCAGCGGCTCGTTGGCGGACGACCGGGTGGACAGTGGCAAGGCGCAGAGAGACGAATTCATGTTCGGGGTTCCTTGGGCAGGCGGCGGGTCTTCCCGCGCGCGGCCCTATTGCGGTGTTCGACAATCAGCCGGATGGGCTGCGAGTGTGTGCTTGCCACCTGTGAGTGACCGTTCGGAGGCGGCGTGCTGTCCCGAGCGGAGGTTGGTAAATCGCCAGGCGGTGGTGAGTTCGTAGCGGTAATAGGTGGCGTAGTTCATGTCGGTGTACCTCGATTCGAAATGTCTGTTGAAACGGTTTGCGTAAAACTGAAGCCCTGGAAAAACAAAACCCCCGGTCGGGAGGCCGACCGGGGGTTGTTGATTCTCTGGTAGGCGACCCCTTGAGTAGTGGGCGCCGGTTGGGTATCAGGCGCGCCAGTGGCTAAACCAGTACCCAAAATAAAAGCCTGCGGATGCGCCGGCGGTTTTCACCCAGGCAGCCGCTGGCGAGCGCAGGGCGCTGGCAGTCTGGCAAGGCATGGAATGAAGGGTGGGCATGGCGCGTCTCCGATGGAATGTCCCGAGCTTACTAGAGCCATGGGACGCTGTTCAATCAGAAATTTCTATGGATCGCGCCCTGCAGTCGCTATGGCTTAAACAAATTAAACGTTTTATGACAAACTCACCGGACATTTCCTACTCGATCATCAGGCATGCCCATGACCGTCCTGACCATTGCCGCCGCTCAGTCCTGCTCTCTAGCCGGTGATCTGCAGGGCAACCTCCAGCGGCACCTGCGTTTCATGCAGCAGGCGGCGGAGCGGGGCGTGCAACTGCTGGTATTTCCCGAACTGTCGCTGACCGGCTATGAGCCGAGCCTGGCGGCGGCACTGGCGATCACCCCGGATGCCGAGGTATTGCAACCCTTGTCCGATCTGGCGCGCGAGCGGCGACTGGTGACCGTGGTCGGCCTGCCGATTCGCCGGTCTCCCACCGACCCGCTGCTGATCGGCGCGCTGACTTTCAACGCCGAGGGCTCCCGGCAGCTCTACAGCAAACAGCATCTGCACGAAGGCGAGGAACAGGTGTTTAGCCCGGGGGCGGGAGGCGCTGCCTTGGCCCTCGGCGCCGACACTGTCGCTCTGTCGGTTTGTGCTGACTTTTCCCACGCCAGCCATGCCCTCCAGGCCGCCCGATCTGGCGCTAACCTGTATGCATCAGGTGTGCTGATCAGCGAGAACGGTTACGCCGCCGACAGTGCGTTGCTCCAGGGGTATGCCCGTGAGCACGACATGGCCGTGCTGATGGCCAACCACGGTGGAACCACCGGCGGCTGGGCGGCGGCGGGGCGCAGTGCGATCTGGGCGGCAGGCGGGCGACGGGTAGCGGCTGCTGCGGGGATGGGTGATGTGCTGGTGATCGGTCGACGTGTCGACGGCACGTGGCAGGGCGAGGTGGTTGAAGTGGAGGGGCTGTGACCCGGGATTGGCGTTTTCGCCCGGCTACCGAGGCGGACCTGGCGTTCGCCCGGACGCTGACGCGCAGGAACATGATGGCCTACTACTGCGAGTACGATCTGCTCTGGCAGGAGGAAGCCTTCGATATCGCCTGGGCCGGGCGGCAGAACGCCCTGTTGTGCGAAGGGGAGCAGGTGCTGGGTTTCGTCAGCTTCAGTCGGGACGCCAGGGCGCTGTATATCCGCGAGTTGCAACTGATCGAAGCGGGGCGTGGGCGAGGCTTGGGTGGCTGGCTGATCATCCAGGCGCGTGACATCGCTTTCAGGGAAGGGCGGCCGGAGGTGCGCTTGACCGTGTTCAAGAGCAATCCCGCCAGGCGGCTTTACGAGCGTATGGGGCTGGAGGTCGTAGGGGAGGACGAGTGCTTCTTTCGCATGAGTGTCGGGGCTGTGAAGTCGAGCGGTGGAATCGGCTGATAGTATTTTCGGATTGAGCTTACTCCTCGATATTTCGAGGCGCATACTGGACTCAAACGCGGGGGCCTATTCCTCGCTCCGATCGTTGTCGTCGAGGATGATTCCGTCCTTCATGCCCAGCAGGACCGCCACCTTATGGGCTTCCCCGCGGCGTCCCTTTTTGCGCCCGGCGAGCACTTGATAGGTGGTTGCCGGATCGACGCCATGCTCGCGTGCAAACTCCTGAACCGATTTTCCTTGATGTTCCAGCCAAGCCTTGGCTTGTGCAGCGGTGCGAATACCGGGCATAGTTCAAAACCGTTCAATTTTGTTTAATTTTGTTGAATTCACCCCCTTTAAGGGTGCATGACTTGGGATATTACATCCAAATGAGTGGAATTGGTTCCCGGTTACGACAAGAGAGGGAGCGACTTGGATTGTCGCAGAAGGCTTTTGGCGAAATCGGTGGCGTTGAAGCCAACGCCCAGGGCAAATACGAGAGCGGCGATCGCGCGCCGAAGGCCGACTACCTGTCGCGGGTGGCCGAGCGTGGGGTCGATGTGCTGTATGTCCTGACCGGCAACCGGACGCCGACGCTGATCGACAATCTCAGCTCCAGCGAAGAGAAGGTGCTGGGCAGCTACCGCAGCCTGCGCAAGGCTGACCAGGAGGCGATCAGCCAACTGACCACGACGCTGGCCGAAGCGGTCGGCTCCTACGGTGCCAAGGGTCGCAGGGACCCGCAAGACCGCTGAGAAGCGGTCCTCCCCCCCATCGACGTCACAGGCGCCCAGAGCGCAATGACACTCTTATGTGACGCTTGCCGCTAGGTCTGGCCGCCGGTTTTTTGCTAAGGTGGTCAATAATCTGATAAGACCATATTCGCGAGGTGTCTGCTTGATTAGGGTGCTAGTTGTCGATGACCATGATCTTGTGCGTACAGGCATTACCCGGATGCTTGCCGACATCGATGGCCTGCAGGTTGTGGGACAGGCGGAGTCGGGAGAGCAGGCCCTGCTGAAAACGCGGGAGCTCAAGCCGGATGTCGTGCTGATGGACGTCAAGATGCCGGGTATCGGCGGCCTTGAAGCAACGCGCAAATTGCTGCGTAGCCACCCTGATATCAAGGTCGTGGCGGTCACCGTGTGCGAGGAGGATCCGTTCCCGACGCGGTTGATGCAGGCCGGGGCCTCGGGCTACCTGACCAAGGGCGCGGGGCTGGCGGAAATGGTCCAGGCGATTCGCCTGGTGTTCGCCGGGCAGCGTTACATCAGCCCGCAGATCGCCCAGCAGATGGCGCTCAAGTCGTTCCAGCCGGCCAGCGAATCGCCGTTCGATGCCTTGTCCGAACGGGAAATCCAGATCGCCCTGATGATCGTCGGCTGCCAGAAGGTGCAGATCATTTCCGACAAGCTGTGTCTGTCACCGAAAACCGTCAATACCTACCGTTACCGGATCTTCGAGAAGCTGTCGGTCAGCAGTGATGTCGAGTTGACGCTTCTGGCCGTGCGCCATGGCATGGTCGATGCCGGCTGACAATGACTGAACCGTTCGATTCCAGCGCTTTTCTTTCTACCTGCAGTGGCCGTCCCGGTGTGTATCGCATGTTCGACAGCGATGCACGCCTGCTGTACGTGGGCAAGGCCAAGAACCTGAAGAATCGCCTCGCCAGCTATTTCCGCAAGACCGGCCTCGCGCCGAAGACCGCCGCCCTGGTGGCGCGTATCGCCCAGGTCGAGACCACCATCACCGCCAACGAAACCGAGGCGTTGCTGCTGGAGCAGACGCTGATCAAGGAGTGGCGCCCGCCCTACAACATCCTGTTGCGCGACGATAAGTCCTACCCCTATGTCTTCCTCTCGGACGGGGACTATCCGCGCCTGAGCATTCACCGTGGGGCGAAGAAGCTCAAGGGCAAGTATTTCGGGCCGTATCCGAGCGCCGGGGCGATTCGCGAGAGTCTGGCGCTGTTGCAGAAAACCTTCCATGTGCGCCAGTGCGAGGACAGTTACTACAAGAACCGCACCCGGCCATGCCTGCAGTACCAGATCAAGCGCTGCAAGGCGCCCTGTGTCGGCTTGGTCGAGCCCCGGGAATACGCCGAGGATGTCCGCCATTCGGTGATGTTCCTCGAAGGGCGCAGCAATGCCCTGAGCGATGAGCTCAATGCCGGCATGGAACAGGCGGCCAGCACCCTCGACTTCGAGAAGGCGGCTGAGCTGCGCGATCAGATCGCGCTGCTGCGCCGTGTGCAGGACCAGCAGAGCATGGAAGGCGGCAATGGCGACGTCGATGTCATCGCCGCCTTCGTCAACCCGGGTGGTGCCTGCGTGCACCTGATCAGCGTGCGGGGCGGGCGGGTCCTGGGCAGCAAGAACTTCTTTCCGCAGGTGGGCATCGATGAGGACGTTTCCGAAGTCATGGCGGCCTTCCTCGGCCAGTACTTCATCAGCAGCCCCGAGCGCGACCTGCCCAGTGAACTGATCGTCAACGTGGTCCACGATGACTTCCCGACTCTGGTCGCTGCCATCGAGGAACTGCGCGGCCGCGAGTTGAGCATCAGTCACCGGGTACGGGGTACCCGGGCGCGCTGGCAACAACTGGCGGTGACCAACGCCGAACAGGCCCTGACCGCCCGCTTGGCCAACCGCCAGCATGTGGCGGCACGCTTCGACGCGCTGGCCGAGGTGCTGGATCTGGACGAGCCACCGCAGCGCCTGGAGTGCTACGACATCAGCCATTCCAGCGGCGAATCGACGGTGGCGTCCTGCGTGGTGTTCGGCCCGGAGGGGCCGATCAAGTCCGACTACCGCCGCTATAATATCGAGGGTGTCACGGCCGGCGACGACTACGCGGCCATGCACCAGGCGCTGACCCGCCGTTTTAGCCGGCTGAAGGAGGGGGAGGGCAAGTTGCCGGATATCCTCCTGGTGGACGGTGGCAAGGGGCAATTGTCCATGGCTCGCGACGTACTCAACGAACTGGCGGTGCCGGACCTGATCCTGCTCGGCGTCGCCAAGGGCGCGACGCGCAAGGCCGGTTTCGAGACCCTGTATCTCAACGATGCGGCCCACGAATTCACCCTCAAGGGCGATTCGCCGGCGCTGCACCTGATCCAGCAGATCCGCGACGAGGCCCACCGTTTCGCCATCACCGGCCATCGTGCGCGCCGCGGCAAGACCCGGCGGACCTCGACCCTGGAAGGGGTGGCCGGCGTCGGGCCGAAACGCCGGCGTGAGTTGCTCAAGCATTTCGGTGGATTGCAGGAACTGTCCCGGGCCAGCATCGATGAGATCGCCAAGGCGCCGGGGATCAGCAAAAAGCTCGCAGAGTTGATTTATGCCAGTCTGCACAGCGAGTAGAATGCCCTTTCACTTCGTAGCCAGTTGTGCCGATGAATATCCCTAATCTGATCACCGTTCTGCGCGTTGTACTTATCCCGATCTTCATTCTGTTGTTTTACCTGCCGTACCAGTGGAGTTACCTGGCGGCCAGTTCGGTTTTCGCCTTTGCCGCGGCAACGGACTGGCTCGATGGCTACCTGGCACGACGCCTGGAACAGAGCACGCCATTCGGTGCCTTCCTGGACCCGGTGGCCGACAAACTGATGGTGGCGGTGGCCCTGGTCCTGCTGGTGCAGGAGCACGCCAACTTCTGGCTGACCTTTCCGGCGGTGGTGATCATTGGACGTGAGATCGTGGTGTCGGCCCTGCGCGAGTGGATGGCCGAGATCGGTGCGCGTGCACAGGTCGCGGTTTCGAAGATGGGCAAATGGAAAACCGCCGCGCAGATGCTGGCGCTGGTGATCCTGCTGGCCAACCCCTCGGCCCTCAGCTTCTGGGTCGTGGTCGGCTATGCGCTGTTGATGGTCGCTGCGGGCCTGACCCTGTGGTCGATGGTGCAGTATCTGCGGGCCGCCTGGCCGCACCTGCGGATCAATGGTGAAAATAAATAAAACTTTTTTGAATCAAGGGGTTGACGTGGTGCGTAGATTCTATAGAATGCGCATCACCAAGACGACGCGGGAATAGCTCAGTTGGTAGAGCACGACCTTGCCAAGGTCGGGGTCGCGAGTTCGAGTCTCGTTTCCCGCTCCAGTTACTGGATTTACAGAGTTCCATGGACAGCCACAGAAGTCTGTAAGTCATTGAAAAAAGGAGCTTCGGCTCCTTTTTTCGTTCCAGTGCCCTCCACTGGAATCCACCGCTAGCCACGCCCAACAAGTACAGAAATAAGTACATCGAATTTGGGCGTTGGCCAAGGCGAATTGTCGCTAGAGCCTACGAGTCCTTCAAGCCGATATCTCCTCCCTTGTATTGGAGGATAGTTCCATGGCTTTGACCGATAAGGCGGTGCGTGTAGTGGTCAACTAATCCCGGACACCTCGATAGGTAATTTCGGCACCATCGTCTGCTCGTAAGCAGTCGGTGGCAAATATCCCAGTTTCGAGTGCAGCCATTCGTTGTTGTAAAACCCAACGATGTATTCGGTGATGTCGCGTATGGCCTCGCCATGGTTGGCGTAATCACGCCGCCACACCCGTTCCATTTTCAAGCTCAGGAAGAAGCGCTCCATCACCGAGTTGTCCCAGCAGTTACCGTAGTGGTTCAATTTCCCCAGACACCCGATAGGTGGAACATGCATCTTTCAGGGGGCCGGGGAAGTTTAACCACTGCAGATGGCTGGAGCCGGAACGGGTGGTGTCTTGTACGCTAGGCAGGGGCATTCGCCAGGGATGTTCCAGATCGTCGCACACATGTACGGTCGCATCGCATATTGAGTAAGTTGCGGGGCGATGAGGTGGGGAAGGGGGCTGAGAGGTCAGAATCCCCACACACCGCTGTTGCGGCGTGTGGGGGTAAGTGTGGCGTGTATCAGTTGGCGTCGATCCAGATGGTCTTCAGCTCGGTGTACTGGTCGTGGGCCCACTGCGACTTGTCGCGACCACCGAAACCGGACTGCTTGTAGCCACCGAACGGCGTCGAGGCATCGCCTTCGCCGAAGCTGTTGACGGTGACGATACCGGCACGGATCTCCCGCGACAGGCGCAGCGCGTTGCGCAGGCTGCCGGTGTAGGCCGAGGCGGCCAGGCCGTAGATGGTATCGTTGGCCAGCTCGATCGCCTGGTCGAGGGTTTTGAACGAGGTCACGCTCAAGACCGGGCCGAACACCTCTTCACGGAACAGGGCGTTGTCGGACGGCACGTTGTCGACCACGGTCGGCTCGACGAAGCCGTCGGCGGCCTTGCCACCGAAGATGATCGACATCTTGTCGCCGGCGGCCTGCTCGATGTAGCTGCGCACTTTCTCGAAGTGCGATTTGCTGACCAGCGAACCCAGGCGATTGGCCGGGTCCAGCGGGTCGCCCAGGCTCCAGTCGCGCAGTTGCACGCCAATGCGCTCGAGCAGGGCGTCCTTGATGTCTTCGTGGACGATCAGGCGCGAGGAGGCCGAGCAGTTCTCGCCCATGTTCCAGAAGGCGCCGTTGACCACGTGACGGGCCACGCGGTCCAGGTCCTCGACATCGTCCATGACCACCGCCGGGTTCTTGCCACCCAGCTCCAGCACGATGCGCTTGAGGTTGGACTCGGCTGCGTACTGCAGGAACAGGCGACCGGTGTCGGTCGAGCCGGTGAAGCTGACCATGGTCACGTCGTCATGACGGCCCAGGGGCTCGCCGACTTCCTTGCCACCGCCAGGCACGACGTTGAACACGCCGGCCGGGATACCGGCCTGGTGCGCCAGTTCGGCCACGCGCAGGGCGGTGAGGGTGGTTTCCTTGGCCGGCTTGACCACGATCGAGCAACCGGCGGCCAGGGACGGGCCGATTTTCCAGGCCAGCATCAGCAGCGGGAAGTTCCACGGCAGCACCAGGCCGACCACGCCGATCGGCTCACGCACGACCAGGGTCAGGGCACCCGAACCGGTCGGTGCGGTGGCGTCGTAGATCTTGTCGATCAACTCGGCGTGCCAGCGCAGGGTGTGGATGGTCTCCGGCACGTCGGTGGCCTGGCATTCGCCGACCGGCTTGCCGCTGTCCAGGCTTTCCAGCACGGCCAGCTCGTGGGCGTTGTCTTCCAGCAGTTGGGCGAAGCGCAGCAGCACGTGCTTGCGCTCACCCGGCGAGAGCAGGTGCCAGCGACCGTCGTCGAAGGCTTCCTTGGCCGCAGCCACGGCCAGGTCGACGTCGCGGCTGTCGCAGGCGGTGATCTTCGCCAGCAACTGGCCGGTGGCCGGGTTGAAGGTGTCGAACGTCCGGCCGCCCAGGGCGTCGCGCAATTCCCCGCCGATGTAGGCCTGGGTCGGGAACTTCAGGTTGGCGGCAATCGCCGCGTATTCGTCTTTGCTCAGTACGTCGGTCATTTGCTCAGGCTCCCTTGATTGCGGCGATTTTGGCCTTGAGGGTTTTGATGATTTCCTGCAGGGCTGCTTGCTCCTGTTCGTCCAGGCCGCTCAGCGGTGCGCGCACGCCACCGGTGACCAGGCCGTTGAGAGCCACGCCGTGCTTGATCGACTGGACGAACTTGCCACCTTCGAGGAAGTCCATCAGCGGCATCATCGCGGCCATGATCTGGCGACCCTTGGCGAAGTTGCCTTCCAGCACACAGGCTTCGTACAGGGCGATGTGTTCGGCCGGGATGAAGTTGGAACCGGCACAGACCCAGCTGCGCGCGCCCCAGGCGAAGAATTCCAGGGCCTGATCGTCCCAGCCGCAGGACAGGGCGATCTGTGGGTAGCGCTCGCCGAAGTGGTGGATGCGGGCGATGTCACCGGAGCTTTCCTTGATCGCGACGATGTTGCGGCTGCTGCTCACGGCTTCGAAGAACTCGGGGCCCATGTCGACGCTCATGCGGCCCGGGTAGTTGTAGAGCATGATCGGTAGGCCGGCGGCGCGGTCGACCGCCAGCACGTGGTTGGCGATTTCCTGCTGGGTCGGCAGCGCGTAGGGTGGCGAACCGACCAGGATGGCGTCGGCCTTGGCCGCCTTGGCGGCTTCGGCGTAGGCGACCGACTCCTCGGTGCGGATGGCGCCGGTACCGATCACCAGCGGGGTGCGGCCATTGATCACTTCGGCGGCCAGGCGGGTCAGGTCCAGGCGTTCCTGGATGCTGTGGGCGTAGTACTCGCCGGTTGAGCCGCCGATGATGATGCCGTGCACCTTCTGCTCGATCAGGTATTCCAGGACCTGGGCGAAGGCGCCGCTGTCGATGGAGCCGTCAGCGGCCAGGGGGGTGATGGCGGGGGTAAAGATACCGTCGAAGTTCATCATTGTTCTCCAGAGAATCAAGGGTGGGGGTGACGCCGCCAGCGAACGTGGTGCTGGCGGCGTCGGTACTACTCAGTTCATCAATGCAGTCAGTTCATCAAAGCGGTCAGTTCAGCGAAGCGGCCTGCTGCAGGTTCAGCGAGCGGGTTTCCGGGGCCAGGGCCCAGGAGAAGGCCAGGCCGACGAAGGTGACAATGGCGGCGGCGTACATGGTCTGTTCGATACCGATGCTGTCCAGGGCCGCCGGTACCAGCCAGGTGCCCACCGCGGCGCCGATGCGTGACAGCGAGGTGCCGACGCCCACGGCCTGGGCGCGGATCTCGGTCGGGAAGATTTCGTTCGGGTACACCAGTTGCAGCACCTGGGCACCGCCGATGAACAGCGCGTAGGCGCCGAACAGGGTGAGGATCACCAGGCCCGAAGCGTTGTGCGAGGCGCCCAGGGCGAGCAGGGCCAGGCCGGACCAGAAGAAGCTGTGGATCAGCATCCGCCGACGACCCAGGCTATTGATCAGGCGGGTGGCGACGATGCAGCCGACCACGAACAGCAGGGTGATCGCCACCGAGCCGACCGAGGCCAGGGTGCCGTCCAGGTTGAGGGCGCGCAGCACTTGCGGGGCGAAGGCATACACGGCGAACACCGGGATGACCGAGCAGGTCCAGAACATGGTCACGAACAGCATGCGCTTGCCGTAGCCTGAGTGCAGCAGGCTGAGGATCGAGACTTTGCGCTCGGCCGGCTCCTCCGGCAGGTTGTCCAGCGAGTACGACGGACCGAACACCTGCTGGATGATCGCCTCGGCTTCCTGGGCGCGACCTTTCTTGAGCAGCCAGCGTGGCGACTCGGGCGTGCCCAGGCGTACCAGGAACAGCAGCGCGCCAATCACCGCGGCACTGGCCAGAACCAGGCGCCAGGCATCGGGGCCGGCGAAGTGGAGCAGAAGCTCGCCCACCAGGTAGGCGAAGGCGGCACCGGCGAACCAGAGGATGGTCAGCGTCGCCAGGCGTGGGCCGCGATACTTGCGCGGCAGGAATTCCACCAGCAGGGCGGTGGCGACCGGGTATTCGATGCCGATGGCGGCCCCCAGCAGCAGGCGGGCGATGAAAATCTCCTCGCCGGACTGGGCCCAGAGCTGGGCCAGCGAGCAGAGGATGAACAGGGTCGGGCCGACGAAGAAGATCCGCTGGCGGCCGAAGCGGTCGGTCAGCCAGCCGCCGACGAAACCGCCGAAGAAGATGCCGATCAGCGCCGAGGCGGCGATCAGGCCTTGCCAGAAGGCGTTCAGGCTCAGGGCGGCGGCCATGTGCACGATGGCCACGCCGACGATGCTCAGTACATAACCGTCGACGAAGGAGCCGCCGCCGGAGCGGACGGTCAGGCGCTGGTGAAAGCGGTTGAGGGGGGCGTCTTCGATCGAGTGATGGTTGTTTTTCATATTGTCTCCACGTGTTGATCGTTCGCAGCTTCCGGCCTGATGCGGACGGGGCCGGGCCGCACCGCGACATCCGGGGAACGTCGCGGCAAATCGTTCAGGGGCCCGGCTGGAGCGGGCCCGGCTTTCAGCTCTCCGCGCCGGCGCGGTACTGACCCCAGCGCAGGTTCATGTTCACGCCCATCGACAGAAACGGTTGTGGCGGGTTGGCGCAAGGGCCCGGGGCCTTGAGCAGGAACCGGGTGAGTTCGTCTTCCTGGCCACTGAGCCAGTCGCCCAGCAGCTTGCCGGTGGCGGTGCCGCGGGTGACGCCCAGGCCGTTGCAACCCAGGGCGCCATAGACGTTGGGTGCCAGTTGGCCGAAGAAGCCGTTGTGGTTGCGGGTCATCGCCAGGGCTCCGCCCCAGGTGTATTCGAAATCCACGTTGGGCAGCATCGGGAAGCGCCGGGTGTAGGAGGCGCGGTGACGCTCGATGAAGCGCTCCAGGTAGCGCTCCCGGGCGCGGCCGTCGGGGTTGAAGCTGAAGCTGTTGCGGATCAGCAGGCGCTGGTCCGGGGTGCGGCGCACGGTGGTGCCGAACGGGTCGGCGGGGATGATGCCCCAGTACGGATCGCCGCCCAGGCGCGCCTGTTCTTCGTCGGTGAGCGGGCGGGTGATGCTGGCGTAGGTGAAGATCGGCAGCATGCGGCCCTTGAGGAAACCGAAGTGCATGCCGAACGCGTTGTTGGCCAGGACCAGGCGGTCGGCCTCGATGCTGCCGTTGGCATGCTTGAGGACGATGCGCGGGCTGTACTCGACCTCGAGGATCGGCGTGTGTTCATACAGGCTGACGTTGCCGGGCAGGGTGTCGGCCAGGCCCTTGACCAGGGCCGACGGCTGGATCAGCGCGGTGCCGGGAGTGAACAGCGCCTGGCGGTAGAAGCCGGTGCCGACCCGCTGGCGCAGGGCCTCGGCGCCGACCATCTCGCACGGTTCGCCGAGTTTCTCCAGGCCACGCCGGTAGGCGTCGAGCACGGCCATGCCGCGATCCTCGACGGCGGCCTGGTACTTGCCGCAGAAGGTCATCTGGCAGTCGATGCCGTAGGTGTCGACCAGTTGCTTGAGGTAGCGCTGGCCGGACAGGTTCAGCTTGAGCACGGTCCTGGCGGTGTCGATGTCGCCGATGTAGTCCTCGGCGCCGATATCGTGGGGCAGGTCGATGGCGAAACCGGCGTTACGCCCGGAGGGGCCGAAGCCGACCTCCTGGGCTTCCACCAGGATTACTTCATCATTCGGATGGCCCAGCGCCAACTGGCGGGCGGCGGCCAGGCCGGTGAACCCGGCACCGACCACCACCCAGCGCGCCTTGGAGTGGCCAGTATGCGCGGGACGGGCCTGGCGCTTCTGGCTGAGGTGATACCAACCGCAGGTCTTGTCGTCGGCTGGAAGGGAACTGATCTGTACCATGGGCACCGCTCTTTTGTTATTTGACATCACCCGTGGGCGACACGGATCGCCACGGAAAACTTGATGTATACATGTTGTATCCACAAATATGCGGCAGGTTGTCGCGGCTGTCGAGTGCCGTTGGGCATGCTCGTGAGCAAAGCGCTGCAAATGTCGTTGGCAGACGATGGGATGTCGCAGGCAAACTGGTCGACCTGGACGGCGTGCCGGGAAACCGGCTGAAGAGGGCAAGCACGTCTCGGAAATCGGTGTTTGTCGATTTCCGACAGATTCATACTTAAAACCGACTATTTTTCGTAGGACGAATGTTGGCTAAGTGATTGATTTAAAATGGAAAACTCTGAATCCATCTTGTGTTCGTTGTGTATACACAGTGAATTCAATGGATTGACCGCGCCCGAGTTGCGTGGGAGTCTGTTCTCAACCACGGTGCCATCACTGGCATCCAGAACACCGGAGGTCCCTGGTGAAAAGTGGCAAAACTGGGCTTTACGAAGACCTGAAGCGGCAGATCCTGACGATGGAGCTCGATCCTGATCAGGTTCTGGATGAGGTCACCTTGAGTGAGCGCTACGGTCTTTCTCGCACCCCGGTTCGAGAAGTGTTTCGGCGCCTGGAAGGTGAGGGCTACCTGGATATTCGCGAGAACCGTGGAACCCGGGTGATCCCGATGAACCATTCGACGCTGCGTAATTTTTTTCTGGTAGCACCGATGATCTACGCTGCCATTGGGCGCCTGGCGGTGCAGAACTTCACACCGGCGCAGTTGGAGGAGCTCAAACAGACCCAGCAGCGTTTTCGGCAGGCCTCGGTGGAAAGAAATCCCCTGGCTCTGGCGCTGGAGAACAACCGCTTTCACGAAATCATGGGTGAAATGGCCGGCAACCCGTACCTGAAGCCGAGCCTGTCACGGTTGTTGATCGATCACGCACGGATCGGCCACACGTTCTACCGGCCGCGTGATCAGGACATGGAGCAACGCCTGGATCTATCGGTGGAACACCACGACGAGTTCATCGATGCGATCGCCAGGCACGATGAAAACCGGGTGGTGGACCTGGTGTTCGAACACTGGGAGCTGTCGCGAGCGAACATGCAGATGTTCATTGCCCCGCAGGCACTGAAGGCCGACTCGCTGGTGGAGGGCCCCTTGAGTTAAACGTTGGCGTGTGGTGTGTCGAGGTTCGAAGGTATGACGGCACCGGTCGCTGTGGCGTGGTACCTACCAACCCTCGAGGGCGACACCTGCCATTCCCCGGCTGCTGGTACAGGGCCGGTCTGTCCGCGAGGGCACAGGCTCACCGAATACGGTCAGGGTCTTTTCAATATTCCTGAATAACAGCGTCATCGCTGACGTTGTACAGAACTTCCGGCAGAAGCTTTTGCCGGGAATGGGTTGCTACGCGCCGTAAAAGAGGATTCAGACACTCGCATCGACAATAAAAACAAACATCAAAACTCCAACAACAATAGCAAGTGCTTGTTCTGCCGTTACAAAAAATAACCAATTCGGGGAACCACCATGAAGATGTTTAAGAAAGCGTTCTGTGCCTTGGCTCTGGCGGCGGCAGTTGTTCTGCCGACCCACGCCGAAGAAAAAACCATCACCATGGGCACCTTGTCCTGGGAAGATTTGACACCCATCACCGGTATTACCAAAAAAGTGCTGGAAGATCAGGGCTATACCGTCAAGGTCACCCAATTCTCCGAGTGGGGTATCGCCTACGCGGCATTGGGCAAGGGCGATGTGCAGATCCTCGCCTCGCAGATCGACTATGCCGCCAATGACTACTGGAACAAGAACAAGAACCGGCTCGAGAAGATCTCGCCGGTTTCCTACGGCCTCTACCAGGCCATCGCCGTCCCCAACTACGTGACCATCAATTCCCTGGAAGAGCTCAACGCCAATGCCGACAAGTTCGGTGGCAAAATCATCGGTATCGAACCCGGTTCGGGCCTGATGAGCGACGCGGCCAACGCCGTCAAGGCCTATGGCCTCAAGCTCAACCTGCTCGAAGGCAGTACCGCGGCGATGACCGCCGCCCTCAAGGCCGCCGTGGACCGCAAGGAATGGATCGCCGTGGCGATCTGGGATCCGTCCTGGATGACCCAGAAGTTCGACGTCAAGTTCCTCGCCGACCCGAAAGGCATCTTCCCGCCACCGCAAGGCTACTACTGGATTGGTCAGAAGGGCTTCAGCGCCGCCAATTCCCGTGCGCGCGAAGTGATCGCCAGTGTCTATGTGCCGCTGGCCGACATCAAGGCGATCAATGGTGCCGTCAAGGATGGCAAGAGCATGGACGCGGCAATCAAGGACTGGACCGACAGTCACGCCGAACTGCTCAAACGCTGGGAAAACATCAAGAAAGACTGATTGTTTTGAAACTTGCCAGCTGCCGAACTTGAATGCATTACAGGCCTGAACTTAAAAAGGCCGGACGGGATTGATATGAGTACGCAAACAGTAGACGCCCAAGAAGTACTGGTGAGTTGCCAGTCTGTCTGGAAAGTATTTGGCGAGCGCTCCGAAGAGGCGATGCGCGCGGTCATTGAAAAGGGGCTCTCGAAGAAACAGATACTGCATGACTACAGTTGTGTCGTGGGGGTATCGGACGTCAATCTGGAAGTGCGCCGTGGTGAGATCTTCTGCATCATGGGCCTGTCCGGCAGCGGCAAGTCAACCTTGATCCGGCTGTTGAACAAACTCATCACGCCCAGTGCCGGCAAGGTGCTGGTCAAGGGGCGTGAACTCAATTCGCTCAACCCCCAGCAACTGCGTGACATGCGTGCCAAGCACATTGGCATGGTGTTCCAGAGTGTGGCCCTGCTGCCACACCGCACGGTGCTGGAAAACACCGCCTTCGGCCTGGAGGTACAGGGTGTACCCAAGGCCGAACGGCTGAAAGTGGCCGAACGGGCCTTGGCCAAGGTCAGTCTCAGCGATTGGGCCAACCGCTACCCCAACGAACTCTCCGGCGGCATGCAGCAGCGTGTCGGCCTGGCCCGCGCCATCACCGCGGACCCTGAAGTGATCCTGATGGACGAACCGTTCAGCGCGCTCGACCCGCTGATCCGTCGCCAATTGCAGGATGAATTCCGCCAGTTGACCAAGGAACTGGGCAAGTCGGCGGTGTTCATCACCCACGACCTGGAAGAGGCGATCCGCATCGGCGATCGCATCGCCATCATGAAGGACGGCATGATCATTCAGGTCGGTACGGCCGAGGACATCGTGCTCAACCCGGCCGACGACTATGTGGCTGAATTCGTCGCCGGCATCTCGCGCCTGCACCTGGTCAAGGCGCATTCGATCATGGCTCCGGTGGCCGTGTTCCAGCAGGTCCATCCGGGCGTCGACGTGTCGCGCCTGGCCCAGGTGGCCTCGGATGCCGACCTGGACCACATCATCGGCCTGGCGACCCAGTCCGAGCGTGATGCGCTGGCGGTGGTCCAGGCCGGCGTGGTGGTCGGGGTGATCACCATTCGCGACCTGCTGCGCGGCGTGCAAGGCATCGCCAACGAGCACGCCGAAGTGGCCGGCGAACTGCGGGAGAGGGCGTGATCATGGCCTTCGAAAGCTTCCCCGAACAATTCGACAGCACGGTCGATGCGATGCTCGAATGGCTTCAGGATAACGCCTCCTCGCTGTTCGACGGCATCAACGCCGGGCTGCAGGGCCTGTACCAGGGCCTGTACTGGCTGCTGCAACTGCCACCGTTCTACGTGACGGCGCTGTTGCTGGCGTTGCTCGGCTGGCGCCTGGCCGGCTTGCGTTTCGCCCTCGGCACGCTGGCGGCCATGCTGTTCTGCGCGCTCATCGGTATGTGGGGGGAAACCATGAGCACCCTGGCACTGGTGGTGGCCGCCACCGTGCTGGCGCTGCTGGTCGCCATTCCGCTCGGCGTGGTGGCGGGCCTGCTGCCGGCCCTGGACCGGATCGTGGAGCCGGCACTGGACCTGATCCAGACCCTGCCGCCCTACATCTACCTGCTGCCGGCCATCGCCTTGCTCGGCTATGGCCCCGGTACCGCGCTGATCGCCACCTTCATCGTCGCCTTCGCTCCGGCGTTTCGCCTCACCGCGCTGGGGATCCGCATGACGCCCACCGCGTTCGTCGAACTGGGTCACGCCAGCGGTGTGACCGGCTGGCAGATGTTCAGCAAGATCCGCCTGCCGTTCGCCCTGCCGAGCATCATGGCCGGGGTCAACCAGAGCCTGATGATGGCCTTCGGCATGGTGGTGATTGCCGGCATCGTCGGTTCCGGTGGGCTGGGACAAGTGATCTACAACGCCATCCGTACCCTCGACATCGCCACTTCGATCGACGCCGCCATCGCCATCGTGATCCTGACCATGGTGATCGACCGCATGGCCCAGAGCGCCACCCCCAAAGCCCGGGAGAATCGCGAATGAACCTCGCCGACCTGCAGTTTTCTCCAGGGCGCTACATCGCGCCGGTGGTCGATTGGCTCAATACCAACCTGCACGGCTTCTTCGCGGCCGTGAGCAGCCTGATCTCACTGGTGCTCGGCGCCGTGGAGTCGGCTTTCCTGGCCCTGCCACCGCTGGCGGTGATCGCGATCGTGTTCATCGGCACGCTGCTGGCGGCGCGCCTGCGCGTGGCGATACTGGCGGTGGTCATGCTCGGCTTCTGCCTGCTCGCCGGATTGTGGACCGCCTCGATGCAGACCATCGCGCTGGTGTCGGTGTCGGTGCTGATCTCGGTGAGCATCGCCTTCCCGCTGGGTATCCTGGCTTCGCGCATCAAGCGGGTCGACGCCATGCTCAGCCCGCTGCTGAACGTGATGCAGACCGTGCCGCCGTGGGTCTACCTGATCCCGGCGGTGATGATCTTCAGCCTTGGCCGCGTGCCGGCGATCATCGCCACGGTGATCTACGGCATTCCACCGATGCTGCGCCTGACCACCCTGGCGTTCAACCAGATCCCCAAGCACATGCTGGAGCTGGGCAACGCCATGGGCGCTTCGCCGCGCACCATCCTCTTCAAGATCGAAATCCCGCTGGCCATGCCGACCCTCCTGGTCGGCCTGAACCAGTGCATCCTGCTGTCGCTGGCGATGGTGGTCCTGGCCGGGCTGGTCGGTGCCGGTGGCCTGGGCGCCGAGGTGACCCGTGGGCTGACGCGCATGGAAATGGGCCTGGGCCTGCGGGCGGGGCTGGCGATCGTCGCCGTCGCCTTGCTGCTCGACCGCGTCTCGCGCGGCGTACTGGAACGCAATCGGCAGCCACGCCACGGGAAATGATCACCATGAAGAACAGCTTTTTCTGCATCGACGCACACACCTGCGGCAACCCGGTACGACTGGTGGCGGGTGGCGCACCGATGCTGCCGCACCTGCCCATCGCCGAGCGCCGCGAGTTGTTCGTCGAGCGCCATGACTGGGTCCGCCAGGCGCTGATGTTCGAGCCGCGCGGTCATGACGTGATGTCCGGCGCGATCCTCTACCCGCCGTATCGCGACGACTGCGACGTGGCCGTGCTGTTCATCGAGGTCAGTGGTTGTCTGCCGATGTGCGGCGCCGGGACGATCGGCCTGGTCACCAGTGCCCTGCAGGAAGGGCTGGTGACGCCACGGGTGCCCGGCAAGCTGGCGCTGGAAACGCCGGCTGGTCGGGTCGATGTCGAGTACCGCATGCAGGAAGGCCGGGTCAGCAGTGTGAAGATGCTCAACGTCACCAGCTACCTGCATGCCACCGATGTGACGGTGGAGATTGAGGGAGTAGGGTGGCTAAGCGTGGACATCGCCTACGGCGGCAACTACTACGCGGTGGTCGAACCCCAGTCGAACTGGCCTGGGCTGGAGGGCGCCAAGGCCTCCACGCTGATTGCCCTGAGCCAGAAGCTGCGCAGCGCATTGGCCTCGGTGATCGACCCGGTCCATCCGCTCGATGAGCGCATCCGTGGCGTGCATCACGTGATCTGGTGCGACCAGCCGGACAACCCGCAGGTCGATGGGCGCTGCGCGGTGTTCTATGGCGAGCAGGCCATCGACCGCTCCCCGGGCGGCACCGGCACCAGCGCGCGCATGGCACAACTTCACGGCCGTGGCCGGCTCGCGGTGGGCCAGGATTTCCGCCACCAGAGCCTGATCGGCACCACCTTCACCGGACGGGTCGAGGCACAGACCACGCTCGGTGCCCATACCGCTATCCAGCCCAGCGTAACGGGTTGGGCCAGGGTCACCGGATACAACACGATCGTCGTCGACGACGAGGATCCGTTGGCCCATGGCTTTCAGATCACTTGATATGAGCAATACATGGTAGACAGAAGAGTTTTCAGCGGTGGCCTGCAGGTCAAGAACTATCGCTACGTACAAAAAAATGAAGTATCGCCGCCAGCGCAGGCGGCGGTCGGGTTCATCCTGCTGGAGCACTTCTCGATGCCGGCCTTCACGCAGGCCCTCGATACCCTGGTTACGGCCAACCTGCTGCAGCCGTCCTGGTTCGCCACCCGGACGATCACAGTCGGTGGGCAGGATGTCATCAGTGACCTGGGCATTGTCATTCGCCCGGACACCGGGCTCGCCGATTGCAGTCCGGACGACTTCGACCTGCTGGTGGTGTGTGGTGGTCTGCGTTCGCCGTTGCACGAGCAGCCTGAGTTGCGCGCCTTCCTGAAAAAGGCCGCCGAAAAGGATATCGCACTGGGCGGTCTGTGGAGCGGTGCCTGGTTCCTGGCGCAGGCCAATCTGCTCGAAGGCTATCGCTGCGCGATTCACCCCGAGCATCGCCTGGCCCTGGCCGAGGCGGCCAGGGAAACCCAGGTCACCAGCGAAAGCTACATGGTCGACCGTGACCGCTATACCGCCGCCAGCCCGACCGGCGCGTTTTACATGGTGCTGGAGTGGATCGGCAAGATGCGCAACGGCGCGCTGGTCGACGGCATCATCGACATCCTCGCCTTCGAGGCGTCGCGCTATCGCCGGGTCAATCCCAAGCTGCACATCAAGATGGCCGAGCCGCTGCGCGAGGTGGTCAAACTCATGGAGTCCAACCTGGAAGAGCCACTGGACCTGATGCAGTTGTCGAGCTACGTCAACCGCTCGCGGCGACAGATCGAGCGGCTGTTCAAGGAACAGCTGGACACCACGCCACGCCGTTACTACCTCGAACTGCGGGTGACCGAGGGCCGCCGGCTGCTGCAGCACTCGGGGCTGACCATCGTGCAGGTCGCCGTGGCCTGCGGCTTCGTCTCGCCCAGCCACTTCAGCAAGTGCTACACCGCCTATTTCGGCTATCCGCCTTCGCGGGAAAAACGCTTCGAGTAAACCGCCGTCGACTGCCCGGGCCCTGGCCCTCCCTACGTTCTGGATCGAGCACAATGAAAATAAGAGACAAATTGACGTGTGTGTTTGCGGGGATCGCCGGTGTCCCGCTGCTGCTGGTCGCAGCGGTGGTGGTGGTCAATCTGCGTGATGAGGCCAGGGACAACTTCGTCGACAGCAGCACCCGCGAGATTCTGCAGATCGACAACGGCATGCAGCAGTTCTTCGACGGCATCGCCCAGAACGTCCAGTACCTGTCCCAGGACCCTCGCCTGGCGTCGCTCTCCGGGCTCAAGCGGTACATGGCTGCCGACGCTGCGACCGTCGCGCCGCCGGCGATCGCCAAGACGACGCTGGATATCTTCGACAGCTTTGCCAAGGCGCACCCGAACACCGCCTATGTGTCGCTGGCCACCGACGACGGGGGCTACGTCGCCTGGCCGGACGTGCCGGACCTGGCCGGTTATGACCCGCGAACCCGACCCTGGTACCGCCTGGCGATGGCGGTACCGGGCAGCATCGTGCGCACGCCGGCGTACTACTGGGCGGCCAGCGATTCGGTGCTGATCTGCACCATGCGCACCCTCAATGACGCGCAGGGCAACCCGCGTGGCGTGGTCGGCCTGGATGTGTCGCTCAAGCAACTGACGGAGCTGGTGCGCAAGATCAGGCTGGGGCGCAGCGGCTACCTGATGCTCACCGAAGCCGATGGCAACGTCTTGGTCGATGCCGCCGATCCGGCGCATTCGTTCAAGCGCCTGGCTGACCTGGGCGGTGACTACGAGCCCTTGGCGGCACTGCGCGAAGGCTCGACAGAGGTCACGCTCAAGGGCGTGACCTACATGGCCAATGTCTACACCTCCAAGGCCCTGGGCTGGCACCTGATCGGGCTGATCGAGAAGCAGGAGGTCATGGCCAAGGCCGATCGCCTGAGCTGGATCATCCTCTGGGCCGCGCTGGTCATGGCGGTGCTGTTCGCCCTGGTGGGTGCGCGGTTTGCCGGGATCATCGTGCGGCCGATCCGCGGCGTTGCCAGTGGCCTGCAGGACATCGCCCAGGGCGAGGGCGACCTGACCCGCAACCTGGCCGTGCGCGGCAATGACGAAACGGCGGTGCTGGCCGGCTGGTTCAACGAGTTTCTTGGCGCCATCGCGCAACTGGTGCGCAACATCGGCCAGACCTCGGGCAGGCTGCAGCGCACCAGTGGTGGCACCCGCCAGGTCGCCCACGCGGTGAACGATGCCGCGTTGCGCCAGCGCGAGGCGCTCGAACTGGTCAGCACCGCATTCAACGAAATGGTGGCCACCGCCAACGAGGTGGCGCGTTCGTGCTCCGAGGCGGCGTCGTCGGCCGACGCCGGCCAGCGTGACGTGCAGAGCGGGCAACGGCAGATCGACGAGGCGACCGACAATGTCGGGCAGTTGTCGAGCAACCTTGAGCAGGCCACCGAGGCCATGCAGGCACTGGAAGCGGACAGCCGCAACATCAACGGCATCCTCGACACCATCCGCTCGATTGCCGAGCAGACCAACCTGCTGGCGCTCAATGCGGCCATCGAGGCGGCGCGTGCCGGCGATCAGGGACGAGGGTTCGCCGTGGTGGCCGACGAGGTGCGGGCGCTGGCACGGCGCACCGCCGACAGCACCGGCGAGATCGACGGCCTGCTGGGCAACCTGGTGCGCGGCACCGAGAACGTCACCCGGCAGATGCAGGCCAGCGTCGACATGTCGCGCCAGAGTGTCGACCGTATCCAGCAGGCCCGGGAAAGCTTCAACAAGATACGTGATCAGGTGGATAACATCCGAGATCAGAACAGCCAGATCGCCACCGCCGCCGAAGAGCAGCACCAGGTGGCCGAGGATATCAACCGACACATCACGCAGATTCATACCGATGCGCGCGAGGTCGAGGACCTGGCCCGCGCCGCCCGCAACGATGCCGAGCAACTGGCGGATATTTCCAGCGAACTCAATACGCTGGTGGGGAGGTTCAAGTACTGAGGTCGAACCAACCGTTGCCGGTCATGTTCAGGTTCATCCGGTACGACAGCCTGGTATCAGAGGTTCCAGGCAACCTTCAGCCCCTCATGGATCGCTTCCTCGACCGTCCGCGGCGCCAGGCAGTCGCCGATGTGCTGGAAGTCCACCAGCCCCTGCAGTTCCTCGCCCAGACTGTCGACCGGCTGATGCCCCTGGCACAACACCAGGGTATCGACCTCCTCGAACAGCATCGGCTCGCCGCATCTCAAGGACGCCTTGTCCATGAACGTCGCTTTCTGGGTCGATCACGGCGAAGAGCTCGAAGAGTGTTTCAATGCCTGGGCAAGCAAGTAAAGTAGCCAGGGTCGGGCGCTAGCGTGGTGCCCGGCCCGTTCCAATTCCCAGCCTGTAGGAGTGATCCGCTTGAATGACCTTCTGCACACCGCTGCCGCGCCGGCGGCCATCGAGCGCCAACTGCGTGAGCAACTGGCGGCCTGTTACCGGTTGATTGCGCATTTTCGCATGACCGATCTGATCTTCACCCACATCTCTCTGCGCCTGCCCGGGCCGGAGCACCACTTCCTGATCAACCCTTATGGGCTGCTGTTCGACGAGATCACCGCCTCGAGCCTGGTGAAGATCGGCCTCGACGGGCGGGCGGTGGAGGACTCGCCGTACGCGGTGAACCCGGCCGGTTTCGTGATCCACAGTGCAATCCATGGCGCCCGCGAGGATGCGCAATGCGTGCTGCACACCCATACCAAGGCCGGTTGCGCGGTGGCGGCGCTCAAGTGCGGGCTGTTGCCGGTGAACCAGATTTCCATGGAGTTCTATGGCCGCACCGCGTACCACGATTATGAGGGGGTGGCGCTGGACCTGGATGAGCAGGCGCGGCTGGTGCAGGACCTGGGCGACAAGTCGGTGATGATCCTGCGCAACCATGGCCTGCTGAGCGTGGGCAGGACGGTGGGCGAGGCGTTTCTGCGCATGTATTACCTGGAGAAGGCGTGCGAGATCCAGGTGACGGCGCAGGCCTGCGGCGAGCTGGTGTTGCCGTCCCATGAGGTGTGCGCGCACACCGAGCGGCAGTTCAACGACCCGGGGCGGCCGGTGGAGGAGGGGCAGTTGACCGACCCGAATGCCATGGAGCTGGCCTGGTCGGCGATGTTGCGATTGCTGGAGCGGGTGGCGCCGGATTATCGCGATTGAGCTGATGGTTTTGTGGTGATTGGGCGGACGTCTTCGCGGGCAAGCCACGCTCCTACAGAGTTGTGTCGTTCACTCACCTTGTGTACGACACGATCCTGTAGGAGCGGGCTTGCCCGCGAAGGGGCCCTCGAGTCCTGCCACTATCTGTCAGATATGCAGGGCGTGCCCCAGCGCCTTCAGCGCCGCTTCCTGCACCGCTTCACACAGGGTCGGATGGGCATGGATGGTCCCGGCAATGTCCTCCAGCCGCGCGCCCATCTCCAGCGACTGCCCAAAGGCCGCCGCCAGTTCCGAAACGCCCACGCCCACCGCCTGCCAACCGACGATCAGGTGATTGTCGCGCCGCGCCACCACCCGCACGAAGCCATTCCTGGACTCCAGGGTCATGGCCCGGCCGTTGGCGGCGAACGGGAAGCTGGCGACGAGGCAATCCAGCCCGGCCGCCTTGGCGTCGTCCGGCGTCTTGCCGACCACCACCAGTTCCGGATCGGTAAAGCACACCGCCGCAATCGCCGTCGGGTTGAACTCGCGGTGCTGGCCGGCGATCAGCTCGGCGACCATTTCCCCCTGGGCCATGGCGCGGTGAGCCAGCATCGGCTCGCCGGTCAGGTCACCGATCGCCCAGACGTTGCGCATGCTGGTCTGGCAATGGCTGTCGACGCGGATCGCCGAACCGTTCATGGCCAGCGCCAGGGTTTCGAGATTCCAGCCCTGGGTCCGTGGCTTGCGACCCACCGCCACCAGCACCTGGTCGGTCGCCAACGGCAGGGTTTCGCCCTGGGGATCACGCACCTGGAGGCTGTTGCTCGCCGCGTCGAAACCTTCGACGCTGTGCCCCAGCAGCACGTGGATACCCAGCGCCTTGACCGACTCGGCCACCGGCTGGGTCAGTTCGCGGTCATAGGTCGGCAGGATACGGTCGCGGGCTTCGACCACCGTGACCTCGGCACCGAGCTTGCGGTAGGCGATGCCCAGTTCCAGGCCGATGTAGCCGGCCCCGACCACCACCAGGCGTCTGGGCACCGAGGCCGGCGCCAGGGCTTCGGTGGAGGAGATCACCGGGCCACCGAAGGGCAGCATCGGCAATTCCACGGTCTGCGAACCGTTGGCCAGCAGCAGGTGTTCGCACTGCACGCGCAGACCATCGATGTCGACGTTCTTGCCGTCGATGATCTTGGCCCAGCCGTTGATGACCTGGACGCCGTTCTTCTTCAGCAGCCCGGCGACGCCACTGGTCAGGCGGTCGACGATGCCGTCCTTCCACTCCACGCTCTTGGTGATGTCCAGGGTCGCCTGCGCCACCTGGATGCCCAGCGGCGAGTTGCCGCCGCTGTAGCCCTGGGTGGCGTGGAACTGCTCGGCCACATGGATCAGCGCCTTGGACGGAATGCAGCCGACGTTCAGGCAGGTGCCGCCCAGGGACTGGCCTTCCACCAGGATGGTCGGGATGCCCAGTTGCCCGGCCCGAATGGCCGCGACATAGCCGCCGGGGCCGCCGCCGATGATCAGCAGGGTGGTGCTTTGAGTCTGTTGCATGCTCACTCCACAAACAGGCAGGCGGGTTGTTCGAGCAGGCCGCGAATGGCCTGGATGAATTGCGCCGCGTCCATGCCGTCGACCACGCGGTGATCGAACGAGCTGGAAAGGTTCATCATCTTGCGCACGACGATCTGGCCCTTGATCACCACGGGCCGCTCGACGATGCGGTTGACGCCGACGATCGCCACTTCCGGCAGGTTCAGCACCGGGGTGCTGACGATGCCGCCAAGGGCGCCGAGGCTGGTCAGGGTGATGGTCGAACCGGACATCTCCTCGCGGGTCGCCTTGCCGCTACGGGCGGCCTTGGCCAGGCGGTTGATCTCGTCGGAGGTTCCCCACAGGTCGAGGCTCTCGGCATGGCGCACCACCGGCACCATCAGGCCGCCGTCGGTCTGCGCGGCGACGCCGACATGCACCGCGCCGTGACGGGTGATGACCTGGGCCTCGTCGTCGTAGCGCACGTTCATCTGCGGGAAGTCGCGCAGGGCCACGACCATCGCCCGTACCAGGAACGGCAGCAGGGTCAGCTTGCCGCGGCTGTCGCCGTGTTTGTGGTTCAGGTGCACGCGCAACTCTTCGAGGGCGGTGACATCGACCTCCTCGACGTAGCTGAAGTGCGCGGCGCGGCGCTTGGCGTCCTGCATGCGCTGGGCGATCTTGCGGCGCAGGCCGATCACCGGGATCTGTTCCTCGTCGGTGCGTCGGGCATAGCGGCCATCGCTGCCGCGCGCCGGCTGTTCGGCCTGGGCCAGGTAGGCGTCGAGGTCCTCATGCAGGATGCGCCCGGCCGGGCCGCTGCCGTGGACGAAGCGCAATTCGATGCCGGCATCCCAGGCGCGTTTGCGCACCGCTGGCGAGGCCAGTGGGCGTTCGTCGGGCTGGCGGGCCACCACCGGTGCCGTGCGGGTCGGTGCAGGGGCCGCTGCCGGCTTGGCGACGGGGTCGGCGACCGCCACTTCGACCGGTTTCTCCTGTACCGGTGCGGGTGCCGCCTTGGCCGCAGGCGCTTCGCCGCCTTCGCGCACGTTGCCGGCGCCTTCGACCTCGATGCTGATCAGGATGCTGCCCACCGCCATGACTTCACCCGGCTGGCCGCCGAGGGCGATCACCTTGCCGTGCACCGGCGAGGGGATGTCGACCATGGCCTTGTCGGTCATGACATCGGCCAGCACCTGGTCCTCGACCACCAGGTCGCCGACCTGCACGTGCCATTGGGACAGTTCCACTTCCGCGATGCCTTCGCCGATGTCCGGCATCTTGATGACGTGAGTACCCATTCAGACCTCCATGACCCGTTTCAAAGCCGCCCCGACCCGAACCGGGCCAGGGAAGTACGCCCACTCCTGCGCATGGGGGTAGGGCGTGTCCCAACCGGTGACGCGTTCGATCGGCGCCTCCAGGTAGTGGAAGCAGTGCTCCTGCACCAGCGAGATCAGCTCGGCCCCGAAACCGCAGGTGCGGGTGGCTTCGTGGACGACCACGCAGCGACGGGTTTTCTTCACGGAATTGACGATGGTGTCCAGGTCCAGCGGCCAGAGGCTGCGCAGGTCGATGACTTCGGCATCGACGCCGGTTTCCTCGGCGGCGGCCTGGGCCACGTGGACGGTGGTGCCGTAGGTGAGAATGGTCACTTCGCTGCCCGGGCGGGTGATCGCCGCGCTGTCCAGCGGCACGGTGTAGTAGCCATCGGGTACGGCGCTGGCCGGGTGTTTCGACCAGGGGATGACCGGTTTCTCGTGGTGGCCGTCGAACGGGCCGTTATACAGGCGCTTGGGTTCGAGGAAGATCACCGGGTCATCGTTCTCGATGGCGGCGATCAGCAGGCCCTTGGCGTCGTAGGGGTTGGAGGGCATCACGGTGCGCAGGCCGCAGACCTGGGTGAACATCGCCTCCGGGCTCTGGCTGTGGGTCTGGCCGCCGTAGATGCCGCCGCCGCAGGGCATGCGCAGGGTCATCGGCGCGACGAACTCGCCGGCCGAGCGATAGCGCAGGCGCGCCGCTTCCGAGACGATCTGGTCGGAGGCCGGGTAGAAGTAGTCGGCGAACTGGATTTCCGCCACCGGGCGCAGCCCGTAGGCGCCCATGCCCACCGCCACGCCGACGATGCCGCTTTCCGAGATCGGGGCATCGAACACCCGCGAGGTGCCGTACTTGGCCTGCAGGCCCTCGGTGCAGCGGAACACGCCACCGAAGTAGCCGACGTCCTGGCCGAACACCACCACGTTGCTGTCGCGCTCGAGCATCACATCCATGGCCGAGCGCAGGGCCTGGATCATGGTCATGGTGCTGGTGGCCACGGCGTTCTCCGTTTGCAATTTGCTGTGATCGTTCATGGCTTATAACCCCAGTTCCTGGCGCTGCCGACGCAGGTGGTCGGGCATTTCCTTGTAGACGTCCTCGAAGATGGTCGCGGCGCTCGGCATCTGTCCGCCGGCCAGGGTGCCGTACTGTTCGGCTTCCTTCTGCGCGGCGATGACTTCGGCTTCCAGCTCGGCGCTGACGGCGGCGTGTTCCTCTTCGGACCACTGGCCGATGGCGATCAGGTGCTGCTTGAGGCGGGCGATCGGGTCGCCCAGGGGGAAGTGGCTCCAGTCGTCGGCGGGACGGTACTTGGATGGATCGTCGGAGGTGGAGTGCGGGCCGGCCCGGTAGGTGACCCACTCGATCAGGGTCGGGCCGAGGTTGCGCCGGGCGCGTTCGGCGGCCCAGCGGGAGGCGGCATACACCGCGAGGAAATCGTTGCCGTCGACCCGCAGCGAGGCGATGCCGCAGCCGACGCCGCGGCCGGCGAAGGTGGTGGCTTCACCGCCGGCGATGGCCTGGAAGGTGGAGATCGCCCACTGGTTGTTGACCACGTTGAGAATCACCGGGGCGCGGTACACGTGGGCGAAGGTCAGGGCGGTGTGGAAGTCCGACTCGGCGGTGGCGCCGTCGCCGATCCAGCCCGAGGCGATCTTGGTATCGCCCTTGATCGCCGAGGCCATGCCCCAGCCGACCGATTGCACGAACTGGGTGGCGAGGTTGCCGGAAATGGTGAAGAAGCCATGGTCGCGCACCGAGTACATGATCGGCAGTTGCCGGCCCTTGAGCGGATCGCGCTCGTTGGACAGCAGCTGGCAGATCATGTCCACCAGCGGCACTTCGCGGGCCATCAGGATGCTCTGCTGGCGGTAGGTGGGGAAGCACATGTCGTCGATGTTCAGCGCCAGGGCCTGGGCGCTGCCGATGGCTTCCTCGCCGAGGCTCTGCATGTAGAACGACATTTTCTTCTGGCGCTGGGCGACCACCATGCGGCTGTCGAAGATGCGGGTCTTGAGCATGGCGCGCATGCCCTTGCGCAGGATCTCCAGCGGCATGTCCTCGGCCCAGGGGCCAAGGGCCTGGCCCTGGTCGTCGAGCACGCGGATCAGGCCACGGGCCAGGTCGGCGGTGTCGGCGGGTTCGACGTCGATGGGGGGCTTGCGGACCTGGCCGGCATCGGTCAGGCGCAGGTAGCTGAAGTCGGTCTTGCAGCCCGGGCGTCCCGAGGGTTCGGGTACGTGCAGGCGCAGCGGTGGGTACGCTGTGGTCATGGCTTTCTACGCTCTATCTTGTGAATTTCTTGTAGTGGGCGCGCGAGCTGGCAATCATTCCCTGGGTAAGGGAAATCTTGTCCTACAACAATCATAGGCCGGTCGTAGGAGAATATTTCTCTCTGTTTGGTTGCGCCTGAGATTATTTGCAGATAAAAAATCTGCATAAGCATAAAAAACAGGTGATTTTCTCTCATGCGCAAACTGGATCGCACCGACATCGGCATTCTCAACAGCCTTCAGGAGAATGCCCGTATCACCAACGCGGACCTGGCCCGTTCGGTCAATCTGTCGCCGACCCCGTGTTTCAACCGGGTGCGGGCGATGGAGGAGTTGGGACTGATCCGCGAGCAGGTGACCCTGCTCGATGCCGACCTGCTCGGCCTGCACGTCAACGTGTTCATCCACGTCAGCCTGGAGAAACAGGTGGAGGAGGCCCTGCAGCACTTCGAGGCGGCGATCGCCGATCGGCCGGAGGTGATGGAGTGTTATCTGATGGCGGGGGACCCGGACTATCTGATCCGCGTGCTGGTGCCGACCATCCAGGCGCTGGAGCGCTTCATGATGGACTTTCTGACCAAGGTGCCGGGGGTGGCGAACATCCGTTCCAGCTTTGCGCTCAAGCAGGTGCGCTACAAGACGGCGCTGCCGTTGCCGGCTGGCGGTCTGACGCTGGCGATGTAGGGAAAAGGCGAGGGAAGGGTGGGACTTTCGTCAGCCGCGACCCCGGATGTCAGGGCTGACGAGTTCGAGGACTTACAGGTTGTCCTTCTTTTCTCCGGCAGACAGACCGGCCTGGATCCGCTGATAGATCTCTTCACGGTGCACTGCCACGTCTTTTGGAGCGTTGATGCCGACGCGTACCTGCTGGCCGCTGACGCCCAGGATCGTGATGGTGATGTTGTCGCCGATGTTGATGCTTTCACCGATTTTGCGGGTGAGTATCAGCATGTCTTTACTCCTTGATTGTTACTACTGAAGTGCCTTTCTCAGGCATTCCTGGCTTAGGTCTTACATACAGAATACCGCCAAGTCGATCCGAGCGGGTGGTTCATTACAGACGTCATTTCATTCTATTTAATTCCCCTGCACCGGAAAATCGTCGGTAATTCAGCCTGATAAGGGAGCGGCAGGGCGGATCTACGTCGGATGAGACTGGCCGTAAGGTGATAAAATCACATTAACTGACGATTACGGGAGACGCTCTGTGCGCAGAATAGCAGTGATGATGGCATTCGTGGTGCTGGCCGGTTGCGGCGAGGGTTCGGGCAACAAGGCCGAGCCGGCCAAGGCGGCCGTTGCACCGGTGGCCGCGGCCGCGCAGGCCACAGGCTGGGACCTGCTGATCAAGGACGACAAGTCCAAGGCGCTGACCGACTGGACCGCGTGGCTGATCGAGCACGGTTTCCCGTTCAAGATCCTCGATGACGGCCAGGTCATCGCCGGCCCGTTCGCCACCCGGGAAATTGCCGAGCAGAAGAAGGCGCAACTGGCCGACAAGCAGAACATGCAATCGGAGGTGGTGGAGCACAAGGCGCAGCCTTGAGGCTTGATCCTGAGGGCCCACCAGAAAGCCAGGTGTCACCGATTGGCGAGGCAGGTCAATGCGGGTGCGGTGTGTTCGTCGGATCCACTATCTGAAACACCTTGCCATTGCGCCAGGCATCCGCCCCTGGCGCAATGGCAGGCGCCGGTATATCGGCCCGCGCCTTCTTTTTCTGCGCGCTGTCTATCCCGAATCGACGATCCCGTTCGGCCACCATTTCCGGATCGCTCTGACCCTCTGCGGTGAAGCCCATCATGAGCTGTGGAACGCCAAGGGGCAGATCCTTATTCAGGTCGGTATGCCAGGTATGCCAGGTCTTGCCGTAGGTATGGACGAGCTTTTCCATCAAGGCATGTTCGGCCAGTTCGGGAATCCCGGGAGCCACGAGCTGGCCTGATTTGACTTCGTGAACATGACTGTGCCAGAGCGCTTGCTCGGCTTTGGGCAGACCGGCGAACAATGACTCGCTGATGATGTACTCGACCCCCATCAACTTGGCGTCCTGGCGATTACCGTCGTAGATCACGCACTGGATCACCTCCTCGTTCAGGATGGCGCAGTAATGATGTGCTTCCATCTGCGCTTCCATGTGTCCGTTATAAAAATGGAAACCATCCAGGTAGGCATTCAACGCGTCTATCGGCGGGCGCGCTTGAAGCAGTGCGGCGCCTGTATCCAGTGAACGGGTGGTGAGTGACGGGGCGTCGCCCGGGGCGACCACCCCAGACGGCGAATTGTTGCCAGCGCATGCGCTCAGGAGCGCGGCGAGCGCTGTCGCGTAGAGCGCTTTGACCGGGTGGCCTGTTCGTACTTCATTCATTCCAGCGTCCTTTCCGCCATGGGGGGGCGGTGTCCGTCTTTGTGCCTGCAAACGCTTTTTCAGCTGATGGACCAGTAATCGGTCAGTGTCCCCGCCTTGCCTTGTACGGGGTCCTGGTCGGGAAAGGGTAGGGTGGCGATACGTTCAAGCTGTGTCTGGCTCGGTGCCTGCCGGCAGATATCGGCATGCTGGCCTGGTGGATACGCCCCAACCACCAGAAAGTCGGCACTCGAGCCGAGATTGCAGTGCCCCGTTCCCGCAGGAAGCAGCAACACGTCGCCCGGCCCCACTTCGACCACATGCCCATCCGGGCCGCCCAGCATCAGGCGTGCCTGGCCGCTTGCGACACCCAATACCTCGTGTCCTTCGGTGTGGTAGTGATGATAGTCATACACCCCGTCTCGCCATTGAGGCGGCCAGCCGTGAGCCGAGAAGGTCTTCTCAAGCAGCGTCGCCTGATCATCACCTGATGCAGCGATCGCGTTTCGATAAATGATCACCGGCAGGCGGGGATGATTCGGTACCCAATCGTTGCGTTCCAGCATGAGTGTTTTCGGGGTGTTCACCGTGTCTCGAAGGTCTTTCATGTCAGCCATCTCCTGGATGGAAAACTACCCGGCATGAGATTTATGAGCGGGATCTGCCAGGTTCGTTCCTCCAGGAAGGGGAGAGCCAGGCTGTGGCGCCGGCCGCTTTCGGCGGTGCGAGGTCCTGAAGTCGAGTTACCGCTCGTCAGACATGCAGCGGATTTCTTGAACAGGCGATTCGTTCTCTCGGACAGATTGAACATGTGCTGACGAAAATTCCCTTTCGTCTCGCCTCTGGGAGAACGCAATGAAAGCCATCGTGTACAACGGTCCTCGTGACGTCAGCGTGCAAAATGTGCCGGACGCCAGGATCGAAAAGCCCACCGACGTGCTGGTGCGAGTGACGACCACCAACATCTGCGGATCTGACCTGCATATGTATGAAGGCCGCACTTCTTTTGAAACAGGCAGGGTATTCGGCCATGAGAACCTGGGCGAGGTCATCGAAGTGGGCGCCGCTGTCGATCGGATCAAGGCAGGCGACCGGGTATGCCTGCCCTTCAACATCGGCTGCGGCTTTTGCGAGAACTGTGAGAAGGGCCTGACCGGATTCTGCCTGACGGCTAACCCGGGCAGCGCGGGTGCGGCCTACGGATTCGCTGAAATGGGGCCTTATCAGGGTGGGCAGGCTGAACTGCTGAGGGTGCCATATGCCGACTTCAACTGCCTGGTGTTGCCCGATGACGCGCAAGAACGTGAAGACGATTATGTCATGCTGTCCGATATCTTCCCGACGGGATGGCATGCAACCGAGCTGGCTGGCCTTCTGCCGGGGGAGAGCATTGCCATCTACGGTGCCGGCCCGGTTGGCCTGATGGCCGCCCATTCGGCCATGATCAAGGGCGCCTCCGAGGTGTTCGTGGTCGACAGCCATCCCGACCGTTTAAGGCTCGCGGCCCAGATGGGGGCCACGCCCATCAGCGCGCTTGAGAAGGAGGCGGTGGATCAGATATTGAACCTGACCCATGGCAGAGGGACCGATCGCGGCTGTGAGTGTGTGGGCTATCAATGCTGTGACCGCCACGGGCATGAAGCCAATCACCTGACCATGAACAATCTGGTCGCCTCGACAAAGGCGACTGGCGGCATCGGTGTCGTGGGCGTGTTCGTGCCTCAGGATCCGGGTGCTGAAAATGAATTGGCCCAGGAAGGCAAGATGGCTTTCGATTTCGGCGCCTTCTGGTTCAAGGGGCAGCAGATTCGAACCGGGCAGGCCAATGTCAAAGCCTACAACCGTCGTCTGGCCGAACTGATCCATCATGGCCGCGCCAAACCTTCCGGGATCATCTCTCATCGTCTCAAGCTTGCCGAAGGCCCGGACGCCTACAGGCACTTCGACGCGCGTGACGATGGCTGGACGAAGGTGGTGCTCAAGCCCGCAGCTTGAAACGACCCGCCCATTTCGGTTTGTGCAGGTTCGCGATGACCGCTACGAGGCCTCGCGCTCTGCATGACCCTCTCGCTCAAAGGTGAACGATCATGAAAAGGTTATCCATGTGCCTTGGCCTGTGCACGGTATTCATGCTTCATGGATGCTTCGACAAGTCCGATAACGAAACGAAGAACAATTCCAGTGGTACCCAGTCTTCTGTACAGATGCAAAAGGGAAAGGCAGAGGAGGGTAAGTAACAGGATGAGGGTGCAGGAAGCGGTCGGGGGAGCCCGCACACGTGCAGGCAAAACGGCCGCCCCGTAGAAGGGGGCGCCTCCCTCATCGCTGTGGCTGTTACAGGGGGGGGGCGCGGCGAGGTCGGGAAATCCTGCCGGTTCAGCCGCAGGCCTTGAGATCCACCGCGCCGACGAACTCGTTGCCGCGGCCCATCACGCAGGCCACGCTCTGGTTGCGCTGGCGTTCCCATGGCTGTACCGGGTAGGTCTTGTCCCAGGCTTCATACAGCTGGCGATCCTGTTTCGACAGGCGCAACCCGTACTGCTTGCTCATGTAGAAGTAGGTGCGGGCGATCATTCCGCGGATCGAGGGCCGCGGCATGACCTTCTTGGCCTTGAAGTCGACCTGGGTCAGGCATGAGCCATACTGGCCCTTCTGTTCCGGCAGCCAGCCGAAACTGAAATTGCTGCGGTCGCCATTCACCTCGCCGATGCTCGGCACCAGGTTGTGCAGGTCGGCTTCGGCGCGCTGGTAGGTCGGATCGCTCTGCGTGCAGTTCTTGCGCCCGCCCTGTTGCCAGCACTGGCGCTGATGGCCGATCTGCCAGGCCGGCACGATATGTTCCCACTCGATGCGCGCCGCGCGGGCGGCGTTCTTGCGCGGTACATAGCCGCAGGCCTGGAGGTCGACCCGGTTGCCGTTGTACTTGCAGCCGCAATAGAACTCCGTGGATTGTCGTTCATACAGTTTCCAGGCGACTTTCTTGGCTTCGCTGAAGGTTCGTGGAGCGTCGGCCTGGGCGGGCAGCACCCAGCACAGGCCGAGCAGGGCGATGACGGGCAGACGCATCACTCAGTCTTCCTTGGGCACGGTCCAGAAAATCTGCACGCCACCGTCATCGCGGTAGGCGAGGGTGACGTTGTCGTTTTCGTCGATCTCCTCGAGCAACTGTTCCCAGTCCTCGGAGGGTTCGTCCGGCATGCGGAAGATCAGCGCGGCCTTGGCCTGCTGGGCCGCTTGGGAGTTGATGATTTTCTGTACGCGCAGGCCCATGCGCTCGTAGGAACTGAGGGCGGCGGAGGCTGAAGTTGGGTTTGCCACGAAACAATCCTTAATTAAGCTGTACGTGCATACAGTATTTAACTGTAGGCAGTTTCGCAACTATCAGAGAGATCTGGAGCGTTTCTGACAGCGCTTTTTATGATTTGGCGTCAGCTGTAGGAAAAATTATAAGGATTTGCCTGAGCCTGAATGTCAGCAAATGGCTGCCCGCCAAGTGAGGTTTTTCGCGGCCTCTGGTGGGCGGAAGGCGCATAGGTTGCAGGAGCTTTGTATCGGCACCCGATGCACTCTCGTACGTCGTGGCTAAAGTTCAGCAGGCCACCGCCGATACGCCGGTACAGAAATTTTCCGAGGTTCTTACCATGTCAGTAGGTTTTCCTTCTCCCGGCGGCCTGATGATCAACGGCCACACCGCCGGCTCGACGGAGTCCAAGACCATCGCCATGACGAGCGAGATCGACAAGGCGGTCAAGGACAGCGATGAGGCCGACAGCAAGGACGGCAAGGTCCGTACTGGCGGCGGCAGCGCCGAAGCGGCCGGCGGCGCCCAGGAAAGCTCGGGCGGTGGCCACAACGCCGCGGTCAAGGCGCTGCAGAAGCGCATGAAGGAGTTGCAGCAGCAACTGCGTGAGCTTCAGCAGCAGTTGGAGGCCGCGCAGAAGGCTTCCTACCCTTCGGAGGATGCCCGCACCAGCGCGGTGATGGCTGTCCAGGGGCAGATCAGTACCGTCAACGGTGCGCTGATGACGACGGCCGCGGCACTGCTCCAGGCCCTGACCAAAGAGGCCAAGTCCGGCAGCAGCGGCTCGCTGGTCAGCACCACCGCGTAACCTGTTCCCACAGGGTTTCTTCGCACTTTCCCCTCGCCACCGGGCATCGCGCCCGGTGGCCGACTCACGACTATTCTTTGGATCGAACCCAGGGCAGCCCGTTGACAAATGTCGATGAGGTTCGCATAGTTCATTCACGCAAACGTTTGCGCGGGTTGTTTCCCAGGCGTTCCACCGTCGTGGAAGCGTCCTGTCGCGTGGCTGACGTTGCTCACAATAATCATAAGATCCGGAGTGAACCCCATGAAGTTGCCATTCGCTGGTCGTCTGCTCGCTGTCGCCGTACTCGCTGCCACCTTGCCGATGTCGTCGGCCTTCGCTGACGCGGCCAAGCCCAAGGTCGGCCTGGTCATGAAATCCCTCGCCAACGAATTCTTCGTCACCATGCAGGATGGGGCCAAGGATTACCAGAAAGCCCACTCCGCCGATTTCGACATGATCACCAACGGGATCAAGAACGAAACCGACACCGCCGCCCAGATCGATATCGTCAACCAGATGATCCTGTCCAAGGTCGATGCCCTGGTGATCGCCCCGGCCGACTCCAAGGCCCTGGTGACGGTACTCAAGAAAGCCTCCGATGCCGGCATCAAGGTGGTCAACATCGACAACCGCCTCGACCCGCAGGTGCTCAAGAGCAAGAACCTGGACATTCCCTTCGTCGGCCCGGACAACCGCAAGGGCGCGCGCCTGGTCGGCGACTACCTGGCCAAGACCCTGGCCTCCGGCGACAAGGTCGGCATCATCGAAGGCGTACCGACCACCACCAACGCCCAGCAGCGGACCGCCGGTTTCAAGGACGCGATGGATGCCGCCGGCATGAAGATCGTCTCCACCCAATCCGGCAACTGGGAAATCGACCAGGGCAACAAGGTTGCCTCGGCCATGCTGAGCGAATACCCGGACCTCAAGGCGCTGCTGGCCGGTAACGACAACATGGCCCTGGGCGCCGTGTCCGCGGTGCGTGCCGCCGGCAAGGCGGGCAGGGTGCAGGTGGTCGGTTACGACAACATCGAGGCGATCAAGCCGATGCTGCAGGACGGCCGGGTGCTGGCCACCGCCGACCAGGCCGCGGCCCAGCAGGCGGTGTTCGGTATCCAGAACGCGCTCAAGCTGGTCAAGGGCGAGAAGGTCGATGCCGTCGATGGCGTGATCGAGACCCCGGTCGAACTGGTTCTCAAGAAATAACCCCGAGAAGCAACCCCTGGCTGCAACCGCGCCCGCTCGTCCTGAGCGGGCGCCCGGAGATTTTCCTATGTCATCTTCCGCACCGAACGCTGTCCTGTCGGTCAGCGGTATCGGCAAGACCTATGCGCAACCTGTCCTGAGCAACATCGACCTGACGCTGTTGCGTGGCGAGGTGTTGGCGCTGACCGGTGAAAACGGCGCGGGCAAAAGCACGCTGTCGAAGATCATCGGCGGGCTGGTCACGCCGACCACCGGCCAGATGCACTTCAAGGGTCAGCCCTATGCCCCCGGCAGCCGGACCCAGGCTGAAGAGCAGGGCATCCGCATGGTCATGCAGGAACTCAATCTGTTGCCGACCCTGTCGGTGGCGGAAAACCTGTTTCTCGACAACCTGCCCAGCCACGGTGGCTGGATCAGCCGCAAGCAACTGCGCCAGGCCGCCATCGAGGCCATGGCCCAGGTCGGCCTGGAGGCGATCGACCCCGACACCCTGGTCGGTGAGCTGGGGATCGGCCACCAGCAGATGGTGGAAATCGCCCGCAACCTGATCGGCGATTGCCATGTGCTGATTCTCGACGAGCCGACCGCGATGCTCACCGCCCGCGAGGTCGAAATGCTCTTCGAGCAGATCACCCGCCTGCAGGCCCGAGGCGTGGCGATCATCTACATTTCCCACCGGCTGGAAGAGCTGGCGCGGGTGGCTCAGCGCATTGCGGTACTGCGCGATGGCAACCTGGTCTGTGTCGAGCCGATGGCCAACTACAACAGCGAACAACTGGTCAACCTGATGGTCGGCCGCGAGCTGGGTGAACACATCGACCTGGGCGAGCGCAAGATCGGCGCACCGGCCCTGACGGTCAAGGGCCTGAGCCGGGCGGACAAGGTGTTCGACGTGTCCTTCGAGGTGCGCGCCGGCGAGATTTTCGGCATCTCCGGCCTGATCGGTGCCGGGCGCACCGAGCTGCTGCGGCTGATCTACGGTGCCGATGTCGCCGACAGCGGCACCGTGGCCCTCGGCACGCCGGCCCAGGTCGTCGATATCCGTTCGCCGGTCGATGCGGTGCGCCATGGCATCGCCCTGATCACCGAGGACCGCAAGGGCGAAGGCCTGCTGCTGACCCAGTCGATCAGCGCCAACATCGCCCTGGGCAACATGCCGGCAATTTCCAGTGGCGGGGTGGTCAACGGTCGCGACGAAACCGCGTTGGCGCAGCGGCAGATCGGGGCCATGCGCATCCGCAGTTCCAGCCCGGACCAACTGGTCTCCGAGCTGTCCGGCGGCAACCAGCAGAAGGTGGTGATCGGCCGCTGGCTGGAGCGCGACTGCTCGGTGCTGCTGTTCGACGAGCCGACCCGAGGGATCGACGTCGGTGCCAAATTCGATATCTACGCGTTGCTCGGCGAACTGACCCGCCAGGGCAAGGCGCTGGTGGTGGTCTCCAGCGACCTGCGCGAGCTGATGCTGATCTGTGACCGCATCGGCGTGCTCTCGGCCGGGCGCCTGATCCAGACCTTCGAGCGCGACAGCTGGACCCAGGACGACTTGCTTGCCGCCGCGTTTGCCGGCTACCAGAAACGTGATGCGCTGCTCAACGACGCGGCGCCTAGGGATACCCTATGAAAACTACTCCTTCGACCGCCAAGGCCGGTCGCAACTTTTATGGCCTCGGCACCTACCTGGGCCTGGCCGGCGCCTTGCTGGGGATGATCATCCTGTTCTCCAGCCTGAGCAGCCACTTCCTGTCCTACGACACCTTCAGCACCCTGGCCAACCAGATTCCCGACCTGATGGTGCTGGCGGTCGGCATGACCTTCGTGCTGATCATCGGCGGTATCGACCTGTCGGTCGGCTCGGTGCTGGCGCTGGCGGCCTCTGCGGTCAGCGTCGCGGTGCTCGGCTGGGGCTGGAGCGTGCTGCCGGCGGCGGTGCTGGGCATGGGCTGCGCCGCGCTGGCGGGGACCATTACCGGTTCGATCACCGTGGCCTGGCGGATTCCGTCGTTCATCGTCTCCCTCGGCGTGCTGGAAATGGCCCGTGGCCTGGCCTACCAGATGACCGGCTCGCGCACCGCCTACATCGGTGATGCCTTCGCCTGGCTGTCGAACCCGATCGCCTTCGGTATTTCGCCGTCGTTCATCATCGCGCTGCTGGTGATCATTGCCGCGCAACTGGTGCTGACCCGTACCGTGTTCGGCCGCTACCTGATCGGCATCGGCACCAACGAGGAAGCCGTGCGCCTGGCGGGGATCAACCCCAAGCCGTACAAGATCCTGGTGTTCAGCCTGATGGGCCTGCTGGCCGGTATCGCGGCGCTGTTCCAGATCTCGCGCCTGGAAGCGGCCGACCCGAACGCCGGTTCCGGCCTGGAGCTGCAGGTGATCGCCGCGGTGGTGATCGGTGGCACCAGCCTGATGGGCGGGCGTGGTTCGGTGATCAGCACCTTTTTCGGCGTGCTGATCATTTCCGTACTGGCCGCGGGCCTTGCGCAGATCGGTGCGACCGAGCCGACCAAGCGGATCATCACCGGTGCGGTGATCGTCATTGCCGTGGTGCTCGATACCTATCGCAGCCAACGCGCCCGTCGGCGGGCCTGAGTCATGGCGACCATCAAGGACGTGGCCGCGCTGGCCGGGATTTCCTACACCACGGTGTCCCATGTGGTGAACAAGACCCGACCGGTCAGCGAACGGGTGCGGCTCAAGGTCGAGGCGGCCATCGCCGAGCTCGACTACGTGCCCAGTGCCGTGGCGCGCTCGCTCAAGGCCAAGTCCACCGCGACTATCGGCCTGCTGGTGCCCAACAGCCTGAACCCGTATTTCGCCGAGCTGGCGCGGGGGATCGAGGATTACTGCGAACGCAATAACTATTGTGTGATCCTCTGCAATTCCGACGATGATCCGGACAAGCAGCGCAACTACCTGCGGGTGTTGCTGGAGAAGCGCGTCGACGGGCTGATCGTCGCCTCCACCGGCGGTGATGACAGCTTTGCCGCCGGCCTGTCGGCGGTGCGTACGCCGATGGTGATGGTCGACCGCGATATCGACGGAGTCGACACGGACCTGGTGCGCATCGACCACGAGGAGGGCGCCTACCTGGCAACCCGCCACCTGCTGGAGCTGGGGCATCGGGCCATCGCTTTCATCGGCGGACCGAAGGACACCAGCGTCGCGCAACTGCGCCTGGCCGGTTATCGCCGGGCGCTGCAGCAGGCCAAGGTCAAGGTGCCGGCCAAGTGGGTGCTGGCCAGCGACTTCACCAGCACCGGGGGTTACCTGGCGGCGGCAAGACTGCTGGACGGCGAGCGGCCCAGCGCGATTTTCGCCGGCAACGACATGCTCGGCATCGGCGCGCTGCGGGCTGCGGCGGAGCGCGGTATCCGCGTGCCGGGCGAGTTGTCGGTCATCGGCTTCGACGATATCCGCATGAGTCGTTATGTCTACCCGGCGCTGACCACGGTCGGCCAGTCGATCCTGGAGCTGGGTGAGACAGCCGCCGAGTTGCTGCTGCGGCGCATCGCGACGCCGGGCCTGGCGCTCGACCAGCGTATCGTGATCCCCAGCATCGTCATGCGCGAATCGACGGCGCAGGTTTCGGATGGTTTCGCCTGAAACGTCGGCCCAGCAGTGCTGGCGCCGGCCGAACTGAATTCAAGAGTACAGATGCATGCAAGCAAAAGTAGTGGTCATCGGCAGTCTCAACATGGACCTGGTTACCCGCGCCGAACGCCTGCCCCGCGCGGGTGAGACCCTGATCGGCCAGTCGTTCGGCACCGTGCCCGGCGGCAAGGGCGCCAACCAGGCGGTGGCGGCGGCGCGCCTGGGCGCGCAGGTGTCGATGGTCGGCTGTGTCGGCGACGACGCCTATGGGCAGCAATTGCGTGATGCGTTGCTGGCCGAGGGCATCGATTGCCAGGCGGTCACCGCGGTGGAGGGTGTTTCCAGCGGCGTGGCGCTGATCGTGGTCGACGACAGCAGCCAGAACGCGATCGTCATCGTCGCCGGCGGCAACGGCCGGGTGAGCCGCGAAGGGGTCAAGGCTTTCGACGCGGTACTGCAGGCGGCCGATGTGATCATCTGCCAGCTCGAAATACCGCTGGACACCGTCGGCTATGCGCTCAAGCGCGGCCGCGAACTGGGCAAGACCGTCATCCTCAACCCGGCACCGGCCAGCGCGCCGTTGCCGGCCGACTGGTACGCGTCGATCGACTACCTGATCCCCAACGAAAGCGAAGCCTCGGCCCTGAGCGGCCTGCCGGTGGATTCGCAAGCCTCGGCCGAGGCGGCTGCCGCCAGGCTGATGGCGGCCGGGGCAGGGAAGGTGATCATCACCCTCGGCGCCCAGGGTTCGCTGTTCGCCGATGGCCAGGGTTTCACCCATTTCCCGGCGCCCAAGGTCCAGGCGCTGGACACCACGGCCGCCGGCGACACCTTCGTCGGTGGCTTTGCCGCGGCGCTGGCCTGCGGCAAGAGCGAGGCCGAGGCGATCCGCTTTGGTCAGGTCGCGGCGGCGTTGTCGGTCACCCGCGCCGGTGCGCAGCCATCCATTCCGCAATTGTCTGAAGTGCAGGGGTTCGAACTGTCATGAAAAAAGCACCGTTGCTCAACATTGCCCTGTCACGCTTGATCGCCTCGCTGGGCCATGGCGAGATGCTGGTGATCGGCGATGCCGGTCTGCCGGTACCGCCGGGCGTCGAGCTGATCGACCTGGCCCTGACCCCGGGTATCCCCGATTTCGTCAGCACCCTGCGCGTGGTGCTCAGCGAAATGCAGGTGGAAAGCCATGCATTGGCCGAAGAAATCCTGCTCAAGCGCCCACCGGCGCTGGATACCTTGGAGGCGCTGACGGTCCAGGGTGACCTGGGGCTGCGGCGCCTGCTCAGCCACGAGCAATTCAAGGCACTCAGCCGCCAGGCCAAGGCCGTGGTGCGTACCGGTGAGTGCCAGCCCTACAGCAACGTCATCCTGGTTGCCGGTGTGACGTTCTGATTTTCCAATCGCGCACAAGGAGTGCACCATGCAACGCTATGCTCAGAATTTGTCACGCTGGTTCAGGAGTCTGCTGATCGTGTCCCTGCTCACTGCCACCGGCGCCCAGGCGGCGGAAAAGATCGACCTGATCATCGACACCGACCCGGGGGCCGACGATGTGGTGGCCCTGTTGTTCGCCCTGGCCTCGCCGGAGGAGTTGAACATCCGCGCGCTGACCACCGTCGCCGGCAACGTGCGCCTGGACAAGACCTCGCGCAACGCCCGCCTGGCCCGCGAGTGGGCCGCACGCGAAGAGGTGCCGGTGTACGCCGGCGCGCCGCAGCCGCTGCTGCGCACGCCGATCTACGCCGAGAACATCCACGGCAAGGAGGGCATCTCCGGGGTGACCGTACATGAACCCAAGGCGCCTCTGGCCCAGGGCAATGCGGTCAACTACCTGATCGACACCCTGCGCGCGGCCAAGCCCCACAGCATCACCATCGCCATGCTCGGGCCGCAGACCAACCTGGCCCTGGCGCTGATCCAGGATCCGGAAATCACCCAGGGCATCAAGGAAGTGGTGGTCATGGGCGGTGCGCACTTCAACGGCGGCAATATCACGCCGGTGGCCGAGTTCAACCTGTTCGCCGACCCGCAGGCGGCCGAGGTGGTGCTCAAGAGCGGCGTCAAGCTGACCTACCTGCCGCTGGACGTGACCCACAAGATCCTCACCAGCGACGAGCGCCTGAAGAAGATCGCCGCGCTGAACAACAACGCGAGCAAGGTGGTCGGCGATATCCTCAACGACTACGTCAAGGGCGACATGGAGCACTACGGCATTCCCGGTGGCCCGGTGCACGACGCCACGGTCATCGCCTACCTGCTCAAGCCTTCGCTGTTCAGCGGGCGTGAGGTCAACATGGTGGTCGACAGCCGCGAAGGCCCGACCTTCGGCCAGACCATCGTCGACTGGTACGACGGCCTGAAGCAGAACAAGAACGTGTTCTGGGTCGAGAACGGCGACGCGCAGGGCTTCTTCGACCTGCTGACGGCGCGCCTGGGTCGTCTCAAGTAAACCGTGTGGCCCGCAGGCGCTCGCCTGCGGGTTGGCTGGGCACAAGGCCCGGCAACGTGCCAAACTGCGGTTTTGCCTTTTCGGGAAAACCGCCGTGCAGATCGACCTGAACAACCCCGACAACCTCACTCTCGAAGCCGTGCGCCAGTTGCTCGCATCGGCCAGTGATGACGTGCACACCCAGTTGCGGGTGACCCGTTCGGGCATCGCCTACCTGTCCAGCGGCGTGGTCGGCGGGCGCGATATCGAGGGGCTGCTGTTTCGCCTGGAGACCTGGGCGGCCGGTTCCGGCTATGTCGGCAACGTGGCGGCGGCCGATGAGGTGTGGGTGCAGCAGGTGTTCAACGCGTTGAAGGACAACTGGCCCAATCCGCCCTTCGACTACATCGACATCTACTGAAATATACAAGCCGTTCATATTCAGTCACGATTGATTGCGCCAGCGGGCTGTTGGCTCAGGCAGACTTGTCCGGTATTGCTGTCAGAATCGGTTCGTCCGCCTGGCAATATGCAACCAATTGCCTGAACGGCGGTCGCACGCACTCTACCTATTTTTCACAAGGAGGCTTCATGCCTTGGAAGCTTGCATCTTTGGGGGCGATTTTCGCCATGTCGGTCTTGGCCGGTTGCTCGACGAACACCGGCTCCGCGCCGGCCAGTAGCAGCGAGCCCGTGACTCGGAACGACAGCGGTCGCTGCGAGGCCAAAGGCGCCGAGTTCGCGATCGGCAAGCAGGCCTCTGCCCAATTGCTGGAGCAGGCACGCAGCCGCAGTGGCGCGCAGACCGCGCGGGTGGTGGGGCCGGATGACATGATTACCCTGGAGTACCGCTCCGATCGCCTGAACCTCAATGCCGACCGTACCGGCAAGATCGATCGGGTCAACTGCGGCTGATCGCGGCGTTGTCTGTCGCACGCCTTTTCGGGCACCCATAAAAAACCCCGTCACATGGACGGGGTTTTTTTCAGGCCGGGGAGATTACTCCGCGCGAACCTGGGCAGCTTGCATGCCCTTTTGGCCTTTCTCAGCCACGAAGGAAACGGTCTGGCCTTCTTTCAGGCTTTTGAAACCGTCAGCTTCGATAGCTTTGAAGTGTACGAACAGGTCGTCACCGCCACCTTGAGGAGTGATGAAGCCGAAGCCTTTTTCATCGTTGAACCATTTTACGGTGCCGGTTTGGCGATTAGACATGGTGTATCTCCAAGAAACATATATTTTCAGTAGTGCTGTGCTGCTCAGGCCAACTGGGCACACGGAGCTATCATAGTCGAAATGTTCGGCTTGGGAGCCCCCCGCGGCTGCGGATTGCCAATCAGTCGCGCTTTCTTTACCGCCTCGATCGGCTGAAAGCCCCGGTTTCAAAGGCTTTCAGCGAAAAACGAGGCTGACAAAAAAAGCCGTAAAAACTGCATAAAATGTGTGAAAAAACTGCTTTTTCGCTCTGAAGCAGGCCAAGGGTTGCCGATTCAGCGGCTTATTTGCTCACGCGGCAGGCGGCAACGACATTCAGCGCCTTGGTTTGCAGTTCCTTGCTGGGGCCCTTGTTGGGGTCTTTCGGGTGCATCAGTTCGGAGAGCTCGGCCGTGGTGAACTTGTCGTTGAGCTGGTCGGCGCTGCAGGCGCAGTGCTGCTGGGCGGTCTTGAGGTCGACGCTGCGGTTGGCGGCGGCGGTGCAGTCCTTTATGTAGGCGTCGCGTTGGCCGGCCGGCCAGGCAGCCTGTGCGCTCAGCGGCAGCAGCAGGGCGATGGGTGCGGCGAGGGCGAAAAGGTGAGTCAGGCGCATGTTGGAATACTCCTTTGGATAGAGCGCGAACTGAGCGTCGCTTGCAGGGTGTTTGAGGGCCGCAGGGCCGCTCAAGTTCACCGGTGGCAGATGAAACCTGCTGAACTGTAGCAGTTTGTGCTTGTGGCGAGGCGATGACCGTTCATCTGTGCTAGCATCCCCGCCCTGGCTGTATTCGGCGTCGTAGCGGGGTTCCTCCTGCGACGCCACGCCATCAACCCTTTTTTGAACTCCAGTCACTCTGGTTCGTTTCCGGTTGGCCTTGCGGCTCCTGCCACTGTGCGGCAGGCGTTCTTCACTGAGCGGCTGGACGGATCGCGTACTGGCTGCTCATCCCAACCCACGTGACCTTTGGTAGGGGTCACCACTAGGAGAGGAGGCGCCATGCCCACTATTACTCTTCCCGACGGCAGTCAACGTTCGTTCGATCGCCCGGTTTCCGTAGCCGAAGTCGCCGCATCCATCGGTGCCGGCCTGGCCAAGGCCACCGTGGCCGGCAAGGTCAACGGCAAGCTGGTCGATGCCTGTGACCTGATCGACGCCGATTCCACACTGCAAATCATCACGCCCAAGGATGAAGAGGGGCTGGAGATCATTCGTCACTCTTGCGCCCACCTGGTTGGCCACGCGGTCAAGCAGTTGTATCCGACCGCCAGGATGGTGATCGGCCCGGTCATCGACGAAGGTTTCTACTACGACATCGCCTACGAGCGGCCTTTCACCCCGGACGACCTGGCGGCGATCGAAGAGCGTATGCACCAGTTGATCGACAAGGACTACGACGTGATCAAGAAGGTCACGCCGCGCGCCGAGGTCATCGAAGTGTTCACCCGGCGCGGTGAGGACTACAAGCTGCGCCTGGTCGAGGACATGCCGAACGAAACGGCGATGGGCCTGTACTACCACGAAGAATACGTCGACATGTGCCGTGGCCCGCACGTGCCGAACACCCGTTTCCTCAAGTCGTTCAAGCTGACCAAGCTGTCCGGCGCCTACTGGCGCGGCGATGCCAAGAACGAGCAGCTGCAGCGCGTCTACGGCACCGCCTGGGCGGACAAGAAGCAACTGGCCGCCTATATCCAGCGCATCGAGGAAGCGGAAAAACGCGACCACCGCAAGATCGGCAAGCGCCTGGGCCTGTTCCACACCCAGGAAGAAGCCCCGGGCATGGTGTTCTGGCACCCCAACGGCTGGACCCTGTACCAGGTGCTCGAGCAGTACATGCGCAAGGTGCAGCGTGACAACGGTTACTTGGAGATCAAGACCCCGCAAGTGGTCGACCGCTCCCTGTGGGAGAAATCCGGGCACTGGGCCAACTATGCCGAGAACATGTTCACCACCGAGTCGGAAAGCCGCGACTACGCCATCAAGCCGATGAACTGCCCCTGCCACGTGCAGGTGTTCAACCAAGGCCTGAAGAGCTACCGCGAGCTGCCGATGCGTCTGGCCGAGTTCGGTGCCTGCCACCGCAACGAGCCGTCGGGTGCGCTGCACGGCATCATGCGCGTGCGTGGTTTCACCCAGGACGACGCGCACATCTTCTGCACCGAAGACCAGATGCAGACCGAATCCGCCGCCTTCATCAAGCTGACCATGGACGTCTACGCCGACTTCGGCTTCAAGGACATCCAGATGAAGCTGTCCACCCGCCCTGAAAAGCGCGTGGGCTCCGACGAGCTGTGGGACCGTGCCGAAAGCGCACTGGCCGCGGCCCTCGACAGCGCCGGCCTGCCGTATGACCTGCAGCCGGGCGAGGGCGCCTTCTACGGGCCGAAGATCGAATTCTCGCTCAAGGACTGCCTGGGCCGTGTCTGGCAGTGCGGTACCCTGCAGCTGGACTTCAACCTGCCCATCCGCCTCGGTGCCGAATACGTTTCCGAAGACAACAGCCGCAAGCATCCGGTGATGCTGCACCGGGCCATCCTCGGTTCGTTCGAGCGTTTCGTCGGAATCCTGATCGAGCACTACGAGGGCGCGTTCCCGGCCTGGCTGGCGCCAACCCAGGCGGTGGTCATGAATATCACCGACAAGCAGGCCGATTTTGCCCTCGAAGTGGAAAAATCTCTGGCCGAAAGCGGATTCCGTGCCAAGTCCGACTTGAGAAATGAGAAAATCGGCTTTAAAATCCGCGAGCATACCTTGCTCAAGGTTCCCTATCTTTTGGTTATCGGAGACAGGGAAGTCGAAACGCAAACTGTCGCTGTGCGTACCCGTGAAGGCGCTGACCTGGGCTCCATGCCCGTCGCCCAGTTCACGGCGCTCCTCGCGCAAGCGGTTTCCCGGCGTGGTCGCCAAGATTCGGAGTAATTATTATTAAGCGTGATATGAGACAAGATAAACGAGCTGCACCGAAAGCGCCGATCAACGAGAATATCTCGGCACGCGAGGTTCGGTTAATTGGCGCTGATGGCGAGCAGATTGGCATCGTCTCGATTGATGAAGCGCTTCGAATTGCCGAAGAAGCCAAACTGGACCTGGTGGAAATTTCCGCTGACGCCCAGCCACCCGTCTGCCGGGTGATGGACTACGGCAAGTCGATCTTCGAAAAGAAGAAGCAAATTGCTGCTGCGAAGAAAAACCAGAAGCAAGTGCAGGTTAAAGAAATCAAGTTTCGTCCAGGGACGGAGGAAGGGGATTACCAGGTAAAACTACGCAACCTGGTACGTTTCCTGAGTGACGGGGACAGGGCCAAGGTTTCCTTGCGATTCCGCGGCCGTGAGATGGCCCACCAGGAGCTGGGGATGGATCTGCTCAAGCGGGTTGAAGCTGACCTGCAAGAGTACGGATCGGTCGAACAGCATCCTAAGATGGAAGGACGCCAGCTGATCATGGTCATCGCCCCGAAAAAGAAGAAGTAACCACCAGGGCACGGCAGGCCTTGCGGTTATGTTTATCCATTGAATGCGGAGTATCCGAACATGCCAAAGATGAAAACCAAAAGCGGTGCTGCCAAGCGGTTTCTGAAAACTGCTAACGGCATCAAGCACAAGCACGCTTTCAAGAGCCACATCCTGACCAAAATGTCGACCAAGCGTAAGCGTCAACTGCGTGGTAGCAGCCTGCTGCACCCGTCTGACGTTGCAAAAGTCGAGCGCATGCTGCGCCTTCGTTAATTTTTGGCTCAAGAACAGAGGAAGTAACTCATGGCTCGTGTAAAGCGTGGCGTCATTGCCCGTAAGCGTCACAAGAAAATTCTGAAACTTGCCAAAGGCTACTACGGTGCACGCTCGCGCGTATTCCGTGTTGCCAAGCAAGCGGTAATCAAGGCAGGCCAATACGCCTACCGTGACCGTCGTCAGAAAAAACGTCAGTTCCGCGCTCTGTGGATCGCTCGTATCAACGCTGGTGCGCGTATCAACGGTCTGTCCTACAGCCGTTTCATCGCGGGCCTGAAAAAAGCGTCGATCGAAATCGACCGTAAGGTTCTGGCTGATCTGGCAGTGAACGAAAAAGCGGCGTTTGCTGCGATTGTCGAGAAAGCTAAAGCCGTTCTGGCTTAAGTACCCCCCGACAATCACCGAGGTCGGCCTTCGCAGGCTTCGGTGTTAAACGTCAGTAAATAGGGGAAGAGCCTTCAAGCTCTTCCCCTATTTCGTATCTGGAGTCTGTACATGGAAAACCTGGACGCACTGGTCTCTCAAGCACTTGAGGCTGTGCAAAGCGCTGAAGACATCAATGCCCTGGAGCAAATCCGGGTTCACTACCTTGGCAAGAAGGGTGAGCTGACTCAGGTGATGAAGACCCTGGGGAGCCTGCCGGCAGAAGAGCGTCCGCAAGTCGGCGCCCTGATCAATGTCGCCAAGGAGCGTGTCACCGAGGTGCTCAATGCGCGCAAGGCGTCGTTCGAGGAAGCGGAACTGGCCGCCAAACTCGCCGCCGAGTCCATTGACGTGACCCTGCCTGGCCGTGGCCAGACCTCCGGTGGTCTGCATCCGGTCACCCGGACTCTGGAACGCATCGAACAATTCTTTACCCACATCGGCTACGGCATCGCCGAAGGTCCCGAGGTGGAAGACGATTACCACAACTTCGAGGCGCTCAACATCCCAGGCCACCACCCGGCCCGGTCGATGCACGACACCTTCTATTTCAATGCGAACATGCTGCTGCGCACCCACACCTCGCCGGTCCAGGTGCGCACCATGGAATCGCAGAAGCCGCCGATCCGCATCGTCTGCCCAGGCCGTGTGTATCGCAGCGACTCCGATATCACCCACTCGCCGATGTTCCACCAGGTCGAAGGCCTGCTGGTCGATCGCGACATCAACTTCGCCGACCTCAAAGGCACCATCGAGGAATTCCTGCGGGTGTTCTTCGAGAAGGAACTGGCGGTGCGTTTCCGTCCGTCCTACTTCCCCTTCACCGAGCCATCGGCCGAAGTCGACATGGAATGCGTGATGTGCAGCGGCAAGGGTTGCCGCGTGTGCAAGCAGACCGGTTGGCTGGAAGTCATGGGCTGCGGCATGGTGCACCCGAACGTGCTGCGCATGTCCGGCATCGACCCGGAAGAATTCCAGGGCTTTGCCTTCGGCATGGGCGTTGAGCGTCTGGCCATGCTGCGTTATGGCGTGAACGACTTGCGTCTGTTCTTCGACAACGACTTGCGGTTCCTCGCGCAATTTCGCTAGTCGTCACGAATCTATTGGGAGAACAGGATGAAATTCAGTGAACAATGGCTGCGTGGCTGGGTAAGCCCGCAGGTTAGCCGCGACGAGCTGGTGGCTCGTCTGTCGATGGCGGGTCTGGAGGTCGACAGCGTGACCCCGGCCGCTGGCGAATTCAGCGGCGTGGTGGTCGGTGAAGTACTGAGCACCGAACAACACCCGGATGCCGACAAGCTGCGCGTGTGCCAGGTCAGCAACGGTGCGGAAACCTTCCAGGTGGTCTGTGGCGCGCCCAACGTGCGTCCGGGCCTGAAGGTGCCATTCGCCATGATCGGCGCCCAACTGCCGGGCGACTTCAAGATCAAGAAGGCCAAGCTGCGCGGTATCGAATCCAACGGCATGCTCTGCTCGCAGGCCGAACTGCAGATCGGTGAAGGCAACGACGGCCTGTTCGAGCTGGCCGCCGATGCGCCGGTGGGCGACGACATCCGTGCCTACCTGAGCCTGGACGACGCCAGCATCGAGGTCGACCTGACCCCGAACCGCGGCGACTGCCTGTCCCTGGCGGGTCTGGCCCGTGAAGTCGGCGCGCTGTACGCCGCTGACGTCGCACGTCCAGCCGTGCCTGCCGTTGCCGCCGTGCACGACGAAGTGCGCCCGATCGAAGTCCTGGCGCCGGCGGCCTGCCCGCGTTACCTGGGCCGCGTGATCCGCAACGTCGACCTGTCCAGGCCGACGCCGCTGTGGATGGTCGAGCGCCTGCGTCGATCCGACGTGCGCAGCATCGACGCCGCCGTCGACATCACCAACTACGTGATGATCGAGCTGGGCCAGCCACTGCACGCCTTCGACCTCGCCGAAATCAACGGCGGCATTCGCGTGCGCATGGCTGAAGAAGGCGAGAAGCTGGTGCTGCTCGACGGTCAGGAAGTCACCCTGCGTAGCGACACCCTGGTGATTGCCGACCACAACCGCGCCCTGGCGATTGCCGGCGTGATGGGTGGCGAGCACAGCGGTGTGAACACCGCGACCACGCGCGACATCTTCCTGGAAAGCGCGTTCTTCGATCAGATCGCCGTGGCCGGCAAGGCCCGTTCCTACGGCCTGCACACCGACGCTTCGCACCGCTACGAGCGGGGCGTGGACTGGAAGCTGGCCCGTGAAGCCATGGAGCGCGCCACTGGCCTGCTGCTGGAAATCACCGGCGGCGAAGCCGGCCCGATCATCGAAACCGTCAGCGAAGCGCACCTGCCATCCGTGGCACCGGTGACCCTGCGTGCCGAGCGCATCACCCAGATGCTGGGCATGGAAATGGACGCGGCCGAAGTCGAGCGCCTGCTGACCGGTCTAGGCCTGGGCGTGACCGCCAGCGGGGCAGGGCAGTGGACCGTCGAAGTGCCAAGCCATCGCTTCGACATCAGCCTGGAAGTCGACCTGATCGAAGAACTGGCGCGCCTGTACGGCTACAACCGCCTGCCGGTTCGTTACCCGCAGGCGCGCCTGGCGCCAAAGGCCAAGGCTGAAGCCCGTAGCGGCCTGCCGGAACTGCGTCGGCTGCTGGTGGCCCGTGGTTACCAGGAAGCGATTACCTACAGCTTCATCGATCCGAAGCAGTTCGAACTGTTCAGCCCGGGCGTCGAGCCGCTGCTGCTGGCCAACCCGATCTCCAACGACATGGCGGCCATGCGCTCGTCCCTGTGGCCGGGCCTGGTCAAGGTGCTGCAGCACAACCTCAACCGTCAGCAGGATCGCGTCCGCCTGTTCGAAAGCGGCCTGCGTTTCGTCGGCCAGTTGGAAGGTCTGAAGCAGGAGCCGATGCTGGCCGGTGTGGTCTGCGGCAGCCGCCTGCCGGAAGGCTGGGCGCACGGTCGCGATGCGGTCGACTTCTTCGACGTCAAGGCCGACGTGGAAGCGATCCTCGGTGCTGCCGGTGCCCTGGGCGATTTCACCTTCGTGCCGGGCAAGCACCCAGCGCTGCATCCGGGCCAGACCGCTCAGATCGAGCGTGACGGGAAACGGGTCGGCTTTATTGGCGCGATTCACCCGGAGCTGTCCAAGACTCTGGGCCTGGATCGTCCGGTGTTCGTCTTCGAGCTGGTCCTGGCTGAAGTGGCGGCGGGCAAGATGCCGAAATTCAGCGAGCTGTCGCGCTTCCCTGAAGTGCGTCGTGACCTGGCCCTGCTGGCGGACAAGGGCGTGGCAGCCACGGCCGTGCTGGAAGTCATTCGTGAGAATGCAGGCGAATGGCTGACGGACCTCAGGCTTTTTGACGTCTATGAGGGTAAAGGCATTGATCCTCATAGAAAAAGCCTCGCCGTTGGCTTGACCTGGCAGCATCCATCGCGCACTCTTAATGACGATGAGGTGAACTCCGCAACGCAAGACATCCTCACCTCGCTTGAAACCAGGTTGAACGCCACGTTAAGGAAGTGACGTATGGGGGCTCTGACGAAAGCTGAAATGGCGGAACGTCTCTACGAGGAGTTGGGTCTTAACAAACGCGAGGCCAAGGAATTGGTCGAGCTGTTCTTTGAAGAGATCCGCCACGCACTCGAGGACAACGAGCAGGTCAAACTGTCGGGTTTCGGCAACTTTGATTTGCGCGACAAACGCCAGCGGCCTGGCCGCAATCCAAAAACGGGAGAGGAAATCCCGATCACGGCGCGCCGTGTGGTCACCTTTCGTCCAGGGCAGAAACTGAAAGCCCGAGTTGAGGCCTATGCTGGAACCAAGTCATAACGACGAGCTCCCGCCGATCCCAGGCAAACGCTACTTCACCATTGGTGAAGTCAGCGAGCTGTGCGCGGTAAAACCGCACGTGCTGCGCTACTGGGAGCAGGAATTTCCTCAACTCAACCCCTCCAAGCGGGGCGGCAACCGCCGGTATTACCAGCGCCACGACGTGCTGATGATCCGCCAGATCCGCGCCTTGCTGTACGACCAGGGCTTCACCATTGGCGGGGCGCGTCAGCGCCTCTCCAGTGACGACGCCAAGGAAGAGAACATCCAGTACAAGCAACTGATCCACCAGATGATCGCCGAGCTGGAGGATGTGCTGGCGGGGCTGAAGAAGTAAATTTTTTGGAAATAATACTTCCAAAATTCAAAAGGTTAGGTTAAATTCCTAATCGCTTTCAGAGGTTTGAAAGCACAGCTACTCAGTGTCGGGGCGTAGCGCAGCCCGGTAGCGCACTTGCATGGGGTGCAAGGGGTCGAGTGTTCGAATCACTCCGTCCCGACCAATATTTCTAATGATGAAGCCCAATCTGAAAAGGTTGGGCTTTTTCATGCCTGTTAGTTTTTCAGGTCCGCTGATCTGAAGCAGTTCTAGAGGGATCTATGCATATTGCCTGTTTGGTACGGTTTTCTGCCGTCTATGCCGTCTGTAAGGGAGTGATCTGATGTCCCTGAAGTATGTTCCATTGTATGCCTGCCTGGCATTGCTCTCCGCCTGTTCGGCTCGACCTTGGGTGCCTTATGTTGAACCGGCACCAGGTACTGATACTGCCCAGCTTCGTGTGATTACCAATGGCGAGGTACGAGGTGGTGTTTACGAAGGCTGTGTCGGGAATGAGCAGGGATTGGCCAAGGCGGGGCGGTTTGGTGAAAACCGCCAGCCGGCGATCAATTATCCGCAATCGCCCCAGGTACCGCCCAAGTTGGACATGCCCGCGCGTTTTGCTCCGAAGCTGAACGACTATCTGGGCGTGACGAGTATGGCTGAGGGGCTTTATTCAGAAATAGTGGCCGAATACCGGGTGCCGGCGGGCAAGCCGTTTGTGCTGTCACGGGAAATGCTGCAGGCGGGTAGCTATGGCAGTACCTACATGCAGTGTCCGGAGCAGGCCCAGGTTTTTACATTTGAGAAGGGTAAAAACTATGAGGTCTATATGGGCATCAATAGCGTTACTGCCAGTGATGGCACAAGCCAGGTGAAATGCCCTTTTGCGGTGTATGAGTTGGTGAGCTTTGGCACTCAGGGGTTGACGCTCCCCAGAACCCTCCAGAGCAGGGAACCGTCGACACAGAAGTGCCCGGCTCGTTGATTGCGTAGGCTCGCTCGATGCTGCATTTGCTGGTCTCAAGGAAGCGATCAGCAAGTGGCAGGGGCATTGGTGCAGGAGTAGAAACCAGCACTTTATCGGAGGCGTATGGCATGTGGCTGCCTGATATCATCGATGGACGAAGTGTTGCTGCATGTAGTCGTGATCTTCTTCGACCTGCCGGGGATATCTGCTTTCATCAAGCATATTGCGAAGTCGCGCAGAATGGCTTACCTGCTCAAATGCCACTTGGCACCCGGCGCTGTCAAAGAATGAGCGGAGATGGGCCAATACGCTGTCAAACTCAGGGCTCTCAATGCGCAGCGAGAGAAGCGTCAGGTCTATTTGGTCCGTGAGTTCTCGATACAAGTTGATTGCAACAATACTGCCTCCATTATCTTGAGCATGGTACACATGTACGTCGCCGTAGCCGTTGTAAGGGTGAGCGAAATACGAATCATGGAGCTCCATGATGTTTACGGGAATTTCAAGGGTGGCAAATACAGCCTGAAGGTCAGCGTTGGGATACTTGTCGTCGCCTTCCCAGGTGACTAGATCTGACATCGAAACGCAGATGTCGAACTCTTTGGCAGAGATAATTTTACTAGACATTATTATACCGTCGCTGGGTTTTGGATGACTGATCTTATCATCAAATTTACCGATTTTCTCTGATCGCAAAGTTATTTGGGTTTGCGTAGAGCTGGGCCTAACTTTTCAGAGGATCACACTTTTAGAGATATCCCGAATCCTGTCAAATTAGAGTTATGAGTAGAGATGGATTAAAATAGTCTGATCAACACACCTGAGATTTTGCTCGATCTGTGTGCTCAGTTTGAAAGCTAAGAAGACTTATGCAGCCAGAACTCGTGAATCCAATTATGTGGCCAGTCTTCGTTCGGCCGGCTTCAAAGTGACCTTTCCTGATAGCGAGAAAAGCGTGCCTACGCGCGAAGAGATTCTGAAGGTGCTCGCTGGTAAGTGAGTCTGTTTCGGCTGTCGACCTCCAGGTATTATTGGTGCCTCATGGTTTAAGCTGGTTTCGGACTTTTTCTTGCTTATTTCATGGGCTCGCTGCTTGTATAGCGGTGATTATCTCGTATAAAGCCTGTAAATCTGACCAATGGCGATTCATCGATACTGCTAGGGGTGGGGCGGTAGGGAGCTGCTTTTTGCTTCGAATTTTCACGCTTCTGCTGCATTGGGGTCTGGATAATGGGTGTGCGGGCTCTGAAATTTTGATAGTATTCTGTATATTATTACAGTGTTTTTGAGGGCGATCCGATGAGATCAGTGGAGCTATTCGCAGGCGCGGGTGGTCTAGCCATGGGGTGCGAAATCGCGGGATTTGAGCATCTTGCTGTCGTCGAATGGGACAAATGGGCCTGTGACACGGTAAGAGAAAACCAGCGACGCGGTTACCCGCTCTTGGACAGTTGGGAGCTTCACGAAGGCGACGTTCGCGCTTTTGATTGGGCATCTATTCCCCAAGGGATTGAGCTCTTAGCAGGCGGCCCACCCTGTCAACCCTTCTCCATCGGTGGGAAGCATAGGGCTCAAGCTGATACGCGGGATATGTTTCCCGCAACAGTTGAAGTGATCCGGCGACTCAAACCGCAAGCCTTCATTGTTGAGAACGTTAAGGGGCTGACTCGCTCGACGTTCGCTAATTATTTTCACTACATTCAGCTTCAGCTCGAGTTTCCCGAGCTGCCCCCCCTTGGTGACGAGGACTGGAGCGAGCACCTAAAGCGTCTGCAGGAAGAAAAGACTTCCGGCAACAGTAAAGGGAGTGGGCTAACGTACAACGTGGTACCAACCTTGGTTAACGCTGCCAATTATGGTGTACCGCAGAAGCGTGAGCGAGTCTTTTTCGTGGGTTTCCGTGATGACCTTGGCGTTGAATGGTCCTTCCCCGAGCCCACGCACAGCTACGAAGCCTTGCTTTACGAACAATGGGTCACCGGTTCCTATTGGCGGCGTCATGGTCTACCCATGCCTGCGGTGCCTCCCAAGCTTGCTGGTCGAGTCGCAAAGCTCTGTCAGTTAAAATCTCCGCCGACTGCATTCGCGTGGCGTACTGTTAGGGACGTCATTTATGATTTGCCTGATCCGCAGTCGCGTGAGGCTTTGAGTGTCCCTAACCATCAATTTCAAGATGGTGCAAGGGTGTACCCCGGCCACACGGGGAGTCCTCTTGATCTTCCCGCGAAGACACTGAAGGCGGGAGGGCATGGTGTGCCCGGTGGTGAAAATATGCTTGTTCGAGATGACGGTAGCGTCCGTTATTTTACTGTGAGAGAAAGTGCACGTATTCAGACCTTCCCAGATGGCTTCAGATTTCATGGAAGTTGGACCGAGACCATGCGCCAACTTGGGAACGCGGTGCCGGTGTTGTTGGCACAGCGTGTTGCGTCGAGCGTGGCTGAGAAGCTTGCAATTGCTGGATTGAGCAAACTGAAAAAAGCAGATACAGGTAAAGGAAGGGCTACCGCGTGACGGGAAAAGTGATTCCGTTCAATCCATTGGACAAGAAGAATCTCGGCGCAAGCGTTGCCGAGGCGCTATTAACGAAGGAAGTCCATCCATTGGGAGATCTCCCCGTATTTGAAGGGGCTGGAATCTATGCCATCTACTATACAGGTGACTTTGCCCCCTATGCGCAGGCTAGTAGGCTCAACCGTAATGGAAAGTTTATGCTGCCCATCTATGTCGGTAAGGCGGTTCCTCCTGGTGCGCGAATGGGGAGTGGTCAGGAGCTGGCGGCGGGGAAGGTTTTGCATAAGCGGCTGAAGGAGCATGCTGAAAGCATCAAGGCTGCTGAAAACCTAGTTATTGGTGATTTCCACTGCCGTTTCCTGGTTGTGGATGACATCTGGATCCCACTAGGCGAGTCGCTGATCATCGCTCGCTTTACTCCTGTGTGGAACTCGCTCATTGACGGCTTTGGCAACCATAATCCCGGCAAGGGTCGCCACGCGGGCATGCGACCCCGCTGGGACGTCCTACACCCTGGGCGCGAATGGGCTATGCGTCTAGCGGATCGCCCTGAAAGTCAGGCGCAAATTGCTCAGGATGCTGAGACCTACCTTCGCGTGTTGCCTTCTTGCCTTTCTGGTCAGTTCATTGAGGCCTTAGGGGAGTAAATTGATCACCCACCAGCGTCCTGCAGGTGGGTATTCCTAGTGCATTCATAGTTTTGGTCGAGACGATTTTTGGGGTTAGACTGGCGCACGGTTTTAACTTTGGGAAGTCAATGGAAAATGGACTATTTCAAGGCACTTGAATTTGATTTGCCCTCTGCGCTTTTGGCGCAATTGGTGAGTCTGTTTGAGAGTATGGTTCCTGTACCTCTCACTGAAGATTCTGTTCAGAATGTTCCAGAGGAGCAGGGCGTTTACCAGCTATTTTTGGATGGTGTGCTGGTTTATGTAGGGAAAACTGACGCAGAGGCTGGTCTGAAGAATCGGCTGTTGCGCCACTCTAAGAAGGTGCGATCACGTCAGAATCTGCTACAAACTCAGGTTGCCTTCAAAGCCGTTAGACTATACGTATTTACCGCGATGGACCTTGAGAGTCTACTAATCAAACACTATAAATACCTCAGTATCCGCCTTTCTTGGAATTTCAGTGGATTCGGCTCCAATGATCCGGGAAGGAACCGTGATAAGTCAAAAATTAAGGAAAGCCACTTCGATAATCTATATCCGATAGATCTAAACTATGAGGCGACTATAGTTCGATCGAGCGGTGAGATTACTGTTGCTGCGGTATTGAAACAGTTGAAAGAGCAGCTGGGTTATACGATTAGGTATATGAATAAAGGTGGGAAGTCAAAAACGGCGCATTCTGATCTTGAACTAGCGGTTGTGAGGTTGCGAGCGGAGCGGGATAGTGTTAAAAAAATTTTACAGCAGATTAAAGCTGCTTTGGGGCGCGAGTGGCAAATCACCGCGATGCTGGGCTATGTGATCATTTACAAAGAGCGCGAGGTGTATCCTCACGGAACTATTATTGAGGCTGGAGAGTAGTTTCTCCTGAGAGGAATTCGAGGAGTTTTTTCTCGAGGGTCTGCACGTCTTTCAGTTCGCACTCCCAAACGATCATTGTCTCCCAGCCTGCGTTATGAAGTTCTCTAAGATTACACTTGTCACGCATTTTATTACCTTCGAGCTTAGCATGCCAAAAAACCTGGTTTGATTTCGGGATTTTTGCTTGTTTGCACCCTTCGTGGCGGTGCCAAAAACAGCCATTTACAAAGATAATCTTGCGTTTGCGAGGGAATACGATGTCCGGTTTTCCAGGTAGAGTGGTGTCGTGTAGGCGGTAGCGAAAACCTGCACGGTGCAGCATGCGTCGAATAAACATCTCAGGACGTGTATTCTTACTCTTTACTCGGGACATTATATTGCTGCGTTCTTTTGCGCTGATCGTATCCATCATGGGTAACCTTCTTTCTGTAAGATTTATTCTCCAGTGCTTTAGTATCTATTTTAGAACATTAAGCTGAAATCGAAGATGCAGGATAGGATGGACTGCTTTTGGCGTGATGCCGGTGCTCATTCACGCCTAGCTGCTTAGGTGTAGGGATCTACTAACCCCAGGCACCTTTTTAGGCGAGAGTGATCGCGATACAGAGGTGTTTGATGAACAGGCAACTACACGTGCCTTAACCCACGCCTTCAAGTGTGAGGCTGTACCCTTATGCTTGATCGAAGCTAAAGCTGCCCTGAGGGCGCCATACTCCTCGAAGTTAGTGACTACGGCTTCGCCTCGCCGGTGTAACCCGGAAAAAGTGCTCCCAACTTATGTGTCGGGCGCAGGGCTGGCCCATGGGGCGATAAAGTCACCGATCCTCTCCTCGATGCGGCTCTCAACGGTGCGCAGGCGCAGGAGAGGAATGTTGCTTTTGGCGAGGATCTCATTCTTTTTCGCATCCCGAGCCGCCTGGTCGGGGCGGTCGTGGGATCCACCATCGACTTCGATGACCGCTTTGGGGACCTTGCCGATTTTGAAATAGATCACGAAGTCGCAAGTGGAGCGCTTCATGAAGGCGCGCTGGGGCTCCGTCCATTGCGGGTTATCCGGCGATGCGAGTTGATCCAGCTTTATCTGAGTGTGAAACGTCAATGACTGGAACGCCGGCGCGGACAGCGCCTCGCGCAGCAGTTGCGCGATGATCTGCTCGGACTTGTAGCGCGAATCCTCGGGCCGCAGGCGGGCGTCCAGGCGCGCCAGGGATTGGTCGAACTCGCGGTACAGCAAGTCGAAGGCCGACACCACAGGCGCTCGCACGACGTGCTCGTCCTGCGCGTAATAGGTGACGTAGCGAATCAGGGCGGCGATGTGGCCATTGTTCTCGGTGAACACGTCGTCGCCCGTCACCAGGGTAAAGCGATGCTTGGCCCGCGATACCGCCACGTTGATCATGCGTGGGTCATCGACGAAATCCAGGCGCTTTCGCTCCTGGTTATAACGCTTCTTGTCCAGCACCGTAGAGAAGACGATCTCGTCGCACTCCCGACCCTGAAACTTGTGCACGGTGTCCTTGGCGAAGTCCGCCGGCAGGTGCGTGCCGGAGAGGTTCACCTGTGCCCGGAACGGGGCGATGTAACCGCGGCCTTCGCCGTCGAAGTCCACGGGCAGCCCTTCGTCGTCGAGCACCTTGAGCAGAGAGTCCAACTCCCGAAGGTTGGTGTTCTGGCGCGTGTGGTTGCCCTTGGCCGTCACCACCAGGCGTAGAGGGGATTCGCCCTTGTCCTCGGTCATGGGTACCAGGGCGTTGTCGTAGAACTGCTGGTTACAGAACTGGATGATCCGGGGGTGGCAACGGTAATGCTCTTTGAGCAACGTCCTGGGCAGTGCGTCCTGGAAAACCTGGATGCACGAATCGAGCAGGCTGTAGCGCTCGCAATCGTAAGCCTCGATGGGGGCCTTCAGTCCCAGTTTCACGGGGATATGCGCCAACTGGCGGTTGTCACCCACGACGATCAGGTTCTTCGCGCAGCCCAGCGGCAGTATGCCCGGCACGATGTCCTGCAGGGAGGCTTCGTCGATGATCACGTAGTCGAGAATCGCCCCGGGGGCGATCGAGTTGACGATGGAGTGCGTGCCGCTTCCCAGGATAGGGAAACGCTTTACGAAGGCATCGAAATGACGGCGGTAGGTGTTGGCATCGAAGCTGTCCGACGGCGGCACCTGGCGATGTAGGTGCTGCTTCAGGTAAAGCATCGATGCTGTTCTCAGTTCATTCAGCAAGGCGGTGAAATTTCCACGTGCCAGCGATTCACGGCACGCCTGCAACTCTGCTTCTTTGTCCTGCAGTGATTTGTCGTAGTAGTGCATCTGCAGAGCATGGAATGCGGCCAGACGGGCTTCGCCCTCGGCGAATGGCTTGGTGCGGAAGATCCTGAATCTGAACAGCAGTTCGATGCGGTCCTTGAGGTGGATGCGCTGCTCGTCGAGATGAGCCAGGTAGGCCATGAGGTCTGCGGTCTTGCGCGGGGTCAGTCCGTATTTTTCCAGCGACACGCTGGCCTGCACATCGCTGCTTTCCTGCCACTGTTGCAGGTAGCGTCGTTCGATGGCGAGCTCGTCGAGTTCGATTTGCAGTTGAGCCGCTCTGTTGTGGTTGTGCAGGTGCTGCTTCAAGCGGGCCAACAAGGCCTGGATCTCCTCCAGGGAGGGCGCCGGCTCAGGTTCGCTGGATAGCCGTGGGGGCAGGTCGTTGAAGAAGTTCTCGCGGTTGCCCTTTTTGCCGAGCTTGGCGATCAGGTAACCCAGGCCGCATTTTTCCAGCTTTTCGTAGACGTTTTCCACCGCCGCATTGTTGTTGGACAGCACCGCCACTGTCTGCCCGCGTAGCAGGATATTGGCCAGGATGTTGAGGATGGTCTGGGTTTTGCCGGTTCCTGGCGGGCCCTCGATCACGCTGACCTGTGCCTGGAAGGCACGCTCGACTGCATCGAGCTGGCTTTCGTTCAGCCCGAACGGATAGATGAGGCCCTGTCCCGGTTCCAGCGTGCCGTTGCACCCCGTGCAATAGGCCTGCAAGGCGGTACCGGGAGTGGCAGGTAGTTTTTCAAGTTGGCTCACGACATTGCTGGCGATGTCATGGTCAGTCTTCGAATCGGCGTGCTCCTGTCGGGCATTCGCCACCGCAGTGAAATAGCGGAAGACTGGCATTTGCTTCATCGCCGTCGGGGCGGTGAAACGGAGGCCGTCCATCTTGAAGACATAGGGTTTGCTGGCGCCCGGATAGTAGACGACGGCATATCGCTCGTCGTAGATCGTCGCTTTGACGATGGGAGTCATGACGTTGCTGCCGGGTTTGGTCAGCAGCAGGTTGCCCAGTTCGCGCGTGGGAGAGACATGGCAGTCGCTGAGCGAGTACGTGGACGGTTTCCTTGAAGGGTAATAGCAGATCAGTTGCAGGGCTTTGGACTTGTCGCACCAGTGAACCCTCCAGTCGCGGATCATCGTGGTCTGGTCTTCACCGCCTATCTGAATCGAAGCCATACATCTCTATCCCTGTACGCACGGCATCCGACTGGTCCTCGCGGCGGATGCTAATTCCTTGAATAGGTGTCATATTGACATCATTGCGTGTTGAGGCGATAGCCGGCTCATGCATTTGGCTGTTTCCTGGTGCTCTGGGCGAGAGCAGGCAATCGTTACTGTCTACCTCGTCTCAGCCAGCAGCTATCGACCCGAGGCAGTAGGGCGCCAGAAGTTGGCATTCAAGAAGATGAACTTCACGTGAGTTCAGTTTCTTTGCGGCAATTGGATGAGCCGGCAGCAACAGATTTATGACTTCCAGTCCTTTTGACGAGAAAACGCTGAGCTAGATGCCAGTGGCTACGCGTTTCGCATGTGGAAGCAGACTACATAGGAAAATTGGGAGTTTTTAGTGGAAAGCACGTTGGGAAAGGTTTGCGCATTGCAGCCTAAATACTCATCAACCAACACACCTGAAATGCAAGAGCGGGGGCATCTCATTCGGTCAGTGCTCGCGGGGGAGCTACGAACCCGCTTGCCAGCCCTACAGAAGGCATTTGATAGTGTTTTTGATGATCTTGCTGTCGAGGGCTCGGATGGTATCGGTCGAAAGACAGAAGCCCCTTGGGTACGTGTCTTCTCTAGAGCAATGTCTCCCACTGCCAGAGAAGGGTTCTATCTAGTGATCCACTTTGCAGCAGATGGTTCTGCTGTTTTCATCACTGTGGGCTGTGGAAGCACTATTTGGAGCGGGGGCGACCTCCGACCTGTATCTGATGATGAGCTTAAAGCCAGAACCTCGTGGGCTCGTTCTGTCGTTCAACAGAGATGGAAGGCGCTCAGTCCTTTTGATGATGAAATTGTCCTGGGGGCTAGAGCCTCCCTCCCGCGTACATTTGAGAAGGCCACAGTATTCGCCAAGCGTATCCCGGTCTCAGATTTACCTACTGCCAACTTGGACCTTTTGTTATTCAAGGCTGCAGAACGCCTCAGCGAGATCTATCTTGCTCAGCTTGAGCGGCGAGACGTATCACCTGGCGACCAAGACGCGGGTGAGATCACTGTAATTGCCAAGCCTCTGAGAAACAGAGCAGGAAAGCAGGGGAGAGGGCTGACAGCTCAGGAACGGAGGGTAGTCGAGCTTCAAGCTATGGCACTGGCGATGCAATATCTAGTAGGACAGGGCTATGAACTGCGTGATACCTCTGCAACGGAGTCATTTGACATTCTCGCCAAGAGAGCTGTTGAGGAGCTGATGGTCGAGGTGAAGGGCACCACCAGTGACCTCTGCACTTCAGTGCTTATGACAAAAAATGAAGTAGATCTCCATCGGAAAAATAAGGGATCAACTGGCCTAATTATTGTATCAAAAATTAGGCTCTCTCGTGATGCTGGAGAACCAGTAGCCACTGGCGGCGAGGTTGAGGCTTTACTCTGCTGGGATATTGATGAGTGGACTTCTGAGCCAATAGCATTTCAGGTATCGCGAAAGGCTAACTAGTGAAATGCTGCCGAAAAAGCCCAGGCTAACTCAGATGAGTGTTGGATTTTTTTTGAAACTTCAACAGCATAAAAAGTGGCCTACCCTAGGGTAGACCACTCCGCAGCTCTCAACGTTTACCGGCTTACCTTTTTCCGTAGGTCTGCGGCGGCGGCCTCAATTTTGGCCAGCATCTGAGCCCTTGGCTTACATTCCCCGTAAGCTTTAAGGAGCATATCTCGAACCGTTTCGATGGCCTTGAGAGCGTCTTGGGGGGTGGTATACCCATCAACTGCTCGTCCATAGTAAAGCTTGGCGCTGATCTCTGCTGTGAAACCGCCAGGGTGCTCCATATAGGCCCAGTCCTCAAGGCGCGATCGTACTTGGTTCAGTTTCTCATAAACCCTCGCAGTTACGCCGCCTACGCGCGCGGAACTGTTGCATAGCTTATGCAGGATAGGGCCTATCGATGTGTGCATTTTCAGTGACATGCTCCGTGCTGGGCGCCATTTAGCAGGAATGCCAGGCTCCCCGCCATACGCTATTGCTCCATTTCTGATGCCGTTGAATGGCATTGTCCGTATTTTAGGCGGCTTTCCTGAAGCGGTACGGGCTGGGCTAATAAACCTTGAGTCGTACGCCATTTCCTGTGGGGCCCCCTGGGGATAAGCACTGTCCGGGATTTGCTCAACCTGGACTCGTACTTTCATGAGTAGTGCCTGACTAGGGGAGATCAGGTATGGGACAGCATTACCTGGGTAGTAGAGCCCCGGCCATGTTGGTGCCACCTGATGCAGTGCATGATCTTGTAACCATTCCTTTCTGAATTCCGGAGTTGGAGAAATGTAAGGTTCATCCAGCAGCAACCAATCGCCGGTTTGTGGATCCTCCCAGCCTGTCATGTGATCGGCTTTGGGTATCCTGTCTAGGCCATTCATTATCTCAACATTCTCTTTCCGGAAAACTCTCATTAACCCAGTGGAGTCCATGAACAGCAGAGTTGAAGTGGCCTGGTCTAGATAGTGCTTTGCACTGTGCTGGCTGACAGCATCCGTCCGGATTTCGAGGTGATCTAACGCTTCAAGCTTGAATCTCCTCAGATACGTGCCCCCGACCTTGAGGCCATCAGCAAGTAATACGGAAAGGGGGTGCTTGAGATTAATCTCTACGGTATAGCGGCCAGAGGACGGAACTTCAGCCCTTAGGTCCCTCCAGTAGACAGTCACATAGGCGGGATAGCTTTGGGTCGTAGCCTTGGCAATTGCCCGTTTCGCATGACGAAAGTTTTGGAAGCCTGCTTTGCGAGCGGCCTCTTCTAGGGCTTCATGGTGAGTGATGCGAGATTCGCGTTTGATAGCCTTTGCTAGGCGCTTGATGCCGTCGACAGTGGACGGAGGAGTAGCGAGGGTAACCATGAATGTCTCCCGGCCTAATCACGCAGTGTCACCCGTCTCCACTACATCAGACCGATTGAGTTCACAGTCAGTCGTTTAGTAGGGCAGTGCCGTTACCAGCTTGAGAGACGGGTGTCATGCGCCTGCCGGGGCGCTGTCGCATGGTATCAGTGGTTTTGCGATGAGTTCAAGCAGCAACGCCCTCGTAATGTGCCATTTCTCCTCTTGTTCGTTGTACCAGTCTTTTGGTCAAGTGAGTTGTGCCTTGTGCTGCAGGAAATTCTGGCTAGTTGCTTCAAACGGATAGCGGTTATGGGCTACTAGCCGCTGGCCAAGAGGTCATTGCGACTGTTGGCTCAAGTACCTCTGTGGTCCTTGATGGGTGTATGGTCACCGTCCAGGATGGCTGTAATACGCATCGCCTCTTGGCATCCGTTGTCAGGGAGCAGATCCAATTGCTGATTGGTCCGTCGTAGAGGGCTCATCCGCATCGCGGGTACCGCTACCGGCCCACCATTCACCGCCGCCGTCGACGTAGCGTTTGCGCATGTTGGCGGCCAGGGTCTGCAGGTCCTTGGGCATGCATTCGTCTGGATCGTGGGCGGGGAGGGGCATGCGGATCTTCCAGAGGTTGGCGCCTTCGATCAGGGCGAAGGCTTGGCCCTTGGGTAGGCTGACGACGTGGGCAGGTTCAATCAGCGGCACGCTGGTGGAACTGACCCGGTCCTGGGTGTTGCTGGTGAAGTCGGTGTTGCCGGAGATATCGGAGCTGTCGGTGGCGCCGCTGACGAGTGTGGTGGAATAGACGTCGACCTTGGGCAGTTGTTTGGTCAGCAGTTCGGCCGTGGCGGTTTCGCGTACACGCAGCATGAAGAGGTTGTTGAAGTTGCCGACCACCTGGCCGGCTTTGGCGCGGTTGCCGATTTTGGCCTCGATGTCGCTGATGGTCTGGGTATAAGCGGTGACCTGAATGCCGGCGCCGCCGCCCTTGTTGATCATTGGAATGAACTCGTTGCCCATCAGCTCGTTGAACTCGTCCGCATGCAGGTTGATGGGGATCTTCTGCTCCTGGGCGGCGTTGTGCAGTCCGCCGTCCAGGCCAAATTTGTAGATATGGCCGGCCACCGACACCAGGTCGGCGAACATGGAGTTGCCCACCGCCGCGGCGACCTCCGGGTCGGAGAGAGCGTCCAGCCCCACGTACACCACACCTCGTTTACGAATGATCTGCATCCAGTCGAAGATCGGGCGGGCGTCGTCCAGGGCGCTGTAGTTGGGTGAGATCAGCTCAGCCATGCGCCCGGTGGTGAGTTTTTCCAGCAGGGGCAGGAGTGAGGCGACGATCTTGTCGAAGTAGGTCTTGTCGTAGCGCACCGCGGAGCGCAGGCCGTCCATGACCGGGTCAGCGATGCGGGTGCGTGAGAGGTACTGGTCGATCGCCGTGACGCGGGGGAGGCGGCCGCGCATGTTGAGGGGGGTGTTCTTTTCTGTGAGGTTGCCCTCGATGGTGGCGATGGCGTCCCAGGCGCCGGGATCGTGGCGGGCGAAGTAGTCGCTACTGTAGTCGATGAACAGGGCGTCGATGTTGATCACGTGCGTTTGGATCTGGATGTAGTCGGGGCGGTTGCCCAGTGCCACTAAGGCGCGGGCGATGATGTTGACGAAACGCCAGGCGAATTCACGAAAGGCGGCGCTGTTGCCTTCGCCGGAAAGTTGCCCGGAGATGCGACTGGCCACTTCGGAGATGCGCCCAAATCGGCCCACGGCGTTGTAGCGGGCGGAGAAGTCGGGCCAGCCCAGGTGGAAGACATAGAACTCTTTTTCCCGACCTGCGCGGCGGGCCTCGACGTACATGCGCTTGAGTAAGTCGGCGTCGCCCTTGGGGTCGAAGACAATGACCGGCTCGAACTCCGGGATGCCGTTGACGCGTGTCTCCCGGCGAATGTCCTGGGTGATGAACAGTTCGGCCAAGCGGGTTTTACCGACTCGGGTGGTGCCCAGTACCAGGCTGTGGCCCACGCGTTCCCCAAGAGGAAGCGAGACCGGAATTTCGTTGGGTTCCACACCATGTAAGCGAGGAGAGCCGCCGACTGCCGGAAGTGGGCGCACGGGGTTGAGAGGGTAGTCCCAACTGGTGAATCGGGGAATCAGGCTCAGTGGAAAAGTGGCCTTTTCCAGGCGCTGTTCCAGTTGTCGCGCGTGTTGGAACAGCGGCGTCGGTTCGACGTAACGGCGGAACTCCGGGCGGTAAGTTTGCATCAGGCGTTGGGTGTGTCGTTGTTCCCATTTAAAGCCGATGCCGACAAACAGCCGCTGATTGCTGACGGGGATGCGTTGGCTGGTGATCACGTAGCGCGGGAGGCGGCGGATATTGCGTCGGTAGCGCAGTACCGCCAGTCCCTGGCGAAGACGAATACAGGCAAGTACCAGATAAATAACTGCCGTCACGACACCGAATAAAGGCGTCAAACCGAGCATCCAGGGTGCGAATAAACACACCCCAATACAGGGAATACACACCGCAACGGTGTACAGCTCAACGGCGGGCCGCAGCAGCACTTCGACCGTATGTTGTTGGGTCATGGTCTGGGCCTCCCTTCGTAACGGTGGGAGGGGGCAAGGGAGCGATAAGGGAAGTTGGGCATGCCGGCGTCCTCTGGTGTTCAGAGCGCACGGTTGCAAAGCCTGAAGGACAACTGCCGCAAGGAAACTGGAATGCAGTGGGCAGGTTTCGAGGAGTGGTTCGGGTGGTATAGCGGTGGGCGCTGTTCCCCCTGTTCGAGATCGGCTCAGTTGTTTTTTCGAGATAAAACCATTGGGTCTCGATTCTGTTTTTTGGCTGATGGTGGTGGGGTTCCTGATGACACTGAGGCCTCGATACCTCAGCCAGGAGCAATCAATGTCTGACGCCACTCAAGGTCCAATTGGACCGCTGCGCAGTACGATGCAATTGACGCTGCATACCCATCTCGCTCTCCGTATCTGGCAAGGAAGACCTGCCAGTGAAGGCAAGGCACCGATCATGGGACTTGTGGGGCTTGTCGGTTTGATGGGCCGGATCAAGAACGAAGCCGAAAGGGATGATCCTTATGCTGACTTCTGGCTGATCCGTATCGAGGAAAAGTTGCAGCGCTGCAAAGCCGAGTTGATGCACATCCGCCTGGAAGTGGACCTGCTGATGAGTGAAGTTCCCAGGGCCATTTCCGTACAGGAAAACTTCAGTATCCGGCCAGTCAATCTGCCGATGTTCATCGGTTCTCAATTCGGCTTTCTGGCGTTGTATCTGCTGATCACCTATGACGATATCGTTCGGCGTCTCAAACACGCTCACCATGTCGCCTTGATTGCTCGCAAGGGTGTGGAAAGTCGAATTGATGCGGCGAGTCATATCTTTCGCAGTTTGTTTGGCCTAGTTCAGCAGTACAGGTTTTTGGGCGTGACCCGGGCGGATGTGGTGGCCGATAACGATCGGGCCCGTCAGGCAAGAGAGGCACTTGGGGAATTGCCATTGGATGTACTGGAGGGGCGTCGCCGGGCTGAGTTTGCACCACCGATTGTTCACCGTCGGGTGGGAGATATCCGTGGTGTTTTAGACGGCGAGGATGGGGCGGTTGGATGGCGTGAGGCGGCTCCAGGGCACGCTGCGGTGCAGACCATATCCGATGCCATGGAGGGCTGAACGATGGTGAATGTACGAGGGCGCGACAACGGTTTCGACCCGGCTGCGTGGGGAGAAGGTGCTGAACACACTGCTTTCCGGCCTCTGGAACAGAGTGCCTTCCGCGCGTTGGAACACACGGCCTTCCCTAAAGGGCTTTTAAAGCCTTTTAAGGGTAAGGGGGAGCTGCTTGAATTTGGGGAGCAGTGCAGGGCGTTGAGCGAGGGACTGATTGCTCTGGCTGTTCGGGAGATACTGGCTCAGGCCGAGCGATACCCTTTCACGTTGTTGCCCATTCGCTTGATCAAGCAGTCGACCGGGGCCGGGACTATTTTTCTGCGTTGGAGCCGATCGGACCGTACCAAGATGGGGGCCGATTTGTGGGCGGAACTGGTGCGTGATGAGCATACGCCGATCAACTTGATCTCCGATCTGTATGCGCTGGAGCTGCAACGGATCGTGATCAACATGCAGATCAGCCTGACTCACAGTATGGGGCGCCAGGCGTTCTTGTGTGCCAACAAGGTAGAGGCGGCTGACCAGGCGTACGAGCAACGGATACTTCAGCATGCTCGTCTTCACTCGGGAGGAAACTGAACATGGCTACCAACTTCTGGGGGGAGGGCAACATCGGTACCAAGCCCGAGTTTCGAGAGATCGCCAGTGGCAACAACGAACCGCGCCGGTTGTTGAGGCTCAATGTGTATTTCGATAATCCGATCTCGAAAGGAGGAGGTGAGTACGAAGATCGGGGAGGGTTCTGGGCAGGTGTTGATCTGTGGCACAAGGAGGCCGAACGGTATTCGAATCTCTACTGTAAGGGGATGCGAGTGCTGGTTATTGGGCGAATGATTTTGGAAAAATGGGAAGACGACAGTGGGAATGAATGTCGAGCGATGAAGGTGCAGGCCAGTCGCGTGGGGATATTGCCTCACCGTATTGATCGGGTCGTGATGATGGTTCAGGAACGGCCTGTGCCTGAAGTGGATGAGCAGATGGTCATTCGGCTATCTGCCAATGAGGGAATGTAGTAACCGTTCAACTACCCACGCTTGGTGGATCTGCTTCTGGTGTTGTGTGAGGTGGGCAGTTGCCCTTTTTCTGAACCCTCTTTTCCGGCGGAAATTTGTGGCTTTTAAAATCAAGCGCTTACGAAAGGGCGAAAAAAGAGGGTTAAACTGAAGGGAACAGCGCTTTTGCCTTTATGGGCAAGGCCTTACCGGGAAAAGCGTCTAGTTCACTGCCGTATAGGCAGCTCAGAAATGGGGCCTTGCTGTTGCTCTGACTCAGTACAGGTTCACTGCCGTATAGGCAGCTCAGAAATGCTGCGGATAAGGAACGCCAGGAAGAAAGACGTTCACTGCCGTATAGGCAGCTCAGAAAAAGGGCGAGCGAATCACCCCGCGCAGCGTTCGGTTCACTGCCGTATAGGCAGCTCAGAAAACCGGCTCGCCTTGGTGCTGCTCGGCTGGCGCGTTCACTGCCGCATAGGCAGTATCATCTCAGCCCCCTGATTTTTGACGTTCCCAACCGCGGTGCCGACGGGGTACCACTCGAAGTCGTCGACAGGCAGACACAGGGTTTTGGCGATGTCTTCGGCGCGTGTGGGGGAGAGGTCGGGGTCGATCCATTCGCGGGCGTGCTCGGGCGACAGCACCAGCGGGCGCCGGTCATGAATGTCGACCATGCCCTGGTCGCTGGCGGCAGTGATGATCACGAAGCCGTCGCCCTCGTGGGGCGCAAGTCCCGGATGCACCTGGGCCAATGCCGCGAAGAACATCGGCGCCTGGTTCTTGAGCCGAATGAAGTACGGCTGTTTCTTCTTCGGGTTGTCGGGATCTTTGACCCATTCGTACCAACCGTCTGCCACCACCAGCGCTCGCCCATTCGGCCAGAGCTGCTTGAAGAACTTGCCGGTGGTGACGGTCTCGACTCGGGCGTTGATCGGGTCAGGGCGTTTGCCCTTGGCCCAGAAGGGCGCCCAGCCCCAGTGCACCGGATCAATCCGTAGGCCTTCCTCCACGCTGTGCAGGATCAGCACGCGGGTGGTGGGGGCGATGTTGTAGCGGGCGATTGGCTCGTTGTCGTAGCCGCTGATGACGTCCTGCTCGGCCTCAAGCTCGCGCAGGTAGTCGGCCATGCCCTGGTACTGCGCAAATCGTCCGCACATGCTGACCACCTCCGCCTGTCGCCATCCCACTCATTTGAATTGACCGCAAGACGCCTACAACGTTAACTGTATATTCGTACAGGTATATCGGAAGTCGTGCGTCATGAGCTTTACCATTCTAGGTCCTTTGGCAGGGGGCGGCGTTGCGCTGCCTCTCTGTGCCTTCAAGGTGCCGGCGGGATTCCCGTCACCGGCCGCTGATCACATCGAGCAGCAGATCTCATTGGATGAGCTTTTGAATATACGGGCACCCCATGTGTACCTGGTTTCGATCCAGGGTGACAGCATGCAGGGCGCGGGCATCTTCGACGGTGATCTGGTCGTAGTGGACCGGTCCCTGGAGCCGCAGCACGGGCATATTGTCGTCGCCCTGCTGAACAACGATCCGGTGTGCAAGCGACTGCGCAAACAGGGGCCCGAGGTGATCCTGATGTCGGAGAACCCGCGCTACCCCTCCCGTTACGTCATGGAAGGCGATGAGCTGTCGATCTGGGGGGTAGTGACCTTCAGTGTGCGCAGCCATGGCCATTAAGTCCCCTGCGCCAGCCTTTGCGCTGATCGACTGCAACAGCTTCTACGCCAGTTGCGAACGTGTGTTCCGGCCAGACCTGGCCCATACCCCCATCATCGTCCTGAGCAACAACGACGGCTGCGTGATCGCCCGTTCCGCGGACGCCAAGCCGCACATCAAGATGGGCGAGCCGTACTTCCAGATCCGGGACAAGATCCGTCAGCACGGGATCGTGCCGTTCTCCTCCAACTACGCGCTGTATGGCGACATGAGCCAGCGGGTCATGACCGTGATCGAGTCCATGGTGCCGGCGCTGGAGGTCTACAGCATCGACGAGGCCTTTGCCGAACTCACCGGTATGACCGAGCCCCTGGAGCAACTGGGACGCCGTATACGGGCCCAGGTGCTCAGGAGTACCGGCATTCCGGTCGGGGTGGGGATCGCCGGGACCAAGACCCTCGCCAAGCTCGCCAACCACGGCGCGAAGAAGTGGCAGGCGCAGTTGGGTGGTGTTCTGGATGTGCGGGCACCTCATCGTCGGGAGAAGCTGCTGAAGGCCTGCGACGTGTCCGAGGTATGGGGCATTGGCCGCAAGATGACCGCACACCTGGCCGGGATGGACGTCAGGACCGCCTGGCAGCTCTCCCAGGCCGATCCCTGGATGCTGCGCAAAAACTTCAGCGTGGTGATCGAGAAGACCGCCCGGGAGCTGGCCGGCACGCCGTGCCTGGAACTGGATGAGCCCGATGCCCCCAAGCAGGAGATCTGCTGCAGCCGGATGTTCGGCCAGCGCCTAGAGACCTTGCCGCCGATCAAGGAGGCGGTCGCCACCTACATGATGCGCGCTTCGGAAAAGCTCAGGGCCCAGCAGTCCCTGTGCAAGAAGATCCGGGTCAGCATCCGGACGGGGATGTTCAACCCGGAGGAGGCCAAGTACGCCAACGGGGTGGTGATCGATCTGCCGTACCCCACGGACGATGTGCGCCTGCTGACGAAGAGGGCCGTCGACGCCCTCGATCAGCTCTTTCGACCAGGCTTCCGGTACAGCAAGGCCGAGGTCCTGCTGCTCAACCTCTGCCAGCGCGGCGAGTACACCGACGACCTGTTTGCTGAATCGCAGCCGGCCGAGGCCACCAAGGTGATGACCGTCCTGGACCAGATCAACCAGCGCTGGGGCAGGGGCACCCTGCGCGCTGCCAGCGTTCCTACCAAGCCAGAATGGGGCATGCGTCGGGAGATGATGAGCCGCAGCTTCACGACGCGGCTGGATCAGTTGTGGAGGATCTCCTGTACCTGAGTACCGGTGCCGATTTTTGGTGTTAAGTCCGGGGTCTATTCGGCTATCTCATGGGGGGATCGATGAGCACGGTGTGGTAGTTGGCCAAGGAAAACCATCAGCATAGATGTTCTTTTTAGGCCTGGAGTACAAATGTACTCTTTGCCTTTTCAGCGTTGCCTCTCTTCGTGCGAAGGATATTAATGTGCCATCATTGGTTCAGTACGCCCAAATCAGACAATGGCAGTCGCGAGTTTTGACAAGGAGTAAGGCATGCTTGATCTCATCTACATCGTGGAAACCCCTCTCGTACCGAATTCGGGGAGGAATGACGATGGCAGCTACGAGCCAAATTTCACTATGGGTGGGCGCGATGGCGTTTCGAAAGTAGGTACTGCAATCGGTGGCAGTGCTGTTGCGACAGCAGCGGCTTTGGGTTCATTCGGTGTTCCAGCGACAGTGATCGCCTCCGCGCTGGTTGGGATACCCGGTGTACTTTCACTATTTTCTAAAGACCCGACAGAGAAGGTGACGGAAGAATCTGCCGAAAATCAGCAAGCATGCGCATTGGCCGCTTATGTGGCCAAGCACTCTTTCTCTCCTGAGGAGGTCAAGACCAAGGGCTATCGCTTTCAGCCAGGTCATCCGATTGTGGGCAAGGCCTATCGCAAGCACCCGCTCATGGAGTATCCAAACTCGGAGAGCAGTAACCTCTACATCCCGAGTGATAGTTATGACTCTATTCTTCTTGAGGAGCGTGAGTCTGAACTGATCAAGCTACTGGTGGCGCTGGGTGCCACCAAAATCACCATCACCAAGAAAACTTCAAATAAGCACAATGAAGAAACCAGTGGTGGTTTGACTGTGACGGCGGGAGTGGCTGGGGGAGGAGGGGCGGAATTTTCCGTTAGCAACGAAAAGTTGAATGATGGGCTTGATACCCGTGAGTTCACGCTCTCGGGGAAAAAATGGAGCACAGAGAGCCGGGTTGGGAGAGAAAATTTCCTCTGGCTCGCCTATGAGCCCTCCTGGAAGGCCGTTGTGTTTGCTCGAGAGTATGGAGGTTGCCTGTCGGCCTCTCTTGAGATCAAAGAAAACACCACGTTCTCTACAGACAAGAATCTGGAACTGACGGTCAAGGCGAAGCTCGCCGAGGTTGGTGCCCACGCGGGACTGTCAGCCAAAAGCGCTGAAGAGAAGAGTTACTTGGTCCGAGTCGAGTTCTCACCGATTGAAGCCATTGGTTAGCTTGACTGCTCTGTTGCTTACCCAAGAGACCAGCGAAATCAGGCAACTGCTGCCACATCAGTGGCTGGCAGCATAGAGCCCTGCAAAGAGAGCGATATGATTCGGTTAGCCCAAGCCAGTGATGAACCCGATATCAGGCATTATGCTGAACAGGCCTATGGTCGTTATGAACCACTTATGGGGCATAGGCCTGTATCGAAGACCGCCGATTTCAGCCTGCAAATGGATGCTTAAATAATATTTGAGTAGCGATTTTCTGTAAGAGTGATGAGGATGTGGTATTTATGCAGCAGCTTGATTTCCCTGTTCCGTATAAGGATCGTTGTTTGAGAACTTCAAGTGGTACCTATGTGGTTTGGCCCTTCCTGAATGCAGAGAAAGGTGCTGGACCTTATGAGCTATTCTTGGATACTAATGCGCTCACCAATGTTGAGTGGGCTTCACAGTTACCAGCGGAAGTCCGGCTTCAGTCGATTCTCAATCCACTGCCTGCTTTGCAGGAACAATGGTTTTCTAATCTTGAGCTTAGAAAAAATCCTGTTCAGAAAATTGAGGAGATGATTCAGGAGTTGGTTGAGCTTGGCTTTGTGTTTCGCCAAAATTTTGCTCGGGATCAGGTCGCTTTATTAGAAAAAAATGAGGCTGCGTTGAGAGCACAGTTCAGCCTTTTATTTCCCTACATAGCAATCATGAAATCGTTGCTCTCAAAGAAGACACCGGTTGACTTAGCGATTGAGCAGCTTAATAGACTCGGTAATGCCGATATTCCTCGATTTACATCTAGTCTGATGCTGACAGCCCTTGGTGTCGTCTTGAAAAGCCGGCAAGCACTAAAGCTGAATGATGATGCGAAGCCAGCATATTCGTATTTTGAGTCTTTTTTGGCATTTCAGCCAGGAAAGAAAGGAGAGACCGACCATATGACTATCTCCTATTTGCGCAACCGTGCAGGAGATCTGAATCTTTGGTTAACACTTCCGGTCTTGCGAGAGCAGAGATATGAGTTCGTTGGAGTGCCAGCCGTAGTAACAGGCGATAAGGCATTGCATAGGCTTATTTTGCGTGTCCTACCGCCTTTATGTCATGAAAGCCATAAAGCCGCTTTTACCATTTACCCGGAAGGACTGGAAGATCCTCTTTGGAAGAAGATTTTGCAGGTGGTGAACTCTGTTGAGGTTAGAGGCCGTGGCACGAAGGAGGAACATGCGCAGCGGCTGTCTAAATTGTTCGAGCTGGCTAAGGAATTTTGTGCTAATCCGGAAGAACGTTTAGTTTTGGATGAGGCATGGCAACAGTGGTGTTCGCCAGGTCTTGGTCTAGCGATTGAGCTATAGCTTGCTGGCTGTTAAGGTCTCAATAGCTTTGTATGATAGTTTGGCTGCTTAAATTAGCAACCATAATAATTAGCTGTCTATAGACTTTTCTGAGGGGTTCTGATTCATAACCTCTGGAAAGTATAGAGGTCCACTAATCTCGGGCACGGTTTTAGGCGAAAATAATCACCACACGACGGTGTTCAATGAACAGACGACGTACCTTCGCTTCTGCGTTCAAGCGTGAGGCAGCCAACCTGGCTCTCGACCAGGACTACAGCCACATTGAGGCTGCCCGATCACTTGGAAGCCAGACGCGAGTCTCGTTTTAAGGTTGTTGCAGGTACATTCGGCCCCCTTGATCGAGCGATTCGAACGTTGGGCCCGAACACACCTTGCCGCTGGGTTTTCTCTCCAAGGCGCGGCAGAGGCCTTGTACGTGCATCCCCGTACGCTCCAGCGCTGCGCGGAAGCGATACTGGGCAAGTCCCCTCTGGCATTTTTCCAGGATTTGCGGGTGGAGCAAGCAAAGCACCTGGTCGCCACTGGGCACGACCTAGAGGTGATTGCTGAAAAGGTCGGCTATTGCGACGCCGCCACGCTGCGTAATCGACTGCGCAGAAAACTGGGACGTGGTGTGCGCGAGCTCCGCTCGGAGTTGGGATAGTTCGGTGACCCAGACAACTTTCGGGGCTCTGTCGTTTTCTACGCCAAGGGGCGTTCTTGTTGGATAACGTGGCAGTCCGGCTCAGTACTGTGGGGCAAGGTGTTGGAAGGGCGTTGATCCGGTTTGTGAGGATGCCGACCGACAGTGAAATGGATACGGTTCATTTCCACAGAGCATGGAAATGGTGAACCGGTCCGTAGCCACCTCCCACCTGTAATTGATCAGCTGCACCAAGCGCGGCCGTCAAATACTCCTTGGCGCCAGAGACTGCCAACGCCATCGTCGACCCGGGTAGCAGGGCCGTGATCGCTGCCGAAAGCGTGCATCCTGTACCGTGCGAGTTGCGTGTGGCGATTCGTGGGGCATCCAGCTTCAGTGTGTGTCCCTTGCCCGCCAGTAGATCGACGCTACGTTGCCCCTCCAGGTGCCCACCTTTGAGCAGCACCCAATCCGCGCCCAACTGCCCCATTTCCGTTACTGCGACTCGCATGGCTTCCAATGATCGAGGTTCTTCGCCCTGCAGGAGCACGCCGGCCTCAGGCAGGTTTGGAGTGATCAGAGTGGACAGCGGGATCAGGCGTTCCCGAATGGCCGCAACAGCCTCAGGATCCACCAGCCGATCACCACTCTTGGCGACCATGACGGGGTCCAGCACGATGGGACAGTCGGCACGCGCTCGTAGACACCGAGCAATGACTTCAACAATGCCAGCGTTGGCAACCATGCCAATCTTCACGGCATCGACCCGCACATCGTCGAAGACGGCCTCGATCTGCTCGGCAACGAAGGAGGGGGCCAGGGGCACGAAGCGACGTACCCCGTGCGTATTCTGCGCGACGACCGCGGTGATGACGCTCATGCCATAGGCGCCCAGGGCGGAAAAAGTCTTCAAATCGGCCTGAATGCCTGCGCCACCGGTAGGGTCGGTGCCTGCGATCGTGAGTACATTGGCTATCACGTTGTGACAATCTCCTGGGCGTAAGCGACCCGCATGCTGCGTCAGCGGCGCATGATCAAGACTCAGCGCGCGTCTGGATTCATTCAGATCGATTAGGGCGAGCCATCGGCCTGGGCGGTCCGCTGCGCGATGGCATGGATCACCGCCACCATGTCCAGTCCACCCTGTCCCAGCGCCTCGGTTTCGTCATACAGCGCGTGGCATACGTCCAGCAGCGGCGAGGCGATGCCGAGGTCACGTGCGGCTTGTGCCACCAGACGACTGTTCTTGAGAACATCGGTGATGGCGGCCTGAACCGAAAAGTCCTGCGCCACCAGCTTACCAAGCTTGCCCCGCGAAACGTCGCTGGCCATGGGGCCCGCGTTCAGGGCCTGGGCGAACTGCGCCAGATCGACACCCTGGCGTTGGGCAAAGTGCGTGGCTTCGGCCAGCCCCGTGACCATGGTGATGAGGAACAGGTTCACCGCGAGCTTCATCGTCAGCGCCCCAGGTACGTCGCCACACACTAAACTGTCGCGGCATAACGGCTGTATCAGGCTTCGTACCGCCTCGACCGGTTCGGGCATGCCCGCCAGCATGACGACGAGTTGGCCGGCTTCGGCAGGTTTGCGCGAACCGGAAACCGGTGCCTCCACGTACTGACCGCGGCCTTTGCCGATCTCATCGGCTAGCAAGCGCGAGTAGCCGGGCGAGGTGGTACTCATGTTCACGATCAACCGTCCCCCCATCCGTTGCTCGAACAAGGGCGTGTGTCGACCGAGTACCTCATCGATCGCTGCTTCATGCGCCAGCATCAGAATGAGGGTCTCGCACTGGGAGAACAGGGCGTCCAGGCTGTCAGCCACCTCGGCGCCAGCCGCGCGCAGCGTGTCGTAGTGGTTGTTGGAGCGACTCCAGACAATGAGTGGCACGCCGCTGCGAGCCAGGTTGAGGGCCATCGGTGTCCCCATCACGCCCAGGCCGATAAATCCGGTCGGTTTGTTCATCGGATGCAGCCTCTGTAGTCGTTTGAATGGTTCATTTCGACCTCGTGTTTGTGGCATCGGCCGGGACCACTTCTGTTGGCGTCAGCACTCCAGCGGTTTTGAAAAGCGCTCACGAATGGAGCGGATGATGCCTGCGCCATCCAGGCCACACTGGGCGAGCAGGGCGCTGCGCTCACCATGGTCAATGAAGTTGTCCTCAAGGCCAAGCTGCAGCACAGGACAAACCGTGCCGCCCCTCAGCATGGCTTCCACGCACGCCGAACCCGCCCCACCCATGACACAGCCTTCCTCGACGGTGACCAGGACATCATGCGTACTGGCCATTTCCTGGACCAGTTGCGTATCGATCGGTTTTACAAAGCGCATGTTGACCAGCGTCGCGTCCAGTTCTTCGGCGGCCACCCTGGCGGGTGTGACCATCGACCCGAAGGCAAGGATAGCGATACGTGCGCCTGCAAGCCGCGTGGTGGTGCGGCGGATCTCTCCCTTACCGATCGGGATGAGTTGCATCTGCGCAACGGTCGGTACACCCACACCTGCGCCGCGGGGGTAGCGCACAGCCGTCGGATTCGGTTGTTGCAACGCCGTGTGCAGCATTTGCCGACACTCGTTCTCGTCCGACGCAGCCATCACCGTCATGTTGGGAATGCAGCGCAGGAAGGCTAGGTCGTAGGCGCCGAGGTGGGTGGCGCCGTCAGCACCGACAATGCCCGCGCGGTCGATCGCAAAGACGACAGGCAGGTTTTGCAGCGCGACGTCGTGAATCAACTGATCGTAGGCCCGTTGCAGAAAGGTCGAGTAAATGCCGACTACTGGCCTCAAGCCTTGCGCAGCGAGGCCTGCGGCGAAGGTCACGGCATGCTGCTCCGCAATGCCCACGTCGTGGTAGCGTTGCGCGAAGCGCTTCGAGAACTCCACCATCCCCGAGCCTTCTCCCATCGCCGGCGTGATACCCACGACGCGTGGGTCCTGTTCTGCGGCGTCGCACAGCCATTCGCCGAACACCTGTGAGTAGGTCTTGGGCGGCGGCGAGGCGGCCGCTTTGACGCCATGAGAGGGGTCGAATCGTCCGGGGCTGTGATACCGCACGGGATCGGCCTCGGCGGGCGCGTAGCCCATGCCTTTGCGGGTCACGACGTGCAGCAATTGAGGGCCGCGCAGGCTCTTCATGTTGCGCAGCGTGGACACCAGTACGCCGAGGTCATGACCGTCCACCGGACCGATATAGTTGAACCCCAACGTCTCGAAAAGCGTCGACGGCAGCAGCAGTCCCTTGAGCTGCGTTTCCAGACGATGAGCCATGTCGCGCAGCGGCGGCGCGGCGAGCAGGGTATGCCCGACCCCTGTGCGCACCGCTGTGTAGAAAGGGCCCGACATCAGTCGCGCGAGATGGCCACTGAGTGCACCTACCGGCGCCGAAATGGACATCGCGTTGTCATTCAGGACCACAATGAAGGGCAGGTCGTGCTCGACGCCTGCATTGTTCATGGCTTCGAACGCCATGCCTGCGCTCATCGCCCCGTCACCGATTACCGCCACCGCATGACGTTCCTGGCGCTGCAGCCTGGAGGCGAGCGCCATTCCCAGCGCGGCCGAGACGGACGTGCTCGAATGGGCGGTGCCGAACGTGTCGAATGGCGACTCGGCGCGTACCGGGAAGCCCGAGATGCCACCAGCCTGGCGCACGGTGTGCATGCGGTCGCGACGGCCCGTCAGGATCTTGTGCGCATAGGTCTGATGGCCTACGTCCCAGACGATGCGGTCGTGGGGGGTGTTGAAGACATAGTGCAGCGCGATCGTCAGTTCAACGACACCCAGGTTCGGCGACAGATGGCCACCTGTGTTCGCAACACTGTTGAGTAGGAAGGTGCGCAACTCGTTCGCGAGTTGCGGCAGTTGGCTGGGATTGAGGCGACGCAGGTCGGACGGCCCATCAATGCTGTGAAGCAGGTCGATCATGGAAGGTCCTTGACTGAAGAGGCGGAGGCTGGCATTTGCTACGGAGCAATGTAATTGCATTTGCAACTATATTAAGTCCGACGCGCTGCCGTCGGCAAGGATGACCGCGCCATACGCCGCTTGAGACAGCCCGTCAGTTGAAAGCGTTGAGGGTTCCCAGCGTGATGGCGGTGCGCGCGGCTGAGTGATAAGAGCAAGAACACCGTAGGGAGGACGCTGGAACAAGCCCTTTGCATCTGTGTCGGCGTTGACGTCTCAATGGGCGTTGACCAAGGCGCAGAGCCGAGCATCCTTGATGGCGAGTACATCAAATAAACCCAAGGCGCGCAGCGCAGGAAGCGATTCGATGATGTCGCGCTCCGCTTTCGCTCGTTCCTCCTCAGAAGTTGATTCAGACCACGTCCTCGCGTTATGCAAGAACGCGGCGACTGTGCCTTTGCGTACGTTAAGACCGGCGAAATAGGTGCTGTTCACGTCGTCTGGCAGAATGTCACTGGCTTTCATGGGATTCTCTCGTGGGGAGGTAATTGATCTCGAAACTGACTTTAGCGACATGCCGTTGGCTTGACTGCCGTAACAATGCCTACCTATCCTGCGTTTGTGCCACGCCGACATCGCTTCCTCATTGACACATCGCCCACTACGCAGGCCCCTCGGATGTCTTCTCCGCTTGTCGCACCGGAACTGATCACCAGGCTCTCTGCGCGTGACATCCTTGCCGTTTGCCAGCGAAGTGACGCGGTACGTGAAACGCCCATGCATAGCCATTCCCAAGGGCAGTTGCTCGGCAGCGCCGAGGGGTTGATCGCGGTGGAAACGTCCGCCCAGCGCTTCGTGATACCGGCGACTCACTCTATTTGGTTGCCACCGAACTGTGAACACGCTTTCCGATCCTGCGCAGGTTTTTCAGGCTGGTCGGTTTACGTGGCGCAGGAAGGATGTGCTGAGTTGCCTTTGCAACCAAAGATCATCCAATCAAACAACGTTCTGTTATCGCTGATTGATCGGGCAACGCGGTGGACGGGATCCGTCAGATCAGGTCCTGAACAGCGTTTGGCGAGTGTCATCCTTGATGAAATCACGTCCTCCCCTGAAGAACCGCTTGGGCTACCTATGCCCCAGGATCCACGTCTCCTACGAATCGCCACTGCTTTACTGGGCGATCTGTCGAGCATCAGCGGGCAGAGGTCGTGGGCGGACTGGGGAGAGATGTCGACGCGCACCCTCGCGAGAAAATTTGTCGCTGAAACCGGGTTCAGCTTTACCTCATGGCGCCAGCGGGCACGTGCTCTGCGCGCCATCGAACAACTGAGTCGTGGAGACTCTGTAACCAAGGTTGCACTCGACTTGGGTTATGAGAATGTCAGCGCATTCATCGCCATGTTCAAGCGAGTGTTGGGCGTGACACCGGGGCGTTACATTGAGGGGGCCAAGCCCTACCGCTCAGAACTTGAACGCGAGAAGGCCCGATGAGGTGCCCGTCGGCAGCTTGAGGAGCGGATGCCAGCCTTTCATGACAGGCGCATCGACCTTTACCGGTGACCCTTGAGGGGCGCGGCGTGCGTTTGCAGAGGCAGTGGCCTGCACCGTCTCACCCTTGCCGGTCGCCGCCCACACTTAGGCCGCCTGGAGGCGATCCAGCCGCTTTTGGGTGTAGGAGCAATTGATTTGGACGATTGTACGCGGGGTACCACGGCGCCAAGGACTGGAGCTCACACCAACGGCGGTTATACCTGCTCGATGAGCCGACGATTTCTCAGCACTGGGGACGCTGTACGTCGATGGGTGGTGAAAAGATCAGCGTGTTTTCCAGTCCAATATGAGTCTTCATCACAGAGTTGATAGGTTATGGGAAATCCGGTTTTTACGTTCAGTACTCAGGCGCTCCCTCCCAGGTCGCGATTCGAGGCCTGGCGTGAGGAGGTCAATGCCATCTTCGACATCAACATCGGCAAAACGGAGTCATCAGGATTCAATTACCGTCTAACGACCAGTTTTTTAGGCGAAATCTTGATGGGCTGTGGTGTCTGGGAGGGAGAGTGCGCGCCGGTGCACTACGGTGTGAAACGGCCTCTGCAGATGATTCGCCGTGATGGACTCGATCATTACTACCTCTGCCTGAGCCTCTCCCACTCAATCCATGGCTCGGCAGGGCGCACAACACTTGCTGCGGGGCGTTCGCAGATCTACGTGCTCGACCTGGCACGCGAACTCGACAGCGTGATTGCCGCCGGCGACACGATCATCCTCACAATCCCTCGCGATGTCCTCAGCGCCCGCCTGGGCGCCAAGGACCTTCATGGGCTGGTGCTGAAAGGGGCGTTAGGCGACTTGCTTGCCGATCACATGCGCGCCTTGCAGCATCGGCTTTCTTGCCTCCAGCACGATGACATCCCCTACGTTCAAGAAGCTACGCTGGCCATGGTCGCCGCGGCACTGGCGCCCAGTGCTGCCAACCTCACGGATGCCGAGGGGCCAATCGATCACACGCTGCTCCATCGCGCGCGTCAACTGATTGAACAGCATCTGCACCGACCCGATCTGTCTCCGGCCTTCGTGGCCGGGCAGTTGGGCCTTTCACGGGCACGGTTGTACCGACTGTTTGCACAGGAGTCGGGAGTGTCGGCTTACATTCAGCTCCGCCGGCTGAACAAGGCCCGGGAGCATCTTCAAAGCGACCTCGGCAACCAACAGCGTATTTCCAGTCTGGGGTTCCAGTTCGGTTTTAAAAGCGATGCGCATTTCAGTCGCTCGTTCAAGGCGGTGTTCGGTTACTCACCCACGCAAGCCCGGGAGCAGGCCGCCGCCGGGCGGCTGCGTCATGAAGAAAAGTCCAACCGTGCACATACCGGATTTTCCCTGCAAAAAATCCTTGATCAGATGCAGGCCGATTGAGACGCACAGTCAACAGTTTGAGACGCTCAGGCAAGAGAATTTTCTCGGGCGTTCAGGTGTAACTTTATAATCGGTATCAACTTGTTTCGGGGCTGGTTCAGCTCTTGTTGCCGGGTATTGAGGGCGTATTTTATGCGCCCTGGGCTGGTGGATAGTTCGTGTGCAGGGCTCGTTCGCGAAAGAAGAAGTAACTGTCTAGGAATATGGCTAAGGGGATGGTAATGAAAAGATTGGTTTTAATGGCTGTTTTAAGTTCGGCTATCACCAGCGGCTGCAGCTCAATGCCATCAATGCCGTCAATGCCCATGGTGATGGGAGATGACAAATTTTCAGAAAGCTACGTGGCCTCACATATCTTCAAGGGCAAAACCACTCTGGCTGAGGTCTCAAGCTTGTATGGGGAGCCGGACTCTAAAAGTAATTACAGCGATGGCAGCTCCAGCGTCATTTACAGGAAGCGTACCGCACGAGACAACCTGACATCGCTTTATAATTTGGTGGGCACGATTCCTGGTACTGACTCTGCAAAGTCAGCGCTCGCCCAAGCCAGCAACAAAACTTATGACCTGGATAAGGCGAATAATTCGATTAAAGAGCTCTCAGGAAATAAAGGCCATGATAGCAACTACCTTAATGTGACGTTCGACAAGAACGGTATTGTCAAATCATGGTCGCAATAATTGAGCGTTGCTGACGCTAGAGTCGGGGCCCCGTTCACTGCCCAGGGGCTGGTCAGCTGTCGTCCCGCTTAGCGTAGGCGACACTGGCTGGGCAGTAGGCTCATAGGCTGGGGTAACGTGAAGATGACCAAGCCCCTGGCCTTCTATTAGCAGCCGATGTCCTTCACCAACTGTCCACGAATAGGTTTGAGCGCCGCCTGCTCGGCCGCCGGCAATGTCGTCCAGACTTTCAGGCCCGAACGCTGCTCGATCTCCTCAACGGTGACTTGGTAGCTGCAAAAGCTGGCCGCACGAGGCGTGTCCTGGTCCATGATGAAGGCCGCAAAGGTCCCCTCAGTCGGCGTGCTGTTGGTGAAGATGATCTTCCAGTAGCCGCTGGGGATGGTGTGCGGCTTGGTGGTGCTGGGAAGGGTACCGATGTACCGCTCGTACAGCGTGCCCGTCAGTACGTACACCGAATCAATCCCCACCCGTTGAACCAGAGCCCGTTCCTTGTCTTCCAGCCGTGCCCAGGCACCCTGGTTCAGATCGCTCTTTTGCGGGGTGATGTTGGACAGGTAGTTCAGCGTCTGCCAGTCACTGGCGCCGGCCATGGAGGCAAGGTTCGCCTGGTGGCCGCGGTCGGTCTTCAGCGTTTCATTGGCCAGCTTGTAATCGGCATCGTCCAAGGTCTCGCCGGCAGGAATGTCCGGATCGGTTTTCCAGTTGCGCGGGCGATTGGGGTAGGGGGTGTCCTTGGTGACGCGATACGCCACCCACTTGGCAAACTTGGTCTGCGCATCGTTGTTCAGCGTGTAGGCCGTTCTGACCAGCGTGACGTTGCTGCCTCCGGTGGGGCAGCCCACCGAGCAGTTATCGATCTGCGGGGCAGACCCTGTAACCTCAGGAGGTGGCGCAGGTGCCGTTTCAGGAGCGCGGTAGGGCTCAAAAGTCGAACAGGCGCTGACCAGTGCCAGCAGCAGATAAAGGCCGGTGTGCTTGAGATTCCGATTCACGATGAAGCTCCATTGATTTGACGTGCAGTAACCTTTTATTCGATGCCCGCAGCAGGGCCGCGCGATAGTAAACCAGCATCGTCGGAATGTTGCCTATCGGTTTGTGAGTAGCGATGTCTTTTGAGAAAGGATCGGGCTCCAAGCACTTTCGCAGTTGAATTACCGGTTTGTACGGGGTGGGTGCGTTGGGCTCAGGGGCTGCTGCTCATGCTTTTAGCGTCACCGCCGATAGCTAATCGGCTCTCAAGGAAAAGAGGTAGACATGCCCGGTATCACGCTGACCACCCATTGGCAAAAGCCCCTCACATTGGCGCTCGACAAGAGCCAACTGCTGGCGCTGAAGCAGTATTTGCAGGATGGCCGTGAATCAACCCTTCGCATCGGTGCTTACACATTTCGGTGTATGGACGGGTACCTGCACTTTGCCAATGGCGGCGCCCCTGGCAAGTACTACTTCGAGATGTCGATCGACGAGATCGTGACGACAATCGATCAGGCCATCGCCGCCGACAGCTAAAGAACTTTTGCTGTAACCCGTTTGGAAACCAGCACAAGGGCTGTCCGCCTGAAAAGGCCCGCTGCCACAAATAGAAATTCCACCCACTGGTTTGCTTGAAGCTGTGAAGCACGTGCACCGGCTAGGCTACTACTGCACCAGAACACCGTTTATCGATAAAGAGATTCTCGTAATGAGCACAGAACTGAGCGAGGAAGACATGCGCCTGGCGCTTTTCGGTCCCTCCACTCCAGTCGCCAAACCGATCCCCGCGCCAGCACCTGAAATTGAGTTCGAGCCGACTCCACCTTCGGCGCCGGTGCCGACGCCAACGGCTGCTCCCAAACGCCGGCCCACCTCCAAGCCACTCTCCCCAAAGCTGCGCGTGATCCTGCACGCCACCAAGGAGTTCGAAGGCAAGGTCGAGGTCCTCACCTACGACGCCAACACCCTGAGCACCTTCACGGCCGAGCAGGAAGCCAAGGCCGAGGCGAAAAAGAAGAAGTTCCGGTATTTTGAGGTGGTGTCGATCAAGCCGGTTTGATCGCAGGGCGGTGCACCCCAGGCCTCCGAGGTGAGGTCGCGACGCACTAGGCATAACTCCTCCGTTTCGCACCTGTTCTCCTTCCCTTCAGAGCCGTTCACCATGAAGCTACCTTGCGAGCTTGCAGAGCACTTCGACAATCTCACCGCGATGCACGAAAAGCAGACCCTACTCGCATTTGAAGGCGATTTTAGCGGTTGCGGAAAATTCGATCTGATAACCGAATGCTTTCTGGAAAACGACCCAATATTGTTCGAAAAAGCTATACCCTGGCTGCAGGATTTGGTTCAGCAGGAGGATCTCGTCAATAACATAGTGCGCCTTGAACGCCACAGGATTAAATCCGAGCTGGCGTTGTACGATACCGACTCTGACTCATTCTACATTCAACACTGGGAGAGAGAGCTTAAGGAACTGTCCATTGGAAGAATACGTGAGAAGGCCCTAAAGTCCTTCGACGAATTTTGTTCTACCTTGTTGGCGGCAAAAGATTTCAGCCATCGCCAGTGTGGGGAAAATTATTATCTCACCAGCCTGCTACGCATCGTCTATGACGCGCATCGTACGGAGTTACGAGAGCAGCGCAGATTCTCGCGGCCACCACAGAAGAATACACTGCTCTACCAATTTTACACGGATGAAGGTGTAGATCTTTTCGAAAGTGATGCACAGTACAGCAAGTATAGTCTGTACTCGATTACTGACGATGTTGAGTTACTGATAGGCTTGCCCAGTAGAATCTTTGACCGACAAAGGCACGTGCAGTTGTTCATCAGCACCCCAGAGCACTTACTTGAGCTGTTCAAGTGCCTGCGACAGGTCGGTCTCATTGAAGACCTCTCACTGCTACCCAGCGACAATGTCTTGGTGAAAACGGACAAACAGTATTTTTTCGAGTTCGGCATCAAGGAAATTTGGCTCCCGCTGACGCTAGACAACGTGGTGCGACAACAGAGTGGGGCAGTGCAGCGCACAGTTCTGCGGACCAGTGACATTTCCACCGAAGGCGCTGTATTACAGCCTTCGGTTTCGATCTTCTATGGGCAAGACAGCAACGACAAAATCTGGTGCTCAATCACTGCAGAGAGTATGACCTTCGAGGAAATTGCCCAAGTACCGGAACTGCTCGAGGACTGTGCTGTGACCCAGATGATTCACCTGGAGTATTTCGTCAACGGTGACCGGCTGTGTGTCTCGCATATCGATCATGAATACATTTTCTATACTCATGATGAGTTCGACCGGCGCGACAGTGATCACAGTCAGAAAGGTAATGCTCGAAAGCGCTTGAAGACCTTCAAAATCGACCGCTCGGCTGTCCCTTTCTTGCTGGACGACGGGACGCTTTTCGTCCATACGCTCATCGAAGCCTATTTTGATAAACCTTACCTAATCAGAGATTTCCTGCTTGACCTGATAGCTCCGTGAGTGCAATCGCCAACTGCACACCCCAAGATACACCGGGTTGGGTGTTTCGCTATTCGATTGGCTCGGTTAGCAACGTACCGGCGATCCCTCGGACGGCAACAACCTTTAGGAACTACCTAGATGAAGAGGCTTTCTCTTGTCGAAGTCGATTTGAGCGATGTGACAAGCTCCGATGCACTGCACTCCCTATTGAGCCATGCCTTGGGTTTTCCCGGTTGGTACGGCTGCAACTGGGACGCCTTCTGGGACGCTATAACCGCCCTGGTCCCGATGCCACTGCAACTGAAGCTCCTGGGTTGGGAGAGCTTTTCCAGGCGCTTGCCAAATGATGCCAGATTGCTGAAAGAATGCCTGGATGATATGCAGGCGCAGTACCCTGAAGATGCATCGGATGTCGAGTTCGGTTGAGCTGAGGGCTGGCCCTACACCCTAGAGTGTCACCACATCCATTGGAAGACCAAGTGCCCATCGATACGCAAGCCATTGCCACATTCCGCGTGCTGCCCCAGAGCCAACTCGACGAAGAGGCGTTCGATGACTACCCCGTCTGGTCGGAGTATTACGACCACGAGGAAATCGATGATGTCGTGCGATGGGGACTGGATCGGGAACTGGTCCTCCAGTTGTTCAAGGTGAACGCCGCCGGCAACGAGCACTGCGTCTACACCCTGCTGGAATCCAATCCATTTCCACTGCGGATGCGCCTGTTCGTGCGTGCCTCGATCGAGACGGCCGATGGGAAGCGCCTCAAGGGCTACGTGGTGAATGAGGACGCTTACTGCCTCACGATCTTCCATGAAGGTGAGAGCTTCCACTTCAGCACGCATCCGTTGCTGAAGGATCTGAACCAGGAGCACGAGAGGGCTCTGCTGGCTGCCCTTGGTAACGAGGCGCAGGTCTTTCCCGTCAGGTACCACACCGAATTCAACGACACCGACGGCCAACTGATCGCCGGGACATTCCTCTATGGCGGGCAGAGCGCTTCAATCGGGTAATGCATCGGGTGGGCAGGACCATGGACCCAGTAGCCGGCATTCTGTAGCCTGCCGGGAGCATGGAATCGAACACGGAAGACAGCCCCCTCAATGAACCGCCTGACCATCGTTCAGCACACCTCCAAATACATCACCCAGCCATACCCGACGTTCGCCATTGATGGCCTGCCGTTTGAGGTCTGGCTACCGCAGCAAAACCCAGACACGGAGATGGACCTGGTGAGCGCGCATTGGGGGCTCGACAACGATAGGGATGTCGAGCTGATCTGGGACCGGAGCTATTCAACGGCCCCAGGCTGGAAAACGCTGGTTCCGCTGCTGGTCTGCTCGGAGGACCTGGATCTGAACTGCGCTGTCGTGGCGGTCGAACAGGCAGCGGATCAAGAGCGTATTCATTGGCAGCGGTTCGGGGTAATGCGCGGCTGGATACATGACGCAGACCCCGAGGTCGATTGGTTTGAGGGCGTGGCGCCAGTCTCGTTCCAGAGGGCGGAGTTCATGAGCGCCCTGGACAGCTTTCGCAAGGTCATTGGCCTCAAGCTCGACTGGTACGACTAACGCGAAACCCTCGAGCATTGGCACAGGCTCAGCCACCGCCGATAGCACCTGTCCACGCAGTCGTCTCCCTGCTGAGGGAGCGACCCACTTCCTGCCGTTCGAGACTCCATGAATACCCAACTTGCCCGTTTGATTTCTGACTACCAGGCCAGCGTCCGAATGGCCGTGCAGCTCATGCAGCGCTCGGGTTTCGAACTGCCGGCGACCCCTACCGATTGGTTGGCTGCTGACATTCCCGAGCAAGGAACGCTTGAGGGCGGCGTACGCTACTTCAAGTATGGCCACGGCTGCGCCGTTCTGCTTTCCACGGGTGCTGTGAGCTTTGACTTTGGGGCACAGGGACAGATCGACGGTTTCAATGTGGGACGGCTTGCAGGCTTTGCAGCATCCCGATTGCCCGGGTACGGCTTTGCGACGGAGGATGCGCTCAAGGCGTGTTTCAAGGCTGAGGTGGAGCAGGGCGCGCTGGTGTATTCAGGGGATGTCCTCTACTACGTTGCCGGTGCGGCTCATTCATACGCCGTCGACCTCTACGCGGGCAGCCCATCGCGGCTGGAAGTTGAGAGCGCCAGCTACCACGAGTTTCTCGAACGATGGGAGCAGGGCTTGTTTGCTGGGCAGCGACTGGGCCAGGCGTTCTACAACCATTTTCGCCTGCATCGACTCGCTGACCAGGCCTGTTTACAGGGCCTGTATGAGGCCGACGGCGATAAAGCCCGTGCTCTGATTTCTCGGGTTTTTCAGATCCGCTAGCACGGGGCGCCGGCATCGGCGTCAGGCCCGACGGATACGAGTAGAGCGGGAAGCTGTGCTCCTGCTTCCCGCTTTTCCCTGAAGCCCGTCGTGATCAGCTGCTGGCGCTGATCGACTGCCCATTCAGGAACTGATCCATCCTCGACTGCGCCAGCTCAATCAGGTACACCACGCCCATCGCCACCTTGCGATTGGGGCCGGTCTGGTTGTCGGCGTTCTCATAGGCCGTGGCCGCGGCCGACTGCAGGATTGAGTGGATGTCGACCAGGACCTCTTCTTGGCCGAGCAGCGTAGGTGAGTTGCATGGCGGTATCACTGCGGGCAGAGGATTGGGCTCCGTACCTGCATCCGGGCCGAGGTTGTGGTGGGCCAGTGCTCGATCGGCGATGCGGGAGTCGATGATTGCTGCGTTGTGTTTCGCCGGCGGATTGGGGGTTACTTTGAACATGTCTGCACTTCCAATGTTAAGTGGAACTGCCTGCGTCGCGACTAAACGAGTGGGAGGCAGCTGTACGCAGGTTAGTCGTACCGGAACATTGGGAACCCGGCGCGCTCGAAAGCGCCCTACGCACAGCCACCATCAAGGAGGGCACAGAAATGCCCGATTGAGAGGTGACGCTTGTGCGACCAATGTAAATTTCCAGGCGACTAAACCTGATCACTGATGAGCAGTGACGAGCCGAAGACTAGCGGCGAGAATGGACGCAAAACAAGCACTTGGAATTCTCTCGGAAATTTCACTCAACTGAAAGAGAGTTATCTTGCAATTGGCGGAATAAGCCAAAATATTGTGCTCTTGCTGCCGAATCCACTGCTATTTGGGAATAATCCTACAAGCCCTTATTGATGCCCTCTGCCAAGCTGATTTGAACGTCGTACCAACAGGCCGTACGACGAGTGAAATCTCAATCGCGAGGTCAGAAGCATGGCTACTGCAAAAAAGAAAAAAGGACTTTCCTTCCGTATCGGCTTTGCCTTCGGGAGGCTCTCGTCTGGCTACCGCAAGCTTGAGGAGCCAGTGCTCCGTTGGATGATGAAGAAGGGCATGCCCGCCACGTTGGCGAGCTTGCTGGGTGGGCTGGTCCGGCTGTCCTTGATTGGTGCGTTCTTATACTTAGCTTTTTGGATCGCAATGGCAGTAATTGCTATTATTTTGGCTAAGGAAATGATTGCTAATGAATCTGACGCGGAGGAAGAAGGGGTTGTAGAGAGCTTTAATGATGACAACCTCTTTCCCGACCCTTACTCCCTTGAAAATATTAACGATCCGGCCTTTCATCGTAATCCGTAACTGGATTACTTTCGATTGCTCTTTAGTGAATTTCTTATCTTCCTCTCTAGTATGTCCTTACCTTTACCTCCGTGCTGAAGCGGGTTATTCACTCCCTCTGCTACGCCTTTGAGAAATTGACCTGTTTGGAGCCCGGTCCAAGTTAACGATGTCATCCAGAAAGAAGGCAACACAAGAAACATTGCCCCCATCACCATACCCAACAAAAAATCAGCCTGCTCATTGTTCAACCCCATCAACGGGTTCAGGTTCGCATGAGGCGAGCCGGACCCGTACAAGGCATCGAAGATGGTGCTGTCCATCCAGCGTGCCAACTGGAACCAGAAATCCACAAAGATCAGTGCGAATTGCACTACCGATATCGTGACCAGCGCTTTCAAGTCGTAGCTGCCGAGCACCAGCACCAACGGAATGCAGATCACCAGCGCCATCTTCAAGAAGGCCATGATCATCGGCAGCGCCTGGCGCACCACATCCATGGCCGGCATGTTCGTCAGCGTGCCCATGGTCGTTCCCACTGCTCCTGTTACCCTGGCGGCAACGTCAGGTATCGAGGAACCGATCCTTCCGCCGTAGTCGGTATAGACCTTGCCCTGAGTCATTTGCTGGTTCCTCGGCGACACCACCTGCCGAATGAGCGCCTCGTCCACCTTGTCCTTGCTGGTAAAGGTGGCCCACTTTGTGAAGCGCTCCAATAGGGAGCTGTCCACTTCGGCAAGTAGTCGGCTTTTCAATCCCTCCTTTTCGTCACTCCACCACTGCTTGCACGTCGGGTAGCCGCCACCGCTGGGTACTTTCGCCAGGCCCGCGTCCCGCTCTGGATCGTAAGGCCATGCGTCGCGTGGAGTCTTGGAATGATAGGTGTCGTAGAAGCCCGTGTTCTGCAGGAAATACCGCGAGCCAATCCAGTTGGTGTCGTTGGTCTGCTCCTCGGTCAGGGTCGGTTGCTTCATGAACAGCTTGGCCCGGGAGTAGCCATAGCAGTTGTCGACGAAATCGGCCACCTCCTGGGCCAGCAGCGGGTTTTTCAGGCGAGTGTTGTTCACTTCCATGCGCATCTGCCGCAGATCCGTCCCGCAGGGAATGGCGGCCACGGCGGCACCACTGATCGCTTTGGATACCGAATGCACAAAGAACCACCAGATCGGCACTTTCGCACTCTGGCCGTTCAGGGTGGTGAAGGACTTTGACCAACCGGTATTCTGGGGCAGGGGGGCCTGATGCTGACACTGTTCCGAACGACTCTGGTCGAACTTCAGGGTGCTCAGGCTCACCGTGATGAAGGGCACCCCGGCGAACATCACCACCGCAGTCGCCAACCACAGGCGATGCTCGATGCTGGCGCTGGCCGCCAGCGCCGCATCAGCACCACCGCCTTCCTCTCGGCCCCTGAACCATTCCTGCAGAATGATCACCAGGAACGGCAACGCGAAGAAGCCTGAGTCCATCAGCACGTTCCAGATGCCATTGCTGACCAGCCAACCCACCAGGGTCAGGTAGAACTCCAGGTAGTCGTTGGTGTAGAGCGTCATACCAGGCTCTCCCACAACGCACTGATCCGCACCAGTTCGATCAGCAGGATGCCGAAGACCGCAGTCACTTCAGCCCTTTTGACAGTGTGGAGAAAGACCGGTTGAACCTTGAGCGTCCGGCGGCGAAACCACACCCAGCCCCATGCAGCGAAACCGAAGAACACGATGCGAGCGATCAGGTGTCAACGCCAACCCAAAA
>NZ_JSYZ01000027.1:0-27954 GCF_001293465.1 Pseudomonas asplenii
TGGGATTGATTCGTTCCGCACGCATGGATCGCGATGCCAAAAGCCCTGACCTGTTCAGGGCTTTTTCATTGGCAACACCCGGTCCCAGATGACCTTTGTCTCAGTAGTTCTCTATGTATGGACGTACAGGAAATCCAAGGGCAACCTGAGCAGGCCTCAGGATTGATGAGCAGCACGAGCCAAGTGATCTCGATTGTGGAGAGAGGTCGATCAATCAATACCTCCTCCACAAGGCACATAAAGCCCAAGCCGCCAAACACGCGGTGGTGTATGTGATTTGCCTGAAAGGCACCCGGAGGGTCGTCGGCTGCTACACCCTGTCCAATGGTTCGATCATGCGTGCGCACGTGACGCCAAGGAGCCGGCAACGCAACTCTCCCGCACAGCACCCAGTCACCATCCTGGGGCGAATGGGTGTAGACCTTGCCATCCAGCGCAACGGATATGCCATCGACCTTCTGCAAGATGCGATCGAGCGCTGTATCAATGCCGCCGAAACAGTGGGATCGACCGCCGTGCTGGTCCATCCCTTGAATGAAAGGCTCGCCGATTTTTACGCGAGGCACGCGGGCTTCGCCACCTGCCCCGATCTGTCGCCCATCACCATGATGCTTGCGCTGCAATAGCCCGTTCTAGGCTCTGTATGAAAAACCTTGATCCTCGGTGATGCTACGTTGAAAACAGCCTCGGAATGCTCATTTACAACCGGTGAACTCCGCTTCCTCGGCTGTTTTCGCCCTGCCTGACCTTCGTCTCAAGGCTTTTCATACAGACCCTGGAGCCGCCAGCCCGCAAGGCAACCTGGGCGATTGTGCGATTTGAATGGCAGGCTACATCAGTTGGATTGATTTTCCGGGTAGAACTTGTAGCCCGCCCCTTCAGGTTCAAGATGCCCTACGCCCGGAAATGGGAAATGGAAGCCGCCCACCAATGGATTGGTTTTCTCCACCATACTCAGGAACTGCCGCCGTACTTCCAGCGCGCGTTCTGGATCAATGTCGCTGGCTACCATCCACTCAGGATGCGTTGCAAAGAAAGCAGGAACGTTAATCATGTCCGCGATGTAGTAAAAGGAACTCTTGCCCGAGCGGACTTCGTAGATGGTATGTCCCGGGGTATGCCCATAAGCAGCCTTTGAAAATATTCCGGGAGCAACTTCTATTCCGGGACTAAATTTTCTCAGCATCTTTTCAGGCATACCAAGAAACACCCGTCGGGCAATTTCGAATGCGCCTTTACGTTGTAGTGGCGCAGCCAGCCTGTTGGCATCACTCATCCAGTAGTCATACTCGGGTTCTGGCACCCAGACCGTGGCGTTTGGATAGACAAAATTTCCAGCAGCATTTCTCAGCCCACTGATATGATCAGCATGGAAATGTGAGATGAGGATGGTATCGATATCTTCGGGCTCGTAACCTGCAAGTCGAAGACTTTCTGTCAGTTTGCCAGTGGTTTCTCTCGGAGACCCAAACTCGCCAAGGCCAGTATCGAGAAGAATGTGGCGAGAGCCGGAAACAATCAGATAAGCGGTAAACGGCAGCTCAACGTATTCAGTGCTTAGGCCTTGGACTGATGCCAACTTCTTCACTTCAGCAAAAGGTGCATTGACAACATAGCGATCACTCAAGGGGAGACGTGTAGCGCCATCGTGCAAAGCGATAATTTCTACGCCCCCCATTTTAATGCGATGAACGCGCTCTTGCGGCAGCGTTGGCAGTCCAAAGTCAGGAGCGGACTGCGCGAGCACGGGCACTGGCAAAGTCGGTGTAATGGATAACACCAAACCTGATAATAGTACTTTCAGCACATTGCGGCGATCCATATAAGATACCTTGAGATCAGCATTCAAATAAAAACGTAGATAAACTTTCAGTTTCAGAGATTCTATGTGGGGCCCGTCCCTGATCACAGATGGATATCCCGCCAAATAAAGTGCAAAACTCGCCATCCACAGCGGAAGGGGCCAGGCATGGCTCACTCGCTCTGCGACAGACGGCCTAGAGCCGCCAGCACCACAATGAACCACCTCTGGTCAGCAAGTCGTATTCCGACAAAACCGTGTCGTTTCTGATCGCTCCGTCAAAATCGGCAAATCCAATAATCCGCACACAGACCGCCCTTACGCCATAGGCCGGTCCCGCGACACCCGCGAGTATGCAGCCTCGCTTCACAATTCCAACGCTGCGGCGCCCTTCCGAGCCGGACAACCGGTCGCAGACAACAATATGACTCAGAACCTATGGACCCGCGCGCACGAGCGGACCATCTCTGTGTGCGCAACAATTGTGAAGATTTGACTGCCATGACTACTACATCGATCTCCAGTGCCGGTTCTGCAACCGGTCACCGCAATGCATTGCTCGTCGCCCACATCGCCGCGGTCCTGTTCGGGCTGACCGGTATTCTCGGCGCTCTGATCCAGGCCGATGCCAGCCTGATCACCTTCGGCCGCGCCACCTTCGCCTTCATCGCCCTCGGTTTCGTCGCCGGGCTCAAGGGCACCCGCCTGCTGGACGCGCTGAGCTGGCGCAACCTGCCGATCATCGGCTTGACCGGTACCCTGCTCGCCGCACACTGGGTGACCTTCTTCATCGCCGTGAAAGTCGGTGGCGTGGCTGTGGCAACCCTGGGCTTCGCCAGCTTCCCGGCATTCATCGCGCTGATCGACCTGCTGGTGTTCCGTGACCGGATCGGCACCACCGAAAGCCTGCTGCTGCTGATGGTGTCGGCCGGCCTGGTGCTGGTGGTGCCCTCCTTCGACATGCTCGACCAGGGTACCGTAGGCTTGATCTGGGGCCTGGCTTCGGGCCTGTCGTTCGCCCTGCTGACCGTCGCCAACCGTCGCAACACCAGCGGCATGAACGCCATGCAGACTTCGTTCTGGCAGAACGTCGTGGTCGCCGCCCTCGTGGCACCGTTCGCCTTCAGCCACCTGGCGACCAACAGCCTGAGCACTGACGACTGGGTGAATCTCGCGGTACTGGGCATCTTCTGCACCGGGCTCTCGCAGTTCCTGTTCGTGAAAAGCCTCGAAGGCCTGCAGGCCCGCACTGCTGGCATGATCATCGCGCTGGAGCCGGTGTATGCGATCGCCTGCGCCTGGTGGCTGTTCAGCGAGCAACCGTCGCTGCGCATGGCCGGTGGTGCCGCGTTGATCGTGTTGGCGACCATCATGAGCGCCTGGCGCAAGGCTTCCGCCCACTGAGTATGTCACTGCGCTGGCAACGGCATCCCCGCCGGCAACGTCAGCGCCCCCGGTCGAGGATCGCCAGGCGATCGCAGGTCAGCGCCTGGTTGAGGTCATGCAGGGCCACCAGGGTGGTGACCGGCAAGGCCTGTACCTGGCGCTCGCGCAGGTGCAGCGCATCAGTATCGGCCAGCACCAGTAACAGCGCACCACCCAGGGCGCTGGCCGGCAGCAGTCGAGCGTGACCAGGCCCCAGCAGCAGGCGCAAGGCATGCGGAATCACCAGCCCGACGAAACCGATGGCACCGACGATGGACACCATCACCACCGTCACCAGCGACGCGGCTCGTAGCCGTTAGCGATCAGCGATCAGCGATCAGCGATCAGCGATGAGATCAAAGATCGTTCCCACGCGGAACGTGGGAACGATCGGAACCTGAACCCTCGACAACTCAGTCCTGCTTCGCCCCCATGTACAGGTCGAAGTGCTTGATGTGATCGTCGAGGTTGTCCTCGAGCATCAACCGATACTGCTCGCAGAAATACTTGAGCATCGCCTCCCGGGCCTGGGCCATTTCCTCGCCGGACTTGAAGTTGCGCGCACTGACCCAGGCATTGAAGCGGGTGGTGCCGAACATCATCGAAGCGTTGACCTTGCCGAAGTTCTCGACCTGCTTGAGCTGCTCATTGGACAGGTTGATGTGCTCGTCCGCACGGTCATAGAAGGATTCGTCGATGATTTCTGACATGGCACTATCTCTGAATGAAAACGGCACATGGGACCGCCTTTCCCGGCGCTTGTCCAGTCTAATACCCGGCAATCGTGCCTTGCAGAACCGTCTCCACCTGCCCGCTCAGGATCACCCCGCCACAGCCATCCCACTGCACGCTGACCGTGCCGCCGTCACATTGCACCTCGACCCGCTCGTCCAGCAGACCACGGCGAATACCGCCCACCACCGCGCCGCAACAGCAGGAACCCGAACCCTGCGCGATGCCGGCGCCCCGCTCCCAGATGCGCAGGCGGATATGACCGCGGTCCAGAACCTGGACGAAATGCACGTTGGTCCTTTTCGGAAACAGCGGATCGGTTTCGATCCTCGGCCCCAGCTCGGCCACGTCGACCGCGGCGATGTCCTCGACAAAGAAGGTGCAATGGGGATTGCCCATGCTGCAGGCCACCGGGCTGCCGGCAATCGGCAGGACCAGGGTGTCCATGGCCTCGGCCAGCGGTACCTCCTGCCAGGCCAGCGACGGTTTGCCCATGTCCACCGAAATCGCCCCGCCCTCCTCGCGCACGCAGGTCAGCAAGCCCCGGTTGCTCCTGAGCCGCACCGACGAGTTGCCCGACTCGCGCATCAGCAGGTCGGCCACCCCACGGGTGGCGCTGCCGCAGGTCTCGAGAGGCGAACCATCGCAGTTCCAGAACACCACCCGGGCCGCCGCATCCTCGCAATCGAGCACCACCGCCAACTGGTTGAAACCGATGCCACGGTGGCGGTCGCCCAGGCGCCGGGCCACCGTGCTGGTGATCGGGTCCGCCTGGCCACGACGGTCGATGACGACGAAGTCATCGCCATGGGCATGCATCTTTACAAAGCTGAGGGTCATGCGCGCTCCTGTCTGGGTGGGGGCATTCGGCGAACGCCAAGCATACGGGGATGGCGGACGGTCCGTCACGCGGCCGGGCTGCGGTTTGCCCGGCCCTGCTCTTCCAGCAATTGCACGAACACCGACAGGTTCTGCGACACGGTACCGCGGCGCCAGATCAGCCAGGTCTGCAGGTAACGAAAATCCGGCGACATCGGCCAGACACTGACAGTGCTGCAACCCGGCATGCTTTCGAGCATGCTGCGCGGCATCATCGCCAGGCCGGCACCGGCGCTGACGCAGGCCAGCATGCCGTGGTACGACTCCATCTCGAAGATCTTGCCGGGCACCGCCGCGTCGTGGCTGAACCAGCTCTCGAAGTGGTGACGGTACGAGCAGTTGGCTCGAAAGGCGTAGATGCTCTCGCCATTCACATCGGCGCCGCGGGTGATCGGCGCATGCTGCAGGGGCGCGATGATCACCATCTCCTCGTCGAACACCGGCACGCCTTCCAGGCTCGGGTGCAGAATCGGCCCGTCGACGAAGGCCGCCACCAGGCGCCCGGACAGCACGCCTTCGATCATGGTACCGGAGGGGCCGGTGGACAGGTCCAGCTCGACCTTGGCGTATTGCTGGTTGTAGGCCGCCAGCAGCGCCGGGATGCGCACCGCCGCCGTGCTCTCCAGCGAGCCGAGGGCGAACGGCCCCTGGGGCTCTTCCCCGGACACTGTCAACCGCGCCTCGGCGACCAGGTCGAGAATGCGCCGGGCATAGTCGAGGAAGCTCCACCCCGCCGGCGACAGGCGCAGGCGGCTCTTCTCGCGGATGAACAGTTCCACCCCGAGGTCCTGCTCCAACTGCTTGATGCGAGTGGTCAGGTTCGATGGCACCCGGTGAATGAGTTGTGCGGCGGCACTGATGCTGCCCTGCTCGGCAACAGCCTTGAAGATTTCCAGCTGGACCAGATCCACACCATTCTCCAATTGTGAATGTTTTGCTCAGTATTATTCAGTTTCCAGAAAAACAACAGCCCCGTAATCTGGCCCCATAACCCACCCGACAGGACGGTGCCATGATGACTGTGTCGAACCAGACCCACGCGATTTCGATCAACCCCTTCAATGGCCAGCAGATCGGCCACTATGCCTATGAGTCCGCCGAGCAGCTCGACGCAGCGCTGGCGCGCGCCGCCAAAGGCTACGCCAGCTGGCGCCGGACCAGCATCGCCCAGCGTGCGCAACGGATGGTCGCCCTGGCCGTAGCCCTGCGCGCCAACGCCAGCCGGATGGCCGAGATGATCACCCTGGAAATGGGCAAGCCGATCGCCCAGGCCCGTGGCGAAATCGAGAAATGCGCGCAACTCTGCGAGTGGTACGCCGAGCACGGCCCGGCCATGCTGGCGCCCGAACCGACGCTGGTGAACAACGGCAGCGCCCGTATCGAGTACCGCCCACTGGGCCCGATCCTGGCGGTGATGCCGTGGAACTTCCCGATCTGGCAAGTGCTGCGTGGCACGGTGCCGACCCTGCTGGCCGGCAACACCTACGTGCTCAAGCACGCACCGAACGTGATGGGCAGTGCCTACCTGCTGCTCGATGCGTTCAGGCATGCCGGTTTCCCAGAGGGCGTTTTCGAAGTGATCAACGTCACACCGGACGGTGTCTCCAAAGCCATCGCCGACCCGCGCATTGCCGCCGTGACCCTGACCGGCAGCGTGCGCGCCGGCACCGCCATCGGCTCTCAAGCCGGGGCGGCGCTAAAGAAATGCGTGCTGGAACTGGGCGGCTCCGACCCGTTCATCGTGCTCGATGATGCCGACCTCGACGCGGCGGTGCAGGCGGCGGTGATCGGCCGCTACCAGAACACCGGCCAGGTTTGCGCGGCCGCCAAGCGCCTGATCGTCGAGCAGGGCGTGGTCGAGGCATTCACCCGCAAGTTCGTCGAAGCCACCCGCAAACTGGTGGTGGGCGACCCGTTGTCGGCCGAGACCTACATCGGCCCGATGGCCCGTTTCGACCTGCGCGACGAGCTGGACCAGCAGGTCCAGGCGACCCTGGCCGAAGGCGCGACCCTGCTGCTGGGCGGCAGAAAGGTCGAAGGCAACGGCAACTTCTACGAGCCAACCGTGCTGGGCGGTGTCACCGACCGGATGACCTCGTTCAAGCAGGAACTGTTTGGCCCGGTGGCGTCGATCATCACCGCCCGTGACGCCCGCCATGCCGTGGCGTTGGCCAACGACAGCGAGTTCGGCCTGACCTCGACCGTCTACACCGCCAACGTCGAGCTGGCACGGCAGATGGCCGATGAGCTGGAAACCGGTGGCGTGTTCATCAACGGCTACAGCGCCTCCGACCCCCGCGTGGCTTTCGGCGGCGTGAAGAAGAGCGGTTTCGGCCGGGAACTGTCGCACTTCGGCGTGCGTGAGTTCTGCAACGCCCAGACCGTCTGGCTGGACCGCCACTGACAGCCCCTGGCTCGCCACTGCAACAGTGGCGAGCCATTGCTCCATGACCTGCCCAGCTCCAAAGTCATCTGATCCGTATTTTTCTTCGTTACCTGAATCTGTATCGGGATCAGATTTCCCCCGACAATAAGTCACCGCCCGGCGTCCCGGGTCGTGTTTGAGGGGAGAGTTCGATATGACTCGATTTTCGCTGCACCGCAATTCCTTGGCTCAGGAGGCCTGAAATCATGGGCAAGATGGCAATTTTCCTCGGCGGTTTCCTGCTACTGACCATAGCGATCGGCCTGCTGGGCACCATTTCTCCGACCTGAACGGCGGATGATGATTTCTCCCAGGCCCATGCCGGCCACAACCCTGAGGAGCGCCGCAGGTCAATCCTGAGCAGCGCTCCCGATCCTTCCCTTCACTACGGACGAGGGGGCGTCTGCGTGGGTGCCAGGTCGACGATCCACGGCTCGAACCGCTGCCCGAAGGCCACCGTCGCGCTGAAGCCGAAGGCGTCACTCTCGCGATCCTCGTAGCGCTGCCCACTGATCTGCTGCCGTATCGGCTCAAGCAGGCGGCTGAAGGCGGCGGGCACGTTGATATTGTCCGCCGCGACCTCACTGACACGCCCCGTCAGCAGCCGCGGCCGGTCTTCACCGCTGTCGAGCACCAGGGGCTCGATCCTGCCGGGCAGGATCAGGTATCGACGGGTATCCGGGTACTGCGCGCGCAGCGCCTGGGCATCCAGGCCGGCATCGATCAGGAACAGCCGGCTGTTGCCCTTCAGCTCGAAGGCCAGCGATCGGCTGGCCGCTTCCCGGGCATTTTTCTCCGTGACCCGCGCCTCGTATGCCCGAGCCTTTTCGACGGCCCGCCGATAGGCCGGACCATTGAACTCGAAGGCCAGGAACACGGGCCGGGAAAACCGCCTGGCGTAGCGGCTGCCCCTGTACTGTGTGTCGTAGGGTTTGGAGACATCGAAGCCCAGGCTCGCCAGCTTGTCCTTGTCCAGCCAGACGGTGATGTCGCCCGGGTCGGAAAAGGCGTTCTCGTACGGATGCAGCCCCCGCAGACGCAGGTGCAGCGACAGGCCGCTGTTGTCGGCATCATTGCCATACGGCAACTGCAGCTCACGCTGGGACAGGTTCAGTACCGCTTGCGGCGTTCCGCTGCGGTTATGGGCCACCCCGAGCAGAACCACCGCCTGGGTGACAAGCATCAGCGTCACACCGGCAATCAGGGTGTAACGGCGGGTCCAGTTGTTCATTGGACACCCCCGGCCTGCGGTGCCCTCAGTTTTTTGAGCACCACCAGCACCAGCACCGCAGCCAGGCCAACCACGAAGAAGAACAGGTACTTGGGCAGAGTCTCCCACCACCAGTCATAGAACTTGGTGAACAGAAAGATCACGAAGAAGGTCACACCGGTGTTGACCACATCCGGCCAATGCCAACGTACGCCGAGCCAGATCGCTGCGGCACTGAGCAGGAAACCCGCCACCTGATAGCCCTGTTCAACCCGCTTCGGATCGAACGCCAGGTAACTGCCCTCCCCCCAATGGGCCAGGACCAGCACCGGCACCAGCAGGGCCAGGAGCGCGGACACCCGGTAGGTCATGGCGAAGCCGGGGAAGCGCTTGTGCGGCATGAACCGCGCAGCCAGAGCGAGCAACACGGCTGCCGGGAAGAAGTTCTCCGGAATATCTCCCAGGTCCAGCCAGTATACCCCGGCCCAGCTACCCACCCGCGCGGCGACGAAGCCGGCCAGGCAGATGATCGCCGCCAACAGCAGCAGGCGCAGGTTGCAGCTGTAGGCCAGCAACAGGGCGAAGAGCCCCCAGACGACGAAGGCCTTGTCGGACGGGGCGATATTGAAGATCTGCCCCAGCATGCTGATATCGAGGACGAAGCAGGCAAACGCCACCAGGGCTGCCAGCTTGGTGAAATAGCCGGTGCTGTCGCGCCCCTGCAGCCACATCGTGGCGATGAAGGTCAGCAGTGGCGCCAACAGCAGCGTCGAGACCTGGGCGACGGTCGAGAACGTGCCCCAGAAGCGGTAGAAGAGAAAGAACACGCTGGCCGCCAGCGCCAGTGCACCGAGAAACGAGGCAATGCGCATGCCCGTCGACAACTGCCGGGAACTGGTGGTCAGGTCGATATCGAAGGCATCGCGGTAGTGGGCGAGCAGCGCCTGGTGATGGCGGGTCAGGCCGAGCTGCTGCTCGGCAGAGAGTTGCAGCGCGCCTTCGCGTTCGAGCCGGTCCAGCTCCAGCTGGAACACTCGTATATCGTCGGCGCGCTGCTGGGCTTCTGTCTGGGTGAGTAGACTCATCGGGCAATCCATTGACCGGGGGCGAGTCCGATAGCGCTCGCCACCCCGAGTGCGAATGCTATGCCCAATCCCCTCTTCCGTGCGACCCGTTTGTGCGGGGGCCCGAAAACCCGGGAGCCTCCACCAATCGGCTACGGCTATCCGGTCCTCAGGCCAGCTCGGCACGCAGTTGGCGGGCTGCGCTCACCATGTTCACCAGTGCCGCCTCGGTCTCCGGCCAGCCACGGGTCTTCAGCCCGCAATCCGGGTTGACCCACAGGCGCTCGGCCGGAATCCGCCGGGCCGCCTTGCGCAGCAGGTTGGCCATCTCGGCCACCTCGGGTACCCGTGGCGAGTGGATATCGTAGACACCCGGGCCGATTTCATTCGGGTAGGCGAACGCTTCGAAGGCCTCCAGCAACTCCATGTCCGAGCGCGAGGTTTCGATGGTGATCACATCCGCATCCATCGCGGCGATGGACTCGATCACATCGTTGAACTCGCTGTAGCACATGTGGGTATGGATCTGGGTTTCATCACGTACACCCGAGGCGCACAGGCGGAAGGATTCGGTGGCCCAGTCCAGGTAGTGCTGCCACTGGGCCTGGCGCAGCGGCAGGCCTTCGCGGAAGGCGGCTTCGTCGATCTGCACGATGCGGATGCCGGCCGCTTCCAGGTCGACGACCTCATCGCGGATCGCCAGTGCCAGTTGCCGGGCCTGCACTTCACGGGTCACGTCCTCCCGTGGGAACGACCACATCAGCATGGTCACGGGACCGGTGAGCATGCCCTTCATCACCTTGTCGGTGAGGCCCTGGGCGTACCGGATCCACTCCACGGTCATGGCTTGCGGACGGCTCAGGTCACCGAAGATCACCGCCGGTTTCACGCAGCGCGAACCGTAGCTCTGCACCCAGCCGAAACGGGTGAATACATAGCCGTCCAGTTGCTCGGCGAAGTACTCGACCATGTCATTGCGCTCGGCCTCACCGTGCACCAGCACATCCAGCCCCAGGTGCTCCTGGATCTGCACGGCATGACGGATCTCGCTGTGCATCGCCTCGATGTAGTCGGACTCGGTCAACTTGCCCTGCCTGAACGACTGGCGGGCCAGGCGGATCGCGGCGGTCTGCGGGAACGAACCGATGGTGGTGGTCGGCAACAGCGGCAGGTTCAGACCCGCGCGCTGCTTCCCGATCCGTGTGGTGAACGGCGACTGGCGCTGGCTGTCCCGGGCCGTGATGGCTGCCACACGGGCCTGCACGGCCGGCTTGTGGATGCGTGGCGACGCGGCGCGGCTGGCCTGGACGACACGGCTGTCGGCCAGGGCCTTCTGCACCTCTGCCGCGTGCGGTTCGCTCACGGCCCGCGCCAGCAGCGCCACCTCTTCACACTTCTGCACGGCAAAGGCCAGCCAGCTTTTCAGCTCGGCATCGAGCTGGTCTTCACGTGCCAGGTCGACCGGGCTGTGCAGCAGCGAGCAGGACGGCGCCACCCACAGGCGATCGCCCACCCGCTCATGGGCGTGCTGCACCACCGCCAGGACCTTTTCCAGATCGCAGCGCCAGACGTTACGGCCGTTGACCACGCCCAGGGAGAGGATCTTGTAGGCCGGCAGGCGGTCGAGAATGGTCGGGTACTGGTCGGGCGCACGGACCAGGTCGATATGCAGGCCATCGACCGGCAGGTTGGCGGCCAGGCCGAGGTTCTCTTCCAGGCCGCCGAAGTAGGTGGCGACCAGCTTCTTCAACGGGTCGCGCTGAATCAGGTTGTAGGCCCGCTCGAAGGCGTTCTTCCACGCCTGTGGCAGGTCGAGGGCCAGGATCGGCTCATCGATCTGTACCCATTCCACGCCCTGTTCGGCCAGGCGCTGGAAGATCTGGCCGTACAGCGGCAGCAGGCGCTCCAGCAGGTCGAGCTTGTCGAAGTCGCCGCCCTTGGCCTTGCCCAGCCACAGGTAGGTCAGCGGACCGATCACCACCGGCTTGACCGGGTAGCCCAATGCACGGGCTTCGGCGACTTCCTCGAACAGTTGCTCCCAACCCAGCTGGAACGACTGGTCGGCGCTGAACTCCGGGACCAGGTAGTGGTAGTTGGTGTCGAACCACTTGGTCATTTCCTGGGCGTGGGCACCGCCGCAGCAACGGTCGCTGACGCCACGGGCCATGCCGAACAGGGTCTGCAGGGTAGCCTTGCCGTCGTGCGGGCGGAAACGTTCGGGGATCACGCTGAACATCAGCGAGTGGGTCAGCACCTGGTCGTACCAGGCGAAGTCGCCCACCGGCAGCAGTTCGATACCGGCGTTCTTCTGCAGGTCCCAATGGGCCTTGCGCAGTTCGGCACCGACGGCGCGCAGGCCGGCCTCGTTCAGTTCACCCTTCCAGAAGGCTTCCTGTGCCTTCTTCAGTTCGCGGTCGCGGCCAATGCGCGGAAATCCAAGGGAATGGGCCAAAGCCATGACAAAAACTCCTGTGTGTTGATGGGAGCCATTGTCGTTATCCGACCACTATTGAGACAAACTCATTTTAATCTTGATGATCACCAGTTTAATTCATGTTCCACCTGGACCTCACGAAAACCGTACAGCCCATCCTGGATAACACCGACAGTTTGCCCAGAGCCCATCGCCATAAAGACGCCTCGGTTTCCATCGTTCTGTATGATGGCGCGCTTTTGTCGCCCGGATGTCGAGGAATCGTTGATGTACAAGGCTTACCGCAGGTCCGGCCAACGCGCCGCCCCGCGTATCACTCTCGGGCTGCTGATCGCCACCGGCCTGCCCGCCGTACAGGCTGCCGAAACCGAGCTGCCGGCGGTCAATGTGGTCGGCGAGGACACCAGCGGCTACCGTGCCGACAACGCCTCGGTCGCCGGTTTCGACAGTGCGCCGCTGCGCGATACCCCGGCGTCGGTCTCGGTGATCACCGATTCGTTGCTCAAGGACCAGCAGGCGCGCCTGCTCAGCGAGGTGCTGCGCAACGACGCGGCGGTGGGCCAGAGCTATGCGCCGGTGGGCTACTACGAGAACTTCAACGTGCGCGGCTTTACCCTCAACGCCGCCAACAGCTACCGGATCAATGGCCGCAGCATCACCGGCGAGCAGAACGTGGGCCTGGAGAACAAGCAGCAGGTCGAAGTGCTCAAGGGCCTGTCCGGCCTGGCAAGCGGGGTCAGCGAACCCGGCGGCGTGATCAACTACGTGACCAAGCGCCCGGCCGACGTGCGCTCGGTCACCGTGTCCACCGACGACCGCGGCAGCGGCTACCTGGCCACCGATGTCGGCGGCTGGTTCGGCCCCGAGCGGCAGTTCGGCCTGCGGGCCAACGTGGCCCACGAGGACATACGGTCCTATGTCGAGCACACCAACGGCAAGCGCGATTTCGCCTCGCTGGCCTTCGACTGGAACATCAGCCCCGACGCCCTGCTGCAACTGGATGTCGAGTACCAGAACAAGCAGCAGCGTTCGGCGCCCGGCTACCAGTTGCTCGGTGGCACCGAGCTACCCCACGGTGCCTCGCCGCGCAAGCTGCTGGGTCACCAGAGCGGTTCGCCGCAGGTCGGCAACGATGCGCTGAACATCAATGGTTTGTTCGAGTACCACTTCAACGACAGTTGGAAAGGCAGCCTGAGCGCTTCGCGCAGTCGGGTGGTGATCGATGACTACAGTTCGTTTGCCTGGGGTTGCGGTTACCTGAGCAACTGTCCATCGGGCTCACTCGGCAACTCTTTCACTCCCGAAGGCGACTACGACATCTACGATTTCCGCAGCCCCGACGACACTCGGCGCAACGACGAAATCCAGGCCGCCCTCAGTGGCAGCTTCGACGCTGGTGGCCTTGGGCACGAATTGACCGTGGGCACCAGTGCGTTCCGTCGCGTGGTCGATCAGCACAACCCCATCAATGAAAGGATCGGCAACGGCAATATCGACGGCGACCCGGAGAACTTCCCGCGTTACGACGGCGCCATCGGCCCCTCCTATCGCCACCTGGACAGCCGCCAATACGGACTCTTCGCCACCGACCGCATCCGCTTCAACGACCAATGGCAAACCATCCTCGGCGGCCGCGAGGTGCGTCTGGACGAACGCACCTTCGACCAGACCGGTGATACCGCTCGGCATACCCGGCAATACGTGTTCCTGCCCGAGGCGGCGCTGATCTACAAACCGATCGAAGACCTGTCGCTGTACACCCGCTACAGCAAGGGGCTGTCATTGGGCGGTACCGCGCCGTGGTTTGCCAGCAACGCGTTCGAGACCTTGGCACCCACGGTCTCGCGCCAGATCGAGGCCGGGATCAAGTACGACTGGCGACGCATGACCCTCGCCGCCGCGCTGTTCCAGATCCGCCAGGGCTACCAGTACGCCAAGCCTGACGGCAACGGTAACTTCACCTACGTCCAGCAGGGCCAGCAGAAGAACACCGGCCTGGAACTGTCGGCCAACGGCTGGGCGACCCAGCGCCTGCAGATCGCCGCCAGCGTCGCGGCGATCCGGGCACGCGTCACCGACACCGGCACGCCGAGCTACGAAGGGCACCAGGCGATCAACGTGCCGCAGCTACGCGCCAGTCTGTCCGGCGACTACGCCCTGCCCTGGCTCGACGGCCTGGCGCTGCTCGGCGGGATGCAGTACAGCGGCCGCAAGTCCGCCAGCCATCAAGGCGGAGCCGAGACCGGCGCCTACGCGATCTTCAACGTCGGCAGCCGCTACAGCACGCGCATCGACGGCTACAACACGGTGTTCCGCCTGACCGTGGACAACCTGTTCGACAAACGCTACTGGCGCGATGTCGGCGAGTACATGGGCGACGACTACCTGTTCCAGGGCGCGCCGCTCACTGCGCGCTTGAGTGCCTCGGTCAACTTCTGAGGCCGTGAGGTTCACGGCGTGCCGTTGCGACCATGCAGGCGGAAACCGGCACGTTGGCCCAGGCGTTCGTAATAGGCACTGACCGCGGGGAAGTCCGGGTGCTCCAGCGGGGTTTCGAACCAGCGGTTCACCGACAGCCCGATCGGGATGTCCGCCAGGGAAAACTCGCTGCCGCTGACATACGCGCCCGTCGCCTCGAGTTGCCGGTCCAGGATCGCCATGTGCCTGGACCACTGCCGGCAACCTTCCGCCAGCGCTTGTGGGTCCTGATGGGCGGCACTTTTGCGGACCAGTGCCATGAATGCATAGCCCCAGGACTTGTTGAAGTCGGTGGCCTGCCAGTCCATCCATTGGTCCACCCGAGCCCTGGCCCTGGCCTCTGCCGGATACAGGTGCAAGGCGTTGGCACGGTTCGCCAGGTACCGGATGATCGTGTTGGATTCCCACAGCACGAACCCGTCGTCCCTGATCACGGGCACCATCGCATTGGGGTTGAGCGCCATGAATTCGGCGCTGTCGGTTTCCCTGAAACCTGCGCCCCAGTCCTGTCGCTCGAAAGGAATCTGCAACTCGGCACAGGTCCAGAGCACCTTGCGCACATTGATCGAGGAAGCCTTACCCAGGATTTGCAGCATCTCATCTCCTTATGATCGGGGAACACGAGTTTCACATATATCGACATTGTCCCCAGCAGAGCGAGACATTAAACGAGAGCGGTCATTCAACTCAAGATTTGTTTAAAAGTGTTGCCTGAATTTCGTCAAAAGACTATTTTGCTGGCTGTACGCAAGATTTTTCCGTAGTCACTCCCGCCAAAGTCGAAACATCAACTCACAGAAAGTTTAAACCTGCCCCCTGATCATATCCGCCCCCAATGGCCGGCTGGACAGCCCTGCCCGAAAGGACAGGTGTACAAGGCTATGTGCCTGGTTTTAAATCCAATACATGTAACTGCCGGCACTCACTAATCGTGAATACAATCAACTTGTCGCCAGCGGTACTTACTTCCCTATAAGCAACAGCCCATAACCGGAGTTTGATCAATGCAGGTCGCTATCTTTCAAGTTGATGCCTTTGCTTCCCGGGTCTTTGCCGGCAACCCGGCGGCTGTTTGCCCGCTGGATCACTGGTTGACCGATGAACAACTACAGGCGATTGCCGCAGAAAACAATCTTTCCGAAACCGCCTATTTCGTCCAGCAGGGCGATGTCTATGAACTGCGCTGGTTCACCCCGCTGGTCGAGGTCGAGTTATGCGGGCATGCGACACTGGCGGCCGCCTGGGTCATCCTCAACAAGCTGGGCGTCGACGCGCCAGTCCTGAGGTTTTCGACCCGCAGCGGAGAATTGCGGGTCCGTCGCTCCGGCAGCGGGCTGACCCTGGACTTCCCGGCGAAAATCGCCGAGCCCTGCACGCCCCCGGCGGATCTGCTGCCCGCACTGGGCCTGGAGTCGGCAGACGTCTTGGCCACCGACGACTTCATCGTCGTCGTGCCTGACGAGCAGATCGTGGAGAAACTGAAACCGGACTTTGCCCGCCTCAAGGGCTTGCCGCTACGGGGTGTCGTGGTGACGGCCCAAGGTCGCGAGTTCGATTTCGTCTCGCGCTGGTTCGGCCCGAATGTCGGGGTCAACGAAGACCCGGTGACAGGCTCGGCGCACACCTCGCTGATGCCCTACTGGGCCGGCGTCCTGGACAAACAGATATTGACAGCACAACAGGGCGGCCTGCGCAAAGGTCAGTTGCGCTGCGAAATGGCTGGCGACCGTGTGCTGATAACGGGAGAGTCGGTGCTCTACATGGTCGGCGAAATCACCCTTGAGGGTCTGTAGCGTGCGCTGCGCCGGAGAAATACGCTGGCGTATTTCTCCGGCGGCCCATCTGGATTCCCCGCCAGTGATTCAGTTACAGCGCCAGGTCAATGAAGCATGCCCAGGGCATAGGCCTTCATCGCCGCTTCCACCTTGTTGCTGGAGTGCAGCTTGCGCATGGCATTGACCAGGTGGAATTTCACCGTTCTTTCGTCGATGGACAGGATCTGCCCGGTTTCGGAATAGGTTTTGCCCGTTGCCGACCACTTCAAGGTTTCCACCTCCCTGGCCGTGAGGGATGCGCCCACTTCAGGGATGTAACTGGGGGCAATGAAGTCGAGCATGGTGGAATGTGCAAGATGGGCGATCCACACCAGCCTGGCTTCTTTCTCGTTGAACTCCAATGATGTGATCGGGCTGGCCGATCTGACCAGAGAGAGCATGCCGATGGTGTCGTGCTTTGCCCGAGAGGGCGTACACCAGCCATGGACCAGCTGATAATGCTTGGCATCCTCCCAGAAATGAAGATGCTCGGTGAATGCATCGGCGGACCAACAGAGTGGCCGGTGCTCGGTCAGGCCATGTTTCACCGTCGGGTCGATAGTGAAATAGTTGTTATCGATGTAGCGACTCTCCCAGGCCGGCGAGTAATTGGATGACAAATGAAATTTCGGACTGGAAATGGGTAATGGAAAACGAATTCCCAATGAGTACCGATCAAACTCGAAAGACCGAACAACCGATTCGAGCAATACCAGAAATTCCTCTTTTGTTTTCGCCTGCGCAAATAGCGAAAGATAGTGTTCACGCCAATCGGACATAGCTAATTACCTTTAGTGAGGGTGCAAGGGATAGTCCCGACTCCAATGTTTTGGAGTTTGGATGCCAGGACGGACGGGGAATCTATTTGAAAAATAAAACCAACAATCAGGCAGAGTAATTCAGATGCAATCGCTAGCCCCAGACCAGTTGATACGCCTGTCTTATCCGGAGTTGATTGGCTTGTCATTCCAGCCTTGTCTTGCCTGGATCGACACTAGCCTGACTGCCGAATTAAAAGAATTCGGACTGCCTGTTGCCTATGCTGGATACAGTGAATGGGAGTGCCAGGACTCCGCACCAAAACTGAGCATTAGTTGGAATTGGTTCAAGGAAGCTTTTTCTGGAAAAGTCCTTATAGCACCGGGAGGAATCAGTTGCAACATCATGTTACGTTCACCCCGTGGTTATGATCTGGGCAGCGATATGACACAACAACTGCTCTTTGTCTGGATATCCAGACAAGGTTTGCAGTGTCAGTTGCCGAGCAGCTTAATAGTCGGGCATGACAGTTGACCGCGGTCATGCAGCAACATCCAGCGATGCACCGTATTGGTTTGGAGGGAATATAGCGGCACCGGAAAGAGGCAGTGAAGATGGCACTTTAGAAGCTGCCCTTTTGGGCAGCTAGGCTTTTGCAGACCCATGACTTCTAATTCGCGGAACTGGATTGGAAGCTGGTGCGGAATGCTGAATATAATAAATGGTACAGCGCGACAACTCCCTTCTGAGCTCATCGCCGGGCTCGGGTTATTTCGCTACAGAATCTTCGTCGAGAAAATGGGTTGGCCTCTGCAGTGCGAGGAAGGCCTGGAGTCCGACGAATTTGATGACGAAGACACCTACTATGTCATTGCTCGAGACAGGCACGGCAATGTATGCGGCTGCGCACGCATGTTGTCGACGAGCAGAGACTATCTTCTCGAACAGATCTTCCCGGGTTTGATGGGCGATATACCGTTGCCCAAGTCGAACGACATCTGGGAACTTTCCCGCTTTGCCGTCAATTCATCGGACAGCGATGCCCCGAGTACTGACCATTGGCTGGATACATGCCGTTTGGTGAAGCAGGTCGTCAGAGTCGCGCAAGACCATGAGGTTAAAAGACTCATCGCCTTTTCTGCTGTCGGCAACGAACGACTGCTCAGAAGAATGGGCGCGGATGTACACCGTGTGTCCAGCGCCCAGTTGATCGATGGAAAACCCGTAGTTGCATTCTGGATCGAGATTAACGAGAAAACGATAAAGGCCTTGTCTGCCTACTAGGCGAGACGCTGGATGATTATATAAAACCTGGACTAAAGGACTAACCATGATTCTCTATCTGATAGGCGTTGCCCTGGCGGTACTGGCTCTCGAACATATTATCCCAGGATGGAAGTTGCCCAAGGTCAGTACCTGGTTCTTCAGATCAATGACCCTCAACATCATTCAGATCGCGGTGGCGCTGCTGGCCGGTGTCTCCTGGAACAAATGGATGCAGGGCCACAGCCTGTTCCATATCTCTGAAAGTCTCAGCCCGCTCGCGGCAGGTTTCGTCGCGTACTTCATCAATACCTTCGTGACCTACTGGTGGCACCGCTGGCGTCACGCCAACAACGCCTTGTGGCGCCTGTTCCACCAGATTCACCATGCCCCGCAACGGATTGAAGTCTTCACCTCGTTCTACAAACACCCCACGGAAATGGTCTTCAACTCGATGCTCGGTAGCGCCGTGGCCTACGTGTTGCTGGGCATCAGTATCGAGGCCGGTGCCTTCTATGTGATGTTCGCGGCACTGGGCGAGATGTTCTATCACACCAACATCCGTACCCCGCACTGGCTCGGCTACTTCTTCCAGCGCCCGGAGATGCACAGGGTCCACCACCAGCGTGATCGCCACGAGTGCAACTACAGCGACTTTCCGATCTGGGACATGCTGTTCGGCACCTTCGAGAACCCCAAGGAAAATTTCGCCCCCCAAGGCTTTTCCGACAACAAGGAAAACCGTTTCCTCGACATGCTGCTGTTCAAGGATGTTCATGAAGCGCCAGCCGTCATGAAGGCCCCTGAAAGCGTGAATCAAGAGTCACTGGTCAAACGCGGGTAATTGATATGTTCCTGAATATTGATTCACGCCTGAGTCGCGACCTCTTGAAGTGCATCAACTGCGGGATTCCGCATGATGCGTTGAATGTCCCCAAGGAGCCGGAGTTCCTCTCCAGAAGAATCGAGGCCCTGCGCCACCAATACGCCGAGCTGCGCAGGTCTTTCGGCAACAAGACGCTGCCCGTGAGCAACTACCTGTTTTACATGATGCTCAAGGACAAGTATTCAGAGTTCGACTTTGAGCTGCCGACGAATTCCAAGGCGCGGGTACTGACCAATATCCACGTGTTCAAGACCAAGGGACGCATACCTTCGATCGCATCGTTGCTGCTGTCCGATGAACATGCCGCGAAGTCCTCCGTCGAGCTCAAGTACACGAATGTCGCGCACATTGAACGGTATGGCTCGGCCCTGTCGCAGCTGTTGAGCGAAGGTGGCTTGATGCCGCCGACGCAGACCGCGATGGAAGGCGTCGTCGCGCAGATCCATCGCAGCCAGTCATTGGGTCGGCGCCTGACCATCGTCAGTGCGATATGCCCGGACTACTCCTATGTCATGGATGCCGAAGGCAGGCCCCGCTACACCTTTACCCACGTGGGGGCCAAACCGGGGCTGGCGGGCGAGAAGCTGCTCAAGGTGGACAGTGCCCTGAGTGAGTTCTCGAACGCGGTGGGTGTTCCCCTGGAACACAAGCTGTTCGGCGGCGAGTTCGAGTACATCTCGTTCAACCGCAACGCGAATTCGGCCAACGCCCGCGATGAGTTTCTCGACAAGGTCAATCGGCAATTGCTGACGATCGGCAATCAACTGAGCGCACCGGCCGTCACGGGGTCGTTCTTTGAACTGTGTGGTGATGAACAGGGTTGGCATGAGCGCCATCAGGCCATTCTGCAGCGGCTGCGCTCGGGGGACTATGGCCAGACCGGTCTGGACCACGGACAGATGGAAGAGATCTTCGAATCCAGACGTCCACTGTATTCCAAATGGTTCGTTGGCCAGAGTGACGAAACCATCTGGAACAACTTTCTCTCGCAAGCCGCTGAATATGCCCTGATGGGAGGCATATTCCTGGAGGCCTATCAGGACTTCGTGGTCCTGGCTGTCGACCACTACAAGATGGAACCGTTCTACTCCTTCTTCGGCCCGGTCGCTGTCTTGTATGTGAAAACGGATTATCTATAGGCGATGTAGGGATACTGCCAATATGAAACAGGAACTTTTTAGTACCCGCTATACAAAATACGGACACGGTATCGATGTCCGCGCCACTTATGCGCACTTGCCGCTCCAGGCCTTCTGGACCTGGGTGACGGGCAAGTCCGGCAACCAGAATCCACCGAAAGGTCCCAAGGAAACACTGCTGAAACCCTGGCAACTGTTTCTGCAGATCAGCTGGGGTTACGCGGTGTTCATCGCCGCGGTCCTGCTCGGCAACGAACTGCTGCAGGCGGATCTGCACTGGGCGACCAAACTGCTGCTGTCGATTCCCATGATCTGCATGGTGGTCAACCGCCAGCGAGGACTTCTGCATACCTTCCACTACACCATTCACGGTGCCGGCATCGCCAACAGGCGACTGGCCAAGTTTGTCTGCAAGTGGGTGCTGTCGATGCCCATCGTGCATACCCCGTGGAATAACTACATGAAACTTCATGTCAGTGAACACCACAGCGTCAATACCTTTTGCACGGACAAGGATGTCGACCTGCAGTTCATGGCTGCCCATGGTTTCTACAAGGGCATGAGCGAGCGCGAATACTGGACCAAACTGGTCTTGGCCCCGTTTCATCCGATGCGCATCTATGAGCACATCAAGTTCAGGCTCGAAGTCAACTTCATCAAGACCGACCGGCATGAAAGGATCAGCCGCGCAATCTATTGGGCCTTGCTGCTGACCGGCGTCTACCTGTCCGGCTACATGCTGCCCTTTGCCGTGTTCTATCTGCTGCCGATCTTTCTGGTGACGCAGTTCTCGTCCTGGATCCAGCACGTCACCGAACACCTGTGGTTTGCGCAAAACACCCGGGGGCTGCCCAAGTACATCTTCTACGGATCGCTGAGCTGGGGTCGCTTCTTCGGACGCCCCTACCCCGCGAACCACACCGGCTGGGCCTTCGCCTGGCGGGTAGTGACGTGGGGGCTGGCCGTGGTCTTCATCGATATCCCCCTGCGGGTCTTTTCCTTCATGCAGGACCTGCCCAGCCATGACTTTCACCATCGCAACCCGGGGGTGAACTTCTGGAGCATCGCCCCGGAGCGGGCCGCCAACGAATCGCTGGCATCGCGATTCGGCCCGATGACCGAAACCTGGAGCATGACCGAGAGCTTCCTGATCCTGCGCGACCATCTTTGCCGGAATGAAAGCGATCCCTTCGGGATCTGCGCCTGGTACGACGCGAACAAGCAGCACCTTGAAACCCAGACCGCGCGCAAGGCGTCAGCGGTAGAAGCCGAAGCTTAATAACCACTCTCAACGAAGGAACGTGAAATGAACATTGTCGAAGTCGCAAAAAAAGAATTGGCAAACAACGGCTCTTTTTACTCCAGCGCCACCGGGTTTCTGTACAGCCAGGATGACTGGGATGAAATCAATGCCATCCTGGCCAACCCGTCGCTGCCCTGGGAGCAGGTGTATATCGGTGACGCCGACGAACTCAACGACCTCACGGTCGCCCGTTTCATGACCGATGTCGAACGACCGACCCGGGTCAACCAGCCGCTCGCCGATCACATGATCTCGCTGGTGTGCAACGACAAATTGCTGAGTTTCGTCTCCCGGCTGCTCGATGGCGACGAGTTCCATATTCGGCGCATGCAGGTCAACAAGATGAAGGACGGCTCCTTCATCGGCAAACACCTGGATATCGATAGCAACCCCGACTACCTCTATTCGATCGTCCTGCAACTGGGCAAGCACTTCGCCGGTGGCGAATTCCTGATTTTCAACAAACAGGACGAACAGGTGAATCTGATCCGCCCCGAGTTGCAGTCCCTGGTGATCACCGATTGTTCCTTCCCCCATCAGGTCGAAGCCGTCACCGAGGGTGAACGGGTATCGCTGGTGTTTTTCGTGAGCAAGTACGCAGAGAAAAATCGTCGGGTGGCGTGATTTCACTGATCCGGGAAGTGGGATGTCATGAAAACATCGGTAAAAATAATGCTCTATGGCGTTTTCGGCACATTCGCCGTCGCCACGGCCGGCGTGATGTATGTAATGCACAACATCACGCTGTCCAATGTGTTCGAGACCGGCGTCCTGGAAGTACCGAAGGGTATTTCCGATAAAGGCAGTATCGCCTGGGATGCCAACGCCGTTCCACACATCAAGGCCGCCAACGAGCGCGATGCGTATTTCCTGCTGGGGTACAGCCATGCCCGCGATCGGCTGTGGCAGATGCAGTTCAGCAGGAATTACGCGAGCGGCACCCTGTCGGAGACCTTTGGCAGCTCGACAGTGGAGATGGATAAATTTGCCCGGACGCTGGGCTTCAGGAAAAACGCCGAGCTGATCTTTCAGCAACTGAAGCCGCAGACCCAGGACATTCTGCGCAGCTACAGCGACGGGGTGAATTTCTTCATCGACAAGTTTGGCGATCGCCTGCCGGTGGAGTTTTCCCTGACCCGCTCCCCGGCGCCCCGGCACTGGGAGCCTTCGGACTCCGTCGCACTGCACCTGCTGTTTTCGTGGACCCTGAGCTCCAACCTCGGCATGCAGTTGCAACGCCTGTCGCTGTCGAAAAACCTCAGCGTCGCGCAGATCAACGAGGTGTTCGCCCCTTACCCGGACAGTGCGCCGGTCAAGACCCGCGACTATGCCGCGCTGTACAACAACCTGGACGCGTCCGGCACGGGCCTGGCCCTGCTGGACAAGCTGCCGCCCTCGAACGTCGAGGGTGTCGGCTCGAACAACTGGGTGATTGCCGGCGACCATACCGTATCGGGCAAGCCGATCCTGGCCAACGATCCGCACCTGCGTCTGACCAACCCGGCGCTGTTTTACCTGGCGGCCCTGGAGACACCCGATTCGGCGCTGGTGGGAGCCACCTATGCCGGGGCGCCCCTGTTCGTGATCGGACACAACAGGAAGATCGCCTGGGGCTACACCAACACCGGCTCGTCCGTCCAGGATGCGTACCTGGAGAAGCTGAATCCGTCAGATAGCAATCTGTACCTGTCCTCGGATTCGACCTACCAGCCATTCCGGGTGGTGCAGGAGCAGATCAATGTCAAGGGGGCGGCACCGATTACCCTGTCGGTGCGCCACACCCGGCACGGCCCGGTCATCAGCGATATCTACCAGCCCGCGCAGCAGGCCATCGGCGACAGGAAATCCGTGGTCATCGCCCTGGCCTGGACCGGGCTGGATCCCAACGACAAGACCTTCGACAGCATCCTGGGCATCAACCACGCGCAGAACTGGCCGCAGTTCCTGCAGGCTTCCGCCGATTTCGGCCTGCCGCCGCAGAACATGGTCTATGGGGACACGGCCGGCAACATCGGCTATGTGTCCGCCGGCCGGGTACCGGTCAAGGCGCAGGACGACGACCTCCTCGGCCAGGGCCCCGCGCCGGGCTGGGAAGCCAAGTACGACTGGACCGGCTATGTGCCCGAAGCGGCAAAGCCCAGGCAGTTCAACCCGGCCAGCGGCTACATCGCCACCGCCAACAACCGCATCGTGCCCGACAACTATGCGTTCAACTTCGGCCATGACTGGGTCCTGCCCTATCGCTACGACCGCATCATGGCACTGTTGAAGGAGCGTGCACCGCATACCCTGCAAACCTCCACCGATATCCAGCTCGATCGCTACTCGTCGTCCCTGGCCGACCTGCTGCCGAAAATGCTCGCACCCCTCGACGGGCTGGCGTCGAAACCGGAGCAATTGAACCTGCTCAAGGCCTGGCGGTTCGACTCCGATCCTGAGTCGGCAGCGCCATTGATCGCCGCCTACTGGGTGAAGAACCTCACCCAGGCGTTACTGGAGCCGAAAATCGGCAAGGAACTGCTGGCCGCCGGCTGGAACCAGCGCAACTACGATGCCTTTCTCAACCTGGTGCTGAGCGGGAAGGCCGACCAGGGTTTCTGGTGTGGGGCCGATGACCATTGCCAGCAGGTGCTGCTGGCCTCCCTGAACCTGTCGCTGCAACAGATCCGGGACAAATACGGTGCTGACGTCAGCGGCTGGAAATGGGGGCGCGCGCACGCCGCGGTTGGAGAACATGTGCCCCTGCACAAAAGCCCCATGGCCTGGTTCTTCGACAACCGCAACAACCTGGGGGGCGACAATTTCACGGTGAACGTCGGCCGCTACAACTACAGCGATCCGGCCAACCCGTTCAACACCAACATTGCCGCCACCTTCAGGATGGTGGCCGACCTGTCGAACCTCGATAACTCCCGCTACATCCTGTCCTCTTCCAACACCGGCATCAAATTCAACGGTTATGTGGACATGAACAGGCTCTGGGCACGCGGCGACTACATCAGGATCCAGCCGTCGACACAGACGTCCGAAAACCATGCACTCAAATTTCTCCCAGACAACAAACTCTGAATCAAGGTCGCCTATGAACAGACAGACAAGCAGCACGGATTGGGACCTGGATTACTCGGTTGTCGGCCGTAATTTCCCGGAGAGCTTCAAGGTCAAGATCGTCGAGGATCTGCAACGGGGAATGCCCGAATACGATGTCAGGCAATACTTTGGCAACCAGCCCGGTATCTTCGACACCTACGAACACCTGGCGCTGGCCATCGACTCGGAAAGCGAGCGGGTGGTGGGGATCATCGGGGCGAAAAGCCTGCCATTCGGCTCATCGTCGTTCCTCTATCTGTGGACGGCGATGATCGCCGATGAGTACCGGGGCTCGACGCTGTTCAAGAAGCTCAATCAGTTCTTTCTGAAAAACGTCATCCAATCCATCGGCCTGCCCCGTCTGATCGTGGCCAAGACCTACAACCCGGTGGTCTACAACATGTTCCGGGTCATGTCAGCGCGGGTCCCGTCGGCCCGCTTCTATCCCGACCTGCGCCTTGAGGTGCAGGATGCCGAGATGTCGTCACTGGCGCTGGAGATCGTTCGCTCACTGTCCAAGGATCTGGTGCTGGATGTGAACACCGGGGTCATCCCCGGTGGCCAGAGTTCGGTCGCCCCCAACTTCTTCCCGAAGATGGACATGTCCAGCGATGAGGTGACCAACGCGCACTTCATCCGGCACGTCACCTACTCGGACCAGATCCTCTGTGTAGTGGCGCTGCAACCCGACTCGGAGTGGTTCGTCAAAGAAAAGATCATTCGATAACCCATGGACGTGAACAAGCGATCCCTCCTGCTCTCGGCGCTACCGGCGGCCATGTTCTACGGTTCGCTGGCGGCGATCTCCAACGCCGATCACGGCATGGCCGCGATGGGCCTGGCGGCGGCCATTCAAGGGCTGATCAGCTATGGCTCGACGCTGGTCGCGCTGTCGCTGATGTTCAGGCTGGCGCGAATGTGTGCCGGCTGGCCCTTGCGGGTTCGACGCGCGCTGGTGCCACTGGCCGTGGTGAGCCTGTTCAGCAGCCTGTCGGCAGCGGTTCACAGGCAGGCGGGCACGCCCAACGTGCTGTTGACGATTGCGCCCTCATTCCTGATCGGCTGGGGCTACTTCACGACGGTCTATTGGTTCGAGGGCTCCAGGCGGCCCTTTCGAACGCGCCCTTCGTGAGGGACTGGTGGCCTGTGCCGTTGATCGCTGTACAGGCCACTAGAGCCGGCCCTCGATGCGGTTCAGGCGCTCACGCAGAAACTCGATGAACGCCTGCACCGGCCGCGAAGCCTGGCGATGCTGCGGATACACCGCCGACAGCACCAGCGGCTCGGGACGCAGCTCATTCAGCACCGGCACCAGCCGGCCATCCTCCAGCGCCGCCCCGACGATGAAGATCGGCAGGTAGGTGATGCCCATTCCGGAAATGGCGGCGTCCCGGAGCAGTTCGCCGTTGTTGACCCGCATCCGCCCGGTGACGTTGACCACCACCGGCTTGCCCGGTCCGGTGAAACGCCATTGCACCTGGCGACCGTGGCCATAGGGCAGGCAGTCATGGAAATGCAGATCGTCAGGCTTGAGCGGCGTGCCGTGCTCGGCCAGGTACTCGGGGCTGGCGCAGTACACCCGGTCGATGCTGGCGATACGGCGGGCGATCAGTGACGAATCTTCCAGCGTACCGATCCGCAGCGCCAGGTCGTAGCCCTCGCCGAGCAGATCCACCGGCCGGTCACTGAGATCGACCTCGACGCTGACTTCGCCATAGCGCTGCAGAAACGGTGGCAGCAGGCAGCCCAGGTGCGCCAGGGCGAACGACAGCGGTGCGCTCAGCCGAATGGTGCCACGGGGCTCGGCGGTCTGGCCGGCGATACCCTGCTCCACCTGCTCGACCTCGCCCAGCAGACGCAAGGCCGACTCGTAGTAGCTCTGCCCCAGGGGCGTGACATCCAGGCGCCGGGTCGAACGGTTGAGCAGCCGCACGCCCAGGCGCTCTTCGAGTTGCATCAGACGCCGGCTGACGAACTGCTTGGACAGGCCCAACTGGTCGGCAGCGGCGGTAAAGCTGCCGGAGTCCATCACCTGACAGAAAATACGCATATCTTCGAACGGGTTCATTGTCACCCCTTGGTTGACAGTAAAACGCTTTATAGCCGCTTTTTCGTGTTCTGGCATCCCATTAATCTGTTCACACGTTGCAGCGACAGCCACTGAGTCGGTCGCCAAACGCCCTTGACGCAGATCAATCAAATCAAAAGGATTTCACCATGAACATCGTACAAAAGACCCTGACCACCACCCTCCTCGCCCTCAGCGTCGGCCAGGCCTTCGCTGCCGGCAGCCCCGGCGTCGAACACAACACCCAGGCGTTCCTCGATGCCCTCGCCGCCGGCGGTGGCGGGCCCCTGGAGCAACTGAGCCCACGTGATGCCCGTGCGGTCCTGACCGGCGCGCAGGCCTCGGTGAAGGTCGACCTCTCGGGTATCGAAGTCAGCGAGCGTTCGATCCAGGTGGGCGGTCAACCCGTCACCCTGAAGATCGTCCGTCCGGCCAAGGTCAAGGGCCCGCTGCCGGCCTTCATGTTCTTCCACGGCGGCGGCTGGGTACTGGGTGACTTCCCGACTCACCAGCGGCTGATCCGCGACCTGGTGGTCGACTCTGGAGCGGTGGCGGTCTACGTCGACTACACCCCGTCGCCGGAAGCGCACTACCCGACCGCGATCAACCAGGCCTACGGCGCGACCGCATGGGTCGCCGAGCACGGCCAGGACATCGGGATCGACAGCAAGCGCCTGGCGGTGGCCGGCAACAGCGTCGGCGGCAACATGGCGGCGGTCGTGGCGCTGATGGCCAAGGAACACAAAACCCCGCAACTGCGCTTCCAGCTGCTGTTGTGGCCGGTAACCGATGCCAGCTTCGAAACGCCGTCGTACCAGCAGTTCGCCGAGGGCCACTTCCTGACCAAGGGCATGATGAAGTGGTTCTGGGACAACTACACCACCGACAGCGCCGAGCGGGCCCAGATTCACGCCTCGCCCCTGCGGGCCAGCACCGAACAGCTTCGCGGCTTGCCGCCGGCGCTGGTGCAGACCGCCGAGTTCGACGTGCTGCGCGACGAGGGCGAAGCCTATGCCCGTCACCTGGACGCGGCGGGTGTGCCGGTGACCAGCGTGCGCTACAACGGCATGATCCATGACTTCGGCCTGCTCAACCCGCTGAACGGCATTCCTGAGGTGAAAGCGGCGATGCGTCAGGCAGCCCTGGAACTCAAGACCCACCTCAAGTAAGGACTCAGACGAAAA
>NZ_JSYZ01000027.1:28105-98225 GCF_001293465.1 Pseudomonas asplenii
CGCTGCGACAGCAGGTTGCCCAGGCCTTCGATGTCGTTGCGCCAGTCACGGTGCAGCTCACAGGCCACCGCGAACCAGTTCATCATCTGCGCGCCGGCCTGGGTCATGCGGTTCCAGGCAGCCTGCTGTACGGTGTCGTTGAAGGTACCGGAAGCATCGGTCACCACAAACACGTCGAAGCCTTCAGCCAAGGCCGACAGGGTCGGGAACGCCACGCAAACGTCGGTCACCACGCCAGCGATGATCAGTTGCTTGCGGCCGGTGGCCTTGATCGCCTTGACGAAGTCTTCGTTGTCCCAGGCGTTGATCTGGCCTGGACGGGCAATGTACGGCGCATCCGGGAACATTTCTTTCAGTTCCGGCACCAGCGGGCCGTTGGGACCCTGTTCAAAGCTGGTGGTCAGGATGGTGGGCAGGTTGAAGAACTTGGCGCAGTCGGCCAGGGCCAGCACGTTGTTCTTGAACTCGTTCGGCGAGAAGTCCTGCACCAGCGAGATCAGGCCGGTCTGGTGGTCGACCAGCAGAACCACCGCGTCATTCTTGTCCAGGCGTTTGTAGGGAACGTTGCTCATTTCGAGGCTCCATCTATTAGACAGCGAGGTGAAGGGGCGCCGGTCGGATCGACCGGCGCCGTAGGGTGGGAAATCAGAAGGCGAAGCAGGAACAGCCGAAGGCGCCCCAGAAGCCCTGGAAGTCGCTGACCGGCACGTTCGACTGACGGGCCCGCTCATGACTGTGGGCGTGCACGGCGCAAGGGCCGCTGCACAGGTGGACCTGCGCCTGCATCGGCGCATTCGGACGCCAGTGCCCCGGCACCTTGGCCACCGGCGACCAGTCCGGCAGCACCGGCAGGCTGCCCGGGCCGAGCTTCTCGAAGTCGTCGGCGGCGTATACCACCTTGCCGCCGACCACGGTCAGCACCGACTCGATCCACTTGATGGCTTCTTCCTCGACGCTGAAGAAGTCGGCGCTCAAGGCCGCCAGGTCGGCCAGTTGCCCGACCTTGATCTGGCCTTTCTTGCCCTGTTCGGAGGAGAACCAGGCGCTGCCGTGGGTGAACAGTTCCAGGGCGGTGGCCCGGGACAGGCCTTCCTCATAGAGCGACAGGCCGCCCACGGTGCGACCGCTGACCAGCCAGTACAGCGAGGTCCACGGGTTGTAGCTGGAGACACGGGTGGCATCGGTACCGGCACCGACCGGCACGCCTTCGGCCAGCATGCGCTTGATCGGTGGCGTGGCTTCGGCGGCCTTGGCACCGTAGCGATCGACGAAGTACTCACCCTGGAACGCCATGCGGTCCTGGATCGCGATACCGCCGCCCAGCGCCCGCACCCGCTCGATGTTCTGCGGGGTGATGGTTTCGGCATGGTCGAAGAACCAGGGCAGGCCGTTGAACGGAATGTCGCGGTTGACCTTCTCGAACACGTCGAGCATGCGGCTGATGGATTCGTTGTAGGTGGCGTGCAGGCGGAACGGCCAGCGATGCTCGACCAGGTGGCGAACCACCGGTTCCAGGTCGGCCTCCATGCTGGCCGGCAGGTCCGGACGCGGCTCGAGGAAGTCCTCGAAGTCGGCGGCGGAGAACACCAGCATCTCGCCGGCCCCGTTGTGCCGCAGGAAGTCGTCGCCCTGGTGCAGCTTGACGCTGCCGGTCCAGTTCTTGAAGTCGGCCAGTTCTTCCTTGGGTTTCTGGGTGAACAGGTTGTAGGCGATGCGCACGGTCAGTTGCCCGTCCTTGGCCAACTGCTCGATCACCTGGTAGTCATCGGGGTAGTTCTGGAAGCCACCGCCGGCGTCGATGGCGCTGGTCAGGCCCAGGCGGTTGAGCTCACGCATGAACTGGCGGGTCGAGTTGACCTGGTATTCCAGCGGCAGCTTGGGCCCCTTGGCCAGGGTCGAGTAGAGAATCATCGCGTTCGGCCGGGCCACCAGCATGCCGGTCGGCTCGCCGTTGCTGTCACGCACGATCTCGCCACCCGGCGGGTTCGGCGTGTCACGGGTATAGCCGGCCACGCGCAGGGCGGCGCGGTTGAGCAAGGCACGGTCGTACAGGTGCAGTACGAACACCGGAGTGTCAGGCGCGGCCTGGTTGAGCTCATCCAGGGTCGGCATGCGTTTTTCGGCGAACTGGAATTCGTTCCAGCCGCCGACCACGCGCACCCACTGTGGCGTCGGCGTGCGGTCGGCCTGGTCCTTGAGCATGCGCAGGGCATCGGCCAGCGAGGGCACGCCTTCCCAGCGCAGTTCGAGGTTGTAGTTCAGGCCGCCACGGATCAGGTGCAGGTGCGAGTCGTTCAGACCCGGAATCACGCAACGCCCCTTGAGGTCGATGAGCTGGGTGCCCGCACCCCGAAAGGCCATGGCCTCGGCATCGGTGCCGACCGCCACGAAGCGGCCTTCACGGATGGCCACGGCGCTGGCCCGGGGTTTTTCACGGTCAACGGTATGGAATTGACCATTGAACAGAATCAGATCGGCGTTCATCGCGTCTCCTTCGTCAGGGTAGAAATGGAAAAGGCTCGCCAGCGGCTCAGGCAATGCGCCAGATCCCGGCGAAACGATCGTTGAGCGCCAGTCGTCCGGGACCGGCGATGAAAAGGCTGGTGAAGAGGATCAGCAGCAGCCAGGCGAACTGGCCTTCGGCGAGGGTCCACTCCGGGTGCACGAACACCAGTGCCACCAGCAATACACAGAGAATAGGCAAGCAGGCCAGGCGTACCAGTACGCCGGCGATGATCAGCAGCGGGCAGAACACTTCGGCGAAGATCGCCAGCAGCAGGGTCAGGTTCGCGCCCAAGTGGAAAGGGTCTTCGATGTTCTGCAGCTCGGCGCTGTAGTGCAGCAGTTTCGGCAGGCCATGGACCCAGAGCAGAAACACCGCGGCGCTGACGCGCATGAATAGCAAGCCGAGGGCCTGCGCCCGTTCATTCCAGCACGAAGCGTTCATGATCCACCCATCACCAAGAGAAACCACCGGCGTCGGGACGCCGGACTGTTTACCGATAGTGCGGGGGCGGGCTGCGGAAAAATTGAATGTACGTGCTCTCTTTCCAGAGAAGCGGTGTTCAGGCTGTCATGGCGGCCGTCGAGAGCCCGGGCAAGGCTCGATGGCCTCTTCGCGGATGAATCCGACTGCCACGCAGCGCATGCCTTGAGAGCGGCGCTGGCCTTGTGGGGGACTCATCGGCGAAGGCCCTCTAGGGCGCGGGGATGTTCAGTGGCGCGGACATGAACTGCGCAATCCGCGAACGCAGCCAGCGTTCGGCCGGGTCGTTGTCATGTACGCCGCTCCAGGCCATCGACAGTTGCGCCGCATCGATCTCGAACGGTGGGTCCTCGGCGCGCAGGGCGCAACCTTCGACCAGGGCGCAGGCGGCATAGTCGGGCACGGTGGCGATCATCTCGGTCCCCGCCAGCAACGCCCGCAACCCGCTGAACTGCGGTACGCCCAGTACCACCCGGCGGGTGCGGCCGATCTTCGCCAGATCAAGGTCGATGTTGCCGCTCAGGTCGCCGGAGAACGACACCATCGCATGGGGCCGCTCGCAGTACTCGTCCAGGGTCAGCGGGCCCGGGCGGTCGTCGCCACGCAGCACCTTGCAGGGAATGTCGCGCAGCATCTTGCGCTTGGCGTTGGCCGGCAGGTCGGTGGTGTAGCTCACGCCGACGGAGATCTCCCCGGAGGCCAGCAGCGACGGCATCAGCAGGTAGTTGGCCCGGCGCACCACGACGATGATCCCCGGCGCCTCCTCGCGCAACTGGCTCAGCAACGGCGGGAACAGGCCGAACTCGGCATCATCGGACAGGCCGATGCGAAACACGTCGCGACTGGTCGCCGGATCGAAATCCTTGGCCCGGCTGACCGCGCCGGAGATGGTGTCCATGGCCGGCTGCAGTTCCTTGAGAATCGCCAGGGCCCGTGCCGTCGGCTCCATGCCGCGGCCGTTGCGCAACAGCAGCGGGTCGTCGAACAGGTCGCGCAGGCGGCCCAGGGCCGCGCTCACGGCCGGCTGGCCCATGAAGAGCTTTTCCGCGACCCGGGTCAGGTTCTTTTCAAACATCAGGGCTTCGAAAATCACCAGCAGGTTCATGTCGACGCGGCGCAGGTCGTTTCGGTTCATCGGCACAGTCTCCTCATCGGTCAGCCGGGGGCGATCCTCCAGTATCCATCGGCGCCCACCTTCTATACTTGAAAGCATGTGCTCAGTTGCCAGCCTTGCGCCACACCCTGGCCGGACACGGAATTAACAACGTTTAACTCGCCCCTTAACGGCCCTCGTCCAACAATGGTGACCTCAACCCCTACCTGTATTTCCCGTGGGACGGTGCTGACTCGACGTGCTGTGCGCCAGCGCCCCTCACCTCGACACGGACTTTGGCCATGGTTCAAACACAGCACATCGCCGCTGCGCCCTGTGCCAGCGAAACCCGCAATTCCACCACCGGCGGCCTGTCGCCCTGGCGGGAAAACCTGGTCAAGCAACTGATCCTCGAGCGCCTGAGCGAAACCCTGGAGATCAGCGAGCTGGCCCGCGCCTGCTCGTTGTCGCGCAGCCATTTCTCCCGGGCCTTCAAGTGCAGCACCGGACTCTCGCCCCAGGACTGGATTCGCCAGCAGCGGATCGAGCGGGCCAAGCACCTGATCCGCGAGACCGACCTGAGCCTGACGCAGATCAGCCTGGACTGCGGGTTCTGCGACCAGGCGTACTTCTGCCACATCTTCACGCGAAGTGAGGGGATCAACCCGTTCGCCTGGCGCTGCCAACAGTTGGCCGACAGGCCTGCCCGACGGGGTGAGCGCCACCTGTGCTATGTCGAGAAGCCTTGCGCCCGGTAATCCCGAGCTCCACCGCCCTGCCCCTCGCCGCCACACCCTGCCGGTCATCCGTCGTGAAACGGATGGCAGTTGCCCCGGCGGCCAGGGGCAACCTGCCACTACATTGCACAACCGCCAAAACCTGAGGAATATGCACGGATATTGCGTGATGGACAGGGCCTTGCGTGCGCCCCGGATCATCCGCCGCCTCCGTCGACGAACCACGGAGGACGATCAGAAGAAAAAGCGAGCAGGAGTGACCCGTTGACCCTTTCACTCGAGCAGGCCGTGCGTTTCGGCCCCTATCGAACCTATCCCGGACAACGCCTGATTCTGGAGGGCGACCGCCCTCTGCGACTGGGGCGGCGGGCCATGGACATCCTGTTGATCCTGCTCGAGCACGCCGGGCAGTTGGTCAGCAAGCAGGAGCTGATGGCCCGGGTCTGGCCCGACAGCGTGGTCGAGGACATCAACCTGCGGGTGCACATCGCCGCGCTGCGCAAGGCATTGGGCGACGGCCAGGCCGGGCAGCGCTACATCGTCACCGTGGCCCAGCGCGGCTACAGCTTCGTCGCCCCCTGCCAGCGGGGCCTGCTCGAACAACAGCCGCAAGGCGCCGCGCCGGCCAGCCACAACCTGCCGATACGCCGGACCCGCATGATCGGTCGCCAGGCGCTGCTCGCCGCCATGCTCCGGCACTTCTCGTACCAGCGCTTCATCACCCTGGTCGGCCCCGGCGGCATCGGCAAGACCACCGTGGCGCTGAGCGTCGCCGAGCAACTGATCGGCCGCTATCGGGACGGCATTCGCCTGCTCGACCTGGCCCCGCTCGACAATCCGGCGCTGGCCGCCACGCATCTGGCGACGCTGCTGGAAATTCCCGTGCAGGAGACGGACCCCACCGCCAGCATCGTCGCCTGCCTGCGCGAACGGCAGATGCTGCTGGTGATCGACAACTGCGAACACCTGCTCGACGCCGTCGCGCCGCTGTGCGAAAGCCTGCTGCGGGGCGCCCCGCAGGTGCATATCCTGGCCACCAGCCGCGAGAGCCTGCGAGCCGAAGGCGAGTTCGTGCAGCGTCTGGACTCGCTCGACTGCCCGCCGCCGGCAGCCGCCCAGGACCACGCCCGGGCCCTGGATTTCCCCGCCCTGCAGTTGTTCGTCGAGCGGGCCATGGCCAGCCAGGACAGCTTCGAACTGACCCGGGAGCAACTGCCCCAGGCCATCGAGATCTGCCGCCGCCTGGACGGCATTCCACTGGCCATCGAACTGGCCGCCGCCCAGGTCGACGACCTCGGCCTGGACGGCCTGCTCACGCAGTTGCAGGACAGCTTTCGCCTGCTGGCCCAAGGCGGCCAGACGCCATTGGGCCGCCACCAGACCCTGCGCGCCACCCTGGACTGGAGTTACCAACTGCTGACCGCCAACGAGCAGACCTGCCTGCGTCGGCTGGGGGTGTTCCGCGGCAGCTTCACCCTGGATTCGGCCACCGCGGTGATCAGGGGCGCGAACGTCGAAGCCGGTGAGGTGTTCGCCTCGATCACGCAACTGGTGGCCAAGTCGCTGCTGAACGTCGAGGTGGGTGACGAAGAGGTGTTCTACCGGCTGCTCGACACCACCCGCCACTACGCCCTGGAAAAACTCGACCTGGCCTGCGAGTTGCCGGGAACCCGCAGGCGCCACGCCGAACGCTGCCTGGCCCTGATGGAACAGGCCCAGGTCGAGTGGGAACACACCGCTACCGAACGCTGGCTGGAGCGCTACGCCCGCGGCCTGGAAGACTTGCGCGCGGCGCTGGACTGGGGGCTGGGGCCCCAGGGCCCGCAAAGCCTGGCAATCCGCCTGGCGGCCGCCTCGGCGCCCCTGTGGCAGGAGCTGTCATTGCCCAAGGAACACGGCGACCATGTGCGCAAGGCGCTCAAGCTGCTCGAAAGGACGGCCGATCCCTGCCCACGCCTGACCATCGCGCTCAAGCTGGCCCTGGGCAACGCCTGCTACCACAGCCAGGGCGGCAGCAGCGAAACCATCGACACCTTCAGCAGCGCCCAGGCCCTGGCCGAATACCATGGCGAACTCGGCGGCCAGCTCAAGGCGGTGTCCGGGCACATGACCGCCAACCTCAGCAACGGCAACTACCGGCTGGCCCTGGAACTGAGCCGGCAGTTCGACCAGTTGGCGCTGGGCGATACCCCGCTGTCGCTCGGCACCCAGCGCCTGCGGGTGCTGGCGCTGCACTATTCCGGCGACCAGCACCTGGCCCGGGAGCTCGCCGAACAGGTACTGCAGCGCCTGGCCCACAGCGATCACGTCAACCGTTTCACCCGCGACTTTGGCGTGCAGTACGACCAGGGCGTCGCCGCCCTGACCGTCCTGGCACGCATCCTCTGGCTGCAGGGCCTGCCTCAGCAGGCCTGGCGCACCGCCCGGCAGGCACTGGACCTCGCCCTGCAGGTCAATCATGGCACCTCGATCTGCTACACCCTGGCGCTGGCCGGCTGCCCGATCGCCTACTGCAACGGCGACACCGAAACCGCCCGGGAACTGCTGCAGACGCTGCTGGGCCAGGCGCAGAAGCACTCGGTCGCGCTGTTCCAGAACTGGGGCCGGCATTACGCCCAGGTGATCGACAAGCAAACACCGGTCACCCTGATCCCGGCCAGCAGCGGCCTGGTGAAGGAGATCCTGGTGACCCTCGACCGCCGCCTGGTCGACGACGCGTTGCTCGAACGCGCCGAAAGCGGTGCGGCCGGCTGGAGCTGCGCGGAGATCCTGCGCGCCCAGGCCGAAAAGCTGCTGGCACAGCATCACCTGGAAGCCGCCGAAGCCATGCTGCTCAAGGCCATCGACATAGCCCGGGCGCAAGGTGCCCTGGCCTGGGAACTGCGCAGTGCCACCTCGCTGGCACGGCTATGGCAGCAGCAGGGTCGCTATTGCCCGGCCCACGAACTGCTGGCGGCGGTCCATCGGCGGTTCAGCGAAGGCGGCGAGACACCCGACCTGCTCGTGGCTGTGCAACTGCTCGATCAGTTGGAGCCACGCCGGTCAGCCTGAGACCCGCTGCGCCCACCCCAGATACTCGACATGGCGCTGCTCCACCAGGCGCTGGTGCCCGCTACGCTGCAACTGCTCCAGCGCATAGGTGCGGGTGGTGTTGAGCAGGCGGTAACGCGGCGCACCGCTGCCCTGCTCCACTCCCAGCAGCGATTTGTCGGTCAGGCTGGCCAGCAATGGCGGCAGTTGCGCCGGTTCCAGCGGTTCAAAGCCAACGACCGCGATGGCCGCCTCCACGGTGAAGCCCATCTTGAAGACCGCCAGGCGCTGCAACAGGATGCGTTCCGGCGGTGCCAGGCGCTCGTAGCTCCAGTCAAGCGCCGCCTTGAGCGTCCGGTGGCGCGGCTCGGCGGTTCGGCGGCCCTGGGTCAGCAGTTGGAAACAGTTGTCGAGCTGGGCCTGCAGGCCCACCAGCGCCAATGCGCCGATCTGCGTTGCCGCCAGCTCGATCGCCAGCGGCAGACCGTCGAGCCGACGACAGATATCGCGGACCGCGAGCAGATCCCGCTCGCGCAGACAAAAGCCCTGCTGGCAAGCCCGGGCCCGACTGACGAACAATTGCACCGCCGAGTAGCCCATGGCTTGCTCGACGCTGTGCAGTGCCGACGCCGGTGGCACCGCCAGGGGGGGCAGGCGCTGTACGTATTCATCGCAGGCCGCCAGCGGCTCGCGGCTGGTGACCAGCAGCGACAGCCGCGGTGCCGCCGCCAGCAACTGCCCGGTCAGGGCCCGGCAGTCGTCACGCAACTGATCGCAGTTGTCCAGCACCACCAGGGTATGCCGTTCGGCCAGGCCGTTCAGGTCGTTGTCCAGTTCCAGGCTGCGCGCCAGTTGCCCGACCACCTGCGCCGGATCCTCGAGCGTGGCCAGGTCGATCATCCACACACCATCGCGGTAGTGCTGCAACAGCAGTTCGGCGACCCGCAGCGCGGTGGTGCTCTTGCCGACACCGGCCGGTCCGGTCAGGGTCATGAAGCGCCGCACCGGCAACTGACGCACCAGGCTGCCGACCAGCGAATCGCGTCCGGTCACCGGCGTCAGCCGGGCCGGCAGATTGTGCTGGGGCCTGAGTGCGGTTTCCAGCAGGACCGGCAACGCCGCCTGTTCGCGCTGCACCGAGGCAATGAAGCTGTAGCCGCGCTGCGGAACGTTGATGATGTAGCGCTGACCACCCTCGCCGTCACCCAGGGCCCGGCGCAAGGCGGCAATGTGCACACGCAGGTTGATTTCCTCGACCACCGAGGTCGGCCAGACACGGGCGATCAGTTCGTCCTTGCTGACCACACTACCCGCCTGTTCGAGCAGCACCTGCAGAATATCCAGCGCACGGCCACCCATGCGCAGCGGTCGCTCGCCTTCCAGGACCAGTCGCTGGCGCAGGTGAAAGGCATAGGGGCCAAAGCGCAGCAGCGCATCGCCCGCCCATTGTCTGAGGCTGTTCATCTATACTCGCAGGCCCGAGCCGGCCCCGACATCGACGTGGCCAGAGCCGACGCGCGAAGTGTTCCAGCGGACCCACACCTCCCTTGCGAAATATCCGCATCCATCTTGGCAGGCATGGGTGACGGAACAACCGTCCCTGGGGGAGCGTTACGGACTTCCCGGTGCGCGAGGCGGACAAACGTGCCTCAGCTGAACTGCTCGCGGTACTGGATGGGGGTCAGCCCGAGTTTTTCACCGAACAGGAAACGCATGTGTCGCACGCTGCCGAAACCGCTCTTGTAGGCCACGGTCTTGAGCGGCAGGTCGGTGCTTTCCAGCAGGCTCCGGGCGTAATCGATGCGGGCGTTCTGGACGAACGCCATGGGCGTCATGTTCGTCTCGCGCAGGAACATTCGCGAGAAATGGCGTGGGCTCATGTTCACCAGGGCAGCCATGCTCTGGATGCTGAACGCTTCGTCGAGGTGTTCGAGCACATGGTTCTGCACCCGGGTCACCGGCGTCTGCTGCGGTGCGACCGCCGCGGTCAGCGGGCTGAACTGCGCCTGCCCGCCATGACGCTTCATCACCACCAGCAGAACCTTCGCCACGTCCTGGGCGACCTTCTTGCCGTGGTCCTCGGCCACCACCGCCAACGCCAGGTCGATACCGGCGGTGACACCACCGGAGGTCAGCAGCCTGCGATCGCGCAGGTAGATCCGATCGGTCTCGACCATGGCCGCGGGAAAGGCCTTGACCAGGCGCTCGGTGTAGTTCCAGTGGGTGGTGACACGGTGGCCGTCGAGCAGACCGGCATGCCCCAGCACAAAGGCCCCCGTGCAAACCGAACCATAGCTGGTGGCCTTTTCGGCCGCCTGCCGCAGCCAGTCGACCAATTGCGGATGGGTCCGGTTGTAGCCACCGGGACCGCCCGGGACCAGCAGCAGGTCGTAGGCCGAAGGCGGCTGGTCGAGGCCCTGGTCGGCCTGGACGCGCACGCCGTTGGAGGCGCGCAACGCTCCCGGTTCGCTGCCAATGGTCAGGAGCTGATAGTGGTCAGCGGGCTTGAGGTAGCGGTTGGCCATGGAGAACACCTCCATGGGCCCGGCCATGTCGAGCAGCAGAAAGTCAGGAAACAGCACCATAGCCACGGTTTTCATTGCTTGGACATCACTTCACTTTCAACGGGGAGCGCCCACACGATCACCCGGGGGATGGCTACCCGGCGCGACTGTGGTGCATGGCAAGGATACAGGAGGGGCGACCCAGACTGTCAACTGGAGAGAGACGGTCTTTCAATTTCCATCTACTTATTGAACTGATGAGTAAACATTAAGCTGCTCCTCACTCGGACGAATCCACGTCCCCCAAGGAGAATTCATCATGCTCACGCTTCGTAAAGCTTCCGACCGCGGCATTGCCAACCATGGCTGGTTGAAGTCGTTCCACACCTTTTCCTTTGCCAACTATCGCAACCTCAACGAGCAGGGTTTTTCCGACCTGCTGGTGATCAACGATGACCGCGTCGCGGCCGGCAAGGGCTTCGGCCAGCATCCGCACCGGGACATGGAGATTTTCTCCTATGTGCTCGAAGGGGCCCTGGAACACAAGGACACCCTGGGCACCGGTTCGGTGATCCGCCCCGGCGACGTGCAACTGATGAGCGCCGGTACCGGCGTGGCCCACAGTGAGTTCAACCACTCCCACGACGAGCTGGTGCACTTCCTGCAGATCTGGATCGTGCCCGACGTCAGTGGCGCCACCCCGCGTTATCAGCAGCAGCATTTCAGCGAAGAACAGAAGCGTGGCCGTCTGGCCCTGATCATCTCCCCCGATGGCGACCAGGGCTCGTTGAAGGTCCGCCAGGACGCGCGGGTCTATGCCGGCCTGATCGATGGCAAGGAAAGCACCAGCCTGGAACTGGCCGAGAACCGTTACGCCTATGTCCACGTCGCCCGCGGCAGCGTCGAGCTCAACGGCCTGGTGCTGCAGACCGGTGACGGCGTGCGGGTTCGTCAGGAACGCCTGCTGACCCTGGCCAATGGCGCGGATGCCGAAGTGCTGGTGTTCGACCTGCGCCCCGAAGAACTGCCGCAAATGCCATGAGGCCAATCGACAGCCCGGGGGCCTGTTGCCCTCGGGCCGTACCCATGGGCCGGCTACCCGCAGGCCCGCGCTTGTGGCATCAGACCGCTGGTTGTGTTCGGCATCGCCCGTGGCATGCTGAGCTGCAACCTGCAAGCCGCCACGGTCAGTGTGCTCGCTCGTCAGCTGGATACCCCCTCCAACCTGTGCCCGGTGCCGGGAGCGGTGATCGTCTGCGCGGGCATGGGACTGTCCGGGCGCTCGCTGCCCATGCCAGACCAAGGCAACGCGCCCCTGACCGGCCGGCTGCGGCGCATACCGCTCGACCCGTCATGACGACCAGGCAGGACGGGGCCGAACGCCTGCCAGGCGCCTGCCGGTGGGTACCGTCAACCCGGTATCCACCTAATTTTTCAATCGCCCCCATTAGTTTTTCAAATTGCCCCTGTCGACAAGCGGTGGCCTAATTGGAGCTTTGTCATGGAAGGCTCCCACATGGAAAACGTTAGAGCTTCAAGCGCTCATGCCGTCTGGCTGATGGTCAGCGTGGTACTGGTCGCGCTCAATCTGCGGCCCTCGATGGCCGCTGTCGGCCCGCTGCTCTCGGCGATTCGCGGTGATATCCCACTCAGCTTCAGTGCTGCCGCCCTGCTGACCATGTTGCCAGTCATGGCCATGGGCCTGGCGATGTTTCTCGGCATGCGCCTGGCCCTGCGCTTCGGCGAACACCGCACCATCGTCGTGTCGCTGCTGGTGATCGGCCTGGCCACCGCTTCGCGGCTGTACCTGAACAGCACCACCGAGCTGATCCTCAGTGCGGTGCTGGCCGGCCTCGGGATCGCCCTGATCCAGGCGGTGATGCCGGCGCTGATCAAGTCACGCTTCAGCAACAACGTCTCGCTGTTCATGGGGGTGTACGTCACCTCGATCATGGGCGGCGCGGCGGTGGCGGCTTCGTTCTCGCCCTTCGTCCTGGCCCAGACCGGCAGTTGGCGCATCAGCCTGGCGATCTGGGCGTTGCTGGCGCTGGTGGCGCTGGTCATCTGGTACGCCCAGCGCTCGGCGGTACCGGCCTTGCCACAGGCGCCCGGCAAAACCCGGCAGGAGTCGTTCGCCGGTAACTCGCGGGCCTGGCTGCTGGCGATTTTCTTCGGCCTCGGCACGGCGTCCTATACCTGCGTGCTGGCCTGGCTGGCCCCCTACTACGTGGAGAAAGGCTGGAGCGAACAGAGCGCCGGCCTGCTGCTGGGCCTGCTGACCGCCATGGAAGTGGTGTCCGGCCTGGTCACCCCGGCGCTGGCCAACCGCAGCCAGGACCGGCGCCTGGTGCTGGCCGTATTGCTGGGGCTGATCATCGCCGGTTTCTGTGGCCTGATCCTCAGCCCGCAACACTTCACCCTGCTCTGGCCCTGCCTCCTGGGCCTGGGTATCGGCGGCCTGTTCCCGATGAGCCTGATCGTCTCCCTCGATCACCTGGAAGACCCCCGCCGCGCCGGTGGCCTGACCGCCTTCGTGCAGGGCATCGGCTACCTGATCGCCGGCCTGTCGCCGCTGATCGCCGGGGTGATCCGCGACCAGTTGGGCAGCTTCGAATGGGCCTGGTGGTCGCTGGCCGCGGTGATGGCCGTGATGATCCTGATGGTGCTGCGGTTCAACCCCAAGCATTACGCCCAGCATATCCGCTAGTCATCGACGGTCCTTTCAAGCCAGGTCGCCCGGCATGGCTTGAAAGGACCGCCTCTTCTGCTGCGACACCCCCCTGCCCCGTCTGTCCCTGTTCAAACCGGGCACGGGGCATTCGCCCACCCGGGCCACTCACCCTCATTCCTGGAGAAACTCATGAAACAAGTCGGTTTCGCTGCCGCACATTGGGGCATGCTGATCTGGGCGCTGCTGATCGCTGCGTCATTCTTCGCTGCCGCCGAAGTCGGCCAATCGATTGACCCGATCCTGCTGACCGGGTTGCGCCTGCTGTTTTCCGCGCTGCTGTTCCTGCCGCTGCTGCTTCTGAACAACAAGTCTGCGCTGACCGCCAGGGGCCTGCTGGCCCACGCCGTGCTGGGCCTGCTGCTGGCGGCGTATTTCGGTTCGCTGTTCGAGGCGTTGCGCTATACCACGGCGGTCAACACCGCGACGCTGTACACCCTGGTGCCGCTGATGACCCTGGGCTTCGAGGCCTTTCTGTTGCCCAGCGCCAGCCTCAGGGCGCGCCTGCTGCCGATGACGCTCGCCGCGGTGGGCGCCGTGCTGCTGATTCTCAAGGGGGCCGCTCCGGGCGAGTTGCCCGCCCCCTACCCGGTGATCGTCTTCATCATCGGCTGCCTGGCGATGGCGCTCTACTCGCCCCTGAGCCAGCGCTTCAAGAACAAGGTGCTCAAAGGACGCGACCCGGTGGCGATGACCTTCTGGAACATGCTCTTCGGCTCGCTGTTTCTGTTGGTGTTCTGCGTATTCAGCGGTGGCTGGCGCAGCGGTGCGCTGCTGACGGGGCGGGATCTGTTCTGGCTGGTGTACCTGGCGCTGTTTGGCACCCTGGCGACCTTCTGGCTGCTGCATCGGGCCATCGGGGTGATCGCCCCGTCGACCGTGATTTCCTATGTCTACCTCAATACCCTGTTCGTGACCCTGTTCCACTGGTTCTGGCTGGGCCAGCAACCGACGCTGGTGGAAGCCGTCGGTGCCGTGCTGGTGGGTGTCGGCATGGGCGCACTGGTGCTGGGCAGCCGTAGCACCAAGCCGGTCCTGGCCTGAGAAACCTCAGCGCAGGACGGTGCCCCGGGGCGCCACCGGGGCCCAGCGTTCCAGTTGACGCTCAAGGAGCGCCGCCACCGCCAGCAGACGCGCTTCCTGCCAGTGCGGCCCCACCAGCTGGATGCCGATCGGCAGGCCGGTGTCGGGATCATGGCCGGCGCGAATGACCACCGCCGGCGAACCCGACAGGCTGAACGGGAACACGAAAGCGTAGCGATCGCGGTCTTCCAGCGACTCGCCATGGGCGAAGGCGACGTCCGGGTACACCGGACAGATGAACAGGTCGTGCTCGGCGAAAAACTTCGCCAACTGGTAGCGGAAGGTATCGATGGCGATCCAGTCACGCTTGAGCTCATCCACGCTCAACTCGACCTGCTCACTGCGCCGAACCAGTTCCGCCGTGGCCGGGGTATAGGCCTGCTTGCCCATGGCCTGGAACAGTTTCTGCCAGCCACGGCCGGCGTCCGCGCCGGTGATGAACACCCGCCAGAGGATATCGCAGGCTTCGTCGAGCATCGAAGGGAGCGCCGGACTCACGTCGGCGACCACACCTTGCAGGCAGGCCTCGACGCGCTGCAGCGCCTCTTTCACCGCGGCGCTGGCCCGGGTCCGGCTGGACTCCCAGGACAGTGCCACCCGCAGCTCGCCCAGGGGTTTGCTCTGGGCGAACGGCACATCGACCGTATCCGGATCCTGGCCGTCGGCCCCGCTGATCAACGGCCCGAGCAGCGCCAGGTCGTCGACATAGCGGCCCATCACGCCAAACGCCGAGGTCAGGTGGAACAGCCCGGAGCGGTCGTTGGGGAACTGGCCGGTCAGGGGCACCCGCCCCTGGGTCAGCTTGAGCCCGCAGATACCGTTGAAATGCGCCGGAATCCGCACGCTGCCACAGGCGTCCGAGGCCAGCCCGGCCGGTGAGCAACCGGCGGCGATGGCCGCCGCCTCACCGCCGCTGCTGCCACCGGCGGAACGCTGGGCATCGTAGGGATTGAGCGTGCGCCCGTACAACAGGTTCTCGGTTTCGAAGGCCATGCACAGCTCGGGCACGTTGGTGATGCCGAGAATGATCGCACCGGCTTCGCGCAGCCGCGCGACCACCGTGGCGTCCTGCCGGCTGGGCTCGCCGAGCAGTTCCTCCAGGCCGCGCGACATGCGGAAGCCGCGCACGTGGCAGACATCCTTGATCGTCAGCGGTACCCCGTGCAGAGGGCCGAGAAACCTGCCGCGGCTGGCCAGTTCATCGGCTTCCCGGGCCTGGCGCAGCAACTCGTCGAGGGACTCGAGCTGAATCACGGCATTGATCGCCTGGTTGCGCTCGGCGATGCGTTGCAGATAGAACTCCAGCAGCTCGACGCTGGTCAGCGCGCCGCGGCGCAGCAGACCGGCCATTTCCCGCAGGGTCAGGGTATCCGGATTGAACATGCTCACCCCTCCGCCTTGCTGCGCAGCAGCTTGTTGGGGATCTGATACATGTTGCGCACCACCAGGGAGAACGCCTTGATCCCCAGCCTTGGCCGCCGGGCGATGGCTTCCAGCGCCTCCTCGGTCATGGTCAGCACATGGCGCAGGGCCTCGGGCGTGATGTTCAGTGGCGGGTAGAAACGCAGCACCGGACGCCGGGCCTTTTCATTCATCGAATGCCCGGCATGGATACCGCGCTTGCCCAGTTCCATGCTCATCAGTGCCTCATACACCGAACCGCGCAGACGCAGGCCGGTCATCAGGCCCACCCCCGGGACATCCTCGATGATAGCCGGATAGCGCTCGGCCAGTCGTTGCAGGCCATGGCGCAGCAGGCCGCCGTTGATCCGCGACTGCTCGACCAGGTCGTGCTCCTCGATGTAGTCGATGGCCGCCAGCGCCGAGGCGCAGGCCACCGGATGGCCGCCATTGGTGCGCTGGTCGGGTTCGATCTCGGCCAGCGGGAACTGCCGGCTCAGCCGCTGGCTGTACATGGCGCAGGCGAACGAGGTGTAGCCACCGGTCAGGCCCTTGGAGAGGATCATGATGTCCGGCACCACGTCGTCATACTGCACCGCGAACCATTTGCCGCAACGGCCGAAGCCGGTCTGGATCTCGTCGGCCACCAGCAGGGTCTCGGTCGCATCGCACAAGGCGCGGATGTTGGCCATGTAGCCCACCGGCGGCACCTGCAGGTGCGCCCCCCCGAGAATCGGCTCGACATACACCGCGCACACGCCCTCGCCCACCGCTTTCTGCAGGGCGGCGAAGTCGCCGTACGGCACGTAGGTCACCTGTGGGGCATGGGTGCCATAGCTGCGATGGTGCTGTTGCTGGCCAAGGATGCTCATCGCCGCCAGCGTCTTGCCGTGGTAGGAGTCGCCCATCACCACGATGCCGCGGCGGTTGCTCTGTACCTTGAGCACATAACGCAGGCTCTGTTCGATGGCCTCGGCGCCCGAAACCATGTACTGGACATCCCCCCATTCGCCCGGTACCACATCCCGCAGGCGCTCGGACAAGGCATGCTGCAGCGGGTGCACACGTCCTTCCGGGACCCAGGCCATGCGGTTCAGCTGGTTCTGCACCTGCTCGCGCACCAGCGGGTTGCGATGGCCGACGATGAACACGCCATAACTGCAGGCACAGTCGATGAAACGCTTGCCGGCATGGTCAGTGACGTAGATACCGTCGGTGTGCTGCTCGACGCTGGTCTTGCCCAGGCGGTAGAGCTTGGCTGCCGAGGCGCTCCAGTGGCGCTGGCAATCGTCCAGCAGTTGTTCATGCGGCAGAGTTAAGGACATGGCTGAGAGTCTCCTTGATGATCTGGGCGGCACGCTGGACAGGTTCGGGGCGCGCGGTAACCGGGCACCGCAGAATCAGTTCGCGGCCCCGTGGCACGGTGACGTAGACACCGCGTTCGTAAAGGATCTGGCACAATTGGGCCGGTTTCAGATCGCCCGCCAGCGGCAGGCTGACCCAGCCTCCGTAGGCCACCGCCCCCAGCGGAGCGAGCGTCTGAGCCAGCAGCCGACCGTTGTCCAGGCACTGCCTGGCACAGTCATGCTGACGCACATAGTCGAGCGCGGTCAGCGCGGCCAGGCAGGCCATCGGATTGCCCGCAGTGGTGCTCCCGTGTTTCGCCGGGCTGCTGCGGCCATAGACCTGGTAGGCCATCTCTTCGCTACAGGTGTAGGTACCGATGGGAATCGCCCCACCGCCCAACGCCCCGCCCAGCACCACGATGTCCGGGCTGTTCTGGTAGCGCTGGAAGCCGAACAGCTGGCCCAGGCTGCCCAGGCAGGTCTGCACATCGACCGCGATCACCGGTGCCGAAGCCTTGGCGGCGCGGGCATACAACTGGTCGAGCAGCGCCTGATCGATCAGCCGCAGGCGACCGCCCTCGTCGATCACCGTGCTGGTATGGCAAACCGCAAAGCAGTCGGCCCAGTCGACCTTGTCCAGGTCGGCGACCTGCTGGATCGCCACCCGCTCGAAGCCGAGGAAACGCTGGATTTCCTGATAGTCCGTCGATGTGCTCAAGCAGCGCCCGTAGCTCAACGAGCCGTAGTCGCCGCCCTGGATGAAGACGATGGTGTTGCCCTTGGGCTTGAGGCCCTTGCACAGTTTCAACGCACCTTCGAACGCCTCGTCCCCGGAACTGCAGACATAGGAGCTGACCAGCGGCGCGGGCAACAGCTCGGACAGGGTGCGGCACAGGCCGATCAGCGGCTCGGACATCAGCACGCGATTGGACAGCCCCATGAGGCCGGCCTGGCGGCTGACGGCCTCGATCACCTGAGGTACCTGGAAACCGAAACCGCCGCTCAAGTCGATGATCTTGCGACCCTCACCGTCGGTATAGGTCTCGTACTGGCCGGTAATGATCTGTTTGTCAGTATTTTTCATGAAAAGCTCTCAACGGTAGCTCAGGGCATTGAAGATGCGTCGACGGTCATCGACGATGGCCTGACGACCATGCATGACCCGGCGGTTGTCGATCATCACCATGTCGTGGTCGCGCCAGCCGACCGGGTAGGTTTCCTGGGCAGTCACCGCGGCGATTTCGGCCAGGAACTCGGCCGGGATCGGCAAGCCGGAGACGGTATCGATCACCGGCGCCTCATAGTTGAAGGACGGGCCGAGAATGCTGTTGGCGAAAGCCGGACGCTGGCTGAATTCGGAGACCAGGATCGCCGGCGTGCTGAAGGCGTAGTGGATCGAGTCGTCGGCCGGGTTGAAGGTGATCTGCGTGCGTGGGTCATCACCGGTGATCTGCAACAAATCCTCGATGGTCACCGCGGACGGATCCGAGAGCGTCGAGGAATAGTGGCAGACCAGCCGACGCCATTTGTCTCCGGCCACGGTGCGGCTGTAGCGGATCGAGTTGTGCTCGAAGAACTCGCGGCACTCGGCCGACAATTTCCCCAGGACCTTCTCGCCATCGCACAGGGTGGTCTGCGAGCCCTTGCGCGGTGCTTCCTGGCAGTAGAACCAGGTGATGTCGGGCCAGAACGGCGAGTTGCCGTTCTCGCAGTGCAGGCCGACCGCATCGCGCCCGGCATCCACCAGTTGCGCCGCGCCGCCGACCATGACCCGTGCCGGGTCCAGGCTCAACCGCGAACTGTTCTGGCGCACGAAGGCACTGAAGTCTTCGGCGCTGTGGATGCAATTGCGAAACAGCACGATGCCGTAGTGGCCAAGCAGTTCATACAGCTCGGGCTTGCCCAGGCTGGTGAAATGCCGGGGCTCGATAATCGAGACGGCGGGACTTTCAGAGTGATAGGCAGGCGAGTTCATGGGTTGCATTCCCTTGCAGTGTGGAGAAAACAGTGGCGATGTCGGCGCGCTTCGGGCGGCCGGTCACGGTGTAGAGCTGTTCGAGCAGCGGATCGTCCTTGGTCAGCAGCCACAGGCGGCTGGGCCGCTCGATGTCGGAAAAGCGTCGCGCCGACCAGTGGGCCAGTTCGGTCCGCTCCGGCAGAGACTCGACGCAGAGCAGGGCCACCAGGCCATGCTCTTCATCGAAAAACACTGCGGCGTCGCGTACCCCCGGGTACTCGCGGTATTCCAGCTCGACCTGCTCCGGGCTGACGTTGCGGCCGTTGGGCAGGCAGATCACATTCTTCTTGCGCCCGTGGACGTACAGGTAGCCATCGGCATCCAGCGAGCCCAGGTCGCCGGTGTCCATCCAGCCATCCTCGGACATCGAACAGGCACTGGGGTCCAGGCCCGAATAACCGCTGAACAGCGAGCTGCTCTTGACCTCGATGGTCTGGTCGGCGCCGATGCGCACCTGGACGTGCGCCAGCGGTTTGCCGACGCTGCCCAGACGCTGGTGCAAGGCAGTGTTCATGCTCACCACCGAGGCGTTCTCGGAGAGCCCGTAGCCCTGGAACACCGGGATCCCATCCTCGGCCAGGGCCTTGAGAATGTCGACGCTGACCGCCGCACCGCCACAGGTGATGTGCACACCCGAATGCAGGTAGCGCGACAGTCGCTCACCCGGCTCGTCGCCCTGGGCCAGTTGTTCGTAGAAACGGTTGAGCATCACCGGCGGCACGGTCATCGCCGTCGGCTCGACCCGCAGCAGCCAGTCGATCAGACGTTGTGGCGAAGCCCCCGGCTCCCCCAACAGCGGCTCCGCTTCCGGCAGGAAGAACACCGTCCCCCCTGCGAGCAGCGGCAGGTAAGCAGCGGTGACCTGTTCCAGCAGCAGGCTCAACGGGACCAGCGACAGGTAGCGACGGTGGGCATCGGCAGGCATCCCCTGACGCAACGAGGCCAGCACGGCCCCTACCGCCGCCGTGCTCAGGCGCACCCCCTTGGGCCGGCTGGTGGTGCCCGAGGTATGGATGATCTTGCAGATCCACTCGTCATCGCCCGCCACATTCAGCAGCGGCTGCTCGATGGCCGGCAGGTCGAGCCGGCGCAGACGCTCCTCGGGGAAGTCCAGCAGCCAGCGCTCGGTCAAGGTACGCAGCCCCGCGTGATCGACCAGGAAGCCATCGCAGCGCGTGGCCAGGTGCTCGGCCTGGGACTGACTGAAGGCCAGTGGCAAGGGCAATGCGGTGATGCCGGCGAACAGGCAGGCCAGGTCGGCCACCAACCAGTCACTGCTGTTGCGCGTTGCAATACCCAGCACCACCCGCTCACCCGCGCTGCCGGCACTGAAGCGCCGTTGCAGCTCGGCGGCCAGGTTCAGGGCTCGCTGCTCCAACTGGCCATAAGTCAGGGTGCCCCCCTGCTCCAGGCCGTTTGCCGCACAATCGACCGCGCAGATGGCATCGCGATTGACCTGCAAGGCCTGCCGCAAGTCGGCAATGAATGCACCGCTCATGGTTGCGCCCTCGCTGGCAGGTCGGTCGGCAACTGGCTGAACAGCGTATTGAGGGTCAAGGCGGCGAAGCGCGAGCGTTGCGGGTCGACGCGAATGAAACCGGTCACCGGCTGTTTCGAGTAGTAGCTGCCCCAGCTCTTGCCGTCGTCATTGACCAGACGGTCCGGATCGGCGGCGAGCAGCGGCTCGAACACGATCTGGCAGCTCTCCATCATCTCCCGCACCCGCGGTGTGACCGTGCACAGCAGGTAATGGGCGCCCATGCACCAGGCCAGCAGCGGGATCATGTTGACCATGATGATGCCCGCGGTCAGATGGTGGGAAATCAGGTTGCCAATTTCGGCGATGTTCGAGCGATCGATGGTCTTCTCGAAGCGCCGCGACAGAATCACCTCGATCGGCTCCGACAGGTACTGTTCGGAGAACAACGTCCGGTGATCGGCAAACGTTATACCGGCGCAAGAGAGAATCTGCTCATCGGCATCCTGCGTCAAAGCAAAGTACTGCGGGTTGGGTTCTACACTGGCCTTATAAGAGCTGCGAAATTTTTCTTTCACAACTTCCGTCGCCTGTATCCACAACGGTGTCTGATTTTCCGTGACACGTACCAACATTTCGTCCTCCTCCGTCCCTGTGCAGGGGTAATCAAAATGTGAGACGCGAATATAGGGAGGAGGCTTCGCCGAGGCTATTTAAAAAATAAATTGCTTCCGCTAATATACAAATAGAATGAATCACTGGAATGTGACGAATTAGCGCCATTGGATTTTCATCGAGACGGATCTCTTATGCTCAATAGCAATTTGCTTAGAAAGCTGGACATGCAGGACCTGATGGTATTTGTTGCGATATATGAGCAGAGCAGCGTTACCGAGGTGTCCGAAACCCTTTGCGTCAGCCAGTCCACCGTCAGCTACTGCCTGAAGAAGCTGCGTACCAGCTTCGAGGACGAACTGTTCATCCATACCCGCAATGCCATGTGGCCCACCAGCAAGGCCACCAGCATGTACAGCCATGTCATCAACATCCTTAAAAGCATCAATCTCTGTCATTCGGAAACAAAGCCATTCGATCCGGCAAAGAAAGAGATAACGTTCAACATCTGCGCTCCCGAGTATTTCGAGTTACTGATACTTCCGACACTTCTGAAAAGTTTCATCAAAAGCAGTTTCCCGGTCATCATAAACGTTCACAAGTTCAACAAGGATATCCCCGCGGAAAAACTTTCAGACGGCCGCCTCGACCTGGTAATTTGTTCCGGGCCAAACTTTCACCGCGACGCCAGAAACTTCAAGTCAAAAGTACTGCTCGACGATGATCTGGTCTGTGTCGTCGACAAGAAATTCACCCCCACCGGAAACAAATTCAATCTGGAAAGTTTTGTTGCCCGCCAGCATGTATTTCCCACGCCCTGGATATCGGATACCAACATGGTCGATGGCTGGCTGGGCAAACAAGGCTATACCCGACAGATCGTCGCCCGTTCCAACAGTTATGTGGCGGCACTGGAAATGATCAACGGGACGGAACTGGTCCTGACCCTGCCCCGGCGCATCCAGATGCTCATCTGCGACGAGACGAAATTCGCCTTCTGCAAGCCGCCGGTGGGCCTGCCCAGCTTCACCATGGACATGCTCTGGGACCGCAAGAGCGGCCAGAACAGCGCCAGTGCCTGGCTGCGCGAGCAGATCGCCAAGGTCTGTGCCTGAAAGGCCTGCCCCACTTCGGACCAGTGCCCTTGCCCGGCACCGGTCCCGCCTTGCCGGAGTTGCACCGCATGAGTGCAATTGATTAGCAACAGCATATGTATCTGTTAAGCAACAGCAGGTATTAATTGAAAAACGTCGGACAATCTATCCATTACGATGCTCCGCCGCACCAAAAAGAGACATCACTGTCCACAGCGCCGGAAGATATCCTTTTAATCCTCTTGCGCCGGGTTCGGATCACCTGCCCTCTTTAAATAGGTTTTCCCCCAGTGGACAGGCAATCTCGGCAATATATTGGCGCCATTGCCTTGTTAATACTCTTTTGCAAATACTGCCATGCCCTTGTTGGCCCAATCGTAGGACAACCGTACTCCCAATACCGCAGGCTCAATAAGCCCGAACGGAACGGCCCCAATCCTTCGACCCGCCCAAGGGGGATAACCGTTCCTTTGCACGCAACACGCGAAGTATTTTCTTACGGCCACCGGAGAACGCACTGACTATCTCACCTGGGGTATCCGGTTCAATTATGTGATCAGGCTTGTTGCCAGGGGCAGAAGGCCCCTTTAGTGGCTTCAATCTTCGAGGCCAGGATATGAACAACGTGCAGACATCCCATGAACGCATCACCCGAAGGACCCGGGGCCGTCGCCAGGGCCTGGGAGGCGAAATGCAAAATCCTGCATCAAGATCCGCCCTGATTCGCGTCGAGAAGCAGATGAATCAGAAGATTGCCGACCTGGGCCAGAGCCTGCGAGCCCCGATCAGGGAGCTGCAAGGCTCGGTCAGGGAACTGCAAGGCGCGGTCAGGCAGCAAGGTGAGCAGATAGCTACCCTGGCCAAGGCCGTCTCCGTGCAAGGGGTTGAGCTTCGAGCGGAAATCAGGGAGCAAGGCAGTGAATTCCGCCTTGCGATGGAGAAACAAGGCCACGAATTTCACCTGGCCCTGGAAAGACAAGGCCACGAGTTGCGTGGTGAGATCGAAAAACAGGGGCATGAACTGCGCAGTGCGATGGAGGAACAAGGCAACGAACTACGCACGGCCATGGAGAAACAGGGCAACGAACTGCGCATGGCCATGGAGAAACAGGGCAACGAACTGCGCATGGCGATGCAGAAACAAGGCAATGACCTGCGTATGGCGATGGAAAAACAAGGTAACGAACTGCGCGCAGCCATCAAGGATCAGGGCTTCACGTTGAAGACGTCGATCACCGAATTGAAAATGGACACCGAATCAAGATTCAAACTGGTGTACTGGCAGCTAGGCATCATCTTTGCGGTTCTGATGCTCCCGCTGGGCCGGCTCGCCTTCGACATGATTTTTGGCCAATAGCGGCTCAACCTGGCAGCCCGATCCTTGTTGGCCGCCATTGCCTCCCCCCTCCCCGTCAGTTGGCGACAGCCGCGAATCAGGATGTGCGCTGAGCCTCGCTGCGGGGAGCGGTCCGGTCGATCAGGCGAATACTGTCACGCCCGCCACGCTTGGACTCGTAGAGTGCCGCATCGCTGCGTTCGATCAGGGCCGCCAGGCTGCTGGGCGGCTGGTCGAACAGATTGGCGCCGATGCTGAGGGTCACCGCCTGGGGCGTGTCGAACGTCTGGCGAACAGCCTGCTGAAACTGGTCACGCAGCGTGCTGCCCAGATGAATGACCTGCTCACCCGACGTGCCGCCCAGCAGAATGACGAACTCGTCTCCGCCCAACCGGGCAGCCAGTGCACCTTCGGGCAACACCGAACGAATCATCTCGCTCAGCGCCACGAGCAGGCGATCGCCGGCCGTATGACCGTAGAGATCGTTGACCAGCTTGAAGTTGTCGACATCGATCAGCAGCAATGCTCCCGGCCGGGTATCCGAGACCTCTTCGAGCAGGCGCGGCGCACGCACTTCGAGGGCCCGACGGTTGTACATGGCGGTCAACGGATCACGGGCCGCCAGTCGGGCAATACGCTTTTCCCGGCGATATCGTTCGGTGCCGGTCATCGATAACGCAATCAGCATGATCGCCATCGCCCCCTCGACCAGCGAAATCTGGATGATCTCGCCACGAAACGCGGCAAGGTCGATCAAAGTGCCCGGGATGATCGTCGACAAGGCCTTGATCAGATAGAAAACCCCGTGGATCAGCAACACATAGCGCAACTGCACCGCCCCCACACTCAACGACTTGCCATGGGGGCGCAGGAGAAAGCTGGCACGCAAGGTCACCAGGGCAACCATCAACGAATTGACCAGCATCATGATCTTCGACCACGACGGGTCATTGGGCAGAAACAGCATGGCGACCCAGACCACGACAACCAGTAACCAGCTACGGGAGAGCCGGGTTTCGGTGAACCGCGCAACCCCCATCAGGAAAAACCAGTGCGCGGTCACCAGCAGGCCGTTGGCGAACCAGATACCCAGCAGCAGAAAACCGCTTCCACGCAGCAGGGCGAGAGTCGAGCCGATGCTGATCGTTGCGAAACCCGAACTCCAGAACAGCAGTGATGGCTCACGAACACTGCGCCACTCGACCGCCAAGTACAACGCGGCGGCCGCCGCCAGGGCGATCGTGAGTGTCAACAACGTGACGGGGTCAAGCGACATAGACGGACTGGCCTTTCTGACTTACGGGACAAAAGCGTCAATCATAATGCTTTTCATTGCAGACAGCCTGCCCATAGATGGCTTTTTGCCAACTTTCTGACGGACTGAACGCCTAGATCGGGAAGTCTTCGATGACTTGCCTGACCCGCGCCAGCACCGCTGGCAACTGTGCCGACGGCACTGAGCTCAGCCCCAGGCGCAAGGCATGCGGCGCATGCCGGGTGGTCGCATAGGCCTCGGCCCTGGACACGGCAATGCCGTTTTCGGCCAGAGCGGTGGCGATGCGATCCATGCGCAATGCTTCCGGCAAGCGGAGCCAGAGAAACAAAGAGGCCGGGTGAGCGATGATCTCCATGCCGGCCAATACCTCCCGGGCGATGACCTGCCGACGGCGGGCCTCGTCGCGCAGCCAGCTTTCCTGACGGGCGGCGGTGCCATCGGCGATCCAGCGGGTGGCCATGGCGGTGACCACACTGGGCATGCTCCAGGAACTGGCACGAATCACTTCCTTCACTCGAGCGGCACAAGCCGCAGGCACCACGACGAAACCGAAGCGCAGCCCGCTGGCCAGGCTCTTGGACAGGCTGGAGACATACAGGGTGCGCTCCGGTGCCAAGCTCAGCAGCGCCGGCGGTGCCTCGTCAACCAGATAGGCGTAGCCGGCATCCTCGATCAGCAGGCAATCATGCCGACGGGCAATCGTCACCAGCCGCTGGCGTTGGCTCGCGTCCAGCACCCAACCCAACGGATTGTGCAACGTGGGCATGGTGTAGATCGCCCGAATCCGTCGCTGCCGACACACCTCCTCGAGCGCGTCCAGGTCCGGCCCGTCACTCAAGCCCGGAACAGGCTGCAACACCAGCCCGTGGACACCGGCCAGCATCCTGAAGCCGGGATAGGTCAAGGCATCGACGGCCACCTCGTCATGCGGTCGGAGCAAGGCTCGCACGCAAACGTCCAGCCCCTGCTGCGCACCGTTGACCAGGAACACCTGTTGCGCGTCAACCGCCAGGCCGCGTGCCCTGGCCAGGAACTCGCCGACGATGCGCCGCTCGTGGCGCCGCCCGCCCGGCGGCTGCTGGTGCAGCAATGCCGCCAGGTCGCCGCTGTTCGCCAAGTCGCGCAACAGGCTGCGCAACTGTTCCGCCTGGCCCGGCCAGACGGGATGGTTGAACGACAGATCGATCGCACTGGCGCTCAGCCGCGCCTCATCGCCACTGTCCCATTCGCGCTGCTGGGGTCGATCACGCACGAAGGTGCCCCGCCCCGTCTCGCCGACCACCAGCCCCATGGCCTTGAGCCGGGCGTAGACCTTGCTCGCCGAGGCGATCGCCATGCCGTGCTGGCGGGCGAGCTGGCGATGGGTGGGCAACGGCGTGCCGGGTGGCAGGCGGCCACTGCGGATATCGGCCACCAGCGTTTCGAGCGCCCGGGAAACAGAAGAAACAGCCATCGGGGGATGTCCCTAGGACAATTTTTTGATTGTTCCATTCTAGGCGCACACACTGCAAACGCCCAATCGCTGGCACTCACTCGACAGGAGGTTGCATGACCGCACCCGTTCGTCCACTCCCGGTACTGGAGTACCTGCAGCGCCAGCTTGACGGCACGCTGGCTGAAAGTGACATCACCCATATGCAGTACCCCACGGCGATTTCCCGCCTGCTGGGCTTTCGTCTGGTCGCCATCGGCGAGGCCACGGCGACCCTGGCACTCGATGCCGATGCGGCGTTGCACGGCAACCAGCAGGGCACGGTCCACGGTGGGCTGCTGTGCGAGTTGGCCGACGCGGCCATCGGTACGGCCCATTCGACGTTGATGCAGGCAGCGCAAAGCTTTACCAGCATCGATCTCAAGGCGACCTTCCTGCGCCCGGTCTGGCAGTCGCGACTGCACGCCCGGGCCAGGGCGACTCACCTGGGCCGAACGATCAGTCATTATCTGTGCGAAATCGAACGCGAAGATGGCAAGCTCGTTGCCAGTATCAACAGTGCGGTGATGACGCTGCGCGACGAACAGGCCAGGGGCCGCTGAACGTGCGCAGCTCGGGAACGGACAGCCGTGACCTCAGAGATGATCCGCGTCGATCACTGCCTTGGCGAAGGCCTCTGGAGCCTCCTGCGGCAGGTTGTGACCGATACCGCCGCTGATCAGGCGGAACTCGTACTTGCCGGTGAAACGCTTGGCGTAATCCTCGGGCGCCGGATGCGGCGCGCCGTTGGCATCACCCTCGAGGGTGATGGTCGGCACGCTGATCGATGGCGCCGTGGCCAGTTTCTGTTCCAGCGCGTCGTATCGAGGCTCGCCCTGGACCAGGCCCAGGCGCCAGCGGTAGTTGAAGACCGTGATGTCGACATGGTCGGGATTCTCCAGCGCCTTGGCGCTACGGTCGTAGGTGGCATCGTCGAATGCCCATTTCGGCGAAGCCGTCTGCCAGATCAGCTTGGCGAAGTCATGGGTGTTCTTCTCGTAGCCGGCACGACCGCGGTCGGTGGCGAAATAAAACTGGTACCACCACTGCAATTCGGCCTTGGGCGGCAGCGGGTTCTTGCCAGCCGCCTGGTTGCCGATCAGGTAACCGCTGACCGAGACCAGCGCCTTGACCCGCTCCGGCCACAGGGCCGAGACGATATCCGCCGAGCGCGCGCCCCAGTCATAACCACCCAGCACGGCCTGCTTGATCTTCAGCGCGTCCATGAAGTCGATGACGTCGCTCGCCAACGCCGCGGGCTGACCGTTGCGCAGGGTTTTCGCGGAGAGGAAATGGGTATCGCCGTAGCCACGGGCGTAGGGCATCAGCACCCGGTAGCCCTTGGCGGCCAGCAACGGCGCGACGTTGTCATAGCTGTGAATGTCATACGGCCAGCCGTGCAGCAGAATCACCACCGGGCCATCGGCCGGGCCGGTTTCGGCATAGGCCACGTCAAGCAGCCCGGCCTTGATGTGCTTGAGGGGGCCGAAAGGCGAAGGTGCGGAGTGGGAGGTGCTGGCACTGGTTGTATCGACCGTTGCCGAGGCAGCCGCCTGCGCCTGGGTCGCCCCGAAAATGCCGAACAGGGCGAGTGCGAGCATCGACGAACCGGCCAGGCGGCCCAGGCCGTTCCTGTTGTTGTGCAGTGCCTTCTTCATGGTGATCTCTCCGTTGCCAGCCATGGGTCAGGGGTCTGGATGACGCCCTGCAAACCGTGGATGCATTTGACCGCCATGACGTATCCGGCCTGTGTCGAGTTCCGGGCCATTGGGAAAGCCTGTGTATCGCGCAACGGCCAGGATACACACTGATACAAAACCGCCTGCAAATCGCCTGTGTGCTACGCGAAGCCTGCCCCGCCCACAAGGTGTCGAGACAGGCGATGCCATGCACAGGGGCAAACCCTTTTCTCTATACCCAGCGCTTGAACAGCACGCTGGCATTCACCCCACCGAAACCGAAGCCATTGGACAGCGCATAGTCCATCGACAACGGTCGGGCCTGACCACGGACCAGGTCGAGCCCTTCGGCTGCCTCATCGGGGTTCTCCAGGTTGAGCGTCGCCGGTGCCACCTGATCGCGCAACGCCAACACCGTGAAAATCGCCTCGATGCCGCCGGCGGCCCCCAGCAGATGCCCGGTGGCGGACTTGGTCGAGCTGATCGCCGGGCCGCCCCGGGTACCGAACACGGCCTTGATCGCCGCCAGTTCGCCCTTGTCACCCACCGGCGTCGAAGTGGCATGGGCGTTCAGGTGACGGACCTGCGAGGGGTCGATCCCGGCCTGCAGCAGCGCCTGCTGCATGGCACGGCGGGCACCGTCGCCGTCCTCGGGACCGGCGGTCATGTGATAGGCGTCGGCACTGGTGCCGTAACCCACCAGTTCGGCCAGCGGCGTCGCGCCACGTGCCAGGGCATGCTCCAACGCCTCGATCACCAGCAGGCCGGCGCCCTCGCCCATGACAAAGCCGTCACGGGCCTGGTCGAACGGTCGGGAAGCCCGTTGCGGGGTCTCGTTGAAATCGCTCGACAGCGCCCGGGCCGCCGCGAAACCGGCCAGGCTGACGCGGTGGATACAGGCTTCGGCCCCACCGCAGATCGCCACGTCGATTTCCCCGGCCCGGATCATTCGCGCGGCATCGCCGATGGCCTGGACGCCCGCGGCACAGGCGGTCACCGGCGTGCCGAGCGGCCCCTTGAAACCATGACGGATCGACACATGCCCGGCCGCCAGGTTGCCCAGAAACGACGGGATGGTGAACGGCGACAGGCGCCGCGGCCCCTTGCTGTCGGTCGTCCGCACCGCCTCGGCAATGGCCGGGAAACCGCCGACCCCGGTGGCGATGATGGTACCGGTACGGGCCTGCGACTGGAGCGTATCGGGCGCCCAGCCTGCCTGGGCCAGCGCTTCCTCGGCCGCCGCCAGGGCAAACAGGATGAAGCGGTCCATCTTGCGCTGCTCCTTGGCCGCCAGCAGCAGGTCGGGATCGAAGCCCGCCTCCGGGTCCTGGGCACGGTCCGGGACCTGGCCGCCGATGCCGATCGCCAGGTCACCGATCAGGTCTTGCGGCAGCGGCCGTATCCCCGACTGTCCGGCCAACAGGCGCTGCCAGTTCGACTCCACACCGCAGCCCAACGGGGTCAGTGCGCCCATGCCCGTGACAACGATACGTTTGTTCATGACAATCCAACTCCTGCAGGTTATTGAGCAAGGTAATGGCCTGTGGACGTTACTATCATCATGAAAGTAACATATGACCTCACAAAAATCCGATTCCCCCTGCAGGAGCCGTCATGCAGCGCAAAACCCTGGCCCATGCCGAATGCCCGATCGCCCGCAGCCTCGAGCGGGTTGGCGAATGGTGGAATATCCTCATCATGCGCGACGCCCTGCAGGGGCTGAAACGCTTCGACGAGTTCTCCCGCAGCCTGGACATCGCCCCCAATATGCTCACCCGGCGCCTGAACGGGCTGGTGGAAGACGGCTTGCTCGAACGCCAGGCCTACAGCCAGCGCCCGCTGCGCTACCAGTACGTACCGACCGCCAAGGGCCGGGATTTTCGCGTGGTGCTGATGGCGCTGGTGGAATGGGGCAATCGCCATTACGCGCCGGAAGGCGAAAGCGTGCAGATCGTCGAACGCGAAAGCGGACGGCCACTGCACTTCATGCTGGCGGACGTCGCCGATGGCCGTCCGGTACCGCTGCAGAACAGCACCGTGAAGCCCGGGCCGGCCGCCAGCGAACAGATGCGTCAGCGCCTGGAAGGTCGCCGGGACGACGCCTGAGTTCAGCCTGGCCGGGCGCGACCGTGTCATCCCTGACGGCACGCGCAATTTCAGAAACGTCCCACGCCAGCCGGTTGGTCATTTGCGGTAGGGTCGACGCGAACCCACAACCGCCCAGGGATGAGCATAATGACCGAAAAAGCAGTAATCGTTTTCAGCGGTGGCCAGGACTCGACGACCTGTCTGATCCATGTCCGCCCCCTGTACGACGAAATCCATTGCATCACCTTCGATTATGGCCAACGCCACCGCGCCGAGATCGAAGTGGCGCGGCAACTGGCCAAACAATTGGGCGTCACCACGCACAAGGTATTGGACACCACGGTGTTGAACGAACTGGCCGTCAGCAGCCTGACCCGCGACGCCATACCGGTCCCTGCGGCCAACAGCCTGGCAGGCGGCGTGCCCAGCACGTTCGTGCCGGGCCGCAATATCCTGTTTCTGACACTCGCATCGATCCATGCCCACCAGCTCGGTGCACGAACCGTGGTCACCGGCGTCTGCGAGACGGACTTTTCCGGCTATCCGGATTGCCGTGACCACTTCATCAAGGCGCTGAACCCGGCCATTGAATTGGGCCTGGACTACCCGTTGCGGATCGAGACTCCGCTGATGTGGTTGAGCAAGGCCGAAACCTGGGCATTGGCGGACCACCACGGAGAGTTGGAGCGGATTCGGCGGGAGACCCTGACCTGCTACAGGGGCGTGAAAGGAGATGGCTGTGCCGAGTGTGATGCCTGCCATCTTCGCGCGAAGGGGCTGGAGCAATTCCTGGGTCATCGGCGCGAGGTCATGGGTAGCCTGAAAGAAAAACTGGGTCTCTGACGACACCCGCTCAAGGGGACGAGCCACTTCCATGGCTCGTCTTTCCCCCCTATGCCGGCCGAGCCTGGAAAACATAGCGTCTGAACAGTGCCCTGGCGCCATAGGCAGGCAGCACATTGAAGAAGGCAAAAAACATCTTTATGACAATCTGCACATAGATCAGATCCAGGATTTTCTCATTCGGCATCGTTCCGTAAAAAAGCACAAAGCAAAAAACAAAACTGTCTATGATCACGGCAAAAAAAGTACTGACAAACACGCGCAGGAAAAGAAACCTGGAGTTCGTAAGCCGCTTTATCCTGCATAACAGGTACGAGTTCACATACTCGGAAAACAGAAACGAAACCGAAGAAGCAATCAATGCCGAGGAAACATGGCCGACCACCTCACCGTAGGAGGCCCCAAGTGCCCAACCGGGCAGGCCCGGGGCCCAACTGGAAAGACTCAGCAGCAACAGGATGAAAGCATTGTTCACAAAAGCAAACAATATCGCCCGTCTTGCCAGCCTGAGCCCATAGGACTCATTCAACAGGTCCACGACCAGAAACGTCAGCGGATAGAGAAACACACCAGGGGTCACGACAACGTCCAGCGCTTCGACATGTATGAGCTTTGCCGCAGAGACATTGGTAAAAATGTAAATGGCGCATAAAGCCAGATTGAGGACCACATAGGTCATCCAGGAGCGCTCATTCCGGTCATTCATTTCGTAGGCCGTCAACACGGAGCCACCCGAATAGAATTTCCGGTAAACCTCCTTGATTTCAGACTTGTTCAAGTCATCCAGCATTTCACTTTTGAGCAGCTCATCCAGCCTCACCTTGATGACCCTGCCTGTAGAAATCAACATGACCACGGCGAGGCTCTTGTTATTTTCAAAACCCAATAACTTATACCTGCTGTTTTCGCTCTTCCTGTGCTCAACCATTGAACCGTTCCTCGATGATATCGCCCACCAGCAGAAATGCCGCAGAGTCCACAAGCGCCTCGCCCACCACCTGCAACTCGTTGGTTTCCCTTTCATAAACCAGCTTTTGCCCTTCGCTGCCAGACGCGCTCCTTCTGACGATCAGCAAGTCTCCCGGCTCATTGATGCCTCGAATACCATTTTCCAGAAGCACCCCGATCAGGTTGCAAGCCGCCCCGAAATAGTAGGTCAGTGGATGGCTGACGACCAACTCACCGATTCTCCTGTCAAGTTTATCGGGTAACGAGCGCTCCCTGATAATCGGCACCGCCGCCGGATTCATGTTTCCATGCAGGGAAACACTGTTTTCTACAACTTCCCTGCGTTCAAGGTCGACGGTTTCTATTTCCTGGTAGGAAACCCCAAAGAAGTCGGATATCTTGCGGATGGTCGATTGCTGGACGTTGACCACCCTACCTTCCAGAATATTGTAGATCGTCGTCCTGGTCAGCCCACTGGCACTGCACAACGACAACCTTGTCTCGCCGCGACTCTTCATGAGGTATCTGATATTGTTCTTCAGATTCTCCACCTTGTCCCTTTTGTACATACACACCACTTCCTTATCCTCGCAAAGACAACACGCCTTCGTGTATCAGCCGGAAAATCCTTTCAACCTGAAATCACCTTATACACACCACCCTGGAAAATCACCTTGATAGCACCCCACGAATAACCAGACACCTTCCTACCACGATACCGCCTTCATCGAAACACCAGAACAACCTACACATCAAAACAAGAAAATCCTTACGGAAAAATATTACACCCACCCAACAAAAACAAACCTCCCACCCTTTTAATAGAATTACCTCACAGAACTTTCCTACGCCAACGGCTTATTTTTACCGATGTTCATTATTTTGATTAATTCAATGGAGTTTTTCTGGTAATAACTAGCGGTCCGTCCGCTCATGTGACTGCCATGCAATGCCGCTTGCCCATGAGTCCGACACCCACCCCGCAAGGAGCTCAAGCATGAAAAAGGCCACCCCCCACGCCCCGGAGTCGGACCGCCTCCTTTCCAGGTGCAACCCTCAAAGGTGTTCACAACCTGCGAGCCGCTGGCCGCCGCTCTTCACCGTAGTGCCAGATATCGACACCCGATCACTGCTCTGTCACGCCAGCGAGACCCTTGCCTCCTTGAACGTCATGACCACCGACCTGGCCAGCGAACTGGAAGGTTCACACCGCAGTGTCGTACTGGCGGTGCAGCAACTGACTGAGCTGGGGGAATTGCTGGTCAACCGGGCGTTGAACAATCTGGAGCCACCGGCAGGACTGTCTGAAGCCGTAGTGGAGAACCCATGCTGAATCCGGCTCGCCAGCCCAGATAGGACATCCGCTTTGCCCAGCCCCCCGATCAGCGCCTGAAAAAAGGCATTGTGCTATCTCGAAAAGCAATGTTATTTTCATAACAAGCAACATGAAAATGACATAGATATAACAACTCAGACGCTGGCACGCCGACATGTCCACGGAAAAAAACCGCTTCCTGCAGCAACTGGAGCAACAGTTCTCCAGCCTGACCCCGACCGGCAAGCGCATCGCCAGCTACCTGCTGGGCAACCCGGAACAGCTGCCGTTCGAGTCGGCCGACAGCATCGCCCAGCACGCCTCGACCACCGGCATATCCGTGGGGCGTTTCCTGCGTTCACTGGGTTACCAGAACATCGACGACGTGAAGAAGAGCCTGCGTGGCGAGGCTCCGGCATCCTGGCTGATCACCGACCGCATCGGCGCCTTTCGGGCCGAGGCCAACCAGGGAGACGCCCTCGACCGCTCCATGCACCGCGAAATCGAGGCCATCGAGCATGCCTACGGTCTGGCACGCAGCGAGGCCTTTGCCCGGATCGTGCAGCGCATCCATGCAGCCGATGCCGTATTCATCCTGGGGATCCAGTCGACCCGCGGGATTCTCACCGCCTTCCACAGCCACCTCGAATACATTCGCCCCAAGGTCTACTACGTCGACGGCCTCTCGGGCATCTATGCCGAAACGCTGAACTCCGGCTTCGCCAACCCCTACGCGATCATCGCCGACTTCCGCGCCTACTCCAGCGTGGCCCAGACCTTCTGCCAGGTGGCCAGGGACAACGACCTGCCCCTCGCGCTGATCACCGACCTGCAATGCCCCTGGGCCCGCGACCATGAGCTGGACCTGCTGCAACTGAAAACCGATGTCGGCCAGTTCTGGGACTCCCTCGCACCACTGACCTGCCTGCTCAACCTGGTGGTCTCGGCGGTGGCGGAGAAGTACGGCGATCGACTCGACGAGCGCCTGGCCCGTAACCGCCAACTGCAGAAAGCCTTCGGCCAGTTCGAAGGTTGATTCAACGCCCAGCAAGTCCCAACCGGAGTGTTTGTGTGAACAGCAACCCCCTTGTAGAAATCGATGCCCGGCGCTACCAGGTGCAGATCGAAATGATCTACGCCAGCGCGGACAACCTGGCCGGGAAAGTGATCTACCCCACTGCCCGCTGCCGGCTGCACCGCGAAGCCGCCGAACGCCTGGAACTGGCCAGCCGGCTGGCCCGCCAGGCCGGCTACACCCTGCGCATCTATGACGCCTACCGGCCGCCCTACGCCCAACACCTGTTGTGGGAAGCGCTGCCGAACAACGACTACGTGCGCGACCCGCACCTGGGCTCGCACCACAGCCGTGGCGTGGCGGTGGACCTGACCCTGGTCGACAGCGACAACCAGCCGCTGGACATGGGCAGCGCCTTCGACACCATGGAAGAACGCTCCCATCAGTTCTACCCCGACCTGCCCGCCCTGGTGCAGCGCAATCGCCTGCTGTTGCTCGGCGTGATGCTCGCGGCCGGATTTCAGGCCATCGCCACCGAGTGGTGGCATTACGAGCTGCCCAATGCCGACGACTACCCCCTGCTGGAGGACGAATAGACAAACGCCCAGTAACCGTTCCAACCCGATACCAACGCGGCCAGAGAGCCTCGAACGCTACGCAGCACAGCCGCCTCAAAGGGGCTGAAAACAACAATAACCCGCGCGACTTACGCTTCACCTGCAACTGCCCGGTTATAGCTTTTATAAAAAACCTGACGAACTTCCATACATCGAATGATCAAGGAAACCGGCATGAACCCAATCGACACCGTGACCCGCAAGACCGTCCCCGGCACCGGCAAGCTGCTGCTGACCCTGCTGTGCAGCGCCCTGAGCCTCGGCGCCTGGCAGGCCACCAGCGCGGCCACGCCACAGGACACGCTGGTCATCGGCAAGCCCGCCGACCCACAGACCCTCGACCCGGCGGTGACCTTCGACAACAACGACTGGACCATCACCTACCCGTCCTACCAGCGCCTGGTCGGCTACAAGGTCGAAGGCGACAGGAGCAGCACCGAAGTCCAGGGCGACCTGGCCGAAAGCTGGACCGTCTCTCCGGACAACCTGGTCTGGGAGTTCAAACTCAAGGCCGGCAACAAGTTCGATGACGGCGCACCGGTGGACGCCGCCGCCGTGAAGTTCTCCTTCGACCGCCTGATGACCCTCAAGCAAGGCCCGTCCGGCGCCTTCCCCGAGGACATGGTGGTCTCGGTGGTCGACCCGCAGACCATCCGTTTCACCCTCAAGACACCGTTCGCGCCGTTCCTGTTCACCCTGGCCCACAACGGCGCCTCGATCATCAACCCGGATGTGGTGAACAAGAGCAGCGACGTCAACGCCTGGCTGTCCAGCCACACCGCCGGTTCCGGCCCCTTCCGCCTGAGCAACTGGCAGAAGGGCCAGTCGCTGACCCTGGAACCGAACAGCTATTTCGCCGGTGCCAGGCCGGCGCTGAAAAGCGTGATCATCAAGATCATCGCCGAGCCGTCGGTACGCCGCCTGCAACTGGAAAAAGGCGACCTGGACATCATCGAGGACATGCCCGAAGACCAGCTCAGCGTACTGGCCAAGAAGCCCGGGGTGGCGGTCAGGGAATTCCCGTCGCTGCGCGTGACCTACCTGTACCTGAACAACAAGAAGGGCCCGCTGACCAGCGTCGACGCCCGCCGTGGCATCACCGAGGCGGTGGACTACAGCGGTATCGTCAAGGGCATCCTCAAGGACAAGGCCAAGCTGATGAACGGGCCGATCCCGGATGGCATGTGGGCCTACGACAGCACCCTGCCGGCGATGAAGCAGGACCTCGCCGCCGCCAAGGCAAGCCTGGCCAAGGCCCCGCAGAAAGTCACCAACCTGAGCTACCTGTACTCCGACAAGGACCCGAACTGGGAACCGATCGGCCTGACGCTGCAGGCGGCGCTGGCCCCGCTGGGAGTCAACCTCAAGCTGGAAAAACTCGCCAACGCGACCCTGCGCGAGCGCGTCGGCCAGGCCGACTACGACATCGCCGCCGGCGCCTGGAGCCCGGACTTCGCCGATCCGTACATGTTCATGAATTTCTGGTTCGACTCCAGGATGCAGGGCCTGCAGGGCAACCGCTCGTTCTACAGCAACCCCGAGGTCGACAAGCTGATCCGTGAAGCGGCGGCCACCAGTGACACCGCCAAGCGCGTCGAGCTGTACCAGACGGCGCAGAAAAGGGTGCTCAAGGACAGCGTCTACGCCTACCTCTACCAGAAGAGCTACACCCTGCCGATGCGTGATTCGGTCAAGGGCTACGTGTTCAATCCGATGCTCGAACAGGTGTTCAACCTGGGCAGCATGAGCAAGTAAGCCTGCTCGCCCGCGCCGGTCGTTCGCGACTGGCGCGGCGTTCCCGTCGTTCGTGTGACTGAGGTGCCAGATGGCCTTCCTGACTCTGTTGCGCAAGCGCCTGCTCGGCCTGGTACTGGTCGTGTTCGGTGTTTCGCTGATTACCTTCGCAATTTCCCACCTGATCCCCGGGGACCCGGCCCGGCTGATCGCCGGCGATCGCGCCAGCGATGAACTGGTGGCCGGCATCCGCCACCAGTTGGGCCTGGACCTGCCGCTGTATCAACAATACGGCCGCTACCTGATGGACCTGCTGCACGGTGACCTGGGCACCTCGATCCGCACCAACCGGCCGGTGCTGGAAGACTTGCAGGCGTTCTTCCCCGCCACCCTGGAACTGGCGCTGGTGGCGCTGCTGTTGGCCATTCTCGTCGGCGTGCCGCTGGGCGTGCTGTCGGCGGTCTACCACAACCGCGCCATCGACCAGATCGCCCGCACCCTGGCGGTGACCGGCATTTCCACCCCGGCGTTCTGGCTGGGCCTGGGCACCATCGTGCTGTTCTACGGCCAACTCGGCTGGCTGCCCGGTGGCGGTCGCCTGTCCGAAGGGCTGACACCCCCACCGACCTTCACCGGTTTCTACCTGATCGACTCGCTGCTCGCCGGCGACGGCAGCCTGTTCGGCGATGCGCTGCAGCACCTGATCCTGCCCGCCGCCACCCTCGGTTTCGTGACCCTGGGCGTGGTCGCCCGGCAGATCCGCTCGGCGATGCTCGATCAACTCGGCGAGGACTACATCCGCACCGCCAGGGCCTATGGCCTGTCGCGCTGGACGGTGATCCTGCGCCATGCCCTGCCCAACGCGCTGATTCCTTCGGTCACCGTGCTCGGCCTGACCCTCGGCGATCTGCTCTACGGCGCCGTGCTGACCGAAACCGTGTTCGCCTGGCCCGGCATGGGCGCCTATGTGGTCAAGTCGATCCAGTCGCTGGATTTCCCGGCGGTGATGGGCTTCGCGATCCTGGTGTCCTTCATCTATGTGCTGCTGAACATGGCCATCGATCTTCTGTACCGCGTGATCGACCCACGCATCGGCGAGGTGAGCTGAAATGTCCGTCCCCTTGAGTGCAACCCGCAGCCCGCGCTGGAGCGACACGTTCGCCTACCTGGCCTACCAGGTCCGCCGCAGCCCGCTGACCCTGGCGGGCCTTGCGATCACCTCCATCGTGCTGCTGTGCATGATCTTCGCGCCCTGGCTGGCCAGCCACGACCCCAATGCGCTGAACCTGGCCGAGCGCCTGGCCGAACCCTCGGCCGAGCACTGGTTCGGCACCGATGAAGTCGGCCGGGACCTCTTCAGCCGCGTGTTGTTCGGCAGCCAGCAGTCGGTCGGTGTCGGCCTGTTCGTGGCCTTTGCCTCGTGCCTGATCGGCGGCCTGCTGGGCTGCTTTTCCGGCGTCATTGGCGGCCGCTTCGACGCGCTGGTGATGCGCCTGATGGACATCATGCTGTCGGTACCCTCGCTGGTGCTGATCATGGCCCTGGCCGCCGCCCTGGGCGCCAGCCTGTTCAACGCCATGCTGGCGATCACCCTGGTGCGGATTCCGTCCTACGTGCGCCTGGCCCGCGGCCAATCCCTGAGCATCCGCCAGATGGGCTACGTCAAGGCCGCGCAGACCTTCGGCGCCGGGCGCTGGCACCTGGTGCACTGGCACGTGGCGCGCAATGCCATGCCGCCGTTGCTGGTGCAACTGAGCCTGGACATCGGCAGCGCCATCCTCATGGCCTCGGCGCTCGGTTTCATCGGCCTTGGAGCCCAGCAACCCACCGCCGAATGGGGCGCGATGGTCGCCACCGGGCGCAACTACATCCTCGACAACTGGTGGTATTCGACCTTTCCGGGCCTGGCGATCCTGATCACCGCCACCGGCTTCAACCTGCTCGGCGATGGCGTACGCGATCTGCTCGACCCACGGCAACAGGGGAAATGACCATGCCCACACCCGCTCCCGTCCTGGCCATCGACAACCTGAGCCTGGAGTTCCCGGCCTACAAAAACAACGTCAAGGCGCTCAACGGCGTCACCCTGCACGTCAATCCCGGCGAGATCGTCGGCGTGGTCGGCGAGTCCGGCTCGGGCAAGTCGGTCACCGCCATGCTCAGCATGCGCCTGCTGCCCGAACGCAGCTACCGCATCACCGCCGGCAGCCTGAGCATGCTCCAGCGCGACATGCTCGCCGCGTCCGAAAAGGATCTGCTGCACATTCGTGGCCGCGATGCGGCGATGATCTTCCAGGAACCGATGACCGCCCTGAACCCGACCCGGCGCATCGGCCGGCAGATGCTCGACGTGATCATCCACCACCAGAAGATCAGCGCCGCCGAGGCCCGCCAGAAGGCCATCGCCCTGCTGCGCGACATGCACATCGCCAGCCCCGAGCAGGTGCTGGACGCCTACCCCTTCGAACTGTCCGGCGGCATGCGCCAACGGGTGATGATCGCCCTGGCGTTCTCCTGCGAACCGCAGTTGCTGATCGCCGACGAGCCGACCACGGCGCTCGATGTCACCGTACAACGCCAGGTGCTGCTGTTGCTGCGCGAGCAGGCCCGGCAGAAAGGCACCGCCATCCTGCTGATCACCCATGACATGGCACTGGTCTCGCAGTTCTGCGACCGGGTCTATGTGATGTACACCGGGGCCGTGGTCGAACAGGGCAACACCGCCGAGGTGATGGGCAATCCGCAGCATCCGTACACCCGCGGCCTGCTCAGCGGCCTGCCGGAGATGGTCGAACCGGGCCAGCCGCTGCAGACCATTCCGGGGCAGGTACCGAACCTGGCCGCCCTGCCCGAGGGCTGCACCTTCGGCGAACGCTGCCCACATCGCATGCCCGCCTGCGCCCAGCGTCCCTCCCTCACCCCCATCAACGGCAACGAGCAACGCAAGAGCGCCTGCTGGCTGCCGGCCAAGGAGCTGTCGCAATGAACAGTGCCATCATTCATCCGCGGCCGGAAACGGCACCCGAGATCCTGCGGCTCGACGACGTCCGTGTGCGCTTCCCGGTGAGCAGCGACTGGCTCGGCCGCCCACGGGGCTACGCCCATGCGCTGAACGGCATCGACCTGCAGGTCCGGGCAGGCGAAACCCTCGGTATTGTCGGCGAGTCGGGCTGCGGCAAAAGCACCCTGGCGCAGTTGCTGATGGGCCTGATCGCCCCCAGCAGCGGCGCCCTGAACTGGCCCGAGCACGACAACGGCAAGGCCGGGCACAACGTGCAGATCGTCTTCCAGGATCCGCAGTCGTCCCTCGACCCGCGCCTGCCGATCTGGCGCATCATCACCGAACCGCTGTATGCCCGCGGCCACCAGTCCCGCGAACAGATGCGCGAAGTCGCCGCCAAGGTCGCGTCCCAGGTGGGCATACGCCCGGAATACCTCGATCGCTTCCCGCACCAGTTCTCCGGCGGCCAGCGCCAGCGGATCGCCATTGCCCGTGCACTGTCCTCGGACCCGGACATCATCGTCCTCGACGAACCGACCTCGGCCCTGGACATCTCCGTGCAGGCGCAAATCCTCAACCTGCTGGCGGAACTGCAACGCGCGCGCCAGCTGACCTACATCCTGATCTCCCACAACGTCTCGGTGGTGCGGCACATGGCCGATCGGGTGGCCGTGATGTACCTGGGGCAGATCGTCGAACTGGGCAGCGCCGCCAAAGTGCTGGACACGCCGCGGCATCCGTACACCCGCCTGCTGTTCGAGGCGGTGCCACGCCTGGGTGTGCCGCTACAGGCCGACCAGGTGGCGGCGCCGACCGAGCTGCCGGGCAATCGGCGTCTGCCGCAGGGGTGTTTCTTTCGCGAGCGCTGCCGGATCTGCACCGTGGGCTGTGAGAAGCCCCAGGTCATGGTGGGCTCGGAACAGCAACGGGTCCGGTGTCATATCCAGCGCTGATCGAGGGACCAACCGGGCTGATCTACACTGAGCGTCAGGAACTGCAGATTATCGGTTTTTCATTTCATGCCATGTCCAGTCGTTGTACTAGTGAAGTGCAGAACCGATAATCACCCTCTGAATTTCGGTACAAATGCCATCGTCCCGTGGAGGCCCCATGTCTATCAAAGCGGCAGCACCGACAGCGCTCATTGTCGCGGCTCTCGCCTTGGTCGGTGATTACACCAACCTTTCGGGAAAAAGCTCATCGTCATCGACAAGGGAATCCATGGTCGAGAAGCCAACCCTTAGCGACCTGCAGAGGGTGATAACCGGGCTGACGAAGGGCTGGCAGGAACTGGATACCGTATTTTCGGGAAACATCACCTCACTGGCCTCATCGACAACATTTGACGATGAGCGGTTCTTGAGGAATATCGAGTTGCTGAAAGCTACTCGACAGTTGGAGGATGACCTCAGAAAGGCACAAGTACCCTTGGCCCTTACTGACGACCATGAGGCACTTCGTAGAGCAGTAGCCAAGGTCAGAACCCGACTTGCCACGATCGACAGCTTGTACAAGCAATTCTTCTCACGCCCTGAGGAGTTCGAAAGCAAACTCTCCCCCTCTGCACTTCGAGATCTTGCTGAGCACACCAGCCATCGGTTAAGAGAATTGACCTAAGGGATTGAATGGCAGTCGAGGTTTCCTTCCACCCCAAAACGTTTGCAGAATTCTTTGAACCTGTTGACGCCCAGCATCCTGGATTTTCCTCTGCCTTGAAGAACGAGTTTGAGCGCTACATCGGGTCAAACCGGTCGTGCTTACCCTCTATTTTTGGAAGAGATGCACCCTACACCCAGCCCTCACTCGCGCTCCAGGCATGCATGATGCACATCCATGTCAGAATTCCACCGGCCAGATTTCGTGAGGGCACCCCTCAGCGAGATAGAGTTTGCAAAGCGGGTCGGCCAGGCGAGGATGCTGCGCTCGTATACGTGCCTGGAGAGCTGTATGAAAGCAGATATCTGATTCTGGCCTTCCTTTGGCCTGATGCGCACGGCAAAGCTCGAAACCAGGCAGCCATGAAGTACCTGGCCCGCTTGGCCAAGGAATGGCGAGAGAAAAACTGACGGATCACCCCGCAGGCAGGAACGCCTGGTAATCAACGTTCCTGCCCGGATTATCCGAAGAGATCATTCGTCCTTGCGCGGCGGCATTGGCGAACGGTACTCGCTGCTCTCTTCCGCATTCGGCGGCTGCATCGAGCCCGTCGGTATGAACACGTGGGTCAGCAGTTCATGGGCATCGACGTCGAGGACACCGGGCACCCGGTGCACAAGGTCGACCACCCGCTCATACTGGCGATGATTCATCACCCGCCCACTCAGGGACACCATCCCGGCATGGGTTTTCACATGGATGTGCAGGCTCTGGGCGGAATCCGCCATGGCCAGGGCGGACTTGACCCGGGCGGTGGTCCAGGTGTCGTGCACGGCCATGCCCAGATCATGGGATAGATGCTGCAGGGATGGTTGTTTCATGGCAGAACCCTCTGTCGGTTGCAGACGTACTGTTCATGCCCAGGGTGTGGTTGTGGAGTACGCGCCGCAGCCGCACCAACACTCAATCAGTATAGTGTGTGGCGTCGGGGAGCATGACGCGGCCGGCCAGGCGGCGCAGCGCCAGGGCAAGGCCTGCCACTCTCCTGAAGAGTCCGATGCAGTCACACGGAACAGGCTTCAAATCATACCCGTTACGGGTATACCTAATGGATCGAGCCCGCATGATCACTCTCAAGCGCAAAGACTTTTCGCGCTGGCAAACAGGCGAAAAGCAGTCCGATGCGATCTTGTGCAAAGCCGTCATGGAGATGGAAAAGGGACTGATCGATGCAGACTTGGGAAATCATTGAATCCCTACGTGGCGATCTCGCTCGTGCGCAAGTGGGAGCAAGCCGATACACGCCCTGCCGGGCCGGCCCTCAAACTGCTCAACATCATTTGCGGACAAAGGATTTGCAAGCAATCGAGTTCGAAGACGCTGATCCCTCGAATTGATTCGAAGATGGGCTCGTTGGCCGCCCTGAACCTCACTTTTTGACATACTCAAGCTGAAGGGCCACAAAATCAGCTGTCGCCGCACCGTAACGACTGGCAATGCCTTCCAACGCAAGATCCAGCGCGCCCGCCGCTGCACCGGTATGGGGGGCAAACGTTGGCTGGCCGGAACCTGCAAGCACCTCAGGCAGCAACAGCAAGCCATGCCTTGAATGAACGCTTGTACGGGTACTGCTCGCCAGCGCATGGGAACGGTAGGTACGTGACCAGGCATCGGCGGTCAGCGCCAGCGCGATCTCATCGTAGCCCTCCTCCACCGGCACCTCGACCGTCTCATCCCTCCAGAAGGCGAACAGGTTTGCCAACGCGACAAAACCCAGACCCGTCGTCAACTTGAATTGGCTGCTGTCGTGGGCTGGCCCCCATGAATCCACACCCAGGCGCCTGGCCGTAACATCGGCTGCCGAGCGGCCTGCGACGGCCTCGACCAGCGCCAAAGACGCCGGAATCGACGCACTCACACCCGTGGTCGTCATCACGTTGCGATCGGCCACGTAACGGCGACCCTGCACCCAGGTGGTGTCTGGGTACTGCCGCTTGAGCGAGGCCAGCGAATACCAGTGTGAAGTCGCAACCCGGTCGCGCAACAGTCCAGCATTGGCCAGCACCCAGGCGCCGTCGCAAATCGAGACGATCCGCGCACCCGCGCTTGCCTGTTTGCGCACCCAGGCAAGCAGCGCCGGGTCATCCGCGCGGTGCATGGCTGGCACCACAAGAATGTCGGCGCCCTCCGGCGTGGCAAGGTCGAACTCGGCGGTGGTCATCTGCGCCTGGATCTCGAGTGCCGGCATCAACTTTACCCTGCCAGGCCGGGTCGATACGGCGATCACCTCCATCACCCCGGACTCCTTGAGCACGCCATAAGGCACCAGAAAATCGGTGGTCTCGGTACCCGCGTTGTCAGCCAGCACCACCGCAAGCGGGCGACTGCGCCCCGGCTTGGGCGCCGGCACCTGGATCAGTCTCCCCACATCATCGCGAACCACCTGTTTCGGGGACTCGGAATGCGACGGAACGGAGCAGGCCACCAGCAGCAATAATCCCAATGCGAGTACCACGATTGCGCTACGGTGGGCGTGCGTCATGAAGCGTCTCTTCTGCCTGATTGCTCGCCAGGAAAATTACACGCACCATGACGTGACCAAAAGGTCAATTCAGTCGCATTTTCCGCCATGACTTATCTGCAACGAAAAACCCGCACGGTCGCCGTCGTCGGCTTCGACGGTGTTCAGTCACTGGACGTAGTCGGGCCGATGGAAGTATTCGCCGTCGCCAATCGCCACAGCCCTGCCGAGGTGGCTCCATATGAGGTCGTACTGGCCTCGACCGATGGCCATGAGATCGCCACCCACGCCGGTTTTCGACTCGCTGGAGCCATCGCCCTTGCTGACCTACCCGCAGAATTGGACACGATCATCATTGCCGGAGGTAGTGAGGATGCGCTGCGTAGTGCTGCTTGCGAAGACGGAGTTTTGCCCTGGTTACGCGAGCGCTCCACCCAGACAAGACGCATCGCCAGCGTCTGTACAGGCGCCTTCGTACTGGCGGCAGCGGGCTTTCTCGACAATCGTCGCGCGACCACCCACTGGAACGCCTGCGAGTTGCTGAAGGCACTCAGACCCGCGATTCACGTCGAGCCGGATGCGATCTATGTCGCCCAACCACCTTTTTACACGTCGGCCGGTGTCACGGCAGGGATCGACTTGTGCCTATCACTGGTAGAAGCCGACTGTGGGGCGGCTGTCGCCCTGGCCGTTGCCCGTGAGCTGGTGCTCTATATGCGTCGACCAGGCGGGCAGTCGCAGTTCAGTGCCGGACTGAAGGTTCCAGCGAACGCAACACCGCGCTTGCGCTCGTTGATAGCCGAAATCATCGACGACCCCAGTGGGGACCTCAGCGGTCCGGCGCTGGCTCAACGGGCCGGTATGAGTGAAAGAACGCTGTCGCGGATGTTCCGCAAGGAAACAGGCCATCCACCGGGCTACTTCATCGAAACCGCTCGCGTCGACCGGGCCAAGCTATTGCTCGAAACATCGGAGTGGCCATTGGCAAGAATTGCCGATCGCGCCGGTTTCGGCAGCCTGGACGCCCTGCACAGGGCGTTTCTCAAACGTGTAGGCGCAACGCCGGGCTTCTATCGTGAGCGATTTGGAGCACAACGCGCTGACCGGGGCCCACCCGACTACTGAGACCCTAGCCCTGGGCACCCTTGAGTGAGTGGCGGTACAGCGACACGCAGTAAAGCGCCAACGCCACACCCGCCAGCGCACCGCCGACCACGCCGATGTAGGAAAACCCCAGCTGCCGCCCTACCCAGCTCCCCACCAGCGCCCCACCGCCAATGCCGATGTTGTAGATCCCGGAAAACATCGCCATGGCCACGTCGGTGGCGTCCGGCGCCAGTTCCAGCACCTTGCGCTGCAGCGACAGGCCAAAGCCCATGATCGCCACGCCCCAGAACACGCTCAGCACACTCAGTGCCGAAACATTGCCACTCAACGGCAACAGCAGGAGCAGGCAAACAGTCAGCAACGAGGTCACCACCAGCAGAAACGGCTGCGGGTGTTGCCGGTTGAACCTGCTGAACAGCCACGAGCCCAGGACTCCGGCACCCCCGAACAGCAGCAGGATCAGGGTGACCACCTCGCCACTCATGCCCGCCACGGTCTTGATGAACGGTTCGACATAACTGTAGGCAGTGAATTGCGCAGTGATTACCGATGCCGTCAGGCAGTAGACCGCCACCAGCGCCGGGCGCTTGAACAGCACCGGCAGGCTTCTCAGCGACCCCGAGTTCTGGCTCGGCAGCAACGGCAGGGTTTTCCCGAGCCAGAGCACCAGGCCGCCAGCCAATACGGCAATCACCAGGAACGTCGTACGCCAACCCATGGCTTCGCCCAGCAACCGGCCCAGCGGAATCCCCAGCACCATCGCCATGGACGTCCCGGTCGACAACAACCCCAACGCCTGCACCTGCTTGCCCGCCGGCGCCACCCGTACCGCCAGGGACGCGGTGATGGACCAGAACAATGCGTGGGCCAGGGCAATGCCGATCCGGCTCACCAGCAGGACGCCGAAACTGCTGGCGATGCTCGACAGTACATGGCTGGCAATGAACAACCCGAACAGAACGATCAGCAGCTTGCGTCGCTCGACGTTACGGGTCAGCAGCATCATCGGCAGCGAAGTCAGCGACACCACCCAGGCGTAGATGGTCAGCATCAGGCCGACCTGTGCGGTCGACATGTCGAAGCTCTCGCCGATGGCACTCAACAGCCCGACCGGCACGAATTCGGTGGTGTTGAAGACAAAGGCGGCCAGGGCCAGGGCGATCACCTGTTGCCAGTTGCCGGTGTTTTCAGTTGCTGGGGTGGTCATTTGCCAATCCGTCTTACGCTATCGAGGATCGGGCCATCGACGGCTCAGGGGCCCGACGCCCGAAGAAAAGCAGGTGAAGCCTGGGTGACGCACAGGGTGCAAGGCTCGCTCCCTGAGGCAGCTCGATGGCTGGAAACTGACGAGCATGCCCCGGTCACGTTGCAACATAACAGTTGTACTGCCTCGCAGATAGGACAGTGGCAGCGATACTCAAGCGCCTGACCCATACCAGGCATTGAGCAGCACCAGTTCCACGAAGGCTACACACGCCGCGAAAATCAGGAATCCCGGAGAAAACACGCGTTTTCTGCGATGGTTCGAACCGTCCGGCAGATTCAGAATCCCGGCGATCAGATCAAGTAGCTCGCTCATGTGCATCCATAGCGCGGGTTCCTCCTGTTTTCAGTGCAGCGTCGCCGCGCGACGACTCTGGCCGATCCGGATGCGGTCCAGCGCACGATTCAAGGCGTCCAGGGCATTGAGCAGCGCCTGGGCCTCTGCTTCCCGACCATCACCCCAAAGGCGTTCGGCCATTTTGTTCAGGGCCTGGATCGACTTTTCGATATCGGCCGCTGTCGCTGCCGAGCTACCTGCCAGCTGTGTCTTGGGCATTTTTCGAACTTCGATTGAGGAGGGATGGAGTTTTTTACCACGCCAGGCCCGCTACTGAAAGTAAGACACGTTTGTCTTCCTGGCGACCCGAAGAACGTGTCTCGCCACGGCAGCTTCACAAGCCGCCGTGCAACGCCGCCAGGCTGCGATGTGTTCGTGGCTATCTCTCCAAGACAGTACACCACAGAGAGAACACTGCCCTGGCTGCCTGAAAAAATGAATTAAGGCGCCAGGGCCGGACAATCAGGATCTGACGCGCCGGAAAACGAACGCCCCCAGCCCCCAGAGCAACCCGAGCAGCGCAGCGCAGCCGGAAGCCGACAGCACACCCAGCTTGGCAATCCCCAGCAGGCTCTGGTCGGTGTAGGCCAGGCCGGCAATGAAGATGGACATGGTGAAACCGATACCGGCCAGCAGACCGATCAGCACCACGCCCCGCCACTCCACGCCTTCCGGCAGTTGGCAAAGCCGCGTCTTGACCAGCACCAGGCAGGACAGCACCACTCCGAGCGGCTTGCCCAGGACCAGAGCCAGGAAAACGCCGACCATGACCGCCTGGGTAGACCCGGAATCCAGCGACAGATGGCCCATCTCGACCCCGGCATTGGCCAGCGCGAACAGCGGCATGATGCCGTAGGCCACCCAGGGATGCAGGGCAACCTGCACGCGCTTGACCGGTGCCAGCAGTTCACGATGGGCCTGGCGAATCCGAGCGAGCGGTTGATGCACGGCATCGTGGTCCGGACGCTCACTGACGTGGACGACCAGCTCACGAATGGCCTGGCTGAGGGTCGCCAGCGGACGCTCCGTGGCGGGTCGGGAATAGACCGGGGTCATCAGCCCCAGCACCACCCCGGCCAGGGTTGGATGCACGCCCAGGATGGCAAAGCCGGCCCAGAGAATGGCGCCCGGAATCAGGTACAGCCAGGCATTGGCGATCCCCATTCGCTGGAACAGCAGCACCGCCAGGATCCCCGCCAGCGCCACCACGGCGCCCAGCGGATTGAGTGAGCTGGTATAGAACAGGGCGATGATCAGCACCGCCACGATGTCGTCGATGATCGCCAGGGCGAGCAGGAACACCCGCACCCCGGAAGGAATCGTTTTCCCGAGAAGGGCGAGCACCCCGACGGCAAAAGCGATATCCGTCGCCGTCGGCACGGCCCAACCGCTGATGGACGCATGGCCGGCGTTGAAGAACACGTAGACCAGGGCCGGCACTGCCACCCCGCCCAAAGCCGCCATGACCGGCAGTGTCGCCATACGCATGTTGGACAGGGAACCGTCCTTCATCTCAGAGCGGATCTCCATCCCGACCACCAGGAAGAAGATCGTCATGAGGCCGTCATTGACCAGGTAGTGCAATGTCGCTCCGGCGGAAAAACTGCCCAATGAAATGCTCAGGCGGGCATGCCAGAAGGCCTCGTAACCGACAGATGTCGGCAGGTTGGCCCAGAGCAGGGCGACGATGGCGGCAATGAGCAGCACGATACCGCTGACCGCTTCGATATGACTGAAGCGTTCGATGGCGGCGAGCGCCTGCTGGGTGAGTTGCTGAACGCGAGGGATAGAGTGGGACGCGGGTGTGTTGGGTGCGGGCATGAGCCATCCTCACCAGCGGCCCGACCGGCGTAAGTCTTTAACCTGCGCCTTTCGATGGAAAGCCACACCCCTGTATATCGTAGGGTGAATGCCAGTGTGGCTGCAACCCGGTCGAACCGATATACCAGGCCCTGCGCTGCGAACCGATCGGGTTCGGGCCCGCTACCACCTCAATAGTCGCGGTCCCAACCAAGCCCCCAGCACCGTGGGCAGCAGCATCCCGGCCAGATACCATACGCACCAGAAGGTCACGTTCATTTCCGGACAATGCAGACAGTAGGCCAGCGTGGCGGTGGCGCCCGCCAGCAAACCACCGGCAGCCCCTGTGGCGCGCAAGCGGGTCGGATTCATCGTGCGCAGCACCCACACATTGGCGACCAGCGCCGGTAGCGAAAGCAGCGCGATGTTCAGCGCGCAGGTTTTCCAGGTGGTGCCGAACAACAGGCCTGTGCGATCACCCGCCGATGCGCCGAACCACTCCAGAGCGCCCCCCAGCCACACCAGTGCCACCGGTATGAGCAATGCTCCTGCGGCCGGCCCGGTCTTCACGCCAGGGCGAGCGAGACGGTGCACCAACACCAGTGCCACGCCCAGCAGTACACCCGGCAAGGCCAGCTTGGCCCAGAACAGCGGCGTACGTGCGACCTCGGCCAGGTCCGGGCGCACGCCATACAGGCTGGCCATCAGCAGCACGGCACCCAGCCCGCCGGCGGCCAGCGCCAGTACCAGGCGGCGCGCCAACACATGGGGCGGCACCCGGGGGTTGCCGGTGGCCAGCAGCCCGATCAGTTCGTCAGTGTTCATCGTTACGCTCACCTCGAATCATTTTCGCCAGGCTTTTCAGGCCACGGTGAATGTTCACCTTCACCGCGGAGATGGACTGCCCCACCTTGTGCGCGGTTTCGTCCACCGACAGCCCTTCGAGCTTGACGTACTCGATGGGCAGGCGCTGCCGGTCGGGCAGCTGGCTCAGCAGGCGCCCCAGGTCCCGGCTCGCTTCGGTGGCCTGGTCGTCAGTCTCGGCGAACCATTCGGCCTGATCGTCCAACGGCAGCTGCCGATCCTGGACGCGTCGTGCCGTGCGCAGGTAATCAGCCAGCTTGTAACGCCCGATGGCTTGCACCCAGGCGGTGACCGGCTGCCCGGGCAGGTAGCTGTGTCGTGCATTGTGCACCGCCAGCAGCACCTCCTGCACCACATCCTCCACCTCCGCCGGCCGGCCGATCAGACGCCGCCCCAGAAACGCGCGCAGGTGACCGGCCAATGCCGTGAGGAACGCCCGATAACTAGCGGCATCACCGGCCAATCCGGCGAGCAGCAGGCTCTTGAGCTGTTGTTCACGCTCGGCAAGGCGTTCCTGATGGTTAGTTCGTTGCATACGCTGCCCTGGTTACAACCCGTGGCTGAAAAATGCACGGGCCGTTGCAAGCGGCAGATCCTACCCAAGCTCCCGGCGGACTCACAAGATCGACCCAAACAGACCCTCTGAAAAAAAATCGGTACCGCTGTAACCAAACCTCAGGGCGCAACGAATTAGCTACTGACCACTGCGAACAGTGGCCCATTCAATCCTGAACATCATTGGAGTCCACCTCATGAAAGCTATTGCCCTCAGCGCCGCCGCCCTCGCCCTGGCCGCCCTCGCCGGTACCGCCATGGCCGACACCACCAGCCAAGGCGCCGCCATGAGCAAGAACCCGGCCATGGAAAAATGCTACGGCGTGGCCAAGGCCGGCGAGAACGACTGCAAGGCCGGTGCCGGTACCACCTGCGCAGGCACCGCGAAAAAGGACTATCAGGGTAACGCCTTCAAGGAAGTGCCGGCCGGCACCTGCACCGGGATCATGACGCCCAACGGCGCCGGCTCGCTGACCCCGAAAAACGCCTGAGATGAACAGCACCGCCTCACTGGGCGCAGGGCTGGGGCTCAAGCCCCAGCACTTCACCGAGGCACTCGAGGCCACAGCCCCCGGGTTGTGGTTCGAGGTGCACGCGGAGAACTACCTGCTCGGCGGCCCCCGCCGTGCCTGGCTCGAACGCCTCGGCCAGCGCCATCCACTGGCCCTGCACGGGGTATCGCTGTCACTGGCTGCCGACGCCCCACCCGACCCACAACACCTGGCCCGCCTGCGCCACCTGGCTGATGCCGTGGCGCCGGTGCTGGTCTCCGAACACCTGGCCTGGGCCACCTGGCGCGGCCACTACTACCCTGACCTGCTGCCGTGCCCACGCAGCCGCACGGCCCTGGCACGTATCGCCGACAACGTCGCCCGCACCCAGGATGCACTGGGCCGGCGCATCGCCGTGGAAAACCCCAGCCATTATCTGCACCTGGAAGGCCATGAGCTGGACGAGCCGGCGTTCCTCGGAGAACTGGCCCACCTCAGCGGTTGCGGCCTGCTGCTGGACCTGAACAACGTTTACGTCAGCACCCACAACCTCGGCCAACATGCCGACGTCTACCTCAGGGACTTTCCTCTCGACCAGGTGATGGAAGTGCACCTGGCCGGGCATCGCGCCGACCACGCCAGCGCACTGCTGATCGACAGCCACGACACCGAGATCAGCGAACCGGTCTGGGCGCTCTACCGGAACCTGTTGGCACGCACGGGGCCCCTGCCCACCCTGATCGAACGCGATGACGCGCTGCCGGACTTCGACACGTTGATGAGCGGGCGCACGCAAGCGCAAACGCTGCTGGAGAACACGCCATGAGTACCCTGGCCCGTTTTCAGGACGACTTCGTCGCGGCCCTCTACCAACACCCGGCACCGGCGCTGGAGTCGCTCACCGCACAGCCGGGTTTCGCCGTGTACCGCAACACCGTGCGAGCCGCGTGCATCGACGCCCTGTGCGACAACTTCCCGAGCGTGCTCACCCTGGTGGGCGAAGCATGGATGCGGGCCGCTGCGGACACCTACGCCCAGGCACACCCCCCCATCGATGCACGGCTGGCGCTGTATGGCCATGAGTTCCCGGCATTCCTGGCGGAACATCCCGGCGCCCAGCACTTGCCCTACCTGCCGGATGTGGCGCAGTTGGACCGACTCTGGCTGGAAGCCTTCTGCTCGACGGTAGAAGCGGCCCTGGCGCCTGCGGCACTGGCCAGCGTCGCGCCGGAAGCGCTCGGCAGACAGGCACTGCGCCCCCGCACCAGTGTGCGCTGGCAGTGGTGCGCGCAACACCCGGCCCATGCCTTGTGGTACTGCAGCCGTTTCGAGGGCATCGCCCGGCAGCCAGCCCATTGGCACGGGGAAGGCACCTTGCTGGTCGGCGAACTGGACGGGGTCACCCATGCGCCCCTGAGTGCTGGCGCGGTGGCCTTTCTCGACGCCTGCGCCGACGGGCTGTCGCTGGACGCCGCCAGCACCCACGCCCAGCGGCGTGAACCGGATCTTGATTTCACAACGCTGTTCGGCACGTTGATGGCCGCACAGGTCTTCGCCCCTCTCCCACTCGAATGAAGGTACCTTCCATGAACGCTTCCGTGCTGACCCGCCTGCTGAGTGACAACCTCCTGTTGCTGCTGGCCCGCCTGGGCATCGCTTCGGTGTTCTGGCTCTCCGGGCGCACCAAGGTCGAAGGCCTGCTGACGATCAGGCCCGGCACCTATTCGCTGTTTCGCGATGAATATGCCCTGCCCCTGCTGCCCCCGGAGCTGGCGGCACACCTGGCCACCTACGCCGAGCATCTGTTCCCCCTGCTGCTGGTGCTGGGCCTGGCCACCCGGTTCTCGGCCCTGGCCCTGCTGGGCATGACCCTGGTGATCGAGATATTCGTCTACCCCGATGCCTGGCCGACCCACCTGACCTGGGCCGCCCTGCTGTTGCTGCTGGTCGGCCGCGGTGCTGGCAGTTGGGCGCTGGATCGACGCCTGGGTTGGCGCTGAAATCGCGGTAGTCGCCCTTTCAGAGCAGGATTTCGATATCTCCCGTGGGGAACGCGACACAGGAGTAGATCCAGCCGAAGTCACGATCGGACTTGCGCAAATGGGCCTCCTGCGGATTGAACACCGTGCCACGAAGCAACTTGACCCGGCACAGGCTGCACTCGCCTGAACGGCAGGCGTTTTCGGTGCCGTAGCCATTGCGCTCCAGGGCATTGAGCAAGGGCTCGCCCACGCGGCTGCGGAACTGACCGCGCCCATTGACCGTGACGGTGACCTCATCATCCAGTGAGACGCCTTCAGGCCACCCTGGCTGCTCATTCGGCGCCTTGGGCGCACCATTGGCCTCGACGCGGATACGTCGACGCTTCACACCCAGTGCCATGAGCAGCTCGATACAACTGTCATTGAACGGCGTGGGACCACACACGTAGAACATCTTGTCGCCGATCTCGCCGAGCAGTTGCTGCAGCAGTGGCTGCGTCAGGCGACCGGTGTGGCCCCGGTGGTCGGCCGGAGGACGGGAAATCACCTCGCTCAAGGTGAAGTGGGCATGGCGATCGGCCAGGCCACGCAGTTCATCATCGAAAATCACATCATCGATGTAGCTGTTCACGTAAATGAGGTGGAAACGGTACGGCAGGCCACGCTCGAGGATGTCCAGCAGGATACTGCGCGCCGGCGCACCGCCCGAGCCGCCGGCCAGGAACACCAGGTCATCGCCATGGAACAGCGGATTGTGGTGAAAGCTGCCCATCGGCCCGGAACCGAGCAGGCGCTGCCCCACCACGACCCTGTCGAGCAGATGGTTGGACACGAAACCACCTGCGGCCCGCTTCACCGTCAGGTCGTAATGGGAACGCTGCGCGGGCGAAGAAGACATGGCATAGGGTCGAGCGGTGGCCACGCCATCGATGTCGACGAACAGGTTGATGTACTGCCCGGCCTGGAACGGTGGCAGCACGCCACGGTCCGCGGCGACCAGGCGCAAGGTCCGGGTGCTGGCGGTCTCATCGATGATCTCGGCGACCTCCAGTTCCAGCCGCTTGGGATGCAACTGCACCACGGTGCTGGCGACCTCCCCCCTGATTTCGCGGAAGTCGCTGCCCGTCCGCTCCAGCACCTCCTTGGCTTGCCAGGCTTCACGAAAGCCCGCGACGGCATTCAGCAGGTTCTGCTCAGACATGCTCCACCTCCCTGGTTTTCAACTGTTTGAGCACCGCCCTGGCGGTGGATTCACCCGCCATGTAGGTCGGCTGGAAGCCGCCCATGGTGGTCCATGAGCCGGCGATATAGAGACCGGGCACACCCTCCAGGCGCTCGCGCAGCAAGGCCGAATCCTGTGTGCTTTGCTGGAACCCATAGATGGCGCCACCCGGCGTATTGAGATAGCGCATCATGGTCAGCGGCGTGGCGACTTCGACCTCCTCGATGTACTGGCGCACCTTCGGGTAGACCTTCTCGATCACCCCGATCAGTTGCTCGGCGAACGCGTACTTGGTTTGCGCGTAATGCTCCGGCGACACGGCCTTCCAGGGCTCGGCATATTGCAGGCAAACCAGCACCACCTGGCTCTTGCCGGGGGGCGCGGCCTCGGGATCTTCGAGGTTGTAGCAGGTCAGCATGCCGCCCAGGGGGGGTTCCAGGCTGCCCATGCGCTGGAAGATCTGCTCTTCGTCCAGGGTCTCGTAGATGAAACTGGACGCTTGCGTGACGCCCAGTTCCTGCGGGGTGCAATCCAGGCCCAGGTAGATGACGAAGGCCGAGGTCCCCATGCGCCGGGATTTGAAATCCTGCCGGACCTTGAGCGGGGGCTGCTCGAGATCCAGCAACTCGTTGAAGGTGGTCAGTGGGCTGGCATTGGACACCACGGCCGCACAGGAAACGCTCTCGCCCCCCTCAAGGCGTACACCACTGATGCGACCGTCGCGGGTATGAATCTTCTCTACGCCGCAGTTGAAACGGACTTCGCCACCGGCTTCGAGAAACGACTCCACCAACGCACTGGACAAGGCCTGGGAGCCACCCTTGATATGCCAGGGCTTGAATGCCGCGTAGGCATACAACATCGCGGCCAGGTCTGGAAACGGCAGCCTGCTGGGGGGCACGCCGAGGTAGAGCCAATAGGTGGCCACCACCCGCTTCAGCTTGGGGTCGCTGAAAAATTCGTCCAGCACCTCCTTCACCGAACGGAAACCGTACTTCACGAAGCACGGGCACATCGACTCGAGCATCGCCTGGCTGTTGCTGCGGCGCGCCTGGGGCAGGGTCATGAAGCTTTCCACGGTGATCTTCTCGCAGAGCGCCAGGAAGTCCGCAATCGCCTGGGATTGCGCCGGAAACAGCCCCTGCAGGGTATCGCGCACCCCCGACCAGCTGGCAGGCAGGGTGACGTCGATCTCCCCCGGCACCACCAGGCGATACAGCGCCTGCTCCTGGACGAACTCGACCTTGTCCAGCACGCCGAGCTTGTCGAACAGCTTGCGCATGACGAAGGGTTTGTCCTCGGTGCCCAGGCCGCTGAGCTGGTGCAGCGCCACTTCGAACTCGAAATCGCCACGCACGAAGGACGTGGCGCAACCGCCCGGAATGTTGTGGCGCTCCAGCAGCAGGGTGCGACAGCCGCCCCGCTGCAAGGCCGTTGCGGCGGTCAATCCGGCGTTGCCAGCGCCGATCACGACGGCGTCATAGTGTTGCATGTTCTTCCCCTTAACTTATCAGTGCTAAGATCACGCTAAAAAAACACCCCGGACGGGCTGGCCTCCGTTCGCACGACTCACGACTTCGGCCTCGTTGTGGGGCACAGGCTACGAAGCAATCTTAGCACTGTCAAGATACTTCGCCATGCTAAGATCGTGGCCACGCTGATACCTTCCAATTCCCTGCTGTCGAGACCACCCCCGCATGACCAAGACCTCCGCCCGCTCACGCGATACCTACCACGTGGGCAACCTGGCGCCGCAACTGCTCGACGCCGCGCGACAGATGCTCGAGCAAGTGGGACCGACCAAACTCTCGTTGCGGGCGGTTTCGGAGCGGGTCGGAGTCAGTTCAACCGCGGCGTACCACCACTACGCGAACCGCGCGGAACTCATCGGCCATCTGGCCGCCCAGGGTTTTCGCGAACTGGGCAAGGTGCTGGTGATCAGGGATGCCCACAGCGAAGGCGTGCGGAAACTGCGTAACGCGAGCCTGGCCTACTTCAGCTTCGCCCGCGGCAACCCGGCCCTGTACCAGTTGATGTTCGGCCCCGAATTCGCCAACGGCGAGATGATCCCGGAGCTCAAGGTCGCGCGCGAAGAGGCGTTCGGCGAGCTCAAGCGCATCATCGCCGAAATACTGGGGCTGGATGTGCAGCATGCAGAAGTGCGCCGGGCCGCCCTCGCCGGCTGGTCCTATACCCATGGCCTGGCATCGCTGGTGATCCATAACGTCCTGCACTTCCCGGCCGGGACCACCGACGAGCGTTTCGTCGACAGCACCCTGCAAGGCTTTGCGCAGTTGTTCAAGGTCGAGAACCGGGACTGAACCCGACGAGCAGTCCTCAGGCAGCGGACACGACCGTCTGCTGCTGTTCACCCAGGCCCTCGATCCACAGGCGAACCGTGTCGCCGGGCTTGAGCCATTGCGGTTGCGGCTTCATGCCCATGCCGACACCCGGCGGGGTACCCGTGCAGAGAACGTCTCCCGGCTGCAGGGTGATGTAGCGGCTGACGTAGGAAACGATCTGCGCCACCGTGAAGATCATGGTGCGGGTGTTGCCGGTCTGGCGGCGCTCGCCATTCACGTCCAGCCACATGTCCAGGTTCTGCGGATCGGCGATCTCGTCGCGGGTCACTAACCAGGGCCCGATGGGACCGAAGGTGTCGCAACCCTTGCCCTTGTCCCACTGCGATGACTGCAGTTGGAACGCACGCTCGGAGACGTCGTTGACCACACAGTAACCGGCCACGACATCGAGGGCCTGCGCCTCGGAAACCGAACGGGCCTCGGTACCGATGACCACCCCCAGCTCCACTTCCCAGTCCAGCCTGGTCGACTCGCGCGGTTGCACGATGTTGTCGTGCGCGCCACAGATACAGGTGATTGCCTTGGTGAAGATCACCGGTTCATCCGGAATCGCCATGCCGGCTTCTTCGGCGTGGTCGCGGTAATTGAGGCCAATGGCAATGAACTTGCGAATCCCCGCCACCGGCGCGCCATGGCGAACGCCCTGCTCGACCAGCGGCAGCGAGGCGATGTCGAGCCGGGCGATGCGTGCCAAGCCGGCTGGCGTGACATCGTCGGGCGTGATGTCGTCCAGGTGAGCCGACAAGTCACGGATACGTCCCTGGGCGTCTACAAGGCCCGGACGTTCCTGTCCGGGTTGGCCAACACGGCAGAGCTTCATCTGATTGTTCCTCATCGTGCGGGGCGCGTGTTCCACGGGCCCTGAAAGGGAAACCTGCCGATACGGGCGGCATCCGGCGCCAGCTCGAAAACAAGCGGACCGCCAGAGTAGCACCGATCGCCGCCAGGGCACTGCACCCTGGGCTCGTCATGATCCGTTGCGCGCTATGAAACCACTTGTCCGCTGGGTAACAAGATCGACACATTTGGTAATGATTATCATCTTGATTAAGAATAGTGTTTCCTTTTGACATATCAGGAAACATGAATTTTGAATCCTTGCCTTTCCACCACCACCCTGCTACTGATGGGCGCTATCAGTGTGCTGCCGCAGGCGAACGCCGCCGACGAGCTCACCCTGCCCGCTACGCAAATTCAAGGCACTGTCACTCAGGGCGACACCCAGAGCGAGGGCTACCAGGGACAGCCCTCGTCCAGCACCACCAAGCTGGGACTGACGGACAAGGAAACGCCACAAGCCATCACCACCATCACCCGCGCCCAAATGGATGACTTCAAGCTCAATGGCGTCAAGGACGCCCTGCGTTCCGCCCCTTCGGTGACGGTGGAGCAGAGCGAAACCGACCGCACCGAGTTCACTTCTCGCGGCTTCGATATCGGGACGTTCGAGTACGACGGCATGGGCATGCCGTTCGCCCAGACAATCCTGATCGGCGACCAGGACATGGCCGAATACGAGCAGATCGACGTGCTCCATGGCGCCAATGGCCTGATGAGCGGCACCGGCAACCCGTCGGCCACGGTCAACTTCGTGCGCAAGCGGCCGACCGACACCTTCCAGGCGCAGATCGACACCAGCGCCGGCTCCTGGGACAACCGCCGAATCGACATGGACGTATCGGGCCCGCTGACGGAAAGCGGCAACGTACGCGCACGCTTCATCTACGCCCACGACAAGGGCAACGCCTGGCTCGATCGCTACAGCCACGAAAAGAACGTGGTCGCCGGCCTGCTCGCGTTCGACCTGTCCGATGCCGACACCCTCACGGTCGGTTTCTCGCAGCACAACAGCGACGCCAACGGCAGTACGTGGGGCAACCTGCCCCTGGTGGACAGCAACAACAACCCGATCCACTACCACAGCCGCAGCTCCAGCGTCGGCCAGCCGTGGACCTACTGGAACATGCACACCCAGCGTGCCTTTGCCGAGCTCAAGCATGATTTCGGCAACGGCTGGAACGCGACGATCACCGCCACCGGGATCACCGAGAAACAAGACACCAACATGCTCTATGTTTCCAGCGTCACCGGCGATGACGCCACGGCGTTTGCGGCCCATACCACCAGCAAGGCCCACGAGTTACTGGGTGAGGCGAAGCTCTCCGGCCCGTTCAGCCTGTTCGGGCGCGAACATGAGCTGACCGTCGGTGCCAGCTATGGCCGTACCCACCAGACGGCACGCGAATACGATGCCGCAGCGGCGGGTTACTACCCGACCTCATTTGCCAGCATTCTTGCGGGCACCGAAACACCGCCGCCGCTCATCTACACCAGCGATACCAATACACAGAACTTCACCGACGCCCAGAAAAGCCTGTTCGCCGCCACGCGCTTCAGCCTGGCGGATGACCTGCACTGGATCGCCGGCGCGCGCATGCTCAGCGCCGACGGCTCGGGCGACAGCTATGGTGTCGACCACTCCCAACGCGAACATGGCAAGGTCACGCCCTACACCGGCCTGGTCTATGACCTGAACAGGCAGTGGAGCCTCTACACCAGTTGGACGAAGATCTTCAATCCGCAGTACGGCACGGTCGGCATCGACGGCAAGCCACTCGCCCCACTCGAAGGCAAGAGCCTGGAAGCCGGGGTGAAAGGCAGCCTGATGGATGATCGCCTGACCCTGACGGGAGCCGTATTCAAGACCGAACAGAGCAATGTGCCGTCCAACAGCCGATACATTCAGGTGGGCTCCCAATACCGCTACTACACCGATGACTACAAGAGCCACGGCATCGAGTTGCAGGCTAGCGGCGAAGTGCTGCCCGGCCTCGACCTGCTGGGCGGCTACACCTATGTGCGAATCGACGGTGCCGATGGCGACCGGGCACGCAAGTACGTGCCCAAGCACAGCGTCCACGGCATGCTGACCTACCGCCTGCCTGGCCTGCCACAGGCCAAGGTCGGGACCCGGGTGAGCTGGCAGAGCGCCGTACAGAATGACGTGTACAGCAGCATTCGCCAGAATCCCTATGCCGTGGTCGACCTGATGGCCAGCTACGATATCAACCGCAACTGGAGCACGTCGCTGAACCTCAACAACGTCACCGACGAGAAGTACCTGGTGTCCCTGTACAGCGGCACGGCCAGCAACTACGGCGCACCACGCAACCTGACCGCTTCGCTGACCTGGAAATACTGAGGGCCTTCACAAGGGGCCTCGGGGGCTGGTCCCAGGAACCGGCCCCTGCGACCCGCTCAGCCACGCCTCACACCAGTTCCTCGTCAATCCAGCCGCGGATCAGGCTCCAGACCATGGCCAGGTTCAAGGTCGGCTCGCACTCGGTCATCAGCATCGCCACCTGCAGCACCGAGCGCGGGTCCTGCGTATCGGTATCCAGCTCCTTGGTCAGCCGGACCCAATGTCCCCACAGACGCATTTCCCCGTCCTGACTGACCGTTGGCCAGCGACCCTTGCGGTACGGTATGCCCAACATGGTGCGGCGGATGGCGACTTCCTTGGGCGACAGCCCGAACAGTTCGAGGATCATCGGCGAGCTGGCCCCCAGGCGGAGCGCCCGGCTGATCTGCTCCTCCTCGTCACTGTCGCGGGTGCGCGAGAGCAGCCGCTGGACGACATCACCGTCGACCAGCACCTTGAACCAGGGCACCGGCGAGTTCACCAGGGCGCCCATGCAGCGCGGGTCGATCAGGGTCTGCAGGTCCTTTTCCTCAAACCCCATGGCCAGGCAATTGCGCAACTGACCGGTCTTGATGTTGTTCATGATTTGAAAGGCGACAGCCAGATTCAACGGGTGCATATAAACCTCTACCATTCCATGGTCGGATGACGGCCCGTGCGTGGGCCAGACTGCTTCACGCCAGAACGTCCGCCGGGCCGGGAGCGTGCTCGTCACGCCGGCCGAACTCGACGCTGAGGATCTCGACACCCGCCCAGCCCTCCACGTGGCTGGCCAGTTCGAACAGAAAACCGTCGCGCCGCAATGACTCCTGGTTGATTCTGAGCAGCACCATGCAGGTCTGGTCAGCGCTGATATCGGAACTCAAATCCATTTGTGTGTACTCCCTGTGATCGCTATCGCAGCCGGGTGCGACGGACTGGTGGTTGAGCCGGTGCGGCGAACTTTCCTCAGGCCGCTCGCGAATCCACCTCGGTGGTTCAGAGCGCCCTCCTTCACTGCACCGCTCGATTTTGTGCTGCCCCTAATTATGTAGTCGCTCCACGCAAGGCTATCTGTAAGACAAAGCGTCCCTCCTGCGGGAAAAAACGGGCGTCATTTGTGGGGCGTTCAGGGTGGGGGCCTGTTCGGATCCGAGCCGCCGCCCCGCGAGCGTCCCATGGCGGGCGCTCGCCGAGCCCTTCAGAACGCGGCTTCGTAGATCGCCAGGGCATCGGCCAGCCGGACCTCACGCGGATTGTTCACCAGCAGCCGCTGTTGCTGCATCGCGTCCTCGGCCAGTTGCCGGAGACGCTGACGTGGCACGTCCAAATCGCGCAGCCGGGTGGGTAAACCGCAGCGAGGCGCCAGTTGCGCCAGTTCCTCGATGAACTGCTCGCAGCGTGCCGGCGGATCACCGGCCCGCAGCCGCTCGCCGAGCAGCATCGGCGCCAGCTCGGCGTAGTCGGCAAAGGCTTCGGCGCGGTTGAAGCGCATCACGTGCGGCAACACCAGGGAATTAGCCAGCCCATGGGGCACGTGGAACTGCGCCCCCAGCGGATAGGCCAGTGCATGCACCGCCGCCACCGGTGCGTTGGCGAACGCCTGCCCGGCCAGACAGGCGCCCAGCAGCATGGCCTGGCGGGCCGCGAGGTCGTCCCCCTGGTGCACGGCCTGGTCGAGGTTGGCGGCCAGCAGACGCAACGCCTCCCGGGCCAACAGGCTCGACAGCGGGTTGCGCCTGATCCTGCTGGTGTAGGCTTCGATGGCATGGACCATGGCATCGATACCGGTGGCCGCCGTGATCGCCGGCGGCAGGCCGAGGGTGAGCCGGGCATCGAGCAGCGCCAGGTCCGGCAGCAGGATCGAGGCCACCACGCCCATCTTGCTGGCTTGCCCGGTGGTGATCACCGCGATGGGCGTGACCTCCGAGCCGGTGCCGGCGGTGGTCGGTACCTGGATCAGCGGCAGACGCCGGCCCTGGGCCCGGTCGACGCCGTAGATGGCCTGCAGGTCCTGGTTGCATTCGGGATGAGCCAGCAACGCCACCAGCTTGGCGACATCCATCGAACTGCCGCCACCGAAGCCGACGATCAACTCGGCCCCGATGTGGCGAGCCCGCTCGACCGCGGACTGTACGCAAGTGTCACTCGGGTCGGCGCAGACATCGCTGAAGATCGCCACGCCCAGCCGGGCCTGGGTGAAACCGGGCAACAGCTCATCCAACAGGCCCAGGCGGATAATGCCGGGGTCGGTGACGATCAGTACCCGGCGGGCGCCGCGCTGCTGACACAATGACGCCAGGCGGGCGGCCGCGCCCGGTTCGCAGAGCAGTTGTGGCGTGGTGGCGAAGCTGAAAGGCTGCATGTCCCTATTCCTCTTGTTCTTGTATTCATGGCACTCGCCGTGGCGCGGCCTGCGCGAACGGCGGCAGGGAAAACCGGCTAGAAGGCGAAGTGCTCCTCGCTCATGACCATCAGGCACGGGGCGCCGCCGAGCAGCGCCTCCCGATGGGCACCGGCGCGCGGCAGCAGCCGTCGCCAGTAGAACTCCGCCGCCTGCAGCTTGGCCTGGTAGAACGCCCGGTCATCCGTGCCACGGTCAAGCGCCGCGGCGGCACACACCGCCGCCCGCAACCACAACGCCGCCAACAGCACGTAGCCAGAATAGGCGAGGAAATCCACCGACACCGCGCCGATCTCCTGGGGATCGGCCCGGCAGACATCCAGCACGTGCTGGCTGAGGGAACGCCACTGTTCCAGGCGCTGGCCCACCACCCGGGCCATCTCGTCCAGGGCGGGATCGCTGCAGGCAGCCACCTCATCGAGCAGTTCCCGGATCAGTTGCCGCACCTGCTCGCCACCGTCGGCCAGCACCTTGCGGCGAATCAGATCCAGCGCCTGGATACCGTTGGTGCCCTCGTACAGCTGGGTGATGCGGCTGTCGCGCATCAACTGCTCCATGCCCCACTCACGGATATAGCCGTGCCCGCCATGGACCTGCACCGCCAGGCTGGAAACCTCCTGGCCGACGTCGGTGAGAAAGGCCTTGACGATGGGGATCAGCAACGCGGCCCGGCGGCCGGCGGCGGCGCGGGCCTGTGGGTCCGGGTCGCCGTGCTCCAGGTCGAGCTCGCGGGCCACGCACGCCGCCAGCAGGCGGCAGCCTTCGACCAGGGTCTTCTGGGTCAGCAGCATGCGGCGCACATCGGGGTGGCTGATGATCGGGTCGGCGGCGCGCCCGGGCGCCACCGGCCCGGCCAGGCTGCGCGACTGCAGGCGCTCGCGGGCATAGGCCAGCGCCCCCTGGAACGCCGCCTCGGCGATGCCCAGGCCCTGCAGGCCGACCTGAAAGCGCGCATCGTTCATCATGGTGAACATGCACGCCAACCCCTGGTTGGCCTCGCCCACCAGCCAGCCGCGGGCGCCGTCGAAGTTCATCACACAGGTGGCAGCACCGCGGATGCCCATCTTGTGCTCCAGGGCGCCGCACTCGACGGCATTGCGTCGCCCCACGCCGCCGTCCGCACCCGGCTCGAACTTCGGCACCAGGAACAGGCTGATGCCCCGCACACCGACCGGTGCCTCCGGCAAGCGGGCCAGCACCAGATGCACGATGTTCTCGCTCAGGTCCTGGTCGCCACCGCTGATGAAGATCTTGCTGCCGCTGATGCGGTAGCTGCCATCCGCTTCCGGTTGGGCCCGTGTGCGCAGCAGCGCCAGGTCGGTACCGGCCTGCGGTTCGGTCAGGCACATGGTGCCCGTCCACTCGCCGCTGACCAGCTTGCCCAGGTAATCGCGCTTGAGCGCCTCGCTGCCGTGGCGATGCAGGGCCAGCACGGCGCTCTCGGTGAGCCCGGAGTAGATGCGAAACGACAGCGAGGCGCCCATCAGCATTTCATGGAAACTGGCCGAGACCAGCTGCGGCAGGCCCTGCCCCTCGTACTCGAGCGGGCCGGTCATGGCGGCCCAACCCTGTTCGACGTATTGCCGATAGGCCTGGGCAAAGCCCTCCGGGGTCAGTACCCGGCCCTGCTCCAGACGACAGCCCTGCTCGTCGCCCTGGCGGTTGAGCGGTGCCACCACCTCGCTGGCGAACCGTGCGCCCTGCTCGAGGATGCCATCGATCGTCTCGCCGTCCAGGCCATTGCCAAGGCGGCGGCAGTGCGCCACCCCATCGAAGACCTCATGGAGCACGAAACGCATGTCACGCAAGGGTGCCCGATAGTTCATGCCCGGCCCTCCCGCACATCGGCCAGCCGCGCCAGGATCAACCCCAGGTCCTGCGCGGTGTCGAGCACGGCGGGCGAAGTCGCGGCGCCGATAACGGCGGTTTGCTGAACGTGGTAGGGGTGGCTCACTCGCGGCGCTCCTGAATCGATGATCGAAGGGATTGCCGCAACCCTAGTCAGAGCCCTAGTATTTTTGAAATTTTAATTTTGCATCCCATGTATTCCAGCCATGAATATATCGACCTTCGATCTCAATCTGCTGCGGGTGCTGGACATGCTCCTGCGCGAACAGAACGTGTCGCGGGCCGCCGAGCGCCTGGCCCTGACCCAGCCGACCGTGAGCAACGCCCTGGCCCGCCTGCGCGACCTGCTGGGTGATCCGCTGCTGGTACGGGTTGGCCGGCACATGCGCCCCACGCCTCGCGCCCTGGCGCTGGAAGGGCCGATCCGCGCCGCGCTGCAACAGATCGAACAGACCCTGGGCAGCGACAACAGCTTCGATCCCGGCCGCAGCCACCGCCAGTTGCGCATCGCCCTGACCGACTACGCCGAACAGCTGTGCATGTCCGGGCTGCTCGCCACCTTGCAGACCCAGGCGCCGCACCTGCGGGTCGATGTGGTGCACCTGGCACCGAGCCTGCCGGTGGAAGCCCTCGACCGGGGCGAGCTGGACCTGGTGCTCGGCCGCTTCGATGAGTCTCCCGCGCGCTTCGAACGCCGCCACTGGCGCAGCGAAACCCTGCGTATCGCGGTACGTCGCGACCATCCGGTGGTGAACGCAACGCTCGACCTGGCCACCTTTCTCGGCCTGCGCCACCTCTGGGTGCATGGCGGCCAGACCCGCGGCATGGTCGACCAATGGCTGGCGGAACAGGGCCTGTCGCGGCGTATCGTCTACACCACGCCCAACTACCTGCAGGCCGCGCACCTGGCGGCGGAATCGGACCTGTGCGTGGTCCTGCCGACCGCGCTGGCCACGCACTTCGCGCAACTGCTGCCGCTGCAACTGTTCGAACTGCCGTTCGCGCTGGAGCCGTTCCAGCTGGAACTGGTCTACCTCGCGCACCGCCAGCACGACCCGGCGCTGGCCTGGCTGGTGGAACGGATCATGGATATCCGCGCGACCTGAGGAGAGGGTCGAACAGGTTGTCGACCGCCAATCGTACGACAACTATCTTCCCTAGCCTTCTGCCAGTGAAGAGCCCCGAGTGGCACGTCCTCAGCCGCAGAAGCCTTCGATCACCCAGGGCTCAACCTTTATAACCGGGCGATCTACCTGAGCTGACGCGGCACCTTCGCAAATGCATCCATCTCGCCGATCGAGAAAAATGGCACTAGCTTTCGGCTAAGTTGTACGATAACTTACCTCTACAGAAATTCCTTCCACCCTCGTGCCACTGGATACCTAGAACAATGACGCCACAAGAACTGAAATCCATCCTTTCCCACGGCCTGCTGTCCTTCCCGGTCACCGACTTCAATGCCCAGGGCGACTTCAACGCCGCCGGCTACGTCAAGCGCCTGGAATGGCTCGCGCCCTACGGCGCCAGCGCCCTGTTCGCCGCCGGTGGCACCGGTGAGTTCTTCTCCCTCGCGGCCAGCGAATACAGCCAGGTGATCAAGACCGCCGTCGACACCTGCGCCCAGTCGGTGCCGATCCTCGCCGGTGTCGGCGGCTCGACCCGCCAGGCCATCGAATATGCCCAGGAAGCCGAGCGTCTGGGCGCCAAGGGCCTGCTGCTGCTGCCCCACTACCTGACCGAAGCCAGCCAGGACGGTGTTGCCGCCCACGTGGAAGCGGTGTGCAAATCGGTGAAGATCGGCGTGGTGGTGTACAACCGCAACGTCTGCCGCCTGAACGCCGACCTGCTGGAAAAGCTGGCCGAGCGCTGCCCGAACCTGATCGGCTACAAGGACGGCCTGGGTGACATCGAACTGATGGTGTCCATCCGTCGCCGCCTGGGCGATCGTTTCAGCTACCTGGGTGGCCTGCCGACCGCCGAGGTCTATGCGGCGGCCTACAAGGCCCTGGGCGTGCCGGTCTACTCCTCGGCGGTGTTCAACTTCATCCCGAAAACCGCGATGGACTTCTACAACGCCATCGCCCGGGACGACCACGCCACCGTGGGCAAGCTGATCGACGACTTCTTCCTGCCGTACCTGGACATCCGCAACCGCAAGGCCGGCTATGCAGTGAGCATCGTCAAGGCCGGTGCGAAGATCGCCGGCTACGACGCCGGCCCGGTACGGACCCCGCTGACCGACCTGACCGAACAGGAGTACGAAGCCCTGGCGGCGCTGATGGACAAGATGGGCCCACAATAAGCGCGCCCCTGCGGACTGCCAACACCGCACCCGGAGCCGGGCAACCGCCGGCTCCGGTCACAACTCGTTAGCCCGCACAAAAATAACTAGTGGGAGTACAAGGCATGCAAGCGACTAAAAAGACGCATGTGCGCTACCTGATTCTGCTCATGCTGTTCCTGGTGACCACGATCAACTATGCCGACCGGGCCACCATCGCCATTGCCGGCTCCAGTCTGCAGAAAGACCTGGGCATCGACGCTGTCACCCTCGGCTACATCTTCTCCGCCTTCGGCTGGGCCTACGTGGCCGGCCAGATCCCCGGCGGCTGGCTGCTCGACCGATTCGGTTCGAAAAACGTCTACGCCTTCAGTATCTTCAGCTGGTCGCTGTTCACCATGCTGCAGGGTTTTGTCGGCGGCCTGCCGGTGACCTGGGCGGTCGTCACCCTGTTCACCCTGCGCTTTCTGGTCGGTTTCGCCGAAGCCCCGTCGTTCCCCGGCAACGCCCGGATCGTCGCGGCCTGGTTCCCGGCGGCGGAACGCGGCACGGCCTCGGCGATCTTCAACTCGGCGCAATACTTCGCCACCGCGCTGTTCGCGCCGATCATGGGCTGGATCGTCTACCACTTCGGTTGGGAACACGTGTTCATCGTGATGGGCGTGTTCGGCATCGTGTTCTCGGGGATCTGGATGAAGACCATCTACAACCCGAAACAGCACCCGCGCATCAGCCCGAGTGAACTCGAACACATCGAGCAGAACGGTGGCCTGGTGGACATGGACCAGAAACGCAGCAACGACGGTCCGAAGTGGCACTACGTCAAGCAACTGCTGACCAGCCGCATGCTGCTGGGCGTGTACCTGGGCCAGTACTGCATCAACGCCATCACCTACTTCTTCCTGACCTGGTTCCCGGTGTACCTGGTGCAGGAACGCGGCATGACCATTCTCAAGGCGGGCTTCATCGCCTCGCTGCCGGCCATCTGCGGCTTCATCGGCGGTGTGCTCGGTGGTGTAATCTCGGACTGGCTGCTGCGTCGTGGCCACACGCTGACCTTCTCGCGCAAGCTGCCGATCGTCTGCGGCCTGATGCTGTCGACCACCATGGTCTTCTGCAACTACGTCGAGGCGGAATGGATGGTGGTCGGCTTCATGACCCTGGCATTCTTCGGCAAAGGCATCGGTGCCCTGGGCTGGGCGGTCGTGGCCGACACCTCGCCCAAGCAGATCGCTGGCCTGTCCGGTGGCCTGTTCAACACCTTCGGCAACATTGCCTCGATCACCACGCCGATCGTCATCGGCTACATCATCAGCGCCACCGGCTCGTTCAAGTGGGCCCTGGTGTATGTCGGTGCCAACGCCCTGGTCGCGGTGTTCAGCTACCTGGTGATCGTCGGCCCGATCAAGCGGATCGAGTTGCGTGACGGCCCAAAGGATGAAGCGGCAACGGATGCCAACCCCACGATGAAAGTCGCGGGTGCGCGTCACTGAGCAAGAACCCGTGCATGCCCGCTACACCGCGGGCATGCACGCAGAACAAAGCCTGAGAAATCCATAAGAAAGGCACGACCATGCAGTTGATCGAACATTCTGACTCGCCCCGCTACGTCCGCCTGCACGACGACGACAACGTCGTGGTGGTGGTCAATGACGGCGGCCTGGGCGAAGGCGCCCGCTTCTCCGATGGCCTGACGCTGGTACAAGCCGTGCCACAGAGCCACAAGGTCGCCACCGTGTTCATCGCCAAGGGCGAACCGGTGCGCCGCTACGGCCAGATCATCGGCTACGCCCTGGAAGACCTGCGCCAGGGCAGTTGGGTGCAGGAAAGCCAACTGGCCATGCCGGCCGCCCCGGAACTGGACAGCCTGCCACGCTGCGATGCCGTGCCCGACGCCCTGCCCCCGCTGGAAGGCTTCACCTTCGAAGGCTACCGCAACGCCGACGGCACCGTCGGTACCCGCAACATCCTCGGCATCACCACCACCGTACAATGCGTGACCGGCGTGCTCGAACACGCGGTCAAGCGCATCAAGGCCGAGCTGCTGCCCAAATACCCCCACGTCGATGACGTGGTCGCCCTCACCCACAGCTACGGCTGCGGCGTGGCTATCAACGCCCGCGACGCCTACATCCCGATCCGTACCGTGCGCAACCTGGCACGCAACCCCAACCTGGGCGGCGAAGCGCTGGTCATCAGCCTGGGCTGCGAGAAGCTGCAGGCCGGCCAGGTGATGCACGACAACGACCCGTCGGTCGACCTCAGCGAGCCGTGGCTGTACCGCCTGCAGGACGCCAGCCTGGGCTTCACTGAAATGATCGATCAGATCATGGGCCTGGCCGAAACGCGCCTGAAGAAACTCGACCAGCGCCGCCGCGAAAGCGTGCCGGCCAGCGAGCTGATCCTCGGCATGCAATGCGGCGGCAGCGATGCCTTCTCCGGCATCACCGCCAACCCGGCCCTGGGCTACGCCGCCGACCTGCTGGTACGTGCCGGTGCCACCGTGCTGTTCTCGGAAGTGACCGAAGTGCGCGACGCCATCTACATGCTCACCTCCCGTGCCGAGAACCAGGACGTGGCCGACGCGCTGGTGCGCGAGATGGACTGGTACGACCGCTACCTGCAACAAGGTGCGGCCGACCGCAGCGCCAACACCACGCCGGGCAACAAGAAAGGCGGCCTGTCGAACATCGTCGAGAAGTCCCTGGGCTCCATCGTCAAGTCCGGCAGCGGCGCCATCCAGGGCGTGCTCGGCCCGGGCGAGCGGGTCGACCGCAAGGGCCTGATCTTCTGCGCCACCCCGGCCAGCGACTTCGTCTGCGGCACCCTGCAACTGGCCGCCGGGATGAACCTGCACGTGTTCACCACCGGTCGTGGCACGCCGTATGGTCTGGCCATGGCTCCGGTGGTCAAGGTGTGCACCCGCACCGAGCTGGCCGAGCGCTGGCCCGACCTGATCGACATCGACGCCGGGCGCATCGCCACCGGCCGTTCGAGCATCGAGGAACTGGGCTGGGAGTTGTTCCACTACTATCTGGATGTCGCCAGCGGCCGCAAGCAGACCTGGGCCGAGCAGCATAAGCTGCACAACGACATCACCCTGTTCAACCCGGCGCCGATCACCTGATGCACCCGGCCGGCTCGATGTTCGCAGCTCCTGTAGGAGCCGGCCCATTCCATCCGCATTCCTTCCTTCACTTCTCTCTAAAGGAGCATTCCATGCCTGAGATCCTCGGCCACAACTTCATCGCCGGCCAGCGCAGCGCCGCTGGCACCCAGCGTCTGCAGAGCCTGGACGCCACCACCGGCGAGGCCCTGCCCTACACCTTCGTCCAGGCCACCGAAGCCGAAGTGGACCGGGCGGCCAAGGCCGCCGCTGCCGCCTTCGCCGAGTTCCGCCAACTGGCGCCGACCCGTCGCGCCGAATTCCTCGATGCCATCGCCGCCGAACTGGATGAGCTGGACGAGGCCTTCGTCGCCATCGTCTGCCGTGAAACCGCCCTGCCCGCCGCCCGTATCCAGGGCGAGCGTGGCCGTACCAGCGGCCAGATGCGCCTGTTCGCCCAGGTATTGCGCCGTGGCGATTTCCTCGGTGCCCGTATCGACCTGGCCCTGCCCGAGCGCCAACCCCTGCCACGCGTCGACCTGCGCCAGATGCGCATCGGCGTTGGCCCGGTGGCCGTATTCGGCGCCAGCAACTTCCCGCTGGCCTTCTCCACCGCCGGTGGTGACACCGCTGCGGCCCTGGCCGCCGGTTGCCCGGTGGTGTTCAAGGCCCACAGCGGCCACATGGCCACCGCCGACCTGGTGGGCTGCGCCATCCAGCGTGCTGCCGAGCGTACCGGCATGCCAAAAGGCGTGTTCAACATGGTCTTCGGTGGTGGCGTCGGCGAGTGGCTGGTCAAGCACCCGGCGATCCAGGCCGTCGGTTTCACCGGCTCGCTGAAAGGTGGAGACGCCCTGTGCCGCATGGCCGCCGAGCGTCCACAGCCGATCCCGGTCTTCGCCGAAATGTCCAGCATCAACCCGGTGATCATCCTGCCGGGCGCCCTGGCCAAGCGTGGCGAAGCCATCGCCCGCGAACTGGCAGGCTCCGTCTGCCTGGGTGCCGGTCAGTTCTGCACCAACCCGGGCCTGGTCATCGGCCTGCAATCGCCACAGTACAGCCAACTGCTGGGTGAGCTGGGCCAGCATCTGGACCAGCAAGCGGGCCAGACCCTGCTCAACGCCGGAGGCCTGCGCAGCTACGTCGGCGGCCTGGAGCACCTGAAGGCCCACGCCGGTATCGAACACCTGGCCGGCCAGGCCCAGGAAGGCAGCCAGGCCCGTGCCCAGCTGTTCAAGGCTGACGCGCGTCTGCTGGTGGAATCCGATCCCCTGCTGCAGGAAGAAGTCTTCGGCCCGACCACCGTCGCCGTCGAGGTCAAGGACAACGAGCAACTGCGCGCCGCCCTGCTCGGCCTGCGGGGTCAGCTGACCGCCACCCTGATCGGCGAAGCGGAAGACTTCGAAGCCTTCGCCTGGCTGGTGCCGCTGCTGGAAGAGAAAGTCGGCCGTATCCTGATCAACGGCTACCCGACCGGTGTCGAGGTGTGTGATGCGATGGTTCACGGTGGGCCGTACCCGGCGACTTCCGATGCCCGTGGGACGTCGGTGGGTACCCTGGCGATCGATCGCTTCCTGCGTCCGGTGTGCTACCAGAACTACCCGCAGTCGCTGCTGCCTGAGGCACTGCGTGACGGCAACCCGTTGGGGCTGCGTCGCCTGGTGAATGGGCAGTGGAGTGATGCGGCGATCTGATTGCTGCGTTGGTAGAGAGAGCCCCGCTTTGGCGGGGCTTTTTTATTTTTGGTGTCCCGTCCTGAATAAGG
>NZ_JSYZ01000028.1 GCF_001293465.1 Pseudomonas asplenii
GCCACCGACCTGGTCGGCTACCACTTTGACTCAGTCAATCTGCGCCGCTAACGCCGCATTCCTGCGTAACCGATCCAAATAATCCGTCCATTGCTGCGCGGCCTCCCGACGCTGCGGTAGCAATTGAGCGCGGGCATACACCGCGCCCAGTGCGCCTGGCATGCGGTGAGACAACGACAACTCCAGTACAATCGGATCGATGCCCAAATGCTCATGGGCGAGGGTGCGGTAGGTGGCGCGAAAGCCGTGAGCGGTAATGGCGTATTCCGGCCAGAGTCGCTGATAGGACTTGGCCAGAGAGGTCGCATTGATGGGGCGCCCCGGGTAGACCGGGGAGACGAACACCCAGCCGTTGCCGGCCTCATCCACCACCCGGCGCTTGTGCAGCTCGCGCAGAAGCACCAGCGCCTGCTCCGGCAGGGGGACGATGTGTTTGCTCTTGTCCAGGTACCGGGTCTTGCTGACCACAAAGCGCCAGTCGGCGTTGATCAGGTCGACGTCTTCCCAACGCATCTTCACCAGTTCTCCCGGACGCACCGGCAGCATGACCAGCAAGCGCATTGCCGTGGTGACGCTGTTCGGGGCGAGTTCATCCAGGCGCAGCAAGAAGCGTCCCAAGTCGGCTGGTCGCTCGATCGCGGGATTGCTGGTGACGACCTGGCGGATTTTGAGTTCCTCGGTGTTGCTCAGCGCCACGTTTCGCTCCAGCCAGCCGCGCCCCTGCGCGAAGCCGAGCACGGCCCGGATGAGGGTACGTACGCGCTTGGCCATGGCCATGGTGCGGGCACGGCGCAGGGTACTGATGATTGCGGTGATGTGCTCAAGCCTGATTTCGGTCACAGGTATGGTGCCAATGGCGGGCAAGATATGGTTGCGCAGGGCGCCGCGAAATCCGGCGATGGATTTGCTGACCAGGTCGGGAGACTTGAACTTCAGCCACTCCTCGGCCACGTAGGCGAACGTACGTGCCTCGTTGAGCCTTTGCGCTTCGATCCTGGCCCGTTTCGCTTTGAGCGGATCGAGGTCATGGAACACGTTATGGCGTGCGGCCCGAGCCGACTCGCGGGCCTCTTTCAAGCTCACCTCGGGGTACCGGCCAATCACGAAGACCTGCTCCTTGCCGCGCAGACGGTACTTCAGGCGCCAATGACGAGAGGGGGACTTGCCGGGCTTGAGTGAGGGGCGCACCTGAAGATACAGACCCGGCACTTCGCCGTCGGCATATTTGCCGGCGGTGGTCAGCGAACGGATGAACGCGTCGCTGAGTTTTTGGCGGAAGGCAGGCGGTCTTTCGGCGGACATGGCGTGGGGGTATCTTTTTGGTTTTTCCCAAAAGATACCCCCAGTCAAGGTGGAATTGAGTGGAATCAGACGGACGGTAATGGACGCATTTTCGACTTAAGTGCCTGTATTAAAAGCCTTTATGGCCTTCAGTGGAACCGGCCTACAGGCTCTCGGGGTCCCCGCAGAACATCTGAATCCGCGAACGCAGCCAGCGTTCGCCCGGATCGTTGTCCTGCGAACCGCGCCAGGCCATGTGCAGCTCGAAACTCTGCACCGGAATCGGCGGGTCCTCGGCCCGCACGCCACCGGCGGCGGTCAGGGCATCGGCGGTGTAGTCGGGGATGGTGGCGATGATGTCGGTGCCGCTGATCAGCGTACCCAGGCCGTTGAACTGCGGGACCGCCAGCACCACATGGCGCTTGCGGTCGAGTTTCTCCAGCTCGGTATCGATGAAGCCGCTCAGGTCGCCGGCGAAGGACACCAGCGCATGGGGGCGCGAACAGAAGTCATCGAGGGTCAGCGGGCCGGGCATGGTGTCGGCGCGCAGCACCTTGGGCGAGCTGCGGCGCAGCACCTTGCGCTTGGCATTGGCGGGCAGGTCGGAGGTGTAGCACACGCCAATGGAGATTTCGCCGGAACTGAGCTTGGCCGGAATCAGCAGATAGTTGACCCGGCGCACCACCAGCACGATGCCCGGCGCCTCGGCGCGCAGGCGTTTGAGCAACTGCGGCAGCAGCGCGAACTCGACGTCGTCGGACAGGCCGATACGGAACACCTGGGTGCTGGTGGCCGGGTCGAACTCGGCGGCGCGGCTCACTGCCGTGGAGATCGAGTCCAGGGCCGGCGAGAGCAGGGCGAAGATTTCCTCGGCCCGGGCCGAAGGTTCCATGCTGCGGCCGGTACGTACGAACAACGGATCGTCGAACAGGTTGCGCAGGCGCGACAGCGCCGCACTGATCGCCGGCTGGCCGAGAAACAGCTTTTCCGCGGCCCGGGTGACGCTGCGCTCGTGCATCAGGGTCTCGAACACGATCAACAGGTTCAGGTCGACGCGGCGCAGGTCGTTACGGTTCATCGGGCTCGCTTCACAGGAGGGTCAATAACGTAAGAGGTGAATCTTACGGGCAAAACCGTCTGATTCGCACTGGAAAAATGAACTTTCCTATTTCGCCGGGGAATGGCGGCGTCTGGTCCCCGATTTCGGGGCCTGTCCGGCCGGCAAAAGCGGCTTTTCTCACAGCTGCGGCCCGCTGCGGCTGACATTGTGTACAATGCCCCCGAATCAATGACAGGCATGTCGACTATTAACGGGCACGGATAGTGTTCCCCACAAAGCCCGGATAGAGTTCGTGTCATTAGAAGTTCATTTGGCGAGGTTTGCGATGTCCCGCACGATCCGTTTTCACAAGTTTGGTTCGGCCGAGGTGCTCAAGTGCGAAGAGCATGCGACGACCTTGCCCGCACCGGGCGAAGTGCAGGTGCGTGTCGAGGCGATCGGTATCAGCTGGTACGACGTGCTCTGGCGGCAGAACCTGGCGTCCTCCCACGCCCGTCTGCCGGCCGGTATCGGTCATGAGATGGCCGGCGTGGTCACGGCGGTCGGCGATGGGGTGGATGACCTGGCGGTCGGTGACAAGGTCGCCAGCTTCCCGGCCCAGAGCCCCAACGACTATCCGGTGTACGGCGAAGTGATCCTCATGCCGCGCTCGTCCCTGACCCGTTATCCGGATGTGCTGACGCCGGTCCAGGCCAGCGTTCACTACACCCCGCTGTTGATCGCCTATTTCGCCTATGTCGACCTGGCGCGGGTCAAGCCGGGGCAGTTCGCCCTGATCACCGATGCCAGCCACTGCGCCGGCCCGGCCTTCGTGCAACTGGGCAAGGCCCTGGGCGTGAAGGTGATCGCTGCGACCAAGACCGCCGAGGAGCGCGAATGCCTGCTGGCCCTGGGCGCCGAGAAGGTGGTGGTCACCGAGGAGCAGGATCTGCTGATGCAGATCAACAAGTACACCGATGGACGGGGTGTCGACATGGTCTTCGACGGCCTGGGCGGCCCGCAGATGTCGATGCTCGGCGATGTGCTGGCGCCGCGTGGCAGCCTGGTGCTCTATGGCCTGCAGGGCGGCAACCAGACGCCGTTCCCTGCCTGCGCGGCGTTCCAGAAGAACATCCAGTTCTTCGTGCACTGCATCGGCAACTTCACCGGCAAGCCGGAGCTGGGCATTGTGCAGGACCAGGCGGCAGTGCAACGGGCCCTGCGCGATATCAACCAGTTGACGGCCGATCGTGTGTTGCCGCCGATGGAGATTCGCGCGTTTCCCTTCGACGAGTTCGTCGAGGCCCATCGTTTCATGGACGCCTGTCCATGCCGTGGTCGCGTGGCGTTGCAGCTCGATCCGGCCTGACGCCGGCCAAGGTGTCATCAGCCCCGTATCAGGCGACTGATACGGGGCTTTTTATTTTGTCCAATATTTTATCGCGGATGAACTTCCCCGGAATGCCTGTTTTACTGCAACTGAACTGGTTTTTTCAGAAATTCTGTATCTGTTAATCGTGCTCTAAGCACTGATAATTAACCGGTAACTTTCAGCTCAAGGAATGAGTCATGGTTGAGTTTCAGTTGTTGTACCGCAGTGGTCCAGTTGCACAAGCTTTGGGCGCCGAGTTTGCAGAGCATAGGCAGGGCCAGGCAGCGCCCGTGCGGCGGGGTGCTGCCAGCTAAGAAATTGCATGTAATCGAAGTTTGTAAGTTGATGTAAGAATATTCCTAGGAAGTTCTTTCTCCGAAAATTTCCAACGCTAACCGGCAATCAGTAATCAGGGCACTCTCGTATATCCTGCTATGGATGTTGCAGGCTCGGGGTAATACTCTTGTTGTTGCCCGACATGTTCCGGTGGCGGACGCCAAACAGGCACCTGAACATGGCAAGACCTGGCAAGCGCGGATAATACGAGCGCCGTTGGCCCGACACTGAACCCAATCCAGGTGTAAAGGCTATGAGCTCTATTCATGAGCAGGCAATGAACTATGTATATCAACAGGTCCTACAACGGTTGATGAGTTACTTCACCCGTGCCGAACGGATCGCCCTGCAGTTGTTGATCCAGCGCCTGATCGTCGCTGCCGGCGGTATCGAGCGGATCGGTGAGTTCAAGGTCATGGTGGCCCATGGTGGCGGCAAGGACAGCAGCTACACGCTGGCCTTCCTGAGGGCCGCGCAGTTGAGCATCGCCGGCCGCTCGCCGGCCACCTTCAACCTGCGTATCGCCACCTCGCGTCATGCGGGCCTGACGTCCACGGTGATGAACAACATCCATCAGGGGTATTGCGCCCTGTTCGTCTATGACGATCCGCGGGTGGAATTGCTGATGGTCGACAACCGGCACGTGCGCCCGTTCCACCATCGCACGCCGTTGTCCGACCTGGGGCGCGACCTCAATCGGCGCGACCTGCTCATGAACGGCCATCTGACGGCGGGCGATGGCCGCACGACCTTCTGCAACAACTGCTACCTGTCGATGGCCGATTTCTACGAGCGGGCCAGTTCCTGGGACCAGGGCATCGATGCGCTGATCATCGGCGATCCGCCCCGCGAGCAGAAACAGTACCTGACATGGTTGCTGCGCTCGACCGAAACGCCCGAGCGCAGCCCGCTCGGCGGGCGCGCGCTGGAATTCGAGGAGGCGGTCAGGACCTGCAACGAACTCAGCCTGGAATACTACCGGGAGCTTTACGGTGACGCCGCGACCCAGCCCCAGGGGCCGGCCATCAGTCGCTCCAGTCGCAGCCAGCCGCCGATGCTGGTCGGCGTGCATGACCTGGTGGGCAGCGACATCGAGCAGCGCTGGCCGTTGCTGACCGAGTTCCTCGGTTTCCGCTTCGACGACCTGGCGTTTCACTTCAGTGAATCCGACTGCGCCAACCCCTTGCTGATGGCGCATATGCGCGGTCTGCAGGCGCAGTATGTCAGGGGCCTGAGCTACCAGACGGGGATCACCGAATACCTGCAACTGGCCGTGGTGATGATGCGCAAGAAACGCATGTCGGCACGCCTGATCGAGCAGGCCATGGCGGCCTACGACAGCTCGGAGAAACTCCTCGGCCGCCGGGCGCTGGCCCGGGTCTACGCCCAGGAAGCCTATGGCCTGAGCGAGGGGCAACTGATCTGCCTGCTGTTCGCGCCCTTCGTCAATCAGGGCCGTGGCCTGGAACCGTTCCTGCGCCGCTGCCACCCGGGCATGCTGGTGGCTTTGCCGGAGCTGCACAAGGCGCTGTCGGGCAAGCCGGCCGGCGAGCAGGTTGAGCAGTGGCTGAGCGAGGTCAGCGGTTTGCCCCTTGAACGCCTGCAGGATCTCTACCAGAAAAAACAGGTCGACTTCAGTGCCGCCGCCTCGCTGATTGCCCGGGTCCGGGCCAGCGACCCGGACAAGCACCGTGTCGATATCATCCATCCCGACAGTGGCGAAGTCCGCAAGGAAGTCCTGTCGGGACGCTAAAGGGTTTGCGATTGACTGCCTCGAAAACTCCCGAACCCGCTTCGACCCCGACCGGACCGAGCGGCCGGACGCCGCGAACGACCCCGGAAGGCAAGCCTGCGGGCTTTGCCTACCAGGCGGTCTACCGTTACCTGGTCAGCCTGATCAACGAGGTCGAAACCGAAGCCCGGGTCAAGCTGCCCTCGTTGCGCCAGTTGTCCGAGCGCCTGAACGTGTCGATTTCCACCGTCCAGTACGCCTATTCCCTGCTGGAGAAGGAGGGGCGGGTCTATTCCCAGGCCAAGTCGGGCTATTATGCCTTGCCGGTACCCGGCGGCTCGTTCGTCAGTGGTGGGGCCGATCTGCTGGAGCGCATCTACGTGCATTCGCGCAGGCCCGGCACCCTGGTGCTGGGCAATGACGAGCCGGCGTTGCTGCTGTCGCTGGACAACCCGCTGCTGCTGCTCGAACGTGAACTGGTGCGCCAGTACCCGCGGCAACAGCAGCCGCAACTGCAACCCTTTGGCGAGATGGAGCTGCGAGCCGCCCTGGCGGTGCGCTACACCACCTCGGCCCAGCGTTACTGGCATGCCGACGACGTCTATATCGGTGCCGACCTGCGCAGTGTGCTGGAAACCCTGATGGCGGCCCTGGCGTTGAAACACACCACTGTGCTGGTGGAGTCGCCCTGCGACTGGGTGATCCTGCGCCTGTTGCAGGCCGGAGGCGTCGACGTGGTCGAATTGCCGCTGGGCGGCAACGGGCTGTTCGACCTGGAACAGCTCGAACAGCTGTTGCGCACACAGCCGGTCAAGCTGCTGCTGATGTCTTCCGCGGTCAACATGCCCCGGGGCAGCCTGATGCCGGCCGAGCATCGCCAGCAGATCGCCCGGCTGCTGGAACAGTTTGGCGTGTGGTTGCTGGAGAACGACAGCCACGGTGAACTGGCCTACCAGCCCGCCGGCGCGCGCATGCGTGACCTGGTCGACCCGGATCGCCTGCTGGTGCTGGCCGGCTTCGAGCGTTTCATGGGCTGCGAGGCGCCATTCGGCTACCTGCTGTCGCGACACTTCGGGGTGGAACTGCAACGGCATTTCCTGCTGCGCTCGTTCCGCATGTCGCCGACCCGGCAGAAGGCGATTGCCCGCTTGTACGGCAGCGGGCGTCTCGACCAGCACCTGGGTATCCTGCGCCGCCTGCTGCAGGAGCGCATGTCGCAGGTCTGCCAACTGTTGCAGGAACGCCTGCCCGACAGCCTCGACTTCGTCCCGCCCCAGGGCGGCGCCACGGTCTGGGCACGGGCCCGGAGTGAAGTGGACATGCGCAAGGTCTTCGAGCACCTGCTGGAACAGCGCATCGTCATCGCCCCCGGTGAACTGTTCAGCCTGCACGGCCTGCACCGCGATTGCCTGCGCCTGAGCAGCACCTCCAACGGTCACCGCCACCTGGAGCCGGCCCTGGGCGCGCTATGCAATGCCCTGCGCCTGGAGTCCGGGCCCTGAAACCCCGTACCGGGCAACCCTTTGTCCAATTGTGTTTGCCAGACGCGGGGAGGACTGTTATCTGTATGCATAACCAGCATTCGACAACCGTGGTCCTGCCTGCCCGTGACAACTGCGCCCCTCGACGATCCGTTTTACTACCTGAACAACTTCCACTGTGTGCTCGATTGGCTGACGCAGCGTTATGCCGATTTGCTGGATGCGCGGGAGCGGGCGTTCATCGACGACTTCGCCAGACTGCCCAGGGCCGCGCAGGCGCTGCTGGTGCGCATGGTCATGCGCAAGGGCGAGCACTTTCGCGGCAGCCGGCTGAACTACGACGAGATTGGCGATACTACCGCTGCAGTACAGCCGCTGCTGGCCCTTGGCTGGGTCCGCGATGACCTGCCGCTGGCGTTGGAGAGCCTGTTCGCTGTATTGCAGAAGGCCGAGATCGTCCAGGCGTTCCAGGCCCCGTCCAGGTTGAAGAAAACCGAGCTGTACGAGCGGCTGGCGCCGTTGCACGTCGAACCGCGGCCGTTCGCCCAGTGGTGCCCGCAGGTGCCCGACCGGCTCTACAGCCTGCAGGTGATGGACCTGTGCGACCGCCTGCGGCTGATGTTCTTCGGCAACCTGTACCAGGACTGGTCGGAGTTCGTGCTGGCCGACCTCGGCATCTTCAGCTACGAAAAGGTCGAGTTCCATGCCGACTCCCGTGGCCTGCGCAGCCGCGCCGACGTGGACGGCTACCTGCACCTGCAGGCGGCGCGGCAGGCCCTGGAGGTCGGGGAGGAGGTGGGCCGGGTGCTGGAGCAGGTCAACCGGCTGGAAACCGACAACCCCTGGCTGGAGCGTCGGCGCGGCAAGCTGCTGTTTCAACTGGGCCAGCACAGCGAGCGCCTGGAAGACCTGGCCGGCGCGTTGGCGATCTACCAGGGTTGCCGCTACCCCGGCGCCCGGTTGCGGCGTATCCGGGTGCTGGAGCGCCTGGGCGAGCACGGGTTGGCCATGACCCTGGCCGACGAGGCCCTGGCGGCGCCGGAGAGCGCCGGGGAAGAACAGCACCTGCAGCGCATTCTGCCGCGATTGCGGCGCCGGCTCGGGCTGCCGGCGGTTGCCCGAAGTGCACCGGTGCCGGTGACGCGCCTGGACTTCAGCCTGAGTTGCGAGCCGCACGAGTCGGTCGAGCAGCGGGTCGCCCGGCACCTGTGGGAAGAGCAGGGGCCGGTGCATTACGTCGAAAACACCCTGATCAATTCGCTGTTCGGCCTGCTGTGCTGGCCGGCGATCTTCGCGCCGCTGCCCGGTGCGTTCTTCCACCCCTTCCAGAGCGGGCCGGCCGACCTGCACAGCGAGGATTTCCATGCCCGCCGCGCCGAGCTGTTTGCCGCGTGCCTGGAGCAACTGGCGGATGAGCGCTACAAGCAGACCATCCGACACAACTTCGTCGCCAAGTGGGGGCTGCAGTCGCCCTTCGTGTTCTGGAACGTGCTCAGCGGGGAACTGCTCGAACAGGCGCTTGAGTGCCTGCCGGCGGCGCACCTGCGGCACTGGTTCGAACGGCTGCTGCTCGACATCAAGGCCAACCGCGCCGGCATGCCCGACCTGATCCAGTTCTGGCCGGCGCAGAAAACCTACCGGATGATCGAGGTCAAGGGCCCCGGCGACCGCCTGCAGGACAACCAGTTGCGCTGGCTGGAGTTCTGTCACCGGCACCAGATGCCGGTCGCGGTCTGCTACGTGCAATGGGCGGAGCCGGTCGCTTGAGCTACAGCATCGCCGTGCGGGCCCTGTGCGAGTTCACCGCCAAGGCCGGCGACCTCGACCTGCGTTTCACGCCGTCGCCGACCGCCCTGGAGGGCATCACCGGCCACCGCACCGTGGCCGCGCGTCGCAGCGAGGGTTATCGCGCCGAACTGGCCCTGGAGGGGCATTACCAGCAGTTGCGGGTTCGGGGCAGGGCCGATGGCTATGATCCGGCACAAAACCAACTGGAGGAAATCAAGACCTACCGTGGCGACCTCGCCAGACAGCCGGCCAACCACCGCCAACTGCATTGGGCCCAGGCCCGGATCTACGGCTGGCTGGCGTGCGAGCACCTGCAACTGAGCGAAATCCATCTGGCGCTGGTGTACTTCGATATCATCAGCGAAAAGGAAACCCTGCTGCGTGAAACCTGGAGTGCCACCGATCTCAAGGCGTTCTTCGAGGGGCAGTGTGCATGCTTCCTGCACTGGGCCGAACAGGAAATGGCCCATCGCAGCGCCCGCGACCAGGCCGCACGCCAGCTGGCATTCCCCCATGGCGAGTTCCGCCCCGGCCAGCGCGCCCTGGCCGAGACCGTGTACAAGGCGGTCAGCACCGGTCGGTGCCTGATGGCCCAGGCACCGACCGGCATTGGCAAGACTCTTGGTACGCTGTTTCCGATGCTCAAGGCCCTGGCCCCGCAGCGGCTGGACAAGGTGTTCTTTCTCACCGCCAAGACGCCGGGGCGCCAGTTGGCCCTGGACGCCGCGCGAGTGCTGCACGCCAGCCAGCCAGGCCTGCCGTTGCGGGTGCTGGAGCTGGTGGCCCGGGACAAGGCCTGCGAGCATCCGGACAAGGCCTGCCATGGCGAGGCCTGCCCGTTGGCGCACGGCTTCTACGATCGCCTGCCGGCCGCGCGCGAGGCCGCCGCCGCAGTGACCCTGCTCGATCGCCAGGCACTGCGCGAGATCGCCCTGGCCCACGACATCTGCCCGTATTACCTGAGCCAGGAAATGGCCCGTTGGGCCGACTGGGTGGTTGCCGACTACAACTACTATTTCGACTTCAGCGCGCTGCTGTTCGGCCTGGCCCAGGCCAACCAGTGGCAGGTCGCAGCCCTGGTGGACGAGGCCCACAACCTGGTCGAGCGCGGTCGCCAGATGTACAGCGCCGGCCTCGACCAGCACGTGCTCGGGCAGGTGCGCAAGACGGCGCCACAGCCATTGCAGAAGGCCCTGCAGCGGTTGAACCGCGAATGGAATGCGCTGCACAAGGAGCAGGTCGCCAACTACCAGGCCTACGACCAGGCGCCGGGCAAGCTGTTGTCGGCGATGACCCTGTGCACCGCAGCCATCGGCGACTATCTCAATGACCACCCCCAGGGTCTGGATGGCGAGCTTCAGGCGTTCTACTTCGAACTGTTGCAGTTCGCCCGGGTAGGCGAGCTGTTCGACGAGCATTTCCTGTTCGATATCAGTGTGCGCGATGTGGGCCGCCGACGCTTGTCGCAACTGTGCCTGCGCAATGTGGTGCCGGCAGCGTTCCTGCGGCCACGCCTGACGGCGGCGCGCAGCAGCGTGCTGTTTTCCGCGACCCTGAGCCCCCGGCACTATTATGCCGACCTGCTGGGGCTGCCCGCCGACACGGCCTGGATCGACGTCGAGTCGCCGTTTCGGCGTGAACAACTGGACCTGCGCATCGTCAGCCAGGTTTCCACCCGTTACGTCCATCGCCAGGCGTCGCTGGCGCCCATCGTCGAGCTGCTGGCCGGGCAGTTCAGGCAGCGTCCCGGCAACTACCTGGCGTTCTTCAGCAGCTTCGACTACCTGCAACAGGTGGCGCAACGGATGGCCGACACCCACCCGGATATCCCCTTGTGGCTGCAGTCGCGGCGCATGGAAGAGAGCCAGCGCCAGGCCTTTCTCGAACAGTTCACCGAGCACAGCCAGGGCATCGGTTTCGCGGTGCTGGGCGGTGCCTTCGGCGAGGGCATCGACTTGCCCGGCCAGCGGCTGATCGGGGCCTTCATCGCCACCCTCGGCCTGCCGCAACTGAACCCGCTCAACGAGCAGATCAAGCAGCGCATGGCGGCGCTGTTCGGCTCGGGGTACGACTACACCTACCTCTACCCGGGCCTGCAGAAGGTGGTGCAGGCGGCGGGGCGGGTGATCCGTAGCCAGCAGGACAGCGGCGTGGTGGTACTGATCGATGACCGGTTCGCCGAGGCCCGGGTCCGGCAGTTGTTGCCGCGCTGGTGGCAGCTTTGATGTCGGTCACCACAGTGACTGTGTTCATGGCGGGGCGACCCGGGCTGGCGCGTCGCGCGAGCGGACCTGCTCGCGAAAGACCTGGACCGAGGTGACGATCCCCTCGACATCGAGGCCCGAGGCTTGCAGCAACTGCTCGACCGTCCCGTGTTCGATGAAGTGGTCGTCCAGGCCCAGTTGCAGGGTCGGCCGGCCACTGAGCGAGGCGGCCAGGTATTCGAGGCAGGCGGCCCCGGCACCACCTTTGACGCAGCCTTCCTCCACCGTTACCAGCAGGTCGTGACTGCTGGCCAGGTGTTCTATCAGGTTCATGTCCAGCGGCTTGACGAAACGCATGTTGGCCACCGTCGCATCCAGGCGCCGGGCAGCCTCCAGGCTGGCTGACAACAGCGAACCGAAGGCCAGGATGGCCACTCGCCGGCCTGCCGGCTGGGTCGACTGTCGGCGAATCTCGCCGCGACCGATCGGCAGGGGCGTCAGCCGGGCCTGCAGCGGGACGCCGCAACCGCTGCCTCTCGGGTAGCGCACCGCTACCGGTCCGTTGTGACACAGGCCGGTGTGCAGCATCTGCCGGCATTCGTTCTCATCCGCCGGCGCCATGATCACCAGGTTGGGGACACAGCGCAGGTAAGCCAGATCGAACGCTCCGGTATGGGTGGCACCGTCCGCACCGACCAGGCCGGCGCGGTCGATGGCCAGCAGCACGGGCAGGTTCTGCAACGCGATGTCGTGGATCAACTGGTCGTAGGCCCGCTGCAGGAAGGTCGAGTAGATCGCCACCACGGGCCTCAGGCCTTCGGTCGCCAGACCGGCGGCAAAGGTCAGGGCATGCGCCTCGGCAATGCCGACGTCGAAGTAGCGATCGGGAAAGCGCCGCTCGAACTCCACCAGACCCGAACCTTCGCGCATCGCCGGGGTGATGGCGACAACGCGCCGGTCCTGCCCGGCTTCGTCGCACAGCCAGTTGCCGAACACCTGGGCGTAGCTCTGCCGAGCGGCGGGCACGGCCTGGAGACCTTCCTGGGCATTGAATTTGCCCGTCGCGTGATACTGCACCGGGTCGCTGGCGGCCGGGCTGTAGCCGTGACCCTTTTCGGTGATGACGTGCAGCAGTTGCGGGCCGGGTCGACCTTTCAGCGCTTGCAGGGCGGGGATCAGCGCGTCGAGATCGTGTCCGTCGATGGGGCCGCTGTACTCCACGCCGAGGGCCTCGAACAGGCTGGCCGCGTCGGGCCGGGCTGTCGAGGTGGTGAGCCCGGCCAGGTGGTTGCGCAGCGCGCCGACCGCCGGGGAAATCGACATGTCGTTATCGTTGAGCAGGATCAGCAGCGGCAGGTCTGCCTGCACCCCGGCATTGTTCAGTGCCTCGTAGGCCAGGCCACCGCTCAAGGCACCGTCGCCGATCACCGCGACACAGTGGCGCCGCCGGCCCTTGATCCGCATGCCGAGCGCCATGCCCAGCGCGGCGGAAATCGAGGTGCTGGCATGGGCCGTGCCGAAGCTGTCGTACTCGGACTCCTGCCGCCGTGGAAAACCGGATATGCCGCCCTGTTGGCGAACACCGGCCATGGCCTGGCGCCGACCGGTGAGGATCTTGTGAGGATAGGACTGGTGCCCCACGTCCCAGACGATCCGGTCGTGCGGGGTATCGAAGACATAGTGCAGGGCGATGGCGATTTCCACACTGCCCAGGTTTGCCGAGAGGTGCCCGCCGGTTCGGGAGACGCTGTGCAGGATGAACGCCCGCAACTCGTCGGCGAGTGACGGCAGGGCCTGCCGGTGCAGGGCCCGGAGATCGCGCGGGCTGTCGATGGTATTGAGTAGTTCGAACATGGCGTAGTTGCCTCCACCGCTCAGCGCTGGCGGTCGATGACCTGGTCGGCCAGGGCCCGCAGGCAGTCTGCGCGGCTGTCGAAGCGGGCCAGGGCGGCATGGGCCTGCTGCTTCAGTTGCCGGGCCAGGGCTTGCGAGGCGGCCAGGCCGATGAGCGAGACGTAGGTCGAGCGGGCATCGCGGACGTCCTTGCCGGCCGTCTTGCCCAGCGTTGCCGAGTCCTGGGTGACATCCAGCACGTCGTCGACCACCTGCAGGCCCAGGCCGATGGCGGTCGCATAGCGCTCCAGCGCCTCGACCTCGGCCCGCAGCGGGCGGCCGCACAACGCGCCCATGCGCACGGCGGCCCTGATCAGCGCGCCGGTCTTGAGCTGCTGCAAATGCTCCAGGGTGTCGAGGTCCATCGGCCTTGCCGGCGGCTGCAGGTCCAGCATCTGCCCGCCGCACATGCCCAGCGAGCCGGTGGCCTGGGCCAGTTCCGCTACCAGGCGCAGTCGGCGGGCGCTGGGCAGCGGGGCGTGCTGCAAGGTCAGGAAGGCCTGGGTGAGCAGGGCCGTGCCGGTGAGAATGGCGGTGGCTTCGTCGAACCGGACGTGGACGGTCGGCTGCCCGTGGCGCAACGGGTCATCGTCCATGGCCGGCAGGTCGTCGTGGACCAGCGAGCTGACATGCACCATTTCCAGGGCGGCACTCACCACGTCGAGGGCCTGCGGATCGGCGCCTACCACCAGGCCGCTGGCCTGGCACAGCAGCGGACGCAGGCGCTTGCCCGGGTTCAGCAGGGCATGGCGCATGGCCTCGTGCAGGCGTGAGGGCACGGTGTGCGCCGGTGGCAGTTGCGCATCGAGCCGTTGTTCGAGGCGTGCCAGTACGGCGCGGCGCCAGTCATCAAGGGGGCGGCAGGCTTTTTCGTTGGGCAGGCCGCCCGCCACCGCGCAGTGCGTGTCTGTGTTCATGCTCCGCTCCTCTCAGCGTGACGAATGAGGGGAGAGGGGCGCGGTGAGGGCGACTTCGTACCAGAAACGCAGGGTCGACAGCGGGTAGGTCTCGAAGATCCGGCGTAGCCATATCGTGTACTGCTGCGGCGCCGCCGCGATGTGCCCGGGGATCTCGGCCAGCGGCAGCCAGTTCCAGGCCATGGCTTCGTCGGGGTTGGCCAGCGGGGGGATATCGCTGAGGCCGACGAACAGGTGATCGAATTCGTGCTCGATCAACTGGTTCGAGACCTGTTCCCGGTAGAGCAGCGAGGCCACTTCGCGCAGCGGGCAGCTCAGGCCCATTTCCTCGAACAGCCGCCGTTGCGCGGCGGCCCGGGTCTGCTCGCCCTGGCGCGGGTGTCCGCAGCAGGTGTTGCTCCACAATCCCTGGGAGTGATACTTGCCCATGGCCCGCTGCTGCATCAGCAAGCGGCCATGTTCATCGAAGATGAAGATCGAGAAGGCCCGGTGCCGCAGGCCCTGTTGATGGATGAACAGCTTTTGCGCACTGCCGGTCTCGCAATCATCCTCATCGACCAGGATGAGGGTTTCCTCCATGACTCGGACTCCACTGTGTCGTTGTCACTGGGCAAAACGGCTGACCAGACTTCGGTTGAGGGCATTGACTCAAGGTTATGAGAAAGACTAGATCGCGTTTTTCCAGACGCAAGCGAACCACTGTCATTCTGCCCTGCCATCTGTCGTCCATTTCCCAGCCGGCTGCTTCAGCCTGCGCGTGCCGGCGGCCACCGCGTTGAGGTAATATCGCCCCTCGAAACGGCGCTCGCATGCGCCCGACAAAGGATTGTATGCCCGCCACATTTCTTCGCCGCTTGTGTTCATGCCTGATGCTGGGGCTGCTTGCCGGCTGCCAGCCCGACCCGGCAACGCCCCTCGACCAGCAACTGTATGTCTGGCAGCGCCAGTGGCGGCCCGCCCATGAGCAGGCCCTGGCCGAGAGCCGGGCGGATTTCTCGACCCTGCGGGTGCTGGCGTTGCAGGCACAGCCCGGTGCAGGGTGGAGCCGGGCGCTGGTCGATCTGCCGCGGCTCGAGGCGGATGGCCGGCCATTGATCGCGGTGGTGCGCCTGGACGGTCAACTGCCGGCACTGGACCTGGAGGGGGCGCGCGTGCAGATCGGGCAGATGCTGACCGACTGGCAGGCCGCGGGCGTCAAGCTGACCGGGCTGGAAATCGACCATGACAGCGCCAGTGCCCGCTTGTCGGGCTATACCGACTTCCTGCTGAAATTGCGCGGGCAACTGCCCTCCGGCTTGAAACTGAGTATCACCGCCTTGCCCGCCTGGCTCGACAGCCCGCAACTGCCCGGGTTGTTGCAGGTCGTGGACAGCAGCGTGTTGCAGGTTCACGCCGTGAGCCATCCACGGCTGGGCCTGTTCGACCCGGTTCAGGCCCGCCAATGGGCCGAACGCTGGAGCCGCATCAGCGAAAAGCCGTTCTATCTCGCCTTGCCGGCCTATGGGGTGGCGCTGCTGCCGGACAGCGGCGGTGCGCCGCTGGTGGAGGGTGAAGCACCGTTGAACCGTGGCGGCGAGCGCCGTGAGCTGCTGGCCGATCCGCAGCAACTGGCGCAACTGAGCCGGCAACTGCGGGACAAACCACCGGCGCACCTGGCCGGGCTGATCTGGTTCCGCCTGCCCTTGCCGGGCGACCGCCGGGCCTGGAGCCTGACCACCCTGGCTGCGGTGGCCCGGGGCGATGCGTTGTCCGCCCGGTGGCAGGTCGAACTGTCGTTCAAGGACGGACTCTATGACATCAGCCTCGCCAACGTCGGCAACCTCGACCAGCCGCTGCCCGAACGGGTGGAACTGAGCGCCGAACACTGCGATGGCGCCGATGGGCTCAATGGCTACAGCTTGCAGGCATCACCGCAACATCTCGTCTTCAGCCGCCAGTCCAGCGTCCGTATCGCCGCTGGCGGCCGGCGTGCCCTGGGTTGGGCGCGCTGTATCCGTATCGATCAAGGAGCGTGGCATGTTTACCCGTAACTGGCCCCGGCACCTGTTGTGCCTGTCCCTCAGCCTGCCGCTCGGTTCGGCACTGGCCTGCGGCCCGGACTTTCCGCTGCGATTGCTGGACGACCGGGCGCAGACACTGGCCGACCTGCCGGAAACCAACTTTGCCTTCGAAGTGAACCGTCTCGGCCAGGTGATCGCCGGCCTCAAGCCCGCCACCGAGGCGACCCTGAGGATGTACTGGTACAGCGATGACAATACCAACGCCTACCGCGAGCAGCGCGACAAGGTCGAGGCCAGCGAACTGCCGGAAAATCTGCGGGCCAGGGTCGCCCAGTTGCGCACCCTGCAGGATCCGCAGCAGGTGGAGGCCCAGGGGGCCGATCTGCCCGATGAGTTGCGCCTGTATATTGCCGGTGCGGTAGCCTTTGACGCTGGCAGCCAGGCCCTGGCGGCGGAGTATTTCCGCAAGGTGCTGGCGCTGCCTGCCGAACAGCGCAAGCTGCGCAGCACCTGGGCAGCCTATTCCCTGGGACGGGCGCTGGTGGCGCTGAGCGCCGAGGCCGGCGACGATCCGCAACAGACGCCGGCGGCCTTGCAGGCCCAGGCACGGCTGGCCTTTGAGCAGGCGCGCGAGTTCAGTGCCGGCGACTTCAGCGATCCGCTGGAACTGGGAATCGCCAGCCTGGGCGAGGAGGCCCGCCTGGCCAAGCTCAAGGGCAACTGGGAGGATGCGATCCAGCTGTATGCCAGCCAGAGCCGCCTGGGTTCGGCCAGTGGCTACGCCTCGCTCAGGCTGGTCGCCGCCGAACTGGTGGCGCTGCCCGATGAGCCGTTGAAGGAACAATTGACCCATCCGACGGTGCAGAAGCTGTTCACCGCCTACCTGTTGAGCCGTGTTGGCTGGTTCTTCGACGAACAGCCGGAACAGGAGCAACGCCTGACCCAACTGCTGCTCGCCAGTGTCGGCGACAGCCTGGAGAACGCCGACCGGCTGGCGGCGCTGAGTTACCAGAAGGGGAATTTCGCCGCCGCCAAGGGCTATCTCGAACATGCCGGTGATGGCGGCCTGGCCTGGTGGCTGCGGGCCAAGCTGGCCCTGCGTGACGGCGACAAGGTCCAGGCTGCGGCGGCCTATGCCAAGGCCGCGGCAGCGTTCCCCAAGGACGAGGTCTGGGGCTCGCGACGCACGCCGGACTGGGCCTACGAAACGGTCCAGCCCGGCTGCCGGGTCGAAGGCGAAAGCGCGATCCTGGCCCTGGACCGTGGCGATTACCTGCAGGCGTTCGACCAGCTCTATCGTAGCCAGGACATCTATTGGCCGGACGCGGCGACCGTGGCCGAGCGGGTGCTGACCCTCGATGAGCTGAAAGGTTATGTCGATGCCCATGTGACGGCGCCGCCGCCGGCCACCCAGCAGGACAAGGATAACTACGTACGCCGCCCGGTGGCGGCGCAGTTGCGCGAATTGCTCGGGCGCCGGCTGTTGCGCGAGGGCCGTTACGATGAGGCCCCGGCGTACTTCGACAGCCCTGAACTGCAGGCCGCCGCCCAGGCCTATGGCCAGGACCGCAAGGACGGCGCCTCGCGCTGGACCGCCACCGGCCGTGCCGAGGCGCTGTATGCCGCGGCGAAGCTGGCGCGCCAGTCGGGAATGGAAATCCTCGGCTATGAAATGTCGCCGGACTACCGCTGGCTGGGAGGCAGCTACAGCCTGGGCACCGTCGAAGTGCAGGCGGGGCCGTTCCTGGAGGAGGCGGAAGTCAAGCGCCAGCAGGGTGCGCAGGCCACGCCCAACCAGCGTTATCACTATCGTTATGTGGCTGCCGACCTGGCCAGCCGGGCGGCCGACCAGTTGCCCCACAGCAGCCAGGCGTTTGCCGCGGTACTGTGCAAGGCCGCCGGCTGGGTTGCCGGTAGCGATCAGGAAATCTCGCTGTACCAGCGTTATGTCGAACAGGGTCCCTATGTCAGCTGGGCCGGGAATTTCGGCCAGCAGTGCCAGGAGCCGCGGTTCGACCAGGCCAATCGGCGCTACCTGACCCAACCGCTCAACGCCATGCGTTCGGCGTTGCGCCCCTACAAGGGGCTGGTGCTGGCGGGTGCGGCGGCGTTGCTGGGTGGTCTTGGCTGGCTGTGGATTCGCCGTCGCAAGGCAAAGCAGTGAGGCAATCGGCGCCCGGGCATGCTATTGATAGGCGGTAACTCCCTGAACAGCCATCGGTTTCAAGATTTACGAGGTGACGATATGCCAGTTAAGCACGACTTGTTCGCAGATTTGCATTTGACCCGGGAGCAGGTCACGGAGCGCAGGGCCCAGGACAGCAAGCTCAACCACCTGCTCGACGAGTACGACGAGATCGACAAGCAGGTGCTGGCAGCCGAGGCGGCGCTGGCAGAGGATGACGACGTGAGGAAGCTCAAGGAAAAACGGCTGCTGGTCAAGGACCGGATCGTCCGCCAGCTTGAACTGCCGCACTGATTCGGCGAGCCGCTTGAGCCGCGCTGCGGGCACCGGAGCCCGCAGCCCCCTGAATGGAGTTTTCATGTCCTCGACGATGTCATCCACGGCCGAGCTGCCGATCACGCCGAAAGTCGTGCTGATCAGCATGTTCGCGCCCGAAGCGCAAAGCTGGATCGAGCGCCTGGCGTTCAACCAGGAAATCCCGCTGCCGGGATTGAGTGCCGACTACCCGAACATTCTCTGCAACGACCAGGGCGTCTGCCTGCTGGTGACCGGCATGGGCCAGACCAATGCGACGGCCTCGACCCTGGCGCTGGCCCTGTCGAACCGTTTCGACCTGCGCCAGACCTATTTCCTGATCGTCGGCATTGCCGGCATCAACCCGCACCGGGGCACTCTCGGTACTGCGGCCTGGGCCCGCTACCTGGTGGACTTCGGTACCCAGTGGGGGCTCGACTCGCGGGATGCGCCGCCGCACTGGCCGAGCGGCTACATCGGTATCAACACCCGCGGGCCGGACGAAAAGCCGCCGCTGGACTATCGCACCGAAGTCTTCGAGCTCAATGCGCGGTTGCAGGCCAAGGCGTATGCCTTGACCCGCCATGTCGTCCTGAGCGAAAGCGCCGAGTCGGCGCTCTGGCGGACGAAGTATCCCCATGCGCCGGCCAACCAGCCGCCGCAGGTGATCTGTGGCGATACCGCTTCGAGTTGTACCTGGTTTTCCGGTACGCGCCTGGGCGAGCGGGCAGAGGTGTGGACCCGGTTGCTGACCGACGGCGAGGGGGTCTACTGCACCACCCAGCAGGAAGACAACTCCACCTATGAAGCGCTGTCGCGGGCGGCCAGGGCCGGCCTGCTGGACATCGGGCGCCTGGCGGTGCTGCGCGCCGGCTCGAACTTCGACCGGCCGTATCCGGGCTACAGCGATGCCGACAACCTGCTCGACTATGCCCAGCAGGGTGGCTTCGCCCCGGCGCTGGAGAACCTCTACCGGGTGGGTAGCACCCTGGTGCAGGAGATCGTCGGCCATTGGTCCGAATGGGAGCAGGGCGTTCCCGAGTCCTGAGCCGGTTTCTGGCGCGCCTGTGCCGGCCCTTTCGCGGGCGAGCCCGCTGCCACCGTCGCCTCGGCTTTGTGTATCAGCAGGAGCCCGCGAAAGGGCCGGTCGACCCATCACTTCACCCCAATCAGCATCCGCTACTGTATAACCATCCAGTCGCGGTATAGTGGCGACCTCACCCCCGTTCGAGTGCAGGTCTTGTCTTCTCCACCGCCGATCACCGCACCCACCGCTCTGGCCCGGACGCTTGCGCCGGTCACGCTGTACCTGGCCCGCCTGGCGCCCTCCAGCCGCCAGACCATGCGCTACGTGCTGCAGGATGCCGCCGATCGCCTGGGTCTGGAGGACACGCCGATCGACGAGATCGCCTGGCACCAGCTGCAGCCGGCCCATCTCACCGCGCTGGTGGCCGCCCTGCGGGCAGACGGCTTCGCGCCCAATACCTCGTCGCTCTACGTCAATGCCATCCGCGGCGTGATGAACCAGGCCTGGCAACAGGACCTGATCACCCCCGAGCAACTGATGAAAATCCGCGCGGTCAAGGCCGCCGGCGGCTCGCGTCTGAGCCCCGGGCGAAACCTGCGCCGCACGCTGATCCGTGACCTGATGGACGTCTGCGCCGCCGACCCGCGGCCCCAGGGCCTGCGCGATGCCGCCATCATCGCGATCCTCTACGGCACCGGCATGCGCAAGTCCGAATCGGTGGATATCGAACTGCACCAGGTCAATGCCGCCGAGCGCAGCCTGCGGGTGATCGGCAAGGGCAACCGTGAACTGATCAAGTTCGCCCCGGCCTGGGCCTTCGACAAGCTCGACGCCTGGTTGCGTTTTCGTCGCGAGCAACTGCCCGCGGGTGTGGCCGACGACAGCTTCCTGTTCAACCGGATTCGTCGCGGCCACCACATCACCCGCGAACGGCTGACCAAGCACGCGATCTACTACATCGCCAAGCAACGCGGCCGGCAGGTGGGTGTCGAGATCATGCCCCATGACTTCCGGCGTTCCTTTATCACCCGGGTGATCGAAGAGTACGATGTGTCGATTGCCCAGAAGCTGGCGCACCACGCCAATATCGCCACCACGGCCGGCTACGACATGCGCGACGACAACGAGCGGCGCAATGTCACCGATCGTTTCCTGCTCTGAACACCTTATCGCCCGCTTACCCGAAAGGATCGACCATGTTCAAACCCCTGGCCCTCGCACTGCTGCTGACCTGTTCCCTGGCCCAGGCAGCCGAACCCGAGCTGCTGGCCGACATGCCACTGACCTACCTGGAACAGGCCGAGCCCGATACCCACGACCAGCCGCTGGTGATCTTCCTCCATGGCTATGGCAGCAACGAGGACGACCTGTTCGGCATCCGCGAGAGCCTGCCGGACAACTACACCGTGTTGTCGGTGCGCGGCCGGCTGGAACTGAGTTCGGGTGGCTACCAGTGGTTCCACAAGCGTACCGATGCGGCGCAGTACGATGGCAACAGCGATGACCTGAAGCTGAGCGCCGAGGCGCTGACCGACTTCATCCAGCGGGTCACCGAGAAGTATCACACCCGGCCGGAGAAGGTCTTTCTGGTCGGCTTCAGCCAGGGCGCGATGATGACCTACGAGGTGGCGCTGCGGCATCCCGAGGTGCTGCACGGCATCGCGGCGCTGAGCGGACGGCTGTTGCCGGTGGTGCGCACCCAGGCCAGGACGCCGGCGAACTACCGCAACCTGAGCGTGTTCATCGGGCATGGGACGGCGGATCCGCAGGTTCCCTACGCCGGAGCGACCGATGCGCTGACGTACCTCAAGAGCCTGTCCATCGAGCCGCAGTTTCATTCATACCCCGGTGTGGTACATACCATCAGCGCCACCGAGGTCATCGACCTGGCGAACTGGATCGCCGCGTCGCTCAAGCCCTGACACCGATCTTGCCGACAAGCCCGGCTCCTACAGGTGGTGGGGTTCTGCGCATGGCCTCCATTTTTCAGGCACTTGCGCACCTCGCGGGGGTCAGATGTTGCAACGGTCGGCTTGAACGCCGGCCCTTGCGCCATCAGACACCTCGGGAGAAACAATGAGCCAAGATGTCCTCGCCACCGAAACCAACCGCCGCCAACTGCAACAGATCATCGCCGGCCTGTCCGACGGAGTGATCCTGATCGAAGTCGACCAGGGCATTCTCTGGGCCAACGAAGCTGCCCTGGCCATGCATGGTGTCAGCGAGGTCGGCGAACTGGGGGCGAATGCCGAGCAGTATCGTGAGCGCTTTACCCTGCGTTACCGCAATCACCACCCCCTGAGTGCCGACAGCTACCCGATCGCCCGGGTCGCCAATGGCGAAACCTTCAGCGACCTGGTGGTCGAGGTCACCGCCCAGGCCGACCCGGAGCGTACCCGGGTGCACCATATCCGCAGCATGATCCTCACCGACCGCGCCGGTGAACCGGAATCCCTGGTGCTGATCATCAGCGACGCCACGGAGCTCGCCAGTGCCGAGCAGCGCTTCGAGAAGGCCTTTGGTGCCAACCCGGCACCGGCAGTGATCTGCCGGCTCAGCGACCTGCGCTACATCAAGGCCAACCAGGGCTTCCTCGAAATGACCGGCTACAGCCGCGACCAGGTGATCGGTCGCTCGGTCTACGAGCTCGATGTACTGGAGGACGCCGAGCGCCGCGAGCTGGCGATCCAGCGGTTGGGGGAGGGGGCGACCATTCCGCAGATGCAGGCCGAGCTGAAGCTGGCCGAAGGCGGCAGCAAGCTGGTGATCGTGGCCGGCCAGCCGCTGGACATCAACGAGCAGGACTGCATGCTGTTCACCTTCATGGACCTGGAACCGCGCCGCCGTGCCGAAACCGCCTTGCGCCAGAGTGAGGAGCGTTTCGCCAAGGCCTTTCGTTTGGCGCCGGCGCCGACCCTGCTCTGTGGCGTTGCCAGTCGCCAACTGCTGGACGTCAACGAGGCGCTGCTCGGTACCACTGGCTACCAGGCGCAGGAGTTGCTGGGCATGCGGCTCGACGAGGTCGGCCTGTTCGAGGACGGCAAACTCTGCGAACAGGTGTTCGCCGCCCTGGCCAAGGCCGGTCGCCTGGAGAGCCTGGACCTGCGCATCCGGCGCAAGGACGGCGAACTGATCGACTGTGCGTTGTCCGCCGACAGTGTGCAGATCCAGGACGAACACTGTTACCTGCTGGTGCTGATGAACATCACCGAACGCAAGCGCTCCGAGCTGGAACTGGTGGCGGCGATCGAGGCGGCGATGCAGGACACGTCCTGGTTCAGCCAGAAACTGATCGAGAAGCTGGCGACGGTGAAGAACGTCAACGCCCGCAAGCTGCCGGGCCTGTCCTTCGCCGACCTGACGCCGCGTGAACGCGATGTGCTGGAGCTGATCTGCGAAGGCCTGGCCGACAAGGAAATCGCCGCGCGGCTGAAGCTGGCGCCCAATACCGTGCGCAATCACGTGGCGACGGTGTACTCCAAGCTCGACGTGCACAGCCGCAGTGAGGCGATTGTCTGGGCCCGTGAGCGTGGCCTGTTCGGCACCCGTTCCCAGGACTGCTAGTGCAAATGCACCAGTGCCATTAGTTCATATTCGGGTTTCCTGCGCCGGCCTGGCGTCCCAGCATGGAGGCATGGCGGTCGGGCCTGTTGCCCGGCTCGCAGCCAACCTGCTCAAGGATATCGCCGGTGTTTTCTTTAATGGATCTACGAGCGCTGCTCGAACAGGGCTTTGCGCCGCTGGCCTGTGACTGTGTGCTGGGCGATGCCTCGTTGAGCGTGCGGGTCTATGACCGCGAGAGCGGGCGTGTCGACCTGATGGTCGCGGGGATTGCCCTGGGTGGTTTGCGCCAGCGGGAGGATGCCGTGCGCCTGCTCAAGGAATTGCAGGATGAGCTGGCCTTCAATGCATTGCGACGTGCGCAGAGCTAGGGCATGCATCAGGCGTGGCCCCATGGAGAGAAACGGGGTGCTGTCAGCCCTGTTTGTCCGTTTGCAGCAACGCCTGCCAGGCTTTCCTGAACCCTGCCTGACTCGATCCCATCCGAGGATTTGCAGGCCCGTCCCCACGCTACATACTGACCTGCGGGTGTATTGGACGGTGCGGGGATTGCAATGGCTTTGGCGCAACAGGGACTACAGCAGCAGGGCGTACGCCCACAGACCCGTTCAGGCATGCGGCAACGACTGATCCTCGGCTGCGTGGTGATCCTCACCGGCATCGGTGCCGGCCTGGGTGGCATGCTGCTGGCGATGTTGTTGCACGCCATCCAGCACCTCGCCTATGGCTACGGCCAGGACAGCCTGAGCAGTCACGAAAGCTTCCTGGTCGGCGTCAGCAGTGCCTCGCCCGAGCGCCGGGTGCTGGTGCTCGCCCTCTGTGGCCTGGTCGCCGGCCTGGGCTGGTGGCTGCTCTATCGTTTCGGCCGGCCATTGGTGAGCGTCAAGAAAGCCGTGGCGCCGGGTGCCGCCGACATGCCGGGCAAAACCACCCTGGCCCATGCCTTGCTGCAGATCGTCACCGTCGCCCTGGGTTCCCCCCTGGGCCGCGAAGTCGCGCCCCGCGAGGTCGGTGCCCTGGTGGGCACCTGGCTGTCGCACAAGGCCGGCCTGTCGCCCGAAACCCGGCGGCTGATGATCGCCTGTGGCGCGGGCGCCGGATTGGCGGCGGTGTACAACGTGCCGCTGGGCGGGGCCATCTTCGTGCTGGAAGTGCTGGTCGGCAGCTTCAGTTGGCCGGCGGCGATCATGGCTTTGGCGACTTCGGCGATCGGCGCCTGTGTCGCCTGGATCGGCCTGGGTGCCGAGGTGCAGTACGTGGTGCCGGCCTTGCCGTTGAGTCCCGGTCTGCTGGCCTGGGCGTTGCTCGCCGGCCCGCTGTTCGGGCTGGCCGCCCATGGTTTCGTGCGCCTCACCGGGCAGGCACGGACCCACGCGGCGCGGGGTTGGCAACTGCCGCTGTTGTCGTTGCTCAACTTTACCCTGATCGGTTGTATTGCCGTCTACCTGCCGCAGATCCTCGGCAACGGCAAGGGGCCCGCGCAACTGGGCTTCGACAGCGAGCTGACGATCGGCCTGGCGGCGTTGCTGCTGGTGGTCAAGGTGTTGATCACCAGCAGCAGCCTGCGTGCCGGTGCCGAAGGCGGCCTGCTGACGCCGGGGCTGGCCATCGGCGCGTTGCTGGCGATCATTCTCGGCGGGCTGTGGAGCCTGGCCTGGCCGGGCGTTCCGCTGGGTGCCTTTGCCATCGTCGGCGCCGCGGCGTTCCTCGCGTCCTCCATGAGCATGCCGCTCACCGCCATTGTCCTGGTGGTCGAGTTCACCCGCATCGACCATGACTTCCTGGTGCCGATCATTCTCGCGGTGGTCGGTTCGGTGTGCGTAAGCCGGCTGTGCGCCAGCCTGGCCGAGGCGAAGCGCTGAACCATCTCCCCCGTCTCCACTGATTCTCCCCTCATTTTCCTTCAGATGTTTCGCGCACGGTGTTGCATCCGTGTCATCCGTGGGCGTTATTATTTACATGTTCAGCGTATTGACTATTCGTTCAGTCAATAAATATTATTGCATCTCATTCTTAAAAAGCATGCTCAGCGGTTCAGGGAGAGGACGGGTCAATGTGGCAATCGTTTAAGGGTAGGGCAGCGCTGGGCCTGGTCTATGGCGCCATGTTGAGCCCGGGGCTGAGCGTGTCTTCGGCGATTGCCGAGGAGGGCGGTGGGCCCACCCTCGAGTTGCAGAACATTACGGTTACCGCCCGCAAGCGTGAGGAAACCGAACTGCAGGTCCCGGTCAGCATGAACGTGATCACCCCGGAACAGGCCCGGCAGAACATTGCCCCGGCGTCGAGCAACGCCGACCTGGCGCGTCAGGTGCCCAACTTCAACTACATGGAATCCGGTGGCCAGTACAGCAACTCCGGCAATATCCGTGGGGTCGGCTCGTTTTCTCCGTTGTCGGCCGACGACACCTCCATCGTGTTCAACGTCGACGAAGTGCCGGTTTCCGCCTACGGGGTACCGCCGGCGCTGCTGGACATCGAGCGGGTCGAGGTGTTGCGGGGCCCGCAAGGCACCCTGTACGGGCGCAACACCCAGGGCGGGGCGATCAATGTGGTACCCAATCGGCCGTCATTCGAACATGAAGGCTCGGTGCGGGTGGAAGGGGGCAGCCGGGGCTACGCCCTGGGCGAACTGATCAGCAACGAGGCCCTGGGCGACAACGTCGCCGGGCGCCTGGCCTTGCGCTACAGCGAGCAGGGCGGCGACATCTCCAACCGCGCCGCCGGCGGCAAGGACGGTGCCTCGCAGATCAGCGCGATGCGCGGTTCGCTGCTGTTCCTGCCCAACGACGACACCCAGGCGCTGCTGACGTTCTCCTACAACCGCAATGACGACGATGCGCCGCGCTTCATTCTGCGCAGCGGGCGAACGCCGGACAGCGGGCTGAACCCGCGCAACGATTTCAGCCGGGAGAGTTCGGCGGTCAACCTACGGGTCACCCACGACCTGGGCTGGGCGCAACTGACCTCGCTGTCGAGCGTCCAGTATTCGACCTTCGACCAGCGCATGGACATGATCGACAGCGTGCTCTACTCGGCGCTGACCGGCAGCCCGCCAGCGGCGTTCGACGGCGATACCGACCGTTATCGCGGTACCTTGCGTGATATCGCCTACATGCAGGAGTTTCGCCTCGCGTCCCTGGAAGACAGCTACGTGCAGTGGGTCACCGGGATCAACCTCTGGCACTCGCAGTTCACCGCCCATACCGACGGCGAAGCCTTTACCCAGCCGCGCTTTGCGGTGTTCAGCGGCCAGCAGAAGAACGATTTCAGCACCGACAGCTACTCGCTGTTCGGCGAGGCGACGGTGCCCCTGGCCGAGCGCCTGAAGGCGACCCTCGGCCTGCGTGGCACCCACGAAAGCAAGGACGCGACCTATCGCTACAGCGGCGGTGACCTGGGCACTGTCAGCCAGTACCACCAGAACGCCTCGATGTCGGACAATTTCCTCACCGGGCGCGGCAGCCTCAGCTACGACTGGTCCGACAGCCTGATGACCTACGTCAGCGTGGGGCGCGGCGTGGTCGGTGCCGACTATCCGTGGAACTCTTCCAATACCCCGTTCGGTCGCGACGAGCAGTCTTTCGATGCGTCGAAGAGTTGGAGCTACGAGCTGGGCTTCAAGAGCCTGTGGTGGGATGACCGGATCGCCCTCAATGGCGCGGTGTTCTACAACGACGTCAAGGACGGCCATCTCTATGTCTACAACGGCGTCAACTACCAGCCGGTGACCGTCGACTACGACTCGGTAGGCGCCGAGCTGGAATCCCGGCTCAAGTTGACCGAGCGCCTGAGCGTGAACGCCGGCGTGGGCTACACCCATGCCGAGCTGAAGAATGTCGACGCCACGGTCACCGCGCTGACCCGCGGTGCCCGTGACGGCAACCAGGTGCCCAACGTGCCGGAGTACTCCGCCAACCTGGGGCTCGACTACCGGGTGCCGGCCGAGCAGTGGGGCGTGCCGATCAGCGGCGAGTTCTACGGCCATGTCGATTACCACTACCTCGACAAGCGCGCGGCGGACGTCGCCAATACCTTCAATCTCGGCTCCTACGACCTGACCAACGCCCGCCTGGGCTGGCAGAACAAGGACTATGGCGTCTACCTGTTCGGCAACAACCTGTTCGACCGGCGCTACGAGGCCATGGGGGCCTACTACAGCGCCTCGGTCCAGGCGGTGAAGATCGGCAGCGGCCGGGTCGTCGGCGTCGGCCTGACGGCGAACTTCTGAGGGCGCCGCGAATGTCTGAAGACCTCTCCACGCTCGCCGTCGTCCGTTCCGAGGGGCACCGGAACTACTGGCGCCTGCTGCCGCGCATCGGCCTGTTGTACCTGGCCTTCGGCATCCTGTTCGGCCTGGTCCAGGGCGGCCTGCCGCCGTTGCTGCGAGCCCAGGGCCTGGAACTGGGGCGCATGGGCTGGCTGTTCCTGTTGCTGCTGCCGTTCGGCATGACATTCCTCTGGGCACCGTGGGTCGACCGCTGGCGCTGGCCCTGGTGCGAACATCGGGTTGGCTGGATCCTGGCCATGCAGGCCGTGGCGATCATCGCCGTGGTGAGCATCGGCCTCGGCCAGCAGTGGCCTGCGGTGGCGCTGCTGGCCCTGGGGCTGCTGGTGGCCTTTGCCGCCGCGACCATGGACCTGGCCCTCGATGCACTGGTCACCGAAACCACCCCGGCCCATAGCCGGGCCCTGGCCGGCGCGATGAAGGTCGGGGCGCTGAGCATCGGCGCCATGACCGGCGGCGGGGTGTTCGTGATGCTGTTCGAGCGTCTCGGCTGGCAGGCGATCTTTCTCGCCGTGGCCGGTTTGCTGGCGCTGACCACCTTGCCGATCCTCGGTTGGCGCCCGGCGGTCGGCCAGCGGCATGCGGCCGAGCCTTCCGCCAGCCTGTTCCGGGCCCTGGCCCAGCCGATGATGCGCCGGCGCCTGCTGTTGCTGTCCGTGGTTTCCAGCGTGCTGATCAGCCTGTTCAGCCTCAATCGGGTGATGCTCATCGACCTGGGTGTCCCCCTGGAAACCGTCGGCTCGGTGGTCGGGCTTTTGTCGCCGCTATGTGGCCTGTTCGCCGCCGTGCTGGCGCCCTGGACCCTGCGCCGGCTCGGGCTGCGCACCAGCCTGGCGGTGTTCTGCGTGCTCGGCCTGCTGGCGGTGATGCTGCTCCTGCTGGGCGCCTGGCAGGGCCGGCAGGCGCTGGCGATGCTCGGCGCCATCACCATCAACCTCGGCGTCAGCGGCCTGTACGTGGTGATCTGCGCGGTGATCCTCGGCTGGGCCAACAGCCGCCAGGCCGCCACCGACTATGCGGCGCTCTATGGCATCAGCCGGCTGATCGCCCTGATCGTGCTGATGACCCTCATGCAAGGCCTGACCCGACTGGGCTGGCCGGTTTTCTACGGGCTTGGCCTGCTGGCGTTGCCGCTGGCCGTGAGCCTGCTGAGTCGAACCCTACGGGAGCAACCCGACGGCAACTGAACGTGATTGAACGGCACTTGACTGACTTGATAACAGGAGGTTTCTAAGTGACATATGCCAAACGAGAACTTGACCCGGTCGACGCCAGCGGCGCGACCTCTCTACTCGAGCCACTGCGCCAGGAAGTCGCCAGTCTGCTCGACCTAGACCCGCGGGAACTGGACCCGCACCGCTCACTGATCGAATACGGCCTGGAGTCGATCAAGCTGATGCGCCTGCAGACCCGCATGGCCGCCAGGGGCATCAAGCTGCCGAGCCTGGCCCGCCTGCTGGAAGCCCCCACCTTGCAGGACTGGGCCGCCCAAGCCCGGCCGGGCAAGCCACGGGCGCAACTGGCGCCGGTGGCGAAGAGCGAACCGGACGCCGCCTTTGCCCTGACACCGATTCAACAGGCCTACTGGATCGGTCGCCAGGATGACCAGCACCTCGGCGGTGTCGGCTGTCACCTGTATGCCGAGTTCGATGGCCAGGCGGTCGATGCCCCAAGGCTGGAACAGGCCATGTTCCAGCTGCTGCAGCGTCACCCGATGCTGCGGGCGCGTTTCCTGCCCAGCGGTGAGCAGCAGATTTTGCCACGCAGCCCGTGGGCCGCGTTGCAACGCCACGACTGGCGGGACGCCGCCCCGGCGCAGGCCGAAGCCGGCCTGCTGGCCTTGCGCGAGCGTCTGTCGCATCGGCGCCTGCGGGTCGAGGAGGGTGAGGTTTGCGATGTGCAGCTCAGCCTGCTGGGCGAAGGGCGCAGCCGTATTCACCTGAACCTCGACCTGCTGGTCGCCGACGTGCTGAGCTTCGAAATTTTCCTGCACGACCTGGCGATGTTCTATGTCGGCCGCGGCGGCGAATTGCCAGCCCTGAGCACCGGTTTCGCCGACTACCTGGCGACCCAGACGCAACAGCGTGCAGCGAGCCTGGCGGCCTCCCAGGACTACTGGCGCCAGCGCATCGCCGATCTGCCCGGCGGCCCGGCGCTGCCCCTGGCCCGTCAGCCGGAACAACTGACCCGCACCCGTTTTTCGCGACGGGCCTTCACCCTCGACCTGGCCTCCCTGGCCGCTTTGCAAACGCGCGCCCGCGACGCCGGCTTGACCGTAGCCAGCGTGCTGGCCAGTGCCTTTGCCCAGGTCCTGGGGCGCTGGAGCAGCGACGGGCACTTCGTGCTCAACCTGCCGTTGTTCGACCGCCAGGAACAGGCGCCGGACGTCGCGCACATGATCGCCGATTTCACCAACCTGACCCTGCTGGAAGTGGATGTCAGCCAGCCGCTGAGTTTCGTCGAGCAGACCCGGCGCCTGCAGCGCCAGTTGCATGACGACCTGCAGCACAATGCCTGGTCGGGCCTAGAAGTGCTGCGGGAAATGGCCCACGAAACCCGCCGCAGCGCCCCGGTGGTGTTCGCCTGCAACCTGGACAAGCCGATGCCGGCACCGTTGTTCCGCCAGGAACTGGGCGATCTCGGCTGGTCGGTGTCGCAGACGCCGCAGGTCTGGCTCGATCACCAGACCTATCCGCTGGCCGACGGCCTGATGCTCAACTGGGACGCGGTCGACGAGCTGTTTCCCGCCGGGCTGCTGGATGAGATGTTCGGCTGTTATCGCCAGGCCATCGAATGGCTCTGCACCCAGGACTGGCAGCAGTCGCTGCCGTTGCCATTGCCGCCGCGCCAGCAGCAGGAGCGCGAGCAGGTCAACGCCACGGCCGGCGAGTTGCCCGAAGGCGTGCTCTATCAGCCCTGGCTGCGCTGGGTCGAGGAAACCCCGCAGGCGCCGGCGCTGCTCAGCGACTCGGTGTGCCTGAGTCACGCCGAATTGTTCGAAGTGGCCGCGCACATCGCCAGCCACCTGGTCGAGGCTGGCGTGGTGCCGGGTGACCGGGTCATGGTCTGCCTGGAGAAGGGCCCGGTGCAGATCGCCGCGACCCTCGCGGTGCTACTGGCCGGCGGGGTCTACGTGCCGGTGGCGGCCGATGGGCCGCTGGAACGCCTGCGTCTGATCCACCAGGATTGCGCCGCTCGGGCGGTGCTGGTGGAGCGCGGCGGTGCCGAACGGGACTGGCCGTTCGCCACCCTGGCCGTGGACCTTGCGACCCGCGCCGCCCAAGGCCTGTCGCCGGAAGTGGGGATGGGCCGCAATGAAGAGCTGGCCTACATCATCTACACCTCGGGTTCGACAGGTTTGCCCAAGGGCGTGATGATCGACCACCGCGGCGCACTGAATACCGTGCTGGACATCAACCGCCGTTGGCAGGTGGATGCCCGCGACCGGATCTTCGGCCTGTCGTCGCTGAGTTTCGACCTGTCGGTCTACGACATTTTCGGGGCCCTGGCGGCCGGCGCGGCGCTGGTGTTGCCGGCGGCCGACAGCCTGCGCGAGCCGAGGCACTGGCTGGCCAGCCTGCAACGCCACGACGTGAGCGTGTGGAACTCGGTGCCGGCGCTGTTCGACATGCTGCTGACCGAACTGCAGGGGCAGGGCGCCCGTCTGCCGCAGAGCCTGCGCCTGGCGATGTTGTCCGGCGACTGGGTGCCGCTGGACCTGCCGGCCCGGGCCAGGGCCTGTGGTCCGCAGTTGACCCTGGTGGCCCTGGGGGGCGCCACCGAGGCGTCGATCTGGTCGAACTGGTTCGAGGTCGGGCAGGTGGACCCGTGCTGGGCTTCGATTCCCTATGGTTACCCGCTGACCAACCAGTATTACCGGGTGCTCGACAGCCAGGGACGCGATTGCCCGGAAGGGGTCAAGGGCGACCTGTATATCGGCGGTATCGGTGTGGCCCTGGGCTACTGGAACAATCCCGAGCGTACCGCCGCGCAGTTCAGCCTCGACCCGCAGACCGGCGCACGCTTCTATCGCACCGGCGACCTGGCGCGCTATACCGCAGGCGCCCGCCTGGAATTCCTCGGTCGCAAGGACTTCCAGGTCAAGATCAAGGGCCATCGGATCGAACTGGGCGAGATCGAATCGGTGCTGGCGCGCCAGCCCGGCATCCGGGGTACGGCGGTGGACGTCCAGGAAGACAGCGCCGGCAGCCGTCAGTTGGTGGCTTACGTCACCCTGGACCCGGCGCAACGGCACGACCCGCTCAACCCGGTCGGCTGCCGGCAGGAGCCGCCGGCGGACGTCGAGGAGCGCTGGCAGGCCACTGTCGAGGCCGGCCGGGACGAGGTGCAGCAGGCCCTGGTCGATCTGGACCTGCCACGCTTCAATGCCTTCTGGCGTGATATCGAACGCCTGGCCGCGCTCGGCATGGCCAAGACCCTGGCTGAGGCCGGCCTGTTCACCGAAGAGGGCATGACCCACGACAAGGCGCAGGTCATGCAGCGCCTGCAGGCCTTGCCGCGTTATGCCAAGCTGGTGGGGCAATGGCTGCAGACCCTGGCCGACGACGGTTTCCTGCAGGCGGGCGACGGAGATAGCTATACCGCCCGCCGCGGCTTGGGTGCCGAGGCCTTCGAGGCGGCCTGGCAGGCCCTGAGCGATATCGGCATGCTCGGTGACCATGCCGAACAGGTGCTGGCCTATATCCGCCGCAGCATCGACGGCCACCTGGCGCTGTTCCGCGGCACCCTCGACCCGTTGGAAATCTACTTCCCCGAGGGCTCGACCCGGGTCGCCGAAGGCATCTACCGGTTCAACCCGGTCAATGCCTTCCTCAACCGGGTGGCGGCGCAACTGGTGGGGCACCTGGCCGCCAACCGCCAGGGCACCCTGAACGTCCTCGAGGTCGGTGCCGGTACCGGCGGTACCAGCGAATCGCTGTTTGCCGCCCTTGAGGGGCACGATGTGCGCTATCGCTTCACCGACCTCTCGGATTTCTTCCTGGAGCGCGCCCGCCAGCGCTTCGCCCGCTGGGACTTCATCGACTACGGCCACTTCGACATCAACGACGAGCCCGAGCCGCAAGGCGTACGCCTGGGGTCCCAGGACCTGGTGGTGGCGGTCAACGTGCTGCACGACGCGCGCAACCTGGCCAACACCCTGGCCTCGCTGCGCCAGATCCTGCGCCCCGGCGGCCAGTTGCTGGTGATCGAGGCGACGCAGAACTGTCGCCTGCAGATGGTCAGCATCGGTTTCATCGAAGGCATGAGCGACTATGACGACTGGCGGGTGGAGAACAACCTGCCGTTCCTGTCGTTGCCGCAATGGGAGGCCGAACTGCGTGGCAGCGGTTTCGCCCGGCAGCAGGTGTTCCCCGAGCCCGGCAGCGAGGCGGCGGTGATTGCCCAGCATGTGCTGCTGGCACAGAACCTGGAGCCGGCGGTCCGTCTCGATGCCGAGCGCCTGCGGCGGCATCTGGCGGGGCACCTGCCGGAGTACATGCTGCCGGCGCATTGGGTCACCCTGCAGCGCTTGCCGTTGAGCGGCAACGGCAAGGTCGATCGCGGCCGCCTGCCGGCCCTGAAGCTGGGCGACAAGGTCGGCAGCGATGACTACGAGCCGGCCCATCCGGGGCTGGAAACCCAGGTCGCGGCGCTGTGGGCGCAGTTGCTCAAGCGCGACAAGGTCGGCCGACGCAGCGATTTCTTCGCCCTGGGCGGCGACAGCCTGCTGGCCACGCGGCTGATGGCCTTGCTGCGCCAGCAGTTGGCGTGCGAGGTGCATTTGCGCGACCTGTTCCAGCATCCGCGCCTGCAGGATTTCGTCGCCTGGCTGGGGCAGCCCAAGGCCGAACAGCCACTGGTGATGCTCAATCGCCCGGTGGGTGGAGTCAATGTGGTCTGCCTGCCGACCGCTGATGGCGAGTGCGAGAGCTATCGGCAGTTGGCCGTCCGCCTGGATGGGCAACTGAGCCTGGTGGGCCTGCGCGATCCCCAGGGGCGCTGCGGCAGCGAGCTGCCTGCGGCACTGCACGGCTTTATCGAGACCCTCAAGGCATTGCCCGGACCGGTCCTGCTGCTGGGCTGGTCGGTGGCGGCGAAACTGGCCACGGCGCTGGCCGGCGAGATGGAACGCCGCGGCCAACCGGTGGCCGGGCTGATGCTGCTCGATCCGCTCTCCACCCGCTGCTTCGAACAGGATGGCGTGCTGCAGCCGGCGCGTTTCTTCGGCTTGCCGCCGGTGCCCGCCGGCGATCTGTATCTACAGGCGCGGCAGGCCGGGAGAATCCCCCATGGGCTGGAACCCGATGCATTCCAGGCGCTGCTGCAGCGTTGTCGCAACCTGCATGCCGGGCTGGCGGGCTACCCGACGCCACGGCTGGCGGCGCCGGTGCGCGTCCTGCAAAGCGCGGCGAGTGCCGAATGCTGGTCCGAGCCGTTGCACGACTGGCAGGACCTGCTGGAGCAGGCGCCGGCGCCACAGACGCTGTGGACGCTGCACTGGGAGCTGTTGAGTGATCAGGAGTCGCTGGCGGTCATTGCCGAAACCTTGCTTGGCCTGACCCGCGACTGACCTGGAGAACGCTCATGAAGCTGACTTTCGAAGCGCTGGGCGGTCAGTCGCCCAGCCCCGTGCACCTGTTCATCTTCCCCCACGCCGGCGGTCAGCCGGCGACCTACCGGTCCCTGGCCGAACACCTGGGAACCGCTGTGCAAGTCTCGGCCATGCTCTATCCCGGGCGTGGACGGCGGATGTTCGAGCCGTTGCCGGGCTCGATCGCCGAACTGGCCGAAGAGGCCCTGGCGGCGCTGCCGCGCAACCAGCAACTGGTACTGCTGGGGCACAGCATGGGCGGCTTCGTTGCCCATGCGCTGGCGGCCCGGCTCTGCGAGCAGGGGCGGCCGCCGGCGCGGCTGCTGTTGTCGTCGGTCCGCGCGCCGCACCTGACGCCGCATCGCTGCCTGGCCGGGCACTCGGATGAGGCGTTCGCCACGGCCCTGCTGGAACTGGGAGGCATCGCCCCGCAACTGCTGCGTGATGCCGAGGCGCGGGCGTTGTTCCTGCCGATGCTGCGTGCCGACTTTGCCCTGGCCGAAGCCCATCGCGCCCATCCGACGAAGCCCCTGGACTGTGCCGTCAGCCTGTTTCACGGGCGTGATGACGAGCATGTGCCGCTGGCCGACCTGGAGCGGTGGCGCGACTGGGCGGCCATCGACCAGTTGCATCTGCAACCGGGCGGGCACTTTCACCTGCTGCAGCAGGTGGCCGAGTTCGTCGGCAGCGTAGGGCCGCTCGCGCCTGCCAACCTGGCGGTCCATACCGCTTCCCGCAACGTCCACCTCCGTTAACCGAGATCAATGCCATGCCGACTGTGAACCTCAAGACACCTGAAGCCTGCCTGGACCTGAATGACATTCGCGACGGTATCGATGCGCTCGATCATCAGATCCTCGAAACCCTGCAACAAAGGCTGCGCTACGTGAAGGCCGCCGCCCGATTCAAGCCGAGCGAGCAGAGCATCCCCGCGCCGGAGCGGGTGGCGGCGATGCTTGCCGAGCGCCGCCAGTGGGCGGAGGCGGCCGGCCTCGAGGTCGGTTTCATCGAAAAACTCTACGAGCAGATCATCCACTGGAACATCCAGCAGCAGATCCTGCACTGGCGCGCCACTTATCCTGAACGGGTGCAAGCATGAGTCCCTTTATCGATCGCACGGCCTTGCTCGACTGCCTGGAGCAGGCCCGGCAACGCGCCACCGACCAACAACGGCCGGTCCTGGCCTGTTTCAGTTGCCGCTGGCCGGCCTGTGACGGCCTGCGGGCCTTTGCCGCCGCCTGGGGCTTCACTCAGGCCGTACTCTGGCAGTTCGCCGAATCGGGCCCGGCGATGGTGGGCGTCGGCCGTGCCCTGGAACTGGGGCTGCAGCAGGACCAGTCGCTGGTCGAGCTGCAACAGGCCTGGCAACGCTGGATGGCCGAGGCGGTCATCGTCGGACCACAGCGGCCACGGCTGTTCGGCGGCCGCACCTTCGACCGGGAAAATCCCTGCTCGGAACAATGGCGGGCATTTACCGAGGCCGCTTTCGTCCTGCCCCGGCTGAGCCGCCAGGGCGAGCATCTGTTGCTGGCCAGCCAGATCGACGAACAGACCGACTGCCAGGCGTTGTGCCAGGAGCTGCTGGACGACCTTTATTACTGGTGGGAGACGGAGCAGGGCAGGCCGGTGACGACCTTGCAGCCGGGACGCAATCCGCGGGTTCGCGAAAGCCTGCCGGCGGAGGAATGGAAAGCCCGGGTGAAGCGGGCCCTGGCCGATATCGAAAGCCGCCAGTTGCACAAGGTGGTGCTGGCGCGCGAGGTCAGGATCCAGGCGGACACTCCTTTCAGCCTGCCACGCATCCTGCAGGCCCTGGCGCAGGGCAACCCCGGAGCCTATCTGTTCGCCTTCCGCCGTGGGGACAGCTGCTTCCTCGGCGCCACGCCGGAACGCCTGGTGCTGCAACAGGCCGGGCAACTGCGGACCACCGCGCTGGCCGGGAGCATTCCCCGTGGCACCTGCGCGCAAAGTGATCGGGCCAACCATGACCGTCTGTTGGCCAGCGCCAAGGATCGCCATGAGCATGCGCTGGTGGTGGAAACCCTGCGCAGTGACCTGAGGCGCTTCACCGCCGAGTTGCAGGTGCCTGAGGTCCCGGTGGTTCACCGACTCAAGCATATCCAGCACCTGATGACGCCGATCCACGGCCGTCTGCTGCCCGAAGTGCCGCTGCTCGCGGTGGTCGAGGCGCTGCACCCGACGCCGGCGGTGGGCGGGCTGGACCGTCAGGCGGCGATCCGCTGGATTCGCCGGCACGAGAGTCTGCACCGCGGTTGGTACGCTGCACCGGTCGGCTGGCTGGACAGCGAGGGCGATGGCGAATTCGCCGTGGCCCTGCGTTCGGCACTGGTGCGCGGCGAGCAGGCCTGGGCCTTTGCCGGCTGCGGCCTGGTGGCCGGCTCCGAGCCGGAACTGGAATACCGCGAAACCTGCGTCAAGTTGCGGACCATGCTCGATGCGCTGGCACCGGGCCTGAGTGAAAACCTGGTCGAGGCATCGCGGCTGCAGGCCTGACAGGAAGCCAATCATCCAAAGGGATTTTCAAGCATGCATCAGAATCTGAGTGAACTGAGGGCGCAGTGCGTGGCGCCGCCCGCCGGCCTGGCCAGCGAGTACCGTCGTCTGCCGTACTGGCAGGAACTGAGCCTGGGCCAGATGCTCAAGGCCCAGGCCGAGCGCCATGGGGAACGCCCGGCGCTGGTCGATGGCGAGCGCTGCCTCAGTTATCGACAACTGTACGAAGGTGTCGAGCGCCTGGCCACCGCACTGTGGAGCCGCGGCCTGCGGCCGGGCCAGGTGGCGATCGTGCAACTGAACAACCAGGCGGCCGTCGTCGAACTGGTGTTCGCCCTGTTCCGCCTCGGCGTGGTCCCGGTGATGGCCCTGCCGGCCCATGGCGAACGGGAGATCGGCCAGTTCGTCGGCCTGACCGATGCGGTGGCCTGGTTCCATCCGCAGTACCCCCATGACAGCGCCAGGCAGGCGGTGGTCGAGCGCATCCGTATCGGCTCGCCGTCGTTGCGCCTGGTGGTGGCGGTCGAGCCGCAGGAGTCCTGGCGCGACCTGATGGCGGGGCAGGACACTGCGGCGACCATCGCCCAGCCGAGCCCCGACGATATCGCCTGCTTCCAGCTGTCCGGTGGTACCACTGGCATCCCCAAGCTGATTCCACGGCGGCACAACGAGTACCTGTACAACGCCCATGCCAGTGCCCACGTCAGTGGCCTGGACAGTGACTCGCGCCAGTTGGCGGTATTGCCCATGGCCCACAACTTCCCCATGGCCAGTCCCGGCTTCATCGGCACCCTCAGTGTCGGAGGCTGCGTGGTGATTGCCCGGGATCCGAGCCCGATCGAGTGCTTCGAACTGATCGAGGCCCATGGCGTCACCCATGTCTCGCTGGTTCCGACCCTGGTTCTGCTGTGGCTGGAGGCCGCGCAGGAACTGGCACCGGTACTCGACTCGCTGCAGGTGCTGCAGGTCGGCGGGGCCTCGTTCGCCGAGGATGTCGCGCGCCGCGTCGAACCGACCCTCGGCTGCCGACTGCAGCAGGTGTTCGGCATGGCCGAAGGGCTGCTGAGCTTCACCCGCCTGGACGATCCGCTCGATCGGGTCTGCACCACCCAGGGCCGGCCGCTGTCGCCGGCGGACGAAGTGCTGATCGTCGACGACCAGGATCGGGAGTTGCCGGTGGGGGAGAAGGGCCATTTGCTCGTGCGTGGGCCGTACACCCTGCGCGCCTACTACGGTGCGCCCGAGCATAACCGGCACGCCTTCCGCGCCGACGGTTTCTACCGCACCGGTGATCTGGCCCGGCGTGACGCCGAGGGCTACCTGCGTCTCTGCGGGCGCGACAAGGAGCAGATCAACCGGGGTGGCGAAAAGATCGCCGTGGACGAGGTCGAGAGTGTGCTGATCAGCCACCCGTCGATCTATGATGCGGCGGTGGTCGGCCTGCCGGATGAGTACCTGGGGGAAAAAAGTTGCGCGTTCATCATCCTGCGCCAGCCCATGGAATCGCGGGAAATCGGTGACTTCTTGCAGCAGCAGGGGCTGGCGAGCTTCAAGCAGCCGGACCAGTACTGCTTCATTGACGTGTTCCCGGCCACCGCGGTGGGCAAGATCAGCAAGCGTGGGCTGCGCGAGCGTCTGCGTGAGCAGTACCTGACCGGCTGATCAGGCGGGACGGGTGATCAGGCTCAGGGCATAGGCCAGGAAAGCCTGGTCATCCGGCACCGGGTGGCCGCTCACGGCGATGGCATCCTGGGCCTCGATCCGGCTGTGCAGCCAGTACTGGATCAGCCCGCCGACAGTGATCATCGCCTGGCCGGGCGGTATGTCGTTGCGCACGTAACCGGCTTCCTGGGCCCTGGCGAAAATCGGCACGAACAGGTTGTTGAGCTGTTCGGAGCGTCTTTTGCGTTCCTCGTCCTGCTTGCCCATGATCCGCCACAGTTGGAAGCGCAACGCGCTGGGGTGGGATTTCCAGTAATCCATGTAGGCGCCGACCAGGGTCGGGATGGTCTGGGCGTCGATGGCGTTTTCCGTCAGCGACAGGTCCTTGAACCACACCTGGAAATCGGCGGTGACCCGCTCGCCCACCTGTTCCCAGAGGGTTTCCTTGTCCTTGAAGTGATGGTGGATCAGCGGCGGCGAAACCTGCGCGGCCAGGGCCACCTGGCGAATTGATGCACCCTCGAAACCCGAGACGGAAAATATCTTCAGCGCCGCATCCAGGATCAGGTCGCGGGCATCGGGGCTCGAGTAGTGCGGGCGTAGTTCAGGCATTGTCGGTCTCCAGACTGGCCGCCAGAGTCTAGCCATGACTGACCGCCTGATCAACCGGCTGAACGCCTTGAAAATACCGTTGCTGAATCACGGTGGAGCAGGGCAAGGGCAGTGAACTATCGGTTCCGGTAATAGTGAACATCAAGCATCGCAAGTTCCGTTTTGCCGGGGCACACCGGAAAATTGCCGCCATTCCAACGAACCGCGTCTTTAACCAGGATTTGCCCATGCGCCGCTTACTGCTTCCCGTTCTGGCCTTCGCCGCCTTGTTGCTCCAGGGGTGTGCCTCCGCCCCCAACGACCCGACGCTGACCCTGCAGACCAGCAAGACGCCGGAGGAGTACACCGAGTGCGTGGTGCCGAAACTGCAGAAAAACGCCCTGACCCCGATGGTTTCCCAGAGCCAGCGGCACTACAAGATCGTCGTGGCCAGCAAGTTCGCCGCGGACAATGTGCTCGAGGCCTACAAGGCGCCGAGCGGTGGCAAAGTGTTCCTCTACGAGCGGCAACTGCTGGCATCGACCTTCAAGGCCTCGCCGTTCGAGCGTGCCGCGCAGGATTGCCTGTAGTCAGCGGCCCGTTTCCGCTCTTGGCTGGCCTGCCGGCAACAGTACATCCAGTTCACTTCGACCCGGTATCGAGGTCAATTCGACGCGTCCGCCGAGCTGTTCGACCCGTTCCCGAATATTGCGCAGACCGATACCGGCCTGGCTGCGGGTGACCTGGGCGATGTCGAAACCGATCCCATCGTCGACCATTCGCAGGCGGATCGAGGTTTCGCTGCTGTACAGGTTGATCGAAACGTGACGGGCCCGGGCATGCCGTTCGATGTTTGCCAGGCCCTCCTGGACGATACGGAACAACGACACCGCCGCCTCGTCGGCCAGGCGGCTGTCGAAGTCACTGACGCTGCAACTCACCTGCAACCCCGTCCGCTGCTCGAACTCCGCGGCAAGATGACCGATCGCCGCCGGCAGGCCGAGGCTGTCGAGCAGCGACGAGCGCAGGTCGTGGGACAGGTTGCGCACTTCGCCAATCGCTTCGCCCATGCGCTCGGTGGCTTCTCTGAGGATGCCCAGGCCCTTGGCGTACTGTTGTTTTTCGAAGACATGCCCGGCCAGCTCGAACTTGAACTTGATCGACACCAGCAACTGGCTGATCCCATCATGCAGCTCGCGGGAGATCCGTGAGCGTTCCTCTTCCTGGAGGCTGACGATACGCCGGGTCAACTGCCGCAGCTTGCGGTCGGCCAGGCGCTGCTCGCTGAAGTTCAAGGTCATGCCGCCGGCGAACACCAACAGCACCGCGACCAGTGCCACCAGGGCGATCGCCAGCATGGTTTCGTGAATGCCACGGGCCACCTCGTCGCGGGCCTGCCGGGTGGCCTGGTCGACATCTTCCAGGTAGATGCCGGTGCCGAGCATCCAGCCCCAGCGATCGAGCATCACCACATAGGACAACTTGCCGGTGACCTGGCCGGTGGACGGCTTGTTCCAGGCATAACGCTGGAAACCCGTGCCGGATTGTGCGGTTTTCAGTAGCGCCTGGATCACCGCCAGGCCGTGGGGGTCCTGCATCTCCCAGAGATCCCGGCCGACCAGCTCCGCCTGCCGCGCATGCATCAGGTTGCGCCCCTCGCGGTCATAGACGAAGAAATAACCATCGACGCCGAAACTGAGCTTGCGCAGCACCTCCAGCACCTGCTGCCGGGCCTGTTCATCGCCCTGGCCGTCGTTGTACAACGGCGCGATCAGGCTCTGGGCGAGGGCGACATGGTTCTTCAGCTCGGCGCGTTTGCTGGCCAGGATGCTGTGTTCGATCAGTTGCGCCTGCTGGTCGCCCAACTGGCGGTTGAGGGAAAACACCAGGCCGCAGATCACCGCGATCGCCAGCGCCAGGGGCAGAATCCCCAAGGCGACGACTTTGTGTTTGAGCTGCATCTGGGCTCCTGTCCGGCTCGTGTGGGGAGGGTTGTCAGGCAATTCGTAGAGACGACGAGCTCAGTCCTACGGATGTCTTGTAGATATCGGACAACCACATTGGGCCAGTTCCATCAGGCGGAAACAAGGTATGCAACAACAAGAAAGGGCACTGCCAAGCCTTGCCTGGCTTTGGACTGCCCCCTGAAAGGCGGGCAGACCCACCGTAACCTCAAACAGGTGGGGAGTGCAGCTATCATCACTCCGGCATATACCTCACCCGCAACCGCTCCAGGGTCCCATCCCGACGCAGTGCCTCCACGGCATTGCGCAGCCGCTTCACCAGATCTGCGGAACACTGTTTGGAGCAGGCCAGATACACCTGCGCCGAACTCATCACCGGGCTCATGTACAGCTTGCGATCGGAGAGCTTCGGCCAGATATAGCGGCTCTCCGGAACGCCATTGAACCAGGCATCGATCCGGCCCATGAGCAGCATCTGCGCGGGATTGTCGCCGATGGTCAGCGGGTAGATCTGATCCTTGTCAAAACCCTGGGTACGCAGGATTTCCTCCTGCGCGCTGCCCAGCCCGACACCGATCACCCGATAGGTCTTCCTGGCCTGGTCGAAGCTGGTCACCGGCTTGTCGAGACTGAAAAACGCCCGGTCCATGCTCATGATCGGCGCGATCCAGGTGAAGCGATCCTCACGTTCCGGCGTGCGCGTCAGTGGTGCAATCAACAGATCCTGCTTGTCACTGACATGCCGCTGCGCCCGGGCCCACGGCAATGCCTCTATATGGGCGGTGTGGCCTGTCCTGGCGATGGCCTGCACGGCAATATCGCCGACGATGCCATGCCCGTTGGAATCGTCGACAAAGGTCAGCGGCGGTGCATCGAGGATGTACAGATCGATAGGAGAGGGCGAGGGCGCGGCCAATGCGGCCTGTGCAGTCAGCAGCGACACGGAAAGACACAGCCGGGCCAGCCAGGGGCGGGCCGTCGATGGGCGGGGGGCGGGTTCCATGGCAGGTCTCTCTAGCTCGGCGGATGTCATGGGGCAGTAGCCTGGCTGATAGCAAACGGCTTCAGAGTAGCATCAGAGCCCTCGGATGGTGCATCGTTCCCAAATTTTGTGCACGTGCCCTGGACGCCTATCGAGCATTCGTGTCGGGCGCCACCCGGTTGCGCAGTGGCGCTTGCTTTTATGAGTGAGAGTCGGTGGCGCGGCGATTAGATCGGCGCTGCAAAGCTTTTGAGTGCACGAATGATCTCTGTGGCTTGAGTGATTTCCTCGATGACTTCATGGGGGCTCAGAGACGATCGGCTTAGTTGACTCTGGTAGAGCGAGATAAAGGTATTGAGATTGGTTTTTTGTATATCAATCGATGACTTCACGGCTGAGATCACCAGGATTTTCTGGATCTTTTCACGAATGTCCCGGGCATTTACAGGCGTTGCCCAGATCCTGAGGTCCAACTTGACGATGGAGGGGCCGTCAGTCAGGACGAAGTATCTGTCCTTTCCTGCCGTGAGTTCTTCGTCGTGGGCGAGAAAGGTCCTGATAATGTCCGCTATCTGGCTGCCAATGACATTGCGCATCCTGGCAGAACCGCCTGCGACGATTTTTTCCAGGGGCCCCATGACCGCACCGAGCACCTGGCGATCGGTCACGGCAGGGTTGTAGGCATGCACCTCTGAATAGGTATCGATGATGTTCGAAATGGGCACTATCTGATTGTCGCTGCCCAGGGAGGTATTCAAGCGGTTCGTGAGCTCCAGCTCGGCGACTGTGGCGCGTGCCTTGCCAAGATCGAAGAGCGTTTTCACATGCTCGCGCACATTTTCAAGCTCCTCATCGTTGAACAGCTTCAAAGCTTCCTTGAGTTGCCCCATGTGTACGTCCTCGCCGGTTCAGGTTTTGAGTGGTTTTAACACAGCCGGAATCAACCGAGAAGCGGGCGGTTAAATGACTGGAATTGGATAACTCAACTAAATCTCCATTTAGTTGAGTTATTTCATGAGTTGCCCGTGAAGGTCGTATCCCAGCAGTGTGAGGGGGATGAATGTCAGTCAAGCGGGATTATCGACTTCCTGAAATAGCACCCACCATGTATTGGTTCAAATCGCGAAAATCCTTAACGCTCCATGCGTGCGAAGGCAGCTTTACACCGTTCTCCTGCAAGGTTCTTGGAATCAAATCCCCATTGGGGCGAAGTATTACCGATGAAACAATAACGCCCGGATAATCATTCAACCGCTTTTTGAAGGCTGACGTCGTCAGATCAGGCGTGGGAGGATTGCTTTTTTTAGCCAGCGGGCCTGTTCCCTTGATATCGGCACCATGGCACATGGCGCATCGTTGTAAATAGAGGTTCTTCCCATTGATGTTATCCGCCAGGGATGGCGATGCCTGAATGAGCGATAGAGTGCCGAGTAAGGCCATGAGTGGTGCTTTCATTCCACGAAGCATGCTGATCCCTTGTTTATGCTGAGGCTGGATACGTCATTGGGGCCTTTGTCTGGCCGAGTCAAAGGCCTTTCATGCATTTCCTGACGTCATCGTCGATCACATTGCCAGGCTTGATGCAGTCCTTGAGCGCCTTTCTATCTGGCAGGCCGTCGAACTCGGCGCGTGCCTGAGCGCGACATTGCTTGTTCATTACGTTGGCGAACTCCGAGCGTTGACCTTTGTAGACTCCGCAAAGCACTGCGTCCGAGACTTTCTGAACCTGAGCAGTGAACGGTTGCGTGATGGGTTGGGCTGATCCTGTGCTACAGACAAACAGCATGGCTGCGGTGATGATCCATTTCATGAAGCGTCCTTGGATGATGTGGCGATGCAATGAGCGAAACGTCCGGGAACGAGACGTTAGCGCAAGGTCTTGATTTGCGTAAGGTCCGGCTCATGAATTCTGTGGAGAAGCGGACTGAACGAGTCATATGATACTACGCATAATGTATATTATGTTAAATCGTGTGTATGCGTAATGGCGTTCACACTGCCCCCTCGTCGAATCTCTTTGCCGGAACGTAAAATGGCGCCCGCTCCAATTCAGCTCGGACGCCCTGCGCTTTCAGCTTGATCAGCCACCACACGAAAGGATTCCAATGAGCGCTGAAGAAAAGATCGACACGACTACGCCTGCCGTCATCGCCAAATCCACCAGTCAATTTCCCTGGGTGCTCGCGCTGCCGTTTTTGGGCTTCGTCGGTTATGCCGCGCCGTACGTCACTGGTTTGATTTATTGGCAACACTATCTGCGCGGCCTCAGCATTCCCTCTGGACTGTTCGAAGCTGAGTCTCGGGATTATTTTGTATTCGCCTACGTGGCTCTGGTCGAGTCGCTTGGCAACTGGACTGGCATTGTGCGCAACCCGTTTGTCTGGCTCTCCGTCGCTGGTTTTATCCTGGCACTCTCTGTTGAGCTGGTGGTCATCAAGAAGCTCGAAAAAAATGCTCGGATAAAAAGCACGTTCGAAAAATACACCCGTAATCGATACGTCGCTCTCACCAGTGGGCTTGTTGTGCTTTGCGCAGCCATTACGACCGTGTTGATGCTGATACCGCTTATCCTGCTGCCAGTCCTGCTTATTCCTGGCGCCATTGGAAATTACGGTGCCGATCAAACCCTGAAGCGCGACCGTGAGATTTTTGCCAGGGGTTGTGATTTCTCCGAGGAGGCAAAAAGGCACTGTTACGTGGTCCGGGATGGCGAGAAAGTCATTGCCTCGGGCTTTCTGGTGGCGACCTCGGGCTCCAGGCTGGCTATTTATGAAAATGGCCGACCCAGGATCCTTCCACTGAAGGACTACAGTGTCGAAACGCTGGTTGAAGATGAAAAATCGACTACAGAGTAAAAATCGTGAGCCACGCCCTCTCCACTTCGAGTTGGTGTTCCCATTCCAGGTGTGTGTTCAGAGCGTACTGCTGAACACGCATCGAAATAGCGAGGGTAAATTTGCTAAATCAAGAAGTTAACAATGAGATCATTCGAGGAGATTTCCAGGGGAAAACCTCTGCTGAGCTCAAGGGCCTGTATGTCAAGCGCAACTCACTGAATGTTTCTCCAGGGGAGCATATTTATCGGCTATTCCGGATTGACTATCTCTTGAAGGATGTAAAGAAATCAACGCTGAGCCTGGTTAAAGTTTGCCCTGACTCTTTTGACGACCCAGGGGAAAACCCATTGATCGACAAAAAATTCATGGAGAATGGAGATGAGATCCTTTTAGGGTTCCTGGATTGTTATTATGCTCTTTGTTGGACTGACGACCCGCTTGATTCAAGGTGGCGGCGAGACCGATTCTTGCGTGGGCGAGCAGGTGCAAGGGTAAGGGTTTCGCTAGAAAAATTCATGTATCAGATGATGGATGAGCGGGATCGATACTTTATGCTTCACTGCTTTGCCGCAAGGGTTGAGTACCGTAGTGATGAGGCGATGCAGGCTCTTTTGAGCAGTAATGACTATTCGGTACATCTGGACTCGCTGGGTCAAGGAGGCGTCCTGGCTGTTTCGACGGTCACCGATTTCTTGGAGGAAGAACGCGAAATTCGCATAGTGTACTCTTATGAACGCGATAATGCATTCGTAGCAGAACAGGTTCGACTTGAAGGGAATCTCTGTCGAATCCCCTTTGACTGGACGAATATCATTGAAGAAATAAATTTTGATGAGTCTGTATCGAAGCAAGAATATGAAAAACTGTTGGCTCAATTGAGGAGTCATGGCATCAATTGCCCAATAACTCTGCAGCCCATAGAGTGATTATCCAGATTCTTCCTGGCTTCTGCTGTTAAAGGGCTGCTCGCAAGAACCGAACCCGAGCCCGCTGCGGCCGCAGGGAAAACCACCCCCGTGGCGCCAGCTCGCCGTCGTACACGATGTCCCAATGCTCCACCCAGTAGGCCAGCGCTGCCGCCAGATCGATCATCGCCATCGCGGTTCCCGGGCAGGAACGGTCCCCCAGGCCGAACGGGAAATAGGCGCCGCGCGGCCACGTTGCCGAGTCCAGGAAACGTTCCGGGCGGAATTCCAGGGGCGCCTCGAACCAGCGTGGGTCGCGATGGGTGATCCAGCTGGAGACCATGACCACGTCGCCCCGCTTGAGCGAATGCCCGGACACTTCGATGTCTGCCGTCACCTGCCGTGGCGCCAGGCCGTAGGCTGGTGGGTACAGGCGCAGGCATTCCTGCAGCACCGCCCGCAGCAAGGGACAGTTGCGCAGGTCACTGACCGAGCGGATGGCTGGCCAGTCGATGTAGGCCAGTTCGGCCCGCAGTCGCTTGCACAGGTCCGGACGTTGCGCCAACAGCAACAGGCACCAGGTCAAGGTGACGCCAGTGGACTGGTGCGATGCCATCAGTAGCGTGCAGAGTTCATCGCGCAACTCGACCAGGGGCTTGGGCGACTGCTGCGCAACCTCGTCGACCACCGCCCGCAATTGCCCCAGCGCCCAGCGTTTGCGCGGGCAGAGTTTGCTCGGGAACCAGTGCCCCAGGGGCAGACCGGTGGACATTTCCAGCAACGCCACCCGCGACAGCAGGCGCACCGCCTTGGCGATCCGGTAGGCCGAAGGCTCCAGGTCCACCTCGAACAGCGCGTGACCGCTGAGGGTGGCGCTGAACGCGGCCATTTCCAGGTCGAGATCGTACTCGCGCCCCTCCTCTATCCGCTCTGCCCACTGTGCGGCCAGATGGCGCACCTCACTGGCCGCTGGCGCAGTAATGTGTGGACGCACCGCCTTGCGCTGTGCCTGGGCCGGCTCGCCTTCGCGCATCATGAAGCTGCGTCCGTTCCATTGCTTGAGCATGCACAGGGCTGGCGCCCAGCGACGCAGGTCGTCGCGATGCTCGACCATCAGCTCGTGCACGGCTTGCGGATGGAACAGACACCAGACACGCTGCGGGCCCATGCGCATGACGGCGACGTCCGGCTGCATCGCGTGCATTTTCTGCAGCCAGGCCAATGGGTCGCGCTGGATCTCCAGCCAATGGCGCAAGCCGGCGCGGTTATCACCGACCCAGGGCAGATGGGCCAGCCGACGACGGATCGGGCAGTTGGGGTTGGCTTCGAGCATGGTTCCGTCTCGCTTTCCTTCGCTGGGGCCTTGCAACAGCGCGGATTCTAGACTTTTCGAGCCTGAACACCAACACGACGTTACTGATCGTTCCCACGTGCCGCGTGGGAAACGCAGTCCGTGACGCCCTGCGTCACAAGAGCGGACGACAAGCGTCCTGGGAGGCATTCCTACGCGTAGCGTAGGAACGGCCGTCTCAGAAGTCCGCTGATGTCAGTCGCCATTCCCGGCAATGGTGATGTAGTCGGTATACACCTGCGGCGCACCGGAGAAGGACGCCAGTTGCCGCCATTCCTCGTACATGCGCTCGCTCTCCTGGTGCTCGCGGACAAAGGTCAATGCCTTTTCCGTCGACACGTCCAGTTCCGGGTGGAAGGCATTCAGCGAGGCCAGGCTCTCGATCTCCAGCATCACCGCGTACTGGTCCAGGCGGTTACCGCCCTGCCCCTTGAGCATGTGGAACTTCCAGCCCGGGTAGTCTTCGATGCGCTGGATATTGCCGGTGATGAAGTCGTCGAAGGTCTGCGCCGACACGCCGGAGCGCAACGCCAGGTTATGGATGCCCACCACCCGTGCCACCGGTTTCTCGTCGGCCACGGCGCGGTAGTTGGGGCCTTCGGCCAGGGAACTGTGGTTGTTCTGCGCCAGCAGCGAATAGGTGGAAAAAAGGGTCGGCAGTTCGGCGAAGGTCGCGAAGGTTTTCCATTCGGCGATCAGTTCCAGCGCCTCGCCGTGCTGCTGCCAGAACTCGCGGGCATGGGCGGTCTGGTCGCCGTTGTGGTCGATGTAGTGGGCATATTCTTCGGCGCTGGGCGCTTCGAACAGCATCAGGTACTGGTTCTGTCGCTCGCCGCGCAGGCCCTTGAGCAACGTCCAGCGCCAACCGGGATACGCCGGGATGGCGACGCCACGCTGGCGCACGAAATCCTCGAAATGCTCGGCAGTGACGCCCTTTTTCAGGTTGAGACCAATGTAGTGCAGGCTGAATACCGCTGCGGATTCCTGATTCATGATGACTCCATGGAGGGGTAACGTCGGGACGAAACAAACCGGTGTCTAGCGCACAGCCTTCGGCCCCTGGCCAGTGATGCGCCAGGCGCTGGCGCAGACCAGCAGCAGGATCACCACCCCGGCGCCAAAGGCGCTGGTCAGGCTGGCATGCCGGGCGACCAGGCCGATCAGCGCCGGGCCGCTGAGCAGGCCGCTGTAGCCGACCAGGGTCACGGCCGACAGGGCCATGCCCGATGGCACGCGCGGATGGTTGCCGGCGGTGCTGAACAGGATCGGCACGATGTTGGAAAGGCCGATGCCCGCCAGGACGAAGCCGCCCAGCGCCACCCCCGGCCGATCGATCGAGACGATCAGCAACAGGCCGATGGCAGCACAGCCGGCACCGGCCGCCAGCAGGCGCCGGTGCCCCACGGCATTGACCAGGCGGTCACCGCCCAGCCGGCATAGCGCCACGGCCAGGGCGTAGAGGGTGTAGCCGAAGCCGGCGTGGCTCTTGTCCATGCCCCGCTCGCTGTGCAGCAGCACTGCCGACCAGTCGAGCATCGCCCCTTCGATCATGAAGATGAAAAAGCACAGCAGCGCGATGACCAGCAGGCTCGGCTGGGCCAGCGCCCGCAGCAGGCCCGCGCTCTCACCAGGCTCCCGGGGCTGTCGGCCGAGCAGATGGGCGCAGGCCTGCATCACCAGCAACGCGATCAGCAGCACCACCAGCAGGATCGCCTGCAGAGGCGCCAGCCCCGCCCACAACAGCAGACTGACGCCACCCGCCCCGGCCACGCTGCCGATGCTGTAGAAACCATGGAAACCGGACATCTTCGCCTGCCCGCTGTCGCGTTCGACAATCACCGCCTGGGCGTTCATCGACACATCGAGCAGGCCGTTGACCGCGCCAAACAGCAGCAAGGCCGCGGCGAGCGCCAGTGTTGCGCTGGCATGCATCATGAACGGCAGCACCAGACACAACAGTGTGGCGCAGGCCAGGATCACGGCCCGGCAGCCGAACCGGGCGATCAGCCACCCGGTAAAGGGCATCGCCAGCATGGAACCGGCGGCGATGCAGAACAGCAGCAGGCCCAGGGTGTCGTCGCCGATGGCCAGCCGGCCCTTGACGAAGGGAATCAGCGGTGCCCAGGCGGCCATGCCCAGCCCGGCGACAAAGAAAGTCCGCCGAGTAGCCTGCTGCTGGCGCAGATTGCCCGCCAGTCGTGAGTCGAGCACTTGAGTCGTCATCAGCTCAGACTCTGCGCGACCGACAGGTAGTCGGTGTAGATCTGCGGCGAGCCGGAGAACGACGCCAGTTGCTTCCACTCCTCGTACATCTGTTTGGTGTCGCGATGGGCCCGGGCGAATTTCGCCGCCTCGTCGGTGGCGATATCCGGCTCCGGGTAGAACACATCCAGCGCCTGGAGGCTGGCGATCTCCATCATCACCACGTACTGGTCCAGGCGATTGCCGCGCTCGCCCTTGAGCAGGTGGAACTTCCAGTCCGGGTAGTCCTCGATGCGATGGTGGTTCTCGGCAATGAAGGTCTCGAAGGTCTGCGCCTGGACATCCGCACGCAACGCCAGGTTGTGGAGGCCGATCACCCGGGCGATGGGCGCCTGCCCTGCCCGCTCCTGGTAGCGCGGGCCCGGCGCGACCGTGCTCTTGCGGTTTTCGGCCAGCAGGCGGTAGTCGGTATAGAGTGTCGGCAGTTCGGCGTAGGTGCCGTAGCGTCGCCATTCGCCGAGGATATCCAGGGCCTGCGGCCGCTCACGCCAGAACTGGCGGGCCCGTTCGGTCTTGTTGCCATCGGCCGTGATATACAGGTCACGCTGTTCGGCACTGGCGATCTCGAACAGCATCAGGTACTGCCCTGCCCGCTCGCCCCGCAGCCCGCGCAGCAGGGTCCAGCTCCAGCCCGGGTAACAGGGAAGGTGCACGCCTTTCTCGCGCACGAAGGTTTCGAACTGCTCCGGCGTCACCCCGGCCTCGGTATCGATGGCGATGTAGTGGAGGCTGAAGACCGCTGTGGAGGGAGTGTTGTGCTGTTGCATCGACGCGCTCCTTCAGGCCCGGGGCTCAGTGAACTGGGTATTGATGATGGCTTCCACCAGGGTCACGCCATTGGGCGTCAGCCGCACCCGCTCGCCCTCGACGCTGACCAGCGCCTTGTCCACCAGGGTCTTGAGGGCTGCGCTGATAATCGGGTTGTCGTGGTAGCTGCGTCCGTCGAAGCGCTGGCGGAACACCTGGTCGTCCACCGGCACCAGGGTGGAAAGGGCCATCTTGAAGGCGTTCACCTCCCGCTGCAGCGGCGAGACGCCACGGCTTTCGTCGATGGGCAGGCGGCCTTCGTCCAGCGCCTGCTTGTATTTGGCATAGCCGGTGATATTGATCGCTTCGGCGCGGGTGCATTTGGAACTGCCGCCCAGGCCGATCGCCACCTCGGGGTACTGGGTCTCGAGGTCGGTGATCAGGCCCTTCCACTTTTCCGGCTGCAGGTCGTTCTGGTGGAAGTACATGGTCGGGTGCTCGCGATAGCTGGGCGCCAGGTACTGCTCCACCAGCTCGCGCATCTGGTACTGCTTGCCCAGGCCCGGGAAGGTCATGTCGTTCATGCTGATCAGGCCCTTGCGCTGCCAGTGGCTCTGCTTCTCGCCGGAGACCCCGGTGCGGGTCTTCATGAACTCCTCCATGTGCAGCTTGCTGATGACCACATGGGACAGTTCCAGCTCCAGGGCCTTCTGCATGTCGTACTTCACATCATCGACGCTCTGGCCGAGCATGCCGTAGATCAGGTCGACACTGACCCACTCCAGGCCGATGGCGCGGGCGTGGTGGATGGTGTCCACGCACTCCTCGGCCGAGTGCATGCGCCCGCAGGCGGCAATGATGCGGTCGTCGAAGGACTGCGCGCCGAAGCTGATCTTGGTGAAACCCAGTTCCTTGAGCAGCGACAGGTATTCCCTGTTCAGCGTGCCCGGCTCGCCCTCGAAGCGCAGGGTCGCGGCCGAGAAGTTGAAGTGGCTCCGGTAGAACGCCATCAACCGGCGCAGCTCCGACTCCGGCAGCAGCGAGGGCGTCCCCCCGAAGATATTGAACTCGCCGACCTCGGCCCGGGCCAGGCTCGGCACCTTCTGCAGCCACAGGCCGGCTTCCCGGATGTTGTAGTCCACCACATCGCGGAACACCACCTGGGACGAGGCCGCCTTGGGGTTGAGGATCACCGTCGGGTACTGGCAGAAATGGCAGCGGTAGCGACAGGTGGGAATGTAGGCCCACAGGTGGATCTGCCTGGCCTGGCGGATTTCCCGGTCCATGTCCGCGAAGAACGACGGCAACGGATAGCCGGGCATATCGCCGGGGAACACGTGGCAGCCGAACGGGTCGTTGAACACGTACTCAAGGAAGGCGCTGTTGTCTGGGTGCGCGAGGAACTCATGGACCCGCGGTACCGGGTAGTTCGGGTCGATATCGTGCAGTGAGTGCAGGGCTTCGCCGTTCATCAGAACACCCCCCCGTTGGCAAAATAGTTATGGGCTTCGCCGGACTCGCGGTCCTCGGCGAAGTAGTAGACGAAACGCTGGAAATCCTCGGGCTTGACCTTGTCGAAACAGGCCGGCAATGGCGGTGGGTAGCCGATGTCCTCGCCCACGGCGCGGCGCAGGGCGCTGAAGATTTCCTCGCGGAACTCGAAGTACAGGCGATAGGACGGGGTCTTGTAGGCGTGGATCGGCTTGAAGTCGATCACCCGCGACTGCTGCTTGATCTCGTGGATGCGCTGGTACAGGCGGTCCGCCACCGGCTCGCCGAAGAACGCCCGCACCGCCGGATTCTCCAACAGAATGTGCGGGTTGAGCAGCGCCGGCAGCACGATGTTCTTCGGCACGTAGTCCTTGATCGAGTACTCCCAGGCCTGCCGCGACTCGGCAGGCGTGGTGTCGCGCAGTGTCGGAGCCTGCTCTTCAACCTCCGGACGCACGTCCTTCATGATGATGATGCCGTCCTGGCCGTAGGCATTACCGGTGATCACCTCGTCGAGAATGGTGTCCACCCGTCGGCTGTTGATCTCGATCCGTGATTCGTGGGCGTAGACCGGCTTGCCGCCCCAGGCGATCACCCGGATGCCGAAGTCCCAGTCATCGGAGAGGTGTTCGACGAAACGGCCGTTTTCCAGCTGGTAGAAGATCTCGATGCCGCCGACCCGGTCGTAGAGCCGGCGTTCGACGGCGAACCCCTTGCCGTCCGGGAAGCCACCGAACAGCGAGAAGGACATCTCGCGGCAACGCAGGGTCTTCTGGATCTCGTTGTACAGGTTCGGCCGCTGGCGGAAATGCGCTTCGTTGTAGTAGTAGTTGCAGGTGCCCAGGTCACCGTTTTCGGTGATCATCCTGGCAATCAGCGCGTGCAGCCAGTACGGGTCGACGGTGCAGTCGGCGTCGGCGGAGGCAATGTAGTGCCGGTTGTCGACGCCCAGGCGGATATCCCGCTCTTTCGAGCGCAACGAGGCATAGTCCATGCCGCGCTTGCGGGCAGAGGAAACCCCCTGGGTAAGCTCCTGGATCACATGGATATCCAGGGAAGGATGGCGCTCGCTGAAACGCCTGATCTTGGCCACTGAATCGTCGGTCGAATTGTTATCGACGATGATCAGTTCATAACTGGCATGGGTAATCAGATTGTCCCGGGTTTTCTGGTGGAACAGTGAGTCGAGTACGACATCGATTCGGTCGCTTTCGTTATAAAGCGGCAGCACCACCGAAACAAAAACAGTATCACGCATAGTTCCTCCGCAAGGGCTCAGGTCAAGCATGTCCACGATATTGTTGGAGAGCACCCGCCGACCAATGGCAAAGTTGCGCTGGGCTATCTGCTCCATCAGCGCCTTGTCGTTCAGCAGTTGGTAGACCTGCTCGACGAAGTTGTCGTCGGGCAGTCCGTCATGTTCTTGCGAAATCGCCATGATCGGCGCCTCGAAGCCATGTCGACCATAGACTTCCTGGTAATACTCATAGTTGCTGGCGATATAGCAGCGCTGGCTGCTGATGGCCTCCCCCACGGGGTTGCCATAACTGTCGTAACCCCAGGACGTCAGGAATGAAACCAGGTCGCAGGAGTGGTAAAGATCCTCGACCGTGATTGTCCGCTCATCCGACGGCATATAGTCGTGGGACAGTGCGCCGATGAACTTGATATAGGCCTCGACCTCAAGTTCCCGGGCCAACTGGTTCAATTCGGCGAAATAAGCCGGATGCTCGCCGGGGTCGCCCGCCAGTGCCAGGTACACCCGGCGCCGGCTGCCGTCCCGGGCGAAGCGCTGGTTCAAGCGCTGTACCAGATGGATATCGCGATCCTGGCGCTTTTGCGGAATGATCCGCGTGGTGCGGGCGATCAGCAGGTCGCTGTCACGGATATCCAGGCGCTCCTTGATAGAGTGGTAGCGGCCCTGGCCACTGAAGTCATAGGTGTTCCTGCGGACCTGCACCTGTACCCGGTGATCGCACCAGTGTTCGAGCTTGTCCTTCAGGTCGTTGTTGAGGGTGACATAGGTGATATGGGGCGAACTGACCGGCTTGACCGCATGGGGATAGGGCTCCGGCCCGTATTTCATCACGGACTTTTCGCTGCTCCACATCAGGTCGTGGTCGCGCCAGATGACAAAATTGCCCAGCCCATGCTGCCGGCCGTAGCGCTCGATGGCCAGGTACAGCGCCTGGGTGTAGATAATGTTTTCCGGCAGCGTGGCGTTTTCCACGATGACATGCCGGATATCGAGCTGCTCCCACAACTGGATGATCCGCAGGGACAAGGCCTGGGCCGACTCGCCAATGGCCTTGAGCAGGTGTTGCTGCTCCTGCGCGGATACCTGGGCCTTCTGGGCAATGAGGATGTTGTGGGAGTACTCGATGAAGTCCACGTTGTAATAAGGCACGGTGTCGATATCCTCTATCCGCACCAGGTTGAAGATATCCCGATAGATATCCTTTTCATGATCGTAGGGTTTGTTGAAGTTGCCCTTGTCGACCTTTATTTCATAACCCAGGTCGAGGTACGAAGTTATCCCCTTGTGCAGGAGATGTTTCGCCAGTTTCGAGGCTTCGACGGTGATGCCGGAAACCGCAACAGCATCGAAGGATATGAATATCGCTCCAGCAGGCATAGCAATACCTCTCGAACCAATAGAAATGTATTGGTCTTCATGGAATAAAATGACCAGCTTTTAATAATGCATAGCGATACGAAATGACGTGTTGTCATCCCGATATTGTCGACTCGGTGATAGGTGCCCGTTCAGATAGCCTTTTGCAGGCGCACTTCTCCCTTGGCCATTAATCAGCCATCCATGTGACCAGCAAGTTGCAGGCTGCGCGGATTGTTCAGGGTGGCGACGGGAAATGCAGGGGTGGACGGACGGTTTTCCAGCGATGGTGGCTCATGCTCTTTACCCTTCCCTTTTCAGGATCTTGTTTTGAAAATTTGATGGGTGGCGCTGAGTAACATTTAGTAAAGAACATACTCGTCTGTACGAGTCAAAGCAACCGTCCTACAGACATTTTTTCAGACTGTCCCTTTTATCGAGGGCAACTAAGATGAGATGAAAGTTAGTATTAAATTGCCATTATTTTGCTGCTATCCTGCAACAGGCCCGGCTGCGCAGCACGCGCAGCCGGGCCCGATCATTCGATTGTGTTGTTGCCTGCAGAGCGGCTTTATACCACTGCGGCTCGCCAGCCCAGGGTCTGCAGGGCCTCGATCAAGCGTGCGCCCTGCAAGGCTGGCACCTCCCGCCCATCCCCGGCCCGCATCGGCCGCCCGGCCAGTAGCGCGTTGATAATCGCCTCCTCGACCGCCTCGGCCGCCGCCGCGAACAGCGGCGAGATATGGTCGTTATTGACCATGGCGACCTGGGCCGTCCGAGGCAGAACACGACGATTGTAATCGGCCGGCGCCAGCCCTGTGTTACCGGTGGAGAAAGCCAGGAAGATATCGCCACTGGAATCATCCGTGCCCCCGCCCGTGCGGGCGATGCCCACCGAGGCGCGTTGTGCCAGGCGTTGGCATTGATGCGGCAGCAAAGGGGCATCGGTAGCCAACACCACCACGATCGAGCCCATGCCCGGGGTATCCTGTTCGGTAAACGGTGAGGGCAAATCCAGCAGTACCCGCCCTACGGGGTAGCCGTCGACCCGCAGCTCGCGACGCTGGCCGTGGTTGGCCTGGACAAAGGCGCCGACGGTCCAGCCACCCTGCTCCGCCGGCAAGGCCCGAGAAGCGCTGCCGATCCCGCCCTTGAACTCATGGCAGATCATGCCGGTGCCGCCACCTACGGCGCCCTCAATCACCGGCCCGCCGCTGGCCGCCGCCAGCGCCTGTTCAACCAGCCCGGCATTCACATGCTGACCCCAGATGTCGTTCAGCACGCCGTCGTAGGTCTCCATCACCACCGGCATGCACCAGTAGGTCGACGGGTCCGCCAGGGTCGCGTGCTCATGGGCGATCAGCGCATCACGCACCACACCGACGCTGTGGGTGTTGGTGGTGGCAATGGGCGTGGTCAGCAGCCCCGCTTCGCGAATCCACTCCAGGCCCGTGGCATCGCCATTGCCGTTGAGCACATGGCAGCCGGCGAAGCAGGGCTCGTAGCGCGCGGCGCCGGCACGGGGCTCGATGAGGCTGACACCGGTGCGCACGGGCTTGCCCTCATGGACCTTGTCCAGCGTGGCATGGCCGACCCGCACCCCCGGCACGTCGGTGATTGCGTTGTGGGGGCCCGGCTTTCCAAGGCCCAGGGTGATACCAAAGTCGCGTGCTCGCATCGTTTCTCTCGCTTAAAGTTTCTGGAAAGCCGAGCTCAGCTTGCCGTAGGTGCCGTATAGCACCACGGAGCCGAGCAGGATGCCCAGAATGATGAAGATATCCCGGGTGGAGGCACCAGCCAGCAAGGTCACCAGCAGATACCCCGCGCCCATCACGGCCACCAGGGCCGGCAGCGGCCACAGCGGCATCCGGTACGGGTGCTCACGGTCACGGCGCAGCACCCGGCTGAACAACGCGCACAGGCCGACCACCAGATAGACGCAGAGGATCAGCAGCACGGTGAAGGACGTGAGTTCCGACAGGTTGGAGCTGAAGGTCAACGCCGCCGAAGGCACGGCCAGGAACAGCGTAGCCAGCCAGGGCGAGTCCCACTTGGGATGGATGCGGGTGAAGGCCCCGTTCAGGGACGGCATCCACAACTCGTCGCGCCCGCTGCTGTAGATCACCCGGCCGATCTGGATCACCAGGGCGATGATGGCGTTGAACACCGACAGGAAAATCCCCGCACTGACCAGTCGGGACAGTGTTTCGTTGCCGTGGGCCGTCAGCAGGTAGCCAATCGGATCGGGGCTGGCCAGCATGGCTTCCAGCGACGGTGCGCCCATCAGCAGCGCAATCAGCGGAATCAACTCGATAGCCACCACCAGCACCAGCGACCACAGGACGGCCTTGGCGATGCCCTGCCCGCCGCACTTCATGTCTTCGGCGAGCAACACGGCGCCGCCATAGCCATTGAAGGAGAACAGCGCCGTGCCGACGGCACCGATCACCAACGCCCAGGGCGCCGCGTGCAACACACCATTGTCGAGCATGAGCGGGTTGAGCAGGTTGCCGACCGGCTGCCGGGCATGGCCGAAGCCCAACACCACGATGACCATCAGCGCCGCCACCTCAAGCAACAGGCAACTGCCGGTGACCCAGGCATTGAGCTTGATGTTGAGGATACCGAGCAGATAGCTCAGGGCCACGATCACCAGGGCGACGGTCTGCCCGTCGAACTGCGTACCCAGTGCCGCGTTGAGGTAGGTCGCCGCGCCAGTCGCCAGCACCGGCGGAATGAACAGCAGCATCGCCAGCACGGTCAGGAACGTGGCGTAGCCGGCCATGCCGCCAAACACGCGCTTGGCGAACACGTACTCGCCGCCCGCGGCACTGTGGGCCCGGCCCAGCTCCGCATAGCAAAGGGCGAACATCAGCGCCAGCACGCCCCCCAGGATGAACGCCCAGATCACCCCGGTGCCGGCCTGGGCGATCGCAAACGGCGCAATGACAAACACCGAACTGGCGGGCGTCACCGAAGAGACGGTGATGGCGACCACATCGGGCACGCTCAGTGTGGGTTTGAGTTCAGGGGAAGGAGCGGTCATAGGTTCATCCTCGCGTTGTTCTAGGTGTTGGGAGGCAGAACTGGAATTCGACAAGTTGCGGGCTCGACGGCTCGCTTGATAGGCCTGGAATCTAGGCAGATGCGCCCGGCCGGGCAATTCCCCCTATGGGGTACCCCCGTTGACAGGCGCGCTAAATCGGGCGCCAATGCCCTACCCGTTTCAAGGACTCAGCCGTGGACATTCTCTTCAAGGAAGTCGCCAGCCATACCGCGCTGGCGCGCGCGATCGAACAGATCGGCAGCCCGCGCTTCTGGCGACAGCTGATCCTGGTACTGCGCCATTGGGTGCCATTCGACAACGCCCTGGCGATTCACTTCCCCGCCCAGGGCGCGCCCCATGTGCTCGAGGAATACGATGCGGCGCCGGCACCGGCGGCGGGTGAGCTGTATCTCGATGGGTTGTACCTGCTGGACCCGTTCTACCAGGCCGCTCGCGAAGGTTTGGCCAGTGGTTTCTATCACCTCGAGGAAGTCGCGCCTGACCACTTCTGGCAAACGGACTACTACCTGAACTACTTCCAGGACCATGTGCTGGTGGATGAAGTGCAGTTCCTGTTGCAACTGCCGGACGGAGTGCTGTCGCTGTCGCTCGGCATGCGCCGGGCGTTTGATTCGGCGGAGTTGGGGAAGTTGAGCCTGGTCAGTGGCTGGGTGCTGGCCCTGCTCCATCAGAATTGGACGCGTATCGGCATCTCCGTGCCGGTACAGCCGCCGGTGGGCGATGCGTTGGCGAAGTTTGGTCAGGGGGTGTTGTCCGAGCGGGAACTGGAAATCGCCCGGCTGATTCTGCGCGGGTATTCGTCGAAGGCCATGGCCCAGCGGCTGGGAATTTCACCGGAGACCATCAAGGCGCATCGGCGGCATTTGTACGCGAAGCTGGATATTTCCTCGCAGCCGGAGCTGTTTTCGGTGTTTATTCGGGAGTTGGGGTTTGAGGAGTTGCAGAATCCATGAGGTCGGAGCCGGAAATTCGGCAAGGAGTACAAATGTACTCCTGTCGAGCTCTTGATCAAACAGCGAATGAGCCTGCAGTTGTTTCTGCATACAGCTGGGCGATGACGTCCGTGCTCAAGGCATGTCGTTGAGAATCTCTTCCCACTGACGGATTGTCCAAGAGTACCCGCCCGCAACTGGATGGTTTCGAACGGGACCTGTTGTTGGGGGTGGTTCATTCCATCATCTTGTCTCGCACGGTCGTGGATGCATTGCTCGAAGGCTCCTACGCTCCAACGGGTGCCTGAGGACCGCAATCGGTAGCCGTAGCCAATGCGGCTACCGATCAGTACCGAAGCACGCTGCGTGTGATCATCGCAACCGCTTGCGCCGCAGACATCAAGGCGGTGTCGACGCTGAACGCCATGCCTTCTGAATAGCATGAAACCCGACCGACCTCACTTGAAACGCCGATAGGATTGAAACGCAAACCCCTTCTCGATGAAGTCCAGGGCATACCAGGTAGTGATCGGGCCATGATTGGTCTTCAGCTCAAAGGCATGGACAAGGCGATTGATCCTGCCGGGGAATCTCACCAGGATGACGCGGCTCTCCTTTACCAGCAGTTGCTGATAACGGTCTGCAAACAGGCGCGGTGTCTTCTCGTTTTCATCGCACGTTGGCCACCATTGGGCGAATTCGATGCGCTTGCGCCGTAGCCCGTCCAAACGGCGTGGCCACCACCAGACCGACGGCGGAATTTCGTAGACGGCCAGGCTTTGGATCAAGGCGGCGATCGCACCGGGATTGAAGAACACGAGCTTGACCAGGACGGAATCGTCCAGTTGCTCGGCGCTGATGACGTGCAGGTCGTTGGTGCTGCTCCAGTGGCTGGAGCGGGTCAGGCGATAGGTCGCCAGTTGAGTCCTTCGATTACTGATGCTCAGGCAAAGCGCCGCCACGGCTATCACGGCATTCAGGTAGGTGATGAAAGTGGCGGTGTCGGAAATCTGCTGCCCCATGTGCGTCCTGTTCCCTGGTTGCGCGACGAGAAGCCTATTGGGGGATGGAAAGGGTTGGCGGGTCAAGAGCCGTCTCCCGCAACAGCAGGCTGTGGGAAGACCAAAGGGACACTCAGCCTGGCGGGGAACTGCCATTACAGCCACGAGCCAGGCCCGGCCACGGAACTCAAGGTGAAGTCGAATGACTTGCCTCGCCACATTTGCACTCACCCTTGCAGCAAGGCTGGTGCTGGGGGTGGCCCGATGCACAGGCTTGGCAGCAATAGGCCTTGCCATCGCGTATGACGGCGTTGGCCCCTACGGTGCAGGAACAATGATTGCAGGCACAGCGCTGTGGGTTCATTTGGAGGTTCTTCCGTTGTTGGAGGGGACGACGTCATCGGTCCACGGCTCGCCGTCGAGCGGTGCCGAGCGCGCCAGTTCGGCCTCGTCCAGGCCAATGCCGCCGCCGATCTCAGCGGCCCTGACCCGGCGCAGGCTCTGGTCCGCCGGAGTGCCGCCGGTACCCGGTTCGTCCGGGCCGCGGGCGCCGGTTTCGTCGAACAGCGTCTCGGGGCTGAGGTCATCGAGGGTGACGTTGTCTTCATGGGGGCTGTCGCTCAGCGCCTCGCCGCCGGTCATGCCGCTCTCGGCCACGCGCCTGGCCGGATACTCCTCTTCCACTTCCCGCGCCGGGCGTTCGTCGCCGATGCGGCCCTGGCGTTCGTCGCGGCGTTCGCTGAAGTCCAGTTCATGGACGCTGCCCATGCGGTCTTCGGTGGTGTCGATATCGAGTGGAGGCTTTTGGGTGTTTGGCTTAGGCATGAGGGTTCTCCGTTTGGATGGCCGCCTGCGGCGGTTCGCCGGCAAGCCGGGTTCTACAGGTGGATGGGTTGGTCGGCATGGCGGTGGCGCACGGCCCCGCAGCGCTCGCAGCATTCGCATTTGTGCCCGGCGACGTCACTGATCAGCAGGCTGCGCCACTGGCATCCATACAACAGGCAGACGAGTTTCATCTGGCACCTCCCTGGCCCTGGAAAGAAGGCCCTTACAAAGACTGACCTGTCGCTGCCGTGAAGGTTTTATTTAATTGCGTCCCGTGTCATTGGTCGCCCGCGCCCGCAAAAAAACTAAACCTTTTTCCCAGGCCCCGGGTCGCACCTAACGCGACACTGAAGTCGCACCAACGAGCAAGGAGTGAAAGATGAGCAATCCATTCTTCAAATACGCGGGCCTGGCGCTGGCACTGGGCATGGCATCGCTGCAGGTGCAGGCCGCGACCTCCAACGATTTCGTCGATGCCGCCACCGAATCGGGCATCTCCGAAGTGGTGCTCGGCAAGCTGGCCCAGGAGAAGAGCCACAGCGCCGACATCAAGCAGTTCGCCGCAAAGATGGTCAGCGATCACACCCAGGCCAACCAGAAACTCTCCGAGATCGCCCACAAGCTGGACATCGAGGTGCCCGACGAGGCGGCGCTGACCGACAAGGTCAAGAAGATGATCCTGGAATGGCGTGACGAATCCTTCGACAAGTCCTATGTCGAGAATCAGCTCAAGGCTCACGAAAAAGCCGTGGAGCTGTTCAAGAAGGAAGCGGCTTCCTCGGACAAGGCCGAGCTGAAGGCGTTCGCCAGCGAGACCCTGCCGACGCTCGAGCATCACCTGGAGCAGGTCAAGGCGTTGCATGCCAGCCATGGCAAGTGACGGACATCCGTAGTTGATGAGCCGGGTCCAGGGGCTCCCGGATGGCCCCCGGCCCCGGTTTTATCTAGTGCTGGCGCTCGTCCCTGGGCGGTTTTGCCGGCCCTTGGGGATCCACTTGCGGGTCCTCCAGGTCTGGGGAGTCCGGATCGAAGCCGAGGTCGTTCTTCACACTCGCCTGTTCGGATGAATGCGGGCCCTGGTCCCGGGCTGTTTTCTGTGCGGTGGAGTCGTGCCCGGTTCCGGACGAGCCGTCGGGCCGGTGAGCATCGTTATCCCGCTCTTGCTCACCCTGGGTTTTCGCCTGTGCTTGCGTGTCTTTTTCCATGTCGCCTCCTAGCCTTTGCGGTATGCGGGCGCCCGCTTGACAGTCGCCGATAGCTTACCGCCCACGTTGAACACGAAGGGGTAGACCGCTGCCGTCGCCGGGGTGTTCAGAATCATTTGCCCGAATTCGCTCTCGCCAGGCCCGTCAGATATCGTGGCTATAGAACAACGAGTACGACTCTATGCCCTGGTTTGGCTTCTTGATACTCGCGTTGGAATAATGAATGACGCGAACACCCAGGCGCTGATTGTTCGTCAACTTGATACCGGCGCCCAGTCGGTCTTCAAAGTTGAAGGCACTTCCCAGTTTCTTGTCGCCGACTCTCGAGCCCGAGAAAGTGGAGACACCTACACCGATCTCCACAAAGGGTACTACGCCCGAGTTGCCGAACTCGTAGACGAATACCGGGGCGAAAGAAAGAGTGTGACGCGTTCCCGCCTGATCTCCGGCCCCCCAATAGGTGTAGCCCATATCCCAATAGCCGGTCAGATGCCCTGTGGAAGTATTGAACCACTGCTGATCCCAGCCAAAGCCCAGGCCCGCGCGAAGGGCCGGGGCTCCCTGGCCTGTAGCGCCGATGGCCGCGGAAATTTCCGCCGCCTGTGCCCCGGTTCCGAAACAGCCTGCAAACAAGGCGGGGATCAGTAACTTTCTCACAGCAATTCCTTAATATCATCAGTGGCTCTATTCAACTTCCTACATCTTGCCCGGTATTTGGCAAGATACCTGAAGGCAGCAATCATCGCCGTCATGGGCAATAACTAACGACGGCGCGAAGTTTAAAGTGTGTATCCACTGCGATGATATAAGGCGAAGAAGGCCGAAGCTGTCAGATCGAGGCCGATGGGAATCCCGATTCACCACTCGACGACAGTAGGTAGAACAGCCATTAATCACCCAGGCCGTTTGTCCATCGCCCTGAACCCTCCAGGATTCCCAAGGGTCGCTATGAGTATGTATTGACTCGAATGAATGGATGCACTCATGAGCGAGATCCGCATTGGTATTTCCGGTTGGCGCTACAGCCCGTGGCGCAAGGATTTCTATCCGAAGGGGCTGCGCCAGGATGATGAGTTGGCCTTCGCTTCGCGGGCGGTCAACACCATCGAGATCAATGGTTCGTTCTATGCCCTGCAGACGCCTGAACGCTATGTGCAGTGGCGCGACAGCACGCCGGATGGCTTTGTGTTTTCGGTCAAGGCGCCGCGCTATATCACCCATGTGCGCAGGCTTCGCGAGATCGACGAGCCGCTGGCCAATTTCTTCGCTTCAGGCCCGCTGATGCTGGGGGACAAGCTGGGGCCGTTTCTCTGGCAGTTTCCGCCGTCGATGAGGTTCGATGAACAGCGCTTCAGCGATTTTCTGGAAAAACTGCCCAAGGACCGCCAGGCCGCCCGGGCTTGCGCCGGGCATGCCGCCGAGCGCCTGCAGGGCAACGGCGGCACCACCAATCGCGGCAACGCGCGCCTGCGCCATGCCGTGGAAATCCGGCATCCGAGTTTTCTCTGTGAGACGTTCGTCGACCTGTTGCGCAAGCACGAGGTGGCGCTGGTGGTCTCCGACAGCGCCGGCAAATGGCCGTATGTCGAGGATGTCACCGCCGATTTCGTCTACCTGCGCCTGCACGGCGACGTCGAACTCTACAGCAGCGGCTACACCGCCAAGGCGCTGCACCGTTGGCGCTCGCGGATCCAGGCCTGGAGCGAGGGTGGCCAGCCGCGGGATGCCGAGCTGATCGTTCAGCGGGCGCCGGCCAGGCGGGCTTCGCGTGATGTGTACTGCTACTTCGACAACGACCAGAAGGTGCACGCTCCGTACGACGCCCGCCGCCTGCTGGCCGATCTCGGCCTGGACGGCGAACTGGTCACCGAGCCCGGCGTGGAGCCGCAGGTGCAGCTATAGGCAGGCTCGGCGGCAGCCACGAGCTTTTTTGAACTCCCGGACTGGCCCTCACATCCCAACCAGAGAGACCTCGTGAATCGTTACGGAGCCCGTCATGGCCAAGCCTCTTGAGGAATATCAGCGCAAACGCGACTTCAATGCCACGCCCGAGCCCGCCGGCAAGCGTCGGCGCCCCGATACGGCGCACGCGCTGCAGTACTGCATTCAGAAGCATGACGCCAGCCATCTGCATTATGACTTTCGCCTCGAGCTGGACGGCACCCTGAAAAGCTGGGCGATCCCCAAGGGCCCCTCGCTCGACCCCAAGGTTCGTCGCCTGGCGGTTCATGTCGAAGACCACCCGCTGGACTATGCGGATTTCGAGGGCAACATCCCCGAGGGGCATTACGGCGCCGGTGACGTGATCGTCTGGGACCGCGGCATCTGGGAGCCCGAGGGCGATCCTCGTGAAGCCTATGCCAAGGGCAAGCTGCGTTTTCGCCTGCAAGGCGAGAAGCTGTCGGGCACCTGGAACCTGTTCCGCACTCACCTGGCGGGCAAGAAGGAGCAATGGATGCTGGTCAAGTCCCACGACGGCCAGGCCCGCAGCGAAGCGGATTACAGCATCGTCGCCGCTCTCCCCGACAGCGTACTCAGTGATCGAACCCTGGTGCCGCGCCAGGCGGCCTCGCCTGCTCGCCAACATGAAGCCAAACCGAAGCCGCGGCCCCAGGCAGCCAGCCTGCCGGCGGCGCTGCAACCGCAGCTTGCCACCCTGGTCGACTCGCCGCCCAGCGGGGACTGGCGCTACGAGGTCAAGTTCGACGGCTACCGCATCCTGGCCCGTATCGACGGGGATGACGTTCGCCTGTTCACCCGCAACGGCCACGACTGGAGTGCGAAAATGCCGCGCCAGGTCGAGGCGCTCAAGGCACTGGGCCTGGACTCGGCGTGGCTCGATGGCGAGATGGTCGTCCTGGACCGTCACGGCGTTGCCGATTTCCAGGCGTTGCAGAATGCTTTCGACACCGAGCATGACGAGCGCATCACCTACTACCTGTTCGATCTGCCCTTCCTCGGCGGCAAGGACCTGCGCCCGCTACCGATACAGGATCGGCGCGGTACCCTGGCGCAATTGCTCGAACACAACGACTCCGAGCGACTGAAGTTTTCCGCCGATTTCGATCAGCCGGTCGAGGCGCTGCTCGACAGCGCCTGTCGCCTGGAACTGGAAGGCCTGATTGGCAAACGCGCCGACAGTCCTTACCGGGGCCGTCGCAGCAGTGACTGGATCAAGCTCAAGTGTAAGCGGCGCCAGGAGTTCGTGGTCGTGGGTTATACCGAGCCCAAGGGCCGCCGCACCTCCTTCGGGGCCCTGCTGCTGGCCCTGCACGACCCCGACAGTGGCGAACTGCGCTACGCCGGCAAGGTAGGTACCGGTTTCAGCGCCGTGACGCTGGCGAGCATTCATGGGCGTCTCAAGCCGCTGGAAACCGGCAAGCCGGCGCTGGCCAATCTACCGACCGGCGCCGAAGCCCGCGATGTGCACTGGCTCAAGCCGCAGTTGCTGGCGGAAGTTGCCTATGCGCAGATGACCCGGGACGGCGTGGTGCGTCATTCGGTCTTTCACGGCCTGCGCGATGACAAACCGGCCAGCGGCATCGACCTGGAACTGGCCCAGCCCGGCAAAAAGGCTGTGCAGGCGCCGCCCGCAGAAACGGGTAGCCTGCGACTGACCCACCCCGACCGGGTGATCGACGCGACCACCGGCACCACCAAGCGGCAGATCGCCGAATACTACGCCCAGGTCGCCGGCTGGCTGCTGCCACAGCTCAAGGATCGGCCGGTGGCGCTGGTGCGCGCACCGGATGGCCTGGGCGGCGAGATGTTCTTCCAGAAACATGCCGGGCAGTTGCACCTTCCCGGCGTGATCAGCTATGGCAAGGAACAGGCCGGACAGGCGGCGATGGTGTTCGATCGCGCCGACAGTCTGCTGGCTGCGGTGCAGATGAACATGCTCGAACTGCACACCTGGAACGCTACCGACAAGGACTTTGACCAGCCGGACCGCTTCGTCCTCGACCTCGACCCCGACCCGGCGCTGCCGTGGAAGGCCATGCTCGAAGCCACTCGGTTGACCCTGACGCTGCTCGACGAGCTGGGCCTGAAGGTGTTTCTCAAGACCAGTGGAGGCAAGGGCATGCACCTGGTGGTGCCGTTGACCCGGCGAGCGGGATGGGATGAGGTGAAAGACTTCTGCCACGCCATCGTCGAGCACTTGGCAGGGCTGTTTCCGGATCGGCTCAGTGCCGTGTCAGGGCCGAAGAACCGGATCGGGCGGATCTTCATCGACTATCTGCGCAACGGCAGAGGGGCGACCACCGTCGCCGCCTATTCGCTGCGCGCCCGTGAAGGATTGCCGGTGTCGGTGCCGATCTGGCGTGAGGAACTGACGCAGCTCAAGGGGGCCAACCAGTGGAACATCGGCAACCTGCATGAGCGCCTGGCCGAGGTGGATGACCCGTGGGCGGAGATGGCCAAGGTGCGCCAGTCGATCACTGTGCGTATGCGCCGGCAACTGGGGATCGGCTGAGGGGCTGCCGGCCGGCTCGCGGCAACAGGCGCGTTCGCGGATAAAGCGGGGGGCCGCATTTATTCGCGAACAGGTCGGCGGGCCTGCGCCTTCACCCTCAGGATGCCTGGCGGGGTCGTTTCGCCGCCGGCTTCTTCTTCGTCCTGGCGCCACCGCCCCCCGCCAGGCTGCGCTTGAGCAGTTCGGTCAGGTCGATAATATCCGCCCCCTTCTCGCCGCCCTCCTCGCCCTTGTCCACGGTCTCGATCCTGCCCTTGCTGGCTTTCTCCTGAACCAGGTCGAGAATGGTCTGGCGAAACGCATCATGGTAATCGTCAGGCGTCCAGGGCCCGCTCATCTCTTCCACCAGCCGCTTGGCCATCTCCCGTTCACGCTTGTCCAGCTTGCTGGCGGTCACGCTGCTGTCCAGCTCCAACGTGTCCAGCCCGCGCACTTCATTGGGCCAACGCAGGGTGATCAGCACCAGCGCCGCGTCCAGTGGCCGCAACAGCGCCAGGTGCTGGCGGGTGTGCAGCACCACCGTGGCCAGGGCGACCTTGCCAGTGCTGTGAAGGGTTTCGCGCAATAAGGCATAGACCTTGCCGCCGCGCTGGTCCGGGCTGAGGTAGTACGGCGTATCGAAGTGTTGCAAGGGGATCTCGCTGGCCTCGACGAAAGAGAAGATATCGATGGTCTGGGTTGCGGCGGGTCGGGCCTGGCGGATCTCTTCTTCGCTGATCACCACATAGCGGCCCTTTTCGTACTCCACGCCCTTGACGATGTTGTCCTTTTCGATCTCCTTGCCGGTCACCTTGTTCACCCGCTTGTAGCCCACCGGGTCCATGCTGCGCTTGTCGAGCCAGTCGAAATCCACGCCCTGGGCATGCACGGCAGTGTTCAGGGATACCGGGATATGCACGAGACCGAAGCTGATCGCACCTTTCCAGAGGGCTCGGGCCATGGTTGCCTCCTAGGGATGAATCGGGGTGGGCGGGCTGCTTGCAGTTTCACAGCCAACGCCTTGGCCCACTGAAAACGGGGCCCTTATTCCAATTGACTACACCACATGGCAAAAGGTTTATTTCATTGAAGGCCAGCAAGGCGAGCGTGCCCAGGATCGTAACTCAGGCCTCTGTGGGAGCAGGCGTTCCTGACCTGCGCAGCCAACGTCTATCTTGACTATAAACAGGCATTGGCCCAAACAATGGACTGAGATGGCGTAATACTGGCCATCGAATGAGAGTTGCTTTCAATCGCAGGACTTGAGTGCTTACCTGGATACAGGCTGTCTGCCATGTTGAAACGTATAAAAACCACTGATCTTTGTGTTGGCATGTACATCAAGGAACTGTGCGGCTCCTGGATGGACCATCCTTTCTTGAGGGGGCGATTTCTGCTCAGTAGTGAGCAGGATCTCAAGCAGATTCTGAACTCTTCGGTTTCTCAGGTCTGGATCGATACCGACAAGGGACTCGATATACCCCCTGGTGCGCTCAGCCTCTCACCCGAGGAGGCGGCACAACAGGCTGATGAACGCCTTGAGGACATCGCCGAGAAAACCGTGGTGATCCGTTCGAGCATGGAGGATGAACTGGCCTCGGCCCGGCGGATTTGCGAACGGTCAAAGGCGGCTGTGGTGGAGATGTTCAGCCATGCACGGATGGGGGCGGTGATCGATCTCGATGACGTCGATACAGTGGTGGACGATATCGCCCACTCCATTCATCGACACCCCAATGCCCTGATCAGCCTGGCCCGGCTGAAAACGGCCGATGAGTACACCTACCTGCACTCCGTGGCGGTGTGCGCATTGATGATCGCCCTGGCCCGCCAACTCGGACTGTCCGAGGCGTTGGTGCACGAAGCGGGCATTGCCGGCCTATTGCACGACATCGGCAAGGCCTCGGTACCCGATGCGATTCTCAACAAGCCCGGCAAGCTCGACAACGCCGAGTTCGAATTGATCCGTCGACATCCACAGGCCGGCGGTGAGATTCTGGTGCTCTGCCATCACGTCAGTGCGCTGGCCGTGGATGTCTGCCTCCACCATCATGAGAAGATCGACGGTTCAGGCTATCCGTCCAACCTCAAGGGCGAGCAACTCAGCCTGTTCGCCCGGATGGGCGCGGTGTGTGACGTCTACGATGCCATCACCTCCGATCGCCCCTACAAGAAAGGCTGGGGCCCTGCCGAATCGATTCACAAGATGGCGGAATGGCAGGGACATTTCGACGAGAACGTTTTCAAGGCCTTCGTTCGCACGGTCGGTATCTACCCGGTCGGCTCCCTGGTACGGCTCGAAAGCGGCGCGCTGGGGGTGGTGACGGAGCAGCATGAACGCTCTTTGCTCACGCCCAAGGTCAAGGTGTTCTTCATGACCAAGGGCCGTACGCCGATCCTGCCCCGAATCGTCGACCTTGCCAAGGTCTGCGGTGCGGACAGGATCGTGGGCCGGGAGTCGCCCGAGGCCTGGGGTTTTCGCCATCTTGACGAGTTGTGGAAAGGCGCACTCTGAGTGAATGAGCCAGATGGAGCTTACGCATGGGCGCATGTGCAGCGAGTCGTCATCCAGCGCATAGACGATACGCAGACAGCCCGGCGGGCTGAGCGCGGGGCCGTGCACCACCGCCAGCCGGCAAGACTTCAGGACTCTTTCGCGGGCAAGCCCGCTCCTACAGGGAGGCCGCTGGCGACAAGCGTTCGTCCGCCTCCGGGGACAGGCTCCCCAGCCGCTCGTCCGCCGGCATCGGCCGTCCGAAGAAGTAGCCCTGGAAGTGCGAGCAACCTTCGATGATCAGTTGCTCCACCTGCTGGGCAGTCTCCACCCCTTCCGCGGTGGTCTTGATCAGCAGGCTGTTGCTCATGCCGGTAATGGCCCTGATGATCGCCAGCGCTTCCTTGCTATGGGCCATCTCGCGCACAAACGACATGTCGATCTTGATCCGGTCGAACGGGAACGAGCGCAGATAACCGAGTGACGAGTAGCCGGTGCCGAAGTCATCGAGGGAGATGGCCACGCCCAGGGCCTTCAGGGCCCGGAGCATGTTCACGTTCTCTTCGCTGTTGTCCAGCAGCACCGATTCGGTGATCTCCAGCTCCAGGCGTGACGGTGCCAGGCCGGCATCCGCCAGGGCCAGCGCCACCGAATCCACCAGGCCAGGGTTCTTGAACTGGATCGGCGACAGGTTCACCGAAACGGTCTGCTCCGTGCCCCAACTGGCCGCCTCCTGACAGGCCAGGTTCAGGGCCCGGTTGCCGACCTCGTGGATCAGGCCGGTCTCTTCCGCCATGGAGATGAAGTCGCTCGGCATGATCATCCCCTTGGTCGGGTGCCGCCAGCGCAGCAGTGCCTCGTAGCCGGAGATCTCCTTGCCGCACCGGGTGACGATCGGCTGGTAGTGCAGTTGCAGATGACCGAAGTGCAGCGCCGTGCGCAGGTCGGTTTCCATGGTGCGACGATAGCGTGCCGCCTCGTCCAGCTGCGGCCTGAAGCGTTCGAAGCGACTGCGGCCGTTGCGCTTGGCCTCGTACAGGGCCATGTCCGCGTAGCCCATCAGTTGCTCGGGATGATGGTGGTCTTGCGGCGACAGGGCGATACCGATGCTCATGCCGACCGAGCAGCTGTGGCCGTCGATCAGGAACGCCGGGCGAATCGCCTGGATCAGCCGTTGCGCGGTCATCTCGGCGACCTCGGCCGTCTCCAGATCCGGCAGGATCACCGCGAATTCGTCGCCGCCCAGCCGCGCCAGGGTGTCGTTGTCACGCAGTTCGGCCCGCAGGCGCGCGCTGAGTACCCGCAGCAGCTTGTCGCCGAAACCGTGGCCGAGGGCGTCGTTGACGTTCTTGAAGTCGTCCAGGTCCAGGCACAGCGTGGCAGTGATCCTGCCCGTGCCCTTGGCTTGCTGCAGCGCGTTTCTCAGCCGCTCGTGGAACAGCACGCGGTTTGGCAGGCCGGTGAGCGCGTCATGGTGTGCCATGTGGTGGATCTTGGCGTTCGCGGCCAGTTCGACGCTGACGTCCTCGGCGACGAACAGCACGTACTCGGAGGCGTTGCCGGGGTCCTGGTTGAGCACGGTGCGGCTTCTGAGGGTCCTGGGGCCGCGATTGGTATTGACCAGGGTCTCGACGGTCCTGACCTGGCCGATGCGCAGGTCCTGGCTCATCTGCTGTTCGATATAGGCGGCCGACTCCGCCGGCAGGCAGTCGGCCATGAGCTTGCCGACCATGCTGCCGCCGTTCGGCACGAACAGCGCCTCGGCCTGGTCGTTGGCCAGCAGCACCCGGTTGGTCTGCACGTCCTTGACGATGACGCTGGCGGGAATATTGGAAATGACCGAGTCGAGGAAGCGCGACAGCGAGGCCATCTCGGCGCTGTACTGCTCGGCCAGCACCTTGGCTTCCATCAGTTGCAGCTCGTTGTCGCGCTTCTCGGTGATGTCCCGGGTGATCTTGGCGAAGCCGATCAGTTGCCCGTGGTCATCATGAATCGCGTCGATCACCACGTGGGCCCAGAAGGCGCTGCCATCCTTCTTCAGGCGCCAGCCCTGGTCCTCGAAGCGGCCGGTCCGCCGGGCAATCTCCAGGTTCTGCGCCGGCTGGTCGCGCTCACGCTCCTCCTCGCTGTAGAACAGCGAGAAGTTCTTGCCGACGATTTCCCCGGCGGTGTACCCCTTGGCGCGCTCGGCGCCGGGATTCCAGTTCGCGACGATGCCCTCGGGAGTGAGCATGTAGATGGCATAGTCCACCACGCTCTGGATGAGCAGGCGGTACATGGCATCGGAATCGTCAATGAACTGCATACTGGCGAACCTCGAATGGCGCGGGGGGATGGTAAACAGCGGGCACATCCGCGTGCCCAAGGTAGTGGCATTATGCCGCTCCAAGAACTGAAGCGATACAAACGTAACGTCCGTGTGCCGGCAAGATTCAGCCTGGGCCAAGACGTCATCCCTTGGGGAGCTGGCTATCTTTGACTCCGGCACAGTCTCGCGGCGCCCGCAAGGGGTCGTTTGCGCAGCGTACTCAGCCCGGGTTGCCGATCAGGCTGCGCTTGATCCAGCTATAGAGGTTCAGGCCCTCGCGGGACAGTTCGCTGTCAGCACGCCGGCACAGGTAGTAGCCGCGACCGTCATCGACCGTGCTATCGAACAGCCGCACCAGTTCGCCGCTGGCCACGTAAGGCATTACCAGCGGTTCACGCAGCAGCGCACAGCCGAGCCCGGTCAGTGTCGCCGTCAATGCCAGTTGCCCATCCTCGAACAACAGCCCGTTGAGCGCAGTGGAACGGCGTACGCCCGCCTGCTGGAACCATTGCGCCCACGTGCCCCGTTCCTCGTCGTGCAACAGCGGCAGCTCGACCAGCGCCTCGGGACTGTCGATCGGCCCGTGGCGCTGCAGGAACTCGCGACTGCAGAACGCCGCAACGGCGCCGGAGATCAGCGGTTCGCTATGGTAGCCCGGCCAGTGGCCGGTACCGAAGCGGATCGAGATATCCGCCGCATCGCTCGGATAGCTGCGGTGGTTGGCGTAGGTGACACTGATGTCCAGGCCGGGGTTTTCCTCAAGAAACTCGGGCAGGCGCGGAATGAACAGGTTGATGCCGAACAACGGGATCAGGCTGATGGTGACCTGGCGCAGCGCCGACTTTTCCCGCACGTGGTCGGTGGCGCTGCGCAATACCGCGAAGGCCGAGCGGATCGCCCGGTAATACTCGCGGCCCTCCTCGGTCAGGATCAGGTTGCGCCCCTGCCGGAAGGTCAGCGGTTGCTGCAGGAACTCCTCCAGCAGGCGCAACTGGTGGCTGATGGCAGACGCCGAGATGTCCAGCTCGCGCGCGGCGGCATTGACGCCACCGTGACGGGCGAAGGCTTCGAAGGTGCGTACTGCACGAAGGGGCGGATCGCTATCTAACTGTTCTGTATTTTTCATGTGTTGAGAATATTCTAAAAATAAAACGCTGAAAACCACTATTTTTCGCAGGATTTCTAGGTTTTTGCTTTGGTTATAAGCATAGTTTTTACAGATATTTGATAAAAATAGAATGTAGAACTACTGTGCGCCTCTTCCCGGCCCGGCCTTTGTGCGTTTGCGGTCGTTCTGGCACCAGAGGCTTTTTCGCTGCAATGGATACCCTGATACAACAACTGCTCAACGGCCTGATGCTCGGCAGCCTGTATGCCTTGGTCGCATTGGGTTACACCATGGTCTACGGGATACTGCGGATCATCAACTTCGCCCATGGCGACCTGTTGATGATGGGCGCGCTGATCGGCCTGTCGCTCATCCACCTGCTGAAATCACTGTTCCCAGCTCTGCCCGGCCTGCTGGTATTGCTGCTGGCGACCCTGGGCGCCATGGCCGCCTGCGCGTTGCTCGCGGTGCTGATCGAACGCGTCGCCTACCGGCGTCTGCGCAACGCCCCGCGCCTGGCGCCGCTGATCAGCGGTATCGGTGTTTCACTGTTGTTGCAGACCGTGGCGATGCTGGTGTGGTCGCGCAACCCGCAGATGTTCGTGCAACTGCTACCGCTAGACCCGATCGAAGTCACCCCCGGTGATGACCTGCACCCACCCGCCATCACCAACGTCACGGCACTCGCCACCATCGGCATCGCCTCCGCCCTGATGGCCGCGCTGCTCCTGCTGGTCCATCACACCCGCCTGGGCCGGGCCATGCGCGCCGTGGCGGAAAACCCGCAGGTCGCCAGCCTGATGGGCATCAACCCCAACCAGGTGATTGTGCTGACCTTCGCCATCGGCGGCGCACTGGCGGCGCTGGCCGGAATCATGATGGCCAGCAACTACGGCAGCGCGCACTTCTACATGGGTTTTCTGCCCGGCATCAAGGCCTTCACCGCCGCGGTGCTTGGCGGGATCGGCAACCTCAAGGGCGCGATGCTCGGCGGCATCGTGCTCGGCCTGATCGAGTCCCTGGGCACCGGTTACCTCGGTGAAGCCACTGGCGGCGTATTCGGCAGCAACTATCAGGACGTGTTCGCCTTCATGGTGCTGATCGCCGTGCTGGTGCTGCGCCCTACCGGCCTTCTGGGCGAACGACTGGCGAGCCGCGCATGACCGTCGAATCGATCCTCAACAACACCGCACCACGGGCAAAACTCGGCCTGCTGCTGTTCGCCGCCGCCCTGCTGCTCGCCCCCTGGTTGGTCGGCCAGGCGGGCGGCAACGCCTGGGTCCGCACCCTGGACTTCGCGCTGCTGTACATCATGCTGGCGCTGGGCCTGAACATCGTGGTCGGCTACGCCGGGCTGCTGGACATGGGCTTCATCGCCTTCTATGCGGTCGGCGCTTACCTGGCCGCCCTGCTCTCCTCGCCGCACCTGCTCACCCAGTTTCCGTCGCTGGCCGCCGCGCTGCCCGGCGGGATGCATGCGCCGCTGTGGCTGATCCTGCCGCTGGCCGCGCTGCTGGCCGCCGGCCTGGGCATCCTGCTCGGTGCACCGACCCTGCGCCTGCGTGGCGATTACCTGGCGATCGTGACCCTGGGCTTCGGCGAGATCATCCGCATCTTCATGCGCAACCTCGACCGTCCGATCAACCTGACCAATGGCCCCAAGGGCATTTCCTCGGTCGATCCCCTGCAACTGTGGGGTGTGAACCTGGCCCGCACCCAGGAGCTGTTCGGCCTGCGCCTGCCGTCGGTGTACCTGTATTACTACCTGTTCGCGGCGCTGATGGTGGCGATCCTGTTCACCTGCATTCGCCTGCAGCGCTCGCGTATCGGTCGCGCCTGGCTGGCGATCCGCGAGGATGAGCAGGCCGCCGAAGCGATGGGCCTCAACACCCGCAACCTGAAACTGCTGGCGTTCGCCATCGGCGCGGCCTTTGGCGGTGTCAGCGGGGCGTTGTTCGCCTCGTTCCAGGGCTTTGTCTCGCCGGAATCCTTCACACTCAACGAATCGATCGCCGTGCTGGCGATGGTGGTGCTCGGTGGCATGGGCCACGTTCCGGGAGTGATTCTCGGCTGCGTGCTGCTGGCCGCCCTGCCGGAGGTGCTGCGAGCGAGCACGGGCAGCCTGCAACAGGCCCTGTTCGGCCAGGTGCTGCTGGACCCGGAAATCATCCGTCAACTGTTCTACGGCCTGGCGCTGATCCTCGCCATGCTTTATCGACCAGCTGGCCTCTGGCCAGCCGGTAACGGAGGCGCGCGATGAGCACGATCCTGCTGGAAATCAACGGCGTGAACAAACGCTTTGGCGGCGTGGCGGCACTTTGCGACGTGAGTCTGAGCATCGAGAACGGCCATATCCATGGACTGATCGGCCCCAATGGTGCCGGCAAGACCACCTTCTTCAATGTGATGACCGGTTTGTACCGCGCCGATTCGGGGCAGTTCCACCTCGACGGCCAGGACTACCGGCCTTCGTCGGTACACAAGGTGGCGCAGGCCGGAATTGCCCGCACCTTCCAGAATATCCGCCTGTTCAACGCCATGAGCGCGCTGGAAAACGTCATGGTCGGGCGACATGTGCGCACCCGCAACGGCGTCTGGGCGGCCTTGAGCGGCCATCGACGCGGCCGCGAGGAGGAGCGCCAGACCCGCGAGCGGGCCCGGCAACTGCTCGACTACGTGGGCATCGGCCGGTTCGCCGATTACCGCGCCGACAGCCTGTCCTACGGCCACCAGCGCCGGCTGGAAATCGCCCGGGCACTGGCTACAGAACCGCGCCTGCTGGCCCTCGACGAGCCGGCGGCGGGCATGAACCTCAGCGAAAAACGGCAATTGCGCGAGCTGCTGGAAAAGATCCGCGCCGACCGCTGCACCGTGTTACTGATCGAGCACGACGTCAAGCTGGTCATGGGCATCTGCGACCAGTTGACGGTACTCGACCACGGGCAGGTCATCGCCCGGGGCGATGCCGAAACGGTCCGCCGCGACCCGGCGGTAATCCAGGCCTATCTCGGAGCTGGCGCCCATGCCTGAAGCCCTTCTGCGCATCCAGGGTCTGAGCGTGCACTACGGCGCCATCGCCGCGGTCAAGTCGCTGGACCTGCACATCGACCCGGGTGAGCGGGTCACGCTGATCGGTGCCAACGGCGCCGGCAAGACCTCGACCCTCAAGGCGCTGACCGGGCTGCTGCCGGCCAGCGCCGGCGAGATCCGCTTCGCCGGTCGCTCGATTGCCGGCCGTGCCGCCCACGAACTGCTGCGCCAGGGCATCGCCATGGTGCCGGAAGGCCGTGGCGTGTTCGCGCGCATGAGCGTGCTGGAGAACCTGCACGCCGGCGCCTTCTGCCGCACCGACCAGGAACAGGTCGAGCAGGAGATCGAGAGTTGGCTGGAACGATTTCCCCATCTGCACCGTCGCGCCCGGCAACCGGCCGGGCTGTTGTCCGGTGGTGAACAGCAGATGCTGGCCCTGGCCCGCGCACTGATGTCGCGCCCGCGCCTCCTGGTGCTGGACGAACCGTCGATGGGCCTGGCGCCGATCATGGTGGAGAAGATTTTCGAGGTGATCGATCAGGTCTGCGACAGCGGCATGACCCTGCTGCTGGTCGAGCAGAACGCACGTCTCGCCCTGCAGGTCTGCCAGCGTGCCTATGTCATGGACAGCGGCCGGGTCAGCCTGCACGGCGCCTCGGCGGACCTGCGGGACGATCCGCATGTCCGTGCCGCCTACCTCGGCGAATGAACCCGAACCGCCACCGGGCCTCCGGAGCCAATAAAACCAGCGACCCGTCAGGTCGCACTCTGCAACAGGACACCCACATGCACATCACTGCCCTCATCAAGCGCGCCGGTCTGATCGGTATCGCCATCAGCAGCCTGGCCAGCGCTGTTGCCCAGGCCGACCAGCAGGTTCTCATCGGCCTGGCCGGCCCCCTCACCGGCCCTTCCGCACGGATCGGCAAGGACCTGGAAAACGGCGCGCAATTGGCGATCGACGCAGCCAACGCCCGCCACCCGAAAATCCATGGCGAAGCCGTGACCTACAAACTGTTGTCGGAAGACGACCAGTCCGACCCACGCACCGCCGTGACCGTCGCCCAGCGCCTGGTCGATGCCGGTGTGGTCGGTGTGGTCGGCCACTGGAACACCGGTACCAGCATTCCGGCGGCGCGGGTCTATCATGACGCCGGCATTGCCCAGGTCGCGCCGGTCGCCACCGGCCACGCCTACACCCAACAGGGCTTCGACACCAGCTTCCGGGTCATGGGCCATGACGATGATGGCGGCCAGGTCGCCGGTCGCTACGCGCTGGAAACCCTGAAAGCCAGACGCATCGCCGTGATCGACGACCGCACCGCCTTCGGCCAGGGCCTGGCCGACCAGTTCGTCAAATCCATCGAGGCAAATGGCGGCAGCGTGGTGTCGCGCGAATACGTCGACGACAAGACCGTGGACTTCAGCGCCGTGCTGACCACCGTCCGCAGCAAGAACCCAGACCTGATCTTCTTCGGCGGCGTCGATGCCCAGGCCGCGCCCCTGGCCCGCCGCATCCGGCAACTGGGAATCAAGGCCACGCTGATGGGCGCCGGTGGCTTCGTCAGCCAGACCTTCCTTGAACTGGCGCAGAAGGAAGGCGAAGGCGTCATTGCCCTGGAGCCGGGCCTGGCCGTGGCACAAATGCCTGGCGGCAAGGCGTTCGAGCAGACCTACGAGCAACACTACAAGACCCATATCGAGCTGCACGCCCCCTTCGCCTACGATGGCGTTGGTGTGTTGATCGCCGCTATCGAGAAGGCCGACTCCACCGACCCGGCCAAGTACCTGCCGGTGCTCAAGGCCAGCCAGTACCAGGGCGTCACCGGTCCGATCGCCTTCGACGCCGAAGGCAACCTGAAGAACCCGACCTTTACCGTTTACCAGGTCAAGGCCAATACCTGGCGGCCGGTCAGCGTAGCCGGCGGCCAACAATAACCCGGCCGGCGGTGGCGATCCCTGTATCACCACCGCCCGGACGGTCCGTGGAGCTGATGGAGGCACACACTATGAGTCAACATGACGGAGAACTGGGCATCCTCGCCCGCCGGCGAATCGAGGCCGAGATCATCAAACCCATCTACGAAATCCTGGTGCGCGACTACGGCAAGGACAAGGCCGCCGCGGTGATCGGTGAGGCCGTGTCCCAGGCCGCGGTCGAGGCCGGCCGGCAATTTGCTGCGCGCGAGCCCAATGGCCCCGACCTGCAGGGTTTCGTCGACCTGCAGGAGCTCTGGGAGAAGGACGACGCGCTGAAGGTCGACGTGATCGCCAGCGACGCCACCCACTTCGACTACGACGTGCACCGCTGCCGCTACGCCGAGATGTACCACGAGATGGGCCTGGGTGAGATCGGCCACCTGCTCTCGTGCAACCGCGACGAACTGTTCATTGTCGGCTACGACCCACGGGTCGAGCTCAAGCGCACCCAGACCATCATGGGCGGTGCTTCCCATTGCGACTTCCGCTACCAGGTCAAACCACAGGACGGTGAGGCATGAGCCAGCCACTGCGCATCGATGGCGAACGCCTGTGGGACTCGCTGATGGAAATGGCCCGTATCGGTGCCACCGAGAACGGCGGGGTTTCACGCCTGGCCCTTACCGAAGAAGACCGCCGTGGCCGCGACCTGTTCGTGCAATGGGCACGTGAGGCCGGCTGCAGCATCCGCATCGACGCCATGGGCAACATCTTCGCCCGTCGTGCCGGCCGCGACGACAGCCTGGCGCCAGTGATCACCGGCTCCCACGGTGACTCGCAACCTGCGGGCGGCAAATTCGACGGGATCTACGGCGTGCTGGCAGGGCTCGAGGTGATCCGTACTCTCAACGACCTTGGCATCGAGACCGAGCGGCCGCTCGAAGTGATCAACTGGACCAACGAGGAAGGCTCGCGCTTCGCCCCCGCGATGATCGCTTCCGGTGTCTACGCCGGGGTGTTCGACCTCGACTACGGCCTGTCGCGCACCGACGCCGAGGGCATCACCCTCGGCCAGGCCCTGGCAAGCATTGGCTACGCCGGCTCCGAACCGATGGGCGGCCGCGATATCCATGCCGCGTTCGAATTGCACATCGAGCAGGGGCCGATCCTTGAGGCCGAAGACATCACCATCGGTGTTGTCACCGGGGCACAGGGGCAGCGCTGGTACGAGGTCGAGCTTTTCGGCCGCAGCGCCCATGCTGGCACCACGCCGATGGCTCTGCGCCTGGATGCTTTCCTCGGCCTGGCACGGGTCGCCGAGGCGGTCAATGCCCTGGGCCTGGCCCAGGGCGATGAAGGCCGGGCGACCATTGGCCTGGTCAAGGTATTCCCCAACTCGCGTAACGTGGTGCCGGGGCGGGTGTTCTTCAGTGTCGAGTTCCGCCATCCGCGGGAGGAAGCGCTGGCCGGACTGGATCGAGAGTTCCGCCAGCAGGTCCAACGCATTGCCGAAGGCATGGGCTTGCGCTGGAAGGTCGAGCAGATCTTCGATTATGCGCCGATCGACTTCGATGCCGGCTGCATCGACAGTGTCAGGCGCGCCGCCGAGCAACTGGGGTACAGCCACAGGGATATGGTCTCCGGCGCCGGCCATGACGCCTGCTACCTCAACCGCGTCGCGCCGACCTCGATGATCTTCGTGCCTTGCGTCGACGGCCTGAGCCATAACGAGGCTGAACACATCCATCCGCACTGGGCCGAGGCTGGCACCCAGGTGTTGCTGCTGGCGATGCTGGACAAGAGCGCTCGTTGACGCACAGCAGGCCACCCTCGTGCCTGCCCTGACACCTTTCACCTGCGGTGAAAACGACGTGTCTACCGGGGAACTTGTTCGTGACTGGGCGGTCACACAGTTCCTCCGGTACGGACTGAATCGTCGCGAAGGACCTGACCACCCTGGCCGGTCAAGGCAAGGGAATGACGTCAAACATGAGTGATTCAGTCGGTTTTTTACCCTGGATGATTTCACTTTGACACATGTTGAAATGGTTTTTCGTCGATGTTATAAAACAGATGTCACCCCCACTACGGATGCATAAATCGGCGCACATTGAGCTGACCGGAGCCCGTTTCTCATGCCCAAACTCCGCACAATCAAACATACGTTTGATCTGGCTAGAGAAGTTGAAAACAACATGCCTGGGGCCAGCGAAAAAACCTATGTCGAAGTCTTGAGCTGGGCACTTCAAAAGCTGGAAATAACACGATTCGCCTATGTCTACGCCGACTCGCACTTAATCGAAAACGGCGAAATTTCCATTCATGGAAACTATCCGCAAGAATGGGTCGACACCTATCGCAAACAGGCACTCTACAAGTCTGATCCGGTCATGGCCAATGCCGCCATCACCTCATCCCCTTTTTTCTGGGCGACGATACACGACCGTGCCCGTACTCCCAACAAAGTCTTCGAGCAATCCGCCCGTTATGGTATCGACCAGGGCTTCAGCATTCCCACTCATGAGCCCGGCAGTGCTTTCGGTTCATTGCACTTGCCCTGTGTCGAAGGCGACCCTGACTTTGAACGCATCATTCACTCGAATCTGTTCCTGATCCAGGCAATCAGTACCATCATCCATCAGCATCGGCCCATTGAAGAGAACCAGGAAGAGTTGCTGTCCCTGAGCCCCAGGGAAATCGAGTTTCTACACTGGCTGGCCCTTGGCAAGAACTATCAGGAGATTGGCCTGATCATGAATATCACTGAACGCACGGTGAAATTCTACGCCAAGAAAATTACCGAGAAACTGGGTTGCACCAATATCAGACAGGCCATGGTCAAGGCCATTCGCTACAATATTTTCTAACCGATAGTCCCGAGTCAGCCCCTCTTTCCTTCCCCGCGGGTCTCTCACCGCCGAGGCCGACCCGGTTATCGTCTTGATCTTTTCCAACGCTGCGCCAGGAATCTTTCAGGCCAGGATGACTTTCGAGGCCAAGTTGTAAAAGGCCATGCTGGCAAACAGCCCGATGACCAATGAAACGAATTTATTGACCCTGTTGCCCGATAGGAACGCTGAGAAATTGCGTTCGCAAAACGCCCCCAGACTCACCCAGACAAGAGCCACGGGCAGAATCACCAGGGAAAAGACGGCCATGAATTCCAGGTAGCTTTGCAGATGCAGGAAGGTGCCTGGCGGGGCCACGAATGAGGCGAAAAACAGCCCTTTCGGGTTGGTCAGGGTCGCCACGAACATAGCCGAAACCGAGATGGCAGAGGGCTTTCCGGAGGCATCGACCTGCGCCGAAAACCACAACTTAAAGGAAATGTAGAACAGGAACATCACCGCCAGGCTCTTGGTCAGCACCACCACCCATGCGTGATCCTGCGTCAGCGCATCGATGAAGACTCCCCACGCGGTGATCTGGATCAGGTAGGCCGTCCATTCGGCGAGAACCAACTTCAATGAATAAGTCCCCAGACCACGAATGACCCCCGACTGCAGCAGCAGCGAGTTCGTCGGACCTGGTACCAGCAATACTGTCAGCATCGCAATTACAACGTAGTACATGACACGCCCCCTAAAAATTCCGCAATGGATTTATTTTCCGCTCGACTTGTTCCGCAGTCTGGAAAAGTCGTTCTTCCCTGCCTCGCCGATTAAAGGCGGGTGCACCTTGCCTTTGTTTCAATTTGATGAATAATCACCCTCGGCACTTCGAGTCACGAGCAATTCGTGATCGCTGTCACAGAATCGTAAATTCCGTCATGCGATCGGTGCGAGCCTGATAATGAGCGGCGAGCTCGGTATTCGGACGATGGTAATTAGACAGCAGTTCTCCTTCAGCCGGCAGCTGCACTTAAGTACAGTTGCCGCGCTTACCCGGGATCAATAACAATATGCATCTATCTCCTCCTCGCGACGCATTTATGATTGGTTATGCCCCTCACTCGTACCTGTTTTCCTGGACCTCTTATATTTTTTCCAAGGTGCATGTCGCTGTCGCCAGCTACTCCGAACTCCCCTCCCATGTATTAGAGCAAATACTCAGTATTCGTAAGGCCGCCTTTATCGATCGACGCAAGTGGCATATTGCAAGCTACTGCGGCAGTGAATATGAATTCGACGAATACGACGATGACGATGCCCTCTACCTCTATACTCACAAAGGCGTTCAAGTGACCGGTTGTGTCAGACTTCGCCCCTCCTATAAACCGACCCTGATCTGTGGTGCATTGAACTTCGTCCTGAGCGATGATCGCTCCAGGCCAAACTTGATCGACTGCTGGGAAGCCAGTCGCTTTGCCTTGTTGAACAGCGACACTTCGGACAGCGGCTTTACCGAAGCCAAAGTTGACCTGCGCACCGTCGCGCTGTTCCTGGCCATGTTGCAGTTCGCCTCCACTCAAGAAATCGGTACTTATGAAGTCATTGTCGACGCCCTGATGGAGAAAGTTCTAAAACGCTCCGGCTGGACGGTCGCCCGACGCAATGTCGTGCAAGGCAGCAAAGGCGAAAAAGTCATCTACGGCACGCTGGAATGCACGCCTGCCATCTACCACCGAATACTCAGGATCAATCATGTGCAACGCCTGACCGAAAGACCGCCACCCATGGCCGCACTGCGGACTTTCGACGACGGCGCACTGCGTTCACCCAGCCCCAGCCAACTGATGACCTCGACCCACTGATACGTACCCGAAAAATCTCATGGAACCTTGGGCGGCGCCCTGCGGTTGTGCCCAACAGCAAAATGGAGACCTGATGAATCTGCAATGGCTTTTCCCCTCTGTCGGCAAGGTGATTGCCAGTACTGGCAATCGTCATTTTCCGCGCATGCTGCATGACCTGATCACGGCACAACTGCCGGTCGATGCCACGCACATCACCGAACTGCGCCTCGATACCGCCGATCCGACCAGTTCGAGCATCGGCGGCGTGGGCATCAGCCCGATCTGCACCGATACCCTGATGAACGCCGCTGCGGTCAAATGGCCCGCGCCGCCCGTCGATGACGCTGTCGGGGCGTGGCCGCAAACCGAACTGACCTGCTGCCAACACGCCTCCACCTTGCACACCCGCCCCAACCACCTGCACCTGATCTGTCGTACCCGGAGTCGTTGCTACGCCCTGTCCCTCTACCGCCCCGCGCCATCGCCAGGTTTTTCCCCGCAGGAATGTGCGTTCCTCCAGGAGTTTTCCTGCGTCCTGCTGCCGATAATCGGCGAACATGTCGAGGCCCTGTTGCCGACACCGAGCCACCCCCAAGACCTTTCGGCGACCGAGGAGCTGGATGGCAGCGGTCTGGATGCCTTGCGCCAGCGCTTCCTCGAACGCCTGGAAATGTTCGGCGTGAACCTGTCCTCCCGGGAAACCGAAGTCTGCGTCGGCCTGCTCGCCGGGCGCACCGCTCCGGAATTGGCCGAGCAGTTGGCGCTGCGGGTCAATACCGTGGAAAGCTACCTCAAGCGCGCCTCCATCAAGATGGGCATCGGCGGTCGCCGTTCGCTGATCCGCTGGATGCATTCGGCCGACGCCAAGGCTGCCCCGGAGAGTTCCAACACGCTGCAAAATGCCCTCTGAATCCATTTCCCGGTTATTGAAAGCACCTCGATGGCGGTCCATTCCGCCTATCGGGGTACACGCACAAGCCGCTTGATCCCTTCGAGCCCGTCGTCGACATAGGTGAAAATCACCGGCACCACCAGCAGGCTCAGGACCGTCGAAGCCAACAGGCCACCAATCACCACCACGGCCATCGGCTGGCGAAAGCCCGATTCCCCGCCCCAGCCCAATGCCGTCGGCAACATTCCCGCGCCCATGGCGATGGTGGTCATCAGAATCGGCCGGGCGCGTTTGTGACAGGCATCGATCAAGGCGTCGTGGCGACGCATGGCCTGGTCCCGGCGGGCCATGATTGCGTACTCCACCAGCAGGATCGAGTTCTTGGTCACGATCCCCATCAGCATCAACAGCCCAATGACCGACGCCATGGAAAAACTCATGCCACCCAGCAGCAGGGCCAACAAGGCGCCGCCCAGCGACAGAGGCAAGGCCGAAAGAATGGTGAAAGGCTGCATGAAGTCATGAAACAGCAGCACCAGCACCGAGTAGATGCAGAACACGCCGACGGCCATGGCCAGGCTGAAATTGCCGAACAGTTCGCTCATCAGTTGCAGCTCGCCCTGCTCCACCAGCTTCACTTGCCCGGGCAGGTGCTGCAGGCCCGGCAGTTGCCGGGCTTCATCCATCACTTCGCCGACATTGCGGCCATTGAGTTCGATGGACAGGGTGATGTTGCGCAGGCGGTCCAGCCGGTCGATCTGCGCCGGCCCGCTGCCCATGCCGATCTCGCCCAGGGATGCCAGCGCAACCTGGCCGTCGTGGCCCCTGACCCGCAACTGGGCGATGCGCTCCAGGTCGGTGCGCACCTGCGGTTGCATGCGAACCCGCACGTCGACCTGACGCTGGGACAGGTTGACCTTGCCCAGGGACGATGAATATTCGCCATAGGTTGCCATGCGCAAGGTGTCGGCAATGTCCTGGCTGCTGATACCCAGCTCGGCTGCGCGCACGTAGTCGGGGCGCATCTGGATCTCCGGCCGTTGCACCGCGGTACTCGATGTCACGTTGCCGATCCCCCTGAGTTGGCGCAACTGGGGTTCGAGGGCACTGGCGGTGCGTTCGAGCAGGTCGCCATCGTCACTGGCCAGGACGATGTCCAGGCGTTCCCCGCTGCGGTCGCCGCCGACATTGACTCGCACCCCGGGCAGGCTGCGCAGCGCCTCGCGCATCTTCGCCTCGACCGCGGACTGCTTGAGGGCGCGCTCGTCGCGTGGCAGCAGGTCGACCGTCAGGCTCGCCTTGCGATTGCCGCCGCCGGAGATATCGCCGCTGCCCACCGCGGCGAAAACATGCGCCACCTCGGGAATCGTGCGCAGGCGGGCATCGGCCTGCAAGACCATGGCGGCGGTCTGCTCCAGGCTGCTGCCGGGCACGAGTTCCAGGCTGATGGTGCTGCGCGCATTGTCCTGGGCCGGCAGAAAACTGGTGGGCAACAGTGGGATCAGCGCCAGGGAGCCGAGCAGCAGCAGGCCGACCAGGGCCATGGTGGTCCGGCGTCGGCTCAGGCTGGTGCGGATCCAGCCCAGGTAACGGATCATCAAGCCGCCATCCTGCTCTACATGGGACCTGGCCCTGAGCACATGGGCCGCCATCATCGGCGTCAGCATGCGCGCCACCAGCAGGGAAAACAGCAGCGCCGCGCTGGCGGTCACGCCGAACTGGCGGAACAGCTTGCCGGATATCCCGCCCATGAACGCCGTGGGCAGAAACACCGCCACCAGGGTCACGGTGGTCGCCACCACCGCCAGGCCGATTTCGTCGGAGGCCTCGATCGCCGCCTGGCGCGGGCTTTTGCCCAGGCGCAGGTGCCGGGCGATGTTCTCCACTTCGACGATGGCATCATCCACCAGGATGCCGATCACCAGCGCCAGGGCCAGCAGGGAAATGGTATTGAGGGTGAAACCGGCAAAATACATCACGCCAAAGGTGGGAATGATCGACAACGGCAGCGCGGTCGCCACGACGAGGGTGGCCCGCCAGTCACGCAGGAACCAGCCGACCACCAGTACGGCCAGCAGCATGCCCTCGTACAGCAGGGTCATGGAGCCGCGATAGTTCTCCAGCACCGGCGCGACGCTGTTGCTCGCCTCTTCGATGCGGATATCCGCATGCTGGCCGTCGAATTCGTCGATCGCGCGGCGCACATCCGCCGTCACCCCGATATCGGAGAAACCCAGGGAGCGCATCACCTGGAAGCCGATGACCGGCTTGCCGTCACGAAAGGCCCGGGTGCTGCGCTCGGCATGGGTATCGCGGACCGAGCCCAGTTGCTGCAGAGCCACCATGCGTCCATCGCCGGTGGGCAGGCGAACGGTGCCGAGCTGCGCCGGGTCGTCGATCGCCGCCAGGATGCGCAGGGCCTGCTGGCCGCTGCCCAGATCGCCCTGGCCGCCGGAGTTGTCTTTCTGCATCGCCCGCAAGCGAGCGGCCACGTCCGTCACGCCAAGCCCCAACCCTGCCATCATGGCCGGATCGAGGTCGACCTGGATCTCCCGATCCACCCCGCCGACCCGGACGACCTTGGCGACGCCCCGCACGGCCAGCAGGTGCTTGCTCAATTCATTGTCGATGAACCAGGACAAGGCTTGCTCGTTCATCCGCGGGGCATCGACCACGTAGGTCAGCAGCGCCGAGGTATTGGTGGTCAGGCGCGACACCGACGGCGTGTCGAGGCTCGCCGGCAATTCGGCCCTGGCGCTGTCCACAGCGTTGCGCACTTCGTTGAGGGCTTCGTTGCCGTCCTTGTCGATGGCAAAGGTGACGTTGATGCTGACGCTGCCTTCGGTAATCGAGGTCGTCACATGTTGCAGCAGACGCAGCGACGTCAGCTTGTCTTCGAGCTTGCGCGCCACCTCGGTTTCCAGTTGTTCGGGCGCCGCCCCTTCCAGCGATGCACTGATGACCACCGTGGGCAGGTCGGTGTCCGGAAAGTCCTGGATGCCGAGCCGATCCAGGCCAAACACGCCGAACAGGGTCAGCAGCACGAACAGCATGACCGCCGGTACCGGGTAGCGGATCGACAGTGCGGAGATGTTCATCGCTCGTCCGCCTTGTGGACCAGGGTCACGCTGGCCCCGTCGCTGAGGAAGGCGCCTCCGCTGCGCACGATCCGTGCCTGCTCGGTCAGCCCGGCGACGATTTCCACGGCCCGCCCGCGCCGGCGCCCGACTTCCACCCCCTGCTGGGTGACATGCATGTCCTCGCCCAGCACGAACACATAGGAGCGGCCATCGCGCAGGACCACGGCGGTATCCGGAACGGTCAGCGCCGCGCGGTCGGCCAGCTCGATGCGGCCGCTGGCATACATGCCGGCCCGTGCCGATGAGTCGCCGGGCAAGGAGACATAGACCAGCGCGCGGCTGGTCTTGCTGTCCAGCACCGGCGCAACCAGGCGCACCCGCCCCCGCACCTGCGTGCCATCCGGCAGTTCCAGCTCGGCGGATTGTCCGGCGCGTACCTGCGGCAACTGCCGCGCATCGAGTTCGGCCTGCCATTCGACGCGACCGGCGCGGATCATCCGGAACAATTCGCTGCCGGCGGCCACCACATCGCCGAGCAAAGCCTTGCGCCCGGAGATGATGCCATCGTCCACGGCGACGATACGGGTCTGCGCGAGCCGGATGCGGGTGCTGCGCAGATCGGCGTTCGCCGACGCCAGATTGGCCTCGGCGGTCTGTACCTTGACCCGGTACTCCTCCAGTTGCTGCTCCGACAAGGCGCCGCTCTGCCCGACCACCGCCGCGCGCCGCTCGTTGGAGCGTGCCTCCTGCAACTGTGCGGCCGCCTGGGCCACCGCGGCTTTCTGCTTGTTTTCGTCGGCCTGCACACTGGCATCGGCCAGGGTGGCCAGGACCTGCCCCTTGCGCACCCGGTCGCCGATATCGGCGTTCAGGCTGGCGATGCGCAAACTGCCGGTCTCGGCGCTGATCAGCACCTCCTGCCAGGGCGCGAGGGCTCCGCTGGCCACCAGCACCTGTGGCCAGTCTTCACGGCGCGGCTGCACCGCCTCGACGCTCAGGCTGGTAGCCACCACGGGCGTGGCCGCCGGTGCCGGCGCGGCGCGACCGAAGAGCAGCCATCCCGAGAGCGCGAGCCCAGCCAGTGCCAGCAGGCCATGGCCTGCCGTCAGCCTCATGCCCCACCCCGCTTCGGCACTTCGCCCGCCAGCTCGTCGCGGTCCTGCCAGCCGCCGCCGAGGGCCTTGTACAGGGCGATCCAGTAGCGCACCTGGTTCTGTTGCAGGGTGATCAGTTCGATTTGCGCCGACAACGCCGAGCGGCGCGCCAGCTCGCGGTCGAGCAGGCTGGCATTGCCGGCCTGCCAGTTGCGATCGACGGCCTGGAAATACGCCTCGTAACCTTGCGTGGCGCGCCGGGCATCGGCCTCCGAGCGGCGCGCGGCGTCCAGGCGCACCAGCGATTGTTCGACCTCCAGCACGGCCGTGCGCAGGGTCTGCCGATAGGTTGCCAGGGCCGAGTCATAGCCGGCCCGGGCCGAGTCCACGGCCGCCCGCCGCTTGCCGCCATCGAACAGCGGGACACTGAGCTGCGGCCCCAGGCTCCAGGTTCGGCTGTATTGGCCGGTGGTGGTGCCCACGGCCAAGGAGCCGACCAGGCCAAGACTGGGCAGGCGGTCGGCCTGGGCGGCTCCGATCTGCGCATTGGCGGCCGCCAGTTCGCGTTCGCTGGCGGCCAGGTCCGGACGCTGGCGAACCAGGTTGGCGGGCACTTCCCGCACATCCAGCAAGGCCGGCTCCGGCAGGCGCGGCGGCAGATCGCCGAGCACTTCACGCACCTTGTCCTCACTGCTGCCGGACAGGGCCACCAGGCTCTTGAGCAGCACATCGCAGGCGCTTTGCTGATTGGTCAGGGTTGCGAGGCTCGCAGCGGCACTGGCATCGGCCAGTGCGGCATCGGCGGCAGAGGTGAAACCGGCCTGGTGCGACAGCCGGGTCAGGCGCGCGGTCTGTTCCTGGGATTGCGCCTGGTCGCGGTAGGCGTTGACCAACAGCTGACAGCCGCGGTACTGCACGAAGTCATCACCGACCTCAGCCGCCAGGGATACCCTGGCGTCATGCCAGTCATCGACCCGGGCCTGCAGCAGATGGCGCGAAGCTTCGTCGCTGCGGCGCAGCTTGCCGAACAGGTCCAGTTCCCAGCTCGCATCGAGGGTCGCCCCGGAGGTGCTGCCGACCTTGTTCAGGGCACGCTGGCTGACGCCGGCCCGCGCCTTGCTCAAGCCGCCGTTGAGTTGCGGCCGGCCATCGGCCAGGCTGCCGTCCAGGGTCGCACGGGCCTGGGCGATGCGGGCCAACGCCTGGTCGAGGGACGGGCTGTCGGCCTCGGCCAGGCGCAGCAGCGCCGCCAGTGCCGGGTCGTTGAACTGCCGCCACCAGTCGTCCAGCCCCACCACCGAAGCGCCATGGGGCAGCGGCGCATACCAGCGGCTCGCCACCTTCACCTGTGGCCGCTGGTAGTCCGGACCCAGGGTGCAGCCGCCCAGCAGCGCCGCGCACAGCACGGGCAGCAGCAAGCGGGCAGCAGGTTTGGCGATAGGCATAACGCTCTCGCAGACTCCGAGCACAGGTGTCAGGGGAAATGAGGACATCGGGTCAATACGGGGACGGGCACGGGAACCGCGCCCGCCCTGCCACATCGCCCTTTCGTGGCCTGCATTTAACCCCAGCGACAGTGGCCTGTCTGGCATGGGAAATGGGGACATTCCGGGGCGCCGGGCAGGAGCCGCGCGAGCTCCTGCGGTTCGCTCAATCGCGTGCCAATGCCTCGATCGGGTTGAGCCGGGCGGCATTGCGCGCCGGCACGAAGCCGAACACGATGCCGATCAGCGTCGAACAGATGAAGGCGGTGACGATCGAGCTGAGCGAGAACACCATCTTCCATTCCTTGACCAGCAGCGAGAACACATAGCCGATCCCGAACGACAGGCTGATGCCGATGATCCCGCCGAGCAGGCAGACCATCACCGCCTCCACCAGGAACTGCTGGCGGATATCCGACTGGCGCGCCCCCACCGCCATGCGGATGCCGATTTCGCGGGTTCGTTCGGTCACCGACACCAGCATGATGTTCATCACGCCGATACCGCCCACCGCCAGGGAAATCACCGCGATCAAGGACAACAGCAGGGCCAGCGACTGGCTGGTCTTCTGTACGGTCTGCATGACGCTGTCGAGGTTGTAGGTGAAGAAGTCCTTGGTGCCGTGACGCCTTTCCATCAGCTTGTTGATGTTGTCCTCGACCACCTTGCTCGGCTGCCCGTCCCTGGCCCGCACCGTGATGCTGTCCAGGAAGCGCTGGCCCAGTACGCGACCGGAAGCGGTTTCGAAGGGCATCCAGATGTTCAGGCTCTTGCTGGTGTTGAAAATGCTCTTCCTGTCCTCGGTCACGCCGATCACCGTGCACGGCAGGTTGTCCACCAGGATCACCTGGCCCAGCGGGTCCGCCGAGGCGCCGAACAGGCGGATGCGGGTGTTGTGATCGATCACCACCACCTGGGCCTGGCGCCGGGCGTCATCCTGGTTGAACGGTACCCCCAGGCCCATCTTGATGCCACGCACCTGGAAGTAGCTGGGGCTGACCCCGCTGACGGTCGCCGTCACATCGATATTGCGGTAACGCACCAGCAGGCTGCGCCCGATGTTCGGCGAGGCACTGTCGATGTAGTACTCGCTGTTGAGGGCCGCCACATCGGAAAGCGCCAGGGTTTCGATGGACCCCGCCTTGTTGTCGCCGAAGTCGTTGCCGGGGAAGATCTCGATGGTGTTGCTGCCGATCGCCTGGATATCCTTGAGCACGTACTCCTTGGCCCCCTCGCCGATCGCCACGATCGACACCACCGAAGTGATGCCGATGATGATCCCGAGCATGGTCAGCAAGGTGCGCATGCGGTGCGAGATCAGCGCCACCCAGGCCATCACGAAAGCCTCCTGGAACAGTGCGAGAGCGGCCATCAGGCGGTTGCCCTGCCGGGGCTTGGCCGGTGGGCGCTGCGCGGTTTTCCCGCCCTCCACCGGACGATTCGGGTTGGGCCGGTCACTGACGATCTCGCCGTCGCGGATCTCGATGATACGCTCGGCATGGGCAGCGACCTTATCATCGTGGGTGACCAGGATCACCGTGTGCCCGGCCGCATGCAGCTCCAGCAGGATCTTCATCACCTCCTTGCCGCTGGCGCTGTCCAGGGCCCCGGTGGGTTCGTCGGCGAGAATGATTTCGCCGCCGTTCATCAGGGCCCTGGCGATACTGACCCGCTGCTGCTGGCCACCGGACAGTTGGTTGGGGCGGTGCTCCAGGTGCGCCGCCAGTCCCAGGCGTTCAAGCAGTTCATGGGCACGGCTGTTGCGCCTGCTCTCACCGGTGCCGGCGTAGACCGCCGGCATTTCCACGTTCTGGCTGGCCGCCAGGTGCGGCAACAGGTGATAGCGCTGGAAAATGAAACCGAAGTGATCGCGACGCAGTTGCGCCAGCTCATCGTCCGTCAGGCTGCCGGTTTCGCGCCCGTCGACCTTGTAGCTGCCGGTGTTGGCCTGGTCCAGGCAGCCGAGCACGTTCATCAGGGTCGACTTGCCGGAGCCGGAGGCGCCGGTGATCGCCACCAGTTCACCGGCATTGATCGTCAGGTTGATGTCCTTGAGCGCGACGAAGTCCTTCTCGCCGGCGACGAAACGGCGGGTAATCCCCTTGAGTTCCAACAGAGGCCGGCTCATGGTCAGGCCCCCGCTACCGCAGGTGTCGCGGACGGCTCGCCAATGACCACCTTGTCACCCTCGGCCAGGCCGGTCTTGATCTCCACCCGGACATTGTTGTTGATGCCGGTCTGCACGTTGCGCACCTGGGCCTGGCCCTGCGCGTCGAGTACCCGCACCGGGAACGTGCCGTCCTTGTTCTTCTCGCCCAGGGCCGCGACCGGCACCGTCAGTACCTCCTTGGCCCGGTCACGCACGATATGCACCTGGGCGGTCATGGAAATGCGCAGGCGGTGATCGGGGTTCGGCACATCGAACAAGGCGTTGTAGAACACCGCGGTATTCTGCTTGGGCGTACCGGCGGTCTGGGTTTCCAGGAAGTTCTGCGGTGCCGGCTCGGTCCCCCTCAGCTTGGCGTAGTAGCGCTTGTCGACATCCCCCAGAATGGTGAAATACACCTCCTGACCCGGGCTGATATGAATCACGTCGGCCTCGGAGACCTGGGCCTTGATGGTCATGGTGTCCAGGTCGGCGAGCTTGAGGATCACCGGCGCCAGCTGGTTGGCGATCACGGTCTGGCCTTCCTGGGTGACGATGCCCACCACGTCGCCGCTAATGGGCGCGACGATACGGGTGTAGCCCAGGTTGACCCTGGCGGTTTCCACCTGGATCCGCGCATCCCTGATCTGGGCCTCCAGCGACAGCAGGTTGGCGGTCCGGACCTCGAAGTTCGATTGTGCGGTCTCGAAGTCCTGCTTGGAAATCGCATCGTCCTCGCGCAATTGCTTGTAGCGCTCGTAGGTGGACTTGGCATCCTTGAGCTGCGCCGCCGCCGCCTGTTTCTGCGCGGTCAGGTTCTGTTCATTGACCTGCGCCTGGCGCAGGGCGTTCTGCAGCACCACCGGGTCGATTTCCGCCAGCCACTGGCCCTCCTTGACCTTGTCGCCCAGCTTCACCTTCAGGGACTTGAGCTGGCCGGACACCTGCGCGCCGACATCGACCTGCCTGATGCCCTGCAGCACCCCGCTGGCCAGGACGGAGTTCTCGATGTCCGTGCGTTCGACACTGGCGGTCAGATACTCCGGCGGTTTGGCCGGTGCCTGGACGCTGTAGAACACGATCGCCGCCAGGACCAGCAGCACTGTCACGATTACCACTTTGCGAAACTTCAACTTTTTCATAGAAAGCCACGAATGCGTTGGAGGTTGACCCGGCGACCTCGCCGCCGGATTTCAAGAGGTTGGGTTAATGGAAGCTTCGCCACCAGCTCGCCAGATGCTGCACATGTGGCGCCTTGAGGATGGTGAAATGGTTACCCGGCCCACGCCATACGGTGAGGTCCGGGGCACAACGCCGCCAGCCGTTGACCATGGCCTGCTGCTCGCGCTGGTTGCCCGCCGCGTCCAGCACCGGGTCATCGGCCAGCACCAGGCGCACGGGGCCGGTATAGACCGCCGACGGCTGGTAACGGGTGCGCAAGGCCGAACCGAAGGCCCGTACCGGTCCGCGCATCGAGTCCGGTGCCGAGCGTTGCGGCAGCAGCCCGGCGCGAACCATGCCGGCATGCAACAGCTGCAATTGACCGGCATCGCCCTGTGCCTCGAAGGCGGCCCGGTCGATTTCCATCGATTTGCCCGCTGCCAGTTGCATGGTCTCGATCAGGCGTTCCAGCACACCGATCGACGTGTAGGGCCTGCCGACCACACCGTTGCCGCCTGGCGATTCGCTGTCGACCAGGGTCAACGAGGCCACCTCGCGCCCCCGCGCCGCCAGGCGCAGGGCCATCTCGAACACCACCCAGCCGCCGAAGGAATGGCCGAGCAGGTGCACCGGTCCTTCGGGTTGCACACTGTCGATCGCCCGCAGGTAGGCCTCGGCGGCAATTTCCACCGAACCGTACGGCACCGTGCGGCCATCCAGCCCGCGCGGTTGCAGGCCATGGATCGGCCAATGCGCACCGAACGCGTCGGTCAGGCCGATAAAGCCCGTGACGCTGTCGCCGGCCCCCGGTACGCAGAACACCGGCGTGTGATCGCCGCGCCCGCCCTGGATCGTCAGCAACGGCTGGTGCTTGGCGCGCACTGGCGCCGAACGCCCGGCCAGCGCAGCCAACGCCGTATTGAGCGCCCCTGCGAGGCCCTGGATATGCGGTGCCTGCATCAGGCTCTGGTGATCGCCTGCGACCTCGATACGCTGCAGCTGGCTGCGCGGCAGCACAGCGTCCCACCCCAGGTAACCGTCATGAGGCACGGCATCGTGGGCCAGCTCGGTGGCGGTGAACAGGTGCACCGGTACGCTGGTGGGGAACACGGTGTAGTGGGCCTGGGCATGCCCGTGGGCCACCTCGCGATCCAGGTACCGCCACAGAGACTCGGCCTCGTACACGGCGAGTTCCGGCGGCAATACGCCCTGCTCGCGGCAATGTTGCAGGAGCCCTTCGAAATCGAAGTCCTGTAGCCTTGAACGCACCACGTCCAGTGCCGCCAGCGTTTCCTCGCTCACCCCCTGGGCATTCCAGAACGATTCACAGCGTTCCAGCAGATGCTGGCGATGCGCGCTGTGCGGACTCCAGCGCTCGCGGCCCTGATCCACCAGGCGCGGCATGTAGGTATCGATCAGGCCGACAAACTCCACCTCCTCGTCCAGGCTTTCCAACTGGATGGCGATCTCGTAGGCCAGCAAGCCGCCGAACGACCAGCCGGCCAGACGATAAGGCCCTTGCGGCTGGACGCTGCGCATCAGGTTCAACAGACGGCTCGCCAGGCATTCCAGGGTCTGCAACTGCGGCTGCCCGAGGGGAACGCCAGGCAGGCCATAGACCGGGATATCGCTGTCGATATGCTGGCCCAGGGTCGGGAAATACAGGTCCAGGCCGGTGAACTCGTGTACCAGGAACAACGGCCGTTGACTGCCGGTGGTGCGTACCGGCACCACTTGCTCAACCCCTGCGGGCTCGGCCCGGCTGCCCAGCAGGGCAGCCAACTGCGCGACCGTCGCGTGCTGGAACAACTCGGCCAGCGACAGGGACAAGCCGACGGCAGCCAGTTGGCTGACCAGTCGCACCGCCAGCAGCGAATGACCGCCGAGTTCGAAGAAGTGGTCATGCCGCCCCACCCGTTCGACCTTGAGCAGTTCGGCCCAGAGTGCCGCCAATCGGCTTTCGACCTCGCCTTGCGGCGCCTCGTAGCCGCGGCTGACCAGCGCCTGGGCATCCGGCACCGGCAACGCCTTGCGGTCCAGCTTGCCGTTGGCGGTCAGGGGCAAGGCATCAAGTTGCACGTAGGCCGCCGGCACCATGTACTCGGGCAACAAACCTTGCAGGTAGCTGTGCAGCGCCTCCGCCGGGATCGACTCTCCGGTCGAGCTGATATAAGCCACCAGACGTTTGTCGCCCGGAACATCCTCGCGGCACAGCACCACGCTTTCCCTGACCTCGGGATACTCGGCCAGGCGGGCTTCGATCTCGCCCAGTTCGACCCGGAAACCGCGAATCTTCACCTGGGCGTCATTGC
>NZ_JSYZ01000029.1 GCF_001293465.1 Pseudomonas asplenii
AGCGTGGCTTGCCCGCGAATGGATCTAAAGACCGGCGCCACCTCACCGGAACCGATCAACCTCCTGCCGCAGTTCCGCCGCCAGCATCTCCAGTTCACGCGCGGTCTGCGCCAGGTTGGAGACCACTTCGCGCTGTTCGCTGTTGGCCAGGGCGATGCTCTGCAGGTTGCTGCTGAGCAAGGTCGCGGTGCTGCTCTGCTCCTGGGTGGCGGTGGTGATGGCAGCGAATTGCTGGCCGGCCGAGCGGCTCTGTTCGTCGATACGCGCCAGCGCCGAGGCGACGTTGGCGTTGCGCGACAGGCCTTCCTGCATCAGCGAGTTGCCCTGCTCCATGGTCTGGATGGCATGACCGGTTTCCTGCTGGATGCTATGGATCATGCTGGAGATCTCGTCCGTCGCCTCGCGGGTACGCCCCGCCAGGCTGCGTACCTCATCGGCGACCACGGCAAAACCGCGGCCCTGTTCGCCGGCCCGGGCGGCTTCGATGGCGGCGTTGAGCGCCAGCAGGTTGGTCTGCTCGGCGATCGAGGTGATCACGCCGACGATGCCGCCGATTTCCTGGGAGCGCTGGCCCAGGGTGTTGATCACCGTCGCCGTGCTGTTCAGCGCCGCGGCGATCTGTTCCAGGGACGACGAAGCCTCTTCCATGGAACTGCGGCCGATACGGGTCTGCTGGGCATTTTCCTGGGCCAGGCGCTCGGTATTGCTCATGTTGTCGGCGATGTTCAGCGAGGTGGCGCTGAACTCTTCGACCGCGCCGGCCATGCTGGTGATTTCGCCGGACTGCTGTTCCATGCCTTCGTAGGCGCCGCTCGACAGGCCGGACAGGGCCTGGGCACGGCCGTTGACCTCCTGGGCCGCCTTGCGGATGTGCTCGACCATGGTCGACAGCGCCTGGCCCATCTGGTTGAAACTGCCGGCCAGCTGGCCAATCTCGTCCTGGCTCGACACATTGAGCCGTACGCTCAGGTCGCCAGCGCCCAGGGCCTGGGCCTGGCGCACCAGGTCACCCAACGGACGCAACTTGCTGCGCAGCAGCCAGACCGCCGCCCCCACCGCCAGCAGCATCGCCAGCAGGCTGCCGAGCACCAGGCGAATACCGACACTCCAGGTCACTGCGCTGATTTCGGCCTTGGGCATGCTCGCCACCACTGACCACGGGCCATCCGCGAAAGGCACCGCGACGCTGTAGATGTCGTCGCTCCTGTCGCTCCAGAAGCGCCCCTGGCCGGGCTGTTTCGCCAGGTCGGCGATCACCTTGGCCGCCTGCTCGGGGTCGTTCACCTCGGCTGGCGGTACCAGCCAGCGTTTCTGTTCGTCGAGCAACGCCAGGGAACCGGTGGTGCCGATGCGGAACCGCTTGAGGTTATCGAACTGCGCCTTCTGCGCATCGGTGTAGTCGAAACCGACGAACAGCACCGCGAACACCTTGCCGCTGCTGTCGCGCACCGGGGTATACTGGGTCATGTAGTAGCGGTCGAACAGCAGGGCCCGGCCGACATAGCCCTGCCCCGCCATCAGCTTGGCGTAGGCCGGGTGCTGGTGGTCGAGCAGGGTGCCGATGGCACGGCTGCCGTCCTGCTTGGTCAGGGAGGTGCTGACGCGGATGAAGTCGTCGCCGCTGCGCACGAACAGGGTCGCAACCCCGGCGGTCATCTGCTTGAAATCGTCGACTTCGGTGAAATCGTTGTTGAGCAGCTTGTCGCGCAGGTACAGGCCCGGAGCCTGGGTGCCGGCCACGCTGACCGGCTCATCGGTGCGCGCGCTCAGGCCGTTGCTGAAGCGCTTCTCGAACAGCCCGCTGAGGCGCTGGGTGTTTTCGCGCAGGGTCCCGTGGAAGGTGTTCAACTGGTCGGCGAGCAGACGTGCTTCGCTGGCCAGGTGCTCTTCGCGGGTGTCGAGGTTGGCCGAATCCAGCGAACGCAGGGCGAATACGGTGCTGCCGCTGATCACCACTGCCAGGATGACGGAGAGCGCAAGGCCGAGTTGCGTGGCGATTCGGGCACGGGGTTGAGGCATGAACAGCTCCTGACCGAGTGGCCGGGTCATCCCTGTCCCTGGCGCTACCCGGCTTTTCTGTATGTTGAGTCGTGAGGGGCCTTTCTGAACGAAGGTTCCATGTCGCTACAGTCGGCTGCTCAAGGAAATACTTGAGCAATTTGCAGGGGTATCTGCCAGAAATCTGATTGATGGGCCGTGTGCTCAGCCCAGGCGCTCGACCTGGGGCAGTTCCATGGCGGCGACTTCGCCTTGCAGGAAGTCGCTCAGGCGGCGCAGACGCTCGCCGCCGGGGCGGGTCTTGGGCCATACCAGGTAATAGTTTTCACCACTGGCCACTGCCGTCGGCCAGGGCAGGCTCAGGCGTCCCTGGGCCACGTCCTCGGCCACCATCAGCAGGTCGCCCATGGACACGCCGTAACCACGGGCCGCGGCAATCATCCCCAGTTCCAGGGTGTCGAACACCTGGCCGCCCTTGAGGGAAATACGCTCGGAAAGCCCCATGCGCTCCAGCCAGTTGCGCCAGTCACGACGGTCCGGCGTCGGGTGCAGCAGCTCGGTGGCGGCCAGGCGCTCGACGTCCCAGGGCTGGTCGTTGAGCAGGGTCGGTGCGCCCACCGGGATCAGCCATTCGGAGAACAGGTAGCTGGACTCCCAGTCCGGCGGGAAATGCCCGGCGCCGAGCAATACCGCGCAATCGAACGGTTCCTGGTTGAAATCGACGTTGTCGACGTCCATCCAGGCGCTGGTCAATTGCACCTCGTTGCCTTTCTGCAGGTGCCGGAAGCGGCTGATGCGGGCCAGCAGCCAGCGCATGGTCAGGGTCGACGGCGCCTTCATGCGCAGGATGTCATCTTCGGCGCGCAGGGTGTCGCAGGCCCGTTCCAGCGCACCGAAACCCTCGCGAATGCCCGGCAGCAGCAACCGCGCGGCCTCCGTCAGTTGCAGGTTGCGGCCGTTGCGCTGGAACAGCCGGCAGGCGAAGTGTTCCTCCAGGGTGCGGATATGCCGGCTGACCGCGCTCTGGGTGATCGACAGTTCTTCGGCCGCCCGGGTGAACGAGCTGTAGCGCGCCGCCGCTTCAAAGGCGCGCAAGGCATAGAGAGGGGGCAGACGACGAGACATTCGTGACCTTCCGGGAACGGGATGGAACAGCACCAGGCAGGTACTCATACATGAGTTTTTATCATGCGAGCAATCGTTTTTATCCCTTTGTGCAAAGCCGTGCAAGCGCCGAGAATCAGTCCTTTAACCCTCCTGTCCCCCTTCGAGTCTGATGATCATGCAGCATCCAGCACGTACCGAGCTCCTGGCCATCCTGCGGCTGTCCGGGCCGTTGATCGCCTCGCAGCTGGCGCACATGCTGATGGTGCTGACCGACACCCTGATGATGGCCCGGCTCAGTCCCGAGGCCCTGGCCGGTGGCGGCCTGGGCGCGGCGAGCTATTCGTTCGTGTCGATCTTCTGCCTCGGGGTGATTGCCGCGGTCGGTACCCTGGTGGCCATCCGGCACGGCGCCGGCGACACGCAAGGCGTCACCCGCCTGGCCCAGGCCGGGCTCTGGCTGGCCTGGGCCATGGCTCTGGTCGCCGGCCTGCTGCTGTGGAACCTCAAGCCGCTTCTGCTGCTGTTCGGCCAGACGCCGAGCAACGTGCAGGCCGCCGGCCAGTTCCTGCTGGTACTGCCGTTCGCCCTGCCCGGCTACCTGAGTTTCATGGCCCTGCGCGGCTTCACCAGTGCGCTGGGGCGGGCCACGCCGGTGATGGTGATCAGCCTGGGCGGGACCGTGGCCAACTTTTTGCTCAACTACGCGCTGATCACCGGCATGTTCGGCCTGCCGCACCTGGGCCTGACCGGGATCGGCCTGGTCACGGCCATCGTCGCCAACTGTATGGCGCTGGCCCTGGCCTGGCATATCCGCCGGCATGCGGCGTATCGCGACTACCCGCTGCGGCGGGGCCTGTCGCGGCCGAACGGTCAGTACCTGCGCGAGCTGTGGCGGCTGGGCCTGCCCATCGGTGGCACCTATGCGGTGGAAGTCGGGCTGTTCGCCTTCGCCGCCCTGTGCATGGGCACCATGGGCAGCACGCAGTTGGCGGCGCACCAGATCGCCCTGCAGATCGTCTCGGTGGCGTTCATGATTCCCGCGGGGATTTCCTACGCCATCACCCTGCGTATCGGCCAGCACTACGGGGCCGGGCAACTGCTGGACGCACGGCGGGCGGGGCGGGTCGGGATCGCCTTTGGCGCGGCGGCCATGCTGGCCTTCGCCATGCTGTTCTGGCTGGCACCGAATCAGTTGATCGGGCTGTTCCTGGACCACAATGACCCGGCGTTCCGCCCGGTGATCGAACTGGCGGTCAGCCTGCTGGCGGTGGCCGCGTGGTTCGAGCTGTTCGATGGCACCCAGACCATCGCCATGGGCGCGATCCGCGGGCTCAAGGACGCCAAGACCACCTTCCTGGTCGGGCTTGGTTGCTACTGGCTGATTGGCGCGCCGTCGGCCTGGCTGCTGGCGTTCAACCTCGGCTGGGGACCGACCGGGGTCTGGTGGGGGCTGGCGCTGGGGCTGGCGTGCGCGGCGACCGGGCTGACCCTGGCGTTCGAATGGCGGATGAAGCGGATGCTGGGCAAAAGCGAACAGAAGGCATCGGCTCAAGCGGCCATGAACTGCGCCCCGTAAGGGGAAGACTTTAACCGCCTGTGGGCGCCGGATTGATCCGCGAACAGGCCCTCGAGACCGTCAAACGCTTCGCGGATCAATCCGACGCCTACAGCGATCGTGGTGAACGCCGGATCAGCAGACAGCCTCGATCGCCGGCCGATTGGCACAGGACGTCAGGTACTGCGCCAGTTCCTCCAGCGGCAACGGCTTGCTGATCAGGTAGCCCTGCACCTGATCGCAGCCGAAACCGTGCAGCAGGGCCAGTTGCTCCGGCGTCTCGACGCCCTCGGCCACCACTTCCAGGTTGAGGTTGTGGGCCAGGTTGATCATGGCGTGAACCAGCTTGCGGTTCTCTTCGCGCTGCTCCATGCCGCCGACGAAGCTCTTGTCCACCTTGAGCAGGGCGATCGGCAGGCTGTTGAGGTGCACGAACGAGGAGAAGCCGGTACCGAAGTCGTCCAGGGAAAAACGCACGCCCAGACGCCCGAGGGCGTCCATGGTCTGCTTGACCAGGTCGCTGCGACGCATCACCGCCGTTTCGGTCAGTTCGAACTCCAGCCATTGCGCCTCGACTCCACGCTCGACAATCAGCCGGCTCAGGGTCGACAGCAACTGGCTGTCCTGGAACTGCCGGAACGACAGGTTGACCGCCATGTGCAGCGGCCCCAGCCCGCGCCCAAGCAGGTCCTGCATATCGCGCAGGGCTCGGGAAATCACCCAGTAGCCCAGCGGCACGATCAGCCCGCTCTGCTCGGCCAGCGGCACGAATTCGCTCGGTGGCAGCAGGCCGCGCTCGCCATGGCGCCAGCGCACCAGTGCTTCGAGGCCGACGATCTGCCCGCTGCCCAGGTCCAGGCGCGGCTGGTAGTGCAGTTCCAGCTCGTCGCGGCGCAACGCCCGACGCAGTTCGCTTTCCAGGTCGGCGAGGCTGCGGGCATTGCGGTTGATGCGTTCGTTGAAGATGTTGAAGGTGCAGCCCTGGGTGCTCTTGGCCTGCTGCATGGCGATGTGCGCATGCCACATCAGCGGGTCGGCACCGGCCTTGGCACGGGCATGGGCGATGCCCAGGCTGCAGCCGATCAGCAGGCTTTCACCGTCGACCCAGTAGGGTTCGGCCATGACCTCGACGATCCGCTCGGCCATCCACTCGGCGCGTTGCGGCGCACGGCGGGTGTCGATCAGCAGGGCGAATTCGTCGCTGCCCAGGCGCGCCAGCTGGTCGCCGGCTTCCAGCTGGCTCTTGAGCCGAGCGACCACCTGCAGGATCAGCCGGTCGCCGGCCTGGTGGCCCAATGCGTCGTTGGCATGGCGGAAGTTGTCCAGGTCGAGATGCCCGAGGGCTAGGCCGCGCCCCTCGTTCTCGGCCAGGCGCGCGGTCAGCAGGGTCTGGAAGCCCTGGCGGTTGGCGATGCCGGTCAGCGGGTCCTGCTCGGCCAGGCGTTGCAGGGTGTTTTCCAGCACCCCGCGCTCATGCACATGGCGCAGGCAACGGCGCAGGGTCGCGGTATCCAGGGTATCGCGCACCAGCCAGTCGCTGACGCCCAGCGGCGCGACCTCGGGCTCCTCGTCGAGCAGCAGCACGGTCGGCAGGCTGCAGCGCCCGGGCGCCGGCTGCAATTGCGGCACGCTCAGCAGGACCGCCGCGCGCTCGTTATCGAAGAGGCCGCGGACCAACTCCCACGAAGTGGCACTGACCAGCATGGCCGTGCCCCCCAACGGAGCGAGACACTCGCGCAACAACGCCGCCCAGGCCGGATCATCGGCCAGCAGCAGCAAACGCAAGGGTTCGACAGGCGTAGACAAGCTAGCTCCCTAGACTCTGCAAAAAACATTGGCGAAAAGCATTATGACTCGCCATCGAGCGATTACAATGCGAATACTTCTCAACCGCTACCTTATACCGGGTAAGGTTGAACAATAGCCTTAAATTCTTTGCGCATCCTGCGGGAAAGTAACAAAACCGGCAAATTTAGATCGCCTATTGCGTCACAATGTCGGAGAGTCGCGGCAGAATCCGTCCAGCCTGTTAAAATGCCCGCCCTTTTTTCGTAACAGACTTCTTACTCCCTCATGTCCCGACTCAATCCCCGGCAGCAAGAAGCCGTGAACTACGTCGGCGGCCCGCTTTTGGTGCTCGCCGGTGCCGGCTCCGGCAAGACCAGCGTGATCACCCGCAAGATCGCGCACCTGATCCAGAATTGCGGCATCCGGGCCCAGTACATCGTCGCCATGACCTTCACCAACAAGGCCGCGCGCGAGATGAAGGAGCGGGTCGGCACCCTGTTGCGTCCGGGCGAGGGCCGTGGCCTGACGGTTTCGACGTTCCACAACCTGGGCCTGAACATCATCCGCAAGGAGCATGTGCGGCTGGGCTACAAGCCGGGCTTCTCGATTTTCGACGAGACCGACGTCAAGGCCCTGATGACCGACATCATGCAGAAGGAATACTCGGGCGACGACGGCGTCGACGAGATCAAGAACATGATCGGCGGCTGGAAGAACGACCTGATCCTGCCGGCCCAGGCCCTGGAAAACGCACGCAACCCCAAGGAACAGACCGCCGCCATCGTCTACACCCACTACCAGCGCACGCTCAAGGCGTTCAACGCGGTGGACTTCGACGACCTGATCCTGCTGCCGGTGAAGCTGTTCGAGGACAACGCCGACATCCTGGAGAAGTGGCAGAACCGCGTGCGCTACCTGCTGGTGGACGAATACCAGGACACCAACGCCAGCCAGTACCTGCTGGTGAAGATGCTGATCGGCAAGCGCAACCAGTTCACCGTGGTCGGCGACGACGACCAGTCGATCTACGCCTGGCGCGGCGCGCGCCCGGAAAACCTGATGCTGCTCAAGGAAGACTACCCGTCCCTGAAGGTGGTCATGCTGGAGCAGAACTACCGCTCCACCAGCCGCATCCTGCGCTGCGCCAACGTGCTGATCTCGAACAACCCCCACGAGTTCGAGAAACAGCTGTGGAGTGAGATGGGCCACGGCGACGAGATCCGTGTGATCCGCTGCCGCAACGAGGACGCCGAGGCCGAGCGGGTGGCCATGGAAATCCTCACCCTGCACCTGCGCACCAACCGCCCCTACAGCGACTTCGCCATCCTCTACCGGGGCAACTACCAGGCCAAGCTGATCGAGCTGAAGCTGCAGCACCACCAGGTTCCCTATCGGCTGTCGGGCGGCAACAGCTTCTTCGGTCGCCAGGAAGTGAAGGACCTGATGGCCTACTTCCGCCTGATCGTGAACCCCGACGACGACAACGCCTTCCTGAGGGTGATCAACGTGCCGCGCCGGGAAATCGGCTCGACCACCCTGGAAAAACTCGGCAACTACGCCACCGAGCGCAAGATCTCGATGTACGCCGCCACCGACGAGATCGGTCTGGGCGAGCACCTGGACAGCCGCTTCACCGAGCGCCTGTCGCGCTTCAAGCGCTTCATGGACCGGGTGCGCGAGCAGTGCGCCGGCGAAGACCCGATCTCCGCGCTGCGCAGCATGGTCATGGACATCGACTACGAGAACTGGCTGCGCACCAACAGCTCCAGCGACAAGGCCGCCGACTACCGGATGAGCAACGTCTGGTTCCTGATCGAGGCGTTGAAAAACACCCTGGAGAAGGACGAAGACGGCGAGATGACCGTCGAGGACGCCATCGGCAAGCTGGTGCTGCGCGACATGCTCGAACGCCAGCAGGAAGAGGAAGAAGGTGCCGAGGGCGTGCAGATGATGACCCTGCACGCGTCCAAGGGGCTGGAATTCCCCTACGTGTTCATCATGGGCATGGAGGAAGAGATTCTCCCCCACCGCTCCAGCATCGAGGCCGACACCATCGAGGAAGAGCGGCGTCTGGCCTACGTCGGGATCACCCGCGCGCGCCAGACCCTGGCCTTCACCTTCGCCGCCAAGCGCAAGCAATACGGCGAGGTGGTCGAGTGTGCGCCGAGTCGTTTCCTCGACGAGCTGCCGCCGGACGACCTGGCCTGGGAAGGCAACGACGACACGCCGACCGAAGTGAAGGCCGTGCGCGGCAACTCGGCGCTGGCGGATATACGGGCGATGCTAAAGCGCTAGAATTGACCCTTTTACCCCCGCCCCACCCTTCCTGTAGGAGCAGGGCTTGCCCGCGAAGCTTTTCTCCTCAAGGGCCCTTTCGCGGGCAAGCCACGCTCCTGCAGGTGGATCGGGTGATGGGACAACCCCTATTATTTTCCAGCGCCAGAACGCGCTATTCGAGGACGTTACGTGGAAGCACTGCATAAGAAAATTCGTGAAGAAGGCATCGTGCTTTCCGATCAGGTCCTGAAGGTCGACGCCTTCCTCAACCACCAGATCGATCCGCAACTGATGAAGCAGATCGGCGACGAATTTGCCCGGCGGTTCGCCGACTCGGGCATCACCAAGATCGTCACCATCGAGGCCTCGGGCATCGCCCCAGCGGTGATGACCGGCCTGAACCTGGGCGTACCGGTGATCTTCGCGCGCAAGCACCAGTCCCTGACCCTGACCGAAAACCTGCTGTCGGCCACCGTGTACTCCTTCACCAAGCAGGTGGAGAACACCGTGGCGATCTCGCCGCGTCACCTGACCAGCAGCGACCGGGTTCTGGTCATCGACGACTTCCTGGCCAACGGCAAGGCGTCCCAGGCACTGATCTCGATCATCAAGCAGGCCGGCGCCACCGTGGCGGGCCTGGGTATCGTCATCGAGAAATCCTTCCAGGGCGGCCGTGCCGAACTGGACGCCCAGGGCTACCGGGTCGAGTCCCTGGCCCGGGTCAAGTCGCTGGCCGGCGGCGTCGTGACCTTCATCGAGTAGGCCACCCGGCCTCAGAAGCCCATCGCCCGCGAACCGTGCAGCGAACTGGACAACTTGAACAGTTCGCTGTCGTTCTTGATCCCCAGCTTGCGATAGGCCGACTGTTTCTGCGTGCTGATGGTATTGGCGCTGCGCGAGAACTTGGCGGCGATACCATTGACCGACATGCCGTCGAGAAAGCAGCGCAACACCTCGCGCTCCCTCGGCGACAGCACCTCGCCATGCGCGCCCGCGCAGACCGGCTCGGCCACGCTCGCCACCCGATGCACCTCGGTTTCCGAAACCGCCGCCACCTCCGCCGCCATCAACGGGTGCAGGTAGATCCTGCCGCGAGCCACCGTGCGGATCGCCGACGCCAGCCCTTCCAGACGCTCGCTCTTGCCGAAGAACCCCCAACTGCCCGCCCGTAGCGCCAGCGAGACGGTGGCCGGTGTGTAGTGGGCCGACAGCACCAGCGGCCGACATTCGGGATGACGCAGCCGCAGCGTACGGATCAGGTTGATGCCGTCGATCTCCCTGGGCCCGAGCATGAAATCGATGACCAGGATGTCGGGCTGGCGAACGGCCAGCGCCGCCAACAGTTCCCTGCTCGTGGAATAGGAACCGATCACCTGCAGATCGGGCTCTTTGGACAACCACAGGACCGTACCGACCCGAATCAGTTCGTGATCGTCCAGCAGCATGACGGTGTAGGGACCAGGGAGTGCACTTGTCATCTTTTATCGACCTCCTGAAAGAGAAACCGCAGCCAAAGCCTGAGCCATGGTGAATGCCTACAGAACTTTCAGGCTTATAGCACTCGATATCAGAAGCGCGTTTCGAGAAATCTCGAAACTGCTCTGTTTCGAGTTATCTCTATGTTCCACGGTTGGGGCTTGCGCGACAGTGGCGTCCCGCATCCGGCAGGCCAAACGCCTTCCCTTGCGGCCTGCAAGCGGGAAAACAACTGAAACCATTCAAGGTAACGCCATGAAAATCTCTCAAGTCTCCGCCGCCGTCTCCCTGGCCCTCGCCGCCCTGATCGCCTTGCCGGCCTCGGCGGCCAATGACGGCATCATCAACTTCAACGGCCTGGTGCGGGACATCACCTGCACCATCGAAGGCGAGGCGCCAGGGGGTGGCACCGTGGTCAAGAACGTCGACCTGGGCGGTGTCTCCGCCGCCCGCCTGACCAACGCCGGCGACCGCGCCAACCTCACCGGCTTCACCATCCGCGTCGGCGCCCCGGGCGAGACGACCTGCACCAACGGCCGCACGGCGATGGTCGCATTCGACCCGACCAGCCCGGCCATCGACATCGCCACCGGCCGCCTGAACATCGATGACGGTGCCGACGCCGCCAGCAATGTGCAGGTCGAGGTGACCCAGCGCGACGGCACGCCGATCCACGTCTACAACGAAAAGTCCGAGGGCGTGGTGATCGCCGACAACCAGGCGGTCATTCCACTGGCCGCCCAGTACTACGCCACCGGCACGGCCGGCGAAGGTCTGGTCGCGACCCGCGTCGGCTTCATGGTCGAGTACGCCGACTGACGAGTCCCAGGGGACCCGCAGCCACCAGGCGGGTCCGCTCCACCTCCAGAGAGTTTTCCTTCAATGAACAACATGGCTCATCCGGGCAGGTTCCTCTGTGCCTTGCTGATGACAGCGCTGACCGCCGTTACCGCACAGGCCGCCGTGGTCATCCACGGTGCCCGCGTGATCTACCCCGCCGACCAGCAGGAAGTGGTCGTGCGCCTGGAGAACAAGGGCGACCGACCTTCGCTGGTCCAGCTCTGGCTCGACAATGGCGACAAGTACGCCACCCCGGCCACCGCCCAGGCGCCGTTCACCGCACTGCCTCCGGTGATGCGCATCGAACCCGGCCGGCAACAGGCACCGCGCCTGCGCTACACCGGCGAACCCCTGCCCCGGGACCGTGAAAGCCTGTTCTGGCTGAATGTGCTGGAAGTGCAGCCGAACACCGTCGATACCGGCGACAGGAACCTGCTGGAGCTGTCGTTCCGTTCACGCCTGCGGGTGTTCTTCCGGCCGCAGGGGCTGCCCTATCCGAAGGGGGCCGCGGCGCCGAAGCTGAGCTGGAAGCTGGTACGCCACGCCGGCGGGCATGCCCTGGAAGTGCTCAACCCCACGCCGTATCACGTGTCTTTGGGCTCGGTCGAACTGGTCGGCCAGGGCGGGCGTTATCCGAAGGCGCCGAACCAGCAGGTCGACGACAGCCTGCTGCTGCCTTCCGGCGACATCAAGCGCTTCGTACTGCCGACCCTGCGCACACGGCCCGCCGGCGCCCTGAAGGTCGAGTTCACGGCCGTCAGCGACCACGGCGCACGCATCAGCCACAGCGCCGACATCACCTCCTGAAGCGGAGCCAGGAACCGTTCATGAATACCCTCAGACTCCAGCTCGGCCTGCTCATCCTGATGCTCGCCGGCAGCCTCGCGGCCCAGGCCAGCGTGGTCATCACCGGCACCCGGGTGGTGTACCCGGCGGCCCAGAAGGAAGTGACGATCCGCTTCGAGAACAAAAACCCGAAACCGGCCCTGGTGCAGGTCTGGCTCGACAACGGCGATGAAGAAGTGACTCCGGAACAGGCCCGCGTGCCCTTTGTCGCCACGCCGCCGATCTTCCGCATGGAACCGGGCCGGCAGCAGGTGTTGCGCCTGTCCTATACCGGCGACCCCCTGCCGACGAATCAGGAGAGCCTGTTCTGGCTGAACATGCTGGAAGTGCCGCCCAAGGTCCAGGCCAGCGAACAGGAAAACCAGTTGCAGTTGGCCTTTCGCACCCGCATCAAGGTGTTCTTCCGCCCGGCAGACCTGCCCCTGGAAGCCACCCAGGCCGTCGACAAGCTGCGCTGGCGCCTGGTCCGGGACGAGCAGGGCCAGGCCCTGGAAGTGACCAACCCGACCCCCTACCACCTGAGCTTCGATTCGGTCGAACTGCTCGCCGCCGGCCAGCGCCACGCCAAGCCGACCGGCCAGGATGCGGCCGAAAACATGGTCAACCCGCACGCCAGCAACCGCTTTCCCCTGCCCGGCCTGAGCGCCGTGCCGGCTGGCGATGCGCAGGTCGAGTTCCAGACCATCGATGACTACGGAGCCCGGCATCTGCACAAGGTCCGGCTCAGTCCATGAGCCACTGAATCCCCACCTGGCAGCGCCAGGACACCCGAACACGAGACGCCCGCCCCCTCCGCGATCCCTGACGCGCGCTGGCCGGGCCCGGCTTGCCCGAATTTGGCAACACAAACCGTTTGGAACCTTGACCATGAGATCCCAAAGCTCGCCCGAGTCCATCGGGCCACGTACCCGGCCATGCCGCCTGGCCCGCGTCCTTCATGGCCTGTTGCTGCTGGGCAGCGGCAGCGCCCTGGCCGCGGACGAGGTCGAACGGGTGGAGTTCAACCCGGCATTCTTTCCCGGCGGCGGACAGATCGACATCTCGCGCTTCAACGAAGGCAACGTGGTCCTGCCGGGCCAGTACCGGGCCGACGTCACGGTGAACGGCGACTGGATCGGGCGCCAGGACCTGACCTTCGCCAGCGTCGAAGGCCAGAGCAATGCCCAACTGTGCCTGGAGCGCCCGTTGCTGCTGCGCCTGGGCATCGACATCGACCGTGTGCCGGCCAAGGCTGCCGAAGCCGGCGAGCCGGTCCCGCCCGCGCTGCCGACGGCTGTCTACTGCGGCAGCCTCGGCACCTACGTACCGGGTGCCAGCGTCAGCTTCGATGCCGGCGAGAGCCGGCTCGACCTGCTGGTGCCGCAAATCTACCTGTCACGCTCGGTCCGCGGCTACGTCAGCCCGGAGTACTGGGATTCGGGCGTCAATGCCGCCTTCGCCCGCTACAATGCCAACGGTTTCCGCAACAGCAACCAGGGCCGCTCATCGTTCTCCAGCTACCTGGGGCTGCACACCGGCCTCAATCTGGAAGGCTGGCACCTGCGCCACAACGGCGCCTACAGCAGCAACGAAGCCGGCAGCCAGTACCAGAGCAGCGCCACCTACGTGCAACGGGAGTTGCCCGGGCTGCAATCGCAACTGATGGCCGGCGAGATCTACACCACCGGCGAACTGTTCGACAGCCTGCGCATGCGCGGCGCCACCCTGTCCACCGACGACCGCATGCTGCCCGACTCGCTGACCGGCTACGCGCCGATCGTCCGCGGGGTGGCCGAGACCAACGCACGGGTCAGCGTCCGCCAGCGCGGCATCCTGCTCGACGAAGTCAGCGTGGCACCCGGGCCGTTCGTACTCAACGACCTGTTCCCCACCGGCTACGGCGGCGACCTGGAGGTCACCGTCACCGAAGCCGATGGCCGGCAACGCCAGTTCATCGTGCCGTTCGCCTCCAACATCAACCTGCTGCGCCCCGGCTACAGCCGCTACTCCCTGAGCCTGGGCGAGATGGACGAACTGGGCATCGACAGCAAGCCCTGGCTGGCCCAGGGCACGTTCCAGTACGGCCTGAACAACCTGCTCACCGGCTACACCGGCGCGCTGGCCTCCGAGGGCTACAACGCCCAGGTGTTCGGTTCGGCACTGAATACGCCGGCGGGGGCGATCTCCTTCGACCTGACCACTTCCCAGGCCGAGATCCCCGGCCTGGGCCGGCGCCGCGGGCAGAGCCTGCAGGCGCGCTACAACAAGATCTTCGCCAGCACCGGCACCGACTTCGCCCTGGGTGCCTTCCGTTACTCCACCGACGGCTTCCTCACCGCCCGCGACACCGCGCAACTACGCGAGCTGGCACGCACCGGCGGCGACCTGGAGCGCGTCGGTCGCCTGCGCGAGCGCCTGGACATCAGCCTCAACCAGAACCTGGAGCGCGGCTCGCTGTTCCTCACCGGCTCGTCGCAGCACTACTGGAACCGCAAGGGCGGCGAACTGAGCTTCACCGCCGGCTACAACGGCAACTGGCAGCGCGTGAACTACACCGTCAGCGCCCAGCGCAGCCGCGACCTGCTGAGCAACCGCAGCAGCAACCAGATCGACCTCACCTTCCACCTGCCCCTGGGCCATTCCGACCGCGCGCCCAACCTGTCGAGCACGCTGATCCACGGCGATCGCCAGAACAGCGCGCGAGCGGGCCTGAGCGGCACCCTCGGCGAGCGCAACGAGTACAACTACGGCGCCTCGCTCAGCCATGCCGACAACGGTGTCGGCAACAGCTTCAACGCCGATCTGCAATACCGCAGCCGCTACGCCCTGGCCTCCACCAGCCACAGCCAGGGCAAGGACTACCACGCGCAGTCGCTGAGCCTGTCCGGCGGCCTGGTGGCCCATGCCGACGGCGTGACCCTGACCCCGGAACTGGGCGACACCATCGGCCTGGTCAACGCTCCCGGCGCGCAGGGCGCCTGGGTCGGCGGCAACACCCAGGTCGATGGGAAGGGCTACGCCGTGGTGCCGCACCTGACCCCCTACCGGCAGAACGTGGTCGAACTCGACCCGCGCGACATGTCCCACGACGTCGAACTCAAGGCCGCCTCCCACAACATCGCGCCCCGTGCCGGCTCGGTGGTGGTGATGAAGTACGAAACCAGCAGCGGCCGCGCCGTGATGATCGATGCGGCCCGGGACGACCACTCCGCATTGCCGTTCGGTGCCGATGTATTCGATGAGGACGACGCCCATGTCGGCGTGGTCGGCCAGGGTGGCAAGGTCTTCGTGCGGGTCGCCCGCGATCGCGGCCAACTCATCGTCAAGTGGGGCGCCAGCAGCGCGAGCCAGTGCCGGATCGACTATGACCTCGGCCCGCCAGACACCCCCGACGGTGCCCAAACCCTGCGTCAGATAGACGGCTTCTGCCGAGCCATCGACAGCCCCGAAAACCAGCCTTCGCGAGACCTGGAATGAAAGGTTCAATCAGATTATTCGTCGTACTAGTCGCAGGTCTGTCACTGCCTACGCTGGCCCAGGCCGGCTGTGACTACTACCCCAGCACCCGCAACGGCGCGACCTTCCCGAGCACCATTACCGTACCGGTCAACCTGCCAGTAGGTGGGCTGATCGCCAGAGCCGCATTGAGCACACCTTACCCCAGTGGCATCAGCCAATGCACGACCTCGGTCCTGCAACAAACGATCGGGCGTTATACGGCGGCTGACTGGGTCAACCTCGGGAACGGGATCAGTGTCTATCGAACCAATGTTCCAGGGGTCGGCGTGCGGATCCATTCGCTGATGGACAGCGGCACTCCCTATACCACCTCCCTCCAGAGCAGTACGACGACGCTACCACCGAGAAGCTACAACCACTTCCTGACCTCGATGGAGGCGCAGTTCTACAAGACCGGGAATGTTTCAACGGGCACGGTCCCCGCTGGAAATCTTCATCAGAACAACTGGGACGGACGGTTGATCTCCACGATATTGCTCCACAACTCGGTGCAGTTCGTCGCCCAGTCCCCCACCTGCGACCTGGCCGTCGGCGACGTCAACCGCACGATCAACCTGGACAAGATCCAGCTCTCGAACTTCACCGACAACTCGGCCGGCAAATACAACTTCGAGATCAGCGCCAATTGCAACAATGCCTCCAGCGTGACCTTCCGCTTCACCGGCACCCCGGCCAACGGTGACAGCTATCGCTTCGCCAACACCGGTACCGCCCCCGGCGTTGGCACATGGCTGTACTCACGCATCGGCGGTGTCGAGTCCACCATCCGCGCCAACGGCACCGAAAACACCCGCACCGTGAGTGTCAGCGCCAACCGGGCGGTCCTGCCGCTGGGCGCCGCCTACTGGAAGATCGGCACACCGGGCAAAGGCACCCTCGTCAGCGCCGTGACCGTCAACATCACCTACAACTAACCCCACCAGAAGGACCACCGGAATGAAAACCCCTCTCCTGGCACTCGCCCTTTTGATCGCCGGCAGCCTCACCGCCGCCCAGGCCGCCACCACCGGTACCCTGACCGTGCGCGGCCAGATCGACGGCGGTACCTGCAACCTCGACACCATCAGCAATCCGACACTGCCGACCGTCAAGGTCAGCGACTTCGACTCCAGCACCTGGACCGGGCTCAAGGAGTTCAGCCTGGGCGCCACCTGCGACTCGGACATCAGGAACGTCATCTTCACCTTCTCCGGCACCCCGGCTTCCGCCGACCCCACCCGCTGGGCCAATACCGGCACAGCCGCTGGTATCTCCACCGTGCTCCAGGCCCGCGACGGGGCGAACTACAACATCCCGGCCAACGGTACCGCCGCCCAACGCCAGCGCACCGTCGCGACCAGCGCCGGCAAGGCCACGCTGCCCATGGCGGCGCATTACATAAAAACCGGCACCGTCTCCAAGGGCACCCTGCTGACCACAGCGACGGTGAGCATCACCTACAACTGAAACACCGGCCCCGCTGCGCCGCGATAGCGGTAGCCAGCACCCCGCCAGAACGGACAACATCTCATGAAAACCTACCTGTTACCCCTGGTGCTGATGGTTGCCGCCACCCTCGAGAACGCCTCGGCGGAAACCCTCAATCCGGGCAATCTGCAGATCGAGGGCCTGGTCGAGGGCGGGACCTGCAACCTGGTCCCCGGGGAATACGATCGACCGGTGGTCCTGCCACCGGCCAAGGTCAGCGACTTCAGCGGCAGCGAATCGACGGGCCACCGCGACTTCGAAATCAATGCCCTCTGCGATTCGGATATCACCAGCGTGACCTTCACCTTCGCCGGCACCCAGGTGCCGACAGACGGCGCCCGCTTCGCCAATACCGGCGATGCCCAAGGCGTCGGGCTGTGGCTGTACTCGCGGCTGGGCGGTGTGCAACGGACCATCCGTGCCGACGGCGGCGACAGCGCCCGCACCCTGTCGCCCAGCGGCGGCCAGGCGGTGCTGCCGTTGGGCGCGGCCTACTGGAAGACCGGCAGCGTGCGCGAAGGCACGCTGGTCAGCCAGGCCACCGTGGAAATCACCTACAACTGAAGGCGCCGGGCGGTCGCCTGCAAGCCCGCCAACAGCAGACGCTGATACAACTCTTCGCGCAGTCCCTGGGGCTGGTCCAGGCCCATGCGTTGCAGGTGCGCGGGGAACGCCGACGGCTCGGGGGCCTCCAGGGTCGCCTTGCCCAGCTCCAGCACTTCGCTGAGCTTGAAGTGGCGCTTGAGCCAGTTCAGCGCCCGCAACAGGTCACGCTCCTCGACGGTGAAATCACTGCCCAGCGGATACTCCACGAACAGCTGCGGATGGCGCTCACGCAGCGCTTCCAGGCGCTGTGGCGTGTTGTCGGCAAAGCGCGGGTCGAGACGGAAGTTCTGCGGCAGCTTGCCGGCCTTCTGCGCCTGTTCGATCAGCCCGGCCTGGAACCGTGAATCGCTGATGTTGAGCAGTGCCTCGATCACCACGGCATCGCTCTTGCCGCGCAGGTCGGCGATCCCGTACTCGGTCACCACGATATCGCGCAGGTGCCGGGGAATGGTGCAGTGGCCATACTCCCAGACGATATTGGAACTGGCCTCGCCACCGGCCTCGCGCCAGCTGCGCAGGATCAGCACCGAACGCGCACCCTGCAGCGCATGGCCCTGGGCGACGAAGTTGTACTGCCCGCCCACGCCGCTGAGCACCCGCCCGTCCTCGAGCTGGTCGGCCACCCCGGCACCGAGCAGGGTCATGGTGAAGGCACTGTTGATGAACCGCGCCTCCTGGCGTTGCAGGCGCTTGAGCGCCTCGTTGCCATACAACTCGTTGATGTAGCTGATGGCGGTCATGTTGAACTCGGCGAGCCGTTCCCGCGGCAACGCCCGCAGCCGCTGGTAGAAACTGTGTGGCCCGAGGAAGAAGCCACCGTGCACCACCACGCCTGCCGTGGCGTCGGGCTGCCCGGCGATGGCCCGGCGCTGCGCGTCGATATCGGCATGGACGCGACGCCGCACGATGCCCGCATCGGCCAGCACCAGCAGGCCATTGACGAACATCTCGCTGCAACCGTAAAGGCCGCTGGCAAAGGGTTCGATACCCCCTTCACGGTCGATCAGCGCCTGCCAGGGCCGTATGTCGAGGTCGTCCAACAGGGCACGATAGCCAGCGTTGTCGGCATGCCGGGACAACAACGCGGCGGTCAGCGCATCGCCCATCGAGCCGATGCCGATCTGCAGGGTTCCGCCATCGCGCACCAGGGTGCTGGCATGCAGGCCGATGAAGTGGTCCTGGCAGCCGACCGGCATGTTCGGCGTGGAAAACAGCGTGCTGCGCTCAGGCTCGTCGATCAGCAGGTCGAAAGCCGCACGGTCGATCTCCGAGTCGCCCGGCATGTAGGGCAATTGGGCATGTACCTGGCCCAGCAACAGGATGGTCTCGCCGGCGGCGCGGCGCCTGGCGATCATCGGCAGCAGGTCGAGGGTGATGTCCGGGTTGCAACTGAGGCTCAGGCGGCCCGGCTGCTGCTCGTCAGCGGCGACCAGCTGGGCCACCAGGTTGAGACCGGCGGCGTTGATGTCCCGGGCGGCATGGCTGTAGTTGCTACTGACGTAGTCCTGCTGGGCGGCGGTACTGTGGAGCAGGCTGCCGGGCTGGAGGAAGAACTGTTCGATACGGATATTGGCCGGCAGGCGGTCACGCCGCAGGTCGTCGAGAAAATCCAGTTCCGGGTAGTCGCCGAAGACCCGCTCGACGAAGGGTTCGAGAAAACGCCGCTGCAAACCCTCACCGAGGGGTGGCCGGCCCAGGCTCAGCGCGGTGTAGATCGTCAGTTGCCGCTGCGGCAACCGGCTGACCCGCCGGTACAACGCATTGACGAAACGATTGGGTTTGCCCAACCCAAGCGGCAGGCCCATGTGGATATGCGTGGGCAACCGCGCCAGCACTTCGTCGACCGCCCGCTCGATGGAACACGTCAGCGTCATCCGACCTTCCTCGCTTGTACCTGAATGGAGGTTGGACCGGGCTTGCCGGGGCTTTGCTGCACAGGCCAATCGAAAATTCTGAAAGGCATGTCTAGTCCTGAAATAGGT
>NZ_JSYZ01000003.1:2130-133724 GCF_001293465.1 Pseudomonas asplenii
GGGGCCATAGCTCAGCTGGGAGAGCGCCTGCCTTGCACGCAGGAGGTCAGCGGTTCGATCCCGCTTGGCTCCACCATATTCAGCTCCACCATGCAGTTGGCCAGATCGTAGAGCTTAGAAATGAATATTCGATGACGAATATTGATTTCTGAACTTTATCAGAATCGTTCTTTAAAAATTTGGGTATGTGATAGAAAGAAGACTGATGAAGCACTTTCACTGGTGCGGATTCAGGCTAAGGTAAAATTTGTGAGTACTCTTAATTGAGCGGCAAATTTTCGGCGAATGTCGTCTTCATAGTATAACCAGATTGCTTGGGGTTATATGGTCAAGTGAAGAAGCGCATACGGTGGATGCCTTGGCAGTCAGAGGCGATGAAAGACGTGGTAGCCTGCGATAAGCTTCGGGGAGTCGGCAAACAGACTTTGATCCGGAGATCTCTGAATGGGGGAACCCAGCCAGCATAAGCTGGTTATCTTGCACTGAATACATAGGTGCAAGAGGCGAACCAGGGGAACTGAAACATCTAAGTACCCTGAGGAAAAGAAATCAACCGAGATTCCCTTAGTAGTGGCGAGCGAACGGGGACCAGCCCTTAAGTGGCTTTGAGATTAGCGGAACGCTCTGGAAAGTGCGGCCATAGTGGGTGATAGCCCTGTACGCGAAAGTCTCCTGGCCATGAAATCGAGTAGGACGGGGCACGAGAAACCTTGTCTGAATATGGGGGGACCATCCTCCAAGGCTAAATACTACTGACTGACCGATAGTGAACTAGTACCGTGAGGGAAAGGCGAAAAGAACCCCGGAGAGGGGAGTGAAATAGATCCTGAAACCGTATGCGTACAAGCAGTGGGAGCAGACTTTGTTCTGTGACTGCGTACCTTTTGTATAATGGGTCAGCGACTTATATTCAGTGGCGAGCTTAACCGAATAGGGGAGGCGTAGCGAAAGCGAGTCTTAATAGGGCGTTTAGTCGCTGGGTATAGACCCGAAACCGGGCGATCTATCCATGGGCAGGTTGAAGGTTAGGTAACACTGACTGGAGGACCGAACCGACTACCGTTGAAAAGTTAGCGGATGACCTGTGGATCGGAGTGAAAGGCTAATCAAGCTCGGAGATAGCTGGTTCTCCTCGAAAGCTATTTAGGTAGCGCCTCACGTATCACTCCAGGGGGTAGAGCACTGTTTCGGCTAGGGGGTCATCCCGACTTACCAAACCGATGCAAACTCCGAATACCTGGAAGTGCCGAGCGTGGGAGACACACGGCGGGTGCTAACGTCCGTCGTGAAAAGGGAAACAACCCAGACCGTCAGCTAAGGTCCCAAAGTCATGGTTAAGTGGGAAACGATGTGGGAAGGCTTAGACAGCTAGGAGGTTGGCTTAGAAGCAGCCATCCTTTAAAGAAAGCGTAATAGCTCACTAGTCGAGTCGGCCTGCGCGGAAGATGTAACGGGGCTCAAACCATGCACCGAAGCTACGGGTGTCACGCAAGTGACGCGGTAGAGGAGCGTTCTGTAAGCCTGTGAAGGTGAGTTGAGAAGCTTGCTGGAGGTATCAGAAGTGCGAATGCTGACATGAGTAACGACAATGGGTGTGAAAAACACCCACGCCGAAAGACCAAGGTTTCCTGCGCAACGTTAATCGACGCAGGGTTAGTCGGTCCCTAAGGCGAGGCTGAAAAGCGTAGTCGATGGAAAACAGGTTAATATTCCTGTACTTCTGGTTATTGCGATGGAGGGACGGAGAAGGCTAGGCCAGCTTGGCGTTGGTTGTCCAAGTTTAAGGTGGTAGGCTGAGATCTTAGGTAAATCCGGGATCTTAAGGCCGAGAGCTGATGACGAGTGTCCTTTAGGACGCGAAGTGGTTGATGCCATGCTTCCAAGAAAAGCTTCTAAGCTTCAGATAACCAGGAACCGTACCCCAAACCGACACAGGTGGTTAGGTAGAGAATACCAAGGCGCTTGAGAGAACTCGGGTGAAGGAACTAGGCAAAATGGCACCGTAACTTCGGGAGAAGGTGCGCCGGTGAGGGTGAAGGACTTGCTCCGTAAGCCCATGCCGGTCGAAGATACCAGGCCGCTGCGACTGTTTATTAAAAACACAGCACTCTGCAAACACGAAAGTGGACGTATAGGGTGTGACGCCTGCCCGGTGCCGGAAGGTTAATTGATGGGGTTAGCGAAAGCGAAGCTCTTGATCGAAGCCCCGGTAAACGGCGGCCGTAACTATAACGGTCCTAAGGTAGCGAAATTCCTTGTCGGGTAAGTTCCGACCTGCACGAATGGCGTAACGATGGCGGCGCTGTCTCCACCCGAGACTCAGTGAAATTGAAATCGCTGTGAAGATGCAGTGTATCCGCGGCTAGACGGAAAGACCCCGTGAACCTTTACTATAGCTTTGCACTGGACTTTGAATTTGCTTGTGTAGGATAGGTGGGAGGCTTTGAAGCGTGAACGCCAGTTTGCGTGGAGCCATTCTTGAAATACCACCCTGGCAACTTTGAGGTTCTAACTCAGGTCCGTTATCCGGATCGAGGACAGTGTATGGTGGGTAGTTTGACTGGGGCGGTCTCCTCCTAAAGAGTAACGGAGGAGTACGAAGGTGCGCTCAGACCGGTCGGAAATCGGTCGCAGAGTATAAAGGCAAAAGCGCGCTTGACTGCGAGACAGACACGTCGAGCAGGTACGAAAGTAGGTCTTAGTGATCCGGTGGTTCTGTATGGAAGGGCCATCGCTCAACGGATAAAAGGTACTCCGGGGATAACAGGCTGATACCGCCCAAGAGTTCATATCGACGGCGGTGTTTGGCACCTCGATGTCGGCTCATCACATCCTGGGGCTGAAGCCGGTCCCAAGGGTATGGCTGTTCGCCATTTAAAGTGGTACGCGAGCTGGGTTTAGAACGTCGTGAGACAGTTCGGTCCCTATCTGCCGTGGACGTTTGAGATTTGAGAGGGGCTGCTCCTAGTACGAGAGGACCGGAGTGGACGAACCTCTGGTGTTCCGGTTGTCACGCCAGTGGCATTGCCGGGTAGCTATGTTCGGAAAAGATAACCGCTGAAAGCATCTAAGCGGGAAACTTGCCTCAAGATGAGATCTCACTGGAACCTTGAGTTCCCTGAAGGGCCGTCGAAGACTACGACGTTGATAGGTGGGGTGTGTAAGCGCTGTGAGGCGTTGAGCTAACCCATACTAATTGCCCGTGAGGCTTGACCATATAACACCCAAGCAATTTGCGTCGAATGAGCAGATTGCGGTGTATGAAGACGAAGTGAACCGAAAGTTTGCCACGCACAAAGCACCAAAGACTGTCACATACCCGATTCGCTGGAGCGTTGCCCAGGCAACGAGCCGGCTACCGAATTTCTTGACGACCATAGAGCATTGGAACCACCTGATCCCATCCCGAACTCAGAAGTGAAACGATGCATCGCCGATGGTAGTGTGGGGTTTCCCCATGTGAGAGTAGGTCATCGTCAAGATTAAATTCCAAAACCCCTATCTGCGCAGGCAGGTAGGGGTTTTGTCTTTTTGTAGAAGTTCCTCATTTTGCTGGGGCGTTGCACGAGCGACGAACCGGCCACAGAATTTCTTGACGACCATAGAGCATTGGAACCACCTGATCCCATCCCGAACTCAGAAGTGAAACGATGCATCGCCGATGGTAGTGTGGGGTTTCCCCATGTGAGAGTAGGTCATCGTCAAGATTGAATTCCGAAACCCCTATCTGCGCAGGCAGGTAGGGGTTTTGTTTTTTCCGGCTACTCTCTCTGGACACCGTCCGTCTCACCCCCGTATTTTCCCCCTGACCTGGGAGCACGAATCAGCACGGGCTATCTGCCCTCTCGTCGGCGAACCGCGACATTTGCGATAAGGCCATTAAGTTTTCTGCCGATGATGCCGACAAGAGGAAGAGCCGTGCGTGCACCAAAGTAGAGCACCCATGGACGGTCATCTGCGCTACTGAAGGGACTGTCGCATCGTGTACGCACCCCCAATCTTCGGCATGAGAAGTTCCGTGAAATGAATCTTAAATTCAGCCATAAAATCCTGCTGGCCGCTTCCGGTGTCGTGGTTCTGGCCTTTGCGCTGTTCACCCTCTACAACGATTACCTGCAACGCAGCACCATCGGGCAGAACCTCGAATCATCGGTCGAGCAAGCGGGCGACCTTACCGCCAGCAGTGTGCAGAACTGGCTGAGCGGGCGGATCCTGGTGCTGGAAAACCTCGCGCAGAACATCGCGCACCAGGGCAGCAAGGCCGATTACCCAGGCCTGGTGGACCAACCGGCCTTCACCTCGAACTTCCAGTTCACCTACGTCGGCCAGACCGACGGCACCTTCACCCAGCGTCCCGACGCGAAGATGCCGGACGGCTACGATCCACGTCAGCGTCCCTGGTACAAGGCCGCCGTAGCGGCCGACAAGACCATGCTCACCCCGCCCTACATGGCCTCGGTCGGCGGGCTGGTGGTGACCATCGCCATGCCGGTCAAAGGCAGCGGGCAACTGCTGGGTGTGGTCGGCGGCGATCTGAGCCTGGAAACCCTGGTGAAGATCATCAACTCGGTGGACTTCGGCGGGATCGGCCACGCCTTCCTGGTCAGCGGTGACGGTCAGGTGATCGTCAGCCCCGACAAGGACCAGGTGATGAAGAACCTCAAGGACATCTACCCGGGTTCGGCCCTTCGTATCGCCAAGGGCATCCAGGAGGTCACCCTGAACGGCCAGGAACGCATCCTGTCGTTCACCCCGGTGGTGGGCCTGCCGTCGGCTGACTGGTACATCGGCCTGTCCATCGACAAGGACAAGGCCTACGCGCCACTGAGCAAGTTCCGCACTTCGGCACTGATCGCGATGTTCATCGCGGTGGCCGCCATCGCGGTATTGCTGAGCCTGCTCATCCAGGTGCTGATGCGTCCGCTGACCACTATGGGCCGGGCCATGCAGGATATCGCCCAGGGTGAGGGGGATCTGACCCGTCGCCTGCACATCGTTCACAAGGACGAGTTCGGCGAATTGGCCGGCTCCTTCAACCAGTTCGTCGAGCGGATTCATGCCTCGATCGCCGAAGTGTCCTCGGCCACGCGCCACGTACACGACCTGTCCCAGCGGGTGATGAACTCCTCGAACGCCTCGATCATCGGCTCCGATGAACAAAGCGCGCGGACCAACAGTGTCGCCGCCGCCATCAACCAGTTGGGTGCGGCCACGCAGGAAATCGCCCGCAATGCCGCCGATGCCTCGCAGCACGCCAGCGGTGCGAGCGAGCAGGCCGACGATGGCCGCCAAGTGGTGGAACGCACCATCCAGTCGATGACCGAGCTGTCGCAGAAAATCAGCCTGTCCTGCACCCAGATCGAGACCCTGAACGCCAGCACCGACAACATCGGGCACATCCTCGACGTGATCAAGGGCATTTCCCAGCAGACCAACCTGCTGGCCCTCAACGCCGCCATTGAAGCAGCCCGTGCCGGTGAGGCCGGACGGGGTTTTGCCGTGGTCGCCGACGAAGTGCGCAACCTGGCGCACCGTACCCAGGAATCGGCGGAGGAGATCCACAAGATGATCACCTCGTTGCAGGTCGGCTCCCGCGAGGCGGTGACCACCATGAATGCCAGCCAGGCCTCCAGCGAGGAGAGCGTCGAAGTCGCCAACCAGGCCGGTGCGCGACTGATCAGCGTGACCCAGCGGATCGGCGAGATCGATGGCATGAACCAGTCGGTGGCGGCCGCGACCGAAGAGCAGACGGCGGTGGTCGAGGCTCTCAACCTCGACATCACCCAGATCAACCTGCTCAACCAGCAGGGCGTGGCCAACCTCAACGAGACGTTGAAGGACTGCGATGCGCTGGCACAGCAGGCGGGTCGCCTGAAGCAGTTGGTGGACAGCTTCAAGATCTGATTCCGGCCGACAGTCCGCTCCTGCGAAAGGGTAGGGGCGGCGTCAGTAAAAAGCTGTTCGCGGGCTTGCCCGCGAACAGGAACACCAGCGTCCTCAGCTCAACAACGCCCGCACATTTCCCATCGCCTCATCGGCGAACTCCTGGATGAAACGCCGAAACCCCGGCGTCCCCTGGGCGCTGGCCGCCGCCGGTTCGGCGATGATGGTCCAGGTCGCCCGGCAGCGCTCCTGCGCCAACGGTTCGACGCTCATCATCGCCCACAGTTGGCCAACCCCAAGCGTGTTGTAGAGCGTGGTCCAGGTCATGCGCATCGCCTGTTCGTCACGGCTGTTGAGCTGTTCGACCACCACATGGCCGTCCTTGAACGACTTCTTGCGCAGCGCGCCCACGCCTTCGCCAATCATCTCGATATGCGAAAGCGCCGTGACGAACACGGCGAAGCCGGCAAAGTCGCCGACCATGGCCCAGGCGCTGGCGGCGTTGGTGGGGAGCTCGACCGTGGACGTCACGGCCTCGCCTCGAGGGTTGCGGATCAGGGTATCGGGTTGCAGGGAGTGCATCATGATGTGCTCCAGGTGGTTGTGGTGAATCAGATGAATCGGATCTGCCTGAGGTAGTCGCAGCCCTTGCGCAGCAGCGCCGCACTCTTGACCGGATAGGTCGCCCCCATGCGCCGCACGCCGGCCTCGGCCTGGCTGTGCTCGATCGTCGAGATGTCGCCGATGTCTTCTTCGAAACCGTTGAGGTAGAAACCCAGCACCTCGAACAGCGCGTTATCGCGCTCGACCCGCTGCAGTTGCCGCTGCCAGTCGGCGACGCTGACCAGCCGGAACGCGTACCCGGCCTCGCGGAACGCCGCGACGTAGTCGTTCCAGCTCAGCGGTTGCGGGTTGTGCAGGTTGAAGACCCCGGTGCTGTCCGGCAGGCGTCGGCTGTGGGCGGCAATGAAGCGGGCGAGGAAGTCCACCGGCATCAGGTCGAAATTGAGCGCCAGGGCCGGCACCTGGCCCAGTTGCAGTGAGCCCTTGAGCATCAGCAGCAGGCGATTGCGGTGCGGCTGGCAGACGCCGTTGCGACTGTTGAAGGCGATATTGCCGGGACGGAAGAGATTGACCCACGCGCCTTGCTCGCGAGCCCGCTGGGCAATCCGTTCGCCGACCCACTTGGACAGGTTGTAGCCATTGCGGATGTAGATCGGCGGCGTCTCGGCCGGCGGTTGTTCCAGCACCCGGCCCTGGTCGCTGACCCGGCTGCAGGCGGACAGACTGGAGATGAAGTTGAAGATCTTCTTGCTGCGCCCCTCGCACAGGCGCAGGCACTCGAACAGCGGAGCGACGTTGTCGGGTGCCAGCGCCTCGTAGTCGAGCACGTGATTGACGTGGGCGGCGTTGTGGATCAGTACCCCGAACTCGCGGTCGATGCGTTCGTACACATCGTCGGCCAGCCCCAGGTGCGGCTGGCGGATATCCGCAGGGTAGACCCGCACACGCTCCAGGTTCAGGTGCCCCAGACGGTTGTCGCGCAGGGCCCGGGCAAAACGCGCGGCGGCCGGCTCGCTGGCGCTGTCGCGGACCAGGCAGGCGATCTCGCTGACGCCCGCCGCCAGCAGGGCCTCGACGAGGTGCACGCCGACGAAGCTGTTGGCACCGGTCAGCAGCACCTTGCCGCGGTCACCGGCACGCTGCGCCGGCAACGCCTGCCAGTCCAGCCCGCGTTCGGCATCGACCCGTATCCGCGGGCTCAATGCCCCAGCGGCCGACTCGCCCCTGACCAGCACCGCCAGCCGACACAGGGTCGGCTCCTCGATGAAGCGGTTGATGGAGATGCCATGCCCGTAACGGGCGCGAATGCCTAGCAGCATCTTCGACAGCAGGATCGAATGCCCGCCCAGGTTGAAGAAACTTTCATCGGTGGCGATCCCCTCGGCCGGCAATCCCAGCAGCCTGGCCCAAAGCGCCTGCAACCAGGCCTCGTCGGCATTGGCCGGCTGCCGCAGGCCTGGACTGCCACCCAGCCGGACCGGCAAGGCCAGCAGCGCCCGGCGGTCGACCTTGCCATTGGCGGCCATCGGCAACGCTGTCAGCTCGACATAGGCGGCCGGGTGCATGTAGTCCGGCAGGCAGCGCTCGACATACTGCCTGAGGGCTTCGCGGTGGCGGTCGGCACTGGTCGGCTGGGCCAGGTAGGCGAGGACCTGCCGACGGCTGTCGATGACCACCGCCACCTGGCGGTACAAGCGGCTGTCGCGCAGGCAGCGCTCGATTTCCTGGGGCTCGACCCGAAAGCCGCGGATCTTCACCTGGTGGTCCCGACGCCCGCAGAACTCGATCCCCTCGGCGGTCCACCTGGCCAGGTCGCCGGTACGATACGCCCGCAGTGCCGGGCCGCCGCCGGGGCGCAGTTCGATGAAGCTCCCGGCGCTCCGGTCCGCAGCGTTCAGGTACCCCAGGCTGACACCTGGCCCGACGATATGCAGTTCGCCGACCGTCTGCTCGACCACCGGCTGGCCGCATTCATCGAGAATGAACACCTGGCTGTTGGCGATCGGTCCACCCAGGCTGCGGTGGCCGGTGTCGGTGCGCCACTGCCGCGCGGTGATCAGCACCGTCGCCTCGGCAGGGCCGTAGAGGTTATGGAAATTCGTCTGCCCGGCGAGGCGTTCGATGATCCACGGCTCGCAGACATCACCGCCGGTCAGCAGATGGCTCAGGCCCAGCGGCGGCTCCAGCGGCAGGAGGCCGAGCAGCATCGGCGGCAGGAAGGCATGGCTGATCCGTTGCCCGCGGATCAGTCGGGCGAGCTGTGCGGGGTCGCGTCGCTGATCCTCGCTGGCGACCACCAGTTCGGCGCCCTGGATCAGGCTGGGGAAGATATCGATCAGTGACGCATCGAAGCCCGGTGTCGAGAACTGCAGCACCCGGTGCCGGGCTTCGAGTTCCACGTAATCGGCATACCACGCGCAGAAATGGGCGAGGTTGGCCTGGCTGAGCAGGATGCCCTTGGGCTGGCCGGTGGTGCCCGAGGTATAGAGCGCCAGACACGGCATTTGCGCGGTGAGGGCATGGCGTACCAGGGACGCGCCCAATGAGCCGTCGTCGCTACGCACGGTGGTGACATCCAGCGAGGGCAGGCGATCACCCATCGGGTGCCGGCCATCATGCAGCAGCAGGGCGGCCCCGGCGTCCGCCAGGATGAACTGCTGGCGCTGCAGTGGCTGATTCGGGTCCAGGGGCAGGTAGACCGCGCCACAGCCGAGAATGGCCAGCAGGCTGGCGTAGAAGGCCGGTGTCTTCGCCAGGCACAGGCCGATCACGGCGGGCTCCTCACGGCTATCCAGTCGGGCGAGGGCCGCCAGCAGGCGCTCCTGGATCGCCAGGCCGTGGGCATGCAACTGGCGGTAACGGGTCACCGCGCCGGCCACATTCAGGGCCGGACGTTCGGCGAACCGCCGCAGACTGTCTTCGATCCGCTGGATCACCGGCACGGCTGCCAGGGCCAGCAGTTCGGGCCGGGCCGTGTGGTTGAGGCGGTGTTCGAAGGCCAGTGACTCCAGGGCCGACAGCGGATGCTCGACGCCACCGGGCGGTGGGGTGATGGAGGGGACTTCAAGAAAATAGCCACGCTCACGGGCGAAACGGCTGACCAGCAGCGCACCCAGTTCCACCAGCTCACGACTTGCTGCCAGCCGCAGGACCTGGCCATTGCCGCTGTCGTCCCGGGCTAGCGGCTGGCGCCGGATCAGCCGTCCGTCCTGCCAGCAGCGCAGGGCCAGCGCCGGCAGCGGGCCGGGCGCCGGCGGGCCGTACTCCAGGCGCAAGCCAAGCCGTGGCGCGTTGCCGCCCGCCACCGGCAGCGGCTGGCTGCCATCCTCGATCAGCAGGTCGGCAGCCCAAGGCTGGCTTGCGTCGCCGCTCTGGTGCCGGATCACATGACCCTGCTGCTCCAACTCCCTCTTCAGGTCATCCAGCACCTGGCTGTGCCCGACCAGGAGGATGTCGAGGCGTCTCATGACGCGCTCCCGGGCTGGAGCAGATAGTCACCCAGCGTCTCCTGCACGCAGGCAGAGTCCAGCAGCGAACTGTTGCGCAGGAAGCGCACGATATTGATCACCAGCGGGTGATGCCGATTGAGCGGGTAGGCCAGGCTGGCGGCTTCGCTCCTGAGGGCCTGGCGGATCGGCTCGCCGACCGGCAGGTGTTCGATGACAGTGAAGTCGAAGGCTTTCTGCAGGTCGTTGGTCAGGTAATGGACGATGAACACCGGCAGGATCTCGGCGAGCGCTTCACGATCCGCCTCGCTCGCACCCTGCCAGTAAAGCCGTACCAGGCGGGTCCAGAACCCGGCATGACGGCCTTCGTCGAGCAGGTGGTCGGCCATCAGCCCCTTGACCGAAGCCTTGACCGACCCCTCCTGGGCGAAGGCTGCAACATCGTTGGTCACGGTGTTTTCCGCCATCGCCACGCAGATCAGCTCGACGGCGCCGCGCAAGTGTTCCGGCGCCATGCCCAGGGCTGCCGGTATCGCGCGGCTCAGCTCGATCTCGCCGGGCATCGCCAGCGGCTGGATGCCGGTGAGGGCGATGGTCTGCTGCATGAAGTCCATTGCCGCCAGGGCGTGGTAATCCTCATCCACCACCACCGTCATGGCGGCATAGCGGCAGGCCAGCGGGAAGCGGATCGGGAAGCGGTCCTTGGCAATGCGCCGTGCGGTACGGTCGACGATCTCGGTCTCGAAAATCACCACATCGTTGATGAACTTGTAGAGGCTCTGGGTCAGCACGAAGTCGCGCTGCTCGGGGCAGTGGGCGAGCAGGGTGCCACTGTTGGCCAGGGGTTGGCGGCTGAGCGGGTAGATCAGCCGGTCATCGTCCTCCAGCAGGCGCCGCGGACGGGTACGGATGCTGGCGCGGTTTTCCCAGGCCTCGACGAAGGCGCTGTAGTCGGCGGCGTTCATGAGGCGACTCCGATGGGCTCGGCCCGCAGTTTCAGGAGCACGGCGTCCCACACCGCGAAGACATGGCTTTCCATGAAGCGCATAAGTCGTTTCAGTGAATCGACTTCACTGAAAACAGGATGCTCAAGTAATTGTGCCTGTTCATATTCGAGGCGTTTTTCATAAATATTCATTGGCCACCTTGGTGGTTGGTAAGTTGGATGGCGATAAACAGCCGATTCCATACATTGCTGCCATGGGCTGAATAACAGGCGAACGAAGGCCTCAACCGGTAATTGAAAGTCGAGAGGCCTGAGGCAGCAGCATGGATGACCGGTCTGAGCCATGCGCCACAGCGCTGCGAGGGCAGGGCTGGGGTGCGTGTTTCCGGTTATTCAAACCTAGTACACAAGACAAGTTTCGATCAAGTTGTTTTTAAGTTTATTGAAGTTTCCACTTTTATAAGGAATGAGCGGTGCTTATAAAACAATTCAATTTTGTTTTATTGGGCGTAAGAGTGCCTTTTCCGCCCAATAACCGGCAGAATTAAAACAATGAGTGAATGCCTCACTCGGGCCACTCTTCAAACGGTTGAACGATGGTTTGGGTCGGCAGGGCCGGGACACGCTTGCTCCGTGCCTTGCGGCCTGTGGCAAAGCTCCTTCTGGTGAGTCTCCTATCCGGGTATCGCGTGGCGGGTTCGTACCGCGTCGATTGGCAAGGGTGTGCCCAAATGCGCGGCTCGGCTATCGCCTGAGGAGGCGCAGCACGTCCGACGCCTCGACCGGGCCTGGTCATCCCGCGTCAGCCAGGGTGACGCGGGGCAGGCCTCATGAGAGCGCTCGGGGCGATGCCGCGACTGGCCGGCACCCGTGCGCCGGCGGGCGGATCAGGACTTGCCAAGGTAGCGCTGGATGACTTCGATGCCTCGTCGCAAGTGCTGTTGCAGATGCGCCACGCAGGCATCGACCTGGCCGGCACGGGCCGCCTGGAGCAGTTCCCGGTGATCGTCCTGGGAGAGTTTCCCCAGGCCCATGGCCGACAGATTGAAGCGCAGGAAGCGTTCCTCCTCCACCAGGCCCTGTTCGATCAGCGCCAGCAGCTTTTGGTTGGGTGCCCTGCAATAGAGGCTCATGTGGAACAGGCGATTGAGCCGCCCCACGTGGGTGTAGTCGGTCTGCGCTTCCAGTTCGTCGACATATGCGGCACTGCGCTCCAGGTCTTCTGCGCTGAGCAGTGGCACCGACAGGCGCAGGGCCTGGGACTCCAGCAGGATGCGCAGGTCGTAGTTTTCCGTCGAGGTATCGTCGATCAGCGGCGCCACCACCGCGCCCTTGTACTGTACGACATGCAGCAGCGACTGCGCCTCGAGTTGGCGCAACGCCTCGCGGACCGGCATGCGACTGACGCCGAACAGCGTGGCCAGTTCCTGTTGGCGCAAGGCCGTGCCGCAGGGCAATCGCCCGTCGAGAATGGCGCCGCGCAAGGTTTCCTCGATCACCGCCCGGGCGAGGTAGGCGGGAATCGGGCCGCTGACGAGGATGCTGCCCAGAGGGTTCGGTTTTTTTGCCACGTTCAGACCACCTGCTGCTCGATGGGCAGCTGAAATCGAATTCGACGCAATGCCTGCCGTCACCCGGACGCTGGTCAAACCGCTGCCGGGGTCCTTCCACAGCGATAATTGCAAGGTGCCATTTTCTTCCAGCAAAGCCTGCGGAACTATCAATCGTTTCCCTGATAAGTGTAGGTCTCCGTCATTTTGTAAGTACGTTTTACTTTGCAGCGGCGAGGCATTTTGCACACCGTCGGGCGTTGCCCCGGATCGAAGTCCGCCAGTGTCCTATGCATATTCCCAAATGATATTTAAATTATTTCTCTTATGACTATATTGTCGTCCCACTGCGTACCCACCGACCAATCGGTGCGCCGCACGAACTGAACCAACACGGGACCACCGTGAGTTTCTGATCGAGGCGCGCTGTCGGGCGTGCTCTGCGTGGGAGTGAATACATGTCTTTGGTTTCTGCGGTTTCCCCGGCGCCGGTGGCGGCGTCCCAATCCTTCGAGATCCGCCCTTTCGTCGGCGCGACAGGCGCCGAAATCATCGGCCTGGACCTGCGTCAGCCGGTCAACGAAGAGGACTTCGCCCGCATCCACCGTGCGCACCTGGATCACCATGTGCTGGTGTTTCGTGACCAGCGTATCAGCCCCGAGCAGCAGATCGCCTTCAGTCGTCGTTTCGGCGTGTTGCAGATCCATGTACTCAAGCAATTCCTGCTGGCCGGGCACCCGGAGATCCTGATTGTCTCCAACATCGTCGAGAACGGTCAGAACATCGGTCTGGGCGATGCCGGCAAGTTCTGGCACTCGGATCTTTCCTACAAGGAACTGCCGAGCCTCGGTTCGATGCTGCATGCCCAGGAGTTGCCGGCCGAAGGTGGCGACACCCTGTTCGCCGACCAGCACAAGGCATGGGACAGCCTGCCCGAAGGGCTGCGCAAGGCGGTCGAAGGCCGCTCGGCGGCACATTCGTATACCGCGCGCTACAGCGAGAGCAAATTCGAGGGCAACTGGCGCCCGACCCTGACTCCGGAACAACTGGCCCAGGTCGCCGAGGTGGTGCACCCGATCGTCCGCACCCACCCGGAGACCGGCCGCAAGGCGCTGTTCGTCAGCGAAGGTTTCACCACCCGCATCGTCGGCCTGCCGGACGACGAGAGCCGGCAGATTCTCGCCGAGCTTTACGCCCACAGCGTGCTCCCGGAAAACATCTACCGCCATCAGTGGCAGCCCCACGACCTGGTGTTCTGGGACAACCGCTCGCTGATTCATCTGGCTGCCGGCTGCCCGAACCATCTGCGCCGCAAGCTCTACCGCACCACCATCCAGGGCGATGCCCCATTCTGACCTGATCGCTTGAAGGAGCATCGTCATGCCTGCACCCTTTGCGCTGCTGCCGAAACTCGGCCGCCTCACCACCACCCTCGGCCTGAGCCTCAGCCTGCTGGCCGGTAGCCTGCTGGCACCGGCCAGCGCTCACGCCGAAGGCGAGATCCGCATCGCCGAACAGTTCGGCATCGTCTACCTGCTGCTCAACGTGGTTCGCGACCAGCACCTGATCGAGAAGCACGGCAAGGCCGAAGGCATCGACATCAAGGTGGACTGGACCCAGCTGTCCGGCGGCTCGGCGATCAACGACGCGCTGCTCTCCGGTTCGGTGGACATCGCCGGCGCTGGCGTCGGCCCGCTGCTGACCATCTGGGACCGCACCTACGGCCGACAGAACGTCAAGGCCGTGGCGTCGCTGGGCAACTTCCCCTATTACCTGGTGAGCAACAACCCCAAGGTCAAGACCATTGCCGACTTCACCGAACAGGACCGCATCGCCCTGCCGGCGGTGGGCGTCTCGGTGCAGTCGCGCTACCTGCAGTACGCGGCGGCCAAGCTGTGGGGCGACAAGGAATTCAACCGCCTGGACAAGTACACCGTCGCCGTCCCGCACCCGGACGCCACCGCGGCCCTGCTGGCCGGCGGCACCGAACTGACCGGGCACTTCTCCAACCCGCCGTTCCAGGAGCAGGCACTGGAGAACCCCAACGTCCACGTGGTGCTCAACAGCTACGACCTGTTCGGGCCGAACTCGCCGACCGTGCTGTTCGCCACCGAGAAATTCCGCAACGACAACCCCAAGACCTATAAGGCCTTCGTCGAAGCCCTGGCCGAGGCCGCCGATTTCGCCCAGAAGGACAAGGGCGCGGCGGCGGACACCTACCTGCGGGTGACCAAGGCCAAGATCGACCGGGCGGCGTTGCTCAAGATCATCGACAACCCGCAGTTCGAATTCACCGTGACGCCGAAGAACACCTACCCGCTGGCCGAATTCCTCTATCGCGTGGGCGCCATCAAACACAAACCCGAGTCGTGGAAGGACTACTTCTTCCAGGACGCCAAGCCGCTGCAGGGGAGCTGACCGTCATGAATGCCCCCTTGCAAGGCCACACGGCCAGCAAACCGACCGCTACCACCCCCGCGTTGCTGGCGGTCGACCAGGTCAGCCTGGAGTACCGCGCCCCGCAGCGGGTGGTGCGGGCCACGCACCGGGTCAGTTTCGAAGTCGACCAGCAGGACCGCTTCGTCCTGCTCGGGCCCTCGGGCTGCGGCAAGTCGACCCTGCTCAAGGCGGCGGCCGGGTTCATCCGGCCCTGTGAGGGCGAAATCCGCCTGCAGGGCCAGGTGGTCACCGAGCCGGGCCCGGACCGTATCGTGGTGTTCCAGGAGTTCGACCAGTTGCCGCCGTGGAAGACGGTCAAGCAGAACGTCATGTTCCCGCTGCTCGCCTCCGGCACCCTCAAGCGCCGCGAGGCCGAGGAGCGCGCCCTGCACTATCTGGAGAAGGTCGGCCTGGCGGCCTTTGCCGAAGCCTATCCGCACACCCTGTCCGGCGGCATGAAGGCCCGGGTGTCGATCGCCCGCGCCCTGGCGATGCAGCCGAAAATCCTGCTGATGGACGAACCGTTCGCCGCCCTCGACGCCCTGACCCGGCGCAAGATGCAGGAAGAGCTGCTGCAACTCTGGGAAGAGGTGCGTTTCACCCTGTTGTTCGTCACCCACTCGATCGAAGAGGCGCTGGTGGTGGGTAACCGTATCCTGCTGCTGTCGCCCCATCCGGGGCGGGTGCGGGCGCAGATCCACAGCCATCAGTACGACCTGCACAGCCTGGGCGGTGCGGACTTCCAGGCCTCGGCGCGGCGCATCCATCGGCTGCTGTTCGACGAAACCCCGCAGGCCGAAACCGAACTGGATTTTGCCGATATCCGCATTGCCTATTGAGCGGCTGGAGAGTTGCCGATGAGTCTTTCATCCCCCGTGCGTGAAGAATATGAAGTCATCCTGGAGCCGCTGCTCGAAGTGCCGCTGGAGCGCGAACTGTCGCTGGCGCAACGGCTGTGGCAACAGGGCTGGCTGCGCAAGAGCCTGATCCTGGTGCTGCTGGCGGTACTCTGGGAGGCGGTGGCGCGTTACCAGGACAACGACTTGCTCCTGCCAACCTTCCTGCAGACCGCCAGTGCCCTGTACGACGGCCTGCTCAGTGGCGAGCTGCTGGGCAAGGTATGGATTTCCCTGCAGGTGCTGCTCAAGGGCTATGTGCTGGGCGTGGTGCTGGCGTTCGGCCTGACCACCCTGGCGGTGTCGAGCCGCTTCGGCCGCGACCTGCTCGGCACCCTGACCTCGATGTTCAACCCGCTGCCGGCCATCGCCCTGTTGCCGCTGGCGCTGCTGTGGTTCGGGTTGGGGCAGAACAGCCTGATCTTCGTGCTGGTGCACTCGGTGCTCTGGGCGCTGGCGCTCAATACCTACGCCGGCTTTCTCGGCGTGTCGGAGACCCTGCGCATGGCCGGGCGCAACTATGGCCTCAGGGGCCTGCGCTTCGTGCTGTTCATCCTGATCCCGGCGGCGCTGCCGTCGATCCTCGCCGGGTTGAAGATCGGCTGGGCATTCGCCTGGCGCACCCTGATCGCGGCGGAACTGGTGTTCGGTGCCACCAGCGGCAAGGGCGGGCTGGGCTGGTATATCTTCCAGAACCGCAACGAGCTGTACACCGACAAGGTGTTCGCCGGGTTGGCGGTGGTGATCCTGATAGGCCTTTTGGTGGAGAACCTGGTGTTCGACAGCCTGGAGCGGGTGACGGTGAAGCGCTGGGGCATGCAGCGCTAAGCGGTGTGGTTCGATCTGAAGCCTTCGCGGGCAAGCCCGGCTCCTACAGAATCATGTGGTACATAACCTCTGTGTTCGACGCGGCCCTTTAGGAGCCGGGCTTGCCCGCGAAGGCATAGGCCCAGGCACCGCCTGACTCAAGGGTTCTGCAAAAACACCACATACCCGCGAAACCACTCGCTGCCCTTCAGGTACCCGGGCTCCTGCCACTCCCCACCCTGGATCAGGCCGACCTTGAACGGCAACCCCAGCCGGTTCATCTGCGGCAGGTATGCGGCATAGTCGGGAATGCTGCGGCGGCCCTGGTAGGTCTGTACCACCACTTCATCCACCACCCCCCGCAACTGGGCGATGGCCGTCGGGTCGGCGTTGCTGCTCCAGTCCATCAGCCCGGTGATGCTCAGGTGCAAATCAGTCGGCAGCCGCTTGCGCAGGTCGCGCAGGAAGTCGGCGTACTCGTCGAGGTAGCGGGTGCGGGCATCGAAGTCGATCTGGATGCCCACCACCGGGTTGCCCGCCTGCTGCCAGCGTTTCACTTGGCCGAGCAACTGGCGATAGACCGATTCCGGCCAGCGCAGGGTGTGGGCGCGATAGACCACCCAGACCTCGCCCCGGGTCAGGCGCGGAATCGCGATGCCCTGGGCGATGAAACGGACACCCTGTTGGCGTGACTGGCTGATCTGCCCTTGCAGCACGTACAGGCTGCGCGCCTGGGCCAGCACCGGCTGTGGCGCGACCCCGCTCCACAGCCAGAACGCATCATGCTCACGCGCATCGACCGCCGCCAGCGCCTGGCCGGCACTCAGCCAGGCGGCCAGCAGCAGCCAGCACCCACGGCCCATCGACACTTACCAGTAGTACTGCAGCGACTTGCCCCACTGGGTGTCGGCGTAGCTGCCCTTCAACTGCTTGAACCAGGCCTTGCGTTGCGCCGGCTCGACCTCCTTGCCGCCGCAGCTGTTGTAGCCGGCCGGGGCGTAGCAGTTGATGGCCCGGAATAGCGCGTAGGCCTTGTCCGTGCGCGAGGCCTTGGCATCGGCCAGGACCAGTTGGTAGCCGTCGAGGCGCGAGTACAGCGGGCCCTTGAACAGCGATGGGGTGCCGCCCAGTTCGTCCTTGTTGCGCTGGCTGTCCAGCGGCATGCCGTCCAGGCCGTTGCGCAGGATGAATTCGCCCAGGCAGTTCAGCGCCGCCGGTGCCTTGGCATCGGCCTGCAGGCTGGCAACGGTCTCGGCGATGGTTGGGCACACGTAGCCGGATTCGGCCTTGGCGCCATTCCAGCGGAACAGCTTCAGCGACTGGCCACCGCTGTAGACGTAGCCCAGGCTGCTGCCCAGCTTGGTGTCGGCCGGTTCGGCGGGCAGTTGCTTCAGGTCTTCGCTGAAGTCCTGGTAGTGACCCAGGCGCAGGTCCTTGTACAGCAGCACGAACAGCGCGCTGTCGCGTTCGCTGGCATCCGCGCCCTGCTTGACCTGCTGGCGCAGCAGTTCGGCATCGGCCACGTGGCGCAGCAGGATGGCGCGCACCTGGGCGGTCTTGATCGGCGAGTCGGCGGCGAACACCTTGGCCACCTGCTGGCTGCGCTCGTAGTGGTTGGCCAGCGCCAGTTCCAGTTGTTCACGTTGCAACGGCTGCTTCGCCTGGGCCAGCAATTGCAGCCAGAGGTTCTCGGCCGCCGGCCAGTCCTGCCTGGCCTCCAGCGCCAGACCGCGCAGCACCTGCTGGCTGAAGGCGAAGTAGTCGAGTTTCGACGGGATCTCGCCGGGCAGACTCTTGAGCGCCGCTTCCGGGTTTTTCTCGACATACAGGTGGAACACCGCCAGCAGGTAGTCATGCAGCGCCGGCTGGGCCGCGAAGATCGATTTGTGGGCCTGCAGGGTTTCCAGTGTCAGCTGTTTCCTGGTTTCGTAGTCGCCCGTCGTGCGCATCGCCATCAGGTCGTTGACGGCCTGGAACAGCGGGTCCTTGATTTCGCCGACGCCGAACACCAGCTTGCTGTCGATTTCCTGCACCAGGCTGTCCGAGGAAACGTTGCGCGGGGCGTCTTCGGGCAGGCTGAATTGCCAGAGGTATTCGGCCGCCTGCTTGTCGCTGTCACCCGCCAGCCAGTAGACCCGGCGCAACAGGCCGCGGGCGGAAGTGGCGTAGGCGCCCTGTGGATAAGCCTTGAGGTAGGCATTGAAGCCGTCCTCGGCCTGCTTCAACTGCGCCGGGTCGGCCTCCTTGTCGGTCGGCATGCCCTCGGCATCGAAGCTGTTCTGCTGGGCGATGTTCAGGGCGGTACGCGCCTGCATGTAGTGCGCGGTTTCCTTCAGCCAGGGCTGGCTGTTCTGCGCCAGGCTGGCGAAACCGCTGGCGGCCTCGCTGAACCGGCCGCTGTAGAAGTCGCTGGCGGCCCGCAGGTAGGCGACGAACGCCTGGCCTGGCGCGGACTGCACATCGGTGGGCAGCAACGCCGCCTGCTGTGCCGGGTCCCAGTTGCAGGCGGTGAGCATCTGGACCCGCGAGCGGGCCAGGGCCTGACGTTCGGTTTCGGACAGCTCGCCAGTGCCGAGCAGGGCCTCGATGAAGGCGCTGGTGCTTTCCTCCGAGTTGCTGCGGCAGCGGCTGCCTTCGCCGGAAAGGAAGGCGTCGCCGGCCGGTGCCTCGTCGCCGCGCTTGATGCCGAGCTTTTCCAGGGTCTCGTCCAGCTCGACGCTTTCGGCGTTGCTCACCTCGCCGCTGGCGTCCGGCACACTCGATTGCAGCCGGGTGTTGGCGAACGGCACCGGGCCGTAGCCTTCGGCGAGGTCGTCTTCGCTCAGTTCGTTGGGTGCCAGCGGCAGCTTGCCCTGGTCCGCCAGCAGCAGGCGCAGGTTGACCCGGCTGTCGTTACCGGGGGCGAGGAAGGCCAGGTTGCTGCAACGGTCCAGGCCGTACTGCATCATCGACCAGCGTGGATAGCAGAAATCATCGGAGCTCGCCTGGGCCTGGGACGAGAAGGCGACGCCCAGCGCCAGGGATGTCAGAAGAGCGATACGCATGAATTGTCCTTAATCCGTAAACGTGCGGCGCCGAGGCCGGGAGGGTGCTCATCATACCGAAGCCCGGGATGTACACCTATGCTTGTACGGGGCCAGGCAACGCAGGCTGTGACCTGCCGCACATCGGTGAACCGGGGCTCCATACTGGCAATTTGCTTGACGCTCACCCTGGCTACCGTAGACTCGCGATTGTCCGACAAGGAGTCACTGTTATGCAGCGTTTTTGGGGTGTGGTTTTCGGGTTGTCCTGTGTGGCGTACGTGGCTCAGGCCCAGGCTGCCGAGACCGACCCGCTGTTGGACACGGCCGCACCGGCGGCCCATGCGACCGCCGCCAGCGAGGCCCGTGGCGTGTTGCGCGCGCGGGACCAGGCAATGCTCGCCAGCGAGTTGTCCGGGCGCATCGTCGAGCTGCCGTTCAGCGAAGGCGAAGCCTTCAAGCAGGGCGATACCCTGGCGCGTTTCGACTGCTCGGCCTACCAGGCCCAGCTCAATGCGGCCCAGGCCGCCGGCCGCGGTGCCAACGAGGAACTGGCCCACAACCGCCAGCTCGCCTCGCTCAATTCGGTCGGTCGTTTCGAGGTGGCCCGGGCCGAGGCCAAGGTCGCCGAAACCCAGGCCCAGGCCCAGGTCTATCAGGTTCAGGTCAAGCGTTGCAGCGTGATCGCGCCCTATGACGGCCAGATCGTGCAGCGCAAGGTCCAGCGCTACGAAAGTGTCTCGGTCGGCTCGCCAATGCTGGAGATCGTCGACAACCGCACCCTGGAAATCCACCTGCTGGTGCCGTCGCGCTGGATGGGCAAGCTCAAGCCCGGACAGACCTTCAGCTTCGTCCCGGATGAAACCGGCCAGCCGCTGACCGCCACCATCAAGCGCCTCGGCGCGCGGATCGACGAAGGCAGCCAGACCCTGCTGCTGGTGGCCAGCCTGCCCAAGGCCGAAGGCCTGCTGGCGGGCATGAGCGGCACGGCGCATTTCGCGGAGCTGAAATGAACGCACCGGTGGCGGGAGCGGTGGAGCGGGTCTTTGCCCAGTTCCTCGACCTGGAGCGGCTGACCCGGGCCGCCCGCACCACCGAGCAGTTGGCCTACAGCCTGGTCAATGACGGCCAGGCGCTGTTCGGCTTTCGCCATGCCGCGCTGCTGATCGCCGGCAAGGTGCGCGCGGTGACCGGGGTCAGCGCGGTGGAGCCGAATGCGCCGTTCGTAGCCTTCGTCGAACACGCCGTGGCGCAACTGTTCAAGCTGGAACGGGCCAAGCCCGCCACCGTGGTACCGATGGAGGCTTTCAGTGCGTCGGTGGTCGAAGACTGGCAGAGCCTGTCGGCGTCGCAGGTGTTCTGGCTGCCGCTGCTGGACCACAAGGGCGAGGTGTTCGGCGGCCTGTGGCTGGCCCGCGACAATCCCTGGAGCCCTTCCGAACAGGTGTTGCTGGCACAACTGGGCGACACCTACAGCCATGCCTGGCTGGCCCTGCAGCCGCGTCGGCCGTGGCGGCTGCGCCTGACCCGCAAGCGCCAGGTGCTGCTGCTGGCCCTGGCGCTGCTGAGCCTGCTGATTCCGGTGCGCCAGTCGGTACTGGCGCCGGCCGAGGTCGTGCCGCTGGCCGGGCGGGTGGTGGCGGCGCCGCTGGACGGGGTGGTCGCCGAGTTCCTGGTCAAGCCCAACCAGACGGTGAAGACCGGCGATTTGCTGGTCCGTTTCGAAAGCACCACCCTCAAGGCCCAGGCCGATGTGGCCCAGCGGGCACTCGGGGTGGCCGAGGCCGAATTGAAGGCCAACGCCCAGCGGGCCTTCGCCGATGCCGAATCGAGTGCGAAACTCGACCTGCTGGCGGCCCGGGTCGAGCAGAAGCGCGCCGAGCGTGACTACGCCGCCGAACTGCTCAAGCGCAGCGAGGTGCGCGCCGAGCGCGACGGCATCGCGGTCTTCGCCGATGCCGAGCGTTGGACCGGCAAGCCGGTGCAGACCGGTGAGCGCCTGATGGAACTGGCCGACCCGAGCCAGGCCGAATTGCGCATCGAACTGGCGGTGGGTGACGCCATCGCCCTGGAACCGGACGCCGAAGTGGCGCTGTTCCTCGACAGCGATCCGCTGCAGCGCCATTCGGCCAGGCTCGAGCGGGTGGCCTATGAGGCGCAGACCACGCCGGCCGGCCAGTTGGCCTATCGCCTGGACGCCAGCTTCAGCGACTCGCCGCCACCGCGTATCGGCCTGCGCGGCACCGCGAAAATCTTCGGCCAGCGCGCACCGCTGGCCCTGTACCTGCTGCGCCGGCCGCTGGCCGGGCTGCGCCAGAGCGTCGGCCTGTAATGAACCTGCCCAGCCTGCGCGCGGACCTGCAACTCACACCCGCCTCGGCGGCCCTCGACGGCTCGCCACGCTGGACCCTGGCCGATCCGGTGCGCGGTCGCTATTTCAAGCTGGGCGCCCAGGCCATTCGCCTGCTGCGGCACTGGTCGCTGGGTGACCCGGCGCGGGTGCTGCAGGCGGCGAACGACGAACCGGGTCTGCCGTTGGGCGAGCCGGAACTGGAACAGATGCTGGTCTTCCTGCGCAGCCACGACCTGATCGCCGCACTCGATCCGCAACAGCGCGCCAGCTACGCCTGGAAGGCCGCCGCCTCGCGCCAGAGCCTGTGGCAGATGGCGCTGCACCAGTACCTGTTCTTCCGTATTCCGCTGTGGCGTCCGGATGCCTTTCTCAACCGCGCCTGGCCATGGCTGGCGCGTTTCGGCCCGCGGTTGCTGCGCTACGGGCTGCCGCTGACCCTGGGCCTCGGGGTGTTCCTGGTCTCGCGGGACTGGGAGCGCTTTCTCGCGACCTTTCCCCACCTGTTCAGCCTGGGCGGGGCGATGGCCTTTGGCGTGGCGCTGTTCTTCGCCAAGCTCTGTCACGAATTCGGCCATGCCTTCATGGCCAAGCGCGCCGGCTGCCGGGTGCAGAGCATGGGCGTGGCGTTCATGGTGCTGCTGCCGCTGTTCTATACCGACGTCAGCGATGCCTGGCGGGTCAACGACCGCAAGGCACGGCTGCTGATCGGCGCCGGTGGGGTGCTGGCGGAAATGCTGCTGGCCTGCATCGCCCTGCTGGCCTGGTCGCTGCTGCCGGACGGCGCGGCGCGCACGGCGGCGTTCATGCTCGCCAGTGCCACCTGGCTGACGACCCTGGCGGTCAACCTCAACCCGTTCATGCGCTTCGATGGCTATTTTCTGCTCAGCGATTTCTGGGAGGTCGACAACCTCCAGGGCCGGGCCTTCGCCCTGTGTCGCTGGCGCTTGCGCGAGGCGCTGTTCGGCTACGGCGAGCCGGCCCCCGAGCCCTGGTCGGCCAGCATGCGCCGGCGGCTGCTGGGCTGGGGCTTCATGTCCTGGCTGTGGCGGGCGGCGCTGTTTTTCGGGATCGCCCTGGCGGTCTATCACCTGTTCTTCAAGTTGCTGGGTATCTTCCTGATGCTGGTGGAGCTGGGCTGGTTCATCTTCCTGCCGATCTTCAAGGAGACCCGCGAATGGTGGGCACGCCGCGAACAGGCGCACACCCCGCGGGTACTGCTCAGCGGCCTGGGCCTGCTGGGCCTGCTGTTGCTGGTGGCGGTTCCCTGGCGCAGCAGCGTGGAAGTGCCGGCGATGCTCGAGGCCGGGCGGGTCACGGCGTTGCATGCGCCGGTGGCGGCGCGGGTCCGCCAGGTCAATGTGGAGGATGGCCAGCGGGTCGAGCAGGGCGCAGTGCTGGTGGAACTGGAGTCGCCGGATATCGAATCGCGCTCGATCATCGTCCGGCGCGAGATCGATATCCTGCAATTGCAGCTGCGGCGCCAGGCCGGTCGCAGCGAAACCGCGGCGGATGTCGGCATTCTCGAACAGCGGCTGGCCGAATCGGTGGCCGAGTACCGTGGCCTGCAGGCCCGGCGTGAACGCCTGCTGTTGCGGGCACCCCAGGCCGGCCAGGTGCGTGACCTGATGCCGCAGTTGCGTGCCGGACGCTGGGTTTCGAGCCGCGAGCCGCTGGCGCGGATCGTCGAGGACGGCACGCGCCTGCGCGGCTATCTGGCCGAGGAGGACCTGTGGCGGGTCGCGCCCGGTGCGAGCGGTCGTTTCGTCGCCGATGACCCGATGCGCCCGGCCTGGCCGGTGGAACTGCTGGATGTCGATGCCAACGGTGTGTCCGTCATCGACCAGGAGGCGCTGACGTCCGACCACCACGGGCCGATTGCCGTGCGCCGTGACGAGAACCGCCGGCCGGAGCCGGTGCAGGCGCAGTACGGCGCGCGGCTGAAGCTGCTCGAAGAGGTGCCGACACCCAGTCATCCGCTGCGCGGCGTGGCGGTGTTGCAGGGACGCAGCGAGTCGCTGCTGGGCATCGCCTGGCGCCGGATGGCGGCGCTGGGCGTGCGTGAAAGCGGTTTTTGACCATTAACCAGGTTCAGGGAAATATTCCGATGTTGAACAGTTCGTCGGCTGCCGGTTTGTCCATGCGGCCCGCGCGGCCCACCGATGCACCCTTTCTGCAGAGTCTCTACCAGTCGGCCCGTCCGGAATTGCAGTTGATCGATGCCGAGCCGGAACTGATCGAGCAGGTGATCGCCCAGCAGTTCCAGGTTCAGGAACAGGGCATCGGCGAGCATTTCCCCAATGCCCTGCACTATGTGGTGGAGAAGCTCGATACGCCCATCGGCGTGCTCAGCGCCGACTTCGGGCCCAATGAAATCCGCGTCCTGTACCTGGCGTTCATTCCGGCGGCACGGGGCAAGGGTTTCGGTCGGATGGTGCTGCAGGACGTGCAGAAGGCCGCCACCCAGGTGCGCTGCCCGGTCGCGACGACGGTCTGGGCGAGCAATCCCCAGGCGCGCCAGCATTACCTGGCGCTGGGGTTTCAGGTCGAAGAGAGCACACCGGGGGCCGAGCGGCTGGTGTGGTATCCGGGTTTCAGTTGAAGACGATGTTGAAGTAGCCCAGGGCCGGATCACGGCCCAACGCCGGCTCCCGCGACACGAACACCTCCTCGAGCCGCCCCAGGCCTGGCAACTCCAGGCTGCACAGGCCGTCGACGAAATCCGTCGGTTGCAGGCTGTGCAACTGGACGATGAACGGCGTACGTGTCATTTCCGGCAACTGTGCCTGCGAGCGCAGCGCTATGGACTCGATCCGGACTTGTAACGGGCTGCCGTCGGGCAGGTAGAGCGGGCAGGACTGATCCACCAGGGGCTGGAAGTGTTCGCTTGAAACATGTTGCAGCATTGATGCTCTCCGTTTGTATGGGAGCCGGGCAGCCGGCTCCCACGGGCTCTATCAGTTGCGCGAAGGGTAGAGCCCTTCCAGGGCGATGCTGAAGTTCACCGCCAGGTAGGGGTTGATCACGTTGATCGGTATGCTGCCACCGACAGTGTTCAGAGTGCCGCCGATGGTGCTGCCCACGCCCTTGAGCGGAACGGCCGTTCCCAACTGGTCGGAGAAGATGCCGGCCGAGGGTGGGCCCGACGGTGCGGAGGCGCCGATGTAGCAGTTGGTCGCCGTTGGTGCGGTGACCGCATTGCTGGGTGCGCTCGCCAGGCCGATGGTGGTGGTGACGGTCAGCCCGGCGGTGGAGATCTGCTGGGCTGGCACGTTGGTGCTCAGCAGGGTGACGTTCTCGGTGCCAGCGCTCTGGCCGATGGTGCGCGAGGACAAGCCGGGTCCGGTGCCCTGGCCGACAGGCAGGCGGCTCTGCAGGTTGGGGAGGGCAAAGTTGGTGGTGCCGTTGCCTCCGTAGTAGGTGCCGATCAGGGCGAACAGCACCTGTTGCTGCGAAAGGTTCATCAACTGCCCGGCGCAGAGTGCCCAGCCCCGAGGGGCGTAGTTGAATCCGAACATCTGGATAGTACCGACAAAAACTTCCATGGATCCATTTCCTTCAGCTGTGTTGAGTGAGGTGCTGCGCCCGGCTATCCCGAGTCTGTAGTGCACCGGGTGACAGAGTAGCCTTTGTCTTTGACGTTTAGGTTTTTTTTGTCGGACAAAAGTCGCGAATGGAACAGCTGGGCAAGCCGATGTCGTTCTAGCCTACAATTCACCGCGTCATGCCTCCCGGGGAGGCAGTCGTTGACTTGTTGAGGGTGGTAATGGGCGTTCCCGGTAGTCATGAAACGATAAAGCGGCTTTACGATCAGCCTGTCATACCCCTGCAACCCCTTGTGCAACTGCTTCGCGAACCCTGGCTGGTACCGCTGCTGGCGCTGGCCCTGGCATTGCGCCTTTATCAGCTGACAGCTGCGGCGATCTGGGGCGACGAAGGTTCCAGCCTGCTGCTGGCGCAATACCCGCTGACCGAGCTGTGGACTCATGCCGCCCGTGATGTTCACCCGCCCTTGTATTTCGCCCTGTTGCGCGGTTGGATCAGCCTGTTCGGCGACTCGATTTTCTCGATCCGCCTGGCCAGCGCCTTGCCCGGGGTCGTGGTGGTGTTCCTTGGCATCTGGCTGGCGCACCTGGTCGCCGCCGGTCGTCGGGCGACGATCCTGGCCGGTCTGCTATTGACGCTGCTGCCCACGGCGGTGCACTACAGCCAGGAAATCCGCATGTATTCGCTGATGGGCGTGTGGCTGCTGGGCGCGACCCTGGCGCTGGTCTACTGGGTGCACAACCCGCAGCGCAAGCGCTACCTGGTGGCCTACGTGCTGTTGATGGCCGCCGGCTTCTACACCCACTACTTCACCGCACTGTGCGTGCTGTCGCATTGGTGCTGGCTGCTGTTGCTGCGTCGCCATCCCGAGAGTGGGCAACGCCCCATCGCCTGCCGCGACTGGTGGCTGGCCAACGTGGCGATCGTGCTGCTGTTCCTGCCCTGGTTGCCCGGCCTGATCGATCTCGTGCTGCACATGGACGAGCTGAAGGCCGGCGGTGATGTCGGCTGGGAACCCCCGGTGACCCTGGGCTCGTTGCCGTCGATGATCTGGCAGGTGCTGGCCCAGGACGATGGCGTGGGCATGCCGCTGTGGTTGTTCGCCAGTTTGCCGAGTGTCATGGTGCTGGTGATGGTGTTCATCGTCGGCGGCGATCGCAGCCGCTTCCACCTGGAAACGCTGCTGGTCATCTACAGCGCCCTGCCGCTGTTGCTGGTGTTCGCGGTGTCGTTCATTTCACCGGTCTTCATCGAGCGTTACCTGACGGTGCCGGCGCTGGGCCTGCCGATCCTCCTGGCCCTGGCCATCGACCGCCTCGCGCGAGGCCGAAAGGCCCTGGCCGGGCTGTTGCTGTTGGCGGTGCTGGCTGCGGAAGGGGTGGGGCTGAGGAACAACTACACAGTGGATGCCGGCGACCAGTTCAACCACATGGTCGAATACATGAACCAGCACAGCCAGGCGGGCGATCAGGTGGTGCTGGGCGACATGTTCTGGTACCTGACCTGGGGCTACTACGACAGGAGCGCCACTGCGCCGCGGCTGTATACGCCGCCGACCGCCGAGGGCGAATCGACCCGGCCCAATCGCTACGGATTCGGCACGCTGATCGACGAAAAGGCCGGGGTTTATCTCGATCACCTGGAGGACCTGCCGGCGGGCAATGGGCGGGTCTGGCTGGTGATGAGCCGGGTTGCACCGGATGAGTTCCCGTCGATTCCGACCGGCTGGCGGAAAATCGACCAGCACGCGGGGGGCGATACGCAGGCGGTTTTATATGAGACCTGCCATCCTTCATGTAGTGAACACTAACCGCCAAGGGCTTGATATAGCTCAATCGGAGCGTTCTCAAGAGCTGTGGAAACGGGCGAAGTCCCGTGTTCATGGGCCTTTTCCGGCTTAAGGCACGGATGATTGATATCAAAACACTACTAGTCTGAAACACTTCCTTACGCTAGGCTTTGTCCTACAAAGGGACTTACGTCTAGGGTGAAGGGATTGCGCAGTTTCCATTTTATCTCCGGTTTGCCGCGCTCAGGCTCGACCCTGCTGTCCGCCATTCTCCTGCAGAACCCGCGGTTTCATGCCGGCATGAGCAGCCCGGTCGGCACGTTGTTCAACGGCGTGCTGGAAAACTGCAGCGCCGGCAGCGAATTCGGCGCAGTGATCGACACCGACACCCGCCGCCGCCTGTTGCGTGGGCTGTTCGACTCCTACTACGCCGACAAGACCAGCCAGTCCGTCATCTTCGATACCAATCGGCAGTGGTCCGCGCGCCTGCCGGCGCTGCAGGACCTGTTTCCCCGTTCCAAGGTCATCGTCTGCGTGCGTAACGTGGCCTGGGTCATGGACAGCCTGGAACGGCTGTACCGCGCCAACCCCTTCGAGAACACCAAGCTGTTCACTGACGATGTCGAGCGCAACACGGTCTACAGCCGCTGCGAAACCCTGGCCCAGCGCAATCGCCTGGTGGGCTACGCCTGGACCGCGCTGAAGGAAGCCTATTACGGCGAACACGCCGACTCCCTGCTGCTGGTCGACTACGACCTGCTATCCCAGGCGCCGGAGCGGGTGTTGCGGCTGGTCTACGACTTCATTGGCGAGCCCTGGTTCGAGCACGATTTCGACAACCTGGCCTACGACGCGCCCGAGTTCGACCAGGCCCTCGGTGTCGCCGGCCTGCACAAGGTCAAGCCGAAGGTGGCGCTGGAGTCACGGCGCACCATCCTGCCGCCGGACCTGTTCGAGAAATATGCAGAGCTGTCGTTCTGGAACGATGGAACGGCCAGCGCCGCGAATGTGATTCGCATGAAAACCAACACCGCGGTCAACTGATCGCGGTTTTTTAATCTCAACAGAAAAATTCTTTGGGCGCATGAACGCTCAAGTGCAGGTGAAGCATGTGGTGGAGCAAACCGAAAGCGCGGGCTGAAGGCGTGAGAACCCTGGCTTCACCCATGATCATCCCGCTTGAGCCACGCATGCTGTTCGACGGCGCCGTGGCCGCGACCGTGGCCGAGGCCGCGCAGCCGACCGACCACGCCACCGCCAGCACCGACGCGGCCAAGGCGCCCACCAGCGATCACGCGGCGGCCAGCAGCGACACCCATGCGCAGTCCGACGCCACTCCAGCCGCCACGCCGACAGCGGTGCCCGGCCAGTCGGTGGTGTTCGTCGATTCGCGGGTGAAGGATTTCGACAGCCTCCTCAAGGGCGTCGCCCCCGGCACCCAGGTGGTGGTGCTCGACGCCAGCAAGGACGGCCTGCAGCAGATCGCCGACTACCTGGACACCCACCAGGGTATCAGCACCGTGGAAATCCTCGCCCACGGCAACGCCGGCGACCTGTGGCTGGGCAACACCTACCTGTCGGCCGACAACGTGGCGGCGCGGGCCGACGTGCTGGCGCGCATCGGCAGCGACATGAACGTCGGCGGCGACATCCTGATCTACGCCTGCAACACCGCCGCCGGCGACAAGGGCATCAGTTTCGTCGACTCCCTGGCCCAGTACACCGGGCGGGATATCGCCGCGTCCACCAACCGCACCGGCCTGGGCGGCGACTGGACCCTGGAAATCGCCACCGGCACCATCGAAAGCCACAACGTGCTCTCGGCCGATGCCATGGCCGCCTACCAGTACGGCCTGGCGACCATCACCGTGACCAACAGCAATGACACGGGCGCCGGCTCCCTGCGCCAGGCGCTGAGCGATGCGGTGGCCGGCGATATCGTCACGTTCAACAGTGCGATGACGGTCAACCTGAACTCGCAACTGGTCATCACCAAGAACCTCACCGTCGATGGCGACCTGAACAACGACGGCACCGCCGACGTGACCGTGAGCGGGCAGTACAAGACCCAGGTGCTGCGGGTCAATGCCGGGGTCACCGCGACCCTCGACGGGCTGGTCATTACCAAGGGCCTGGCCGTCGGCCAGGGGGCCAACGCCGGTTCGGACGCCTCCGTGTCCATGGGCGGCGGTATCGTCAACCTCGGTAACCTGACCCTCAACAACGTCACGGTGACCGCCAACGCCGCTTCCGGCGGCGGTGGTGGTGGCGGTGTCAGGGGCGGCACCGTGGGCGGCGGTGGCGGCGGTGGCGGTGCCCTTGGCGGGCAGGCCGGTGGCCGTGGCGGTGATGCCGGCAACGGTCAGGGCTACTACGCCGGCAAGGCGGGTACGGCCAATACCGGCGGCAACGGCGGTGGCTACAACCCTACCGTCATGGGCGGCCGCGGCGGCAGCAGCACCGGTGGTGCAGGGGGCCAGGGCGCCTTCGGCTACAGCAATGGTGGCGGTGGTGGCACAGCGAACAACGGCACCCTTTCCATCGGTGGCGGCGGTGGCGGTTCCGGCTGGGACAGCGCCGGCCGTGCCGGCGCTGCGGCCAGCGGCGGTATCTACAACGGTACTACTGGCACCCTGACCATCGTCGGCACTTCGGTCATCTCCAACAACGTTGCGGCCGGTGGTGGCGGCGGCGGTGGTGGTGGCAGCGGTGCAGGCGCCTCCTCCGACCCGGGCGGTGCCGGCGGCAAGGGCGTCGGGGCGATCTGGAACCGGGGCACGCTGCGGATCACTGCGGCCAACTACAGCGCGCTGGGCAGCGGCAGCAACAAGGGGGCCAGCGGTATCGGCGGCTCGGGCGCGGGTGGCCAGGGCGCGACGCCGTCGGCGGTGGACGGCATCTACAACGATGGTGGTGTCCTGAACACCGCCTACAATCCGGCACCGACCGCGACCATCGTGGTCAGCAACACGACCCAGCACATCGGCAGCACCTCGCTGGTGACCATCACCTTCAACCAGGCGGTGACCGGTTTTGCCCTGGCCGACCTGACGGCGTCCAACGGCACTCTGAGCAACCTGACCACCAGCGACAATATCACCTGGACTGCGACCCTCACGCCAAATTCAAGCGTCAGCAGTGCCAGCAACGTCATCACTCTGGACAATACCGGCGTCAACAGCACTTCGACCGGTACGGCGGGCAGCGGCACCACCACGTCCAACAACTACTCGGTCGACACCGTACGGCCAACCGCGACCATCACGGTCGCCAGCGCCACGCTGACCACCAACAACACGTCGACGGTGAACATCACCTTCAGCGAGGCCGTGAGCGGTTTCAGCCTGGCCGACATGACGGCGACCAATGGCACCCTGAGCAACCTGAGCACCAGCGACAACATCCACTGGACCGCGACCCTGACGCCGAACGCTGGCAATACCAGCAACAACAACTACGTCCTTCTGGACAACAGCCTCTATACCGATGCCTCGGGCAACACCGGCGCCGGCGTGGCCCTGTCCAACCTCTACGCGGTCGATACCCAGCGGCCGACCGCGACGATCGTGGTCAGCAACAATACGTTGAACATCGGTGGCAGCAGCCTGGTGACCATCACCTTCAGCGAGGCGGTGAGCGGTTTCTCCCTGGCCGACCTGACGGCGTCCAACGGCACCCTGAGCAACCTGACCTCCAGCGACAACATCACCTGGACCGCGACCCTGACCCCGACCAACGGTGTCACCCACAGCGGCGATGTGGTCACCCTGACCAACTCCGGGGTCACCGACCTGGTGGGCAACGCCGGTACCGGCACCACCAACTCCAACACCTACTCGGTCGACACCCAACGGCCGACCGCGACCATCGTGTTCGCCAACCCGAACATCGGCATCGGCCAGACGTCGCAGGTGACCATCACCTTCAGTGAAGCGGTGAGCGGCTTCACCAACGATGACCTGACCGTGACCAACGGTACCCTGAGTACGGTGACCAGCAGCGACGGCGGCGTCACCTGGACCGCCACCTTCACCCCGACAGCGGGCGTCGACAGTGCGAGCAACCACGTGACCCTGGACAACAGCGGCGTGGTCGACGGAGCGGGCAACGCCGGCAGCGGCACCACCACGTCCAACAACTATGCCATCGATGGCGTGCGGCCGACCGCGACCGTGGCCATCGACAAGAGCTCGCTGATCATCGGCCAGACCGCGCAGGTGACCATCACCTTCAGCGAGGCGGTGACCAACTTCTCCAACAGCGACCTGACGGTGTCGGGCGGCAGCCTGAGCGCGGTGAGCAGCAGCGATGGCGGCATCACCTGGACCGCGACCTTCACCCCGACCGGGAACATCACCAACGCCAGCAACGTCATCACCCTGGATAACACCGGCTACACCGATACGGCCGGCAACGCCGGGACCGGCACCAGCGTGTCGAACAACTACGCGATCGACACCCAGCGTCCGACCGCCACCATCGTCATGTCGGACCCGACCCTGAGCGCCGGTGAGACCTCGCAGGTGACCATCACCTTCAGCGAAGCGGTGACCGGCTTCACCCTGGGCGACCTGAACGCCGGCAACGGTACCCTGAGCAACCTCAGCAGCAGCGACGGCGGCATCACCTGGACCGCGACCTTCACCCCGAATGCAAATACCAGCAGCGGGACCAACGTCATCACCCTGGCCAACACCGGAGTGACCGATATCGCCGGCAACAGCGGCACCGGCACCACCAGTTCGGTGAACTACACCATCGACACCGTGCGTCCCACCGCGACCATCGTGGTGGCCAACCCGGCGCTGAAGATCGGCGACACCTCGCAGGTGACCATCACCTTCAGCCAGGCGGTGTCCGGCTTCACCAATGCCGACCTGACGGTGGTGGGCGGTACCCTGAGCGCGGTGAGCAGCGCCGACGGCGGTATCACCTGGACGGCGACCTTCACCCCGGCCGGCAACATCAGCAACGCGGCCAACCACATCACCCTGGACAACAGCGGCGTCAATGCGGTCTCCTCGGGTAACGCCGGCACGGGCCTGACCACGTCCAACAACTACGTGATCGATACCCAGCGGCCGACCGCGACCATCGTCGTGGCGGACAACCAGCTGGGCATTGCCGGCAGTTCGCAGGTGACCATCACCTTCAGCGAGGCGGTGACCGGTTTCAGCCTGGCCGACCTGACGGCGTCCAACGGCACCCTGAGCAACCTGAGCACCAGCGACAACATCACCTGGACCGCCACCCTGACCCCGGCGGCGGGTGTGAACGCGAGCAACAACCATGTCAGCCTGGATAACACCGGCGTGACAGACGTTGCCGGTAACGCGGGCTCAGGCGCCACCGCCTCGAATGCCTACGCAGTGGACAGCGTGCGGCCGACGGCGACCATCGTGATGAGCGACCCGACGCTGTCGGCTGGCGAGAGCACCACCGTGACCATCACCTTCAGTGAAGCGGTGACCGGTTTTGACAATAGCGACCTGAGCCTGCCCAACGGTACCCTGAGCACGCTCACCAGCAGCGATGGCGGCATCACCTGGACCGGCACCTTCACCCCGAATGCCAATGTTCGCGACACCAGCAACGTGCTTACCCTGAACAACACCGGCTATACCGACCTGGCCGGCAACACCGGTGTCGGCGTGACCAACTCGGCCAACTTCACCATCGACACCGTGCGCCCAACGGCGACCATCGTGGTGGCTAACCCGGCGCTGAATGTCGGCTCCACCTCGCAGGTGACCATCACCTTCAGCGAGGCGGTCAGTGGTTTCACCAATGCCGACCTGACGGTGGAGCAGGGTACCCTCAGCGCGGTGAGCAGCAGCGACGGTGGCGTGACCTGGACGGCCACCTTCACGCCTTCGGTGAACATCGCCGACACCACCAACGTCATCACCCTGGACAACAGCGGCGTGCAGAACGCGTCGGGCAACGCCGGCAGCGGCACCACCACGTCCAACAACTACGCAATCGACACCCAACGGCCAACGGCGACCATCACCGTGGCCAATCCCAACCTGGGCATCGGCCAGACCACCACCGTGACCATCGCCTTCAGCGAGGTGGTGAGCGGTTTCAGCCTGGCCGATCTCAGCGTTGCCAACGGCGTACTGTCCAACCTGGCCAGCAGCGACGGCGGCAAGACCTGGACCGCGACCCTGACGCCCACCGCGGCGATCACCGACCCGAGCAACCTGATCGTGCTCGATACCGCGCTGGTCAATGACAACGCCGGCAACGCCGGAGCCGATATCGCCATCTCCAACAACTACGTGATCGACGGCGACCGGCCGACCGCGACCATCGTGGTCGCCAACCCGAACCTGACTGCCGGCCAGAGCACCACCGTGACCTTCACCTTCAGCGAGAAGGTCACCGGCTTCAGCCTGGACGACCTCAGCGTGGCCAGCGGTACGCTGTCCAACCTGGCCAGCAGCGATGGCGGCAAGACCTGGACCGCGACCCTGACGCCGACGGCAAACCTGAACGACCCGAGCAACTTCATCACCCTCGATACCAGCCTGGTGACCGACCTGGCCGGTAACGCCGGCGTCGGTTTCGCCAACTCGAACAACTATGCGATCAACACGGTGGCCCAGGGCGGCGATCCACAATTCCGCGTCAGCGGCCCGAGCGTGTCGACACCGAGTGCGCCGAACCAGCCGCTGCAACCGACCATCTTCGGCCCGCCCACCGGCAACCTCGGTTCGCCCCTGGGCTTCCCGCCGCTGTTCGAGCAGCGTGACATGGGCGCGGGGCTGCCGCCGACCGGCAGCATCTTCCTCAACAATGGGGCGTTGGCGCCGAGTTTCATCGCCCAGGTCTTCAGTTCCAGCGATAGCGGTGGCAATGGCACGGGCCAGGGTTTCCTCGGCTTCGGCGGCGGTGATGGCGGGGTGTTCGGCAGCAGCACGTTGTCGGGGCTGTTCAACCGTGAGTCGTCGACTGGCGACGCCAGCGGTGCCAAGGCCTTCGAGCGCCAGGGCAACAAGAGCCTGGGCGATCCGGCCCAGGGCCTGCGCGGCGTTTTCGGTGCGCCGACCCTCGGTCAGCAGTTGCAGCAACTCAAGGACAGCGAGCAGAAACAACTGCATGAGCTAGCCTGGGCGTTGGAACAGGTCGGTGTCAGCGCAATACCGGCCTGAAAATCATTGGCAATCCGCGCCGACACGCGTCGGCGCCCATAAAGAAAAAAGCGGCAGTCAGGGGCGATGCTAGGGATGAGAAGAAGTCAGAAGTTGTTCAGCGTCAGCCTGCTGGCGCTGGTAGTCAGCGGTTGTGCCGTCACCAGCCAACCGATCGATCGCAGCGTCAGCGAGCAACGGGCGAAAAGCGATCTGCAGAACATGTACAAGGATCAGGAGCCGCTCAGTGGCCCGCTGACCCTGCACGAAGCCATGGCTCGCGCGGTGAAGTACAACCTCGAAGGCCGTCTGAAGATCATGGAGGAGGCCCTGGCCAAGCGTCAGCTGGACCTCGCCAGCTTCGACATGCTGCCGCGCATGGCGCTGTCGGCCGGTTATGCCGGGCGCAACAATGTCAGTGCTTCCAGTAGCCGCAGTGTCGAGACCGGTAGCCAATCCCTGGAACCGTCGACCTCCCAGGACCGCGATCGCCGCGTCGCCGACCTGACCATGGTCTGGAACGTGCTCGACTTTGGCGTCAGCTACATCAATGCCAAGCAGCAGGGTGACCAGCGCCTGATCGTCCAGGAACGTCGGCGCAAGGTGATCAACACCATCGTCCAGGACGTGCGTTCGGCCTATTGGCGGGCGGTGGCGGCCGAGCGTCTGCTCAAGCAGATCGACAGCCTGATGGCGCGGGTCGAGGCGGCACAGAACAACAGCCAGCAGATGAGTGACCAGCGCATCGGCGACCCGATCCAGGCCCTGGGCTACCAGCGCGCGCTGATCGAGGCGACCCGCCAGCTGGAAGAACAGCGCAAGGCGCTGACCCTGGCCAAGACCGAACTGGCGACCCTGATCAACCTGCCGCTGGGCACCAACCTGACCCTGGCGACCACCGACGACTATGCGATTCCCGAGCTCAAGGTCGACATGGCCAAGCTCGAGCAGGAGGCCCTGGCCAGCCGTCCCGAGCTGCGCGAGCAGGATTACCAGACCCGTATCAGCGCCAACGAGACCCGCAAGGCCATGCTGCGCCTGCTGCCGGGGCTGGAGTTCTCGGCCGGCGGGCACTACGACAGCAACTCGTTCCTGGTCAACGACAAGTGGGCCGACTACGGCGTCAAGGTCACCTGGAACCTGTTCAACGTGATCTCCGCCCCAGCCGCCATCGACGTGGCCAAGGCCGGCGAGGAAGTCGCCGGTGCCCGGCGCCAGGCGATGTCCATCGCCGTACTGGCCCAGCTCTACGTGGCCAACGCCAACTACCGCGAGGCGCTGCGCCAGTTCAAGACCAGCCAGAAACTCTCCAGCATCGACGGGCAGATCGTCGGCCAGTTGCGTAACCGCCACCAGGCCGCGGGCATCGGCGAGCTGGAGCTGATCCAGGGCGAACTGAACAACCTGCAGGCCGACCTGCGCCGCGACCTGGCCTATGCCGACCTGCGTAACGCCTACGGGCAGATCTTCGCCAGTGCGGGCCTGGACCCGTTGCCACCGGAAGTCTCCTCGACCAAGGTTCAGGCGATTGCCAGTGCCCTGGCCACCCGCGAGTCGCAGTGGGCAGCCGGGAACATCAGCACGCCAGCGCCCGATGCCAAGGTGCAGCAGTAACTTGCTGGTACCACGGACGAGCCCCCATCGTCTTCTGCGCGAGGGCCTTCAGGGGCATCGCGCCGGGGTGATGTCCTGAGCCTGCCAGCCTTCTCCCGCCTGCCGGTCACGCTGGCCCTGCCGCCGTTGCTGCAGGCGCTTGCGCGTATTCCCGAGGCGGCCTGGAAGCCGCACTTCAATACCGGTTACTACGACGGCGACTGGAGCGGCGTGGCGCTGATTTCCCCGGCTGACGCGCGGGGCGAACTGAGCCACGGAGCCGGTGTGGCGGTCGAGCGCGAACCCTGGCTGCGGGATGCGACTTGGGCCTGCGTCCTCGATCTGCCGCTGTCGATTCGCTCGGCCCGCTTGCTGCGGCTCGGGCCGGGTGGGCGCATCCATGAGCATCGCGACTACGACCTGGGCGCACCGGACGCGGACCGGCGCCTGCATATTCCGTTGCTCAGTCCGCCCGGCGTGGATTTCATGCTCGACGGGCAACGTATCCCGATGAATGCCGGCGAGTGCTGGTTCCTCGACTTGGCCCGGCCCCACAGCGTCGATAACTGGGGGGAGGGCGAACGCATTCACCTGGTGCTCGACTGTCGCCCCGAGGCCTGGCTGGACCAGCAGATCGCCGCCGGCCTCGCGACCACGCCGGCCGCCGGTATTGGCCGGGCGGCCGGCGATCTTGCGCGGTTCCGGGCCTTGCTGGAGAGCGAGCCGGCGCTGTGCGAGGCCTTGCAGGGCCTGGAAGACACCGAAGCCTTCATCGCCTGCACACTGGCACTGGCGGCCGAACGCGGCTTGCGTTTCGGCCGCGAGGACCTGCGTGCGGCGATGCGCCAGGGGCGTAACGCCTGGAGTCGACAATGGAGCTTCTGAAGCACTGGCTGCCGATCCGAATCTGGCAGCAGGCCGGCGACTGGCGGGTGGACTGGTGCTGGTTCGGTGAGCGCAGGCTGACCCAGCCGTTCTTTCGTGATGCGGTGGACGAGGCGTTGCGGTTGCCGTTCAACCAGGCATTCCGTCGGGAAACCCCGTTGGCGGCGCTCAGCGAATGGCGGATGCCGGCTGTCGCGCCGACGGCCTTCATCTACCACGCCTCGCGCTGCGGCTCGACCCTGCTCTGCCAGATGCTGGCGCAGCTTGACGAGCACATCGTGGTCAGCGAACCGCCGCCGCTGGACAGCCTGTTGCGTGGCCAACTCGATGCCGAGGAGCGTCGTGCGGCACTGCGTGGCCTGCTGGCGGCCTATGGGCAGCGTCGGCATGGCGACGAGCGGGCGCTGGTGATCAAGCTCGATGCCTGGAACATCGGCGAACTGCCGCTGCTGCGCGAGTGTTTTCCCGAGACGCCGTGGCTGTTCGTGTACCGCGACCCCCTGGAAATTGCCGTCTCCCACTGGCGCCGGGCAGGCATGCACATGGTGCCGGGGATGATTGGCGCAAGCTGCCTGGAGACGTCCGGCCAGGACGACTCGCGGGAGGACTACATCGCCGCGCGCCTGGGGCGGATGTTCCAGTGGGCGGCGCAGCATTGCCAGGCCCTGGGCGGGCTGCCGGTCAACTACCGCGAACTGCCGTTGGCGCTGGAGGGGTATCTGGGCGAGTTCTTCGGACTCGATGCCCGGGAGCGCCGCCGGGTGTTTGCCGTGACCGCGCAGCATGCCAAGCAACCGGACCAGGCCTTCGTGCCCGACAGCCAGGACAAGCACCGGGAGGCTTCCGAGCGGCTCAGGCAACGCGTGTCCTTCTGGGCCGATGCGCCCTACCAGGCCCTGGAGCGGCTGCGCCTGGCCTGATCTGCGGTACGAATCCCCTCGAAAGTCCGCTCAAGGACACAAGCGCGCCTGCCCCGATCCGGTTTCAGATGCACCCGGCGCCGGACGGCCTAGACTTCTATTCATGGCTGGCCATGGCGCCCTGTTCCCCGGCGCTCAAGACAGGCCACTGAACCTTTGCGTTTCTCGTCCCCTCCATTGATGGGTGCGGGCCTGTCGCAACGCCGTGCCCGATACTTCCCCCGATAACTGGAGATGTCCATGGATTCCCCGACCCACAGCCTCACCGCCCTGTTCGAGCAACTGGGCCTGCCCAGCGACGCGGTGAGCATCGACCAATTCATCGCCGCCCATTCCCCCCTCAAGCCGGAGCTGCACCTGGCCGATGCGTTTTTCTGGAGCCAGGCCCAGGCCGACTTCCTGCGCAATGAAGTGCTGAAGGACGCCGATTGGGCCGAAGTGATCGATCAGTTGAATGTGCTGCTGAGGAAGGGGCGCGGCGGCTGAAATCACAAATTTGTTTCAAAGCTTGACGAAATCCTGATCGATGCGCGATATTGATAGTTAGCAAACTAACATTATGCGAATCCTCCTGTGTCCAAGCCCCTCGAACAGCTCCAGCAGACTATCTGCACCGGCATGGTGCTCGCCTCGCGCCACTGGCGGCGGGTCTGCCAGACCACGTTGGCCAACTATGGCATCTCCGAGGCCTGCGCCATGCCGCTGCTGATCATCGGCCGCATGGGCCCCGGCGTGCGTCAGGTCACCGTGGCGCAGATCGCCGGGATGGAGAGTCCGTCGCTGGTGCGCCTGCTCGATCAACTGTGCGGTGCCGGCTATGTGCAGCGTACCGAGGACCCCAGCGACCGGCGGGCCAAGACCCTCGGCCTGACCGAGGCCGGCCAGAGCCTGTTCCACGACATCGAAAAGCAGCTGGTCCGCCTGCGCCATGAGGTGCTGGGCGACCTGCCCCTGGCCGACCTGGAAGCCGCGCTGCGGGTGATTCGCGCCTTCGAGGCCGCCGGGCAGGCGTCGGGAGTGGCGGACTCTTGAAAGGTTTCTGGACAGGCATGCCGCCGGCCCGCGACTGGTTCTATGGTGTGCGGACCTTCGCGGCGTCGATGATCGCGCTGTACATCGCGCTGCTGATGGAGTTGCCGCGGCCCTATTGGGCGATGGCGACGGTGTACATCGTTTCCAGCCCCTTTGTCGGCCCCACCAGTTCCAAGGCGCTGTACCGGGCGGTCGGGACCTTCCTCGGCGCGGCGGCGGCGGTGCTGTTCGTGCCGCTGTTCGTGCAGACCCCGTTCCTGCTGGCCATAGTGGTCGCGCTCTGGACCGGTACCCTGCTGTTCCTCTCGCTGCACCTGCGCACCGCCAACAGCTACGCGCTGATGCTGGCCGGCTATACCATGCCGATGATCGCCCTGCCGGTGGTGGACAACCCGCTGAACGTGTTCGACATCGCCGTGTCGCGGACCGAGGAGATCTTCCTCGGCATCGTCGTCGCCGCAGTGGTCGGCAGCCTGTTCTGGCCGCGTCGGCTGGCGCCGGTGCTGCTCGATGCCGCCGGCAAGTGGTTCGGCTCGGCCTCCAGCTACAGCCAGAAGTTCCTTGCGCGCAATGTGCAGACCGATGAAGTCAGCGCCCTGCGCTCGGCCATGGTCGCGACCTTCAACAGCCTGGAACTGATGATCGGCCAGTTGCGCCACGAGGGCGCCCGGCCGCAGATGGTGCGCAATGCCAAGGAACTGCGCGGGCGGATGATCCACCTGTTGCCGGTGGTCGATGCCCTCGACGATGCACTGTATGCCCTGGAGCGGCGCACGCCGGAGCTGGTCGCACGGTTCCAGCCGTTGCTGGCGGCGGCCCAGGCCTGGCTGGAGAGCACCGCCCGGGGCGCACCGCACGAACACTGGCAGGCCCTGCGCGCCCAGGTCGACAGCCTGCAGCCGAGCGCTGTCGAACTCGATGATCGCCGACAACTGCTGTTCTCCAACGCCCTCTATCGCCTTGGCGAGTGGATCGACCTCTGGCAGGACCTGCGCAGCCTGCAGGAGGCCATCCAGTGCGACAGCCAGGACAACTGGCGTGCGGTCTACCGTCACTGGCGGCTGGCGCGGCTGTCGCCGTTCATCGACCGTGGCCTGATGCTCTATTCGGCCGGCACCGCCGTACTGGCGATCGCCGTCGCCTCGGTGCTGTGGATCCTGACCGGTTGGAGCGACGGTGCCAGTGCGGTGATCCTCGCCGCGGTGGCCTGCAGTTTCTTCGCCGCGATGGACGACCCTGCACCGCAGATCTACCGGTTCTTCTTCTGGACCGCGATGTCGGTGATCTTCGCCAGCCTCTACCTGTTCGTGGTGCTGCCCAATCTGCACGATTTCCCGATGCTGGTGCTGGCGTTCGCCGTGCCGTTCATCTGCGTCGGCACCCTGACGCTGCAGCCGGCGTTCTACCTCGGGACCCTGCTGACCATCGTCAACACCTCGTCCTTCATCAGCATTTCCGGTGCCTATGACGCGGACTTCCTGAACTTCACCAACGCCAACCTGGCGGGGCCGGTAGGCCTGCTGTTCGCCTTCGTCTGGACCCTGGTGGTCCGGCCCTTCGGCGCCGAGCTGGCGAGCAAGCGCCTGACCCGTTTCAGCTGGCGCGACATCGTCCGTCTGACCGAGCCTGCGACCCTGGCCGAACACCGGCACATGGGGGTGAAGATGCTCGACCGGCTGATGCAGCACCTGCCGCGCCTGGCCCTGACCGGCCAGGATACCGGGGCCGCGCTGCGCGAGTTGCGGGTCGCGCTCAACCTGCTCGACCTGCTGGCTTATACCCCGCGGGTGCTCGGTGTGGGCAACGTGTTGCTCAAGCAGGTGGTGGAGGAGGTCGGTGAGTATTTCCGCGCCTGCCTCAAGGCTCGCGAGCGCCTGCCGGCGCCCGCGCCCTTGCTGATGACGCTGGACCGCACGCGTCGGGCCCTGAGTTCCCAGGGGCTGGACGACGGCGAAACCCGTCGACACCTGCTGCACGCCCTGAGCGGACTGCGCCTGGCGCTGCTGCCCGGCGTGGAGTTCGTCGACAGTGGCGATCAGCCGGACAACGTGCCCTATGGGATCAATGGAGTGCCGTTATGATCGGTGACGTGGATATCAGCGGGGTGTTCCTGCCCACGCTACTGGTGCTGATGGGCATCACCTATGGCTTGTACCTCGTGGTGCACGAGTTGTTGACGCGCATCCACTTCTATCGCCTGGTCTGGCACCGGGCATTGTTCAACGTCGGTCTCTACGCTTTGTTGCTGGGCGTTGTGGATTCGTTCAGTCGATACCTGATGACATGAAAAAACCTATATTGACCATCGGCCGCGTGGTCCTGACCTTGCTCGTGGTGGCCTTCGCCTGTCTCGTGATCTGGCGCATGGTGATGTACTACATGTTCGCCCCCTGGACCCGCGACGGGCATATCCGCGCCGATATCGTGCAGATCGCCCCGGATGTCTCCGGGCTGATCCAGCAGGTCCAGGTGCGCGACAACCAGCCGGTCAAGCGTGGCCAGGTGCTGTTCAGCATCGACCAGGACCGCTTCAGGCTGGCCCTGCGCCAAGCCCAGGCGGCTGTCGCCGATCGCCAGGAGACCCTGGCCCAGGCGCAGCGCGAGAACAAGCGCAACCGTGGCCTGGGCAACCTGGTACCCGGCGAGCAACTGGAAGAAAGCCAGTCCCGAGTGGCGCGGGCCGAGTCGGCCCTGGCCGAAGCCCGGGTGGCGGTGGATGCCGCGCAACTGAACCTCGACCGTTCGGTGGTCCGCAGCCCGGTGGACGGTTACGTCAACGATCGCGCGCCGCGCGAGCAGGAATTCGTCACCGCCGGCCGTCCGGTGCTGTCGGTGGTCGACAGCGCCTCGTTCCATATCGACGGCTATTTCGAGGAAACCAAGCTCGACGGCATTCATGTCGGCCAGAGCGTGGATATCCGCGTGATCGGCGACAATGCCCGCCTGCGCGGTCATGTCGAGAGCATCGTCGCCGGCATCGAGGACCGTGACCGCACCAGTGGCTCGAATCTGCTGCCCAACGTCAACCCGGCTTTCAGTTGGGTGCGCCTGGCCCAGCGTATCCCGGTGCGCATCGCCTTCGATGAGGTACCGCAGGATTTCCGCATGATCGCCGGGCGCACGGCCACCGTCTCGATCATCGACGACGCCGCGAAGGACTCGGCCAAGCCGCAAGCCAAGCCAGAGGCCTCGAAATGAAACCGCTGGCAAAGGTAACGACCCTGGGCCTGGGCCTGTTGCTGTCGGCGTGCTCGATGGTCGGCCCGGACTATCACCTGCCGGCTGACGCGGCGATGCAGCGCAAGGACTTGCAAGGTTCGATCGCCGGTGAGAGCGACAACGTCGTTTCGGCGCCGGTACCTGCCGACTGGTGGCGGCTCTACCAGGACCCGCGATTGAACGAGCTGGTTCGCCAGGCGCTGGCTTCCAACACCGACCTGCGGGTCGCCGCGGCCAGCCTGGCGCGGGCTCGGGCACAGGTGGACGAGGCCGAGGCCGCCGGTGGTTTCAGTGCCGGCATCAAGGCCGGCGCGCAACGCCTGCAGGAATCCGGGCAGGCCTTCCTGTTGGCGGAGAAGGTGCCGGTGGCGAACGTCGCCGATATCTCGCTGTCCGCTTCCTACCAGTTCGACCTGTGGGGCACCCTGCAGCGTGGCATCGAGGCGGCCAAGGCCAATGCCGATGCCACCCAGGCGGCGGGCGACGTGGCGCGGATCACCCTGGTGGCCGACGTGGTGCGTTCCTATACGCAGATCTGCGCGGCCAACGAGGAGCGTGAGATCGCCGAACACTCCCTCGATCTGCAGGCCCAGAGCACCGAGCTGACCAAGCGCCTGCGCGATGCCGGGCGCGGCGACGAAACCCAGGTCACCCGCTCGCAGACCCAGTTCAAGTCCCTGCGCGCCGAATTGCCGCGCTACACGGCGGCGCGCCAGGCCGGCCTGTACCGCTTGTCGATGCTGCTGGCCAAACCCGTCGATCAGTTGCCGGCCGGTGTCGCCGATTGCGCCCAGTTGCCGCATATCGCCCAGTTGCTGCCGGTAGGCGACGGTGCCGAACTGCTCAAGCGCCGTCCGGACATCCGCCAGGCCGAACGCCGGCTGGCGGCGGCGACCGCCGGGATTGGCGTCGCCACGGGTGAGCTGTATCCGAACATCAGCATTGGCGCCACCCTTGGCACGGTCGGCTTCGCCAAGGACCTTGGCGAACCCTCGACCAACCGCTGGGGGTTCGGCCCGGCGATCAGTTGGACGGTACCGACCAATGGTGCCAGGGCCCGTATCCGCGAAGCCGAGGCGACCACTCAAGGTGTGCTGGCGCATTTCGACGGGGTGGTGCTCAACGCCATCCGCGAGACCCAGACCAGCCTGGCCCAGTACACCGCGCAACTCGACCGCCGCGATGCCCTGGCCGATGCCGAGCAGTCGGCCAAGCTGGCCGCGGAGCAGACGCACCGCTTCTTCACCGCCGGCCGCGCGTCGTTCCTCGCCGACCTGCAGGCCACCCGCACCTACACCGACATGCGCGCGCAACTGGCCTCTGCCAACACCCAGGTGGCGATGAGTCAGATCGAGCTGTTCCTGGCGCTGGGCGGGGGGTGGGAAAGTACATCCGCAACCGCTGGCAAGTGAATCGGGATCCGGTATGACGACCCCGTATAATCGTTGTCGGGTCAGCCACTCTCGGGAAATCAGCAGAACATGGATTCCGATACTCTTTCGGTAGTTTGTACGGTCATCAGCATCATCGCCTCCGGTGTTATCGCCTGGTGCGTCTATCTCATCCAGAAGCGTGATGGGGAAATGAAGGAGACGATCTCGGCGCTGGACAGCCAGCGGATCGAGCGGGGACTGGAGCTCCAGCAGTTGAACGCCTTGCGCACCGCGTTGCTGCGAAATCAGCAGGATATGCAGACCCGGATGCTCGAAATGCAGGAGTGGCTGGGGCATCACATCAAGGAGCAGGTGGAAGACCTGCTGATGACGGAGCGCCATCCAGGATTCTTTGCCTCTGAAGACGTGCTGGACCTGACTCCACCGCGACCTGCCGCGCAATCGGATATCCCCCGGCTGGGTGAGCTGCGTCTCGATTCGCGCGTGATCAAGGCGGGCCAGACGGTTGGAGTGCTGTTCCGGGTCGATGATGACGGGATCAACTTCCCGGTCCCCCAGGGGGTTCTTGTCCGGTCGGGAGGGAAGGTGATTCCGGTTGATGGGACGTCTGCCAAGTACATGCACTGCCAGGTGCTGATACCTGCCGATTCCGGCCACGAACATGAGCTGGAGTTCGTCATGAAAGACGCCGCGAGCAATGAGAACACGCAGAAAGTTCTCATCCCCGTGTGTTCATGAACCCACTTCCGGCCCGGTAGAAGAACTTCGGACGAACGAGCTTCGGTCGTCCGTCGATACGCCAAGTCCATTGCTATGCTCTGAATTAGCGGCTGGCCGCCGCTGGTTCGGGGCTTCGGGTGAATCCCCTGGCGCGGCCGGCGTGGCCTGATGGGGATTCTAATAATGAAAAACCCTTATGCTCCCGGTTTCTGGTGTGCGGTAGTCGCCCTGGTGCTGCTGTCGGCGGCGTACTTCTATGGCGTGATGCTCGCCCACCAGATCGACAAGGCGCTGGTGTTCCTCGACAGCGTCTGTGCCCTGATCGCCGTGATGTCCATCGTGGTAGTGGCCTGGGCCAGCTACCAGACCCAACAGATCAGGAAGCGACAGTTGTCGCAGAGCAAGACCCTGGTGCTGGTCTGGGACACCAAGGTTGCCCTGCGCCGGGTCGAAACCGTGTTCGACCGCTATTTCTGGGGCAGCTACTGGCAGCCCGGGCGGACTTTCCAGGAGGTCATGGGCGAGCTGACCGGCACGCCGCTGGAGAAAAGCCTGGAGACCCTCAAGAGCCAATGCCTGAAACTCGACCGGGAAGTGGCCCACGACGAGCGCCACTGGCTGAAAAACGCCCGCGAGCTGGCGGACGTGGCCAGCGCCATGGCCCGTGAGCGCTATCAGCTGGACGTCTGCGACCCGCGTAACGACTCGCCGGACGGGGTGGTGATCAACCGCGACTTCGAGGTGCTGGTGTATACCTGGACCGCCCGGCTGAAAACCTTCGATCACCAGTTGGACGAGATGGAACTGCAATACTCCTGAGTCTTCGCCTGTCCGTCACCGGGTCTTCGGCCCGGGGTTCATCCACCGTCGCCCGGCGTGTCCGCCGGGCGAGCGGCATCTTTGCGTGCATTTTGCTTTCTGCGTCACATGCCGAGGCGAGGTCGGCAGGTGCGTCCATCCTGGTGCAAATGCTACTCTGCGCGCTTTCGGGGCGCCGTCGAGCCGAACCCGGTCAAGGGTTCAGGGAAGACCAGCATTTTTCAACACAACGGATATCTGATCGGGTCATTCATGAATAAATCAGCAGGCTTGCTGTTGGGGGTTGTCGTCGTGGTGGGTGCCTTGAGCACCGCCGGTGCCTGGTACACCGGCAATCAGCTGGAAGGAGCGCTGAACAGCTCCATCCAGGAGGCCAACGCCCAACTCAAGACAGCCCTGAACAGCGGCGGGGCGAATGCGAGCATCGAACTGGTGTCGCTGGAGCGCAACCTGTTCACCAGCACCGCGCACTACCGGCTCAAGCTGCAGAACCTGCAACTGAGCGAAGAGAACCAGGACATCGAGCTGCTGTTCGTCGATCACATCGAGCACGGTCCGCTGCCGTGGTCGCGCCTGAAGTCGTTCAAGCTGGCGCCGGTGATGTTCAACAGCAACTACGAGCTGGAGAAGAACGACCTGACCGCCAAATGGTTCGATGCCGCCAAGGGCGCCGCACCGCTCAAGGGTATGGTCGCGCTGGGCTACGACCGTTCGGTCGACGGCAACATCGAACTGATCCCGCTGGATTTCGCCCCGGACGACAAGAGCACGGTGAAGTTTTCCGGGCTCAACCTGAACGTGGCCGGCACCGCAAAGGGTGCGAAGATCAAGGCCAACGGCTACATGGACAGCGTGAAGATCACCGGCCAGTCCGAAGAGGACGGCCCGGTGTCGGTCGAACTCGGCGGTTTCACCGTGGCCAGCGACCTGACCCGCAGCGACTTCGGTTTCTACCTGGGCGGCAACACCCTGGAGCTGAGCAGTGCCAAGGTCACCTATGGTGAGCAACCGGTGGTGGTGACGGTCAAGGACTTCGAACAGAAAGACAACCTGGAGGCCAACGGCAACGTGCTGTCCGGTCGTCTGGACTACACCGTCGGCGACATCGGCTACAACGGCAAGTCGGTGGGCAGCGCGAAACTGAACCTGAGCGCGAAGAGCCTGGATATCCCGGCGGTGCGTTCGCTGACCGAGATGTACCGGGCCGAACTGAAGGCCATGCAACAGGCCGCCACCCAGGGTGAAGACGCCCCGGCGGTGCCCGAGCTGAGCGCCGAGCAGCAGATCAAGGCCCAGGCCGACATCAAGAAACTGCTGGCCGGCAAGCCGCAGATCGCCGTGGAGAACCTGTCGTTCAAGACCGCCAATGGTGAAAGCCGCTTCAACCTGCAGGTGAATCTGGACAACCCGTCGTCCACGCAACTGCCGCCGCTGGAACTGGGCAAGCAACTGGTTTCGCAGCTGGACGCCAAGCTGTCGCTGTCCAAGCCGATGATCGCCGACCTGGCCGGCGTACAGGCGCTGCTCGAAGGCCAGACCGATCCCAAGCTGATCGCCCAGCAGGCGTCGATGACCAGTGAGATGGCCGGAACCATGGCGTTGTCCACCGAGATGGCGACCATCGAGGGCATGGATATCGTGTCCAAGCTGCACTATGCCGCAGGCCAGGTGGACTTCAACGGACAGAAAATGCCGGTGGAAGACTTCATTGCCCTGATCATGTCCAAGGCCGGTGGCCTGGGCGGCGCGGAAGCGGCCGAGTAACGTTTCGAACGCGGCATCGGCCGTCCTGGCCGATGCCCTTCCACTCTGGATCCTGCCCCCGTTTTTTTCGTCTACCCTTCCTGAAAGACAGCGGAACCATGGGTTCCGCCTGCTGTCATGTGGCCCCGTCCTGCCCGTCTGGAACAGGCGGGAGCATTGGACTCCGGCTGCCTTCGGGAATTGGACGATATGCCGCGTAATACCCTGTTCTGCCCAGGCGGCAGATTGCGCCCGTTGCTCGGTGTGGCGCTGTGCAGCCAACTGCTGTGGCCACTCGCCGCGCAGGCCGATACCTCCTACGATCAGCTGATCCGCCAGGCCCGTGACGGCAGTTATACGCCGGCACTGACGTTCCTGCGGCAACTGCCGGCGACCCGGCAATCGGCCGGGCAGGTCAGCGACCATCTGCAGATCGCCAGCTGGGCCGGGCTGGATGCCGAAGTGGTCAGCGTCTACGAAACCCAGGGCGTGCAGCGCGTCCTGCCCTCCCAGGCCCTGGGCGCCGTGGCCCGGGCCTATCGCAACCTGAAACGCTGGGACGATGCCGAGCGCCTGTATCGCCGGGCACTGGAGCGCGAACCGGGCAATATCGACCTGCAACTGGGGCTGGCGGTGACCGAGGCCGATGACGGCAATCCCCAGGACGCGATACGCCGCGCCCGCGAGCAGGTGGCACGGCGCCCCGGCGACCCGTCGGGCCACATGGCGCTGGGTTATGCACTGACCCGCTCGGGCGCCGACAGCGATGCCCTGTTCGAATACGACCAGGCCTTTGCCCGCGCTCCGGACAAGCCCCAGGTATTGCGCGAATACGTATTCGCCCTGCAACGGGCACGCCTGCCGGAGCCGGCCCTGCGCCTGGCCGAGCGGCATCCCGGGCTGCTCGACGCGGCCGCGACCCGTCGTCTCGAAGGCGAACTGGCCGCTGAGCGGGTGCGCCTGGCGGAACGGCCGAGCCGCACCGAGCGGGAGCGTTTTGAGGTGGCCGATCGGGCCCTGGCCGACTACGACCGGCTGTTTGCCACCTGGTCGGCGGACCCGCAGGCCCATGACGACCTGGTGCGCTGGCGCATCGACCGTCTGGGGGCGCTCAAGGCCCGTTCGCGTAATGCCGAGGTGCTGACCGAGCAGCAAAAGCTGCTCGATGACGGCGTGACGCTTCCGACCTACGCCCAGCGCTGGGTGGCGGCGGCCTACCTGGCGCTTCGGCAGCCGGAGAACGCGGCGCAACTGTACCGTCAGGAGCTGGCGTCACCCGATGCCGGTCCGGCCGACCGGGTGGACGATACCTCGGCACTGGCCTACGCCCTGATCGAAAGCGATCGGCCGGAAGAGGCCCTTGAGGTCGCCGAAAACCTGGCCAGGACCACCCAGGCCCGCCTCGAGCTCAAGGGCCAGCCCATCGGCGTACCCAATGACGAGTGGATCGACGCCCAGCAACTGGCGGCGCAGATGGGCCAGCACAACGGCAACCTGCCCGCCAGTGAGCAGGGTCTGGAGGCCCTGGCGAGCAAGGCCCCGGGCAACGTCAGCGTGCGGGTTGCCCAGGCCGACACCTATCTGGCCCGTGGCTGGCCACGACGTGCCGAGGCCCTCAACAAGGAGACCGAAAGCGTACTGCCACGTAACCTGGGCCTCGAGCTGTCCCAGGCCAATACCGCCCTGGCGCTGCAGGAGTGGCGCCAGCTCGATGTGCTGACCGATGACGTCGTCGCGCGTTTCCCGGAGAACCAGCAGGTCCAGCGCCTGGCACGGCAGCGGGAGGTCCACGACATGGCCGAACTGCGGGTCGAGGGCTACACCGGCCGGAGTTTCGGGGGTGGCAGCAGCGGCGCCGGCGCGGTCACCGGCAGCCGCGACTATGGTATCGAGAGCGTGCTCTACAGCCCGCCGATCAGCGAAGACTGGCGGCTGTTCGCCGGCGCCGGCTATGCCTTCGGCCGTTTCACCGAAGGTGATGCCCGGCGCCGCTGGCAGCGGCTGGGGGTGGAAAACCGCTCCCGCGACATGACCCTGCAGGCGGAGATCTCCAACCAGTCCTATGGCTATGGCAACAAGCTCGGCGCCCGGTTATCGGCCGCCTTCGACATCGACGATCACTGGCAGTACGGCGGCAGCCTCGAACGCCTGGCGGCGGCGACACCGCTGCGCGCCCTGAAGAACGACATCAGCGCCAATTCGGCCAGCGCCTTCCTGCGCTGGCGGGCCAATGAAAGCCGCGAATGGAAACTGGCGATCACCCCGTCGCATTTCAGCGACGGCAACCATCGCACCGAATACCTGCTCACCGGGCGCGAGGGCCTCTACAGCACCGCCCACGTGCAAGTGGACCTGGGCCTGGAAGTCGGCGCCAGCCACAACAGCAAGAACGAGGACGTGCCGTACTTCAATCCCAAGTCCGACTTCAGCGTGCTGCCGACGGTGAATATCAACCATGTGCTGTACCACCGTTACGAAACCCAGTGGAGCCAGCAGTTCCAGGTCGGTGCCGGCAGCTACAGCCAGCGCGATCATTCCACCGGTGCGATTGCCCTGCTGGGCTATGGCCAGCGGGTGATCTGGAACGATGTGCTGGAGGCCGGGGCCAACCTCAGCTGGATCAGCAGACCCTATGACGGTGAACGCGAGCGCGACGTGCGCCTGCTCCTGGACCTTACCTACCGCTTCTAGTCGAGGTGGATGATGCTTCTGATCACGCGTTGCGTCCTGTTGCTGGGAGCCTTGCTGGCCGGAGCCTGCGCGCAGGCTCCGGCCGAGTTCGTCGCGCCGGCGCAGCGGCCGGTGCCGGCCAACGAGGCGCCTTGGCCGAAAAACCACTTCCTGAGCCTGACCTACCACGATGTCCAGGACCGCGACCCCGACCAGGAAGTCGTCGCGGTGCGCACCGAACGGCTGGTCGACCAGTTGGCCTGGTTGCGCGAGAACGGCTACCGGCCCGTGAGCGTGGATCAGATCCTGGCGGCGCGCAACGGCGGCCCGGAGCTGCCGCCCAAGGCGGTGCTGCTGACCTTCGACGATGGCTACTCGAGCTTCTACACCCGGGTGATGCCGCTGCTGCGCAGCTATCATTGGCCGGCGGTGCTGGCGCCGGTCGGTGTGTGGATCGACACGCCGACGGACAAACCGGTGGATTTCGCTGGCCAACTGCGCCCGCGCTCGCAGTTCCTGAGCTGGGCCCAGATCCGCGAAGTGGCGGCTTCCGGGCTGGTGGAAATCGCCGCCCACACCAATGCCAGCCACCAGGGCGTGCTCGCCAACCCCCAGGGCAACCTGCAACCGGCGGCGGCGACCCGCCGCTACGACGCCAAGACCGGCCGCTATGAAAGCGAGGCCGAGTTCCAGGCGCGCCTGCGGGCCGACGTGCAGGCGATCTCGGCGAAGATCCGCGCGGCCACCGGGTACTCGCCACGGGTCTGGGTCTGGCCCTACGGCGTCGCCGATGGCACGGCGCTGAAGGTGATCGAAAGCCAGGGTTACCAGGTCGCCCTGACCCTGGATGACGGTATCGACAGCCTCGATCAACTGTTGAACAGCCCGCGCCTGCTGGTGTCTTCCGACCCGGATCTGGTGCACTTCGCCAGCAGCGTCGTGGCGATGCAGGACCACGTGCCGATGCGGGTGGTGCATGTCGACCTGGACAACGTCTACGACCCGGATCCGGGCCAGCAGGAAGCCAACCTCGGCCGGCTGGTGCAGCGCATCGCCGACCTGGGCGCCAGCACCGTGTTCCTGCAGGCCTTCGCCGACCCGACGGGCGACGGCCTGGCCCGCTCACTGTACTTCCCCAACCGGCACCTGCCGGTGCGTGCCGACCTGTTCGACCGGGTCGCCTGGCAGTTGCGCACCCGCGCCCATGTCCAGGTGTTCGCCTGGATGCCGGTGCTCAGCTTCGCCCTGGATGAAAAGCTGCCGCGGGTCAGCCGCTGGGACCCGGCCACCGGGCAGGTTGCGGTCGATCCACAACAGTATCGGCGCCTGTCGCCGTTCGACCCCGAGGTACGCCGGGTGGTCGGCGAGATCTACGAGGACCTGGCCCGGCTGACCTCGGTCGACGGCATCCTCTATCACGACGATGCCGTGCTGTCCGACTTCGAGGATGCCAGCCCGCAGGCGCTGCGGACCTACGCCGCCGCCGGTCTGCCGGACAGTATCGGTGCCTTGCGCGACGATCCGGCCACGTTGCAACGCTGGGCGCGTTTCAAGAGCCGCTACCTGATCGACTTCACCCATGAGCTGACCGCCAAGGTCCGGGCCATTCGCGGGCCGCAGGTGCAGACCGCGCGCAACCTGTTCGCCGAACCGGTACTGAACCCGCAGAGCGAGGCCTGGTTCGCGCAGAATCTCGATGACTTCCTCGCCAACTACGACTGGACCGCGCCGATGGCCATGCCCTTGATGGAAGGGCAGAGCGAGCGGCACGCGGCCGACTGGCTGCAGGCGCTGGTCGACAAGGTCGGACAGCGCCCCGGTGCCCTCAAGCGCACGGTGTTCGAACTGCAGGCGCGGGACTGGCGCAGCCAGCCGGCGCAGGATCTGGACGGCGAACAGTTGGTGCAATGGATGGGCCAGCTCAAGCGCAAGGGCGCCACCAGCTTCGGCTACTACCCGGACAACTTCCTCGATGGCCGCCCAGCCGTGCAGGTGGTGCGTCCGGCACTTTCCAACAAGTGGAATCCTTAAGATCATGATGGATCGAATCGTGGCACTGATCGTCCTGGCGCTCGTCCTCGGTTTTCCCCTGGGCGTGATTTTCCTGGTCACCGGGCAATTCCTGATGGACTTCGTGTTCTTCTACCCGTTGTTCATGTCGGGCCTGTGGATGGCCGGCGGCCTGTACTTCTGGCTGCACTGGGAGCGGCACTGGCCCTGGGAGGCCGATACCCTGCCGCCGCCGTTGCCGGGCGAGCCGCTGATCTCGATCCTGATCCCCTGCTTCAACGAGGGCGACAATGTTGCCGAGACCATCGACGCGGCACTGGCCCAGCATTACCCGAACATCGAAGTGATCGCCATCAACGACGGTTCCAGCGACAACACCGGGCAGATGCTCGACGAGCTGGCGCTGCAGGACCCGCGCCTGCGGGTCATTCACCTGGCTCAGAACCAGGGCAAGGCGGTGGCCCTGAGCATGGGCGCGGTGGCGGCTCGCAGCGAGTACCTGGTGTGCATCGATGGCGACGCGCTGCTGGCGCCGCATACCGCCGCCTACCTGGTCGCACCGTTGCTGCAGAACCCGCGGCTGGGCGCGGTCACCGGCAACCCGCGGATCCGCACCCGCTCGACCCTGGTCGGGCGGGTCCAGGTCGGCGAGTTCTCCTCGATCATCGGCCTGATCAAGCGCACCCAACGGGTGTTCGGGCGGATCTTCACGGTCTCCGGGGTGGTCTGCGCCTTCCGCCGCACGGCGCTCGACCGGGTGGGCTACTGGAGCCCGGACATGATCACCGAGGACATCGACATCAGCTGGAAGCTGCAGCTCGATCACTGGAGCGTGTTCTACGAGCCTCGGGCGCTGTGCTGGATCCTCATGCCGGAAACCCTGCGCGGGCTGTGGAAGCAGCGGCTGCGCTGGGCCCGGGGCGGGGCGGAAGTGCTGTTCAAGAACGTGCGCGGTATCTGGCACTGGCGCCATCGCTACCTGTGGCCACTGCTGTTCGAGTACTGCCTGTCCACCGGCTGGGCGTTCACCTTCGTGCTGTCGATCATCTTCTACTGCCTGGGCCTGTTCATCGAACTGCCGGAGGCGATCAACGTGCAGCGCATCCTGCCCCCGGCCTTTACCGGGTTGCTGCTGGCGGTGGTCTGCCTGGGGCAGTTCGCGGTCAGTGTGCTGATCGACCGCCGCTATGAACGGGACCTGTGGAAGATCATGTTCTGGGTGATCTGGTACCCCCTGGTGTTCTGGCTCATCAGCCTGTTCACCACCCTGGTCAGCTTTCCCCGGGTGCTGTTCGGCCAGGCCGGCAGGCGGGCCCGCTGGGTCAGCCCGGACCGGGGCATCAAGCCGTTCGATGGCGACAAGCAGAAGGTGTGAGCATGAAAATCATCAAGACCCGCCAGCATCCCCTGATGGTGCTCATCGATACGCTGGTCACCCTGTTGGCCTGGGCCGGCCTCCTGTATCTGCTGGTCGAGGGGCTGTGGCCGATGTTCGACGGCCACGCCGGCCCGCGCATCGACATTTCGTTCTTCAAGGCTCTCGACACCCTGCAGATCTACCTGTGGGTGGCCTTGCTGAATGCGCTGGTGCTGATCACCTGGGCCCGTTATCAGCAGCGCAAGAGCCGTGGCTTTGCGCAACGGCGCCTGGCCCCGCCGGTGGTCGGCGACGACGGGCTGAGCCGCAGCTTCCGGTTGAGCGAGGACAAGTTCGCGCGGATGCGCGAGTCCGGCTCGATGATCGTGCACAACGACGAGGACGGCGGGGTGCGCGAGGTGATCACCCATCTGTATCGGGTCGAGCCGGGCGAGCAGCCTTCGCCCCTGGCGCCGCCGGCGCATCCGCATGTGATCCGCCTGCCGTCGGAGGGGGATGGCAAGCCGCAGGGCTAATTATCTAACGCCTGGACCTGGCAACTGGCGCCTTAGGCTTTGCCTTTTTTCATGGAAAAGAGGGAAAGCTCATGGAGAGCCTCCAGCAGGACCCGGCCAGCACGGCTCGGGCGGCGGTGTTGCCGGTGCCCGACAACCTGCTGCTCAAGCGTTTCGAAGAGCGACTGTTCAAGCACCTGGCCGCTTCGCGGCATCCCAGCCTGTCGCTCAATCGGCTCCAGGCGGCATTGACGCGCGGTCTCGATAGCCAACGCGAACTCGGGCGACTGCTGGAGCGGGCACCGCAGATCGATGTCGTGCTCGGGCAACTGCTGCGCGAAGCCTTTGGGCATGATCCGCAGCGCCTGCTGTTCAGCGCTCCTGCGGGCCGGGAAAGTGGGCAGACGGAACGCAGCCTGATACAACTCGCCCTGTCGATGTTGCGCAATCCATTCCTCTCCCTGCAAACGGGAACGCGGCTGACACTGGCTGGCGAGCCGGACAGCCCGTTGGCACTGACACCCGATCAGATCCTGGCACGCCTCCAGGCCTTGGGGCTGGCCTCCAGCATCGCCGCCAGTCTGCTCCACTACTGGCAGCAGCCGGCGCAGGGCAGCCACGTTTCCCGCCGGGAGCGGCTGGTCGAGCTGCACAAGCGGCTGTTTCACGACAAGGTGTTGCTTGCCCATGGCCTTGGCGTGCTGTCCCCGGCGGCAACGGCAATGCTGATGGGCCTGCTGGACACACCGTCGGCCCAGGCCCGGGCACTTGCCGGCGGGCGTTGGGCCAAACTGGCGGTGTCGGAACTGGTCTGGCCGGGTGTCGGCCAGGTTGCCCCCAGGCTCAGTGGCGCCCTGCACCTGTGGAGTTCGGGCAGCGAGCTGTCCGGTCGACAGATCGTCTACGTACCGGGGGTGGCCGAGGAGTTCTTCGAGTTCACCAACCTGGCCGAACTGCAGCGCGAACTGCCAACGCACCTCAATGCGCCGGGCAACTATTCAGCCTGGCAACTGCTGCCGCTGCAGGAACGTCACCAGCTGTTTGCCCCGGCGGATCCTACCGCCCTGCCTTATGGTTTCCTGGAATGTGCGCCACTGGCCGACGATGCCCTGGCCCACAGCGCCCTGGCCCGACTGGAAACGCAACTGGCCAGCGAGTGGGCCGCTGCGTTGCAGCTCAATACGGCCCGCCTGTTGCCGCAGTTGTCGACCGACAGCGCAGGCCTGGAACCCTTGCAGGCCATAGAGGCCATGCAGCAGACCCGTGGCGCGTTGGCCCACCTGCCGGCGATTCGCCCGCTGCTCGCACGCCTGCTGCGCAGTGATGAACGGCACGGGATGCTGGCGATCACCTTTGGCAGCCTGGCCGCCGACATTCCCCTGCATCTGCGGCAAGGCAAGGTTCGCGAACAGGAGCGCGGCCTGCTCAAGCTGTTCGAGCAACATGCAGGCTCGCAGCCCAAGGCGTTACTGGACGATCATGAGCCGTGGCTGCGGCAGGTGGCCCGTGTCCGTGAACTGCTGCGGGACCGTGACAGTTATGCCCGGCCAGCATTCTGGAGCGGCAAGGACGAGCAGGGTGTCGAGCTGACCGACAGGCTGCTCGATGGTCACTGCCAGGCCCTGTTGCATGAGGCGCGGATGCAACGGCAGCTCGGGCTGATCGAGCAACCTGAGCTGGAGCGTCTGCTCGATGTCCTTCCGGCTGCGTCGCGAACGGCGCTCGATACCCAGGTGGCAGGCATTGCGGTGGGACCTGAGGATTCGTCCTGGGCGCTGACCGGGGCCTGCATCGTCACCACCCGTCAGGCCCTGGCGGATCCGCAACTGAACACCGCGACATGGCTGTTCGTGCCAGGCCGGCTGGGTGGCCTGGCCGTGTTCGTCAGCCTCGAAAGCCTGTCGCAGCAACTGGGCCTGACCCTGCTCGACCCTGAATGTGAGACCCTTTGGCCGCTGGTTGCCCGGGACCGGCGCGGTGCGCTACGCGACTGGCTGCGTCAGTTGGCTCCAGGGGCGCGGGTGCCCGTGCATTACCGGGTCATCGCCGCGGATGCCGTGCGGCACGGGCTGCGACAGCAGATCCGCGAGCACCTGCGGCTCTGCCAGGCGATCGAAGGTGGGCTGCGACCCTTCTCGGAAATCGGCGATGCGCGCAGCTCGTTGCAGATGCTCGCCCATGAGTTGGAGCAGAGCCTGAATGTCCCGGAGCATGACGCCCGTGAGCAGGCGCTGGAGAACATCGCCGCCCTGCAACTGACGGCTGCCCAGGCCCGTGAGCTGCCCGCCTGGCTGGCGCAGGCGACGTTCGGCAGGCGCCAGCAGTACGCTCGCCTGCTGAGGTCCTGTCAACTGAGCGCGCAGGCCCTGACCCGGCGCCTGGAACAGCGTCTGCCGGACCTGGATGACTTCGCCCGCGGGAAGCTCATCGAGCGGCTCAGGCAGGACGGCCTTCATCCGGGCTTGGAGATCGACAAGCCGTTGTTCGACCTGCCCGACAGCGTCGAGCGGGTGTGGGTCGGGCATCCCGAGAATCCGGTCGGCGGGGCCGGCCCGAAGACGGTGGTCAGCGAGCAACGGCACCGCTACAGTTTCCTGCAACTGGCCCTGGAGAACCTCGACCCGCAAGCGCCCGGCACCCGACTGCGGCTGCAGCAGGGGCGGATCCTGGACTCCGCGTGGCAGCAGCGCCTGACGCCGGACTACCTGATCTCGACCATCTCCGCCCTGGACCTGGGCGGGCAGTACGACACATTGATCCAGCAGGCTTTCTACGGTGTCGACGACCCCCGCAGCGAAGCGGTGCCGGCCTTTGAGCGGGCACTGCTGGATCGTCTGGTTCGCCAGCGGGCTCGCCTGGAACTGTTCAGCGCGCGACAACAGGGGCTCGGTGAGCAGGCCGCGCGGCTGTTCGAACAGGCCCTGAACGACACACCTGTCGCGAACCCGCGCCACGACGCTCCGGCACCGGAGTTGTACTTCATCACCTTCGCCGGCCGGGCCTTCGCCAAGGCCCGGCATGTCGGCAATGCCGTGGCGATCCGCGACAGGGTGTCCGGCATGACCGTGGTCTACCTGCCGGGGGCGCCCCATGCCCAGGTGCTGACCGAGTACCCGGATCTGCTGGCGGCGCAGCGGGCGCTGGTCGACGGTGGGCAGGCGTTGCAACGGGCTGGGGATATCGCCCAGCGCCTGGCGGTGGGCTGGGCGGCAGAGGTCATCGCGCAGTACCCCGCCGAGCGGACGCCTGCCATGGCCTGCCCGGACGCTGGCCTGGAGCCGGCGACGACCGCTGCGCTGGCCGAGCCGCTGTTGACGGCCAGACCTGGCTGGCTGTTCAAGGTCATCCGGAGCTGGTGGAACAGCGAGGTGGAGCAGCCTTTTCCGGGGCCCGAGGCGCTCAGGCAGGAAGTCCTGCGCGAGATCGGGCAGAATCCCGGGCATTGGCTGCGCCTGGAGAAGACCCCGCGTTCGGACCTGGCGCTGATCCTCGCCCACGCCCTTGTGCTGCAGGCGCAGCAGCGCGCCAGGGTGGTCTCGAACTCCAGCTGGCAACTGGCGCAGCAGCGCGAGGTGCATGAGCACGAGCAGCGCACGGCGTACTGGCTGAGGGTGTTGTCGGTGGTGCCGATCGCCAGCATCGCCGTCGACGTCCACGATAGTGCCGCGGCCTTGCGCCGGTTCTCCCGCAGTGGTGATCCGCGCGATGCGTTCGAGCTGTTCAAGGCGGTGCACATGACCCTCATCGATGTCGCCCCGATCGTCTATCCGCTGGCCGCAGGCGCCCGGCCGGCACGGGCCGCCCTGGGCAACTGGGCACGGGCGGCGCTGAGAAGCATCGGTCGGCGCCGCACGTTATATGTCAAGGGCGCTGCCGCGCTGAAAAGGCTCGATGCGGGCAGCCGTCCCGCACCGCCACTCCCGGGCTATGCGGCGAACATCGCCGGGGATGATGGGGTACGCCTGCACGGCCCGACCAACGCCGGCAGCCAGGTGAAAAACGGCGTGCAGTTCATCAGCGACGGCGTGCATCGCTATGAGGTCTACCGGCCCAAGGGCGAGCAGGTCCTGCGCCTGAAGCGGACGGCCGCACAGCCGAACGAGTTGATCCTGTACATCCGCGAGTCGGGTGAGCACCTGTTGCGTGCCGACGCCCCCGAACCGCAGCCGGGGCCCAGTCGCAGCCCTTTCCACCGGCCCTGGGAAACGAGGCCGAGCCCCGCGCCGGCACCTGCTCCGATGTTGCGACCGGAGTGGATGAGCCGCCGTCCGGCCGTGTCATCCACGCACTGGAGGAACTGGGGCCTGGCACTGGCCGAGGACGAAGTCGTGGAGCTGCCGACAGGCCAGGACCTGTACCGACGGCGGGGCAGCGATGCCCGCCTGTTGAAGCTCGACGATCGTTATTTCGAACTGCTGGCCGATGGCTCGGACATCGAGCCCGAGATCGTTTTCATCAGGCGTCCTGGCCCGTTGGCCGATCTGGCGCTGAGCGAATTCGAGCATTGGTGGTCCCACCTGGACCAGCAGCCGATCCCGGTGAGTTTCGACCCACGAACCGGCATCTGGACGCCACGCGCGCCCTTGTTCGACGCTCCCGGACGAGAGCTGCTCGAACCCCTCACCAGGCGCATGACCGCGGACAGCCGGGTCCGTACGCTCAATCGACTGATCGAGCGTTCCGACACCGGCGGCGGCACGGCAGTCACTGCCAGCCGCATGGTGGCGCTCAAGCGCACGCTGGAGACCTGGGGTACCCGGGGGGTGGACCTGCATGTGCTGTTCAGGGAGCTGGACGGCCGAACTGCCCGACGGCTCTTTCGTATCGGTCTGCCGGAGGGGGAGGCGGGCTTTTCCCGACTGGACTTCGAGCCTTCCCACGTCATCAACCCGCGCTTTTTCGATGTCGAGGGACGGCACCGCGTCATGGACCTGTCCCTGCACGCCGAGCGCGCCGTCAAAGACGTCCTCCTGCGCCATGGTTTCGTGGTCAACGAGGTACCCAAGGGCCGCTCCTTCATCTCGGTCAACCTGGAGTGCACCCACCCGGGTTCCGAGCACCGTTACCTGCTCCTGCTCAAGTGGACCGGTACCGATGCCCTGGAGCTGTTCCGTTCCCGGGGGGCACCGCTGCAACTGACGGATGACTGGCTGCGCCGGCTGGTCGATACCCGTTCGATCGGCTACAGCGAGAGGCTGCGACCGGCCAGGGAGGCGCTGGAGCAGGGGCGGCTGGTGAAGCTGGTCGCCGGGTTGCAGCGGGTGCCGGATTCGCAGCGGATCGTGGTGTTCTTCATTCGAGTCGCCTAGATGGCTGAGCGCTGTCGGTACCCTGAAAACAAAAATGCCCCGGATCGACGATCCAGGGCATTTTCGAAAGATGGCGCACTCGGCGGGATTCGAACCCACGACCCCTGCCTTCGGAGGGCAGTACTCTATCCAGCTGAGCTACGAGTGCTTGTGCGGGCGCCATCATACCTATCTCGGCCTTGGGCGTCCACGGTGGTTTTCAGCCGTCGACCTTATCCTGTCCCGGCGGCTCATTTTCCTGCACGCCAGTGGCACGGATTCCCCGGCAGGGCGCTTTCTGGCGCTTTGGCGCAACTGATCTATCGTTCTCCTGCTACGGGTTCGCCGAGCGTTTTCCTCGTTGTCGCCACTTCCAGGAGAGAGGCATGTCCACCGTCAACCCGCAAATCACCGACGCGGTCACCCAGTCGAACGTCCAGGTCGTCGGTAGCGCGCCCGCCACGGCGATCGCTTCGCTCTGCCAGGTCAGCAGCCACGCGGTCAGCCTGGCCCTGCAGAATGCGGTCAGCCAACAGCAGGCGCTGAACATCATCGGCAATGCCACGGTGGCGTCCGCCGTGCAGCAGATTCTCGCGGTAGGAGGGCGCTCATGAGCAGCGAGGACCAGGCTGGCGCCCAGCAACAACCGGCGCAGGATCCGGCGGCAACGGCATCGGCGCTGTTGGGAGAACTCAACGAACAGTTGCTCAAGCAGGCCGCCGCCGGCATCGGCAACGAGGCCCTGAACCGGCAGATCGTCGAGGCGGTGAACCTGATCAATGCCCAGTTGACGGCCCAGGTGCCGGCGCTGTCGGCACTGGGTCCGGAGTTGCTGACCCGCCAGGCCAGCGGCCTGGTCGCGCAGTCGGCGGCCAGCTACTTCGACGGGGTCACCAAGCTGGCCCTGGCTTCCCAGGGGGTATTGCTAAGGCAGATGACCGAGAGCATTCTCAAGGATGATCTCGATGCGGCCAACGAAAGCGCCCTGGGCGCGCTCAACACTCACCTGCTGGTCAGTGGCGCCGCCGCAGTGGCCGCGGCCACCGGGGTACTGGACGCCGAGGCGGTGACCGGGGCGATCGAGCGCATCGACCAGAGCATTGCCCGCTTCAGCGCGCATCTTTGCGAACGCACGTCTTCCGAGTGAACGACATTCGCAACAGGCCCTATCGTCCAGCACAAGGAGTCAGATCATGACCGAAGTGAACCCGCAGATCACGGATGCCGTCACCCAGTCGAACGTCCAGACCGTGGCCGAAGCACCCGCCATGGCCCTGGGCAGCCTCTACCAGTCCATGGCCCATTCCACCGGCATCCTGTTCGAGAATGCGGTGAGTACCCAGCAACAGCAGAACACCCTGGCCCAGGCGGCCGCCACCCAGGGTGTGATGCAGATCTACAGCCTGGACACGACCGCGGCCGCCGGTGCCAACGAGAAAATCGCGCAGACCGGGGTTTCCGACAACCTCACCAGCCTGCTGACCGTGCTGAAATCCTTCCAGTCCAAGTGATTGTCTGGCGGGCCCCGTGCTGCCAGGCGCAGCGCCGGGCCCAAGATGACGTTGATCAGAAAAATCCCCGCCGGTGGTCTATTCTCGTTCTTTTTTTCGAACAGACTATTGTCCTTTGACCCCATTGCTCCTAGGATTCGTTTGAGATTTCAAACGCTCCTGTCTGGGTGCTGAACCGCACATCGATCGCATGTGCGCTATTTATGTGCTTCGGCCCGGTGAATGAATTTCCTGACGGCAGCCCCCAAGGCGCCTTTCTACAATCAATAATTCGCTCCGCGCGTGCGCGGTGCTGTTAAGGAAAGCCTACATGCAGCTCAAAGATACCCAGTTGTTCCGCCAGCAAGCCTTCATCAACGGGGCATGGGCCGACGCGGACAATGGTCAGACGATCAAGGTCAACAACCCGGCCACGGGCGAAATCCTGGGTACCGTGCCGAAGATGGGCGCCGCCGAAACCCGCCGTGCCATCGAGGCTGCCGACAAGGCCCTGCCGGCCTGGCGTGCCCTGACCGCCAAGGAGCGTTCCAACAAGCTGCGCCGCTGGTTCGAACTGATGATCGAGAACCAGGACGACCTGGCCCGCCTGATGACCCTCGAACAGGGCAAGCCGCTGGCCGAAGCCAAGGGCGAAATCGCCTACGCCGCCTCCTTCATCGAGTGGTTCGCCGAAGAAGCCAAGCGCGTCTATGGTGACGTGATCCCCGGCCACCAGCCGGACAAGCGCCTGATCGTGATCAAGCAGCCGATCGGCGTCACCGCCGCGATCACCCCGTGGAACTTCCCGGCCGCGATGATCACCCGCAAGGCCGGCCCGGCCCTGGCCGCCGGTTGCACCATGGTGCTCAAGCCCGCATCGCAGACCCCGTTCTCGGCCCTGGCCCTGGCTGAGCTGGCCCAGCGCGCCGGCATCCCGCAAGGCGTGTTCAGCGTGGTCACCGGCAGCGCCGGCGAAGTCGGCGGCGAACTGACCGGCAACCCGATCGTGCGCAAGCTGTCCTTCACCGGTTCGACCGAAATCGGTCGCCAGCTGATGGCCGAATGTGCCCAGGACATCAAGAAGGTGTCCCTGGAACTGGGCGGCAACGCGCCCTTCATCGTGTTCGACGACGCCGACCTGGACAAGGCGGTCGAGGGCGCGATCATCTCCAAGTACCGCAACAACGGCCAGACCTGCGTCTGCGCCAACCGCCTGTACGTGCAGGAAGGTGTCTACGATGCCTTCGCCGAGAAACTGAAGGCGGCGGTGGCCAAGCTGAAGATCGGCAACGGCCTGGAAGAAGGCACCACCACCGGTCCGCTGATCGACGAGAAGGCCGTGGCCAAGGTCAAGGAGCACATCGCCGACGCCTTGAGCAAAGGTGCTACCGTGCTGACCGGCGGCAACGCGATGGAAGGCAACTTCTTCGAGCCGACCGTGCTGGTCAACGTGCCGAACAACGCCGCCGTGGCCAAGGAAGAAACCTTCGGTCCGCTGGCACCGCTGTTCCGCTTCAAGGACGAGGCCGACGTCATCGCGATGTCCAACGACACCGAGTTCGGCCTGGCTTCCTACTTCTACGCCCGTGACCTGGGCCGTGTGTTCCGCGTGGCCGAGGCACTGGAGTACGGCATGGTCGGCGTCAACACCGGGCTGATCTCCAACGAAGTCGCGCCGTTCGGCGGTATCAAGGCCTCGGGCCTGGGCCGCGAAGGTTCCAAGTACGGCATCGAAGACTACCTGGAAATCAAATACCTCTGCCTGGGCGTCTAACCCGGTCGGATGCTTCGGCGACAGGGGCACGAGAGCGCTGCTCCTGTCGCGTTTCAAACGTCACTTCAATGTGGCCGGAACCCTGTGCCAGTCGATCATCGTATGCTGGTGCAGTGCTCTCCCTGCCGCGTCATCCTTGAACCACGCCGCCCGATGAGCGGTGAATGAGGACAATATGAGCAAGACCAACGAATCCCTGATGCAACGCCGCCAGGCCGCCGTTCCACGCGGCGTCGGCCAGATCCACCCGATCTTCGCCGACTCGGCGAAGAATGCCACGGTGACTGACGTCGAAGGCCGCGAGTTCATCGACTTCGCTGGCGGTATCGCCGTACTGAACACCGGTCACGTGCACCCGAAAATCATCGCCGCGGTGACCGAGCAACTGAACAAGCTGACCCACACCTGCTTCCAGGTCCTGGCCTACGAGCCGTACGTGGAACTGTGCGAGAAAGTGAACGCCCGCGTTCCAGGCGACTTCGCCAAGAAAACCCTGCTGGTCACCACCGGTTCCGAAGCCGTCGAGAACGCCGTGAAGATCGCCCGTGCCGCCACTGGCCGCGCTGGCGTGATCGCCTTCACCGGCGCCTACCACGGCCGTACCATGATGACCCTGGGCCTGACCGGCAAGGTCGTGCCCTACTCGGCCGGCATGGGCCTGATGCCAGGCGGCATCTTCCGCGCGCTGTACCCGAACGAACTGCACGGCGTGAGCATTGACGATTCCATCGCCAGCATCGAGCGCATCTTCAAGAACGACGCCGAGCCACGTGACATCGCCGCGATCATCATCGAGCCGGTACAGGGCGAAGGCGGTTTCTACGTTGCGCCCAAAGAGTTCATGAAGCGCCTGCGTGCCCTGTGCGACCAGCACGGCATCCTGCTGATCGCCGACGAAGTGCAGACCGGTGCCGGTCGTACCGGTACCTTCTTTGCCATGGAGCAGATGGGCGTCGCGCCTGACCTGACCACCTTCGCCAAGTCCATCGCCGGCGGCTTCCCGCTGGCCGGCGTGTGCGGCAAGGCCGAGTACATGGACGCCATCGCTCCAGGCGGCCTGGGCGGCACCTACGCCGGTAGCCCGATCGCCTGCGCCGCTGCCCTGGCCGTGATGGAAGTGTTCGAGGAGGAGCAGCTGCTGGACCGCAGCAAGGCGGTCGGCGAGCGCCTGGTGGCCGGTCTGAAGAAAATCCAGGCCAAGTACCCGGTGATCGGTGATGTGCGTGCCCTGGGCGCGATGATCGCGGTCGAGCTGTTCGACGACGGCGACACCCACAAGCCGAACGCGGCAGCCGTCGCGCAGATCGTCGCCAAGGCCCGTGACAAGGGCCTGATCCTGCTGTCCTGCGGCACCTACGGCAACGTCCTGCGCGTGCTGGTTCCGCTGACCTCGCCGGACGAGCAACTGGACAAGGGCCTGGCGATCATCGAAGAGTGCTTCGCTGAACTCTGAGCCGGGTGATGGGCTGGACAAAAAGACCCGCTTCGGCGGGTTTTTTTGTGTCACGACGGCCGGTTGCGGGGGCTGGCGGTTGTACCTGCCGGTCAGTTTTGACTAATGTGTCAGGACTGCCCTCGGAGAGTGCAAGATGAGTGCCTTGGATTTACCCGCTGTACCCCGTGTGTTGATTGCCGAGGCGGACCCTTGGGCGCGGGACCTGTTGAAACAGGTATTGCTGACCGTGCGCTGCGACGCACAACTGGCCCTTTGCGCCAACGGCCAGGACGCCCTGCAGCAACTCACCGAGCAAGCCTTCGACCTGGTGATTGCCGACCGCGAGTTGCCGGGGGTCGATGGCCTGAGCCTGCTGTACAGCATGCGCCAGAAAAAACGTTCTCCCCTGTTGCCGTTCATTCTGATCAGTTCGCGCAGCGACGTTGCCAGCGTCCGCGAAGCCCTGCCGCTGCAACCCACCGCCTACCTGACCAAGCCGCTGAATGTCGATGGCCTGACCCAGCGCCTGCAGGACCTGCTGCTCGATGCCGGGCAGAGCGTCTTCTGCGAAGTGCCGGCCCTGGCGCCGGGCATGGACCTGAGGACCTTCCTCGAACGCCGCCGTGAGCAATCGGACGGCGCACCGCTGATGGCCGACGTGCAGGTCGCGGTGAAACGCAGCCTCAACCCCCACGGCCTCGACCTGAAGCAGCTGGAGCAGGAAATCGGCACCGACCCGCAGATCACTGCGGTGCTGATCGCCGCCGCCAACAGCGCGGCGCAGCATCACGGCAGCGCCGTGCAGACCCTGGCCCAGGCCCTGCAGCGCCTCGGTTCGGCGCAAAGCATGAACCTGATCCTCGGCCTGAGCCTCAAGCGCAGTGCCAAGCTCAGCGATGCCGCGCTGGCCGATTACGCCGAGCGCTACTGGCAGTTGTCGCTGCATACCGCCGAGTATGGCCGGACCCTGGCGCGGATGTACGACCTCGACCAGGAGCGCTGCTATTGCGCCGGGCTGCTGCATCGCCTGGGCGACCTGGCCCTGTTGCGTTGCCTGCAGGAATGGCGGCAGGCGGGCGGCGAGCTGGATGACGAGCAGATCGGCGAGTCGCTGTTCGCGCTGGGCGCCAGCTACGGTTCGGCGCTGCGCACCCGCTGGCGCCTGCCGCTGGAGCTGCGCGAGCTGATTGCGGCGGTCTACCAGCTTGGTGGCGGGGTGTATTCCCGCGAGGCGCTGTCGATGAACCTGGCGGCCCAGCTGACGCACCTGACGCCCAGCCAGAGTATCGAGGAAGTGGCCAGGAGCCGTGCCGCCAGGCTGCTCAAGATCGGCCTGGCGGACCTGACGCGACTGCGCAAGAACTGACCGGCCCTCGTGCAGCCCTCCGAACCTGTGGGCGCCGGGTCTAGGCCAGCACGATCTGGTTCTTGCCCTGGCGCTTGGCCCGGTACATCGCCCCGTCGGCCCGGGCGAACAGGCTGTCGAGCAATTGATCCTCTGCGGTCAGGTTGGTCAGCCCCTGGCTGACGGTGGTGCCGAAGTTTTCCCCGTCGTGGTTGAACGCCAGGCGCTGAATCTCCCGCTGCAGGCGCTCGGCGATCGCCATGGCCATGTCCGGGGCGCAGCCGGGCAGCAGGGCGGCGAACTCCTCGCCGCCGATCCGCCCGAACAGGTCGCCGCTGCGCAACGCCGCACGGCCGGTCTCGGCGATTCGCTGCAGCACCTGGTCGCCCGCCGGGTGGCCGTAGGTGTCGTTGATCAGCTTGAAGTCATCGATATCCAGCAGCAGGAACGCCAGCGGCGAATCCTGTAGCCGGGCCTGCTCGAACTCGCGATGGGCACATTCGAAGAAGTGCCGGCGGTTGCTGCTGCCGGTCAGCACGTCGGTGGTGGCCAGGCGCTGCAATTCGTCTTCCAGGACCTTCTTCTCGGTGATGTCCTCGGCGATCCCGACCACGATCACCCGCTGGCCCGGTTCGGCGTGACGGCTGATGAAGCACTTGTCGCTGAGCCAGCGGATTTCGCCATCGGCGCGGATGATGCGGTATTCGCGGTCTTCCACCGCGCCTTTCTCCAGCACCTCGGCCAGACTGCGCTCGGCGTGGTCGAGGTCGTCAGGGTAGATGCTGTTGCGCCATTCGTCGTAGTCGGCCAGCAACAGCCCGGCCGAACGGCCGAAGATGCGCTCGTAGGCCGGGCTGACATAGAGCATTTGCCGCGCCTCCCAGTCGAAGGCCCAGAGCACCGCGTTGACGCTGACCAGCAGGGAGCTGAACAACTGTTCGCGCTCGCTCAGGCGCGCGACCTCGCCTTGCGCATGGACCAGCGCAAGCAGGGTTTCAGCGGCCTCCGGCCACTGTTGGAGCAAGGACGGTTGCGGTTTTTTTATCACCATCGGCACACATCTCAGAAGGTGGGCCGCGCCGCTTTCAGGCACGACGACACTGACAATCCGCCTGTCTGGCGAAGTGCATTTGAGATAGAGGAATGGTCGCTAAGTTCCGAACGACGCGCCTCGAAGCGAGGCGCGCCGATCAGCGGTGTCAGGCGGCGCTGGGGCGCAGCGAGTAGGTTTTCAGCTGGTTGGCGAATTCGCGCAGCGACTGGATGCCGCTGGCCTCGGCCTCGTGCACCCAGTCCTTGATCGCCGCGAGCATGTCGTGGCCATTCGAGCTGGTCTTGACCCAGATCTGTTGCAGGGCCAGGCGTTTCTCGTAAATTACCTTGAGCGCCTGGCTGTGCTCCAGCATGCCTTGGATGCGCAACTGGTGCTTGTCGCTGAGCAGGCTGGTTTCCCGCGACAGCAGGCGCTTGGCCCGGTGGAATTTCTGGCGTACCGAATGATCGACCTTGGCCAGTTCCTGTTTCACCAGCGGGCCGATCACCAGCTTGCGGTACTGGGCCATGATCTGGAAGCGGTTGTTGAGGATCGCCATGGCGGTGTCCATGTCCAGGTGGCCCTTGCCCTCGACCCGATGGGCGATCGGCGCGACACGCTGTACCTTGGCCAGTCGCAGCAGGCAAAAGACCTTGATCCAGGCCCAGCCCAGGTCGAACTCCCATTTTTTCACCGAGAGCTTGGCCGAGTTGGGGTAGGTGTGGTGGTTGTTGTGCAGTTCCTCGCCGCCGATCAGGATGCCCCAGGGCACCAGGTTGGTGGCGGCGTCGCGGCATTCGAAGTTGCGATAGCCGACGGCATGGCCCAGGCCGTTGATCACGCCGGCGGCCCAGAACGGGATCCAGATCATCTGGATCGCCCAGATGGTGATGCCGATGGCGCCGAACAGCAGCAGGTCGATGAGGCCCATCAGGGCTACGCCCAGCAGCTTGTAGCGGCTGTAGAGGTTGCGTTCGATCCAGTCGTCCGGGCAGTTCTTGCCGTAGATGCGCAGGGTCTCGGCGTTGCCCGCCTCGGCCCGGTACAGTTCGGCACCGGTGCGCAGCACGGTGGAGAGGCCGAGGATCACCGGACTGTGGGGATCGTCGACGGTTTCACATTTTGCGTGATGTTTACGGTGGATCGCGGTCCACTCGCGGGTATTCTGTGCCGTGGTCAGCCACAGCCAGAAACGGAAGAAGTGCTTGAGACCGCCGTTGAGTTCCAGGGAGCGGTGGGCCGAATAGCGGTGCAGGTAAACCGTGACGCCGACAATCGTCACGTGGGTCATCAACAGGGTGACCGCCACCAGTTGCCAGGCTGACAGGTCAAGAAAACCGTTGTACCACATAGGCTGTATGGCCCTCGATAAAGTAAAGAACAGCCGTCGCATTATCACCGAGCCACCAGAGAAAACCAGTCGCCGTTTCAGATAAGAGTGCCGGGATGTTTCTTACTCTATAATTCCGGCCGTTTTGTAGGGCAATTTGGCATTTCTAGAGGGAATTAGCACCGCTTATGGCAAGTTCATACCGCAATGCTCTGAAGGCGGGGGTGTTGTACCTGTTGCTGTCGATCCTCTGGATCCAGCTCAGCCAGCAGCTGTTGAGCAGTTTTTTCGATGAGCCCGAGCAGTTGGTGCAGTGGCAGATCGTTCGCGGCTACCTGTGGGTCAGTGTCAGTGCGGTGCTGATTTTCCTGATCCATGCGCGTTACCAGCGGTTTGTCCAGGCCGCCCGGGAACAGCAGTCGGCGGATGCGGGCGAAGACCGCGAGCGCCTGCGCCAGGCCGCGGCGGTGTTCGACTGTACCCGCGAAGGGGTGCTGGTCTCCGACCGCGAGGGGTTGATCGTCCACGTCAACCGGGCGTTCGTCGCCATTACCGGTTATCAGGAGGCCGAGGTGCTCGGCAAGCGGCCGAGCCTGTTCAAGTCCGGGCGCCATCCGGCGGAGTTCTACCAGAAGGTCTACCAGGCCCTGGAGGCCAGCGGCGAGTGGAGCGGCGAGATCTGGAACCGGCGCAAGAGCGGGGAAATCTACCCACAGTGGCAGACCATCCGGGCCATTCGCGATGATCACGGCCAGCTCAGTCACTACGTCGCGGTGTTTTCCGATATCAGCGCGATCAAGAACTCGCAGCACGAGTTGAGCCAGCTGGCGCACTACGATCCGCTGACCGGCCTGCCCAACCGCCTGCTGTTCTCCGACCGGGCCGCCCAGGCCCTGGCCTCGGCGCAGGTGCACAAGCGCGGTTGCGCCCTGCTGCTGATCGACCTGGACCATTTCAAGATCATCAACGACAGCCTCGGCCACAACATCGGCGACCAGTTGCTCAAGGCGGTGGGCGAGCGCCTGCAGGGCCTGTTCGGCACCGGTATCAGCCTGGCGCGCCTGGGCGGCGACGAATTCGCCGTGCTGGCCGAGAACTGCCCGCAGGTGGTCCAGGCCGCAGCCCTGGCCCAGCGGGTGATCGAAGGCCTCAGGGAGCCGTTCCAGCTCGAAGGCCACTCGTTGTTCATCAATGCCAGTATCGGCATCAGCCTGTTCCCCAGCGATGCGCTGAACGCCGAACAATTGCTGCGCAACGCCGATTCGGCGCTGTTCAAGGCCAAGAGCGCCGGCCGTGAGGGCTACGCGCTGTACACCGAGGAACTGACCGCCCATGCCCAGCACCGGGTGGAAATGGCCGGCGAGCTGCGCCGAGCGCTGGAGCAGGGCGAGTTGCGGGTGTACTACCAGCCGGTGCACGAGCTGCAGGGCAGCCGCCTGGTCGGGGTCGAGGCACTGGTGCGCTGGGAGCATCCGCAGCGTGGGCTGGTCTCGCCCGGCGAATTCATTCCGATCGCCGAGCGCACCGGGCTGATCGCCGAAATCGATGCCTGGGTCATGGAGCAGGCCTGCCAGCAGATGTGCCAGTGGCAGCGCGAGGGCCTGGCGTTGTCGTTCATCGCGGTGAACGTTTCCAGCCGCCTGTTCGCCCGGCGCGAACTGTACCAGCAGGTGGCGAAGGTGCTCGACGACACCGGCCTGGACCCGGCGCTGCTCGAGCTGGAAGTGACCGAAAGCGCGGTGATGGACGATCCCGAAGTGGCGCTGGAGCAATTGCACCGCCTGCGTGAACTGGGGGTGAGCCTGGCGATCGACGACTTCGGTACCGGTTATTCCTCGCTGCTGCGGCTCAAGCGCCTGCCGGTGCAGAAGCTCAAGATCGACCAGGGCTTCGTCGCCGGCCTGCCGTGGGACGAGGACGATGCGGCGATCGTTCGCGTGGTGATCGCCCTGGCGCAGAGCATGGGCATGCGGGTACATGCCGAGGGCATCGAGCAGCAGGAACAGGCGCGGTTCCTGCTCGAACAGGGCTGCGACCTGGGCCAGGGCTACTGGTTCGGCCGGCCGGTGCCGGCGCCGCGGCTCGATTGGCAGCACGCCCCGCAGATCTGCGCGACAGTCTGAGGCAGGGGGGCGCCTGTTCGGGCGCCATCGCCAGCCCGCCGGCTCCCACCAGCTCTGCAGGCTCCTGCAGGCTCCTGTAGGCGCCGGGCTTGCCCGCGAACCGAGGCAAGGCGGCCATTCAACCGGATCGGCGGTGCCGATGCAGGCCTATTCGCAGGAAAGCCACGCTCCTGCACGGCGCGCAACCCTTGAGCCGGCATGCGACGGCCATCCTCTTTCGTTATCTAAATTTAGTTATATCAAAATTCTTAAATAGTATTTTTAAGAATAAATGCGCCTGTCTAAGATGGCCTCAACGCCCAAAAGCAGTGCCGCCACTGCCGCGGCAACTCTCATTTCAGGAGCACGACCATGAGCGCATCTCTGCGTAGCGTTGACGGCCAGGACGAAGCAACCATTCTGCGTGAGATCCAGAGCGCCTTGCGCGACCTGCGTTTCGGCGCGGTCGAGATCACCGTGCACAACGCCCAGGTGGTCCAGATCGAACGCAAGGAAAAATTCCGTCTGCAAAATCCCGGCAACAAGCCAAGCTGAACATCGCAACACCCTCTGAGCCATCAGAGGCCCGACTGGTCAACCGGAGGGCGCATCCATTCATGCCCCCCTCCACGTAAAGACAGCAGCGTTCAGGCCCGGATGCGGGCCTGATGCGCCATAAGAAAAAAGCCGATACCTCACATTTTTTCGGGAGCTTCACCATGTCGTCGATTCGCCGTTATGCCCTGGCCGCGCTCGCCAGCGCCGTGTTTGCCGGTTCCGCCGTTGCCAAGGACTACGAACTGCTCAATGTGTCCTATGACCCGACCCGTGAGCTGTACCAGGACTACAACGCCGAATTCACCAGCTTCTGGAAGCAGGCCCACCCCGGCGACAACGTGAAGATCCAGCAGTCCCATGGTGGCTCCGGCAAACAGGCCCGTGCGGTGATCGACGGTCTTCGCGCCGACGTGGTGACCCTGGCCCTGGCCGGTGACATCGACGAAGTCGCCAAGCTCGGCAAGACCCTGCCCGAGGACTGGCAGAAGCGCCTGCCGGACGCCAGCACCCCATACACCTCAACCATCGTGTTCCTGGTGCGCAAGGGCAACCCCAAGGGCATCAAGGACTGGGGCGACCTGATCAAGAAAGACGTGTCGGTCATCACCCCGAACCCGAAAACCTCCGGCGGCGCCCGCTGGAACTTCCTCGCCGCCTGGGCCTACGGCCTGAAAGCCGGTGGCAGCGAAGCCAAGGCCGAAGAGTACGTGAAGGAGCTGTTCAAGCACGTGCCGGTCCTGGACACCGGTGCCCGCGGCTCGACCATCACCTTCGTCAACAACGGCCAGGGCGACGTCCTGCTGGCCTGGGAAAACGAAGCGTTCCTGGCACTGAAGGAAGATGGCGGCGCCGACAAGTTCGACATCGTCGTGCCGTCCCTGTCGATTCTCGCCGAGCCGCCCGTGGCGGTGGTCGACAAGAACGCCGAGAAGAAGGGCAACACCGAGATCGCCACCGAGTACCTCAAGCACCTGTACAGCCCGGCCGGTCAGGAAATCGCCGCGAAGAACTTCTACCGTCCGCGTGACGAGAAGGTTGCCGCCAAGTACGAGAAGCAGTTCCCCAAACTGCAACTGGTGACTATCGACAAGGACTTCGGCGGCTGGAAAACTGCCCAACCGAAATTCTTCAATGACGGTGGCGTGTTCGACAAGATCTACCAGGCCCAGTGATCGGGGTCGGTAAACTGAAATAAGCCAAGCCCAGGGCCCCGGATTCCGTTCGGGGCTTTTGTGCGTCAAAACCAAGGACTTTTATGTCGCGTCGTATCTCCCCCGTCATACCCGGCTTCGGGCTGACGCTGGGCTACACCTTGGTGTACCTCAGCCTGATTGTGCTCATACCGCTGGCGGCGATGTTCGTGCATGCCGCCCAACTCACCTGGGATCAGTTCTGGAACATCATCTCGGCACCGCGGGTGATCGCGGCGTTGAAGCTGAGTTTCGGCACCGCGCTGTACGCGGCGGTCATCAATGGTGTCATCGGCACGCTGCTGGCCTGGGTGCTGGTGCGCTACACCTTCCCCGGCCGCAAGATCATCGATGCGATGGTCGACCTGCCGTTCGCCCTGCCCACCGCCGTCGCCGGTATCGCGCTGACCGCGCTGTACACCCCCACCGGGCTGGTCGGGCAGTTCGCCGCCGACCTGGGCTTCAAGATCGCCTACACCCCGCTGGGCATCACCCTGGCGCTGACCTTCGTGACCCTGCCGTTCGTGGTTCGCACGGTACAGCCGGTACTGGCCGACATTCCCCGTGAAGTCGAGGAGGCGGCCGCCTGCCTGGGCGCCAAGCCCCTGCAGGTGTTCCGCCATGTCCTGCTGCCGGCGCTGCTGCCGGCCTGGCTGACCGGCTTCGCCCTGGCCTTCGCCCGCGGCGTCGGCGAGTACGGTTCGGTGATCTTCATCGCCGGCAACATGCCGATGAAGACCGAGATCCTGCCGCTGCTGATCATGGTCAAGCTCGACCAGTACGACTACACCGGCGCGACCTCCATCGGCGTGCTGATGCTGGTGGTTTCCTTTGTCCTGTTGCTGCTGATCAACCTGCTGCAGCGGCGTATCGAAACCCCATAAGGAGGCGCGAACATGTCCCAATCGTCCATTGCCGCCGCGTCTTCGGCCAATGCCGCCCGGCGTGGCAGTGCCACCTCGCGGCGGATCCTGATCGGCCTCGGCTGGCTGATTTTCGCCCTGTTCCTGCTGTTGCCGCTGTTCATCGTGGTGTCCCAGGGCCTGAAGAACGGCCTGGGGGCTTTCTTCACCGCGATCTTCGAGCCCGATGCCCTGTCGGCGCTGAAGCTGACGGTGATCGCCGTGCTGATCTCGGTGCCGCTGAACCTGGTGTTCGGCGTCAGCGCCGCCTGGTGCGTGAGCAAGTACAGCTTCCGCGGCAAGAGCATCCTGGTGACCCTGATCGACCTGCCGTTCTCGGTGTCGCCGGTGATCGCCGGCCTGGTCTACGTGCTGATGTTCGGCGCCCAGGGCCTGTTCGGTCCGTGGCTGGCCGACCATGACATCCAGATCGTCTTCGCCCTGCCGGGCATTGTCCTGGCGACCATCTTCGTCACCGTGCCCTTCGTCGCCCGTGAACTGATCCCGCTGATGCAGGAGCAGGGCACCCAGGAAGAAGAGGCCGCCCGGCTGCTGGGCGCCAACGGCTGGCAGATGTTCTGGCATGTGACCGTGCCGAACATCAAGTGGGGCCTGATCTACGGCGTGGTGCTCTGCACGGCGCGGGCGATGGGCGAGTTCGGCGCGGTGTCGGTGGTTTCCGGGCACATTCGCGGGGTGACCAACACCCTGCCGCTGCACGTCGAGATCCTCTACAACGAATACAACCACGTGGCCGCGTTCGCCGTGGCGAGCCTGTTGCTGATCCTGGCGCTCTTCATCCTGCTGCTCAAGCAGTGGAGCGAAAACCGTATCAACCGCCTGCGCGCCAGCGCCGCGGAGGAATAAGTCATGTCGATCGAAGTCCGTAACGTCAGCAAGAACTTCAACGCCTTCAAGGCCCTGAACAGCATCAACCTGGATATCAGCAGCGGCGAACTGGTGGCCCTGCTCGGCCCGTCCGGCTGCGGCAAGACCACCCTGCTGCGGATCATCGCCGGGTTGGAAACCCCGGATGCCGGCAACATCGTGTTCCACGGCGAAGACGTGTCCGGCCATGACGTGCGCGATCGCAACGTCGGCTTCGTGTTCCAGCATTACGCGCTGTTCCGCCACATGACGGTGTTCGACAACGTCGCCTTCGGCCTGCGCATGAAGCCCAAGAGCCAGCGGCCGAACGAAAGCCAGATTGCCACCAAGGTCCACGAACTGCTGAACATGGTGCAGTTGGACTGGCTGGCCGACCGCTACCCGGAACAATTGTCCGGTGGTCAGCGCCAGCGGATCGCCCTGGCCCGTGCCCTGGCGGTGGAACCCAAGGTGCTGCTGCTGGACGAACCGTTCGGCGCGCTGGATGCCAAGGTCCGCAAGGAGTTGCGTCGCTGGCTGGCGCGGCTGCACGAAGACATCAACCTGACGTCGGTGTTCGTGACCCACGACCAGGAAGAGGCGATGGAAGTCGCCGACCGCATCGTGGTGATGAACAAGGGCGTGATCGAGCAGATCGGCTCACCGGGCGAGGTCTACGAGAACCCGGCCAGCGACTTCGTCTACCACTTCCTCGGGGACTCGAACCGGTTGCACTTGGGCGAGAACCACCACGTGCTGTTCCGCCCGCATGAAGTGTCGCTGTCGCGCCATGAGCTGGAGGATCACCATGTCGCTGAAGTGCGCGACATCCGTCCGCTGGGCGCGACGACCCGGGTGACGCTGAAGGTGGAAGGCCAGAGCGAACTGATCGAGGCCGAGGTGGTCAAGGACCACGACAGCCTGATCGGCCTGGCGCGGGGCGAGACGCTGTTCTTCAAGCCCAAGGTCTGGCAGAAGCTGGCGAACGTCTGACCCTCAAGGTTGCAGGGCTTGCTGGCCTCTTCGCGGGCAAGCCCGGCTCCTACCAGGTACGCGTCGTACACAAGAGCGATGGACATCTCAAATCCGCAGGCGCCGGGCTTGCCCGCGAAGAGGCCCTGCCAAACACCACCAAACCATCAGGCCGCCGCGCGCTTCTCGCGCAACCGTACGCCCCCCGCCCGCGCCTCGATCTCCTGCTTGAGCGCCTTGCGCAACCCGAGCAGAAACGCCAGCTCGGCCACCACGAACAGCGGCCCGACGATCAACCCGCTGAGGTCGTCGACGAACGCCGGCTTGCGCCCTTCGTAGTAATGCCCGATGAACTGGATCACCCAGCCGAGCACGAACAGACCGATCCCACTGCTCAACCAGACCAGGGTGCTCTGCGCGGCAATGATCTGGCCTAGCCAAACGGATAGGCCGAGCAGCACCGTCATCAGTACCCCAAGAGCCACTTCCAGACGCAGATAGAACCAGGCCGAAGCCACCGTCAGAAGCACTGCGGGGGTCAGCCAGAGCCCGGCCACCGGCCATCCCGGCCTTGAAAGCAGGGTCGCGACGGCGATCACGATCAGCGGAATTCCGATGAAATGGCTGGCGATGTTCCGCGGATCACGGTGGTACGCCGCATATTGACTGAGATGCTCGACGAGGTTTTTCATTGTTATTCCTCCTGTAGGGTGATGGGATCATGCCCTGCTCGAAAACTTTGCGCTGTCGGCTACCCGACAATCGTCTCGGAGTTCCCATGGAAGTATCTGCCTGGCGTTCACGCCTGCTGACGGGTCACTGGTTCAGCAATCTGCCGGCTCACTTGCAGGATAGCCTGCTGGCGGCAGCCAAGGGCCGACGCCTGACGCCCGGCCAGCGGCTGTTCAAGCGCGGCGACCCGCCCTGTGGCCTGTACGCGGTGCTCGAAGGCTCGGTGCGGGTCGGCGCGGTCAGCGAAAAGGGCAAGGAGGCCCTGCTGAGCGTGATCGAACTGCCGTACTGGTTCGGCGAGATCTCGCTGTTCGACGGCCTGCCGCGTACCCACGATGCCTATGCGGTGGGCCACACCATCCTGCTGCAGGTGCCGCAGGGTGTGCTGCTGCAACTGCTGGACGAGCACCCGGAGTACTGGCGGCATTTCGCCCTGCTGATGAGCCAGAAGCTGCGGCTGACCTTCATCGGCCTGGAGCAGTTGAGCCTGCTGCCGGCCCGTGAGCGGCTGGCCCATCGGCTGCTGCAGATTGCCGAGGGTTATGGCGAACTCAACCATTCGCGGCAACTGATTCCGCTGTCCCAGGACCAGCTGGCATTGATGCTGTCGCTGTCGCGGCAGACCACCAACCAGATCCTCAAGGGGTTTGAGGACGAAGGCATCCTGCGCCTGAACTACGGCGAGATCATCATCACCGACCTGGCGCGCCTGCGTCATGCGGCCAGCAATTGAGGTGTGACGCCGCACCGCCGCGAATAGGCTCTTGAACCTGACGAAGTTTGCAGGGCCTCAACGCAACCCGTCACGAAACTGCCCCGGCGTCATCCCGGTCCAGCGCTTGAACGCCCGGCTGAAGCTGCTGGTATCGGCAAACCCGAGCAGGTAGCTGATCTCGCTCAGTGAACACTGCGGATCGCGCAGGTGCAGCAGTGCCAGGTTCTCCCTGCATTCGTTGAGCAGCGTGTCATAGCGGCAGCCCTCGTCGGCCAGGTGCCGTTGCAGGCTGCGCAGGCTCAGGTGCAGGGCCTGGGCGATGCGTTCGGCCGAAGGCTCGCCCTCCGGCAACTGCGCCTCGATGGCCTGGCGCACCTTGCGCTCCCAGGTCAGCGGCTTGAGTTGCGCCAGGGTGCGGTTCAGCACCGCTTCGTTGTGTTCGGCCAGCTCCGGGTTGGCGTCGTCCAGATGGCTGTCGAAATCGCTGCAGGCGAACTCCAGGCAATCCTGCGCGGCCGCAAAGAACACCGGCGCGCGAAACACCGTGTGCCAGGGCTTGGGGTCCGTCGGCTCGGCCCGCCGCAGGTGCACCGCCAACGGCGCGTATTCGCGGCCCAGGCGGTTGCGGCAGGTGCGCACGTAGATCGCGGCGAACGCATCGATGGCTTCCGGGGCCGGCTCCGGGCTGCCCTTGGGCACCCGCAGGCTGAAGCGGTAGCGCTCGCCTTCACGGCTCAGTTCCAGCTCCAGGGCATCGCTGACCACCGTGTGGTAGCGCACGATGCGCTCGAACACCTCGCGCAGGCTGCCGCTGGCGACCAGCGCATAGCCGAGGGCATGGAAGGTGGTCGGGCTGACGAACCGCGACACCCGCAGGCCGATCGCCGGATCGCCGCTGGCCTGCACTGCCAACTGCCAGAGACGGGTGGTGGCCGACAGCGGGTAGCGGGCGTTGGGATCGTCCATCAGTTGCGGGTCGACCCCGGCCTCGCGGCACAGGGCGGCACTGTCGAGGCCGAGGGCGTCGAGCTGCTTGCGCAGGGCGCGGGTCCAGCTGGAAAGCGAAGTCGGTTCAGGCATGTTGGCGCGTCCGGTCAACGGGTTGGCGTTCGCGGCTACGGCCTTCAGAGATGCTACGGCGCAAGATGCGAACATCAATGACCAGAGGATGGAATCATGGAAGGTGTTTGCGCAAGTCCCCAGGCCACGAATGTTCAGGCGCTGGACGATCAGCAGCGCTGCGCGCGCATTCGTGAGGTGGTGCTGGCCCGGGGCGTCGAACTGCGTCGGCGCTACCCGCTGCTCAATCACCAGGACGCCATCGGCGCGGGCATCCTGGCCTTCGCCCTGGCCGGCATGATCGGCTCGGCGGTGCTCTATATCGAGGGCTACCTGGCCTGGTGGGCGTGCCTGCTGGTCAACGCCTTCCTCGCCTCGCTGACCCACGAGCTGGAGCATGACCTGATCCACAGCATGTATTTCCGCAGGCGGCGCGTGCCGCACAACCTGATGCTGGCGCTGGTCTGGCTGGCGCGGCCGAGCACCATCAACCCCTGGGTGCGCCGTCACCTGCACCTCAACCACCACAAGGTTTCCGGCACCGAGGCCGACATGGAGGAGCGTGCGATCACCAACGGCGAGCCGTGGGGGCTGGCGCGGCTGCTGATGGTCGGCGACAACGTGATGTCGGCGCTGATCCGCGCAGGCCGGGCGAAGAGCTGGGCGCACCGGCGCGCCATTCTCAAGCGTGTGGTGCTGGTCTATGCACCACTGGCCCTGCTGCACTGGGGCGCCTGGTATGTGTTCCTCGGGTTCCATGGCGCCAACGGCGTCGCCGCGCTGCTGGGGACCTCGATCGACTGGTCGGCCGGGACCCTGGCGACGATGCGGGTGATCGACATCGCGGCGGTGGTGATCATCGGGCCGAACGTGCTGCGTACCTTCTGCCTGCATTTCATCAGCTCGAACATGCACTACTACGGCGATGTCGAGCCGGGCAACGTGATCCAGCAGACCCAGGTGCTCAACCCCTGGTGGCTATGGCCGCTGCAGGCGTTCTGCTTCAACTTCGGCAGCACCCACGGCATTCACCACTTCGTGGTCAAGGAACCCTTCTACCTTCGCCAGATGACCGCGCCGGTGGCCCACAAGGTGATGGCCGAGATGGGCGTGCGCTTCAATGATTTCGGCACCTTTGCCCGGGCGAACCGGTTTGTCCGCCAGGAACGTGGCCGTGTACAGGCGGCGAGGGTCGTACAGGGCTGAAGGGCTGCTTTCGATCGTTCCCGCGCGCTGCGTGGGAACGCCTCCCTGGATACGCTGCGTTATAGGCTGAATTGCCACGCAGAGCGTGAACGATCAGTGCAGCTTGCAGGGGCGAGGAACGCTCAATCCGGCTGAAACGGCGACGCGCTGAGAATCACCCCGGTTTCCTCGACATAGCGCTGCCAATGTTCGATCAGCATCGCCAGCCGCTCCGGCTGTGCCTCGGCCAGGTCGTGGATTTCTCCTGGATCGGCACTCAGGTCGTATAGCTGCCAGGTCGCCGGGCCCACCGGGCCGGGGATATACACCGCCTTCCAGTGGCCCTGGCGAATCGCCCGGCGGCCGAACAGCTCCCAGCCCGTCACCGTGTGTTCGTCGTGCACTTGCGCGGTCTCGCCGGACAGGAAGCCCAGCCACGACTTGCCCCGCAGCGGCGCCACTTCCCTGCCGTGCCAGCGCTTGCCCGGATGGCGCACGCCGGCCAGGTCGAGAATGGTCGGGGTGATGTCCATCACCGTGGCAAAGCCATGGCTGATCTGCCCTGGCCGGGTCAGCGGCGGGTAGTGCAGCAACGCCGGCACACGGATGCCGCCCTCGGTGGTGAAGGCCTTGAACAGCCGCGACGGCGCCGTCGCCGCCTGGGCCCAGGCCGGGCCGTACCAGACGTAGGAGTTGGCCCGGCCGATGTTCTCCAGGCTGTTGTCGTAATGCCGGTCCAGGTAGCCGAGCAGTTCCGGGCCGAACTTGGGGAAGGCTTCCAGCAGGGCACCTTCGGCACCGTTGTCGGACATGAACAGGATGAAGGTGTTGTCCAGCAGGCCCTGCTTGCGCAGGTAAGCCACGACCCTGCCGATGTTCCAGTCCATCCGCTCGACCATCGCCGCATACACCTCCATGGCCCGCGCCGAGCGCTGGCGCTGTTCCTCGCTCAGCGAGTCCCACTCAGTGCTCAGGCCGAGCAGCGGATGCGGCTCGACCGCGCTGTCGACCAGACCCAGTTGCCGCAGCTTCTCCAGGCGTTCCAGGCGCAGCACTTCAGGGCCGGCGTCATAGCGCCCCTTGTAGCGGGCGACCACCTCGGCCGGCGCCTGCAATGGCCAGTGCGGCGCGGAAAACGGCAGGTAGGCGAAGAACGGCTGGCTCTGGTCGCGTTCCTTGAGGTACTGCAGCAGCTTGTCGGCGAAGGCATCGGAGGAATAGAAATCGGCCGGCAACCGTTCGACGAAATCCTGGTTTTCGATGTACAGCGCCGGGGTCGATTTGAGCAGGCCCGGGGTGGTCTCGTCGTAGGTCGGCTCGAAACCGTAGTGGTTGGCCGCGCCCGGCAGCAGCGAGAACGAGCGCTGGAAACCGCGCGCGTGAGGCGCCTGTTCGGCGGTCAGGCCCAGGTGCCACTTGCCGCTGATCCAGGTCTGGTAGCCGGATTCGCGCAGCAGCTCGGGCAGCGCCACCACCCGGTCGTTGAGGTAGCCCTCGTAGCCCGGCTTGCCGATCAACTCCGGGGTCAGCGCCTCGGCCATGGTGCCGATGCCGGCGATATGGTGGTCAGTGCCGGTCAGCAGCATCGAGCGGGTCGGCGAGCAGGTCGGCGCGGTGTGGAAGTCGGTCAGGCGCAGGCCGCCATGGGCCAGGGCATCGAGGTTCGGCGTGGCGATCTCGCCGCCGAAGGCGCCAAGGTCGGAAAAGCCGAGGTCGTCGGCCAGGATCACCAGGAAGTTCGGACGTTGCGCCATGTCGGGGTTCCTCTCAGCAGGCGATGAAGGTCAGGGGCAGGTCGCGGATCTGTTCGGGTTGCGGCGGCTGGTAGTGGTCGTCGCTGGTCAGTTCATGCAGCAGCTCCTCGCGCAGGCGGTGGAACTCGAAGCCGCTGCGCTGGCGCGGATGGGGCAGGGCGATCTCGACCACGCGCTTGATCCGCCCGGGGCGCGGCTCCATCACCACCACTCGGTCGGCGAGGAAAATAGCCTCTTCCACATCGTGGGTGACCAGCAGCGTGGTGATCTTCGCCCGTTCGCGGATCGCCAGCAGTTCGTCCTGCATCTGCTGGCGGGTCAGCGCGTCGAGGGCGCCGAACGGCTCGTCCAGCAGCAGAATGCGCGGGCTGGCCACCAGCCCGCGGGCGATCGCCACGCGTTGGGCCATGCCGCCGGAGAGCTGGTGCGGATAGGCGCGGGCGAAGTCGGCCAGGCCGACCAGTTGGATGAACTGCTCGATGCGCCGCTGGCGTTCGCGCTTGTCCAGCGCTTCGTTGACCAGGCCCAGGCCGATGTTCTCCTCGACCGTCAGCCAGGGAAACAGCCGGTGCTCCTGGAAGACGATGCCGCGTTCGCTGCCGATGCCGTCGACCACCCGGCCATCGACGCGGATTTCGCCGCGAAAGGCGGTGTCCAGGCCGATCAGCAGGCGCAGCAGGGTGGATTTGCCGCAGCCGCTGGAGCCGACGATGGCGACGAATTCGCCTTCGCCGATGTCCAGGCTGAAATTGTCGATGGCCTGCAGTTCGGCGCCGTCGACGTCGAAGGATTTGCCGACCTGGTTGAAACTGACCAGTGCTGTGTTCATGCGTGTCTCCAGCGGGTGGCGCGGGTTTCGAGGCGTTGGCCGAGCAGGTTGATCAGCGCGCCGGTGAGGCCGACCACGAGCATGCCGGCCATGATCACGTTCATCTGCAGCAACTGCTGCGCGCCGATCATCAGAGAGCCGATGCCGCCGTTGGACGGCATGAAATATTCGGCGCCGAGGGTGCCGAGCCAGGCGTAGACCAGGCTCAGGCGCAGGCCGGCGAAGATCCCCGGCGCGGCGCCGGGCAGCACCAGCCTGCGCAGCCGCTGCCAGAGGTTCAGACGCAGCACCCGGGCCGCTTCGGTCAGTTGTGGCGAAAGGTTGGCGACGCTGCGTTGGGTGGCGATGAACAGTGGGAAGAACGCGGCGAGGCCGACGAACACCACCTTGGCCCCTTCGCCCAGGCCGAACCAGGCGGTGATCAGCGGCACCCAGGCGAAGATCGCGATCTGGCGCAGCGCCGACAGGCTGGGGCCGAGCAGGCGTTCGGAGGTCCTCGACAAGCCCAGCAGCAAGCCCAGGCCCAGGCCCAGCGAACCGCCGAGCAGCAGGCCGGCGAAGGTGCGCTTCAGGCTCAGGCCGAGGCCGCCCGGCAGGCTGCCGTCGAGCAGGCCGTTCCAGGTGCTGTGCAGCACCGCCAGGGGGCTGGCGAGGATGCCGCCGTCGATCCACTCAAGCTCGCTCGCCAGTTGCCAGAGCACCAGCAGCGTCAGCGGCAGCAGCCACGGTTGCAGGCGCTGCCAGCCCTGGTAACGCGGGCCCTGGGGAATCTGCGCGGTGGCCGGATGCGGCCAGTGCACCAGGCGCCGGTCGAGCAGGGCGATGCCGCGATCCATCAGCACGCCGATCACACCGATGACCAGGATGCAGACGAAGACGATATCGAGCATGAACAACTGCCGGGCGTAGACCATCAGATAGCCGATGCCCTCGCTGGAGGCCAGCAGTTCCACGGCCAGCAGCGAGGTCCAGCCGGCGGCCAGGGCCAGGCGCAAACCGGCCATGAACGCCGGCAGCGCGGCGGGCAGGATCAATCGGCGCACCAGCAGGTAGGGCGACAATCGCAGTACCGCGGCGGCCTCGCGCAGGCGCGGTTGGGCATCACGCACGCCCACCAGGGTGTGCAGGGTCACCGGGACCACGATGGCCTTGATCAGCACCACCAGCTTGAGCAGTTCGCCGATGCCGAAAAACACCATGAACAGCGGAATCCAGGCCAGGGTCGGAATCTGCGCCAGGGCACTGAAGGTGGGGAATACCAGGCGCTCGGCGCGACGGCTGAAACCGAGACTGGCGCCGAGCAAGGCGCCGAGGCCGACACCCGCGAGCAGGCCGTACAGCAGCCGTTGCAGGCTGATCCACAAATGGCCCCACAGCTCGCCGCTGCCCAGCTCCAGTGCGCTTTGCGCCACCAGCGCGGGCGACGGCAGGATCTGCTGGCTCATCCAGTGCTGACGGCTGGCGGTCCACCACAAGGCGGCGAGGGCCAGCGGCAGCAGCCAGGGCAACAGGTGCCGACCCAGGTTGGGCCAGCGCCGGTGGGTCCCGGCGGGCGGTAGCGTCAGCGGCAGGCTGAGCAGAGAAACACGGGCCATGGCGGACCTCCGTTGTCGGTTTCCGGGCGATGCACGGCGTGAAGGTAAATATGCTTCTTCGATCTATAAATAATCTTATCGATTCTATTGAGAGATAAGGAAAGGCCATTTAAGGCTCGTGTGGAGCAGGCATCCAATGCATTCGGAGAATATTTTCCATGCGTTTGCTGCATATCCGCGCAGCGACGGGGTTTGACGGCTTATATTTCCTAAAGTTACTAAAATGTGAATTATTAGTATTTTATTGTTGGTGAGAACTGTGCCTACCTTCAGCGCCTCGAAGCCTGTCACCAAGGAGCACCCACCATGAAAACCCTGTTCAATGGCCGTCTTGCCCGGCTGTTCGCCACCCCTTTGCTGGCCGGCGTGCTGAGCGGCGTGTCGCTGTCTGGCGCAGCGGCCGAGGTCAGGGAGATCCGCATTGCGGTGCCCGACCTGAGCGCCGGCACCCAGCACAGCGGCGGGGGCGTGGTGGATGTGCTGCGCAGCCAGCAGATCCTGGAAAAGGCCTTTGCCGACCAGGGCATCAGGATCCAGTGGAATTTCTTCAAGGGCGCCGGCCCGGTGATCAACGAGGCGATCGCCAATGGTCAGGTGGACTTTGCCTATCTGGGCGACCTGGCGGCGATCATCGGCAAGTCCAACGGGCTGGATACGCGGCTGCTGAGTGCGACCGCACGCGGGGTCAAGCAGTACCTGGGCGTGGTGCCCGGTTCCGGGATCAATTCCCTGCAGGACCTCAAGGGCAAGCGCGTGGCGGTGTTCCGTGGCACCGCCTCGCAACTGTCCTTCGATGCCGCGCTGGCCAGCCAGGGCCTGAGCGAGAAGGACCTCAAGGTCATCAACCTGGACTTCAGCGCGGCGGTGGCGGCACTGGCGGCAAAACAGGTCGATGCGTCCTGGGGCGGTTCGAACCTGACGGCGTTGCAGGCCAAGGGCCTGGCCGAATTGCCGGTGACCACCAGGACACTGGGCGGTGCGGGCAGCATCCAGAGTGTGCTGCTGGGCTCGGGAGCGTTCGTCGATGCCCACCCGGAACTGGTTGCCCAACTGCTCAAGGCGCAACAGCAGGCGGTGGACTGGCTGACCCGGGAGGACAACAAGGACGCCTATGTGCAGCTGGTTTCCGGACTGGCGAGTTATCCACAGGTGATTCTGCAACAGGACCTCAAGGACGAGAAACTGAGCGAAATTTTCCCTTCGCAGCTGGACCCGGTCTTCCTCGGCAAGTTGCAGGATTCGGTGGACCTGGCGGCGCAGCAGAAGCTGATTCGCCGGCCGTTCAAGGTGACGGACTGGGTGGCGCCGAACCTGGCGGCGGCGGGGCTGTGATCAGCGTTGCTCTTTAGGGCTTGTCGCGGCGGCGAACCGCCGCGAACAGGACAGTCAGACCGCCACCCGTTCCTCCTGGCTATCCACAGCCACCAGCGTCTCGATCATCGCCCGCGCCGCCGGCGACAGCCGGAACCCGGTGCGGCTGACGATGCCGCAGCGCGCGCTCAGGTGCTCGATGTTTTGCGGCAGGTTGCGCCAATGCAGCTGTACCAGCGCATCCTTCTCCACATCCTCCTCGAACGCCTCCCGACTGCCCAGCCCAATGGCGTTGGAACGGCGCACGATCTTCACCAGCGCCGGAAAATGCTCGGTCTCGATGTTCGGCGAAAAGTCCGTGCGCCCACTCAGATTCGCCAGCACCTTGCGAATGCCCGGCGGAATCAGCGTGGTCGCCAGCGGGTAGTCGAACATGTCGTTGGTCGACAGGCTTTCCTTGGCCAGCAACGGATGCCCCGGCCGGCAGAAGAACACCCCGCCACGGGGCCGCAGCGCCTGGGTCTGGAAATTCGGGTCGGCCTCGAAATGACGGATGTCGGCTATGAAGAACTCGATCTCCTCGCGGCTCAGGCTGCGGCTGAGCCGTTCCCAGTTATCCACACGGAAGCGCGTGTGCACCTTCGGGTGGGCGTTGAGGAACCGCGCCACCGCTTCCGGCACCAGCTTCACCGCCGGTGCCGGGCCACAACCGAAGCGCAACTCGCCGGCATCGAGCTTGGTCATCTGCGTCACTTCGGCACTGAGCAGCGCCGCGCCCTGCACCAGGCTCAGGGCGTGCTGCAGCACCACCTGGCCTTCGGGGGTGGGGCGCAGGTCCTTGTTGCCGCGGTCCACCAGCACGCAGCCGAACTCCTGCTCCAGCCCCTGGATACTGCGGCTGAAGGCCGGCTGAGTGATGCCCATGGCGTCCGCCGCACGGACAAAACTGCGGTGTTCGTTGAGGGCGATGAAGTAACGCAACTGGCGAAGATCCATATGCTTTCCCGGCATCCGAAAAATAGCTCGAAGGTATTTGCGACGAGCAGGGCTTGAGGTTTTAAATGCAAGCTCTTATTCCGTCAACGAAGCATGTCAATATCTATTAGATGTAAATGGAATATAGATAGAGCATTGCTTCGCGGCGGCTCCAACCGCAAGCAGTCGACGAGGGACCTTCCATGAGCAATGCCGCACTGGCTGTAAAACCCGCTGTACACGCCCTGGACATTCACCCGGTGGCCGGTCGGATCGGTGCCGAGATCCGTGGCGTCGCGTTGTCCGGTGACCTGGATGCCAGTGTCATCGAGGCGATCCAGCAGGCGCTGTTGCAGTACAAGGTGATCTTCTTCCGTGGCCAGACCCACCTCGACGACCAGAGCCAGGAGGCCTTTGCCCACCTGCTCGGCGAGCCGGTAGCGCACCCGACGGTGCCGGTGCGCGACGGCACCCGCTACCTGATGGAACTGGACGGCACCCAGGGCCAGCGGGCCAACTCCTGGCACACCGACGTGACCTTCGTCGACGCCTATCCGAAAGCCTCGATCCTGCGCTCGGTACTGGCCCCGGCGGCCGGTGGCGACACCGTGTGGGCGAACGCGGCAGCGGCCTACGAGGAACTGCCGGCGGAACTGCGCGAACTGGCGGACAAGCTCTGGGCGGTGCACAGCAACGAGTACGACTACGCCGGTCTGCGGCCGAACGTCTCGGCGCAGGCGCAGGAACGCTATCGCCAGGTGTTCACCTCCACCGTGTACGAAACCGAACATCCGGTGGTGCGCGTGCACCCGATCAGCGGCGAGCGCAGCCTGCTGCTGGGGCACTTCGTCAAGCGTATCAAGGGCTACCTGCCGGCGGATTCGGCGCATCTGTTCAGCGTGCTGCAGAGCCACGTGACGCGCCTGGAAAACACTGTGCGCTGGCGCTGGCAGACCGGTGACGTGGCGATCTGGGACAACCGTGCGACCCAGCACTACGCGGTCGACGACTACGGCACCCAGGCGCGCATCGTGCGCCGGGTGACGCTCAAGGGCGAGGTGCCGGTGGGGGTGCAGGGGCAGCGCAGCCAGACCCTTCGCGGGGCAAGCTGAAGACCATACCCCGATCGTTCTCACGCAGAGCGTGGGAACGATCAGTTCATCCCGCCAGTCACCAGACCCCGATCTGCACCACCTTCTCCGTCTCCGGCTCGCCATAGCGGAACCGCTGCCCACGCAGGTCGATCTCCTCATGGCTGATGGTGGTCCGGCGCTTGAGGCCGCGCAGCCAGTCGAGCAGATGGCCCAGGTGTTCCTCGCGCACCGCCGCGAACGCCGGGTCGGCGCCGAGGTCGTGCAACTCCTGTGGATCATTTTCCAGGTCGAACAACTGCGGACGGAAGCCGTCGTAGGCCAGGTATTTCCAGCGCTCGCTGCGCACCATGGTGATCCGGCAACGGTCGATCGGCTGGCCCAGTCGCTCCCGCGCCGGCGCCTGGAAGGCATAGTCGTATTCGGCGATGGCATAGCGGCGCCAGTCCGGCTGTTCGCCATGCAGCAGCGGTACCAGCGAACGCCCCTCCAGCCGATGCTCCGCCCCCGGCAGCCCCAGCGCGTCGAGAAAGGTCGGCAGCGCGTCGATGGTTTCCACCAGCCGCTCATCCACCGTGCCCCGGGTACTGTCCGCTGCCGCACGTGGGTCGCGCACGATCAGCGGCACGCCGACTGCAGGTTCGAGCAGGAACTCCTTCTCGCCGAGGAAGTGATCGCCGAGGAAGTCGCCGTGGTCGCTGGTGAAGACGATCAGTGTGTCGTCCCAGCGCCCACTCTGCTGCAGCACATCGAACAGTCGTCCGAGCTGGTCGTCCACCTGCCTGATCAGGCCCATGTAGGTCGGCACCACGTTCAGGCGCACTTCGTCGCGGGAGAAGTTCAGGCTTTCCTCATGCTGGCGGAAGGCGTTGTACACCGGGTGGTCGCTGGCCGCGCCAGGCGCCGGGCGGACCGGCGCGATCACCTGCTCGCGCCCGTACAGCGCGTGATACGGCGCCGGGGCGATGTACGGCCAATGCGGCTTGATGTACGACAGGTGCAGGCACCAGGGCCGCTCGCCCTGTTCGCGGATGAAGTCGATGGCACGGTCGGTGGTGTACACGGTTTCCGAGTGCTGTTGGGGAATCCGCGCCGGCCGGTGGGCGTTGCGCATCTTCCAGCCGCTGAGGATTTCACCGTCGCTGCCTTCGGCGGCGTTGGCCCAGTCGTGCCAGGGATTCTCGCCGCTGTAGCCGAGTTCGCGCAGGTAATGGGTGTAGGGTGCCGATTCACGCTTGTCGGCGAACAGCGGGCTGTCGGGGTAGATGCCGTCGTGGCGCATCCAGGGTTCGAAGCCGACCTCGTTCAGCGGCTCGGCCTGCGGGCTGTCGGGGTCGATGGCCAACCGTTGCAGGGCGTCGAGATTGGGCGTGGCGTGGGTCTTGCCGACCAGTGCGGTGCGGATGCCGTGGGGCCGCAGGTAATCGCCGAGGGTCAGTTCCTCCAGCGGCAGCGGCACGGCGTTCCAGGCCACCTGGTGGCTGCTGACATAACGCCCGGTATAGGCCGACATCCGCGACGGGCCGCAGATGGTGCCCTGGGTATAGGCGCGGCTGAAACGCACGCCGGCGGCGGCCAGGCGGTCGATGTTCGGCGTGTGCAGGTGAGGGTGGCCGTAGCAGGACAGGTAATCGCGACGCAGCTGGTCGCACATGATGTAGAGCACGTTGCGCACGTGGGACATGGGGGTTCACCGCGGTGGAGGACAGGTAGGCGATTTCGCGGGCCGGGGCGGGTTTCGGCAAGTGCATTCGGTGACTGTTTTTCATGCATCCGGTGCATGGCGGTGGGGCATGAGGGCCTATTCGCGGGCAAGCCCGGCTCCTACAGGGTTCACGTACCGTATGTAGGAGCCGGGCTTGCCCGCGAATAGGTCATCTCAGACAGCCACCTGCTCCAGATTGCACACCTCACCCACCTCCACCGCATCCTCGCACTTGATCTGCTCGATCATCGCCTCGGCCAGCGGCGACAGCCGATAGCCGGCGCGGCTGACGATGCCGTAGCGGGTGTACAGCTCCTCCCGGTCATCGGCCAAGCCCTCGACCTTCAGCTTCACCAACTCACCCCGGGCATAGTCCCAGGCATCGCTGTTCTCCCCACAGATGCCGATGGCATCCGAGCGCAACACCACGCCGAGCAGGCTGAAGGCGCTCTCGCATTCCACCTGCGGGGTGAAGTCCGGTCGGCTGCTGAGGTCGGCGATCACCTTGCGCAGGTTCGGTGGGCGGATCGTCGAGGCCAGTGGATAACTCAGCAACTGCTCGGCCGTCACGCTTTCGCGGGACGCCAGCGGGTGCCCGGCGCGACAGCAGAAATACCATTTGCGTGGGCGCAGGCGCTGGGTCTGGTAGTCCGGATTGGCCTCGAAATAACGGGTATCGGCGACGAAAAACTCGAACTCGTCATTGAGCAGACGCTTGCCCAGGCTCTGCCAGTCATCCACCTGGAACTGTACCCGGGCCCTGGGGTAGCGGTCGATGAAATGGCCGATGGCCTGCGGGATCAGCCCCGAGGCCGGCGCCGGGCCGCAACCGAAGCGCAGCTCGCCGGCCTCCAGGCCGTTGAACTGGCTGATCTCGTTGGCCAGTTGCTGGGCGCCGCTGACCAGCCGCCGGGCATGTTCGAGCAGGACCTGGCCCTGTTTGGTCGGCGCCAGGTCCTTGCGGCCACGGTCCACCAACTGGCAGCCGGCACTGTGCTCCAGGGCCTGGATGCTGCGGCTGAAGGCCGATTGCGAGAGGTTCACCGCCAACGCGGCGGCGACGAAGCTGCGGTGCTCGGCTAGGGCAATGAAGTGGCGAAGTTGGCGCAGATCGATATGCATTTTTCACATAAAAAATATCGGGGAAATGCATTGGCTATGCATCCGCTCGACTCCTTATAAAGGCAATCTCTTATGCAGTAAATCTTTGTAAAAACATAAATAAATAACTTTAAAGAATATACAGGTTGTATATTTTTTGATCGGGAGCCGCCCATGACTTCGCCCAATCCAGCAGTGCACCACCCTTCCCGACGGCTCAAGCGCTTGCCCCTGGCCCTGTTGCTGGCGGGGAGCGCCAGCTGGTCGCTGGGCCATGCCGCCGAGAGCGAGACCCCGCAGGAGGCTGCGCCGGCCGCCACTACCAGCAAGGCCAAGTCCGACAGCGGGCGCCTGTACACCGTGACCGTCACCGCCCGGCGCCGTGAGGAGAGTTCGCAGAGCGTGCCCACGCCGATCAGTGTGGTCAGTGGCCAGGCCCTGGAAAGCCAGCGGGTCTATCGCATCCAGGACCTGCAGCAACTGGTGCCCAGCGTGAACGTTGCCTACATGCATGCGCGCCAGTCCAGCGTGTCGATCCGCGGCCTGGGCAACAACCCGGCCAGCGACGGCCTGGAAGGCAGCGTCGGGCTGTACATCGACAACGTCTACCTGGGGCGGCCGGGCATGGCGGTGTTCGACCTGATGGATATCGAACAGCTGGAAGTGCTGCGCGGCCCCCAGGGTACGCTGTTCGGCAAGAACACCACCGCCGGGGTGATCAACATCAACACCCGCGCGCCGAGTTTCACCCCGGAGCGCAGCATCGAGACGTCGGTGGGCGAGGACGGCTACTTCCAGACCAAGGGCAGCCTTTCCGGGCCGATCAACGACCAGTTGGCCGGGCGCCTGTCGGCCTATCGCACCCGCAGCGATGGCGACATCAGGAATGAGTACGACGGTCACGACCTCAACGGCGGCTCGCGCGACGGTTTCCGCGCGCAATTGCTGTTCAAGCCCAGCGAGAACTTCAACCTGCGCTGGATCGGCGACTACAACGAGGAAGACTCCAGCGCCGGTACCCGCGTGCTGTACAGCACCGGGCCGACCATCAACGGCGTCAATCTCTACCGGTCACGGGCCGCTGCCGCCGGGGCGACCCTGGTCAATGGCGCGGATCGCAAGGTCAATCTCAATGGCCAGCAGCGGGTCACGGTGTTCCAGGGCGGCAGTTCCCTGGAGGCCAACTGGACCCTGCCCAGCGACTTCACCCTGACTTCGGTCAGTTCCTACCGCTGGTGGAATTTCACCCCACGCAACGACGACGGGCTCAACACCACCGCGTACTACAACGCCGGGGTCTCGGTGGAGGACAAGCAGTGGTCCCAGGAAATTCGCCTGGCCTCGCCCACCGGCGGCTTCTTCGACTATGTGCTGGGGGCCTACTACTTCGGCTCCAGGCTCGATAACAAGAGTTTCAACTACTACGGGCCCCAGGCCGACATCTGGAACGGCACCGCCACCGGTGCGCTGAACAATGTCACCAGCATCGGCAACGGCCATATCGAAACCGACAGCTTCGCGCTGTTCGCCCAGGGCACCTGGCACCTGACCGAGCGCCTGGACTTCACCGCCGGTCTGCGTGGCAGCTACGAGGAAAAAAGCGCCTGGGTGACCCGTGATGCCCCGCTCGGCGGTGCCGCGGTGACCGGTGCCGCCGCCAACGCCCGGCGTGCCCGCGCCGGCGCCTACGACTCCGGCAACCTCAGCCAGTACAGCACCAGCCCGTCCGGCCTGCTCAACCTGAGCTATCGCTTCAGTGACGACCTGCTCGGCTACGCGACCCTGTCCCATGGCGAGAAGTCCGGCGGGGTGAACCTCGCGGTCGGCTCGGCACCCACCGCCGGTGCCGACTCACTGCTGATCGGCACCGAGCGGGCGAACAACGCCGAGCTGGGCTTCAAGAGCACACTGTGGGACAAGCGCCTGCAACTCAATGCCAACCTGTTCTGGACCCAGGTCAACGGCTACCAGACCAACGCCTACGACGACGCCAACCGCGTGCAGTACCTGACCAACGCCGGCTCGGTGCGCTCGCTCGGGGTGGAGGTCGAGAGCACACTGATTCCCGTGCGTGGCCTGACGCTCAACCTCAACGGTTCCTACAACGATGTGCGGTACTTGTCCTATAAGGATGCGCCATGCCCGCCGGAAGTCAGCCTGCGTCCGGGGGCACCGGCGTCCTGCGACCTTACCGGGCACCAGGTGGTCGGGGCCTCGAAGTGGATCGCCAATGCCAACGGCGAGTACAAGTGGAACCTGGAGAACGGCCTGGAACCCTACGTCACCGCCAGCTATGCGTTCCGCTCCAAGGCAGTGGGCACGGTCGAGGACTCCAGCTACGGGCAGATTCCCAGTTACGCCGTGGTCAACCTGTCCACCGGCCTGCGCGGCGATTTCAACCAGGGCCAGTGGGATGTCTCGCTGTGGCTGAAGAACGCCTTCGACAAGACCTACTACACCACCCTCTGGACCGCCAGCAACGGCGGCTATGAAGGCTTGCTCGGTACGCCGCGGACCCTGGGGGTGACCGGGCGTTATGACTTCTAGGTGTCCAGCCTGATGCCTTGGGGGAATATTTTTCATGCCTGAAAAGCATCGGTTTTTCACCGATAGGCTGCAGCCCTTGAACCACGCGGCCTTGCGCGGATCGGCAAAAATACATATTCACTTTAGGCATATCCATAACCTCAAAGATTACTTTAAGGACTAAGCAGCCTGCGGGGATCATCGACACCTCAAGGCCCCCACGTGCGCCGCGACGATTTTTAGCTGAAGACCGCAGGAGTGATTCAATGGGCAATGTCCAGACCGCTGCCAGTGCACATGAGGTGCTCTGGCGCCAGGCACCGGGTGGCGAGTTGGTCGATCTCGGCCGGCCGCACCGTGCGCCGCTGGGGCAACTGCGCCTGCAGAAAGCCCCCAAGGGCATTCTCAGCCGGCGCGAGGCGGTGTTGCTCGGGGCGTTCGCCCTGGTGCTGCATGGCGCGGTGATCTACTGGCTGAGCCGGCAGCAGACCCCGGTACTGCCAGTGGTACCGCCGCAAATCCCGCCGATGACCATCGAGTTCTCCCAGCCGGCACCGCCCGTGGTCGAACCGCCACCGCCGGTGCAGCCTCCGCCGCCACCTCCCGTGGTGGAGCCACCGCCACCGGTGGTCGACGAACTGGCGGCCAAGCCCGCGCCGCCCAAGCCGATCCCCAAGCCCAAGCCGAAACCGGTGCCCAAGCCTGAGCCGAAGCCTGTGCCCAAGCCGGTCGAGCAACCGCCCGCACCGCCGCAGCCCGCCGCGCCGCCCGCTCCACCGGCACCGCCGGCGCCGCCTGCTCCGGCCCCGGTGACGCCTGCGTCGGCCAACGCCGCGTACCTGAAGAACCCGGCGCCGGAATACCCGTCGCTGGCTCAGCGTCGCGGTTGGGAAGGCACGGTGGTGCTGCGGGTGCAGGTCCTGGCCAGCGGTAAACCGGGCGAGATACAGATTCAGAAAAGCAGTGGTCGCCAGCAACTCGACGACGCTGCCCTGGCAGCGGTGAAGCGTTGGAGCTTCGTCCCTGCCAAACAGGGCGATGTCGCCCAGGTCGGCTGGGTCAGCGTGCCCATCGACTTCAAGATCCACTGACCGGCCGCCAATGCGCTGAACGTTTTTAGAGGGAACACATCATGAGTTTACTGGCATCTCCACTTCAATCCATCGAAAGCGCGGTGATCTGGCTGCTGGTGGTCTTCTCCGTCGTCACTTGGGGCCTGGCGCTGCTCAAGGCGGTGCAGTTCGGTCGCCTGAAAGGCCAGGATCGGCGCTTCCACAAACAGTTCTGGGCCGCCTCCAGCCTCGACTCGGCCGCCGAGTTGAGCGAAACCCAGCCCGGTGCCGCAGCCCGTGTGGCCCAGGCCGGTTATGCGGCGATCCAGGTTGGTGACGGCAGCCCTGCCGCCGACCTGAGCCAGGCGATCAACCACCAGGACCGTCTGGAGCGCGCCCTGCGTCAGCAGATCGTGCGTGAGCGACGCTCGCTGGAAACCGGCCTGGCGGTGGTCGCCAGTATCGGCAGTACCTCGCCGTTCATCGGTCTGTTCGGGACCGTGTGGGGGATCATGGAAGCCCTGAAAGGCATCAGCGCCGCCGGTTCCGCCAGCCTGGAAACCGTGGCCGGGCCGATCGGTGCCGCCCTGGTGGCAACGGGTGTCGGCATCGCCGTCGCCGTGCCGGCGGTGCTGGTCTACAACTACTTCCTGCGGCGTCTGAAGCTCACCGCCGCCGACCTCGACGACTTCGCCCACGACTTCTACAGCCTGGCGCAGAAGAGCGCGTTCCGCGTGCTGGTGCACCCGACCGTGAACAAGGGCGCTGCCCAGGGTTCGACGCAGAAAGTGAAGGAGGCGTCCTGACATGGCCTTTTCCACTCAAGACAGCGATGAAGTGCTGAGCGAGATCAACGTCACGCCGCTGGTGGACGTGATGCTGGTACTGCTGGTGGTGTTCATCGTCACCGCGCCGCTTTTGACCAACGCGATCCCGATCAACCTGCCCAAGACCGAAGCGGTGGCGCCGGTGGAGCAGAAGGACCCGCTGGTGGTGAGCATCGACGGCAACGGCAAGCTGTTCATCAACAAGGACGAGATCCAGCCCGACCTGCTGGAAACCAACCTCCAGGCAGCCAAGGCCAAGGACCCGGAACTGCGCGTGCAACTGCAGGCCGACAATGGCGTGAACTACGGCGAAGTGGCGCGAGCCATGGCCTCCATCGAGCGGGCGGGCATCACCAAGTTGTCGGTGATCACCGCACGCTGACCGCAACCGAACCTCGCGTTTCTCGGGCCGTTTCCTTGGCAGGGTGCGGCCCTTTTTTATTTCCGCCAGGCGTGTGCCGTCGGAGCTTCTGTAGGTGAGAGGCTTGTCGGGGCGGCGAATCGGCGTGAACCGCCGTAGGCCGCCATCAGAAACCGGATTGGATGGCCGCCCATGGGCGGTTCGCGGGCAAGCCTCGCTCCCACAAGGGGATGCTCTGATATTTCTTATTGGTATTAATAAATAGCTTCTTATTCCTTAACGAATATATCTCGCCTCCCTATACTCGATCAGGAACGCAAACGCTGGAGGAGGTGTACCCCATGCGCAACGAGTCGATTCGTTATCTGATCGTGCCGGGCTGGCAAGGATCGCCAGAAGATCATTGGCAAACCCATTGGCAGAACAGCCTGCCCAACAGCGCGCGGGTGGAACAGGCCGACTGGCTGACGCCCCGCCGCGAAGACTGGGTCGCGGCCCTGGCCGAAGCCATCGCCGCCGACAGCACGCCGGTGATCCTGATCGCCCACAGCCTGGGTTGCATCACCGTGGCCCACTGGGCCCGCACCGCGCCGGCGCACCTGCTGCATCAGGTCCAGGGGGCGCTGCTGGTGGCCCCGGCCGATGTCGAGCGGCCCGCTTGCGCGCCAGCGTTGCGTCATTTCGCGCCGATCCCGGGCGATCCGTTGCCCTTCCCGAGCCAGGTCGTCGCCTCCGACAACGATCCGGCGGTCAGCGCCCCGCGCGCCCTGGAACTGGCCCGCCAGTGGGGCGCCGAGGCCGGCATCATCAGCGGTGCCGGGCACATCAACGTCAAGTCCGGCCACCAGCGCTGGGAGCAGGGATTCGCCTACCTGTATCGCCTGCAAACCCGCATGGAACACCATTCCCTGCGCCGCGCCTGAATGTCTTTCCTCGTTCAACGCCCCCGCCACCCGGCGGATCCGGGCGGGAGTCTGTCATGAGTCTGCATGAAACCTTCGGTCAGCCATTGCTGACCTTTCCCGATGCGGAGAAAAGTCCGCTGAGCATTCGCGCCAAGGCGCTGGTGTTCGTCGATCCGCGCTCGCGCCAACTGCGCGAGGAGCTTGAACAACTGGCGCCGAAGGCGCTGCCGGTATTGATCCGCGGCGAAACCGGCAGCGGCAAGGAGCTGCTGGCCCGGCATATTCACCGGGCCAGCGATCGGGGCGGGCTGTTCGTTTCGGTCAACTGCGGCGCCATCAGCCCGACCTATGCCGATGCCGAGCTGTTCGGCCATGCGGCCGGGGCCCACAGTGGCTCGGCGAGCAGCCGCGCCGGCTGGTTCGGCTCGGCCAATGGTGGCACCCTGTACCTGGACGAGATCGGCGACCTGCCGCTGCCGATCCAGATCAAGCTGCTGGCGGCCCTGGAGAACCATGAAGTCACCCGCGTCGGCGCACACCAGCCGAGCCCGGTGGACGTGCGGCTGGTCGCGGCGACCAGTATCGACCTGGCCCAGGCGGTCGCGGTGGGCAAGTTTCACGAACGGCTCTACAGTTACCTCAGCGAAGGCCGCCTGGAGCTGCCGGCGCTGCGCGAGCGGGTGGGCGACATCCTGTCGTTGGCCGAATATTTCCTCGGCATCTACAGCCAGCGGCTGAGCCTGCCGGTGCCGCTGATCAGCGAAAGTGCCCAGCGCGCCCTGGAACGCCACAGCTGGCCGGGCAATACCCGCGAGTTGGAGAACGTCATTCACTTCGCCCTGCTGGTCAGCAGTGGCGACGAAATCCTGCCGGAGCACCTGAACCTGCCGCAGCCGCTGGCGGTGATCGAGCACCTGCTTGCCGGCAGTTCGCCCGAGGAGCGGGCGGCGCTCAAGCGTCTGTTGGATTGATCGAACGTCTATGCTGTGGAGCGCTCATTCCTCCTGCGGCGTGTGCGTTCCCTGTGACTTGCTCCTACAGGTGTGGTGCAAGGCGGGGAAAGCTGTATGAGCAAAATGGAATATGAAGATGAATAAAAGGTATTGTTCGGGAATAAAAAATCCCGGTATCTTCCATTCCATGCAAGCGATATCAAATTGCTTGCACCTCTCTTCTCCAGGCTGTCGTCGGTGACGACCGTGATTTTCGATAAGGACACTGCATGAAAAAGGTTCTGCTGTTTACTGCATTGGCGGCTGCTCTGACCGCTGGCCTGGCCCAGGCTGGGGAAAAACTGGTGGTGGCGGCCACGCCGATTCCGCACGCGGAAATCCTCGAACTGATCAAGCCGACCCTCGCCAAAGAAGGCGTGGATCTGGAAGTGAAGGTCTTCACCGACTACGTACAGCCCAACACCCAGGTCGCCGAGAAACACCTGGACGCCAACTACTTCCAGACCAAGCCTTACCTGGATGGCTTCAACAAGGGCAAGGGCACCAACCTGGTCACCGTGATCGGTGTGCACGTCGAACCGTTCGGCGGCTACTCGAAGAAGGTCAAGAGCCTGTCCGAACTGAAGGACGGCGCGACCATCGCGATCCCGAACGAAGGCAGCAACGCCGGCCGCGCCCTGCTGCTGTTGCAGAGCAAGGGCCTGATCGAGTTGAAGGACCCGAAAAACGCGCTGTCGACGCCCAAGGACATCGCCAAGAACCCACACAAGTTCAAGTTCAAGGAACTGGAATCGGCTCTGCTGCCACGGGTTCTGGACCAGGTCGACCTGGACCTGATCAACACCAACTACGCGCTGGAAGCCGGCCTGAACCCGGCCAAGGACGCCCTGCTGATCGAGGGTTCGGACTCGCCTTACGTGAACTTCCTGGTGGCCCGTCCTGACAACCAGAACAGCGACGCCATCCAGAAGCTGGCCAAGGCACTGACCAGCCCTGAAGTGAAGGCTTTCATCGATTCGAAGTACAAGGGCGCGGTGCTGCCGGCGTTCTGATCCAGCGACAACCCCTTCAAGGTTTGAACGCCGACGAGCGATTAGCGTCGGCGTTTTTTATGCCTGGGCTTTCACCGCCCGGCGCAACGCCACCAGCAGTTTGACGATGTCCTTTGGGTCGAGTTTTTGCGGCGCTTGTACCTGGGCCATAGTGTCTTCCTTGTTATGGAACGGTCACCGACCGGACCGTTTTCGTCCGTGCTTGGAGCGTTCTTCGCGGGAAAAGATCCGTACCCGCTGCAAGGAAAATAGCTGCCCGCCGACTATCCGGCAAATTCAGGATCGTCCGCTCAGTCCGGCCATTTCCAGGCCGGTTCGTCGAGCATGCCCTGGCCGACGATCTGGGTCTGGCCGAGCACCTTCTCCAGCACGATGGCGTTGCACGCCGAGTCCTGCTGCAAGGCCGCGATCAACCGGCTGGCATGGGACACCACCCACACCTGGCAGTGTTGCGACGCGCGGATGATCAGCCGTGCCAGCGCCGGCAGCAGGTCGGGATGCAGGCTGGTTTCCGGTTCGTTCAGCACCATCAGCGTCGGTGGCCGCGGTGTCAGCAGGGCCGCCACCAACAGCAGGTAGCGCAGGGTGCCGTCCGACAGTTCGGCGGCGGACAGCGGACGCAGCAGGCCGTCCTGGTGGAACTCGATGGCGAAGCGTGCGCCCGGCGCTACCGCGATGCCCAGTCGCGAGCCGGGGAAGGCGTCACTGATCGCTTCCTGCAGCGCCTGTGGATCACCGATCTCGATGATGGTGCGCAGCGCCGCCGCCAGATCGCGGCCGTCGTGATGCAGCACCGGTGTGCGTGTGCCCAGTTGTGGCTGGCGCACCGGTGCGTCGGCATCGCTGCGAAAGTGATCGTAGAAGCGCCAGCCGCGAATGTGCTCGCGCAGCAACAGCACCTCCGGCGAGCTGCGCAGGTTGCCGACCTGGTCGAACAGGCTGTCGAAGGTCGGCGTGTGCTGCGCCAGCACTTCCCAGCCCTGTTCGCCGCGGGCTTTCACCATCGGCCCGGAGCGATCCACCAGCAGGCTGGCCGGGCGATACAGGGCGCTGGCCCAGATGCATTCGCGCTTGATCTGCGGGTCGAGGGAAAACCAGGAGTTGCTCGGCTCCGGCAGCCCCAGGGAGATGGCGTAGCTGAAGTCTTCGCCGGCAAAGCCCAGGCGCAGGCGCTTGGCCCCCTGGCGCACCACGCCCTGCACGTCGACCTCGCCATTGCGCATGCGTCGACTGATCGTCTCCGGGCCGGCCCAGAACGTCGAGTCCAGCCCGCCTTCGCGGGCCAGCGCGTTGACCACCCCACCCTGGGCGGTTTCCGCCAGCAGGCGCAGGGCGCGGTACAGGTTGGACTTGCCGCTGCCGTTGGGGCCGATGATCAGGTTCAGGCGCTCCAGGGGCACCACCAGCTTGTTGATCGAGCGATAGTTGGCCACGGCGAGGGTCTTGAGCATGGGACGGGTCCTGGCGATTGAACCTCCAGTGTGCCCGATTGGCCGCCGCGAAACACCGATTCGCAGTCGCGCTGCCACAGATCAACGGCATCGTCGTGCAGAGACGGAACCCTGTTCTACGCTATCAGTCGTAACGACACTGCGAGTAGGTATTACGCGAAGGAGTGTGTATGAATGGGCGTCGAATGAAGTGGGAAGTCGCCTTGGTGTCGCTGGCGCTCCTGAGTGGTTGCGGCCATGAAAAACCTCCGGAACCGTTACGCCCGCGTGTCTTCGTCGAACAGGTTCAGCGCCAGGACTTCGGTGCCGCCGTCACCCTCACCGGCGATATCCAGGCGCGGGTGCAGACCGATCTGTCGTTCCGCGTCGGTGGCAAGATCATCCAGCGTAACGTCGATGTCGGCGCGCGAATCTCCGCCCGACAGGTGCTCGCCAAACTCGATCCCAAGGATCTGCAGACCAACGTCGACAGCGCCCAGGCCGAGGTCAACGCCCAGCAGGCTCGGGTGCAGCAGACCAGCGCGGCGTTCGTCCGCCAGCAGAAGCTGCTGCCCAAGGGCTACACCAGCCGCAGTGAATACGATGCCGCCCAGGCCGGCCTGCTCAGCGCCAAGAGTGCGTTGACCGCGGCCCAGGCGCAACTGGCCAATGCCCGCGAGCAACTGGGCTACACCGCGCTGATCGCCGAGGCGCCCGGGGTGATCACCGCGCGCCAGGCCGAGGTCGGCCAGGTGGTGCAGGCGACCATGCCGATCTTCAGTCTGGCGCGCGATGGCGAGCGTGATGCGGTGTTCAATGTCTACGAGTCGCTGCTGGTGGAGCCGCCGCAGGACCAGCCGATCACCGTGACCCTGCTCGACAACCCGGCGATCAAGGCGGTGGGCAAGGTCCGCGAGGTGACCCCGGCGGTCTCCGCCCAGAGCGGCACGGTGCAGGTCAAGGTGGCCCTGGCGCCGTTGCCGGCCGGCATGGACCTCGGCTCGGTGGTCAGCGCCACCGTGACGGCGCCGGCCAAGGCCAGTATCGAACTGCCCTGGTCGGCCCTGACCAAGGACGTCAGCGAGCCCGCCGTGTGGCTGGTGGACGAGGCCGGCAAGGTCAGCCTGCGCCAGGTCAAGGTCGCGCGCTACCTGACCGGCCATGTCTTGATCGGCGAGGGCCTGCAGGGCGGCGAAAAGGTCGTGGTCGCCGGTGGGCAACTGCTGCATCCGGGGATGCTGGTGGAGATCGCCCAGCCATCGGCCCAGGTCGCCGGAGGGAACCCGCCATGAAGCGTCTGTCGCTGCTGTTGCTCGGTGGCCTGCTGGTCGCCGCCTGCTCGAAGCAGGAGCCGGCACCGGAACCGGTGCGGCCGGTGTTGTTCATCGAGGTCAGGCCGGAGTCGGTGCAGAGCCTCGGGCGGTTTGCCGGGAGCATCCAGGCCCGTTACGAGAGCACCCTGGGCTTCCGGGTCTCGGGGCGCATTGCCCGGCGCCATGTCGATGTCGGCAGCGAGGTGGCCCAGGGTGCGCTGCTGGCCAGCCTCGACCCGACCGATCAGCAGAACCAGTTGCGCGCGGCCCAGGGCGACCTGTCGCGGATCGAGGCGCAGTGGATCAATGCCCAGGCCAATGCCCGCCGCCAGCAGGAATTGTTCGACCGGGGCGTCGGTGCCCAGGCGCAACTGGACGTGGCCCAGACCGACCTGAAAACCACCAGCGCCTCCCGCGAACAGGCCCGTGCCTCGGTCGGCCAGGCCCAGGACCAGTTGGGCTACACCGAACTGCGCAGCGACCACGCCGCGGTGGTCACCGACTGGAAGGTCGAGGCCGGCCAGGTGGTCAGCGCCGGCCAGGAGGTGGTCACCCTGGCCCGGCCGGACGTGAAGGAAGCGGTGATCGACCTGCCGGCCGCCCTGGCCGACCAGTTGCGCGAAGGGGTCGAGTTCCGCGTCGCCAGCCAGCTCGACCCGAGCGTCAACACCACCGCCCGCCTGCGGGAAATCGAGCCCCAGGCCGACAGCGCCACCCGTACCCGACGGGCCCGGCTGACCCTGGCCGAAACCCCGGCGGCGTTTCGCCTGGGCACGTCGATCAGCGTGACCCTGAGCTCGGCCATCGAGCCGCGCACCCAGTTGCCGCTGTCGGCGCTGTGGGAGAGCCAGGGCAGGACGCAGGTCTGGATCGTCGACCCGCAGACCTCAACCGTCTCGCCCCGTGAGGTCAAGGTTGTCAGCCGCGAGGGCGAGACGATGCTGCTGGGCTCGGGGGTCAAGGCCGGCGAGAAGGTGGTGAGCGCCGGGGTGAACAGTCTCAAACCCGGACAGAAAGTCAGAATCGACGAGGAAAACCCACGATGAAAGGGAGTTTCAACCTGTCCGAGTGGGCACTCAAACACCAGTCGTTCGTCTGGTACCTGATGTTCGTCGCGCTGTTGATGGGGGTGTTCTCCTACATCAACCTGGGGCGCGAGGAAGACCCGTCCTTCACCATCAAGACCATGATCATCCAGACCAAGTGGCCCGGCGCCACGGTGGACGAGACCCTGGAACAGGTCACCGACCGTATCGAGAAGAAGCTCGAGGAACTCGACTCCCTCGACTATGTGAAGAGCTACACCCGGCCCGGCGAGTCGACGGTGTTCGTGTACCTGCGCGACACCACCAGCGGCAAGGACATTCCGGAGATCTGGTACCAGGTGCGCAAGAAGATCGACGACATCCGCGGCGAGTTCCCCCAGGACATCCAGGGCCCGGGTTTCAACGACGAGTTCGGCGATGTGTTCGGCTCGGTCTACGCCTTCACCAGCGACGGTCTGAGCATGCGCCAGCTGCGCGACTATGTGGAGCAGGTTCGCGCGCAGATCCGCGATGTGCCGGGGCTGGGCAAGATCGAGATGATCGGCGAGCAGAACGAGGTGCTCTACCTGAACTTCTCCACCCGCAAGCTGGCGGCTCTGGGCATCGACCAGCGCCAGGTGGTGCAGAGCCTGCAATCGCAGAACGCGGTGACGCCGGCCGGGGTGATCGAGGCCGGGCCCGAGCGCATCTCGGTGCGCGCGTCCGGGCAGTATGCCTCGGAGAAGGACCTGCAGGCGGTCAATCTCAAGCTCAACGATCGCTTCTACCGGCTGGCGGACATCGCCGAGATCAGCCGCGGTTACGTCGATCCGCCGACGCCGCTGTTCCGCTACAACGGCCAGACCGCCATCGGTCTCGGCATCGCCATGAAGAAGGGCGGCAATATCCAGGCGTTCGGCAAGGCCCTGCACGAGCGCATGGACAGCCTCACCGCCGACCTGCCGGTGGGGGTCGGCGTGCACAAGGTTTCCGATCAGGCCGAGGTGGTGGAGAAGGCCGTCGGCGGCTTCACCAGCGCGCTGTTCGAAGCGGTGATCATCGTGCTGGTGGTGAGCTTCGTCGCCCTCGGCCTGCGCGCCGGGCTGGTGGTGGCCTGCTCGATCCCGCTGGTGCTGGCGATGGTCTTCGTGTTCATGGAGTACAGCGGCATCACCATGCAGCGCATCTCCCTCGGCGCGTTGATCATCGCCCTTGGCCTGCTGGTGGACGATGCGATGATCACCGTGGAGATGATGGTCACCCGGCTGGAAAAGGGCGACAGCAAGGAACAGGCGGCAACCTTCGCCTACACTTCCACGGCCTTTCCGATGCTCACCGGGACCCTGGTGACCGTCGCCGGCTTCGTGCCCATCGGCCTCAACGCCAGCTCGGCCGGCGAGTACACCTTCACCCTGTTCGCGGTGATCGCGGTGGCGATGCTGGTGTCGTGGATCGTCGCGGTACTGTTCGCCCCGGTGATCGGCGTGCACATTCTCAGCGAGCAGGTGAAGGCCCACGACAGTGGCAATGGCCGGGTGGCCCGGGCCTTCAACGCCGGGCTGCTATGGTCGCTGCGCAATCGCTGGTGGGCCATCGGCCTGACGGTGCTGATCTTCGCCCTGTCGGTGTTCGGCATGCGCTTCGTGCAGAACCAGTTCTTCCCGTCCTCGGACCGCCCGGAGATCCTGGTGGACCTCAACCTGCCTCAGAACGCCTCGATCAACGAGACCCGCAAGGCGGTGGACCGGCTGGAGGCCAGCCTCAAGGACGACCCGGACATCCTGCGCTGGAGCACCTACATCGGCGAGGGCGCGATCCGCTTCTACCTGCCGCTCGACCAGCAGTTGCAGAACCCCTACTACGCGCAGTTGATCATCGTCAGCAAGGGCCTGGAGCAGCGCGCGGCGTTGATGGATCGGCTGAACAAGCGCCTGCGTGACGACTTCGTCGGCATCGGCAGCTTCGTCCAGACCCTGGAGATGGGCCCGCCGGTGGGGCGGCCGCTGCAGTACCGGGTCAGCGGCAAGGACATCGACCAGGTGCGCAAGCACGCCATCGAGCTGGCGACGATCCTCGACCGCAACCCCAATGTCGGCGAGACCATCTACGACTGGAACGAGCCGGGCAAGGTCCTGCGCATCGACATCGCCCAGGACAAGGCACGGCAATTCGGCCTGTCATCCGAGGACGTCGCCAAGCTGATGAACACCATCGTCAGCGGCGCGCCGGTGACCCAGGTGAAAGACGACATCTACCTGATCAACGTGGTCGGGCGTGCGATAGACAGCGAGCGCGGTACGCCGGAAACCCTGCAGAACCTGCAGATCGTCACACCCAACGGTACCTCGATCCCGCTGCTGGCGTTCGCCACGGTGCGTTACGAGCTGGAGCAGCCGCTGGTCTGGCGGCGCGATCGGCTGCCGACCATCACCCTCAAGGCCGGCGTGCGTGGCGGCATCCAGCCGACCGACCTGGTGCGGCAACTGAAGCCGGATATCGACCGGTTCGCCGCCGGCCTGCCGGCGGGCTACAAGGTGGTCACCGGCGGTACGGTGGAGGAGAGCGGCAAGGCCCAGGGGCCTATTGCCCAGGTGGTGCCGCTGATGCTGTTCCTCATGGCGACCTTCCTGATGATCCAGCTGCACAGCGTGCAGAAGATGTTCCTGGTGGCCAGCGTTGCGCCGCTGGGGCTGATCGGCGTGGTATTGGCGCTGGTGCCGACCGGCACGCCGATGGGTTTCGTGGCGATCCTCGGGATTCTCGCGCTGATCGGCATCATCATTCGCAACTCGGTGATACTGGTGACCCAGATCGACGAATACGAGCGCAATGGCTACGAGCCGTGGGACGCGGTGGTGGAAGCGACCGAACACCGACGGCGGCCGATCCTGCTGACGGCGGCGGCGGCGAGCCTGGGGATGATCCCGATTGCCCGGGAAGTGTTCTGGGGGCCGATGGCCTACGCGATGATCGGCGGCATTGTCGCGGCGACGGTGCTGACGCTGATGTTCCTGCCGGCGCTGTATGTGGCGTGGTACCGGATTCGCGAGCCGAAACGCGACGCGGCCTGAGGCCTGGTATGGCATCCACCCGGTGCTGGACTGCGCCCGCGATATTGTAGGAGCGCGGCTTGCCCGCGAAGGGGCCTCAAGGGCGCTAAAACCTTCGCGGGCAAGTCGGGTGGCCGCACCGCCTGCGCCTGCAGGGTGGTGCCAAACGGGGAGGTTGCCTGCGCCCGCGATGAGGGGGCGGGGCGGGCGACAATCATTCGGCCGTCGACGGCTTCTCCCACAAGTTGATCCCGCCTTCCCGGGCAAAGCGGTCGATCTCCGCCAGTTCCTCCTGGCTGAACGCCAGGTTCTGCAACGCCCCGACGTTCTCGACGATCTGCTCCGGCCGGCTCGCGCCGATCAGCGCCGAAGTCACCCGTGGATCACGCAGGGTCCAGGCCAGGGCCAGTTGCGCCACGCTCTGGCCGCGGCGCCTGGCGATTTCGCTGAGGGCGCGGACATGGGCGATGTTCTGCTCGGACAGGTGCGACTCGCGCAGCGAGCCACCGCCCGGACGGTTGATCCGCGCGTCCTGCGGAATGCCGTTGAGGTACTTGTCGGTCAGCAGCCCCTGGGCCAGCGGGGTGAAGGCGATCACGCCGGTACCCAGCTCCTCGACGGTGTCCAGCAGGTCCTTTTCCACCCAGCGGTTGAGCAGGTTGTAGGCCGGCTGGTGGATCAGCAGCGGGACTTTCCATTCCTTGAGCAGGGCCGCGATCTCGCGGGTTTTCACCCCGGAATACGACGAGATGCCGATGTACAGCGCCTTGCCCTGCTGCACGGCGGTGGCCAGGGCGCTGGCGGTTTCTTCCAGTGGCGTGTCCGGGTCGAAGCGGTGCGAGTAGAAGATATCCACATAGTCCAGGCCCAGGCGCTGCAGGCTCTGGTCGAGGCTGGCGAGCACGTATTTGCGCGATCCGCCGCCCTGGCCGTAGGGGCCGGGCCACATGTCCCAGCCGGCCTTGCTGGAGATGATCAGCTCGTCGCGGTACTGCCTGAAATCCTCGCGCAGCAGGCGGCCGAAGTTGATTTCGGCACTGCCGTAGGGCGGGCCGTAGTTGTTCGCCAGGTCGAAGTGGTTGATGCCCAGGTCGAAGGCGGTGCGCAGCAGGGCGCGCTGGGTGTCGATCGGCGTGCTGTCGCCGAAGTTGTGCCACAGCCCCAAGGACAGTGCCGGCAGCACCAGGCCGCTGCGCCCGACGCGGCGGTAGGGGATGGAGTCGTAGCGGTTTTCGGCAGCTTGATAAGTCATCGAATCCTCTCTCATTGCGCGGAAAATTTCACAGGGCAGCGCCCACTTCTATTGCGGTCCGGATCAACCAGCATACGCCTTGGACAGACCACACCTGTCTCGGATTCGATCCGTGACTGAAACGTTTCATGTTTTTCCGGATTTCGGTCCGGGCGTGTCGTCGCTCGCGCAAATTTCCTGGCCGGCGAATTTCTGCCTGCTCCGAAAATTTGCGCTTGACTTTCAATTTTCCATGGTTGGGTAATTTTTGGTCAGTACAAGTTAGTACATACCTGCTTACTTTTGACCCTCCGGCGAAACTTCGTTTTTGTCCAGCAATCTATAGAAGATTCAAAAAGTTACAGTCAGTACAAGTACTACGTATTACGATATAGTACGATTTGGTGACTGATTTTGCTCAAAAAATGATCAAATCGTCGTCCGGCAGCGTTTTTCTGGCCTGCGGCCAGCCCTACAAAGGTAGTGCAAAGCGGTTTGCCGGCCGCTCCAACCCCAGGTGTTCACGCAACGTGGTGCCCTGGTACTCGCGGCGGAACAGCCCGCGGCGCTGCAGTTCCGGCACCACGTGGGTGGCGAAGTCTTCCAGCCCGCCCGGCAGGTGCGGTACCAGTACATTGAAGCCGTCCGCCGCGCCCTGTTCGAACCAGGCCTGTAACTCGTCGGCGATCCGTGTCGGTGTACCGACCAGGCTGTAGTGCCCACGGCCACCGGCGATGCGTCGGCCCAGTTGCGCCAGGGTCAGGTTTTCCGTGCCGGCCAGTTCGGTCAGCAGTTTCTGCCGGCTCTGCTGGCCGCTGTCGGTCAGCGGCAGCTCGGGCAACGGGCCGTCCAGTGGATAGCCCGACAGGTCGAAGTTGCCCAGCATGCGCCCGAGCAGGGCGACCCCGACCTGCGGCTCGACCAGTGCCTGGAACGCCTCGTGTTTCTCCCGGGCTTCGCTCTCGCTCTGGCCGACCACGACGAACACGCCCGGCATGATCTTCAGAGCCTCTGCCGAGCGGTTGAAGCGCGCCAGGCGGCCCTTGAGGTCAGCGTAGAACGCCTGGGCCCGGGCCAGGGAGGACTGCGCGGTGAACACCACTTCGGCGGTTTGCGCGGCCAGTTCCAGGCCGCTCTGCGACGAGCCGGCCTGGACGATCACCGGTTGGCCCTGGGGTGAGCGGGCGACGTTCAGCGGGCCGCGGACGCGGAAGTGTTCGCCCTGGTGATCGAGCACGTGCAGCTTGGCCGGGTCGTAGTACTGGCCGCTGGACTTGTCGCGGCTGAAGGCGTCGTCCTCCCAGCTGTCCCACAGGCCGGTGACCACCTGCTGGAACTCGCGGGCCCGCGCATAACGCTCTGCGTGACTGATGTGTTCGCTGCGGCCGAAATTCAGCGCTTCGGCGGCGGCGTCCGAGGTCACCAGGTTCCAGCCGGCGCGTCCGCCCGACAGGTGATCCAGCGAGGCGAACTTGCGGGCCACGTGGTACGGCTCGTTGTAGCTGGTGGTGGCGGTGGCGATCAGGCCGATGCGTTCGGTCACCGCGCTGAGTGCCGAGAGCAGGGTCAGCGGCTCGAAGTGATCCGAGCGGGCCATGCGGCTGGCGATTTCACCTTCGGCGGCGGCGACGCTGTCGGCCACGAACAGGGCGTCGAACTTCGCCGCCTCGGCGATGCGCGCCAACTGCTTGTAGTGGGCGAAGTTCAGGCCGGCGGTGGCCGGCACCTCCGGGTGACGCCAGGCGGCGACGTGGTGCCCGGTGGCCATCAGGAAGGCACCGAGTTTCAACTGGCGCGGAGTTTGGGTCATGGCAGGTTCCTTGGCGGTTGATTGAGGGTTGTGCACGCAACGGCTCAAAAATCCTTACGTACCTGGATACCGAAGTAGCGTTCGTCATCCCGTGGCACGGCCCGGTAGATGTAGTTGCCGCCACTGGCCAGCAACGGCGAGTAGGACTTGTCGGCGAGGTTTTTCCCCAGCAGCGCCACGCGCCAGCCCTGGTTGTAGTCGGCCAGGGCGATGCTCGCGTTCCAGATGCCGTAGGCGCCCTGTCTGGTGTCGACGTTCTGGGCGATGTCGTACTGCACTTCGCTCTGCCAACTGAAGTCGGTGCCCAGTTCCAGGTCCAGGCCGTTGTTCAGCGGCACGGTGTAGTCGGCACGCACATAGCTCTTCCAGTCCGGGCTGAACGGCAGCGGCTTGCCGTTGACGTTGCAACTGGCCGCCGCACCCGGCGGGCAGGAGAACTCGTCGATGCGTGCCTTGGTGTAGGCCAGGGCGCCGGAGAGCTTGAGGTTGCTGGTGGCCTGCAGCGCGTAGTCGGCTTCCACGCCTTCGGTGCTGACGCTGCCGGCGTTGATCAGGCGGGTCACCACCTGCCCGGCGACGGTGTCGAAGAAATTCGCCTGGTAGTTGTCGTAGTCGCTGTGGAACACCGCCAGGTTGGTGGTCAGGCGGTTGTTCCAGCTGGTGGCCTTGATCCCGGCTTCCCAGGTGTTGGAGGTTTCCGGTTTCAGTGCGTTGGTGTCCCGCGGCTGCATGTTGAAGAACACGTTGTAGGCCGGGCCCTTGTAGCCACGCGAGTAGGTCACGTAGCTGGTCACGCTGTCGCTCAGGTCGTACTGCACGCCGAGGCGCCCGGACCAGCCGTCCTCGTCCACCGAGCCATGGCTGCTGGTGGCCGGCTGTATGCCGCTGACCGTGGTCGCGGAAGTCGAGACGCGGCGGTGATCGTAGGACAGGTCGTCGTGGGTGTAGCGCAGGCCGGCGATCCCGCGGAAGGTCGGGGTGAAGTTCAGCGTGCTCTCGCCGAACACCGCGTAGCTGTCGCTGGTGGTGCTGTAGTCGGCCACGCCGCGGTTGACGCTGGTGGTCGTGGTCAGGGTGCGCTGGTAGGTCTCTTCGTCCTTGCCGTGCAGGTAGAACAGGCCACCGACGTACTCCAGGAACTGGCCCTTGGGCGAGGCCAGGCGAATTTCCTGGGAGTACTGGTTGAAGTCCAGCGCGCCGCGGTCGGCGGTGCCGGGGAAGGCCGCCGTGACGCTGCCGAGGCGATCGCCGTCCTGGTACTGGTGGTTGTTCCAGCCGCGCCAGGCGGTGATCGAGGTCAGGGTGTAGTCACCGAGGCTCCAGTCGAGCTGGGCGGACAGCCCCTTGTTGATGTCGTCGACGTAGCTGCGGGTATCGGTGTTGATGTCGCGGTTGTCGGAGGACGGCCGCACCGGGTTCAGTGCGTTGGTGAAGGCCGGGCTCAGGGACTTGCTGACCACGCCGTTGGGCGCGTCGTCGTGGGACTGCATGTAGTCGGCGGCGAGGGTGAGTGTCACGTCCTCGTTGGGAGTGAACTCCAGCTTGCCGCGCACGCCCTTGTGGTTGTAGCCGTTGACTTCCTGGCCGTTGGCCTTGTTGTCGACGTTGCCGTCGTAGCTGCCGAACAGGGTGGTCAGCGAGCCCTTGAGGGTGTCGGGCACCAGGCTGCCTCCGATGCCGAAGCGGGTGCGGCTTTCGTTGCCGCTGAAGTACGACTGGTCGATGTAGCCGTGGGTTTCGGCGGTCGGTGCCTTGGTGACCATGTTCAGCACACCGGCCGAAGCATTCTTGCCGAACAGCGTGCCCTGCGGGCCGCGCAGCACTTCGATGCGGTCGAGGTCGAGCAGGTCGAGGGTGGCCTGGCCGGGGCGGCTGTAGACCACGCCGTCGATCACCGTGGCCACGGTCGGCTCGACCCCGGGCGAGGTGGAAATGGTGCCCACGCCGCGGACGAACAGCGAGGTGTCCTTGTTCGACGCGCCGGTGCGGAAGTTCAGCGTCGGCACCTGCTGGACGATGCTGGAGACGCCGTTGCGACTGTCGCGTTCCAACTGCTCGCCATCGACCACCGAGACCGCCACCGGGACCTTTTGCAGCGATTCCTCGCGGCGGGTGGCGGTGACGGTGACCGCCTTGAGTGTCGGCTCCTGGTCGCTGCCGGTGTCGGCGGCGAATACCGCGGGCGACGGCAGTGCCGCCAACCCGGCCAGCAGCCAGGCCAGGTGTGGGCGCCGCGGCGTGGCGGCCTGGATCGCCCGTGCCAGTGTGTGTTGCTCCCCGAATCTGTTGTGCATGTGTTGCCCGCTCGAAAAATGACCCTGAACCGCCGTCGCTCTGCGTCGACAGCGCCTGATTTGTCTTGGGGCATTCGCTCGAGCGAGTAGCAGGCAGACAAAGCGTTTTGTTAGCGCTAACATCGCCAGTATCGGAAAGGTCGATATAGACCGTCCAATACTGAAAAATTACTTTTATATTCCTTTTGGTTTTCAATAAGGGTCGCATCCTTGACTGCTGACAAAGCGCCAAACCGCAAGCGCCGGGGGGCCGGGCGGGTCACCCTGAGCACGGTCGCCCAGGAGGCCGGGGTGTCGGCGATCACCGTCTCGCGCTACTTCAACAACCCCGAGCAGGTCTCGCCCGAGCGTCGCGAGCGGATCGCGGCGGTGGTCGAGCAGTTGGGCTATGTACCGAACCTGGTGGCCGGCGGGTTGGCCTCGGCCCGCGGGCGGATCGTCGCGATGGTGATTCCGAACATCTCCGGACCGATCTTCGCCAACACCATCCAGGGCTTCAGCGACACCCTCAATCGGCATGGCTATCAGTTGCTGCTGGCGTCGAGTTACTTCTCGGCGGAGCAGGAGGAAAGCGCGGTTCGGGCATTTCTCGGCTGGTCACCGGCGGCCCTGGTGCTGACCAGCCGCTTCCACAGTGCGGGCACCGAAAAGATGATCGCCGAGGCGGATATCCCGGTGGTCGAGACCTGGGACTACCAGCCGCAGCGCGGGCCGCTGCAGATCGGCTTTTCCCACCATGAAGTCGGGGTCAGCGCCGCCCGCTACCTGCATGGCAAGGGCTATCGGCGCATCGCCTTCGTGCAGAACAGCGCCCCCGGCGATTTCAGTGCGCTGGAGCGCCGCGACGGTTATGCGGCGACGGTGCGCGAGCTGGGGCTGGAGCCCTGGGTGTTCGCGCCACAGGCCGGTCTGGCACCCTTCGAGGCCGGCAAGCAGGCGATGCAGGCGCTGATGAGCGGGGCGACCCGGCCCGACGCGATCATCTTCGCCAACGACAACCTGGCCGCCGGCGGCCAGTTGGCCGGGCAGCGCGCCGGGCTGAAGATCCCCGAGGATTGCGCGGTGCTGGGCTTTGGCGACTACCCGTTCGCCGAAATGCTCCTGCCGAGCCTGAGCACCATCAAGCCGCCGGCGCTGGACATCGGCGTGCTGGCGGCGACCCGGGTGCTGGAGAGCCTGGGCGTGTTGCCGGTGGATGAAGTACAGCGCCTGAACCTGCTCACCTGCCAGGTGATCGAGCGCGAGAGCGCCTGAGCCGCTGCCTCAGGCGGCGTCGGCGAAGAGTTCGCTGATCCAGTCGACGAACACCCGTACCCGCGGCGACATGTGCCGGTTCTGCGGGTAGAGCACCGACACCGGCATCGGCGGCGGCGGATGGTCCGGCAGCACTTCGCGCAGCAGGCCCTGTTCGATCTGTTCCGCCACCCGATAGTGCGGCACCTGGATCAGGCCGAGCCCGGCCACCGCCGAGGCCGCGTAGATTTCCGCACCGAACACCGAGACCCGGCCGGCCAGCGGCACTTCCCGTGGCTCGCCGTTTTCGATGAACTCGAAGGGGAACAGCTTGCCGGTGGCCCGCGACACGTAGTTCACCCCCTGGTGCCGGCTGAGGTCGGCCAGGTTGCGCGGCTCGCCGTGCCGGCGCAGATAGGCCGGGCTGGCGCAGGTCACCTGGCGCAGGTTGGCCACGCGCTTGCCGATCAGTGACGAGTCGCCGAGGTTGCCCGAGCGCAGCACACAGTCGACACCTTCGGCGATCAGGTCGATGAAGTGGCTGGCTTCGCTGATCGACACCTCGATCTCCGGGTAGCGTTCGAGGAATGCCGGCAGCGCCGGAATCACGAAATAGCGCGCCAGGGTGCCCTGCAGGTCGACCCGCAGGCGGCCCTTGGGCGCCACCGTACGGAAGGCCAGTTCGGCGTCTTCCAGCTGCGCCAGCAATTGCACGCAACGCGGGTAGTAGGCCTCGCCGTCGAGGGTCGGCCGCACGCGGCGGGTGCTGCGCTCCAGCAGCCGGGTACCGAGCCAGGCCTCGAACTGGTTGAGGGTGTGGGTCAGGGTGGCGCGTGGCAGGTTCAGGTCTTCGGCGGCCAGGGTGAAGCTGCTGCGCTCATAGATCCGTACAAAAACCTTCATTGCCCTGACCTGGTCCATGGCGGCTCCGCGACACTCGATTGTTGGTGATTGTTGAATAGTCAGGTCAACTATCGCGCATTTATCGCCCTGGATAAACATGTGAAATTGGCTTCACTTCAACGCACATCCCAGGAGATTCGACATGACTCAGCACTCCCGAAAAGTGGCCATCGTCACCGGCGCCTCGCGGGGTATCGGCGCGGTGGTCGCCCGCCAGCTGGCTGCGCAGGGTTTTGCAGTGGCCATCAACTATGCGAGCAGTGCCAGCGAGGCCTCGGCGCTGGTAGTGGAACTGCGCCAGGCCGGCCACCCGGCCATAGCGGTCAAGGCCGACGTGGGCAACTCTGCCGATGTCGCGCGGTTGTTCGATGAGGTCGAGTTGCAGTTGGGCAAGGTCGATGTGCTGGTCAACAACGCCGGCATCCTCAAGGTGCTGCCGCTGGCCGAGCACAGTGACGAGCTGTTCGAACAGACGTTCGCCATCAATACCCGCGGCACCTTCAACACCCTGCGCGAGGCGGCGAAGCGGATGAATGACGATGGGCGCATCGTCAACTTCTCCAGCAGTACCGTGGGGCTGAACCTGCCGGGGTACGCGGTGTACATCGCCAGCAAGGCGGCGGTGGAGTCGTTGACCCAGGTGTTCGCCAAGGAACTGCGTGGCCGGCGCATCACGGTGAATGCCGTGGCCCCGGGGCCGGTGGCGACCGAATTGTTCCTGCAGGGCAAGAGCGAGGAGCAGGTCCAGACCTTCGCGCGGATGCCGCCGCTGGAGCGCCTGGGCCAGCCGGAGGATATCGCCGAGGTGGTGTCGTTCCTGGTCGGCCCGGCGGCGGGCTGGGTCAACGGGCAGGTGCTGCGGGCCAATGGTGGGTTGGTCTGATCGTCCGCGCAGCTCCCGGGTGACCGACCGGTTCGCCGGCCGTTGCTTGGTGATGCGTGGGCCCCTCAGTGAAGGTTTGCCAGGATTGGAGCGCGATCATGCCGTCTGTATTTTCCCCGTTGTTCAATGGCCGTCTCGAACCTATCGCCTACAGCCTGCTGCGGCTGTGTTTCGGCATCATCATGGTGACCCATGGGGTGCCGAAGCTGCTGGGTGAGGCCCATGGCTCCATGGCTGATCCGCTGGCGGCCTCGGCCAACCTGATCGGCAATGTTCTGCATTTGCCGGCGGCGGACACCCTGGCGTTGCTGGTGGCGCTGCTCGAAGGGGTGGGCGGCGCCTTGCTGGCGTTGGGGCTGGGCACCCGCCTGCTGGCGGCGATGATGGCTGTGCAGATGGCGGTGATCAGCTACCTGCTGGGCCCGACCTGGCCGTGGATCGACCGGGGCATCGAGTACCCGGTGCTGATGTTGTTCCTGGCGGGCTACATTGTGTTCCGGGGGGCAGGACGCTATTCCCTGGATCACAGGCTGCACTGCCGGCGTTGAGACGACCACGATCGATCACGGCCTTCCCCGCGCGGGTATTGTCATGCACCCCGCGATCACGTTCATCGTCGGTGTGCCGGCCATCGCCATGGCCCTGTCCATGCTGCCGGACAAGGCCTGGGCGCCTGGCGGGTCAACGTACCAGGTGCAGGAACTGCATGTGCCGTTCGTACTGGTCGAGGATATCGTTGATGATCTGCTCCTTGCTGTAGCCCATCAGGTCATAGTCCTGGCTGCCCTCGCTCAGGTGCACCTCGGCGCGGTAGTAGCGGCGGTTGCGCAGGTCCCGCGAACCCAGGCCACCCAGGGCGAAGGAGGGCGTGAAGTAGCCGCGCATCTGCACCTGGTAGACGAACGGGTGCAGGTCGCCATGGCCGATCTCCAGGCTCACGCTGTCGTTGGCCGGGTCGGGCTGGGTGAGCACGTTCAGGCCCTTCTCGACGAACACCGCGGTGACCTCTTCGATCGCCGGCCGTGCGGTCTGATCGAGGAAACGGTACACCTCGTCCCGCGATGGGAAGTGCACCGCCTGGCTCAGGCGCTGGCGCCAGCCGCCCCGGCCGCGACGTGCCTGCGAGACCGGCGCCAGCGAGTGCAGTTGGGCGATGCGTTTCTGCGACTCCAGGTAGAACGCCTTGTGCAGCCCCCACATCATCGACAGCAGGATCAGCGAGAACGGCAGCGAGGTCAGCACCACCGCCGATTTCAGCGCATCGATGCTGCCGGAGAACAGCAGCGCGCTGGTGATCAGCGCGGTCATCGCGCCCCAGAACACCCGCAGCCATTTCGGTCCGTCCTCGTCGGCATGGCCGCCACGGGCGGACAGCGTCGACAGCACCACGGTGCCGGAGTCGGCCGAGGTGACGAAGAACACGAAGCTGATGAACACCGTGACCGCGATCACCGTGCGGCTCCACGGGTAGGTTTCCAGCAGCAGGTACAGGGTGCGCGACGGATCGTCGATGGCCGACTGGCCGAGGGCGCTCATGCCGTGGTTGAGCACTTGCTCGATGGCGCTGTTGCCGAAGATCGACATCCACGCCAGGGTGAAGCCCAGCGGGATCAGCAGCACGCCGAAGACGAATTCGCGGATGGTCCGGCCGCGGGAAATCCGCGCGATGAACAGGCCCACGAACGGCGCCCAGGCAATCCACCAGGCCCAGTAGAATACGGTCCAGCCGCCGAGCCAGTCGCTGGGCTTGTCGTAGGCGTAGAGGTCGAAGCTCTTGGTCGGCAGCGCCCCGAGGTAGTCGCCGAGGTTCTGGATCAGGGTGTTGAGCAGGTGCTGGGTGGGCCCGGCGAACAGCACGAACAGCAGCAGCGCACAGGCTAGCAGCATGTTGATGTCGGACATCACCCGCACACCCTTGTCGACGCCGGCCACCGCGACGGCGATGGCCGCGCCCATCATCAGCACGATCAGCCCGACCTGGATCCACTGGGTATGCGAGATGCCGAACAGGTAGTCCAGCCCCGAGTTGAGGTGCAGCACGCCGAAGCCCATGTCGGCGCCGAGGCCGAACACCGTGGCGATGATGCCGAAGCCGTCCACCGCGTAGCCGATGGGGCCGTTGATGCGCTTGCCGATCAGCGGGTACAGCGCCGACCGCAGTGCCAGCGGCAGGTTGTGCCGGTAGGCGAAGTAGGCCAGGGCCATGCCGACGAAGGCGAACACGCCCCAGCCGTGCAGGCCCCAGTGCAGGAACAGGATCTGCATCGCCTGGCGCGCGGCGGCCGGCGTGCCCGCTTCGCCCTGGGGCGGCTGGAGCATGTGGGTGAGCGGCTCGGAGACGCAGAAGAAGAACAGGGTGATGCTGATCCCGGCGGCGAACAGCATGCCGGCCCAGGACAGGTAGCTGAACTCGGGTTCGTCGTGGTCGGCACCGAGCTTGATCCGGCCGTAGCCGGACAAGGCGGTGACCACCACGAAGACCAGGTACAGGGTCATCGCCAGCAGGTAGTACCAGCCGACGGTGTTGGCCGCCCAGTTCTGCGCGGCCAACAGCCACTGGCCGGCGGCTTCGGGCTGGCTGATGACCAGCAGGCCGAACAGCAGGATGAAGGTCGCGGCGAAGTAGAAAACGGGCGGGTTCATGCGGATCAGGCCGCTGGTTGCGGTCGTGGAGGTACTCATGCGGCGGGTACCTCGAAGGGGTGGCACGTGGCTGGATATTTCGGACTCAGCAAAGGCAGGCCTCCTGTTGTGAGCGGGCAGCGAGCTGCCGGTTTAACTTGAACGAGCATTCAAGTTAAACATGAATCGGGTGTCTGGGACCAATCGCAGGGCTCGACGGTATTGTTCTGACAGTGCCTTTCAGCAAAGGTTGTAGGTAGTGATCGGTGGATTGAGCGGCTTCATTTGGTGGGGGCTGGAGTCTGATCGTTCCCACGGTCCCCGTGAGATGCCTCACAGCACGCTCGCGTCCGCCCTGGTGACGCAGAGCGTCACGGGCTGCATTCCCACGCTGAGCGTGGGAACGATCGGCGAGGGCGTGAGAATGATCTGATCGTTCCCACGGTCCCCGTGGGAATGCCTCACAGGACGCTCCGCGTCCGCTCTGGTGATGCAGAGCGTCACGGGCTGCATTCCCACGCCGAGCGTGGGAACGATCGGCGTGGGGCGTGAGAATGATTGGAAAGCAAAAGGCCCGCTCGGAGGCGGGCCTTGTGGTTCCGGGTGGATTAACGGGCCGTCAGCGCCGCGTAGCTGTTCATCAGGTTGCGGTAGTTGGGGATCCGCTGCGACAGCAGGTTGCCCAGGCCTTCGATGTCGTTGCGCCAGTCGCGGTGCAGCTCACAGGCCACCGAGAACCAGTTCATCATCTGTGCGCCAGCCTGGGTCATGCGGTTCCACGCGGCCTGCTGCACGGTGGTGTTGAAAGTGCCGGAAGCGTCGGTCACCACGAACACGTCGAAACCTTCAGCCAGTGCCGACAGCGTCGGGAACGCCACGCACACGTCGGTCACCACGCCAGCGATGACCAGCTGCTTGCGGCCGGTGGCCTTGATCGCCTTGACGAAATCCTCGTTGTCCCAGGCGTTGATCTGGCCGGGACGGGCGATGTACGGCGCATCCGGGAACATTTCCTTCAGCTCTGGAACCAGCGGGCCGTTCGGACCTTGCTCGAAGCTGGTGGTCAGCACGGTCGGCAGGTCGAAGAACTTGGCGAGGTCAGCCAACGCCAACACGTTGTTCTTGAACTCGTTCGGCGAGAAGTCCTGTACCAGGGAAATCAGGCCGGTCTGGTGGTCGACCAGCAGGACTACGGCGTCGTCTTTGTTCAGGCGGTTGTAGGTTGGCTTGCTCATGGGGGAATCCTTTTTCGTTTAAGTGGCTGGAAGCGGTGTCGTTCAACTTGTGACCAGATTAATGAGCCGCCGAAAAAGGAAAAAGCGGCTCAAATCGGTTTGACTGTCACCCTGGAATGGACAGTCCGATCAAGGAATTGGTAGGTGAATTAACTAATGGTTCAATGATGCTGCCGAGGACATCATCGCTGCTCTCGCGGCGGCTGTCTGAGAGGCCGTGTTCGATCTTCAGGAAAACGAAGGAAGCAGCCGCGAGACGCGTTTCCACCATGAGCTTCTGTGTATCTGGCGGTGGCTCTTCCATCGGCATCATGTGGCCATCACGTTGCCGCCTGTTCTTGCACGAGCCCGAAGCTCTGCTCAAGGCGAGAGATGAGTTCGGCGAGGCTGCCTCTCAGCCCAATATCTTTCAGATTCACCTCTTCCTTGGCCAGGCGCTCCAAAAACTCTTTCATGTCGGCCAGGATGATTTCGGTCAGCTCAATGGGCTCACCAGAGAGTAGGCCTGCCAATACCAAAACATCGTTACGATGCTTTCTGACGTTACGAGAGTCGATCTTTTCTCCCGTATCCTTGCGCTTTGACAGATCAAGCCAGGCCCGCGCCTTGAGTGGGATCAGCCGGTCAGCGCTGATATACGACAACTCATCATTCTGCTGGCGGCCATCCAACAAGAACTCGTAATAGGCATCGTCGAGCAAAATTGCGGACAAACTGGAGACTGACTCATCAGTTGGAATCGGTGTCAGCGTCGCGTTTTCCTCATGTTCGAGCCCCTCGGGAGTACGCGAGAATAACTCGATTTGTACCGGGTAAGACTCATCAGTCGGATGCTGGAAGCGGTAGAAGACTGGGCGCTCTCCACCCGCCTGCTTGATCTGGTACCCACCCGCCTTCACGAAGTCCCAGAAGCGGGCCACGAATGCGGTGTCCAAAGCCTCAATGATCAGAACAATATCGAGATCTTTTGTCGCTCTGAAATCGCGACCCGCATCATCCATTGTGAGAGCGGATGCGACGCCTCCAATCAGTACGTATTTGTCCTTGTACTCGCTGAAATGCTTACCGAACCGTTCTAGTCCTCTGACGATAGCCATGCAATCTGCTCCTTGAGTTCGTCCAGGGAGATCTGGATTCGTTCATCCGGGTTATCTTCCAGGCTCAGCAGCAAGGAAGCCTGGTCTGCAATGTTCTTATTCTTTGCCAAGCTGTTATAAGACCAGACTTCCACCCACGCAGACGTGTCATCGACTGAGTCGGTGATGCGCAAAGACCCATTCTCGATCAACTCCGCGAAGCATCGCCTGTTCATGCCGTATACTGGCTTAGTCGGCTCCGCCAACATCGTGTACTTCGCTAGGGCGGTTTCGCCCGCCAGGAACACACCTTCACCGAGTTGCAGCTTTGTATCAATTGCGACTTTTCGCCTGATAGGCGAGCTCATGTATCTCCGGGCGCGTCTGAATATCTCAAATGTGTTGCCATCAAAGGCATACAGGTTCTTGAAGCCTCTGGCTTTGACGACTTTCAACAGCTTTAGCGTCAGGAGCTGGTCTACCACCTTGGAAAGGGTTACACGGCTGTAGCGGAAGTCACCCATGATCGCATTGCTGGTGAAAAGCTGTTCACTGGACCACCCCTCGTACAAGCAGCCGAGCAGCATCGCTTGGGCTGCCGGCAGAAGCGCTTGAACCTCTTCTTCATCTCGACGCTGGCGCACCTTCTCTCGCAAGTCCATGGCCAGGGCCGGGATGAACATCTGATACCCAGGCTGGAGGAAATTGATTTGATGACTGATCAGGCTACGGCGCTCATGAGGTGTCAGTGACTTCGTGACGTAGACAATCACCTCATCCGTAGCTTTCCGCACTTGGGTGATGTGCTTTTGCAGCGCAACGGCACCTGGGTATTCGTCCGATACTGGTAACAGCAGAAGCGTAGAGATCCAGTCCTTACCCACGTCTATCTGCATTTGAACAGGCTTGTACAAATCCAAGATATGGAACGGAAGCTTAAGTCGCGCAGGCTTCAACTCGATCGGTAGCCCGAGTACCGACTCGACGTAGGCCTTTACATCATCCTTTAGGCTGGACATCTTTATCATCCTGTTAACCTTATTTTCAAACTGTAAATAAAGGTAGTTAACAAGTCAAAAAATAGATTTACAGATAGCGTTGTGCCGGTATCAAACAGGGTTCGCTTCACAGCGGCGATGGAGGCTGTTTCCCTGAAGTCAGCTACTCCGCTGGTCTGAAGGCGTACCAGCAGCGTCGGCTCAATGGTTTGGAGCATAGCGTCATCCGTACCAATCAGGACCTGACTCTGGTCGACCTTTAAACCAAGGCTCTGCGGCGGCTGAGCATCGAGGGTCAGCACTTGATAGTGTCCCGCCCTGAAAGGCGCTTGAAAGCAAAAGGCCCGCTCGAAGGCGGGCCTTGTGGTTCCGGGTGGATTAACGGGTCGTCAGCGCCGCGTAGCTGTTCATCAGGTTGCGATAGTTCGGGATCCGCTGCGACAGCAGGTTGCCCAGGCCTTCGATGTCGTTGCGCCAGTCGCGGTGCAGCTCACAGGCCAACGAGAACCAGTTCATCATCTGTGCGCCAGCCTGGGTCATGCGGTTCCACGCGGCCTGCTGCACGGTTTCGTTGAAAGTGCCGGAAGCGTCGGTCACCACGAACACGTCAAAACCTTCAGCCAGCGCCGACAGCGTCGGGAACGCCACGCAAACGTCGGTCACCACGCCAGCGATGATCAGCTGCTTGCGGCCGGTGGCCTTGATCGCCTTGACGAAATCCTCGTTGTCCCAGGCGTTGATCTGGCCGGGACGGGCGATGTACGGCGCGTCCGGGAACATTTCCTTCAGCTCTGGAACCAGCGGGCCGTTCGGACCCTGCTCGAAGCTGGTGGTCAGGATGGTCGGCAGCTCGAAGAACTTGGCCAGGTCAGCCAACGCCAACACGTTGTTCTTGAACTCGTTCGGCGAGAAGTCCTGCACCAGGGAAATCAGGCCGGTCTGGTGATCGACCAGCAGGACTACGGCGTCGTCTTTGTTCAGGCGGTTGTAGGTTGGCTTGCTCATGGGGGAATCCTTTTTCGTTTAAGTGGCTGGAAGCTGTGTCGTTCAACTTGTGACCAGATTAATGAGCCGCCGAAAAAGGAAAAAGCGGCTCAAATCGGTTTGACTGTCACTCAGGGATGGACAATTCAACACCGAACCTCGTGGGAGCGGGCTTGCCCGCGAAGCTTTGACGGCCTCAAGGACGCCTTCGCGGGCAAGCCCGCTCCCACAATGGTCTGTGTCAATCGCCCTCTCAGCGTTGGATTTCGCTCTCGTGCTGTTGCAGGTTCGCCTGGGTCAGGTTGCACCCGGCCGGCACGCTGCGGGTCAGCCAGACGTTGCCGCCGATGGTGGCGCCCTTGCCGATGGTGATGCGTCCCAGGATGGTCGCGCCGGCATAGATCACCACGTCGTCCTCGACGATCGGGTGCCGCGGATGACCCTTCTGCAACTGGCCGTCCTCGTCCGCCGGGAAGCGCTTGGCGCCCAGGGTCACCGCCTGGTAGATGCGCACCCGCTCGCCGATGATCGCCGTCTCGCCGATCACCACGCCGGTGCCGTGGTCGATGAAGAAGCTGGGGCCGATCTGTGCGCCCGGGTGGATGTCGATACCGGTGGCCGAGTGGGCGATCTCCGAACTGATCCGCGCCAGCAGCGGCAGGCCGGCACGGTACAGGTGGTGCGCCAGGCGGTGGTGGATCACCGCGAGAATCCCCGGATAGCACAGCAGCACTTCGTCGACGCTGCGCGCCGCCGGGTCGCCGTGGTAGGCCGCCAGGACATCGGTATCGAGCAGCCGGCGCAGTTGCGGCAGGGCCATGGCGAAGTCCTGGATCAGCCGCAGGGCCTTGGCCTGCACCTCGGCATCGTCCCGGCCGTCATGCCGGGCGGCGTAGCGCAGTTCCAGCCGGGCCTGGGCCAGCAGCGCATTGAGGGCGGCGTCCAGGGTGTGGCCGACGTAGAAGTCCTCGCTTTCCTCGCGCAGGTCCACCGGCCCCAGGCGCATCGGGAACAGTGCCCCGCACAGGGCCTCGAGAATCTCGGCCATGGCCTGGCGCGACGGCAGTTCGCGCCCGCCCTGTTCATCGCTGACCCGCCCGTTGCGGGTACGCCACTCATCCCTGGCGCTGCGCAACTGGCTGACGATGGTCTGTAGTTGCCAATGGCTGGAACGCTCGCTCACGATCAAATCTCCGACCTGGCGGCCGGACAATCGGGCCACCTGAATGGCTTTCACTTTACGGCACGGCCCTGAACGGTAATTAAGAACGAATAGTGCTTTGCTAAGAACGTTTTGAAATAAGGCGTTCACGGTTGCCTGGGGAAAAGTGCCTGCCTATAGTCGAAACATTTCCTACCGTCAGTTCGGACTCATGATCAAACAACAGCTCGCCCGCTTCGACCGCCTGCCGCTTCTCGAGCAGGCCACGCCCCTGGAAAAACTCGAACGTCTGTCGGCATGGGCAGGCCGCGATATCTACATCAAGCGCGACGACCTGACCCCGCTGGCACTGGGTGGCAACAAGCTGCGCAAACTCGAATACCTGGCCGCCGATGCACTGGCGGCGGGGGCCGACACGCTGATCACCGCCGGGGCGATCCAGTCCAACCACGTGCGCCAGACCGCCGCCCTGGCGGCTCGCCTGGGGCTGGGCTGCGTGGCCTTGCTGGAAAACCCGATCGGTACCGGGGATGGCAACTACCTCGACAACGGCAACCGCCTGCTGCTGGACCTGTTCGACGCGCGGGTCGAGTTGGTGGACAACCTGGACAACGCCGACGAGCAGTTGCAGGCCCTGGCCGAGCGCCTGCGCAGCAACGGCAAGAAGCCATACCTGGTGCCGATTGGCGGCTCCAACGCCCTGGGTGCGCTGGGCTACGTGCGTGCGGGCCTGGAGCTGGCGGCGCAGATCGAGGCCACGGGGCTGGAGTTCGCCGCGGTGGTGCTGGCTTCCGGCAGCGCCGGGACCCACAGTGGCCTGGCCCTGGGCCTGAGCGAGACCCTGCCGCAACTGCCGGTGATCGGCGTGACGGTCTCGCGCAGCGACGAGGCGCAGCGGCCGAAGGTGCAGGGGCTGGCCGAACGCACCGCCGAACTGCTGGAGGTGCCGTTGCCGGCCAGCTTCAAGGTGCAACTGTGGGACGAGTATTTCGCCCCGCGCTATGGCGAGCCGAATGCCGGGACCCTGGCGGCGGTGAGGCTGATGGCGAGCCAGGAAGGCATCCTGCTCGACCCGGTGTACACCGGCAAGGCGATGGCCGGGTTGCTCGATGGCATCGGTCTGCAGCGTTTCGACGAGGGGCCGATCATTTTCCTGCACACCGGCGGGGCGCCGGCGTTGTTTGCCTACGACGCGTCGTTTGCCTGACCTGTTCCGGACAGGGAGTCGGTGTTGCCTGGTTCGCGGATTCATCCGCGAACCAGGCACCGCAGCACGCCCTGCTTAACATTAAATCAGTTATAATTGGATTCTTTTATATTATTTAAAATTATAAAAGGAGCCGTTTATAGTTTCGCCTCAGGCGAATTTGCCACGAGACGCCAATACTGCTTTGAGGCAGGATGGCCGCTGGTAATAAAAGTGTCAGGTTTGCCTTCCTTTTCCCATAAAAAAACACACGGGGCTCTTCATGAATATTTCCGCGTTTCGCAAGCGTCTGCTGGTCGGCAGCCTGGGCTTGGTGCTGGGTGCAGGCCTGCTGGGCCAAGCCTTTGCCGGTGAGCAACTGGACAACATCAAGAAAGCCGGGGTGATCAAGGTCGGCCTGGAAGGCACCTACCCGCCTTTCAGCTTCCAGGACGAAAACGGCAAGTTGGCCGGTTTCGAGGTCGAGTTCTCCGAAGCCCTGGCGAAGAAGCTGGGCGTGAAGGTCGACCTGCAGCCGACCAAGTGGGACGGCATTCTCGCTGCCCTGGAGTCCAAGCGCCTGGACGCGGTGATCAACCAGGTGACCATCTCCGAGGAGCGCAAGAAGAAGTACGACTTCTCCGAGCCGTACACCGTCTCCGGGATCCAGGCCCTGGTGCAGAAGAAGGACGCCAGCAAGTTCAAGACCGCCGCCGATCTGGCTGACCACAAGGTCGGCGTCGGCCTGGGTACCAACTACGAGCAGTGGCTCAAGGACAACGTACCGAAGGCCATCATCAAGACCTACGACGACGATCCGACCAAGTACCAGGACCTGCGCATCGGCCGCATCGACGCGATCCTGGTGGACCGCCTGGCCGCCTTCGAGCTGATCAAGAAAACCAACGACACCCTGGCCGTTTCCGGCGAACCGTTCTCCCGCCAGGAAGCCGGCGTCGCGCTGCGCAAAGGTGAGCCCGAGCTGCTGGCCGCGGTGAACAAGGCGATCGACGAACTGCGCGCCGACGGTACCCTGAAGAAGCTGTCGCAGAAGTACTTCGATGCTGACGTGACCAAATGATCGGGCTGAACCCACAACTTGTCCTGGACTCGGCCCCTTACCTGCTCAAGGGGCTGTACTACACCGTTGTCCTGAGTGTCGGCGGCCTGTTCTTCGGGTTCCTGTTGGGGTTCGTGCTGGTCCTGATGCGCATGTCGCGCATCGGGGTGGTGAACTGGACGGCACGTATCTACGTGTCGTTCTTTCGCGGCACGCCCTTGCTGGTGCAGTTGTTCTGGATCTATTTCGGCATGCCGCAACTGGGGGTAGAACTGGACCCGATTCCGGCCGGCCTGCTGGGCCTGTCGCTTAACCTGGCGGCCTACACCTGCGAGATCCTGCGTTCGGCGATCGGCGCGATCGACCGTGGGCAATGGGAGGCGGCCGCCAGTATCGGCATGACCCGCGCCCAGACCCTGCGCCGGGCGATCCTGCCGCAGGCCGCGCGCACGGCCCTGCCGCCGCTGGGCAACAGCTTCATCTCGCTGGTCAAGGACACCTCGCTGGTGGCGACCATCCAGGTACCCGAGCTGTTCCGCCAGGCACAGCTGATCAGTGCCAGGACCTTCGAAATCTTCACCATGTATCTTGCCGCCGCCCTGATCTACTGGCTGCTTTCCAGCGTGCTCGCGCACCTGCAGGGCAAGCTGGAGGCACGGGTCAATCGGCATGACCAGGAGTCCTGACAGCATGATCGTGGTTGAAAAACTGACCAAGCAATTCAATGGCCAGAGCGTGCTCAAGGGCATCGACCTGACGGTCGAGGCCGGCGAGGTGGTGGCGATCATCGGCCCCAGCGGTTCCGGCAAGACCACCTTCCTGCGTTGCCTGAATTTCCTCGAGGAACCTTCCAGTGGCCGGATCCAGGTGGGCGAGATCGAGATCGACGGCAGCCGCCCGTTGAGCCAGCAGCAGAACCTGATCCGCAAGCTGCGCCAGCAGGTGGGTTTCGTGTTCCAGAACTTCAACCTGTTCCCCCATCGCACGGCGCTGGAGAACGTCATCGAAGGCCCGATCGTGGTCAAGAAGACCCCGCGCGACCAGGCCGTGGCCCTGGGCCGCAAGCTGCTGGCCAAGGTGGGCCTGGCGGGCAAGGAAGAGTCCTATCCACGGCGGCTGTCCGGCGGTCAGCAACAGCGCGTGGCGATTGCCCGGGCGCTGGCGATGGAACCCGAGGTGATCCTCTTCGACGAACCGACTTCGGCCCTCGACCCGGAACTGGTGGGTGAAGTGCTGGCGACCATTCGCGGGTTGGCGGAAGAAAAACGCACCATGGTCATCGTCACTCACGAGATGAGTTTCGCGCGCGACGTGGCCAACCGGGTGATCTTTTTCGACAAGGGCGTGATTGTCGAACAGGGTGAAGCCAAGGCGCTGTTTGCCAATCCGAAAGAAGAACGTACCCGGCAGTTCCTCAGTAAGTTTCTGGGTGATGCGTAGGACGGTTCTTTAGTTTAAATAACGTACTCAGGGAATGAGTACGCTATTCAATGAGTAACTCTCTCGATAGTTGCGGGTCATCTTCTTTTATTACCTGGCGACTGTTTCAAATGATCCCCCTTTCCTCCAAATAAAACTGCCGAGAGCCCCTGAATAGAGGCGCAAAGTAGGACTCGTCCGAATAACAGGGCGATCGGAATCATTGTCGATCAAGGTCTTGACACTTGCCCGGCAAAACTCTTAGCTGACTTCCTGCTGGTGTGGCGTTATCTGCATTGCCCGCCTGTTCGGGGGTGTCTGCGTGATGCCCGCGCCATAACATTTCGGCTGTAAGGATGCGGCGAAAGAAGCACTGGCCCGGCTTTGCGAACGGACCCGGCCGCTTCTTTAAAGTTGAACTTATCGACAACTTATAAAAAGGACGATTTCATGAACGATTCTCTCGAGCACTCCCGACTCGCGCTGCCCGTGGTGCCCCAGGCGCACCGGCGGGGCATCGGCCGCCTGGCCGCCGAGCAATTGTCGGTGTGCATCCCGGCCTATCCGGGCATGGACGAGGGCGACCTGCTCGAGCTGTTCTGGGACGGTTGTTATGTGACGTCCCGGCAGATCCAGGCGGGCGAGCAGGGCCAGCCGGTCAGCCTGCGGGTGCCGCAGAGTTTCGTCCTCGACGGTGTGGCGCGGATTCACTACCGGCTCATGCGCATTGGCCGTATGGCGCAGACTTCCCCGCCACTCAAGTTGCCGGTCAAGCTGAGTTGCCCCGGTGGCCTGCCGATCGGCGAGGAGAACCAGGGCCTGGCGCCGCCGATCATTCCTTCGCCGATCCGCCGCTACGGGGTCAACCCGAACCAGATGAAGCGCGGCGTGCCGCTGACCCTGGAGCCTTATCCGAACATGGCCGCCGAGGATGAAATCACCCTGCTCTGGGGCGATGTACGCTTCGACCTGCCCAAGCTGACACCCGCGGATATCGGCAAGCCGGTCACGGTGTTCGTGCCGGCCGCGGTGATCCTCGAAGCCGGCGAGGACCGCGGGCTGGACATCACCTACTGCGTGATCGACCGGGTCGGCAACAATTCCCGCTGGGCGCCGCCACGGCGCCTGCGCGTGGGTGCCGCGCGGCATTTCGTCCGGCCCGTTGCCCCCGGCTTTTCCCGCGCCGCCCAACGCCGCCGGGAGTGAGCGACGGACCTTCTATGCATATTCCTAAAGGTTAGTTCATTTAATTTTTATACGCGTTTAGGGTATATGAACCGGACCACCGGACCCGTTTGATTTCGTCGGTATCGCTTTCGCGATGCCTCTTGAGAGAGATGAGGTAGGTATGGTCAGGAACACAATCACCCTTGTGCGGATCGCCGGGGCATTGCGCACGCCACGGAGTGGCGCTGATGTCTAACTTGAACGACGCACAGGTCCACAGCGATCAGGACATCGCGCCGCTGCTGCTGCCGGCGCGGGTACTGCGCAACGACGCCGAAGCCCTGCAGGCCGCCCATGAGCTGGCCGAGGTCGCCCGGCTGCACGCCGCCCGGCGCGACCAGCAGCGCAAGCTGCCCTGGGCCGAAATCGAGCAGTTCACCCGCAGCGGCCTGGGCAGTATCACCATCCCCCGCGAATACGGTGGCCCGCAGGTGTCCTTCGTCACCGTGGCCGAGGTGTTCGCGATCATTTCCGCCGCCGATCCGGCCCTGGGACAGATCCCGCAGAACCAGTTCGGCATTCTCCAGGCGCTGCTCGGCACGGCCACCGAGCGGCAGAAGAAGCAACTGTTCCAGAGCGTGCTCGACGGCTGGCGGATCGGTAATGCCGGCCCCGAGCGCGGCACCCGCAACACCCTGGAGATCAGGACCCGCATCAGTGCCGACGGTGACGGCTTCGTCATCAGCGGGCAGAAGTTCTATTCCACCGGTGCCCTGTTCGCCCACTGGGTGGCGGTCAAGGCCCTCGACGATGAAGGCCGCCAGGTCATGGCCTTCGTCCGCCGTGGCACCCCGGGCCTGCGGGTGGTCGATGACTGGTCCGGGTTCGGCCAGCGCACCACCGCCAGCGGCACCGTGTTGCTGAACAACGTGCGGGTCGAAGCGCAGAACGTCGTCGAGAACTGGCGCCAGGGCGCCACCCCCAACATCCAGGGCGCCGTCTCGCAACTGATCCAGGCGGCCATCGACGCCGGGATCGCCCGCGCGGCCATCGACGACAGCATCGCCTTCGTCCGCGAGCGGTCGCGGCCGTGGGTCGATGCCAAGGTCGAGCGGGCCAGCGACGACCTGTATGTCATTGCCGATATCGGCAGGCTGAAAATCGAATTGCATGCCGCCGAGGCGCTGTTGCGCAAGGCCGGGCAGGTGCTGGACCGGATCAGTGCCGGGCCGGTGGACGCCGACGCCGCGGCGCGGGCCTCGATTGCCGTGGCCGAGGCCAAGGTGCTGACCACCGAGATCTCCCTGCTGGCCAGCGAAAAGCTGTTCGAACTGGCCGGCAGCCGCGCCACCCTGGCCGAGTTCAACCTCGACCGGCACTGGCGCAACGCCCGGGTGCACACCCTGCACGACCCGGTGCGCTGGAAGTATCACGCGGTCGGTGCCTACCGCCTCAACGGCACCTTGCCGGCCCGCCATTCCTGGATCTGACCAGACCTCTGGAGACACCCATGTCACAGTTTTCCCCACGCGTCGCGGTCATTTCCAGCGACGAGCAAGCTTTGATCGTCGCCAGCGACCTGGCCGAGGATTTCAAGCGCGACAGCCAACTGCGCGACCGTGAACGGCGCCTGCCGCTGCCCGAGCTGGAGGTGTTTTCCCGCTCCGGCCTGTGGGGCATCAGTGTGCCTAAGGAATACGGGGGCGCCGGGGTATCGAACGTCACCCTGGCCAAGGTCACGCAACTGATCGCCGAGGCCGACGCCTCCCTCGGGCAGATTCCGCAGAACCATTTCTATGCCCTGGAAGTGCTTCGGGTGAACGGCAGCGAGGCGCAGAAGCGTCGGCTGTACGCCGAAGTCCTGGCCGGTCGCCGCTTCGGCAATGCGCTGGCCGAGCTGGGGACCAAGACCGCCCACGACCGGGTGACCCACCTGCGCCGCGAGGGCGAGGGTTATCGCATCAACGGCCGCAAGTTCTATTCCACCGGTTCGCTCTATGCCCAGCGCATTCCCACCTCGGTGGTCGACGAGCAGGGCGTACAGCAATTGGCCTTCGTCCCGCGGGACAGCGCCGGGCTGACGGTGATCGACGACTGGACCGGTTTCGGCCAGCGCACCACCGGCAGCGGCTCGGTGGTGTTCGAGGACGTGTTCGTCGCCGCCGAGGACGTGATCCCGTTCCAGAGCGCGTTCGAGCGGCCGACGCCGGTCGGGCCGCTGGCGCAGATCCTCCATGCGGCCATCGACACCGGGATTGCCCGGGCGGCCTACGAGGACACCCTGCATTTCGTCCGTACCCGCACCCGGCCCTGGATCGATTCGGGTATCGAAAAAGCTGTCGACGACCCGCTGACCCTCAAGAGCATCGGCCACCTGAGCATCCGCCTGAGTGCCACCGAAGCCTTGCTGGAGCGTGCCGGCGAATGGCTCGACCGTGCCCAGGCCGAACCGAATGCCGACAGCGTGGCGGCGGCCTCGATCGCCGTTGCCGAGGTCCGGGCGATCAGTACCGAAATCTCCCTGGCCGCCGGCAGCACCCTGTTCGAACTGGCGGGCAGCCAGGCGACCCTGGCCGAGCACGGCCTCGACCGCCACTGGCGCAATGCCCGGGTGCACACCCTGCACGACCCGGTGCGCTGGAAGTACCACGCGGTGGGCAACTACTACCTCAACGAGGAAAACCCGCCGCTGCGGGGGACCATCTGATGAGTCGGCCTTTGGAAACGAAAAAGAAGATCCTGCTCAATGCCTTCAACATGAACTGCATCGGGCATATCAACCACGGCCTGTGGACGCATCCACGGGACCAGTCGACCCGCTACAAGACGCTCGAATACTGGACCGAGCTGGCGCAGTTGCTCGAGCGCGGGCTGTTCGACGGACTGTTCATCGCCGATATCGTCGGGGTCTACGACGTCTACCAGCAGTCGGTGGACGTGCCGCTGCGCGAGTCGATCCAACTGCCGGTCAACGACCCGCTGCTGCTGGTATCGGCCATGGCCGCAGTGACGAAAAACCTCGGCTTCGGCCTGACCGCCAACCTGACCTACGAGGCGCCGTACCTGTTCGCCCGCCGACTGTCGACCCTCGACCACCTGAGCCGCGGCCGGGTCGGCTGGAACATCGTCACCGGCTACCTCGACAGCGCCGCCAAGGCCATGGGCCTGGATGCCCAGGCCGAGCACGACCGTCGCTACGACCAGGCCGACGAATACCTGGAGGTGCTCTACAAGCTGCTCGAAGGCAGTTGGGAGAACGACGCGGTGATCAACGACCCGGTGCGGCGGGTGTATGCCGAGCCGGACAAGGTCCACAAGGTACGGCACAAGGGCGAGTTCTACCAGGTCGAGGGCTATCACCTCTGCGAGCCGTCGCCGCAGCGCACGCCGGTGCTGTTCCAGGCCGGCAGCTCCGAGCGCGGCCTGCTGTTCGCCGGGCGACATGCCGAATGCGTGTTCATCAGCGGGCAGAACAAGGCCGCGACCAGGGCCCAGGTGGACAAGGTCCGTGCCAGTGCCGAAGCGGCGGGGCGTGACGGGCAGGCGATCAAGGTGTTCATGGGGATCAATGTGATCGTCGCTGAAACCGAGGAGGCGGCCTGGGCCAAGCATGCCGAGTACCTTGGCTACGCCAGTGCGGAAGCCGGAGTGGCGCATTTCTCGGCGTCCACCGGCATCGACTTTGCCGAGTACGAACTGGACGAGCCGATCCGCTATGTGAAGAGCAACGCGATCCAGTCGGCGACCCGCAACCTGCAGAACAACGACTGGACCCGGCGCAAGTTGCTGGCACAGCACGCCCTGGGCGGGCGCTACGTGACGGTGGTCGGTTCGCCGACCCAGGTGGCCGACGAACTGGAATCGTGGATTGCCGAGACCGGCCTGGACGGTTTCAACCTGACCCGCATCGTCACCCCGGAAAGCTACGAGGACTTCATCGACCTGGTGATTCCCGAGTTGCAGCGACGCGGCTCGTACAAGACCGCGTATGAGCAGGGGACCTTGCGCGAGAAACTGTTCGGGGAGGAGGCGCATCTGCCGCCGGCGCATGCCGGATCAGCTTATCGCCGGGCCTCGCTATCGCCTGGCGCCATCGAAAAAACACCGCAGGCCCCGCTGTCGACTGGCGCCATCGAAAAACAAACGCTGGCCCTGTAGGAGCCGGGCTTGCCCGCGAAGGCGTCCTCAAGGGCGCTAAAAGCTTCGCGGGCAAGCCACGCTCCTACAAGGTTGGTGCGAATCCTACAGACGATTATCGACTGGAAACCGATCATGAAAACCCTACGCTTCGTTCAGCCAGTCAAGGCACTGGCCCTCGCCCTTGGCCTGTTCAGCGCCGCTGTCCACGCCGCCGACGCCCCACTCAAGGTTGGCACCACCGCCGCCTTCGCCATCCCGCTGGAGGCCGCCGTGGAAGAGGCCGGCAAGCAGGGCCTGAAAGTCGAACTGGTGGAGTTCACCGACTGGATCGCGCCCAACGTCAGCCTGGCCGCCGGCGATATCGACGTGAACTACTTCCAGCACATCCCGTTCCTGGAAAACGCCAAGGCCGCCGCCGGTTTCGACCTGGTGCCCTTCGCTCCGGGGATCATCAACAACGTCGGCCTCTACTCGAAGCAGTACAAGCGCTTCGACGAACTGCCCGAAGGCGCAACCGTGGCCATCGCCAACGACCCGATCAACAGCGGTCGCGGCCTGCAACTGCTGGCCAAGGCCGGGCTGATCACCCTCAAGCCCGGCGTCGGCTACAAGGCCACCGAGGACGACATCGTCAGCAACCCGAAAAAGCTCAAGATCCTTCAGGTCGAGGCCGTGCAACTGGTGCGCGCCTACGATGACGCTGACCTGGTGCAGGGCTACCCGGCCTACATCCGTCTGGCGAAAAGCTTCGATGCCGGCTCCGCGTTGCTGTTCGACGGCCTCGACCACAAGGAGTACGTGATCCAGTTCGTCATCCAGCCGAAGGAAAAGAACGACCCGCGGCTGATCAAGTTCGTCGATATCTACCAGCATTCGCCGGCCGTACGCGCTGCCCTGGACAAGGCCCACGGCAAGCTGTACCAGGCCGGCTGGGAAGGCTGACATGAGTGTCGCCAGCCTCCAGCGCCCGCTGGCCGAAGCGCCACGCGAAGCCGAACAGACCGAATTGCATCCCGAACTCAACCGGGCCCATGTGCGCTTCATCGGCGTGGGCAAGACCTACGACGGCCATCAGGGCCCGGTGCACGCCCTGCAGGGCATCGACCTGGCGATCCAGCGCGGCGAGGTGTTCGGCATCATCGGCCGCAGTGGCGCCGGCAAGTCGTCGCTGATCCGCACCATCAACCGCCTGGAGCAACCCACGGCGGGGCGGGTGCTGATCGACCAGGTGGACATCGGCGGGTTCGACGAAGACCGCCTGGTGGAACTGCGGCGGCGGGTCGGCATGATCTTCCAGCACTTCAACCTGATGTCGGCCAAGACCGTCTGGCAGAACGTCGAGCTGCCGCTGAAGGTGGCCGGGGTACCCCGGCTGGCGCGGGAGCGGAAGGTGCGCGAGCTGCTGGAACTGGTGGGCCTGCGGGACAAGCACAAGGCCTATCCGGCGCAGCTGTCCGGCGGGCAGAAACAGCGGGTGGGCATTGCCCGGGCGCTGGTGCATGACCCGGCGATTCTGTTGTGTGATGAAGCGACCTCGGCGCTCGACCCGGAGACCACCCAGTCGATCCTCGGCCTGCTGCGCGAGATCAACCGGCGCCTGGGCCTGACCGTGGTGCTGATCACCCACGAGATGGCGGTGATTCGTGAGATCTGCGATCGCGTGGTGGTCCTGGAGCGCGGGCGGGTGGTCGAGCAGGGGGCGGTGTGGCAAGTGTTCGGCGACCCGCAGCATGAGGTCAGCCGGACCTTGCTGGCGCCCTTGCAGCACGCGTTGCCGGAGGAACTGCAGGGCCGCCTGCGGGCGCAGCCGGAGTCGGCCGGGGCGGCCGTGGTGCTGCGCCTGCAGTTCACCGGCAGTGCCAGCGACGAACCGGACCTGGCCGCGCTGTTCAGCGCTCTCGGCGGGCGGGTGCGGCTGTTGCAGGGCGGTGTCGAACGGATCCAGGGGCATGCCCTGGGGCAGTTGCTGCTGTCGGTGAGTGGCTCGTCGCTGGACGCCGAGGCGTTGCGCCAGCGCGCGGCCCGTTGGGCGCAACAGGTGGAGGTGCTGGGTTATGTGGCTTGATCGGTTGTGGCAGGGGGTGATCGACACCTTCCTGATGGTCGGCGTGTCGTCGCTGATCGCGCTGTTGCTGGGCATTCCGCTGGCGGTGATCCTGGTCACCAGCCACAAGGGCGGGATCTACGAGGCGCCCACGGTGAACCGGGTGCTGGGGGCGTTCGTCAACCTGTTCCGCTCGATTCCGTTCCTGATCCTGATGGTGGCGCTGATCCCGTTCACCCGGCTGGTCGTGGGGACCACCTATGGGGTGTGGGCGGCCGTGGTGCCGCTGACCATCGCCGCCACGCCGTTCTTTGCGCGGATCGCCGAGGTCAGCCTGCGCGAGGTCGACCATGGCCTGATCGAGGCGGCCCAGGCCATGGGCTGCCGGCGCTGGCATATCGTCTGGCACGTGCTGCTGCCCGAGGCGTTGCCGGGGATCGTCGGCGGTTTCACCATCACCCTGGTGACCATGATCAACTCCTCGGCGATGGCCGGGGCCATTGGTGCCGGAGGCCTGGGGGACATCGCCTATCGCTATGGCTACCAGCGCTTCGACAGCCAGGTGATGCTGACGGTGATCGTGTTGCTGGTGATCCTGGTGGCGGCGATCCAGTTCGGTGGTGACCGATTGGCGCGGGTGCTCAACAAGCGCTGAGATATCTGGCGTCTGGAGCATCGCTTTCGCGGGCAAGTCGGATCGCCGCCCGCGGAAGGGCCCTCCCGGGCGCAGCAGCAATCTGCAGGGTGATATATTCAGCTCATCCACCCCAAAGCGCAGATCCCCGATGAAAACCCTCGGCCCCGACGACCTCCACCAGATCGCTTCCACCACCCTCGGCCACTACAACCGCACCGCCGAGGGCTTCCGCGAAGGCACCCGCGACCACGATGTCAGCCAGAACATCGACGCCCTGCTGCGGCACATCCAGGGCACGGCGCCGTTCACCCTCCTGGACTTCGGCTGCGGCCCCGGCCGCGACCTCAAGGCCTTCACCCGCCTGGGCCACGTCGCCGTCGGCCTCGACGGCTCCGAGCGCTTCGCGCAAATGGCCCGCGAGGACAGCGGCTGCGAGGTGCTGCAGCAGAACTTCCTCGATCTGGACCTGCCGGCCCAACGTTTCGACGGGATATTTGCCAATGCCGTGCTGTTCCATGTTCCGCTGCAGGAGCTGCCGCGCGTCCTGGAGCAACTGCACGCCACGCTCAAGCCGGGCGGGGTACTGTTCAGTTCCAACCCGCGGGGGGAAAACCAGGAGGGCTGGAATGGCGAGCGTTATGGCTCTTACCACGACCTGGAGGCCTGGCGGGCGTTGCTCACGGCGGCGGGCTTCATCGAACTGGAGCACTACTACCGTCCCGCCGGACTGCCCCGCGAGCAGCAGCCGTGGTTGGCGAGTGTCTGGCGCAAGCGTTAGCGGTGCGATGAGGCAGGGCGCTGGATTGTCCATCCTGAGAGGACAGTCAAACCGATTTGAGCCGCTTTTTCCTTTTTCGGCGGCTCATTAATCTGGTCACACATTGAACGACACAGCTTCCCACCACTTAAACGAAAAAGGATCCCCCCATGAGCAAGCCAACCTACAACCGCCTGAACAAAGACGACGCCGTAGTCCTGCTGGTCGACCACCAGACCGGTCTGATTTCCCTGGTGCAGGACTTCTCGCCGAACGAGTTCAAGAACAACGTGTTGGCGTTGGCCGACCTCGCCAAGTTCTTCAACCTGCCCACGATCCTGACCACCAGCTTCGAGCAGGGCCCCAACGGCCCGCTGGTTCCAGAGCTGAAAGAGATGTTCCCGGACGCGCCGTACATCGCCCGCCCCGGCCAGATCAACGCCTGGGACAACGAGGACTTCGTCAAGGCGATCAAGGCCACCGGCCGCAAGCAACTGATCATCGCCGGGGTGGTGACCGACGTTTGCGTGGCGTTCCCGACGCTGTCGGCGCTGGCTGAAGGTTTCGATGTGTTCGTGGTGACCGATGCTTCCGGTACCTTCAACGAAACGGTGCAGCAGGCCGCGTGGAACCGCATGACCCAGGCCGGCGCACAGATGATGAACTGGT
>NZ_JSYZ01000003.1:133859-219874 GCF_001293465.1 Pseudomonas asplenii
GGAACCACAAGGCCCGCCTCCGCGCGGGCCTTGTGGTTTGCGCAGACCGGATCGCGTTTGAGAGGGCTTGCCCGCGAAGCTTCTGGCGGCCTCCGGAACGCCTTCGCTGGCAAGCCAGCTCCCACAGGAATTGCGGTGTTCCCAGATGCTTCAGTGCTGCTGCCCCAGCAACCCATCTACCTGGCTCTGCGCCAACTCGATCAGGTGCACCGAGGCCATCGCCAGATGGCGCGGCAGGCCGCTCAACTGCTCGGCGGACTCATAGGCGGTCGCAGCGGCCGAGCGCAGGATCGAGTCGAGGTTGTTCAGGGTGTCTTCGAGGTGAGGTGTCCTGCTGATGGGATCTGCGGGTAGTTCGTAGTGGGCGAAAGCGCGCTCGGTAGCGGCTTGGAGTGCCGGTTCGCTTTTGGGCGGGTTGGGCGTGACTTTGAACATGGCGATTCTCCTGACATGGTCGAGAACCCGTCACCGTCGTGACCAAACGAGAGGTGGCGGGCGGTACGCAGGTTGGTCAACCGGGATGTCAGGCACCCGGCGCACCCGAAGGCGCCCCGCGCACAGCCCACCATGAAACGACAGACACAGGAAGTGCCTGAAACCTTGGTGGCGCTGGTGCGCCTGACATTGAACGGGTGACCAAACCCGGTCACTGTTTTTCAGTGACAGGTGTCAGCCTAGGTCCCGCAGATCGACAGGCGCAAGCCAAAAGGATTTTCTAGGAAATTTCAGGCGAGGGAAAGGGAATCGTCTTGCTGGTGGGTCTTAGCGTCTGCAACAAGAATGTATCCAACGGTCGTAGTGAGTTGACATCAACGTCATCTGTGGCATTCTTGAAGAACCACTCAGCCCCGTACGCAGCGATTCAGTTCGCTGGCCGTTGGGGTGAAAAAACCGGCCTCGTGCCGGTTTTTTCGTTTCAAGGGACTGAAACCTGTGCGCACAGCCTGCTTTGTGGACGGATACAACCTGTTTTATGGCTTATTGGCAGGAACCCAGTATAAATGGCTGGACCTTCCGGCGCTGCTTCTCCTCATCCTTTGCGCCGAGCAACCCGAGAGCGAACTGGTCTCGATATTTTTCTTCACTTCGGGCGTCAAACCCGATCTTGCCAGTCGTGGCCGGCTCTCCAAGGAGGCCAGGACACCTATTTGCGTGCGCTCATTGAAAGAGGTGTGCATGTCCATTATGGGCGGCACCAATTGGAGCCGAGGCTTGCGCCTCGATTTGTCGATCGAAATACACCGGCCTCAAGGCAGGACCAGGTCGCTATCTGGAAGCTCGAAGAAAAGGAAACCGATGTTCATATCGCGATCAGCATGTATCGTCTTGCTGCCAAACAAGCGTCGTTGCCTGCTTCTGAACGTATCGGGCAAATCGTGCTGGTGTCAGCCGACACGGATATGACCCCTGCCCTCAGGGCTATCCGGGAGGATCATCCCGAGATTCAAGTGGGTGTAGTTCTGCCGAACCGTGAAGGTATCAAGCGCACACCTCCTGGCTCATTGAAGAATCACTCCAACTGGATGCGTCAGGTCGTCACACAGGAGGAGCTGGCTGCCTGCCAGTTTCCACATCAAGTGCCGACCCGGAAAAAACCGGCGAGAAAGCCGTGCTACTGGTGAGCTTCCCCGAAAAAGAAAACCCCGGAGGGCCTTGGCCGTCCGGGGGCGCTGGGTGCCACCGCTTACAGCTTGGCGATCGACACCTCGGTGGATTTCACGAAGGCGATCACTTCGCTGCCGATTTCCAGTTCCAGTTCCTTGACCGAACGGGTGGTGATCACCGAGGTGACGATGCCGGAAGCGGTCTGGACGTCGATTTCCGACAGTACGTCGCCGGTGACGATTTCCTTGACGGTGCCCTTGAACTGGTTGCGCACGTTGATGGCTTTGATGGTCATGGCGTTGATTCCTGTCTTTGATTGAGTAGGCAAGGCTTGGTTACAGCGCCCAGCGCAATTGCGTGGGCAAGGGTGAAACAGGTTCCGGTTCGGGTGGCGCGCCAGGCAGCGACAGCACCCGGTTCAACACTTCGGTCTCCAGCGCCGCCAGGCGATGGGAACCCCGCACCCGCGGGCGCGGCAGTTCGACGTGCAGGTCGAGGCCGATCTGGCCGTCTTCGATCAGGATCACCCGATCGGCGATGGCCACGGCTTCGCTGACGTCGTGGGTCACCAGCAGCACGGTAAAACCATGCTGCTGCCAAAGGCGCTCGATCAGTTGCTGCATCTCGATCCGGGTCAGGGCGTCCAACGCCCCCAGCGGTTCGTCGAGCAGCAGCAGTCGAGGCTGGTGAATCAGGGCGCGGGCCAGGGCCACGCGCTGTTTCTGGCCACCGGACAGGCCCGCCGGCCACTCGTTGGCACGATCGGCCAGGCCGACCGCTTCCAGTGCCTGCAGGGCCTGGGGACGCCAGTTGCCCTTGAGGCCGAGGCCGACGTTGTCGATGACTTTTTTCCACGGCAGCAGGCGCGCTTCCTGGAACATCAGCCGGGTGTCTTCGCGGGCGTCGCTCAACGGCGCGGCGCCGGCCAGCAGGTCACCGCCGGTGGGTTTGTCGAGACCGGCCAGCAGGCGCAGCAGGGTACTCTTGCCGCAACCGCTGCGGCCGACCACGGCGACGAACTGTCCGGCCGGGATATGCAGGTCGATCTCACGCAGGACCTGGCGCTCGCCGAAGGTTTTCTGCAGCTTGCGCGCCGCCAGCGGAATGCCTTGCAGCAGGCGTGGAGGTTGTTGGGCTGTCATGCGGCACCGCCTTTGCTCTGATAGGCCGGATGCCAGCGCAGCCAGACCCGCTCCAGGCCACGGGCCGCGAGGTCGGCGAGTTTGCCCAGGACCGCGTAGAGGACAATCGCCAACACCACCACGTCGGTTTGCAGGAACTCCCGGGCGTTCATCGCCAGGTAGCCGATGCCGGAACTGGCCGAGATGGTCTCGGCGACGATCAGGGTCAGCCACATGAAGCCGAGGGCGAAGCGCACGCCGACCAGGATCGAGGGCAACGCGCCTGGCAGGATCACCTGGCGGAACAGGCTGAAGCCGGACAGGCCGTAGCTGCGCGACATCTCCACCAGGGCCGGATCGACGTTGCGGATGCCGTGGTAGGTGTTGAGGTAGATCGGGAACAGGGTGCCGAGGGCGACCAGGAAAATCTTCGCCGACTCGTCGATGCCGAACCACAGGATGACCAGTGGGATCAGCGCCAGGTGCGGCACGTTGCGGATCATCTGCACCGAGCTGTCGAGCAGGCGTTCGCCCCATTTCGACAGGCCGGTGATGAAGCCCAGGGTCAGGCCGATGCTGCCACCGATGAGGAAACCGAGGCCGGCGCGCCAGCCGCTGATGGCCAGGTGAGTCCAGAGGTCGCCGCTCTGCACCAGGGCGACGCCGGCCTCGACCACGGCGCTCGGCGCGGGCAGGATCCGGGTCGACAGCCAGCCGGCCGAGACCGACAGTTGCCACACCGCCAGCAGCAGGATCGGCAGCGCCCAGGGCGCCAGCCGGTGGGTGATACGGGTCAGGGTCGTCATGGCGCGGCCTCAGCTCTGGGACACGGCTTTGGGCAGGATGTCGTTGGCGACCATCTCACCGAAGGGGCTGACGTAACCGGCGCTTTTCGGCCGCTCCGGGCGCTCGATGTCCAGGTGCGGGAACAGCAGTTCGGCGACCCGGTAGGACTCTTCCAGGTGCGGGTAGCCGGAGAAGATGAAGGTGTCGATGCCCAGGTCCGCGTATTCCTTGACCCGTGCCGCCACGGTCGGGCCATCGCCGACCAGGGCGGTGCCGGCACCGCCCCGTACCAGGCCGACGCCGGCCCACAGGTTGGGGCTGACTTCCAGCTTGTCGCGGCTGCCACCGTGCAGGGCGGCCATGCGCTGCTGGCCGACGGAGTCGAAGCGCGCCAGGGATTTCTGCGCGCGGGCGATGGTGTCATCGTCCAGGTGCGAGATGAGTTTCTCTGCGGCCTTCCAGGCCTCGGCATTGGTTTCGCGAACGATCACGTGCAGGCGGATGCCGAAGCGCACGGTACGGCCCTGTCTGGCGGCCTTGGCGCGGACCTGTTCGATTTTCTCGGCGACGGCGGCCGGCGGTTCGCCCCAGGTCAGGACCATGTCCACCTGTTCGGCGGCCAGGTCCTGGGCGGCTTCCGACGAGCCGCCGAAGTACAGCGGTGGCCGCGGCTGCTGCAGGGGCGGATAGAGCAGCTTGGCGCCCTTCACGCTGATGTGCTGGCCGTCGTAGTCGACGGTCTCGCCTTCCAGTACCCGCCGCCAGATGCGGGTGAACTCCACCGAGGCCTGGTAACGCTCTTCGTGGTCGAGGAACAGGCCGTCGCCGGCCAGCTCGTCCGGGTCGCCGCCGGTCACCAGGTTGAACAGCGCCCGTCCGCCGGACAGCCGGTCGAGGGTCGCCGCCTGGCGCGCCGCCACGGTCGGGGAAATGATCCCGGGGCGCAGGGCGACGAGGAATTTCAGCCGTTGGGTCACCGGGATCAGCGAGGCGGCCACCAGCCAGGAGTCCTCGCAGGAACGCCCGGTGGGGATCAGTACGCCGCCGAAGCCGAGGCGATCGGCGGCCTGGGCCACCTGCTGCAGATAACCGTGGTCGACGGCGCGTGCGCCTTCGGCGGTGCCAAGGTAATGGCCGTCGCCGTGGGTAGGCAGGAACCAGAAGATGTTGAGGCTCATGGAGTTGTCTCCTAAGGAATACGGTTCAAGGTGCGGTGGCAACGGCGGCCGGTGGTGTCCAGATCACGTCCTTGATGCTCAGCGGCTTGGGAATCAGCTTGAGCTGGTAGAAGCTGTCGGCGATTTTCTGTTGCGCGGCGACCACCTCGGGGGTGAGGAACTGCGCGCCGTAGCCCTGGCGCTTCACCGAGGTCAGGGTGATGTCGGCGGGCAGGCCGAGCAGCGGCGCGACCTGGGCGGTGACTTCCTCGGGGTTGGCCTTGGACCAGTCGCCGACGGCGCGGACTTCCTCGACCAGGGCCTTGATCACCTCGGGGTGTTTTTGCGCGTAGGGGCGGGTCGCCAGGTAGAACTGGTTGTTGTCCACCAGGCCCTTGCCGTCACGCAGGGTGCGGGCCTTGAGCTGTTGCTCGGCGGCAGCCTGGTAGGGGTCCCAGATCACCCAGGCGTCGACGCTGCCGCGCTCGAAGGCGGCGCGGGCATCGGCGGGAGGCAGGTAGACGGTCTGGATGTCGCTGTACTTGAGGCCGGCGTCTTCCAGGGCGCGGACCAGCAGGTAGTGGACGTTGGAGCCCTTGTTGAGGGCGACCTTCTTGCCCTTGAGTTCCTGTACCGACTTGATCGGCGAGTCCTTGGGTACCAGGATCGCTTCGCTGGTCGGCGCGGGCGGCTCGGAGGCGACGTAGAGCAGGTCGGCACCGGCGGCCTGGGCGAATACCGGTGGCGTCTCGCCGGTGACACCGAAGTCGATCGAGCCGACGTTCAGCCCTTCGAGCAGTTGCGGGCCACCGGGGAACTCGGTCCATTGCACCTGTACGCCCTGCGCGGCGAGGCGTTTTTCCAGGCTGCCCTTGGCCTTGAGCAGGACCAGGGTGCCGTATTTCTGATAACCGATGCGCAGGGACTCGGCCTGGGCTTGGGTAATGGCGCCGAAGGTGACAGCCGCTGCAAACAGAGCGACCAGACCACGACGCAAAATGACAGTGCGCATGGCGCTCTCCTTTTTGCAGTTGGGGTTTTGGCTGCACCTGCTTGCCCGTTGGCGGGCGAGTAAGGCCAGTACATCGATTGCGGGTGAAACGGGCTAGATGCTCCAGCGAGCACTCAGCAGACGATCATTCAGCACGGCCGGGTCCAGGGGCCTGGGCCGGCGGGCCAGGGCCCGGTGGAACTGCTCCAGGGCCTCGTCCAGGCGTTGTTCCAGCGCCGGGGCCAGTTGCGCCTGGGCGCTGCCTTCGCCATAGGCGATCTGGCTGTCCTCGGCGAAGATGCCGTGGAGCATCTCCTGGGCCTTCAGCGCGGCGAGGACCGGCTTGAGCGCATAGTCCACGGCGAGCATGTGGGCGATGCTGCCACCGGTGGCCATGGGCAGGACCACCTTGTGGCTCAGGGCGCGCTCGGGCAGCAGGTCGAGCAGGGTCTTCAGGGCGCCGGAAAACGAGGCCTTGTACACCGGCGTGGCGATCACCAGGCCGTCGGCCTGTTCGATATGCTGCAGCAGATTGACCACCTGCGGGCTGCCGAAGCGTGCATGGAGCAGGTCTTCGGCATTGAAATCACGGATCTGGTAGTTCACTACCTCGATGCCTTGCTGGTTGAGCCAGTGTCTGGCGCGGTCCAGCAGTACCCCGGAGCGCGATCGCTGGCTGGGGCTTCCTCCGAGTGTCACGACCAGCATGTAGGTCTTTCCTCAAACATGTGACGGCGATTCGCGGGTTGCGATCTCGCTTGGGTTGACAGACCTTACCAGTGATTTTTTATATCTATAAATCTTATTTATTCATTTGTTTATTCTTAAAGTGCATATAAGGCGGGTTTTGTTCCGGGCAAAAAAATAGGCCGTCGAAACGGCCTGAAAACCCCTGCTTTGTGAATACCTTGAAACTGAAAAAAACGGCCGATGTTCTCGATCCCTGTAGGAGCGTGGCTTGCCCGCGATCGAGTGCGAAGCACTCGCAAATCCTGAGCACCCGTTTCATCAGGAACACCGCATCAGCCGATTTCACGACTGCTTCGCAGCCGATCGCGGGCAAGCCACGCTCCTACAGGGGGAGGGCGCTGGCTGCCCTTCACATGGATCTCAGCGATTGGGCTGCGGCGTCAGGCGCAGGTACGGTTTCACCGCGCGGTAGCCTTTCGGGAAGCGACGCTTGATCTCTTCCTCGTCCTTGAGCGACGGCACGATCACCACGTCGTCACCGTCCTGCCAGTTGGCCGGGGTGGCGACCTTGTGGTTGTCGGTCAGTTGCAGCGAGTCGATCACCCGCAGGATCTCGTTGAAGTTGCGGCCGGTGCTCGCCGGGTAGGTGATGGTCAGCCGGATCTTCTTGTTCGGGTCGATCACGAACAGCGAGCGCACGGTCAGGGTGTCGCTGGCATTGGGGTGGATCAGGTCGTACAGGTCGGACACCTTGCGGTCGGCGTCGGCCAGGATCGGAAAGTTGACAAGGGTGTGCTGGGTTTCGTTGATGTCCTCGATCCACTTGTGGTGCGAGTCCACCGGGTCCACGGACAGGGCGATGGCCTTGACGCCGCGCTGGGCGAATTCGTCCTTGAGCTTGGCGGTGAAGCCAAGTTCGGTGGTGCACACCGGGGTGAAGTCCGCCGGGTGGGAAAACAGCACGCCCCAGCTGTCGCCGAGCCACTCGTGGAAACGAATCTTGCCGGCGCTGGAATCCTGTTCGAAGTCGGGGGCGATGTCGCCCAGTCTGAGGCTCATGTGCTGCTCCTTGGGTGAAGGTGGATGAGTCCTAATGTGCCTGTAGTACGGATTATTTAAAAAGAATAAATATCGATTTATTTAGAAGATAAAGAAATATTAAAAACATCTTCATTGGACGCGCAAGGCGACCAGGCGCACTCTTGTCCACAGCTTGTGAGAGGGCTAAGGGGATGTAACTCAGTGGAGTGCCGAACGCCGCGATGTCGAGGTTTGGCGGGAGGCCGAAGCTGATGGTAGTGCTGTATGCAAGACGTGAAGCACTCGGCCCGGCATTGCGCCGGGCCGAGTGTGGATCTTTCTACTAGACGATCACGCGCTTCTTACAGCAGCGGGATCGAGTAGCTGACGATCAGGCGGTTCTCGTCCTGCGAACGGGTGTTCGGCAGGTCGGTACGCCACATGGCGTTTTTCCAGGCGAAGCCCAGGTTCTTGAAGGTACCTTCCGGTACGACGTAGGCCAGGCTGATGTCGCGTTCCCACTCGGAGCTACCGTTGGCACGTACGCCCGATACGATGGTATCGATGTTGTCGCCACGCAGGTAGACGATACCGGCGGTCAGGCCAGGTACGCCAACCTTGGCGAAGTCGTAGGCGTAGCGAGCCTGCCAGGTGCGCTCGCCGGCACGGGCGAACTTCTGGATCTGCACGTCGGTGATGGTGCTGTTGGACGAGCCGTCACCCTGGTTCAGCCAAGGGAAGTCGCTGTCACCCTTGGTGTACTGGTAGCCGGCGCCGAAGGTGTGGCCTTCAACCGAGTACAGGGCCAGGTAGCTGTACAGGTCGTTGTCGACCTTGCCCTTGACCTTGGTGGCGTTGGTGGTGTGATCCGAGTACCAGCCGGTGGTGTAGTAGTTGGCGGTGTCGCCATTGGCACCATTGTCACGGCTGCGGTAGTAGCGCAGGTCGCTCTTGAGTACGCCAGGGCCGATTGCCCAGTTGTGCACCAGGCCCAGGAAGTTCTGCGAGTAGAAGTCCTTCAGCTCGCCGTAGTAGTACGAAGCGGTCAGGTCCTTGGTGATCTTGTAGTCGGCACCACCATAGTAGAACTTGTTGCTGTCACGCGCGGCAGCGGTAGTGCCGTTGGCGCCAGCGATCGACAGGCTCTGGTCGTTGGTGGAGTTACGGCCTTTGGCCGAGTTGATCAGACCGCCGGTCAGGGTCAGATCCTTGATTTCGTTCGACTTGATCTCGCCGCCGGTGAAGGTTTGTGGCAGCAGGCGACCGTCGTTGGTCTTGATGACCGGGTTGTTCGGCTGCAGGGTACCGATCTTCAGTTCGGTCTGGGAAACCTTGACCTTGCCGGTCAGGCCCAGGCTTGCGAAGTCTGGTACTGCGCCATTCTGGCCATTGGTCGGGAAGACTGTGCCGCCGTTGGCAGCACCGTTGGCGTTACCGCTCTTGTCACGGCTGGAGTCCAGACGGATGCCGTACAGACCGATCGCATCGACACCGAACTGCACGGTGCCTTGGGTGTAACCCGAGATGAAGCGCAGATCGAAGCCTTGGCCCCATTCTTCGTTCTTGTTCCGGCTGGTAGCGGTGTTGGCGCCATCGCGGTTATCGGTATTGATGTAGAAGTTGCGCAGACCCAGAGTGGCCTTGCTGTCTTCGATGAAACCTGCGGCGCCTGCCTGCTGCGCCAGAACCCCCACGGCCACAGCCAGGGCCAGAGTGGACTTCTTCATTGGTCTTGCTCCTCTCATTTCTAATTTTTGTATTTCTGATTGGCTCGGGATCTACGCCCCTTTGGCGCCACAGATTTCGCGATTAGCGCCGGATCGTGACCGGTAAGTCAATCGGGACCCGCCTGCCTACGACTTTGGTCTAACCGCTGGTGTTTGGTCCGTGCAGAGTAATGACTTTGTCATAAACCCAAAAAGAATCATTTCGTCCTTTTTCAGACGATTCAGGAATATGGTGTTTGATCGAACGCCGCGCCAGGGGGTGTTATCGACCGCCGGGCTCATTCCTGAAAAGTATTTTTCTGCCTCTTTTTAGAACCCGGCGACTTGCGGAGGCGTCTCCGTACGTCATGGGCGATCAAAAAGGCGACGCAATCATGGCGAAACGCTGCCACTCTCGTCAATTTATTACAGCATTTGTCAGAACAAGATTGCCATGTACCTGTCACATTCCGACGTCCGGTCCGGAGCGTGACTTGTCGGACTGGCCCTCAACCATAGATCACGAAACGCCGTGTCGCGAATCCGCTTGTCTCCACAGGGCGATATGACCCCGGTTTCCGGGGACATGACAGACATATTTCCTCTCATAAGCTAATGCAAATAAGTTATTTATTTTAAGATTCTTAGATCATTTAGTCTTCTCGACACGCCGAGTCCCGGTCATCCGTTGAGGAGCTTCTCCGATGAAACCCAATTCCCCACTCCGCCTGCTGGCGGCACTGTCCCTGGCCGGGGCTAGCCTGTTCGCCCAGGCTGCCGACCTGACCGTGGCCTACCAGACCACCGTCGATCCGGCCAAGGTCGCCCAGGCCGACGGCACCTACGAAAAAGTCAGCCAGGCCAGGATCGACTGGCGCAAGTTCGACAATGGCGCCGACGTCATCTCGGCCATCGCCTCGGGCGACGTGCAGATCGGCTACCTCGGCTCCAGCCCGCTGACTGCGGCCATCACCCGCAAGGTACCGGTGGAAACCTTCCTGATCGCCACCCAGATCGGCGCCGCCGAGGCCCTGGTGGCTCGCGACGGCTCCGGGATCAACTCGCCCCAGGACCTGGTCGGCAAGAAGGTCGCTGTGCCGTTCGTCTCCACCGGCCACTACAGCCTGCTGGCCGCGCTGAAACACTGGAACATCGATCCGGCGAAGGTGCAGGTCCTCAACCTCGCGCCGCCGGCGATCATCTCCGCCTGGAAGCGCGGCGATATCGATGCCACCTACGTCTGGGACCCGGCCCTGGGCGTGGCCAAGGAAAACGGCAAGGTGCTGATCACCTCCGGCGAACTGGCGAAGCTCGGTGCACCGACGTTCGATGCCTGGATCGTGCGCAAGGACTTTGCCGAGAAGCACCCGGAGATCGTCAAGGCATTCGCCAAAGTGACACTGGATGCCTACGCGCAATACCGAAAAGACCCACAGGCCTGGCTGGCTGACAAAGCGAACGTCGACAAGCTGGTCAAGCTCTCCGGCGCCAAGGCCAGTGACATTCCGCTGCTGCTGCAGGGCAACGTCTACCCGCTGGCGGCTGACCAGGTCACCGTCCTCGGCAAGCCGACCGCCCAGGCGATCACCGACACCGCGACGTTCCTGAAAGAGCAGGGCAAGGTCGAGGCGGTCCTGCCGGACTACGCCCCCTACGTCAGCGCCAAATTCATCACCAACTGATTCAACGGGCCTGATTGCCCGAGCCCAGGACTGAGGAGCCCATCGCCATGGCCTTGTTACAACTGGAGCGCATCAGCGCACAGTACCCCGGTGCGGCCGAGCCGGTGTTGTCGGATATTTCCCTCAGTCTGGGGCCCCAGCAGTTGCTGGTGGCCCTCGGGCCGTCGGGCAGCGGCAAGACTTCGCTGCTGAACCTGATCGCCGGGTTCGTCGAACCCAGCGCCGGGCGCATCACGCTCGACGGTGTGCCGGTCAAGGGTCCGGGCGCCGAGCGCGGGGTGGTGTTCCAGGACGATGCCCTGCTGCCCTGGCAGGACGTGCTGGCCAATGTCGGCTTCGGCCTGGAACTGGCCGGTGTTCCTCGCCAACAGCGCGAAGCCCGTGCCCGGGAAATGCTCGCACTGGTCGACCTGGCGAACTTCGACTCGCGCCGTATCTGGCAACTCTCCGGCGGCCAGAAACAACGTGTCGGCCTGGCCCGCGCCCTGGCGGCGGACCCGCGGGTGCTGCTGATGGACGAGCCGTTCGGCGCCCTCGATGCCTTCACCCGTGAACAGATGCAGGAGCTGTTGCTGCAAGTCTGGAAGCGTACCGCCAAGCCGGTGTTCCTGATTACCCACGATATTGAAGAGGCGGTGTTCCTTGCCACCGACCTGATCCTGCTGGCACCCGATCCGGGACGGGTGGTGGAACACCTGAAGCTGGATTTCGGCCAGCGCTACAGCGCCGGCGAATCCGCCCGCTCGATCAAGTCCGATCCGCGTTTTATCGAAACCCGTGAGCACGTGCTGGCCCGTGTGTTCTCCCAGCGCAGCGCCGCTTCGCGGCAGGAGTTCGTATGAGCAGCTATGAATTGCCGGTGGCGGCCGCCACCAAACCGACCGTGCCTGCGGCACGGCGCAGCTTGAGTACACGCTGGATCAGCGTGCTGACCCTGCTGGGGCTGATTGCCCTGTGGTGGGCGGTCACCGCCTTCGGCGTGATCGAGCCATTGTTCCTGCCACCGCCGTCGGCGGTGCTGGAAAAGGGTTGGCTGCTGGTGACCAAGGGCTATATGGATGCGACCCTCTGGCAGCACCTGGGTGCCAGCCTCGGCCGTATCGGCCTGGCGCTGGGGATTGCCGTGCTGACCGCCATCCCGGTGGGCATCGCGATCGGTCACAACCGGATCGCCCGCGGTATCCTCGACCCGCTGATCGAGTTCTACCGGCCGATCCCGCCGCTGGCCTACCTGCCGCTGATCGTGATCTGGTGCGGTATCGGCGAGCTGTCGAAAGTGCTGCTGATCTACCTGGCGATCTTCGCCCCGATCGCCATCGCGACCGCCACCGGCGTGCGCACCGTCGACCCGGCCAAGCTGCGCGCGGCGCTGTCGCTGGGCGCGACCCGGGCACAGCTGATCCGTCACGTGATCCTGCCCAGCGCCCTGCCGGACATCCTCACCGGTGTCCGCATCGGGCTGGGCGTCGGCTGGTCGACGCTGGTCGCCGCCGAGCTGATCGCGGCCACCAGCGGCCTGGGCTTCATGGTCCAGTCGGCGGCACAGTTTTTGGTGACCGATGTGGTGGTGCTGGGGATCCTGGTGATTGCCCTGATCGCCTTCGCCATGGAGATGGGCCTGCGCGCCCTGCAACGCAAGCTGGTGCCGTGGCACGGCCAGGCTCACTGACAGACTTGATTTTGCCGAGCGCTCGGCGCGTATTTTGAAGAGAACCGACCATGAGCCTGACCCTTACTCCCCTGAGCGCGGCCCTGGGTGCGCAGATCGATGGCATTGCCCTGAGCGAGCCGCTCAACCTCGAGCAGCGCGACGCCATCGAGCAGGCGCTGCTCAAGTACCAGGTGCTGTTCTTCCGCAACCAGCCGCTGAACCCGCAGCAACAGGCGGCGTTCGCGGCGAATTTCGGCGACCTGCATATTCATCCGATCTACCCGAACGTGCCGGAACAGCCGCAGGTGCTGGTCCTCGATACGGCGGTCACCGATGTGCGTGACAACGCCATCTGGCACACCGACGTGACCTTCCTGCCGACCCCGGCGCTCGGTGCGGTGCTGGCGGCCAAGCAGTTGCCGGCCTTTGGCGGCGACACCCTGTGGGCCAGCGGGATCGCTGCGTTCGAGGCCTTGTCGGCACCGTTGCAGCGGCTGCTGGACGGACTCACGGCTACGCACAATTTCATCAAGTCGTTCCCCGTCGAGCGCTTCGGCAGTACGCCGGAAGATCTGGCGCGCTGGGAGGAAACCCGCCGGAACAATCCGCCGCTGTCCCATCCGGTGATTCGCACGCATCCGGTGAGCGGGCGCAAGGCGCTGTTCGTCAACGAGGGCTTCACCACCCGGATCAATGAGCTGGAAGAGGCGGAGAGCGAAGCGATCCTCAAGCTGCTGTTCGCCCACGCGACGCGGCCGGAGTTCACCATCCGCTGGCGCTGGCAGGAGAACGACGTGGCGTTCTGGGACAACCGCGTGACCCAGCACTACGCAGTGGATGACTACCGGCCGAACCGACGGGTGATGCACCGGGCGACCATCCTCGGTGACGCGCCGTTCTAGCACTCCTCAGGGAGCAGGCATTCTTGCCGTGGGAGCCAACTGTCTTTAGTGCGCCGCCGATGAGCGGTCAGACTGCCTGTGGGGGCGGTGGTGACGGTGCTGGCCTATTCGCGGATAAACCGGGGCGCCGGACCGCCGGCTCCCACAAGTTTTTCAGAGCGGGATGTCGCGCTTGGGCAGGTACGGCGGCAGGTACAGCCCCAGGTAGGCGTCGAACACCCGCATGCCTTCCTCGGCCATGCGCGGGGTGATCTGGTCGTGCAGTTGCATCGAGCGCGCATAGACCCGATCGCCCAACTCCATCGCCAGGGCGAACACGTCGACATCCGTCGGCAGCGCCGGCAGTTCGAAGTGGCGGATGAACAGCTTGTGCATCAGGTCGCCCAGCTCGATATCGTGTTGGCGGTCGGCCTGGGTCACCTCGGTCAGGCCGTGCTGGGCGAGGATCAGTTGGCGGGCCGCCGCGTCTTCGCTGTAGATCACCATCATCCGCTGTTCCACCAGCCGTGACAGGTCGCGCCAGCTGCTGAGGCTGGCGTGGTCGATCGGTGCCTGCAGGCAGGCGCGGAAGGCGGCGTGGACGTCGGCGGTGAGGGCTTCGAGCAGGGCCGGGACGCTGGCGAAGAAGTGGTAGACCGACGACGGCGGAATCTGCGCGCGCTCGGCGACGCTGTAGATCGACAGGTTGGCCACGCCCTCGGCGGCCAGCAGGTGGCGGGCGGCGTCGAGAATCGAATCGATCCGCGCCTGGCTGCGGGCACGGGGTTTGCGAGCGGTGGCGGGGCGGGGCATGGCGTTCTCCGGCAAGGGCTGCGGGGATTGTACGCGAGGTCCTGTGCAGGCTGTGAGATCGCCAAAAGCTTCGCGGATAAATCCGGCTGCACAATGATCGTGCTGAACGCAAACCCTGTGTACGGCGCAAGGCTGGGGCGGCGGATGTATCCGCGAAGAGGCCACCTCGATGCCCCCGTCAAAAAAAACGCCGCGGGCCCAGGGGCCGGCGGCGTTCTTCCTTCTATTACCGCACCCGCTTAAACGGTATGCAGGTACCAGTTGTACTCGAGGTCGGAGATGGAGTGTTCGAACTCTTCCAGCTCGCTCTCCTTGCAGGCCACGAAGATGTCGATGTACTTCGGATCGATGTACCGGGCCATGATCTCACTGTCGTCCAGCTCGCGCAGGGCATCGCGCAGGTTGTTCGGCAGGCTCTGCTCGTTCTGTTCGTAGCTGTTGCCTTCGGTCGGTGCCGGTGGCTCGACCTGGTTGGTCAGGCCATGGTGTACGCCGGCCAGGACCGAGGCCATCAGCAGGTACGGGTTGGCGTCGGCTCCGGCCACGCGGTGTTCCAGGCGCACGGCGTCCGGCGAGCCGGTCGGCACGCGCAGGGCCACGGTGCGGTTGTCCAGGCCCCAGCTCGGCGAGTTCGGTACGTAGAACTGCGCGCCGAAGCGGCGGTAGGAGTTGACGTTCGGGCAGAGGAAGGCCATCTGCGCGGGCAGGGTCTCGAGCACACCGCCGATCGCGTGACGCAGCGCGGCGTTCTGCTCGGGATCCTCGCTGGCAAAAATGTTCTTGCCGTCCTTGTCGAGTACCGAGATATGGACATGCAGTCCGTTGCCCGCCTGGCCCGGGTAGGGCTTGGCCATGAAGGTGGTGTCCATCTCATGGTCGTAGGCGATGTTCTTGATCAGGCGCTTGAGCAGGACCGCGTAGTCGCAGGCCTTGATCGGGTCGGCCACGTGGTGCAGGTTCACCTCGAACTGCGCCGGGGCGCTTTCCTTGACGATGGCGTCGGCCGGGATCCCTTGCTCCTTGGCACCTTCGAGGATGTCCTGGAGGCAGTCGACGTATTCATCGAGGTCGTCGATCAGGTAGACCTGTGTCGAGTGCGGGCGTTTGCCGGAGATCGGCGAGCGGGGAGGTTGTGGGCGGCCATTCACGTTCTCCTGGTCGATCAGGTAGAACTCGAGTTCGAAGGCGGCGCAGATGGTCAGACCGAGGTCGTCAAACTTGCTTACAACTTGGCGGAGCACTTCACGAGGATCGGCGAAGAAAGGTTCGCCTTCGAGTTCGTGCATGGTCATCAACAGTTGCGCGGTGGGTCGCTTTTGCCAGGGCTCGTTGCTCAGGGTGCCGGGAATCGGGTAACAGATCCGGTCGGCGTCGCCGATGTCCAGGCCCAGGCCGGTGCTTTCCACCGTCGAGCCGTTGATGTCCAGGGCAAAAAGTGAGGCCGGCAGGTTGATGCCTTTCTCGTAAACCTTGTGGAGGCTGGTGCGTTCGATGCGCTTGCCTCGCACCACACCATTCATATCCGCAATCAGAAGGTCAACGTACAGAACCTCAGGATGTTCCTTAAGGAACACGTTCGCTTCGTTAAGCTGAACGGCACGCGGGGGTACCGACATGATGCAACACCTTTGTTGTTAAAAATATCAATCATTGATCTTTTCTGGTTTCAGTCAACCCGAACGGCATGCCGAAGTCAAGCGAGGCAATTTCTGCCCTGAAAAAGCGCCCGAGTGGCTTTTTTGGGGCATTTTGGGGCGTTTTTTTCCCGCTGACTCCCGTGGGCACCGCAGGCTTGAGCGGGCCGTGTTGTATTTTTTACGGGGGTGTTGTGTAAAAAAATGAACAAGGCTAAGCTCGATTAAAACCCATAACAGCAATAATACCGGGGTGTTTCATGTCTCGCCTGCCGTTGATCGGCGTCACCGCCTGCTCTAAACAGGTGGGTTTGCATGGTTATCACATCAGTGGTGACAAGTATGTCCGCGCAGTCGCAAGCGCTGCCCAGGGCTTGCCGCTGATCATCCCCTCGCTGGCGGAACTGCTTGAACCGTCCGATATTCTGGACAGCCTCGACGGCCTTCTTTTTACCGGCTCTCCCTCCAACGTCGAACCGCATTTGTACGGTGGCCCGGCCAGCGAGCCAGGCACTGCTCATGATTCTGCACGCGACCGCACCACCCTGCCGCTGATCCGTGCCGCCGTGGCGGCCGGCGTGCCGGTGCTCGGCATCTGCCGCGGTTTCCAGGAGATGAATGTGGCGTTCGGCGGCAGCCTGCACCAGAAGGTTCATGAAGTGGGAACCTTTATCGATCATCGTGAAGACGAGAGCCAGCCGCTGGAGGTCCAGTACGGCCCCGCGCACCCGGTGCGGGTGGAGCCCGGTGGGGTCCTGGCGGGGCTCGGGTTGCCGGCGGAGTTCGCGGTCAACTCGATTCACGGCCAGGGCATCGACCGCCTGGCCGCTGGCCTGCGGATCGAGGCCCGGGCCCCGGACGGCCTGATCGAGGCGGTCTCGGTGATTGGCGGCAAGGCTTTTGCTAACGCCTTTGCATTAGGTGTGCAATGGCATCCGGAATGGCAGGTCGAAAGCAATCCGGTCTACCTCGCCATTTTCCAGGCGTTCGGCGAGGCCTGCCGAAAACGGGCAAAACAACGCGACACTGATGCTTTAACGAGCGCCTGACTCCTATTATGTAGTTCAGGAAACCCAGCCCAGAGGCATTTATGAGTAACAACCTCGACCAGCTCACCGATTGGTTGAAAGACCACAAGATCACAGAAGTCGAATGCATGATTGGCGACCTCACCGGCATCACCCGGGGCAAGATCTCGCCAACCAACAAGTTCATCGCCGAAAAGGGCATGCGTCTGCCTGAAAGTGTCCTGTTGCAGACCGTGACCGGCGACTACGTCGAAGACGACATCTATTACGAACTGCTGGACCCGGCCGACATCGACATGATCTGCCGCCCCGACGGCAACGCGGTGTACCTGGTGCCCTGGGCCATCGAGCCGACCGCGCAGGTGATCCACGACACCTACGACAAGCAGGGCAACCCGATCGAGCTGTCGCCGCGCAACGTGCTCAAGAAGGTCCTGAAGCTCTACGCCGACCGCGGCTGGCAGCCGATCGTCGCGCCGGAGATGGAGTTCTACCTGACCAAGCGCAGCGACGACCCGGACTATCCGCTGCAACCGCCGGTGGGCCGTTCCGGGCGCCCGGAGATCGGTCGCCAGTCGTTCTCCATCGAGGCCGCCAACGAATTCGATCCACTGTTCGAGGATGTCTACGACTGGTGCGAACTGCAGGAGCTGGACCTCGACACGCTGATCCACGAGGACGGCACGGCGCAGATGGAAATCAACTTCCGTCACGGCGATGCCCTGTCCCTGGCCGACCAGATCCTGGTGTTCAAGCGCACCATGCGCGAGGCGGCGCTCAAGCACGACGTGGCGGCCACCTTCATGGCCAAGCCGATGACCGGCGAGCCGGGCAGCGCCATGCACCTGCACCAGAGCATCATCGACATCCAGACCGGCAAGAACATCTTCTCCAATGAGGATGGGACCAAGAGCGAGCTGTTCCTCAACCACATCGGCGGCCTGCAGAAGCTGATTCCCGAGCTGTTGCCGCTGTTCGCGCCGAACGTCAACTCGTTCCGCCGCTTCCTGCCGGACACCTCGGCGCCGGTGAACGTGGAGTGGGGCGAAGAGAACCGCACTGTCGGCCTGCGGGTACCGGATGCCGGCCCGCAGAACCGCCGGGTGGAAAATCGCCTGCCGGGCGCCGACGCCAACCCTTACCTGGCGATCGCCGCCAGCCTGCTGTGCGGCTATATCGGCATGGTCGAAGGCATGACACCGAGCGCGCCGGTGGTCGGTCGTGGTTACGAGCGGCGCAACCTGCGCCTGCCGCTGACCATCGAGGACGCCCTGGAGCGCATGGAAAACAGCAAGACCATCGAGAAGTACCTGGGCAAGAAATTCATCACTGGCTACGTCGCGGTAAAGCGGGCCGAGCATGAAAACTTCAAGCGTGTCATCAGTTCGTGGGAGCGGGAATTCCTGCTCTTCGCCGTCTGATGCAGCGGGCGCGGCGGGTATCTGGCCGCGCCTTCACTGGAATCTAGGAGATCCGTATGACCAGCAACAACCCGCAAACCCGTGAGTGGCAGACCCTCAGCAGTGATCATCACCTGGCTCCCTTCAGCGACTTCAAGCAATTGAAGGAAAAGGGCCCGCGCATCATCACCAACGCCAAGGGCGTCTACCTCTGGGACAGCGAGGGCAACAAGATCCTCGACGGCATGGCCGGCCTGTGGTGCGTGGCGGTCGGGTATGGGCGCGACGAGCTGGCCGAGGCCGCCAGCCAGCAGATGCGCGAACTGCCTTATTACAACCTGTTCTTCCAGACCGCCCACCCGCCGGCGCTGGAGTTGGCCAAGGTGATCTCCGAGATTGCGCCCGAGGGCATGAACCACGTGTTCTTCACCGGTTCCGGCTCCGAAGGCAACGACACCATGCTGCGTATGGTCCGCCACTACTGGGCGATCAAGGGCCAGCCGCAGAAGAAGACCATCATCAGCCGCAAGAATGGCTATCACGGCTCCACCGTGGCCGGCGCCAGCCTGGGCGGCATGACCTACATGCACGAGCAGGGCGACCTGCCGATCCCGGGCATCGTTCATATCCCGCAACCCTACTGGTTCGGCGAAGGCGGCGACATGAGCCCGGAAGAGTTCGGTATCTGGGCGGCCAACCAGTTGGAGGAGAAAATCCTCGAACTGGGCGTGGACAACGTCGGTGCGTTCATCGCCGAGCCGATCCAGGGGGCCGGTGGCGTGATCGTGCCGCCTGAAAGCTACTGGCCGCGGATCAGGGAGATCCTCGCCAAGTACGACATCCTGTTCGTCGCCGACGAGGTGATCTGCGGGTTCGGCCGTACCGGCGAGTGGTTCGGCAGCGATTTCTACGGCCTCAAGCCGCACATGATGACCATCGCCAAGGGCCTGACCTCCGGCTACATCCCGATGGGTGGCCTGATCGTGCGTGACGACGTGGTCGCGGTGCTCAACGAGGGTGGCGATTTCAACCACGGTTTCACCTACTCCGGGCACCCGGTGGCCGCGGCGGTGGCGCTGGAAAACATCCGCATCCTGCGCGATGAAAAAATTATCGAACGGGCCAAGGCCGAAACGGCACCTTATTTGCAGAAGCGTCTACGGGAACTGAACGATCACCCGCTGGTGGGTGAGGTTCGCGGTGTGGGTCTGCTGGGGGCCATCGAGCTGGTCAAGGACAAGGCCACCCGTGCGCGCTATGAAGGCAAGGGCGTCGGCATGATCTGCCGGCAGTTCTGCTTCGATAACGGGCTGATCATGCGTGCCGTCGGCGACACCATGATCATTGCCCCGCCACTGGTGATCAGCAAGGCCGAGATCGATGAGTTGGTGGCCAAGGCCCGTCAATGCCTGGACCTGACCCTGAGTGCGTTGCAGGGCTAGGTGCTAGGCTCTGAGCGGGGGCGAGTTGCAGGCGCTTTCGCTCGGAGTGATCACAAAGGCGGGTCTTTCCTTGAAAGCCGGCCTTGGATCTTGCCAGACTACCCCACTGTTCCGAGTTGCCCGGAAATCGGCCGCCGAACAGCTGGTTAAAAAGAAAAATTGGAGCATGACGCATGAAGGCATTAGGTTTGAAGAACGCTGGCAAGACTCTCCTGGCCCTGTCCATGGCCGGAGCGATGGCCGGTGCCGCTCACGCGGACGACAAAGTGCTGCACGTTTACAACTGGTCCGACTACATCGCACCGGACACCATCGCGAACTTTGAGAAGGAGTCCGGGATCAAGGTCGTCTACGACGTATTCGACAGCAACGAAACCCTGGAAGCCAAGCTGCTGGCCGGCAAGTCCGGTTACGACATCGTGGTGCCGTCCAACAACTTCCTGGCCAAGCAGATCAAGGCTGGCGTCTACCAGGAACTGGACAAGTCCAAGCTGTCCAACTACGACAACCTGAACAAGTCGCTGCTCAAGGCGGTTTCGGTCAGTGACCCGGGCAACCAGCACGCCTTCCCGTACATGTGGGGCTCGATCGGCATCGGCTACAACCCGGAGAAGGTCAAGGCCGCGCTGGGCGTGGACAAGATCGATTCGTGGGACACCCTGCTCAAGCCGGAGAACATCGCCAAGCTCAAGAGCTGCGGCGTGAGCTTCCTCGACTCGCCGACCGAGATGATCCCGGTGGCGCTGCACTACCTGGGCCTGCCAACCGACAGCCAGAAGAAGGATGACATCAAGAAGGCCGAGGATCTGTTCCTGAAGATCCGTCCTTCGATCACCTACTTCCACTCGTCCAAGTACATCTCGGACCTGGCCAACGGCAACATCTGCGTGGCCGTCGGCTACTCGGGTGATATCCAGCAGGCCAAGTCCCGCGCTGCCGAAGCCGGTGACAAGGTGAAAGTCAGCTACGCCATTCCGAAGGAAGGTGCCGGCAGCTTCTATGACATGGTCGCCATTCCGAAAGACGCGGAAAACGTCGACGGCGCCTACAAGTTCATGAACTACCTGCTCAAGCCGGAAGTCATGGCGGCGATCACCGACAGCGTGCGTTTCCCGAACGGCAACGAGAAGGCCACCGCACTGGTCGACAAGAGCATCACCAGCGACCCGGGTATCTATCCGCCAGCAGACGTGCAGGCCAAGCTCTACGCCATTGCCGACCTGCCTGCCGCTACCCAGCGTGAGCTGACCCGCAGCTGGACCAAGATCAAGTCGGGCAAGTGACCGGCCTGATGTAACACGCTCCACCTGCTGGAACCGGACTCATCCGGGCGCCGGTTCCAGCAGGATAAATATCAATCAAAGAAAACTTTTGCTGGATCGGCTTATCGAGGGTAAGTTGCGCGCCGGTTTTGTCATCGGGCGGTTTGGCGCCATATGGCCCGGGCAACTCAGGCCCAACTATTGAGAGGACCTCCGAGTGTCTATTTCTTTGTTTTGCAAGACTTTGCTGGTTGGCGCAGGCCTGACGCTGGCTGCGGGTGCGTACGCTGCCCCGACTGTGCATATTTATAACTGGTCCGATTATATCGGCGAGAAAACCCTGGCCGATTTCGAGAAGGCCACCGGTATAAAACCGGTGTATGACGTCTTCGATTCCAATGAAACCCTGGAAGGCAAGTTGCTGGCCGGACATACCGGGTATGACGTGGTGGTTCCGTCCAACCACTTCCTCGGCAAGCAGATCAAGGCCGGCGCCTTCCAGAAGCTCGACAAGTCGCTGCTGCCCAACTACGCCAACCTCGACCCGGTGCTGATGAAGCGGCTGGAGAAGAACGATCCGGGCAACCAGTACGCGGTGCCGTACCTGTGGGGCACCAACGGCATCGGCTACAACGTCGAGAAGGTCAAGGCCGTGCTCGGCGTCGACAGGATCGACTCCTGGGCGATGCTGTTCGAGCCGGAAAACATCAAGAAGCTTTCCAGTTGCGGCGTGGCGTTCCTCGACTCCGCCGATGAAATGCTGCCGGCGGTGCTCAACTACATGGGCCTGAGCCCCAACAGCACCAACGAGAAGGACTACAAGGCGGCCGAGGAGAAACTGCTCAAGGTTCGTCCGTACGTCACCTATTTCAACTCGTCCAAGTACATCACCGATCTGGCCAACGGCGAGATCTGCGTGGCGGCCGGTTTCTCCGGCGATGTGTTCCAGGCGAAGAAGCGCGCCGAAGAAGCGAAGAAGGGCGTGGATATCGCCTACGTGATTCCCAAGGAGGGCGGCAACCTCTGGTTCGACATGCTGGCGATTCCCAAGGACGCCGGCAACGTGAAGGAGGCCCATGCGTTCATCAATTATCTGCTGCAACCTGAAGCGATCGCCCAGGTCAGCGATTATGTCGGATATGCCAACCCGAACCCAAAGGCTGGCGAACTGATGGATCAGTCCGTGCGCACCGACGAAGCGGTTTACCCACCGCAAGCTGTTGTGGACAAGCTGTACGTCAACTCGGAACTACCCCCGAAAATCCAACGTGTGATGACCCGTAGCTGGACCAGGATCAAGTCGGGCAAATAGTCCGCAAGGACTCGGGTCAAACCATTCAATGCCAGGCCGTCTGGGCCTCGCGGCTAAATTTTGTTGGGAGTTTTGCAAATGGCTGTTGCCTCCGGCGCCTATAAGAAAGCCCTCGAGGGCGACCAATCACCCAAGCAGGTGTTGGTCAAGATCGACCGGGTCACGAAGAAGTTCGACGAGACGATCGCCGTGGACGATGTGTCCCTGGAAATCAGAAAGGGCGAGATCTTCGCCCTGCTCGGCGGCTCGGGTTCGGGTAAATCCACCTTGCTGCGCATGCTCGCAGGTTTTGAACGGCCGACCGAAGGCCGGATCTTCCTCGATGGCGTGGACATCACCGACATGCCGCCCTACGAGCGGCCGATCAACATGATGTTCCAGTCCTACGCGCTGTTCCCGCACATGACTGTGGCGCAGAACATCGCCTTCGGCCTGCAGCAGGACCGCATTCCGAAAGCCGAGATCGATGCCCGCGTGGCCGAAATGCTTAAGCTGGTGCAGATGAGCCAGTACGCCAAGCGCAAGCCGCACCAGTTGTCCGGTGGCCAGCGCCAGCGGGTGGCCCTGGCCCGTTCCCTGGCCAAACGGCCGAAACTGTTGCTGCTCGACGAGCCCATGGGTGCTCTGGACAAGAAGCTGCGCTCGCAAATGCAGCTTGAGCTTGTCGAGATCATCGAGCGCGTCGGCGTGACCTGCGTCATGGTGACCCACGACCAGGAAGAGGCCATGACCATGGCCGAACGGATCGCCATCATGCACCTGGGCTGGATCGCCCAGATCGGCAGCCCGATCGACGTCTACGAGACCCCGACCAGTCGCCTGGTCTGCGAGTTCATCGGCAACGTCAACCTGTTCGAAGGTGAAGTGGTCGACGATGCCGAAGGTTACGCGCGCATCGCCAGCCCGGAGCTGGAGCGCAACATCTACGTCGGTCACGGCGTGAGCACCTCGGTGCAGGACAAGCACGTGACCTACGCGATCCGCCCGGAGAAGCTGCTGGTCACCACCACCCAGCCGGAGTGCGAGCACAACTGGTCGCGCGGCAAGGTCCACGATATCGCCTACCTGGGCGGTCACTCGGTGTTCTACGTCGAGCTGCCGAGCGGCAAGCTGGTCCAGTCCTTCGTCGCCAACGCCGAACGCCAGGGCGCACGACCGACCTGGGGTGACGAAGTGTTCGTCTGGTGGGAAGACGACAGCGGCGTGGTACTGCGCTCATGAACATGCGAAAACTCAAGCGCCGGTTGCAACGAATAACCCCCTCTGGCCGTCATGTGGTCATCGGGATCCCTTTCATCTGGCTGTTCCTGTTCTTCATGCTGCCGTTCTTCATCGTTCTGAAGATCAGCTTCGCTGAAGCGGATGTGGCGATTCCGCCGTATACCGAGATCTACACCTTCGTCGAGCAGAAGCTGCAACTGGTGCTGAACCTCGGCAACTACTCGATGCTGGGTGACGACGAGCTGTACCTGGCGGCGTACCTCGGTTCGTTGAAGATGGCCTTCTTCAGCACGCTGCTGTGCCTGCTGATCGGCTATCCGATGGCCTATGCCATCTCCAAGGCCCGCAAGGAAGTGCAGACCGTGCTGGTGCTGCTGATCATGATGCCGACCTGGACCGCGATCCTGATCCGCGTCTATGCCTGGATGGGCATCCTCAGCAACAACGGGCTGCTCAACGGCTTCCTGATGTGGACCGGGCTGATCAGCGAGCCGCTGCAGATCCTCAACACCAACCTGGCGGTGTACATCGGCGTGGTCTATTCGTACCTGCCGTTCATGATCCTGCCGCTTTACGCCAACCTGGTGAAGCACGACCCGAGCCTGCTGGAAGCCGCGTCCGACCTGGGCTCGAGCACCTTCAACAGCTTCTGGAAGATCACCGTGCCGCTGTCGAAGAACGGCATCATCGCCGGCTGCATGCTGGTGTTCATCCCGGTGGTGGGCGAGTTCGTGATCCCCGAGCTGCTCGGCGGTCCGGAAACCCTGATGATCGGCAAGGTGCTGTGGCAGGAGTTCTTCAACAACCGTGACTGGCCGGTGGCGTCCGCGCTCGCCGTGGTGATGCTGGCGATCCTGATCGTACCGATCATCCTGTTCAACCGCAGTCAGGCCAAGGAAATGGAGGGCCGGGTATGAAGCGCTTCAGTTTCTCGAACCTGATGCTGGTGGTGGGCCTGCTGTTCATCTACCTGCCGATGCTGATCCTGGTGATCTACTCGTTCAACGCCTCCAAGCTGGTGACGGTGTGGGGTGGCTGGTCGGTGAAGTGGTACGTCGGCCTGCTGGACAACACCCAACTGATGGGCTCGGTCGGCCGCTCGCTGGAAATCGCCTGCTACACCGCCCTGGCGGCGGTGGCGCTGGGCACCCTGGCGGCGTTCGTACTGACCCGCATCACCCGCTTCAAGGGCCGCACGCTGTTCGGGGGCATGGTCACCGCGCCGCTGGTGATGCCGGAAGTGATCACCGGCCTGTCGCTGCTGCTGCTGTTCGTGGCCATGGCGCAGATGGTCGGTTGGCCCCAGGAGCGTGGCATCGCCACCATCTGGATCGCCCACACCACGTTCTGCTCGGCCTATGTGGCGGTAGTGGTGTCGGCGCGCCTGCGCGAGCTGGACCTGTCCATCGAAGAGGCGGCCATGGACCTGGGCGCGCGGCCGTGGAAGGTGTTCTTCCTGATCACCATCCCGATGATCGCGCCGTCGCTGGCGGCGGGCGGCATGATGTCGTTCGCCCTGTCGCTGGATGACCTGGTGCTGGCCAGCTTCGTGTCCGGGCCGGGTTCGACCACCCTGCCGATGGAGGTGTTCTCGGCGGTGCGCCTGGGCGTCAAGCCGGAGATCAACGCGGTGGCGAGCCTGATCCTGCTGGCGGTATCGCTGGTGACCTTCCTGGTCTGGTACTTCAGCCGTCAGGCCGAAGAGCGTCGGCGCAAGGCGATCCAGCAGGCCATCGAGGAAAGTGCGGCGGACTCCTGGAAGCAGCCGGATGTGCGGCGTGCACCGGCTGCGGCGGGAACCGCCGCGTAGCCTGCTGAAAAAGCTTCGCGGGCAAGCCCGCTCCCACAGTTTTGTGTCGAGCGACACGGACTGTGGGAGCGGGCTTGCCCGCGAATGGGCCTCCGAGGATTCAATCGGCCCAAGGCGATTGCCGGATCACCTCGACGAAATTCATCGGCGTGAAGCTCACGTCCTTGTCCTTCAGCACGTCGGTCTTGACGTTGCCGAAGGTGGTCTGCGGACGATGGCGCAAGCCGTCGGCAAAGGCGCAGATGATGCACTCCTTGAACTTCTCCCCCCGTGGATGCGCATGCACCACCGCCTCGCGCTGGGCGGCGGGAAACGCGGCGTAGTCCATCCCCAGCACATCCATCTCCACGCCCGCGGTCACCAGGGCTACGGTCGGGCGCAGGTATTGCGGTATGCCCGGCGTGGTGTGCAGGGCGATCGACAGCCAGACCTGCTCGATATCGTCGTCCGATAACCCATAGGGCTGCATGAAGGCCTTGGCGGCGTTGGCGCCGTCGACTTCGAAGCGGTCGTTGTCACTGCGCTGGCCTTCGACCAGGCCGAGGTCGTGGAACATCGCGCCGATATAGAGCAGTTCCGGGTTGTAGGCCAGTTGCTTGCGCTGGCCGCTCAGGGCGCCGAACAGGAACACGCGGCGCGAGTGGTGATAGAGCAGATCGCTTTCCACATCGCGGATGTATTCGGTGGCGGCCCGGGCCAGTGCGCTGTCGGGGATCCGGATGCCGGCAATGGTGTCGCTCATGGTCATGACTCCTGTGGCGAGCGCCGCAGTGGCGCCGATGGGATCAGTCTGGCGCCGGGCGGATTTGGCTGCTATCGATACAGGGTGACGATTCCGGCCATTCGCGGCGGGTTTCGTGCCAGCGGCCTTATGCACCTCGTATCCCGGCGAGGCTTTGGTTACCGTAGGTCCGGTTCGGCCAGGAGTGCTCCAGCGCCGGATGTCGATCCGCAAGAGGCTTTACCATGACCCGCACCGTTGCCGTTGTCGTGTTCCGCGGCGTCCAGTCCCTGGATGTCACCGGGCCGATGGATGTATTCGCCGAGGCCAATCGCTTCCTGCCGCCCGAGGCCGGCTATCGCCTGGAGGTGGTGGGCGTCGAGCAGGGCTGGGTGGCGTGTTCCAATGGCCTGGCGATTCAGGCGCATCGGCATTTCAGCGAGGCCCTGGAACGCTACGACCTGCTGTTGTGCGCCGGCGGGCCGGATCTGGCGGGGCAGGACTTCGGTGCCGAATTTCATGCCTGGCTACGGGCCGCCGCCGCTCGCGCGGGGCTGTTCGGCTCGATCTGCAACGGTGCGTTCATGCTGGCGCGGGCCGGTTTGCTGGAGGGGCGCACGGTGACCACCCACTGGAATGACGCTCAGGCACTCGCCGAGCTGTGTCCGACGGCCCAGGTCGAGGCTGATCGGCTCTACGTACAGGATGGCGAGTTGTTCACGTCCGCGGGGGTGACGGCGGGGATCGACCTGTCGCTGTACCTGCTGGCCCGCGAGCAGGGCAGCGACATCGCGTTGCGCGTGGCCCGGCGGTTGCTGGTGTTCACCCAGCGTTCGGGCGGCCAGTCGCAGTTCAGCCCCTACCTGACGCCCCATGCCGAACCGGACTCACCGGTGGCCCGGGTGCAGGAGTATGTGCTGGCGCACCTGACGGCGGACCTGAGCATTGCCGAGCTGGCGAAGGCGGCGAACATGAGTGCGCGCAACTTTTCCCGGGTATTTGTCCGCGAGAGCGGGGTAACTCCGGCCCAGTTCGTCGAAAGCGCGCGGGTGGATGCGGCGCGGGTGCTGCTCGAAAGCGGCGGTGTGCCGTTGAAGACCATCGCCTATGAGTGCGGGTTTCGCGATGCGCACCATCTGCGCAGCGTGTTCCAGCGGCGGCTGGGGGTGAGTGCGCAGCAGTTTCGGCAGCATTTCGCCGGGTTGGCCTGAGGTCTTTTGGTTGGCTGTCGGGCCCCTTCTCGGGCAAACCCGGCTCCTACAAAGCCTGTGTCGTGCACAAATGCTGTGATCGCCAAATAACTGTAGGAGCGGGGCTTGCCCGCGAAGAGGCCCTTGAAGTCGACGCAACTCATGAAGTGTCCGATAGAGCCCGTGGCAACCAGGTGTCCGGGCTCTGCTGGAACGGCCAAGGGAGTCGATCAAGGCTTCAGGCTGTCGTACGCCTCCAGCGCATGCAGCGAGTAGATATAGGCCGCCCCGGCATTCAGCGAAATCGCCGTCGCCAGCGCCGCCGCGACTTCCTCGCGGGTCGCGCCGGCCTTGATCGCCGCGTCGGTATGGGCACCGATGCAACCGTCGCAGCGGGTGGAGATCGCTACGGCGATGGAAATCAGTTCACGGGTCTTGGCATCCAGCACATTGTTTTCGGCAGCGGCTTCACCCAGCTTCATGTAGGCCTGGACCATCTTGGGGTTGGATTTGCCCAGTGAGCCGAAGGCATTCTTGATGGTGGGCAACAGTTCGGACCAATTGAGGAACATGGTGGTAACTCCTGAAAGGCTGAAGGTAGACTGGCTAGGCTATGTACGAAATCGCTTGAAACTTGGTTATGCGGCGTTAAAAACCGGCTCGGAATGCTCATTGACAACCAGTCAACTCCGCTTCCTCGCCGGTTTTTGCCTTGCCTAACCTGCGTTCAAACAATTTCGTACACAGCCTAAGCAACGACTCCAGTGTCATCCATTGGAGGTCGGCATTTTTGTTCGATCCACTCAACCCTTTGTCCGATAGGCGCAAATGACTTCGATCGATCGGCTCATCGGCCTGGCCGGCGTACGCGGCAGCCTGGATCTGCGCTGCCGGTTGCAGGGCGATTGGGCGCTGGACCACGAGCAGGAAAACGCCGGTATCGCGCCCTATCACATCGTGCTGGCCGGGGAGTGCCAGGTCGAGCTGCCCGACGGGCAGGCGGTTCGCCTGGGGGCGGGGGACATCCTGGTGTTGCCCGGTGGCGGTACGCACCTGTTGCGCAGCGAAGGGCGGCGGGTGGCGCCGACGGCCACGCGGGTCAGCCAGGGCGGCCTGCTGCCGCTGCACCGGATAGGCCGCGAGGGGCCGGCCCTCGATCTGCTCTGCGGACGCTTTCACTACCAGCGCGAGTCGATGCTGTTCGCCGCCCTGCCGCCCTACCTGGTGGTGTCCAGCCGCGACCTGCCGGCCAGCGATCAGCTGGCGGCGCTGGTGGGGTTATTGCGGGTGGAGGCCGATGGCGACCAGGCCGGTGGGCGATTCCTGGTGGATGCGCTGTCGTCGGCGTTGTTCACGCTGATTCTGCGGGTCTATCTGCAACAGCAGGTGCAGGCCAGCGGGACCCTCGCCCTGCTGGCCGACAAGCGCCTGAGCCGGGCCTGGCAGGGCATGCTCGACGACCCGGCCCACGCGTGGAACATCGACGGCCTGGCGGCGCTGGCGAACATGTCGCGGGCGACCTTCATGCGCGCGTTCGTCAAGGTCGCGGGGGAATCGCCGTGGGTACTGCTCACCCGGGTGCGGATGGAACTGGCTCATGGCCTGCTGAGCCGTTCGCACCTGGGCTTGAGCGAGATCGCGCTGCAGGTGGGGTATCAGTCGCAGGCGGCGTTCAGCAAGAAGTTCAAGGAGGTGTATGGGCAGGCGCCGGGGCAGGTGCGCAAGGCCGGGGGGTAGGTGGCAATCTGCCTACTTGCCCGGCACCAGCCTCAGCACGCTGCGGGTATTGGCCGACACCTCGACGTCGTTCATGTGCACCTGCTCATAGCCACCTTCCACATAGGTCTCGGCCTGGTCGCTGTAGTGCTTGTCGAACAGCACGCCGCTCTGGCCTACCGGGTTGATGGTCAGGCTGTGATCCGGGTCGGCGAAGTCGATCAGGCGCCGGGTCGAGGGCCCATAGGTGACCGGCCACGGCGCCGGGCCGATCTTCGCCGAAAGGTTGTTCGGCACTTCGTGGGTGCCCGGTGCGTCGAACGGGCCGACGTTTAGCAGTCTGTCCAATGGCTTCTGCCGACCCAGCGGATGACCGTGGGTCAGGGTGTGGGCCCGGCCCCAGACCCAGCCGCCGCTGTTGTCGCCATAGCTCGCCCTGAGGTGGGCCAGGGTCGCCTGCCAGGCCTGTTTCACCACTGCATTGCGGTTGCCGTTCCACCAGGGGGAGGTTTCATCGGCCGCCAGGCGGGGTAACGCGGCGTCCACCACGCGGGTGCTGATCAGGGTGTTGAAGTAGTCGTCGCCCAGCTTGTCATGCATGGCCGCGCGGGCCAGTTCGTAGAGGAACTGGTTGAACAGCGTGGCGCTGGTGGAACTCATCGGGTAGTCGCCTTTCCATGTCGCCAGTTGTTCCACCAGCTTGAGTTCGGCCGCGTCCTGCGCCGCCTCGCGCAGCGCCGGCAGCAATGGCTTGAGCAGCCGCGGACCGTAGTCGGTGGTGGTGCCCAGTTGCAGCTTCCGGCTGTTTTCCACGCTCCAGCGCACGCTGTTGTCGGCCAACTGCCGGTTCAACTGCTGGCCGCGGTCGGCCAGGTTGTAGTAGCCGGGAATCACCATGCCGGTGGGCGAGGCCGGCTGGGTGTTGGCCGAGACGATGTAGCCGCGTGGCGGGTTTTCTTCCTGCGGGTTGGCGCTGAACGGGTAGTAGCCGTCCTTGTCCGCCTCGCCGGTGCTGCCGTCGAGGATGAAGGCCGGGTTGACCCCGTCCGGCCGCCTGGGCAGCAGCGCGGCGGCCCACCAGCCGATATCGCCCCTGGCGTTGGCCCACATCAGGTTCAGGCCGGGCGCCTGGATTCGTGTCGCGGCTTCGCGGGCCTTGTCCAGGGTATCGGCGCGATTGAGTTCGTAGAAACCCTGCAGGATCGGGTTCGGGGTTTCGAGAAAAGCCCACCACATGGCAATCGGCTTCGTCCCGGCATTGGCGCCGAGCACGTCGTTGACGATCGGACCATGGGGCGAGCGCAGCAGGGTGAAGGTCACCGGAGCCTGACCCTTGACCGCGATCTGCTGCTCGCTGCGGGTCATCTCGACCCACTGGCCGTGGTACCAGACCTGGTTGGGGTTGTCGGGGTTGGTCTTTTCGGCGATCAGGTCCAGGTCATCGTTCTGGAACATGGTCAGGCTCCAGCCGAACGCCTGGTTGTTGCCCAGAAAGGCGAACGGCACCAGTGCCTGGTGATAGCCGTACAGCTCGAAGTTCGGCGCCGACAGTTGCGCTTCGTACCACACCGCCGGGGTCGAGAAGGCGATGTGCGGATCGCCGGCCAGCAGCGGCTTGCCGCTTTTGGTCCGGCTGCCGGAGACGGCCCAGGCGTTGCTGCCTTCGAACTGTGGCACGCCGGCCTCGCGCAGGGCCTGCTCGCTGACCCGTGCCAGGGCGCCGAGCCCCTTCCAGTCGGCCGCGGCCAGGGGTGTCGGCGAGCCGAGCATGCCCTGCGGGCGCCACTCCAGGTCGAACACCTTGAGGTAGTCGGCCCCGAGCTTGTCGCGCACGTAGGTCAGCAGCGGCTCGGTACGGAAGGCGGCGGCGAAGCTATAGGACATGTAGCCGGCGATGCTGATGGTGTCTTCGGCGGTGAAGGGCCGCGGCTGAATGCCGAGCAGGTCGAACTCGATCGGCCTGGCGTGGCTGGCCTGGTACTGGTTGATGCCGTCCAGGTAGGCCTGCAGGGCCTTCCAGGCGGCGGATTGCCGGTCCAGCCGGGCGACGTACTGGTCGGCGTGCTCGCGGATGCGCAGGCTGCGGAACAGCTTGTCGGTTTCCAGGGTTTTGGGCCCCAGGACCTCGGACAGTTCGCCACGGGCCAGGCGCCGGACGATCTCCATCTGGAACAGCCGGTCCTGGGCATGCACGTAGCCCAGGGCACGGTACAGGTCGGTCTCGGATTCGGCGCGGATATGCGGGACACCGCGCTCGTCGTAGCGCACGGTGACCGGCCCCTGCAGGTTGCCCAGCGTGACCTGGCCCTGGCGCGTCGGCAGTTTGCTCTGGACGTACCAGGTGCCACCGGCAGCGACGGCGGCGATCAGGACGGCGAGAACGGTCAGGCTGCGTTTCATGCGGGGTTCCTTGTGGAGGGCGGGCTGCCGTGGTTCAGCCGCTAAGGTGTAGCACAGCCCGCCAGGCGGATGCATCGCACGAGGGGCCGATTACGCTAAAAAGTCCGGTTCGCCTTGGTCAATGGCCGGGTTCCTGCCAGGGGCAGTAGCAGCCTACGGCCATGTTGTGGGTGGCGTGCACCGGGCGGCCTTCGCTGAGGGCCAGCAGGATCGGCTCGATGAAACTGTTGCCGGAATTGCAGGTGGCGCCCTGGCTGTAGGGGCCGAAGTAGGCCAATTGGCCGTTGCGGTCCCAGATCGCCACCGCCGGGCTGACGGTCAGGTGTTCGGCTCCGGGCAGCCTCGGCAGTGGCTGGATGGCTTGCAGGTTGACCGGTAGCCGGCCCTGGCTGCCGGGTTTCTGCACGGCGTAGAAGTCCACGCCCAGCGGCGCGAAGCGCTCGATCAGTTCGCCCAGGTGCTGCTGGTTGCCGACGTTGCACGGGCAGGCCGGGTCCCAGAAATGTACCAGGCGAATACGCCCCGGGCCGGCCAATTGGGTCGGCAGGCTGAGCCGATCACCGGCGAACAGTGCGGTCTGATCGCTGAAGGCGCGGATATAGCGACCCTGGAACCAGTCGTAGGCCAGCCACAGGCCCGCCGCGCAAAGCACGGCCAGCAGGCCGGCGAAAAATGTCTTGTGACGCGTCTGGAGCATGGCGATTCGGTCCTCGAAGGTCGCGTAGCTTGCCATGCCTGTCCTGACAGAAGAATATCGCAGATCAGTAAAACGCCTCGGCGTTGCCGTACTTTTTCCTGGAGGCTTTGCATGCCCGCCACCTTCGACCCCGATGCCCTGCGCGCCAGCCTGCGCCCGCTGGCCGAGGCACAGCCGTTGTCGCCGGCGGCGCAGGCCTACCAGCGTTTCTACGGCCTGGACCTGCCCCATCGCTCGGCGCCGTTCACCCGCCACCTCGGCGGCTTCCGCAGCGGCGCCTTCGAGCTGGTCAGCCAGCTCTGGCTGCCGCCGCAGCCGGTGGCCACCCTGTTCCTGTTCCACGGCTTCTACGACCACATGGGGCTGTATCGCAACGTCATCGACTGGGCCCTGGACCGCGGCCTCGCGGTGATCTCCTGCGACCTGCCGGGGCATGGCCTGTCCAGTGGCGAGCGGGCCAGCATCGAGGATTTCGCCGAATACCAGCGGGCCTTGCAGGGGCTGTTCGACGAGGCCCGGTCCCTCGATCTGCCGCAGCCCTGGCATCTGTTCGGCCAGAGCACGGGCGGTGCCATCGTGGTCGATCACCTGCTCCGGCATGGCCTGGACAGCCCGGCCCAGGGCCAGGTCGTGCTGCTCTCGCCGCTGGTGCGGCCGCGGGCCTGGGGCTGGTCGAAGCTCAGTTATCACCTGCTCAGGCCCTTCGTCAAAGGCATTGCCCGACGCTTCAGCGAAAACACCCACGACCCGGCGTTCATGCCGTTCCTGCAGGCCGATCCGTTGCAGCCGCAGCGTCTGCCGACCGCCTGGGTCGGCGCCCTGGCCCGCTGGATTCCGGGTATCGAAGGCGCCACGGCGAGCCCGCGCCGGCCGCTGATCGTGCAGGGCGATGGCGACATGACCGTCGACTGGCAACACAACCTGGCGGTGCTGCGCCGCAAATTCGACCAGCCCGAGGTGTTCATGCTGGCGCAGGCCCGCCATCACCTGGCCAATGAACTTCCCGAATACCGCGAACGCTATTTCCGCTTTCTCGGCGCCCACTTCTGATCGAGGCCTACATGACCGACCGTCTTCCCCAGCGTGGCGACTATCGCCACTTCCAGCCGATCCTCACCCGCTGGCATGACAATGACGTCTATGGCCACGTGAACAACGTCACCTACTACAGCTTTTTCGACACGGCGGTGAACACCTTCCTGATCGAGCGGGGCGGGCTGGATATCCACGACGGCGCAGTGGTGGGCTTCGTGGTCAGTTCCGCCTGCGACTATTTCTCCTCGGTGGCCTTCCCCGAGCGCCTGGAGGTCGGCTTGCGGGTCGGCAAGCTGGGCAACAGTTCGGTGCAATACGAGCTGGCGGTGTTCAAGGCCGGTGAAGAGGACGCCTGCGCCGCCGGGCGCTTCGTCCACGTGTTCGTCGACCGTGCGAGCAACCGGCCGGTATCGCTCCCCGACGGCTTGCGCGAAGCCTTTCAGTCGTTGATCTGAATGATCCCTTCGCGCACCGCGAACAGCACCAGCCCGGCGATGTCGTGAATCCGCAGCCGGTGCATGATCTGGGAGCGGTGCGCCTCCACGGTCTTGATGCTCAGGCCGAGGCCGACGGCGATGGAACGGGTCGTTTCGCCCCGGGCGATCAGCCGCAGGATCTCCAGCTGGCGGGCGGTCAGGGCGACCCGGCTGGTCTTGGCCGGCGGTTCGTGGCTTTGCCGCACCGCCTGGTTGACCACCAGCGGCACCACCGCCGATGACAGGTACTGGCCGCCATGGCGCAGGGCCTTGAGGGCCAGCTCCAGCTCCAGCACCGTCGCGGTCTTGAGCAGGAAACCATGGGCACCCAGTTGCAGACACTTCATCACGAAGTGCGTGTCGGTGTGCATCGACAGCATCAGCACCTTGCTGCGCGGTGCGCGCAGGGACAGTTCCTTGAGCGCGGCGACGCTGTTCATGCGCTCCATCGACATGTCCAGCAGCACGATGTCCGGCTTGAGCCTGGAGGCCAGTTCGATGGCCGCCTGGCCATCGCCCGCTTCGCCGACGACTTCGTATTCTTGTTGTTTTTCCAGCAGAGCCCGAATGCCCGCGCGAAACAGCGGGTAATCGTCGGCAAGCAGTATTCGACAAAGCATAAGCTCTAGCCCATGGCGCAAAGGGAAGGGCGCAGCAGCCGGACCGGCCTGCCACGGTTATTCGTATCTGGATTGCAACCCAGGGGTTCGCATCGATGCTGGCGACCCACGGCGGCCTCGGGTCCCGGTCAGCCGTGGCGGCTGCTGTCGCCGAAGAGCTGGATCAGTTTCGGCAGTTTCCCCAGGGGTTCGACTACCTGGGCCGCCCCCAGCCGAATGGCCTCCCTGGGCATGCCGAACACCACGCAACTGGCTTCGTCCTGGGCGACGGTGGCGGCGCCACTGTCACGCATGGCCAGCAGCCCGCGCGCACCGTCGTCGCCCATGCCGGTCATGATGATGCCCAGCGTATTGGCGCCGGCCTGGCGCGCCACCGAGCGGAACAGGACGTCCACCGAAGGCTTGTGCCGATTGACCGGCGGGCCGTCGAGCACTTCCACCTGATAGTGCGCGCCACTGCGTTTGAGCTGCATGTGCAAACCTCCGGGAGCGAGCAGGGCCAGGCCGCTGTGGACGCGATCCAGGTGTCTGGCCTCGCGGACTTCGATCTGGCACAACTTGTCCAGGCGCCGGGCAAAATCGGCGGTGAACTTCTCCGGCATGTGTTGAACGATGACAATCCCCGGGCAGTCACGTGGCAATTGCCTGAGGATGAATTCCAATGCCTGGGTGCCGCCGGTGGAACAGCCCAGGGCCACCACCCGGTCCGTGGTCCTGAGCACCGTCGGGGCCGCGCCCACCATGGGGCCCGATTCTGCGGCAGGGGGGTTGTGGCGAAGGGCCATGGGCCGCGCCCGGGCGCTCTCCTCGACCTTGCGGATCAGTTCGACGCAGAGTTGTTCCAGGCTCTGGCGCAGCCCCAGCCGGGCCTTGGTGAACACCCCGACGGCACCGGCCGCGAGGGCTTCGACGCCGACCGCCGAGCCCTGCTCGGTGAGGGTCGAGCAGATCAGCGTCGGTGTCGGCCGTTCGGCCATGATCTGGCGCAGGAAGGTCAGGCCGTCCATGCGCGGCATCTCCACGTCGAGGATCAGCACGTCCGGCCAGTCGCGGCGCATCTTGTCGATGGCGTACAGCGGGTCGGCCGCCTGGCCGATCACCTTGATGTTCGGATGGCTGTCCAGGCACTGGGTCAGCACCTGGCGCACCAGGGCCGAGTCGTCGACGATAAATACCCTGATCATCGTGGCCGCATCCCCAGCAGCAATGGCCGCACGCTGTTGCGCTGGCAATCGATCGCGCCGCTGCTGCCGTCGATGTGCAGGCGGCGATAGTGCTGGCCATCGAGGTCGCAGTGGTCGACCGCCCAGTTGCGTCGGCTGAACTGTTCACGGGCGAAGGCGCTGTTGCTGTGGCCGATCCTGCGCCCGCGTATGCCTTCGAAACGCACCAGGCTGCCGCCACCGAATATGCCCTTGCGGTACTCGCCGGGGTGGGTGCCGTGGCGTTGCATGTCGGCCTGGATGCGCCGGAACACGCCTTCGCCGTAGCGGGTGTCGAGGCCGTTGCGGGCCATCGGATCGCTCGGCAGCAGGTAATGCGAGACCGCCAGCAGACGCCTGCGCGGGTGCCAGAGAATGATCGACACGCAACTGCCGAGCAGGGTGGTGACCCTGCCCTCGTGCCGGCCGAAGAAGTAGTCGCCGGGACGCAGGAAGAGCGGCGCAGTCATAGGCGTTCGTAGACCGACGGGTTGAGCAGCCGCAGCGGCAGGTCGAAACCGTGGATGCTTTCCGCATGGCCGATGAACAGCAGTCCGCCGGGCCGCAACGGCTGGACCAGGCGCTGGACGATGCGCTGCTTTTCCTCATTGTTGAAATAGATCAGCACGTTGCGCAGGAAGATCACGTCGAACGGCCCGAGCCCTTCCGGCAGCGGCTGGACGATATTGATCTCCCGCAGGCTGACCCGCTCGCGCAGGGCCGCCTGGACCCGAAAGCGCCCGCGCATGTCGCCGATGCCGCTCAGGCAGTGGCGTTGCAGCCAGCCCTGGGGAAAGTACTTGGCCTGGGCCATGTCGTAGATGCCTTCGGCGGCCTTCTCCAGCATGCTCAGGCTCAGGTCGCTGGCCAGGATCGACCAGTCGCCGCTGCGCAGGTTTTCCTGGATCACCATGGCCATGCTGTAGGGCTCTTCGCCGGACGAGCAGGCGGCGCTCCAGAACCGCAGCGGCCCCTTGCGCCCGCCGAGCCAGTTGCCGAGAAAGTCGAAGTGCGGGGGCTCGCGGAAGAAATAGGTTTCGTTGGTGGTCAGCAGGTCCACCACCAGCCGGCGTTCCTTGAGGTATTCCGGCTGGTCGAGCAGTTGCAGGTAGCTGGCATAGTTGTCCAGGCGATAATGACGCAGGCGTTTCATCAGCCGGCCGGCCACCAGCGGCCGCTTGTTCGGCGCCAGGATGATGCCCGAGGCTTCGGCCATCAGCGTCTGCAGGCGGCGGAACTCGCCGTCGCCGAGGGTCGGCAGCTTGAGCTGGCTGGACATCTCAGTGGCCCTGGGCTGCGGCCAGGCTGAGCTGGCGGATGTCCTCCAGGGACAACACTTGCGGGATGTTCAGGATGATGGTGAAACCCTGTTCGCCACGGGCCATGCCGGCGATGAAGTCGGTACGGATGCCGGCGCCGAAGGTCGGCGCGGCGACCACCTGTTGCGGGTCGATGTCGAGCACCGCATCCACCGCGTCGACCACCAGGCCGATGCGCTGGCTGAAGTCCTCCAGGTCCAGTTCGATGATGACGATGCAGGTGCGCCTGCCGACCGCGGTCGCCTCGAAACCGAAGCGCGTGGCCAGGTCCAGTACCGGCACCACGTTACCCCGCAGGTTGATCACGCCGTGGATGAACGCCGGCATCATCGGTACGGCGGTGACGTCGCCGTATTCGATGATTTCGCGCACCAGGTCGATGGGCACCGCGTAGGCGGCCTGGCGCACCCGGAACGACAGATGCTGGATGCTCGACGCCGGCGGAGCGTCGGGCAGCGTTGCGAGGTCGCGGCTCAGGCTTGCAGTCATGATCCGGCCCTCAGTTGAAACTCACGAATTGGCCTTCGTCGACCGCCGCCCGGCTCTTGAAACCGTCACGCGAGCCGTTGAAGGCGTAGCCGTCGTGGCCGCGCGACGGTGGCCGGTGGCTGTGGGCGGACTCTTCCTCGAAGCGGAAGAAACCGATCAGTTCCTGCAGCTGCCCGGCCTGGGCATTCATCTCCTCGGCAGTGGCCGCCAGTTCCTCGGAGGCCGAAGCGTTCTGCTGGGTGATCTGGTTCATCTGGCCCATGGCGATGTTGATCTGCCCGGCGGCGCCACTCTGCTCCTGGGACGCGGCGGTGATTTCCTGGACCAGGTCGGAGGTCTTCTGGATGTTTGGCACGATCTCGTTGAGCAGGCGTCCGGCCTGTTCGGCCAGTTGCACGCTGCTGGAGGCGACCTGGCCGATTTCCTGGGCCGCCACCTGGCTGCGTTCGGCCAGCTTGCGCACTTCGGCGGCGACCACCGCGAAGCCCTTGCCGTGGTCGCCGGCACGGGCGGCCTCGATGGCGGCGTTGAGCGCGAGCAGGTTGGTCTGGTACGCGATGTCGTCGATGATGCTGATCTTGTCGGCGATCTGTTTCATCGCCAGCACCGTGTCACCGACCGCACCGCCGCCCAGCACGGCGTCGTTGGCGGCCTTGCCGGCGATGCCGTCGGTGATCTTGGCGCTTTCGGTGTTCTGCGCGATGGAGGCGGACATCTGCTCGACCGAGGCGCTGGTCTGCTCGACGCTGGCGGCCTGCTCGTTGGCGGCCTGGCTCAGCGATTGCGAGGTCGAGCTGACCTGTTCCGAGGCCGAGGACAGCGAGTCGGCGGCGCTGCGGACATCGCCGAGAATGCTGCGCAGGCGTTCGGCCATGTTCTGCATGGCGGCCAGCAACTGGCCGGTTTCGTCCTGGCTGGTCACCGGCAGGTCCTGGCTCAGGTCGCCAGCGGCCATGCGGTTGGCCGCTTCCACGGCGCCATTGAGCGGACGGGTGATGCTGCGGGTGACCAGTACGCCGATCAGTATGCCGAGCAGGGTTGCGGCGATGATCAGGGCAATCATCTGGGTCTGGGAGCTGGCGGCGATATCGCTGATCTGCTGGTTGGCCTCGGCGGCACGCTCCTGTTTGCGACGGGTGGCCTCGCCCATCAGGCGGTCCACCACTTCGCCGCTGCTCACGGCCTTGGGCAGCAGGTCGGTGATCTCGCTGTTCTCCTGCAACTGGCCGGACTGCTGGTGACTGGTCAGCAGTTGGTTGATCACGCTTTCGTATTCCTTGAGCGGGCCCTCGATACTGTCGATCTGGGCCTGGCCTTCCTTGCTGAGGAACGACTTGCGCCCGTCGGCGATCAGCTTGCGGGCCTGTTCGAGCGAGCTGCGTGCCAGGTTGGCGGCCTGTTCGCGGCCGGCGTGGGTGGTGGCGAGCAGGCTATGGCGCATCGCACGACCGGCGGTCACCAGCTGGATGTTGGCATCCTGCATCTGGCGCAGACCCGTGACATCGACTTCGTACATGCGGTCCGACAAGTCGTTGACCTGGGACAGGTTGCGGATACCGATCACACCGATGACACCGGTCAGCACCACCACCAGCAGAAAGCCCGCTGTCAGCCGGATGCCTATCTTCATGTTGCGGATGAACTGCATGATTACTCTCCTGAAAGGCTAGGCAAGGGTGGATTGAGCGAGTTCGTCGTGGGTTCGGTCGACGTCTGCAGGTGTCGGAACAGGCTGGCGATATCGAGGATCAGCGCGACCTGGCCGGAGCCCAGGATGGTCGAGCCGCTGATGCCGCGCAGGTGCTGGAACATCTGGCCGAGGGGTTTGATCACGGTCTGCAGTTCGCCGAACAGTTGGTCGACGATCAGGCCGGCCTGCTGGCGGCCCTGGCTGACCACGACGATGTTGCGCCGCCGTGCCCGGCTGGGCGCCAGGCCGAAGTGCCGGTCGAGGGCGATGCACGGCAGCGGCTTGCCGCGCAGGCTGAGGTAGCCCTGGCCCTGCTGCAGCCACTCGGGGCCGGCTTCCATGCACTCGGTGACCATATCCAGCGGAATGACGAAGTTGTCCTGGCCGACGCCGACCTGGAAGCCGTCGATGATCGCCAGGGTCAGCGGCAGGCGGATACGGAAGGTGCAGCCCTGGCCTGCCACCGAATCGATTTCGATCACCCCGCGCAACTGGTCGATGGCACTGCGCACCACGTCCATGCCGACACCGCGGCCGGAGAGGTTGGAGACCTGTTCGGCGGTGGAGAAGCCGGCTTCGAAGATCAGCAGGTGGATGTCCTGGTCGCTGAGCGGGGCGTCGGCTTCCAGCAGACCCTTGTCGATCGCCTTGGCGAGAATCCGTTCGGTATTCAGGCCGCGCCCGTCGTCGCTGACTTCGAGTACGATCATGCCCGAGTCGTGGTAGGCGTTGAGGCGCAGGTTGCCCGCGGCCGGCTTGCCGGCGGCGAGGCGTTCGGCGGCCGACTCGATGCCGTGGTCGATGGCATTGCGCACCAGGTGGGTCAGGGGATCGGCGATCTTGTCGATCACCGACTTGTCCAGTTCGGTTTCGCCGCCGACCAGGCTCAGCTGGATGTTCTTGCCCAGTTCCTGGCTGACATCGCGCACCACCCGGTGGAAGCGGTTGAAGGTCTCGCCGACTTCCACCATGCGCAGTTTCAACGCCGCCTCGCGGATCTGCTCGACATGCTGGTGCACCGCCTGGGTGGCCTCCATGCAGCCGCTGTCGCTGCTGCGCCGGGCCTGCATCTGGGCGCTGGCGGTGCTGATCACCAGTTCGCCGACCAGGTTGATCAGTTCGTCGAGCTTGTGCGCGGCGACCTTGACCAGTGTCGTGTCGAGGCTGCGGCGGTCGCGGACGGCAGCGGTTTTCGGGGTGGCCGGTTCGGCGCCCGGGCGAGGCGTGGCGAGCGGTTCGGCTGGCGTCGCGGCCGGTGGTTGCAGAGGGTTCAGGCGCAGTTCGCAGAAGTCCTGGATGAATTCGAAGACGTCTTCGATTTCGCCCCGGCTGGCCGCGGTGTACAACTCGAAGTCGAAGCCCAGGTGGCAGGTTTCCGGGTCCAGCCGATCGAGAGCCGGCAGGGCGTCGCTGCGGGTGTGCAGCGTGGTGATCTCACCCAGGCGGTTGAGGTAGCGCAGGAAGGCCGCAGGGTCGAAGCCGTTGCGAAACAGCTCTTCGCAGAAGCTGATCGAGACCTGCCAGGTGAGCCGGTCCGCCGCGACGGCGGGAGCGTGCTGCGGCCCGGTTTGCGCCGGATCGTCCGCGTTGCCGCCCTGGGCCTCGAACAATGCCGCCAGCAGCGGCGCCTGGCGTGCCTCGTCGACGTCGAGCAGGCCGCTGTCGGGGTCGACACGCTCGATCATCGCGTTCAGCTCGTCCATGCAGTTGAGCATCAGCGAGGTCAGCGCCGGGGTCAGCTCGCGCTGGCCGTCGCGCACCGACATCAGCAGGCTTTCCAGGTGATGGGTGAGGTTGACCAGGGGCGTCAGCGAGAAGATCCCGGCCGAGCCCTTGAGGGTATGCACGGCACGGAACAGGCCGTTGACCGCGTCCGTGTCGCCCGGGCTGGTTTCCAGGCGCAGCAGGCTGTCTTCGGCCTCCTTGAGCAGGTCGCGCCCTTCGCTGAGAAATCCCAGCAGCAACTGGTTCCATTGTTCGCCACTGAGCATGGGGTCAGGCCTCGGTCGGGTACAGCGATTCCAGGTTCAGCAGCGTCAGCAGTTCCCGGGCGGTGTCCGAGACCCGGCTGACGGTGGCCGGATGGTCGATGGACGACAGCGCCCGCTGGATGGCCAGGAGCAGTTGCGCGCCGGCGCTGTCCAGTTCGTTCAGGCCGCCCAGGTCCAACTGCCAGGGCCCCGGGGGCAATGGCAGCAGGCCGAGCAACTGCTCGCGCGCCATGCTGACTTCGTAGAGGGTCAGGTCGCCCTGCAGGCGTAGTTGCGCGGGCATGTCGTCGGTGGCGGGCGTCAGCGAGAACATGGCGGGTTATCCCAGCAGTTTTTCGACGGCCGCCAGCAGTTGCTGCGGTTGGAATGGCTTGACGATCCAGGCCTTGGCGCCGGCGGCCTGGCCTTCGGCCTTCTTCGACTGCTCGCTTTCGGTGGTGAGCATGATGATCGGCGTAAAGCGGTACTCGTTGCGCGCCTTGACCTCTTTCACCAGGCCGATGCCATCGAGGTTGGGCATGTTCACGTCGCTGATGATCAGGTTGATCTTCTGCCCGGTCAGCTTGTTCAGGGCATCGCGGCCGTCGCAGGCCTCGATGACCTGGTGACCGGCACTGGTCAGGCTCATCTTCACCAGTTGGCGCATGGACAGGGAGTCGTCGACGATCAGGATGGTCTTGGCCATGTTCATCACTCTTGCAAAGGGAAAAGCGGAGAGAAACTAGAAGAAGGTCACGTCGTCGCTGGCTGTCACCTGGGAGCGACCCTGTCGCTCCTCGTCGGTGGTGAAACGCTGGCGCTGGCGTTCGAGCCAGGCGGACGGATCGTTGAGGCTGACATCCTGTTGCTCGATGGCCTCAAGCAGGTGGGCGAGGTCGGTCTGGACATGGTCGAGCATCTGGTCGGTACGGTCCTGGAACTGCAGGTTGACCATGATTGCCTGGATGTCGGCCTGGGTTTCCCGGGCGTCCCGTTGTAGCAGGCGGGAGGCGTCGGTCAGTTCGCCGAGGTTGTCGCCCAGGCGCGTCATGACCTGGGTCACCGCCTGATTGAGGAAGTCGAGGTTGGCCTGTTCGCTGCTGCCCAACTCGGCGGCGGCGGTGATGGTGGTCTGGATCGCATGGTTGATCTCGCCGACCTTGGTGTCCATGCCCTGGCCGGTCTCGGCGGACAGGGTAGAGAGCTTGCGCACCTCGTCGGCGACCACCGAGAAGCCGCGGCCGTAGTCACCGGCCCGGGCTGCCTCGATGGCGGCGTTGAGGGCCAGCAGGTTGGTCTGGTTGGCGATCTCCTGGACACGCTTGGCCATCTGCTGCAACTGACTGGCGTAGTCGCCCAGGTGGCTGATGGTGTCGAGCAGTTCGTGCTGACGCTGGCTGCTGGCTTCGAACGACCGGGTCACTTCGCGCAGGCGCTCGTTGGCGTCACGCAGGCTTTCGCCGACGCCGCCGCTGCCGAGGACACCTTCGCAATTGTGCAGGCCACCTTCCAGGCGGGCAGCGATGCTGGCGAAGCGTTCGAACAGCTCGCCGATATTCGATTGCAGCAGGTGGCGGCTCTGGCCGATGCCATCGTTCCAGGCCGGGGCGATCACTGGCAGGAGGGTTTGCAGTTCGGCCGGTGCAGTGACGGTATCAGGATGTGGCGTAAGGGAGGGGGCGGCGGGGATGTTCGGCGATTTGCCGATCTGCCGGGCGACGGTGGCGATGGCGATCAGCGCCAGGCCGGCGCCGTTGAGCAGAGGCTGGGCCAGAGAAAGCCCGATGGCACTTAGTGCGATCCCTGACCAGATTCCCAGATAAATCCGCATCCCCTGCTTCCATTGCATAGCTCAAGTGGCGCGGATCATATCGGTAGCATATTGATATCAGTATCGGGATAACCCTTAATCCTGCGGGGCTTCAGGCACGGTATTTCGGGTCGGGAAGGTGTTCTGGAACTGACTGGTCGGGCAGGTATTTGACTCATCATCCAATAACGGCGCCGCTTCCTGGCGTCACGACGAAATGGCTCTAGCCGGGACCTTCTAGGAATTAGCCCTAAGGTATTTTGCCGTGTGCGGATGTAATTGAATGTTACGGGCCGTTGATTCCGGGGGTGGGCTGGTCGGTAGTGGCAGCGGCGGGTGGATGGCCGCTCCCTGGCTTAAGCGTAGCGCCTGAGCAACGCGGCCCCTGGATGAGGGGCCGCGAGGCAAGGGTCAATGCACGAACAGGGCGATGAGGATGATCACCGGGATCGGTACACCCAGAAAGAACAGTAGAAGTGAGCGCATTTTCATTCTCCTCGGGTTAGTGCAGGGGCGCGGTGTGGGTCTGGTATTCGGTGCCTTGCAGGTAGACCACACCATCGCGCTGGCGGCCGCCGAAGGTTGCCGCCAGGCTGGCGAAGAAGGCGCCGATCAGCAGGGCGATGAACATCCACAGGGTTGACCAGGCCGCGGCCTTGGCTGCCTGGTCGGCTACCTGCCTGGCGCTGTCCACGGCCTGGCGGGCCTGGGCATAGACCTGGTCGACACGCTGTTCGGCCTGGACCCGGCTGAGGTTGGTGCGCTGGGCCACCAGTTGCGCCAGGTAGGCACGGTCCTCGACGCTCAACTGCCCATTGCCCAGGCTGTGCACGAAGATCCGGGTGGCCACGGCGTGGGCGGCGTCCTCGCTCACCGCTGCGGGGCGGTCGTCGCGAAACAGCAGGTCGATGAAGTAGTCGGAACCACTGCCCTGGCGGGCATCGCTGCCGAGGCTGCTGGCGGCACCGGCGGCGACGGTGGCCCCGGCCTTGGCACCACCGCCGAGGACGCCACTGACGGAGCCGGCCGCCAGTGTCGCCATGAGCAGGGTCGCGACGGCCCAGGCGAGAAAGCCATGGGCGGTGTCACGGAAGTAGACCTCGTCGCCATGCACGTTGGCCCACTTCACGCGCAGTCGGCCGGCGAGATAACCGCCCATCCCCGCAGCGAGGATTTGCGTGAGAGCCAGCCAGATGATCGCCCAGATACCCAGGCCCTTGGCGCTGATACCTTCGCCCGACCAGGGCGAGATGGCGGCCAGACCCAGCCCGGAGCCGAGCATCAGCAGCAGCAGGGACAGTGCGGCGGCGGCGGCGGCCCCGGCGAAGATCGCCGTCCAGGAGACTCCCGAGTGGTTCGAGGGGTCGTGTAATGCGGCAGGATGAATTTCAGCGTTCCCGATCATTGTTGTTGTGCTCCATCAGTGAGAGACCTACAGCCTTCACGGGGGAGATAGCAGCGGATGTGCCAAATCCTGCTTTGCTGAATAAGCAATCGATTCAAGGGGTTGGGACGGGGAGTGGATCTTGGGACCATGCAATCTGCATGGTCGGGCAGTTTGACGGCAGGCTTTCTGCACTGGCCGATGGGAGCGGCCGAGGGAGTGCTGTTGCAGCACTCCCGGGTGAGGGGGCTCAGTCGCGCCAGTGGCGGTGTTTGCGGTGGCCATAGGCATGGCCGCGGCCACGATGGCCGTCGCGATAATGGCGATCTTCGCGGTCGCTGGAATTGCCCATGTAGTTGCCCAGCGCACCGCCTGCGCCGCCGCCTGCCGCCGCGCCGATCAGGCTGCCGGTGGTGCCGCCCATGCTGCGGCCGATGACGTTGCCGCCGGCCGCGCCCAGTGCGCCGCCGATCGCCGCTTCACCACGGCTGCGTTTGTCCGCGCCGACCGCACTGCCGCCTGCGCCGCCCAGGGCTGCGCCGATGGTCGAGCCGGTGTTGCCGCCCAGCGACTGACCGACCGCCGAACCGAGTACACCACCCAATGCGCCGCCGATACCGGCCTCAGTGGTACCTCCGGCGCAAGCCAGGCCACTGGCCAGGCTCAGGGACAACAAGAGAATCGACGAGAACTTCATTTGAGAGGAGCCTCCTAGGGATGACGGCGCGATCCTGAGGCTTGTGACAGTGGGCTTACAACGGAAATCCGACGAATAGCACGACCTGTATACAAAAAGATAACTTACTGATTTTACTAGGGAACTTAGTTGATTTTGGAAGGTCTGAGGCTACTTGAACCCCATCATTTCGCGCCTTGTGCGCGCACTGGAAGAGGCTGGCGCCGCTTCCAGAACGTCGATTCGCCCCAGCGTTTTTCCATCCCGTAGAACTGTTGCCGGTTGCCCAGGTAGGCGCTGTAGATCCGCCTGAGCAGATCCGCATAGGTGGGAAGGGCTTCGCGCTCACCATTGAGCGTGGCGTGCACGGCGCGAGCGCAATACTGGCCACAATAGAGCGCGGTGGCAATGCCCTGGGACGACAGCGGATCGAAGGCCAGTGCCGCATCGCCTACGGCCGTCCAGTGTTCGCCGTGAAATTGCGAAAGCTGTCCGCTGGCGGCATCCATGCCCTGGACGGAACTGCCGGGCTGGTAGCCGTGTTCACGACACAAGGCCGACAACAGGCGGGTATGAGCCAGTTGCTGCCACAGCCCATCGCCGCTCAGCAGCGTTTGGCGGTCGAGCAGGTCCAGGTCGCCGAGGAAGGTCACCAGCCGTTCCCCCGAGGGCAGCAGCACGCTGTACCACCAGCCGTTTTCCACCGCCTCGACCAGCGTGCGGCCATCGCGATCGGTGTCTTGCCGGCTATGCAGCAGCAGGTAGAAGGCGGTCAGCCGGTCTTCGACCTGGCGCTGGGCGCCCTGCTGACGGGCGAGTACCGCCGGGCGGCCGCCGGCGTCGATCAGCCAGCGGCATTCGGCCTGTCGCTCGCCGTCGGCGCTGGCCAGGCGCAGGCTGAAACCGGCCTCACGCGGTGTGGCGACCAGCCGGGTGGCTTCGTGGACCGCTACACCGAGCTGGCGTGCCGTGGCCCGCAACTGGGTGTCGAAGGCGAGGCGGTCCAACTGGTAGCCGCGACCCTGGGTCTGAAAGATGAAATCGTCCATGTGCGGCTCGTCCGAGCCCCATACGGAAAGGTTGCCGTAGCTGGGACGGTGCCCGGCGGCGAGAAAGCCGTCGAGCACACCCAGGTCGGCGAGTAGCGAGCGGGCACGGGGCGGAAAGCCCTCGCCCACCCGGAAGCGCCCGATGGGCGCGGAGTCGGCCAGCAGCACCCGCCGACCCAGGCGCGCCAGGTTGATGGCGGTAGCCGAGCCGGCCGGGCCGCCGCCGACGATGGCGACGTCGTAGCGCTCCATTTAGCGCGACCGTCTCCCGCCGCGTGGCGCCTGCTCGGCGTCTTCCTGGCTGCTGAAGTTGGCGCCCCGTGGTGGCCGTGGTGCCCCCGCGGTGTCGTCCGTCGGCGCGCCCGCCGCGACGAAGTCGGCAGCCAGCACCGGGCTGGCGAAGGTCTGGCTCGTGGGGATCTGCGGCCCGTAGCTGGCAACCATCATGGTGTTCGGATAGAGCGGGCTGTCGAAAACGTGCTTGCGCACTTCCAGCAGGCCCATGGAGCCGAAGATATCCACCATCGTGGTCATCTGCTTGGCGGTCGAGGTTTTCGGGCCTTCGACCAGCAGCGGGGCATTCCAGTTACTGCGATCGGCGAACGCGTCGAGACGCTGCTCGGGCTTGGTCGCAGGGTCGATGACCAGGGCATAGTCCGCGTCACTGAGTACCTGGTTGGGCACGCGCGCCGGCCAGAAGGTCGCGGTGAACGGACTGTAGTCTGGGTTGTAGCCACCTCGGCAATAGGCGGTGTCGGCCTGCCATGGCAAGCCCATCCAGCGGTTCAGGTCGCCGGGGCCTTGCCCGTACAACGGACCACCGACAGCCAGGGCCTGGGTCTGGTTCAGGGTTGGGCCGTAGTCCGGCTGGGGGCTGCCGGCCGGGCGCTGACGAATGCGCCAGGGCTTGGCGTAGAGCGGCAGATGGCGCATCGGCCAGGTCAGTTCGCAACCGGGGTGGAAAGCGTCGGCCAGGCAGAAGTCCAGGGCGGCGCGGTCAAGCATGGCTGGCTGCTCTGCCAGGGCTACCGAATCCAGATTGTCCGGGAGTGGGAGGCCGGGCCAGTCGGCCTCGAACTGGCCGTCAGCCCAGCGGCTGAGCGCCAGGTACTGTGTCTGGGTGATCGACGAGTTCTGGCGTGGGCTGGGGTTGTTCCCCAGCTCCATGTCATCGCCGTAGATCCAAGGCCAGGGCAGCGGGTTGTTGTCGGCAGGTTCAGGCAGGCGGAAGCTGTTGAGGATCTGTCGGCGGGTTTCCTGGAATACGTCGTAGTCTCCTGGTGCCGGTTTGTGCGCCAGCTTGGCGATGAAGGCCGGGTCTTCGAAGTTGTAGGGGCTGTTGTGGCCGAACTGGGTAGCGAAGCCCTGGTTGACCCACTGCAGGCCCGATAGACGTTGCAGGATCGGGTAGACATCCTGGCGGAAGGAGGTCGAGGTGTTCGGCTTCAGCCAGCCGGCCTGGATGAACAGGTCGTAGGTCAGGTCGTAGAGCGTGCGTACCGTCTTGACCTGGGGTGCATAGTTGGGCGGCGCGGTCACCACCCAGGCCGATTCGACCGGAATCGACCGGCCGCCGATGCTGACCTGGGCGCTGATCGGTCCATCGCTGGTGTCGTCGTACCAGCCATCGGCGTTGATGAAGCTGTTGTCGTCCTTGGGGTTGAAGATCGGCGTGTTCCGGGGCGAGGCCGATACACCGCGGCCGCCGAGGAACAGCAGGCGACCCTGGGCATCGGTGCGCAACTCACCCAGATACACTGGCACGCCTTCGTACTGGCCGTTGAACTCGACACCGGCCTGGTTCGTGCCGCGGATGCTTTGCAGGCCGCCGTCGATGGCCAGGGCTGCGCGGGCCTTGGGGTCCTTGATCTCGGCATTGCGCAGGGGCAGCACCTTGCTGGCGGCTTCGGGAATGTCCATCGCCAACTGCCACTGGTACCACTGCGCCTTGCGGTTGGCGACATGGGCCGACCAGGTGATCTCGGCGTCTTGCGCGGTCAGTTCGGCGACCACCTCTCCAGCCAGGTTGTAGCCATAGATGCGGAACTCGGCGGCCTGGCGCTTCAGTGCACCCTGGGCGTCCCGGTAGAAGCCCAGTGGCTCGGGCCGCGGCTCGGTCACCTGGGGGCCGATGAAGTAGTCCGATTCACTGTTGCCGACCCGCGCCACGCCGATCGCGGGATGGATCGCGGCGCTGACGATGCGCTTGTCCTTGGGAGGGGTTTGGCTGCCGTGGTGATGCGGGGTATGGCCGGGGGTGATCGACATGAGTGCTCTCCGCGTTCCGTGCTAAAGAGGATGTGCCCGACCTGCGGGCAGGATCCCTGGGCGGGTGCCGGTCAGCACCGTCGGATGAGGGCGTGAGGAGCACCGCCCGCAGACTCTAGTAAAGGGCTTGCGGTTTGTCGAATGGCTTTTTGCTATTACGGCGGGAGATTCCCCGGGCACCTCTGGCAAGGCGTCCGGGGTGGCTCGGATCAACTGGCCTGGGCGAGGATCAGGCCGTTCTCGCTGGCCATTTCCAGGCGGATCGCGACGAACTTGGAGGTTGGTGTGTGGCTGCCGTCGCCGACGCTTTCCAGCGGCACCAGCGGGTTCACTTCCGGGTAGTAGGCGGCGGCCTGGCCGGCGGGGATGTCGAAGGCCAGCAGGGTGAAACCCTTGACCCGGCGCTCGCGGCCGTCTTCCCAGAGCGACACGATGTCGACCTTCTGCCCCGGCTTGAAGCCCAGGCGGATGATGTCCGCCTCGTTGACGAACAGCACCTCGCGCTGGCCCTTGACCCCACGGTAGCGGTCGTCGAGACCATAGATGGTGGTGTTGTACTGGTCGTGGGAACGCATCGACTGCAGGATCAGGTCCGGCTTCCTGCCCGTAGCGTGGGTGAGCTCGTGGATCAGGTCGCTCGGCAGGCCGTTGGAGCGGAAGTTCGCCCGGCCCGAAGGCGTGTTCCAGCGCCGGGCGCCGGCGGCGTTGCCCAGGTAGAAACCGCCCGGGTGCCCGATACGCTGGTTGAAGTCCTTGAAGCCGGGAATGGTGTCGGCGATCAGGTCGCGGATGCGGTTGTAGTCGCCCACCAGCCAGTTCCAGTCCACCGGGTGCGAGCCGAGGGTCGCGGCGGCGATGCCGGCGATGATCGCCGGTTCCGAGCGCATCTGTTTCGACAGCGGCTGCAACTGGCCGTTGGAGGCGTGGACCATGCTGAACGAGTCTTCCACGGTCACCGCCTGGGTGCCTTCGGCCTGCAGGTCGATGTCGGTGCGGCCCAGGCACGGTAGGATCAGCGCTTCCTTGCCGTGGGTCAGGTGGCTGCGGTTGAGCTTGGTGCTGATCTGCACGGTCAGGTCACAGTTGCGCAGGGCTTCGAAGGTCCGCGGGCTGTCCGGGGTGGCCTGGGCGAAGTTGCCGCCGAGGCCGATGAACACCTTGGCGCGGCCCTCGAGCATGGCATGGATGGCTTCGACCACGTTATGGCCGTTGCTGCGCGGTACCTTGAACTGGAAGCGGCGTTCCAGGGCGTCGAGCAGGGCCACCGGTGGGCGCTCGTTGATGCCCATGGTGCGGTCGCCCTGCACGTTGCTGTGGCCGCGTACCGGGCACAGGCCTGCGCCCGGCCGGCCGATGTTGCCGCGCAGCAACATCAGGTTGGCGATTTCCTGGATGGTTGCCACCGAATGGCGGTGCTGGGTGATGCCCATGGCCCAGCACATGATGACGCTCTTGCTCTTGGCGTACATCCGCGCCGCCTGCTCGATTTCGACCAGGGGCAGGCCCGATTGCGAGACGATCTGTGCCCATGGGGTTTCGTCGATGGCGGCCAGGTAGTCGAGCACGTTGGCGGTGTGTTCGTTGAGGAAGTCATGGTCGAACACCGACGGCTCGTTCGCCGCCTGGGCCTCGCGCTCCCATTGCAGCAGGAACTTGGCCATGCCGCGCAGCACGGCCATGTCGCCGCCCAGGGCCGGGCGGAAGTAGGCGGTGTTGGTCGGCTTGTTGCCGTTGGTGAGCATTTCCAGCGGGTGCTGGGGATGCTGGAAGCGCTCCAGGCCGCGCTCCTTGAGCGGGTTGATGCAGACCACCTGGGCACCGCGTTTCACGGCTTCACGCAGCGGTTCGAGCATGCGCGGGTGGTTGGTGCCGGGGTTCTGGCCCCAGACGAAAATCGCGTCGGCGTGTTCGAAGTCGTCGAAGGTCACGGTGCCCTTGCCGACCCCGACACTCTGCGCCAGGGCCACGCCGCTGGCCTCGTGGCACATGTTCGAGCAATCGGGGAAGTTGTTGGTGCCGAAGGCCCGGACGAACAGTTGATACAGGTACGCCGCCTCGTTGCTGGCCCGACCCGAGGTGTAGAACTCGGCCTGGTCGGGGCTGTCGAGGTTCAGCAGGTGCTTGGCGATCAGCGCGTACGCCGCGTCCCAACTGATGGGCTTGTAGCGGTCGGTGGTCGGGTCGTAGCTCATCGGCTCGGTCAGGCGGCCCTGGTACTCGAGCCAGTAGTCGGACTGCTCGAACAGCGAGCTGACGCTGTGCTTGGCAAAGAACGCGGCATCCACCCGACGCTTGGTGGCTTCCCAGTTGACGGCCTTGGCGCCGTTCTCGCAGAACTTGACCATGCCGCTTTCCGGCGAGTCGCCCCAGGCGCAGCCGGGGCAGTCGAAGCCGCCGTTCTGGTTGGTCTTGAGCATCATGCGGATGTTCTTCAGCGCGTTGTCGCTGGTCAACCAGGCCTGGGCCACGCTGATCAGTGCGCCCCAGCCGCCGGCCGGACCCTTGTAGGGCTTGTAGCGTGGGGTCGGGATCTGGTCGGCTTGATTATGATTGCTCACGCGGGATTCTCCATCGCAGGGCTGTAGACCCGCGGCGCACTTTTCTGCGGCAGGTGAATAAGATTGAGGTTGTGCCGACGCGCCCATTGCAGCGCCAGGCCAGTGGGGGATGACAGGCTGACCAGGGTCTGGATGCCGGCCCGCAGCACTTTCTGGATCAATTCCAGACTGCAGCGGCTGGTGACGATGGCCACGCCACCGGCGGTCGGGATCTGTTGGCGGACCAGCGCGCCGATCAGCTTGTCGAGGGCGTTGTGCCGGCCGATGTCTTCGCGGCCCAGCAGCAGTTCGCCCTGATCGTTCATGAACACGGCGGCATGCACGGCACCGCAGTGCTGGCCCAGCGGCTGGAAGGCGCTGATGCGTTGGCGCAGGTCGACCAGCCAGGCGGCCGGCGGCAGTGGTGCGCCAGGCAGTACGTTCAGTTCCGGCAGGGCCTGCTCCAGCGCCTCGACGCCGCACAGGCCGCAGCCGCTGGTGCCGGCCAGTTGTCGGCGCTGCTGCTTGAGACTCCAGAACGCGCGGCTGGAAATCTCCACTTCGGCGTAATGGGCAGCGCCATTGCTGGTCAGTTTCAGGTCGTAGAGTTCGGTGGCGTCATGGATGATGCCGCTGCCGAGGCTGAAACCGACGATGAAGTCTTCCAGGTCGGTGGGCGTGACCAGCATCACGGCCTGGCTGATGCCGTTGTAGGCGATGGCCAGCGCGACTTCTTCGGCGAGTGAGGTCTCAGCGGCTTCGTGATGATCGAGGTCGCTGTACTGGTAGCTCTGGCTGGCGGCCGGCGCGGCTGCTGTGGTGACAGGAATCGCGCAGCCGTCTGGCTTGGCGTGCATGGAGGATTACCGGCGAAATGTACGGTGCTAAGACTAGGCGCGGCAAAAGGTCACGTCTAATCGCTAGTACTGATCCACCGATAGATGATGTCGATCAAAGTCCGCTTGGCGATTTCTGATAAAGCCTGAAGCAGGCTTCGGCCAGGGCCGAGCGCGGCGCGCCACGGCGCATGATCAGGCCGAGGTTGGCCAGGGTCCGGGCATTTTCGATCGGTTGCAGGCTCAGGTGGTCGGTCAGGGTCTCAAGGCCGCTGTTGAGCGGCATGATCGCGCAGCACAGGCCGCCATTCACGGCTTGCAACAATTGATGAACGGCGTCGGTCTGCAGCAGCGGTTGTGGGCTCAGGCCACGGCTGTGGAAGTTGTGGTCGATGGACTGGCGAAAGTGCATGCCGCTGGTGAGCATGCCCAGCGGCAGTTCGGTCAGCGCCTCCCAGCTCAGCGGCTGGTCGCCGAAGTCGAAGAAGCGCTGGTCGTAGAGCAGGCCCATGGCGGTTTCGCTCAGGGGCAGGGCGTCGAAGCGCTCGGTGTCCAGGCGATCGAGGTAGGAGACGCCGAGGTCGAGGCGGTTGCTCGCCAACTGTTCGAGAATCTGTTCGGAACTGAGGGACGACAGTTCGAAACGCAGGTCCGGGTGTTCGGCATGCAGGCGCTGCATCAGGTGCAGCGGGTCGAAGTTCGACAGCGGCACCACGCCCAGGCGCAGGGTGCCGATCAGGTTGCCGCGACAGGCGGCGGCCTCGGCCTGCAGGCCATCGTAGGCCGCCAGCACGGTGCGGGCCCAGGCCAGCACCCGTTCGCCGGGCGCGGTGAAACCCTCGAAGCGCTGGCCGCGGTTGACCAGTTGCAGGTCGAGTTCTTCCTCCAGGTTGCGCAGGCGCATGGACAGGGTCGGCTGGGTGATGTGGCAGCGTGCCGCCGCCTGGCCGAAGTGTCGCGTTTCGTCCAGGGCAATCAGGAATTTCAGCTGTTTGATGTCCATCGTCGCTCCAGGCGCGGTCCAGGCCCGGATTCTAGCGCGGTTGGGCTACGCTGAGTCATGGGTCTGTCCGGAACCTGTCGCAGACGTGCCCGGTCCAGTGGTTCGCGTCTGGATATCACCCATCAAGGAGAAGAAACCATGAGTATCCTCAGCTTCGTGAAAGAGGCGGGCGAGAAGCTGCTCGACTTGCTGACCCCGGGCAATGCCAATGCCGGCGAGCAACTCAAGGCGCATATCGCCAGGGTCGGCCTGGGCAACCCGAATGTCCAGGCCACGGTGGAGGGCGACAAGGTGACGGTCACGGGCGAGGTCGCCAGCCAGGAGAAGAAGGAAAAGATCCTGCTGGCGCTGGGCAACATTGCCGGTGTCGGCAGCGTCGACGACCAGCTCACGGTCAGTGGGCCGGTGCAGGCGGCCGCGCGGTTTGTCGTGGTGAAGTCGGGCGACACACTGAGCGCGATCTCCAAGGCGGTCTATGGCGACGCCAACCAGTACAACAGGATCTTCGAGGCCAACAAACCGTTGCTGTCACATCCGGACAAGATTTATCCGGGTCAGACGCTGCGTATTCCCGAGTAATGCACGGCCTGTAGGCTGTGTACGAAATTGTTTGAAACGCAGGTTAGGCAAGGCAAAAACCGGCGAGGAACGCCCGGGGTCGCGCCCGACTTGACTGGTTGTCAATGAGCATTCCGAGCCGGTTTTTAACGCCGCATAACCAAGTTTCAAGCGATTTCGTACATAGCCTAGGAGCAGGGCTTGCGCGCGAAGCTTTTAGCGCCCTCATGACGCGTTCGCGGGCAAGCCGGATCGCCGTACCGCCCCCTCCTGCAAGTCAGCGATCAATTCGCGGTAGTCGCCCACGGCGGCGAATTCCTCGGTGTCCTTGGGCCCCTTGCGACTGTCCGGCTCGCGCACCGCCAGCAGGTGCGCGACGCCGAAGCGCCGGGCGCTGCGCAGGATCGGCAGGGTATCGTCGATGAACAGGCTGCGTGCCGGATCGAAGCCGATATCGGCCTGCAGCGCGTCCCAGAATGACGGGGATTCCTTGGCGAAGCCGTAATCATGGGAACTGATCAGGCGCTCGAAGTAGGGTGCCAGTTCGACCCGCTCCAGCTTCAGTGACAACGAATCGCGATGGGCGTTGGTGATCAGGATCACCCGCTTGCCCGCCTGGCGGATCGCCGCCAGGAAGGTGTCGGCGTCCGGACGCAGGGCGATCAGGTGCGCGGTTTCCAGCTTCAGCTCGCGCACCGGCAGCTTGAGCTCCTCGCTCCAGAAGTCCAGGCAGTACCATTGCAACTGGCCGGCGTGGTCCCGGAACAGTGAACCCAGCTCCGCCTCGGCCATGGCCAGGCTGACGCCGTGCAGCTCGGCATAGCGTCGCGGCAGGTGTTCCATCCAGAAGTGGTTGTCGTAATGCAGGTCGAGCAGGGTGCCGTCCATGTCCAGCAGAACGGTATCGATGTCGCGCCAGGGTAATGAGGGCATGGGAAACTTCTCGACCGGGAAAAAGGATATCCGACACAGACAATCGGAAAAGCCACGGTATAGTAACCCGTTAACGCCCAGGAGCCGCCATGCGCCAGAAACCCACCGTACTTGCCCGTGAAATCGTCGCCAGCAGCCGTCTGTTCCGTGTCGAGCAGGTCCAGTTGCGTTTTTCCAATGGTGTCGAGCGCACCTATGAACGACTGGTGGGCAAGGGCACCGGTTACGGTGCGGTGATGATCGTGGCGATGCTCGATGCCGAGCATGCGGTGCTGGTCGAGGAATATTGCGGTGGCACCGATGAGTACGAACTGTCGCTGCCCAAGGGGCTGATCGAGCCGGGCGAGGATGTGCTGGCGGCGGCCGAGCGGGAGCTGAAGGAAGAGGCCGGTTTCGGTGCCCGGCAACTGGAGCACCTGACCGAGTTGTCGTTGTCGCCGGGCTACATGAGCCAGAAGATCCAGGTGGTCCTGGCCAGCGACCTGTATGAAGAGCGTCTTGAGGGTGACGAGCCCGAGCCGATGCGGGTCGACCGGGTGAACCTGCGCGAGCTGGCCGGCCTGGCGCAGAACCCGCAATTCACCGAGGGTCGTGCGCTGGCGGCGTTGTACCTGGCCCGTGACCTGTTGACCCAGCGTGGAGTGTTTCAACCATGAGTGATTCGTTTGTGAGCCTGCCGCATTCGTTCCTGGCCCCGGTCATCGAACTGGCTCGCCAGGCCGGCGAGGCGATCCTGCCGTTCTGGCGGGCTGATGTCGAAGTGATGGACAAGGCCGATGCCTCGCCGGTGACGGCCGCGGACCTGGCGGCGCATCACCTGATCGTCGCCGGCCTGAGCGCCTTGGCGCCGGATATCCCGGTGTTGTCCGAGGAAGACGCCGACATCCCCCGTGAGGTCCGTGCCGGTTGGCAGCGCTGGTGGCTGGTGGACCCGCTGGACGGTACCAAAGAGTTCATTTCCGGCAGTGAAGAGTTCACTGTGAACATTGCGCTGATCGAGCAGGGGCGGGTGGTGTTTGGCGTGGTTTCGATGCCGACCAGCGGTCGTGCCTATTTCGGCGGCGCCGGTCTGGGCGCCTGGCGCGCGGACCGCGGCCTGCCGCCCGAACCGATCCGGGTGCGGACCCAGCCGCCGGCCGGTAACACGTTCACGGTGGTGGCCAGCCGTCGGCATTCCAGCCCCGAGCAGGAGCGGTTGCTGTCCGGGCTGAGTGCCAGCCTGGGTGAGCTGGAGCTGGCGAATATCGGCAGTTCGCTGAAGTTCTGTCTGCTGGCCGAAGGCGCCGCGGACTTCTATCCGCGCCTGGCGCCAACCTCCCAGTGGGATACGGCGGCGGCCCAGGGCGTACTGGAGGGGGCGGGCGGTGAAGTGCTGGAACTGAGCGGCGAGCGCTTCAGTTATCCGGCGCGGGAGTCGTTGCTCAATCCGTTTTTCCTGGCCTTGCCGGAGCAGGCGTTGTGGCGGGAGCAGTTGCCGAAGATGCCGCAGGCCTAGACGTTTTACTGATTGTAGGAGCCGGGCTTGCCCGCGAACCGCCAGCGGCGGCCATCCGGAACGGTTTTGAATGGCCGCCTTTGGCGGTTCGCGGGCAAGCCCGGCTCCTACAGTGCGTGACAGGTTCGTTTTTTGAGGGTTGCAATTACAGGGGGCTTTCAGCGGTGCAGCACGTACTGGCCGCTGAAACGCACCGCCTCGTCTTCGCTGCCGACATTCATCACCCGGGTCTCCAGGGTCAGCCGCGCCCGGCCGTAACGCTGGTAGGTGGCCAGGAATTTTTTCCAGACCTTCTCGTCCGGTGCCGCACAGATCGCCTCGGCATCGCCGGTGACCGGCAGCGGGTAGCTGATCTGGCCCTCCTGGATCACGATGTGCCCGTCCGCGATACCCGCCTCGTGCAGGCTCAGGTGCAGCCAGCCCCAGCCGGCCAGCACCGCGCCGCAGTACAGGCTGCCGCCGAACATGGTGCTCTTGTGGTTGACGTTGGGTTCCAGCGGCAGCCACAGGCGCAGTTGTCCGCCCTCCCAGCCGCCGACCTTGAGCCCCATCTCGCGTGTCAGGGGAATGTCGTGGTGCAGGATGGATTCCAGGTAGTGGCTGTCGCGGTTCATGCAGTGACCTCTGTGGTGTGATTCATTCGAGCTCCTCGCCGCCGCTGTGGCTGCCGCTGTCGAAGCTCAGGCCGTGTTTGCGCAGTTTGTCGTGCAGGGTCTTGCGCGGGATGCCGAGGGCTTCGGCGAGGCTGCGCAGGGAGCTGTGGGAGCGCGCCAGTTCGGCGGCGATCAGCGATTTCTCGAAGTGCTCGACCTGTTCGCTCAGGCCGCCAGCGCGATTGCCAACGGCGATCTGCGCATCGAGGCTTTCCGGGGCACTGTTGTCCAGCGCCAGTTCCAGGCCAAGGGCGAAACGCTCGGCGGCATTCTGCAGTTCGCGCACGTTGCCCGGCCAGCCGTGGCGCAGCAGCAGCGCCCGTTGCGCCGGCTGCAGGCCATGGGGCGGCAGGCCATGGCGGCCGCTGGCTTCGTCGGCGAAATGCTGGAACAGGACCAGCACATCCTCACCGCGTTCGCGCAGTGGCGGAATGCGCAGCGGCGCGACGTTCAGCCGGTAGTACAGGTCGGCGCGGAAGCGGCCCTGATCGGCGGACTGGCGCAGGTCCTCCTTGGTCGCGGCGATGATGCGGATATCCAGCGGGATCTGCTGGTTGCCGCCCAGGCGTTCGACCACCCGCTCCTGCAACAGGCGCAGCAGCTTGACCTGGACATCCAGGCTCATGCTTTCGATTTCATCGAGGAACAGGGTGCCGCCGTTGGCGAATTCGAACTTGCCGATCCGGCGTTTCTGCGCGCCGGTGAAGGCGCCCGGTTCGTGGCCGAACAACTCGCTTTCCACCACCGACTCGGCCAGGGCGCCGGCGTTGATCGCCACGAAGGGGCCGTTGCGCCGGTTCGACAGGTCATGCAGGGCACGGGCGACGACTTCCTTGCCGGCGCCGGTTTCGCCGAGGATCAGCACGTCGGCCTTGGTCGCCGCGAGCGCGCCGATCTGTTCACGCAGGCGCTGCATCTGCGGCGAGTGGCCGAGCAAGCGGGTCGCCAGTTGCTGGCGATCGCTCAGGGCCAGGCGCAGGCTGCGGTTGTCCAGCACCAGGCGGCGCAGGGCCAGGGCGCGGCGCACGCTGTCGAGCAGGGCATCGCTGGCGAAAGGTTTTTCCAGAAAGTCATAGGCCCCGGCGCGCATCGCCTGGACCGCCAGCGGCACGTCGCCATGGCCGGTGATCAGCAGCACCGGCAGCTCCGGGTCCTGGGCATGCAGCTCGTTGAGCAGTTCGATGCCGTCCATGCCCGGCATGCGGATATCGCTGACGACCACACCCGGCCAGTCGCGCTCGATGCGCGCGGCCAGGCCACGGGCCTCGGCCAGCGGCAGGATCTTCAGGCCGGCCAGATCCAGGGTCTGGCTCAGGGCCTGGCGCAGGTGGGGATCGTCGTCGATCAGTACCACCTGGGTCTGGTGGTCGATATTCATACACTCGAGTCCTCGGCCGGTTGCAGGCTGACGCCGGGGGCGCCGGCGCGCATCCGCAGGGTTATCAGGGCGCCGCCTTCACGGTGGTTGGCAAACAGCAGTTCGCCGCCGAAGGCGCGCATCAGGGAATCACAGATCGCCAGGCCCAGGCCGAGCCCCTGGGTGCGCGTCTTGGTGGTGTAGAACGGCTCGCCGGCGCGACCCAGGGCTTCCAGGCAGAAACCCGGGCCGTTGTCGCGAATGGTCAGGGTCACGCCTTCCGGCGATTCCTGGGCACTGAGCCACAGCTTGCGCGGCGGGGCCTTTTCGGTCAGGGCGTCGAGGGCGTTTGCCAGCAGGTTGCCGAGCACCTGGCGCAACCGGGTTTCGCCGGCCTCGACCCACAGCGCGGCGGCCGGCAGGTCGCGGATCAGTTCGACTTCCATCGCCCGTCGGCGCTTGGCCAGCAGGGCCAGGGCGTCGTCGAGCGCCGGCTGCAGGGCCACGCTTTCCGGGGCATGCCGGTCGCGGCGGGCGAACGCGCGCAGGTGGGCGATGATCGACGCCATGCGTCCGGTCAGCTCGCTGATCAGCTTGAGGTTGCCGCGGGCGTCGTCGGTGCGCTGGTGATCGAGCAGCACCTCGGCGTTTTCCGCATAGCTGCGGATCGCCGCCAGTGGCTGGTTGAGTTCGTGGCTGATGCTTGCCGACATGGTGCCCAGGGCCGAAAGCTTGCCGGCCTGGACCAGGTCGTCCTGGGCGCGCACCAGTTCCTGCTGGGCATGCTCGCGCTCCAGTACTTCCTGCTTGAGTCGGCGGTTGAGGCCTTCCAGGTCGCTGGTCCGCTCGGCGACGCGCATTTCCAGTTCGCGGCGGGCCTTGGCCTCGAAGGCGATTCGCTCCAGGTAATGCCGCCGGCGCTGCATCATCAGCCCGAGCAGCAGCATCAGCACCAGCAGGGTCGCGCCGCCGACCGCGACGACGGTGCGCACGGGGCGATCGATCAGCGTCCGCGGGGCGAGGATGCTGACGCTCCAGCCGGTTTCGTCGATCTGCCGGGTCTGGGTCAGCCAGGCCGTGGGGTTGAGGTTCAGCGGCTGCGGATTGCGCGTCGGGTAGGGCTGGACGGCGGTGATGGCATCGCGTTCGTTGCCGTCCAGGGGGCGGGTCGCACGAAAGCGCCACTCCGCCCGCGAGGTCAGGATCACCACGCCATTGTGGTCGGTCACCAGCAGTTGTTCGGGGGTCTTGCCCCAGAGGCTTTCGGTGTGGTCCAGGTCGACCTTGACCACCAGCGCGCCGATCACCTTGTCGCCGTCGCGTACCGCCGCGGCGAAGAAGTAGCCACGCTTGCCCGAGGTGGTGCCGAGGCCGAAGAAACGCCCGAGGCGCCCGGCCATGGCTTCGCTGAAGTAGGGGCGGAAAGCGAAATTGCGGCCGACGAAGCTGTCGTGCTTGTCCCAGTTGGAGGCGGCCAGGGTCTTGCCGCTGGTGTCCATCAGGTACATGACTTCGGCACCGGTCTGGTTGCAGATGTCGCGCAGCAAGCTGTTGGCGCTTTCCAGACGCAGGCTCTGGTCCGGCTCGGCGAGTACGGCGCGCAGGGCCGGCAGGTCGCCGAGGATCTGCGGCAGGACCTCGTAGCGGTGCAGGGTACCCAGCAGGTTGGCGACGTAGAGGTCGAGGGTCTGGCGATTCTGGCTCACCAGTTCGCTGCGGTAGTAACGCTCGGCGAGATGTTCCAGTGGCCACAGCAGCGGCGCCAGGCACAGGAACAGCAGGGCCAGGCTGCGCCAGCGGGGTCTGCGGGGAATGGGTGGAGTCGTGATCATCGGGAATGCGCCGGTGGAGTCCGACGCATTATGGGGGAGGGCGCGCAATCAATAAATGACGTTTCGCCGGCCTCAGCCCTGTTCGGCAAGGCACTCGCGCAATGCCGTATGCCAATCCGGCTGGCTCACCTGCCATTCGCGCAACAGGCGGCTGCAGTCCAGGCGCGAGTTCAGCGGGCGGGTGGCCGGCGTCGGGTAGGCGCTCGACGGGATGGCCTCGAGGATCGCGCACGGCTTGTTCAGGGCCAGCAGCTGTTCGCCGATTGCCTGGGCGAAACCGAACCAGGAGGTTTCACCGCTGGCGGTCAGGTGGTAGGTGCCCCAGGCGCCGGCCTGGCCGGCCTGCCAGCGTTCGATCAGGGCGCGGGTGCTGTTGGCGATGGTCCCGGCCCAGGTCGGTGCCCCAACCTGGTCGGCGACGATGCGCAGTTCCGGTTTCTCCTGCAGCAGCCGCTGCATGGTCAGCAGGAAGTTGCGCCCGTGGCTGGAGTAGACCCAACTGGTGCGCAGGATCAGGTGCTGGCCCTGGGCTGCGGCGATGGCCCGCTCGCCGGTCAGCTTGCTGCGGCCGTAGACGCTCAGCGGGTTGGTCTCATCGTCCTCGGTGTAGGGCTCGGCCTTGCTGCCGTCGAACACGTAGTCGGTGGAGTAGTGAATCAGCGGTACGCCGAGGTCGGCGGCTTCCTGGGCGAGCACGCCCGGTGCCGTGGCGTTGATCGCGAAGGCCAGGTCCGGCTCGGACTCGGCCTGGTCGACGGCGGTATGGGCGGCGGCGTTGATGATCAGGCCCGGGCGGTGGGCGCGGACCTGCTGGCGAATCTGCTCGGGGTGGGCCAGGTCGAGCTGGTCGCGTCCGAGCACCACCAGTTGGCCGAGGTCGCCCAGACGTTTCTGCAGCTCGCGGGAGACCTGGCCATGCTGGCCGCTGATGAGGATTTTCAGGGGATATGTGCTCATTCGAACAGATCGGCCTCGTGCAGGAGTTTACCGTTCTGATCCTTGGCCGAGAGCTGTGGAACCCCTTCGAATTCCCAGTCGATGGCCAGGGTCGGGTCGTCCCAGCGGATGGTGCGTTCGGCGCTGGGGGTGTAGTAGTCGGTGGTCTTGTAGAGGAATTCGGCGTAGTCGCTGAGGACCACGAAGCCGTGGGCGAAGCCTTCGGGCACCCACAGCTGGCGATGGTTTTCGCCGGACAGGCGCACGCCGACCCACTGGCCGAAATGCGCCGAGCTGCGGCGGATGTCGACGGCCACGTCGAGCACTTCGCCGGCGATCACCCGTACCAGTTTGCCCTGGGTGTTCTGCATCTGATAGTGCAGGCCGCGCAGCACCCCTTTCTGGGAGCGCGAATGGTTATCCTGGACGAAATTCGGGTTCAGCCCCGTGGCTTCCTGAAAGGCCCGCGCGTTGAAGCTCTCGTAAAAGTAGCCGCGTTCGTCGCCGAAGACCTTGGGTTCAAGGATCACCACACCGGGCAGGCGTGTCGCAGTTGCCTTCATTGCTGTTTCTCTCCGGCGAGGGTGAACAGGTACTGTCCATAACCGGTCTTGCCAAAGTACCGGGCGCGTTCGAGCAGGTGTTCGCGGTCGATCCAGCCATTCTGGTAGGCGATTTCTTCCAGGCAGGCGACTTTCAGGCCCTGGCGATGCTCGATGGTCTGCACGTACTGCGAAGCCTCCAGCAGGCTGTCATGGGTGCCGGTATCGAGCCAGGCAAAGCCGCGGCCAAAGCGCTCGACCCGCAGGTCGCCACGCTTGAGGTAGGCATTGTTGACGTCGGTGATTTCCAGTTCGCCGCGTGGCGACGGCTTGACCGCCTTGGCGATTTCGATGACATCGTTGTCGTAGAAGTACAGGCCGGTGACCGCGTAGCTGGATTTCGGCCTGGCCGGTTTTTCCTCGATGGACAGGGCACGACCTTCGTCGTCGAAGTCGATGACACCGAAACGCTCCGGGTCCTTGACCCAGTAGCCGAACACCGTTGCGCCTGCCGGCTGACGTGAGGCCCTTTGCAACTGCGTGCTGAAGGACTGTCCGTGGAAGATATTGTCGCCGAGGATCAGGCACACCGGATCCTTGCCGATGAATGCCTCACCGATCAGGAACGCCTGGGCCAGGCCGTCCGGCGACGGCTGCTCGGCATAGCTGAAGTGCACGCCGAACTGGCTGCCGTCACCCAGCAGGTTGCGGTACTGCGGCAGGTCCTGCGGGGTGGAAATGATCAGGATGTCGCGAATGCCGGCCAGCATCAGCACCGAGATCGGGTAGTAGATCATCGGCTTGTCGTAGATCGGCAGCAGTTGCTTGGATACCCCGAGGGTGATCGGGTGCAGGCGGGTGCCGGAGCCACCGGCCAGTACGATACCTTTCATCATGCCAACAATTCCTTGTGGTCGAGGGAGCCCAGGCGTTCGCCCTGGTAGCTGCCGTCCTGTACCCGGCGGCACCATTCCAGGTTCTCCAGGTACCACTGCACGGTCTTGCGCAGACCGCTTTCGAAGGTTTCTTCCGGGGTCCAGCCCAGTTCGCGTTCGATCTTGCCGGCGTCGATGGCGTAGCGCAGGTCGTGGCCCGGGCGGTCCTTGACGAAGGTGATCAGGTCAGCGTACCGCGCCACACCGGCCGGGCGGGCTGGCGCCAGTTCCTCCAGCAGGGCGCAGATACCACGCACCACGTCGATATTCTTCTGCTCGTTATGGCCACCGATATTGTAGGTCTCGCCGACCACGCCATCGGTCACCACCTTGAACAGGGCGCGGGCGTGGTCCTCGACGAACAGCCAGTCACGGACCTGCTGGCCGTCGCCATAGACCGGCAGCGGCTTGCCGGCCAGGGCATTGAGGATCACCAGCGGAATCAGCTTTTCCGGGAAGTGGAACGGCCCGTAGTTGTTCGAGCAGTTGGTCAGCAGCACCGGCAGGCCGTAGGTGCGATGCCAGGCGCGGACCAGGTGGTCGGACGCCGCCTTGCTCGCCGAGTAGGGCGAGCTGGGGGCGTACGGGGTGGTCTCGGTGAACAGGTCATCGACGCCATGCAGGTCGCCGTACACTTCGTCGGTGGAGATGTGGTGGAAGCGAAAGGCGCTTTTTTGCGGCTCGGCGAGCTTCGACCAGTAGCCGCGGGCGGCTTCCAGCAGGCTGTAGGTGCCGACGATATTGGTCTGGATGAAGTCCGACGGGCCGTCGATGGAGCGGTCGACATGGGACTCGGCGGCCAGGTGCATGATCGCGTGGGGCTCAAAGCGGGCCAGCACCGCGCTGACGGTAGCCTGGTCGACGATATCGGCCTGGACGAACTCGTAGCGGGTATCGGTCGCGATGCTGGTCAGCGACTCGAGGTTGCCGGCGTAGGTCAGCTTGTCGAGGTTGAGCACCTCATGCTCGGTGTTGCGGATCAGGTGCCGAATCAGGGCGGAACCGATAAAGCCGGCGCCGCCGGTGACTAGAATACGCATGTCGGTGTGCCTTTTCCTTAGACGGACATTCAGTTGATGCAGCATAGCTTGTGGGGAGGGAGGCAACGGTGCAAGTGCGATTGCTCCTGTATCGGTGCGGACTCTTCCTACTTTACTTCGCACTTGCGTATTGACGGCGCCGATGGCGATATAGACACCCGATAAAAACTTCAGGGAGTCGTTACATGTTGCTCGCCACGTTGATCCGCCGTGCCAGTCTGCCGAGCCCGAATGTCTCGATGTCTTCGGCGCTGCAACTGCTCGAGGAGCATTACGGACTCTCTGGAACCCTGCAGGCGCTGGGCAGCCAGCAGGACCTCAATTACAGGGTCGACAGTGACAAGGGTCGGTTCGTTCTGAAAATCTGCCATGGCGACTACGCCAGCCTTGAATTGCAGGCTCAGCACGCCGGGCTCGGGCACCTGGCCGGCCGCGACGGCCTGCGGGTACCGCGGGTGATCGCGGCGAACAATGGCCAGGACCTGCTGACCCTCGAGCTGGCCGGTCAGCCGCTGCATGTACGGCTGCTGGAGTACATCGAAGGCCAGTCGCTGACCCATCTCAAGCACCTCGGCCGCGAACTGGTGGTCGGCCTGGGACGCCTGTGCGGCGAGATGGACCGGGCGCTGGCGGACTTCCAGCACCCTGGCCTGGAGCGCACCCTGCAGTGGGACCCACGGCACGCCGGGGCGCTGATCGGGCACCTGCTGCCGGTGATTCGCGACCCGCAGCAGCAGGCGGTCATCCGCGAGGCCGCGGCCCAGGCCGCGCGCCGTCTGCAACCGCTGGTGGACAAGCTGCCGGTACAGGCCGTCCACCTGGATATCACCGATGACAATGTGGTCTGGCGCCGTGATGCGCAGCGCCATTGGCAATTGCAGGGCGTGATCGACTTCGGCGACCTGAGCCGCACCTGGCGGATCGCCGATCTGTCGGTGACCTGCGCGGCGCTGCTGCATCATGCCGCGGACGACCCTTTTGTGATCCTGCCGGCGATCCAGGCCTATCATGCGGTCAACCCGCTGCAACGGGAGGAGTGGCTGGCACTGTGGCCGCTGATCGTTGCCCGGGCCGCCGTATTGGTGCTCAGTGGCGAGCAGCAGGTCAGTATCGACCCGGACAACCGCTACAGCCGCGACAACCTGGCTCATGAGTGGGAGATTTTCGAGGTGGCGACCTCGGTGCCGTTCGAATTGATGGAAGCGGCAATTCTCACCGCCGTCGGGCAGCCCCTGGAACCGGTCGCCAGCGAAGGCTTTGCGCCGCTGTTGCCGGGGCTGGTCGGGCGGGAGTTCGCGTTGATCGACCTGGGCGTGCTCAGCCCGCATTTCGAGGCCGGCAACTGGGAGCAGGAAGGCGCCGACCAGCGCCTGCTGGCCGAGGCCGCGACGTTGCACGGCCTGGCGGCCAGCCGCTACGGGCAGTACCGCCTGTCGCGCACGCGTCCCGACAGTGCGGTAGAACCGGATACCTGCCCGTTGCATGTCGACTTGCGGGTCCCGGCCGGAACGACGGTGGAAGCGCCGTTCGCCGGTACCCTGCAGACCCTGGAGGAGGGTGTGCTGCAATTGGTGAGCAAGCCACTGAGCCTGCGGCTGTGGGGGCTGGAGGCGTCTCTCAGGCCGGGAGCGGCCGTGGTCAAGGGGCAGGTGCTGGGAGAGGCGGGAGCAGCGTTGCGCGTTCAGTTGTGCCGGCATGCCGAGCTGGAAGCGCCGCTGTTCTGCACGCCATCGCGCGCTGCCGCCTGGCAGGCGCTCTGCCCCTCGCCGGCGGCGTTGCTGGGACTTGCCTGCGATGCCGAGCCGGAACTGGACGCGGCTGAACTGCTGGCCCGGCGTGACGCCAGCTTTGCCCGCACGCAGAAACACTATTACGTCGATCCGCCACGTATCGAGCGTGGCTGGCGCAACCACCTGATCGACATGCAGGGCCGCTCCTACCTGGACATGCTCAATAACGTCGCGGTGCTCGGCCACGGTCATCCGCGGATGGCTGCCGAGGCGGCGCGCCAGTGGTCGCTGCTCAACACCAACTCGCGGTTCCACTACGCCGCGGTGACCGAGTTTTCCGAGCGGCTGCTGGCCCTGGCGCCGGACTCCATGGACCGGGTGTTCCTGGTCAACAGCGGGACCGAGGCCAACGACCTGGCGATCCGCCTGGCCTGGGCCTACAGCGGTGGGCGCGACATGCTCAGCGTGCTGGAGGCCTATCACGGCTGGTCGGTGGCGGCCGACGCGGTCTCGACCTCCATTGCCGACAACCCCCAGGCGCTGGAGAGCCGCCCGGACTGGGTACACCCGGTGACGGCACCCAATACCTATCGTGGGGCGTTCCGCGGCAGTGACAGCACGCCGGACTACGTGCGTAGCGTCGAACAGCAACTGGCCAAGCTGGCCGGGCAGAACCGCCAGTTGGCGGGGTTCATCTGCGAGCCGGTGTATGGCAATGCCGGCGGCATCGCGCTGCCGCCGGGCTACCTGCAACAGGTCTATGCGCTGGTACGGGCCCGGGGCGGCGTATGCATCGCCGACGAGGTGCAGGTCGGCTACGGGCGCATGGGCAAGTTCTTCTGGGGCTTCGAGGAGCAGGGCGTGGTGCCGGATATCATCACCATGGCCAAGGGCATGGGCAACGGCCAGCCGCTGGGCGCGGTGATCACCCGTCGGGAGATCGCCGAGGCGCTGGAGGCCGAGGGCTACTTCTTCTCGTCGTCGGGCGGCAGCCCGGTCAGTTGCCGGATCGGCATGGCCGTGCTGGACGTGATGGCCGAGGAAAAGCTCTGGGAGAATGCCCAGGTCGTCGGCAGCTACTTCAAGGAGCGGCTGGAAGCCTTGATCGATCGTCATCCATTGGTGGGGGCGGTGCATGGTTCCGGTTTCTACCTGGGGGCGGAACTGATCCGCAACCGTGAAACCCTGGAGCCGGCGACCGAGGAAACCGCGCTGCTGTGCGACCGGTTGCGTGAGCTGGGGATTTTCATGCAGCCAACCGGCGACCACCTGAATATTCTGAAGATCAAGCCGCCGATGTGTACCACGCGCCGTAGCGTGGATTTCTTCGTCGACATGCTGTCGAAGGTACTGGACGAGGGGCTTTGAAATATAAAGCCGATTGTTATCGGTAAATTATGTCTCTATAAGAGCGATTAATAATTTATTAGCTTTAAAAGCCGATTTTTATCGGCTATAAAGTCGGCATTACCTACGTTGAACACCCTCGACGGTTCACTGGAGTCCTGATCCCCATGAGTATCCTGCACAGCACCCCTCGCGCCGACGGCTTCCACATGCCTGCCGAATGGGCCCCCCAGACCCAGGTCTGGATGATCTGGCCCGAGCGCCCGGACAACTGGCGCCTGGGCGGCAAGCCGGCGCAGGCGGCCCATGCGGCAGTGGCCAAGGCCATCGCCCGGTTCGAGCCGGTGACGGTCGCGGTATCCGCCGGCCAGTATGAAAATGCCCGGGCGCGCCTGGATGTGCCGAACATTCGCCTGGTGGAGATGTCCAGCGACGACGCCTGGGTTCGCGACAGCGGGCCGACCTTCGTCATCAACCACCAGGGCGAAGTCCGTGGCGTGCACTGGGGCTTCAACGCCTGGGGTGGTTTCGACGGTGGCCTGTACTTCCCGTGGAACCGCGACGAACAGGTGGGCGGCAAGATTCTCGAAATCGAGCGCTGCCAGGGATACCGTACCGAAGGCTTCGTGCTCGAAGGCGGTTCGATCCATGTCGATGGCGAGGGCACGGTGATCACCACCGAGGAATGCCTGCTCAATCGCAACCGCAACCCGCACCTGAGCCGCGAGGAGATCGAGAAGGTTCTTGGCGAGCACCTGGCGGTGGAAAAGGTGATCTGGCTGCCGGACGGCCTGTTCAACGATGAAACCGATGGCCATGTGGATAACTTCTGCTGCTACGTGCGTCCTGGCGAGGTGCTGCTGGCCTGGACCGACGATCCGCAGGATCCGAACTACCCGCGCTGCCAGGCAGCGATGAAGGTGCTGGAAAGTGCCCGTGATGCCAAGGGCCGCGCCTTCGTGGTGCACAAAATGCCGATTCCGGGCCCGCTCTACGCCACCGAGGAAGAATGTGCCGGTATCGATGCCGTGGCTGGCAGCCAGGAACGCAGCCCTTCGGTGCGTCTGGCCGGTTCCTATGTGAACTTCCTGATCGTCAACGGCGGGATCATCGCGCCGAGCTTCGACGATCCGAAGGACGCCATCGCCCGGGAGATCCTGCAGACGCTGTTCCCGGAGCATGAAGTGGTGATGGTGCCGGGACGGGAGTTGTTACTGGGCGGTGGCAATATCCATTGCCTTACCCAACAGCAGCCTGCGCCGCACCAGGGGTGAGTGAGGCTGTAACATCGGGTGTCACCCTGCCAAATAGTGGCACTTTTGCATCATTGTAAATTTTTCTTCATCAAACCCGCGGCCCTTATGGGGCGCGGGTTTTTTTATGGGCGCTGGCGCACAGAAGTGGCATTTTGGCATAGCTCTTGTATCTGCCTGGCATACAGACGGAGCCGTCTTCGGGCTGCGATGTTTTGTCATAAACCTTGAGTAACTTAGCCGCTCATGAACCAGGAGAGCGCCGAGATGAACGTAGCCAGCGAGCGAGTTTCGCATCCCCTGTCGGTGACGAGCGAGTCGCTTCAAATTCTGGCTCAGTGGTTGAAAAGCAATGGAACGCGTGCAACCCGTGCTCAGGATCCTCGTCGAATGATTATCGACCGCTACCCTGCGGGCCTGTTCAGCGAAGCTGAACTGGAGGCATTGTTGGGGGTTTTGCAGGGTTAAATGGATTTGAATGAAAACGCCGCTGCCCGGAGCGATCCGGACAGCGGCGTTTTTCATGGGCCTTAAAAACTGTAGGTACCGGTGACGACCAGATTGCGCGGGGCTCCCGGCTGGATCTGGAAGGCGCTGGTGGCCGAGGTGTAGTAGGTGCGGTCGCTGATGTTGCTCAAGGTGGCGCGCAGGTCCCAGTCGCGGGTGCGGAACCCGGCCAGCGCATCCCAGGTGCCGTAGCCCGGCAGGATCACTGTGTTGGCGTTGTCGGCGTAACGGTCGCCGACCAGGGTCAGGCCGGTTTCGGCGTACCAGCCCATTTCCGGTTTCCAGGTCAGGAACAGGCTGCCGTTGCGCTTGGCGACGTTGCCGACGCGCTTGCCTTCGAAGCCGTTGTTGTCCTTGACGATGGTGGCGTCCTGGATGCCGAGGCCGCCGCGCAGGTACCAGTTGCCGACGATCCGGCCGGTGCCGGTCAGCTCGACGCCGCGCGAGCGCTGCAGGCCGCTGAGCAGGGTGATCCCGGGGTTCAGCGGGTCGCTGGTGCGGCGGTTGTAGAGTTCCAGTTCATACACGGCCAGGGTGGTGCTCAGGTTTTCGCCGAGCCAGTCGCTTTTCACCCCGACTTCCTTCTGGCGGGTCAACTCGGGGCTCAGGTCGTTGCCGTTGCCGGCGGCATTCGGGGTGATGCCGATCAGGCCGCCGCCCACCGGCGAGAAGCTCTTGCTCCAGGACGCGTAGAACGAATGATCCTGCCCCGGCGTCCAGACCACGCCCAGGCGCGGGCTGGTGCTGTGGCTGTCGCGGCTGTCTCTGACGTTGGTCAGGTTGTTGGTGGTTTCGACCTCGAAGCGGTCGTGGCGCAGACCGGCGAGCAGTTGCCACTGGTCGTTCAGGCGCAGTTGGTCCTGGACGTAGAGAGCACGGCTTTGGACTTCGGTGTGGTTGTTGCTGGAGGGCACCATGGGGCCGGTGTGGCTCAGGTTGTGGTTCGGGTTGAACAGGTCGAGCGCCGGCACCGCCTGGCCACCACGGTTGGCGGCGAGCGAGGTGTAGAGCTTCGGATCGCGGCGCTGGCTGCCCAGTTCCAGGCCGGTCAGCAGGCGGTGTTCGAGACCGAAGGTGTCGAAGCTGCCTTCGGTTTCCAGGTTGTTGTAGAGATTGCGGGTGTTGAGGTCCTGCTGCCAGCGCTGGCGGGTGACCCGGCGGGTCGCGGGGGTGTACCCCGTCAGATAGGTGTTGTCGAAGTCGCTGTCGAGCTTGAACAGCCCGAGGGTATGGCGCAGTTGCCAGTTGTCGTTCAGGGCGTAGGTGAGCTTCGAACGCAGCGATTGCGCCTTGTCGTCGATGTAGTCTCGTGGGTCGCCATAGCTGATGTCGCGGCCGACATCGGCCGGGCGACCGTTGATCCCCGGGATGCCGCGATCCGGCGTGCGGTTGTAGCGGCTGTATTCGTACTGCACCAGCCAGTTCAACTGCGGGGTCAGTTGCCAGCTCATCGACGGGGCGAACAATTGGCGGTTGCCGCTGACGCCGTCACGGAAGCTGTTGCTGTCCTGGTTGCCCAGGTTCAGGCGCAGGCTGAGGTCCTGCGTCGGGTCGGCGCTTAGGTCGGCGTAGAGGCTGCGCAGGTCGTCGCTGCCACCCTGCACCTCGACCGTGGAGCGGCGGCCGAACTGCGGCAGCTTGCTCACCCGGTTGACGATCCCGCCCTGGCTGCCACGGCCGTAGAGGACTGCGGCGGGCCCCTTGAGCACCTCGATGCGCTCGATGTTGTGCAGGTCGCGTACGTACTGGCTGTCGTCGCGGATGCCGTCCAGGTAGAAGTCGTTGCTGGCGTCGAAACCGCGGATCCGCAAGCTGTCGAAACGGGTGTCCGCGCCGCTGCTGACGTTGGGAATGCCGCTCAGCGCCTTGCCCAGGTCGTTGGTGCCATAGTCGAGCACATTCGCGGTCTTCACCGAGTCGATGGCCTGGGGAACGTAACGCACCGGCGTGGCCGTGCGGGTCGCGGTGCTGACATCCGTGACGCGTGGGTCGTCCGGGTCGGCATCGGCGCTGATCGACAGTTCCGGCAGAGTGGTGGTGGCGTTGGTGAATCCGGCGGACAGCAGAACGCAAAGCCCGAAGGTAACGGGCGCCAGGCTATAAGGGGCAGGCATGACGGGGATGTATCCGTGAAGGTGCAGGGGTTGGGAAAGAGCGTTAATGTTATCGAGTATTATTAATAATTGATAACTATTACCAATGGCGCGCCTTGGCTGGTGTGTATCCAAATATGTCTTCGCTGTTACATGGCCGGGGATATGACCGATTCACGCAACAAACCAGCCGCCATATCGGCGTTTTTCGAACAGCTGTCCGGCGCTAACCTGTGGACATTGCCTGCTGATGAGTTTCCTGGAGACCGCCATGACCGCTCCCGTCACCCTTCATTACATCTATGATCCCCTGTGCGGCTGGTGCTATGGCGCCAAGCCGCTGGTGCAGGCCGCCAGCCAGGTACTGCCGGTGACCCTGCATGGCGGCGGCATGATGGCCGGCAACAGTCGTCAGTTCGTCAGCCCCAGCCTGCGTGACTACGTCATGCCCCATGACCGGCGCATTGCCGAGTACACCGGCCAGCCGTTCGGCCAGGCTTATTTCGAGGGGCTGTTGCGGGACCGCTCGGCGGTATTCGATTCCGCACCGCCGACCAGTGCCGTGCTGGCCGCCGAAGAATTGGCCGGACGTGGGCTTGAGTTGCTTGGCAGGTTGCAGACGGCGCATTACCTGGAGGGACGACGCATCGCCGACGCCGACGTGCTGCTGGAGCTGGCGACCGAGCTGGGCCTGGAGCCGCAGGCTTTCCTGGCGGCATTCGAGCGCAACGGCGGCGCGGTGGTGGCCGAGCACTTCAAGAACAGCCGGGCACTGCTGTCGCGCGTTGGCGGGCAGGGTTTTCCGACCCTGGTGCTGGAGCGTGATGGTCGCTTCAGCCTGGTCGACATCGGCCCCTACCTGGGCCGGCCCGAGGTGTTCGCCCAGTGGTTGCGTGAGTCGACCGGGCTGCCCGCAGGTGTACCATCAGGCCCGGCCTGCGGGCTGGAGGGTTGCGCCGGTTGAGTCGCTCTTGTCGTTATCGCAAGACTGTCGTGGCGTTGGCTGATATGCCATTTTTCGAGGTTGATCAAAAATTCTTGTCTAATTGCCGAGGATTCACGAAATTGACACTTTAGTCGTGTCGCAGATAGGATTCGCGACACGCCTGTGGCTATAAGCCATATACCCAAAATAATAAGAGGCCCGCTGCATTCACCTGCATGCGGGCCTTCTTTTTTCTGTCTGAAAATACCAACACACAGGTTCAGCTCGGGAGCTGCAGGGCGTTTCATCCAGCAATAAGGAAAACAACATGTTGAACAAACGGATCGGTCTGCTCGCACTGGGCATCCTCAGCGCCACTCAGGCCATGGCAAGCGATCAATCGGACGCCAAGGGTTTCGTCGAAGACAGCCACCTGAACGTGTTGCTGCGCAACGCCTACATCAACCGCGACTACAAGGATGGCAACAAGGACAAGGCCGAGTGGGGCCAGGCGGCCATCGGCACCTTCAAGTCCGGTTTCACTCAGGGCACCGTGGGTGTCGGCGTTGACGCCTTCGGCCTGTACGGCGTGCGTCTGGACGGTGGCAAGGGCACCACCGGTGCGCAGGGCATCGACTTCTTCGCCAAGGACAACAACGGCTCGCCTGAGCGTGATATCGCCAAGGCCGGTGCCGCGGTGAAATTCCGTCTGTCCAACACCGTACTGACCTACGGCGACCAGATGCCGGTCCTGCCGGTGCTGAGCTATGACAACGGCCGCCTGCTGCCGGAAAGCTACACCGGTACCCTGATCACCTCCAAGGAGATCAAGGGCCTGGAACTGAACGCCGGTCGTTTCACCGCCGAATCGCGCAAGAGCGATGAAGGCCGTGACAGCGGTGGTCTGAAGAGCATCAACGTGCTGGGCGGCAGCTATCAGTTCACCGACAACTTCAAGGCGGCCCTGTACGCCTCCGATGTTGAAGACGTGCTGAAGAAGCAGTACGTGAACCTGAACTACGTGTTCCCGGTTGCCCAGGATCAGTCCCTGACCCTGGACTTCAACGGCTACCGCACCAAGCTGGACAAGGACTACGCGGCCGACCACGACGCCGATGGCCGCGACAACAAGATCTGGAGCCTGGCGGCCACCTACGCCCTGGGTGCCCACTCGTTCACCCTGGCGCACCAGCGCAGCACCGGCGACAGCCTGCTGGGCTACCCGTACGGCGGCTACCAGCGTGGCCAGGGTCGTGTGGGCGATGGTGGCAACTCCATCTACCTGGCCAACTCCTACTGGTCCGACTTCAACGCCGCGGACGAGCGTTCCTGGCAACTGGGTTACGGCCTGGACTTCGGCGCCTTCGGCGTACCGGGCCTGAGCTACAACGTGGCCTATGTCCGTGGTGACAACATCACCACGTCCACCAGCACCGGTGGTACCGAGCGCGAGATCTTCAACCAGGTCAAGTACGTGGTCCAGAGCGGCCCGGCAAAAGACCTCAGCGTGAAGCTGCGCAGCTCGATCCTGCGCGTGTCGCAGAAGTCCAGCGAATACAACGTGAGCGGCAACGAAGTGCGTGTGTTCGTCGACTACCCGATCAACGTGTTCTGATCGACGCGACAACGTTGTAGCGACCTGATCCCAGGTTGAACAGACGCCCCGACCGGTTCGGGGCGTTTTTGTTTGTGCCGGTTGCGGGTAATCTGTGGGGCTTGTGAGTTGATGCTTTTCCAGGATTGAGAGCCGGGCGCCATGACCGTCAGAACCCTTATCGCCCGTCGTCGCTGGTTGTCCCTGGGATTGCTGGCGATGTTCCTTGCTGTTGGCCTGCCCTACGGCTGCTCGCGGCTGGCCTACAAGGAGCGCGAGCTGCTGTTCAATATCCAGCCGGGCACCGCGGGTTGGTTCAATGGCCTGCCCGGTGGTGTGCGGGAAATGCAGATCCCGGTCAGCGACGGGTTGGCCGGCAGCGACTACCTGCATGCCTGGTGGTGGCCGTCGAGTCGCGCCGATGCGCCGACCATCCTCTACCTGCACGGTACCCGCTGGAACCTGACGGCGCAGGTCGGGCGGATCACCCAACTGCGCGAGCTGGGCTTTTCGGTGCTGGCCATCGATTATCGCGGTTTTGGCGACAGCCCTGGCGGCTTGCCGTCCGAGCGCAGTGTCTACCAGGACGCCGGCAATGCCTGGAAGCGTCTGGTGCAACTGCAGCCCGATGCCCGCAAACGCTACATCTACGGCCATTCCCTCGGCGGTGCGGTGGCGGTGGACCTGGCCGAACGCCTGGCCGCTGACAAACAGTCGCCCAAGGCGGCCGGACTGATCATCGAATCGACCTTTACCGACCTCGGCGACGCGGCCCGGGCGGCGATCCCGACTTCGTTGCCGGTGCGCTGGATCCTCTCGGAGAAATTCGCCTCCATCGACAAGATCAGCCAGATCGGCATTCCCGTGCTGATCGTTCACGGTACCGACGACCCCTACGTTCCGTCGCGCTTCAGCAAGACGCTGTATGAAGCAGCCGCACAGCCCAAGCATCTGCTGCTGATCAAGGGCGGCAACCATATCAACAGCATGACCCTCGGCAGCCGCGAATATGCCAAGGCCTTGCGCCAGGCCTTCGCCGGTTTCCCCGCGCCGATTGCCACTGGCTTTGCCGGCCAAAACGCTGTCAAAGCCCAATAAACATTGCACTGCGCCGATAACGCGCTAGCTTTATGCCAGCACGGATTGCTGCCATCGAAAACGGACTTCGCACGTCTGCGTTTCATCATCACTCCTGTGCCGACCCCTGACCTTCCCGGTTGCTTTGCAGGAGCAGTACCCATGACAGGATTGCGTAACGACAAGGCGCGCTGCGCGCTGGGCCTGATGGCCCTGGCGGTGGCGGGTCAGGCTCTGGCGACGGAGCCTTCCCGGCTGTTCAACAACCCGCCGGCGCTGCAGCAGGAAGCGCCCAAGCCCAAGAGAGGCACCTTGCTGCTCAAGAGCAGCCAATCCCTCGAAACGAGCACCGCCCAGGGGCACGCCGGCCACGAGCGGCGCCTGGACCTGACGATCCAGTACACCGACAACCACATCTTCAACCCGGCGACCGGCGAGAATGTCCCGGTGTCGCTGCGCAGCTATACCGGTCCGGATGTCGATCCGGCGGCGCCGTTCATCGCGCCGACCATCGACGTCACGCCGGGCGACACGGTGCGCATCAGCCTCGACAACCAGTTGAAGCCGGACCCGAGCTGCACCCAGCCGCCGGAGAACCCCGACAAGCCACACTGCTTCAACGGCACCAACCTGCATTCCCATGGCCTGTGGGTAAGCCCGGCTGGCAACAGCGACAACGTGCTGCTGTCGATCAATCCCGGGGTCAAGTTCCAGTACGAGTACAACATCCCTGCCGACCACCCGGCGGGCACCTTCTGGTACCACCCGCATCGCCACGGTTCCACCGCCCTCCAGGTCGCCAGCGGCATGGCCGGCGCGTTGATCATTCACGGCGACCGTCTGCCGGGCAAGGACGTCAACGGCGATATCGACACCTTGCTCAAGGATGCCCAGGGCCAGGCGTTTCCCGAGCGGCTGCTGGTGTTCCAGCAGATTCCGTATGCGTGCAAGGGGCCCGATGGCAACTTCCGCTACCAGCCGAAGAAGGACAAGGACGGCAATATCGTCAAGGACAAGGATGGCAAGGCCGTGATGGTCATCGACTGGACCTGCAACAAGGGCGAAGTCGGCGTCGTCGAGTCATTCGACCAGATGGAGTTCGGCACCTGGGGGCCATCCGGTCGCTACACCAGCGTCAACGGTCTGGTGCAGCCGATCTTCGACGGTGCCAAGCCGGGGCAGGTCGAGCGTTGGCGGCTGGTCCATGGGGGGATTCGCGACACCATCAAGCTGCAGTTCCGGCGCATGGAAGACAGCGCCAAGGCCACCAGCGACCTGGGGGTCGGTGCCGAGAAGGCCGAACAGTTCATCAGCCAGCAATGCACGGGCAAGCCGGTCGAGTACCACGTCATCGCCTCCGATGGCCTGACCATGAAGCAGGCCCAGGCGCGCAACCTGGTGACCCTGCAGCCGGGCTATCGCAACGATTTGCTGCTGACCTTTCCCGAGTCGGGACGCTACTGCGTGATCGATGAGGCGGCGAGCAAGGCGAGCAACGTCGACCAGGCTGCCAGTGGTCGGCAGGTGCTGGGTTTCGTCGACGTCGGCCCCGGCGAGAAGGTCCCGGACACCACGGCGCACCTGACCAGGGTACTGGTCGCGGCCGCCGAACGGCAGATGCCGGCCGAGGTGCGTGACACGGTGGTCGCCGACCTGAAGAAGGACCTGCGCCTGGACAAGTTCATCCCGCATGCGGACATCGCCGACAGCGAACTCAAGGGCGAAGGCCAGACATTGGTGTTCCTGATCGATACCTCCGATCCTGACAACACCAGGTTTGCCGTGGGTAATACCCTGGCGGATGCCGAGCCGTTCAAGCCGGGTGTGGTCAACCGTCATCTGCAACTGGGCACGGCGGAGCAGTGGAAGCTGCAATCGGCTTTCGCCAGTCATCCGTTCCATATCCACGTGAACCCGTTCCAGATCGACAGGATCATCGGCCCGGATGGCACCGACCTGAGCCTGCCGGGGGCTGTGGATAAAACCGACACGGACAACGAATACGCGGGCTTGAAAGGTGTGTGGAAAGACACGCTGTTCGTGAAAAGCCGCTCTGAACCCAAGACATTTCCGAAGGGAGAAGGGGTCTATACGTTGTACGTGCGCACCCGCTACGAGCGCTACATCGGCGAATTCGTGCTGCATTGCCACATCCTCGACCATGAGGACCAGGGCATGATGCAGAGCGTGAAGATCGAACTGCCGGATGGTAACGGTGGAGTGGTGCAGGGCGCGCACCATTGAGGGGTTCTTCAACTGCTTGCTGAGGTGGGTTATCGAGAGGCGCCTGTATCAGGGCGCCTTTTTATTGTTCCTATCTGTGTAAATTGTAGCCGGAGATTATTATTTTTTACTAGAGTCAGACCTGTCTTGCTTATTCGCCATATGTTCAGCTTACAACGTCTCGCAAATTCATGAGCGATTTGTCGAGTGGGTAAGAAAAATACAATAGTCTCTCTGAAATATGGAGATATAAAAATGCCGGAGCCTGCCGAGCCCTCCCAGCAGTTTTTCCTTTTTGAGAATGAAAGTGACGCCGATTCTAAAGCTGAAGCTGTTAAGCCTTCGGCACCAACGGGCAGGTTCAGTAATTTTGTCGTTACTGCGAGAAGGTCATACCCGCCTTGCAGAAGTTTAAATTCAACCACATGGGGCATGACTTGGTCGGCCTTCATGAGCTGGAGATCAGAAAGGAAAAAGGGGCATTTTCCGGTATGTTCTCATCTCGGCAGCATAAGGACGACTTTCTTAACGAACTGACCGGTATTATTGAAGAAAGTAATTTCATCCTGGTCAGTTGTGTTATTAACAAAGCCAGCCTTCGAGAAAAGCAAGGGCTGTCTCAGAATCCTTACCATATCGCCCTGGGGTTCTGCCTGGAGACACTCTATGAGTTCCTGCAGGAGAAAAATCAGGACGGCGCGCTGACGCACGTCATTTTCGAGCGGCGGGGAAAGAAAGAAGATAATGAGTTGGAGCTGGAGTTTCGACGGATGTGTGATGGCGCTAATCGTCTAGGTATACAGCTTCCGTTCGACATTATTTTTGCAACCAAGCAGGTTAATTCCACAGGGCTTCAGCTGGCTGACCTTGTCGCCAGGCCTGTGGGAATGAGCGTGTTACGGGCCGGCCAGGAAAATCGTGCTTTTGACGTACTGAAACGAAAATTTTACTGCAGCGGTGGGCGTGAAGGCGTCGGAGAGGGGTTCGAGAACTGGGGACTGAAAATTTTCCCGTCTCCAGAAAGCGAAAAGCCCCGGTGAAACTCACCGAGGCCATGACGCCGACCGGGATCCCCCAGTCCATTTGCGGCGAAGTATAGGTAGGGGGCTCGGCATCGTCAATGATGTTGGCGCGAAGCAGCGGGCCGTTCTATATACATTTGTTTCTCAGAGCGTGGCACCTTGCCCGGCAGGTTCCGTCTGCAGATCAATTAACCTGGCGACAGGCTCGACCGTCAGTGCAAGCCGTACGAGTAAATCCCCGGGTCGCGACTGTTGTACCAGTTCCCCTTGGCCCAGAACACCCGGTCCTGTGCTTGCTGGAAGCCGAGGATGCCCAGGTAGCCGTCGATCGCCAGGCGCTGCCAGGAGCGTCCCCAGTCCGTCGAGTAGAACACCCCGTCTGCGGAGATCGTGGCTTTGGACCACCAGTACATCCAGCGTGGCGGATGGTGGTTGCTGGAGGTGTTGATCAGCAGGCTGTTCTGCCCCATCCAGAAATGCCCCTCGCGCAGTTGGGTATGGGACCCCATTGGACCGAACACGCTGGGCAGTTCGCCAACGATACTCCAGCCCAGCTTGGCGATGTCCAGTTCGCCGATCCTGTTCTGACCCCGATCACCCTGATCGATCAGACCCATGACGCGACCATTGCCGTTATCCACCAGGGCGTCGATGAACAGCCCGTCTTCACGCTGCACGGACTCCACCTGCCACTGGCTGGCGTCCCGCTTGAGCTGGGCGCGGGTCGTCACGCTGACCGACAGGTTGCGGTCTCCTTCAGCCGGATTGCGTCCCCAGAAACGTTGCGATACCCAGATGATCGCGTGCTGGGCATCCAGTTGCGTGACATGGGTCTGGAGGTCTCCGGTGTCGCTGGAGTCCTTGAACCACTCGGTGACTTCCGGTCGCTTGCCCTCGGCATATGCCTGCGTCACCAGCAGCGACTGGGAGGCAAAGATCTCGGTGTTGGTCGCACCGCCGTCGGCCGAGTAGAACACTCCGGTAGAGATGCCGTCGGGGATGTCGCCATAACCCATCGATTCCTGACTTGGCGAGCTCCAGGCCCAGATCTCGTTCTGGCCGTGGAAGTACGGCTTGAGGTTCCAGGCTATGTGATCGGCTTCGGAGAAAAAGCCCTTGGGCAGCCAGCTCCAGTGCTTGCCCTGGTCGTCAGTGCGAAACACCGCGCTTTGGGTTCCGGCAAACAGCACCTGCGGCTTGCCATCGTCGGGGGGCGTATCGGTTTCGGGGCGATCTAGGCCGCTCAGCAGGAAGACCCGGCTGCCATCCGGACTGGCCACCAGACAGGCGGGGTCGGTGATATGGGCCACCAGCTCGAACCGGCCCTGGTCGTTCAGGCGCGAGATGAAAGTGGTCTCCTTCTGGCGTGGCGAGAGGAAGCTGGAGAAGGTGCCGGATTCTTCCGCGTCCTTATCCTCGGTCTGCGCCGGTTTGCCGTAAAGCACGGCGTCCAGGTCCACCACGTTGGCGGCAGGTTGCAGGTCCTTGGCGTCGGCCTCGACGCGGCCGACCAGCCAGGTACCTTGCGGGGTCGCGACGACACCGGTGCAGAACTGGGTCATCGCCCGTTGGCGAACGTCCTGCACCGCGCCCAGTGTCTGTTGGTCCGGGCTGCCACCGCCCCATTCGAGCTTGGCGCTGAGAATGATCCACATGTACCACAGTGCGGCAGCGAGGATCAGTATGACGGGCAGTTTGATGAGCAGCTTCAGGCGAGACATGGAAGGTCCGTATCCAGGGGAAAGGCTGGGTAGCTTTTCTCATTTTCGGGGGCGGGAGTAAATTGCTGGTGCGGGGGGCAAGTCAGATATGTGAAGTGGGTCAGGTGGGAAAGGTATTCACGGCAGCGGTGAAGAGTGCCGTGTTTGATGGGCTGTTTTTGAGCGTCACTGTTGCGTCTCGCTCCCGCAGGCGTGTTCATCCTACGGGAGATTCCTGGTTTTCCAGGTTCAAGCGCACGAAAATCTATGTGAGAAGATCGACTTTGACTGGCTGGCTGACCTTGCCACATTAAAACGATAGCTAGCCGCTCTGGGGGTGACTGGCGTCACTTGGGAATTGGTCTAGCCAGAAAGACAAAGGGCGCCTTTCGGCGCCCTAATCACAAACAGGATGGCTTGTCATCGCTCTCTTCCTGTTTGGCTCTGCGATTGCTGGGTTTCCCAGGATCCTCAGAGTCTCACAAGCCCCTTTCGGGTACACGAAAAATGTCTCAAAAATGAGCGACGCAGGCCAATTGATAATGCCTATGGGGACAGCGGCGAAAAATTGAGGCCCGCGAGAACGGCGGTTTTGACGGCGATGAAATGCTCAGCACTCATCGTCAGAACCTCATACTGCCGCTTGCCATCGCGGCCTTTTGTCTTGATGCGGTCCAGCCTGTCCAAGCTCACGGTATAGAGCATGTCGCATTTCCCCCAGCTTTTCTTTGCCTCACCTGTTAGGTAGCACGGCAGTTCAACATGGTAAACGCACAACTTTTCCGGTTCCGTGGAAATGGGGTAGAACCCGAGGTGGGTGTGGACGATTTGTGGACACTTTCAGCTTTTTGAAAGCGCCAAAATAAAGCCCCAGAAACGGCAAAGCCCCGCATTGCGGGGCTTTGAACATGGTGGCACCAAGAGTCGAAAGGTAGCATAACTATCTATATTTATTAGTAATTTATAATTAGTGTATGTGGCTCTATCCCTAAAACTATCCTGATACCACCGCCCATTCGTACTCCAAACGCAGGTGTGGGGCTGGTGGCATCGCATCGCGCCGGTTGCCTACGACCTTGTGACGCTGAATCCTAGCAGTAGGCCAGCCACTTTCAGCCATTTAGATCTATAGAAACAACATGTCATTTAGCTGCAGATGCAGTATAAGCCATTAATTTTTATAGATTTTTATCAAATTCTTAGGGGCGGCTCGGGAGAGCCTAGACTGCTAACGGTAGGAGCTCTGCATCGTGGCTTTGGCGCGTATTTTTTTTGACAGACGGTACGTGGAGAACTGATAATTTAGGGTCATGAGCAGGGGATGTGTGTGATAATGGAGGGCTTTGTAGATGCTGGTAAGCTTTGCAGGCAAGGGTTGGCTGCTCAATCTAGCATCGGGTTTCTTAGGCTGAGAGACCTAATGACAAATCATGACATATACTCAAAGGAGTCTCTTTCCGAGGTGAATTATGATTACCGTCCATCGCTTGCTTCGACTGTTGAAGTATGACGCATAAATTGTTTGACAGTATCGCAATGTGGCCGGCTGCCACAGACGACCCTGATACCATTTACTATTGGATTAACTCAGTAGTAAATGATGATGTCATGTCTCTTATTTTGCAATCCAAAGCTTTTAAAAGACTGTACGATATATCTTTTCTTGGTGCGCTAGATTACACACATCCAGGCACTGAAAAAATTTCGAAAAAAAATAGAAGTCGTGCTGAACATTCTTTGCATGTGGCGGCACTTGCTGCCTATGTTGCAGAAAAGCGCAATTATGCACCTGAATTAAAGAGGCATTTAATAATTGCAGCGCTTTTACATGATGTAGGGCACGCGCCACTCTCACATAGTGCTGAGCCACTAATAAAAAAGAAAATAGGATACGGGCACCACGAAGCGGGCGAGCAGATAATCGATGGCAAGCAACAGCTTGGCAAAGATCTTAGCCTGAACCTTAAAAAATACTGCGACCTGAGCTTCATTCATTCATTGTTGAATATGAAAGCTTCCCAGGAAGATGGTGGTGATCTTTTTTATAGTCCTATAAATATAGATACAATTGACGGAATTACTCGTTCGCACACTTATTTTACTGGGTTTTCTTCAGCTCATTCAACGCTAGCTATTGCGCGTGCTTCGTTTATCAGTGCCCCGTCGAAAGATCACAGAATTTTAGACGACTTCTGGATGATGAAAGAGCGGGTTTATTCAGGCTTGATTAATGATGAAATTGGCCTTATATCCGACAAGACGAGCGAGATTTTCTTTCTGGAGTCGTCAGTTTGTTTGAGTGAAGGCGACCTGTACAAAAGCGAGAAAAGTTGGCAGCAGACACATAAGCCATTATTTGCTCGCTTGAACAGCATATTGAAAAAAAAATCTGCGCCAAGTTGGTTCTCAAACGCTCAAGTAAGCTTTGTTCATAGAAAGTATTTTGTGTTGCCTGATCGAGATGATAATACTCGCTATGGCTGCAAGAAAGAGAAGAAGATCAGACGTTTTGATATAAAAGTCGAGCCTGACAACAGGCAGCACTCAATGAAGTTAAATGGAATTATCAATGAGCATTGAACGGTTCTCGGAATTTAAGTCCATAGATGCAGCGTATAAGCACTCTGCAGATGTAATTAATTCTTTGAGGAAGGATCTTGAGTCGGCACTATCAGGAAGCGACTTCAAAGATAGGTTGACTATAGTTACAACTGGCTCTTTTGGTCGAGGTGAGGCGTCGGCAGAGTCAGATCTTGATCTGTTCATATTTTTTGATTCTGATAAGTCTGAAGATAGCTTGTATGAGGAAAAGAAATCCATTCAGGGTGTGGTCGATAAGTATATAAAAAAGTCTGCCGGGGATACTGGGACTTTCGGCTCAGAAGCAGTCGTGAATTTTAGTGAAATGTTACAGAATCTTGGTGGGGACAAAGATCTCAATGTTTTGCTGACTCGGCGAATGTTGTTCCTGCTTGAAGGTAAGTGGCTGTACGGGGAAGAGCGCTTTAAATCGTACCGAACAGATCTATTAAACAAGTATATCAAGGCGGGAGACCCGGAAAAGCAAATATCCCGATTTCTCCTCAATGATATAATTCGTTATTATAGAACGATTGCTACTGATTTCGAATTTAAAGTTTCTGAAAATAGTAAATCGTGGGGGCTTCGGAATGTTAAGCTTCGTTTTTCACGCAAGCTTCTATATTTTGGTGGTGTGATCTCCGTGGCCGAGACAGCTTTTGTCGCGCAGGCAAATAAAAATCAATTGATTGCAGATATTTTGGACAAAACTGTACTTGAGCGAGTTCAAGATTTAGGCGCAGAGAATGCTCATACTACTGAGATTCTTAATATATACCAAGATTTCTTGGCGACAATTGAATGCCCCAAAAACAGAGAGATCTTGGAGGGGGTGACAAAGGGTAATCGTACGGATTCCAAATTATTCTTACAGATGCGAGAAAAAAGTAAAGAATTCTCTAAAGTCTTGGATAATTGGCTAAAATTACAATATCCGGATGGTGAAAGTGGCCCTCACCCTATTCATAATGCTTTAATTTTTTAATACAGAGTGCCAGCTGTGATATTGTACGTTCGACATGGCCAAACGGATTGCAATAGTAGTAATTTATGGATGGGGAGCATTGACTCCCCTCTTAATAAAGAAGGTCGTATTCAAGCTGAAAATGTGGCTACAGAGCTTTCAGGTATTTTTATAGATAAGATTTATAGCAGTCCATTGGTTAGAGCATACGAAACTGCTCAGTTTATAGCTGAGAAGCAAAAAAAACTACCTGAGATTGTAATTTTGCCTGGTTTGAGGGAGCGCTGTTTTGGGGAGCTCGAAGGAACAGTCAAAGATGAGGTGACCAGAAGAAATTTAGCTCTTTACTCTGGTGTGGAGAGTGAAGGGGACTTTGCTGGACGTATTGAATATTCTATGTCTTCTATTGACAAAAATGGGCTCGTCTTGATCGTGTCTCACTCGGCCGTATTTCGCTGCCTAATAGAAAAACTTGGCTATTCGACCACTCCATCGCTGGAGAGAATTATGAACTGCCAGATCGTACAATTGGATATTTAAAGTTGATGGAATTAACTCCTCAGTGTTAACGGATTTTATTGAGTGCTGATAACGGCAGTATTCGCTACCGGCAGTGGTTCAAATAACTAACCTCAGGTCAGATACTATTTTTAAAGATTTATATCTTTCTTAAGCTGATCTGCTGTCGCAGGTGCATCTTAAGACTTGAGTGAATGAATAGTTTTTATGCTTTATCGGTTTACTGAATGATTGGGGCTGCTGTCTTGTGAGGTTTAGGCGCCGGTATTGTCGGTCTTAAATGTCAAGTATTGGGCTATCGGTTAAAGCTTAAATATCCATGACTTTTTCAACCGTAGCGAAAGTAGTCGTGCAGTTAGCATGTAGTAATAGCGCGTTGCGTCGCTATTCTTGCTTAGGCGATGTTCGAGAAACCAAACAACATGCTTTCTCTGCCAAGCCCAAGGCGTCTGTCGCTGCCAACGCTCTGAGATTTCTGCTTGGATGACTCTCGCCTGCCGCAAATGGCGTTGTTGTGTGGAATGCGATCCGGTCAGCACCGCAGCCAAGAACAGCTCCATATCGAATACCTTATTCATCTGCGACCTCCTACGTAGGCAGCGACAACGTCGATCCGACCGTGCCCCAGCTCATAGCTGATTTGCCGTCGGGCTTCACGATCAAGGTTTCTATCTGCCAAGGAGCATTGGCCACCGTTGATAGGCGCACGGTGTTGGGTGATTTGCTCATAGCGCTCACATGCGTACGCCGCTCGTAGCTCATGGAAGCCTTTGAGGTTGTGTGTATGAAGGATGGCCCGCGCAGGGCGAATGATTTCTTGCAGAAGATTCAGGTAGCTTTCGTGTTGCGCAATCAGGTTGCGGCTACCCGCAGGCGACACCTGCCATGCAAACTCAAGTGCACCTCGAACATGGTCGTCCACCGCAATCCAACGTGGTGCCGAGGCGCCGGAGCGACCGCCTTTGGTGCCATCCTGAATGTTAATCCTGCCTAGGTCGTTAGCCTCACGGCTTAGCCGTGACAGGTCAGCCAAGATGGCCTCACGCAAGCGCATGCCGGTGGCTCGCGCCAACATTACGATCGCGGCGGCCCGTGGCTGATGATGGCGGCAAAGCGTATCGACGATCTGCTTAACCTGTTCGCGGTCTTGGCCTTGCGGCACTGAATGTCGAACCCCGGTGCGCTGCGTACCCAATGCCTTGCTCGGACTTGGCAATTTCACGCACTGATCACCGCGAAGCGCCGCCATGGTCCTGTTAACGCTGGATATCCGATTTTGTGCGGTGCTGACAGCAAGGTCACCGCGCCTAACCATGTCGCGCAGGTAGGCCGCATAGTCGGCCAACACCTCCCGATCAATCAGCTGCGCATCATTAATACCGGGCCCTTGTTCGGAGCGGCACCACTTCACGAATGCCTGCCATCGATCACAGTGTGCCCTCACCGTGCCGTAGTGGCCGCCGCCGAACATGTCTTTCAGCGCCTGTGGCCCTGCATAGCTCAACTGCCTGCCGTAGCCGAAATTGCGGCCATCGCGTCTACCCACCAATGCCATATCGGTCACCTCATCTTCTGCTCTCCAGTCCTCGCCCCACGTCATCCCGCCAAGAATGCTGAGTGTTATCAGGGATCAAGGCCCCTGCGACCTGTGGGGATGTCCTCTAACGCGGGACTGGCGGCTCCTTACGTCCGGGAACTAGGGCATCTCATGATCTGGCCTCCTTAACACCGTTGCCGGTGGGCGGGTGGAGGCAGTGCTGGCTGACGAAACCAGCACCTGAAGCTCCTGAGCCGGGTGAACGCAGCAATGCGGTGACCGGGGCATGCCTGACTGTCAGTCAGGTGCAGTCCATTCCTTGGTCTGCGGCACCATCATCTACAGCGCTGTTGCTGGTGACATCGGCATTTGTCACGCCGATTGTCACGAGGGGGAATGCCGCAAAGCCTTGTGCGATCAGGGCTGCAGCAGTGGTAGAAGTGCCCGTCTCTTTCCAGAAGAAAGAGACGGGCACAGGTTGGTGCAGTATTCGGCCAAGCGGATAGGTTGCTGCAGGGCAGCGAGGTACGGTGTATCTGGCGCACGAGCGCTATATGTGTAAGAGCATCCATCACATGGGTAGTGACCGTACGAGCTGCCGGATGCGAATCGTACTTGGGCTGAACCACCGCGGGAGCGCCGTGACCTTTAAGGTTCGGGTCACTTGGGGGCTGTCATCGACAGCGCTTGCAACTCCCGGTCTACGCCTGTGGACAATGTTCGTCAAGTAGAGCAATTTCAGGGATTTGGCGCCTGTGGATAAAACTATCCCCCGGTGGACATCAGTGGTTTTCCACAGACGTACGCTGTGCCAGCAGTTTTTTCTTAGGTATGGTCCTTTCAAACGGGGCGGCTTTGCAGCCCCGTTTGAAAGGACCCGCGCGGAGGAGCTTCATGCGGTGCTGTGGGTAACTTCACAGCGAGTTGAGGTGGTGGTGCGGCGGGTTACTCGGTCCTCTTGGCACTGCGCAGGCGCGTGACGTTCTCGCCCGTCTGCTTGGCAAACTCATGCGGCGTTACATGGTCCTCGCGGTTCGCCTCCAGAAACCGGCTCCACCAGGTCATGATCATCCGGCGTTCTTCGAGGAACTCGGCCTTGTGGGTATAAGCGGCCCGCACGTTGTTGCGTTCCTTGTGGCTCATCTGCCGCTCGATAGCCGTCTCCGACCACAGCCCGGACTCGACCAGCGCACTGCACGCCATGGCCCGGAACCCGTGGCCGCAGATATCCACTTTGGTGTCATAGCCCATCGTCCTTAGCGCGGCGTTCACCGTGTTCTCGGACATCGGCTTCCACGGTTTGGCATCCCCCGCGAACACCAGGTCGAACTTGCCGGTGATCGCGTGGATCTGCTCAAGCAAAGCCACTGCCTGCGGCGATAAGGGTACAACGTGGATGTCCCCGGCCATCTTTGTGCCCCTTGTGGAAAACGGCACACCATCCAGCGCCGGGCGGGTATCGGGGATTTCCCAGATGCCGCGCTTGAGGTCGAACTCGTTCCAGCGGGCGAAGCGCAGTTCACTGGAGCGCACGAACACGTGCAGCGATAGCATCACTGTGAGGCGCGTGAGCGGACGACCTTTGTAGCCGTCGATACGCGCCTGTAGCTCAGGCAACCGCGATAAGGGTAGTGCGGGTCGATGTGTAACCCGTGGCGTTTTGATCGAGCCATCGAGATCGTGAACTGGGTTCGCTGTGATCAGCCGCAGCCGTTTGGCTTCGCGCATGATGCTTTGCAGGTAGTTCTTGATCCTGAGCGCCACGTCGATGGTGCCGCGCTTCGTCACGGCTTCCAGTGGCTGCATGAGGTCGTGGGTGTCCAACTCAACGATTGCCCTGGCACCGAGCAAAGGGAACACGTGAGTCTTCAAGCGGCTGAGCACTGTCTTGGCGTGGCCGGGCGCCCACTTCGGCACCATGCTCGCATGCCAGTCGAGCGCAACGCTTTCGAAGGTGCGGCCGTTGATCACTGCTTGGGTCTTGGTTTGTTGCTTGTACTGGATGGGATCTATGCCGTTGGCGAGCTGCTGCTTGATCTCGAAGCGCTTGCGGCGTGCGTCGCCTAGCCCGACCACCGGATAGCTGCCGAGGGCGGTCAGGCCTTCGCGGCCATCGGGTTTCACGTACCTGAGTCGCCAGCCTTTGCGGCCGTTGGGTTGCACAAGCAGGTAAAGACCGTCGCCGTCGAAGAGCTTGTACTCGCGCTCTCTGGGCTTTGCCGTGCGACAGGCGGTGTCTGTAAGCGGGGCAGTGGTGCGGGCCATAAGGGTAGTCTCCGATATCGAAACGGACCTCTATCCTTAAAACTACCCTTATTAGCGCTGGCTACCCCCGGAATCCGACGGAACGCCAAAACGAAAAA
>NZ_JSYZ01000003.1:219900-478570 GCF_001293465.1 Pseudomonas asplenii
TTTTCGGGGGTTCCAGAGATTTTGAAAGCTTTCTATGGAACCTTGAATGGTGCCGGCACCAGGAATCGAACCCGGGACCTACTGATTACAAGTCAGTTGCTCTACCATCTGAGCTATACCGGCATGTCAGGGCGACGATTATAGCGATTGGCGGGGTTCTGTAAACCCCTGATATTTGACTATTTTTGCGGGCCGGATGGCGGTCGAGCGCCGGGTATCAGCCGTCCTGGCGCGTTTCCCGGAGCACCGCCAGCAACCTTCCGGCTACCTCGTTGGCCTGTTCGGTCGAGGCCACGTTGGTAAAACCCATCAGCAAACCGCCCTCCTGTCCGGCTGTCAGTTGCCAGCGCGACAGGGGCTCGATCGCCAATCCATTCGCCTTCGCACGCTGGGCGACGTGGGTGTCCTGAACATCGATCAGCAGGCGTACCAGCAGGTTGATCCCGCCGGCCTGCGGGTCGACCTTGAGAAGGCCACCGCACACTTCTTCCAACGCCTTGACCAGCAGCGTCCGGCGCGCGCTGTACAGCTGGCGCATCTTCTTCAGGTGACGGGTGAAGTGGCCCTGGCCGAGAAAGTCGCTGACCGTTGCCTGCAGCAGCTCCGGGCAGCGGTTGCGCAGCAGCCGGGCACGCTGCTCGAAGCGTTCGATCTGCGCCCGTGGCACCACCAGGTAGGCCAGGCGCAGGCCGGGGAACAGCATCTTGCTGAAGGTGCCGGCGTACAGCACGCGGTCGTGCCGGTCCTGGCTCTTCAGGGCGGGCAGGGGGCGGCCGCGGTAGCGGAATTCGCTGTCGTAATCGTCCTCCAGTACCCAGCTCGACTGTTGCCCTGCCCAGTCGAGCAGCGCCTGACGGCGCGCCGGGCTCAGGGCCACGCCCAGCGGGCTCTGGTGCGCCGGGGTGACGACCGCCAGCCGTGCCGTCGGCGCCTGCTGGATGCCCTGCTGCACTTGCAGGCCATCGCCATCGACTGCTACCGGAACCAGCCTTACGCCGCGATTGAGCAGGAGCTGCCGGGCATGCAGGTAGCCGGGGTCTTCGAACCAGCAGTCCTGGCCGCTCATTTCCAGGCTCTCGCAGATCAGTTCGAGCACGGCGTTGTAGCCAGGGCAGATGAACACCTGGTCCGGCGTACAGTGCACGCCCCGGTACAACCCCAGGTATTGGGCGATGGCCGCACGCAGGGGCGCATGGCCGCGTGGGTCGCTGAAGCCGAGGCTGGCGATGTCGGTCTGGCGGGCGCGTTGGGTGATCAGCCGGGCCCAGAGTTTGCGCGGGAAGGCGTCCAGCGCCGGCATGCCCAGTTGCAGGGGCCGCGGGTGGTCCTGCTCGGTCTTGGTGGTGCCGGAGGGGGGCTGGGCCGGAGCCGCCGGCAGGTCCTGGGCGATGATGGTGCCGGCCTGGCCGCGGGCCGTCAGGTAGCCTTCGCTGACCAGCAGCGCATAAGCCGCCTCAACGGTACCCCGGGCCAGGTTGAGTTCGGCGGCCAGGGCGCGCACCGACGGCACCCGGTCGCCGGGGCGCAACTGGCCGTCGCCGATGGCGCCGCGAATGCGTCGATAGACCATCAGGTATTTCGGCAGGCCCGGTTCGGCGGCGGGGCTGGCTGGGGGCATGGGGTTTTCCGTGGTCAGGCACAACGGTTCAGTCTAAACCCATTGCGGCAGTGGAACATGTCCCAAGTGGCTTGTTCGATCTTGGCCCTGTCGGCACCGGGCGGTGCTCAGCAGACTGGGGGCCCGATCTTCGATGAGCCCACAAGGAAACCGACCATGACGCAACGTCTCGATTATTTCGCCGCCGCACCCCAGGGCTACAAGGCGCTGGGTGGTGTGAAGAGTTATGTACAGGGTTGCGGGCTGGCCGCGCAACTGATCGATCTGGTGTACCTGCGGGTCTCGCAGATCAACGGCTGTGCCTACTGCATCAACCAGCATTCGCGCGATCTGCTCAAGCTGGGCGTCAGTGCCGACAAGGTGCAACTGGTGCCGGTGTGGCGCGAGGCCGAGTCGCTGTTCGATGCGCGTGAGCGTGCTGCCCTGGCCTGGGCCGAGACGGTGACCCTGGTGCACCAGACCGCGATACCCGATGCGGAGTATCAGGCCGTTGCGGCAGTGTTCGGTGAAAAGGAGCTGGCTGACCTGACGCTTGCGATCGGCCTGATGAATGCGCTCAACCGCGTGGGTGTGGGTTTCCGGCTGGTGCCGCCCGGTGTCCGTGAGCATGAGGAGGCGGCCCGTGAACGGTGATCTGGAGTATCAACTGATCGAAAGCGAAGCCCGCTGTCGCGAATGTTTTGCGGTGATGCGTGAGTTGCGCCCCCAACTGGATGACGAACAGTCCTTCGTCGAGCAGGTGTTTCGCCAGGGTGAACAGGGTTATCGCCTGCTGGCGCTACGCGAGCAGGGGCAGGTGATCGGCCTGGCCGGCTTTCGGGTGACGGAGAATTTTCTCTACGGGCGCTTCGTTTATGTCGACGACCTGGTGGTGACCGCCTCACAGCAGCGGCGTGAGCTGGGGGCTGCCTTGCTGGAAGCGGTGCGGCGGCATACCCGCTCCCTGGGTTGTCGGTATCTGGTGCTCGATACCGGTCTGCATATGCCATTGGCGCAACGTTTCTATTTCCGCCAGGGGATGCTGGCCAAGGGCATGCACTTCTTTCAGGACCTGGAGCAGGCGGTATGAGCCGTGCGTTGTTGTTGAACTTCAGCCCCCATGGCACGGCCGCTCGCGGCTACCAGTTGGCCGCCGACGTGTTGCGGGACTGGCCCGGTGTCACTGAGGTGATCGAACGGCAGTTGGGGCGCGAGCCTTTGCCTGCGGTGACCCGCGACTATGCGACGGCCGTGACTGCGCTGGACGGGCAGGCCCCGGCCGTCGAGGTGTCCGAGCGGCAGATCGTCGAGTTGGAGAGCAGCGATCTGCTGGTGCTGTGTACGCCGCTGCACAACTTCACGCAGCCTGCGGCGCTGAAAGTGTGGGTCGATCATGTGGTGCGGATTCAGCGCAGTTTTGGCCGCAATGAAGCGGGGTTGAAGGTGGGCCTGCTCAGGGATCGGCCGACCTTCGTGCTGGTCAGCTCCGGTGGTTTCATTCAGGGGGAAAGGGCCAATCAGCCGGATTTTCTGACACCTTGTCTGACGGCACAGTTGGATTGCGTGGGCATTCGGCAGGTGAACTTCATCTATCTGCAGGGTTCGGTGCGGGGAGATGAGGCGGTGCGACGGGAGATGGTTGAGGCCAGGAAATGCTTTCTTGAGGGGCTGACGGCGGTGGTTTGTTGAGTTGAATGGCCGCCTTCGTTGGATCGCCAGCGAGCCGGCTACCCCAGGGATCGCGCGCTCTGCGGAAGGGGGAGTTATTGCCGTTGGCTTGGGGGCTTATGCACAAGTGGTGGGTCAGCGGCGCAACGAACGCAAGGATTTGTGAACGCGTTCTCAGCATGTTGCAACTGACTGTTTTCTCGTCGATTTATTCTGTGAACAAAAAATGACCAGCCGCCTGTCGGCGTTGCAGGTGTTGTCTTCAGGGGTTATCGGGCAAAAGCATCAACAGAGTTATCCACAGGCTGTGCCTGGCAATGTGACAGTTCGTCGCGTTCGGCCAGGAGCATCAGGTTGCGTGGCGTCAACGGGCTTTCGCAGAACTGGCCGAGGCGTACGCGGTAGCCCTGTGCTTCCAGGTACAACGCGCGGTCGAGCACCAGCCAGAGTTCCAGCGGGCGGCGGAACAGGCCGCGCAGCAGTTCCAGGTTGCGTACCTCGGCCAGCCGTTGCCAACCTGCTGCCTCCAGTTGCTCCCAATCCTGCTCGCCGACTGTGGATAACTCCTTGAGCGCGGCCAGGTCGCGGCAGTAGTCGGCGAAGGGCTTGTCCAGCCAGGCGCTGGGCAGCGACGGGGTGGGCAGGTAGTCATCGCTCTGGCGCAATCGGCGTTGCAGCAGGTCGAAGGCCAGGCGACGAGCCATGGAGCAGTCGCGCTGGCGGCGTACCCGGGCGCCTGCGGTCACGGTCTCGCTCAGGGGCAGGGCGAGGTCATCCAGGGACAGTTGCAGGCTGGACGCCTGGGCGGCGGTGGACAGGGGCTGGTAGTTCGCGGTGCCGATGCGGTTGTAGCAGCACGGAGCGATTGCCAGTTGTCCACAGCCGGCGTGGCTGGCCAGTTGCATCAGGCGCACATGCAGGTCGCCGCAGGCGTGCAGGGCGACCGGTGTGTGTTCGGCGTTCAGGCGCAAGCCGGCTTCGGCGGCCATGACGTCCTGCTGGACATGGCTGGCGGGCAGGTGGTGATGCTGGCTCAGTTGGGCGCCGCTGGCGACCAGGGCCGGGTCGTACTCCAGGCAGGTCAGTTGCTGGCCGGGCTGCAGCAATCGACGGCCGAGGTGGCCCTTGCCTGAGCACCAGTCGAGCCAATGGCCAGGTGTGCGGGCGAAATCGAGGCAGGCGGCGAAGGCTTCGATCTGCTGCCACTTACGGCCGGGGACGTCGACGTTCAGGCGTGGGCGGGCGGCTGGCAGCGGTTTGTCGGGGAGGTTGCCGACCGTGCCCAGCGCTGCGGCTTCGGCGGCCAGCTCCGGGAAGGGGGCCGGAGCGCCGAGTCGTTCCGGGTGGTTGTGGCTGCTTTCGGCGTCTTCGAGGCTGCGCTGGCGTAGCCAACTGGCAAGTTCCGGGTGTGCGGCCTCCCAGGGCAGTTGCAGGTGAGTGAAGGGCCGTGGGCGCCAGAGCTGCTGGTGGGCCGACAGGAAGGTGTCCAGGGCCTGGAAGCGGGTTTGCAGGGCGGGGCCTTGGAGGATGGGGGGCATGCTGGAGAGTCCGGGGTGTCGGGGTTGGCCTTTTCGCGGATGAATCCGGCCCCCCACAGTGTCGCACTGATCACAAGAGAGCCGGCTCCCGGAATCGCCAGAAATTTTCTTTGATGCAGGGGATTTCAAGTCCCCTGCTCTCCAATCGCATCAGCGCCCCTGGCAGGCGTCGACCCGCATCCAGCGCTCCAGCAGCTTGAACGCCTGCACCAGCAGGAACGAGATCACCAGGTAGAACACCCCGGCGGTGAAGAACATGTCCACCGTCAGGTAGTTGCGCGCGATGATGGTCCGGGTCATGCCGGTCAGTTCCAGCAGGGTCACGGTGCTCGCCAGCGAGCTGGCCTTGAGCATCAGGATCACTTCGTTGCTGTAGGCCGGCAGGCCGATGCGCGCCGCTCGTGGCAGGATGATGTAGAACAGTGCCTTGGGCCGCGACATGCCCAGCGCCCGCGCCGCTTCGATCTCGCCCGGCGGGATGGCCTGGATCGCGCCACGCAGGATCTCGGCGATGTAGGCGGTGGTGTGCAGGGTCATGGTTGCCGCCGCGCACCAGAACGGGTCGCGCAGGTAGGGCCACATGAAACTGTCGCGTACCACGTCGAACTGCGCCAGGCCGTAGTACACCAGGAACAGTTGCACCAGCAGCGGTGTGCCGCGGAAGAAGAAGATGTAGCCGTAGGGCAGCGAGCGCACGTACCAGAGCTTCGAGGCCCGGGCGATGCCCAGCGGCACGGCGAGGACCAGCCCCAGCACCACGGCGATGCCCAGCAGTTCCAGGGTCAGTGCCGCGCCCTGGAAGAACTTCGGCAGCCATTTGAGGATGACTTCCCATTCCATTATGTGGTCCTCACAAAACCGCGAGCGGCACGTTTTTCCAGCCAGTGCATGCCGATCATCGAGAGGATGGTCAGGCCCAGGTACATGAAGGCCGCCACCAGATAGAAGGTGAAGGGCAGCTTGGTGAACTGCACGGCGTTCTGCGCCTGGCGCATGATTTCTTCCAGGCTGATGACCGACACCAGTGCGGTGTCCTTCATCAGGATCATGAACAGGTTGCCCAGCCCCGGCAGGGCGATGCGCCACATCTGCGGCAGAATCAGCCGGGTGAAGATCCGTGGCCGTGACATGCCCAGCGCGACGCCGGCCTCACGATGGCCCTTGGGAATCGCCAGGATCGCCCCGCGGAACACCTCCGTGGCATAGGCGCCAAAGCACAGCCCCAGGGCAATCACCCCGGCGGCGAATGGGCTCAGGGCCAGGTCGGGGTTGCCGAAGCAGTCGCCCAGGGCGCTCATCAGGTTGACGGTGCCGTAGTAGATCAGCAGCACCCAGAGCAGTTCCGGCACGCCACGGACCAGGGTCGAATAGGTGCCCCCCAGCCAACGCAGCGGCTTGTACGGGGAAGTCTTGGCCAATGCGCCGAGCAGCCCGAGCACCAGCCCCAGGCACAGGGCACAGAGCGCGAGCTTGACGGTCATCAGCGCGCCGGCGGCAAGCGCCGGGCCGAATCCGTAGAGATCAATATTCATGGGCAAGGCAGGCTTTGCTTGGGGACGAGCGGCACCCGTCGGGCTCTATGGCCCTTCGGGGTGCCGGCCATCGGGGCGGGTCAGAGGATGCTGAACGGGAAGTACTTGTCGTTGATCTTCTTGTAGGTACCGTCGGCGATGATTTCCTTCAGTGCGGCGTTCAGGCGCTCACGCAGGGCGTCGTCCTTCTTGCGCACGGCGATGCCGATCTTGTCGCTTTCTTCCACCGGGTCGCCCTTGAATTCGTAGGCCTTGCCGGCGTCGCTCTTCAGCCACTCGTAGTTGACGTACTTGTCCGCCAGGATGGCGTCCAGGCGACCGGCCTGCAGGTCGAGGTAGGCGTTTTCCTGGGTATCGTAGAGCTTGATGGTGACATCGCTGCCCAGGTGGTCTTCCAGCCAGCTGCCGGCCAGGGTCGAACGCTGCGCGCCGATGATCTTGCCCTTGAGCGAGGCCTTGTCGGTCTTGAAGTCGGTGTCTTTCTTGGCTGCGATGAACTGCAGCTTGTTGGAGTAGTACGGGTCGGTGAAGTTGACCGCCTGCTTGCGCTCGTCGGTGATCGACATGGAGGAGATCAGGAAGTCGAACTTTTTGGTCTGCAGGGCCGGGATGATGCCGTCCCAGTCGGAGGTGACGACGGTGCACTCGACTTTCATCCTGGCGCACAGGGCGTCACCGATATCCTTGTCGAAGCCTACGACCTGGCCACTGGCGTCCTTGTTGTTGAACGGTGGGTAGGCGGCCTCGATGCCCATTTTCAGGGTCTCGGCCAGGGCGCTGGCACTGAAGGCCATGGAGACGGCAGCGGCCAGGAGGATTTTTTTGCAGGTCTGCATGCGTGTTGCTCCGTTAGCGGTTGCTGGACATGAATTGTTTGCAGCGCGCCGACTGCGGGTTCTCGAAGACCTGCTGCGGCGTGCCCTGTTCTTCCACCAGGCCCTGGTGGAGGAACACCACTTCACTGGATACCTGGCGGGCGAAGCCCATCTCATGGGTGACCAGCAGCATGGTACGGCCTTCTTCGGCCAGGGCGCGAATCACGTTGAGCACTTCCTGGACCATCTCGGGGTCGAGGGCCGAGGTCGGCTCGTCGAACAGGATGACCTTGGGTTGCATGGCCAGTGTACGGGCGATGGCCGCTCGCTGTTGCTGGCCGCCGGAAAGTTGGGCGGGGTAGGCGTGGCGCTTGTCGGCGATGCCGACCTTGGCCAGCAGCGCTTCGGCGATCTCGATGGCCTCGGCCTTGCTCTGGCCGAGCACCCGGCGCGGGGCCTCGATGATGTTGTCGAGGATGGTCATGTGCGGCCAGAGGTTGAAGTTCTGGAACACGAAACCGATTTCGCTGCGCAGGCGGTTGATCTGCCTGCCGTCGGCGGCCACCAGCTCACCGTTCTTCGCGGCCTTGAGCTTGAGTTCTTCGCCGTTGACCAGGATCTGCCCCTGGTGCGGGTTTTCCAGCAGGTTGATGCAGCGCAGGAACGTGGACTTGCCGGACCCTGAGGAGCCGAGGATCGAGATCACATCACCGTCACGGGCGGTCAGCGAGATACCCTTGAGTACCTCCAGCTCACCATAGCGTTTGTGCAAGTTGCGGATTTCAAGCGCGGGCGTGGCCTCAGCCATGTGCGTTCCTCATTGTTCATTGCGCTCCTGCTGTTGGCTGCCTTCCTGGCGAGCGCCAAGCTAGCATAGGGTTCGAACGGGGTAGGTCGGTGCCGTGGCAGGTTGTCGCATCGGCACAGCAGACTGTCGCCCCATCAACAACCGAACACCCGTTTGATCCGTCTTTACCTTGACCGTCGCGTCAAAAAGGGCGCGATGTTGCCAGCTTTGGCCGAGGGTTGGAAGGGTAAACCGGCTCAACGGACATTGCTTCGCCCTCAAATGGGGCGCGTTGACAAATTTTGCCTGTTTCCGGTGCGACCGGCGGGTCTGAATCTGGGTGGCTCGGTAACGTTCTGGCTAATAGCCATTAATCTCAAGGACTTGCGATTGCCCTTCGGTCGGCTGCCCGGGCCCCGGAAGCCGGGGGCTTGTAATATTTTGGCGCAAAATTTGCGTAAAAAATAAAACACGCCCCGTTGAGTTCCTTTTACAAGGTGGTCGGTAACGCGGGGTGGAATGAATAGCTCTTCATTGCACAGGTAATCTCCCAATGAGCGGTACGCATAATTCCAACAATCTGGAGCAAGGGCTCAAACCCCGGCATGTGACGATGTTGTCGATCGCCGGGGTGATCGGCGCCGGGCTGTTCGTCGGTTCCGGGCATGCGATTGCCGAAGCGGGGCCGGCCGTGCTGATGGCCTATGCCGCAGCGGGTGCGCTGGTGGTACTGGTGATGCGGATGCTGGCCGAGATGGCCGTGGCCTCTCCCGATACCGGTTCCTTCTCGACCTACGCCGACCGCGCCATCGGGCACTGGGCCGGCTTCACCATCGGCTGGCTGTACTGGTGGTTCTGGGTGCTGGTGATTCCGCTGGAGGCCAACGCCGCCGCGACGATCCTGCATGCCTGGTTCCCCAATGTGGCGATCTGGGCCTTTACCCTGGTCATCACCCTGTTGCTGACCGCGACCAACCTGTTCAGCGTGAAGAACTACGGTGAGTTCGAGTTCTGGTTCGCTCTGGTCAAGGTGGTGGCAATCATCGGCTTCATCGCGCTGGGCGTGCTGGCGATCTTCGGCCTGCTGCCGACCAGCCAGGTCAGCGGCGTGTCGCATCTGGTCGACACCGTGGGTTTCCTGCCGAACGGCCTGGGGGCGGTGCTGGCAGCCATGCTGACCACCATGTTCTCGTTCATGGGTACCGAGATCGTGACCATTGCCGCTGCCGAATCGAAGGATCCGGGCAAGCAGATCTCCAAGGCCACCAATTCGGTGATCTGGCGGATCGGCCTGTTCTACCTGGTGTCGATCTTCATCGTGGTGTCGCTGGTGCCGTGGAATGACCCGAGCCTGGCGGCTGTCGGTTCCTACCAGACCGTGCTGGATCGCATGGGTATCCCGAACGCCAAGCTGATCGTCGACCTGGTGGTGCTGGTTGCCGTGACCAGTTGCCTGAACTCGGCCCTGTACACCGCTTCGCGGATGCTGTTCTCCCTGGGCAAGCGCGGTGATGCACCGGCGATGTCCAAGCGCACCAATGCCAGCGGCACGCCCTACTGGGCGGTGATGCTGTCGACCGGTGCGGCGTTCCTCGCGGTGTTCGCCAACTACGTTGCGCCGGCGGCGGTGTTCGAGTTCCTGCTGGCCAGTTCGGGCGCGATCGCGCTGCTGGTGTACCTGGTGATCGCCGTGTCGCAACTGCGCATGCGTCGTCAGCGGGTCGCCAAGGGCGAGACGATCGACTTCAAGATGTGGCTGTTCCCGGGCCTGACCTGGGCAGTGATCGCGTTCATCGTTGCGGTGTTGACGGTGATGCTGTTCCAGGACGCCCATCGCGTGGAAGTGCTGGCTACCGGTCTGCTGAGCATCCTGGTGGTGGCGGCGGGGCTGTTGGTGTCGCGTCGGCGTCGGCTGGAGAAGGCCGGGCGTGTGGTGCTGAACTAAGCGCACTGGCTTGCCTGGGCCCCTTGCCAGGGGCTCTGTCGCCAGCAGGCCGACCTGCTGGCGATGTCCCAGGAGCCCTGAAGGGCGCCTCTCCTACTCTGTGGTCTAGTGCAGGGCCTGCGAGGCTGCCACATAGTCGGCCTGGAAGGCCGGGCTCTCGATCCAGGCCAATGCGGCCTCTTCGGTGCATTCTGTGGACCACTGACGGTACTCGAGCAGCGCCGACAGGATGAAGTCCGTCGCACCCTCGTCACCCTCCTGTTCAACCACCAATTCCAGCAGCGGGTCTTCCAGGAAGACGCGGCACATGGCCTGCTGGCTGGTGGCTTCGGCGTCGCGCATTCTCTTGAACAGGTCGGTCAGGTCGACCGATTCGAGATCGATCCGATCGTCGTCCACCGGCAGCGACTCGGCCGGCTCGCTGGCGCGACGGACACGGTTCTGCTTGGCCTTGGCTTTCGCCCGTTGTGCGCGTTTGTGTTGCTTGTTCTGGGATGCCATGGGCTGCGGTGCTTTGAAAAAGGGAACAAGCGCGAATTATCCCAGTGAACCGGGGGAATGCCAAAGTGCATTTTGTCGAGGGGGCAAGGTTGCTGGCGTTTCTGGCGCAGCAGCTTTTGAGTCGCCACCGCTCGCTCACGATCCAGCCCCGTGCGCAGCTCTTCCTCCGTTGGCAGTACCAGCTTGTACTTGCTGGCGAATAGTTGCTCATGTCCGTTGAGGGCCGAATAACGGACCAGCGACTCGTCTTTCTTCGAACACAGGATGATACGGACCGTCGGTCCGTCGTTCGGACGGTAGCGGGTCCAGCTCAATTCGTGGCGCAATGCGTCACACGTTGGGAAAGCTTTGTAGAAGAGTCGCGATGAAGGGCGTGGTGATGCTGTCGGAAGCGCACAGCGTTGCGGAGCAGCCGGAAGCTGTCCTCAGGCGTTTTCCTGGCGTTGGTCGCGAAACCTCGGCAGGTTTCGTCGACGCTGATGTCAGAAGCCGACGCTAGCAAATTCCAGGCAATAAAAAACCCGCACTGGGCGGGTTTTTTGTTTCAGCTGGCTTTGACACCACCTGAAGTAATAAGTGGTGCCCAGAGACGGAATCGAACCGCCGACACGGGGATTTTCAATCCCCTGCTCTACCGACTGAGCTATCTGGGCAACGGGGCGCATTAAAAGCGTTTTTCGAGGATGCGTCAAGCAAGATTTCAAAAAATTTTTAATTATTACCGTCGCTTACGACTCAAGCCTCGAAAACACGGGATCATTCAGCCGGTGGAACGTAGCCTTCGGCCTTGGCGTAATCCTCGCCGGAAAAGAACTTGTCCATCTCGCCCTGGATGTATTTGCGGTCGTCCGCATTCATCATGTTCAGGCGCTTCTCGTTGATCAGCAGGGTCTGGTGTTTCAGCCAGTCGCTCCAGGCCTTCTGGGAGACGTGGTCGAAAATGTCCTGGCCCTTGGCACCCGGATACGGTGGGCGATCCAGGCCTGGCAGTTCTTCGTGGTACTTGCGGCACATTACGGTGCGGGTCATGACGACTCTCCTGCATTCAAAACGTCGGCTGCGCGCTTGAGCAGCTTCTTCACCGGGGCAGCAAGGCCCAGGCGCGGCGGGGTGGCGAGGTTATACCAGAGCCAGTCGGCCTCGGCCACGTGATGGGCGGACTCCTCGACCCGCACCAGCCAGGGCTCGATATCCAGCTGGAAGTGGCTGAAGGTGTGGGTCAGGCCCGGCAGTGCCTGCTGCGGCCCCAGCTCCAGCGAGTGCTGCAGGGCCAGGTGCGGCAGGTCGTCCAGATCGTCCAGCTCCGGCAGGCTCCACAAGCCGCCCCAGAGGCCGCTGGACGGCCTGCGGTAAAGCAGGATGGCGCCTTCGCGGTTGGCCAGCAGCGGCATCAGCGTGCGCTTCTGTGGCACGCTCTTGCGCGGCTTGGGGATCGGGTAGCGGGTCTCCAGGCCGTACTTGTGGGCTTCGCAACCGCTCTCCAGGGGGCAGAGCAGGCAACTGGGCCTGCTGCGGGTACACAGCGTCGCACCGAGGTCCATCATCGCCTGGGTGTAGTGGTTGACCCGGGTCTGCGGCGTGAACAGCTCGGCGTTGGCCCACAGCTGTTTCGCCACCTTGGGCTCGCCCGGGTAGCCCTCCTGGGCGGTGTAGCGGGCCAGCACGCGCTTGACGTTGCCGTCGAGGATCGGTGCGCGGATGCCCATGCTGATACTGGCGATGGCCCCGGCGGTGGAGCGGCCGATGCCTGGCAGCTCGGTGAGCTTCTCGACATCCCGCGGGAATTCGCCGCCATGTTCGGCGACGACGATCTTCGCGGTCTTCTGCAGGTTGCGCGCCCGGGTGTAGTAGCCCAGGCCGGTCCACAGGTGCAGCACTTCATCTTCCGGCGCGGCCGCCAGGGCTTCGACGGTCGGCAATGAAGCCATGAACCGGTCGAAGTAGTTCAGCACGGTGCTGACCTGGGTCTGCTGCAACATGATTTCCGACACCCATACCCGGTAAGGGTTGATGTCCTGCTGCCAGGGCAGGTCATGACGGCCGTGGCGGTCGTACCAGTCCAGCACCGCCGTGGAAAACTGCTCGGCTCTCATCGTTTGAACAGCCCCTTGATCGCGTTCTTCAGTTCCGGGCTGACCTTGTCGCCGAGTTTCTCGTCGATCTTTTCGCTCAGCTTGTTACCGGCCGCACGTGCGGCCACCTGGCCGAGGCCGTCCTTGTCGATGCGGCAGGCCTTGGCGCCCAGCTCCAGCGGACCGCGGCAGCGCAACGGCCACTCGATGTCGGCGAAATTCTCGCCGACCTGGCAGGCCGGGTCCGGCATGTCGCTCTTGTCGCCCTCGACGATGACGCCGATGCGGTGGTCCATGCCCAGCACCCGCAGGTCGATGTCGCCGTTGCCGTTGACGGTCAGGCCGGGGATGCGGACTTTCAGGTCGGGGTTGCTGGCGACGCCATTGCGGATACTCAGGCTGCCCTTGAGTTCCTGGAATGGAGTGTCCTTGCCGCGCGGTTCGCTGCTCAGGGTCTTGCGGTTGAGCAGGGCGATACCGGTGCAGAGCTGCTGTTCCAGGTTGGCGTTGAGCAGCACGCCGTTGTTGAGGACGAAACTGGCGGTGCCGTTGAGGCTGTCGACCAGCGCCTTTTCGCTGTTGCCGGTACCGCTCAGGTTGCTGTCGAGGGTGATCGCGCCCTTGATCGGCGGCTTCTGTCCCTGGGCCTGCAACACGCGTTCGACCGGCACCCGGTTCAGCCGGGTCTGCAGGTTCAGTCGCGGTGTGTCATTGCGGGCATCGAGACTGCCCTTGCTGTCGAAACTGCCGTTGTAGAGCTCGCCGCGCAGGCTGGCGAGGGTCAGCAGGCCACCCTGCCCGGTGGCCTTGAGGGCGGCGTTGTCGATCGGCAGCTTCTTCAGGGTCAGTTGGTCGAAGCTCAGGTCGGCGTCCAGGTCGAGGCTGCGCAGGCGCTCGATCGGCAGCAGCCGGTCGTTGCTCCAGGCACCCTTGGTTGGTGAGTCGGGCAGCGGCGTGGTGCCGCCGACGGCATTCGCTTCGCTGCTCTGGACTTCGGCCTGGCGCGCCTTCGAGGCGCTGTCGGCATCGGCCGACTTCGCCGGCAGGTAGCGGTCGGCGTCGAACTTGTCGCCCTTGAGCTGTACGCGCAGGGCCTGCTTGGCGAAGTCTTCGACGGCAACGCGGCCGCTGAAGGTGCTGTCGTCGAGTTTCAGGTTGATGTTGTTCAGTTCCAGGCTGCTCGGCGTGCCGCTCAGGCGGGTCACCAGCTCGACCTTGCTCAGGCTGCCATCGGCCACCGGTGGCAGTGGCTGGCCGATGCTGTCGAGGAACTTCATCAGGTCGAACTGGGCAATCGACAGGCCGCCACTGACCTGCGGGGTCTTGTCGAGGTCACGGGCCTTGAGTTCGCCGATGGCGCGCAACTGGTTGGCCGACAGCTTGAGGCTGGTCCACTCGGCGATATTGGCGGCCATGTCCACCAGCAACTGCCCCTGCATCGAGAAGGTCAGGCTCTTGCCCTGCAGCGGATCGCCCGAGGCTTCGCCGCTCAGGCGCATGTCTTCGAACTGGTAGCGCTTGAGGGCGCGGTCGAAGCGCAGGTTGCCGCCCAGTTCGGTCCGGGCCCGCAGTACCGGCTGGTTGGTGCCGAAGAACGCCGTCAGCTTGACCGCGATTTCCTTGCCTTCATGAACCGGTCCGGTGCTCAGCTGGATGCTTTCCGAGGTGATCTGGCGACCGGTCTTCTCATCGTTGAATTCGACCCGGGCGTTGTTCACCGTCAGGCTGTCGATGTCCATGCGGATCGGCTGCGAGGGCTTTTCGGCCTCGGCACTGCCGCCACCCTGTGACGTGCCGGTGGCCTGTTCCGCCGTGCCGGCCGCTGTCGCGCTCGGCAACGGCCGACCGATATCTTCCCAGTTGCCGTGGCCGTCCTTGTCGCGGTTGAGCATCAGGTTCAGGCCCTCGACGCGCACGTCGCTCATCTGCACTTCGCGGCGCAGCAGTGGCAGGACACGCACCGACAGGCCGAGCATCTGCAGATCGGCGAACGGTTTGCTCGGGTTGTTCAGGGTCGCCACGCTGGCGTCATGCAGTTCCAGGCCCAGCCACGGGAACAGGCTCCAGCCGATGTCACCATTGAGGGTCAGCTCGATGTGGGCCTTGTCGCGGGCTATCTGGCGAATCTCGTTCTTGTAGTCGTTGGGATCGAACCAGTGGGTGAGCGCGAAGCCCAGCGCCACGATGATCAGCAACAGTCCGAGAAGTACCAGACCCAGGATTTTGCCGAACGCTTTCATGGGCGAATCCTTGTGTTGAGTCGAATTTGAAGTCAGCTGGCGAGTATAACGCTACGAGCATGCTCGGTTGGCGCTAGGTTGTTGACGATTGTGACTCGCCCGGAGCATCTGTGGGCGTCATCGCCAGCCCGCCCGCTCGCGCAAGGGGAGAGCAAAATCATTTCCCGCGGAGCGGAAGTGGCACTGCGGTGCAGTTTGATTGCAAAAGACGATATCAGTTTGCTTTATCTGTAACGCGCAAGTGGTAATCTCTCGCAGTTCGCCTGTCTTTCTGCGGCCTATTGTCGCGTTTCGGAGCTTCATTTCAATAAAACGACCACGCCTGCGTGCACGAAGGTTGGGAATGAGGTGTGTCCGGCGGACCACAATTCCAATGGGGGAAAACACCAATGAGCACTAGCATTACGGCGGGCAGCCTTGCCGCCGAGCCGGCGTTCCTGTCCAAGGAACGCATCATCGCCAAGCCCGGTTTCAACCGCTGGCTGGTTCCACCGGCCGCCCTGGCCATTCACCTGTGCATCGGCATGGCCTATGGCTTCTCGGTGTTCTGGCTGCCACTGTCCAAGGCCCTGGGCATCACCGCCCCGGTCACCTGTGGGGCGGATATCGGCTTTTTCGAGCAGGTGTTCTCGTCGCAATGCGACTGGCCGATCTCGATGCTCGGCTGGATCTACACCCTGTTCTTCATCTTCCTCGGCTGCTCGGCGGCGATCTGGGGTGGCTGGCTGGAGCACGCCGGGCCGCGCAAGGCCGGTGTGGTTTCGGCGCTGTGCTGGTGCGGCGGCCTGCTGATTTCCGCGCTGGGCATCCATACCCATCAGATCTGGCTGATGTGGCTCGGTTCGGGCGTGATCGGCGGTATCGGCCTGGGCCTGGGCTACATCTCGCCGGTCTCGACCCTGATCAAGTGGTTCCCGGACAAGCGTGGCATGGCTACCGGCATGGCGATCATGGGCTTCGGTGGTGGTGCGATGGTCGGTGCGCCGCTGGCGACCGCGCTGATGGGCCACTTCGCTTCGCCGACCAGTGTCGGCGTGTGGCAGAGCTTCGTCGCGATGGCGGCGATCTACTTCGTCTTCATGATCGGCGGTGCTCTGGCCTACCGCGTGCCGCCAACCGGCTGGAAGCCCGAGGGCTGGACCGCGCCGGCGAAGAAGACCAGCAACGCGATGATCACCAACCGCCACGTGCATGTGAACGTGGCCTGGAAAACCCCGCAGTTCCGCCTGGTGTGGCTGGTACTGTGCCTGAACGTTTCCGCCGGCATCGGCATCCTTGGCATGGCTTCGCCGCTGCTGCAGGAAGTGTTCGCCGGCAAGCTGCTGGGTAACGACCTGAGCTTCAGCCAGCTGGACGCCACGCAACTGGCGCAGATTGCCGCGATCGCCGCCGGCTTCACCGGCCTGCTGAGCCTGTTCAACATCGGTGGCCGGTTCTTCTGGGCCTCGTTCTCCGACTACATCGGCCGCAAGGCGACCTACTTCGTGTTCTTCGCTCTGGGCTTCGCGCTCTACGCCTCGGTACCGAGCCTCGGTCACCTGGGCAGCGTCGCGCTGTTCGTGGCGGCATTCTGCGTGGTCCTGTCGATGTACGGCGGCGGTTTCGCCACGGTGCCGGCCTACCTGGCGGACCTGTTCGGCACGCAGATGGTCGGTGCGATCCACGGTCGCCTGCTGACCGCCTGGGCCGCGGCCGGCGTGCTCGGTCCGGTGCTGGTGAACTACCTGCGCGAGTACCAGTTGAGCATCGGTGTACCGCGGGCTGCCGCCTACGACATCACCCTGTACATTCTCGCCGGCCTGCTGGTGCTGGGTTTCATCTGCAACCTGCTGGTGCGTCCGGTGGCCGACAAGTACTTCATGACCGACGCCGAACTGGCCGCCGAACAGGCGCTGGGTCATGACAAGGGCGCCGATGGCAGCACCGTGCTGGAGTGGAAAGCCGCACCGGGCAGCAAGCCCCTGGCGATTGCCGCCTGGCTGGTGGTGGGCATTCCGCTGGCCTGGGGTGTCTGGATCACCCTGCAAAAGACTGCCGTACTGTTCCACTAAGCGGTTGTCCTGACAGGTATAGCCCTGACGGTGCTGGTTTCAGCCCGTCAGGGAACTCACCTTCCATGTTTCTGTTTGCCGTCCGCACGCCTATAATGATCGCCTTTTTCGCCCAATGATTTTGCGGAGCTGGTGATGGCCGAACGTAAGGCGTCCGTCGAGCGCGACACCCTGGAAACCCAGATCAAAGCCTCGATCAACCTGGATGGCACCGGAAAGGCTCGATTTGATATCGGTGTGCCTTTTCTTGAACACATGCTCGACCAGATCGCCCGTCACGGGCTGATCGACCTGGATATCGAAAGCAAGGGCGACCTGCATATCGACGACCACCACACCGTGGAAGACGTCGGTATCACCCTCGGCCAGGCCTTCACCAAGGCCATCGGCGACAAGAAGGGCATCCGCCGCTACGGCCATGCCTATGTGCCGCTGGACGAAGCGCTGTCGCGCGTGGTCATCGATTTCTCCGGCCGTCCCGGCCTGCAGATGCACGTGCCGTTCACCCGCGCCACCGTGGGCGGTTTCGACGTCGACCTGTTCCAGGAGTTCTTCCAGGGCTTCGTCAACCACGCCAACGTCACCCTGCACATCGACAACCTGCGCGGGCACAACACCCATCACCAGATCGAAACCGTCTTCAAGGCCTTCGGCCGCGCCCTGCGCATGGCCGTCGAGCTGGATGACCGCATGGCCGGGCAGATGCCCTCCACCAAGGGCGTGCTCTGATGCAGACAGTGGCGGTTATCGATTACGGCATGGGCAACCTGCACTCGGTGGGCAAGGCCCTCGAGCACGTCGGTGCCGGCAAGGTGCTGATCACCAGCGACGCGGCGGTGATTCGCGAGGCGGACCGGGTGGTTTTCCCCGGCGTCGGCGCAATTCGCGACTGCATGGCGGAGATTCGTCGCCTGGGCTTCGACTCGCTGGTGCATGAAGTCAGCCAGGACCGGCCGTTCCTCGGCATCTGCGTAGGCATGCAGGCCTTGCTCGATCGCAGCGAGGAGAACGAGGGCGTCGACTGCATCGGCCTGTTCCCCGGCCAGGTGAAGTTCTTCGGCAAGGACCTGCAGGAAGACGGCGCGCACCTGAAGGTCCCGCACATGGGCTGGAACGAAGTGAAGCAGGCGGTGGATCACCCCCTGTGGCACAACATTCCGGACCTGGCACGGTTCTATTTCGTGCACAGCTACTACATCGCCGCCGGCAATCCGCGGCAGGTGGTGGGCAACGGTCACTACGGTGTCGATTTCGCCGCGGCGCTGGCCGATGGCTCGCGTTTCGCCGTGCAGTTCCACCCGGAGAAGAGCCACACCCATGGCCTGCAGTTGCTGCAGAACTTCGCTGCCTGGGACGGCCGTTGGTAATGGCCGCGAAGAAGGGCAAGCCGCCGTTGTTGACGCTGACTCCCGAACAGGAAAGCGAGGCTTGCCGCAAGATCAAGCGGTTCATGGAGGATCGCTTCGAGCTGGACCTGGGTTCGTTCGAGGCGGCTGAAGTCCTCGAACTGTTTACCCGCGAAATTGCTCCGCACTATTACAACAGGGCGATTTTCGATGTGCAGACGCACCTTAAGGAAAGGTTCGAGAGCATCGAAAGCGACCTGTGGGCGCTCGAGAAAAACTGATTTCCGAGTGAAGCTGAAAAAACGACTTTAAGGTTTGCCAGATGCTGATTATCCCCGCTATCGATCTCAAGGACGGTGCCTGCGTCCGTCTGCGCCAGGGCCGCATGGAAGATTCCACGGTGTTCTCCGATGACCCGGTGAGCATGGCTGCCAAGTGGGTGGAGGGCGGCTGCCGTCGTCTGCATCTGGTCGACCTGAACGGCGCCTTCGAAGGCCAGCCGGTCAATGGCGAGGTGGTTACCGCCATCGCCAGGCGCTACCCGCACCTGCCGATCCAGATCGGCGGTGGCATCCGCTCGCTGGAGACCATCGAGCACTACGTGAAGGCCGGTGTGAGCTACGTGATCATCGGCACCAAGGCGGTCAAGCAGCCCGAGTTCGTCGCCGAGGCCTGCCGTGCGTTCCCCGGCAAGGTGATCGTCGGCCTGGATGCCAAGGACGGCTTCGTTGCCACCGATGGCTGGGCGGAAGTCAGCTCGGTGCAGGTGATCGACCTGGCCAGGCGTTTCGAGGCTGACGGCGTGTCCGCGATCGTCTACACCGACATCGCCAAGGACGGCATGATGCAGGGCTGCAACGTGCCCTTCACCGCCGCCCTGGCCGCCGCCACCCGCATACCGGTGATCGCCTCCGGCGGTATCCACAACCTGGGCGACATCAAGACCCTGCTGGACGCCAAGGCTCCGGGCATCATCGGTGCGATCACCGGCCGGGCGATCTACGAAGGCACCCTGGATGTCGCCGAGGCGCAAGCCTTCTGCGATTCCTACACTGGCTGAGGACTGACCATGGCGCTGGCCAAACGCATCATCCCTTGCCTGGACGTCGACAACGGTCGCGTGGTCAAGGGCGTCAAGTTCGAGAACATCCGCGATGCCGGTGACCCGGTGGAAATCGCCCGTCGCTACGACGAGCAGGGCGCGGACGAGATCACCTTCCTCGATATCACCGCCAGCGTCGATGGCCGTGATACCACGCTGCATACCGTCGAGCGCATGGCCAGCCAGGTGTTCATCCCGCTGACCGTGGGCGGTGGCGTGCGTACCGTGCAGGACATCCGCAACCTGCTCAACGCCGGTGCCGACAAGGTGTCGATCAACACCGCGGCGGTGTTCAACCCCGAGTTCGTCGGCGAGGCGGCCGATCGCTTCGGCTCGCAGTGCATCGTCGTCGCCATCGACGCCAAGAAGGTTTCGCAGCCGGGCGAAACCCCGCGCTGGGAGATCTTCACCCACGGCGGGCGCAAGCCGACCGGGCTGGATGCGGTGGAGTGGGCGAAGAAGATGGAAGGCCTGGGGGCCGGTGAGATCCTGCTCACCAGCATGGACCAGGACGGCATGAAAAGCGGCTTCGACCTCGGCGTGACCCGTGCCATCAGCGATGCCCTGGGCATTCCGGTGATCGCCTCCGGCGGCGTCGGCAATCTCCAGCACCTGGCCGACGGTATCCTTGAAGGCCATGCCAGCGCCGTGCTGGCTGCGAGCATCTTCCACTTCGGCGAATACACCGTGCCCGAAGCCAAGGCCTATATGGCGCAACGCGGTATCGTGGTCCGCTGAATACAGGGATCACTGGACAGCATGGCGGGCCCGGGCCACTCTTGGGCACGCCATGGACTTCGGTAGTACAGCATGCTCAAACGTCTTCTACTGGCCGTCGCCGGCACCTCGCTGCTGCTGACAGGGCCCGCCTTCGCGCAGGAAAGCACCGATACTTCGCTGGTCCTGCTGACCGAGAACTTCCCGCCGTACAACATGGCGAAGAACGGCAAGAACTTCGCCCAGGACGAGAATATCGAAGGCATTGCCGTGGATATCGTCCGCGAGACCTTCAGGCGCGCCGATATCCGCTACAGCCTGACCCTGCGCTTTCCCTGGGAACGGATCTACAAGCTCGCCCTGGAGCAGCCCGGCTACGGGGTGTTCGTGATGGCACGCCTGCCGGAGCGCGAGACCCTGTTCAAATGGGTCGGGCCGATCGGCCCGGATGACTGGGTGATGCTTGCCCGCGCCGACAGCAAGCTGGCGCTGACGGCGCTGGCGCAGGCGCGCAAGTACAAGGTCGGTGCCTACAAGGGCGATGCCATTGCGCAAACCCTGGCGCGCCAGGGGCTGGAGCCGGTACTGGTACTGCGCGACCAGGACAATGCCCGGAAACTGGTGGACGGGCAGATCGACCTCTGGGCCACCGGCGACCCGGCAGGACGCTTCCTGGCGCGTCAGGAAGGGGTGACGGGGCTCAAGACCGTGTTGCGTTTCAACAGCGCCGAGCTCTACCTGGCGCTGAACAGGGAGGTGCCGGACGAAGTGGTCGCCAGGCTGCAGGCGGCGCTGGATCAGTTGCGCAAGGAAGGCAAGGTCGACGAGATCATGGCCCGCTACCTGTAGAGCGCGTTATCGTTCTTCGCGGATACAGAGGTAGTGTGGACAATGACACGCACTGTAGGAGCAAGGCTTGCCTGCGAAGAGGCCAGTGCGGCCACTAAAAGCTTCGCGGGCAAGCCCGGCTCCTACAGTCCTGCGGCGACCACATTGTATAGGGTTTGTCCGCGAGAGGTCGCCGGATAACTAGCGGTAGACCCCATTCCTGCCATGCCCCGAAGTGGCCTGGTTGCCCCGCAGGGCAATCATCGAGCGGATGTCGATCCACTCCACGCCCTGCTCCTTGAGCCTGGGCAATTCACGCTCCAGCACCGCCAGCGTCTGCGGATACGGATGGCCGATCACCACCGCGCTACCCTGCTTGTGCGCCAGCCTGATCGCGGTCTGCAACTGCGCGGTGATCGCCGGCTCGGTGCGTTCGTTATCCAGGAACACATCCCGCGACACGCTCGCCAGGCCGATCTTCTGCGCTTCGGAGGCGGCAACCGTCCTGGCGCTGGTGCGGCTGTCGACGAAGAATTTGTTGCGCCGCTGCAGCTCGCCCATCAGCCAGGCCATGGCGACCGGTTCGGCAGTCATGCGGCTGCCCTCGTGGTTGTTGATGCCGCTGGTGTAGGGCACGGCCAGGAACGCCGCTGCCAGGCGTTTCTGCAGTTCTTCCAGAGGCAGCTCGGGATGCCAGGCGAATGGTCCGGTGGCCGGGTCCATCGGCATGTGCAGCATGACGACCTTGCCGGCCTGGTGCGCCTCACGGGCCAGCTCGGCGGCGTGGGGCGTGTCGGGCATGATCGACGGGGTGATCGGGCCGGGCAGGGCCAGCACGCGACGATCCCGGGGCAGGTTCTGCCCCAGGTCATCGATGATCACGGTCAGGTAGGCTTTCGCCGGGGCAGGCGTTTCGGTCGGCGTTGCCTGGGCAACGCCGATCAGGCAGCCGAACAGCGCCAGCAGGGTCCAGCGCCGCATCTCAGTTGCCGCGCGTGACGCTCAGGCCCTTGAGCAGGCTCAGCGCCTGGCTCAGCTGGTAGTCGTCGTCCTGCAGGCGGGCCTTGCCCTTGGCCGACTTGACGCTCGGCCGGTCGGCACCGCCGTTGCCGTTGCCCAGGTGACCCTGCAGGTCGGCTTCCTTGAAGGTTTCGTCGTCCTGGGCACCGGTGACCTTGGCCTGGCGGACCTCGATGTCCGGGATGATGCCCTGGGCCTGGATCGAGCGGCCGTTCGGGGTGAAGTACAGCGCGGTGGTGAGTTTCAGCGCGCGGTCGTTGCTCAGCGGCAGCACGGTCTGTACCGAGCCCTTGCCGAAGCTGGTGGTCCCCATCAGCACCGCACGCTTCTGGTCCTGCAGCGCGCCGGCGACGATTTCCGAAGCCGAGGCGCTGCCGCCGTTGATCAGCACCACCATCGGCGAGGCGTCGCTCTCGTCGTGGCCGGTGGCCGAGAAGCGCAGCTCGGAGTTGGCGATGCGGCCCTTGGTGTAGACGATCAGGCCCTTGGTGATGAAGTGGTCGACCACTTCCACTGCGGCCTGCAGGACGCCGCCGGGGTTGTTGCGCAGGTCGAGGACGATACCGTTGAGCTTCTTGTTGCCGTTCTCCTTGCGCAGCGTGGCCAGGGCCTTGGACACCTCTTCACCGGTCTTGACCTGGAACTGGGTGATGCGGATGTAGCCGTAGCCGTTCTCCAGCATCTGGCTGCGCACGCTCTTGGTGCGGATGATGGCCCGGGTCAGGGTCACGTCGAACGGCGTGCCGCCGTTGCGCACCAGGGTCAGGGTGATCTTCTGGCCGACCTTGCCGCGCATCTTGTCGACGGCTTCGGTCATGGTCTGGCCGCGGGTCGGCTGGCCGTTGATCTTGACGATCAGGTCACCGGCCTCGATACCGGCCTTGGACGCCGGGGTATCGTCGATCGGCGAGACCACCTTGACGAAGTTGTCCTCCATGCCGACCTCGATACCCAGGCCGCCGAATTCGCCGCTGGTGTCTTCCTGCAACTGGGCGAAGTCTTCCGGGCCCAGGTAGGCGGAGTGCGGGTCAAGGTTGCTGAGCATGCCCTTGATGGCGTTTTCCAGCAGGGTCTTGTCGTCCACCGGCTCGACATAGGCGGCCTTGATCCGGTCCATGACCTCGGCGAAGGTGCGCAGCTCGTCGAGCGGCAGCGGGGCCTTGGCGGTGACGACAGGAGCGGCCGCCGGAGCGGGCTGGGCAGGTTGCGCAGCGAACGCGTGGGGCGCGCCGATCACGAGGGCGATCGTCAGGGCCAGCGAGGTGAGGCGGGACAAATGCAGCATGTCGAACGAACTCCTAAATAAGGTACGGCGCCTATCCTTGCGCGCGACACCATTGGGCCGGATCACTCGGGTGACCCTGCTGACGTATAGCGAAATACAACGCCGGTGCCTCCTGACCGCCACTGTTGCCTACAGTAGAGATCGACTCACCGGCTTTTACCACATCCCCCGCCGATTTAAGCAGGGTCTGGTTGTGGCCATACAAACTCAGGTAGCCGTTGCCATGATCCAGGATCACCAGCAAACCGGCACCGCGCAGCCAGTCGGCGAACACCACGCGCCCCCCATGCACGGCATGCACCTGGCTGCCGGCGGCGGCACCGATCATCACGCCGTCCCACTTGCTACGGGCGTCATCACCGCGGGTTTCTCCGAAGCGTGCCAACAATCGACCATCAACTGGCCATGGAAGTTTGCCGCGGGCTGCAGCAAAAGGGCCGCCGAAGGATTCTCCGGCGCTGGAAACCAGTGGGCCGGGCGTCGAGCGCGGCGGCTTTCGCGGGCTGTCGTCATCACGATCGGCCAGGGCCTGGGCCTCACGCTGGCGCTTTTTTTCCGCTTCCTGCTGGGCGAGCAGCGCTTTCTGGCGCGCTTCCTCCGCCTCACGGGCCTGGCGTGCCAGGGTTTCCTCGATGGTCTTGAGGACTTTCGACAGGTCGGCCTGGTCCTGTTCGCGGGCGGCGAGCTTCTGGTCGCGGTCCTTCACATCCTGGTTGAGCTTGGCCAGGGCGGCCTGGCGTTCCTGGCGGACTTTCTCCAGTTCTTCACGCTGGCTGTCGAGGTTGCCTTTCTGCACCAGCAGTTGTGCCTGCTGCAGGTTGATGTCCTTTTCGACATTGGCCAGCTGGCGCAGGGTTTCGTTGAAGTTCTTCAACTGCTCCAGGCGCGCCTGGCTCAGGTAGTCGTAGTAGGTGAGGGTGCGGGCGAATTTTTCCGGATTCTGCTGGTTGAGCAGCAGCTTGATGTATTCCTGGCGGCCGCTCTGGTAGGCGGCGCGGGCCTGGATGGCGATCAGGTGTTGCTGTTCAGTGCGCGCGCTCTGGAGTTTTTTTTTCTCCCCGTCGAGCCGCTGCAGTTCGCTCTCGCTCTTCTTCAGCTCTTTCTGCAGGGCTTCGACCTGCTTTTCCAGCTTGCCCATCTCGGTTTCGGTGCCGCGCAGGTCTTTCTGCACGCCGGACTTTTCTTCCTGCAGCTTGCCCAGCAGCTTCTTCAGCTCGGCAATGTCCTGGCGCGTGGCCTCCAACTGCTGTTGGGTTTGCGCGCGCTCGTCGGCGAAGGCCGGTTGGAACAGGCAGATCAGGGCTAGGGCGATAAGGGCGCGAAGCATGGGGCGGGTAGCACCTGGAAACGGGACGGCCTAGTATGCCCGCCATACGTTGTAAAAAAAACGTCCAAAAGCGGTTGCTTTCAGGCGTTTCCGATAAAGAGGTAGGCCGACAGCACGCTGTCGGCCGGATTTTCAGCTTTTAACGGTCCGTCAGGATCGAAGTACCGGTCATTTCCGCGGGCTGTTTCAGGCCCAGCAGCTTGAGCATGGTCGGCGCCACGTCCGCCAGCACGCCGCCTTCACGGACCTTCAGGTCGCGCTTTCCGTAGTAGATGAACGGCACCGGCTCGGTGGTGTGGGCGGTGTGGGCCTGGCCGGTGCACTCGTCTTCCATCTGCTCGACGTTGCCGTGGTCGGCGGTGATCAGCGCTTCGCCGCCGACCTTTTCCAGGGCGTCGACGATCCGTCCTACACACAAATCCAGGCATTCCACGGCCTTGACGGCTGCCTCGAACACGCCGCTGTGGCCGACCATGTCGCCGTTGGCGTAGTTGACCACGATCACGTCATAACGCAGGTTTTCGATGGCCTCGACGATGCGGTCGGTGACTTCCGGCGCGCTCATCTCCGGTTGCAGGTCGTAGGTGGCGACTTTCGGCGACGGGATCAGGATGCGTTCCTCGCCCGGGAACGGCTCTTCGCGGCCGCCGGAGAAGAAGAAGGTCACGTGGGCGTATTTTTCGGTCTCGGCGATACGCAGCTGGGTCTTGCCGTTTTTCGCCAGGTAGTCGCCCAGCACGTTTTCCAGGCTGCCCGGCGCGAAGGCCGATGGCGCGGGAATGCTGGCGGCGTACTGGGTGAGCATGATGAAGCCGGCCAGCTTGGGCTGACGGGCGCGCTCGAAGTCCTTGAAGTCGTCCTCGACGAACACCCGGGTCAGCTCGCGGGCGCGGTCGGCGCGGAAATTCATGAACACCACGGCGTCGCCGTCCTCGACCTTGACCGGCTCGCCGATGCGGGTGGCCTTGACGAATTCGTCGCTTTCACCGCGCTCGTAGGCGGCCTGCAGGCCTTCCTGGGCGGTGGCGGCGTGGAATTCGGCCTGGCCGTCGACGATCAGGTTGTAGGCCTGGGCCACGCGGTCCCAGCGGTTGTCGCGGTCCATGGCGAAGTAACGGCCGATCAGGCTGGCGATACGGCCCTTGCCCAGGGTGCGGAAGGTTTCATCCAGCAGCTCGATGGACGACTCGGCGCTCTTGGGCGGCGTGTCGCGGCCGTCGAGGAAGGCGTGCAGGTAGATCTTCCGCGCGCCGCGCTTGAAGGCCAGCTCGGCCATGGCGACCAGGTGGTCCTGGTGGCTGTGCACGCCGCCGTCGGACAGCAGGCCGAGGATATGCACCGCCTTGTCGGCGGCCACGGCCTGGTCCACGGCCTTGCAGATGGTCGGGTTCTCGAAGAACTCGCCGTCGCGGATCGCCTTGGTGACGCGGGTGAAATCCTGGTACACCACCCGGCCGGCGCCGAGGTTCATGTGGCCGACTTCCGAGTTGCCCATCTGCCCGTCCGGCAGGCCGACATCCATGCCCGAGCCCGAGATCAGGCCATGGGGCATGCTGGCGGTGAGGCGGTCGAGCACCGGTTTCTTCGCCGAGTAGACGGCGTTGTAGTCCTGGCGCTCGCTGTGACCGAAGCCATCCAGGATGATCAGGACCAAAGGTTTAGGCGTGGCAGTCATAGATCCCACTCGCGGCTGGATTGAAAGAACATGGAAAAAAGAGTCGCAGTTTAAAGGCAAGTTCAAACGCAGTCACCGCCAGGCGGGGTTTGGCCCACCTTGACGGCTGTGTATACTGGCCGACATTTTAACGCCCTGGAACCTCCTGATGGTCGATCATCTGATTGCATTTGCCACTAACCACTACCTGCTGACCGGTGCCTTCGTCCTGCTGCTGGCCCTGCTGATCGCCCATGAGATGAGCCGCGGTGGCGCCAGCCTGAGCACGGCGCAACTGACTGCGCTGGTCAACAAGGACCAGGCCGTGGTGATCGACCTGCGCCCGAGCAAGGAGTTTGCGGCCGGTCATATCGTCGGCGCGCTGAACATTCCCCAGGACAAGCTGATGGCCCGTATCGGCGAGCTGGAAAAACACAAGGCCAAGACCCTGATTCTGGTCGACGCCCAGGGCCAGCATTCCGGGACCCACGCCCGTGAACTGCTCAAGTCCGGTTTCACCGCGGCCAAGCTGTCCGGCGGCATTTCCAGCTGGAAAGCCGACAACCTGCCATTGGTGAAGTGACATGAGCCAGGTTGTCGTCTACTCCAGCGATTATTGCCCTTACTGCTCGCGCGCCAAGCAACTGCTGGCGAGCAAGCAGGTTGCCTTCGAAGAGATCAAGGTCGATGGCAAGCCACAGGTGCGTGCCGAGATGGCGGACAAGGCCGGGCGTACGTCCGTGCCGCAGATCTGGATCGGCAGCCGGCACATCGGTGGCTGCGATGACCTGTACGCCCTCGAGCGCGCCGGTAAACTCGACGCATTGCTCAACGCCTGATTCCGAAACCCTTAAAGACCTGAAGATCAAGAAGGATCTGCCATGACTGACCAACAGAACACCGCTGCCGACGAAGAAAGCCAACCGCAATTCTCCCTGCAGCGCATCTACGTGCGTGACCTGTCCTTCGAAGCTCCGAAAAGCCCGGCGATCTTCCGCCAGCAGTGGGAGCCGAGCGTCGGCCTGGATCTGAACACCCGCCAGAAAGCCCTGGAGGCCGACTTCCACGAAGTGGTGCTGACCCTGTCGGTTACCGTCAAGAATGGTGAAGAGGTTGCCTTCATTGCCGAAGTTCAGCAGGCAGGTATCTTCCTGATCAAGAACCTCGACGCGGCTTCCCTGAGCCACACCCTGGGCGCGTTCTGCCCGAACATCCTGTTCCCGTACGCGCGTGAAGCGCTGGACAGCCTGGTGACCCGTGGTTCGTTCCCGGCGCTGATGCTGGCTCCGGTGAACTTCGATGCGCTGTACGCGCAGGAACTGCAGCGCCTGCAGCAGGAAGGTTCGCCGACCGTCCAGTAAGGACGTGGCCCTTGTGGGGCCTTTGCCGGTTCCCACAAAAAAAGCGCCTTTGCGGCGCTTTTTTTGTGCGACCAAGGTTCACACGGACCCGGCAAAACCCAATTGGCGCCAGCCCTCGTAGACCGCTACCGCCACGGTGTTGGACAGGTTCAGGCTGCGGCAGCCTTCGCGCATCGGCAGGCGCAGGCGTTGTTCGCCTGGCAGGCTGTCGAGCACTTCGGCGGGCAGGCCACGGCTTTCCGGGCCGAAAATAAAGGCGTCGCCCTCGGCGAAGCGGGTATCGTGGAACGGCCGCGAGCCTTTGGTGGTAAAGGCGAACAGTCGCGGATTGCCCAGGCTTTCCAGGCAACTGGCCAGGTCCGGGTGGACCTTGAGCGTGGCGTATTCGTGGTAGTCCAGGCCGGCGCGCCGCAGGCGCTTGTCATCCAGTTCGAAGCCGATGGGCTCGATCAGATGCAGATGGCAGCCACTGTTGGCGCACAGCCTGATAACGTTGCCGGTATTCGGCGGAATTTCTGGTTGGAAAAGGATGACGTGAAACATGCACGGCTCCGCAGATGAAGATGGGCAGCATTCTACCCCCGAAGAGGACCCGCGGCCGAAGCTAATGCTGCGGGTGATGGGCGCCCTGGCGATTTTCGGGGTGATGGTGGGGTTGATGATCGGTCGCCTGACCAACCCCGAACCGGCGCAGTTGCAGCAGGTCGACGCGGCGGACGATGCGCTGGTGGTGTGGTTCTCCAGCGAACCGAAGGTGCATGGCGAGCAGGTGGATGGCACCGTGGCGCTGCTGTTCGATGCCGAGGGCAAGGCCCAGGGTGGTCGCCTCAAGGTTGCCGGCAAGGACGCCAACTGGCGCTTGCGCCTGACTGACAAGGGGGTGTTGCTGACCCTGGTGGCCGCACGGCCCTTGCAGGGTGAGTGGGCCGGGGCGAAGGTCGATGGGCGCTGGAGACTGTCGATCAGTCTCCGCGAGGAATAAAAGAGGGAATCTCCGGCCTGCCTGTACCAAAGCTCCCTGAACGGTTCGGGACCCGTCGCCTTGAGCGGGGCGAGTCCCGGCGGTTAAAGAGGGAATCCCTGGCCTGCCTGTACCAGGGCTCCCGAAACGGGCGGGGCTCGTCGCTACCAGCGGTATGAGCCCCGGATGTAAAGAGGGGAGTCTCGGCCTGCCTGTACCGAGGTCCCCGAAACAGCTGGGATTTGCCCACTCTGGGAGGCGTGGATCCCGGGTCAAAGCTGGAGATTCCCGGCCTGCCTGTACCGGGGTCTCCAAAACTTGTGGGACCCGTCGCTCTGAGCGGTATGAGTCCCGGATGTAAAGAAGGGGATTCCCCGGCCTGCCTGTACCAAGGTCCCCAAAACTGGGTAGTACAGGGGTTATTGCAGAGGGCGTGCCAGCTTTGGAAAAATGCTTCAAGTTGTGTGCGAAATTTTTCTGAAGTGGCTGGAGGCCCCGAAATCCGGGACTTCTTCCGAAAAAAGTGCGCTGGGCTGGAGAGCGGGCGGTTCTGAAAGCTGCCCGATGGCGGGTCAGGGTGCATTCTCATGGTGCGTCGGGGAGGGCATGGCCGCCAGCAGGCACTGTGGGAGCGGGCTTGTCCGCGAATAGGCCCGCAAGCCTTGCCCTGTTCTTCACAGCCAGTAAAAAGCCCCCAGCAGCGAGACTGCAGGGGGCTTTTGTTCGACGCGAGGGGGATCAGGCTTCTTCGCTGTCCTCGTCATCCCCACCATCGACCTTCATGCCCAGCTCCTTGATCTTGCGGGTCAAGGTGTTGCGGCCCCAGCCCAGCAGCACGGCGGCGTCGCGGCGGCGGCCGGCGGTGTGCTTGAGTGCGGTCTCGATCATGATCCGCTCGAAGCTCGGCACGGCGCTGTCGAGCAGGCTCGACTGGCCCCGGGCGAGCGCCTGGTCGGCCCACTGGCGCAGGGCCTGCTCCCAGTTGGTGACGGGTGCCGAGTCCTGCGGCAGGTTCAGCAGCTCCGGCGGCAGGTCGCTGATATGCACCTCGCGCCCGGACGCCATGACGGTGATCCAGCGGCAGGTGTTCTCCAGTTGGCGCACGTTGCCGGGCCAGGGCAGGTTCTTCAGGTATTCCTCGGTTTCCGGCTTCAGCAGCTTGGGTTCCACCGACAGTTCCTGCGCCGCCCGGCCGAGGAAGTGCTTGGCCAGGGTCGGAATATCCTCGCGACGATCCGAGAGCCGCGGGATATGGATACGAATCACGTTCAGGCGATGGAACAGGTCTTCGCGGAATTTGCCGGCGTGCACCAGGGTTTCCAGGTTCTGGTGGGTCGCGGCGATGATTCGCACATCGACCTTGACCGGGGTATGGCCACCGACCCGGTAGAATTCGCCGTCGGCCAGCACCCGCAGCAGCCGGGTCTGGGTGTCCGCCGGCATGTCGCCGATCTCGTCGAGGAACAGCGTGCCGCCATCGGCCTGTTCGAAGCGTCCGCGGCGCAGGTTGGCCGCGCCGGTGAAGGCGCCTTTCTCGTGGCCGAACAGTTCCGACTCCATCAGGTCCTTGGGGATCGCCGCCATGTTCAGCGCGATGAACGGCGAGGCGGCCCGTGGACTGTGGCGGTGCAGGGCGTGGGCGACCAGTTCCTTGCCGGTACCGGATTCGCCGTTGATCAGCACGGTGATGTTCGAGTGGCTGAGGCGCCCGATCGCACGGAATACCTCTTGCATCGCCGGTGCTTCACCGATGATTTCCGGGGTGCGGGTCAGGGTCGGCGGCGCATCCAGGCCCTGTTGTTCCTGGGCGTGCTGGTTGGCGCGCTTGACCAGCGAGACGGCTTCGTCGACGTCGAACGGCTTGGGCAGGTACTCGAAGGCCCCGCCCTGGTACGAGGCGACTGCGCTGTCCAGGTCCGAGTGGGCGGTCATGATGATCACCGGCAGGCGTGGGTGCTGCTCGCGGATCCGGGCGAGCAGGTCCAGGCCGCTGGCGCCGGGCATGCGGATGTCGGAGATGATCACGTCCGGCTGCTGACGGGCCAGGCGGCTCATGACGCCATCGGCACTGTCGAAGCTCTGGGTGGTCATGCCTTCCTGTTGCAGGGCTTTTTCCAGGACCCAACGGATAGAACGGTCGTCATCGACGATCCACACGGTTTCACTACGGCTCATGTCGATGTGGCTCCTTGTTCCAGGGGCAGGAAGATCGAGAACGTGGTATGGCCGGGATGGCTGTCGCACTCGATCAGGCCCTGATGCTGGCTGATGATGTTCTGGGTAATGGCCAGGCCCAGCCCGGTACCGTCGGGGCGACCGCTGACCATTGGATAGAAGATGGTTTCCTGAAGTTCGGCAGGAATGCCCGGGCCGTTGTCGATGATCTCGATCTTGGTCACCAGGCGGTGGCGAATGTGGCCGATGGTGAACTGGCGAATGGCCCGGGTACGCAGACTGATGCGGCCCAGGCGCAACTCGTTCTGGCTGCTGATGGCCTGCATGGCGTTGCGTACGATGTTGAGCACGGCCTGGATCATCTGTTCGCGATCGATCAGCAGGTCGGGGATGCTCGGGTCGTAGTCGCGCACCAGAGTGATGCAGCCCTGGCTCTCGGCTTCCACCAGGCTGGAGACCCGTTCCAGCACTTCGTGGACGTTGGTCATGGCCAGCGAGGGCAGCTTGTTCGAGCCAAGCATGCGATCCACCAGGTTTCGCAGGCGATCGGCCTCCTCGATGATGACGTTGGTGTAGTCCTTGAGGCTTTCCTCCGGCAGTTCGCGGGCCAGCAACTGGGCGGCACCGCGGATCCCGCCGAGGGGGTTCTTGATTTCGTGGGCGAGGCCGCGCACCAGCATCTTGGTGGTTTCCTGCTTGGACAGTTGGGCCTCTTCCTTGGTGATGCGCAGCAGCCGGTCGCGGGGGTGGACCTCCAGCAGCAGCAGGGTTTCGCCCTGGCTGAGGATCGGCGTCACGGCGTAGTCGACGGTCAGGGTCTGGCCGGTCAGGGCGGTCAGCATGGCTTCGCGCTTGGTGAACGGATGCGCCTGCTCGACCGCCTGGCGCAGGGAGTTCAAGGCCTCGGTCGACTCGGTGAACAGCTCGCTGATGAACTGACCGTGGCTGCGCTGGCCGCTGATGGCGAGCAACATTTCGGCCGCGGGGTTCATGTACTCAAGGCGCAGTTCGGCGTTGAGCAGGATGGTCGCGGTGGTCAGGTTGTCGAGTAACAGTCTGTGCAGGGCATCGCTGATGGTCATGGGGACCTCTTTTGGAGCATGTCAAACGGGAGTGGTCCCGTTTGTGCGCGAACAAGGCGCCGATATGGGGAAAATGCAAAAACCAAACCAAGGCTCCGAAAAGAAGCGCAAACAGTCTGAAGTGCCCATTTCAGGCTCGATTGAGTGGCGTTCTGCCGGCTACGACAGGTGATTTCGAACCAAAATGGGATCGAGCCCGAATGAGGAGGTAGTTTAGTGCACCGATTTGGTGCTTTTGTGATCCAGGTTACAGAAACGGCAGGATGCCGCTCTTTTCTTCCTCGGGCTTGTCCGCCAGCGGACATTCCGGGCGCTGGCCGTAGTCGGCCGTTTGGCAGGGGCGGGCCTGGCGTTTCTGGCTGAGAGACATGCGCACCATATGGAAGGGCTGATTGGCGGTGCGCTCGGCAATGCGGCCCTGTTCGTCGAGGATTTCCACCGCGAGCTGGTGGGTGCCACGATCGATGTTTTCCAGGGCGAAAACCGGGCTGGTGCCGGCGGCTCCGGTGGGCTTGCCGTCGAGCAGCAGGCGGTAGCCATGGCCGGGCTGCAGTCCCGGTTCGCTGGTGACGCTGACGATCAGGTTGCCCTCGGCGCTGCGCACCGTGGCATCCGGGGCGGGCACCAGGACGCGGACCATCTGGTAGTGAAAGATCGGCCCGGGGCTCGGGCTGGCCTTGCTGGTGGCAGGTGTTGCCGCCTGGCTGCGGGGATGGGCCGACATGCGGTTGCTCGGCGCCAGCGGCACCCGTGTCGCACCCTTGTGGGGCTGGTCGGTGAAGACCCGGTTACCCTGGCTGTCGATGTAGGTGTAGACCTCGGCCGCGGCTGGCAGGGTGACCAGCGATAATGCCAGGCCCAGCACCCGAATGAATGATCCGCTCATGAACGACTCAAGGTTTGTGCACCCGCTGGACGGTGAAGGTCACGGCAGGGCTCTGCTGTACGACCTTCTCGCCCTCCAGGGCCTGTACACCGAGGGTGTGTTCGCCACGGTCGACATTCACCAGTTGCAGGCGCGGGACGTTGCTCGGCTGGCCGTAGGGTGCACCATCGAGCAGCAGTCGCAACAGATGCTGGCGTTGCAGGCGCGGCTCGATCTTCACGCCGACGGTGAACGTCCCGTTGTTGGCGCGCAGGGCCTCTTCGGTCGGGATATCCGTCAGTTCGAGGGTGTTGTACGGCGCAGCGTTTTCCTGAGGGGCGGCCGGTTGCGCGGCGACTGGCCGGGCTGGTGCCGGTGTGCCCGGCTTTTGCGTCTCGACGCTGTTGAGCGGCGGCAGTTCCACGGTCTGGGCGGCCATGCCGTCGGGCGGCTGGCTGCTGTAGGCGGTGTTGCCGTTGGCATCGGTGTACTTGTAGATCTGCGCCGACACCGGCAGGGCGAAGGTCAGCAGCAGATAGAGCAGGGGTCGACCCATGGCGGCTCCCGGTGAAGGTCCTGATCGTGACAAGCTGTCAGCATAGAGCAGAACCGCCGGTCCTTTCACTGTGGGTGCAGGCACAGTTCGCCCACGGCGCGCACCAGGGCCAGGTCGTGGATGTTGTCGGAGGCCAGGTCGCGGCGGGCCTGGCTCAGCCAGGCCGGGCATTGCGGGTCCTGCCGATGGGGGGCGAACGCGGCGTATTGCTTGAGCAGCTTGACCTGCAACTGATCCATCACCGGGCGGATCTGCGTGACCAGGTCGGGTCGGGCGATCACCGGTGCCTTGCCGGCGTTGCGCCATTTGGCCAGCAGGGCGTACTGCACCAGCTTGTTCGCCTCGATCTGTGCCGCGATGAACTGGCCGACCTCTTCCGGCTTGAGCTGGTAGGCCTGTGCCTGTTCCCGGGCGTTGGCGATCACCTGCTGTTCGCGGGTGCTGTCCTCGACCGGTTTGCCGCTGTCCCATTTGGTCAGGGCTACCTGGTTGGCGATGGTCAGGCGCTCGCTGATGGTCTGCAGCAGCGGTGCCAGGCTGTCCGGTGCGGGTGGGCTGGCGGCCAGCGCGCTGGTGCTCAGGCAGGCGGCCAGCAACAGGCTGGCGATACGGTTGTTCGGTGACATGGTGGGCTCCGGCTTTTCCGGTGGTGGAGGCAGGGGCCAGAGTTAACGCCACAAGACGCTGCGCACGCCAGTGCATTTTCATGAAAATGCTGCCCCCGGCGTCCGGGTTTTCCATCACCCATGAAAAATGCCCCGTCTCTTTCGAGGCGGGGCATTTTTGCAGGTTGTGCCTGCTTGCGCAGGCACGGCCGGATATCAGACGCTGTAGTACAGGTCGTATTCCAGTGGGTGTACGAAGGTGCGGACCTTGATTTCTTCTTCGCTCTTGAGCTCGATGTAGGCGTCGATGAAGTCGTCGCTGAAAACGCCGCCCTTGGTCAGGAACGCACGGCCCTTGTCCAGCTCTTCCAGGGCTTCTTTCAGGCTGCCGCAAACCTGTGGGATTTCCTTGGCCTCTTCAGGCGGCAGGTCGTACAGGTTCTTGTCGGCGGCATCGCCTGGGTGGATCTTGTTCTGGATACCGTCCAGGCCGGCCATCAGCAGGGCCGCGAAGGCCAGGTATGGGTTGGCAGCCGGGTCTGGGAAGCGGGCTTCGATACGGCGCGCTTTCGGGCTGGAAACGTAAGGGATACGGATCGAGGCGGAACGGTTGCGAGCCGAGTAGGCCAGCATTACCGGAGCTTCGAAGCCTGGTACCAGACGCTTGTAGGAGTTGGTCGACGGGTTGGTGAAGCCGTTCAGGGCCTTACCGTGCTTGATGATACCGCCGATGAAGTACAGGGCGGTGTCGGACAGGCCGGCATAACCTTCGCCGGAGAAGGTGTTCTTGCCTTCTTTGGCGATGGACAGGTGAACGTGCATGCCCGAGCCGTTGTCGCCGTACAGAGGCTTCGGCATGAAGGTGGCGGTACGGCCGTAGGCGTCAGCCACGTTGTGTACGCAGTACTTCAGGGTCTGGACTTCGTCGGCCTTGGCCACCAGGGTGTTGAACTTCACACCGATTTCGTTCTGGCCGGCGGTTGCCACTTCGTGGTGGTGAACTTCGACCACCAGGCCCATTTCTTCCAGTGCGTTACACATGGAAGTACGGATTTCGTGGTCGTGGTCGCACGGAGGAACCGGGAAGTAGCCACCCTTGACGGCCGGACGGTGGCCCTTGTTGCCGCCTTCCACGTCCTGGTCGGTCATCCAGGAGCCTTGTTCGGAGAAGATCTTGAACATGGAGCCGGAGATGTCGGACTTGAACTTGACCGAGTCGAAGATGAAGAATTCAGGCTCCGGACCGACGAAAACGGTGTCGCCGATACCGGTGGATTTCAGGTATTCCTCGGCGCGACGGGCGATGGCGCGTGGGTCGCGGTCGTAGCCTTGCATGGTCGAAGGTTCGATGATGTCGCAAACCAGGATCAGGGTCGGCTCTTCGGTGAACGGGTCCAGCACCGCGGTGCTGTCGTCCGGCATCAGGATCATGTCGGAGGCTTCGATGCCTTTCCAGCCGGAAATGGAGGAACCGTCGAACATCTTGCCGATTTCGAAGAAATCGTCATCCAGCGCATCGCGAGCTGGCATGGTCACGTGGTGCTGTTTGCCTTTGGTGTCCGTGAAGCGCAGATCAATCCATTTAACGTCATGATCTTTGATGAGTTGAACCGACTTCGACATGGTGTCCTCCGGGTGGCTTCGGGCTGGATAGTGGAGTAGCCCTGAAATAGTAGTGATGCCGGCGCGAATACTCGGCCAAGGCAACCTGCCTCACAAGGGAGCAAATTGCATGCCAGTGCCCCGTGATGGGTTTTTTGCCCCAATCTCAAGCGTTCCAGCCAGGGTAGGAGAATTTTCGGGCATTCGCTGCACCTTTGTGGTGCCGAAAAATATCGATTCGACCTTTTTTGGTGCGCAGAAAACCGTCCGTACAATAACTGGTCAAACCTTGAGCAATTTCCGCTATAATCCGCGCCCCACTTTTTTCGGCCGGCCGTTCGCGCGCTGTTTTCATGAAACTAATCGTAAAAGTCTTCCCCGAAATCACCATCAAGAGCCGCCCTGTCCGGACGCGCTTCATTCGTCAATTGGCGAAGAACATCCGTGCCGTGCTCAAGGACCTGGATCCGGCCGTGGTGGTGAATGGCGTGTGGGACAACCTCGAACTGGAAACCGCGCTGACCGATCCGAAGGCTCTGCAGGAGTTCAAGGCCCGCCTGTGCTGTACGCCGGGTATCGCGCACCTGCTGCAGGTCGACGAATACCCGCTGGGCGACTTCGACGACATTACCGCCAAGTGCCTGCAGCACTACGCTGACGTGCTGCCGGGCAAGATCTTTTCCGTGCGCTGCAAGCGCGGTGGCAAGCACGGCTTCAGTTCCATGGACGTCGAGAAGCATGTCGGCAGCCGCCTGCGGCGTGAATGCGGTGCCGCCGGGATCTCCCTGAAGGACCCGGAAGTCGAGGTGCGGATCGAGATTCGCGACCAGCGGCTGTTCGTCATCCACGGCCAGCACGAGGGCCTCGGCGGCTTCCCGCTGGGCTCGGTGGAGCAGACCGTGACCCTGATGTCCGGCGGCTTCGACTCCACCGTCGCCGCCTACCAGATGATGCGCCGCGGCCTGATGACCCACTTCTGCTTCTTCAACCTGGGTGGCCGCGCCCACGAGCTGGGGGTGATGGAAGTCGCCCACTACCTGTGGAAGAAGTACGGCAGCTCCCATCGCGTGCTGTTCATCAGCGTGCCGTTCGAGGAAGTGCTGGGAGAAATTCTCGGCAAAGTCGATAACGGTCATATGGGCGTAGTATTGAAGCGTATGATGTTGCGGGCGGCGTCGGCGATGGCCGAGCGGCTGCACATCGATGCGCTGGTCACCGGCGAGGCGATTTCCCAGGTTTCCAGCCAGACGCTGCCGAACCTGTCGGTGATCGACTGTGTGACCGAGAAGCTGGTGATCCGGCCGCTGATCGCCAGCCACAAGCAGGACATCATCGACCTGGCCGACCAGATCGGCACCGGCGATTTTGCCCGGCACATGCCCGAATACTGCGGGGTGATTTCGGTCAACCCCAAGACCCACGCCAAGCGCTACCGCGTGGAGCACGAAGAGAAAGCGTTCGACATGGCGATCCTCGAGCGTGCGCTCGAACGCGCCAGGCTGGTCTCGATCGATCACGTGATCGACGAACTGGGCCAGGATCTGCAGATCGAAGAGGTCAGCGAGGCGCTGGCGGGTCATATCGTCCTCGACATCCGGCATCCGGATGCCCAGGAGGACGATCCGCTGGAACTGGCTGGCATCGAGGTACAAACGATGCCGTTCTATGCACTGAATGCTCGTTTCAAGGAACTGGACCCTACTCGCCAGTACCTGCTGTATTGCGACAAAGGCGTGATGAGTCGCCTGCATGCCCACCATCTGCTCAGTGAGGGGCATGCCAATGTGCGCGTTTATCGACCGAGCTAAGTGCCCGGGGCTGTTTGCCTGTGGCCTGCGTCACCGGCCCCCCGACGCCGCCGTCAAGCTGTAACGGCCACGCCGGACACTACCGTCAATCGCTGCCAAGACTTGTCAGCAAACCGAATCCTCTGATCGAGATACACAAGTGATCGAAAATCTACGCAACATCGCCATCATCGCCCACGTTGACCATGGCAAGACCACCCTGGTTGACAAACTGCTGCGTCAATCCGGCACCCTGGAACGCAACGAGCTCAACGACGAGCGCGTGATGGACTCCAACGACCAGGAAAAAGAGCGCGGCATTACCATTCTGGCGAAAAACACCGCCATCAACTGGAACGGCTACCACATCAACATCGTCGACACCCCCGGCCACGCCGACTTCGGTGGCGAGGTTGAGCGCGTGATGTCGATGGTCGACTCCGTGCTGCTGCTGGTCGACGCCCAGGACGGCCCCATGCCGCAAACCCGCTTCGTGACCAAGAAGGCCTTCGAAGCCGGTCTGAAGCCGATCGTCGTGATCAACAAGGTCGACCGTCCGGGCGCGCGTCCTGACTGGGTTCTGGACCAGATCTTCGACCTGTTCGACAACCTGGGTGCCACCGACGAACAGCTGGACTTCAAGGTCGTCTACGCCTCGGCTCTGAACGGCATCGCCGGTCTGGACCACACCGACATGGCCGAAGACATGACCCCGCTGTACCAGTCGATCGTCGACAACGTGCCGGCTCCGGACGTCGACCGCGATGGTCCGTTCCAGATGCAGATCTCCGCGCTGGACTACAACAGCTTCCTGGGCGTGATCGGCGTGGGTCGTATCGCCCGCGGTCGCATCAAGCCGAACACTCCGGTGGTGGCGATCGATGTCGACGGCAAGAAGCGCAACGGCCGTATCCTGAAGCTGATGGGCCACCACGGTCTGCACCGTGTGGACGTCGAAGAAGCCGCTGCCGGCGACATCGTCTGCATCAGCGGTTTCGACGAACTGTTCATCTCCGACACCCTGTGCGACATGAACACCGTCGAGGCGATGAAGCCTCTGACCGTCGACGAGCCGACCGTTTCCATGACCTTCCAGGTCAACGACTCGCCATTCTGCGGCAAGGAAGGCAAGTTCGTGACCTCCCGTAACATCAAGGAGCGTCTGGACAAGGAGCTGCTCTACAACGTGGCACTGCGCGTTGAAGAGGGCGACTCGGCCGACAAGTTCAAGGTTTCCGGCCGTGGTGAGCTGCACCTGTCGGTTCTGATCGAAACCATGCGTCGCGAAGGCTTCGAAATGGCCGTGGGCCGTCCTGAAGTGATCATCCGCGAAGTGAACGGCGTGAAGCAGGAACCGTTCGAAAACGTCACCATCGACATCCCTGAGGAATCCCAGGGCAAGGTCATGGAAGAAATGGGTCTGCGCAAGGGCGACCTGACCAACATGGCGCCGGATGGCAAGGGCCGTGTCCGTCTGGAATACAACGTTCCAGCCCGTGGTCTGATCGGTTTCCGTAACCAGTTCCTGACCCTGACCAACGGTGCAGGCATCCTGACCTCGATCTTCGATCGCTACGACACCATGAAGCCAGGCCAGATGTCCGGCCGTCTGAACGGTGTTCTGGTTTCGATCGAGACCGGCAAGGCCCTGACCTACTCCCTGGAAACCCTGCAGGCTCGCGGCAAGCTGTTCATCGAGCACGGCCAGGACATCTACAACGGTCAGATCATCGGTCTGAACAGCCGTGACAACGACCTGGGCGTCAACCCGACCAAGGGCAAGAAGCTCGACAACATGCGTGCTTCGGGCAAGGACGAGGTGATCGCCCTGGTTCCGCCAGTTCGCCACACCCTGGAACAGGCCCTGGAATTCATCCAGGACGACGAGCTGTGCGAAGTCACGCCGAAGTCGATCCGCCTGCGCAAGAAGATCCTGGACGAAGGCGAGCGTACCCGCGCTGCCAAGAAAGCCAAGGCTTGATCTTCTAGCTCCGGCTGAATGAAAAACGCCCCCGGTCGAAAGGCCGGGGGCGTTTTTTTGTGCGCAAGAAGCCAGGTGGGGCGATGGCTGGGCGGACGTCTTCGCCGATTCATCCGCGAAGGGTGCACCGCCGGTTTGAAGTCAGAACCGTTCCAGGTTCCGGCTCGGCGCCTGGCGCTCCTGGGGCTTGGGCTTGTAGGCGCAATAGCCCGGGCGCGGGCCGATCTTCGGGTGGTTGCGGCAGGTGTCCGGGCGCTTGTCATAAATGGTGCACAGCCGGGTCTTGCGGTCCAGGTACAGGCAATCGTTGTTGCTCATGCGCTGCAGGGTGAAGATCTCCGATTTCTGGTTGTAGCGCTCGACGATGCCTTCCTTCTGCAGGCGCTTGGCGATGTTCTTCGCCGGCTCGCCACGCTCGAACTCGTCGACGATGCCGATGCGGATCAGGTCCTTGATCTTCACTTCCACGGGCAGGGTGCAGCAGCTGGACATGCAGCCGCCACACATGTGGCTGGAGTACTTCTGCCAGGTTTCCAGGCGGTCGAGCTCTGCGGCTGCGATCAGGGTCGGTTTCATCAGGTGGCGTCCAGGGGTGTATCGGGCGCGCGATCATACCGGGGCCTGTGGATTTGTGAACAACCTTTGACGGTTTTTCGCACAATCGCGGATCTACCGGGAAATTTTTCGCGAATCCGGGTCTTGAGCGGCCCCTCGAATTTACCGGCCTTCGCCACTTCGAGTGGAAAAAACCCCGAACCAGAGCCATCACCCTGTGTCGAACCGACTAGGCTCAGACAACTCGTCCCGTAAATTGTCCATCTCGCTAGAGGTCGCATCGATGTCTCAGGAAACGCTTGTCCGTGAAACTGAGGTGGCTGCCTTTCGTGCCGCCGTCCTTGCCAAACTTACCTATGCAGTGGGTAAGGACCCCGACCATGCCTTCGACCACGACTGGTTCGAGGCGATTGCCCTGGCCGCCCGCGACCATATGGTCGAGCACTGGATGGATCACACGCGACAGATCTACCGCAAGGGACAGAAGCGGGTCTATTACCTTTCCCTGGAGTTTCTCATCGGTCGCCTGCTGTACGACAGCCTGAGCAACCTCGGCCTGCTGGATATCGCCCGCGAGGCGCTGGTGGACCTCGGTGTCGACCTGGAACGCATCCGCCTGCTGGAGCCCGACGCGGCGCTGGGCAACGGTGGCCTGGGGCGCCTGGCGGCGTGTTTCATGGAGAGCATGTCGACCCTCGGTATCGCCGGTCATGGCTATGGCATCCGCTACGAGCACGGGCTGTTCCGTCAGGCGATCGTCGACGGCTGGCAGCAGGAGCAGACCGAGAACTGGCTGGACTTCGGCAACCCCTGGGAGTTCGAGCGGGCCGAGGTGATCTACCCGGTGGGCTTTGGTGGCAGCGTCGAGACCGTGCATGACGAGACCGGCCAGGCCCGGCAGGTCTGGTGGCCGGCGGAAACCGTGCGGGCGGTCGCCTATGACACGCCGGTGGTCGGTTGGCGCGGGGCCAGTGTGAACACCCTGCGCCTGTGGCGGGCCCGGGCCACGGAGGAGCTGCACCTGGAGCGTTTCAATGCCGGCGACCACCTGGGGGCGGTGGCCGAGGTCGCCAGGGCCGAAAGCATCTCCCGCGTGCTCTACCCGGCGGACAGCACCGAGGCGGGGCAGGAACTGCGGCTGCGCCAGGAGTACTTCTTCGTTTCGGCATCGCTGCAGGACCTGCTGCGGCGGCACAAGAACATGCACGACTCGGTGCTCAGTCTCGGTGAACATGCGGCGATCCAGCTGAATGACACCCACCCCTCGATTGCCGTCGCCGAACTGATGCGGCAATTGGTCGACCTGCACGGCGTGACCTGGGACGCGGCCTGGCAGGTGACCGTCGAAACGCTTTCCTACACCAACCACACCCTGCTGCCGGAGGCCCTGGAAACCTGGCCGGTGGGCCTGATGGAACGCATGCTGCCGCGGCACATGCAGATCATCTACCTGATCAATGCCCAGCATATCGATGCGCTGCGGGCCAAGGGCATCCATGACTTCGACGTGCTGCGCTCGGTGTCGCTGATCGAGGAAGACAACGGCCGCCGGGTGCGCATGGGCAACCTGGCGTTCCTCGGTTCCCACAGTGTCAACGGCGTGTCCGGCCTGCATACGCAACTGATGCGCAGCACGGTGTTTTCCGAGCTGCACAAGCTCTACCCGGAGCGGATCAACAACAAGACCAACGGCATCACCTTCCGCCGCTGGCTGTACCAGGCCAACCCGCGGCTGACCGAGATGATGGTCGATGCCCTGGGGGCCGAAGTGCTCGATCGCCCCGAGGATTTGCTGGTGGGCCTGGAGCCGTTCGCCGAAAAGGCCGGCTTTCGCAAGCAGTTCGCCGAGCAGCGCCTGCACAACAAGCGTGCCTTGGCGGCATTGATCCAGGAGCGGCTGGGCATTGCGGTCAACCCGGCGGCGATGTTCGATGTGCAGGTCAAGCGGATTCACGAATACAAGCGCCAGTTGCTCAACCTGTTGCACACCGTGGCGCTGTACCAGGCGATCCGCGCCGAGCCGGAAACCGACTGGGTGCCGCGGGTGAAGATCTTCGCCGGCAAGGCCGCGGCGAGTTATCACCAGGCCAAGCTGATCATCAAGCTGACCAACGACATCGCCCGTACCGTCAACAACGACCCGACCGTGCGCGGCCTGCTCAAGGTGGTGTTCCTGCCCAACTACAACGTCAGCCTGGCGGAAAGCATCATTCCGGCCGCCGACCTGTCGGAGCAGATCTCCACTGCCGGTTTCGAGGCCTCGGGCACCAGCAACATGAAGTTCGGTCTCAATGGCGCGTTGACCATCGGCACGATGGACGGCGCCAACGTGGAGATGTGCGAGCGGGTCGGCCAGGAGCACATGTTCATCTTTGGCCTCAGTGCCCAGCAGGTCGAATCGCGCAAGCGCAATGGCGAGTTCAGTGCCGCGCAGGACGTGGCCGCCTCCCATCGGCTCAACGATGTGCTGCAGGCGATTCGTGGCGGGGTGTTTTCCCCGGACGATCCGGCACGCTATGTCGGCCTGGTCGACTCGCTGATCGACTACGACCGCTTCCTGGTCTGTGCCGACTTCGACAGCTACTGGGCCGCCCAGGGCAAGGTCGAGGCGCTCTGGCACGACAGCAAGGAATGGTGGCGCTCGGCTGTGCTGAACAGTGCCCGGATGGGCTGGTTCTCCTCGGACCGGACCATTCGCGAGTACGCCACCGAGATCTGGAAAGCGTTGGAGTAATCTTTTGCAATAAGTTGTGAGGCCGACCCCACTCTGGTGGGGCCGGATCGATATACTACGCGGCAGATTGGCCGGCTCCCACAAGAGCGGGCGTGTCGTGACGCCGCTTAGGGATATCGTGCATGCAATGGATTCTGATGCTGGTCGGGTTGGTACTGGGCTGGATGGTCGACGAGATCATCCTTGACGCCCTGATCGGCGCATTGTTCGGTTTGGTGATCGGCCAGGCGTTCCGCCTCGGGAGCCTGGGGCGCAGGGCTCGCGCTCAGGAGGCCCGCTTGCAGCAGGCGCAACAGGCGCTGGCCAGCCTCGAGCAGCGGGTTCGCGAACTGGAGGTGGTCGGCGTCGCCCGGGCGGAACCGCCTGTTGCCGCTGCCGTCGAGCCCACCCCGGTCGTCGTCGACGAAGCACCTGTCGCCCCCCAGGCAGCCGAGCCGATCGTCGAGCCGGCTGCGCAGGCGCCACGCGCCGAGCCCGAACTGATCTGGGAACTCCCGCCGGAACTGCAAGAGCTCTCGCCGCGCAATGAGCCCCAGGCCGTACGCCCCGAAGTCGACGCCTGGACGCCGCAGCCGATCGAGGTCCGCGAGCCGGTCGCGCCGCCTGTACCTCCGACTGCCCGCGAGCCGAACCTGATCGAGCGTGCCGTGGCGGGCGCCCGCAACTGGCTGTTCGGTGGCAACACCGTGCTGCGGGTCGGCGTGCTGCTGCTGTTCCTCGGCCTGGCCTTCCTGTTGCGTTATGCCACCGAGGGCATGGTGGTGCCGGTCGAGCTGCGCTACGCCGGCGTCGCCGGCTGTGCGCTCGGGCTGCTCGGCCTGGGCTGGTGGCTGCGCCTGCGCAATGGCAGCTACGGCCTGATGCTGCAGGGCACGGGGATCGCCGTGCTGTACCTGACGGTGTTCGCCGCGATGCGCCTGCACCCGTTGCTCGACCCTTCCGCCGCCCTTGGCCTGCTGGTGGCGGTCACGGTGTTCTCGGCGATTCTCGCGGTGACCCAGGACGCCCTCGGGCTGGCCGCGGCTGCCGCGCTGGGCGGCTTTGCCGCGCCGATCCTGACCTCCACCGGCTCCGGCAACCATGTCGCCCTGTTCAGTTACTTCATCCTGCTGAACAGCGGCATCCTGGCGATCGCCTGGTTCAAGGCCTGGCGCCTGCTCAATCTGATCGGCTTCGTCGGCACCTTCGGTATCGGCTTCGCCTGGGGCGTGCGTTCCTACCAGCCCGAGCTGCTGTGGAGCACCGAGCCGTTCCTGGTGCTGTTCTTCCTGATGTACCTGGCTATCGGCCTGCTGTTCGCCCGGCGCAAGCTGCGGGAAATGACCGGCGGGCCGCAGGACGACAGTCGTGAAGGGCTGTTGCACTGGTCGGCGCGCCAGGGCGACTACGTCGATGGCACCCTGCTGTTCGGCCCGCCGCTGGTGGGCTTCGGGCTGCAGTTCGCGCTGGTCCAGCATCTGGAGCTCGCGGCGGCGTTCAGCGCCCTGGCGCTGGGGATCATCTACATGGGCCTGGCCCGCCTGCTGATGGGCGGCCGCGCGCTGCTGCTGGCGGAAACCTGCCTGGCACTGGGGGTGATCTTCGCCAGCCTGGCGATTCCGCTGGGCCTCGATGCGCGCTGGACGGCGGCGGCCTGGGCAGTGGAGGGCGCGGGGGTGTTCTGGCTCGGCCTGCGCCAGCAACGGCCGTTCGCGCGGATCTTCGCGCTATTGCTGCAATTGGGCTCGGCCCTGTCGTTCGCCGGCACCCTGCAGGCGGGCGAACACAGCCTGCTCGATGCCGCGCCGCTGGGCGCTTTGCTGCTGGGGTTGGCCCTGTTGTTCAGCTTCTGGCAATTGCGCCAGGCCGCGCCCGGAGAGGCGGCCGAGTGGGAGCGGCGCGGCGTTCCGGTGCTGGCCTGCCTGGGCCTGGCCTTCCTCTATCTGCTGGCGCCGCTGTTCTTCCTCAGCCAGGGCACGGCCATCAGTTGGGCGCTGGCCGGGCTGGCGACGCTGTTTGCCGGCCTGCGTCTGCAATCGCGGGCGTTCCTGTTCAGCGCGTTTGCCGTGCAACTGCTCGGCGGCGCGCTGTTCCTGGCGCGGCTGCAGGGGGCCGAAGGCGAGTCGTCGGCGGTGTTCAGTGCCGGCTGGAGCGGCCTGATGAGTGCTTCGCTGATCGGCCTGTCGCTGATCGGCGGGATGTTGCTGGCGGCCCGCGACGAGATGGTGCGCAACGATGCCCGGCTGCTGCGGGCATTGTCGGTAATCCTGCTGGCAGGCCTGGCGTTGATCAACCTGGCGGTGCTGTTCGTACTGCCCTGGGGCACGGCCAGTGGTGTCTGGGCCGCCAGCGGCCTGCTGATCATCTGGCTGAGCCTGTACCTGCGCCAGCGTCTGAGTTTCCTCTTCGGCCTGCTGTTGCAACTGATCGGTGGCGGGGCCTTCCTGCTCGAAGGGGCGGTGCAGTTCGGCGCGTTCGACAGCGATGGCCTGCGTCTGCTCGGCCACAGCGGTTTCTGGACGCCGCTGGTGCTCGGGCTGGCCGCCTTCGTCGGCGCCTGGCGCCTGCAGCGGGACAGCCTGCCGACGGTGTTCGATGTCCTGAGCCTGCAGCGTCTGTCCCAGGTGCTGCTGGTCTGGGGCACCGGCTGGTGGGCACTGGCCTGGGCCGGTGAAGTCATGCTGTTCGCCGCGCCGTCCAGTTGGGCGTCCTGGATGCTGGCAATCGCCACGGCCAGTGTGGCGCTTTGGGCACTCCTGGCGGTGCGCCTGCGCTGGCCGGACCTGGCCCGGTTGTGCAGCCTGCTGGTGCCGGTGGCCGGGATCATCCTGCTGCTGGACTGGACCCGCCTCTACAACCCGGCGGCACAGTTCGGCTGGCTGGTGTGGCCGGCGCTGTTCGCCGTGCACCTGCTGTCGTTGCGCAAGTTGGCGCCGCAGTTGCCGGCACGGGTATCGAGTGTCGCCCACGTGCTGGGTTGCTGGCTGATCCTTGGCGTGCTGGCGCTGGAGTTGCGCTACGGCCTGCTGTTGCTGTCGGAGCATTACAACGCCTGGCGCTGGCTGGGTTACGCGATCCTGCCGAGCCTGTACCTGGTGCTGATGGCCGCGCCGCGCGAATGGCCGTGGCCGATTGCCGCCTACTCACGCGAATACCGCCTGTACGCTGCCGCACCGCTGGCCTTGCTGATGCTCGGCTGGTTCTGGCTGGCCAACAGCTTCAGCGACGGTCACGCCGAGCCGCTGCCGTACGTGCCGCTGCTCAACCCGCTGGAACTGGGGTTGCTGTTCGCCCTGGGCAGCCTCTACATCTGGTCGCGCAGCGCGGTGCCCCAGCTGGGTGTACGCGCCGCCCACGCCGAGCTGGCCGCCCAGGCGGTCTGCAGCCTGTCGCTGTTCGCCTTCGTCACGGCGCTGGTGATGCGCGCCGCCCACCATTGGGGTGGGGTGGATTTCGAGCTGGATGCGCTGTTGGGGTCGATGCTGGTGCAGGCCGGTCTGTCGATCGCCTGGAGCCTGATCGCCCTGAGCCTGATGATCGGTGGCCACCTGCGCCATCGTCGCGAGGTCTGGCTGATGGGTGCGGCGCTGATCGCCGTGGTGGTGGCCAAGCTGTTCTTCGTCGAGCTGAGCAACCGTGGCGGCCTGGCGCGGATCGTCTCGTTCATCGGCGTCGGTGTGCTGATGCTGGTGGTGGGCTATTTCGCGCCGCTGCCGCCCAAGCGCGCGGAGGCCGAGCCGACCGACAAGCAAACGGAAGGAGTGTCGTCTTGATTCGCAAGTTGAGCCCGGGTCGCCTGGGCGTGCTGCTGCTGTGCCTGAGTGCATCGTTGTCGGCCCAGGAAAAGCCGGCGGACTTCAGCACTATCGTGCCCCTGGCCCTGAGCGGCGAGGGCCCCTGGTACCGGCTGGAACTGCCGCTGACCTTGCAGGCCCAGGCCCGCCAGGCCGAACTGAACGACGTCCGGGTGTTCAACTCGGCGGGGGAGCCGCAGGCCTACGCCCTGCTCCAGGAGCAGGCACAGTCGAGCCAGCAGCGCAGCCAGACCGATGTGAAGTGGTTTCCGCTCTACAGCTCGGCCGATGCCCCCCAGGCCGCGCCCAGCGTGCGGGTGCAATCGACGACGTCCGGCACGCTGGTCGAGGTGACGCCGTCCAGCCAGTTGGAAGCCGGCGAAGAAGTGCTGCGTGGCTGGTTGCTCGATGCCAGTGCGATCAAGGCGCCGTTGCAGCAACTGGTGCTCGACTGGACCAGCGAGCGCGACGGCTTCCAGCGTTTCAGCATCGAGGCCAGCGATGACCTGCAGCACTGGCAGCCCTGGGGCGAGGGTCAGGTGGCGCGACTGTCCTTTGCCGACGAGCGCATCGAACAGCGCGAGGTGAGCCTGCCGGGGCAGTCGGCGCGTTACCTGCGCCTGCTGTGGCGGTCGCCGCAGTCGGCACCGGTGTTGAATGCGGCGCAACTGGTGAGCAGCACCAGCAGCCTTTCGGCGTCGCCGCTGGCCTGGTCGCAACCGCTGGCTGGCAGTACGGCCAAGTCGGGCGAATACACCTGGACGCTGCCCACGGCAATGAACCTGGAACAGGTGCGGATCGAGCTGGCCCAGCCCAACAGCCTGGCGCCGGTGAGCCTGTATGGGCGGCGCAGTGGCAACGAGGCCTGGCAGACGCTGGGCAGTGGCCTGCTCTATCGGTTGACGCAGGGCGGCCAGGATGTGTTGCAGGACACCCTGGAGCTGTCCGGCTACGGCGTTGCGCAGTTGAAACTGGTGGTCGACGAGCGTGGCGGTGGGCTCGGAGCAAAGGCTCCGGCGCTGAGTTATGCCGTGCGGCCGACGCAACTGGTGTTTCTGGCCCGTGGCAACGCACCGTTCTCCCTGGCACTGGGCAATGCGACGGTGGGGGCGGCAAACCTGCCCTTGTCGACGCTGATTCCCGACTACAGCCCGCAGCGCCTGGCCGGGGTCGGCAAGGCCACTGCGGGCGCAGCGCAGGCGGCCGCGCCGCAAGCCCCGGCGGTCGCGGCGGCGCCAACGACCGACTGGAAAAAGATCGGCCTGTGGGCGGTGCTGCTGCTGGGTGTGGCGGCGCTGGGGGGCATGGCCTTCAGCCTGCTGCGCAAGCCGCAGGGCTGACGACCGGCACATAGAGTCCTGGGGGCAGTCCGGTCTGGGCCTTCTCTACAGCCTGGCCCCCTGCTTTAGGGGGCTACAGAAGGGGCCTGCCGGCGCTTTTGGTCTACGCTGAAGCCGACCTGTGAACTCTCTATGCGTCATCCCTGTCTGAGCAGGAGGATTTGCAGCGCAACTCGCGTTAAACTGCGCGGGTTTTCAAGCCCCCCCTTTCTCCGGAGTCATCCATGTCCCGCGTTACCCTGAGTCGCTTTTTGATTGAGCAGACCCGCAGCAACAACACGCCTGCCGATCTGCGTTTCCTGATCGAGGTGGTTGCGCGCGCCTGTAAGGAAATCAGCCACGCCGTCTCCAAGGGCGCGCTGGGTGGCGTCCTGGGCAGCATGGGCACCGAGAACGTGCAGGGCGAGGTGCAGAAGAAGCTCGACGTCCTGTCCAACGAAATCCTGCTCGAAGCCAACGAGTGGGGCGGCCACCTGGCCGGCATGGCGTCCGAGGAGATGGACAATGCCTACCAGATCCCCGGCAAGTACCCGAAAGGCGCCTACCTGCTGGTGTTCGACCCGCTGGACGGCTCGTCGAACATCGACATCAATGCCCCGGTCGGCACCATCTTCTCGGTACTGCGCTGCCCGAACGAATACCTGAGCCAGAACGAAGCCCTGAACGAAAAGGCCTTCCTGCAGCCGGGTACCCAGCAGGTCGCCGCCGGCTACGCGATCTATGGCCCGCAGACCATGCTGATCCTGACCCTGGGCAATGGAGTCAAGGGCTTCACCCTGGACCGTGAGATGGGCAGCTTCGTGCTGACCCACGAGGACATCACCATCCCGGCTTCCACCCAGGAATTCGCGATCAACATGTCCAACCAGCGCCACTGGGAAGCCCCGGTGCAGCGTTACGTCGAAGAGCTGCTGGCCGGCGAGACCGGTCCGCTGAAAAAGAACTACAACATGCGCTGGGTGGCCGCGATGGTGGCCGACGTGCACCGCATCCTGACCCGTGGCGGCCTGTTCATGTACCCACGCGACAGCCGCGAGCCGTCCAAGCCGGGCAAACTGCGTCTGATGTACGAAGCCAACCCGATGTCGTTCCTGATCGAGCAGGCGGGCGGCGCGTCCACCGACGGCCACCAGCGCATCCTCGACATCCAGCCTGACGGCCTGCACCAGCGTGTCGCGGTGTTCCTCGGTTCGAAGGAAGAAGTGGAACGGATCACCGGCTACCACAAGGAATAAACCCATGTCCGCGCCCTGGCAGCCTCTGCTCCAATGGTGGTTCGGTTCAGCCGGGCTGCCCAGTGAGATCGAGGCTGACAAGGGTCGGTTGTGGTTCGGCAAGCGTGACAGCCAGGACCGCGAGGCGCGCGAGCGTTTCGGGCCCTGGGTCGAGCAGGCCCTGGCCGGCGGTTTGACCGAGTGGACGCAATGTCCGCAGGGTTGGCTGGCCGTGGTACTGCTGCTCGATCAACTGCCGCGGATGATCTTCCGCGATTCCCCTGCGGCCTTTTCCGGTGATGCTCGCGCCCAGGCGCTGGTGGCGCAGGGGATTGCCGCCGACTTCGACCGGCAATTGCCGGCGATACAGCGTTCCTTCATCTACCTGGTGTTCGAGCATTGCGAGCATCCGGCGGCACAGAACGAGGCGGTGTCGCGGTTTGCGGCGTTGCTGCGCGAGCAGCCGGAGGATCAGCGGTCGGTGTTTGCCAGTCAGCTGGATTATGCCGAGCGGCATCAGCGGATCATTGCCCGGTTCGGGCGCTTTCCCCATCGCAACGCCATTCTGGGGCGGGAATCCACGGCCGAGGAAGTGGCGTTTCTGCGTGAGCCCGGCTCACGCTTCTAGTATCTGCGCGTGCTGCCCTTGTGGGCGCCGGCTTGGTGGCGATAGCGGTGTGTCAGGTGACGAGGTTTCGGTTGCCGGATTGCTTTCGCGGGCAAGCCACGCTCCTACAGGTTTGTGCCGTACACAAGCCATGTGTACGGCGCTTGTAGGAGCAGGGCTTGCCCGCGAAGGCGCCGGCGCGGTCGTCAGATCCGGAAACTGCCCACCAGGTGCTTCAGGCGTGCCGCCTGCTGTTCCAGGTCGGCACAGGCCCGCAGGGTCGCCTGCAGGTTCTCCACCCCTTCCTGGTTCAGGGTGTTGATCTCGGTGATATCGACGTTGATCGACTCCACCACCGCAGTCTGCTCCTCGGTCGCGGTCGCCACCGACTGGTTCATGCCGTCGATCTCGCCGATCCGCTGGGTCACGCTGCCCAGCCGTTCGCCGGCCTGGTTGGCGATACCGACGCTGTTTTCGCTCTGACGTTGGCTGTCGGTCATGAGAGTGACCGCCGCGCGGGCGCCGACCTGCAGCTCCTCGATCATCTTCTGCACCTGCTGCGCCGAGTCCTGGGTGCGGTGGGCGAGGTTGCGCACCTCGTCGGCGACCACGGCAAAGCCGCGACCGGCCTCGCCAGCCCGGGCCGCCTCGATGGCGGCGTTGAGCGCGAGCAGGTTGGTCTGCTGGGAAATGCTGGTGATCACGTCGAGGATCTGCCCGATGTTCACCGTATTGCTGTTCAACGTCTCGATGTTGCCGCAGGAGTCGCTGATCTGCGCCGACAACTGCTGCATCGCGCCGATAGTCTTGTCCACCACCTGCTGACCGTCCTCGGCGAGGTTGCGTGCCTCGCTCGAATGCTGCGAGGCGAGGGCGGCGTTCTGGGCGATTTCCTGGGCCGCGGCGCCGAGCTGGTTGATCGCTGCCGCCACGCTGCTGGTGCGGTTGGCCTGCTGGTCGGAGTTGAACATCGACGAGTTGGAGGCACTGACCACGCGCAGGGCGACCTCGTTGACCTGACCGGTGGCCGAGGCCACTTCACGGATCGAGGTGTGGATGCGCTCCACGAAACGGTTGAACGACATGCCCAGGGTGCCGAACTCATCGTGGCCGTGAATGGTCAGGCGCTTGGTCAGGTCGCCTTCACCCTCGGCGATGTCGTGCATCGCCCGGCCCATCAGGTGCAGCGGCTGCATCAGCACACGGATCAGCATGCCCAGCAGGGCGATGATGATCACCACGGCAATCACCATGGCGACGATGGCCGAGGTGCGGAACTCGCTGAGCATCGAGAACGCGGTGTCCTGGTCCAGCACCAGCGCCACGTACCAGTCGGCCGAGGGCACGCCGTTGACGTGGGTGAAGGAGATGAACTGGGTCTTGCCACCCACCGTCACTTCCTTCAGGCCGGGGCTGATCTTCGGTGTGTCGTCCGGATAGGCTTCGGCGAGGTTCTTGAGAATCAGCTTGCTGTCCGGGTGGATCAGGATCTTGCCGTCGGCGCTGACGATGAAGGCATGGCCGTGGCCGCCGAAATTCAGCGAGTTGATGATTGCACTGACACTGCCCAGGTCGATGTCGGCACCGCTCACACCGATGAACTTGCCCTCATGCTGCACCGGCGTGGCGATGGTGATCACCAGCTTGCCGGTCGAGGCGGCGATGTAGGGCTCGGTGACGATGGTCTGCTGGGCGGCGTTGGCAGCCTTGTACCAGCCGCGGGCCCGTGGGTCGTAGTCGGCGGGGCGGTTGCCGGCCGGCACCGAGAACATCACGCCTTCCTGGCTGCCGAAGTAGCTCAACTGGAAGTTGCCGGTATAGGCGGGCAGGCCGACCGCACGCTTGAGGCTGTCGGCGGAGCTGCCGTCCACGGCGATCTGCTGGGACAGCGACTGCAGCAGCTGGATACGGCTTTCCAGCCAGGTCTGGATGTTGCTGGTGGTCAGGCTGCCCAGTTCCTGCATCGACGCCTGGGTGCTGTTGTACAGCGCCTGGCGCTGCCGATAGTCGTTGAACAGGATGAAGCAGGCGAACGCCACGGCGACCACGAGGGCCGCAGCCAGGAGAATCTTGTGGCTGAATTTGAGGTTTCTGGTCATGAAATGGCTGTCTGCAAAAGGCGGGTCAACGAAGGGCGACAATTTGCCACGTTTAATGGCGTCGCGCCTCTATCTCTCGGCATCGTCTCGTTAAAGATTAGTTTCTTGACGGTAAAGCCGACGAAACGCCAGTTCCGCCCGCAAAACTGCTGATCTGCAAAGGAAAGCCCTGTAAGAAAAGGTCGTAGGTTCGGGAACCAGATGGCGGTTTTCTCTTCTAAGCTTGCGGTAGGCCCCCGTGCCGACCTTTCCGTCCCCAGGAGTTTCTCCCCATGTCGTTGCGCTCTCTCGCTCTGTTGTCGTTCTGCGTGCTGCTGGCCGCCTGCAGCAAGGTCAACCAGGCAAACTACTCGAAGTTGTCCACGGGCATGCCCAAGGCCGAAGTCGAGGCATTGCTCGGTTCGCCGTCCGATTGTTCCGGCGCGCTGGGCATGTCCAGTTGCACCTGGGGTGACAAGAACAGCTTTATCAGCGTGCAGTACGCCGGTGACAAAGTCCTGATGTTTTCCGGGCAAGGCCTGAAGTAAACCGGGGCACAAGCCCTCGGGAGAAGAAGAAATGTTGCGTTTAGTGGTTACTCTTTTGGCTGGCTTGTTGCTGGCCGGTTGCGCTACGTCCGGTGACGATCTGGCGCCCAAGACCGCAGGTCACGTCGACCTCAAGCGTTACCAGGGCACCTGGTACGAGCTGGCGCGGATGCCGATGTACTTCCAGCGCAACTGTGCCCAGTCCGAGGCCCGCTACAGCCTGATGCCCGACGGCAGGATGGCGGTGTTCAATCGCTGCCTGACCGAGCAGTGGACCTGGGAAGAGGCCAAGGGCACCGCGACACCGCAGGTCGAAGGGCAGACCGACAAGCTCTGGGTGCGTTTCGACAACTGGTTCACCACGCTGCTGCCGGGCGTGGCGAAGGGTAACTACTGGATTCTCTATGTCAGCGACGACTACCACACCGCGATTGTCGGCGACCCGAGCCGGCGCTACCTGTGGCTGTTGTCGCGCAGCACCAAGATCAGCGCCGATACCCGCGAGGACCTGCTGAGCCGGGCGCGGCAGCAGGGGTATGACACCACCCGACTGATCTGGCGTACGCCCGACTCGAAGATGTCCCACTGAGTTTACGGGCCGCTGCTCGCTCGTTCCCACGCTCCGCGTGGGAACGCAACCCGTGACGCTTCGCGTTTTCAGTTCAGCAGTTCACGCAACACCTGGGCGAAGGCTCGCGCGCTTTCCTCTTCTGCCGCATGCCGGCCACCGCGTACCGCCCACTGGCCGTTGACCATCACGTCACGCACCTGACGATCGCCGCCGGCGAACAGCCAGCGATTGAGAATGCCGTCGTCCTCGGCGGTCGCCAGGTACGGGTCGTTGCCGTCGAGCACCAGCCAGTCGGCGCGCTTGCCCACTTCCAGGCCGCCAATGGCTTGCCCGAGCGCCTGGGCACCGCCTTCCAGGGCCGCGTCGAACAACGTGCGCCCGACCATCGGCTGATCGGCCCGGTACAGGCGGTTGCGCCGCTGGTCGCGCAGGCGCTGGCCATATTCCAGCCAGCGCAGTTCCTCAACCACGCTCAGTGACACATGGCTGTCGGAACCAATGCCCAGGCGACCGCCCTGGGCGAGGAAGTCCACGGCCGGGAAAATCCCGTCGCCGAGGTTGGCCTCTGTGGTCAGGCACAGGCCGGCAATCGCCCGGCTGCGGGCCATGCGGCTGACTTCCTCGGCATCGGCATGGGTGGCATGCACCAGGCACCAGCGCGAGTCCACCTCGAGATGGTCGTAGAGCCACTGCAACGGGCGCTTGCCGCTCCAGGCCAGGCAGTCGTCGACTTCCTTCTGCTGCTCGGCGATGTGGATGTGCACCGGGCAGTGCCGGTCGCTGGCGGCCAGCACTTCGCTGATCTGTTGCGGAGTCACCGCCCTGAGCGAGTGGAAGCACAGGCCCAGGGCCTGGGCCGGCTGTCTTGCCAGCAACGGCTGCAAACGTGCCTGCAACTTCAGGTAATTCTCGGTACTGTTGATAAAGCGTCGCTGACCGTCGCTGGGTGCCTGGCCGCCAAAACCGGAGTGGCTGTAGAGCACGGGCAGCAGGGTCAGGCCGATGCCGGCGTCGGTGGCGGCCTGGCTGATGCGCAGGGCCAGTTCGGCCGGGTCGGCGTAGGGCTGGCCCTGGGTATCATGGTGCACGTAGTGGAACTCGGCCACCGAGGTGTAGCCGGCCTTGAGCATCTCGATGTAGAGCTGGCGAGCGATGATGCCCATCTGCTCGGGACTGATCCTGCCCACCAGGCGGTACATCAGGTCGCGCCAGGTCCAGAAACTGTCGTTCGGGTTGCCGGCGACTTCCGCCAGCCCGGCCATCGCCCGCTGGAAGGCGTGGGAGTGCAGGTTCGGCATGCCCGGCAGCAGCGGGCCGCCCAGCCGTTCGGCACCCTGTGCATCGGAATCGGCCTCGACCCGGGCCAGCACGCCCTGGGCGTCGACCTCAAGGCGTACGTTTTTGGCCCATCCACTAGGCAGCAGCGCGCGTTCGGCAAAGAAGGCGGACATGGTTCAGCACCCCATCGTGTGTTATTTGTATATACATATACAGACGTTTGCCTGCCCGGTAAACTCCGGCAAGCTGGTATCCTGTCCTGCAGACGCCTGTGACATGACCTACAGCCACCCCTGGAACCGAACAAGGATTTACTGTGCCGACTCCGCCTGCCAACAACCCGCTGGCTGCCCAAATGGGCGAAAGTCCGGCGCCGTTATATGCCCGCGTCAAACAGATGATCACCCAGCAGATCGACAGCGGAAACTGGCCGCCGCATTACCGCGTGCCGTCCGAGAGCGAGCTGGTGGAGCAACTGGGCTACAGCCGCATGACCATCAACCGCGCCCTGCGGGAAATGACCGCCGAAGGTTTGCTGGTGCGCATGCAGGGGGTCGGCACCTTCGTCGCCGAGCCCAAGACCCAGTCGGCGCTGTTCGAGGTGCATAACATCGCCGACGAGATCGCCTCGCGCGGTCATCGCCACACCTGCAAGATCATCACCCTCGGCGAGGAGACCGCCGGCTCCGAGCGTGCCGTGGCCCTGGACATGCGCGAGGGGCAGAAGGTCTTCCACTCGCTGATCGTGCATTTCGAGAATGACATCCCGGTGCAGATCGAGGACCGTTTCGTCAACGCGCAGGTGGCGCCGGACTACCTCAAGCAGGATTTCACCCTGCAGACGCCCTACGCCTACCTGTCCCAGGTCGCACCGCTGACCGAGGGCGAGCATGTGGTCGAGGCGATTCTCGCCGATGCCACCGAGTGCGAGCTGTTGCAGATCGAGCCTGGCGAGCCGTGCCTGATGATCCGCCGGCGGACCTGGTCCGGTCGCCAGCCGGTGACCGCCGCCCGGTTGATTCACCCCGGTTCCCGTCATCGTCTGGAAGGACGCTTTACCAAATGAGTTCACTGAAAGTCTTGCGTGCGGCGGACTACCCGCGCATGCCCTGGAAAAACGGCGGTGGCAGCACCGAAGAGATCACCCGCGACGAGGGCGAGGGCCTGGAAGGGTTCGGCTGGCGCCTGTCGATTGCCGATATCGGCGAGTCGGGCGGTTTTTCCAGTTTTGCCGGCTATGAGCGGATCATCACCGTGCTGCAGGGCGCGGGCATGACTCTGCAGGTCGACGGCCAACGCACCCGCGCGTTGCTGCCGCTGGACCCGTTCGCCTTCAGCGGCGCGAGCCAGGTCAGTTGTACCTTGCTCGACGGACCGATCCGCGATTTCAACCTGATCTACGCGCCGGAGCGCTACAGTGCCCGGCTGCAATGGCTCGATGCCGTGCAGCCCAAGCGTTTCTTCACTTCGGCGGCGGTGCTGCTGATCTTCAGCGTCAGCGACCAGTTGCATGTCGGCCTGGCCGACACGGGTTATGAAGTACTCGGCCGGCATGACTGCCTGCGGCTGGATGGCAGCGTCGGGCTGCAGGAAGTGGCGGTGACCGGCCGTTGCTGTGTGATCGAGCTGATGCCTGCCTGATTCCGCTAAATCCCACTCTATTTTGAGGTCATCCCCCGATTCCCGTGGGATTTATCCGCGAAAGCGTCCGCGCAAGCGGCGCAGGGCTTGAGAGCCTTTTCGCGGATAAAACCGGTCTCCACAGGGTGTGCGTGCCCCCGTCGATTTCGGGTACTCCCTCTCGCACCATTTTGTTACCGAACGCCCCAACGTGGCGCAAAAGCCTCTTCCGGTAACAGCTTCCTACCTACAACTTCGCCTAATCCTACAAATTCATTTTTCGCTCCAGGCCACGTCCCACGGCACTTGGCGACTACTCTGAAAAATTCTTCAGGGCTCGCATTCCGAGTTGGCCGCTTGATTGCATATGCTTGTATGTACAAGTAAATATGTGTGCGTATGAGTCGTCAGGGAGGCATTACGCACCCACTCATTTTTCGCTTGTGACGGGGTATCCGGCACAGGCTCGCTTGCCCACTGCCTGGGCGGGTTCGGACGATCGCAGAGGAGTTTTTTCGTGACTGAGAATACCCAGAAACCTACCGCCACCTTTACCAAGCGCCGTGACGTCGAAATCCGTGCCGCCCGTGGCAACAAGCTGACCGCCAAGAGCTGGCTGACCGAAGCGCCGCTGCGGATGCTGATGAACAACCTCGACCCGCAGGTGGCCGAGAACCCCAAGGAACTGGTGGTTTACGGTGGTATCGGGCGCGCCGCGCGCAACTGGGAGTGCTACGACAAGATCGTCGAGAGCCTGACCAACCTCAATGACGACGAAACCCTGCTGGTGCAGTCCGGCAAGCCGGTCGGCGTGTTCAAGACCCACAGCAACGCCCCGCGCGTACTGATCGCCAACTCCAACCTGGTGCCGCACTGGGCCACCTGGGAACACTTCAACGAACTGGACGCCAAGGGCCTGGCCATGTACGGCCAGATGACCGCCGGCAGCTGGATCTACATCGGTAGCCAGGGCATCGTCCAGGGCACCTATGAAACCTTCGTCGAAGCCGGTCGCCAGCACTACGACAACAACCTCAAGGGCCGCTGGGTGCTGACCGCCGGCCTGGGCGGCATGGGCGGCGCGCAGCCGCTGGCCGCGACCCTGGCCGGTGCCTGCTCGCTGAACATCGAATGCCAGCAGACCAGCATCGACTTCCGCCTCAAGACCCGCTACGTCGACGAGCAGGCCAAGGACCTCGATGACGCCCTGGCCCGTATCGCCAAGTACACCGCCGAAGGCAAGGCGATCTCCATCGCCCTGTGCGGCAACGCCGCCGAAATCCTGCCGGAACTGGTCCGTCGCGGCGTGCGCCCGGACATGGTCACCGACCAGACCAGCGCCCACGACCCGCTCAACGGCTACCTGCCGGCCGGCTGGACCTGGGAAGAGTACCGCGCCCGCGCGCTGACCGAACCGGCCGCCGTGGTGAAGGCCGCCAAGCAGTCGATGGCGGTGCACGTCAAGGCGATGCTGGCATTCCAGAAGCAGGGCATCCCGACCTTCGACTACGGCAACAACATTCGTCAGATGGCCCAGGAAGAAGGCGTCGAGAACGCCTTCGACTTCCCTGGTTTCGTTCCGGCCTACATCCGTCCGCTGTTCTGCCGCGGCATCGGTCCGTTCCGCTGGGCGGCGCTGTCGGGTGACCCGCAGGACATCTACAAGACCGACGCCAAGGTCAAGGAACTGATCCCGGACGACGCCCATCTGCACAACTGGCTGGACATGGCGCGCGAGCGCATCAGCTTCCAGGGCCTGCCAGCGCGGATCTGCTGGGTCGGCCTGGGCCTGCGCGCCAAGCTCGGCCTGGCGTTCAACGAGATGGTGCGCAGCGGCGAGCTGTCGGCGCCGATCGTCATCGGTCGCGACCACCTGGACTCCGGCTCGGTGTCCAGCCCCAACCGTGAAACCGAGTCGATGCAGGACGGTTCCGATGCCGTCTCCGACTGGCCTTTGCTCAACGCCCTGCTCAACACCGCCAGCGGCGCGACCTGGGTCTCCCTGCACCACGGCGGCGGCGTCGGCATGGGCTTCTCGCAGCACTCGGGCATGGTCATCGTCTGCGACGGTACCGACGAGGCGGCCGCGCGTATCGCCCGCGTCCTGCACAACGACCCGGCCACCGGGGTCATGCGTCATGCCGATGCCGGTTACCAGATCGCCATCGACTGCGCGAAGGAGCAGGGGCTGAACCTGCCGATGATCACCGGCAAATAAGGCGCCTGGAGGGGAGCCGGCGTTGCCCTTGGGCGCCGGCTCCCACAGGAGGCCGTGTTTTGCAGGCATTGCGTGAGCACCGGAAGACAATCCACAGAGGTTGAACGATAAATGGCTGTATCGAATGATCGTGCAAGCAACAAACCGTTGATCGAAAGGCGTTCGATCGACTACATCCCGGAAGCGGAAAGACACGGTCGTCTACTCAGTCAGTTCACCCTGTGGTTGGGGGCCAACCTGCAGATCACCGCGATCGTCACCGGCGCGCTGGCGGTGGTGCTCGGCGGCGACGTCTACTGGTCGCTGGTCGGCCTGCTGCTGGGGCAACTGCTCGGCGGCGGGGTGATGGCGCTGCATGCCGCGCAAGGGCCGCAACTGGGCCTGCCGCAGATGATTTCCAGCCGCGTGCAGTTCGGCGTCTACGGCGCGGTGATCCCGCTGGTGCTGGTGTGCCTGATGTACATCGGCTTCTCGGCCAGCGGCTCGCTGCTGGCCGGGCAGGCGGTGGCGCAACTGCTGCACGTCGAGGACTGGGTCGGCATCGTGCTGTTCGCCGCCTCGATCCTGGTCTTCACCATCTTCGGCTACCGGGTGATCCACGGCATCGGCCGGGTCGCCAGCGTGCTGGGGGTGATCGCCTTCATCTACCTGTTCTACAGACTGCTGGCGGGCAACGATGTTTCCGCGTTGCTGGCCAACAAGCATTTCTCCCTGGCGAGCTTCCTGCTGGCGGTGTCGCTGTCGGCGTCCTGGCAGATCGCCTTCGGGCCCTACGTGGCGGACTACTCGCGCTACCTGCCGCGCAGCACTTCAGCGTCGAAAACCTTCTGGGCCGTGGGCCTGGGGTCGGTGATCGGCTCGCAGGCGTCGATGGTCTTCGGGGTGTTCGCGGCGGCCCTGGCCGGTTCGCAGTTCGCTCACCACGAGGTCTCATTCATTGTCAGCCTTGGCGGCACCGGCGTGATCGCCGCGGCGCTGTACTTCGCCGTGGCCTTTGGCAAGGTCACCGTCACCACGCTCAATGCCTACGGCAGCTTCATGTCGATCGCCACCATCATCAGCGGTTTCCGTGGCAACCGGCACATCGGCAGCGGCGTGCGCCTGCTGTACATCTTTGTCATGGTCAGCCTCGCGGCGGCCCTGGCGCTGCTCGGCAAGGACTCGTTCCTCAAGGAATTCTCCGCGTTCATCCTGTTCCTGCTGGCGTTCTTCACGCCCTGGAGCGCGATCAACCTGGTGGACTTCTACTGCATCACCAAGGAACGCTACGACATTCCCGCGCTGTCCGATCCCAACGGCCGTTACGGGCGCTGGAACATCATGGGCATCAGCATCTATGTGTTCGGCGTGCTGATCCAGATGCCGTTCATCTCCACGCATTTCTACACCGGTCCCCTGGTGGCGAGTCTGGGCGATACCGATATCTCCTGGATCATCGGCCTGGTGGTTCCGGCAGCGCTGTACTACTACGCCGCGAAGAAGTGGCACGGCGCGGTTCCTGATCGCTTGATCCTGCCGCCAGAGCAGGGCGAGGTCGCAGCACCCCAGGCCAGTGGCCGGGTCCAGCCGTCGTCGGTGGCCTGAATCCCGAGCCTGAGCAAGACGTGGACAGGGCCCCTTGGGCCAACCCGGGCCGGATGCCTCTTGACTGCCGTTAACCCATTCATGATTAGGAGCGTCACATAATGAAAATGAAAAAGACCCTGCTGACCACGGCGTTGTCCCTCGGCCTGTTGACCGCTGCCGGCGCCAGCCAGGCCGCCGGCTGGTGCGAGTCCGGCAAGCCGGTGAAGTTCGCGGGCCTCAACTGGGAAAGCGGCATGTTGCTGACCGACGTCCTGCAGTTCGTCCTGGAAAAAGGCTACGACTGCAAGACCGACAGCCTGCCGGGCAACTCCATCACCATGGAGAACGCGCTGAGCACCAACGATATCCAGGTCTTCGCCGAAGAGTGGGTGGGCCGCAGCGAGGTCTGGAACAAGGCCGAGAAGGCCGGCAAGGTCGTCGGCGTCGGCGCGCCGGTGGTCGGGGCCATCGAAGGTTGGTACGTGCCGCGCTATGTGGTCGAGGGTGATGCCAAGCGCAAGCTCCAGGCCAAGGCGCCGAACCTGAAGAACATCGCCGACCTGGCGCAATACGCCTCGGTGTTCAAGGACCCGGAAGAACCGAGCAAGGGCCGTTTCTACAACTGCCCGGCCGGCTGGACCTGCGAGCTGGACAACAGCGAGATGCTCAAGAGCTACGGCCTGGAAAACGCCTACACCAACTTCCGTCCAGGGACCGGGCCGGCTCTGGATGCCGCGGTGCTGTCGAGCTACAAGCGTGGCGAGCCGATCCTGTTCTACTACTGGTCGCCGACGCCGCTGATGGGCCAGGTCGATCTGATCAAGCTGGACGAGAAGCCGGGCGTCGACAAGAGTGTGAGCATCAAGGTCGGTCTGTCCAAGACCTTCCACGACGAGGCACCTGAACTGGTGGCCGTGCTGGAGAAGGCCAACCTGCCGATCGACCTGCTGAACCAGAACCTGGGGCGCATGAGCAAGGAGCGGATCGAGTCGCCGAAGCTGGCGAAAATCTTCCTCAAGGAACACCCTGAGGTCTGGCAGGCTTGGGTCAGCGCTGACGCTGCCAAGAAAATCAACGCGGCTCTGTAGGTCGATTCCTCCCGGTCAACCGAGAGGCTGACCGGGACGCTACATCCACTTGATCGAGAGTTTCCAATGTTTCCCGAGAATTTCACGTTTTCCATCGCCGACTGGGTCAACGGTTGGGTCGATTCGCTGGTGACCAACTACGGTGATGTGTTCCGCCACATTTCCGACACCCTGCTGTGGGCCATCGTCAACCTCGAGAGCCTGCTGCGCCTGGTGCCATGGTGGCTGATGCTGGCCATCGTCGGCGGTATCGCCTGGCATGCCACCCGCAAGCTGGTCAGCACCGCGGTGATCGTCGGCCTGCTGTTCCTGGTGGGGGCGGTCGGTCTGTGGGACAAGCTGATGCAGACCCTGGCGCTGATGCTGGTGGCGACGCTGATCTCGGTGCTGATCGGGATTCCGCTGGGCATCCTGTCGGCGCGCAGTGACCGCCTGCGCTCGGTGCTGATGCCACTGCTGGACATCATGCAGACCATGCCCAGCTTCGTGTACCTGATCCCGGTGCTGATGCTGTTCGGCCTGGGCAAGGTTCCGGCGATCTTCGCCACGGTGATCTACGCCGCGCCGCCGTTGATCCGCCTGACCGACCTGGGTATCCGCCAGGTGGACGGCGAGGTGATGGAGGCGATCAACGCCTTCGGTGCCAACCGCTGGCAGCAACTGTTCGGCGTGCAACTGCCGCTGGCCCTGCCGAGCATCATGGCCGGGATCAACCAGACCACCATGATGGCCCTGTCGATGGTGGTGATCGCCTCGATGATCGGTGCCCGTGGCCTGGGCGAAGACGTGCTGGTGGGCATCCAGACCCTCAACGTCGGGCGTGGCCTGGAAGCCGGCCTGGCCATCGTGATTCTCGCCGTGGTCATCGACCGCATTACCCAGGCCTACGGTCGTCCGCGCCACGAGGTGAGCAAATGACTGATTCCATCGTCAGCAAGATCGAAGTCAAGAACGTCTTCAAGATCTTCGGTTCGCGCGCCGGTGATGCGCTGAACCTGATCCGCCAGGGCAAGACCAAGGACCAGGTGCTGGCCGAGACCGGCTGCGTGGTCGGGGTCAACGACCTGTCGCTGAGCATCGGCACCGGCGAGATCTTCGTGATCATGGGCCTGTCGGGTTCCGGCAAGTCGACCCTGGTGCGCCACTTCAACCGCCTGATCGATCCCACCAGCGGGGCGATCCTGGTCGATGGCGTGGACATCCTGCAGCACGACATGGACGCCCTGCGCGAATTCCGTCGGCACAAGATCAGCATGGTGTTCCAGAGCTTCGGCCTGCTGCCGCACAAGACCGTGCTGGATAACGTCGCCTATGGCCTCAAGGTTCGCGGCGAGAGCAAGCAACTGTGTGTCGAGCGTTCGCTGCACTGGATCAATACCGTGGGCCTCAAGGGCTACGAGAACAAGTACCCGCACCAGCTGTCGGGCGGCATGCGCCAGCGCGTCGGCCTGGCCCGGGCCCTGGCGGCGGACACCGACATCATCCTGATGGACGAGGCCTTCAGTGCCCTCGACCCGCTGATCCGCGCCGAGATGCAGGACCAGTTGCTCGAACTGCAGAAGACCCTGCACAAGACCATCGTGTTCATCACCCATGACCTCGACGAGGCGGTACGCATCGGTAACCGGATCGCGATTCTCAAGGATGGCCGGCTGATCCAGGTCGGTACGCCGCGGGAAATTCTGCATTCGCCGGCGGACGAGTATGTGGACCGCTTCGTCCAGCGACGGGCGGCGACGGTGTGATGAGGTCGGATATGTCCCAGGTCGAGAAAATCGTTATCGCCGATGCGCCATTGCGCTGGCAGGATGTGGTTGCGGTCGCCCGTCACGGCGCGCTGCTGGAACTGACCCCGCAGACCTGGGCGCGGATCGACAACGCCCAGGCGATCGTCCAGCGCATCGTCGTCAGCGGCGAGCGCGCCTATGGCATCAACACCGGCCTGGGGGCGCTGTCCAACGTTTCGCTGTCCGGCGAGCAACTGAGCCAGCTGTCGCGCAATACCCTGCTCAGCCACGCCTGCGGCGTCGGCCCGGCACTGGCCGACGAACAGACCCGGGCGATCATTTGCGCGGCGATCATCAACTACAGCCACGGCAGGTCCGGCCTGCATCGCCAGGTGGTCGAGGCGCTGCTGGCGCTGCTCAACCGCGGCATCACCCCGCAGGTGCCGTCCCAGGGTTCTGTCGGTTACCTGACCCACATGGCCCATGTCGGCGTGGCCCTGCTCGGGGTCGGCCAGGTCAGCTATCGCGGCCGGATCGTGCCTGCCGCGCAGGCCCTGGCCGAAGAGGGGCTGCAACCGGTGCAACTGGGTGCCAAGGACGGGCTGTGCCTGGTCAACGGCACGCCGTGCATGACCGGCCTGAGCTGCCTGGCCCTGGCTGACGCGAACCGCCTGGCGCAATGGGCCGACGTCACCGCGGCGATGAGTTTCGAGGCCCAGCGCGGCCAGATCGCCGCGTTCGACGCCGAGATCATCGCGCTCAAGCCGCACCCGGGCATGCAACAGGTCGGCAGCAATTTGCGTGGCCTGCTCGACGGCAGCGAAGTGATCGCTGCGAGCAAGGGCATCCGCACCCAGGACGCCCTGAGCATCCGCTCGATCCCGCAGGTGCACGGCGCGGCCCGCGACCAACTGGCCCACGTCACCCGGCAGGTCGAGATCGAACTCAACGGCTGCACCGACAACCCGCTGCTGCTGGGCACGCCGGACGATTTCCGGGTGATGTCCCAGGCCAACCCCCATGGCCAGTCGGTCGCCCTGGCGGCGGACCTGCTGGCGATCGCCATGGCGGAGATCGGCTCGATCGCCGAGCGGCGCCTCGACCGCCTGATCAACCCGCATGTCAGCGGCCTGCCGGCATTCCTGGTCAGTCAGCCGGGCGTCAATTCGGGGATGATGATCGTGCAGTACGTCGCCGCGTCCCTCTGCGCGCAGAACCGTCAGTTGGCGCAACCGGCGGTGCTCGACAACTACGTGACCTCGGGCCTGCAGGAAGACCACCTGAGCCTGGGCACCAACGCTGCGCTGAAGTTGCACCAGGTGCTGGAGAACTGCACGCAGATCCTCGCCATCGAGTACCTGCTGGCGGCCCAGGCCTTCGAATTTCTCAAGGAACAGCGCTTCGGCGCCGGTACCGACGTCGCCTGGAGGCTGCTGCGCGAGCACGTGCCGGCCTATGACCAGGACCGCTGGCTGGCACCGGATATCGCCACCGTGGCGGCGCTGCTGCGCGACCCGCGGCTCTTGCCCGAAAGATTGCCGAACCTGAACTGATTCAAACAAAGATAGCCAGCGTGCCAAGGCGCCATCCGCCCAAAAAGCGGACAGCGACGGATAACGGAAGCTTCCGGAGCGACTGGCAGTTGATAACACTCTCAAAAGGAGCATGAATGTGACTGCGTTGAACCTTATTCCCGGCCAATTGACCCTGGCGCAACTGCGTGCCGTGTACCAACAGCCGGTGCAACTGAGCCTGGACGCCAGCGCTGACGCGCAGATCGACGCCAGCGTCGCCTGCGTCGAGCAGATTCTGGCCGAGAACCGTACCGCCTACGGCATCAATACCGGCTTTGGCCTGCTGGCGTCGACCCGCATCGCCAGCGCCGATCTGGAGAACCTCCAGCGTTCGCTGGTGCTGTCCCATGCCGCCGGTGTCGGCGAGCCGATCAGCGATGACCTGGTGCGGCTGATCATGGTGCTCAAGGTCAACAGCCTGAGCCGCGGTTTCTCCGGCATTCGCCGGCAGGTGATCGATGCGCTGATCGCCTTGATCAATGCCGAGGTCTACCCGCACATTCCGCTCAAGGGCTCCGTCGGCGCCTCCGGTGACCTGGCGCCACTGGCGCACATGTCGCTGGTGCTGCTCGGCGAGGGCAAGGCCCGCTACCAGGGCCAGTGGCTGGACGCGCCGGCCGCGCTGAAGCAGGCCGGCCTGCAACCGCTGACCCTGGCGGCGAAGGAGGGCCTGGCGCTGCTCAACGGCACCCAGGTGTCCACCGCGTTCGCCCTGCGTGGCCTGTTCGAAGGCGAGGACCTGTTCGCCGGTGCGCTGGTTGCCGGTGGCCTGACCGTCGAGGCGGTGCTGGGCTCGCGTTCGCCGTTCGATGCGCGTATCCATGAAGCGCGTGGCCAGCGCGGCCAGATCGACGCCGCGGCGAGCTATCGCCACCTGCTCGGCGAGCGCAGCGAAGTGTCCGATTCGCACCAGAACTGCGAGAAGGTCCAGGACCCTTACTCCCTGCGCTGTCAGCCGCAAGTCATGGGCGCCTGCCTGACCCAGTTCCGCCAGGCGGCCGAGGTGCTGGTGGTCGAGGCCAACGCCGTTTCCGACAACCCGCTGGTGTTCGCTGCCCAGGGGGATGTGATCTCCGGTGGCAACTTCCACGCCGAGCCGGTGGCCATGGCCGCCGACAACATGGCCCTGGCGATTGCCGAGATCGGTTCGCTGAGCGAGCGCCGCATCTCGTTGATGATGGACAAGCACATGTCGCAGTTGCCGCCGTTCCTGGTGGCCAACGGTGGCGTCAACTCCGGCTTCATGATCGCCCAGGTGACCGCCGCGGCGCTGGCCAGCGACAACAAGGCCTTGGCCCATCCGCACAGCGTCGACAGCCTGCCGACCTCGGCGAACCAGGAGGACCATGTGTCCATGGCACCGGCTGCCGGCAAGCGTTTGTGGGAAATGGCTGAAAACACCCGCGGAATTCTCGCCGTCGAGTGGCTGGCCGCCTGCCAGGGCCTGGACCTGCGCAATGGCCTGAAAACCTCGCCGCCCCTGGAAACCGCGCGCGCGACCCTGCGGGAAAAGGTCGCCTACTACGACAAGGACCGTTTCTTCGCCCCGGACATCGAGGCCGCCACCGAACTGTTGGCGTCGCGCTGCCTGACCGCGCTGGTGCCGGCGAAGTTGCTGCCGAGCCTGTAAGCGCCGAGCGTTACACAGGAATGGACTGGGGGCAGCGGCCTGTTTGAGCGGCGGCCCTGTGGGGCGAGCTTGGCCGTGAAGGGTGGTGAATGACGGCCTTTGGCGGATCGCCAGCAAGTCGGCTCCTACAAAAGCGAGCCGGCTGCCACAGATTCGCGGCACCACCGGGCAGATGCTTTTTGCCTGAGCGGGTCGGGTTGGGTACTCTGCGACCCCTTTTTGCGGCCGGGTGGCCGCAAGACCTTCGCCCCAAGTCTGATTCTTGTCGACCTGTACCGATAAGAATAATTAAGGACGAGTAATGCAACAGCCAGTAAAAGGTTTGAAACGCGGGCTTTCCGCCCGACACATTCGCTTCATGGCACTGGGTTCCGCCATCGGCACGGGCCTGTTCTATGGCTCCGCCTCGGCGATCCAGATGGCCGGCCCGGCCGTGCTGCTGGCCTACCTGATCGGTGGTGCCGCGGTGTTCATGGTGATGCGCGCCCTCGGCGAGATGGCGGTGCACAACCCGGTGTCCGGTTCCTTCGGCCAGTACGCCAGTACCTACGTCGGCCCGATGTCGGGCTTCATCCTCGGCTGGACCTATGCCTTCGAGATGGTCATCGTCGGCCTGGCTGACGTCACCGCCTTCGGTATCTACATGGGTTTCTGGTTCCCGGAGGTCGATCGCTGGATCTGGGTCCTGGGTATCGTGTTCTTCATCGGCGCGCTGAACCTGTGCGCGGTGAAGGTCTTCGGTGAAATGGAATTCTGGCTGTCGCTGCTCAAGGTCGGCGCGATCGTCGCGATGATCCTCGGCGGCTTCGGCATCATGTTCTTCGGCATCAGTACCGCCACGCCGTCTGCCGAGGTCGGTATCGGCAATCTCTGGGCCCATGGCGGCTTCATGCCCAACGGCGTGGCCGGCATCATCGCTTCCTTCGCGGTGGTGATGTTCGCCTTTGGCGGCATCGAGATCATCGGCGTCACCGCCGGCGAGGCCCGCGACCCGCAGCGGGTCATCCCCAAGGCGATCAACGCGGTGCCGGTGCGGATCCTGCTGTTTTACGTGCTGACCCTGCTGGTGCTGATGTCCATTTACCCCTGGCCGCAGATCGGCAGCCAGGGCAGCCCGTTCGTGCAGATCTTCCAGAACCTTGGGATCGGCTCGGCGGCGACCATTCTCAATATCGTGGTGATCTCGGCGGCGGTGTCGGCGATCAACAGCGATATCTTCGGTGCCGGCCGCATGATGTACGGCCTGGCCCAGCAGGGGCAGGCGCCCAAGGCCTTTGCCACGCTGTCCCGTGCCGGCGTGCCGTGGATGACCGTGGTGGTCATGGGCGCGGCGCTGCTCGGTGGCGTGCTGCTGAACTACCTGATCCCGGAAAACGTGTTCCTGCTGATCGCCTCGATCGCCACCTTCGCCACCGTCTGGGTGTGGTTCATGATCCTGGTCACCCAGGTTGCCATGCGCCGCTCGATGAGCCGTGAAGAGGCCGCCCAGCTCAAGTTCCCCGTGCCGTTCTGGCCCTATGCGCCGATTGCCGCCATCACCTTCATGATCTTCATCTTCGGCGTGCTGGGCTGGTTCCCGGACAGCCGGCCGGCGCTGATCGTCGGTGCGGTGTGGCTCGGCCTGCTGGTGCTGGCGTACCTGATCTGGGTCAAGCCGGCGGTGGCCCAGGCGGCACGGGTCGCCCAAGATCCTTCCCTGTCTCATCGATAGCCCACGGAGGCCCCGGATGAAAACGCTCTGGCACAACTGTCACGTTGCAAGCATGGCGCAAGGCACCTACTCGATCATCGAGGATGCCGCCATCGTGACCGTGGCCTCGAAGATCGACTGGATCGGCCCACGCGCCGAGCTGCCGGCGGCGGATTATCCACAGGTCCATGACCTGGCTGGGGCCTGGGTCACACCGGGGCTGATCGACTGCCACACCCACACGGTGTTCGGCGGCAACCGCAGCGGCGAGTTCGAGCAGCGCCTGCAGGGTGTCAGCTACGCCGAGATCGCCGCCGCTGGCGGCGGTATCGCCAGCACCGTGCGGGCGACCCGCGCGGCCAGCGAGGAGCAGCTGTTCGCCAGTGCCCGGCAGCGCCTGAGCTGCCTGCTGCGCGATGGCGTGACCAGCGTCGAGATCAAGTCCGGCTATGGCCTGGACCTGGAAAACGAACGCAAGATGCTCAAGGTCGCCCGTCGTCTCGGCGAGGAGCTGCCGGTCAGCGTGCGCACCACCTGCCTGGCGGCCCATGCGCTGCCGCCGGAATACAAGGATCGCGCCGACGACTACATCGAGCATATCTGCAACGACATGCTCCCGGCGCTGGCTGCCGAGGGGCTGGTGGACGCGGTCGACGCGTTCTGCGAATACCTGGCGTTCTCCCCGGCCCAGGTCGAGCGGGTGTTCCAGGTCGCGCAGCGCCTGGGTCTGCCGGTGAAACTGCACGCCGAGCAGTTGTCCTCGCTGCACGGTTCGAGCCTGGCGGCGCGCTACCAGGCGTTGTCCGCCGATCACCTGGAGTTCATGACCGAGGAGGACGCCATCGCCATGGCGGCGGCGGGCACGGTGGCGGTGTTGCTGCCCGGTGCCTTCTATTTCCTGCGTGAAACCCAGTTGCCGCCGATGGAGGCCCTGCGTCGGCACGGCGTGAAGATCGCCATCGCCACCGACCTCAACCCCGGGACCTCGCCGGGCCTGTCCCTGCGCCTGATGCTGAACATGGCCTGCACCCTGTTCCGCATGACCCCGGAGGAAGCCCTGGCCGGTGTCACCCTGCACGCCGCCACGGCCCTGGGCATGGGCGATAGCCATGGGTCCCTCGAGGTCGGCAAGGTCGCCGACTTCGTCGCCTGGCAGATCGAGCGGCCGGCGGACCTGGCCTACTGGCTGGGCGGCGACCTGGGCAAACGCGTGGTTCGCCACGGTATTGATGTAGTGATCTAGGAGAGTGCTTGTGGATAACGTCCTGAACTTCAAGAAAGGCCGGGTGCCGCTGCTGATCAGCATGCCCCACGCCGGGCTGAAACTGACGCCGGCGGTCCGTGACGGGCTGATTCCCGAGGCCCGCAGCCTGCCGGACACCGACTGGCATATTCCCAGGCTCTATGACTTTGCCGAGGAGCTGGGCGCCAGCACCCTGGCCGCCGAGTACTCGCGTTTTGTCATCGACCTCAACCGTCCGTCCGACGACAAGCCGCTGTACGCCGGAGCCACCACCGGGCTTTACCCGGCGACGCTGTTCGATGGCGTGCCGCTGTTCCAGGCCGGCCGCGAGCCCTGCGCGCAGGAGCGGGCAGGTTACCTGGAGCAGGTCTGGACGCCGTACCACCGGACCCTGCAGGAGGAGCTGGCGCGGCTCAAGGCCGAGTTCGGCTATGCGCTGCTGTTCGACGCCCATTCGATCCGTTCGGTGATCCCGCACCTGTTCGAAGGCAAGTTGCCGGATTTCAACCTCGGCACCTTCAATGGCGCCAGTTGCGATGCCCGACTGGCTGCACGGCTGGAGGCGATCTGTGCCGGGCATCCGGCCTACAGCCACGTGCTGAACGGACGCTTCAAGGGCGGGCACATCACCCGTCACTACGGCAACCCGGCCGAGCACATCCATGCCGTGCAACTGGAGCTGGGCCAGTGCAACTACATGGAAGAGTTCGAGCCGTTCAACTATCGCAGCGATCTGGCCGAGCCGACGCGGGTGGTGCTCAAGGAACTGCTGCAGGGGCTGCTGGCCTGGGGGCGTGAGCGCTACGGGCGTTGAGTGGAGTCTTCCTGCCGTCTCCGACAGGCCGGCCACCGTGACATCAGCCGGGAAGCACCTCGATGCCGGGGCTGAGGAAGTCGATGTGATAGCCGTTGAGCCCATCGCCCAGGGCGACATGCACGCCCAGGATGCCTTCGTTTATCGGTGAGTTGCGCAGGTAGTTGATGTTCGGCCCGATGGCGTCGTTCACGCCGATGGCGAACTCGCTCAGATACAGCCCGCGGTGTCCGGCGGCCTGGCTCAGCAATTGGAGGTATTCCTCCCCCGCGACCACGAACGAGCGCACCTGGTTGTATTCGATGCGCAACCAGGCATCGTGATGGGCGACCTGTGCCGCCAGCCGGCGCATGTCGTCCACCAGGCCGTCGGGCAACGGCCGTGCCCGGCTGCTGCGCGACAGCAGCAGGCCGCTGACATGCAGGACGCCGCTGACCTGGAAAATATCCGGGCAGTCGGGCCGCATGTGGGCATAGTGCACCTCGAACAGCTCGGTGACCGACAGCACGAAGCTCTCGCCGATCTCGTTGCGGGTCAGGGCATAGGGTGCGCAGTTGCCGTTGAGCCAGACCTCGGCCCGGCTGTTGGCGCTGGTCAGGTGCAGGCGGCGCAGGCCGTTGAGCAGCGTCAGGTAGTGCTGCTGGCGCCTGAGGCAGTCGGCGAAATCGCAGCGCAGCAACAGCATCAGGCTGTAGAGCGCGTTCTCCAGGCCGGTATCGAAGGCATGCAGTGGGCACAGCAGGGTCTGTTTGTGCGCGGTGCGCGCCGCTCGCTGATAGAGTTGCCGGGCGCCCTGGCGGGAAAAGGAAAATGCCAGGCTCTGTGCCGGCAGCCTTTCCAGGCTGCCCAGTAGACTGGCTTCCAGCCCCAGTTCACGTAGGCCGCGGACAAACATTTCGCTGTCGGCGACGATAACGGCTTTTTCCGGGTAGACGAGCAGATCGGGCAAGCGGTGCTGGTTCATCGGGAACTCCCTGTCTTTTCTGGCTATGGGCAGCCACGGAAAGCGGCTCCTGCCGCTCGGTTTGACGCTCCTTATTGAATCGCTCATCGAGCCGATTTGAACACTGACCAAACGGCTAGTTGCCAGCAAACAACCGCGCTTTTGACAAGGACATGCCGTTTGCGTGATTCGGGTTTATGATGCCGGACGGCACAATCAAAGAAGTCCCCCCAGGGATGACCCCGACCCTTACGGAGCGCGTGATGCAGACTTTGTACCCGCAGATCAAACCCTACGCCCGGCACGATCTGGCCGTGGATGAGCCGCATGTGCTGTACGTCGACGAAAGTGGCTCGCCCGAGGGCTTGCCGGTGGTTTTCATTCACGGTGGCCCGGGTGCCGGCTGTGATGCCCAGAGCCGCTGCTACTTCGACCCCACCCTGTACCGGATCGTGACCTTCGACCAGCGTGGCTGCGGTCGCTCGACGCCCCACGCCAGCCTGGAAAACAACACCACCTGGGATCTGGTGGCGGACCTGGAGCGGATTCGCGAGCACCTGGGTATCGACAAATGGGTGCTGTTCGGCGGCTCCTGGGGTTCGACCCTGGCGCTGGCCTATGCGCAGACCCACCCCGAGCGGGTCCATGGCCTGATCCTGCGGGGGATCTTCCTGGCACGTCCGCAGGATGTCGAATGGCTCTACCAGAACGGCGCCAGCCGCCTGTTCCCCGACTACTGGCAGGATTATGTGGCGCCGATCCCGGCGGATGAGCGCGAAGACCTGCTTGGCGCCTTCCACAAGCGCCTGACCGGCAACGACCAGATCGCCCAGATGCACGCGGCCAAGGCCTGGTCGCTGTGGGAAGGACGTACCGCGACCCTGCGGCCGAACCCGCTGGTGGTCGATCGTTTCTCCGAGCCGCAGCGGGCCTTGTCCATCGCGCGGATCGAGTGCCATTACTTCACCAACAATTCGTTCCTGGAGCCCGATCAACTGATCCGCGACATGGACCGGATCGCCCATCTGCCCGGCGTGATCGTGCACGGCCGCTACGATGCCATCTGCCCACTGGACAACGCCTGGGCGCTGCACCAGGCCTGGCCGAACAGCGAACTGCAGGTGATTCGCGATGCTGGCCATGCCGCCTCGGAGCCGGGCATCACCGATGCGCTGGTGCGCGCCGCGAACCAGATGGCGCGACGCCTGCTCGACCTGCCTCCCGAAGAAGCATGAGGGGCCTGTTGCAGCGCGTCAGTGGCGCGCGGGTCGAGGTCGAGGGGCAGGTGGTGGGTGCCATCGACCAGGGTTTGCTGGTGCTGCTGGCCGTCGAGCCCGGGGACACCCGGGCCAGCGCCGACAAACTCTTGCATAAGCTGCTTAACTATCGGGTGTTCAGCGATCCCCAGGGCAAGATGAACCTGTCCCTGGCGGATACCGGCGGCGGTTTGCTGCTGGTGTCGCAGTTCACCCTGGCCGCCGATACCCGTAGCGGGCTACGCCCGAGCTTCTCCACGGCAGCGCCGCCGGCGCTGGCCGAAGAACTTTTCGACTACGTGGTGGCACAGGCGCAGCAGTTGCATGGTCAGGTGGCGACGGGACGTTTCGGGGCGGACATGAAGGTTCATCTGGTCAATGATGGCCCGGTAACCTTCCTGTTACACACCTGAAAATGAAAAAAACCGCGTATCGGGCTGAAAACAGGGCATTTTGTCGATAAATACTTTGTTTCGCCTGATGCGTTGTAACGCCGCCTACTAGATAATCGCGCGCTACGGGGATCAGCGTTCGTTGGTCCATTTTGAATTAGGTAGAGACTTGTCCGACATCGTTTGGGGAATCATTTCGCCCCAGGGGAGTCGGAACAATGCTCGCCAACCTGGCGCATAGATAGCTAGCCGTTGGTTTTTTGATCTGTTTTCGGCGAGGGTTGCTCGTGATTGTTAGTCCCTGTAATGCACCAAAATTGACTGCCAGAGGGTTGAGAAAAGCACTGGTGACGGGCTCCGCACTGCTTTGCCTGCTCAGTGCCGGGCAAATCTTTGCATTCAATCTGGACGATGTGGCGGCCAAGGCGAAGACCCTGGCCGGGCAGAAGTACGAGGCTCCGCGCAGTAATCTGCCGAACGAATTCCGGGAGATGAAGTTCGCGGACTACCAGAAAATCCGCTTCCTGACCGACAAGGCCGAATGGGCTGACCAGAAGACGCCGTTCAAGCTGTCGTTCTATCACCAGGGCATGCACTTCGACACGCCGGTGAAAATCAACGAAATCACCGCCAACGACGTCTCGGAGATCAAGTACGATCCGAGCCGTTTCGACTTCGGCGACCTGAAATTCGATCCGAAAACCACCGAACAGCTGGGTTATGCCGGCTTCCGCGTGCTTTATCCGATCAACAAGGCCGACAAGCAGGACGAGATCATGACCATGCTCGGCGCGAGCTATTTCCGCGTCGTGGGCAAGGGCCAGACCTATGGCCTGTCCGCCCGTGGCATGGCGATCGATACCGCCCTGCCGTCCGGCGAGGAATTCCCGCGCTTCACCGAGTTCTGGATCCAGCAGCCCAAGCCGACCGACAAGCACCTGGTGATCTTCGCCCTGCTTGACTCGCCACGGGCGACCGGTGCCTATCGCCTGACCCTGCGTCCGGGTGCCGACACCATCGTCGACGTCAAGGCGCAGATGTTCCTGCGCGACAAGGTCGGCAAGCTGGGCGTGGCCCCGCTGACCAGCATGTTCCTGTTCGGTGCCAACCAGCCGTCGAAAGTCCTCAACTACCGTCGCGAGCTGCACGACTCCGCCGGCCTGTCGATCCATGCCGGTAACGGCGAGTGGCTGTGGCGTCCGCTGAACAACCCGAAACACCTGGCGGTGAGCAACTTCTCCGTGGAGAACCCGCGTGGTTTCGGCCTGCTGCAGCGCGGTCGCGACTTCAGCCACTACGAAGACCTCGACGACCGCTACGACAAGCGTCCAAGCGCCTGGATCGAGCCGAAGGGCGATTGGGGCAAGGGCACCGTCGACCTGGTGGAGATCCCGACCGCCGATGAAACCAACGACAACATCGTGGCTTTCTGGAACCCGGAAAAGCTCGCCCAGCCGGGTGAAGCGATGAACTTCGCCTACCGTCTGCACTGGACTCAGGACGAAGCTGCCCTGCATTCGCCGGACAGCGCCTGGGTCAAGCAGACCCTGAAGTCCACCGGCGACGTCAAGCAGTCGAACCTGATCCGCCAGCCGGATGGCAGCGTGGCCTACCTGATCGATTTCGAGGGCCCGTCCCTCAAGGCCCTGCCGGAAGATGCGCCGGTGCGCAGCCAGGTCAGCGTCGGCGATAACGCCGAAGTGGTCGAGAACAGCCTGCGCTACAACCCGGAAACCCAGGGCTGGCGCCTGACCCTGCGCCTGAAGATCAAGGATCCGGGCAAGTCCACCGAGCTGCGCGCTGCGCTGGTCAAGGACATCGCTGCCGCCGAGCCGGTGAAGGCTTCGTCCCAGGTGGTCAAGGCCGACAAGGTTGCCGCCAAGTCCCAGGAGAAGCACGAGAAGGAAGCGGCCAAGGCCCAGGACAAGGACGCTGCCAAGTCTGCGGAAAAGGACGCGGCCAAGACTCAAGAGAAAGACAAGGCCAAGGACAAGAAAGAGCACGACGCCCCGGCGCCGGCTGCCGAGGCTGCCCCAACCACCCCGGAGCCGGCCAGAACCGAACAAGTCCTGACCGAGACCTGGAGCTACCAGTTGCCTGCCGATGAGTAATCCTATCGCCCAGCCAGAGGCTCTCTCCGAGTATCTGGCGCACCTGCCGCTTAGTACCGAGCAGCGCGCCGAGTTGGCGAACTGCAAGTCGTTCGCCGAGTTGCATGAGCGGCTCGGTGCGCAACCGTCCGCCGACTCCGCCGAGGCTGCACAAGCCTCGGTGGGGCGTCGCCTGACCCTCGACAGCGCCGCCGACCTGGAAGATGCCGAGATGCTCTCGGTGGACGCCAGCGGCCGGGTGTGCCTCAAGGCCACCCCGCCGATCCGGCGCACCCGGGTCGTTCCCGAGCCCTGGCGGACCAATATCCTGGTCCGCGCCTGGCGGCGCCTGACCGGGCGCAGCAACCCGCCGGCACCCAAGGACGACAGGCGCGAGCTGCCTCATGCCCGCTGGCGTACCGTGGGCTCGATCCGACGCTACATCCTGCTGATTCTGATGCTTGGCCAGACCATCGTCGCCGGCTGGTACATGAAAGGCATCATGCCTTACCAGGGCTGGTCGTTCGTCGACCTCAACGAGGTCCTGCACCAGCCGGTCCTGCAGACCGCCCGGCAGGTGCTGCCCTATGTCCTGCAGACCACCATCCTGGTGATGTTCGGGATTCTGTTCTGCTGGGTTTCGGCCGGTTTCTGGACCGCTCTGATGGGGTTCCTCGAACTGCTCACCGGGCATGACAAGTACCGTATCTCCGGCGCCAGCGCCGGCAGCGAGCCGATCCCGGCGGATGCCCGTACGGCCATCGTCATGCCGATCTGCAACGAGGACGTGGCGCGGGTGTTCGCCGGCCTGCGGGCGACCTTCGAGTCGGTCGCGGCCACCGGTGACCTGGACCGTTTCGACTTCTTCGTCCTCAGCGACAGTAACGACACCGATATCTGCGTGGCCGAACAGCAGGCCTGGCTGGATGTCTGCCGTGAGGCCTCGGGCTTCGGCAAGATCTTCTACCGCCGCCGCCGCCGTCGTGTGAAGCGCAAGAGCGGCAACCTCGACGACTTCTGCCGTCGTTGGGGAGGCGACTACAAGTACATGGTGGTGCTCGACGCCGACAGCGTCATGAGCGGCGAATGCCTGACCAGCCTGGTGCGCCTGATGGAGGCCACGCCGGACGCCGGGATCATCCAGACCGCGCCACGGGCGTCGGGCATGGACACCCTGTATGCGCGCATGCAGCAGTTCGCCACCCGCGTCTACGGCCCGCTGTTCACCGCCGGCCTGCACTTCTGGCAGTTGGGCGAGTCCCACTACTGGGGTCACAACGCGATCATCCGCATGAAGCCGTTCATCGAGCACTGCGCCCTGGCGCCGTTGCCCGGCAAGGGCGCGTTCGCCGGTGCGATCCTGTCCCACGACTTCGTCGAAGCCGCGCTGATGCGTCGTGCCGGCTGGGGCGTGTGGATCGCCTACGACCTGCCCGGCAGCTACGAGGAATTGCCGCCGAACCTGCTGGACGAGCTCAAGCGCGACCGCCGCTGGTGTCACGGCAACCTGATGAACTTCCGCCTGTTCCTGGTCAAGGGCATGCACCCGGTGCATCGCGCGGTGTTCCTCACCGGCGTGATGTCCTACCTGTCGGCACCGTTGTGGTTCTTCTTCCTGGTGCTGTCGACGGCGCTGCTGGCGGTCAACACGCTGATGGAGCCGCAGTACTTCATGGAGCCGCGCCAGCTCTATCCGCTGTGGCCGCAATGGCACCCGGACAAGGCGGTGGCGCTGTTCTCCACCACCATCGTGCTGCTGTTCCTGCCCAAGCTGCTCAGCGTCATCCTGATCTGGGCCAAGGGCGCGAAAGAGTTCGGCGGCAAGTTCAAGGTGACCGTGTCGATGCTGCTGGAGATGCTGTTCTCCATGCTGCTGGCGCCGGTGCGGATGATTTTCCACACCCGTTTCGTCCTGGCCGCGTTCCTCGGCTGGGCGGCGACCTGGAACTCGCCGCAGCGTGACGACGACTCCACGCCCTGGAGCGAAGCGGTGCGCCGTCACGGTCCGCAGACCCTGCTGGGTGCCCTCTGGGCCCTGCTGGTGATCTGGCTGAACCCGAGCTTCCTGTGGTGGCTGGTGCCGATCGTCGGCTCGCTGATGCTGTCGATCCCGGTTTCGGTGATCTCCAGCCGGGTCAACCTGGGCCTGCGCTCGAAGGATGAGCAGCTGTTCCTCATCCCCGAGGAATACAACCCGCCCCAGGCGCTGCTGGCGACCGACGAATACACCCACGAGAACCGCTGGCACGCGCTGAACGACGGTTTCGTCCGGGCGGTGGTCGACCCGCGGCAGAACGCCCTGGCCTGTGCCCTGGCGACCTCCCGTCACCGGCAGGCCGAGCCGATCGAGTGGCTGCGCAACGAGCGTGTCCGGCATGCCTTGAAAGTCGGCCCGGCGGGCCTCGACAACAACGCCCGCCTGCAATTGCTCAGCGACCCGGTTGCCCTGGGCCGCCTGCATGCGCAGGTCTGGAGCGAAGGCCATGGCGAGTGGCTCAATGCCTGGCGTGCGTCGGTCAAGGCCGATCCGCATGCACCGCTGCTGCCGCTGCAACCTGTTGTGGCAATCGGTCAACCCGCCTGACTCCATCCCCCCTGGAGCGTGCTCCAGGGGGGATGCGACCTCTTGCAAGCCGTTTCTCTCCCGCCTGTACCCATTGTCATTTGGTAACAAAACATCCGCTCGACGGCCTGTTCGGGTGCGTTAGGATCGCGCCCCGAAATTGTGCCCGCCGGCCTGCGCCAGTTCCGCGTAGACCGGACGGGGCGATCCCATCGGGAAATGGATCAAGGAGTTTTCATGACGAGAAGGTACCTGGCGATACTGCTGGGCGTTGCCGCATTCCTGCAGGCCTGCGGGCTCCAGGCGGGCGCCATCGACGAAGCGGTCAGGCGGGGCAGCCTCAAGGTGGGGACCAATCCGACCTATATGCCGTTCCAGATGACCGACCGACAGGGGCGGGTGGTGGGTTTCGAGATCGATCTGCTGCATGAAATGAGCAAAGCCCTTGGGGTGCGCCTGGAGATATTGCCCAGCAGCTACCCGCAACTGATCCCCGACCTGCTGGCGGGCAAGACCGACCTGATCGCCAGCGGCATGACCCTGACCCCGGAGCGTAACCTGCGCCTGAACTTCAGCGATCCCTTCATGGTGGTGGGGCAGACCATGCTGATTCCGCTGGAGCTGGGGGGCAAGGTCCAGAGTTTCGAGGACCTGAACGATGCCGCCTACCGCATCCGTGTCAAGGCCGGCACCACCGGTGAGATCGTGGCGAAGAGGCTGATCGGCAAGGCCCAACGAGTCAGTTACGCCACTGAGGAGGAGGGCGTGCGCGATGTGCTCGACGGCAAGGCCGACGCCTTCATCCATGATGCACCCTACAACCTGGTGGCGGTGAACCGGCTGGGGGCTGGCAAGCTGCTGTGCCTGGACCAGCCCTTCACCTACGAGCGCCTGGCGTTCGGTCTGAAGAAGGGCGACCACGACAGCCTGAACTGGATCAACCACTTCCTGAACCAGATCGCCGAGGACGGCACCTACGACCGGATCCACGACAAGTGGTTCAAGGACACCGCCTGGCTGGCCGACCTCGACTGAGTTCGGTCAGGGTCAGACACGGAAGCGGCTGACCAGTACTTGCAGGTGATTGCCCAGGCGCGCCAGTTCGACGCTGGAGGCGGCGGTTTCCTCGCTGGCCGAGGCGGTCTGTTCGGAGACGTCGCGCACGTTCAGCACGCTGCGGTTGATCTCCTCGGCCACGGCGCTCTGTTGCTCGGCGGCGGCAGCGATCTGCTGGTTCATCGTCTGGATCGCCGACACCGTGCGGGTGATGCTCCCCAGCGCGCCACCGGCACGGCGGGTCAGTTCGACGCTGCTGTCGGTCAGGCTGCGGCTGTTGTCCATGATGGTCGCCACCTGGTCGGTGCCTCCTTGCAGGCCAACGATCAGTTCCTCGATTTCCTCGGTGGATTTCTGGGTGCGTTGGGCCAGGCTGCGCACTTCGTCGGCGACCACGGCGAAACCACGCCCGGCCTCGCCGGCACGGGCGGCCTCGATGGCGGCGTTGAGGGCCAGCAGGTTGGTTTGTTCGGCCACCGACTTGATCACGTCGAGCACGCTGCCGATCTTGTCGCTTTCGGCCTTGAGGTGGCTCATGGCTTCGGTGGAGTGACCGACTTCGGCGGCCAGGCGTTCGATCTGGGCGATGGCCTCGCCGACCACCTTGTCGCCTTCGCGGGCCTGCTGGTCGGCGGCGACCGCGGCTTCCGAGGCCTCTTCGGCGTTACGTGCCACTTCCTGCACGGTGGCGGTCATCTCGTGCATGGCGGTGGCGACCTGGTCGGTCTCGGCCTTCTGGCTGTTGACCCCGGCGCTGGTCTGTTCGGTCACGGCCGACAGTTGCTCGGCGGCGCTGGCGATCTGCGTGACCCCATCGCTGATACCGCCGATCAGCTTGCGCAGGCTGATGGTCATGCTCTGCATGGCCCGCTGCAGTTGGCCGAGTTCGTCGCGGCGGCTGACTTGCAGGTCCTCGCTGAGGTCGCCGGAGGCAACGCGCTCGACCACCTTGAGGGTCTGCTGCAGTGGTGTGACGATCTGCCGGGTGATGGTCCAGGCGGCAATGATGCCGAACAGCAGGGCCAGGCCGGCGGAAATGCCGAGCAGGCTCTTCGCCTGGTCGGCATCGCTGTCGCGGCGGGCGGTCTGCAGGTCGGTCAGCTGGTTGCTCAGTTCCAGCAGATGGTTGCCTTGCTCCTCCATATTCTTGAGCGCCTGGGCGCTGGCGATCTGGGAGTCGCGGAAGGCGCTGACGGCAGCCCGATAGGCCTTGAGGGAGTCGCTGGCCTGCTGCAGGTTGGCCAGGTGCTGCTCGGGCAGTCTGGCCGGCAGGCTCTCCAGGTTCTTCAGAGCGTTGTCGATGGCATCCAGTGCGGGTTGCTCGGCATCACTGCGGCCACTGTAGGTGTAGCCGCGAACCTGGAAACGGGCCTGCTGGATCAGTTTGCTCAGCTCGATCACGCTGTTGAACTGGGCGATGCTGTCGCCCTGCAGCATCGATTTCTCGACCTCTGCAACCTTGGCGACGGCATTGTCGGCGCTGGCGCCGAGTTTGCTGCGGGCGGCCTCGCGGTTCTGCGTGGCCTGGGTCATGTCGGCGAACGCGCGCTTGTACTGGACAAGGGTGGCCAGTTGCTGGTCGATCAGTGTGATGCTTTCCGGGGTCTGCAACTGCTGGCGGGCTGTTTGCAGGCCGTTTTCCAGCTTGTCCAGCAGGCCGGCGACGGTGCCCGGGCCCTGTTCGCCCTTGCGCATCTCGTAGTCCAGGCGGGCGATACGCAGGTCCTTGGTCAGCATGTTCAGCGAGGAAATGTAGCCCAGCTTGTCGCCACGGTTGATCACCGAACCCAGGCCGCTCCAGCCGGTGAAGGTGATGAGCATGGTCAGGAGCAGTACCAGGCCGAAGCCGATACCGAGTTTCAGGTTGATGCTCACATTGCCCAGGCTCTGGGTTAGCCAACGGTACATGGGTCGGACTCCTGACGGCGCTCGTACGCCTGGTGGCGGACGGATTTCCAATATTGCCGTTGTATCGGCGGCGTAGAGCGATTCTGTAGCGCCGCGATCCTTCAATGTGCCCCACGGAACCCGTGGGAACTGATCTTCTGGGGGGGAACATCAGCTTCCACAGGTCTGCTGGTGCCCCGGGAGCGTTCAGAACAGGCGGGCGAGCAGGGCGGTGACGGCGGTTTCGACCCGCAGGATCCGTTCGCCGAGCTGCACCGGTTGCAGGCCGGCCTTGCCCAGCAGGTCGATTTCGTAGGGAATCCAGCCGCCTTCGGGGCCGATGGCGAGGGTGACCGGTTCGTCCACCGCCCGTGGGCAGGGCGGGTAGTGGCCCGGATGGCCGACCAGGCCCTGGGTGCCCGCGCTGATGGCCGGCAGGCGATCCTCGACGAAAGGCTTGAAGCGCTTCTCGATGATGACTTGCGGCAGTACGGTGTCGCGGGTCTGTTCCAGGCCCAGGACCAGTTGCTCGCGAATCGCCTCGGGTTCCAGGAACGGTGTCTGCCAGAAGCTCTTCTCCACCCGGTAACTGTTGACCAGCACCAGCCTGGGCACGCCCATGGTGGCGATGGTCTGGAAGACCCGGCGGAGCATCTTCGGGCGCGGCAGGGCGAGCACCAGGGTCAGCGGCAGCTTGGCCGGCGGTGGCTGGTCGAGGCTGACCTGCAGCTGGGCTTCACCGGCCTCCAGGTGCAGGACCCGGGCATTGCCCATCAGCCCGCCGAGCCGGCCGACCCGCAGGCTGTCGCCCACCGCGACGCGATGGACTTCCTGCATGTGAGTCAGGCGCCGGTCACGCAGCACCACCCGGTCGGCCGCAATGAAGTCGGCCTCTTCAAGAAGCAGCAGGTTCACGCGAGCGGGGCTGGCGGCTGTGGGCCAGTGTCGGTGGGTTTCTCTTCCGACGCCTCGCCACGCTTGCTGACCAGGCCGCCGAACAGCACGCCGATCTCGAACAGCAGCCACATTGGCACCGCCAGCAACGTCTGCGAGAACACGTCCGGCGGGGTCAGGATCATGCCGACCACGAAGCAGCCGATGATCACGTACGGGCGGATCTTCTTCAGGTACTTGACGTCGACCACGCCGATCCACACCAGCAGCACCACGGCCACCGGGATCTCGAACGCCACGCCGAAGGCGAAGAACAGCGTCATGACAAAGTCGAGGTAGCTGGTGATGTCGGTCATCATCTCGACGCCGGCCGGGGTGGCGGCGGCGAAGAACTTGAAGATCAGCGGGAACACCAGGTAATAGGCGAAAGCCATGCCGGTGTAGAACAGGATGATGCTGGACACCAGCAGCGGCACGGCCACGCGTTTCTCATGCTTGTACAGACCCGGGGCGATGAAACCCCAGATCTGGTGCAGGATCACCGGGATCGCCAGGAACAGCGAGACCATCATGGTCAGCTTGAGCGGCGTCAGGAACGGCGAGGAGACGTCGGTGGCGATCATCGTCGCGCCGGCCGGCAGGTACTGGCGCAATGGCGTGGAGACGAAGGTGTAGATCTGCTGGGTGAAGGCGAACAACCCGGCAAAGATCAGGAAGGTTGCCGCGACACAGCGCAGCAGGCGGGTGCGCAACTCGGTAAGGTGCGAGACCAGCGGCATCTGCTGGTCGTTTTCCGGAAAATCGCTCATGGGGCTCGCGGCGGCACAGTTGGGTCGTGAGAAGCTGGCGCACTTGGCGTCGGCGCGGGAGTGACGGTTTCGCCCGGAACATGCGGGGCCGGTTCGACGGCGCCGAGCACCGGTACGGCATCGCCCGGGGCGACGGTGGCCGGTGGCAGGTCGCTCGGCAGCGGTGTTTCACCGGCCGGCTGGGTCACGGATTGGGCGGCCGGCTGGCTCTGGGGCTGAGCCTGGGGAGCCGGCTCCTGGACCGGCGACAGGATCTTGCGAGCCTCCTGTTCCAGGGACAGGATGTGCTCGTTGTGCAGTTGCCGACGGATTTCGTCGGCACCGATTTCCCGTTCCACTTCCTGCTTGATCGCGTTGAAGCTGCGTTTCAGCCGTCCGACCCACAGGCCAGCCGTGCGCGCGGCACCCGGCAGGCGCTCGGGGCCGAGGACCAGCAGCGCCACCAGGCCGACGAGCAGCAGTTCACTGAAGCTGATACCGAACATTATTCAGTGCTCACGAATGATTGCGGGGCTCTTCGACCTTCTGCGCCTGTACATCGATGGTGTGTGGCGCGTTCTGCTGGGCGCCCGGCTGTGGCTGGGCAGGTTGCACGGTCGGCGGGACCACCGGCTCGGCCGGCTTCTCGTCATCGTTCATGGCCTTGCGAAAGCCCTTGATCGACTCGCCGACGTCGGTGCCGAGGTTCTTCAGCTTCTTGGTACCAAACACCAGCACGACGACAATCAGGATGACGATCCAGTGTTTCCAGTCAAAAATGCCCATGGTGTTTCTCCTCTCGAAAAGTTGTTCAGGCGGACGGACGCGAGGCTTTCTCGGCGTGTCCGGACAGTCCGAAGCGACGGTCCAATTCATCCAGCACGGCCTGCGGATGCTGGCCCAGCTGGGCGAGCATGACCAGGCTGTGGAACCACAGGTCGGCGGTTTCGTAGATCACGTCGCTGCAGTCGCCGCTGAGGGCAGCGTCCTTGGCCGCGATGATGGTTTCGACGGACTCCTCGCCAACCTTTTCCAGAATCTTGTTCAGACCCTTGTGGTACAGGCTGGCGACATAGGAACTGTCGGGTGCCGCACCCTTGCGCTCTTCCAGTACCTGGGCCAGACGGGTCAGGGTATCAGTCATGTTCAGTGTCCTGCTGCGTAGATGCTGTGCGGGTCCTTGAGGACCGGATCGACCGTCTTCCAGCCGTCGTTTTCGTAGACGCGGTAGAAGCAGCTTTGGCGGCCAGTGTGGCAGGCGATGTCGCCGACCTGTTCGACCATCAGGATGATCACGTCGGCGTCGCAATCCAGGCGCATTTCATGCAGATGCTGCACGTGGCCGGACTCCTCGCCCTTGCGCCACAGTTTGCCACGTGAACGTGACCAGTAGATGGCGCGGTTCTCGCGAGCGGTCAGTTGCAGCGCCTCGCGGTTCATCCAGGCCATCATCAGCACGCGCCCGGTCTTGTGATCCTGGGCAATCGCCGGCACCAGGCCGTCGCTGTCCCACTTGATCTCGTCCAGCCAGTCTTTCATTTTCGACTCCGACAACCGGGCGCAACCTGCGTGGTTGGGCCTCGGCGAATGAACAGTTTGCCAGCCGCGAGCCTTGCTGGCTATCGGCGCACGACCAGATACAAACCAATGGCCAGCATGACTGCCGCCGGCCAGTGACCCCATTCGTGCAGCGGCCCGTTGGCGGCGAGAAACGCGCCCCCCCCAAGATGCAGTGAGCCGAGCAGACGCAGCAGCCAGTCGTCCTTGCGCTTTTTGTACGGCGGCTGCGGGTCGGCGGCATGGGGCTGCGACAGGCGTTCGAGCAGGTCGCGGGTCATGTTGGCCAGGTGCGGCAGTTGCTCGACCTGGCTCTGCAGGTTGCCCAGCAGGGTTTTCGGGCTGACCCGTTCGCGCATCCAGCGTTCGAGGAACGGCTGCGCGGTGCTCCACAGGTCCAGTTCCGGGTACAGCTGGCGGCCCAGGCCTTCGATGTTGAGCAGGGTCTTCTGCAGCAGCACCAGCTGTGGCTGGACTTCCATGTTGAAGCGCCGCGCGGTCTGGAACAGGCGCATCAGCACCTGGCCGAAGGAGATGTCCTTCAGCGGCTTTTCGAAGATCGGTTCGCAGACGGTGCGGATCGCCGCCTCGAACTCGTTGAGTCGGGTGTCCGCCGGAACCCAGCCCGAGTCGATATGCAACTGGGCGACGCGGCGGTAGTCACGCTTGAAGAAGGCGAACAGGTTGCGGGCCAGGTAGTCCTGGTCCTGCGGAGTCAGGCTGCCGACGATGCCGCAGTCGATGGCGATGTACTGCGGACTCCACGGCTTGACGGTGCTGACGAAGATATTGCCGGGGTGCATGTCGGCGTGGAAGAAGCTGTCGCGGAACACCTGGGTGAAGAAGATCTCCACGCCGCGTTCGGCGAGCAGCTTCATGTCGGTACGCTGGTCGGCCAGGGTCGCGAGGTCGGTGACCTGGATGCCGTAGATGCGCTCCATCACCAGCACCTTCGGCCGGCACCAGTCCCAGTAGACCTGGGGCACGTACATCATGTCCGAGCCTTCGAAGTTGCGCCGCAACTGGCTGGCATTGGCCGCCTCGCGCAGCAGGTCGAGCTCGTCGTAGATGGTCTTCTCGTAGTCGCTGACCACGTCCACCGGGTGCAGCAGGCGGGCGTCGGCGGAGAGCCGCTCGGCCGTGCGGGCGAGCAGGAACAGCCAGGCCAGGTCTTGGGCAATCACCGGCTTGAGACCTGGACGGATGACTTTCACCACCACTTCCTCGCCGCTCTTGAGCTGCGCGGCGTGGACCTGGGCCACCGAGGCCGAGGCCAGCGGTTCGATGTCGAAGCGGCTGAAGACTTCGCCGATCTTGCGGCCCAGTTGCGACTCGATCAGCTCCACGGCTTTCTGCGGGTCGAACGGTGGGACACGGTCCTGCAGCAGCATCAGCTCGTCGGCGATGTCCTCTTGCAGCAGGTCGCGACGGGTCGAGAGGATCTGCCCGAACTTGATGAAGATCGGTCCCAGGTCCTGCAGGGCCAGGCGCAGCCGTGCACCGCGGCTCAGGTCCAGCGGCTTGCGCGGCAACCAGCGCCACGGCAGGGCGAAACGCAATGCCAGGAGGAACCAGGGCAGGGGCAGGTCGAACAGCAGGTCATCGAGACGGTAGCGGATGACCACGCGCAGGATGCGTAACAGACGGCGGACGGCGAGCAGCTTCATGCGTTATCGCTGGAATTGAGGGATCGGGAGAGGCGTTCGAAACGTGCCTCGAGTCGTTCTAGATCGAGCTTGAGCCGGTCGAGTTCGGCGAAACGGGCTTCGGCCTCGTGTTTGCCGACCAGTGCCCGCGACTCTTCGCTGAGGTACTCGGCCAGGTTCTGGTTCAGGCTGGCGAAACCCTGCCGGTACCAGCCGGCACGGCTGCGCAGGTGGCCACTGACCAGTTGCGTGGCGACCGGGCCGAGCCAGCGCGACAGCTCGTACTCCCAGTCCAGCTCCAGGTCCTGCAGCACCCCGGCCAGGTCCAGCAGCACCGCGCTGTCGCCTTCCAGGTGCACGTCCGGGCCATGCAGCACGGCGCTCTTGTCCTTGCTCAGGGCCAGGTGGAGCAGGCTGGTGGTGGACGCACGGAGGATGCAGTCGGCCTCGGCGGCCCAGTGGGCGGCCAGCAGCAGGCCTTCGTCGCTGGGCAGGATGAACAGCTTCAAGGCCGGGCTGTCGACCTCGATGACCTTGCCCGTCAGGTGCCCGAGACGGCCCAGGGCAGTGCTGTCCAGGCGCAGCACACGGTTGAGGCCGTGTTCGACGCCGGCGAGAAGGCCGCTGAGCAGCATCAGGGCTTGATGCCGCGGTGCAGGGCGACGATGCCCGAAGTCATGTTGTGGTAGGTCACGCGGTCGAAGCCGGCGTCCACCATCATCGACTTGAGCGTTTCCTGGTCCGGGTGCATGCGGATCGATTCGGCCAGGTAGCGATAGCTTTCCGAGTCGTTGGTGATCAGCTTGCCGGCCAGTGGCATGAAGGCGAACGAGTAGGCGTCGTAGACCTTGGACATCAGCGCGTTGGTTGGCTTGGAGAACTCCAGCACCAGCAGGCGGCCACCGGGCTTGAGCACCCGCAGCATGGAGCGCAGGGCATCTTCCTTGTGGGTGACGTTGCGCAGGCCGAAGGCGATGGTCACGCAGTCGAAGTGGTTGTCCGGGAACGGCAGCTTCTCGGCGTCGGCCTGGACGAACTCGATATTGCCGGCCACCCCGCGATCCAGCAGGCGATCACGGCCGACCTTGAGCATGGAGGCGTTGATATCGGCCAGCACCACCTGGCCGGTGGGACCCACCAGGTGCGAGAACTTCGCCGCCAGGTCGCCGGTGCCGCCGGCGATGTCCAGCACCCGGTTACCGGGGCGCACGCCCGACAGCTCGATGGTGAAACGCTTCCACAGGCGGTGCATGCCGCCGGAAAGGACGTCGTTCATCAGGTCGTACTTGGCGGCCACCGAGTGAAAGACTTCGGCGACTTTGCCGGCCTTTTCGCTTTCCGGCACATTCTTGTAGCCGAAGTGTGTGGTGGGTTCGGCATCGCTGCCTTTGCGCTGATCAGTCATATCGCTGTCACCAGAAGAGAATGCGGGCCATTCTAATCCCGGTAGCCGGCTTTGTCTTGGCAAAGGCGGAATGTAAGTATAGTGGGCGACCGGGACGGATTGACGCAGCGCAGTTCAAGGCCGCCCCGGCCTACATTCATGGAACAGGAGTCAATCGATGGCCCGGATTAGTGTCGAGCGTGCCCATCATCTCGGTCTGGCAGGCGCGCGTGAGAAGGCCGAGGCGCTGGTGCAGAAACTGGCCGACCAGTATGGCCTGGCGCCGCGTTGGTCGGGTGATACCGTCAGCCTCAAGCGCTCCGGCGTCAGCGGCGAGGTGACGATCGCCGAGGACCGGATCAGGGTGGATGTCGAGCTGGGCATGCTGATGTCGGCCATGAGCGGCACCATCAAGAGCGAGATCGAGAAGGCGCTGGACAAGGCGCTGGCCTGAACCCGTCGGATCCGAACCTGTGGCAGTCAATCCTGTGGGAGCCGGCTGCCACGGGTGAATCCTGTTTCCACAAGTGACCCCTGGCCACATCGGTTAGGGTGCCCATTCTAATTTTTGCCACTACTTTGTGCTGCAGTCCCCGCTTGCGCGGGCAGTTCCTCCAACCGTTCACGTGTGAGGTGCACCATGGCCAAAGTCAGTCTGAAGAAAAAATCCGACGTTCAGCCCACCGCCCTGGCTGAAGTGAAACTCTATGCCCGCAGGATCTGGTTGGCGGGTCTGGGCGCCTACGCCAAGGTCGGCAAGGAAGGCAGCGAGTACTTCCAGGAACTCGTCAAGGCCGGCCAAGCAATTGAAAAGGAAGGGAAAAAGGCTGTCGACGCGAAGCTTGAAGCCGCCAACAGCCAGATCGACAGCGTGAAGAGCGATGTCAGCGGCCTCAAGGGGCGGGTCGAAGTGCAACTGGACAAGGTCGAGAAAGCGTTCGACAGCCGTGTCGCCAGTGCCTTGAATCGCATCGGGATTCCGTCTAAACATGACGTTGAGGCACTCTCTGCTAAGCTCGATGAGTTGACGGCATTGCTCGAACGTGTCGCGCGTAAACATTAAGGAGAACGGGATGGCTGGCAAGAAGAATACTGAGAAAGAAGGCAGCTCGTGGATCGGGAAGGTTGAGCAATACTCCCGCAAGATCTGGCTGGCCGGTTTAGGCGTGTACTCGAAAATCGACAGTGACGGCAGCAAGGTCTTCGAGAGCCTGGTGAAGGACGGTGAGAAAGCCGAGAAGCTGACCAAGAGTGCAGTGGGCAAGACTGTCGAGGCGGCCAAGGACTCCGCCGGTTCGGCCAAGTCGCGCATCACCGGCGTCAAGGAACGCGCCCTGGGCAAGTGGGACGAACTGGAGGAGGCTTTCGACAAGCGTCTGAACAGTGCCATCTCGCGTCTGGGTGTTCCCAGCCGCAATGAGGTCAAGGCCCTGCACAGCAAGGTCGACACCCTGACCAGGCAGATCGAGCAACTCACTGGCCAGAAGGTGACCCCGGTGGCGGCGAAAGCGGCGGCAGCCAAACCGGCAGCGAAGACGGCGGCCAAGCCGCTGGCCAAGGCTGCGGCCAAACCCGCCGCCAAGCCGGCAGCTAAAACCGCTGCGGCCAAACCGGCAGCCAAGCCGGCTGCAAAACCCGCCGCCAAGCCTGCGGCCAAGACGGCGGCTGCCAAGCCTGCCGCGAAGCCAGCAGCCAAGCCGGTAGCCGCGGCCAAACCCGCCGCGAAACCAGCGGCCAAGCCTGCTGCGAAGCCGGCCGCTGCAAAACCGGCAGCCAAACCTGCCGCGAAACCTGCAGCGGTGAAAAAGCCTGCGGCGGCCAAGCCGGCCGTTGCCAAGCCGGCAACTCCTGCCGCGGCGAAACCGGCGGTGGCACCGACCACCACCAATTCGGTGTCCCCGGCTGCTCCAGCCGCTCCGGCTGCGGCCCCGGCTCCGTCGGCGCCGACCTCTCAGTCCTGAGTGGCGCTTCGCGCAATGGAAACGCCCGGTCTGTGAAGGCCGGGCGTTTTTGTTTCGGGCTTGGCAGCCCTGTTCTGCTCCATACCTTGGGCCGGTTATCAAGGCTCTTCGAGATAACGCAAGGCCATCCGTTCAGTCGCCAACCGTGCCGGCGGCAGCAGGTGCGGCGCCACCAGCATCATGATCTGGTACACCACCAGCCGGACTTCGCCCTCGCGGCCCAGGATTCGCTGATAGTCCAGCGAGAACAGCAGGGTCAGGGTGATCTGTTCCACCAATTGCCCCAGCGCCTGGGTGTCGCTGACGATGAAGCCCTGGGTCTTCAACTGCGCCAGCAACGAGGCGAGGGTACGCTTGAGCGCGTTGAGCAGGTTGCGGATACCCCTGGCGAGCTTGGGCAGGCGGCCGGCCAGGTTGGACAGGTCCTGGAACAGGAAGCGGTACTGGGACAGGCGCTCGACGATCAGGTGCAGGAAGAACCAGTAGTCCTCCGGTGCCAGTTCGGCATCCGCCGGAGGGTTCAGCAGCGGTGCCAGCTCCGCCTGGAAGCGCTCGAAAAGCCCGAGTACCAGAGGCTCCTTGCCATGGAAGTGGTAGTAGAGATTGCCCGGGCTGATCCCCAGTTCATTGGCGATTTCCATGGTCGAGACATTCGGTTCGCCCTTCTGGTTGAACAGTTGCAGTGTGCATTCAAGAATCCGGTCGCGGGTCTTCATCCAGTCTTCTTAGGTTGGGTGTCACGGCTGCCGGGCAACCGTGTCCGGTGAGAGTCATCGCACCCGCACATAAGTGCCGGGTGCGGCTTCCATGGTTGGATACCTGGCGTCGCCGAGGGTCAGCCGGGTTTCCTTGAGGGCTCCCGAGTGCGACTGGAGCCATTCCAGCCATTGTGGCCACCAGCTGCCCTGGACCTGCCGACCATCGTAGTACCAGGCCCGCGGGTCGCTGCTCAGCTTGAGGTTTTCGATGTAGGTGGACTTGGGGTTGCCCGGCGGGTTGAGAATGCTCTGGATGTGGCCGCTGTTGGACAGCACGAAGCGGCGGTCGCCGCCCAGCAGCAGGGTCGAGCGATAGACCGCGTCCCATGGCGTGATGTGGTCGTTGATGCCGGCGACATGGAAACTGTCGACCGTGACTTTCTGCAGATCGATGGGCGTGCCGCAGACCTCCAGCCCGCCAGGGTGGCTGAGCGGGTTGTGCTTGAAGAAGTCCAGCAGGTCGCCATGCAGCGCGGCCGGCAGGCGGGTGTGGTCGTTGTTCCAGTAGAGGATGTCGAAGGCCGGCGGCTCCTTGCCCAGCAGGTAATTGTTGATCCAGTAGTTCCAGATCAGGTCATTGGGCCGCATCCAGGCGAACACCTTGGCCATGTCCCGGCCGTCCAGCACGCCTTGCTGGTAGGAGCGGCGCTTGGCTGCCTCCAGGGTCTGCTCGTCGACGAACAGGGTGGCCGGACTGTCCAGCCGGCTGTCGAGCAGGCTGACCAGGTAGGTGGCACTGGCGACCCGGCGCAACTGCCGCTTGCTCAGCAGGTAGCCTTGCAGGGCGGCGATGGTCAGGCCGCCGGCGCAGGCGCCCACCAGGTTGACCTCGCGGCTCGCGGTGATGCTCCGGCAGACGTTCATCGCCTGCTCCACCGCCTCGACATAGCTCGACAGGCCCCATTCACGGTGGCGCACGTCGGGGTTGCGCCAGCTGATGATGAACACCTGCAGGCTGTTTTTCAGGGCGTACTGCACGAGGCTGTTGGTCGGGCTGAGGTCGAAGATGTAGTACTTGTTGATTTGTGGCGGCACGATCAGCAGCGGCCTGGCGTATTGCCTTTCGCTCATCGGCCGATACTGGATCAGCTCCAGCAGCTCGTTGCGAAACACCACCGCCCCCTGGGTGGTGGCCACGGTCTTGCCGACTTCGAAGGCATGCTTGGTGACCTGGCTGGGCAGGCCGTTGTTGTGCAGCATGTCGTTCACCAGGTGGCTGATGCCGCGCACCAGGCTGTTGCCACCGGAATTGAACAGCTCCTTGACCGCCAGGGGGTTGAGCAGGGTGTTGGACGGCGCCACCGCATCGTTGAACAGCGTGAAGATGAAGTGCGCCCGGGCGCGCTCGTCATCGCTCATCCGGCTTTCGTCGATCCAGTGCCGGACCTGGGTCTGCCACGCCAGGTAGGCCTGCAGGCCACGTCGGTAGAACGGGTTCAGGCTCCAGGCCGGGTCCGTGAAGCGCGAGTCACGTGGAGAGGGTTGGTGCGGTGTCTCGCCGAGCAACACCTTGCCCAACTGGTTCCCCAGCGCCAGCACATGCCGCGCCGTGTGCAGCGGGTTGCGCAGGCCGTGGGTGGCGACGCTGCGCAGGGTGGAGAGCAGATCCTGGCCGCGCAGGCCGGTAATCGCACTCTGTGCATTGATGGGCGTCGCGGCTGCGGGTAGCGAACCCGTCGCTGGTCTGTCTGGCATGAGTCAACACTCCTTCGTCATCAAGCTGATCAACCGATACATCGCATCGGACCGGGGCTGTCCACTGCCCCGTCCCTGACGTGCCCTGCCGATATCCTGCCGGTGGGCACGCTGCGAATGGGTGCCCCTCAGGTGCTCTTGAAGGGCGCCGGTTGCGGGTGCATGACGGCCCGCTGACGTTCTTCGTCGAGGAACTTCATGATGATGGGCGCCACGGCTTCGGCCCGGGTGATCAGGAACAAGTGGCCGTCATCGATTATGTGTAGCTGGGCATTGGGAATACGCCAGGCCAGCAGGCGCATATTGATCAGCGGAATGAGCGGATCATCGTCGCCGGCCAGTACCAGGGTCGGCTGGCGGATCTTGTGCAGCCAGTGGATGCTGGTCCAGCCGAGGCCGGCGAACAGTTGCCAGTAGTAGCCCAGCTTGCCGGCCGAACGCACCTTGGCCGCGTGTTCGGCGGCCAGGTGCGGATCGCGTCGGAAGGCGCCGCCGTAGATGGTCGGCGCGATACGGATGACGTGGGAGGGTTGAATGTAGCGGCGCGGGCTGGCCATGTTCCACAGCACCTTGGGCTTGCCCGGGACCATGACCGCGCCGGCGGCGGTGGCCGCCAGGATCAGCTTCTTGCAACGCTCCGGATAATCGTGGGCGAACTGCTGCGCCAGTGCGCCACCCCAGGACACCCCGACCGCATTGACCTGGCCATAGTCCAGGTAGTCGAGCATCCGCGCGCTGAGCTTGGCCAGGCCGGGAAAGCGATAGGGGCGGCTGGGTGTGGACGAACCACCGACGCCGGGGACGTCGAAGGCGATCACTTCGAGGTCCGGGTCCAACGCCTGGACGAACGGAAACACCAGCTCCAGGTTGGCGCCGATGCCGTTGAAAATCAGCAGTGGCGTCAGGTGTGGCTTGCCGGGGCGAACCGCGGTACGGATGGTCTGGCCGTCCAGCTCGATGGTTCTGAAAATGAACGGTTGCGGCATGCTGCGAGCCCTGTGTTGAATCCTGCTTCTGTGTGCACGTGATCCCTCATGTGCACGCGATCCTTGCAGGAGTCGCCGTACCGCCGGCTCCTACAAGGGGCGGCGCGGTCTATCGCTCGTGCACGTAGGTGCCCGGTGCCGCCTCGGCCGACGGGTATGCCTTGCTGCCCAGGCTGGTCGGCGACTTCTTCAGCTTGCCCGAGCGCGCCGCCAGCCAGGCTTGCCAATGCAGCCACCAGGAGTCGGTATGCTTGGTGGAGTTTTCCTGCCAGTCCTCGGCCTTGGCCGGCATCTCCTCGTTGGTCATGTAGCGCGACTTGGGGTTGCCCGGCGGGTTGAGGATGCTCTGGATATGGCCGCTGCTCGACAGTACGAACTCGACCTTGCCACCGAACAGTTGCGCCGATTTGTAGCAGGACTTCCACGGCGTGATGTGATCGTTGGTGCCGGCCAGGGCGAAGATGTCGGCGTCGACTTTCTTCAGGTCGATCGGCGTGCCGCACACTTCCAGTGCATCGGCGCGTACCAGTGGGTTGTTCTTGAACATCTCGATCAGGTCGCCGTGGAACGCGGCGGGCAGGCGGGTGGTGTCGTTGTTCCAGAAGAGGATGTCGAACACCGGCGGCTCGTTGCCCAGCAGGTAGTTGTTGACCCAGTAGTTCCAGATCAGGTCATTGGGCCGCATCCAGGCGAACACCTTGGCCATGTCGCTGCCCTCCAGCACGCCCTGCTGGTAGGAGTGGCGCTTGGCGGCTTCCAGGGTCTGTTCGTCGACGAACAGCGCGACCTGGGTGTCCAGGGTGGTGTCGAGCACGCTGACCAGCAGGGTCAGGGAGTTGACCTTCTTCTCGCCCAGGGCCGCGTAGTGGCCGAGCAGGGCGGTGCAGGTGATGCCGCCGGAGCAGGCGCCGAGCATGTTGAGGTCCTTGCTGCCGGTGATCGCGCAGACCACGTCGACAGCCTCCTTGAGCGCCTCGATATAGGTCGACAGGCCCCACTCGCGCTGCGCCTTGGTCGGGTTGCGCCAGCTGATGATGAAGGTCTGCTGGTGGCTGCGCAGGCAGAAACGCGCCAGGCTCTTGTCCGGGCTCAGGTCGAAGACGTAGAACTTGTTGATCTGTGGCGGCACCACCAGCAGCGGGCGTTCATGCACCTGCTCGGTGATCGGCCCGTACTGGATCAGCTCCAGCACGTCGTTGCGAAACACCACGGCGCCTTCGCTGGTGCCGAGGTTCTTGCCGACCTCGAAGGCGCTCATGTTGACCTGGCTGGGCATGCCGCCGTTGTGCACCAGGTCCTTGGCCAGGTTCGACAGGCCGTCGAGCAGGCTCTTGCCGCCGGTCTCGAAGAACCGCTTGATCGCCGCCGGGTTGGCCGCCGTGTTGGTCGGGGCCATGGCTTCGGTCAGCAGGTTGATGACGAAGTGTCCGCGGCTGATGTCCTGGGCCGAGAGCGAGCTGTCGTCGATCCAGTCGTGGAGTTCCTTGCGCCAGGCCAGGTAGGTCTGCAGGTAGCGCCTGTAGAGCGGGTTCTGGCTCCAGGCCGGGTCAGAGAAGCGACGGTCGTCGTTGTCCGGCTGCAACTCGGATTTGCCGAACAGCACGTTCTTCAGTTCGACGCCGAAATGGGCGACGTGTTTGGCACTGTGGATGGGCTGCCGGAGGGTCTGGGCCAGTACCATTCGTGCCGAAGTCAGAAGATCCTTTCTACGCAAGCCGACGACGGGGTTCAGGCCCAGGGTGTTTTCCGAGGCCTGACGCTTGAGGTCATCGCTGTTCTTGTCACTCATCTACGACGCTCCATTGTCCTGAGACGAGTACCGGGTAAACACTGTGCGACCAGGCACAACGAATGCCAAGTACTGCTGCTCGGGTGACCGGTTGATTGCGCATCGTTAAATGCACGGGACTTGCCAAGTCCATTGGTTACCCGAGTTTAATTTATTTCGCAAGCGCGCCGAACGTCAGCCGCTGCTTCCGGGTATTGGATCAGAACAGATTAGAAAATACGCCCCAAATGGCAAGACGCGCGAGCTAGAGCATCAGCTTGACGATCGATTCGGAAGGGTCGCGGGATTTTCCGGCTGCCTTGAGTTCGGCAAGATACTCGGCCCACAAGTCATCCTGACGACAGGCGAGTTGATAGAGGTAATCCCAGGTGAACAGGCCGCTGTCATGGCCGTCGTCGAAGGTCAGTTTCAGTGCGTACTGGCCGGCGGGTTCGAGCTTGCTCAGGCCGACGTTGAGCTTGCCGAACTGCAGGATCGGCTGGCCGTGTCCCTGGACCTCGGCGGAGGGAGAGTGCACCCGCAGGAACTCGGCGGGCAGATGGTATTCCTCGTCCGGACCGTATTTGAGGGTCAGGGTTTTTGAGGCCTTGTGCAGATTGATGGCGGTGGGGATGCGGGTTGTCATGACGTGCGCGGACCTGTCGATGTGAAAGCCGCTCTTGCAGGAGCAGGGCTTGCCCGCGAAGTTTTTGACGGCCTTGAGGCCCCATTCGCGGACAAGCCACGCTCCTGCAGGGAGGTGGCGTTCTTTACAGGATATACCGCGACAGGTCTTCGTTCTGCGCCAATTCGCCGAGGTGGCTGTTGACGTAGTCGGCGTCGATGCGAATCGGCTCGGCACCCTGGGCGCCGGCCAGGTCACCGGCACTGAACGAGACTTCCTCGAGCAGCCGCTCCAGCAGCGTGTGCAGGCGACGGGCGCCGATGTTCTCGGTCTTCTCGTTGACCTGCCAGGCGATCTCCGCCAGGCGCTTGATGCCTTCCGGCTGGAACTCGATGTTCAGGCCTTCGGTCTTGAGCAGTTCGCGATACTGTTCGGTCAGCGAAGCATGTGGCTCGCTGAGGATGCGCTCGAAGTCTTCCGGGCTCAGCGCCTTGAGCTCGACACGGATCGGCAGGCGGCCCTGCAGCTCGGGAACCAGGTCGCTCGGCTTGCTCAGGTGGAACGCACCTGAAGCGATGAACAGGATGTGGTCGGTCTTGACCATGCCCAGCTTGGTGTTGACGGTGCAGCCTTCGATCAGCGGCAACAGGTCGCGCTGCACACCCTCGCGGGACACGTCGGCACCCCCGACATTGCCGCGCTTGGCGACCTTGTCGATCTCGTCGATGAACACGATGCCGTGCTGTTCGACCGCCTCGAGGGCCTTGGCCTTGAGTTCCTCGTCATTGACCAGGCGCCCGGCCTCCTCGTCGCGGACCAGCTTGAGCGCTTCCTTGACCTTGAGCTTGCGGCTCTTGCGCTTGCCCTTGCCCATGTTGGCGAACAGGCTCTGCAACTGGTTGGTCATCTCTTCCATGCCCGGTGGCGCGGAGATATCGACGCCGGTGTGCTCGGCGACTTCGATCTCGATCTCCTTGTCATCCAGCTGGCCTTCGCGCAGGCGCTTGCGGAACAACTGGCGGGTGTTGGAGTCCTGGCTTGGCTGGGCCTCTTCGTTGAACCCGGAGCGGGCCGGTGGCAGCAGGGCGTCGAGGATGCGTTCCTCGGCAGCGTCTTCGGCGCGGTGGCGGACCTTGACCATCTCCTGCTCGCGCAGCAGCTTGATCGCGGCGTCCGCCAGGTCGCGGATGATCGATTCGACATCGCGTCCGACGTAGCCGACTTCGGTGAACTTGGTCGCTTCGACCTTGATGAACGGGGCGTTGGCCAGCTTGGCCAGGCGCCGGGCGATTTCGGTCTTGCCGACGCCGGTCGGGCCGATCATCAGGATGTTCTTGGGCGTCACTTCGACGCGCAGCTCTTCAGGGAGCTGCATCCGGCGCCAGCGGTTGCGCAGGGCAATGGCGACAGCGCGCTTGGCATCGTCCTGGCCGATGATATGGCGATTGAGTTCGTGGACGATCTCGCGGGGAGTCATGGACATGGTATGTGGGGCCTCAAGCGGTTGAGTCAGTGTCGATACAGGGCTGGCACTGCCTATTCCGCGAGGTCCTGCTCCTCAATAGTGAAGTGGTGATTGGTGAATACGCAAATGTCGCCGGCGATGCCGAGGGCGGTCTCGACGATCTCGCGGGCCGACAGGTCGGTTTTCTTCAGCAGGGCGCTGGCCGCGGCCTGGGCATAGTTGCCGCCGGAGCCCATGGCGATCAGGCCGTGCTCCGGTTCGACCACGTCGCCGTTGCCGGTGATGATCAGCGAGGCGTCCTTGTTGGCAACCGCCAGCATGGCTTCCAGGCGGCTCAGGGAGCGGTCGGTACGCCATTCCTTGGCCAGTTCGACGGCGGCACGGACCAGGTGGCCCTGGTGTTTTTCAAGTTGACCTTCGAAACGTTCGAACAGGGTGAAGGCATCGGCGGTGGCACCGGCGAAGCCGGCGAGGACCTGGCCGTGATAGAGGCGGCGAACCTTCTTGGCGTTGCCCTTCATGACGGTATTGCCGAGGGAAACCTGGCCGTCGCCACCCATGACGACTTTGCCGTGGCGGCGAACTGAAACGATGGTGGTCAAGGGAGTGTCTCCACGCAGCGGGGCGAAAATGCCTGATGGAAACTCATATGGGGGTGGTGCAGGGATTTTCAACCTCGGGTGAGGTTGGGGGACGAGTGGTGTAGGAGAAGTGCGCGTCATCCTGTGGGAATCGGCTTGCTGGCGATAGTGGCCTTGCCAGCGCCAAGGACGATATTGAATGGTCGTCTGCGGCGGATCGCCAGCAAGCCGGCTCCGCAGGGAGGGCGGGCCGTGCACGCAATCGGCGTGCGACACGGGCCCGTGGGCGCCTGGCTGGCCAGCACATGGGCCTTCAAGCCCGGCCCAACCCTCCGTAGAGGCCGGCAGGGTCAGCGGCTCTGGCGTTGTTGTAACAACAGATTGCTGAAACCGCTGGCGGCCAGTTGTTTCTGGGCCGTGGTCAGTTGTTCGCGGTTGCTGAACGGACCGACCAGGACCCGATACCAGGTCTCGTCCTTCACCGTGCCGGACTCCACCGAAACCGCCTGGCCGAGCAGGATGATCTGCGCCCGGACCTTGTCCGCGTCGGCTTCCTTGCGGAACGAACCGGCCTGCAGGAAGAACTTCGTCACCGCCGCCGGTTCCGCCTTGGCCACCGGTGGTGGCGGTGGCGGGGTGATCCCGGCCAGCGCCGCCTGGGCCCGGGCGGTGTCGATCTTCGCCGCTTCGGCCGGGGTCACCGGTGTTTGCGGGGTTGGCACGGTCTGCGGGGTCGGCAGGGTTTTCTCCGGCACGGCCTCCGGCGGCACGATGACTTCCGATTCCGGCAGCAGGGTGTAGAAGTCGTACTTGGGCTTCACCGGCTGGGTCGGGCTCGGAGGCGTCTTGTTGGCTTCGGCGACCTTGGCGGCTTTCTGCTGTTCCTGGCGCACGCGCTTGACGTCATCGCCCTTGCCCGGTTCCAGTTTCATCAGGAAGACGATGAAGGCGCCAACGCCCAGCCCGATGGCCAGCCACAACCAGCCCGGGATCGGCTTCTTTTCGGGAGCCTGGTAGCGGCTGGCGCCGCGTTTCGGTGCGGGTTTTTTCTTCGCTGCCAACTTACATGCGCTCCAGGGTTTCCAGGCCCAGCAGCTCCAGGCCTTGCTTGAGGGTACGACCGCTCAGCGCCGCCAGGCGCAGGCGGCTCTGCATACGGGCCGGGGTATCGGCGCCGAGGATCGGGCAGTTCTCGTAGAAGCTGGAGAACAGGCCGGCGACATCGTACAGGTAGGTGCAGAGGATGTGCGGCGTGCCCTTCTCGGCAACGCTATTGAGCACTTCCGAGAACTGCGCCAGCTTCGCCGCCAGTTCCTGCTCGTGGGCGGCTTCGAGGACGATCTGCCCGTCGACTTCGCTGAAGTCCTTGCCCAGCTTGCGGAATACGCCGGACACGCGGGTGTAGGCGTACAGCAGGTACGGTGCGGTGTTGCCTTCGAAATTCAGCATCAGGTCGAAGTTGAAGCTGTAGTCGCTGGTGCGGTGCTTGGACAGGTCGGCGTACTTCACTGCGCCGATACCCACGACCCGGGCGATCTCGCGCAGTTCGGCTTCGGCCAGGTCCGGGTTCTTTTCCTTGACCAGGTTGTAGGCGCGCTCGCGGGCTTCGGTCAGCAGGTCGATCAGCTTGACCGTGCCGCCGTCGCGGGTCTTGAACGGACGGCCGTCGGCGCCGTTCATGGTGCCGAAGCCCATGTGCTCCATTTCCATCGGATGGGTCACGAAGCCGGCCTTGCGGGCCACGGCGAACACCTGCTGGAAGTGCAGGGCCTGGCGCTGGTCGACGAAGTACAGCGCGCGGTCGGCCTTGAGCTGGCGGCTGCGGTAGCGCACGGCGGCCAGGTCGGTGGTGGCGTAGAGGTAGCCGCCATCGGCCTTGACGATGATCACCGGCAGCGGCTCGCCTTCGGCGTTCTTGAACTCGTCGAGGAACACGCACTGGGCGCCGTTGCTCTCGACCAGCATGCCGGCGGCCTTGAGGTCGTTGACCACGTTGATCAGGTCATCGTTGTAGGCGCTTTCACCCATGACGTCGGCCATGGTCAGCTTGACGTTGAGCAGTTCGTAGATCTTCTGGCAGTGGGACAGCGAGATGTCCTTGAAGCGGGTCCACAGCGCCAGGCACTCGGCATCGCCGGCCTGCAGTTTGACCACCAGGCCGCGGGCGCGGTCGGCGAACTCGGGCGACTCGTCGAAGCGCTGCTTGGCGGCGCGGTAGAAGTTCTCCAGGTCCGACAGCTCGTCGCTGGTGATGGGGTTTTCCTGCAGGTAGGCCATCAGCATGCCGAACTGGGTGCCCCAGTCGCCGACGTGGTTCTGCCGGATCACGGTGTCGCCGAGGAACTCCAGGACCCGCGCCACGCCATCGCCGATGATGGTCGAGCGCAGGTGGCCGACGTGCATTTCCTTGGCCAGGTTCGGTGCCGACAGGTCGACCACGGTGCGCTGGGCCGCGCCGGCCTTGCGCACGCCGAGGCGGGCGTCGGCCAGGGCGGCGTCCAGGCGCGAGGCCAGGGCCTGGGTGTTCTGGAAGAAATTGATGAAGCCGGGGCCGGCGATCTCCGCCTTGCTGACGTTTTCATCGACCGGCAGGGCGGCGATCAGCTTTTCCGCCAGGTCGCGGGGCTTCAGGCCGGCAGGCTTGGCCAGCATCATCGCGATGTTGCTGGCGAAATCGCCATGGGTCTTGTCGCGGGTGTTCTCGACCTGGATCGCCGGCGTCAGGCCTTCAGGCAACACACCTTCGTTGACGAGTTGGGTGAGGGCTTGCTGGATCAGCTGGCGAATGGTGTCTTTCATGGTCTTCTCTTTCGACCGCGAGCGCGGCGGCGCCCAAGGCGCAGGTGGAAAAACTGGATATTATCCGTTGCCGGGGCGAGCTTGCCAACAGGTTGCGGACTTGCGGTGTTGCTGGAGGCCCTTTCGCGGGCAAGCCACGCTCCTACGGGGCCGTGGCGTACACAAGATTTGTGTTCGACTCCGTCCTGTAGGAGCGTGGCTTGCCCGCGAAGAGGATCTCGCGATCAATAGAGGTCCACCGGATCTACATCCAGCGACCACCTGACCTGCCGCCCACCCGGCATCTGTTCCAGCACCAGCAGCCAATGGCTCAACAGGCGATGCAGCGGCGCGCGGGCGTTGGCCTGCAGCAGCAATTGCGCGCGGAAACGCCCGGCACGGCGCTCCATCGGTGCCGGTACCGGCCCCAGCAGCTCGATGCCACCCAGCTCCATCTCACCCAGCAGGCGTTCCGCCTCGCTACAGGCTTCGTCGAGGAAACCTTCCGCCTGGCCTGGCTTGTGGGCTTCGGCACGCAGCAGGGCCAGGTGCGCGAACGGCGGCAGGCCGGCGGCGCGGCGCTCGCTCAGGGCCTGTTCGGCGAAGGCGAAGTAACCCTGTTCGGTCAACTGCACCAGCAACGGATGATCCGCCAGGTGGGTCTGGATGATCACCTTGCCCGGCTCTTCCGCCCGCCCGGCACGGCCCGCGACCTGGACGATCAGTTGGGCCATGCGTTCGCTGGCGCGGAAGTCACCGGAAAACAGGCCGCCATCGGCATCGAGGATCGCGACCAGGGTCACCCGTGGGAAGTGATGGCCCTTGGCAAGCATCTGCGTGCCGACCAGGATGCACGGCTGGCCTTTCTGGATGGTGGTGAACAGCTGGTTCATCGCGTCCTTGCGCGACGTGCTGTCGCGGTCGACCCGCAACACCGGGTAGTCGGGGAACAGGATCGCCAGGCGCTCTTCGGCCCGCTCGGTCCCGGCACCGACCGGGCGCAGGTCGACCTTGCCGCATTGTGGGCAATTGCGCGGTACCCGTTCGACGTTACCGCAATGATGGCAACGCAGTTCGCCATAGCGCTGGTGTACGGTCATGCGTGCATCGCAGCGCGAGCATTCGGACATCCAGCCGCAGTCGTGACACAACAGCGTGGGCGCGAAGCCACGGCGGTTGAGGAACACCAGCACCTGCTGGCCGGCCGCGAGCGTCTGGCCGATGGCCTGCTGCATCGGCCCGGAGATGCCGCTGTCCAGTGGGCGGCTTTTCACGTCCAGGCGCAGGAAACGCGGTTCCTTGGCGCCGCCGGCGCGTTGGGTCAGGCGCAGCAGGCCGTAGCGGCCGATATGGGCGTTGTGCAGGCTTTCCAGTGACGGGGTGGCCGAGCCCAGCACGATCGGGATGTTTTCCTGGCGGGCGCGGACCAGGGCCAGATCGCGGGCGTGGTAGCGCAGGCCTTCCTGCTGTTTATAGGAGCCGTCGTGCTCTTCATCGATGATGATCAGCCCGGGGTTCTTCATCGGTGTGAACAGCGCCGAGCGGGTGCCGATGATGATGTCGGCTTCGCCGTCGCGGGCGGCGAGCCAGGCATCCAGACGTTCGCGATCGTTGACGGCGGAGTGCAGCAAGGCGATCCGGGCGTTGAAGCGCTGCTCGAAGCGCGCCAGGGTCTGTGGACCGAGGTTGATCTCCGGGATTAGCACCAGGGCCTGCTTGCCGGCCTCCAGGGTTTCGCGGATCAGTTGCAGGTAGACTTCGGTCTTGCCGCTGCCGGTGACGCCGGCCAGCAGGAAGGCGTGAAAGCTGTCGAAGCCGGTACGGATTGCCGTGCAGGCGGCACGTTGTTCCTCGTTGAGCGGCAGTTCCGGTTGCGCCAGCCAGTGCTCGTGGCGCTCGCCGGGGGCGTGCCTGCGGATTTCCACCTGCACCAGTTCCTTGGCCAGCAGCAGGTCGAGGCTGTCCTTGCTCAGTTGCAGTTTGCCCAGCAGTTGGTGTGCCACGCCGTGGGGGTGCTGCGCCAGGGTGGCCAGGGCCTCGCGCTGGCGGGGTGCCCGGGCGATCCGTGGGTCGTCGAGGCGCGCGCCCGGTGCCATCGACCAGAAACGCTCCTGGCGCGCCTCGGCCGGCTCGCCCTGGCGCAGCAGCACCGGCAGGGCCCAGCTCAGGGTGTCGCCGAGGCTGTGCTGGTAATACTGGGCGGTCCACAGGCACAGCCGGAACAGCGCCGGCGGCAGCGGTGGCGTGGTGTCGAGCAGGGCCAGTGCAGGCTTGAGCTTGTCCGCCGGGACTTCGCTGTGCTCGGCCACTTCCACCAGAATGCCGATCATTTCCCGCCGCCCGAATGGCACCCGCAGCCGCATGCCGGGGTGCAGCGCGTTACGCGGCACTCCCTTGGGCGCCCGGTAGTCGAACAGGCGGCGCAGGGGCGAAGGCAGGGCGAGGCGCAGAATGGCTTCGGACACGCGGTTATCCCGGGTAATGGCGATGAGAAGGGCGGGAGCCTAGCAGACGACTGGTGCCGGTGACAGCTTGCTTCATTCTGCAAGGGTGGTATTATCGCCGGCTAAATTACGTGCGGTGTTCAACAATAGTGTTGGGCGGCGGCACGCTAGCCGAGGAAGTCACCATGAAACCAGACGTTCATCCAGAATACCCAGCAGTTGCCGTTACCTGCAGCTGCGGCAACAAGTTCGAAACCCGTTCGACCTTCGCCAAGCCTCTGGCAATCGACGTGTGCAACGAGTGCCACCCGTTCTACACCGGTAAGCAGAAGACTCTGGACACCGGCGGCCGCGTTCAGAAGTTCGCCGATCGTTTCGGTGCATTCGGCGCGAAAAAGGCCTGAGGCCTTTTTACTGGGCAGCCTGAATGGCTGTTCCACGCTGATGAAGAAGGCGCTCCTTGTGAGCGCCTTTTTTGTGGGCGCAAGGTTGGCCGGCGTCAGGGCGGGGGCGTGGCGACTGCTATTCTTGAAGTGATACCAGGTCTTCGTAAGAGCCTTTCGAGAAAAAGTGTAGACATTTTTCATCTCGATTGTGAACAGTTTGCGCCTTGTATTCCGTGGCTCTTGGGCCAAAGTCGTAGGTTGCGACCCTTGACACGGGTGACCGGTCAGTCTTGTGAGGACTTTGCGACACGCGTATCCTCGGCGGTCCGTCTGTCCCACAGTAAAAAGCGGAATGCCCACATGTCAGATTTGAAAACTGCCGCTCTCGAATATCATGCCAATCCTCGTCCGGGGAAGCTGAGCGTCGAGCTCACCAAAGCCACCGCCACCGCCCGCGACCTGTCGCTGGCCTACAGCCCTGGAGTTGCCGAGCCCGTACGTGAAATCGGCCGCGATCCCGAACTGGCCTACAAGTATACTGGCAAGGGCAACCTGGTTGCGGTCATTTCCGATGGCACCGCGATCCTCGGCCTGGGTAACCTCGGCCCATTGGCCTCCAAGCCGGTCATGGAAGGCAAGGGCGTACTGTTCAAGCGTTTCGCCGGTATCGACGTGTTCGACATCGAAGTCGACTCGGAAAGCCCACAAGCCTTCATCGACACCGTCAAGCGCATCTCCATCACCTTCGGTGGCATCAACCTGGAAGACATCAAGGCACCCGAGTGCTTCGAGATCGAGCGCGCCCTGATCGAGCAGTGCGACATCCCGGTGTTCCACGATGACCAGCACGGTACCGCAATCGTTACCGCGGCCGGCATGATCAACGCCCTGGAAATCGCCGGCAAGACCCTGCCGGAAGCGAAGATCGTCTGCCTGGGCGCCGGCGCTGCCGCGATCTCCTGCATGAAGCTGCTGGTCAGCATGGGTGCGAAGATCGAGAACATCTACATGATCGACCGTAGCGGCGTGATCCATTCCGGCCGTGACGACCTGAACCAGTACAAGGCGGTCTTCGCCCACGCGACCGACAAGCGCACCCTGGCCGATGCCCTGGAAGGCGCTGACGTGTTCGTCGGTCTGTCCGGCCCGAACCTGCTGAGCGCTGAAGGCCTGAAGTCCATGGCGGCCAACCCGATCGTGTTCGCCTGTTCGAACCCGGATCCGGAAATCGCCCCGGCGCTGGCCCATGCCACCCGTAGCGACGTGATCATGGCCACCGGTCGTTCGGACTTCCCGAACCAGGTCAACAACGTGCTGGGCTTCCCGTTCATCTTCCGTGGTGCCCTGGACGTTCGCGCCAAGCGCATCAACGAGGAAATGAAAATCGCCGCAGCCAACGCCCTGAAGGATCTGGCCAAGCTGCCGGTGCCGAAGGAAGTGTGCGAGGCCTATGGTGTTGACTCGCTGGCATTCGGTCGTGAGTACATCATTCCGAAGCCGCTGGATGCCCGTCTGATCACCGTGATCTCCGATGCCGTGGCCAAGGCCGCGATCGAGACCGGCGTGGCGACCCTGCCGTATCCGAAGCACTACCCGCTGAAAAGCGTGGATGACGTGTTCAACGGCTAAGCCGCTGTAGCGTCGAATGAAAAGCCCCGGCTCGGATGAGTCGGGGCTTTTTTGTTCGTGGTCGGGATAAGCGTGAGAGTTGCGCAGGCCATTCGCGGGCAAGCCACGCTCCTACAGGCCTGTGCTGCACACGGGGGCGTGTACGACACGAAACTGTAGGAGCCGGGCTTGCCCGCGAAGGCAGCGCCGCGGTTTTGTCCCAGATCAGAACAGGTCGATCGGTGCCGACTCGTCCGCCGGCAGCGGGCTGCCGGGGGCACTGCCACCCGTGCCCAGCTCATTGACCGATGGCGGCGTGTCCTCGCTCTTGAACAGCTCGAAGTAGGCGTTCGGCGTGCCCGGTACCGCTGCACGGCCGCTGACCGGGTCGACCCGCAGGCTGAGGATACCTTCCGGCTCGGCCTGGGTGTGTGGCGGCTTGTCCTTGAGCGCGGCACCCATGTAGTCCATCCAGATCGGCAGCGCCACCGTGCCGCCGAACTCGCGGCGGCCAAGGCTTTCCGGCTGGTCGAAGCCGGTCCAGACCGTGGTCACGTAGTCGGCGTTGTAGCCGCTGAACCAGGCATCCTTGGATTCGTTGGTGGTACCGGTCTTGCCCGCCAGGTCGCTGCGGCCCAGGGCCAGGGCGCGGCGGCCGGTGCCGAGCTTGATCACGTCCTCGAGCATGCTGTTGAGGATGTAGGTGGTGCGTCCGTCGACGATACGCTCGGCGACCGCCGGTGCCTGGGCGGCAGGCGCCGGTCCTTCGCTGGTGCCGTTGATGGTGAAGGTCGAATGGCTCGGTGCGGCGATACCGCTGCTGGCCGCCATGCCGGTGGGTACGCTCGGCGGGTTGGCGACGAACAGGGTCTCGCCGTTGCGGCTTTCGATCTTGTCGATCAGGTATGGCGTGATCTTGTAGCCGCCGTTGGCAAAGGTGCTCCAGCCGGTGGCGATTTCCATCGGCGTCAGGGTCGCGGTACCCAGGGCCAGGGACAGGTTGCGCGGCAGGTCCTGCTTGTTGAAGCCGAACCGGGCGATGTAGTCGATGGTCTTGTCGACGCCCAGGCTCTGCAGCAGGCGGATCGAGACCAGGTTGCGCGACTTGTACAGCGCTTCGCGCAGGCGGATCGGGCCGAGGAAGGTGTTGGTGTCGTTCTTCGGCCGCCAGACCTTGTCCAGGTATTCGTCGACGAACACGATCGGCGCGTCGTTGACCAGGCTGGCCGGGGTGTAGCCGTTGTCCAGGGCTGCGCTGTAGATGAACGGCTTGAAGCTCGAACCCGGCTGGCGCTTGGCCTGCATGGCGCGGTTGTAGTTGCTCTGCTCGAAGGCGAAGCCGCCGACCAGGGCGCGAATGGCGCCGTTCTGCGGGTCGAGCGAGACCAGCGCGCTCTGTGCGGCCGGGATCTGGCTGAACTTGAGGCTGTTGTCGGCCTGGCGCTGCACGCGGATCAGGTCGCCGACCTGGGCGACGTCGGCAGGTTGTTTCGGTGCCGCGCCGATGCTGTTGGTGTTCAGGTAGGGGCGGGCCCACTTCATGGTGTCCCAGGCCACGCTCTCGATGCCGTTGCGGGTCAATACGTGCAGGGCGTTCTTGTCCACCTGGGTAACAATCGCCGGCTCAAGCCCGCTGATGGTGCGCTGCTTGCTCAGCTCGAGGTTCCAGGCCTCGCGGGTCTTGCCCGGCAGGCGCGACTCGGGGCCGCGGTAGCCGTGGCGCTGGTCGTAGGTGATCAGGCCTTCCTGAACCGCATGGTTGGCCAGTTCCTGCAGGTTGCTCGGTACCGTGGTGGTGACGCGGAAACCTTCGGTGTAGGCGTCGCTGCCGTAGCGGCCGACCATTTCGGCGCGGGCCATCTCGGCGATGTACGGCGCGTTCACTTCCGGTGTCGGCACGTGGTAGCTGGCGTTCATCGGCTCGGCGAGAGCGGCCTGGTAGGCAGCCTCGTCGATCTTGCCCAGCTTGTACATGCGGCCGAGGATCCAGTCGCGGCGCTCCTTGGCCCGTACCGGGTTGGCCAGCGGGTTGAAGCGCGACGGTGCCTTGGGCAGGCCGGCGATCGTGGCCATCTGGGCCAGGCTGATGTCGCGGATCGACTTGCCGTAATAAACCTGCGATGCGGCTTCGATACCGTAGGCACGGTTACCGAGGTAGATCTTGTTCACGTACAGCTCGAGGATTTCGTCCTTGGTCAGTTGCCGCTCGATCTGCAGGGCCAGGAGAATTTCATTGGTCTTGCGCGAGAAGCTACGCTCACTGGACAGGAAGAAGTTCTTCGCCACCTGCATGGTGATGGTGCTGCCGCCGGACTGGATATGGCCGCTCTTGACCAGTTGGGTCGCGGCGCGCATCAGGCTGCTGGGGTCGACGCCATAGTGGTTGGCGAAGTTGTCGTCTTCGGCACTGAGCAGGGCGTTGATGAAGTTCGGGGGGATGTCGGCGAAGCGAATGGGAGAGCGACGCATTTCGCCAAATTCGGCTATCAGCTTGCCATCACTGGTGTAGACCCGCAGTGGAATCTGCAACTGGATGCTTCGCAGGGCCTCCACGGACGGCAGGCCCGGACTAAGATAGAGAAACGCGCCGCTCAGGACGAGCAGCAGCCCGCAGAATATGGCGACGAAAGACCACCCGAAAAACTTCAGCAGACGAATCAAGGCTTGTGGATTTCCAGATAAAAGAATGAGTTGGGCGTCAGGCTAGATTCACGGCAAGCGCTGGTTCGACGACTCGGAGAAAAGCGTGGGGCATTATAAGCATTTTTGGCCTTGAGCGTCATTTGCGCTTATGTCAAGACTGCTATTAAATGCCCTTCATCATAAAGGGTCCGTAAGTCGCGGATAGTAATAGGGAATCGGTAGTGCTTGGACTCTTCGGCAAAAAAGCGCATTCGCTCCTGGGCATAGACATCAGTTCCACCTCGGTCAAGCTCCTCGAATTGAGCCGCTCGGGCAATCGATATCGGGTCGAGTCCTATGCCGTGGAACCGCTGCCGCCCAATGCCGTGGTCGAGAAGAACATTGCCGAACTCGAAGGCGTCGGCCAGGCCCTGACGCGAGTGCTGCTCAAGGCCCGGACCAGTGCACGCGAAGCCGCGGTGGCGGTGGCCGGTTCCGCGGTCATCACCAAGACCATCGAAATGGATGCCGGGCTCTCCGATGATGACATGGAGAGCCAGCTCAAGATCGAAGCCGACCAGTACATTCCCTATCCGCTGGAGGAAGTCGCCATCGACTTCGAGGTCCAGGGGTATTCGGCGCGCAACCCCGAGCGGGTCGAGGTGCTGTTGGCCGCCTGTCGGAAAGAAAATGTCGAGGTGCGCGAGGCGGCCCTCGGCCTGGCCGGGCTCGATGCCCGGGTGGTCGATGTCGAGGCTTATGCGCTGGAGCGCTCCTTTGGCCTGCTGGCGTCCCAGTTGGCCATCGACCACGACAAGCTGACGGTCGCGGTGGTCGATATCGGTGCGACCATGACCACCCTCAGCGTCCTGCATAACGGGCGGATCATCTATACCCGCGAGCAATTGTTCGGCGGACGCCAGCTTACCGAGGAAATCCAGCGGCGCTATGGCCTTTCCAACGAGGAGGCGGGGCTGGCGAAGAAGCAGGGCGGCCTGCCCGACGATTATGTCGTCGAGGTCCTGCAGCCGTTCAAGGATGCCCTGGTCCAGCAGGTGTCGCGCTCCCTGCAGTTCTTCTTCGCCTCGGGCCAGTACAACGATGTCGACTACATCCTGCTGGCCGGCGGTACCGCCTCCATTGCCGGGCTCGATCACCTGATCCAGCAGCGGCTGGGCACGCCGACCATGGTCGCCAACCCTTTCGCCGACATGGCGTTGAGCAGCAAGGTCAATGCCGGGGCGCTGGCCAGCGATGCGCCAGCCCTGATGATCGCCTGTGGCCTGGCGTTGAGGAGTTTTGACTGATGGCGCGGATCAACCTTCTGCCCTGGCGTGAACAACTGCGTGAAGAGCGACGCAAACGCTTCCTGACGGCCCTGGTCGGAGTGCTGGTGATTTCGGTCGGTATCGTCCTGATCGCCGACCAGTACATCAGCCATTCCATCGATCACCAGGTTGCACGCAATGCCTATGTGAGCAAGGAAATCGCCCAGCTCGACTCGCGGATCAAGCAGATCAGCGACTTGAAAGCCCGTCGCCAGCAACTGATCGAACGCATGAAGATCATCCAGGACCTGCAGGGCAACCGCTCGATCAGCGGGCGGGTCTTCGATCAACTGACGCGGACTCTGCCCGATGGCGTGTATTTCACGGACGTGAAGATGACCGGTAAAACCATCGCGATCACCGGTGCGGCGGAGTCCAACAACCGTGTCTCGGACCTGATGCGCAATCTCGATGCCTCCGACTGGCTCGAGGCTCCCAGCCTGACCGAGGTCAAGGCGACCACCAGTGGCACGGTGGATCAGGCCAACGTCTTCCAGTTGAGCGTGCGCCAGACCCAGCCTCCGGTTTCGGGGGCAGCCAAATGAATATTTCCGAACGGCTGGAGAGCCTGCGCAAGATCGACATCGCCGATCTCGACATGCAGAACATCGGCTCCTGGCCGGCTGCGGTCAAGGTGTTCTGTGGGGTGATTGTCGCGGTGTTGGTGCTGGCGTTGGGCTACGTGGTTTATATCCAGGACCTGACCGGGCAACTGGACCAGCAGCGGGCCAGCGAGGTCACTCTCAAGGAGCAGTTCGCGACCAAGGCGCACCTGGCGGCGAACCTCGAGGCCTATACCCAGCAGATGCTCGACATGGAGGCCTCCTTCGGCGCACTGCTCAAGCAACTGCCCAGCGACACCGAAGTGCCGGGGCTGCTGGAAGACATCACGCGTACCGGGCTCGGCAGCGGACTGGAGTTCGAGGAGATCAAGCTGTTGCCGGAAGTGGCGCAGCAGTTCTATATCGAGCTGCCGATCCAGATCACCGTCACCGGCGCCTATCACGACCTGGCCACCTTCGTCAGCGGCGTGGCCAGCCTGCCGCGCATCGTCACCCTGCATGACTTCGAGATCAGGCCGGTGACCGAGGGCAACGGCAACAAGCTGCGCATGAACATTCTCGCCAAGACCTATCGCTACAACGACAAGGGGCTGCAGAAATGATCGGCTTGCGCGGGTTGTGCGTAGGGTTGCTGACCCTGTTGCTGGCCGGTTGTGGCGGTGGCAATGACTTCAGCGACCTGGATGCCTACATGCGCGAGGTGCGCGCGCGGCCGGCCGGCAACATCGAGCCGACGCCCAAGTTCCAGTCCTACGAAACGTTCACCTACAGCGCGGCGTCGCTGCGCAGTCCGTTCCAGCCGCCGGTCAAGATCGACCTGGTGAATCGCCAGAAGGGCTCGCGCGAGGTCAAGCCGGATCCGAACCGGACCAAACAATTCCTCGAAGGCTTCAACATCGAGCAGTTCGAGATGGTGGGCACCCTTTCCAACGCCAGCGGTACCTACGCCCTGTTGCGCGGGGCCGGTGGTGTTCATCGATTGAAGGTGGGCGATTACCTGGGACGCAACGAGGGCCGTATCGTGGCCATCACCGATTCCCAGGTCGAAGTGATCGAGATCGTTCCGGACGGCGAAGGCGGCTGGCTGGAACGACCTCGCACCATCCCCTTGAAAGAGCACTCATAGTGGAACTCGATATGAACAGGATCCTTTGCGCCCTCGGCCTTTCGCTATGGATGGCGGTGGTGTCGCCGATGGTGTTCGCTGCCAATCTCAAGACCCTCGACGTGGCGGCGCTGCCTGGGGATCGGGTCGAGATCAAGCTGGCCTTCGACAGCGCTCCCCCGGCTCCGCACGGCTATACCACCGAGCAGCCGGCGCGGATTGCCCTGGACCTGACCGGGGTGGCCAGCCAGCTGACCGCCCGGACTCGCGACCTGGGCGTGGGCAACGCGCGCAGCGTGACCGTGGTCGAGGCCAAGGATCGCACCCGGCTGATCATCAACCTGACCAAACTGGCGCCCTACAGCACCCGGATCGATGGCAACAACCTGTTCGTGGTGGTCGGCCAGGGCGCGGCGCCCGCGGTTGCCAGTCCGGCGGCCGGCAGCCGGCCGGTGGCTGCCGCCGCGCAACCGGCGCGGCTGGCGCCCAAGGCCTATGCGCCGGTGGGCAAGGCCATTCGCAGCGTCGACTTCCAGCGTGGCGAGCAGGGCGAAGGCAATGTGGTCATCGAGCTTTCCGATCCTTCCATCAGCCCGGATATCCAGGAAAAGGGCGGCAAGATCAGCGTGGACTTCCCGCGCACCCAATTGCCGGAGTCCCTGCGCGTGCGCCTGGACGTGAAGGACTTCGCCACGCCGGTGCAGTACGTCAATGCCACGGCTGGCGCCGACCGCGCGAGCATTTCCATCGAGCCGGGTGGTGCCTTCGATTATTCGACCTACCAGACCGACAACAAGCTGACCATCAGTGTCCGTCCGCTGACCGTCGATGACATTCAGCGACGCAACGCCGAGCGTTTTGTCTACAGCGGCGAAAAGCTTTCGCTGAACTTCCAGGACATCGACGTCCGTTCGGTGCTGCAACTGATCGCCGACTTCACCAACCTGAACCTGGTGGCCAGCGACACGGTGCAGGGCGGGATCACCCTGCGCCTGCAGAACGTGCCGTGGGACCAGGCGCTGGACCTGGTGCTCAAGACCAAGGGCCTGGACAAGCGCAAGATCGGCAACGTACTGCTGGTGGCGCCGGCGGACGAGATCGCCGCGCGTGAGCGCCAGGAACTCGAGTCGCAGAAGCAGATCGCCGAACTGGCGCCGCTGCGCCGCGAGCTGCTGCAGGTCAACTATGCCAAGGCCGCGGATATCGCCAAGCTGTTCCAGTCGGTGACCAGCGCCGAGAGCAAGGGCGACGAGCGTGGCTCGATCACCGTGGACGAGCGTACCAACAACATCATTGCCTACCAGACCCAGGAGCGCCTCGACGAATTGCGGCGGATCGTTGCGCAGTTGGACATCCCGGTGCGCCAGGTGATGATCGAGGCGCGTATCGTCGAAGCCAACGTCGGCTACGACAAGCAACTGGGTGCTCGCTGGGGCGGCAGCATTTCCGGTGGCAACTGGAAGACCAATGGCGGTTCGCCGACCCTGAGCCGGCTGACCGGCCAGAGCGCCAGCACACCGTTCGTCGACCTGGGTGCGACTTCGGCGACCTCCGGTATCGGTATCGGCTTCGTCACCGACAACACCATTCTCGACCTGGAACTGAGCGCGATGGAGAAGACCGGCAACGGTGAGGTCGTGTCGCAGCCCAAGGTGGTCACGTCCGACAAGGAAACCGCGAAGATCCTCAAGGGCACGGAAATCCCGTACCAGGAATCGAGTTCCAGCGGTGCCACCTCGGTGTCCTTCAAGGAGGCGTCGCTGTCGCTGGAGGTCACGCCGCAGATCACTCCGGACAACCGGATCATCATGGAAGTGAAGGTCACCAAGGATGAGCCGGACTACCAGAACGTGCTCAACAACGTACCGCCGATCAAGAAGAACGAAGTCAACGCCAAGGTGCTGGTCAACGACGGTGAGACCGTGGTGATCGGCGGCGTATTCTCCAATACTCAGAGCAAAACCGAAGAGAAGGTGCCATTTCTGGGCGATGTGCCGTATGTTGGGCGCCTTTTCCGTCGGGACATCGTCTCGGAAGCAAAATCCGAGCTGCTGGTATTCCTGACTCCGCGTATCATGAATAACCAGGCGATTGCTGTGAGTCGTTGATTCTGTGCGAAATTTGATTCTTGTTGGGCCTATGGGTGCTGGAAAGAGCACCATAGGTCGTTTGCTGGCCAAAGAGTTGCGTCTGCCGTTCAAGGATTCCGACAAGGAAATTGAATTGCGCACCGGCGCGAATATCCCGTGGATCTTCGACAAGGAAGGCGAGCCAGGCTTCCGTGATCGCGAGCAGGCCATGATCGCCGAGTTGTGTGCCAGCGATGGCGTGGTGCTGGCGACGGGCGGTGGCGCGGTGATGCGCGATGAAAACCGCCAGGCACTGCATGCCGGCGGCCGGGTGGTCTACCTGCATGCCTCGGTGGAGCAGCAGGTCGGGCGTACCGCCCGCGACCGCAACCGGCCGCTGCTGCGTACCGCCGACCCGGCGAAGACCCTGCGCGACCTGCTGGCGATCCGTGACCCGCTGTATCGGGAAATCGCCGATCTGGTGGTGGAAACCGATGAGCGGCCACCACGCATGGTCGTACTGGACATCCTGGAGCGCTTGCAGCAGCTACCTCCCCGTTAAAGCAGGCGAGGAAATGCGCTATTCTCGACGCCCGCCATGCCCGCCCGCGGTCATGGCTCAAGGCCATCGGGCCGCGCCGGAAACGGACGCCGCCAACAATCGTTAATCCTGGGACTGGACGCCCGCGTCCATCTTCACTGTGGGGACACATGCAGACACTTAAGGTCGATCTTGGCGAGCGTAGCTACCCGATTCACATTGGCGAGGGGTTGCTGGACCAGCCCGAGCTACTGACGCCGTACATTGCCGGTCGGCAAGTCGCAATCGTCTCCAACGAAACCGTCGCGCCGCTCTATCTCGAGCGCCTGACTCGCAGCCTGGCGGCCTATTCGGTGACCTCGGTGGTGCTGCCCGACGGCGAAGCCTTCAAGAACTGGGAAACCCTGCAACTGATCTTCGACGGCCTGCTGAAAGCCCGTCACGATCGCCGCACCACCCTCATCGCCCTGGGTGGCGGGGTAATCGGTGACATGGCCGGTTTCGCCGCGGCCTGTTATCAGCGCGGGGTGGACTTTATCCAGGTTCCGACTACCTTGTTGTCGCAGGTCGATTCGTCGGTGGGCGGCAAGACCGGTATCAACCATCCGCTGGGCAAGAACATGGTGGGTGCGTTCTATCAGCCGAATGCGGTGCTGATCGATACCGCGAGCCTCAGGACGTTGCCGGCCCGGGAACTGTCGGCGGGCCTGGCGGAGGTCATCAAGTACGGGCTCATCTGCGACGAGCCATTCCTGACCTGGCTGGAGGAGCATGTCGATGCCCTGCGTAGCCTGGACCAGGCGGCCCTGACCGTGGCCATCGAGCGTTCCTGCGCGGCCAAGGCGGCCGTGGTCGGTGCCGATGAGCGCGAGTCCGGCGTGCGTGCCACGCTCAACCTCGGGCACACCTTTGGCCATGCCATCGAAACCCACATGGGCTATGGCGTCTGGCTGCACGGTGAAGCGGTGGCGGCGGGCACGGTCATGGCGCTGGAAATGTCGGCGCGCCTGGGCTGGATCACCGAGGCCGAGCGCGATCGCGGTATTCGCCTGTTCCAGCGCGCAGGCTTGCCGGTCATTCCCCCGGAGGAAATGACCGAAGCCGATTTTCTCGAACACATGGCAGTTGACAAGAAAGTGATCGACGGTCGCATGCGCCTGGTGCTGTTGCGCCGCATGGGCGAAGCCGTAGTGACCGACGATTATCCGAAAGAGGTTCTACAGGCCACGCTGGGGGCGGACTACCGCGCCTTGGCTCAGCTTAAAGGTTGATTAGATTCCGATGACTAGTTTGCATGCCGACGAGGCTTTCCTCGGCCATTATCAGTTGAGTCACGATCCTTTCGCTCCACGGGTGCCTGGCTTCAAGTTTTTCCCGGCCCAGCGCAAGCCGGTGCTGGGGCAGTTGCATCACCTGGCGCGCTACAGCCAGTTGCTGCTGGTGGTGACCGGCCCGCTGGGCAGCGGCAAGACCCTGCTGCGCCAGGCGCTGGTGGCCAGCACCAACAAGCAGTCGGTGCAGAGCGTGGTGGTTTCCGCCCGTGGCGCCGGCGATGCGGCTGGTGTGCTGTACCAGATCGCCCAGGCCCTGAACGTGGCCGAAGCCGACGTATCCTCGATCCTGGCGCAGGTGGTGCAGCTGGCGCTCACCGGCCAGGAGGTCTATCTGCTGGTCGATGATGCCGAGCAACTGGACGATTCGGCGATCGAGGCGTTGCTGGCCCTGGCCGCTGGTGCGCCGGAAGGCCGGCCACATGTCTTCCTGTTTGGCGAGTCGTCACTGATTGCCGCCCTGGAGCCGCACAGTGCGCAGGAAGAGCGTTTTCACGTGATCGAGCTGCAACCCTACACGGAAGAGGAAACGCGCGAATACCTGGCCCAGCGCCTGGAAGGTGCGGGGCAGGGGATAGAACTTTTTTCCGCTGAGCAGATCACTGAGATTCACGAAAGCGCCGAAGGCTGGCCTGGCAACATCAACCAGGTGGCCCGCGACGCAATGATCGAAGCCATGATTGCCAGCCGCTCCGCGGTCAAGCGACCAAGTATGGGGTTCAAGATGTCAAAGAAATACGTGTTGGCGTTGTCCGGCGTGGTGGTGGTCGCGATCGCTGCGGCCTGGATGAGTTCTGGTCGCAGCAAGGCGCCGGTAACCGCCGGCGCGCCGAGCGAGCAGGCCCAGCTGCCGTTGGGACAGGCGCCGAAGCCGGGCAGTGGTCCGTCGGTCGAATTCGCCGGCAATTCGCAACCGATGCCGCTGCCGTTGGTCGGCCAGTCGCAGCCGGTGATGCGCGGCCCGTTGGCCGAAGCGGCCGGTGGCATGCCGGAAGGCGACGACGGCGGTGCTCCGGCGGTGGAGGGTGGCGTAGCGCAGCCTCCAACGGTGACCACGACCGCGCCACCGCTGGGCGTGCCGGCAGGTCCTGCGCCGACCCCGGCTCGTCCGACGCCGGCGCCCACCCAGGTGGCCACGGCCAAGCCGGCCGTTCCAGCCGCCAAGCCTGCGCAGACGCCCGTACCGGTACCGGCCGCCAAGCCGGTGGCCAAGGCCGAGAAACCGGTCGAGAAGCCCGTTGCGGCAGCGGCCAAGCCGGCTGCCGGCAGTAGCTGGTATGCAGGCCAGGCTCCGGGCCACTACGTGGTGCAGATCCTGGGCACCAGCTCCGAAGCCACTGCCCAGAACTTCATCAAGGAGCAGGGCGGCGAGTACCGTTATTTCAAGAAAGTGCTCAACGGCAAGCCGCTTTATGTGATCACCTATGGTAGCTTCGCCAGCCGCGATGCAGCGGTAAGCGCTATCAAGGCCTTGCCAGCGAAGGTTCAGGCTGGTAAACCTTGGCCTCGCACTGTCGCCAGTGTCCAACAGGACCTCGCCACAACTCGCTGATGATTCGGCGGCCTTACCCAGGTCGCCTTTCCAGCACCTCAAAATTTCCACCTCGGCGCGCAGCCCGCAAAGCTGCGTGCCTTGTGGTGTCTGCGTCACGGTAGATTTGAGTCGTAGCGGTCAAAATTCAAAAAATCTTTGACTAGCACGAAAGATCGTTTTAAACCTTTCATAAATGCGACACGAATTTTCGACATTTCGTCGCTAAATTTGTGGGCGTCTGTGTCGGTGTGTACAATGACCTCCCTTTTGCCCCTACAAAGTCGGCGTACGTTCGGCGTGGATGGTAAGCGGTTGAATTGAAAAGAAATTTGCCTCGTTGAGAGGCAGCCTGGTGAGAAAGTGTCTATGAAAGCAGGTCTGTACCAACCAGATGAATTCAAGGATAACTGCGGTTTCGGCCTGATTGCCCACATGCAAGGCGAACCCAGTCATCACCTGTTGCAGACGGCCATCGAGGCCCTGACCTGCATGACCCACCGTGGTGGGATCAACGCCGATGGCAAGACCGGTGACGGTTGCGGCCTTCTGATCCAGAAGCCCGACCAGTTCCTGCGTGCTGTCGCAAAATCGCAATTCGGTAGCGATCTGCCCAAGCAATATGCGGTGGGCATGGTGTTCTTCAACCAGGACCCGGTCAAAGCCGAAGCCGCGCGCGAAAACATGAATCGCGAAATCCTCGCGGCCGGCCTGCAACTTGTGGGCTGGCGCAAGGTGCCGATCGATACCAGCGTCCTCGGCCGCCTGGCCCTGGAGCGCCTGCCGCAGATCGAGCAGGTATTCATCGGCGGTGAAGGCCTGAGCGACCAGGCGTTCGCCATCAAGCTGTTCAGCGCCCGTCGTCGTTCGTCGGTGGCCAACGCCGCCGATACCGATCACTACATCTGCAGCTTTTCCCACAAGACCATCATCTACAAGGGCCTGATGATGCCGGCGGATCTCGCCGCCTTCTATCCGGACCTCGGCGACCCGACGCTCAAGACCGCCATCTGCGTGTTCCACCAGCGTTTCTCGACCAACACCCTGCCGAAATGGCCGCTGGCGCAACCGTTCCGCTTCCTGGCGCACAACGGCGAGATCAACACCATCACCGGCAACCGCAACTGGGCCCTGGCCCGTCGCACCAAGTTCGCCAACGACCTGATCCCCGATCTCGACGAGTTGGGCCCGCTGGTCAACCGTGTCGGTTCCGACTCTTCGAGCATGGACAACATGCTGGAGCTGATGGTGACCGGCGGTATCGACCTGTTCCGCGGCGTGCGCATGCTGATTCCGCCAGCGTGGCAGAACGTCGAGACCATGGACGCCGACCTGCGCGCGTTCTACGAATTCAACTCCATGCACATGGAGCCCTGGGACGGCCCGGCGGGCGTCGTGATGACCGAAGGTCGCCACGCGGTCTGCCTGCTCGACCGCAACGGCCTGCGCCCGGCGCGCTGGGTCACCACCAAGAACGGCTACATCACCCTGGCGTCGGAAATCGGCGTGTGGAACTACCAGCCGGAAGACGTCATCGCCAAGGGCCGTGTCGGACCGGGGCAGATCTTTGCCGTGGACACCGAGACCGGGCAGATCCTCGACACCGATTCGATCGACAACCGCCTGAAGTCGCGCCATCCGTACAAGCAATGGCTGCGCAAGCACGCCCTGCGGATCCAGGCGACCATGGAAGACAACGACCATGGTTCGGCGTTCTACAACGTCGAGCAGCTCAAGCAGTACATGAAGATGTACCAGGTCACCTTCGAGGAGCGTGACCAGGTGCTGCGCCCGTTGGGCGAGCAGGGCTACGAAGCGGTCGGCTCGATGGGCGACGACACGCCGATGGCCGTGCTGTCCCAGCGTGTGCGCACGCCGTACGATTACTTCCGCCAGCAGTTCGCCCAGGTGACCAACCCGCCGATCGACCCGCTGCGCGAAGCGATCGTCATGTCGCTGGAGATCTGCCTCGGTGCCGAGCGCAACATCTTCGAAGAGTCGCCGGAACACGCCTCGCGGGTGATCCTCAGCTCGCCGGTGATTTCGCCGGCCAAGTGGCGCTCGCTGATGAACCTGGAACGTCCGGGCTTCGAGCGCCAGATCATCGACCTGAACTACGAGGAGAGCGTCGGCCTGGAAGCGGCCGTGCGCAACATCGCCGACCAGGCCGAGGAAGCCGTGCGTGCCGGGCGTACCCAGATCGTCCTCAGCGACCGTCATATCGCCCCGGGCAAGCTGCCGGTGCACGCGTCCCTGGCCACCGGTGCGGTGCACCATCGCCTGACCGAGAAGGGCCTGCGCTGCGACAGCAACATCCTGGTCGAAACCGCGACCGCCCGTGACCCGCATCACTTCGCGGTGCTGATCGGTTTCGGTGCCTCGGCGGTCTATCCGTTCCTGGCCTACGAAGTGCTGGGTGACCTGATCCGCACCGGCGAAGTGCTGGGCGATCTCTACGAAGTCTTCAAGAACTATCGCAAGGGCATCACCAAGGGCCTGCTCAAGATCCTCTCGAAGATGGGCATTTCGACCATCGCCTCGTACCGTGGCGCGCAGTTGTTCGAAGCCATCGGCCTGTCCGAGGAAGTGGTCAACCTGAGCTTCCGTGGCGTGCCGAGCCGGATCAAGGGCGCCCGTTTCGTCGACCTCGAAGCCGAGCAGAAGCTGCTGGCCGCCGAAGCCTGGAGCGCACGCAAGCCGATCCAGCAGGGCGGCCTGCTGAAGTTCGTCTACGGCGGCGAATACCACGCCTACAACCCGGATGTGGTCAATACCCTGCAGGCTGCCGTGCAGCAGGGCGACTACGCCAAGTTCAAGGAATACACCGCGCTGGTGGACAACCGTCCGGTGTCGATGATCCGCGACCTGCTCAAGGTCAGGACCCTCGACCAGCCGCTGAGCCTCGACGAGGTCGAGCCGCTGGAGGCGATCCTCAAGCGCTTCGACTCGGCGGGTATCTCCCTCGGTGCCCTGTCGCCGGAGGCCCACGAGGCCCTGGCCGAGGCGATGAACCGCCTCGGCGCACGCTCCAACTCGGGTGAGGGCGGCGAAGATCCATCGCGCTACGGCACCATCAAGAGCTCGAAGATCAAGCAGGTGGCGACCGGCCGTTTCGGCGTGACCCCGGAATACCTGGTCAACGCCGAAGTGCTGCAGATCAAGGTGGCCCAGGGCGCCAAGCCCGGTGAGGGCGGCCAACTGCCTGGCGGCAAGGTCAACGGCCTGATCGCCAAGCTGCGTTATGCGGTACCGGGCGTGACCCTGATCTCGCCTCCGCCGCACCATGACATCTACTCGATCGAAGACCTGTCGCAGCTGATTTTCGACCTCAAGCAGGTCAACCCGCAGGCGCTGGTCTCGGTGAAACTGGTGGCGGAAGCCGGCGTCGGCACCATCGCCGCCGGTGTGGCGAAGGCCTATGCCGACCTGATCACCATCTCCGGCTATGACGGCGGTACCGGTGCTTCGCCACTGACCTCGATCAAGTACGCGGGCGCACCATGGGAACTCGGCCTGGCCGAAACCCACCAGACCCTGCGCGGCAACGACCTGCGCGGCAAGGTCCGGGTGCAGACCGACGGCGGCCTGAAAACCGGCCTCGACGTGATCAAGGCGGCCATCCTCGGGGCCGAGAGCTTCGGCTTCGGCACTGCGCCGATGATCGCCCTGGGTTGCAAGTACCTGCGTATCTGCCACCTGAACAACTGCGCCACCGGCGTGGCGACCCAGAACGACAAGCTGCGCAAGGACCACTACATCGGTACCGTCGACATGGTGGTGAATTTCTTCACCTACGTCGCCGAGGAGACCCGTGAGTGGCTGGCGAAGCTGGGCGTGCGCAGCCTCGAGGAACTGATCGGGCGTACCGACCTGCTGGACGTCATCGAAGGCCAGACCGCCAAGCAGCACCACCTGGACCTGACCCCGCTGCTGGGCAGCGATCATGTGCCGGCGGACAAGCCGCAGTTCTGCCAGGTCGACCGCAACCCGCCATTCGACCAGGGCCTGCTGGCCGAGAAGATGGTGGAAATGGCCCGGCCTGCGATCAACGACCTGAGCGGTGCCGAGTTCGACCTGGACATCTGCAACTGCGACCGTTCCATCGGTGCGCGGATCTCCGGCGAAATCGCCCGGGTCCACGGCAACCAGGGCATGGCCAAGGCGCCGATCACCTTCCGCTTCAAGGGCACGGCCGGGCAGAGCTTCGGCGTGTGGAACGCCGGTGGCCTGAACCTGTACCTCGAAGGCGACGCCAACGACTACGTCGGCAAGGGCATGACCGGCGGCAAGCTGGTGATCGTGCCGCCCAAGGGCAGCGCCTATCGCACCCAGGACAGTGCCATCGTCGGCAACACCTGCCTGTACGGCGCCACGGGCGGCAAGCTGTTCGCCGCCGGCACCGCGGGCGAGCGTTTCGCCGTTCGTAACTCCGGTGCCCACGCCGTGGTGGAAGGCACTGGCGACCACTGCTGCGAATACATGACCGGCGGTTTCGTCTGTGTACTGGGCAAGACCGGCTACAACTTCGGTTCGGGCATGACCGGCGGTTTCGCCTACGTGCTGGACCAGGACAATACCTTCGTCGACAAGGTGAACCACGAGCTGGTGGAAATCCAGCGGATCAGCGGTGAAGCGATGGAAGCCTATCGCAGCCACCTGCAGAACGTGCTGGACGAGTACGTCGAGGAGACCGACAGCGAATGGGGTCGTAACCTCGCCGAGAACCTGGATGACTACCTGCGGCGCTTCTGGCTGGTCAAGCCGAAGGCAGCCAGCCTGAAGTCGCTGTTGTCCAGCACCCGTGCCAACCCGCAGTGATGCGCCTGAAGAGTTTGATGAGGTTTTTGTAATGGCTGAACGTCTGAGTAACGACTTCCAGTTCATCGATGTCGGGCGCAAGGATCCGAAGAAGAAACTGTTGCGTCAACGCAAGAAAGAGTTCGTGGAAATCTACGAGCCCTTCAAACCCCAGCAGTCGGCCGACCAGGCCCACCGCTGCCTGGGTTGCGGCAACCCGTACTGCGAATGGAAATGCCCGGTCCACAACTTCATCCCCAACTGGCTGAAGCTGGTGGCCGAAGGCAATATCCTGGCCGCGGCCGAGTTGTCCCACCAGACCAACACCCTGCCGGAAGTCTGCGGCCGGGTCTGCCCGCAGGATCGCCTGTGCGAGGGGGCCTGCACCCTCAACGACGGTTTCGGCGCGGTGACCATCGGTTCGGTGGAGAAGTACATCACCGATACCGCCTTCGCCATGGGCTGGCGTCCGGACATGTCCAAGGTCAAGCCGACCGGCAAGCGCGTCGCGATCATCGGTGCGGGCCCGGCGGGCCTGGGCTGCGCCGACGTGCTGGTGCGCGGCGGGGTGACCCCGGTGGTGTTCGACAAGAACCCGGAAATCGGTGGTCTGCTGACCTTCGGCATTCCCGAGTTCAAGCTGGAAAAGACCGTGCTGAGCAATCGTCGCGAAGTCTTCACCGGCATGGGCATCGAGTTCCGTCTCAACACCGAGGTGGGCAAGGACGTGACCATGGAGCAACTGCTCGCCGAGTACGATGCGGTCTTCATGGGCATGGGCACCTACACCTACATGAAGGGCGGCTTTGCCGGCGAGGACCTGCCAGGCGTGCATGACGCCCTGGACTTCCTGATCGCCAACGTCAACCGCAACCTGGGCTTCGAAAAGTCGCCGGAAGACTTCGTCGACATGAAGGGCAAGAAGGTCGTGGTACTCGGTGGTGGCGACACCGCGATGGACTGCAACCGCACCTCGATCCGCCAGGGCGCCAAGGCCGTGACTTGTGCCTACCGGCGTGACGAGGCGAACATGCCCGGCTCGCGCAAGGAGGTGAAGAACGCCAAGGAAGAAGGCGTGAAGTTCCTCTACAACCGCCAGCCGATCGCGATCGTCGGTGAAGACAAGGTCGAAGGTGTGAAGGTGGTCGAGACCCGTCTCGGCGAGCCGGATGCCCGTGGCCGTCGCAGCCCCGAGCCGATTCCGGGCTCCGAAGAGATCATTCCGGCCGACGCCGTGGTCATCGCCTTCGGTTTCCGTCCGAGCCCGGCACCCTGGTTCGAGCAGTTCGGTATCCAGACCGACAGCCAGGGCCGTGTGGTCGCTCCGGAAAAGGGCCAGTTCAAGCACCAGACCAGCAACCCGAAGATCTTCGCCGGTGGCGACATGGTGCGGGGTTCCGACCTGGTGGTAACGGCAATTTTCGAAGGCCGCAATGCCGCCGAGGGTATCCTCGACTACCTCGGTCTCTGATCTACACCGCGACAAATTGACCCGATAGACAAAAGGCACGGCTCTCGCCGTGCCTTTTGCGTTGAGCTCTGAGAAAATGCCCGCACTTTTTCTCCGGATGCCGACATGACTGCCCTGAAGAACGACCGTTTCCTGCGTGCCCTGCTCAAGCAACCCGTTGACGTCACTCCCGTATGGATGATGCGTCAGGCCGGTCGCTACCTGCCGGAATACCGCGCCAGTCGCGCCAAGGCCGGCGATTTCATGAGCTTGTGCATGAACCCGTCGTTCGCCTGCGAAGTCACCCTGCAGCCCCTGGACCGCTACCCGGGCCTGGATGCCGCGATCCTGTTTTCCGATATCCTGACCATCCCCGATGCCATGGGCCAGGGCCTGTATTTCGAAACCGGCGAGGGGCCGCGCTTCAGAAAGGTCATCGACAACCTGGCCGACATCGAGGCGCTGCCGATCCCCGATCCGCAGAAGGACCTGGGCTACGTCATGGACGCGGTGAGCACCATCCGCCGTGAACTCGACGGCCGGGTACCACTGATCGGCTTCTCGGGCAGCCCCTGGACCCTGGCGACCTACATGGTCGAAGGCGGTTCGTCGAAAGACTTCCGCAAGACCAAGGCCATGCTCTACGACAACCCGCAGGCCCTGCACCTGCTGCTGGACAAGCTGGCGCAGGCGGTCACTGCCTACCTCAACGGGCAGATCCTGGCCGGTGCCCAGGCGGTGCAGATCTTCGACACCTGGGGCGGCAGCCTGTCGGCGGCGGCCTACCAGGCGTTCTCCCTGGCCTACATGCGCAAGATCGTCAGCGGCCTGATCCGCGAGCACGAAGGGCGCAAGGTGCCGGTCATCCTGTTCACCAAGAACGGTGGCCTGTGGCTGGAAAGCATTGCCGAGGCCGGTGCCGACGCGCTGGGCCTGGACTGGACCTGCGACCTGTGCGACGCCCGGCGCCGGGTCGGCGGCAAGGTCGCCCTGCAGGGCAACATGGACCCGACCGTGCTGTACGCCAAGCCCGAAGCCATCCGTGCTGAAGTGGCGCGGATCCTCGCCAGCTACGGCGAGGGCTCCGGCCATGTCTTCAACCTGGGCCACGGCATCACCCCGGAAGTCGATCCGGAGCATGCCGGCGCTTTCATCAACGCGGTGCACGAGTTTTCCGCGCAGTATCACCGCTGAGTCTTCGGCGGCAGCCACGGCCCCTTTGACGGGGCCGTTGGTCTTTTTCTTTGTGTTCCGCTTTTTTCCCCTCGTAGTGTAAGAGTATTCCTGTTTTTACCGTCTATTCCGGTCGTTTTCTGAAAGTCATTTCGAAGGCTGTTGTGCTCTCTGTCCTTGAAAATGAGACTTCTCGGGAAAAATCAATATTGCTGATGATTCGCTCTTCTGGCTCGGAATTTTCTTACAGCTAAAAAAATCAATGTTCGTAAAATCCACATCCGAGTTCTTACTGCGGAAGTTATAGCGGTATGGAATTCGGAGTTTTCTATTGCTACTCAAATGACTATCGATTGATGGGGCTTTCCCAGGGATAGGTATGTCCGCATCAAGGGTATTTCTCTACTCGAATTACATGGATACGAATACTTCAGTAATTCATTCCGGGATTGGAAACTATGATGAGAAAACGTTCGGGTTCGGTCGCAGCAGGTATGTCCTCGCTGGCCATGCTCACGGCTCTGGTCGCTTCGCAACAGGCTGCGGCTCACGGTTATCTGAGCAACCCACCGTCGCGGGCCTATGCCTGCCAGCAGGGGTTGAACAAGGACTGCGGAAACGCGCAATACGAGCCGCAAAGTGTCGGTGAGACCTTCAAGGGGTTTCCGGCAGGTAGTGGTGGTGGCCCCTTGCAGGGGCCCATCGACGGCAAGATCGCCAGCGGCGGTTCGGCCAGTTTCTCCGCGCTGGATGCCCAGAGCGCGACGCGTTGGAGCCTGAGCGAAATCAAGGACCGCGATATCGAGTTCACCTGGGACTACACGGCGGCACACCCGGCGACCAAGCACGAGTACTTCATCACTCGGGCCGGCTGGAACCCGAACCAGCCGCTGACCCGCGCCTCGTTCGACAGCGCGCCGTTCTGCGAAGTGGACGGGCGCAACGAACTGCCGGTTTCCGGTGCCAGGCATGCCTGTTCCATTCCGTCGGACAGGACCGGCCAACACGTGATCCTCGGCATCTGGACCGTGGGCGATACCGCAGCGGCGTTCTACAACGTGGCGGATGTGAACATCCTCCCCGAAGCTGTCACCCCGGATGGCTGGCATACGGTCGGCAACATCACGCCGACTGCCACGGCCCTGCTGGTGGGCGACAAGGTCAAGGCCCGCGGTTTTGGCAATGAGGGTGAAATCAACGAGCGGCGCGTCGAGATCGCCATCGCCACGGCCGAAGAGGGGCGTCCGGAGAACTGGTCGTTCAAGCTGGCCGAGCAGATCAACCGGACCCAGGAGCTGGTGCGTGCCGGTGTGCGCGATGACGAGGGCAAGATCAATCCGATCAAGGGGGCGAACAAGATCTTTGCCAGGGCCGAGAGTGGCGTCAAGCGCTACGAATTGCAGATGGAGCTGCAGGAGGATGCTGCCGCCGAACTGCGTATCGCGACGCTGGGCAACGACCTGGTGCTGGACAAGGGGCGTCTCGCCTTGCCGGTACCGTTGCTCGGTAACCGCCTGATGAATGTCGAACTCACGGTGTTCAATGCCAACAACAAGGCTGTGGGCTCCATCACGCAACAGATCGAGGCCGGCTCTGTCAGCCTGAACGTGGATGTGCGCAGTGCCCCGGGCCCTCATCAGGTCAAGCTGGTGGGCGTGACGCCTGACGGCCGTACCACTCGCCAGGATCTGGTGGCCATCGAGCTGGGTGGCGAAGGTGTCGGCCAGGACTACGACTGGGTGTATCCGCAGGAAATTGCCAGCTATCGGCCGGGCACCACTGTACTGGTGGATGACACCGTCTACGAGTGCAAGCCGTTCCCGGATGGAGATTGGTGCAAGATCCCTAGCGAACATCACTACAAACCAGGTCACGGAACAAACTGGCAGGATGCCTGGATAGCCAAGTAACAGTCTCCGTCGGGACCTTGGGTAAAAAGTTGTCCAGGGTCCCGTCTGGGAGATGCTGGGTGTCAATGGATGAGCTGTTGTTGGGTAGGCAAGGAATCATCCACTCGTTTTTTTGTTTTTTATTTATGTGGGTTTCTGGTTGTCGTTAATTCATTGGTGTTCTTGAGCGGGCTTCATATAAGGATGTTTGATGCTCCCATCTATATAGGGATTGCATTATCTTGTTCAGTGTTTTTTTGGGGAACTTGTCCCTTAATTTTTTCGTTATTCGAATCCTTGCCGCTATTGGCAGTGATTGCCGTGCCGTTCATGGAATCATCAACTACCCATGGCGTATACGCGGGTGAAGCGTCCTGTGTGGGTTTTGTCGTTTGCGCTGCCATTGGCGTATGGCGCCTGGTTGGCCTGGGATGAGTGGCAGTTTCGTCGCGACCTGCCGAGCATGCCGGTTGCCGCCGTGGTCAGTGCCGCCGTTGCCCCGGTAGCACCGCTCAACCATGCGGCGGTGGCCACGGTACTCGGCTTGCAGCCCCGTGATGCGTTGGCTCGCAGCGCCGAGCCGTTGCAGTTGCGGGCCAGTTTTGTCGCCAGTTCGGGGGCTTCCCGTGCGTTGCTGGCGGGCGCCCAGGGGCAGCAGGTGTATCGGGTTGGGGACAGCCTGCCCGGCGGTAGCGTATTGCGCCGGATCGAAGCCGGGCGTGTGCTGCTCTGGCGCAACGGTCGCGAGGAACTGCTGGCGCTGGAGACGCCGGCTCGAAGGTCATTGTCGCCACTCGGCAATGCGACCCCGGCTGCCGGGACAACCTCCTCGCATCTGCGGCCAGTGCTTCGGGGAACCCCATGAGAGTCCCCAGAGTATTGGCCTCCTGGCGCCTGCTCGCCGGTGGCCTGCTGTTGTCGCTGATGCTGCCGACGGCGTTGGCCGAGGAGCCGCATTGGCAATTGGCGATGAACGATGCCGAACTGCGCGACGTGGTCCGGGAGATGTCATCGATCCTTGGCACCACGGTCGTGCTCGACCCGCGCGTCCAGGGGCGTATCACGGTGCTTTCGGAACAGGCGCTGGATCGCGAAGGGGTACGGCGGCTGTTCTACTCGGTGCTCGATGCGCACAACTTCACGGTGATCGATGAAGGCGACCGCATTCTCATCACGCCGGTGGCGGATGCCCGTACCCGGCCCAGCGATGCCGACAGCCACAGCGCCCAGGCCGGGCAGTTCGTCACCCAGGTGGTGGCCCTGAGCAACAGTACGGCCAGCGATATCGCCGCGCTGGTCCGGCCGCTGGTCTCGGTCAACGGTTATGTCGGTCCCTCGGCCTCGGCCAATGCCGTGGTGATCACCGACGGGGCCGGCAACGTCCGACGTATCGCCAGAATCGTCCGCGAGCTGGATGCCGGTCACAGGCACGCCCATGATGTGCTGTCTCTGCAGCACGGCCTGGCTGCCGACCTGGCGCGGGTACTGGAGCAGTCCCTGGGCAAGCAGGGTGCCGAGTCGGGCAGCCAGGTGATTGCCGACACCCGCGGCAATCGGCTGTTGCTGATCGGTCCCCAGGCGGTGCGCAAGCGCCTCGTCGAGCTGGCGCGTTCGCTCGACACGCCGATTCCGGCGGGCGCGGACAATGCCCGGGTGATCCGCCTGCGCTACAGCGACGCCAAGCAATTGGCCGACGTGCTGGATGCCATGGGGCAGGGGCTCGGTCAGGACGTGGCCGGTGTTTCCAGCCGGGACAACCCGGTGAACAAGGCGGTGGTCAAGGCCGACGAAAACCAGAACGCCCTGGTGCTGATCGCCGAGCCGAGCCAGGTCAGGACCCTGGAGGCCATCGTGCGCCAGCTCGACCAGCCGCGTTCCCAGGTGCTGATCCATGCGGCGATCGTCGAGATTTCCGGGGACATCAACGAGGCCATTGGCGTGCAATGGGGCGGCAAGGCCGGCAGTGCCCAGGGAGGCATTACCTTTGCCGGCGCCGGTGTCGTCCTGCCGGGCTTTGGTGGCGCTGACGCCAAGCTGCCCGATGGAGCCGTGCTGCGCGTCGGCAACGACCGTTTCGGCATGCTGGTTTCCGCCCTGGCGAGCAATGTGCGCAACAACGTGCTGTCCACCCCCAGCCTGCTGACCCTGGATAACCAGGAGGCGGAAATCCTGGTGGGGCAGAACGTGCCTTTCAAGAGCGGTTCCTACCAGACCTCCGGCACTGGTAACGACAAGCCCTATACCACGGTCACGCGCGAGGATATCGGCATCAAGCTGAAGATCCGGCCGCACATCAACGAAGGTTCAACCCTGCGCCTGCGGGTCGAGCAGGAGAACTCCGAGCTGGCGCCGAGCAGCGAGGTGACGGATGACCTGATCACCAACAAGCGGGCGCTCAAGAGCACCATCCTGGTCGATGACGGCGAGATCATCGTCATCGGTGGCCTGATCAAGGACAGCGTCCGCAACCAGGAAAGCGGCGTGCCGCTGTTGCGCAATATTCCCTACCTGGGGGCGCTGTTTCGCTGGAGCAGCGAAAAACATGAGAAGACCAACCTGATGGTGTTCCTGCGGCCGACCATCGTGCGTGGCAAGGAGGACCTGGTCGAGGCCAGCACCACCGGCTACAACCGCTTGCGCGAACTCAGCCGGCCTTCGGCGCGCCAGGGCAATTCGTTGCTGCTGCCGAGCGATCCGCAGCGCCTGTTCGATGGCGATGACAGCGCGGTCGACCTGCGTCGACAGCAGGCGGTGCCATGATCGGTCGGCTGCCGTTCGGCTTCGCCCGGCGTTTTGGCGTGCTGCTGGAGCTGCAGGGCGAAGGGGCGACCCTTCTGATCCGGGCGGACACGCCGTTGACCGCGCTGGCCGAGGCACGGCGCCAGCTCGGCCGGGATTGGCCCGTGCAGGAACTCGACGAGGCGGACTTCGCCGCCCGTCTGGCCGCCTGCTACAGCGATGGACAGAGTGCCGCCGAGCAGGTTGCCCAGGGCCTGGACGACGAGCTCGACCTGATCAGCCTGGCCGATAACCTGCCGCCCACCGCCGACCTGCTGGAACAGGAGGGCGACGCGCCGATCATCCGCCTGATCAATGCCCTGCTCAGCGAAGCGGTGCGGGAAAAGGCCTCGGACGTGCATCTGGAAACCTTCGAGCACAGTGTCTCGGTGCGCCTGCGGGTGGATGGTCAACTGCGCGAAGTGCTGCAGCCGCGGCGTGAGCTGGCCACCTTGCTGGTGTCGCGGATCAAGGTCATGGCGCGGCTGGATATCGCCGAGAAACGCGTGCCCCAGGATGGTCGGATCGCCCTGCGGCTGGCCGGGCATGAGGTCGATGTGCGGGTCTCCACCCTGCCTTCGGCCCATGGCGAACGAGTGGTGCTGCGCCTGCTCGACAAGCAGGCCGGACGCCTCGAACTGGCGCGGCTGGGCATGCCGGGCGAGACCCTGGAGCGGTTCCGGCGAATCCTCGGCAAACCCCACGGGATCTTCCTGGTCACCGGGCCGACCGGTTCGGGCAAGACCACCAGCCTCTACGCGGCGCTGAATCATCTCAACGACCGCACGCGCAATATCCTCACGGTCGAGGACCCGATCGAATACCACCTGCCCGGCATCGGCCAGACGCCGGTCAACCCCAAGGTCGAGATGACCTTCGCCCGGGGGCTGCGGGCGATCCTGCGCCAGGACCCGGACGTGGTGATGGTCGGCGAGATCCGCGACCGGGAAACCGCGGCCATTGCCGTGCAGGCCTCGCTGACCGGACACCTGGTGCTGTCGACCCTGCACACCAATAGCGCAGCGGGGGCGGTGACCCGTCTGCTGGACATGGGCGTGGACGCCTACCTGCTCGCCTCATCGCTGGTCGGCGTGCTGGCCCAGCGGCTGGTACGCACCCTGTGTCCCGAGTGCAAGGCACCCGGGCATGCCGATGCGGCCGCCTGCCAGCGTCTCGGGCTGGCGCCGCAGGCCGCGCCGAGGCTGTTCCGCGCCGTGGGCTGTCCGCGCTGCCAGCAGGGCTATCGTGGCCGTACCGGTATCTATGAGCTGATCGGCATCAACCAGGCCCTCGCGCAGATGATCCACAACGGCGTCAGTGAACCGGAGCTGGCCCGCCAGGCCCGCTGCCTCGGCCCCAGCCTGTTCCAGGACGGGCAACGCCTGGTGCTGGAAGGGCACACCAGCCTCGATGAGCTGCTGCGCGTCACGCAGGAGGACTGAGGATGCCGACCTTCGACTATCAGGCCCAGGACGCCCATGGCCGGTCCTGCAAGGGCCAGCAGCAGGCCGAGAGTGCGCGGCATGCCCGGCAGTTGCTGCGTGAGCGTGGTTTGCTGCCGAGCGTACTGAAGCCGGTCCGGGAACGTTCCGGCGTGCTCGGCGGTCGGGGAGCCGGCCGCCGCCTGGGCGCTGCCGAACTGGCCTTGCTGACCCTGCAACTGTCGACCCTGGTCCAGGCCGGACTGCCGCTGGAAGAGGCCCTGCGGGCGGTGGCCGCGCAGAGCCGCAAGCGGCGTACCGCGAGCCTGTTGGCGGCGGTGCGCGATCGGGTGCTGGAGGGCTACGCACTGTCCTCGGCACTGGCCGGCTTCCCCGGAGCCTTTCCCGAACTGTTTCGCGCCAGCATCGCCGCGGGCGAGCGTTCCGGTCACCTGGGCCAGGTGCTGGAGCAACTGGCGCATTACACCGAGGCGCGTCAGCAGGCGCGGCAGAAGATCCAGCTGGCGCTGGTCTATCCGCTGGTCCTGCTGCTGGCGTCGCTGGGCATCGTCGGCTTCCTGCTGGGGTTCGTGGTGCCGGACGTGGTGCGGATCTTCACCGACAGTGGTCGCGAGCTACCGCTGCTGACCCGTGGGTTGATCAGTCTGAGCGAGGGCCTGCGCGACTATTTCTGGCTGCTGTTGCCGGGAGTGCTCGGTCTGGTCCTGCTGCTGCGCGGTGCCTGGCGGCAGCCGGCCCTGCGCCTGTGCTGGCACGCCTGGCTGCTGCGCGCGCCACTGGCCGGCGGCGTGCTGCGGGCCGTGGAAGCGGCGCGTTTCGCCAGCACCCTGGCGATTCTCGGCAGGAGCGCGGTGCCCCTGGTGGATGCCCTGGAGATCTCGGCCGCGGTGATCGGCAACCTGGCGATCCGCGCGCGCATGCGCGAGGTCGCCCGCTCGGTACGCGAGGGCGGCAGCCTGACCCGGGCCCTGGAGCACAGCGGCGACATCCCGCCGCTGATGCTGCACATGATCGCCAGTGGCGAACGCGCCGGCGAACTGGACAGCATGCTGGCGCGTGCCGCCGAGCAACAGGAGAAAACCCTGGCGGCCCGCATCGCGCTGGTCGTGAGCCTCTTCGAGCCGGCCATGCTGGTGGCGATGGGCGGCATCGTGCTGCTGATCGTCATGGCCATCCTGCTGCCGATCCTCAGTCTCAACCAAACGGTGAATTGATTCATGAAAACCTCCGCATCCTTTCGGCAACATGGCTTCACCCTGATCGAGATCATGGTCGTGGTGGTCATCATCGGCGTGCTGGGCGCGCTGGTGGTGCCACAGTTCATGGGGCGCACGGACCAGGCCAAGGTCACGGCGGCGCGTACCGACATCCAGGCCATCGGTACGGCATTGGAGATGTACCGCCTCGACAACTTCCACTATCCCTCGACCCAGCAGGGCCTCGAGGCCCTGGTGAACAAGCCGCTGGGTGCGCCCCAGGCGAAGAACTGGAACCCCCAGGGCTACCTCAAGCGCCTGCCGGTCGACCCGTGGGGCACGCCGTACCAGTACCTCAACCCGGGAGCACGGGCCAAGGGCTACGATCTCTACTCCTTCGGCGCCGACGGCATGGCCGGTGGCGAGGAGCTCGCCGCCGATATCGGCAATTGGGATCACTGACCGATGCCGGCGCGCTCGCGTGGTTTCACCCTGTTGGAGCTGCTGGTGGCCATGGTGATCATGGGCGTGGTGGCCGGGCTGATCGGCTTTTCGATGAAGCCCAGTCCGTTGCGTCAGGCCCATCACGAAGCCGGCGCGTTGCTGCAGTTGCTGCAGCATCTGCGCGAGCAGGCCGTGCTCGAAGGTCAGGAATTCGGCCTGCGCATCGATGCCGAGGGCTACCAGGTGGTGCTGTACGAGCGCCCGGAATGGCGTGCGGCCGGCGCCCCCTATCGCCTGCCCGACGGCCTGTACTTTCGCCTGGAGCTCGAAGGACAGCCGCTGAAACTCGGCAACCGGCCGAACCAGCCGCAGTTGCTGCTGCTGAGCAGCGATGAAATGAGTGCCTTCACCCTGCATTACGAAACCGCCCAGCGGCGTTGGCTGAGCGTTTCGGGAGACGGTCTTGGCGACCCGGCCATCGATGAAGGCTGAGGGCGGCTTCACGCTGCTGGAGGTCATGGTGGCCCTGGCGGTGTTCGCCGTGCTGGCCGCCGCGGTACTGTCGGCCAGTGACTATGTCCTGCGCCAGGGCGGCAGTCTGCAGCAGCGGCTGTTTGCCGTCTGGCTGGCGGACAACCAGTTGACCGAACTGCGCCTGCAGGCTTCTCCCGTACCCGGGCGGCAACAAGGGCTGCAGCGCTTCGACGGTCGTGAGTGGCGGTTGAGCCAGACCCTGAGTCCATCCCCCGACCGGCGTCTGATGCAGGTCGAGCTGGAGGTCCGCCTCGGCAACGACCCGCAACCGCTGCATCGCCTCACGGGCTGGTTGCCGATGACCGGGAACGAGGAGGCGCAATGACCCGACAGGCCGGTTTCACCCTGCTGGAACTGGTGATCGCCCTGGCGATCTTCAGCCTGCTGAGCCTGGGCAGTTGGCGGCTCTACGAGGGCCTGCTGCGGGTACAGGCGCAGGTCGCGGACCATGAACAGGCACTGCGCAGCCTGCAGCGGGCGGTGGCTGTGCTCGAACGGGATCTCATGCAGGTGGCCGCCTCGGGGAACTCCCCGGCCTTGCGCCTGCATCAGGGCGAATTGAGCCTGCAGCGGGGCAACTGGCGCAACCCGCTGGGCCAGCCACGCAGCGAGCGCCAGGCGGTCAGCTATCGCCTCGAGGCGCAGCGCCTCTGGCGCCACAGCCGCAGCCCCGAGCTGGCGATTCCCCACAAGCAGGTGCTGCTGGGCGATGTACGCGAGTTGCGCTGGCGTTTCCACGATCCCCGGACGGGCTGGCGCAGCGACTGGCCGGCTGGCGCCAAGCTGCCGCGGGCGGTGGAGGTGACCTTGTCCACCGGGCGTTTCGACGGGATTCGCCGGGTCATCCTGTTGCCGGAGCCAGCATGAGCCTGCCCCGCCAGCGAGGTGTGGCGCTGATCACCGTGCTGCTGATCATGGCCCTGGCGCTGTTGCTGACCGGCAGTCTGCTGCGCAGCCATCGCCTGACCTTGCAGGGCAGCACCCAGCATATTCACCAGGTGCAGTTGCGCCAGTGGGCGCTCGCTGCGGAGGGCTGGGCCGGCCAACTGCTGCAGGGGCCATTGCCGACGCTGATGCGCAACGTCAACCTGGTCCAGGACTGGGCGCAACGGCCGCTACCGTTGACGCTGCCTGGCGTCGAGGTGCGCCTGGACATCGAGGACCTGGCGGGACGCTTCAACCTGACGCCGCTGCTCGCCCCCGGCAAGGCCGATGAAATCGTCCAGGCCCGCTGGGCCCGGCTGCTGGAGCGGCTGGACATCGCCGCCATCGACCTGGCGCCATTGCGGGGCACCGAGGTTGTCGATCCGAGCCAACTGCGCCTGCTGCCTGGCATGGACGAGCCCAGCCTGCGTCGCCTGGAGCCCTGGGTCGCCCTGCTGCCGGGCGAGGCCAGGCTGAACGTCAACACCACCCACGCATTGCTGCTGTCGACCCTGGAAGGCATGACCGACAGCGATGCGCAGATGCTCATCCAGCAACGCCCGGCCGAAGGCTATCCGGATGCCGCTACCTTCGCCCTGGCTTCCGGACTCAAGGGCCGTGGCGTCGCCGTTCATGGCCTGGGCGTAGGCAGCCGCTGGTTTCGGGCCTCGGTCGAGGTCGCGGCCGGGCGCAGCCGACTGCGGCTGGTCAGCGATCTTGAACTCGACCCGAAAACCGGGCGCGTGCGTGTTGTGCAGCGCCGTTTTCTCGCTCCGACCCAAGGTGAACCCTCCCTATGATCCCGTGGCTGTACCTTTACCCGTCAGGGCTCGATGTGCCTGACGAACAGTGGCCGGTCGCCTGCTGGCAGGCGTCTGATGATTGGCGCGACATGAGCCTGGCCGAAGCCGCCGCGCTGCTGGCGGGGAACCCCGTGCGGGTGGTACTGCCGATGGAACTCTGCAGTTGGCTGCGCAGCGAACCCTGGTCGGGCCGCCGCCGACCGGCCGCCCAGGCGCTGGCCTATGCGCTCGAGGAGCAACTGACGGATGATCCGGACAACTTGCACCTGGCCGTGGGCAGTGCCGATCCGGCTCGTCGTTATCCATTGCTGGTGGTCGACAAGGTGCGCTTCGGCGCTATTGTCACCCTGCTGCAACAGAGGGGGCTGCAGTTGGCGAGCGTGCAGGCCGATGCCGACCTGTTGCCTGCCGACCAGGCCTACTGTGTCTGGTGGGCTGGCCGCTGGCTGCTGGGTGGTGGCCTGACAGCCCGCCTGGCAGTGTCTGAAGCGGCCTTGCAGAGCCTGTCTGCCCGATTGCCGGCGGCGCTTTGTCGGCTGGATCGCTCTCAATCGGCACAGGCCTTCGCACTGTTGAGTTCGGGGCAGGGGACGGAGTTGCTTCAGGGGCCGTTTCGACCGGCCAGTGGGCGCAAGCCGTGGCGGCCGCTGCTGGCGATCCTGCTGGCGCTGTCCGTCCTCTCGTGGGGCTTCTCCCTGGCGCGCAGCCATTATCTGGAAACCCGGGCCGACCGGCTTTACGAACAGAGTGTCCGACATTTCCAGACGCTTTACCCGGAGCAGACGCGGGTGGTCGACCTGGCGGCCCAGCTCAGGGCGCTCGGCTCTGTGCAGACGCAGCAACCCCGGCAGATGGCCCGGCTGGTGCAATTGATCGAGCAGGTGATCGGTGGCAGTGGCGTCGAGGTCCAGCGTATCGAATACCGCGCCGGCGCGGGCTGGACGCTGGCGTTGACGGCCAGTGACTTCAGCGAGCTGGAACGGCTGCGTGAGCGTGGGCGGCAGCACCAGTTGCCCATCCAGCTCGGCAGCGCGAGCAAGGAGCGCAACCGTGTGCGGGCGTTGTTGACGCTGGAGGAACAGAACGGATGATCAGTCGCCTGCGGATAGTCGCCCTGTTGATCGAACGCTGGCAGCGCCTGGCCCGGCGGGAACGCCAGTGGCTGGCCGGGCTGGGAGTCTTCCTGCTGGCGGTGCTGTTGTTCGGCGGCTTCTGGCAACCGGCGCAGCAACGCCTGGACAAGGCCCAGCGCCTGTACCAGCAACGCCTGGCTCTGCTCGCCGAGGTACAGAATACGCGACCGGCCGCCGCCCGGCTGGATTCGACACAACCATTGTCGGCCCGCTTGGGTGAGACCGCGCGCGCGGCGGGGCTCGAACTGCAGCAACTGGACCAGGACGGCCAATCGCTGCGCCTGACTATTTCGGGAGAAGCCCAGGCCCTGCTCGGCTGGCTGGAGCGTATCGAGCAGGGCGGAGCGCGGTTGCAGAATCTGAGCCTGGAACCGCGTGATCAGCTCCTGGAGGCGCGGGTGGTATGGCTGGCGCCCTAGCTCAGGAGGCCTGGTTGCTCGCCAGCACTGGCAACCGCGCCAGTTTCAGTGCTACCAGCAAGGCCACCACCAGCAGGCCGCCAATGAACATCCCGATGCCATTCCAGCCCGCGTAGTGCCAGGCCACGCCGCCCAGCGTACCGGCGACGCTGGAGCCGGCGTAGTAGCAGAACAGGTACAGCGATGAGGCCTGGCCCTTGGCTTTCAGGGCACGGCGGCCGATCCAGCTGCTGGCGACCGAGTGCGCGCCGAAGAAACCGAAGGTGAACAGCAGCACTCCGCCGATCACCACCGGCAGCGGCGTGACCAGCGTCAGGGCGATGCCCAGCAGCATGGTCACGATCATCGACCACAGCACCTTGCGCCGACCCAGCTTGTCGGCCAGTGCGCCGATCTGCGCCGAGCTGTAGATGCCCGACAGGTAGACGATCGACAGCAGGCCGACAAACGCCTGGCTCAGGCCGTAGGGCTCGGCCAGCAGACGATAGCCGATGTAGTTGAACAGGGTCACGAAGGCGCCCATCAGCAGGAAAGCTTCGAGGAACAGCCACGGCAGGCCGGCATCGCGGAAGTGGATGGTGAAGCCGTTGAGCAGGTTGCGGGTGTTGAGCCGGCTCGGGCGGAAGTTGCGCGACTCCGGCAGGATCCGCCAGAACACCGTCGCGGCGATCAGCGCCAGGCCGCCGATCACCAGTAGCGCGGTGTGCCAACTGACGAAGTCGATCAGCACGCCGATGATCAGCCGCCCGCTCATCCCGCCGATGGCGTTGCCGCCGATGTACAGGCCCATGGCGAAGCCGATGTGCCGGGGGTGGATCTCTTCGCTCAGGTAGGTCATGCCGACCGCGGCCAGGCCGCTCAGCGACAGGCCCACCAGCGCACGCATGAGCAGCACACCCTGCCAGTTGGGCATGAAGGCACCGAGGATCGTGAACAGCGCGGCACTGAACAGCGCGACCACCATCACCGGCTTGCGCCCAAGGCTGTCGGAAATCGGCCCGGTGATCAACAGACCGATGGCCAGCATCGCGGTGGCGACCGACAGGATCAGGCTGCTCTGGGCGGCATTGATCCCGTACTCCTTCGACAGCACCGGCATCATCGGTTGCACGCAGTACAACAGGGCGAAGGTCGCGAAGCCGCCGCAGAACAGCGCCAGCACGGTGCGCATGAACGCCGGGGTGCCTTTTTCGATGTAGGTGTCGCTGGGGCGGGGGGCAATAGCGTCGGGGACGTCGGGGGGAACTTCGTGAGCGAGGGGAGCGACAGCAGTTTTCACGGTGGACCTCGGGAGGTGCATTCGGTCAGGCAGTGAAAAAATCATATAGCTGGCTAAATATTCTTTCCAATATATTGTTCGACCTGTTTGATAGGTTTAACGACTTAATGAGGTGCCCATGGAATTGCGTCATCTGCGCTACTTCATCGCCGTCGCCGAAGAGCTGCATTTCGGTCGCGCCGCAGAGCTGCTGGGGATCTCCCAGCCGCCGCTGAGCCAGCAGATCCAGGCGCTGGAGCAGGAGCTGGGGGCGCGTTTGTTCGAGCGGACCAACCGTCGGGTCGAACTCAGCGAGGCGGGTCGGCTGTTTCTGGAGGAGGCCCGATTGGTGCTGGCGCAGGTCGACAAGGCGGCGGATGTGGCCCGGCGTGCCCAACTGGGCGAGTTGGGTGAACTGAAGATCGGTTTCACCTCGTCGGCTCCCTTCAACTCGACGATTCCCCAGGTGATCTTCTCGTTTCGCCAAGCCTACCCGGCGGTACACCTGAACCTGCAGGAAATGAGCAGCAAGAGGGTCGCCGACGCGCTGATGGACGAGTCGATCGAGGTCGGCCTGATGCGTCCACTGGCGTTGCCCGATGCCCTACATGTGGTCGAGTTGATGCGCGAGCCGCTGGTGGCGGTGCTCAGCGCCAAGCACCCGCTGGCCAATGGCAGCGAGGCGGGTCTGCACCTGTCGGAGCTGGCGCAGGAGCCTTTCGTGTTTTTCCCGCGCAGCTATGGCAGCGGTCTGTACGCGCAATTGATGACCCTGGCGCGGCAGGCCGGCTTCAGCCCGCACTTCGCCCAGGAGGCGGGCGAGGCGATGACCATCATCGGGCTGGTGGCGGCGGGTCTTGGGGTTTCGGTGTTGCCGGCGTCCTACCAGCGCATCCGCATCGATGGCGTGGTCTACCGGCGCCTGCTCGACCCGGACGCGATCTCCTCGGTGTGGCTGGTGCAGCGCAAGGACCAGAAGTCGCCGATGGCCAAGGCGTTTGTCGAGTTGCTGACGCAGCGGGCAACAGAGAGGGTTTGATTCTGCTGGGTTCAGTAGAGATTTCAGACGGGGAGCGCTTATTTGGCTGATCTTTCTGGTGTAGCCTTTGGGCCACACTAGGCCATGATGGAAATTATTCGAAGTGCGGCGTTTTCCGAATGGCTCAGCATGTTGCCTGACAGTCGTGCACGGGTTCGCATACAGGTTCGTATCGATCGTATGGCCGACGGCAACTTTGGTGACGTGAAGTCAGTGGGTAAGGGACTGAATGAGGTCCGAGTCGATTATGGGCCAGGTTATCGGGTGTATTTCACTTATCAGGGTCATCATTTGGTGATCCTTCTTTGTGGCGGAGATAAAAGCAGCCAGCGCCGCGACATCAAGCAAGCTTCGCTGATTGCCAAGGCCTGGAGAGAGTCGGGAACATGACTGAGCAATTCGCAAAATGGGATTCAGCCGAGTACCTCAAGACTGCAGAGGACATGGCCAATTATCTGGATGCCTGTATGGAGGAGGCCGGTGACGATCCTGCTTTCATAGCCAAGGCCTTGGGGACGCTCGCCAGGGCGCGTGGCATGACGCATGTGGCGCGTGAGTCGGGGCTTTCTCGTGAAAGCTTGTATCGCGCCTTGTCCGGTGAGGGTAACCCGGAGTTTGGCACCATCCTGAAAGTGGTCAGGGCCTTGGGACTCAAGCTTCACGCTTCCACCTGAGTGTGTCGAGTGGCGTGAATGCCCTGGCGCTGGCATTGGCCTGCTGGCGGTGGTGTCGTGATCGACACCACCCACCGGTTGTTACCAACTGACAGCCTTCACTGCCGGTTACTGCACCTTCGACAGGTCACCCTTGAGCGCTACGCCACCGATGAATGCGCCTGCATGGCACTCGTAGGTGGTCGGGCTCCTGGTTTCGTTACGCTTGTAGTAGCTGACGATATTGGTCACCGCGTTCGCCCCGGCTTTTTTCGCTGCGTCGTGCAGGGTGATCAGTGCCGACTGCAGGGCCCAGGCGCAGGCTTCCTCGTCGCTCTTGTTGAAGGCGTTGGTCTTCTTGTTGGTGACCGCGCCCGGGCTGACTACCGTGACCTTGCCCTTGGGCGTGTTGCCCGCCAGGTAGAACTTGACGCTGCCATCGATCTTGCCGGTGCTGACCGCTTCGGCCACCACCTTGTCGAATGGCAGGTTCAGCGTAGTGTCGCGCGCCTGGCTCAGGCCTGGCAGGCAGCACAACAGCAGCGCGGCAGCGGCGGCCCAGGTTTTTGTCTTCATGGTCAACTCCTTGTTTTGCGATGCACGGAAAAAACGTGGTTACTGGCTGATCGGCTGCGCCTCGCCGACACCGATGGCGCGAGCGGTGCTCTGGGCATCGTGGTCGCGCAGCTCACGCAGGATGCCCTTGTCCAGCAGGCGCACCCAGCGGATGTAGTTCTTGTGGATCTTGCCATCCTTGTAGTCCATGCCGCTGCTGTCGCGGTAGGCGATGTTGTAGCCGCTGGCGCTGTAGTTGATGTCGATCTCGACGTGGAATTTCTCGCGCACGGTGATCTCGGCCTGGATCTGCGACGGGTTGACCCGCTGCACGCTCCACTTGCGCTTGACCAGGGTGGTGAGGATCGCCTGTTTCATCTGCTCCTGGCTGGTCTGGATCTCGGGCGTGACGGTGCGGGTCGGGGTGATGATCTTCTTGCTGGTGCAACCGGCGGTCACCAGCAGGGCCAGGGCGATCAGTACAACGCGAAACAGGGACATTCCATTTCTCCAGTGGGGTAAGAATCAGGACCAGCGACGGAACACCAGCGAGGTGTTCACGCCGCCGAAGGCGAAGTTGTTGTTCATCACGTACTCGTTGCTCATCTGCCGGAACTCGCCGCGCAGGTAGTCCAGCTCGGCGCATTGCGGGTCGACCTGGTCGAGGTTGAGGGTGTGCACGTAGCTGTCGCGGTTCATCATCTCGATGCTGAACCAGGACTCCAGCGCGCCACAGGCGCCGAGGGTGTGGCCGAGGAAGCTCTTTTGCGAACTGATGGGCATGCGGCTGCCGAACAGGCTCTGGGTCGCCAGCGTCTCGGCGATATCGCCCTGTTCGGTGGCGGTGCCGTGGCCGTTCACATAGCCGATGGCCTCCGGGGCGAGCCCGGCGTCCTCCAGCGCCAGTTCCATGGCCCGGCGCATGGTGGCCTGTTCCGGACGGGTCGCGTGCTGGCCGTCGGCATTGCTGCCGAAACCGACGATTTCCGCATGGATATGCGCGCCGCGCGCCAGGGCATGTTCCAACTCCTCGAGCACCAGCATGCCGCCCCCCTCGCCGATCACCAGGCCGTCGCGGCCGCTGTCGTAGGGACGTGGGCTGGTGTGCGGGGCATCGTTCTTCAGGCTGGTGGCGTAGAGCGCATCGAACACCATGGCTTCGGTGGCGCACAGTTCTTCCGCGCCGCCGGCGAGCATCATCGGCAGGCGACCGAACTTGATCGCCTCATAGGCATAGCCGATGCCCTGGCTGCCGCTGGTGCAGGCGCTGGAGGTGGGGATCAGGCGGCCTGTGAGGCCGAAGAAGATGCTGATGTTGGCTGCGGTGGTGTGGGGCATCATGCGCACGTAGGAGTTGGCGTTGAGTCCCTCGGCCACCGAGTTGATCAGCATCATGCCGAAGGCCTTGATCTCGTCGGTGCTGCCGGTGGACGAACCGCAGGCCACGCCCATGCGCCCATCGCGAATGATTTCGTTGCCGAGCAGGCCGGCGTCGGCCAGGGCCATTTCGGCGGCACCGACGGCGAAGCGCGAGACCCGGCCCATGCTGCGCAACTGCTTGCGGGTCCAGTGGGACGGCACCGCGTAGTCATCCACCGGTCCGGCCAGGCGCGTATTGAGTTCGCTGAAGCGGTTCCATTCGTCCATGCGCCGGATACCGCTGCGGCCGGCGCGGAAGTTGGCCTCGATACTGGCCCAGTCGCTGCCCAGCGAGGTGATGCCGGCCATGCCGGTGACGACGACGCGTTTCATCAGCACAGGCCTCCGTTGACGGCCAGAACCTGCCGGGTGATATAGGCAGCTTCCGCGGACATGAGGAAGTTCACCGCACCGGCGACTTCTTCCGGGGTGCCCATGCGCTGCGCGGGGATCATCTTCAGCAGTTCTTCGACCGGGACATTTTCATCGAGCATGGCGGTGTCGATCAGCCCCGGGGCCACGCAGTTGACGGTGATCCTGCGCTTGCCCAACTCGATCGCCAGGGCTTTGGCCGCGCCGATCAGGCCGGCTTTCGAGGCGCTGTAGTTGACTTGGCCACGGTTGCCGATCAGCCCGGAGACCGAGGTGATGCAGACCACCCGACCCGGCGCGCGGCGGCGGATCATCGGCATCATCAGCGGGTGCAGCACATTATAGAAACCGTCGAGGTTGGTGCGCAGCACCTGGTCCCAGTCATCGTCCGAGAGGGCCGGGAAGGCGCCGTCGCGGGTCAGGCCGGCGTTGAGCACCACGCCATAGTAGGCACCGTGGGCCTCGACGTCGGCTTCGAGAATCGCCCGGCAGGTTTCCCGCTCGGACACGTCGAACTGCAGCACCCGGGCGTTGCGGCCCAGGGCCTGGATTTCGGCCTGCACGGCGTCCGCCTCGGCGCGACCGCTGCGGCAATGCAGCACCAGGTCATAACCGGCCTGGGCCAGGCGCAGGGCGATAGCACGGCCGATGCCACGGCTGGAGCCGGTAACCAGAATGGATTCAGTCATGGCTGGATTCCTGTGATTCGTTGAGATAGTCGGTGGCCTGGGGCGGACGGAACACGTTCAGGCGCGCCGAGGCCTGGATGGCCGGACCACTGAGGTGGCATTCGAATACTCCCATGCCGTTGTCGTCCTCCAGGGAGCGCTGGGCATGGATGGTCAGTTCGCTGCCCTGGGGGAACTGTTCGACGTTGCATTCGAACTTGCGGGTACCGAGCAGGAACCCCAGTTCCACCGGACGACCCTCGCTGCGGGCACGGCAGCCGGCATAGGCGGCCACGCTCTGGGCCATCAGTTCGATGCCGACCCAGGCCGGCAGGCTGCCGTCCTCCCGGTTGAACAGGCCACCGGGGCGCACGGTGAGACGGGTGTGAATCTGCTCTTCATCGAAGGCCAGGACCTGATCGATGAGGATCATGTCTGCGGCGTGGGGCAGCAATTCGGCGAGCGGCCAATCGATCATGGGGCGTCTCCGATAATCAGGCTGACGTTGTTGCCGCCGAAGGCAAACGAGTTGCTCATCAGCCGGCGTGGGGTCGTGGGGTCGAGCCGGTCCTGTGGGCCGGCCCAGTGCAGCGCCGGCAACGCCGGGTCGGGCTGGCCGTCCCAGATGTGCGGCGGCAGGGCACCCTGCGGGTTCTCGGCGCTCAGGCTCAGCCAGCAGAACGCCGCCTCCAGCGCCCCGGCGGCACCGAGGGTGTGGCCGGTCATGGGCTTGGTCGAGGAGCAGGGCAGCTTGCCGGGGAAAAGGCCGGCCACCGCCAGGCTTTCCATGGCATCGTTGTGCTGGGTCGCGGTGCCGTGCAGGTTCAGGTAGGCGATCTCCTGCGGTTGCAGGCCGGCCTGGCGCAGCGCCTTGCTCATGGCTTGCCTGGCACCCTTGCCGGCCGGCTCCGGTGCGGAAATGTGGTAGGCGTCGCAACTGGCGCCGGCACCGAGCAGGGCGATCGAATGCGTCTCGCTGGCCTGGCGGGTCATCAGGAACAGCACGGCGGCTTCGCCGATATTGATGCCGTTGCGGTTCACCGAGAACGGGTTGCAGCGTCGCTCCGACACCGCCTCCAGTGCACTGAAACCGTTGAGGGTCAGTTTGCACAGGCTGTCGACACCGCCGCACAGCACGGCGTCGCACAGGCCCAGGTCGAGCAGGCGCTGGGCACTCATCAGGGCGCGGGCGCTGGAGGTGCAGGCGGTGGAGATCACATAGGCCGGGCCGTCCAGTTGCAGCCAGTCGGCGAGGAAACTGGCCGGGGCACCGAGTTCCTGTTGCCGGTAGTCGTAGTCGGCAGGGAACTGCTGGTCACGCAGATAGCTGGCGATACCGCGGCTGGCTTCGTCGATGCCGGAGGTGCTGGTGCCCAGGACGATGCCGATGCGCTCGCGGCCATAGGTGGCGATGGCCTGCCGGATCGGCTCGGCGATCTGCAGGGTGGCCTCCATCAGCAACTGGTTGTTGCGGCTGTGCTGGTCGCTCAGTTCACTGGGCAAGGCCACCAGTTCGCCGCGCACGGCCGCGACCGGCAAGGCGCGTTCCGGGACCCAGCCGGTTTCGGCGCGAACCCCTGCGCAGTCGCCGGCGAACAGGTTGCGTGCGACTTCCTGCTTGTCGCGGCCCAGGGCGCAGATCAGGCCGAGGGCATTCAGGTAGGCGGTCATGGCGCGCTCTCGTTCAACGGGCTGATGCTGTAGTGCAGACCTTGCGGCAGGTCGAGACGGAAGAACAACGGCTGGCGATAACTGACCCGCCACTGCTCGCCCAGTGCCCGCTGCCCGGCCTGCTGGCGGGCCGTCGGATAATTGTCCGCCAGCTCGGCCTGCGGCGTCAGTGCGAACAGCAGTGCGGCGAACAGTTCGCGGGCCTGCGGGTTGGGTGGCAGCAGGCCGTCGGCGTGCCAGTCACCGTCTTGCAGGAGCTGGCGCGCCAGGGGGATACCCAGCGGGTCCATCAGCGACCAGCGCAGGCCACCGGCCTCGCGCTGGATCACCAGCAGCCAGTCCTGGCGCAGGCCGTCCTGCTGGCGCTCGACCAGCAGTTGCAGCGGCAGGGCCAGGGTCGGTGTGTGTGTGGGCAGCGGCAGGCGGCTGGCGCAGGCGCCCAGCAGCAGGAAGCAGCCCAGCAACAGTGCACGTATCATTCGTCACGACCTGCCAGGGGTTTGCGGGCAACCACGTTGACCAGGGTTTCCTCGCGCTGGCCGAAGGGCGGCGGGCTCTTCAGGCGCAGGCGTTCGAGCAGGCCGAAGTCCTTGGCCCGGCTCCACCACAGGTAGGGGTACGAGACGTTCTGCTCGGCGAACTCGAAGCCCTGGTCGCGAATCATGTCCAGGTACTGCGCGGCGCTTTTCTGCACATGCATCGGATGGCGGAACAGCCAGCGGATCACCCAGGTGTCGATGTAGGCCTCGGTGGACTCGGCGAACAGCAGGTAGCCGCCCGGCTTGAGCACCCGATGGAACTCGGCCAGGGCCCGGTCCTGCTGGACCAGGTGGTGGAAGGTCTGGTGGCAGAACAGGATATCGACGCTCTCGGAGGCCACGTCCAGGGTCGCACAGTCGCTGCCGATCAGTTCGATATCGATAGTGCGCCGCCGGGCTTCCTCGGCGGCCAGTTGCAGGCTGTGCGGGTCGGCATCGAGGCCGATCAGCCGTTGCGGGGCGAACACCTGCTGCAGGTACTGGAAGGACTTGCCCTGGCCGCAGCCGGCATCGAGCAGCACCGGGTTTTTCGGCAGCTCCTCGCTGAACAGCCGTCGCAGGTCGTTGATCGCCACGCGCAGCACATGGTGCTGCCAGGTGTGGCTGCGCAGGAACCAGAAGCCGAAACGGGTTTCCTCGACGTAGGTGTCGCTCAGGTACTGATTGCTCATGCCGGGGTGCTCGCACAGATTTCCGAGAGCATCCGCAGCCGGCGCTTGGGCTCACTGACAAAGGGGTTGCGCTCGTCCCAGGCATAGCCGGCGAGGATCGAGCTGATCATGGCGCGGATCTCCTCCGAGCTGCCGGGATGGTAGATGACATCCTGGAAGGTCCCGGCGTACCAGCCTTCGACGTAGCAACGGAACGTGTCGACCCCGCGTTTCAGCGGCTCGGCGAACTGGCTCTGCCAGTCGACGCTTTCGCCCTGCAACTGCCGATGCAGCAGGCCGGCGGCCATGCTGGCCGAGCGCATGGCGATGGTCACGCCGGAGGAGAACACCGGGTCGAGGAACTCCGCCGCGTTGCCCAGCAGCGCGTAGCCCGGGCCGTGCAGGCTCTTGACGTTGGCCGAGTAGCCGCCGATGGCCCGTGCCGGGGTGTCCCACTCGGCGTTCTGCAGTACGCGCTGCAGGCTCGGCGTCTCGGCGACGAAACCTTTCAGGCAGGCATCCAGGTCGTCGTCGCGGCCGGCGAAGTGGCTGGCATCGGCCACCACGCCGAGGGAGCAGCGGCCGTTGCTGAACGGGATGGTCCAGAACCAGATGTCGCGCTTTTCCGGGTGGGTGGTGATGAGGATCTTCTCCCGCTCGAAGCCGGGATGGTCGATGCGGTCCTCGATGTGGGTGAACACTGCCTGGCGCACCGGAAAGCCCGAGGGTGCCTCCAGGTCCAGCAGGCGCGGCAGCACGCGTCCGTAGCCGCTGGCATCGAGAACGAAACGGGCTTCGAGCCGATATTCGCTGCCGTCTTCGCGACGGACCTGCAACTGTGGCTGCGGCCGCTCGAAATCGGCCCCGACGATTTCCTCGCCATAGCGGATTTCCACGCCCTGCAGGGCGGCCTGATCCGCCAGCAGCTTGTCGAAGTCGGCCCGCTGCACCTGGAAGGTGGTCGGCTTGCCGTTGCTGAAGGTCTTGCCGAAGTCGAAGGCGCTGTAGCGCTCGCCCCAGGCGAAGGCCGCGCCGTTCTTCAGCTGGAAGCCGGCGGCATTGACGGCGTCGAGCATCCCGGCTTCCTCGACGAAGTCCAGGCAGTGGGACAGCAGGCTCTCGCCAATGGAAAAACGCGGGAAGTGCTGGCGCTCGACGATCAGTACATCGTGACCATTGCGCTTGAGCAGGGCGGCGGCAATCGCACCGGAGGGGCCGGCGCCGATCACCAGCACCTCACGGCGTTCCATTTCAGTCATTGGCACACGGGCTCCTTGCCGGTCTCGGCGCTATTCAAGGGAATTCGGTTCAGGCCCGCCAACGCCGGCAGCAGGGTGGCGAGCAGGCCCATCAGCATAAGCGCGAAGTACAGCGCCGGGCTGATCAGTTGTTGTTGCAGGAGCAGGTTGAGGAAAACGATCTCGCTCAAGCCGCGAATGTTGAGCAGCAGGCTTTCCTTCCAGCGGCTGGCACCGGGAAAGGAACTGCCGGCCCAGCCCAGGCCCAGCCAGTTGCCCAGCAGCTTGCTGGCGACCGGGACCACCAGCAGCGCGACGAACTGCACCAGGCTCAGGCTGCCCAGGGCGCTGTGCACGTTGATCTGCACGATGCCGAAGGTGAGGATCAGCGGAATCGCCAGGCCGGTGTGCAGGCGCTCCATCCACGTGGCCTTCAGCGGCGGTACCAGCGGCACCCTGAGCCAGGCCATGCAGAACAGGTAGCCGATGCCGAGGATCAGCGCGTTGAGCTTGAAGTGCTCGGCCAGCACCAGCAGCGCGAAGAAGCCCAGGCTGTGGACCAGCGGCTGGCGAATCCGGCAGCCGTACAGGAGCAGTGGCAACAGGGCCCCGCCCAGCGGCAGCAACAGGCTGCCCAGGTGCAGGCTGCCCTGGGCCAGGCCGAACAGGGTCCAGCAGGCCAGGTCGATCAGGATCGCGGCCTGCACCAGGCGCCGGGTGGCGCCGGGCGGGTAGCCGATGTGCTTGAGATAGAGGTACAGCACCGGGATCGCGGTGATGGCGAACACCAGGCCGATCGCCAGGGTATTGAGCCAGTGCTGTTCCGGCAGCAGCCAGACGGCGCAGGCCAGCCCGCAGGCGAATGGTACGCCGAAGCTCGGCAGGGCGATCTTCAGGCTGTCGCGGTCCATCTTCAGTTCGATCACATCGCCGAGGATGCTCCCCAGCACCAGTGCGAAGGCGCAACCGTAGACGATCCTGAGCCAGTCGGGAGCGACCAGCGCGGCGCCGCTCAACTGCCAGTGCGGCTCGATCCAGAACAGCATCAGCAGCGGCAGGCCGAATGTCGCCAGCAGCAACTGGCTGACGATCGGCACCAGGCCGAACCGGCGGCCGATGCGGGTCGCCACGGCGAATGCGGCCAGCGCCATGCCCCAGAACAGCAGGATCAACATGATGCGCTTTCCTTGTCCGTGGTCGCATGATACTGCTGCCCGGCCCAGGGGGCGAGCAGGAAGCTGAAGGCCAGGCCGAGGCTGACCGACAGGCCGAAGTTGCTCACCGCCGGCGTACTGGAAATCGCCAGCAGGCCGAACGACAGCCAGGTGGTCAGCGCCGCCAGCAGGGTGCCCAGCAGGCTGACCGCCGCACCGCCGATCCGTTCGCGCATGAGGATGGCGTAATCGACGCTGATGGCCGTGACCAGCAGCAGGCCGAACAGGCTGAACAGGGTCAGCGGTTGCCCCAGCCAGCCAAGGCTGGCCAGGCTGCACAGCGCCGCCAGCAGCGGCAGGGCGACGATACGCAACGCGCCGCCGAGGCCGAACGGCAGGATCAGCAACAGCACGATCAGCACGCAGGAAGCCAGTTTCAGTTCCGCCGCGCTGATCTGCGTGGCGGCGAACACCTTGTTCAGGTCGCCGAGGCGATCCACCAGTTGCACGCCTGGCAGGTCCATCGCCTGGATGCGCAGCAGCTCGGCGTTGTTCAGGCCCTGCAGGCTGACCATGCCGGCCACGCCGTCGGCGTAGGGGCCGAGCCAGAGCACCCGCCAGGGTTCGCCAAGGGGGCCGGCGAGGGCACTGTCGATATCCTCGACCGGCAGGGCCTGGAGTTCGGCCAGCTCCTTCTGAAGGGCCGCCAGCGGGACGCCGAGGTCGAGCAGCGGCTGCCAGTACCGTGGCAGTTGCTGGAGCGAATCACGCAGGCGCTGTTGCTCGCTGGGCAGGCTGACCAGTTGGTTCAGCGACAGGTAGCCCTGCAGCTTGTCCAGGCTCACCAGTTGCCCGAGGCGCTTGGCCAGGGCCGTCTGGCGCTCCAGCAACTGCTGCTGGTCGGCGGCGCGGACGAGGAAGAACTGGCTGGTCGGCTGGTAGCCGGTGATCCGTGCAATGGCCTGGGCCTCGGCCTGCAATTGGGGTGGTGCGCCGACCCACTGGCGGATGTCGTTTTTCGTGCCCAGTTGCCACAGGCCGGCGGCACAGAACAACATCAGCAGGCCCAGCAGCACGGGGCTGCCGAGTTTCTGCAAGAGCTTCTCGCGCAGCGCCAGCAGCGCCTCGCAGACCTTGAGCGGCCACTGGGCCGGGCGCAGGTCGGCACCCTTGAGCAATGCCGGCAGCAGGCACACCGCGGTCAGGTAGGCGCCGAGCAGGCCGGCGGCGGAGAACACCGCGATCTGGGTCAGCGCCGGGAAGGGGGTCCAGGCCAGGGCCAGGTAGCCGATGCAACTGGTCACCAGGCTCAGGCTCAGGCCACAGAGGGTCATGCGCAGGGCCGGCCAGCTGTGCCAGGGCTTGAGGCTCCAGCTCTTGGACAGGTAGTGCAGCGGATAATCCACCGCGACGCCGATCAGGCTGGAACCCAGCACCAGGGTCATCACGTGCATGCGGCCGAAGAAGGCCACGCAGGCCACGGCACCGAACAGCATGCCCACCAGCACTGGCACGAACGCCAGCAGCACGCGCCAGCGGCGGAACGCCAGCAGCAACAGCAGCAGGATGCCCAGCGTGGCGCCGCCGCCGACCCAGGTGATTTCCCGGGTCGCCTGCTGCTGGCCACTGGCGGCGTACAGCAGGCCGCTGGCGGCCAGCAATTGCACATCGTTCTGGCTCGCCTGCTCGCGGCTCTGCTTGAGCAGTTCGGCCACTTGCAACGGCAGCTTCATGTCGAAGGCGTTGCCGGTGGTCCGGGCCCGCAGCAGCACCCAGCTCTTGCCATCGGCATCGGCGACCAGGGCACCGCTGCCGATGTCCAGCTGCACCGCGCCACGCTGTGGCTGGCTGTTCTGGATGCGCCCGGTCAAGCCGAGCCAGTCGTTCTCGCTTGGCACCAGGCTGAAGCCGGCGAACGGATCGAACAGGGTTTGCACCCGCTGCTGGATGAACGCCGCCGGGTCATCGATCAACTGCCGGCGGTCTTTCGCCGAGAGCATCGCCAGGCGGCCCCGTAGCAGTTGCTCGCGCAGGGCCGGCAGGTCGGCCTGCAGATCCCACTGAACCTTTTCGAACAGGCCGCTGGCTTGCCAGCGCTCACCCAACTGGCGGGCCATGGCGATGGCTTGCTGGCGATCGGCGTGGCCGACCAGCACCAGCATTTCCCGGTTCAGCGGTTCCTGCATGCGCTGTTCGGCCTTGAGCTCCAGCGCATCGGGCGAGGAGCCCGGCACCAGTTCCATCAGGTTCGCCGACAGCGGTGCACTGTGCCGCCACTGCCAGCCGGCGAGGGCGAGCACGGCCAGCAGCAGGATCAGAAACAGGCGCGGCAGCAGGCGTTCACTCGGCAAAGTCATGCTGCTCCGCTTCGCTCAGGGGTTGGCTCGCAGTGCTGTCCTGCATGCGCAGGACGGTGCTGTCGCCCTGTGTTTCCAGCAGTTCGATACGTTGCACCAGGGCGCCGCCATCGATATTGATGCGGGTGAAGATCTGCTTGAGCAGCACCGAGCGTGGCGTCAGGGTCAGCTTCCAGTCGTTCGCCTGGCCTTGCAGTTGCAGTTCGAAGTCGCGCTGCAGGCCGCTGCTGTCACCTTGCAGCACGGCCATGAACAGGCGGTTCTGCTCGGCCCCGGCGCTCTTGTTCGGGACCATCTGCCAGCCGCTGGCGTCGCGTCTCGCGATGCCCTTGGCGGTGATGCGGTAGTCCTGTTGCAGCGGGGTCTTGAGCAGCCACAGCAGGCCATGGTCCCTGGCGAGGACGAAGGTGCCCTTGCTGGTCAGCGGCTGCGGCAGGGCGCGCAGGTGTTTTTCCTGAGTGAAGCTGCCGTGGATCACCGAGGGCTTGGCCAACTGCTCGCTCAACTGTTGCAGGTCGAAGGCCGCGGCCTTTGCGCAAAGCACCAGGCACAACAACAGCAGCCAGCCTCGCACGCTCCCGCAGGGCAGGTACTTCAGGATATTCATGCAAGCACCTTTTCGACCGCGTCGACGAAGACCCTGGGTGAAGCCAGCTGCATTTCGCGGCTCTCGATGTGTACCGCGACCTGCACCGTGCTGGCACGGGTCAGGCGCTCGCCGCTGGCGAGGTCGGTGATCAGGTAGTTCACCTTCAGGCGGTTCTCCCATTCCACCAGGTCGGCCCGCACGTTGATCTTCTGGCCGAACACCGCGCCGCGCACGTAGCGCAGTTGCAGGTCGATCACCGGCCAGGCGTAGCCGGACTCGCGCATCTGCACGTAGTTGTGGCCGATATGGTCCAGCAGCGCGCAGCGGGCGACTTCCAGGTACTTCACGTAGTGGCCGTGCCAGACCACGTGCATGGTATCGACGTCGAAGAACGGCACGAGGATCTCCGTATCGACGTGCAGCACGCCACGACTACGCATGCAGCCTCCAGTGTTGTTCGCCGATGCGTTGCAGGCACAGGCGCAGTTCGCTTTCCAGGGCGCGATCCTCGATCAGTGGCGGGAAGTCCCGGGCCAGTTCTTCGTGCATGGCGGCCAGTGCCGGCGGCAGTGGGCGGGCCTCGGCTTCCCGGCTGCGCAGCCAGACACCCTGGTTGGCGGCCAGCAGGGTGGCGGCGGCGACCTGCTCGGTCAGCTCCAGCACGCGGATTGCGTCGCGGGCGGCGATGGTACCCATGCTGACCTTATCCTGGTTGTGGCATTCGGTTGAACGGGAAAACACGCTCGCCGGCAGGGTGTTTTTCAGCGCCTCGGCGGTCCAGGCGCTGGCACCGATCTGCACGGCCTTGAAGCCGTGGTTGAGCATGGCACGCTCGCTGCCGGAGCCGGACAGGTTGCTCGGCAGGCCGTGGTTGTAGCGCACGTCCACCAGCAGGGCGAGCTGGCGGTCCAGCAGGTCGGCGACGTTGGCCACCAGGTTCTTCAGGCTGTCCATGGCGAAGGCGATGTGCCCACCGTAGAAGTGTCCACCATGCAGGACGCGCTCTTGCTCGGCGTCGATGATCGGGTTGTCGTTGGCGCTGTTCAGTTCGGTCTCGATGAAGCCGCGCAGCCAGCCCAGGCTGTCGGCCAGCACGCCGAGCACATGCGGTGCGCAGCGCAGCGAGTAGCGGTCCTGCAGGCGATGCAGCGGCGCGGTCGGCGCGTCGATCGCCAGGTCCTGGCGCAGCCAGGTGGCGACCTGCATCTGCCCCGGATGCGGCTTGGCGGCGAACAGGCGCTCGTCGAAGTGCTCCGGGTTGCCCTGCAGCGCGACGACGTTCAGCGCGGTGATGCGGGTCGCCAGGCGCAACAGGTAGTCGGCGCGGGCGAACGCCAGGCAGGCCAGACCGGTCATCACCGCGGTGCCGTTCATCAGTGCCAGGGCTTCCTTGGGCCGCAGGACCAGCGGGTCCCAGCCCAGTTCGCGATGCACGTCGCTGGCCAGGCGGCGCTCGCCACGCAACAGTACTTCGCGCTCGCCGGACAAGGTCGCGGCCACATAGGACAGTGGCGTCAGGTCACCGCTGGCGCCCACCGAACCTTCCTCGGGAATCAGCGGCAGGATGTCCTGGTCGAGAAACGCCTGCAGGCGCTCCAGCAGCTCCACCCGTACCCCGGAAACCCCGTGGCACAGCGACTGCAGGCGGGCGGCGAGCACGGCGCGGGTGGCCTGCGGATCAAGCAGCTTGCCCAGGCCACAGCCGTGGAAGGTGTAGAGATGACGCGGCAGCGCCTCGACGTGCTGCAGCGGCACCGCGACCACGCAGGAGTCGCCGTAGCCGGTGGTGACGCCATAGATCACGCCTTCCTTGTCCAGCAGCGAGTCAAGGAACTGCGCGCCCTTGGCGATGCGCTGGCGGTAGGCCGGGTCGTTTTGCAGTTGCGTCGGCACCTGACGGTTGGCCAGTGCCAGCACGTCTTCGATGCGCAGCGGGAGTTCGCCGAAGGTTACCGGCTCAAGCGGGTGCGTTGTCATCGGTCTTCCAGAAGGGGTAGAAATTGAACCATTGTTGGGGCGCTTGCAGGCAGTACTGGCCCAGGCGCTCGGCATAGCGGGCGGTCCATTGGGCGATGACCTGCTCGCGGTCGCCACGCTTCCATTGCACGGCTTCGGCGAAGGGTTCGAGGGTGATGTGGTAGCGGCCCCCAAGCTTCAGGCAGAACAGCAGGTTGACCGGGCATTTCAGCAGGCCGGCCAGCAGCCAGGGCCCCTGGGGGAAAGCCGCCGGGTGACCGAGGAAGTCCACCCGCACATTGCGCCCGCCGTGCAGGGGGACGCGGTCACCGGCAATCGCCAGCCACTCGCCACGGTCCAGGCGCTGGCTCAGTTGCAGCATGATCGCCGGGTCCAGCTCGCTGACCTGGATCAGCCGCAGGTTGGTGGCGCCGGCCTCGCCCAGCAGGCGATTGAAACGCTCGGCGTGCTTGGTGTGTACCAGCACGTTCATGGTGACCTTTTCGCCCAGTTCTGCCAGGGCACGGCAGACTTCCAGGTTGCCCAGGTGGGCACCGACCAGCATCTGCCCACGCTCGCCGCGCAGTTGGTCGCGCAGCCGGGCCGGGTCGATGATCTCGATCTGCTCGATGCTCAGCTTGCCGTTCCACACGTCGAGCTTGTCCAGCAGCGCATCGGCGAAGGCCATGAACTGGCGGAAGACCTTCATCCGGGTCGGCAGCAGGACGCTCCGGCCGCTCCACGCCGCCAGGCGCTGCTGGTATTGCCAGGCGCTATGCCGGGCACTGCGGCCGAACAGGAAGAAGTACAGGACGATGCCGTGCAGCACCGGGCTGAGCAGCCGGCGGCCGAGCACCCGGACGCCGAAGGCGGTGAGCTTCATCAGCCAGAAGCTGCCGCGCTCCTGGTGGTCGGCCCAGTGTTTCTGCGTATCGCTCATGCCCGCCACCGTTGCCAGAGGATGCTCGGCAGGCGCAGCAGCATGCCGAAGAACAGCCGCGTGTGCATGCCGGAAATCAGCGCGTTGTCATGGAACAGGCGGAAGTGCGACAGGCCGTCCTGCGGGTAGTGGACCCGGGTCGGCAACCAGCGCATCGGCTGGTTGCGCCAGGCCAGGCGCACGAGGATTTCCGGGTCGAAGTCCATGCGCTTGCCGATCCGCGCGCTGTCGATCAGGGCCAGCACCGGTGGCAGCGGGTAGACCCGGAAGCCGCACATGGAGTCGGGAATCTGCAGCGACAGGCTATTGATCCATACCCAGACGTGGGTCAGGTAGCGGGCATAGAGACGGCCCTTGGGTACGCTTTCGTCGTACTGCGGATAGCCGCAGATCAGCGCTTCGGGATGGCTGCGGGACGTGTCGAGAAAGGTCGCGACATCCTGCAGGTCATGCTGACCGTCGGCGTCCACCTGCAGGGCATGGCTGAAGCCGCGCCGCGAAGCCTCGCGCAGGCCGGCCATCACCGCGCCGCCCTTGCCCTGGTTGATCGGCAGCTTGACCAGGAAGGTGTTCTCGCCCTCGGCCAGACGCTCCAGCACCGCGGCGCAGGCCGGGCTGCTGGCATCGTCCACCAGCACGCAGGGCAGGCCGGCGGCCAGCAGGGCCGCGACCACCGCCGGCACGGCCGTCTCGTGGTTGTACACCGGAATCACCGCACACGGCTTATGCATGCGCCGTCTCCAGCACGATGCGCCCGCTGGAGCAGGCTGCCTCGCCGTTGCGGAAGGCGAAGTAGAGCTTGCCGCGTGCCTGGTCGAAGCGCAGGCTCAGCTCGATCTGGTCGCCCGGGCGTACCAGTTGCTGGAACTTCAGCACTTCCATGCCGGCGAATTTCGCTGGCAGCTCAAGCCGTTCGCGACTCAGTTCCAGGGCCCAGTCCACCTGGACCACGCCGGGCAGTACCGGCGTAACCGGGAAGTGCCCGCTGAAGTAGGCCAGGTCCGGCGGAACGGCCAGTTGCAGCAGCCATTCGCCGTCGGTTTCGCTTTGCCCGAGCACTTCCGGCGATTTGGGCCGTGGCGCCTGCAACAGGGCCTGGACCTCGGCCTGCGGCAGCTTGCCCTGGGCGTTGAGCGGCATCTGCCGCAGCAACCGCCAGCGCCGTGGCAGTGCCAGGGCTTCACAGTGCTTGAGCAGGTGTTGGCGCAGGGCCTCGGTCAAGGCGCGCCGGCCCTGGTTGCGTAGGGTGTGCAGGCCCTTGGCGGAGAGCACCAGCAGGGCGCCGAGATAGGCGCGATTTTCCTGCACCACCCCCAGCCGCGCCTCGGCGACCCAGGGGTGTTCGAGCAGGGCCTGTTCGAGCATTGGCAGGGAGATGCGTTTTTCTTCCAGCTTGACGATGCGGTCGAGCCGGCCGAGCAGTTCGAAGCGGCCATCGGCCTCGAAGCGTGCCGCGTCCGCGGTCTGTTCGACATGACCAACCGGCAGGTACGGCGAGGCGACCTGCAAGGCGCCATCGGCATCCTGGCTGAGGCGGACATCGGCGAACGGGCGCCACAGTCGATCGCCCTGGCGCCAGGCGATGCCGCCGGTTTCCGAACTGCCGAGGATTTCCGTCGGCCATTGCCCCAGGCGTTGCCGCAGGCTGTCGGCAGCCTCTTGCGGCAGTGCGCCGCCCGAAGAGAACACTCGGCGCACCGCGCTCAGCGCCGGCCAGTCGAGGTTGTCGCCCATGCGCTTGAGCAGCGCCGGGCTGGCAACCCAGGCGAACTGCGGGTGCTCGCGGCTGCTGCGTTGCAGGTCCTCGGGGAACGCCAGTTGCCGGCGCACGAAGGTGCGGCCGGCGCACAGTGGCCAGAGTACGCGGAACAGCAGGCCGTAAATGTGCTGGGCCGCGACGCTGCCGATGATGCAGGCCTGGCCGAGCTCGGCACCCCACAACTGCTCCAGGGCCAGCACTTCGTTGGCCAAATGGCGCAGGCTCTTTTCGATGAGCTTGGGCTCGCCGCTGGAGCCGGAGGTGCACAGGCTCAGGCGGCACAGGTCGAGATCCAGCGCCGCCGACTCCAGTGGCTGGGCCTGCAGGTAGGCGAGGTCGGTGCTATCGATCAGCCACAGGTCGACCTGGGTTGCCCAGCGTTGGCGGGTCTGGTCCTGCAGGTCAGGCAACAGCAGCACGGCCACGCCGGCGCGCCAGGCACCGAACAGGGCGACAGCCAGTTCCCCGGCATCTTCCAGGTGCAGCGCCAGGCGTTGCACGTTCCGTTCGCGCAAGCCGGCGGCCAGGCGCAGGGCACGTTGGCTGAACTGGGCGTGGTCCAGCGGCGGATCGATTGTCACGGCACGTCCGGCGTGCATCCCGAGCAACAACTGCTCAAGGTTTATCCAATTCATGCGCGGCCTCTTACGCGTTGTCGTATCAGCCATTCAATGGCAAACAGCAGACCCATCAGGCCATAGGCGATCAGGCCGTTGTACAACGTCCACCAGCTCAGCGGTGCCCAGAGGGTCAGGGCGGCGGCGAGCAGGCCGTTACAGAGAAAGAACAGGCTCCAGACCTGGGTTACCCGGCGGGTATAGCGGATTGCCACTTCCGGCAGTTCCGGCTCGCTCAGGCGCGCCAGGCGTTCGGCCACCGGTGGGCCGAACTTCAGGCTCAGGCCGAACAGGCCGAGCATGAAGCCGCTGATCAGCACCGGGTACCAGCGCAGCAGCGACGGGCTGTTCAACAGTCCCAGCAAACCGCAGAAGGCGATGGCGCACAGCGCCATCCACAAGCCGCCGGGTTTGCGTTCGCCGGTCAGGGCACGGGCCAGCCACAGGCTGCCGAGCAACAGCCCGAACTGCCAGGGGGCGAAATGTTCCATGCCGAAATACACCGCGAAGGGGTACAGCAGGCCCGCCAGCAGCAGGCCCAGGCCGATCAGTCGGCTCATGCGGCCGGCTGGACCAGCCGGAATACCGCCTCGACCACATCGTTGACGGTGCGCACCGCCTTGAATTCCTCGGCGGCGATCTTCTTGCCGGTCTGGCGCTTGATGTGATCGATCAGGTCCACGGCGTCGATGCTGTCGATTTCCAGGTCCTGGTACAGGTTGCTGTCCAGGGTGACGCGCTCGGGTTCGAGTTCGAACAGTTCGACCAGGGCATCGCGCAGGGTATTGAAGATGTCTTCACGGGTTTGCATGGTGGTGTCTCACGCTGCCTGTTTTGCCGTGACGAAAGCCGCAAGGCTGGCCACGCTGGAAAAATGGTCACGGGTGTCCTTGGCGTCGGCGTCGATCTTGATGCCGTAGCGTTTCTGGATGGCCAGGCCGAGTTCGAGGGCGTCCACCGAGTCCAGGCCCAGGCCTTCGCCGAACAGCGTCTGCTCGTTGCCGATGTCCTGGGCGCTGATGTCTTCGAGGCCGAGGGCTTCGATGATCAGCTCCTTGATTTCAAGGTGCAGGGCGCTTGTTGGATCGCTCATCTGTGGCGAGCTCCTTAATGAAGTAATGATGCAGAAAATCGTTGAGCTTGCGCGAAGCCTGGGGCGCGGGGCCCTGGCTGGCGAAGGTCTGTGGGTCTATATCGGCCCCGACACGAAAACTGAAGTGCACCCGGCGGTGCGGGATGCGATACCAGGGTTCGGCCTTGGTCAGGGTGGTGGGGCTGACCTCGATCACCACAGGGGTGATGATTCTCGCACCGCGCAGGGCGATTGCGGCGGCGCCGCGATGAAAGGCCGGTGCCGTGCCGGGCGAGGTCCGGGTGCCTTCGGGGAAGATGATCAGGGTCTGGCCACCCTGCAGGGCACCGACGGCGGTATCGAGCATCTCCATGCTGCCGTCGTTGCTGATGTATTCGGTGGAGCGCACCGGCCCGCGGGTGAACGGGTTTTGCCAGAGGCTCTGCTTGACCACGCAGTTGGCGTTGCGCACCAGGCCGATGAGGAACACCACGTCGATCAGCGACGGGTGGTTGGCGATGATCATCTGGCCGGGACGCCCGAGCCGATCCGCGCCTTCGACCTCATAGGTCAGCACACCGCTGCGGGCCATGAAGCGGATGAACAGCCAGAACAGCCGGCTCACCGTGCGTCTGGCCCGCTCGCGCTGGCGTTGCGCGTCGCCGGGCAGGCAGGCGAGCAGGGGGAAGATCACCAGGCGCAGGCACAGGCCGCCCAGGCCGAACAGGGCAAAGCTGATGGCGGTGGCCAGCAGGCGCCAGTAATAGGCGTCGCGGGGCCTGGTCATGCTCGGCGTTGCCAGTTCCATGCACGGGTCTTCCATGTGTGTTGGCAAGCGGTTTGCGATCCGAGCAGGGTTCGTACCAGGTTCAGCGCATGGGGCCATTCGGCGCGGGTGCCCTGGTCTTCGCAGCGCCCGAGGGACAACTGCCAGTCATCGCCCGGTGTCAGCAGCAGGCCGACGGCATAGGGGAACGGCACGTCGTCGATCCAGCGGCTGTAGGCCTCGGGCGGCTGTTCCTCGGTGATCACCAGCAGCACCGCCGGCGCGCCCTCGGCGAGCAGCGCCGCGGCTTCCAGCATGCCGTGCTCGAGACCGTCGCCATTGGCGGCCAGGGCGGTCATTTCGCTGGTTTCACCGCGCATGATCGACCACAGGCCGATAATGGCGTTATGCACCGAGAGGCTGAACTGGGTGGGCGAGAGCGGCTGGTCGGCGGCCAGGTCGCTGAGGATTTCCAGCGTGCGCGGGGTTTCGCCGTGGCGGGAAATGAATACCAGGGGCAGTGCCTCATGGCCCTCGGCCAGTGGCCAGCCGACGCTGAACGCCATGCGTGCCAGGCGGCTGAGACGACGGCGCTGCATGGCCGGCAGGAACGACACATCGGGAGCCGCATCGCTCGCGGCTGGCACCGTAGGCTGGCGGCTCCAGGCCTGCCAGTCGGACACGCTTTCGAGGCTCGGGGCCCAGGCGCGCCATTGAGCGATATTGAAGTTGATCACTGAGTGTCTTCCCGCCCCTGCGGGCTTCCTTGAAACGCTGCGGCTGGATGCTTGGAGCGATACCCACCTTGGCGTGGCGCTGTGGCCGAGTGGCGCGCATTATCCCGGTGTGGCGGGCTTGTAGCAAACAATTGGCTACATTTTGCACGATAAAATTTACAGACGGACAACCGAATAGATGTCATATGGCTATTATTCATGTTTTCGGTGAGACATCTGTCGGCCGTTTCCTTCGATTGAATGGAATCTTTCGGAGTTCGCCGAGTTATCGGTTATCGCGAGGGGGTTCTTGTCTCCTCAAGGTGGCGAAGCGACAGCCAAGCCCTCTACACTCGGTCATTCATTGATACACGGAGGTCTTGTCATGCGGCGTGTGGTGTTCAATCAGAAAGGTGGGGTCGGCAAGTCGAGCATTGCCTGCAACCTGGCGGCGGTCAGTGCCAGCGAAGGTTATCGGACCCTGTTGGTGGACCTCGATGCCCAGGCCAACTCCACGCAGTACCTGACCGGCCTGACCGGTGAGGACATTCCCATGGGGATCGCCGACTTCTTCAAGCAGACCCTGTCGTCCGGGCCGTTCTCGAAGAAGAACCAGGTGGATATCTACGAGACGCCGTTCGACAACCTGCATGTGATCACCGCCACCCCCGAACTGGCCGACCTGCAGCCCAAGCTCGAGGCCAAGCACAAGATCAACAAGCTGCGCAAACTCCTGGAGGAATTGGCCGAGGACTACGATCGCATCTACCTGGATACTCCGCCGGCACTGAATTTCTATGCGGTTTCAGCGTTGATCGCCGCTGATCGCGTATTGATTCCCTTCGACTGCGACAGTTTCTCGCGCCAGGCGCTGTACGGCCTGCTGGCGGAGATCGAAGAGTTGAAGGATGACCACAACGAGGACCTGCAGGTCGAGGGCATCGTGGTCAACCAGTTCCAGGCCAGGGCCAGCCTGCCGCAGCAGATGCTCGACGGCCTGATCGCCGACGGGTTGCCGGTGCTACCGGTGTACCTCGGCAGTTCGGTGAAGATGCGCGAGTCCCATGAGGCCAGTAAACCGCTGATTCACTTCGACCCGCGACACAAGCTGACCCAGCAGTTCGTCGAACTGCACAACCTGCTGGAAGAGAAGGCCCAGTAAGGCCACTAGGCCGCGATGCCCTGGCTGCGCAGCCAGGCCAGCAGTTGCGGCAACGGAAACGCTCCGCTCTGCCGCGCGACTTCCTGGCCATTCCTGAACAGGATCAGGCTGGGAATCGAGCGGATGCCCAGTTGGGCCGACAGTTGCGGGTTGGCCTCGCTGTCGAGCTTGGCCAGGCGGCACTTGCCGGCCAGCTGGCTGGCTGCCTGTTCGAACACCGGCGCAAACGACTTGCACGGCCCGCACCAATCCGCCCAGACATCCAGCAGCAACGGCAGGTCGCCCTTGACCTGGCTGGCGTAGGCGCCCTGGTTCAGGTCGAAAGGCTTGTTCAGCAGCACCTCGCCCTTGCAGCGCCCGCATTTCGGCTGGTCGCCGAGGCGTTCGGCAGGCAGGCGGTTTAGGCCGTTGCAGTGGGGGCAGGGGATCATCAGGGGGTCGGACATGGGCATGGGCTCCGCAGGATTGGCCATTGTTCCTATCTGGAGGCTGGAGCGCGCTTTATCAAGGCGCTGCGCCGGTGTCGCATACCCTCACACTTTCACTCGCGGGGTCTTTGGTTGAGCGCCTAGCCTGAAGGTGTATGCCATCGGTCAGATTATTTCATAGCAAATTGCGATAGTTTGATGCGGCGGCTAGTCTCTATAGCAAGATGCGATAAGGATGTTGCATGCGGGTGATTACCGAGAAGCGGATTCGCGAGGCCAGGGCGAAATGGCCTGAGGCTGCCAGTGCGCTGGATGCCTGGTGCAGGCGGATCAAAGGGAGCAGTCCTGGAAATTTTTCAGCGCTCAAGGCGATATTTCCGGCGACAGACAAGGTCGGCAGGCTGCATGTGTTTGATATCGGTGGGAACAAGCTGCGGCTGATCGCGGGTGTGCATCACGGTGCCCAGCAGTTGTACATCAAGCAGGTGCTGGACCACCGCGACTATGACAAGGGTAAATGGAAGGAGACGTGTTGATGAACGCTGCCGTCAAGCAGGCATCCGAGCACTGGCCGTTTGTGGAACCACTGCTGCGCAAACCAAAAAACGAGGCCGATTACGATGCTCTTGTCGAGGCTCTCGACGAGCTGCTGGGCATCGTGGGTGAAGACGAATCGAATCCGCTCATGAGTCTGGTGAGCATCATCAGTGATTACATCGAGGCTTATGACAAGGAACACTGGCCCATGCCGCTGGCCAGCGGGGCCGATGTGCTGCGGGAGATGATGCGCGAGCATGGCCTGAAGCAGAGCGATTTGCCCGGGGTGGGGCCGCAATCGGTGGTCTCCGAGATCCTCAGCGGCAAGCGCCAGCTCAACCTGCGCCAGATTCGCTGGCTGGCCGAGCGCTTTGGGGTACGGGAGCAGATCTTTATCTGAGCCAGCCGTATGGCCTCGTGCTTCAGGATGAGCAACTGATTTCCAGATGCTTGCCCCATTCCGGTGGCCTTTCGGCATAGGCCTCCATCCCTGGCTGTTCCTCGAACGGTTGGCTCAGTACCGCGTGTAGCTGGCGTACTTCGGTGTAATCACCTTTTTCCGCAGCCTCAATGGCCCGCTGCGCCAGGTAGTTGCGCAGGATGTACAGCGGGTTGACCGCGTGCATGCGTGCCTGGCGCCGAGCTTCATCCTGGTCCGGCTCGCGGGCGACACGGGCGGTGTAGCGTTCGGCCCAGGCATCGAAGCCCCTGAGGTCGATGAAGTCGTCGCGCAGGCGTGTCACCGCCAGGTGGGCCGGCTGGTCGCCCAGGCGGCGGAAGAACAGGCTGTAGTCGACGCCGCCGACCTGCATCCGCTGCAGCAAATCCTCCACCAGTTGCTGGTCGCCATCTTCTGCGGTGGTCAGGCCGAGGCGGCGGCGCATCAGGTCCAGGTAGTGGGCCTGGTACAGCGGCAGGAACAGTCCGAGGGCTTCGCGCAGGGCCTCGACGCTGATGAACGGTGTCAGTGCCTGCGCCAGCGCGCTGAGGTTCCACTGGCCGATCGGCACCTGGTTGCTGAACGAGTAGCGGCCCTGGTCGTCGGAGTGGTTGCAGATGAAGTGGGCATCGAAATCATCGAGGAAGGCGAAGGGGCCGAAGTCGAAGGTGATGCCCAGGATCGACATGTTGTCGGTATTCATCACGCCATGGCAGAAACCATAGGCCTGCCATTTGGCGATCAGCTCGGCGTTGCGCTCGACGATTTCGCGGAACATCGCCAGGTACGGCTCCGGCTGTGCCAGGCACTCGGGGAAGTGCTGCGCCAAGACGTATTCGGCGAGCTGTTTGTGCTGCTCGGTCTGCTGGGTGTAGTAGAAGTACTCGAAGTGGCCGAAGCGGACATGGCTCGGCGCCAGGCGCAGGACCATCGCCGCGCGCTCCTGCCGCTCGCGCCAGACCGGGGTATCCGAACCGATCACGCACAGTGCGCGGCTGCTGGGAATGCCCAGGGCCTGCAGGGCTTCGGAGGCGAGAAATTCGCGGATCGACGAGCGCAGCACCGCTCGGCCGTCGCCCATGCGCGAGTAGGGGGTCTGTCCGGCACCCTTGAGGTGCAGGTCCCAGTGTTCGCCGGCCGCGTTTTTGACCTCGCCGAGCAGCAGCCCGCGGCCATCGCCCAGGCGCGGGTTGTAGGAGCCGAACTGGTGTCCCGAATAGACCATCGCCCGTGGCTCGGCCTCGGCCCACAGCGTGTGGCCGCCGAACAGCTGGGCGAAGTCGTCCTCTTCGGCGCTCGCCGGGTCCAGGTCGAGCAGCGCCATGGCCGCCGGGCTGGCCGCGACCAGGCGCGGGTTGTCGATGGGCTCGGGCAGCACATGGGTGGAAAAGGCATCGCCCAGGCGGGCGAAGCGGTTGTCGAAGGTCAGTTCGTCGAGGGCTTTCAACGGCCATCTCCAGCAGAATGTCCTGGCATTCTGCTGGGATTAGCCGGCTTGCGCTAGTCGAGCTTGGCCGCGGGAGGGACTTGATCCGGTTTGGCGGGTACCAGGGTGGGTGCCTCGTCTTCCACTGGCACCAACTTGTATTCCTGGCCATGCAGGTTCTTGAGGTAGACCTCCATCTGCCGGAAGGAGATGTTGATGTGCTCCTTCTTGAATTCGCGGTTGATGAAGCGGTTGACCTCGTCGATCACCGGGTTGCGGTCGCCCAGGTCGCGCACGTGCATGCGCAGCTCATGATCCAGCGTGCTTTCGCCGAAGTTGAGGAAATACACGTGTGGCTCGGGTTCCTTGAGCACCCGCGGGTTGTCGCGGGCGGCCTTGAGCAGCAGTTCCTTCACGCGGTCCAGGTCGGAGCCGTAGTCCACGCCGAGCTTGAGGGTCACGCGGGTGACGGTGTCTGTCAGCGACCAGTTGATCAGTTGCCCGGTGATGAAGGTCTTGTTCGGGACGATGATGTCCTTGCGATCGAAGTCGGTGATGGTGGTGGCGCGGATGCGGATCTTGCTCACCGTACCCGACAGCGTGCCGATGGTGATGGTGTCGCCGATGCGGACCGGACGCTCGAACAGGATCATGATGCCGGAGATGAAGTTGGCGAAGATTTCCTGCATGCCGAAACCCAGGCCTACCGAGAGCGCCGCCACCAGCCATTGCAACTTGTCCCAGCTCACGCCGAGGGTCGACAGGGTGGAGACGAAACCGATGCCGACAATGATGTAGGACAGCAGCGTGGTGGTGGCGTAGGCGCTGCCTTGGGCCAGGTCGAGCTTGGACAGCACCAGGACTTCCAGCAGGCCGGGCAGGTTGCGCGCCAGGGCCAGGGTGATACCGACGATCGCCAGTGCTCCGATCAGGTTGCCGAGGGTGATCGGCACCATGCTCATGGCCGCGCCGGTGCCGCTGGTGTATTCGTAGAGGGTGATGTTGTCCAGGTAGGAGAACACCGTGATCAGGTCCGACCAGACCCAGTACAGCGCGGCGACGAAGCCGCCGAGCAGGGCCAGGCGGATCAGGCGCAGGGACTGCTGGTTGACCTGTTCGATGTCCAGGGTCGGTTCCTCGACCACCACCTCGCCGTCGCCCGCTTCCTTGGCCGCCTGGCGTTTGCTCAGGGCACGCTGGTAGGCCAGGCGCCGGGCGGCCACGGCCAGCCCGCGAACGAAGGTGGCCTCGATCACCAGCCAGAACATCAGCAGGTACAGGGTGTCGATCAGTCGATCGCTGAGTTTCAGCGCGGTGTAGTAGTAGCCGAAGCAGACCGCGACGAACAGGGCGATGGGCAGGGCGGTGAAGAGTACGCCGATCAGTTTGCGGAACAGCGAGGCCTTGCCGTGGTTCGGGCTGCCCAGCAGCAGGCGGCTGAGCAGCCAGGCCATCAGCGCATAGCAGGTCAGTACCACGCCGATGCCGAGCACGTCGTCGGCCAGCGATGCCGGCTGCAGCTCGGCCACGGCCACCACGGCCACCAGGGCCAGCACGACGAAGCCCAGGCGCCGTACCCAGCCCTGGAGGAATTCGACCTGGGGTTTTTCCCAGTGGAAATGCAGCTCGGCGACACCACCGGGCGCCAGCACCCGGTACGCGGTGTAGAACACCAGCCAGGCCTGGGAGATCTGCAGCAGCGCGGCGCCGAGGTTGGCGTTCTGGCCGCGGGCGTCGATCTGCAGGGCGTAGCCGCACAGCGCCAGGGCCAGGGTGACCGGCATCGCCAAGAGGATGTTGACCAGGATTGCCAGCGGCGTATGCCACTGGCTGTCGCGCTTGAAGTGGCCGATGTCCTTGTGGACCTTGTTCAGCCGCCCGTAGAGGTAGTTGCGCTTCCACAGGAGCCCGCCGATCACCAGCAGCAGCGGCAGGAACAGCAGGGGGCGTTGCAGCAGGCCGTCAGTCAGTTCGCTGATGCTGGACAGCCAGGGCAGCGTGGTGACCTGTTTCTGCAGGCGGTTGGGCACGCCTTCCAGCCACTCCAGGTCCAGCGGTTTGTTGCTGGGGATCCAGAACATCTGCTCGTCGAGGGTCGCGCGCAGGTTCTGGGCCGTGCTGAGCAACTGTTTCTGGTTCAGTTGCAGGGTGATGGACTCGTTGAGCAACGCGCTCAGTTCGCGGTTCAGGCGTTCCAGCAGGTCGCTGCGGGTCACGGCCAGGTCGAGCAGGGTGCGGCGCAACTGGGGGGTGACCTGCTCCGGCGGCTGGGTCGCCAGCAGGTTCTCCACGTAGCTGGACGGACTGCTGAGCAGTTCACGCTGCTGGTTGACCTCGAACTGGTACAGACGGATGTCGGCGATCTCGTCCGCCAGGTTCTTGTCGACCTTCAGGCGGGGCAGGGCCTGTTTCTGCTTGTAGAGAATTTTCGACAGCAGCAGGCTGCCCTTGAGCACGTTGATCTGCTCGTCCAGGGCCTGGTCGCTCTGGGTCAGGGTGTCGAGCTGCTGCTTGGTCTGCAGGTTCTGCTGGGTCAGTTCGTTGAGACGGTCGGTGCTCTTGAGCAGGTAGTCGGAGAGCCTCAGGTTGGTCGCGCTCTCGGTCGCCAGCAGGCTGCTGTCGCCGGCTTTCTGCGCTTCGATGGACTGCTGGGTGACGGTCTGCTGGGACTGGGCCAGGCGCTTCTGGTTGATCAGCGTCTGCATGTCCTGGATTTCCTGTTCCAGGCGCGCGGTCTTTTCCATCAGCAGGTCGTGCTGGCTGTTGCCCAGGTCCTGCAGTTGGCTATTGCCCGCCAGTTCCTGGCGGCGCAGCGGGATCAGCGCGTTGATCGACGCCAGCTCGGCGGTCAGTTGGTTGCGTTGTTCGGTGCTGAGGGTCTTGCCGTTGTCCTTGCCCAGCTTGAGGATGGTGTTGATCTGCTGGATGCGGGTCTGGCTGCTGCTGATTTCCGACTGGGCCCGTTCGGGGCGGGTCTGGGCGGTGATGATCAGGCTGTTGGCGTCGGCCAGGGCCTTTTGCAGTTCACCCTGCTGGGTGGTGCGCTCGGCCAGCAGTTGCTCCAGTTGCGGCACCGATTGGCTGGCATAGCGCTGGGCGACCGGAATCACCCGGGTGGCTTTCAGGCGAGCCAGTTCGCGCTGGTTCTCGCTGGTCTGGCGCGGGGCTTCGGCCACCTGCTGCTTGGTTGCGGCCAGGCGCCTGGTGTAGTCGTCGGCACTGGACAGCCAGCTCAGGGTCTGTTGCAGCACCTGTTGCAGGGCTTTCTGATCGGCATCCGGCAGCTTGCGATCGGCGATCTTGTCCAGGCTCTGCTGGACCGACTCGCTGGTGGGCGGTTCGGCAGCCTGCAACGTGCCGACGGAAAGACTCAGGCCCAGCAGGGCGGCAAGAGAAACAGAGCGCAAGAAGGACATAGGTACCGATCGAGCCAGGTAAGTCGGGAAGTGGGCAGTTTAGAGGAAGAGTCCCGGCCCTGGGCGACTTCCTTCGGGGAATCTGACGCCGACTTTGCCGATCTTGTTCCCGTCCATGACCGCCACGGTCCAGATGGTGTTGTTCCACTCCACCTGGTCGCCGACGATCGGCGCGCCGCCGACCTTGTGGGCGATGAAGCTGCCCAGCGGGGTATTCGGGTCGTCGCCTTCGAGTTTCAGGCCATACAGGGCCGCGACCGCGCCCAGCTGGGCGTCGCCCTCGAGGACGAAGTCGCCGAAGAAGCGCAGGTCGAGGCCGCGTTGCGGGGCCTGGCTGAACAGCTTGCCGAGGGCCGGCAGGTTGTGTTCGTGGCCGATGACGCAGAGCAGGTCGCCGACTTCCAGGGTGGTGCTACCCGACGGATGGAGCAGTTGCTGGCCACGGAACAGGGCGGCGATCCGCGTACCCTCGGGCATCTTCAGCTCGCGCAGGGCGGCACCGATGCACCATTTCTCCGCACCGAGGCGATAGACGAACAGCTCCCACTCGCTGGTGACGTGCACTTCCAGGGCGGCCCGGGAAATCGGGGCCGGCTCCGGTGGTACGGTGACCTTGAGCAGCTTGGCCACCCACGGCAGGCTGGTGCCCTGCACCAGCAGCGACACCAGCACGATGAAGAACGCCAGGTTGAAGTAGAGCTGCGCATGGGGCAGGCCGGCCATCAGCGGGAACACCGCGAGAATGATCGGTACCGCGCCGCGCAGGCCAACCCAGGAGATAAAGGCCTTTTCCCGGCCATGGAAGGCGCGGAACGGCAGCAGGCCGACCACCACCGACAGCGGCCGGGCGAACAGGATCATCCACAGCGCCAGCCCCAGGGCCGGCAGGGCGATGGGCAGCAGGTCGTGCGGCGTGACCAGCAGGCCCAGCACCAGGAACATGCCGATCTGCGCCAGCCAGGCCATGCCGTCGAGCATGTGCAGGATGCCGTGGCGGCTGCGCACCGGGCGGTTGCCGATCACCAGGCCACACAGGTAGACGGCGAGGAAGCCACTGCCGTGCAGGGCGTTGGTCAGGGCAAAGACCACCAGGCCGCCAGCGATCACCAGGATCGGGTACAGGCCGTTGGCCAGGTTGATGCGGTTGACCAGTTGCAGCATCAGCCAGCCGCCGCCGAGGCCGATGACGCCGCCGATGCCGAATTCACGAACCAGGTGGCCGAGCAGGCTCCAGTGCAGGCCGGTCTGGCCGCTGGCGAGCATGTCGATCAGGGTCACGGTGAGGAACACCGCCATCGGGTCGTTACTGCCCGACTCGATTTCCAGGCTGGCGGTCACCCGTTCGTTGAGGCCCTTGCCGCCGAGCAGGGAGAACACCGCGGCGGCGTCGGTCGAGCCGACGATGGCGCCGATCAGCAGGCCCTGGATGATGTTCAGGTCGAACAGCCAGGCGGCGGCCATGCCGGTCAGCCCGGTGGTGATCAGCACGCCCACCGTCGCCAGCGACAGCGCCGGCCAGAGTGCCACGCGGAAGCTCGCCACCCGCGTGCGCAGGCCGCCATCGAGCAGGATCACGGCGAGCGCCAGGTTGCCCACCAGGTAGGCGGTCGGGTAGTTGTCGAAGATGATGCCGCCGCCGTCAACGCCGGCGGTCATGCCCACCGCGAGGATGATCACCAGGATCGGGATGCCCAGGCGCGAGGAGAGGGAACTGACCAGGATACTTGCGCCTACCAGCAACGCGCCGATCAAGAACAGGCTGTTGATGGTCGTCGCATTCAAAGGCAGTACTCCATAAAGCTGGAAAGGCGGGTGCGCAGACTGAACCATGCAGTCTGCGTGCCAGCGATTCTAACCTGTTGAAATGTACCGCTGTCAAAAGCTTTAGAACCACTCCTCGCGCATCGACAGGCAGGTGTCGTCCCGTGCCTGCAGAATCGCCAGTTCATGATGGCAGCCTGGCACCTCCCAGGTCAGGAAGTAGCGGGCCGCCTGCAGCTTGCCCTTATAGAACGCGAGGTCGGCGGCGTTGCCCCTGGCCAGGCCTTCCTCGGCCCGCACCGCCTGCTCCAGCCAGCGCCAGCCGATTACCGTGTGGCCAAAAGCCTTGAGATACAGCGCCGAGTTGGCCAGGCCGCTGTTGACCTTGCCTTGTGCCAGGTCGCCGAGCAGGCCGATGGTCACTGCCTGCAGGCGGGCGACCAGTTGCTCCAGCGGTTCGCGCAACGCATCCAGCGCCGGGTACGCGGCGGCACGCTGGCCGGTGTCGGCGATCAGGCGGATCAGTTGCTTGAGGCCGGCGCCGCCGTTCTGCGCCAGCTTGCGGCCGAGCAGGTCCAGCGACTGGATGCCATGGGTGCCCTCGTGGATCGGATTCAGGCGGTTGTCGCGGTAGTACTGCTCCACCGGGTACTCGCGGGTGTAGCCATGGCCGCCGAGGATCTGGATGGCCAGTTCGTTGGCCTTGAGGCAGAACTCCGACGGCCAGGATTTGACGATCGGCGTCAGCAGGTCGAGCAGTTCATGGGCCTGTCGCCGATCGGCTTCCGATTCCAGGGTGGTGGTGTCGTCGAACAGACGGGCGGCGTACAGGCCCAGGTCGAAGGCGCCTTCGACATAGGCCTTCTGGGTCAGCAGCATGCGCTTGACGTCGGCGTGCTGGATGATCGCCACCGGTGCGGTGTTCGGGTCCTTGCTGTCGGGCAGCCGGCCTTGCGGACGCTCCCGTGCATATTCCAGGGAGTACAGGTAGCCGGCGTAGCCGAGCATGACCGCGCCCATGCCGACGCCGATGCGCGCCTCGTTCATCATCTGGAACATGTAGCTGAGGCCGTGATGGGGTTTGCCCACCAGATAACCCACGCAATTGCCGTTATCGCCGAAGTTCAGTGCCGTGGAAGTGGTGCCGCGCCAGCCCATCTTGTGGAACAGCCCGGCCAGCAACACGTCGTTGCGCGCACCGAGGCTGCCATCGTCGTTGACCAGGAACTTGGGCACGATGAACAGCGAGATACCCTTCACCCCAGGTGGGGCATCCGGCAGCTTGGCCAGAACCATGTGCACGATGTTTTCCGACAAGGGGTGGTCGCCGCCGGAAATGAAGATCTTGTTGCCCTTGAGCCGGTAGCTGCCGTCGGTCGCAGGTTCGGCGCGGGTACGGATATCGGCCAACGACGAGCCGGCGTGGGGCTCAGTCAGGGCCATGGTGCCGAAGAAGCGGCCGTCGATCATCGGCTGCAGGAAGCGGCGCTTCTGTTCGTCGCTGCCGAAGCTCTCGATCAGGTTGGCCGCGCCCATGGTCAGGAACGGGTAGGAGGTCGACGCGGCGTTGGCCGACTGGAAGTGCGCGAAGCAGGCCTGGGACAGCAGGGTCGGCAGTTGCATGCCGCCGGCCTCGAAGCTGCGTGCGGCATTGAGGAAACCGGCCTCGAGGAACGCATCCACCGCCGGCTTCACTTCCGGGATCAGGATCGCTTCGCCATTTTCATAGCGCGGTTCGTTTTCATCGTTCTTGCGGTTGTGCGGCGCGAAGAACTTTTCGGCGATGGTGCGGGCGGTGTCCAGGGCGGCGTCGAAGGTCTCCCGCGAATGTTCGGCGAACCGCTCGCGGCGGGTCAGGCCTTCGGCATCGAGGACTTCGTACAGCTCGAAAGCCAGATTGCGGGAACTGAGCAGCGTCTCGGACATGGCGGCCTACCTTTGATGGGATGAATCGAGTCTAGGTGGCTGAATGGACAGTGCCTAGCAAGATTGATCTGGGTGATGGAGGGTCAAAGCGACGACGTGGTCCGCCCCTTTGTCAGGTCTGCCTTGCCTTTTGAGTTCTGTTGCAAACAGGCCTGGCGCCCATTGCGGGCGCCAGGCTGGCGGGCGGATCAGCCGATGGTCATCAGGCTGGCGTTACCGCCGGCCGCCGCGGTGTTGACGCTCAGTGCCCGCTCGATCACCAGACGTTCCAGCGCGATGCCGGTTTCGCCCTGGGACAGGCCCTGCACGCCAACGATCGCGCCGGCCCGTTTCGCCACCTGCTGGCACACGGCGCGCAACTGGTCGGAGTGGCCGTGATGCAGGACCGCGTCGAACACCACCTCGTCCTTGTGCCAGTCGGCGACCCGCTGTATGCGCGCCTGCACTTCCTTCGGCAGGCGCGCATACAGGGCCTTGCCCGGTTCGCCTTCCGGCCACAGCGCCGAGCTGCCCACCGCCAGCACGGCGGCGAGCTGGGTCAGCAGATCCGCCTCGAGTTCGGCCAGGCACAGCACGTGCTCCCGCGGCAGGATGGCGTAGCTGTTGCGCTCGCCGGTCGGACCGGCCAGGGCGCGGGTGATGCCGCTCTGCGACTGGGTGGCGAAGCGTGCGCAGAGGTCAGCCAGTTCCTGCTGCTGGTTGGCCGCAGCCCAGGCCTGCAGGGCGCTCAGTGGTTTGCCCATGGCTGCACGCAGGCGCACGTCCGGTGCATTGTGTGCGTCTACGCGGGCGAAGGACTGCTCGATGGCATCGGCCGGACGGGTCGACAGCAGGCGATACAGGTACAGCGGGCCGCCGGCTTTCGGGCCGGTGCCCGACAGCCCCTCGCCGCCGAACGGCTGCACGCCGACCACCGCGCCGACGATGTTGCGGTTGACGTAGACGTTGCCGGCGTTGACGTTGTCGACCACCTTGGCAATGGTTTCGTCGATCCGGGTGTGTACGCCCAGGGTCAGGCCATAGCCGCTGGCGTTGATCTGGGCGATCAGCTGGTCGATGTCCTTGCGCTTGTAGCGCACCACGTGCAGTACCGGGCCGAAGATCTCGCGCTTGAGCTCATCGAAGCTTTCCAGCTCGATCAGGGTCGGCATCACGAAGGTGCCGCGCTTGCATTCCTCGCCATCGGCAATCGCCATCTGATAGACGCTGCGACCTTTTTCACGCATGCCCTGGATGTGTTTCTCGATGCCGGCCTTGGCCTCGGCGTCGATCACCGGGCCGATGTCCACCGACAGGCGCTCCGGGTTGCCCAGGCGCGATTCGGCCATGGCGCCCTTGAGCATTTCGATCACGCGGTCGGCAGAGTCTTCCTGCAGGCACAGGACGCGCAGGGCCGAGCAGCGCTGGCCGGCACTGTCGAACGCCGAGGAGACCACGTCGATCACCACCTGTTCGGTCAGCGCCGAGGAGTCGACGATCATCGCGTTCTGCCCGCCGGTTTCGGCGATCAGCGGGATGGGCCGGCCCTGGTTGTCCAGGCGTCCGGCGACATTGCGTTGCAGCAGGCGCGCGACTTCGGTGGAGCCGGTGAACATCACGCCCTTGACCCGCTCGTCGCCAACCAGGCGCGCACCGACGGTTTCACCGCGGCCCGGCAGCAGTTGCACCACACCTTCCGGAATGCCGGCTTCGAGCAGCAGGCGCACGGCCTGGGCGGCGATCAGTGGGGTCTGTTCGGCCGGCTTGGCCAGCACCGGGTTGCCGGCGGCCAGTGCGGCGGCAACCTGGCCGCTGAAGATCGCCAGCGGGAAGTTCCACGGGCTGATGCAGACCACCGGGCCCAGCGGACGGTGGGCGTCGTTGGTGAAGTCGTTGCGCGCCTGTACCGCGTAGTAGCGCAGGAAGTCCACCGCTTCGCGGACTTCGGCGATGGCGTTGGCGTAGGTCTTGCCGGCTTCGCGAACCAGCAGACCCATCAGTGGCTGGATCTCGCCTTCCATCAGGTCGGCGGCGCGTTCCAGGATCGCCGCGCGTTCGGCGGGCGGTGTGGCTTGCCAGATCGGTGCGGCGTTGAGGGCGCACTGGATGGCGTTGTCGACGTCTTCGCTGTTGGCTTCCTGGACGTGGCCGACCACGTCGCGGTGATCCGATGGGTTCAGCACCGGCGCCGGGGTTTCATTGCTGGAGACGCAGCCGAGCATCGGCGCGGCTTTCCACGGGGTGTTGGCGCTGGCCAGCAGGGCGCAGGACAGCGAGGCGAGGCGGTGTTCGTTGGCCATGTCGATGCCCGCCGAGTTGGCGCGTTCGGTGCCATACAGCTCGCGTGGCAGGGGGATGCGCGGATGTGGCAGGCCGAAGCCGCCTTCCTGCAGGGCCATCTGCTCGATGCTGGCGACCGGGTCGGCCACCAGTTCCTGGATGGACACGGACTGGTCGGCGATGCGGTTGACGAACGAGGTGTTGGCACCGTTTTCCAGCAGGCGGCGCACCAGGTAGGCCAGCAGTGTCTCGTGGGTGCCGACCGGCGCATAGACGCGGCACGGACGGTTCAGCTTGCCCTCGGCGACCTTGCCCACCACCTGCTCGTAGAGCGGTTCGCCCATGCCGTGCAGGCACTGGAATTCGTACTGGCCGGGGTAATAGTTCTGCCCGGCGATATGGTAGATCGCCGACAGGGTGTGGGCGTTGTGGGTGGCGAACTGCGGGTAGATGACTTCCGGTACCGAGAGCAGCTTGCGGGCGCAGGCGATGTAGGACACGTCGGTGTACACCTTGCGTGTGTACACCGGGTAGCCTTCCAGGCCCTCGACCTGGGCGCGCTTGATCTCGCTGTCCCAATAGGCGCCCTTCACCAGGCGGATCATCAGGCGATGGCGGCTGCGGCGGGCCAGGTCGATCACGTAGTCGATCACGTAAGGGCAACGCTTCTGGTAGGCCTGGATCACGAAGCCGATGCCGTTCCAGCCGCTCAGTTGCGGCTCGAAGCACAGGCGTTCGAGCAGGTCCAGGGATAGCTCCAGGCGGTCGGCTTCCTCGGCGTCGATATTCAGGCCGATGTCGTACTGCTTGGCCAGCAGAGTCAGCGACAGCAGGCGCGGGTACAGCTCCTCCATGACACGCTCGTACTGGGCGCGGCTGTAGCGCGGGTGCAGGGCCGAGAGCTTGATGGAGATGCCCGGGCCTTCATAGATGCCGCGGCCATGGGAGGCCTTGCCGATGGCATGGATGGCCTGCTCGTAGGACGCCAGGTACTTCTGTGCGTCGTGCTCGGTCAGCGCCGCTTCGCCGAGCATGTCGTAGGAATAGCGGAAGCCCTTGCTTTCGAACTTGCTGGCATTGGCCAGGGCCTCGGCGATGGTTTCACCGGTGACGAACTGCTCGCCCATCAGGCGCATGGCCATGTCGACGCCCTTGCGGATCATCGGCTCGCCGCTCTTGCCGATGATGCGGCTCAGGGACGAGGTCAGGCCGGCCTCGTTATGGGTGGCGACCAGCTTGCCGGTCAGCAGCAGGCCCCAGGTGGCGGCGTTGACGAACAGCGATGGGCTGTTGCCCAGGTGCGGCTGCCAGTTGCCGGTGCTGATCTTGTCGCGGATCAGGGCGTCGCGGGTGCCCTTGTCGGGGATCCGCAGCAGGGCTTCGGCCAGGCACATCAGGGCCACGCCTTCCTGGGACGACAGGGAGAATTCCTGCAACAGTCCCTGGACGATGCCGGCACGGCCGCCGGCGCTCTTCTGGTTGCGCAGTTTCTCGGCGATGGTCGCGGCCAGCTTGTTGGTGGCTTCGGCGGTGGCCGCCGGCAGGCGCGCCTGTTCCAGCAGCATCGGTACCACTTCCGGCTCGGGGCGACGGTAGGCGGCGGTGATGGCGGCACGCAGCACCGACTGCGGCAGGATGCTCTCGGCGAATTCGAGGAAGCACTGGTGACCATGGTCGGCCTGGACTTCACCGGCGTCGTCGGCTTCGCCACGGGGCAGGCCGCTGAGTTCGCTCAGGGTTGCACCGCTCTCGAGCTTTTCCAGGTAGTTGAAGATGGCCTGCTTGATCAGCCAGTGCGGGGTGCGGTCGATCGAATGGGCCGCCGCTTTCAGGCGTTCGCGGGTCGGGTCGTCGAGTTTGACCCCAAGGGTGGTGGTCGCCATTTTTCTTGTCCTCATGGTTGCCACTACCGCGTGGCGTCAGATGGCCGAGAGATTAGCTCTGGCTTGCGGTAGGTGCAACCAGGTGCAACCTATTTTTCTTCGAAAATATGCACCGGTTAGCCGGGACAGCTTTTCCAAGCTCTGGCAGATGATTGGCTGTTTTCAGTTTTCGTCAGCCCGTCAGGGACTTACGTTGCGCGGGGGGGTAAAGGCGTGTGGGAAAAAGTGGAAAGGTGCCGAGGTGCAACTGATGGGGGTAAAACAGGTTGCGCCTTGTTCGTATTGTTGAATAGCATGCTCGATCGAGGTGCAACCTCCTACGAAGGGAGGCGCCCTTTGGTGATTTTCCTGGGGAAACTCAGTCATGAATGCCCGGTCCGTTTAATCGTCTGACATGAAATGTCGTTTCGTCGGTCGCGGATCGCCGCTGAATAAAAACAATGCCAGGGCTTTTTAATGAGCGTAAGCAACCCAACCCTGATCACCTTCGTGATCTACATCGCTGCGATGGTCCTGATCGGACTGATGGCCTATCGCTCCACCAACAACCTCTCCGACTACATTCTCGGCGGTCGCAGTCTTGGCAGTGTCGTGACCGCGCTTTCGGCGGGTGCTTCCGACATGAGCGGCTGGCTGCTGATGGGGCTGCCGGGGGCGATCTACATGTCCGGCCTGTCCGAGAGCTGGATCGCCATCGGCCTGATCGTCGGGGCCTACCTGAACTGGCTGTTCGTCGCCGGTCGCCTGCGGGTCCAGACCGAACACAACGGTGACGCGCTGACCCTGCCGGACTACTTCTCCAGCCGGTTCGAGGATCGCAGCGGTCTGCTGCGGGTGATTGCCGCCATCGTGATCCTGGTGTTCTTCACCATCTACTGCGCCTCCGGCATCGTTGCCGGTGCCCGCCTGTTCGAAAGCACCTTCGGCATGTCCTACAGCACCGCCTTGTGGGCCGGTGCGGCAGCGACCATTGCCTACACCTTCATCGGTGGTTTCCTGGCGGTCAGCTGGACCGACACCGTGCAGGCCACGCTGATGATCTTCGCGCTGATTCTCACGCCGATCATCGTGCTGCTGGCCACCGGTGGCGTCGACACCACCTTCCTGGCGATCGAGGCCCAGGATCCGGGGCACTTCGACATGCTGCGCAATACCACCTTCATCGGCATCATCTCGCTGATGGGCTGGGGCCTGGGTTACTTCGGCCAGCCGCATATCCTGGCGCGCTTCATGGCGGCGGATTCGGTCAAGTCGATCGCCAATGCCCGCCGCATTTCCATGACCTGGATGATCCTGTGCCTGGGTGGCACCGTGGCAGTGGGTTTCTTCGGGATCGCCTACTTCTCGGCGCATCCCGAGGTTGCCGGCCCGGTCAGCGAGAACCACGAACGGGTGTTCATCGAGCTGGCGAAGATCCTGTTCAACCCCTGGTTGGCCGGTGTGTTGCTGTCGGCGATCCTGGCCGCGGTGATGAGTACCCTGAGCTGCCAACTGCTGGTCTGCTCCAGTGCACTGACCGAGGATTTCTACAAGGCTTTCCTGCGCAAGTCCGCTTCGCAACTGGAACTGGTGTGGGTCGGCCGTGCCATGGTGCTGCTGGTGGCGGTGATCGCCATCGCCCTGGCCGCCAACCCTGAAAACCGCGTGCTGGGCCTGGTGAGCTACGCCTGGGCCGGTTTCGGCGCGGCCTTCGGTCCGGTGGTGCTGATCTCGGTGATCTGGAAGGACATGACCCGCAATGGCGCGTTGGCCGGCATTCTGGTCGGTGCTATCACGGTGATCGTCTGGAAGCAGTTCAACCTGCTGGGATTGTACGAAATCATCCCCGGCTTCCTCTTTGCCAGCATCGCGGTCTACGTGGTCAGCAGGATGGGCCAGCCCTCGGCGCAGATGCTCCAGCGTTTCGCCGCAGCGGAGAAGCAGTTCCGCGAGGAACACTGATCCTTGATAGGGGGCGGCAAGCCCTGTAGCGACAAGGCGGCCCGTCTCCCCGGAGACGGGCCGCTGCGTTTCAGGCCTGCAGTGCCTGTTGCAGGTCTTCGAGCAGGTCCTCGATGGCCTCGATGCCGACCGACAGGCGGATCATCTCCGGTTTCACGCCGGCCTTGGCCTGTTCGGCTTCGGTCATTTGCCGGTGGGTGGTGGAGGCCGGGTGGCAGGCCAGGGACTTGGCGTCACCGATGTTCACCAGGCGCTTGAAAATCTGCAGCGCATCGTAGAACCGCACCCCGGCCTGGTAGCCGCCCTTGAGGCCGAACGAGAGAATCGCCGACGGCTTGCCCTTCATGTACTTGTGCGCCAATTCATGGTGCGGGTGGTCCGGCAGGCCGGCATAGCTGACCCAGGCCACCTGTTCGTGGGCCTTGAGGAACTTCGCCACCTTGAGCGCATTCTCGGTATGCCGTTCCATGCGCAGGGCCAGGGTCTCCAGGCCTTGCAGCAGGAGGAAGGCGTTCATCGGTGCCAGTGCCGCACCGGTATTGCGCAGCGGCACGGTGCGGGCGCGGGCGATGAAGGCCGCCGGGCCGAATTTCTCCGTGTAGACCACGCCGTGGTAGGCGGCTTCCGGGGTGTTGAGGCCGGGAAACTTCTGCGCATGGTCGGCCCAGGGGAAGGTACCGGCATCGACGATCACCCCGCCCAGGGCGTTGCCATGACCGCCCACATACTTGGTCACCGAATGCACGACAATGTCGGCACCGAACAGGATCGGTTTGCACAGGATCGGTGTCGCCACCGTGTTGTCGACCATCAGTGGTACGCCGTGAGCGTGGGCCACCTGGGCAAAGCTCTCGATATCGACGATGTTGCCTGCCGGATTGCCGATGCTTTCGCAGTAGACCAGCCGGGTGTTCTCGTCGATCAGTTCGGCGACCGCCTCGGGCGAGTCGTCGCGGGCAAACCGCACTTCGACACCGAAGCTGGGCAGCAGGTGGGCGAAGAGGGTGTAGGTGCCGCCATAGAGCTGCGGGGTGGAAACGATATTGTCGCCGGCGCGGGTCAGGGTCTGGATCGCGTAGTGGATCGCCGCGCTGCCGGCGGACACGGCCAGGGCGGCGATTCCCCCTTCCAGTGCCGCCAGGCGCTGTTCGAGCACGTCGTTGGTGGGATTCATGATCCGGGTGTAGATATTGCCCGGAACATCGAGGTTGAACAGGTCGGCGCCGTGCTGGGCGTTATCGAATTCGAAGGCGACGTTCTGGTAGATGGGTACGGCCACGGCCTTGGTGGTCGGGTCCGACTTGAATCCGTGATGGAGCGCAATCGTTGCGTCTTTCATAAGGTCTCGACTCAGTGAAATTCCATTAATTGAGCACTGCCGGGCAGTTGCGGTGGCCTAATGGTCTCGTGTGTCTGAGTCGCCAGGGATCTCGGGTGGGTGCCCGCAATCGGACCGCAAACCGGTGCGCCAGTGTCCGCTACTGGCGCCGGATCGGCAAGTGATCCAGGTTAAGCCGGCTCGTTGTCCGCCTGATTGACGAAGATCAGTACACCGAGCAAGGCCATGTAGAACCTGAAGGCTGCCTCCTGGCCGTTCCAGATTTTCGATTGCCACATCAGGAACCATTCGCCGCCCACCACCATGAAGCCGAAGAACCACACCAGAAAACCCAGGGTCGTGCCGGCGATGACGCCTTTCTTCGCCCGGGCGAAGCTGGCGGCGTCGGCCTTGCGGGCTCGCCACAGCGACAGTGCGCCAAAGGCCAGCAGCGCGCAGGTCAAGCCTTCGCCGAGGATGATCAGCCAATAGGCGACGTGCCACAGCATCGGCGTGGTGATTGCGCGGTACATCACGGCGTTGTCAGGGAAGGTGGTGTCCATGCTCAGTACGTGGCTGACGAAAGCGAAGTTGGAGGCGTAGTCGCTGACGTTGTTGAAGGTGACCATGAAGGCGAAGGCGGCGAGTGCCAGGCTCAGGACGATTTTGGCGTAGCGGGTGGTCATCGGGTCGAATCCTTCGAATGAGAGGGTGTGACGTTACCATGGGCGCTCCGGCGAGTCTGTCGGCGGCGGTCCCTGCCGCCTGTACGTTGCGACCTGACGGCGGCTGGAGCACAGGGTAAACTTCGCCTCCTGCGCAGGAGTTGCCATGAATTACCGTCACGCCTTCCACGCCGGCAACCATGCCGACGTCTTGAAACACCTGGTCCTGACCCGCCTGATCGCCCTGATGGCGCGCAAGGAACAGCCGTTCGCCTATCTCGACAGTCACGCCGGTATCGGCCTGTATGACCTCAAGGGCGACCAGGCCAGCCGTACCGGCGAATACCTGGAGGGGATCGCCCGCCTGTGGGGTCAGCAGGACCTGCCGGCCATGACCGCCGATTACCTGCGGGTGCTGCACGAGATGAACCCCGATGGCGGGTTGCGCTACTACCCGGGGTCGCCGGAATTGGCGCGGCGCCTCACCCGTGGCCAGGACCGGGTGCTGCTCAACGAGAAGCACCCGGAAGACGGCAAGCTGCTCAAGGACAACATGAAGGGCGACCGGCGTGTGGCGGTGCACCTGGGGGAGGGCTGGCACCTGGCGCGGGCCCTGCTGCCGGTGGCGGAAAAGCGTGCAGTGATGCTGATCGACCCGCCATTCGAGCAACTGGACGAGATGCAGCGCTGTGCCGCGTCGCTCAAGGAAGCCATCGGGCGCATGCGCCAGACGGTGGCGGCGATCTGGTATCCGATCAAGGATCAGCGGGCGCTGAAGCGTTTCTACCAGGACCTGGCCGGTACCGGCGCGCCGAAGCTGTTGCGGGTGGAGTTGCTGGTGCATCCGCTGGATACGCCGGCGAGCCTGAATGGCTCGGGGCTGGCGATTGCCAACCCGCCGTGGGGGCTGGAGGATGAGCTGCGTGAGCTGTTGCCGTGGCTGGCGCAGAAACTGGCGCAGACCCAGGGCGACTGGCGGATGGACTGGCTGATTGCCGAGTGAGTAGGTGGCCGTGATAGCTGTAGGAGCCGGGCTTGCCCGCGAAGCGTTTGGCGATCTTGCCAACGCTTTCGCGGGCAAGCCTGCATCCTACAAGGGCCGGCGTGCTCAGATCGGGCAACTGACGCCGGTGCCACGAATGCCGCAGTAGCCTTCCGGGTTCTTCGCCAGGTATTGCTGGTGATAGGCCTCGGCGTAGTAGTAGGTCGGCGCCTCGGCAATTTCGGTGGTGATGGTGCCCAGCCCGGCCTTGGTCAGTTCCGCCTGGAACACCTGGGCGCTTTTGCGGGCCGCCTCCAGTTGCTCCGGCTTGGTGGCATAGATCACCGAGCGGTACTGGGTGCCGATGTCGTTGCCCTGGCGCATGCCCTGGGTCGGGTCGTGCAGTTCCCAGAACTGCGCCAGCAACTGTTCGTAGCTGACGATTTCCGGCTCGTAGACCACCAGCACCACTTCGCTGTGGCCGGTCAGGCCGGAGCAGACTTCCTCGTAGGTCGGGTTGGGGGTGAAGCCGCCGGCATAGCCGACCGACGTGCTGTACACGCCCTCACGCTGCCAGAAACGCCGCTCCGCGCCCCAGAAGCAGCCCAGGCCGAAGATCGCGAATTCGACGTTGCCGGGGAATGGCCCCAGCAGCGGGTGGCCGTTGACGAAATGCTTGTCCGGAACGGCCATCGGGGTTTCACGGCCAGGAAGAGCTTGTTCTTTGGTTGGGAGCACGTTTTTGTTCACCAGTATTTCCGAGCGCAAGACCATGTCGCAGTCCTCTCAGTCAGGTTGAAATGAGCTGTAGCTATTGAAGTAGACCGACAGTGTGCCCGAGTGTTGCTGCGCTGTCAGGCCAAAGGTCCGCGCGGGTAGCGCCTGAGCTGCTGGATCAGCTCGGCTCCCGGGATCGGCCGGTCGAACAGGTAGCCCTGGCCGACGTCGCAGCGATGGCGGCGCAGGAAGGTCAGTTGCTCGGACGTTTCGATGCCTTCGGCCACCACCTTGAGTTTCAGGTTGTGGGCCATGGCGATGACCGCGGAGGTGATTTCCATGTCGTCCTGGTTGTCCGGGATCTCATGGATGAAGCTGCGGTCGATCTTGATGATGTCGATCGGGAATTTCTTCAGGTAGCTCAGCGACGAATAGCCGGTGCCGAAGTCGTCCATGGCCAGGGTCAGGCCGATTTTCTTCAACTGGTCGAGCTGCTGGCGGGTGTCGTCGGTGGCTTCCAGCAGCAGGCCTTCGGTCAACTCCAGCTCCAGCAGCGACGGCGGCAGTTGTTCCTCCTTGAGGATACTGGCCAGGGAGGCGACCAGGTCCGGGTCGGAGAACTGCTTGGGCGACAGGTTGATCGCCACCTGCAGGTTGCCCAGGCCGCAAGCGGTCAGGGCCTTGCTCATGCGGCAGGCCTGGCGCGCGATCCATTTGCCGATCGGGATGATCAGGCCGGTTTCCTCGGCAACGCTGATGAACTGGTCCGGGCGGATCATGCCCTTTTCCGGATGGTTCCAGCGCAACAGCGCCTCCATCCCCAGCAGGCGGCCGCTGCGCAGGCACAGCTTGGGCTGGTAGAACACGTCCAGCTCGTTCTGGGTCAGGGCGCGGCGCAGATTGTTCTCGACGAACAGCTTGTAGCTGGCCTCGGCGTTCAGCGCCTCGGTGAACACCTGGACCTGGTGCTTGCCGTTGGCCTTGGCCTTGTGCAGGGCCAGGCCGGCGTTGCGCATCAGGGTTTGCGGGTCGCGCCCGTGCAGCGGCGCGCTGGCCAGGCCGACGGAGCCGGTGACGCTGATCAGTTGGTTGTCGACGAACATCGGTTTGTCGAGGGTCGTCAGCAGTTGGGTGGCGATCTGCTGGCCGGTTTCCAGGTCGGTATCGTCGAGCAGGACCGCGAATTCGTTACTGGCAAAGCGCGCCAGGCTGCCGCTCGGGCTCAGGCTGTTGCGCAGGCGGCGAGCCAGGCTGATCAGCAGCTTGTCGCCCGTCTGGTGGCCGAGGCTGTCGTTGATCCGCTTGAAGTTGTCGATGTCCACCAGCAGCAGGCTGATCGGCGAGTCGCTGTCGCGGGCGAAGCGTTCGTCGAGGTTGCGGATGAACGCCGGGCGGTTGCCCAGGTTGGTCAGGTTGTCGGTGTAGGCCAGGCGTTCGATGCGCTGCTGCGCGAGCTTGGTCTGGGTGATGTCTTCGTAGATGCCGATGTAGTGGGTCAGTTCGCGGTTGTCGCCATAGACCTTGGAGATCGACAACTGCCCCCAGTAGGGTTCGAGGTTCTTGCGGCGGCTCTTGAATTCGCCCTGCCAGCTGTTGCTCTGGGCCAGGCTCGACTGCGCGTCGAACAGCAGTTCGCTGATATTCTCCAGGGCTGGCAGTTCGGAGAGCTTCTGGCCGTGGACTTCCTCGGCGCTGTACTGGGTGATGGCGGTGAAGCTCGGGTTGACGTATTCCACCACACCGTCGCAGTTGACCAGCAGGAAGGCGTTGGCGCTCTGTTCGACCGCCCGCTGGAACAGGTGCAGGGCACTGGTGGCGGTGCGCCGGTTGTGGTTGCTGATGACCTGGGCGAACTGGTCCGCCAGCTCGCCGGCAAAGGCGATTTCATCCGATTGCCAGGCGCGGGTCTGGCCGGTCTGTTCCAGGCAGAGCACTCCCACCACCTGGCCATCGATGCGAATGCTGGCATCGAGCATGGCGTTGACGTCACGCGGGCGCAGGGTTTCGGCCATCTCGCGGGTACGAGGGTCGCGGGTGGCGTTATGGGCGTCGATGGCGCGGCTGGTGTGCAGCGCTTCGAGGTAATCGGGGAACTGGCTCGCGTCGATCTCGTCCGGCAGGAGGTATTCCTGGTTGTGGCGGTGGTAGGCGGAGATCGGGATCAGGCGCTGGCCTTCGAGGTTCCAGATACTGGCGCAGTCGATTTCGTAGATGTCGCAGGCGCAGCGGGTGATCAACTCGGCGGCTTCCTGCAGCGAATTGTTGACGCTGTAGCGCTGTCGGGCCAGGCGCAGGATCAGGTCCTGCTGGGCGCGCACCCGGTCGAGGTGCTGCAGTTGCTCCTGCTGGGCGCGCTGGTTGAGTTCCAGGGCGATCTGCAGGCGGCTGTTCTGGGTGGCGAGGTCGGTGAGCGGCAGTTGCGGCTCCAGCCCGAACAGGCCTTCGACCACCAGCAGGTAGCCGCGCAGCAGATGGCGGTTGTGCTGCCTGTAGGCTTCCCCCATCTCCAGCAGAGTCAGCGGGCCCTGGGTGGTATGCAGGGTGTAGCGCACCAGATAGTGCGTGTTCTCGGCCAGTTGCAGCTGAATCGCGTCATGCAGGCGATAACGGGCTTCGGGCTCCATCAGGCTGGCATAGGGCGAGCCGACCAGGGCGCACAGCTCGATGGCCGGCAGGCCGAACTGGCGTTCGCAGTTGGGGTCGAGAAACAGCAGGGCCCAGCTTGCTTCATTCAGCCGTTCGAAACGCAGCATACCGAGCCGCGACGGCACCGGTAACTGAGTCACTACCTCGGCCGCCAATCTATTGGCGGCATCGGGTTGGCTTTTCATGGAGAGCTCGCTTCAAGAGTACTGATCACGCACAGGGGAGGAGGCCTTTTCCTGGCGAGTTGGGCAAGGTTGCATTAAGCGGGTCGGGCTGACAAGCAGAACAGTGGCTCTGTGCCTTCAATGTATCGGCCGAAGCTGGGAAATCTTCAATCGAGGGCGCTGGATGGGCGACGATAACCGCTCTGTGTCGCGGTTTGGCGCGTATCGGGCGGGTGTTTTCACAGGCGCAAAAAAAGCCCCGCCATCTGGCGGGGTTGAGGTACGAGCGTGGCGCTCGGAAAACGCTACGGCGCATCCGGCCTCCTTGATGCAGGAGGCCGGATAGCCGGTTACAGCAGGATGGTGCGGATATCCGCCAGCAGGTCGCTCAGGCGCTTGGTGAAGCGCGCTGCCGCGGCACCGTTGATCACGCGGTGATCGTAGGACAGCGACAGTGGCAGCATCAGCTTCGGCTGGAAGGCCTTGCCATCCCAGACCGGCTGGATGGTTGCCTTGGAAACGCCGAGGATCGCCACTTCCGGTGCGTTGACGATCGGCGTGAAGCCGGTGCCGCCAATGTGGCCGAGGCTGGAGATGGTGAAGCAGGCGCCCTGCATGTCGTCGGCGGAGAGCTTCTTGGTCCGGGCCTTTTCAGCCAGGGAAGCCGCTTCGGCGGCGAGTTGCAGCAGGCTCTTCTGGTCGACGTTCTTGATCACCGGGACCAGCAGGCCATCCGGGGTGTCGACGGCGAAGCCGATGTGCACGTACTTCTTGCGGATGACGGCCTTGCCGCTCGGGGCCAGCGAACTGTTGAAGTCCGGCAGTTCCTTGAGCAGGTGCGCGCAGCTCTTGAGCAGCAGCGGCAGGATGGTCAGCTTGACGCCAGCCTTCTCGGCCACGGCTTTCTGGGCGACGCGGAACGCTTCCAGCTCGGTGATATCCGCCGAGTCGAATTGGGTCACGTGCGGCACGTTCAGCCAGCTGCGGTGCAGGTTGGCGGCGCCGGCCTGCATCAGGCGGGTCATCGGCACTTCTTCGATTTCGCCGAAGCGGCTGAAGTCCACGGCCGGGATCGGCGGGATGCCAGCGCCACCGGTTGCACCAGCGGCAGCGGCCGGAGCTTCCTTGGCCTTCTGCATCATGGCCTTGACGTAGACCTGCACGTCTTCCTTGAGGATGCGACCGTGCGGACCGCTCGGGCTGACCGCGCTCAGGTCGACGCCGAATTCACGGGCCAGTTGGCGTACCGCCGGGCCGGCATGGACCTTGGCGCCAGCGGCGGCTGGAGCGGCTGCCGGGGCAGCGACCGGTGCCGGTGCGGCTGCAGCCGGAGCAGCGGCCTGGGTCGGTGCGGCAGGAGCGGCAGCGGGTGCCGCAGCCGCGGCAGGTGCAGCGCCCTTGACCTTGAGTTTCAGGATCAGGTCGCCGGTGCCGACTTCGTCGTCCAGCTTGATGGAAACGCTTTCCACCACGCCGGCGGCTGGCGATGGGATTTCCATGCTGGCCTTGTCGGATTCCAGGGTGATCAGCGACTGGTCGACTTCGACGGTGTCACCGGCCTTGACCGAGACTTCGATGATCTTGGCCTTGCCCGACGAGCCGATGTCCGGCACGTGGATGTCCTGCACGCTGTCGGCCACCGGAGCGGCCGGGGCCGCTGCTGGCGCTGGAGCGGCAGCCGGCGCGGCGGCTTGAGCCGGTGCCGGGGCAGCGGCAGGCGCAGCGCCTGCGACCTTCAGGACCAGGATCAGGTCGCCGGTACCGACTTCGTCGTTCAGCTTGACGTTGATGCTTTCCACCACGCCGGCAGCCGGCGACGGGATTTCCATGCTGGCCTTGTCGGACTCGAGGGTGATCAGCGACTGATCGGCCTCGATGGTGTCGCCGACCTTGACCGAGATCTCGATGATCTGGGCCTTGCCCGACGAACCGATGTCCGGCACATGCACCTGCTGCGCCGAAGCGGCAGCGGGGGCGGCGCTCGGCGCGGCCGCCGGTGCAGGTGCGGCAGCCGGTGCGGCCGGGGCTGCGGCAGGTGCCGGAGCAGCCGCTGGGGCCGCGGCAGCGGCGCCCTCGACTTCCAGTTCCAGCAGCTCGTCGCCTTCTTTCAGGCGGTCGCCCAACTTCACCTTCAGGCTCTTGATGACACCGGCTTTCGGTGCGGGCACTTCCATGCTCGCCTTGTCCGACTCCAGGGTCAGGATGCTCTGGTCGGCTTCGATACGGTCGCCGACCTTCACAAACAGTTCGATTACTTCACCTTCACCGCTGCCGATGTCAGGTACGCGAATGAGTTCGCTCACAGGGGGTCTCCTCAGCAGTCCAGTGGGTTGCGTTTTTCCGGATCGATACCGAACTTGGCGATGGCCTCGGCCACCACTTTCGGTTCGATGTCGCCACGGTCAGCCAAGGCTTCCAGGGCTGCCAACACCACGAAATGACGGTCGACCTCGAAGAAGTGACGCAGCTTCTTGCGGCTGTCACTGCGGCCGAAGCCGTCGGTACCCAGGACTTTGAATTCCTTGGATGGGACCCACTGGCGGATCTGTTCAGCAAACAGCTTCATGTAGTCGGTGGACGCGATCACCGGGCCCTTGCGACCGGAGAGGCATTCCTCGACATAGCTCTTCTTCGGCTTCTGGCCAGGGTGCAGGCGGTTGCTGCGTTCCACGGCCAGGCCGTCGCGGCGCAGTTCGTTGAAGCTGGTGACGCTCCACACATCGGCACCGATGTTGAACTGCTCGCGCAGGATCTTCGCGGCTTCACGCACTTCGCGCAGGATGGTGCCGGAGCCCATCAGTTGCACGTGGTGGGCGGCTTCCTTGGTATCTTCCTCGAGCAGGTACATGCCCTTGATGATGCCTTCCTCGACACCGGCCGGAATGGCTGGCTGCTGGTAGGACTCGTTCATCACGGTGATGTAGTAGAAGACGTCCTGCTGCTCTTCGGTCATCTTCTTCATGCCGTCCTGGATGATCACCGCCAGCTCGTAGCCGTAGGTCGGATCATAGGTGCGGCAGTTCGGGATGGTGCCGGCCAGCATGTGGCTGTGACCATCTTCGTGCTGCAGGCCTTCGCCGTTCAGTGTGGTCCGGCCGGCGGTACCGCCGATCAGGAAGCCACGGGTACGGCTGTCGCCGGCCGCCCAGGCCAGGTCGCCGATACGCTGGAAGCCGAACATCGAATAGAAGATGTAGAACGGCAGCATCGGCTGGTTGTGGCTGGAGTACGAAGTACCGGCCGCGATGAAGGAGCTCATGGCGCCCGCTTCGTTGATGCCTTCCTCGAGGATCTGGCCCTTCTTGTCCTCGCGGTAGAACATCACCTGGTCCTTGTCGACGGGCTCGTAGAGCTGGCCGACGGACGAGTAGATGCCCAGTTGGCGGAACATGCCTTCCATACCGAAGGTACGGGCCTCGTCCGGGATGATCGGTACGATGCGCGAACCGATTTCCTTGTCCTTGACCAGTTGCGCGAGGATCCGCACGAAGGCCATGGTGGTGGAAATTTCACGGTCGCCCGAGCCGTCCAGGATCGCCTTGAGGGTATCCAGTGGCGGAGTCGGAACGCTGAAGCTCTTGGCGCGACGCTGGGGTACGAAACCACCCAGGGCGGCACGACGCTCGCTCAGGTAGCGGGCTTCGGCGCTGCCTTCTTCCGGCTTGAAGAACGGCAGGTTTTCCAGCTCCTCGTCCTTGACCGGGATGTCGAAACGATCGCGGAACGAACGCAGGCTGTCGACGTCGACCTTCTTGGTGTTGTGGGCGGTGTTTTTCGCTTCGCCCGCACCGGTGCCGTAACCCTTGATGGTCTTGGCCAGGATGACGGTAGGCTGTTCCTTGTGGTTGACCGCCTGGTGGTAGGCTGCATAGACCTTGTAAGGGTCGTGGCCGCCACGGTTGAGTTTCCAGATCTCGTCGTCGGACAGGTCGGCAACCATCGCCTTGAGTTCAGGCGAGTTGAAGAAGTGCTCACGGACGAACGCACCGTCCTTGGCCTTGTAGTTCTGGTATTCGCCGTCGATGACTTCGTCCATGCGGCGCTGCAGGATACCGTCGGTGTCCTTGGCCAGCAGTGGGTCCCAGAAACGGCCCCAGATGACCTTGTTGACGTTCCACTGGGCACCACGGAACACGCCTTCGAGTTCCTGGATGATCTTGCCGTTGCCGCGAACCGGGCCGTCGAGGCGCTGCAGGTTGCAGTTGATGACGAAGATCAGGTTGTCCAGCTTCTCGCGGCCGGCCAGGGCGATGGCGCCCAGGGATTCCGGCTCGTCGCACTCGCCGTCGCCCATGAAGCACCAGACCTTCTGCTTGCCTGGCTGGATGAAGCCGCGGGCTTCCAGGTACTTCATGAAACGTGCCTGGTAGATCGCCTGGATCGGCCCCAGACCCATGGATACGGTCGGGAACTGCCAGAAGTCAGGCATCAGCCATGGGTGCGGGTAGGACGACAGACCGTTGCCATCGACTTCCTGGCGGAAGTTGTTCATCTGGTCTTCGCTGATGCGGCCTTCCATGAAGGCGCGCGCGTAGACGCCTGGCGAGGCGTGGCCCTGGAAGTAGATCAGGTCGCCGCCGTGCTCGTCGGTCGGGGCCTGGAAGAAATAGTTGAAACCGATGTCGTACAGGGTGGCACTGGAGGCGAAGCTGGAGATGTGACCGCCCAGGTCCGAATCTTTCAGGTTCGTGCGCATGACCATGGCCAACGCGTTCCAGCGTACCAGCGAGCGAATGCGGCGTTCCATGAACAGGTCGCCAGGCATGCGTGCTTCGTGGGTGACGGGAATCGTGTTGCGGTACGGCGTAGTGATGGCGTAGGGCAGTTGCGAACCGCTGCGGGTCGCGAGTTCACCCATACGGGTCATCAGATAGTGAGCACGGTCTTCGCCTTCTTTGTCGAGAACCGATTCCAGGGCGTCCAGCCATTCCTGGGTTTCGACGGGATCGAGGTCTTGCATGGCTTGCTCCAGGGCGGAAAGGCTTCCAGAATCGGTTGCCTGAGTTTGCGACTGGCCTTGTGGGCAGACGACATAAATTCTTGGATTATCCGGAGGTTGATCCGGGGTTCTGTAGTTTTACTACAAATCGCCAACCATTTCAGCCTTTCGAATGTATAGACGAGTAGTAAAACTACAGATCAACGTACGAAAACTTCCTGCTGCGTTGTGAGAATAATCGATATTGTTGGTTGAAAATAAACCTTGTCAGGTGTTTGCTTGATGTTGGCTGCCAAAAAAAAACGATTATCAGCTATTTCCAACTTTTGTTCGACACTACTTTCCGGGGCATGCTTCTCGCCCTCACCGTTCGCGGCTGCTTGTTCGCCGATCAAGGATAGACCATGAGCCTACCTGCACTGGCCGTTTTGCCGGCCGTTCTCCAGCCTTTTGTCAGTCGGGCCGAACAGTCCTTCCGTGCGGCCGTCTCCGCACTGGGCGACGATCACGGCCTGGCCGGATGGCCGCCCGGGCGCTGGGCCGATTTCGCCCGGGTCAGTGCCGCCAGCGACTTCTTTATTGAACAGGTGGTTCGTGACCCTTTGATGTTGCTGGAGCTGGTGCAGTTCGGCGACCTGGACCGGGTCTTCGCTCCCGGCGAACTGTGCGGTCAGATCGCCGCCGCCGTCCAGCAGGCCGAAACCGAGGATGAGCTGGGGCGGGTCCTGCGTCGTCAGCGCAATCGCCAGCAGGTGCGGATCATCTGGCGCGATCTGACGCGCCAGGCCGACCTGGTGCAGACCTGTCGCGACCTTTCGGACATGGCCGACGCCTGTATCGATCAGGCCTATCAATGGCTGTACCTGCGCCATTGCCAGCAGTTCGGTACGCCGACCGGTCGGCGCAGCGGCGAGCCGCAGCAGATGGTCATCCTCGGCATGGGCAAGCTCGGTGCCGTGGAATTGAACCTGTCCTCCGACATCGACCTGATCTTCGCCTACCCGGAAGGCGGCGAGACCGTCGGGGTCAAACGCCCGCTGGACAACCAGGAGTTTTTCATCCGCCTGGGCCAGCGGCTGATCAAGGCGCTGGACCCGATCACCGTCGACGGTTTCGTCTTCCGCGTCGACATGCGCCTGCGTCCCTATGGCTCGGCCGGGGCGCTGGTGCTGAGCTTCAACGCCCTGGAGCAGTATTACCAGGACCAGGGGCGCGACTGGGAACGCTACGCGATGATCAAGGCGCGGGTGGTGGCCGGCGACCAGGCGGCGGGCGCGCACCTGCTGGAAATGCTCCGTCCGTTCGTCTATCGGCGCTACCTGGACTTCTCGGCGATCGAAGCGCTGCGCACCATGAAACAGCTGATTCAGCAGGAAGTGCGCCGCAAGGGCATGGCCGAGAACATCAAGCTGGGCTCAGGCGGCATTCGCGAGGTCGAGTTCATCGCCCAGGCGTTCCAGCTGATTCACGGCGGGCGTGACCTGAGCCTGCAGCAGCGGCCCTTGCTGAAGGTCCTGGGCACCCTCGAGGGCCAGGGCTACCTGCCGTCGGCGGTGGTCGCCGAACTGCGCGCCGGCTATGAGTTCCTGCGTTATACCGAGCATGCGATCCAGGCGATTGCCGACCGTCAGACCCAGATGCTGCCCGATGACGAAAAGGATCGGGCACGTATCGCCTTCATGCTCGGTTTCGACAGTTGGTCGGCCTTTCATGAGCAGTTGATGCACTGGCGTGGCCGGATCGACTGGCATTTTCGCCAGGTCATCGCCGACCCGGACGAAGATGAGAGCGAAGAATGCCAGGTGGCCGTCGGTGGCGAATGGTTGCCCTTGTGGGAAGAGGCCCAGGATGAAGAGGCTGCCAGCCGTCAGTTGCAGGAAGCCGGTTTCAAGGATGCGCCCAAGGCGTTGAGGCAGCTTGCATCATTGCGTGCCAGTGCGCAGTTGCGGGCCATGCAGCGTCTCGGTCGCGAGCGCCTGGATGCCTTTATCCCACGGTTGCTGGCCCAGGCGGTCGAACATGCCGACCCGGACCTGGTGCTGGAGCGGGTGTTGCCGCTGGTCGAGGCGGTCGCCCGGCGTTCTGCCTACCTTGTGCTGCTCACGGAAAACCCCGGGGCCTTGCGCCAGTTGCTGACTCTGTGTGCCGCCAGCCCGTGGATTGCCGAGCAGATCACCCGGTTCCCGATGCTGCTTGACGAGTTGCTCAACGAGGGGCGGCTGTTCAAGCCGCCGCTGGCACCGGAGCTGGCGGCCGAGCTGCGTGAGCGCCTGACACGGATTCCCGAGGATGACCTCGAACAGCAGATGGAGGCCCTGCGCCACTTCAAGCTGGCGCATCGGCTGCGGGTCGCCGCTTCGGAAATCTCCGGCAGCCTGCCGCTGATGAAGGTCAGCGACTACCTGACCTGGCTGGCCGAGGCGATCCTGGAGCAGGTGCTGGCCCTGGCCTGGCGGCAGACCGTGAGCAAGTACGGTTCGCCGCGGCGTGCCGATGGCAGCCTGTGCGATCCCGGCTTCATCATTGTCGGCTATGGCAAGGTGGGCGGGATCGAGCTTGGGCACGGTTCCGACCTGGACCTGGTGTTCATCCATGATGGCGATCCGAATGCCGAGACCGACGGCGCCAAGCCGATCGATACGGCACAGTTCTTCACCCGCCTGGGGCAGCGGATCATTCACCTGTTGACCACCCAGACCAACTCCGGCCAGCTCTATGAGGTGGACATGCGCCTGCGTCCGTCGGGGGCTTCCGGGCTGCTGGTCAGTTCCCTCGGGGCGTTCGAGCGCTATCAGCAGAACGAGGCCTGGACCTGGGAACACCAGGCGTTGATCCGTGCCCGGGTGCTGGTGGGTTGCCCGGGCGTCGGGGCGGCCTTCGAGAAAGTCCGCGCGGCGGTGCTGGGGCGTGAGCGGGACCTGCCGACCCTGCGCCAGGAGGTCAGCGAGATGCGCGCCAAGATGCGCGACAACCTCGGCAGCAAGGCGACCGCGGCCGGCACCGCGGCCAATGCCTTCGAGGCGACGGCGCCGTTCGACCTCAAGCAGGACGCCGGAGGTATCGTCGATATCGAATTTATGGTGCAATACGCGACTTTGGCCTGGTCGAAAGAGCACCCGGCATTACTGCGTTACACGGATAACATCCGCATTCTGGAAGGGCTGGAGCAGGCCGGGTTGATCCCCGCCGCCGATGCCGCCCTGCTGCGCGAGGCCTACAAGGCCTACCGTTCCGCCGCCCACCGCCAGGCCCTGCAGAAGGAGGCCGGCGTCATCGGCGGCGACCAGTTCACGGTCGAACGGCGCGATGTGATGCGGATCTGGGCTGAACTGGGACTAAGCTAGGGCCTGCATGGAACTCGTCGCGCAGGCGGTTTCGTACACGGCCTGGGACGGCCATGGGCAAAGACCGGGGAGGCTACAGGCCTCCCTGATCGTTTCCGGAATATTTATGAAAATTCTCATCGTTGGGCCCAGCTGGGTCGGTGACATGGTGATGGCTCAGACACTGTTCCAGTGCCTGAAGCAACGCCACCCGCAGTGCGAGATCGATGTGCTGGCTCCCGAGTGGAGTCGCCCGATCCTCGAACGCATGCCCGAAGTTCGTGCGGCCTTGAGCTTTCCGCTCGGCCACGGTGTGCTCGACCTGGCCACCCGGCGCAAGATCGGCAAGTCCCTGGCGGGCCAGTACGATCAGGCCATTCTCCTGCCCAACTCGTTGAAGTCGGCGCTGGTGCCGTTTTTTGCCGGTATCCCGAAGCGCACCGGCTGGCGTGGAGAATTCCGCTATGGCCTGCTCAATGATGTGCGCAAGCTGGACAAGGAGCGCTATCCGCTGATGATCGAGCGGTTCATGGCCCTGGCCTACGAGCCGGGCGCCGAATTGCCGACGCCTTATCCACGCCCTTTGCTGCAGATCGATCCGGCCAGCCGCGCGGCGGCGCTGGGCAAGTTCGAGCTGGTGCTCGACCGGCCGGTACTGGCCCTGTGCCCGGGCGCCGAGTTCGGCGAGTCCAAGCGCTGGCCCTCGGAGCACTATGCGAAAGTCGCCGAGACGAAGATCCGTGAAGGCTGGCAGGTCTGGCTGTTCGGTTCGAAGAACGACCATGCGGTCGGCGAGGATATTCGCCAGCGGCTGATTCCCGGTTTGCGCGAAGAGGCGGTGAATCTCAGTGGCGCCACATCGCTGGCCGAGGCGATCGACCTGCTGTCCTGTGCCGACTCGGTGGTCTCCAACGACTCGGGCCTGATGCACGTGGCGGCTGCGCTGAATCGTCCGCTGGTGGCGGTGTACGGCTCGACCTCGCCAGGCTTCACGCCGCCGTTGGCGGATCAGGTGGAAATCGTCCGCCTGGGCCTGGAGTGCAGCCCCTGCTTCGAGCGTACCTGCCGCTTCGGGCACTACAATTGCCTGCGCCAGCTGTTGCCTGCGCCGGTGAATGAGGCCCTGCAGCGTCTGCAGGGCTCCCCCGTCGAGGTGCGGTAACTTGCGCGTATTGCTGGTCAAGACGTCCTCCCTGGGGGACGTGATTCATGCCCTGCCGGCGCTGACCGATGCGGCCCGGGCCATTCCCGGCATCCGCTTCGACTGGGTGGTCGAGGAAGGTTTTGCCGAGATTCCGAGCTGGCATCCGGCGGTGGACAAGGTGATTCCGGTGGCGATCCGCCGCTGGCGCAAGAACCTCTGGCAGACGTTCAAAAGTGGCGAATGGAAGCGCTTCAAGCAGAATGTGCGGGCGACGAAATACGACCTGGTGATCGATGCCCAGGGGCTGGTGAAAAGTGCGTTCCTGACCCGCTATGTGAAGGCCCCGGTTGCCGGGCTGGACAAACAGTCGGCCCGTGAGCCGCTGGCCAGTCGTTTCTATTCCCGGCGCCTGGCTGTGGCGCGGGGGCAGCATGCGGTCGAGCGGGTGCGGCAGTTGTTCGCTGTGGCGCTGGGCTATGACTTGCCCGGCGGGCTGGGCGATTACGGCCTGGATGTCGAGAAGCTGGTGGTGTTGCCACGCAGCAAGACGCCGTTCGTGCTGTTCCTTCATGGCACCACCTGGGACACCAAGCATTGGCCCGAAGCCTACTGGCGTGAGCTGGCCGAGCGGATGGGGCACCTGGGCGTCGAGGTGAAGTTGCCTTGGGGCAACGCTGTCGAGAAGGCGCGTGCCGAGCGTATCGCCCGGGGGCTGAGGCATGCGGTGGTGTTGCCGAAGCTGAATCTGGCCGGTGTGGGCAAGGTTCTGGCCGATGCCAGCGCCTGCGTTGCCGTGGATACCGGTCTCGGTCACCTGGCCGCGGCGCTGGATGTGCCGACCCTGTCGCTGTTCGGCCCGACCAATCCGGGGCTGACCGGGGCCTATGGCAAGTCGCAGGTCCACCTGGCGAGCGACTTCCCCTGTGCGCCCTGCCTGCAGAAGAAATGCACCTACGTGCCCACCCCCGAAGACCAGAAGCGCTTCGATCTCAGGCGCGAGTTGCCGCTGTGCTTCACGCGGCTCAATCCCGAACGTGTTGCCAGCCGGCTGACCGCGTTGTTACTGGCCGAGGAGCGGCACTGATGCAACTGGCTTTTGTCCTGTACAAGTACTTTCCCTTTGGTGGCCTGCAGCGCGATTTCATGCGCATCGCCCTGGAATGCCAGCGGCGCGGGCACCAGATCCGCGTCTACACGCTGATCTGGGAAGGCGATATTCCGCCAGGCTTCGAGGTGCTGGTGGTGCCGATCAAGGCGTTTTCCAATCATCGGCGTAACGAGAAGCTCAGTGCCTGGATGGAAGCCGACCTGGCCAGGCGTCCGGTCGACCGGCTGATCGGTTTCAACAAGATGCCGGGACTGGATGTGTACTACGCCGCCGATGGCTGCTTCGAGGACAAGGCGCAGAACCTGCGTCATTCGCTGTACCGTTTCTGGGGGCGCTACAAGCACTTCGCCGAGTACGAGCGGGCGGTGTTCGCCCGCGACGCGAAGACCGAGATCCTGATGATCTCCGAAGTCCAGCAGCCGCTGTTCATCAAGCATTACGACACGCCGCTGGAGCGCTTTCATCTGTTGCCGCCGGGGATTGCCCAGGACCGCCGGGCGCCGGCCAATGCCGCTGAAATCCGCGCCGAGTTCCGCCGTGAATTCAAGCTGGCGGACGACGACTGCCTGTTGGTGCAGATCGGCTCCGGCTTCAAGACCAAGGGCGTCGATCGCAGTCTCAAGGCCCTGGCGGCATTGCCGGCGGAGCTTAGGAAGCGCACCCGGTTGTTTGTAATCGGTCAGGACGATCCCAAGGTCTTCCAGGTGCAGAGCGCGGCACTGGGGCTGGGCGAGCATGTGCAGTTTCTCAAGGGGCGCAGCGATATCCCGCGTTTCCTGCTGGGCGCCGACCTGCTGATTCACCCGGCCTACAACGAGAACACCGGTACCGTGCTGCTGGAGGCGCTGGTGTCCGGCTTGCCGGTGCTGGTCAGTGCGGTCTGCGGTTATGCCCATTACATTGCCGAGGCCGATGGCGGCCTGGTGCTGGACGAGCCCTTCGAGCAGAACCAGCTCAATCAATACCTGAACCGGATGCTGTCCGATGGGGCGGCACGCACGGCATGGAGCCGCAACGGTCTGGCCTTCGCCGAGACGGCCGACCTCTACAGCATGCCGCAGCACGCTGCGGATGTGATTCTGGCGGAGCAGCATTGATGAAGTTGATCCTTGCCGAACCCTTCAAGAGCCTGTGGGCCGGACGCGATGCGTTCGCCGAGGTCGAGCGCTTGCAGGGCAAGGTTTATCGCGAGCTGGAGGCTCGTCGGACGTTGCGCACGGAAGTCGCCGGGCGTGGCTACTTCGTGAAGATCCATCATGGCATTGGCTGGCGCGAAATCTTCAAGAACCTGTTGACCGCGAAAATGCCGGTGCTGGGTGCCGGCCAGGAGTGGCGTGCTATCGAGTGCCTGCACAAGGCCGGTGTGCCCACCATGACCGGCGTGGCCTATGGCGAGCGTGGCAGCAATCCGGCCGGCCAGGATTCGTTTATCGTCACCGAGGAGCTGGCGCCGACCGTCAGCCTCGAGGATTACACCCTGCAATGGCCCGTGCAGCCGCCGCAGCCCCGGCTCAAGCGTGCGCTGATTGCCGAAGTGGCGCGCATGACCGGTGGCATGCATCGGGCCGGGCTCAACCATCGCGACTGTTATATCGCCCATTTCCTGCTGCATACCGACAAGCCGGTGACGGCCGATGACCTCAAGCTTTCGGTCATCGACCTGCATCGTGCGCAGGTTCGCCCGAGCATTCCGCGCCGCTGGCGCAACAAGGACCTGGCGGGCCTGTATTTCTCGGTGCTGGATATCGGCCTCACCCGGCGCGACAAGTTGCGTTTTCTGCAGGGCTATTTCCGCCGGCCGCTGCGTGAGGTCCTGCGTGACGAGGCTGCGCTGCTGGCGTGGTTGGAACGCAAGGCCGACAAACTCTACAAGCGCAAGCAGCGCTACGGGGATGCGCTCTGATGTCGGGTTGGAAACTGGAGCCTGAATACGCGGCGCTGGCGGATGACTTTGGCAGCCTGGAAGCGGTATTCGCCCTCGAGGGCGAGCACCTGACCCGTGACCCGTTGTCCGAGGTCATCCGGGTCAACCGCGACGGTGTGAACTATTACGTCAAGCGTTACTCCGGCGCGGGCAAGGGGTTGCGGCAGTATTTCGGCCGGCCCCGGGTCCGTTCCGAATGGCAGAATCTCAAGCGTTTCGCCAAGTGGGGCATTCCGACCGCCGAAGTCATCGCCTGGGGCCTGGAGCGCCGTGGCGCGGCCTATCATCGGGGGGCCATGATCACTCGCGAACTGCCCAGGACCGAGGACCTTTCGGCGCTGGCCAATCGCAACGATCCGCTGTTGCGCGATCGCGCCTGGGTCGATGGCATCAGTCGGCAGTTGGCCCGCTACACGCGGATCATGCATGACCAGCGCTTCACTCATAACGATCTGAAGTGGCGCAACCTGCTGGTCGATGACCAGCACCGGCTGTTCCTGATCGATTGTCCCAACGGCGAGTTCTGGCGCGGCTTCTGGCTGCGCTATCGGATCACCAAGGACCTGGCCTGCCTGGACAAGGTCGCCAAGTATCACTTGTCGGCCACCCAGCGGCTGCGGTTCTACCTGCAGTACCGCCAACGTAGTCGGCTGAATGCGGCGGACAAGAAGCGCATTCGGCATGTGTTGAGATTTTTCGAGGGACGGGAATGACCGACTTCCTGGCGGCTGTCGACCGCGCGTTGCTGGAACGCAACGGACTCGGCAACTTCGATGCGCTGTGGAACAAGGCGCTGGACGCGGTGGATGAGCCCAACACCAGTGGCGGTGGCTGGAGCAGCGTGTATCGGCTGGAGCTGGAAGGCCAGGGCTATTACCTCAAGCGCCAGAGCAATTACCTGACGCGCACCCTGCACAGCCCACTGGGCGAACCGACCTTTGCCCGTGAGTTCCGCAATATCAGCCGTTATCAGCGCTTGGGTATCCCGGCCCTGCAGGCGGCGTTCTTTGGCGAGCGTGCGGTGAAGGGCGAGCGCCGGGCCGTATTGTTGACCCGGGCGCTGGATGGCTGGAGCGACCTGGACTCGCTGCTGGAGCAGTGGTCGCAACTGGCGCCGACGCAGCGCCAGGCGATCCTGCGATGCTGTGGGCTGCTGGCCCGGCAACTGCACGGGGTGCGGCAGATCCACGGTTGTTTCTATCCCAAGCATATTTTCCTGCAGGAGACGGCAGGTGGTTACCAGGCGCGGTTGATCGACCTGGAGAAAACCCGACCGCTGCTGTTCGGCCGGCGTGACCGGGTCAAGGATCTGGAACCCTTGCTGCGTCGGGCGCCGGTCTGGAGCGAAGCCGATGTGCGGACGCTGCTGGCGGCCTACCTCGATCAGCCGGTGGATGCTTCGCGGGTGGATGCCTGGCTTCAGCGCCTGGGGGCACGGCGCAGCAGGAAGGGGGGTCGCTGATGCGCCTGTCCGAACTGAAATCCGCCGGGCGTACGCCGGTTCTGCCCTTGAGCATCGAACTGGCCGATGCTGCCGGTCCGGGGCAGTTGCAACTGCTCAGTCTGCTGCGGGTGCTGCCTGGCCAGCGTTATGTCGGTGCCGGGGTCTGGCGCGGTCGTGCGGTGCTGGCCAAGTTGCTGGTGGGCGGCAAGGCCGCTCGACACTTCCAGCGCGAACTGCAGGGTGTGCGCCTGCTCGCCGAGCAGGGGCTGACTACGCCACTGTTGCTGGCCGACGGTCTGAAGGAAGGCGAGGGCGGCTGGCTGCTTTTCGAGTTCCTGGAGGGGGCCGAAAGCCTGGCCGACGCCTGGAAACAGGTGGAGAGGCTGCCGGTCCTGGCTGATGAGCAGCAACGGGTGCTGGGCGAGGCCCTGGCGGCAATCGCGCAGATGCATGCCAAGGGCTTGTGGCAGGAAGACCTGCACCTGGACAACCTGTTGCGCCATGGCGGCAAGTTGCACCTGATCGATGGTGCCGGGATTTGTGCCGAAGAGGCGGGCAAGCCGCTGTCGCGGCAGAAGGTGCTGGAAAACCTCGGGGTGTTTTTCGCCCAGTTGCCCAGGCATTTCGAGCCGTTCATCGAAGAATTGCTGGTGCATTATCTGCTGAGCAATGCCGAGCACGCCTTGCCGTTGGAGGCCCTGCTCAAGCAGGTCGACCGAATCCGCGGCTGGCGCCTGAAGGACTTCATCGGCAAGGTCGGGCGTGAGTGCACGCTGTTCAGCGTGCAGCGCGGGCCGTTCGCCTTGCGCGCCCTTCGGCGCGAGGAAGAATCGGCCATGCTGCCGGTGCTGGCCCAGGCCGATCATCTGCTCGACCAGGGGCACCTGTACAAGACCGGCGGAGCGGCCAGCGTCGGCCGAATCGAAGCCGATGGCCGCACGTTGTTGCTCAAGCGCTACAACATCAAGGGTTTTGCCCACTGGCTCAAGCGTTTCTGGCGCCCCAGCCGCGCCTGGCATTCGTGGCGCGAGGGCAATCGCCTGGCGTTTCTTGGCATCGCCACGCCCAGGCCGCTGGCCGTACTGGAAAAACGCTTTCTCTGGTTGCGTCGCCAGGCCTATCTGGTGACCGAGTATCTGCCGGGGCCGGATATCATCCAGCGCTTTGCACCCCATGTTGAAAGCGGTGCGGTGCCCGAGGCCGAGTTGCAGGCGTTGGAGCAGCTGTTTGCCGACCTGATCCGCGAGCGCATCAGCCATGGCGACTTCAAGGGGCACAATCTGTTCTGGCACGAGGGGCGCTGGACCCTGATCGACCTGGATGCGGTGCACCAGCATTCTTCGGCCAGCCGCTTTGCCCCGGCCTATGCCCGCGACCGGGCGCGGTTCATGCGCAACTGGCCCGAGAGCAGTGCCTTGTATCAGATCATCGATGCCCGGCTGCCGAAAACCATCGAGCCGGTCAGTTGACCGGGTGATCGCCGCGGCCCCTTGCGCCGCGGCGATCTGCCGCTCACGGCTTGCCCCTAGAGGCTTGTCGCCGCTTTTACGCTATAATCCCGCCCTTTAGCTGTTTCTCGCCCCTTGCGAGGACACATTTTCTCCAGGCGCATCGCCGCCTGCATGCAGACTTAAAGAGGCTAGACCCCTGTGGCATTGACGATTCTTGGCCTGTCCGGCGCCCTTAGCCATGATCCTTCCGCAGCCTTGTACATCGACGGCAAGCTGATCGCGGCCGCCGAGGAAGAACGCTTCGTACGCGACAAACATGCAAAGAACCGCATGCCCTACGAATCGGCGAAATTCTGCCTGGAGCAGGCCGGCATCAAGCCCTCGGACGTAGACGTGGTCGCGATTCCATTCGCCCCGATCAGCCTGTTCGGCAAGGCGCGCTGGCATTACGCCAAGCGTTACTGGTACGCCCCGGATCGCGCCCTCGATGCGATCCTGATGGGTAACCGTCGCTACAAGCGCTATCGCAAGAAGATCGTCTGGTGCCTGGAGCAGTTGGGCTTCGATCCGAAGAAGATCAGGATCGAACCGGTCGAGCACCACCTGGCCCACGCTTCCAGCGCCTATCACTGCTCCGGCTTCAAGGAGAAGACCGCGATCCTCGGGATCGACGGCAAGGGCGAGTACGCCACCACCTTCTTCGGCTACGGTGAAAACGGCAGGATCCACAAGATCAAGGAGTTCTTCGATCCGGACTCCCTGGGCGGCCTGTATGGCGCGATCACCGAATTCCTCGGCTTCGAAATGCTCGATGGCGAATTCAAGGTGATGGGCATGGCCCCTTACGGCGATGCCAGCAAGTACGACTTCTCGCGCTTGGCCTCTTTCGAGAATGGCGAGCTGGTGATCAACACCGAGTACGCCAACGTCATCGGCCTGCGTCGTTACAAGGAAAAGGGCAAGGGCTTCTACTTCTCGCCGAAGCTGATCGAGTGGCTGGGGCCCAAGCGCGAAGGCGACATTGCCGACGAGCCCTACATCCATTACGCGGCCAGCATGCAGGCACTGTTCGAGAAGCTGGCGCTGCAGATGATCGACCACTACCTGGGCGACGTTCTCAAGGAAACCGGCAAGCTGGCCTTCGCTGGCGGCTGTGCGCTGAACGTCAAGCTGAACCAGCGGATCATCGCCCGCGATGACATCAAGGAACTGTTCGTCCAGCCGGCTTCCGGCGACGCCGGTACCGCCGTCGGGGCGGCCGCTTACGTTTCTCACGCCCGCGGTGTGCCGGTGGAGAAGATGGAGCACGTCTACCTCGGCCCGTCCTACAGCAACGAAGACGTGATCGCGGCCTGCGCCCGTCACCCGAATGCGCCGAAGTGGCGCAAGCTGGACAACATGCCGGAGCAGATCGCCAAAATCATGGTCGACGGCAACCCGGTGGCCTGGTTCCAGGGCCGCATGGAATTCGGTCCGCGTGCCCTGGGCGGCCGCTCGATCATCGGTTGCCCGAGCGTCGCCGGCGTGGCCGACCGGATCAACCACCAGATCAAGTTCCGCGAGCGCTGGAGGCCTTTCTGCCCGTCGATGCTCGACACCGTTGCGCCACAGATGATCAAGATCGATCACCCGGCGCCGTTCATGACCTTCACCTTCGAAGTGGCCGAGGAGTGGAAGACCCGCGTGCCGGAAGTGGTCCACGAGGACGGTACTTCTCGGGCCCAGGTGCTCAAGCGCGAGTACAACCCGCGCTACTACGACATGATGAAGGCCCTGGAAGTGCTGACCGGCAACGGCGTGTCGCTGAACACCTCGCTGAACCGTCGTGGCGAACCGATGATCTGCTCGCCGACCGATGCCCTGAACATGTTCTTCGGTTCCGACCTGCAGTACCTGATCATGGAAGACATCCTGGTGGTCAAAGACGGCGCGGATGCTTATGACTCGCTCGGCTGAGCGCCATGTGCTGCAGTTCTGCCACGGATATGACGGGCCGTTCCTCGATTGCGCCCGTCAGTACGCCAGCCTGTTCAGCGGGACCGGCTATCGGGTGACCACGGTGTTTCTCACCGGTGTCGCCGATGCCGAGGTGGCCGCGGACTGTGCGTCGGACGAAGTGCTGTTCATGGAGTACAGCTCCAAGGCCATCCGGGGACTCAAGCTCGGCGCTATCGGCGACCTGCGCAAGATCGCCGCCTCGCGCGACTTCAGCTTCTGCATCGCCCATCGCTTCAAGCCGATCTACATCGCCCTGCTTGGCACGGCGTTGCCGGTTATCGGCGTACACCATGCGTTCGGTGACTATGTGCGGGGCAGCCGCAAGCTGTTTGCCCACCTGTTTCGCAAGCGCCTGAGCCTGCTCGGCGTTTCCGATGCCGTACGCGACGATATGCGCCAGTGCCTGCCGAAGTGGCCGACCGGGCGGATTCGTACGCTTTACAACCGTATCGACATCGAGGCATTGCAGGCTTCGCAGCTTCCGGCTGCCGAGGCGCGTGCCGCCCTGGGGCTGCCGGCTGACGCCTGGGTCGTCGGCAATGTCGGCCGGCTGCATCCGGACAAGGATCAGGCGACGCTGATTCGCGGGTTCGCCCAGGCTCTGGAGCGTCTGCCGGTCAACAGTCGGCTGGCGATACTCGGTACCGGACGCCTGGAGCAGAAACTGAAGGCGTTGGCCGCCGAGCTCGGGGTCGCCGAGCGTGTGCTGTTTCTCGGCCAGGTCCCGCAGGCTCGCCGTTACTTTCGTGGGTTTGACGTTTTCGCCCTGAGTTCCGATCACGAGCCGTTCGGCATGGTCCTGCTGGAAGCCATGGCTGCCGGTGTGCCCCTGCTGGCCACTGCCTGTGGGGGGGCCAGGGAAGTGGTCGAAGGTGTCGGGATTCTTTTCCCCCTCGGCGATGCCGAGCACCTGGCCCAGGGGCTGCAGCACCTGGCTGCGCTGGATGACGAGCAGCGCCAGGCCTGTGCCGAACGGATGCTGGCGCGGTTGCACGAGAGGTTCTCGGACCAGGCGGTCCGTGAGGCTTTCTGGCACCTGCCGCAAGTCACCGACCTGACGGCGGAGGCCTGATGCTCAACCTATTCCAGGGTTGGCGCGAGCGCGGCTGGTCGGTGGTGGATGCCGCGACCTACAGTGCCGCCTGGCAGCGTTTTGGTGGCAGCGTCGCGACGCACCCGCTGGTGGTCGACCGCCTGGCGCATCTGGCCGGGATTCCGGTGCGTTACCTGGCTTTCGAGCAGGGTGGCGAGCTGAAGGCGGCGATTGCGACCTGGGGTCGTGACCTGGCGTTGTCCAAGGACGTGCTCAAGCGCCAGGGCAAGAAGGGCCTGTTCGATCTCGGCAACGCCGAACTGATCCTGCCGGCGGCTGCCGGTGCGCTGGCGCCGTTGCGGCACCGTGGCCGTTATCTGTCCGAGTTGAATGCCGACCGGTTCAGCGGCCTGCAGGCGCAGACCGAACAGTTGGCGATGGCCCGCACGCCGGAGGACCTGTCGAAGAAGTTTCGCTACAACCAGCGTCGTGAACTGCGCCTGCTCGAAGAGGCGGGCGGCGTGGTGCGCCCGGTCGGCGAGTTTTCCAGTGCCGAACTGGCGGCGATCTATTGCGACCTGTTCCAGCGGCGCTGGGGTTTCGCGGCGACCGGCGCGGCACGCATGGCCGAGGTCATCGAGTTGCTGCGCGAACTGCTGATCGGTTCGGTGATCTTTCTCAACGATGCGCCGATCGCGGTGCAACTGATCTACCGCGTCGAGGCGCCCGAGTGGATCAGTGTCGAGTACATCAACGGCGGCGTCGATCCCGAGACCCGGGCATTCAGCCCGGGCAGCGTGCTGAGCTTCCTCAACACCCAGAGTGCCTGGGAAGATGCCCGCGCGCTGGGCAAGGCGCTGCGCTTTTCGTTCGGGCGTGCGGACCGTGAGTACAAGGATCGCTGGTGCAACCCCGTGCCGGTGTTCAGGATATGAGCCGTAAACAGCAGTTGCTCAAGCGTCATCGCCGTAACAAGCGACTGACGCTGTTGATCGGCCTGGTGCTGTTGGTCGCGGTCGGCCTGCTGGTGGCCTGGTGGCTGCCGCTGGTCCTGGCACTGCTGGCCTGGGTTGCCCATGAAGCCTGGTTTGCCGATCACCTGTTCTATTCCCCGGGCGACGATTATCAATATGCCTTTCCCGAGGGCAGTGAGCAGGTCGCTGGCCGTCTCGACGGTGGGCTGTTGAAACTGGACGATGCCCTTGCACTGGACGGCGAGGAAACCCTGATCCTGGCGGTCAGGCTCAAGAGCCGCTGGCTGGGGCGCTTCCTCGATCCGGCAGTCGAAATCGAGAGCGCGCAATCCTCCGATCGCCAGGCATTCGAGCGCGGCGTCAATGGTTTGCGCTATCTCAACCTGGGTGGCTTTGCCCCGGCGCTGACCAGGGGCTCGTTGCGTTTGCGCGGGCGTTTCTGTCGTTTGCTCGGTGAGCCGGTGCTGTGGGTTTTCCGCCAGCCGGACCTGCGGCGGCAGCGGGTCATGGTGATCGCTCCCCATGCCGACGATGCCGAGTTGGCGGCCTACGGTCTGTACAGCCAGGCTGATGAAACCTGGATCGTGACCCTGACCGCGGGCGAAATCGAAGCCGAGCATTACCAGGCGATGGGCTTGCCCCGTGCCGAGGCGGCTCGCCTGAAGGGGCGGCTGCGGGCCTGGGACAGTATCGCGGTGCCGCGTTGGGCCGGTGTACCGCAGGAGCATTGCGTGCAGCTCGGCTATTTCTGCCTGCAACTGCCGGCCATGCAGGCCGCACCGGACCAGCCGGTGGCGTCCCGCGAAGCCGAGCTCGACGATATCCGCCTGTTCCGCCAGCTCAATCCGTTCACCCTCCCCGGTGATCGCGATGGTGTGCCCAGTTGGAACAACCTGCTGGCCGACCTGCGCGAGCTGCTGAGCCGGGCCCGGCCGCAGGTAATTGTGTTACCGCATTTTTCACTTGATCCGCATCCGGATCACATCTGCGCCCAGGCGGCGGTGATGCAAGCGTTGCAGGGATTGGAGTGGCAGCCGACCACGCTGCTGGGCTATGCCAACCACCTGCATGACAATGATCGCTGGCCCATGGGCGATTCAGGCGCGGGAGTCGCCTTGCCGCCGGTCTTCGATCCGGCGCTGGTGCTGCAACCCTATAGTCTGTCGCTGTCGCTGGAGCAGCAGCGCGACAAGGCCATGGCATTGGGCATGATGCATGATCTGCAACCACGTGCTCCGTTCAAGCGGCGACTGCGACGTTCGATACAGTGGCTTCTGGCTAGTAGGGTACAATCCCCCTACGGCGAGAACGAGTTCTTTCGAAAGGCGGTCAGAAGGCATGAATTGCTCTGGTTGCTCGAGCGTCGGTAATGCCCCTTGGGACAGAGTGTTCCCTTGAGTTCCAGAAGCCTGCAGTGAGTTGCCAATGACCCGTCCAGACCCGCGTATTCTGTTCATCATTCCCTATTTCGGGCGCTGGCCGTTCTGGATGCCGTTCTTTCTGGAAAGCTGCCGATACAACCCGGATATTGACTGGCTGCTGTTCAGCGATTGTGGGGTGCCGGAGGATACGCCGCCCAATGTCACTATCGAGAGCATGAGTTTCGACAATTACTGCCAGTTGGTCTCCCGCCGACTGGAGATCGATTTTGCCCCGAAGGCCGCCTACAAACTCTGTGATATCAAACCGGCCCTGGGATATATCCATGCCGATCGTCTGGAAGGCTATGACTTCTGGGCATTCGGTGATATCGACCTGGTGTATGGCAACCTGCGCGAGTATTTCACCGCCGAGCGCCTGGCCGGTTACGATCTGTTCTCCACTCATGAGCGCCGGGTAGCCGGCCATTTGTGCCTGATGCGCAACACCGCGCGCAAACGCGAGGTGTTCATGCAGATCAGGAACTGGCGCGAACGCTTTACCGACCATGAGCATCATGCACTGGATGAGGGGGCATTCAGTCGCATTTTCCTGTGGCGCAAGAACTTCCCGAAACCGTTGTTCGATCTGGTGGGCAAGTTCAACCCCTGGCGGCGGCGTAGTGAATTCACCGAATGTTTCAGCACGCCGGGCGGCGTGATCAAGTGGCATGATGGAACCTGTAACTTTCCGAGCCGCTGGTACTGGCGCAACGGGCGCCTGACCAATGATCGCGATGGCGAGCGCTCTTTTCCATATTTTCACTTTGTGTGCTGGAAGCGTAATGAGTGGTCCAGGCTACCTGAAGCCGACCCCGGGCAACTCCGGCTGCTGGCCCGGGAACCGGCGTGGACCATCGATGCGACAGGGTTTCAGCGGGGAGATTTATGAGTCAACGTTTCAAGGTCCTGCAACTGCAGCCGGACTACAACGTCAAGTCGCACGATTTCGCCGACCTGGCCGAGCAGATCGTCAAGGCCCTGCCTGTCGAGCGTTTCGAGGTCACGGCGGCATTCCTGCGTGGGCGTCCCGGGCCGGGCGAGCCTGTCAGCCGGGCTGATCGCTCGGTGTATTTCGAATTCTCCGACAGCGCCCTCAAGGGCATGCGTCTCAGGGCGATGTGGCAGCTGTACAAGTTCTGCCGCAGGGAGAAATTCGATGTCGTGGTGTGCAACCGCTTCAAGCCGGTGAACATGCTGCTGCAACTCAATCGTTGGCTGAAGATTCCCTTGTGTATCGGCATTTCCCACGGTTTTGGCGAGTACGACCGTTTCTATCGGCGGCGGCAGACCCAGGGCCTGATCGACCGGAGCTGGCGCTTCGTAGGCGTCTCGCCTGCGGTGAAGCAGTATCTGCTGGACTGCCGTTGCGGTTTCACCGATGCCAATACCTACGCGATCACCAATGCGATCGATATCCAGCAGGCCGAGGGTCTGCAGCATTCCCGTGAGCGGGCCCGGGAACTGCTGGGACTGTCGCCCTCGGCACGCCTGGTCGGTGCGCTGGGACGGCTGGTGCCGGTCAAGGGGCATACCTATCTGCTCCAGGCCTTTGCCGCGCTCAAGGACAAGTATGCCGAAGCTCAGCTGGTGATTATCGGTGCCGGACGCGAGGAGGCTCGCCTGCGCCAGGAGATCGAGCGCCTCGGCCTGGATGGTCGTGCCCACTTGCTCGGTTTCCGCGAGAACGCCTTGCAGTACGTCCGAGCGTTCGATATCTGGACCATGCCTTCCCTCGCCGAAGGGCTGGGCCTGGCGCTGCTGGAGGGCATGAGCGGGCACCTGCCGGTCATCGCATCCAGCGTACCGGCCATGCTGCCGCTGATCCAGGGGGCGGGTGGCCTGGCGGTGGAACCGGCGAATGTGCCGGCCCTGACGGCGGCCCTGGACAGCTACCTTGGTCTGTCGGACGAGGCGTTGCGCGCCAAGGGTGAGCAGAGCTACCGCTATCTGCAGGACCAACACGATATCGAGGTATTCCGTCGGCAATACCTGGAGTTGATTGAATCAGGCCTGGCTCAGGCTGGTAAGGAACATCCATGACAGACGCCCAGCCTCTGGTGACGGTGATCATCGCTTCGTACAACCACGGTCCCTACATTGAGCAGAGCATTCTCAGCGTGCTCAACCAGACCTACCCGAACATCGAGTTGCTGGTGGTCGATGACGGCTCCACCGATGACAGTGTCGAGCGTATTCGCCGCCTGCAGGCAGAGCATGGTTTCGATTTCCAGGTCCAGCAGAACCAGGGCCTGACCAATACGCTCAACGGTGCCATCGCACGCTCCCATGGCAGCCTGATTGCGCCGTTCGGTTCCGATGACATCATGCTGCCCGAGCGTATCGCCGTGCAGGTCGCCCATATGGACGGCAAGCCTGAGGTGGGAATCTGCGCAGGCAATATCGAGCTGATCGACTCCGAGGGCAACCTGTTTCCAGAGAAGCGCCAGCGCCGTGACGTACCGTTCCGGCGTCTGGATTTCGATGACATGTTCCTCGAGCGCAAGCCCTATCCGCCGGCTCCCACCTTGCTCATCCGTCGCGAGGCGCTGGAAAAGGTTGGCGGGTTCGATCCGCAGATCCGTCTCGAGGACCTGCTGATCGAGTTGAAGATCACCCGCGCCGGCTACTTCATCGATGGCCTGGGTGTGCTGATGGCCCGTTATCGCAAGCACGCCACCAACTCCTACAAGAACCACCGGTTCATGATCGACAGCATCCTGCGCACCTATGCGCTGTTCAGCGATCACCCCTTGTACGATCAGGTGCGTTACAAGTTCCTCAACTCGATGTTCCTGAAAACCTCCAATCGTGATCGCAAGCTGGCTCGCGAACTGTTGGCGCAGATTCCGTTCAAGGCCTGGACGGGTAAAACCTGGAAGGCTCTGGCGCGGTTGTACTTTTCGCCGCTGGAAAAGAGTTGAACGGAGCTTGAGGCATGGGCTGGATTCAGCGGTTTCTCGAAAAAAGGGCTAAGCGGGCCATCCGCAAGCTCCCAAAGATAGAGCGTGGCGCCGCGCGTTTCAGGCAGCGTTATCCCGATTATGGTTTTGGCCGGGGAAGTTATGGTCTGCCACAGGTCCATGACTGGCAGGAAGGCTCGACCCTGAACATCGGCGCCTACTGCTCGATTGCCGAAGGGGTACAGATATTCCTGGGTGGTCATCACCGGGCCGACTGGGTGACCACCTTTCCATTCCCCGCCATGGTTTCGCAGGCCGCACATATCAGCGGGTACAGTGGGACGCATGGCGACGTGACGATTGGCAACGATGTATGGTTGTGCTCCAACTGCACGCTGTTGTCAGGGATTACGGTAGGAACCGGGGCGATTGTCGCGGCGGGTGCCCTGGTGACCCGGGATGTCGAGCCTTACGCGGTAGTGGGCGGGAATCCGGCTCGTTTCCTGCGCTGGCGTTTTCCCGAGGAACAACGTCATGCCCTGCTGGCCAGTGCCTGGTGGGATTGGCCGGAAGAGGAGCTGCACGGTCTGGCGGACAAGCTGTGCAGCGATGACATCGAGAGCTTCCTGGAGTACGCCCGGCAGCGCCGGGGCTGACCTCCTGCAATCGGTCGCGGCACCTTTACGGGTCGGCGACCGACACTTCTCAGGCCTTGGCGGTCTGGTTCAGCAGTTGTGCTTCCTTGCGCAGCGAGGTGACCGACCTGTCGGAAGCCGTCGAGGCATAGCCCTTGAGCAGTGCCGGCAACTGCTCTTCGAAAAGCCAGCCACGGTCTTCCCGATAGCGCTGCATATGGCGCAGGTTGCGCTGGCGTAGGGCTTGTCGGAGAGGCGAGGGGTAGACCCGCATGTCCGCCAGGTCGATCAGGCCGAACTCGCCATCTTCCAGCAGCAGCACGTTGCCCAGGTGCAGTGAGCGGAAATAGACACCGCGCTCATGCAATTGCCCCAGGAACCTGCCGAAGCGCTCGACCAGTGCTTCGCGCACCGCCGCCGAGCCCATCGACTGCAGAACCTGGCGGAGCGTCTGGCCTGGCAATGGCCGGTAATGCACCGCCGTGCTGCCATTCTTGAGGTGATAAAGACCGATGATCTCCGGGGTCTGGATACCCATGGCACGCAGACGGTCGCTGTTTATCGCAAAACGTTCCGACTGTGGATTGAAACCGCCGGAACTGTAGAAACGGCGGGAGCGGAAGAGCTTCAGGTAGTCTCCGTTCTGCAGGCACAGCACCTTGGGACCCAGTCCGTCCTCCTCAATGACCCGGGCATCCCGGGCCAGTCCGGCGAAGGAGTTTGCATCCAGGTACCGTACTGGCCTGTCCAGCAGGCGTCGGGTGCGCCGCGCGACGGTCAGGGCGAGGATCAGGGCCAGGGGGACCCAGAGCAGGTACCAGTGCTCCTTGGGGCGGGACAGTGTGCCGCCACCTTCGGTGAGTCCGGCGCCGATGCCGAATACCAGCCAGCTGGAGGCCAGGATGAACAGTGGTTGGACACGTTGCCGCCAACTGCTCAGCAGGCCCCAGCCAAGCATGAAAATCCAGGGCAGGAAACCGATGATCCCGGCATAGAAGAGTACGCCGAGGGCGAAGTTGTGAGGCTCGCTCAGATTGTAACCGACCCCGGGATCGATACTCAGTTCGGCGTTGTAGCCATGTCCGACCCAGGGATGGAAGGCGATCTGCTCCAGGGTCATGCGCCACAGTTCGAAGCGGAACGAGTTGCCACGTTCGAAAAGCATCCCGGAGAAGAAGGTGAAGACCACGATGGCACTGGCCAGCATCGCTCCCAGCACCATCAGCGAGCGCCGGTTCCAGCAGATGAAGCTCAGCCACAGGGCTGCCAGGGTCAGTGCGACCAGGGGAGTTCGCGAACCGGTGGCGAGCACGGCGCAGAACATGATCAGCAGTGCCGGCAGGCTCAGCAGCAGTGTCTGCGGGCGTTTGCAGAGCATGCTCAGGCTCATCCAGTAGACGCAGAAGAAGCCGAAGACATGGGAGCTGAGCAGTGGGTTGTCGAAGGCCCCGGCGCCCACCATGCGCAGGTCCGGTGTATGGGTCCGCCAGAATATGTAGAGGTTGTACAGGGTAGCGCACAGGCCGATGATGGCGGCGCTGAAGATCAGCGGTTGCAGACTGTCCGGGCGGTAGCGCACCAGCAGGCTGCAGCCTATGAAGAGCATCAGGGTGTGCAGTGGCGGCTTTGTGTCGCTCAGGGCATCCGGTACGGGTGGGCTCCACAGCAGGCTGAGGATGGTCCACAGGGCGAAGGTCACGATGGCGATGAACAGCGGCTCGCGGACCAGTTCCTTGAGTTCCCGTGGGCGCAGCAGCAGGGCGATCAGGGCGGGTGCACTGAACAGGGCGTAGTAGATCTTGTGATGCGCGCTACGGCCCGGGAGAAAGAACATGTCGCTCAACAGCAGCAGGTAGCCCAGGGGCAGCAGCCAGAGACAGATGAAATCGAAAACTCGGTTGGAGGCGTTATTCAAGCCACTGAATTGCATGCTGAAAAGTCATTCCGAAAGATGAAAGGCCATACTAACGCACTGGCTATTTAATGTCGTCCGCCAGGTGGGCGGTGGGCTTGAGCCAAGTGGCAGTCAGTACAACAGAGAAGCTGTGCTAAAGTCAGCCTCCTTTTTCAATTACCGCCGCGTGACATGACCGACTCCAGTCTCTCCGCAAGCCCGTCGAGCTTGAAAGTCTACTTCCGTCTGCTGAGCTATGTACGTCCCTACATAGGACTGTTCATGCTCAGCATCGTCGGTTTCCTGATTTTCGCTTCGACGCAGCCAATGCTGGGTTACATCCTCAAGTATTTTGTCGATGGCCTGTCCAATCCCGAAGCCGCGCTGTTTCCCAACGTGCCCTATCTGCGCGACCTGCAGTTGCTGCAGGCCGTGCCGCTGCTGATCATCCTGATCGCCGCCTGGCAGGGGCTGGGTTCGTACCTGGGGAACTACCTGCTGGCCAAGGTCTCTCTCGGACTGGTTCACGACCTGCGGGTCCAGCTGTTCAACAACCTGCTGACCCTGCCGAACCGCTACTTCGACCAGCACAACTCCGGCCATCTGATTTCACGTATCACCTTCAACGTCACCATGGTGACCGGGGCCGCCACCGACGCGATCAAGGTCGTGGTTCGTGAAGGCATGACGGTGATTTTCCTGTTCGTTTCCCTGCTCTTCATGAACTGGCGTCTGACTCTGGTCATGGTCGCCATCCTGCCGCTGATCGCGCTGATGGTACGCACGGCGAGCAAGAAGTTTCGCAAGCAGAGCAAGAAGATCCAGGTGGCGATGGGCGATGTGACCCATGTGGCGTCCGAGACCATCCAGGGCTACCGTGTCGTGCGCAGCTTCGGTGGCGAAACCTATGAGCAGAAACGCTTCCTGAAGGCCAGCCAGAGCAACACCGACAAGCAACTGCGCATGACTCGCACCGGTGCGATCTATACGCCGATGCTGCAGTTGGTAATCTACATTGCCATGGCGGTGCTGATGTTCCTGGTGCTCTACTTGCGCGGCGATGCGTCGGCGGGCGACATGGTGGCCTACATCACCCTGGCGGGTCTGTTGCCAAAGCCGATTCGTCAGTTGTCGGAGGTCAGTTCGACCATCCAGAAAGGCGTGGCGGGTGCCGAGAGCATATTCGAGCAACTGGACGTCGCACCGGAAGTGGACCATGGCACCCTCGAGCGGGACAAGGTCGAGGGCCGCCTGGATGTGCGTAACCTGAGCTTTACCTATCCGGGCACCGACCGTCTGGTGCTGGACGACATTTCGTTCAGTGTCGAACCGGGCCAGATGGTGGCGTTGGTGGGGCGCTCCGGCAGTGGCAAATCGACCTTGGCCAGCCTGATTCCGCGGTTCTATCACCATGAACAGGGCGAGATCCTGCTCGACGGCATCGAGGTCGAAGACTATCGGTTGCTGAACCTGCGCCGGCATATCGCCCAGGTGACCCAGCATGTCACGCTGTTCAGCGATACGGTCACCAACAACATCGCCTATGGCGATCTGGCGGGTGCCCCTCGCGAAGACGTCGAGCAGGCTGTGCGCGACGCCTACGCCAAGGACTTCATCGATCAGTTGCCCAAGGGCCTCGATACCCAGGTCGGCGAGAACGGCGTCCTGCTCTCCGGCGGCCAGCGCCAGCGTTTGGCGATTGCCCGGGCGTTGCTCAAGAACGCGCCACTGCTGATTCTCGATGAGGCCACCTCGGCACTCGATACCGAGTCCGAGCGGCATATCCAGGCTGCTCTGGACAAGGTCATGAAGGGTCGTACCACCCTGGTGATCGCCCACCGGCTGTCGACCATCGAGAAGGCCGACCTGATCCTGGTGATGGATCAGGGGCGTATAGTCGAGCGTGGTACTCATGCCCAGTTGCTGGAAAAAAATGGCTATTACGCACGGCTGCATGCCATGGGGCTGGATGAGTCGGCCCCCGCCGGGACCGCGTGAGTCAATAGCCCGGGAGCGCAGTGTCGCTTCCGGGCAGTTGCGGTGCGCAATGCGCCGCGAGTTTGTATCCGGATACTTACCCAGCTTGACCATCGCTAAATATTTTCTGCTACCTGACATTGTTATGGTTCGGCAACGAATCATCGATATCAACGGAGGGGCTATCCCTTCCGCGCAGGTACTGGAATGTTGCAGCGCTACCTATGGAAGCTGATGCCCAAGGCTCAGCGAGAATTTCTGCTGGGGCGTCTCCCGGTTGTCGACCGGCAGGTCATCAACAAGGTCATGTCCGGCAATGTGCAGTTTCCCCAGCCGTTCACCGAGCGTGCCTGTCTGTTCATCCATGTTCCCAAGTGCGCCGGCAGCAGTGTGTGTGGTGCCTTGTTCGGCGGTTGGCACCCCGGGCATCTGCCTTTGCACTGGTATGAGCATCAGTTCCCCGAGCAGTACGCCAGGAGCTTCAAGTTCGCTTTCGTGCGTGAGCCGTTGGAGCGGGCCTATTCGGCTTTCGCCTTTCTCAGGGGCAACGAGCCATGCCGGCGGGATATGTCTGCGCACAACCTGGTGAGTTCATACCGCGACTTCGACGATTTCGTCTATCGCTGGCTGCATCCCGAGAATGTCAGGAAGCAATTGCATTTCGCCCCCCAGACGGACTTTCTGGTCGGCTCGCTCGGTCATCTGGAGCTGGACTTCATCGGTCGCCAGGAGCATCTGGAGCAGGATTTCCGCTCCGTCTGCGAGCGGATTGGCATCGCCTCGACCCTGCCTCACCTCAATCACTCACGCCAACGACGCGTGGAGCCGGTGAAGGAGTTCTGTTCGGTGAGAACCCGCCGACTGGTTCGTCGCGTCTACCAACGAGACTATGAGTTACTGGGCTATGAATAGACTGGCAACGATCCCCCTGGAAAGACCGCAGATCCGCCCCTACACCCTGGCGCTTTCCACGGCGCAGCGGGCGGCGATCAAGCACCAGCGGCCCTGCTGCATCTGGCTGACCGGCTTGTCGGGAGCGGGCAAGTCGACCCTGGCCAATGCCCTCGAAGTGCAACTCAATCAGCGCGGCCTGCATACCTTCCTGCTCGATGGCGACAACGTGCGCAACGGCCTGTGCAGCGACCTTGGCATGTCTGCGAAGGCTCGCAAGGAAAACATCCGGCGGGTGTCCGAGGTGGCACGGCTGATGGTCGATGCCGGGTTGATCGTGATCGTCTCGGCGATTTCACCGTTTCGTGCCGAGCGTGATCAGGCCCGCTCGCTGTTCGCGCCGCAGGCGTTCTCCTGCGTCTATGTCAGCACACCCTTCGACGTCTGTTCCCGGCGCGACCCCAAGGGGCTCTACAAGGCGGCCCTGGCCGGGCGGATCAAGGACTTCACCGGGCTCGACAGCCCTTACGAGGTGCCCCTCGATGCCGATTGCGAAATCGACACGACCTCGCTGACGCTGGAAGCCTCGACCCGGCGCCTGCTGGATTTTCTGATCAATAAAGGTGCAATTTCCAATGGCGAAGCCACTCACTTGAAGCCATAGGCTAGCCTGGGGCCACCCTGTGTTAATATCGCGCCCCTGTTCATTTTGTATGTGGGTTGCTCCATGAAGTTGTCCATGCCGCGATTCGATCAAGCCCCTGTCTTGGTGGTCGGCGATGTCATGCTCGACCGTTACTGGCATGGTGGTACCTCACGGATTTCCCCTGAGGCGCCGGTACCGGTGGTCAAGGTCGAGCAGATCGAGGATCGTCCGGGCGGTGCTGCCAACGTTGCCCTGAACATTGCCGCGCTGGGTGCGCCGGCGTCCCTGGTGGGTGTCACCGGTGACGACGAGGCCGCCGACAGCCTGAGCAACAGCCTCAAGGGCGCGGGCGTGCGCGCGCTTTTCCAGCGTATTGCGCACCAGCCGACCATCGTCAAGCTGCGGGTCATGAGTCGTCATCAGCAGCTGTTGCGGATCGATTTCGAAGAACCGTTCGCCACCGATGCCCTGGCGTTGGGTGCAGAAGTGGATGGCCTGCTCGAAGGCATCAAGGTATTGGTGCTGTCCGACTACGGCAAGGGCGCGCTGAAAAACCATCAGGCGCTGATCCAGGCTGCGCGGTCGCGGGGTATTCCCGTGCTGGCCGATCCCAAGGGCAAGGACTTCTCGATCTATCGCGGAGCCAGCCTGATCACGCCGAATCTCAGCGAATTCGAAACCATCGTCGGCGGTTGTGCCGATGAGCACGACCTGGTTTCCAAGGGCGCGCAGCTCATGCAGGACCTCGATCTGGGAGCCCTGCTGGTCACCCGTGGCGAGCACGGGATGACCCTGTTGCGCCCCGATCATCCGGCCCTGCACCTGCCGGCCCGGGCACGTGAGGTGTTCGATGTGACCGGTGCCGGCGATACGGTGATTTCCACCCTGGCAGCGGCGATCGCCGCTGGCGAGGACCTGCCCCATGCCGTGGCCCTGGCCAACCTGGCGGCAGGTATCGTGGTCGGCAAGTTGGGTACGGCGGCCATCAGTGCGCCGGAGCTGCGTCGTGCCATCCAGCGCGAGGAAGGTTCCGAGCGCGGTGTGCTGGGGCTCGAACAGTTGCTGCTGGCAGTGGATGACGCGCGGGCGCACAACGAGAAGATCGTGTTCACCAACGGTTGTTTCGACATCCTCCACGCCGGCCATGTGACCTATCTGGAGCAGGCGCGGGCCCAGGGCGATCGGCTGATCGTTGCGATCAACGACGATGCCTCGGTCAGTCGTCTGAAAGGCCCGGGGCGGCCGATCAACAGCGTCGATCGGCGCATGGCGGTCCTGGCCGGCCTGGGTGCGGTGGATTGGGTGATCAGCTTCCCGGAAGGCACTCCGGAAAACCTGCTGGCCCAGATCAAGCCCGATGTTCTGGTCAAGGGTGGGGACTACGGTATCGATCAGGTGGTCGGTGCCGACATCGTCAAGGCCTACGGCGGTACGGTGAAGGTGTTGGGGCTGGTGGAAAACAGCTCGACCACGGCGATCGTCGAGAAGATCCGCAGCAACTGAGGGTGACCGGCTCCTGCAGGAGCCGGGTTTATCCGCGAACAGCGGCATAACGGATTCACCGTCCGTTACCCGACCCGCGCGGTTGCGCCGCTGTCAGCGCCCGGCCTTGGCCGGTACCATCTTGCGCAGAAGCTGCCGGGCCTTGCCGGTCAGGCGCCTGAACCTCGAGTCCTTTTCCGGTTCCGTCAGCCCCTGCTGGCGGACCCAATCCTTCCAGCGCACCCGCTCATCGCGCACCAGCCAGCCATCCTGGCGGGCAAAGCTTTCCGCCAGATACAGGCCGCGCGTGCTGGCGGCAATCAACTGATCCTTCTTCAGGGTATACAGCTCGGCACAGGGCTGGCCGTCCTTCAATGGCATCAGGTACAGGTCGGGCCGGGAGCGGTTCAGGCGCGCCACCAGTTCATCGTTTTCCAACCGCTCGTCGACATGGAACAGGCTCAGGGGCTTGGCCTCCCGAGGTACGTCCAGGCGCAGGTCGTAGATCAACTGCAGCGATGCGGTCGGCAGGTGCACATAGGCCCGCGGCCGCTCCAGCAGCTGTTGGGCGCCACAGCGTACCGGCAAGGCCGAGCCGGACAGCGGCGTCAGGCGAAACGGCAGCGCCTCGCGGTAGTGCAGCGCGGCGGAATAGGGCGTCGGCAGCCAGGTGTCATTGAACCGCCCGCTGAGCCAGCCTTCCGGTGTTTCCAGCAGGCATTCCTCGGCGATCTCCTGGATGGCGGTGTGCAGCGGCAGGTTCAGTTCCTGGGCCGGGACATAGCCGGAAATCAGTTTGAGTACCACGTCGCCGCGGTCCTGCCGGCGCTGGCGGACCAGTACCCAGTAGTCGCGGTTCTGCCAGTGCAGGGTGAGCCGCACCGAAACCCCGAGGTTGGCCAGTTCCACGGCAAAACGTCCGGCATCGGCGACGTTCACCGGCTTGCGCCTGTGCAGGATCTGCGCAAAGTTCAGCGGCATCCCGACGCTCTGGTAGCTCAGGCCTTCGGGAGTCGCTTCGACGAACAGGGGCAGGGTCTTGAAGTTGCTGGGGTTCTTTCTGATCAGTGTTCGCGGCATGTCGGCTCCTTCTTGCGTCGGGGTCGGCCGCGTGGGCGGCATCAGTTCTGGCGAATGACCCGGGCTACGGTTGCCACATTATGGGCCAGGTGCAGCGGATTGATGGTACCGACGATAGCGCTGGCGACACCGGGATGCCCGAACAGCAACTCGAAGCTGGCGCGTACCGGATCGACACCTGGGCTCAGGCAGGCATGACCGCTGGCCAGGGCCTTTTTTACCAGAATCGCCTTGCCGTGGGCAGCTGCATAGTCAATGACCGCTCTTTCGGCCTGTTCGTTCAGATTGTAGGTGACCATCGCGCAATCGCCCTGCTCAAGAGATTTCAGGCCACCCTCGACGGTTTTTCCGGAAAAGCCGAAGGCGCGGATCTTGCCTTCGCGCTTGAGGCCGGCCAGGGTCTGGTAGACATCGCTCTGTTCGAGGATTGCCAGGTCGTTGCCGTCGGAGTGGACCAGCACCAGGTCGATGAAGTCGGTTTCCAGGCGTTGCAGGCTGCGCTCCACGGAAAGACGGGTATGCCCGGCGCTGAAGTCGTGGCGCGACTGGCCAGCCTCGAATTCCTCGCCGACCTTGCTGACGATCACCCATTCATGGCGCTGCCCACGCAGCAGCGGGCCGAGGCGTTCCTCGCTACGGCCGTAGGCCGGGGCGGTGTCGATCAGGTTGATGCCCAGGTCGCGGGTCAGCTTGAGCAGTTGGCGAGCGTCCTGGTCGTCGGGGATCTGGAAGCCGCTAGGGTATTTGACGCCCTGGTCGCGGCCCAGTTTCACGGTGCCCAGGCCCAGTGGCGAGACGCTCAGGCCGGTGCTGCCCAGGGGCCGGTGCAGGTCGTGCAGGGTTGGCTGGCTCATGGCAGCAGTTGCTCCCAGGCGGTTTGCGTGAGGGGCGGGCGTGGCAGCTGCGGCAGTGCCGGCGGATGGCTCGGCTGGATAGCGTCGCGCTGCAGGCTGGCGATGACCCGGTCGGCGAAGTCCGGGGCCAGCGCCAGCTTCGTCGGCCAACCGACCAGCAGGCGCCCGTCTTCGGCGAGAAAGGCATTGTCCGGGCGGGTCAGGCCCGATTGCTGGGGTTCGGCGCGGTCGACCCGCAGGGTGGCCCAGCGGCTCTGGCTCTGGTCGATCCAGGGCAACAGGTTGTCGAGCTCCTTGCGCGCGGCGGCGATCTGTTCGGCGCTGTCGCGCGCCACACCGTCGGCTTCGGCGATATCGCCGCCGAGGTACCAGACCCATTGGCCATCGGCCGCCGGATGGCTGGTCACGGTGATCCTTGGCTTGGGACCGCCGCCCAGGCAATGGGCGTACAGCGGCTTGAGACTCGGGCCCTTGACCAGCACCATGTGCAGCGGGCGTTTCTGCATCGCCGGCTGGCTCAGGCCCAGCGCGCCCAGCAGCTCGGCGTTGCCGGCCCCGGCACTGAGCACGATGCGCTGGGCGCGGATTTCGCGGTCATCGACGCGCAGGCCGACCAGTTGCCCGTCTTCGCGCAGCGGTTCGATTTTCTGCCCGGCGAGCAGGCCATCGCCCGCCAGTTCGGCCAGGCGTGCAATCAGGCTGGGGACGTCGACCACCAGTTCGGCCAGGCGATAGACCTTGCCCTTGAAGCGCGGGTTCTGCAGGGCCGGTGGCAACTGGTCGCCCTTGACCTGGTCGACCCGGCCGCGCACGGCCTTGCTGGCGAAGAAGCTGGTGAGGTTGCCGGCCAGGGTGCCGGGGGACCAGAGGTAATGGGCGTCCGACAGCAGGCGTACGCCGGTGAGGTCGAGTTCACCGCTGCCGGCCAGGGCCTCGCGCCAGCGGCGCGGCATGTCGGCGATGGCTTCCGAAGCGCCGGTCAGTGCGCCATGCAGCGCGTACTTGGCGCCGCCATGGATGATGCCCTGGGACTTCACGCTCTGGCCACCGCCCAGGCTGGCGCTTTCCACCAGCACCGTCGAAAAGCCCTGGCGGCGCAGGCGCGCATTCAGCCAGAGGCCGGCGACGCCGGCGCCGACAATCAGGACATCGGTGGATATAGCGGATGGCATGCAGCGACCTCGGTTGTTCTGACTAAGGCCGCAGTATACAGGTTCGCAAGAGGCGTCGACGGCCTGCCATCAATGCCCGGCGGTTTTCGAGAACAGCTGGATCACCACCACGCCGAGCACGATCAGCGCCATGCCGAGCATGGCCGGCACATCCAGCTTCTGGCCGTAGAGGAACAGCGCGGCGACGCTGACCATCACGATGCCCATGCCGGCCCAGACCGCGTAGGCCACACCTACCGGCACCGTGCGCACCACCAGGGTGAGCATCCAGAAGGCGGTGGCATAGCCGACGATGATCAGGGCCAGGGGCAGTGGTGTGCTCAGGCCCTTGACCGCTTTCATGGAGACAGTGGCGATGACTTCGGCGCAAATGGCGATGGCGAGGTAGTAGTAGGCATTCATGAAGTGATCTCCCCTATCTTTTGGGCCTGCTGATGAGGTCGGCATTTTAGCGGTCGCCCAGATGGGGTAAAGTCATTACCTATCTGTATAGAAGATAGGTTGGTCCACCCATGCAATGGAATCTGGAGCAGATGCGGCTGTTCGTCGAGGTCGCCGAGCGGCGTTCTTTTTCTGCAGTGGCCCGTCATCAGCGCAAGGCCCAATCGGCTGTCAGTTCGGCGATTGCCCTGCTTGAGGATGACCTCGGTGTGCTGCTGTTCGAGCGCAGCAGCGGCCGCCAGCCGCGGCTGACGGCGGCGGGGGAGTCGCTGCTGGAGGAAGCGCGCGAAGTGCTGCGTCAGTGCGAGCGCCTCAATGGGCGGGCCCTGTCGCTGATGCGGGGTCAGGAAGCCTGTCTGCGTCTGGCACAGGATGAGGCGATGCCCTACCAGTCGGTGGTCGACAGCCTGGAAGCCCTGGCCAACCGCTTTCCCAATCTCGAGGTGCAATTGACCAGCGCGGCCCAGGGCGATGTGGCGCGCAAGCTGGTGGAGCGACGTGCCGACCTGGGCCTGCTGTTCTACCACGACCAGATTCCCGAAGCCCTGGAGCGACGGGTGCTGGGCAGTATCGAGATGGTCACGGTATGCGGCGTCGGCCACCCGATGGCGGAGTTGGCACGGGTCAATTGTCAGCAACTGGCCCAGCACCGGCAGTTGCTGATGTCGACGCAGTCGAGTGTCTACCCCGGCAGCGAGGCGGCCAGCCCACAGGTCTGGCGGGCCGACAGTTTCTACGTGATGGCTGAATGGTTGATCCGCGGCCTGGGCTGGGCCTGGCTGCCGCGTCACGTGGTGCAGTATCCGACGTACCAGGGGCAGATGGTCGAGCTGGCCAGCGAGTGGACGCCGCCGGCGCTGGTCGTCGAACTGGTCTGGCGTCGCGACGAGCCCCTGGGGCCGGCAGGACGCTGGTTGGCCGAGCGTTTTGCCGAACACTTGCAGGCGATCGGCTGAAAACACAGTAAACTCCGTGGCCATGAATAGAACTCTCTACACCTTGCTGTTTCATCTGGGGCTGCCGCTGGTGGCCGTGCGTCTGTGGCTGCGGGCGCGCAAGGCGCCGGCCTATGCCCGACGGATCTGCGAACGTTTCGCCCGGGGGCTGCCGCCGATGCGCCCGGGCGGGATCTGGGTGCATGCGGTCTCGGTGGGCGAGAGCATTGCCGCCGCACCGATGATCCGGGCGCTGCTGGCACGCTACCCGGATTTGCCGATCACCGTGACCTGCATGACGCCTACCGGCTCGGAGCGAATCCAGGCGCTGTTCGCCAATGAGCCGCGTATCCAGCATTGCTACCTGCCCTACGACTTGCCCTGGGCGGCGGCGCGTTTCCTCGACATGGTACGCCCCCGGCTGGCGGTGATCATGGAAACCGAGCTGTGGCCCAATCACATCCACCAATGCGCCCGGCGCGGGATTCCGGTGGCCCTGGCCAATGCGCGGCTGTCGGCGCGCTCGGCCAGGGGCTATGCCCGCTTTGCCCGGTTGACCCGGCCGATGCTCGAGGAAATGAGTCTGATCGCGGTGCAGACCAAAGCCGAGGCCGAGCGTTTCCGGCAGTTGGGGGCGCGGGCCGAGTCCGTCGAGGTCACCGGTTCGATCAAATTCGACCTGAGCGTCGATCCGCAACTGCTGGTGCGGGCCGCCGAGTTGCGCGAGCAGTGGCAGGCGCAACAGCGTCCGGTGTGGATTGCCGCGAGCACTCACGAAGGCGAGGACGAGGTGATCCTGGCGGCACATCGGCAATTGCTGGGCAGTTACCCGGATGCCTTGCTGATTCTGGTGCCGCGCCACCCCGAGCGTTTCCACAGCGTCTTTGAACTCTGTCGCCAGCAGGGTTTCACGACGGTCCGGCGTTCAACCGCGGAACCGGTGGGGGCGCAGGATTCGGTGCTGCTCGGTGACACCATGGGCGAACTGCTGTTTCTCTATGCCCTGGCCGACAGTGCCTTCGTCGGCGGCAGCCTGGTGCCCAATGGCGGCCACAACCTGCTGGAGCCGGCGGCCCTGTGCAAGCCGGTCCTGAGCGGGCCGCACCTGTTCAACTTCCTCGAGATCGCCGCGTTGATGCGCGAGGCGGGTGCGCTGCAGGAAGTCGATGATGCCGAGGGGTTGGCAGTGGCCGTGCGGAGTCTGTTCGAGCTGCCACAGGACGCCCGCCGGATGGGCGAGGCGGGGCTGAAGGTGATGCAGGCCAACCAGGGCGCGTTGCAGCGCCTGCTGGATGGGCTTGCGCGCCTGCTTGCGGGAGCAGGATCCATCCGCGAGTAATCCTTTTAAGGCCGCCCAAGGCTTCGCGGATAAATCCGGCTGCGTCAGCGTTGCGATGGCGCCTTGAGGTTGGCCGATGCGGCTTTCGCCAGGTCCGGCGGCAGGAAGTCCTTGTCCGGGTTGTAGTCGGCCTTCAGGTAGCGCGACAGGGCACTCAGGTCGTCCGGGCTCAAGGTGCCCGCCGCCTGCTTCAGGCGCAGGTTGTCGAGAATGTAGTCGTAGCGGGTGTTGTTGTAGTCGCGCACCGAGGTGTACAGCTGGCGCTGGGCATCGAGCACGTCGACGATATTGCGCGTACCCACCTGGTAGCCGATCTCGGTCGCTTCCAGTGCACTCTGGTTGGAGATGATCGACTGCTTGCGGGCCTGTACCTGCTCCACGTCGGTGTTGACCGCACGATGCAGGTTGCGGGTGTTCTCCACCACCTGGCGGCGCAGGGCTTCACGCTGCTGTTCGGTCTGGCTCAGGCGCGAATAGGACTCGCGCACCTGGGAACTGGTCAGGCCGCCGCTGTACAGCGGGATGTTCAGTTGCAGGCCGACGGTGGTCTGCTTCACCGGCCCGCCATAGTTCTGGCCCAGGGTATTGGGGTTGGTCAGGCCGAAACCGTCGTTGTCGCCGGCCTGATACTGGGCGACGGCATCGAGGGTCGGGGCGTGGCCGGCCTTGCGCTGCTTGAGGGTTTCCTCCGCTGCGCTGACCGCGTAGTTGCTCGCCAGCAGGTTCAGGTTCTGTTTGGCCGCGGTATCGACCCAGGCCTTGGCGTCGTTCGGAGTCGGGGCCAGCACCGGCAGGGTATGGACAATCCCCTGGATCGAGTTGTACTGACGGTTGGTCAGGGTGATCAGGGCTTCGAACGCATCCTCGACCTGGCGCTGGGCGACGATGCGGTTGGCTCGCGAGGTGTCGTAGCTGGCCTGGGACTGCAGGACGTCGGTCTTGTCCGACAGGCCGACGTCGAAGCGTTCGTTGGACTGGTCCAGCTGGCGCTTGAACGCCGCTTCCTCGGCCTTGGTCGAGGCCAGGGTGTCCTGGGCGCGCAGCACCGCGAAATAGCGTTCGGCGCTCTGCAGGATCAGGTTCTGTTCGGTGGCCGAGAGTTGCAGCGCGGCCTGTTCGTTGACGTCCTTGGCCGCCTGGAGCTGGAACCAGCGGTCGGCGCGGAAGATCGGCTGGCTCAGGGTGGCCTGGTAGACATTGGCGCTGCGGTTGGTGGTCACCGAGGGCCGGTCGATCGAGGTGTGCACGTTATTGCTGCTGGCGCCGGCCGACAGGTTCGGCAGCAATCCGGCCCGGGCCTGGGGCACGACTTCCTTGCGCGCGTCGTAATCGGCGCGGGCGGCGGCCAGGTCGGCGTTGTTGTCCAGGGCTTCCTGGTAGACGCTGACCAGGTCGGTCTTGGTCGACAAGGGCGCTTCAGCTGCCCAGACCAGTCCGTTGGTCGCACAAGACACGGCCAGGGCCAGTGATAGTTTGCGCAGCATGAGGCGATCCTTGGAGTAAATATTACGGTTGTAATTCGGGGCCGAGGCTAATGTGCGCCGGGCGTAGCGTCAAGCCGTAGGCGAGTGTAGTTGTCGTCGGGGCTCGCAACAATCCTGCATATCGGCCATTTATCCAGACGGATACGAGGGTGGTGGCGTTATGTCGCGGTCTTGGTCTACACTCGCCGCGTTCTTGTCGGGGTGCCTTGCTGTGAGGCTGAGATCGGATAATTCCGGATCCCGTTGAACCTGATCAGGTTAGCGCCTGCGTAGGGAACAAGATTGCTCGTCTCCCGGCGAGTCCTCTTGTGCCGCGCCCGGGATGTTGTTCGACAATCGAACAGCGCAGGTCCGGGCAAGGCACAGCGCCAGTCATGGTGCGTCCGTGCATTTCAGGTTCGTCCCGACAATCCACCTGGATGCAGTCTGGAGAGCCCGTGATGAGTACAAGATTAAAAGACGCCGCGAACCTCAGCGATTCGGCCAAGGTCGACGAGCAGTCGGTTCAACCCTTTCCCCGCTCGCAAAAAATCTACGTCCAGGGTTCGCGCCCGGATATCCGCGTGCCGATGCGCGAAATCAGCCTCGATGTGACCCCGACCGATTTCGGCGGCGAGATCAATGCGCCGGTGCTGGTCTACGATACTTCCGGCCCGTACACCGACCCGAACGTGACCATCGACGTGCGCAAGGGCCTGGCCGATGTCCGCTCGCCGTGGATCGACAGCCGTGGCGACACCGAGCGCCTGGCGGGGCTGAGCTCTAATTTCGGCCAGCAGCGCCTGGCCGATCCGGAACTGACCAAGCTGCGCTTCGCCCACGTCAACAACCCGCGCCGGGCCAAGGCCGGGGCCAACGTCACCCAGATGCACTACGCCCGCCAGGGCATCATTACCGCCGAGATGGAATACGTCGCCATCCGCGAGAACCTCAAGCTGCAGGAAGCCCGCGCCGCCGGCCTGCTCGACCAGCAGCACGCCGGCCACAGCTTTGGCGCGAGCATCCCGAAAGAGATCACGCCCGAGTTCGTCCGCGAGGAAATCGCCCGCGGCCGGGCGATCATCCCGGCGAACATCAACCACGTGGAGCTGGAGCCGATGATCATCGGCCGCAACTTCCTGGTGAAGATCAACGGCAACATCGGCAACAGCGCCCTGGGCTCTTCCATCGAGGAAGAAGTGGCCAAGCTGACCTGGGGGATCCGCTGGGGCTCGGACACGGTCATGGACCTGTCCACCGGCAAGCACATCCATGAAACCCGCGAGTGGATCATCCGCAACTCGCCGGTGCCGATCGGCACCGTGCCGATCTACCAGGCCCTGGAGAAGGTCAACGGCGTGGCCGAAGACCTGACCTGGGAGCTGTTCCGCGACACCCTGATCGAACAGGCCGAGCAGGGCGTCGACTATTTCACCATTCACGCCGGCGTGTTGCTGCGCTATGTGCCGCTGACCGCCAAGCGGGTCACCGGGATCGTCTCCCGTGGCGGTTCGATCATGGCCAAGTGGTGCCTGGCGCACCACAAGGAAAACTTCCTCTACACCCATTTCGAGGAAATCTGCGAAATCATGAAGGCCTACGACGTCAGCTTCTCGCTGGGCGATGGCCTGCGTCCGGGCTCGATTGCCGATGCCAACGACGAAGCGCAGTTCGGCGAGCTGGAAACCCTCGGCGAGCTGACCAAGATCGCCTGGAAGCATGATGTGCAGTGCATGATCGAAGGCCCTGGCCACGTGCCGATGCAGTTGATCAAGGAGAACATGGACAAGCAGCTGGAGTGCTGCGACGAGGCACCGTTCTACACCCTCGGCCCGCTGACCACCGACATCGCACCGGGCTACGACCACATCACCTCCGGCATCGGTGCGGCGATGATCGGCTGGTTCGGCTGCGCCATGCTCTGCTACGTCACGCCCAAGGAGCACCTGGGCCTGCCGAACAAGGATGACGTGAAGACCGGGATCATCACCTACAAGATCGCCGCCCACGCCGCCGACCTCGCCAAGGGGCATCCGGGGGCGCAGATCCGCGACAATGCGCTGAGCAAGGCGCGCTTCGAATTCCGCTGGGAAGATCAGTTCAACCTCGGTCTGGACCCGGACACCGCCCGTGCGTTCCACGACGAGACGCTGCCCAAGGATTCGGCCAAGGTCGCGCATTTCTGTTCCATGTGCGGGCCGAAGTTCTGCTCGATGAAGATCACCCAGGAAGTCCGCGACTATGCGGCCAACCAGCGGATCGAGGCGGTCGATGCGGATGCGGTGCAGGGTATGGCCGAGCAGGCCGAGCGCTTCAAGCGCGAGGGCAGCCAGTTGTACCGGAAGGTCTGACCGGGCAGCTATCGGGGCGTCCGTGAGGGCGCCTTCGCGGGCAAGCCACGCTCCTACAGTGCCATGTCGTATGCAGGTCCCACGTACGACGCTGCACTGTAGGAGCGTGGCTTGCCCGCGAATAGCCCCTCAAGCGCGCCATCGCCCTTGCAATCCATACACCTATTTTCGAGATCAGCCGTGAACACACCTGTCAGCACCTATTCCCCCGATCTCGCCGTCCCGCTCGACAAGCGCGTGTTCGGCGCGCGCGACCTGTTTTCCCTGTGGTTCTCCCTCGGCATCGGCCTGATGGTGCTGCAGACCGGTGCCCTGCTGGCGCCGGGGTTGGGGCTGGCCAGCTCGTTGCTGGCGATCCTGGTTGGTACGGCGGTCGGCGTACTGCTGCTGGCGGCCGTCGGTGTGATCGGCAGCGATACCGGACTGGCTTCCATGGCTGCTTTGAAACTCAGCCTCGGCCAGTATGGCGCGAGCCTGCCGGCGATCCTCAACCTGCTGCAACTGGTGGGGTGGGGCGCGTTCGAAATCATCGTCATGCGTGATGCCGCCAGCCTGCTCGGTGGCCGGGCCTTCGGCGAAGGCAGCCTGCTTGCCAATCCGTTGCTCTGGACCCTGCTGTTCGGCGCGCTGGCCACCTTGCTGGCGGTCAGCGGTCCGCTGACGTTCGTGCGCAAGATCCTGCGCAAGTGGGGTATCTGGCTGTTGCTGGCGGCGTGCCTGTGGCTGACCTGGAACCTGTTCGCCAAGGCCGACCTGGTGGCGCTGTGGGCCCAGGCCGGCGATGGTTCGATGGCGTTCGCCGTGGGTTTCGACATCGCGATTGCCATGCCGCTGTCCTGGCTGCCGCTGATCGCCGACTACTCCCGGTTCGGCAAGCGTGCGCAAGGTGTGTTCGGCGGCACCGCGCTGGGTTTCTTCATCGGCAACCTGTGGCTGATGAGCCTGGGCGTGGCCTACACCCTGGCCTTTGCGCCGAGCGGCGAGGTCAATGCCCTGCTGCTGGCCCTGGCGGGTGCCGGGATGGGGATCCCGCTGCTGCTGATCCTGCTCGACGAATCGGAAAACGCTTTCGCCGACATCCATTCGGCGGCGGTCTCCAGCGGGACCCTGCTGCCATTGAAGGTCGAGCAACTGGCCCTTGCCATCGGCGTGCTCTGCACCTTGATCGCCTGCCTGGCACCCCTGGCGCAGTACCAGAACTTCCTCCTGCTGATCGGCTCGGTGTTCGCGCCGCTGTTCGGCGTGGTGCTGGTCGACCACTTCATCCTGCGCCGGCGTGGTTGCGTCGTGGTGTCGCCAGCCTTGCGCTGGTCGGCGCTGCTGGCCTGGCTGGGGGGTATCGGCACCTACCACCTGCTGGCCAGTTTCCATCCGGAACTCGGTGCGACCCTGCCGTCGCTGCTGCTGGCAGGGCTGCTGCAACTGCTGTTGGGCAAGGTCTTCACTGCCGGGCGGGAAACCGCTCGGGCTTGAGGATGCCGTTGAGGCGCGAGTAGTCGACCTTCAGGTCGATCAGGCCCATGGCGTAGGGCGCGATGGTCGTCACGTTGTACTTGAGCAGTACCCCGTCGCTGGTCAGGGCAACGTTCGGGGTGGTCTGGAAGGGCCAGGTACGAACGAAGTCCTGGTCTACGCGATTGTTGATCTGCCAGCTGTTGTGGGCGACCTTGACCAACTTCCAGAAGGCTTCTTCCTGGCCCGGCAGCAGTATGTCCTGCAGGGTCAGGGCCTTGTGTTCCTCGCGTGACCAGTTGATGAAGCTGCGACTCGGCGTGCCCTGGGGGGTACCGTTGTCCAGGTAGCTGATCAGCTCGATGATCACCAGGCCGTCATGCTGTTCGAGTACCTTGGCTTGCAGATAGCTGCCCTGGCTGCTGGCGGAGGTGGCGAGGAACTGATCCTGGTAGGCCTTGAGCGACGTCGGCAACGGCGTGGCTTGGGTCATCTGCAGCAGGCGGCGCTCGATCAGGCTGTCCAGTTGCGGTTCGCTCGGAAAGTGCACCGTGTCGATGTTCACCAGCGGGCAGTCCGGATCGTTGCAGCCCGGCTTGACCTGTTCCCAGGCGTCGCGCTTGAACTCCAGCGGCTTCTGCGTGGCGGGTTGGAACAGACTCTGGCACGCACCGAGGGTCAGGGCGATGCAGGTCAGCGAGGCGATTTTTAGAAACGACATGTACGTCCTTCGTCGGCGAAAGATAGGTCAGGGAGAGCGTGCTTTGACTGTCAGCGGCGGACTCGGTTCGCCACTACGCTAATTAGAGTAGGTTTCGGTGGCAGCCGTCTATCCCGACAATGGGAAAGTGGCTGCATCAGCAGGTGTCGGCGCGTTAGGATGGCGCGAAGTCGAGGGGGAGCCTCGCCGCTACAGCAAAGAGGATCAGCATGACCGACATCAGCAAGTCCAGTCCGACGAAAGTCGAGATCATTCGCCGGGAGAACTGCTTCAAGGGCTTCTACCGGCTTGATCGCCTGCACCTGCGCCATGAGCTGTTCGCCGGTGGCATGGGCAAGGAGATCAATCGCGAGGTGTTCGTGCGCCATGATGCGGTGTGTGTGCTGCCCTACGATGCCCGGCGCGATGAAGTGGTATTGCTGGAGCAGTTCCGGGTCGGCGCCATGGACAAGACCGACAACCCGTGGATGGTCGAGCTGGTGGCCGGCCTGATTGACAAGGACGAGCAGCCGGAAGAGGTTGCCCATCGCGAGGCGCAGGAGGAAGCTGATCTGGCGCTGCAGGCGCTGTGGCCGATCACCCGCTACTTCCCGTCGCCTGGCGGCAGCAATGAGTTCGTTCATCTGTACCTGGGGCGTTGCCAGACCGAGGGGGCCGGCGGCCTGTATGGGCTGGTGGAGGAGAGCGAGGACATCCGGGCGACGGTCTGGGCCTTCGATGATGCCCTGCAGGCCGTGCGCGATGGGCGGATCATCAATGCGGCGTCGATCATTGCCTTGCAGTGGCTGGCGTTGAATCGTGCCGAAGTGAGGGGCTTATGGTCGTAAGTCTGCTGCGCGAGCGTTATCGGGTCGATCTGATCGGGCTGCAGGCAGCCTGCGAGGCGAACTATGCCCGCCTCATGCGCCTGCTGCCCGAGATGCGCGACCAGCAACGCGCCCGCCGGATTGCCGTGACCCAGGGCGACCAGATGCTTGGCGTGCTGGCCCTGGAGGTGCTGCAGGACTGTCCCTACACCACCACCCTGCTGGTGCGTCAGGAACACAGCCTGCCATGGTTGCCGGTGCCGCAGTTGCAGGTACAGGTCTACCACGATGCGCGCATGGCCGAGGTCATCAGCGCCGAGCATGCACGACGCTTTCGCAGTATCTACCCCTATCCGAACGCGGCCATGCACCAGCCGGATGAGAAGGCCCAGCTCAACATCTTCCTCGGCGAGTGGTTGAGCCACTGCCTGGCCTGTGGTCATGAATTCGAAGCGGTACGTTAATCGGGTTGTATCCGGCTAAATGTGAACTGTGCCCGTTTTCAGCCATTTCCTCTTTGCAGGTTCCCTGACCATAATTGCGCGCAATGCGGTTTTGAACGAATCGGTTGAAACCTGTCCAGCCAGCAATTGCGGGAGAGAGCGCCTTGTCGAGCGTAGCCACTCAATCGACCACCACGGACTCGGTGCTGTTGGTCCAGCTGTCCGACAGCCATCTGTTTGCCGAGGCGGACGGTACGCTGCTGGGCATGAATACCCGCGACAGCCTGCAGCGGGTGATCGATTGCGTCCTGGCCGAACAGCCGCGGATCGACCTGCTGCTGGCCAGCGGCGACCTGTCCCAGGACGGCACGCTGGAGTCCTACCAGTGCTTTCGCCGGATGAGCGGACGTATTCCGGCTCCGGCCCGCTGGTTTCCCGGCAACCACGACGAACTGCGCGAAATGACCGCGGCCGCCGCCGGCAGCGACCTGCTGGAACCGGTGGTGGATATCGGCAACTGGCGCGTGACACTGCTGGATTCCGCCGTGCCGGGCTCGGTGCCGGGGTTTCTGCAGGATGAACAGTTGCAGTTGCTGGAGCGCGCGCTCGGTGAGGCGCCGGAGCGTCATCACCTGATCTGTTTCCACCACCATCCGGTATCGATCCAGTGCGCCTGGATGGAGCCGATCGGCTTGCGCAATCCGCAGGCGCTGTTCGCCGTGCTGGAGCGCTTTCCCCAGGCGCGGGCCCTGCTCTGGGGGCATATCCACCAGGAGTTCGACCGCGAGCACCAGGGCCTGCGCCTGCTGGCCTCGCCCTCGACCTGTATCCAGTTCGCGCCGGGCAGCGAAGATTTCAAGCTCGACGACAAGGCTCCCGGCTACCGTTGGCTGCGCCTGCATCCGGATGGCCAACTGGAGACCGGGGTATCGCGTGTTCAGGACTTCGAGTTCACCGTCGATCACGGCGGTACGGGTTACTGAACTTCCCCAATATAGGTAGGAAGTATCTCAGGGCGAGTCATGGCCCCGGACTCAGGCTAAACTGCGCGTCTTTGCCCGCCAGCGAGCGATGACATGTCCGGTTCGATCCTGTATATCCACGGCTTCAACAGTTCGCCCGAGTCGAAGAAGGCCACCCAACTGACAGACGTGATGGCGATTCTGGGGCTTGGCGCACAATTGCGGGTCCCGGCCCTGCACCATCATCCACGCCAGGCGATGGCCCAGCTCGAGGCGGCGATCGCCGAACTCGGACGTCCGCTGCTGGTCGGCAGCTCGCTCGGCGGCTACTATGCGACTCACCTGGCCGAGCGCCATGGCCTGAAGGCCCTGCTGGTCAACCCGGCGGTCAGCCCGCACCGGCTGTTCGACGGCTTTCTCGGCCCGCAGCAGAACCTCTACAGCGGTGAAACCTGGGAGCTGACCCTTGACCACGTGACGGCCCTGGCCGCCCTGGAAGTGCCAGCGCCGCAGGACCCGCAACGGTTTCAGGTATGGTTGCAAACGGCCGACGAAACCCTTGATTATCGCGCCGCGCAACAGTATTACCGGGCGTGCGCCTTGCGTATCCAGGCCGGCGGCGACCACGGTTTCCAGGGCTTTGCCCGACAATTGCCGGCGTTGCTCAGTTTTGCCGGCATCGCTGCCGATAAGTACCAAGCGATCGATTTCTCTGCACTTTGAGAATGACCCCTATTCATAGACGACTGATGAAGAGACCCCATGGCCACTCCCAGCGCTAGCTCCTATAACGCAGACGCCATCGAAGTCCTCTCGGGCCTCGACCCGGTGCGTAAACGTCCGGGCATGTACACCGACACCAGTCGGCCGAACCACCTCGCCCAGGAAGTCATCGACAACAGTGTCGACGAGGCCCTGGCCGGGCATGCCAAGTCGGTGCAGGTCATCCTGCATGCCGACCACTCCCTGGAGGTCTGCGACGACGGTCGCGGCATGCCGGTGGACATCCACCCGGAAGAGGGCGTATCCGGTGTCGAACTGATCCTCACCAAGCTGCATGCCGGCGGCAAGTTCTCCAACAAGAACTACCAGTTCTCCGGCGGCCTGCACGGCGTGGGGATCTCCGTGGTCAACGCGCTGTCGACCCAGGTCCGGGTCAAGGTCAAGCGCGACGGCAACGAATACCAGATGACCTTCGCCGATGGCTTCAAGGCCAGCGAGCTGGAAGTGGTCGGCAGTGTCGGCAAGCGCAATACCGGCACCAGCGTGTATTTCTCGCCGGACCCCAAGTACTTCGACTCGCCGAAGTTCTCCGTCAGCCGCCTCAAGCATGTGCTCAAGGCCAAGGCGGTGCTGTGCCCGGGGCTGCTGGTCAGCTTCGAGGACAAGGGCACCGGCGAGAAGGTCGAATGGCATTACGAGGACGGCCTGCGCTCCTACCTGGTGGATTCGGTCAGCGGTTTCGAACGCCTGCCGGACGAGCCGTTCTGCGGCAGCCTGGCCGGTAACAAGGAGGCGGTCGACTGGGCCCTGCTGTGGTTGCCCGAAGGCGGCGACAGCCTCCAGGAAAGCTACGTCAACCTGATTCCGACCGCCCAGGGCGGTACCCATGTCAACGGCCTGCGCCAGGGCCTGCTCGATGCCATGCGCGAGTTCTGCGAGTTCCGCAGCCTGCTGCCGCGTGGCGTCAAGCTGGCGCCGGAAGACGTCTGGGAGCGGATTGCCTTCGTGCTTTCGATGAAGATGCAGGAACCGCAGTTCTCCGGGCAGACCAAGGAACGCCTGTCGTCCCGCGAGGCCGCCGCGTTCGTTTCCGGAGTGGTCAAGGATGCCTTCAGCCTGTGGCTCAACGCCAACCCCGAGCTGGGCATGCAACTGGCCGAACTGGCTATCAGCAACGCCGGGCGCCGCCTGAAGGCGAGCAAGAAGGTCGAGCGCAAGCGCATCACCCAGGGACCGGCGCTGCCGGGCAAGCTGGCCGATTGCGTCGGGCAGGACCCGCTGCGTTCCGAACTGTTCCTGGTCGAGGGTGATTCCGCCGGCGGTTCGGCCAAGCAGGCGCGGGACAAGGAGTTCCAGGCGATCCTGCCGCTGCGCGGGAAGATCCTCAACACTTGGGAAGTCGACGGCGGTGAAGTGCTCGCCAGCCAGGAAGTGCACAACATCGCCGTGGCCATCGGCGTCGATCCGGGCGCCGAGGACATGAGCCAACTGCGCTACGGCAAGATCTGCATCCTTGCCGACGCCGACTCCGACGGCCTGCACATCGCCACGCTGCTGTGCGCGCTGTTCGTCCAGCATTTCCGCCCGCTGGTGGATGCCGGTCACGTCTACGTGGCGATGCCGCCGCTGTACCGGATCGACCTCGGCAAGGAGATCTTCTACGCGCTGGATGAAGCCGAGCGCGACGGCATTCTCGACCGCCTGGTGGCCGAGAAGAAACGTGGCAAGCCGCAGGTCACCCGATTCAAGGGGCTGGGTGAAATGAACCCGCCGCAACTGCGCGAAACCACCATGGACCCCAACACCCGGCGCCTGGTGCAACTGACCCTGGACGATTTCGCCGCGACCGCGGAAATCATGGACATGCTGCTGGCGAAAAAACGCGCCGGCGATCGCAAGACCTGGCTGGAGTCCAAGGGCGACCTGGCGGAGGTGCTGGTCTGATGCGCAGAGCCCTCGCGGCGCTGTTGCTGCTGGTCGCATGGCCGGCGCTCGCCGACTCGGTACCGGAGCTCAAGCTGTTGTCCGAGCATCCGGTCGAGGGCATGCGTGGTGGCAACCTCTCCGGGTTGGCGCTGTGTGGCAGGGAATTGTGGACGATTTCGGATCGCGACGATGACCTGCTGTATCGGCTGGACACCTCGAGCCGGGTCTGGAAGGCCGAGGGCACGCACCTGGAGGTACCGTCGGTACCCGACAGCGGTCTGCCCTGGGGGCTGCGGCTGAAGACCTGGGCGGCGTCGTTCATTCGCGGTGGCGAGCTGGATTTCGAAGGGCTGAGCTGCGACGACGCGGGTAACCGCTATATCGTCAGCGAGGCTCATGCGGCGGTGCTGAAGGTGCCGCCGAGTGGGGCACCGCAGTGGCTGGCGATTGCCCCGAAGCTCGTCAGCGAGGCACGGGACAATGGGATGTTGCTGCACTTCAATGCCCTGTTCGAAGGCCTGGCTGTCAGCCCGCGGGGCGATCGCCTGTGGCTGGCGGCCGAACGCGAGCGGCGTGGCCTGTTGCTGCTCGAGCGGCAATCGACACAATGGGACTGCAAGGGCTCCTGCGTGCTGATGAGCGAAGATGGCAACCAGATGCAGCCAGCGCAGTTCCCGAACGCCAGGGCGGTGACCCGCGACTTCGCCGACCTGTCGCTGTTCAAGGGCAAGCTGTTTACCCTGGAGCGCAACGCCTATCGGATCTGTCGCCGTGATGCGCAAACTGGCGAGGTCGAGCGTTGCTGGTCGTTTGCCGCCGAGGCGCTGACCGAGCCACGGCGTTATCCACAGAACTACGGTCTGGCCGAAGCCCTGGTGGTCGACGCCGACGGGGCCTGGATCGGCCTGGACAACAACGACGGGGCCCGCGCCGATGGCGAGGCCCGGCCGATCGTCTGGCGCTTTGCCGCGCCGGCAGGCGGCTGGAGCCGGCCATGAGCGCTTTGAAACAACTTGAATTCACCCAGCGTGGTGGCACCTTGCTGCTGCGCCAGACTACGAACTGATGAGGCCCGCATGAGCGAATCCCTTGATCTCAGCCTGGATGGCGTGGAACGCCGGTCATTGGCTGACTTCACCGAACAGGCCTACCTCAACTACTCCATGTACGTGATCATGGACCGTGCACTGCCGCATATCGGCGACGGCCTCAAGCCGGTGCAACGGCGGATCGTCTACGCCATGAGTGAGCTGGGGCTGGACGCCGATGCCAAGCACAAGAAGTCCGCCAGGACCGTCGGTGACGTGCTCGGCAAGTTCCACCCCCACGGCGACTCGGCCTGCTATGAAGCGATGGTGCTGATGGCGCAGCCGTTCAGCTACCGTTACACGCTGGTGGACGGCCAGGGCAACTGGGGGGCGCCGGATGATCCGAAGTCCTTCGCCGCCATGCGCTACACCGAGTCGCGGCTGTCGCGCTACTCCGAAGTGCTGCTCAGCGAATTGGGCCAGGGCACCGCGGACTGGGTGCCGAACTTCGATGGCACCCTGGAAGAGCCTGCTGTATTGCCGGCACGTTTGCCGAACATCCTGCTCAATGGCACCACCGGTATCGCCGTGGGCATGGCCACCGACGTACCGCCGCACAACCTGCGGGAAGTCGCCAATGCCTGCGTGCACCTGCTCGATGAGCCCAAGGCCACGGTGGAGGATCTGTGCAAGTTCGTCCCCGGGCCTGACTATCCGACCGAAGCGGAAATCATCACGCCCCAGGCCGATCTGCTGAAAATCTACGAAACCGGACGTGGCTCGGTGCGCATGCGGGCGGTCTACCGCGTCGAGGATGGCGACATCGTGGTGCATGCCTTGCCGCACCAGGTCTCCGGGGCCAAGGTGCTGGAGCAGATCGCCGCGCAGATGCAGGCCAAGAAGCTGCCGATGGTCGCCGACCTGCGTGATGAGTCCGATCACGAGCATCCGTGCCGTATCGTGATCATCCCGCGCTCCAATCGGGTCGATCCCGAAGAGCTGATGCAGCATCTGTTCGCCACCACCGACCTGGAGTCCAGCTACCGGGTCAACGTCAATATCATCGGCCTGGACGGCAAGCCGCAGTTGAAGAACCTGCGTTCGCTGCTGGTGGAGTGGCTGGAGTTCCGGATCAACACCGTTCGTCGTCGCCTGAAGTTCCGTCTGGACAAGGTCGAGAAGCGCCTGCACCTGTTGGACGGCTTGTTGATCGCCTACCTCAACCTGGATGAAGTGATCCACATCATCCGTACCGAGGAGCATCCCCGCGCCAAGCTGATCGAGCGGTTCACCCTCGACGATATCCAGGCCGACTACATTCTCGACACCCGTCTGCGTCAGCTGGCGCGCCTGGAAGAGATGAAGTTGCGCGGCGAGCAGGACGAACTGCTCAAGGAGCAGGCCAAGCTGCTGGCGCTGCTGGCCAGCGAAGCCAAGCTGAAGAAACTGGTGCGCAGCGAGCTGCTTGCCGATGCGCAGACCTACGGCGATGACCGCCGTTCGCCGATCGTTGCGCGTGCCGAAGCCAAGGCTTTGTCGGAAAACGAACTGATGCCCACTGAGCCGGTAACGGTCGTTCTGTCGGAAAAAGGTTGGGTTCGCTGTGCAAAAGGTCATGATATTGACGCCACCGGCTTGTCCTATAAGGCTGGCGATGGCTTCAAGACTGCGGCGGCCGGACGTTCCAACCAGTTTGCGGTGTTCATCGACTCCACCGGCCGCAGCTACTCGGTGGCGGCTCACACGCTGCCATCGGCGCGTGGTCAGGGCGAACCGCTGACCGGTCGTCTGACGCCACCGCCGGGCGCGAGCTTCGAGTGCGTGCTGCTGCCGGAGGACGAAGCGCTGTATGTCATTGCGTCTGACGCGGGCTACGGTTTCGTGGTCAAGGGTGAGGACCTGCAGGCCAAGAACAAGGCGGGCAAGACGCTGTTGAGCCTGCCCAACGGTTCGAAGGTGATGGCTCCGCGGCCGGTGACCGATCGCGAGCAGAACTGGCTGGCGGCGGTGACCACCGAAGGCCGCCTGCTGATCTTCAAGATCAGCGACCTGCCGCAACTGGGCAAGGGCAAGGGCAACAAGATCATCGGCGTTCCCGGTGAGCGGGTGGCCAGCCGCGAGGAGTACGTCAGTGACCTGGCGGTGCTGCCGGAAGGCGCGACGCTGGTGCTGCAGGCCGGCAAACGCACCTTGTCGCTCAAGGCTGATGACCTGGAGCATTACAAGGGCGAGCGCGGTCGTCGGGGCAACAAGTTGCCGCGTGGCTTCCAGCGCGTCGATGCGTTGTTGGTAGAGACTGGCAATTAGTCCGGTCCAGTGCGTCTGTCCTGTTTTTTTAGCGCAGGATAGACGCCGCAACACTGGAGTAACGGCGCATATTCACGGATGATATGCGCCTCTTGGGCGGCCGCATGGCGGAGCGCCCGGACGAATTTTCTGGATCAGACTGTGGCGTGCCTCACGGTGGCCACCTGGATGGGATGATGACTGTTCTGCGCCTTCCTTTAATGTTGCTGCTCACCGGCGTGCTCGGTTTGGCCGGCTGCAGCGTTAACAAGCCGGTTTCCTTATATCAGCTGGACAGTGGCACGCCGGGCCAACCTCAACAAAGCGCGGGCATGTTCGTGGTACTGGGCCCTGTCACCCTGGCCGACTACCTGCAACGCGAAACCCTGCTGCAACGTCAGCCCGACGGCAGCCTGACGGCGGCAACCGACGGCCGCTGGGCGGGTAGCCTGTCTTCGGACATCAACCAGTTGCTGGTCCGGCAACTGGCCTGGCGGCTGGACAGCCAGCGGGTCGTGCTGTCGCCGGCGACGGCTGGCGCGACACCGGATGTGCAGGTGCTGCTGTCGATCACCCGCCTGGACTCCGGCACCAAGCAGCCGGCGATCCTCGATGCCCAATGGCGCCTGCTGGATCGGCGTGGCCAGGTGCGGGACAACCGTATCGTGCACCTGGAGCAGCAGCATGCCGGTTCCTCGGCGGCACAGGTCCAGGCCCAGGGGGAGTTGCTGCAGCGTCTGGCCGAGCAGTTGAGCGTGGCCCTCAAGCCACTGGCCAACCAGCCGCCGGTTGCCGAAGTGAGGAGCAAGCCGCCAGCCGCACCGGCCCCGACCAAGCAGGCCGAACCGCAGAAGCCGAAGATCCCGATGGCCACGCCGATCCGCACGGATATGGAAGTGTTCCGTTTCTGAGGCCACGCCGGATAACAAAAAGCCCGCACTCGTTGCGGGCTTTTTTGTGGGTGGCGATTACTTGCCGCTGCTCTCGTGCATCCGGGCCAGCTGGCGTTCCAGCATCGATGGATAGGGCTCCATCAGTCGCTCGACGCAGCAGGCACCTTCGGGGCTGGCGATCGGGCGGATACGGGCACGCTGGCGAATCAGCGGATCGTCGCTGATCTGCCGCTCCACCAGCAGCAGGTTGCGGCTGTGTTGCGACAGCGCCAGGGCGTCCTGGGCGGTTTCGGTCAGCAGCAGGTCGATCTGGCTGACGCCGAACAGTTCTTCGCCAAGGGTCAGACCCAACTGCAGTTGCAGGGTGATGCCGCTGTCGGCGACTTCGATCTGCAACTGGTGGCCCAGGGCCCTGAGCAGTTCGCCGCAGCAGATGGCGTTGGTCAGGTAGTCGTCGCCGCTGTCCTCGGTGTGGAACAGCATCAGCGTGCTGCCATCGTTGAGGGTGTGCAGTTCGCTCTGGTACAGCGAGGCGGCCTGGTCCAGACAGTCGCGATAGCGCTCCAGCAGTTCGGTCAGGCGAGCCTTTGGCAGACGGCGCAATTGGTCCTGGGCACCCAGTTGCACGGCAAGCACCGCGCTGTGCTGGGGCTGTGCGGGAACCACCGGTTTCGCCGCGGCGGTGCCCTGCGGGCCCTCGCGCAGATCGGCGAACGGGTCTTCCTCGTCGTCCAGTTCGTCGTCCACGCTGTTGCGTGGCGCAGGGCGGGCCGTCGGTCTGGCGGGCGCGGCTGCGCCGCTGTCGAAGCTCGGATCACGCAGGTTGCGCACCTGGAAACTCTGCCCGGCCGGCGCTTCTTCCTCGTAGTCGTCGTAGTCGATTTCCGGCTCCGGCTCGGGCTCCGGTTTCACCGGGGCAAAGCGCGAATGCAACTGGCGGGCGAGGTCGCCGATCTCATCCTGACGCCGGGTGGCCGGGGTGTGTTCGTCCATGTCCCGCAACCAGACCCGCAATTGCAGCAGCGGCGTCGAGATATGCCGACCCAGACGCAGGCTCAGGGCCAGGGCCAGGGCCAGCAGGATGGCGCTGAGGATGCCCATGCTTTGCAGGCTGATGGTCATCGGCTGCTGGAACTGGGCCATGTCCAGGCTGATCCGCAGGTTGCCGGCAGTCACGTCCTGGAAGGTGATCTTGGTCTGGTAGACGCCTTCGGTCTCGCCCAGCAGGCCGCTTTTCGGGCGCTGGCCGGCTTCGGCGAGGATCCGGTTGTCGACGCTGTAGATCGCCGCATGGGCCACCAGCGGGTTCTTCGTCAGGTTGTTGAGCAGCACGTTGAGGCTGAGGATGTCGTTGGACACCAGCAGCTCGGTCGCCGAGGTGGCGGTCTGGGTGGTCAGGCTCTGGCCAAGGGCGTCGGCCTGCTGGTGCATGGCTTCCTTGAACTGCAGCCCCATCACGCAGGCGTAGATCACCAGCGCCAGCGCGACGAGAATCACGTTGTGGCTGGCAATACGCAGTGCAATCGGTACCCGGCGGTGACGCAATGCCCGGAAGATCAGCAGGAAGAAGTTATCGGTTTTGACTGGCGTGGGCCGGTTCACTGAGCGCGGCTCTTTTGTCCGTGAAGTTGACGCGCAGTATAGCGAGAGGCCCTAGACCGGCAAAGCGCTGGCGGTGCCGATGGTCACTGAAAGTGGGTAGAATGCGACTTTTTTAACGAACGGGGGTGCGCTTTGCGCGAAATCGTCCTGATTAACATCACCGGTGGCGACCGTCCGGGTCTCACCGCAGCCATTACCGGCGTGCTGGCGCAAGGTGGTGTGAACATTCTCGACATCGGTCAGGCGGTTATCCACGACACCCTGTCGTTCGGCATCCTGGTCGAGGTACCCGGCGGCGAGCAGTCGCCGGTGCTGCAGCAGGTGCGGTCCACGGCCGATGGCCTGGAGCAGCAGGTGCGCTTCACGGCGGTCTCGGAAGACGACTACCGGCGCTGGGTCGCCAGCGAGGGCCAGGATCGGCATATCGTCACCCTGCTGAGCCGCAAGGTCACTGCCGAGCAGGTGCAGCGGGTCAGTGCGATCACTGCGCGCCACGGCCTGAACATCGAACGTATCGACCGCCTGTCGGCGCGTCTGCCGCTGGACGTTGCGACTGCATTGAGCAAGGCCTGTATCGAGTTCTCGGTACAGGGTGCGGCGGCCGACCCGCAGGCCTTGCGCGCCGAATTCCTGGGCCTGGCCCAGGAGCTGAACATCGACGTGGCCTTCCAGGAGGATTCGCTGTTCCGTCGCAACCGGCGCCTGGCGGTATTCGACATGGACTCCACGCTGATCGAGGCCGAAGTCATCGACGAACTGGCCAAGGCCGCCGGCGTGGGCGAGCAGGTCTCGGCGATCACCGAGCGGGCGATGGCCGGCGAGCTGGATTTCCGCGCCAGTTTCAAGGAGCGCCTGGCGCTGCTCAAGGGGTTGGATGTCAGCGTGCTGGACTCGATCGGCGCCTCGCTGCGTCTGACCGAAGGCGCCGAAGTCCTGTTTGCCGAACTCAAGCGCCTGGGCTACAAGACCGCGATCCTGTCCGGCGGTTTCACCTACTTCGCCCGGCAGTTGCAGGCCAGGCTGGGGATCGACTACGTCTTCGCCAACGAGCTGGAAGTGGTCGACGGCCAGTGCACCGGTGTCGCGATCGAGCCGATCGTCGATGCCCAGCGCAAGGCCGACCTGCTGCGTGAACTGGCTGGCAAGGAAGGCCTGAGCCTGGAGCAGACCATTGCGGTGGGGGATGGTGCCAACGACCTGCCGATGCTGGCGATCGCCGGCCTGGGCGTGGCGTTCCGGGCCAAGCCGCTGGTCAAGCAATCGGCCAGGCAGGCCATTTCGACCCTTGGCCTGGATGGGGTGCTGTATCTGCTGGGCATGCAGGACCGTCACGGCCGCAACTGATGGCCCGTCCTTGCCCGGGCGGGTTCATGTGCCCAGGCACCTGATAGCGGGCTTGCAGGCGCAGGGCTTGCCCGCGAAGCTTTCAGCGCCCGTGAGGGCGCCTTCGCGGGAACGTCGGATCGCCGAACCGCCGCTGCTGCAGGCGGTGCTCTTCTAGAGCGTTTTCCACAGTGAGCCGAAATCTTCCTCTGGGCCCGCTACGCCGGCTCCCGAGGTCTCGTTCCTGACCGTTGCCGGCTGTTCGAACAGTCGATATTCGAACTGGTTGAAACTGCCGGTACTGGCCTTTCGGTTATTCAGCCCGGCGCGACGCTCCTCGCCATGGGTGTTGATCATCACCTTGTGACCTTCCTGGAACGGCAGGCGCGGTGCCAGCAAGGTGGCGGGCACGCCGATGGCGCTGATTTCCGGCAGCAGCAGGGCGCGCAGGTACTGGCTGTTTTCCTCGCTGTTGCGCACCAGTTGCAGGCCGCATGGCTGGGCATGGGGGGCGATCAGTTCGATGCCCATCTGCGTACCGCCGCTGCGCACCTGGCGAATCCAGCGTACCACCGCGACGCTCCAGCCCTGGGACGTCGCATCCTGAATGCCCACCAGTTCGCCCGCCTGCAGTTGGCTGGGGACTTCCCGCGGCCAGGCCAGGCAGTAACCGCCAGGGCTGTGGTTGATGATCTGCAGGCTGAAGGTCGGGAAATCCTCGGCGCTGTTGGCCGCCGCCTGGCTGATTTCGGCTTCCGTCGGGTGATACTGGATTTCCTCGTAGGGCAGCAATGTGTCGGCGCTGCTCTGGCGTTCGGCATCGAAAGCCAGGGTCCAGCTGTCCTTCTGGCTGCTGTTGGCCAGTTGCGCGGTGAAATGCGCGGCGCGACTGGCGTTCGGGCTCTTGAGAAGCTCGCTGAAGGAACGTTGCCCGCCCAGGTAGAAATGCAGGGCACTCATGCCGATGCACAGGGTGAGGGAGCCCTGTCCCGGTGTGCGCTGGAAACTCCGTTCGGCTGATTCGCCCCAGGCCGCGCAGAGGTGCTGCAGGGTGTCCAGGCTCAGGCCACTGGGCACCAGCAGGCGCGAGTGGCTGCGCTGCTCGACGGGCAGGTCGAGGTATTCCTTCATGGCCTCGACCAGACTCAGGGTGTTGATGCCCATCAGACCGGGCTGTTGCTCGGCGGCGAACAGCGAGGTGTAGCGTGGCGGTGCATCGGCCTGTGGGGCAACGGCGAACAGGCTCGATGCCAGGCCGGCATCCTGCAGCTTGACCAGCGTGCTCCAGGGTTCGAGGACTTCCGCCAGCCGGGCGATATTGTTCTGGCGCATCTGGTTGCAGCGTGAACAACCCAGCAGCAGCGCGACAATGTAGGTCTGCTCGATGGTCAGTGACGGGGTCTGGCTGGCCAGTTCGTCACGGACCGGGTTGTGCTGCAGTTGATGGGCAATGGCGACCTGGTACAACTGGTGCACTTCGAGCCACAGGCCTTCCGGCACCGGGCAGTACAACTGGCTGGCCCGGACCAGCGGGCCATTGAGGCAGTGCAGGGCACGCTGCAAGGCCATGGTCAGCAGCCCGGCGCGTTCCTTGCTGAACCTGGACGCGACACGCATCGCGATCTGCTTGTAGCCGATGGCCAGGTGATTCTGCAAAGCCTGGCAGAGGTTGGCGACCTTGCGTGGACGCTCATCGAGTACGACGGACTGGTTGAGGAAATGCCGCTCCAGGTGCTTGCAGACGTAATACACCTCGGGGCGTATCAGTTCGAGCAACTGCAGGCGGTTTTCGCTGGGGGTGAGCAACTGGTTGAGTTCGGCCAGCCCCTGATACAGCAGGCGCGCGGTCTCACCGAGGTTGGCTTTTGGCAGTTCGGCGATCCAGCGTCTCAGATCACGCGGTGTGCCATCGCAGAATGACAGGCTCGACTGCGTGGGTGTTGGCGCGCGCAACAACAGATGGGGGCTTGGATTGCTCATCTAACGGGCCAGCTCCAGCAAGGAAAACGTGCATCGTCCATCGGCAAGGTGACAAAAAATTGGTGGCAATATAATGCCACGACTCTAACAGCAATACGGTACAGGTGCATCGTTGGTGGTCGGCTCAGATTGCGACCGATTGTCCGTGGTATGACCTCGCGGGTTCGAGCGGCGTCGGACCGCGAGGTCACCAGCCTATCAGGCGTCCTTGGGCAAGCCCAGGCCCTGGCCCATGGCCACCGTCGAACCGGCTGCCAGGCCTTCGGCCCATTTCACCTGGTCCGGACCGAACAGAACGATGGCGGTCGAACCCAGCTTGAAGCGCCCGAGTTCGGCGCCCTTTTCCAGATGGATCGGCGCACGGGCCGCTTCATCGTAGCGGAACGTCTTGAGTTCGCGCTTGGGGGGCGTGACCAGGCCGGCCCAGACGGTTTCCACCGAGGCGACGATCATCGCGCCGACCAGCACCACGGCCATCGGCCCGCGCTCGGTGTCGAACAGGCAGACGACGCGCTCGTTGCGGGCGAACAGTTCCGGTACGTTCTCGGCGGTGGTCTGGTTGACCGAGAACAGACGGCCTGGCACGTAGACCATTTCGCGCAGGGTGCCGGCCAGCGGCATGTGGACCCGATGATAGTCCTTGGGCGACAGGTAGATCGTGGCGAACTCGCCGCCCATGAACGGCGCGGCCAGTGCGGCATCGCCGCCCAGCAACTCGAGGGCGCTGAAGCTGTGGCCCTTGGCCTGGAAGATCCGGCCGTGTTCGATCGGGCCGAGCTGGCTGACGGCGCCGTCGGCCGGGCAGAGGATCGCCCCCGGGGTCGGGTCGAGCGGCCGCGCGCCGTCTTTCAGGGCGCGGGTGAAGAAGGCGTTGAAATGCTCGTAGGCGGTCAGGTCTTCAACCAGCGCCTGGGACATGTCCACTTGGTAGCGCTTGGCGAACCAGGCGGTGAAGGCGTTCTTGAACCAGCGCACCCGGCATTCGGCGATGCAGCCGGCCAGGCGCGACAGCAGGTGGTGAGGCAGCAGGTACTGGCTGAGGATGAACAAACTCTTTTTCATCAAGGATCCTTGGGAATCTCAAATCTCTACAGGGGTGTCGGGGTGGTTGCCCCATTCGCCCCAGGAGCCGGCATAACCCTTGACGCGCGGATAACCGAGCGCCTTGGCCACCAGATAGGTGAAGCCGGAGCGGTGGTGGGTCTGGCAATGGGTGATCACTTCCTTGTCGGGAGTGATGCCCAGGCTGTCGAGGATTGCCGGCATATCCTTGCGGATGCGCAGGCTGCGCGCCTTGTCCATGCCGGCGGTCCATTCGAAGTTGACTGCGCCTGGAATGTGTCCGCCCTTGGCGGCCAGCACCTTCTCGCCGGAATACTCCAATGGGCCGCGGGCGTCCCAGATCGCCAGGTCGGGCGCGCCCAGGCGCGACTGCAGGTAATCGCGGGTGGCGGTCGGTTCGTCGTGCAGGGTCAGGGCAACCGGGCCGCCGGCAACCGCCGGGATGTCCTCGGACACCGGCAGGCCTTCGTCCAGCCACGCCAGCAGGCCGCCGTCGAGGTAGTGGTAGCGGGTGTGGCCGATGACATCCAGCAGCCAGATGAAACGGCCGGCCCAGCCGCCGCCTTCATCGTCGTAGACCACGTAGACCGCGTCCGGGTTGTGGCCCAGTTCGCCGAACAGGGCTTCGAGCGCCTCTTGCGGTGGCATCAGCCCCGGAGCCGGTGGCTGGCCCAACTGGGTACGCTTGGGGTCGACGAAACGTGCGCCGGGGATATGCCCCGCGCCGTAGCGGGCGCTGCTGGTCAGGTCCACCAGGATCAGCCCGGGGGTGTCGAGGCGCGGCAGCAGGTCGCTGGGCTCGATCACCAGCGGCAAGCCAGAGAAGTCAGGCATGTGGGTTCTCCTGGACGCAAAGGGGAGGATTGTAGCGCAAGCTTCAGGCGCTGCGGTTGGTAAAGGCGTGCAGCGCCTTTTCGATGCATTGCATGGTTTTGCCGAAGGCTTGCACGGTGATCTCCGAAAACGGCACGCCCGCCTGGTCGGCCAGGATCACCATCACCACCCGACCGTTGTTGCTCAGCGAGCGCAACAGCAGGTGTTCGCCGGGAAGGAATTGCGCCCGCAGGCTGTTGGGCAGCAGTGCCTGGAACTGGCGAGCGTTTTCTGGCGACAGGCGAATCTGCGCGGGCTGGTTCATCAGTCGTTGCAGCAGCGTGCTCTGGGCCACCTGCAGGATCAGATTGCTCGCCTCGGCGGGAAGGCCGGCGGTCTGGTGCACCCGCAGTGCGCTGCGGCTGCGGTCGGTCATCAGGATCATCACCCGGCGCAGGCCGCAGGCCGCCAGGGCGTCGCGGGCCACGGTGGTCAGGTGCATGGCGTTGGTGAAACGGCTGGGTTCGGCCAGCAGTTGTGCGCAGTGCCTGCGCCAGAGCCCCATCGCCGCGGCGTCAGGGGCAGCGGCCGGCAACAGGTCGGCATGCACGCGGCGCACATGCCACGGCCAGATCAGAGCCTCGGCCGGGTGCCACAGGTCCTGCATCGAATGCTGGTTGGCGCTCTGGGCCGCTTGCTGGTGGATCTGTTGCTGCAACTCGTTCATCGGCTGCTGCAGGTACAGGCTCGACAGGTACTGCCAGCGCAGGCAGTGCGGGCTGTCCCAGGCCTGTTGTGCCGCCACGGCCAGGCCGTTGGCCAGCAATACGGTGTTGGCGGGCTGGTTCAGCCAGCGGCGCAGTTCGGGGTCGGCATCCAGTTGCTGTTGCTGGTGCAGGGGGCTCTCATTGTCGCGGGCGATATGCAGTGCCTGGGCGAGGGTCTTGCGTTCGTTGAGCAGCGTTTGATAACCCTGGGTCACCCACACTGGCAGGCGCCAGAACTCGGCCATGGCCTGGCATAGCTCCAGCAGGCGCACGCCGAACAGCTCCCGTTCGACCCTGGCGGCGGGCTCGTGCTTGTGCAGCACCCGCAGTTCCCAGGTTTCGAGCAGCCTGGGGTGGGTCAGTGCCAGTGGCCACAGGGGGGCCAGGAACAGCAGGCTGCCCCAGTGGATATCCTGCCAGAGCCGGGCCAGGCGGGCGGCAAACAGGCCGTTGGCCTGCTGGCTGGCATGCTGGCTGATCAGTTGCAACTGGCGCAGGGCGATCGGAATGTCTTCGGGCAGTCGTGCGGGCAGGCGCTCAAGCAACTCCTCGGTACGTTTCAGACCGAGGCGATTGATCGCGATCTCGAGGTTTTCGGCCGGCTCGGTCATGCTGCCGTGGGTGTGATGGTTGGCTTCGCAGATCACGCTCAGCGCCAGGGCCGGGCTATCCTGCATCAGCTCGGCGATGTCGCGCAGCGAGCTGCGGCTGTCGCGGATGGCCCGGCAGACGCGGTCGTGGCTGTCCTGCGGGACGGGCAGGCGAACGCCCTGCAACAGCCTGGTCCAGCCTTGCAGGGTGTTCGGTCTTGCACTGGACACAGCCGTTTGATTCGTCATGATTAAGCGCGATCATCACCATAAATGCGCCCGGAACGGGCCTGACGGCGCTGCGCTGGTCCTGCCGCCGAGGCCATGCACTGCCGGTTTTCTGGCTTTTCGCCTGAACTGGCTATAGTCTGGCGCAGTTTCGCCGATAAGTAGAAGAAGAGATTTACTAACTTCCGAATATGACCTTGAACCCGACTCAACAAGTACTCTCATTCTATGGCTAAAATCATCGGCATCATTGTCGTATTCGCGAGCGTGCTCGGCGGGTACGTGCTCTCCCACGGCAAGATTGCGGCGCTGATCCAGCCCTTCGAGGTCTTGATCATCGGTGGTGCGGCGCTGGGTGCTTTCCTGCAGTCCAACCCCGGCTACATGACCATGCACGTGGTCAAGAAATCCCTGAGCATGTTCGGCTCGCGCTTCAGCCACACCTTCTATATGGAAGTGCTCGGCCTGATCTACGAGATCCTCAACAAGAGCCGTCGTGAAGGCATGATGGCGATCGAGGGTGACATCGAGGATGCCGCGGCCAGCCCGATCTTCGCCAAGTACCCCGCCGTTCTGAAGGATGAGCGCATGACCGCGTTCATCTGCGACTACCTGCGCATCATGTCCTCGGGCAACATGGCTCCCCATGAGCTGGAAGGCCTGTTCGACATGGAACTGCTGAGCATGAAGGAAGAACTCGAGCATCCATCCCATGCCGTTACCGGCGTGGCCGACGGCATGCCCGGCTTCGGTATCGTCGCGGCGGTACTGGGCATCGTGGTGACCATGGCCTCCCTGGGCGATGGCGACCAGAAGTCCATCGGTCTGCACGTGGGTGCGGCACTGGTGGGGACCTTCTTCGGTATTCTCGCCGCCTATGGCTTCTTCGGTCCGCTGGCGCAATCCCTGGCCCACGATGCCAAGGAAGAACTGAACGTCTACGAGGCGATCAAGGCCTCCCTGGTGGCCTCGGCCTCCGGCATGCCGCCTTCGCTGGCAGTGGAATTCGGGCGCAAGGTGCTCTATCCGAAGCATCGGCCGAGCTTCGCCGAGCTGGAACAAGCGGTTCGCGGTCGCTGAGTCATGGAGAACAATCAGCCGATCATCATCAAGCGCGTCAAGCGCTTTGGCGGCGGGCACCATGGCGGTGCCTGGAAAATCGCCTTTGCCGACTTCGCGACGGCGATGATGGCCTTCTTCCTGGTGTTGTGGCTGCTGTCCACCGCGACCCCGGAGCAGAAGATCGCCATCGCCGGCTACTTCAAGGACCCGATCGGTTTTTCCGAGAGCGGTACGCCCTACATCATCGACCTGGGCGGTTCCCCGACGCTGGCGCCGGACAAGACACTCAACCCGGAAGTGAAGTCCCAGCCGCAACCGGACAAGGTCACGGTCGACACCGAGCAGGTGGAGGGCATGGCCGAACAGGTCGAGAAGGAGCGCCTGGAGCTGCTGCTGCAGGAGTTGCAGAACAAGGTCGACGAAAGCCCGCAGTTGCAGAAGTTCAAGGACCAGATTCTGTTCGAAATCACCCCGGACGGCTTGCGCATCCAGATCATGGACGCGGAAAACCGGCCGATGTTCGACTCCGGCAGTGCGCGCCTGAAGCCTTACTTCGAGGACATCCTGCTGGCGATGGCCGACACCATCAAGGCGGTGCCGAACAAGATCAGCATCAGCGGCCATACCGATGCCAAGCCGTACGCCGGCACTGGCGACTTCGGCAACTGGGAGCTGTCGGCCAACCGCGCCAACGCCGCGCGCCGTGCACTGGTGGCTGGCCGTTATCCGGACTCGCAAGTGGCGCGGGTGGTGGGTTATGCCTCGTCGGCGCTGTTCGACAAGGCCGATCCGTTCAACCCGGTCAACCGCCGCATCGACATCGTGGTGCTGACCAGGAAGGCCCAGAAAGCCATTGAGGGCGAGCAGGGCGCGGACGAGGCCAAGCCGGATGGCGCGGCACCGGTTCCCGGCGCGCCTGGCGCCTCGACGGCCCCGGCCGACCCGAATGCGCTGCCGGCGGACAAGCAGCCGCTGCCCGCCCACGAGGTGCGGCAACGCTTGAACATCTTCGAGGATGGTGTATTGAAGATGGACGAGACGGGCAAGCCCAGAACCGGCTCCTGAGCCAGACGACAAGGCCGCGATGATCGCGGCCTTGTCGTTTCTGTCATTTCAATAGCTGTCTTGCGGCAGGCTGGCGATGATCGAGCGGTAGCTGTTCATCCGCTGCTGCTGGATACGCCCGTCTTCCAGGGCCTTGAGCAGGGCGCAGCCGGGCTCGCGATCGTGCTTGCAGTCGCGGAAGCGGCAGGTACCGAGCAGATCGTTGAACTCGATGAAGCCGGCCTCGACATCGGCGCGGCTGACGTGGCCCAGGCCGAATTCGCGAATACCCGGGGAGTCGATCAGTTCGCCGCCGCCGGGGAAGTGGAACAGGCGCGCCGTGGTAGTGGTGTGGGTGCCCTGGCCGGACAGCTCGGACAGCGGGCCGACGCGGGTTTCCACCTCGGGCAGCAGGCTGTTGACCAGCGAGGACTTGCCGACCCCGGACTGGCCGACGAACACGCTGATGCGCCCGTCCAGTTGCCGTTGCAACTGCTCCATGCCGTTGCCGTGGTGGGCCGACACTTCCAGCAGCGGATAACCCAGTTGCCGGTAGACCGCCAGCAGCGCATTCAGGGCCGGGGCGTTGTGCTCGTCGATCAGGTCGAACTTGTTCAGCAGCAGCAGCGGGCGGATGCCGGCGTGCTCGGCGGCCACCAGATAGCGGTCGATCAGGTTGGCGTGGGGTTCGGGCAACGGCGCGAAGACGATCACGATCATGTCGACGTTGGCGGCCACCGGCTTGAGCTGGCCGCGGCTGTCCGGGCGCTTGAGCTCGGTGGTGCGTGGCAGTTGCGCGACGATCACGCCGATGCCCTGGTTGCCCGGGCGCCAGACCACCTGGTCGCCGGTCACCAGGGCTGGCAGGTTGGCCCGCAGGTGGCAGCGGAACACCTGGCCCTTGAACTCTCCTTCCAGGGCCTCGACTTCGACCTGCACGCCGAAGTGCGCAATCACCAGGCCCGTCTGTTCAGGGCCCAGGTCACCGCCCTCCAGGGCTTCCACGGCCTGTGACTCGCGTTTGGCGGCGCGTGCGGCGCGTTCGCCCTGGATCTTTTCGATGCGCCAGTTCTGGCGGCGGTTGAGCTGGCGTTTGGCCATGGGTGTTCCGTGTGGTCGAATCGTCGGGGAGGGTCAAGCGGTCGCGAGTTTAGCACGCCCGGCAAGCGCAGCCTGCGCTAAACTGTGCGGCTATGCCGAGGAGTCAAGCTATGCAAAATCCACAGAACCTGATCTGGATCGACCTGGAGATGACCGGTCTCAACCCGGACACCGATGTCATCATCGAAATGGCCACCATCGTTACCGACAGCGATCTCAATACCCTGGCCGAAGGCCCGGTGATCGCCATTCACCAGAGCGACGAGATCCTGGCCGGCATGGATGAGTGGAACACTCGCCAGCATGGCGGTTCGGGCCTGACCCAGCGCGTGCGCGAGAGCCGCATCAGCATGGCCGAGGCCGAGGCGCAGACCATCGCCTTCCTGGAGCAGTGGGTGCCCAAGGGCAAGTCGCCGATCTGTGGCAACAGCATCTGCCAGGACCGCCGCTTCCTGGCCCGTCACATGAAGTCCCTGGAAAGCTATTTCCACTACCGCAACCTGGATGTCTCCACCTTGAAGGAGCTGGCGGCGCGTTGGGCGCCGCAAGTGCGTGACAGCTTCCAGAAGGGCAGTACCCACCTGGCGCTGGACGACATCCGCGAATCGATCGCCGAGCTGCAGCACTACCGCAAGCACTTCATCAAGTTCTGACCGGTTGCCGTAGCCTGGATGGCAGGCTGTGTTCCCCATGGGCGCATGCACTCCAGTGGTTGCGCTCTTTTGGTGCGCTGCTCAAATGAGTAGACTGCGCGCCTTCTCCTGCCCGGACCGCCATCATGCTGCTGATGCTCTACCTCGTCGCCATTACCGCTGAAGCCATGACGGGCGCGCTGTCGGCCGGACGGCGCGGCATGGACTGGTTCGGCGTGGTGCTGATCGCCTGCGTCACCGCCCTCGGCGGCGGTTCGGTGCGCGATGTGTTGCTGGGGCATTATCCGCTGACGTGGGTCAAGCATCCGGAGTACCTGGTGCTGACTTCGGTCGCGGCGCTGGTGACGGTGTTCATCGCGCCGCTGATGCGCCATCTGCGTTCGCTGTTCCTGGTGCTCGATGCCCTGGGGCTGGTGGCCTTCACCCTGATCGGCTGCATGACAGCCCTGGAGATGGGGCAGGGCATGATGGTGGCCTCGGTCAGCGGGGTGATTACCGGCGTGTTCGGCGGTGTCTTGCGGGATATCTTCTGCAACGACATCCCGCTGGTGTTCCGTCGTGAACTCTATGCCAGCGTCTCCTTCGCCGCAGCCTGGTGCTTCCTGGGCTGCACCTACTGGCAGCTACCCAGCGAGCAGGCGATTCTGATCACGCTGTTCGGCGGTTTCCTGCTGCGTCTTCTGGCGATCCGCTTTCACTGGGAAATGCCCAAGTTCATCTACAACGACGCCGCCTGATCAGCCCGTTCGGCGTGCTGGCGCAGGGCCCACTGCACGTGTTCCCGGACCAGCTCGGAAGGGTAGTCACGTCGGCTGTTGAGGGCTTCCAGCACGGCGATGGTCGACGGCGCATTGCCCAGGCCGACGGCGAGGTTGCGCAGCCAGCGTTCGTAGCCGGCGCGACGCAGTGGCGAACCCTCGGTGTTTTTCAGGAAGGTCTCCTCGTCCCAGCGAAACAGCTCCGCCAATCCGGCGTTATCCAGGTTGTGCCGGGGTTGGAAGTCGCTCTCGACGGTAGGGCGGGCGAAGCGATTCCATGGGCAGACGACCTGGCAGTCGTCGCAACCGAACACCCGGTTGCCGATCAGCGGGCGCAGGTCCTCCGGAATGGCGGTCTTCAGCTCGATGGTCAGGTAGGAAATGCAGCGCCGGGCGTCCAGCACGTAAGGTCCGACGAACGCTGCCGTGGGGCAGATGTCCAGGCAGGCCGAACAGCGCCCGCAATGTTCCGTGGCATGGGGCTCGTCCACCGGTAGCGGCAGGTCGACGAACAGCTCGCCGAGAAAGAAGTAGCTGCCGGCCTTGCGATTGAGCACCAGGGTGTTCTTGCCGATCCAGCCCAGCCCGGCCTGCTCGGCGATGGCCTTTTCCAGCACCGGGGCGCTGTCGACGAAGGCGCGGTAGCCGAAGGGGCCGATCACCTGCTGGATGCGTTCGGCCAACTGTTGCAGGCGTTTGCGGATCAGCTTGTGGTAATCGCGTCCCAGGGCATAGCGCGAGACGTAGGCCTTTTCCGGTTCGGCCAGGCGCTGGACCATCCGGGTGTCGCCCGGCAGGTAGTCCATGCGCAGCGAGACCACCCGCAGCGTGCCCGGCACCAGTTCGTCCGGGTGCGAGCGTTTGCTGCCGTGGGCACCCATGTAGTCCATGTCGCCGTGATAGCCGGCATCGAGCCAGCGTTGCAGATGCTGCTCGTGTTCGCCCAGTTCCAGGCCTGCGATGCCCACCTGCTGGAAACCCAGTTCGCGAGCCCATTGTTTGATGGATTGGGCGAGGGCGGGGAGGTCGACGCTATTTACAGGCATGAGACAGGAGAAACCTAGGCTTTGGTGCGTATAATTCTGCCAGACATCAGAGCCGAACGACGCATGCCGCAGACCAAACCGCCTTTTCCCGATATTCAGTCGCTGACACCGGCGACCTTGCCGAGACTTCCCGCGCGTCAACCGGACGCCCACAAGGGCCAGTTCGGGCACGTGCTGCTGATCGGCGGGGACCGGCGTTTTGGCGGCGCGATCCTGCTCAGTGCCGAGACGGCCCTGCGCAGCGGTGCCGGGCTGGTCTCCCTGGCCACACGTGCGGAGCATGTGGCCGCCTCGCTGGCGCGCCTGCCCGAGGTGATGGTGCTGGGCATCGAGTCGGCCAATCAGTTGATGGACGTTCTTCGCCAGGCCAGCGTGCTGGTGGTCGGCCCGGGCCTGGGGCGGTTCGCCTGGAGCCGCAGCCTGTTGTCGGTCGCAGCGAATACCGCGGTGGCCCAGGTCTGGGATGCCGATGCGCTGAACCTGCTGGCCAATGGCGAGGCACGCCTGCCTGCCGACAGTGTGATCACTCCGCATCCTGGGGAGGCGGCACGGTTGCTCGGGCTGACGACCGCCCAGGTGCAGGCCGATCGGCCTGGCGCGGCGCGGGCGTTGGCGATGAAATATCAGGCGGTCTGCGTACTCAAGGGGGCCGGCAGCCTGGTCGCCGCGCCTGATGGAAGGGTGTCGCTCTGCGAGCGCGGGCATCCGGCAATGGCCACGGCCGGGTTGGGAGACGTGCTCGCCGGCCTGATCGGTGCGCTGCGTGCCCAGGCCATGGCAGGCTTCGAGGCCGCCTGCCTGGCGGTCTGGCTGCATGCCCGCGCCGGCGAGTTGCAAGGTGAAAAGGGCCGTGGGCTGGCGGCCAGTGATCTGATTCCAGCTATTCGTCAGTTGTTGGAGGAACAATCGCCGTGTCTGAATTAACCCTTCAATTGCCTGATGAAGAGAGCATGGTGGCATTTGGCCGAAAGATTGCCGAAGTCACCGCCGGTGTCGGGGTGATCTTCCTTGAAGGCGATCTGGGCGCCGGCAAGACCACGCTGTCGCGAGGCATCATTCGCGGTCTGGGGCATGCCGGTGCGGTCAAGAGCCCGACGTTTACTCTTGTCGAACCGTACGAATTTGCTGAAGTTCGTGCCTACCATTTTGACCTGTATCGCCTGGTGGATCCGGAAGAGCTCGAGTTCCTGGGGATTCGCGACTATTTCGAAGGCGATGCCCTGTGCCTGATCGAGTGGCCCGACAAGGGTGCAGGCTTTTTGCCAAAGCCCGACCTGACCATTACCATTAGCCCGCATGGCGGCGGGCGTTCGCTGCATCTGTTGTCCCGGGGATCGCGAGGCGATGCCTGGTGTGCCGCCTTGGCATTGGAGTTCAAATAGAGGATGGGGTTTGGTATGCGCATTCGCGCGTTGCTTGCAGTCGCAGGATTGTTGCTTGCGGCACTGACCGTCGACGCCGTGGCGGCGACACAGGTCAAGAGTGTTCGACTGTGGCGAGCCCCGGATAACACGCGACTGGTATTCGACCTGTCTGGCGCGGTCCAGCACAGCGTTTTCACGCTGACGGCGCCCGATCGCCTGGTGATCGACATCAATGGTGCGACCCTGGCCAGCCCGCTGAACGTGCCGACGGCCAATACGCCGATCACCAGCGTGCGAGCGGCCCAGCGTACCCCGACCGACCTGCGGGTGGTGGTCGACCTGAAGAAACCGGTCACCCCCAAGAGCTTCACCCTGGCGCCGAATGCGCAGTACGGCAACCGCCTGGTGGTCGACCTGTTCGACAACCCGGCCGATGCGGCGCCGACACCGACGCCGAGCTCCAACCCGGCGCCGAGCGTGGCGACCCTGCCGGCCGTTCCGGTGACGCCGGCGGAGCCTGCGATCAAGCTGCCGCCGGCACCGGCCGGCAAGCGCGACATCATCGTGGTGATCGACGCCGGGCACGGCGGGGAAGACCCGGGGGCCTCGGGTTCCCGCGGCCAGCACGAGAAGGACGTGGTGTTGTCGATCGCCCGTGAGCTGCAACGCCAGGTCAATGGCCAGAAGGGCTACCGCGCCGAACTGACCCGTACCGGCGATTACTTCATTCCGCTGCGCGGACGTACCGAGATCGCCCGCAAGAAAGGCGCTGACCTGTTCGTCTCGATCCACGCCGACGCCGCGCCTTCGGCGGCTGCGTTCGGTGCTTCGGTGTTCGCCCTGTCCGATCGTGGCGCGACCTCCGAGACCGCGCGTTGGCTGGCCGACAGCGAGAACCGTTCCGACCTGATCGGCGGTGCCGGCAATGTCAGCCTCGACGACAAGGACAAGATGCTCGCCGGAGTGCTGCTCGACCTGTCGATGACGGCCTCGATGACCTCCAGCCTGAACGTCGGGCAGAAGGTCCTGAACAACATCGGCCGGGTCACCCCGCTGCACAAGCAGCGCGTCGAGCAGGCGGGCTTCATGGTGCTCAAGTCGCCGGATATCCCCTCGATCCTGGTGGAAACCGGCTTCATCTCCAACTCCAACGAGGCCTCCAAGCTGGCTTCGACCAGCCACCAGCAGGCGCTGGCGCGGTCCATCAGCAGCGGTATCCGTCAGTTCTTCCAGCAGAATCCGCCGCCGGGCACCTACATCGCCTGGTTGCGTGACTCCGGCAAGATCGCCCAGGGGCCGCGTGATCATCGCGTCGCGCCGGGCGAGACGCTGGCAATGATCGCTGTGCGCTATCAGGTGTCGGTGGCGACTCTGCGCAGCGTCAACAGCCTCAGCAGCGATGAGCTCAAGGTCGGACAGACCCTGACGATTCCCGGCACCGAACTGGCGGCCAAGCAATGAGTGAGTCGACCTTGAAGGAACGCGCCCGTATCGAGCTGCTCAGCCCGCGCCTGGCCAACCAGATTGCCGCGGGTGAAGTGGTCGAGCGCCCGGCTTCGGTAATCAAGGAACTGCTGGAAAACAGCCTCGACTCCGGCGCCCGGCGTATCGACGTGGATGTCGAACAGGCCGGGGTCAAGCTGCTGCGGGTACGTGATGACGGCAGCGGCATTTCCGCCGATGAGTTGCCGCTGGCCCTGGCGCGTCACGCGACCAGCAAGATCCGCAACCTGGAAGACCTCGAACAGGTGATGAGCCTGGGCTTCCGTGGCGAGGCCCTGGCGTCCATCAGTTCCGTGGCCCGCCTGACCCTGACTTCGCGGACCCGTGACGCCGATCAGGCCTGGCAGGTCGAAACCGAAGGGCGGGAGATGGAGGCCCGGGTCCAGCCGGCGGCCCATCCGGTCGGCACCTCGGTGGAAGTGCGCGACCTGTTCTTCAATACTCCGGCCCGCCGCAAGTTTCTCAAGGCCGAGAAGACCGAATTCGATCACCTGCAGGAAGTGATCAAGCGCCTGGCGCTGGCCCGCTTCGATGTGGCCTTTCACTTGCGCCACAACGGCAAGGGCATTCTGGCCCTGCACGAGGCCAATGACGATGCGTCCCGCGCCCGGCGCGTGGCGGCGGTCTGCGGTTCGGGCTTTCTCGAACAGGCGCTGCCGATCGATGTCGAGCGCAACGGCCTGCATCTCTGGGGGTGGGTTGGCCTGCCGACGTTCTCCCGCAGCCAGGCTGACCTGCAGTACTTCTATGTCAACGGTCGGGCCGTACGTGACAAGCTGGTGGCCCACGCGGTGCGCCAGGCCTATCGCGATGTGCTGTTCAATGGGCGGCACCCGACCTTCGTGCTGTTCCTCGAGGTCGACCCCGCGGCGGTCGACGTCAACGTGCACCCGACCAAACATGAGGTGCGCTTCCGTGATGGGCGCATGGTTCACGACTTCCTCTATGGCACCCTGCACCGCGCCCTCGGCGATGTGCGGCCGGAAGATCAACTGGCGGCACCGGCGGCGGTCGCCGGCATCGTCCGGCCTACGGGTCTTGAGGCCGGCGAATTCGGCCCCCAGGGCGAGATGCGCCTGTCGGCCAACCTGCTGGAGCAGCCACAGTCCCAGCCGTTTTCGCCTTCCGCGGCCCCTGCCGGAGCGGGTTCGGGGGCCGGCTACCCGTATCAATATCGCCCGCAGTCGACGCAGATGCCGCCCGTTGCGGAAGCGCAAAGCGTCTATCGCGAGTTCTACGCGCCCTTGCCCGAGGCTGCCGCGCCGGCCCTGCCGGAAGGCCAGGGCGACGTTCCGCCGCTGGGCTACGCGCTGGCGCAGCTCAAGGGGATCTACATCCTGTCGGAGAATGCCCAGGGCCTGGTGCTGGTGGATATGCACGCGGCCCACGAGCGGATCATGTACGAGCGGCTGAAGATCGCCATGGCCAGTGAAGGCCTGAGTGGCCAGCCGTTGCTGGTGCCCGAGTCCCTGGCGCTCAGCCAGCGCGAGGCCGACTGTGCCGAAGAGCACGCGGGCTGGTTCCAGCGCCTGGGCTTCGAGCTGCAGCGCCTGGGGCCGGAAAGCCTGGCCATCCGGCAGATCCCGGCCCTGCTCAAGCAGGCCGAGGCGAACCGGTTGGTGCAGGACGTGCTGGCGGACCTGATGGAATACGGCACCAGCGACCGGATCCAGGCGCACCTGAACGAACTGCTCGGGACCATGGCCTGTCACGGCGCCGTGCGGGCCAACCGGCGGCTCGCACTGGCGGAAATGAACGCGCTGCTGCGGGACATGGAAAATACCGAGCGGAGCGGCCAATGCAACCATGGTCGTCCGACCTGGACTCAACTGGGTCTCGATGACCTGGACAAACTTTTCCTGCGCGGACGTTGATGACAGCTTCAAAACCCCTTCCGCCGGCGATCTTCCTCATGGGCCCTACGGCGGCCGGCAAGACCGACCTGGCCATCGAACTGACCAAGGTGCTCCCCTGCGAGCTGATCAGTGTCGATTCTGCCCTGGTTTACCGGGACATGGACATCGGCACCGCCAAGCCTTCGAAGGAGCTGCTGGCGCAGTTCCCGCATCGCCTGATCGACATTCTCGACCCGGCCCAGAGCTATTCGGCCGCCGAATTCCGCCAGGATGCCCTGGCGGCCATGGCCGACATCACCGCACGGGGCAAAATCCCCCTGCTGGTCGGTGGTACAATGCTCTACTACAAGGCTTTGCTCGAAGGGTTGGCGGACATGCCCGCGGCCGATCCGCAGGTGCGCGCCGAGATCGAGCAAGAAGCTGCACGCCTGGGTTGGCAGGCCCTGCACGATCAATTGGCAGGCATCGATCCGGAGTCGGCGGCGCGGATTCACCCCAATGACCCGCAACGTCTGAGTCGCGCGCTGGAGGTTTATCGGGTCAGCGGTTTGAGCATGACGGCCCACCGACAGCGACAATCTGCGCAAAGTACTAACGCAGCCGCTTCGGGACGCCCGCAATTACCCTATACTGTCGCCAATCTGGCCATCGCTCCAGCGAATCGCCAGGTATTGCACGACCGGATTGCACAAAGATTCACACAAATGTTGGAACAGGGATTCGTTGACGAGGTCGTAGCCCTGCGTAATAGAAGTGACCTGCATGTTGGGTTGCCGTCTATACGTGCTGTAGGCTACAGACAAGTCTGGGATTACCTGGATGGCAAGCTGACGGCGGCCGACATGCGCGAGCGCGGTATCATCGCCACTCGCCAATTGGCCAAACGCCAGTTTACCTGGTTGCGCAGTTGGGCTGATCTGCACTGGCTGGACAGCCTGGACTGCGACAATCTGGCGCGCGCCTTGAAATACCTCGGGACCATCTCCATATTGAGCTGAGTCCCTGTAAATGCCGTCTATCCTTGGGGGAGGACGGTAAAAGTCACTGTTTGCTCATTTTTTATTATTGATCCTTAAAGGAGTGCGGCACATGTCAAAAGGGCATACGCTACAAGACCCTTACTTGAATACCTTGCGTAAAGAGAGAGTCCCGGTTTCCATCTATCTGGTCAACGGGATCAAGCTGCAGGGTACGGTCGAGTCCTTCGACCAGTTCGTGATTCTGTTGAAGAACACCGTCAGCCAGATGGTCTACAAACACGCTATCTCGACAGTGGTGCCGAGTCGTCCCATTCGCCTGCCTAACGCCAGCGATTCCGAAAATGGCGGCGCTGAGCCAGGTAACGCCTGATAGGAGTCTCCTTTGTTCTTTGAGCGCCACGGTGGTGGTGAGCGGACCATTCTCGTTCACTTGGAAGGTCAGGACCCTGAGGCGCGCGAAGATCCGCAGGAGTTTCAGGAGTTGGCATCATCGGCTGGCGCCGAGACCGTCGCGCTGTTCAGCGTGCCGCGTCATCGGCCAACCGCCAAGTATCTGATTGGCACTGGCAAGGTCGAGGAACTTCGCGACCTGGTCAAGGCCGAGCAGATCGATATCGTGATATTCAATCACGTCCTCACGCCCAGTCAGGAACGTAACCTCGAACGAGCTTTCGAGTGTCGCGTGCTGGATCGCACGGGCCTTATTCTCGATATTTTCGCCCAGCGCGCACGTACCCATGAAGGCAAGCTCCAGGTCGAGCTGGCCCAGCTCGAGCACATGAGCACGCGGCTGGTGCGCGGCTGGACCCACCTTGAGCGGCAGAAGGGTGGTATCGGCTTGCGCGGTCCTGGTGAAACCCAGCTGGAAACCGACCGGCGCCTGTTGCGCGTCCGTCTGCGGCAGATCAAGGGCCGCCTGGAAAAGGTGCGCAGCCAGCGCGAGCAGTCCCGTCGCGGGCGCAAGCGCGCCGACATCCCGACCGTCTCGCTGGTCGGCTACACCAACGCCGGCAAATCCACGCTGTTCAACGCGGTCACCGCTTCCGAGGTGTATGCCGCCGACCAGTTGTTCGCCACCCTCGACCCGACCTTGCGCCGTCTCGACCTGGATGACCTGGGGCCGATCGTGCTGGCCGACACCGTGGGCTTCATCCGCCACCTGCCACACAACCTGGTCGAGGCATTTCGCGCTACGCTCGAGGAATCGAGCAACTCCGATCTGCTGCTGCACGTGATCGACGCCGCGGAGCCGGACCGGATGCTGCAGATCGAGCAGGTGATGGTGGTGCTGGGCGAGATCGGTGCCCAGGACTTGCCGATCCTCGAGGTCTATAACAAACTCGATCTGCTCGAGGGGGTCGAGCCGCAGATCCAGCGTGGCGAGGATGGCAAGCCGCAGCGGGTCTGGCTTTCGGCCCGCGACGGCGTGGGCCTGGAACTGCTCGAGCAGGCGATTGCCGAGTTGCTGGGCAACGATTTGTTCGTCGGCACCTTGCGCTTGCCACAGCGTTTTGCTCGACTGCGTGCACAGTTCTTCGAGTTGGGGGCGGTTCAGAAGGAAGAGCACGACGAAGAGGGTGCCTGTCTCCTGTCGATTCGCCTGCCCATGGCCGAGTTCAATCGGGTGGTCTCGCGCGAAGGCATGAAGCCGCCTGAGTTTATCGAACAACACACTTTGCAATAAAAGCCTGACAAAGCGGTTGTGCTGCTGTCGCAGGCATTCTGTAGCATTGGTCGGCGCGCCGTGGGTGCGTCTTTGCTTTATCAGATGGAGAGCGCTATGGCTTGGAATGAGCCGGGTGGCAACTCGAACAATCAGGATCCCTGGGGTGGCAAGCGTCGTAACAACGGCGACCGCAAGGGGCCTCCGGATCTCGACGAGGCCTTCCGCAAGCTGCAGGAAAGCCTGAATGGGTTGTTCGGTGGCGGAAAGAAACGCGGTGACGACGGGGGTGGATCGGGCGGCAATGGCGGTGGTTTCGGCCTGCTGGGCCTCGGTCTCGTCGTGCTGGCGGCTGTCTGGCTGTACAGCGCCGTGTATGTCGTCGACGAGCAGGAGCAGGCCGTGGTGCTGCGTTTCGGCAAGTACTACGAGACGGTCGGTCCGGGCCTGAACATCTATTTCCCGCCGATCGACAAGAAGTACATGGAAAACGTCACGCGTGAGCGTGCCTACACCAAGCAGGGGCAGATGCTGACCGAAGACGAGAACATCGTCGAGGTGCCGCTGACCGTGCAATACAAGATCACCAACCTGCAGGATTTCGTGCTGAACGTCGATCAGCCGGAAATCAGCCTGCAGCAGGCTACCGACAGTGCCCTGCGCCATGTGGTGGGTTCTACCGCCATGGACCAGGTGCTGACCGAAGGTCGTGAGCAGATGGCCAGCGAGATCAAGGAGCGCCTGCAGCGTTTCCTCGATACCTATCGCACCGGTATCACCGTGACTCAGGTCAACGTGCAGAGCGCCGCGGCGCCGCGTGAAGTCCAGGAAGCCTTCGATGACGTGATCCGTGCCCGTGAGGACGAGCAACGTTCGCGCAACCAGGCCGAAGGCTACGCCAATGGCGTGGTGCCAGAGGCCCGTGGTCAGGCCCAGCGCATCATCGAGGATGCCAATGGTTACCGCGACGAGGTGATCTCCCGCGCCAAGGGTGAGGCCGACCGCTTCACCAAGCTGGTCGCCGAGTACCGCAAGGCACCGGAAGTCACTCGCCAGCGCCTGTACCTGGACACCATGCAGGAAGTCTTCAGCAACACCAGCAAGGTGCTCGTGACCGGCAACAAGAATGGCCAGAACAACCTGCTTTACCTGCCATTGGACAAGATGATCCAGAACAGCCCGGCCAGCAGTTCGCCGGTCACCGGTTCGGCCGCTGCCAGCAGCAATACGGACGCCGTGCCGCATATCACTGAGCTGCCGCAAACGCGCACTAGGGAGAGCCGCTGATGAGCAATAAATCGCTGATCGCCCTGATTGTTGGCGTCATTGTGGTGCTGGCTGGCTGGAACTGCTTCTACATCGTGCTGCAGACCGAACGTGCCGTACTGCTGCAGTTCGGTCGCGTGGTGCAGACGGATGTCCAGCCCGGTCTTCACGTGAAGGTTCCCTATGTCAACCAGGTGCGCAAGTTCGATGCCCGCCTGATGACCCTGGATGCCCCGACCCAGCGTTTCCTGACGCTGGAGAAGAAGGCCGTGATGGTCGATGCCTACGCCAAGTGGCGGGTCAAGGATGCCGAGCGCTTCTACACCGCGACTTCCGGCCTCAAGCAGATCGCCGACGAGCGTCTGTCGCGCCGCCTGGAGTCCGGGCTGCGTGACCAGTTCGGTAAGCGTACCCTGCATGAGGTGGTCTCCGGCGAGCGCGACGCGCTGATGGCGGACATTACCGCTTCGCTGAACAAGATGGCCGAGAAGGAACTGGGTATCGAGGTGATCGATGTCCGGGTCAAGGCCATCGACCTGCCGAAGGAAGTGAACCGCAGTGTGTTCGAGCGCATGAGCACCGAGCGTGAACGCGAGGCTCGTGAACACCGTGCCAAGGGTAACGAGCTGGCTGAAGGTATTCGTGCCGACGCCGATCGTCAGCGTCGCGTGCTGCTGGCCGAGGCCTATCGTCAGTCCGAGGAGACTCGCGGTGACGGTGATGCCCAGGCCGCTGCCATCTATTCCAAGGCCTACGGCCAGGACCAGGAGTTCTATGCGTTCTATCGCAGCCTGCGCGCCTACCGTGAGAGCTTTGCGAACAAGAGTGACGTGATGGTGCTGGATCCGAGCAGCGACTTTTTCCATTATCTGGAAAAAGCCAAGCCCTGATCCGTCGCGCATCTACACACCCGCCGGGCGGCTAAAACGCCTGGCGGGGTGATCCTTTCGGAAAACGGGTGTATGATGCGGCAGCCGGGAAATTCCCGGCTTTTTTGCGTCTGCATGTTTGATTAACGGCAGATGGGTGGAAAACGGGTTGATCGACCCGACAGGTTTTTCGAGGAAAGTGGTAGGCGAAGCCGGTTTCGGCTGTTTCGTCGCGCCTTGCTTGCGCGTGCGTTAACCATTTTCTGCTTCACTCAAGGCTCGCCTGTGGGCTGGCCGCCCGGATCATGGGGGAAAGGCGTAATGGCAACGGTAGACCGCTGGCTCTTGCCAGATGGCATCGAAGAAGTACTGCCACCTGAAGCGGCGCGCATCGAAGTGGCGCGTCGCCAGGTGTTGGATCTGTTCCAGAGCTGGGGCTATGAGTTCGTTGTCACCCCACATATCGAGTACCTGGAGTCCTTGCTGACCGGCGCCGGCCAGGATCTGGACCTGCGTACCTTCAAGGTCGTCGACCCGCAGTCCGGGCGGCAGATGGGCTTCCGTGCCGATATCACGCCGCAGGTGGCGCGTATCGACGCCCACACCCTGCGCCGTGCCGGCCCGAGCCGCCTGTGCTACGCCGGCAGCGTGCTGCATGCGCAGCCGCGGGCGCTGTCGACTTCGCGCAGCCCGATCCAGCTGGGCGCCGAGCTGTACGGCGATGCCAGCCCGAGCAGCGACGTCGAGGTCATCAGCCTGATGCTGGCGATGCTGCAACTGGCCGATGTGCCGGATGTGCACATGGACCTCGGGCATGTCGGTATCTACCGCGGCCTGGCCCGTGCGGCCGGCCTGTCCGGGGAGGTCGAGCAGCAGTTGTTCGATGCCCTGCAGCGCAAGGCCATCGACGAGGTGATCGACCTTACCGACGGCCTGCAGCCGGACCTGGCGGCGATGCTGCGTTCACTGGTCGACCTGTGTGGCGGTCGCGAAGTGCTGGCGGCGGCGCGGGTGCGCCTGGCAGGGGCTCCGGCTCCGGTCATGGCGGCGCTGGACGACCTGCTGGCGATCGCCGAGCGCCTGTCCGTGCGTTTCCCGGACCTGCCGCTGTACTTCGACCTGGGCGAGCTGCGTGGCTACCACTACCACACCGGTGTGGTGTTCGCCGTGTTCGTTCCGGGTGTCGGGCAAGCCATTGCCCAGGGCGGTCGTTACGACGATATCGGCGCGGACTTCGGTCGGGCCCGTCCGGCAACCGGCTTCTCCACCGATTTGAAAACCCTGGTGACCCTGGGGCGTGCTGAGGTCGAGCTACCGTCTGGCGGTATCTGGATGCCTGACAGTGCGGATGCGGCTCTCTGGCAGAAGGTCTGCCAATTGCGCGGCGAGGGTCAGCGTGTCGTTCAGGCATTGCCTGGACAACCTTTGGCCGCTGCCCGCGAAGCGGACTGCGACCGGCAATTGATGCTGCAGAACGGGCTTTGGCAAGTATTGCCGCTGGTTTCTTGAGTTTTCCCGCCGGCGGCTGCCGGCACCAAGTTTGCGCGAATGAGGACAAGTGTTATGGGTAAGAATGTCGTAGTCCTGGGCACCCAGTGGGGTGATGAGGGCAAAGGCAAGATCGTCGATCTGCTGACCGAACATGCTGCCGCCGTAGTGCGCTACCAGGGTGGCCACAATGCGGGTCACACCCTGGTGATCGACGGCGAGAAAACCGTCTTGCACCTGATCCCGTCTGGCGTGCTGCGCGAAGGCGTGCAGTGCCTGATCGGCAACGGCGTGGTGGTTGCACCGGACGCCCTGCTGCGGGAAATCACCAAGCTGGAAGAGAAAGGCGTGCCGGTGCGCGATCGCCTGCGTATCAGCCCGTCCTGCCCGCTGATCCTGTCCTACCACGTCGCCCTGGACCAGGCTCGCGAGAAAGCCCGTGGCGAACAGAAGATCGGTACGACCGGTCGTGGTATCGGCCCGGCCTACGAAGACAAGGTTGCCCGTCGTGGCCTGCGTATCGGCGATCTGTTCCATCGCGAGCGTTTTGCCGCGAAACTGGGCGAATTGCTGGACTACCACAACTTCGTGCTGGTCAATTACTACAAGGAACCGGCCATCGACTTCCAGAAGACTCTGGACGAGTGCATGGAGTACGCCGAGCTGCTCAAGCCGATGATGCTCGACGTCACCGCCGAGCTGCACAGCCTGCGTCGCGAGGGCAAGGACATCATGTTCGAAGGCGCCCAGGGTTCGCTGCTGGACATCGACCACGGTACCTACCCGTACGTCACCAGCTCCAACACCACCGCTGGCGGCATCGCCACCGGTTCCGGCGTGGGCCCGATGTACCTCGACTACATCCTGGGTATCACCAAGGCCTACACCACCCGCGTCGGTTCCGGTCCGTTCCCGACCGAACTGTTCGATGACGTCGGTGCCTTCCTGGCCAAGCGTGGTCACGAATTTGGCGCTACCACCGGTCGTGCCCGTCGTTGTGGCTGGTTCGACGCCGTCATCCTGCGTCGTGCCATCGACGTCAACAGCATTTCGGGCCTGTGCCTGACCAAGCTGGACGTTCTGGACGGCCTGGAGACCATCAATATCTGCGTGGGCTACAAGAACGAAAACGGTGCGGTCATCGACGCGCCAACCGATGCTGACAGCTACATCGGCCTGGAGCCGGTCTACGAGCAGATGCCAGGTTGGAGCGAATCGACCCTGGGCGCCAAGACCCTGGAAGAGTTGCCGGCGGCTGCCCGTGCCTACATCAAGCGTATCGAAGAGCTGGTCGGCGCGCCGATCGACATTATTTCGACAGGTCCGGACCGCAACGAAACCATCGTCCTGCGTCATCCATTCGCCTGATAAGTCGTTGATGTAAATCAAAAAGGGCCCCTTCTGGGGCCCTTTGTCGTTTCTGTCGGTTGTGCGGCACGACCCTTGCTGGGATTATCTTCTAAAAAAGTGTGCCATCAGATTAATGGCGCCCACGTGGAGGAGTCTTCGGTGTCGGCCATTCTCTCGCTGTTACAGAGTCGTTTGCTGCGGCCTGTGTTCATTACCCTGGGTATCGCCCTTTTGGTGCAGGTGCTGGTGGCGGTCGCCCTGACCCGAAGCACGGTCACGGCGCTCGAGGCCGATCTCGGCAGTCGTCTGGGTGTCGACAGTCAGAAACTCTCCGCTGAGCTGGAGCAGGCCGGCAGGGAAGTGACATCGAGCCTCGATAGTCTTTCTGCCAGTACGCGTCAGCGGCTGACGGCCGGCCTTTCTGCACGCTTGAAGGATGAGCAGGGGCAACTGCGGGCGACTCTGGAGAAGGATCTGAAGGATTCGGCCAACGACATGGCGCAATTGCTCGCCTCGGTCGCCCCGCGAGCCATGTGGGACAGCGATGTGCCCACGCTTTCCGAATTCGCCCGGCGCGCCCAGCGCAATCCGAACGTGCTGTTCGTGGTGTATGACGACGCCAATGGCGAGCATCTGACCCGTTATCTGAATCGGGAGAATCCGATCAACAAGGCGCTGCTGGAGAAGGGGCAGGGTGAGCGGGCGATGGACAAGCTGCTCAATGCGGCGAAGAACGACCCTTCGGTCTACTACCTCGAGGCCTCGATCAGCCCCAATGGCGTGGAAATCGGCAAGGTCTTGATGGGGGTGTCGACCGCATCGGTGGATGCCGACCTGAAGGCTCTGGACCAGCGTTTCTCTGCCCTGATCGCCAGCAGCGACCAGTTGGTCGGCGACAGCCTCAAGGGCGCCGCCGCCGACAGCTCGACGGCGATGCGGGCGCGTCTGCAGTCGGCGCAGGCGACGGCTACGCAGATGCAGGCCAATACCGCCGGTGCGGTCCAGGATGCGGCACAGGCCTTGCGCTGGCGGATTGGTCTGGGGCTGGCGCTGGTTGGCCTGGGCGTGTTGCTGCTGTTGGCCGTGGTGCTGGGGCGCCGGGTGGTCAGCAAGCTGCATCTGCTGATCGCGGCGCTCAATGACCTGGCGGCGGGCGAGGGCGATCTGACCAAGCGTGTACCGCTCGACAGCAATGACGAGATCGGTCACATGGCTTCGGCGGTCAACCGCTTCGTCGACAAACTCCAGCCGATCGTGCGCGAGGCGGGGGATGTGGCCCAGCGCACCGGTGTCGAGATCGGCGCGATGAGCCTGCGCAATGCCGGTGCCGACAAGGCGGCCGAATTGCAGCGTGATGAGGTGGAGCAGAGCCTGCGGGCCCTGGAGCGCATGGCGGACGAGGCGCAATCGGAAAGCCAGGCGATGCAGGCGGCGCTCCAGCAGGTGGTCGATATTCGTCAGGCTACCGACGAGAACACCCGGACTTCGGCTCAGGTTGGCGGTCTGATCGAGGCCCTGGCGGTGCAGGTCGACACCGGCTCCAAGGTGATCGAGCGCCTGGCCCAGCAGAGTGAGCAGATCGAGGTGGTGCTCACGGTGATCCATGGCATTGCCGAGCAGACCAATCTGCTGGCCCTGAATGCCGCGATCGAGGCCGCGCGGGCCGGCGAGACCGGACGCGGCTTCGCGGTGGTGGCCGATGAAGTGCGGGCGCTGGCGAGCAAGACCCAGAGTTCCACGGGGGACATTCAGGCGCATATCGGTGCCCTGCAGCAAGGTGCGCGCGAGGCGGTGGCTGCGATCGGCCAGGCCGGGCGTCAGGCGAACGAGGGCCTGGCGGTGCTGCGTAACAGCGTCAAGCTGCAGCAGACGGTGCAGACCGCGGTCGAGCAGGTGCATGCGGCGATCGGCCTGGCGACCCAGGCGGCGGCGCAGCAGGCTGAAGGAGCGCATGCCGTGCGTGGGCGGGTCGAGGTGATTCATGCCCAGGCCGAGCGCGCGGCGCAGGCGGTGGTGGAGACCACGGCCAGCGGCAAGGTGCTCGACGGTCTGGCGGCGCAACTGAAGGCGAGCCTGGGGCAGTTCCGGGCCTGATGGGATGGGGCCCTGCTGGCCTCTTCGTGGATAAACCGGG
>NZ_JSYZ01000003.1:478788-582874 GCF_001293465.1 Pseudomonas asplenii
TACCAATTTCACCACCTGGGCATCTTCAGCGTTGTCGCTGTTGATGTGGCGCACTATACGGACACTGTTTTGATCTGTAAACCCCTGTTTTGCTTTTAATAAATCATTTTTTCTCGACAGGGGTGGGTGGGGGCTTTTCTATCTTGGGGGTGTCGCGAAATATCGACTGTCCTGCAGTTACCACCGGCAGGCCGGCTTCCACGGAGGCGTGTTTCGGGGAAGGATATTTTTGCTGGACCAGAAACGCAAAAACCCGCTTTCGCGGGTTTCTGGAGAACTTCAGAATTTCTGAAGTTTGAAATTGGTGCCCAGGAGAAGACTCGAACTTCCACGACCTTTCGGTCACCAGCACCTGAAGCTGGCGTGTCTACCAATTTCACCACCTGGGCAGTATCTTCAACGTCTGCGTTGTCGATGGCGCGCACTATACGGAGCCTCTCAGGGGCTGTAAACCCCTGCAGGCAAAAAAATGCAAAAAATCTCTCAAGCGCTCTGCAATAACGTCTGGCGCTGCTGGCAAAGGGATTTTCTGGCGCCATCCGCGCCTGAAATTTCCCGTTTCAATACGCGTATGCCAAACTAACCGGGCATATAGACAAGGTGAAATTTATCTAATGGCCGATTGGCAGTCCCTCGATCCCGAGGCCGCTCGTGAAGCGGAAAAATACGAAAACCCTATTCCCAGCCGTGAGTTGATCCTGGCGCATCTGTCCGAGCGCGGGTCGCCGGCCAGTCGCGAGCAACTGGTGGAAGAGTTCGGTCTGAATACCGAAGACCAGGTGGAGGCTCTGCGCCGCCGCCTGCGCGCCATGGAGCGCGATGCTCAACTGATTTATACCCGTCGTGGCACCTACGCCCCGGTGGACAAGCTGGACCTGATCCTCGGCCGCATCGCCGGCCATCGGGACGGTTTCGGCTTCCTGATCCCCGACGACGGCAGCGAAGACCTGTTCATGAGTCCCGCGCAGATGCGCCTGGTATTCGACGGCGACCGTGCCCTGGCGCGGGTGTCCGGCGTGGACCGGCGTGGCCGTCGAGAAGGCGTGATCGTCGAGGTGGTGTCCCGTGCCCACGAGACCATCGTCGGTCGCTACTTCGAGGAGGGCGGCATCGGCTTCGTGGTGGCCGACAACCCGAAGATCCAGCAGGAAGTGCTGGTCACCCCGGGCCGTAACGCCAACGCGCAGATCGGGCAGTTCGTCGCGGTGAAGATCACCCACTGGCCAACGCCGCGCTTCCAGCCCCAGGGCGATGTGGTCGAAGTGGTCGGTAACTACATGGCTCCCGGCATGGAAATCGACGTTGCCCTGCGCACTTACGATATTCCCCATGTCTGGCCCGAGGCGGTGGTCAAGGAAGCGCGCAAGCTCAAGCCGGAAGTCGAGGAGAAGGACAAGGAGAAGCGTGTCGACCTGCGCGACCTGCCGTTCGTCACCATCGACGGCGAGGACGCCCGCGACTTCGATGACGCGGTCTACTGCGAGGCGATTCCGGGCAAGCTGCGGTTGTTCTCCGGTGGCTGGAAGCTGTACGTGGCGATCGCCGACGTTTCCAGCTACGTGAAAGTCGGCTCGGCGCTGGACGCCGAGGCCCAGGTGCGTGGCAACTCGGTGTACTTCCCCGAGCGCGTGGTGCCGATGCTGCCGGAAGAGCTGTCCAACGGCCTGTGCTCGTTGAACCCGCATGTCGATCGCCTGGCGATGGTCTGCGAAATGACCATCTCGAAAAAGGGCGAGATGACCGACTACGTGTTCTACGAGGCGGTGATCCACTCCCATGCGCGCCTGACCTACAACAAGGTCAGCACCATCCTGGAGCAGCCGAAGACCGCCGAGGCCAAGCGTCTGCGTGCCCAGTACGGAGAAGTGGTGCCAGACCTCAAGCAGCTCTACGCGCTGTACAAGGTCCTGCTGGCGGCCCGTCATACCCGTGGCGCGATCGATTTCGAAACCCAGGAGACCCGGATCATCTTCGGCTCCGAGCGCAAGATTGCCGAGATCCGTCCGACCACCCGCAATGATGCGCACAAGCTGATCGAGGAATGCATGCTGGCGGCCAACGTCGCCACCGCCGAGTTCCTCCAGAAACACGAGATTCCGGCCCTGTACCGGGTGCACGATGGTCCGCCGCCGGAGCGCCTGGAGAAGTTGCGGGCATTCCTCGGCGAACTGGGCCTGTCGCTGCACAAGGGCAAGGAAGGGCCGACGCCGAAGGACTACCAGGCCCTGCTGGCCAGTATCCAGAACCGCCCGGATTTCCACCTGATCCAGACCGTGATGCTGCGCTCCCTGAGCCAGGCGGTGTACAGCGCCGAGAACGATGGCCACTTCGGCCTGAATTACGAGGCCTACACCCACTTCACGTCGCCGATCCGTCGCTATCCGGACCTGCTGACGCACCGGGCGATCCGCAGCGTGATCCATTCGAAGCAGAACACCCCGCATGTACGTCGTGCCGGGGCGATGAGCATTCCGAAGGCGCGCATCTATCCGTACGACGAAGCGGCGCTGGAGCAGTTGGGCGAGCAGTGCTCGATGAGCGAGCGCCGTGCCGACGAAGCCACCCGCGACGTGGTGAACTGGCTCAAGTGCGAGTTCATGAAGGACCGCGTGGGCGAATCGTTCCCGGGCGTGGTCACCGCGGTGACCGGTTTCGGCCTGTTCGTCGAGCTGACCGACATCTACGTCGAGGGCCTGGTGCACGTCACCGCCTTGCCGGGCGACTACTACCACTTCGATCCGGTGCACCATCGCCTGTCGGGCGAGCGCACCGGTCGCAGCTTCCGCCTCGGTGATACGGTCGAGGTCAAGGTCATGCGCGTCGACCTCGACGAGCGCAAGATCGACTTCGAGATGGCCGAGAAAACCCTGTCGGCTCCGGTTGGGCGCAGCACTGGCAAGAAGCGTGGGGCCGAAGCCGCCCCGGCGCCGGTGGTCGAGCAGGCTGCCGAGCCGGCCCGGGCTTCCCGTCGCAGTGCCGAGAAGAAGTCCGGCGACGCCTACCGCTCCAGCGATGCCGCGGCGAAGAACGCCGAGGTGCGCAAGAGTCGCGAGATGAAGAAGGCGTTGCTGGCCGAGGCGAAGACTGGCGGCAAGCCCAAGGTCGAGAGCAAGGCCGGTCGGGGTGGCTCTTCGGAAAAGCCGAGCAAACACCGCAAGGGGCCGTCGAAGAACGGTCCGGCACGTAAATCCAAGGGCAAGTCATGAGTCAGCTGGAAAAGATCTACGGCGTGCATGCCGTGGAGGCGCTGCTGCGTCATCACCCCAAGCGCGTCAAGCAGATCTGGCTGGCGGAAGGCCGCAGCGATCCGCGGGTTCAGCCCCTGTTGCAGTTGGCGGGCGAGAACCGCGTAGCGGTCGGCCAGGCCGAGCGCCGCGAGATGGATGCCTGGGTCGAGGGCGTGCACCAGGGCGTAGTGGCGGAGGTCAGTCCGAGCCAGGTCTGGGGTGAGGCGATGCTCGACGAGCTGCTCGATCGCACCGAAGGCGCGCCGCTGATCCTGGTGCTCGATGGCGTGACCGACCCGCACAACCTCGGCGCCTGCCTGCGCACCGCCGATGCGGCCGGTGCGCTGGCGGTGGTGGTGCCCAAGGACAAGTCGGCAACCCTGACGCCGGTGGTGCGCAAGGTGGCCTGTGGCGCCGCGGAAGTGATTCCGCTGGTGGCCGTGACCAACCTCGCGCGCACCCTGGAAAAGCTTCAGCAGCGCGGTCTGTGGGTTGTCGGCACGGCGGGCGAAGCCGAGCAGGAACTGTACCAGCAGGACCTGACCGGCCCGACCATCCTGGTCATGGGCGCCGAAGGCAAAGGCATGCGCCGCCTGACCCGCGAACATTGCGATTTCCTGGTGAAGTTGCCGATGGCGGGCAGCGTCAGCAGTCTCAACGTCTCCGTGGCCACCGGGGTGTGCCTGTTCGAGGCGATGCGCCAGCGTAGCGTCAAGGCCGCCGCCAAGAAGGCCTGACCCCGGGCAGCCGACTGGCTGGCGATGAACGATCGGCCAATAGCGCGTCGACACCATCGCCAGCAAGCCGGCTCCCACTGCTGAATCTGTTCAAATAATCACCAATTGCCTTGCGCCCCACGCGCCCCTTCTCTACAATTGCGCCCCTTGCCGTGATGGCTGGCGCATTTGTGCCTACTCCAAGGCAAGACACACCAGTGTCATTCACTCCTTGTCTGACCGCTTTTGAGTGGCAGGCTACAACCCGTAAGGAGCATTCATGCGTCATTACGAAATTATCTTCTTGGTCCACCCGGATCAAAGCGAGCAAGTCGGCGGCATGGTTGAGCGTTACACCAAGCTGATCGAAGAAGACGGCGGCAAAATCCACCGCCTGGAAGACTGGGGCCGTCGTCAACTGGCCTATGCAATCAACAATGTTCACAAGGCTCACTACGTGATGCTGAACGTTGAGTGCACCGGCAAGGCCCTGGCCGAGCTGGAAGACAACTTCCGCTACAACGATGCTGTGATCCGTAACCTGGTCATCCGTCGTGACGAAGCCATCACTGGCCAGTCCGAGATGCTCAAGGCTGAAGAAAACCGCAGTGAGCGCCGTGAGCGTCGCGACCGTCCTGAGCACTCCGACGCTGAAGGCGTTGAGGGTGATGACAGCGACAACAGCGATAACGCTGACGAGTAATCCACGGATCTTTTGAGGAGCCTATTACATGGCACGTTTCTTCCGTCGTCGTAAATTCTGCCGCTTCACCGCTGAAGACGTGAAAGAGATCGATTACAAAGATCTCAACACTCTGAAAGCCTACGTATCCGAAACCGGCAAAATCGTTCCAAGCCGTATCACCGGTACCAAGGCTCGTTATCAGCGTCAGCTGGCTACCGCTATCAAGCGCGCCCGCTTCCTGGCCCTGCTGGCCTACACCGACAGCCACGGCCGCTGAGACCGGGTCGTCGACAGGTAGTAAAGGATTGAGTGCATGCGTGCCTTAGCTGACTTCATCATGCGGGGACGTGTGCAGGCCACGCTGGTCGTGGCCGGAGCTGCGGCATTGCCGCTGTTGTTCTGGTTGAGTGCCGCCGCCGGGAGCCTCGTGCTCCTGCGGCGCGGTTCGGACGCTTCGAGCGTCCTGGGTATCGGATTGTTGTCGGTGTTGTTGAGCTGGCACTTTTTCGGCGACCCGACAGCCCTTCTGGTGCTGCTCGGCAGTTGCAGCCTGGCGTTGGTCTTGCGCGCCGGGCATACCTGGAACCGCGTGCTGCTGTGCAGCATGGCCGTGGGATTGTTGTGTGCGATGAGCCTGGGAACCGTGTTCGGTTCCTTCATCGAGTCGCTGGCGAAGACGTTCGAACACGTCATGCCGCTGGCGATGGGTGAGGTCTACGAGAAGTTCTCGGCCGACCAGAAGGCGTTTCTCATCTCCCTGACAGTCCCGCTGATGATCATTTCGACGGCGATTTCGTTGCAGGTCTTCAGTGTGCTGTGCCTGATTCTTGGGCGCTATTGGCAAGCGTCGTTGTATAACCCTGGTGGTTTCGGTCGCGAGTTTCGCGCCATCCGACTGCCGAAGAACGTGACGCTGTCACTGCTGGCCGTCATGTGTATCGCCCCGTTTTTCGGGTTGCATGCACTGATCCTGTTGCCGCTGTGCAGCGTACCGCTGGTCTTCGCCGGCCTGGCCCTGATTCACGGGCTGGTGGCGCAGAAACGACTGGCCTCTTTCTGGCTGGTGGGGATATACGTGACGTTCTTGCCGTTCATGCACCTGCTCGGTCCGTTGCTCGTGGTATTGGCCATTGTCGACAGCCTGATTGATTTTCGCGGACGCCTGGCGTCGAAGGACCCCGGTAACGGTTCCGCGAACGGTGAAGGTTAAAAGTTAAGAGGTTATTACCAAATGGAACTGATCCTGCTGGAAAAAATCGCCAACCTGGGCAACCTGGGCGACAAAGTAAAAGTGAAGGCCGGTTACGGTCGTAACTACCTGCTGCCTTTCGGCAAAGCCACCGCTGCGACCGCTGCCAACCTGGCCGCTTTCGAAGAGCGTCGTGCCGAGCTGGAAAAAGCAGCAGCCGAGAAGAAAGCTTCGGCTGAATCGCGCGCCGCCCAACTGGCTGAGCTGGAAGTGACCATCACTGCCACCGCTGGTGACGAAGGCAAGCTGTTCGGTTCGATCGGCACCCACGACATCGCTGATGCCCTGACCGCCTCCGGCGTCGAAGTGGCCAAGAGCGAAGTGCGTCTGCCGAACGGCACCATCCGCAACGTGGGTGAATTCGACGTCGCCGTGCACCTGCACGCCGAAGTTGAAGCAACCGTACGCGTTGTTGTGGTGGCTGCCTAAGCAGCACTCGATCGTCTGGCGGCTTGCCCGCCAGCCGGTTAACATCGGGCACGACTCTGTTCATTCAGGTCGTGCCCTTTGTTTTTTGGCTCCAACCAACTGATTCCAAGTGGCTATGAACGAAATCTCCGCTCCCGAGCAATACGATCTGCAAACCGCTGCCCTGAAGGTGCCGCCGCATTCCATCGAGGCCGAACAGGCCGTACTCGGTGGCCTGATGCTGGACAACAACGCCTGGGAACGCGTGCTGGACCTGGTCTCGGACGGTGACTTCTATCGACATGACCACCGCCTGATTTTCCGTGCGATCGCCCGTCTGGCCGACCAGAACCTGCCGATCGACGTGGTGACCCTGGCCGAACAGCTGGACAAGGAAGGGCAGACGGCCCAGGTCGGCGGCCTCGGCTACCTCGGCGAGTTGGCAAAAAACACCCCATCGGTGGCCAACATCAAGGCCTATGCCTCGATCGTCCGCGAGCGGGCTACCCTGCGGCAACTGATCGGCATCACCAACGACATCGCCGACAGTGCCTTCAACCCCGAAGGCCGTACCGCCGAGGAGATCCTCGACGAGGCCGAGCGGCAGATCTTCCAGATCGCCGAGGCACGTCCCAAGACCGGCGGACCGGTGGGCGTCAATGAGCTGCTGACCAAGGCCATCGACCGTATCGACACCCTGTTCAACACCTCCGACGCGATCACCGGCCTGTCCACCGGCTACACCGACCTCGACGAGAAGACCAGCGGCCTGCAGCCGGCCGACCTGATCATCGTCGCCGGCCGTCCGTCGATGGGTAAGACCACCTTCGCCATGAACCTGGTGGAGAACGCCGTGTTGCGCAGCGACAAGGCGGTGCTGGTGTACTCCCTCGAGATGCCAGGCGAATCGCTGATCATGCGTATGCTGTCGTCCCTCGGCCGCATCGACCAGACCAAGGTGCGTTCCGGCCAACTGGAAGACGACGACTGGCCGCGCCTGACCTCGGCGGTCAACCTGCTCAACGACCGCAAGCTGTTCATCGACGATACCGCAGGCATCAGCCCGTCGGAAATGCGTGCGCGGACCCGCCGCCTGGTGCGTGAGCACGGCGATATCGCGCTGATCATGATCGACTACCTGCAGCTCATGCAGATCCCGGGCTCCAGCGGCGACAACCGGACCAACGAGATTTCCGAGATCTCCCGTTCCCTCAAGGCCCTGGCCAAGGAATTCAACTGCCCGGTGGTGGCCCTGTCCCAGCTCAACCGCTCCCTGGAACAACGGCCGAACAAGCGTCCGGTGAACTCCGACTTGCGGGAATCCGGAGCGATCGAGCAGGACGCCGACGTGATCATGTTCGTGTACCGCGACGAGGTCTATCACCCGGAGACCGAGCACAAGGGCATTGCCGAAATCATCATCGGCAAGCAGCGGAACGGTCCGATCGGCTTCATCCGCCTGGCCTTCATCGGCAAGTACACCCGCTTCGAGAACCTCGCGCCGGGCAGCTACAACTTCGACGACGACGAGTAGCGCCCAGTCGCCAGGCGTGCGACAGGGCAGACGCGATACGGATAAACCCGACGATTATCGTCGGGTTTGATCATTTTTTGTGCTATATTCCGCGCCCGCGATTTTTCATCTCGACACCTTTCATCTCGACATCGGTCACCGCCATGCAAGCAGCCAAGCCGTTATTTGACTATCCCAAGTACTGGGCCGAATGTTTCGGGCCAGCGCCCTTCCTGCCCATGAGCCGGGAAGAGATGGATCAGCTCGGCTGGGACTCCTGCGACGTGATCATCGTCACCGGCGATGCCTACGTCGACCATCCGTCCTTCGGCATGGCGATCATCGGCCGGCTGCTGGAAGCCCAGGGCTTCCGCGTCGGGATCATCGCCCAGCCGAACTGGCAGTCGAAAGACGACTTCATGAAGCTTGGCGAGCCGAACCTGTTCTTCGGCGTCGCGGCCGGCAACATGGACTCGATGATCAACCGCTACACCGCCGACAAGAAAATCCGCTCGGACGACGCCTATACCCCTGGCGGCGTGGCCGGCAAGCGGCCGGACCGCGCCAGCCTGGTCTACAGCCAGCGCTGCAAGGAGGCCTACAGGCACGTGCCGATCGTACTCGGCGGCATCGAGGCCTCGCTGCGCCGGATCGCCCACTACGACTACTGGCAGGACCGTGTGCGCAACTCGATCCTGATCGACGCCAGCGCCGACATCCTGCTCTACGGCAACGCCGAGCGGGCGATCGTCGAGGTCGCCCAGCGCCTGTCCTACGGTCAGAAGATCGAAGACATCACCGACGTGCGCGGCACCGCGTTCATCCGTCGCGATACCCCACAGGGCTGGTATGAAGTCGATTCCACGCGTATCGATCGGCCGGGCAAGATCGACAAGATCATCAACCCCTATGTGAACACCCAGGACACCGCGGCGTGCGCCATCGAGCAGGAAAAGGGGCCGGTTGAGGATCCGCAGGAAGCCAAGGTGGTGCAGATCCTCGCCAGTCCCAAAATGACACGCGACAAGACCGTGATCCGCCTGCCTTCGATGGAGAAGGTGCGTAATGACCCGGTGCTCTATGCCCACGCCAACCGCGTGCTGCACCTGGAAACCAACCCGGGCAACGCCCGTGCGCTGGTGCAGAAGCATGGCGAGGTGGATGTGTGGTTCAACCCGCCGCCCATTCCGATGACCACCGAGGAAATGGACTACGTGTTCGGCATGCCCTACCAGCGCATCCCGCACCCGGCCTATGGCAAGGAAAAGATCCCGGCCTACGAGATGATCCGTTTTTCGGTGAACATCATGCGTGGCTGCTTCGGTGGCTGCACCTTCTGCTCGATCACCGAGCACGAAGGGCGGATCATCCAGAACCGTTCCGAAGAGTCGATCATTCGCGAGATCGAGGAGATCCGCGACAAGGTACCGGGCTTCACCGGTGTCATCTCCGACCTCGGCGGGCCGACCGCGAACATGTACCGCATCGCCTGCAAGAGCCCGGCGATCGAGTCGGCGTGCCGCAAGCCGTCGTGCGTGTTCCCCGGCATCTGCCCGAACCTGAACACCGACCACTCGTCGCTGATCCAGCTCTACCGCAGCGCCCGTGCGTTGCCCGGGGTGAAGAAGATTCTGATCGCTTCCGGCCTGCGTTACGACCTGGCGGTCGAGTCACCCGAATACGTCAAGGAACTGGTGACCCACCACGTCGGCGGCTACCTGAAGATCGCCCCGGAGCATACCGAGGAAGGTCCGCTCAACCAGATGATGAAACCGGGCATCGGCACCTACGACCGCTTCAAGCGGATGTTCGAGAAGTTCTCGAAAGAGGCCGGCAAGGAACAGTACCTGATCCCGTACTTCATCGCCGCCCACCCGGGCACCACCGACGAAGACATGATGAACCTGGCGCTATGGCTCAAGGCCAACGGTTTCCGTGCCGACCAGGTGCAGGCGTTCTACCCGTCGCCGATGGCCAGTGCCACCGCGATGTACCATTCAGGCAAGAACCCGCTGCGCAAGGTCACCTACAAGAGCGACGCGGTGACCATCGTCAAGAGCGAGGAGCAGCGCCGGCTGCACAAGGCGTTCCTGCGCTACCACGATCCGAAGGGCTGGCCGATGCTGCGCGAGGCCCTGCTGCGCATGGGGCGTGGCGACCTGATCGGGCCGGGCAAGCACCAGTTGATCCCGTTGCACCAGCCGCAGACCGACAGCTACCAGAGCGCCCGGCGCAAGAACTCGACGCCGGCCGGCAGCCACAAGGTCGGCAAGGACAGCACGCGCATCCTCACCCAGCACACCGGCCTGCCGCCGCGTGGCAGCGACGGCAGCAAGCCCTGGGACAAGCGCGAGGAAGCCAAGGCCGCAGCCGCCGCACGCAACAGGCAGGCGGCCAAGGAACGCGCCGATGCGGCCAAGGGCAAGGGCAAGAAGCCGGCCCGCAAGCCGGTGGTACCGCGCTGATACAGCGTTGCACCCGACAAGACGCCAGCCCAGTGCTGGCGTTTTGCTTTCTATCGAAGAACGGGCGGGTTTGTTAAGGTTGCGGCGAATTTTCCACCGTTCGACTCAAGGATGAATCCCGCGTGAGCTCTTCGCTACCCGGCATCGGCATGGACTCCAGTCCCTCCCAGTTTTTCGCCCGTCAGCGCATCGCCAGCCAGGTCGACCTGCCGCGGTTGTTCGCCGCGATCGATGCCGATCCCGGCATCGTCGGTGCCGGTGTCGTGTACATCGACGCCGAATTCAACGTGGTGACCCTGCGTGAGTTCCAGCCGATCTGCAGCATCAAGCCCAAGCGGGTGATCCTGCGCGAGGCGCAGAAGTACATCGCGCCGAAGCAGTTCGCCCAGCAGGTACAGGACAATCCCCGGGAGTCGCGGCTGGTCAGCGAGGCCATCAATACCAGCCTGTCGTGTGCCGGCGCGGTGATCGGCTGGGTCGTGGTGCTCAGCGGCTCGGTGGCGGTGCCGTTTTCGGCCGGGGCCAGTTCGGTGCTGGTCGCCATCGGCTATACCGCTGCGGCCGCCAGTACTGCGCAGTGTCTGGTTGGCGGTTATCGGACGGTCAACGAAGTGACCAACCCGGCGCGCAACGACTACCTCGACAGCGAGGCCTGGTACCAGTACACCTCGATCGCCCTGGATGCGGCTTCGCTGCTGGGTGTCGGCGCCTCCGCGCTGACCTCCATCAAGCTGGTGCGCATCACCAAGGCCACCACCGGCAAGAGTATCCGGGACGTGTTGCGCGGGCTCAATCGCCAGGAGCGGGCCAAGCTGACCAAGGAATTGCTGAGCATCAACGACCCGCGCCTTACCCCGAAAATGCTCAAGCTGAAACAGTTGGCCGGCGAGTTGCCCAAACGCTTCACGCCGACCGAGATCCGCCATGCCACCATCACCCAGATCAAGGATTCCCTGGGCGCGGCGATCGGGCTCACCGGCAGCGCCCTGTCCGGCAACGTGAAGACCATTGCCGTCGGGCTTTACGAGGAAATCGACGAATGATGGAGACGCTGAGCCTGCGGCGCTTTCTGGCGCGTTATTTCCCGACCTTCATCGGGGCGATCTTCGCCGCGCTGGTGGCTATCGCCTGTGGTCTGCCGTTGGCGGGGGACCACTATTTCCCCGCGGCTTCACTGGAGGAGCAGGCGACTGGTACGTTCGTCGCATTGATGTTGCTGGGCTTGGTGGTTGCCCACTGCAACTTCATGATCGTGCGCGGCCGGCCGCAGTGGGTTCGCGGCCTGGTGCTGGTGTTCGTGCTGTGTTTCCTGGGTGTGCTGCCGACCATCACCTCGCACCCGCATCGGATCGTCTACGCGCTGGCCCTCTTTGCCCCGTTGCTGGGCCTGCTGTTGCTCAACAGCCGGCGCCACCGCGAAATGCGCGAGCGCCTGGTGGAGATCCGCAAGCAGCGGGAGAGTCTTCGCCGTACGCTGGTGAAGCGGCGCTAGCGCCGGGTGGCTTCGCAGGTACCGCTGGCACCGCAGGCATAGGCGGCGAGCAAACTGTACAGCAGGCTGTCGATGGACATGGCGCAGACTCCGATGGATGACGATGGGCTAATGTTAAGTCGCGCGGATTCGTCTGGCTGGTTGATTGTATCCATCGAGGCGATAGCTTAGGATTGTATACAATTTCTTGATTCAGATCATGGGAACCCTGTCTGTCCTCAGGTAGTCTTCCTGCATTGATCCGCCGCTTTTCATACCCTGCCTTGGAGATTCACGATGTTTGCCAAAGTTGTCGCGGTATCCCTGCTGGCCCTCGCCAGCGGCCAGGTGTTCGCTGCCGAATGCAAGACCACTGTCGATTCGACCGATCAGATGTCCTTCAACACCAAGGCCATCGAGATCGACAAGAGCTGCAAGACCTTCACCGTGGAACTGACTCACGGCGGCAGCCTGCCGAAGAACGTCATGGGCCACAACTGGGTGCTGAGCAAGGAAGCCGACATGCAGCCGATCGCATCGGACGGCATTTCCGCCGGCATCGACAAGAACTACCTGAAAGACGGCGACACTCGCGTCATCGCCCACACCAAGATCATCGGTGCCGGCGAGAAGGACTCGGTCACCTTCGACGTGTCGAAGCTGAACCCGGCCGAGAAGTACGGCTTCTTCTGCTCGTTCCCGGGCCACATCTCGATGATGAAGGGCACCGTCACCCTCAAGTGATGGCCCTCACCTGGTCCCGCCCCGTGCGGGATCAGGACTGTTCGTTTTTCCGCAATTCCAGCCGAATCGTTTTTCCCTCCACTTCCTGTCGGCTGAATACCCCGCCCAACTGTTTGCGCTTGTAGTCGTTGCCTAGTGCCTGCCACTGCTCGTCGACGCTGTAGCAATTGAGGCTCTGCTGCGGTTCCAGCCCCGCAGGCGTGCTGTGCGGCTGCCAGTCGCAAAGGCCGCGATAGTGTTTTTCCCCCGATGACGGGAACCCCGACACGCCTGGACGCAGGTCGTCGCGCAGGGTGATCGCGCCGCTGCTGGTGATGCTGCGTTGATGGTTGTCCTGGCCATAGAAGGCCTCGGTCTCGAAGCTGACTTCGCTCAGATAGAGTTTGCAGCCGGGCAGTTCATAGCCTGTGGGCACCGTGAAGTCGAACGTGCGCGGGCTATCCAGTGGGACGGTATCGAAGTGCAGGGTCGGATGCTGGTACGGGCAACCGCTCTGCTGGTTGCCGGGGGTGTATCGGGCGCTGGCGCGCAGGGCCGTCTGGATCGGCATGCTGCCGCTGAGGATAAAGTGTTCCTTGCTCGGGCGGCCGCTGGCCGGGCGAGCGGACGGCTGGGTGGCGACGAAAATCCAGCACAGGGCGCCGATCAGGCCGGACAGCGGAATGATCCACGGGCGCTGGAAGAGCGGAGTGGCTCGGATATGGGGAGGCTTTTGCTTGAACAACATACGCAGCAGTCCTGGCCAACAGAGGATGGCGAAGACTGCTCCGCAGGGGGGACTGCCTCAATAGTTGCCGAAAAAAACAGAAAAATCCTACGGCAAACTGGCCGGCATCAGGCCTTTGAAACTGTCATTCCGAGGCTGGTCCGGGCGTCGTGGCGAGCCGGCAAGCCCGCCACGTTGCGTCTCCTCACGGTGCGAACGGCAGCTCGCGCTTGTGCCGGGTCTTTTCGTAGGTCCGGCAGATGATGTCGAAGGCTTCCTGGCGCACGGGCTGGCCGTGCAGGAACGCGTCGATCTCGGCATAGGTCACGCCATGGGAAGCCTCGTCCGGCTTGCCGGGTGCCAGGTCTTCCAGGTCGGCGGTCGGGACTTTCTCCACCAGCGACTCGGGGGCGCCGAAGCTGCGGGCAATGGCCCGGACCTGGTTCTTCACCAGCCCGCTCAGCGGCGCCAGGTCGCAGGCGCCGTCACCGAACTTGGTGAAGAAGCCCATCACCGCTTCCGCCGCGTGGTCGGTGCCGATCACCAGGCCGTTGGCGGCACCGGCGATGGTGTACTGGGCGACCATGCGCATGCGCGCCTTGGTGTTGCCGAGCACGAAGTCCCGCGAGACGGCGGCCTTGCCTTCGAACGCCGCCACTTCCGCGGCCAGCGCCTTGACCGCCGGGCCGATGTTCACGGTATGGCGCTCGTCGGGGTCGATGAAGTCCACCGACGCCGTGGCGTCGTGTTCGTCGAACTGGACTTCGTAGGGCAGGCGCACCGCGATGAAGCGATACTGCTCATCACCGGTGCGCTCCCGCAGTTCACGCACGGCGCGCTGCGCCAGCAAACCGGCGGTCAGCGAGTCGACGCCGCCGCTGATGCCCAGCACCAGGCTCTTGAGGCCCGAGTTCTGCAAGCAGTTCTGGATGAAGGTGATGCGCCGGGCGACCTCGGCCTCGAGGGCGGCCTGGTCGGCGAACGGCGGCTGGACCTTGAGCTGTTCAGCAATCTGGCGCTGTACGGCTTGCATGATTCACTCCTTGCGTAGGATTCGATCGAAAACGGATTAATCGGCCACCTGGAACACATGGCGCAGATAGGAGACGAAATTCGGGTCCTTGCACTGAGCCTTGCCCGGTTCATCGGAGATCTTCGCCACGGGCTGGCCGTTGCAGGCGGTCATTTTAAGCACGATGCTCATCGGTTCCACCCCGGGAATGTCGCAGGTGAGGTTGGTGCCGATGCCGAAGCTGACATTGATCCGACCGCGCAGCGCCCGGAATATCTCCAGGGCCTTGGGCAGGTTGAGGCTGTCGGAGAACACCAGGGTCTTGCTCATCGGGTCGATGCCCAACTGGTGATAACGAGCTATGCATTTTTCGCCCCACTGTACCGGGTCGCCCGAATCATGGCGCAAGCCGTCGAACAGCTTGGCGAAGTACAGGTCGAAATCCTTCAGGAAGGCGTCGGTGGTGATGCAGTCGGTCAGCGCGATCCCCAGCAGGCCGCGGTACTCGCGGACCCAGCAATCGAGTGCGGCGATCTGGCTGTCGATCAGCCGCGGGCCGAGTTGCTGGTGGGCCATGATCCACTCGTGGGCCATGGTGCCGAGCGGCTTCATGTCGAATTCACGGGCCAGGTGCACGTTGCTGGTGCCGACGAAGCGTCCGGGGAAGTCATGCTTGAGCACGCTCACCACTTCTTCCTGGACGCGGTAGGAAAACCGCCGACGGGTGCCGAAGTCGGCGACTTGCAGGTGCGCCAGCTCGTCGGCACTGGCGTTGGCGGTCAGCCAGTCGAACTTGCGGTACAGCTGTTCGCGGGCCTGTTTCAGTTCGGTCTCCTGGTAGCGATAGCGGTTGCGCACCTCGCTGACGATCGCCAGCAGCGGCACCTCGAACAGGATCACATGCAGCCAGGGGCCGCGCAGGCGGATGAACAGTTCGCCGTTCTCGATGCCGGTGTGTACGTAGCGCAGGTTGAAGCGGAACAGGCCGAGGAAGCGCAGGAAGTCCGGCTTGAGAAAGCTGATGCGTTCGAGGAAACCCAACTGGTCCATGCTCAGGCTCAGTTCGGCGAGGCGCTCGATCTGATAGCGGATCTCCGCCAGGTAGGGTTGCAGGTCCTCGCTGTTGCGGCAGCGGAAATCCCATTCGACTTCGACGTTGGGATAGTTGTGCAGTACCGCCTGCATCATGGTCAGTTTGTAGAAGTCGGTGTCGAGCAGGTTCTGCACGATGCGATCGCCAAAGGCCTTATCGCTCATAACGGGTGTCTCCATGCCGGTCGGCGTTGCGGCAGCTTTTGGGTGAATGGCGCTAGTGGCGCATATCAGGGGGTGGTTTTACCAGCGATTTTTGCTGGCATTGCGGGCCTATTCGCGGGCAAGCCACGCTCCTACAGAACAATGTCGTACATCAATGTCGTGCTCGACATCTCTCCTGTAGGAGCAGGGCTTGCCCGCGAAAGCGTTCTCAAGACCACCGCCAATCTCGATGACCTCCAGACTCCTCAGGCCTGCGAAGGATCGTCGATCTGCTCCTGCATCCACTGCACGAAATTCTTCACCTTCGGTACTTCCGCCGAGTGCTCCGGGTACGCCAGGTAATAGGCGTCACGGCTGGGCATCGCATGCGGCCAGGGGATCACCAGCTTGCCGTCGGCCAGTTCCTCCTCCACCAGAAAGCGCGGCAGCAGGGCCACCCCACAGCCGACCTGCGCCGCGCGAATGCACATGTAGAAGGTCTCGAAGCGTGGCCCGTGGTAGCTGTGTTCGGTGTGATAGCCCTGGTGCTCGAACCAGTCATGCCAGGCCTGGGGCCGAGAGGCGTTCTGCAGCAGGACCAGTTCGCTCAGCTGCGTCGGGTCCTCGAATGGCTGTTCGGGCAGGCTGGAGGGGGCACAGACCGGCACCAGCTCTTCGCTGAACAGCTTCAGGCACTCGGTGCCCGGCCGCGAACCCTGGCCGAAAAAGAATGCCAGGTCGCTGCGTCCCTGCAGCAGGTCGTCGGCTTCCTGTTCGCTGCACAGGTCCAGGTGGATATGCGGATGACGCAGGCGCCAGCCCTTGAGGCGTGGCACCAGCCAGCGGGCACCGAATGTCGGCGGCGTGGAAACCCGCAGGACTTCGGTTTCGCCACCGTAGGAGCGCAGGTAGTGGGTCGACATCTCCATCTGGGTCAGGATTTTTCGGACTTCCACCAGGTACAGGTTTCCCGCCGGCGTCAGTTGCAGGCGTCGGCGCACCCGGCGGAACAGCAGGTGCTGGAGCAGTTCTTCAAGCTGCGCGACCTGCTTGCTGACCGCGCTCTGGGTCAGGTTCAGCTCCTCTGCCGCGCGGGTGAAGCTCAAGTGCCGGGTAACGGCCTCGAAACACTGCAGTGCGGTGATCGAGGGCAGGTGTCTTTTATTCAGCATGAACGGGCCTTTTCTTCTGTTTCTTGCGCAGCATGAATAAACGGAATGATATCTCGCCTAATCGTCGTTTGTTGGCAAGTCCGAAGGTCGCTACAACTACAACCTGAAGTTTTCCGATTTTCGTCTGGAGGAATGATCCCATGGTTGCCGCATTGCTCGATCGTCTTGGTGTTGACCCGGCGCTGTCTCAACAGGGCAGGCAGCCCGTGCATTCGCCGATCGACGGCAGCCGCATCGGCGCCGTGAACTGGCAGGGACCGGCCGAGGTCGAGCAGCAGGTCGGGCGCGCCGAGCGGGCCTTCGAGGCCTGGCGCCAGGTGCCGGCGCCGCGCCGTGGCGAGCTGGTGCGCCAGTTCGGCGAATTGCTGCGCCAGTACAAGGCCGACCTCGGCGAACTGGTGTCCTGGGAAGCCGGCAAGATCACCCAGGAAGGCCTGGGGGAAGTGCAGGAAATGATCGATATCTGCGACTTCGCGGTCGGCCTGTCGCGCCAGTTGTACGGCTTGACCATCGCTTCGGAGCGTCCTGGCCATCATATGCGTGAGACCTGGCATCCGCTGGGCGTGGTCGGGGTGATCAGTGCCTTCAACTTCCCGGTCGCGGTCTGGGCCTGGAACACGGCGCTGGCGCTGGTCTGCGGCAACCCGGTGATCTGGAAACCGTCGGAAAAGACGCCGCTGACCGCACTGGCCTGCCAGGCCCTGTTCGAGCGCGTGCTGAAGAATTTCAGCGATGCGCCGCCGTACCTCAGCCAGGTCGTCATCGGTGGCCGCGACGCCGGCGAAGCCCTGGTCGACGACCCGCGCGTGGCCCTGGTCAGCGCCACCGGCAGCACCCGCATGGGACGCGAGGTGGCGCCCAAGGTGGCCGCCCGTTTCGCCCGCAGCATCCTCGAGCTGGGCGGCAACAACGCGATGATCCTCGGCCCCAGCGCCGACCTGGACATGGCGGTGCGGGCCATCCTGTTCAGCGCCGTCGGCACCGCCGGCCAGCGTTGCACCACCCTGCGCCGGCTGATCGCCCACGAGTCGGTCAAGGACGAGATCGTCAGCCGGCTCAAGGCCGCCTATGCCAAGGTGCGCATCGGCCACCCGCTGGAGGGCAACCTGGTCGGCCCACTGATCGACAGGCACGGTTTCGATGCCATGCAGGACGCCCTCGAACAGGCCCTGAGCGAGGGCGGTCGGGTGTTCGGCGGCCAGCGCCAACTGCAGGAGCAGTTCCCCGATGCCTATTACGTCTCGCCGGCCATCGTCGAGATGCCCGAGCAGAGCGATGTGGTCCGGCACGAGACCTTCGCCCCGATCCTCTACGTGATCGGCTACAGCGACTTCGCCGAGGCCCTGCGCCTGAACAATGCGGTGCCCCAGGGGCTGTCCTCGTGCATCTTCACCACCGACGTGCGCGAGGCCGAGCTGTTCATGTCGGCGGTGGGCAGCGACTGTGGCATTGCCAACGTCAACATCGGCCCCAGCGGTGCGGAGATCGGCGGCGCGTTCGGTGGCGAGAAGGAGACCGGCGGTGGTCGTGAGTCGGGTTCCGATGCCTGGCGCGGCTACATGCGGCGCCAGACCAACACCGTCAACTACTCGCGGGAACTGCCGTTGGCTCAGGGCATCGTCTTTGACTGAGTCGGTGGAGCGCCCAGGCCCTCTTGGGTCGGGTTTGTCCCTGTAGGAGCCGGCGGTGCGTTGGGTTCAGGTGGCTGTTGGGTTTCATTTTCGGAGTCTGGCAATGGCGTTACGTGAAGAATGTCTATGGGAAAAGCTCACGCCCCAGCGGCCCGAGGCGCCGCGCTTCAAGGGTGAGCTGAGCGTCGACGTCTGTGTCATCGGCGCCGGCATTACCGGGCTGTCGGCTGCGATTCACCTGCGTGAGCAGGGCAAGAGCGTCTGCGTGCTGGAGGCTCATCGCACCGGGCATGGTGGTTCCGGGCGCAATGTCGGCCTGGTCAACGCCGGGTTGTGGATTCCTCCGGACGATATCGAGGCCGGTTTTGGCGAGGCCGTCGGCAGCCAGCTCAATCGCATGCTCGGCGGTGCCCCGGCGCTGGTGTTCAGCCTGGTCGACAAGTACGGCATCGATTGCCAACTGCGCCGCGAAGGCACCTTGCATATGGCCCACAATGCCCGTGGCGAGGCTGACCTGCGCAGTCGCGAGCAACAGTGGAAGCGTCGCGGCGCCCCGGTGGAGCTGCTGACCGGCAGCGCCTGCGAAGCCGCCACCGGTACGCGCAAGATTGCCGCCGCCCTGCTCGACCGGCGGGCCGGCACCCTCAATCCGATGGCCTACACCTCGGGCCTGGCCAAGGCCGCCGTCGGGCTGGGTGCCCGATTGTTCGACCGGTCGCCGGTCACCCGGCTGGAGCGCCAGGGCCAGCGCTGGTCGGTGCAGACAGCCGACGGCGCGGTCACTGCCGAACAGGTGGTGATGGCCTCCAATGCCTACACCGAAGGCGAGTGGACCGAGCTGCGGCGCAATTTCTTCCCCGGTTACTACTATCAGGTCGCTTCCGTCCCGCTGGACGATGACGCGGCGAAACGGATCCTGCCGGGCGGGCAGGGCTCCTGGGACACCCGCCAGGTGCTCAGCAGCATCCGCCGCGATGCCGACGGCCGGCTGCTGCTGGGCAGCCTCGGCAATGGCAACCAGAAACCCGCCTGGTTCCTGCGGGCCTGGGCCGACCGGATCCAGCAGCACTATTTCCCCTACCTGAAAAAGGTCGACTGGGAATGTACCTGGACCGGCTGCATCGCCTTCACCCCCGATCACCTGATGCGGCTGTTCGAGCCGGCGCCCGGCCTGGTGGCCGTCACCGGCTACAACGGACGGGGCGTCACCACCGGAACCGTGGTCGGCAAGGCCTTCGCCGACTACCTGTGTAACGGAAATCCTCAGGCCCTGCCGATTCCCTTTGCACCGATGCGGCCGGTACCGGCGGTGGGCCTGCGCAGTTGCCTGTACGAGGTCGGGTTCTCGCTGTATCACGCGGGCCAGTGCCTGCGGATCGTCATTTGATACAACAAAAGCGCCAATCCGGACGGCGCTTTTACCGGCTACGGCTAGCCTATATGGTGCGCGATGTAGCAGTCGTGCACTGTGAGTGTGCACTTCGGTGACGCATGTTGTTACATGGTGGTTGCACGCGTATGTGTGTCGAGGTTGCAGTAGTGGCACTTGAGGGTTGCACCTTTTTCTGAAAAAGGTTCTACCTTCGCCGAGTTAGACGGTTGCACGCCCAGTTGAAAAGGGCCCGAAACAGTCCAGAAAACCATAAGACAGTGACTTTTTTCAGAACAAAAAACCGATGGCACGCCCCTTGCTCTGAGCATTCAGTGAAGTCGCAGTGCCAAACTAAAAAAACTTGGAGCACCACCTCATGTCCCAGAAGTTTTACAAAAAAGGCTGTGTCGCCCTCGCAGTGGCTGCTGCGCTGGGTGTTTCTGCGTTTGCTCAGGCTGATCTGAAAATCGGTGTGGCCGGTCCCATGACCGGTGCCAATGCGGCGTTTGGCGAGCAGTACATGAAGGGGGCTCAGGCGGCGGCGGACGTGATCAACGCGGAAGGCGGGGTCAACGGCGAGAAGATCGTCCTGATCAAGGGCGACGACGCGTGCGAGCCGAAGCAGGCGGTAACGGTGGCCAAGGACCTGACCAACAAGCAGGTCGCCGGTGTCGTCGGGCACTTCTGCTCCTCCTCGACCATCCCGGCCTCGGAAGTCTATGACGAAGCCGGCATCATCGCGATCACGCCCGGTTCCACCAACCCGCAGGTGACCGAGCGCGGTCTGTCCGCGATGTTCCGCATGTGCGGTCGTGACGACCAGCAGGGCATCGTCGCCGGCGACTACATCGTCGACGTGCTCAAGGGCAAGAAGGTCGCGGTGATCCACGACAAGGACACCTATGGCCAGGGCCTGGCCGACGCCACCAAGGCGCAACTGATCAAGCGCGGCGTGACCCCGGTGATCTACGAGGGCCTGACCCGTGGCGAGAAGGACTTCAGTGCCCTGGTGACCAAGATCCGTGCCGCCGGCGCCGACGTGGTCTACTTCGGTGGCCTGCATCCGGAAGCCGGTCCCCTGGTCAAGCAACTGCGCACCGAAGGCCTGAAGGACGTCAAGTTCATGTCCGACGACGGTGTGGTGACCGATGAACTGGTGACCACCGCCGGCGGCCCGCAATACGTCGACGGCGTCTACATGACCTTCGGCGCCGACCCACGCCTGCTGCCCGACAGCAAGGCGGTCGTCGAGCAGTTCCGCAAGAACGGCACCGAGCCTGAAGGCTACACCCTGTACGCCTACGCCTCGATCCAGGCCCTGGCCGCCGGCTTCAACGGCGCCAAGTCCAACAAGGGCGAAGACGCCGCCAAATGGCTCAAGTCGCATCCGGTCAAGACCGTGATGGGCGAAAAGGCCTGGGACACCAAGGGCGACCTGAAAGTCTCCGACTACGTGGTCTACCAGTGGGACGCGAGCGGCAAATACCACCAACTGGAAAAACAGAAGTGACATGAGCCGATCGGCCGGCCCCGCGCGGGTCGGCCGGTCGCCACGTGTGTCCGTGCAGTTACCTGTCTTTTCTCGTAGAACTGCACATGGCTGTGCTGCGACGGCGGTTGAACCCCGGTCCGTCGCGGTGGGCTTCTGTGCAGTCTCTCAACGTGCGTGAGATTGCGTTATGGATGGTATTTTCCTGCAGCAACTGGTCAATGGCCTGACCCTTGGGTCGGTCTATGGCCTGATCGCCATCGGCTACACAATGGTCTATGGCATCATCGGCATGATCAACTTCGCCCACGGCGAGGTTTACATGATTTCCGCCTACCTCTCGGCAATCAGTCTGGCCCTGCTGGCCTACTTCGGTATCGAATCCTTCCCGCTGCTGATGCTCGGCACGCTGCTGTTCACCATCGTCGTGACCGGGGTGTATGGCTGGACCATCGAGCGTATCGCCTACAAACCCCTGCGCAACTCTACCCGGCTGGCGCCGCTGATCAGTGCCATCGGCATTTCGCTGATCCTGCAGAACTACGCGCAGATCAGCCAGGGCGCCAGGCAGCAGGGCGTTCCGACACTGCTCACCGGTGCCTGGCGCATCGAGGTCGGCAGTGGCTTCGTCCAGCTCACCTACACCAAGGTCTTCATCCTGGTGGCCGCGTTCCTCGGCATGGGCGTGCTGACCTACATCATCAAGTACACCAGGCTGGGGCGCATGTGCCGGGCCACCCAGCAGGACCGCAAGATGGCCTCGATCCTCGGGATCAATACCGACCGGATCATTTCCTATGTGTTCGTCATCGGTGCGGCCATGGCGGCCCTGGCCGGTGTGCTGATCACCATGAACTACGGCACGTTCGACTTCTACGCGGGCTTCGTCATCGGCATCAAGGCCTTCACCGCCGCGGTACTTGGCGGCATCGGCTCACTGCCGGGAGCGATGCTGGGCGGGATCATCCTCGGGATCTCCGAGTCGCTGTTCTCCGGGTTGGTCAACTCGGACTACAAGGACGTGTTCAGCTTCTCGCTGCTGGTCCTGGTCCTGGTCTTTCGGCCGCAAGGCCTGCTCGGCCGTCCTCTTGTGTCGAAGGTGTAAGCCATGTCCACTGCCACTGAAAAAAAGCTCGATATCAAAAAAAGCCTGGTGGATGCCATTCTTGCCGGCCTGCTCGCCCTCATTGTCTTCGGCCCGATCGTCGGGGTCGTCCTCGAGGGCTACAGTTTCAACCTGGAACCGACCCGTGTCGCCTGGCTGGTGGCGATCGTCATGCTTGGCCGCCTGGCCCTGAGCCTCTACCTGCAGACCGCCAAGGGCAAGCGGCTGCTCGACAGCTTCGAGGGCGGCGGTTCGGGGGTGCACGTACTGGCGCCGGACTACAAGTCGCGCCTGCGCTGGATCATCCCGATCATGATCGCCATCGCGGTGGTCTTCCCGGTGTTCTCCAACTCCTACCTGCTGGGCGTGGTGATCCTCGGCCTGATCTACGTGCTGCTCGGCCTCGGCCTGAACATCGTGGTCGGCCTCGCGGGCCTGCTCGACCTCGGCTACGTGGCGTTCTACGCCATCGGTGCCTATGGCCTGGCCCTGGGTTACCAGTACCTCGGCCTGGGCTTCTGGACCGTACTGCCCCTGGCGGCCATCTGCGCGGCCATGGCCGGCTGCGTGCTGGGTTTCCCGGTATTGCGCCTGCATGGCGACTACCTGGCGATCGTGACCCTGGGTTTTGGCGAGATCATCCGCCTGGTGCTCAACAACTGGCTGTCGCTGACCGGCGGCCCGAACGGCATGCCGGCGCCGCTGCCGACCTTCTTCGGCCTGGAGTTCGGCAAGCGGGCGAAGGATGGCGGGGTGCCGTTCCACGAGTTCTTCGGTATCGCCTACAACCCGGACGTGAAGTTCTACTTCATCTACACCGTGCTGTTCCTGGTGGTGCTGGCGGTGCTCTACATCAAGCACCGGTTGACCCGGATGCCGGTCGGCAGGGCCTGGGAGGCCCTGCGTGAAGACGAGATCGCCTGCCGCGCCATGGGCCTGAACCATGTGCTGGTCAAGCTCTCGGCATTCACCCTCGGGGCCTCGACGGCAGGCTTGGCCGGGGTGTTCTTCGCCACCTACCAGGGCTTCGTCAACCCGACCTCGTTCACCTTCTTCGAGTCGGCGCTGATCCTCGCCATCGTCGTGCTCGGCGGCATGGGCTCGACCATCGGCGTGGTCATCGCCGCCTTCGTGCTGACCGTTGCGCCGGAGTTGCTGCGCAGCTTCGCCGAGTACCGGGTGCTGCTGTTCGGCGTATTGATGGTGTTGATGATGATCTGGCGGCCTCGCGGCCTGATCCGTATCAGTCGTACCGGGGTAGCCCCGCGTAAGGGTGTCTTGCACGAGGGAGCTGCGCAATGAACGATGAAATCATTCTCTCGGTCGAGAAACTGATGATGCACTTCGGGGGTATCAAGGCCCTCAGCGACGTCAGCCTGCAGGTCAAGCGCAACTCGATCTTCGCCCTGATCGGCCCCAACGGTGCCGGCAAGACCACCGTGTTCAACTGCCTCACCGGTTTCTACAAGGCCACCGGCGGCAGCATCATGCTCAATACCCGCGGCCGAGAGACCAACGTCATCCAGCTGCTGGGCGAGTCCTTCCGGGCCAGCGACTTCGTTTCGCCGAAGAACTTCGCCAGCCGGCTGTACTACAAGATGTTCGGCGGTACCCACCTGGTCAACCGTGCGGGGCTGGCACGGACCTTCCAGAACATCCGCCTGTTCAAGGAAATGTCGGTGCTGGAGAACCTGCTGGTGGCCCAGCACATGTGGGTCAACCGCAACCTGCTGGCCGGCATCCTCAATACCCGGGGCTACCGCAAGGCCGAGAGCGACGCGCTGGACACGGCGTTCTACTGGCTGGAGGTAGTCGACCTGGTGGACTGCGCCAACCGCCTGGCCGGCGAGCTCTCCTACGGCCAGCAACGCCGCCTGGAGATCGCCCGGGCCATGTGCACGCGGCCGCAGGTGATCTGCCTCGACGAGCCGGCGGCGGGCCTCAACCCTCAGGAAACCGAAGCGCTGAGCGCGATGATCCGGCTGCTGCGCGACGAGCACGATCTGACCGTGGTGCTGATCGAACACGACATGGGCATGGTGATGAGTATTTCCGACCACATCGTGGTACTGGACCACGGCAACGTGATCGCCCAGGGCGGGCCCGAGGCGATCCGCAACGACCCGAAAGTGATTGCCGCCTACCTGGGTGCGGATGAAGAGGAACTGGTATGAGTCAGGCTATCCTCGAACTGAAGAACCTGGACGTCTATTACGGGCCGATTCAGGCCCTGAAGAAGGTCTCGTTGCACATCGACGAAGGCGAAACCGTCAGCCTGATCGGCTCCAACGGAGCCGGCAAGTCGACGCTGCTGATGTCGATCTTCGGCCAGCCGCGGGCGGCATCCGGGCAGATCCTCTACCGGGGCATCGACATCACCCACAAGTCCTCCCACTACATCGCCTCCAACGGTATCGCCCAGTCGCCGGAAGGGCGCCGGGTGTTCCCCGACATGACTGTGGAAGAGAACCTGCTGATGGGCACCATCCCCATTGGCGACCAGTTCGCCAGCGAGGACATGCAGCGCATGTTCGAGCTGTTTCCGCGGCTCAGGGAGCGGCGCAACCAGCGGGCCATGACCATGTCCGGCGGCGAGCAGCAGATGCTCGCCATCGCCCGGGCGCTGATGAGCCGACCCAAGCTGCTGCTGCTCGATGAACCGAGCCTGGGCCTGGCGCCGATCGTGGTGAAGCAGATCTTCGCCACCCTGCGCGAACTGGCTGCCTCGGGGATGACCATCTTCCTGGTCGAGCAGAACGCCAACCATGCGCTCAGGCTCTCGGACCGGGCCTACGTGATGGTCAACGGGCAGATCCGTCTCAGCGGTACCGGCAAGGAACTGCTGGCCAACGAGGAGGTGCGCAACGCGTATCTGGGCGGGCACTGATCCGGGTCCACAGGAACGCCCCGTGACCTTGACCGGTCCGGGGCGTTTTTCATATCCACAGCGCCAGGGGCGAATTGTGGAAAACGCCGGGCAAAACTTCGTGGGGTGCGACATGAAACCGCTGCAAACAGTTGTTTTGTCACCGTTTTGACTTGTCCCCGTTTGCTGTGGAATCGGCTGTGGGTAACGTGGGAGTAGCTGGCTGGAGGCCTTGTGGGCCGTGGCCTGTAGAGGTTTGTCTGTTTTTTGATCAGCCGTTTTTCGGTAAGCTCGAAAGACATTTGTCAACAGGTTTATGAGTGTCGCGCTCGCCCGGCAAGTGCTCGGGGAAGCCTGTGGATAACTCTGTGGGCAAACTCTGGAAAGACCGCCGTGGGCGGCGTAGCTACTGGCTTGGCGCCAGCCTGCGGAAACCCATCGGTGGGTCGCGATGGCCGATGGCTGCACATGGGCTTGCCCGGGGTCAAGCGAAAAACTTTTAAAACAGTGCTGCAGGCCTTGTGGATAGCGGCCTGGCGCTGTTCGACTTGCCCCCAGAGATTGTGGAAGGGACTGTGGATAAGATGCGTACATCCGGCGCCAGGCCACGGCTGGCTTGGGCTGTAGAGCTTTGAGCGTTTTTTGTACAGCCTTGCGCTGAACACGCGGCACAGTTGCTGGCCTCCGCCGGGCCGGGCATGCTGGGCGGCGAACGACCTTATTTCAGGCTGTAACCGCGTTTAGCTAGGAGAACACGATGACATCCACGCTGTTTATCACGGGCGCCACTTCCGGCTTTGGCGAGGCGTGTGCCCGTCGTTTTGCCGAGGCCGGCTGGAAACTGGTGCTGACCGGGCGTCGCGAAGAGCGTCTGCATGCCCTGTGCGCCGAGCTTTCCCAGCAGACCGAAGTGCATGGCCTGGTGCTCGACGTGCGTGACCGCAAGGCCATGGAAGAGGCCATCGCCAACCTGCCACCGAGCTTCGCCAAACTACGTGGGCTGATCAACAACGCCGGCCTGGCCCTGGGCGTCGACCCCGCGCCCAAGTGCGACCTGGACGACTGGGACACCATGGTCGACACCAACATCAAGGGCCTGATGTACAGCACCCGCCTGCTGCTGCCGCGGCTGATCGCTCATGGCCGTGGCGCCAGCATCGTCAACCTCGGTTCGATCGCCGGCAAGTACCCGTACCCGGGCAGCCACGTGTATGGCGCGAGCAAGGCGTTCGTCAAACAGTTCTCCCTGAACCTGCGTTGCGACCTGCAGGGCACGGGCGTGCGGGTGACCAACATCGAGCCGGGGCTGTGTGAAAGCGAGTTCTCGCTGGTGCGTTTCGGCGGTGACCAGGCACGCTACGACGCCACCTACGCCGGCGCCGAGCCGATCCAGCCGCAGGACATCGCCGAGACCATCTTCTGGGTGCTCAACACACCGGCTCACGTCAACATCAACAGCCTGGAACTGATGCCGGTGAGCCAGACCTGGGCCGGGTTCGCCATCGAGCGCGACAAGGCCTGAAACCCAGGTGATCGTGGGAGCCGGTTTGCGGGCTCCCACAGTAACCGTATCGGCCGCCGGCTTGCGGGTGATCAGCCCAGATGGTCGGCCAGGCCGTACAGGCAGGTCGCCAGATGATAGGGCGTGGTCGACGGCATGTCCGCGCGGCTGACCACACCCTGTGCATCCAGGCATTCATGCCAGCCGCCCGGGTGCATGAACTGTGCGTGCAGGGCCCGGAGCTGGCGCTGCAGGCGCGCCGAGTTATCCACACGCAGGGTCAGCGCCCGCAGGTATTCGGCCTGCGCCCAGATCCGCTGTGTCGCGTCGCGCAGTGTCCCATCGATGGCCAGCATCGCGCTGACGGCTCCGCTGTGCGGGTCGACGCCGGTCTGCTCGGCATAGGCGAAACCCCGTTGCAGTGACTGGTGCAGGGCGCTGTCACGCAGCACGGCCGAGGATTCGAGCAGGAACATCCACTCGAACTGATGACCCGGCTCGAACCAGTTATCCACAGTGCCCAGCGGCTTTTCCAGAATCACCCCGTGCTGGCGATCGACGAAGCGTTTCTGCAGGGCCGTGACCAGCGCCAGCATGTCGTCCTGTACGCGGGCATCCTCGCGTGCCGCAAGGGTGGCCAGGAAGGCTTCGGTCAGGTGCATCAGGGGGTTCTGCAACGGTCCGCTGCCGAGCGACGACCAGTCGCGGGTCAGGTCCGCCTCGTAGAGGCCGTCACCGGTGGCGAAGCGTACGGCAATCACTTCCAGTGCGGCATCGAGTACCGACTCCACCAGCGGTTCGCGGACCTTGGCCCAGTAATGAGCGCAGGCGAACAGGATGAAGGCGTGGGTATAGAGGTCCTTGCGGGTGTCCAGCGGGGAGCCCTGTGGGTCGATGCTGTAGAACCAGCCACCGTGCTCGGCATCATGGAAATGCCGCTGCAGCGAGCGGAACAGGGCGGCGGCGCGAGTGCCCGCGCCGGGGAAGGCGGCATCGCCGATCAGGCTGGAGAACAGGTACAGCTGCCGGGCGCAGGCCATGGCGCGATAGCGTTGTGGCGGCAGCGGGCGGTGCTCGGCGTCCAGCGCCTCATACGGCAGCGCCAGTTCGGCATTCCAGCCGGGGCCTTGCCACAGGGGGATGATTACCTGGCGCAAGTGCTGTTGCACGGTGGTGAACAGGCTCTTCGATTCGGAGGCGGCGGCAGAGCTGGAAACATCAGGCATCGGCAGGAGTCGTCGGGCAGGAGTGTGCGCAACATGGTAGCAGGCGACTTGTCGTCGTGTCAGATCAGTGGCTTTTCCGAGGTAGGCAGTACCTGGTCTGGGCAGGCAAGGGGAGGTAAGCCGAGAGGGGGGCAGGCCCATTTGCGGGCAAGCCAGGCTCCTACAAGGTCATGCTGTGCCGCCGGGATGCGTTCGACACAGCTCCTGCAGAAGCCGGGCTTGCCCGCGAACGGGCCTGCCAGGGCAGCGCAGGGCTCAACCGGCCAGCAACCAGACCCCGGTCGCCGCCGACGCCGCGCCAGCCAGTCGTACCAACGGCGCCGCTGCTTGCGGCAAGATCCGCACCAGCCCATAGCCCAGGCCATGCAGGGCCGCCGTTGCCAGCACGAAACCGGCGGCATACGCCCAGGGGCTGGACATTTCCGGCAGTTCCAGGCCATGGGCCACACCGTGGAACAGCGCGAACAGCGCCGTCGCGACGATCGCCAGGCTCACCGGGGGGCGTACCGCCAGCGCTACGGCCAGGCCCAGCGCCAGCACCGAGGCGGCAATCCCGCTTTCCAGGGCCGGCAGTTCCAGGCCGGCGAAACCGAGCAGGCCACCGACCAGCATGGTGCCGACGAAGGTGCAGGGCAGGGCCCAGCGCGCGCTGCCCTGCTGCTGCGCGGCCCACAGGCCGACCGCAAGCATGGCCAGCAGATGATCGAGGCCGCCGATCGGGTGGCTGATGCCCGCGACCAGGCCGCTGTCGCCATGGCCAGGGTGGGCGAAGGCCATGGCCGGAGCCAGCAGCAGGGAGAGGGCACTGAGGAGTTTCTTCAGACTCATGGGCAAATTCCTGGTGGTTGAATGATCAGGCCGCGGTCAGCAGGCCCTGGCGTTCGATGAAGGCGATGATGTCGTCCAGGCCCTGCCCGGTTTTCTGGTTGCTGAACACGAACGGCTTGTCGCCGCGCATGCGCCGGGTGTCGCCGTCCATCATTTCCAGCGAGGCGCCCACCAGCGGGGCGAGGTCGATCTTGTTGATCACCAGCAGGTCGGATTTGCAGATACCCGGCCCGCCCTTGCGCGGCAGCTTGTCGCCGGCCGAGACGTCGATCACGTAAATGGTCAGGTCGGAAAGCTCCGGGCTGAAGGTCGCCGACAGGTTGTCGCCACCCGACTCCACCAGGATCAGGTCCAGGCCCGGGAAACGCCGGTTCAACTGGTCCACGGCCTCGAGGTTGATCGAGGCATCCTCGCGAATCGCGGTGTGCGGGCAGCCACCGGTTTCCACGCCGATGATCCGTTCCGGCGCCAATGCCTGGTTGCGCACCAGGAAGTCGGCGTCCTCGCGGGTGTAGATATCGTTGGTGACCACTGCCAGGTTGTAGCGCTCGCGCAGGGCCAGGCACAGGGCCAGGGTCAGGGCGGTCTTGCCGGAGCCGACGGGACCGCCGATACCGACGCGCAGGGGTTGTGCGTTCATCTTGCTCTCCTAGGAACGAAACAGGCGGCTGTACTGGCGCTCGTGGGCCATGCACGCCAGTGACAGGCCGAAGGCGGCGCTGCCGATGTGTTGCGGATCTTGTTCGCTGGCCACCTGCTGCGCCTGCTGCAGCAGGGGCAGCAGTTCGCTGGTCAGGCGCTGGGCGGCCTGCTGGCCGAGCGGCAGGGTCTTCATCAGCACCGCCAACTGGTTTTCCAGCCAGCTCCAGAGCCAGGCGGCCAGGGCATCCTCGGGGCTGATCCGCCAGGCGCGGGCGGCCAGCGCCCAGCCGAGGGCCAGGTGCGGTTCGGTCTGGCGGGCGAGGAAGTCCCGTGCGGGGGCATCAAGGTCGGGAAGGCCATCGAGCAGTTGCTGCAGCGAATAGCCCATCTGCCGGCTTTCCAGATATAGCTCGCGGGTCTCGCGGCTGGCGCGGTGTTCTTCGGCCAACTGTGCCAGGCGCGGCCAGTCGGCCTGCGCCGCTGCAGTGCAGTGGGCCAGCAGCCGTGGCGCCTCGAAGCGGGCGAGATTGAGCAGCAGCTGGTCGCCGATCCAGCGGCGGGCGCTGGCCGGGTCATGCACCCGGGCCTGCTCCACGGCCATTTCCAGGCCCTGGGAGTAGCTGTAGCCACCGATCGGCAGTTGCGGGCTGGCCAGGCGCAGCAACGCCCAGGCCGGATTCATGTGCGCACACCGAACTGGTGCAGGCGTGGCGGGTAGTTGAAGTCTTCGTCGCCATGCCGGGAATGATGATGGCCACCGCCGTAGGCACCGTGTTCCGGCTGGAAGGGGGCCCCGATGGTTTCGGCGTGGGCGCCCAACTGTTCGAGCATGGCCTTGAGCACATAGTCGTCGAGCAGCCGCAGCCAGCCGTCGCCGACTTGCAGCGCGACATGGCGATTGCCCAGGTGATAGGCGGCGCGGGTCAGTTCGAAGGCATTGGCGCAGGTGACATGCAGCAGCTGTTCGGGACGGGCGCAGACGCGGACGATACGGCCGTCCTCGGCTTGCAGGAATTCGCCGTCGTACAGAGGCGGCTGACCACGCTCCAGGAACAATCCCACGTCTTCACCGGTGGCACTGAAACAGCGCAGGCGGCTTTTGCTACGCGCCTCGAAGTTCAGGTGCAGTTCGGCGCTCCAGGCGGATTGGGGTTCGATTCTGCGATGAATCACCAGCATCTTGGGGCTTCCAGCAATGAGCAATGCCTGAGCTAGAGCAAAGGGCTTGCCAGTCGGACGAAACCTGGGAAATCCCTGTCAGAAAGCGCCGCGCGCCTGAAAAAGGAGCGTAGTGATGTTTCTGGATGTTTCAAGATGGTGCGCGGTCTGTTTTTATGCGCGTTTTCGGTGCGTTTGAGGGGCGCCCGGCAGGGGAGGTGGTAAAGGGCGTTTCGTTCGCTCAGGGCGTTGAAAAGCTTCGCGGGCAAGCCCGGCTCCTACGCGCTTCCCATGCGGTGGGGGGGGGGCGGGTTCACTCGGTGCTGCCGAGCCCCTGCCAGTGTTTCAGCCCGATGAAGATGAAGCGCAACTGCTGGGTGATCTTCGCCTGCGGCGCCAGGTAGTCGGGCAGCGGCTCCTGTGGCGGGTCGGTGATTTCCGGCAGGGTGGCGAATACGCTCTTGACGATCAGGTCGGCCATCACCTCCAGCCCGTCGGTGTTCAGGTGCTGCAGCTTGGGCATCAGGGCCAGGTCGACGGCCAGGTCCGAGCTGATGTTCTCGCGCAGGCGGGCGATGGCCTGGCGCACCGGTGAGGAGCCGCCGTACTGTTCGCGGGCGAGAAACAGAAACTGCGAGCGGTTCTGTGCCACGACGTCGAGAAAGATCCGCACCGAGGCGTCGATGATGCCGCCCATGACGAACTCGTTGTGGCGAACCAGGCGGATGGTTTCGCGGAAGGTCTGGCCCACTTCGCTGACCAGTGCCAGGCCGAGCTGGTCCATGTCGTCGAAATGCCGGTAGAAACCGGTCGGCACGATACCCGCGGTTTTCGCCACTTCACGCAGGCTCAGGCTGCCAAAGCCACGCCCACCCTCCATCAGATGGCGTGCTGCGTCCATCAGGGCATGACGGGTCTGTTGTTTCTGTTCGGCACGAGGCAGCATCGACGGGACGTTTTCTGAAAGACAGGAGCGGCGCACTCTAGCAAATCAGCTTTGCCGACGTCGAACGTGGAGCGGGAGAGAGGGTAGGAAGCAGGAAATCGGGGTTGCAGAAATGTCGAAGCCCGATCCGGTGGATCGGGCTTCGTTCCAGGCCATCATGGCCTCAGCTCAAGGCTTGATGACGTTCGGCCAGGCGATCGGCACCGCCTTCGGTGATCAGGCCTTTGTCCTTCAGGCGATCATTACCACCTTCGGCGAGCGTCTGGCCCAGAGGTGTGCGGTCGCTGCCGTTTTCTGCCAGGGTCTGACCCAGTGGGGTGCGGTCGCTACCATTTTCTGCCAGGGTCTGACCCAATGGGGTACGGTCGCTACCGCCTTCTGCCAGGGTCTGGCCCAGAGGGGTGCGGTCGCTACCATTTTCTGCCAGGGTCTGGCCCAGAGGAGTACGGTCGCTACCGTTTTCTGCCAGGGTTTGGCCCAGAGGGGTACGGTCGCTGCCGTTTTCTGCCAGGGTTTGACCCAGTGGGGTACGATCGCTGCCGCCTTCGGCAAGGGTCTGACCTTGTGGGGTGCGTTCGGAACCATCCGAGGCCAGGGTGTTCAGCGACTGGCTGACGGTGGCGTGGCTGGCCTGAGCTTGTGGGGCGGCCTGTTCACGGGCTGGCAAGGCATAGGCGTTGGCAGTCAGGACGGCAAGGGCAAGGCTGAGAAGTAATTGGCGTTTCATGATCGTTTGCTCTGTTGGAGGGCGATAAAGTGGGTACGGAGCTAATGTTACCCTTGCAAAATCGATATAAAAGTTCATAAGGACAATGTTAATAATCAACGGAATTGATTGTTCCGGGCGATGGCTCTAGATCGGGCCTTACAGCGTGTTACCCCTGCTCCGTACTGGGTATTTTCTACCCAGTCCTGCTTCATCCGAGGGCATGCCGGGGAACGAAAAACTGATGGATCGGTCAGCTTCGGCCCGCTTCGATTTTCCCGGCCGAGGGCTTTTTCCATTAAACCTTGCCCGGGTTTTGTCAGTCGTAAAGGTATATCGCGTCGCTTTTTGGACGTTCAGCCGTTATCAGGAGCCTCGTGCAATGACGCGCACTCGAAAAATCTTTCTCTGGACCGGTGCCTGCCTGGTCCTGCTGCTGGCGGTGCTGGTGGCGATCATCGCGTTCTTCGATTGGAACCGGATCAAGCCGCCGGTCAATGCCAAGGTTTCCGAAATCCTTCATCGCCCGTTCGCCATCAATGGCGACCTGTCGGTGCGTTGGCAGCGTGAGCCCGACGAAGGCGGTTGGCGCGCCTGGCTGCCCTGGCCCCACGTGATCGCCGAGGACCTGACACTGGGCAATCCGGACTGGTCGAAAAATCCGCAGATGGTCAGCCTCAAGCGTGTCGAACTGCGCCTTGCGCCGTTGCCATTATTGGTCCGGAAGGTAGTGATTCCGCGGATCGACCTGACCGAGCCGAATGCCAGTCTCGAACGGCTGGCCGATGGCCGCGCCAACTGGACGTTCCAGTTCGATCCCAAGGATCCCGACGAGCCGCCGTCCGCCTGGACGGTGGACATCGGCGCCATCGGCTTCGACAAGGGGCATGTCACCCTGGACGACAAGAGCCTCAAGACTCAGCTCGACCTGTTGATCGACCCGCTGGGCAAGCCGATTCCGTTCAGCGATATCGTCGGCGACAGCGCGGCGAAAAAGGCCCTGGAAAAGGGCTCGGCGCCACAGGACTATGCGTTCGCGCTGAAGGTCAAGGGCCAGTACCATGGCCAGAATCTCGCCGGGACCGGCAAGGTCGGCGGCCTGCTGGCGTTGCAGGACGCGGCCAGGCCGTTCCCGGTGCAGGCCGATGTGAAGATCGCCGACACCCGGATCGCCGTGGCCGGTACCCTGACCGATCCGCGCAACCTGGGAGCCCTGGACCTGCGCCTGAAGCTGGCCGGCAACAGCCTGGGTAATCTCTACCCGCTGATCGGGGTGACCCTGCCGGACTCGCCGGCCTACGAGACCGACGGCCACCTGATCGCCAGGCTGCATGAGCCGACCGGGGCGACCTTCCAGTATGAGCAGTTCAACGGAAAAATCGGTACCAGCGATATCCATGGAGACCTGTCCTACGCTGCCAGCCAGCCTCGGCCGAAACTCACCGGCGTGCTGGTCTCCAACCAGTTGCTGATGACCGACCTGGCGCCACTGATCGGCGCGGACTCCAATGCCAGGCAGAAGGCTCGTGGCGGTGAAAGCAAGCAGCCGGCGGACAAGGTCCTGCCGGTCGAGGAGTTCCGCACCGAGCGCTGGCGCGACATGGACGCCGATGTGGAATTCACCGGCAAGCGCATCGTCCACAGCGCCGAGCTGCCGTTCACCGACCTCTACACCCACCTGGTGCTCAACGATGGCGAGCTGAGCCTGGAGCCCCTGCGTTTCGGCGTGGCGGGCGGCAAGCTCGACGCACAGATCCGCCTCAATGGCCGCGCCACGCCGATGCAGGGGCGGGCGAAGCTGACCGCGCGCAACTTCAAGCTCAAGCAGTTGTTCCCCACCTTCGAGCCGATGAAGACCAGCTTCGGCGAGCTCAATGGCGATGCCGACATCAGCGGCACCGGCAACTCGGTGGCGCGCCTGTTGGGCACCTCCAATGGCGACTTGAAGATGCTGGTCAACGATGGCGCCATCAGCCGTGGCCTGATGGAGATCGCCGGGCTCAACGTCGGCAACTACGTGGTGGGCAAGATCTTTGGCGACAAGGAGGTGAAGATCAACTGCGCGGCGGCCGACCTCGGCATCAAGAGCGGCCTGGCGACCACCCGGTTGTTCGTCTTCGACACCGAGAACGCGATCATCTACGTCGACGGCACGGCCAACTTTGCCAGCGAACAGCTGGATCTGAAGATCAGCCCCGAGTCCAAGGGTTTCCGGCTGCTGTCCCTGCGCTCGCCGTTGTACGTGCGTGGCAAGTTCATCAAGCCGGATGCCGGTGTGCAGGCGGTGCCGCTGTTGCTGCGCGGTGCCGGCATGGTTGCCCTGGGCGTGATCGCCGGGCCGGCGACCGGGTTGCTGGCGCTGGTGGCCCCGGGTGGCGATGTGCCGAACCAGTGCGCGCCGTTGCTGGAGCAGATGAAGTCGGGCAAGGCGCCGCGGACAGTCAGGAACTGATTTTGTAGCGAGGATTGCACAGGTTACCTGTAGGAGCAGGGCTTGCCCGCGAAACTTTTAGCGGCCTTGAGGGCCTATTCGCGGGCAAGCCGCGCTCCTACAGGGGGCCGGGCAGTGCTCTACAGATCCTGCAGGATGTCCGCCATGTCATCGGCATGTTCTTCCTCCTGGGCAAGGATGTCCTCGAAGATCCGCCGCGTGGTCGGGTCCTGGTCGCCGATGAACTGGATGATCTCGCGGTAGCTGTCCACCGCGATCCGTTCGGCCACCAGGTCCTCGTAGACCATTTCCTTGAGGGTCTTGCCGGCCACGTACTGGGCATGGGACTGCTGGGACAGCAGGTCCGGGTTGAACTCCGGCTCGCCGCCCAGTTGCACGATGCGCTCGGCCAGCCGGTCGGCGTGGGCCATTTCCTGGTTGGCGTGCTCGAGGAACTCGTCGGCAGCGACACTGGCCTTGAGCCCGGTGGCCATGAAGTAGTGGCGCTTGTAGCGCAGGGTGCAGACCAGCTCGGTGGCCAGCGATTCGTTGAGCAGCCGCAGGATTTCGCTGCGGTCGGCCCCGTAGCCTTCGGTGACCGCGCCGTTCTCGACATTCTTGCGCGCACGTTCACGCAGGGTGGTTACATCGGACAAATGCATGTCGCTCATCTCGATCTCCTGACTGATCCGGTTGGGGCGCCTCGCTCTGTTGGCGAGATCGCTACCCTGGGTGTGAGTGGCGCGAGAGCGAAAAAGTTTTATCCGATTGTTACGTAAAGGGTGGCCGAGCGCGGGATGTCGCCGTGTTGTCATCTTCCATGCCGATGCTTTCGTCCCAGGCCTCGTGGCTTGTGTGGCGGATTCGCATACCCGACTCCGGGCCACTAGGCTCTCATTCGTAACCTGTCATGGATGCTCACTGATGTCGCAAGAACTCGCCACGCGTTATCCGCTGGTGCTGGTACCGGGCATGCTCGGGTTCGTCCGGTTGCTGTGGTTTCCCTACTGGTATGGCATCACCCCGGCCTTGCGCGCGGGCGGCGCAACGGTGTTCCCGGTCCGGGTTTCGCCGCTGCACTCCAATGAGGTGCGGGGCGAACAACTGCTGTCGCGGATCGAGCAGATCCGCCGCGAGACAGGGGCGGAAAAGGTCAACCTGATCGGTCACAGCCAGGGCGCGCTGACCGCGCGGTATGCGGCGGCCAAGCGGCCGGATTGGGTGGCCTCGGTGACCTCGGTAGCCGGGCCCAATCATGGCTCGGAACTGGCGGATCACTTCCTGCGTCACTACCCGCCGAGCAGTGCCCGTGGGCGCCTGCTGACCTTCGTGCTCTGCGCCGTCGCACGGCTGATGGGTTGGCTGGAAACCGGCTGTCGCGGCCCGGCGTTGCCCATGGATCTGAACGCCTCGCATCACTCGCTGACCAGCGAAGGTGTCGCCCTGTTCAATCGCCAGTACCCCCAGGGGCTGCCGGACAGCTGGGGTGGGCAGGGCGCGGAACGGGTCGATGGCGTGCATTACTACTCCTGGGCCGGGATCCTGCAGCCGGGCATCACCGATCGTGGGCGCAATCTGTTCGACGGCACCCACCGCAGTTGCCGGCTGTTCGCCAGGACCTTCATCCGCGAGGCCGGGCAGTGCGATGGCATGGTCGGACGCTACAGTTCGCACCTGGGGACGGTCATCGGCGACGACTATCCCCTCGATCACTTCGATATCGTCAACCAGTCACTGGGCCTGGTGGGCAAGGGCGCCGAGCCGATCCGGCTGTTCGTCGAGCATGCCCGGCGGCTCAAGGCTGCCGGGCTTTGACCTGGCGCAGCGCCGTGGTCCAGCGCTCGGAGAGGATCACCCCGCCCAGCGTCATGGCGCCGCCCAGCAGGTGATACAGCGCCAGTTGTTCACGCAGGACCCCGGCGGCGATCAGCGCGGTGAGCAGCGGCAGCAGGTTGAAGAACAGTACCGTGCGGCTCGGGCCCAGCCGGGCCACCGCCTTCATCCACAGCAGCGGTGCGAGCATCGAGGCCAGCAGGCAGGCGTACAGCACCAGGCCGGCGTTGTGCAGGTTCGGGCCGACCTTGGGTGACAGCAGGTAAAGCGGCAACAGCGCGACCACCGCCACCAGAATCTGCAGGTAGAGCAACTGCAACGGTGGCAGGCGCAACTGCCACTTTTTCAGCAGGGTGCTGTAGACCGCATAGGCCAGGGTCGCGCCGAGCATCATGGCGTCGCCCAGGTTCAGGCCATGGGTCAGCAACGAGGCGAGGTCGCCCGCCGAGACCACCACCAGCACCCCGATGAAGGACAGCACCGCGCCGGACAGTGCGCCGGCGGTCAGGCGCTGGCCGAGGCTGACGATTGCCAGGGCCAGCGACATCAACGGCATCAGCGACAGGATGATGCCCATGTTGGTCGCCGTGGTCAGGGTCGCTGCGTAGTAGGCCAGGCTCTGGTAGGCGACCATGCCGAGCACGCCGAGGGCGACGATCCTGCCCAGGTGCGGGCGGATCGCCGCGCGGTTGGCGATGACCGGGCGCAGCAGGAAGGGGGTGAACAGCAGGGCCGCCAGCAGCCAGCGGTAAAAGCCGATTTCCGCCGGGAAGATCGCCCCGACGGCCATTTTGTTGACGACGGTGTTGCCGGCCCAGATGAAGATGGCCAGCAGGGGAAACGCGTATTGCATGGGAGTTGAGACCGCAAGGACAGGATGAGGCGAATTATCCGTTTGTCCGAATCAAGACTTATACTTCAATCCGGTCAATCGGCGTCGGAATCCGGACAGCATGCGCAAGATCCCCATCGAGATCCCTTCTTTCCCTGATTTGCCGGCACCGGTGTATTTTCGCTATGCCGAATTCGGCCCTGGCAGTCATGCGGCCAGCCACCGCCATCGCTGGGGCTCGCTGGACTACGTGTCCCATGGCGTCATCCATTACGAAGTGGCCGGCCGGCGCTTCATGTCGCCATCGCGCTATGCCCTGTGGATCCCGCCCGGCACCGAGCACAGTGCCTACAACACCCAGGCAATCGTCTACCGCTCGGTCTATGTGGCCGAGGAGCACTGCCGTGGCATGCCCGAGGTGGCGAGCACCCTGGCCATCAGCGACATCCTCAAGGCGATCCTCGGCGATTTCGCCCGGCGCGACGTGAAGATCCCCTGTGATCCTGCCGATATCCGCCTGGCCCAGGTGCTGGTGGACCAGCTGCACCTGGCCAAGGTCCACAGCTCCTACCTGCCGTACTCCGACGACCCGGGCCTGCTCAGCGTGCTCGAAGGATTGCAGGACGACCCGGCGGACAACCGCTCGCTGGCGCAATGGGCGGCCGGCCTGCATGTCAGCGAGCGGACCCTGGCGCGCCTGTTCGTGCGTGAGCTGGGGGTGAGTTTTGGCGAGTGGCGCCAGCGCCTGCGGTTCGTCTGTTCGGTTCAGGCCCTGGAAGGCGGTCGCAGCGTCCAGGAGATCGCCTTCGACATGGGCTACAGCACCGCTTCGGCCTTCATTGCCATGTTCCAGCGCCAGGCCGGCTGTACACCGGAGCAGTACCGACGCCAGTCACGGCTGCCTTGAGCAGGGGGGCTGGCCGCTGGAGGTGTAACAGGGTTTGTCTACACTTCTTCGGGAGCCGTGCCCATCGGTGCGGCAACCAGGAGAAAACTCCATGAACATGCTGCGTATCCCTTTGTTGCTGGCTGGCCTGTTGCTGTGCTCCCAGGGCTTTGCCGCCACTGCTGCCCAACAGGCCCAGCAGGACAAGATGAAAACCTGCAATGCCGAAGCCACCACCAAGGCCCTCAAGGGCGATGAACGCAAAGCCTTCATGAGCAACTGCCTGAAGGCCCAACCGGCCAAGGCGATGACCCAGCAGGACAAGATGAAGACCTGCAATGCCGACGCCACCGCCAAGGCGCTCAAGGGCGACGAGCGCAAGACCTTCATGAGCACCTGCCTGAAGAAGTAGCCCGGGCCGACAGGACCTCCACGGTGGCAGTTGGAGGTCTTCGGCGGTCGAGTTGGGTCGCGGGGGACTTTGTATCGTCGCGTGTACGTCCCCCTGGTTCTCTCACATGAACGCTGGCAGACTGCCCATCCCTTGGCTCTCTTTACGTTTTGAGGCTGTATGTCGGCGTTTCCCCAGCGTTATGTAGTCTTGGCCAGTTTGATCATCGTCTGCGGCAGCCTGCTGCTGGTCCTGCCGCTGCGGCTGCTGCCGAGCCTGTTGGCCGGCCTGCTGGTGTTCGAACTGGTGAACATGCTTACGCCCAAGCTCGAACACCTGATTGCCGGGCGCCGCGCGCGCTGGCTGGCGGTCGTGCTGCTGGGTACCCTGATCGTCAGCGTGCTGGCGCTGATCTTTGCCGGGGCCATCAGTTTCCTGCTGCACGAGGCGGAAAATCCCGGCGCTTCCCTGGGCAAGTTCATGCAGGTGGTGGACAAGGCCCGCGGACAGTTGCCACCGTTCATCGATGCCTACCTGCCGGCCAGCGCGGCGGAATTCCAGGTGGCTATCGGGGAATGGCTCAAGCGTCACCTGAGCGAGTTGCAACTGGTGGGCAAGGATGCGGCGCACATGTTCGTGACGTTGCTGATCGGCATGGTGCTGGGGGCGATCGTCGCGCTGCAGCATGTGCCCGATGCCAGCCAGCGCAAACCGCTGGCGGCGGCGTTGTTCGACCGTCTGCGCCTGCTGGTGCAGGCGTTTCGCAATATCGTCTTCGCCCAGATCAAGATCTCGGCGCTCAATACCGCGTTCACCGCCGTGTTCCTCGCGGTGATCCTGCCGCTGTGCGGGATCAAGCTGCCGCTGACCAAGACGCTGATCGTGCTGACCTTCCTGCTGGGGCTGCTGCCGGTCATCGGCAACCTGATGTCCAACACCCTGATCACCATCGTCGCCCTGTCGCTGTCGATCTGGGTCGCGGCGGCGGCGCTGGGTTACCTGATCTTCATCCACAAGCTGGAATACTTCCTCAACGCGCGGATCGTCGGCGGGCAGATCAGTGCCAAGTCCTGGGAACTGCTGATGGCGATGCTGGTGTTCGAGGCGGCGTTCGGCCTGCCCGGGGTGGTGGCGGGGCCGATCTACTACGCGTACCTCAAGAGCGAGTTGAAGCGGGCGGAGCTGGTCTGACTGGCGCAGTCGTGCTGCAGGACTTGTAGGCGCTGGCGCCGCGGCGACCCGGCTTGCCCGCGAAGCATTTGACGATTCCGGCATCGCTTTCGCAGGCAAGCCTTGCTCCTACAAGGTGTCGCATTTCGTTGGGTTCGTGTTCCTGATCCGCGGGCGCAGGATCAGCCGTAGCGCTTCTGCGCGTCGATCGCCAGGCCGCTGCCGATGCTGCCGAAGATGTTCCCTTCGACGTGCCGGGCGTTCGGCAGCATGGCCGCGACGCTTTGGCGCAGCGCCGGGATGCCGCTTGAACCGCCGGTGAAGAACACCGTGTCGACCTGCTCGACCGCTACACCGGCGGTGCCGAGGATCTGCGTGACGCTCTGGCGAATCCGTTCCAGCAGGTTATCGATCGACGACTCGAACAGCGCGCGGCTCAGGTCGACGCTCAGGCCGGCCTCGATGCGGTCCAGTGGCACATGCCGGTTCTCGGCGTGGGTCAGCTGGATCTTGGTTTCCTCGACTTCCATCGCCAGCCAGTGTCCGGCGCGCTGTTCGATCAGCTTGAACAGGCGGTCGATGCCCACGGTGTCCTCGATGTCGTAGCGCATGCTGCCCAGGGCCAACTGGGATTTCTGCGAGTACACCGAGTTGATGGTGTGCCAGGTCGCCAGGTTCATGTGGTGGCTGGTGGGCATGTAGGCGCCGCTCTTCATCCGGCTGCCGTAGCCGAACAGCGGCATCACGCCCTGCAGGCTCAACTGCTTGTCGAAGTCGGTACCGCCGACGTGCACGCCGCCGGTGGCGAGGATGTCTTCATGACGCTCGTCCAGGCCGCGACGCTGCGGCGACAGGCGCACCAGCGAGAAGTCCGAGGTACCGCCGCCGATGTCGACGATCAGCACCAGTTCCTCGCGCTCGATGCTCGACTCGTAGTCGAAGGCCGCGGCAATCGGTTCGTACTGGAAGGACACCTCCTTGAAGCCGATCTTCTTCGCCACTTCCACCAGGGTGTCTTCGGCTTCCTGATCGGCAACCGGGTCGTCATCGACGAAAAACACCGGGCGGCCCAGCACCACCTGCTCGAACTCCCGACCGGCGGTCGCTTCCAGGCGGCCCTTCAACTGGCCGATGAACATCCCGAGCAGGTCCTTGAACGGCAGGGCGGTGCCCAGCACGCTGGTGTCGTGCTTGATCAGCTTGGAGCCCAGCAGGCTCTTGAGCGAGCGCATCAGGCGGCCTTCGTAACCTTCCAGATACTCGTGCAGGGCCAGCCGGCCGTAGACCGGGCGGCGTTCCTCGATATTGAAGAAGACCACCGAAGGCAGGGTGATCTTGTCGTCCTCCAGTGCGATCAGCGTTTCCATGCCGGGGCGCAGCCAGCCGACAGTGGAGTTGGACGTGCCGAAGTCGATGCCGCAGGCACGGGCCGCAGAGGCGTCTTTCATGTCTTTCGAGTTCCGGTGAAAAAACGGCCGCGCAGTGTATGCCAGTCGAGCGCGGAATCGAAGGCCGGTTATCCACTCAATCGTGCATGGATGACTTGAAAGGTGCGCCATTGCACCCAAACTTGCTGTCACTGGTTCGTGTTGTGTATCGGCGATGACAAGAAATCGCCGGCACGGCCGATAAACTTCTGACGCCCCGCCCAGTCACAGCCTTGAGATCGCGAAGGCGCATGCTGTGTCCTGCCGAGCGGCGCGATATCGATAATGCAGGGTGATCCCTAGATGGACTTCAAAGACTACTACAAGATCCTGGGTGTCGAGCCGACGGCGGATGACAAGGCGATCAAGGCCGCGTACCGCAAGCTGGCGCGCAAGTACCACCCGGATGTCAGCAAGGAAAAGGACGCCGAGGCCAAGTTCAAGGACGCCTCGGAAGCCTACGAAGCGCTGAAAAGCGCCGACAAGCGCGCCGAGTACGATGAACTGCGCAAATACGGCCAGCACGGCCAGCCGTTCCAGGGCCCGCCTGGCTGGCAGGGGCGTGGCGGCAACGGTGGGTTTGGCGGCGGCGGTGACTTCTCGGACTTCTTCAGTTCGATCTTCGGCTCGCGCGGCGCCGGATTTGGTGGCGGACAATCAGGTCGCAGCGCCGGCCGGCGAGGACAAGACGTGGAAATGGAATTACCGATCTTCCTGGAAGAGAGCCTGTCGAACGAGTCGAAGAAGGTCACCTTCCAGGTGCCTCAGTACAACGCGGCCGGCCAGCATGTGAGCAACACCAGCAAGAGCCTGAACGTGAAGATTCCGGCCGGGGTGACCGACGGCGAACGCATCCGCCTCAAGGGCCAGGGCGCACCGGGTGTCGGCGGCGGGGCCAATGGCGATCTGTACCTGACCATCCGTTTCGCACCTCACCCCAAATTCGATGTCGAAGGTGAGAACCTGATCATCACGTTGCCGCTGGCACCGTGGGAGTTGGCGCTGGGGACCGAAGTGGCGGTACCGACACTGACGGGTAAAATCAATCTGAAGGTGCCCGCCGGCAGCCAGAACGGCCAGCGCATGCGGGCCAAGGGCCATGGCCTGCTGAACAAGGCCGGGCAACGCGGTTATCTGTTCGTGCAACTCAAGGCGGTCATGCCCAGGCACAGCGACGACGCGGTGAAGGCGTTGTGGCAGGAACTGGCGAAGAAGGCCGCATTCGACCCGAGAGAACAATGGAGTAGTTGATCATGAGTCCTGCCCTGAGCGTTCAACTGGATATGCAAGCCTTCTGCGAGGCGTCCGACCTGCCGGTCGCCTGTGTGATCGAAATCGTCGAACACGGCATCCTCGAACCTCAGGGCCGCTCACCGGACGCCTGGCGTTTTCTCGACCATGAACTGCCGATTGCCCGGCGTGCGGCGAAGCTGCGCCAGGATCTGGAACTGGAGTGGCAGGGCGTCGCCCTGGCCCTGGAGCTGTTGGGCGAAGTCCGGCAATTGCGCGCGGAGAACCAGATGCTACGCCAGCGGTTGCAGCGTTTCGTCCCCGACTGAGTCTTGTGGGGACGGTGGCCGGCCCGCCCGCTTGTTCGCGGCTGAGTCCGGCCCCACAAGTGCTCGCGCCGTGCATGGACCCTGCGAACGACGCTGACACGGTTATCCACGAACAGGCCCCGCTAACGCGGAGCCTTGCCCAGCGGCCTCGTATCAGAAGAGGAAGTAGCGCTGCGCCATCGGCAGCACCTGCGCCGGCTCGCACCACAGCAGCACGCCATCGGCCTTGACCTGGTAGGTCTGCGGGTCGACCTCGATCTGCGGCAGATAGTCGTTGTGGATCAGGTCGGTCTTCTGCACGTCGCGACAGCCCTTGACCACGGCGATCCGCTTCTTCAACCCGAGCTTCTCGGGCAGCCCCGCTTCCAGCGCCGCCTGGCTGATGAAGGTCAGGCTGGTGGCATGCCGCGAGCCGCCGAAGCTGGCGAACATCGGCCGGTAGTGCACCGGCTGAGGCGTCGGGATCGAGGCGTTGGCATCGCCCATCAGGCTGGCGGCGATCGCGCCGCCCTTGAGGATCAGCGTCGGCTTGATGCCGAAGAAGGCCGGGCGCCAGAGCACCAGGTCGGCCCACTTGCCCACTTCGATGGAACCGACCTCATGGCTGATGCCATGGGTGATCGCCGGGTTGATGGTGTACTTGGCGATGTAGCGCTTGACCCGGAAGTTGCTGTTGCCTTCACCGTCGCCCGGCAGCGGCCCGCGCTGTTTCTTCATCTTGTCGGCGGTCTGCCAGGTGCGGGTGATCACTTCGCCGACCCGGCCCATGGCCTGGCTGTCCGAGCTGATCATCGAGAACGCGCCGAGGTCGTGCAGGATGTCCTCGGCGGCGATGGTCTCGCGACGGATGCGGCTCTCGGCGAAGGCCACGTCCTCGGCGATGCTGGGGTCGAGGTGGTGGCAGACCATCAGCATGTCCAGGTGCTCGTCGATGGTGTTGCGGGTGAACGGCCGGGTCGGGTTGGTCGAACTCGGCAGGACGTTGGCGAAGCCGCAGGCCTTGATGATGTCCGGCGCATGGCCGCCACCGGCACCCTCGGTGTGATAGGTGTGGATGGTGCGGCCCTTGAACGCGCCCAGGGTGGTTTCGACGAAACCGGACTCGTTGAGGGTGTCGGTATGGATCGCCACCTGCACGTCGTACTGGTCGGCCACGCCCAGGCAATTGTCGATCGACGCCGGGGTGGTGCCCCAGTCCTCGTGGAGCTTGAGGCCGATGGCACCGGCCTTGACCTGTTCGACCAGCGGTTCCGGCAGGCTGGCGTTGCCCTTGCCGGTCAGGCCGATGTTCATCGGGAAGGCGTCGGCGGCCTGGAGCATGCGTGCCAGGTGCCAGGGCCCGGAGGTGCAGGTGGTGGCGTTGCTGCCGGTGGCCGGCCCGGTGCCGCCGCCGATCATGGTGGTGACGCCGCTCATCAGCGCCTCTTCGATCTGCTGCGGACAGATGAAGTGGATATGGGTGTCGATACCGCCGGCGGTGAGGATCATGCCCTCGCCGGCGATCACTTCGGTACTGGCGCCGACGGCGATGGTCACGTCGGGCTGGATATCCGGGTTGCCGGCCTTGCCGATGGCGGCGATGCGTCCGTCCTTGAGGCCGACGTCGGCCTTGACGATGCCCCAGTGGTCGATGATCAGGGCGTTGGTGATCAGGGTGTCGACCACGTCGGCGGCGAGCAGTTGGCCCTGGCCCATGCCGTCGCGGATCACCTTGCCGCCGCCGAACTTCACTTCCTCACCGTAGGTGGTGAAGTCCTTCTCCACTTCGATCCACAGCTCGGTGTCCGCCAGGCGGACCTTGTCGCCGACGGTGGGGCCGAACATGTCGGCGTAGGCTTGTCGGGAAATCTTCATGTCGGTTCCTTGTCCAGATTGCCCATGACCCGGCCGGCAAAGCCGAACACGCGGCGCAGCCCGGCCAGTTCCACCAGTTCGACCTCGCGGCTTTGCCCCGGCTCGAAGCGCACCGCGGTGCCGGCCGGGATGTTCAGGCGCATGCCGCGGCTGGCGGCGCGGTCGAAGCTCAGGGCGTCGTTGGTTTCGAAGAAGTGGTAGTGGGAGCCGACCTGGATCGGTCGGTCGCCGCTGTTGGCCACGCTCAGGCTGACGGTCCGGCGACCGGCATTGAGCTCGATGTCGCCAGGCTGGATCTGATATTCACCAGGAATCATTCGGGTCGTCCCAGAGTCTTGAAGTAAATGGCGGTCGGGTGATGCCGGCCGTCCGGTGTGGTGCAGTAATCCGGCAGTTCGCCCACCCGGGTGTAGCCGAGGGCGCGGTAGAAGGCTTCGGCATCGGAGCCGGCCTGGGTGTCGAGGTACAACAGGCCGCGCCGCTGTTCGCGGGCCGCCTGCTCCACGGCCTGCATCAACTGCTGGCCGAGACCATGGCGACGGGCCTCGCCCCGCACCAGCAGTTTCTGCACTTCGGCACGGTTCTGCCCGTTGGGCTTCTGGCACAACTGCAGTTGCACGCTGGCCAGCACCTGCTCGTTGCGCACCACCACCCAGAGCAGCAGGCCGCCGTTGTCCAGGGCCGCCTGCACACCGTCGAAATAGGCACGCGCCTGGCGTGCATCGAGATCGGCCATGAAGCCTACGGAGGCACCGTGCTCCACGGCATCGAGCAACAATTCGATCAGCCCCTGGCGGTAATGCGCAAAGCTTTCGTGGGTCACGCGACGCAGCTGGGCAGCGTTCATCGGCTTACTCCTTGGCGATGGCGGGCGGCAGGGCGCCCGGGTTCAGGCACAGTTGCATGAAGGTCAGGTCCAGCCAGCGGCCGAACTTCACCCCCACCTGGGGCATCTGCCCGGTGGTGACGAAACCCAGGCGTTCATGCAGGCGAATGGAGGCGCTGTTACCACTCTCGATGGCGGCGACCATGATGTGCTTGCCGCCATGACGGGCGCGTTCGATCAGCGCCGTCATCAGCCTGGGTCCCAGGCCGTTGCCGCGCTGGTCGTTGCGCACGTACACCGAGTGTTCGACGGTGTGGCGGAAGCCCTCGAAGGGCCGCCAGTCACCGAAGGAAGCGTAGCCGAGCACGCTGTCGGTACTGTCGACGATCACCAGGATCGGATAGGCCTGGGCCTGGCGGGCGCTGAACCAGGCCTGGCGGTTGCCGAGGTCCACCGGTTGCTCGTTCCAGATCGCCGTGGTGTTGAGCACCGCGTCGTTGTAGATGTCGCGAATGGCCGGCAGGTCGGCATGCAGGGCATCGCGGATGACGTAGGACATGGGCGGCCTCAGACGATCGGCTGGTGGACGGTGACCAGCTTGGTACCGTCGGGGAAAGTCGCTTCGACCTGGATCTCCGGGATCATCTCCGGGATGCCTTCCATCACCTGTTCGCGGCTGAGCAGTGTGGTGCCGTAGTTCATCAGTTCGGCCACGGTCTGGCCGTCGCGGGCGCCTTCGAGCAGCGCGGCCGAGATGTAGGCCATGGCTTCCGGATAATTGAGTTTCACCCCGCGGGCCAGGCGTCGTTCGGCGACCAGGCCGGCGGTGAAAATCAGCAGTTTGTCTTTTTCGCGGGGAGTCAGGTCCATGGTTCACAGATCCGTTGGCAGGCAGTTGAAAAACGCAAGTCGTAGGGGCAGTTCATGTATTCCAGATCCTCGGCGGCACGGCCTCGCGGCCCAGCAGCGTCGGCCGTAGCAGCCTCCACAGCTCGATCAGCCAGGCCCGCGCATGCAGCGCCTGCCCGGCCAGGCAGCGGGCCACCAGCAGGCCGGGCAGTTGGCTGAGGTCGCCGCGCACCGGTGTCGGCAGGTGGCGGCAGCGTTCGAGCAGTTCGCTGTCGATGTCACCGGTGACCAGCAGGGTGGCGAAGACCGGTTGGCCATCGAGCCCGATCGGCGAGTCCAGCAGGCCGTCGCTGCCGAGAATGCGCTGGCGTTCGTGCCAGAGCGGCCGCCCGTCGCGGCGGATGTCCAGGTGGGACTGGAAGTGGCCGAGGTCGAAGCGTTCGCCGCTGGCCGGGCGGCCAAGGGCGACCATGTCCCAGTAGAACAGCCGGGCATCGCCTTCCAGCTCGATCCGGGTGTCGAGCTCGGCCTGGGCCGCGCTGAACACGATGGTTTCCTGGGGCAGCCATTCCAGGGTGGCGCCAGCGCCGACCCGGAGCCTGATGCTCTGGTGGGCGGGCCCGCTGGCGCGATACCACTTGGCCGCGCCGGGGCTGGTCAACTGTGCCCAGGCGTCGCGTTCGACGTGGGCGCTGATGTCCAGCCGGTCGCCGCCGGCGATCCCCCCGGGCGGATGAACGATGATGTGCTGGCAGACTTCGGGGCCTTCGGCATACAGGTGTTTCTGTACCCGCAGCGGGCCCAGGTGACGGCGGCGGACCGGCCGTGTGGTGTCGCCGAAGCGGGCGTAACCCAGCTCCAGCTCGGCGTGCCAGCTGGGCGTGAACAGGGCGTTGGTGGCAGATGAGGTCATGATGATCGATTGTTGTCCGGACGCTACAGGTTAGATCGTAACCAACCCGCGTACACCCTCGGCTTCCATATTTTCTCCGCGGCCCTGCTGGATGATCTCGCCCCGGGACATCACCAGGTACTGGTCGGCCAGCTCGGCGGCGAAGTCGTAGAACTGCTCCACCAGCAGGATCGCCATGTCGCCACGGGCCGCCAGTTTGCGGATCACCGCACCGATTTCCTTGATGACCGAAGGCTGGATGCCCTCGGTCGGTTCATCGAGGATCAGCAGCCGCGGACGACTGGCCAGCGCCCGGCCGATCGCCAGCTGTTGCTGCTGGCCGCCGGAGAGGTCGCCACCGCGCCGATGCTTCATCTGCTGTAGGACCGGGAACAGCTCGTAAATGAACGCGGGGACTTCCCGGGCCTGCGAGGCGGGAAAGCGCGACAGGCCCATCAGCAGGTTTTCCTCGACGGTCAGCCGGCCGAAGATCTCCCGGCCCTGGGGCACATAGGCGATCCCGGCGTGCACCCGCTGGTGCGGCTTGAAGCCGGTGATGGCGCTGCCCTCCCAGTTGACGCTGCCTTCGCGGGTGGGCAGCAGGCCCATCAGGCACTTGAGCAGGGTGGTCTTGCCCACGCCGTTGCGCCCGAGCAGGCAGGTGATCTCACCGACTTTCACATCGAACGACAGGCCGCGCAGGATGTGGCTACCGCCGTAGTATTGGTGCAGCTTGTCGACTTGCAGCATGCTCAGTTTCCCCACTCTGTCTTGTCTTGCATCGCCCCTTGTAGGAGCGTGGCTTGCCCGCGAAGCTTCTAGCGATCGTCAGGACGCCTTCGCGGGCAAGCCCGGCTCCTACAGGGGGCGCGGCGTTTTCTCAGCGGCCGAGGTAGACCTCGATGACGCGCTCGTTTTCCTGTACCTGCGCCAGCGAACCTTCGGCCAGCACGCTGCCCTGGTGCAACACGGTCACGTGGTCGGCGATCGCGCCGACGAAGCCCATGTCGTGTTCCACCACCATCAGCGAGTGCTTGCCGGCCAGGCTCTTGAACAGCTCGGCGGTGAACTCGGTCTCGGCGTCGGTCATGCCGGCCACCGGTTCGTCGAGCAGCAGCAATCGCGGGTCCTGCATCAGCAGCATGCCGATCTCCAGGAACTGCTTCTGGCCGTGGGACAACAGCCCCGCCGGGCGATTGACCGAGGCCGTCAGGCGGATGGTCTCCAGTACCTCGGCGATGCGGTCCTTCTGCTCGCCCGTCAGCCGTGCGCGCAGGCTGGCCCACACCGACTTGTCGGTCTTTTGCGCCAGCTCGAGGTTTTCGAACACGCTCAGGGCTTCGAACACCGTGGGTTTCTGGAACTTGCGGCCGATCCCGGCCTGGGCGATCTGCACTTCGCTCATCTGCGTCAGGTCCAGGGTTTCGCCGAACCAGGCCTTGCCCTGGCCGGGCCGGGTCTTGCCGGTGATCACGTCCATCAGGGTGGTCTTGCCGGCCCCGTTGGGGCCGATGATGCAGCGCAGCTCGCCGACGCCGATGTACAGGTTGAGGTCGTTCAGCGCCTTGAAACCATCGAAGCTGACACTGATGCCCTCCAGGGTCAGGATGGTTCCGTGGCGGGTATCGAGCCCCTTGCCGGCGGCCTGGCCGAGGCCGATGGCGTCGCGGCCGGTGCCGGCATCGCGGTTGGCGTCGAATACGGGCTCGAGCATGAACTCGGCGGTCGGTGTGATTCTCATGCTTCGCCCCTTTTCTTCAGCAGGCCGATCACGCCCTTGGGCAGATACAGGGTGACGACGATGAACAGTGCGCCGAGGAAGAACAGCCAGTATTCCGGAAAGGCCACGGTGAACCAGCTCTTCATGCCATTGACCAGGCCGGCGCCGAGCAGCGGGCCGACCAGCGTGCCGCGGCCGCCGAGGGCGACCCAGACGGCAGCCTCGATGGAGTTGGTCGGCGACATTTCGCTGGGGTTGATGATCCCCACCTGGGGCACGTACAGCGCCCCGGCCAGGCCGCACAGCACCGCGCTCAGGACCCAGACGAACAGCTTGAAGCCGCGTGGGTCGTAGCCGCAGAACATCAGCCGGTTCTCCGCGTCGCGCAGGGCGGTCAGCACCCGGCCGAACTTGCTGCGCGCCAGCCGCCAGCCGCTGTACAGGCTGGCCAGCAACAGCAGCACGGTGGCCAGAAACAGCGCGGCGCGGGTGCCCGGCTCGGTGATGCCGAAGCCGAGGATGCTGCGGAAGTTGGTGAAGCCGTTGTTGCCGCCGAAACCGGTCTCGTTGCGAAAGAACAGCAGCATCGCGGCGAAGGTCAGGGCCTGGGTCATGATCGAGAAATACACGCCCTTGATCCGCGAGCGGAAGGCGAAGAAACCGAACACCAGCGCCAACAGTCCCGGCGCCAGCACCACCAGGCACAGGGCCCAGAGGAAATGTTCGGTGCCGACCCAGTACCACGGCAGTTCGCTCCACGACAGGAAGGTCATGAACGCCGGCAACTGGTCGCCGGAGGCTTCGCGCATCAGGTACATGCCCATGGCGTAGCCGCCCAGGGCGAAGAACAGGCCGTGGCCCAGGGACAGCAGCCCGGCATAGCCCCAGACCAGGTCGAGGGCGAGGGCGACGATGGCGTAGCAGAGGATCTTGCCCACCAGGGTCAGGGTATAGGCCGAGACCTGCAGCGGGTTCTGCGCCGGCAGCAGCGAGAGCAGCGGCAGGGCCAGCAGCAGGGCCAGGAGCAGGCCACCGACGGCGATCGTCAGGCGTGGGCCGGCCTTTTGGGTGGCGCTCAACAGCAGGGGCTGGTTCATCAGTCGATCACCCGTCCTTTCAGTGCGAAGAGCCCTTGCGGACGTTTCTGGATAAACAGAATGATCAGCGCGAGGATCAGGATCTTGCCCAGTACCGCGCCGATCTGCGGTTCGAGGATCTTGTTGGCGATCCCCAGGCCGAACGCGGCGGCGACACTGCCGGCCAATTGGCCGACGCCGCCGAGCACCACCACCAGGAACGAGTCGATGATGTAGCTCTGGCCGAGGTCGGGGCCGACGTTGCCGATCTGGCTCAGGGCCACGCCGCCGAGTCCGGCGATCCCCGAGCCGAGGCCGAAGGCGAGCATGTCGACGCGGCCGGTGGGCACGCCGCAGCAGGCGGCCATGTTGCGGTTCTGGGTCACGGCGCGCACGTTCAGGCCGAGGCGGGTGCGGTTCAGCAGCAGCCAGGTCAGCGCCACCACGAACAGGGCGAAGGCGATGATCACCAGGCGGCTGTAGGGCAGCACGAGGTTGGGCAGGACCTGGATACCACCGGACAGCCAGCTCGGGTTGGCGACCTCGACGTTCTGCGCGCCGAACAGCAGGCGCACCAGTTGGATCAGCATCAGGCTGATGCCCCAGGTGGCGAGCAGGGTCTCCAGTGGCCGGCCGTAGAGGTGGCGGATCACCGTGCGCTCCAGGGCCATGCCGATGGCGGCGGTGACGAAGAACGCCACCGGCAGGGCCACCAGCGGATAGTAGTCGAGGGCCTGGGGCATGAGGCGCTGGAACAGCAGTTGCACGCCGTAGGTGGCGTAGGCACCGAGCATCAGCATCTCGCCGTGGGCCATGTTGATCACCCCGAGCAGGCCGAAGGTGATGGCCAGGCCGAGAGCCGCCAGCAGCAGGATCGAGCCCAGGGACATGCCGCTGAAGGCCTGGCCGAGCAGTTCGCCGACCATCAGCTTGCGCTTGACCTGGGCCAGGCTGGTCTCGGCGGCGGTGTGCACGCCGGCATCCGGCTCCACGCCGGGTTGCAGCAGGTCTTCGAGGCGGGTGCGGGCCAGGGGATCGCCGCTCTCGCCGAGCAGGCGCACCGCGGCCAGGCGGATGCCGGGGTTGGGGTCGACCAGTTGCAGGTTGGCCAGGGCCAGGCTCAGCGCGGCATGCACGTCGGGGTTGGTTTCCCCGGCCAGTTGCCGGTCGAGGAAGGGAAGCTGTGCCGGTTTGGCGCTTTTCTGCAGTTGCAGGGCGGCGGCGAGGCGTACCTTGGCATCGGCGGCGAGCAGTTGCTGGGCGGCGACCGCGGTGTCGATCAGGCCGCGCAGGCGGTTGTTCAGGCGTACCGGTTGGGCCGGCGCGCCGTCGACGCTGATCTCGCCCTGTTGCAGGCTGGCGATCAACTCGATACGGGCCGGGTCCGGCTGGGCGGCCCAGCTTTCCAGCAGCCTGGCCTGTTGGGTCGGGTTGGCCGCGATGAAGTCGCTGGCATCGCTGGCGTGAGCGGTCATGGGCAGCGCCAGGAGTGCGGTGAGGATCAGGCGACGAAGGGCAGTGGGCATAACGAGGTCCTTGAAAACGCACGTACACCGTGGGAGCCGGCTTGCCGGCGAAGCGTAAGGGCGACGCGGTGTGTCAGGTGCATCGCGTCATCGTTCTTCGCGGCGGTTCGGCGCCGCGACAAGCCCGCTCCCACAGGGTGTGGATCGGGCCTGGACAGCTGTTCCAGGCCCGATGACTCAGTTGCTCTTCACCGCATAGTCCGGCTTCTTGTCGTTGCCCGGAATGAACGGGCTCCAGGGCTGGGCACGGATCGGCCCTTCGGTCTGCCAGACCACGTTGAACTGACCGTCCGGCTGGATCTCGCCGATCATCACCGGCTTGTGCAGGTGGTGGTTGGTCTTGTCCATGGTCAGGGTGTAGCCCGACGGTGCGGCGAAGGTCTGCCCGGCGAGGGCTTCGCGGACCTTGTCGACATCGGTGGATTTGGCTTTTTCCACCGCCTGGGCCCACATGTGGATGCCGACGTAGGTGGCTTCCATCGGGTCGTTGGTCACCGCCTTGTCGGCGCCCGGCAGGTTTTTCTTCTTGGCATAGGCCTTCCAGTCGGCGACGAACTTCTGGTTCACCGGGTTGTTCACCGACTCGAAGTAGTTCCAGGCGGCGAGGTTGCCCACCAGTGGCTTGGTGTCGATGCCACGCAGTTCTTCCTCGCCGACGGAGAAGGCCACCACCGGTACGTCGGTGGCCTTCAGGCCCTGGTTCGCCAGTTCCTTGTAGAACGGTACGTTGGAGTCGCCGTTGACGGTGGAGATGACCGCGGTCTTGCCGCCGGCGGAGAATTTCTTGATGTTGGCGACGATGGTCTGGTAGTCGGCATGGCCGAACGGGGTGTAGACCTCTTCGATATCCTTGTCCGCCACGCCCTTGGAATGCAGGAACGCGCGCAGGATCTTGTTGGTGGTGCGCGGGTAGACGTAGTCGGTACCGAGCAGGAAGAAGCGCTTGGCGCTGCCGCCATCCTCGCTCATCAGGTATTCCACCGCCGGGATCGCCTGCTGGTTCGGCGCGGCGCCGGTGTAGAAGACGTTTGGCGACATTTCTTCGCCTTCGTATTGCACCGGGTAGAACAGCAGGCCATTGAGTTCCTCGAATACGGGCAGCACCGATTTGCGCGATACCGAGGTCCAGCAGCCGAACACCACCGCGACCTTGTCCTGGGTCAGCAACTGGCGGCTCTTCTCGGCGAACAGCGGCCAATTGGAGGCCGGGTCGACCACCACCGGCTCGAGCATCTTGCCGTTGACCCCGCCCTTGGCGTTGATCTCGTCGATGGTCATCAGCGCCATGTCCTTGAGCGAAGTCTCGGAGATCGCCATGGTGCCGGAAAGCGAATGCAGGATGCCGACCTTGATGGTCTCGGCGGCCTCGACGGTCCAGGTCAGGCCCATGGCGGCAATCGATGCCGTCAGGGTAAAAGCCTTGATCAAACTACGACGCTTCATGTTGCGATCTCCAGGGTCTCAATTTTTTTTGGGGTTGGCAGATGCAGATGCTGAAGAGGGTTTTGCAAGGGGTGTGCCGAGTTCGCGGAGGGCCGCAACAGCGCGCTTTGCCCGGTAGCTGGTCTGAACAGTCGCACCAAGCGGGGGCGGCGTGAGCTGCGCGGTGCGCCGGGAGCGCCAGATTGGTGCTCTGCGGGAGCGGGCTTGCCTGCGAAGCTGTCAGCCGTATCGCAGGCCCCGGGGGGCGGTGCCCCGGCAAGCCCGCTCCCACAGGATGGAGTAGCGCCCTTACCGGCGCCGCATCAGGCCGATGAAAAACAGGCCGCCGATGGCCGCGGTGGCTACGCCGATCGGCAGGTCCTCCGGGGCGATGAGGGTGCGTGCGGCGACATCGACCCAGATGAGGAACAGGCTGCCGAGCAACGCCGACACCGGCAGCAGCCTGCGGTGCTCCGCGCCCACCAGGTAGCGTGCGATGTGCGGCACCATGAGCCCGACGAAGCCGATCGAACCGCTGATGGAGACCAGCACGCCGGTCATCAGCGAAGCGATCAGGAACACCTTGAGGCGCACATGGCGTGCGCTCAGGCCGAGGGTCACGGCGGTCTGTTCGCCGGCCATCAGCGCGTTCAGCGACCGCGCCATGCCGAGCAGCAGGAGCAGCCCACAGAGCACGCTCAGCATCGGCACCAGCAGCAACTCCCAGCGCGCCAGGCCGAGGCCGCCGAGCATCCAGAACATCACCGCGGAACTGGCCCGGTGGTCGCCGAGAAACAGCAGCAGATTGGCCAGCGCCATCATCACGAAGGACACCGCCACCCCGCACAGCAGCAGGCGCTCGCTGTCCAGCCGGCCATTGCGGCTGGCGATGCCCAGCACCAGCAGCATGCTGCCCAGGGCGCCGATGAAGGCGGCGATGGGCAGGCTCAGCAGGCCGGCAATTTCACCGACATGCAGCACCACGATCACCGCACCGAGGGTGGCCCCGGATGTCACGCCGAGCAGGTGCGGGTCGGCCAGCGGGTTGCGGGTCACCGCCTGCAGCACCGCGCCGATCAGCGCCAGGCCGGCACCGACCAGGGCCCCCAGCAGCATGCGCGGGACGCGGATCAGCCAGACGATATGGTCCTGGCCGGGGCTCCAGTCCGGTGTGCCGCTGCCCAACAGCTTGTACGCCAGGATGCGCCACACCAGGTCCACCGGCAGCCGCGCCGGACCGAAGCCCAGCGACACCACGCAGGACACCAGCAGCAGTGCGCCGAGCACGACCAGCAGCAGGGTATAGCGACGGCTCATCATCGTGGATGGAACGCCTTGGCCAGGGTTTCGATGGCGTGGACGTTATCGATGCCCGGTGTCGCCTCGACATAGGGGATGACCACGAAGCGTTTATTGCGGATCGCCTCCACCGACTGCAGGGCCGGGTTGCTCTCCAGGAAGTGCTGTTTCTGCTCGGCGGTGATTTCGCTGTAGTCGACGATGACGATCACCTGTGGGTTCTTCTCCACCACGCTTTCCCAGTTCACCCGGGTCCAGCTCGCCTCGACGTCATCCAGCACGTTGCGCCCGCCGGCCGCCTCGATCAGTGCCTGGGGCATGGCCAGGCGACCGGAGGTCATGGCACGGTCTTCGCCGCTGTCGTAGAGGAAGACCCGCGGCCGGTCGGCCGGCAGGTCTTTCTGCACGTCGGCGACGCGGGCCTGCATCTGCGCGATCAGCGCTTCGGCGCGGTCCTGCACGTCGAAGATCCGTCCGAGGTTGCGCAGGTCGTTGTAGGTGTCGTCGAGGCTGGCGGCCGGACGCTTCATCACGAAGGCGCAGGACTCGGTCAGCTCGTAGACGTTGATGCCCAGCGGCGCCAGGGTTTGTGGCGTAAGGTCGCCACCGACGCGCATGCCGTAGTCCCAGCCGGCGAAGAAAAAGTCGACGTTGGCGTTGAGCAGGGTCTCCACCGACGGGTACTTGGCCGCCAGCTCGGGCAGGCCGTCGAGGCTCCTGGCCATTTCCGGGGTGACCGACTTCCAGCCGCTGATGCCGCTGTAGCCGACCATGCGCGACTTCAGGCCAAGGGCGAGCATCATCCGGGTCATGTTGATGTCGTGGCTGAGCGCATGGCGGGGGGCTTGCTGGAACGTCACCTCGCGGTTGCAACTGTGGATCGTCAACGGGTAGTGCGTCGATTCGGCCAGGCAGGCCGTCGAGGCGAACAGGGAGCCGAGGCAGAGCGCCAGGCGCAGTCTCTTCATGGTTGGGTTATCCAGGTGATGCGTGGGTAGCCACCCAGCGGGTGGTTGTCGACCAGGGCTTCGACGCCGAACACCTCGCGTAGCAGGTCGGCGTTCAGCACCGCCTGCGGGGTACCGCTGGCGACGATGCGGCCCTGGTCGAGCACGTACAGCCGATCGCAGAAGGCGGCGGCCAGGTTGAGGTCGTGGATGCTGGCGAGGGTGCCGATGTTCAGGCGTCTGACCAGGGTCAGCAATTCCAGCTGGTAGCGTGGGTCGAGGTGATTGGTCGGTTCGTCGAGAATCAGCAGTTGCGGTTGCTGTGCCAGGGCGCGGGCGAGGATCACCCGCTGCTTTTCGCCACCGGAGAGGGTGGCGAAGGCGTGGTCCTCGAAGCCGAGCATGTTCACCGACTGCAGTGCCTGGTGAATCAGCTGGCGGTCGTGCCCGGTTTCGCCGTCGAACAGTTTCTTGTGCGGTGTGCGGCCCATGGCGACCACTTCCTCGACGGTCAGGCCGAAGGCATCGGGAAATTCCTGCAGGACCACGGCAATGCGCCGGGCGCACCAGCGTGGCGACTGCTGCCAGACGTTCCGGTGTTCGAGCAGGACCTCGCCGTTTTCCGGCTGGCTGAAGCGATAGGCGCACTTGAGCAGGCTGGTCTTGCCGCTGCCGTTGGGCCCGATCAGGCCGACGAACTCGCCCGCCGCCACCTGCAGGTGGGCGTCACGCAGTTGGAACCGGTGATGGCAGTGGCCCTGGTCCGGGGGTGTCCAGGCCAGGTTGGCGAGGGTCAGCGAGGTCATTGTCTGCTCTGTGGTCAAAAGGTGTAATCGGCCGTCACGAAGAGCGAGCGCGGCTGTCCCGGAATCCATTGCTGGCCGTCATTGTATTGGCTTTGTGCGTACTGGCGGTCGAACAGATTGTTCAATTGCAGCCCCAGGGTGGTATTGCGCAGGGCCTTCCACGACAGGTTCGCGTCGACCACGGTGTAGCTCGGCAGCTCGGTGCTGTTGGCCAGGTCGGCATAGCGGGCATCGACATACCGTACGCCGGCGCCGGCCTTCACATCGTCGCCGAGGGCCTTGCTCAACCACAGATTGGCGGTCCGCCGCGGCACATCCACCGGGCGCTGGCCGTCGCGGGAAACGTAGACACCCTCGACTTTCTGCTGGAAGTCGTCGTACTGCGCCCGAACGATCGCGGCATTGGCCTGCAACTGCCAGTCGTGGGCCAGTTTCAGGTCGAGGCTGGCCTCCAGGCCGTCGGACGATTGCTGGCCGACCTGCAGCTTGTTCTGGGTATTGCCGGGGTCATCCGTCAGCAGCTTCTTCTTGACGATGTGGTAGGCCGCCAGGGTCCACTCGCCGCGCTGGTCCCAGAACATCTGCTTGAGACCGACCTCGGTCTGCTTCGCGGTGGACAGGTCGTACTGCTGCTGGCTCGGGCTCAGGGAAATCAGGCCACCGACGCCGTCGGTGCTGGTGGAGTACTGGCCGTAGAGCGAGGTGTCGGCCGTCATGGCGTAGACCAGGCCGACCTTCCAGTTGCTGCCGACCAGGCTCTTGTCGCTGTCGCTGCCGTCGACCAGGTTGTCGCGATCGATGTGCACGAAGTCCCGGCGCACACCGGTCACCAGCGACCACTGCTCCGTCAGGTGAGTACGGTTTTCGGCAAACACCGAGAACTGCCGCGTGCTGCTCTTGAACTGCTCGCGGTAGGGGCTGGCACTGTCGAAGGCACCCGGTGTCGGGTGCTCGATGTCGATCGGCTGGCCGCTCGGCAGCAGGTCCTCGAACGGTGAGTTGCTGGCGAGCTTGAAGCGGATACGGTTGACGTCCACCCCGGCCAGGGTCTGGCTGTCGAGGCCGAACAGGCTGTGCCTGAAGGTGAAGGTCTGGCGATCGCCGAGCTGTTCCTGGTGGTGGCCGATGCCGAGGAAACCGCTCCTGAGCAACTGCTGGCTGGCGCGGTCGAAACTGTAGTTCTCGGCGTTCTGCCAGCGACGCCGGGCCATGAGGTAATACAGCTCGTTGTTCGAGCTGACGCTATCGGAGACCTGCCACTCGGTGGTCAGGCGCGTCCACTGGTCGTTGTAGTGCTGGGTGTCGTTGCCGACGTTGTAGTTCCGGTCGCGCAGATGGCCCTGGTAGCGGCCGTTGATCAGCGGTACGCCGAAATCGTTCATTGGCTGCTGGTCGCCGTAGTCGTGGGCCAGGGTGAACATCAGGTTGTCATTGGCCTGCCAGCGCAGCGCGGCACTGACGAAGTCGCTGGCGGAGTCGCCGCGGTCGATCCAGCCATGGCTGCGCAGGCGGTTGAGGTTGACCCGGTAGCTCAGGTTGTCGCTCAGCGAGCCGCCGCTGTCGAAGGCCTGCTGCTGGCTGTCGTAGGAGCCGTAGCCGAGGCGCAGGTGGTTTTCGATCCCGCCTTCGAACGGCTTCTTCGGGATGGTATTGATCACCGCGCCGGTCGCCCCTTCGCCATACAGCACCGAGGCCGGGCCGCGCAGTACGTCGACGCGTTCCACCGACCAGGTGTCCACCGGGAAGGTCACGGTGCCCATGCCGGTGTACATCCGGTTGCCGTCGTACAACTGCATCACCGAGCCCTGGCCGGTGAAGCCGCGGGCCTGCAACGAGGTGCCACCGTCGCCCGGCGTACCGGTGCGGCTGATTCCGGTGCTGCGCGAGACCGCATCCTGTACGCTGGCATCACCGCGTTCACGAATCCGTGCGCCGCTCAGGCTTTCGGTACTGGCCGGGGTTTCCAGGGCGCTGAGCCCCAGGCGCGAACCGGCGCTGGTCGGGGTTTTCAGGTCGATGCTGTCGGGGTCGACGGCAGGCGCGGTGATGGTGCCGGTGGGCAGGGTCAACGTGGCATCCGCGTGGGCGTGGTTGAACGCCAGCAGGCAGAGGCCGGAGACGAAATACTTGTTCATCGGGGTAGTAAGTCGCTTTTTTTCGGAGAGTCCCGCGGCTTGTGGCCGCGGGCGGGAACCTTGCGATATTGTTATAATATAACAATATGTGATTGCAAGTGGATAGCCTCCGAAGTCTATAGATCCCTCTATTCCACGCATCTCACGTTCTTCAGGCTGAAGGTGAGGCCGGTTCATGTTGACGGCCCAGGCGCGACAACAGCAGCCTGTCGAGCAGCCAGACCACGATCAGCGATGCCCCCACCAGCGGGAACAGCACCGCCAGTGCCAGCATCACCAGCATCGCGCTCTTCCAGCGTGGCAGGTCGTGGCGCAGCGGTGGCACGCCGAGGCTGCCCTGCGGGCGACGCTTCCACCACATGACCAGGCCGCTGACCGAACCCAGCAGGATCATCAGGCAGATCAGCAGGATCACCAGTTGGTTGATCGGTCCGAACAGCTTGCCCTCGTGCAGCATCACGCCCATCTCGGTGGCCCGGGCGACGTTGCCGTATTGCTGCCAGCGCACGTCGGCCAGGACCGTGCCGGTGTATTGGTCGACATGCAGGGTCGCGTCGTTGCGCGGGTCGTCGGCGAACACGGCGATGGTGAAGACGCCCTCGGCGGTGGTCGGCAGGGTGATGCTGTAGCCGCGCTCGACTTGGCGCGCGGTGGCGATGTCGACCACCTGCTGCAGGGCGATGCCCGGTGCCGCCGGGCCGGCCGAGGCGCCGCCGTGATGCATGTGCTCGGCGTGGTCGCCGGACATCGGCATCGGCGTGTTTTCCATGGCCCAGGGCACGGTCTGGCGTGCTGCCGTGTTCAGGCTGCGGGCCTCGACGTCGGACTTGGGCATGTTGTTCCACATCGGGTCCGGAAACCTGTTCCAGACCTCGGCGTACTGCTTGCCCCAGAAGCCGGTCCAGGTCATGCCGCTGAGCAGCATCAACAGCAGCAGGATCGAGCCCCAGAACCCGCTGACCGCATGCAGGTCGCGCCACAGGACCCGGCCCCGGGCGTTCAGGCGCGGCCAGAGCACACCGCCCTGGGAACGGCCGCGCGGCCACCAGAGGTAGACCCCGGACACCACCAGCATCACGCCCCAGCCGGCGGCCAGTTCCACCAGGCGGTCGCCGACGGTGCCGATCATCAGTTCGCCGTGCAGGGCGCGGGCAACGGCCTGCAGGTTGAGCTTGGCGTCCTGTTCGCCGAGCACGTTGCCGCGGTAGGGATCGATGAACACGTTGAGTTCGCGGCCGTCCCGGATCACCACGAACTGCGCGCTGCGCCCGGCAGTGGCGGGCGGCAGGTACTGCTTGATCCGCGCCTGTGGATAAGTGGCCTGGACCCGCCGCATCTGCTCGTCGGCGCTGATCAGCTGATGGCCGGGCTCGACCTTGAGCAGGTGGCCGTACATCAGCGGGTCGAGCTGTGGCTTGAACAGGTAGATGATCCCGGTCAGCGCCAGCAGGATCATGAACGGGGCGACGAACAGCCCGGCGTAGAAATGCCAGCGCCAGGCCAGGTTGTAGAAAGAGATTTTCGGTTGGCTCATGGGAGCGCTCCGCAAGGTTTGATGATTCGGGTATTGGATATGTGGTTGTTTTTTGTAGGAGCAGGCAAGTCGGGTCGCCGCATCGCCTGCTCCTACAAAGTCGGTGGTGTTCTTTAGAAGGCCATGTCCACCTTGGTCCAGAAGGTCCGCCCCGGTTCGTTGATCGCCTGCGGGTCGTTGGCCGGGTAGCCGAAGCCGGCGTTACCCGCCAGGTTCAGGTGTTCGGCATAGGCCTTGTTGAACAGGTTGTCGACGCCCGTGCTGAGCTTCACGTGTTTGTTGAGGCGGTACGCGCCGTTGAGGGAGAACACGCCGAAGCCGGCACTTTTGGAGAAATCCTTGCCGACCACGTTGCCTTTGTTCTGGTCGATGCGGTTCTGCGCCGCGACCACCCGCCACAAGGCGCCGGCACTCCAGTCGTCCTCGCTGTAGGTCAGGCCGAAGCGGCTGTCGAGCGGCGGGATCTGCGGCAGGGCCTTGCCATCGCTGGTGTTCTTGCCCCAGGCATAGGCCAGGGTCGCGTCGGCCTTCCAGTTGGAGGTCAGTTGATAGGCCGCGCCGAGTTCGCCGCCCATGATCCGCGCATCGACGTTCTGTGCCTGGGAGGTCATGCCCATCATGCCGGGCTGGTAGTCGAACAGGATGAAGTCGCGCACCTGGCCGATGTAGCCCGAGGCCCAGGCTTCCAGGTCGGCGGTCTTGTATTGCACGCCGAAGTCCAGTTGCGTGGTCTTCTCCGGCTTGATCGCGTCGAAGGCATTGAGCGACCCGCCCGGGCCGCTGTTGGGCGAGAACAGCTCCCAGTAGTCGGGGAAGCGTTCGGCGTGGCCGAGGCCGGCGTAGAACGTGGCCGGTGTTTCGGCCAGGTCGTGCTCGTAGCGGACGAAGCCGCTGGGCAGGGTGTCGGCGCGGGTGTCGTCGGCGGTCGGATTGGCCCGCGCGCTCATGCCGGAGCCGAGGGTCTGCCGCAAGTCCCGGGCCGAGGCGCGGTCCAGTCGTGCACCACTGATCAGGCGATCGCGCTCGGCGGCGTACCAGGTCAGCTCGCCGAACACACCGTAGTTGTGGAAATCGGCGTCCCTGGTCCGTGGCAGGTCCTTGTAGGTGCCGATGCCCATGCTGCTGCGCTGGCGGTGCTCGTTGGTCTGGGCGTCGAGGCCGCCGATCAGTTGCCAGTCGGCCCAGTGCCAGGTGGCCTTGATCCGCGCGCCCAGGGTGCGGCGGTCGACGTTGGAGGCCATGGGGCCGGCCATCATCCCGGTGCCGGACGGCTGGCGCAGGGTGTAGTTGTCCATCACATGGTCGGCGTAGTTGTAGTAGACCTGGGCTTCGAGCTTGTCGAGCACGTCGCCGATGTTCGATTTCTCGAAGCGCAGGCCGAGGCTTTCGCGCTTGAACTGTGCGCCGTCCATGCCGCGCCCGGCGTAGCGGGCCTCGCCGTCGCCCTTGCCGGCGGTGAGTTCCAGCAGGGTGTCGGCGTCCGGGGTCCAGCCGAGGGCGACGTCGCCGTTCCACTTGTCGTAGCGCGAGGGCACGGTGTCGTTGTGACCATCCTTGTAGTCATCGGCGTGGGCCTGGTTGCCGATCACCCGGATGTAGCCGAGCGGGCCGCCTGCGGCGGCATCCACCAGCTTGTCGAAACGGCCGTTGGAACCGGCGAGGACACTGGCGTTGATCCGGCTGCCGAGTTCGCCGAAGTGTTCCGGCTCGCGGTCGAACAGGATCGTCCCGGCGGAGGCGCCCGGGCCCCAGAGCACGGTTTGCGGGCCCTTGATCACGGTCAGCTTGTCGTAGGTTTCCGGCGAGATGTAGGAGGTCGGTGCATCCATCCGGCCCGGGCAGGCGCCGAGCATCATGCTGCCGTTGGTGAGGATGTTCAGGCGCGAGCCGAACATGCCGCGCAGCACCGGGTCGCCGTTGGTGCCGCCATTGCGCACCAGGGCGAAGCCGGGAATGGTCTTGAGGTAGTCGCCGCCATCGCTGGCCGGTACCGGCTGGCGCGGGTCCCTGGGGTTGGTGATGACCGTCAGCGGCGAGCTGGGCGCGACGGCGGTGATCACGGTCGGACTGATTTCCCGGGCGTGCTGGTCGTGGTCGTCTGCGGCATCGGCAGCGAACACCGTCGGTGCCAGCAGCGCTGCGCACATGAGAGCAGTGGCCTGGCGCAGGCTCAGGTGCAGCTCGTTCGGGACGAAAGGGTTTTTCGCCCGCGCAGCGCGCAGGCGAGTCTTTGCAGTGGACATAGGTGTTCCATCATTCAAGCGAATACAACACGGCCACCGCGCTGCGGTTACAGGGCGGTCAAGCCGGGTGAGAGAGAGCTCGTTACCTGATGGAAGGCTGGCGGCGCGCGGGTGCGGGCGCCGGGGAAGATGCTCTGCCGGGCATGTCCCAGACGGGTTCGGGAGTCGACCGTGGGGACCGGTCGGGGGCCGTCGAGGGCGGCGAAGCTCAGGGTCTGCGGCAGTGCCGGGCAACTGAACAGCAGGCTGCAGTAGCCGCATTTTTCCCAGAGCGCATGGTGTTCGGCGCTATTGCCGTGGTGCTCGCTGGCGTCTTGCCCGGCCTGTGTGCCGTGGTGACCGGGCATGTCCATGGGCATTGCCATGTCCATGTTCATCGCCATCGACATGGCGTGCCGGTCCATCGGCATCGCCTGGGAAATCAGCGGACCGATGAAGATCATCAGCATGGCGAACAGGCTCAGCCAACTGCCGCGTACCTGGGTGCGGGAGTGGCTGGAGCTGCTGCGGCGAGTGCGCATGGCGTGCAACGGGGCCGAGGCTTACTGGGCGTGCATGTGCATCTTGTCCGGGGTCGCGGCAGGTGCCTGCTTCTGCACCGAGACCTCGACGGTGACAGCGCCGGCCTTCTCGAAGTGCAGGGTCAGCGGGAAATGCTGGCCGTCCTGCAGCAGGCTGCGGTCGCGCAGATCGAGCAGCATCACATGGTAGGCCATGGGCGCGAACCTGACCTCGCCCTTGGCGGGGATGGTCACGTCCGGCACCTGTTGCATCTTCATCAGGTTCGCCTGCATCACATGCTCGTGCAGTTCGGCCTTGCCGGCGATGGGGCTGTCGACGCCGGTCAGGCGGTCGGCCGTTGTCCCCTGGTTATGCAGCGTGAAATAGGCCGCGACCGTGGGCGCGTTGGGTGGCAGTTCCTGGGACCATGGGTGGTCGATCCGTAGGTCGCCAACGGTGAATTCGTGGGCATCGGCAAAACCGACGGGCAGCAGCAAGGCGGCCAGAAGCAGGGCATTCTTGAGCATGGGAGTTCTCCATAACGATTCGAAACGCAAAGGGTTGCGAGTGTGAATCAGGCCGCTGGAGAGGCTCGGGGATTGAGTGAGGGCCACTGTTGTCGCGGTGTCGGCGAGTCGACCGGGAGGGCCGCGTGCAGCGGGCCGCTTTCGGTCGGCGCAAGTGCCAGTTGCGGCACATGGCCGGGCAAGGCCACCAGTGGCGCGGAGCCGGAGCAGCACCAGCAATGCTGCATGTTGGAGTGGTCATCGCCCGGGGGCGCTTTCTGCTCCAGCTTGCCGATGACGGTGGCAACCAGCTTGGTACCGCTGGCCGAGCAGAAACTGCCCCAGAGCAGCTGGTCGGTGGCGGAGCGATCCGCCGCTGGCGCCATGGCCCCGGAAATCGGCATGGCAAGCAGATTGAACAGCACTGCGAGGCAGGCGATCCAGGTAGCTGCGGCGAGCCGTTGTCGGGACATGGAAGGGTTTCCGTCGGATGTTTCAAACCGGTGGGTTATTTAGCCTGAACGTCCTGCATAAGTAAAAGCACGGGCTGCGGTGAAAGGTCGCAATACTATGTAGGCTGTTTGCCGCAGGCGCTCCGGGAAAGCGTAGCAGCCCTGACGGGATGGCGAAGTCGGTCAACTCAGCGGAACGCTATGCACCTCGATGTTGACGCCCAGTGTGGTACGTATGACGGCGAAGATCGCGGCCAGGTTGTCCATGCTGGGATTGCCATTGGCCGAAAGCATCCGGTGCAGGCTCTTGCTCGGTTTGTCGGTTTCCCGGGCGAGGCCTTCGAAACCCACCGTGGCGTTGACCAGGTCGCGCAGGATGACCCGGGCCATTTCCGGCTCGCCATTGAGAAACAGGCTGGCGGCCTCGTCGAGCAGTGCCTCGGCGAATGCCGGGTCGCGTTGCGCGCGCTCGGCGATGGTCTGTTTGAAGCTGCGGCTCAGCGCCATGGGATTTACCTCGTTTGCGGTTCTATGCGTCTGCGACGTTTGTATTCTTCAACCAACTGCCTGGCTTGCTGGATGTCTCTTTTCTGAGTCGACTTGTCGCCGCCACCCAACAGGATGATCAGGCGCGTGCCTTCGCGTATCAGGTAGATCCGATAGCCAGGGCCCCAGTCGATGCGGTACTCCCCGAGGCCTTCGAACCATTTGATGTTCGAGGTGTTGCCCATCTCCAGTCGGAGCAGGGCGGTGGAAACCTTGGCGGCCGCTTGCACATCCAGTGAAGAGAACCAGCGCTCGAACGGGTTGCTGTGGTTGTCCCGCACGTATTCTTCGAGGTCGATCATCCCTGCTTCTCAAGGTAACAAATAGGTTACTGATTTGACAAGCCGGGATCGTGATCTATTGGAGTGCCGTTGCCAAGGCGGCAAGTGTTTCCTCGATCGTCTGGAACTCGCAGTCCACTGCCGGCAAGGGCGGGCGCCTGAGGACCAGGACCGGCACCGAGCGTTCCCGGGCCACCTGCAGCTTGGGTTCGGTGGCGCCGCTGCCGCTGTTCTTGCTGATCAGCACGTCGATGGCGCGCTGTTCGAACAGGGCTCGTTCCTCTTCCAGGTGAAAGGGGCCGCGGGCGCCGATCACTTCGCAGCGCGCGTTGCCAGGGTAGGGGTCGAGGGCCCTCAGGGTCCAGAACTGGTTCCCGGGGATTTCATCCAGGTGCTGCAAGGGCTCGCGGCCGAGGGTGAACAGCGGTCGGCGGAACGGCTCAAGGGCCTTGATCAGTTCGGCCCAGTCCGCCACTTCCCGCCAGTCGTCGCCGGGTTCGGCGACCCAGGCCGGGCGGCGCAGGGCCCAGCAGGGGATGCCGCTCGAGTGTGCCGCCGCCGCCGCATTGCGGCTGATCTGCGCAGCGTAGGGATGGGTGGCATCGAGCAGCAAGTCGATGCCCTGCTCGCGGATGAACTGCGCCAGGCCTTCGGCGCCGCCGTAGCCACCGACACGCACCTGGCAGCGCAGGTCGGTGGGCACCCGGCCGACACCGGCGAGGCTGTAGATATGCTGCGGCCCGAGCGTACGGGCGAGCGCCAGGGCTTCGGTGACACCACCCAGCAACAGCAGGCGCTTGATCGGCTGGTTCATTGAAACGCTCCGGCATGGCCGACGATGCCGCCCTGGCGATCGATGGCGAAAACCTCCACCTGCACCTGGGCCGGGACCACGCTGCGGGCGAACTCCAGGGCGTGCCGGCAGACCGCATCGCCGAGGGCGACCCCGGCGGCGCTGGCCATTGCCAGGGCCTGCTGGCTGGTGTTGGCCTGGCGAATGGCCTGTTGCAGGGCCTCGTTGGCACCCACCGCGGCGGCCCATTCGGCCAGTTGCGGCAGGTCGATGCTCGAATGCCGGCTGTGCAGGTCCATGTGTCCGGCCGCCAGCTTGCTGATCTTGCCGAAGCCGCCGCACAGGCTCAGCTTATCCACAGGCACCTTGCGCAGGTGCTTGAGTACGGCGCCGACGAAGTCGCCCATTTCGATCAGGGCGATTTCCGGCAGGTCGTACACCCGGCGCATGGTGTCTTCGCTGGCGTTGCCGGTGCAGGCGGCGATATGCAGGTAGCCGTTGGTCCTGGCGACATCGATGCCCTGGTGGATCGAGGCGATGTAGGCCGAGCAGGAAAATGGCCGGACGATGCCGCTGGTGCCGAGAATCGACAGCCCGCCGAGGATGCCCAGGCGCGGGTTCATGGTTTTCAGCGCCAGCGCTTCGCCGCCCTCGACGTTGACGGTGACCGAGAAGCCCCCGTCGTAGGCGTGTTCGGCCGCCAGTTGCTGCAGGTGTTCGGTGATCATCCTGCGCGGCACCGGATTGATCGCCGGCTCGCCGACCGCCAGCACCAGCCCGGGGCGGGTGACGGTGCCGACGCCGCTGCCGGCGTGGAAGTGCACGCCAGGCTCGGCGGTCAGTCGCACCCGGGTGTACAGCAGCGCGCCATGGGTGACATCCGGATCGTCGCCGGCATCCTTGAGGGTCCCGGCCTCGGCACCGTCCTCGTGCCGGCGGCAGAACTCCAGGCGCATCTCGACCTGCTTGCCCTTGGGCAGGATGATCCGCACCGCGTCATGACTGACGCCGCTCAGCAGCAGGCGCGCCGCCGCCAGGGCAGTGGCGGTGGCGCAACTGCCGGTGGTCAGGCCGCTGCGCAGGGGCGCGGGTTGTTCGGCGGTTTCGTCACGCATGGCTACGTGCTCCGGCTCCGAGCGAGGCGGGGTCCAGGCAACTTTTTGCGGGCAAGCCCGCTCCCGCAAGGCTCGGGGCTTTCAGGGCATTCAAGGTTTCACCACGTCGAGCAGGGTGATCGGCAAGGCCTGGCGCCAGGTATCGAAGTCGCCCAGGGGTTGGGCCTGGGCGACATGGAGGCGGGTCAGTTCGCCGCCGTGGCTCTGTCGCCAGTTCATCAGCAGCAGTTCGCTTTGCAGGGTCACGGCATTGGCCACCAGCCGCCCGCCGGGCTTGAGCCGGGCCCAGCAGGTCTCGACAACACCGGGAACGGTCACGCCGCCACCGATGAAGATCGCATCCGGCTGTTCCAGCCCGTCCAGGGCCTGCGGGGCATTGCCGCGGACCAGGCGCAACCCGGGGACGCCCAGGGCGTCGCGATTGTGCTCGATCAGTTGCTGGCGGCCTGCGTCCGCTTCGATGGCAATGGTCCGGCAGGAGGGATGGGCACGCATCCACTCGATGCCGATGGAGCCGCTGCCGGCACCAACATCCCAGAGCAGTTCGCCGGGGACCGGTGCGAGGCGGGCCAGGGTAATGGCACGAACGTCGCGCTTGGTCAGTTGGCCGTCATGGCGGAAGGCGGAGTCCGGCAACCCGCCGATGTGCGACAGGCGGGGCGTGGCCGGGTCGGCCTGGCATTCGATGGCGACCAGGTTGAGGCGGGCGAACGGCTGCTCCTCCCAGCCCCGGGCACGGCCATCGATGCGCCGTTCGAGCGGCCCGCCCAGATGCTCCAGCACGCTGACCCGGCTGGGGCCGAAGCCACGCTCGCGCAGCAGGGCGACGATAGCGGCAGGGCTGTGTTCGTCGTTGCTCAGCACCAGCAGGCGCAACCCTGTGTGCAGGTGCGCGCCGAGCGCGGCGACGGGACGGGCGACCACCGACAGGCACACCACCTCCTGCAGGGCCCAGCCCAGGCGGGCAGCGGCCAGCGAATAGGCGGACGGGGCGGGCAGCACGTGCATTTCCTGTGGCTCGACCTGACGCGCCAGGCTGGCGCCGACGCCGAACAGCATCGGATCGCCGCTGGCCAGCACGCACACCGGCGTGCCGCGCAGGGCCAGTACCGGTTCGAGAGAGAACGGGCTCGGCCAGGCCTGGCGCTCGGCCGTCACGCTCGCAGGCAGCAGGTCGAGCTGGCGCGGCCCACCGAATACCCGCGCCGCGCCCAGCAGTGCCTGCCGGGCGTTTTTGCCGAGGCCATCGAAGCCGTCTTCACCGATTCCCACTACTGTCAGCCAGGGCGCCATCTAGAATCCTCAAAACGCAGCGTTCCGACCGGCAGTCTTTTCATGCCTTCGGACAAAGCAGGCATAATACCGCGCCTTCGACGGCGAAACGCCTTTGGATGACAACGAACACTTTCCCTGACTGCCGGTAGCCCCTTGAACGAACACCCGCTTGCCAACGCTGTCCGCCCCTCGGCCTGTCCGGGGTTGTTGCGCATCGTCCCGGCACTGGATGGCGGCATCTGCCGGATCAAGCTGGCTGGTGGGGTGATCAGTGCCGATCAGGCCCGGGCCGTGGCCCAGGCGGCCGCGCGTTATGCCGGCGGAGTGATCGAGGCGACCAACCGGGCCAATCTGCAGATCCGCGGGATCGGGGCGGCGCATCAGGCCCTGATCGACAGCCTGCTGGCGGCCGGGCTTGGGCCCGCTCCCGCGGGAGCAGAGGCAGCCATGGGAAGGGAGCCCGCCACAGGAACGGAGGTATCCCGCGTCAGTGGGGCCGACGATGTGCGCAACCTGATGCTCAGCCCCGGTGCCGGCATCGACTCGCGGATGCTGATCGATACGCGCCCGTTGGCGGCGCAGATTCTCGCCAGCCTGCAGGGCCGGGCGCGCTTCCATGAGCTGTCGGCCAAGTTCGCCATCCAGCTCGACGGCGGCGAGGCCCTGGCGATGCTCGAACATCCCCATGACCTGTGGCTCTCGGCCCTGTCGATCGAGAACCGCCCTTGCCTGGCCTTCGGTCTCGCCGGCTGTCCGGCCGCTGATGCGCCGCTGGCGGCGGTGCCTCTGGAGCACGGGCATGCGCTGGTGGTGGCGGTACTGGAGCTGTTTCTCGACCTGGCCCGTCCCGAGCAGACACGCATGCGGCATCTCCTGGCCGAGATGTCGAGCGCCGCGCTCCTGGCACAACTGGCCGAACGGCTCGGCTTCACGCCACTGGCCGTTGGCGACTGGCGTCGGGCGCCCGCCACCGACGGGCTGCATGTGGGAACTTATCCACAGCGCCAGCCGGGCCTGGTCCATGTCGGCGCGGTGTTTCCCCTGGGCCGCCTCGATACGGCAATGCTTGAGGGCGTTGCCCAACTGGCGCAGCAATACGGTGACGGCAACCTGCGCCTGACGCCCTGGCAAAGCCTGTTGCTGCCCGGCATCCGCCAGGAACAGGCGAGCCAGGTCAGCGCACGGCTGCAACAGCTTGGCCTGCTCTGCGATGCCGACCAGCCGCTGGCACGCATCATCGCCTGCACCGGTTCTGCCGGCTGCGCCAAGGGGCAGGCCGACACCAAGGCCGATGCCCGCCGTCTGGCGACACTTCTGCCGGTGCCTGCCCTGGCCGTGCACCTGTCCGGCTGCCAACGTTCCTGCGCCGCGGCCCATGTGGCCCCTGCCACGTTGCTGGCGGTCGGCCCGGGCCGCTACGACCTTTATTTTCGTGATGCAGCCCAGCCCGGCTTCGGCCTGCTGCACGCGCGCAACCTTACTATTGATGCGGCGGGCGCCCTGCTCGAAGCCCGCTCACGGAGCAGTACCGATGATTGATTACATCCGCGATGGTCAGGAGATCTATCGCAACTCCTTCGCGATCATTCGCGCGGAGGCGAACCTGGCGCGAATCCCCGCCGACCTGGAAAAACTGGCCGTGCGGGTGATCCATGCCTGCGGCATGGTCGATGCCATCGATGGCCTGCAATTTTCGCCGGGGGCCGGCAAGGCCGGGCGCGAGGCCCTGGCGGCCGGGGCACCGATCCTCTGCGATGCGCGGATGGTGGCCGAGGGCATCACCCGTGCCCGCCTGCCGGCCGACAACCCGGTGATCTGCACCCTGCGTGACGAGCGCGTACCGGCGCTGGCGCAGGAACTGGGCAATACCCGCTCGGCGGTGGCCCTGGAATTGTGGCGGCCGCATCTGGAAGGCAGCGTGGTGGTGATCGGTAATGCGCCGACGTCGCTGTTCTATCTGCTGGAAATGCTCGATGCCGGAGCGCCGAAACCGGCGTTGATCCTCGGCTTCCCGGTGGGCTTCGTCGGTGCCGCCGAATCCAAGGCGATGCTCGCCGCCGACAGCCGTGGCGTGCCGTTCGTGATCATGCAGGGCCGCCTCGGCGGCAGCGCCATGGCCGCCGCGGCTGTCAATGCCCTCGCTACGGAGGTGGAATGATGCACAAGCCAGGACGTCTGATCGGCCTCGGCGTAGGGCCGGGTGATCCGGAGTTGATCACGGTGAAGGCGCTGCGCCTGCTGCGCGAGTCGCCAGTGGTGGCGTACTTCGTCGCCAAGGGCAAGAAGGGCAATGCCTTCGGTATCATCGAAGGGCATCTGCAGCAGGCCCAGGCCCTGCTGCCGCTGGTCTACCCGGTGACCACCGAAGCCCTGCCGACACCGCTGTCCTACGAGCAGGTGATCAGCGACTTCTACGACGAAGCCAGCCTGGAGGTGGCCGCGCACCTGGATGCCGGCCGCGATGTGGCGGTGATCTGCGAGGGTGATCCGTTCTTCTACGGCTCCTATATGTACCTGCACGACCGCCTGGCCGACCGCTACGAAGCCCAGGTGGTCCCTGGCGTCTGCTCGATGCTCGGGGGGGCCTCGGTGCTCGGCGTGCCGCTGGTGTATCGCAACCAGAGCCTGTCGGTGCTGTCCGGCGTGCTGCCCCACGACGAACTCAAGCGCCGCCTGGCCGACGCCGATGCGGCGGTGGTCATGAAGCTGGGGCGCAACTTCCCCAAGGTTCGCCAGGTCCTGGAAGAACTGGGGCTGGCTGGCCGCGCCCTGTATGTGGAACGGGCCACCATGGCCAACCAGAAGATCGTCCCGCTCGATGAGGTGGACCCGATGTCCTCGCCGTATTTCTCGCTGATCATCGTGCCCGGTGAACGGTGGCAGGGATGAGTCGCCCGGCACCGGCCATTGTCATCCTCGGCAATGGCAGCCTGGCCACCGCGCGCAGGCTTCAGCAGATCTACCCGAATGCCCTGATCCACGGCCTGGCCGAGCGGGTCGAGGGCGCTGACCGCAGCTACAGCGAGTTCGGCGCGACCTTGCGCCAGCTCTATCAGCAGGACACGCCGATCATCGCCCTGTGTGCGGCCGGTATCGTCATCCGCAGCCTGGCCCCGGTGCTGCTGGAGAAGGGCGCCGAGCCACCGGTGCTGGCGGTGGCCGAGGATGGCAGCGCGGTGGTGCCGTTGCTCGGCGGGCTGGGTGGGGTGAACGTCATGGCCCGGGAAATGGCCGCCGGCCTGGGGGTGGCGGCCGCGATTACCACCAGTGGCGAACTGCGCTTCGGCACCTGCCTGCTCAATCCGCCGAGCGGTTACGCCCTGGCCGACCTGGAGCTGGGCAAGCGTTTCGTCTCGGATCTGCTGGCGGGCGAAAGCGTGCGGGTCGAGGGCGACGCACCCTGGCTGGCCGAGGCGCGTTTGCCCGAGCACCAGGACGCCCGGTTGTCGATTCACGTGGGCAGCGCCGAGCGCACGCCGACCACGGACGAGCTGCTGATCTATCCGCGCTGCGTGCTGGCGGCGGTTTCGGCGGAGGTGCCGGAGCTGGCCGAACGCGTGCGTGCGGCGCTGCGGGAGGCGGGGATTGCACAACAGTCCCTGGCCTGCCTGCTGGCTGCGGACACGCAGATGGCCAGCCCGGCCTTGCATGAGGCCGCCGGGCAACTGGGGGTGCCACTGCGTTTCGGCGTGGCCGCCGCCGACATCGAGACGCTGGCGCGGCAGGCGCTCCCGTCAGCCTCGCTTCGCATCAGTGGGGAGTTGACGCTGGCCGTTGCCGCGCAGCCGCTGGACCCGCTGCAAATCGGCCGTCCGCGCGGCCGCCTGGCTGTGATCGGCCTCGGCCCCGGTGCGGCCGAGCTGATGGTGCCGGCGGTCAGGGCCGAACTGGATCGGGCCAATGATGTGCTCGGTTACGAGACCTACGTGCGCATGGCCGGACCGTTCCGGGCCGACCAGGTGCTGCACTGCACCGACAACCGCGAGGAGATGCAGCGTGCCCGGCACGCCTTCGAGCTGGCTGCCGCGGGGCGTTCGGTGGTGGTGGTATCGTCCGGCGACCCGGGAGTGTTCGCCATGGCGGCGGCGGTGCTCGAGGCCTTGCACGAGTCTGACAACCCCGCCTGGCAGGGTGTCGAGCTGGAGATCCTGCCCGGCGTTTCCGCTTCGCTGGCCACCGCCGCCCAGGCCGGGGCACCGTTGGGGCACGACTTCTGCGTGATGTCGCTGTCGGACAACCTCAAGCCCTGGACTATCATCGAGAAACGCCTCGATCTCGCCGCCGAGGCTGACCTCGCCCTGGCGTTCTACAATCCGATTTCCCGTTCCCGCCCCTGGCAACTGGGCCGGGCACTGGAGATCGTGGCCCGGCATCGCACGCCGCAGACGCCAGTGGTGCTGGGGCGCGACATCGGTCGACCAGGGCAGACGCTGCGGGTGACCACCCTGGGCAAGCTGACTCCGGACCAGGTGGACATGCGCACCCTGGTCATCGTCGGTTCGTCCACCACCTGCGTGTTTCCCCGCGCCGAGGGTGGCGAGTGGGTCTACACGCCACGCTGGTACGGCGAGAAACCGGGTTCCTGAGCGGCCCTCAGGGCGCCAGGTAGCCGCGTACCCCGGTAAAGATGATCTGCGCCGCCAGGGCGCAGACGAACAGGCCCATCAGGCGGCTGACGATCTGCAGCCCCTGGTCGCCCAGCAGTCGTTCGATCCGGTTCGACAGGTACAGCACCACGCCGACGGTAAGGCTCGCCAGGGCGATACTGACGATAGCGGTGAGCTTGTCGTCCCAGTGCGGCTGGCTCACGCCCATCACCAGCAGCGCACCGATGGTGCCGGGGCCTACCGTCAGCGGGATGGTCAGCGGCACGATGGTCACGTCCTGCTGCACATTGTCGCTCTGTACCGCCGACTTGCCCTGGGCCATGCCCAGCGCCGAGATGAACAGCACGCTCCCCGCGCCGATGCGGAAGGCATCCACGGTGATACCGAACACGCTGAAGATGACCCGTCCGAACAGGTACAGCAGGACGCTGGACACCAGGGTGGCAAGGGCGACTTTCCAGGCCAGGCGACGGCGCTCCTTGCTGGAGTAGCCGCGGGTCAGGCTGATGAAGCAGGACAGGACGAAGAACGGGCTGTAGAGCACCAGCATCTTCAGGTAAACGCTGAACAACACGTGGAGCATGGTCTGAGCTCGAACGGAGAAGGGCCCGGGCAGTCTATCAGGCGCTAGTGGCCTGTGTGGCTAATTCGCATACCCCACTCCGGGCCCATGGCTTCGCCAGGCTGCGTTGCCATTCTGCCACGACTCGTCATGGCGCCTTGTCTGGCAAAACCCTGGTCCCGAATCTGAGTCTTCGAATTAACCGTACAGGCCACTCGGCCGTCTGTCGGCTCAGGAGGTGGTCTGTTCCTGGACCTGCTGGCTGTCGCGCTGGGCGACCCAGTGCTCGACCAGTTCGCGCAGTTGCGAGAGCTCCACGGGCTTGGCCATGTGGCCGTCCATGCCGGCCTGGCGGGCGCGTTCCTTGTGCTCGCTGAGGATGTGCGCGGTCAGGGCCACCACCGGCGTGCGGACCCGCTGGTTGCCGACCTCCCAGGCGCGTAGCTGCTGGGTGGCGGAGAACCCGTCAAGCACCGGCATTTCGCAATCCATCAGCACCAGGTCGTAGCGCTGGGCTTTCATCGCCCGCAGCGCCTCCTCGCCGTTGCTGGCGGTATCGGGTTGCAGGTTGAGCTTGCCGAGCATGCCGCGGATCACCTTGGTGGAGATGCTGTTGTCCTCGGCCACCAGGATGCGGAAGTCGCTGGGTACCGTGACCGCCGGCGCGACGGCTGCGCTCGAGGGCGTCGACACGACCTGGCCCTTGCCACGCTGGGTCAGTTCGTCCGCCAGGGTGGTCTTGAGGGTATAGCCGGCCACCGGCTTGGCCAGGATGCGCTTGATGCCGGCGTTGCGCGCGATGATCTTGCTCGGCGCGTTGCTGATGCCGGTGAGCATCACCAGCAGGATGTCGTGGTTGAGGCTCGGGTCCTCCTTGATCTTGGCCGCCAGTTGCATGCCGGTCATGCCGGGCATGTTCTGGTCCAGCAGGACCACGTCGAAATAGTCGCGCAGGTGGGCCTTGGTCCGCAGCAGGGCCAGGGCCTCCTTGCCGGATGGCACGGCGCTGACGTTCAGGCCCCAGGCGCTGCACTGCTGGACCAGGACCTTGCGGCAGGTGTCGTTGTCGTCGACCACCAGCACCCGGGCACCCTTGAGCGGGCCGTCGAGGTCGGAGGTCGGGTGTTCGAGGTGTTGGGGGTCCAGCGGCAGTGTCAGCCACAGGGTGCTGCCCTGGTTGGCACCGGTCTTGATGCCGAACTCGCCACGCATCAGCAGCACCAACTGCCGGGCGATCACCAGGCCCAGGTGGCCACCCAGGCGGGTCGCGGCGAGGAAGTTCTTGCTCTGCAGTTCGGCATGCAGGAGGGCGTCGCGCTCCTCCTCGTCCATCGGCACCCCGCTGTCCTGGACGGCAATGCGCAGGCGCGGCTGGCCACTGCGTTCGTCGAGCGCGACGACGATGAGGATTTCCCCCTCGTCGGTCTTCTTCATGGCGTTTTCCAGCAGGCTCAGCAAGGTCTGGCGCAGGCGTGTCGGGTCGCCGCTGATCACCCGCGGCACCTGGGGCTGGATGAAGCTGATCAGCTCGACGTTCTGCTGTTCGGCCTTGGCGCGGAAGATGCTCAGGCAATCCTCGATCAGGGCATTGAGATCGAACTGCACATCGTCCAGTTCGATCTGCCCGGATTCCAGCTTGGAGATATCGAGGATCTCGTTGATCAGGGTCAGCAGCTCGTTGCCGGCGCTGTGGATGGTTTGCACGTAGTCGCGCTGCTTGACCGACAGCGGCGTACCCAGCAGCAGTTCGGTCATGCCCAGGACGCCGTTCATCGGAGTGCGGATCTCGTGGCTGATCTTCGCCAGGAACTCGGCCTTGGCGGCGATTTCGGCGTTGCTGGCTGCCAGGTCGCGGCTGAGGCTGAACTGGTCTTCGGTGATGCTGCGGCGGCGCTCGCCCAGGGCGATGCTCATCAGCAGCCCGCTGACGGAAATGAAGATCAGCAGGGCGACGATCAGGCCTTCCGGGGCCACCAGGGTCAGGCCCAGCAGAGCGGGCAGTATGACCAGGGTACCGATGTTGAAGATGACCATGGCGACGACGAACAGCCGCGCCGGGCGATAGCCCTTCTGCCAGTGATAGGTGGAAACCAGCAGGATGCTCAGGCTGGCCAGCCCGACCAGGCCGTAGGTCATCACGTTCAGCGGCAGGGTGTCGACGAACAGCAGCAACAGCCCGCCCAGGCAGATCACCAGGATATCGCCCAGCAGCAGCTTGTTCAGCGGATGCGGGCCCAGGGGCGAGAAAAAGCTGTGGGTGAACATCAGCCCGCAGGGGGCGGTCAGCAACAGGGCGATGTACGCACCGGCGGTCTGCGCCCCTTGCCAGCCGGGGAACCACGGGCCGATCACGTTCAACAGGAACAGCGCGCCGAGCAGGAGCAGGAACTCGCAGGAAGCCAGCCACAGGCTGCTGCGTGAACGGGTGTAGGCGAAGCGGGTCAGGTTGTGCAGGATCAGCATCGCCAGGCAGCCGAACAGCAGCCCGTAGAGCAGGCTCTGGCCGCGATCGGCGGCGCTCATCACCGCGGATTCGAGAGTGATGTGCGGTCGCAGCTCATGCTTGGAAACCAGCCTCAGGTAAATATCCAGCGGCTTGGGACTTTGCACCAGCGGCAGCATGAAGTCGCGGCTGGGCAGTGGCCGTTCGACCTTGGACAGTTCATTGCCGCTGCGTACCTGGTCGATCAGCGTGTCGCCTTCGAAGGTGTACAGGTCCAATCGGGCCAGGTCCGGGGCGAAGATCCGCAGGATCTGTTCGTGTTTGCCCGGTTGCAGACGAAAGCGTAACCACAGCGCACCGTCGGAGGGGGCGGCGGTGAGGCGATCGAGTTCGATGGGACTGAATTGATTGATGTAGCGCGAAGAGCGGATATCGCTCAGTTGCAGGTCGGCCTGGTCGTCCAGCAATACCGCCCAGCCACTGCCTTGCGAGGCCTGGGCAGGCGTTGCGAGGCAAAGCAGGGTCAGCAGGCTGACGGTGAAGCTTATGGCGATCCTGAGCCAGCGCACGGCGAAATCCCTTCGTAGGTTGATGCCTGAGTCATAACTATGCGCGGGGCGGGAATAAGACGGCAAGGGCTTGACGCCCCTGCCTATCCGAACGAATAGCTTATTCCTGGCTTTCTGCGCGTTCGCGTGCAATTGCACGATACCCAATATCGCTGCGGTAGAAGCAGCCTTCCCAATTGATTTTAGCTGCGAGCTGGTAAGCCTGCTGCTGAGCGGCGCCAACGCTCTCGCCCAGCGCCGTGGCGCAGAGCACACGGCCGCCGCAAGTGACGATCTGGCCGTCCTTGAGGGCGGTACCAGCGTGGAAAACCTTGCCTTCCAGGCTCGCTGCAGCGTCGAGGCCGCTGATCGCCGCGCCCTTGGCGTAGTCGCCCGGATAGCCGCCGGCTGCCAGGACGATGCCCAGGCTCGGCCGCGGATCCCATTGGGCCTCGACCTTGTCCAGGGCCTGGGCCAGCGCGGCCTCGACCAGCAGCACCAGGCTCGACTGCAGGCGCAGCATCACCGGCTGGGTTTCCGGGTCGCCGAAACGGCAGTTGAACTCGATGACCTTGGGGTTACCGGCCTTGTCGATCATCAGACCGGCGTAGAGGAAACCGGTGTAGACGTTGCCTTCCTCGGCCATGCCGCGCACGGTCGGCCAGATCACCTGGTCCATCACGCGCTGGTGGACTTCGGCGGTGACCACCGGAGCGGGCGAGTAGGCGCCCATGCCGCCGGTATTCGGACCGCTGTCGCCGTCGCCGACGCGCTTGTGGTCCTGGCTGGTGGCCATCGGCAGGACGTTCTTGCCGTCGACCATGACGATGAAGCTGGCTTCCTCGCCGTCGAGGAACTCCTCGATCACCACGCGCGAACCTGCATCACCGAAGGCGTTGCCGGCGAGCATGTCGCGCACGGCGTCTTCGGCTTCGGCCAGGGTCATGGCGACGATCACGCCCTTGCCGGCGGCCAGGCCGTCGGCCTTGATCACGATCGGTGCGCCTTTTTCACGCAGATAGGCCAGGGCTGGCTCGATCTCGGTGAAATTCTGGTAGTCGGCGGTCGGGATCTTGTGACGGGCCAGGAAGTCCTTGGTGAAAGCCTTGGAGCCTTCCAGCTGGGCAGCGCCGGCGGTCGGACCGAAGCAGTCCAGGCCGCGGGAGCGGAACAGGTCGACCACGCCGGCCACCAGCGGCACTTCCGGGCCGACGATGGTCAGGGAAACGTTGTTCTCGGCGAAGTCCGCCAGTTGCTCCAGGGCCAGGACGTCGATGGCGACGTTCTCGCACTTGGCCTCGATGGCGGTGCCGGCGTTGCCCGGGGCGACGAAGACTTTCTCGACGCGCGGATCCTGGGCGACTTTCCAGGCCAGGGCGTGTTCACGGCCGCCGCTGCCGATGATCAGGACATTCATTTGAAAAACCTCGATGACGCAGAATTCTGGGAGCGCTGTCGGCCACCGCCTGACTGTAGGAGCCGGGCTTGCCCGCGAAGCTTTTGGCGGCCTCAAGGGCCCCTTCGCGGGCAAGCCCAGCTCCTACAGCTCGGTGGCGTTCACACGCCTGTCATTAATGGCGGAAGTGGCGCATGCCGGTGAAGACCATGGCGATGCCGGCTTCGTCGGCCGCTGCAATCACTTCGCTGTCACGCATCGAGCCGCCTGGCTGGATCACTGCGGTGATACCGACCTTGGCCGCGTTGTCGATGCCGTCGCGGAACGGGAAGAAGGCGTCCGAGGCCATGACCGCGCCCTGCACCTGCAGGCCGGCGTGTTCAGCTTTGATCGCGGCGATACGTGCCGAGTTCACGCGGCTCATCTGGCCGGCGCCAACGCCGATGGTCTGGCGGTTCTTGGCGTAGACGATGGCGTTGGACTTGACGTACTTGGCGACTTTCCAGGCGAAGATCAGGTCGTTGATTTCCTGCTCGGTCGGAGCGCGCTTGGTCACCACCTTCAGGTCGGCGCTGGTGATCATGCCGATGTCGCGGCTTTGTACCAGCAGACCGCCGTTGACGCGCTTGTAGTCCCAGGCCGGCGCACGCTCGGCGTCCCACTGGCCGCACGCCAGCAGGCGCACGTTGGCCTTGGCGGCGACGATGGCACGAGCTTGCTCGCTGACGGAAGGGGCGATGATCACTTCGACGAACTGGCGTTCGACGATGGCCTTGGCGGTCTCGGCGTCCAGTTCGCGGTTGAAGGCGATGATGCCGCCGAAGGCCGATTCGCTGTCGGTGGCGTAGGCCAGTTCATAGGCCTGGCGGATGCCGCCCTCGGCGTCCGGGCTCACGGCCACGCCGCATGGGTTGGCGTGCTTGACGATCACGCAGGCCGGCTTGACGAAGCTCTTCACGCACTCCAGCGCGGCGTCGGTGTCGGCCACGTTGTTGTAGGACAGTTCCTTGCCTTGCAACTGGGTCGCGGTGGCGATGCCGGCTTCGGCCGGCTTGGCCTCGACGTAGAACGCCGCACTCTGGTGCGGGTTCTCGCCGTAGCGCATTTCCTGGGCCTTGACGAACTGGCTGTTGAAGGTGCGCGGGAATTCGCTGCGGCCTTCGGTCGACAGGGTCTCGGCGGCCTGGTTCACGGTGCCCATGTAGTTGGCGATCATGCCGTCGTAGGCGGCGGTGTGTTCGAACGCCTTGAGCATCAGGTCGAAGCGCTGAGCGTAGGTCAGGCCGCCGGCCTTGAGGTTTTCCAGGACCTGGGCGTAGTCGCTGGCATTGACGACGATGGCGACGTCCTTGTGGTTCTTGGCTGCCGAGCGGACCATGGTCGGGCCGCCGATGTCGATGTTCTCGATGGCGGTCGGCAGGTCACAGCCCGGCTTGCTGATGGTGGCTTCGAACGGGTAGAGGTTGACCGCGACCAGGTCGATCGGCTGGATGCCGTGCTCGTTCATGATCGCATCGTCGATGCCGCGACGACCGAGGATACCGCCGTGGATTTTCGGGTGCAGGGTCTTCACCCGGCCGTCCATCATTTCCGCAAAGCCGGTGTAGTCCGCGACTTCCACGGCGGCGACGCCGTTGTCCCGCAGCAGCTTGAAGGTGCCGCCGGTGGAGAGGATCTCCACGCCCAGGGCTTCCAGTTCACGAGCGAAATCGAGGATTCCGGTCTTGTCGGAAACGCTGATCAGGGCGCGGCGGATCGGCAGGCGGGTAGTCTGGTCGGTCATCTCGATGTCCATCAAAACAAGGGAGTCAGCAAAAAAGGCGACCGTTTCTACGCGGGCGCCTTTCTGGTTTTATTGAATGCTTACAGCAAATCGTACTGCTTGAGTTTCTTGCGCAGGGTACCGCGATTCAGGCCGAGCAGTTCGCTGGCCTTGGTCTGGTTGCCCTTGACGTAGTTCATCACGCTTTCGAGCAGGGGAGCCTCGACTTCGGAGAGCACCAGGTTGTACACGTCCGTGACGGCCGCGCCCTCGAGGTGGGCGAAATAATTGTGCAGCGCCTTCTCGACGCTGCCGCGAAGGGTCTGGCCCTCTTCGCTCGGCGTATTGAGGTGCTGTTTCAAATTGACGTTGTCGCTCACGGGCGTTGTTCCACTCACTAAAGTCTCGGTCATCATCGTCATGCGGCCACCCACTCTCCGTCCCCTGTCACCAGGCTCTTGTAACGTCCGGCGAAGAACTCACGAACGTTGGCGCACTGTGCTTCCGTATCTTCCAAACGATTGAAGTGGGCGCGAAACTCCCTGGCGCCCGGCAAGGTTGCGAGATACCAGCCGACATGCTTGCGGGCGATACGCACGCCCATGACCTCTCCATAGAAGGCATGCAGCGCGGCCAGATGCTCTAGCAGAATGCGTTCCACTTCCAACAGCTCCGGTGCCGGGAGGGTTTCACCGGTACGCAGGAAATGCTCTATCTCACGAAAAATCCACGGCCGCCCCTGGGCGGCCCGGCCGATCAACAGGCCGTCGGCACCGGTGGCGTTCAGCACGTACCGGGCCTTCTCGGCCGAATCGATGTCGCCGTTGGCGAAAACCGGAATCGACACCGCCTGCTTGATCGCGGCAATGGTGTCGTACTCGGCTTCGCCGGTGTACAGGTCTGCACGGGTCCGTCCATGCACCGCCAGGGCGGTGATGCCTGCCTGTTCGGCGATCTTCGCCACCGTCAGGCCATTTCTGTTCTCCCGGTCCCAGCCGGTGCGGATCTTCAGGGTGACCGGGACATCGACCGCCGCCACGACGGCGTACAGGATCTCCCTCACCAGGTCTTCATCCTTCAACAGGGCGGAGCCGGCGGCCTTGTTGCAGACCTTCTTGGCCGGACACCCCATGTTGATGTCGATAATCTGTGCGCCCAGCTCGACGTTGGCCCGGGCCGCATCCGCCAGCATCTGTGCATCACCGCCGGCGATCTGCACCGAGCGCGGCTCGGGATCGCCTTCGTGGATCATGCGCAGACGCGACTTGCGGCTGTTCCACAGGCTCATGTCGCTGGTGACCATTTCCGAAACCACCAGGCCCGCGCCCAGGCGTCGGCAAAGCTGACGAAAGGGCTGGTCGGTCACCCCCGCCATCGGGGCGAGAATCAAACCGTTCTGCAGTGTGTATGGGCCGATGCGTACCGCCGACATAGGACTTCCCTGTTGTGGGGCCGGATCATTGGAGTTCGAAAAAGGGTTGGCATAATACCCGCTCTCGATGACCGGATAAAGGCAAAATTGGATAAAATCTGAACAGCTGATCTGTTATCGCCAGCAGTTTGGTCGTCGGCGGAAAACTGCCGTCAAACAACCTGACAACCCCGGCTACTCGGGCGAATGGAAGCTGAGGCTGTAGTTCACGGCCTTGGCGCCTGGGTCAAGGATATCCAGGGCGATATGGATCGGGGTCTGGGGCGGCATTTCGCTCTGTTCGGCGAGATCGCCGCCCAGGTATTCACCGGGCTTGAAGCGCCGGCTGGCGATCAGATGGCCGTTGAGATCGGCAAAACGCAGCTCCAGCAGGGGAAACGGCTGCGAAAACGACGCGCGGTTGTAGATGATCGCATCCACCACCAGGGCGCCGTTGAAGTCCGGGTGGCTGCGCACCACCAGGTTGCTGCTCTTGATCCGGGCGATATCGACCTTGGAGGGCACCTTGCAGCCCAACTGTGGGCACAGTTGCTGGAACCACGGCCGGTACTGGTCCTGGCGCGCCAGTTCGTCGAAGTGGTAGGCGACGTACTGGCCGAGCAGCGCGGCGCCGGCGAGCAGCACCAGCAGCAGCCAGAGCAGGCGCTTGCCCCAGGGCGAGCGCCGGCGTTGCCAGTCGAGATGGATCGGGTCGTCCTCGAGGTCCAGCAGCACGTCGTCGTGTGCGCCGACGCCGGGTTCGCTGCGGGCGCGGGCGGGCTTTTTCGGGTCGGCGGCGGGTTCATCCGCATCGTCCTGGTCGGCGCTCACGTGTTCGTGCGGTGTGAGCTCTTCCAGTTCGCTGTCTTCGATGGCCAGGCGTGGCGCCTGGGGCTCGTCGTCCAGGTCGGCGAGGTCGAAAGACAGCGAAGGCTCGGTGCGGCTCGGCTTGGGCTGTTCGGCCTTGCGTTCGATCTTGCGCTCGGCTTTCGGGGGCGGCGCTGGCCGCTCCTGATCGTCGTCGGCTATTTCGTCGGGTTCGCTGGCCGGAGCGCTGAACAGGCTGCCGGACCATTGGGTGTCGTCATCGTCGTTGTCGCGCCGGGCACTGAAGGATTCGTCCTTGCCCGGGTGGTCCTGGCCGAATGAGCGGGCCGGCTGGATTTCCCGCTGTTCCAGGCGGGCCAGCTCTTCGTCGAGATCCAGATCGTCCAGGTCCAGCTCCTGCGCCGTCCATTGCTTCTGGCTGATGGCGCGAGGTGGCTCGGCTGGCGCTATTGGCGCGGCGGGAGGCGGCGATACGGGGGTCGCCGGTGCCGGGGGAGGGCTGGGGGCGACGGGCGTTGCGGGTGGATTGGCCGCCGCTTCCTGGGCCGCGCGCTGTTCCAGCAGTTGGCGCGCCGCATTGAACACCTGCAGGCACGAACCGCAGCGCACGACGCCACGCGCCACGCTCAACTGGGCATGGCTGACGCGAAAGCTGGTTTGGCAATGCGGGCACTGGGTGACGAAGCTGTCGGTCATGCGGCGATCCGGTTCATGCAAGCGCCCATTCTAGCGCCGACGGCCAGTGATGCGCACCCAGCTGTCGCGATCGGCAATCGGGTCCAGATCGAAGTCCCTGGCATAGGCGGCGGCCACTTCCTCGCCCTGTTCGGCGAGGATGCCGGACAGCGCCAGGCGCCCACCGGGCCTGACCAGGGTCGACAGTTGCGGGGCCAGGGCGACCAGCGGGCCGGCGAGGATGTTCGCCACCAGCACGTCGGCCTGCATCTTCGGCAGTTGCTCGGGCAGGTACAGCGGGAATAGTTCGGCGGCGATATTGTTGCGCCCGGCGTTGTCGCGGGAGGCTTCCAGGGCCTGCACGTCGATGTCGGTGCCGACCGCTTCGCGGGCGCCGAGCAGCAGCGCGGCAATCGCCAGGATCCCCGAGCCGCAGCCGAAGTCGAGAACGCTGCAGTCCTTGAGGTCCTGGCCGTCGAGCCATTCCAGGCACAGGGCGGTGGTCGGGTGGGTGCCGGTGCCGAAGGCCAGGCCCGGATCGAGCAGCAGGTTGACCGCTCCCGGCTCCGGTGCGGCATGCCAGCTCGGCACGATCCACAGGCGCTGGCCGAAACGCATCGGCTGGAAGTTGTCCATCCAGCTGCGTTCCCAGTCCTGGTCCTCGATCACTTCGGTGTGGTGGTCGGGCAACGGGGCACCGGTCAGCAGTTCGAGGTGCGCCAGTACGCTGGCGGCCTCGGTGTCGGCTTCGAACAGTGCCAGCAGGTGGGTGTGGGACCACAGTGGAGTGGTGTTCAGTTCGGGTTCGAAAATCGGCTGATCTTCGGCGTCCATGAAGGTTACCGAAACAGCGCCGACTTCCAGGAAAGCGTCTTCGTAGGTTTCGGCTTGTTCCGGGCTGATGGCGAGGCGTACTTGCAGCCAAGGCATGGCGGGCACCTGTGAAAATGAGTGTGCGACCGGGGTGGTCGCGAGAAACGCGGCAGTTTACGCCAGCGCGATGCTTTGTGGGAGTGGGCTTGCTCTGCCGGGAACGGGCCTGTCGGGTTGGAAGCGGGCTTGTTGGCGAAGGTTATCCACCGACTGGCCTCCGTGCCCTGCGCCGCACCGCTTCACGGGCAAGCCCGCTCCTGCAGAAAACGACAAGGCCGCTCGAAAGCGGCCTTGTCGTTCGGATCACCGACTCACTGGTGGGCGAGCTTGTGTTCCAGGTAGTGAATGTTCACACCACCTTCGCAGAAGCCTGCGTCACGAACCAGGTCGCGGTGCAGCGGGATGTTGGTCTTGATCCCGTCCACCACGACTTCGTCCAGGGCGTTGCGCATGCGCGCCATGGCTTCGTCGCGAGTGGCTCCCCAGGTGATCAGCTTGCCGATCAGGGAGTCGTAGTTCGACGGAACCTTGTAGCCGCTGTACAGGTGCGAGTCGACCCGCACGCCGTTGCCGCCTGGAGCATGGAAATGCTTGACCAGGCCAGGGCTCGGGATGAAGGTCTTGGGGTCTTCGGCGTTGATCCGGCACTCCAGCGCGTGACCGTGGATCTTCACGTCATCCTGGGTGTACGACAGCGGATTGCCAGCGGCGATGCTCAGCATCTCCTTGACGATATCGATGCCGGTGACCATTTCCGATACCGGGTGCTCCACCTGCACGCGAGTGTTCATCTCGATGAAGTAGAAGCGGCCGTTCTCGTACAGGAACTCGAACGTACCGGCACCGCGGTAGCCGATGTCGATACAGGCCTGGACGCAGCGGGCCAGGACTTCCTTGCGCGCGTTTTCGTCGATACCCGGTGCCGGAGCTTCCTCCAGGACCTTCTGGTGACGACGCTGCAGCGAGCAGTCGCGGTCGCCGAGGTGGATCGCATGGCCCTGGCCGTCGGAAATCACCTGAACTTCCACGTGACGTGGGTTGGTCAGGAACTTCTCCAGGTAGACCATCGGGTTGCTGAACCAGGCGCCGGCCTCTTCGCGAGTCTGCTTGGCCGCTTCGACCAGCTCTTCCTCGCTGTGCACCACGCGCATGCCGCGACCACCGCCGCCGCCAGCGGCCTTGATGATCACCGGGTAACCGACTTCACGACCGATGCGCAGAGCGGTTTCCGGGTCTTCAGGCAGCGGGCCGTCGGAGCCGGGTACGGTCGGAACGCCGGCGGCGATCATGGCTGCCTTGGCCGAAACCTTGTCGCCCATCAGGCGAATGGTGTCGGCTTTCGGGCCGATGAAGGCAAAACCGGATTTCTCGACCTGTTCGGCGAAGTCGGCGTTTTCCGCGAGGAAGCCGTAGCCTGGGTGAATCCCGGTGGCGCCGGTGACTTCGGCAGCCGCGATGATGTTCGGGATGTTCAGGTACGAGTGGGTGGCCAGGGGCGGGCCGATGCAGATGCTTTCGTCCGCCAGTTTCACATGCATCAGTTCCGTATCGGCCGTCGAGTAAACAGCTACGGTCTTGATGCCCTGTTCCTTACAGGCGCGCAGGATACGCAGAGCAATCTCGCCACGGTTGGCGATCAGGACTTTTTCCAGCTTCGCAGGTTTGGACATCGAAGGCACTCCGCGGTTCAAACGATGGTGAACAGCGGCTGGTCATACTCAACCGGCTGACCGTTTTCTACCAGGATGGATTCGATCACACCGCTGGCTTCGGCCTGGATGTGGTTCATCATCTTCATCGCTTCGACGATGCAGATGGTGTCGCCTTTCTTGACGGTCTGGCCGACTTCGACGAACGGAGCCGAGGTTGGCGACGGGGTGCGGTAGAAAGTACCGACCATCGGCGACTTGACCACGAAGCCGTTCAGCTTCGGTGCGGCGGCAGCTTCAGGCGCGGCAGCGGCGGCAGCTGGAGCGGCCGCCGCGGCGGCTGGAGCCGGAGCCTGTACCGGTGCGGGCGCGTAGTACTGTTGCGCCGGGGCCTTGCTGTGGCGACTGATGCGTACGGACTCTTCGCCTTCCTTGATCTCGAGCTCGTCGATGCCGGACTCTTCCAGCAATTCGATCAGTTTCTTAACTTTACGGATATCCATGAATCGTCAACTCCCAAGGGTCGGTCAGGGGCGTTTATCGCTTGTCGTTCAAGCTGTTGCCAGTCTTTCAAGCTGCTCTAGGGCGGCCTCCAGGGCCAGTCGGTAACCGCTGGCGCCAAGGCCGCAGATCACTCCTACCGCGACATCGGAAAAGTAGGAGTGATGGCGGAAAGGTTCGCGTTTGTGCACGTTCGAAAGATGCACTTCGATGAATGGGATGCTCACTGCCAGCAATGCGTCACGTAATGCGACACTTGTATGTGTAAAAGCTGCCGGATTGATGATGATGAAGTCCACGCCTTCGTCTCGGGCGGCATGGATCCGATCGATCAACTCGTACTCGGCATTGCTTTGCAGATACATCAGATGGTGCCCGGCCTCCCGGGCCCGGCGCTCCAGGTCCTGGTTGATCTCGGCCAGCGTGACCGCGCCGTAGACGCCCGGCTCGCGGGTGCCCAGCAGGTTCAGGTTGGGTCCGTTCAGGACCAGTAGGGTCGCCATCGGCTGTTTCCTTGTCATCGGTGCGCAGGTGTCAATGCGCGCCGACTATGCCGCAAAGGGCCGGCGACTGTCCAGTTGACCGCAATAGCCAGCACGATGTCCGATGTTCGCGAAAAGTTTGTGACTCATATACGAAAACCGGTCATTCACGTTCAGTGCCGGTTCGGCGACGTTGCCTACAGGGGCCGACCAGAGGTTCATGGAACCACCGGCCGGACCGTGAGAATACCCTGTGCGGGCATGGAGAAAATGGCAGGCCTGCCTGCTCAGACGCGGAAAGCCTGCACCGCCGTATTCAGCTGTTTACCCAGTTCCAGCAGTCGCTCGCCCTGGCTGCGCCCTTCGCCGATGCGCAGCAGATTGTCCTCGCCCAGTTGGTGGATACGTTCGCTGTGGTCACGGATCTCGCTGACCGCGCCGCTCTGTTGGGCGGTGACGTCGGCGATGCGTACCGCCGTGTCGGAGATGGTCTGGATCGCCCCGACGATTTCATCCAGCGCGCCGTCGGCCGCCTGGGCCTGGCTGGCGGTGGCCTCGGCGTGTTCGACCTGGGTGCGCATGCCTTCCACCGATTCGCGGGCGGCGCTCTGCAGCCCGGCGATCAGGGTCTGGATTTCTCCGGTGGCACCGGCGGTGCGCTGGGCGAGCGTTCGCACCTCTTCGGCGACCACCGCGAAGCCTCGGCCCATTTCCCCGGCGCGGGCGGCCTCGATGGCGGCGTTGAGCGCCAGCAGGTTGGTCTGGTCGGCGATCGAGCGGATCACCGTCAGCACGCCGCCGATGGTCGCCGATTCCTCGGCCAGGTGCTCGATCATCTGCGCGTTGCCCTGCACCTCGCCAACCAGCGCATGCAGGCCGGCCAGGCTCTGGCCGATGACCGTCTGGCCGTGCTCGACCGCCAGGCCGGCACTGCGGCTGGCGTCCGCCGCCTGGCTGGCATCGCCGCTGACCTGCTGGATGGTCGCCTCCAGTTCCCCCAGGGCATCGCGGATCTGTCCGGTGTCGCCGGCCTGGCGTTCGGCGCCGCTGTGCAGGCCGCGGCTGAGGTCGGCCAGGGTACGGCTGCTGCCGGCGACCTGCTCGGCGTTCTCGCGAATGGTGCCCACCAGATCCACCAGGTAGGCGCGCAGGCGATTCAGCGAGGCTTCGATATCGTGCAGTTCGCGGTTGGTCCTGCCCAACTGGATGTCCCGGCTGAAGTCGCCTTCGGCCCAGATCGAAAGAGCTGGGGCGAGGTTGGTCAGGACCCGGGCCAACTTGCGCTGCAGGGTGTCGATCAACAGGGCGATCAGCAGGATCAGGCCGATCATCGCGCCCTGCATCAGGCGTACCTCGCTCTCGATCTGGCCGTGCTGGGCGCGGACCAGCGGCTCCATGGCGGCGATCGCCTGCTGCACGGCGCTGATTTTCTGGTGGGTCGCCGCCGCCAGGTCGGCTCGGCGCTGGATCTGCTCGCGGGTGCGGGCCAATTCGGCCGGGTAGCGGTTCAGCAGGCTGTGCAGCTCGCGCTTGAGGCCGACGCCGGTGTCTTCGGCCGCAGCCTTCTCGGTGGCCTCCAGGCCCATCATGGCGTTGAAGTCGTCCGCGCCGGACTCACTGCTGGACGTCACGCCGAGCAGGGGCAGGGCTTGCAGCTGTTCGGCCTGGCTGCGGATGCTGGCCAGTTCGCGCTCGACGTCGGCGGCCAGCTCGCTGCGGCCGCTGCTGACCAGCTTTTCCCGCGCCAGCGACAGTTTCGCCAGGTGCGAGGAGGCCGCCAGCAGGGGGGGCAGATAGGCCGCGGCCTCGGGCCTGCTGATGCCGGTGGCGTACCGGGTCAACTGTTCGAGGTTGCCGCCCAGCTCGCGTTCGGCCTGCAGCAACAGGGCCTGTGGATCGCCGGCCAGCTTGCCGGCGGCCAGCAGGTCGGTCTTGCTGAAGTCGTTCAGGGCGGCCAGGCTGGCGCGCAGGCTTTCGGTCATCGACGGCGGCAGGGCGGTGATTTCCTTGTCCATCGCTTCGATGGACTGTCCGGCGCTGCTCAGGCGCAGGGCGTCACCGCTGCCCAGGTAGTCTTCGATATTACGCGCGGCCTGGTTCTGGAACTGCTGCGACAGGCCCAGATAACGTTCCATCAATTGATAGGGGCGCTCCAGCGCCCGCTGCGACCACCAGAGCGTGGCCCCGAGTGCCAGGCAGACGGCAACGAGCAGCAGGGTGTTGAGATTGGTCAGCAACTTCAGGCGCATTCTCGATCCTATCCACGACAAGAGTGGTAAGCGCCTGAATTTATTGCTGTTTAATTACAGCGTTATGACGGACTCCGTCGAATCCGATGAAAAAGTGGCACTTTGCCTCGCTACCTGCACCCGGTTGCGCCCGGCATGCTTGGCCCGGTAAAGGGCTTCATCGGCCTGGCTTGCCATGATCAGGCTGTCGCTGTCCTCCTGCAGTTCGACCACGCCGGCGCTGAAGGTGCACCACAGGTCTTCCGGCTGGGCCGGGTAATGGATTTCCGCGAAGCGCTGGCGGATTTCTTCGAGCACCTTATAGGCCGATTCCAGGTCGGTATCGGGCATGACGATGGCGAACTCTTCGCCGCCGTAGCGGCCGATGAAGTCGGTCTTGCGCAGGCGCTGCTTGAGAAACAGCGCCAGGCTCTTGATCACCCGGTCGCCCATGGGATGGCCGTGGCTGTCGTTGACCCGCTTGAAGTGATCGATGTCGAGCATCGCGAAGCTCAGCGGCTTGCATTCGCGGCGGGCGCGGAAGCTGCAGTCCTCGAGCAGTTGCAGGATATGGGTGTGGTTGTAGAGGCCGGTCAGGCTGTCGCGGATCATCCGCGACTTGAGGTTGCGCGCCCGGGCCGCGCGGTTGCGCACGGTGGTGATCAGGTGGCGGGGCTTGATCGGCTTGGTCAGGAAGTCGTCGCCGCCCTCGCTCATGGCGTCGAGCTGCTTGTCCAGGTCGTCCTCGGCGGACAGGTAGATGATCGGCACGCTGACATAGCGGTCGTTGTGGCGGATCACCTTCGCCAGTTCGGTACCGGTGCAGGCCGGCATGTACATGTCGAGGATGATCAGGTCCGGCTGGAAGTCCGCCAGTTCGGCCATGGCCTGGATCGGGTCGATCAGGGTCCGGGTGACGATGCCGGCGCTGTTGAGCAGGCGTTCGGTGTGCAGGGCCTGGGCGCGTGAATCGTCGATGATCAGCACCTTGTACGGATCGTACTGGGCGACGCAGGTCAGCACCTCGATCTTTTCCAGCAGGCTGGAAGCCTCCAGGGTTCCGGTGAGGAATTCCTGGCCACCGGCGCGCACGGCGGCCAGGCGGGTGGGTGTGTCGGTTTCATGCAGGCTGAAAAACAGCAGCGGCAGCTTCTGTTCCAGGCCGAGCTGGGCTTCGGCCGCCAGGTGCAGGCCCATGCCGCTGCCGCTGAAGTCGACGTCCATGACGATCGCGGCCGGCAGGCGTTCGGCCATGGCCGAGCGAAACGCCGCGACATTTTCCAGCGCCTGGGCGCCGAGGCCGAAGAATTCCAGTTGCTTGGCCAGTCGCTCGGCGCGCTCGTGATCCTGCAGCATCACATAGACCGGCTTGCGCAACGGCGGCAGGAAGGTGTGCTCAAGCTGGTCGCCATGGCGCAGGCCGGTGCGCGACAGGCGCTGCATCAGGCGATTGAGTTCGGTGATCAGGCCGCTGCTGAGACGACCACGGTTGGCGTCGACCGCCTCCAGCGAGCGATGGATGCCATGGGCCAGCTGGACGTGTTCCGGTTGTTCGAAACGTTCGGCGAAACGCAGCAGGCGCAGGTTCGCCTCATTGAGTTCGGACATGTCGCCGCTCGACCATTCGCTGCGCTGCAGGCGTTGCCATATCTCCAGGATCTGGCGGGCCTGGTGAATGACCCGCTGGGCAAAGTGCTGCCTGAGGCGCTCGCGGTTGGGGTCTTCTGGCTCGCTCATATCGGGCTACTGGTTAGACGAACGGCGGAGGAAATAGTGGCTCTATGCTAGCACTTCTGTGGTCGCGGTATATGTGCCATGCGTCAACTTCTCGAATTCATTTCGTGACCCCCTGGTCAGCGTCCGGAGTGACGGAGATGGTCAATTGGGCGGCGCTTGCATGAAGCGTCCCGCAGCCGCTTGATTTATAGTGGGGCGATGGATGGCAACGCGGCCGTGCCTTGCCCGACGAACGCCGGCCTTGAGGCGAATTCGGTTGGGCAGGGCACGATGGGCCAGGGTTGTGGTCAACCGATGAACTCAAGTGATCGAAAGGATAGAGCCATGCTGGACTGGAAAAAACGCGCAGGCAGCGCGCCGGAACGCGCTGCAGAACCCTCGCCGGCACCCCGCGGCTATTTTGCCGGCCTGCTGTTCAGTCGTGCCCTGGCAACCCTGGTCGGGTTGTACCTGGTGGTGACGATTCTGCTCGGCTGGTACTGGAGCCAGGAGCCGGCGCTGTTTCCCGTCCAGCAGAACGCGCAGATGGCCGCCGAGAAGCAGGGGCGCAAGATGGTCGTCGGTTATACCACGGTCGAGACCCTCAAGACGGTGGTCGGTACCCTGCTGAACAAGCCGGGTGGCTATCTCTCCAACGATCGTTTCCCGCCTGGTGTCTGGCTGGACAACATTCCCAGCTGGGAATACGGCGTGCTGGTCCAGGTGCGCGACCTGACTCGCGCCCTGCGCAAGGATTTCGCCCGCTCGCAATCGCAGTCGGCCGAAGACGCCGACCTGGCCAAGGCCGAGCCGCGCTTCAACTTCGACAACCGCAGCTGGATGCTGCCGTCCAGTGAGGCGGAGTACCAGGAGGGCATCAACTCCCTGGATCGCTACCAGGCCCGGCTGTCGGACCCTAACCAGAACAACGCGCTGTTCTACGCCCGTGCCGACAACCTGAACAACTGGCTCGGCGATGTCGCCACGCGCCTGGGCTCGCTGTCCCAGCGCCTGTCGGCCAGTGTCGGGCGGGTCAAGCTGAACTCCGCGCTGAAAACCGAAAGCGTGGCCCCGGGCCAGGTGCCGCAGGTTGACGAAGAAGTGGTCGAGACGCCGTGGCTGCAGATCGACAACGTGTTCTACGAAGCCCGTGGCCAGGCCTGGGCGCTGTCGCACCTGCTGCGGGCGATCGAGGTCGACTTCGCCGACGTGCTGGCGAAGAAGAATGCGACGGTCAGCGTGCGGCAGATCATCCGCGAGCTGGAAGCCTCGCAGGAGCCGGTCTGGAGCCCGATGATCCTCAACGGCAGCGGCTTCGGCGTCCTGGCCAACCACTCGCTGGTCATGGCCAACTACATTTCGCGGGCCAACGCCGCGGTGATCGACCTGCGCCAACTGCTCAACCAGGGTTGATCGATGAATGTCTCCCCGAACGAGGTGGCGCATCGCGCCGCCTCCGATGCCGAGCTGATCGCCTGGGTCGACGACGACGATCGCCTGCAAGGCAGCCTCGCCCGCGCCGAGTTGCGTGAGCGCGGCCTGATCGGACGTGGCACCTACATCCTGCTGTTCAATTCGGCCGGTGAGCTGTGCGTGCATCGGCGGACCCTGAGCAAGGCCATCTATCCCGGCTACTGGGACGTGGCGGCCGGCGGCATGGTCCAGGCCGATGAAAGCTACGCCGAGTCGGCCGCCCGCGAGCTGGAGGAGGAGCTGGGCGTCAGTGGCGTACCCTTGACCGCCCACGAGCGTTTCTTCTTCGATCAGCCGGGCAACCGGCTCTGGTGTGCGGTGTTCAGTGCTGTCTGGGACGGGCCCTTGCGCCTGCAACCGGAAGAAGTGCTGGAGGCACGTTTCGTCGCGGTGGATACCGCCGTGGAGGAAAGCGCGCGCAAGCCCTACTGCCCGGACTCCCTGGCGGCCCTGAAGCGCTATTTGCAGGGCGTCGCAAAACCTTCATGAAATGGCGCCGATTGGCTCTTGGGTCATCGGCCTTTTGCCGTTACACTGCGCGACTTTTCAAGCTCAAGCGGCCTGGCCGCCTTGAGTAGCGCTGCCCCTGCCTGAGTGGGGCTTCGCGGTCGTCGCCCGTCATGGCTTTCGACCAGTCTTTCGTCCTCCCAAGAGGATTGCCGGTGGCCAAAAAAGCCGCATCCTTCGCCGCTCTCGGCGGCCTGGTGTTTTCCACCGACGCAGGCCGACATTGCCCCGACTGTAGCCAGCCGGTGGCCGCCTGTACCTGCAAACAGACCCGTATCCCCGAAGGCGACGGTATTGCCCGCGTGCGCCGCGAAAGCAAGGGCCGTGGCGGCAAGACGGTGACGACGATCACCGGCGTGCCCCTGGCCGAAGACGCCCTCAAGGAACTGGCCAGTACCTTGAAGAAACGCTGTGGTACCGGTGGCGCGCTGAAAGACGGCGTCATCGAGATCCAGGGCGACCATGTCGAGTTGCTGCTGGGCGAGCTGGTCAAACACGGTTTCAAGGCGAAGAAGTCCGGCGGCTAGCAGCCTCTGTGAAAACCACCGTGCAGTCGACCCGCCAGCCCGGATGAACCCGGCCTGGCAGTCGCGCCCATGGTTTTCACAGAGCCTGTTCCCGCACAGCCTCTTGGGGGCTGTACGAAATGTTTTCAACGCAGCCTGGGCGAGCGCGGATACATAGCGTACAGAGCCTAAACTCGGAGCTGTATCCGTGGTCTCACACGGATACAGGCGAATCGTCATTTTCATTCTTTAGACTGCGCGCAGCCTGGGTCCAGGCGGCGCTACCTGACTTCTTCTATAGGGGACTTCGATGTCCGTACGACGCACACGCAAAGACGATGGCAGCCAATGGACAGTTGCGGACAGCCGCAGTGTTTACGGGATTCGCCATTGGGGGGCCGGATATTTCGCGATCAATGATGCCGGTCGCGTAGAGGTTCGTCCGAACGGCCCGAACAGTTCGCCCATCGATCTCTTCGAGCAGGTCGACGAGCTGCGCAAGAGCGGCTTGTCCCTGCCCCTGCTGGTGCGCTTCCCGGATATCCTGCAGGACCGCGTCCGCCAACTGACCGGCGCGTTCGACGCGAACATCGCGCGCCTGGAATACCAGAGCAAGTACACCGCGCTGTATCCGATCAAGGTCAACCAGCAGGAAGCGGTGATCGAGAACATCATCGCCACCCAGAACGTCTCCATCGGCCTGGAGGCCGGCTCCAAGCCCGAGCTGCTGGCGGTGCTGGCGCTGGCGCCGAAAGGCGGCACCATCGTCTGCAACGGCTACAAGGACCGCGAGTTCATTCGCCTGGCGCTGATGGGCCAGAAGCTCGGTCACAACGTGTTCATCGTGATCGAGAAAGAGTCCGAGGTGGAACTGGTGATCGAGGAGGCCGCCTCCCTCAAGGTCAAGCCCCAGGTCGGCCTGCGGGTGCGCCTGTCGTCCCTGGCGTCGAGCAAGTGGGCCGATACCGGTGGCGAGAAATCCAAGTTCGGCCTGTCGGCGGCGCAACTGCTGTCGGTGGTCGAGCGTTTCCGCACGGCCGGCCTCGACCAGGGCATCCGCCTGCTGCACTTCCACATGGGTTCGCAGATTGCCAACCTGGCCGACTACCAGTACGGCTTCAAGGAAGCGATCCGCTACTATGGCGAACTGCGCAACCTCGGCCTGCCGGTGGATCACATCGACGTCGGTGGCGGCCTGGGGGTCGACTACGACGGTACCCACTCGCGTAACGCCAGTTCGATCAACTACGACATGGATGACTACGCCGGTGTCGTGGTCGGCATGCTCAAGGAGTTCTGCGACGCGCAGAACCTGCCGCATCCGAACATCTTCTCCGAGAGTGGCCGGTCGCTGACCGCCCACCACGCGATGCTGGTAGTGCAGGTGACCGACGTCGAGAAACACAACGACGACGTGCCGCACATCGAGAATCCGCAAAACCTGCCGGAAACCGTGCAGTGGCTGGTGGAACTGCTGGGCCCGACCGATATCGAGATGGTCACCGAAACCTACTGGCGCGCCACCCACTACATGAGCGACGTGGCCACCCAGTACGCCGATGGCAAGCTGACCCTGGCCGAGAAGGCCCTGGCCGAGCAGTGCTACTTCGCCGTGTGCCGCCGCCTGCACAACTCGCTGAAGGCCCGCCAGCGTTCGCATCGCCAGGTGCTCGACGAACTCAACGACAAGCTCGCCGACAAGTACATCTGCAACTTCTCGGTATTCCAGAGCCTGCCCGATACCTGGGCCATCGGCCAGGTGTTGCCGATCCTGCCGCTGCATCGGCTGAACGAGGAGCCGCTGCGGCGTGCGGTGCTGCAGGACCTGACCTGCGACTCCGACGGCAAGATCAAGCAGTACGTCGACGAGCAGAGCATCGAGACCAGCCTGCCGGTGCACGCGGTGAACGAAGGCGAAGACTACCTGCTGGGGATCTTCCTGGTCGGTGCCTACCAGGAAATTCTCGGCGACATGCACAACCTGTTCGGTGACACCGACTCGGTGAACATCTACCAGAATGCCGACGGCAGCGTGTACCACGCCGGTATCGAAACCCACGACACCATCGAGGACATGCTGCGTTATGTGCACCTGTCGCCGGAGGAACTGATGACTCACTACCGCGACAAGGTCGCCAGTGCCAGCATCAGCGTCAAGGAGCGGACCCAGTTCCTCGATGCATTGCGTCTGGGCCTGACCCGTTCGTCCTACCTGTCCTCATGAGGCAAGGCCGATAGTTCCTCGGAACCAGCCCTTTCAATAAAGGGCTTTTTCCTTTGATCGTGTAGGCTTGGTCTGAATCTCGAAAACCCACCCTCTGCGGTGGGTTTTTTATTGCCTAACGGCAAAGTGATGGTTTCACCGCTTCCGTGTTTTGTGTAGGTGATTTCTCTAACGCCTGTTTGCCCCTCTACTCGCTCTTTTCCCTCGGCGAAAATCCCGAGTCCAAGTCGAGCCCATGTAGAGGAATATCCATGTTCGATCCAGCCAACCAGCCGTTTTTCCGTCTGGATGTTGCCGGCTTGTCCCGTCCTCTGGCTGTCACTTCCTTCAGCGGTCGCGAGGCGGTCAGCGAGCTGTTCGCCTTCGAACTGGACGTGCCCGACGAGACCATTGGAACGGATCCGGGCAGGCTGATGTACCGCAGTTGTTTTCTGTGCCTGGGGGCCGCCGATCAGGGTATCCATGCACAGATCCAGGGCGTCAACCTGCGTTGTTCCGGCCTGGCTCCGGGCCACTGCCGGCTGTTTCTCGGGCCGCGCCTGGGGCTGCTGGCGCAGCGCCTGCGTCGGCGCCTGTTCCAGCAGCGCACGGTACCGGGGATCATTGCCCAGGTGCTGGGTGAGCACGGCCTGCGGGATGACGCGTTTCGTTTCTCCCTCAAGGCGCGTTGTGTCCCGCGACCGTATTGCGTGCAGTTCGACGAATCCGACCTGGCGTTCGTCCAGCGACTCTGTGCCGAGGAAGGCATCCACTTTCACTTCCAGCACTCGCGGAACCATCATCGCCTGGTATTCACCGATGGGCTGGGTGCCTTGCGGCGGACCCGGGAAGCGCGCTTCTGCCCGGATGACGGACCCGGGGTCGAGGATTTCCAGGTCGCCCTGTCGGGGCGGCTGCCCCGCCGTGGCGGGCGCGGCCAGGAGTTGGCGCAGGGCGAAAGTGATTTGCCGGGGCTTCATTGTGCAGCCTTTATGCCGCTGTCCGGGCACCCCTGCGCGGCGTGGAACCGCCTGTGGCTGATCACGGCGCTTGAGCATCGCGGCGACAGCAGCCCGCGCGAACCTTGGGGGTTGTTCTACCGCAACCTGTTCAGCGCGACCTCCTGGGAGGTGGCCCTGCGCACCTCCCGCCGTTATCCGAAACCGCGGTTGTCCGGCCTGTTTCGGGCCCGGCTGGCCGCTGGCGAGAGGCGCGCCAGCCCGGACGGGCAAGTGCGGCTCGCCGTGCAGTTGCTGGTCTTCTATCAGGGCGAGGGTGCCCGGCAGAGCACCTGCCACCTGCCGCTCGACCGCTCGGCGATGGCCGACGCCGATGCATTCGTTGCAGGGCTGGAGGTGGGGACGCCGCTCTGGGTGCGGTTTGCCGATGGCGACCCGGACCGGCCGCACATTGTCGGGCGCGCCGAGACCCGGCAGTGGCAGGCGCAGTCTGCCGGTGACCCGGTATGTGAACTGTTGCGTATGGGGCATCCACTGGTATTGCTGTGCCCCCCTGCAAGCGATAGCCGGCCAGCTTCCTGCGGTTGCCGGGGTTGCCTGCCGTGAACACGAATGCGACATGGCTGCTGCTGGATATCCCCACGGCACCCGGCTTGGTTGCGGCCTTGCGGGAGCGCTATGCGCACTACGAAAGCTACCCGTTGTTCGAGGGTACGCCGTTCCACGGTGTGCGTGACTGGGGGCCGCGGCTGCTGCGACTGGCGGCGGATTGTCCGTTGGCGACGCTGAGCCAGGCCCGGCCCACGGCCTGGGGTGGGCTGTTCCTGCGTAGCCGGGCTCCCGTCCCCGTCCTGTTGGCCCATTTGCGGCAGATGCTGGTGGTGCGCTTCGACGGCGAGCGTCAGGGCGTGGTCAGCTATTACAACCCGCAGACCGCCAGCTATTTTTTTGACGGTACCGATAGCCGTGAACTGAGCCGTTGGCTTGGGCCGATCAGTCTTCTCTACTGGTACGGCGGCACCTGGGCCGACAAGGCTGCCGGTTGTCTCGGCTGGCAGCAGTTGATCAATCCGCAGTTGGAAGGGCCGGCTCTCGGCGCCGGGGAGCCCCTCAGTGCCGCTCAGCAGCGGCGGCTGCAGGTGTGTCTGCTGGAGCGGCATGCCTACCAGTGGAGCCGGGCCAGCGGCCACGATTACGCCAGGACCTGGGGTCATCTGCAGGAGGGCGTCGCCCAGGGCTTTCGCGACAGTGCCAGCCTCGATGACTGGCTATGGTTGCGGGCGCAGTATCCAGCGGCGCCATTTCCATCCGGCCTACCGGGCGATACGCCGGGCGAGCGCCTGGAGCATCTGCGCCAGGCCTGGATGCGGGCGCGGGGCTGACTAGTGCGTCGGGCTGTTGAACCAGCGATCCCGCCGCTGCAGTTTCCAGGCACAAGCGCCCAGGGTCAGGCTGCGCAGCGACATGAACAGCAGGAACGCGATCCACAGGCCGTGATTGCCGTAGCGGCTCAGGATCCAGGCGAAGGGCAACGCGATCAGCACGCTGGCGAGCATCGCGTCGCGCATCTCACGGGCGCGGGTGGCACCGATGAACAAGCCGTCCAGCAGATAACTCCAGACCGCGACCAGCGGCAGCACGGCCAGGTAGGGCAGATAGCCAAAGGCGGTTTCGCGCACACTGGGGATGTCGGTCTGCAGGGTGATGAACAGGTGGCCGCCGAGCAGGAACAGCAAGGCGAAGCCGAGACTGGCCAGCAGTGACCAACCCGCGGCAACGACCAGCGAGCGACGCAGGGTCTGACGATCCCCGGCACCGATCGCGTGCCCGCACAGGGCTTCGACCGCATGGGCCAGGCCATCGAGGGCGTGCGCGGTCAGCAGCAGGCCGTTGAGCAGCAGGGCATTGGCGGCGACGGTGGCGTCGCCCAGGCGGGCACCTTGTATCGTGATCAGGAAAAACACCGATTGCAGGGCCATGCTGCGGATGAAGATATCGCGGTTGACGGTCAGCAAGGGGCGCCAGTTGCGCCACAGGGCCAAGGCTGCCCAGGCCAGCTTGCCGGGGTAGCTGCGCAGGGCGCCGCCGGTCAGCGCCAGGCCGAGCAGGGCACCGCTCCATTCGGCGACGACCGACGCCCGCGCCGTGCCGACCACGCCCCATTCCAGACCGAGTACGAACCACAGGTTCAGGGCGATATTCATCAGGTTGGTGGTCAGCAGGATCGCCAGCGGCGCCCGGGCATTCTGGGTGCCGAGGAACCAGCCGACCAGCGCGTAGCTGGCCAGTGCCGCCGGTAGCCCGAACAGGCGGGTATGGAAGAAGTCCAGGGTCAGTTGCCGCAGTTCGACCGAGGGTTGCATGACTTGCAGCGCCAGATGGCTGAAGGGCAGTGCGATGACCCCGAGAAACAGCGCCAGCAGCAGACTCAGCAGCAGCCCCTGCAGGAGAACCTGCCGCAGCGCGGTCCCGTCGCCGCGTCCGGCGGCCTGGGCGGCGAAGCCGGTAGAGCCCATGCGCAGGAAACCCATGGCCCAGGCCAGGAAAATGTACAGGCTGGCCCCCACCGCCACGGCGCCCAACTGGTGGGCATGGGGCAGGTGACCGATCACCGTGCTGTCGACCAGCGCCACCAGTGGAACGGAAATATTCGACAGAATCATCGGTGCGGCGAGCGCCCAAACCCGCCGATGGGTGGGGCGGTCGCGCCAGTCAGTGAGCAGGGTGGACATGCAGGCTCCTCGCAAGAGCGCGCATTGTAGCCGTCGGTCGCGCAGCGGTCGTCAGTGAATGATCCAGCTCAGCAGCCAGAGCCCGAGCAGCAGCCAGATGATGCCGAGGAAGATCGAGGCGCGCATGAAGGCCCGGACTGCCGAGTAGAGGAACATCAGGCCGACGATCAGGGCCAGGATGCTGATCAGCGAGGTGTCCATGCCCAGGGCCCGGGCCAGGCCGTCGATGAAGTTGCCGCCGGCGTTGGCCAGCAGGCTGAACAGTCCGCCCAGGCCATCGACGATGAAGCGGATCACCGAGCCGAGCACCCGACCCAGCCACTCGAAAAAGCCTTCTACCTGCATATGCGTACCCTGATGAGCGTGTGGCGCGGATTGTAGCCTTTGGCTGTGGAACTGGCAGCAAGGTTCCCGCTGGCATGGCGTGTCGAGAACAGGGGCTGATCGCTGGGGGAGATCCCTGGAGCGGCGATGGTAATTTCAGGCTGGCGGGCCAGGCGGCATTCTTCGCAGGCAGGCCCGCTCTCGCAAACGCGGGTTGTCAGGAGCCCACGACATGGATCCGCGGCTGCGGGAACAGGTTGTTGAGGGTTTCCAGCAGGCGCACGTGATAGATGGGTTTGCGGAACAGGTCCAGCACCTGCAGGCGCAGCATGTCGCTGACATCGTCCATGTCGGCATGCCCGGAGGTCACGATCACCGGCAGGTGCTGGCGTGAGGTGTGCTCGCGCAGCCGCTTGATCAGCGACATGCCGCTTTCCTCGGGCATGCGAAGGTCGGTAATGACCAGCGCGATGTCGGGGTGCTTGGTCAGGTGGAACAGAGCCTGCTTGACCGAGGTCGCGGTGAAGCAGGAGAACCCTTCTCCTTCCAGCAACTCGGCCAGCTCCAGGAGTGCGTCCTCTTCGTCATCCACTAGAAGGAGCTGTTGGCGTGGGGGAACAGAGGAAGTCATGGGGGATTCCTGTCGCAGGGTTCACGTTCCAGTTTAGCGCCTCCTTGACGAGGAGGGGAGGGCTCAGCTGCCCAGGCCAGTTTTGATGCTTTGGAAGACGTTGCCGATCTTCGTGGATATGTCAGTGGTAAAACCGGCGATAATAACCGCCACCATCGCCGCCACAATCGCATATTCGATACCCGAAGCACCCTCCTTGCGACTCATGAAAAGCTGAACCTGCACATACAGCCTGGTAATGAAATCAAGGATCATCTGACAACTCCTTACGTCTTTAAACGCTGTATCAGCCGCCTTACGACATGGTTTCCCTATGCCATCACAGCATCGTCAACAAAGCGGCGGGCAACAACTGTAAGAAAGGATTAATCACAAAGTATTAGTCCGAAGGTTGGCGTCAATAAACGTCGGTTTCCTTTCTCTAATCTGCGGATATTTTCGGTTGGGTAATGGCATTTCGTCCTAGCTGGACTACCTTCAAATAGCGAAAAAATTGATGTTCATAGCTGCCTGAATGCGAGGGTTTCGCGGGTCGCGCAGTCGGAAAGGGAGAGCCGTCATGAACAGTCGAGTGACCATGGGGCTGGCGGCCATCTTGTTGATCGCAGCGCTGGTTGTCGGATATTGGGGGCTGATGCTCAGTCATCCGCCGGCACCTGTGGTTCCGGCCGTCAGCGCACCTGTGGACAACCCGGCCGCTGCCGAGGAACCGGCGCGCCAGCCGGTGGTGGTGCTGGCCCACGATGTCCCTCCCTTCGTTCCCCTGACGGCCGCCGACCTGGTGATCGAGCGCCTGCGTATCGCCCCACCCGGCAGCTTCGGTTCGTTGCAGGAAGCGGTGGATCGCATTCCCTGGCGGCCCCTGAAGGCCGGGACCTGGCTCAGTGACGAGAGTTTCCAGGCCGGTGGCCCGCTGGCACGCATGATCCGTTCCGACGAGCGTGCACTGGCAGTGGCCGTGGACGAGGTGATCGGGGCCGGCGGGCAATTGACGCCCGGGGACTATGTCGATGTGCTGCTGTTCCTGCGCCAGGATGCCAGCAATCTGCAGCAGTCGGCCCAGGTGGTGATTCCGGCGATGCGTCTGCTCAGCGTCGGCGAGCAACTGGGCCTGACCAATGATGGCAAGCCCGCGTCGGGCGCCAGTGCCAGTGAGCGGGCCAATCAGGAACTGCGTCGCGCGTCTGCCCGCACCGTGGTGCTGGCGGTTCCCGAACCGCTGTTGAGCCGGTTGATGCTGGCGACTCAGGTCGGCACCCTGCGCCTGGCGGTGCGCAGTGCCGATGAGCACCTGTTGCCTCGCTACTGGGCTGGCGAGAAGGTCGGTGCCGCCAACCTCAAGTCGGCCAGCGCCGAGCTGTTCCAGTTCAACCAGTTGGCCCTGGCCGGGGCCCCCAGGGGCCAGCCCCCGGTTGTCGAGAGCGGCGGGCGTGGCCAGGGGGCCGTGGTGATCCGTGGCAACCAAGTCAGTCAATCAACACCCTGATCTGCAAGGAAACTTCGGATGAGTGGATCCCTGTCGAGCGTCAAACGAGTGGCCCGGGCCTTGTTCCGGTGGCGTTTGTCGGTGCAACGTAGCGGATTATCGAAATGAGCCAGAGCCTGAGCCAGACCTTCCTGGCAATCACCCGCAACACCACCGACCTGGAATGGCTGCAGGGCGCCCTGGCGCCGTTGGGCCAGGTGGTCAGCGCCGGCGGCAGTCTCGACGAGTTGCTGTCGCTGGTGGACGTCACCTTTGCCGGGCTGATTTTCGTCGGCCTCGACCGGGAGAACCTGGTGGCCCAGAGCGCCCTGATCGAAGGGTTGCTGGAGGCCAAGCCGATGCTGGCGATCGTCGCCCTCGGCGACGGCATGGACAACCAGCTGGTGCTCAATGCAATGCGCGCCGGAGCCCGGGACTTCGTCGCCTACGGCTCGCGCTCCAGCGAAGTGGCCGGGTTGGTCCGACGCCTGAGCAAGCGCCTGCCGGCGGTGGCACCGAGTGCGCAGATGGGCGGTTTCACCGTTCTGTACGGCGCCCAGGGCAATGCCGATGGGGCACTGTTGTCCACTCACCTGGCCCTGGTGGTGCAGAAGAGCGGGCAACAGACCCTGCTGCTCGACCTCGGCCTGCCCCGGGGCGACAGCCTGGCGTTGCTCGGTCTGGAAAGCTCGTTCCATTTTGGCGACGCGCTGCGCCACCTGCGCCGCCTGGACTCGACGATGATCGACAGCGCCTTCACCCGCACCGAAGAGGGGCTGCGCATCCTCGCCTATGCCAGTACCGACGAGCCTCTCAAGCGCACCAGCGCCGCCGAGTTGTACATGTTGCTCAGCGCCCTGCGCCAGCACTTCCAGCACATCATCGTCAATCTCACCGGACAGCCCGACAGCGAGGCCCTGCGCACTTTCGTCAGTCACTGCGACAAGCTGCTCTGGTACACCGACCAGAGTGTGCTCGATTGCCGACGCAACCTGACGATCCTCAACCTGTGGCGGGAAAAGGGTATGAAGCTCGACCACGCGCGGCTGCTGGTCGACCGTTATCTCAAGAACGTTTCACCGGACTCCGAAACCCTGGGCAAGACGTTCGGGCTGCCGGTCCTGTCGGTACTGCCCTTGAATGTCGAGGTGCGGCTGAATGCGAAGAACCAGGGCCAGACGCTGTTCGAGCTGGCCCCGCGCGAAGCCCTGACCCAGGGCCTCAAGTCCCTGGGCGAGCACCTGGCCAAGCGCTCCGAGGGCCGTACCAGGACCGCCGAGGGCTGGCTCAACAGGATCTGGGGGCATAAGTGATGAGCGAGAAACTGTTCGGCGGCCAGAGCCGTGGAGCGGCCGGCAACACCGATCATGAAGGGCTCAAGCTGGTTTTGCATCGCTACATCATCGATGCCATCGAGGAGTCGGGGAAGAACCTGTTGGAAGGCTCGCGCCAGGTCCTGGCGCAGTTCGTCATCGACAAGGTCGGCGAGTATGTGTCGCGCCTGCACCTGGCGATTTCCCGTTACGAGATGGAGCGGCTGGCGGAGGAGATCGTCGATGAACTGACCGGCTTCGGTCCGCTGGAGGTGCTGCTGCGTGACACGGCGGTCACCGAGATTCTGGTCAACGGACCGCATCGGGTGTTTCTCGAACGCGATGGCCTGTTGCACCAGAGCGACCTGCGTTTTATCGACGACCACCACGTGGAACGGGTCATCCAGCGGATCCTCGCGCCCCTCGGTCGACGCCTGGACGAGTCGTCACCGATGGTCGACGCACGGATGCCCGATGGCAGCCGGGTCAACGCGATCATTCCGCCGATCGCCCTGGACGGTCCTTGCCTGTCGATCCGCAAGTTTCGTAAGGACATGCTCAAGAGCAACGATCTGGTGGCGATGCAGACCATCGACCAGGCCATTCTCGAATTCTTCCAGGACGCCGTGGGCAAGCGCTGCAACATCCTGATCAGTGGCGGCACCGGCACCGGCAAGACCACCCTGCTCAATATCCTCAGCCAGTTGATCAACCGCCACCAGCGCCTGGTCACCATCGAGGACGTCGCCGAACTGCAACTCAACCATCCCCATGTGGTGCGCCTGGAGACCCGTCCGCCGAACGCCGAGGGCCATGGCGAGGTGAGGTCCAGCGACCTGATCCGCAACGCCCTGCGGATGCGCCCGGATCGGATCATCCTCGGCGAGATTCGCGGCGTGGAAGTGCTCGACGTGCTGACGGCGATGAACACCGGCCACGACGGTTCGATGAGCACGGTGCACGCCAACAATGCCCAGGACGCCCTGCTGCGCCTGGAAACCCTGGTGGGGCTGACCGGACGCCAGGTGGCGGAGAAGACCCTGCGCCAGATGATCTGCGCGGCGCTGGACGTGGTGATCCAGTTGACCCGCCTGCCCGATGGCCGTCGTTGTGTCAGCGAAGTGGTGGAGGTGGTCGGGGTTCGCGATGACATCTATGTCACCAACACCCTGTTCCGGCTCGATCGCCGCAACGGCTTCAGTTTCCAGCGCGATGCCGTCAACCCGGCGGGCGACAAGCTGCGGCGCGAGTTGCACCTGGGCTTCGACGATTGAGGAGGTCTGGCCATGTTCGCTCCGCTGTTGCTTGGGCTCACCTGCCTGCTGCTGCTCGGGCTCTCGCTGCGGCTGTTCTACCTGGCGATGCGCAAGACCGGCAACGAGCGGGTGCTCAGCCGTCTGACCGAGGGGCAGCCGGAGTTGGTGACTGTCGCCAGTCCCGCCGGCCCGCTGAGGAACCATCTGGACCGGCTGTTCCTGCGTGCCGGGCTGGATCGTCCGGGTGAGCGGCTGGTCCTGTGGCTGGTCGTCTGGATGGCGCTGGTCTTCCTGGGAGGGTTGTCAGTGGGGGTGGTCGGTCTGGTGCTGGTGTTGCTGATACCGCCGCTAGGCCTGAGGCTGTTCGTGGGCTGGCGTTACCGGCGGCGGGTGCGGCGGATGGTCGAGCAATTGCCGCAGATGCTCGACTATGCGGTGCGCAGCCTGAAGTCCGGGCGGACCCTGGCCGATGCGATCCTCGGTGGCATCGAGGCGTCGGCCGATCCGCTGCGCGAGTCCATGGCGCGTATCCGGCGTAACGTCGAACTGGGCGTCAGCCTGCCGGAGGCGGCCAGCGATTTCGCCGAGTTCTACGAGCGCGAGGAGTTTCGCTTCCTGGCACTTGGCCTGAAGGTCAACCACCGTTACGGCGGCAATGCCAGCGAACTGCTGGAAAACCTGATGAAGCTGATCCGCGAGCGCGATCAGGCCGCGCGGCAACTGCGCGCGATGACCGGCGAGACCCGCATGACCGCGGTGGTCCTGGCGCTCCTGCCGATCAGCGTGGCGGGTTACTTCATGGTGACCAACCCGGGGTATCTGCTGAACATGTGGCAGGATCCGAGCGGCCAGCGGATGCTGCTGTTTTCCTTTGGTCTGCAGGCGCTCGGTTGCCTGGCGCTGTGGCGCATGCTGCGGAGCGTATGACATGGCCCTGCTGATGAGTGTGCTGCTGTTTCTCGCCGCCCTGGTGCTGATCGTCGGCGACAGGCTGCAGAGGCGCCAGCGCGAACGGGCGGTGACCGAGCGTTTGCAGGGGCACATGGTGCGTGAGCGACACAAGCTGAGCGATTGGCTGCGTGTTCTGGGTGAAACCCGTTTCGGCCAGCGCTCGGTGAGTATCGACAACGAAACCCAGGTGCTGCTCAACCGTATCGGTTGGCGCAAGGCGAACCAGCGCTCGTTGTTCGCCGCCTGCCAGATCGGCACGCCGGTACTGGTGCTGGTGCTCGTCCTGCTGGTACAGGGGCTGTTCTTTACCGAGCTGGAATCACCCTGGATCGCGCCGTTCCTCGGGCTGGCCGCCGGCTATCTGCTGCCCAAGCGCCTGTTGGTCATGGCCGCCACGCGTCGACAGCGGCAGGTCACTGTCGAGGTTTCGACCTTCATTCCGCTGTTGCGCATCCTCTTCGAGTCGGGCATGGCCGTGGAGCAGGCGTTGCGGGTGCTCGCCAGCGAATCCCGGCAACTGCTGCCGGTGCTGAGCGGCGAGTTGCAACTGGTCCTGGCCAGGGTCGATTCCGGTCTGGAGTTGAGCGAGGAACTGGGCAAGATGGCGCGGTTTCTGGCGGTCGACGAGTTCGACGACACTTGCGTCATTCTCCAGCAACTGCTCCAACAGGGCGGTGGGGCGATGAAGTCGTTGCTGGCGCTCAAGCAACTGCTCGATGACCGACGCCTGACCCGCTTGCAGGAGTACATCTCGAAGATGTCGGCGAAGATGTCGGTGGTGATGATGGTGTTTCTGTTTCCGGCGTTGTTGATCGTGCTCGCCGGCCCGGGTTTTACCGCCCTGAGCAAGGCCTTCGGCACGTCCTAGGCTATGTACGAAATCG
>NZ_JSYZ01000003.1:582999-596761 GCF_001293465.1 Pseudomonas asplenii
AATTTCGTACACAGCCTAGGCGGGTTCAGTGAGCCGCCGCATCCCGCTGCCTTGGCCCGGCGGGCGACAGTGCCAGGGCCAGTTGCGTGCGGTTATGCATGTGGGTCAGTCGCAGCACCTGTGACACATAGAGCTTCACGGTATTTTCGGTGATGCCCAGTTCGCAGGCGATCTGGTAGTTGGTCTGGCCCTTGCCCACCAGGCGCGCCACCTCGATCTGGCGCGGTGACAACTGGCTGAAGATCTGCGCACCCGCCGGGCCCTGCGCCGTGTTCGATGCGTCTTCGGCGGCCTCCTCGCGACGCCCCTGGGGCGAGCGTCGGACACTGTCCAGGTCGTGATAGAGGTCATCGATGGACTCGGCGAGAAATTGCAGCTTCTGATTCAGGTGACCCAGACTTTCATGGTGCAGGCGTTCGGCGATCACCGCCTCCTGGCGTTGAATGCCTTCGAGCAGTTCCGCGAGGTCCACCGGTTTCTGGTAGTAATCGGCGATCCCGGCACGCAGGGCCTTGATCACGTCCTGCTTGTCGGCGCGCCCGGTCAGCATGATCGACTCGAAGATCCGGCGCTTGCCGGCCAGGCGCTGCAGCTCATGCACCAGCTCGACGCCATCGAGGTCGGGCAGATGCAGGTCGCACAGCACCAGGGCGATCCCGGAGTCTTCCCTGAAACGGTCGATGGCCACTTGGCTGGTCAGGGCGGGCACGCAGCGATAGCCGCTTTTTTCAAGAAATTCGCAGAGTTCTTCCACGATCAGCGGTTCGTCATCGACCACCAGCACCTTCATCTCAGAGACAAGCCTGTTCACGCGCTACTCCATGCTTTGCAAGCCAATGACCACGAGTTCCCTGCCCACGCGCGCAGCCTGGGGGCCTGAGATAAAAGTAGACGCACTTTCGCCCGCTGTACATCGCGGCCCCTAATGGAGGCTGGTGGTCATGCACAGCAGGCCGACCCACAGGAAAGGCGCGAACGGCTGTTTGTCCGAGGTTCCCGGCTCGAGGTTGTGCAGCATCCGCTTCAGCGGCTTGCCCAGCAGTGGCCAGAGCCGCGGGCCCAGCCAGAGCCAGAGCAGGCTGGCGACGCCGGCGCCGATGACCGTCCCGAGCAGGTAGCGGCTGTCGCTGGCCAGGGCCAGGGCGATCAGCAGCTTGACGTCGCCGGCTCCCAGGCGTGCCGTGACGTAGCCGGGCAGGGTCAGCAACAGGGCCAGCAGAAAGGCCCAGCCACCTTGCTCTGCCGAGGCCCCCAGCCAGGTAGTGCCACTCCAGAGCAGATAGAACAGCGCCAGTGCCGAGCCCCCCAGGGTCAGGCTGTTGGCGATTTCCCGCTGGCGCAGGTCCTGCGCCGCGCAGAGTGTGAACCACAGAAGCAGGATGAGGCTGTGCATCGGCTAAAAAACGTCCTTTTCCGATGAATGATTCTATGCTGATAGCAACGTGCAGTTGTCAGGGTAGACGCAGTCATGATCCCAGGCCTCCCCGGAAAGCAAAAAGGCGCTGCCGCCATCGAGTTCGCGCTGGTCTTCGTGATCTTCTTCGCGGTGCTCTATGGCCTGGTCAGCTACAGCCTGCCGATGCTCATGGTGCAGTCCTTCAATGCCGCGACCGCCGAGGGCGTGCGGCAGGGCGCCCAGGTTGACCCGGTGGCCAGCGGCAACAACTACGCCACGCTGCTCAAGAGCACGGCGACAGCGGCGGCGGCCCAACGCCTGCAATGGATTCCGGCGGCGCTGAGTTTCAATGCGTCCAGCGATATCACCGCCACCTATACGGGGGGCCTGCTGACGGTCAGTATCCAGTATCCGACCTCCCGCTTGCGCAGCGTGCTGCCGTTCCTGGTGCTGCCCGGGATCGGCACGGTGCCCAACCTGCCAGCCAATCTCAAGGCCAGCGCGAGCATGCAGTTTTGAGTTCCGGGGATCGGCTGTTGGGTCGTCTGCTCGGCCGGGCGGCGGAGCCCGCGCTCGCTCCTGCGTCCGAACCGTCGACCTCGGCGGCCGAATTGCGGATTCGCCTCGATGGCGATGGCCGCGTACTGGACGTCGCCGGGCCGCTGCGACATGGCTTGGCGGCACTGCCTCAGGGGGCGAGCTATCCACTGCGGGAGCTGCTGAGTGTGTCCAGCCACCTGTCGGTCGAAGGGCTGCCGGCGGACTGGCTCGGGCATATCCTCGACCTGGACTTCAACGGCCTGGCCGGACAGGTCGTGCACACCCGTGGCTGGCTCCAGCCCCATCAGGGCGGCTGGCTGTTGCAGGCGCTGGATGTCGGTGATCTGCTCAAGGACCACCAGGCCGCTGAGAATCGTGAGTACCTGCAGCACTTCGCCGCGCGAGTGAGCGAACAGTTGCGCCTGTGCAGCGTGGCGCGCCTGCCCCAGGTGCTGGCCGAGCAACTGCAGGCCCTGGCCCAGCGTTGGCATATTCCCTGTCTGGCCCTGGCCCTGCTCGATGGGCCCGGGCAGCAGTGGCAGGTGCACAGCCACTACCGGGCCCATGACGCCCCGCCGCTCTGGCACGACGGCCAGGCCCTGGGCACCGGCCTGGACAGCCTGAACGGCACCGCGCCGCTGCGTCTGGACGTGCGTGACGGCCTCAGCGAGTACCCGCGCCTGCTGGGCGTGATGGGCAATGCCGATGGTCTGCTGGTGCCCTTTCACGATGAGCATGGCGTCGCCGCCTGGCTGCTGTGCGGGTTCTATCCGGTGCGGCAACGCGCACCGCAGCTCAGCGACCAGGACTGGCTGCAACTGACGGCAGCCCTGGCCGCACCCTTACTGGGCCGGCGCCGTCAGCAGTTGCATCTGCAGCAGCAGGAACGCCTGGAGAGCCTCCAGGAACTGCTGGGCACGGGCTGGTGGGAATGGTCGCCGGCCAGGGACGAGTTGCAATTGGCGGCCCCCCTGGCCCAGACATTGGGCTTGGGCGAATCGACCTCGCTGCTGTCGATGGAAGACTGGCTGGCGGTGATCCATCCTGCGGACCGCGAGGAACTGGGCAGTTGCCTGAATGATCTGCGCCAGGGCCGGTCGATGCTGCTTTGCGTGCGCCTGTACCAGGACGACAGTGCGGATAATCCGCGCTGGTATCGGCTCCAGGGCCAGGCACTGGGGAGCGGCGAGACGCAACGGATCGTCGGCTTCATGCTCGACATCAGCGACGTCAAGAACCAGGAGCAGGCGGCTGCCGCTGCCCATGCGCGGCTGGAAAACCTGATCGCCAGCTCACCGGCGGTGATCTATGTCCAGCGTTACGTCGAGGGGGCATTGATACCCGTGTTCTTCAGCCACAGCCTGTTGCCCCTGTTGGGCCGGACCCTGGCCGATTGCACCCGGGATGGCTTGGCGCAGTGGATTCACCCCGAGGACCGCGACCGCTATTTCGAACGTACCCGCCAACTGTTGCGCGAAGGCCATGTCAGTTGCCGTTACCGGCTCCAGGATCAGCGCGGCGACTACCACTGGCTGCTCGACGAGGCCCGGTTGTTGCGCGATGACCTGGGGATGCCGGTGGAGGCGGTGGGGCTGTGGATGGACGTCACCGAGGCGACCCTGGCCGCCGAACGCATCGAAAAAAGCGAGGAGCGCTATCGGGTCCTGGTGGAGGACTCGCCGGCGATGATCTGCCGCTATCGGCCGGACCTGACCCTGATTTTCGGCAACCAGCCGCTGGCGAAGTATCTGGAATACGCGCCGGAGCAGTTGCCGGGGATGAACCTGGGCAACTGGATGTCGCCGGAGCAGCATGCGGCATTCGTTCGACGCCTGGAACAACTGACGCCCGAGCTGCCGGTCAGCACGGCCGAGATCAGTCTGCAATTGCCCGGCCGCGAGCATGCCTGGTGGGTCTGGTCGGACCGTGGCCTGTTCGATGCGCAGGGTCGCCTGCAGGAGATCCAGGCCGTCGGCCGCGACAACACCGAGGTGCGCCGTTCCCAGCAACAGCTGACCCAGAGTGCGAAAATGGCCACCCTTGGCGAGATGGCCACGGGCCTGGCCCATGAAATCAACCAGCCGCTGAACGTCATGCGCATGGCCATCGTCAACGTGCTCAAGCGCCTGGGTAATGGCGATGTGCAGATCGACTATCTGCAGGACAAGCTCAACCGCATCGATGCCCAGGTCCAGCGGGCGGCGCGGGTGGTCGATCACATGCGGGTGTTCGGCCGTCGGTCGGAGATCGAGGCCGCGCCGTTCAACCCGGCCCAGGCGGTGGAGGGCACCCTGTCGCTGCTCAGCGAAGGCATGAAGGGCAAGGGCGTGCAGTTGCGCGTGCCACCGATCGAGTTCGAGGTACAGGTGCGGGGTTTTGTCGACCAGTTGGAGCAGGTGCTGATCAACCTGATGGTCAATGCCCGGGATGCGCTGCTGAGCAAGCGCGAGAAGCAGCGCGACTTCGAACCCTGGATCTCGGTCACCGCCGAGCGTGACGAGCGTTCGGTACGGCTGATCGTCGAGGACAATGGCGGCGGCATCGACCCGCGCCTGCTGGAGCGGATCTTCGAGCCGTTCTTCACCACCAAGCCGGTGGGCATCGGTACCGGCCTGGGGCTGTCGGTGAGCTACGGCATCGTCGAGAACATGGGCGGGCGGATGAGCGTGCGCAACGGCGACGATGGCGCACGGTTCTGTGTCGAGTTGCCGCTGGTGCTAGATCACTAGGTAGGCCTTGCCGGTCTGGCCGCAGGTGAGGTTGGCGCCCACGTCGGTCTGGTTGAGGTTGATGCCCAGGGCGGACAGCAGATTATTGACCAGGGGGTCCAGCAATGGACTGAGCAGGCCGGTTATCACGGGCGTCAGCAGGCCGCTGACGCCGCTGATCAGGCCGCCAGCGGCAGCGACGATGTTTCCCAGCGGATTGCTGTTGACCGGCTGGTAGACGTTCAAGCTGATGCCCGACAAGGTGCTGGCCAGGCTGGCGACCACATTCGAAGTCGGCGTCGCGGCCAATACGCTGGGCGGCAGATTGAGGTTGGGAGGCGTCGCATAGGGTGAGGCGGCGCTGGCGAACACCAGGTCCTGGGTATTTTGTCCGACGCTGGTGTTTACCATGAGGCCTATGCCCCCCGCCGCAAATGCGTTTCTGGCCGGGCCGCAACTGCCTACGCCGAGAATCTTGTGACATGTCCAGGTTCCCAGATCGATCAGCGGCAGTGGGGCGACGGTAGGTTCTGCCGAGGATGCGAAGGCACTCGTCGGGTCTATCTGGCCCACTTTCAGGCTGGCTATCGATGTGGTGGTCCGAGCGGTCAGGCTTTTTGTACCGGCATTGTTCACCGGGCAGCCATAGGCGGTGACATAGCTTTCGGCCCCTCCGGTGTCCAGGCTGACGTTGATTTGCGGGGTGTTGAGTATCTGCGGGCTAAGCTGCATGCAGCCGGCTCCCAGCAGGCAGCTTGCCGAGTTGATGGTTGCGGCAAGGTTCAGGCTCAGCAGCGCGTTCAGGGTGGGGGTCAGATTGGCGACAAGTCCCAGGGTCGCATTGGCCAGGCCGGTTATACCCGACAGTACGGGCAGGTTGACGGATATGAAGGTTCTGACTTGTGCTGTACGTACATAAATGCGGTTGGGGCCCAGTCTAGTGTCGCCGGCAACGGCCAGTTTCGGATCGCCCATCGCGGACAGTTGTGGCGCCTGTATGACCTTCACCTGCAGTGTCACACCCGCCAGCCCCAGCACATTGACCGGGAGTGTCGCTGCTGCTGCACTTTGACTGTTGGAGAGCTGGATGAAACCCTGGATCAGTTGGAATAACTGGATGTTGGCGTTCAGCCCGCTCGAGGGCGTGCCGGTTTGCAATTGCAGCAGGTCGCCAACCCTGATCGGGGTGGTATTGGCCGCGGCGATTTGCAGATTGCCCAGCGCCGTCACGACATCGGCGCTCGCGCCATTCATTTGGGCAACGGTTGCGGCCACCTGGACCAGTTGGGTCACGGCCACCGTCGTGTTGAGCAACTGCGTGTAGTTGCCTGCCGCGACATTCAGCCTGATTGCCAGTTGGTCCAGATAACTGAGCAGGTTGATATCGGTGCCGAGCAGGCCATTCCACCCGGCTGCGGTCAGACTCACGCTGCCCCCCAGCAGGCCGGAGAAGATGGGGTTGAGCAGGTTGGATTTGGCGGTATCGACCGTTCCCAGTGAACTGCGCAGCGTCAGTTGGGCAATGGTCGGTTGGGGCGTGGCGGCGACAGCGGTTGCTGTCAACTGGGTGGTGGTGCTGGTTGTTCCTTTTGCAAACAGCGCCTGGATCCCTGCTGCGATACTGGTCGTGACGGTGTTGCTGGCGATCACGCGAATGGCCGTGGATTGAGTGGCGTCGGCAGAGAAGTTTCGCAGGTTGGCGGCGCTGGTCACGATGCGGCCACAGGTGACGTTCAGGGTCTGGCCGGTGCCTGGAGTAAAACCGTTACGGGTTGCGCTTTGCGTGGCATAGCTGGCCGCGCTCAGTCCTGCCTGGCAGTTTCCGCCACGAGTGACAGCCTCCAGCGCCGCCGTATCGGCAACCCGCTGCAAGCTGCGCTTCGCCAGGTACAGTCGCCCGCTATCGACCACCACCACCATGCTCAGCAGCGCCAGGCCGAGCGTCAGGGCGGCCATCAGGCCGATCGCGCCGCGCTGCTTCGACGGGCCGCGAAACACCGGCGAGCGACGGGGGAAAGACATCGAGCACTCCTTTGCCGGCGCGTGGCCGAGCGCTTACTTTCCTGTATTGCCTGCCAGTGTAGTCAAGGCCGGCGCACAGCGCTGGCCAGTCGCCAGGTTTGCGGCGAACGGTGAGGTCCGTTCGCCACGGTCAACAACCTGGCGGGGAAAAGGGCCGTTTATCTGGGCGGATAGTTGGCCATCACCTGGGCCACGGTCCGGTTGATGGCGGCGCTGCGTTCGGCAGGCGTTGGCGTGTTGTCCACCGCCTGTTCGGCGCTGCCGCGCCAGACCAGCTTGCCGTCCTTGCCGTCGAAGAGGTCCACCTGGATCGTCGCGACCTGGTAGTCGATGTTGCGTACCTCGGTATAGCCCGGGCCCGCCCACAGGCCGCCGCCACGCCATGGGCCGCCCCAGGCGCCGCCGTAGTTGGTGCTGATCTGTTGCTGGCGGTTGTCGACGATCAGGTAGGCCTGCACCTTCAGGTCGGCCTTGCCACCGGCCGGCGCCGGACGCAGGCCACGCTGGTCCAGTTGCTCGGCGACCGCCTGGCGGATGCGCTGTTCGGTCAGGTCACTCTTGATCCGTGGATCATCCGGTCGATATTGCAGCGCGGGTTCTTTCCAGCTCCAGTTGCGGTAGCCGGCGAAGTCGCGGCTGGCGTCGAAGTCGTGGTTGACCTGGGTGGTTTCGCAGGCGCTGAGCAGCACGGCAAAAGCCACTAAAGCGAGACGGCGGAACATGATTTTTCTCCGGTAGCCTGGCAGGTTGGTTAGCTGGGCGGGTAGGCGGCCAGGGCCTTGTGCACCGCTTCGCGCAGGGCATCCGCGCGTTCGAGCTGATTGCCCTGGTTGGCCGTTTCGGCGCTGGCGCTCCAGACCGGTTGGCCGGTCGCCGCGTCGAACAGACTGACTCGCGCCACGAGCACCTGGACTTCATAGGTGCGCACGATCGGCACGCTGTTGTACACGCCGTAGCGGTTGCCATACGGCCCCCCGCCATAAGCCCCGGCGTAGCCATAGTCCTCCTGGACCTGGCGCAGGCGTTTTTCCAGGTGCACGTCGGCGCTCACCCGCAGGTCTGCCGGCGCTCCGTCACGCCGGGGCCGCAGGCCCTGTTCGTCGAGGGCGTTGCCGACCATCTCGGCCAACTGCGCGGAGTCGGCCCAGGTGGTGCCGGCGGGCAGGCGATCGTTGAGCCAGGCCCAGGTCCGATAACGGCCATAGTCACGGGCCGGCGCCGGGTAGGCGCTCAGGTCGAGAGTCCTGGCGGCCTGGGGTGGCGCTGGCGGGATCGGCATCGAACTGGCGGTGTACGGGTTCGGGCTCGAACAGGCTGCCAGCCCGAGGCACAGCATTGACAGCACGAAACGGCGATTCATTGCATCCTCCGTATCACACCGGACGGCAGATCCAGTGCAGGTAGCGCCCCAGCCCGGCAAAGCTGGGGTGGCGACGATGGGCCAGTTCCATCTCCAGCAGGTCGACCAGTTCGGCGCGATTCTGGAACTCGACCGGCATGTAGTCATGGAACACCCGCACGCCGCTTTGGGTCTCGACGCTCCACAGACCTTCAAGTTGCGCCGCCAGCTCCCGAGGATCAAGTGGTTGTTGCGGGGTCAGGCTCTGTTTCTCGCCGGCCATGTCGTTCTTGCGCATCTTGCGGAAATGGCCCTTGAGCAGGTTGCGGTAGATCAGCGCATCGCGGTTGTAGAAGGCCAGGGACAACCAGCCGCCGGGTTTCGCCAACTGGTGCAGCACCGGCAGGATCGCGTGGGGTTCGGCCAGCCATTCCAGCACCGCGTGGCACAGCACCAGGTCGTAGGGCTCGGTGAGCTGGCCGAGCAGTTCCTGCCACGGCGCCTGGATGAAGATCGCCGGCTGCCCGGCCTCGGCGAAGCGTTGGCGGGCACCTTCGAGCATCGGCTCGGCGGGCTCGGCCAGGGTAACGTGATGACCGCGCTGGGCCAGCCACAGCGACATGTGGCCAAGCCCGGCGCCGATATCCAGCACCCGCAGCGGCCGGTCCGGCAGGCTTTCGGCGAGGTCGGCCTGCAGCACCGCGAGGCGGATCGCGCCCTTGGCACCGCCGTAGATCTTCTCGGCGAAGCGGGTGGCCAACTGGTCGAAATGACGGTCACTCATTGGGCGAACCGCCGCTCGCTGTCGGCCAGCTTGGCGCGCACCACTTCGTTCATGTCCAGCCCCAGTTCGCTGCACAGCAGCAGGAGATAGAGGACGATGTCCCCGACTTCCTGCCCGGCATGGGCGAGCTTCTCCGCGGGCAGCTGGCGTGACTGATCCTCCGTCAGCCACTGGAAAATCTCCACCAGCTCAGCCATCTCGACACTGGCGGCCATCGCCAGGTTTTTCGGGCTGTGGAATGGTTTCCAGTCGTTGCGATCGCGGATGCCGTGCAGGCGTTGGGTCAGTTCGTCGAGGTTCATGCGTGGTGTTCTCCTTCCAGGCGACTAGCTTCCGGTGGATGGGAGCGGGAAGCAAGGGCCTGGCCATGAAGAGAACGTGCCAGGCGGATGAAATATTCATCGGCCTCAGCCAATTGTCAGCTTGCCTCAGGCGATGGGCTGCCAATGACCGCTCATGTGTTCCAGCTCGCCGGCGCCGAGCAGCCGCAGGTCGCCACTGGAGCCCGGAACGCTGGCGTAGAGCACCATTTCGTTGGGCAGGTGCACCGGTTTCCTGAACGTCACCGCGATCTCGATATTCGCCGCCGGCAGGTGGTTGCCCAGGGCCGCCAGAGTGCGGGCCTTGTTCCACAGACCGTGGGCGATGGCTCTGGGAAAACCGAACAGCCGGGCGCTGAGGGCGCTCAGGTGGATCGGGTTGTAGTCGCCGGAAACCTTGGCATAGTGGCGGCCGATATCGCCCGGGCACGGCCAGCGCGTCAGTTCCAGCAGGGGCGCCGACTCGGATTGCAGGGCCGCGGGTGGCCCGCCCGGCAGCTCGACGCCGCGACAGAGCATGCGGCTCTCAGCTTCCCACAGCGGGCCCAGGGCATCGTCGATCTGGGTCACCAGGTCGAAGGTCGCGCCCTTGGGGTGCGGTTGCAGGTTCTGCACCTGCACCCCGACCCGCAGGCTGGTGACCCCGCCGAGCGGGCGCAGGATGCGGATGCGGTTGCTCAGGTGCACCAGGCCCAGCAGCGGAAAGGGAAAGTTTTTCGCGGTCAGCAACTGCAATTGCAGGGGAAAGGCCAGCACATGGGGATAGGTCGCCGGCATCAGGCCGGTGTCGCCGAACCCGCAGATCCGCCGGTAGGCGGCCAGGCGCTTGGTGTCGACGGTGGCCCAGCAGCGCAGGCCCTCGCTTGGCAGTTGCGTGCCGGTGATCTTGCGGCGGCGGGCTGCCCGGAGATACAGGCCGGGCAGCCCGGGGGCAGTGGTCAGGTATTGCCAGTTCACCAGCATGCTCAGGCCCCCAGTACGCTTTGTCCACAGACCCGCAGGGCCTGGCCGCTGACCGCGCCGGAGCCCGGCTGGGCCAGCCAGGCCACGGCTTCGGCGACATCCTGGGGCAGACCGCCCTGGCCCAGGGAACTCATGCGCCGCCCGGCTTCGCGCAGGGCGAAGGGGATGTGCGCGGTCATCTGCGTTTCGATGAAGCCGGGAGCCACCGCGTTGATGCTGATGCCGCGCTCGCGCAGCAGCGGGGCCCAGGCTTGGGCCAGACCGATCAGCCCGGCCTTGCTCGCGGCATAGTTGGTCTGGCCGCGGTTGCCGGCGATCCCGCTGATGGAGGCCAGCAGGATCACCCGGCCATGGTCGTGCAGGGTACCGCTGTCGAGCAGCGCCCTGGTCAACACCTGGGGGGCGTCGAGGTTGACGGCCAGTACCGCGTCCCAGAACTCCGGGGTCATGTTCGCCAGGGTCTTGTCGCGGGTGATGCCGGCGTTGTGGACGAGGATGTCGAGGCCGTCCGGCAGTTGCTCCAGCAATTGCGTGGCGGCATCCTCGGCGCAGATATCGAGGGCGATGCTGCGCGCGCCGAGGCGGGCGGCAAGGGCTTCGAGATCGCTCCTGGCCTGGGGCACGTCGAGCAGGATGAGGTCGCCGCCATCGCGGGCCAGGGTCTCGGCGATGGCAGCACCGATGCCCCGCGCCGCGCCGGTGACCAGCGCCTTGCGGCCGGCCAGCGGGCGGCTCCAGTCCAGCACCCGGCGGCTGCAGGCGCTCAGGTGCAGCACCTGGCCGCTGACATAGGCACTTTTCGGGGACAGGAAGAAGCGCAGGGCGCCTTCCATCTGGTCCTGGGCATCGTCATCCACATACAGCAACTGCACGGTGCCGCCGTTGCGCAGTTCCTTGGCCAGCGAGCGACTGAAGCCCTCCAGGGCCCGTTGTGCGCTGGCGGCGAAGGGATCGCGCAGGTTCTGCGGGGCGCGTCCGAGCAGCAGCACATGGGCGCAGGATTCGAGGTTCCTCAGCAGCGGCTGGAAGAATTCGCGCAGTTGCTTGAGCTGGTCCACCTGTTCGATGGCGCCGGCGTCGAACACCAGCGCCTTGAGGCGGGGCCCGTGGCCGGGAATCCAGGCGCTGCAGCCAGGCACTTCGCTGCCGTAGCTGTAGACCGCATCGGTCAGCCGCTGGGCGAACCCGCCGATCTGCGCGGCCAGGGGCCCGCCGCCCAGCAGCAGGGCGCCCTCGACCGGCCGCAGGCGGCCGGCCTGCCAGCGCTCCAGACGCGTCGGTGCCGGCAGGCCAAGCGCGCCGACCAGGCGCTGGCCGATCGTCGAGTTGGCGAAGTCGATATAACGGTCAGACATGGAACGCTCTCCGGCGACAGGGGTTCAAAGGTGGACCGCGAAGGCGTGGCGGTGGTTCGTTTTCTAAGAAAGGTCCTACTCTTTTAGCGGCAGTGTCATTCGAATAATAGGGAGTTTTTTATGAATACGTTGCGCCGTGTTGCGATCATCGGGGGCAATCGCATTCCGTTTGCCCGCTCCAATGGTGTCTATGCCAGCGCGAGCAACCAGGCGATGCTGACGGCGGCGCTGGAAGGGTTGATCGAACGTTTCAACCTGCATGGCCTGCGCCTGGGGGAAGTGGCGGCGGGTGCCGTGCTCAAGCATTCGCGGGATTTCAACCTGACCCGCGAGTGCGTGCTGGGCTCGCGGCTGTCGCCGCAGACCCCGGCCTATGATATCCAGCAGGCCTGCGGCACCGGGCTGGAGGCGGCGTTGCTGGTGGCGAACAAGATTGCCCTGGGGCAGATCGAGTGCGGTATCGCCGGTGGCGTCGATACCACTTCCGATGCGCCGATCGGCGTCAATGAAGGTCTCCGACAGATCTTGTTGCAAATCAATCGGGGCAAGAGCCTCGGGGAGAAACTCAGGACGCTGCTGCAATTGCGCCCTGGGCACCTGAAACCCGAGCTGCCGCGCAATGGTGAGCCGCGCACCGGGTTGTCCATGGGGCAGCACTGCGAGTTGATGGCCCAGGCCTGGAGTATCCCGCGTGACGAGCAGGACCGGTTGGCCCTGGAGAGTCATCGCAAGCTGGCCGCCGCCTACGCCGAAGGCTGGCATGACGACCTGCTCACGCCCTTTCTCGGCCTGAACCGTGACAACAACCTGCGCCCCGACCTCAGCCTGGAAAAGCTCGCGGGGCTCAAGCCGGTGTTCGAGCGCAGTGCCAGGGGAACGCTGACGGCGGGCAATTCCACGCCGCTGACCGATGGCGCCTCGCTGGTGCTGTTGGGCAGCGAGGACTGGGCGCGCGAACGTGGGCTGCCGGTGCTGGCCTACCTGCGTGACGGCGAAGCGGCGGCGGTGGATTTCGTCAAGGGGGCGGAGGGGCTGCTGATGGCGCCGGTCTATGCGGTGCCGCGGCTGTTGGCGCGTAACGGCCTGACCTTGCAGGACTTCGACTACTACGAGATTCATGAGGCGTTCGCCGCCCAGGTGCTGTGCACCCTGAAGGCCTGGGAAGATCCGGAATACTGCAGGAACCGGCTGGGGCTCGACGCGCCGCTGGGCTCGATCGACCGCAGCCGGCTCAACGTCAAGGGCAGCTCATTGGCGGCGGGACATCCATTTGCGGCCACGGGTGGGCGAATCGTCGCCAACCTGGCGAAACTGCTGGACCGGGCGGGGCAGGGGCGCGGTCTGATCTCCATCTGTGCGGCCGGCGGCCAGGGCGTGACGGCGATCGTCGAGCGCTGATGCAGTACCTGTGGGCATTACCTGCTTTCTGTGGAGGGGGCATTGTCTTGTGTCTGGCTCTGGCCTAAGGTCGCATCCGTCAGCCACCAGGCGCTATAAGGTTCAGTCATGTCGAACAACGGACAACGCGGGCCCGAGCGGCAGATCCCGGCGCTGTCGGCCCTGCCACGCCCGCTGTATGCCCGGGCGGAAAGCCTGGATGCCGGTTCCTGGACCTCACGGCACAGTCACGACTGGGTGCAGTTTTCCTATGCCATCAGCGGCGTCCTGGGTGTGCACACCGCCGAGGGCAGCTTCTTCGCACCACCACAATGGGGGGTATGGATCCCGGCCGGGCTGGAGCATGAGGTGGTGACGTCGATGCAGGCGGAAATGCGCAGCCTGTATGTGCGCAGGGAGGACTGCCGGTGGGCGGCGGAGCGTTGCCGGGTGCTGGAGGTGACCCCGCTGGCGCGGGAGCTGATCAAGAGTTTCTGCCTGCTGCCGGTGGATTATCCCCAGGAGGGCAGCGCCGAGTCGCGTCTGGTACAGGTGTTGCTCGATCAGTTGGCGAGTCTGCCGGAAGTGGGGTTCTCCCTGCCATTGCCGCGCCATCCGCGCCTGCTCGGCCTGTGCAATGAGTTGATCGAAAGCCCGGAACAGGGCGCGAGCCTGGGGCAGTGGGCGCAGCGCCTGGGGATGTCGGAGAAGACCCTGATGCGCCTGTTCCAGCGCGAGACGGGGCTGAGTTTCCGTGGCTGGCGCCAGCGCATGCGGCTGTTGTCGTCCCTCGGTGCGCTGGAGGAGGGGGACAGCGTGACGCGGGCGGCGCTGTCCTGCGGGTATGACTCGACCTCGGCGTACATCGCGGCGTTCAAGGGCTTGTTCGGCTATACGCCGGGGGAGCTGTTCCGCCACTGAAACGAACCTTGAGGAGCCCTTCGCGGGCAAGCCCTGC
>NZ_JSYZ01000030.1 GCF_001293465.1 Pseudomonas asplenii
CTCGCCCGCGAAAGCGCCCCCGGCCCCGCTGAACTTACTCGCTGAAGCTCATGCCATGTTTGGCCTTGGTGCTCTTTACCGCATCCAGCACCGCCAGCAGGCAGTCATCGCGATAGCGCTCCAGCGCCGAAATGCTGTGGCGGCCCAACTGCTCGCTGGTGCCCTCGACCACGTCGTCGATCAGCTTGTCGGTCAGTTCCGGCGCCGGCAGGTAGGTCCACGGCAGTTGCAGGGCAGGGCCGAACTGGGCCATGAAGTGGCGCATGCCGGCATCGCCACCGGCCAGGGTGTAGGTCAGGAAGGTGCCCATGAACGACCAGCGCAGCCCGGCGCCGAAGCGGATCGCGTCGTCGATTTCGCCGGTGCTGGCAACGCCGTCGTTGACCAGGTGCAGCGCCTCGCGCCACAGCGCTTCGAGCAGGCGGTCGGCGATGAACCCTGGGACTTCCTTGCGCACGTGCAGCGGGCGCATGCCGAGGGATTCATAGACCTTGATCGCCGCCTGCACGGCTTGCGGCGCGGTCTGCCTGCCGCCGACCACTTCCACCAGCGGCAGCAGGTACACCGGGTTGAACGGGTGGCCGACCACGCAGCGTTCCGGGTGGGTGGCGCCTTCGTAGAACTCGCTGGGCAGCAGACCCGAGGTGCTGGAGCCGATCAGCGCGTTGGGCTTGGCCGCGGCGCTGATCTTGGCGTGCAGCTCGAGTTTCAATTCCAGGCGTTCCGGGGCGCTTTCCTGGATGAAGTCGGCGTCTTTCACGCATTCCTCGATGGTGGCGACGAAGCGCAGGCGGTCCTGGGAGGCACCGGGCGCCAGGCCCTGTTTCTCCAGGGCGCCCCAGGCGTTGGCGATGCGCTTGCGCAGGGCCGCCTCGGCGCCGGGCGCCGGGTCCCAGGCGATCACGTCGAGGCCGTGGGCGAGGGCGCGGGCGACCCAACCGCTGCCGATGACACCGCTGCCGAGGGCAGCGAAGGTTTTGATCTCAGTGATAAAGCTCATGACGAATTCCTGCATGGTCGGAGGTGGGTAATGCGGTCCCTTGTAGGAGCGTCGGCCGGCCACTCCTACAGGATTTTTGGTGTTCTTTCGGGGCGGCTCAGCCGCGCTTGGCCAACCCCATCTTCGCCCGGCCCTCGGCTGGGGTCAGGACGCGGGCGCCCAGGCGGCTGAGGATTTCCGTGGCCCGCTCGACCAGTTGGCCGTTGGTCGCCAGCACGCCCTTGTCCAGCCAGAGGTTGTCTTCCAGGCCGACCCGCACGTTGCCGCCCAGCAGCACTGCCTGCGCGGCCATCGGCATCTGCATGCGGCCGATGCCGAAGCCGGCCCAGACCACGTCCGGCGGCAGGTTGTCGACCATGGCCTTCATGGTGGTGGTGTCGGCCGGTGCGCCCCATGGGATGCCCAGGCACAGCTGGAACAGCGGGTTGTCCAGCAGGCCTTCCTTCATCATCTGCTTGGCGAACCACAGGTGGCCGGTATCGAAGATCTCCAGCTCGGCCTTCACCCCCAGTTCCTGGATACGCTTGGCGCCGGCGCGCAGTTGCGCCGGGGTGGAGACGTAGATGGTGTCGCCGTCGCCGAAGTTGAGAGTGCCGCAGTCCAGGGTGCAGATTTCCGGCAGCAGGGCCTCGACATGCGCCAGGCGGGTCAGCGGGCCGACCAGGTCGGTATTCGGGCCGAACGCCATGGGGTTCTCGCCGGCGCCGATTTCCAGGTCGCCGCCCATGCCGGCGGTGAGGTTGACGATGATGTCGACGTCCGCCTCGCGGATGCGCTCCATCACTTCGCGGTACAGCGCCACGTCGCGGCTGAACTTGCCGGTTTCGGGGTTGCGGACGTGGCAGTGCACCACGGTGGCGCCGGCCTTGGCCGCCTCGACGGCCGCCGCGGCGATCTGCTTGGGCGTGACCGGCACGTGTGGGCTCTTGGCGGTGGTGTCGCCAGCACCGGTGAGAGCGCAGGTGATGATGACGTCGTGGTTCATGGTGCGGGTTCCTTACAGGCGTGGTGGTTCACACCGCAGCCGACAGGGCTGCGGGGGATGATGGGTATCGGGTTACTGGCTGGTCAGCTGCAGGTTCCCGGCGGCCGGGCGGCCATCGAAAGTGGTCACCCCCTGCAGCCAGCGGGCCTGGTCCTGCGGGTGGTCCTTGAGCCACTGGCGGGCCGATTCGAGGGCGTCCTTGTGGTCGAGCAGCGGTTGCATCATCCGGCTCTCGTCCTCGGCGCTGAAGGTCAGGTTGGTCAGCAGCCGGTTGATGTTCGGGCACTGCTCGGCGTAGGTCGGCGAGGTCACGGTCCACACCGTCGCCATGCCTTCGTTCGGGCCCAGGGCATCCTCGCTGCCGGTGAGGTAGGTCATCTGCACGTTGACGTTCATCGGGTGCGGCGCCCAGCCGAAGAACACCACGGCCTCCTTGCGCCGCACGGCGCGGTCGACGGCGGCGAGCATGCCGGCCTCGCTGGACTCCACCAGCTGGAACTTGCCGAGGCCGAACTGGTTCTTGGCGATCATTGCCTTGATCTGGGTATTGGCGCCCGAACCGGGTTCGATGCCGTAGATCTTGCCGCCCAGCTCCTTCTCGAATTTGGCGATGTCGGCGAAGGTCTTCAGGCCCTTGTCGGCCAGGTAGGTGGGCACCGCCAGGGTCGCGCGGGCGTCCTTGAGGCTCGGTTCGGCCAGCACCTTGACCTGCCTGGCGTCGACGAACGGGGTGATGGTCTGGGTCATCAGCGGGTTCCAGTAGCCGAGGAACAGGTCCAGGCGCTGGTCGCGGATGCCGGCGAAGATGATCTGCTGGGAGGCGCTGGTCTGCTTGACCTGGTAGCCGAGGCCTTCGAGCAGCACCTGGCTCATGGCGCTGGTGGCGATCACGTCGGTCCAGTTGACCACGCCGAGGCGGACGTTCTGACAGGAGGCCTGGTCGGCGGCCATCACGCTGGCGTTCAGGAGCGCGGCGCCGGTGAGTGCGAGTGCACAGCGGCTGATCAGTCGTTTCATGCGGGTATCCTCGGCAGGTCGTTATTGTCGGTTCCGGCGTCTGATGCGCCGGTGATGCTCAAGTTACGCAGCCTGGGTGATCTGAAAACGCCCTACGGCGACCGACTCTTGCACTGCGGCGACCAGCGCTATTGCTCCTGCCTGCGAACTGGCGTATCACAGCGACAACGCTACCCGTCTTGCGAGTGCGCTCCATGTCCCAGGATCTCTATTTCTTGTTGATGCCAGGTTTTTCGGCGATGGGCTTCATCTCGGCGATCGAACCGCTGCGCGTGGCCAATCGCTTTCGCGGCGAGCTGTATCGCTGGCACGTGCTGAGCGCGGATGGCGGCGCGGTGCTGGCGAGCAACGGCATGTCGGTCAACGCCGACGCGGCACTGGAACCCCTGAAGAAAGGTGCGACCCTGCTGGTGGTCGCCGGCTTCGAGCCGCTGAAATTCGTCACCCCGGCCCTGGAACACTGGTTGCGCCGCCTGGACGGCGAGGGTGTCACCCTCGGCGGCATCGACACCGGCAGCGTGGTGCTGGCCGAGGCCGGCCTGCTTGAGGGCCATCGGGTGACGTTGCACTGGGAGGCACTGGAGGCGTTCAAGGAGTCCTATCCACAGTTGGAAGTGACCCAGGAACTGTTCGAGATCGACCGTCGGCGGATCACCTGTGCCGGCGGTACGGCGTCGATCGACATGATGCTCGACCTGATCGGCCAGGCCCATGGCCCGGAACTGGCGATCCAGGTGTCGGAGCAGTTCGTGCTCGGGCGCATTCGCCCGCGCAAGGACCACCAGCGCATGCAGATCGCCACGCGCTACGGCATCAGCAACAAGAAGCTGGTGCAGGTGGTCGGCGAGATGGAGCAGCACATGGAACCGCCCCTGAGCACGCTGGAGCTGGCGCAGTCGATCAAGGTGACACGACGCCAGCTGGAGCGGCTGTTCCGCCTCCACCTCAAGGACACCCCGAGCAACTTCTACCTGGGCCTGCGCCTGGAAAAGGCCCGGCAGTTGTTGCGCCAGACCGACATGAGCGTGCTGGAGGTGAGCATCGCCAGTGGCTTCGAGTCGCCGTCGTACTTCACCCGCAGCTACCGGGCCCGGTTTGCCCAGTGCCCGCGCGAGGACCGGCGGGCGCTCAAGGTCTAGCGGCGTGCTGTGGAGCCGGCGGTGCGCCGGTGCCCGGCGCTACTTCTTCAGCAGCGCCGCACAGGCCGCCTTGTAGGCTTCGTGCTGGTACTTGTTCAGCGTGCCCGGCAGATCGAAACCGTGCTTCTTGTGCTGGGCATTGAGGGTCTGCGGCGATAGCAGCGTCACTTCGCAGTGGTCCAGCAGTTGCACGATGGCCTCGATCTTGAAGGTGGTCGGCCCGCCGGCGAACTCGCCTTTCTTGCTGCGTTTCCTGATGGCGATGCGAGTGATGCCATTGGCCTCGACGAACGCCCGCAACTGGCTGGCGAAGGCCCTGACGTTGGCAGCTTCGTCATCATCGTCCAGGGCGATCTTCTTGATAGCGACAGCCAAGTGTTCCGGCGTGGCATCCCGCAGGGTGGCGAGGGCGAAGATGGCTTCGCTGCCCTTGATTTCGATACCGCAGATAGTCATTTGAATCCTTAGTAGCCCGTTTGGGGCCTTCCAGGGGGAGGTCAATGCATGCTTCTACGCAAATCCAGCATGATCTTGTCGAAGTAGTCGACCCGGATGATACCCAACCGCGGGAACTCGAAGTCGAGAATCACGTAGAGCACGCAGACCATCACCAGCGCATAGCCGAAGATATGCAACCAGTTGTGCCGGGCGCTGCCGGCCATGCCGTAGCCGATGAACAGGGCGCTGACCTGGGTCAGGGCGATCAGCATCAGGTAGATGATCAGTGGCGGGTGGGTTTCCAGGGCCACGCTGCGGGTGGTGGTGATGTCGATCATCGCGTTGAGTGCCTGCAGCAGGCTGACGCCCAGGGTCGGCGTCGGCATCTGTTGCAGGCCGGCGATCGCCTGCTTCCAGATCTCCTGTTGCAAGGCACTGGCCCGGGCATTCTCGCGGCTGGCCAGGTCGATATCGGTGAGGTCGCGATAGTAGGCGATGCGCGCATCCACATAGTCGCGAAAGGCCTGGCGCAGGGCGGGCTGGCTGGCCGGCGGCAGCAGGTCCAGGCGCAGCCAGGCGGTGCCCATGGCGTTGGTTTCCTCGACGATCAGCGTGCGCCGGGTGTCCATGCGCGTGGCCGCACCGGAGAAGGTGAAGGCGATCAGCAACGCCAGCAGGCCGAACACCGCGCCCTCGATGGCACCGATGCCGGTGCGCGCGCCCTCGGGGTCGGCGGCCAGGTGTCGGGCGCCGACCCGCCGGCCGACCTCGATGAACAGCACGATGGCAACGAAAATGAGCAGGGCATACAGCGGAATGGCTGAGAGTGAGCGCATACGAAAATCCTCTGATTATCGTGGTCGACTCGCCTGTACAGCCGGTTCAGGGCTTGAGTGGTTGCCTATCAGTTAAGTTTCGTCGTGGGGCTTGTCAAGGCGCCGGCCGCAAACGGCCAGCCCGGGCCGGGCACCGACCTGTCGATGCCCATGCGCGTCATTCCTGCAGCAGCGATTCGAGAAACTCCGAGCGTTCGTCGCTCTTGCTCGCCAGGCAGTCGTTCAGGTCGATGTTGTACTGCTTGCTGCCGACCTTGGCCGGCAGCGGCGCAATGGCGCAGTCGGCGTCGCGCGACTGGGTCCAGAGCTGCTGGGCCTTTTGCAGCCTGGCGGTGATGTCGGTCTGCTCGGCCTTCTTGCTGGCGTATTGCGACGTCACCCGATCCAGCAGCGCCTGGAAGTTGTCCTTGAGCAACTGATCGGCGGTGTTCTTGTTGTAGGTGGCGCATTCCAGGGTCTGCTGGTCGTCCGCAACCGCATCGCACGGCGAGTTGTCGGTGTCTTCAGCCGCATGCACACCCACGCTGACAAGGGCCAAGGCCAGGAAAATCGATTTCATTACGGCGTCCTGAAGCTGATGGGAGAACGGTAAACGGCAATTCTGTCTCATGCCGAATGCAAAGAATAGTCGTACAACGATAAGTGCTGGAGCCTACTGTCTTGACGCCCTTTGTCGCGGATTGACGCTTTCGGCAATTCCCCTGTCGTTTTTGCACCCGGCTCCGACAGGCCCTGGGCATATGCTGGGTCCAAAGCGCCGGCAGACGATTCGGCGCATGAATTGCCAATAAAGGGGACAGCCTGATGAGCCCAGCCGAGTTACACGCCGACAGCATCGTTATCGACGGGCTGATCATTGCCAAATGGAACCGCGAACTGTTCGAGGACATGCGCAAGGGCGGGCTGACCGCCGCCAACTGCACCGTGTCGGTCTGGGAGGGCTTCCAGGCTACCGTCAACAGCATCGCCGCCAGCCAGAAGCTGATCCGCGAGAACAGCGACCTGGTGATGCCGGTACGGACCACCGCCGACATCCGCAAGGCCAAGGAACTGGGCAAGACCGGCATCCTCTTCGGCTTCCAGAACGCCCATGCGTTCGAAGACCAGATCGGCTACGTGGAGATCTTCAAGCAACTGGGCGTGGGCATCGTGCAGATGTGCTACAACACCCAGAACCTGGTCGGCACCGGCTGCTACGAGCGTGACGGCGGCCTGTCGGGCTTCGGTCGCGAGATCGTCGCCGAGATGAACCGTGTCGGCATCATGTGTGACCTGTCCCACGTCGGTTCCAAGACCAGCGAGGAAGTCATCCTCGAATCGAAGAAGCCGGTGACCTACTCCCACTGCCTGCCTTCGGGCCTGAAAGAGCACCCGCGCAACAAGTCCGATGCGGAACTTAAGTTCATCGCCGACCACGGCGGCTTCGTCGGTGTGACCATGTTCGCGCCGTTCCTGGCCAAGGGCATCGACTCGACCATCGACGACTACGCCGAAGCGATCGAGTACGTGATGAACATCGTCGGCGAAGACGCCATCGGCATCGGTACCGACTTCACCCAGGGCCATGGCCAGGACTTCTTCGAATACCTGACCCACGACAAGGGCTACGCCCGCCGCCTGACCAGCTTCGGCAAGATCATCAACCCGCTGGGCATCCGTACCGTGGGCGAGTTCCCCAACCTCACCGAGACCCTGCTCAAGCGCGGTCACAGCGAGCGCGTGGTGCGCAAGATCATGGGCGAGAACTGGGTCAACGTCCTCAAGGAGGTCTGGGGCGAATAACCCCCGACGACGTCCTTTTTTTGCTGATTTCCCCTGCGCGCCGGTCGCGCAGGGCGTACGCGGCCAGCCGCAAACAATGAATTCTGGAGTGTTTCCCATGGCTAAAATCGCCCCGCAACTGCCCATTGAAGTCGACAGCGAGACCGGTGTCTGGACCTCTGACGCATTGCCGATGCTCTACGTGCCACGCCATTTCTTCGTCAACAACCACATGGGTATCGAAGAAGTGCTGGGCGCCGAAGCCTATGCCGAAATTCTCTACAAGGCCGGCTACAAGTCCGCCTGGCACTGGTGCGAAAAGGAAGCCGAATGCCACGGCCTGGAAGGCGTCGCGGTATTCGAACACTACATGAAGCGCCTGTCGCAGCGCGGCTGGGGCCTGTTCAAGATCCAGGACATCGACCTCGACAAGGGCACCGCCAGCGTCAAGCTCGAGCACTCGGCGTTCGTCTACGTCTACGGCAAGGTCGGGCGCAAGGTCGACTACATGTTCACCGGCTGGTTCGCCGGCGCCATGGACCAGATCCTGGCCGCCCGTGGCAGCAAGATCCGCACCGTGGCCGAGCAGGTCTATGGCGGTTCCGAAGAGGGCCACGATGATGGCCTGTTCACCGTCAAGCCGCTGTAAGTCGAGGATCGCATCATGGCTTTCGAAGCAATGTTCCAGCCGATCCAGATCGGCAAGCTGACCATCCGCAACCGCGTGCTCAGTACCGCCCACGCCGAGGTGTATGCCACCGACGGCGGAATGACCACCGACCGCTATGTGAAGTACTACGAGGAAAAGGCCAAGGGCGGCATCGGCCTGGCGATCTGCGGCGGATCGTCGGTGGTCGCCATCGACAGCCCGCAGCAGTGGTGGAGCTCGGTGAACCTGTCCACCGACCGCATCATCCCGCACTTCCAGAACCTGGCCGACGCCATGCACAAGCATGGCGCCAAGATCATGATCCAGATTACCCACATGGGTCGTCGCTCGCGTTGGGACGGCTACCACTGGCCGACCCTGATGTCGCCCTCGGGCGTACGGGAGCCGGTGCACCGCGCCACCTGCAAGACCATCGAGCCGGAAGAGATCTGGCGGGTGATCGGCAACTACGCGCAGGCGGCCCGCCGTGCGAAGGAAGGCGGCCTGGACGGCGTCGAACTGTCCGCCGTGCACCAGCACATGATCGACCAGTTCTGGAGCCCGCGGGTCAACAAGCGGACCGACGAATGGGGCGGCAGCTTCGAGGGCCGGATGAAGTTCGGCCTGGAAGTGCTCAAGGCCGTGCGCAAGGAAGTCGGTGACGATTTCTGCGTCGGCATGCGTATCTGCGGTGACGAGTTCCACCCGGACGGCCTGTCCCACGAGGACATGAAGCAGATCGCCAAGTACTACGACGACACCGGCATGCTCGATTTCATCGGCGTGGTCGGCTCGGGTTGCGACACCCACAACACCCTGGCCAACGTCATCCCGAACATGAGCTTCCCGCCGGAGCCGTTCCTGCACCTGGCTGCCGGTATCAAGGAAGTGGTCAAGGTCCCGGTGCTGCACGCGCAGAACATCAAGGACCCGAACCAGGCCACCCGTATCCTCGAAGGCGGCTACGTGGACATGGTCGGCATGACCCGCGCGCACATCGCCGACCCGCACCTGATCGCCAAGATCAAGATGGGCCAGGTCGACCAGATCAAGCAGTGCGTCGGTGCCAACTATTGCATCGACCGCCAGTACCAGGGCCTGGATGTCCTGTGCATCCAGAACGCCGCCACCTCCCGTGAATACATGGGCGTGCCGCACATCATCGAGAAATCCACCGGGCCCAAGCGCAAGGTGGTGATCGTCGGTGCCGGCCCGGCCGGCATGGAAGCCGCCCGCGTGGCGGCCGAACGGGGCCACGACGTGACCCTGTTCGAGAAGAAGGACAGCATCGGTGGCCAGATCACCACGGCGGCCAAGGCGCCGCAGCGTGACCAGATCGCCGGTATCACCCGCTGGTTCCAGCTGGAACTGGCCCGGCTGAAGGTCGACCTGCGCCTGGGTACCGCCGCCGACATCGCGACCATCCTCGACCTGCGTCCGGACATCGTCGTGCTGGCCGTCGGCGGGCATCCGAACCTGGAGCAGAACGAACACTGGGGTGCCGCCGAAGGGCTGGTGGTCAGCAGTTGGGACGTGCTCGACGGCAAGGTCGCGCCGGGCAAGAACGTGCTGGTCTACGACACCATCTGCGAATTCACCGGCATGTCGGTGGCCGACTTCCTCGCCGACAAGGGCAGCCAGGTCGAGATCGTCACCGATGACATCAAGCCGGGCGTGGCGATCGGCGGTACGTCGTTCCCGACCTACTACCGCAGCATGTACCCCAAGGAAGTGATCATGACCGGCGACATGATGCTGGAAAAGGTCTACCGCGAGGGCGACAAGCTGGTGGCGGTGCTGGAGAACGAATACACCGGTGCCAAGGAGGAACGGGTGGTCGACCAGGTGGTGGTGGAGAACGGCGTCCGTCCGGACGAAGCGCTCTACTACGGGCTCAAGGACGGTTCGCGCAACAAGGGCCAGATCGACGTCGAGGCGCTCTTCGCGATCCAGCCGCAGCCTTGCCTGAGCCAGTCCGGCGACGGCTACCTGCTGTTCCGTATCGGCGACTGCGTGGCCCAGCGCAACACGCATGCGGCGATCTATGACGCGCTGCGTCTGTGCAAGGATTTTTGACGGCATCACACCATCACCTGTGGTGCGGGGCGGGCTTGATACCGAAAACGCCGCGTAACCTGTAGGAGCAGGGCTTGCCCGCGAATGCGTCCTTGAGGTCGCCAAAAGCTTCGCGGGCAAGCCCTGCTCCTACAGGGATGGTGTTCGGTCCTGACTGAATGGCATCGGGCCCTTCTCGCCACCAGTAGGTGCATGGCTTCACTGGCATGCAATTAACCCTTGCAAGGCCTTAGGTCTTTGGGAGCTTCACCATGTTGAACACCCTTCTTCCCATCCTGCTGTTCGCCGCCCTGGGCCTCGCCGTCCTCGGCGCGCTGCGGCGGGTCGCCATGTGGCGCCGCGGCCGACCGTCGAAGGTCGATCTGATCGGCGGCCTGTTCGCCATGCCCAAGCGCTACATGGTCGATCTGCACCATGTGGTAGCGCGGGACAAATACATCGCCAATACCCACGTCGCCACCGCCGGTGGCGCGGTGGCGTCGATCGTCCTGGCGCTGCTGGTGCATGGTTTCGGCCTGCACAACCGCATTCTCGGCTACGCCTTGCTGCTGATGTCGGCGGTGATGTTCGTCGGGGCGATCTTCGTCTACCGGCGCCGGCGCAACCCGCCGTCGCGGCTGTCGAAAGGCCCGTGGATGCGCCTGCCGAAAAGCCTGCTGGCGTTTTCGGGCTCGTTCTTCCTGGTCACCCTGCCGGTGGCCGGCATCCTGCCGGAAGACTTCGGCGGCTGGGTGCTGGCGCTGATCCTCGGCGTCGGTGTGCTGTGGGGCGTGTCGGAGCTGTTCTTCGGCATGACCTGGGGCGGGCCGATGAAGCACGCTTTCGCCGGTGCCCTGCACCTGGCCTGGCACCGCCGCGCCGAACGCTTCGGCGGCGGCCGCTCCACCGGCCTCAAGCCGCTGGACCTGAATGATCCACAGGCGCCCCTGGGTGTGGAAAAGCCCAAGGACTTCACCTGGAACCAGCTGCTGGGCTTCGATGCCTGCGTGCAGTGCGGTAAATGTGAGGCCGCCTGCCCGGCGTTCGCCGCCGGCCAGCCGCTGAACCCGAAAAAACTGATTCAGGACATGGTGGTCGGCCTCGCCGGCGGCACCGATGCCCAGTTCGCCGGCAGCCCGTATCCGGGCAAGCCGATCGGTGAACATGCGGGTAACCCGCACCAGCCGATCGTCAACGGCCTGGTGGATGCCGAGACCCTGTGGTCCTGCACCACCTGCCGTGCCTGCGTCGAGGAATGCCCGATGATGATCGAGCACGTCGATGCCATCGTCGACATGCGCCGGCACCTGACCCTGGAAAAGGGCGCGACGCCGAACAAGGGCGCCGAGGTCCTGGAAAACCTGATCGCCACCGACAACCCTGGCGGTTTCGCCCCCGGCGGTCGCCTGAACTGGGCGGCCGACCTGAACCTCGCCGTGCTCGGCGAGAAGAAGAGCACCGACGTGCTGTTCTGGGTCGGCGACGGTGCCTTCGACATGCGCAACCAGCGCACCCTGCGTGCCTTCGTCAAGGTGCTGAAGGCGGCCAAGGTCGACTTCGCGGTCCTCGGCCTGGAAGAGCGCGACAGCGGCGACGTGGCACGTCGCCTGGGCGACGAGGCGACCTTCCAGCTGCTCGCCAAGCGCAATATCCAGACTCTGGCCCAGTACAGCTTCAAGCGCATCGTCACCTGCGACCCGCACAGCTTCCACGTGCTGAAGAACGAGTACGGTGCCTTTGGCGGCAACTACCGGGTGCAGCACCACAGTACCTACATGGCCGAGCTGATCGGGGCCGGTGCCCTGAACATCGGCCAGCACAAGGGCAACAGCGTGACCTATCACGACCCTTGCTACCTGGGCCGCTACAACGGCGAATACGAGGCGCCGCGCGAGGTGCTGCGGGCCCTCGGGATCGAGGTCAGGGAGATGCAGCGTTCCGGTTTCCGTTCCCGCTGCTGCGGCGGTGGTGGCGGTGCGCCGATAACCGACATTCCGGGCAAGCAGCGGATTCCCGACATGCGCATGGAAGATATCCGCGAGACCGGCGCCGAGCTGGTGGCCGTGGGGTGCCCACAATGCACGGCGATGCTCGAAGGAGTGGTCGAACCGCGCCCGATGATCAAGGACCTGGCCGAGCTGGTGGCCGATGCCCTGCTCGAAGAGGCACAGCCGAGCAAGCCGGCGCCCAAGCGTGAACCCGCGGAGGTGCACTGATGAGCGATATTATCCGTCGCGACCCGCGCGCCGAGCGCATCGCCCGCAACCGCCTGCATCCGCTGCATGCGGCGATGCAGCCGGTGCAACACAGCTGGATGGGCCCCAACGGGGTCATCCGCAAGAACCCCCATGGCGTCGGTTTCATCGGCCCCAACGGCATCAAGCGCATCGACCGCAGTGGCGCCCAGCAGGGCGGCACCACCAAGCGTTCGGCCAGCGTCGAGGTGCAACTGCCGCTGCACCAGGTGGCCCAGCCGGCGTTCCACATCTGCGTGGTGCCGGACATGGTCGGCGGCCGCCTGAGCAGCCACGACCGCGACCTGCTCGGCCTGGCCCATCAATTGGCCGGCAAGGACGGCGCGGTGTTGGCCGTGGTCTTCGGCGAACACAAGGAAAGCTCCTTCGCGACCGCCGGTGTCGATCGCCTGCTGGTGCTCGAGGGTGACGAGTTCAACGGTTATTCACCGGAGCAACGGGTCCAGGGCCTGCGGGCTGTGGATAACCAGTTCGATCCTCGCCACTGGCTGCTGCCGGACAGCCGCAGCGGTGGTGGCGAACTGGGCCGGCGTTTCGCCGCCAGCCTGGGCGAACGCCCGGCCACGCGGGTCTGGCAGGTCAAGGACGGCGAGTGCATCGGCCGCGCCGGTGCCGGCCTGCAGGACCTGGCACGACCGCTGGCCCGGGTGATCCTGGCCGCGGCCGAGTGTGCCGAACCGGTCAGCGAAACCCGTCACGAAGCCTTGCCCGTGGAGTTGTCCACAGGCATCGCCCGCAGCCTGTCGCGCATCGAGGATCTCGGCGCAGTGGCCGTGGACCCGGCGGCGATTCCCATGGCCGAGGCCGAGTTCATTTTCTCCGGCGGCAACGGCGTCCAGGACTGGCCGCTGTTCCACGAGACGGCGGCGGCGCTGGGCGCCACCGAAGGCGCTTCGCGGGTGGCGGTGGACGATGGTTTCATGACCCGCGATCGCCAGGTCGGGGCCAGTGGTACCTGGGTGACCGCGCGGGTCTATGTCGCCGTGGGCATTTCCGGGGCGATCCAGCACCTGCAGGGCATCGGTGCCTGCGACAAGGTGGTGGCGATCAACCTCGATCCGGGCTGCGACATGATCAAGCGCGCCGACCTGTCGGTGATCGGCGACAGCAACGAGATCTGCCGCGCGCTGATCGCCGCGGTGACGGCATATCGCAATGGCGCCAAGCGCGATGCGGCCTAAGGTGGGGGTAAGTTCATGAACACGAATGTCATCAGCCTGGTATCGATTGGCGCCCACCCGACCTCCGGCCGCGCCCGTCGCGCCGAGCAGGATGCCCGGGCGGTGGAGTTGGGCCTGCAACTGGCTGGGGATAACTTGCAGGTGGTGCATGCCGGCGATGTCGCCGAGCCGGCGCTGCGTGCCTACCTGGGCATGGGCCTGTCGGAGATGCGGGTGCTCGAGCAGCCGGCCGGCGCCGATGCGCTGCCGGTACTGACCGATTACTTGCGCGACGTCGGTGCCCAACTGGTGCTCACCGGCAGCCAGGCGGAAACCGGCGAGGGCTCGGGGATGTTGCCGTTCCTGCTGGCGGAAAACCTCGGTTGGCCGCTGGTGGTGGGTTTGGCCGAGGTCGAGTCGATCACGGCTGGCGTGGCCCAGGTACTGCAGGCCTTGCCCCGCGGTCAGCGGCGGCGGCTGAAGGTGCGTTTGCCGTTTCTCGCCACGGTGGATAACGCCGCGCCCAAGCCACGGCAGAGCGCCTATGGCCCGGCGCAGCGCGGGGTGCTGCAGGCTGAGGAAGTGGAGGTGCTGGAGGACGAGTTGTTCGCCAGTGCCCAGCTGCAGCCGGCCAAGCCACGGCCCAAGCGGTTGAAGGTGATCAAGGCGAAGAGCGGTGCCGACCGGATGAAGGCTGCCACAGCCAAGGCCAGTGGCGGCGGCGGGCAGGTGCTCAAGGGCGTCAGTGCCGAAGCGGGAGCCGAGGCGATCCTCAAGTTGCTGATCGAGGAAGGCGTAGTGCGCTGACCGCACTCGAGGTTGGCCGCCTGCAGCCGCAGGTGGCGCAACTGGCCATGGCTGAGGACCCGCGCATCGGACTGTCTCATGGCCGGGTTCCGCTATGCAGGGCGCCGGCCCGACGCCGCTCCAGCAGCTTGGCGTAGTACGCCCATACCTGTTGCGCATACCGTTCGCGGCGGGCATCGCGTTCGCTGGCGGTGCCGGCGTTGTAGGCGCCCACCGCCTGCCAGCCGTAGCCCAGTCGCTGGACGAAGCGGGCGAGAATCCAGGCGCCGGCCATCACGCTGGTACAGGGCTCTTCCTGCAGGTTGCGCTCGGCGATGCCGAAGGCGGCGAGGGCCGGCAGGTGGCGGCTGTTGATCTGCATCAGGCCGATGTCCCGGCTGCCATCCCGGTTGTCGTGGCGCGCCCGGGGATTTAGCCCCGACTCGACCTGGGCGATGGCGTAGAGCAGCAGCGGATCGATGCGATAGCGCTCACCGGCGTCCTGGAAGCAGTTGGCCAGGCCACTGCTCACGTTGAACAGGGCCGCCAGGGCGAGCAGAGCGGCGAGTGGCGGGTGCATGCTCAGGCCCTGCGCACGGCTTCGGACGCCATACACGACGTCCCCACCGGCCCTGCGATCGCGGCCCGGCGCAGAGGTCACCGTCGCCAGGGTTGCCAGCAGCTCGATCAGGGACAAACCGGCGCCAGGCAGGCGACAGGGCGCTACGGAAAATAGCGCAAGCGGCCACATGGGGATCGCACCATGCCGGATATCCTCGAGTCAATGCATCAGGCCAAGACACCTTTACTGCAAGAACAAGGCGCGCTGTGCCAAGGAGTGTAGCTCAAGGTCCGGTAGCGCCATTCAGACCTCCTTGCAGGAAGATTTGCACAAGTGTCCACAGAGGCTGTTGGCCGATCTGTGGATAACGTGTTCGCGCATCGCTGCAGCCAGCTGAAATCAACGTCTTCAGCCGGTCGTACGAAAAATGACCAGCATAACCAGCGGTTTTCCTTGGCTTTTTTATGTGGATAAGGGGCGCTGGGGGTTGGCGTGAACTTGGGTTTTTTCAACAAAGTCTGTTGGCGCTTTTGTGGATAAGTTGTTCGCTATCTGATGTAGCCCTTGTTTTACAAGGCGTTCAAGGGTTTGTTCAAAAAATGATCGATATGGCGATTTTCTTCGGCCCAGACCGCTGGACGCTTTGTTTTTCGTGGTTTTCAGCGGTTTTCCACAATCGCTTGACGCTCTTCGTGAGTTGCGCACAAAGTCTGTTGGCCTTTCTGTGGATAAGATGTTTGCGATCGGCTACAGCCACCGGAATATGAGGCTTACAGGGGTTTGATCAAAAAACGATCAATGCTCCTTGAAGTCGCCCTTTCCGGATAAGTCACGGATTTCATTCACATTCACCCGCGAGCGGGGCGATGGAAATCGACAGTTTCCCACATTTGCTGTGGGTCGCTCTGTGGATAAGTTGTTCGCCAAGCGCCGCAGGCCCCGGTTTTCATAGCATTCAGCGCTATAGATCAAATTTCATACAGTTCTAAGGGGGTTCGTTGACACCCCTCCGGTGAAAGTCTTCACTAATGGCACAAGGACACAGCCTTACTCGTATCCATTCCAGGTTCAGGGAGAACGCTCGATGGGTCGCCAATCTCACTCCCGCCCGTCGCCGCTCTCCGCCAGCAGCGCCGCGGCCCGCACCAGCGCCCTGATTCCCCGACGTATCCATCGCCACGCGATCAATCAGCGCGCGCGCCTATAGCGCCGCCCCGGCCTGCCGTCATCAGCCGTTCACACGCCGAGCCCGTGTGCGCGTTTGTTCGTTGCATCACCGTCTGTCCCGGTTGCGACCACCGCAGAGTGGCCCGGCCCGGACCCTGAGAGGAAACGACCATGACCCGGATTTCCACACCCATCAGTGCCATCAAGGAGCGTTACGACGTCATTGTGATCGGCTCCGGCTACGGCGGCGGCATCGCCGCGTCGCGCCTGTCCCGCGCCGGCCAGCGCGTGTGCCTGCTTGAGCGGGGGCGGGAAATCCGCCCGGGCGAGTACCCCAACACCATGATCGCGGCGACCGAGGAATTGCAGGTACATGACCCGGACGGGCATATCGGTTCGCGCACCGGGCTGTACGACCTGCATGTCAACGCCCAGCAGAACGTGGTGGTCGGCTGTGGCCTGGGCGGCACGTCGCTGATCAACGCCAACGTGTCCCTGGAACCGGAGCCGGGGGTCTTCGAGGATCCGCGCTGGCCCCAGGCGGTGCGCGAGCACCGCGACACGCTGCTCGCCAAAGGCTATGAGCTGGCGCGCGAGATGCTCAAGCCCAACCCCTATCCGGCCTCCGCCCCGTCCCTGGACAAGCTGGAAGCCAATCGCAAGTCGGCGGACTATCTGCAGGAGAAAACGCATTTCTATACGCCGCCGATCAACGTGACCTTCGACCCGTTGCCCGGCAACCTCAACCACGTCGGTGTCGAGCAACTGCCGTGCAACCACTGTGGCGACTGCGTCTCGGGCTGTAACAACAAGGCCAAGAACACCACCCTGATGAATTACCTGCCGGACGCCTGGAACCATGGCGCGGAGATTTTCTGCCAGGCCGAGGTACGTCACCTGGAGCGCGACGGCGATGGCTGGATCGTGCACTTCCAGTACCTGGACAGCGGTCGCGAGAAATTCTCTGCACCGACCCTGTTCGTCAAGGCCGATATCGTCGTGCTGTCCGCCGGCACCCTGGGCTCCACGGAGATCCTGCTGCGTTCGCGCAACAAGGGCCTGTCGTTGTCCAACCAGCTCGGCGAGAACATGAGCGGCAACGGCGACATCCTCGGGTTCGGCCACAACTGCGGGCAGACCATCAACGGCATCGGCTTCGGCAGCCATTCGGCCAAGGACCTGCAGCCGGTCGGCCCCTGCATCACCTCGATCATCGACATGCGCAACGAGGGCGACTGGCGCAGCCACATGGTGATCGAGGAAGGCTCGATCCCGGGGGCGCTGGGGCGGCCGATGGTGCCGGCGATGGCCGGTTTCGCCGAGCTGATCGGCGAGGCGACCGAGAAGGGTGTCAGCGCCGAACTGCACTACAAGGCCCGCGAGGCCGAGAGTTTCCTGCGTGGCCCGTACCATGGCGCGCTGCACAACATGCAGACCTACCTGATCATGAGCCATGACGACGGCAAGGGGCGCATGGTGCTCGATGACAAGGACCAACTGCGCATCGACTGGCCGGGTGTCGGCGAGCAGGAGAACTTCAAGCTGGGCAACGAACGCCTGCACCAGTCGACCAAGGCCCTGGGCGGGGTCTGGGTGCCGAACCCGATCTGGACCAAGCTGCTGCGGCACAGCATCGTCTCGGTGCACCCCCTGGGCGGTTGCGTGATGGGCGAGGATGCCGGGCAGGGGGTGGTCAACCACAAGGGCCAGGTGTTCAGCGGCGTCAGTGGCAGCGAGGTGTACCCGGGGTTGTACGTGGCCGACGGCGCGGTGATCCCGACCTCCCTGGCGGTCAATCCGCTGTTGACCATTTCCGCGGTCAGCGAACGCAACATGAGCCTGCTGGCGGCCGACCGCGGCTGGGTCATCGACTACAGCCTGCCCTCGGCCCCGCGCAAGCCGGTGGCGCCGCCGACCCTCGGCGTGCAGTTCACCGAGACCATGAAGGGCTACTTCTCCAGGGATTTCACCCAGCCCCAGGGCACCGACCTGAAGGTCTACGAGGCGGCGGCGAAACGCGGCGAGGCGCAGAACTCGCCCATCGAGTTCACCCTGACCATCACCGCGAACGACCTCGACCGGATGATCAGGGAGCCCCAGCACGCCGCCACCCTGGTCGGTACCCTCGATGCCCCGGCGCTGTCACCGTACCCGCTGACCGCCAGCAACGGTGTATTCAACCTGTTCGAGCAATATGAGCAGCAGGTCGGCGTACGGCACATGAACTACGACATGAAGCTGACCGCCGAGGACGGCCGCGACTACTACTTCAGTGCCTTCAAGACCGTCCCCGAGGACCATGGCCTGCTCAATATCTGGCCGGACACCAGCACCCTCTACGTCACCCTCTACCAGGGCCCGGACAAGACCGGCGCGGTGATCGGCTCCGGGGTCATGCACATCAAGCCGGCTGACTTCGCCAAGCAGATGACCACCATGAAGGTGCTCAACGCGCGCAACGAGCGCGAGCGCATCGAGGCCCTGGCGCGCTTCGGCAAGTTCTTCGCCGGGATTCTCTGGGAAAGCTACGGCGGGGTCTTCGCCGGCGATATCTACTTCAACCCGGATGCGCCACCGCGGCACAAGCGGCCGCTGGATGCGCCGGTGCCCACGGTGCATTTCTTCGAGACCGAGGATCGCGTGCAACTGCGCCTGACCCGCTACCAGGCCGGCAGCAAGGGCCCGGTGATGCTGGTGCACGGCCTCGGCGTGGGTTCGAACATCTTCTCCACCGACACCATCCAGACCAACCTGCTGGAGTACCTGTGCAAGCACGACTATGACGTCTGGCTGCTGGACTTTCGCGTCAGCATCCTGCTGCCGGCGAGCAAGCAGGAATGCAACGGCGACCAGATCGCCCAGTACGACTTCAAGGCCGCCATCGCGCAGATCCGCCAGGCCACCGGCGCGGCGGACGTGCAGTGCGTGGTGCACTGCTACGGCGCCACGACGTTCTTCATGGCGCTGCTGGCGGGGCTGGAACATGTACGTTCGGTGGTCTGCTCGCAGATCGCCGCCGACACGGTGGTGGCCACGGCCACCGGGATCAAGGCCGGCCTGCACCTGCCGGGGGTACTGGATACGGTGGGCATCAAGTCGCTGACCGCCTATGCCGACAGCAAGGAAAGCTGGTTCAACAAGCTCTACGACAAGGCCCTCAACGTCTATGCGCGGATCGAGGCCCAGGGCTACTGCACCAACCCGGTCTGTCACCGGATCACCTTCATGTATGCCTCGCTGTACCGGCACGACACCCTCAACGAGACCCTGCACGACAACCTGCATGAGCTGTTCGGCGAGTCGAACATCGAGACCTTCGAGCACCTGGCGCTGATCTGTCGCAAGGGCCACCTGGTGGACTTCAAGGGCCACGACGTCTACATGCCGCATTTCGACCGCCTGGATCTGCCGATCTGCTTCATCAGCGGTGCGGACAACCAGTGCTACCTGCCGCAAAGCACCGAGAAGACCTACGAGCGGCTGGTGCAGATGCATGGTCCGGAGCTGTACAGCCGGCATGTGGTGCCCGGTTACGGCCATATCGACTGCATCTTCGGCAAGAACGCGGTGGTCGATGTGTATCCGCTGATCCTGGCGCACCTGGAGAAGACCGCGCTGGGCTGATCTGCCCGTTCTGAATATGCCATCGAACCTGTAGGAGCAGGGCTTGCCCGCGAAATGGCCCTTGAGATCGTTAAAAGCTTCGCGGGCAAGCCCGGCTCCTACAGGGGGGCAGCGGTGGCCCGATAGGCATGGATTTGCAGATAGAGGGTGACATGGATAACTACATCCGCTGGTATCAACGCTTCATCTGGCTCGGCATCGTGATGAACATGGTGTTCGCACTGCCGGCCCTTTTCGCTCCGGCGCTGCTGACCTCGGTGGTCGGCCTGCCACCGGTGCTGTCGGACCCCTGGCTGGAAAACGCCGGCATGCTGCTGGTGGGCATCAGCCTGTTCTACATGCCTTCGGGTTTCAACGCCCGGCGCTTTCCGATCAACTCCTGGCTCTGCGTACTGAGCCGGCTGATCGCCGTGGCGTTCTGGATCTACCTGATCCAGACCAGCACCACGCCGTCGGTGTTCGTGCCGATGCTCTATGGCGACCTGAGCATGTTCCTGCTGCTGGGCATCACCCTTTACCTGGGCAGCCCGCCGGCCACCCGGCCCTGGGCCCTGCTGGTCGATGGCTGGCATGCCTGGTGCCACGGCTGGGCGGTGCGCTGGCAACGCCACAGCTTCCGGGTCGGCCTGCTGGTCACCCTGCTGGTGCTGGGCTTCATTGGCTACCAGACCTGGTACAACATGCTGCGGGTGGTGCCCGAGGAGAAGTTCGCCGCCGACGAGGACCATTTCAAGTACGCCGCTATTGGCCTGGGGATCGAGGCACGGATTCCCTACTACCTGTTCTCCGTGCTGCCACAGATGTGCCCGGAGAAAATGCCCAGGCCGGGTGGGGGTTGGGAGTCGTTCGGCTTTCTCTACGAGAACGGCCGCGACCTGCCGATCGGCATGGCCAAGCGGCAGATCGGCTACCCGACCGTGGAGCCCAACTGCGCCCTGTGCCACACCGGTTCCTATCGCGCCGCGGCCGACGACGTCGCCCGGCCACTGGCCACGGCACCGGCCAATACCCTGCAACTGCAGGCCTTCCAGTGGTTCGCCTACGACTGCGCCAGCGATCCGAAATTCACCGCCGACGCGGTGATGGCGGCGATCAACGCCAAGTTCCAGTTGGGCTTCTTCGAGAAGCTGTACAACCGCTATCTGATCATCCCGATGGCCAAGAGCGCGCTGCTCAAGCAGAAGCAGGGCTATGCCTGGCAGAAACTGCGGCCGGCCCAGGGGCCTGGGCGTACCGACACGTTCAACCCGACCAAGATGGTGGTGTTCGGCTTCCCGGACGACTCGACCATCGGCACCGTCGACCTGCCGCAGATCTGGAACCAGAAACCGCGCGAGTCGCTGTACCTGCATTGGGACGGCAATAACAACAATATCCACGAGCGCAACTACGCGGCGGCCATGGCCGTGGGCGCGACGCCGCAGTCGGTGCTGCCGGAGAGTTTCAACCGGGTCACCAACTGGCTGCTCGGCACCCGGCCGCCGGCCTGGCCGTTCGCCCTGGATCAGGCGCGGGTCGCCCAGGGCAAGCCGCTGTGGGCCAGCAACTGTGCCGGTTGCCATGAGTTCGGCAAGGCCGACACCGGCCAGGTCACCGTTCCCATCGACACCCTGGGCACCGACCCGCATCGCCTGAACTCCTTCACTACCGGCCTGGTGCAGGCGTTCCACGGCTTCAAGAAGCCGCCGTTCGACTTCGGCGCCTACCGCAAGACCCAGAGCTACAGCAACACCCCCACCGATGGCATCTGGATGCGTGCGCCGTATCTGCACAACGGCTCGGTACCGAGCCTGTGGGACCTGCTGCAGACCCCGGACAAGCGTCCGGTGACCTTCAGCACCGGCTCGGATGTGTACGACCCGGTCAAGGTCGGCTTCGTCACCAGCGGGCCGCAGGTACAGGCACCGACCTACTTCAAGTACGACACCCGCCTGGAAGGCAACCACAACGGTGGTCACCTGTATGGCACCCAACTGACCGACGCCGAGAAATGGGCGCTGATCGAGTTCATGAAAACCTTGTAGGGAGAGCGCCATGAACCTGCACCATCTGGAACATGAGCTGGCGAAGATCCAGATCCGGCTCAGCGGTTTGAAGGCCCGGCTGGAGTTGTCGTGGAAGAAACTGATCAGCGATATCGAGCCGGAGGAATTCCAGGCGATCCAGCAACTGCTGCAACGCGGGCATGACCAGGCCCATTACGTGCTGGCGCACGGCGACCTGCCGAGCGACGAGCCGGCGGTACCCTGGGAACTGGCCCATGGCCTGTCGATCCTGCACCTGGGCCATGCCCAGGCGCTGCCGACCTCGGAGGCGGAGTTGCCGACCCGGGTGCTCAAGGACGGCACGCTGCTCGGTTGTCGCAAGTGGGAACTGCTGGACCTGCTGTGGAGCGAGGCGCTGATCAAGTGGATCGAGAACCTGCGCCATCACGCCACGTTCGCCACCACGCCGATGGTGATGATGATCGACAACGAGGTCAGCCTGGCGATTGCCGGCGACTGGGGCACGGGGCCGTTCGACAGCCATGCGCCGGCGGTCAGCGTGGCCAACCAGATGAGTCGGGTCCAGGCCGATTTCACCATTCACCTGGGCGACGTCTACTACGCCGGTACCGGCTCCGAGGAGGATGTCGACATGGCCGGCTGGCCGATGGGCAAGCACGGCGCCTTCACGCTCAACTCCAACCACGAAATGTACAGCGGTGCCCACGGCTATTTCGCCGAGCTCAATGCGCGCTTCCCGGTGCAGCAGGGCACCAGCTATTTCGCCCTGTACAACGATGACTGGCTGATCGTCGGGCTGGATTCGGCCTATGCCTCCAAGCCGCTGAACCTGTACATGGACGGCACCCTGAACCCGCAGCAGATCGACTGGATGAAGACCTTGCCCAAGCGCGACCGGTTGCTGGTGCTCAGTCACCACCAGGGCTTCGATATCACCGGGCACAACCCGAACGGCCTGTACAAACAGGTTTGCGATGCCCTGGGGCGGGTGCCGGACTACTGGTATTGGGGCCACCTGCACAACGGCATCGTCTATGCCGAATTGAACGGGTTGAAGGCGCGTTGCGCCGGGCACGGGGCCATCCCCTATGGCGTGACCAGCGAGCTGGATGGCAACAAGCGGGTGTTGTTCTCCGAGACGCGCAATGCCGGTGACCCGGATTATCCGGAGCGGGTGCTCAATGGGTTTGCGCGGGTGCGGCTGAGTGGCGCGAACATCATCGAGGAGTTCATCGGCGAGGATGGTTCGGTGCGCTGGACGTCGAACGGGTAGGGTTTGGCAGGAGCGGGGGTTATTGATCGTTCCCACGCTCTGCGTGGGAGCGCCGCCCGTGACGCTCTGCGTCACAAGAGCGGACGCCGAGCGTCCAGAGAGGCATTCCCACGCAGAGCGTGGGAACGATCATCACTAGGGCCAGCAAGTCCTGTGGTGTTGTCGTGGGCGGGGTAGGCCGGTCTGGCGCTTTCGCGGGCAAGCCCGGCTCCTACAGTCTGGTGTCGTACACCAATGAGGTGAACGATGGAGTACTGTAGGAGCCGGGCTTGCCCGCGAAGCTTTTGCCCTTAGCCGTTAACCGGCACGCCCTTGAGGTATGGTGCAGGCTCTGCCCCCAGGTTGCTCAGCATGCGCTCGCTGTACCAGTCGATGAAGTTGACCACGCCGAACTCGTAGGTCTTCGAGTACGGGCCGGGCTGGTAGGCCACGGAGTTGATGCCGCGCTGGTTTTCCTCGGCCAGGCGACGGTCCTGGTCGTTGGTGGCATCCCAGACCTGACGCATGCGCGCCACGTCATAGTCGACACCCTCGACCGCGTCCTTGTGCACCAGCCACTTGGTGGTGACCATGGTTTCCTGGGCGCTGATCGGCCATACGGTGAACACGATGATGTGGTCGCCCATGCAGTGGTTCCACGAGTGCGGCAGGTGCAGGATGCGCATCGAGCCCAGGTCCGGGTTCTTGATCCGGCCCATCAGTTTCTTGCAGCCCTGCTGGCCGTCCATGGTCATCGATACAGTGCCCTTGAGCAGCGGCATGCGCACGATACGGTTGCGCAGGCCGAAGCTGGCGTGGGCATAGGGGATCTTCTCGGCTTCCCAGGCGGCGGCGGAGGCGGCCACGTGGTCCTTGAACGCCTGGTCGGCACGCGGGTCGGTGACGTCGTCCCATTCCAGCAGGGTTTTCAGCAGTTCCGGGTGGGAGCCGTTGCAGTGGTAGCACTCACGGTTGTTTTCGATCACCAGCTTCCAGTTGGCCTTTTCCATCAAGGTGGTCTGCACCGCCACCTTGGTGTTCTCCATGTCGTAGGGTTCCATGTAGTGGCTCAGGGTGCTGAGGAACTCGTCGATCGGTGGCGGGTTCTCGGCCAGGCTGATGAAGATGTAGCCGCCGGCGGTCTTCACGTTGACCGGCTTGAGGCCGTACTGCTTCATGTCGAAGTCGGCACCCATCTCGGTGCCGGCGAACAGCAGGCGGCCATCGAGTTCGTAGGTCCACTGGTGGTAGGGGCAGACCAGCTTGGCGACCTTGCCCTTTTCGCCGGTGCACAGGCGCGAGCCGCGGTGCCGGCAGACGTTGTGGAAGGCGTGGACCACGCCGTCGGCGCCGCGGATGACGATGATCGGGTTCTTGCCGATCTGCAGCGTCAGGTAGTTGCCCTTGGTCGGGATCTCGCTGGTCATGCCGGCGATCAGCCATTCCTTGTGGAAGATCTCCTGCATGTCGATTTCGAACAGGCGGTCATCCGAATAGAACGGTTGTGGCAGGGAGAAGGTCCGCTCACGTTCCTGCAGCATCTGTGCGGTGGCCTTGCGTGCGGGCTCCAGTGGGTCGCCCAGGCTCAGGGTGGTGGTGTTGTCCATCGTTCAGGTCCTCATGGCCATGCGGTGTGGCCGACGAATATTGGCTAAGTGGTCGATGCAGCAGGTTCGGACCACACGGTTGCGACGCAAGACAGAAATACAGCGGATCATTTGCGACGGAGTGTGGGGCTGGCAGCGACCAGGACCTTATCCATGGGCGACACGGCCGAATCCGTTCCCGACGCGCAAGCACCCGTCGTTAGGGGCTGGTCGCGATAAGCATGCCAATGTCGCGAATAGGTAAACGGGGCGCTTGGGCCTTGCGCAGAATCGCCACCATAAGAGCTGACAGTCAGCGGTGGAGAACAACATGTCGAACAACTTCCTGAATCCGGTAACGACCCAGACCTGGGCCAATGGTCGGCATATCGTGCGCTGTGTGAAGGTCATCCAGGAAACCTGGGATGTGCGCACCTTCTGCTTCATGGCCGATCAGCCGATCATGTTCTTTTTCAAGCCGGGGCAGTTCGTCACCCTGGAACTGGAAATCGAGGGGCAGCAGATCATGCGCTCCTACACCATTTCCAGTTCGCCGTCGGTGCCCTACAGCTTCTCGGTGACCATCAAGCGGGTGCCGGGCGGCAAGGTGTCCAACTGGTTGCACGACACCCTGCACGAGGGCCAGGAGCTGGCGGTGCACGGTCCGGTGGGCCTGTTCAACGCCATCGACTTCCCCAGCCCCAAGGTGCTGTACCTCAGCGGTGGCGTCGGCATCACGCCGGTGATGTCCATGGCCCGCTGGTTCTACGATACCAACGGCAACGTCGACATGGTGTTCATCCATAGCGCCCGGTCGCCCAAGGACATCATCTATCACCGCGAGCTGGAACACATGGCGTCGCGGATCGACAACTTCAGCCTGCACCTGATCTGTGAAAAACACGGCCTGGGCGAGCCGTGGGCCGGCTATCGCGGCTACCTGAACCACAAGATGCTGGAACTGATGGCGCCGGACTTCCTCGAGCGCGAAGTGTTCTGCTGCGGCCCGACACCGTACATGAACGCGGTGAAGCGTCTGCTGGAGGCGGCGGGCTTCGACATGAGCCGCTACCACGAGGAATCCTTTGGCGCGACGCCGCCGGAAGCCCGGGCCGATGCGGTGGAGCAGGCCGAACAGGCCGCCGACGCACCGCCGGTGGATGCGGCCGACCTGCACCAGGTGGAGTTCACCGCCACCGGCAAGAGCATTCGCGTGGCACCGGGCGAAACCGTGCACGCGGCGGCGGCCAAGCTGGGCCTGATGATTCCCAAGGCCTGCGGCATGGGCATCTGCGGGACCTGCAAGGTGCTCAAGCTGGGCGGCGAGGTGGACATGGAGCACAACGGCGGGATCACCGACGAGGACGTGGCCGAGGGCTACATCCTGTCGTGCTGCAGCGTGCCGAAGGGCGATGTGCGGATCGAGTACTGATTGAGGGCGGTGTGAGTCTCTTCGCGGGCAAGCCACGCTCCTACAGGGTTGCGTCGTTCATTGCATTTTTGAACGACTCGATCCTGTAGGAGCGAGGCTTGCCCGCGAAGGGCGCCCCACGGTTTACAGGCTGAACCGCGCCACCAACCCGTTGAGATCCACCGCCAGGCGCGCCAGCTCGTTGCTCGCCGCGCTGGTCTGGCCGGCACCGGTGGCCGACTGTACCGACAGGTCGCGGATGTTCACCAGGTTGTGATCCACCTCGCGGGCCACCTGGGCCTGCTCCTCGGCCGCGCTGGCGATCACCAGGTTGCGTTCGTTGATCTCGACGATCGCGCTGTTGATGGTGTCCAGCGCCAGGCCTGCGCCCTTGGCAATGTTCAGGGTCGATTCGGCGCGCTCGGTGCTGTTGCGCATCGAGTCCACCGCCTGTTCGGTACCGCCCTGGATGCTGCCGATCATCCGTTCGATCTCGCTGGTCGACTGCTGGGTGCGGTGGGCCAGTGCGCGTACTTCATCGGCGACCACGGCAAAACCACGCCCGGCTTCCCCGGCGCGGGCCGCCTCGATCGCGGCGTTCAGCGCGAGCAGGTTGGTCTGGTCGGCCAGGCCGCGGATCACGTCCAGCACCTTGCCGATATCCCGGGACTCGTCGGCGAGGTTGCCAATCAGCGTCGCGGTGCTCTGCACGTCGCTGCTCATGCGTTCGATGGCGCTGACGGTTTCCTGTACCAGGTCGCGACCGTCGCTGGCCGAGGCGGTGGCGTTTTTCGAGGCTTCGGAAGTGCTCACGGCATTGCGCGCGACTTCTTCCACCGCGCTGGTCATCTCGTTGACCGCGGTGGCCGCCTGTTCGATTTCATTGTTCTGCTGCTGCAGCCCGCGGGCGCTTTCGTCGGTGACGCTGTTCAGCTCCTCGGCGGCGGAGGCCAGCTGGGTCGCCGAGCCGGAGATGCGCTGCAGGGTGTCGCGCAGTTTCTGCTGCATCTTGAGCATGGCCTGCAGCAGGCGGCCGGCCTCGTCGGTGCCGTCGACCACGATCGGATGGGTCAGGTCGCCCTCGGCGATATGCTCGGCGGCGTTCAGGGCCTGGGCGATCGGCTGGGTGATGCTGCGGGTCAGCAGCCAGGCGAACAGGCAGGTCAGGGTGGTGGCGAGCAGCAGCAGGATCACCACCAGGTTGAAGGCCGCGTCGTATTGTTCGCGCGCCTGCTGGTTGTTGTCGTTGGTCTGCTGGTTGAGGATCTCCAGCAGGCGGTTGAGTACGGCGTTGATCTGCTCGGAGTTGGTGAGCAATTCGCTGTTGAGCAGGGCTGTCAGCTCGGCCATCTGATTGTTGCGCGACAGGTTCTTCATGCGCTCTTCGATCTGCCGGTACTGCCCGAGCAGTTGCCCGTACTGCTCGTAGGCCGCCCGCTCTTCGGGGCTGACGATCAGTTTTTCGTAAACCGCACGGGCACTGTCGATCTGCTGGTTGCGCTGGGCGAACAGCTCCAGGGTCTTGGCCTGGATATCCGGCTCGCGGTTGGTCAGCAGGCGATAGGAGAGCACCCGCAGGCGCAGGGTCAGTTGGGTGAACTCGTCCAGGGTCTTGATACTGGGCACGCTGTTGCTGGTGAGTTGCTCGGCGGCTGCACGGATCTTGCTCATCTGGATCAGCGAACACACGCCCAGAATCAGCATGAGTGTGCCAATGATGGCAAAACCGAGGAACGCTCTCGGAGCGATGTTCATTGTGCGTAGGGACATGATGTTTCCTGAGAGAAGCGCGTTCCGTGCGGCCTTTTGGATGAAGCTCTACCTGACTTATCGGTCCTGCGACTAAAGTCTAAAGGGCGCTGCGCGGATTTGTCGCAGTCGAGGCTTTGCGACGGAAGGTTTGGAACATGTTCCGCCAATCGCAGTCCCTATGGGGCGAAGAGAAGTCCCGTGCCAGTAAAATCAAGGCTTTGCGAGCGTTTTTCCCTGGCAAACCGGGGGGCTTTTCTTTATCGTACGCGCCCTTTGAAACTGCCCGAGAGATCAAGAAAATGCTGGAGACTTCCCTCAACCAACTGGAGCAACTGGTCAGCGAGCTGGTGCAGCAGAAGCAGGAGCTGTTGGCCGCCAATGCTCAACTCAATACCGAACTGGCCCGGGCCAAGGATGAAAACGAAAGCCTGCAGTTGAGCCTGATGGAGCAGGAAGAGAAACAGGGCGCCACCGCCGCCCGTATCCAGGCGCTGGTCGAGCGTGTCAGCGCAGGTCCCGTGAGCGCATGAGAGCCAGCAACGACGGCGTGACCGTCATCTCGATCCTCGGCGAGGACTACTCGATCAAGGCCCCCGCGGGGCATGAGCAGACGCTGCTGGAAGCGACCCAGATGCTCAAGACCGCCCTGGTCGATACCAAGAAGAAGTTTCCCACGTTGATCGGTGAGCAACTGCTGGTGCTCACCGCGCTGAACCTGTGCTCCCAGCGGATCGAGGAACAGCGTGAACACCGTGAGGTGCTCGATCGTTGCCAGGAGCAGGTCAGTGCCACGGTGGACGTGATTTCCAGGACGATCGGGCAGAACTGAGTCACTGTGTGGCTCGCTGCGCAGCGGCGGGTCGCGCGCGGCAGCGTCCGTTGCGCTATTGGCGCTCCCGTCTTGCACGGGAGCGCCACGTTCAAGCGGTTGTTCAGGCGGACATGACCTCGCGGATATCCGCCGCCAGCTCCCTTACCCGCGCTTCCTCGGTGTCCCACGAGCACATGAAGCGCGCGCCGCCCTTGCCGATGAAGGTGTAGAAGCGCCAGCCCCGGGCGGTCAGTGCGACGATCGCCGGTTCCGACAGTTGCAGGAACACGCCGTTGGCCTCCACCGGGAACATCAGTTCCACGCCGGGAATGTCCTTGACCAGGCTGCTCAGCAATTGCGCGCAATGGTTGGCGTGGCGGGCGTGCTTGAGCCAGGCGTCGTTTTCCAGCAGGCCGACCCAGGGCGCGGAGAGGAAGCGCATCTTCGACGCCAGTTGCCCGGCCTGCTTGCAGCGGTAGTCGAAGTCCTCCGCCAGGTCGTGGTTGAAGAACAGGATCGCCTCGCCCACGGCCATGCCGTTTTTCGTCCCGCCGAAGCACAGCACGTCGACGCCAGCCTTCCAGGTCAGCTCGGCCGGCGTGCAGCCGAGGAAGGCGCAGGCGTTGGAGAAGCGTGCGCCGTCCATGTGCAGGTGCAGGCCCAGTTCCTTGCAGGTGGTGCTGATGGCGCGGACTTCGTCCGGGGTGTAGACGCTGCCGACCTCGGTGGCCTGGGTCAGGGTCACCACCCGCGGTTTGGGGTAGTGGATGTCCTGGCGCTTGAGGGCGATTTCGCGGATGGAATCGGGAGTCAGCTTGCCGCTTTCGGTGCGCGCGATGAGCAGCTTGGAACCGTTGGAGAAGAACTCCGGTGCGCCGCATTCGTCGGTCTCGACGTGGGCGGTCTCCGAGCAGATCACGCTATGGTAACTCTGGCACAGCGACGACAGGGCGAGGGAGTTGGCGGCGGTGCCGTTGAAGGCGAAGAACACCTCGCAGTCGGTGTCGAACAACTTGCGGAAACCGTCGGCGGCGCGCTGGGTCCACTCGTCGTCGCCATAGGCGCGCTGGTGGCCATGGTTGGCCTGTTCCATGGCGGTCCAGGCTTCGGGGCAGATACCGGAATAGTTGTCGCTGGCGAATTGTTGGCTCTTGTCGGTCATGGCCCGGTCCTTATGGTCGTTTACGACCTGCACTGTAACCAGAATCGACGTCAGCGCACAGGCACAGTTTCCGTAGGAAAAAACCATTCAATCAAAAGCCTGGAGCGGCCATTGTGGAAGCCGCCCTGTCCCTGTGGAAGTCGGATTTATCCGCGAAGCGTTTAGCGATCTCCAGGACCGGTTCGCGGATAAATCCGGCCCCTGCGGGGGTTGAGGTTTCCCACAGGGGTATAGGTTCCTGCAGGGACCGGGTGGCACCCGTGGTTTGCGGGGGGCCGGCCCTCCTTTATTCGATCGCGCCACGATCATGTCGTAAACGCACCCTTGCAAGGCGTGCGTAGGCATTTGACGCGTCTGCGCCGGTCATACCATCGCTATCAAAGGGCACCACCGAATAGCTGTGCCCCACCAAAAAGAAATGGCGCACTGCCGCTGGGAGAGACGCGATGTTCAGCAAGCAAGACCAGATCCAGGGTTACGATGACGCACTGTTGGCCGCCATGAATGCCGAAGAGCAGCGCCAGGAAGATCACATCGAACTGATCGCGTCGGAAAACTACACCAGCAAGCGTGTGATGCAGGCCCAGGGCAGTGGCCTCACCAACAAGTACGCCGAAGGCTACCCGGGCAAGCGCTACTACGGTGGCTGCGAGCACGTGGACAAGGTCGAGGCCCTGGCCATCGAACGCGCCAAGCAACTGTTCGGTGCCGACTACGCCAACGTCCAGCCGCACTCCGGCTCCTCGGCCAACGGTGCCGTGTACCTGGCGCTGCTGCAGGCCGGCGATACCATCCTGGGCATGAGCCTGGCCCACGGCGGTCACCTGACCCACGGCGCCAAGGTGTCGTCCTCGGGCAAGCTCTACAACGCCGTTCAGTACGGAATCGACACCAATACCGGCCTGATCGACTACGATGAAGTCGAGCGCCTGGCAGTCGAGCACAAGCCGAAGATGATCGTCGCCGGTTTCTCCGCCTACTCGAAAACCCTCGATTTCCCACGTTTCCGCGCCATTGCCGACAAGGTCGGTGCGCTGCTGTTCGTCGACATGGCCCACGTCGCCGGCCTGGTCGCCGCCGGCCTGTACCCCAACCCGATCCCCTTCGCCGACGTGGTCACCACCACCACCCACAAGACCCTGCGTGGTCCGCGTGGCGGCCTGATCCTGGCCAAGGCCAACGAAGAGATCGAGAAAAAACTCAACGCCGCGGTATTCCCTGGCGCCCAGGGCGGCCCGCTGATGCACGTGATCGCCGCCAAGGCCGTGTGCTTCAAGGAAGCGCTGGAGCCTAGCTTCAAGGCCTACCAGCAGCAGGTGATCGACAACGCCCAGGCCATGGCCGGCGTGTTTGTAAAACGTGGCTACGATGTAGTGTCCGGCGGCACCGATAACCACCTGTTCCTGGTCAGCCTGATTCGCCAGGGCCTGACCGGCAAGGACGCCGATGCCGCCCTGGGCCGTGCCCACATCACCGTGAACAAGAACGCCGTGCCGAACGACCCGCAGTCGCCGTTCGTCACCTCCGGCCTGCGTATCGGCACCCCGGCGGTCACCACCCGTGGTTTCAAGGTGGCCCAGTGCGTCGAGCTGGCTGGCTGGATCTGCGACATCCTCGACAACCTCGGCGATGCCGACGTCGAGGCGAATGTCGCCAAGCACGTGGCGGCCCTGTGCGCGGACTTCCCGGTTTATCGCTGAGAGCGGTTTTGGAGTAAATGACTATGCAACGCTATTCGGGCTTCGGCCTCTTCAAGCATTCTCTCAGCCACCATGAGAACTGGCAGCGCATGTGGCGCACGCCAACCCCGAAAAAGGTCTACGACGTGGTCATCGTCGGCGGTGGCGGCCACGGCCTGGCCACCGCCTACTACCTGGCCAAGGAACACGGCATCACCAACGTCGCGGTGGTCGAGAAAGGCTGGCTGGGCGGCGGCAACACCGCCCGCAACACCACCATCGTGCGTTCCAACTACCTGTGGGACGAGTCGGCGCACCTGTACGAACACGCGATGAAACTGTGGGAAGGCCTGTCCCAGGACCTGAACTACAACGTGATGTTCTCCCAGCGTGGCGTCTACAACCTCTGCCACACCCTGCAGGACATCCGTGACTCCGAGCGTCGGGTCAGTGCCAACCGCCTCAACGGCGTCGATGGCGAGCTGCTCAACGCCCAGCAGGTGGCGGACGAGATTCCGTACCTGGACTGCTCGAAGAACACCCGCTACCCGATCATGGGCGCCACCGTCCAGCGTCGCGGCGGCGTGGCCCGCCACGATGCCGTGGCCTGGGGCTTCGCCCGCGGTGCCGACGCCCTGGGCGTCGACCTGATCCAGCAGACCGAAGTGATCGGCTTCCGCAAGGAAAACGGCGTGTGCATCGGCGTGGAAACCAACAAGGGCTTCATCGGCGCCAAGCGCGTCGGCGTGGTCACCGCCGGTAACTCCGGGCACATGGCGAAACTGGCCGGCTTCCGCCTGCCGCTCGAGTCCCATCCGCTGCAGGCGCTGGTGTCCGAGCCGATCAAGCCGATCATCGACAGCGTGATCATGTCCAACGCCGTGCACGGCTACATCAGCCAGTCCGACAAGGGCGACCTGGTGATCGGCGCCGGTATCGACGGCTACAACGGCTACGGCCAGCGTGGTTCGTACCCGGTGATCGAGCACACCATCCAGGCCATCGTCGAGATGTTCCCGATCCTGTCGCGGGTGCGCATGAACCGCCAGTGGGGCGGCATCGTCGACACCACTCCGGACGCCTGCCCGATCATCTCCAAGACGCCGGTACCGAACATGTTCTTCAACTGCGGCTGGGGCACCGGCGGCTTCAAGGCCACCCCGGGTTCGGGCAACGTCTTCGCCGCGAGCCTGGCCAAGGGTGAAATGCACCCGCTGGCCGCACCTTTCTCCATCGACCGTTTCCACAACGGTGCGTTGATCGACGAACACGGCGCTGCAGCGGTCGCCCACTAACAGGAGAAACTCCCATGTTGCATATCTTCTGTCCTCATTGCGGCGAACTGCGCTCCGAAGAGGAATTCCACGCTTCCGGTCAGGCGCACATCCCGCGTCCGCTGGACCCCAACAACTGCACCGACGAGCAGTGGGGCGACTACATGTTCTTCCGCGACAACCCGCGCGGCCTGCACCACGAACTCTGGGACCACGTCGCCGGTTGCCGCCAGTATTTCAACGTGACCCGTGACACGGTCACCTACGAAATCCTGGAAACCTACAAGATCGGCGAGAAGCCCCAATTCACCGCTGCCAAGGCGGAAAGTTCGAAAGCGCCCGGCGTGGCTGTGGGAGAAAAGGTATGAGCCAGGTCAATCGCCTGTCCAACGGTGGTCGTATCGACCGCAACAAAGTCTTGAGCTTCACCTTCAACGGCGAGACCTACAAGGGCTATGAAGGTGACACCCTGGCCGCCGCGCTGCTGGCCAACGGCGTCGACATCGTCGGCCGCAGCTTCAAGTACTCCCGGCCGCGGGGCATCTTCGCCGCCGGTGCCGAAGAGCCGAACGCGGTGCTGCAGATCGGCGCCACCGAGGCCACCCAGATCCCCAACGTGCGGGCCACCCAGCAGGCGCTGTACCAGGGCCTGGTCGCCACCAGCACCAACGGCTGGCCGAGCGTCAACAACGACGTGATGGGCATTCTTGGCAAGGTCGGCGGCAAGCTGATGCCGCCAGGCTTCTACTACAAGACCTTCATGTACCCGCAGTCGTTCTGGATGACCTACGAGAAGTACATCCGCAAGGCGGCCGGCCTGGGCCGTTCGCCGACCGAGAACGACCCTGACACCTACGACAACATGAACCAGCACTGCGACGTGCTGATCGTCGGTGCCGGGCCTGCGGGCCTGGCCGCCGCGCTGGCCGCTGCCCGCAGCGGTGCGCGGGTGATCCTCGCCGACGAACAGGAAGAGTTCGGCGGCAGCCTGCTCGACTCCCGCGAAAGCCTCGATGGCAAGCCGGCGGCAGAGTGGGTCGCCAGCGTCATCGCCGAGCTGAAGGCGCTGCCGGACGTATTGCTGCTGCCACGGGCGACCGTCAACGGCTATCACGACCACAACTTCCTGACCATCCACGAACGCCTCACCGACCATCTCGGTGACCGCGCGCCGATCGGCCAGGTTCGCCAGCGTATCCACCGGGTCCGTGCCAAGCGCGTGGTCCTGGCCACCGGCGCTCACGAGCGTCCGCTGGTCTACGGCAACAACGACGTGCCGGGCAACATGCTCGCCGGCGCCGTTTCGGTGTACGTCCGCCGCTACGGTGTGGCACCGGGCAAGAAACTGGTGCTGAGCACCAACAACGACCACGCCTACCGCGTCGCGCTGGACTGGCTCGATGCCAGCCTGCAGGTGGTGGCGATCGCCGACGCCCGCAGCAACCCACGGGGTGCGCTGGTGGAAGAGGCGCGTGCCAAGGGCATTCGCATCCTGACCGGCAGCGCCGTGATCGAGGCCCGTGGCAGCAAGCGCGTCACTGCGGCCCGCGTCGCCGCGATCGACGTGCGTGCCCACAAGGTGACCAGCCCCGGCGAATGGCTGGACTGCGACCTGATCGCCAGCTCCGGCGGCTACAGCCCGGTGGTGCACCTGGCTTCGCACCTGGGCGGCAAGCCGGTCTGGCGCGAAGACATCCTCGGCTTCGTCGCCGGTGAAGCACCGCAGAAACGCGTGTGCGTCGGTGGCCTGAACGGCGTCTACAGCCTGGCCGATACCCTCGCCGACGGTTTCGAAGGTGGCGTGCGCGCCGCCAGCGAAGCCGGCTTCAAGGCGGTCGAAGGCGTACTGCCCAAAGCCCTGTCCCGTCAGGAAGAACCGACTCTGGCGCTGTTCCAGGTGCCTCATGAAAAAGGCACCGCACGGGCACCGAAGCAGTTCGTCGACCTGCAGAACGACGTCACCGCCGCCGCCATCGAGCTGGCGACCCGCGAGGGCTTCGAGTCGGTCGAACACGTCAAGCGCTACACCGCGCTGGGCTTCGGTACCGACCAGGGCAAGCTGGGCAACGTCAACGGCCTGGCGATCGCCGCCCGTTCGCTTAACGTGACCATCCCGCAGATGGGCACCACCATGTTCCGCCCGAACTACACGCCGATCACCTTCGGTGCGGTGGCCGGTCGTCACTGCGGGCATATCTTCGAGCCGGTGCGCTACACCGCCTTGCACGCCTGGCACGTGAAACAGGGCGCCAAGTTCGAGGACGTCGGCCAGTGGAAGCGTCCCTGGTACTTCCCGCGCGCCGGCGAAGACATGCACGCCGCGATCAAGCGTGAGTGCAAGGCCGTGCGCGACAGCGTCGGCCTGCTCGACGCCTCGACCCTGGGCAAGATCGACATCCAGGGCCCGGATGCCCGTGAGTTCCTCAACCGCGTGTACACCAACGCCTGGACCAAGCTCGACGTGGGCAAGGCCCGTTATGGCCTGATGTGCAAGGAAGACGGCATGGTCTTCGACGACGGCGTGACCGCCTGCCTGGCCGACAACCACTTCCTGATGACCACCACCACCGGCGGCGCGGCGCGCGTCCTGCAGTGGCTGGAGCTGTACCACCAGACCGAATGGCCGGACATGAAGGTGTACTTCACCTCCGTGACCGACCACTGGGCGACCCTGACCCTGTCCGGCCCCAACAGCCGCAAGCTGCTCAGCGAAGTCACCGACATCGACCTGGACAAGGATGCGTTCCCGTTCATGACCTGGAAGGAAGGCCTGGTCGGTGGCGTACCGGCGCGGGTATTCCGGATTTCGTTTACCGGTGAGCTGTCCTACGAGGTCAACATCCAGGCCGACTACGCCATGGGCGTGCTGGAGCAGATCGTCGAGGCGGGCAAGCAGTACAACCTGACCCCGTACGGCACCGAAACCATGCACGTGCTGCGGGCCGAGAAGGGCTTCATCATCGTCGGCCAGGACACCGACGCCTCGATGACCCCGGACGACCTCAACATGGGCTGGTGCGTCGGCCGCACCAAGCCGTTCTCCTGGATCGGCTGGCGCGGGATGAACCGCGAGGACTGCGTGCGTGAAGACCGCAAGCAACTGGTCGGCCTCAAGCCGATCGATCCGACCCAGTGGCTGCCGGAAGGTGCGCAACTGGTGTTCGATCCGAAGCAGTCGATCCCGATGAAGATGGTCGGTCACGTGACCTCCAGCTACGCCCACAACTCCCTTGGCTATTCGTTCGCCATGGCGGTGGTGAAGGGCGGTCTCAAGCGCATGGGTGAGCGGGTGTTCGCACCGCTGGCCGATGGCACCGTGATCGAGGCGGAGATCGTGTCGTCGGTGTTCTTCGATCCGAAGGGCGATCGCCAGAACATCTAAGTCGATGGTTCCCACGCTTCGCGTGGGAACGATCAGAGACAGAATTCAATACAGGTGTTTCACATGAGCACAGCCAACGTTTACCAGCAACGCCCGACTTCCGGGGCCAAGGCCGAGTCGTCGTTGCACCATGCCGATCTCGCCAGCCTGGTGGGCAAGGGCCGCAAGAACGCCGGCGTGACCGTGCGGGAAAAGAAACTGCTCGGCCACCTGACCCTCCGTGGCGACGGCCATGACCCGGCGTTCGCCGCCGGCGTGAAGAAGGCCCTGGGGCTGGACCTGCCCGTGGCCCTGACCGTCGTCGCCAAGGGCGAGACCAGCCTGCAATGGCTCGGCCCGGACGAGTGGCTGCTGGTGGTTCCCACCGGTGAGGAATACGCCACCGAGAAGGCCCTGCGCGAGGCGCTGGGCGACCTGCATATCGCCATCGTCAACGTCAGTGGAGGCCAGCAACTGCTGGAGCTGAGCGGCCCGAACGTGCGCCAGGTGCTGATGAAGTCCACCAGCTACGACGTGCACCCGAACAACTTCCCGGTAGGCAAGGCCGTCGGCACGGTGTTCGCCAAGTCGCAGCTGATCATCCGCCATACCGCCGAAGACACCTGGGAACTGGTGATCCGTCGCAGCTTCTCGGACTACTGGTGGCTGTGGCTGCAGGATGCGGCGGCCGAGTATGGCCTGAACGTCCAGGCCTGATCCTGCTCGCGATGGCATCACCGCGGGGTACCTGATGCACCGCGTTGCCTGGATCCCTGTAGGAGCGTGGCTTATCGGGGCGCCGAACCGCCGCGAATGCGTCCTCAAGGGCGCTAAACGCTTCGCGGGCAAGCCTCGCTCCTACAGGATTTGGTGTGTACACAAGGGCGAGGATTGCCCGCAGGCCGATCATGATACGGCTGATCGATCACCTGGCGCTTGCCCCACAAAAACAGGAGTCACCCAATGAGCCGCGCCCCCGATACATGGATTCTGACTGCCGACTGCCCCAGCGTGCTCGGCACGGTGGATGCGGTGACCCGCTTCCTGTTCGAGCAGGGCTGTTACGTGACCGAACACCACTCGTTCGATGACCGCCTCTCGGGGCGTTTCTTCATCCGGGTGGAGTTCCGCCAGTCCGAAGGTTTCGACGAGCAGGCGTTCCGCGCCGGCCTGGCCGAGCGTGGCAAGGCCTTCGGCATGACCTTCGAACTGACCGCGCCGAACTACCGGCCGAAAGTGGTGATCATGGTCTCCAAGGCCGATCACTGCCTCAATGACCTGCTCTACCGCCAGCGCATCGGCCAACTGTCGATGGACGTGGTCGCGGTGGTGTCCAACCATCCCGACCTCAAGCCCCTGGCCGACTGGCACCAGATTCCCTACTACCATTTCCCCCTCGACCCCAACGACAAACCGGCCCAGGAGCGGCAGGTGTGGCAGGTGATCGAGGAGTCCGGCGCCGAGCTGGTGATTCTCGCCCGCTACATGCAGGTGCTGTCGCCGGAGCTGTGCCGCAAGCTCGATGGTCGCGCCATCAACATCCACCACTCGTTGCTGCCCGGCTTCAAGGGTGCCAAGCCCTATCACCAGGCCTACAACAAGGGCGTCAAGCTGGTGGGGGCGACCGCGCACTACATCAACAACGACCTGGACGAAGGCCCGATCATCGCCCAGGGCGTGGAGGTGGTGGATCACAGCCACTATCCCGAGGACCTGATCGCCAAGGGCCGGGATATCGAGGGCCTGACCCTGGCGCGGGCGGTGGGCTATCACATCGAGCGGCGGGTGTTCCTCAATGCCAACCGGACGGTGGTCCTCTGAGTTCCCAGGGCGCTTTCGAGCGCCCGCTCGCGGATTCATCCGCGAAAGCGATCCAAATAACAACGCAGTAGAAAAAGACACACGCACAACCCCGAGCAATCAACGCTTTGCCGCGTGGCAATGCGTCAGCTACATAAAAACAACAGCGAGGTGAAAGCATGTCTGGCAATCGTGGAGTGGTATACCTTGGCGCTGGCAAGGTAGAAGTACAGAAGATCGACTATCCGAAAATGCAGGACCCCCGTGGCAAGAAGATCGAGCACGGCGTGATCCTGCGTGTGGTGTCCACCAATATCTGCGGCTCCGACCAGCACATGGTCCGCGGCCGTACCACCGCCCAGGTCGGCCTGGTGCTGGGCCACGAGATCACCGGTGAAGTGGTCGAGAAGGGCAGCGACGTCGAGAACCTGAAGATCGGCGACCTGGTCTCCGTGCCGTTCAACGTCGCCTGCGGTCGCTGCCGTTCCTGCAAGGAAATGCACACCGGCGTCTGCCTGACCGTCAACCCGGCGCGTGCCGGCGGTGCCTACGGCTACGTCGACATGGGCGACTGGACCGGCGGCCAGGCCGAGTACGTGCTGGTGCCATACGCCGATTTCAACCTGTTGAAACTGCCGGATCGCGACAAGGCCATGGAGAAGATCCGTGACCTGACCTGCCTGTCCGATATCCTGCCAACCGGTTTCCACGGCGCTGTCACCGCGGGCGTCGGCCCGGGCAGCACCGTGTATGTCGCCGGTGCCGGCCCGGTCGGCCTGGCGGCTGCCGCCTCGGCGCGCCTGCTGGGGGCTGCCGTGGTCATCGTCGGTGACCTGAACCCGGCCCGCCTGGCACACGCCAAGGCCCAGGGCTTCGAGATCGCCGACCTGTCCCTGGACACTCCGCTGCACGAGCAGATCGCCGCGCTGCTGGGCGAGCCGGAAGTGGACTGCGCCGTCGACGCGGTGGGCTTCGAAGCCCGTGGCCACGGCCATGAAGGGGCCAAGCACGAGGCGCCGGCCACCGTGCTCAACTCGCTGATGCAGGTCACCCGCGTGGCCGGCAAGATCGGTATCCCCGGCCTGTACGTGACCGAAGACCCGGGTGCGGTGGACGCCGCCGCCAAGATCGGTGCGCTGAGCATCCGCTTCGGCCTGGGTTGGGCCAAGTCCCACAGCTTCCACACCGGCCAGACCCCGGTGATGAAGTACAACCGCCAACTGATGCAGGCGATCATGTGGGACCGCATCAACATCGCCGAAGTGGTGGGCGTGCAGGTGATCAGCCTGGACGACGCGCCGAAGGGTTATGGCGAGTTCGATGCCGGCGTGCCGAAGAAATTCGTGATCGACCCGCACAAGCTGTTCAGTGCGGCGTAAGGTGCAATCACGATAGAAAAAGGGCGACCCCGGTCGCCCTTTTTTGTGTTTCGCCGTTCACTGCGTAGTGATCAGCGCGCTGTATGAGAATCCACAACGGCTGGTTTCCCCGCTTTTGCAGAAGCCATCCTTCCAGTCGGTGTCCTGGGAGGGTTTCCAGTCCTGGACGGCCTTGAGCGTCAGGCGGATTCCCGCGTCACCGTCCCCTTCGTAGTCACAGATCACCGCCTGGGTGCTGGCCTTGTAGCTGGCGCTGACGAACGCGACCTTGTACTCAATCCCGGTTTCCGGGTTTTCACCGGTCCATTGACTGCCCCCCGGGCCCTTGGCGTCGTAGGTGTAGCCTTCGCTGCCCGGGTGCTGGTTGATGTCGCCTGCCCGTGGGCAGGTTGCGGTCAGCACCGGGGTTTCGGCCCAGGCCTGGCCTGCCAGTGCCAGGGTGAGTACTGCCAGACTGGTTGCAAGTCGGTTTTGCATGAGTCGGTACTCCCTTCCGTTGTCTTGGGCCTTCATGTTGAGTGGCCGGGGAGGGGGCGGCTACTGTCAGAAATGACAGTTCTCAAGGTCGTTTCGAAATAACCGGGAGGGTGGATCGACGGCGGGGCTATTAGCGGGCGTCAGGCTGGGTGAATGGCGTGTCAGGGGTGTTGGGCCATTCGCGGGCAAGCCCGGCTCCTACAGGGAGCGGGCCTTCGCACAGCACCGGCACACCGACAAACCGTAGGAGCCGGGCTTGCCCGCGAAAGGGCCAGTGGCCTCACCCGCCATCTTCCGGAGGTGACCGCAGACGCAAGCCTCCCTTCAGCGTTGGACTGACTTCACCGCACTCACCCGCTGACAGAACTCCGGATAGAAACCCCAGCCACTCGGATCGCGGCAATAGTCGCTGGCCTGGGCCAGCGCCTCGGTGCCGAACTTCAGTTCCCGGGGCATGCTGGCGAAGTTGATGTAGCCGCCCTGTTGGGTCTTGATCGCGTCGAAGCCGTCCATCTGGTAGACCAGCTCGACGTCATCGGCGACGACGATCCGCGCCTTGATCGTCACCTGGGCATACTGCTTGCCACCCGGCGCATTGTTCACCGCCGCCAGGCCCTGGCCGACCGTGCGCAGCAGGCGTGGAACCCAGGCTTCTTCGCTGTCGGCGACCTTCTCGGGCTGATAGCGGATAGTCAGCGTCTGCTGCTCGTGGCTGACGTCGGTCAGTGCGGGGTCGATGCGCCTGATGCGGTGTTCGAGGGTCAGCCAGGCGGTCTGCTCGTCGCCGAGGTTGTCGGGCAGTTCGGGGTTGAGCGGGCCGCGCTGGCACTCGTGCACGCCGAAAGCGATGGCCAGGCCGGCCAGGATGATTGCCAGGGCGGTTCCGCCGATTTTCACGTCCATACGCGCACACTCCCTCAGGGACTCCCATTTTACGCCAAGTGCCCAGCCGCCCGCACAGGCCGCGATCATCGATTCCCAGTCCCTGCCCGCGGTTTTCCATCGGGGCCGGTCGTGTTTTCCGCTGCCGGCTGTCGCCGCCGGGCAATGGTCGCCACGTCGCTCGCCTCCCAACATGAGCCCCCCATTACATCACTCGATAACGAGGTGCCTTCATGGCCAAAAAGGAAATCCGACTCTCCCTGGAAGACATCGACAACAATGGCAGCCCGGAGGTGCTGGTAGAGTTCTACGAAGGTAATGAGCTTGTCTTTGCTTCGGCCGTTTCCTCGTCTGGCGAGGACAAGACCTACGACACCGTCAACGTCCGGGTGGACATGGATGAAGATGGCGACCTGGATGCCGACGACGAGCGTCATCTGCTCTCCCTGTGCCAGGCTTTCGCCGGATTCGCCCGCTAACCCTTCGGATGGCCGCCTGCCTTCGCCACGCCGCGGGTAGGCGGCTTGCCTCTGGCCCTCACGCCCCTGGCGGGAAGGGTCAGGGCTTTTACAGGTCAATAGGGCAAAAATGGCCAAAATGGCCGGCGGTTGTTATAGTGCAGGGGACTTCCCTGTCTGCGAGCACACGTCATGATTGCCCTGCCTGACCTCCTCGATCTGCCGCGCCAGAATGCCTCCCAGGTGAAGAACAAGTGGGCCGATGTGGTCCGCCTGGTCCATCAGTCCGGCAGTGTCGCGGTCACCAACCATTCCACCGTGGAAATGGTCCTGCTGGACGCCGAGACCTACCAGCAACTGACCGCCCAGGTGCAGGCCTACCAGGATCGCGAACAGTCGGCCCTGGATGAGTTGACCCAGCGTTTCGATGCGCGTCTGCGGAGCCTGCAGGAACCCCGGGCGGCCCAGGGTGTGCGCTCGCTGCTGGCGTCCAGGGGCAAGCTGGGCAAGCGGCCTGAAGCCGGCTCCACGTTCTGATGAGTGCGCCGCCGGCGAGCGAGCGCCCGTTCATTTTCGTGCTGGCCGGGGTCAACGGCGCCGGCAAGAGTTCGGTGGGGGGCGCGTTGCTCGCCGAGAACGGCCTGGACTGGTTCAACCCCGACAGCTTTGCCCGAGAACTGACCGCCAGCCTCGGCATCGACCCGCAACGGGCCAACGGCCTGGCCTGGGAGCATGGTCGCCAGCAGCTGGAAAACGCCCTGCGCGAGGGGCGCAACCATGCCTTCGAAACCACCCTGGGCGGCAACACCATCGCCCTGATGCTCGCCCAGGCGGCGCAGACTCACGATGTGGTGATGCTGTTCTGCGGCCTGTCCTCGCCGGAACAGCACCTGCGCCGGGTGCGCCTGCGGGTGGCGCGTGGCGGTCACGATATTCCACAAGCGAAGATCCGCGAGCGCTGGGTCAAATCGCGGCTCAACCTGGTCGCCCTCATGCCGTATCTGGCGCACCTGCAGGTGTTCGACAACAGCACCGACGTCGAGCCGGGCGAGGAGATTCCCGATCCGTTGCTGGTGCTGGAAATGGCCGACGGCCACCTGCTCAGCCCCGATCCGCAGGACGCCCAGGCCCTGCAAGCCACGCCCGAGTGGGCGCGGCCACTGGTCCAGGCGGCGATCGAACGGCTGCCCGGCTGACGAAAAGGTCACCCCCGCCAGGCGGAACAAGCCCGGCTTTTTCCACTCCAATGGCCAGCGCCGACCGCTGGCCAGCGGCGGCCTTCGATGACTTGTGAGGTAGCTGCAATGAAAATTCCACGCGGTGTCGTACTGGCTTCGCTCCTGACCTTCGCCGCTACGCCGGTGTTCGCGGCGTTCAGCCTGAATGACGCGGCCAATGCGTTGTCGGCTTTGCAGGGTGGTCAGAACGGCAATGCCACGGCGCCGGAGGGTGGCCTGCTCAGCGCCCTGGGATCGCAACTGAACGTCACCCCGGAACAGGCCATCGGCGGCGCCGCCGCCATGCTCGGCCTGGCGAAGAACCAGCTCAGCGGCAACGACTATTCGCAGTTGAGCCAGAGCGTACCGGGCCTCGACCAGTTGTCCGGCGCGGGTGCCCTGGCCGGGCTTGGCGGCCTGCTCGGCCAGTCGGTCGGCGACTCGGCGGTGGGCAACGCCCTGGGGAATGTGAAGAACACCCACGACCTGAACAACGCCTTCGACGCCCTGGGCATGGACAGCGGCATGGTCGGCCAGTTTGCGCCGATCCTCCTCAGCTACCTGGGCGAACAGGGTGTCGGCGGCTCGCTGTTGCAGAGCCTCGGCGGTATCTGGGGCGCGGGTGGCTGAACCCCGCTACGGCTGACGACGCACCGGACTCCGCGAGGAACCGGTGCGTTTTTGTCTGTGCGGCCACGACGCGGGTTCAGTTATCGCGTGCGGTGTGCTATTTGTCGCCGCCTGTTCATGGAGAGAGTGGCACAAGCATGTTGGTCGATGCGGTGAAGATGTCGTTGCACCTGGATGCGGTGATGGGATTCGTCCTGTACCTGCTGGTGGCACTGCTGGTTTTCGGGCTGTATGCCTGCCTCTATACCCGGATGACGCCGCACAGGGAGTGGACGCTGATCCGCGAGGGCAATATTGCCGCCGCGATCGCGCTGGGCGGCGCGTTGATCGGTTTCGCGATTCCGGCGGCCAGTGCCATCGCCCATTCGGTATCGCTGGTGGATTTCCTGATCTGGGCGCTGATCGCCCTGGTCGCCCAGTTGCTGGCGTTCGGCCTGGTCAGTCTGTCGATTCGTGGCCTGTCGGTACGGATCGCCAAGGGTGAGTCGGCGGCGGCGATTCTCTCGGCGGCGATTTCCATCAGTGTCGGCCTGCTCAATGCGGCCTGCATGACCCCTCCGGTCTGAGGGGGCTGGCGATGAAACGTAGTCAACGTGTTGGCCTGGTCCTGCTGGGCAGCGTGCCCTTCGTGCTGGTGGCCTGTGACGGTGAACAGGTGCGTACGCGGGACGTCATCAAAACCACGTCGTACACCAGCGAGCCGGCCTGTGTCGCGGCCGGCGTGGCGGCCGATGTCTGTGCCGACGCGGCGGCCGAGGCTCGGGAACAGCATCTGGAAATCGTTCCGGAATATGCCAGCCAGGATGCCTGCGCCAGTGATTTCGCCCGCAGCGATTGCGTGGCTGACCTGGGCAACAGCCGTTTCCACCCGCTGATGTCCGGCTTCAACCTGACCACCGTGCAGGCGGTGCCGGCACCTCTTGAGCAGGAGCAGGAACAGGAGGCCCAGGCTGCCGTCCAGAGCGCCCCGCCCGTTTCATCCTCGGGCGGCGGCAGCTATGGCGGTTCGTTCGGCGGTTCCGGTTACTCCAGCCATTCCAACGATTGGGGCAGCCGCTTCTGGCGCTGGATCGGCCTGGGCAGCGACCCCTATGCGCCGCGCTACTTCAGCGAGCCGCTGTACAACGAGCGCGACGGCCGTGGCGGTTATCAGGCCAGCAGCCTCAACCAGCAGGCCCGGGCCGGCAAGACCTTCGCCCAGTCGACCAACGCGCGCTTTCGCCTGAACAGCCCGGGGCAGTTCACCCCGGCCTCCTACCGTGGCTCGGCACCGCGGATGGTCAGCCGTGGCGGTTTCGGCTCGTCCCACGGCAGCAGCAGGGGCGGCTGATGAAACGCATCTCCAGCGTACCCCGCCCGGACTGGCAGGCCACCGCCGAACGGCTGGGCTTCCACTTCCATACGTTTGACGGCGAACCCTATTGGGACGAGTCGGCGTACTACCAGTTCAGCCTGCGCCAGATCGAGGACGACCTCGAAGAGCCGACCCGCCAGTTGCATGAGCTGTGCATGGACCTGGTCGAGCGGGTGGTGGACAGCGAGCACCTGCTCGACCGCCTGGCGATTCCCGAGGGCTATCGCGACCTGATCCGCCATTCCTGGCGCCAGGGCCACCCGCACCTCTACGGGCGGATGGACCTGTGCTACGACGGCCGCGGCCCGGCCAAGCTGCTGGAGACCAACTACGACACGCCGACTTCGTTGTACGAGGCGAGTTTCTTCCAGTACGTCTGGCTCGAGGAGCAGATGCGCCGCGGGCAACTGCCGACCCGTGCCGACCAGTTCAACAGCATCGAGGACAAGCTGCTGCAGGCCTTCGTCGAGATCGGCTTCCCGTCGCCATTGCACTTCGCCTCGGTCCGCGACTCGCTGGAGGATCGCGGCACGGTCGAGTACCTGAGCGACATCGCCCGCCAGGCCGGGCTGACGACGCAACTGCTCGACATCGAGGCGATCGGCCTGGATCGGGCCGGGCGTTTCGTCGATGAGCAGGACCTGCCGATCAGCACCCTGTTCAAGCTCTATCCGTGGGAAAACCTGTTCAGCGAAGCCTTCGGCCCGGCCATCGCCCACAGCCAGACGCTGTTCGTCGAGCCGCCGTGGAAGGCGATCCTGTCGAACAAGGGCGCCCTGGCGCTGCTCTGGGAAATGCATGAGGGCCACCCGAACCTGCTGCCGACCTTCATCGACCCGCAGCCGAACGGCCGTCCGGAACGGGGCTGGGTGCGCAAGCCGTTCTTTTCGCGGGAGGGCGCCAATGTCGAGATTCACTCGCCGACCGGCGAACGGGTCAGCGAGCCGGGCCCCTATGACCAGGGGCCGTTCGTGCTGCAGCAGTTCAAGCCGCTGCCTTCATTTGCCGGCAGCCACACGGTGCTCGGCAGCTGGATGATCGGTGATCAGCCGGCCGGCATCGGCATTCGCGAAGACAACTCGCTGATCACCAAAGACACCAGCCGTTTCCTGCCGCACATCATCCTCGACTGAGGTTCAGTCGCGCTCGCTGCGCAGGGCGGCGATGCGCTGGTCCTTCTCGCTCCAGAGCTGGTTGACCCAGTCCTGGACCCGCTTGCGCAGCACCGGGTCGTTCTCGTAGTCGCCCTGCCACAGGCTCGGGTCCATGGCGCGGGTGTGGAAGTCGATGATCACCTTGGGCACGTTGCCGCTGATCAGGTCCCAGAAACCGGGGATCTTCTCCTGTGGATAAACCACCGTGACATCGAGCACCGCGTCCAGCTGTTCGCCCATCGCGGCGAGGACGAAGGCCACGCCGCCGGCCTTGGGCTTGAGCAGATGCTGGAACGGCGAGGCCTGCTGCTGGCGCTTGGCCTCGCTGAAGCGGGTGCCTTCGAGGTAGTTGACCACGGTCACCGGCTGGCGCTTGAACAGCTCGCAGGCGGCCTTGGTGATTTCCAGGTCCTGGCCCTTGAGTTCCGGGTGCCTGTCGAGGAAGGCCTTGGAGTAGCGCTTCATGAACGGGTAGTCCAGCGCCCACCAGGCCAGGCCCAGGAATGGCACCCAGATCAGTTCCTTCTTGAGGAAGAACTTGAAGAACGGCGTGCGCCGGTTGAGCGACTGGATCAGCGCCGGAATGTCGACCCACGACTGGTGGTTGCACACCACCAGGTACGAAGTGTCGCGGCGCAGGCCATCGGCGCCGCGAATGTCCCAGCGGGTGGGAATGCACAGGGAGAAGATCAGCTTGTCGATCTCGGCCCAGGTCTCGGCGATCCACATCACTGCCCAACTGGCGTAGTCGCGCAAACGGCCGGGCAGCACCAGCTTGAGCAGGGCGAACACCATCAGCGGGCCGAACAGCACCAGGGTGTTGAGCAGGAGCAGCAGCGTAACGAGGCTGCCGGTGAGCAGGCGGCGCATAAGGGAACTCTTTCAAGGGCGTGAGGGCGCGCCATCATAAAGCGGGGGCGGACAGACGCCAAATCCGCTGATCGACGAATGTTTCACGCACGATGTGCCAGGATGGCGGTCATTTAGCCGATTGTTCATGAACCAATGACGACGGCGCGGTCTAAACTGCTCGCCTCTGCGCGTCCACACAAAGGTACAGCCCAAGTGAAATCCGTTCTTGCCCTGTTGTCCCTCCTGGCCCTGCCGGTCATGGCCGCCGAGCCGACCCTCTACGGGCGCTACGAATACATCCGTCTGCCGGAGATCGGCCAGACCTTCAAGGCCAAGATGGACACCGGCGCGCTCACCGCGTCGCTGTCGGCCAAGGACATCGAGCTGTTCAAGCGTGACGGCGAGGACTGGGTGCGCTTCCGCCTCGGCACCGCTGACGCCGACAACAAGGTCTACGAGCACAAGGTCTCGCGCATCAGCAAGATCAAGACCCGTGCCGAGGAAGACGAGGACGGTGAAGCCGCCGACCCGAGCAAGCGCCCGGTGGTCGACCTGGAAATGTGCCTGGGCAACGTCAGGCGCACGGTGGAGGTCAACCTGACCAACCGCAGCAGCTTCAACTACCCGTTGCTGATCGGCGCCAAGGCCCTGCGCGAGTTCGGTGCGGCGGTGAATCCGGCGCGGCGGTATACGGCGGACAAGCCGGACTGTTGAGCCTGGTTCGAGTCAGCCAGCCGATCCAGCGGGTCGTAGTGATAGCGACACAGGAGGGTTTCGCGAGCAGAGGTCGGCATGGCGTAGTCTCCGTTCAGGGGCGAAATACTCTGCCGAGTGTTGGCTGTTTTCAGGCTCTTGCCTACTAGCAGAACCATCAGGTTCGTGGTGCAGTGAGTACGCAGATCTATAGATACGCCAGCACGACATATTTTCGGCGATGCATCCGGCCGTGCCGAATATTTTCCAGTTTGCTGCTGACTCGCAGAAAGAGTTCTTGATCGTAGTCAGGATCGGTTGGACGGAGCGGGGTTGTGTCTGTTGCTTCTCTATAGGTGGGCGGCGCTATCTGAGGGTTGGATCGTGTCCTGCCGTAGTCGTAGTTTGAATGGGATTGATTGGGCCTGGTCGAGGAAGATGCCTGAGTCCTTTGGGAAGGTTGACTGTGGCGCATAGGCGCTGGTTGTGCTGATGGGGGGGTACGCCACTGTTCTGCGCTTATGCTGTAAATCGCGACACGTTCAGAGTCGATGGGAATGTTCAAAGTATCGAGACCGGTTTGAGGTGCTCCCGGAGGCCGGTCCAGGTTCACTGGTACGGGCGTGGATGGTTCTGCTGTCCCAACTGGTTGTGAAACTTGAGCTGTACCCGGCCGAGTCGTAAGGTGAGATCTTGAACGCCGTAGTCTTGATAGAAACTCGACGAATCCTGGAGCATGCCCGGTCGGATCCAGCCTGTTGACCGGATCTCCCAAGCAGTACGCATAGGCATTCAACCCACCTTCCCCAAACGGACTCAAGTTGTCCGGACTGTTGAAACGCATCAACACCGGGTTGAATGCCCGGTAGCCATTGCCCAGCAGATAGTGCCCGGTCAGCGGATCTGGCCGTTCGCCGTTAAATCCGAGCAAGCTGAGCAATCCATTCTGCGGTGTGCGCTGCCCGTAGGCGGAATAGGCGCTGGGCTGCCGCTGCTGGGGGCTGAGGCAATGCAGGACCGAACCCTGGGTATCGGTGGCGAGCAGATGGCTTTCGCTGGCGTTTGCGTCCTGCCGGTGTTGTGCCAGCAGATGGTCGTCGTACTGGAACACACTGGTGCGAACCGTGCCCTGGATCTCGCTGGCCAGGCGGCTCTTGCAGTAGAAGCGCTGGACGCTGGCCTGGTCGACCGGTGAGCAGTCGGCCAGCCGATCCAGTGGGTCGTAGTGATAGCGGCACAGAAGCGTGTTTCGGGGGATGGTTGACATCGGTCAGGCTCCTCCCAATGTTCAGCAGAGTGCGTCAATTTTCATTTTATGGCCATTATTCTAGTATTTGGGGATCTTGCGAATTAAATCCATCGAAGTATTTTTTATTAAAAGTTTTGAAACCTGGCAACTGGAGTTTTGGTGGAGACGGGGCTCGGAGTAAGTCAACGTTGGCGTTCAAGGCGGCGTACCTGGAAAGTAATATATTCGTGCGATAAACGCTTCCTGTACTGCGCCCCTTTTTGCCGCTGGCTGAGAACCTTCCGTAGTATTTTTTTGTGATTTGAAAGTGCTGTGCGTCAAGTCTTCCATCAGGGAGGTAGATGGCTTTTTGAATGCTTGGGTATTGGTCGAACCCATGTATTTCCTGTGAGGATTTGAATGCTGTCTTAAGGTCATCATTGCTGGTGATTTTTGTGGTTGGCTCAAAATTAATTCGGTCTGTGAAAAATTTCTTGTTGCTGTCAATTGCTTGTGACTCCTTGAATAATTGTAGGCTTCTCTCGCGCCTGCGTGCTTTATCTGCGGCTCTAAGGGCTGCCTCTTGATCACTTGTTTTTGGTGCTAAGGGGGGCTTCTTCCGAGGCTTGGGCGCCTTATAGGATGGGGGCGAACCCACATGCCCGCCAGGATCCACCAGATTCACTGGGTCTCCCTGGCAATAGGCATAGCTATTGAGCCCTCCCTCCCCGAATGGACTCAAACTGTCCGGACTGTTGAAACGCATCAACACCGGGTTGAATGCCCGGTAGCCATTGCCCAGCAGATAGTGCCCGGTCAGCGGATCTGGCCGTTCGCCGTTAAATCCGAGCAAGCTGAGCAATCCATTCTGCGGTGTCCGCTGCCCGTAGGCGGAATAGGCGCTGGGTTGCCGCTGCTGGGGGCTGAGGCAATGCAGGACCGAACCCTGGGTATCGGTGGCGAGCAGATGGCTTTCGCTGGCGTTTGCGTCCTGCCGGTGTTGGGCCAGCAGATGGTCGTCGTACTGGAACACACGGGTGCGAACCGTGCCCTGGATCTCGCTGGCCAGGCGGCTCTTGCAGTAGAAGCGCTGGACGCTGGCCTGGTCGACCGGTGAGCAGTCGGCCAGCCGATCCAGTGGGTCGTAGTGATAGCGACACAGGAGGGTTTCGCGAGCAGAGGTCGGCATGGTGTGGACTCCGTTCAAGGGCGAAAATACTCTGCCGAGTGTTGGCTGTTTCCGGGCTCTTGCCTACTAGCAGAACTATCAGGCTCGCGCCCCTGCTCACAAAGCCAGCCCCGGCCGATTGACGGCGCGACACGCCTGCGGCACCGTTGCGCGATCACTCCCAGCGCTCGGACGCCATGCCCCATATCCTGATTGTCGAAGACGAAGCGGCGATTGCCGATACCCTGATCTATGCCCTGCAGGGCGAGGGGTTCACCACCACCTGGCTGAACCTCGGCGCCGCCGCGGTGGAGTACCAGCGCACCACGCCGGCCGACCTGCTGATTCTCGATATCGGCCTGCCGGACATCAGCGGCTTCGAAGTCTGCAAGCAACTGCGGCGCTTCACCGAAGTGCCGGTGATCTTCCTCAGCGCCCGTGACGGCGAGATCGACCGGGTGGTGGGCCTGGAGATCGGTGCCGACGACTACGTGGTCAAGCCCTTCAGCCCGCGGGAAGTGGCGGCGCGGGTGCGGGCGATACTCAAACGGGTGGTGCCCCAGGCGCCGGCGGCGGTGGCCGACGAGCGTTTCGTGGTCGATCACGAACGGGTGCAGATCAGTTACCGCGGCCAGGTCCTGAGCCTGACCCGCCATGAATTCCGCCTGCTCGCCTGCCTGCTGGAACAGCCCGAGCGGGTATTCAGCCGCGAGCAACTGCTCGATGCCGTCGGGGTCGCGGCGGATGCCGGCTACGAGCGCAGCATCGACAGCCACATCAAGAGCCTGCGGGCCAAGCTGCGGCTGGTGGCCAGCGCGGCCGAACCGATCCAGACCCACCGCGGCCTGGGCTACAGCTACAGCCCGAGTCTCAGCTGATGCCGCTGGGGCTGCGGATCTTCCTCGTCTACTTCCTGTTCGTCGGCCTGACCGGCTATTTCGTGCTGAGCACCGTGATGAAGGAAATCCGCCCCGGGGTGCGCCAGTCCACCGAGGAGACCCTGGTGGACACCGCCAACCTGCTGGCGGAAATCCTCCATGACGACGTCAAGTCCGGCACCCTCGGCCAGAGCCGCCTGCCCGAGGTGCTCAAGGCCTACGGCCAGCGCAAGCCGGCGGCGAACATCTGGGGCCTGCCGAAGAACCAGGTCAACCACCGCATCTATGTGACCGATGCCAAGGGCATCGTCCTGCTCGACTCCGCCGGGTTGGCCCTCGGCCAGGATTATTCGCGCTGGAACGACGTGTACCTGACCCTGCGTGGCGAGTACGGTGCGCGCTCGACCCGCTCCGATCCCGACGACCCGAATTCGTCGGTGATGCATGTCGGCGCGCCAATCACCGACCACGGCCAGATCATCGGCGTGGTCACCGTGGCCAAGCCCAACAGTTCGCTGCAGCCCTATGTCGATCGCACCGAGCATCGGCTGATTCTGTGGGGCGCCGGGCTGATCGCCCTGGGCCTGCTGTTCGGTGCACTGCTGTCCTGGTGGCTGAGCGCGGCCCTGCGCCGGCTGACCGCCTATGCCCAGGCGGTCAGCGAAGGCCGACGTGCCGAGCTGCCGCATTATCGCGGCGGAGAAATGGAGCAGTTGGCCAATGCCGTGGAACACATGCGCACACAACTGGAAGGCAAGGCCTACGTCGAGCGTTATGTGCATACCCTGACCCACGAACTGAAAAGCCCGTTGGCGGCGATCCGTGGGGCTGCGGAGCTTTTGCACGGCGAGATGCCGGACGCCCAGCGCGAGCGTTTCGTCGGCAATATCGAGAACGAGAGTGCGCGGATGCAGCAGTTGATCGAACGGCTGCTGAACCTGGCGCTGGTGGAACAGCGCCAGGTGCTGGAAGAGCAGGTCGAGGTGCCGCTGGCGGCATTGGTCGACGACGTGCTGCAGGCCCAGGCCGCCCGTATCGAGCGGGCCGGCTTGCAGATCGAACGCCGGATCGCTGCGCACGTCAGCGTGTTCGGCGAGCGTTTCCTGCTGCGCCAGGCCATCGGCAACCTGCTGGAGAACGCCCTGGACTTCACCCCGGCTGGCGGGACGATCCGCTTCGCCGCCGAGCGCGAGGGACAGCTGTTGCGGTTCAGCCTGTTCAACCAGGCCGAGGCGATTCCCGACTACGCCCTGCCACGCCTGAGCGAACGTTTCTACTCGCTGCCGCGCCCGCAGAGCGGCCGCAAGAGCACCGGGCTGGGGCTGAACTTCGTCGAGGAAGTGGTGAAGCTGCACGGTGGCGAACTGCGGATCGGTAATGTCGAGGGTGGGGTCGAGGTGACGTTGCGCCTGCCCTGAATCTCCACACAGTCTCCACATGGGCTCCATCAACGCCCCATAAGGAGGCTCCAGACTCTCTCCCATTCCAATCAGGGAGAGAGACCCATGAACCGCAGTCTGGCAATAAAATTCGGGGCGATTGCCCTGCTGATGCTGTTGTTGCTGATCCCGTTGATGATGATCGACGGCTTGATCAGCGAGCGGCAGTACCTGCGTGACGGTGTCCTGGAAGATATCGCCCGCAGTTCCAGCAACAGCCAGTTGATCAGCGGTCCGGTGCTGGTGGTGCCCTATCGCCAGACGGTGCGCGAGTGGAAGACCGACGCCAAGGGCAAGCGTACCCAGGAGAGCAAGGAAGTCAGCGGGCGGCTGTACCTGCTGCCGGAGCGTTTCGTCCTCGATGGCAAGGTCCAGACCGAGCGCCGTGCGCGCGGGATCTATGAGGCGCGGCTGTTTCACGCCAATAACCATATCAGCGGCACCTTCGTCGTGCCGCCACAGTTGGGCATCGACGAGGGTTTCGCCGATTACCGCTTCGACGAGCCCTATCTCGCGGTCGGTATCAGCGATATCCGGGGTATCGAGAACGCCCTGACGCTGCAGTTGGGCGACCGGCAACTGGAGTTCATGCCGGGAACGCAGGTGAGCTGGCTGGGCGATGGTGTGCATGTGAACCTGCCGCGGGTCGACGGTCGGCTGCAGCAGCGCCTGGACTTCGAGTTCGACCTGGCGCTGCAGGGCACCGGCCAGTTGCAGGTGATTCCGGTGGGCAAGACCAGCAACGTGCACCTGGCCGCCGACTGGCCGCACCCGAGCTTCATCGGCAACTACCTGCCGACCCAGCGTGAAGTGGGCGAACAGGGCTTCACGGCCAACTGGCAGACCTCGTTCTTCTCCACCAACCTGCATGAAGCGATGGGCAATTGTGTGGACACCAACGATTGCGAGGCTTTCAAGTCCCGCAGTTTCGGGGTGAGCCTGATCGATCCGGTGGATCAGTACCTGAAGTCCGATCGGGCGATCAAATATGCATTGCTGTTCATCGCCCTGACGTTCGCCGGTTTCTTCCTGTTCGAAGTGCTCAAGCGTTTGGCGGTGCACCCGATCCAGTACGCCCTGGTGGGCGTGGCGCTGGCACTGTTCTACCTGCTGTTGCTGTCGTTGTCGGAGCACCTGGGGTTCGGCCTGGCGTATCTGGTGTCGGCGGGGGCCTGTGTCGGTCTGATCGGTTTCTATGCCTGCCACGTGTTGCGCAGCCTGGGGCATGGGCTGGGTTTTGCGCTGGCGCTGGCCGCGCTCTACGGCCTGCTGTACGGATTGTTGAGCGCCGAGGACTATGCATTGCTGATGGGCTCGCTGCTGCTGTTCGGCCTGCTCGGCGTGTTCATGGTGCTGACCCGCAAGCTGGACTGGTACGGGGTTGGTTTGGCGAAGGGGGGCGATGACCTGCCGGTCGCCGGCGAGGTGGCCCATGAGTAGGTCACTGGGGTTGCGCGAGGACCAGCAGTGGGGGATGGAGTTGGCACGGCTTATCCGCGAAGGTGCCCTTGAAATGGCCAAGAGCTTCGCGGCGGTTCGGCGCCCCGAACCGCCGCGAACAGGCCCTTGAGCCTCACATGAGGGCTACGCCGTGGCGGGAGTGCCGCTCAGCGCCGGTTCATTCGGCGCCGGCTTGAGCGGCCGGGCCACGTTCCACACCAGCAGCGCGGCGACGATGTCGAAGATTGCCAGCACCACGAACAGTGGGCTGTAGCCGACCTTGGTGACCATGATGCCCAGCAGCATGGTGAACAGTGCCGCGCCGAAGTAGCCGAACATGCCGCCGACCCCGGTGGCGGTGGCCACTTCGTTCTTGCCGAAGGAGTCGGAGGTGATCGCGTATAACGCGCCCGACAGGGTCTGGTGGGCAAAGCCGCCGACACAGAGCAGGGCGATGGCGGTGTAGGGGCTCTCCACCAGGCCGATGCAGGCCGGGCCGATCATGCAGCTGCAGCCGAGGAACATCACCATCTTGCGCGAGGTGAACAGGCTGACCTTCAGGTGCTTGTGGAAGAACGGGCTCAGGTAGCCGCCGAGGATACAGCCGAGGTCGGCAGCGAGGAACGGCAACCAGGCGAACATCGCGATTTCCTTGATGTTCATGTGCCGTTCGGTCATCAGGTACAGAGGAATCCAGGCGTTGAAGGTCTGCCAGGCCGGTTCGGAGAGAAAACGCGCGCTGGCGATGGCGAAGAAGTTGCGGCTGATGACGACTTTCTTCCAACTGCCTTTTTTCGTGCCGGTGTCCTTGAAGTGTTCTTCCTGGCCACTGAGGATGTAGTCGCGCTCGGTGTCGCTCAGGCGCTTCTGGTCCCGCGGGTGCTTGTACAGCCACAGCCAGGTCAGGCTCCAGACGATGCCCAGGGCGCCGACGATGATGAACGCCAGTTGCCAGCCGCTTTGCAGGATCGCCCAGACCACCAGCGGCGGTGCCAGCAGTGCACCGAAGGACGAGCCGATGTTGAACCAGCCGATGGCGACGGAGCGCTCCTTGGCCGGGAACCACTCGGTGGTGGTCTTGACCGCCGCCGGCAGGCCGGCGGCCTCGGTAACGCCGAGCAGCCCGCGCACGAACGCCAGGCCCTGCCAGCCGCTGGCCAGGGCCGCCGCCGCGCAGGCCAGGGACCAGGCGATAGCGAAAATCGCGAAGCCCAGCTTGGTACCGATGGCGTCGACGATGTAGCCGGCGATCGGCTGCATCAGCGCATAGCCGATCTGCCAGGCGACGACGATATGCGAGTACTGCTCGGTGGAAACGCTCATCTCGCTCATCAGCGTCGGTGCGGCCACCGACAGCGTGTTGCGAGCCAGGTAGTTGACCATCAGGCCACAGGTGACCAGGCCGATCATCCACCAGCGGATGCCTTTGATTTTCATCACTTCACCCTTGTTGTTTTTGGAGTCGAGGGAGTGCGCAGCGCCCCGCGTTCGAACGGCAAGCCGGTTCACGAGGGGCATCAGGAGGGCGGCGAATGGGCCGGGTGTGCAAGGCGCAGGGGCCTGCCGAGGAAGCCATGAGTCCGATCATTTGCGTTGACACTCTTTGAATTATTTTTATTGGAGCGAATTTGTTTCGTTGTATGTCGTCGTATGACTTGTGCCTTTATAAGGACTGTCGAGAGCGGATGTCAATTGGGATTTCAATAAAAAAGCGCCTCTTGGGGTTTTTGACCCGTGGGCGCTTCTGATGTTGTCGTATGACTCGGCGGTCAGCGGCGTCGCAGCAGAGCCTGGATGCCGATGAGGGTTGGCACGCCCAGGCCCAGCCAGCTCAGCGTGTCCCACAGGCCGTCGCCGAGCAGGGCGGTGAACAGGCCGGCGGCCGTGAGCACGGCGATCAGCAGCGGGATGGCGAAGACCTTCCAGAAACTCGACACTCGCGGTTTCATCGGCTGGTCTCCGTCGTCACGGTGGCCCTGGCGTGGCGGCGGACCCACCACAGGTACAGGCCGCTGCCGAGCACGATGATGGTCAGCACGTCGAGCAGGGCCCAGAGGATCTTCATCGGCAGGCCGCCGTAGTCGCCGAAGTGCAGCGGCTGCGACATGCCCATCGCGTCCATGTACCAGGGCCTTTCGGCCACTGCGGTGACCTGCAGGTTGCTGGCGTCGATCAGCACCGGCGTCAGCAGGTGCGAGGTCAGGTGGCTGGCGCCCTTCATGAACACCGCGTAGTGGTGTTCGCTGGAGAAGCGTGTGCCGGGGAAGGCGATGAAGTCCGGTTGCATGCCGGGCGCGGCCTGTTCGGCAATCTTCAGCAGCTCGCTGGCCGGTGCGCGGAGGGTCAGTGGCGGGGCGTTGCGGTAGGGCTCGACCATGGCGGCGAGGCTTTCGTTGCGCCAGGCGTCGATGATCAGGTCGGCGCAGGCGCTGATCACACCGGTGATGCCGACCACCAGGCACCAGGTCAGCGTGACGATGCCGATCAGGTTGTGCAGGTCGAGCCAGCGCAGGCGCGTGGACTTGTCCTGGCGCACGCTGGCGAACTTCAGGCGGCGCATGAACGGCAGGTACAGCACCGTGCCGGAGACCAGGGCCAGCACGAACAGCACGCCCATGAACGCCAGCAGCAGTTTGCCGGGCAGGCCGGCGAACATGTCCACGTGCAGGCGCAGCAGGAACAGCGTCAGCCCGCCGTTCGCCGCCGGTGTTTCCAGCGCCTCGCCGGTGCGGGCGTCGAGCAGGAAGGAATGGGACGAGTTGGGTTCGGTGCCGGCGGTGGCGGCCATGATCGCGATCACCCCGTTCGGGTCATCGTCGTCCCAGGCCAGGTACTGCAGGGCTTCGCCTGGGCGATGGGCCTGGGCGGCCTGGACCAGTTGCTCCAGGTTCAGCCGTGGAGTGTCGGCGGGCATCTGCCGCAGCTCGGGTTCGTTGCCCAGCAGATGATCGATTTCATGGTGGAAGACCAGCGGCAGCCCGGTCAGCGCCAGCATCAGCAGGAACAGGGTGCAGATCAGGCTGGTCCAGGTGTGGATGAAGGACCAGCGGCGGATGGTTTGGCTTTTCATGGCTTTCCCAAATGCGAAAGGGTCACGGTTGCCCGTGACCCTTGTTTCAACGCCTGGCGGTTTACCACTTGTAATTCACGCTGGCGACCACACTGCGCTGGTCGCCGTAGTAGCAGTAGTAGCTGTCGCAGGTGGACAGGTATTCCTTGTCGAACAGGTTGGTGGCCTTGACCGCCACGGTGGCGCCCTTGAGGGCGTTGTCCACGCGGCCCAGGTCGTAATGGACCGAGGCGTCGAACACCGTGTAGGCGTCGGCCTTGCCCAGCCAGGTGTTGGCCTGGTCGCCATAGGTGTTGCCGGTGTAGCGGGCGCCGGCGCCAATGCCGAAGCCGTCGAGCAGGCCGCTGTGCCAGGTGTAGTCGGTCCACAGCGAGGCCTGCTGCTCGGGCATCCGTTGCAGGCGGTTGCCCTTGTAGAGGCCTTTCTGTACTTCGGACTTGGACAGGGTGTAGCTGGCGATCAGCTTGAGGTTCTCGGTCACGTCGGAGGTCGCTTCCAGTTCCAGACCCTTGACCTTCACTTCGCCGGTCTGGCTGGTGACCGAGACATTCCCGACCATGTCGGTGACCTGGACGTTTTTCTGGGTCAGGTCGTAGACCGCGGCGGTGAGCAGGGTGTTGCTGCCTGGCGGCTGGTATTTCACGCCCAGTTCCCATTGCTTGCCTTCGGTCGGCTTGAAGGTTTCGGTGGGCGAAGCGCTGGCGTTGCTGGCCGGCTGGAACGACTCGGCGTACGACAGGTAGGGCACCACGCCCGAGTCGAACACGTAGCTGATTGCCGCGTTGCCGGTGAAAGCCTTGTCACGCTGGGTGTTGGTGACGTCGTTCTTGTTGAAGTAGGTGGTGCCGCTGTGGACCCAGTCCTCACGACCGCCGAGGGTCAGGCGCCATTGGTCCAGGGCCATCTGGTCCTGGATGTACAGGCCGGTCTGGTTGGTTTTCTGGTTGTAGTCGTAGTAGGCGGTGGAACGTGCCGGACGGGTGATCGCCAACCCGTAGGTCGGGTTGTTCACGTTGATACCGGGCGCGCTGCCGAAGATCGAGGTGTAGGTGGTATCGCTGCGCTGGTGGTCCAGGCCGAGCAGCAGGGTGTGGGCGATGTCGCCGGTGTTGAAATTGCCCTGCAGGTTGTTGTCGACGGCGATCTGGCCGATGTTTTCGTCGGTGCTGGTGGTGGTGCGCGAAGACAGGTTGCCCTGGTCATCCACCAGCCCATAGGGATAGGAAGTGGGTGTGATGGCCTGGAAGTGCAACTCGGACTTGGTATAACGCAGGTTCTGGCGGAACTGCCAGGTGTCGTTGAAGCGGTGCTCGAAGGCGTAGCCCAGCGAGTAGTACGTGCGGTCGTAGTATTCCCAGTTCGGGTCGCCGAGGTTCTTGTCGCGGGAGATGTCGCCAAATGGCATCTTGATCTTGGTGCCCTGGATCGGCCGGAACTGGCTGGTCATCCCGGTATCGTCGCGGGTGAACTGCGACAGCAGGGTCAGCCGGGTGTCGGGGTCGATGTTCCAGGTCAGGCTGGGGGCGATGTTGTAGCGCTTGTCGTCGATCTTTTCGATCTGGGTACCGCCGTCGCGCACCACGCCGCTGAGGTTGTAGAGGAACTGGCCGTTGTCATCGATCTTGCCGGTGCTGGCGAAGTTGATCTGGCGATGGTTATCGGTGCCGTACTGCACTTCGATTTCATGGCTGGCTTCGGCGCTGGGTCGACGGCTGACCATGTCGATCAGGCCGCCTGGCGGGGTCTGGCCGTAGACCGAGGAGGCCGGGCCGCGCAGCAGGGCGACGCGATCGAGGTTCCAGGTTTCCATCTTCGGGTTGGCATACACGCCCTTGGGCAGGGGCAGACCATCGAGGAACTGGGTCGGTTCGAAACCGCGCACCAGCAGCCAGTCGGCGCGGCTGTCGCTGCCGAAGCTGCTGGCGACGATACCCGGCATGTAGCGTACGGCGTCGTCGAGGTTCTGCACGTTGCGCTGTTTCATCTGCTCGCGGGTCGCCACGGAGATCGAGCGTGGCGCCTCGACCAGCGCGGTGTCGGTCTTGGTGCCGGCTGCGGTGCGGGTGGCCACGTAGCCCTCGACCGGGCCCCAGGCGCTTTCTCCAGTGCCCTGGCCGGTGATATTGGTTTCCGGCAGGGCCAGCGCGCCAGTGGTGACAGGGACCAGGGTATAGGTCCCGGCACTGCTCTGCACCAGTTGCAGGCCGGTGCCGTTCAATGCGGTGTACAGGGCGCCGAGGGTGTCGAACTGGCCCTGGACCGGTGCCGAGGTCTTGCCGGCGGCCAGGGCCGGGTCAAGGCTCAGCGCCACGCCCGCCTGGCTGGCGATCTGGCTCAGCACGGCGCCCAATGGGCCGGCCGGCAGGTTGTAGGCGCGCACGCTGGAGGCCTGTTCGGCGGCGATCAGCGTCGGGCTGAGCAGCGGCGTGCCGAGAGCGATGGCGGCGGCCAGGAGACTGGGGCGGAGCAGGGTATCGAGCGTGCGGGACATGGGCGGATTCCTGAATGGAAATGTTTCTCACTGCCTATGGGCCGGACGAGATTCGAAAAGTGATAGGGCTGATTGAAAATAATTTAGATTCACGTCGGCGCTCAGGATGAACACTGTCCTCCCGTGGGGACAGGTGCGGGGCATTCCGTGGCCGGTGAGGGGGATGATCGTTCCCGGATGGGAACGATCAGGTGTCTGCATTCAGGGCTTGGGATCGGCCTTGGCCTGCACCGTCACCCACCACTGCGTGTGTCGCTCGATCTGCACCGGCAGGGTCGGCAGCAGCGCGGTCAGCGCCAGGTCGGTGTCGTGCAGCGGGAAGCTGCCGGTGATCCGCAGGTCGGCGACTTTCGGGTCGACGCCAAGGTGGCCGCGGCGGTAGCGGCCCAGTTCGTCGAGCATGTCCGCCAGGCGCACGTTGTCCACCACCAGCATGCCGCGGGTCCAGGCGTCGGCGCCGGGGGCCAGGGTTTGCAGCGGGCCCAGGCGGTCGTGCTGCATCAGCACCTGCTGGCCTTCACGGAGGATCTGCTCGTCAGGCTGCGATTCGGGGCGGGCGGCCACTGCCGATTGCAGGACGCTCAGGCGCGTGCCACGGTCTTCGCGCTTGACCAGGAAGCGCGTGCCCAGAGCGCGCATGCGCCCGTCGGCGGTCTCGACGATGAACGGACGGGCATCGCCATGGCCGGTCTCGATGAGGATTTCGCCGTCACGCAGCACGACCCGGCGGGTCTTCTCGTCGAAACGCACGTCCAGCGCACTGTGGGTGTTGAGCTGGATGACAGTGCCATCGGCGAGGTGCAGGGTGCGCTGCTCGCCGGTGGCGGTGCGCTGGTCGGCCAGCCAGTAGTCGATCGGCAGGAAGCGGTTGCCCAGCAGCAGGGCCAGGCCGCAGGCCAGCGCCACGCTGGCCAGGCCGCTGCCGAGCTTGCGCATCCGCCGGTGCGCACCGTCACGGGATTTCAGCAGGGCGCTGCGGGCCGGCGCGCTGGTGCCGCTGAAACGCTGGTCGAGCATGCCCAACTGGCTCCAGGCCCGGGCGTGTTCCTCGTCGGCCGCGTGCCATTTCTCGAACTCGGCCTGTTCCACGGCACTGTGGCCGCTGCCCTCCAGGCACAGTTGCCAGGCAATGGCGGCATCGAGAACGCGGGCCGATACCGGTTTGTGACTGAACGGTTTCATGTCGGCTCGCCATACAGTGCGATGTAGCACTGACGAATGCCCTGGGCCAGGTACTGGCGTACGCGGGGCACCGAGACGCCGAGTTTTTCTGCAATTTCGGCGTGGCCCAGGCCGTCGAGGCGGTTGTAGAGGAAGGCTGCGCGGGCCTTGCTCGACAGCTTGCCGAGCATCTGGTCGATGGCCTTGAGGTCCTCGAGGATCGACTGCTGTTCTTCCAGGGACGGCTGTTCGTGCTCCGGCAGCAGCATCAGTTCGTTGAGGTAGGCCTGTTCCAGGTCCGCCCGGCGGAAATGGTCGAACAGCAGGCCCTTGGCAATCGCCACCAGGAACGCCTTGGGTTCGCGGGGAGCCCTGAGTTCGTCCCGTCCGAGCAGGCGCACGAAAGTGTCCTGGCTCAGGTCCTCGGCGCGTTGCGGGCAGGCAATGTTGCGCCGCAGCCATGCCAGCAGCCAGCTGCGATGGTCGCGATACAAGGCGCCAACAAGCTCGTGGTGCGGGCTTCGGACTGACGACACGGGATTACCGACAGGAAGTTTAAATTAACGAGAATTATTCGCGATTGTGTCAGGGTGCCGGGAAAGGTGCAATGGCTGCTGGTCGGATTGCCATCATCCGGGTGTGGTCGTCAGAGCCGGCCTCTTCGCCGATGGAGCCGGCTCCCACAGTGCCACCGTCGCTCGCAGGATTAATGCACTGCGTGAAAAGAAGAATACGCCGCGTCGCGTCAGAAGGACGGTGCCTGCTGCCGTCGCTTCCACTGGCCCAGCCGCTGTTGCAGGGCCAGCGGACTGTCCAGTTGCTGCCGCCGTGCTCGGCTGAACAGGATCAGCGCCAGCTCGGCGGTGGCCAGGGCATCGGCGCTGGCGTGGTGGCGCTCCTCGACCTGCAACTGGAAGTGGCCGATCCAGTCGTCCAGCCCGGCCTCCCGGAAGTGCGCCTGGGGGCACAGCAGCGGGGCCAGGTCGGCGATATCAAGGAACGGGTGCTGCAGGCGATAGCCCAGGCTTTCCTTCAGTGCGCGGCAAAGCATGTGCTGGTCGAAGGGGGCATGGAACGCCAGCAGCGGACTGTCACCCACGAACGCCATGAAATCCAGCAGTGCCTCGACCGGGTCGCTGCCGGCCGCCAGTGCGCTGGGTCCCAGGCCGTGGATCAGCACACTGGGGCTGACGGTCCGCTCGGTGCGTTGCAAGGTCCGTTCGAACGACTGGCCCAGGTCGATGGCGCCATCCTCGATCGCCACCGCGCCAATCGAGATCACCTGGTCGCGGTTCAGGTTGAGCCCGGTGGTTTCCAGGTCGACCACGACCCAGCGTTGTTCACGCAGCGAGCATTCGCCCAGCGGTGCCGCCGCCGAGAGCCGTTGCAGGCGCTCCTGTTGCCCGGCATCGAGCTGTGGCGCGTTGGCCCTGAACCAGGAGAACAGGCTCATAGCTGATACCGCAGGGTCAGGCTGGCCTGCAGGCGCTGGGCCTGGCGCAGCGATTCGCGCAGGATGCGCCGGTCCAGGTGATTGAGGCTCTCCGGGTCGACCCGGTTGGAGTAGGGCAGGTTGCTGCGGGTCTGCAATTGATGCTGCTGCATGCGGGTCTGCTGGATGAAATGATAGGCCTCTTCATAGGCGGCGCCGTCGAGCGGGTCGATCACTTCGCGGGCCACCAGCTGTTGCAGGCGTTCCAGGGTATTGTTGGCCTCGATGCCGTTGGCCAGCGCCAGCAGGCGGGCGCCGTCGACGAAGGGCGTCAGGCCCTGGATCTTCAGGTCGAGGGTGGCCTTGTCGTTGCCCTTGCGGCTGAGCACGAACTCGCGGAAACGCCCTACCGGTGGGCGGTTGCGCAAGGCGTTCTCGGCCATCATGCGCTGGAACAGGCGATTGTCGGCGACCTGGGCCAGAATGCCCTGGCGCAGTTGCTGGCAGGCCTGCTCTGCGCCCCAGACCACCCGCAGGTCGAAGTAGATGCTCGAACCCAGCAGGTTTTCCGGGGTGGCCTCGCGAATGAAGGCGGCGAAGCGCCGGGCCCATTCGGCGCGGGAAAGGCACAGCTCGGGGTTGCCGGCCATGATGTTGCCCTTGCACAGGGTGAAGCCGCACAGCGCCAGGCTCTGGTTGATCTGTTGGGCCAGCGGCAGCAGCTTGCCGCGGATCTCGGCGGCATGCGCGGCGTCGCGGGCCTCGAAGAGGATGCCGTTGTCCTGGTCGGTGTGCAGGGTCTGTTCGCGGCGGCCCTCGCTGCCGAAGCACAGCCAACTGAACGGTACGCCCGGGTCGCCGCGCTCGGCCAGGGTCAGTTCGATCACCCGGCACACCGTGTGGTCGTTGAGCAGGGTGATGATGTGGGTGATCTGGGTCGAGGAGGCGCCGTGGGCGAGCATGCGTTCGACCAGTTGGCCGATCTCGCCGCGTATCGCCACCAGGTTTTCCACCCGGGCGGCCGTGCGGATGGTACGGGCCAGGTGCACCAGGTCGACCCGTTGCAGGGAAAACAGGTCGCGCTCGGACACCACGCCGCATAGCCGCTGGTCCTTCACCAGGCAGACATGGGCGATATGCCGCTGGGTCATGGCGATCGCCGCGTCGAACGCGCTGTGCTCCGGGCTCAGGGCGAAGGGGGCCTGGGTCATGTGCCGCTCGATGACCTGGTTGAAGTCGCTGACGCCATCGGCGACCACCTGGCGCAGGTCGCGCAGGGTGAAGATACCCAGCGGAGTCTTGTTTTCATCGACCACCACTATGCTGCCGACCTGCTGCTCGTGCATCAGGCTGACCGCTTCGCGCAATGGCGTGAGCGGGCCGCAGGTGACCGGATGGCGCATGGCCAACTCGCCCAGCCGGCTATTGAGCGAGTACTGGGTGCCGAGGGTTTCCACGGCCTTCTGCTGCACCTGCTGGTTGACCTGGTCGAGCAGGCTGCTGACGCAGCGCAGGGCGAAGTTGCGGAAACAGTCGGAGAGCGAGAACAGCTTGATGAACGCCGGCTTGTTCAGTTGCAGGCAGAAGGTGTCTTCGCCCGCCAGGTGCTCGGTGCGGGTCGCGCGTTCGCCCAGCAGCGCGGCGAGGGGGAAGCATTCGCCGGTTGCGATTTCGAAGACGGTCTGGGTGCCACCCTTGGCCGTGTGCGGGCGTTCGCCGACGATGCGCCCCTGCTTGACGATATAGAAGTGCTCCACCGGGCCGTCGGCGGGCTTGATGATGCTCTCGCCCTGGCTGTAGAAGCGCAGCTGGCACTGCTCGACCAGGTAGGCCAGGTGGGCGTGTTCCATCTGGTTGAAGGGGGGGAAACGTTGCAGGAACTGCATGGTGCCGTGGATGTTTTGCAACACCGCGGTCTTCCCTGCCTGGGTGAAGGCATCCGCTTTGCTCATAACCGCTATCGCTGTTGTCCGTTGTTGTTATCGGTTTCTGTCGCGAGCTGTCGCTGTGTTCACCCATGGTCGGACGCTTGTTGGCGGGTGCCCATTGGACGTAAGTCTAGGGTCCGTAGGAAATATTCCTGATCTCCGCAGGGCCAGCACCAGGGGTGGCCCCGTCAATTTGGGAAATAACCTACAGTTAACTCGTTGGGTTCTTGATGCTGAACCTCTTGGAAAACTTTCCGACGAAGTGCACATTGAGCAGCCGTAGAGCGATGTCTGAGCACAGTGCCAGGGTATTTGGATGGCCAAGGGAAGCCAGAGAAGCGTATGACCGACCACGATATTTTGAGCGATGCCGAGCGTGAGGCGTTACTTCAGGTGATGCATGCTCCCCAGTTGCCCGCGCAGCGTGTGCTGATCGTCGATGACGACCAGGACGCCCGCGAGCTGTTGTCGGAGATTTTTGCCATCAATGGGATCAATTGCCTGACCGCCGCCAGTGGCAGGGCGGCGTTCGAGGTGCTGGAAGCCAACCGCTCCATCGGCTTGATGATTACCGACCTGCGCATGGCCGACGATGGCCTGGACCTGATCCGCAAGGTGCGCGGTTCGGAGCGCGCGACATTGCCGATCATCATTGTCTCCGGCAATGCCCAGGTGCGCGATGCCATCGATGCCATGCACCTGAGCGTGGTGGACTTCCTGCTCAAGCCGATCAATGCCGACCATCTGCTGAAGCTGGCCCGGCGCGAGCTGGGCATGGTGGCCTGATCAGCACTGGGGCCGCCCGCGAATGGGCCGGTAACCGGGGTAGGTTGGTGAGCCCGGAAATGAAAAAGCCCTGACCGTTCCGGCCAGGGCTTTTTCGTTGCGCTAGCGCGTGATTACAGGCCGTTGCGGGCCTTGAACTCGCGGCGGCGGCGGTGCAGCACCGGCTCGGTGTAGCCGTTCGGCTGCTTGGTCCCTTCGATCACCAGCTCGACTGCCGCCTGGAAGGCGATGTTGCTGTCGAAGTCCGGTGCCAGCGGACGGTACAGTGGGTCGCCGGCGTTCTGCCGGTCAACCACCGGTGCCATGCGCTTGAGGCTTTCCAGCACCTGGGCTTCGCTGACGATGCCGTGGCGCAGCCAGTTGGCGATGTGCTGGCTGGAGATGCGCAGGGTTGCGCGGTCTTCCATCAGCCCGACGTCGTTGATGTCCGGTACTTTCGAGCAGCCGACGCCCTGGTCGATCCAGCGCACCACGTAGCCGAGGATGCCCTGGGCGTTGTTGTCCAGCTCGTTGCGGATCTCCTCGGCCGACCAGTGGGTGTCGCTCGCCAGCGGGATGCTCAGGATGTCGTCCACCGACGCGCGCGCGCGTTTGGCCAGTTCGGCCTGGCGGGCGAACACGTCGACCTTGTGGTAGTGCAGCGCATGCAGCGCGGCTGCGGTCGGCGACGGAACCCAGGCGGTGTTGGCACCGGCCAGTGGGTGGGCGATCTTCTGTTCGAGCATCGCCGCCATCAGGTCGGGCATGGCCCACATGCCCTTGCCGATCTGCGCGCGGCCTTGCAGACCGGTGCTCAGGCCGATGTCGACGTTCCAGTTCTCGTAGGCGCCGATCCACTTCTCGGCCTTCATGGCAGCCTTGCGCACCATCGCGCCGGCTTCCATGGAGGTGTGGATTTCGTCGCCGGTACGGTCGAGGAAGCCGGTGTTGATGAACACCACGCGCTCGCTGGCGGCCTTGATGCAGGCCTTGAGGTTGACCGTGGTGCGGCGTTCCTCGTCCATGATGCCGACCTTGAGGGTGTTGCGCGGCAGGTTCAGCACTTCCTCGATGCGCCCGAACAGTTCGTTGGTGAACGCCACTTCCTCGGGGCCGTGCATTTTCGGCTTGACGATGTAGATCGAGCCGGTGCGGCTGTTGCGGCGCACGGTGTTGCCGTTGAGGTTGTGGATTGCCGCGAGGCTGGTGACCAGGCCGTCGAGGATGCCTTCGGGCACTTCGTTGCCCTGGCTGTCGAGGATCGCGTCGATGGTCATCAGGTGACCGACGTTGCGCACGAACAGCAGCGAGCGGCCGTGCAGGCTCAGTTCGCTGCCGTCGACCGCGGTGTAGCGGCGATCGGCGTTCATGGTACGGGTGAAGGTGGTGCCGCCCTTGGCGACTTCTTCCGCCAGGTCGCCCTTCATCAGGCCGAGCCAGTTGCGGTAGATCACCACCTTGTCATCGGCATCGACGGCGGCGACCGAGTCTTCGCAGTCCATGATGGTGGTCAGCGCGGCCTCCATCAGCACGTCCTTCACGCCGGCGGCGTCGGTCTGGCCGATGGGGCTGGTGGCGTCGATCTGGATTTCGAAGTGCAGGCCGTTGTTCTTCAGCAGGATGGCGCTCGGCTTCTCGGCAGCGCCCTGGAAGCCGATCAACTGGGCATCGTTGCGCAGGCCGCTGTTGCTGCCGCCCTTGAGGGCGACCACCAGCTTGCCGGCAACGATGCTGTAGCCGGTGGCATCGACATGGGAACCTGCGGCCAGGGGGGCGGCTTCATCGAGGAAGGCGCGGGCGAAGGCGATGACCTTGTCGCCGCGGACCTTGTTGTAGCCTTTGCCCTTTTCCGCGCCACCGGCCTCGCTGATGGCGTCGGTGCCGTAGAGGGCGTCATACAGCGAACCCCAGCGGGCGTTCGAGGCGTTGAGGGCGAAACGGGCGTTCATCACCGGGACGACCAGCTGCGGGCCGGCGGTACGGGCGATCTCGTCGTCGACATTCTGGGTAGTGGCCTGGAAATCCGCCGCTTCTGGCAGCAGGTAGCCAATGTCTTGCAGGAAGGCTTTGTAAGCCACGGCGTCGTGGGCCTGGCCGGCTCTCGACTGGTGCCAGGCGTCGATGCGGGCCTGGAAATCATCGCGTTTGGCGAGTAGGGCTTTGTTCTTCGGCGCCAGGTCGTGGATGACCTTGTCGGCACCGGCCCAGAACTGGTCCGCAGTCAGACCGGTGCCGGGAATGGCTTCGTTGTTCACGAAGTCGAACAGGACTCTGGCGACCCGAAGGCCACCGACTTGAACGTGTTCAGTCATTGCTTGCCTCACTCTGCTCAGCTATTCAGCTCTTCTATTTAAAGCCTTGCGTGCTTCTCTAAACACAGTACCAGAACATGCCCTCGCGGACGGCTGGGCTGGCCCCGCCAACCTTGGCCGGTGGGGCTTTCCGTGATTTCACAGGCACTCGGGCGAACATCCATCCAAGGTTATGTAGTGCGCGCTGGGGCATACTACATGATGCATTGCGGTTGTGAAAATCAGACTAAATACGTCGTTCTGCGACCAATCGGTTCTGTCTGGTCACGCAGCAGGTCTTGATGTTCTCAAGAAATGCATGGGTTGTTCCATAAAAATCTGAAAATGGTACACAATTTGTTGTCTGCGATTGGATATGCCCGGTGGAGCGCTTCCTGAATGTGAAAGCGCCAGCCCGGTCATCGCCTGGCTCATTGCCTATACTGGATCGATGAACCGCCAGAGGGCTGCCCCGTGGACCATCTCGTACTGACTGTATTCGCCCCGGACAAGGCCGGCCAGGTCGAACGGATCGCCCAATGCATCGCCGCCCACGGCGGCAACTGGCTGGAAAGCCGCCTGTCGCGACTGGCCGGGCAGTTCGCCGGGATCCTGCGCATCGGCGTGCCGGCCGAAGCCCACGATGAACTGATCGAAGCCCTGCAGGCACTCTCCAGCCAGGGTATCCGCGTGCTGATCGCCGAAAGCGGCATCGAGCAGTCCTGCACCTGGAAACCCATCGCCATGGAACTGGTGGGCAACGATCGCCCCGGCATCGTCCGTGATATCACCCGCCTGCTCAGCGAGCAGGGCGTCAATCTCGAACGGTTGGTGACCGATGTCCGCCCGGCACCGATGAGCAGTGAGCCGCTGTTTCACGCCGAAGCGATTCTGGCGGTGCCGTTGACCCTGTCCCTGGAGGGCCTGCAGGCGAGCCTGGAAGCCCTGGCCGACGACCTGATGGTGGAGCTGGTGCTGCGCAGTGAAGGCTGAACCGGTTTATCCAAGTTAACCGGGGACGGGCCTGTGGATAAGCTGGGGAGACACGGCGCCCGGCCAGGTGGGCCGTGGCTTACCGAGAGTTGAGCAAAAAACGAGCAGTTTCAAGGGCTTGTGCACAAACGGCGTGGACCGGCTTGTGGATAACCTTGGGATGGAAGCCTGCAGCCCTTGCGGATCGCGGCTTGCAGGCTTCTGTACGTTTTCTGATCAGCCGCGTTTGCGCAGGCTGAGCCAGATATCCACGCTGTAGACCACCAGGCCCGCCCAGATGAACATGAAGGCGGTCAGGGTGCTGGATGACAGGTGCTCGTCGAACAGCAGCACGGCCTCCATCAATACCAGCGTTGGCGCCAGGTATTGGAGGAAGCCCAGGGTGGTGTAGGGCAGGTGGCGGGCGGCGGCGTTGAAGCTGACCAGCGGCACCAGCGTGACCGGGCCGGCGGCCACCAGCCACCAGGACTGGGGGTTGCTCCAGAATTCCAGATGGGCACTGCTCGCTTGCGGATGCAACAGCAGCCAGCCCACGGCCAGCGGCACCAGCATCCAGGTTTCCACCACCAGGCCGGGTAGCGCCTGGACCGGTGCCTGCTTGCGGATCAGGCCGTAGAAGCCGAAGGTCAGCGCCAGTGCCAGCGAGACCCAGGGCAGGCTGCCGACCTGCCAGACCTGCTGGGCCACGCCGATGGCCGCCAGGCCCACTGCGATCCACTGCAGGCGGCGCAGGCGCTCACCCAGCAGCAACATCCCCAGCAGCACGTTGACCAGCGGGTTGATGTAGTAGCCGAGGCTGGCTTCGAGCATGCGCCCGTTGTTCACCGACCAGACGTAGGTCAGCCAGTTGGCCGCGATCAGCGTGCCGCTCAGCGCCAGGATCGCCAGGCGGCGCGGATTCTCGCGCAGTTCGCGCCACCAGCCCGGATGTTTCCAGGCGGCCAGCAGCAGGCTGCCGAACAGGGCCGACCAGAGCACGCGGTGGATGATGATCTCCACCGCAGGCACGGCGGCGATGATCTTGAAGTAGATCGGGAACAGGCCCCAGATGATGTAGGCGGTAAGGCCGAGGATGTACCCGCGGCGCGGGTTGGCGGCTTGCATGCAAAGTCCTTGCTTGGGCTGCTGACAGAAGAGCGATTGTAAGGAGATTTATGGCGTTGTGGTGCTGGCACCACGGATCCATTGTGGGAGCGGGCTGGCTCGCGATTGCGTCGCGGCATTCAGCGATGGTGCCGGCTGATGCGCCGCGTTCGCGAGCACACCCGCTGCCACACGGGTCGCGGGTTGCTTGTCGGTATGTCGATCAGAAGAGCTTCAGCGGTTCTTCATTCAACGCTGCCAGTTGCTCGCGCAACGCCAGGACCTGGTCGCCCCAGTAGCGTTCGCTGCCGAACCACGGAAAGCTGCGTGGAAACGCCGGGTCGTCCCAGCGCCGAGCCAGCCAGGCGCTGTAGTGCATCAGGCGCAGGGCACGCAGCGGTTCGATCAGCGCCAGTTCGCGGGGATCGAAGTCGTGGAACTCGCTGTAGCCCTCGACCAGTTCCGAGAGTTGGCCGAGACATTCCTGGCGGTCGCCGGCGAGCATCATCCACAGGTCCTGGACCGCCGGGCCCATGCGGCAGTCGTCGAGGTCGACGATGTGGAACACCTCGTCGCGACACATCATGTTGCCGGGGTGGCAGTCGCCATGCAGGCGGATGTTGCGGTGCGGGGTTTCGCGGTAGAGCTGTTCCACCCGCTTGAGCAGGTCACGGGCCACCGACTCGTAGGCCGGCAACAGGCTGCCGGGGATGAAGCCGCCTTCGAGCAGGGTGGCCAGCGCATCATGGCCGAAGTTCTGCACGCCGAGGGCTTCTCGGTGCTCGAACGGGCGGGTGGCGCCGACCGCGTGCAGGCGGCCCAGCAGTTGGCCGAGGCGGTAGAGCTGGTCGAGATTGCCCGGCTCTGGGGCCCGCCCGCCGCGCCGTGGGAACAGGGCGAAGCGGAAGCCCTGGTGTTCGAACAGGCTTTCGCCGTTGTGTTGCAGCGGCGCGACCACCGGCACTTCGCAGTCGGCCAGTTCGAAGGTGAAGCGGTGTTCCTCGAGGATCGCGGCGTCGGTCCAGCGCTGTGGACGATAGAACTTGGCGATCAGCGGTTCGCTGTCTTCGATGCCGACCTGATAGACGCGATTTTCATAGCTGTTGAGCGCCAGTACCCGGGCATCGCTGAGAAAGCCGAGGCTTTCCACGGCGTCGAGGACCAGGTCGGGGGTGAGGGTATCAAACGGATGGGACATGTTGGCTCCTGCGCGCAGCAGGTTGCCGCGTCCGGCCAGGCATCTTAGCGCACTGGGGAGCGCAATGGTGTGGGCGGTCAGGGCATCTTCGCGGGCAAGCCCGCTTCCACTGGTGCAACTGCGCTTGACGCCGTCGCTGGGGGAGCGCGCTTGCCCGCGAAAGCCGGGTGTCAGGCGCCGATGATCCCGCCATCCTCCCGCCGAATCGCCATCACCGACGACCGTGGCTTGCCATTGGGCAGGTGCTCGGGAAAGGTCGAGCCGCCGTTCTCGCCCGGATGCTGGATGCCGACGAACAGGGTCTTCTGGTCTGGCGCGAAGCTGATGCCGGTCACCTCGCAGCCGACCGGGCCGACCATGAACCGGCGGATCTCGCCACTCGCCGGGTCGGCACAGAGCATCTGGTTGTTGCCCATGCCGGCGAAGTCACCGGCGTTGCTGTAGTCGCCATCGGTGAGGATCCACAACCGCCCGGCCTTGTCGAAGCCCAGGCCATCGGGGCTGTTGAACATGTTCTGCGGGGTGATGTTCGACGAGCCACCCTTGGGCGTCCCGGCATGCACGCCGGGGTTGCCGGCGACCACGAACAGGTCCCATTCGAAGGTTGGGGCGCCGTGATCGTTGCCGGCGGCGTGCCAGCGCAGGATCTGGCCGTAGACGTTCTTCTCCCGCGGGTTCGGCCCGCCCACCGGCTGGCCGTCCTCGCCGCGCCTGGCGTTGTTGGTCAGGGTGCAATACACCTGGCCATCGATGGGACTGACGACGATCCACTCCGGGCGGTCCATGCGGGTGGCCTTGACCACGCTGGCGGCGAGGCGGGCATGGATCAGCACCTCGGCCTGGCTGGCAAAGCCGCTGTCGGCATCGATGCCGTTCCTGCCGAAGCTCAGTTCGACCCACTCACCCTTGCCCCTGGGCCGATCCGGGTTGCCGTCGCCGTTGTCGAAGCGCGCCACATACAGGGTGCCGTGGTCGAGCAGGTCGCGGTTGGCCTTGGGGTTCTTGTGGTTGATGCGGTCGCGGCTGATGAACTTGTAGATGAACTCGCCGCGCTCGTCGTCGCCCATGTAGACCACCGCGCGCCCGTCGCGGGTTTCGGCGAGGGCGGCGTTCTCGTGCTTGAAGCGGCCGAGGGCGGTGCGCTTGACCGGCGTGGACTGCGGATCGAACGGGTCGATCTCCACCACCCAGCCATGACGGTTCAACTCGTTGGGGTTCAGGGCCAGGTCGAAGCGCGGGTCGTGGACGTGCCAGCCGATCTCCTTGCTCGCGGCCACCACACCGTAGCGTTTCTGCGCGGCATCGAACTTCTGCTCGGCATTGCTGCTGCCGAAGCAGTCGGTGAAGTTTTCCTCGCAGGTCAGGTAGGTGCCCCACGGCGTCTTGCCGTTGGCGCAGTTCTGGAAGGTGCCGAGCACCTTGCGCCCCTGCTTGTCGGCGCGGGTCTGCAGCCAGGGATGACCGGCCGCCGGGCCGCCGATGCGGATCGGCGTGTTGCCGTGGATGCGCCGGTTGTAGGGCGAGCCCTGGACGAAGTGCCACTGGTCGTCCTTGCGCTGGATCTCGATCACCGACACGCCTTCGCTGGCCTGGGCCTTGTGCACGTCTTCCAGCGACTGCGGCTGGCCACCGTGAGCGTAGAGGTAGCGGTAGTTGGTGTATTCGTTGTTGATCGCCATCAGCGCGCGATGGTCGTCGCCGGGGAAGGGGAACAGGCTCATGCCGTCGTTGTTGTCGCCGAACTGGACTTCCTGGGCCTTGGCGGTGCCGTTGCCGCTCGGGTCGAAGGCCGGACCGTTCTTCTCCAGTGGCTGGCCCCAACTGATCAGTACCGAACTGGTGTAGCCGGGCGGCAGGCTCAGTTGGTCGCCGGTGGCGGCGGCAATGCTGTCGAAACCCAGCAGCTTGCCGGTGGCGGCGCTGACACTGGCAGCCATCACGCTGCGGGTCAGCAGGTTGCCGCCGAGGAACAGTGCGGCGCCGCACAGGGCACCGGCACTGATGAAGCCACGGCGGCTGAGGCCGACCATCTGCTCGAGGTCGGTGGATTGGTTGTCTTCTAATAGGCTCATCGTCAGGCTCCCTGCGGTTAGGCAGTCACCTTAATCAGCGCGGATGACGGATTTGTTGCAGGAAAAAGTCGGAATGTTTCGCCCACCCACCGCCGGCTGCAGAATGCCGTCCGTACCTTGTAGGAGCATGGCTTGCCCACGAAAGCGTCAAAGTGGCGTACCCAGCAACACGAAGGCGGGCGCAAACTGCGCCCGTACCGCGCTCCCGCTGGTCAAACCCAGGGCCGCGAGCTTTTGCGCGGTGGCCAGGGCGCACAGCGTCTGTCCGTTAGGCAAGGTGATTCTGACCTCGGCAGGGCCGTTTTCGTCTTCCAGAATGTCCTCGACGATACCGTCCAGACAATTGTTTCCAGGTGTTGCCGAGGCCTGCGGAGCGAGCAGTTCCAGCCAGCCGGCCTTGATCAGGGCGACCACCTGGGTGCCGGTTTCCAGTTCCAGCCGCAGGGTGCTGTCGTGGGTGATCTGCGCCTGCAGGGTCAGGCCTGCGGCCAGTTCCAGACGTACCAGGTCGTTGCGTCCATGGCTGTCGATGCCGACCACGGTGCCGTGCAACTGGTTGCGGGCGCTGGTGCGCAACATCAGGCGTCCGAGCAGGTCGAGGTCGCTGGCGTCCTCGGCGGCTTCCAGCACCTGCGCCTGGATCGTCTGCAGGCGTTGATAGAGACGCAACACCCGCTCGCCCTCGGTCGACAGTTTCGCCCCGCCGCCGCCCTTGCCGCCGACACTGCGTTCCACCAACGGCTTGTGCGCCAGGTTGTTCAGCTCGTCGATGGCATCCCAGGCGGCCTTGTAGCTCAGGCCCGCGCTTTTCGCCGCGCGGGTGATCGAGCCCTGCTCGGCGATGTGTTGCAACAGGGCGATGCGCTGTGGGCGGCGGGCGATGTATTGGGTCAGCAGGACGGGCAGGGACATGGGCGGTGGTGGCAGTGTTTTCAAGGAGGTGCCTTCGAAAGTGCCCGCTGGCGTGGCGGGCGTCAAGCCGGTGCTCCCGGCTTGGGCGTGCGGGCCAGGCAGTAGACATCGACCCGTCGGGCGCCGGCCCGCAGCAGCAGGCGCGCCAGGCTTTCGGCGGTGGCGCCGGTGGTCAGCACGTCGTCGACCAGCGCCAGGTGCAGGCCTGCGACCGAAACGCCGGGGGCCAGGGCGAAGGCGTTCAGCAGGTTGCGCCGGCGCGCCCTGGCGTCCAGTTCCTGCTGGGCGACGGTGTCCTGAATACGCAGTAAACGGTGCTCATCTGTCGGAATCTGCAGGCTTCTGCCCAGCCAGTTCATCAACATCGCGGCCTGGTTGTAGCCGCGCTGGCGTTGCCGTTTCACGGCCATGGGCACCGGCAGCAGCAGGTCCGGTCGCGGCAGGCCGTGGTCGAAGCGTTCGCGCAGGGCCAGGGCCAGCAGTTCGGCCAGCAGGCGTCCCAGCGGCCACTGGCTCTGGTGCTTGAAGCGGGTGATCAGGCTGTCCACCGGGAACTGGTAGGTCCAGGGGGCAATGACCTGCTCGAAGCTGGGCGGCTGTTTCAGGCAATGGCCGCAGGTCAGGCCGGCCATCGGCAAGGGCAGGGCGCAGGTCTGGCAGTATTCCAGCAGCCAGGGCAGTTCGCTTTCGCAGGGGCTGCACAATGGATGGAGGTTGTCGCTGGGCTCGTCGCAGAGTAGACAGGTCTGGTTGTTTTTTAGCCAGATGTAAACCTGTCTTTTGCGATGTGGTTGACAGTCCATGTCGCTTCCTTAAATATGCCGGCATCCGTGTCGTGGTCGTGGCTGTCGCCCCCGGCCGCTTGCCCAGCATAAAACAAGGAACTCCAGCGATGAGTGCCAGCACTACCGCCACTTTGCGTCACGATTGGTCCCTGGCCGAGGTCAAGGCACTGTTCGAGCAGCCGTTCAACGACCTGCTGTTCCAGGCCCAGACCGTGCACCGCGCGCACTTCGACGCCAACCGCGTGCAAGTGTCGACCCTGCTGTCGATCAAGACCGGCGCCTGCCCGGAAGACTGCAAGTACTGCCCGCAGTCCGGTCACTACAACACCGGGCTGGAAAAGGAAAAGCTGCTGGAAGTGCAGAAGGTCCTGGAGGAGGCTGCCCGGGCCAAGGCCATCGGTTCGACCCGCTTCTGCATGGGCGCGGCGTGGAAGCACCCGTCGGCCAAGGACATGCCGTACGTGCTGGAGATGGTCAAGGGCGTGAAGGCCATGGGCCTGGAAACCTGCATGACGCTGGGGCGGCTGGATCAGGAGCAGACCGCCGCGCTGGCCGAAGCCGGCCTGGACTACTACAACCATAACCTCGACACCTCGCCGGAGTTCTACGGCAGCATCATCACCACCCGCACCTACAGCGAGCGTCTGCAGACCCTCGCCTACGTGCGCGATGCCGGGATGAAGATCTGTTCCGGCGGCATCCTCGGCATGGGCGAGTCCCTCGACGACCGGGCCGGCCTGCTGATCCAGCTGGCCAACCTGCCGGAGCACCCGGAGTCGGTGCCGATCAACATGCTGGTGAAGGTCGCCGGTACGCCGCTGGAGAATGCCGAGGATGTCGATCCGTTCGACTTCATCCGCATGCTGGCGGTGGCGCGGATTCTGATGCCCAAGTCCCACGTGCGCCTGTCGGCGGGCCGCGAGGCGATGAACGAACAGATGCAGGCCCTGGCGTTCTTCGCCGGTGCCAACTCGATCTTCTATGGCGAGAAGCTGCTGACCACCGCCAACCCGCAGGCCGACAAGGACATGCGCCTGTTCGCCCGCCTGGGTATCCAGCCCGAAGCCCGCGAGGAACATGCCGACGAAGTGCACCAGGCGGCTATCGAGCAGGCGCTGGTGGAGCAGAAGAGCAGCGAGCAGTTCTACAACGCCGCAGTCTGATTCACACCGCTTTTCCAACGGAACACCGCCCGGCCCTTGGCTGCGCCGATCTCTGTAGGAGTCGGGCTTGCCCGCGAAGCTTTTAGCGATCGAGAGGACGCATTCGCGGGCAAGCCCGGCTCCTACAGGGGGCGGCGCAGCCGGGACCAGGCGGTGTTCTTCAGATTGCATCTGCGAGGCGCCCATGTCCTTCGATCTGTCCGCACGCCTGGCCGCCCGTCGTGCGCAAAACCTCTATCGCCAGCGGCCGCTGCTCGAAAGCCCGCAGGGCCCGGAAGTGCTGGTCGATGGCCAGCCCCTGCTGGCTTTCTGCAATAACGATTACCTGGGCCTGGCCAATCACCCGCAAGTCATCGAGGCCTGGCAGGCCGGTGCCGCGCGCTGGGGCGTGGGCGGTGGGGCGGCGCATCTGGTGATCGGCCACAGCGGTCCGCACCAGGCGCTGGAAGAAGCGTTGGCCGAGTTCACCGGGCGGCCTCGCGCGTTGTTGTTCAGCGCCGGCTACATGGCCAACCTGGGCGCGGTCACGGCGCTGGTCGGGCAGGGCGATACGGTGCTGGAAGATCGTCTCAATCACGCATCATTGCTGGATGCCGGGCTGCTCTCGGGTGCACGGTTCAATCGCTACCTGCACAACGATCCGGCCAGCCTCGCCAAGCGCCTGGAAAAAGCCACCGGCAATACGCTGGTGGTCACCGACGGGGTGTTCAGCATGGATGGCGATATCGCCGACCTGCCGGCCCTGGCCCGTGAAACCCGTGCCCGCGGCGCCTGGCTGATGGTCGACGACGCCCACGGTTTCGGCCCTCTGGGCGCCCAGGGCGGCGGTATCGTCGAGCACTTCGGCCTGAGCCAGGAAGACGTACCGGTGCTGGTCGGCACCCTGGGCAAGGCATTCGGCACGGCGGGTGCGTTCGTCGCCGGCAGCGAAGAACTGATCGAAAGCCTGGTGCAGTTCGCCCGGCCCTACATCTACACCACCAGCCAGCCGCCGGCGCTGGCCTGCGCCACGCTGAAAAGCCTGGAACTGCTGCGCAGCGAACATTGGCGTCGGCAGCATCTGGACGCGCTGATCCGCCAGTTCCGCGAGGGGGCGCAGCAGATCGGCCTGGAGTTGATGGACAGTTTCACGCCGATCCAGCCGATCCTGATCGGTGATGCCGGCCGGGCGCTGCGCTTCTCGCAACTGCTGCGCGAACGCGGGCTGATGGTGACGGCGATTCGGCCGCCGACCGTACCGGCCGGCAGTGCGCGCCTGCGGGTCACGCTGACCGCCGCCCACAGCGAGGCGCAGGTGCGGCTATTGTTAGAAGCATTGGCAGAGTGTTCCAGATTGCTGGGGCCCCATGAGCCGTTGGAGCCACCTCATGCGTGACCGTCTGATTCTGTTGCCCGGCTGGGGCCTTGGCATTTCGCCGCTGGAACCCTTGGCGGCGGCCTTGCGCGGTCTGGACGAGCACCTGCGGGTGGAGATCGAGCCGCTGCCGGCGCTTGCCGGCGGCGAACTGACGGAGTGGATCGAGGCGCTCGATGCCAGCCTGCCGGAGAACACCTGGCTGGGTGGCTGGTCGCTCGGCGGCATGCTGGCAGCGGAACTGGCGGCCCGCCGTGGCGATCGTTGCTGCGGCCTGCTGACGCTGGCGAGCAATCCGCGTTTCGTGGCCGGTGACGGCTGGTCCGGCGCCATGGCCGAGGACACCTTCGAGCAGTTCCTGAGCGGCTGTCGCGCGCAGCCTCAGGCCACCCTCAAGCGCTTCAGCCTGCTGTGCGTCCAGGGCTCGTCGGACCCGCGCGGGCAATCGCGGGTGCTCCTGGGCGGGGCACCGCACAGCAGCCCCGAGGTTCTGCTCAGTGGGCTTGAGGTGTTGGCACAGTTGGACACCCGCGAGGCCCTGCAAACCTATGGCGGCCCGCAGTTGCACCTGTTTGCCGGGCTCGACGGCCTGGTGCCGGCCGAGGCGGCGGGCGAGTTGCTGGCGTTGTTGCCGGATGTCGAAGTCGGCCTGATCGAACAGGCCGGCCATGCGTTTCTTCTGGAAGACCCCCATGGAGTGGCCGGGGCTATCCAGGCCTTTTTGCACGAGTGCGCCGATGACTGATCTTTCCCGTCCGCCGTTGCCGGGCGGCCTGCCCGACAAGCGCCAGGTCGCCGCCTCGTTTTCCCGTGCGGCCGCCAGTTACGACAGCGTGGCCCAGTTGCAGCGCGATGTCGGTGACGAGTTGTTGCGGCGCCTGCCGGAGCAGTTCAGCCCTTCGCGCTGGCTCGATGTCGGCTGCGGTACCGGCTACTTCACCCGGGCCCTGGGCGGCCGTTTTGCTGAAGGGCAGGGCCTGGCCCTGGATATCGCCGAGGGCATGCTCGAACACGCCCGGCCCCTGGGCGGCGCGCGACATTTCATCGCCGGTGATGCCGAGCGGCTGCCGCTGCAGGCGCAGTGTTGCGACCTGGTGTTCTCCAGCCTGGCCGTACAGTGGTGTGCCGACTTTGCCGCCGTGCTCGACGAGGCGCGGCGAGTGTTGCGCCCGGGCGGCGTGATGGCGTTTGCCAGCCTGTGTGTCGGCACCCTGCATGAGCTGCGTGAGAGCTGGCGGGCCGTGGATGGTCTGGTTCACGTCAATCGCTTTCGCGAGTTCGCCGAGTACCAGCGCCTGTGCGCGGCCAGCGGCTTGCGCGTGGTGAGCCTGGAAAGCCGGCCACAGGTGCTGTTTTACCCGGACGTGCGCAGCCTGACCCACGAGCTCAAGGCGCTCGGTGCGCACAACCTCAACCCCGGACGGCCGGGCGGGCTGACCGGACGCGCGCGGGTGCTCGGCCTGATCGACGCCTATGAACAATTTCGCCAGGCGCAGGGGCTGCCGGCGACCTACCAGGTGGTCTACGCCGTGTTGGAGAAGCCGCTATGAGCGCAGCCTATTTCATTGCCGGGACCGACACCGATGTCGGCAAGACCACCATCGCCGCCGGCCTGCTGCATGCGGCCCGGGCCGCCGGCCTGAGCACCGCGGCGGGCAAGCCGGTGGCGTCCGGTTGCGAGGTGACCCCCCAGGGCCTGCGTAACGCCGATGCCCTGGCGTTGCTGGCCGAGTGCTCGTTGCCGTTGTCCTACGCGCAGGTCAACCCGGTGGCGCTCGAACCGGCCATCGCCCCGCACCTGGCGGCGCGCGAAGCCGGCGTGGTGCTGACGGTGCAATCACTGCTGGAGCCGATGCGCGAGATTCTCGCGCTGCAGGCCGATTTCACCCTGATCGAAGGGGCCGGCGGTTGGCGGGTACCCCTGGCCGACCAGGCCAATCTGTCGGACCTGGCCTGTGGCCTGGGGTTGCCGGTGATCCTGGTGGTGGGCGTACGCCTGGGGTGCATCAGTCACGCCCTGCTGACCGCCGAGGCGATTGCCCGCGATGGCCTGCAGTTGGCCGGTTGGGTGGCCAACATCATCGATCCGAAGACCTCTCGTCTGGAAGACAACCTCGCGACGCTGGCCGAGCGCCTGCCGGCGCCGTGCCTGGGACGCGTGCCGCGCCTCAAGGCAGCGACCGCACAGGCCGTGGCAGAGCGCTTGCAGCTGGATCTGCTGGACTGATGCCCGAGGCCAGGCGCTAGCTTTTGCCTATTGCCAGGCATTGTGCCATTAGTGTTTTTGACGGGCGTTTTTGCCCGGGTTCTGCTTCAATGCAGCCTGTAATGGTTTCGTACAGTCGAGTTCGCCCATGGAAATCTCAGGTAGCACCGCTTTTTATGCCGGTCTGAGCACTATTCAGTCCGGGCAGAACCGTGTCGACCAGGCCGCCGGCCAGATCGCCAACACCACTGTCGAGCGTTCGCTGAAGAGCCAGTCCTCCGACTCCCAGGTCGAACGGCTGCTGTCGCTGGACCGTAGCCAGCAGGACCTGTCGAACAGTCTGGTCGACCTGTCCCAGGGCAAGCTCCAGGTCGAACTGGGGACCAAGGTCGAGAAGGCCGCGGACAAGGCTCTCGGCACGCTGATCGACACCTACGCCTGATCGCTCCGGCGTAATCCCCCATCCGGGCGCGACAGCGCCCGTTTTGCCATGCGCATACCCCTTGTCGTGCCTCGATACCCGGCGTCAGTGGCGCTTGGCGTTCGATGCGTCCGCTCGCCAGACCATCCTCTCGACTATTCTTTCCTTGTTGCCAGCCGCTGCCTGCGGGGCTGCCGGCGATTTCCCGCGCCTATTGTCGGCCTGTATGACCAATGGCTCATGAACGACGCTTGACAAGGCTTTGGCGCAAACGTATGTTTCAAACAACTGTTTGACCGGCGTGGCAAATCGACGCGGTCGCTTATTCCAGGTTTCATCAGCAGAGGTTTATCGCTATGCCTGACTACAAGGCCCCCTTGCGTGATATTCGCTTCGTTCGTGACGAACTGCTTGGCTACGAAGCGCACTATCAGAGCCTGCCGGCTTGCCAGGACGCTACTCCGGATATGGTCAACGCCATCCTCGAGGAAGGCGCCAAGTTCTGCGAACAGGTCCTGGCTCCGCTGAACCGTGTTGGTGATACCGAAGGCTGCACCTGGAGCGAATCGGGCGTGAAGACCCCGAGCGGCTTCAAGGAAGCCTACAAGCAGTTCGTCGAAGGTGGCTGGCCGAGCCTGGCTCACGACGTCGAGCACGGCGGCCAGGGTCTGCCGGAGTCTCTGGGCCTGGCGATCAGCGAGATGGTCGGTGAGGCGAACTGGTCGTGGGGCATGTACCCGGGCCTGTCCCATGGTGCGATGAACACCATTTCCGAACACGGTACCCCTGAACAGCAGGAGGCCTACCTGACCAAGCTGGTGTCCGGCGAGTGGACCGGCACCATGTGCCTGACCGAACCGCACTGCGGCACCGACCTGGGCATGCTGCGCACCAAGGCCGAACCTCAGGCCGACGGTTCCTACAAGGTCAGCGGGACCAAGATCTTCATCTCGGCCGGTGAGCACGACATGGCCGACAACATCGTCCATATCGTCCTGGCCCGCCTGCCGGACGCACCGGCCGGCACCAAGGGCATTTCGCTGTTCATCGTGCCCAAGTTCCTGCCCAACGCCGACGGTTCGGTCGGCCAGCGCAACGCCGTGTCCTGCGGTTCCATCGAACACAAGATGGGCATCCACGGCAATGCCACCTGCGTGATGAACTTCGACGGCGCCACCGGCTTCCTGATCGGCCCGCCGAACAAGGGCCTGAACTGCATGTTCACCTTCATGAACACCGCTCGCCTGGGGACCGCGCTGCAAGGCCTGGCCCACGCCGAAATCGGTTTCCAGGGTGGCCTGAAGTACGCACGCGAACGCCTGCAGATGCGCTCCCTGACCGGTCCGAAAGCGCCGGACAAGGCCGCTGACCCGATCATCGTGCACCCTGACGTGCGTCGCATGCTGCTGACCATGAAGGCCTTCGCCGAGGGTAACCGGGCGATGGTGTACTTCACCGCCAAGCAGGTGGATATCGTCAAGTACAGCCAGGACGAGGAAGAGAAGAAGAAGGCCGACGCCCTGCTGGCGTTCATGACGCCGATCGCCAAGGCGTTCATGACCGAGGTCGGTTTCGAAGCCGCCAACCAGGGCTTGCAGATCTACGGTGGCCACGGCTTCATCGCCGAGTGGGGCATGGAGCAGAACGTTCGCGACAGCCGTATCTCGATGCTGTACGAAGGCACCACCGGCATCCAGGCCCTCGACCTGCTGGGTCGCAAGGTGCTGATGACCCAGGGCGAGGCCCTCAAGGGTTTCACCAAGATCGTCCATAAGTTCTGCCAGGCCAACGAAGGCAACGAGGCGGTCAGCGAGTTCGTTGCGCCACTGGCCGCGTTGAACAAGGAGTGGGGCGAGCTGACCATGAAAGTGGGCATGGCCGCGATGAAGGACCGTGAGGAAGTCGGTGCCGCTTCGGTGGATTACCTGATGTACTCCGGCTACGCCTGCCTGGCCTACTTCTGGGCCGACATGGCCCGCCTGGCCGCCGAGAAACTGGCCGCGGGTACCAGCGACGAGGCGTTCTACACCGCCAAGCTGCAGACCGCGCGCTTCTACTTCCAGCGCATTCTGCCGCGCACCCGTACCCACGTGGCCACCATGCTGTCGGGCGCCAACAACCTGATGGACATGCAGGAAGAGCACTTCAGCCTGGGCTACTGAGCCCTGCCGGAGTGACCTCGAAAAGCCGCTTCTCCTTCGGGGGAAGCGGCTTTTTTGTGGGCGCTTTTCGGCATTGCCGATTTATTGGCGTCAATAGTGAAAATTCCTGACTAAAACGCTAAGAAGAAGCCGAGACCTGCCGTTAAAGAGAGAGGATTCGTGATCTCTGTCACATTCTTTGTGCTTTACTCGCGTAAATAAAGGCACAATGCCATCTATTGAATCTGCCGGTCGGAGCTTTACCCTTGCCGCGTTCTCCTGCTGTACATGCCAGTCATTTTCTACCCTCCGTCATGTTGTTGCTTGCGGGGCTCGCGGCGGCCTACGTCAAGGATCTCAACGTCTTCTTCACTTCGCTGTTCAACGTTCTGCCGACCCTGGTGCTGTTGCTCGGCGGTTCCTATTGCGCGGTCTATCGGCGCCAGCGCGAACTGTTCCTGATGATCACGGTGTACATCGCCTACTTCCTGCTTTCCACCCAGGCCGATTACTACCGCGACCATGGCAGGGTCCGACAGGATGCCGCGGTGGTTTTCCACCTGGTCTGCCTGCTGTTGCCACTGCTGTTCGGCGTGTTCGCCGCCTGGCAGGAGCGCACACACCTGTTCCAGGACATGATCGCGCGGTTTGCCGTGCTGCTGGCGGTGGGCAGCGTGGCCCTGGGCCTGGAGCAGAGTTACCCGGAAGCCCTGCTCGGCTGGCTGGCGGAAATCCGCTGGCCCGCATTGCATGGGGCGTGGATGAGCCTGATCCAGTTGTCCTACCCGGTGTTCCTCGCGGCGTTCCTGCTGCTGACCGTGCAGTACTGGCGCAACCCGCGGCCGCTGCATGCGGCCCAACTGATCGGCCTGCTGGGCCTGTTCTGGATGCTGCCGATGACCTTCATCCTGCCGTTCACCCTGAACATCATGTGCAGCCAGGTGATGCTGATGATCGCCGTGGCGGTGGCCCACGAGGCCTATCAGATGGCGTTCCGCGATGAACTGACCGGGCTGCCCGGCCGTCGCGCGCTCAACGAGCGGATGCAGCGCCTGGGGCGCAACTATGTGCTGGCGATGACCGACGTCGACCACTTCAAGAAATTCAACGACACCCATGGCCACGACGTCGGTGACCAGGTCTTGCGGCTGGTCGCGAGCAAGCTGGCGAAGGTCAGCGGCGGCGGCCGGGCCTACCGCTACGGTGGCGAGGAATTCGCGGTGGTGTTCGCCGGCAAGAGCCTTGAAGAATGCCTGCCGCACCTGGAGGTGATCCGTGAGGTGATCGCCAACTACAGCATTCAACTGCGCAACCCGGACAGCCGCCCGCAGGACGACCAGCAAGGCCGCCAGCGCCGTTCGGGCGGTGGTGCGTCGAGTGTGTCGGTGACGATCAGTATCGGCGTCGCCGAGCGCCAGCTGGATCAGCGCACCCCGGACGAAGTGCTCAAGTCCGCCGACCAGGCGCTCTATGCCGCCAAGGGGGCCGGGCGCAACTGCGTCATGGCCGCCGGGCAGACCGCCAAGCGCGGCGCGGTGCGGACCAAGGAAGCCGTGGGCTGAGTGATGGTGGAGCATTCAGCGGCTGGACTGTGATTGCCCGGGGGCGGGCGCCGACAGTAGGTTGAATCATCTGCTGCCGGAGAAACGACCATGCCTGACTACAAAGCCCCGCTACGCGACATGCGCTTTCTGCTCGACCATGTTTTCGATTTCCACGCCCATTACGAACGCCTCGGCGCCAGCGATGCCAGCCCGGACATGGTCGGGGCGATCCTGGAGGAAGGCGCGAAATTCTGTGAACAGGTGCTGGCACCGCTGAACCGCTCCGGCGATGAAGAGGGTTGCCATTTCGACAATGGCGTGGTGACCACGCCCAAGGGTTTCAAGCAGGCCTTTGCCCAGTACGTCGAGGCCGGCTGGCATGGCCTGGCGGCCGATCCGCAGTATGGCGGGCAGGGCCTGCCGCAGTCGCTGGGGCTGGTGATCAGCGAAATGATCGGTTCCAGCAACACTTCCTGGGGCATGTACCCGGGGCTGACCCACGGCGCCATGTCGGCGATTCATGCCCACGGTACCGAGCAACAGAAACAGACCTACCTGAGCAGGCTGACCGCCGGCGAATGGACCGGCACCATGTGCCTGACCGAAGCCCACTGCGGCACCGACCTGGGGCTGATCAAGACCCGCGCCGTGCCCCAGGCCGATGGCAGCTATGCGGTGTCCGGGAGCAAGATCTTCATTTCCGCCGGCGAGCACGACATGAGCCGCAACATCGTGCACCTGGTGCTGGCCAAGTTGCCGGACGCGCCGGCCGGTACCAAGGGTATCTCGCTGTTCATCGTGCCCAAGTTCCTGCCCGATGCGGCCGGCGAGGCGGGCGAGCGCAACGGGGTGAGCTGCGGCTCCATCGAGCACAAGATGGGCATCAAGGCCTCGGCCACCTGCGTGCTGAACTTCGATGCTGCCAAGGGCTTTCTGATCGGTGAGGCGAACAAGGGCCTCAACTGCATGTTCACCATGATGAACCATGCCCGCCTCGGTACCGGCATGCAGGGCCTGTGCCTGGGCGAAACCAGCTTCCAGGGCGCGGTCCGCTACGCCAGCGAGCGTTTGCAGATGCGTTCGCTGACCGGCCCCAAGGCGCCGGACAAGGCCGCCGACCCGATCATCGTGCACCCGGACGTACGGCGCATGCTGCTGACCATGAAGGCGTTCAACGAAGGTAACCGGGCACTGACCTATTTCACCGCACAGTGGCTGGATATCGCCCATCGCGCCGCCCAGCCCGAGCAGCGCCAGGAGGCCGAGGACCTGCTGGCATTCCTGACCCCGATCTGCAAGGCGTTCATGACCGAGACCGGGCTGGAGGTGACCAACCACGGCATGCAGGTGTTCGGCGGTCACGGCTTCATCCGTGAGTGGGGCATGGAACAACTGGTGCGCGATTGCCGCATCGCGCCGATCTACGAAGGTACCAATGGCATCCAGGCCCTGGACCTGCTGGGGCGCAAGGTGCTCGGCAGCCAGGGCAAGCTGCTGCGCGGCTTTACCCGGATCGTGCACAAGTTCTGCGAGGCCAATGCCGGGCACGGGCAGCTTGGCGCTCATGTGACGCGGCTCGATCAGTTGAACCGGGAGTGGGGCGAGCTGACGCTGCTGGTCGGCAAGGCGGCCATGCAGAATCCGGATGAGGTCGGCGCGGCGGCGGTGGATTACCTGATGTACAGCGGTTACATCGTCCTGGCCTACCTGTGGCTGCGCATGGCGCTGGTGGCCCAGGCGCAGTTGGAAGAGGGCAGTGGCGACGCGGATTATTGCCGGGGCAAGCTGGCGACGTGCGAGTTCTACTTCAAGCGGTTGCTGCCGCGCACCGCCGCTCATCGGGCGGCGGTGGAAGCGGGGAGCGAGAGCCTGATGCGGTTGCCGGCGGATCTGTTTGCCCTGTAGTCGATGGATGAGGCTTGAAGGACCTTCGCGGGCAAGTCGGGTCGCCGCACCGCCTTGCCCGCGAAGAGGTCAGAACATTCACTCCAAAACTCCTGCATAGCGTTGTGACTAAAAATAACAAAAACGTCACGTGATGACCCTATGTGTCTGAAAAGTTGTTAAGGTACACTCAAGCCTTCGGAAATCGGCCCCGCGCGGGCCCTATCGTTCTAGATCTTGCGAGGTTTGCCATGGCTGACTACAAAGCGCCCCTGCGCGATATGCGCTTCGTCCTCAATGAAGTCTTCGAGGTCGGCAATCTCTGGGCCCAACTGCCTGCCCTGGCCGAGACCGTCGATGAGGAAACCGTCGAGGCGATTCTCGAGGAAGCCGGCAAGGTCACCGCCAAGAGCATCGCGCCCCTGAGCCGTGGCGGCGACGAGGAAGGCTGCCGCTGGGACAATGGCGTGGTCCGTACGCCCAGCGGTTTCCCACAGGCCTATCAGACCTACGCCGAAGGCGGCTGGGTCGGTGTCGGCGGTGATCCGCAGTTTGGCGGCATGGGCATGCCCAAGGCCGTTTCGGCGCAGGTCGAGGAAATGATCAACTCGTCCAGCCTCGCCTTCGGCCTATACCCGATGCTGACCTCCGGCGCCTGCGTGTCGATCAACACCCATGCCAGCGAAGAGCTCAAGGCCACCTACCTGCCGAACATGTACGCCGGTCTGTGGGCCGGTTCCATGTGCCTGACCGAACCCCACGCCGGCACCGACCTGGGGATCATCCGCACCAAGGCCGAGCCGCAGGCGGACGGCTCGTACAAGATCAGCGGGACCAAGATCTTCATCACCGGTGGCGAGCATGACCTGACCGAAAACATCATCCACCTGGTACTGGCCAAGCTGCCCGACGCGCCGGCCGGTCCGAAAGGCATCTCGCTGTTCCTGGTGCCGAAGTTCCTGGTCAATGCCGATGGCAGCCTGGGCGCGCGCAACCCGGCGACCTGCGGTTCGATCGAACACAAGATGGGGATCCAGGCTTCGGCGACCTGCGTGATGAACTTCGACGAGGCCACCGGTTACCTGGTGGGCGAGCCGAACAAGGGCCTGGCGGCGATGTTCACCATGATGAACTACGAGCGCCTGGGTGTCGGCATCCAGGGCCTGGCTTCCGGCGAGCGTTCCTACCAGAACGCGATCGAATACGCCCGCGACCGCCTGCAGAGCCGTTCGCCGACCGGGCCGAAGGCCAAGGACAAGGCGGCCGACCCGATCATCGTGCATCCGGACGTGCGCCGCATGCTGTTGACCATGAAGGCGGCGAACGAGGGCGGCCGTGCCTTCTCCACCTACGTGGCGATGCAACTGGACACTGCCAAGTTCAGCGAGGACGCGGCGGCCCGCAAGCGTGCCGATGAACTGGTGGCCTTGCTGACGCCGGTGGCCAAGGCATTCCTGACCGACCTGGGGCTGGAGGTCACGGTGCACGGCCAGCAGGTTTTCGGTGGTCATGGTTACGTGCGCGAGTGGGGCCAGGAGCAACTGGTGCGTGACGTGCGCATCACCCAGATCTACGAGGGCACCAACGGCATCCAGGCGCTGGACCTGGTAGGCCGCAAGATCGTCGGCAGCGGCGGTGCCTACTACCGCCTGTTCGCCGAGGAAGTGCGGCACTTCATCGATACCGCGAGCGCCAATCTGGCCGAGTTCACCAAGCCCCTGGCGGCGGCGCTGGACAACCTCGACGAGCTGACCGACTGGGTGCTCGACCGTTCCGGAACCAACCCGAACGAGATCGGTGCGGCATCGGTCGAATACCTGCACACCTTCGGCTATACCGCCTATGCCTACATGTGGGCCCTGATGGCCCGGGCCGCCTTGGGCAAGGACAGGGAAGATGCGTTCTACGCGAGCAAGCTGGGCACCGCGAGGTTCTATTTCGCCCGCCTGCTGCCGCGCATCCACTCGCTGACGGCGTCGGTGAAGGCGGGTAGCGAATCGCTGTTCCTGCTCGATGCCGAGCAGTTCTGAGGCGGGGTTGGCATGTAAGCCTTTGCTTACATAACGCGCTGCTGTTTGCCCATATCGCCATATTGGATCCAGCGGTAATCTACTTATGAAGGACGTCGAGCAGGAAGCTCAAAGCAAAACACGGACACGTAGGATTCCGCCAGGATGGTGGAGCGAAATGGATGTCAGGGAAACAGTCTGCAAAGCCCCGCTTCGGCGGGGTTTTCTTTTGTCCGCGAAAAAGTTTTTCAGCCCAGGCCTTCAAGCCCCGTCGCTCCGTGCAGGTGCTTGACCGGGCTGTTCATCACGTCCTCCAGCAGCACCCGCAGCAGCTCCAGCGAAGCCTGCTGGCGTTGCATGTCGCGACACACCAGGCCGACCCGCAGCGAGACCCGCGGTTCGGTCAGCGGTTTCCACAGCAGATCATGGTCATCGTGTTCGTCCCGTGAGCGACCCGGCAGTACGGTGGCCAGGCGGGTATGCGGCAGGCTGTCGAGAATCCCCGCCATGTTGTTCAATTCGGCCTGGACCTGCGGGCGTCGCCCCAGGTTGGCCAGTTGCGCCTGCCAGATCTGCCGGATCTGGAATTCTTCGCCGAGCAGCAGCATCGGCAGCTCCGCGGCCTGGCCGACCGAGACCTTCTTGAATTCACGCAGCGGGTGCTCGGCGGGGATCACCAGTTGCAGCTCGTCTTCGTACAGCGGCAGGCCGTGCAAGCCCGGCTGGCGGGGTGGCAGATAACTGATGCCGATATCCAGCGAGCCGTTGAGCAGGCGCCGTTCGATCTCCATGCCGGTCAATTCGTAGATCTGCACCACCAGGTGCGGATGGGCCTTGCGCACCCGTTCGAGCAACTGCGGCACCAGGCTGGTGTGCACGGTCTGCAGCACGCCGATGGCGAGGGTGCGCAACGCCTGCCCCTGGAAGTTGCGCAGGGCTTCGCGGGCCCGTTGCAGGCCATCGAGCAGCGGCAATGCATGGTTGTACAGGGTGTGGGCGGCCAGGGTCGGCAGCAGGCGCTTGCTGCTGCGTTCGAACAGGCTGACGTCGAGGTGGTGTTCCAGGTGGCGTATCTGTTGCGACAGGGCCGGCTGGGAGATCGACAGCCGTTCGGCGGCGCGGCCGACATGGCCTTCTTCATACACCGCGACGAAATAACGCAGTTGCTTGAAATCCATAAGCAGTACTTATCGAAAATGCTCGAAAAACGAAATGGCCGTGAACGCCTCGCAAGCCTAGTCTAACCGCAATTAAAAGGGCTTACAGGGCCAGAGCGTGCGATGAATACCGTTTGCGTTGATGGTGTTTACATAGGCAAGGCAAAAAATCTCGGACAGGGTCTGATCAGCGATACGGATAAACACCGGGTTGCCAGTCGGCTCTGGTTATGGCCACAGGGCCTGGGCAGCGACGAGCAGGGCGATCCGCGTTTCCACAGCGGACCGGAGCGGGCGCTGCATCATTACCCCGCCGAGCACTATGACTACTGGCGCAAACGGCATCCGCAACTCGACTGGTCGGCACCGGCCTTTGGCGAAAATCTCTCGACCCGTGGTCTGACCGAAGAGCAGGTCTGCCTGGGCGACCTGTTCCGCTGGGGCGGTGCGCTGCTGCAGGTCAGCCAGCCACGTTCGCCCTGCTATCGCCTGAGCCATCGCTGGGGCTTGTCCGAGCTGCCGCAGCAGGCCCAGGACACGGGGCGCTGCGGCTGGTTCTATCGGGTGCTCAAGCCCGGTTTCGTCAGCGCCGACCAGCCCTTCGAACTGCTGCAGCGCAGTTATCCCGGCCTCAGCGTGGCCTGGGCCCTGCACGCGTTCTACGCCGAACCGCTGGAGCATTCCGGCCTGAAGAAACTGGTGGACTGCCCGGCGCTGTCCTCGCGCTGGCGCGACATCGCCATTCGTCGCCTGCGCAGCGGCCGGGTCGAGGACTGGTCGGCCCGGCTGCTCGGGCTGCCGCTGGAAGGGCTGCGCGCATGAATCTGTTCAAGCTGCGCCGGCCGCAACCGAGCCTCGATGACCTGACCGCCGACTTCCAGCCCCGCGCCCGCCACGAGCACGCGGCCAGCGAGTACCTGATGCCCGCCGCCGAGCGCCCCAGCCCGGTGTTCGTCCGTGGCCAGGGCTCCTGGCTGTGGGACAGCGAGGAACGGGCCTATCTGGATTTCAGCCAGGGCGGTGGCAGCAACAGCCTCGGTCATAGCCCCGGTGTGCTGGCCCATGCCCTGGCGGACCAGGCCCATGGCCTGATCAATGTCGGCGCGGGTTTTCATAACCCGGTCCAATCGCAACTGGCGGACCGCCTGTGTCGTGCCACCGACAGCGACCAGGTGTATTTTCTCAACAGTGGTTCGGAAGCCTGCGAGGCGGCGATCAAATTGGCGCGCAAGTGGGGCCAGCTGCATCGTGGCGGCGCCTACCGAATCATCAGCGCAAGCAACGCCTGCCATGGGCGCAGTTTCGGTGCCATGTCGGCGTCCGGCCAGGATTGCTTCGGCAACCGCTTCGAGCCGCAATTGCCCGGCTTCAGCCAGGTGCCGTTCAACGATCTGGAGGCCTTGCATGCCGCGGTGGATGCCAAGACCGTGGCCATCATGCTCGAACCGATCCAGCGTGCGGCGGGCGTTACCCCGGCGACCCGGGAATACCTCCAGGGCGTCGAGCGGTTGTGCCGGGCGCTGGGCATCCTGCTGATCTTCGACGAGGTGCAGACCGGTATCGGCCGCTGCGGCAGCCTGCTGGCCGAGCAACGGTACGCGGTGCGTGCCGACATCATCGCCCTCGGCAAGGGCCTGGGTGGTGGCGCGCCGTTGTCGGCGCTGCTGGCGCGGGGCACGGCCTGCTGTTTCGAGCCCGGCGAAATCGGTGGCAGCCACCACGGTAACGCCTTGATGAGTGCGGCCGGCCTGGCGGTGCTCGATACGCTGCTCAAGCATGGCTTCCTCGACGAGGTGGCTGAGCGCGGGCACTACCTGCAACAGGGCCTGGATCGGCTGGCACGGCGTTATGAGCACGGCCAACTGCGCGGCGCCGGGCTGCTCTGGGGGCTGACCCTGAGCGACGCTTCGGCGGATGCGGTGGTCAAGGCCGCGTTGCAGGAAGGCCTGCTGCTCGATGCGCCGACCGCCGACAGTCTGCGCTTTACCCCGGCCCTGACCGTCAGCCAGAGCACCATCGACGAAATGCTGCTGCGCCTGGCCCGGGCCTTCTCCCGAGTCCGTACCGCCCAGGTGCAATGCCGCAGGGGAATCGCCGTCTGACTTGGCGCGTCGTTTTTTCCCAAATCTGATTCCGAACCGTCTTGCGGTATAACGCGTCGCCCTGTGCCTGACTCTTTTGGCACGGGGTGTTTTTTTGTGGGCGGTATTTCGGCTCGCATTGAGGTGCGGGGCGAGCGTTGCTGCCATCGGGCGGAAAGAACCTCAATGGATTTGAATTTATATACCACCTGGTGGTACGTTTTATGGAGAAGGATTTCCATGCGATACAGGGTTTTCAAGACCAGGGGATTCGCCGCCAGCGCCAGGAAGGCAAGGATCGACGACGCCGAACTGGTGTTGGCAATGGGGGCGGTGGTCAGGGGGCAGGCCGACAACCTGGGGGGTGGCGTGTGGAAAAAGCGCCTGAACGAAAACCGTCATCGTTCCATCGTCCTGGCCCGGGGCGGCTGTTACTGGATCTTCCAGTTCCTGTTCGCCAAGAGTGACCAGGGCAATATCAGCCAGCAGGAGCTCAAGGCCTTCAGGGCGCTGGCGAAGGCCTATGAGAACCTGAGCAGCCGGCAGATCGGGCAGTTGCTGGAGATGAGAGAGTTTGTGGAGATAGCTTATGAGCAAGCGGTATAAATCCGAGGCATTGGAATCGGTCCATGAATCGGCCAGCGCCCTGCATGCAATCGGTGCGATCGGCAAGGCGACCATGCGCGAGTTCGACGCCTCGTGCCTGGCGCCGGTACCGGACGAGATCGCCCCCGAGCAGATCAAGTCGCTGCGCGAGCGCAACCAGGTCAGCCAGCCGGTGTTCGCCCGTTACCTGAACACCAGCGTATCGACCGTCAAGCAATGGGAGGCTGGCGACAAGCAGCCCAGCGGCATGGCACTCAAGCTGCTGAGCATCGTGCAGAAGCACGGCTTGCAGATACTCGCCTGAATGACGTGACGTGGCACTCGGCGCTGGGCTCAGCCCTTGGCGATGAGGCGCGAGTTGCGCTCGTTGCGAAACACCAGTTGTTCGATGGCCGGCCCCTCCAGGCTGGCTTCTTCGCGGGCCTGCAGGATCACATCATGGTGGTGGGACTTGGCGCAGACCGGGTCGGCGTTGCTGGCGTCGCCGGTGAGCATGAAGGCCTGGCAACGGCAACCGCCGAAGTCCTTTTCCTTCTCGTCACAGGAACGGCACGGTTCGGGCATCCACTCGTAACCGCGAAAGCGGTTGAAACCGAACGAGTCGTACCAGATATGTTGTAGGCTGTGGTCGCGCACGTTGGGGAACTGTACCGGCAACTGCCGGGCGCCATGGCAGGGTAACGCGGTGCCATCCGGAGTGACGGTGAGGAACAGGCTGCCCCAGCCGTTCATGCAGGCTTTCGGGCGCTCCTCGTAGTAGTCCGGTGTAACGAAGATCAGCTTGCACGGGTTGCCCTCGGCCTGCAGCCGGGCGCGGTACTCATTGGTGATGCGTTCGGCGCGCTGCAGTTGCTCGCGGGTAGGCAGCAGGCCCTGGCGATTGAGCTGCGCCCAGCCATAGAACTGGCAGGTGGCGAGCTCGACGAAGTCCGCCTCCAGGGCCAGGCACAGCTCGATGATGCGGTCGATGCGGTCGATGTTGTGCCGATGGGTGACGAAGTTCAGCACCATCGGATAACCGTGGGCCTTCACCGCCCGGGCCATTTCCAGTTTCTGCGCGAAGGCCTTCTTCGAGCCGGCCAGCAGGTTGTTCACCTGTTCGTCGCTGGCCTGGAAGCTGATCTGGATATGGTCGAGGCCGGCCTGCCTGAAATCGCTGATCTTCTGTTCGGTCAGGCCGATGCCGGAGGTGATCAGGTTGGTGTAGAAGCCCAGCCGGCGAGCCTCGGCGATCAGTTCGACAAGGTCCTGGCGCACCAGCGGTTCACCGCCGGAAAAGCCCAACTGGGCGGCACCCATTTCCCGAGCCTCGCGCAGGACCTTGAACCATTGTTCGGTGCTCAGTTCCTGGCCCTGCCCGGCGAAGTCCAGCGGATTCGAGCAGTATGGGCACTGCAGCGGGCAGCGGTAGGTCAGCTCGGCCAGTAGCCACAGCGGCAGGCCGACCTGCGGCGTGGGTGGCAGGCCGGGGTCAGGCAAGTTCGATCCAGTGCTCTGCACGGGCGACCTCCATGAACTGCTCGATATCCTCGCCGAGCTCGGCTACGTCGGGGAACTGTTTCTGCAGCTCGGCGATGATCGCCGCGACATCGCGCTGGCCATCGATCAGGCCACCGATCAGTGCGGCACTCTCGTTGAGCTTGATCATCCCTTCCGGGTACAGCAGTACGTGGCCCTTCTGCGCCGGTTCGTACTGGAAGCGGTAGCCGGGGCGCCATTTCGGGGTCAGGCCGCGATCGAAACTCATAGGGGGATTCCTCGGTGCCAGACCCGCTGGTCGGTCACGCTGTGGTAGGGCGGGCGATTCAGTTCATAGGCCATGCTCATGGCATCGAGCATGCTCCAGAGAATATCCAGTTTGAACTGGAGAATCTCCAGCATACGCTGCTGGCCTTCGTACGTGGTGTAGTGCTGCAGGGTGATCTCCAGCCCGTGCTCGACATCGCGCCGGGCCTGGCCGAGGCGGGTGCGGAAGTATTCGTAGCCGGCGGGATCGATCCAGGGGTAGTGCTGCGGCCAGCTGTCGAGCCGCGACTGGTGGATCTGCGGCGCGAACAGTTCGGTCAGCGAGCTGCTGGCGGCTTCCTGCCAACTGGCCCGGCGGGCGAAGTTGACGTAGGCGTCCACGGCGAACCGAACGCCGGGCAGCACCAGTTCCTGGGAGCGCAACTTATCGGGGTTCAGGCCGACCGCCTGGCCCAGGCGCAGCCAGGCTTCGATGCCGCCATCCTCGCCGGGTGCCCCGTCGTGGTCGAGCAGGCGCTGGATCCACTCGCGGCGGATTTCCCGGTCCGGGCAATTGGCGAGGATCGCCGCATCCTTGAGGGGAATGTTGACCTGGTAATAGAACCGGTTGGCGACCCAGCCCTGGATCTGTTCGCGGGTGGCGCGACCTTCATACATCGCCACGTGGTAGGGGTGATGGATGTGGTAGTAGGCGCCCTTGGCACGCAGTGCCTGCTCGAACTCGGCGCGGGACAGCGGGGTTTGGCTCATTCGGTGGTGCTCCTACAGCTCGATGCTCATGCCGTCGTATGCGACTTCGACATTGCGTCGCTGCAGTTCGGCACGTTGCGGCGAGTCTTCGTCGAGGATGGGGTTGGTGTTGTTTATGTGGATAAGGACCTTGCGCTGTGCCGGTAGTTGCTCCAGCACCTCGAGCATGCCGCCGGGGCCGCTTTGCGCCAGGTGGCCCATTTCCCGGCCGGTGCGGGTACCGACGCCGCGACGCTGCATTTCATCGTCGTCCCACAGGGTGCCGTCCACCAGCAGGCAGTCGCTTTCGGCCATGATCCGCAGCAACGGCTCGTCGACCTTGCCCAGGCCCGGGGCATAGAACAGCTTGCCGCCGGTGCGCAGGTCCTCGACGATCAGACCGATGTTGTCGCCCGGATGCGGGTCGAAGCGGTGCGGCGAGTAGGGTGGGGCGGCGCTGCGCAGCGGCAGTGGGGTGAAGCGCAGGTTGGGGCAGGCGGCGATGGTGAAGCGGCCCTCGAGCTCGATGCGTTGCCAGTCGAGGCCGCCATTCCAGTGGCTCAGCATCTTGAACAGCGGGAAGCCGGTGCTCAGGTCCTCCTTGACCATGTCGGTGCACCAGACCTGGTGCGGGCAACCCTCGCGCAGGCTGAGCAGGCCGGTGGTGTGGTCGATCTGGCTGTCCATCAGGATGATCGCGCTGATGCCTGTATCGCGCAGGGCCCGGCCCGGCTGCATGGGGGCGAAGCTCTGGAGCTGGGCGCGGATGTCCGGCGAGGCATTGCACAGGATCCAGTTCACGCCGTCATCGGAAAGGGCGATGGAGGATTGGGTGCGTGCCGTGGCCCGCAGGCTGCCGGCGCGGAACCCCGCGCAGTTGGCGCAGTTGCAGTTCCATTGGGGAAAGCCGCCGCCGGCGGCGGAGCCGAGAATCTGGACGTACATGAACCTGTCACTCACTCAGGGACTGAAAACGAAAACGCCCCGGCGAACCGAGGCGTTGCACTGCAGGTCGACCGATCAACGGTTGGCGAAGTACATGGTGACTTCGAAGCCGATACGCAGGTCGGTGTAGGCGGGTTTGGTCCAGGCCATGAATGACTCCTTCGGTTGGGTGGATGGGTGTCTATACATATAGTCCACCTCCGGCGGGAGATGTTCAAATGCTTAGCAAGCTAATGTTACTGAATCTTACCGGCTAAGTAGACCGTTTTCTTGGAGAAAGCTCATTGCAGCTCGAGTAATGATCCCGTTGGGGTCTGCCAGGCCGACTCCGGTTCGGCGCCGTTGGCCAGGCACAGCCAGCCTCCTGCTGCCTGGGCGAGTTGTCTGGCGGCCGCTTGCAGGGGCGTGCGTTCCAGGCCGCGAATGGCGGTGGCCAGTTGTGCCAGGTAATCCGACGAGTGGTCGGCCAGATGCCCCTGCCAGAGCAGTTCGGCGGCCTGGGCCAAGGGCAGGTCCGCCAGGTTGAACTGTGCGGCCAGAGCCTCGCGCTGGGCATGCCAGGTGCTGTCGTCCAGGCTGGCGATCCGTTCGGGCAGGCTCGCCAGGAAGCTTTCGAAGTGCCCCAGCAACGCCGCGAGCGATGCGCCGGGAGATTGTACGCCGAGCAGCAGACCGCTGCGGCCATGGATCTGGCGGACGCTGCTGAACACCGCATAGCCCAGTTGCAACTCGACCCGCAGGCGCTGGTAGAAGGGGGCCTGGATCAGTTGGCCGAGTGCCCGCCAGCAGGCCTCGTCAACGATGCTGGCGCTGGCGGCCGGGCAGAACAGCAGCAGGGCCTGCTCGCCGGTGTCGCAGGGCACGCTTTGCCAACGCCTCTGACCGGGTACCACGGGCAGCCGGGGCGGTTGTCGTATCGGGCTGCCAGGCGTGCGGTTCAACGCGTTGTTGAGGGCAGCTTGTGTGGCGGCTGGAAAACCCAGGGCCAGACCTTGCCATTTGGCCTCGGCCCAGAGCTTGCCCAGCTGCTCGGTATCCCAGGCCGCTGTGGGGTCATCGGCCGGCTGCGTCTGTTCGGACAACTGGCGGAGCAGTTCGCGAATGGGGATCAGTGGCTTGGGCTGTTCGGTGGGCGCTTGCCAGAATCCATCGGCCGGACTCGTCAGGCAGCGCAGGGCCTGTTCGAGAATCGCCGGGATCGGTTCACGCCAGCCGATGAGCTGGAGTTGCCAGGCACCGGCCTGAACCGTGAAGGACAGTTCCACACCGGCCTGCCGCGCCTGGGCTCGCAGGTTGTGCAGGCTGTGGCTCAGTCGCGCCTGCAGGACAGAGGTGCTGTGCGGGTTGTCCAGTTGCCAGCGCAGATAGACGGCGGCTTCACCGCTGTCATCCGCCGGCAGCTCGATATGGGTGATGGCGGATGAGTCGCGGCGTTTGTGCAGGCGGTCCTGGGCAAAAGTGCGCAGGCCGCGGTGGGCACTGGTCTGCCCACGGATCAGCCCAGGGTGCTCGGCAGGTGCGGTGGAGCGCAGGAACGGGTTGGCCGGTGGTAGCCGCCAGGACGCCGCCTGGTTATCCACAGGCGCGGCGTGGGTCCGGTGCAGCAGGGCCTTGAGGGCCGACAGGGCAGCCTCCGAGAGTTCTGCCGGGGTATCGGCGGCATCCCGGCGCGCTTGTTCCAGGGCGGTGCCGCTACGGATCCTGCGGTTCTGCAGCAGTCGGTATTCCCGGCGCAGCCCTGGCCAGTCGGCGTGGCTGGCGAAGAAGGCCAGCCAGTCCTCGAGCAGTGCCTGGATCGCGGCGCCTTGGCCGACGCCCTGGGGCGTCAGTGCGAATTCGAGTCGCACCAGCGCTTGTCCGGCGAACTGATAGAGCACGGTGGCGGTCAGCGAATTTATCCACAGGCGCTCGCGCAACGCGGCCGAGAATCCGCCGGGCTGGCTGTCGTTGAGCCAGGTGCAGAGGAAATCCAGCGCCTGCCGGGCTCCATCGGGCAGATCGTCCCAGGCCAGCAGCAGGTCGAGCTGCTGAGCATCAGCCTGTTGATAACCTTGCCTGCCGTGAGCGAACAAGGCCGGTGGCGACTTCTGTTCGACCGCCTGGCCCGGACGCAGCTCGGCAGTCAGGGTCTGTGCCAGTGACCTCAGCTCGTCCAGCGGCTGTGGGCCGACCAGGCTCAGGGCCATCTGCCCGGTCTGGTAGAAGCCCTGGTAAAAATCCCGTAGCGCCTGTTGGAAGGCCGGCGCCTCGACTTGCAGGCTGGCGCGATTGCCGGCATGTACGCCGCGCAACGGGTGGTGTTCGGCCAACCCGGCGTAAAGCCGGAACTGCCGTTGCGCCACGACATCCCGCGACCAGGCGATGAATTCCGCCTCCAGCACCTCGCGTTCGCGCAATTGTTCGTCGGGGTCCAGACGGGCCCGGCCGAGCATGTCGCACAGGCGTTCGAGGCCGCCGGCAAAGGCCTGGGGTGGCAGTTCGAAGAAGAATTCGGTACTGCGTTCGGCGGTACTGGCATTCACCTGGCCACCGTGGCGTTGGACGTAGGCCATCAGCCCGTCGGCGGTGGCAAAGCGCTCGGTTCCGAGAAACAGCAGGTGTTCCAGGAAGTGTGCCAGCCCTGGCCAGGCCGCGGGCGCATCATGACTGCCTGCCGCTACCCGCAAGGCCGCCGCGCAAAGCTTCAGTTGTGGCGCATGGCGCAGCGAGACCCGCAGGCCGTTGGCCAGGGTCAGGTATTCGGGGGCGTGGGCGATGGGCGCAGGCATGGGCACTTCCGTTTCAGAGAAGTGCCCATGCTAGCGGATAACGTCGGGTCAGTCCCGGCTGAGCTGGCTGTAGAGCGCGGGGCGCCGGTCCAGCAGATAGCGGTTGCTGGCCCGGGATTGCTGCATTGCTGCGCGATCCAGCGTGCCGATGATCAGTGCCTCGTCCAGGCCGGCATGGGCGATACGGCTACCGTCCGGCGCGGCGATGCTGCTCTGGCCGCAGTACTGGATGTCCTCCTCGTGGCCGCAATAGTTGGCGTAGGCCACGTAGCACTGGTTCTCGAAGGCGCGGGCGCGGATGGTCACGTCGGCGACGAAGTCGAACGGCACCATGTTGGCGGTGGGCACCAGGATCAATTCGGCGCCGGCGAGGGCCAGGCGCCGGGTGTTTTCCGGGAATTCCACGTCGTAGCAGATCAGCAGGCCGACTTTCCAGCCATTGAGTTCGACCACCGGGAACTCGTCCGGCCCGGCACTGAACATCGCGTGATCGAGGTCGCCGAACAGGTGGGTCTTGCGATAGTTGCACAGGCTGTTGCCCCGGGCATCGATCAACTGCACGGCGTTGTAGAGGTTGCCGTCCTCGGCACGCTCCGGATAGCCGTAGGCGATGGCGATGTTCGCCGCCCGGGCCAGCGCGGCGATGTGTTGCGCCGCCGCGCCGTCGCGCGCTTGCGCCAGTGCCGCGACCGCCTCGGCGCCGATGTTGTAGCCGGTCAGGAACATCTCCGGCAACACCAGGACATCGGCGCCATGGGCTTCGGTCACCAGTTGCTGCAGTCGCTGCAGGTTGCCCGCCACGTCCAGTGGCAGGGGCGGGCATTGGTAAAGCGCTACGCGCATGGGTTCGACTCCGTTCAGTCGGCCAGGGCGATCGGACCGATCTCGGCGAACACATCGCCCGGGCCCGGGTTCTCGGCATGGGTGCGGCCACCGAAGTGGTTCATGATGCCCCATACCGCGTTGAGCGAGGTCTGTACCGCGCCCTCGACCCAGGCCGGTGTCCACGACACGTCGTCACCGGCGATGAAGATGCCGCGTTGTTCGGCGGGCATGTCGGCCTGCATGAAGTGCGCGTACATCCGCTGGTTGTAGCGGTAATGGCCGGGCAGCGCACCCTTGAAGGCGCCGAGGAAATGCGGGTCGGCCTCCCAGGACACGGTGATCGGGTCGCCGATGATGCGTGCGGCGATGTCCACTTTCGGGTAGATCTTCTTCAGGGCGTCCAGGGCCAGCTTGACCCGCTTGTCGATGGGCTGCGGCAGCATCTTCAGCGCGTCGCTCATCCACGAGTAGGACAGGCAGATCACCCCCGGCTTGTCGTCGCCGTTGTCGAACAGGTAGGTACCGCGGGTCAGGCGGTCGGTGAGGGTCATGCTCATCAGGTCGCGGCCGGTTTCCGGGTCCTTGTCCTTCCAGAACGGCCGGTCGACCATGACGAAGGTCTTCGACGACTGCATGTAGCGCGTGCGGTCCAGGGCCATCCACATCTTCTGCGAGAACAGCGATTCCTCACACTCGATCTGGGTGGTCAGCAGCCAGCTCTGGCAGGTGGTGAGCACGGCGGCGTAATGGCGGGTGTCGCCCCAGTTGTCGGTCACCGCGAAGCGGCCATCGGCGGCGCGGGCAATGCGTTTCACCCCGGTGCGCGGCGCGCCGTGGTGCAGGGAACTCAAGCTGGTGCCGGCCGGCCAGTGCGCGCAGCGCTCCGGGACATGCCGCCAGATGCCCAGCGGCACCTGCTCGACGCCGCCGACCACCAGGTGCTGGTGGTCATCGCAGTTGGTCATGACCACGCGGAAGATTTCCAGCATCGAGTTGGGGAAGTCCGAGTCCCAGCCGCCGGTGCCGAAACCGACCTGGCCGAACACCTCGCGGTGGTGGAAAGACAGCTTGGCGAAGGCTTTCGAGGTGGCGACGAAGTCATAGAAAGTGCGGTCGTCCCACAGGGGCACCAGGGTGTTCCACAGCTCCTTCAGGCGTGGCACATCGCGGTCGCGGATGGCCTGCTGGATATCGCCGAAGCGCGCACCGTCCTCCAGGGCATCGGCCCAGGCGTCGGCGACTTCCTGGAACAGCGCCGGCAGGTCGGCGAGTTTTTCCGCGTAGTGGGTCTGCCCTTCGAGGTCGATCACCGTGCTGCCGGAGGCCGGGGTCAGCGGGTTGGGGAAGGGTTTGGTTTCCAGGCCGAGCTTGTCGACATAGTGATAGAACGCGGTGGACGATACCGGGAAACGCATGCCGCCCAACTCGGCGATGATGCCCTTGGCGCCTTCGAACTCCTGGGAGCGCAGGCGGCCGCCCATCTTCGAGGCTTCGTACACCACCGGCTTGAGGCCGAGCTTCATCAGTTCATAGGCGGCCACCAGGCCAGCGATACCGGCACCGACGATGGCCACTTCGGCGCCATGGTTCTCCACCGGAATCGTGCCCAGCCCGGCCGGATGCTCGATCCAGTCATCGAAGGCGAAAGGAAAGTCCGGGCCGAAAATGGTGACCGGTTTTTTACCGTCGGCTGGGTGGCGATTCTTCTTGTTCATGGCGGACCTTGCTGGCGACTCCTGCCGGAAACGTTACCCGGTAGAAGTGTAGTTAGGAAAAGACTGGCGCCATTGTAGGGAGCGGGGAGTACGTAAATAAGACGCAGAGTGTCGTCGTTTTGTTGATCGGTGATGCTTTATGACGAAGGTGGTGGGCATTTTGCAGCAATGCGTTGATCTTTTCGCGGGCAAGCCCGCTCCTACGGGTTTGGCGGCGTACTCAAGGCTTTGGTCCTTTGTGGGAAGGGGCTTGCCCGCGAAAGCGCTCTTGTGGAAACGCCTGGTCAGACCGGCTGTCCCCGATCCACCTTGCTGCTGAGGATGATCGAAGTCGTGGTTTTCTCCACACCCTCGACGCTGCCGATCTGGTCGAGCAACTGGTCCAGTTGCTCTGGCGAATCACTGCGCAGCCAGGCCACGTAGTCGAACTCCCCACTCACCGCACAGAGTTGCTGGATCTGTGCCATGGCACTGAGCCTGCGCACCACATCCTTGCCGGAGCGCGGCTGTACCGTGATCCCGACATAGGCCTGCAGCCCGCCATCCACTACCCGCTGACCGAGACGCACACCATAACCGGTGATCACCTTGGCCTTCTCCAGGCGCGCCAGCCTCGAGGTCACGGTTGTGCGGGCGATGCCCAATTGCCGGGCGAGCATGGCCACGCTTTCGCGCGCGTTGATCTGCAAGGCGGCGATCAGTTGGCGATCGATTTCGTCGAGGGGGATGCGGCTGTCAGGCAAGGTGCTACTCCGTCGGAGAGGTGTGCTCACATTATTGATCCACTTGATCCACCCAATGCAGGCCGGGGATCTGATAGCGGGTACTGCGGCCACCGCCCGGAAGGCGGATCAGGCAGCCTTTTTCCAGCAAGTCGGCCAGATGCCGAGTCGCCGTGGCCTTACTGACCTTGGCGACCGCCTGATATTGCGCAGCGCTGATTCCGTGCACGAACCCTTTCTCGCCGCCATCGAGCAAGCTATTCAGCACCTTCAACTGTTCGGTCGAGAGCTGATACTGACGATGCTGTTGCCAATACCTGGCCTTGATCAGTACCCGATCGATCCGCTGCTGGGCGTGTTCCAGGCTACGCAGCAAGGTTTGTAGAAACCACTGCAACCAGGCGGTGATATCCAGCAAGCCTTTCTGGCTGCTTTCAAGTATCTGGTAATAACCCTTGCGATCTTCGAGGATGCTGGCGGACATCGCATAAAAACGGATAGCTTGCTGCTCAGCCTGCGCCAGGGCCAGGTCGGTGAGGCTACGGGTCAAGCGACCGTTGCCATCATCGAACGGATGCAGTGTTACAAACCAGAAGTGGGCGATGGCGGCACGCAGGAGTGGATGCAGTGTGTTATCCGTTTGGCTGGTATTGAACCAGTGGATAAAGGTTGCCAACTCCTGATCGAGTCCGCTACGGGGGGGCACCTCGAAGTGCACGACTGGCCGATCAAGGCGTCCGGAGACAACCTGCATGGGCTCGTCACCTCGCAACTTTCCCACACTGATACGTGCTGCCAGAGGGCCTTCGTCAACAGGAAAAAGCAAGGTATGCCAATGCAGCAGGCGCTCCAGGCTCAATGGCTGTGTGTGATGCTGGATCGCATCCAGAAGCAACTCGGCCAGACCTTCGCTGCGCGGGCTGACCTGATGATCAGCAGCCAACCCCAGGCGCCTCGCCAGCGAGGAGCGCACCGAGCCGACATTCAATTGCTCACCTTCGATGGCCGAGGAGGTGATGATGTTTTGCAGCAGGGCATCCAGTTCGTTCTGTGCGTTGCTTTCTGCGTCGATAGCGCGAGCCATGCCGAGCAGGCGTCCTTGGGCCTCACTGCATCTCAGCAGGCAGGGAGCCAGAGTGTCGGCCTGCCAGGTGAAGTTGGGCCAGTCTGGCTGCTGCCAGATCCAGTAGGGAAGGTCGGTCATTGGCGCCTCGGCAAACGCGTGAGCCGAATAAGAGGGCTATTCGGCTCATTTCGTGAGCCGATTGTGCGAGTTATTCGGCTCAGCGTCCAGTTCTGCAAGAGGGCCTGTCTCTACTGAACTACCAGCACAGACGGACTGGTCATGGCCGCTTCGAGATAGGGATATTAGCCGACAACATAAAGGCCAGAAACGCAAAAGCCGCGCAACGCGCGGCTTTGAAGGTGGTGGGCCCACACGGACTCGAACCGTGGACCAAAGGATTATGAGTCCTCTGCTCTAACCGACTGAGCTATAGGCCCTCAGTTGGCCGCGAATTATAACGACGGTTTCTCTCCTGTGCCATCCGAAAACTCCGAAAGCGTCATGTGAAGAAAGGTCGCGGCAAATTCGTCGGCGGACAGCGGCAGGCTGACGATGTAGCCCTGGATCTGTTCGCACCCTTCGGCCGCGAGGAATGCCTGCTGCGCCAGGTTTTCCACGCCCTCGGCGATGATCGTGAACTGCATGCTGCGGCCCAGGGCGATGATGGCACGGACGATCGCGGCGTCGTGGGGGTCGTCCGGCAGGCCGCGGACGAATGACTGGTCGATCTTGAGGATGTCCAGCGGCAGGCGCTTGAGGTAGCTCAGCGAGGAGTAGCCGGTGCCGAAGTCGTCGATGGCCAGTTGCACGCCCAGGCGCTTGAGCTGGTGCAGGACATCCAGGGCCTCTTCGGTCTGGCTCATGATGAAGTTTTCGGTGATTTCCAGTTGCAGGCAGCCGGGGCGCAGGTGGTGGCTCTTGAGCAGTTGTTCGATGCGTGCCAGCAGGTTCGGCTGGCGCAATTGTGCGCCGGCGAGGTTGACCGACAGTGGGCCGAACTCGCCGTAGCGCAAGGTCCAGCGTTGCATCTGGCGGCAGGCGCGCTCCAGGACCCAGTCACCGATCTGCAGAATCATGCCGTTGTCTTCCGCCAGCGGAATGAAGTGCTCGGGTGGCACGTCGCCGTAGGTCGGGTTGTGCCAGCGGATCAGCGCTTCGGCACCGACCAGTGCACCATCGTCGAGGCTGATCTTGGGCTGGTAGTAGAGCACCAGTTCCTGGCGTTCGATGGCGCGGCGCAACTCGTGTTCCAGCGCGACCCGTTCGCTGGCCTGGGCGGTGAGGTCGCGGGTGTAGCTTTCGACCCGGTTGCGGCCCTTGGCCTTGGAGCGGTACATCGCCGCGTCGGCGTTCTTGATCAGGGTGGCGACATCGGTGCCGTCGCCGGGGTAGAGGCTGGTGCCGATACTGGCGCTGATGAAGAACTCGTGTTCGCCGGCCTGGAACGGCGCGCTGAAGCAGCCCAGCAGCTTGTTGGCCAGGTGCTCGGCGTCGCTGGGCTGGTGCAGGCCGGGCAGCAGGATGATGAACTCGTCACCACCCAGGCGGGCCACGGTGTCGATATCCCGCAGTTGCTCCTTCAGGCGCTGGGCGATGCCCTTGAGCAGCAGGTCGCCGACCGGGTGGCCGAGGCTGTCGTTGATATGCTTGAAACGATCCAGGTCGAGGAACAGCACCGCGCCCTGGCCGCCATTTTCCTGCTGGCTGTTCAGCGCCGCCTGCAAGCGGCTTTCGAACAGGGTGCGGTTGGGCAGGCCGGTCAGCGGGTCGTGGTGGGCCTGGTAGTCGAGCCGCGCCTGGGCGTGCTTGATACTGGAGATGTCGGCGAACACGGCGACGAAGTGGGTGATGACCTGGTCGCGGTTGCGCACGGCGCTGATGGTCAGCCAGCTGGGATAGAGTTCGCCATTCTTGCGCCGGTTGTAGATCTCGCCCTGCCAGTGGCCGTCGGCGCTCAACTGGTGCCACATGGCGGCGTAGAAGGCGCTGTCGTGCTGGCCCGAGGCGAGCAGGCGCGGGGTGTTGCCCAGGGCCTCGGTTTCGCTGTAGCCGGTGATTTCGCTGAAGGCGCGATTGACCGCGCTGATGTGCTGCCGGGTGTCGGTGATCAGGACGCCTTCGGCGGTGCTTTCGAAGACCGTGGCGGCCTGCTGCAGCTTCTCCTGCATCAGGTGGCGTTCGGTGATGTCCCGGGCGATGGTCAGCATGCAGTCTTCGCCGCCGATCGGCAGGGGGCGGCTGGAGACTTCGCAGAGGCGGATCTGCCCGTCGCTGCGGCGGATATGGCAATTGAAGTCGCGGACGAAGCCATCGCGTTGCAGCAGTTCGAGCATGTGCTTGCGCTCGTTGAGGTTGACCCACAGGCCCAGATCCATGGCCGAGTGGTCCAGCGAGCTGGCGCTGTTGTAGCCGGTGAGGCGGGTGAAGCCTTCGTTGATTTCCAGCAGCATGCCGTCGCGCTGGCGGCTCAGCAGCATGCCGTCCGGAGAGGCGTGGAAGGCCTTGGCGAATTTTTCCTCGGAGGTCTGCAGTTGCTCCCGGGTTTCCTTGAGCTGGCTGATGTCGCGCACCACGACCACCAGCGCGGGGGTGGTGTCGAGTTCGAAAACCTCGGCGGAAATCAGCCCGGTGAACAGCTGGCCGTTGCTGCGGCGAAAGGGCATTTCCAGGTTGCGGAGGCTGCCACCCTGCAGGCGCTGGAGGAGGCCGGGACCGACCCCCTCGATGCCCCAGATGTTGAGTTCGGTGGCGCTCCGCCCCAGGACCTGCGCGGCGCGCAGGCCGATCTGTTCCTCGAAGGCTTCGTTGACCTCCAGCAGGCAGCCGTCCGATAGCCGGGCGATCACCAGGATGTCGGGGCACTGCTGGAATACCGAGGCGAATTTCTGCTCCGACAGGCGCAGCGCCTCCTCGGTGTGCTTGGTTTCGCTGATGTCGATCATCAAGCCACGGATGACCAGATCATCACCCTCTCCGATCAGGCTGACGATGTCGCGCACCCACAGGGTCCGGCCGTCGGCGGTGATCACCCGATAATCGAGGCTGTGGTCGAGGCCGGCCAGGACCTGGTGATCGAAGAAGGCGTGGGCGCGGGTGAGGTCGGCAGGGTGGGTGATGCTGCGCCAGAAGCCCGGTACCAGCCAGTGGGCCAGCGGATAGCCAAGCAGGGCTTCGGCGTGCGGCGAGACATAGGTATAGGTGTAATCCTCCATCCGTGCTTCCCAGGCAATCGCCGACAGGCTCTCCACCAGGCCGCGGTAGTGGTACTCGCTGCTGCGCAGTTCCTGTTCGAGGGCCACCCGCCGGGAGATCTCCGAGCTCAGGCGCCGGTTGACGCGGATCACCACGGCGAGCACGGTGACCAGCAGTAGGACGCCCGGCAAGCCGTAGCTGAGGATATCGACCCAGTACGAGGGGCCGCTCATGACGTTGCCGACCCAGTGTTTCTGGATGGCGTCGACTTCGGCGGGGCTCATGTCGGCCATGACCTTGTCGAGAATGCCCACCAGGATCTTCTGCTCCTGCGGCACACCCATGGCCAGTTGGTAGCGGTAGGGCGTTTCGCCGCTGACATACAGGCCGTCGAGCTTGAGTTGGCGCAGGCTCCAGACGGTGGAGGCGAGATCGCCGACCACGGCATCGACCTCGTCGGTGGCCAGGGCCTGGAGGGTCGAGCTGACGTTGGGCAGGGCGACCAGGTTCAGGTCCGGATGATGGGTGCGCAACAGCTCGTGGGGGGCGTAGCTTTCGACCACGGCGATCTTCAGGCCATACAGTTCCTGCAGGTTGCGCGGCTTGGCACCGCCCTCATGGGCGAGGATGACGATCGGAAAGTCCAGGTATGGGCGGGTGAAGGCCAGGTAGGCCCGACGTTCCGGCGTGGACATCACGCCGGGCAGCAGGTCGAGCTTGCCATCGCGTGCCTGTTGCAGCACCGCTGCCCAGCTCATTGGCTCGGCGGGTGTGAGCCTGATGCCCAGGCGTTTTTCCACCAGTGCCATGTAGTCGGCGGACAGTCCCTGATGGCGCCCGTCCTCATCGCGAAACTCGAACGGCGGCCAGGCGCTATCGATGCCCAGGCGAAGCTCCGGATGGGCCGCGAGCCAGCTACGTTCCTCATCGGTGAGACTCAACGCGCCAGCCGTTGCGGTCCAGGCGAGCAGCGACAGCAGTAGCAGGGCTGGCAGTCTGGGCATAACGGTCTCGTTATGGCACGGGGATTGTTTCGAGTGTAGACGGGCTGTGGGGGAGGAGAGGCTTTTGTACCCTGCTGAAAAGCAAAACCCCCGGCGGGCCGGGGGTTTTGTCCATCACTCGTCGAGGAAGGAGCGCAGATGCTCGCTTCGCGTCGGGTGACGCAGCTTGCGCAGCGCCTTGGCTTCGATCTGACGAATCCGCTCGCGGGTCACGTCGAACTGCTTACCGACTTCCTCGAGGGTGTGGTCGGTATTCATGTCGATGCCGAAACGCATCCGCAGTACCTTGGCTTCACGGGCGGTGAGGCCGGACAGCACTTCGCGGGTGGCTTCCTTGAGGCTTTCAACGGTGGCGACATCGATTGGCGACTGCATGGTCGAGTCTTCGATGAAGTCACCCAGATGAGAGTCTTCATCATCACCGATCGGGGTTTCCATGGAGATCGGTTCCTTGGCGATCTTCAATACCTTGCGGATCTTGTCCTCAGGCATTTCCATGCGTTCGCCCAGCTCTTCCGGCGTCGGCTCGCGACCCATTTCCTGCAGCATCTGCCGGGAAATACGGTTGAGCTTGTTGATCGTCTCGATCATGTGCACCGGAATACGGATGGTGCGGGCCTGGTCGGCGATCGAGCGAGTGATCGCCTGACGAATCCACCAGGTGGCATAGGTCGAGAACTTGTAGCCACGACGGTATTCGAACTTGTCCACCGCCTTCATCAGGCCGATGTTGCCTTCCTGGATCAGGTCGAGGAATTGCAGGCCACGGTTGGTGTACTTCTTGGCGATGGAGATCACCAGACGCAGGTTGGCTTCAACCATCTCTTTCTTCGCGCGGCGGGCCTTGGCCTCACCGATCGACATGCGACGGTTGATTTCCTTGATCTCGGCGATCGTCAGGCCGGTTTCGGCCTCGAGTGCGGTCAGCTTCTGCTGGCAACGGATGATGTCCGGCTGCAGGCGGCCGATGGCTTCGGCGTACTTGGCCTTGCCCTTGGCCAGGGCATCGCTCCAGCTCTCGTCGATTTCGTTGCCAGGGAACTGGCGCAGGAAATCGGCGCGCGGCATGCGGGCATCACGCACGCACAGCTGCATGATGGCGCGTTCCTGCTGACGCAGGCGATCCAGGGCGCTGCGAACGCGCTCGACCAGGATCTCGAACTGCTTGGGCACCAGCTTGATCGGCATGAACAGGTCGGCCAGGATCAACAGTTCGGCGATGGCCGCCTTGTTGTGGCGGCCGTGCTTCTTCAGCGCCTTGCGGGTGATTTCCATCTGCTCGGCGACGGCGCCGAAACGCTGTGCCGCAACGACCGGGTCCGGACCGCTTTCGGCCTCTTCCTCGTCGTCACCGCTTTCGGATTCTTCGTCTTCGTCGTCGTCGCCGTCGTCCTTGCCGGACTTGGCATCGACCGGTGGCGGAACTTCGGCGGCAGGCGGCGCGGTGCCGTCGTCCGGGTCGATGTAGCCGCTGAGAACGTCGGACAGGCGGCCACCTTCGCTGGTGACGCGATTGTACTCGTCGAGGATGTATTCAACCGTGCCAGGGAAGTGCGCGATGGCACTCATGACTTCACGGATGCCCTCTTCGATACGCTTGGCGATTTCGATTTCGCCTTCACGTGTGAGCAGCTCCACCGTGCCCATTTCGCGCATGTACATGCGCACCGGGTCGGTAGTGCGACCGATGTCGGTTTCCACAGCCGCGAGCGCCGCAGCTGCTTCTTCGGCAGCGGCTTCGTCGGTATCGGCTTCGGCCAACAAAAGGGCATCCGCATCCGGAGCACTCTCGAATACGTTGATCCCCATGTCGTTGATCATGCGGATGATGTCTTCCACCTGTTCCGGATCTGAAATATCCTCCGGCAGGTGGTCGTTGACCTCCGCGTAAGTCAGGTAACCCTGCTCACGACCACGGCTGATCAACTCTTTGAGGCGAGACTGCTGTTGCGCTTTTCCGGACATAACACCCTATCCACTGAAGGTCTTGGCGGGCAAAAAACAAGCCGAGGATTATACCTGAGCTATGACCTCACGCGCCAGTTGAGGTCGGGTTTGATGCAGGAACATCGCGTTTGAGCAATTCGAGCAGCAGGGATTTCTCCTCGGCGCTCAACTCGCTCTGTCGCGATTTCCTGAGAAGTTGTTCCAGCTTTCGCTCGCGCTGGCGGGCTGACAAGCTAGTTATGGTGTCGAAAAACTGTTGTTCAAGGTTTTCTCCGTCGATCAGCCACTCCTTTTCCGCCAGACGGGTCAGCAATCGGCCCTGTTCGGTGCCGTGCCAGCGCGAAAGCATCTGAATGGAGCTTAGCTGAGGATTCTTCTGCAAGGCCTCGAGCAGGGCCACCAGCAACTGGGTCGTGCTGTTGTCTTCATCGGCGAAGTGACCGGCGGTCTCGACCTTGCCGGCCAGTTGCGGGTAGTGAATGAGCGTGCGCACCGCGGCCTGGATCGGGGGCTCCACCGGTGCCGGGACCCTGGGTGGGTGTGGCTGGTCGCGATCGCCGCCACGCTTGCCGTTCTTGTCCCAGGGTTTCTTTTCCCACTTCTTGCCACCGCCAGCGGATTTCTTCGGCGTCCACTCCTGCTGCTGGGGCACGTAGGCCTCCTGCGGCTGGTGGTAATCCGAATAGTCCGGGTGGTCCGAGTAGTCCGGAGTGAAGCCGTAGTCGATGCCCGGGTCGTAGGCACCCGGCATCGGTGCTGGCGCGCTTTGCGCCAGTTGGCTGACCGTTTCGCTGCTCAGGCCGGTGATTTCCGTCAGCCGCTGGCGCATCAGGATGCGCAGGTTGGCGCCTGGCACCTTGTCGATCAGCGGGGCGGCGAGGGTGGCCATGTGGGCCTTGCCCTCCAGCGAGCGTGGGTCTGCCTCTTCCGTCAATTGCTGGAAGAAGTAGTCGGCCAGGGGCTGCGCATGCTGGTTGATCCGGGCACGGAAGGCGTCGGTGCCTTCGGCGCGGATCAGGGTATCCGGGTCTTCGCCTTCCGGCAGGAACAGAAAGCGCGCGCGCCGGCCGTCCTGCAGGCTGCTCAGGGTGGCCTCGAGCGCGCGCCAGGCGGCATTGCGGCCGGCCTGGTCGCCGTCGAAGCAGAACAGCACGCTGGGCACCACCCGGAACAGGCGTTTCATATGCTCTTCGCTGGTCGCGGTGCCCAGGGTGGCCACGGCGTTGCGCAGGCCCTGCTGGGCCAGGGCGATGACGTCCATGTAGCCCTCGACGACGATGATCTCGTCGAGGTTGCGGTTGTTCTTGCGCGCTTCGTACAGGCCGTAGAGTTCCTGGCCCTTGTGGAACACCGGGGTTTCCGGCGAGTTCAGGTACTTGGGCTTGTCGTCGCCGAGCACCCGGCCGCCGAAGGCGATGATGCGGCCGCGGGTGTCGCGGATAGGGAACATCACGCGGTCGCGGAAGCGGTCGTAGCGCTTGCCGGTTTCGGCGTTCTCGATCAGCAGGCCGGCGTCGATCATGGCCTTCTGCTGCAGCGTGTCGCTGGACAGGTGCTTGAACAGGTTGTCCCAGCCCGGCGGGGCGAAACCCAGGCCGAAGTCGCGGGCAATTTCGCCGGTCAGGCCGCGGCCCTTGAGGTAATCGACGGCAGCCTTGCGCGCCGGATGGCTCTTGAGCGCCTGGCGGTAGAATTCGGCGGCCGCGGTCAGCAGCGGATAGAGCGGCGAGTCGGTCGGCTGGCGTGGCTTGCGCCCGCGGCCGTTGTCCCTTTCCTCGCGGGGGACTTCCATGCCGGCAGCTTTCGCCAGCTCCTCGACAGCCTGGGGGAAGTCCAGGTTGTCGTGGTCCATGATGAAGCCGAGGGCATTGCCCCCCGCGCCGCAGCCGAAGCAATAGTAGAACTGCTTGTCCGGGCTGACGCTGAAGGACGGGGTCTTTTCCTTGTGGAAAGGACAGCAGGCGGTGTAGTTCTTGCCGGCCTTTTTCAGTTGCACGCGCGAGCTGACCACATCGACGATGTCGGTACGGTTCAGAAGGTCGTCAATGAAGCTCTGGGGTATCAGCCCGGCCATGGCGTTCTCGTTGTCACTGCGCTGCTGGGAGATCCCGAAAGGGCCTGTCGACGTGAGGCATGCAGGCCTGTTGGCTGCGCGACCGTTCGTCGTCTGCTCAAGCATCGTCGGGAAATGTATCTGTCGAAACCGGCTGACCTTGAATCGGGCGGCCTGTCGAATTTCGATTTGTACAATGTCGCTGTCGGGCCCGCTGGAGGTCAAGGTGACCACGGATTTGCCGCAAGCTGGAAAGGGTGTGCTCGCCGGTAGCCTTGTTAGGCTCGTCAGTAAAGACGTGCACCGCTGGCTATAAGCCAGTTCTGACGTGGTGAAGCGGGTTCGTCTGGGCCGCATCGGCGGCTTTGACGGTGAAGCATCAAGCGATATCCGCAAATGCCATTAGCCCGGCTGAGGGCCGGGCTTGGCAGAAGCTTGCAGCGAACGTCTGTGTATTAGTACAGACGAACGGCGCGGCGCTGTTCGCGCTGAACTTTCTTGGCGTGACGCTTGACAGCAGCAGCTGCCTTGCGCTTACGCTCGGAAGTTGGCTTCTCGTAAAATTCGCGGCTACGAACTTCAGCCAGAACACCGGCTTTTTCGCAGGAGCGCTTGAAACGACGCAGAGCTACGTCGAAGGGTTCGTTCTCTTTAACTTTGACGGCTGGCATCCAGAGCTACCTTCATTCATTACCGGGGTCGACGTCCTCAGGCAAAAGCGCACTGGAGATCATCGGTTTTTAAGGGTTGCGGATGTTAACCCCTCGGGGCGCGGAATGCAAAGCCTCTGATCGAAAACCGCTGGTCGGAGCTGGGGGGGACGACTATCATGCGCGCCTTCGAATTCAGCCTCAGGGCGCAAACCCATGCTAGTACTGGGATTAGAAACCTCCTGCGACGAGACCGGCGTCGCGCTGTACGACAGTGAGCGCGGCCTTCTGGCCGACGCGCTGTTCAGCCAGATCGACCTGCACCGGGCCTATGGTGGCGTGGTGCCGGAACTGGCTTCCCGCGATCACGTCAAGCGCATGCTGCCGCTGATCCGCCAGGTGCTGGCCGAGGCCGACTGTGCACCGACCGAGATCGATGCGATCGCCTATACCGCCGGCCCAGGGTTGGTCGGCGCCTTGCTGGTCGGCGCCTCGTGCGCCCAGGCCCTGGCTTTCGCCTGGGATATCCCGGCGTTGGGCGTGCACCATATGGAAGGTCATCTGCTGGCGCCCATGCTCGAGGAGCAGCCACCGGAGTTTCCTTTCGTCGCCCTGCTGGTCTCCGGCGGGCACACGCAGTTGGTGCAGGTCGAGGGTATCGGTCAGTACAGCGTGCTGGGCGAAAGCCTGGACGATGCCGCCGGCGAAGCCTTCGACAAGACCGCCAAGCTGATCGGCCTGAATTATCCGGGCGGCCCGGAAATCGCCCGGTTGGCCGAACAGGGTGTGCCCGGGCGCTTCGTGTTCCCGCGGCCGATGTGCGACCGTCCGGGCCTGGAGTTCAGCTTCAGCGGCCTGAAGACCTTTGCCCTCAATACCTGGCAGCAGTGCGTCAGCGCTGGAGACGACGGTGAGCAAACCCGTTGCGACATCTCGCTGGCCTTCCAGCAGGCAGTGGTGGAGACTCTGACCTTCAAGTGCAAGCGGGCGTTGAAGCAGACCGGCATGAAGCGTCTGGTGATCGCCGGTGGCGTCAGTGCCAACAAGGCCTTGCGCGAGTCCCTGGAAAAAATGCTCGGCGACCTGAAGGGCGAGGTGTTCTATGCACGCCCGAGGTTCTGCACCGATAACGGCGCGATGATTGCCTTTGCCGGCTGCCAGCGCCTGCAGGCCGGGCAGCATGAAAGCCTGGCGATCAGCGTACAGGCGCGTTGGCCGATGGAGCAGTTGCCGCCACTTTGAGGCGCTGTGGCTCGGCTTTCACGGGCAATATCTAGAAATGCCGTTCGCGGCCGGCGAAAAGGTCGCGTAGATTGCCACGGTGGCGCCATACGATCAGCCCGGTCAGTACGCTCATCGGCAACAGCGCCGCCGGCTCCTGCCAGGCCAGCAGCGGCAGGGTCAGCGGTGTGGCGATCAAGGCGGCCAGCGAGCTGGTGCGGGTGAGGTAGAAGGTCAGGATCCAGGTGGCGATGGCCAGCAGGGCCGCTGGAGGGTAGAGCCCCAGCAGCATGCCGGCCGCTGTCGCCACCCCCTTGCCGCCGCGAAAGCGGAAATAGAGGGGAAACAGGTGGCCAAGAACGGCGCAGACGCCGATCCAGGCCTGTTGTTGCAGCGTCATGCCGGCTAGCCCGGCGATCAGTACCGGCAGCAGGCCTTTGAGCAGGTCGCCGAGTAGCGTCAGGATCGCCAGTTTCTTGCCGGCCAGGCGCAGCATGTTGGTGGCGCCGGCATTGCCCGAACCACTCATTCGCGGATCGGGCGTACCGGTCAGGCGGCTGAGCAAAATGGCGAAGGACAGAGAGCCGAGCAGGTAGGCGAGGATCGCCAGTAACCAAAACATGCTAACTATTCCGGGCGAGGACGCCCTGATTCTAACGGCGCATTGCGCCCTTGTCGTGCTGCGGAGAAGAGTGCTTGGACAGAGTGTTTATCGAGGGCCTGGAAGTCGACACGGTGATCGGGGCCTACGACTGGGAGCGCGGCATCAGGCAATGCCTGCGTCTTGACCTCAGTTTCGCCTGGGACAACCGCCCGGCCGCGGCAGGGGATGACCTGACCCTGGCGCTCGACTACGCCAGCGTGTCGACGCGGATCCAGGCTTTTGCCGAGCAGTCGCAGTTCCAGTTGGTGGAAACCTTTGCCGAGCGCCTGGCCGAAGTGCTCATGAGCGAGTTCCAGATTCCCTGGCTGCACCTCAAGTTGACCAAGCCGGGGGCGGTTGCGGCCGCCAGGGGCGTGGGCGTGGAGATCGAGCGCGGATGTCGCTAACTCAGGTTTATCTCGGGCTCGGCAGCAACATCGAGCGCGAAACCCATTTGTGCGCCGGTCTGGATGCCCTTGCCGGGTTTCTGCAGGATATCCGCTGCTCGGCGGTGTTCGAGAGCCAGCCGGTGGGGATCAGGAGCGGGCCGTTCTTCAACCTGGTGGTCTCGGCCCTGACCGATCTGCCGTTGATGGAGCTGGATCGTCGACTGAAGTTCATCGAGGCCGACAACGGCCGTTATGCGCCGGATCGCAAAGGCTTGCCGCTGGATATCGATGTCCTGCTGTATGGTGAGCAGGTAGGGAATTTCGACGGGCTGATCCTGCCGCGTGCCGAAATCCTGAAAAATGCATTCGTATTGTGGCCATTATCGCTGATTGCGCCGCAAAAGCTGCATCCCGAAGCCGGGAAGAGTTTTGCGACGTTATGGCGCGAGGCGCGGATCGATCAGGTGCTGGCTCCCGTTGCGTTCGAATGGCGCGGCGAGCAACTGACACCGGCCGCGTTGCTGGCGGCATCGGCCTGAGCCGAAGCCTCGTCAGCCTGTGGGAGCTGGCTTGCCGGTGCGGCGTCCTTGATATAGCGCAGAGCTTCGCGGGCAAACCCGCTCCCACATCGGACCATGTTCCTCAACGGGCGGTCGTGTTTTTCTCCTTGTAGGCCTTGAGGGCGGTCAGGCGCTCGCGGCGCAGCGCCTCGCCCAGTGCCGGTCCCTTGTAGCCCTTTTCGATCAGCGGCTGAACCGCGACGGCCTTGGCCGCCTGCGCCGCGCCGCGCAGGTAGGCGGCCTGCGGATAATCCCGCTGTTCCAGCCCCTGGCGCCCGCGGGCATCCATTTCACAGGCGGCGATGAATTCCTCGAAGCGTTGCGGCCGACGATAGACATCGAAACTCTGCAGTAGCTCCAGCAGGGTCGAGGCTTTCAGTTCGAGAGCGCGATGGCCGTGGGTGTGATACTCACCCACCAGCAAGGCCAGCTCCTGGCAATCGCGGGGCACCTTGTAGCGCTCGTTGACGGCCTTGATCAGAGCAAGCCCCCTGGCTTCGTGGGCAATGTGCCTCGGCCATTCCTCCTCGGGGGTGAGACCCTTGCCCAGGTCATGCAGCAGGCAGGCCCAGCGTACGGTCAGGGGTTGCTGGTGGCGGGCGGCCTGTTCCAGCACGCTCAGGGTGTGCCGACCCGTATCGATCTCCGGATGGTGGGCGGCTGGCTGCGGGACACCAAAGAGGGCATCTATCTCGGGAAACAGCACTGCCAGGGCGCCACATTCGCGCAGTACCTGGATGAATACCTGAGGCTGTTCCTCCATCAGGGCCCTGGAGATTTCCTTCCAGCTGCGCTCCGGTGTCAGCGCCTCCAGTTCGCCCGACTCCGCCAACTGACGCATCAGTGCGAGCGTCTGTGGCGCCACCGTGAACCCGAGGCCGGCATAACGGGCGGCAAAGCGGGCAACGCGCAATACGCGCAGGGGGTCTTCGGCGAATGCCGGGGAAACGTGCCGCAATACGCGATTTTCGAGATCCTGCTGGCCGTGGTAGGGGTCGGTCAGGTTGCCGTGGTCGTCTTCGGCCATGGCGTTGATCGTCAGGTCGCGACGGATCAGGTCCTCTTCGAGGGTGACCTCGGGACTGGCATGGAAGGTGAAACCGCCGTAGCCGCGCCCGCTCTTGCGTTCGGTGCGGGCCAGGGCGTATTCCTCGCCGCTTTTGGGGTGGAGAAACACCGGGAAGTCCGCTCCGACCGGGCGAAAGCCCCTGGCGAGCATCTCTTCACTGGTGGCACCGACCACGACCCAGTCGATATCGGTGACCGCGCGGCCCAGCAGGCGATCACGTACCGCACCGCCGACTTTATAGATCTGCATGAAAAACCTCCGTTAGCCGGACAGGATAACCTGTGTTGTCCGCCAACGGAGGTGTCTGCAACTCAGAGGTGAATCACGGCCAGGTCGAGTCGACCGTACTCGCTTTCGCCGTGTTCGCCTTTGGGGGGGACGTGATGGGTCTTCATGATCTGGTCGCCCTGCAGGGTTTCCAGGTGGATGTCGAAGCCCCAGAGGCGATGCAGATGCTTGAGTACCTCCTCGGTCGAGTCGCCCAGGGGTTTGCGGTTGTGTTGCTGGTGGCGCAGGGTGAGCGAACGGTCGCCGCGGCGGTCGATGCTCCAGATCTGCACGTTGGGCTCGCGGTTGCCCAGGTTGTACTGGGCGGCCAGGGTTTCGCGGATGGTCCGGTAGCCGCTTTCGTCGTGGATGGCCGGTACCAGCAGGTCGTCGCGTTGATCGTCGTCGAGAATGCTGAACAGCTTCAGGTCGCGGATCACCTTGGGCGACAGGTACTGCAGGATGAAACTCTCGTCCTTGAAGCTGCTCATGGCGAACTTGATGCTCGACAACCAGTCGCTGCCCGCCAGCTCGGGGAACCAGCGGCGGTCTTCTTCGGTGGGTTCCTCGCACATCCGGCGGATGTCGCGGTACATCGCGAAGCCCAGGGCATAAGGGTTGATCCCGCTGTAGTAGGGGCTGTCGAAGCCGGGCTGGAACACCACGCTGGTATGGGAGGCGAGGAATTCCATCATGAAGCCGTCGGTGACCAGGCCTTCGTCGTAGAGATCGTTCATCAGGGTGTAGTGCCAGAACGTCGCCCAGCCTTCGTTCATCACCTGGGTCTGGCGCTGCGGATAGAAGTACTGGGCGATCTTGCGCACGATCCGCACGATTTCCCGCTGCCAGGGTTCCAACAGCGGCGCGTGTTTCTCGATGAAATAGAGAATGTTCTCCTGGGGTTCGGAGGGGAAGCGGGCGTTGTCCTTCTCGCTGAGCTTGTCCGCGCCCTTGGGAATGGTTCGCCACAGGTCGTTGATCTGTTTCTGCAGGTGTTCTTCACGCTCCTTCTGCCGACGCCGTTCCTCCTCCGCGGAGATCGGGTAGGGGCGCTTGTAGCGGTCGACGCCGTAGTTCATCAGGGCGTGGCAGGAGTCGAGCAGGTCCTCGACGGCGTCGATACCGTGGCGTTCCTCGCACTGGGTGATGTACTGCTTGGCGAAAACCAGATAGTCGATGATCGAGCTGGCATCGGTCCAGGTACGGAACAGGTAGTTGCCCTTGAAGAAGCTGTTGTGGCCGTAGCAGGCGTGCGCGACCACCAGCGCCTGCATGCAGATGGTGTTTTCCTCCATCAGGTAGGCGATGCAGGGGTCGGAATTGATCACGATCTCGTAGGCCAGGCCCATCTGGCCGCGGCTGTAGGACTTCTCGGTGCTGAGGAAGTGCTTGCCGTAGGACCAGTGGTGATAGCCCAGGGGCATCCCCACCGAGGCATAGGCATCCATCATCTGCTCGGCGGTGATCACCTCGATCTGGTTGGGGTAGGTGTCCAGGGCGTAGCGCTCGGCGATACGGCTGATTTCGCGGTCGTAGGCCTGGATCAGTTCGAAGGTCCATTCCGAGCCGGTGGAAATGGGTTGGCGCTTGGGCTGTTTCTGCTCTCTGGAGGTCATGTCACTAACCTGCGCTGGAAGAGTTCACGGAAGACCGGATAGATATCGGCGGCCGATACCAGCTGCTGCTGGGCAAACGTATCGCTGAACGCTTCGCTGATGCGTTCGTACTCGTACCACAGGGCCTGGTGTTCGCGCGGGGTGATCTCTACATAAGTGTAGTACTGCACGAACGGCATGATCTGGTTGATCAGGATGTCGCGGCAGATCGGCGAATCATCGTTCCAGTTGTCGCCGTCGGAGGCCTGGGCGGCATAGATGTTCCATTCGTTGGTTGGATAGCGTTCGGCCATGATCTCCTGCATCAGCTTCAGGGCGCTGGAGACGATGGTGCCGCCGGTTTCCCGCGAGTAGAAGAACTCCTCCTCGTCGACCTCCCGGGCGCTGGTGTGATGGCGGATGAACACCACTTCGATCTTGTCGTAGTTACGCTTGAGGAACAGGTACAGCAGGATGAAGAAGCGCTTGGCGATGTCCTTGGTCGCCTGGGTCATCGAGCCGGACACGTCCATCAGGCAGAACATCACGGCCTTGGAGCTGGGGTTGGGTTGCTTGACCAGCAGGTTGTACTTGAGGTCGAACGTGTCGAGGAACGGCACACGGTGAATGCGCGCGCTGAGTCGTTCGATTTCCGCTTCGATTTCCTGGATATCGCCGAAGTTGTCCGGTTCTTCGCGTTTCAGTCGCTCCAGTTCGGCCTTGGCCTCCTTGAGTTTCGCCCGGCTGCTGCCGGACAGGGCGATGCGTCGGGCATGGGCCGAGCGCAGGGTGCGGATGATGTTGATGCGCGAGGGGTTGCCCTCGTTGCTGATCCCGGCGCGGACGGTCTTGTAGGTGTCGGTGCCGGTGAGGTTGCGCTTGACCAGGTTCGGCAGTTCCAGGTCCTCGAACATGAATTCGAGGAATTCCTCCTGGGTGATCTGGAAGACGAACTCATCCATCCCTTCGCCGGAGTTGCCGGCCTTGCCGGGACCGCGTCCGCCGCCTCCGCCCTGTGGCCTGGGAATGTGTTCGCCGGTGGTGAATTCCTTGTTGCCGGGATGGACCACGGTCTGCTTGCCGCCGCGTCCATGGTGGAGCACCGGCTCGTCGATGTCGCGACCGGGAATGCTGATCTGTTCGCCGTGTTCCATGTCGGTGATGGAACGGCGGCTCACGGCCTCCTCGACCGCTTTCTTGATGTGGTCACGGTAACGCCGCAGGAAGCGCTGGCGGTTCACCGTGCTCTTGTTCTTGCCATTGAGGCGTCGGTCGATCACATAGCTCATGGTGGAGCCCTCCGGGCAGCTTCAAGTTACAGGCTTCCAGCACCGGGCTGGAAACTCGGGGACAAGCGGTTGGCTGCGCGGACCGCGGACACGCCGGTGGACGTGTCGACGACCTGCAGCCTGGCGCTTGCAGCTGCCGTTACTGCGACTTGCGAACCCGCAGGTACCACTCGGAGAGCAGGCGTACCTGTTTGTCGGTGTAGCCGCGTTCGACCATGCGTGTGACGAAGTCGTTGTGTTTCTGTTGATCCTCCTTGCTGGCCTTGGCGTTGAAGCTGATGACCGGCAGCAGATCCTCGGTGTTGGAGAACATTTTCTTCTCGATCACCACCCGCAGCTTCTCGTAGCTGAGCCAGGTCGGATTCTTGCCGTTGTTGTTGGCCCGGGCGCGCAGTACGAAGTTGACGATTTCGTTGCGGAAATCCTTCGGATTGCTGATGCCGGCCGGTTTCTCGATCTTTTCCAGTTCCTCGTTGAGCGCGACGCGATTGAGGATCTCGCCGGTTTCCGGATCGCGGTATTCCTGGTCCTGGATCCAGAAGTCGGCGTACAGCACGTAGCGATCGAAAATGTTCTGGCCGTATTCGCTGTAGGATTCCAGGTAGGCAGTCTGGATTTCCTTGCCGATGAACTCGATGTAGCGCGGCGCCAGGTATTCCTTGAGGTAGCGCAGGTAGCGTTCGCGGGTTTCGGCCTGGAACTGTTCCTGTTCGATCTGCTGTTCGAGCACATACAGCAGGTGTACCGGGTTGGCGGCGATCTCATGGGGGTCGAAGTTGAAGACCTTGGACAGGATCTTGAACGCGAAGCGGGTCGACAGGCCGTTCATGCCTTCATCGACGCCAGCCGCGTCGCGGTATTCCTGGATCGACTTGGCCTTGGGATCGGTGTCCTTGAGGTTTTCCCCGTCGTAGACGCGCATTTTCGAGTAGATGTTCGAGTTTTCCGGCTCCTTGAGGCGCGAGAGCACGGTGAACTGGGCGAGCATCCGCAGGGTGTCGGGCGCGCAGTGCGCCTTGGACAGCGAACTGTTGTGCAGCAGCTTGTCGTAGATCTTCACCTCGTCGCTGACCCGCAGGCAGTAGGGGACCTTGACGATGTAGATCCGGTCGATGAACGCCTCGTTGTTCTTGTTGTTGCGGAAGGTGTGCCATTCCGATTCGTTGGAGTGCGCCAGCAGTACGCCGGTGAAGGGAATCGCCCCCAGGCCTTCGGTGCTGTTGTAGTTGCCTTCCTGGGTGGCGGTCAGCAATGGGTGCAGCACCTTGATCGGTGCCTTGAACATCTCGACGAACTCCATCAGGCCCTGGTTGGCCCGGCACAGGGCGCCTGAGTAGCTGTAGGCGTCGGCGTCGTTCTGCGGGAATTCCTCCAGCTTGCGGATATCGACCTTGCCCACCAGCGCGGAAATGTCCTGGTTGTTCTCGTCACCGGGCTCGGTCTTGGCCACGGCGATCTGGTTGAGGATCGAAGGGTAGAGCTTGACCACGCGGAACTGGCTGATGTCGCCGCCGAACTCGGCCAGGCGCTTGGTCGCCCAGGGCGACATGATGGTGTTCAGGTAGCGCCGCGGAATGCCGAAGTCTTCCTCGAGGATCGCGCCGTCCTCCGTGGCGTTGAACAGGCCCAGTGGCGACTCGAACACCGGCGAGCCCTTGATGGCGTAGAAGGGCACCTTCTCGATCAGTTGTTTCAGCTTTTCCGCCAGGGAGGATTTACCACCCCCCACCGGACCGAGCAGATAGAGGATCTGTTTCTTCTCTTCCAGGCCCTGGGCGGCGTGGCGGAAATACGAAACGATCTGGTCGATACATTCCTCCATCCCATGGAAGTCTTCAAAGGCCGGATAGCGACGGATCACCTTGTTGGAGAAGATGCGCGACAACCGTGAGTTGGTGGACGTATCCAGCAGTTCGGGTTCGCCGATTGCCAGTAGCATCCTCTCGGCTGCCGAGGCGTAGGCGCTGCGATCCTTTTTGCACAGCTCAAGATACTCCTGCAGCGTGAGTTCTTCCTGCCGTGTGGATTCGAAGCGTTGTTGGAAATGGCTGAATATGCTCATGACGTCACCTCGCTCGATACTTGGAGCCGGTGCCGGATCAGTCAGTCAAGTGCTGGCATGCAACGGTGAAGCCGTTGCCGTTTACCCCCCAGAACACCTTCAAGGCGGCGGTGGCCTTGAAAATTACTACCGATGACCCGTACGCCGGTGTACCGGCTCTCCCCTGATTTGGATGGCCTCGCGCTTAAGGATAGTTCGGAATCGGGGAGGTCAAGGCGGGATGCGCAATTAGTTGCGCTTTACCGTTCGTCAGGAAATGCTCTAGCCCGCGGTTCGTGCGGGCTTGAGCGGAAGAAAAAAATTATTCGGAAATATCTTGAGCGATTTCCGAAGGATAGGTCGTACGCCACAGTTCGAAGCCGCCATCCAGGCTGTAGACCTCGGAGAAACCCTGGCCCACCAGGTAGGCTGCCGCACTCTGGCTGGAATTGCCGTGGTAGCAGCACACCACCAGCGGCTTATCCAGATCGGCGTTGGTGATGAAGTCGTGCAGTGAGTGATTGTCCAGGTGTTTCGCGCCCGCGATGTGCTGCAGGGCGAATGCCTGCGGATCGCGGATGTCGACGACCACGGCACCTTGCTCGCGCAGGGCCTGGGCTTGTTCGGGAGGGATGCGTTTGAATTCGCTCATGGTTGGCTCCGGTCGGGGGCTTGTAGGTCGTAGAGTCAGCGATAGAGCCAGGCGCGGAATCGCTCGGCCAGGGTCGGCGGTGGTGCGACGCCGCCCTGGCTGTCGCACTTGCAGCTCAGGCGCTCGCCGGTGTCGACGTTCATCAGGGTCATGGCACTGCCCCAGACACAACCGGTGTCGAGGGCGAAGATGTCCGGCACGTCGCATTGGCCTTCGAGTGCGGCCCAATGACCGAAGATGATCTTCAGCCCCTGGGTCCTGCGCTCCCTGAAGCTGAACCAGGGCGCGTAGCCGGCCGGCGCGGTGTCGGCGCCTTCCTTGCCCTTGAGGTCGAGTTTGCCTTCGGCGGTGCAGAAGCGCATGCGGGTGAAATAGTTGGTGATCACCCGCAGGCGGGTGATGCCTTCCAGGTCGCCGTCCCACTTGTTCGGTTCGTTGCCGTACATGCCAGCCAGGAAGGGCCTGAACTGCTGGTCGTCACGCAGGGCCGCTTCGACTTCCGCGGCGAGTTTGAGCGCCTTTTTCAGCGACCACTGTGGCGGAATACCGGCATGGACCAGTGCCACGTTGCGTTCCGGGTCATGATGCAGCAGCTTCTGCTGGCGCAACCAGCCGAGCAGTTCCGGTGCATCCGGGGCTTCGAGTACTTCGCGCAGGGTGTCGCTTTTCTTCAGGCGTTCAACGTTCTGCGCGGCAGCCAGCAGGTGCAGGTCATGATTACCGAGCACGCAGACCAGCGAGTCGCGCCTGCGATAGAGGTAGCGCAGGGTCTCCAGGGACTGCGGGCCGCGGTTGACCAGGTCGCCGACCAGCCACAGGCGATCGCAGGCAGGGTCGAAGCGCACCCGTTCGAGCAGGCACTTGAGCGGTTCCAGGCAGCCTTGCAGGTCGCCGACGGCGTACACCGCCATCAGTGCAGGGCTCCGGGTACGGCAAGACGGAACGGCGCGATGATGGCGTCGAAGTGCTGACCATCCTCGGCCAGCATCTGGTAGCTGCCGTGCATGTTGCCGACCTGGGTGGTCATGACCGTGCCACTGCTGTAGGTGTGGCTTTCTCCGACTTCGATCAGCGGTTGCTGGCCGACCACGCCGGCCCCGCGAACCTCCTCCACGTGGCCGTCACCGTCGGTGATCACCCAGTGTCGGGACAGCAGGCGCGCAGGCAACTGCCCGTTGTTCTGCACGGTAATGGTGTAGGCAAAGGCGAAGCGGTTCTGTTCGGGCTGGGATTGTTCAGCGAGGAACCGGGTGACGACGCTGACGTCGACCTGATAGCGAGGATCGGACATGCAAGAGGCCTTGGAAGCAAAAGCGAAAGATGCGACTGATGGCACTCAGTCTAGGCCAAGTGCCGGGTAGTAGGCCAGATATGCTGTCTGGCGCCGTACCCGGTCACGGTGGGGTGTACTGTCAGTCGGTGACAGGCGACTTGTCGGACTGTTCGCTGAGCTTGTCGGCCAGGCGGACGAAGGCGGCCAGGTCCAGTTGCTCCGGGCGCAGGCTGCCATCGACGCCGGCGGCCTCGATGTCGGCGCTGCTGAGCAGGGCCTTGAGCGTGTTGCGCAGGGTCTTGCGGCGCTGGTTGAAGGCTTCGCGAACGATGCGTTCCAGCAGGCGGTGATCCTTGGCCGGGTGCGGTAGCACCTGGTGAGGTACCAGGCGGACGATCGCCGAGTCGACCTTGGGTGGCGGATTGAAAGCGCCAGGGCCGACGTTGAACAGGTGTTCGACGCGGCAATGATACTGGACCATGATCGACAGGCGACCCCAGTCGCCACCACCGGGGCCGGCGGCCAGACGCTCGACGACTTCCTTCTGCAGCATGAAGTGCATGTCGCGGATCAGGCTGGCATTGTCCAGCAGGTGGAAAATCAGTGGTGTCGAGATGTTGTAGGGCAGGTTGCCGACTACTCGCAGGCTGTTGGGGGCGGCGTTCAGCGTGGTGAAGTCGAACTTCAGTGCATCGCCCTGATGCAGTTGGAAGTTCGGCTTGCCGGCGAACTGCTGGTTGAGGATCGGGACCAGGTCCTTGTCCAGTTCAACCACGTCCAGTTGTGCGCCGCTGCTCAGCAGGCCTTCGGTCAGGGCGCCCTGGCCCGGGCCGATTTCCAGCATGCGGTCTTCGGCCTTGGCTCGGATGGCCCGCAGGATGCGATCGATCACGCCGGCATCATGCAGGAAGTTCTGGCCGAAGCGCTTGCGCGCCCGGTGTTGGTATTGCTCGCTCATAAACGGGTCTCGGCCATCTGGTAGGCGGTTTCCAGGGCGACTTGCAGGCTGCCGGTGTCGATTTTGCCGCTGCCGGCCAGGTCCAGGGCAGTGCCGTGGTCGACCGAGGTGCGGATGATCGGCAAGCCGAGGGTCACGTTGACTGCCGCGCCGAAACCTTTGTATTTCAGCACGGGCAGGCCCTGATCATGGTACATCGCCAGCACCGCGTCGCAGTGCTCCAGATATTTGGGGGTAAACAGAGTGTCGGCGGGCAGCGGGCCGCGCAAGTCCATGCCCTCACTGCGCAGACGCTCCAGGGTCGGTTCGATGACGTCGATCTCTTCGTGGCCCAGGTGACCACCTTCACCGGCATGGGGGTTGAGCCCGCATACCAGGATTCGTGGCTGGGCGATGCCGAACTTTTCCTTGAGATCGGTGTGCAGGATGCGCGTGACGCGCTCCAGGCGCTCGTCGGTAATCGCGTCGGCCACCTGGCGCAGCGGCAGGTGCGTGGTGACCAGCGCCACGCGCAGTCCGCGGGTGGCGAGCATCATCACCACCTGGCGGGTATGGGTCAGGTCGGCGAGGAACTCCGTGTGCCCGGAAAAGGCGATCCCGGAGTCGTTGATCACGCCCTTGTGCACCGGAGCGGTGATCATGCCGGCGAAATCGCCGTTGAGGCAGCCTTCGCCGGCGCGAGTCAGGGTTTCCAGGACGAAGGCCGCGTTGGCCTGGTCCAGTTGCCCGGGCACGACCGGGGCGGCCAGTGGCGTATCCCAGACGTAGAGGCTGCCAGCGGGGGCCGGCTGCTCTGGCCAGTGGTCCGGCCCTACCGCCAGCAGGTCGACGGCCACCGCCAGTTGCGTGGCCCGCTCGGCGAGCAGGTCACGACTGGTAATGGCAATCAGGGGGTAGGGCTGGGGCTGCGAGGCCAGCAGCAGACAAAGGTCTGGACCGATGCCTGCCGGCTCGCCGGGGGTCAGCGCAAAACGCCAGGGTTTCACTTGGCTGCCTGGTCTGCGCCAGGGAGCTTGATTTCAACGTAGGCCTCGTCGCGGATCTGACGCAGCCAGGTCTGCAGCTCCTCGTCGTACTTGCGGTTACGCAGTACGGTCATGGCCTGTTGCTCGCGAGCCTGATTGGTGCTGTCGGTGGCGCGACGGCCGAGGACTTCCAGCACGTGCCAGCCGTATTGGGTCTTGAATGGCTTGGACAGCACGCCTTGCGGGGTCTTGGCCATCACTTCCTGGAACTCGGGAACGAGTACCTTCGGGTCGATCCAGTTCAGGTCGCCACCGTTGAGAGCCGAACCCGGGTCTTCCGAAAAGCTCTTGGCCAGGGTGGCGAAGTCTTCACCATTCTGGATGCGCTCGTAGAGTTTCTGGGCCAGTGCCTGGGTCTCGGCTTCGCTGCGGATGGCGTTCGGCTTGATCAGAATGTGACGAACATGCACTTCGTCGCGCATCTGGGTCTCGCCACCACGCTTGTCCAGTACCTTGAGGATGATGAAACCACCGGGTGCACGGGCTGGCTCGGTGATCCCGCCTACCGGCAGGTTGCTCAACATCTGGTCGAACGGTGGTGGCAGTTGTGCCGGCTTGCGCCAGCCCATGTCACCGCCTTCGAGGGCGTTGTCGCTGCCGGACTTGGCAATCGCCAACTGGGCGAAGTCGGCACCCTGCTTCAGCTGCCGGTAGATGTCCTGGGCCTGGGCCGCCGCGGCCTGGATGGCTTGCGAACTGGCGCTGTCCGGGGTGGCGATCAGGATGTTGGCCAGGTGCAGTTCTTCAGAAAGCTGCATCTTGCCCAGGTCCGAGGCGAGGAAGTTCTTCACTTCCTGTTCGGACACCTGCACCCGCTCGGCAACCCGGCGCTGGCGCACGCGGCTGATGATCATTTCACGGCGAACCTGGTCGCGGGCGTCCTCGTAGGAGAGGCCGTCGTGGGCCAGGGCGGCCTTGAACTGGTCGATCGACATGTTGTTGCGCTGGGCGATGCTGCCGATGGCCTGGTTCAGTTCCTCATCGGAAATGCGAATGCCGGAACGTTCGCCGATCTGCAGCTGCAGGTTCTCGACGATCAGGCGGTCGAGGACCTGCTGGTCCAGGACGCTGGTCGGTGGTACGCCGCCGCCGCGCTTGGCAATGCTCTGCTGGACTTCGTGGACGCGCTGGTCCAGTTGGCTCTGCATGATCACGTCGTTGTCGACGATCGCCACGACGTTGTCCAGGGGTTGTACCGCGGCGTGAACCGCGGCACTCAGGGCCAGTGCGCCCAGCATCAGCGGGCGCAGACAATCAGAAAGCTTGATCTTCACGTTCACGATAACCTTGGATGCCTTTGTCGAGGAAGGTTTCTACTTTCTGGCCGAGAACGCCGCCCAGACCCTTCAGGACAATTTGGAGGAAGATGCCGTGGTCGCCTTTCTCGTTCTGTGGGGCTTCCTGACTGAATTCGTCATACTTGACCCAGTAACGGTTGATCAGGCGCAGTTTCCAGCAGCAGTTGTCATACTCGAAACCACCAAAGGCTTCCAGCGTGCGGTTGCGGTTGTAGTCGTACTGCCAGCGGCTGATGACGTTCCACTGCGGCACCACCGGCCAGATGACCGAGAAATCGTGCTGCTGGATCTTGTAGTAGTCCTTCACGTAGCCAGGCGTGCCTGGAGTGCCGTAGTCACCACCGAACTGCCACTGACCGGTGTTCTGGTTGTAGATGACCTGGTCGTTGCGATAGCGATAGCCGGCGTTGAAGACCTTGTTCGGGTTGTCTTCAGGCTGGTAGTGGAACATCGCACTGCCCGAGCGTGGGCTGTGGCTGTCCGGGTCCCAGTTGTAGTCGGCGGTCGCGCGCCAGTCGCGGTTGAAACGGTAGGCGTATTCCAGGGCGTAGGGCGATACGTTGGCCTTGGCGTCGGCGCGGGTATGGTAGTCGACACCTGGCAATTGAACGGCGCGGTCCTTGAAGTACAGGGCCTGGCCGACGCTGATGCGCTGGCGCTCGAAGCCGTTGTCCTCGATCCAGCGGCTGGTCACGCCCAGGGACAGCTTGTTCTCGTCGCCGACACGGTCCGAACCGGAGAAACGGTTCTCGCGGAACAGCGAGGCGTAGTTGAAGCTGTACTCACCTGTATCGAAAACCGGAATGTCCTTCTGGTCCTTCTCTGGAACGTAGAGATAGAACAGGCGTGGTTCCAGGGTCTGGCGATAGTTGGTGCCGAACATGCTGGTATTGCGGTCGAAGTACAGGCCGCTGTCGATGCTGGCGATAGGTACACCACGGCTTTGCGAGCTGCTGTAGCTCTCACCCAAGGCAGAAGCGTTGCCACGGTTGGTGAGCAGATCCTCTCTGCCCTGGGCGCCAAGGTCCAGATCGTACTTGGTGTACTGGTACTTGAGCGATGGCTTTACGTAGCCATAGGTCCAGTTAAGTGGCAGGCTGACACCTGGCTTGAGATTCAGGCGGTCACCGTTGGCGCGGGCCAGACCGGCGACGTTGGTGTCCAGGCGTGGTGTGCCCACGGTACCGTCCGCGTTGAACGGCCCGCCATCCTTGTCAAGAAAGTTGCCGGTCTCCAGGCTACGCTCAAAACGCACCGCTTCAGTCTCGTAGGTGAAATCGAGACCTTCGGGATGGTAAGGCAGTTCACCGTTGAAGGTGATCTGCGGCAGGCGGTTGTAAGGCGTGATGTTGGACACGCTGGCCATCTGGTACGCCTGCAGGTTCAGCCTGGCGGTGTAGCTGTCGCCGCGGTAGCTGACGGCACCCTGCTGGTTGACGTAGGCACCGGCATCCTTGACGCCGATCTGGTCGCTGGTCAGGTCCTGGAAGTAGTAGGGGTCGCTGATCTTGGTGTAGTCGACTTCGGTCAGGATACGCGAGTCCAGGCCGCCCTTGTGCTGCCAGTTGAGCATGTAGCGGGTTTTTTCGGAGTCGGTCTGCTTCGAGCGATCGTTGCTGTCGTCGTTCAGGTACGCGCCGCCGAACTGGCCTTCGCTGGACTTGGTCAGGTAGCGGAATTCGCCTTCCATCAGCAAGCCGCGCTTGGTCATGTAGCGTGGGTACAACGTGGCATCGTAATTGGGTGCCAGGTTGAAGTAGTACGGTGTGACCAGGGTGAAGCCGTTGTCGCTATCCGAACTGAAGCTCGGCGGCAGGAAGCCGGACTGGCGACGGTTGTCGATCGGGAAGTAGATATACGGCGTGTACAGGACCGGAATGTCCTTGACCCGCAGTGTCACGTTGGTCGCGGTACCGAAGCCGGTCGCCGGGTTCAGGGTGATGTTGTTGCCCTTGAGTTGCCAGGCGTTGCTGCTCGGTTCGCAGGTGGTGTACGTACCGTCCTTGAGACGGATAATCGCGTTCTCTGCCCGCTTGGCGTAGAGCGCGCTGCCCCGCACGCGTGACTTGTGCAGCACGTATTCGGCGTTGTCGACCTTGGCTTCGCCGGTGTCCAGCTGGACGTCCGCGTGATCGCCGACCATCAGGGCGCCGTTGTCGCGAACACGCACGTTGCCGCTCAGCTCGCCACGGTTTTCCGCCTGGTACAGGTTCGCCTCGTCGGCCTCGACCTGCATGCTGCCCTGGCGCATGACCACGTCACCGGCCAGGCTGGCGACCTGTTGCTCCTGCTCGTAACGCGAAGCCTTGGCACCGATGAAGGTCGGCGCATCACTTTTATTCGTCTTGTCATTCATGCCAGGACGAATCGGTTCGATATAGGCACCAGAGCAGTATGGTCCGGTCTCGGCCAACTGGGCCGGCGTCAGCTTCTCGCGGGGAACCCAGTCGAGGTGGCTGTAGTCGGCGCTGCGGGATTTCAGACCACGGCCCTTGGCTTCGGTGACCAGCTTGGTCGCCGGCGCGCTGTCGCTGCCGGAGCTGCTGTCCGCGGTGGCCTGGGAGGTGCCGCCGACCGAGCCGGCGTCGTGCACGGGACGCGGTGGCAACTGGGCGGTGGTCGCTTTCGGCGCACAACTCCAGGCGCCCGAAGCCGAGGCCGAGCAGTCATACTGTTCAGCAGCAACAACGAACGAAGTGGCCAGAGGTTGCAGGGCCAGCAAACCGCCGGTGACCAGCAACGGAAACTTTCTACGAAACGCGGGGGATTTCAATGCCATCTTATTAGTCCGGGCTTCCTGCGTGCCATCTGCCCGCGGTAAGGGCCGCACGCCTATCGATGGTCTGAAAGTTGGGTAGGAACAGACCATTTCTGGCCTGTCCCCCCCTAAAAACCGTACGTGCGCCTTTCAGCGCATACGGCTCAAGTCTTTACTAAACCCCCGAATTGGGAGTCGGTTTGTTCACTGTTAAACCACGTGCGTGAAGCTGCAGGTGGCAAATGGGATGCAATAGTACCCGGTTGTTTAGAGAGTCACCACCGCCTTGTGAGCGATAGATGATGTGGTGATCATGCCACCCCGTCTCCCTAGTTATGGGGCTCTTGCACAGAGAGCACAGCCCTTTTTGCGATTGGAACAGACGTGCTACCTGCTTGCGATATTTTATCTTCCCGAGCATCCGGGACATTCGAAGCTTCTCGCCCATCTCCTCCATTGCAGGGTCGAACGGGTTGTAGTCCCCGCTGATTTTCCTGTGTCTCTCGATCGGCGTAGCCTCAAGGGCATATAGCCTGATCTCCTCTTGGTCTCCTGCCTCGTTGAGCAATGTGGTACGGAACACCCAGTTTCGGTCCTCGGTAGGCTGGAAGTATTTCCTCCTGATCCACTCCAGACCTTTGTTTGGGTGGCGCCGTTTTGCCCATCGCCATAGCGCCTGGAATATCTGGTAGTCCATGCGACTGTACGCCTTCTTGGCTACCACGGGCTGATGGTAAAACGCCCAGCCTCGTAGCATCGGGTTCAACTGGCGGATCAGATCCTCCTGTGTCGCCGCTTTGTTGGCGCTGATGACCTCCTTCACCTTGCTGTAGAACGCCTTTGCGTTCCTCTTGCTTGGCGTGATCAGGAGCTTTCCGCTGTATTTCCGGAAATTCCATCCCAGGAAGTCGAAGCCATCATCTATGTGGGTAACACGCGTTTTCTCGGGTGATAGCTGTAGCCCGCGGATTGCCAGGAACTGCTCTACCCAAGATCTGACTTCCTCCAGTATCTCTTTCGAGTCACCGGTGATGACGAAGTCATCTGCATATCGCACTACATTGACCTTCAGCTTCTTGGCTCTCGTCACGCCCAGGTGTCGCTTGAGCTGTGTCTCCAGTCCGTCCAGCGCCATGTTTGCCAAGGTCGGCGAGATAATCCCGCCTTGTGGTGTACCAGCATCAGTTGCCTGAAGCTGACCTTTATGGACCACTCCGGCTTTCAGCCATTTGCGCAGGATCACCTTGTCCGTAGGTACATTGGTGATCAGCCACTCATGGTTGATGTGGTCGAAACAGCCTTGTATGTCCGCTTCCAGTACCCAGCGAGCTGATAGCCGCTTGGACAGGCAGACGAACAACTGTCCCATTGCGTCCGCCGTGGAACGTTCGATCCTAAAGCCATAGCTATTAGGATCGCCGGTGGTCTCTGCAATGGGGGCCAAGGCCAGCAGGTGTAAAGCCTGCATCGCCCTGTCCCTCATGGTTGGAATGCCCAGTGGGCGTTCCTTTCCGTTCGACTTAGGAATAAAGACCCTCCGTAACGGCTGGGGCTTGTATCCATGGCGTTTCAACCCTATGGCCGCATTCCACTTAGCTTCGGGTGTATCCCAGAGCACGCGGTCGACTCCCGTCGTGCGCTTGCCCTGATTTTCAGTGACTCTCCTAACAGCCAGGTACCTGGCTGAGTATGAGCGGGTCAGCATCCGTTGCAGGGCTTTCACCTTGCGCCAGTTGCCTTCCCGACAAGCCTTCGCAATCCGTATCTGCATCGTCCGAACGTTCCGTTGAGTACGCCACCAGTCGATGTCGTGCCACTCGTGCGGAGCGCCAGAAGGCGCAGACATTGCCGTTTGGCTATGTTCCAACATGCTGCCTTCCTCTCAGGTACCCCTGGTCGGAAGACGTTCCTTCTCCCTGAGGGGAGGGACGTCCCCGTCAGGGTAAGGTTGTTGAAGAGATTCAGATCTTCTGAATCTTCAGTTTCGTTGAGACAGACTCATTCAGTGTTCATGCGACGAAAGACCACGCAGAAGTCTGCCCGGTTTCCCGTGGGATGATGTTTCAACCCCTATCCGAACCATTACAGCCCGGCGTTCGCTTTTTCTGCGATCCCATACCCGCACAGCCAACAGATCCCCTTGCGGTTCACCTGCCCTAGGGCAGCTATACGGGCTTACCACGTTCCCTGCCTGTCACACGATTGGTTTAGGGCCTGCCTTTTCACCGGAGGCGTTGTAGCGACGTATTCCTACATCCCACAGGAATAGCTAGCCTCATACCTTTTGGTTAATGCCTGACAGCAGCTTAGGCACGTCTATCCTTACGGCGTTTATCAGCAGTTCACTTATGTTGCCCATGCCAGCCAGCCTAGCGCCTCAACCCGGTGCTGCTCCGAGCATCCATGTTTTGCCTCGCGGCAAGAACATGCCCTAAGGGGCTACATTGTTGGAAGAGCTTCACACCCCACCGTTACCAGTGACGCATGTCTTCCTAGGCTATCGTTGGTCGCACAACGAGTCCGCTGCCGTTCATGTAGAGCGGTTGGACAATGACAGACAGAACTTTCGCTCGTGTCTCCGGTTGAAGATGAGTCAGGGACTGGCGTATGCAGCCTGCTCTTTGATTTGTTACCTCCTGTTGCTATTACAGGAGATAACCCCAGCGGGGATTCTCTCCCGCGTGGGTTGAGTCCATAGAGGACTGAGGATAAGCATGCGCTTAAGATCCGGTATGCCGGTCTTCGGTCGTGTTGCAAAGCGCTTTCCGACCTAGGGGATGCCATTCCGCCGCTGCGGTAAGTCCTTGAAGGCAATAGACTTCTAAAGTGGCTTTGGTTCAAGGGATTAAGCTCCCGAGCAATCGACTTCTCGCGAAGTCCTTCAAGATGGCTCTACACCTCGAAGTAAGGGAGACACGTCGCACGTGTCGCACAAGATGCTGGATAATAAAGCATGACCCGCTTGACGGCTAGCGCCGTCGGAGACCCTTAGTAATGCCCGACCAAGATCTACGCTTGCAACACCTGAAAGTTTGGCTGGATGAGCAACTGGCATCCCTGTTCCTGGCCAGGGGCTGGGGTGCCGTACCGGACGCCACCCTGACCGCAGCCAGCAGCGACGCGAGTTTTCGCCGGTATTTCCGCTGGCAGGGCGAGGGCCGCAGCTTCATCGTGATGGATGCTCCGCCGCCGCGCGAGAACTGCAAACCCTTCGTGGATATTGCCCATTTACTGGCGAAATCCGGCATCAACGTGCCGGAAATTTATGCTCAGGACCTGGAAAACGGCTTTCTGTTGCTCAACGACCTGGGCAACCGGACCTATCTGGATGTGATCGACGACGAGAACGCCGATGCCCTGTTCGCCGATGCCATCGATGCCTTGCTGGCTTTCCAGCAACTGCCGCTGGAGGCCGATCTGCCGAGCTACGACGTCGCCCTGCTGCGGCGCGAGCTGGAGCTGTTCCCCGAATGGTATGTGGGGCGCGAGTTGGGTGCCGTCTTCAGCCCACGGCAACTGGAGCTGTGGCAGCGGGTCAGTACGTTGTTGATCGACAGTGCCCTGGCACAGCCGAAGGTGCTGGTGCACCGTGACTACATGCCGCGCAACCTGATGCTGAGCGAGCCCAACCCGGGGGTGCTGGACTTTCAGGATGCGGTCTACGGCCCGGTGACCTACGACATTACCTGCCTGTTCAAGGATGCGTTTCTCAGTTGGCCCGAGGCCCGGGTCGTCGATTGGCTGCATGGCTACTGGGAGCGGGCTCGTCGGCAGGGCATTGCGGTCCAGGCGGATTTCGAGGCGTTCCACCGGGCCAGCGACCTGATGGGGGTGCAGCGCCACCTGAAGGTGATCGGTATCTTTGCCCGTATCTGCCATCGCGATGGCAAGCCGCGCTACCTGGCGGACGTGCCGCGCTTCTTCGCCTATATCGAAGCGGTGCTGGCACGCCGGCCGGAGTTGGCCGAGCTGGGTGAACTGCTTGACAGCCTGCGCCTGCCGTCCGGGGCCGCGCTATGAGGGCGATGATCCTGGCGGCGGGGAAGGGCGAGCGCATGCGCCCGCTGACCCTGCACACACCCAAGCCGCTGATCCGGGCCAACGGCGTGCCGCTGATCGACTATCACCTGCGGGCCCTGGCGGCGGCCGGCTTCAGGGAGATCGTCATCAATCATGCCTGGCTCGGCCAGCAGATCGAGGATTACCTCGGCGACGGTTCGCGTCATGGCCTGAGCATCGCCTATTCGCCGGAAGGCGAGCCGCTGGAGACCGGTGGCGGGATCTTCCGGGCGCTGCCGTTGCTGGGCGACGAGCCCTTCCTGGTGGTCAATGGCGATATCTGGACCGATTATGATTTCTCGGCATTGCGCCGTCCGCTGGCTGGCCTGGCTCACCTGGTGATGGTCGACAACCCGCCGCATCATCCGTCCGGGGGCGACTTTGCGCTGCTTGACGGTCGGCTGTTCGACGATCGTCCGGATCTGCCCAGGCTGACCTTCAGCGGCATCTCGGTGCTGCATCCGCGACTGTTTGCCGGTTGCCATGCCGGGGCGTTCAAGCTGGCCCCACTGTTGCGCGAGGCCATGGCCCGAGGGCAGGTGAGCGGCGAGCACCTTCAGGGACAGTGGGTGGATGTCGGCACCGTGGAGCGCCTGGCCCAAGTCGAGCAACTGCTGCAAGAGAGGCACTGATATGTTGTGGCCAGGGACTCTGATTGGAGCCGGGGCGGGCTTTGCCATCGCCAGCATTCCGGGGGCCATGTTGGGCGGGTTGTTGGGGCAGGCGCTGGATCGGCGCCTGCAGTTGCACAGTTGGGCACATTTGCGCGAGCGCCTGGGCGGCAAACCGGCACTGCGCAACGACGAACTGCTGTTCGTCCTGCTCGGGCGCCTGGCCAAGAGTGATGGACGGGTGGTCGACGGGCACATCCAGCAGGCGCGTCAGGAAATGCGCCAACTGGACATGGGGGAACCGGCGCAGCGGCGGGCGATTGCCGCGTTCAACCGGGGCAAGTCGGGAGAAGATCGCCTGCGTGGCTACCTGCGTCACCTCAAGGCCCAGCCCCACGCCGCCGAGGGTGTGCTGCGGGCCTGCTGGCGAATGGTCTGGGCCGACGGTCGGGCCGGGCGGGAGGAGCGCGAGCTGATTCTGCTCTGGGGCAAGTGGCTGGGCTGGACGACGCAGCAGGTCCAGGCCCTGGCCAGTGACTACGAGCCCAGCCGCAAGCCGCTGATGAGCAGCGCCGGCAGCTATCAGGATGCCTTACGGGTACTCGGGGTGACCGCGACCAGCGAGCCGGCACAGATCAAGCGGGCTTATCGGCGCCTGCTCAGTCGTCACCACCCGGACAAGGTGGCCGGGATGGGCGCGACCCCGGCCCAGGTGCAGGAAGCCACCGAGAAAACCCGGGAGTTACATCAGGCCTATGCGCTGATCCGCGAGCGCCGGGACTTCCGCTGAGGTGCAGGCGGGTTACTGGCTGTCCTGATCCTGCGGGTTCAGGTAGCCACGAACCCGCCGGACCAACTGTTGCTGGCCCGGGTTGCCCGGTATCGCCTTCAGTCCCACCTGGGTGTAGCTGGAAGTCTTCTGGCGTTTGCTGGCTTGCAGGCGCAGCAGGGCGGCTTTGCGATCCAGCGCCTTTTCCTGATAGAAGAAGTCGGCGGTCGCCACTTTCAGGCCGGGCGTCAGTTGCGCCAGGTCTGCCTTGGCGCTGGCCGGCGTCTGCGCAGCCACCAGCACCAGCTTCTGCACTTGTGGCGAGGCTTTCTCGATCAGATAGCGGGTTGCCCAGTAGGCGCCGGTGCCATGCCCCAGCAACACGATGCTGCGGGCATTCTGCTGTTGAGCGTAGGCAATGGCGGCATCGAAACGGGCAAAGATCCGCTCGGCATCGCCCTTGAGCGGGTCCTCGGCGGTGGCGGCGGGGGCTTGGTCGGGGATGTCGGCTTCGGCGCTGGCCGCCTGTTCGATCGGCTTGCTGGTGGTACTGGCGTCCTTGCTGTTGCTCGCTGCCGGCTCCGCCGGTTTTGGCGCTTCGACCACCCGTGGCAGGGAGGCGTCGCTTTGCAGGTCCGGGAGTGTCAGACTCAGGCTGCTCCACTGGGCGTCCGGCAATTGGTTGCGCAAGGGCGCGACGGCTTGGGGCCAGTCAGCGGTTTCACCGGCCCCGGGGATTATGATCACCGCACCGCTGGGCGTCGGGGTGTTGGCCGGTTTCCACAGGGCCAGGAAGGTGTCACCGGCCGCCTGCAGCTGTTGTTGCTCCTGTAGCGGCAGTTGCCGCTCCAGGGCGGTGGCGTCTTCCTGGCTGCGTTCGGGCAAGGACTGGCGTTCAACCGGTTTCTCGGCGGGCGTGTCTTTCGCCGGTGCGGGTGCCGGATCTGCCGCCAGGACCGGCGCGGCAAGCGGTAGGATCATCGACAGGCACAGCGCAGGCAGTGCCGAGCGGTAGACAGGGGGCATCGGATTTTCCAGGCCAGAGGTAATCCTGGCAGCCTAATGGGTTGGTCAGTATTTGTCAGTGTGGATGAGTCGAATCATGCGTTTTTGCTGTCTTTGGGTTATCGGCTGGCTGTGTCTTCCCTTGATCGCCTGGGCTGCGCCGGCCCCTGCGGGCAATGGCCTGCCTTTGTCCGCCGAGCAGCGCCGCTGGCTCGACGAGCATCGGGAACTGCGGGTCGGACTGGTACTGCAGGCGCCTTACGCGCAGTACGACCGACGCCTGCAGCGCCTGTCGGGGGCCAATGTCGAGTTGATGCAGTGGCTGGCCAAGGCGATGAATGTCGAGCTGACCTGGCGTAACTTTCCCGACCAGGCCCAGTTGGAAAAGGCTCTGGAGGAGGACGAGGTCGATCTCGCCCCGGGCCTGACCCAGACGCCGGCCGGCCTGCGCCTCTGGCTGTTCTCCGATCCGTACATGCGGGTGCCGCAGTTGGTCGTTGGCGAGCGCAACGGCGCCGGGGCCGTGGAGCTGGAAAAGCTCGACAGCCAGACCCGGGTCGCCGTGCGCATGCCCAGTGCGATTGCCGATTACCTGCGCGGTACCTACAGCAATCTCAACCTGCAGGGCGTTCCGGCGGAGCGCCAGGCCTTGCAACTGCTGTTGAGCCAGCAGGCCCGTTATGCCGTGGTCGATGAGGCGCAACTCAGTCGCCTGTCCGGCGAGGAAGAGTTCGCCGGGCTGGCGGTGGTCGGCGATATCGGCCTGCCGCAACTGTTGCGGGTGGCCAGCCGACGTGACTGGCCGGAACTGGCGGGCATCGTCGAGAAGGCGTTGCATGCGATACCGGCTCGGGACCTCGATCAACTCCACCTGCGCTGGTTGCAACCCAAGTACCCGCGCCTGTCGGCATCGCCGGGCTTCTGGCAGAACCTTTGCCTGCTGCTGGCGGTGATGTTCATGGCGGGCCTGGCGATCGTGTTCTGGTTGCGCCGCCAGCAACGCAGCCTCGAGCAGGCCCTGCTCGCCGCCCGCGAGGACCTGGCCCGACGCGAGGCCAGCGAGGAGGCCTTGCGCCTGACCCAGTTTTCCATCGACCAGAGCACCGTGGGCATTCTCTGGGTCAACTGGGACAGCCACGTGCGTTATGCCAACCGGGCGGCCGAGGAGATGCTCGGCTACCCCCCGGGCGCGTTGTTCGATCGGCCGCTGATCGACTTTGAGCCGAACCTGCACATGGACCGCTGGCTGAACCTGTGGAAGCGCGCCCGGGCCAGCGACGAGGCGCCACAAAGCTTCGAGACCCAATGCCTGCGGGCCGACGGCAGCATCCTGCCGGCCGACGTGTCCCTCAGCTTCCTGCGCTTTCGTGATGGCGAATACCTGGTGGTCTATCTCAACGATGTCACCGAGCGCCGCCGTGCCCTGGCCGCGCTGCAGGAGAGCGAGGCCCGACTCAAGGGGATCGCGGCCAACGTTCCGGGGCTGGTATTTCGCCTGGAGCGGGTGCCGCAGACCGGCGAGCTGTACTTCCCGTATATCAGCGAGGGCAGCGAGAGCCTGGTGGGCCATGCGCCCGCCACCCTGCGTCGGCAGGAGGTCGGCCTGCGCAGCGTGGTCCATCCGGACGACCGCGCCGACTATCATCGTGTCCAGGACCTGGCGATCGATTCCGGCAGCGACTGGTCCTGGCAGGGCCGGATCATGACCCGCGAAGGCCGGCAGCGCTGGGCCGAGATCAAGGCCATCACCCGCCGTCTGGCGGATGGCACGATGGTCTGGGACGGTATCGTCTGGGACATCAGTGAAAGCAAGCGGATCGAGTTGGAACTGGCCAGTTCGCGCGAGCAACTGCGCGAGCTGTCGGCGCACCTGGAGAGTGTCCGGGAGGAGGAGAAGGCCCGTATCGCCCGGGAGGTTCACGATGAGCTGGGGCAGATGCTGACGGTGCTCAAGCTGGAAACCTCCATGTGCGAGCTGGCCTATGCCGAGCTGGACCCCGGGTTGAACGAGCGCCTGAACAGCATGAAGAAGCTGATCGCGCAATTGTTCCAACTGGTGCGCGATGTCGCGACCGCCTTGCGCCCGCCGATTCTCGATGCCGGTATCGCCTCGGCGATCGAATGGCAGGCGCGGCGTTTCGAGGCGCGGACGCAGATCCCGTGCCTGGTGCAGGTTCCGGAAAACCTGCCGGCGCTCAGCGATGCCAAGGCCACCGGGCTGTTCCGGATTCTCCAGGAGGCGCTGACCAATGTCATGCGCCATGCCCAGGCGCATACTGTGGAACTGACGCTGGCGATCGACGGGCAGGACCTGTGCCTGAGCATCAGCGATGACGGTGTCGGGTTTGTCGCCCCGAGTGGCCGGCCGACTTCGTTCGGCGTGGTCGGCATGCGCGAGCGCGTACTGATGCTGGGCGGCAGCCTGTCGCTGGAAAGCGCTGTCGGCGAAGGCACGACGCTGAGCGTTCGTGTACCGTTGGACCCGCCGCAGGCCATGCAAGCCCTTTGACCGAGCAGGAGTAAGACGTGATCCGCGTACTGGTAGCCGAAGACCACACCATCGTCCGCGAGGGCATCAAGCAGTTGATCGGCCTGGCCAAGGACCTGCAGGTGGCGGGGGAGGCGAGCAATGGCGAGCAACTGATGGAAGCCTTGCGGCATACGCCCTGCGAGGTGGTGCTGCTGGATATCTCGATGCCCGGGGTCAACGGCCTGGAGGCCATTCCGCGGATTCGCGCGCTGAGCGATCCGCCGGCGATCCTGGTGCTGTCGATGCATGACGAGGCGCAGATGGCCGCCCGGGCGCTGAAGATCGGCGCCGCCGGCTATGCCACCAAGGACAGCGATCCGTCGCTGTTGCTGACCGCCATTCGCAAGGTGGCGGCGGGCGGGCGCTACATCGACCCCGAACTGGCCGACCGGATGGTCTTCGAGGTCGGCCTGACCGATTCCCGGCCACTGCACGCTTTGCTGTCGGAGCGGGAATTCTCGGTATTCGAGCGCCTGGCCCAGGGCGCCAACGTGAACGACATCGCCCAGCAACTGGCGTTGAGCAGCAAGACCATCAGTACCCACAAGGCCAGGCTGATGCAGAAACTCAACGTCACCTCCCTGGCTGAACTGGTGAAATACGCCATGGAGCACAAGTTGCTCTGACGCTTGCGCCGATGGAAAAAAGAGTGGGCGTATCCATTTGCGACAACTGTCGGTCGGGGCTGGATGATGTCATAAGGCCTGCCGTGGCGATCCGTTTGTCGGCTTATCCAATAGCGCCATCCCTGTAGGGCAATCCCTACAACAACTCTTCCAGACTGCTGAGGACAATCTCTCCCGGCCCCCGATTTGCGCTGTGTGCAGCCTTCACTAGGCTTAGACCACGGCAGTCAAAACAAAAAGGTGTGGGTATGAGCGAGGTTGATTCAAGCGCTGGGGCCAAGGACATCCTGGTCAGCTTTCGTGGCGTGCAGAAGAGCTACGATGGGGAAAACCTGATCGTCAAGGACCTCAACCTGGACATTCGCAAGGGCGAATTCCTTACCTTGCTCGGGCCCTCCGGTTCCGGCAAGACCACCAGCCTGATGATGCTGGCCGGGTTCGAAACACCGACCGCCGGCGAGATCCAACTGGCCGGGCGCTCCATCAACAACGTGCCGCCGCACAAGCGCGATATCGGCATGGTGTTCCAGAACTATGCGCTGTTCCCGCACATGACCGTGGCCGAGAACCTGGCGTTCCCGCTGACCGTGCGCGGCCTGAGCAAGACCGACATCAGCGAGCGGGTCAAGCGTGTGCTGGGCATGGTCCAGCTCGACAAGTTCGCCCAGCGTTACCCGGCGCAGTTGTCCGGCGGCCAGCAGCAGCGGGTGGCGTTGGCCCGGGCACTGGTGTTCGAGCCGCAACTGGTGCTGATGGACGAGCCGCTGGGCGCGCTGGACAAGCAACTGCGCGAACACATGCAGATGGAAATCAAGCACCTGCACCAGCGTCTCGGCGTGACCGTGGTCTACGTGACCCATGACCAGGGCGAAGCCCTGACCATGTCCGATCGGGTGGCGGTGTTCCATCAGGGCGAGATCCAGCAGATCGCGCCACCGCGCACGCTTTATGAAGAGCCGCGCAACACTTTCGTCGCCAACTTCATCGGCGAGAACAACCGCCTCAGCGGGCGCTTGCACAGCCACAACGGCGATCGCTGCGTGGTCGAGCTGGGGCGCGGCGAGAAGGTCGAGGCCCTGGCGGTGAATGTCGGCAAGGCCGGCGAGCCGGTGACCCTGTCGATCCGCCCCGAGCGCATCAGCCTCAACGGTTCCAGCGAATCCTGCGTCAACCGCTTCTCCGGGCGCGTGGCCGAATTCATCTATCTGGGCGACCACGTTCGCGTGCGTCTGGAAGTCTGCGGCAAAACCGACTTCTTCGTGAAACAGCCCATCGCCGAGCTCGACCCGGCGCTGGCGGTCGGTGATGTCGTACCCCTTGGCTGGCAGGTCGAGCACGTTCGCGCGCTGGACCCGGTGCTCGACGCCAGCTGAAGCGCTGTACCCCAAGAGGCGAATCCATCGCCCCGTGCTTCACCAACCTGCACTCGTGGAGAGAAGAATAAATGCTCAAATCCCTGAAATTCAGTGCCCTCGCAGTAGGGCTGATGTGCGCGGCAAATGCCATGGCGGCGACCGACCTGACCGTGGTGTCCTTTGGTGGCGCGAACAAGGCGGCCCAGGTCAAGGCGTTCTATGCCCCTTGGGAGGCTCAGGCGGGCAACGGCAAGATCGTCGCCGGCGAGTACAACGGCGAGATGGCCAAGGTCAAGGCCATGGTCGACACCAAGAGCGTGTCCTGGGACCTGGTCGAAGTCGAGTCGCCGGAACTGTCCCGCGGCTGTGACGAAGACATGTTCGAGCAACTGGACCCGGCGCTGTTCGGCAAGACCGAAGACTACGTCAAGGGTGCCATCCAGCCATGCGGCGTAGGCTTCTTCGTCTGGTCGACCGTACTGGCCTACAACGCCGACAAGCTCGCTTCCGCGCCAACCAGCTGGGCCGATTTCTGGGACACCAAGAAATTCCCGGGCAAGCGCGGCCTGCGCAAGGGTGCCAAGTACACCCTGGAATTCGCCCTGATGGCTGACGGCGTTGCACCGAAGGACGTCTACAAGGTGCTGGCCGGCAAGGATGGCCAGGATCGCGCCTTCAAGAAGCTCGATGAACTCAAGCCCTACATCCAGTGGTGGGAAGCCGGTGCCCAGCCACCGCAGTACCTCGCTTCGGGCGACGTGGTGATGAGCTCGGCCTACAACGGCCGGATCGCCGCGGTGCAGAAGGAAAGCAACCTGAAGGTGGTGTGGAACGGCGGTATCTACGACTTCGATGCCTGGGCCATTCCGAAGGGCCTGGACAAGGCACGTGCCGACGTGGCGAAGAAGTTCATCGCCTTCTCGGTGATGCCGCAGCAGCAGAAGACCTACTCGGAGAACATCGCCTACGGCCCGGCCAACACCCAGGCGGTACCGTTGCTGGCCAAGGACATCCTCAAGGATATGCCGACCACGCCGGAAAACATCGCCAACCAGGTGCAGATCGACGTCAGCTTCTGGGCTGACAACGGCGAGCAACTGGAGCAGCGCTTCAACGCCTGGGCGGCCAAGTAATACACCACAGCCCTTTGTGGGAGCCGGCTTGCTGGCGGCGGCGTCCGTTCAAGCGCCGCCAATGCTGCTGGCCTTGACCTGTAGGAGCGTGGCTTGCCCGCGAAGCTTTTAGCGGCCTCAAGGGCCTATTCGCGGGCAAGCCGCGCTCCTACAGGCGCCACATCGGGTGTCGGTATGCGTCAGTAACAATAAAAATTTTCCGGAGTTCGTCATGGCCATCACCGTTCCTCTGAACGAGGGGACCAGTCCCACCCTGAAGCAGCGCCTGGCACGCGCCGAGCGGGTCAACCGCTGGAAGGCCCAGGCCTTGATCGCGCCGCTGGTGCTGTTCCTGCTGCTGGTGTTCCTGGTCCCTATCGTCGCGCTGCTCTACAAGAGCGTCGGCAACCCCGAGGTGATCAGCGCCCTGCCGCGTACCGTGGCAGCCGTGTCGGCCTGGGATGGCAAGGGCCTGCCTGGAGAGGCAGCCTACAAGGCCCTTGGCGAAGAGCTGGGTGAGGCCCGCAAGAATCAGAACCTGGGCGACTTGTCCAAGCGCCTGAACATGGAACTGGCCGGCTACCGCAGCCTGCTGACCAAGACTGCCCGCTCCCTGCCGTTCAAGACTGAACCGGCCTCCTACAAGGAAGCCCTGGAAGCCCTCGATGAACGTTGGGGCGATCCGGCTTACTGGCAGGCGATCCGGCGCAATACCAGTAGTGTCACCCCCTATTACCTGCTGGCGGCCGTCGATCATCGCATCGACGACCTCGGCGAACTGGCCGCGGCCACCCCTGACCAGGCCATCTATCTCGATATCTTTGCCCGCACGTTCTGGATGGGCCTGGTGATCACCGCGGTCTGTCTGGTCCTGGCCTATCCGCTGGCCTACCTGCTGGCGAACCTGCCGGCACGCAAGAGCAACCTGCTGATGATTCTCGTGCTGCTGCCGTTCTGGACCTCCATCCTGGTGCGGGTGGCGGCGTGGATCGTGCTGCTGCAGTCGGGCGGCCTGATCAACAGCGCGCTGATGGCCATGGGGGTGATCGACAAGCCGCTGGAACTGGTGTTCAACCGTACCGGGGTCTACATCTCCATGGTCCACATCCTGCTGCCGTTCATGATTCTGCCGATCTACAGCGTGATGAAAGGTATCTCGCCGACCTACATGCGGGCGGCGATCTCCCTGGGCTGCCACCCGTTCGCCAGCTTCTGGCGGGTGTACTTCCCGCAGACCTATGCCGGTGTCGGCGCCGGTTGCCTGCTGGTGTTCATCCTGGCGATCGGCTACTACATCACCCCCGCGCTGTTGGGCAGCCCGAACGATCAGATGGTCAGCTATTTCGTCGCCTTCTACACCAACACCAGCATCAACTGGGGCATGGCGACGGCGTTGGGCGGCCTGCTGCTGCTGGCGACCGTGCTGCTGTACCTGATCTACAGCCGGCTGGTGGGCGCCAGCCGCCTGAGCCTGGGTTAAGGAGAGAATCGAAATGCTCAGTCCATACATGTCGCCCGTCGAGCGGGTCTGGTTCTATAGCTTGCGCATCCTGTGCGGGTTGATCCTGTTGTTCCTGGTCCTGCCGGTACTGGTGATCGTTCCGCTGTCGTTCAATGCCGGCAGTTTCCTGGTGTATCCGCTGCAAGGTTTCTCGCTGCACTGGTACCAGGATTTCTTCGCCTCCGCCGAGTGGATGCGCGCCCTGAAGAACAGCATCATCGTCGCTCCGGCGGCGACGGTGCTGGCGATGGTCTTCGGTACCCTGGCGGCCATCGGCCTGACCCGTGGCAACTTCCCCGGCAAGCCGCTGGTGATGGCCCTGGTGATTTCGCCGATGGTGGTGCCGGTGGTGATCATCGGCGTCGCCAGCTACCTGTTCTTTGCGCCACTGGGGCTGGGCAACAGCTTTTCCTCGCTGATCGTGGTGCATGCGGTGCTGGGTGTGCCGTTCGTGATCATCACCGTCTCGGCGACCCTGCAGGGCTTCAACCACAACCTGGTACGTGCTGCGGCCAGCCTGGGGGCATCGCCGCTGACGACGTTCCGCCGGGTGACCCTGCCGCTGATTGCACCGGGGGTGATTTCCGGGGCGCTGTTCGCCTTTGCCACCTCCTTCGACGAGGTGGTGGTGACGCTGTTTCTCGCCGGCCCCGAACAGGCGACGCTGCCACGGCAGATGTTCAGCGGTATCCGCGAAAACCTCAGCCCGACCATCGCCGCAGCCGCGACCTTGCTGATCGCCTTCTCGGTGATCCTGCTGCTGACCCTGGAATGGTTGCGCGGGCGCAGCGAGAAGCTGCGTACGACCCAGGCCTGAAACCGGCTGGCTGGCGATCCGCCGAAGGCGGCCATCCAGTGATATCTCGGGCGATGGCAAGGGCGCTATCGCCAGAGCCGGCTCCTAAGGAGGGTGTCCGTAAATACGGGGGAAACCGCTGCGAGGGCGACTAAAGTCGTAGGAAAAGAGCCTGCTGCATGTGCGGCCAATTATCGCGGTCACGGTGCGTTTGGCGAAACATGAGGTATACAATGCGCGCCACCGTGATTCCGCTCAAAAAGGTGCGTCATGCAGCCCTTCGCAATTGCTCCGTCGATTCTTTCCGCCGACTTCGCCCGTCTGGGTGAGGAAGTGGACAACGTTCTCGCCGCCGGCGCCGACATCGTGCACTTCGATGTCATGGACAACCACTACGTCCCCAACCTGACCATCGGCCCGATGGTCTGCGCGGCGCTGCGCAAGTACGGCATTACCGCGCCGATCGACGCGCACCTGATGGTCAGCCCGGTGGATCGTATCATCGGCGACTTCATCGAGGCCGGTGCGACCTATATCACCTTCCATCCCGAAGCCACCCTGCATGTCGACCGCTCCCTGCAACTGATCCGCGATGGTGGTTGCAAGGCCGGCCTGGTGTTCAACCCGGCCACGCCGCTGGATGTGCTCAAGTACGTGATGGACAAGGTCGACATGGTCCTGCTGATGAGCGTCAACCCGGGCTTCGGTGGGCAGAAGTTCATTCCCGGGACCCTCGACAAGCTGCGCGAGGCACGGGCGCTGATCGATGCCAGCGGCCGTGATATCCGCCTGGAGATCGACGGTGGGGTGAACGTGAACAACATCCGCGAAATCGCCGAGGCCGGAGCTGACACCTTCGTCGCCGGCTCGGCGATCTTCAACGCTCCGGATTACCGCGACGTCATCCAGAAGATGCGCGCCGAGCTGGCGCTGGCCCGATCATGAGTGCCTTCGAGCAGCTCTTTGCGGGTGGGCTGCCCAAGCTGGTGATGTTCGATCTGGATGGTACGCTGATCGATTCGGTACCGGACCTGGCGGCCGCCGTCGACAAGATGCTGCTCGCCCTGGGCCGGCCCGCTGCCGGCCTGGAAGCGGTGCGCGAATGGGTCGGCAACGGCGCCCCGGTGCTGGTGCGTCGGGCCCTGGCCGGTGGCCTCGATCACTCGGCGGTGAGCGAAAGCGACGCCGAGCAGGGCCTGGAGCTGTTCATGGAGGCCTATGATGGCGGCCATGACCGGACCACGGTCTACCCCGGCGTCCGGGAAACCCTGCGCTGGATGCAGAAGCAGGGTGTGGAAATGGCCCTGATCACCAACAAGCCCGAACGTTTCGTCGCGCCCCTGCTCGACGAGATGCAGTTGGGGCGCTTCTTCCGCTGGATCATTGGCGGCGACACCCTGCCACAGCGCAAGCCCGATCCGGCGGCGCTGTTCCATGTCATGAAAATGGCCGGCATCCCGGCATCGCAGAGCCTGTTCGTCGGCGATTCGCGCAGCGATGTGCAGGCCGCCAGGGCCGCCGGAGTCGCCTGCGTGGCCCTCAGCTATGGCTACAACCATGGCCGGCCGATCGCCGAAGAGCAGCCGGCGCTGGTCATCGATGATCTGCGCGCACTGATTCCCGGTTGCCTGGAGGGCGGCGCTGAGCTAATGTCGGCGGACTGTACTCAATCCCCTCCTGGAAACGCCATCGTGGTGGTCACTCGCAAACTCTGGATGAAAGTCATCAAGGCCTTGGCCCGTTGGCGTTGGCGCGCCTGACATTTATCTGGCCGCTCCGTGCGGCGCGTTTGCATACCTGACCGTTTGAACCTCAAGCCACGAGGCACATGATGACCCGCGAAGAATTCCTGCGTTTGGCCGCTGCCGGCTACAACCGCATCCCGCTTGCCTGCGAAACCCTGGCCGACTTCGATACGCCGTTGTCGATCTACCTGAAACTGGCCGACCAGCCCAACTCCTACCTGCTCGAATCGGTGCAGGGCGGCGAGAAGTGGGGCCGCTACTCGATCATTGGCCTGCCATGCCGCACCGTGCTGCGGGTGCATGACCACCAGATCCGCGTGACCCACGACGGCGTCGAGATCGAAGCCTGCGAGGCCGATGATCCGCTGGCCTTCGTCGAGGCGTTCAAGGCGCGCTACAACGTTCCGACCATCCCTGGCCTGCCGCGTTTCAACGGCGGCCTGGTGGGCTACTTCGGCTATGACTGCGTACGCTACGTGGAGAAGCGCCTGGGCCAGTGCCCGAACCCCGATCCATTGGGTGTGCCGGACATCCTGCTGATGGTCTCCGATGCGGTGGTGGTGTTCGACAACCTGGCCGGCAAGATGCACGCCATCGTCCTCGCCGACCCGGCGCAGGACAACGCCTACGAGCAGGGCCAGGCGCGCCTGCAGCAGTTGCTCGAGCAACTGCGCCAGCCGATCACGCCGCGGCGCGGGCTGGCACTCGATCGACCACCGGCGGCCGATCCGCTGTTCCGCTCCAGTTTTACCCAGGGTGACTACGAGCGTGCGGTCGATACCATCAAGGAATACATCCTGGCCGGCGACTGCATGCAGGTGGTGCCGTCGCAGCGCATGTCGATCGACTTCAAGGCTGCGCCCATCGACCTGTACCGGGCGCTACGCTGCTTCAACCCGACGCCGTACATGTACTTCTTCAACTTCGGCGATTTCCATGTGGTCGGCAGTTCGCCGGAAGTGCTGGTGCGGGTCGAGGACAACCTGATCACCGTGCGGCCGATCGCCGGCACCCGCCCGCGCGGTGCCACCGAGGACGCCGACCGGGCACTGGAAGACGACCTGCTGTCGGATGAAAAGGAGATCGCCGAGCACCTGATGCTGATCGACCTGGGGCGCAACGATACCGGCCGGGTTTCCGAGATCGGTTCGGTGAAACTCACCGAGAAGATGGTGATCGAGCGCTACTCCAACGTGATGCACATCGTTTCCAACGTCACCGGCCAGCTCAAGAGCGGCCTGACGTCCATGGACGCGCTGCGGGCGATCCTGCCGGCAGGGACCTTGTCCGGCGCACCGAAGATCCGCGCCATGGAAATCATCGACGAACTGGAGCCGGTCAAGCGCGGCGTGTATGGCGGCGCGGTCGGCTACTACGCCTGGAACGGCAACATGGACACCGCGATTGCCATTCGTACTGCGGTGATCAAGGACGGCGAACTGCATGTGCAGGCCGGTGGCGGCATCGTCGCCGACTCGGTGCCGGCGCTGGAATGGGAAGAAACGCTGAACAAGCGTCGCGCGATGTTCCGCGCGGTCGCCCTTGCTGAACAAACCCCCGCGTCCGACGCCTGAGGAACCCTTTGTCATGTTGCTGATGATCGATAACTACGACTCGTTTACCTACAACGTCGTGCAATACCTCGGTGAGCTGGGCGCGGACGTCAAGGTCGTACGTAACGACGAACTGACCGTGGCTGAAATCGAAGACCTCAAGCCCGAGCGCATCGTGGTCTCGCCTGGCCCTTGCACGCCGACCGAGGCGGGCATTTCCCTGGAGGCCATCCGGCATTTCGCCGGCAAACTGCCGATTCTCGGCGTCTGCCTCGGCCACCAGTCCATCGGCCAGGCCTTTGGCGGCGATGTGGTGCGTGCCCGTCAGGTGATGCACGGCAAGACCAGCCCGCTGTACCACGAAGGCAAGGGGGTATTCGAGGGCCTGAACCTGCCGTTGACCGTTACCCGCTACCACTCGTTGATCGTCAAGCGCGAGACCCTGCCCGAGTGCCTGGAGCTGACCGCCTGGACCCGGCTGGAAGACGGCTCGGTCGACGAGATCATGGGCCTGCGTCACAAGACGCTGAACATCGAGGGGGTACAGTTCCACCCCGAGTCGATTCTCTCCGAGCAGGGACACCAGCTGTTCGCCAACTTCCTCAAACAGACCGGCGGCGTGCGCTAAGGAGTTTTCGTGGATATCAAGACAGCCCTGAGCCGTATCGTCGGCCACCTGGACCTGAGCACCGAAGAAATGCGCGATGTCATGCGTGAGATCATGACCGGGCAGTGCACCGAGGCGCAGATTGGCGCCTTCATGATGGCCATGCGCATGAAGAGCGAAAGCATCGACGAGATCGTCGGTGCGGTTTCGGTCATGCGCGAGCTGGCGGACAAGGTCGAACTGCAGAGCCTCGACGGTGTGGTCGACGTGGTCGGTACCGGCGGTGATGGTGCCAACATCTTCAACGTTTCCACCGCGTCGGCCTTCGTCGTCGCAGCGGCTGGCGGTACTGTCGCCAAGCATGGCAACCGGGCGGTGTCGGGCAAGAGCGGCAGTGCCGACCTGCTGGAGTCGGCCGGTGTCTATCTGAACCTGACGCCGGTCCAGGTGGCGCGTTGCATCGATAACGTCGGTATCGGTTTCATGTTCGCCCAGACCCACCACAGTGCGATGAAGTACGCCGCAGGCCCGCGTCGCGACCTGGGCCTGCGCACCCTGTTCAACATGCTTGGCCCGCTTACGAATCCGGCTGGCGTGAAGCACCAGGTGGTGGGCGTGTTCACCCAGGCACTCTGCCGGCCACTGGCGGAAGTCCTGCATCGGCTGGGCAGCAAGCACGTGCTGGTGGTGCATTCCCAGGACGGCCTGGATGAATTCAGCCTGGCGGCACCGACCTACGTTGCCGAACTGAAAAATGGTGCAATAACCGAGTATTGGGTTCAGCCCGAAGACTTGGGTATAAAGAGTCAGAGTCTGTTTGGCCTGGTGGTGGACAGCCCGGCGGCGTCGTTGGCGTTGATCCGCGATGCACTGGGGCGCCGCAAGACCGAGAACGGCCAGAAAGCTGCGGAAATGATCGTGCTCAACGCCGGTGCCGCGCTGTATGCCGCCGATCTGGCCAGCAGCCTCAAGGAAGGCGTTGCCCTGGCCCATGATGCGCTGCATACCGGCCTTGCCCGGGAAAAACTCGAGGAGCTGGGCGCGTTCACCGCGGTATTCAAGCAGGAGAATGAAGCATGAGTGTGCCAACCGTTCTGGAGAAGATCCTCGCCCGCAAGGCCGAGGAGGTTGCCGAGCGCAGTGCGCGCCTGAGTCTGGCTGAGCTTGAGAACCTGGCTCGCGCCGCCGATGCTCCTCGCGGTTTTGCCCAGGCGCTGCTCGACCAGGCCAAGCGCAAGCAGCCGGCGGTCATTGCCGAAATCAAGAAGGCTTCGCCGAGCAAGGGAGTGATTCGCGAGCATTTCATCCCGGCGGAAATAGCCAGCAGCTACGAGAAGGGTGGGGCGACCTGCCTGTCGGTGCTGACCGACGTGGATTATTTCCAGGGCTCGGACCTGTACCTGCAACAGGCCCGTGCGGCCTGCAAGCTGCCGGTGATCCGCAAGGACTTCATGGTCGATCCGTACCAGATCGTCGAGGCCCGGGCCATGGGCGCCGATTGCATCCTGCTGATCGTCGCCGCACTGGAAGACGGGCAGATGGCCGAGCTGGCCTCGGTGGCCAAGGCTGTCGGGCTCGACGTGCTGGTGGAGTCCCATGACGCCGCCGAGCTGGAGCGGGCACTGAAGCATCTGGACACACCGCTGATCGGTATCAACAACCGCAACCTGCACACCTTTGACGTCAGCCTGGAAACCACCCTCGACCTGTTGCCGATGGTGCCGCGCGACCGCCTGGTGGTCACCGAGAGTGGCATCCTCAACCGGGCCGATGTCGAGCTGATGGAAATCAGCCAGGTGTACTCGTTCCTGGTCGGCGAAGCGTTCATGCGTGCGCAGAACCCGGGTGATGAACTGCAGCGGCTGTTCTTCCCGGAGCGCGGGACGCCGGTGATCACCGGTTCCACCCTCGATTGAAACCTGTTGTTCGAACAAGCCGGCATTGCCGGCTTTTTCATGGCCTGACTGAACGGATCTTTTTGCCATGACCCTGCCTGTAGCCTTTACCGTCGAAGCCGGCCTGCGTGCCGAACAGGATCTGCTGGCCGAAGTCTGTGCCGGCGAGCGGGACTGGGGGCTGTTGTTGTGGCAGCCCAGTGATCGTGCCCTGGTCATGCCGCGGCGGCTGAATCGGTTGCCGGGTTTTGAAGCGGCCTGTGAGGCGCTGGCGGCCAGCGGTTGGCCGGTCCTGTTGCGAGAGACCGGTGGTGAACCGGTGCCGCAGTCCTCGTCGACGGTGAACATTTCCCTGGTCTATGCGCCACCGCGCAGCGAGGGTGACCAGAACCGCATCGAAACCGGTTACCTGCGCCTGTGTCAGCCCATTTGCGAGGCGCTGGACGAACTGGGGGGTGTCGCTTCCTTGGGGGAGATCGAGGGGGCGTTCTGCGATGGTCGGTACAACGTCAACCTCAATGGGCGCAAGCTGGTCGGCACTGCTCAGCGTTGGCGGCAGAGCCGGGGCGGAACGCGTCCGGTGGGGTTGGTGCATGGTGCGATGCTGATCGACGACGAACGTGAGTCGATGGTGGCGGCGGTCAATCTGTTCTATCAGGCGTGCAGTCTGGAGCAGCGGGTGCGCGCTGCGAGCCATGTCGCCCTGCATGAGGTCTATCCGGCCCCGCTGTTCCTTGAGCGGCTGGCCGGTTCGTACCAGCAACTGCTGGCAGGTCTGCTCGACGCCTAGCGGGTACCGAAGACCACCATGGTCTTGCCCTTGACGTGTACGAGGTTCTGCTCTTCGAGATCCTTGAGCACTCGGCCGACCATTTCCCGCGAGCAGCCGACGATCCGGCCGATTTCCTGGCGGGTGATCTTGATCTGCATGCCGTCCGGGTGGGTCATGGCATCCGGCTGCTTGCACAGGTCCAGCAGGCAGCGGGCGACGCGCCCGGTCACGTCGAAAAAGGCCAGGTCGCCGACCTTGCGGGTGGTGTTGCGCAGGCGCTGTGCCATCTGTCCGCTGAGGGCGTAGAGGATGTCCGGGTCCTGCTGGGCCAGTTCGCGGAACTTGGCATAGCTGATTTCCGCCACCTCGCACTCGACCTTGGCGCGTACCCAGGCGCTGCGCTCCTGTTCGACCCCCGCCTGCTCGAACAGCCCCAACTCACCGAAAAAATCCCCGGCATTGAGATAGGCGATGATCATTTCCCGGCCGTCATCGTCTTCGATGAGGATGGTGACCGAGCCCTTGACGATGAAGAACAGGGTCTGCGAACGATCGCCGGCGCAGATGATGTTGCTCTTGGCCTGGTAGCGACGACGCTGGCAGTGCATCAGCAGTTTGTCGAGGTTCTTGATCTTGGAGGGGGAAGCGGAAGCCAGAGCAACCATGTTTGTATCCTGGAAAAGACTGCACGGTTTGGTTTGGTTTTTTTAGGCGTAGCCAAAAAGCTGGCATAACGCCAGCGATTTGGCGTCAGCTTAACAGACACGCGGTGTCGAGATGGTGGAATTTAATGGACCGACCAACCGGTCGTCGCCTGAGCCCACAGGGTGCTGTGCTAAGCTGGCGACCTTTTTAATCAGTGGAGTCTTGGCGATGAAGGCACGCATCCAATGGGCTGGCGAAGCCATGTTCCTCGGAGAGTCGGGTAGCGGACACGTGGTGGTGATGGATGGCCCGCCGGAAAGTGGTGGCCGCAACCTGGGCGTACGTCCCATGGAAATGGTGCTGCTGGGCCTGGGTGGCTGCAGCAACTTCGACGTGGTCAGCATCCTGAAGAAGGCGCGCCAGCCGGTCGAGAGCTGCGAAGCGTTCCTTGAAGCCGAGCGTGCGACCGAAGATCCGAAGGTGTTCACCAGGATCCACCTGCATTTCGTGGTCAAGGGGCGGGGCCTGAAGGAATCGCAGGTCAAGCGGGCGATCGAGCTGTCGGCCGAGAAGTACTGCTCGGCTTCGATCATGCTCGGTGCCGCAGGTGTGGCCATCAGCCATGACTACGAGATCGTCGAACTCGGCTGATGCCCTGGGCAGGCTTGCGCTGTTTGTAGGAGCGTCGGCCGGCCGCTCCTACAAAAAAGCAGCGGTCGCAGCCCCGCCTATGATCCGCCGGTTCAGATGCGGTAGGTGCTCTTGGTCATCACCTTGGCCAGCAGGCTCATGCCGAACTTCACCGGCGCCGGGAAGCGGAAACCGCCGGCATCGAGCGCCGACTCGGCATGGTGTTCCTCGTCGATGCGCATCTGTTCGAGAATCGCCCGGGATTTCTCGTCTTCGGCGGGCAGTTGTTCCAGATGTTCGTTCAGGTGCTTGCAGACCTGGTCTTCGGTCGCCGCGACGAACCCGAGGCTGACCTTGTCGCTGATCAGCCCAGCCACCGCGCCAATTCCGAAGGACAAGCCATAGAACAACGGATTCAGCACGCTCGGGCTGCTGCCCAGCTGGCGGATACGTTGCTCGCACCAGGCCAGGTGGTCGATCTCTTCCTCGGCCGCGTGCTCCATGGCTTCGCGTACGTGGGGCAGCTTGGCGGTCAGGGCCTGGCCCTGGTACAGCGCCTGGGCACAGACTTCACCGGTGTGGTTGATCCGCATCAGTCCGGCGACATGGCGGGTATCCTCCTCGCTCATCTGCGCTTCGGGCTGGACGATGGCCGGCGATGGGCGATACGGCTGGCCGCTGAACGGGAGCAGGGTGCGCATGGCGGCGTCGGCCTGCAGCAGCAGGCGGTCAATCGGCGAGTAGTGACGTTGGGTAGTCATGCTGACCTCCGGAGGAATCTCGGTCTGCAGTTTACCGCAATCCGGGGCGGAAGGTTTGAGCTGGGTCATCGGCTGGATGGCCGGGCAGCGGAAGGGTTTGTGTGGACTGGCGATCCCTGTCGCCAGCAAGCCGGCTCCCGCCATGATCGAGCCGCTCACGCATTCCCGGCAGGAGCAGGGCTTGCCCGCGAACAGGCCGGCAAGCCTTGTACCGATCTTGCGATCATCTTTGCCGGCAAACCTGCTCCAACAAGGAGGCGTATCAGCCCGGAGGCCAGTTCATCTGGCGCTGACCCAGCACATGCATGTGGATGTGGTAGACCGTCTGGCCACCTTTCTCGTTGCAGTTCATCACCACGCGGAAGCCTTCCTCGCAGCCCAGCTCCAGCGCCAGGCGCTGGGCGGTGAACAGGATATGCCCGGCCAGTGCCTTGTCGTCCTCGGTCAGGTCATTGAGGGTGCGAATCGGCTTCTTCGGGATCACCAGGAAATGCACCGGTGCCTGCGGGGCAATATCGTGGAACGCCAGGACCTGGTCGTCTTCGTAGATGATCTTCGCGGGTATCTCCCGGTTGATGATCTTGGTGAACAGAGTATCCACAACTGTTTCTCCATTTGCGTAGGGATGGGCCGGAGTCTGTCTGCTGCGGCCCGCGAGTTCAAGTGTCAGCGTGGGCAGTATGCCCGGGTAATCAGGCCGGCCAGTTTGCGCACCATCCAGCGGCTGCCCAGGCGCGGCAGGCGGGTGAGCCAGCGATTGCGCCAGCCGGGGATGATGATCGCGCGATTCTTGTCCAGGGCGCGTACCGTGTAGAGCGCGACTTCCTCGGGGCTCATCATCAGCTTGCTCTGCTTGAGCTTGTCGGCTTGCAACTGGGCGGTATCGAAGAAGGCGGTGCGGGTCAGGCCGGGGCAGAGCACCGAGACCTTGATCCCGGTTTTTTTCAACTCTTCGCGCAGGCCTTCGCTGAAGTGCAGGACGTAAGCCTTGCTGGCGTAGTAGCTGCTCATCCATGGCGCCGGGTGGAAGGCGGCGATCGAGGCGACGTTGAGGATCTGCCCGCCGCCCTGGATCGCCATCAGGTTGCCGAGGGAATGGCACAGGCGGGTGAGGGCGAGGATGTTCACTTCGATCAGGTCCTGCTCGGTACCCCAGTCCTGGGCCAGGAACGGGCCGCTGGTGCCGATACCGGCGCAATTGACCAGCAGATCGATCTGGTGCGCGCCTTCCTCCAGCTCCAGCAGGAAGCCGGACAGACGCAGCGGTTCGCCCAGGTCGCAGGCGCGGAACAGCACCTCGACGCCGAAGCGTTGGGTCAGTTCGATGGCAATGCTTTCCAGCCGATCACGTTGACGGGCAACCAGGATCAGGTTGCGACCGCGGCGCGCCAGGGCTTCGGCCAGGGCCAGGCCGATACCGCTGGAAGCGCCGGTGATCAGGGCGTAACGGGTCATGCAATTCTCCATGGCAACGGCGCCGGGCCTCGGGACAGGGAGGTCGCAAGGTCAGCGCTGTTTATTTTGCCGATAGTCTACAGGGGCCACGGTTGCTTGGCGCTGCTCTTGGCCTGGCTGGCCTAGATGTTCCTGATGCTGGCGGCTCCCAGTACGACGGTCAGGCTGATCAGGAAGACGAAGATACTTGCCAGAATCGAGAGCACCTTGACCGATGTGCTGTTGGGCGGCGGCGGAGCGCCGTACCGGTTGGCCGAGGCGTTGCCTGGGCAGAACAGCAGGATGAAGGGAAACACGTAGCCGATGAGGGGCACCAGCATGAGCAGCCAGAGCCAGCCGGACCAGCCGATATCGTGCAGGCGTTGTACGGCGATCTGGATGGTCAGGAGGAGGTAAAAAGCGGCGGCAACCACCACGACCAGGCCGCCAACGATCGCCGAGCCTCTGAGGATGGTGGTCAGAAGCATCAGCAGAACGAAGGTCACGAGTGCCGCCGTCATGCTCCACGCCAGATACCGCAATCGTCCGATCCGGCCATTGAGGCTGAACACCTTCAGCGGCCCGAAGGTGGGCAGCGTATCTCCAACCTGGGCGGCAGGTGGCGCGTAGGGTGAGTGCGACGGGTTGTTCTCTGGAGGTGGAACGTACCGTGACTGCGGTTCGCCGGCTGCGGGAGGCGGCACGCTGGCGGGCAGCTCGTTGACATCCGCCAGGCTCAGTTCGACGCTCGGTGTTTCCTCGACGATCCGTGCGTCGATCCCGGTGTTGCGCAGGGCTTGGAGATAGCTTTGCGCCTCGGTGGCCGAAAGGTCGCGCTTGAGCGCAATGGGGTGACCGTTGAAGAGCTTTTCCACGGAAGCCATGTCGCTCTTGAACAGTTCGGCAAGGTTGAATTGGGCGGTGGTCTGTTCCACGCCGGGCAGCAAGGTGCCATCGAATACGATCTTGAAGCGGGTGTTGCTCATTGGGCGTCCCTGTCTCGATACTGATGGATGGCGCCTAGTGTAGGCCCGCAAGATACTTGCAGGCCACAGCGGGCTCACGGGCGGGGCCAGTGTCCTGACAGTTGCGCCGCCCGGGATTGCGCCTGGCGGTACTCGTCGTCGAGTCGTGCGATCAGTTGGTCGATGCTCGGCAGGTCGTTGATCTCGCCAACGCCCTGACCGGCGGACCAGACGGTTTTCCAGGCCTTGGCTTCGTCATTGAGCGGCTTGAGCTTGCTGCCGAAGTCGACTTCGCCCTTGCCCTGCAGGGCGGCAAGGTCGAAACCGGCGTTTTCCAGGCTCTGGCGCATGAAGCTGGCCGGGACGCCCGAAACGGCGGCGGTGTGCACGATGTCGGCGGCATGCGACTTCAGCAGCATCTGCTTGTAGGCCTCGGGCGCATGGCTTTCCGTGGTGCCGATGAAGCGGGTGCCGAGATAGGCCAGGTCCGCGCCCAGCAACTGCGCGGCGAGAATCTCGTGGCCATGGTTCAGGCAGCCGGACAGCAGCAGTGTCTTGTCGAAGAACTGGCGGATTTCGGCGATCAGCGCGAACGGGCTCCAGGTGCCGGCATGCCCGCCGGCGCCGGCGGCGACTGCAATCAGGCCGTCGACACCGGCCTCGGCGGCCTTCTCGGCGTGACGACGGGTCGTCACGTCATGGAAAACCAGGCCACCGTAGCTGTGCACCGCGTCGACCACTTCCTTGACCGCACCCAGGCTGGTGATGACGATCGGCACCTGGTGTTCGATGCAGATCTGCAGGTCGGCCTGCAGGCGCGGGTTGCTGTGGTGCACGATCAGGTTGACGGCGTAGGGCGCCGGATTGTCCAGTTCCGCCAGGCCGCTTTCGATTTCCTCCAGCCAGGCCTTGAAACCGCTGCTTTCACGCTGGTTGAGGGCCGGGAAGCTGCCGACCACGCCGTTGCGGCAGCAGGCCAGGACCAGTTGCGGGTTGGAAATCAGGAACATCGGCGCCGCCACGACGGGCAGGCGCAGGCGTTGTTCGAGCAGGACGGGCAGCGACATGGGCGGTACTCCGGGAGTGACGGCTTATTGGCTTAGAACGGTCTGACCACGACCAGAATTACGATAGCCAGCAATATCACAACCGGTACTTCATTGAACCAGCGATAAAAGACATGACTGCGGGTGTTCTCGCCACGGGCAAAGCGCTTCACCTGGGCGCCGCACATGTGGTGATAACCGATCAGCAGCACCACCAGCGTCAGCTTGGCGTGCATCCAGCCACCCTGGGTGAAGTAGGCAGCGGGGTTGAGGCTGATCAGCGCGCCGCCGAAGATCAGCGTGGCGATCATCGCCGGGCCCATGATGCCGCGGTACAGCTTGCGCTCCATGACGCTGAAGCGTTCCTTGCTGATACTGTCCTCGCTCTGGGCGTGGTAGACGAACAGGCGCGGGAGGTAGAACAGGCCGGCAAACCAGCAGACGACGCTGACGATGTGCAAGGCTTTGAGCCAGAGATAGAGCATTTTTTTGATTTCCAGGTTCACGGTGGAACAAATAGTAGAGTCTCGAGCCTCCGCACGTCACCTTGACGGTTGTCGCAGGCCTGCGCGGGCCCTATTATCGAGGGCTTTCCAGTGGGTTCGTTGAGGGGCAGGTCATGGTGAAGGTCGGTATCGTCGGCGGCACGGGTTACACCGGTGTCGAATTGCTGCGTCTGTTGGCACAGCATCCGCAGGCAGAGGTGGTGGTCATCACTTCCCGATCCGAGGCCGGAGTGGCCGTGGCCGACATGTATCCGAACCTGCGCGGTCACTACGATGGCCTCAAGTTCAGCGTGCCGGACGTCAAGACACTGGGCGCCTGCGATGTGGTGTTCTTCGCCACGCCTCACGGCGTTGCCCATGCCCTGGCCGGCGAACTGCTGTCCGCCGGGACCAGGGTCATCGACCTGTCCGCCGACTTCCGTCTGCAGGATGCCGATGAATGGGCCAAGTGGTATGGCCAACCGCACGGTGCGCCGGCGCTGCTGGACGAGGCGGTCTATGGCCTGCCGGAAGTGAACCGCGAGAAGATCCGCCAGGCTCGGCTGATCGCTGTACCGGGTTGCTACCCCACCGCCACGCAACTGGGCTTCCTGCCATTGCTGGAAGCCGGCCTGGCCGACGCTTCGCGGCTGATCGCCGACTGCAAGTCCGGTGTCAGCGGTGCCGGTCGTGGTGCCAGCGTCGGTTCGCTGTATTCCGAAACCTCGGAAAGCCTCAAGGCCTACGCGGTCAAGGGGCACCGCCACCTGCCGGAAATCCGTCAGGGCCTGCATCGTGCCGCCGGCAAGGACGTCGGCCTGACCTTCGTGCCGCACCTGACACCGATGATTCGCGGCATTCACTCCACTCTGTACGCGACTGTGGCGGACCGCTCCGTCGACCTGCAGGCGCTGTTCGAGAAGCGTTATGCCAACGAGCCGTTCGTTGATGTGATGCCGGCTGGCAGCCATCCGGAAACCCGTAGCGTGCGTGGTGCGAACGTGTGCCGGATTGCAGTGCACCGTCCGCAGGACGGCGACCTGGTGGTCGTGCTGTCGGTGATCGACAACCTGGTCAAGGGCGCTTCGGGCCAGGCGGTACAGAACCTGAACATCCTGTTCGGCCTGGATGAGCGCCTGGGCCTGTCCCATGCCGGCATGCTGCCATAACCGCATCTTGCGATTCACCGAAAAGGCCCGCCATGCGGGCCTTTTTGCATGGTGCCTCGTGTAACGGGTTTATTGATATACCATAACAATAGTTGACCGCTTTTCTAGGAGAAGCGGATAATGCACGTCATCACGCATTATGGCGGCGTAACGCCGGGAGATAGTCAACATGAGCGTCGAATCCTTCACCCCCACGGCTTTGCTATTCACCCAGGGTGCCGCGCACAAGGTGAAGAGCCTGGTCGATGAAGAGGGTAATGATCGCTTGAAGCTGCGCGTATTCGTGACGGGCGGCGGTTGTTCAGGGTTTCAGTACGGCTTCACCTTCGACGAGGATGTGGCCGAGGACGACACCATCGTCGAGCGCGAAGGCGTCAGCCTGGTGGTCGATCCGATGAGCTTCCAGTACCTGGCCGGTGCGGAAGTGGATTACCAGGAGGGTCTGGAAGGTTCGCGGTTCGTGATCAAGAACCCGAACGCCACCACCACCTGTGGTTGCGGTTCGTCGTTCTCGATCTGACGGGTCTTCAAGCGCCTGATCTCAACGCCGCGAATCTTCGCGGCGTTTTGCCTTGTGGGGCTCAGGCCGGGTAGATCGCGCCCAGCACCCGCAAGCCGCGCGCGCCGGTCACACTGGGGCGGTTGGTCGGGATGCCCTCCAGGCAGCAGTGGGCGAGCCAGGCGAAGGCCATGGCCTCGACCCAGTCGGGATCTACGCCGTGGGTTGCGGTGCTGGCGACTTTGGCTTCGGGCAGCAGTTGGCCCAGCCGTGCCATCAGTGCCGCGTTATGGGCGCCGCCACCACAGACCAGCAACTGCTCGGTGCCTGTCTGGGCATGGGTCAGCGACTCGATGATGCTCTGTGCGGTGAGTTCGAGCAGTGTGGCTTGCACGTTCTCGGCGTTGTAGGTCGGCAGGCGCCCCAGGTGTTGCTTCAGCCAGTTCAGATTGAAGACTTCCCGTCCGGTGCTCTTGGGGCCGGTGGTCTGGAAGAAGGGGTCGCCCAGCAGCGCCTGCAGCAACTGCGGTTCGACCTGGCCGCTGGCGGCCCACTGGCCGTTGCGATCGTAGGTCTCGCCGCGCTGGTCTTGAATCCAGGCATCCAGCAGCACGTTCCCAGGGCCGCAGTCGAAGCCTGACACCGGCTTGTTCGGCTCGATCAGGCTCAGGTTGCTGAAGCCGCCAATATTCAGTACCGCGCAATTTGCACTGCGCTCCTCGAACAGAGCCTCATGGAAGGCGGGTACCAGCGGTGCGCCCTGGCCGCCGGCTGCCACGTCACGCCGGCGGAAATCACTGACGACGCTGATCCCGGTCAGTTCGGCCAGCAGCGCCGGGTTGCCGATCTGTACCGTGAAGCCGCGGGCCGGTTCATGGCGGATGGTTTGGCCATGGCTGCCGATGGCACGAATCGATTCGGGGGTGAGCGACTGGTGGGCGAGGAGGGCGTTGACGCCACGGGCGGCGAGGGTCGCCCACTTATGTTCGGCTATCGCGGCCCGGGCGATTTCATCCGGGCCGCTGGCGCACAGGCCGAGCAGTTCGGCTCGCAGTGCGTCAGGCATGGGAGTGTAGTGGGTGGCCAGCAATTGGATGCCGCTGCCCAGCTCGATCAGCGCGATATCCAGCCCATCCAGGCTGGTGCCGGACATCACGCCGATATAGAGCGCCATGGTTCAGCGCTTGGCCGAAGCGAGCTTGGTGGCCTTTTCCTGGTCCATGCGCGCCATCAGCGGCTGGCTCTGTTGCAGGAAGCGGGCGCGCTCGGATCTGGCGATCGGGTCGGCCATCGGCAGTTTCTGGCTCAGCGGGTCGACGTGCACACCGTTGACCTGGAACTCGTAGTGCAGATGCGGGCCGGTCGACAGACCGGTGGTGCCGATATAACCGATCACCTGGCCCTGCTTGACGTTGCTGCCGGTCTGGACGCCCTTGGCAAAGCCCTGCATGTGGCCATAGAGGGTACGGTAGCTATTGCCGTGCTGGATGATCACGGTGTTGCCGTAGCCGCCGCGACGCCCCGCCAGGATCACCTTGCCGTCGCCCGCTGCCTTGATTGGCGTACCACGTGGGGCGGCGTAGTCGACGCCCTTGTGGGCGCGGATCTTGTTCAGGATCGGGTGCTTGCGGCCCATGGAGAAGCGCGAGCTGATGCGGGCGAAGTCCACTGGAGTACGGATGAAAGCCTTGCGCATGCTGTTGCCGTCGGCGGTGTAGTAGCTGCTGTTGCCCTGCTTGTTGGTGTAACGCACGGCGGTGTAGGTCTTGCCGCGGTTGGTGAAGCGGGCGGACAGAATGTTGCCGGTGCCGACGGTCTTGCCGTTGACCACTTTCTGTTCGTAGATCACCTCGAACTCGTCGCCTGGGCGAATATCCTGGGCGAAGTCGATGTCGTAGCCGAAGACGCTGGCCATCTCGCGGGTCAGGCTGTGGGGCATGCCGGCGCGTTGGGCCGAGAGGGACAGGGAGCTGTTGATCACGCCATGTACATAGGCCGACTGGACGGTTGGCTTGGTGACCACGCGATTGAAGGTGAAGCCTTTCGGGCCCTTGGTCAGGGTGATGGTTTCCAGGTCGCTGACCTTGCTGTGCAGGTTGTTCAACTGGCCGTCGGGGCTCAGTTCGAACTCCAGTTTCTGGCCGTGCTTGAGCTGGGAAAACTGCTTGGCCTGCTTGTCGCTGGCCAGCACTTCATGCACGGCTGCAGCAGGCAGGCCGACCTTTTCGAACAGGGTGGAGAGCGTGTCGCCACGGGCAACGGTCACTTCGCGGTGACCGGGTGCCTTCTTCTCTTCCACGGCAGGTGCAGGCTCGCTTTTGGCGGTGTTCTTGCTGTCATCGTCGCTGTTTTCGATCTGGGCGAAAGGCGATTCATTGCCTTCATTTGTGGCCTGGTCGAGTTCTACAGCGTCTTTGTCTTGTGTCAGTTGAGCAGCGGGACTTTCCAGTTCAAGGCTCAGGGTCGTTTTCTTGGCTTCGACATCGCTGGATGGAAACACCAGCAGTGCCAGGCTGAGGAGGGCGGCGATACCACTTGCGGCCAGCAGGTGGGTCTTCGGATAAAGCGGCGGCGCTTTAGGCGGTTCTGTGCTCATGAGTGATTTGACTTTGAAAAAGATGAATTGGAAAAGATGAATGACATGATGAAGATGAAATAACTGTATAAAATATAACCAAAACATCTCTGAAGCAAGTCTGTCATGTGCAGGCAGGCCCTGGCTTGGCCGTACGCCGGGCAAAACTTGTAATTGGGCTGCGATCTTGTATGGTTGGTTCCCTTTGAATCTGAGCCTTGCAGGTTGGTTATGAAGTCGGTTGAAGAGCAGCTAGCGCTGATCAAGCGTGGTGCGGAAGAGTTGTTGGTCGAGTCGGAACTGGTCGAGAAGCTCAAGCGCGGCCAGCCGCTGCGTATCAAGGCTGGCTTTGACCCGACGGCGCCGGATCTGCATCTGGGTCATACGGTGCTTATCAACAAGCTGCGCCAGTTCCAGGATCTGGGTCACCAGGTCATTTTCCTGATCGGCGATTTCACCGGCATGATCGGTGACCCGAGTGGCAAGAGTGCTACGCGTCCGCCGCTGACTCGCGAGCAGGTGCTCGAGAACGCCGAGACCTATAAGTCCCAGGTATTCAAGATTCTCGACCCGGCCAAGACCGAGGTGGCGTTCAACTCCACCTGGATGGACAAGATGGGGCCGGCGGACTTCATTCGCCTGACTTCGCAGTACACCGTGGCGCGTATGCTCGAGCGTGACGATTTCGACAAGCGCTACAGCTCCAAGCAGCCGATCGCGATCCATGAGTTCCTCTATCCGCTGGTGCAGGGCTATGACTCGGTGGCGTTGCGGGCCGATGTCGAGTTGGGCGGTACCGACCAGAAGTTCAACCTGCTGATGGGGCGTGAGTTGCAGCGTTCCTATGGGCAGGAGGCGCAATGCATCCTCACCATGCCGCTGCTCGAAGGTCTGGACGGTGTGAAGAAGATGTCCAAGTCCCTGGGTAACTATGTGGGTATCCAGGAAGCGCCGGGTGTGATGTACGGCAAGCTGGTATCGATCCCTGATGCGCTGATGTGGCGCTATTTCGAACTGTTGAGTTTCCGTTCGATGGATGAGATCAATCAGTTGCGCAAGGATGTCGAGGGCGGTGCCAACCCGCGGGATATCAAGATCTTGCTGGCCGAAGAGATCGTTGCCCGTTTCCATGGCGAGGAGGCGGCGGCCAATGCCCATCGTGGCGCGGGCAATCGTATGAAGGATGGCGAACTGCCGGACGATCTGCCGGAGATCGAGTTGGCAGCGGCCGAAGATATGCCGATCGCTGCGATCCTCAACAAGGCGGGCCTAGTCAAGAACTCGGCAGTCGCTCGTGATCTGTTGGGTTCCGGTGGTGTGCGGGTGGATGGCGAAGTGGTCGATCGTGCGTTCGTCTTCAAGCTGGGGGCTACCCATGTCTGCCAGGCCGGCAAGAAGGCATTTGCCCGGATCACCCTGAAGTCCGAGTAATTCGCGTTTCCGTGTCAGGCTCAAAGAAGGCCGGCCCCTTGGGGCCGGCCTTCTGCTTTTTGCTTTTATAGGAGTCAGACAGCAGTTCAGGTTCCTGCTCCGGTATCTGTGGGCGTTTTGACCTTTATGACAGAAATCTGAAAATAACGGTTGA
>NZ_JSYZ01000031.1 GCF_001293465.1 Pseudomonas asplenii
GAGCAGGGCTTGCCCGCGAAGGAGCCCTTGAACCTTGGCTGGAATACTGACCGGATGCCTGAATCAGGTCCGGAAACGCTTGACCAGGCTGTCCAGCTCATTGGACAGCCCGGCCAGGCTCTGGGAGTCCAGCCGCGCCGAGTTTGCCAGTTCCGCCACCAGTTGCGCATCGCCATGAATCTGGCTGATGTGCCGGTTGATGTCTTCGGCCACCTGATGCTGCTCCTCCGCCGCCGTGGCGATCTGGGTGTTCATGTCACGGATCACGTCCACCGATTCGCGGATCTGCCCGAAGCTGCTGCGGGCCAGGCCGATGCGTGTCACCGACTCCTGCGAAACCTCGAGGCTGGCGTGCATCTGTTGCGCCACCTGGCTGGTGCGCTTGGCCAGGTTGCCCAGCAGCCCGTCGATTTCCGCGGTGGAGTCCGCGGTACGCTTGGCCAGTGCCCGCACTTCGTCCGCCACCACGGCGAAGCCACGGCCCTGCTCGCCGGCCCGGGCCGCCTCGATCGCGGCGTTCAGCGCCAGCAGGTTGGTCTGTTCGGCGATCGAACGGATGGTGCCGAGGATCGACTGGATGTTGTTGCTGTCATTCTCCAGTTGCTGCATCGACTGGGCCGACTGTTCGATTTCATGGCTCAACTGGTCGACGCTGTGCACTGCCGCGTCGATCTGCTGCTGGCCTTCGCGGGCCTGGCGCTGGCCGCTGTCGGCGGACTCCGCAGCCTGGCTGCAGGAGCGCGCGACCTCGTTGGCGGTGGCGACCATCTCGTGGAAGGCCGTGGACACCATGTCCACCGCTTCGCGCTGGCGTCCGGCGGCGTCGGCCATGTCGTTGGAGACGCGGGTCGAGCTGTGCGACGAATCGAGGATCTTGTTCGCCGACTGGCCGATATGCTGGATCAGCCCGCGAATCGCCCCCAGGAACTGGTTGAACCAGCCGGCCAGTTGCGCGGTTTCGTCGCTGCCACGGACCGTCAGGTTCTGGGTCAGGTCGCCATTGCCCTGGGCGATGCCCTCCAGGCCGCTGGAAACCCCACGGATCGGCCGCACGATGAGGCTGGCGAAGCTGGCCCCGACCAAGGCGAAGACTACCGCGAGCACCAGGGCGATGATCCCGATCAGCCAGGTCAACTGGTTGGCGCTGCTCATCACTTCGCTCTGCTTGACCATGCCGATGAAGGTCCAGCCCAGCTTTTCCGATGGCCAGACATTGGCCATGTAGCGTTCGCCATCGATCTCGACTTCCACCAGGCCCTTGCCGGCCTTGGCCAGTTCGGCATAGCCGCCGCCGAGGCTGTCGAGGTTCTTGAAATTGTGCTCCGGCTGCTTGGGGTCGACCAGCAGGTTGCCGCTGTTCTCCATCAGCATCAGGTAGCCGCTGTCACCGAGCTTGATCTGCTTGACGATTTCGGTGAGCTGCTTGAGGGTCACGTCGACGCTGACCACGCCGCCCTGGGCGCCAAGCTTGTTGTCCACGGTACGCACGGTCGCGACCATCACCGCGTCGTCGGGTGCCCAGTAGTAGGCCGCGGTGCGCACGGTCTTGCCGGGGTTGGCCAGAGCGGTCTTGTACCAGGGACGTGCGCGTGGATCGTAATTGTTGAGCTTCAGGTCTTCCGGCCAACTGACATAGCCGCCGGTGCCGACGCCATAGGACACGTAGGAGTAGGCCGGGTGGGTCTTGGCCAGGCCTTCGAACAGGTCGAATATCTGCTTGTCCTGCTCGCCGAGTGGCCCCTGGGGCGGGGTGGCGCTCATGTAGGTCTTGAGGCTGCCATCGGCATTCCTGAGCAGCGGATGATTGGCCATGTAATCGATGTTCTGGCTGACCCCATCGAAGAACACCTGTATCGCATTGTTGACCTGGCGGATTTCCCGGCCGCTGCCATCGACGAAGTTGGTGCGCGCCTCACTGCGCAGATTCAATACCACCAGGGTGGCAACCAGCACCACCGGCAAACAGGCGACGACTGCAAACGCCCAGGTCAACTTCTGCTTGATGTTCATCCGCGCTCCAGATTTGTTCTTTTTGGCCCGCGGGCGACGATGACACGCGGAACAGGGCTGCTGTGAAGGTCGAGCGGCAATGAAGATCCGTTTCGCAGGCGGCGTGCCGAATGTCCGACAAAATCACCACTCTCTCTGAGCGCTTCGGCCCAGATGGAAAAAAATTTAGACCATCTGGCGAATATTCGCGTTTTTGCCGAGTATTCGTGTTCCGGTCACGGTCGGAGATGAGAGGATGCAGGAGTGGGAATGCTCTGGCAGGTGTCGGCTATCATCCTGTAGCCCGCTGGAATTGCCGCAGGAATCTGGCACATTGAGTGCATTGGAGGGCATTCGAGGTCGGCATCTTTCGCACGCTGTGCGAGGATGGTCGTGCACGAATGATGGTCGCGTATTTGGTAACAAGGACCCAGAATAAAAGCTGATGAAGACTCCAAAACGCATTGAACCGCTGATCGAGGACGGTCTGGTCGACGAGGTGCTGCGCCCACTCATGAGTGGCAAAGAGGCAGCTGTCTACGTGGTGCGCTGCGGCAAAGAGCTGCGTTGCGCCAAGGTTTACAAGGAGGCGAACAAACGAAGTTTTCGTCAGGCGGCCGAGTATCAGGAAGGCCGCAAGGTGCGTAACAGCCGCCAGGCCCGGGCTATGGCCAAGGGTTCCAAGTTCGGCCGCAAGGAAGCCGAGGATGCCTGGCAGAACGCCGAAGTGGCGGCGCTGTTCCGCCTGGCCGGTGCCGGTGTGCGGGTGCCCAAGCCGTTCGACTTCCTCGATGGCGTGCTGTTGATGGAGCTGGTGGCGGACGAGCACGGCGATGCCGCGCCGCGTCTCAATGATGTGGTGCTGGAACCGGAGCAGGCGCGCGAGTATCACGCCCTGCTGATCTCGCAGATCGTGCGGATGTTGTGCGCCGGCCTGGTGCACGGTGACCTGTCGGAGTTCAATGTGCTGCTGGCACCGGATGGTCCGGTGATCATCGACCTGCCCCAGGCGGTGGATGCGGCGGGCAACAACCATGCCTTCAGCATGCTCGAACGCGATGTCGGCAACATGGCCGCGTACTTCGGCCGCTTCGCCCCGGAGCTCAGGCAGACCCGTTATGCCAAGGAAATGTGGGCCCTGTACAAGGCCGGCACCCTGCATCCGGAGAGCGTCCTGACCGGCCGGTTCGCCGAGGAGAAGGGACGGGCGGATGTCCGTGGCGTGCTGCGCGAGATCGAGGCGGCGCGTTTCGACGAGGAACGCCGGCAGGCGATCCGCTCGGCAGAAGATGCCCCGCGCGGGCGCCATGCCGAAGAGCCGACGCCCCCCTGGATGCAGCGCTGATACGCAGGCTCAGGCCTTGGCGCAACAACTGCCCGAGGCCAGGTCCTTGAGGATCGGGCAGTCCGGGCGGTGATCGCCATGGCAATGCTCCACCAGTTCCTGCAAGGTGTCGCGCAAACCGACCAACTCGTCGATCTTGCGGTTCAACTCGTCGATATGCTGGCGTGCCAGGGCCTTCACGTCGGCGCTGGCGCGCTGGCGGTCCTGCCAGAGCGTCAGCAGCTTGCCGACTTCCTCCAGGGAGAAGCCCAGGTCCCGCGAGCGCTTGATGAACGCCAGGGTGTGCAGTTCATCCGGACCGTAGAGACGGTAGCCGCTGTCGGTGCGGCTGGCGGCCCTGAGCAGGCCGATGGACTCGTAGTAGCGAATCATCTTGGCGCTCAGGCCACTCTGGCGGGCTGCTTGGCCGATGTTCATGCCGTCTCCTTCAATCGAGGTCTGTAGGTTTCCAGGTCTTGAGCAGCAACGCGTTGCTGACCACGCTGACGCTGGACAGGGCCATCGCCGCGCCCGCCAGTACCGGGTTGAGCAGGCCAAAGGCGGCCAGCGGGATGCCGATCAGGTTATAGACGAAAGCCCAGAACAGATTCTGCCGGATCTTCGCATAGGTCTTGCGGCTGATTTCCAGCGCCGCCGGTACCAGTCGTGGATCGCCGCGCATCAGAGTGATACCGGCGGCCTGCATGGCGACGTCGGTGCCGCCGCCCATGGCGATGCCGATATCCGCGGCGGCCAGGGCCGGGGCGTCGTTGATGCCGTCGCCGACCATCGCCACCACGCCGCTCTTTTTCAGTTCGCCGACGGTAGCGGCCTTGTCGGCCGGCAACACTTCGGCGTGCACATCGTCGATGCCCAGGGCCTCGGCCACCACGTTGGCGCTGCCGCGGTTGTCGCCGGTCAGCAGGTGGCTGCTGATCTGCCGTGCGCTCAGTTGGGCGATCGCCTGCGCTGCGCCGGCCTTCAGCGTGTCACCGAAGGCGAACAGTGCCAGCACCCGGGGTTGCGGACTCTGTTCGATCAGCCAGGACAGGGTCCGGCCCTCGGCCTCCCAGGCTTGCGCCGCGTGTTCCAGGGGGCCGGGCTGTAGCCCGCTTTCGTCGAGCAGGCGGCGGTTGCCCAGGGCCAGGGCGCGGCCGTCCAGTTCGCCGGCGATGCCGCGGCCGGTCAGCGAGCGGCTGACCCGGATATCCGCGACCGCCAGGCCGCGTTCGGCACAGGCATCGAGCACCGCCCTGGCCAGCGGGTGTTCGCTGCCGCGTTGCAGGGCGCCGGCCAGTTGCAGGGCCTGCGCTTGATCCGCGTCGACGGCCGACAGGTGGGCGATGCGCGGGGTGCCGGAGGTCAGGGTGCCGGTCTTGTCGAACACCACGCGGCTGACCTCATGGGCCCGCTCCAGGGCTTCGGCGTCCTTGATCAGGATGCCGTGGCGCGCGGCGACGCCGGTGCCGGCCATGATCGCGGTGGGCGTCGCCAGGCCCAGGGCGCAGGGGCAGGCGATCACCAGCACCGCCACCGCGTTGATCAGCGCCGTTTCCAACGGCGCACCGTACAGCCACCAGCCGACCAGGGTCGCCAGGGCCAGCAGCAGGACGCTGGGGACGAACACCTGGCTGACCTTGTCCACCAGCTTCTGGATCGGTGCCTTGCCGGCCTGGGCGTCTTCCACCAGGCGGATGATCCGCGCCAGGACGGTTTCGGCACCCAGCGCCAGGGTCCTGACCAGCAGGCGGCCTTCGCCGTTGATGGCGCCGCCGGTGATCCTGTCTCCCGGCTGTTTCGGCACCGGCAGGCTTTCGCCGCTGATCAGAGCCTCGTCGGCGTGGCTCTGGCCCTCGACCACCTCACCGTCGACCGGAAAGCGCTCGCCGGGCTTGACCAGCACCAGGTCGCCCAGGCGCAGGGCGCTGATGGCGACGTCCTGCTCGCGGCCATCGATCACCTGGGTCGCCCGTTCCGGACGCAGGGCTTCCAGGGCGCGGATGGCACTGGCGGTCTGGCGCTTGGCGCGGCTTTCCAGGTATTTGCCCAGCAACACCAGGGCGATCACTACCGCCGAAGCCTCGAAATACAGGTGGGGCATGTGCCCCGGGTGGGCGTTGGCCCACTGGTAGAGGCTCAGACCATAGCCGGCGCTGGTGCCGAGGGCGACCAGCAGGTCCATGTTGCCGGCACCGGCCCTGACCGCTTTCCAGGCCGCGACGTAGAAGCGTGCGCCGAGGATGAACTGCACCGGTGTCGCCAGGGCGAACTGCAGCCAGGCCGGCAGCATCCAGTCGTACCCGAAGGGCTGGGCGAGCATCGGCAGCACCAGCGGCAGGGCCAGGGCGAGAGCCAGCAGCAGGTGCCAGCGTTCACGCCCCAGGCGTTGTTCCTGCGCCTGGGCGACGTGGCTGTCGGCCTCGTGCAGGCTTGCCGAGTAACCGGCGGCCTCGACAGCGGCGATCAGCGTGGCGGGGTCTGGCTGCCCGAGCAGTTGGACGTGGGCTCGTTCACTGGCCAGGTTGACGCTGGCGCTGCGTACGCCGGCGAGCTTGTTCAGCGCCCGTTCGACCCGGCCGGCACAGGAGGCACAGGTCATGCCGCCGATGTCCAGTTCCAGCTCCTGGCTGGGCACCTGGTAACCGGCCTGCTCGACTGCCTGCAGCAGCGCCGGCAGGCTGTCGGCGGGGGCCTGGACCCGGGCCTGTTCGGTGGCGAGGTTGACGCTGACCGCACTGGCGCCTGCCACTTTGCGCAGGGCCCGCTCGACCCGGCCGGCGCAACTGGCACAGGTCATGCCGGCGATCGGCAGGTCAAAGGAGATGGATTGCGTCATGGGCGATACTCCTGAAGAAGTTGCCCACAGGATCAACCTTGCCACGTGGGCAAGGTCAAGCCTCTATTTGTCGCACGTGGTTCATTGATAACCCAGGGGCACCTGCTTGAGGCGCAGGCCGGCGGGGCTGGCGACAATGGCGAACTTGCGCACGTCGCCGCCGTTGAGCTTGATCACCTGCTCGGGCGCCGCCAGCATGCTGGCGTTGCAGCCCGGGGCCTGGCTCGGCAGGGATTTGAGGCGCACCGAAACATCGCCAGGCGGCAGGTTGAAGGAGGTGGCCTGCTCCTGGAACAGCCGCGCCGACAACTGGTCCTGCAGGTAGACGCCGATTTCACAGGGGGTCGAGACCTCCAGGCGTTCGCGGGAGATGATCAGCACCCCATAGTTTTCTCCGGCGGCGCTGGCAAAGGGCGACGCCCCGAACAGGCTGAGAAGGCCAAACAGGCCGAAAGCTGACCAGCGCATGGCTGAATCTCCTACGGTTGAATCGTTGATGACGAAGCTTGGCGCAGGGGCGAGCGAAATGCCAGCCCGGCAGATTGTCCAGGAACTTGACCTTGCCATCGTGGCAAGCCTGAAACTGTCTTCAACCTCAATACAGGAGAAGCGTCATGCAAGTCTTCAATGTTCAAGGGATGTCCTGCGGTCACTGCGTCAAGGCGATCACCGAAGCGGTCCAGGCCCGGGACCCGGCGGCCAGTGTGCGGGTCGACCTCGGGGCGAAGGAAGTCGGGGTGCAGAGCCGACTGTCGGCCGATGAGATCATCAGCGTCATCGTCGAGGAAGGCTACCAGGCGAAGCTGGCCAGTTGAAATCGGGGCCTGCCCGACTGACCGAGTACGTTGGTCGGGTATTTATTTAGTTAGCGACCTATCGGAATGTTCAAGGCATTCGTGCACGGTTAGACTACGCGGCCCTGCGCACAGCTGCTGACCGGATGCCCGATGAACCTACGTACAATTCTGATTCTTGGGGCCCTGAGTGCCTTCGCCCCCCTGGCCATCGATTTCTACCTGCCGGGGTTCCCGGCGATGGCCGTCGCCTTTGGCACCGACGAAAAACATATTCAGCTGACGCTGGCGGTGTACTTCTTCGGCCTGTCCATCGGCCAACTGGTGTACGGTCCGCTGGCGGATCGCTTTGGCCGGCGTGGACCGTTGCTGGTCGGTGTCGGCCTGTTCACCGTGGCGTCGCTGGCCTGTGCCTTCGCGCCGAGCCTGGAGTGGCTGATCGCCGCGCGGTTCCTGCAGGCGCTGGGGGGCTGTGCGGGTTCGGTGATTTCCCGGGCGGTGGTCAGCGACCAGTGTGACGCGGTGGGTTCGGCCAAGGTGTTCTCGCAACTGATGCTGGTCACCGGACTGGCGCCGATCCTGGCGCCGATGCTCGGTGGGGTGCTGGTCAACCTCTACGGCTGGCAGTCGATCTTCATCGTGCTGACGTTGTTCAGTGCCTTGTCCGCCTTGGCCGTGGCCCTCGGCCTGCCGGAGAGCCTGCCCGCCGGCCAGCCGCGCCAGCCGTTGTCGGGCGCGCTGCGCCAGTATGGGCGCCTGTTGTCCGACCGGGTGTTCTTCGGCCACGCCCTGACCGGTGGCATCGCCATTGCCGGGATGTTTGCCTACATCGCCGGTTCGCCTTTCGTCTTCATCAAGTTGTACGGCGTGCCCGCCGAGCATTACGGCTGGTTGTTCGGCAGCAACGCCGCGGGCTTCATCCTGGTGGCCCAGGTCAATGCCCGCCTGCTGGGCAAGCTGGGGCCGGCGCTGCTGCTGAGCCGCGCGGTGTGGGCCTACGTGCTGGCAGGGCTGGTCCTGCTCGGTATCAGCACCTTGCACCCCACGCAGCTCTGGCCGTTGCTGATCCCGCTGTTCATCTGCATCGCCAGCCTTGGCTGCATCGTCCCCAACGCCGCCGCCTGTGCCATGCGCGGTCAGGGCGCGCGGGCCGGCAGTGCCTCGGCGATGCTCGGCTGCCTGCAGTTCAGCGTCGCCGCCGGTGCAGCGTCCCTGGTCGGGTTGCTGCACGATGGCAGTGCGACGCCGATGGCGCTGGTGATCGCGTTGTGCGGTGTGCTGGCGGTGACGGTCGCCATGGTCACGCGGCGCCTGGAGAGGGCGCGGGTGGTCGCCGGCTGAATCAGCCTACGGCACGCTGTTGTTCGGGAAAGGTATGGGGAGCCTGCAGGCGGGCTTGCAGGGTGGTGACGAAGGCGCGGGCTTCGGCTTCGCTGCGGAATGTCACTGCATGCTGGTCGAGCCGGACCTGCCACTGGCTGCCGTTGGTTTTTGCTAACTCTTTTACAAGGATCTTCATGGCTGACTTCCTTTGGTTGGCAAAGGCGGCCATTGTAAACCTGAATCCGTGTATGAATATGACGGTGATCAAGGATCTGACTGACGGTATTTCCGCCTCTTTTGTCAGAGGCGGATGACGGATTTTTGCCGGCGATTGCCGGCTTTTCTCGCCTGGGATATCACCGCGGGAACGACGATCCGCACCATCGTTCCCGCCGTCACTGCTCAGAACCCTTCCAGCACGATCTTGCCCTTGGCCTTGCCGCTTTCCAGCAGGGCATGGGCTCGGCGCAGGTTGCTCGCGTTGATCCGGCCGAAGTGTTCGCCGAGGGTGGTCTTCAACACGCCCGCGTCGATCAGTTCGGCGACCCGGTTGAGCAGGTTGTGCTGTTCGATCATGTCCTCGGTCTCGAACATCGAGCGGGTGTACATGAACTCCCAGTGCAGCGACAGGCTCTTGCGCTTGAGCTGGCTGACATCCAGGCTTTTCGGGTCATCGATCAGCGCCAGCTTGCCCTGGGGCTTGAGGGCCTCGACCAGTTGTTCCAGGTGGGTGTCGGTCTGGGTCAGGCTGGCCACATGGGTGACCTGGGCCTGGCCCCGGCCCTTGAGCTCTTCGCTCAGCGGTTTGCTGTGGTCGATCACCAGGTCGGCACCGAGTGCCTGCACCCAGTCCCGGGTCTCGGGGCGCGAGGCGGTGCCGATGACCTTCAGGCCGGTCAATTGGCTGGCCAGTTGCGTCAGGATCGAACCCACGCCCCCGGCCGCGCCGACGATCAGCAGGCTCTGGCCCTGGTCGGCCTGGCCTTCGCTGACCTGCAGGCGCTCGAACAGCAGTTCCCAGGCGGTGATCGCGGTCAGCGGCAGGGCCGCCGCTTCGGCGAAACCGAGGCTTTTCGGCATGTGCCCGACGATGCGCTCGTCGACCACATGCAGTTCGCTGTTGGCGCCGGGGCGGATCAGCGAGCCGGCATAGAACACCTTGTCGCCGACCTTGAACAGGCTGACCTCGCTGCCGACCGCCTTGACCACGCCGGCCACGTCCCAGCCCAGCACCCGGGCTTCGCCGTTGGCCGGCGGCATGTTCTGGCGGACCTTGGTGTCCACCGGGTTGACCGAGATGGCCTTGACCTCGACCAGCAGGTCCCGGGGACCTGCGACCGGGGCGGGCAGTTCGATGTCTTGCAGCGACTGTGGATCGTCGATGGGCAAGGCGGCGTAGAAGGCAATGGCTTTCATGATGGGCTCCGCAAACGCGATAGGGGATGAGAAGGGGCGGGCCCCTTCGATGGCGCAATGATTGGCTATTTCCCTTGGCGATAAAACCGGCTAGAACTGCAGGCTCTTTCAATGATTTTTTGATAATGCCGAGGGCCGGGATGCTGCGTTTCGATGATTTGCAATTGTTCGTCAGGGCGGCCGACCTGGGCAGCCTCTCCGCCGCGGCACGGGTCATGGACCTGTCGCCGGCGGTGGCCAGCGCCTCGCTCAAGCGCATCGAGCAGCAGCTCGGCGCGCGTCTGCTGGCCCGCTCGACCCGCAGCCTGCGGCTGACGGCCGAAGGCGAGGGATTCCTGGAATACGCCCGTGCGGCCCTGAGCAACCTTGATGAGGGACGGCGCCTGCTGGCCAGCGGGCAGGACCAGGTCAGCGGTGTGCTGCAGTTGTCGGCACCTTCGGATTTTGGTCGCAACGTGTTGCTGCCCTGGCTCGACGAGTTCCAGCGCGAGCATCCGCGGCTGACGGTGCGTCTGCTGCTGGGCGACCGGATCGCCGACCTGTTCCGCCAGCCGGTGGATATCGCCCTGCGTTATGGCGAGCCGGAGGATTCGAGCCTGGTCGCGCTGCCGATCGCCGCCGACAACCGCCGGGTGCTGTGCGCCGCGCCAGACTACCTGGCCCGGCATGGCGAGCCGACGACCGTGGAGCAACTGGCCCAGCACAATTGCCTGCTGTTCATGCTCGGCAGCCGGGTCCATGATCACTGGAGCTTTCACGATGGTCGGCGCGACATCGGACTGACGGTCAGCGGCGACCGTTTCAGCGACGATGCCGACGTGGTGCGCCTGTGGGCGCTGGCCGGGGCGGGGATCGCCTACAAGTCCTGGCTGGATGTCGGTGCCGATGTGCTGGCCGGGCGCCTGAAGGTGCTGTTGCCGGAACTGTCCTGCGAGCGGGCGCCGCTGAATCTGCTGTGCGCCCATCGCGCTCAATTGAGTAAGCCGGTGAACCTGTTGCGCGAGATGCTCACCCGGCGTTGCGCCGAGCTGTCGCGGCGGGCCCCGGTGCGCCCCGCGCGCGGCATGGAATAGCTGGCGCCTCTTGTTACAACCCGTGCAGGAATAAAAGTCGGCGCCTGTGGCATTGTGGTTTAGGCTTGAATCTATTGGATCCAATGCCCGAGAGATGACACGTATTTTGTTACGTTTGCCGGAGTTGATCGACGGATAGCCAGGAATTCCCGGCTTTTGGCCTTTTTGCATCCTGGTTTGAATTCAGGACATGCTCGGTATGGCGTTGTGTATTCGATCAATGTTTCAACAGGGAGTGAAGACATGGAATATGCACCTTGCATCAGTCAGATAGCCACGCTGCTTGCGGACCCCAAGCGCAGTGCGATGATGTGGGCGTTGCTTGACGGCAGCGCGCGGTCCGCCGATGAACTGGCCCTGCTGGCCGGGTTGTCCCTTTCATCCGCCAGTGCCCATCTGGCACGGCTCAGTGCCGGCGGCCTGCTGCGCCTCGAGGCCCGTGGGCGCAAGCGTTTCTTCCGCCTGTCCGCGCCGGAGATCGCGACGGCCGTGGAAGCCCTGGCCAACGCATCGCTGGCCAGCGCACCGTTGGCGGTGAACCACTCGATCAAGCTGCAGGCCCCGGACGCGGCGGCGCTCAAGCGTGCGCGACAATGCCACGACCACCTCGGTGGCGAGCTGGCCTGCGAGCTGTATCAGCGGCTGCTGGCGGCCGGCTGGATCGAGCAGCACGACCAGCGCATCCGGGTGACCAGCATCGGCGCCCAGCGTTTCGCCGAGCGCGGCTTGTACATCCAGGCGTTGGCCCATGGACGCCACGAGACGGTCTGTGTCTGCCATGACGTGCGCGAACGCCGTCCACACCTGGGCGGCGTTCTTGGCGCGGGCCTGTTGCAGTTGTTCCTGCAGTCGGGCTGGCTTGGCCTGATGGAGGACTCCAGGGCGCTGCGAGTGTCTGCCAACGGTGAACGGCAGATCGACAAGTTCGCCGCCCTGGTCGAGCTCGAACTGGCCGGCTGAGCCGCGCCGCTGTCTGCGGCAGGGAGGCCGCAGGCGTCGCTCACGGTTGTGGGCAGGTCGTCCTCAGGCGCAACGCCATCCGGTGATGCCGCACACTCGATCGAGCATTCGAATCGAGGGATATCCCATGGAAACTCAAGGCTACAGCGCGGCGGAACGTCTGGAGCGGTTACCGATCAGCGGTTATCACCGGCTGATCTTCATCATCATTGCCCTGGCCTTTTTCTTCGACTCGATGGACCTGGCGATGATGACCTTCCTGCTCGGCTCGATCAAAGCCGAGTTCGCCCTGAGCAGTGCCCAGGCCGGCCTGCTGGCCAGTTCGAGCTTTTTCGGCATGGTGCTGGGGGCTTCGTTGTCGGGCATGCTCGCCGACCGTTTCGGACGCAAGCCGGTGTTCCAGTGGAGCATCGTGTTGTGGGGGCTGGCCAGCTACCTGTGTTCCACGGCGCAGACCCTGGAGATGCTGACGCTGTTCCGGGTGCTGCTGGGGATCGGCATGGGCATGGAATTCCCGATCGCCCAGTCGATGCTCTCGGAGTTGATTCCGACCAAACGACGCGGGCGCTATATCGCCCTGATGGATGGCTTCTGGCCGCTCGGTTTCGTCGCGGCGGGGCTGCTGTCGTATTTCCTGCTGCCGCTGGTGGGCTGGCGGGACATCTTCCTGGTGCTGGCGGTGCCGGCGGTGTTCGTCCTGGCGATCCGCTTCTTCATCCCCGAATCGCCGCGCTGGCTGGAACAGGCCGGCCACCACGACGCGGCGGACCAGGTGCTGCGCGGTATCGAGGAACGCGTACGGGCCTCGCTGAAACTTGCCACGCTGCCGACGCCGGAGCGCCTGCCTCGTGGTGTCGGGCGTGAGCCGAGCTTCTTCGCCGCGTTCCGGCAGTTGTGGTCGCCGCTGTACCGCCAGCGCACCCTGATGATCTGGAGCGTCTGGTTCTTTGCCTTGCTGGGCTTCTATGGCCTGACCTCGTGGCTCAGCGCGTTGCTGCAGCAGTCGGGGTTCGCGGTCACCCAGTCGGTGTACTACACGGTGCTGATTTCCCTCGGCGGGATTCCCGGTTTTCTGGTGGCGGCCTGGCTGGTGGAGTTCTGGGGGCGCAAGCCGGTGTGCATCGTCACCCTGCTCGGCGGCGGGGTAATGGCGTTTCTCTATGGGCAAAGCGCGGTGTTCGGGGGTGAAGTGAGCCTGTTGATCGGCTCCGGGCTGCTGATGCAGTTCTTTCTGTTCGGCATGTGGGCGGTGCTCTACACCTACACGCCGGAGCTGTATCCGACCTCGGCGCGGGCGACCGGCTCGGGGTTCGCCTCGGCCATCGGCCGGGTCGGTTCGCTGCTCGGGCCGTTGGTGACCGGCTTGGTGTTTCCGGTGCTGGGGCAGGGCGGGGTGTTCGCGCTGGGGGCGCTGTGCTTTGCGATCGCGGCGCTGGTGGTCGGCTGCTTCGGCATGGAGACCCGCGGGCGTTCGCTGGAAGAACTGAGCGAGGCGGCTGGCTGATTCGGCCGTGGCCAACGCCCCTTGTGGGAGCCGGGCCTGCCCGCGAAGCTTTTAGCGGCCTCAACGGCCTCTTCGTGGGCAAGTCGGATCGCCGCACCGCCGGCTCCTACAGGTATCGGTCCAGATACAGCTACTGGTCAGATACAGGGATCGGTCATGGCTTGACCAGGCGCGCATCCAGGCTGTTCTGCGCCAGGCGCCGGGCCTGGTCCTGGGTCATGCCCAGGTGGGTGTGCAGGGCATGGAAGTTCTCGGTGACATAACCACCGAAGTACGCCGGGTCATCCGAGTTCACTGTCACCTTCACCCCACGCTCGAGCATGTCGAGGATGTTGTGTTGGGACATGTGGTCGAACACGCACAGCTTGGTGTTCGACAGTGGGCAGACCGTCAGCGGAATCTGCTCGTCGATGATGCGCTGCATCAGTCGCTCGTCCTCGATGGCGCGCACGCCGTGGTCGATCCGCTGGATCTTCAGCAGGTCGATGGCTTCCCAGATGTACTCCGGCGGACCTTCCTCGCCCGCGTGGGCCACGGTGAGGAAACCCTCGGCGCGCGCGCGGTCGAACACCCGCTGGAACTTGCTCGGCGGGTGACCCATTTCCGAACTGTCCAGGCCGACCGCGACGAACGCATCACGGAATGGCAGAGCCTGGTCCAGGGTCTTCTGCGCTTGCTCTTCGCTCAGGTGCCGCAGGAAGCTGAGGATCAGGCCGTTGGTGATGCCCAGTTGCTGCTCGCCATCCTTGAGGGCGGCGGCGATGCCGTTGAGTACCACTTCGAAGGGAATGCCCCGGTCGGTGTGGGTTTGCGGGTCGAAGAACGGCTCGGTGTGGACGACGTTCTGTTCCTTGCAGCGCAGCAGGTAGGCCCAGGTCAGGTCGTAGAAGTCCTGGGAGGTGCGCAGCACGTCGGCGCCCTGGTAGTACAGGTCGAGAAATTCCTGCAGGTTGTTGAAAGCGTAGGCCTGGCGCAGGGTGTCCACGTCCTTCCAGGGCAGGGCGATCTTGTTGCGCTCGGCCAGGGCGAACAACAGCTCGGGCTCCAGCGAGCCCTCGAGGTGCAGGTGCAGTTCGGCCTTGGGTAGGGCGTTGAGCCAGTCGTACATGTTCGGTTCTCATCAGGTGCAGATCGTGAACATTCTACAGATGTGAAACAAAATATTTGCTAAAACCTGACCAGGCGTTCAGCGTGCCTCTGTCGCCTACAAGGAAGAAACGCTGTCGGTTCGCCGCAGTCTGTAAGTCATCACCCTCGAGATCCTCCGATGCTCACTCTGTTACGAGAAGAAAAATACCTGCTGTTGGCCCTGATCATGGCCGTGCTCGCCTTCCCCCTGGAACATGCGCTGCTCGGCAACGGCCGTGGCGTGGCACTGATTGCCGGGCTGGTGCTGATCGGCGCCATCGTCTGCGCCTCGATGCGCGTGGCGCACCATGCCGAGTTGTTGGCGGAAAAGGTCGGCGACCCCTACGGCACGATGATCCTGACCCTGTCGGCAGTGCTGGTGGAAGTGGTGATCCTGGCGATCATGATGAGCAACGAAGCGTCGCCGACCCTGGTGCGCGACACCATCTATTCGGCGGTGATGCTCGATATCAACGGCATCCTCGGCCTGGCCGCGCTGATGGGCGGCATCAAGCATGGCGAGCAGCCCTACAACGATGACTCGGCGCGCACCTACAGCGTGATGATCCTCACCGCCATGGGCGTGTCCATGGTGGTGCCGGAGTTCATTCCCGAGTCGGACTGGAAGGTCTATTCGGCGTTCACCATCGGCGCGATGGTGCTGCTGTATACCCTGTTCCTGCGCATGCAGGTCGGCCCGCACAGCTACTTCTTCAGCTACAGCTACCCGGAGAAAAAACGTCGTGAGGCGGGCCATGAGGAACATGCGCCGGGTGGCCTGACCCAGTCGATCGTCACCCTGGTGCTGGGGATCGTGGTGATCGGCGCCCTGGCCGAGGTGATGTCCAAGGCTCTCGATCTCGGCCTGGAAGGCAGCGGTGCGCCGCCGGTGATCACGGCGATTCTGGTGGCGGCCATTTCCGCCGCGCCGGAAATCCTCACCGCCCTGCGTGCGGCCCTGGCCAACCGCATGCAGTCGGTGGTCAACATCGCGTTGGGCGCGTCGCTCTCGACAGTGATCCTGACGGTGCCGGTGATGGAGGCCATGGCGCTCTACACCGGCCAGCCGTTCCAGATGGCGATGACGCCGGTGCAGACGGTGATGGTGCTGATCACCCTGGTCGTCAGCGCGATCAACCTCAACGACGGTGAAACCAACGCCATCGAGGGCATGACGCACTTCGTGCTGTTCGCCACCTTCGTCATGCTCTCGCTGCTGGGACTGTAGGCCGGCCTTACCAGGGAATGGTCTCGCCCTTGTAGTTGATGAAGTGATGGCCGCCGCGGCCGGCGAAGGCGTTCACCTGGTCGACCAGGCCGCGGGTGCTGGTGGCGACGTCGATCTGCGCGTCTTCGCCGCCCATGTCGGTCTTCACCCAGCCGGGGTGCATCGACAGCACGGTGAAGGTCGGCGCCTCGATTTCGCTCAGGAAGCTGTTGGTCATCGAGTTCAATGCGGCCTTGCTGGCCTTGTAGAAGGCCAGCTCCGGCGCGTCGGGGGTGGTCACGCTGCCCAGCCCCGAGCTCATGAAGGCAATCACGCCATAGCCCGGGCGGATCTGTCCGACGAAGCGCTGGGCCAGGGCGACCGGTGCGATGGCGTTGGTCAGAAACAATTGGCCGATATCCGCCAGTGAGGCATTGGCCGGCTTCTGGTCGGCCGGGCCCTTGACCCCGGCGTTGACGAACAGCAGGTCGAACACCTGGCCTTGCAGGCGCTCGGCGAGGGCGGCGGCGGCGGCCTGGTCGTCCATGTCCAGGGTCTCGATGCGCACCGGGCCGGCCGCTTTCAGCGCGTCGGCCTTGCCGGCATCGCGCACGGTGGCGGTGACGTTCCAGCCATCGGCCAGCAACTGTTGCACCAACCCCAGGCCGAGGCCTCGGGAGGCGCCGATGATCAATGCGTTCTTACTGCTCATGGGGGTAATTCCTTGTGTCATGAAGTCTGGATGCTCAAGGGACAACGCTGTTGCAGGCGCAGTTCGTCCGGCCCGGCGATGCGCGTTTCGACCAGGTTCGGCTTGCTCTTTAGCCGTTGCGTGACCTGCGCAGGGTTTGACCTTCGAGCATACTCCAGGCTCCAGGCTCTGTGTTCCTTGAATCAGCCTGGCGTTGCACGGGCTGGGTGCTCAAGCCTGAGAGAATGGGGCGTGGTTGATCAAAAAATAGCCAGTTGTGCGCCGGCCAGATCGGATCGGCCGCCGGGCCACCCTTGCACGGGTTATCCACAGCTTGCTCCACAGTATTTGTGAGCAAGCGCCAAAGCCGGGCATAAGCGCCGCGCGGCTATCTCCGAAACGCGATAAATGCGCCTAAGCCGTTGTTTCGAGAACGTTTCGCCGGCGCTGGCAAACAACTGTACGAAAACTGATCAGTGCCCGCAAAGCCACGGTGCAGAAGGGTTGCAGCCGGCTGTGCTCAGGTTATCCACAGTCGGGCCCACAGCGATTGTGGGCAAACTGGCGTCGAGTGTCGTCAGCGCTTGTGGACAAGTCTCAGCGTTGCAGCAGGATGCGTCCGCGACTCAGGTCGGCCAGTTGGCGTTGCAGGGTATCGATCAGGCTCTCGCCGACCGCCAGTTGCAGCTCCACGCCGTTGGCGGTGAAGTGTTCCTCCACCACCAGACCGCCGGCCTCGGCCACCCGTAGCTTGACCAGCGCCAGTTCGCTGAAGCTGCAGGCGCAGTGCAGCGGGACCCGGCTGATCAGTTCGATGCGCTCGGCATTCTGCAGGCATTTGTTGGCCCCGCCGCCATAGGCGCGGGCCAGGCCGCCGGTGCCCAGTTGGATGCCGCCGTACCAGCGGATTACCAGCACCACGACCTGGTCGCAGTCCTGCGCCTCGATCGCCGCCAGGATCGGCCGGCCGGCGGTGCCGCCGGGCTCGCCGTCGTCGCTGCTGCGGTACTGGTCGGCAAGCTTCCAGGCCCAGCAGTTGTGGGTGGCATCCAGGTCGCTGTGCTGTTCAATGAAGGCCTGGGCTTCGGCAACGCCGGTGATCGGCGCGGCGAGGGTGATGAAGCGGCTTTTGCGAATTTCCTCTCGGTATTCGCAAACGCCGGCAAGGGTAAAGGGCATACGGAATCGGCTTTGAGTGAAGGGTCAGAGCGGCGGCGTCAGGCCGCAGCCTTTGAGGATGATGCGGATCAGGTTGTTGCCGGCCTCTTCCATGTCCTGTTTGGTCAGGCGCGAGCGACCGGTGACGCGGCAGATCTGCGTGGCGAAATCGGCGTAATGCTGGGTGCTGCCCCAGAGCAGGAAAATCAGGTGGACCGGGTCGACCGGGTCCATCTTGCCGGCGTCGATCCAGGCCTGGAACACATTGGCCCGGCCCTGGAACCAGGCACGGTAGTCCTGGCTGAAATACTCGCTCAGGCATTCGCCGCCGCTGATGATCTCCATGGCGAAGATTCGCGAGGCCTGTGGCTGGCGCCGGGAGAACTCCATCTTGGCGCGGATGTAGCGGCTCAGGGCCTCGGCCGGATCGTCTTCGGCGCTCAAGTGGTTGAAGGTGCTGTCCCATAGTTCGAGGATGTTGCTCAACACCGCGACGTACAAGCCCAGCTTGTTGGTGAAGTAGTAATGCAGGTTGGCCTTGGGCAGCCCGGCATTCTGCGCGATGGTGTTCATGCTGGTGCCTTTGAAGCCGTGACGGGCGAATTCGTCTTCGGCGGCCCTGATGATCGCTTCTTCGTTCTTCTGGCGAATGCGGCTGGCGGGTTTTCCGGCGTGGGCAGGGACTTCAACGGTCATAGGCAGTTCCGAGCTGGTCTGTGGGTGCAACCTGTGCACAGATAACTTACCCGCCGGGTTCAGACAAGTCCTGACATCATATAAAGCCTGAATGTGGGCTGATTGGGGGGCTTTGGGCGAATAGTTGACGCCAATTACCCGGTTTTGCAGGTTTCCAGGGGCTGCCACAGGTGCAGACGCGGCCATGGGACCCGGGCTGTGCAAGTTCATGGGCTCAGCGTGTCGCCGCCAGGCTTTCCAGGAAACTTTCCAGTACCAGGTGCGGACGCCGGCCCTTGCGCGTCACCGACGCCAGGCTCAGGTCGTAAAAGCGGCTGCTGGCCTTGAGCGCGCGCAGGCGTCCCTGTTGCACCCAGAGGCTGGCGTAGTGATCCGGCAGGTAGCCGATGTAGCGCCCGGTCAGGATCAGGAAGGCCATGCCTTCGCGGTCGGAAGCGCTGGCCGTGCAGTTGAGCGCCTGGTAGTGCGCCTGGATCTCGGCCGGCAGGCGGAAGGTCGGCGCGATCGCATCCTGGGCGTTGAGGCGCTCGTCCGCCAGTTGCCGGTCATCGACATAGAACAGCGGGTGCCCCACCGCGCAGTACAACAGCGAACGTTCGCTGTACAAGGGCTGGTATTCCAGCCCGGAGAGCGCGCTGGCCTGGGGCACCACCCCGACATGCAGGCGGCCATCCAGCACGCCTTGCTCCACTTCGTTGGGCGCGATCATGCGGATCTGGATCTGCACGTCGGGCCCGCGCTCCTTCAACTGGGCCAGGGCATGGGTAATGCGCATGTGGGGCAGGGTCACCAGGTTGTCGGTCAGGCCGATGGTCAACTCGCCGCGCAGGTGCTGGTGCAGGCCGTTGACCTCGGTGCGGAAACTCTCCAGCGCGCTGAGCAACTGCAAGGCCGACTGATAGACCTCGCGGCCTTCCTCGGTCAGGGAAAAGCCGGCGCGCCCGCGTTGGCACAGGCGCAGGCCGAGACGCTGTTCCAGGTCGCTCATCTGCTGGCTGATCGCCGAGCGCCCGATGCCGAGCACGGTTTCCGCCGCCGAGAAACCACCGCATTCCACCACGCTGCGAAAGATCCGCAGCAGGCGGATATCGAAGTCGCTGACTTGCGCCAGCGGGTCGGGGCGACGGCTGCTCATGGTTTAGTGTGCTCTTAACTGAAGGTTAGAAAAGTTGCATTTCACCGACTTTATCGCCGTGGCAACTTACTCGCAATAACGCTCTCAACGTCCACGCCGCTTAAATGCCCTGCGAGGTTTCGCCGATGAACATGCCTGAAAACGCTCCGTCTTCCGTAGCCAGCCAGCTCAAGCTCGATGCGCACTGGATGCCTTACACCGCCAACCGCAACTTCCAGCGTGACCCGCGGTTGATCGTTGCTGCCGAGGGCAGCTGGCTGACCGACGACAAGGGGCGCAAGGTCTATGACTCGCTGTCGGGGCTGTGGACCTGCGGTGCCGGGCATACCCGCAAGGAAATCCAGGAAGCGGTGGCCAGGCAGTTGAGCACCCTCGATTACTCGCCGGGCTTCCAGTACGGCCATCCGCTGTCGTTCCAGCTCGCGGAGAAAATCACCTCGCTGACGCCGGGCAACCTGAACCACGTGTTCTTCACCGACTCCGGCTCCGAGTGCGCCGACACCGCGGTGAAGATGGTCCGCGCCTACTGGCGTCTGAAAGGCCAGCCGACCAAGACCAAGATGATCGGTCGTGCCCGTGGCTATCACGGTGTGAACATCGCCGGCACCAGCCTGGGCGGCGTCAGCGGCAACCGCAAGCTGTTCGGCCAGGCCATGCACGATGTCGACCACCTGCCGCACACCTTGCTGGAGAGCAACGCGTTCTCCCGTGGCATGCCGGAGCAGGGCGGTGTGGCGCTGGCCAACGAACTGCTCAAACTCATCGAGCTGCATGACGCCTCGAACATCGCCGCCGTGTTCGTCGAACCGATGGCCGGTTCCGCCGGCGTGCTGGTGCCGCCCCAGGGCTATCTCAAGCGTCTGCGCGAAATCTGCGATCAGCACAACATCCTGCTGGTGTTCGACGAAGTGATCACCGGTTTCGGCCGCACTGGCAAGATGTTCGGTGCCGACAGCTTCGGCGTCACCCCGGACCTGATGTGCATCGCCAAGCAGGTCACCAACGGTGCCATTCCGATGGGGGCGGTGATCGCCAGCAGCGAGATCTACCAGACCTTCATGAACCAGCCGACCCCCGAGTACGCGGTGGAATTCCCCCACGGCTACACCTACTCGGCGCACCCGGTGGCCTGTGCCGCCGGCCTGGCTGCACTCGATCTGCTGCAAAAGGAAAACCTGGTGCAGCGCGTGGCCGAAGTCGCGCCGCATTTCGAGAACGCCCTGCATGGCCTCAAGGGCAGCAAGAACGTGATCGACATCCGCAACTTCGGCCTGGCTGGCGCGATCCAGATCGCGCCGCGGGATGGCGATGCCATCGTGCGTCCGTTCGAAGCCGGCATGGCGCTGTGGAAAGCCGGTTTCTATGTGCGCTTCGGCGGTGACACCCTGCAGTTCGGCCCCACCTTCAACAGCAAGCCGGAAGACCTCGATCGTCTGTTCGATGCGGTCGGCGAAGTGCTGAACAAGCTCGACTGATTCCGCCCGGTAGCAAAGAACCTTTTGCGGGAGCGAACGCTGCGCTCCCGCCGACCCCATTCAGGAGCCCCCAATGAGCGCAATCCAGCATCTGATCGATGGCCAACTGGTCAACGATTCCGGCCGCACGGCCGCGGTGTACAACCCTTCGACCGGCCAGGTCATCCACCAGGTACCGCTGGCGAGCCGCGAGACCATTCAGCAGGCCATCGATTCGGCCAAGGCGGCGTTCCCGGCCTGGCGCAACACCCCGCCCGCCAAGCGTGCCCAGGTGATGTTCCGCTTCAAGCATCTGCTGGAGCAGAACGAGGCGCGTATCGCCCAACTGATCAGCGAAGAGCATGGCAAGACCCTGGAGGACGCCGCCGGCGAACTCAAGCGCGGGATCGAGAACGTCGAGTACGCCTGTGGCGTGCCGGAGTTGCTCAAGGGCGAGTACAACCGCAACGTTGGCCCGAACATCGATGCCTGGTCGGACTTCCAGCCCCTGGGCGTGGTGGCCGGTATCACGCCGTTCAACTTCCCGGCCATGGTGCCGCTGTGGATGTACCCGCTGGCGATCGCCTGCGGCAACTGCTTCATCCTCAAACCGTCCGAGCGTGATCCAAGCTCGACCCTGTTTATTGCCCAACTGTTGCACGAAGCCGGCCTGCCCAAGGGCGTGCTGAACGTGGTGCATGGCGACAAGGGCGCGGTGGATGCGCTGATCGAGGCGCCGCAGGTCAAGGCGCTGAGCTTCGTCGGTTCGACGCCGATCGCCGAATACATCTATGCCGAGGGCACCAGGCGCGGCAAGCGCGTGCAGGCTCTGGGCGGCGCGAAGAACCATGCGGTGCTGATGCCGGATGCGGATCTGGACAATGCCGTCAGTGCACTGATGGGCGCGGCCTACGGTTCCTGTGGCGAGCGCTGCATGGCGATTTCGGTGGCGGTGTGCGTCGGTGACCAGGTGGCGGATGCCCTGGTGGCCAAGCTGGTGCCACAGATCAAGGCGCTGAAGATCGGTGCCGGCACGTCCTGTGGTTTGGACATGGGGCCGCTGGTCACCGCTGCCGCCCGGGACAAGGTGGTGGGCTATATCGATGACGGTCTGGCTGCCGGCGCCGAACTGGTGGTGGATGGTCGTGGTTTCAGCGTTGCCGGCCATGAGGAGGGTTACTTCGTCGGCGGTACCCTTTTCGACCGCGTGACTCCTGAAATGCGCATCTATAAGGAAGAGATCTTCGGGCCGGTGCTGTGCATCGTTCGCGTGGACAGCCTGGAGGCGGCCATGCAACTGATCAACGATCATGAGTACGGCAACGGTACCTGCATCTTCACCCGTGACGGTGAAGCGGCACGACTGTTCTGCGACGAAATCGAAGTGGGCATGGTCGGGGTCAACGTACCGCTGCCGGTGCCGGTGGCCTACCACAGCTTCGGTGGCTGGAAGCGTTCGCTGTTCGGCGACCTGCATGCCTATGGTCCGGATGGGGTGCGTTTCTACACCCGGCGCAAGGCGATCACCCAGCGTTGGCCGCAGCGTGCCAGCCATGAGGCTTCGCAGTTCGCCTTCCCCAGCCTGTAAGTAGAAGGGAAGAAGAGAAGGCCGGCCCCTTGGGGCCGGCCTTCTGTTTTTGGGGCTCTTTGAAGTTTATGACAGAAATCTGAAAATAACGGTTGACGCTCATTCCCTGGGGCCTATAATGCGCCCCACTTCCGGCGCAGTCCGAACGGAAAACTCCTTGAGAT
>NZ_JSYZ01000032.1:0-596 GCF_001293465.1 Pseudomonas asplenii
ACCCGATGAGCGGCGCCAGGTGTTGCAAGGCTGGAACGCAACGGTCACGCCGGTGCCGGCCGGTGACTTGATCGAGTTGTTCGAGGCCCAGGTAGCCCGCACGCCATCGGCAGTAGCGCTCAGCCATGGCGAGCGTCAGGTGAGCTATGCCGAGCTCAACGCGCAGGCCAATGCCGTGGCCCATGCCTTGCGGGCCGATGGAATCGGCGCCCAGGATGTGGTGGCGCTGGCCCTGCCACGCTCGCTGGAGCTGGTGGTGGGCATCCTGGGGGTGCTCAAGGCCGGCGCGGCCTACTTGCCGATGGACCTGAATCACCCGGCGGAGCGGTTGGCCTGGATGCTGGAGGATGTACGTCCACGGGGTGGATTGTGCCTGGCCTCGGCGTGCGAGCGCTTGCCGGCGCTTGTGGCCTGGCAGCCCCTGGATGGGCGTGCGGGTGAGCAATGGTTGGAGGGACGCGATCGAGGAAACCCGCTGGGGTGCCGCCAGGGTGATGAGCTGGCGTATGTCGTGCATACCTCCGGCTCGACGGGGCAGCCCAAGGGTGTGATGGTGACGCACGCCAGCCTTGCCAACAAGATCGCAGACGCGGCGC
>NZ_JSYZ01000032.1:674-1732 GCF_001293465.1 Pseudomonas asplenii
CGCCCCTGCTTGCAGGGGCTTGCGTGGTGGTGATCGAGGACACGGTGCGCGATGATCTCGACCGGTTCTGGGCCTATGTGCAGGACCAGGCGATCAGCGTCCTTAGTTGCGTGCCGTCGTACTTGGCGTATGCGCTGCGCAGTGGTCATGCCAAGCCGTCGGTGCGGCATGTCATTCTGGGGGGCGAGGCACTGGCCACGGAGTTGTGCCGCAGTATCCGCCAGGTGCTGGGTACCGAGCGGATCACCAACCTGTATGGGCCGACCGAGGCGACGTGCGATGCCACGGGGCACCGGGTCGGGTGGGACGAATTGGAAGACGCCAGCCAGTTACCGATAGGCGTGCCGGCGGCGAACTACCAGGTGTACGTGCTGGACGCACGGCTGGAGCCCGTGCCGGCCGGTACGGTCGGCGAGATCTATCTGGCCGGTGTCGGCCTGGCGCGTGGTTATTGGCAGCAGGGCGGGCTGACGGCGCGGCAGTTCGTGCCCAACCCCTACGGCGCAGCGGGTAGTCGGATGTACCGCACTGGCGACCTGGGGCAGTGGCGTGAAGACGGTTGCCTGCTCTATCGCGGGCGTCTCGACCAACAGGTCAAGATCAATGGCGTGCGCATCGAGCCGGGAGAGATCGAGGCGGTCTTGCTGAGGCATGAGGCGGTGGCACAGGCTGCGGTGCTGCTGCGTGGTGCCTCGCGCCTGGTGGGGTATGTGGTGTTGCACGAAGGGCAAGCGGTGGAGGTCGATGTCTTGCGTCAACACCTGTTGCAATGCCTGCCGGCCTACATGGTGCCCAGTGCCTTGGTGTTGCTGGCGTCGCTGCCGCGCACGGCCAACGGCAAGCTCGACCAGCGCGCCTTGCCGGAGCCACAAGCGCACAGGCCGGCCAGCCGTGCTGCGCGCGACGAGCAGGAAGCCTTGCTGTGCCGCCTGTTTGCCGAGGTGCTGGGCGTGGAAGCGGTGGGCATCGACGACAACTTCTTCGAAATGGGTGGACACTCGTTGCTGGCCATGCGTCTGGTCAATGCCGTGCGCGAGTCGTTGGGCGTGGAGTTGCCC
>NZ_JSYZ01000033.1 GCF_001293465.1 Pseudomonas asplenii
GTGCTGTTATGAACCGCCCGTTTCACTTCCTGGAAATAGGGTAATCAACCGCTAATCAGCATTGCTGCATCTTGGAGGGCGCCGACTGCGGCATCACGACGCTCAGGGTCGCCCGGATAAGCTGCTTCCTTTATGGACTTCAAGGCCCTGTCGACGATCTGGTCACGGTCGATACTGCCCAGCCCATCGAGCTCCCTCAGCAGACTGAAAACTAGATGTTCCAACGCAATAACTTTCGCTTCTTGTGACATTCCTTTGCTCCTCATATCGGCCCAATGCGGCCAAGGAAGCAATAGCCCACTTCAACGAATCACGCCACCCCGGCGAGGGAGGCGTATGCCCTGGAGATCACCATGAGTACATTCGCAGTGTTCGGCATGACTGCCGACGTAGCGCTGGCAGAAGCCAGGAAGACGACTCCAACAAAGAAGCCCCCCCTGAAGCAGGGTGCCATGCCTGAGGAGATGAGCCTGGGCGAATGGAACTCGGCCGTTCGGAAGGCAGCCGACAAGATCATGCGCGGGACCAAGGTCCGCCAGCTAAGCCCGGTATTCGACGCACCGCAGTATGCCGAACAGTTCGCTGCCCTGGCTCGCAAGACGGGAAATTGCCGGGACCTTCGGGTGCGCGCCAAGTGCGCCCTCACCGACGCCGAGGGGAACCCGATCATCAACAAAAAAACCAAGGCGCCACGAATCGGCTGGGTCGACTACCAGCCCGATATGACGCCTCAGGTTGCGTAGCCGAAGGCCTCCTATGCCAATCACCTACGGAAGCGTCTGCAGCGGCATTGAAGCTGCGACGGTGGCCTGGCACCCGCTGGGCATGCGTGCCGCCTGGTACGCCGAAATCGAGCCATTTCCCTGCGCAGTGCTTGCTCACCACTACCCTGAAACGCCGAACCACGGCGACATGACCCGCCTGGCAGCCATGGTTCTGTCCGGCAAGATCCCGGCGCCGGAAGTGCTGGTCGGCGGCACGCCTTGCCAGGCATTCAGTGTGGCCGGCATGCGCGAAGGCCTCGCCGATCCCCGGGGCGCCCTCACCATCAAATACGTGGAGCTGCTCGATGCAATTGACCATGTTCGAACAATGCGAGGCCAGCCCGAGGCTGCCTGCCTCTGGGAAAACGTCCCCGGCGTCCTCTCCGACAAGGGCAACGCGTTCGGCTGCTTCCTCGGCGCCCTGGTGGGCGAATCCGAAGAGCTCAAGCCGCCAGGGGGTAAATGGAAGGACGCTGGTTGTGTGTATGGACCCACGCGAACAGTCGCATGGCGGGTTCTGGATGCCCAATATTTCGGCCTGGCCCAACGACGCCGCCGTGTGTTCGTTGTCGCAAGTGCTCGAGCAGGATTCGATCCCCTTGAAGTACTTTTTGAGCGCGAAGGCCTGCGCCGGGATACTGCGCCGCGCCGAGGCGAGGGGCAAGACCTTGCCGGACGAGCTCCATTCGGCCCTTCTCTCCAGTGCGGATGCGGATACACCTTCGGTTTAGACCTGGGTCAATATGGGTGCCCGAACTGCGAAGGCGATGAAGGTCCGGCAGTTGAGGTTCTCGCTGGCGTACCTGCCTACGGCGGCCATAGTCTGCAGAGCGATGTCAGCCAAGCAGCGACGCTGACCGCAAAGGACATGCGCCTGGACATGGAAAGCGAAACCTTCTGTATTTCTCCAGCGCTACGCTCTCAAGCGCAGAGTAGTCATCGATCTGACTCGGAAGCATTCGTCGTGCACGGCACGCAGGACCCGGACGTTCGGTTCGAGCAGGCTCATACTCTAGGGCGCAATAACGGTGCTGAGAATGTCCTCCTTGCCTTCAGTTGCAAGGATCATGGCGCCGACGCAGGAGAACTGTCTCCTACCCTTCGCGCCATGGGCCATGGTGCCAGCCATGCCAACGCCGGCGGCCAGGTCGCTGTATGCGTCACGGGCGAGATCACCCATACGCTGAAGGCAGATGGCTTCGATGCCAGTGAGGATGGCACCGGCCGAGGCCAGCCTATGGTGCCGGCTGCATCAGGTGTGCGTCGGCTGACTCCCAGGGAATGCGAACGTCTCCAGGGCTTTCCTGATGACCACACCCTGATTCCCTATCGCGGCAAGCCAGCCGAGGATTGCCCTGATGGGCCGCGCTACAAGGCGATCGGCAACAGCAAAGCCGTTTTCGTCGTCCGCTGGATCGGTCAGCGCCTCCAGCGGCAGATCGAGGCATCAGCTCTATAACCACGGCACGGCCGACAGCCACTCGGCCAAGCGCGTCAGCATTTCGCCCAGCAGGGTGATCAGGACGTGGTAAAGCAGTTCTGCAAGGAAGTGTTTCATGCGGGGAATCTCTCTGTGTTTTCGACAGGGAAATTCTGCCGTCACGACATGCGCCGGGTTGAGGGGTGAAACCTTCAGATAGCCCAGCCACAGAAAGAAACTTCCACTCAGCCCCTACCCACTTGACAGCCATTCCGGTCGTGATGACCGCGAGGTATCCCCATGCCC
>NZ_JSYZ01000034.1 GCF_001293465.1 Pseudomonas asplenii
ACTACTTTTTACAGGTCGATTCCGGTGGCAGCAACCCCGTTTTAATGCCACCCGGTGAATGTCTGGTGAACGTCCCGGCAATGTCGGTGAATATCTCAATTCCGGCTTCCAGCGCCTGCGGCGCTGTCCATGCTGCCTAACCTGTTCCTGTCGAAGTAGGACAGCTACAGGCGCCTAAATACGGGGCTTCGCCCAACTGTCCTACCTTATTTATCCTTTTCTCGCGTAAAGAGGAAAACTTTAAAACACGCGTGCGCGCGACTGCGCGTATGCATCTGCGCTGCGCTCATGTGTGCGTGACACGCAGGAAGGTTGGACAGTAGGACGGGCCAGAAACAGCGCGGCCCGCGCCAGTCCTGCTGCATTGAATTGCAGTTGGACAGGTCGGGCCAGTAGGACAGTGGCAGCCGGAGCGCAGGTGCTGATCAAGCAGCCACCTGCCCGTGCAGTTTCGCCCAGATGAGCAGGTGCGCATCATGCAAACGATCATAGTAAGTGTCGCGGCCGCAGCCGCAATGGGCGTAGCGAAGCCGCATGTCTGCCTCGAAGTTGCAGTAGTGCTCGTACACAACTGTCACCAGGTGCTGGGGCAAGTGCTTGGTCACGATCAGTTCAACATCCAGCGAGCCCTCCAACGGGGCCCGGAAAGCCCGGCGCCCTCGGATCAGTTGACCGTTGCTCTCCATCATCATCGCGACCATGTTGCCGCCGGCCAGCCCGCCCTTGGAGAACTCGCTGTGCAGCTCCTGCGCCCATGCCCGCAGCAGCGCGTCGATCTCCCTAATCAAAGCAAGGCTCCTCGAATCGCTCGACAACCAACTGCGAGTTACGCCCCCAGCCGTCCGGCTTCTTGTAGGCCCATGGGCGAACGCCGCTCTTGGGCAGTGCTGCCTGACGAACCTTGCGCCATCCGAAACGGTGCATGATCGCCCCCACCCGCATCTGTTCGGGCTTGCCCCAATGGCCGAAGTCCAGCTTGAGGGCACCCTGCAGGATCTCACTGCCGGTGGTGGTTTCACCGACCTGCGACTCCTCGAGCCATTTCAGAATGGGCCCTTCCCACTCGTCGACCACGAACCGTTCTTCCTGAGCCTCGGCGAACAGCGGGGACTCATCACGATTGACCCACCAGACGTCGCCAGCCATGTAGCAATACATCGCCTCGGCCCACAGCTGGTCGCGGACCTCCCGCAACTGATCCAGATCGACCTTGGTACAGGCCACGGGCCAATAGCGCCGGTTGCCGGTAGCGTCCTTGAGGTACTCGTCTTGGTTGGTCGTACCCACGAAAACACACTGGCGTGGCACGTCCATCGTTCTGCGGCCATAGCTCTCGCGGTAGGTGTCGGTCGAGGCCGAGAAGAACTGCTTGGCCTTGGTCGATTCGGCCTTGTTGAAGCTGTCCAACTCCCCCAGCTCGACGATCCACTTGCCACGGATCGCCTGGAAACCGTCCTTGTCACCGAGAGCAAAGGGGGTATCCATGAACCACTCGCCGCCAAGCACCGACATTGCGGTCGACTTACCCGCGCCCTGGGCGCCTTCGAGGATCATCACGGAGTCGGCCTTGCAGCCGGGCTTCATGACGCGGCCGACTGCCGAGATCATCCAGCGTTTGCCGACCTTGGAGCTGTAGTCCGTGGGTGCCACACCCATGATGTCAGTCAACCAGGTGCTGAGACGCGGCACGCGGTCCCATTCCAGCTTATTGAGGTAGTCACGGACAGGGTGGAATTTGTGGTCATGGGCAACGACGCTGACAGCCTCGATCACGCTGCTGGCTTTTACGCGCAGGTTGTACTGCTGCGCGAGCCACTTCATCACCAGCATGTCGTCGATGTCGGCCCAATCGCCAGTGCCACCACCGTAAGGTGCCGCCCGCAGCTTCACGATCTTCGAACTGAACGAGCTGAAGCCGATCACACCGGCCCAGCGCTCGTCGTTGCCGAGGATCAGCTCGACGTTCTGCATGTGAGCGATCAGCATGCCGGTCTCGGTCCTGGCCAGCTGGTCTTTCCAGCCACCAGCTGCTGGTGGACGAACGACCGCAAGCACCTGGCGGCGGACAGCGTCCAGCCCTTCGGAGCAGTGCAGGTCGTTGAAGTCAGTCCACTTGTCCTCGCGATCGCCGGAGAACACCGGAGGCACCACCTGACCACCGACAACCGTAGCGGCGTTGTTGGCCTTCTCCTCGCCTGGGTTCCAGGGCTCGCCGTTGGGGCGCTTGGTCTTCCAGTCGTCATCGCGACAAATGATGATTGGGCGGCCTGGCCTGCGCTCACGCATAGCCTTGCAAACAGCCATGAGGTTTCCCGCATCAAAGGCAATGGCGACCGTCAAGGAGGTCGCCATATGCAGGCTCGCGCCGGTCGCATAGCCTTCACACACAAGTATCGGCTCGCCAGGGTTTGGGTCCGGGCCTATAAGGTGGAAAGCCCCCTCCTTTGACATGCCGGCCGGCCAGTAGGACTTATCCCGCCCGGTGCTTTCCTGTTTCTCGGGGTAAATCACCTGCAGGCCGACGATCTGGTCGCGGGCGTTGCACATCGGAACCAGCACCGCCCCCGAACGTGGTGCATAGCGAACACGAAAACCGACGATTTGCTTCCGATCAAGATAAGCACTGCGCCCATTCTCAGGCATACGCTTGAACATACCAGCAGCACGGCTAGCCGCTCGGCGCGCCGCGTTGGCCGCTACCTCAGCCGCCTTGCGCTTGGCCTCCTCCTGACGGGCGCGCAAGACCTCTCGGTCCTCGGCGCTCATCTTGCCGGCCTTGACCTTGATCTTCTGCGTCTCACCCGAGCGCCAGTCACCGAAGCTGCCGAAGATTAGCGTCTCGCCCTTCTCCGTGCGGTGCTCATGCACCACGTACCAGCCGTTCTTTTCCGTGCCCTTGTCAGCACCAGACTTGCAGCGGGTCAGCTTGCCGAACACCAGGGGCAACTTGGGGTCCAGACCGTAGTCGGAAAACTGGTTCAGAACCTCATCGAGCATGGCGGGCCTCATTCAGCTCGTTGACGCCCTGGCAGATCACGCAGAAGGTGCAGCCACGAATAGCAAGGCGACGGGCCTCAGGGATCGGATCGTCGCAGCACTCACAGAACATGAAGGAATGAGCCGCTAAAACGGGTGCCTTAGCGCGGCGATCGGCAAGCGCACGGTCCAGCCCCTCCTGCACCAGATCGTTTGCGAAGTCAGCAATATCAACCACGGGTCACCCCACGCGTCGTCTGGTTCACGTAGGAAGCACGGTTGAAAAGCCCGAGCAGGTTCTGAATGCCACGAAACACCTGTAGGCGGATCTCGGCCAGTTCCTGATCGCTGACCACACCATCGCCAATGCTCTTGGCCCAGGTGTCGGCGAGATCGGCGACATGACGGAAGTAGGTAGCAATGCCGGTGGTCAACGTCTCGGGCATATCACCCGTGTACGTATCGGAAAGGTCTTGCCAGATAGTGTCACCGACCAAAGCATGCACCGCGTCGAGGATGCGACTGTCCTTGGTCAGCTCGAGGATCTCGCCGAACTCTTGAATGTTGACTGAGTGGCTTGGATGGGTCGGAGACAGCTTGTGCTGCAGGGTAGTCGCGTTGCGGCCGGTGGTTGCAGCAATTGCAGCGGCGCCGCCGGGGTACTCCCGAACGGCATGGTAAAGCGCGAGGTCGAGCGGCAAGACTTCCCGCTTGGCTCGGTCAACGCAACTGAGAGCAATACGGCTCATGGCATTAATCCTTGTAAGTTGCCAGTGCCGCGCGACATGTAGTGGTGATACATTTGCCGCGTGGCTTGAAAGGGCCCAAAAGCCGGCCAGATCCGCAAGATCAAAACCGGCACAGTGCCGAGGCAAGCGATCCGTCGCTCACCCCTGGCGCAACAGCTGCCCGATCTGTGGTGGAGAGAGCAGCAACCCAAGGCATCCGTGCCTTGAAAGCGCAGTTAAAAGGAGGCGGTTTGCATGTGGTGTGCCTGCCTACCTTTTTCTGCGACCCGACAGCGCTGTGGTGGTGCGTGTCGGGAGGAACTGGGCGGCCCTTGGGTCGCCTTTTTTCTAAGCGGCCGAAGCTGCGTCTATTGGCACAGGGAAAATATCTGGAAGATCAGGCCGCAACTCATGTGGACGGACAGCCCCGGCAGTGGCTCGGGAAACAGCCAAGACCCGCTCGGTTGGAACACGCCCCGCCTTGAGCCACTTCCAGACGTGCGGCTGCTTTACACCACAGCGACGAGCCAGCTCCGACTGATTGTTACCACAAGCAAGCAACGCCCGATTAAGAGCCAGAAGCGATAAAGGTCTACATTCAGTGCCGGTTTCCGATGCGTGTACGGTTTTCAAAATGACTCCTCCTTAATGTCGGTGCCAAATTACAACCTAAGGAATAACATGTCAACACCCTAGGTTGTTGGACAATCTATAACCTTGGTTTTAGCATGCTCCTATGAACTACCTTGACTCCACAGCGCTTCCCGAACTCTCCGACCGACTGACCTATGCCATGGAGCAACGTAAGATGGTGCAGGACCGGCTGGCGGCTGCCGCCGGGTGCACGCAGACCACTGTCCAGAAGCTTACATCTGGTAAAAGCAAAAAAAGTCGATTTATCGCGGCGATTGCCAGAGCGTTACAAGTAGATGTTGACTGGCTTGAGCTGGGAACATTACCGACTGCAGCATCTAAAAAAACAGTTGATGGATCACCAATTGTTTTGGGTGAGCTTTCAACGTGGGACGACTCAACACCGCTTGACGAAGACGAAGTTGCCCTACCGCTCTACAAGGAAGTCGAAATTGCATCCGGAATTGGGCGTTCTACAGTGCAAATAGATGACGGTCGAAAAGTCCGCTTCTCAAGCTACACACTAAGAAAAGCAGGCATCGATCCTCGAAATGCGGCGTGTGCGACCAACAGCGGAAACTCTAATCATCCCCTGATCCTGGATAAGGCCACCATAGGGATCGACAAGGGAATGACGCGAATCATCGACGGCCAACTCTATGCGCTCGACCATGACGGCCTGCTGCGCGTGAAGTTCCTGTATCGTCTGCCAGGTGGAGCAATCAAGCTTCGCAGCTTCAACCGTGACGAGTACCAAGACGAAGAGTACAACTTCGACCAAGTTATGGAACAACGAATCCAGATCATTGGCAGGGTTTTCTGGTGGTCAACACTAAACCCTGCAAATTCCTCGCTACTTTAACCACCAAGATAAGTAAAGGATTACTCATGCAAGCCAAAACCCTGAAATCCTTAATCGCAGATCACGACGTATCCTTCGACGCAAACACTATATTGAATGCTCTCATAAAATCGGGCCATGCTGAGAATTTTGAGTATGCGAGCACTACGGGTAGCGGCCAGATGAAATCTTTCAAGCGATTGACAGAACCAGGCATGCAGTTCGGCACAAACAAATCGACAATGCACCCACTTAAAACTGAGCCTCGATTCTACGAGGAGACCTTCCCAGGGCTCCTGGAAATCGTGGTCACACAGCTCCATCGTGAGGTCGCGTCACTCTAGCCCAGAGACTGCCCCCACAAATTACACCCTAGGTTGTTGCCACAAATTAAAACCTAGGTTATTTTCGCCTCACTCTTCCACCACAGAGCGAGGCGTCACCATGCACATCACTGCAACACTCCATACCCTTCCGACAGGATCTGCCACCGCAGACCATCGCTTCCTGGGTAAATCGAACGGCGCAAGCAGCGTCATTGCCACAGTACACGCCCACCCGGCTTGCAAACCCATCCGCGTATTCGAGGTTCGTCACCTAGCCCGCGAGCACGGCTGTACCTTCATCGCCAGCAAACACAAGCGCCCGACCCGTTCGGTGCATGCTCCGTTCGACCCCAACGACGGAGGCCGTGCAGCATGAAGTTCAAACTGAACAACCGCACGCTGTCCTTGCTGAAGGCCCAGTCATGCCTGACCGAGACATTCACTCACACGCTCAGGTCTGAGCCGAAACGCCAAGTGGTGTCGTTCCGCCTCGCCGTTGAACACAACGAGGCCAACACCACTTTCGGCGTCATGCTCGGCAGCGAACATCACACGCTGACCCTGCCCAACAGCCCGAAGATGCACCTCAAGCTGGCCGACTTCATTGAAGAGATCGTCAACGGCCCGACCGAGACTGTCACGCCGGCCGAGCTGCCCCACGCGGAACGCGAATACGGCAACTTTGAGATCGAACACAAGCAACAGGTGTTCGAACTGATCAGCCGCGGCGGATCGGCGAGCCTCGACCTCGGCTTCGCACTGCCGATCAACGTCGCCGTACACCGCAACCAGACCCGTACCGGCGTCACCACGATCATGAGCATCGGCAACTCGCGCCCGCGCACCAAGTGCTTCACGGTTTGCGGTAGCGACATCGAGATCTACAAGCGCCTGATCCAATCCCTCGACCACCTCGCCGCCGCCGCTACGCCGGCCGCGCATGCGGCTTAAGGGGGACGACATGGACCGCGACCTCCAGAAAACCGCAAGGTACTTCGGCACTACCCGTCCAAAGCTGATCGAGCTGATGCGCGAGAAAGGCCTGCTCACAGAGAAGAACCTGCCGGCCTTCCCCGTCCGCGACCGCGAGTATCTGCGCGTCAAGGACAGCAGTTGGTACCACGACACCTTTGGCATGCAGTACAGCCAGTCCACCCGGGTCCGGCAAGCCGGCATCCCGTGGCTGGCCAAGCAGCTTGGCCTCGAACTCCCTGCCGTCCCGGCAGATCGCCGTGACGTGGCCTAGGGAGTATGCCCGCCAGATCGTAGCCCTTCCGACACGCGAGCAGCGCAACGCCGCACTGCTCGACGTGCCGGAACATCTGCGCGAGCTGACCAAGCGCCACTGCCTGAACTACTGGAACCACCCCAAAAGGAAGCAGAGCAGCACATGAAGGAAACCAACCAATCCCCGCTTCGGCTCATGCCGGCACCGGAGACGGCCACCGTCGAGCTGCTCTACCGCACCTTCGGCGACGTGCTGATCCCGCTGGAAAAGCTGCGCGTGCAGTATTTCCGCAACCTGAACGAGCAGACATTCGCCGCCGAGATCCAGAACGGCCGGATTCAATTGCCCGTCACCACCCTGGACAACAGCCGCAAGGCGCCGAAGTTCGTGCACATCAAGCACGTCGCAGCCCTGATCGACATCCGCGCATACAAGGCCGACGAGGACCAGGCACAACAGAGAACCGAAGCACCCGAGCAAGACCTGTAACCCAACGGCGGCCACCACCCGCCAGCAAACTACCAGGAGCACACCACATGACTACCACGCAGATCTGCGCACTGATCATCGCCATCCTGTTCATCGGCCTGACCTACTGGGCCGGCTATCGGAGCGGCCTGCTCGACGGCCGCGCAGCAGGGCAAATCGAAGGTATCGACGAAGGTAGAGCCATTCAACGGTCCGATACATCGGGGTTGATTCGCGACCTGAAACTGCTACGCGAACAAGCCCAGCAGAACTACGACAAACTGTACACCCACTATCAGCGCGCTCTGCAGGCGTCGAAGCTCGGCGCCGACGACCGCACCACCCTACTCGCCACGGCCAAGCAGCTACAGCTCGCGGCTGACACCTTCCTCGCACTGAAGGCCCCGACCAAGGCCTCAACGGCTCGGGCACTACGAACCAAGATCCTGGCGATGGCAGAGCTACTGGAGCAGGCCCAGCAGGAGACTGCAGCATGAAGCGGCCCATCCCACTGCTGCGACTCACCCCAGAGGCTGCCGGCCAACTGCAACAGCAGCACGACAAGGCCACCACCGAGCTGGCCGCGCTGCTCCGCCACAACAAGGAATTCGACCGCCAGCTCAAGGAGCTGATCGGCCCGGACGCCCTGCGCCGACTGCACAAGGCAACCGAGAACGCCCTGCTGCTGGTCGACCTGAAGAAGAGGGCCGCCTGATGTCGCGAATCCTAAAGCACCCCGACCAGGTGGCACTGGCAACGGAACACCGCGACCTGCTGCCACCTGAGACGGCCATTAGCGATGCCTTGAGCAACATCGAGCCCCCGGCCGAGCGGATCCGCCCGTGGTCGGCCACCGAAGCCCGGCTCACGTTTCACCAGCGCCTGATGGATCAACTCGCTATCGAACACCGGAGGAAAGCGGCATGACGCACGCACAGGACATCACACAAGCCCAGGCCGCTTTGCTCCGCAACGAAAGCGGGATCGCCACGCCTGTAACAGACTGCGGCTGCGAAGCAGCCAGCATTATTGCCCCTCTCAGCACCACCACCGAGGGTCTTGTACCCCACGAAAAGCTGCGCGAGGCAGCCATACCCGAAGCATCGCTGATAGCTCTGAATCGCCCGCCCGCGCAGCCTGCCAAGGGGTATACGCACCTACCCCTCTTCGCACCTACAGCACAAGAACAGTCCGTGCTCAGGGTGCCATACGAACTACTGGATCGGGCCCTTGATGCCGCAGCTGCAGTTGGCATGCAGGACGTAGCGGATGAACTGGAACGCATCCTGACGCAACACGACCAAAGCCCCGCAGAGGCTAAGGGAATCAACGTTAATCGGTACATAGCATCCGACCAGGGCATGGAAGAGCATGAACTGGGCGAGTGGGTCACTCACGGTGCATTCGACCACGTTCGGAGCCAACTGGAGGGGCGGATCGCCGAACTGGAGATCAGCAAGCAAAACCAGCAGCCCGACTGCCTTCAGGCCTCATCGCTGCGAGAAGCAATGGAGAACACGGCGGCCAGTGGCAAGCGATGCGCACTGACGATCGACGACACGCTACTGCAGGTGAGCTACCACGGGGTCAAGTGGTATCACGACCTGATTACCCCGGGTCAGAGCCGTCTGCGGCTGACCACCGAGGAATTCGACCAGGTCCTGACCAGGGCCCTGGGCATCGAGGCCACCCAGTGTGTCGCCAAGGCCAAGGTGGTGACCCCATGACCGCCTTCCGCAAGCACAACCTCGCCGAGGCAGTCTATTACGGGCAACTGTCCCTCAACCTCCGGCCATATTTGAACATCGACCTGTTCGCCGGCGGCGGCGGCGGCGCCTCCACAGCAATGGAGCAGGCAACAGGCGAGCACGTTGACATCGCCGTCAATCATGATGACGACGCCGTCAGCATGCACATTACCAACCATCGCCAGGCGACCCACTACCGAGAGGACATCCGGAAAGTCCAGCCACTCGAGGCTACCAAGGGCCTCCCCGTGGGGCGCCTGCATGCAAGCCCCGAGTGCACCCACCACAGCCAAGCAGCCGGAGGCCAACCACGCAGCAAAGAAAGCCGCGCCCTCTCATGGATGGTCATCAAGTGGGTCGGCCAGACCCGCCCACTGATGCTCACAATGGAGAACGTGATGCAGATCCTCCAATGGTGTCCACTGGTCGCCAAACGCTGCACGAAAACCGGCCGAGTGATCACCCTTGACGTGGTGCCACACCCCATCACCGGGAAGCCCTTGAACCGCGTTGCCGAGCCAGGTGAGCGCGTGCCTGTCCAGCGCCAGTACCTGGTGCCCGACCCCAAGCGGAAAGGCCGGACATGGGCACGCTTCCTACACCTCCTGCGCGACCTCGGCTACGAGTACCACTATGACAAACTCGTTGCCGCCGACTTCGGTGCAGCCACCACACGGGAGCGCCTGTTCTTCATCGCCCGACGCGATGGGGTCAAGCTGAACTGGCCGGTAGCCACCCATGCCAAAGTACCAGGCCCTGGCCAGCTACCGTGGCAACCGATCGCGAGTTGCATCGACTGGAGCCTGCCCTGCCCGTCCATCTTCCTCGACGCTGCAGAAGGCAAAGCCGCCAAGGTACGGCGCCCGCTGAAACCCAAGACCATGGAGCGGGTACGCAAAGGCATTCGTCGCTACCTGCTGGATCACCCGAACCCTTTTATCGTCAGCGTCAACCACGGCGGCAGCGACTTCAGAGGGCAATCAACGATAACACCTGCCGCGACAATCACGGGCGGTCACGGCTTCGCACTGGCGCAACCAGTCGTCGCCCCCTTCATCACCGAGCATGCCAACTCCAGCAATCAACGAAACATGCCGGCGGACGAGCCGGGCCGGACGATCTGTAGCGAGGTGAAAGGCGGACATTTTGCCGTTGTGGCTGCAACCATGGTGAGTGCCGGCGGCGTCGAGCATGCCGAGAACCAGACCGTTGCCTACATTGCCCAGCATAATGGGGGTTACAACCAAACAGCCGGCCGGCACCCAACCGAGCCATCGACTGCACTGACTACGACCGGCAGCCAGCAGAACGTCGTCACCGCGAGCCTAGTAACCCTGCGAAACAACAGCGTCGGCGAAGATCTGCGCGACCAAGCCCCAGCAATCACTGCCGGCGGAACGCACTTAGCGGTCGTGGAGTGCACCTTGTCTCCAGAGCACCAGGTGGGAGCCGAACGTGTGGCAGCGTTCCTGATGGGCTACTACGGCAGCGACAACACCTACGACGCCCGGGATCCGGCAGCCACCATCACCACCAGGGACCGTCTGGCTCTGGTGACAGTGACCATCAAAGGCAACCCGTACGTGATCGTCGACATCGGCATGCGGATGCTGACACCGCGCGAACTGTACCTGATCCAGGGCTTCCCGCCTGACTATCAGATCGACTTCGGGCACGACGGCCGGCGGTTCTCCAACAAGGCCAAAGTCAGGATGTGCGGCAACTCGGTATCACCGATGCCCTATCGAGCGCTACTCGAGGCTAACCCACTATTCCCCGAAGCAGAAATGCGGGAGGCAGCATGAACACGGCCTTCATACTAATGGCCCAGTACGACGGCCAAGCCATCATTCCTTTGGAGCGGATCTGCAAGGATTACTTCACTCACCTCACGCCAGACATGTTTCAGCGGAAGGTAATGAACGGACAAATCAAAATACCAATTACGCGGCTAGAGCCAAGCCAGAAAAGTGCTAGGGGCGTTCATCTCTCAGACCTGGCTCAATATCTAGATCAACAACGGGAAGCCGCTCGCAAAGAGTGCGCACAGTTAAACAACTTCCTCCGAGCAAGCTAACTATGTACCCGGGCGCCAAGAGCTACTGGCGCTCGGACTATCTGCTCCAACCACTTCCAACCGATGTATCGGTCCCCACGACCACGCAAATGGGTATAACGTCGCAACGAGTTCCAATCCCGATGGCCAGACACACTTGAAACCCTCGGAATATCCCAGTCCATTTCAAACAGTCGGCTCACCCCTTCATGACGCAAATCATGAAAGTGCAGATCCCCGATTCCAACCATCTTGCATGCCTTGGACCAAGCAGTGCCGATTGAGTCCGTATTGTAGGGGAAGATCTCGGGGCACTCTCGCGGCATGCTCTGCACAATCTGCCAGGCCTCGTCCGGAAGATGGCACCAGACATCATTTCCGATCTTCTGCCCGGGGTTCTTCATGTCCCGCACTTTTACCGCCTGCCGGTGTTCGTCCAGATCATCCCAGACTATGCGAGTGATCTCGTCCATACGCCGAGTAGAGAAGATCGCAAACGCCATGACCTTGGGCATGTGAATCGCGGTAGGTCGGCGCTTTAATACATCGAAGAAGTGCTCCAGCACCTTGTTAAGCTCATCTAGCGTAGGGCGCCGATCTCGCTCGCGGCTCCTCATGTTGTAGCCGAACCGCTTCAGCACGAGACGAGCATCAGGCATCGCCTGCGGATCGATCTCATACCCCCAAGCAGCCCGAGCCAGGGACAATACCGAGCCCAGGTGAGCCATGTCATTGCCAGCTGTCTGAGGCTTGACCGAGCCGCCCTCGGGTCCCATGCGCCATAGCGCATAATCCACCAGTACTTGCTGTGTGATGCCGGAGTCGACCTGCTCACCCAGGTAGCTGTTCTTGATGGCGTTGAGCGTCCTCTGCTTGGTCTCTCCCAGCGGCCGAGCTTTCTCAGCCTCGATCAGATAGCGGTCGATCATCTGCTTGACCGTGTGACCCGTGCGGCTGGCCCGCTCGATTGCACCTGGCTCCGCCAACTCGGTTTCCCGTCGTTTTGCCCAGGCCTGAGCAGCCTGTTTGCGGGCGAAGGTTTGGCTCTCTTGGTAGACTGTAACCTTGTCGCGATTGATGCGGATCTGGACGAGGTAGCTCAGGGTACCGTCGGCCTTTTTGCGTGTTCTGATTGTTGCCATGTTTGAATTGGTACACGTCCGTTGTCGATTGGTACATTGTACCAACCACTTGGTAAAAATGCCCCAAAACCCCCAAAAATCGGTAAGAAACACGTTGAACGAAAACACCGCAAAACCAAGCTCAAAGCCACATAACACAAGGCCTGAGCCCTCTCGCCGCTTCAGCGTTGCACCGATGATGGATCGGTTAGATAAAGTCAGAAAGTCTATATTTTTCAATAGCTTGATGACGCTTTAACTTTTGCTGTAGCAAAAATTAAGCAAATAGGTGGGAAAATTCTGACAGCACAGAGAATGGGCGTCCTACCTACTCTTCCCTCGGCGTCCTGCCGAACGAACACAATCCCTCATAGCACCTCGTCGGCTGGCACTCGCAGAATCGAAAGTCATCAAATACTGTATGCGCATCCAGTAAAAAGATGGCACCCCCATGACCGATACGCTAGAGGAAGACCTCGACTTCCTGGGTCTCCCCTCGCCCACAGAAATATGGAAGCAGCAAGCGGCCTTGCTTGAGCACGAAATCGCCGAGCTCAACACGCAACTGCGTGCCGCCCGCGAATCGATCTTCAAGCTGACACAGATGCTTCAGCAGGTAACCCAGGATCGCGAGAGCGCGCTTGCACGCCTGCGGGCCCAGGCGGCAATCGCCACAGAGTCACGGAATAAGGCAATCGACCTTGAGCATCGCTGCAAGTACCTGGAGCGGACGAACGAGGACCTGCGTCGGCAGATCCCCGTCGGACCAGCGCGCAACCTGCGCTGATCAGTTGCCCAACGCCCGATACGCAGCCTCGCAGCTCACGCCCCGGGCTCTGGCCTGGTCAGCAGTTGCTGCCAGCTTTCCCGCTGCTTCGTCAGCCAGCTTGAGCACGTCGGCAAGCACTCTTGCGGTGTGGGCAGCTGCCTTGCCTGCGGCGGCAGTGCAGGAATTGCCGCGGGCTTCACTGGCTGCGAGTCGGTCGGCAAGGCCGTCGGCGACATCGCGCAGCCGGCCAGACTCACGATTAGCAGCAGTGACAGCAGCATTTGCCGTGTCGACCAGGACCTGACCATTTTCCACCACCTTATTAATAGAAGCCTGGCGCGCCTGTTCCTTGGCTCGCTCGGTGCTCTCGTTGAGTTCCTTTGCCGCCAGATCGGCGGCGTCCCGGCTGTTCCAGCGGGCCTGCCAGCGCTCATCGGCCACGCTGCCACCGAAGTGATAGGCGCCGAACAGCGCGCCGGCCACGAGCAGCAGAACAGCAAGGTAGGGGGCAATCCGCTCGACCAGATTCATGGCAGCACCTTCAGCGCCAGGTCATACAGCGCTTGGCGATCGGCGGCGCCATTCTGACCGCCATTGATCCTGCTGGTGATCTTCGTGAACTGCCCGGCATCGGCCAGGGTGTTCAGTCCCTTGCTCGACCAGAACCATGCCGCCGACATGCAGGCATTCGCCGGCTGCTCCAACAATTCAGGCTGGGCGATCAGATCCAGGGCCAGGGCTTCACCGCATGCGGCATAGTTCGCTCGGCCAGTGATCTGAATCAGTCCCCGGCCGCGGTATTTCGAACCGTCTCCCGGCTGCGTGTTGCCCAGGTCCTGGCGCCCCTCATACCCAAGCTGAACGGCAGTCGGACCCCATATCTCGCGGACCCAGCGCAACTGGCCGGACTCGTGCCCGATCTGTGCGATGAATGCGGCGACCCGCAGGCGCCCGACTATTCCGTACTTGCCCATTGCTGTGTTGAGCGCAGGAACAAAAACGCCGGCTTTGGCGCCGGCGTTGGGGAGGATCTGCAAGAGCTGTTGTTGTGTGATCGGCATTGTCACCTCCCGATTACGAACAGTTGAACAACATCGCCGGCGACAGCATCCTCGAACGGTCCGGCTGACAGCAGCAGAGTCCCTCGGGAGCGCCGGCCAGTAACCGTCACACTGGTCTTCGTCGGATTTCCAGGAACAGCGGTGAATGACTGCTGCCCGACGAATCGAGTGAATGGGATTACGATTGGCGCCGTTGCGTATGTCTTGGCGAACGTCGCGGTTCCAGTGCCGCCGGCACCAAGCGTGACGCTCACGACCTCGAACTGGGTCGGGGCAGGGAGTGCTGCCAAGGCGTTATCAACTGCAGTCTTGGATTGTCCAGCGGCATTCGCGGACTGGAGGGCCTGCTGTGCGTAGTCGTGTGCCGAAAGAACTTCAGCGGCCATGACGTCGGCGATACTGCCGAGAGTTGCCTCTGCGTCATTCAGCCTGGCGGCCACTTGCCCCGGTAGCGTCGACGGATCAAGCTCAAGCAGTGTGTCCGAGTTCTTCAGCTTGCCTTCGTGATACACGACGTTGAATGGGGGGTCCGGGTATTTTTGCCATACAAATGTGCCGTCCGCCTGAACAATCCAAGCTCCGAATCTGTCAGGCCCAGTAGTCGGAGGCCATCCCGCCACCTCTACCTGACCTTCCGGAGGAACATAGTCCTCCTCGTAGTATGAGCAATAAAAATTCGCGGTCCCGACCGTTCCGAAACACCTATATATCAGACTCATTTCTCACCGCCTGGCGCTTCAGGCCACTCAACCGCAGATGGAAAACCTTCCTGCTCGGTAACTCGGTTCACGCTAACCCTGTACTGCTTCCAAAGCTTCAGTTCTGACTTTTCAGATTCAGTCGCATCACCCAAGTCAACGGCGTCCTGTAGCGGCGCGATTCGCAATGAAGCGATACCCAGGCGCGCATCACGCTCTGAAAGAACTCCGGCAGCGGTTGGTGGCGGAGAAATGATCGTTGGAACTTCGTCGCAATACACTTCGTCTTCGGTCAAGCCGGCCGGAAACTCTTCAGACCGCTTCTCCGGACCCGCTACGGCTCGATAACTTGAACGATCAATTTTCAGTGCGTAACTCATAAATTGTCCTCCCAGCCAGCACAGTAAACCCCCATTGATCCACCGCTTGACGTCTGAGTCCCCCAATAGATGTTTCCGGACTCAAGTGCCATCAGCGTCCTCGACGCAGTCAGAGACGTGTTATATGAGCCAGATGCAATCCCGACCGGGGCCGTCGCGGAAGGAGTAGTTGAGTACGAGTTGTTTGGCACAACATACGCCCACGCCAGCTGCGACGCCGCCGACTGCGATATCACACCCACGTCAATTGCGCCTGCTGTCGGTGGCACAAATGCAGCCACAGCGATTGCTGTCCATAGTGCGATAGGAGAGCTCGCATTCGCGATAACAGGGAGAGCAGTTACGTTTGTGCCAGATCCAACACGATATTGCGCACGCCGGCCAGACTGCAGGAAATTCAGCGGGTATCTGTTGGCGGTGCCGTCCGTGCGCACCCAGCCGACCCTGGCTTTGTGCGTCCAGCCTCCAGGAAGTGTCGGAGCTGTGGCGCTAAGCGAAAGCAATCCGGCAGCCCCATTGGTGCTGTTCCATACAACCCATACGCTGTACCAGGTGTTCGCGGCAACAGTCCCCGTGTCCAGGCCGCTGATTCCGCTGCTGGCAAGGCTCGGGTTAACCGCAACGTTTCGAACGGTTTGGTAAGTGTTTGAGGCGCTTTCAAGAACGATCTCGTCAGCAGTGATCGAAACGACCGCGCTGGTTCCAGTGGCTGAAACTGCAAGGTTCTTGAATGCCCCCTGAATCCCGACGAGGTTGTTCACCTGCCCAGGAAGTGGATCAAGCACAACCCAACTGGTGCCGTTGTACTCCACGTCCGTGAGCAGTCCGCTGGAGATGATCGCCGATACCAAAGCACCAGTTGAGTCGTACTGAACCAGGTTCTTCGCGCCGAGGCCGTTCACGTTCAGCGTGTTCGAACCGGTCGTCCCGGCTGCGTTGAAGCTGGCACGGAAGCGCTGGCCGGCGGCGAGCGCAGTGATTGCTGGCGACGGGTTCAGCGTGAAGGCCGGCGCAGTGCCGGCGGTCGTGAAAGCGGTCAGGCTCTGGGACTGGATCTGGCCGGCGTTCGGTGCGTGCTGACTCCTTGTTGCTGAGGCAACCTGCAGCGCACCACCAGTATTTTCAATGAGAACCCAGGACCCAGTACCGATCGAGCTGTTCCACTGAACCCAGACATCTCCATTGGGAGATATCTCGCCGCCCTGCAGGGAGGAATGCGCACCACCAACGATTGGCGCAGCAGTGATCCCGCTTGGGCTGAAAGTGCTGGCCCCCGTGTTGGCGTTCAAAGCCTTGAACTTGAGCGTCATGCCATCGCGAAGAGACACGACGGCCGGAGCAAAGGTCACTGCATAAGCATTGGCTGTCCCGATATCGACTCCGTAATCAGAGCCTTGAAAAGACAGTGCCGCCCAGCCAGCGCCACCTGTGTCCGGATTGGTGGTGTTGTTTTCGACTTGGCTCACCCAGTACCCATCGAACCCGGACCGAGCAAGAAGAGCACCCTTTGGGTAGCCTCCGATCGCCGAAGAGAACGTCGCATCATAGGGATACTGGCCGCCAGCGTTTCCCCAGCGAATCGCATTGGTGATCGCATTGAGGATGCCGTTGAAGTCCTGACCGGCCGGAGGAATGCCTCCGGACACAATGGGGGTCATCGTGAGCGGCGGAAACCCGGTGGTGTATGAGGCAAGGCCAGGCGTAGAGCTGGCGGTGACAGGGATTACGTTCTTCGTACCACTGTCTGCGAAAGGAACAGGCACGCGAGTTGGAAGTCCGCTAGTTTGCATTTTGAATTCCCGATGTGGAAAAGAAGACGCCCTGGCCAAAAGGCTGTAGACCAGCCTCGGCGAAACCAAAGGTGGTGGCAGGATCTACCTGCATGACAGAAACAAGTACGCCTGCAGATCGCGGTATGGCGCCTGAGTTGAGCATGATTGCCAGTTCGACTGGAGACAGGGTGAACTCGAAGACGTAACGGACCTGCATACCACCGGTATCAACGACATAGCATCGCCCCTCATCCGCGAACAGATATCGGAGCAGTGCGTTGAGTGATGGAGACGTGCAGTCGGTGATGTTGGCGAGCGCCTTCACCATGATCAGCTTGCGATAGGCATCATCGAGCAGCGTAAATGTCGAGGTGGCCAGCGGGCCGTTGTACATCGGCGCCTGGCCGAATGGTTGGGGGCCGGTCGAGGCAGTAACGGTGGTGAATGCTTCGTCAAATCCAAGGTAAGCCGGCGTTGTAGCGATCTGGAGTTCACGCTTAACGTTTACGATCCTCCCCCATATATCCAAGCCGACACCCTGGGCCTGACTGACGTCCCACACGGTTTTGTAGAAAGCGTCGATATCTGATGAAGGGTCAAGCCACTGATTGAAAAAGTCGATCAGGGCCATGATCGTTGGGCTGTTCGCAAACTGCGACAGCACCGTTTGCTTGTAGTTTTCCATGGCTACACCAGCGTCACAGTGATGTTTGAGGCATCAATCGTTGGCCGCTGGTCGATGCCCATGGTCACTGCCGTTCCAGTTCCTGGTGAGGTCAGCCCGAGTAGGATCGAGAGGATCTGCACGTTTGAGTTCGTGGCTGACACTCCGGCATAGAAGCGCCCCGCATAGATCGCCGATGCAATTCTGGCTCTGGCCCCGCCATCGGCACCGTTGAACGCATCAACAATGGCGTCCTTGACCAAAGTGATTATGTTCGCCGGGAGCGAAGGGCTGTTCACGAGCTGCACAGAGAAGAAAACCGGAGTCGGCGTGGGAGTTACCCATTTCACGGTGTACGTTGGACGAGGCGGCGAATATTTCATGTCCTGAACGGTCGCAGTCGTCGTGCCGTTGTAGTCACATCCGTTTGACTTCTTGCCCCAGATCGCCGCAGCGATATCGTCGGCGGCACCACCGGTGACAGCGATATAGACCGAGTGAGGGATGACCGGATAGCTGGTTGCGCCGGTATTGACTGTGGCTCCGGTGGGGTTGTCGATGACGTATGCGTCGATTACCCCAGATACCGCAAGGACTCGAGCATAGATCGACTGCACCGAGTTGACGGCATTAGCAGCAACCGACATCTTCCGGCGGTACTCGAAGTCTGCCCTGCTCTCCTCAAGCGCCCCCTCTACACCAGCTTGGGTGTTGCTGATGGTGTCCCACCCGACCACCTGCTGGTAGATCCGAGTTAGCGAGCCTATGGGACAGGCTATTGGGCCAACTATCTGGCACTGGAAGTCGATCATTACGGCGCCAGTGGCAGAGATAGTGCCGTCAGCCACGGATGCATAAATGCGCCCGTTCACGTCTTGGGCCAGTGACCCTGCTGGGATCACAGTGCCAATCAACCCTGTGCAGGTGGCGCTGACAACGGTGCCGGTTGCTGGGTTGCGGTCGATGAAGTAAATCCTGGCGATCGCGTCCTGCCAGCGGCCTTCCGCCTTGTCGGGGTCGACCAGGTTGATGACCTGAGCCACCTGGTCATTGCAGTTGCCAATGATGGCGGTCAGGCTTTGTGACAACTGCCCCTGCGGCGTCGTAAGGCCTGGGTTTACGCCACCGCCGAATGCGGTGTTGATGTCTGCCTGCACGCCGGCCAGGACCGCAGATTCATCCGGGATAGTCACCCCAGTCGCGTCAATGGTCAGCGAAGGAACGCTGGTTGCGATCGTCATTGAAAGGTAACTCCAGACTCGACCCCGGCGGTGTCGATGATTTTCATTTGGGCCGTCATGGCACGACCCTCAAAACTCACAAACACCACCTCGACGTTCGCCACGTTCGGCACAGTCATGGCGGCGTCGATCATCTTCTGGCGAAGGAACGAGGGTGACGGTGTCTGGCCCAGCACGTTCTCGAAGTACGGCAGCCCCAGGGACGTGTCGTACCAGCACTCAGCCAGGAACGTCCTGACGGCTGTCGACACGTCCTGGGCAATCGCATAGGGCTCATCGGCCAAGGCGATGTTCCCAGAGGCATCAAGGATCAAGTCCCAGGCCGTCTGGTCCAGTAGGAGGGTCTTTGGCATGGGTCGGCCTTTTTCTGGGCATAAAAAACCCCGCCGGAGCGGGGTTTCTTGGTTTAAAAAATTATCAGTCGGATTTCACAACATAGAGAGGATCCAACACTGCAATGCCCCCTCAATAGAAGGAGCATTACGCTGTTTTCAGCCCACACCGCACCTAGCCAAGCCGTACTCCGCCTAGCCCTGCCCGAGCATGCCCAGCCGGGTGGTGCTATGCACCGCAATGCCGACTGTTACCAATCGGCATTACGCTGTTTTCAGCCCATGCCAAGCCTCGCCACACCTAACCAAATCAAGCCGTACCCAACCATTCCCAACCTAGCCGAGCCTGGCAGTGCTTCCGCACCGAGATGCCCTTTCCAGCGAAAGGGCATGACGCTGCTTTAGCTAAGCTCCTTCTTGGTCATATTGCTCAGTGCAGCAATCTTCGCCACCGCGTCCAGGTTCTCGCGACGCTGATCAGAGGTCAGTTCTGCTATTCGCAGATTCCTGAGTTGGTCGCCACCATCACGGAAAGCCTTCCGGATTTTTCGGCCCATTTCACCAACTGCCACGCCTGTCTGTTCATGGGGAGGCACCCAGCGATAACCTTTGCCCCGAACGGACTGCAGACATACCTGATGCAGCTTGAGTAGATCAGACTTGAATGCCTCGACGTTGGCCAGCCACTCGAACTGCCGCTCGCGGAATTCTTCTACGGTGAGCGATTTCGAGTCTGCAATAGAGGGCATTCCGAAGCGCGCTTCCAACCACTGATGATCTACCAAGTCTCCATACTTGAACTGCCTGAGGAAGTCCTCAACGGCTTGCTTGTAGCCCGGGTACTTGGTTACTTCAGACATAGGCCACCTCGAAGCGACCGAAACGAGGACGGTACTCGCATACGCCGATCAGCTTGCCAGCATCTTCAATGGCCTTTCTCGCCTCTTCCACGTCCATAACGTCTGTGTTGATGGCTACCACCAACTCTGTCGCCCACTCGAGAAAGATCGGTCGATAGCGCATGATTTTCGCCTGCCCCACTTTGACGCCGCGACAGTCCACAAATCTCGGGTCTTCCCACAGATCCTCGGGAGTTTCCGGGCCTGAGAACAATAGCGGCGCACGGTCAGTCATTACTACGGCGCCGCGCTTCCAATGCGTACCCATCTTTTGAAGCTTGGCACCAGCCAGAAAGGTGGCATCGAAGTTGACGCCCGGAACGAAGAAGCCACACGACTCTTCGAAGTAAGCGCCTGCAATGAACTCAGAGCGAGCGATTGCCAGATGATCGTCGTCCGTTTTTTTGCGCTTCGAGGTCAGCTCCTTGTGCGCCTTAGTCGCCGGATTCAGAGGGTTGGCAAACTTATCGCTATGCATCATTAATGGCGATGCCCCGCTGATCTTTAGCGTCAAAATCTCCATGCTCATGCGGCACCCTCTTGTACGCCTACGGCAAATCGAATGCCCTTCCCTTCGCTGTTCTCGATCAGCTTCCGCAGGGTGTCGATGATGCAGCGGGCGTCCTTCAGGTGGAACTTCAGGGCGCTTACCTCGAAGCGGCATGCCTCAAGGTCGTGCCCCTGCTTCTCAAGCTCAGCGATTGCCTGGAACGTGGGTGACATCGACTCCGGACCGTAAAGCATGTCATATGCCAGCATCATGTTCCCGCGACCCTGGAAGTCGGTCATGCGGTTCTTGGTGTGAGGCTTTTCTTCCTCCAGCCAGCGCCTGGCAGGCCATTTGACCTTGCTGGTGGACTCTTCTTCCTTGCCAATCCATTCGCCTTCCAAAGCGTAGGCAGCGATGAAGTTGCGAGCGCTGTCGAGTTGGTCGGCAGGAATATCCTGCGCAGATACCACGCTGAAGGCTTTGTGGACCTGTGACCAGACGTGCATCTTTGCGCGCTGACGAGTCTTCGCTGGAAGCTGGCGAACTTTGCCGTCGAGCAGCGCACCGAGGCAGTGAAAACCGTCGGTTCCTATTGTCTGGCCGATCAACGTCATGCTCTGACCTTGAGGCCGGTGGTTCACTGCATGGCCTTCATTCCAGTAAGCCCATAGCACGTCATCGCATTCGTTCTGGAATGCCAGGACGTCATCACGAAGGTCTTTGCGGACCTTACTGGCATGAATGGACATCAACCACCCAGGAAGCTTTTTCAAGGGAAGGCAGGCCATTTCCCGATTTTTCCCGTCCTCCGCAACTATCACCATTATGGTGATAGTTGAAGCAAACCGGCCCTCCACCAACTTGCGGTGCTGAGTCTGCCAAGCGAGGCCCATACCCTCTACTATAGGTTTCATGGGCACGAACGGCTCACCATCCTGATCAACCAGCAGTAGCTTTGCCTGGCGGAACGGGATGACATTCGACACTGCTGTGCTATGATTCGTCATGACGCTGTTTTCCTGATCGTTGACTGCGTTGGATTCAAGGGCCCTGGTCGTTGGCGCGACCGGGGCTTTTTTATGCCCGCTGCTTTTGTTCATCCTGCATCTCCTGCTCCATCGTTCGCCTCAACAAGCGAGTAATCTCGCCGCTTGCGGTCCTGTCATTCACCGTAGAAGTCCTATCCAGCCATGCCTTGATGCTCTCTGGCAGGCTAATCAGAACCTTGACCTTTTTTTCCTTCATTGCGAAACCTCCACTTCGATATCCTTCCATATCTTTTTAGCTCTTACCAAATCTCTTGTCAACCAAATCTCTTGATATCTTTTTATATCTGATATGATTTTCCATCATGCCCACAATACGGAGGCCCGATGGTCGACAAGAAAGCATTCTCTGAACGCCTGCTCTGGGCCCGGTCGAAGGCCGGTATGTCCCAGAAGGAACTGGCGGAGAAAAGCGGCATCAGCGTTCCTCAAATAAATCGCTACGAAAGCGGAAAGGCCTCTCCTCGCCTTCGGAGCGCCATACGCTTGGGGCACGTCTTGGGCGTAGATGCCTATGACTTAGCGCCTGAGCTCAAAAATAAGACGAAGGAGATAAGTATTTCCTTCACCGAAGAACAGTCTGAAAGACTACAAGAAATCGCTGAGAGCACTGGGCACTCAGTTGAGGAGTTGATCCTCCTCAGCATTGATTTCGCAAAAAAGAAGCTGGCTGAAGGCGATGAAAAATTCAAAGCTGACTTCGCCGCCCGTATCGCAGCCGCCAAGCAGAAGGACGAAAGTTAAGAGCTTGGTACGCCAGTAGACCCAGAACCAGGCGTTACACCCGTGTGAGTGTGCGTCTTCAGCTTGATGCCACCACCGATCACGTCGACTGCAGCGGTCAGGGTGTCAGCCACATTCACCGTGCTGGTGGTGGTGACCGGACCGTCCAGCTCAATGGCCGGCGCCTGGATCGTCACCTTCGTTGGGGACACAAGGTTGATGCCGCCGTCGGTGAACTGGACGTACTGGGTCGGCGTTCCGTTGAGCACTCCGCCAATGTACAGAGCGTCGGCCATGTCGTGCTTGCGGGACGAGCCTGGCGCTCCAGCGGCCTTACTTGCCTTGATGACGGAAAGATCGCGATCAGCGATTGCGGCAATACCAATATCACCTACCTTGGGATCCATGATCACGGCGTCAGTGCCGCCTTGAACGCGGACGTACGGGACTCTGAACACCGTTCCAGCGTCAATCACGTTGCCGGCGCCGTCCATGCGCTGAACCAGCACCTTCACATCAACCAGGCCGACCGGAGACACGCCACCATCGTTCGTGCAGGAAAGCACTTGCACCAGGGTGTTGGTTCGCACAGAAGATAAAGCCTGAGCTATGACGAACGATATATCTGAAAAAGGATCACCTCCCGAGAAAAGATTAACGACTCCAGATGCTGAGTAGTTATTACTTTGCGACATACCACCCCTTCTTCGCCAGCTGGGCGTAAGTGAACCATGGGCCATTTACCACTTGCGATGCAAGCTCATGCCTTACTACTTTGCAAAACCACTCATCCCCGCAAGCCTGGGGAATAGAGCTTCTAACTTGAATTCTTCGACCTAAGGAAATGTCGGCATTAAATTCTGATTGTACATCGATTCCTATATTTGAAAAAACAGGATACCCAACCAATCCGGTTTCCGGTGACAACATCAGGCTAACGTCGTCCTTGCTTTCGCCGCTAGGCCATATCTGGACAGAACCATTGCTTATATCGTAAGCAATTCCGGCATGCTGAGCGCAACTCTTGATCTGAGTTATCGCAGAGCCAGCGAGGTATGGGCTATCAAGTTTTGCAGACACCCCGTTATTGGTAAACGCAAAATCTATGGATTTAGCAAGGGATTCTATTATTGTGGCTACGTCAGTTGACCCCTTGTAGCTATTCACTCCTACAGCCTTGACCTGCTCATAGTAGCCGGCTGCAGCCTCAACATTGAGGGAAACCTCAGGCGCCCCCCTGTAATCGATCCAGGCCTTAACTATCGTACCCTGAAACACCTGGGTCATTCCGCCAAATGAATTACTAGCGGTAACTGTAATTATGTTTCTATCAGTCTCCATAACGCTTACGCCGAGCGTTGAAAGCTTGTTCATAGAGCTTTCTTGCATTCCATAAACGCGCATCTGGAGCGAGTTAAGGGATGCACCTGATACATTATTTACTGACACCTCACAACGTAGCCCCGAATACGTCGCAGTGTCCTCGAAACCACTACCAAACCCACCCTTCTGAAGCTTGAATGAAACATCGATATCTCTTTTCAGAAAGGTCATTATTGATCACCTCTTTATTAAATACTTCTCGGGATACATCAAACAGTTACCCATATACTCATCTGCCACAGCAGTAGAGTTAACAAACTGGTTTTCAGGATTGTTATATACGAGACTGATTATTCTTTTTGCCCAAGATTTTTCGTTCTCCGAAGGGTTTCCACGAAATGCAGTTATTGCCTCTTGGTATATCTGGCCAGTGCCCATATAGTGCCCCTGATAAGCTATTACTGTTCTCTCAAGAAACTTAGCCTGAAAGTAACAGTCACTTATCGTGTCAGCCAGAACATTATTTATAAAAAACGAAGAAGAGAAAATCAAAACAGCAGCAACGCAACTCGATTTATTCATGATCTATCCCTGAGTCAAAGGTCTGAAGGCTCAAGATACATCAACTGCCAGCGACTTCCGAGGCCCTGATACTGCGGGACGTCAAAGCCTTGCGTGTCCATGAAGGCGAGGTCGCCGGAGAAGCCCAGGTAGGCCTGCCGGACGAGCCTCACGCGATCCTGGCACAGCACGCCGGTCAGCAGCGGCGTGCCGGCCAGGGCCAGGTCAAGGAACGTGCCGGTGCTCTTCTGGTAGACCTTAATCGTACAGTTCTGCGTCCCGAGGACGATGCTGAACACCTGGGAGGGCGTGGCGGAGATAGGGATGATCTTCAAGCGCCCTCCTAGGCTATGGCGTGACCGTCGTAATCGGAGGCCTGTGCAGTTGTGGGGTCGAGCGGTTTCAGGCAACTCATGCTGGCTGGGTCTGCGGCAGCAGGCTCCTTCACGGGGCCGAATACAACACCAGCGGTCTCGCGCACCTCTTGCATCAGCAGGTCCACAGTCAACAGCGTGATGCCGTTTGTAGCGGTACGTTTGTAGTCGAAGGCTGCAAGAGTTACTACCGGATATGTCCGGTCAGGTGTGACAATCTGGAATTTCTCCACGGAATCCTTCAGGCGTTCCAGTGTGACCAGGAACTTCCCGCGGTCCATTTTCCCATTGCCCCCGCAAGTGACACGCATGCGGCATTCATTTGGCAAAACTACCTTGTTGTAACTTGCGAATGCCCCCTGCTCCATTGGATACCCGGCCACGCGCGCATCTGCCCGAAACTCAAATCCGATCACCGAGTCGGGCTCGATGATCAGCTTGCCAGTCTCATAGCTTACAAGCTGCCAAGTCGGGTTCAGGAATGCATCCAGTAGCCCGAATATGTCGAGCCCCTGCAGCTTTCCGAGCAGGCCGGTCTGCGCCAGCACGCCAAACGTGCTCCGGCGCAGGTCAGGGATCCCAGGCAGCGGCGGAACGTTCGGGAAGTCGATCAGCGACATCAGCTATCACCTGTTGCTGGTTGGTAGGCAAGGCTTCCGCCCAGTGCGCCGCCGATATCGCGGGCGATGCCCTTGGCGTCAGTTGCCTGGGTCACCACCTCGATCTTGCCGATGTTGGTTTCCGAGGTGCTGGTGCTGGCCTGGTTGTTGACTGTGCTTGAGGCTCGAGCGCCAGACCCGAGACGAACGCCGGCGTTTACCTGATCGTCAGTGAGCTGGTAGCCCTTGTTTTCGTGCGCAGTGATACCGCGAACCAGGGCGGCTACTTGGGCGTTGTTGCTCAGGTCCACCTGATCATCGATCCCAATGCCGAGCGCTTTCGACAGGGCGCGCATATAGGCGCCCGTATCGTTTCCGTCAGATGCAGGGGCGTAGGTGTTGACGATATCGCGGATGGATTTGATTCCCCGAGCCGCATATCGACGCAACTGCTTAACCAGCGCCCCCAGCCCCTCCTCCATCGTCTGGAACTTGGCGAATCGTCCTCCGGGCCGCTCCAGACTAGCGCCGGCTTGGCCCACGAAGTTCAGGTTGCCCGGGTTGTTGTTGCGGATGCCGCGAGTCTGCGAACCTCCAGTGGTACCGGAAGATCCGGTCGACACAGTTGGTGTCACACCATTTTTGTTGATGTCCAGGGCTTGCTGGGCTTCCTTGTTTCCGAAAAATGCCAGGACTTGGGCGACCTTCTCGCCAATTGCGTCACTCAGCTCGGGGTCGTTCTGAACGTAGTTCTTGCTGATGTAGCTACCGATCTCCCAGCCGCCGTATCCAGCAGCGCCTACCGCCAGGGCAGAGCCAAAGCTCGCTCCCAGCCCGATCACGCCTCGCATGCCGGCGCTCAGCGCACCAATAGCTGAAGACATGGCCCAGATTGCAGCCGTGGCGGCGATGATCTTGGTGCTGTTGCCGTCGGTGGCCTTGTCGAGATCCTTGAAGGTTTGAACCAGCTTTTCTACGCCCTTCACCAAGCCGACGAAGAACGCCTGGATATCCTCCCTATGCTCGGAAACCCAGGTGGAAAACTTCAGCAGGTCCTGGGAGAGCAGGTCCAGCGCCGGGCCGAGCGATTCATAGATCGACTGCCCAACGCCTTCGAACTGCTGCCTAACCAGAGCCAGCTGCTTCTGGATCTGCTGGGAGTTGCGAACGCTCTCTTCAGTGATTCCGGAGGCCTTTGTAAACCGGTTTACCAGATCCCTTGTGCTAGCCCCTCCCTCCCTCATCATATTGATGAGGCCGGTGTCCTGGATGCCGATGTTTCTTCCGTAGTACAGGGCCTGCTGAGCAGTCATGCCCTTAAATTTGTCGGCCACCTCAAGAATGATATCGGTGTACTTCTTCGCGCGCCCCTGGCCATCAGCGAGCGCAATATCCATTGACCTGAAGAACGGAAGAACTGCCGTGTTCCCGGTCGCAGCATATTCCTGAATGCTCCCAGCAATGTTTTGCAAAGAGGCGCGAACACCATCCGCAGTCCCGCCAAAACTCTCTGCAGCCTTCCCCCAACCATCAAGCTCGCGAGCCGACATGTTGAGGTTAGCGGCGAAACGGCCAAGCGCCGCGGTGCCGGAGATAGAGTCTGAGATGAAGCTTGTCAGGCCCTTCCCGGCGGTGACGACGGCGAACAGGCCGATCAGCTCGGACTTGATGGAGCTGACGAAAGCGGCGGCCTGCTTGCCGCGCGCCTCCATCTCCTTTGCAGTGCTCCCGGCATTCTCCTTCAGCCGGCCAAGGCCCTCATCGACCTCTTTCTGGCCTTTTTTGTAGTTGCTGGGGTCAAGGCCAAGAGTCACCACCAGGGCGTCAATAATCGTAGGCACGGCTATTCCTTGGGCCTGTTGGCCAGGTTCTCGTTATGGACATCGACGGTGTTGACTTCGAGCAGCCCCCACATGTCCTCAAGGCCGTAGACCGTATCGAGTTCGTGCAGGGTGGCCAGCCTTGAGGAGACGCAGGTGGCGATGGTGCGTGGAAGGTTCAGGTATTCGACCGAACCATAAGGCCGGTCGCCGCCTACGCTTGGGCCGAGGTCGAGGGCGCGGCGGCGGCTGAAAAACCCACGTGAAGCTTCCAGATCTCCAGGCGCAGCTTGATGCGGGTAGCCACTTCCTCGATGTCGTCCTCGATCAGATCGCGAGCAATCCCGCGGTCATTCGGGTTCGGGCAGACTTGGACGCACGCCATCATCTCGTTCATCAGCAGCTCAGCCGTCTCGAACGGAAGCTTGCCGAGTGCGCCGAGACCCATTTGGGCGATGCCGGCGAATCCGGCGCTCTCGAACCCTTCCGGCAGCTCAATGCCGCCCTTGATCATTGCCAGGATTACCCGTGCAGCCCATTTCTCCGCCTGGCTGCTGGGCATCTCGGTGATCTTGAAGACCTTGCCGAAGTCACGGCCTTCGTTTTGCACGGTGTACTGCAGGACTTTGCGAGCCATCAGAATTACCCGTTGTAGTCTTCAGAGGTCACAGATTCCCAGGTCAGGTGGAACTCTGCGGCCTGGAGCGTCTTCTTGGCGTCGGGCATGGCCTTGAAATTGGCCATGACGCCGTTCTTCAGCGTGAACTTCTTCTTGATCGCCGGCATGATGATCGTGGCATTCGCCCAGTACACATCGCGCGCGGCTTTCATGGTGTTCGCCCACAGCAGGAACATGCTGTAGGACGGAGAGTCCGGCATGATCGTGACGGTCTGCTTCTGCGGGTTGAAGATGTAGCCGGCCGACATCTTTCCGTCAGCCCCCATCACCACCTCGGCGATATCGACTGCATCCATGGCGAACATGGAGTCAGAAGAGTACCCCTGCACACTCTGCGGCACTGGAAACAGGTTGGTGATGGCGATCGCGAAGGTAGAGTTCGCGGAAGTGATAGTTCCCATCTCGAACTCCCCTTATTGGATTTCAATCGAGGCTACGGTGAACTGCTGGATGCTGCCCCCGTCGGCGTAGTAGAAGGTGATCGACGGAGTGGTGCGTGCCGCCCGGACAGCAGCAGTTGCCGGTACCACCTGGAAGTAAGAGCCCGATTCGATGATCGTTGGACTCACATCAGAGCCGACCGCGTTGGTGATTGCAGCCACCTGAAGCGGATCCAGGGTAGTACCCGTGCGGATTGCGCCGAAGTTGAGTGCTTCTGCGCGGGTACCGGCAATTGATGCCTCGATCAGGCCATAGCCATCGGCGTTGTATGGGATGGTCCCCAGCGACATCGCCAGCTTGATCAGGTCGGCCTGGAAGTTGGCGTTCATCCACACCTGGTTGGCGAAAGAGTCAGCCCATGCCCACTTCCCGGAGATTGAGCCCGGGTACATGAACAGGAAGTCTTCGGTGGCATTGGCATAGGCACCGTAGAAGTTATACCCGTTAGCCTTCAGATTTGATGCGATAGTCGCATCAGTGACCGAGGCGGCCAGGCCGCTTTGATACCGGAACGCCAGGGTCGCGCGACCGTTGAGACGGTCAAAATCCAGACAGGCGGCCCACGAAAGCGCGAACACGGCGTGCGTGACATCTCCGAAGATCGGAATCGTGCCGCTCGACTTTGTGGACTGCAGGTAGTAGCCCCAGGTCGTGGTATTGCCAATGGCGCTGGCGTTTACGTCGCTGTCGTAGCCGGCATAGGCAAAGCGGTCTGCCTTGCCGTTGGCCCAGGCCGAAAACAGATTCTTGTCAGCTGTGACCGGTTCCCAGGTCGTAGTAAATCCGAACCAGTTCTGAGTTTTCGCCACCAGAGCGTCCATGAAGGTGCCTGGCACGCCAGCGACAGCGCCCTGCGACGTCACTGCGCCAGTGGCGTTCGTCAGCAAAAGGCCAGCAGCAGCGGTACCCGTAGCGAAGTCGATGGTGGAGGTTACGCCGGTAGTCGAAGAGCTGACGATAAAGGCGGACTTGATCGAGTCGAACGTAACTGGAACGCTCAGTGCGGTAGAGAGCAGCGCCGCAGCGGAGCTGAAACTGGTGGCGGTGGACAGGTCAATGCTAGCCGCTGTCTTGGCCGTGCCATCAATGACAATGGACAGAGAGCCGGTAACGGCCTTGATTTGCGCCAGGGTCGTCGAAGCGAGTGATCCGCTGCGCAGATAGGCCGCAACTGGCGCGGATGGATACTGAGCAAAGTACAGCTTGCCGGGCTTCTTGGTGCTGTTCTCGTAGCCGTTGAAATAGATGGTCGCCAACGATGCTTCGAGCGAAGCCGATCCAAAATAGCTGGCCACATCGTCCGCAATCGCGAAGCCTGGGATGGTACCGATCGGCACGTAGGTGTTGTGCGTGAGAATCAGCCCGTTGAGGTTGATGGCGGCACCGGCAGCAGAGAGCACCCCAGGAATGACCTGGGCAATCTGCGAGGCTGGAATGGTCATTGAGTCTATCCTCGGGGTGGAAACGTTGTGGCCACTTCGGCCATTTCGATTTGAATGCTGTCGGCGTACTGCATGGGGGTTGCGATAACGGGGTTGAACTGCGCGACAAAGTCGAACGTCCAGCGAGGCTCATACTGCTGCTCGCCGTTGATCATGGTGGTCTGGTGGGGCTCGGTTGCGTACAGCGGCTGGATATCGATCGCTGCCTCTGCGAACTGCGTGCACGCGTAATCGGTGCGCACAAGCTCGGCAAGAGCATTAGCTCGATCCATGGCGCCCTGTCCGTACACGTCGATCTGCACCGTCCACTGGCTTGATCGCGTGTTCTTGATCTGACTGGTTGCCGAACTTCCGGTATCTGCCCAGATCGTCTTGTTGGTAGAAATGCCCTCGATGCGAAGCGTGGTCATGGTCACGAACTGACCTTTTGGCATGGGCACACCATTCTCTTGCGCCTGAACCACCTCACCGCCCACGATGGGCAACAAAAAACCGCGCAAGGCGGTCAAAAGGTCGTCCTCTGAGACATCCGCGGAGATCATGGATTAGGCACCTGCAGATTGATCACGAACTTGCACCAGTCGGGCCATTCCTCCAAGGGTTGGACGATGAGCCAGGTATCGGCGCCTATGATCAGCATGTCGCCACCTTGCTGCTTCGGGCGATTGACGCCGTTGAAATTGCCCTTCACATAGGCGGCCTTGACGACGCCTTGCAGGTTGAGCCCATCGATCTGCTGGAGATCCTTGTAACCCAGGGCCTGCAGTTGAACGCTCACGCTGGTTTCGCTGTAGGTTGGCGTCCGACTGCCAGACCCTGAGGTCGTGTAGCCGGTGCTGACCAGCATGGTGCCGGCCACGAAGGGGTTGATCGCGCCGATGGTGCCGGAAACAATCCCGTGCAGATTCATGATCCAACCTCGTAGTCAACGCTATCAAGCATGTGACCAGTATCAACCAGCGGGTTGGTGCCGGCTTTTTGCTTCAGCGTTGAAGGCCTGTTTGGCGGGTCCTTCAGGTCAATGATCGACTTTTGAAGCTGTCCTTTTATGCGCTCACCCATAAGGGCCAGCGAAGCTTCTGCGTCGTAATCGTTGGCCTTCAGTATCTTTCCGAAGTCATCGCCCCATTTGGGCGACTTCTCAGCAATCATGTTGCGGAAAAACGGTCTGGCAGCAATGGTCACCTGATGCGCAGGTACCACCACTTCCTGAGCGAAGTTCGACCGCTGGGCCCTCACGAATCGATGGCTGACGTCTCCAGTTCGCTCATTCATCCTGAAATAGAGGGTCTGGGTCCGCTCTGGCATGTCGATCGTGCCGCCGAACTCGTTGACAGCGGCCACCATTGGCACCGAAGTGCCATCCGGATAGGTAGAACCCTCAAGAAATCCAACTTTCAGGCCGGTACCACTGGAAATACTCTCGGCTATCCCAGCCAGGTAACGCTGCAGAGCCTCTCCGCCAGAAAAACTCGAATCAGACATGGAGTTCGCCTCATGCTGGATACGACCGGCCAGGGATATACCGGAAGCTGCGGAGATTGATGGTCGCCTGCCAATAAGCAGCACCGTATTTGGTCTGCATGAACCAGGCGGCCGATCCAGAAACAGCGCCCATGTCAGTCGTGACAGACACGGAGCCTTCGGTTGCGCTGTTGATCCTTCCTACCAGAGGAGATGCGGCCTCACCGTTCACTCCGGCATTCAGAGCCGAGATGTGGGCCACCAACATATTCAGCAGCAGCGCGCGCTTGGCTACGTCAGTGACGAGGCTGCACTCGGTGTTGTTGAGGTAGATGGTGGCCTCATCGAAGTAGGCCTGGAGCAATGCATCAGATACCGTCGCGAACTCCGGGTAGCGAACCCGGAAGCTCGCCACGTCGAAGACGACGATACCCATGGATTACTCCTTGTCGGCAGGCTTGATGCCGGGTGCAGGCGCGTCGGGGTTCAGACCTTCCAGTCCGGTTTTTTCATCGGCCTTTTCGGCAGCCTCGGCTTTGACCTTCGTTTCGCTGGTATTGGCGAAGATCAGGCCGCGCTTGACTGGCTCGAACTGGGCGAAGTCCACCAGCCACTGTTCGAATGCAGCCTTGTCCACGTCCCGAGTGAGTCCGTAGCCTCCTACCAGTTCGGTGGAGTTGTTGCCGTTCAGTACGACAGTCTTGCCGCCCATGACCGTTTCCAGGCCATGGGGCAGCTTGCAGCCCACGATTACAGTGTCAGCCATGGTTCAGACCCCCAACATTTGCGCGATAGCCAGAGGCTGTTTGATGATGGCGCCCCAGGTGCCGCCCGACTTCTTCTGCTTCCAGGCCGACAGGTCGGTGACCACGGGATGGGCGCGCATCTTCTCGGTGAAGGCGCAATATCCGGTGTCCTGGCCGTCGATGTTGTCGACGATCAGTTGAACCAGCTCGCCCGATGCGGTGCTGTACTCCACGGCAGTCTCGACGACCAGGTTCGGGAAGTTCTTCTTCAGCTGGTCGGTGACGTTCACATTGTACTGGTTGGTCTTGGTCAGGTTGACTTCGGACGAAGGCGACATGCACAGCTTCATCGGCGAGTCGCGCTCGACCAGGCCTTTGGTCTGGCTGATCAGCTTGGCGTACAGCAGCCCGCTGATATCGGCGTAGATGGCCGCGCCGTCCTTGGTGGCCCAAGTGGTGCCGCTGCCAGTGCCGGTGGCGCCTGGCGTAACGGGCGCGCTCAGGCTTGGGTCGTTCAACAGGCCATAGTTCTGCAGGCCTGCGATGCCGAAGAAGTACGACTTGTTCTGGAACTTGTTCAGCGTCAGTGCGCTGGACACGCTCAGCTCGGCGGCATAGCCGATACGGGCCAGGCCGTACATTTCCAGCTCTTTCTCGCCCCAGCGGGTTACGGTCTGGTAGCCGTAGCTTTGGCGAGGATCCCAGTTCACGTTCGCGTTGATCGACCCGTTGTTGCTGTAGTCGTCGTACGAACTGACCTCGCCGGTCGCTTCAACGATCGGGAATTGCGCGGTCAGAGTGGTCCAGTCGCCCTTCTTGGTCTCGCCGAAGATGGCGGCAGCCTTCATCGGGGTGACGACCACACGGATCAGTTCAGGGTCGACGTAGTTGGCCAGATAGGCCGGGATCCCGGCGTTGCTGACGGTAACCATGGTCGGCTGGGCGTCCATGGCCAGGTTGAAGTCACGGGCGAACTCTGGCTTGAGATAAGCCGCGCCCTGGGGCAGGTGTACGCCATACTCGTGCGCAACCTTGATGAAGTCTTTTTCCATGATCAGCTCCAGGTGCCGAATTTGATGAGCTCGCCAGCAGCGGCTGCGCTCTGGACGAAGAATTTGGTCTCGACGAAGCCGGTGACGGTTGCTCCGGCTGCACCAGTGGCGATGGTTCCGTCAGTGATCGAGGCGAATACCTTCTGGCCGATGGTGGCCGCAGTGGTCGATCGCCCCCAAAAGTCACCGGCAGACATCAGGCCCATCTGCAGGCCAGCAGGGATCAGCATCGAACTGGCGCCCAGCCAGGCGGTGATTACTGCCTGCTGGTGGCGATGCACGAAGCCAGTCGGCGCCCCGGAGGTCTGCACGTTGGATACGACGCCAGCGGCAGTAGCCCAAGCAAAGCGGCCGACGGTTACGCCAGATGCGCCAGCAACAAGGGCGCCCTCACCGGCAACGACAGAGGCGTAGGGGTTGGCGCTTGCGAAGTCACCCTCGACCGCTGGGGCCGGGGTCTGGTTGATTACGGTTTGGAAGCCCATGGCTTAGTACCCCTTCTTCAGTTTGCCGGCGGTTGGGAACCGGGTGGCGAAGTCTTCGTCGGCTTTGGCGTCAAGCGCGAAGCGCAAAGCCGGCTTAGCTGTTGCGGTATTGGCGTGCATGCGAACCAGTGCGCGATACGCCGAAGGGTGTACGCCAGTGACGTCCACGCCAGCAGCGTCCAGCGCCAGCTTGTACACAGCCTCTGCCGAGTCCTGGGCGACCACGGCGCCGATCAGGGGGCGAACTTCTTCCTCAGCAGCGCGGATGTCGTTCATGCGCTTGATGGTGTTGCGCTCGACGGCCTTGAGGGCGGAGTCCATGGCCTTCCTGTCGACTTTGTCATCCTTTTCGTCGTCTTCGTCAGCAGCCTGCTTGTCGTCGTCCTCGTCGTCCTTGTCTTCAGCAGGCTTGTCCTTTTTGTCTTCGTCCTTGTCGTCATCCTCATCCTCGGCCGGCTTGTCCTTGGGGTCCTTCTCTTCGGCTTCGTCCAAGGCGAACTGCAGCACCTTCCCCAGGGCTGCTACGTCAAGCTTGGCTTCCGGAAATGCCTTGGCGGCATCCTCGGCCAGCTTCTTGACAGTGGTCGGCTTGGAAAACAGCGCACGGAACGCTGGGAGAGCGCCATCCTGAGCAAGCTGCGGCTGCAGGTGGGCACCGAGTGCCGCGCGTGCGGCGGCGGCTTGGCTCTTTTTCATGGGGTGTAGTTCCTCAGGTAGTGAATCGCTGACAACAACGTCAGCACCGGCACGGCCCACGGGGACCAGAGCCACATGATTGCCCACGATTTCGGTCATGCGACCGTCGTACGGCACGCCCTCATAAACGCCGGGCGTCATGTCCGCGACGTAGCGATACGCCGATGACAGTTCTCGCTGCTCATTGGTGTTGATGCCGGCAATTGCTTCGGCATCCCAGATGACCAGGCTGTTGGTGAGATAGGGGTCGGAGAAGGTCGCATCGGTGCCCGTCGAGCCAACCACTGACTCCTTCTGTGGCTTCTCGGCGCTGACTGGGATGTGCTTGTTCAGGAGCGGGATGTTGTTGAACGTGGCGACTGCCAACGCCATTTCTTTGGGGTCACGCAGCAGTTGGTAGATGCGCTCCGGCTCAAGGCCAAGCGCCTCACTGTTAGGGATCTCCCGACCGTAGTAGGGGTTCACGGCGGCCTTGCTGATATTGCTGACCTTGACGTGCAGCCGCCCGTCGACGTCGATCAGGCGCATGGTGGCCCGGTCGAATGCCAGTTTTTCGAGGTTCATGTGTTGATTTCCCGGATTGCGGGCAATAAAAAACCCGCACTTGGCGGGCTTTGGGATATCGCTATGAGAATCAGTAGGTGACGTGAATAATCCTGCAAACATGGCCAGCCTGCTCTTCCGTCAGGCCTTTCTCCATCATTTCTTTTAGCGTAAGCGTGGATAGAAGCGAGTACAGAGCACGCGCCTCTGCGTCGGTCAGCCGCATGATCAGGTCGTCACTCTCATCCTCAATAGGCAAAAATATTCGCTCAGCCATAACGATGAATCCTCCGGTTTCACGAAGTATATCAGTCGAAGCCGGGGATGACCGGGGACCAGGTGCAGCGGCAGTTGATCTTCTCGCCTGGCATGATCCATTCGTCATCGATGAACATGCCCTTGGCCAGGTCGAACTTCTTGCCATTTGCCTTGACGTGCGAGTGACGCGGCTCTTTTCCACCACCACTGTGCCGCCAGATGCCTTCCTTGATGCCTAAGGCCTGCTGCCTTGCGCTTTGCATTGCCGAGGTGGCCTTGTTGTTCTGGTCGCGAGCTATCAGTGCGGCGCGGCGCTGGGTTATGCCGTAGCGCCTCTCCAGATCTTTCGTAAGGCTCCCCAGGTCACGACCGCGCTGAACCGATCGCATCACAAGACCCTGAACCTCCGTCAGATGTTCGCTAGCAATGGACTTGATCAAGCCCACTTGCTCGCCGATACACCCCTGGTATACGTCGTTCATCTCTGGCGTCATGGTGAACTTCACCGTGGCGCCGGCCGCTTCCATGGCGTTACGAAGCGAGACATCAGAGTTGCCCAGCGCTCGATCGGCAAATTTCTTGCTCAGAGTGTCGGCTAGGTCGTCGAACTTGCTCTGCCAGCGCCTGGCGAGCTTGTTCATGGCCTTGCGCATCATCATGGCAGGACTATCGTCCTGGGCCAGGCCATCAGCGAGACCCGCAGCCCGGTAGTTGGCCTTGAGCCAGAATACCAACGAGTCCTGCATTTCCTTGATGGCAGCATCCAGCCGTTTTCGGTACCAGGCCTGCGTGCCTGCGTTAGGCCTTACCGGACGAAGGATCGTCGGTTGGATCGTCATCGTCGATCTCCAGGTCGTTATCAATCTCCTCGTTCAGTTCGAGGGACTGATAAGGGCTATCTGGATCAGCAGCCAAGCGCTCACGAGACTCATCGGTCGAGATAACAGAAGATCCGATCAAAACAGCATCGGTTTCAGCCTCGATCTTCCTGACGTTCGCCTGCTCAAGCTCGGACATCTGGTAAAGCGGCTCGAACACGAAATCGATGTCCGGATCGATGTCGCCGAACAAAGACAACTGAGCAAGATCTATCACACGCTTGAGAGGCGCACGGAACAGGTTCTCCTGCATGGCGTGGATGCTGTCGTAGAAGACGCGTATCTCGCCGTCGCTGGAGGCGTTCAGGCCGTTCGGGGTGATCCCCAGCAGCTTGACCAGCGGGATGCTGCTAATCGACGCCATCTGCTCTTGGGACTGCGCCTGAAGAGCATCCAGACCGCTCAATGGCGTGTTGAACTGGAAAAACTCTTCACTCGTCTTGTCCGTCATCATGACGCCGCGGTTGTCGCGCATCTTGTTGAACAGTTCAGCACGCTTGAAGATGTCTGTGGCATTGTCGCCCGACAGTGCCGACGCCATGTCAATCGCCAGGCCGGAGGTAGAAAACGAGTGCACCATGTCGCCCACGCTGTTTCGCGTGCGCAGCCAGTTGTTAACGTACGGCTCAGCGATCTGAATCAGTGACAGGCCGCCGAAGTTGTATGCCGCCTTCAGCATGTCCGGCACCGGCCGGGAGATGAAGGTAAGCATGCGCGACTTGTGCACCATCTTGGCCATGACGTACCAACCGTCTGGCTTGTAGAAGGTCGGCGACAGCGGGTTGTCGGCGTTGTAGGTGGTCGGATAGGTCCACACCGGCTCTACCGAACGCAGCGCGACCAATGACCCTTTGGGCACCTTGGCTGCATCGAGGAACAGAGCTGAGTTCAGCTCAACCGGATCTTCTGACGCCAGCGCACCACCTGGCTTCTTCATCTCGGTGTAGATCTGCCCCCGACCGAAGTAGCCATCATTTTCAGCCGCCAGTCGGAACACCTCACGGGTATTCAGCCGCTTCAACTCAGCGTCAAGCTGGTCCAGTCGATCAGTCTTGTCGTCGTCACCAATGCAGCGGAGGCTGATCCACTTGCGCGTCATCTCCTCGGCGATGGTTGCGACCATCTTGCGGTATTCGGGCATCAGCGCAAGCTGGGCAAGGTATGGATAGCCTGGGAATGCCTGATATCCGTATTGGTAGCCGACGGCATTCAGGAACTCGTAAGGCGCGCTATCCATGGCCATGAGACTGGCCTTCTGGTCAGCGGGCACTACCCCAGGCGGCGGCTCGTACTTGGCGAACTCAGCTGGCACTGGCTTGGCGGTAGCCTCAGCCAGCAGCGAAGCGTTGATTTTCATCGACGCGCGTTCTGGCTCGCTCAGTACCGGCTCAACAGGCTCAGGCGCCACCTTTTTTTTCCAGAACATCAGGCGCGCCTCAGTAGGTCATCGGAAATGCGCATAGGCGCTTTGTGTGTTGGGCTGAAGCACATGACGAAGGCATCAGCCAGGTTTGGCGATGGAACAGCGCCACCTTCGCGGTTTGGCTTGGCCAGGTCCTTCTTGCTCTCTACCTTTACCCGGCCGTTACCGTCGTAGTCCCGCCGAGGAGTCGATAGCTCGTCTATGAGCTTGTCCAGCTTCGGGCAGTCGCTCGATATGCTGATCAACTCGTCATCCCGGAACTTTTCGCCGTTGCGGATGGCGTTGAACGTGTTTCGGAAGCGGTCGGCCACCAGCCACCAGGTCTGAGCCTTTATGTTGGCGAACATGTCGCCGTTGGTAATGTCGGGCTTCTGATAGAGCTTCTCGGGCATGTGCACAGCCGCGCCCGCGTTGAATTTCTCGTAGCGGATGGGGTTGGGATTCCCGTCGTTCAGCTCCTTGAACTTAGCGCCGGCGGTTGCTCCGACGCCTATGGAGTCGTAGAGAATCGACGCGCCACGCTCCCTTGCAGCCGCATAGGTGCGCGTGCAGGACTTGAGCAGTTCATCTTCCTGGGCCTTCCATTCGTCAGCCCACTCAACCACAGAGCCGTGGGCCGCGACGTTGGCGCATAGGTCGTTGCCGCTGTCGGCCACGTCGAACCCGATTCGCTTGAAGCCGGAGGCCTTGAAACCCAGCACCTTGTGAGCGTCGATTGCAGCCTGAATCCAGCTGCGCTTGATGATCACTCCATCATCGTCTGCTCGAGGAACTCCCAGATACACATGGGCATAGTCGTCCTCATCCTCTTCCTTGGCATGCGCAATCACGTCGAGCATGGTCTGAGAAAGGAAAGGGTTCTCCAGGTAGTTGATCTGGCGAACGACGGTGCTCGGCGGCGGATTGACCACGAACCGCTTGTAGACGAAATCTGTCGCAAGCTTTGGGTTGAAGGTGATCCAGAACTGGCTGTGCTCTTTCCGGATAGTGGGTTCCAGAATCTCCCACTGATCTTCGGTGAGGTTGTGAGCCTCTTCGATCCAGCAAACATCCACGCCCTCGAGCGATTTGATCTCGCCGATGTGACGCCACAATCCATAGAACAGGAATTCACTGCCAGTGCGGCGGTGAATTATCTTGTTCTCAAGCACCTTGAACTGAGAGGACAAGCCGAAACGGTCAATCTGCCCTTTGAGAAGGCTGTATACCGATTCCTCGATCTTGTTCTGGAACTGTCGAGTGCAGAGGAACTTGAGCTTGTAGTTTGATGCCAGGTAAACCGCAAAGCCGGCAGCGTCCCAAGACTTCGACGACCCCCTACCGCCATGAAGAACCCGGTTTCGCGCCGGAGCCTGCCAGAAATCACGCAGTGCTGGGTTAAGGGTTGGAGCCACCATAGAAATGACCGAGGCCGGCCGGAACCTTCTCGCCCTCATCCGGCGCGGCATCAATGCCATACGCCTGGCGCTCGAGCAGTACCAGGTTCTTCAGCGTTTCGCCCAGCTCCTTCATAGTCTTGGTTCGACTTGGCAGGCTCGACATCTTCTGGGCAAGTGCAAGCACGTCGCCCATGTCGCCGCCCTCGTCATCATCACGCAGCTGCGCAATCAACTCCTTGATCGTGCCCTGCTCCTCGGTTAGGCCTTCGAGTTCATCGAACAGCAAATTCGCCAGCCTTCTGGCCCGGCCAATGTCTGCCCGGTGAGCCATACGAATGTCAGCGATTACCTGGGCATTTGCCTCGACAACCACGCGCTCGGTTTCCAGTGCTTCCTTGGAAACCTTTGTGGAAACCTCTGCTTTGGAAACCAGCGAATCGGCCTTCGCCTTGATCTTCGCCTGCAGATCTCTGTCCCAGCCTTGCTGCTTTGCACGCTTGTTGATGGCCGTATGGGAGACGCCACAAGCTGATGCAATTTCCCGCACCGAGAGCAGGCCAGCCCGGTAGAGCTGTTCGATTCGCTCCCAGTCTGGTTGCTTTGCAGTCATGGAGAATCCTTACAATGGGCCTGTATCTAGCAGTACATCAATCAGTTTCTGCTCACCCAGGCGCATCGCACCAAGGCATTGCAGGTCGTCGCACTTGGGGCCAAGGCCAAATACCGTGACCTCGCCTTTCGGGCCGATAATGGTCAGAGCGCCAACAGTGCACTCCGGGTGCTCGCCGGCATCCAGGTCATCGGCGATCTTGCGCAGCGTCTTGGCGGCGTCGCGCCAGCCCTCTCGACTGAACTCAAGAACTTTCATTTAGCAACGTCGCCAGCTTTGTAGTCGCCAGTGGTATCAGCTTGGCCAGATGCGGCGGTATGCAGATGAAGCAGGCTCCCGATCTCGCGGGCGATAACCTTCACATCTTCCTCGGCGTGAGCCAGGAGGGATGCAAAGAGCTCCTTGGCCTTGAAGTGATTGCTGCCGTCAATGGCAATGCCGTCGACCGTTGATGTGTGAGCTGCAGGCGCGCTGGCAGCCTGAGTGGTTTCTTGCGGTGCCGCTTCGTCAGGCTTGGCCATGACCATGATCCTCGAATAGGTAGTTTCTACGCACCCACGCATAGGCAACGATGCCAGCGTGAAGCATTACGCCGAACGGGTTCACCCAATGCCCCTGGATTGCTGTCACGAACTCCCCTGCTGCACCTATGGCAACCAGGTAGAACGCTGCACTCAACAGAGGCTGATCGATCGGTCGAACCTTCCTCAGGTAGTCGCAGGCCGCTGCAACGACCAGCGCGCACAAAAAAACGTCGAAGGCCACAAGGGCCGAGTTCAGGGTTGAGTTCATGTCACGCCGCTCCTGTAGCGCCGAACCTTCCTGCCAAAGCCTTGAGGCCTGGGATGATGTTCATGGCCAGGAGGCCGATCAGGAATGCAACGCCATATTGAGTCTCGCCCCCAGGCTCCAGCTTGAAGAAGCTGATGGCGAGAGGCGTACAGAAGATTGCAGATGCGAAGCCAGTGAAGAATGCCGCGATTGCCTGCTTGCGGGTCAGGCCCTGCAGGAAAGTCAGCGAAAGGATTGCGCCACCGAAGGCGCCAAGGAATACCCCATACTTCACCAACAGCACACCGACAGCAGTTGAGCTGGCTGGTTCTGCCATGGGTTTCTCCGGAATAAAAAAGCCCGGTGTGCACGGGCAAAGGCGCAGTTAGGAGCGCTGATGGATCTGAGGGGCTATTGAGGCCCTGAAAATGAAAAACCCGGCGCGGTGGCCGGGTTCTGAATTGGGTATTTGCCGAAGGCAAAATTATCACTATGGCGAAATGATGCCTTCAGCCGGACATTTGGTCAAGAAGCATTTTCGCTATTTTGTTTTTAGGCATTCAAGGTCTCGGAAATTCGATTTCTTCACCTACCCATCGCGCGGGCCATTCATCATTTTCCGAACCAATCCATTGCCACGCATCGCTGCCAACATATCTAGCCGGCTGGGGATCATTCACCCAGTCTTCATTAGCATCCACATCAAATACAGGAATAGCCCAATAAAATCGTCCTGGGATCAGTTCACGCTCAGTCGTCATGCTGCTTCCTTCATGATACTCAAACACTTGGACACAGGAATAAGTGCTGCCTTATCGAGATCATTGCACGCCGCAAAGCATGCGTCGATGAACCCTTCCCACTCCCTGGCCCATTGCTCAGACGAAAGCTCCAGTCCTAGCCAGTTCAGCAGCCAGCCGCGGAACGCTTCCGGTGTCGGGCACGGATCAACCCCTTCACTCTGCCCGCCTTGGTGCATCCGGCGGTACCGGAACAGCACCCCCCTGGAGACAAGCTGTGCTTTCTCGAACTTCTTCGCGTACATGCGCTGGCCCATGGCGTAGGCAGTCCTGAATAGGGCCTCCTCTGCTTCCTCCCGGTCGTCATCGGTAGCAACCGGGCTGTACATGTGATTGCCGAATGCCTTCAGGTGGGCCGGCAGCGTGTCGACGGCCTGCTGCACCCGGCCGGCGATAGCCTGGTGCGCTGCGTGGCTTGCAGTCTTCCCGCGCTCCGTGCGCTGCACCATGCAGCCCAGCAACCCCATTTCCTGCATGACCGCGCCCTGGCTGTCCCTGGCGGTGTAGTAAGCGTCGTGCCAGGCCAAGCGGGCCGAGTTGAGTTTCATCATGCTGCAGCACTCTTCAGTTTGCGGATCTTGGCCCGGTAAGTGGCCTTGATGGCTTTGAGATCATCGACGGTGTACTTGCGCACGCTCTGGTCAGCTTCGAGCGCTTCAACTGCTGCAAGACCAATCCTGGCAATCAGCCCAATCCGGTAGTCCACGGCATTGCCGGACAGGAAGCGATTGTCTTGCTTACTCTGTGCGTGGCAGTTGCGCTCATCGAATCGCAAGTGCGGCGCGGAGCCGACGCTGCGATAGTGGCCTGCATCCACCGCATTGCCGCTCCAGTCCAGTGGCTTCCCGCTGGAGATGCAGAGGTGGCCGGCAGCCTGATCACGGGCGCGGATGTACTCATTGAACGCCTGCTGGGCTTCGCGCATGTGGTCGCCGCGGGACTTCAGCCTTTCCTTGCGGACCTTGATCTCTTTCCGCTCGACCTGGGCCAGGGACTTGCGGGCCTTTTCCTGATTCGTGCTAGCCGTGGCGAGTGCGCACTTTGGACTGCACACCGCCTGACCGAGGCGCTGCGGGACGAATGAGACCCCGCATGCGGAGTTCTTGCACTTTTTCGGGCGTGGCTTTTTGGCAGCGATCACCATTTCATCTCCTTGATCGAGCCGAAATCGAAATCGGGTAGCGTGCTTGCATCGTTCAGGTAGTCGACCATGATCTGCACATCAGCTTGCGTGCATGCACCCGGTCCGGCCTGCCATAGGCTCATGGGGTCAGTGTTATGCATGGCGCCACGGCAAGAGATTCCGTAGCGGCAATACATGCCGTCGACCACAACCCCTACGCGAGCCTTCCCTTTGTCGAAGTAGACGATGTGGTGCTTTCCACTTTCGGCGCGGATGAGCTTCGCGCACTTGCGGTTGCTGCGCTTGATCCATTTCTGAATGTCTTCGCTGTAGATACTCATGCCGCCTCCCCCATGTTGCAGCGCATCTTCATGTACTCACTGTCCTCAGGGTGGGATAGGTAGATCCCGTGCTCGTTGGCCCACATGTCGACGCAGGTCATGAAGTTGTGCATGGCCCCCTTGTCCAGCTCGCTGGTGTGGCGCAGCTCGTAGCGCTCGGTGATCTCGCCTGTCTTGAGATTGATGTCGCGGATCACCTCCTCGCCCAGGAACGTCTGCTTCAGGTTGCGCTTCATGTTCTCCATGTTCATGGGTGCACCGGTGGCGAAGGTGGTCTTGCCCATGCGCACGAAGAACTGGGCGGCCTCCTCGCACCACTTGTGGAACAGGGCGTTCTGCGGAAGGCTCCGGCCGGCGCCGGTGATCGCCACATTGCAGGGAAAGCCCTTCTTCCGGATGGCGGCCTGCAGTTCGGCAAGGTCGCTGATCTGGTTTAGTCTGATTTTCTCGACCATCAGCGGGCCTCCCGCGCTTCAAGCATGATGTCTGCGAACTCGTATGCCGCTTCGGAGTACTCTTTCATGTTCCGGTAGGCGCGGTGATTCCCATCCTCATCCTTGCAGCCCCACCCACGAGAGATGACCATCGCGTTCAGAGCGGTCATAGCGATCTCGTCCCGCAGGCGGACCAGATCATCTGGTGTACCGGCTGCGATTGCTTTTGCTGGCCTTGACATCACACACCATCCTTGCGCAGCCGCGCCGATTCACCAGTGAACACAAGCCCGATACCGCGACCTTCCCGCAGACGGTCTACCGATCGCTCGCCAAGCACTTCGCCCAGGCGGTCGAAATCCAGGTTGGAGATCACGATGGTCGGGCGCTTGTCCTCGTAGCGGCCGTTGATCACGGTGAACAGGGTCGCCAACTCGTACTCGCTGGGCTTGGTTGCACCTACTTCGTCGATGATCAGCAGGTCAGGGTCGACCAGGCTGGCGAACGCCTGAGCCTCGCTGTACTCGGCCTTATCGCCGTAGCTGCCCTTGATGTACTGGAGCATTCCTGCAACGGTGCGGTACACGGCGGTCATGCCGGTGGTGATCATGATCGAGCCGGCGATGGCGGCGGCCAGGTGGGTTTTGCCAGTGCCCGGGGTGCCGGTCATGACGACGCAACGACCATCGTCACGGTGCTGGCGGAAGTTCTCGGCGTACTGCTTGCACCGGGCCAGGTTGTGACGCTGGTTCTCGGTTTCTGTCCGGTAGTTGGCGAAGGTCTTGTCCATGAACCGGCGAGGGATCAGGGAAGCCCCCAGCCTGCGCTCCAGGCGCGCTGCCGCCATTCGCCCTTGGGCTTCCTGCTGATCGATCAAGTCCTGGGCCTCACGGACCTCGCGGGAGCATTCAGGGCACCCGCTCTGCCCGCTCTTGCGGATTATCACCGCGAACTCGCCGTGCTTGTCGCACTTGCCAGGCTGCTTGGCGATCACGCCCAGGCGGCGCTCGATGTCGTTCACTTCCAAGTCGATGGCGTTAGAAATCATACGAACCGTCCTCGTTCTGGGTGCGTCCACGGGCGTAGTCGATCAAGTCGAAACCGTGGTGGCGGGAGTTCGTGACTGGCTGCGAGCGGCTATCACGGATGCGGTTGATCACCCACTGCGCCTTGAAGCCCTGCCAGCCGGCGGACAGCGCCTCGGTGATTGCGTCGGATGCGGAGATACCAGCCTCGGCGCACTTGGTGAGTTCGGAATTCACGGTCGACCAGACTGTCGCGGTGACAGCGGCCTTCTTCGCCTTGCGCTGGGCCAGCCAGTCGGCCAGCAATTGCTCTGGCACCTGGTGCGGGTTGTCGGCGAGCAACTGGGCCAGTCCGAACGGGGTCTTGCGATCAGCCTTTGGCTCGGAAACCGGATCGGCCTGAACCTTGGGGGGGCATGTAACATCTTCCGAAGGAAGATTTACATAGGGGGTTTCTTTCTTTGAATAGAGAAGGGAAGTTGCCGTTTCGGTCTCACTCGGATCTTTTCTCAGTGAGACAATTTGGGCTGAGTGAGATGATTTGGTCTCAGTGAGATTCTTTGGTTTTTCCTCAAAGAAAATCCACTCCGACACGGGCGATATACCGATGTCGCCGCGACTGCCACCTATCCGGTAGATAACCCGGCGCTCCAGCAAATGGCTGATAGCCTTCGACGTGACGTCCCTGCGCATGTTTGTCAGTTTGCCGAGATCATCGGCGGTAAGGCGCTTCGTTTCGACCTGGTACCCAATGGTTTGACGGGCGATAGCCATCACAACCCGCAACTCACGGGCCGGCAGATCTACTGTGGAAAGCGCCTCCATAACGGAATTGTCCATTCGGGTGAACCCCCTGGACTTGTCAATGGAGACGATTTTTGTCATGATTTTCCTCACATGTTGCTGTAACGAAATCGCCGACCTCGTCCGTCGGCTTTTTTGTGCCTGTAATTCGGCAGAGTCCCTCTGGGTGTCCCTTAAGAGTCCCTGCCTGAGGCCCTCATTGGGGTAACCAACTGAAGGACCTGGGCCTTCTTCCGGCCTACTGCCGACAAAGCACCTTCGGCAATCGATGCTTCCGTGATCAGGTTCACGCCCTGGCTGAGCGTCATTCCGTTGGCCCTCATCAGGGCCTCAACCTGTCGCCTGGCTTCGGGCGACAACTTCTCGATTTCAAACTGCATTCGGCCCTCCAAAGGGGCTTCAGCCCGCGATATCTTCCTGCTTGTCCTGCATCAGCTCCTCGATAACGCCATTCGCCACTGCCCACTCGATGATTTCGTAGAGGTAGGTCGCATGCTGCATGCGGGTCTTGCTCGCTGCCTTACGCAGGATTCGGTCGAGAACAGGCTCGAATCGCACCTTCACTGGGATGGCGCGCTTTTGGCTTGGGTCCATGTACATGCAAGGTTTCCTTTGTGGCTGTAAAAGTGGATTAGGCAGCTTGTTGAGGGATGCTTGGGCGCAGATCGCGGGCCTTGATCGCGCCTTTGGTGGCGATCTCTGCCTTGATTGCGATCTCCGCAGTGCAGCCATGAAGGCCGCGAACCCAGCCGCTTACGGTCCCCTGCTTTACGCCAAGGGCTTCTGCGGTGGCCTGCTGTGAGCCGAAATGCTTCACCAGCGCGTCAAAGTGTTTGTTCATGATTATCCGCCCATATAAAGGGATGCCTTTATGCTAGTTGAAAGGAACACCTTTTTGCAACAACAAAGGCTGACCTTTAAATTGGCGACCATGGAACTCAAAGATCGCCTCAAGAAGGCAAGAAAAGACGCCGGCCTTACTCAGGCCGAGCTTGCAGACCGTGTCGGCATCAAACAGGCCTCGGTTTCTGAGATCGAGCGCGGGCTTACACGGACAAGCGGGTACCTGGTCCAGCTGGCCCAGGTTTGCGGCGTTGACCCCGTTTGGCTCTCCGAAGGGACTGGAGCGCCTGAACCCACTCGACCAGCAAGCAATGCAACGATGCTGGGCCCGATCTCAGTCTGGGACGACGACACACCGCTGGATGACGATGAGGTCTATGTGCCGTTCTTGAAGGAAGTCGAGTTGTCGGCCGGCTCGGGCCGGACGGTGATCCAGGAGTCAAGCAGTAGGAAGCTGAGGTTCGGCAAGCAGACATTGCGCAACCAGGGCGTTCAGGCCGACCAGGCCGTATGCGTCACAGTCCATGGCAACTCGATGGAGCCGGTCCTTCCTGACGGAAGCACCGTCGGCGTTGATCGATCGTGCACCGCGGTGAAGGACGGCAAGATGTATGCGATCGACCACGGCGGCGAGTTGCGAGTGAAGACGCTCTACCGCATCCCTGGCGGGGGACTGCGTTTTCGCAGCTTCAACCAGGATGAGCACCCAGACGAGGAATACACCGCCGATGACCTGGCCGAGAAGTCGATCAGCGTGCTGGGCAAGGTGTTCTGGTACTCGGTTCTGCTCTGATTAGCCTGCGTTTCCGACTATTTTTCTGAAATTGATTTCAGCAATCCGTGCTATTGACCGATAGCATGACTGAACCTGCGCGATCTGGGTTCGTCTGATCTATAGTGACGTTGCGCGCCACGTTTTGTAATTTCGGATTTCGTGGCGCGAGAATTCATTTGACAACCATATGGTGCAGACCATAATCGCGAGCCGCACTTAATTCCGAGGCGGCAAGGTCCTAAGGAGGGAGGAAAAGCTGATGCACATCATCACTCAGAATGACCGCATGGAGCGGATGAGTGACTACCTGAGAGGCGAAGCCGTTAGATCGCTTGATCTGCTGCGCCAAATCGACGGGACTATCGAAGCACTGGTCCTCATGCGCCGACAAATGGACGCTTTCCACGAGGCAATTCAAAGCCTGAACGCGACAGTCTTGAGCGCAAAAAATTGCTTCTTTAAAGAAGAAGAGATCATTCCATCCCTTGAGCAGGCTCAAGAGATTTTGGCAAAAATCCACTCAGACCTTGAGCAACGCCTGGTCGCCGCTAGGAAAGCTCCTGAACTGCGTTCCGAGGACGGTGTAGATGATGCTTATGCGCAAGCCATCAATTCTATTTTGAGCTATAACGCCGCGATAGAGCAGCTCCGCTGGAATATCCTGGAGCACAACGCAGACATGGAAGGTCGCCAAGAATCAAAATTGCTGACCACTGACGAAGACATTGATGATCTGTTCAGCAACCTGTGAATCTAATAATCAGAGCATTGGACGTTTCAAGCGATAGGTTCAAGAAGGCCTTGGGAAAGCTCCCTGAAGGCATAAAGGCTCAGGCCAAGCAGGCCCTGAAGGACTTGCTGAAGCACCCTCAGCCTGGATATCTCAAGCTGGAGAAGCTCAAGGGCTACAAGCGTCCAGATATCTATACGATTCACTTTACAGGGAACAACTCCCACAAAATCAGTTTTGAAATGTCGTCTGACAAAGCAATCATGCGAAACGTCGGAACCCACAAGCTGATTGATAGGAATCCATAGCCCGGCCCAGCGCCGGGCTTTTTGTTTCCGCCCTCCCCATCCTTCCCAGAGCCTGACGCCCATCATTGCAGGCGCAGACCTGCGCCGCCCCTCCTGAGCCGATTTCCCTTCCCTCAATTCGCCATCGCATAGGTGCCTTTAAAAAAATAAAGGCAAACCTGTTGACTCCAAATAAAGGCTACCCTATATTTTGATTCAACGAGGCGCTACACAGCCCCTCGCCAGGCCCTCAAGGCCACCGCTCTTTAAAAACCTGAAATCTTCGCGGATCGATCCCTGGAACCAGGTACAGCGCGAAACACAAATTTCGATCCCCATGCAGGCTCTGGAACCTGCCGGACCTCACTCATTGAGGTACGCCAAACCATGCAAGCCAGTCGGGAAGAACACCGTCCACGAAATGTGTGACCCGGCCAGAGAGAGGACTCCGGCGCCGCGCATGGGGAGGAGAACAGATTTCACTGCTTGGCCTTCGAGGTTGAGGGCCAATCGGGAAATCAACCCGACATAGGAACACTGCAATGACCGAACAACAGAAACTGACTCCCCCAGCAATCGGCGAAATCTGGCAGGGCCAGGGCGGCATCTACGCCGGCATCGTTCCTGCGCGCAACGGCGCCCAGGCATATCACCTGATCATTGGTGACGAGCTGGGCCGCTTCGAATGGGGCCCTTACGGCGAGGATTCGCCGGCCAAGAGCATGATCGACGGCCTGGCGAACACCCAGGCCATGGTCGAATCCGATGCCAATTACCCTGCCGCCGTAGCCGCGTACGAGCACAAAGCCGATGGTCATGCCGACTTCTATCTGCCGGCCGCCGCCGAGCTGTACGAAGCATGGCTGAACCTGGGGAGCAACGACTTTGGGTGGGTCTGGTCATCTTCGCAGCGCTCCGCCATCAACGCATTCATTCTGGGTTTCGGAGGTGGCTTTCAGCTCAACCACGGCAAGTACGACGAGTTCCGTGTCCGCCCCGTCCGCAGATTACTCATTCAGTAATTCATTCCTTTAATTCGATTTCCCTGACAGCCGGGAAAGACCGGCCCGGTCACCTGCGTGCCGAAGCGCAGGCTGAATCGGAGTGTGATCTGAATGCGCAGGCTGATGCGCCCGAATGCAGGTGAAACCCCTGCGCCGTAGTGAGGCGGTGGACATATCGGTTCCGGAACGACATCCGGATTAACAGACTAAGCCGGAGATCAGCGCCGGCCAGATCACACCCCGATGCAGAAAGCAGAAGGACTGGGAGTTCCCGGTCGATGCAATCCGCATCAGTCACAAGATCGGAGAAAATCATGCTCATCTTAATCCTGATCGGCGCAGCGCTCAGTCATGTGCGGCCAGAACCGCCAACTGAAGAGCGCTTGCCAGCCGATCGGCCGACCAGAGTCCGCGAAAAACCTCGATTGCGAATCGGGGTCCCGGTGTTCTGGCGCTGAAGGCCCCGCCCAAAATCTGTAACGACATGCATTGGTTACACACGGTGAAAGCCCCGACGTCCAGCGGGGCTTTCTTTTTCGCCTCTATTCGTCAGCGCTCCCCGGCGCCCACCGGCAGACAGCCGTGAGTGAGCGTTGACGAATACAGGTGACCAGCAATCTTGGAGGTCAACATGAACGCAGCACTGAAGATTTGCCAAGCGATGTACGACGCGCAGTTGCCACCGCCGGTCAACGATGACTCAGCGGAGGCTGAGTGGCTTGAGCATGCGGCTGAACAGCTGGTGTGCGGTAACGATGTCACTTGGAAGCGCCGCTACGGCCAGATCAAGAAGGTGACCGCAGATCAGTACTGCACCTACCTTCAAGGTCATTTGAACAAGCGGCAGGAAGACGGCCTGGACGAGCGTGACTCGCTCGCACGTCTTTTCCTGTCTTCGATCGTCGGCAGTCAAAGCGAGTGCCGCACCCATGCAGCGGACCTGATCGGTCAGCAGCACCCCATCGAAGCCGCTGAGCGAATCGCTAGGGATCTTCTCAGGCCTTACGCAGCCGACGCAGTTGCTGCCGAGCGCGAAGCCCAGGAAGACGACGTCGACGGTGATCTATGAGCCCTCACATTCTCATCGACGAAGCCCTTGAGGGCTTCTCTGATCCGTCCAGCAAGACGGACTGCGACATTACGGTACAGCGCCTGATCACCAAGCTGTTCACCGACGGTGCGATAACCGCCGACGAGTTCAATCACTACTGCAAGCGCCTGATGATTGCCCAGTGGCGCAAGGAGGCGGCATGAGCGGATCTGGAGCAGACAAACGCGCAGAGGCCCTGGCAAAGCGCGTTGCCAAGCTGCGCAGCGAAGGGGTTTCGGTGCGCGAGACGGCCGAAATCGTCTGCGTGCACAAGGGCCGCATTCGCACCCTGCAGCTCCTGGGCGAGCGCCTGATGACGCTCAAGGATGGCGCATGAACAGCATGATCCTGGCGTTCACCCACAAATCTTGGCTTGGCGCACTGTCGCTTGCTTACGACGCCGGCATCGAAAACGTCCACGCATGGAGTCGCCGGGCATGCCTGTGCGGTGAGTGGACCGTCGCATACGAGGTGAAGGCATGAGAAAGATCACTGTGAAAACTCGCCACTACACGTTCGCTGAACTGATGGATCGTCTCGTCAGCGGGAATTGGTGCGTGATCAGAGACATCCCAGACCACTTCGTCTTCATGCCCACTGCATACCGGAGATCGCAATGAAAGTCTTCTGGTGGGTCATTGCCTGGGGGCTTGTGGTTGCGCTGACGCAGTACAGCCTGTTCCGAGAAAACGGCGAGCCTCGGCAATTTCCATCTGTTCAGGCGCAGAAATGACTCAGGCTCAGCGCCGCCGGCGCCTTCTAATCTGGCGCGGTTCTTTCCCCGCCATCGCCCTCTTCACATTCCTGATGCTGCTCAGCGCTCTCGCTGATCGCGTCACCCAGTAACCAACCCTTTCTATCGCTGCGCTAGACGCGGCAAGGAATCCTCATGTCTACGAACATGCAGATCTGGGATCAAGTCGCCAAGACAGACACCAGGTACACCAAAGCTGCCGAGGTAAACGGCCAGAAGATCACCAGCCTGAACGGAACAGCGGTCGTCATGAAGGCGACCGAGGTGTTTGGTCCTGTCGGGATTGGCTGGGGCTGGCGGGTTGTTGAAGAACGATTTGATGAAGGCCACGAAATCTTCATCGGTGAAGGCGAAAAGCGTAGCTGTATCGGGCGCGAGATCGGGCACACCGTGAAGATCGTTCTCTGGTTCATGCGTGGCGATCAGCGCGGCGAAATCGAGCAGTACGGCTGCACGCGGTACCAGTACAAGACAAAGTACGGCATGACAACTGACGGCGAGGCACCGAAGAAGTCGCTGACAGATGCGATCAAGAAAGCGCTGTCGATGCTTGGTTTCAATGCCGACGTCTTCTTGGGGATGTTCGATGACAATGACTACTTCCAGCAGCGCCAGGAGGAAACGGCTATCGAGGTCGCAGAGGACCAGGCCGCTGCGGAAGAGCTTCACAAGCAAGAGCGCCTGGAATGGCTCAAGTCTTCCCTTGAGACGATGGCCGGCGCCGTGACCTTGCATGAACTCAAGACGCTCAACACACGCTTTGTGAAAAGTGCTAATGCGCGAAACGAGACTGGCTTCTTACGCCGGATCGCGTCGGCCTTTGAAGAGCGCAAAGCGCATCTCGAAAGCGCTCAGCAATCCATAGAGGTAGCAGCATGAGCAGCCTGTATGAGTTGACCGGACAGTTCAAAGATCTGACGGCGCTGATGGAAGGTGCCGACGAAGACATGGCAATCGCGGTGCGCGACACCATGGGCGCCATTGAGGCGGAATTCAACGATAAGGCCCTGGCGGTAAGCCGGGTCATATTGAACATGGACGGCAATATTGACGCCGTGAGCGCCGAAATTGAACGACTGGAGGAGCGTAAGCGCATCCTGTCGAACCGCAAGAGCGAAATCGTCGAATACCTCCGCGAGAACATGGAAGCCGCGGAGATCACGAAAATTTCCTGCCCACTCTTCACCATCACTCTAGTTAAGGGCCGCGAATCTGTAATTGTCGAAGATCCGAAACAGCTACCAGACGAGCTGGTTTCGACAAAGGTAGTCGAATCCCCAGACAAGAAGGCCATTGCGGAACGCATCAAGGCAGGCAAAGAAGTTAAAGGTGCCCGCTTGGAGCGGGGAAAATCCTCGGTCAGGATAAAGTGAGTCCACCATGATCAGCAACGAACTCAGCTTGATCCAGCAGAACGAAACCCTTCGCGCATCGCTTGCATCTGCCGTAGAGGAGTTCCTCGCGGGTGGCGGCCAGATCGATGTTCGTCAAATCACGGCATCGAAAGGCGTGTCGGTCATCGAGCGCATCCAGACGCCAAACTTCCAAAGTTCATCGGCCAAATCTGAATCCGATGCTCAGGCACGAAGGATTAGCGAGCTGGCAAAAACGCTCAACCGTGAAGAGATATGTGAGCGTGAGGGTCTTTCGCTGGGGGTCTTGCGCGGGATCGCCAAGCGATACGGCATCCAGTTTCTTGCCGGCCCGAAGAAAGCCTACGCACCCAATAAGCGAAAGCCCAAGGAAGACGCCGAACTGATCGAGAAGATCAAGGACTGCATGGCTCGTGGCATCACTCGCTACCAAGCATGCAAGGAACTCGAGATCAGCTCGACACTGATCCGGCGAATCATCGCTGACCACAACATCGACTATCCGGTGGTGACCCGCTGATGCGCCGAGCAGCGCGCGTGCAGCAACGCAAACGGCAGTCCTGGGTTGATCTGCCACCCAGCGGCCTGGAGGGAAACTATGGCAATGGATCAGGCCGAGCGCGATCGGCGGCGTCGCAACAAGTCGGCAGAGAGACAGGAAGAAGACCTGCGTTTGAAAGCTCTACCTGGGACTAAACAGGCCCTCTCGGACTTGATGGCCTGGGCCGGCATGGCAGAACAGGGTTAAGCAATGACCCTCATGATTCATCACCTGCACAGCCTTGGCCCAGCCGGCGCCATTCCCTTTCTCACTCCGCCGCGCCACGAAATCACCGTATCGAATTCCGTGGCGCTGAAACTCGAAAACTTCTGCCGGCGCGAAGCGCTGCGCATCTCCCATGAGGAAACAGCATGAAACCTGAAATGGTCACTCTGAAAGTCGGCGAAGCAACAATCAAGATGCCAGCGTCAACGGTAGCCGGCCTGGTACTGGCGAGCGTCGTCAGTCACATCGCCCCATCCGCCCAGGTTGCGGCCAATGGCTTTGCATCGGATATCCCGGAAACTGGCTCGTACTGGCCCGAGCAAGGCGGACTCAACGGCGGTTTCGTCCCGGCTCGCGGCGACGTGCCAGCGCACTACCTGATCTTCGCAAAAGACGACGTCGGCGATCACGAGTACGGACGTCGAGGCGAAGAATCGAAGGCAACCAGCAAGACCGATGGCATGTCGAACTCGGCTTTCCTGCTATCCGAAGGCGGTCATCCGGCCGCCAGTGCGGCCTCAGGCTACGGCGCAGGCGGACACAACGACTTCTATCTGCCAGCCGCGGCCGAACTGTACCAGGGCTGGGTGAACTGCCCGCAGATCTTCGCACAGGACTGCTACTACTGGTCGAGTTCGCAGCGCTCCGCCTACCTCGCGTTCCTTCTGGGTTTCGGAGGTGGCAGTCAGGGCATCAGCGGCAAGTACCTCGAGTTCCGTGTCCGCCCCGTCCGCAGATTCTTTATTTGATCCTTCATTCATTCGAACCATGGCGCATCAGCGCCTTTTTTGTTGCCTACAGAAAGGAGCACCACATGAGTGCAGTTGAAAAAGCAGTACCGGTAACAACCCTTCCGACCATCGGCCAGGCCTATGGAGGCGGTTTCGTGACGGGCATCACCCGCGACCCGGACACCGGAAAGCGCTACCTGAACATCACCGCCGGCGCCGCCCATGAACTGGAGGGAGAATGGGGAGAATATGGCGTGAAAATCGAAGGCGCTGACAGCCTCACCAACAGCCGCTCCAACACCGAATCGATGGCCGCAGCCGGCAGCGAACTGGCGCAGAAGGTCCTGGCGCTGGATATCGGCGGATTCACCGACTGGGCCATCCCAGCACGTGACGTGCAAGAACTTCAGTATCGCCACTTCAAACCGACGACCCAGGAAAACTGGGCATGCCGGCGCGACGGCGACAACCCAAACAGCGAACCTGTAGGCAAGCTGTACAGCGAGGAAGACCCAGCTCAGACTGCGCATGAAGCCTTCCGCGAAGGTGGGCCGGAGGCGTTCAAGGACACCTGGTACTGGTCATCTTCGCAGCGCTCCGCCAACGGCGCGTTCAGTCTGGGTTTCGGAGGTGGCATTCAGCCCAGCCTCAGCAAGTACTTCGAGTTCCGTGTCCGCCCCGTCCGCAGTCAGCTTATTGATTGATTCATTTATTCAATCCGGCCGCTAGCGGCCGGTTGCTCTTGGAGAGCACGCCTTATGGCAATGCACACGGATTTGCAGATCTACAGGTCATCACTTGGATTGCTCCAGATGGCCACGAACCTGACCCGAAACATTCCTCGCGATCTCAAGCAGTCCCTCGGAAAGCGCGTCATTGATGAGTGCATTGATGTGCTGATGCTTATTGCCCGAGCAAACGCAACACCCGATAAGCGTCCTCACCTGACCTTGCTGGTCGAGAAGGTCCAGGTAGTCGAGTTCTTGATGAGGCTGTTCAAAGACAGTCGATTCATCAGCGTTGGACAGCACGCAACTGCCATTGAGGTAACAACTTCAATCGGAAAACAGGCATCCGCCTGGAAACGCTCCACCCCAACCGCGCCCGCTACCTGACGGCCAAGGCTTCAGGTCTGTGCGAATTGAATCTGGTCGTGCCGCTGGCCTTCGGGCCACCGCCATGTGCACACACGGATACCGACGGTCTAAAGCGTCCGAGCAGGTCCGGCACAGTTTCCCCGATGAGAAATCGTCGGGGCGACGTAGATAGCACGACCGGTCGCAGCGCTCCGCCAACAACGCATTCAATCTGAATTTCGAAGATGGCAATCAGAACAACAACGACAAGTACAACGAGTTCCGTGTCCGCCCCGTCCGCAGATTCGACTGTTGGTCCCTACCCGTTCAGCGACCTCGTCCAGGCCTACTACGATTGCCGGCGCTCGAAGCGCAACAGCACCAGTGCGCTGGCTTTCGAAATGGACCTCGAGAAGAACCTGACGGAGCTACACGACGACCTGGCCAGCGGCCGATACCGCCCTGGTC
>NZ_JSYZ01000035.1 GCF_001293465.1 Pseudomonas asplenii
AGTTTTACATTGGCGGTGACAATCAGGAAGAGCCAGTAGTTGTGGATCTGCCACTCCTGCCACTGTGCAAAACGCATCAGGGAAAGCCCACCGATCGTCACAAGGCTCCCCACGAGCACGCTCAAGAGAGCGAACACCATGGGCACAAAGACAATCAGCGCCAGCAGCTTGAAGTATTTGCGCGTGGTCAGGTTCATGGCTTCACCGCCTGTGTCTGCGCACACCGTACAGCGGCATAGCCATACTCAGCGGCCAGTGGCAGCTCGCGGCGTTGAGACGATGGACCAAATACTGCTGGGGCATAGCGCAGAAGGAGGGCTACGGCCGGCGCAGGCACGGTCCTCTGCATTGAGGCGGCATTGGAGGTCGCAGCTGGCGTGTGTAGGAGGTGGAGTTGAGACATGGCAAGGCTCCTGAAAGAGAAGCCTCAAATCCTCCTCAGTATCTAGTCCCATCGCAGCAGAAAAACGGGTTTGCAAATGGGACTTTTGCCGAGAGGAGGCCTCGGCGTCGAATGGGCTCTGCCGTGATGTTAGACAAGCGTCTGAGCTGTGAGGCGAGTCGAGGTGCACCTGGATAAGGGGAGCTGGCGGCGCATCGAATCCAGCAGGAAATTGGTGCCCAGCGAGCTGCACAGATACGTCGTTACCGCTTAGGTAGGATTCAAAACCTTTCCCAAGGCGTCCAGGACATACTCTCTGGGTTTGATGCATTGCTCCGAGTGAATGGAGCATCTATTGAGTGGAGCTATCTAAACACCGGTACTCACGACTCACAGCAAGATCATGAGTTTGACCGAGCCACGGTGAGTGCGATTGTGGCCGCAGCTTCGGTCATGGATAACGGTCTTGAAGCATTGAGAAACGGCTAGGACAGGGTCAGTGTGGGGCATCCTATGGGATGCCCTATCACTTGAAGGTTGGCTCAGATCAGAGGTGGCGAGAGCTTTTCAAATTCTACTTCGGCTTTGATGACCGCTCGAACACAGCGTCGAAGTCAAATACGAAATCAAGCTTAACCTTGGCCCCTTCGCCGGCCTGAGGGTCAGCAGGAACGAGCGAGCAATTCTCGATACGATAATCCCCAGACAGGAAATTTTCTATCATAGGATCTAAGCCCGATTCCCCCTGCAAAAGCTTTTCACGGCCAGCTAAGACCTCTACGAGCAGGGCGGCGGGGATCTCGAGGCTCATACCATTTTTCCCGGTAGTCATACGGATGCTCCCTAGCAATTTTCTACCCAGCCCCTTGCTTGGGGTCTGGTATTGATTAAGCTCAAACGAATATTTCCAGCGATTTAAGTCAAGGCGTGCCAAGGCTTCGAGCATGCAGTCAGTCATGGGTGCCTTGGCTCTACAATTAACGTACATCCGGGGATGGGCGAGCTTCTTGAGAGGGCCGAAAGGCTGGAAAACGTGTTTGATGTCTACGGTAAGAACACAGCCCACAGAACTCGTTTCACTGAAGGCCACACGTGCTGCTTGCTCAGGGCTAATTACTCCTGGGGCTGAGCTACCAGAGAGTGCTCGGCTGGTGTCGGAGCCCACGCAGACGATGCGCAGCCCCTCCACGGAATGCTGGCTGGCCTTGTCTTTTATGATTTTGAATAGCTGATGATGCCTCACGTCTTTTGGTGCTTCTTGTACTAATGCACTTCCGGTTTCGGAGGTGGCAGAAGGGACGTAGGTCACTTCGAAGCTGAAGACGGAATGGACCAACGTGAAGGACTGCGACGGCTCGGTCTTTATGCGATCAAAAAGCTCTTTGACGAAGTCTTCCTTCAGGAATTTTCTGATTTCATGAAGTCCGGGCAGGCAGCGTTCGTAGCCAGCAGGTTTAGCGATCCCGGTGAACCTTAGGGAAATCTTTTCAGGTGCAACGTTCTGATTTTTCGCATGTGCGCGCAGAGCCATAGTCAGCTCGCGGGACTGTCGTTCCTGTTTCCAGTATTTGTCATAAAGGAATGCGACCTCCACCCAAGCTTGAGTCCCGTCAGGCAGGGTTACGCGGATATCGGGGCTGTTGGGAAAGGGCTCGTACTCAACCTTGCCAAGCGCAGCGAACGCCTGAATCGCAAGGAGCTCGAAAATTGCAGCGGAACGATTTTCTGACTTGGTTAGATTGCCTCGGATCTGAACCAGCGGTTGGTCTACGAGGCGCTCACATTCGATCAGTAACTCTCTGACTTGCTCTTCCTTCAGCATCCAGGCTACCTCAGCTTAGCTAGTTTCTGAGTGTACGCGCCTCCACGCGGGAGGAGTAGGGCCCTGAAGGCTGTCCAAAAAGATCAGGGTATCGAGGGCAATTGGCTGCTCGACCCTGCTGTGGGCCTGATCAAACTCCCTGATCAGGCCTTGCTGACATTGTCGAGTTTGCGCTGCACTAGAGAAACTAGGCTGAAAATATCGAGTGCGTCCTGCTCGGACATTGGCCAGTTGATTTTTGCAGCGTGGGCGAGAGGGTTACGCACTGCGCCGAAGAGGCCTATTAGCAGGTTGGCAAAGCCTCGCTGTTCACTTTTGGCAGAGTCTGTAACGAGCGGCCCCAGCGTCAGTTTTGGCTCAGGGCCCATAAATGCTTTCGTGACCAGATCTGCACCATCACCAGTCAGGCCGGACAGATCGCGTATCCTATCTGCTACTCCCTTGGTGGCTTCGAAAACTGCGTGGAAGTAGTTCTCGTCGAGAAGCTCTGCCCGGCAATAGGTCATGATTGACTCGTGGACGTTACGAGCTTCAAGGGCTGCCTTCAACCTACCTACCCGTGCTCGGGCAGCATCCAAGGTTTCGGCTTTCTTCGCGTTAGCAACCTTTCCGTCTTCTCGTATGTAGTACCCAGAGAAAGCAAGAACAACGTTCAACTCATCCTTGCGCCAGATGAACGTGTCGCGGTCACTGGCATAGCTCACAGGATTCATCGCTCGATTGATGAACATGATCAGATGGTTGCCGACCCCGACATCGTTTTGCTTGAGGGCCAACGCGTTAAACAGACGCTTCCATTTGCTGCTAGAGGGGGCGACGTCGGGTACATTTATCTCGAGCAATAGGCGACCAATCTGAGTGCCGGTGAGACCGCAGTCAGTATCTCCAAGGACACGGCAGGCAGCTTCAAGATGCTGCGAGTCGAAAGGGGCAATGTGGTTGCTCAATTCTCTTCTCCGGCAGTTTGTATTAGAGGCATCGACTCTCGCAGTGTAATGGTTAACAATTCTCGGACACAGAATTGAGTTTTTCTTCCGCAACCGCCGGCGGTACGAAGCCGTTGTGCTGATGCGGCCTTGTCCAGTTGTACCGCTGCATGAGGTAGCGGCCGATGTCCTGCTCGGCCAACGCTGTGGTCATGTAACCCATCGTCGGCACCTAGTGCCGCCAAACGGCTGAAGAGGCCCACCGAGTTATCAGCCATTCTCTGATACATCGGCACAACCGATATCGTGTCATGGATGAGTTGATCACTACACTCTGATCTTCACCTGAGCACTCGTCTTCAAGGCAGAAAAAAGCCCGGCAGAGCCGGGCTGGAGTGAAGTACCGCTACAGCTTGAACCCAGTCATTTCTCGACCGGCTCTCCCTGGAGCGACAGGAGCAAGTACGCCACTCCTTGCGGTGGGTCGATGCGCGTCAGCGTCAGCGCCAGAGCACCTTCCTTTTGCTCTGAGGAGGACAGGTCAAAATCCACCTGCCTCGCCTGAGGGTTCTGGTTGTGGGCCCTGGCCACCGCCTGGAACAGACCCATCAACCGACTCTCGTACGTCGAGCGCCGGCGGTCGGCCGGATCCAGCAGCACCTGGTCCCACACCTGCGCAGTGATCGCGATGCCATATTCCATTGCCTGGTCAACGCGTTGTTTCTTCATTCGGGGCATCTGATTTCTCCTTCAAATTGAGAAACCACCTGCCCCAACCGGGAAGTGGTTTCCCGGTGACAGCGATTACGATTGCAGCGTCAAGCGTTGCAGCAGGTGACGCCTGTGTTGTCGAGTGCCTGCAGGGCAAACCCTCGCCATCTGGGTGAAATCAGAAAGCCCCTGAGTTCCATGGCTTCCCGGCGGGCCCTCCTGGCCGATTCAAAAGCCTCCTGGCTCATGTCCTGATGCGCCTGCTCGTAGAGCGCCGCCATCCGCTGTCCAACGGCCCACACTTCAGCCGCCGTTCGGCAGGGACGTCGCCACACGATCTCCGATGCCTGAATGACACCGGACAGCACCCGTCGAGCGTCATCGCTGGCACAGGCCATGGGCTTGCGCCGATAGACCTTCGTCAGCGTGTCGTAGACCTCCACCGTCCGTGGATCGAACGAGGCCACGGCACCGAGCTTTGGATACGCATGCAGCTCGTAGAAGCGCGACTCGCACAACGCAATCGCCTCTTCAAGCAAGCCGCAATACCCCACGACGTACTCACCCGACACGGAGTAGAACCCCACGTGCGGTTCGTCCTGGGGCAAGCTCAACACGCCCGTACAGACAATTGTGAACTGTCGTTGGAACCGATCCAGTCGCAACGCCGTACCGGGTAGGTAAGGGTTGCGAATGAACGGAAACGGCAGCCGTAGAACATTCACAGGTTTTTCCATGTAGCTCTCCTCAGGGGCGGGACGGACCTCGCCCCATAGGGCAAGGAAATCCCTATGGATGGATGTCAGGTTCAGGCCGCGGCTATGCACCGGCACAGGTGCACAAGGCACCCGAAATGCAAACCGCGAACGCGATCAGCAGCCGGTACGAGCGAACAGCAAAGTGGGGTATCCGCCACACCACAGACCTGACGAAAAATCAGGGGGCAGGGCAGTGCGTAATGGTGGGCGATGCCAACCGGTAGCACGCCCATGAAGTGGAAGCTGACGAACAGCGAGCCTCACAGAAGGCCAGCGTTCAGATCAGCGAGTCAGCCCAGGGCTGACGAAGTCAAAGAGGAGCGATCAACGCTCGAAAGTGCAAAAGCAGGGCATCGCGATTCTCCGGTTTAAGAAACAGAATGCGGAGAACACTTCGCCCGGCGGGGAGTGTTCCCCGCGTGGGTGGTTACAACAGATGGTCCTACTTGAAGAACCTGAGTGCAGCGAACAGCAAGCTCCCTGCAATCCCTTGCAGTGCGGTCATGACGACCACCATCCTTACGGTGAGTGTGGTGTTCAGGTTGGCCATCTCTTTCAGCAGGCTCAGTTCCACAGTTTTCAGATCAGTAGCCACTTTCGTGATTTCTATCTTCAGCTCTGCGCGGACCTGAGCGATATCCGCCTTCAGTTCAGATCGAACTGTTGTGATCTCAGCCTTCAGATCATTCCGAACTTCTGCGATCTCAGCCTTCAGATCATTCCGAACTGTTGTGATCTCAGCCTTCAGATCATTTCGAACTTCTGCGATCTCAGCCTTCAGTTCATTCCGAACTTCTGTGAGATCGGTTTTGTTTGCCAATACTGAGGTCACATCTCTCTCCCAGGCTTCAACGAGCGCAGTAGCGTTTTGCTCTGAGACGTTGGATGCAACCATCGCCTTGTACAGAGCTGTTTCCATTTTCATTTGACCTCCAGATTTCAGTAGGAGGGCCAGCCCATACGGGCTAGGCCCGTATGGGGGAAACATCAAGTTCAGCGTGCTTCCACCGACCGCAATGGCAGTCGATTGGTCGCATCACTGGAAGCTTGGCGACCTGTTGGTTGGATCACGCGCAATGGCGCATCGTAGCCCCAGATCCCAGCTACTTTGGCATGTTGCTGACAAGGCCAGCAGTACGCCCCTCCACCATGAATGTCCCAGCCGCTGGCAGTCAAAGTGCTCTGTGCAACAGGCTATTTCTGGAGCGGGGCATCCGTAGGAAACAGGGACAGAGTCTATTGAGTCCGTCCTTCTGGACGCTGTAGGAACACCTCTGCATTGAGTGTCGGACGCTGCTGTATTTCACGTGCGGCTGGTTCTCGCTTTAGGGCGGGAGCAGGCGCGAATGGCTGCTATGGACCCAAGCCGTCGTGATGCAGCTTCCGAGTCATGGCTTGAACGGATCGATCCAGCCAGGCCGAAGTCCTGCCTCGTATTCTTGGCGTACGTAGTCTAGCGACTCTGCGCATCCCATTTGCGCCTCGATAGCGCCTATGCATCCCCAGCAATCCCCGCCGGTATTGCCTGATAGCGGATCTTGCGGATTGTCGAGTAGGCGTGCGCAGATCGTGCAGTGTTGAGGCTTTTTGCTGTTTGTCATATTACTCTTCCGATATGTTCCTTCTTAGCCCTCGCATACTACCCCAGGGGCAGCAATCGGCCAGAAGCCGTCGGTCGCTCCCGACTATTTTCCCTATGGCGACTTGCCGGTTTTCGAAAATTTAATGTTTTACCGATGTATCGCTTTGAGTCGTGAAGTGTGCCACTTGACAAGCCAGTGTCGTCGTCAATACTGTTTCGCCCTGCCCGCCGTGGGTGAGCAAAGAAATAAGGAGATACTCATTGGATGATATTGATATCTATGATTTAGCGAGTCAGGTCTTGGGTGACATAACTCATTCCCTGAATAAAGGTATATACGCAGAGCTGGGCGGTGAGCTAACGATCACTTGGCGCACGGAGAAGAAATTTGGTGCCTACGCGTCCTCGCTGGATGAAGCAGGTAAGCCACCAATGCATCGTGTCACCATGTACTACGAGCTAGCACGGCAGGTATGGCAGGACGCTGAGGAACTTTGCAAGTTCTTGCGAAGCATTCCCCACGACTCTGACGTCGATAAGCTGTACGACTTCTACGGTGACAGGACAAAGCTCCCTAAGTGCTTCAACGACAAGGATCTAGTCAATAACATATTCGTCGCTGCTATCACCTGGGTGTATTTCCATGAGATCGGTCACCTAATGCAGGAGCATGGCATTATACGTGACGAGTTCAGGGAAGGACATAGTGGCACCCAAAAGGCTGCTGACGTATACGATTTTGAAGCGTCAAATCACAATCGGCTCGTTGGCCGTGAGGCGCTGGTTTCTCACGTCACGGAACTTGCAGCCGACTTCGAGGCAACTAATCTCTACATATTGGAACTACTTCGGCACGTCAACGATCCAGACTTCGTTGAGAGCGAAGAGCGAAAAGAAGTATTGGACGGCTTGATATATCTAATGGTATGTGGACTCTCGCTGCTCTTCCTTCGCTTCAATGGAAGTCAACCAATACTGCCGACAGCGGTCATCGAAGGCTCTCATCCAAATCCATTGATTCGATTGGAATTAAACGTGCCTCATATTTTCGAGACCCTAGATATGACGGCGGAACTTTTCGACCACGGCCTTGATCGAAAGCAACTTGTCTTGCTTTGCGGGAAAGCTGCCCTTTCAGCCACGCTGTTTTGGTCGATGAGTAGAACAGAGAAACATGAGTTTGACGATCGTTTTTTGCTCAAGGGCCTTCTCTCTAACTCTGTCGTTTTGCAATATCTTCAGCCAATTGTGGCGTGCTGGGACAAAATTCTCCCCCGAGTTAAGGAGGTTCGCCGCTTTGGCCCCGCTCTAGGGCTGATGAGTTTTACAGATTCTTTCAAGGAGCGAGTTGCCAGCGTTATCACTTGGGGGAATGGCCCGGAAGGGAAAAGCGCTACATCCCAGTCACCTGATGTAATGGCCTAAAAGATTTACATGGCCTCAGGATTTGCACCTGGATAAACCATTGATATGCAACGGAAGTATCTGCTCCCCCGGACATGCTCCTAATTTCGGGTTTCAGTAGGAAGGTTTGAGACTGCGACAGTCGCATCTGTTTCGATAGCTGTCCGCCAGCGGAGGACAGCTATGGGTCGATAGCGGCCTGTCGCGTACGGCAGCTTTCGACCTAAAGCGGATAACTGTCCAATCCTCTGTGGTCAGTACCGGCCTCATCGCCGGTAACAGCGGCTGCCACCGGTACCGCACAGGAATGGCAGCCGCTCAGGGGATTGCAGCCACGCCGTCATTGTTGCACCCTCATCACTCATTCTGGCACGGGAGGGCAGCATGGACTGGAGTGACATGCGGATCTTCCTGGCGATTGCTCGCAGTGGCTCGTTGGGAGGGGCCGCCAGGGCGCTGGAGGTCAGTCACCCGACGGTCGGGCGACGCTTGCAGGTGCTCGAACAGGCCAGTGGGCAAGCGTTCTTCCTGCGCACTGCCCAGGGGCTGGTGCTCACCGACAATGGCGAGCGGATTCTCGACCTGGCGCTGGCCATGGAGCACAGTGCGCTGGCCATCGAACGTCGCCTGGCGGGGCATGGCGATCAGCCGGAGGGGCTGTTGCGCATCTCCTCGGCCGACTGGTTCGCCTGCCATGTCCTGTCGCCGGTGCTGGCCGAACTGGCACGACGGTATCCATTGATCGTGCCCGAAGTCATTGCCGGGCATCGGCTGTTCGACCTTGCCCGCCGCGATGCCGACATCGCTTTCCGGATCGTGCCCTTCACCGAGCCTGACATCGTCCAGCGCAAGTTGACGACCTTGCCGTACGGGCTCTACACCGCAGTGCATGCCCCAGCGCCACACCCGGACGGCGAGGGCCTGGGGTTGATCCTGATGAACATTGCCCAGGCCCATTACCCGGATGTGCACTGGCTGCAGCAGCGTTACCCGCAGGCCCGCACCGTGTTCACCAGCAGCAGCCGGACGGTTCAGGCACAGATGTGCGCGCAAGGGCTGGGGGTCGCCGTGTTGCCACGTATGCTCGGCGACTCGGTACCCGGCCTGCGGCTGCTGGACGAGCACCAGCCACCACCGGGGCGGGACATCTGGATGGGCTATCACCGCGACATGCGTCAACTGGACCGGCTGCGTGCACTGGCCGACCTTGCCTCCAGCATGATCGGCGCAGGGTAGTAGGTTGCCGCCGCTCAGCTCGGGCGCATCGACGCTGCCTCCGCCAGCGGTGCCGGCTGCCGCGCCAACGTCAGGCTCAGCGCAACCCCTACAGCCAGGCAGGCGGCCATGCACAGCACGGCGACCGTGAAGGCGTGGCTGATGCGGGCTGCGGTTGCCTGCTCCCCCAGCACGGTATAGAACACGCCACCGATGACAGCCACGCTCAGCGAGGTGCTGATCTGCAAGGTCGCGCTGGTGATGCCTGCGATCATCCCGGCATACGCTGGTGCGACCCGGCCCGTGACCAGGCGCATCAACGTCGGCAGGGCCAGGCCCTGTCCCTGCCCGATCAGGAACAGGATGACCGCCAGGGACGTGAAGGGCGGGGCAAGGCCAGGGGGAGTCACTGACATCAGCCAACCCAGCCAGAGCAAGCCGATGACCTCCAGCGCCATGCCTACCGGGTTCACGTAACCGCCGAGCACGCGCCTGAGCAGGGGAACCGAGAGCGGTCCGATCAGGAAGCCGGCGCCGAACGGCAGGAAAACCAGGCCGGCATGCAGTGCGGTCATATGCAGTGCACCTTGCAGGTAGATCGAAAACAACAGGAAGAACACGCCAATGGCGTAGAAGCACAGCGCTATGGATAACGCCCGGCCCAGCCCGGGGGCTTGCAGCGCGGCCGGTGCCAGCAAAGGGGTTCCGCCGGCGCGGTGCAGGCGCGCCTCGTAGCGCCAGAACAACGCCCCCAGTACAGGCGCAGCGGCGAGCGACAGCCACGCCCACCACGGCCATCCCGCTTCGCGGCCCTCGATCAACGGCACGACCAGGGCGCCGAGGGCCAGCATCGACAACGCCGTACCCACCAAGTCCAGTTTGCTTGCCTGCAGCGCACGGGTGTCCTTGAGCACGGGGATACCGAATGCAATCACCAGCAGCGCAATTGGCAGGTTGACCAGGAATATCGCGCGCCAGCCCATGCCGAAGAGGTCGAGCGCGATCAGCACGCCACCCAGCGCCTGGCCGATCACTGACGCCAGGCCAAACACAGCCCCGTACAGGCTCAGGGCCAATGACTTTTCCGCTGCCGGAAAAATCGTCTGTACCGAGGCGAGTGCCTGCGGCGCCATCACGGCAGCGCTAACGCCCTGCAAGGCGCGCCCGAGCACCAGTACCCATGGCGCAGTCGCCACGCCGCACAGCAGCGAGGCAGCGGCGAAGCCCAGCAGGCCGACGAAGAACATCCGCCCGCGCCCATACAGGTCGCCAAGGCGCCCGCCAGTGATCAGCGTCACGGCATAGAGCGTCGCGTAGGATGCGATCACCAACTGCTCGGCAGAGGCACCTGTGCCCAGGTCGGCCTGTATCGAGGGCAGCGCGACGTTGACGATGAAGAAATCCAGCGGAGGCAGAAACGCACCGACCAGCAAGATGGCGAACATCAACCAGCGCCGGGGTTCGCTGGCTTCGTTTTCGATTCGAGACATGACAGGCATCCTGTGTGGCAACTCAGGTTCGATACGCGTGCAGGCCAGGTTTCCTGGAGCAGGGTTGTCGCCCCGCTCGTGCCTGGCCGATGGGCCACACTCTAGGGAATCACATCCCGGCGCGCGCCTTACGAAACTGCACGGGCAACGTTCATTGCTGTCAGTCTCGCTGGCACCTCAGCATGGGGTAGGGTGGTTGGGCTTGCGCTCATCGCGGCTGGCTTGCCGGGCCTCGGCGCGTACCACCAGGCAGATGCCGACCGCCGATAGCGCCATCCCCGCTGCCATCGGCCAGGACAACGGCTCATCGAACATCGCCCAGGCCCAGAGCAGGGTGATCGGCGGGCTGAGGTACAGCACGCTGGCGACGCGGGTGGCCGAGGACCTGCGCAGGCAGACCCAGTACAACCCATAGCCGCCAAGCGTCGACAGGACTGCGGTCCACGACACGCTCAGTGCAGAGCCTGCGCTGGTAACCGTGCCAGGCTGCGTTGGCTGCCTTCGAGGGCGGCGAAGGCGAAACTGGAGACGAAACACTGCAGCCAGAGGTTGGGCAACAAGCCCAGGGGTAGAGACGCCACACGTATTCAACCTGATCGTGTATTGGGCGTCACTTGCAGACCACACGCCTGGTTTCGAAGCCAGTGAAGACCATCGCCTGTTCATGCTGGGGCTGGCGCGTACTTGTCGGAAGAACCGCAGGTTTATCATGTCGACGGTGCCGGCTTTCCCACGGGTGTTTGATCGACTTACAGGGGGGGCGAGCAAGGCCGTCGGGTCAGGACGCACTTGGTTTTTTCTCGAATGCGGCCTCCAGTACTTGCTCGATCTCGGCCAGCTTGTGTTCGGTGCCTGCCACCACGACCGCAGTCTGATTGGCGCAATTCACCAATAGCTCCAGTGTCGCCGGATGGTGATCGCCCGGAAATTTCCGGAGCACGAAATGAACCGTCGCATGACTGCGCCAGGTGGCCTGATCCATGGACCAACGAGGGTCGGCGAATGCAAAAATGACCGCCTGGGTTTGCCTATCAAGGAGCGAGGGCACATACACCCATTGGCTGTTGCGCGCTTCCCAGGCGGCGACCTTGACCGCGAATCTGCCGCCTGGAGCGATGATTTTTTCCATTTCTTCCATTTGCCACAGCTCCTGGGGCAGGTTGTTCAGCGTCTGGAGGTAGGCTGCGGCAATTAGCCGGCAATGGATAGCGAAGCCGTAGAATTGCTGGCCTTTGCAACTGTCCGCTTTCGACCCAAAGCAGCCGTTCGGCATGTGGCTAAAATCGAGCAAAAGTAGATGGCACCCATAAGTGAGATTTGATGTTTACCTGCCCATGCTGCGGATATGCAGTCTTCGAGGAGCCCCCAGGGTCACACGACATTTGTCCAATTTGTTTCTGGGAGGATGACCTCTTCCTGGGACACGATCCCGAAAACGGTCGTTCAACGCGTTCGCAATCAAACCTAGGCGTTCAGCCAGCTCACTTCGAGAGTTGCTGAGTGAAGGCCTGGTGCAGGCCACCGCTTGCCTTGGAACTGACTCGCATGGACTAGATACGCTTGGGTCGGCCTGAATGTCGCACCGCGCCGAAACGCGTCTGCGCGAAGCCGCGAGGCGGCTGCTGAGATTTCGCGCTTGAGACTCGCGAAATGAAGGTCGACGCCGGAGCGCATTGGATGGCTATTCAGTTCCACTTTCCCTGCGTGGTAGTCCAAGTCCCATGCGTGCCAGATTGCTTCTGCCTCTACGACCTTCTCCAGTAGAATGACATCGATGGGCGCAAGGTCATAAATTCCATGTTCAGGTGTGGAACTGCCTTCACGGAGCCAAAAGTAGTGTGGCGCGCCTCCGCAATCTGCCACTCCTTCTCCCGGCAGTTCTGCCTCTTCGTCGTAGTCAAAGTAGCTATAGACGCGCTCAGTTGCCATAGTCTTCCCTACTTCATGAATTTCCGCCGTTGGCCGATTGTAGCCTGTCGCGACAGGCTACATCGACCCAAGGCAGCCGCTAGCATCCGGCAACTCACGCGACGGAACACCCGTGCGGCAACCTTGGCACCCAAGTAATCGCCGCGACTGGGCTCATCGATCACCACCGATATGGCGATACACGGATCAAGGGTTGCTCGGTGCGATTTTGTCCAGCAGTTGCCGGGCCAGCGCGTGGTACA
>NZ_JSYZ01000036.1 GCF_001293465.1 Pseudomonas asplenii
TGTCAACGCCAACCCAAAACTGACCCCTCTACCTCATTTTTCGCCAACTGAAATTTGACCCCCTTGGCCTGTTTCTAAACGGTTTTCTCTGCCCTGGTCGGGCTGGTACCCGCCCTGCGTTTGTCCTTGAGGCGATAGCTGTCGCCCGAGATCTGCACGATGTGTGCGTGGTGTAGCAACCGATCCAGCATCGCGGCCGTCAGCGTCTGGTCATCCGCAAAGGTGCCAGCCCACTGGGTAAACGGCAGGTTGCTGGTCAGAATCATGCTGCCGCGCTCGTAGCGCCTGGCGACCACGTTGAAGAACAGGTTGGCTTCATCGCGACCGAAAGGCAGGTAGCCAATTTCGTCGATGACCAACAACCGAGGCCCCATCACCGCACGGTTGAAATACTCTTTCAGGCGATCCTGTCGATGGGCCGCTGCCAGTTGCAGCATCAGGTCAGCGGCGGTGATGAAACGGGTTTTGATACCCGCCTGGGTCGCGCGATAGGCCAGGGCGCAAGCCAGGTGCGTTTTGCCTACGCCACTGGGGCCGAGCAGGACGATGTTCTCGGCACGTTCGACGAAGCTCAGCCCGGCCAACTCCTGCAGTTGCGCTCGCGGCGCACCGCTGGCAAACGCGAAATCGTACTGCTCCAACGTCTTGAGCGCAGGCAATGTCGCCATCTTCAGCAATGTCTGGCGCGAGCGCTCAAGGCGTGCCTCAGCTTCAGCGCGCAGCAACTGCTCCAGGAAATCGGCGAAGCTCTGTTCCTGAGTCGCGGCTTGTTGTGCCAGGCCCGCCCAGTCCACCGCCATCCGTTCAAGCTTGAGCTGTTGGCACAGTTCGATGATGCGGGCATGCTGCAGGTTCATCGGCTCAACTCCAGTAACTCATCATAGACCGAAAGCGGGTGCTGCAAGCTCTCATGCGGTAGAACCCGTCCCAGGCGCAACGAGGTGATCGTCGGTGCGCTCGTCACCCGGCAGGCTGGTAGGGGCAGCAAGACATCACGTTCTTCAGCCAGGCGAGTTGCCGGTTTTACACCGGTGGTGCCATGTATCCGCTGGTGCGCGATTTCGTCGAGCCAACGACCAATATGCGCATTGGCGGTGGCCACATCCAACGGTAATCCCGCGCTCTTGAGCGTGGCCGCCAATGGTGTAATGAAACTGCCCTTGAGGTAGCCGTTGAAGCGCTCGACCTTGCCTTTGGTCTTGGCCCGATAGGGCCTACAAACACGAGGACGAAAGCCATATTCGTCGGCCAGCGCCAATAACCGGGGATGCCAGCGATGCAGACCTTCGCCATAGGCATCGCGCTCCAGGATGATCGCTCCGGCGTTGTCGAACAGCGCCTCCTCGGGTACCCCGCCGAAATAAACAAAAGCCTCACGCAAGCCGTCCAGCCATGCATCACTGTCTTCGCGGGCACCGAAGCGGACGAAAGTGACGCGGCTGTAGCCCAGCGTGGCGACGAATGCCTTGAGCGGGTTACTGCCCCTGCGGATGGTGGTGAAATCGACTTGCACCTGCTGACCGGGCGCCGTCTCGAAGCGCACCACAGAGTCATGACGCGGACATTTGAACGGTGCCAGGTAGGATTTGAGCCGGCTGATGCCGCCTGTGTAGCCTTGTGCCTGGACTTCACGCAATAGCACCGTCGCAGGAATCCAATGTGGCCGGGCCGCTTCCACGCGTTCTTGCAGATAAGCCTTGAACGGGTCGAGCTTCTCTGGACGCGCTGCTCGGCCTGTATAGCGCGGCGACTCGGCTTCGCCACGCAGGTACTTGCGCACGGTGTTGCGCGACAAGCCCAGCGTGCGCGCGATGGTTTTGATGCCCATGCCCTGACGGGCCAATACCCTGATTTCCACTGACTGCTCCTGGGTCAACATCTCGGCAGCTCAAAGCCGCCATGATGGCCCAGGGGGTCAAATTTGCGTTGGCGTTAGGGGGTCAGTTTTACATTGGCGGTGACA
>NZ_JSYZ01000037.1 GCF_001293465.1 Pseudomonas asplenii
CTGGCGCAGCGTTGCAGCGGCGTGGCCGCGTCGACGCCGTTGTTCAGTTCGCTGCTCAATTACCGGCAGATCGATATCAACGTGACCGACCAGGCGTTGGCCGCCTGGGAAGGTATCCAGACGCTGGATAGCGAAGAACGCACCAACTACCCCCTGACCCTGTCGGTGAATGACTTGGGCGAGGCGTTCAACCTGGCGGTCATGGCCGAGGCGCAGATCGGCGCCGAGCGGGTCTGTGGCTACATGCACTGTGCTCTGCAAAGCCTGGTCGAGGCGCTGGAAAACACGCCGGCCCTGCCATTGACCCAGGTGTCGATCCTGCCCGATGCCGAGCGCGAGCAACTGCTGGTCGGCTTCAATGCCAGTCGCCGTGATTACCCACGGACGCAGACCGTGCAGGGTCTGTTCGAAGCCCGGGTTCGAGCTCGTCCCGAGGCGTGCGCGGCGATCCATGACGGCGTGTCGTTGAGCTATGCCGAGCTCAATAGCCGGGCCAATCGCCTGGCCCGCCATCTGCGTGGCCTCGGCGTGCAGCCGGGGGACAGCGTGGCGATTCTGCTGGAGCGCTCCCACGACCTGCTGGTCAGCCAGTTGGCGGTACTCAAGTGCGCGGCGGTCTATGTGCCGCTGGACATCAATGCACCGCTCGAACGCCAGGGCTTCATGATCGAGGACAGCCAGGCACGGGTCCTGCTGACGCGTCATCGGCTGTCGCTGGCTGCCGCCGTGCAGCGTGTGGAACTGGACGGTCTGGACCTGTCTCGCCTGGACGGTGACGACCTGGGGATTACGCAGTCCAGCGAAAGCCCGGCCTATATCATGTACACCTCGGGTTCCACCGGTGTGCCCAAGGGCGTGCTGGTACCGCACCGGGCTATCACCCGCCTGGTGATCAACAACGGCTATGCCGACTTCAACGACCGGGATCGTATCGCCTTTGCTTCCAATCCGGCCTTCGACGCCAGCACCATGGACGTCTGGGGTGCCTTGCTCAATGGCGGCCAGGTGCTGGTGGTGGATCATGAAACGCTGTTGGAGCCGGCACGCTTCGGTGAGTTGCTGGTCAGCGCCCAGGCCACGGTGCTGTTTGTCACCACGGCGGTGTTCAACCAGTATGTGCAACTGATCCCCGAGGCGATCAAGGGCCTGCGGATCCTCCTGTGCGGTGGTGAGCGCGGCGACCCGGCCTCGTTCCGTCGGTTACTGGCGCTGGCGCCACGGCTGCGCCTGGTGCATTGCTACGGACCGACCGAAACCACTACCTACGCCACCACCCATCACGTGACCGAAGTCGCCGAGGACGCCGACAGCGTGCCGATCGGCCGTCCCATCGGCAATACCCAGGTCTATGTTCTCGATGCCCGCCAGCAACTGGTGCCCCAGGGGTGCAGCGGTGAAATCTGCATCGGCGGCAAGGGTGTGGCATTGGGTTACCTCAACCGCGCCGAACTGAGCGCCGAAAAATTCATTGCCGACCCGTTCAGCGCCGAGCCGGATGCCTTGCTCTATCGCACCGGCGACCTCGGGCGCTGGTCGGCCGATGGCCTGCTGGAGTGCCTGGGCCGTAACGATAACCAAGTGAAGATACGCGGTTTCCGCATCGAGCCGGGGGAAATCGAGGCGCGCCTGGGCACTCATCCGCAGGTCCGCGAATGCATCGTGCTGGCCCGCGAGGACGTCCCCGGCGACAAACGCCTGGTGGCCTATGTCACCGCGACCGGCGAGCCGGCCACGGCGGAAGAACTGCGCAGTTACCTGCAAGGCCTGTTGCCGGAGTACATGGTACCCGGCGCCTATGTGCAACTGAGTGCATTGCCCCTGAACCTGAACGGCAAGGTCGATCGCAAGTTGCTGCCGATGCCGGAGTCGGACGCCCTGGCCTGCAGCGAATACCAGGCACCGCAAGGTGAAGTGGAAAATCGGCTGGCGTCGATCTGGGCGGACGTGCTCAAGGTCGAGCGGGTCGGTCGGCATGACCACTTCTTCGAACTGGGCGGTCACTCGCTGCTGGCGGTGACGCTGATCGAGCGCATGCGCCAGGCAGGTCTGAGTACCGATGTGCGGGTGCTGTTCAGCCAGCCTACCTTGGCCGCGCTGGCGGCGGCGGTGGGCAGTGGCCGCGAGATCCAGGTGCCGGCCAACCTGATTGCGCCGGGCTGTGAACGGATCACGCCGGACCTGCTGCCGCTGGCGAACCTGGATCAGGACGCCATCGATCGGATCGTCGCCACGGTGCCGGGCGGTGTCGCCAATGTTCAGGACATCTATGCCCTGGCGCCATTGCAGGAAGGCATCCTCTACCACCACCTCAGCGCGGAGCTGGGCGACCCCTACTTGCTGCAAGCACAGTTCGCCTTCGACAGTGAGGAGCGTCTGGACGATTTTGCCAGGGCCTGGGAGTTCGTGATCGGTCGTCACGATATCCTGCGCACCGCGTTGGTCTGGGAAGGCCTGGACGAACCGGTACAGGTGGTTTGGCGCGAGGCCCGGCTGATACGCGAAAACCTGGAGCCGGACCTGCGGGCCGGCGATGTGGCGACCCAACTGCTTCAGCGGTTCGACGCCCGACATTATCACCTCGATATTCGTCAGGCGCCCATGCTGCGCTTGATCCACGCCTGGGATGCGCCGAACCGGCGCTGGCTGGCGTTGCTGTTGTTCCACCACCTGGCGATGGACCACACCGCGATGGACGTGGTGAGCCATGAAATGCAGGCCTATCTGCTCGGTCAGCAGGCGCAACTGGGTGCGCCGGTGCCGTATCGCAACTACGTGGCCCAGGCCCGCCTGGGCGTTAGCCAGCAAGATCATGAGCGATTCTTCCGTGAACGTCTCGGTGATATCGAGGAGCCGACCTTGCCGTTCGGCTTGCAGCAGGTCCAGGGTGATGGACAGGGCATCGAGGAGGCCCAACTGACGGTGGGTGTTGCCCTCGGTCAACGCTTGCGGGCCCAGGCCCGGCAGGCGGGGGTGAGTGTGGCGAGCCTGGTGCACCTGGCTTGGGCCCAGGTGCTGGGTCGGGTTTCGGCTCGCGACGATGTGGTGTTCGGTACGGTGCTGATGGGCCGGATGGAGGGCGGCGACGGTGCCGACCGCGCCTTGGGCATGTTTATCAACACCTTGCCGCTGCGAGTGGTCCTGGGCGGGCGCAATGTGCGCGAGGGCGTCAAGGCGACCCATGACGAACTGACCGCGTTGCTCGGGCATGAGCATGCCTCCCTGGCGCTGGCCCAACGTTGCAGTGGCGTCAGCGCGCCGCTGCCGTTGTTCAGCGCGTTGCTCAACTATCGCCACAGCAATTACGCCGTGACCGACGAGACGCGGGCAGCCTGGCATGGCATGCAATACCTGAGCGCGGAGGAGCGCACCAACTATCCGTTGAGCCTCAGTGTCGACGACCTGGGCGAAGATCTCCTGTTGACCGCCCAGACCGTTCCAGTGATCGAGGCCAAGCGGATCTGCGCCTATATGCACCAGGCCTTGCACAGTCTGGTGGAGGCACTGGAGCAGGCCAGCGAGGTGCCGTTGCCGCTGTTGTCGGTGTTGCCGGACGATGAGCGTCGGCTGTTGCTGGAGGGCTTCAATGCGACCGCGGTCGACTATCCTCGGGACGAGACCGTGCACGGGTTGTTCGAAGCCCGGGTCGCGGCCTGTGGCGATTCGCTCGCCGTCGTCGACGAGAACGGCAGCCTGACCTATGACGCACTCAATCGCCAGGCCAACCGTATCGCCCACCGCCTGATCGAATGGGGTGTTGGCCCCGATGATCGGGTAGCGATCTGTGTCGAGCGCGGCGTGGACATGCTGGCGGGGCTGCTGGGCATTCTCAAGGCCGGCGCCGCCTATGTGCCGCTGGACCCGCATTTCCCGCTCGATCGCCTGACCTATATGCTGGAAAACAGCGCTCCGGTGGCGATTCTCACTCAGCAAAGCCTGCAGCCGATCCTGCCAACCAGTAGCGTACCGGTGTTGTTGCTCGATCCCGGGCTGGCCGAGCACGAAGGCTTCCTGGCGCAGCCCGAGATCAATCCACTGCGTCATGACCTTCATCCTGAACATCTGGCCTACGTGATCTACACCTCGGGCTCCACCGGGCTGCCGAAAGGCGTGCAGATCAGCCACCGGGCCTTGGGCAACTTCCTCCACGGCATGGGGCGCGAACCGGGGCTTTCGCCTGATGATCGCCTGCTGGCGGTCACCACGATCTCCTTCGACATCGCCGCGCTCGAACTGTACCTGCCCCTGGTCAGCGGGGCCTGTGTGGTCCTGGCCTCCCGCGAGGCGACCGTGGACGCCTTGCACTTGCAACGCCAGCTCGACGAGCAGCGGATCACCGTGATGCAGGCCACCCCGGCCACCTGGCAAATGCTGGTCAGCAGTGGCTGGGCCGGCAAGCCGGACCTGCGGATCTTTTGCGGCGGCGAAGCCCTGCCGCGCAACCTGGCCTGTGAGCTGCAGGCGCGCAGCCGTGAACTGTGGAACCTCTACGGCCCCACGGAAGCCACCATCTGGGCCTGTGTCGCGCGCGTCGATGCACCGGGCGAACCGGCCATCCTGTCGGCGACAGTGCCGATCGGCAAACCGATGGACAACACGCGGCTCTACCTGCTGGACGACAACCGCCAGCCGGTACCGCTGGGCGTGGCGGGCGAGCTGTATATCGCCGGTGTGCAAGTGGCACGCGGCTACCTGAACCGTCCGGACCTGACCGCCGAGCGTTTCCTCGACGATCCGTTCCACGATGGGCGCATGTACCGCACCGGCGACCTGGCGCGCTATCGGCCGGACGGCACGGTCGAGTACCTGGGCCGTAACGACGACCAGGTGAAAGTCCGTGGCTTCCGCATCGAACTGGGCGAGATCGAGGCACGTCTGGCCACCTATCCCGGGATCAGGGACTGCGTGGTGGTGGCACGGGAGGATCAACCGGGCGACAAACGCCTGGTGGCCTACTTCACGCCGCAGCAGCCGGAAACCGTGCTGCCGATCCAGAGCCTGCGCGAGCATCTGCAAGCGGCATTGCCCGAGTACATGGTTCCGACGGCCTATATGCAACTCGATGCCTTGCCCTTGACGCCTAACCGCAAGGTGGATCGCAAGGCGCTGCCGACACCGGATGGCGCCGTGTCCAGCCGCGAGTACGAAGCGCCGCTGGGCAAGGTCGAGGAGCGCCTGGCCGCTATCTGGGCCGACCTGCTGCACCTGGACCGGGTCGGTCGTCACGACAACTTCTTCGAACTCGGCGGCCACTCGCTGTTGGCGGTCACGCTGATCGAGCGGATGCGCAAGGCCGGTCTGAGTGCCGATGTGCGGGCACTGCTCGGCCAGCCGACCCTGGCGGCGCTGGCGGCGGCAGTGGGTCAAGGCACGGACATCGCGGTGCCGGCCAACCGGATCCCCGAGCCTTGTGAACACATCACTCCAGACCTGTTACCGCTGGTCAGCCTGACCCAGGCGCAGATCGACCAGGTGGTGGCGACGGTGCCGGGCGGTGCGCCAAACGTGCAGGACATCTATCCGCTGGCACCGTTGCAGGAGGGCATTCTGTTCCATCACCTGTCTGCCGGTGAAGGGGACCCCTATGTGCTGCAATCGCAGTTCCGCTTCGACAGCCGCAGTCGCCTGGACGACTTTGTCCAGGCGTTGCAGAGCGTGATCGAACGGCATGATGTCCTGCGCACATCGATCGTCTGGGAGGGCCTGGAGACGCCGTTGCAGGTGGTCTGGCGTCGTGCCCGGCTGAAGGTCGAGACCCTCGGGCTCGATCCGCGCGACGGTGAACTCTCGGCGCAACTGCTGCAACGCTTCGATCCGGCGCATTGCCGCCTCGATCTCCATCAGGCACCGCTGCTGCAGCTGGCCGTCACCGAAGAGGCGTCCAGCGGGCGTTGGCTGGGTGTCCTGCGGTTCCATCATATCGCCATCGACCACACCACCCTTGCGGTGGTGCAACAGGAAATGCAGGCGTTCCTGCGTGGGCAGGCGACCTCGTTGGCGCCGGCCGTGCCGTATCGCAACTATGTGGCTCAGGCACGACTGGGCGTGAGCCAGCAGGCCCATGAAAGCTTCTTCCGCGAGATGCTCGGCGATGTCGACGAACCGACCCTGCCGTTCGAGCGGCAAGAGGTCAGGGGCGATGGACAGGCGATCGCCGAGGCTCACGCGGGACTGAGTGCCGATCTGTCTCGACGCCTGCGTGGTCGAGCCCGCCAGGCGGGAGTCAGCCCGGCGAGCCTGGCGCACCTGGCCTGGGGCATGGTGCTGGGCCGTCTGTGTCAACGCGAAAAAGTGGTGTTCGGTACCGTGCTGATGGGCCGGATGCAGGGCGGCGAGGGCAGCGACCGGGCCCTGGGCATGTTCATCAACACCTTGCCACTGCGCCTGGACCTGGGCGAGCAGGGTGCCCACAGTGCCCTCAAGGCGGCCCATGGCCGGTTGACCGCGCTGCTCGGTCATGAACATGCTTCCCTCGCATTGGCCCAGCGTTGCAGTGGCGTGCCGGCATCGATGCCGCTGTTCAGCGCCTTGCTCAACTACCGGCATGGTGGCGGTGAAGCCAGCCAGCAGGTTCTGGATGCCTGGCAGGGTATCGAAAGCCAGGGTGGGGCCGAGCGTACCAACTACCCGCTGACCCTGTCGGTGGATGATGACGGTGTGGGCTTCGGCCTGACGGTGCAGGCGGTTGCCGGCATCGATGCACGGCGGGTCTGCGGATATATGCAGGCCGCGCTGGAGAGTCTGGTGGATGCCCTGGAACAGGCGCCCGAGGCACCACTGGGCGGCCTTTCTATCCTGCCGGCCGACGAGCGCGAGCAGTTGTTGGTGGGCTTCAACGACACCGCGCTGGAGT
>NZ_JSYZ01000038.1 GCF_001293465.1 Pseudomonas asplenii
TGTCCCGTCCTGAATAAGGTTTACACCTTCCATCCCGAAATCCCGGAGAATCAGATGGAGCAAGGTGTAAAGCGCACACAGCGAGATTACTCGCTGTCTTTTAAATTGGCGGTTGTCGATCAGATCGAAAAAGGCGAGCTGACCTACAAGCAGGCCCAAGCGCGGTATGGCATCCAGGGGCGGTCGACGGTTCTGGTATGGTTGCGTAAGCATGGTCGGCAGGATTGGAGCCAGGGGGCCTCAATCCGAGCCGAGAGGAGCTGCGTGATGTCCGATCCCAAGACGCTTACTCCAGAGCAGCGGATCAAAGAGCTTGAGCAGCAGCTTGAGCTGATGAGCCAGAAGGCTCAGTTCTTTGAGAAAGTCGTTGATGTCCTGAAGAATGACTACGGTGTGTCGGTCGTAAAAAAGCGATCCGGCAAGTCCTCTCGCAAGGTCAGGTCGCAGGACTGAGCATTGCCAGGACTTGTCGGTTTCTGGGGATTAGCCGGCAGGCTTACTACAAGCGAAATCGAGCGGCTGACAGCAAAGCACACCAGGCAGATCGGGTCGTTGAGTTTGTTCAAAAGGTCCGGATGCGTCAGCCACGACTGGGTACAAGGAAGCTGCACTATCTGCTGCATTGCCAGCCGGATAGGCGGGTCCGAATTGGCCGAGACCGACTATTTCAGGTCTTGGGAGAGCACCGCTTGCTGGTGTTGCCCAAGCGGGCGTACCACAAGACAACGCAAAGCTTTCACCGCTTCTACCGGCATCCCAATCTACTCAAGCCAGGCCCGAATCAGGTGGTCCCTGGAGGGCCGGAGCACGTCTGGGTGGCGGACATTACTTACCTGCCCGCCAGTAGCGGTCCACTGTACCTAAGTCTGGTGACGGATGCGTATTCCAGAAAGATTGTCGGGCACCATGTGCATGAAGGTTTGCATGCGGAGTCTGTTGCCCAGGCCTTTAGACAGGCCCTACGCAAGCGGCGTCGTCGTCAGCCCTTAGTTCATCACTCGGACCGAGGCATCCAGTACTGTTCGGCGCTGTACCAGTCACTTCATCAACGGCACGGAGTTCAGTGCTCGATGACTGACGGATATGACTGCTACCAAAACGCACTTGCTGAGCGCATCAACGGAATCCTCAAAACAGAGTTGCTGTTGAGCAACCCAGAAAATCTGGAACAGGCGAGGAAGATGGTCGATGAGGCAGTGCAGATCTACAACACAGAACGGCCTCACATGGCCCTGAAAAACAAAACGCCCGATGCGGTGCATCGGGCGTTTTGAGGCCTGTGGGCCTACCTGAACAGGTGTAAACCTATTTCAGGACTAGACA
>NZ_JSYZ01000039.1 GCF_001293465.1 Pseudomonas asplenii
CCGTGAGTCGGAAGCGGGGTCTGGTTTTTCTTTTTGGTTTTAAGGCCCGAGTTTTTCGGGCCGATTCGGGCGGAAGATATTGTCAGGTGGGGAGTTTGGCTGGGGCGGTATATCTGTTAAAAGATAACGTAGGTGTTTTAAGATGAGTTTAACGAGAATAGAAATTTCGTGTGGAATAAAAGGGTAAAAGTTCGTTTGATTTTGATTTTCAGTACGAATACGAACCGTGAAAGCGTGGTTTATCGATTTTTTAGATTTTCGGAGTTTGAAGTTAGAGGTGTCAGAAAAGTTATTACAGGGATAACTGGTTTGTGGTAGTTAAGCGTTTATAGCGACGTTGTTTTTTGATTTTTCGATGTCGGTTTTTTTTATTATTGTGAAGTAGAATTTATTAAGTGTTGGATTGTTTATTTATTAATAGGGAACGTGAGTTGGGTTTAGATCGTCGTGAG
>NZ_JSYZ01000004.1:0-287093 GCF_001293465.1 Pseudomonas asplenii
GGTAGCCGACCAGGTCGGTGGCGACCTCTGGTTCCAGCTGTACGTGGTGCACCCTACCCTTGCCGATCAGCTCGTCGCCCGGGCACTGGCGGCGGGCTATCGAACCCTGGTCCTGACTACCGACGTTGCGGTCAACGGCAAGCGAGAACGTGACCTGCGCAGCGGCTTCGGTCTGCCGTTCAAGTGCAGCCCCAAGGTGCTACTGGATGGCATGCTGCATCCGCGTTGGTCTTGGCGCCTGCTCACCGGGGGCATGCCGCAGATGGCCAACTTCGCCAGCCGGGAAGCCTATGACGTCGAACTGCAGGCCGCCCTGCTCTCGCGGAAAATGGATGCGAGCTTCGATTGGAACGCCCTGCAGCGACTGCGGCAGCGTTGGCCCCATCGCTTACTGGTCAAGGGCGTGCTGCACCCCGAGGATGCGTCCCGCTGCATCGAGCTGGGCGCCGACGGCGTCATCCTGTCAAACCACGGGGGACGTCAGCTCGATGCCAGCTGTTCGCCGTTGGCGACGCTGCCGGACATCGCTCAAGCGCATCCCGGTAAGGTGCTGGTCGACAGCGGCTTCCGGCGCGGGTCCGACGTCGTGAAGGCACTCGCCCTGGGCGCCAGTGGCGTACTCATCGGCCGGCCCCTGCTCTATGGGCTCGCCGCGGCTGGAGAGAAGGGCGCGAGCGCAGTCCTCGACATCTTCCAGGATGAGATGAGCCGAACCTTGGCCAACCTGGGCTGCGCCTCGGTCGACGGGTTGTCGGCGGAGCTGGTGATCCGGACGCCTTGAGGATCGGCACTGCGGGGCGGCCCGTAGCGCCTCTGTAGTGGTCAACTAACCCCGGACACCTTTTTAGGCGAGAATGATCGCCATACAGAGGTGTTCGATGAGCAGACAACGACGTACCTTCACCCCCAGCTTCAAGCGTGAGGCTGGCCGGTGACGAGCACACGACTGACACCCCTGCTCGATTCCCGGGAAAGAGATTCAGCCCCCAACTAGATCTCGGCTAGACAGGTCCTGTCAAAGCTGAGCGGCGTTACCGTGACATGACCCTCCTGCAAGGCCTTCGTCTCCGAATGTTCCTCGTCAGATACCGACTCACGGTGCAACTGCAACCAATGAAACTCCTGACCCCGCGGATCCTGGCCGCTCACCACGCGTACGCCTCGCAGAGCGCCCCTTCCTTGGCGCGTGATGCTGATCGGGGGCGTCTGCCCTGCCATGACCACAGGAAAATTGACATTCAGGCAGACATCCCTGGGCCACTTCATCGAGACAATCTGCCGCAAGATCTGCGCTCCCTGATCCTGTGCGCAACCCCAGGGCATCGCCGCTCCGTCCACGAATGCCTGGCTCAGAGCGATCGAAGGCACGCCGAAAAGCAGGCCCGTCATCGCCGCCCCCACCGTTCCTGAGAAGGCGGTTTCGTTGCCCAGATTGGCCCCTCGATTGATGCCTGAAAGAACGATGTCAGGCAGCGGGTGCGTGAGCAAATGCCCCAAGGCCATCGCCACACAATCGCTTGGCGTACCGTCGACAGCCATCCGCCGCACCCCATGGCTGCTCAAGCGCAAGGGGCGGTGAAGGCTGATGGCGCTTGAGGCTCCACTTTGATCCAAGAGAGGGGCCACGACCCAGACCTCACGGGCAATCCTGCCAGCGATTCGCTCCAGCACCTTCAATCCGGGCGCATCGATACCGTCGTCATTCGTAAGCAATACCCTCTCGAACAAAGGCCTGCCCGCTTCCATTGTCTCTCTCCCCAGGCTAGATTGGCACACACTACGACATAATACCTATGTATATATAGCTATATTTAGATAGTAATCACAATGAACGCCTCAGCCTTGAGAAAACACATCACCCAACTGGCCAAGAGATTGCGCCAGGAGGGGCGCAACTCCCCTGAAACCTGGACGCAAATGCTGGTGCTCAGTTCGATTGATCACCATGGCAGCAGCGCCACACCGTCGGTGATAGCCAAGGCGGAAAGCATGCAGTCCTCCAACCTTGCCGCCACACTTCGGGACCTGGAGGCCGCAGGCCTGATTCATCGCCAGGCCGATCAACAAGATCGGCGCAAGATCCTGCTTTCACTTTCAGAACAGGGACAAGCCCTCCTCAAAGCCAGTCGTGACCGGCGAGACACCTGGTTGGGTGAAGCCATGAAATCGCAACTGACAGACAGTGAACGCGAGCAGTTGGAAAACATCATTCCCATCCTGGTCAAGCTTGCCCGGGCGCCCTGAGCATCGAGCACACCCGGTTATCAGTGAGACCTGGCTTTCCACGCGCCCTCAGGAGCCAGTGCTGGACCGAGGCCTGGCATGGCCAAACAACAACGTATAAAGCACCGGCACCAGCCCGAGCGTCACCAGGGTACCCAGTGCCAAACCGCCCATGATGGTGATCGCCATGCCCTTCCACAGTGGGCCGGCGAACAGCATCAGCGGCACCAGGCCAACGATGCAGGTCAGCTTCGTCATGACGATGGGCCTCAGGCGCATCACCGCAGCCATCACCACCGCGTCATGCAGCGACTCCCCCGCCGTTGACTGCGCCTCGATGCGTTCCAGCAGCAGTACCGCGTTGTTGACGATGATCCCGGCCAGCGAAAGCAGGCCGAAGGTCGCCATGAAGCCGAACGGGTACCCCGTCAGCAGTAACGCCACGGCCACGCCGATCAGTACGAAGGGCACGCTGGCGACGACAATCAGCAACTTGCGGAACGAATTGAACTGCCAGATGAACAGCAGCAGGATCGCCACCAGGGCGTGCGGCAGGTATTTCAGCAAGGCCTGGTTGGCCGCCGCCGCATCTTCGATTTCCCCACCGAGTTCGATCCGGTAACCAGCAGGCAGATCCAGCTTTGCCACCTGCGGGGCCAGTCGTTCGACAATCGAGCTGGCGGTCAACGACGGGTTATGCCCCACCACGGTGATCGCCCGCTGCAGATTGCGGCGCTGAATGGTCGAGGCCTCGAACTCGCTCCGCAGCGTCGCAATCGCGGACAGGGGCAATGCGGCCGCGCCGTTGGCCGGAAATATCAGGGTACTGCCCAGGTCCAGGCCGGACGAACCCACCTCACGCGCGACGATCGGCACCACCGCCTCACCGTCCTGCAACGATGACACCTGAATCCCGTCGCTTCGCAATTGCAGGGCCTGGGCGATCTCCGTGCTGCCGATGTTGGCCAGCCGTGCCTTGTAGGGATCGACCTGCACCGTGTAGCGCGAAAGGCGGGTACGCCAGTCGTCGTGCACGTCCTCGGTGCCGGGCAAGGCCCGCAGCGCCGACTCGAGCTTGCCAGCCAGATCACGCAGGACTGCTTCGTCCGGACCGATCACCCGATAGATCACCACGCCGGCTTCGGTGCTTCCCATCGAGAAGCGCTTGGGCTGCGCCTCGACTTGCGGGTGTTCGCTCAACAGGTAGCGACGAGTCCGTTCGATGACCGCGTCCAAGTCGGCACCTTCGCGGACGCTGACCGTGAAGTAGGCAACCTCCGGAGCCGGCAGCGGCGGATTGAGCCCCAGGACGATGCGCGGACCGCCCCCGGCGACATAGCCGATGCTGTCCAGGACATCGCGATCACCGCTCAGCCAGCGACTGATTTCCCGTACCGTCTGCAACGTCGCGCGGGAACTGCTGCCCGGCTCCAGCGTGAGCGGAATCTGGAACTGCATGCGATCGGACTTGGGCAGAAAGTCATAAGGCACCTGGGACAGCACGAAAGCCGCTGCCGCCAGCAACCCCAGCATGCCGCCGAGAAAACTTTTGGGGTAATTCAGCAACGTCGCGATCAGACGCCGGTAACCGCGGTAGAACCTCGAATCGTATTGGTCCGGGTGTTCGCAGGCCTGGCCCGCGGAGGGTGCCTTGGCAAAGTAGAAACACAGCAGCGGCGTCACCGTGACGCTGAGCAGCCAGGAGCCGAGCAGCGTGACCGCCAGCACCGTTGCGAGCGATCGCAGGTACTCATTGGTACTGGTCTGGCCCAGAAAAAACGGCGAGAACGCCAGCACGATCACCAGGGAGGACGTCAGCAATGGAATCATCAGGGTGCGCCCGGCCTCTTCGGCCGCCGAACGCCGGTCCTGCCCCAGGTGCATCCGCCGCTCGATGTCTTCGGCGATGACAATGGCATTGTCGACCAGCAGGCCCAGCGCCAGAATGATCGCCGCGATCGATACAGTCTGCAGTTCAACCCCCACCGCGCGCATGACGATGAGGGAGCCGAGAATGGTCAGCGGCACGATGGCCCCCACCACCAGGCCGGTACGCCAGCCGAGGAACAGCATGACCACCGCCATGACGATGACCACGGTCTCCGCCATGACATGCTGCATCTTCTGCATTTCGTGATGAACGACATCCGGCTGGAAGGTCACCACGTGCAGGGTGAAGTCCGCCGGCAACTGACGCTCCAGCTCCTTCAGACGCGCACGCAGTGTCTTGCCGAACGCCTGCATGCTACGTCCCGACTGCATGGAAACGGCCAATACGACGGAGTCCTGGGCCTGATAGACAGCGGCCGTCTCCGGCGGATCGGCGGGCCCGACAGAGACCTTGGCGACACTCTGCAACGGCAGCGTCTCGCCATTGGACAATCGCAGCGGCAACTGGCGAAGCTGCGTCTCGCCCAGCACTTCACCGGACACCGTCAGGGTGGTGTTCTGCCCGCCCAGGACCGGAATTCCGCCCGTGGCGATGACGTTCTGCCCCTGCAGTTGCTGGACCAGTTGCTGGACGGACAAGCCTGTAGCGGCCAGGCGCTGGCGATCAAGGTCGATATACAGGCGCTCATCCTGCAAGCCATACAGCTCGACCTGCTCGACACCCGGCAAGGCATAGAGCTGGTTGCGCAGGCGCTTGATCGGCCCGCGCATCTCGCCCAGGCTGTAGCCCGGTGCGGTCACGGCCACCGAGGCCACCGTGACCCGACCGAAATCATCATCGACGAACGGGCCCTGGGCTCCGGCTGGGAAACCGGCACCGGCCTCGGCGGCCTTGGCTCTGACTTTCTGCCACAGCGCTCCCAGGTCCTTGATCTCATCGTAGGCCGTGACCTGGATGATCACGCTGCCCGGTCGCACGGTCGTGACCAGGTTCCTGATCTCGGGCAACTCGCGCAGTTTTTCTTCCGTTGGCCGGGCCAGCAGCTCTTCTGCCCGCTCGACCGGCAGCCCGTTGAAGGCAATGCTCACCAACGCATCACGAACGGTGATCGAAGGTTCCTCCTGCGAAGGAAAGCCGAGGAAGGTCACCACCCCGCCCAGCAGGATCAGCAAGGCGGCGAACAAGGTCAGGCGACTGGAGTTGATCGCGCTGCGGGTAAGGCTCATGGTTCAGTTCCCGATCAGGCGAGTGGTGGGCTGGAAAATGCTGACCGACTGACCATCCGTGATGAACGAAGCGCCGGCGGTGACCACCCATTCGCCTCGCTGCAGGCCACTTTCGAGCAATGCTCGGCCCTCCTCGACCCTCTGGATCGATACAGGCCGCCTGAAGACTTTCTGCTCCGTCGGCAGGTAGACATAGACGTAGGGCTTGTCCACGCCCACCCACAGCGCCCGCTCGGGAATGGACAGGACAGGGGGCGTGGGCTGTTGCAAATGCACCAGCACGGTGAGGTCACTGGGAATGGCCGTGGACGGATCACGAACCTTGAAAATGCACAGTTGCGTCAGGCCATTGCTGGCCTTCGGCGAGACACCCTCCAGCACCAGAGCAAACGGCTTGTCAGGCGAATCGGCACGGTAGGCCGACGCTGAGTCGCCCGGCTTGAGTCCTGCCGCCTGGTACACGGGCAGTGACGCGACCACCTGCTGGTCGCCGGCCGATTCCACCTCCAGCACCACTTGCCCAGCCCCCAGTTGGGCATAACGGTCCGCCCGACGCGAGACGACCCGCCCGGAGAACGGCGCCATCAGTTGGCTGCGCTCGAGCTCGCGCTGAGCCAGGGCCAGATCGGCCTGTGCCCGACGCCTTTCGGCCTGCGCCTGCGCATCGCTCTCGCTTGCCTGCTCAAGAACGCCTTGCGAAACACTGCCCGCCGCGAACAGCCGCTGCTGGCGTACCAGGTTGCTTGCGCGCTCGACAGCCTGTGACCGGCTGGCGTCCAGTCTGGCCCGAGCCTGCTGCAGGCGAAGCCGAGCCGGTTGCAGATCCAGGCTGGCCAACACCTGCCCTGCCCTGACCGTGTCACCGACCTCGACGAACAGCTCGACCATCTGCCCAGCGGATTCAAAGGCCAGCTCTGCACGCTGACGTTGACGCACGGTACCGGTGAATACGGCATCACGGCCGTTCAACGGCGTCACGGCCTCGATCTTCACGGCCCGCTTGACGGGCGCGATGGCAGGCTGCTCCCTGGAGCAGCCCCACAACATCAAGGCGCCTAGCATCAGCACCAGCCATCCGGACAGGCTGCTGCTCACCGCGCAGCAGCGTAACAAATCGAAAGAGCGTTCCATGAATGGCCCCTCAGAAGCTGTAATTCAACGCGAGCAGGCCGGTCGCTTCGAGGTGGGTTTCCACCAGCGGACTTGCGCCTGCCTGGTCGGTGTAATGCGAGGCACCGAGACTGGCCACCGTCGACCAATGGGCATCGAACATATGCTGCCAGTTGAGGGCCATCGAATAGGCGTAGATCCCGCCATCGGCCTGGAACCTGGAAAACCCGGAGCGCTGACTTTGCAGTGAGCTGACACCGAAGTAGGTCTGGTTGTAGCGCCCGTCGCCGGCATGGGCATCGACATCGACGGCAACCGTGTCCCTCGGGTTGTGATAGACGATGCCCTCCACCCCCAGCCGATAGCGGTTGCCGCGCTTCTGCCCGGCGGTGCGCAACTCGGCTTCGGCGCTGACGGACAGCCATGGCAACAGTTGTTGTGCCAGCGTGAAATCGGCCACCGTCGCCCCAGCCACGCTGCCCATGCCTTCGAGCTCATTGGAACCGGGACGACTGCTGGTATTTTTATCGCGTCGACCGAAGTCATAGTTGAGCGCGGCACTGGCACTGAAGCCACTGGGCGATTGCCACTGCAGCCCCAGGCCGCGGGTGCTGTCGATGAACAGCAGGCCGCGCTGCAGGCTCAGCGTCGGTACCCATTGATGGCGATATTCATCGGCGCCCATGTAGCGCGGCACAATGGCGACGCCCATACCCAGGGTGACGTCGGTCTTCTCTCCCCAGAGGCTTTGCCCGGTGTTCGTAGCGCCCTGCTCGGCCAGGCTGACGCCACTGCAGAACAATACGCCGGCAGCCAGCAGGCATCGGGGCAAGGCAATGCCCGGTTCACGCAACAGGTTGATAGGATTCATGATGAGGCTCCGGTATCAGGATGAGATGGAGGTGCTGCGGCATCCGTACCACTGAGCACGCGATAGATATCCAGGCGATTGAGCAACACGTCGTAGCGGGACTGCCGCCACGCCAGGTCGGCCTGGGCAAGACGAATGCGGGAGGTCAGCAACTGACCGCGCTCGGCGCCGCCCGCCGCCACCACGAGGGACAGGCGATCGGCCTGCTCCTGGGCCAGGTTGCGCAGGTCGGTTTCACTGTGCAGGCGCTCCAGCACCTGCTGCCGCCGGGTCAAGACATCGGCGACTTCACGAAAGGCCGCCTGGACGGTCTTCTGGTACTGCACGACAGCTATCTGCCGGCGCACCTCGGCCAGGTCCAGATTGGCCCGGGAACGCCCGCCGTCGAACAAGGGCAGCGTCACCTGGGGCGAGAACAGCCAGGCGCCCCGGCCGGCATCGAGCAGATGCCCCAGGCTTTCACTCGCCACGCCGATTCCGGTGCTCAACCGAATGGTCGGAAAGAAGGCCGCCCTGGCGGCGCCGACATTGGCGTTGGCGGCCTTGAGCGACTCCTCGCTCTGACGCACGTCGAAGCGCTCCAGCAGACGCTGGGAGGGCATGTCGACCAGCCAGCCGGGCGTGCTCAAGGCCATCGCCAGCGCCTCATCGGACACCGGCGGCGCAGCCGTCCAGGTCGGGCCATAGCCGCCCAACAGTGCCAGGGCCTGGGTGGCGCGCGAATGATTGGCGATAGCCGCCTGCAACTGGCGCTGGGCGCTTAGCGCCTCGCCTCGGGTCAACGCCAGGTCGTCGACGGACAACGCGCCCTCGCGCTGCTGCTCCTGTGCCATGCGCAGCAACGCCTGGCGAGCCTCACAGATACGTTGGGCAGCGACCTGTCGGGCACCGGCCTGTTGTTCGAGCAGGTAGGCGCGGACGATTTCGATCAGCAACGCACGACGGGCCGCCTGCTGACCGAGGGTCGTCGCCAGATAGTCATGGCGTGCCGCCGCAGAGAGGTTCTTCACCCGGCCGAAGAAATCCAGTTCGAAGTCCGAGACCCCGAGAGAGGCGACACTCAGGTCCTGTCCGTAGCGCTCGTCGGCCGCCGCGTTATCGAAATGCTGACGATCACGCTGAAGGCCGGCATTCAAGGTCGGGCTGCGGTCGGCATCGCTGACGCCGTAAAGCGCCCGGGCCTCCAGCACACGAAGGCCCGCCAACTGGAAGTCGCGGTTGGAACCGAGCGCCAGCACGACCTGTCGGCGAAGCTGCCCGTCCGGCGCCAGTTCCGCCAGCAGGGTCTCTTCATCAGCGGACAAGCTTGCCGGTGCCCCTTCCACAGGGTTTGCGACCAGGCTCTGGCCCTGCTGTCGCGGCACAGCCGGTACCGGACGCTCGTAGTCGGGTGCCAGGGAACACCCCGCCACCGCCAAGGCGAGCAGAAGCTCGCAGAGGCGCTGCGCAAGGCGTCGGGTAGACTTGGACAAGGGCGTATTCGTCAGCATAGGATCGCTTCGCGACAATGAGGTCTGCGAGCCATCCTAAGGGCCGACTTTCAATGAATCGTCCGCAAAATATCAAGATTTGATCAAGAGGCTTCCCCGTGTCAGGAAAACGTATTCTGGTCGTCGAGGACCATGCCGACAGTGCCAGTATTCTGGAGGCCTACCTGCGACGCGATGGCTTCGAGGTCGCGCTGGCCGAAGACGGACAGCGCGGTATCGACCTGCATCGGCAATGGAAACCCGACCTGATTCTGCTGGACATCATGCTGCCGAGAGTGAGCGGCACCGAGGTGCTGTCCACGGTCCGCCGCAGCAGTGACACACCGGTGATCATGGTCACCGCCATGGGTGACGAGCCGGAAAAACTCGGGGCACTGCGCTACGGTGCCGACGACTACGTGGTCAAGCCCTATAACCCCAAGGAAGTGGTGGCCCGCGTCCACGCGGTGCTACGACGCTCGAACAGCAGCGCCAACAATGACCGCCAACTGTGCTACAACCGCTTGCGGGTGGATCTCGAGGCGGTCACCGCCGCCATCGACAGCGTCGGCGGCGAACCCATCCTGCTCGACCTGACGCCCACCGAGTTCAAGCTGCTCGCCACCCTGCTGGCCACCCCGGCCAAGGCCTTCACCCGGGACGAACTGCTGGAGATCTGCCTGCCGGACAGCGACGCCCTGGCCAGGGTCGTCGACACCCACGTGCACAACCTGCGGCGCAAGCTCGAAGTCCACGCAATCGTGGACGTGCTGGTGACCGTCCGCTCCATTGGCTACCGGTTCAGGTGATGACGTGCCCCGATACCTGAGAATGAAAAGGGTCCGCCTGTGGCACTGGGTAGGTCTGCGCATGAGCCTGCTGGCCATCGGCGCGGTGCTGGCCATCGCCTTCGCCATGTGGGTGCACTTCACCCTGATGGACAGGGCCATGCTGCAAAGGATTCCCGTGCCTGTGCAAGCCGAATTCCAGCAACTGCGGGCCGATCCACAGCTCAACCAGGCCAGGCTCTGGCAGATCCTGAGCCAGTACTACCCGATCGAAAACGTCCTGGCCGGCCTGGGCAACAGCGACTGGCTGCTGCTCTGGCTGCTGGTGGCCACGTCCATTCCGCTCATCCTGCTGTTCGGCTTTCTGTTTTCACGCCCGCTGTCACGCCAGTTTTCATCCATCGCCCAAATGGCCCGCCATGTCGCCCAGGGCGACTTTTCGACCCGTCTGCCGGCCAACGAAAAGGCCCCCGACGAGTTGCAGTGCCTGATCGGCGACTTCAACAGCATGACCACCCAACTGCAGGGCTATGAACAGGAAGTGCGCGAGTCCAGCGCGATGATCGCCCACGAACTGCGCACCCCGCTGAATGCCGCCCTGGGACGTGTCCAGGGCATGATGGACGAAGTCTTTCCCCGTGACCTCAACCAGCTGGAACGGGTCAAGCGACAACTCGACCAGTTGAACAAGCTGGTGGACGAACTGCACCTGCTGTCGCTGGCCAAGGCGGGTCAGCTGGTACTGGACAAGACCCGGTTCAACCTGGGGCAACTCGTCCATGAACGCCTGAGCTGGTTCAACACGCAACTGCACAGCGCCGGCATCGAGCCCGAGGTGCGAATCGCCGAAAGCCTGCACCTGCGCGCCGACAATGGGCGCATGGGACAGGTCATCAACATCCTTATCGACAACGCCCTGCGTTACGCCGCCCAGGGTGGTGACCTGCAGATCAGTGCCGTCACGGCCGGGACCTCGATCATCCTTAGCGTCGCCGACCGCGGCCCCGGCATCGACCCCGCGGACCTGAGCAACATCTTCGACCGCTTCTGGCGGGCCGAGCGTTCCCGCGCCCGGCACAGTGGTGGCAGCGGTCTGGGTCTGTCGATCGCCCAGGCCATCTGCGCCGCGCACGGCGGCACCATTGCCGCCGCCAATCGTGTCGGCGGCGGTACGGTGATCCGGATCGAGATGCCGGCCTGATGCACATTGACGCTTTCCGGGGCCGTCGATTGCTATGCCGGCCGTGGCCCCGCCCGGCATAGCAGTCGGTATAAATCGCATGAAATTAGGCATTATTGAGCCTATTGCAGGCTCCGCAAGCTGATTTCAGTTCCTGAAAAAGAAGCGATTCACATGAATTTATGATTCCGCCTAAGGCCTTTTCAAGGGTAAGGGGGCGCTGCTGGCGTTGGCGGATGCCTGCGTGGCGCAACGGGATGAGCTGATCCGGCAGGCGCTGCCGGCGATGTTGGCCCGCGCCGGCACGCCCCCGTTGCACCTGTTGCCGGTGCACTTGAGGCAGCAGGCCACTCCGGCGGGCACCGCCTTCCTGCGTTGGCGCCGTGTCGATCGCACGGCGATGGGCGTGGCGCAGTGGCGCGCCCTGCTGCTGGCCCCGAACACGCCGTCCGCCCTGGTGCCGACGCTGTACCAATTGGAACACCAACGCCTGCTGCTCAACGCCCAGATCAGCCTGGCCCACACCCTGGCCAGGCTGGCCCGCAGCACGGCCCATAAGCTGGCCTATGCCGAACGCATCCAGCAGCAACGCACCCGTTGCACGGAGGTCTTATGAGCACCCACTTCTTCGGTGAGGGCAACATCGGCTCGGCGCCCGAGTACCGGGAATTCCCGCGTGACAACCTTGAGCCCCGCCGCCTGCTGCGGCTGAATATCTATTTCGATAACCCGGTCCCCACCAAGGACGGCTACGAGGACCGGGGCGGCTACTGGGCCCCCGTGGAGTGGTGGCACCCGGACGCCGAGCAGTGGAAAGCGTTGTACCAGAAAGGTATGCGGGTGCTGGTCGAGGGTCGCACCCTCCGGGAGGAGTGGGAGGACCGTAAGGACAACCCGCGTGTGACCTTCAAGATCGAGGCACGCCGGATTGCCATCCTGCCCTATCGACTGGCGAAAGTGATCCTGCTGGCAGGGCCAGAACCCTCCACGCCGCAGCCGACGGAAGACAGTGAGCAGGCGCCCTCGACCTGAAAGCACCGCCCCCTGTCATCCCCGTCCTACCCCGTTTATCCAGAGAGGCTTGAAGCCTCGGCGCCATGCTCTTTAGCATGGACGGGCGTCGGTTCCACGCAGGCCGGCGCACCGAGTGGTGGGCTACCTGAACTTCGCTTGGGCTCACCACTCCCCCCTCGGCAGAGGCGCTAAGCGTATGCTGGGCTTCATCCCCATCGTTACCGAGACGCTTCCATGAACATTATCCCTTACACCCTCGATCACCATGAAGGTGTTATGGACCTGATGCGCCGTACGCCAGGCATCGTCGTTCGCGACACAGACTCCAAGTCGGCGACAGCGCGCTATTTAACCCGCAATCCCAATTTGAGCTTCTTGTGCGTCGATCAAGGGAGGATCGTCGGTTGCGCGATGTGTGGCCACGATGGACGCCGAGGCTATCTTCAGCATGTCGTGGTCGAAGAGGCTCACCGGGGTCAAGGAATTGCCAACACACTGGTAGAGCGGTGCCTTGTGGAACTGGAAAAGATCGGGATCTACAAAACCCATCTCGATGTGTTGGTGGAGAACACCGAGGCCCAGGAATATTGGGCACGGCGTGGATGGCAGAAGCGGGACGACATTGGTCGCTACTCGATTATTCGCTCAGGCAATCAGAATGCGTGAGAACAGGCACTACCTCGTGCTTTCCCAGCAACAGCAGACAGTGGAGTGCGGTGGGGTCATCCTCCTCCTACCCCGCTTATCAGGACAACCTTGATACCAGGTCGCCAGGCTTTTTAGCATGGACGGGCGTCGGCACCCTGAGACCGGCGCACCCGTGGTGAGCTATCTGAACTTCGCCTACGCGGCTCACCACTTCACGCTTGTGAACAGTTGAGCCTCTGCGCACCGCCTTCGGATGTTGAAGCGCGTCGAGGCTCTTTTTTGCTCACGTCAATTCGGGCACTTCCCGCAGCGTAAACCCAAGTGCTGCCCCTCCCTTCCCCAGACAAGCTTGCCTGCGTACCTGCCGAACGATCGGCACATACCCAGGCAGCCGAGGCCTTCAAGGCTGCGCACGCCCAGGCGTTGGCCGTCCCTGTCTCTTCACGTCGTCGGTGGCGTCAACGCCCAACGGCGCCCCCCTACAGGAGCCTCGACATGTCTATTCAACCTTTTTCTTTGAGCCGCGCCCGCTCAGACCAGACATTGCCGTTACTATGATCCGGCGCTTCCGGCACAAGGGACTGAGGGCGTTACATCAACGCGGCGACACCTCCGGTGTGCGCGCCGACCACGTGGCACGCCTGCATCATTTGCTCGGCTCCCTGGACGTTGCGTGCACCCCTTATGACCTGGATTATCACTAAGGAGGTGCCTGATGCCGATGCACAATCCTCCCCATCCGGGAGAAGCCCTGCCTGAAGACGTACTGCCGGCAGTGGGCCTCAGCATCACGGCCTTGGCCCAACACCTGAGTTATTCTCGCGGGCAGCTCTCAACCGTATTACACGGTCATGCCGCGATTTCCGCGGAGCTGGCCTACCGCCTGGAACTGGCCGGCCTGGGCAACGCTCGCCAGTACCTGGCCGAGCAGGTGGCCCATGATCTGTGGCAGGCCCAGCAACGCGAGCATCCGCCGATCAAACGCTTGGCGCTCGTCTGAACCTTTCAACCGCCTCGGCTCAGGCCGAGGCCCCTTCAACGCCGGTCAGTTACCGGTTGCAACCAGCCGATGAGGGAGTAGGATTTAATCCTACTTGTCCATGAAATGATCGAGTCCACCATGCGCTCAACCCAACAAATGAGCATCACCCTCCCCCTGGAGATGGCAGCGGCGGTGAAGGCCAAAGTGGAGGCCGGTGAGTACGCCACCGAAAGCGAAGTGATTCGTGACGGGCTGCGTGCCCTGCTGGCACGAGACCGGGCGATGGAGGAATGGCTGCGTAACCAGGTGGTCCCGGCGGCCGTGGCCCTCAAAGACGACCCGGACCGTGCCCTGTCCACTGACCAGGTTCGCGAACACCTGGCCGCCAGGCGTCAACGTCGAAGCACGGAAACGTTGTGACCTACCGCGTAGTCTTCGCACCCGAGGCGTTGATGCAACTCGACGCCCTTGAAGACTACCTCGCCAGCGCGGCCTCGCCCACCCTTGCCGCACAGTATGTCGATGCCATCATCCGTCACTGCGAGGGCCTGTCCACCTTCCCTCTGCGCGGTAACTGCCGTGACGACCTGATGCCTGGCTTGCGCATCACTCACTATCGACATAGCACGATCATTGCCTTTATCGCCGAGCCCAAAACCGCAACGGTATCAATTTTAGGTGTGTTCTATGGAGGGCAGGATTATGACAGTCATTGGCGGCAGGAACATGATGAGTGATTCCAAGCTAATGGCTGTTCACGTGACATATCGGAGTTGGATTAGCCCATCCATGGCTCGGCTTGTGATAGACGCCAACATAGCACTTTGCTAGCATTCCTGGATTAATGAAAGCATCTCAGGGAAATGGCTCGTGTCAGGACGAGAAGATAGCGTCGCAAAAACTTTTCACCGACAACTTTTCAGGGCTTGCAACGCGATCGGTGCTCTTGATTTAAGTATTCCACTATGCGGCACAGACAGGCACTTCAATGCAGACGAGATGTTCGCTGCAAACGATCGGTTCTTGCTGATAGAGTTTAAATCGAGCCGTTACAACCTTGGTGCAGAGAAGAATAAGCACTCCGCCTGCGTACTCTGCACCGGCCTCATTGTTAGCAGAGAAGCAAGACTACTCCACCGAGCATGTCATTTTGCAATGTGGGGAAAAAAGCAACTTAACGCGGGATTGCATATTCAAGGAGGAGTGTACCAAGACTTGGTCTGCAATCGGAATAGACTACCTTTGTGTGAAACGCTTGCTTTTGCAGAGATCGACCCCAAAGCCGATAAAACAACTGTTTTTGAAGGCGCGGCACTTGCACACGCGCTAGCACAAGAAAAAGCAGGACTTCCGGCTGATGAGTTCGCCCCATACCTACAATGGCTGCTTAGCTTGCGAGGTGGTGAAAGTCGCCAGCAAAAATTTCCTGTCGTGGTTTTTGGGATTTCCATGCTAGGCCCAGTGGAGAGCTATGCCTTCAATTCATTTCATGACCTGGCAGGATGGGCAAAACTGGGTATCGTCCCAGAGCCGACTGATGAACCTGATGAAGACAATTGGCCAAGTGGACCAAGTATCTAACCTATATCAGATCACGGACGGGGGCTGCACACAGCCCCCGGCGACAGCACGTACAATGCTCAAATAAAACAGATACTACGCAGTATCTGATTGGAACTCCCCACCTTTATTGCTCATACCCAAACTACTGCAAGTGACGCCAACTGTTTGGCACTCGCCCAGGTAGCCAAGATCCTCAAGGCTACGACGCGGTCCTGATCGCGTTGATCCAACGGCCTGCCCCCCCTCCCGCAGGTACACCGATCCCATCAGGCGGTGCTCCCCACCGTCCTTGACTGGAGGCCAGACCATGCCCAAGGAAACCCTCGGCGCTCAGTTGGCAGAACTGATTCGCTCGCAGCACCCAACAGCACCTCGCTTTTTCCCCACCTGGAAACAGGCCGCCCAGTTGGCCGGCATCAGCTATTTCGGCGATGGCAGTCGCTCAGGCTTCGAACAAGCCCAGAGTAAATGGGACCTCTGCCCCAACCTCTCCTTGATCCGACACGCCATTGGCGTGATGAGCCACGGGGAGCAGATCTTCCTGGCGGCGCTGGTCAGCGTGTATGACGCCGAAGACGGCGGCGCGCTGTTGCAGCAAAGCTGTGTCCAGGGCCTGGCCGATTTCGGTGGGCTGGACCTGGAGCGACGTACGCTACTCGCGAACCTGATCCTCAGTTACGACGGCTGGTAAGCCATCAGCCAGTCACCCCGACGGGACACTTCCCGTCGGGCAGTGTCCCTCTCCCCCACACAGGAGACCGACACATGCCACTTCCTCCCTTCAACCCGTTCGCCCGCGGTTTCAGCGATCTGCGTATTCAACGCTTGCTGGCCATTCTCTACGATGTGGAGGCGCCCCTCAGCCATCTACCGCTACACCCGTCCCAGGGTGATCTCGCCGACGACCAACCCAACCGCCGGCCCTGTCTGTTCAACAACGAGCATGCCTGGGTCCTGACGGCACAAGCCGCCCCCGAGGAGCAGGACGCTCACTACCCGTATATCGGGGCCGTGGTTCAGGTGATCTACGCCCTGCTCGCCCATGATCGTCAGCCCCCGGTTCTGCTGGGTGACTTTCACTCCCGGGCGATCGCCCAGCAACGCAGCCGACAACTGGCCTTCGAGACCGGGCACTACAGCCGCTGCTGGGAAATCAACAGCGCTCATCTGCGGGGACCCCGAGAGCCTGTAAACGCTGCAAGTCCCTCCGCCAGGTGCAACCATCCTCCTCTGGCGCGCCATTTTGGTGCGCAACCCCGTGTCGTAGGAACAGGGCCGGCGCCTGGTCTTCCCGCATCGCCCGGCCTCGACGCCGATAACCGATACAGATGCCGCAAAATCGATCATCCCACCCGGGAAAAGCGGTCGATTTCTGCACTTGCGGTTTTCCGGCATCGTTATTGCTAAAGCTTGCCTACCAGCGCAAGTCTTCGTTCACCAAAGAAAAATGTGAGCCAGGCCACCAGCATGGAAAGGCAAGCGGCGCCGATCCGAAGCGCCGCTGGAAGTCGATAACGCACACTGAGGTGCCCCCACAGCCAGTACTCGATCATCTCTCGCAGGGTCTCGCATCGTGAAATAGCCAGGTAGAAGGAAAATGCCGTCGTCTTGAACGGCAAGGAGTGCGATATGTCCCGAGATTTTTTCAACGAAATGTATGACGCGGACGGTGCCTGCCGCCCCCATTACCAGCCGTTTGCACACTGGCTGGCGGATACACCGCCCGAACTGTTGGAGCAGCGCCGTCGCGAAGCCGACCTGCTGTTCCACCGCGCCGGTATCACCTTCACCCTCTACGGGGACGAACAGGGCACCGAGCGCCTGATCCCCTTCGACATCATCCCCCGCAGCATCAAGGCCAGCGAATGGCAAATGGTCGAACGCGGCTGCATTCAACGGGTGCAGGCGTTGAACCTGTTCCTGGCCGACGTCTATCACGACCAGCGCATTCTCAAGCAAGGCATCATCCCGCCCGAACAGGTGCTGGTGAACGAGGGTTATCAGATTGCCATGCAGGGCCTGGACCTGCACCGCGACATCTATGCGCACATCGCCGGGGTCGACCTGGTGCGTGACGGCGATGGCAGCTACTACGTGCTCGAAGACAACCTGCGCACCCCCAGCGGCGTGAGCTATATGCTCGAGGACCGCAAGATGATGATGCGGCTGTTCCCCGAGCTGTTCGCCAGCCAGCGCGTGGCGCCCATCGACCACTACCCCAACCTGCTGCTCGACACCCTCAAGAGCGCCAGCCCGCTGGACAACCCCACCGCCGTGGTGCTGACCCCGGGTCGTTTCAACAGCGCCTATTTCGAACACGCGTTCCTGGCCCGGGAGATGGGCGTGGAACTGGTCGAAGGGGCCGATCTGTTCGTGCGCGACGACCATGTCTTCATGCGCACCACCGCCGGCCCGAAACAGGTGGACGTGATCTATCGGCGCCTCGACGACGCCTACCTCGATCCGTTGTCCTTCACTCCCGACTCGTTGCTCGGGGTACCCGGCCTGATTGCCGCCTACCGCTCGGGCAACGTGGTGCTGGCCAATGCCGTGGGCACCGGCCTGGCCGACGACAAGTCGATCTACCCCTACGTCGGCGACATGATCCGCTTCTACCTCGACGAGGAACCGATCCTCAAGAACGTCCCGACCTGGCAATGCCGCAACCCCAAGGAGCTGTCCCACGTGCTGGCGCACCTGCCGGAACTGGTGGTCAAGGAAACCCAGGGCTCCGGCGGCTACGGCATGCTGGTCGGGCCGGCCGCCACGGCGGCGGAGATCGAAGACTTCCGCGCACGGCTCAAGGCCCGCCCCGAGGCCTACATCGCCCAACCGACCCTGAGCCTTTCGACCTGCCCGACCTTCGTCGAGAACGGCATCGCGCCGCGTCATATCGACCTGCGGCCGTTCGTCCTGTCGGGTAGCGAAACCCGCCTGGTCCCCGGTGGCCTGACGCGGGTGGCCCTGCGTGAAGGCTCGCTGGTGGTGAACTCGTCCCAGGGCGGCGGCACCAAGGACACCTGGGTAGTGGAGGACTGACACATGCTTTCAAGAACCGCTGCGGACCTCTACTGGATGTCCCGTTACCTGGAGCGCGCCGAGAACCTGGCACGCATGCTCGAAGTCAGCTACTCGCTGTCGCTGATGCCCCAGGCCGGCCGCACCGACGGCCAGGCCGAGCTGGCCATGTCGCTGCTGGCGGCAGGCACCCTGGATGACTACAACCGGCGCCACGACGCGCTCGACACCGCGCGCATGCTGCATTTTTTCGCCTTCGACGAAACCAACCCCGGCAGCATCTACTGCTGCCTGCAGGCGGCGCGCACCAATGCCCATGCGGTGCGCGGGCGGATCACCGCCGACATGTGGGAGAACATCAACGCCACCTGGCTGGAAATGCGCAAGATCGCCAGCAATGGCCTGGCCCGCTACGGCATGAGCCAGTTCTGTGACTGGGTCAAGGAGCGCTCGCACCTGTTCCGTGGCGCCACGGCGGGCACCATCATGCGCAACGATGCCTACTGTTTCATCCGCCTGGGAACCTTCATCGAGCGGGCCGACAATACCCTGCGCCTGCTGGACGTGCGTTACGAGATGTTCGGCGAGGCGTCGGAAGAGGTCAGCGACCATTCGGCCCGCGGCTACTACCAGTGGAGCGCCCTGCTACGCGCCCTGTCGGCGTTCGAGGCCTTCAACGAGATCTACCGCAATGCTCCCAGCGCCAGGCAGGTGTCCGAACTGCTGCTGTTGCGCGCCGACGTGCCGCGCTCACTGCATGCGTGCATCGAGGAACTGGACCACATCCTCGCCGGCCTGCCCAGCAACAGTGGCCGCGCCTCGCAGCGCATGGCCGCGGAACTCAACGCGCGCCTGCGCTACACCGACATCGACGAGATCCTGGAGGCCGGCCTGCACCCCTGGCTGACCGATTTCATCGAATGCATCCGCCAACTCGGCCAGACGGTTCACCACTCCTACCTGGAGGTCGTATGAAGCTCGCCATACACCACGACACTCGCTACACCTACGCCAACCCGGTGAGCGCAAGCATCCAGTTCCTGCGCCTGACGCCCAAGAGCACCGAGCGCCAGCAGATCCTCGACTGGCGCGTGCAGATGCCCCGCCAGGTACGGAGCCAGATCGACCCCTATGGCAACGTGCTGCACGTCCTGACCCTGGAAGAGCCCCACAGCGCCCTGGCGCTGAGTGCCTGCGGGCAGGTGGAAATCGACCAGTCGCTGGAAGTCGAACACGACAGCCAGTCGCCCTTGCCGTTCCTGCGTACCAGCCGCCTGACCCTGGCCGACGCGGCCCTGATCGACTTTGCCACACAACGTTGCGGCCGCCGCCGTGATCGTGCCGCCCTGATCGAACTGATGGCGGGCCTGGCCGAGCGCATGCCGTACAGCCCTGGCACGACCGCGGTCGACAGCACCGCGGCCGAGGCGTTCGCCGCCGGGGTGGGCGTGTGCCAGGACCATACCCATGCATTTCTTGCCTGCGCCCGCAGCCTGGGGATCCCGGCCCGGTACGTCTCCGGCTACCTGTGCACCGAGGATGAAAACCACCTGGCCAGTCACGCCTGGGCCGAGGCCTGGCTGGAGGATGGCTGGTACAGCTTCGACGTGACCAATCGGCTGGCCAGGCCCGATCGTCACCTGAAACTGGCGGTGGGCCTGGACTACCTCGATGCCTGTCCGGTACGCGGCATGCGCCGCGGAGGCGGAGCCGAGTCGATGCTGGCGCAGGTCAAGGTCACCTCGCTCCCACAGGGGCAACAGCAACAGTAGGCCCCTCCACTTCAACCCGCCGTCGCCATGACGGCGGGCTATTCAACGTACACAGGTAAAACAGATGACGTACTGCGTGGCCATGCACCTTGCCGACGGGCTGGTGTTTGTCTCCGATTCACGCACCAATGCCGGGATCGACCAGATCTCGACGTTTCGCAAACTGTTCATTTTCAGCACGCCGGGCGAGCGGCTGCTCGTTCTGCAGAGCGCGGGCAACCTGGCCACCTCGCAATCGGTGGTCAACCTGCTCAGGCAGCGTTGCAACGGCACGGGCAACCACCTGTTGAATGTCCGTACGCTTTATGACGCAACGGTGCTGGTGGCCGAAACCATCCGTGAGGTCGTCATCCGCGATCGCAGCAAACTGGCGAGCAAGGTCGACCTGAGCTGCTCGTTTCTGGTCGGTGGGCAGATTGCCGGCGGACCGATGGGCCTCTACAGCATCTACCCGCAAGGCAATTTCATCCAGGCCACCGAGGACACGCCGTTCCTGCAACTGGGGGAAAGCAAGTACGGAAAACCGATCCTCGATCGCAACCTGACGTACCAGACGTCATTGGGCGAGGCGTTGCGTTGCGGCCTGATCTCGTTCGATTCAACCATCCGCAGCAACCTGTCGGTGGGCATGCCCCTGGACCTGCTGGTGTATCGCAAGGACGCTTTCGGGCCGGCGCAAAGCTATCGCATCACCCAGGACGATCCCTACTACGCCCAGATCCGCAACCAGTGGTGCACCGGGCTCAGGGACCTGCTGGCCGATCTGCCGGCACCGCCCAAAGACTACATGGCCTGACGTCCCCCGTAACCGGACCTTTCGTTCATCGAGGTTTTTCCTGGCAGGTGCCCCTTGTCCGTGCGGTGCGCCTGCGACTCGAGTGCAAGCGGGCGCAGTCCCCCTTGCAGGCGCCTGCCACCGACTGGCTACTGCATCCCGACCCGAGTCCCTGTATCCTTTGCCCGAAACCAGGAATGGCTTTGTGCTATGCCCCCTTCGGAAAGGGTCGCCGGCCCAGGAATTCGGACTCCTATCAGGTATTGACGTGAAGCGTGACATCCACCTCGTTGTCCTTCTGCTATCGATCATCGGTTGCTCACTCGCCTCGTTGACGCTCTGGAAAGTGATGGCCTCCCGCGAGCGGGCGCTGGAGGAAATCAACACCCACAGCCTGAACCTGACCCAGGCGTTATCCACCTATTCCGAAGGCATCGTCAGGCAGAGCTCACTGCTGCTGCTCGGCCTGGTCGAGCGCCTGGAAACCGAAGGCAGCGGGCCCGCCCAGATCGAACGCCTGAGCCAACTGGTCAGCCGCCAGCAGCCCCTGATGCCGCAGATGAGCGGCATTACCGTGTACGACAGGCACGGACACTGGCTGATGTCGTCCAACCGCCCGATACCGGTCGGTGCCAACAGCAGCGACCGGGCCTACTTCATCCATCACCGCGACGACCCATCGCGCGAGCCGTTCATCGGCCTGCCCATCCGCAGCCGCACCAACAATGAATGGGTGATCACCATCAGTCGCCGTTTCAACGACGCCGACGGCGGGTTCGCCGGCGTGGTGGCCGTTACGCTGGGGGTGGAGAACTTCCTGCGCCTGTTCGGCCAGATCGACGTGGGCCAGGAGGGCGCCATCGGTCTGTCCTACACCGACGGCTCGATGCTGGTGCGCTACCCGTTTCGGGAGCAGGACATGAGTCGCAACTTCTCCAAGTCGCCGATCTACGCCAAGTACCTGATCGACAAGACGGTGGGCACCGCCTCCTTCACCTCCAGCCTGGACGGGGTGGAGCGCCTGTACGCGTTTCGCAAGAGCGACAAGCTGCCCCTGGTGACCACCGTGGCCCTGGGCAAGCGTGAAGCCCTGGCGGCCTGGCAACTGGAGGCACTGCTGTCGTTGCTGGTGGTGTGTGGTCTGCTGGTGGTCACAGGCACCATCGGCTGGATGCTGATACGCAATATCAACCGCCGTATCGCGGTGGAAAACGAACTGCGGCTGACCCAGCAACAGTTGCTCGACAGCAACCAGCAACTCGAACGCCTGGCGATGCACGATGCCCTGACCGGCCTCGCCAACCGGCGCTGCTTTGACGAAGCCCTGGAGCAGGAAGTCGGCAGAGCCCGTCGTAACGGGACATCGCTGGCGTTGCTGATGATCGATATCGATCATTTCAAGCGCTACAACGACACCTACGGCCACCCCGCCGGCGACGCCTGCCTGCAACAGGTGGCCCGGCTGCTCTCGACCTGCATTCGCCGTCCACCCGACCTGCTGGCGCGCTACGGCGGTGAAGAGATGGCCGTGATCCTGCCCGATACCGACAGCGCCGGCGCCACCGTGGTCGCGCGCCTGATGCTCGAACGCCTGGCTCTGGAACCTATCGCTCACCCGAGCAGTCCCTTTGCACAGGTGACCGTCAGCATTGGCATTGCCTGCGCCACGAAAACTGACCTCGACAACTGGCAGCCACTGCTCGAACGTGCCGACCAGGCGCTCTACATCGCCAAGGAGGCCGGGCGCAACCGCCTGCATGTCGGCTGAAACAGGCCGGCAAGGCACATGCTGATGGTGTCCCCCTCCTCTGGCCAATCGAGATCGCATCCTTGAACGACTTCCGGCAAACCGCTTCCTCCAACCGTGCGCTTGACTGGCTGAACTTTTTCCTAGCGGACGTGCGCGACGGCCTCGGGCCTTACCTGGCGATCTATCTGCTGGCCGTGCACCAATGGCAGCCGGCGAGCATCGGCCTGGTCATGACCCTGGCCGGCATCGCTGCACTGCTGGCCCAGACGCCGGCCGGCGCGCTGATCGACAGGACGCCAGCCAAGCGCGCGGTGGTGGTGATCGCCGCCCTGCTGGTCACCGGCAGTTGTCTGTTGCTGCCGATGGTCTCGTCGTTCGGGCTGGTGGCCCTGACGCAGACCGCCAGCGCCCTGGCCGGCTCGGTGTTCGCCCCGGCCATTGCCGCCATTTCCCTGGGCCTTACCGGCCCCAAGGCCTTTACTCGGCGCGTGGGCCGCAATGAAACCTTCAACCACGCCGGCAATGCCTGCTCGGCCCTGCTGGCCGGTGGCCTGGCCTACCTGTACGGGCCCGTGGTGGTGTTCTACCTGATGGCGGTGATGACGGTGGCCAGCCTCATCGCGGTCAGTCGGATACCCGGCGCGGCCATCGATCACCAGGTGGCACGTGGCCTGGCCCATCTGCCAGCGGGCGACGCTCACCCGGCCGGCCTTGCGCTGTTGCTGCATAACCGCACCCTGCTGCTGTTCGCCGTGTGCTGCGCCCTCTTCCACCTGGCCAACGCGGCGATGCTGCCGCTGGTAAGCCAGAAGCTGTCGCAGGTCGATCTGCACCTGGCCACGCCGCTCACTTCCGCCTGCATCGTCGCGGCGCAACTGGTGATGGTACCGATGGCACTGCTGGTGGGCGCCAAGGCCGAACAATGGGGGCGCAAGCCTTTCCTGCTCGCCGGCTTTCTCATCCTGCCGCTGCGCGGCGCACTCTACGTGGTCTCCGACAACCCGTTCTGGCTGGTCGCTGTGCAACTGCTCGACGGCATCGGCGCGGGGATCTTCGGCGCATTGTTCCCGATCGTGGTCAAGGACCTGACCGAGGGCAGTGGCCGCTTCAATGTCAGCCTGGGTGCGCTGAGCACGGTGTTCGGCCTCGGTGCGGCGCTGAGCCCGGGGCTCGCCGGGCTGGTGGTCCAGTCGGCCGGCTACGATGCCGCCTTCCTGACGCTGGCCGCCATCGCCGCGGCCGCCTTCATGCTGGTGTTGCTCGCCCTGCCGGAGACCCGCGCTCGAACGGCCCCGCAAGTGGCCTTTTCATAACACCTCGGCACGGTCCAGGCGCTGCAGCAAGGTCTCGCCACGCTGCCACAAGGCCTCACGCCGTGCCTGCGACATGCCGTCGAGGCTGCGATAGACCAGGGCCAGCCGCGGGTTGGCCGCCAGCGGCTGGCGATGGCGGATGAGGAAATGCCAGTACAGCGCATTGAATGGGCAGGCATCCTCCTCCACCGCCCGCTCGACCTTGTAGCTGCACGCCTTGCAATGGTCGGACATGCGCTGGATATAGCGACCACTGGCGCAATAGGGCTTGGACCCCAGGTAGCCGCCGTCGGCATGCATCACCATGCCCAGGGTGTTGGGCAGTTCAACCCAGTCGAAGGCATCCAGGTAGACGGCCAGGTACCATTCGCAGATCGCAGGCGGCGCGATCCCGGCCAGCAGCGCAAAATTGCCGGTGACCATCAGCCGCTGGATATGGTGGGCGTAGCCCAGTTCCAGGGTCTGGCCGATGACTTGGGCCATGCAGCGCATGCGGGTCTTCCCCGTCCAGTAGAACTCCGGCAATCCACGCTCGTTACCCAGGTAGTTGAGCCCGGCGTATTCGGGCATGCGCAGCCAGTAGATGCCCCTCACGTACTCGCGCCAGCCGATCAATTGGCGAATGAAACCCTCGGCGGCGTTGAGGGGCACCCGCCCCTCGCGCCAAGCGCTGTCGACGTCTTCGCACAGCTGGCGGACATCCAGCAGGCCGATGTTCAGCGCGGCACTGATACGGGCATGGAAAAGATAGGGCTCGCCCTCGGCCATCGCATCCTGATAGTCGCCGAAGGCCGCCAGGCCGAACTCGAGGAAATGCGCCCACAGCTCCCGTGCCTGGTCGTGGGTCACCGGATAGTCGAAGGTGTCGAGCGCGCCGTAGTGCTCAGGGAAACGCTCACGGACCAGGTCCACGACCGCCGCCGTGGTCGCATCCCGGGCAAAATGTGCCGGGAATGGCCCGCGCAAGCCCCGGGGCAACGCTTTGCGGTTGTCGCCGTCGAAGTTCCAGGCACCGCCCACCGGGCGACCGTCGGGCTCCAGCAACAGGTTGCAGCGTTTGCGCATGCCCCGGTAGAAGTGCTCCATGCGCAATTGCTTGCGGCCGGCAGCCCAGCGCGCGAAGGCTTCCCGCGAGCACAGGAAGCGGGTATCACGGTGCCAGACCAGGGGCAACCCGGAGTCGCGCAGGGCCTGTTCCAGGCGCCATTCGCCGCACTCGGTCACGTGCAGTTCCTCAACGCCCAGCCCGGCCTGCCAGCGGCGCAGCTCGCCGGCGATGCTGCCCGTATTGCCCGGATCGTCCAGCGGCACGTAATGCACCCGCCAGCCACGCTCACGCAGGGCCTGGGCGAAATGGCGCATGGCGCTGAAGATCAGCACGATCTTCTGTGGATGATGTGGCACGTAGCGCGCCTCACCCTCGACCTCGGCCATCAGCAGGACATCGCGCGTCGGGTCCAGTGCGCGCAGTACCGCCAAATCGAACGAAAGCTGGTCGCCCAGCACCAGGCCCAGCCGCACCGCCTGCGCTACCACTGGTTGGCCAGCGTCACCGGCACCCGCAGGGGTTCGATCGGGCCGCTGCGCTGCCCGCACATCTCATCGTGCACCACGTGCTGCACCAGCGTGCAGCGCAACGGCGGTACATCGGCGAGCAATTGTCGCAGTTCGGTGGTCGAGCGCAGGTGCATCACCTCGCCTCGGGCATCGCACAAGGTTTGCGGCCCGGTCCCGGTCAGTGCGCGCAGGACATAGAAACCGCCCTCCAGGGACAGCAGTTCAAGCTCATCGATGGCGCCGGCGTGGGCCAGCTCGGTCAGGTGTTGCAGGTTCATGGTGTGCCCTCCGGCAGGCGGCGGAAGAACAGGGTGATCTGCCCGATCTCCACGCCGAGTTTGCTCATGCTCGAGCGGTTGATGAGGGTGTCGTCATCCATGCGGTACATCCAGTCGTCCAGGTCGACTGCCCAGTGCCGGCCATCGACCGGCAGATCCAGGCGATAACGCCAGCGCAAGGCATTGCCGGCGACCTGCCCCCGTGCCTCGCCGATCACGTCACCGGCCGTCCCGCGCCAGCGACCGGGGCCATCCGGGGTGAGCGTCCAGGTCCGCTGCTGGCGGGTCCCGTCGCTGTAGAGGAAATGCTCGTCGAGAATCAGGCTCTGCCCTTCACGGCGGCTGTCGATGCGCACCTGGAAGCGCTTGACCACTTCGCCCGAACGCTTCTGGAACATGCCCCAGGCCTGCACCGGTCGGGAAAAGAACTCCACCAGGTCCAGGCGCGGCTGCTCCCCGGCATAACGATCGACATCAACGTTGCCGCAACTGCCCAACAGCAGGCAGCAGATCAACAGCAGACTTCTGTACATGCTCACTCTCCTGACGAATTCCCCGCCAGGCCGAGCAGGCGCTGGCGCAGTTGTGGGTCACGGGCGCGCGGGTCGAGCCAGATGGCGAAGAACGACCGGGCAAAGGCCGGGTCGGCGATTTCCCGGCTCAGTTGATCGTCGACATAGAAACGACAGCCCTGGCCCGGCAGATACAGCCCGGTGATGCGCATGCCCGGGCGGACATCGACGAATGCCTCGCGCATTGCCTGCGCCCAACGCGCCTCGGTGGCAGGGGGCAGCGGCCCGTCGGCCAGTCGGCGGATTTCATCCAGGCTGGCCTGTACCAGCGTGTCCCGGGACAACGACCGGTGGTAGATAAGATCCAGGGCGAACGGCTGTTGCCAGCCCTGTACCGGCCCCGCACTCCAGACCTGGGCGCTGTACAGGCGCAGGCCGAACCAGGTGAACTCGCCCGTGCCGATCAGCCGCGCTCCCGGCAGCCCGGAGCGCCAATCCGCCCAGGCGGGGGGCGTGATCGTCAGCAGCAGGCCGAGGACGAACAGGCTGAGCGCCGAGGTTCTACATGTCATGACCAGGACACCGGAAGCGGAGAATATTGTACAAGCATATATCCTTGTACAAGTTTTTGTATAGATTTCCGAAGCCCTGGGCAGGTTCGGATCGCCCTGCCCTCGACACCGCGAAAATCAGGACGGCGTGGCGGGCACAGCGTGCCAACGAGAGCTAATCTGCGTTTGTCAAGGCAGAACCTTGCGAAATTTTGTCGCATTATTTCAAATTAACTATTCAGTTAATTAGCAAGCTAAGGGTATAGTCGCCCGCATTCACACAGCGAGACGTTCTTGTATGACACAACCTTCTCAGGCCCGCGGCCTCAGCAGATTCATCCTTTCCGGTCTGGGCATCGTCATCGCCCTGCTCGGCCTTGCCCTGGCCGCTGGCGGCGTGCGCCTGGTCACCCTGGGCGGTAGCGGATACTTCCTGATCGGCGGCCTGGTCATGGCCAGCGCCGGGCTCCTGATCGCCCGCCGCAAGCCGGGTGGCGCCTGGCTGTTCGCCGCGTTCCTGATCGGCACCGCGATCTGGGCACTGGTGGACACCGATCGCAGCTTCTGGCCAATGTTCTCCCGCCTGTTCATGTTCAGTGTCATCGGCCTGGTGGTCGCGCTGGTCTACCCGACCCTGGTGCGGGCCTCCGGCCGCACAGCCGGAGGCGGCGCCTACGGCGTGGCCGGGGTACTGGCGATCGCTCTGGTCTGGGCGGTGGGCAACATGTTCGTCGCTCACCCCACCGTGCCGGCCACCGGTAACGGCCCGGCACTGACACCGGTCGATCCGGCCAAGGCGCAGAAGGATTGGGCGCATTACGGCAACACCGAGGGCGGCAGCCGCTTCGCCGCGCTGGACCAGATCAACCGTGCCAATATCAATCAGCTGAAGGTGGCCTGGACCTACCACACCGGCGACGTGGCCATCAGCGACGGCAACGGTGCCGAGGACCAGCTGACCCCGCTGCAGGTCGGCGACAAGGTGTTCATCTGCACCCCGCACAACAACCTGATCGCGCTGGATGCCGACACCGGCAAGGAACTGTGGAAGAACCAGATCAACGCCCAGACCAAGGTCTGGCAGCGTTGCCGCGGCATGGCCTACTTCGATGCGACCCAGCCGCTGGTCCAGCCGTCCCAACCCAACAGCGTGCCGGTGATCGCCGCCAGCGTGCCGGCCGGCGCCAACTGCCAGCGTCGCCTGCTGACCAACACCATCGATGCCCGCCTGATCGCGGTGGACGCCGACACTGGCGCCTTCTGCGAGGGCTTCGGCAACCATGGCCAGGTCGACCTGAAAGCCGGTCTCGGTGATGTACCGGACTCCTACTACCAACTGTCGTCCGCGCCGCTGATGGCCGGGACCACCGTGGTGGTCGGCGGCCGTGTCGCCGACAACGTCCAGACCGACATGCCCGGTGGCGTGATCCGTGGTTTCGACGTGATCACCGGCGCCATGCGCTGGGCATTCGACCCGGGCAACCCGCAGGACAGGCAGGCACCGGCCGAAGGCAAGACCTACGTGCGCAGCACCCCCAACAGCTGGGCGCCGATGTCCTACGACCCGGCGATGAACACCGTGTTCCTGCCGATGGGCAGCTCGTCCACCGACATCTATGGCGTCGAGCGCACCGCGCTGAACCACAAGTACGGCGCCTCGGTCGTCGCGCTGGATGCCAGCACCGGCGCCGAGAAGTGGGTCTACCAGACCGTGCACAACGACCTCTGGGACTTCGACCTGCCGATGCAGCCGAGCCTGATCGACTTCACCCGGGATGACGGCAAGCAGGTGCCGGCCGTGGTCATCGGCACCAAGGCCGGGCAGATCTACGTGCTCGACCGCGCCACCGGCAAGCCGCTGACCAAGGTCGAGGAAGTGCCGGTCAAGGCCGCCAACATCCCCAACGAGCCCTACTCGCCGACCCAGCCGAAATCGGTGGGCATGCCGCAGATCGGCGCCCAGACCCTGACCGAGTCGGACATGTGGGGCGCGACCCCGTTCGACCAGTTGCTGTGCCGTATCGACTTCAAGAAGATGCGCTACGACGGCCTCTACACCGCGCCGGGCACCGACCTGTCGCTGAGCTTCCCGGGTTCCCTGGGCGGCATGAACTGGGGCAGCCTGTCCACCGACCCGGTCAATGGCTTCATTTTCGTCAACGACATGCGCCTGGGCCTGTGGATCCAGATGATTCCTTCGGCCAACAAGGGTGCCGCCGCAGGCGGTGGTGAAGCGCTGAACACCGGCATGGGCGCGGTACCGCTCAAGGGCACGCCGTATGCGGTGAACAAGAACCGCTTCCTGTCGGTCGCCGGCATTCCATGCCAGGCCCCGCCCTACGGTACCCTGACCGCCATCGACATGAAGACCCGCCAGATCGCCTGGCAGGTCCCGGTCGGGACCGTCGAAGACACCGGCCCCCTGGGCATCCGCATGCACCTGCCGCTGCCGATCGGCCTGCCGACCCTCGGCGGCACCCTGTCGACCCAGGGCGGCCTGGTGTTCATCGCCGGCACCCAGGACTTCTACCTGCGCGCCTTCGACAGTGGCAACGGCAAGGAGATCTGGAAATCCCGCCTGCCCGTGGGCAGCCAGGGCGGCCCAATGACCTACGTGTCACCGAAGACCGGCAAGCAGTACGTGGTGATCACCGCCGGTGGCGCGCGGCAATCGACCGACCGCGGGGATTATGTGATGGCGTACGCCTTGCCGTGACCCTGGAGCCCGCCTGCGGGTGGGCGTTCCATTCGCCTGACGGGGCCAGCTCGAACCAGCCCCGTTCGGCATCCATGTCCAGATGGACACAAAGCTTCACAATCCCTCACATTCCTCTCGACCGTTGCGAGGCACACTAGGACCTTGCGCAATGATTCCGTCGAGTGCCCATGCCTCTTTCCCCTTCCTCGGCCAAACGCTGGCTGATCCTGTTTGCCGTGATGCTGGCCTTCCTGCCGGTGGTGATCGACATGACGATCCTGCACATCGCCATTCCGCCACTGACCCTGGCACTGGGCGCCTCCGGCACCGAAGTGCTGTGGATCATCGACATCTATCCGCTGCTGATGGCCGGCCTGCTGGTGCCCATGGGCACCCTGGCCGACCGGATCGGCAACCGACGCATTCTGCTGACAGGGTTGCTGGTGTTCGGGATCGCTTCCCTGCTGGCGGCCTTTGCCCCGAGTCCGGCCATGCTGATTGGCGCCCGCGTGCTGCTCGCCCTTGGCGGTTCGATGATCATGCCTTGCGTGCTGGGCATCATTCGCAGGACCTTCGAGGATGAAAGGGAGCGAGCGATGGCCTTGGGCCTATGGGGTACCGTCGGTGCCGCAGGGGCGGCGGTCGGGCCGCTGATCGGCGGTATGCTGCTGGAGCACTTCTGGTGGGGCTCGGTGTTCCTGATCAACGTGCCGGTGGTGCTGGTCGTGGTGCTGTCCGCCTTCGTGCTGTTGCCCCGCCGCGAGATCACCACGCCCGGCGGTTGGGCCTTTGGCCAGGCGCTGGTGTTGATCGCCGGCATCATTGCGCTGGTGTATGGCATCAAGACCGGGGTCGCCGGGACACAACCGCTGGTGCTCACCCTGTGGATCCTGGCTTTCGGCCTGCTGTTGCTGACGCTGTTCGTCCGCCTGCAACTACGCGCCGAAAGCCCGATGCTGGACCTGTCGCTGTTCTCGCATCCGGCGATCCTGGCGGGCATGATCATGGCCCTGGTCGCCTGCGGGGCGCTGGCCGGGGTGGAACTGACCCTCGCGCAGGAACTGCAGTATGTGCTGGACAAGACGCCGTTGCAGGCCGGGATCTTCATGATCCCGATCATGGCGGCCGCAGCGATCGGCGGCCCCTGCGCGGGCCATCTCACCCACCTGTTCGGCCTGCGCCTGGTGGCGAGCCTGTCATTGGCCCTCTCCGCGCTGGTGCTGGCGCTGCTGGCCAACGCCGACTTCCATCATCCCGGCCTGTGGGTACCGGCCCTGCTGGGAATGCTGGGCCTGGCCCTGAGCATCGGGCTGACCGCCTCTTCCATCGCGATCATGGGTTCGGTCGACGCCAGCAAGGGCGGTGCGGCGGGATCGCTGGAGGCCACCGGCTATGAACTGGGCAGTGGGCTGGGCATCACCTTTTTCGGCGTGTTCATGTCCAGCGTGTTCGGGCGCACGCTCGAACTGCCGGCCAGCCTGGCCCAACCGCTGGCGACCCAGGCCAGCCGTTCGATCGGTGACGCCCATGTCGTGGCCCGGCAGTTGGACGCGCAGCAGGCCGGTGCGGTGATCGAAGCGGCAAAAGCGGCCTTCTCGACCACGCACTCGGTGCTGCTGACCACTTCGGCCGTGCTGATCGGCCTGCTGGCGGTCGCGGTGTTCTTCATGCTTGCCGGCCATGCCCCCAGGGACATGTCCCCGGCCTAGGCCAGCGGGATCACTTGGCTGCGTGCCTGGCCTGCAGTTCCGGCATCGCCGAAGAGTGATGGTTGAGGATCCTCCACTGACCGTTCAGTTGCTCATAGACGAAGGTGTAGCGGGCCTGCACCTGACGGGTCGAACCATCGGTCCCGGTCAGGGTGAAGGTGTAGACGCCGCTGTCGATCGCCACATCGTTGCCCAGGCGATGGATGTCGCGGTAGTTGATCTGTCCGATCGGCTTGAGCGCCAGGAAGTGGTCGAAGTAGTCCTTGATCTGCGCCGGCGTGGTGCGCACCTGGTTGGAGACCGTCGGCTGCAGCATGGCGTCCGGCGCATAGAGGTCCACCACCGCCTGGGCGTTGCCGCTCTTGAGGGCCGCGTTCCAGCGATCGAACAGGCCGGCGATCTCGCGGTCCTTCTGGTTTGCCGGCTGCGCGGCGACGTCGTGGTAGACATAGGGGGCCGTTTGCGCAGCCTGGGCAAACGGGGCGCTGAGGGCTGCCAGCAGTACCAGGGCCGAAGTCTTCATGTGCATTGCAACTCTCCAGTGATGTCCGATGGCTGCACTTTGCCCGGCGCCGCCCCGGCCGCCATCGGCCAACCGGAGCCTTTTGCCTATGCCATTCGGCAGATAGCCCACGGCCCGGTTACACGGTTTAATAGCGCCCTCGCCCGTACGGGCACGCCTCTCGAAGCGTCGGAGCCCGACCATGCAAAACCTGCCTCATGATCCGGGCAGCGCCCTCGCCATCCGCACCCAGTACCGGCAGTCACAAAGTCGCGCGGCGCGCCTGCGCCTGCTGGTCGACACCGGCCAGGAACTGACCCGGCTGTCCCCGGCGGCCATGCGCGAACGCGTGCTTGTCCGCGCCTGCGCGTTTCTCGCCATGGATCACGGGGTTCTGCTGGAGCACGCGGCCGATGGCCGGGTCCACAGCAGCGCGAGCCTGGGCAGCCAGGAGCGCCTGAACAGCCTGGAGCAGCAGATCGATACCTCGCTGCGCAGCCCCTGCTGGCAGGAACAGCCCGGCGCCCTGCTGTCCCGGGTGCTGCGGGTGCCATTGCGCGGAGGCGACGACCGGGCCTTCGGCCTCCTGGTGCTGGCCAACAGCACCGGTATCGCCGCGCCCGATAACGAAGACCTCGAATCCCTGCAACTGCTCGCCACCCTGCTGGCCGCCCACCTGGAAAACGACCGCCTGCTGAGCACGCTGATCGTGCGCGATCGCACCCTGTCGGATCTGGTCAGCCGACTGTTCCGCGCCCAGGAAGACGAACGCCGGCGCGTGGCCTACGACCTGCATGACGGCCTGGCCCAGACCCTCGCCGGGCTGCATCAACGTCTGCAGGGTTTCGCCGGCCGGTGCCCGACACTGCCGCAGGCGCTGGATGCCGACCTGCAGGCGATCCTGAACCTGGCCCAGCATTGCGTGGTCGAGGGGCGCCAGTTGATCGCCGGACTGCGCCCCAGCGTACTCGACGATTTCGGCCTGCTCATTGCTCTGGACAAGGAAGCCGACCGCCTGCGCGACGCCGGCATCCAGGTGCAGTGGACAGCCCGCGACCCGGCGCGCCTGTCGAGCCCGGTGGAGATCGCCCTGTTCCGGATCGCCCAGGAAGGCATCAACAACATTCTCAAACATGCCCGGGCCAGCCAGGTGCAACTGGCCCTGGAAGTGCGCGACGGCCAGTCTCTGTTGCGGGTGGCCGACAATGGCGAAGGTTTTACCCCGGCCCTGGCGCTCGCGGCCCACGACGCCCGCCACCTGGGGCTGGCGACGATGCAGGAACGCGCCAGCCTGCTCGGCGGCACATTCACCTGCATCAGCAGCGCACAGCGCGGCACGCAACTGTCGATCAGCGTGCCCTGCACCCTGGAGGAAACCGCACAATGACAGCCGCCCTGCGCCTGGTCCTGGCCGACGACCATGAGGTCACCCGTACCGGCTTCGTCGCCCTGCTCGCCGGCCATCCGCAATTCGACGTGATCGGCCAGGCCTGCGACGGCCAGCAGGCCGTGGAGCTGTGCGAACGGCTACAGCCCGACATCGCCATCCTCGACATCCGCATGCCGGTGCTCAACGGCCTGGGCGCGGCGCGGATCCTGCAACAGAAAATGCCGGCGCTGAAAGTGGTGATCTTCACCATGGACGACAGCCCGGATCACCTGGAGGCGGCCATGCAGGCCGGCGCCGTGGGCTACCTGCTCAAGGACGCACGCCGTGACGAGGTGATCGATGCCCTGCAACGGGTCGCGCGCGGCGAGGAGGCGCTGAACAATGCGGTCAGCGCCCGTCTGCTGCGGCGCATGACCGAACGCCACGGCCAGGGTGCGGCGGCCAGCGAAAACCTCACCGCCCGCGAGCGGCAGGTGCTCGGGCTGGTGGCCGGCGGCCTGAGCAACCGTGAAATCGGCGAAAGGCTGGGCATTACCACCGGGACCGCCAAGGCCCATGTCGAACGGGTCATCGGCAAGCTCGGCGCAGCGGACCGCACCCAGGCCGCGGTTCGCGGCATCGCCCTGGGCCTGGTGGCGCAACCGTGAGGCTGCTTTCCGCCCGGCGCTGGATCGACCTGCCGCTGCGGGGCAAGGCGCTGGTGGCGATCTCCCTGCCGCTGGTGATCCTGCTGATGTCGCTGGTGCTGATCTACATCACCGAACGCCAGACTGCCCACGCCGAAGAGGACGTACGCCGGGTGCTGCGCGTCCAGGGCGATATCCAGACCGTGCATACCCTGCTCGCCGAGGCGGCCGCCAGCGTGCGCGGCTACCTGTTGACCGGGCGCGAGGACTTCCTGCCGGGCTACCTGAAAGCCCGCCCGCTGATCGACGACGCCCTGCAACGGCTGAACCGGAACGTGCGTGATGAACGGGTGCGCCGGCACCTGGAAGCCATCGAACCGCTGATCGACAGCAAGGTGGCCGGCCTTGAGGAAATGCTCGCCGGACACCGCGCCAACCCGGCGGCGATCACGGCGATCCTGATCAGCAACAAGCACATTCTCGACGAGCTGCGCGAACATATCGGCACCATCCTCACCCTGGAGGACACCCTGCTGGCCGAGCGTACCGCCGCCGCGGTCGCGACCCGCCAGCGACTGTTGCTGTCGACACTGCTGGCGGCCTTCTGCGGCCTGTTCGGCGCCATCGTCGCGGTGCTGTTCCTGTCCAGGGGCATCGTCGCCCGGGTGCAGCAGGTCAAGGGCAATGCGCAGCGCCTGGCACTCGGCCAGCCACTGCAGCCGCAACCGCCGGAAAACGATGAAATCGGCCAGCTCGGCACCCGCCTGGTGGAAGCCGGGCTGCTGCTGGCCGAGCGCGAGCGGGCCCTGCGCGACAACGAGGAACGGCTGAGGCTGATCATCGACGGCGTGAAGGACTATGGCATCTTCGCCCTCGACACCCGCGGTTTCGTCACCAGCTGGAACGCCGGCGCCGAGCGGATCAAGGGCTACACCGAGCAGGAAATCATCGGCCAGCACTTTTCGCTGTTCTACCTGCCCCAGGAATGCCCGGAACATCCCGAGCATGCGCTGCGCGAGGCGACCCGCGATGGTCACTACATGGAAGAGGCCTGGCGTATCCGCAAGAATGGCAGCCGCTTCTGGGCCAGCGTGGTGATCACCGCCCAATACGACAGCCGCGGCGCCTTGCGTGGCTTCTCCAAGATCACCCGCGACATCACCGACCGCCGCACGGCCGAAATCGCGCTGCGCACCGCCCGCGAGGAAGCCGAGCGCGCCAGCCGCGCCAAGAGCGAGTTTCTCTCGCGCATGAGCCATGAACTGCGTACCCCGCTCAACTCGATCCTCGGTTTTGCGCAATTGCTGGAGATGGATGCGCAGCCGGGGCAGGAAGCCAACGTCGGGCACATTCTGCGCGGAGGCAAGCACCTGCTGGGGCTGATCAACGAGGTGCTGGACATCGCCCGGATCGAAGCCGGGCACCTGCAGTTGAACCTCGAGCCCGTACCCCTGGCACCGGCCCTGCAGGAGGCCCTGACACTGGTCTCGCCAATGGCCGCCAGTGCCGGCATCCGCCTGTTGCCATTGCCCGCGCTACCGGCGGACAGCGGCCTCATCGCCGACCGGCAGCGCCTGACCCAGGTGCTGCTCAACCTGCTGTCCAACGCCATCAAGTACAACCGGCCCCGGGGCCAGGTCAGTATCGAGGTCAGGATCGATCAGCCACGGGTCGCGGTATCGGTCAGCGACACCGGCAAGGGCATTGCCGCCGAGCGCCTGGGGCAACTGTTCAAACCGTTCGAGCGCCTGGATATCGACCCGAACATCGAAGGCAGCGGCCTGGGCCTGGCGCTGAGCAGGAACCTGCTGGAAATGATGCAAGGCCGCCTGACGGTGCACAGCCAGCCCGGCCTGGGCTCCCGATTCACCCTTGAACTGCCGTTCGTGCGCCTGCAGGAGAACCCGCAGCCCGGTACCGCCGCCCTCGAGCGCCCGGTCGAGCCGCCGGCGCCCTGCGCACCGACCTGGCGCGGCCAGGTGCTGTACATCGAGGACCATCTTTCGAGCCTGGCGCTGATCGAAACCCTGTTGCAACGACGCCCGGGTATCAGGCTGCTGTCGAGCATGCAGGGACAACTGGGGCTTGACCTCGCCGCGCAGCATGCGCCACAGCTGATCCTGCTGGACGCGACGTTGCCGGACAAGGAGGGGCTGGCCATCCTGCGCCTGTTGCGCGAATCGCCTATCACCCGCTCGACCCCGGTGCTGCTGATGACCGCAGACGCCAGCGAGACCACCCGCCAGGCGCTGTGCGAGGCCGGAGCCACGGCGGTGCTGGGCAAGCCGATCCACATCCCCACATTCCTCGCCCACCTTGACCAGTACCTTGCGGAGCCCGCGTGAACAACGACCTGCGTATCCTGATCATCGACGATCAACGCCCCAACCTCGACCTGATGGAGCAACTTCTGGTGCGCGAGGGGCTGAGCAACGTCCTGAGCAGCACCCAGCCGTTACGAACCCTGGACCTGTTCAACAGCTTCGAGCCGGACCTGGTGATTCTCGACCTGCACATGCCGGAGTTCGACGGCTTCGCGATCCTCGAACAATTGAATCGGCGCATTCCGGCGGGCGAGTACCTGCCGATTCTCGTACTGACCGCCGACGCGACCCGCGACACCCGCCTGCGCGCCCTGGCGCTGGGCGCGAAGGACTTCATCAGCAAGCCCCTGGATGCCCTGGAAACCATGTTGCGGGTGTGGAACCTGCTGGAAACGCGTGCGCTGTACAAGACCCTGCGCACGTTGGTGCCCGCCGAACGGATCGAGCTGCTGCGTCAGGCGGGGACGCTCTAGACAGACCGCCAGACGTGGTCCGTACCGAGGCTCAGTGACCGCTTCCAGAGGCCTTGCCGGTCGATGGGCCGGCAGGCGCTCACGAACCGGTCCCTATCCCACCCAGCCAACCGCCGTCTTCGGAATGATGTCGGACTCCTCCAGCTTGGACGCGAACATGCTCACCGCCTCCACCGCATCGCTGGTGCCGCTGCGGATCTGCAGAATCACCGAGCCGGCCTGGTCGGCCAGGGTGACGCCACGTTGTGCCCCCTCCTGGGTGACATGCATGCTCGCCACCGCATCACGGGTTTCGGCGAGGATCTTGCCGATCACCTCGGCGATCTCGGTGGTCGAACGGCTGGTGCGTCCGGCCAGTTGTCGCACCTCGTCCGCCACGACGGCAAAGCCCCGCCCCTGATCACCGGCCCGCGCCGCTTCGATGGCGGCGTTGAGGGCCAGCAGGTTGGTCTGTTCGGCGATGCCGCGGATGGTATTGACGATGGCCGTGATCTCCTCGGAACGGCCGCCCAGTTGCCCGACCAGGCGCGACGAATTGCCGATGTTGTCGGCAATCAGGCGCATCTCCTTGGCCGTCTGCTGGATGACCTGCTCCCCCTGTTCCGCGACGCGCTCGGTCTCGGCGGAAATATGGTAGGCCCGCGCCGCGCCGAGGGAGTCCGCCTCGAATTTCTCGACACGCTCGGTGATGTCGCTGGCGAACTTGACGATCTTGCTCAATTTGCCAGCGGCATCGAAGACCGGGTTGTAGGTGGCTTCGAGCCAGACGGTCTTGCCGTGCTTGCCGATGCGCTTGAACTGGCCACTGAAGAACTCGCCGGCGTTGAGCCGACGCCAGAAATCGCTGTACTCGCTGCTGTTGACCAGGCTGGACTCGCAAAACAGCCGGTGATGCTTGCCCTTGAGGTCGCTCAGGGCATAGCCCATGGTGCTGAGGAAATTGTCATTGGCCCAGAGGATATTGCCACTCAGGTCGAACTCGATCACCGCCATCGCCCGGTCGAGTGCCGCCAGCTTGGCGCCGGTGTCGGCCTCCCTGACCACCTGGCTGGTGACATCGAGGGCGTATTTGACCACCTTGCAGACCTGGCCCTGCTCATCCAGCACCGGGTTGTAGCTGGCCTCCAGCCAGACATTCTGGCCCTGGGCGTTGACGCGCTTGAACGTGCCGGAAACGAAATTCCCGGCGTGCAGCTGGGCCCAGAACTCGCTGTACTCGCGGCTGCGGACCAGCTCGGGGTCACAGAAGTCCTTGTGGGACTTACCAGGCAGTTGGTCTGCACGGTAGCCCATGGTTTTCGAAAAATTCTCGTTGGCGCGGATGAGCTTGCCATCCAGGCTGAACTCCACCACCGCCATGGAGCGGTCGAGCGCGGCAACCAGTCCCTTGTAGTTCTCCATCTCGGCCGTCCTGGCCGCCAGTTCATCTTTGAGTTTTCTATTGAACATGACACACCTCGGCAAAGGACGCACACCCTTAACCGATTATCGGCCGATAAGGGTATGGCTGAAGGCCCATCGAAAGAATTAAGGGTATGCCTGATTCTGGATGCGCAGATGGATGAGTGGAGGGCTGGGGTGAGGCGGTTGGCGTATTCGCGGGCAAACCCGGTTCTGCAAGGGCGCGGCATACACGGAACTTGTGTACGACACCTTCCTGTAGGAGCCGGGCTTGCCCGCGAAGCTTTTACCCTTGAGCCCGCGGGCGAACGCCAGTGGGTCTAGAGCGTGTAGGAAACGCCAACCTGAACGGTGCGCGGTGCACCCGGATAGGCATAGACGTTACCGAACGCGCCCTCTTCATAGTCACGGTCAAGCAGGTTCTTCACATCCAGGTTCAGCCGCACCTTCTCGTTGACCTTATAGAAGCCGAGCAGGTCGACGACCGTGTAGCTGCCCATGGAGAAGCCGGTCGCGGCAGTCTGGCCGGCACGCTCGGCGACGTATTTGCCCCCGACACCCAGGCCCAGCCCCTTGAGCGCACCCTCCTGGAACTCATAAACGTTGAGCAGGCTGAAGCTGCTGCGCGGGATGTTCATCAAGCGGGTTCCCTTGGGAATCGTGGTGTCCTTGGTCACTTCCGCATCGACATAGGCATAGCCGCCGATCACCCGCCATTGCGGCGTCAGGTTGCCGGTCACGTTCAGGTCGAAACCGCGGCTGCGGACCTCACCTGCTGCGACCTTGAAGGTGATGGGGTCAACCGGATCGGCGGTCAGCACGTTGCGCTTGTCGATCTGATAGATCGCCGCATCGACGCTCAACTGACGATCGAGCGCTTCCCACTTGATCCCCACTTCATAGGATTTCCCCTTCTCCGGGTCGAAACCGCCGCCCTGGCGGCTGGCGCCACTGTTGGGTTTGAAGGAACGCGCAGTGTCGGCATACACCGCCAGCGTGTCGGTCAGGTCATAGATCACCCCAAGACGCGGGGTCACGCCGTTTTCGCTCTTGGTCCAGCTCGGCACGCCCGTCACAAAAGACTCATAGTCATCTTCGAAACGCTCGAAGCGAGCCCCTGCCAGCACCTTCAGGCGCGAGGTCAAGGCCACCTGGTCCTGCACGAAGGCCGCGTAGGTCTTGAGGTTTTCCTTGTCATGGGTCGGCGTGCGGGTCAGCGCCGGCCGCGCCTGACCGTACACCGGGTTGAAGAGGTCGACCGTATAGGAACCCACGGCACCGCTGGAGCGCCGGATGATCGACTTGTAGTCGTAGTCCTCGTACTCGACACCGGTCAGCAAGGTGTGCTCCAGGCCCCAGGTGGCGAAATGCCCGGTCAGGTTCAACTGGGCGTCCTTGTCCGTCCACTCCAGCTTGCGGTAGTTGAAGTTGCGGCCCAAGGTACGCCCATCGGTGCCGATGCCGTTGGCCTCGACCGCATTGCCCTGCAAGGTCCCGTCCAGCCACTGGAAACCGCCGCCCAACGTCCAGTTCTCGTTGAGCAGATGCTCGAAGCGCACCTGCGCCATGTTGTTGTCGTTGTGCAGCTTGCCCGCGTCCTTCTCACCGAAGAAAGTCTCGCGCGAAGCCGTGCCAACCTGCTTGGCATAGTGCGTCACACCGCGATCCAGCGGGTGGTTGTTGCGCATGAAATCACCCTCGAAGGTGATTTTGGTATCGTCGGTGGCCTGCCAGGCGATCACCGGCGTCACGCCATAGCGTTCGGTCTCGACGTGATCACGAAAGGTGTCTCCGCCCTCGCCGATCACGTTCAGGCGATAGGCCAGGCGCCCTTCCTCATCCAGCGGGCCCGAGGCGTCCAGGGTCCCGCGCTTCATGCCCTGATCATCCAGTTGGCTGCCCAGCGTGACGGTGCGCTCGGCCAGCGGCTGCTTGGACACCACGTTGAAGGTACCGCCGGGATCACCGCGGCCGTAGAGCGTGGTGGCCGGCCCGCGCAGCACTTCCAGGCGTTCGATGGTGTTGGCATCGGGCATGTTCGGGTAGCCGCGGTTGATCGGGAAACCATTGCGGTAGAACTCCCCCGTGGTGAAGCCGCGAACCGTAAAGGTAGTCAGCCCCTGCCCGCCGAAGTTGTTGGCCCGTCCCACGCCGCCGGCATAGTCGAGCGCGTCCTGCAGGCGGGTCGCGCCGATATCCTCCACGGCATCCTTGGGCACCACGCTGATCGACTGTGGCGTCTCGTGAATCGCGGTATCGGTGCGCGTCGCACTGGCTGAGCGTGTAGCACGATAGCCCTTGACCGGCCCCTGTGCGGTTTCATAGTCCGCAGTACCGACGACATCGGTGGCTTGCAATTCCAGGGTGGTCTCTTCCGCGGCGTTCTGCTCTGCCCAAACGGACGAGGCAAACGCCTGAAGCACGCAAATCGAAATCAGGGTGCGACGCATTAACAATGAATCCTAGTAAAAGAGCCAAATGAGAGGGTATAGGCGCCAAAAAAGCCGGCGCATGGTATGCCATCTCATTAGCTTTTGATACTGATTCTCATTAAATATTTTTGCAGCGAGGCGATCACCTGCGATCGCCTCGTCGTCGCGAAGGTTGCCGAATCAGGCGACCTTGAAGCGGTTGACCAGTTGTTGCTGGTGCTCGGCCAGACGCGCGAGTTCACGGCTGGTGACGGCGGTCTGCTCGGCCCCGGCACTGACCTGTACCACCAGGTCATTGATCTCGTTTACGTTGCGGCTGATGTCTTCGGAAACGGCACTTTGCTCCTCGGCCGCCGAGGCGATCTGGATATTACGGTCGCTGATGCTGGCGACTCCTTCGGAGATCTGCCCCAGCAGCTCGCTCGCCCGCTCGATCCGGGTGGCCCCCGCACGGGCCTTCTCCAGCGTCTCCTGCATCGAACTGCTGGCACGGTCCGAACCCTGCTGCAGGTTGACGATCATCTGCTGGATATTGCCAGTGGACTCCTGGGTCTTCTGCGCCAGAGTGCGCACCTCCGAGGCCACCACTGCGAAGCCGCGACCGTGGTCCCCTGCCCTTGCCGCCTCGATGGCCGCGTTCAGCGCCAGCAGGTTGGTCTGCTCGGCAATGTCGCGAATGACGTCGATCACCGAGGAAATCGCGTCGCTTTCGTGCTTGAGGTCGCCAATGATCGAGGCGGTCTGCCCGGCCTGGGTCGAGACCTGACGAATCAGTTCGATGGTCCCCTCGATCTCGCCGCGCCCCTGGGTGGTGCTGGCATTGACCTGTTGCGACAACTGCGCCGCATCGCTGGTGCTGCGGGCGACGTCGCGTACGGTGGCACTCATTTCGTTGATCGCCGTGGCGACCAGTTCAGTGCCCTGGCGCTGTTGTTCGACACTCTGGCTGGTCTGCACCGTGACTTGCGAGGACTCTTCGGCAGCCGTGGCCACCTGCGCGGTGGCACTGCCGATTTCCTGCACGATATCGCGGATCTCCTGAGCCATGCCATTGAGGTTGCGCGAGATCTGGCCGAATTCGTCCCGGCCGTCATAGGTGGTGCGGGCGGTCAGGTCACGTTGTGCCAGGCCACCCAGCACACGGTTCACCTCGGCCACGGCTTCATTGATATTACAGATGATCAGATAGGAGAGCAGCGAAACGGCCAGCAAGGCCGCGACGGCACCGCCGATCGTCAGCCACAGGGCCCGGCTGGCGTCGTCACGGCGCTCTGCGGCCAGGGCGCTGACGCTCTGCCCCAGTGCTTCCTCGACCCGTCCCATCAGATCGATGCGCTGCGTGGCGGTCTCGAACCAGGCCTGGGGCCTGATCCCCAGTGACTGGCCCATGGGCACTTCAAAACCCAGACGTTGCAGCCTGGCGACTTCGAGCGCCGCCGGTGCCTGCATTTCCCGGTCGAACTGCTGCAACGAGGTTTCGGGAGCCTTGCGGCGGAAGGCATCGGAATACGCGGTGAACTCGCCAAGGTTGCGACTGAAACTGGACAGCAGGGCTTCATCGAAATGATCCTGGTTGAACACCAGGCCCAAGATCACCCGCTCCCGCCCGGCCCGCTCTTTCATCTCGATGAACTGATTGAGCGCGCCCAGTGCATAGACAATCGTTGCGTTATTGACGTGGGCCTCCAGCGATTGCGTATAACCGATCAGCTGTTTAATGGTCTCGGTATAACGCTGGCCGGAGTCATTCGCCGTGATTGCCAGCTTATCAACCTGTCGACGAACTTGCGTCAGCTTGTCCAGGGCATCGATAACCGTAGCGAGGTTCTCGCCGTTAGTTGCCCAAAGGCTGCGCACGACATCGATCGAGTCATCGGATTCCTTGCGCAACTGCCCCAGGCGATCCCCCATCGCCGTACCGCGACTGCCCAGGAAAACTCCGCTGGCACCGCGCTCCCGCTGCAATGTGGTGATCAGGCGACTCAGTTTCTGTGCGGTGGCGCTGGCACTCACTGTCGCATTCATGTCCTTCAGGGTCTTGTAGTTATCGACAACGAAAACCCCCGCCAGCATCAGAAATCCCAACAAGGGCAACATCAGGATCAGCATTAATTTCATGCGCAACGGCAGGTTTCTGAACATGTGACTTCAAGCCTCTTTATGGATCGATAAAGTTTTAGCGCTGTGAAGTTGCTTGTTCTTGTCCCTCGGTGCGCGGAACGCATCTTACGCGACATAGCTAAGTGCTATCACCCTTATTGGAGTAAATAGTCAGTTACTCGGAAATCGCTATCACACTATTTATCGGCATTCATTGACCCAGATCAGCAGAATATATTTAACCTGTCTCGGTCTCTCTCGAAAAACGCCCCCTGTTGCATTTCCGGCAACAGTGATTTGCACCGGAAGAGATTGATAGGCTGCTAACGAAGAGCGCATGCTAGAGGGCTGGCTGCGCGCTCATATCATTCCGAATGATAGTTACCTTCGCTTCATTCGATTCGTGTGCGATCAGCGGCCAACGCATGATCCGCCCATCCTCAATAGATTGGCGGACTCCCCCCATGGAACAGTCACTTAAACTTTTGCGCTTCCCTCTCGCGGCCCTGGCAGTCGTGGTGATGAGCGCTTGCGGTAAGGCACCGGTGGCAGCAGGCGGCGCGATGCCGGCGGCCAAGGTCAGCGTGGCCAAGGTCATCGAACAACCCGTCAACGAATGGGACGAATTCACCGGGCGCCTCGAGGCTCCGGAAACCGTGGAGATCCGTCCGCGTGTCTCCGGCCAGATCGACCAGGTGGCCTTCACCGAGGGTGCGCTGGTGAAGAAGGGCGACCTGCTCTTCCAGATCGACCCCCGCCCCTACCAGGCCGAAGTCCATCGCCTTGAAGCCCAACTGCAGCAGGCCCGCGCCACGGCCAACCGTACCGCCAACGAAGCCGAACGCGGCAAGCGCCTGCTGACCAGCAACGCGATTTCCACCGAGCTGGCCGACACCCGTACCAGCACCGCCCAGGAAGCCAAGGCCGCGGTCGACGCGACCCAGGCACAACTGGACCTGGCGCGCCTGAACCTGAGCTTCACCCGCGTCACCGCGCCGATCACCGGTCGTGTCAGCCGTGCCGAAATCACCGCCGGCAACATCGTCACCGCCGATGTCACGCCGCTGACCAGCGTGGTCTCCACCGACAAGGTCTACGCCTACTTCGACGCCGACGAGCGGGTCTACCTCAAGTACACCCAGCTGGCCCGCCAGGGCAAGCGCGGCCAGACCACGCCGGTCTACCTCGGCCTGTCCAACGAAACCGGCAATCCGCACCTGGGGCAGATGAACTTCGTCGACAACCAGGTCAACCCACGCACCGGCACCATCCGCGGTCGCGCGGTGTTCGACAACAGCGACGGCAGCTTCACCCCAGGCCTTTATGCCCGCCTGAAGCTGGTTGGCAGCGGCACCTACGACGCCGTGCTGATCAACGACGAAGCGGTCGGCACCGACCTGGGCAAGAAGTTCGTGCTGGTGATGGATGCCGACAAGAAGACCGCCTACCGCACCGTCGAGCTGGGTCCGAAGATCGAAGGCCTGCGCATCGTCCGCAGCGGCCTGAACAAGGATGACACCGTCATCGTCAAGGGCCTGCAGCGCGTGCGTCCGGGTTCACCGGTGGATCCGGAAGTGATCCCGATGGCCAGCAAGGAAACCCTCGCCGCCCTGGCGCAACAACGACAAGCCCTGGAAGCCAGCAACCTGTCCCAGGTCGCCCCGGCCAAGGCCGCCCCGACCCAGGCAAACAAGCTGGCCGCAGCGACTCCACGCGGTTAAGGGATACACACGATGAATTTTTCCCAGTTCTTCATATCAAGACCGATCTTCGCGGCCGTACTGTCGCTGTTGATCCTGATCGCCGGTGCGATCTCGCTGTTCCAGTTGCCGATCAGCGAATACCCGGAAGTGGTGCCGCCGACCGTGGTGGTGCGGGCCAACTTCCCCGGCGCCAACCCCAAGGTGATCGGCGAAACCGTGGCCGCCCCGCTGGAGCAGGCGATCACCGGCGTCGAGAACATGCTCTACATGTCCTCGCAGTCGACCGCCGACGGCAAACTGACCCTGACCATCACCTTCGCCCTGGGCACCGACCTGGACAACGCGCAGGTGCAAGTGCAGAACCGCGTCACCCGTACCGAGCCCAAGCTGCCGGCCGAGGTGACCCGGATCGGTATCACCGTCGACAAGGCCTCGCCCGACCTGACCATGGTCGTGCACCTGACCTCGCCGGACCAGCGCTACGACATGCTCTACCTGTCCAACTATGCCCTGCTCAACATCAAGGATGAGCTGGCGCGCCTGGGTGGCGTGGGTGACGTGCAACTGTTCGGCATGGGCGACTACTCCCTGCGGGTCTGGCTCGATCCGAACAAGACCGCTTCGCGCAACCTGACCGCCACCGACGTGGTCAACGCCATCCGCGAACAGAACCGCCAGGTCGCGGCCGGTCAGTTGGGCGCCCCGCCCGCCCCGAACGCCACCAGCTTCCAGATGTCGATCAACGCCCAGGGCCGCCTGGTCACCGAGGAGGAGTTCGAGAACATCGTGATCCGTGCCGGCGACGACGGCGAGATCACCCGCCTGAAAGACATCGCCCGGGTCGAACTCGGCTCCAGCCAGTACGCCCTGCGCTCGCTGCTGAACAACCAGCCGGCGGTGGCGATCCCGATCTTCCAGCGTCCCGGCTCCAACGCCATCGAGATTTCCAACGAAGTCCGGGCAAAAATGGAAGAGCTGAAGAAGGACTTCCCCCAGGGCATGGACTACAGCATCGTCTATGACCCGACCATCTTCGTCCGTGGCTCCATCGAGGCGGTGATCCACACCCTGTTCGAAGCCCTGGTGCTGGTGGTCCTGGTGGTGATCCTGTTCCTGCAGACCTGGCGCGCCTCGATCATCCCGCTGGTGGCCGTACCGGTGTCGCTGATCGGTACCTTCGCGGTCATGCATGTGTTCGGTTTCTCGTTCAACGCCCTGTCGCTGTTCGGCCTGGTACTGGCGATCGGTATCGTGGTGGACGACGCCATCGTGGTGGTGGAGAACGTCGAGCGCAACATCGGCCTGGGCCTGAGCCCGGTCGAAGCCACCAAGCGCGCCATGCGCGAGGTGACCGGCCCGATCATCGCCACGGCGCTGGTGCTCTGTGCGGTGTTCGTCCCGGCGGCGTTCATTTCCGGCCTGACCGGCCAGTTCTACAAGCAGTTCGCCCTGACCATCGCCATCTCGACCGTGATCTCGGCGTTCAACTCGCTGACCCTGTCGCCGGCCCTGGCCGCGGTGCTGCTCAAGGACCACCATGCGCCCAAGGACCGTTTCTCCAGGTTCCTCGACGCGCTGCTCGGCGGCTGGCTGTTCCGTCCGTTCAACCGCTTCTTCGACCGTGCCAGCCATGGCTACGTCGGTGCGGTGGCCCGTGTCATCCGCGTCAGCGGCGTGGCGCTGGTGCTCTACGCCGGCCTGATCGTGCTGACCTGGCTCGGTTTCTCGACCACCCCGACCGGCTTCGTGCCCGGCCAGGACAAGCAGTACCTGGTGGCCTTCGCCCAACTGCCGGACGCGGCGAGCCTGGACCGTACCGAGGACGTGATCAAGCGCATGTCCGACCTGGCCCTGAAACAGCCTGGCGTGGAAAGCGCGGTGGCCTTCCCCGGCCTGTCGATCAACGGTTTCACCAACAGCCCGAACGCCGGCATCGTGTTCGTCACCCTGAAGCCGTTCGACGAGCGCAAGGACCCCAGTGAGTCGGCCGGCGCCATCGCCGGTGCGCTGAACGGCAAGTACGCCGGGATCCAGGAAGCCTACATGGCGATCTTCCCGCCACCGCCGGTTCAAGGCCTGGGCACCATCGGTGGCTTCCGCCTGCAGATCGAGGACCGGGGCAACCTGGGCTACGACGAGCTGTACAAGGAAACCATGAACATCATTGCCAAGAGCCACAGCGTGCCGGAGCTGGCGAACCTGTTCACCAGCTACACCGTCAACGTGCCGCAGGTCGATGCCGCCATCGATCGCGAGAAGGCCAAGACCCATGGTGTGGCCGTCAGCGACATCTTCGACACCCTGCAGATCTACCTGGGTTCGCTGTATGCCAACGACTTCAACCGCTTCGGTCGTACCTATCAGGTCAACGTCCAGGCCGAACAGCAGTTCCGCCTCGAATCCGACCAGATCGGCCAGTTGAAGGTCCGCAACAACAAGGGCGAGATGATCCCGCTGGCGACCTTCATCAAGGTCAGCGACACCTCGGGGCCGGACCGCGTGATGCACTACAACGGCTTCATCACCGCCGAAATCAACGGTGCCGCGGCCCCGGGCTACAGCTCCGGCCAGGCCCAGGCGGCGATCGAGAAGCTGCTGCAGGAGGAACTGCCCAACGGCATGACCTACGAGTGGACCGACCTGACCTACCAGCAGATCCTCTCGGGCAACACCGCATTGCTGGTGTTCCCGCTCTGCGTACTGCTGGCGTTCCTGGTACTGGCGGCCCTGTATGAAAGCTGGAGCCTGCCGCTGGCGGTGATCCTGATCGTACCGATGACCCTGCTGTCGGCGATTGCCGGGGTGATCCTGTCCGGTGGCGACAACAATATCTTCACCCAGATCGGCCTGATCGTACTGGTGGGCCTGGCGTGCAAGAACGCGATCCTGATCGTCGAGTTCGCCAAGGACAAGCAGGAAGAAGGTCTCGACCCGCTGAGCGCGGTACTGGAAGCCTGCCGCCTGCGTCTGCGGCCGATCCTGATGACCTCGGTGGCGTTCATCATGGGTGTGGTACCCCTGGTGTTCTCCAGCGGTGCCGGTGCCGAAATGCGTCATGCCATGGGTGTGGCGGTGTTCTCCGGGATGCTCGGCGTGACCTTCTTCGGTCTGCTGCTGACCCCAGTGTTCTATGTATTGATCCGCCGCTTTGTCGAGCATGGTGAAGCTCGCAAGGCTGCCCGGGCCCTCAAGCTGGAGGCGCAACAATGAGCAGTATGAAGGCCTTTCTCCCGAGCCTGCTGGTACTGGCGCTGAGCGCCTGTGCCGTCGGCCCGGACTACAAGACCCCCGACACCCCGGCGGCGAAGATCAGCGCCGCCAGCGATGACAGCGCCGATCGCAGGAACTTCGACCGTGCGCGCTTCGAGGGTGTCTGGTGGCAACAGTTCGACGATCCGACCCTCAACCAGCTGGTCACCCAGTCCCTGAGCGGCAACCGTGACCTGCGCGTCGCCTTCGCCCGCCTGAAGGCGGCGCGGGCGATCCGCGACGATGTCAGCGACGATGCGATGCCGACCATCACCAGCCGCGCCAGCGCCAACCTCGGCAAGGGCCAGGTGCCTGGCCAGACCGAAAGCCGGGTCAACAGCGAACGCTATGACCTGGGGCTGGACATGGCCTGGGAAGTCGACCTGTTCGGCCGTATCCAGCGCAACCTGGAGGCCGCCGACGCCGACCAGCAGGCGGCCGAAGCCGACCTGTACCAATTGCAGGTGACGATGATCGCCGAACTGGTGGATGCCTACGGGCAACTGCGCGGCGCGCAACTGCGGGAAAAGATCGCCCTGGCCAACCTGAAGAACCAGCAGGAGTCCCGGGGCATCACCGAAAGCCTGCGCGATGCCGGTGTCGGCGACCAGCTCGACGTGGTCCGCGCCGATGCCCGCCTGGCGGCGGTCGAGGCCAGCGTGCCGCAACTGCAGGCCGAGCAGGCCCGGCAGAAGAACCGCATCGCGACCCTGCTCGGCGAGCGTCCGGACAGCCTGACGGTGGACCTGAGCCCGAAGGAGCTGCCGGCGATTTCCAAGGCCCTGGCCATTGGCAACCCGGGTGACCTGCTGCAGCGTCGGCCGGACATCCTCAGCGCCGAACGCAAGCTGGCCGCCGCCACCGCGCGGATCGGCGTGGCCAAGGCCGACCTGTTTCCACGGGTCAGCCTCAGCGGCTTCCTCGGCTTCACCGCCGGGCGTGGCTCGCAGATCGGCTCGTCGGCAGCCAATGCCTGGGCCTTGGGCCCGAGCATCACCTGGCCGGCGTTCAACCTGGGCAGCGTGCGGGCCCGTCTGCGCGGTGCCAATGCCGAGGCCGAAGGTGCCTTGGCGACTTACGAACAGCAGGTGCTGCTGGCCCTGGAGGAATCGCAGAACGCCTTCACCGACTACGGCAAGCGCCAGCAGCGGCTGATCTCGCTGATTCGCCAGAGCGAATCGAGCCGTGCCGCCGCCGACCTGGCCGCGATCCGCTATCGCGAAGGCAGCGTGGACTTCCTGGTGCTGCTCGATGCCCAGCGCGAACGCCTGGCCGCGGAAGACAGCCAGGCCCAGGCCGAGGTTGACCTGTATCGCGGCATCGTCGCGATCTACAAGGCACTGGGAGGCGGTTTCACGCCGCAGACCGTCGCCAGCAACTGATTCAAGCTCTCCCGGTTGGATGCCCCTCCGACCGCTTCGGCCCCGCAGCCCTTGGGTTGCGGGGCTTTTTTTCATCCCTGAACAACACTGGGCGATAGTGTTACAGGATATTTCTTCGACTTCGAAATACTCTAACGAACTGTCATTTCTGACAGTTACCGGGGAAGCAGGCGCTGGGTACGTTAAGGACGCGCATAGATCGTGCGCGCACTCATCGCAAGGAGAAGCGTCATGAAAATTCCCCCTCGTCTTGTCACCTCACTTGGCCTGGCTATCGCCGTCGCCAACCTGGCCATGACGGCACAGGCTGCCGGATGGGCCTATAGCATCGGCAACGGCTCGTTCAGCCCTGGTGGCTGCTATCAATGATTCCCATGTGGCTGTGGGCAGGGCCGAAGGCACAAACTTCATCACCCGAGCCGTCTATGACACTACCGCTGGCGGGGCCACGGCCCTGCCCTCCCTGTTCGCCTCCCCCAGTGGCGTGCAAGCGAGCTGCACCGCCGACGCGGTCAATAATGCGCCGCTCAGCACCGCCGTGGCCATTGGCACCTGTGAAGACGCCAACGAGGTAGGCCAGGGTGTCAAATGGAATCTGAACAATTCCAGTGCAGCCCCTGTGCAAATGCAACCACTGCCCCCTCTCGCCGCGCTGCACCTGGTAGCTGACGTAGAGACAGAAACCGTTGCCGTCAACCAGGCAGGTATCGTGGTGGGCAACAGCATCAGCCCCACGGGGGTGAGCTCTCCGGTGTACTGGAGCGCCGCCGGGGCGGCGAACCTCCTGCAACCGCCGCTGCTCGGCTCGGTCGACAACTGCAACGTGGTGGATATCAATGACGCTGCGACCCCATCGGTCATCGGCAATTGCCCGGCGGGGGTCGGAGGCCTGGGAAAAAACCTGGCCGTGCTCTGGACCACTCTCACCAGCAGCTATACCGTGTTAACCGTGCCCAGCGGGGCCAGCTACTGCGAGGCCAGTGCGATCAATGCAATCGGACAAATCCTCGGCACCTGCTACTACACCGGCACCGGCAGCGGCACGCCCGGTGTGTATAAAACCGTGCAATGGCCGGCCGGCGGTACCAGCGCGCCAGCGGTGATGACGACCATCAACGGCAGTACCTCATTGCGTAACTCCGGGGTAGCCATGAATGCTTCGGGGCAGATCACCGGCAACCGGGTGAAAGCCGGCGGCTTGACCGGGCCCTTCGTCTGGGACCCCGCAACAGGTACCAACGGCATCCCGATCCCACTCTTGTCAGGCAGTTCGCAAGCCGTCGCCAAGGCGATTTCCAACAATGGCATCGTCGTCGGTTGCGGCGAGGTCAATGGTGAAAGTGAAGCCTTTGCCTACCATCTCACCGGCGCTACGCTCATCCCGATCACTTCCCTTGGCGCCGGTGGCAACGACTGTGCCGACGCCATTTCTCCCAATGGCGCCTATACCGCAGGCATCAGCGAAGACGCGAGCGTAAGCCAGCAGGGAGACGGCGTGGTCGCCAACACCCCCTGAGGCGGGCACGTGAAGGGTTCAGGGTTTGCACCTGAGTGTATTGGTTTGATCCAGAGGGATACTGAAATGACTTCTATCGTTCTTTCGTCGTCGGCCTGTTCCGGGGAGACAAAAACGGCGTACTCCTTGCGCTCCCGAAAAGGGCTTGCATTGGCCTTGCTGGTTGCAGCGGGGATTATCTGCCCGCTGATCGCGACACCCAGCCAGGCCGCGCTCGCCTGCCGCACTACTTGCCATAGTAACGTGCCCGCCAGACCCCTGAGTTACGCTTCGGCTTACACTGTCGGATACAACAATGGGTACAACAGTGGCTATAAAGCGGGTTACATAGCGGGCAACACCCATGCTCTTGCCATGCTATACAATGCAGGCTACGACTATGGCTTCTCAGGTGGTTACAGCGGCGGTTATCCCGCCCACCCGCCGATTTATCGCCCGGCCCGCTATTAAGGCTGGCTGAGTGGGTTGCAGGAAAGGGATGAGTCCGGCAGCGGATCCATCCCTTTTTAATGGCTGATCAGTCAAGACCGCATTCAACGCCACCTTGATAGACCTCGTCGATCAAACCGTCAGATAAAGCGATTGGACAAGCCCGACCCGGACTTCTAGTCTACGCCTGCGTAAACCCCGCGCTTCAAGCAGTTCCTGCCCATGATCGTCCGTCCCAAGCCGAACCTGTTCGCCATCCTGTTTTCCCTCAAGGGTTCGATCGCCCGCCGGATTGCCCTGCGTTGCCTGATGGTGACCCTCCTCGCCGCAGTCATCGTGCTGGTGGAAACCGCGCGCCCGGAGCTTTTTTCCAAGGTCAACGCCACGCCGTTCACCCTGCTCGGCCTGTCGCTGTCGATCTTCATGAGCTTTCGCAACAACGCCTGCTACGACCGCTGGTGGGAAGGCCGCAAACAGTTGGGGCAGATGATCATCGATATCCGCTCGCTGATCCGCGAAAGCCAGGTGCTCGGCGAGGGTCCGCAGCGCACCGTGCTGTTGCGCGAGCTCTGCGGCTTCGCCCATGGCCTGATCGCCCGCCTGCGCCGGGAAGACGAACGCCAGGCCATCAGTCCCTGGCAGCAGGCCATGCCAGACCCCGGCCACCCGAATGTCACCGACCAGTTGCTGCAAGGCATCGGCGCCCGTTGCCAGGCCCTGGCGCACCAGGGGTTGATCAGCGAATGGCGCTATACGGTGTTCGCCGGGCTGCTGCTCAGCCTCAGCCAGGTCCAGGCCAGTTGCGAACGGATCAAGCTGACACCACTGCCCTTCCCCTACAACCTGCTGCTGCACCGGACCATCTACCTGTTCTGCATCCTCCTGCCCTTCGCCATGGCCGAACCGCTGGGCTGGCTGACGCCGGTGTTCACCGCCATCGTCAGCTACACCTTCCTTGGCCTGGACGAGATTGGCGACGACCTGGAGGACCCGTTCGGCTTCGATGAAAACGACCTGCCCTGCAGCGCGATCCTGCGCACCGTGGAACGCGAAATCCTCGCCAGCCTCGGCCACCGCGACCTGCCGCCACCGCTGCAACCGGTGGAATACGTCCTCAACTGAGCCCCGGGGTTTGACTCCGGGACGCTGCTGACCGAAGCTGGCAACCTCACGAAAAGCTCGCCAGCTCACGGACCCTGCATGACGAAGCCCCGCCGCTATCTGCTGATCAGCCTGTCGCTACTGCTCGCCCTCGGCTTCATCTGGCACAAGCTGCCCGGCAAGCTGGCCGCGCCCCAGGCGCCGCACGTCAACTACGGCCAGGCGCTCAAGCAGGCGCACAACGGCCTGCCGGGGGCCGCGCGGGTGCTCTATCAGCAGTTGGCGCGCACCGATCTCTCGGACATCCGCCGCGCCGCGCTGCATGCCGAACTGCCCAACTACCCCAGCCCGCGCGCGCTGAAACTGGCCGATGCGGACCTGCAGAGCCCGTCGGCGCTGGTGCGCGAAGCGGCGATCCAGAGCATCGTCGGGCTGGTGCCAGGGGCCCAGCGCAGCCTGCTGCTGGGGCCGGTGCTGGAAGACAGCGAACAGGAAGTCCGTTTCGCCGCGGCCAATGCCATGCTCGGCCTCTCACCGGACGACCAGGGACTGTACTTCGGTCCGCTGCAGCAGGTGGTCGACGAATATGAACGCACCCTCAAGGCCCAGCCGGAAAGCGCCGAGGCGCAGTTCCAGCTGGCCCGGCTGTACCTGCATGAGGGGCAGCTGGACGAAGCCCAGCAGTCCCTGGAACGCGTCTCGCAACTGGAGCCGAACAACCTCAAGGCAGTGGTCGCGCAGGTCGAACTGCTGGATAAACGCAACCAGCCGGACCAGGCCCGCCAGTTGCTGGCCAGGCAGTTGGAGCTGCAACCGCAGTCGGCCTACCTGCAACATGCCCTGGGTGTGTGGCTGTTGCACCACGGGCAGAGCGAATATGCGCTGCTGAGCCTGGCCAAGGCGGTGGAACTGGAGCCGGACAACAGCGAGTACCGCTTCAAGCTCGCCACGACCCTGCATGATCTCGACCAGCTCGAGGCCGCCCAGCGCCAGTTGGAGGAACTGGTCCAGCGCCACCCGGCGAACCGCAAGGCCCGGGTACTGCTGATCGCCTACTGGAAGGAAAGCGGCCAGTTGCAGAACGTGCAGATCCTGCTGGCCCAGCTGGAGCAGCAGAATCCGGATGACCCGGCGTTGCAGCAAGGCCTGTAGCCCTCCCACACAGACACAATAGCGCCGTTGAAGTGGGGAACCGTGGGTGACGCTGAAGGTCCAGTAAGGAACTCCCAGTCAAAAGAGCCCCTGGAATTGACTACATCCACTGCCCCCAGCACACCCAAGGCAGCCACTGGCATCGAAGGCCTGGACGACATTCTTTCCGGCGGCCTGTCCCGCGGCCATGTATTTCTGCTCGAAGGCGAACCCGGTACCGGGAAGACCACCGTCGCATTGCAGTTCCTCCTGGCTGGCGCCGCCGCCGGGGAACGCTCGCTGTATATCACCCTCTCGGAAACCGAGGAGGAACTGCGCCAGGGGGCCAGCTCCCATGGCTGGGACCTCGACGACAACATCGAGATCTTCGAGCTGACGCCGCCGGAGAACCTGCTCGATACCGAACACCAGCAGAGCCTGCTGTATTCCTCGGACCTGGAACTGGGCGAAGCCACCCGGCAGATCTTCGAGGCGGTCGAACGGGTCAAGCCGACCCGCGTGGTGCTCGACAGCCTGTCCGAGATCCGCCTGCTGGCCCAGAGTTCGTTGCGCTACCGCCGGCAGATCCTGGCGATCAAGCATTACTTCGTGCGCTACGACGCCACGGTCCTGCTGCTCGACGACCTGACCAACGAATCTCTCGACAAGACCGTGCACAGCGTCGCCCACGGGGTGATCCGGCTCGAGGAACTGGCACCCAACTACGGCGCCGAACGGCGCCGGGTCCGGGTGGTCAAGTACCGTGGGCAGAAGTACCGCGGCGGCTACCATGACTTCACCATCAGCAACGACGGCGTCCATGTGTTCCCGCGCCTGGTGGCGGCCGAGCATCGCGGCGAGTACCTGCGCCAGCAGCTGAGCAGCGGTATCAAGGAGATGGACGCCCTGCTCGGCGGCGGCATCGAAACCGGCTCCAGCACGCTGATTCTCGGCCCGGCCGGTACCGGCAAGACCCTGATCGCGATGATCTTCGCCGCGGCAGCCGTGGCCCGCGGTGAAAAGGCCGCGCTGTTCATCTTCGACGAGGAACTGGGCCTGCTGTACGAGCGCATGAAGAACATCGGCATCGACCTTGCCGCCCTGCGCGCCACCGGCAACCTGTGGATCGACCAGGTCGACGCCGCCGAACTCTCCCCCGGGGAGTTCTCCCACAAGGTCCGGCGCTGCGTGGACGAGGGCCATATCAAGACCGTGGTGATCGACAGTATCAACGGCTACCAGGCGGCCATGCCGGAAGAAAACGCGCTGATCCTGCACATGCACGAACTGTTGCTGTACCTCAATCGCCGCGGCGCCGCGACGTTCATGACCGTCGCCCAGCACGGGCTGGTCGGTGACATGCAGGCCCCGGTGGAGATCACCTACCTGGCCGACACGGTGATCCTGCTGCGCTACTTCGAGGCCCTCGGCCAGGTGCGCCGGGCGATGTCGATCATCAAGAAACGCACCGGCTCCCATGAGTCGACCATTCGCGAATACCGCATCAGCCCGCGCGGGATGACCATCGGCGAACCGCTGGAGGCCTTCCAGGGCGTGCTGCGCGGCGTTCCGACCTATCTCGGCGAGGACCTGCCGCTGCTGCAGGACGCAGACTTGTGAGTCTGCGCGACGAGGTCTCCGAACGGGCGATCATTCTCGCGCCCTGGGGGCGCGACAGCCAGATTGCGCGGATGGTCCTCGAACAGGCCGGATTCAGCGGGGTGATCGCGCAGAACCTGCCGACGCTGTGCGACGAACTGAAGCTCGGTGCCGGCCTGCTGATCATCGCCATCGAGGCCTTGCAGACGACCGACCTCGAACCGCTGCTGCAGCACCTGCAGGAACAACCGGCCTGGTCGGACCTGCCGATCGTCCTGCTGACCCATCATGGCGGCCCGGAACGACCGACCTCTTCCCGCTTCGGCAGCCAGCTGGGCAACGTCACCTTCCTCGAGCGCCCCTTTCATCCGGCGACCCTGGTCAGCCAGGTGACGTCGGCCATTCGCGGCCGAAGGCGACAGTACGAAGCCCGCGACCGGCTGATCGACCTGAGCCAGAGCGAATTGCGACTCAAGGAAACCCTGGAAACCCTCGAGCAACAGGTCGAGGAACGCACCGCACAACTGCGTCACAACGAGGAAGCCCTGCGCCAGTCGCAGAAAATGGAAGCGGTCGGCCAACTGACCGGCGGCATTGCCCACGACTTCAACAACATGCTGACGGGCATCATCGGCAGCCTGGAACTGCTCAAGCGCCGACTGGCGCGCGGGCGTCTGGAAGACCTGGAAAACCTCATCGACCTCGGCGTGACCTCGGCCAACCGCGCCGCCGGCCTGACCCACCGGCTGCTGGCCTTCTCCCGACGCCAGTCGCTGGACTCCAAGCCGGTGGACATGAACGAGCTGGTCAGATCCATGGGCGAACTGCTCCATCGCAGCCTGGACGAGAGCATCGAACTGCGCATGAACCTGGCCGAAGCGCTGTGGACCGCCGAAGCCGACCCCAATCAACTGGAAAGCGCCCTGCTCAACCTGGTAATCAACGCCCGCGACGCCATGCCGGACGGCGGCCAGTTGCTGGTCAGCACTTCCAACCAGACGCTGGACCTGGCCTTCACCCAGACCCAGGGCCACCTGGAACCCGGCGACTATGTGCTGCTGCAGGTCCGCGACACCGGCTGCGGCATGCCGGAGAGCATCATCAGCCGGGTATTCGACCCGTTCTTCACCACCAAACCGATCGGCCAGGGCACCGGCCTCGGCCTATCGATGATCTACGGTTTCAGCAAGCAGTCCCATGGCCACGTCTGCATCGACAGCCATGTCGGCCAGGGCACCTCGGTCAACCTCTACCTGCCGCGCTACAAGGGCGAGCCGACACTGCAGGACGATTCGCTGCAACTGCTGCCGACCTCACACGCCGCGCAAGGCGAAACCGTGCTGATCGTCGAGGACGACCCGGCCGTGCGGGTGCTGGTGCGCGATGTGTTGAGCGAGCTGGGCTACCACTTCGTCGAGGCGGCGGACGCCAATGCCGCCGTACCGGTGCTGGAGTCCGGCCAGCGCATCGACCTGCTGATCAGCGATGTCGGCCTGCCGGGGATGAACGGCCGGCAACTGGCGGAGATCGGTCGCCAATTGCGCCCCGGGCTCAAGGTGCTGTTCATCACCGGCTATGCCGAGCATGCGGCGGTACGCGGCGGCTTCCTCGATCCGGGCATGCAGATGATCACCAAGCCCTTCAATCTGGACCTGCTGACGGCCAGGGTGCGGGAAATGATCAACGCCTGAGTCAGGCCAGCAGGCGCTGGATCTGCTCCTGCAGGGTATCGAGGTCAAACGGCTTGGCCAGGATCGGCGCCTTGCGGGTGATCGGGCTGTCCGTCTCGAGGATCTCCGCCGGATAACCGCTGATGAAAATCACCTTCAGGTCCGGGCGCAGCTTGATCGCGGGCTCGGCGATGTCGACCCCGGAAATCCCGCCGGGCAGCCGGAAGTCCGTGACCATCAGGTCCAGGTTGGGCTTGGTCGCCAGGATCTCGAATGCCTGCTCGCCGTTTTCGGCCTGCAACACCCGATAGCCCACACTGGACAGATAGGCCGACAACACCATCAGGATCGACGGGTCGTCCTCGACGATCAGGACGACGTCTTGTGCATCTTCACTCATGGAAAACCTTCATTCTCAAAATTCTGCCCATACGACCACCGGCCCGCCCGGAGGTTGCGTCGTTTACCGGTTTTCCTGTAACGGCAGGTGAACGCAAAAGGTTGAGCCTTCACCCAACCGGCTGCTGACCGTGATGGTACCGCCATGGGCGGCGACGATCTGCTCGGAAATGAACAGGCCCAACCCCAGCCCGGCGACCGCATGGGCCGCCGAAACCCGCTCGAACTGCTGGAAGATACGTTTCTGGTTCTCTTCGCTGATGCCGATACCGCGGTCACGGACCTCGATGCAGGCCTGATTGTCCCGTGTATAGACGCGGACATCGATCGGGCTTTTCGCACCGTAGCGCACAGCGTTGGTCAGCAGGTTGGAAACCACCTGCTCGATACGGAACTCGTCCCAGTTGCCTTCCACCGGCCCGCTCGTCTCGAAGTTGAGAGTCGATTCGGCAGCCTGGACCTGGGGAGCAAAGCCTTCCAGCAGCTTGCTCACCAACTGCGACAGGTCGAAGCGGCTCGGGCGGATCGACAGCTTGCCGGTACGGATACGCGACACGTCGAGCATGTCCTCGATGAGCCGGATCAGGCTCCGGATCTGCCGCTCGTCACGCTCGACCATGGCCGTCATCTTGTCGAGGGTGAAGGCCGCGGCGTTGTTGCGGGCCAGATGCATCTTGCGCAGCTGGGTTTCGAGGATCAGCCCGTTGAGCGGCGTGCGCACCTCGTGGGAGACGATCGACATGAAGTCGTCCCGCATGCGCACCGCGCGTTGCAGTTCCTCCTGGGTCGCCTGCAACTCGCGCAGCAGTGCCTCCTGCTCGCGCCGGCTCTGTTCCAGGGCTTCGACCTGCTGCTTCATGGCCTTGCTCTGCCGGTACAGGTCGACGAAGACGTTGACCTTGCTCTTCACCGCATGGGTGTCCAGCGGCTTGTAGAGAAAGTCCACCGCGCCGCTTTCATAACCCTTGAAGGCATAGTTGAGCTCGCGCCCGCCAGCACTGACGAAAACGATGGGAATGTTCTTGGTCTTTTCCGTGCCGCGCATCAGTTCGGCCAGCTCGAAACCGTTCATGCCGGGCATCTGCACATCGAGAATGGCCATGGCGAACTCATGCTGCAACAACAGCGACAGGGCCTCGTCGGCGCAGTGGGCCTTGTAGACGACACGATCCTCACGTTTGATCAGCGCTTCCAGCGCCAACAGATTTTCCGGCAGATCGTCGACGATCAGCAGTTTGGCCTGGATAGTACTTAGCATGCGATTCGTTCCAGCTCGGCAAGCAGGCGGCCAATGCCGCGAAGAGGGAGTATGTAGTCGGGAGTATGCAGCGCCAGGGCCGCCTCGGGCATGGTGGCCACCCGCGCCTCGCGCGGGTCCTGCACCACCGTCAGGCCACCCTGGGCCTTGACCTGGGCCAGTCCGCCGGCGCCATCGTGGTTGGCTCCGGTCAGCAGCACCGCCAGCAGTCGTGAGCCATAGGCATCGGCGGCCGATTCGAACAGGTAGTCGATGGAGGGACGCGAATAGTGCACGCGCGCCTCGCAACTGAAGGAAAACGTGCGGTCCTGCTCCACCGACAGGTGATAGCCGGGTGCCGCGAAATACAGGGTGCCGGGGCTGATCAGCTCCTTGTCGGCCGGTTCCCTGACCGGCATCGGCACACGCCGGGCGAATACCTCGGCCAGGTGGCTCTGGCGCTCCTCGGGCAGGTGCAGCACGACGATGATCGGCAGGCCGAAACCTCTCGGCAACTCGCCGAACACCGTCAGCAACGCTTCGACACCGCCAGCCGAAGCCCCCATCGCTATGGCTTCGACACGCTGTCGCTGGGTGAACTCAAGGGCCAGTCTGTTCATAGCTTGCGATAGATCCGCTCTTGCTTGACCAAGGTCTCGAACTGCTTGCCAAAGGAGGAAAATTCCAGGGTTTCCTTGTTGCCCAGCGCGAGGAACCCCCGGTAGCAGAGCGACTCGTGAAACAAGCCAAAGGCTCTATCCTGAAGCTTTTTATTGAAATAAATCAATACGTTACGACATGAAATTAATTGAGTTTCTGAGAATACGCTGTCGGTTGCCAGGCTGTGATCGGCGAAGGTCACGTTCTCACGCAGCGTCTTGTCGAAAATCGCATAGCCATAAGCGGCCGTGTAGTACTCGGAAAACTCCCGCTGCCCACCCGCCAGCTGATAGTTACGGGTATAGGCAGGCATGTTGTCCAGGGAAAAGATCCCCTGCTTGGCCTTTTCCAGCGAACTGGGATTGATATCGGTGGCGTAGATGATGGTGCGTTCCAGCAGGCCTTCCTCGCGCAGCAGGATCGCCATCGAGTAGACCTCTTCCCCCGTGCTGCAGCCGGCCACCCAGATCTTGATCGACGGGTAGGTCCGCAGCAGCGGCACCACCTCCTGGCGAATCGCCAGGAAATGGCTGGGGTCGCGAAACATCTCGCTGACCGGAATGGTCAGGAACTGCAGCAGTTGCATGAACGCCGCCGGGTCGTGCAGGACCCGTTCCTGCAGCGCGGAGATGGTTGCGCAGTCGAACTGGCGCATGGCGTGAACGACCCGGCGCTTGATCGATGCACCGGAGTAATCGCGAAAATCGTAGCTGTACTTGAGGTAGATCGCCTCGATCAACAGGCGTATTTCAATGTCGATATTCTGCTGCACTAGATCCTTTCCATTTTCGGCAACCACACGCGAATCAGCGAGAACAGGCGGTCCAGGTCGATCGGCTTGGCCAGGTAGTCGTTGGCGCCGGCCTGCAGGCAGCGTTCCTGGTCGTCCTTCATCGCCTTGGCCGTCACCGCGATGATCGGCAGCTTGCGCCAGCGCGGGTCCTTGCGGATTTCGACGGTGGCTTCATAACCATCCATTTCCGGCATCATCACGTCCATCAGCACCAGGTCGATGTCCTCGACCTCATTGAGCCGCTCGATCGCTTCGCGGCCGTTACGCCCGATCTCGACCACCGCACCCTTGTGCTCCAGGGCGCTGGTCAGGGCGAAGATGTTGCGCACGTCGTCGTCCACCAGCAGGATCCTGCGACCTTCGAAGACCTTGTCGCGGCTGCGGGCGGTCTTGAGCATGCGCTGACGTTCATGGGACAACTGCGATTCGACTTTGTGCAGAAACAATGTCACTTCGTCGAGCAGGCGCTCCGGCGAGCGGGCGCCCTTGATGATGATCGAGCGCGAATACTTGCGCAGGTCGGCCTCTTCATCGCGGGTCAGGTTGCGTCCGGTGTAGACGATCACTGGCGGGAACGAGCGGATCTCGTCGGTGGACATCCGCTTGAGCAACTCGTTGCCGAGCATGTCCGGCAGCTTGAGGTCGATGATCATGCAGTCGTAGACATTCTCGCGCAGCAGGTCCAGGGCCTCCTGAGCCAGCCCCACCGCGGTGATCTGGATGTCGTCGTCGCCGATCAGCCGGGCGATGCTGTCACGCTGCAGGTCGTCGTCCTCGACCAGCAGGACGCGCTTGACCTTCTGGGTCAGCTTGGCCTCGAGCCGGGAGAAGACCTCCTTGAGTTCCTCGCGGGTGGTCGGCTTGACCGCGTAGCCCATGGCGCCCATGTGCATGGCGGTTTCGACGCGGTCCTCCACGGAAATCACGTGCACCGGGATGTGCCGGGTCGACGCCTGCTCCTTGAGGCGTTGCAGCACGGTCAGGCCGGAGTGATCGGGCAGGCGCATGTCCAGCAGGATCGCATCCGGGATGAACTGCGCCGCCAGCCCAAAGCCCTCGTCGGCACCGTGGGCCACCAGGCACTGGTAGCCCAGTTCGTGGGCCAGGTCGTAGAGGATCTGGGCAAAGCTCGGCTCGTCCTCGATCACCAGGATGCTGCGGGTGGTGAACGGCGCCTTGTCACGATCGTCGGCGAAACGCTCAATCGGCGTTTCGATCGCCGCCGGCGGCTCGACACGGGGGCTGGCCGCCATGATCGACGGCACGTGGGCCGGCACCGGAGCCTGGGTGACCTCGTTGGTGGCCATGGTGTACTCGCGCGGCAGCGCCAAGGTGAACACACTGCCCCGACCCGGCTCACTGGCCACACTGATCGAACCGCCCAGCAGCGCCGCCAGGTCGCGGGAGATCGACAGGCCCAGGCCGGTACCGCCGTAGCGCCGGTTGGTGGTGCCATCGGCCTGATGGAAGGCCTCGAAGATACTTTCCTGCTGCTCGACGGCAATGCCGATACCGGTGTCGCGCACACTGAAGACGATGCCGACACCGGGCCGGCTGGAAACGGTCAGGTTGACATGGCCCTGCTCGGTGAACTTCAGCGCGTTCGACAGCAGGTTCTTGAGCACCTGCTCCAGGCGCTGGCGATCGGTGAACAGCATCTCGGGCGCGCCCTCCTCGATCACCACGCTGAATCCCAGGCCCTTGTCGTTCGCCAGCGGCAGGAACAGGTTGTCCAGGCCTTCAACGAGCCGTGCCACGCTGGTGTTCTCGGGGCGCACCTCAAGCTTGCCCGCCTCGACCTTGGCGATATCGAGAATGTCGTTGATCAGGTTGAGCAGATCGTTGCCGGCGGAATAGATCGACTCGGCGAACTTGACCTGCTCGTCGGTGAGGTTTTCCTGGGGGTTCTCCGCCAGCAGCTTGGCCAGGATCAGCGAACTGTTGAGCGGCGTGCGCAGCTCGTGGGACATGTTGGCGAGGAACTCGGACTTGTACCGGCTCGAACGCTGCAGTTGATCGGCCCGTTCTTCCAGCTCGACCTGTGCCTGGTTCAGCTCGCTGTTCTTGCGGTCCAGGGCGTCGCGCTGTTCGGCCAGGGCAGTGGCCTGCTCGGCCAACTGCTCGTTGCTCTGCTCCAGCTCGGTCTGCTGGGTCTCCAGGTGCACCTGGGACTCCTTGAGTACCCGGGATTGCTCCTCCAGTTCCTCGTTGGCGGTCTTGAGCTCCTCCTGCTGCACCTGCAACTCTTCGTTGAGTTGCTGGGTCTCGGCCAGTACCTCCTGCAGGCGCTGGCGATAGCGGGCGGCCTCGACGGAAGTGCCGATACTGCCGGCAATCAGCTCCAGCAATTCGATGTCGCGCTCGACGAGCTCACGCAGGAAGCCCAGTTCGATCACGCCGTTGACTCGCCCATCGTCGCGGGTCGGCACCACCACCACGTGGCGTGGCAACCCCTCGCCGAGACCGGAACTGACCTTGAAGTAGTCCTGCGGAAGTCCGTCGAGACGAATCAGGCGGTCCTCGGTGGCGGCCTGGCCGACAATACCTTCATCGGTGAAGACCTCGACCCGCTGCTGCTCCTGCTCGCGAGACAGACCATAGGTGGCGATGCGCCGGAAACCACCATGCTCCTCACGGACATACAGGACACCCACGGCACTGCCCAGGTACTGGGCGCAGAACTGCAGAATATTGCGCCCCAGGGGGCTCAGCCCGAGTTGGCCGAGCATCTGCGAGGACAGTTCGTTCTGACCGCCACGCAGCCAGGCCTGCTTCTCAAGGCGCTCGGAACTCTTCAGTTGCGACTCGAGATTCTTCCCATAACTCGCTGAAAGATTTAGTAAATCCCTTCTACCAACGTAAGCCAGGAGCGCACTCAGGCCCAGCACGAAGACCAGATAGGCAGTGATGCTCCATAGGGTGGTACGCCGCACATCGTCATTGCGGGACAGGCGCAGTTGCTGCTCGGTGTAGATGGCATTGGCATACTCGCTGCGGATCTCGTCGGTCAGGCGCTTGCCACGCCCGGCCTTGATCGCTTCGCGATAGTCGCCCTTGCTGCGCTGCAGATCGATCATCGATTGCGCGTATTCGGTCCAGGCCCCCTGCAGGGCCTCGATGCGCCTGAAACGATCGACCTGCTGCGGGTTGTCCGCCACCAACTGCTGCAAGCCGCGCAGTTCGGCAATGATCTTCGGCCTGGCGACTTCATAGGGGTCGAGGAAGTGCTCATCGCCGGTGATCAGGAAACCGCGCATGCCGGTTTCCAGGTCCACAGACAGCGTCATCACCTCATTGATGTTGTTGATCACCCGGTCCGTGTGCTGCACCCACTGGATCACCGAAAGCAGATAGCTGATCAGGGAAACGAAGAACACTGCGCTGAGCACACCCACCCCAAGCGGCAGGCTGATGTTGCGACTCAGGAGTTTGCGAAAACTGCTCTCATCAACCGAAGACGGTGAATTCATTTCGGGCCCCGGAGGAAGTCTTGAAAACCAAGGAGTTTGACGTAATTTTGCAAAAAAAGGATCCATTTTTCTCACAGCGTAGAAGGCATTTTCCTGCCTCGCACTGCCCAGCATCAATCAGACCCGCTATCCTACTCTCTTGTACAGCAAAATATTTTTGTACAAGAAATAGAACTTGTGGCAATTGGCCGCTTACCAATACAAAAGACAGGCACCTTCCTGCCCCGCTTTCACTTTTTTGGGAAACCCCTTATGTGCGCAGCCAGCTCCACCATCCTGGTCGTCGAAGACGACGCCATTGTCCGCATGCTGATTGTCGATGTGCTGGAGGAACTGGAGTTCAAGGTCCTGGAGGCCAGCGGCAGTGACGCGGCCCTGGAGTTTCTCAATGACACCGCCACACCCATCGACCTGCTGATGACCGATGTCGGCCTGCCCGACATGGACGGCCGCGACCTGGCGAGGACCGCGCGCCAGGTCCGTCCCGGACTCTCGGTGCTGTTTGCCAGCGGCTACGCCGACAGCCTCGAAGTACCCGCCGGCATGCAGGTGATCGGCAAGCCGTTTTCGATCGATCAGCTCAGAGATAAGATTAAAAGCATTATCTAACTCGTTGTTTTTATTGATATTAATATTCTAGAAATAACTTTAGGTTCGGCTTTTTACCGCAGCCCTCCCCACCTTTTCTCGACCCGGTGGTCACCCTGCAGCTCAGTTGACGCACCGGTAGATGGCATGCTTTCCTACTCGCCTGTTCTGGGTGCCCTTCACAGGGTGAAACGGGAAACCGGTGCGTCGGCGGATGCTTCATCACGCCTGACAAGTCCGGTGCTGCCCCCGCAACGGTAAGCGAGAGAAGCGTCAGATCCACTGTGCCAGCCGGCATGGGAAGGTGATGCTGGAAGGTTCGAGCCAGGCTGGAACCCCTCGCGAGCCCGGAGACCGGCCCGGAAATATCGAATGACAAACCTGCGGTGGGCAGGCGCTGTTGAAACCTCCGGGCCCGGCCCGCCGAGGTTTTTCTGCGCGTGGCCGCCTGCTGAAGACCCAGAGGGAAGCGCCATGTCCGTCACCACCGCCAGCCATTCCGGCACCGTCACATCGACCCGCAGCCAACGTCTCGTCGCCGCCATCGGCGCCAGCGTCCTCGGCGTGCTGCTGGTTTATTTCGCCGGGTTCTCGCACATCGATGCGGTCCATAACGCCGCCCACGATACACGTCACAGCGCCGCCTTCCCTTGCCACTGAGCCGTGCCACCGAGAACCCTGCCATGATCAAGCGTATCGCCCAAACCGCTGGTTTCAGCGGACTGCTGGCCGCCCTGCTGCTGACCCTGCTGCAAAGCTTCTGGGTCGCCCCCCTGATTCTCGAAGCGGAAACCTACGAGAAGGCCCCGGCCAGCGAAGCCCATGAGCACACCGGCGCCGCCATGGCCGGGCATAGTCACGAAGGCCACGATGAAGCCGCGTGGGAGCCGGAAGATGGCTGGCAGCGCGTGCTCTCCACTACCGGCGGCAACCTGGTGGTCGCGGTCGGTTTCGCCCTGATGCTCGCCGGCCTGTATACCCTGCGTACGCCCAATCGCACTTCCCAGGGGCTGCTCTGGGGACTGGCCGGCTACGCCACTTTCTGCCTGGCACCGACCCTCGGCCTGCCGCCGGAACTGCCCGGCACCGCCGCGGCGGACCTGCTGCAACGGCAGATCTGGTGGGCCAGCACCGCGGCCTCCACTGCCGTGGCCATCGCCCTGGTCGTGTTCGGCCGGCATTGGCTGCTCAAGCTGCTGGGCGTGGCCATTGTCGTGGTGCCCCACGTGATCGGCGCGCCGCAACCGGACGTGCATTCCAGCCTGGCACCAGAAGCGCTGGAGGCGCAGTTCAAGATCGCCTCGCAACTGACCAACGCGGTGTTCTGGCTGGCCTTGGGCCTGATCAGCGCCTGGCTGTTCCGTCGCAAGGCCGACACTCGGCACCGGGCATGACAAAGCCCCCCGCGCAGCCAGCCCTGGCGGCTGGCTTCGGTTGCCGGCAAGGCTGCGAGGCGTCGGTCCTGCGGCAACTGCTGGAAAGTGCCCTGCAGAGCTGTCGACTCGACCTCTCGGCAGTCACCGGACTGGCCAGTATCGATGGAAAACGCCATGAGCCGGGATTGCTGGAACTTGCTCGACAACTGCAACTGCCACTGCTGTTCTTCAGCGCCACGGCGCTGCAACCCTACGAGCCACATCTGAGCCATCGCTCCAGCCTGGCTTTCGCCCATACCGGCTGCCACGGCGTTGCCGAAAGTGCCGCCCTGGCCCTGGCCGAACAACAGGGACAGTCCCCGGCAAGCCTGCTGATTTCACGCCAGAAGCACCCGCAGGCGACCTTCGCACTGGCCTGGACCGGGCAAAACCCTGGATAATCCCCTCCTCCTGCATGAGCGTTGTTCATGTGAACCCAGGATTTACCCGCAAACCCACCCGGCGAGCTCCGCGTGCGTTCGACGCGAAACCAGCGACTGCCGTCAGGGCTTCGCGGATAAATCCGGTGCCCATGGAACCTTGCGCGCAGCCCGTTCAGAGAAGTTTATGACCGTCTATTTCATCGGTGCCGGCCCCGGCGATCCGGAACTCATTACCGTCAAGGGCCAGCGCCTGATCCGCAGTTGCCCGGTGATCATCTATGCCGGCTCACTGGTACCTGCGGCCGTGCTGGAGGGCCATGGCGCCAGCCAGGTGATCAACAGCGCCGAACTGCACCTGGAACAGATCATCGAGTTGATCAGGGCGGCCGATGCCCGCGGCCAGGATGTGGCCCGGGTGCATTCCGGCGACCCCTCGCTGTACGGCGCCATCGGCGAGCAGATTCGCCACCTGCGCGAGCTGGGCATCGCCCACGAAATCGTCCCCGGGGTCACTGCCACCGCTGCCTGCGCGGCCCTGCTCGGTGCCGAGCTGACACTGCCGGATATCTCCCAGAGCGTGATCCTGACTCGTTACGCCGACAAGACCGCGATGCCCGCGGGCGAGGAGCTGGGCGACCTGGCCCGGCACAAGGCGACCATGGCGATTCACCTGGGGGTCAACCATCTGGCGAAGATCGTCGCCGAGCTGCTGCCTCATTACGGCGCGGACTGCCCGGTTGCGGTGATTCACCGCGCCACCTGGCCCGACCAGGACTGGGTACAGGGCACATTGGCGGACATCCAGGCCAAGGTCGAGGCCAAGGGATTTCGGCGCACGGCGCTGATCCTGGTGGGACGGGTACTGGGCAGCGACCATTTCAGCGAATCATCCCTGTATCGGGCCGGTCATGCCCACTTGTATCGACCCTGAACAGGCGGAGAAAAGAACGATGCCCGAACCGACGTTTTCCGGAGCCAAGCTGGCACTGCTCTGCGGCGATCAGTTGTTGACCTACCTGCGCGACATGAAGGACGGCATCCCCTACCCTGGCCACTGGGACTTTGCCGGCGGTGGCCGCGAAGGCGAGGAAACCCCGAGCGAATGCGCGCTGAGGGAACTGGACGAGGAGTTCTCCCTGCGGATCGGCGCCGAACGCATCGAGTGGGCGCGACGCTACCCCAGCGTCACCCAGCCAGGCAGCCACTCATGGTTTCTGGTGGGGCAACTGGTCCCGGCGGAGATCGAGGCGATCCATTTTGGCGATGAGGGACAGTACTGGCGGATGATGCCGATTGCCGAGTACCTGGAGCATCCGCTGGGGGTGCCGTATCTGCAGGAGCGGTTGCGCGATTACCTGCGGGGGCGCTAGCGAGCTTCAGGACGCATTCGCGGACTTGCCCGCGAATGGGCCGACACAGGCACCACAAATCCTGCCCCCAATAAAAAACGGTGCTCACGGGCACCGTTTCTTGCGACTCAAGGCAACGAACGCCCTGCTACCGGACTCAGTAGTAGGCGTTTTCTTTCTGCGTATGGTCGGTCACATCACGCACACCCTTGAGCTCGGGCACGCGTTCGAGCAAGGTGCGCTCGATCCCTTCCTTCAATGTCACGTCCGCCTGGCCGCAGCCCTGGCAACCGCCACCGAACTGCAGCACGGCGATGCCGTCGTCGACCACGTCGATCAGGCTGACCTGGCCGCCGTGGCTGGCCAGCCCCGGGTTGATCTCGGTTTGCAGGTAGTAGTTGATGCGCTCGTTGATCGGGCTGTCGGCATTGACCATCGGCACCTTGGCGTTCGGCGCCTTGATGGTCAGTTGGCCGCCCATGCGGTCGGTGGCGTAGTCGACCACCGCGTCATCGAGGAACGCCTCGCTGAACGAATCGATCCAGGCGGTGAAACTTTTCAGGCCCAGCGCGGTGTCTTCCGGTTTTTCCTCGCCCGGCTTGCAGTAGGCAATGCAGGTCTCGGCGTACTGGGTGCCCGGCTGGGTAATGAAGATGCGGATGCCGATCCCTGGAGTGTTCTGCTTCGACAGCAGGTCCGCCAGATAATCGTGGGCGGCATCGGTAATGGTTATGGCGCTCATGGAATCTCCTCACAGATTGCTGTCAGTCTACGCCAAATCGCGCCACTCGACAAAGTCCTAGTATTTTTGTCGGAAAAGCATCGAGACCCCATTCGTCGAACCGACCAGCAGCGCCGAGAAAATCAGTGCGCTCGCCAGCCAACCCGCCGGACTTGGCCAGACCCCCAGCAGCAGGATCGAGCCGAGAATGCCAAAGACCGGAATCAGCAATGACAGCGGCGCCACCCGGGACAACGGGTACTCGCGCAACAGCAGGTTCCAGCCCCAGTAGCTCAGGTGCGTGGCACCATACACCTGAAACGCCAGCGAGCCCAGCAGGCCGGTGCCGATCTGCCCCGGCAGTTCGACGAAGGGTGTCACGCCGCCCCGGAGCCAGGCCAGCAGCAACAGTGGCAACGGTGCGAACAGGCTGGCCCAGAGGACAAAGGCAAACACCTCCTTGACCCGTGACAGCTTGATCAGCACGTTGCCCAGGCTCCAGGCCACGGCGCTCAATACCACCAGCAGCAGGCCGGCCCTGCTCGCCCCCACCGGGCTGCCGAACAGCACGCAGGCCAACCCCAGGGCCGCCAGCAGCGCGCCGACGAGTTGGGACGCTTTCAGCGTCTCGCGAAACAGCAGCACGCCCCAGCCCAGGGTAAAGAAGGCGCTGGTCTGGATCAGCAACGAAGCCGTCCCCGGCGGCACTCCCAGGCTGATGCCGAAGTTGATCAGGCCCCACATGGCAACGCCGAAAATCATCCCGTAGGCGGCTATCCAGCCCATGGCCACCTGCGGACGGCGGATGAAAAACACCCCCGGCAGCGCCGCCAGGGTGAAACGCAACGCGGTCAGCAGCAAGGGATCGACCCGCGCCAGGCCGAGCTTGGTGACAGGGAAATTCAGGCCCCAGACCGCCGTGACCAGCACGGCGAGCAACAGGTGTTTTTTCTGCATGGCAAACCATCCGGATAATCAGTTCCGGGCTACTTTGCCCGCAGGTGCAATGGCCCGCTTGCAGCTCAAGGCCAGATAAGGATAAAAATGGGCCAAAGATCAACCCCTGCCCCTTTATCCCATGCCCGACTTCTACCCGAGCAGCACCCAGAACGTCATCGTCACCCGTCATGACTACCGTGACGGCCAGCGATTCGACTCGCACCGCCACGAACGCGGCCAGTTCGCCTATGCCGCGTGTGGCGTGATCACCGTATTCACCGACGACGGTGACTGGGTGGTGCCGCCGGGACGCGCCGTCTGGGTGCCCGCGGACCTGCCGCACGCCATGTGCATGCGCGGCCCGGTGACCATGCTCAACGCCTATGTCCTGGCCGAAACCGGGCAGCGCCTGGCACTGGCCGGGCAGTGCCAGGTCCTGGAGGTTTCCGAGCTGCTGCGCCAGTTGCTGGCACAGGCGGCCGAGGTTGGCAGCAACGGCGGCGGCAATGAGCGTGACAGCTATCTGCTGGGCCTGCTGCTCCACGAGATGGCCCGGATGCCCCGGCTGGCACTGAACGCGCCGCTGCCCCGGGAGCCTCGCCTGGCGCGGATCTGCCGCCGCCTGCTGGACCAGCCCTCACTGGAGGTCGCCATCGACGACATGGCCCGTGACGCCGGCATGAGCCGCCGCACCTTCACCCGACTGTTCCGCCAGCATACCGGGGTCAGCTTTGTCGAATGGCGCCAGCAGGCCTGCCTGCTGGCGGCCGTGGTGCGCCTGGGCAACGGCGAAGCCGTGACCCGGGTCGCCCTGGAGCTGGGCTACAGCAGCCCTGGCGCCTTTGCCACGGTCTTTCGGCGGGCGCTGGGGGCGTCCCCCAGTCGCTACTTTCAGCAGGACACGCCCTACAGGTTCTCGTAGCGGTTCATGTCCAGCACACCGGCATTCACCGGGTCGGTTTCCTTGAGGTACGTCGTCAGGTCGTGGAAATAGAACCAGAACTGCGGGTGGCTGCGACGAATGCCCCAGCGCTGGACGATCTGCTCGAACGCCGCCGCGTCCCGGGCCTGCTCCATGGCATCGACGAACGCGGTCACCTGCTCGGCCGGCACGTTGAACATGAAGTTCGGATAGCTGCTCAATACGCCGGGGTAGATGGTCACGGTATCCAGGCCCGGCTGGTAGCGGTAGGCCTCGCCGAGCATGAATGCGACGTTACTGTGGGCCCGGTTGCGCAGCAGGCTGTAGACCTCGCGTTTGCCGCCACGGGTCTCGACGCGCAGCATCGTCGCCTCCGGCAGTTGGTCGATCACCTTGAGCCCGGCCGCCGGGCGCGAAGCCAGCCGGCTCAGGGACTGTTCGGCCTCCTGCAGCGCCGGGTCGATATTGGGCCGCGAGCAGTAGGCGCCGTCACAACGGTTGATCGGGTCCGGGTGGACGTTGAGATCGCCGTAGCGCGCCAGCAACTGCCTGGCAAAGTCGAGTTTCGGGTCCTTGCCATGGAGCTTCAGCGCGCTCGGCTTGCTGTCGTCGATACGCTCGTAATCCAGCCACATCTTGATCTTGCCGCTGTTCTGGTACCAGTCGTCGAGATAGCCATCGCGCGAATCCGCCGGCATCAGACGCAGGAAGTTCTGCTCGGCGCCGTTGCGGATCAGGTCGAAGTACAGCCGGGTCTGGGCCTGGTGCGAAACGTTGCCGAACACGTCGAAGTTCACCGCCAACTGATAGTAGGTGCGTTCCAGCAGCGGGTAGTCGAACAGCCACAGGGTCTGCGGGACTTCGCCGATCAGCCCCTTGCTGACCGTGGCGCTGTCGAAATGCCGGAAAATGCTCAGCAAGGCGTTGTCATTGCCGGCCCACAGGCTCGACCAACTCGGTGCCGGCACGGCGGCATAGGCTTCGGTGCGCAGCGACTCGTATTCGTTGCGCTTGTCCCGGTAGGCCAGCCACAGGCTCAGCACGCTGCCGACATCGTCGTTCTGCCCGGGCATCGCCAGCAGCGGCGTGGCCTTGCCCCGATAGCTCGGGTCGGTGATGTACAGATCATGCTCCGGCGCCTGGAAGAGCGCCCAGAAGTTGTCACGGATCACGTCGGTTGCAATCTGCCCGCGGCAGACCGGCCCGCGGATGAAGGTGTCGACGAAATACTCGGCATTGTCGAGCATGAACTGGTAGCGCGCCGCGGCCGGGATCGCCTCGAAGGTCTCGAACGGATTGGCCCGGCGCTGCGGGCCATAGCCCGGCAAGGCGCTGACCTGCCAGTTGCCGCTGTAGAACAGGGTCTTGATCCGCGCCATCTTCGCCGCGTTGAGGGCATAGGTGATGTGGGTCTTGTGGACGATCGCCCCCTGCACCGGCCACAGGCGGTAGTAGACCTGGGTGCCGGGATCGTCATTGGGGCGCCGGGTGTTGATCAGGTCGATCGGCTGGCCGCTGGGCGTACGCGAACGCACCCACTGGTAGAAGTGCCCGGATTCGCCGCCATCGAAATAGATGTGGGCCAGGAACCAGTGCTCGTACAGCCAGCGCGCCACCAGGCTTTCCCGGGCGCCCGGGGCGTTGAGCAGGTTTTCCCACTGGCTGATCTGCTGCGCCTCGCGGGCCGTCGGCGCCAGCGGCTGGGCATCCATCGGCGCACCGAGCGCCAGCCAGGCGCGCAGGGTCTGGTACTGGCGGTCGGTCAGGCCGGTCACCGCCAGCGGCATGCCTTCCCGGGGGTGGGCACTGGCATAACCGTCGAACTCCTCGGGCAACGGGCACAGGTTCTGCCGGTTCAGGCCCAGCACGATGTCGTCCGGCAATTTGGCATTGGGCTGCAACGGCGTGCGGTGCCCCAGTTCCAGCATGCGCGCCATCAGCGCCGCCTGGCTGCCCTGGGCATCGAGCACCGAATAGAACTTCTTCTGACGCCACTGCAACGGGGTCTGCGCATCGATATACAGACGTGTCGGCTTGAGCGCCTTGCTGCGGTCGCCATCATAGACCGGCAGCTTCGACGCCCCCCGCGCCGCCCCCTCGGCGCTGCCCAGGTTGAGCTGGCAGGCGGAGTCGTAGCAGGCGTGGCAGGCCACGCACTTCTCGGTGAAGATCGGTTGTATATCACGGGTGTAGGAAATCGCAGGGGCCGGGCTTTGCGCCTGAGTGACACTGCTGAACAGCAGCAGTAAGAAAACACTGACAAAGCGATGCGACATATCCCTGGTCCTGGAAGTAAAAAAACGCGCTGATTCTACCCTGTCGCCAAGGTTTCAACATGAGCGATTTTCATGGAAAAGCCCAACATGCTCTCAAACCGTACAGCTTTGCTATCATCGCGGCTCTTTTTGTATCCGTCTTTCCAGGTAGTCCCATGTCCGACCGCAGCGCTCGCCTCAACGCTCTCCAGCAGGCCCTCAAAGAACGCATCCTGATTCTTGATGGCGGCATGGGCACCATGATCCAGAGCTACAAGCTCGAGGAGCAGGACTATCGCGGCAAGCGCTTCGCCGACTGGCCGAGCGACGTCAAGGGCAACAACGACCTGCTGGTCATCACCCGTCCGGATGTGATCGGTTCGATCGAGAAAGCCTACCTGGATGCCGGTGCCGACATCCTGGAGACCAACACCTTCAACGCCACCCGCGTCTCCCAGGCCGACTACGGCATGGAAGAGCTGGTCTACGAACTGAACGTTGAAGGTGCGCGCCTGGCCCGCCAGGTGGCCGACGCGAAAACCCTGGAAACCCCGGACCGGCCACGCTTCGTCGCCGGCGTCCTCGGCCCGACCAGCCGTACCTGCTCGCTGTCGCCGGACGTGAACAACCCCGGCTACCGCAACGTCACCTTCGACGAACTGGTGGAGAACTACACCGAGGCCACCCGTGGCCTGATCGAAGGCGGCTCGGACCTGATCCTGATCGAGACCATCTTCGACACCCTCAACGCCAAGGCGGCGATCTTCGCCGTCCAGGGTGTCTTCGAGGAACTGGGCTTCGAACTGCCGATCATGATCTCCGGGACCATCACCGATGCCTCCGGCCGTACCCTGTCGGGCCAGACCACCGAAGCATTCTGGAACTCCGTGGCCCACGCCAAGCCGATCTCCGTCGGCCTGAACTGCGCCCTCGGCGCCAGCGAACTGCGCCCGTACCTGGAAGAGCTGTCGGACAAGGCCAGCACCCACGTCTCCGCCCACCCCAACGCCGGCCTGCCGAACGAATTCGGCGAGTACGACGAGTTGCCCGAGGCAATGGCCAAGGTGGTCGAGGAATTCGCCCAGAGCGGCTTCCTGAACATCGTCGGCGGCTGCTGCGGCACCACTCCGGCGCATATCGCGGCGATCGCCCAGGCGGTCTCGGCGTATGCGCCGCGAGTGATACCGGACATTCCCAAGGCCTGTCGCCTGTCCGGCCTGGAGCCGTTCACCATCGATCGTCAGTCGTTGTTCGTCAACGTCGGCGAGCGGACCAACATCACCGGTTCCGCCAAGTTCGCCCGGCTGATCCGCGAGGAGAACTACACCGAAGCCCTCGAAGTCGCCCTGCAGCAGGTGGAAGCCGGCGCCCAGGTGATCGACATCAACATGGACGAGGGCATGCTCGACTCGAAGAAGGCGATGGTCACCTTCCTCAACCTGATCGCCAGCGAGCCGGATATCTCCCGCGTGCCGATCATGATCGACTCCTCCAAGTGGGAAGTGATCGAGGCCGGCCTCAAGTGCATCCAGGGCAAGGGCATCGTCAACTCCATCAGCATGAAGGAAGGCGTCGAGCAGTTCATTCATCACGCCAGGCTGTGCAAGCGCTACGGCGCCGCCGTGGTGGTGATGGCCTTCGACGAGGTCGGCCAGGCCGATACCGAGGCGCGCAAGAAGGAAATCTGCAAGCGCTCCTATGACATCCTGGTCAATGAAGTGGGCTTCCCGCCGGAAGACATCATCTTCGACCCGAACATCTTCGCCGTTGCCACCGGCATCGAGGAACACAACAACTACGCGGTCGACTTCATCAACGCCTGCGCCTATATCCGCGACGAGCTGCCCTATGCCCTGAGCAGCGGCGGCGTGTCCAACGTGTCGTTCTCGTTCCGCGGCAACAACCCGGTGCGCGAGGCGATCCACTCGGTGTTCCTGCTGTACGCGATCCGCGCCGGCCTGACCATGGGTATCGTCAACGCCGGCCAGCTGGAGATCTACGACCAGATCCCGCTGGAGTTGCGCAACGCGGTGGAGGACGTGATCCTCAACCGCACGCCGGAGGGCACCGACGCCCTGCTCGCCATCGCCGACCAGTACAAGGGCGACGGCGCCGCCAAGGAAGCCGAAACCGAGGAGTGGCGCGGCTGGGACGTCAACAAGCGCCTGGAGCACGCCCTGGTCAAGGGCATCACCACCCATATCGTCGAGGACACCGAGGAATCGCGCCTGTCCTTCGCCCGCCCGATCGAAGTCATCGAAGGCCCGCTGATGGCCGGCATGAACATCGTTGGCGACCTGTTCGGCGCCGGCAAGATGTTCCTGCCCCAGGTGGTCAAGTCCGCCCGGGTGATGAAGCAGGCGGTGGCGCACCTGATTCCGTTCATCGAACTGGAGAAAGGCGACAAGCCGGAAGCCAAGGGCAAGATCCTGATGGCCACGGTCAAGGGCGACGTGCACGACATCGGCAAGAACATCGTCGGCGTGGTGCTGGGCTGTAACGGCTACGACATCGTCGACCTCGGTGTGATGGTCCCGGCGGAGAAGATCCTGCAGGTGGCCCGCGAGGAAAAATGCGACATCATCGGCCTGTCCGGGCTGATCACCCCGTCGCTGGACGAAATGGTCCACGTGGCCCGGGAGATGCAGCGCCAGGACTTCCACCTGCCGCTGATGATCGGCGGCGCGACCACCTCCAAGGCGCACACCGCGGTGAAGATCGAACCGCGCTACAGCAACGACGCAGTGGTCTACGTGACCGACGCCTCGCGTGCCGTCGGCGTGGCCACCCAACTGCTGTCCAAGGAGCTCAAGGCCGGTTTCGTCCAGCGCACCCGCGAGGAATACATCGAGGTCCGCGAGCGTACCGCCAACCGCAGCGCCCGCACCGAACGCCTGAGCTACGCCGCCTCGATCGCGAAGAAGCCGCAGTTCGACTGGAGCGGGTACCAGCCGGTCAAACCGACCTTCACCGGCACCCGCGTACTGGACAATATCGACCTGCGCACCCTGGCCGAGTACATCGACTGGACGCCGTTCTTCATCTCCTGGGACCTGGCCGGCAAGTTCCCGCGCATCCTCGAGGATGAAGTGGTCGGCGAAGCCGCTACCGCGCTGTACAAGGATGCCCGGGAGATGCTCGACAAGCTGATCGACGAGAAGCTGATCAGCGCCCGTGCCGTGTTCGGCTTCTGGCCGGCCAACCAGGTACAGGACGACGACATCCAGCTGTACGGTGACGAGGGTCAGCCTCTGGCCAGGCTGCATCACCTGCGCCAGCAGACCATCAAGACCGACGGCAAGCCGAACTTCTCCCTGGCCGACTTCGTCGCACCACAGGGCAGCGGCCTCACCGACTACGTCGGCGGTTTCATCACCACCGCCGGCATCGGCGCCGAGGAAGTCGCCGAGGCCTACCAGGACAAGGGCGACGACTACAACTCGATCATGGTCAAGGCCCTCGCCGACCGCCTGGCCGAGGCCTGCGCCGAGTGGCTGCACGAACAGGTGCGCAAGGAGCACTGGGGTTATGCCAAGGACGAACAGCTGGACAACGAGGCGCTGATCAAGGAGCAGTACAGCGGGATCCGCCCTGCCCCCGGCTATCCGGCCTGCCCGGATCACACCGAGAAGGCCACCCTGTTCAGCCTGCTGGACCCCGAGGCCAGCGAAGGCAAGGCCGGTCGCAGCGGCGTGTTCCTCACCGAGCACTACGCGATGTTCCCGGCGGCGGCGGTCAGCGGCTGGTACTTCGCCCATCCGCAGGCACAGTATTTCGCCGTGGGCAAGGTCGACAAGGACCAGATCGAAAGCTACACCGCGCGCAAGGGCCAGGACCTGGCCGTCAGCGAGCGCTGGCTGGCACCGAACCTGGGTTACGACAACTGACGCGGTCCGCGGGCAAGCCCGGCTCAGTTGCTGTCAACCACACCTGATCGCCCCCACGTTCGCGCATGGGAAGGTCTCACCGCACGCCCGGCGACCACCGCGGAAATTGTCTATGCTCTCCACACACAGACCTGTGTGGAGGGCTTTATGGACGACCCTATCAATAACAAGCCACCGACCTTCTGGCAGATGCTGCACAGTGTGATGGCGGCGGCGTTCGGCGTGCAGAGCGGGAAAAACCGCGCCCGCGACTTCACCCACGGCAAGCCCAGCCATTTCGTGATCCTGGGCATCCTGTTCACCGCCGTGTTCGCCTTGACCCTGCTGGGTATCGTCAAGCTGGTGTTGCACTTCGCCGGCGCCTGATGCGCACGAGACTTCGCGGCTCCCCGCTCCTTCGGGGAACCGCGTGCTGCTGCATCCGACTACACCCCTTTCATTCCTGAGCCCCACAACGGACTGCACACAGACCCGGGAACGACCTTCAGTTCAGGCCAGGCCAAACGGCCCGATCACTGATGACTGACCCAGAACACCGCCGTGACCACCACCAGGATGATCAGGAACAGGATGGCCCAGGCATCGACCGCGCTGTCGCTTTTCCTTGTCTTGGTTGGATTGCTCATCGCATCGCCTCTTGTAGATTTTGTCGGTGATTGCTCGAAGACTCATCGACAGTTAAGACCACAATTGTCCCCACCACAACCAAGGGCTTTGCGGCTTCGCGGAGCATATCGATTTTGGTTATGTTCATATTCAAAAACATCATTTTTGCACATAACCGCAAACTGCTATCTTTCGCCGGCTCCCCCTGGGAGTGCGCGGCCGTGCGCGCGGAATTGTTCAGGTCTGGCGACGGTGTCTTGCCCTCGACAGACCTATAAAGCCTGAAAACAGGATCAATATGTACGTATACGACGAGTACGATCAGCGAATCATCGAGGACCGCGTCAAGCAGTTCCGTGATCAGACCCGACGCTATCTGGCGGGCGAACTGAGCGAAGAAGAGTTCCGCCCCCTGCGCCTGCAAAATGGCCTCTACATCCAGCGCTTCGCGCCGATGCTGCGGGTCGCCGTGCCCTACGGCCAACTGAGTTCGCGCCAGACGCGGATGATGGCCAAGATCGCCCGCGACTATGACAAGGGCTACGCCCACATCAGTACCCGGCAGAATATCCAGTTCAACTGGCCGGCGCTGGAAGACGTTCCGGATATCCTCGAGGAACTCGCCACCGTGCAGATGCACGCGATCCAGACCAGTGGCAACTGCCTGCGCAACGTCACCACCGACCAGTTCGCCGGCGTCGCCGCCGACGAGCTGATCGACCCGCGCCCCTGGTGCGAAATCGTCCGCCAGTGGACCACCTTCCACCCGGAATTCGCCTACCTGCCGCGCAAGTTCAAGATCGCCATCAACGGCTCGAGTTCCGACCGTGCGGCCATCGAAGTCCATGATATCGGCCTGGAAGCGGTGTACAACGCCGCCGGCGAGCTGGGCTTCCGGGTCCTGGTCGGCGGTGGCCTGGGCCGTACCCCGGTGGTCGGTGCCTTCATCAACGAGTTCCTGCCGTGGCAGGACCTGCTGAGCTACCTCGACGCCATCCTGCGTGTGTACAACCGCTATGGCCGTCGTGACAACAAGTACAAGGCGCGGATCAAGATCCTGGTCAAGGCCCTGACCCCGGAAGTCTTCGCCGAGAAGGTCGAGGCCGAGATGGTCCACCTGCGTGGCGGCCAGACCACCCTGACCGAAGCCGAAGTGCAGCGGATCGCCAAACACTTCGTCGGCCCCGACTACAAGGTGCTGCAAGACCAGGCTGCCGAACTGGCGGCACTGGACCAGCAGCACCCGGGCTTTGCCCGCTGGCGCGTGCGCAACACCCTCGCGCACAAGAAGCCGGGTTATGTCGCCGTGACCCTGTCGCTGAAGCCGACCGGCGTTGCCCCGGGCGATGTCACCGACAAGCAGTTCGACGCGATCTCCGATCTCGCCGACCGCTACAGCTTCGGCCAACTGCGCACCTCCCACGAGCAGAACATCATTCTCGCCGACGTCGAGCAGAGCAAGCTGTTCGAACTGTGGGGTGAACTGCGCGAATACGGTTTCGCCACGCCGAACATCGGCCTGCTGACCGATATCATCTGCTGCCCGGGCGGCGACTTCTGCTCCCTGGCGAACGCCAAGTCGATCCCGATCGCCGAGTCCATCCAACGCCGTTTCGACGACCTGGACTACCTGTTCGACATCGGCGAACTGGACCTGAACATCTCCGGCTGCATGAACGCCTGCGGCCACCACCACGTCGGCCATATCGGCATTCTCGGGGTGGACAAGAAAGGTGAAGAGTTCTACCAGGTTTCCCTCGGCGGCAGCGCCAGCCGCGACGCCAGCCTGGGCAAGATCCTCGGCCCGTCCTTCGCCCAGGACGACATGCCCGACGTGATCTCGAAGCTGATCGACGTGTACGTGGAACAGCGTACCGAAGACGAGCGCTTCATCGACACCTACCAACGTATCGGCATCGACCTCTTCAAGGAACGCGTCTATGCAGCGAATCATTAAGAACAACCAGGTGGTCGACGAGACCTGGCACCTGCTGCCCAAGGACGCGACCCTCGACGGCATCACCAACTGCGACGACCTGATCGTCCCGCTGGCCCTGTGGCGCGACCACGGCCATGCCCTCAAGGCCCGCGACGGCGGCCTGGGCGTGTGGCTGGACGCCGACGAGGAAGCCGAGGAGATCGGCGACGACGTCAAGCACTTCCAGGTGATCGCCCTGAACTTCCCGGCCTTCACCGATGGGCGCAACTACTCCAACGCCCGCCTGCTGCGCGACCGCTACGGTTTCAAGGGTGAACTGCGGGCGATCGGCGACGTGCTGCGCGACCAGCTGTTCTACCTGCATCGCTGCGGGTTCGATGCCTTTGCCCTGCGTGCCGACAAGGACCCGTATGAAGCCCTGGAAAGCCTCAAGGACTTCTCGGTGACCTACCAGGCCGCCACCGACGAACCGCTGCCGCTGTTCCGTCGTCGCTGAAACGCCGTGGTCCGGGCTCGCCAGAGCCCGGGCCCGCTCGCCCCACGGCAAAAGCCGAAACGCTTGATCGATTTGAATGTTGCGGTGCTCTTATGGGCGATTTCCGGCCAAGCCCGGCGTCTACAATTGCCCCTGCGGCGTCCTTTGCAGTATCTCTCCGGTCAGTTTCTCCAGTTCCCTGCCCTGCTCTTCACGCCAGGCCTTGAGCTGGTCGCCCATCTGCGCCTCCAGTTCGATATCGATGAATTCATGCCACGCCGGGTCCTGGCGACTGGTACGCCGGGCATCGAGCGCCTGCACCACCGCCTGGTGCCGGCTGTTGATCGCCTCGAAGCGCTCGGGATAGCGGGCCTTGAGATGGTCACTCCAGAACTCGCGCGCGGCCATCGAGCGGAGGTAGTCCGGGCTCTTCTCCCGTTCGAGCACCTTGAGATAGGCGGCATCCAGCGCCGGCTGCGGCACCCCGGCCAACTCGGTGAAGGTCATATGGGCGGGCTGTCCCGGCAGGCCGAGTCGGCTGGCCAGGCCGATCCGGTAGGCCAGCCGGACTTCCAGCGGGTCGACATGGACGCCCGGTTTCTGCAGGCGTGCCTCGACATCGACCTGCGCCAGGGCCTCGATCTCGTCCAGGCGCCACAGTCCCCTGGCCAGTTTCAGCAGGTTCGTCTCGGTGAGCGTCGGGCTGTCGCCAGCCATGACCCTGGCCTGGAAGACCAGGGTACGCACCTCCATGTCACTGAAGATCAGTTCCGCACCGTCGGAACAGGTCTGTGGCTGGGACGCGGTAACGAACAGCTCCTCGCGCAGATCGGTGTACTGGCTGGCCGCATCCAGCACCTGCCAGACCCGCCTGCTCAGGGCCTCACGCGCCTCGCGGTACTCGGCCGTGGCCGTCAGGTCGGCCAGCAGGCGGAAGAAATCCCCCGCGCCCTGCTCGCGGAACAGGGCTCGCCATTGCTGCTCTTTCAACATCTTCTGCCCCCGGGACAAGCCCACGGTCCAGCGGTCGTAGGCCTGCAGAGAGGGCGTCCGGTGAATGGCGTGGACGCGGCGCCTGGCCGGCGTATCGACGCCGAAGTTGATCCCGGTCTGCTGTTCGTAACGCTGCAGGCGCTCCATCTGCCCGGTCGACAGCCGCGGGTTGTCGTGCAGATGAATCACCCGGTTGATGGCGACCGGATTGGCGTAGACCGACTCGGGAATCGTCACGATCAGGTTGTCGCGCAGGTCCAGCATCTGCAAGCGGTGCAACAGGCCCAGGCCCGTGGGCCACTCCTCGATGTGGGTATGGCGCAACAGCAGGTGTTCCAACGCGGGCATGCCGCTGACATCCGGGGGCAATACCAGCGGATTGTCCGAGAGGTTCAGGAACTTGAGCCTGGTCAACCCGGCAAGGACACTGCGGGCCTGGGTATTCATCACGATCTGGTTGCCTGGCAGATGCAGATGCACCAGTTCGGACATTTCCGCCAACGCTGCCGGCAAGCCATCGAGGTGATTGAACCCCATCGACAACCAGCGCAACTGCCGAAAGTTCGTCAGAAACGACAGCTCGCTACTGCTGAGGCCCATGTCGTTCATGAACAGAAACCCCACATGACTGAAATCGGCGGTGAGCGGCGGCAGGTCGCCGACGCGCATGCCCAGCAGGTCCAACTCATGGAAATGGCGTCCGCCCAGCAGGTTGCGTGGTGACTGCCGCCGCCAGCAGGCCAGGATCGCCTCGGCCACCCGTTGCTTGTTATCGGTGACCACGGGCGCCACCTGCAGGCTGCCGCGCACCCGGCGCCAGGTCTGGCGCTGTACCCAGCGGTCCAGTGTGGCGGACAAGGCTTCATATTCCTCGCGCCGCCGCTCGAGCTCGATCAGGCAGGCCGGTTCGGAAAGATCGAGCGACGTGATGAACGTTCTCACTTCATCGGCGGAAAAACCCGGGTACAGGTCCCGTACCCGCTGGCTCAGGCGTTCGGAGTGACCGACAACGGCACCAACGTCGCTCAGCGGGTAGCCGATACGTCCCGAGGCCAGGCGCATCGGCGGCTTGAAGTGCTGACTGTACGGCGCCAGGCCCAGGATGCGCTGGCCGCTCTGCGAATCGACGGTGACCCGGCGGACAATCTGGTCCCGAAGCCAGGTGCCATTGACCGTCGCTCCAGAGCCGAGGCTCTCGCGCGCCGATTGCGGCAAGGCCAGCGCCAGGGCGTCGAAGATATCCTGTGCCGTCCCCAGGATCAGCCCTTCGCCATCGAGGGCCGTGTATTGGTGACCGACCTTGAGCAGCACACGAAGGGTCGTGGCCTGCGCCGCGCCCACGGCCTCGACCGCCTCACTGATGATCCGCTGCCGGCGTAGCTCCAGGCGCAGGTTCTTCGGCCAACCGGGCAGCAATTCAAGAGCATGCAACGCCAGGCGATCGGCCTGGGGCTCTTCATTGCTGGCCAGATACCAGCTTTCACAGACCCGATTGAGCCTGAGCTGCTTGAGGTACCAGCGAATCTCCTCGACCAGACGCAACGGAATCCGTTCGCCCATCTGCTCCAGCTCGGCACCGCTGGCCTGGCTGATCAGTTCCTCGGCGACGCTCCTGGGCAGCCCGGGAAAACTGTCGAGCATGCGCCTTTCGAGCGCGTTGTCGGTCATTTCGCTGACCTCATACAAGGTATCGAACAACCACTGCCGACGCTGGGCCGCGGCCTGTCGAAGGCGTAACGCCAGTACCCTGGCACGTTCGGCCCGGTCCGGCAGGGTGCTGCCCAGCAGCTCCAGGCGTTCGGTTTCGCTCAGCATGCCCAGGGACAGGTTCAGCGTATCGCCCGACTTGAGTTGCGATTCGCTGACCTGCAACGACGAGAATTGCTCCGACGTGCGCAGGCCGTACTCTTGCAGTATGTCGCCCTCGGCATTGAACAGATGGATAACATGGTTTTCCGGCCAACCCGGCAGTGATGTCAATAGCCGGAGCTGCATATCGCCCTGCTCCAGGGTCCGTATCCGGGCACCCGGCGCATCGGCGATGAACTGCTCGATGGCCTGGTCGATTCGGAAACGCTTGAGGGTATCGAGCAACAACGCTGGCGGGCGCTGGTTGTCCACCAGGCTGCGGCGCAGGGCGGGCACCTCGCGGCCGTGCAACTGCCGGACCTGCTGCAGGATCCGCTCGCCCAGCCCGGCAACCGGCCGCCCCAGGCGCTGGAACAGTTGCATCACCGACCACTGCGCCGGCCGTGCATGCAGTGTCTGCCAGGTACCCATGCCATTGTGCCGCAGGGCCGGGGAATGGAAGGCCTCACCGCCTGGATGTTCGATTCGCCAGCACAGGCGCTGGCGGTCATAGCCCACCACGTAGAGCTTGCCCTCCAGGGGCAGGTAATGATTGCCCTCGAACGGATAGAGCCCGGTTTCGTCGGGCATCGTGCCCTCCGGCAGCCGGATGCCCCGCTCGTAGGGCGCCAGGTCGGGGTTCCACAAGCGGGTGCGTCCGCCGACCTCGACCGGAATCAGCGAGTCGACCAGAGGTGATACCTTGATCGACTTGAACAGCGCCCGGCCACCACCGATGACCAGTGCTCCGGCCGCGAACAGCGCGACATTCTCCGCCACATCCATCAGGTAACCGAGGGCTTCGTGCCTTTGCCCCAGGTGCCAGGCCTCCAGCCCGTTATAGACGTCCGTGACCAGTTGCACCACGGTCGCCGCCAGGATCACCTCGCCGATCACCGGCACGAACGACAGGGCCAGGGTCAGCAGGCTCAGCCCGGCCTGGAGGTAGGCATCCAGCCTGGCCTGTCGCACCCGGGCATCGACATCGGCCGTGGCCACCACCAACTGCCGTGCATGAGCCTTGATCTGCTGGTAGCGCTGCTGCTGCAGGCTCTCGAACAGGTCACCCTCGATCGGGATTTCACTCAATGTTACGTGGCGCGGCAGGATGCCCATCGGCGGCCGACCGTAGCGCCTGAGCGCGATTCGACCGTGGATGGTGGCGAGGAAACGCAAGCGTTGCTCCTCGGCGATGAAACGGCTGAAAAAACGCCGGTAGTCGGGGGACTGCAGCTTGAGGGCCAGGTCCTGCTCAAGGGAGAAGAAGCTGCTGTAGCGCTTGAGGGGCGCCTGGGGATCCCCCGGAATATAGGCGATGCAAGGGGCGACCGTGTCACTCGAGAGTTGCGCCCCGATCACTACCCAGCCGAAGGACTCGATGTCGAACAGGTTCATCCGGCTGCAATGAACCCTGGCCCCTTCCAGCTTCAGGTCGGTTTCTCCGTTGGCCAGGCGTATCAACAGATCATGCACCGACGAGGTGATCGCCCCTTTCATGCAGGCGATATCGGCGCTGACCCTCAGCGCACGCTTGTCATAGTCGAGAAAACGCCGATTGACCGAGCCCGGAGCGCGGTCGGCGGGTTTGAAGACATCGTCGATATGCGCCTGGTAATGCCTGCCGAGATCCAGGCCGCGGCAGATTCCGGCGAAGATCTCCGGCGCGAGCACCGTTCGCCGGCCGGGTATGCGGCCGGGCAGCCTGATGATACCCCTGCCCCTGAGCGCGCCCGGCTCGGTCTCGCCAGCCTCGAAATTCTGCAGGGCGGCGCCCAGCAGCGTCTGGCGCTGTACGAAGGAATAGAGCCTGCTTTCGAAGATACTCAGCAGGTAGGTCGCGTCGATCCTGATGAACTCGGTGCGATCCACCTCCAGGGCGGTATTGAGATGCTTCTCCAGGGCCGTGAGCAATAGCGGTCGGCAGAACTGCTCGATACCCTGCAACTGTGCGAGGATCTGTTGCACTTCATGCCTGGAGGTTTCCAGCGCCAGCAGGTGCTCGCGAAACGACTGGCGCATGGCCGCACCGGCCTGGTACAGCCAACCGGGTATCTTTTCCCTGACCGTATCGAAATGCACCCCCAACTCTGCCGGCGCAGCACTGTCGACCGTGGAACCTGTTTCTGCCATGAGCCTCGTCCTGAAAATCCATTGAAGGTTCCAGCGTATTGACGGGGCGACGACAGGGAGGGGTATTTATCGCTGGCCCCCTGGCCGCTGGCGACAGGAGGCGCCAGCGGCCAGGGAGCGGAGGGGTTACCAGAAACGCTGGCGGGTCAGGCGATTCCAGCCGTTGAGCAGCACCCGCTCGAACGAGGCGCTGGCGGCCAGGCCGACACGCTCCTGCAGGCTCTTGCGCTCGGCATAGTGCAGATGGAACAGTTCGGCGCTCTTGGCGCGTTCGGCCAGGTATTCGTCACTGGTGCGCAGTTCGTCGACCAGTTGCTTGTCCAGCGCGGCAATGCCCAGCCAGACCTCGCCGGTGGCCACGTCGTCGATCGCCAGTTGCGGGCGATAACGGGCGACGAAGTTCTTGAACAGTTGATGGGTGATGTCCAGATCCTGCTGGAACTTCTCCCGGCCCTTGTCGGTGTTCTCGCCGAACACCGTCAGGGTGCGCTTGTATTCGCCAGCGGTCAGCACCTCGAAGTCGATGTCGTGCTTCTTCAGCAGCTTGTTGACGTTGGGCAGTTGCGCCACCACGCCGATGGAACCGAGGACGGCGAACGGCGCGCTGATGATCTTGTCGCCAATGCACGCCATCATGTAGCCACCACTGGCCGCCACCTTGTCGATGCACACGGTCAGGGGCACCCCGGCCTGGCGGATACGCGCCAGTTGCGAGGAGGCCAGGCCGTAGCTGTGGACCATGCCGCCGCCGCTTTCCAGGCGCAGCACCACTTCGTCCTTCGGCGTGGCCAGGCTGAGCAACGCGGTGATTTCATGGCGCAGGCTCTCGGTGGCACTGGCTTTGACGTCACCCTCGAAGTCCAGCACGAATACCCGGGACTTGGCCTGGGGCTGTTTCTTCTGTTTCTTCTGTTTCTTGTCGTCCTTGCCCTGTTCCTTGCGCAGCGCCTTGAGCTGCTCCTTGTCCAGCAGTGTCTGCTCCAGGCGTTCGCGCAGGCCCTTGTAGAATTCGTTCAGCTTGCTGACCTGCAACTGGCCCGCGGACCGGCGCCGGCCCTTGCTGCGCAACGAAGCCGCGACCACCAGCACCACGATGATCGCGATGACCAGGGTGACGGTCTTGGCCAGAAAACTGGCGTATTCGGAGAGAAACTCCACGATAGCTCCTTAAAAAATCCAGACAGCCCCGGTTCCGGCGGCTTGACGCCCCAAGCATACCGTCGGGACAGCCCTGCGGCCAGCCGCCGTCACCGCGCGATACAAGTCTCTAACAGACATTTCAAACGAGCGTATGTTTTTTCATTGACAGGCTTCCGGCATCCTCATAACCTCGCCAGAACATCAACGTACCGGGATGACGCGGACGTGGGCAGCATCTATCTGATTCGACATGGCCAGGCTTCCTTCGGCGCGGACGACTACGACGTCCTCTCGCCGACCGGCGTGCGCCAGGCGCAAGTCCTCGGCCAGCACCTGGCCGAGCTGGGCCTGAGTTTCGATCGTTGCCTGGCCGGCGACCTGCGTCGCCAGCAGCACACTGCGGAGCTGGCCCTGGAGCAGTTCGCCCGGGTCGGCATGCCGGTGCCGCCGCTGGAGATCGATGCCGCCTTCAACGAGTTCGATGCCGACGCGGTGATCCGCGCGCTGCTGCCGGCCATGCTGCCGGACGAACCCGAGGCCCTGCATATCCTGCGCAACGCCGCGCAGAACCGTGGCGAGTTCCAGCGCATCTTCGCCCGGATCATCGAACGCTGGCTCGACGGCAGCCACGACCCGGCGGGCCTGGAAAGCTGGCTGGGTTTCGTCGAGCGGGTCAATGGCGGCCTGCAGCGGATCCTGGAACGCGCCGACAACACTCAGAAGATTGCCGTGTTCACCTCCGGCGGGACCATCACCGCCCTGCTCCACCTGATCACCCAAGTTCCCGCCAGGCAAGCTTTCGAGCTTAACTGGCAGATCGTCAACACCTCGCTCAACCAGCTCAAGTTCCGTGGTCGCGAGGTGGCCCTGGCTTCCTTCAACAGTCAGACCCACTTGCAACTGCTGAAGGCGCCGGAACTCATCACCTTCCGCTGAGTACCGGCCAACCGTGACCCTTGGGGTCGCTGTAATCACCTATAAAAGGATCGAACCATGACCGCTGTAGCCAAAGCCGTAGAAGCGATGAAAGCCAAGTTCAACTCGAAAGCCGCTACCGGCCTGGACGTTGTCTTCGGTTTCCGTATCGATGAAACCCAGCACTTCTCGCTGATCGTCAAGGATGAAACCTGCGAACTGAAGGAAGGCGAGAACCCGGACGCCAATGTGACCCTGGTGACCGACAGCGAAACCATGCAGGGCATCGTCAACGGCGACACCGACGGCATGCAGGCTTTCATGAGCGGCAAGCTGCGCGTCGAAGGCGACATGATGCTGTCGATGAAGCTGAGCGAGCTGTTCCCGGCCTGATACCGGCAGCGTACCGTTTGAACGCAAAAGCCAGGGATTTCCCTGGCTTTTTGCGTTTTACCGCCCCGACATTCGCCGATCAGTTGCTGGCGAGCTTGTCGTCCTTCTTCACCGTCTCTTCCAGCGAGAAGCGGCCCAGCGGGTTCTGCTGGAAGTTCTCGATGTTCCTGCGCGAGATGTTGATGTAGGGGCTGTAGTACAGGTCGATCCAGTTGACATCGGCCTTGGCCATCTTCTGCAGGTCGACGTACATCTGCTGGCGCTTGGCCGGATCGCTCTCTATACGTGCCGCCGCCACCAGTTCCTTGACCTTCTCGTTGCGGTAGCCGGTCATGTAGTTGTTGTTGGTGTCGTGACCGAGGACGAAGGTGGTCTTCTGGTCGGCATCGAGGATGTCGTTGGTCCAGTACATCACCGACAGGTCATAGGCGCCGTCGATCAGCATCTGCCAGCTCTGGGTCGGGTCGACCTTCTGCAGGTTGGCGGTGACGCCGACCTTGGCCAGTTGCTGCTGGACCATGACCGCGATCTGCTCGTCCGCCTCGTTGCCGGCGTTGACCACATAGTTGAGCTTGAGGTCCTTGACGCCCGCCTCGGCCAGCAGCTTTTTCGCCTTCTCGGGGTCATACGGGCGCTGCAGGTTGTCCGCGTAGTGGTACTGGCCGCCCTTGGGGATGTAGGAATAGGCCACGGTGCCCTTGCCGAAGGTCACGGTATTGACCAGCGATTTCTTGTCGATGGCGTAGTCCAGCGCCTCACGCACCTGCTGCTTGGCCAGATCGCCGTGGGCGTGGTTGATCAGCAGGTGGTCCTCACGGGTCGACGGATCGAGGTGAACCACCAGGTTCTTGTCTTTCTGCAGGGCATCGACCCGCGAGAACGGCACGAAAATCGCCGAATCCAGCTCACCGGCCTGGACCTTCAGCATCCGCGTGTTGTCATCCGGAATGGAGATCCACTCCACGCCATCCAGGCTGACGTTGGCGGCCTGCCAGAAGTCCGGGTTCTTCTCCAGCACCACGCGATCGCCACGGATCCATTCCTTGACGGCGAAAGCCCCGGAGACCACCGGTTTCTCCGCATAGGCGTCTTCGCCCATCGTCTCGATGGCCTTCTGCGACAGCACCGAGGCGGTCGGCGAAGCCAATTGCGAAACGAAGGGGGTCGATGGGGTCTTGAGGGTCACCACCAGGGTCTGCGGGTCCCTGGCTTCGGCCTTGTCGATCAGCTTGAACGAATCGCTCCACAGCGAGGCCTTGTTGTCACGGATGCGCAGCAGGCTGAAGGCCGCATCGCCGGCGGTGATCGGCGAACCGTCGGAGAACTTCGCCGCGCGCAGCTTGAAGGTGTAGGTCAGACCATCCGGCGAGACCGACCAGGACTGCGCCAGGCCGGGCTGCAGTTCGGTGCCGGCCTTGTCGACCCGCACCAGGGTGTCGTAGACGTTGGCGAACACCCAGGTATCGCGGTTCTGCGCACTCTTGATGGGATCGAAGGTGGTGCTGTCCTCCCGGCAACCGATGGTCAGCACGCCCGCGGCCTGCGCCACGCCCGCCGCCAGCGAGCAGACGGCCAGGGCGGCCGCGCTCAACAGTCTGAAGTGCCTGGATCTCATGCGTATAACTCCCTGTTAATCGAGGTTGGGGTTGGGGTTTGCGACAACGGTTGCTCGAGCACGCAGCTGTAACGCTGGTGTTCGAGCTGATGGGTGGGCGGCCGGGCCTCGGCACAGGCGGGCCGGGCCTGCCGGCAGCGCGGATGAAAGGCGCAACCGCTCGGGGCCTGCAGCGGGCTCGGCGGCTCGCCGGGCAAGGGTTCGACGGGCAGGCGGCGTTCGGGGTCGATATCGGGGATCGAGTCGATCAGGGCCGCGGTATACGGATGGCGCGGCGCGCCGAACACCGCCTCGACATTGCCCTGCTCGACGATCTGCCCCAGGTACATCACCGCCACCCGGTCGCACAGGCGCCGGACGATCGCCAGGTCGTGGGCGATGAACAGGATCGACAGATTCAGGCGCTGGCGCAGCTCCAGCAGCAGGTTGACGATCTGCCCCTGGATCGACACATCGAGCGCCGCCAGGCATTCGTCGGCGACGATAAGCCGCGGTTCCACCGCCAGGGCCCGGGCAATGCCGACCCGCTGGCACTGCCCGCCACTGAGGCTGCCCGGCTTGCGCCCGGCCAGCTCGGGGCGCAGGCCGACCAGCTCAAGCAATTCCTCGACCCGCGCGGCGATCCTCGCGGGCGCCACCTTGCGCTGTACCCGCAGCACTTCGGCGAGGGTCTCGCCGATGCTCAGGCGCGGATTGAGCGCGGCATAAGGGTCCTGGAAGATCATCGCGGTCTCGCGACGCAGTCGCTCCAGCTCGATGGCACCGCCCCGGGCGACGTCGACACCGTCGAACAGCACCTGGCCAGAGGCGATATCGTTCAGGCGCAGGATCGCCCGGCCAAGGCTGCTCTTGCCGCTGCCGGACTCACCGACCAGACCCAGGGTCTCCCCCGCCGCCAGGCTCAGGGACACGCCATTGACCGCCCTCACCCATTGCCGCCGCAGGCCCAGCAGGCCGCGGCCCTGGGCGGCGAAGCGCACGTGCAGGTCCTTGACTTCGAGCAGGCTCATGGCTGACCTCCGACCCGCAACGGATAATGACAGGCGACCCGTTGCCCCTGGTCGAGGGCCCGCAGGTCCGGCAAGGTTTCACGGCAGTCGGCCGCGGCTTGCTGGCAGCGCGGATTGAAACGGCAACCCGCCGGCAGGTCGGCGAGCAACGGCGGCTGGCCGCCAATGGTGCGCAACGGCTCCTGGCTGGCGCCACCGGCCGGCTGGCAGGCCACCAACCCGGCGGTATAGGGATGCCGCGGGTACGCCAGCAGGTCCTGCTTGCGCCCATGCTCACAGAGGCGACCGGCATACATCACGGCGATCGAGTCGCAGGTCTGCGCCACCACACCCAGGTCGTGGGTGATCATGATCAGCGACAGGCCGCGCTGATCGCGCAAGTCCAGCAGCAGCCGCAGGATCTGCGCCTGCACCGTCACATCGAGGGCGGTGGTCGGCTCGTCGGCGATCAGCACCTTCGGCTCGCAACCGAGAGCCACGGCGATCATCGCCCGCTGGCGCATGCCACCGGAAAACTCGTGGGGGTAGTTGTCGACCCGGCGCTGCGGGTCGGGAATACCCACCTGGCGCAGCACCTCGATGGCCTGGGCCCGGGCCTCGCGGCGCGAGCACTGCTGGTGCTGGCGGATGCCTTCGGCGATCTGCTCGCCGATACGCATCAACGGATCGAGATGGCTGCCGGGGTTCTGGAACACCATGCCGATCTGCCGACCACGCATGGCCCGCATGCCCTTTTCGTCCAGCGCCAGCAGGTTCTGCCCGGCCAGGCGCACGGCCTTGCCCTCGACACTCAGGCTGCCGGACGGCAACAGGCGCATCAGCGCCCGACAGGCCATGGTCTTGCCCGAACCGCTTTCCCCGACCAGGCCGAGGATCTCGCCCTCGCCCAGGTCGAAGGACAGACGGTCGACCAGGGTCAGGGGTACCGGGCCATTGTGGGCCACCACGCTGAGCTCCTGTACCTGCAACACCGGCGCACGACTCATGTCCGCTCCCCCATGGCTTCGGCGACACCGTCGGCCAGCAGGCTGAAGCCCATGGCGAGGGTGACGATGGCAATCCCCGGAAACGTGCAGATCCACCAGGCGCTGGTGATCAGGCTCTGCCCTTCGGCGACCATGGTGCCCCACTCCGCCGTCGGCGGCTGCACCCCCAGGCCGAGATAACTCACCGCCGCACCGTTGAGCAGCACCAGCACTGCATCGGACATGGCGAACACCACCGAACTGAACAGCGCATTGGGTAACAGGTGGCGGAACAGGATGCGCCCATGGCCGAAGCCCAGGCTCCTGGCCGCCAGGGCGAAATCGCTGTGCTTGAGGATCAGGATCTGCGAGCGGATCAGCCGTGCATAGGACACCCAGCCGACCAGGGCCATGGCGATGTAGAAGCTGGTGAGGCCCGGGCCGAGGATCGCCATGATCGCCAGCATCAGCACCAGGAACGGAAAGGCCAGGACGATATCGATCAGGCGCATGCAGAGGGTATCGAAGCGACCCCCGATGTAGCCGCACAGGGCGCCGACCACGGTGCCGATCAGGAACGGGAAGACCACCCCCAGCACCGCCAGTTGCAGGTCGACCCGGGCCCCCCAGATCACCCGCGACAGCACGTCGCGGCCGAAGTGATCGGTGCCGAACCAGTGCGCCGCGCTCGGCCCCAGCAGGCGTACCTCGGTGTCCTGCAGGATCGGATCGTAGGGCGCGATCCATGGCGCGAAAAGCGCGAGCAGCAGCCAGCCACCGAGAATCGCCAGGCCCAGGACCATCGCCAGCCGGCCGTTGCCCAGCCGCAGGCCGAGCAGGTTGCGCCGCAGTGTCATCGTCTGTGCGCTGCTCATCGGACGTTCACCCGCGGGTCGATCGCCACCGTGGCCACGTCGGCCAGGAAGTTCACCGCCACTGTCGCCAGGGCGAGGACCATCGCCACCCCCTGCACCACCATGTAGTCACGGCCGAAAATGCCGCGCACCAGCAACTGGCCGATACCGGGGATGGCGAACAGGCTCTCCACCACCACCGTGCTGCTGATCAGCCAGCCGATGTTCACCGCCAGCAGGTTGACCGTCGGCACTAGGGAATTGGGCAGCACATGCCGACGCAGGATCGCCGCTTCGGACAGGCCGCGGGCGCGGGCGGCGGTGACATGATCGGCCTGCAGTTCGGCCAGCATGCTGGCACGCAGGTTGCGGATCAGCACCGAGGACAGCGCCAGGGCGATGGTCAGGCACGGCAGCGTCAGATGGTGCAGCTTGTCCAGCCAGGTGCGCCCGTAGCCGGTCACCGGGAACCAGCCCAGTTGCACGCTGAACACCAGGATCAGCATGATGCCCAGCCAGAACGCCGGCACCCCCAGGCCACTGGTGGTGAACACCCGCACCAGGTTGTCGGCCCAGCCGCCCTTGTGCCGCGCCGCCAGGGTCGCCAGCGGGATGGCGATCAACAGCGCCAGCAGCACACTGCCCAGCACCAGGGTCAGTGTCGGCTCGATACGGCTGGCAATCAGCTTGAGCGTATCGACCCGATACTGGATCGACTGCCCCAGGTCGCCCTGCAACAGGTTCCGGAGGAAATAGAAGTACTGCAGTGGCAATGGCTGGTCGAGGCCGAACTGCGCCCGGACATTGGCCAGGGCCTGCGGCGTGGTGCGCGAGCCCAGCAGGGCCCGCGCCGGATCGCCGGGAATCGAGCGGATCAGCACGAAGGTCACCAGGCTGATACCGAACAGCACCGGCAGCAGCTGCAGCGGCCGGGTCAGGATGAAACGGTAGCGCTGCAGGTTCATGCAGCGCCCCGGTGACGCCGCAGGAAGTCGAGCAGGACCGGGAAGTAGGCCTGGGGCTCCTCGTAGAACGGCATGTGGCTGCTGTTGGGGAAGACATGCAGCTCGACATCGCGCAGCGACCGCTTCATCCGGTAGGCGCAGGCCGGGGTCAGTTCATCGTGCTGGCCGGTGGTGATCAGCACCGGCATCTCGAAGGCCTTCATTTCCTCGATGCGGTTCCAGTCCTTGAGGTTGCCGACATACAGGAACTCGTTGGGCCCCTGCATGGTTTCGTAGGGTCCCATGTTCCAGTCGCCCAGCGAGCGCTGCACCGGTGCCGGCCACTCGTCGAGACGGCACACATGGCGGTAGTTGAGCAAGGTGATCGCCGCCTGGTACTGCGGGTGGTCGAACCGCCCTTCGGCTTCATGGCGCTGCATCATCGCCACGGTCTCGTTGCCCAGGGCGCTGCGCAGGCGCTCCAGTTCCAGGGTCAGGTGGGGGATGTCGCCGACGGTGTTTTCCAGCACCAGGCTCTTGAGGTGGCCGGGATGGTGGATCGCATACTCGATCGCCAGCCAGCCGCCCCAGGAATGCCCGAGCAGGTGCACCCGCCCCAGTTCCAGGGCCTGGCGCACGTGTTCCACCTCGGCGACGTAACGGGTGATATCCCACAGCGCCGGGTCGGTCGGCCGGTCGGAGGCACCCGTGCCCAACTGGTCGAACGCCACCACCCGCAGGCCCTTTTCCTTCAGCCAGCCATGGGCGTCGCGCAGATAGTCGCACGGCAGGCCGGGGCCGCCGTTGAGGCACAGCAGCACGTCGTCGCCGCTGCCGAAGCTGTAGGCCACGATGCTGTGACCATCGACTTCAAGGGTGTAACGCTGATCCGGTTCCAGCTCGTACCACATTGCCGCTCTCCCTGTTGCAGGCCTTGTGGCCTGTCGGCTTCACCCTAACGGGTAATTTCCTAGCCCATAAGCTAGCAATTCTTATAGGTTTGGTATGGCTGTCCCTCGCCGAGGCGTGGCATTCTACTTGCTTGATTTCAGGATTGAAATTTTCAGGAGAGCAAAGGATGCAGACCAAATTCACTGAAGTCGACCCCCGCCGCTTATCCGGCAGCACCCTGGATGAGCTGATGGACAACGCGATGGTCATGGCGGGTCAGCTGGGCTTCGATGCCCTGGTCTACGACTACACGCCGGTACCGACGGACCACGAGGGCGCCCTGATCACCCCGTCGCTGCTCAAGGTGCGCAACACCCCGTCGGACTGGCATTCGCTCTGGTGCGAGCAGGGTTTCTACCAGATCGACCCGGTGCAACACCTGGCCCTGAACAGCACCTCGCCCTTCGTCTGGTCCTACCGGCCCAAGGCCGAAACCGCCCTGCAGAAGGTCATCGACCAGCGCCACTCGCCCGTGACCAGCTACCTGCATGACCGCCAGATGACTTGCGGCGTGAGCGTGCCGATTCACCTGCCCAAGGGTGGATTTGCCTCGTTGACGGGATTACGCACAGGTAATGGTAAATATGTCCTGAAGGACGCCCAGCAGACCCTGACAGAATTCAGCGTTATTTCCCACGCATTACAGGAAGCGGCCTACCCATTATTCAGCCCTGAGATACGCGCCTACCCGCACATCCATCTGACCCGGCGCGAGCGGGAGTGCCTGCAATGGGCTGCCGAGGGGCTCACCGCCAAGGAAATCGCCGAACAACTGCACCGTTCACTGGCTACCGTGACCCTGCACCTGGCCTCGGCCATGCATAAACTGGGGGCGAAGAACCGCGTACAGGCAGTATTGCGCGCCGTGCACTATCGACTGCTGGACAACTGAGCCGCAAAACCTAGCAATTCACCTAGTTATGCCGGCCGGCCAGTTTCGCTATCGTTCCCCACATCGTGCATACAGGGAGCTTGGCGAGATGGAATTCAAGGAAATACAGGAAGGCTTTGCGAACTTCGGCCCCTACCAGACCTGGTATCGGGTGACCGGTGACCTGGCCAATGGCCGCACACCCCTGGTGATTCTCCACGGGGGCCCGGGTTGCACCCACGATTATGTCGACGCCTTCAAGGACATCGCCGCCAGCGGCCACGCGGTGGTGCATTACGATCAACTGGGCAACGGCAAGTCCACCCACCTGCCCGATCAGGACCCTTCATTCTGGACCGTCCAGCTGTTTCTCGACGAACTGGACAACCTGCTCGACCACCTCGGCATCCGCCAGCACTACGTGCTGCTCGGCCAGTCCTGGGGCGGCATGCTCGCCAGCGAGCACGCGGTTCGTCAGCCGGCCGGGCTCAAGGCGCTGATTCTCGCCAACTCGCCATCGTGCATGCGCACCTGGGTCAGCGAAGCCAACCGCCTGCGCGAGCAACTGCCACCCGCGGTGCAGCAGGCCCTGCTCAAGCACGAGAAGGCCGGTACCTACAGTGATCCGGAATACGTCGAGGCGTCGCGGGTCTTCTATGACCGCCACGTCTGCCGCATCAGTCCCTGGCCGGAAGAGGTGGCGCGCACCTTCGCCCAGGTCGATGCCGACCCGACCGTCTACCACACCATGAGCGGCCCGACCGAGTTCCATGTCATCGGTTCGCTGAAGGACTGGACCATCATCGATCGCCTGCACCGGGTCCAGGTGCCGACACTGGTCATCTCCGGCCGCCACGACGAAGCGACCGAAGCGGTGGTCAAACCCTACGTGGAGAAGATCGCCGGCGCGCGCTGGGCGCTGTTCGAAGACTCCAGCCACATGCCCCACGTCGAGGAACGCCAGGCGTGCATGGGCACGGTCCTGCAATTCCTTGACGAAAGCCTCTAGCCCGCTGCTTCGCCCCTGCCCCTTCGAGAACTGCCCGGTCTGATCCAGACCGGGCTTTTTCGGCTACGCTGCATTCCGGCTCGCGCATCAGGAACGCTGATCATCCTGCAACACCCAGACCTATAAGGCCCGCTCAGGCTTGTGAGCGACGCAGGGCGAGCATTAGATTAGCCAATAATCTCTGGCCTCCAGAATAAGCAGAAGGGATAAGCATGGCGCTTACTGACCAGTCCACTCAAATCCGTGCCGGCGAAGAACTCGATGCCGCCCTGATCGACCCATACCTCAAGGCGCATATTCCCGGCCTCAGCGGCGAACCGAGCATCAGCCAGTTCCCCGGCGGGGCCTCGAACCTCACCTACCTGATCCAGTACCCCGAGCAGGAGTTCGTCCTGCGGCGGCCACCGTTCGGCCACAAGGCCAAGTCGGCCCACGACATGGGCCGCGAATTCCGCATCCTCAACCAGCTCCGGGACGGCTTCCCGTACTGCCCCAAGGCCTATGCGCACTGCACCGACGAAAGCCTGATCGGTTCCGAGTTCTACGTCATGGAGCGGGTCAAGGGGATCATCCTGCGCTCCGAACTGCCGCCGGAACTGGGCCTCGATGCCGCCCGTACCGAGGCCCTGTGCAAGAGTTTCATCGACCGCCTGGTGGAACTGCACCGCGTCGACTACACCGCCTGTGGCCTGGCCGACCTGGGCAAGCCGGAAGGTTATGTCGAGCGTCAGATCCGCGGCTGGAGCGAGCGTTATGAAAAGGCCATGACCCCGGATGCGCCGAGCTGGGCAGCGGTCAAGGCCTGGTTGAAAGACAAGATGCCGGCCGACCACCCGACGTCCAGCATCGTCCACAACGACTACCGCTTCGACAACGTCATCCTCGACCCCGAGAACCCGATGCAGATCATCGGCGTACTCGACTGGGAACTGACCACCCTCGGCAACCCGCTGATGGACCTGGGCAACACCCTCGCCTACTGGATCGAGGCCGACGACCCGGCACCGGTGCAACTGATGCGCCGCCAGCCCAGCCACGCGCCAGGCATGCTCAGCCGCCGCCAGTTCGTCGAGTACTACGCCGAGCGTGCGGGCCTGGCGATCGACAACTTCGACTTCTACTACACCTACGGCCTGTTCCGCCTGGCCGGCATCGTGCAACAGATCTACTACCGCTTCTACCACGGCCAGACCCAGGACAAACGCTTCGCGCAATTCATTCACATGAACAAGCTGCTGGAGCAGATGAGCCTGCAGGTCATCCGCAACTCCAGCCTCTGATCGCGACTACAACAAGGAAAAACCATGTCCAAGACTCAGTTGTTCGACCTCGACGGCAAGATCGCCTTCGTTTCCGGTGCCAGCCGCGGCATCGGTGAAGCCATCGCCCGGCTGCTGGCCCAACAGGGTGCCCACGTGATCGTCTCCAGCCGCAAGCTCGAAGGCTGCCAGCAGGTGGCCGACGCGATCATCGCCGACGGCGGCAAGGCCACCGCGATCGCCTGCCACATCGGCGAGATGGAACAGATCAGCCAAGTCTTCGCCGGCATTCGCGAACAGTTCGGGCGCCTGGACATCCTGGTCAACAACGCGGCGACCAACCCGCAGTTCTGCAACGTGCTGGACACCGACCTCGGTGCTTTCCAGAAAACCGTCGACGTGAACATCCGCGGCTACTTCTTCATGTCGGTGGAAGCCGGCAAACTGATGCGCGAGCACGGCGGGGGCAGCATCATCAATGTCGCCTCGATCAACGGCGTCACCCCGGGCATCTTCCAGGGCATCTACTCGGTGACCAAGGCCGCGGTGATCAACATGACCAAGGTCTTCGCCAAGGAATGCGCGCAGTTCGGCATCCGCTGCAACGCCCTGCTGCCGGGCCTGACCGACACCAAGTTCGCTTCGGCCCTGGTCAAGAACGACTCGATCCTCAAGACCGCGCTGCAGCAGATCCCGCTCAAGCGCGTGGCCGACCCGAGCGAAATGGCCGGCACCGTGCTGTACCTGGCCAGCGACGCCTCCAGCTACACCACCGGCGTGGCGCTGAACGTCGACGGTGGTTTCCTCTCCTGACCCCTGGGTTGCAAAGTCCTCCTTGCAGGAGCCGGCTTGCCCGCGAAGCTTCAGGCGCCCTCACCGCCGCCTTCGCTGGCAAGCCCGGCGCCTGCGGTCTTGGCCGCCACAGGCCGATCGCTCCGACAGATCCAGCTTCCCTGCGCCGATGACCTCGGCTTTGTAACCGTTCGTCGCTCCTGTTAAAGTCCGCGCCCATGAAACTGGCCCGTACCGACCGCTCGCTCATTGCCTGGATGCTTTACTGCTGCGTCCTGTTCAATGTGTTCGCCTGCAGCATCGGCCACGGGCAGATGGTCGGCCAGCAGCTCAACGGCATCGGCGGGCAGTTCTGTGCCGTCGACCCGGGCACCCGGGCGCCGCTGTCGAGCAATCCCGCCGAGGAAAAGCTGCCCACCCTGGCCAAGGCCTTCGGCTGCCCGCTGTGCTCCACCGGTGGCATGGGCCCGGCGCTCAACTCCAGCCTGACCCTGGCGATCCTCCCGGAACAGCACAGCCCGCCGCGGCCCCACAGCCCCCACCTGCCACTGCCCAGTCGCTTCACCTGGCCTTCGGCCCATCCCCGCGCACCACCCCTCGCCTGATTCATTGCGCCCAACGATCAGCCCATCCGGTCGACGCCCAACCGTGTCGTGCCCGTGCGCGCTGGAGATTTGCCATGACTTCAGGAATTCACCATGAAACGCTTCCCCCTTTTTGCGGGCCTGCTCGGCTGCCTGTGCGCCGGAGCCTGGGCGCAAGACACGCTCGACCTCGCCCCCATTACCATCGAAGCACAGCCAGCCACCGAACCGGGGCTGGACCTCGACACGCCGATCGCCACCGGCTCACGCCTGGGCCTGAGCCCACGGGAAACCCCGGCCTCGGTCAGCGTCGCCAACCGTGACAGCCTCGAACGCCACGGTGCGCGCAACTTCCAGGATGCCGCCAACAGCCTGCCAGGGGTCAACGCCACCGCTCCGCTGGGCTTCGGTGGCTTCGTCTCCTACCGCGGCTTCACCAGCGGCCAGGTCAGCCAGATGTTCAACGGCATCGTCGTCCCCACCGGCCTGGCGCGACCGGTGGATGCCTGGATCTACGACCGGGTCGAACTGGTCGGCGGCCCCTCCTCGCTGCTCAATGGCGCCGGCTCCGTCGGCGGCTCGCTGAACTACATCACCCGGCTCGCCAGCCGCCAGGAACAGGCGGCCGAAGGCAGGATCAGCTATGGCAGCAACGACACACGGGAAATCTCCTTCGGCCTCAATCACGCCCTGAGCGATCCCGGCGCCGACGTGCAGCACTACGCCCGCCTGGATGTCAGCCACAACGCCAGCAACGGCTACATCGACCGCAACCGGCGTGATGCCTGGAGCGCGGCATTCTCGCTGCTTAGCGACCTGACCCCGGACCTGTCCCACACCCTGGCCCTGGAGTATCAGGACGAGGTGCTCGACAGCCCCTACTGGGGCACGCCGGTGCTCAACCCCAAGGTCGGCGAACTGAAGATCGACAGGCACAACCGTTTCAACAACTACAACGTCGCCGATGGCCAGTACGTGCAACGCACCCACTGGCTGCGCTCGATCATCGACTACCGGATCAGCGACAGCACCAGCCTGCGCAACACCCTCTATCACCTGGGCAGCGAACGTGACTACCGCAACCTGGAGACCTATCAGTACAACGCCGACAACACCGCCGTGAACCGCTCCACCGCCTACCTGGTGCGCCACGCCGGCGAGCAGAACGGCAACCAGTTCGAGTTGCGCCACCAGTCCAGCCTGTTCGGCCTGGACAGCCGCTGGGTCGGCGGTTTCGAGTACCGGGTCAACACCACCACCAACCACCCGTGGAATGTCTCGGCCGCCAACAGCGTGAGCCCGGACCACTTCGATCCCGGCTACTTCTATGCGCTGCCCGGTACCCGTCCGGGTTTTGTCAGCGACAAGACCAACCAGGTCACCACCCGCGCCCTGTTCGTCGAAAACCGACTGATGCTGACCGACAAGCTGGCCCTGCTGACGGGGCTGCGTTACGACGACATCGACCTGGACGTGACCAACCACCGTGTGGTGACCGCCAGCAATCCGCGACACCTGCGCCGGCGCTGGGAACCGATTACCGGGCGCGCCGGGCTGACCTACCAGTTCGTGCCCTCGGCCAATGTCTACGTGCAGTACAGCACGGCGGCCGAACAACCCGGCGGCACGCAGAACTTCGACGTTTCCACCGGCAGGCAGTGGGAAATCGGCAGCAAGTTCGACTATCTCGACGGTCGTGGCAGCGCCACGGCGGCGGCCTATCACATCGTGCGCAAGGACTTCGCCGTCACCGACCCGCTGGACCCGAACAACACCCTGCCGGTAGGTCAGCAATCATCGAAAGGCATCGAACTGGCCAGTTCGCTGCGGATCACCCCGAAACTGCTGGCCGAAGGCAACTTCGCCTGGGTCGATGCGCAGTACGATGAATTCAACGAGAAGAACGCCGCCAGCGTCGTGGTTTCGCGCAAGGGCAACACGCCGACCAATGTGCCGGAACGGGTGGCCAACCTGTGGCTGACCTATGACTTCGATCCGCACTGGCAAGGGGGTGTCGATGCGCGTCATGTGGCCAGGGTGTATGCCGACAGTGCCAATACCCGGTACGTGCCGGGCTATACCCTCTATGGCAGCTTCCTGAGCTACAGGCTCGACAACCACACGACGCTGACCGGGCGGGTGCGCAACCTGACCAACCAGGTCTATGCCGAGTTCGCCCACGTGTCCCCGGCGTATTACCTGGGCACGCCGAGAACCTTCGAGCTGGCGGTACAAACCCGCTTCTGATGGGTTCAGAGATCGGATAAATCCTCCCACAGTGCCCGCGTCGTTCGCAGGATCCATGCACGGCGCGAGCACTTGGGGGAGCCGGCGGTCCGGCGTCCCGGTTCATCCGCGAACAGGCCGCCACCGAACCTACAGACTGTCAGCGACCTTCTGCGCCACATCCGCCGGCACCCAGGCCTTCCAGACCTGCGGGTTGTCCTTGAGAAAGGCCCGGGCCACCTGATCCGGCGGCAGGCGTTCCTCGCTCATTTTCGCCAGCGCCTGGTTCAACAGGTCGATCGGCAGGTCGACCTTGGCGAAGAACGCCACCACCTGCGGATGTTGCTGGCGGAACGGTGCCGACACGCCGATACTCAGCTTCGAGGCCAGTGACCGGGTCGGCTTGGGGTCGGGATTGTCGGCATCGGTCAGGGTCTTCCAGGCCTCGGCATCGAACGGCGGCTCCTGCAGTTGCACCAGCTTGAACTTGCCCAGCAGCGGCGTCGGCGACCAGTAGTAGAACAGGATCGGCTTGCCGCGCCGAATCGACGAGGTGATTTCGGCATCCAGCGCCGCACCGGAGCCACTGCGGAAGTTCACATAGCTGTCGCTCAGGCCATAGGCCTTGAGCTTCTGCTTGTTGACGATCTCGGAGGTCCAACCGATCGGGCTGTTGAGAAAGCGCCCCTTGCCGGGCGACTCCGGGTCCTGGAACACCGCCTTGTAGCGCTTGAGATCCTCGACACTGCGCAGCCCCGGCGCCAGGGGCTTGATACCCCGCTCGGGGTCACCCTTGATCACATATTCCGGCACCCACCAGCCCTCGGTCGCGCCCTTGACGGTATCCCCCACCGCCACGACCTCGCCCGCCGCCTCGGCCTTGACCCAGACCGGGCTGCGCCCGGCCCACTCCTCGCCGATCACCTGGATATCGTTTTTGGCCAGCGCGGTTTCCAGGGTCACGGTAGTGCCTGGCAGCGTGTCCGTCGGCAAGCCGTAGCCCTTCTCGACTATATGTCGCAACAGCTCGGTGATCAGGCTGCCACTTTCCCAGTTCAGGTCGGCAAAGTGGATCGGAACCGCCGCACGGGCCGGAAGCGCCGCGAAGGCAACGCTCAATACCGCCAGGGAGCCGGCGAACAGCGCACGAAATCCTTTCATGGGTCTACCTCAGTCATGGAGTCACCCTCGACGCGTTGCCGAAAGTCTCTGAATTAATCAGTCAACTGACTTTAGTAGAGGTTCCCTGACAATCACGGCGCGCTTCAAACCGTAGCGTGCGTCTGAAGTTGCTGCAACTCGCGCCGGACCATGCTGGCGTATTCGGCCGGGGTCATTGCATAGAGCTGTGAAGCGACCCATGGCAACCAGGCGCCCTGCAACTCGCCCTTGCGTTCGAACAGGCGCCGGGCATCGCGGCGGGCCTGCTCCAGGTGCTGCTGATGAAACCCGGCCCTGCCGCCACTCATTGCTCGCTGGCCTTGAATGTCAGCTCGCCCTTGCGCCACTTCGCGGCCTTTCGGGTGACGTCCTTGAGGGTCTTGGTCAGGCCTTCCTGCAGCTGTTCATGGGCCGCGAACACCATCACCACGGTATGACCTTCCTTGAACAGGATGCCGTGGCCCTGTTCGCAGGTGACATAGGCGTAATCGCCCAGTCCATAGACCGTCAGCTTGATTTCGCGAAACTTGATATCGAACTTCCCACCTTCGCGACTGGGCAGTACCGAGGCGCGGAAATGATCGCCGACTTTCAGTTCAAGACGCTGTTTGTCATCGACGACCATCGCCGTTTCAGTGTCGATTTCAGCGATATAGATGCCTTCGGCGGTTTGTTCGGTGATGTAGACGAAACGTGATTGAAACTGCTTGACCAGCTTTGCCCGCAGGTCGCCCAGTACGAACAATGCGTGCATATCCAGATTACTGACTGCCAACGAAAAGCCCTCAAACCCAAAAATGAAGCCGCCCGGCAGGGAGCAGGCAGCACAAGTCCTTCGGTCATTGCCGACGGTTACTCACTGGAAACCCTGATGACTGCGTGTCGACCCCGCGCAGGTCGCGTGAAAAGACACAGAGAGACTAATGGATCAAAAGCCCCGTTACTTCTGCGAATACTCACCAGGGTGTGAAGGAAAACACCGCATATCGCTGACGCCAGCCAGTGGGACAGTGAAGTTGCGGAGATGACCTTTCTGAAAAAGCGAAGTTTCCGACGTGCAAGTTGAAAGCCCCCCAGAACAACGATCGGGGGCACGACTTCGATTTTAGAACACGTCGACCCGTCACTGCCAATCAAACCACCGTCAAGTGGTATCAGACAAGACAAAAAGTACTGACCGATTACCGGCCTGGCAATCCCTTACGGCATGGAACCGGCGATTTCCGCAGTATGGCCGCTCAAGCACCCGGTAACGATGCCGATACAAGGGCAGGCATTCATTGAACGGAGTCCATGATGATCAGCCTGAATCCACTCGCGATCCCCATGCCTTCGCTGACCAGCCGCAGCGACGACACCGAGGATGCGGCGCCGGTCCTGTCGATTCGCGCCCTGCTCGGCGAGGACGCCGACAGCGACTTCAACACCGTGTCTGCCGGCAACAGCCTGGCCGGCAATGAGTTGGCGGCGAAAAACCGCGTCAAGCAGTTGAAGAAACAGATCGAACAACTGCAGCAGAAACTGCGGCGGGCCAACGCCCGCCTGGCAGCGCTGAAAAAGGCCCGCTACCGCAGCGAAGAGGCCCGCAATGCGGCCCTCCAGCCGGCCCGGGCCGAGGTGATGGCGCTCAACAGCGCCTTGAGCAGTGTCAATATCGCGCTGTTCATGGCGCAGAAACTGCTGGCCGGGATGGTCAACACGACCGTCTGACAGCGCCGCCCCCATCAGGCGCGGGGCCAGCGGTCACTTGTGCGGCGCGCTTTCCGGCCGGTAGCCCAGGCGCAGGCCACCCCAGTGCCGGCCCTTGACCATGATCGGCACCGACAGGTCGTGCATCAGCTCGCCGGTATCGCGGGTATAGGTCTGCAGCAGCACCGGTTGCTGATGGCTGCCACAGCGAATGCCGGTGCGGTCATCGAACTTGCGCTTGGTGCGGTTCTGCAGGGCGTCCTTGGCCGCATCCCCGGTCAACGGCTGGGAAAACGCCTGGTTGTGGGTCGGCACGTAGCCTTGCGGGGTACAGGCGATGGCGAACACCAGCCCCTCATGACGGCTCAGCAGCGGCTCCTGGATCGCCGGCAAGACCTGGTCGGTGTAACGGTCGAAGCGGGTCTGGTACTTGGTCGGTGACGTGTTGGCAATGGGCTGGTAGCTGCGGTCGAACAGATCCTCGAGGCTGATGCGGTTCTGCTCGATATCGGCCTCGAAGCGGGCGGCGATCTGCGCCGCGCCCTCGCGCGCCAGGTCGTAGGCACGCTGGTGATAATCGTCCAGGCCGACCTCGGCCAGCCGTTCGCTGATGGTCTCGGCCTGCCCTTCCATCTGTACCGCAGCCTCGGCCAGCCGCCGGGTTTGCTGGTCACTGATCGACAGGTCGCCGCGCATCTGCTCTACGGCGCTGAACAGGCTGCCCAGTTGCTCGCGATTGTTCTGCGCGCCGTGGGCGATTTCGCTGACCTGGCTTTCCACCCCCGCCGCCAGCTGGGCAATATTTTCCAGTTGCCGGCCGGTGTGTTCGACCTGCTCGACACCGCTCTCCAGGTCCACCGACAACTGCTGGATCTGCTCCACCACCTGTGCCGTGCGCTGCTGGATATCGGCGACCATCACCCCCACCTCGTCGGTGGCGGCCGCGGTGCGCCCGGCCAGGCCACGCACTTCGTCGGCCACCACGGCGAAACCGCGTCCGTGCTCGCCGGCACGGGCCGCTTCGATGGCCGCATTGAGGGCCAACAGGTTGGTCTGGCTGGCGATCGCCTGGATCACCAGGGTCACTCGCTGGATTTCCTCGCTGCGCTGGCTCAGGGCCTCGATCAGTTGCCGACTGGCCGCCGCGCGCTGGCTGAGCTGGTGCATGCGGCTGATCGACTCCGACAGCACCGCGTGCCCCTCGGCACTGCTCTGCCGCGCCTCGCTGGCCGAACCCAGCGCCTGCTGGCTGAGCTGCGACGTGGCCTGCTCGGTGTCGATCACCCGTTCGGCGCTGCTGACGATCTGCGCCGCGGCATCGAGTTGCGATTGCAGCTTGCCGGCCAGTTGCTTGACCGCAAAGGCCACACCGGCGGCGGACAAGGCGTTATGGCTGGTGGCATAGGACAGGTCGCGGGTCAGTTCGCCCAGCGCATCGCCCTCGGCCTGGGCGGCAATGGCAGCCGGACGTGGACGCAACAGCGGCAACCAGGCCAGCAGCAGCGCCAACGGCAGGCAGACGCCCAGGGACCAGTTGGCATAGGCCATGGCCGACAACAGCAGCGCCAGCCCGATGCTCTGCAGCAGCGGTACGAGCCAGCGTGGGGACGACTTCGACTGCGCCTCCAATGGCGCGAAAACCCCGGACAGAATTCCTTCTCCAGACATAGGCGTTACCCACTCTCGGCTTTTGATTGTTTTCCTTCATTAAACGCCATCACACGGCCATTATCCATGGTCCATTAGTGGTAATCGGCGAAGGGGAACGATCCAGGGGACCGGGCGGCGCTGGAGAACGTGAGAGGGCTCAGGGGCAACACCGCAGGAACTGACGAGCGGCCGGGTCGGGACTCTGCACGCCGTACCCGCGCGGCGAAGTGCTCGCAGCCGATCGTGTCGGGGCGTCGGGTACGGCGTCTATCGGCGCTTGCATCGGGGCGCTTTGGCACCCCGACGAGGCCGCGGGCATCAGGAGGCCGATCAGGCCTGGCGCTGGTGCTTGTCGATCTGCTCGTGACGCTCCTGCGCCTCGATGCAGTATTTGGTGGTCGGGCTGATCAGCAGGCGCTTGAGGCCAATAGGATCGCCACTGTCGTCACACCAGCCGAAGGAGTCGTCGCGAATGCGGTCCAGGGCCTGTTCCAGCTGCGGCAGCATGCGCTGGTCGCGATCGATCGCGTTCACCAGCCAGGTGCGCTCTTCTTCAACGGACGCGGCGTCGGCCGGGTCTGCCGGAGTATCGAGGCTTTCGATGGCGACACGGTTCTGCTCGATACGCTCGTGGGTTTCTACTTTCATGGCTTGCAACAGTTCGGTGAAGAAAGCCAGTTGCTCGGCGTTCATGTAGTCGTCCGCCGGCATGGCCAGCAACTTTTCCTTTGTCATTGATTTCTCTATAGAAAATACGTGCATTAAGGCGAATTAGGGAGCGTTCTGGGCACCTGAGGGGATGCACAGAAAGGCGCCGTCCATTCCAAGCGCCACCCGGCACTCAATTTACGAGGGGCGGCAGTCTAAGGCCGAGTTATCGAGTCAGCAACAGAAATGACAGCAAAATCATTTCGATCGCCCCGAACAGGCGCGATGAAGCCCTGTATACGGGGGATCGGAATGCTTTTATAACAAGAAATTCCCTGGCCTGCCTGCAGCCGGGAGACGGACGGCAGTGGCCAGCGGGCCGGGAATGGCCGCACCGCAGGCGCCAACCCTGCGCGCGGCCTCGACTGCCACTATTCGCGCAAGGCCCTGCGCAATACCTTGCCCACCGTGGTCTTGGGCAGTTCCTCGACCCGGAACTCGACGATCCTCGGCACCTTGTAGCCGGTCAGGTACTCCCGGCAATGCGCCAGCAACTGCGTTTCGGTCAAACCCGGATCCCGCCGCACGACGAAGATCTTCACCCGCTCCCCGGTCACCTGGTCCGGCACACCGATCGCCGCCACCTCGGCCACGCCCGGATGCAGCGCCACCACGTCCTCGATCTCGTTGGGATAGACGTTGAAGCCCGACACCAGAATCATGTCCTTCTTGCGATCCACCAGGCGGATGAAGCCCTGCGCGTTCATCACCCCGATGTCCCCGGTTGACAGCCAGCCGTCAGCATCAAGGACCTTGGCCGTCTCGTCCGGGCGCTTCCAGTAACCCTTCATGACCTGTGGCCCACGTACCTGCAGCTCGCCCTCCTCGCCGATTTCCGCCAGCGTGCCGTCCTCGCGGACGAAGCGCACCCAGGTCGACGGCAACGGCACCCCGATGGTCCCGCTGAACTCGCCCTCGCGCATGCGCTTGATATCGATCGGGCTGATGCTCACCACCGGCGAGCACTCGGTCAGCCCGTAGCCCTCGATGATCGGCACCCCGGTCACCTCCTGCCAGCGCCGTGCCACGGCGGTGTGGGTGGCCATGCCGCCGGCGATCGCCAGCTTCAGGTCGGAGAAGTCCCGGGCGCGGAATTCGTCGTTTTCCAGCAGGCCGTTGAACAGCGTGTTGACCCCGACGATGCCGTTGAACTTCTCCTTGCGCAGGATCATCTGCACCCGTTTCACGTCCCGCGGGTTGGCAATGAGGATGTTGCGCCCGCCCAGGCACATGAACATCAGGCAGTTCACCGTCAGCGACAGTACGTGGTACAGCGGCAACAGGGTGACGTTGGTCTCCTGCCGGTTCTCGTCGAGCTGGTCGCCGACCCAGGCCTTGGCCTGCATCAGGTTGGCGAGGATGTTGCGATGAGTGAGCATCGCGCCCTTGGCGTCGCCGGTGGTGCCGCCGGTGTATTGCAGGAAGGCGATGTCATCGTGGGCCAGTGCCACCGGCCTGGCCTTCAGCCCGCGGGCCTGCTTCAGCATCGCCGGAAAACGGATCGAACCCGGCAGGTCGAAGCGTGGCACCTGCTTCTGCACATGGCGCAGCACGAAGTTCAGCGCAGCGCCCTTGAAGGTCCCGACCAGGTCCCCGATGGCCGCCACCACGATGTTCTTCAGCGAACTGCCGTCCATCGCCTGTTCCAGGGTGTGGGCGAAGTTCTCGAAGATCACCAGGGTTTCGGCGCCGCTGTCCTTGAGCAGGTGCTTGAGCTCGCGGGCGGTATACAGCGGGTTGACGTTGACCACCACGGCGCCGGCCAGCAGGGTGCCGAACAGGCAGATCGGGTACTGCAGGCAGTTGGGCATCATCAACGCCACGCGATCGCCCTTCTTCACCCCGCGCGACTGCAGCCAGGCGGTGAAGGCGAAGACCCGGCGCTCCCATTCGTCATAGCCCATCTCGGTGCCGATACTGACGTAGGCCACCCGCTGGCGGTACTTCTCCACATGTTCGAGGAACACCTCGCGCAGCGACGGGTAACGGTCGATCTCGGCCTCGACATCCGCCGGCACGCCGGGGTGGTAGGCCTTCACCCAGACACGTTCGGTACTCTGCAGGCTCGCGACACTCATGGCAGTCTCCTTGTTGTTGTTTTATTTTTCGACGATCGCCGTCACGCCCAGGCCGCCAGCGGCACACACGGAAATCAGCCCGCGGCCGCCACCGCGCTGGTCGATGGCCTTGGCCAGGCTCGCCAGCAGCCTGCCGCCGGTGGCGGCGAACGGATGTCCGCAACCCAGCGAACCGCCATTGACATTGAGCCTGCTGCGGTCGATGGAGCCCAACGGCGCCTCCAGCCCCAGCCGCTCACGGCAATAGTCGGCATCCTCCCAGGCCTTGAGCGTACACAGCACCTGTGCGGCGAAGGCTTCGTGGATCTCGTAGAAGTCGAAGTCCTGCAGGCTCAGGCCTTCGCGGGCGAGCATTCGTGGCACGGCGTAGGCCGGGGCCATCAGCAACCCTTCGCTGCCATCGACGAAATTCACCGCTGCGGTTTCGCCGGTACGCAGGTAGGCCAGCACCGGCAGGTTGTGCGCCGCCGCCCACGCCTCGCTGGCCAGCAGCACCACCGAGGCGCCGTCGGTCAAGGGCGTCGAGTTGCCGGCCGTGAGGGTGCCGTTGCGCTTGTCGTAGGCCGGTCCCAGCCCCGCAAGCCTCTCCAGGCTGGCGTCGGCGCGCAGGTTGTTGTCGCGCTGGAGTCCGCGATACGGGGTGATCAGGTCGTCGAAAAAGCCCCGCTGATAAGCCGCATGGAGCGACTGGTGGCTGCTCAGGGCCAACTCATCCTGGGCCAGTCGCCTGATCTGCCAACGCTTGGCCATCTCCTCGCAGTGCTCGCCCATGGACAGCCCGGTGCGCGGCTCGCCATTGCGCGGCAGCAGCGGCTTGAAGAACATCGACGGGCGAATGCCGAGCAGGCTGCGCAGCTTGCCCAGGGTATCCTTGCTGCGATTGGCTTCCAGCAGGATTCGGCGCAACGACTCGTTGATGCCGATCGGCGCATCCGAGGTGGTGTCGGAGCCGCCGGCGACCCCGACCTCGATCTGCCCCAGGGCGATCTTGTTGGCCACCAGCAGCGCCGCCTCCAGGCCCGTGCCGCAGGCCTGCTGGATGTCATAGGCCGGAGTTTGCGGCGCCAGCGTGGTGGACAGCAGCGTCTCGCGGGCCAGGTTGAAGTCCCGCGAATGCTTGATCACCGCCCCGGCGGCGAACTCGCCGAGGCGCTGGCCATGCAGGCCGAAGCGCTCGACCAGCCCTTGCAGGGCGGCGGCCAGCAGGTCCTGGTTGCTGTCATGGGAATACGCGGTATTGGAGCGGGCAAACGGAATCCGGTTGCCGCCGAGAATCGCGACCCGTCGTACCGGGGCCGGGGTGAAACTGTATTCGGTCATGCGGAGTTTCCTTCCATACACTGGCCCTTGTCTCTTGTGTTTCCTGTGGAAGCGGGCGGCGTGTTCAAGTGAGCGTGAACACCCCACGCATGTGCGGTTTGTCGCCCGCCGCCGTGCGCACTTCAAAGGCCTGGCGCGCCTCGGAGGACGGCAACTTCCATAACGTCGCACTGCCGGGCAGGAACATCGGCAGCTTGAACTCGCAGTCGAGCCCGGCCGCGTCCAGGGGCCGCGGTGGCTGTTGCGCCGCCAGGGCCCGGCCGAGGGTCCACATGCCATGGGCGATCGGCCGCTTGAAACCGAACAGCCGGGCGCCTGGCCAGGAGGTGTGGATCGGGTTGTGATCGCCCGACACCCAGGCAAAACGCCGTCCCAGGTCCGCCGCCAGCGGCCAGCGCTGGGTCAGGACCCATGCCTGTTCATCCGGCTCCAGCTCACCCTGCCAGGGCTCGCCGACCGGCGCGGCGACACCCCGGCGCAGGTACAGGCTCTCGCTTTCCCAGACCAGGCTGCCATCGCCATGGGCCTGGCTGACGATCAGCAGCGCCTGCCCCTTGGGGTGCGCCACCCAGCGTTCGCAATGCACCTGCAGGCGCAACGCCTGGCCCTCGTGCAGCCGCCGGTACTGGCGGATGCGATTGGCCAGGTGCACCATGCCGCTGGCCGGCCAGGGAAACGCCGGGCTGGTCAGCAGGAGCAGGTGCAGGGGAAACGCCAGGGTGTGCACGAAGGACAGCGGCACCCCGTGTCCGCGGCGAAAGCCACAGGCACGGGCGTAACGCTCGATATCCGCCGCGCGCAGTTCCACCGCCGGCCGTACCAGCCGCTCCTGCGGCAGGCGCGGCGCCCCCTCGACCTTGGGCTTGCGCAGGCTGCGCAAGCCGCTCCACAGCAACTGGCCGGTCGAAGGCACCGGATCGATGATACGAAGGGTCGAATCGGCGTTCATGGTTCAGGCCCCCAGCAGGCTTTGCCCGCACACGCGGACCACCTGCCCGTTGATCCCGCCGGAAGCCGGGTGTGCCAGCCAGGCGATGGTCTGCGCCACGTCCTCGGCCTGCCCGCCCTGGGACATGGCGTTCATCCGCCGCCCCGCCTCGCGGATCAGCAGCGGGATCTTCGCGGTCATCTGGGTCTCGATGAACCCCGGCGCCACGCCATTGACCGTCACCTGCTGCCGCCCGGCCAATGGCGCCAGGCCCTGCACCAGGCCGATCACCCCGGCCTTGGAGGTGGCATAGTTGCTCTGCCCGAGATTGCCGGCGATCCCGGAAATCGACGACACGCAGACGATCCGCCCGCCGGGGTTGAGCCCCTGCCCTTCGAGCAGCGCCGTGCTCAGTCGCAGCGGCGCCTCGAGGTTGACCGCCATGACCTTGCGCCAGGCCGCTTCGGTCATCTTCGCCAGGGTCTTGTCCTGGGTGATGCCGGCGTTGTGCACGACGATATCGAAGGCCCCGTGCTCCCCGACAAAGGCCAGCAGGCGCTCGGCGGCCTGCGGCGCGGTGATGTCCATGGCCAGCGCCGTGCCCCCCAGTGAACCGGCCACCTGCTGCAACTGCGCCTCGACCGGTGGAATATCCAGGCAGACCACCTCGGCGCCCTCGCCGGCCAGCACCTGGGCGATCGCCAGGCCGATACCGCGACAGGACCCGGTGACCAGCGCCCGGCGTCCGGCCAGCGGCCGCTGCCAGTCGACGGCCTTGGGCACATCCACCGCCTCGGCGATGCGCACCACCTGGCCGGAAACATAGGCGGAACGGCGCGACAGGAAGAAGCGCAGGCTGCTGTCCATTTCCGTTTCCGCACCGGGTTCCACGTACAGCAACTGCACGGTGATGGCCTTGCGCAGCTCCTTGCCCAGCGAGCGCACAAAGCCCTCCAGGGCCCGTTGTACCACGGCCTGGGCCAGTTCCGCGCAGTGCTCCGGCGGCGTGCCCAGCACCAGCACGCGACCGTGCTGGCTCAAGCGCCGGACATTGGCATGGAAGAACCGGTACAACTCGTCCAGTTGGGCGATATCGGCCAGGCCGCTGGCATCGAACACCAGGCCCTGGACCTTGACCGTGGAGGGAGCCTCGACACTCGCCGGGGCGGCGGCGACCGTCTCGGTAGCGGCGAAGATCCGCTGCAACTCGCCCAGCAACCGGCCTTGTGGCGCCCCCGCCAAGACCACCGGATTGAGATGGTTGCCCACCTGCCCCTGCCGGTAGCGCTGCAGCGGCAACGGTTGCGGCAAGCCGACCGAGCGGGCCAGGCGCCGCCCCCAGGGCGAATTGACGAAAGCAAGATAACTGTCAGACATGAAAGAATTCCGTTCCAGACCCGAGAAAGATCAATAGCTGCTGTCGTCAGCGACAGCCGTGCCTTCGCTGACCGCCGCACGCCGCCTGGCCGCCGGCTTGGCGGCCTGCTCGAAGTGCGCCTGGCGCCGTTGCAGGGCTTCGAGCAGACCGAAGTCCTGCGGGAAGTCGTCGACCTGGATCGCGTGGTCGCCGTACTCGACGTAGCGTTCGAGCAACTGCTCCTCCTCGGCGCTGATCAGTTGCAGTTCCAGGGCCTTGGCACGCCAGACCACAAAGGCCTCGCGGGAGATCGGCAGCGGCGCAATGGTCCCGTCGCGGACCGCTGTCTTGAGCCGCGCCTCGATCAGTTCCACCTGCGGCAGCAGGCGGAAGGCCAGTTCGCCATAGGCCAGCTTGTCGATGTCCGGTTGCGGGATATAGGAATCGGCCAGCAGCCGATCGCGGCTCGCACCCGACTGTTGCACCAGTTCGGCGACTTCGCCGAGCAGGCGGTCGGACGGCTTGCGCAGCGGGATACCGAACGGGAAGCTCAGCGCACGAATCACCCGCGCCGCGGCCTTCGACGGGTAGTTGTCGAGGGTTTCGGCCAGGGCCTCATGGGCACGCAGCAAGGCATCCTGGGCAGCCCAGTGCACCAGCGGCAGGTCGCCCTGTGGACGCCCGTCGTCCTCGAAGCGCTTGAGCACGCAGGACAGGATGTACAGTTGCGAAAGGATGTCGCCCAGGCGACCGGTGATGCTTTCCTTGCGTTTCAATGCCCCCCCCAGCACGCCCATGGAGATATCCGAGGCCAGCGCCAGCACCACCGACAGGCGTTCGATCTGCCGGTAGTAGGCGGCCAGCGCCTTGTCGGTTTTCGCCGGGGCCTTGAGCAGGCGCCCGCCACTCAGGCCATGGACCGCCGCCCGTACGGTGTTGGCGACGACGAAGCTGATATGGCCGAACATTGCACTGTCGAACGCGTCCAGGCCGGCACGCCCCTGGGCGCGGGCAGCTTCCATTTCGCGGAACACATAGGGATGGCAACGGATCAGCCCCTGGCCGTAGATGATCAGGCAGCGGGTCATGATGTTCGCGCCTTCCACGGTGATCGCGATCGGACTCTGCTGGTAGGCGCGGGCCAGGAAGTTGTTCGGGCCCATGCAGATACCCTTGCCGGCGACGATGTCCATGCCGTCATTGACCACCGCCCGGGCACGCTCGGTGACGTGGTACTTGGCGATGGCCGAGATCACCGACGGTTTTTCCCCGGCATCCAGCGAGGCCACCGACACCTTGCGCACCGCGTCACAGGCATACAGGTGCCCGGCCATCCGCGCCAAGGGGGCCTGCACGCCTTCGAACTTGCCGATGGGCAGGCCGAACTGCTTGCGCATCGCCGCATAGGCGCTGGTGCCCCGCACCGCGATCTTGCTCAGGCCGACGTTGGCCGACGGCAGCGAGATCGCCCGCCCGGCGGCCAGGCATTCCATCAGCATGCGCCAGCCGTTGCCGACCTGGTCGCGGCCGCCGATCACCCACTCCAGGGGAATGAACACGTCCTTGCCCTGGGTCGGGCCGTTCTGGAACACCGCATTGAGCGGCCAGTGCCGACGGCCGGTCTGCACGCCGGGATGGCTGGTGGGAATCAGCGCGCAGGTGATGCCCAGGCTGCCCTTGCGCCCCAGCAGGCCCTCGGGGTCTTCGGCGCGGAACGCCAGGCCGAGCACCGTGGCGATCGGGCCCAGGGTGATGTAGCGCTTGTCCCAGGTAACCCGGAAGCCCAGCACTTGCTCGCCCTCGAACTGGCCCTTGCAGACGATGCCGACATCCGGGATGGCCCCGGCATCGGAACCGGCGTACGGGCTGGTCAGGGCGAAGCACGGAATGTCCTCGCCGCGCGCCAGCTGCGGCAGGTAGTGCTGGCGCTGGGCCTCAGTGCCGTAGTGCAGCAGCAGTTCGGCCGGGCCGAGCGAGTTGGGCACCATCACCGAGATCGCCGCCGCCGAGCAGCGGGTCGACAGCTTCATCACCACCTGGGAATGGGCGTAATGGGAGAACCCCTTGCCGCCATACTGCTTGGGAATGATCATGCCGAGAAAGCCGGCATCCTTGGTGTATTGCCAGGCCTGGGGCGACATGTCCTGCCAGACCTGGGTGGTTTCCCAGTCGTTGGCCATGTCGCAGAGGGTTTCCACCTCGTTGTCGAGGAACGCCTGTTCCTCCGCGCTCAGGCTCGCCGGAGCGGCCTTGAGCAGGCGCTCCCAGTTCGGCTTGCCGCTGAACAGCTCGGCATCCCACCACACCGTGCCGGACTCGATGGCGGCGCGCTCGGTGTCGGACATCGCCGGCATGATCTGGCGAAACAGCGCCAGAGCCTTGCTGCTGAGCAAGGCCCGACGCAGCGGTTTGATGGCCAGCACCCCAGCGGGCAGCAGGACCAGGATCGCCGCCACCGCCGCCCCCAGCGGACCGACCACGTTGAACAGATAGCCGCCGGCCAGCCAGGCCAGCACGGCACCCAGCCAGGCACTCGCCGGGGCTTGTCGATAGGCGAGGACCAGAGCCCCTGCCAGTGCAATCAATAACCAGGAAATCATGAATACACCTCTTGTGCGATACGAGACAAAGCACCGATGCCGCTCTTGACCGACATCCTTGATCAGCCACCCGTGGGTGGCTCGCAGGCTCTACCTTACAAAGAATAGATATGTTTTAAAATTATTTTTTAAATTAATTTTTACCAGAAACTCGAAACCAAAAAACCGACCCCCGGTCGGTTCTGCAAAGGCAGGGAATCAACGAATACAGGCGCTACGACGATGACATCGGAAAGGACCGCGCGGGATGCGCCAGCAGCACCCTCTCCCTGTCACCGTCGTATACACGACGAGACGTGTCAGAACCTGTAGGTTGCCGACAGGCTCACTACTTCACCCGAGGAGTCGGCCTTGCCATCGAGGGTCGATCCACCCAGACGATCCTGGTTGTGGGTATTGATCTTGGCTTCCTTCACGAACTGCCGCGAGTAGGCACCGTCGATGCTCAGCCCGGGTATCTCCTTGATCTCGTAACCGAAGCCCAGCGAGGTGAACCAGCGATCGTTGTCGGGAATCCGCGGGTCGCGGGTCGAGCCACGGGTCGGCGTCTGGTCGAATGCCACGCCCGCACGCAGGGTCAGGCGGTCGGTGAACTTATAGTCGCCGCCCAGCGAGTACATCATGGAGTCCTTGTAGTTGTAGGGAATGGCCACGAGGACGTTGCCATCGGACTTCAGCGTCAGGTCCTTGAACGACGACCATTGGGTCCAGGTGGCACTGGCACCCAGGGTGAAGCGATCGTTGAACACGTGGACCCAATCGAGACCAGCGGTGGCCGGAATGTCCAGCTGGGTACTGGCATTGGCGCCATCCGGATAGAGTTTCAGGCCTGGGTAGGCCAACTCCACCAGCGACTCTCCGTTGGGACCGAAGGGTTGGGTCATGTAGGTCCGGCCCAATGCATCGGCACGGATGTTGTACTTGCCCTCCATCTTGTTCTTGATCTTGGCGTGATAGTTCAGACCCAGAGTGTCCTGGTCGGTGGGTTTCCAGACTACGCCGGTGAACCAGCCCACCGAGGTGTTATCCACCTTCACCCGGATCAGGTTGGAACCGACACCGGACGGGAATGGCAGGCCGATGTTCGGGGAAAGCGCAGCAGCCCCCGTCAGGTTGAGGTTCTGGCTGACAAAACCCTTGCTGTGCTGGACGATGACACCGGCACCGAGCGAGAACTCATCGTTGACCTTGAACGACAGTGAGCCGGTCAGGCCAACGGTTTCAATCTTGGTGTCCACTGCGAAGTCGCGTCCTTTCCAGTCCTCATCCCAGGTGCTGCGCATGCCTTGCGGCACGACCTGGCTGAGACCGAAGGCCAGTCGATCGTTGATCGGCATGACCATGAAACCTGTTGGCAGCCAGGCGGTAAAGCCACCCTGCCCGCCATCGCCGGTCAGCGGCACGGCATCCCCCGGGATACCGTTTCCGTCTACGGGAGTCGTTGACGCAGGGTTGCCCTGATAATCGGTGGCAGTCCCCTTGTACTTGATCTTGATGCGGGCGTAGTCAACGGTGAACTGCGCGACATTCTGGTCGATAAAAGCCATGGCTGCCGGGTTGTTGTAGGCCGCGCTGGGGTCGTTCTTGAACAATGAACCACCGCCGAAAGCACGCCCCCAGCCGGGAGCACCATAGGTCGGGGTGGAAAAGCCGCCTGCCTGGACCTGCACCGTAGTCCCCAGGCCACCGAGCACGGCCAGTGCGACTGCAATGCGTAAATGTTGTTTCTTATTATTCATGCCCCACTCCTTATTATTATCAACCGCCACCGGTCATCCCGGCTCACCCACACTTGAACAGGCGCCTCCGAAGAGGCGCCGTTCTTTTCAACGAGTGATCAGCACGTTGTCCCGCTTATTGGAGAACGAAAGTCGGGTTGGGCGTAACGCTCAGGGCGGTGATGGTGCAGCTGCCAACCGATTGTGGAGCAGGCGACAGCGACAGCACCCCGCCACCGTAGGCAGTGGTCACGTTGGCAGTACCGCAGTTGCTGATGATCGAGAAGCTGACACCACCAACCGTCGCACTCGTTGCGCTGGTAGGAGTCAGTGTCCATGGCAGGCCGCCCATCTTCGGCACGTTGCACAGTGCGTTGCTGCCACTGACAGTGACAGCGGTGATCGATGCAGTTTTGCTATCGGCTGCAACGGTACCCGTGAAGGTAATGTTGCAGGTGACTGGCACATTGAGCGAAGCAGGTGATTTCACCGTGATGGTACCAGGCGCGGTGAAAGTGCTTCCTGCTGGAGGCGACACGATGGTAGCAGCGCTAGCCATCGACATGGCGCCCATGCAGACAGCCATGGCAGTTGCAGACACGAGAGTCTTGATGCCTTTCATTGTTGTTTTTCCTCACATGTATGGCGATTCATTTCGCCGGGGTTAATGGCCTTTTGAGACGACACGGAGTACCGCAACCACGACCGAGCTTCCCTTTCAGCCAAACTTCAAAATTCTGCTGTGGCCTGAACCACCGCCGACTCAGGGGACTACCCGGAACGTCGGCGGCATCTGGATCGAAACCGTCTTGATGGTGCAACCGCCGTCCAGCGCCACGTTGGCCGCCTGGAGCTTGCCGGTGCTGTTGTTCCAGCTGCCTTCGGCGGTAGTCGGCCCGCAGTCGCCGCCCACCAGCGGCGCATGCACGGTGACCTGGATACCGGACATCGCACCGCTGGTTTCATCCTTGGCGATCAGCTTCCAGGGCAGGTGCGTGGCCTCGACCTGGCCGCACTTGAGGCCGCCGTCGAAACCGACCTTCTCGACGCTGACATAACTGCCGTCGGCACTGATCCGGCCACTGACCTGGATGGTGCAATCGGCACTGATGATGCTCTTGGCGAAACTGATGGGGCCCTTGGCGGTGAACTCGGCATTGGCCGGCTCGATCCGCGCCGCGGCAAACGCCGGCGCCACCTGGGAAAGCCCCAGCAGCGCGGCAACGACACGAACGGTCAACAGAACCTTGTGCATGGTCGACATCCTTCCCGTTACTTATTGTTTTTATCCGGTCAACTTGTCACGGCTGCAAACAGCCCCCGAAAGTGGGCAAGCCGCTCCCGTCATGCGCACTTTCAAGTACGCATTCAATGCAACTCTTCAATTCAATCGGTGTAGCGAGTGCCGTACTGTTGAAGCAACTGCTTTCGCCTGGAAGGTTGCAGATTCGCCAGGCGCACATCACCCGCGTAGTGCGCCAGCACCCGGTGATCCATCAGCCGCCGCCAGAGGAACGGCACGTAGGCCCAGACGATCATGCTCGCGTAGCCGTAGGGCAGTTGCGGCGACTCGTCGAAATGCCGCAGTGCCTGGTAACTGCGGGTGGGATAGGCGTGGTGATCGGAGTGGCGCTGCAACTGGAACAAAAAGATGTTGGTGACAATACGGTTGCTGTTCCAAGAGTGCCGGGGCGAGCAACGTTCATAACGACCATTGGGCAACTTCTGACGCAACAGGCCGTAATGCTCCACATAGTTCACCACTTCCAGCAGCGAGAACCCGTAGATACCCTGGATGATCAGGAAAGGAATCACCGCCACACCCAACCAGGCAATCAGCACGCCCCACAGCACCACACTGAACAGCCAGGCCGTCAACACCGTGTTTTTCCAGTGGAAGGTCGGCAGGCCCTGCTTGTGCAGGCGCTCGCGCTCCAGGTGCCAGGCCGAACGCAGGCTGAACCAGACCGAACGGGGCAGGAAGCTCCAGAAACTCTCGCCCAGGCGCGAACTGGCCGGATCCTCCGGCGTCGCCACCCGTACGTGGTGACCGCGATTGTGTTCGACGAAGAAGTGCCCATAGCAGGTCGGTGCCAGGGCCACCTTGGCCAGGAACTGCTCCAGCGGCCGGGTCTTGTGGCCCAGCTCGTGGGCGATATTGATCGCGATACCCGTCGCCGCCCCGGTGGACATCGCCATGCCCAGGTAGGTGAACCAGCCGATACTGCCATGCACCTGGGCCCGCTCGGTGATGTAGCCCAGCAGGCCGGCCAGGCCGCCCTGCAGGTGATGGGCCTGGACCAGTTGCGTCAGGCCACCGCCGATGATCCAGTCGATGCCACCGGCGGCCATCCAGGCCGTGGTGACCACGGAAAGGCACATCAGGGCGACACAGGCGTAGATGATCCAGCGGTAGTAGGTCTGTTTTTCGAGGTCAGGAACGATGGTTTCCGGTGGGTTGCTGCGGTCTTCGCCGAGCAGGCCGTCGATCATCGGGATCAGGCCGAAGATCACCACCACCCCGCTCCACCACAGCGATTGAACGCCGGTGACCAGGGCAAAGATGCCGGACAGCACCGGGGTTGCCATGGGCAAGGCGCCGAGCCACCACAGGTGACGCTTGCCATCCGTCCAGATGCCAGGTGCAGCGACAGTGGAGTTCATGGCAACCTCCGGACGACGCTGATGGACGGCGCTGTGGCGGATGCAGCCCAGATGCGGGCCGAATCTTGCGCCAGGCAGCGGGCAGGAGTAGACAGAGAAAATGCTTCAAAAGGCGTTATTTTCATTATTCTAACCGCTCAATTGCATTTTTTAAAAAAAACATTCAAAACGTTTTTTCAAAAAACTAGCCCGATTTCGATAGCTCGTCAACTATTTTTTTGGCGTCATTTCGAATGTCGTTCGTGGCGCCGCTCGCACACCTGAAACCCATCTCAGGAAAGCGTGGCGGCCGCTGCTTCGTGTTGCCGGGTGGTACCTTGTTGCTCGTTGGCCCGAGCGGCGACAGCGCGCACCATGGCCACGACCGGCTCAACTGCCGTCACCGGCAGCATGTGCCCTCGCCCCTCGAGAATGTCCATTTGAATGCCGGGCACCAGGCCCGCCATCGACTCGCCGTGCCGGCGATAGTCCAGCACCTCGTCCTGCGCGCCGTAGATCAGCCCCACCGGCAGGTCGAGCTGCGGATAGCGCCGGACCATCCGCAGCAGATCGTCGTTGACCGTGGCGATCTCGCTGGAGGCGCAATAGAAGTTGCCGGAGCGCATGCCCAGCAGGCCGCCGCCGCGCTCGGCGAAATCCGCCGGCGGCCGTTCGGGCGCGAACACCGCCTTGAGCAGGCTGCCGCGTCCGAGCATGGCCATGGGCGCCGCCAGGGTCCGGGCGAACCAGCGCCGGATGAAGTCGGGCCTGACCCCCAGTGACAGGAACACCAGGGGCAGCATGCGCTGCGGATGGGTCAAGGGAGCCACCAGCACCAGCCCGGACACCCGCTGTGGATGATCGAGCGCCAGGGCCAGTGCCAGCGCGCCACCCAGGGAGTGCCCGACGACCAGTGGCCGGTCCAGGTGCAGGATCTCGATGAAACGGGCGACCAGGCTGGCCTGCGCGGTAATGCTGACACCCGCACCGCGAGAGCGGCTCGAATAACCGGAACCGGGGCGATCCAGGGTGATCACGCGGAACTGCTCGCACAGCCGGGGCGACAGCGAATGGGTCAGGTTGCGCCCGCAACCGCTCAGGCCATGGATCATCACCAGCACCGGGCCCTTGCCTTCATCCACATAGTGAAGGCGCTCGCCGTCGACTTCGATAAAACGCCCATCGGGCGGCACGGCCTGTTCGATCCGGCGATTGATCCGGTTGCTGGTGGCCCAGAGTCCGACACTGCCCAGCACAAAAGCCACCGCTGCTACGCCCCATCCCATGACTTCAGCCCTCTGCCTCCCTGCACCCGGCCAGGAACCGGTATTGGCTCCTGCCGTGGCTATCTCCCGGCGCCTGTTGCGCGACTCCCATCGGTCGGGTGAGTCGGTCAATTCGTACAGACCACTAGCGTAGGTGAGATTTTCAGGTAAATTATTTAAATTAATTTTTAAAACAAATAATTTAATTGTGCAACACCGGGTTTTCCCCAAGCGACGAAACTGACGGTCAGGCGTCGCCACAATCGAGGTACACACCATGAATGCGTACTCGTCACCCCCAGGCCGCGAATCGGTCGATATCGCGATCATCGGCTCCGGCTTTGCCGGGCTGTGCATGGCCATCAAGCTGAAAGAGGCCGGGATGGCCGATTTCTTCATTGCCGAACGCGCCGACTCGCTCGGCGGTACCTGGCGGGACAACCACTATCCGGGCTGCGCCTGCGATGTGCAGTCCCATGTCTATTCCTTTTCCTTCGCACCCAACCCGCACTGGAGCCGGCAGTTCGCGCCCCAGGCGGAAATACGCGCCTACCTGGAGCGCTGCGCCCGGGACTTTGGCCTGACGCCGCACCTGCGCTACAACATGGAGCTGCAGCAGGCCGTGTACGACGAGACGCAGCAACGCTGGCGCCTGAGCTTTTCCGATGGCCGCGAAGTCAGCGCCCGGGTGCTGATCAGCGGCATGGGCGGGCTGTCCCGCCCGGCATTGCCGGATATTCCGGGGCTGGAGAATTTCGCCGGCAAGAGCTTTCATTCCCAGCACTGGGATCACCAGTACCCACTGGAGGGCAAGCGTGTCGCGGTGATCGGTACCGGTGCCAGCGCCATCCAGTTCGTGCCGCAGATCGCCCCGCGGGTGGCGCACCTGAGCCTGTTCCAGCGCACCCCGCCGTGGATCCTGCCCAAGCCCGACCGCCCGTTGTCCGACGCCGAGCGCTGGCTGTTCAAGCACCTGCCGTTCACCCAGCGCCTGGCCCGTTCGGCCATCTACTGGCTGCTCGAAAGCCGGGTGATCGCCTTCGCCCGCCAACCCAGGCTGATGAAACTGGTGCAGAAGGTCGCCCTGCGCCACCTGCACAAGCAGGTCGCGGCCCCGACCCTGCGCCAGGCCCTGACCCCCGACTACACCATCGGCTGCAAGCGCATCCTGATCTCCAACGACTATTACCCAGCGCTGACCCGCAGCCACGTCAGGGTGGTGACCCAGGACGTGCAGCGGATCGAGGCCGATGCCGTGGTCACCGCCGATGGCGTGCGCCACCCGGTCGACTGCCTGATCTACGGCACCGGTTTCCAGGCCACCGAACCGCTACCCCGTGGCCTGCTGATCGGCCGCAACGGCGAGGACATCATGGACGCCTGGGCCGAGGGTGCCCACGCCTACCTGGGCACCTGCCTGCCCGGCTACCCCAACCTGTTCCTGATCATCGGCCCCAACACGGGCCTGGGGCACAACTCGATGATCCTGATGATCGAGGCCCAGGTCGACTACATCCTCCAGGCACTGAAACAGATGCGCGACCAGCGGATCCGCGCCCTGGAGGTCCGGCCCCAGGTCGAAAGCCGGTACAACAGCCGGCTGCAGCAGCAGCTCAAGCGGGCGATCTGGTCCACCGGCGGTTGCCGCAGCTGGTACCTGGACCCGCGCACCGGCAAGAACACCACGCTCTGGCCGGGCTCGACCTGGCGTTTCCGCCAGGCGACGCGGCACTTCGAGCTGCGCGACTACCTCACCTTCGGCGACAGCCATCAGCGCCCCGCCGCTGCCGCGCCCGCCGCCATCGAACCCGCACAAGGCAGCCACTCATGAAGACATTCGACGGCAAGGTCGCCGCCATCACCGGCGCCGCTTCCGGCATGGGCCGCGCACTGGCCATTGCCCTGGCCCGCGAGGGTTGCCACCTGGCGCTGGCCGACAAGAACGCCGCCGGCCTGGAACAGACATTGCACCTGGCCCGCGCCGCGGCGCTGCTGCCCCTGCGCATGAGCTCGCAGGTGCTCGACGTGGCCGATCGCCTGGCGATGTTCGACTGGGCCGCAGCCACCGCCGCCGAACATGGCCAGGTCAACCTGATCTTCAACAACGCCGGCGTGGCGCTGTCGAGCACCATCGAGGGCATGAGCCTGGAAGACCTGGAGTGGATCGTCGGCATCAACTTCTGGGGCGTGGTGCATGGCACCCAGGCCTTCCTGCCCTACCTCAGGCAGTCCGGCGAGGGGCATATCGTCAACACCTCCAGCGTGTTCGGGCTGTTCGCCCAGCCGGGCATGAGCGGCTACAACGCCAGCAAGTTCGCCGTGCGCGGTTTTACCGAAGCGCTGCGCCAGGAACTCGACCTGATGAACTACGGCGTCTCGGCCACCAGCGTGCACCCGGGCGGCATCCGTACCGATATCGCCCGCGCCAGCCGCATCAGCGACAACGTCAAGGGCCTGCTGATCGACAGCGAGCAACAGGCCCGGGCCGACTTCGAGAAGCTGTTCATCACCAGTGCCGAACAGGCCGCCAGGGTGATCCTGCAGGGCGTGCGCAAGAACCGCCGCCGCGTGCTGATCGGCCGTGACGCCCACGCCCTGGACCTGTTCGTCCGGCTGCTGCCCAGCGCCTACCAGGCCCTGGTGGTGTTCCTCACCCGGCGCCTGTCGCCCCTGGGCCGCCGCAAGAACAGGGCCGCAGGCTACGACGTCAAGGACTCGGGCGGAATCTGACCGCCCTCAACCGACATTTCAGGAGGGCCAGCCATGCTGCCAATCCGTCGCGACATCCACCCCGAACTGCCAGCCGAACGCATCAAGGACTGGCATGCCGAGGGCCCCTGGGTCACGCATTTCTTCAACGCCCTGTCCCTGCTGTTCCCCTCCGGCGAGCTGTTCTTCATGGACAGCGTGCGCCACTACCGCGACCGCATAGAGGACCCGCAACTGCGCAAGGCGATCCAGGGTTTCATCGGCCAGGAGGCCATGCACAGCCGTGAACACCTGCTCTACAACGACCTTTTGCAGAACGCCGGCCTGCCGGCGCACCTGCTCGACCGGCGCCTGCGGGCCATCCTCGACTTCCAGAAGAAACACTTCGCGCCGTCGTTCAACCTGGCGATCACCATCGCCCTGGAACACTACACGGCGATGCTCGCCGACCTGCTGCTACGCGACCCGAGCCGCTTCGGCGATTCGGTCGAGGGCTACCGGCAGATGTGGACCTGGCACGCCCTGGAGGAAACCGAACACAAGTCGGTGGCCTTCGATGTCTGGAACACGGTGATCAAGCCGGGGCCCAAGCGCTACCTGCTGCGGACCGGCGCGATGCTGTCGACCACGTTCTTTTTCTGGCTGGTGGTGTTCGACTTCCATGTCCGCCTGCTGATCGCCGACCGCAAGGCCGGCCATCACCTGCGGGGCGGGTGGCGGATGATCAAGTATCTGTTCGGCTGGCGCGGGGTGTTTCCGCGCATTGCGCTGCCGTGGCTGGACTACTTCAAGCCGGGGTTCCATCCCTGGGACCATGACAACCGCGAGCAACTGGAGCGCATCGAGGGGTTGATGGAGGCCATCAAGGGTGGCAAGCCTGCCCAATAGTTGAGTGGGCGCCGGAATCAGCTGTCACCTTTAGAGCCCTGTTCGCGGATAAATCCTGCTCCCGCAAACGCTTCGCGCTGAGCACAGGCCCTATGAGCCCGGTCAATCGGTGGGAGCCGGCGGTCCGGTTCATCCGCGAACAGGCGCACCCCAACCTCAGAAGGCCTCCTCCACCGCCTTCACCTCACTGGCGGTGTCGATACTCACCACCACCGACATCCCCGGCCGCAGCCGCTCGGCCTCGGCCTGGCCCGGATCGACGGTGATCCGCACCGGCACCCGCTGGGCGATCTTGACGAAGTTGCCGGTGGCGTTATCGGCCTGCAACAGGCTGAACTCCGAGCCCGTGGCCGGCGCGATGCGCTGGACCCGCCCGGTAAAGCGGCGATGGTCGAGGGCATCCACGGTGAACGACGCCGCCTGCCCTTCGCGCACCCCGGCCATCTGCGTTTCCTTCAGGTTGGCGATGACCCAGCGCCGCTCCGGCACCAGCGCCATCAGTTGCGCACCGGAGTTCACATAGGCGCCCAGGCGCACGCCGATCTGCCCCAACTGCCCGTCCCGGGGCGCCACCACCCGGGTATTGGACAGGTCGATGCGCGCCAGCTCGACCGCCGCCTCGGCACTGGCCACCGCCGCTTCCAGCGACCCGCGGTTGACCACCACCGTCTGCAGGTCCTGCCGGGAAATCTCCAGCGCGGCCTCGGCCTGGGCGATGGCCGCCAGGGTCTGGGCCCGGTCGGCACGGGTCACGTCCAGCTCACGGCGTGATACCGAGCCATCGGCGATCAACGCCTGGTTACGGGCCAGGTCGGCTTCGCTCTTGCGCGATTGCGCCTTGCTGTTCTCCAGGGCGGCGCGCCGCTGGGCAATGGTTGCCTCGGCACTGCGCCGTTGCTGCAGATTGTTGGCCAGGGCAGCCTTCTGCACCGCCAGTTGGGCCAGTGCCTGGTCCAGGCGTTGCTGGTAGATGCGGTCGTCGAGGCGCACCAGCAGGTCGCCGGCCTTGACGTGCTGGAAGTCCTGCACCGGCACCTCGAACACATAGCCGCTCAACTGCGGGCCAATCAGCGTCACCTGGCCGCGAACCAGCGCGTTCTCGGTGCTCTCGATGGCACTGCTGAACGGCGGCAGTTGCCAGGCGTACAGCACGATCAGCACGCCGACCAGGGCGATCGCGGCAAAGCCCAGTGACGAGATGATCCGCACCCGCAACGAGCGCGGTTCGGTCGACGATGCCCCGGGAGGCGTCTGGCCCTCGGCGGTGGCGGCAATGGCATTGGTGGTGGTGACGGATTCGCTCATCGTGGGGTGGCACCGCTGCTGGAGGTGGAAGGTGGAGGATTGCCGGCGACCCGCCGCGTGGTGCTCATCAGCCACAGGCTGCGGATGAAGATCCAGATCATGGTCAGCACCGCGATCAGCGCGATCAGCATGAACACATCGTTATAGGCCAGCACGTTGGCCTCGCGGGTCGCCGCCGTGGCCAGCGCGCGCATGCCCTGGGTGGTACGCAGCGCCGGATCGAAAATGGTCGAGGCATAACCGGCGGCGGAACCCTGTATCCGCGCGGCCACCAGCGGGTCGCTCAGCACCAGGTGCTCGACGATGCCGCTGGAGTGGAGTTTCTCGCGCACCACCTGGAAGGTTCCCAGCAGCGCCGAACCGATCAGCCCGCCGAGGTTGTTGCACATCCCGAACAACACGGAAAAACTCACCAGGTTGCGCGGGTTGGTGATCACGTTGCGGGTGCCCAGGGCCATGGTCGGACCGACGAAGAAGGTACCGCCGAACGCCAGCAGGAACTGGCTGAGGTACATGTTGGCCGGACGGGTCAGGTTGTTCGAGAAGCTGTCGAGGGAGGAACCCAGCGCCATCAGCGCCAGGGAAATGATCAGCGGCATGAACAGGTGGTCGGGATGAATGGTCAGGGCACTGACCGCCAATCCGGCGATGCTGCCCACCAGCATCACCAGATAAAGGCTGCGCATCTGCTCGCTCCCCATGTTCAGGGCCTGCAGGAAGCCCACCGCCCCCGTGGACTGCTCGGAGAACACCAGGCGGATCAGGATCACCGCCAGCGCCAGGCGGATCATCGCCCCGCTGCCCAGCCAGCGGGTCATCAGCATCGGGTTGCTGCGGTTGTGCTCGATCGCCAGCCCGGCCAGGATCAGCACGATCGACGCGGCGCTGGCGATGCCGATCCACGGCGCCTCCAGCCACCAGTCGATGCGGCCCAGGGACAGCACCGCACACAGCAGCGCGACACCGGTGGCGAGGATCGCGAAGGTGAGAAAGTCGAGCTTTTCGAAGGTCCTGAAACGGTCGCCCGGTGGCAGCTTGAGCAGGAGCACGCAGCCCAGCGCCGCCAGCGCCAGGCCCAGTTCGAACAGGTACAGGCCACGCCATTCGGCGATCTGCAAAAGGTCCTCGGAAAACAGCCGGGCCAGCGGCAATGCCAACTGCGAGGTGCCCAACCCCAGCACCAGGGCCTTGAGCCGCCATTTCGCCGGGAACGCCTGGATCATGTAGTAAAGGCCGAGGGAGCTCAGGGCCGCGCCGACCATGCCGTGGGCCGCGCGCACGGCAATAGCCGAACTGAGGTCGTTGACGAACAGGTGGCCGAAGGTCACCAGGGCGTAGAGCACCAGGAACACCTCGGTGAACGCCCGCAGACCGAACTGCTGGCGAAATTTCACCAGCAGCAGGTTCATCGAGACATTGGTCATCACATAGGCCGCCGGCAGCCAGGCCATTTCCGCGGTGGTGGCGCCGAGTGCGCCCTGCAGGTAAGGCAGGTTGGCCACCACCAGCGCATTGCCCAGGCCACCGGTCAGGGCTACCAGCAGCCCGACCATGGCATAGGCCAGGCGCCGGGGCGTCGAATGCAGTGGAGTCGAGGGTGAGCCGGGCAGACTGGGGCGTTCGTGGGGCTGCCAGTTGCGCGGCGTGTACTGATTCATCCCGGATTCCCGAATACAAGAGCGACTTGGAGATTACTTATTTTCGTACAGCGCCGGGAGCCTGTCAGAAAAATTCCCATGCTCGAAGCGGTTGCAGTGGGTTGAGCAAAAAATCACCGATTGCAAGCCGCAGAACGTTACAAGTTTTCACATCCCCCCGGATTCCTGAATAGAGCCTGTCTGTATGTCAAAAAGGACACGATGTTGAGCTATCTTTCATAGGCTTTTCACATCTCTACGTTTACCGTAGCCCCTGTCCAGGACTCAAGTCAGGGAATTGATGGAAATCATGAAGATAACGCGACATCACTCCTTTACCTTTCACGGTTTTAGGCTTTAATCGCCGGATGTCCGTCGTGTGTGTTTAGCATCTTCCTACAAGCAGTTCTGGTTTTGCCCGACACACTGGTACAAGTCGTCTTTCCCATGGTGAAATCCGACCTGTCACACGATGACACAGATCATCGCTTGCATTACTGAAACCTTTCTGGAAAGAAGCCTTTGAAACCTTACCCGATTCAGCGCGTGTCGATCGTCATACCGGTCTACAACGAAGAACAGAGCTTGCCCGAGCTGTTGCGCCGTACCGAAGCCGCCTGCGCGCAGTTGAGCCAGGACGTGGAAATCATCCTGGTTGACGACGGCAGCCGTGATCGCTCCGCCGATCTCCTTCAGGAAGCCGCCGAGCGCGAAGGCAGCCCGGTGGTTGCCGTGATCCTCAACCGCAACTATGGCCAGCACGCAGCGATCATGGCCGGTTTCGAGCAGTCCACCGGTGACGTGGTGATCACCCTGGACGCCGACCTGCAGAACCCGCCGGAAGAGATTCCGCGCCTGGTGGCCCAGGCCGCGCTGGGCTACGACGTGGTCGGTACCGTGCGCAACAACCGCCAGGACTCGGCCTTCCGCCGCTGGCCGTCGCGCCTGATCAACCTGGCCGTGCAGCGCTCCACCGGCGTTGCCATGAGCGACTACGGCTGCATGCTGCGCGCCTATCGCCGCAGCATCGTCGACGCCATGCTCGCCTGCCGCGAACGCAGCACCTTCATCCCGATCCTGGCCAACAGCTTCGCCCGCCACACCACCGAGGTGCTGGTGCAGCACGCCGAGCGCGAGCACGGCGACTCCAAGTACAGCCCGATGCGCCTGATCAACCTGATGTTCGACCTGGTCACCTGCATGACCACCACGCCCCTGCGGCTGCTGAGCATCATCGGTTTCGCCATGGCCGGCCTCGGCGCACTGTTCGCCTTGCTGCTGATCTTCCTGCGCCTGATTTTCGGCGCCGAATGGGCCGGTGACGGTACCTTCGTGCTGTTCGCCGTGCTGTTCGTGTTCACCGGCGGCCAGTTCATCGGCATGGGCCTGCTGGGTGAGTACCTGGGTCGCATGTACAGCGATGTCCGCGCCCGTCCACGCTTCTTCATCGAGAAAGTGCTGCGCAGTCAGCCCTCTTCCAGCAGCACTGCCGCGCAAACCCCTTCTACAACTACTGTCAATCAGGTTGCCCCATGAATCCGAAAGCTGTTGTCTTTGCCTATCACGATATCGGTTGCGCAGGCATCGAAGCCCTGCTGAACGCAGGTTATGAAATCGCTGCCGTGTTCACCCATGCCGACGATCCCAAGGAAAACACCTTCTACGGTTCGGTAGCCCAGCTGTGCGCCCTCAAGGGCATCCCGGTGCATGCCCCGGAAGACGCCAACCACCCGCTGTGGATCGAGCGCATCGCCAAGCTGAACCCGGATTTCATCTTCTCCTTCTACTACCGCAACCTGCTGAGCGAAGCGCTGCTGGCCACCGCCAAAAATGGTGCGTTCAACCTGCACGGCTCGCTGCTGCCACGCTATCGCGGCCGCGCGCCCGCCAACTGGGTACTGGTCAACGGCGAGACCGAAACCGGCGTGACCCTGCACCGCATGGTCAAGCGTGCCGATGCCGGTGCGATCCTGGCGCAGAACCGCGTCGCCATCGAGCGCTCCGACACCGCCCTGAGCCTGCACGCCAAACTGCGTGACAGCGCCGCCAGCCTGCTGCGTGACGCCCTGCCACAACTGGCCCAGGGCAAGCTGAGCGAAACCGCCCAGGACGAGTCCAAGGCCACCTACTTCGGCCGCCGTACCGCCGCCGATGGCAAGCTGGTCTGGAGCAAGCCTGCCGAAGAACTGTTCAACCTGATTCGCGCCGTGACCAAGCCTTATCCGGGTGCGTTCTGCGCCGTGGGTGAGCACAAGCTGATCGTCTGGGGCGCCGAAGTGGTCAAGGGCAACGAAGGCCAGGCGCCTGGCCGCGTGATCAGCGTCGACCCGCTGCGCATCGCCTGCGGCGAGGACTCGCTGGTGATCAACGCCGGCCAGCGCAATGAAAACGGCCTGTTCCTCAGCGGCCCGCAACTGGCCAACGAGCTGGGCCTGGTCGACGGCTCCCTGCTGCGTGGCGCTGAAGCGGCCCGCAAGAAACGTCGGACCCGCGTGCTGATCCTGGGCGTCAACGGTTTCATCGGCAACCACCTGTCCGAGCGCCTGCTGCGTGACGACAAGTACGAAGTCTATGGCCTGGACATCGGCTCCGACGCCATCGAACGCCTGCGCAGCCACCCGAACTTCCACTTCGTCGAAGGCGACATCAGCATCCACTCCGAGTGGATCGAGTACCACATCAAGAAGTGCGACGTGGTCCTGCCGCTGGTGGCCATCGCCACCCCGATCGAATACACCCGCAACCCGCTGCGCGTGTTCGAACTGGACTTCGAGGAAAACCTGAAACTGGTTCGCTACTGCGTCAAGTACAACAAGCGCGTGATCTTCCCGTCGACCTCCGAAGTCTATGGCATGTGCCAGGACAAGAACTTCGACGAAGACACCTCGAACCTGATCGTCGGCCCGATCAGCAAGCAGCGCTGGATCTACTCCGTCTCCAAGCAGCTGCTGGACCGCGTGATCTGGGCCTACGGCGCCAAGGGCCTGAACTTCACCCTGTTCCGTCCGTTCAACTGGATGGGCCCGCGCCTGGACCGCCTGGACTCGGCCCGTATCGGCAGCTCCCGCGCCATCACCCAGCTGATCCTGAACCTGGTGGAAGGCACGCCGATCCGCCTGTTCGACGGCGGCGAGCAGAAGCGCTGCTTCACCGACATCGCCGACGGCATCGAGGCGCTGGCGCGTATCGTCGACAACGAGAACGACTGCTGCAACGGCCAGATCATCAACATCGGCAACCCGGACAACGAAGCCAGCATCCGCCAACTGGGCGAAGAGCTGCTGCGTCAGTTCGAAGCGCACCCGCTGCGCGGCAACTTCCCTCCGTTCGCCGGTTTCCGCGAGGTGGAGAGCAAGGCGTTCTACGGCGCCGGCTACCAGGACGTGGAACACCGCAAGCCGAGCATCGAAAACGCCAAGCGCCTGCTGAACTGGGAGCCGACCGTCGAGATGAGCGAAACCATCGGTAACACCCTGGACTTCTTCCTGAAGGAAGCCATGCTCGAAATCGCGGAAAAACGCTGATGCAAGCTGGACTTCGTATCGATGTGGACACCTATCGCGGCACCCGTGACGGTGTGCCGCGACTGCTGGAACTGCTCGACGAGGCCCAGGTCAAGGCGACGTTCTTCTTCAGTGTCGGGCCGGACAACATGGGGCGCCACCTGTGGCGCCTCATCAAGCCGCAGTTCCTGCTGAAGATGCTGCGCTCCAAGGCAGCCAGCCTGTACGGCTGGGACATTCTCCTGGCCGGCACCGCCTGGCCAGGCAAGCCGATCGGTCGGGACCTGGGGCATCTGATGCGCCAGACCCTGGCCGCCGGTCACGAAGTCGGCCTGCACGCCTGGGATCACCACGGCTGGCAGGCCAATGCCGGACGCTGGAGCGAAGTCGAGCTGATCGAACAGATCCGCCGTGGCGTCGACTGCCTGAGCGACATCACCGGGCAAGCCGTCGAATGCTCTGCCACCGCCGGCTGGCGGGCGGACGAGCGCGTCGTGCAAGCCAAAGAACATTTCGGCTTTCGCTACAACAGCGATTGCCGGGGACACGGCCTATTCCTGCCACGGCTGGCAGACGGTAGCCCGGGCACCCCGCAAATCCCCGTGGACCTGCCGACCTTCGACGAAGTCGTCGGTGCGGACCTGGCCGCGAAAGACTTCAACGCATTCATACTCGACCGGTTCAGCCCGGCGAAACTGAATGTCTACACCATCCATGCAGAAGTAGAAGGGATTCTGATGGCAAACGAGTTTCGTCAGCTGCTGGCGCAAGCCAAGGCACGCAGTATCGAGTTTCAACCCCTGGTCAATCTGCTGCCAGCCCAGCTGGACAGACTGCCCGAAGGTCGACTGGTGCGTGGCACCCTCAGTGGCCGTGAAGGCTGGCTGGGGGTACAGCAGGGATGACCAGACGCTGGGCTTTGCCACTCCTGTTCCTCGCTTTCCTGCTGTTCTATCTGGCTCCGCTGATGAGCCACGGCATGTGGATTCCGGATGAAACCCGCTACGCGCAGATCGGCCAGGAAATGCTCCTGCGCGGCCACTGGGCGGCACCGCACTTCATGGAGCTGCGCTACTTCGAGAAGCCGATTGCCGGCTACTGGATGATTGCCATCGGCCAGGCGATCTTCGGCCAGAACTTCTTCGGCGTGCGCTTCGCCTCGGCCATGAGTACGGGCCTGAGCGTGTTGCTGGTGTATCTGCTGGCCGGGCGCCTGTGGAACGACCCGCGCAAGAGCTTCGCCAGCGCCGCGCTGTTCATGAGCTTCGGGTTGATCGCCGGCCAGGCCGGCTATGCCAACCTCGATCCGCAATTCACCTTCTGGGTCAACCTGAGCTTCGTCGCCCTGTGGCTGGCGATCGACAGCCAGACCCGCAAGGCCCGCCTGCTGTCCTGGGCGGCCCTGGGCTTCGCCTGCGGCTGGGGCTTCATGACCAAGGGGTTCCTGGCCCTGCTGCTGCCGGTACTGATCGCCCTGCCCTACATGATCTGGCAGAAGCGTTTTCGCGAACTGGTGGGTTATGGCCTGGTGGCGGTGCTGGTCGCCGCGCTGGTCAGCCTGCCCTGGGTCATCGCCGTGCACCTGCAGGAACCGGACTACTGGCGTTTCTTCTTCTGGCACGAGCATATCCGCCGCTTCGCCGCCGAAGACGCCCAGCACACCCGGCCGTGGTGGTTCTACCTGCCGCTGATCGTGGTTTCCAGCCTGCCCTGGGCCCTGCTGTTCCCGATCACCCTCAAGGATGCCTGGAAAGGCAAGGGCCAGCGGATTACCGCGTTCCTGCTGCTGTGGCTGTTCCTGCCGCTGGCGTTCTTCAGCCTCAGCCGCGGCAAGCTGCCGACCTACATCATGCCGTGCCTGATGCCATTGGCGCTGCTGATGGGCCATTCGCTGATGGAGCGGCTCAACCAGGGCCTGCCCAGGGTGTCGCGCCTCAATGGCCTGCTCAACCTGCTGCTGGGCCTGCTGGCGCTGGCTGCCGTGGTGTTCTTCCAACTGAAGAAACCGTTCTACGACAACGAGCCGCAGCACCTGGCCCTGCTGTGCGTGGTGATCGTCGGCTGGATCCTGTTCAACGCCCTGACCGTGTTCAAGCCGCTGCAATTGTGGGCGCTGCCGGCACTGGGCATGGGCCTGCTGATCGCCCTGCTGCCGGCGGCGATGCCGAGCGTGATCGTGCACAACAAGATGCCCGACCAGTTCATCGCCGACCACGAGCAGGAACTGGCCAGGAGCCGTCATCTGCTGAGCAACGACCTGGGCGCCGCCTCGGCCCTGGCCTGGCGGGTGAAACGTACCGACATCACCCTCTACAACACCCAGGGCGAGGTGAAATACGGCCTCTCCTATCCGGAGGCCGAGCACCGTACCCAGGACATGGACCAGATCCAGAACTGGATGGAGCAGGCCCGGCGTGAAGGCCAGGTGGGTGTGGTGATGCGCGTCAAGGACGAGGAAGAGTTGCGCGAAATCGACCGGTTGCCCAAGGACTTCAAGCGTTACGACGAAGGCAATATCGTGATCCTGATCTTCCCGCAGAGCGCTCCATGACCCTGGTTCTCCTCCTCGGCGCCTGCCTGCTGACGTGCCTGGGCCAGGTGGCCCAGAAGTTCGCCGTCGAAGGCTGGCGTGAAACCTCCCCGGGCGCACTCGACAAGCTGCGTTCGCCCTGGTTGTGGCTGGCCCTGGCCAGCCTCGGCCTCGGCCTGCTGGTGTGGTTGCTGGTACTGCAGCGGCTGGAGGTCGGGATCGCCTATCCGATGCTCAGCCTCAACTTCGTGCTGATCACCCTGGTGGCGCACTACCTGTTCAAGGAATCGATCGACCGCCGCCACTGGCTGGGCGTCGCCCTGATCATGGCCGGCGTGGTGCTGCTGGGGTTGCATCTATGAGCCTGGCACGCGGTTTCACCTTCGCCAGCGCTAGCGTGGTGCTGGTCAGCAGCGCCCAACTGGGCATGCGCTGGAGCATGACGCGCCTGCCCGAGCCAAGCCAGTGGCTGGACGCGCTGATGACCGGCAACGTCTCGCTGGTCGCCCTGGCCGTCGTAGCGGCTTCGATCCTCGCCTATGCGCTGTCGATGCTCTGCTGGCTGATGGCCCTGCGTGACTTGCCGCTGGGCCGCGCCTACTCGCTGCTCAGTGTCAGCTATGCACTGGTCTACCTGCTGGCCGCCAGCCTGCCGTTCTTCAACGAAAGCTTCAGCCTATCCAAGACCCTGGGGGTGGCGTTGGTCATCCTCGGTGTCCTTACGATCAATTCTCCACGTATACCCCGTCCTAGAGACTCCGTATGAAAATCAGCGTAATTGGTAGCGGTTATGTAGGCCTGGTACAGGCGACTGTTCTGGCCGAAGTCGGTCATGACGTCGTGTGCATGGACGTTGACCAGAACAAGATCGACTTGCTGCGCAAGGGTCATATCCCGATCTTCGAACCAGGGCTGGAGACCATGGTCAAGAGCAATCTGGAAAGTGGCCGCCTGCACTTCACCAGCGATGAAAAGCTGGCCATCGAGCACGGCCAGGTGCTGTTCATCGCCGTCGGCACGCCATCGGACGAGGATGGTTCGGCCGACCTCAAGTACGTGCTGTCGGTGGGTGACGCCGTGATCCGCCATCGCTTCGAACCGCTGATCCTGGTGGAAAAGTCCACCGTGCCGGTCGGCACCGGCGACACCCTGCGCGCCCACATCGAGGCCGGTCTGAGCAAAGCCGGCCGCAGCCTGCAGTTCGATATCGTCTCGAACCCGGAATTCCTCAAGGAAGGCTCGGCGGTCGAAGACTGCCGCCGGCCGGACCGCATCATCATCGGCTGCGAACGCGAGGAAGTGCGCGAGGTGATGCGCGACCTGTACGCACCGTTCAACCGCAACCATGACCGCATCATGTTCATGGACCTGCGCAGCGCCGAACTGACCAAGTACGCCGCCAACTGCATGCTGGCGACCAAGATCAGCTTCATCAACCAGATCGCCGAACTGGCCGAACACCTGGGCGCCGACATCGAGGCCGTGCGCATGGGCATCGGCGCCGACCAGCGCATCGGCTACCACTTCATCTACCCGGGCTGTGGCTACGGCGGCTCGTGCTTCCCCAAGGACATGCGCGCCCTGATCCACAGCGCCCAGGAAGCCAACTGCTCCAGCGACCTGCTGCAGGCGGTGGAGGCGATCAACGAACGGCAGAAACACAAGCTGTTCGACCGCATCAATGCGTTCTACAAGGGCGACCTCAAGGGCAAGACCTTCGCCCTCTGGGGCCTGGCGTTCAAGCCCAACACCGACGACATGCGCGATGCGCCAAGCCGGGTGCTGATGGAAGCGCTATGGGCCGCCGGTGCCCAGGTCCGCGCCTTCGACCCGGAAGCCATGCAGGAAACCCAGCGCCTGTATCCCGATGAACCGGGCCTGTCGCTGATGGGTACCCCGGAAGCGACCCTGGTCGGTGCCGATGCCCTGATCATCTGCACCGAGTGGCAGCAGTTCAAGGCGCCGGACTTCGAGCGGATCAAGCAGCGCCTCAAGGCACCGGTGATCTTCGACGGCCGTAACCTGTATGACGCCAACCGCATGCAGCGCAAGGGTTTCACCTACTTCGCGATCGGCCGCGGCGCGTCCCTGGAACTGCCGGTGACCCGCCACGTAGTGATCTAGGCGGGCGGGCCCTTTCGCGGGCAAGTCGGAATGCCACACCAGCCGCTCCTACAGCGATGAGTCGTGCATGGCGCTTGTACGACACCACCTTGCAGGAGCAGGCGGTGCGGCGGTCCGACTTGCCCGTGAATACGCCATCTCCCTTCCCCCGGTGTCATCCGCCTTGTACAAGGACTCCGCCGTGACATTGACCTCCCGCGCCACCCTCAATCGTCAGTCCCTGGGCCTGGGCCTGCTCGCCCTGCTGCTGTTCCTCGCCGGGGTTCACCAGCAGGCGGCCATCGGCTTCGATTCGCGCTTCGTCCTGTTCGCCCAGGAAATGTTGCGCCACGGCCCGGGCTTCTTCCCGACCACCTACGGCGAGCCCTACCCCGACTACTCGGCCTTCTCGACCGTGCTGGTCTGGCTGTTCGCCCTGCCCTTCGGCACCGTCAATGCCCTGGCGGCGTGGCTGCCCAGTGCCCTGGCAGCGGCCTGGATCGTGGTGCTGATGTACCGGCTGGTCGCCCCCCACTCCCCGCGCTGGGCACTGCTGAGCATCGCCCTGCTGTTGTTGAGCAACACCTTCATCACCGAGACACGTGCCGTCTCGCTGGATCTGCTGCTGGCCGCCGTCGGCTTCTCGGTGTTCTACCTGGGCTACACCGCCGATCATTTCGCCGCACCGAAACGCCATGGCTGGATACTCGCCCTGCTGGTGCTGGGCTTCGCCATCCGCGGACCGATCGGCCTGGTGATCCCCACCGGCATGCTCTGCAGCTACTACCTGCTGGGCGGCCAGTGGCGACGCCTGTTCGTCTTCGGCTTCCAGGCCCTGGGCCTGCTGGCGGTCTGTATCGCACTACTGCTATGGCTGGCCTGGCTGGATGGCGGCAGCGTCTTCCTCCATGAAGTGATCCGCATGCAGTTCACCGGCCGCATGGATGGCAGCGAAGGCTCCAGTGGCCTGCTGTATTACTTCGGCAGTTCGTTCGGCAACTACGCCCTGGCCTATCCGCTGGCGGTCCTGGGGGGGGTGGCACTCTTCGCCGGTGGTCGCCAGCAACGTGGGCCGGCGCTGCAATTGATGCTCTACTGCCTGGCCGCCGGCCTGATCGTGATGCTCGGGCTGTCGGTACCGCAGGCGAAGAAGGCCCGCTACATCCTGCCGATGGCGCCAATGATCGCCATCGTCGCGGCCTTTGCGTTCCAGGCAGGCCAGGGGCGGCTGTTCGCCTGGCTGCGCGGGCTGATCCAGGGCCTCTGGCTGCTGCTGCCGGCGCTGCTGATCGGCGGGATGATCCTGCTGCATCGACGCTTTCCCGAGGAACTGCCGACACTGGGCATCGCCCCCTGGCTGGTGGGTGCCCTGCAGGTCATCGCCGTGATGATGCTGTTCAAGACCCGCTGGCGTGCCATCGGCCTGGCGGCCTGTGCGGTATTGGCGATGTGGGCGAGCTACATCCTGGTCGTCGAGCCGGTCGAGCGGACGGCCTATGACACCCGGACATTTACCCGGGCAGCCCAACAGTTGATCCATCAGGCGCCGGCACCCGTGGTGCTGCACGCCATGGGCAAGGACGCGAAGGCAATCAAGTTCATGGTCAACCTGGACGAGGATCTGCAACCGCTGTTCACCGATACGCCACAGCAGTTGCAGGCGGTGAGCGGGCCGGCGTGGCTGGTGATGGACAGGCAGGATTACCAGAAGCTGCAGGGTACGCCGGTCGGGGCGCTGGTGCCGGTGTTGAGTGGGCGGTTCGACAAGAATGATTTCGTGCTGCTCAAACAGCCCTGATACGGAGTCGCCTGGCCGCTCCTGGCGGTTCGCGGGCAAGCCCGGCTCCTACGGGGGATCGATACCGAACGCGGCATTGGCGTACGGCACCATCCTGTAGGAGCGTGGCTTGCCCGCGAACCGCCGCAGGCGGCCAGACGACACCAGCCGACTACCCTCAGGCGATCACCACACTGGCGCCTTTGAGCGTATCCAGCCCAACCCCCACCAAGGTCACCGAATCAGCGCCAAAGCTGAGCACGGTGTCATTGCCGACCACCTTGGCATGTTCAAGAATGTTGTGCCCCTGGGTATCGGCATAGCCCATGAACACCAGCTTGTCCGAAGACTGGAAGCCGCTGATGCGGTCCTGGCCAAAGGCACCGTTGAACAGAAAGGTGTTGCCCCCGCCCCGCGCCTCCATCAGGTCATTGCCCGCCCCGCCGATGAACAGATTGCCGCCATTGGCCGCGCCGATCAGGTGATCGTTGCCGCCATTGCCCAGCAACCATTCACCCGAAGCCTTCGCGGTCAGGGTGTCCGCCCCGGCGCCGCCCACCTGCGAAGCGACATACTGGCCGCCGGACAGGCTCTGGTCAGCGACCTTGTGGGCCACGTCCCGGGACAGGAACACCAGGTGCGGTTCGCTGCTGACCAGCGTGCCGATATCCCTGGCAATGGTGATCCCGCCCTGGGCATCGCGAAGATACAGCGTGCCCTGGCCGTCATTGGCGATCTCGACGCTGTCGAGAGGCTTCTGCAGGTCAAGGGTGTTATGGCCCTTGCCACCGAGAATGATGTTGTAGCCGCCGTCGTCGCGGAACGTGTCATCGCCGCCGCCCCCTTCGAGATAGTCGTTGCCGCGCCCGCCCTTGAGCAGGTCGCTGGCCTCGCTGCCGATGATGAAGGTGGTGCCGCTATGGGCCTCGGCGTTGCGGTTGAGGTCCTGCACCCAGGTCTTGTCCCGCGCCGGATCCGACAGGTTGCTGACGACGATGGTCGAGTTCCTGCCGGTCAGGTCGTAGAACGACGAATCGACTATCCGTTGCATGCCGTTGCCATAGGCGGTCGGCAGATGCGACAGCCAGGTGGCGATGTTGCCGATGGAGAACGGCATGGCGTTCCAGGCATCGGACGCGTAGTGGTCGTTGAAGTTGACGATGTTGTTGGTCGCCGAAGCCTTGTAACCGTCATGCACGCCGAGGGTCGCCAGGGTCAGGCTGGAGCCGTCGAGGGCCCGGAACACCGGATCGTTTTCATAGCCGATGTTCAACACATGGGTGCCCGCGCCGCTCTGGGTCGGCGAGGCGAAGGCGATGTAGCTGGCATCCTTGTAGAAACCGCCCCACTGGCCCGCACTCAGGTCCGCCAGGCTGTTGACCGCCAGCCCGCCCAGGCTGTGCCCGCTGACCAGCACATCCTTGCCGCCCAGGCCGTTGGCCCGGGCAAAGGCGGCGACGCTGTCGAGCAAGCCGGAGAAGGCATTGGCGCTGTAGTTTTTCGCGTAGTCCTTGGGGCCGATGGCCGCCAGCAGGTCATTGATCGCATCACCGATGGTGTCGGTGATCACGGTTTCCCGCGGGCCGCTGGTGCCGCGAAAGGCGATGCCGATGGAGGTCAGGTGGCCCTCGGCGTCGTACTTGCCGAGCACTTCCGCCTGAGCGGTGGTGTAGCCGGTCTTTTCGCCGTAGAAGGTACCCCGGCCATCGGTCTTGCCGGCGTAACCCAGCTGGCTGGCGCTGATCGGCGTCCAGCCGGCCGCCTTCACCGCCGCCAGCGCCGCCTTCTCCGAATCGGGGTTCCAGGGCACGCCGGGAATTACGCCCTGGGCGTCCGTGCCACCGATCAGCGCCTTGACCAGCGTCGCCGGCAGGCCGAGGCCGAAGCCGTGCTGCTGGTAACCGACAGCCAGGCCATTGTCGATGTTGTGGTAGGAATACAAGGTGATCGCCATCGCGTCAGCGTACAGCGCCTTGGAGACAGTGGAACCCGCATTTTCATAGTCAAAAACACCCATGGTATTGCCTCTCTGTTGTTGAAATTGTCGAGAAAGCCTGCAACGGAAGTCAGTGAACGGCCGCCGGCGCCACGAACGCCTCATCGACCCTGGCCAGGTCGGTTTCGCGCAGCGTGCCGGCGTAGTAATGCAATCGGGTCCAGGCCATCAGGTAGTCATAGCGCGCCTGCGCCATGTCCCGACGGGTGCTGTAGAGCTGTTGTTCGGCGTTGAGCAGGTCGAGGTTGACCCGCTCGCCGCCGAGGATGCTTTGCCGGGTGGAGAGCACCAGCGACTCGGCCGAAGCCAGCGCCTTGCGGTAGGCGCGCAGCTTGCTCGCCCCCGACTGGCAGGCGTTGTACTGGCGCCGCAGCTCGATCAGGGTTTCGCGGGTCTTGCCATCGAGTTCGTATTCGGCCTGTTCCAGGTTGGCACTGGCCTGGCGAACCGAGGCGGACACCCCGCCACCGGCGAACAACGGCACGCTGACCTCGAAGCCGACGGTGTTGGTGTCGTAACGCTGGTTGTAGGTGTTGCCGCTGTCGGACTCGCTCTTGCGCAGGCTGGCATAGGCATTGAGCTTGGGCAGGTGCCCGGCGCGGTTGCGCTCCACTTCGTAGTGCGCCACCTCCACCGCCTGGCGCTGGGAAGCCAGCGTCGGGTTGTTGCTCAGGGCCAGCTCATGCCAGGTGGCGAAGTTGGCCGGCTCCAGTGGAAACGACTCGAACCCCTGCGCCAGCGGCGCCAGTTCGGCGACGTCGACCGTCGGCACGCCGATCAGCGCCCCCAGCTCGCGCAACGACGCATCCTGCGCATCGCGGGCCTCGATCTCCTCGGCCGTGGCCAGTTCATAGCGCGCCTGCGACTCGAGGATGTCGGTGCGGGTGCCCTCGCCCTGACGGAACAGCTGCGTGTTCTGCTGGAACTGTTCGTCGAGGGCCTTCTTCCGGGCCCTGGCGATCTGGATCTGGTCCTCGGCGAACAGCGCCTGGGTGTAGTAGGTCAGCACCCTCACCAGCAGTTCCTGGCTCTTGCCGCGAAAGGTCTCGTCGGCAAACAGCGCCTGGGCCACGCCCTTGCGATAGTTGGCATAGGCCTCGTAGTCGATCAGCGGCTGCTGCAGGGTCAGGGTCGAGCCGGAACTGGTGTAGTTGCGGTCCTCATGGAAATTGCCGCGTTCGTTGAGGTAGGTGACCCGAGAGTCGTTGCGGCCCTGGTTGTAGTTGTAGGACAGCCGCGGCAGCAGGCCGGCGCGGCCGATGGCACGGTTTTCCTGGCCGGCATCGCGCTCCTTGAGCGCGCCGAGGAACACCGGGTCGTTGCGCAGCGCCTGCTCATAGACCTGGAACGGCCCCATGGCCTGGCAATCGAGGGAAAACAACAGCAACGCAGCCGCCACACACAGCGGTTTGGTCATCAGGCGCAACATACTACTCCTCGGTCAACGCAGAACCCGCACGGTCCATCAGGGGCTTGAACAGATAGTTGAGCAACGACCGCTCACCGGTGCGCACGAACATTTCCGCCGGCATGCCCGGCTTGATCACCAGCCCGTTGAGTTTCTCCAGGGCCAGGTCGCTGACCGAACTGCGCAGTACGTAATACGGCGTACCACTTTTTTCATCGAGCAACTGGTCGGCGGAAATCAGGCTCACCGCACCGCTGACCCGCGGCGTGCGATTCTGGTTGAAGGCGGTGAACAGGATGTCCACCGGCAATGCCGTGCCGACCTTGTCCACCAGGTGGACCGGCAACCGCCCCTCCACCTCCAGGCGTTCGCCCTGCGGGACGATCTCCACCAGGGTGTCGCCGGCACGCACCACCGCACCTTCGGTATGCACTCCCAGGTTCACCGCGATACCTTCGGCCGGTGCGCTGATTTCGCTGTGCTGCAGTTCGAAACGGGCCGAGGTCAGTTGCTGTTCCAGGGTCAGGGTCTTGAGCTGGGCCTCGGCCAGTTGGCTGCGCACCTCCTTCTGGTATTCCTCGGCGTGCTGCGAAAGCTTCAATCGCGACTCGAGAATGCCCTGCTCGACCCGCCCGCTCTCACCGCTGTTCTGCGCCAGGTCCTGCTGCACCTGGGACAGTTGCCGCTCGTACTCCAGCAGGCGGTTGGCCGGGATATAGCCGTTCTCGGCCAACGGCCGCAGATTGTCCAGTTGACGCCGCAGGGAGTCGGCGCGGGCGTTCATGTCGGCGCGGGCCCGACGCATGCCGGCCAGTTGCGCACCAGCGCCCTCGATGGCGGCACGAATGCCGGCCTGTTCGCGGGCAAACGCCTCGCGCCGGCTGCTGAACAACTGCCGCTGACCTTCGAGTACCAGGCCCAGTTGCGGGTCGGTATCGGCGGTCAGCTCATCCGGGAAGTTCACCCGCGCCAGGTTGTCCCGCTCGCTCTGCCAGCGCGCCTGGCTGGCCCAGGCCACCCGGTACTGCGCGCGCAGGGACTGGACATCGGCCGAGCGCTGGGTCTGATCGAGGCGAAACAGCGGCTGCCCCTGGCGGACCAACTGCCCTTCGTGCACCAGGATCCGCTCGACCACCCCTCCGCCGAGGGACTGCACCGCCTTGCGCTTGCCGGAGACCACCACGGTCCCTTGGACCGCAATGCCCTGGTCCAGCGGCGCCAGGGCCGCCCAGGCGAAGAAGCTGCCGGCGCCCAGCAGCGCCAGCCACCAGCCGGCGCGGACAAAGAAGCCGGCATCGCGCTCCTGGCGCTCGTGGGGTTCATCGTGTTGCATCAGGCTGTCCTGGCTCATGCTCCGCTCCTGCGTGTCGCTGCACCGTATTGCCGGCTCAGGCTGAGCCCGGCTGGGGTTGGGGATGGCTCGCGCGGGGCTTCGGCCACCGTGGCCGCCGCCGGTTGCGCGTTGCCGGCCAGGGCCTTGAGCACCTCGGCGCTGGGCCCGAAGGCCTGCATCCGCCCCTCGTTGAGCACCAGCAGCTTGTCGGTCTGGGCCAGGGACGTGGTCCGGTGGGTCACCAGGATCACACTGCTGCCCTGGGCCTTGAGCTGGGCGATGGCCGCGGTGAGCGCCGCCTCGCCGACCGCGTCGAGGTTGGAGTTCGGCTCGTCGAGGATCACCAGCCGGGGGCCGCCATACAGCGCCCGGGCCAGGGCCACCCGCTGTTTCTGCCCACCGGACAGGCCGCAGCCATCGTCGCCCAGCAGGGTGTCGTAGCCCTGGGGCAGGCGCAGGATCAGTTCATGAACACCGGCCTGTACCGCGGCAGCCACCACCTTTTGCGGGTCGGCCTCGCTGAAACGGGCGATGTTCTCGGCCACCGTGCCACTGAACAGTTCGATCGATTGCGGCAGGTAGCCAATGTGCGGGCCGAGTTCATCGCGGTCCCAGCGATGGATATCCGCGCCGTCCAGGCGCACCACGCCCGCCAGGGTTGGCCAGACCCCCACCAGCACCCGTGCCAGGGTGGACTTGCCCGACCCCGAGGCGCCCAGTACGCCCAGCACCTCACCGGCCTCGATGGCAAAGCTGACATGGTGCAAGGTGGCCCCGCGCCGCCCCGGGGGACCTGCGCTGACCTGCTCGAACGCCACCCGCCCCTTGGGCTCGGGCAGGCTCATGGCGGGCTCGCCCTGGGGAAACTCGCGCAGCAGTTCGTCGAGCCGCCGGTAGGCCAGCTTGGCCGCGCTCCACTGCTTCCAGACGGCGATCAACTGGTCGATGGGGCTCAGGACGCGCCCCATCAGGATCGAGCCGGCGATCATCATCCCGGAGCTCATGTCGCCCTTGATCACCAGCAAGGCGCCCAGCCCCAGCACCAGCGATTGCAGGCACAGGCGCAGCGACTTGCTCAGCGAAGTCACCAGCGCGCCGGTATCGCTGGCCTGGTTCTGCCGCGCGAGAAACCGCGAATGCACCTGGAACCAGCGTCGACGCAGGGCCCCGAGCATGCCCATGGCCTGGATGGTTTCGGCATTGTGCAAATGGCTGGTGGCCAACTGGCTGGATTTCTGCGAATAGCCACTGGCTTCGGCCAGGGGTTTGCGGGTCAGCCACTCGTTGAGGCAGGCCAGCGCAATCAGCAGCACCGCGCCCACGCTGGCAAACACTCCGAGCCACGGGTTGAACAGGAAGATCACCAGCAGGTAGAGGGGAAACCACGGCGCGTCGAAGAACGCGAACAACGCGGGCCCCGTGAGAAACTGGCGGATATGGGTCAGGTCGCCCAGGGCCTGGCCGGCATGCCCCTCGCCGCGAAACAGGTTGCGTTCGAAGGCCGCCTTGTACACCCGCAGGTTGAACTGCCGTTCGAGCTGGCTGCCGATGCGGATCACGATGAAACTGCGGATGGTTTCAAGCACCCCGATGAAGGCGAAGAAGCCCACCACCATCAGCGTCAGCATCACCAGGGTGGTTTCGTTCTGCGACGTCAGTACCCGGTCGTAAACCTGCAGCATGTAGATCGACGGGACCAGCATCAGCAGATTGATCAGGGCGGTGAAACAACCGACGCTGATCAATATGCTCTTGTAGTCACCCAGTACGCGGAACAAGGGTGTACCCGAAATCATCTTCAACGATTTCATTTATCGTCCCTGATTTTTTGATTCTAGAAATTCGTGAGACCCGCAAGGATCTCTGCCCTGTCACTGAAGTTGATTCAAAACATGCAACGGCCCTTTTCCCCTGGCGATGGATTCGCCATCCAACGGACAGAGGCAGCCATCAGGCTGCCTCCTTTCCCAGACTCAGGCGACGATATCCGTCTGCACCGCCTGCCCGACGGTCATGACCCGGAAATCGGCCACGCCGTCCCCATCGAAGTCGACCGTCAGGTCATACCCCAGCACCGCCTCACGGGACTGCCCGGTGAACTTCTCGACATAGGTCAGGCCCGAGCCGTGGGTGAGAGCACTCAGATCGATCTTGTCCTTGCCGCTGACGAAGTCGACGATCCAGTCGGCACTCTCCGGGATCGAGTCGCTGATATCGCGATACAGGAAGGTATCCCGACCGGGGCCGCCCACCAGCCAGTCAAGCCCGGGGCCCCCGACGAGGATGTCGTCGCCGGCCCGGCCATTGAGACGATCTTCGCCGTCGCCACCATTGAGGTGGTCGGAACCGCGGCCGCCGATCAGGAGGTCGTCACCGGCGCCCCCGTAGAGGGAACTGGCCTTATTGCCCGCCCTCAGCGTGTCGTTGCCAGTACCCCCGAGCAACAAGTCATGACCACCGCCGCCGACGATACGATTGTCCTGGGCATTACCGACGATGTAGTCGTTGCCGGTCGTGCCGTTGAAGTTGACAAGCGGGTCAGGCACATCCTGCCTGGGAGAAACGGGATTGAGGGTAAACAAAGACATATCATTTCCTTAAAAATCAATAGGTAAAGCAACAAGAGCGCTTCGCCAACGAAAGGTCGTATCGGGCGGACTCTTGTGTACGGCTGTCCTGGGCAGGCGGTCACCCGCGCTTGCCGAAACTCAGTCGCGGCTCTTTCTGCCGAGGGTCAGCTCACCTTGCTGGCGTGACACCGAATAACCCGCGCCATCCCGGTTCAGGTGCACCAGGCCGCTGCCCTGCTGATCGAACAGCCACAGGCCATCCGGAGTCGGCTCCCAGCCGCTGGGGCGCTCGCCGAGCAGCTCGGTGGCGCACTCCAGGTCGCCCGTCAGCATGGGCGGCTGGGCCGCCAGCTCCAGCACGCAGGTCCGCGCCGGGCTCGAGCTGCTGGACAACTGCCATTGGCCCGCGAGCGATTCGCGGCTGGGTAACACCAAACTACTGGCCATGACGGCTTCTCCCATGAAAGTGAGTGACAGGGCCAGCAGCCAGGCCCCCCTGCGTTTTCGAGTGATGGGCCCGCTGGCGGGCCGGTGGTGGTCTTGCATGCGTTCCTTGCTCGTGGGTTTCATACCATCAGACCAGAATATCCGTGACCGCCATCCGCCCTACGGTGACAACCTGGAAATCCGCCAGGCCCTGCCCGGAAAAGTCGATGGCCAAAGTGCCCTGGTCGGTGTCGGCGTCACGACTCAACACCGCCTCGCCAGCCCGTCCGGTAAATGCGTCGACGAAACTCAGGCCGCCCCCCTGGGTCAGCCTGCCCAGATCGATCTGGTCCTGGCCGCTGACAAAATCCATGATCCGATCAGAGGCCTGCGGCGTCGAGTCGGTGATGGCGCCGAACACGAAGATGTCGTTGCCCTCGCCGCCCCAGAGGCGATCCGCACCGCCGCCACCCTGGAGGATATCGCTGCCGGCGCCGCCACGCAGTTCGTTGGCCACGTCATTGCCGATCAGCACATCGTGGCCCGAACCGCCAATGGCATTCTCGAGGGTGACGCCGTGGGCAATCGAGACATTGCCCCGCAGGCCACCCACATCGGAGAACGAACCGGCCCGCAGATTGATTTCCTGGTCCTGGGTGAAACCGGAGAAGTCCAGGGTGTCATTGCCACCCCCATCCCACACCGAGAACACCAGGGCATCGGCAGACGACTGGGCACTGAGGTAGTCACGGCCGGTGTTGGAGTTGAAACCATAGACGGTGTCATCGGCACGGGTACTGTAGTTGGCCCCATAGAGCTTCTGGATCGCCGCGATATCGTCGCGCAACGGCGCGGATGAATAGTGTTCGGCGCCGTTCTTGACGAAGTTCTGCCCGGTGTTGCTTTCACTGAAGTAGCTCATGATGCTGTAACCCAGCGTGTCCTGCACGTAGCCGGCATCCCGGTAGCTCGGCTGGTCCACATTCGCCCCGTAGTCACTGGGGTGGGACAGCCCCAGGGTATGGCCGATCTCATGGACCAGCGACATGCGCCCATAGTTGTTCAGGCCGGGTGCACTGTTGAGGTCGTAGCTGTCACTGACCAGGTACCACGACTGGCCGTCGTAGTCGGGATCGGACCCTGGCGCATAGGCGAACGCCGCGCTGCCCGCCGGGCCGACCTCGTAGTTGCCAAAGCTCAGGTGCCCTTCGCCACCGCTCGGCGCCTCGGTGAAGCTCAGGTTGGCGACATCCGCCCAGGACTGCAGGGCCAGCACCGCCTGCGCCTGCTGCAACGCGCTGAACTGGCCGAAGCCGCCGAGGCCGTGGTCGACCTTGAGCTCGACGAAGTTCGAGGGCGGCGTGTCCGGGAAGGCGAACGTCAGCTCGACGGTGCCGTTGCCGTCCTTGTCCTTCCAGGACTGGCCGCTACGGGTGAGCTGCTGCGCCGCCTGGTCCACGGAATAGCTCGGCTTGCCGCTGGTGATAGGGGAATTGATCGTTGTCACGCAAAATCCTCAAGGCAGGGCATCAGGCCACGATATCCGTGACGGCCATCCGACCGACCGTGGTGATCTGGAAATCCGCCAGGCCCCGCCCCGCGAAGTCGATCGCCAGGGTGCCCTGGTGGGTGCTCTCGTCATAGGCCAGTACCGCCTCCCGGGCATTGCCACTGAAGGCACCGACGAAGTTCAGGCCCGAACCGCGGGTCATCCCGGCCAGGCTGATCTCGTCCTGACCCGTGGTGAAATCCATGATCCGGTCAGAGGCCTGCGGCGTCGAATCGGAGACGGCGGAGAACATGAAGGTATCCCTGCCGGCACCGCCCCATAGTTCATCCGCGCCACCGCCGCCCTTGAGAACGTCGTCGCCGGCACCACCGCGCAACTGGTTGCCCAGTTCGTTGCCGACCAGCAGGTCCTTGCCCGAGCCGCCCATGGCGTTCTCGATAGCCACGCCATGGGCGATGGAAACATTGCCACGCAGGCCGCCCACGTCGGAAAACGCCCCCTCATTCAGGTTGATCTCCTGGTCCTGGGTGAAACCGGAGAAGTCCAGGGTGTCATTGCCACCGCCATCCCAGACCGAAAACACCAGCTTGTCCGCGGACGAGGTGGCGGTCAGGTAATCGCGGTCGGTATTGGAGTTGAAGCCATAGGTGGTGTCACCGGCGCGGGTGCTGAAGTTGGGGCCGTAGAGTTTCTGGATCGCCGCAATATCGTGCAACTGCGGCGCCGAAGGGTAGACAGACGCGTCGTCCTTGGCGAAATCCTGTCCGGTATTGGTTTCACTCCAATAGCTCATCAGGGTGTAGCCGACGGAATCCTCGACCACATCGGCCTTCAGCCCGTAGTCATCGTCGCCGCTGATCCGATTCCACAGCCAGTCGAGCCAGATATCTTCCCGGGAGTTGTAGTCACCGGGGTGGTCCAGGCCCAGGGTATGACCGATTTCGTGAACCAGGGCGAATCGGCCAGCGCTGCCCATCACCGGCAGCTGGTTGGGCCCGTCGCCGGAGGCCCGGCTACGCAGCCATCCGGACCAGGTATCGTCGCTGGGCACCCGGTACCAGGACTGGCCGTCAAGGATGGGGTGGCTGTTGGGCAGGAAGGCGAATGCCGTGGCACCGTGCATGCCCTCGCTGAAATTGCCAAAGCTCATTTGCCCCTCCCCACCCGCCTGGGCCTCGGTGAAGGTCACATTGGTCACATCCGCCCAGGTCTGCATGGCCAGTTTCGCCTGCGCCTTCTGCTGCGCATTGAACTCACTGAATCCATCCAGGCGCATTCCAACGAAGGCCAGGTTGGGTGCGGTGAGAAACTGGTAGGTCAGGTCGATTCGACCGTCACCGTCCTGATCCGCCCAACGCTGATTGTAACGGGCGAGATGCATCGCGGCCTCATCCGTGGTCAGGGAAAACTTTCCGGAAGATTCCAAAGTATATTGCCGGACCTCGGACGGAAACTGTCCAGAGAGAACTTTATTGGAGCTGGTAGATGTCATGCTGAAATCCTTGAGGCATGGAAAAACTTGCTCGAACCGGTAACTAACCGATAACAAGCCGGCCTATTGGACTTTTCCCTGTCCGAAGCCTCCTGCAAATAACGCTCATTCTTCCATCCCTCGTACAACTTTTGAAAATGCTATCTGAAGCGTGCTCAGCCCCAGGAGGAAAAGTCGACAAGACCGTTAAATCATCCAGACTTTCCCCTCGAGATTTCCCTTTACCCAGGCAACAGCAACTTCTCCATTCGACTTGCAGGAGTAGCGTAGACGCTCCCCTGTTTGATCAACTTACGCCATGATATCCGTGACTCTTACCACACCCAGCGTAGTAACCCGGAAATCGGCTACACCATCGCCAGAGAAGTCGACCTCCAACGTCCCCTCGTGGGCACGGCCCAGTACCGCCTGCCCGGCCTGCCCCGTAAAGGCCTCGACGAAGCTCAGGCCCGAACCATGGGTAATGTCGGTCAGGTCGATCCGGTCCTCGCCGCTGACGAAATCCATGATCCAGTCGGCGGCCTCTGGCGTCGAATCCGATATCCGGGTGAACACGAAGAGGTCGCGCCCTTCCCCTCCACGCAGCCAGTCAGGCCCGGCACCCCCCAAGAGGACGTCGCGACCGGAACCGCCGGTCAACCAGTCTTTACCGTCGCCACCCTCGAGGATGTCATCGCCGGCATCCCCATACAGGACGTCGCAACCAGCCCCCCCCATGAGCCGATTGTTCGCCGCATTACCGATAATCACATCGTCGCCCCTGCCACCCACGGCGTTTTCCAGGGTAACGCCCTTGGCGATCGACACATTGCCCAGCAGCCCGCCCACGCTTGAAAACGCGCCGGCGTTGAGGTTGATGTTCTGGTCCTGGGTAAAACCGGAGAAGTCCAGGGTGTCATTGCCGCCACCGTCCCAGACGGTGAACACCAGCTTGTCCGAAGACGAGGTGGCACTGAGGAAATCGCGCCCGGTGTTGGAATTGAAGCCATAGACGCTGTCATCGGCGCGCGTAGCGTGGTTGGCGCCATAGAGCTTCTGGATGGCCGCGATATCGTCCATCAGCGGACCGGACGCATGGGCCCCGTTGAATTTCTGGCCGGTGTTGCTTTCACTCCAGTAGCTCATGACGCTGTAGCCACGCGTGTCCTGCCAATAGCTTGCATCCTTGTAGCTTGGGCTGCCCTTGACGGCGTCGTAGTCTCCAGGGTGGCTCAGGCCCAGGTTATGGCCAACCTCGTGGACCAGGGTCTGGCGACTGTAGTTACCCAACCCGGGCGTCTTGCTTTCATCGGCCTTGTACCAGGACTGTCCATCGCTGCTGGCTCCGGAACCCGGCTGGAACGCGAATGCGGCCCCCTTCTTGCCGGCGCTGTAGTTGCCGAAGGTCAGATGCCCCTCCTTGCCTGGCTTCGCCTCGGTGAACGTCACGTTGGCGACGTCGGCCCAGGATTGCATGGCCAGGACCGCCTGCTTTTTTTGCAGGGCACTGAACGGACTGAACCCGGTGACGCCCAGGCCGCTGAAGTTCTTGGGGGCGGACGTCAGGAAACTGTAGGTCAACTCGATCTGCTGATCGTCATCCCGGTCCTTCAATACCCTGCCGCTACGGTTGATCTGGTTGACCGCCTGCTCCTGGGAATAGAGTGGCTTGCCATCAATCGACAGGGGCGTCTGTGACGATGCCCATTCGGGCGGATCCCGATGCACCGAATTAAAGATTCTATCGAGGTTTCTGGTAATGGGCTGAGGCATTCTGATGCAAGTCCTTGAGACAGGGAAAACGTGCCCGAACACGTCAATGTTCGGCCACGAGGGTGCGCATTTGACGGCCCCTTATCCGATGAATCCTGCAAATAGCGCTCACCCGACACCTTGCGATTCGAGGAGGCGGCGCAGGCGCCACCTCCCGTTTCATCGACTCAGGCCACGATATCCGTGACCGCCGCCTGGCCCACCGTGGTGACCAGGAAGTCCGCCACACCGTGCCCGGAGAAGTCGACCGCCAGGGTGCCGAGGTTGGTACCCGCGGCGTAGGTCAGTACCGCATCGCCGGCATGCCCGGTAAACGCGTTGACGAAGTTCAGGCCCGTACCATGGGTGATCCCGGACAGGTCGATCTTGTCCTGGCCACTGACGAAATCCATGATCCGGTCGGCCGCCTTCGGTGTCGAATCGGAAACCGCGCCGAATACGAAGGTGTCGCTGCCGGCACCGCCCCACAGCTTGTCCGCACCGCCAGCCCCGTAGAGTATGTCGTTGCCGGCACCGCCACGCAGTTCGTTGGCGACGTCGTTGCCGATCAGCAGGTCGTAGCCCGAACCGCCGATGGCGTTCTCCACCGTTACGCCCTGGGCAATCGAGACGTTGCCGACCATGCCGCCCACATCCGAGAAGGAACCTGCATGCAGGTTGATCTTCTGGTTCTGGGTGAAGCCGGAGAAGTCCAGGGTGTCATTGCCGCCGCCATCCCAGACCGAAAACACCAGCTTGTCCGAAGACGAGGTGGCGCTCAGGTAGTCACGACCGGCGTTGGAGTTGAAACCGTAGGTGGTATCCCCGGAACGGGTGCTGTAGTTGGCGCCGTAGAGCTTCTGGATCGCCGCGATATCGTCCATCAGCGGGCCGGACGAATAGGCCTCGACGCCGCCCTTGCTGAAGTTCTGGCTGGTGTTGCTTTCGCTCCAGTAGCTCATGATGCTGTAGCCGCGGGTGTCCTGCCCGTAGGTCGCATCCTTGTAGCTCGGGTTGCCCTCGCCGGCGTTGTAGTCGCCAGGGTGGGACAGGCCCAGGGTATGGCCGATCTCGTGGGTCAGGGTCTGGCGCCCGTAGTTGTTCAGGCCCGGCGTCTTGTTGACGTTGTAGCCGCTGCCGGTCAGGTACCAGGACTGGCCGTCGTAGCCAGGCTCGGTCCCCGGCAGGAAGGCGAATGCCGCCGCACCTTCCTGACCGGCGCTGTAGTTACCGAAGGTCATGTGACCATCTCCGCCCCGCGCCGCCTCGGTGAAGGTCACGTTGGCGACATCGGCCCAGGACTGCATGGCCAATACCGCCTGCGACTTCTGCAAGGCACTGAACTGACTGAACCCGGTAACGCCCAGACCGCTGAAATTCGAGGTCGGGGACGTCAGGAAGGTATAGGTCAGCTCGATCTTGCCGCTGCCGTTCAGATCATGCCAGGCGGCACCGTCACGCAGCAGTTGCGTGGCGGCCTGATCGACGGAGTAGGAGGGTTTGCCATTGACCGTGAGATTGCCACCGCGGTCATACTGATGGCTGAAGCTATCGATCTGGTTGAAGGCGGAACTTGTACCGCTGGCCGCCAGCGCCGACTCTACCGAAACAATAGCTTTCGCTTTGACTTTCGACATAAACACACTTCCTTGTTTACAAGTGAAACAGTTTTTGTCCGATAGCGACAATCCCTTGGCGAGATCATCCTATCACTCGCCCTTTTTGAAGGCAGCGAGAAACTGACACATTTTGAAATCAACCGTCCAGCGCTTTTTTTGATATCAAAACGCCAAAATCCGGAAAGATCCCGTAAACATTGCCTATGTCTGGGAAAATATTTTCTGACAGAAGTTTCCCAACCCCATGAGCAGGACATCGCGAACATTCAAGTGAGAAAAATGCATAAGCGAAGTGCATCGTTAAATGACCAATGGGTCATTTATTAACTTATGGGTCTTATTACTATTTTTCACCCTTTATTATTGTAGGACAATCCAACTATTCAACGCCACCGGTCCAGCCCCCGCATTCCCGCCATGGCATGCCCGCGAGGCCCCGGACAGCTGCACAGATGTTCTAGACTTGCCCTGGCCAGGCAGTGCCTACTGTCATCCTGCACGATTGAGCTATGTTCCAGGTACAGCATGCCCAGCAACGCCGACAACTGGATCGACCTGACTCAGGATCGCGATACCGGTATCGAAACCCTCCGTGCCCACTTCAAGGGGCACGCCTATGACGCCCACTGGCACGACACCTACCTGATCGGTGTCACCGAACAGGGCGTGCAGCAATTCAATTGCCAGCGCACCCGCTTTCACAGCATGCCGGGCCATGTGTTCATGCTCGAACCGGGGGAAATCCACGACGGCGACGCGCCCACCGAAGGCGGCTTCACCTACCGGACGCTGTACCTGGAACCCCACTGGCTGGAGCGTGAGCTGGGCGCATTGTTCCAGGAAGCGCCCGCCAACAGCCAGTTGTCCTTTGCCACACCGCTGGCGACTGGCGACAGTCGCCTGGCCCAGGCCACCAGCGCGGCGTTCCAGGCGATGCACAGCCCGGAGCTGCGGATCGTCCAGCAAAGCGCCCTGGACCAGATGTTCGACGCCCTCACCCGCCACCTGCACTGGCGCACCCGCTACCGCGAGGACCCACGCCTGCCGCGGGTGGCACAGCGGGCCCGGGAATACCTGCATGCCAACCTGCAGCTGGATGTCAGCCTGGATGACCTGGCCGCGGTGACCGGTGTCGACCGCTTCCGGCTGACCCGGGCCTTCAAGTCGGCCTACGGCCTGCCACCCCATGCCTACCTGGTGCAATTGCGCCTGGCCCGGGCGCGGCAACTGCTGGCCCGTGGCGAACCACCGGCCACGGTGGCGATGACCCTCGGCTTCTCCGACCAGAGCCATCTCGGACGCTGGTTCGTCCGGGCCTACGGCCTGACGCCGGCAGCCTACCGCAAGCGCTGCTCAAACCTTCCAGACGCCTGAGGCGGCAACCGCGAAGATCGTTGCATCGATTCATTCGCGGAGCCGCCCTTCATGCTGTCCACTTTCCCCAACCTGCTTCCTTTCGTGCTGTTCGCCTTCGTCGCCTCGGTCACCCCCGGGCCGAACAATATCCTGGTGCTGAGCAACAGCGCCCGTCACGGCGTGGCGGCGGCGTTGCCGATCATCCTCGGTGCGGGTACCGGAGCCGCGTTGATCGTGCTGCTGGTGGGCAGCGGGATCGGCCAGTCACTGAGCGACCTGCCCGCGCTGCAAAGCCTGATGCAATGGCTGGGGCTGGCCTGGCTGAGCCGGTTGGCCTGGCAGATCTTCACGGCCCCGGTGAACGCCGTGGACTCCACCGCCACTCAGGCACGGCGTCTCGGCCTGCTGGGCGCCGCCAGCCTGCAATTGATCAACCCCAAGGTATGGATGATGGCCCTGGCGGTGGTCGGCGTGTTCGCCGGCAACGGTGCCGAACGCCAGGCACATGTCGCCTCCTTGTCCCTGGTGTTCTTTCTGGTATCACTGCCGTGCATGGGACTGTGGGCCGTGCTCGGTGCCGGCTCGGCCCGACTGCTGCGCTCGCCCCTGGCGATGCGGCGTTTCAATCGCGGCATGGCGTTGCTGTTGCTGGCCTCGGCATGGATGAGCGTGCTGGCATGATGGAGTCCGAGTCGCCCCAGTGCAAAAGCCGGTCGCCCTGGTGCGCTTTTGCCAGGCAATGGCTGCGTAACTTAGCCGAACGGTGCAAGAAGACACCGGCCACGACAATAACGACCTGCCGCGAGACTCAGCGCTCATGAAAACCCCGAACCTGAAAAGACTGTTCAACGGTTGTCTGCTCCTCGGCGCCACCGCATTGCTCGGCAACCCGGCCTTCGCGGCCGAAGACGCTTCCTGCAAGAACGTGCGCATGGGCGTGGTCAACTGGACCGACGTGATCGCCACCAGTGCGGTGGCCGATGTGCTGCTCAACGGCCTGGGCTATGAAAGCAAGCAGACCAGCGCCGTACAGCAGATCATCTTCGCCGGCATCCGCGACAAGCGCCTGGACATCTTCCTCGGCTACTGGAAGCCGGCGATGGACAAGAACATCGAGCCCTTCGTCAGCGCCAACCAGGTCAAGGTCATGGCCAGCCCCAGCCTGGCCGACGCCCAGGCGACCCTGGCGGTACCGCAGTACGTGGCGGACGCCGGACTGAAGACCTTCGGTGATATCGCCAGGTTCAGGGACCAGCTCAAGGGTACGATCTACGGTATCGAACCCGGCAGCGGCGCCAATACCACGATCAAGACCATGATCGACACCGACCATTTCGGGCTCAAGGGCTTCAAGCTGGTGGAGTCGGGAGAGGCCGGCATGCTGGCCGCGGTGCAGCGGGCGATCAACCGCAAGGAGTTCGTGGTCTTCGTCGGCTGGACCCCGCACCCGATGAACATCAACATGAAGATCGCCTACCTGACCGGCAGCGAGGACGTCTACGGCCCCAACGAAGGCGCCGCAACCGTCTCCACCGTGACCGCCCCGGACTATGCGCAACGCTGCCCGAACGTGAACCGGCTGCTGGAGAACCTGACCTTCACCGCAGCCCAGGAAAGCCAGCTGATGGTACCGATCATGGAGCGCCAGGCTCCCCAGGATGTCGCCCGGCAGTGGCTGCGCGATCATCCCGAGGACCTCAAGCGCTGGCTGGCGGGGGTCACCAGCATCGACGGCCGGGATGGCGTGGCAACGGTGCAGGCCAGCCTGAAAGCGCAATGACCGACTATCCCCTTTCCCCCGGCATGAGCGCCTTCGTCAGCAAGACGCTCGGTTTCACCTGTCCGGACAGCAGCATCCAGGGCCTGCGCCGCAGCTACAGCCGGATGTGTCGGGCCTTCACCCCGCCCCGTCCGGCTGATATCGAAGTCCGGGAGCAGCGTATCGGCCAGGTGCCGATACGCCTGTACCGCCCGACCTCACCTCGCCCGGCCAATGGCTGGCCCTGCGTGGTCTATCTGCATGGGGGTGGCTGGGTGGTGGGTGATCTGGACTCCCACGACTTCATCACTGCCGAACTGGCCTCCAGGCTCCAGGCCGTGGTGGTTGCCGTGGACTACCGGTTGGCACCCGAGCACCCCTACCCGGCCGCATTCGACGATTGCCTGGCCGTCTGGCGCGGCTTGCGTGCCGAGGCCGGCACCTGGCAGGTGGACCGGCGGCGCATGGCGATCGCCGGCGACAGTGCCGGCGGCAACCTGGCCGCCGCCGTGTGCCTGGCGCTACGCGATACCGCCGAGCCGCAACCGCTGTTGCAGGCGCTGATCTATCCGGGACTGGGTGGCAGCGACGGCCTGCCTTCACGTAGCGAGTGCGCCGACGCGCCGTTGCTCAGCAGCGACGATGTACGCAGCTATCACGCCTGGTACCTGGCGGACAGCGACAGGCCTGAAGCCTATGCGATGCCACTGCGGGCAACGAACTTCCAGGGCCTGGCCGCGGCGTTCATCGCCGTGGCGCAGTACGACCCGCTGCGGGACGACGGTGTCTGCTATTTCGAGCGCCTGAAAAAGGCCGGCGGCAGCGCCAGCCTGCATGTCGGCCTGGGCCTGGTGCACGGCTGCCTGCGGGCACGGGGGCAGGTGCCCGAGGTGGACCTGCTGTATGAAAAGCTGCTGGCACAGTTGCGACGCCATCTGACCCTGTGAGCGAGCGCCCCGCGAAACCTCTACCCTAAGCGGGAGCCGGCCCCACAGACAGGGCCGGCAACGTCAGATCACGAAACGGGCCACCATCGCCTTCAGGTCCACCGCCAGGCGCGACAACTCATGGCTGGCAGCGCTGGTCTGGTTGGCGCCGGCTGCCGACTGGGAGGCCAGGTCACGGATGTTCACCAGGTTGCGGTCGACCTCGCGGGAGACCTGTGCCTGCTCCTCAGAGGCACTGGCGATCACCAGGTTGCGCTCGTTGATCAGGTTGATCGACTGGGTGATCTGCTCCAGCGCAACCCCCGCCGCCCGTGCCCGCTCCAGAGTATCCTGGGTACGCTGGTTGCTCTGCTGCATCGACTGCACGGCTTCACTGGTGCCGTTCTGGATCCCCGCCACCATCTGCTCGATCTCGCGGGTCGACTGCTGGGTCCGATGGGCCAGGGCCCGCACCTCGTCGGCCACCACCGCGAAACCACGCCCGGCTTCGCCGGCCCGGGCCGCCTCGATGGCGGCGTTGAGCGCCAGCAGGTTGGTCTGCTCGGCAATCGCCCTGATCACGTCCAGCACCTGGCCGATGTCCCGGCCCTGGGCGGCCAGGCCCTCGATCAACGCCGAAGTGCTCTGCACGTCATGGGTCATGGTCTGGATCGCTTCCACCGTCTCCACCACCCGATCCCGCCCGTCGCGGGCGGCGTGGTTGGACTGCTGGGACGCCTCGGACGTCGAGACCGCGTTACGTGCCACCTCTTCCACGGCGCTGGTCATTTCGTTGACTGCGGTGGCTGCCTGTTCGATCTCGTTGTTCTGCTGTTGCAGGCCACGGGAGGCCTCTTCCGTCACCGCGCTGAGTTCCTCTGCCGCCGAGGCCAGTTGGGTGGCCGAGCCGGAAATCTGCTCGATGGTCTTGCGCAGGTTGTCCTGCATGCTCGACAGGGCCGTCAGCAGGCGCGCCGGCTCGTCCGTACCGTCGATCCGGATCGGCTTGGTCAGGTCGCCACCGGCAATGATCTCGGCGGTTTCGACGGCGGTCTTCAAGGGGCTGACAATACTGCGGGTCAGCAACCAGGCCAGCAGCACCGTCATCAGGGCGGCAATCACCGAAACGCTGATGATGCCGGTGCTGGCATTGTCATACTGACGGCCCGCCTCGTCCGAGGCGGCCTTGGCCCCGGCCTTGTTGATCTCCACCAGTTGATTGAGCTGCACGCCCATCAGGTCGGTCCCCGCCTTGATCTGGGTATTGATCAGGTTGCGCAACTCATCGAGCTTGTTCTGCCGGGACAGCTCCATCATGCGGGTCTGATCCTGCAGGTAGGTCTCGAGGGTCGCGGAAAACTCCCGGTACTTGGCCAGTTCCTCGCCCTGGGAAGGCAGGTCGGCGTAACTTTTCTGATCCTTGCGAACCTTGTCCACCAGGAACGCGATGCGCGTTTCGGCTTCCTGCAGAGCGGCCGGTTCACGATTGGTCAGGACCCGAAAGGACAGGATGCGCATCCGCAGCACACCCTCGATCACATTGCCCAGGTAGCCCACGCTGGGCAACTGGTTGGTCTGCATGTCGATGGACGCCTGACGGATCACCGTCATGCGGGTTTGCGCAAACACTCCCAGCACAATCACCAGCAATGCAATGAATGCAAAACCGAGAAAGGCCCGAGGGGCGATATTCATATTGCGTAGGGACATGGGAAGCTCTCTCTCAACAATGAGGCGATCAGCATCCATGCCATCTCTCTATCGGGCTCTGTCACCGGATAGTTTCAACGCCATGCAGCAAAACGACATGGACTCATCAGCAATATCGGCAGGACTTTATGTTTTATACAGGGCGAAAAGTAAAAATACTTCCAGAAATTACAACTAGTTGAGAACTCTTATCTATGACGTCAAAAAGATGGCCGTTTAATATTAAAAAATCGATTCAGCTAGTGTAACTTTATAACGCTTTAAATAAAACTGGATCCAATACCCAAGGGAAAACAATGAAAAAGGCGGAAAGCGAATGCACTTCGCCTCCCGCCTTCTACCAATCCTGGAAAACCCCGTGGTTATTCACCCGTCTTGATCCTGCTCCACAGCCGTGTGCGAATCCGATCGATGTTCAACGGCATGGCCTCCAGGGCAAACAGCTTGCCCATCATCTGCGGGCTCGGATACACCTTGGTGTCGGCCTTCAGGGCCGGGTCGACCAGGCTGTCGGCCGCCGCGTTGCCGTTGGCATACTTCACGTAGTTGCTGATACCGGCCATCACTTCAGGCCGCAACAGGTAGTTCATGAAGGCATAACCGGCCTTCTCGTCCGGCGCATCGGCCGGCATGGCAACCATGTCGAACCAGATGGCCGCGCCCTCCCTGGGAATCGAATAACCGATCCTGACCCCATTGTGCGCCTCCTGGGCGCGACTGGCGGCCTGCAGGATATCGCCGGAAAAACCCACCGCCACGCAGATATCGCCATTGGCCAGGTCGGTGGTGTACTTGGATGAATGGAAGTACGCCACAAAGGGCCGCACTTTCATCAACAGCGCCTCGGCCTTCTTGTAGTCCGCCGGGTTCTTGCTGTGGTGCGGCAGGCCCAGGTAGTTGAGTGTCGCCGGCAACAATTCGGGGCCATTGTCGAGAATCGCTACACCACACTTGTGCAACTTCTGCATATTCTCCGGCTTGAATATCAGGTCCCAGGAGTCCACCGGCGCATTGTCCCCCAGTACCGCCTTGACCTTGTCGATGTTGTAGCCGATCCCGGTGCTGCCCCACAGATAGGGGAAACCGTGTTCGTTGTCCGGATCGTTGACCTGCAGGGCCTTGAGCAGCACCGGATTGAGGTTCTTCCAGTTCGGCAACTGGCTCTTGTCGAGCTTCTTCAGCGCGCCGCCCTGGATCTGCCGGGCCATGAAGTGGTTGGAAGGAAACACCACGTCATAACCCGATTTGCCGGTCATCAACTTGCCATCCAGGGTCTCGTTGCTGTCGTAGACGTCGTAGCTGAAACCTATCCCGGTTTCAGCCTGGAAGTTCTTGGTGGTGTCCGGGGCGATATAGTCCGACCAGTTGTAGATCTTGACGGTTTCGGCCGCCTGGACGAAGGACGCCACCAGCATCAGGGGAGCAAGGGACATGCGGATCATGAGTCGATTCCTGGGTATGGTTGTTATTGGCAGGCTCAAGTGATCAGAGGATCAGAAAATCAGCACATAGGTCTTGCGCACGGTCTCCTGGATATCCCAGATGCCGGTGCTGTTGGCCGGCAGCATCAGGGCATCGCCGGCTTCTATTTGCAGGGGCTCGCCCTCATCTGGCGTGAAGGTGCAACGGCCCTGGATGAAGTGACAGAACTCCCGGGCGGTGATCTGCCGTCGCCAGCGCCCCGGGGTGCATTCCCAGATGCCGGTCTCGACGCCGTCGCTGCGCTCGACGCAGGTGACCGAAGTCACCGACACCGGCTCGCCCAGGGGGACCGCGACCGGAGTCGAGGTCTCCAGGGCGACCGTGGCGGTGTTCTTGAATTGCGTAATGCTCATGGATTGGACTCCAGCGGATGAATGATCCGGCGCCCCAGCGCCGGCTACTGCATGAAACTTTCCATGAAACCGGCCAGGCGGCTGGCCAGCTTGCGGCGCCAGGGGGCGGCATTGGGGTTGGCCAGCACCTGATCCTCGTGGACGAAACTGCGCACGATCGCGTTGTAGCCAAGCCAGCGGCAGGGCTCGGGCTCCCAGGCCCGGAGCGCGGCCAGCCCGCCTTCATGGATCACCCAGGGCTGCCGGACACGCGCGCTATCCTCGCGCAGGATCAGGTCGGCCAGGGTGCGCCCGCCCAGGTGACTGGCCCCCACGCCCTCCCCGCCATAGCCGCCGGACAGCGCGATACCGTTGGCACGATCGCAGAGCATGTGCGGCCGGAAACGTCGCGACATGCCCAGGTTGCCGCCCCAGGAATGGCTGATACGGACCTTTTTCAACTGCGGGAACAGCTCACCGAACAGGTAGCGACGCAGCTCGATTTCCTGCCCGCTGAGGTTGAAGTCATGCCGCAGCCGGCCGGCGAAGCGATAACCGCCGCGGGCACCGAAGACCAGTCGATTGTCGGCCGAGCGCTGGCCGTAGGTGACCTGGCGGCTGCCTTCGCTGAAGGCCTGGCCGCGGTCGAGGCCGATTTCCTCCCAGGTGGCCGCCGGCAGCGGTTCGGTGGCCACCAGCAGGCTCTGCACCGGTAACTGGTAGCGGCCCAGCGGTGGCAGGGTCACCGAATAGCCCTCGACGGCCGGCACCACCCAGTGGCTGCGGACCTGGGCCTTGGCGGTGCGCAGCCCCCCGGGGCGCCAGTCGGTCACCGGCGTGTTTTCGTAGATCGGCACCCCCAGCCGCTCCACCGCACGGGCCAGCCCGCGGGCCAGCCGGGCCGGCTGGATCGTCGCCATGTGCGGCGAGAAGATCGCCCCGTACGGCCGGGCGATGCGAATCTGCCGGGCCAGCTCGCTGGGGCTCAGCCAGGTGTAGTCGGCTTCGTCCAGGCCCTGGCGGTGCAGGCCCTGCAGGTAGGCCCGCAAGCTGTGTTCCTGCTCGGGATAACGCGCGGCACAGTAGAGCACCCCGCCCTTGCGATAATCGCAGTCGATGGACTCCTGATCGATGACCGCTTTCACCTCGTCGGGAATGCCGTGCAGCAGCTCGAAGGCGTCGCGCCGTTGCTGCGGCGACAATCCGGCCAGCAGGCGATCCTCGCCCAGCAGGTTGCCCATCAGCCAACCGCCATTGCGCCCCGAGGCCCCGAAGCCGGCGGTCTGCGCCTCGACCACCACCACCTTCAGCTGCGGGGCCTGGCGCTTGAGGTAGTAGGCGGTCCACAGCCCCGTGTAACCGGCACCGATGATCGCCACATCGACGTCCAGGTCCCGCTCCAGGCTGGGCCGTGGTGTCAACGGCTCATCGAGCTGATCCATCCATAAACTGATATTTCGCCAGACCGGCATGCAGCACTCCGCAACCTGTAACAGATGGCTGCGATGCTAGTCCGGCTGCTCAAGGCGTGTCTTGCGCGCGTGCACGCAAGGAAATTTGCCGGACATAGGCCTTGGGCGACAGGCCGGTGTGCTGGCGGAAACAGCTGTAGAAGGCCGACAGCGAGTTGAAACCGGCGGCGAACGCCAGGTCGTCGATCCGCGCCGACGGCCCGGCCTGCTCCAGCGCCGCGAGCAGATGCCGCAGGCGGGCCTGGTTCACATAACGGTAGAAGCTCTGGCCGAGCACCTGGTTGAGCAGGTAGGAAATCTGGTTACGGCTGTAGCCACTCTCCCTGGCCACCTGTTGCAGGTCGAGGCCGGGGTCGAGATAGGGTTGCTGGCGCTCGAAGTACTGCTGCAGGTCGTCCGCCATGAAGCTCAGTTGCCGGGGCGAAAGGCCCAGGCGGCTGGTCGCCGGACGCAATGGGCTCGCCTCGGGGCTGGCGGCCTGCTCATGCACCAGCGAGGCGTATTCATTGACGCGCCAGATCAGCCCGTCACGGACGGTGATCGCCTCGCTGGAACGAAACGACACCAGCCCCGCGCCACCGCGCAGGGTGAGCTTGTACTGGATGAACGCCGTGTTGCCGTCGAGACGGATCCGGTCACTGTGTTCCAGCGCCTCACCGCAATCGCGGGGCATGCTGGCCTGTACGTAGTCACGCAACTCGCCCAGGCCCATCACGCGGTTCTGGAAGAAATCGTGGTACTGGACATCCGGGTGATACAGGGCCATGACGCCGTCCAGGTCGCGATGTTTCCAGCGCAGGTGGTAGCGCAGGACGATTTCGCCAGTGGCCCGGGTCTGCAGTGGACCGTCATCGTCGTCGAACATGGAGCGCTCGCAAGTGAAGGTTTCATGACATCGATCAAGTTACAGGAAAACAATCGCCCCACAGGCCGAAAAAACTCCCTGCGGGTGATGGACGGGTGCTATTTTTAGCACTCGGCTTTTTAACACAAGGCCAGGTCGGACCATGAGGTCCTGCCGTTCCTACCCGCGAGCACAAGGAAGCGCTCAATGACACAGGTGGGCAACATGAGCAAATTCTTCAGCAAGGTCACGTTTCCCAATGCCTGCCAACTGATGCGCTGGCATTTTCATCCGATGGGTTTCGAAGCCAGCATGGACGCGCCGGGCAGCATGGTCGCCCGACTGTTCGACCGGGCCAGCGGCGAGACCCTGATCGCCATCGCCGGCATCCCCTGTGCGACAGTGATGAATGCGGCCGATGTGGAACGCATCATCGAGGCGATCGAGGCCGAGCTGGAGTCCTTTGTACCCCCCCAGAACCTGCAGGTCCTGGCCTGATCAGTCACACGCTGTCGCCTCAACGACAACTATCGCCAGCAGGCCGGCTCCCACGGGGTACAGCCGTGCCGGTGTGCCTACCTTGTCAGTGACACCACCGTTCACCTGGCGCGCCAATCGGCAAAAAACGCCTTGCCCGCCGCGATCCGATCGGACGCCTTCGGCGCATTCGCCGCCTGGGCATCCGGAGCGTCCAGAAACCAGTAGCAGTGCTTCACCGCCCGGGTGATGCCCACATAGGCCAGGCGCAGGATCTCGTCCTTCTGGGCGCTGTCATACGGCTCGGCATCGCCGTCCCGGCCCAGCCCGGCCATCCGGTAGACCTGGTTCTTGTACGGCGAACGCGTCAGGTGCAGGCAATCACCCAGGAGAAACACCGCATCCGCCTGCAGGCCCTTGGCGCTGTGGTAGGTCAGTTGCTTGAGCCGCCGCTGCTCGAAGGGCAAGCTAGAATCAGCATTAACTACAGCCTGAATATGCTCTTCAATCAACAACTTATCGCTACTTTTTCGAAACAGCATCAAGATACTGTCGCCGTTCCGATAGTGCTCTGCCAGGCGCCTGCCCAACTCCGCATCATCGCGCTCGAACACCTGCACCGGCCCCCCTTCCCTGGGCTCGCCGGCAGCCTTGGCCTTCTTCCCGGGGATGGCCGGCGCCGCGCGCACGATATGCTCGGCGGCATCGATGATGTGCTGGTGGCTGCGGAAGTTGTCGCTGAGCATCACCCGCGTGGTCGACGGCGATGGGAACTCCTTGCCGAACTCCATGAAGTACTTGGGCGAGCTGCCCCGCCAGCCGTAGATCGACTGCCAGTCATCGCCCACGCACAGCAATGAGGAGTGCTGGGCGCCACGCCCGACATGCAGTGCCGGACCGCGCCGGCGAATCTCCCGCAGGCTGGCGCGCAGCCAGGAAACGATCTGCGGCGAGACATCCTGGAACTCGTCGATCATCAGGTGCGACAGCGGTCGCAGCAGCTCGTCGCTGAGCAGCGCCTGGTTTTCCGGGCTGTTTTCACCAAACAGCGAGAACATCCGGTTGTAGGTCATGATCGGCGGCGACTGCGCCAGCAGGTGCGCTTCCAGGGCCTTCCAGAACAGGCTCAGGGCTTCGAAGAAGAACCGGTCCGGATCATCCCTGGCAAAGCTCATCCGGCCGACCGCCACGCTGACGTCCAGGCCAAGGTTCTCGATGAACCCGGCCGCCATGACGAAACAGTCGAGCAACGGCGCCGAGGCCAGCTCACCCTTGACCTTGTAGTCGAATCCCGGGCCGGCACTGGCATTATCGCCCAGGGACGCCAGTACGCGCTTGGCCGACTCATAACTATCCAGCCATATCAATGGCTTACGACAGAAAGCTTGAAACAGGGTGCGCTTTACCGCCCACTCCGCACGCACCGTCAGGCGCGACCCCGGGCGGGTGATCTGCGGACTTTCGCGCGGGTCGAAGCCCAGCACCACCCAGGCATCCAACTGCTCGATGTAGCCGTGGCAATGGAACGGCGAGCCGTTGATCTCCAGGGTCTCGCGGTTCGGTTCGATGCCCTTGATCGGCCAGGCACCGGCGCGGAACCACAGGTCCTCGATGGTATCGCACAGTTCCTCATCGCGCCGGGAAGCCAGCTCGGTCACCGCCATGCGCTTCTGCACGTCAGGATGGTCCTGCTCCAGTTCCTTGAGCTGCAGGGCATGCTTGTACAGCGGCGCCAGAATCTCGCGAAAACGCGGATTGTCCCGCTGCAGGCGGTGGTAGCAGGCGTTGAGGTGTTGGCGCTGGGCGTCGTTGATCCGCAGGTCGAACGGGTTGCTGTCGCTTGCTTCGTCGTCGCCGGCCGTGCGTGTCCCCAGGTTCTCGAACGCCTGCAACTGGCCGAAACCCGGCAGGCCGCGAACCATCGGCAGGATTCGCGAGTGGAAAGTGCGCACCACCTCCCTGGCCTCGCGCAGGCCGAGCGGGCGCCCCCACAGGGCGAAGACCTCGATCAGCTTGGCAATGAAATCCTTGCGCGACTCGCGAGTGAAGGTCACCACGGTCAGCGAGTCGAGCTCGAAGCCCAGGTAATGGGTCAGCAACAGGATGCGCAGCACCAGCGAAGTCGACTTGCCCGCGCCAGCCCCGGCGATCACCGCAGTCGACGGGGTATCGCTGAAGATCATCTTCCACTGCGCCGCGCTGGGTTGCCCATGGGCAGGCAACCGTCGGGCGACGTCGGCCTTGATGCGTTTCTTCAACTCGCCGCTCAGCGGCAGGCGCCAGTCGTCGAACAGGTTGTCATCGACCCCGGGCGCCCGGTGCTCCGCAGGACGGGTATCACGGATCAGCAGAACCTGGCGGCCTTGCTCCAGGCCCTCGGCGTGCCCTTCCCGATAGCCGTACTCGACACCGGCGCTGTGGCCGCTGCGAAAGCCGTCCGCCTGGCCCTGCAACCAGGACGCCACGTGCTGCGCCCGCAGGCGGCTCAGGCCACCGCCCAACAGACGGGCCAGCAGGCGCCTGAACAGCGGCAACTGGGCCAGGGAGGAAAGTTCGGCAGGCGGTTCGGGGCTGTATTGCGACACGCTGACTCCAGGTCTGGGACTGTCCGGGCGAAAGGCCTATGGTCGCCCGATTGGACCAGCAGTTCTAGTCAATTGCTTTTCAATCAGGCATTTAGATGACGAAGTGAAAGAACAGACATCACTCTGCCACTGACCAATAATCGATTAAATCGATCATTATGAAGAACAATTTACGCTTTTTATCGATATTGCTTTGACCGATGATGAGTCCATCAACCACCGGTCATCGCGACACCAGCCCGCGACGAACCTGAACAGGAGCAGAATCATGCTGCAACTTCGACCTTTCAACAGCCTGGGCGGGGCCCATCATGGCTGGCTGAACGCACACCACCACTTCTCGTTCGCCGAGTACTACGATCCGCAACGCATGCACTGGGGCAACCTGCGGGTCTGGAACGACGACGTGATCGCCCCCGGCACCGGCTTCCCGACCCATCCGCACCGGGACATGGAAATCATCACCTATGTGCGTGAGGGCGCGATCAGCCACGAGGACAACCTCGGCAACAAGGGCCGTACCGAGGCCGGCGATGTGCAGGTCATGAGTGCCGGCACCGGCATCGCCCACAGCGAGTACAACCTGGAGTCGACACCGACCAAGATCTTCCAGATCTGGATCATCCCGCAACAGGCCGGTGCGGCGCCTTCCTGGGGCACCCGGCCGTTTCCCAAGGGCGAGCGTGGCGAAGGCTTCGTGACCCTGGCCAGCGGCCGGGAGGGTGATGAGCAGAGCTTGCGGATCCGCGCCGATGCACGGCTGGTGGCGGCCAACCTCAAGGCTGGCGAAAGCGCCGAGTACCCTCTGGGCAGCGCTCGCCGCGCGTACCTGGTGCCAGCCACCGGGGTGATCGAGGTCAACGGCCTGCGCGCCGAGGCCCGCGATGGCGTGGCCGTGGCCGAGGAAGAGGTGCTGCGGGTCACCGCGGTGCAGGACAGCGAGATCATCCTGGTGGATGTGGCTTGAGGCGGCGGTGACTGTACCGACGCTTTCGCGGCTGAATCCGACGCCCACAGGTTCTGTGCAGTACACAAAATATGTGTGCGCCCCGATCCACTGTGGGGGCCGGATTCAGCCGCGAACGGGCACAGGCATCAGGCCGGGGAAATCGCCCCGTCCACCAGCACCTGCGCCTCTTCCACCAGGCGCTTGAGGTGATCGTCGCCGATAAAGCTCTCGGCGTAGATCTTGTAGATATCCTCGGTGCCCGATGGCCGCGCGGCGAACCAGCCGTTCTCGGTCATGACCTTCAGACCGCCAATCGCCTGCCCGTTGCCCGGCGCATGACTGAGAATCTGCCGAATCGGCTCCCCGGCCAACTGGGTCGAACTCACCTGCTGCGGCGACAGCTTGCCCAGCAGCGCTTTCTGCGCCGGCGTGGCAGCGGCATCGACCCGCACGGAGAACGGTTCGCCCAGTTCGTCGGTCAGGCCACGGAAGATCTGGCTCGGATCACGACCGCTGCGCGAGGTCATCTCCGCCGCCAGGAGCCCCGGAATCAGGCCGTCCTTGTCGGTGGACCAGACACTGCCGTCCTTGCGCAGGAACGACGCACCGGCACTCTCCTCGCCACCAAAGCCCAGGGAGCCGTCGAACAGCCCGTCGGCGAACCACTTGAAGCCCACCGGCACTTCGTACAGGCGACGGCCCAGGCGCGCCGCCACGCGGTCGATCAGGCCGCTGCTGACCACGGTCTTGCCCACGGCCGCCTCGGCGCGCCATTGCGGACGGTTCTGGAACAGGTAGTCGATGGACACCGCCAGGTAGTTGTTCGGCGCCAACAGGCCGCCAGAGGGGGTGACGATGCCATGGCGGTCATGGTCGGGATCGCAGGCGAAGGCGACGTCGAAACGCTCCTTCAGGCCGATCAGGCCCTGCATGGCATGGCTGGAGGATGGGTCCATGCGGATCTTGCCGTCCCAGTCGACGCTCATGAAACGGAAGGTCGGATCGACCTGGGTGTTCACCACCTCCAGGTTCAACTGGTAGTGATCGGCGATCGCCGACCAGTAGCGCACGCCGGCGCCGCCCAGCGGGTCGACGCCCAGGCGCAGATTGGCACTGCGGATGGCGTCCATGTCGATGACATTGGCCAGGTCCGCCACATAGCTGTTGAGGTAGTCATGGCGGTGGGTGGTGGCGGCCTTGAGCGCGCGCGCGTAGCTGATGCGCTTGACCCCGGCCAGCTGGTCGGCCAGCAGTTCGTTGGCCTTGGCCTCGATCCACTTGGTGATATGGGTATCGGCCGGGCCGCCATTGGGCGGGTTGTACTTGAAGCCGCCGCTTTCCGGCGGGTTGTGGGACGGGGTGATCACCACGCCGTCCGCCAGGCCGCGGGTGCGACCGCGGTTGTAGCAGATGATCGCGTGGGACACCGCCGGCGTCGGGGTGTACTCGTCGCCCTGGGCGATCATGGTTTCCACGCCATTGGCGGCGAACACTTCCAGGGCACTGGCTCCCGCCGGGGTGGACAGTGCATGGGTGTCGATACCGACGAACAGCGGACCGTCGATCCCCTGGGCCTGGCGATACAGGCAGATGGCCTGGCTGATGGCCAGGACGTGCCATTCATTGAAACTCAGCTCGAACGAGCTGCCCCGATGTCCTGAGGTACCGAAGGCGACACGCTGGGTGGAGATCGTCGCATCGGGTTGGCCGGTGTAGTAGGCCGATACCAGTCGCGGGATATCTACCAGCAACTGTGCCGGTGCCGGTTTGCCCGCAAAAGGACTGAGTGTCATGCAAAACCTCTGGAAGTGAAGGGTACGGGGAAAGCGCGCAGTTTACTGGCAGTTCGACACCGCCGGTAAGCTATCTATCCCGTGGCGGGAAAGATTTTTATGAGAGGCACCCCCTTCGGGCAAAGGGGGCGCGGGAGGGAGAGTCGTGCAGCGCGAATCCGGCGTCAGGACGCCCTCACCCGCTCCTGCTGATGGCCGCCACCCTGGCTGTATTGCAGGTCATGGCGCAGCTTGGCGATCAGCTCCGAAATGGCGCGGCTGCTATCGAGCTTCGAGGCGCAGATGCCGGTGACCATCAGGTCCACCCGCTCGGATTTCCTGTCGAACACCTTGACGGTGAGGGATTCATCCGCCCCGACACTGCACTGGCAGCGCGTCGGCAGAAAGCTGCTTTCAATGATATTGCGTAATTCAAGCGACGATAGCGATAGCATGGCGACTCTCTCCGTTATATGAGACTGCCAGTTTCGAAGCCGGGACGGTCATCGACCGCCCGCGTAGGGTTCACACATCACAAGCCCTGCAAGCGCCACCGCCCTGTCCTATCCTGAAAGGCGGGTGCACCAGCACAGACTAGGCCGTTTCCCCGCCATGCGTGAGCGCTGTTCGTCCGACAGGCGCACCACTGGTCGAGTTAATAGCGAAATGCCGCTATTCGGCCGGCAAGAAAAAACCTTTGCCGAGGCGGCATTTGCCCTTATCTTCGCCAGTTGTTTGCGGTTGCACCGTGAAAACTGTGCGGACCACCCGCGTTGTATCTTTCCACCGAGGGCACGCCCCCTCCTGACCCCAGGGCACAGAAAGCTCATGAATTCGACGACCATCGCCGCCACTTTCCTGCTGGCCATGACCACAGCCGCCAGTGCGGTCGCCGCCGACAAATCGGACCTGGCGCCCTTCCCCAAGGCGGAAGACGGCTTCACTCGCACGGTCATCCGTGTGCCGAAAATGACCAAGGACTCCGACCACCGGGTCGAGATCATCGCCGGCAAGGTCCTGCCCGTCGACTGCAACCAGAAACGCCTGACCGGCAACCTCGACGAGAAAAACCTGGAAGGCTGGAGCTATGCCTACTATCGCCTGGAAAGTGTCAGCGGCCCGGTTTCCACCCTGATGGCCTGCCCGCCCGGCACCAAGCCGAAAAAGGACTTCGTTCCGGTCGTCGGCAACGGCTACATGCTGCGCTACAACAGCAAGCTGCCGCTGGTGATCTACGCGCCGGACGATGTGCAGATCCGCTACCGGATCTGGAGCCCGTCCAAGCTGATCAAGAAAGCCGTCAGCGAATGACCCGCAGAGCCTGCCGATGATCACCTGCCACGTCAAATACGTCATCGATCCGTATCAACTGGCTGAGTTCGAGGCCTATTCCAAGGCCTGGATCGGTATCGTCCAACGCCTGGGCGGTACCCACCACGGCTACTTCCTGCCCAGCGAGGGCGCGAGCAATATCGCCTATTGCCTGTTCAGCTTCAGCTCGCTGGCCGAGTACGAACGTTATCGCCAGGCGGCCCTCAGCGACCCGCAGAGTACGGCCCTGGTCGCCTCGGTGGTGGAGAAGAAGTTCATTCTCAGCTACGAGCGCAGCTTCATGCGCCCATTGCTGTCCTGAGCCAGCCCGCTCAGGCGGGCACCGCCTGCGGCCTGACCAGGGCCGCACGCTCGACCACATGGCGCAGGCTGTCGAAATTGATGTTGGCACCGGAGTTGATCGCCACCAGCGTCTGCCCCCGGGCCCCACTACCCGCCACGTACTTCCGGATCCCGGCCACCGCCAGCGCGCCCGACGGCTCGGTGATGGAGCGGGTATCGTCATAGATGTCACGGATGGCGCTGCACAACTCGTCGTTGCTGACCGTAATCACCTCGTCGACATGCCGCCGGCAGATCTCGAAGCCGTACGCACCGATCTGTGCCACCGCCACCCCGTCGGCGAAGGTCCCGACCTGCGGCAACACCACCCGCTCGCCGGCCTGCAAGGCCCTTTGCAAGCAATTGGAATGCTCCGACTCGACCCCGATGATCCGCACCTGCGGTCGCAGGTATTTGACGTAGGCGGCGATCCCGGCGATCAGGCCACCACCACCGACCGGGACGAAGATCGCGTCCAGGGTTCCCTGGTGCTGGTTGAGCAGTTCCATCGCCACCGTGCCCTGGCCGGCAATCACCTCGGGATCGTCGAATGGCGAGACGAAGGTGTAGCCTTTTTCCTGCGCCAGGGCCAAGGCATGCGCCAGGGCGAAGGGAAAGCTGTCGCCGTGCAGTACCGCCGTGGCTGCACGGCTGCGCACCCCCTGCACCTTGAGCTCGGGCGTACTGGTGGGCATGACGATCGTCGCCTTGATCCCCAGGGTACGCGCCGCCAGGGCCACGCCCTGGGCATGATTGCCCGCCGATGCGGTGATCACCCCGCAGTTGCGCTGGGCTTCGCTCAGTTGCACCAGCTTGTTGTAGGCACCACGGATCTTGAAGGAAAAGGTCGGTTGCAAGTCCTCGCGCTTGAGCAGCACCTGGTTGCCCAATGCCTCCGACAACGCCGGGGCCGGTTGCAGGGGCGTGCAGATCGCCTGATGGTAGACCGGTGCCGCAAGAATCCTGCGGACATAGCGGCCCAGCAGTTCGTCATCGACGTTGGCGTGTTGGCTGGCGGTATCGGTGTTCATCTGGCTCTCCGGGTTGGCACTTGACCTCGGAGGCAGAAACGACAAACCCGCCTCGGAGGCGGGTTTGGGTAAACAGGTGCAGCTCAGCCCGCCGGATAAGGAATGGCGATAATAATGCTTGGCTGAGGCAGAACGTGGACGTAGGTCATGGCCCGAAACTATCCGGGAGCGATGGACAAGTCAATGGGGAAAATTCGCCGTGGCTTGCCTGAGATATACGAAACATATACGCTTCGTATATCAACTTCCTCAAGAGAACCCCATGGGTATCGTCAAGATCTCCGATGAACTGCATGAACAGGTCCGCATGGCCAGCGCCGCCATGGACCGCTCGATCAACGCCCAGGCCGAGTTCTGGATCAAGCTCGGCCTGCTGGCTGAACTCAACCCGCAACTGGGCTACAACGAGCTGGTCAATCGTCTGCTGCTGAACCGGGACGATCTCATCCGGGGGCGCAGCTGATGTCCGTCGGCCTGATCAAGAGCGAAACCGAACTGGCGCTGATGCGCGAGGCCGGGCGCCTGCTGGCGCAGGTCTTCAGCATGCTCGACGGCCTGGTGACCGCCGGCCTGTCGACCCTGGAACTGGACCGGCGGGTCGAGACCTTCATCCGCCAGGAGTTGCTGGCCCGCCCGGCGAGCAAGGGCCAATACGACTACCCCTACTCCATCAACACCTCGATCAACGAAGTGGTGTGCCACGGCATGCCCGACGCCCGGGCGATCCTGCACGACGGCGATATCGTCAATATCGACATCACCCTGGAAAAGAACGGTTTCATCGCCGACTCCAGCAAGATGTACCTGATCGGCGCCGTCAGCCCAAAGGCCCGGCGTCTGGTGGACAAGACCTTCGAGGCGCTCTGGGAAGGTATCCGGGTGGTACGCCCCGGCGCACGCCTGGGCGATATCGGCCATGCCATCCAGAAACACGCCGAAGGCAATGGCTACAGCGTCGTGCGCGAATACTGCGGGCACGGCATCGGCCGGCAGATGCACGAGGAACCGCAGGTGCTGCACTTCGGCCGACCGGGTACCGGCCTGGTGCTGCGCGAAGGCATGGTCTTCACCATCGAACCGATGCTCAACCAGGGCAGCCCACGCACTCGTGGCCTGAAGGACGGCTGGACCGTGGTGACCCGCGACGGCAGCCTGTCGGCGCAGTGGGAGCACACCGTGGCGGTGACCCGTGACGGCTTCGAGGTGCTGACCCTGCAACCGGAACTTCAGGATTGTCCGACACCTCAGTGAAACCTCACGCAAACGCGATCAACTGACGCGGTCAGCCTTCCCGGCCAGACGATTGAGCCCCACGACCATCAACCCCGCCCCCGCCAGCATCGCCAGCAGGAACAACGGGTAGGATACCCACCACGGCGTGCCGGCGGTCATCATGCTGTATTCGGACATGCCACCGATGCTGGCGATCAGGTTCAGCGGCAGGAATACCACGTTGATCAGGGTCAGCTTGCGCAACAGGCCATTGGTGCTGTTGTTCATCAGGTTGCCACGGGCATCGATCAGCGCGGAAAACACGTTGGAGTAGATTTCCGCCTGCTTGTAGCACTGGTTGTTCTCGATGATCAGGTCGTCGATCAGGCCGATCGCCTGTTCGCCGAAGGCCTGCTTCTGCGCATGATTGCGCAGCCGCGTCAGCACCGCGCCGTTGCTGTGCAGGGCATTGATGTAATAGATCAGGCTCTCGCTGAGATTGAACATCTGGATCAGGTGGCGGTTTTCCATCGAGGCATAGAACTTCTGCTGCAGCTCGCGGGCAACCATCTTGATCACCTTCAGGTGCCCGAGATAGTGGTGGATGTTGTTGAAGAGCATCTCCAGCAGCACGTCGAGCGGCGTGTTCAGCGCCTTGTGGCTGCCCAGGCCATCGAGCTGGGAGGCATCGGTGGCGATCACCAGCAGGCGCTCCTCGCACAGCAGCAGGCCGCAGGAGGACACTTCGAAGGACAGGCTGTCCGCTCCCGAGTAGTTCAGCGGGCGCTTCCAGATCAGGAACAGGTTGTCCGGGTGGAACTCGATACGCGAGATCTCGTCCGGGTCCAGGGCCGAGGCCAGGGCATGTTCGTCGAGCTTGAAATGACTGCGCAGCAGTTCCCGCTCGACCGCATCGGGGTTGCAGAACAACATCACCGCGGCCTCCAGGTGCGCGACAGCCTGCAAGGCCCCCTGCCGCAATTCGAAACGCCTGATCATCGCCGCCCTCCTACCAGGCCTGGCCGCGACGCTTGAGCTCAAGGCGCCGGATGAACTCCTCGAGCACCAGCCCATACAGGTCATCCTGCAGGTAGGCATCCTCGATCCCGGCATCCAGGTTCGGGTTGTCGTTGACCTCGATCACCACCACCTTGTCGCCGGACTGCTTGAGGTCGACCCCATACAGCCCGTCGCCGATCAGATTGGCCGTTCTGACCGCCAGGTCGACCACTGCCCGCGGCGCCTCGTGAATCGCCAGGGTGCGGCATTCGCCGTTGACGTCCTGGCCCTTGGCCTTGTGGTTGTAGATCTGCCAGTGTCCCTTGGACATGAAATACTGGCAGGCGAAGATGGGTTTGCGATTGAGCACCCCGATGCGCCAGTCGTACTCGGTGTAGAAAAATTCCTGGGCCAGCAACAGCACCGAATGCTCGAACAGTTCGGCGGTCGCCTCCAGCAAGGCCTGCTGGCTCTCGACCTTGATCACACCGCGGGAGAAACAGCCGTCGGGGATCTTCAATACCAGCGGAAAGCCCAGACGCTCCCCCACCCGCTCGAAATCTTCCGGTCGCTCCTTGTACAGGATCTCGGTCGCCGGCATGCCCAGGCCATGGCTCTTGAGCAGGTCGGTCAGGTAGACCTTGTTGGTGCAGCGCAGGATCGACGCCGGATCGTCCATCACCACCACGCCCTCGCTCTCGGCCTTCTTGGCGAACCGGTAGGTGTGGTTGTCGACGCTGGTGGTCTCACGGATCAGCAGGGCATCGTATTCGGCGATCCGCCCGTAGTCCTTCCTGCCGATCAGTTCGACATCGATACCCAACCCCTTGCCGACCCGGATGAAATTCTCCAGCGCACGGGCATTGGAAGGCGGCAGGGCCTCCTGGGGATCATGCAGGATCGCCATGTCGTAGCGGGCCAGGCGACGCGAGCGCGGCAGGCGCCAGATCCTGCGACTGAAACCGTCTAGCGCCTGGGCAAAGTGGTCTTCCTGGTCATCACGCAACTTGTGCAGCGTTCCGGCCTTTACGCCTTCGACATGCCAACCATTGGTCTTCTTGAAGTCCACCAGCAATAGAGGACAGGGAAATACTTCAAACAATTGCCGGGCAAGTTCCTGCAAGGGCTCGATAACCGTACTGCCAAAATACAGCGTCAGGGTAAAACCTTCGGTATCACGATAAAGATGATCACCCAATGCCCGGTCCAGGGTCTTGTCCAGATCATCCAGGGCTAACCCGTAAAGGGATTTGCGGGCCAACTCGCTGATGGTCTTCACCGACGGAATGACCCGATGCCCACGCGCCTCGGCCAGCAACGAGCAGTAGTAGCCGTGCCCCAGGTACTTGTAGCTGCGACACAGGTTGATCACCTGCACGCGCTTGCCCGGCTCACCGGCACGGGACTGTTCGAGGTACTCCTGGGCCGTGACGATATCCTCGCAGGGAAAGTACGAAGCCCAGTCTTCCTTGCGTTCGACAATAATAACCAGCTGACTGCCCAGATTATTCGACAAGGACAAATAAGTTTCTGGGGATATTGCTACCGGAAAACTTTGATCGGATACTTCGCGCCAATCACCTTGCACCGCTGACATAGAGATAGATCCGTTGAACAAGACACTTTCTATTAAGCACGAAGTTTCGGGAAAGTCCCGTTTCGTTACGCAACTTTTACGGTGGTTATATGGATCTTGTCTTTCGCCCTGCCACAACCGATGACTTGCCCGCCCTGCTGCAACTGGAGGAGCACTGTTTCACCAGCGACCGCCTGACTGCGCGCAGCTTCCACTGGATGATCAATCGCGCCCATGCCCGGCTGATCGTCGCCCAGCAGGCCGACGCTCGGCTGGCCGGCTATGCGCTGCTGCTGTTCCATCGCGGGACGTCCCTGGCACGCCTGTACTCCATCGCCATCGCGCCCCACGCCCGCGGCATCGGCCTGGGCAGGCAACTGCTGCAGCGCAGCGAAGCCTGCGCCCTGGACCACGATTGCGCCTACCTGCGACTGGAGGTCCGCACCGACAACGGCGCGGCGATCGCCCTGTACGAGCACAACGGCTATCGCCGTTTCGGCCTGATCAACGACTACTACGAAGACCACGCCGATGCCCTGCGCCTGGAAAAGCGCATCCTGCACCATCCGGCCAGGCGCGAGGCCCAGGTGCCCTACTACGCCCAGACCACCGAGTTCACCTGCGGCCCGGCCTGCCTGTTGATGGCGATGGCGGCCCTGCAGCCCGAACGCCCGGCCACTCGGCGCGAGGAGGTACAGCTCTGGCGCGAGGCGACCACCGTCTTCATGACCTCCGGCCACGGCGGCTGCAGCCCCCAGGGCCTGGCGCTGGCGGCCTGGCGGCGCGGTTTCGCGGTACGCCTGCAAGTGAGCATCGATGGCCCCCTGCTGCTCGACGGCGTGCGCAATGCGCATAAAAAAGCCGTCATGCGCCTGGTGCATGACGGCTTTGAAGAGGAACTGCGAGCGACCGATGTCGAACAGGTGCTCGCTGGCACCCTGGACCTGCCCCGCCTGCTGGCGGCCGGCGGCAAGCCACTGGTGTTGATCAGCAGCTACCGCCTGACCCGCTCCAAGGCACCGCACTGGGTGATCGTCACCGACTGCGACGAGGAGTTCGTCTACCTGCATGACCCGGATGTCGACCACAGCCAGCATCGCCAGCCGCTGGACTGCCAGCACCTGCCGGTCAGCCACGGCGAGTTCGACAAGATGAGCGCCTTCGGCCACCGCAAGCTGCGGGCCGCGGTGATCCTCTACTCCAGGCCCACCCTGTAGAGTGCGCCGTCATCGGCATCGGTCAGTACATACAAATAGCCGTCCGGCCCCTGGCGGACATCGCGTATGCGCGACTTCAACCCACTCAACAGGCGCTCCTCATGCACCACCTGGTCGCCATCGAACTGCAGGCGGATCAGTTCCTCGGCGGCCAGCGCGCCGATGAACAGGTTGTGCTGCCATTTCGGGAAACGGTCGCCGTCATAGAAAGCCATGCCGCTCAGGCCCGGGGATTTTTCCCAGACATGATGGGGAGGCACGGTGCCCTTGACCGTCTTGCCCTGGGCCTCGGGAATGGGCTGGAGCGAGTAGTTGATGCCATGGGTCGCCAGCGGCCAGCCGTAGTTCTTGCCGCGCTCGATGATATTGATCTCGTCGCCGCCACGGGGCCCGTGCTCATGGGTCCACAGGGTACCGGTCCAGGGATTGAGGGCGGCGCCCTGCTGGTTGCGGTGGCCGAAGGACCAGATCTCGGGGCGTACCCCCTGCTGGCCGACGAAGGGGTTGTCGTCGGGCACCCGGCCATCGGGGAAGATCCGCACTACCTTGCCCTGCAGCTTGTCCAGGTCCTGGGCGGTCGAGCGCTGGTTGTTTTCGCCGAGGGCGATGAACAGGTAGCCATCACGGTCGAACACCAGGCGCGAACCGAAGTGGTTGCCCTCCGAAAGCTTGGGCTCCTGGCGGAAGATCACCTTGAAGTCGACCAGTTGCTTCAGATCCGCCGACAGCCGCCCACGCCCGACCGCCGTGCCGGCCTTCCCGCCTGCGCCGCCGCCTTCGGCATAGGACAGATAGACCAGGCGATCCTCCTTGAACGACGGCGACAGCACCACGTCCAGCAAGCCCCCCTGGCCCTTGGCCCAAACCTCGGGAACGCCGCCCAACGGCGCCGAGAGCTTGCCGTCGGGGCTCACGACCCGCAGCCGCCCCGGACGTTCGGTGACCAGCATGCCCTGCTTGTCCGGCAGGAAGGCCAGCGCCCAGGGATGCTCCAGGCCGCCAACGATCTGCGTGGCAGTGACCGGCCCCAGCTCGGAGTCGACCGTCTGCGCCGCCAGGGCCGGCTGCAGCGGCAGGCTCAGCAAGGCGCCGGCGCAAAGCGCGGCTATCAGATTTTTTCGCAACATGGACAGTTCCTTACGGGGATAAAGAAGGGCCACGGCAACGTTCAACGCTGCGTGTTCGGAGTGCGGGTACCCGGCTGGATCGGCACCGCCATCGGTGCCTGCTGCTGGCGTGGGTAGCCGTTGCCGATCGCGCCGTTCTCGATGGTCGAGGGACGCGGCGTCGGCAGCGTGTTGGGCCCGCGCAGGGGCGGCGTGCCGGGTTCGGAGCCCTGGCGGCTGTTGGGGTTGGCGCGCCGGATCGGGCTGTTGTAGGGGTTGTCGCTGTTGGGCAGGTTCTGCGCCAGTTGCAGCGCGGCGGGCCGGCCGCCGTCCAGGGACGCCGCAACGGCGGGAATGGCGACGGTCAGCAGGCCGGCTGCCAACCAGGGTGCCAGGCCGATTACCACTCTGTTCATGACGCCTCTCCTGATGCGATAGATCATTCCCTTGATTGGATAGCACCCAGGCCCGCAGGTTCGAACCTGAGGGAAATTTCATATGACAGAATGCTTCAGCGCCGCGCCCGGCGTCCCTTCGGCGAAAGCCACAGGCCACCCCGGGGTGGGTGGAACTGGACGGGTAGCGCAACGCTCTCGTCGGCTCCCGAGCGCCTCCAGGCCCCCGGGAGCCTCGCCGGTTGCTACTGATTGGCGGGTTGACGCACCCTGTGCATTGGCAGCGATACCGCATAGGCCATCGCTTCTTCCCGGGTCTGGAACGAACCGAGTCGATCGGTCCCGGTGCACACCTTCCAGGGGCCACCGCCAACGCGGATCACATCATAGCCGTTGACATGCGTCTTCAAGAGCTGGGAAACGCTCATGGTCACCTCCTTTTCACGTCCAAAGATCCAAGGCGTTGCCCCGCCACCATACACCCGCCTGGCGCCAACGGCCCCTCCGTATGTCGGGCGCCGGACGGGGGTTGTATTGGAACGATAAGTCCAGCACGATGATGGCGTTTAGACATTTATCGCCGCGAGCAGGCAGGAACCGCCGTTGGGGATGATGAAATCATCAGCACCCCTGCCTCGTGGAGACGCCCTCATGAACAACCGCCCGCTGCAACCCCACCAATACCTGTGCGCGGAGGAACGGGCGGCCATCGCGGAGATCGAGGCGACCACCAGCATCCTGCGGCTGGTCACCCGCGTCACCCAGATGCGCTTCGCCGCCATCGCCAAGTTCACGGACACCGAATGGATCACCTGCTCCGTATACGATCCGACCAACCTGGGCATCGAACTCGGTGAAAGCGCCCTGGTGGAAACCACCATCTGCAACGAATTCAAGCTGAATCCGCAGGCGCTGCTGGTGCCCGAAATCAGCAAGCACGAGCGTTTCGCGATCAGGCCGATCGTGAAGCGGTTCGAGCTGGAAAGCTACGCAGGCGTGCCGATCTTCCTGCCCGATGGCCGAATGTACGGCGCCTTGTGCGCCCTGGACTCCACGGCGGTGCCCCTCGAGGACCCCGATGTCGGCGAGACGCTGGGACTGTTCGCGCGCCTGGTGGGCTGCATCTTCTTCTCCAACCTGGTCGAGCCGGGCGCAACGCCGTCCGGATGACGTTCAGGCGCAGACCGGCGTACAACTGTCATCGCACCTATGCGACAATAGGCGCAATGTCCGGTCTCAACCCCCGCATTCATCGCCCAACCATTGGGCCACAGCCTGCAGATGCTGCTGTCGCCCCATGCCTGTTGGTCCAACTCAAGCTCCGACTGGAGCGGGCTGGAAAGACTCAAGATTGGTATCGAGTCGGTATCGGCTGAACGATCCAGCTGCGCAAGCTATTGATAGGTAAGTATTTTGATCTCCACAGCTAACATCACCATGCAATTCGGCCCCAAGCCGCTGTTCGAGAACGTTTCGGTCAAGTTCGGCAGCGGCAACCGCTACGGTCTGATCGGCGCCAACGGCTGCGGCAAGTCGACCTTCATGAAGATCCTCGGCGGCGACCTCGAACCGTCCAGCGGCCAGGTCATGCTGGAGCCCAACGTGCGCCTGGGTAAACTGCGCCAGGACCAGTTCGCCTACGAGGAATTCACCGTGATCGACACGGTGATCATGGGCCACGAGGAGCTGTGGAAGGTCAAGGCCGAGCGCGATCGCATCTACTCGCTGCCGGAGATGACCGAAGCTGACGGCATGGCCGTCGCCGAGCTGGAAACCGAATTCGCCGAAATGGACGGCTACACCGCCGAATCCCGCGCCGGCGAACTGCTGATGGGCCTGGGCATCCCCCTGGAACAGCACTTCGGCCCGATGAGCGAAGTCGCTCCCGGCTGGAAGCTGCGGGTGCTGCTGGCCCAGGCGCTGTTCTCCGATCCGGAAGTGCTGTTGCTCGACGAACCGACCAACCACCTGGACATCAACACCATCCGCTGGCTGGAAAACATCCTGACCCAGCGTAACAGCCTGATGATCATCATTTCCCACGACCGGCACTTCCTGAACAGCGTCTGCACCCACATGGCCGACCTGGACTACGGCGAGCTGCGCCTGTTCCCGGGCAACTACGACGAATACATGACTGCCGCGACCCAGTCCCGCGAGCAGTTGCTGGCCGACAACGCCAAGAAGAAAGCCCAGATCGCCGAGCTGCAGACCTTCGTCAGCCGCTTCTCGGCCAACGCCTCGAAGGCCAAGCAGGCCACTTCCCGGGCCAAGCAGATCGACAAGATCCAGCTGGCCGAGGTCAAGCCCTCGAGCCGCGTCAGCCCGTTCATCCGCTTCGAACAGACCAAGAAGCTGCATCGCCAGGCGGTCACCGTCGAGCGCATGGCCAAGGGCTTTGACGGTACCACGCTGTTCAAGGACTTCAGCTTCACCGTCGAAGCCGGCGAGCGCGTGGCGATCATCGGCCCGAACGGTATCGGCAAGACCACCCTGCTGCGCACGCTGATGGGCGAACTGACCCCGGATGCCGGCAGCGTGAAGTGGACCGAATCGGCCGAACTGGGCTACTACGCCCAGGACCACGCCCATGACTTCGAAGACGACGTCACCCTGTTCGACTGGATGAGCCAGTGGACCCAGGGCGGCGAGCAACTGGTACGCGGCACCCTGGGCCGCATGCTGTTCTCCAACGACGAGATCCTCAAGTCGGTCAAGGTCATCTCCGGGGGTGAACAGGGCCGTATGCTGTTCGGCAAGCTGATCCTGCAAAAGCCCAACGTGCTGGTGATGGACGAACCGACCAACCACCTGGACATGGAATCGATCGAGGCGCTCAACCTGGCGCTGGAAAACTACCCGGGCACGCTGATCTTCGTCAGCCACGACCGCGAGTTCGTCTCGTCCCTGGCTACGCGCATCATCGAGCTGAGCCCGAATGGCGTGACCGACTTCAGCGGCACCTACGACGACTACCTGCGCAGCCAGGGCGTGCTGTTCTAAGAGGCTCCCGACCGCTGCCATGCTCCCCGTGGCAGCGGTTATGCACCGATGAGTCAAAGGCCGTTGGCCGCCCAATCGCGGTTAGGCCGCCGCAAAATTAGTTAGCCTGCTTTCATTTATCCCGGCATGCCGCCATGATGGAGTTCTCCAACCGCCCGCCCGCGAACGAGCCTCCATGTCAGCCCAGCAACCGCCCCGCCAGCCCGGCAACCTGACCGTCACCCTGCAAATCGTCTCCATCGTCTTCTACACCTTCGTCGCCTTCCTCTGCATCGGCCTGCCGATCGCGGTATTGCCCGGCTATGTGCATGAACAGCTGGGGTTCAGTGCGGTGATCGCCGGCCTGACCATCGGCTCGCAGTACCTGGCTACCCTGCTCAGCCGCCCCATGGCCGGACGCATGGCCGACAGCGTCGGGACCAAGCGCGCGATCATCTACGGACTGGTGGGCATCTGCCTGAGCGGCGGACTGACCCTGCTGTCGACGCTGATCCAGCAGTGGCCCCTGGCGAGCCTGGGCGCCTGCTGCTCGGCACAGCCCAGGGCCTGATCGGCGTCGGCACCATCAGTTGGGGGATCGGCCAGGTCGGCGCCGACCAGACCGCGCGGGTGATTTCCTGGAACGGCATCGCCTCCTACGGCGCCATCGCCATCGGTGCGCCACTGGGGGTACTGATGGTCGCCGACTACGGTTTCGCCAGCCTCGGCATCGCCCTGTCGGCCCTGGCCGCCGGCGCCCTGCTGCTGATCCGCAACAAGCCCTCGGTACCGGTGATCCGCGGTGAACGCCTGCCGTTCCGGGCGGTGTTCGGCCGCATCGCCCCCTACGGCACCAGCCTGACCCTGGCGTCGATCGGCTACGGCACCCTTACCACCTTCATCACCCTGTTCTACCTCAGCCGCGGCTGGACCGGCGCCGCCTACTGCCTGACCGTATTCGGCAGTTGCTTCATCCTTGCGCGGCTGTTCTTCATCGGCAGCATCAACCGATTCGGCGGTTTCAAGGTGGCCATCGCCTGCATGAGCATCGAAACCCTCGGCCTGGTGCTGCTCTGGCTGTCACCCTCCACCGGCTTCGCGCTGGCCGGCGCGGGCCTGGCGGGGTTCGGCTTGTCTCTGGTGTACCCGGCCATCGGCGTCGAAGCCATCCGCCAGGTGCCCACCAGCAGCCGCGGCGCGGGGTTGAGTGCCTATGCGGTGTTTTTCGACCTGGCGCTGGCGATCGCCGGCCCGCTCATGGGCGCGGTCGCGTTGAACCTGGGATATGCGTGGATCTTCTGCTGTGCGGCGCTGCTGTCGATCATCGGCCTGTCGGTCACCGTGCTGCTGGCACGGCGCCCGACAGCCGGATGAGTCACTGATCGGCGGTCTGCATGCCGGCGCGGTTCGGCACGCTCAGGGTCTTGCTGAAGAAGCGCCCGGCCTCGGAGATCAGATCGCGGTGGATATCCGCCCGGTTGACACCTTCGGGGTCGGTACACAATCCCGGCGTGGCGTGCAGCTGTTCCTCGCTGCAGGGCGCCATGAACACGAAGTGTCCTGCCCCGGCGATCAGCTTGAACTGCGGCGCCACCGGCAGCTTGCGCGCCAGGGCCGCGGCGTTCTTGTCGGGGAACACCAGCTTGTCGCCATCGCCGCTGTACATCAGCACCGGCACGTGCACGTCGGCCAGCGTGTGCCGGCCGAACATCAGGCCCAGTGGCGCCATCAGCATCAGCGCATGGACCCGTGGGTCGGCCACCGGCTGCAGGTCATCGCGGTCGACGATCAGTTCGCCCTTGGTGGTGCAGGCGTCCTTGTCGTCCGGAAACTCCTGGCAGTAGCGCCGCAGGCGATCGAGGTTCGGCTGTGCGCCGGAGAGGATCAGGGCGGTCTCGCCGCCGGCGGAATAGCCGATCACCCCGACCTGATCGGCCTCCACGAACGGCGACAGCATCGGGTCGCCGAGGGTGGCGGTGATCGCCTCGGAAATCTGCATCGGCCGGCCGTAGAGGTTGCTCAAGGTACCCAGCCGGCTGTGGTCCTTGTAGTTGTCGCCGGGGTGCAGCACCGCGACCACGACGAAGCCCTTGCGGGCCAGCGAGGTTGCCAGGTCATGCAGGGCCAGCGGCGTGCCGGTGTTGCCGTGGGATAGCATCAACAGTGGATAGCGGCCAATGGCGATCCGCGAGTCCTCGCTGGCCTGGATGGTGTAGCCGCCGATCTTGCTCCACTGCTCACGGCCGGTGGAGGGGTAGAAGACAATCGCCTTCATCGGCTGCAGATCCAGCGGATCGAGAAACGTCAGACGATGAAAACCCACGCTCCAATGAGCCGCGGGAGCCGCCTGCACCGTCGTGAAGCCTGTGGCCAGGCAAATCAGCAATACTGCACAAAGACGCATCATCGGGATGCCCACCTTTGTCGAGTCACTACACACCAAAATCTCTGTCATTCCTTGAAACTGAAGCACTGCACCGGGCTTCGACCGACTCTTCGCAGTTTTCCAGAGCGCCTGTGCGGATGGTTTTTGCACAAGATGGGCCAAACCTGCGCAGACAACGCAAAAAACTCCGTACCCGATCATTCATCATGATCAGAGTACAGAGTTTAGTGTTTGTTACCGGAAGTTTCTTGCGCGTTTACAAAAGCTTTACGCGGCGGCGAACAGGGTGTCGTTTATCCGCGCCTGGGCGTCGCTCATGGCCTTGGTGCGCACTTCTTCACCGTAGCCCAGACCGTGGGCGCGAACGAACTCGATGTCGGTGATGCCGAGGAAGCCGAACAGTACTTTCAGGTAGTCTTCATGGCCTACACCGGTCGGCAGGCCCACATGCAGGCCACCGGAAGTCGAGACGATCACTACCTTCTTGCCACCGGCCAGGCCTTCAGGGCCGTTTTCGGTGTAGCGGAAGGTCTTGCCGGCCACGGCGATGCGGTCGATCCAGGCCTTGAGCTGGGTCGGCACGCTGAAGTTGTACATCGGCGCGGCAATGACGATGGCGTCCGCGGCCAGGAACTCTTCCAGGGTCGAAGCGCTCAGTTCGGCTTCGTGGCGCTGGGCCGCATCGCGCAGTTCGGCAGCAGTGCCGCCGGCAGCCAGGGTCAGGCTGGAGAAGTGGCTGATGGCATCGGCGGCCAGGTCACGGTAGGTCACCACGCTCGAAGGCTCGGCGGCCTGCCAGGCCTTGACCACGCTTTGGCTCAGTTGGCGCGAAGCCGAGTTGTCACCCAGGATGCTGGAATCGATGTGCAAGAGTTTCATGCGGGATCTCCAAGTGAGGATCGCCACTTGGCGATCGAGTTGGAATAATCCTACTTGCGAAGCCAATAAATGATTAGCCGCTCAAAATGCGATAGATTGTCCTACCCATAGAACGACCGGAACTTCACACCATGCAAGACCTCAACGATCTCTACTACTTCGCCAAGGTCGTGGAAGCCGGTGGTTTCGCCGCCGCCGGGCGCCTGCTGGGGATTCCCAAGTCCCGGCTGTCGCGGCGGATCGCCGAACTGGAAGAGCGCCTGGGCGCCCGCCTGCTGCAGCGCACCACCCGACAGTTGAAGCTGACCGCGGTGGGCGAACGTTACCTGCGCCATTGTCAGGCCATGCTGCTGGAGGCGGAGATGGCCGACGAGGCCGTGGCCAGCATGTCCAGCGAACCTCGTGGACGGCTGCGGGTGTCGTGCCCGATCGGCCTGGCCCAGGTGTTCATGCCCCGGGTGATTGCCAGCTTCCTGGCGGCGCACCCGCTGGTGCAACTGGAGGTGGTGATGGTCAACCGTCGGGTCGATCTGGTCACCGAAGGCATCGACGTCGCTCTGCGGGTTCGTGAACATGGCGACGAGGACCCGTCGCTGGTCACGCGGCGACTACGCCAGGCCCAGACCTTCATGCTCGCCACCCCGGCCTTTCTGCAGCAGCACCCGATCGACAGCGTCGACGACCTGCTGAACGCCCCCGCCCTCGGCGCCCTGGAGGCCGACCGCCAGGTCCATCTCAGCCTGCTGGACGAACGCGGGCAGAAGCGCGAGCTGGCGCTCGAAGCCCGGCTGGGCGTGGACGACTTCATTGTCCGCAAGGCCTGCGCCCTCGCCGGCCTGGGCTTCACCGTGCTGCCCATGCTCTACTGCGAGGAAGAACTGGCCAATGGTACCTTCGTGCGCATCCTGCCCGAATGGTCACTGCCGGGCGGCTGGCTGCAGGCGGTCTACCCGCACCGTCGCGGGCTGCTGCCGGCCGTACGGGCGTGGATCGACCACCTGGCCGAAGCCTTCAGGGAATGTGGAGACAGAGCACTATGAAAGGAGCCAGCATGAACCAGGAGGCCGTCGCGCGCTTCTGCCTCGACCTGCCCGGCGCACGGGAAGACTACAAATGGGGCGGCGTCAGGGTGTTCTCGATCGCCGAGACCAAGATGTTCGCGCTGCTCAACCTGAGTGGCGACACACTGTCGCTCAAGGTCGGCAAGGAACTGTTCCTCGGCTATGTCGACCGCCCCGGAATCCGTCCCGCGCCTTATCTGGCGCGAGCGTTCTGGATCAGCATGAACGCGCCCTACCCGCTGGGCGCCGAGGAACTGCAGGAGCTGCTGCGCCGTTCCCACCAACTGGTGGTCGCCAAGCTGCCCAAGCGCAGTCAGGTCGGCCTGCTGCTGTAGCGCTACCCTACAGAAAGGACAGATGCGCCAGGGTGGCGTCGAAAAACAGCCGATCGATCCAGAAAACCTGGTGCAGCAACACGATCAGCCAGAACACCACCTGGAACGACAGCTTGCGGGTTTTGTGCCGGAACGCCTGCTGGGCGATCAGTGCCCCCGGCCAGCCGCCCAGCAGCTCGACGCCATGCAGAACCTTCTCCGGTATGCGCCAGGCGTCATTGCGCGCCTTGCGCTTGTCGTTCCAGTACAGAACGAACGCCAACAGGCTGGCGCTGCCGTAGAGCCACAGCGGCCAACTCGTCCCGCTGCCCAGCCACAGGCGCAGCGCGCCGAAACCGGGCAAGACGCAGAGCAGCAGCCCCAGCAGCACCTTGAGCTTGAGCTGGCGGACCCGGCCCGTGGGCGCTGGCCGGCCATTGCCGGGAGTGTTCGGCTTGCTCATCCCTTGGTCGACCAGTCGACCCAACCGAACTGCCAGGTGGCCAGGATCACCAGGCCGAAGACGATCCGATACCAGGCAAACGCCGCGTAGCTGTGGCTGGCGATGAACTTCAGCAGGCCGCGCACGGCGATCATGGCGAACACGAAGGAAGTGACGAAGCCCACCGCGAACACCGGCAGGTCGGCCATCTGGAACTGATGGCGGAAACCATAACCGGAGTACACCGCGGCGGCGACCATGGTCGGCATGGCCAGGAAGAACGAGAACTCGGTGGCGGTCTTGCGCGACAGGCCGAACAGCAGGCCGCCGATGATGGTCGCACCGGAGCGGGAGGTTCCCGGAATCATCGCCAGGCACTGGGCGAAGCCGACTTTCAGGGCGTCCTGCCAGCGGATCTCATCCACCGTTTCGGCATGCACCGTGTGCTCGCGCCGCTCGGCCCAGAGGATGACCACACCACCCACCACCAGCGCCGAGGCCACGGTGATCGGGTTGAACAGGTAAGTGGCGATCACTTCCTTGAACAACACCCCGAGAATCACCGCCGGCATGAACGCCACCAGCAGGTTGAGGGTGAAACGCTGGGCACTGCGCTCCCTGGGCAGGTCGCGGACCACGGTGAAGACCTTCTGGCGAAACTCCCAGACCACCGCGAGGATCGCGGCCAACTGAATGATGATGTTGAAGGCGATTGCCCGTTCACCGCCAAAACCCAGCAGATCGGCCACGATGATCTGGTGGCCGGTGCTGGAAATCGGCAGGAATTCCGTCAGGCCCTCGACAATCCCCAGTATCAACGCCTGTGCGGCGGTCCAAAAATCCATCATTCCCCCTCAAGGCCCGCTCCCGCAGGCCCTACAAAAATCGAAAAGCGTGATTCGCCATCTCGGCGATCCACTGGCAAGCCTGCTGCGCAGTTCGTCGGCAAACCGTGAAAAATGCCTGAAAAATCAAACAGCAACTCAGGTTTGTCGAGATTGGGCCGAAATCCTATCAGACATGCCTGTTTATCGCTGCCTCGATAGTAGCCATAAGCATAGTGGGCACTGTGGGCTAAACCTGCTGGTATAAGCTGCATGACAGCAGGACAACAAGAAAAAAAGGAACGGTGGTCTTATGAATAGCTTGCGCAGTGTGTCGATCAGCCGACGCTTGTGGCTCATCCTGGTCCTGGCGGTAGCCATGCTGCTGACCCAGGGCCTGCTGATGCTCAAGCAGACCCATGACAACCTTTACCAGGCCAAGGCCCTGAAAACCCAGCACGTGGTCCAGACCGCCAGCGGCATCCTCGCCTACTACCAGGGGCTGGAAACCGCCGGCACCCTCAGCCGCGATGCCGCGCAGAAACAGGCGCTGAGCGTCATACGCGGGCTGCGTTACGACCAGAACGACTATTTCTGGATCAACGACCTGCGCCCGGTCATGGTCATGCACCCGGCCAACCCCAAGCTCGAGGGCCAGGACCTGTCCGGCATCAAGGACCCCGATGGCTATGCGCTGTTCAACGAGATGGTGATTCTGGCCAAGGCCAAGGGCCGCGGCATGATCGACTACCGCTGGCCGAAGCCGGGCGCCAGCGCTCCGGTGCAGAAAACCTCCTATGTGCAGTTGTTCGAGCCCTGGGGCTGGATCATCGGCTCAGGCGTGTACATCGACGATGTGCAGGCCGAGTTCTACGAGCAGGTGCGCAATGCCTCGCTGGTCGGCCTGGCGATTGCCGTGCTGGTGAGCGTGCTGGTCCTGCTGATCGGCCGCAGCATCGTCCATCCGCTGCGGGAAACGGTCCAGGCCATGGCCAACATCGCCAGCGGCGAAAGCGACCTGACCCGCACCCTCGATACCCACGGCCAGGACGAAGTGACCGAACTGGCCCGCCACTTCAACGCCTTCACCAGCAAGCTGCGTGGCGTGGTCAGCCAGTTGCAGGTTTCGGCCAGTGAACTCGGCCAATCCTCCAGCGACCTGGGTAACAGCGCCATCGAATCCCAGACCCGCAGTCAGCAGCAATCGCAGCAGATGGAAATGGTGGCCACGGCGATCAACGAGGTGACCTATGGCGTGCAGGATGTCGCCAAGAACGCCGAACAGGCCGCCAGCGAGGTGCGCGATGCCGAAGGCCAGGCCCGCCAGGGCCAGTTGAACATCGACAACAGCCTGCAGCAGATCGACCAGTTGTCCGCCACCATCGCCCAGGCGGTCGAGGTAATCCGCACCCTGGCGGCGGAAAGCACGCAGATCGGCAGTGTCCTGGAAGTGATCCGCGCCATCGCCGAGCAGACCAACCTGCTCGCCCTCAACGCCGCCATCGAGGCCGCAAGGGCCGGTGAACAGGGCCGCGGCTTCGCCGTGGTGGCCGACGAGGTGCGCTTGCTGGCCCAGCGTACGCAGAAATCCACGGCGGAGATCCAGGCGATGATCGAACGTCTGCAGAATCACTCCGAAGCGGCGGTGAAAGTCATCGGCGACAGCAGCCGTGTCTCGCAGCAGACCATCGAACTGGCCGGGCTGGCCGGCGAAAGCCTGAATGCCATCAGCCAGGCGTTGCGCAACCTCAATGGCCTCAATGCCTCGATTGCCAGCGCCACCCTGCAACAGGCCCACGTGGTCGAGGAGATCAACCAGAACGTCACCGAGGCGGCGGGCCTGTCCCACACCACTGCCCTGGCGGCCGAACAGTCGAGCACCGACAGCGACCGGCTCAAGGTGCTGAGCGAACAGCTCAACGGGTTGCTGCGCCAGTTCCGTATCTGACCACAGAGCCTGTTCGCGGATCAGTCCGGCCCCGACAATTTTGCGGCGCACACAAGACCAGTGCTCACCGCGATGCCTTGTGGGGCCGGCGTCCAGGCTTATCCGCGAACAGGTCGCGGGAGATAAGCGCAATCGCGCTGCGGCCCTCCCTTCTCCCTGCCACTCTGGGTACAATCCGCCCCTTTCCCTTCGATCCAGAGGTCTCCCATGTCCGGGCTTGAACTGTTCGCCGCCGCCCTCGGCGTGATCGCCGTCTGGCTGACGGTCAAACAGAATCCCTGGTGCTGGCCGATCGGCCTGGTCATGGTGCTGCTCTACAGCTGGATCTTCTTCGATGTGAAGCTCTACTCGGACATGCTGCTGCAGGTGGTCTACGCCATGCTGCAGCTCTATGGCTGGTGGCAATGGACCCGCGGCGGCATCGTGCACCAGGGCCGCGAGGTGTCCAGCCTTGGCCCGCAAGCCCTGCTGGGCGGCCTTGCCGTCGGTGCCTTGGGCAGCCTGCTGCTGGGCGCTGCCATGGCCACCTGGACCGACGCCGCACAACCCTGGCTCGATGCCGCACTGACCGCCTTCAGCCTGGTCGCACAGCTGTGGATGGCGCAGAAACGCATCCAGTGCTGGCCACTGTGGATCGCCGTCGATGTGATCTTCGTCGGCCTGTTCATCTACAAGGACCTGTACCTGACCGCCGCCCTCTATGGCCTGTTCACCCTGCTGGCCGTGCAGGGCTGGCGCGAATGGCGTACCGACCCGGCGTTGCAGGCATGAAGGTGGTGGTGCTGGCGGGCCCCGAATCCAGCGGCAAGAGCTGGCTCTGCGAGGCCCTGCAGGCACGCTTCGGCGGCCTGCTGGTGGGTGAATACGTGCGTCATTTCATCGAGCGGGAACAGCGCGACACCTGCCTGGCCGACATCCCCGCCATCGCCCGCGGCCAGTTGGCCTGGGAGGACGAGGCGCGGGCACGGCAGCCTTCGCTGCTGATTCTCGATACCCACCTGCTGAGCAACATCCTCTGGAGCCAGACCCTGTTCGGCGACTGCCCCGCCTGGCTCGAACCGGCCCTGCTCGCCCGGCATTACGACCTGCACCTGCTGCTCAGCCCCGACGGCGTCGAATGGACCGATGACGGTCAGCGCTGCCAGCCCGACCTAGAGGAACGCCGGGCGTTCTTCGAGGCCAGCCGGCAATGGCTGACCCGGCACCGGCAGACGGTCGAGGTGCTCGGCGGTGATTGGCAGCAAAGGCACCGCCAGGCCATGGGTGCGGTCGAGAAGCTGCTGGGACGCTGACTCCGGCCAACGCCGCAAAAGGCCCGGCCCCGCAGCCGCAGTGTCCACTCATGAAACACCCTGCACCGCCGCAAACGACCAGATTCAACAGCTTGGGGCCCTTGCACGGCCATGTGTCAAGCCACTGATACAGCTGTCTGAAAGCCCCATTCCACGGGGCTTTGCCACCTCTCCAGCGCTCTCCCGGCACGGACCTGTTTCAAAGCTGAAACAGGCAAACAACGTCACCTGCCCGACAACCCTGGCAACCCATTGATACAGAAGAAAAAACGAAAAGCGGCACAGCTTCTGCTCTTTCCTTCCCAACGCTGAACAGGGCCAGCGCACTGAAGAAGGAACACTGCCGTGGGGATGACAAGAACAGCTTTAACCCGCACCTTGCTGATCGGTTGCGCCATTGGCTCGCTGTTCAGCCTGACCGCCGAGGCCGGTGGCAACAACGGCGTGATCGTCCTCGAGCGCACCGTCCAACCGCAAATGTACGGCCGCCCGCCCCTGCAGCCTGATCCGAATCCGACCACGGTCAATGCCAACCCCTCTGCCCGTGTCATCTCGCTGACCAACGGCATGGAACTGAGCGACGGTGATATCGCCGGCATCAGCACCGGCGCAACCGTTAACCGTGTGATCACGGTCCATACCGAGCACATGCCCGGCCTGAGCAACCCCAACGGCCTGCCGGGCCTGTCCTCCGGACACGGTGGCGGCAGCGGTGCCAGCATCGCCAATACGGTCAATCGCGGGCTGTCGGCCGGCATGGGTGCCCTCAACGCCATCGGCAAGGGGCAATGAAATGAAGCACACCCTGCTTTTTCTCGCCCTGTTCAGCAGTTTCACCGCCTACGCCGACAGTGGCGTGACCGCCAATGACAATGCCGTGATCAACAACTCCGGCCAGCAGTACAAGGGCAGCCTCATGGTCAACCAGGCCGCCGGCGACCAGCAGCAACAGATCAACAGTCGTGCGATCGCCATCGGCACCGACGCCAGCGCATCGACCGCCCTGACCCAGAAGCTCAGAACCCCGGCCAGCACGGCGATCAACGCCAAGGCGGCCATCCAGGGCAACGCCTTCAGCAATGGCACCGGCATGGTGGGCGTCAACCAGTCCGCCGGCGCCAACAACCAGATGATCAACGCCGTGCGCATCAGCATCAGTGCTGCGCCGCAGAGCGTCGATGACAGCGCCCTGTCGCAACAGAACGTGGCGCTGTCACCCAACTCCGGTTCATCCGGCACCCCAGGCAGTCGCCAGGTCGTTACCAGCGACCAGGCCTTCACCGGCAGCCGGGGCGTGATTCAGGTGAACCAGAGCGCGGGGGTGGGGAACCGCATGGCCAACACCCTCAGTATCCGGGTCGCCGACTGACCCGAGCAGTGCAATTAGAAAGTACCAACACTTAACCAACTAATAAGCACGGAGATACATCATGAAACCTACAATGGCTCTCAAACCACTGGTGTTCGCACTGGCCGCAGTCATGGCAATGGCCGCCCAGGCAGGCGGCAACAACCACGGCCATGGTCACCATGGCCCCAAAGGTCCTGACCTCGGCACCCTGCTGCAGATCACCGCCGGCGCCGGCGCCGCCGTGATCGACACCCAGTACAGCCACAACAACGCCGTGATCAACCAGGGCACCAGGAACAACGCCAGTGCCAATGACTCGCTGAACGGCTCGAGCGGCAACATGGGCGCCAACGTTGCAGCCGGCGACGGCAACCAACAGGACAACGCCGCCGCACTGGCCACCGCCGACGAAAGTTTCATCTTCGGTACCGCCGTCTCGGCCAGCAGCGCCACCCAGACCAACACCAACAACGTCGTGCTCAACCAATCGACCCAGAACAATGCGTCGATGAACAACTCCGGCAACAATGGCTCCGGCAACATGGGCGTCAACATCACCGCCGGCAACTTCAACCAACAGAAAAACAACCTGGCCATCGCCGTCTCCGGTGGCCGCGTAGCCACCGCCGCCGCCGCCGCCAACCAGACCGAAAGCGGCCTGCTGGTGACCAACAGTGGCGTGCAAGCCTATGAGAAAGAAACCCTCAAGGGCACCATCGATCTCAAGGGCAGCTACAAGGGCACCGGCTCCGGCACGATCAAGGGTGACGACGATCATCATGGCCATGGCTACAAGGGTGGTCATGACAACGATGACCAGAAGTTCACCTTCAAGGAACAAGGCTCTGTTGAACTGGCCGGCTACTGGACCCAGCAAGTGCTCACTCCCAACGGCTGGAAAAACGTTGTCACCAACAACGCCAGCATGAACAACTCGGCCAACCACATGTCCGGCAACGCTGGCATCAACGTTTCGGCCGGGGTGGGCAACCAGCAAAGCAACTCGCTGTCCATCGCCGCCGGTTGCAAAGCCTGCATGTAGTCGCGACAGCAGAGAGCCCCGGAAACGGGGCTCTTTTTTCCGCACCTGAAGGCGTATCGACCATGCGTATTCTCGTCCTTGCCTTGCTGATCGGCCTTTGCGACCTGACCCAGGCCGCCACCATGGCGGTCCCCGGCCTGCCCGGCGCCAGCGTCTTCTACAAGAACGTACAGAGCATCCGCGAACGGCGTTTCGCCAACCTGGTCCAGCAGAAAACCGATTTCAGTTGCGGCGCCGCCGCCCTGGCCACGGTGCTGCGCCAGGCCTACTGGCTGGATGTCGACGAGGAGCAGGTGATCAAGGGCATGCTGACCACTTCCGATGCGGAGCTGGTCAAGACCCACGGTTTCTCCATGCTGGACATGAAGCGCTACGTCGAGAGCATCGGCATGCGCGCCCGCGGCTATCGCATACCCGCCGACAAGCTGACCAGTGTCAGCATTCCGGTGGTGGTGCTGATGGATATCCGCGGCTACAAGCATTTCGTGGTGATGCAGCGCGCGGACAAGGACTGGGTGTACATCGGCGACCCGGTGCTTGGCCACAAGCGCTACGCTGCCGCGGATTTCGCAAAGGGCTGGAATGGCATCGTGTTTGCCATCGTCGGCCCCGGCTATGACAAGACCAACGCTCTGCTGGCCCCGCCGGCCCCGCTCACGGCGAAAGACAAGCTGGATACCTTCAATCCGGTCAAAGACGCCGAGCTGATGGATTTCGGCTTTATCCAGAGCGATTTTTTCTGAAGTGCAGTAACGAGTAAGGGAGCAGGAAGCCCCGGGAGCAACAGATGAAAACTCCACACTGGCTGGTCGTGAGTTGCCTGGCATTCGCCTGCCTGCCCGCACAGGCGACATCACCCTTCAAACCCATCGAAATCAAGGATCAGGAACTGTCCGAGCTGCGTGGCCGTTATGTCATGCCGGGACGCATCATCAGCTTCGGCGTCGTGATGGAAAGCAGTTGGAAAAACGCCAGTGGCGACATCATCGGCGCAACCACCAGCCTGCAGATCCAGCAATCGACGGTCAAACCGCAGTTCTACGTTTCCACCTACAGCACCCAGGGCAACGGCTCCCCTACCGCCCCGGGCTCCGGCACGGTGGTTGGCGGCAACGGTTTCACCACCTCGGCCGGCGTGACCCAGGTGGTCCGTGCCGCCGGCGACGGCAACAGCGCCTACAACAATGTCGCCATCAACGTCAGCGAAGCCAACCAGGCCCCCGTCAGCGGCCAGCAGGTCGGACAGATTCTCAACAGCGGCGGTAGCATCAGCGGCTCTGGCGCGGCCGGCAATATCACGGTTTCCGCGGTCTCCGGCGGCATTCAGATGGCGATCGCGGCCAGCAACAACCAGGGCCATTCGCTGCAGCAGATCGCCCAGGGTGGCGTCCTGCAGTCCACCGCCCTGCTCGGTGGCCAGAACCTGGTCCACAACATGACTCAACTCAATGTGGTATTGCAGAACAACCTGCAGACAGTGGGAGCCTTGGACTGCAATCTGACCCAACTCAAAGGCCTACGCAACATGGGATTCTGAACTACGCTCACTTTCGACCATTGGAAGTCAGTAAGGGATGGCTAATTTCATGTACCGATCGTTTTCTCTGCGGGCGGCAATTTGTGTGGGGACACTTTTCCCGGCAGCGATGTTGCAAGCGGCACCTGACGCCGAGGTGGAGGCCCTGAAACAGGAACTTCTGGAGCTCAAACAGCGTTACGTTCAACAGCAACAGGCGCTTTCGGTGCTGGAACAGCGGGTTCGACAGGTCGAGGACCAGCCGGCGGCGCCGCCGCCCAAACGCCTGGTCAAATCGCCGGCCGACCTGAGAAAGGGCCAGGCGGTGGCGGGGGCCAGCGCCAATGCCCCAGGTGCCGCGGCAGGGACCTCCGGGGCCTCCTATGGCCAGTCGCTCAAGGATGATTCGGCACCGGCCCAGAGTGTTTCCGACCTGTACAACGAAGCCAGCGGCTTCTTCGGCAATGGCAAGTTCAGTGTAGAAACGGGCATCACCTATTCGCGTTATGACACCCGGCAGCTGACGCTGAACGGTTTCCTCGCACTGGATTCGATTTTCCTCGGCACCATCAACCTCGATCGGATCAAGGCCGATACCTGGACGCTGGATCTGACGGCTCGCTACAACTATGAAAACCGTTGGCAGTTCGACATTAACGCTCCGGTCATCTATCGCGAGTCCACCTATCAATCCGGCGGTGGCAACGGTGGCAGCGCCGCCTCGACCGTGGAAGACACCGTGACACGCGACCCGACACTCGGCGACGTGAACTTCGGGGTGGCCTACAAATTCCTCGATGAATCGGAAAGTCTGCCGGATGCCGTGGTCAGCGTCAGGCTCAAGGCGCCGACCGGCAAGGACCCTTTCGGCATCAAGTTCGTCCGCTCACCCAAGAGCGACAGCCTGTTGGTGCCTGAAGACCTGCCCACCGGCAATGGCGTCTGGGCGCTCACCACCGGCCTCTCGCTGGTCAAGACATTCGACCCGGCGGTACTGTTCGGCACGTTCGCCTACACCCATAACTTCGAGGACTCCTTCAGCGACATCAGCGCCCAGCAGGGCGTCACGCAGCCAGGCAAGGTCAGTATCGGCGACAGCTACCAGTTCGGTGCGGGCGTTGCCTTCGCCTTGAACGAAAAGATGAGTATGTCGTTCTCGGTGTCCGACCTGGTGCAACGCAAAAGCAAACTCAAGCCCGATGGGCAGAGCTGGCAAAGTGTAGTGGGCAGCGACGCCAACGCCGGCTATTTCAACGTCGGCATGACCATCGCCGCCACGCCGAACCTGACCATCGTTCCACAATTGTCCCTGGGCATGACCCCCGACGCCCCGGACTTCAGCTTCAGCCTGAAATTCCCCTACTACTTCTGATCCAGCCTGATGGCGCTCTCTGCCCCGGCCATCGCCGTGGCAGAGGCGCCTGTGAACGGCGCAGCCTCCAGTGCCTAGCGAATCTGATGCTTGTGCAGCAGCCGGTAGAACGTCGGCCGGGAAATCCCCAGCACCTTCGCGGCGATACTCATGTTGTCGCCATGCCGATTGAGCACATCGCACAACGCCTGGCGCTCGGCCTGATAGAGGTAATCCTCCAGGGTACCCATGGCCAGCTGGGCACTGGATTCGCTGGCCAGGCCCAGGTCACCGGCCTCGATCTGCCGCCCCTCGGCCAGCACCAGGCCACGCCGGACCCGGTTGGCCAGCTCGCGCACATTGCCCGGCCAGCCATGGTTGCCCATGGCGACCAGCGCCTCCTCGCTGAAACTGCGCGGTCGCCGCCCGGTTTCCTGGCTGTAGAAATGGGAGAAATGGTTGGCCAGCATCCGCACGTCACCGTGGCGTTCACGCAGCGGCGCCGTCACCACCTGCAGTACATTCAGGCGGTAATAGAGATCCTCGCGAAAGCGCCCGGCAGCGATCGCGGCTTCCAGATCGACGTGGGTCGCAGCCAGGACCCGCACATCGACCGGGATCGGTTGGCTGCCGCCCACCCGCTCGATGTGTTTTTCCTGGAGAAAGCGCAACAGGTTGGCCTGCAGCTCCAGCGGCAGGTCGCCGACTTCGTCGAGAAACAGCGTCCCGCCATTGGCCGCCTCGATGCGCCCGACCTTGCGCTGGTGCGCTCCGGTAAAGGCGCCCTTCTCGTGGCCGAACAGTTCAGACTGGATCAGGTGCTCGGGAATCGCCCCGCAGTTGATCGCCACGAAGGGCTTGGCGTGGCGCTGTGACTGGCGGTGCAGGGTGCGGGCGACCAGTTCCTTGCCGGTCCCGCTTTCACCCCGGATCAACACCGGCGACTCGGTCGGCGCCAGTTTTCCGAGGAGCTTGCGCAACTCGCGGATCGACCGGCTGTCGCCGAGCAACTCGTGCTCCGGCGGTTCGACAGGGGCCGGCCCCTGCCCGCGCAGGCGCGCCATGCCGAAGGCGCGACCCAATGTCACCTGTACGCGGGAAACGTCGAAGGGCAAAGTATGAAAATCGAAGAACCACTCGCAGACGAAGTCACCCACGTTCTGCAGACGCAGGACTTCCTGGCTGAGCACCGCGATCCATTCGGTGCCGCTGCGACTGATCAGGTCCTTGACCGCATCGGGGCGCTCCAGATGAAACGGTTGCAGGCGCAACAGGCCGATATCGCAGGGCCGATCGACCGCCGCCTCGAGCTCGCAACTGTCGACATCCCAGCCAATGCTGCGCAGGCCGGGAAGCAACTGGTGGCAGTCGTTGCAGGGATCGACCACCAGGAGACGCCTTAGCGGTGTGGCTTCTTGCATGACAGCTCCCTGGCGCCTGAATTATAAAATTTTATTAGAAACAGTAATTTGGCAAACCTGGCTGTAACACTAGCAAGAAATTGACGCTAACTTGTACCGATTGAGCATAAGGGCGAAAGCCGATCGAACGCGCCAAACATAACGGTGAAACCATTTCGGTATTCGAGAGTCTTGTTGGAGGCACTGAAAAAAAGTTGAAAAAAACTGTATTTCCCGTGTGACCTGATGCCCCTCAGCGGACATCAGTACAAGTAACCAGCCGCGACGGTGCGCCCAGCCGACGGCTGACACACTGTTTGGGCATACTTGAGAGAAGACCCCATGAACGCCCCGCTCCGTTTCAACGAAGCACTCCTGATGGCCGGCAACGCATTCAAACCCTTCCAATGCGTGGCCTGGACAGCACAAGACAAAGGCGACCTGAGCCTGACCGTAATCGATCGCACCAACAACAGCATCGACCGCCGGCAGATCTCTTGCAGTGACTATTCGAACCTGGCGCAGTTGAAATCCGTTCTGGAACAGGCCCGTGCCGAATTGAGCAAGAAGGGCTACGACTTGCAGCCCTGGACTTTCTCGGCCTGATTCTCGATCTTTAAAGCGATAAGCTTCGCGGGCAAACCCTGCCCCTACAGTAACCGAGCAAGACACGCCGCAATATCTGCAGGAACGTGGCTTGCCCGCGAATGCGATCAAATGGACACAACGTTGGTAGCTGAAGTTAGAGCAGCTCGATGTGCCGATAATCGGCCCCGAGTTCACTGGCCAGTTGCCGCGCCCGCCCCAGGCGAATCGGCCCCTTCTCCAGGTCGACCAGTAATGTCGGGCAATTGAATGGCGCCAACCCCGTCCAGGCCTTCAGGCGCCCATCGGTCAAGACCAATACCCGCTGCCGCTCCTCGGCAAAACGCCGCTGCCTGACGGCCAACCAGTGGCCGGCCTCCTGCAAGGCCGCCAGCAACGGCGTTCCGCCGCCCGCCCCCAGGTTCTCCAACCAGCCCGCCAGGCCACTGGAGGCCTTCAGCCCCTGGACCTGCCACTGCGGCCGGCTGCCACTGGCGGTCAACAATGCCAGGCGTGCCCGCTGGCGATAGGCATCGTCGAACAACTGCGCGAGCAGCCCCTTGGCATCGCTCAGGGCCTGATGTCGACGGGTGGAAGCCGATGCATCGACGATCACCAGCCACAATTCGTGGGCCGTACTGCTGCGCAAGCGAAAACGCAGATCGCGGCGGGCCTTCGGCCGCCCGCCCAGTAGCGTCCCGAGCCAATCGATCGCCCCGCTCGCCGCACCCCGGGCCGCACCCTGGCGGCCTCCGGGAACCTCACCCGCGCCGGTTCTGGCATTCGCCCCCGGCTTGAGTCGAGGGCGAATGCCTAGGGCTTTTTTGGCCAGCTCGGAATGTCCCGACGAGCCCCCATGGCCATGGCCTTGGCCGGCAGTTCACCCCATTGCCCCTGGGCCTGCTCCGTGCCCGGCGCCGGATCGGGGCGGTTCTGTGGCGCGCCGGCAGGAGGGCTTGACGAGGTTGCGGGCGAGTTCTCGCGACGCCGATGACGCAAGGCAAACTCGGCGACCGCCTCGATATCCTCGTCGGCGATCTGCCGCGCTCCCCGCCAGGCGGCGTGGGCACGGGCCGCCCGCAGCCAGACCAGGTCGGCGCGCAGGCCATCGACCCCGGCGGCAAAACAGCGCTCGCTGATCGCGGCCATCGCCCGATCATCCAGGTCGATTTCCAGCAACAACGCCCGGGCCCGTTCGCAACGCTCGCGCAGCACCTGCTGTTGTGTTGCCCACTGGTCGCAGAAGGCCTGCGGGTCGCTGTCGAAATCCAGCCGGCGCCGAATGATCTGCGTCCGCTCGGCCGGTTCCGGCTGGCCGCTCAGGGCGACATTCAGGCCGAAACGGTCGAGCAATTGCGGGCGCAGCTCGCCTTCCTCGGGGTTCATGGTACCGATCAGCACGAAGCGCGCCGCATGCCGATGGGAAATGCCGTCGCGCTCCACCAGGTTGGTGCCGCTGGCCGCCACATCGAGCAGCAGGTCCACCAGATGATCGGCCAGCAGGTTCACCTCATCGACATACAACACGCCGCCGTCGGCCTTGGCCAGCACGCCGGGGGAAAACTGCGCGCGGCCCTCCCCCAGTGCCGCGTCCAGGTCGAGGGTGCCGACCAGGCGCTCCTCGGTGGCCCCCAGGGGCAAGGTGACGAACTGCCCGCTGGCCAGCAGGTCGGCCAGGCCACGGGCCAGGGTCGACTTGGCCATGCCGCGCGGCCCCTCGATCAGCACGCCGCCGATCTTCGGGTCGATGGCGGTCAGGCACAGCGCCAGCTTCAGCGCATCGGCACCGACCACCGCCGACAGCGGGAAATGCGGGGAGTCAGTCATGGTGCATAGTCCTCAGGCATCTTCTTCAATATCCAGCAGCAGGTTTTCCAGCGCCTCGCGGTAGTCCCCCGGCTCACGCCACAGCCCGCGCTGCTGGGCTTCCAGCAGGCGCTCGGTCATGTCGCGCAAGGCATGGGGGTTGTGCTCGCGGACGAACGCGCGGGTGTCGGCATCCAGCAGGTAGGCATCGGCCAGCAACGCGTACTGGTGATCGTCGATCAGCTGGCTGGTGGCATCGAAGGCGAACAGATTGTCGACCGTCGCCGCCAGCTCGAAGGCACCCTTGTAGCCATGGCGCTTGACCCCGTCGATCCACTTGGGGTTGGCCGCCCGCGAGCGGATCACCCGGTTCAACTCCTCCTTGAGCGTGCGGATCTTCGGCAGGTCCGGCTGGCTGTGGTCGCCATGATAGCTGGCGGCGGTTTTGCCACTGAGGCTTTCCACCGCCGCCAGCATGCCACCCTGGAACTGGTAGTAGTCGTTGGAATCGAGCAGGTCATGCTCGCGGTTGTCCTGGTTCTGCAACACGGCCTGGACCTGGCTCAGGCGTCGGGCGAACGGCGCCCGGGCCGCGGTACCCTCGTCGGAGCCGCCATAGGCGTAGCCACCCCAGTTCAGGTAGACCTCGGCGAGGTCCTCGCGGCTCTGCCACAGGCGCCCGTCGATGGCATTCTGCACACCCGCGCCATAAGCGCCCGGCTTGGCGCCGAAGATCCGCCAACCGGCCTGGCGTGCGGCCTGCTCGGCATCCAGGCCCTGCGCCTGCAGTTGCTCGCGCTCCTGGCGAACGCGGGCCGCCAGGGGGTTCAGGTCCTCGGGTTCGTCCAACGCCGCCACCGCCTGCACCGCCGCGTCGAACAGGCGGATCAGGTTGGCGAAGGCGTCACGGAAGAACCCGGAAACCCGCAGGGTCACGTCCACCCGAGGGCGGTCCAGCAGGCTCAGCGGCAGGATCTCGAAGTCGTCGACCCGCTGGCTGCCGGTGGCCCAGACCGGCCGCACGCCCATCAGCGCCATGGCCTGGGCGATGTCGTCGCCGCCGGTGCGCATGGTCGCCGTGCCCCAGACCGACAGGCCAAGCTGACGCAGGTGGTCGCCGTGGTCCTGCAGATGTCGCTCGAGAATCAGGTTGGCCGACTGGAAACCGATGCGCCAGGCCGTGGTGGTCGGCAGGTTGCGTACGTCCACGGAAAAGAAATTGCGCCCGGTAGGCAACACGTCCAGTCGCCCGCGGCTCGGTGCACCACTGGGACCGGCCGGGACGAAGCGCCCGTCGAGGGCGGCAAGCAGGCCCTGCATTTCCGCCGGCCCGCAAGCATCGAGCCGCGGCGCCACCTGTTCGAGCAGCCCGTCGATGATGCTGCGCACATCGGCCCATGCCTCGCTGTCCGGCAGCTCGGCGAGCCCCGCCAGGGCCTGCTCGATCAAGGCTGCGGCATACAGTTCCAGGCGCTCGCGACTGTCGCCGGCGGTGCGCCAGGTGGCCGCGCCGAGGTCGCGCAGCGCCTCCGGACGGCAGCCGGTCCAGGGTTCGGCCAGGTTACAGTCGAGCGGGTCGAAGCCCAGTTCGAAGGCCTTGGCCAACGCCCGCAGCAGGCTCGACCGGGCACCTCGCCCGTCACCGCGGGGAATACGCAGCAGGGCCAGCAGGGTATCGATGCGCAGCCGTCCCTGCGGCGACTCGCCGAACACGTGCAGGCCATCGCGGATCTGCGACTCCTTGAGGTCGCAGAGGTAGGTGTCCAGGCGCGGCAGCCAGATCGCTGCGTCGGCATCGCTGTCGAGCCCGGCATCCAGCTGCAGCTCGCGGTCGATCTGCGTCTCGCGTACCAGTTTGAGGATGTCTCGCTGCAACTCCCGGGCCCGGCGTGGGTCGAGCAGTTGCGCTTCGTAGTATTCGTCGGCAAGCAGTTCCAGGTCGCGCAACGGGCCGTAGGTTTCGGCACGGGTCAGCGGCGGCATCAGGTGATCGATGATCACCGCCTGGGTCCGGCGCTTGGCCTGGGCCCCCTCGCCCGGGTCGTTGACGATAAACGGATAGATATTCGGCAGCGGCCCCAGCAGCGCATCCGGCCAGCAGTGCTGCGACAGACCGACCCCCTTGCCCGGCAGCCACTCCAGGTTGCCATGCTTGCCGACATGGATCACGCCGTGGGCACCATAGCGGTGGCGCAACCAGAAATAAAACGCCAGGTAGCCATGGGGCGGCACCAGGTCCGGATCGTGGTAGACCGCACTCGGGTCGACCTGATAACCACGGGCCGGCTGGATGCCGACGAAGGTCAGCCCCAGGCGCAGCCCGGCGACCATCATCCGCCCGTCGCGGCACATCGGGTCGTTTTCCGGCTGCCCCCAGCGAGCCAGTACCGCCTGGCGGTTGGCCTCGGGCAATTGCTCGAACAGGGCCTGGTATTCGGCCAGCGCCAGGCTCTGCCGGCAGGGTCGCAGATCGAGGCTGTCGAGATCGTTGCTGACGCCGCCGAGCAGGGCCTGGATCAGGCCGGTGCCACTCTCGGGCAGTTCGGCAACCGGGTAGCCCTGCGCCTGCAAGGCCCGCAGGATATTCAGCGCCGCGGCCGGCGTGTCCAGGCCGACACCGTTGCCGATGCGGCCGTCACGGGTCGGATAGTTGGCCAGGACCAGGGCGATGCGCTTGGCGCCGTTGTCCAGCCGTGCCAGGTCGACCCAGCGCCGCGCCAGTTCGGCGACGAAGTCCATGCGCTCGGGCTGGGCCCGGTAGCAGACCACGTCGCTCTGGCTGCGCTCGCTGCGCCAGGCCAGGTCCTTGAAGCTGATCGGCCGGCTGATGATCCGTCCGTCCAGTTCCGGCAAGGCGATGTGCATCGCCAGGTCCCGCGGCCCCAGGCCCTGCTCGCTGGCCTGCCAGCCGGGCTCGTTGTCCTGGGCGCAGATGGCCTGGATCACCGGAATGTCACGGCGGAACGGCCGCAGGTGCGGCGCCTCGGGGGTCGACTGGGCAAAACCGGTGGTATTGAGGATCACCGCCGCCGACACTTCGTCCAGCCAGTCCTCGACCGTCGCCAGGCAGGCCGGCTCCTTGAGGCTGGCCACGGCGATCGGCAACGGGTTCAGCCCGGCCGCCTGCAGGCGCTGGCAGAACACATCGACGAAGGCGGTGTTGGCCGCCTGCAGGTGCGAACGATAGAACAGCAGCGCCGCTACTGGTTGGTCGGCCTGCCAGTCGGTACGCCAATCCGCCAGTCGCGCATCGACCACGCGGGGGTGGTAGATCGCCGTGCGCGGCAAGGCGCGAGGCTCGTGCCACGGGTAATCGCGCCCCAGCCAGGTACTGGCCAGGCAATTGAACAGTTGCAGGGCGTTACCCAGCCCCCCCTGGCGCAGGAAATGCCAGAGCCGTTCGGCCTCGGCCGCCGGGACGTTGCCCAGGGCGCTCAGTTCCGGGTCGGGACGGTCATCGCCCGGCACCAGGATCAGCGCCACGCCGCGCTCGGCCAGTTGCACCAGGCGCTCGATGCCGTAGCGCCAATAGCCGATCCCGCCGTGCAACGACAGCAGGATCACCTTGGCGTGTTGCAGCACCTGGTCGACATACAGGTCGACCGAGGCATGATTCTGCACCTGCATCGGGTTGGCCAGGCGCAGGCTGGGGTAATCGTCCGGCAGTTGCTGCGCCGCTTCGGCGAGCAACGCCAGGCTGGAATCACCGCTGCACAGGATCACCAGCTCGGCGGGGGTCTGTCCCAGGTCGGCAATGTTGTCGTCCGACACGAAACCGCCGGGCTGGGTCCTGAGCAGGTGCATGGGGTCAGACCGTCAGCGCCGCGCGCAGGGTCGACTCGAGCAGGGCGGCATCCAGTTCCTGACCGATCAGCACCAGGCGGGTGACACGCGGCTCGTCAGCGCCCCAGGCACGGTCGAAGTGCTTGTCGAAACGGGTGCCCACGCCCTGGATCAGCAGGCGCATCGGCTTGTTCGGGATCGCCGCGAAGCCCTTGACCCGCAGGATGCCGTGCTTGACCACCAGTTGCGTCAGGGCATCGAGCAGCAGGCTTTCATCGGCTTGCGGCAGGTCGATGGAGATCGAGTCGAAGGCATCGTGGTCATGATCGTCGTGATCATCGCCGTCGTGGTGGTGATCGTGGTGGCTGTGACGGCTGTCGATATGTTCTTCGGAGCCGGCACCCAGGCCGAGCAGCACGTCCAGCGGCAGGCGACCGCTGCTGGCCTCGACGATCTTCACCGCCGGTGGCAGTTCCTCGGCCACTTCCAGGCGGACCTTGGCCAGGTCTTCGGGGGCGATCAGGTCGGTCTTGTTGAGAATCACCAGGTCGGCGCTGGACAACTGGTCGGCGAACAGTTCGTGCAGCGGCGACTCGTGGTCCAGGTTCGGGTCGAGCTTGCGCTGGGCGTCCACCTGGTCGGGGAAGGCGGCGAAGGTACCGGCGGCCACCGCCGGGCTGTCGACCACGGTGATCACCGCATCGACGGTGCAGGCACTGCGGATTTCCGGCCACTGGAACGCCTGGACCAGCGGTTTGGGCAACGCCAGGCCGGAGGTTTCGATGAGGATGTGGTCCAGATCGCCGCGCCGTGCCACCAGTTCGCGCATCACCGGGAAGAACTCTTCCTGCACGGTGCAGCACAGGCAGCCATTGGCCAGTTCGAAGACGCGACCGACCGCCTCTTCCTCGGTGCAACCGATCGAGCACTGCTTGAGGATTTCACCATCGATGCCGAGTTCGCCGAATTCGTTGACGATCACCGCGATGCGGCGGCCCTGGGCGTTGTCGAGCATGTGGCGCAACAAGGTGGTCTTGCCCGAGCCGAGGAAGCCGGTGACGATGGTGACGGGAAGCTTGGCCAGTGTTTTCATCGGGATGCCCCTTGGCAAAAATAGCGGGCATACGGGACGAGAACCGCTGCCGGAACAGGCGCGGGTAGGTTCGCCACCGGATCACCCCGCCCGGTTTAAGTGAAATTCTGTCACGAGGCAGGTCTCCTGGCTTGCGGGCGGGTGTTCGGCAGTCGCCCGATCACCGGGTCTTGCGCCTTCCCGCCCCAAGGGGCAGTGGCCAGGCAAGACTATCAAACCGCTCACAGTTGCGGGGGCAGCCGCGGCTTGCCGCGTTCCCATCTTAGCTTCGGCCGGATGCCGAAGAACCTCGAACCTGCAAGGCTACGCAGTGCGCGGGAGCAGGTCAATCTCGACGGCCGCTGTGGTTTAATTGCGCCCCCTTTCACCCTGCCCGTTTCAAGGAAGCCCCGCCCATGAGTGCCACCGGCACCACCACCGTCCTGGTCATCGGTTATGTCTGGCCCGAACCCCGTTCCTCGGCCGCCGGTGGGCACATGATGCAGATTCTCGAAAGCTTCCTCGAAGCCGGCTGGCACATCACCTTCGCCAGCCCCGCCAGCGTCGGCGAGCACAAGGCCGACCTGCAGAGCCTGGGAATCGACGAACAGGCCATCGAGCTCAACAACAGCAGCTTCGACACCTTCATCACCGCCCTGCAGCCGGATGTGGTGCTGTTCGACCGCTTCATGATGGAGGAGCAGTTCGGCTGGAGGGTCGAGAAGCACTGCCCCGACGCCATCCGCGTGCTGGAAACCTCCGACCTGCAAAGCCTGCGCGACGCCCGCCAGCAGCAGCTCAAGGAACGCCTGAAGGCCGATCCGGACCCGAACGACTTCAGCACGCTGTTTGCCCCCGACCTGCCGCAGGTGTTCCAGCAGATGAGCGAAACCGATCAGGCCCAGCGCGAGATCGCGGCGATCTACCGCTCGGACCTGAGCCTGATGATTTCCGATGTCGAGATTCGCCTGTTGACCGAGCAGTTCCGGCTGCCGCCGGCGCTGCTGCACTGGTGCCCGCTGATGCTCGATCAGCCCGCTGCCTTTCGGCCGTTCGAGGAGCGCGCGCATTTCCTCAGCATCGGCAACTTTCGCCACGCACCGAACTGGGACGCGGTGCTCTGGATGAAAACCACCCTCTGGCCGCTGATCCGCCAGCAATTGCCGAGCGCGCAACTGCACGTCTACGGCGCCTATACACCGCCCAAGGCCACCGCCCTGCATAACCCGACCCAGGGCTTTCACGTGCTGAACTGGGCCGAGGATGCCTTGCAGGTCATGAGTGCGGCGCGCATCTGCCTGGCACCGTTGCGCTTTGGCGCCGGGATCAAGGGCAAGCTCGCCGATGCCATGCTCTGCGGCACGCCAAACGTCACCACGCCGATCGGTGCCGAAGCCATGCACGGCGACTTGCCCTGGCCCGGCGCCATCGAGACCCGCGCCGAAGCCCTGGCCGCGGCCGCCGTGCGGCTCTACCAGGACCCGGCGGCCTGGCGGCAGGCCCAGGCCGCCGGCCACGCCTTGCTGGCCGCCCGCTACGACCGGCGCCAGCACGGCCCGGCCCTGGTGGCGCGTATCGAGCAATGCCGGCAGCGACTGGCACAACATCGGCGCGACAACTTCACCGGCGCCATGCTGCGGCATCACCATCACAAGAGCACCCAGTACATGGCCCAGTGGATCGAGGCGAAAAACCGCAAGGCCTGAGGCCTCATGTCGAAGGCAGGAACAACCGGGCGATCTCGATCAGTTGCGGCCCCCGATCCGGCGCCAGCACCAGGGCCGAACGCGGCGGCAACAGCCGGCCCTCCGGCGAACGGGCGGGTTTCCTGGCGAAGTTCACCGTGATCAGGGTGCCGTCGCTGAACGAGGTACGCTGAACCAGGCGATCGGCCGAAAACACCTGGAAATCGCTCAGCCGCTCGGTGAACAGCCTTTCGTGCAACGGCCGGAACACCTTGTCATAGGCCCGAATAAACGGCAGATCGCGGGCCAGCACCTGGTCGTTGAGGTGATACAGGGGCGGCACCATGTACAGCAACTGCAGCAACGCCGTGGTTTCCCGCTCGCTGGAGAACTTCAGCGAGCCATATTCCCAATGGTGGGTGCTGACCAGGCTGTCGTGGAACACCAGCTGATACAGCGGCAGGCGAAACTGCGCCGAGGTGACGAAGCGGGCGACCGCCGGCTTGAGCGGTATCGGCTTGAAATACAGGTCCGGGGTCTCCGGCGGCCAGTACCCGCCACGGTAGAACGGCGACTGCTTGTTCTTGCCGATATCCGGGTCCATCCAGGCGAACGGCTGGGTGGCGATGCCATGGCTGTAGGCGATGCTGGGCACATAGAAGGCCACCCCACCCTCGCTGCCGGTGACCAGCCCCAGCTCGGTGCCGGGAAACTGCAAGCGGCGCCTGCGCGCCTCGGCATCCTCGCGCTCGCTGGTTTCCCGGCCCGGGGTATAGTCCCTGAACTCGGGACCGGCGGCATCGACATCGAGAAAGTAGCTGTTCAGGCGGGCGCCACGGGCAACCGCACTGATACGCCGTTGCGCATAGGGTTCGACCACCCGGGAATTGACATAGACCCCACGGCCATTGAAGCCGCGCAGCTTTTCCCCCCGGCTGTCGCGATAGCCCGCCGCCGCCAGTTCGTCGCCCATCTGCGCCGTGGCCCAGGTGGCCCGCAGGTTGGAGGGATGCGCACTGCCGTAGCTGTCATACACCGCCACCAGATAACCGGCAGCCTTGGCCGCCTCCACCGCCTCGGGGTGCCACAGCGCATCGCGCCAGTCGTCCGCCCCCAGCCAGGCCCGGCTCAGGCCGGCCTTGCGCAACGCCTCCACGGTCTCCAGCGACAGACCGCCGCCCCAGCGCCGGGGCGATGCCAGCCAGGGGCCGAACGCGTCGAGCAACTGCCCGCGGACCTGCTGCCCCCAGGCCACATTCGCCGCCGGATCGTGATTGCCCGGCAGCGGCTCGACCGGCACCAACGGCAACGCCGCCTGCAATGCCGTATTGAGCGCACGGGTCACCTCGCGCCGACGAAACAGCGACACCCCGCTCTTCCAGTCACCGGCCTCCTGCAACGCGGCCTCGAAACTTTCCCGTGCCGGTGGGTCGAACGCCGCCCACAACCTCGATGCCAGGTGCCGATGATCCTGGCGACGCGCGGCAAAAAACCTCAGGAACGCCGGCCAGTCCTTGATATCCGCGGTTTTCAGCGGCCCCGCCCCCCACAGATAGATATGCGCGGCCCCGCCAAGCCGGGCGACCAGCGGCTGCCGGGCAATTTTCTGTTTCAGCGAAACCAGGCGGTGACGGGCCTCCAGCCACTGGCGATAGAAACGCGCGCCATACAACGGATCGGCCGGGCCGACCCTGATGCTGACCTTGAAGGGCGCGTCCCCGGCCAACCGGTTGAACTCGTGACTGATCCGCGGCAACGGTCGCGAATCCTGCTCGATCATGCCGAAACGGGTATCGAAGGGCGTTTCGATCAGCCAGGTGATCGAGTGATCGCCCCGCAACTCACTCCAGAAGGGCATCGACAGCAGGCCGTTGAGGGCATCCGGCTCATAGCGGCGCAACAGCCAGTCCAGCCACTGGCGATCGTCAGCGGGGACATAGGCGCCCTCCCCGAACGGCAGAGCATAGGCCTCGATGGCTGCGGCCTCCAGGGGCCGCGGCCACTCCAGCAGCCCCGGCTGATCGGCGCGGATCGACAGGCGCAAGGCGTCCTGCTCGATCCCGGCCTCGACCCGGAAGCGATCGGCACCGTGGCTGATACGCCAGCTGCGCCCGGTCAATCCGTTGGCCCGGGCACTGTCGGAAAAGGCCGGCGCGCTCAGTACCGAGACCTGGCCATCGTCACGGTGCAGAGTGACCTGCAGGGTCGCCGGATCGACGCTGAACACTCCGCCGCTGTAGGGCAGGTCGACCGGCAACTGCCCGAAAACCGGCAGGCTGGACAGACACAGGGCCAGCGTCAGGAACAGGCGACGAAATCGATCAATAGCGGGTACGGGGCGCATGGCGTTCCACAGAGGTATCCCAGGAATTTTGAGAGCCTGCGGACACTAAACGACATCGCCCTCCTTCTCCGTAAGAACGGTCTCTTAGCGACACCTGAAATATCGCCAAATCGCTGCTACCAGGATCTGTCCTACGAACCCAGCGGGCGACGCAGCAGGTAGGTATCCATGATCCACCCCTTGCGTTGCCGGGCAGCCTCACGCAATTCACGGATCTGTCCGTGCACTTCATGCAACTTGCCGCTCACCAGCAGCTCGTCCTCGGTGCCCAGGTAGGCTCCCCAGTAGATGTCCAGGGTCTGGTCGACGAACTGGCCGAAGGCACAATGGGCATCGAGCATCACCACCACATTGTCCAGGTCGGCCACTTCCAGGCGCCGGCCAGTGGTGATACGGATCGGTTCGCCGATGCGGTTCAACGGGATTCGATGCCGCGCCGCCAGCGCCTGCACGCTGCTGATCCCGGGGATCACCTCGACCTCGAACGCCGGGCCGCCAAGCGCCACTACCCGCTCCAGTACCCGCAGGGTGCTGTCATACAGGCCCGGCTCGCCCCAGATCAGAAAGGCGCCGCACTCGTTCTCGCCCAGTTCCTCGTCGATCAGCCGGGCGAACAGTCCGGCGCGCTGCGCATGCCAACGCTCGACCCCGGCTTCATAGGCATCCTCATCGTTCTCGCGCAGCGGGTCGCTGACCTGCACCAGGCGATAACCCGGCTGTTCGATGTAGCGCTCGCAGATCTCCCTGCGCAGGTTCACCAGCTCTTCCTTGGCCCGTCCCTTGTCCAGCAGGAAGAACACCGAGGCGCGATTCAGGGCCCTGATAGCCTGCAGGGTGATCTGCTCCGGGTGGCCGGAACCGATACCGATCAATAGAACGCTCTTCACCGTTTTGCTCCTGGAAATGGGCACGATGGACGCCGTCCAGCCTGTTTCAGCTTATCCGAAACCTGGCGCAAGGTTGGCAGATGGCCGACGAAGGAGGCATTATCGAGCAGCAATAATAATAAAAGCGCCTCCAATGACTCGAACGACCCGTATCACCGATCCCTCCTATGAACTGATGGATGACCATAACGGTCTCTCCATCATCTACCGCCAGCACGGCTTCCCCTGCCCGCTGGTACGTTGGCATTTCCACAAGGAATACGAGCTGCACCTGATCGTCGCCAGCTCCGGCAAGGTCTTCATCGGCGACTACATCGGCAACTTCCATCCCTACACCCTGTTCCTCACCGGCCCCAACCTGCCCCACAACTGGATCAGCCAGGTGGCCGAAGACGAGGTGGTGCCCAAGCGCGACATGCTGGTGAACTTCACCGACGAACTGTTCGAGGAAGGCCACCAGATCTTCGCCGAGCTGAAAACCCTGGCGCCGCTGCTGGAACGGGCCCAGTACGGTATCGAGTTCCGCTGCAAGGACACCATCGGCCAGGCCGCGCAACTGATGCAACGCATCGCCGACTCCCAGGGCGTGACGCGCCTGGGGCACTTCCTGATCCTGCTGGAACTGCTCAGCACCTGCGACGACTACCAGTTGCTCTCCGGCGTCACCACCCCGCAACTGGCCGACGAAAACAATATCGACCGCACCAACCGCGCCGTCGACTACATTTTCGCCCACTACGCCCGGGAACTGCCGCTGGAAGAAGTCGCCGACTACCTGGGGATGAAGCCCACCTACTTCTCCCGGGTGTTCAAGCAGGCCACCGGGCGCTGCTTCGTCGAGTTCGTCAATCGCCTGCGCATCAGCAAATCCTGCGAACTGCTGGTCGATGGCGACAAGCCGGTCACCGATGTCTGCTTCGAGTCCGGTTTCAACAACATTTCCAACTTCAACCGGCGCTTCCAGCAGCTCAAGGGCATGACCCCCTCGCACTATCGCCGCCTGGCCGTCCAGCGCCTGACCGAACAGAACCTCGGTTGACCCCCTTCGGGCGCCCCGCTCGGGGCGCCCCCGGCCGATTGCGCAAAATCCTGTACGGATTTACCCCCGCCCGCCTACCCCGGAACACGCGGCCTTGAGCCTTCGTACGGAGGTTTCAACGAGACGCGCCCTACCCATCGAGTGCAAAAAAGTATCGATCACAGTGTCTTCAAGGATTTGTCTGGCTGGCGATTGAGGGCTGTAATCAGCCACAGATTCTTCCGGGGCACAGGAAGACACAACAACAATAAACCGACCTTCGACCGCCACCGGGCGCCAGAAGAGGAGTGTTCGATGAAAGCCATAGCAAAAGCTCTGCTCGTCTCCACCTGCCTGACCGCCAGCAGCGTCAGCTTCGGCGCCCAGACCCTGACCATCGCCACCGTCAACAACAGCGACATGATCCGCATGCAGAAGCTGTCGAAGACTTTCGAGGCCGAGCACCCGGACATCAGGCTGAACTGGGTGGTACTGGAAGAAAACGTGCTGCGCCAGCGCCTGACCACCGACATCGCCACCCAGGGCGGCCAGTTCGACGTGCTCACCATCGGCATGTACGAAGCCGCACTCTGGGGCGCCAAGGGCTGGCTGGAACCGATGAACAACCTGCCCGCCACCTACGACATCGATGATGTGTTCCCCTCGGTACGTGATGGCCTGTCGGTCAAGGGCACCCTGTTCGCCCTGCCGTTCTACGCCGAAAGTTCCATGACCTACTACCGCACCGACCTGTTCAAGGACGCCGGCCTCACCATGCCCGAGCGGCCGACCTGGGAGCAGTTGGGCGAATTCGCCGCCACGCTCAATCACCCGGACAAGGAGCAATACGGCATCTGCCTGCGCGGCAAGGCCGGTTGGGGCGAGAACATGGCGCTGATCACCACCGTCGCCAACGCCTATGGCGCCCGCTGGTTCGACGAGAAGTGGCAGCCGGAATTCACCGGCCCCGAATGGAAGAACGCCCTGAACTTCTACGTCGGCACCATGAAGAAATCCGGCCCGCCCGGCGCGTCGAGCAACGGTTTCAACGAAAACCTGGCGCTGTTCAACAGCGGCAAGTGCGCGATCTGGGTCGATGCCAGCGTCGCCGGCTCGTTCGTCACCGACAAGACCCAGAGCAAGGTCGCCGACCATGTCGGCTTCACCTTTGCCCCGCACCAGGTCACCGAGAAAGGCTCGGCCTGGCTCTACTCCTGGGCCCTGGCGATTCCCACCAGTTCCAAGGCCAAGGACGCGGCGAAGACCTTCAGCGCGTGGGCCACTTCCAAGGAATACGCGGCCCTGGTGGCCAAGGAAGATGGCATCGCCAACGTCCCGCCGGGCACCCGGGCCTCGACCTACAGCGACGCGTACATGCAGGCCGCGCCGTTCGCGAAAATCACCCTGGAATCGCTCAAGGTGGCCAACCCGAAAGATCCGAGCGCCAAGCCGGTGCCCTACGTCGGCATCCAGCTGGTGACCATCCCCGAGTTCCAGGCCATCGGTACCCAGGTCGGCAAGCTGTTCTCCGCCGCACTGATCGGCCAGACCACGGTTGACCAGGCCCTGGCCTCGGCCCAGCAGAGTACCGAACGCGAGATGAAACGCGCGGGCTACCCCAAGTAGACGCTGACCTGCAGGCGCCGGGCCTGCCCGCGAAGATCTCGGTCCAGGCAACACGCCATGCCAGGAACACCGAGTCGCACCCTTCGCGGGCACGCCCTGCTGCTGCACAAGATCCGCTCCCTGACCCCAAGCGGTTTTGAAGACCATGAATACCACCACTGCAAAAGCCCATATGGACCGTCCCCAGCCGCTGCGCAAAAGCCGTCTGCGCAACCCCGGCTGGTTTCTGGTCAGCCCCTCGGTAGCCCTGTTGCTGCTGTGGATGATCGTACCGCTGGGCATGACCCTGTACTTTTCGCTGATCCGCTACAACCTGCTCTACCCTGGCGAAAACCAGTACGTGGGCCTTGAGAACTTCAGCTACTTCCTCACCGACTCGGGCTTCCTGCCCGGCGCCACCAATACCCTGCTGCTGGTGGGCAGCGTGCTGCTGATCAGCGTGGTGTTCGGTGTACTGATCTCGGCCCTGCTGGAAGCCAGCGAGTTCCTCGGCCGCGGCATCGTCCGGGTACTGCTGATCTCGCCGTTCTTCATCATGCCCACGGTCGGCGCACTGATCTGGAAGAATCTGCTGTTCCATCCGGTCTCGGGCGTGCTCGCCGCGCTGTGGCGGCTGTTCGGCGCCGAGCCGGTGGACTGGCTGGCGCACTACCCGTTGCTGTCGGTGATCATCATCGTGTCCTGGCAATGGCTGCCCTTCGCCATCCTGATCCTGATGACCGCCATGCAGTCCCTCGACCAGGAACAGAAGGAAGCCGCGCGCCTGGACGGTGCCGGCCCGCTGGCGATCTTCTGGCATCTGACCCTGCCACACCTGGCCCGGCCGATCGCCGTGGTGGTGATGATCGAGACCATCTTCCTGCTGTCGGTGTTCGCCGAGATCTTCACCACCACCAACGGCGGCCCCGGCTATGCGTCGACCAACCTGGCGTACCTGATCTACAACCAGGCGCTGGTGCAGTTCGACGTCGGCATGGCCTCCGCCGGCGGCCTGATCGCCGTGGTCATCGCCAACATCGCCGCGATCATCCTGGTGCGGATGCTCGGCAAGAACCTGACAGACAAGCCCTGAGGCCCGCGCCATGACGACCCTGACCCTCAAACAATCACGCCGCCTGCAGAGCGTGCTGCTCGGCATCCTGGCCTGGGCCCTGGCCCTGCTGATCTTCTTTCCGATCTTCTGGATGGTGCTGACCAGCTTCAAGAGCGAAATCGACGCCTTCGCCACGCCGCCGCAGTTCATCTTCAGCCCGACCCTGGAGAACTACCTGCATATCCAGGAACGCAGCGGCTACCTGCGCTTCGCCTGGAACTCGGTGGTGGTGTCGTTCAGCGCCACCGCCCTGTGCCTGCTGATCGCGGTACCGGCGGCCTACTCCATGGCGTTCTACGAAACCCAGCGGACCAAGCGCACCCTGCTGTGGATGCTCTCGACCAAGATGCTGCCACCGGTGGGCGTGCTGATGCCGATCTACCTGCTGGCCAAGTCGTTCGAGCTGCTCGACACCCGCCTCGCGCTGATCGTGATCTACACCCTGATCAACCTGCCGATCGTGATCTGGATGGTGTACACCTACTTCAAGGACATCCCCCGGGACATCCTCGAAGCCGCCCGTCTCGACGGCGCCACGCTGTTGCAGGAGATGCTGCGGGTGCTGCTGCCGATCAGCAAGGGCGGCCTGGCCTCGACCATGCTGCTGTCGCTGATCCTGTGCTGGAACGAGGCGTTCTGGTCGCTGAACCTGACCTCCTCCAACGCCGCGCCGCTGACCGCGCTGATCGCCTCCTACTCCAGCCCCGAGGGGTTGTTCTGGGCCAAGTTGTCCGCCGTCTCGACCCTCGCCTGCGCACCGATCCTGATCTTTGGCTGGATCAGCCAGAAACAGCTGGTCCGCGGCCTGTCCTTCGGTGCCGTGAAGTAATGACCCCAACACGGACCGGTGTTCTGCCAAACAATCGAGGAGCCACATCATGGCCAACCTGAAAATAAGACATCTGCAAAAAGGCTTCGAAGGTCTGTCCATCATCAAGGGCATCGACCTGGAAGTGCGCGATCGCGAATTCGTGGTCTTCGTCGGCCCGTCGGGCTGCGGCAAGTCGACCCTGCTGCGGCTGATCGCCGGCCTTGAGGAAGTCACCTCCGGCACCATCGAGCTGGACGGCCGCGACATCACCGAAGTCAGCCCGGCCAAGCGCGACCTGGCGATGGTGTTCCAGACCTACGCCCTGTACCCGCACATGAGCGTGCGCAAGAACATGTCCTTCGCACTCGACCTGGCCGGCGTGGCCAAGGCCGAGGTCGAGCGCAAGGTCAACGAGGCCGCGCGCATCCTCGAACTCGGCCCCCTGCTGGAGCGCAAGCCCAAGCAACTCTCCGGCGGCCAGCGCCAGCGCGTGGCCATCGGCCGGGCCATCGTGCGCAACCCGAAGATCTTCCTGTTCGACGAACCGCTGTCCAACCTCGATGCCGCGCTGCGGGTGCAGATGCGCCTGGAGCTGGCGCGCCTGCACAAGGAACTGCAGGCGACCATGATCTACGTGACCCACGACCAGGTCGAGGCCATGACCCTGGCCGACAAGGTGGTGGTGCTCAACGGCGGGCGCGTCGAGCAGGTCGGCTCGCCCCTGGAGCTGTACCACTCGCCGGTCAACCTGTTCGTCGCCGGCTTCCTCGGCACGCCGAAGATGGGCTTTCTCAAGGGCAAGATCAGCCGCGTCGACGCCCAGGGCTGCGAAGTCGAACTGGAGGCCGGCACCCGCATCAGCCTGGCCCAAAGCGGCGCCAGCCTCAGCGTCGGCAGCCCGGTGACCCTCGGCATCCGACCGGAACACCTGGAAATCGCCAAGCCCGGCGACTGCGTCCTGCGGGTCACCGCCGATGTCGGCGAGCGCCTGGGCAGCGACACCTACTGCCACGTCCGTACCCGTTCCGGCGAGGCGCTGACCATGCGTATCCGCGGCGACCTGGCCAGCCAGTACGGCGAAACCCTCGACCTGCACCTGGACAGCGCCCACTGCCACCTTTTCGATGCCGACGGTGTGGCGCTGCCCCGCGCGCTGCGTGCCGCGGCCTGATCAAGAGAACCCGCAATGAACCTGAACAAACAGAACCTGCACAACCTGTCCCCCCAGGTCGCACTGCCCGGCTATGTGGCGAGCGACACCCGGCAGGGCATCGCCCATATCGGCGTCGGCGGCTTCCATCGCGCCCACCAGGCCTACTACACCGATGCGCTGATGAACCTCGGCGAAGGTCACGAGTGGAGCATCTGTGGCATCGGCCTGCGCCCCGAGGACCAGGGCGTACGTGACGCCCTGGCGGCCCAGGACCACCTCTACACGCTCTACGAACTGGGGGACGGCGACGACACCGAAACCCGCGTCATCGCCTCCATCAGCGGCATGCTGCTGGCCCAGGACGGTGCCCGGGCACTGATCGACAAGCTGGCCTCGGCCGAGATCCGCATCGTTTCGCTGACCATCACCGAAGGCGGCTACTGCATCGATGACAGCACCGGCGAGTTCATGAGCCACCTGCCGCAGGTCCGGCACGACCTCAGCCATCCGGACTCCCCCCGGACGGTCTTCGGCTTTCTCTGCGCGGCCCTGGCGCAGCGGCGGGCCAACGGTATTGCGGCCTTCACCCTGATGTCCTGCGATAACCTGCCGCACAACGGCGCGGTGACCCGCAAGGCGCTGCTGGCCTTCGCCGCGCTGCGCGACGCCGGCCTGCACGACTGGATCGCCGCCAACGTGAGCTTCCCCAACGCCATGGTCGACCGCATCACGCCGATGACCAGCTCGGCGCACCGCCTGCAACTGCATGACGAGCACGGGATCGACGATGCCTGGCCGGTGGTCTGCGAACCCTTCGTGCAGTGGGTGCTGGAAGACAAGTTCAGCAACGGCCGCCCGGCCTGGGAGAAGGTCGGCGTGCAGTTCACCGACGACGTCACGCCCTATGAGGAGATGAAGATCAAGCTGCTCAACGGCAGCCACCTGGCCCTCACCTACCTGGGTTTTCTCAAGGGCTACCGTTTCGTCCACGAGACCATGAACGACCCGCTGTTCGTCGCCTACATGCGCGCCTACATGGACCTGGACGTCACCCCGCAACTGGCCCCGGTGCCGGGGATCGACCTGGGCGACTACAAGAACACCCTGGTCGAGCGTTTCTCCAACCAGGCGATTGCCGACCAGTTGGAGCGGGTCTGTTCCGACGGTTCGTCGAAGTTTCCCAAGTTCACCGTGCCGACCATCAACCGGCTGATCGCCGATGGCCGCGACACCGAACGCGCCGCCCTGGTGGTGGCCGCCTGGGCCCTGTACCTCAAGGGCGTCGACGAAAACGGCGTGCGCTACCGCATTCCCGATCCACGGGCCGAGTTCTGCCAGGCGATGGTCACCGATGACAACCTGATCGTGCAACGCCTGCTGGGCGTGGAGGAAATCTTCGGCACTGCGATTCCCCAGTCCGAAGCCTTCGTCGCTGCCTTCAAGTCGTGCTACGACAGCCTGCGGGGAGTGGGGGTGAGCAAAACCCTGGAGCGCCTGCTGGCGAGAACCTGATCCCATTACCCTGTAGGAGCCAGGCTTGCCCACGAGGGGTCTTCCTGACATTCACACGTTGTCAGGGCCGACGCCTTCGCGAGCAAGCCCGGCTCCTACAGGGTTGTGTTCACACCACGACCGGGGGCGCGCCCCAACCACCAGGCACCACCATGAACCAGAAACTCTACCTCGGCATCGACTGCGGCACCCAAGGCACCAAGGCCCTTGTCCTCGACAGCGTCAGCGGCCAGGTGCTGGGCCAGGGCTCGGCCCCCCACGACCTGATCAGCGGCGCCAACGGCCGCCGCGAGCAGGACACCGGGCAATGGCTGGAGGCGTTCATCCAGGCCACCCACCAGGCCCTGCAAGCCGCACAAATCGATGGCCACGCCATCCGTGGCCTCGGCGTTTCCGGGCAGCAGCACGGGCTGGTGCTGCTCGACGAACAGGGCCAGGCCCTGCGCCCGGCGAAACTCTGGTGTGACACCGAAAGCACCCCGCAAAACCAGCGCCTGCTCGACTACCTGGGCGGCGAAGCGGGCTCGCTGGCGCGCCTGGGCCTGGTGATCGCCCCCGGCTACACCGTGTCCAAGCTGCTCTGGACCCGGGAGCAGCACCCGGACCTGTTCGCCCGCATCGCCCACGTCCTGCTGCCCCACGACTACCTCAACCACTGGCTCACCGGCCGGGCCTGCGCCGAGTATGGCGATGCCTCCGGCAGCGGCTATTTCGACGTGCGCCGACGTGACTGGGACCGGCCGCTGCTCCAGCACATCGACCCCAGCGGCCGCCTGCAGGCGGCCCTGCCGGAACTGATCGAGGCCCACCAGCCAGTCGGCCGGATACAGCCCGCCATCGCCCGGCGGCTGGGCATCAACCCCCGGGCCGTGGTCGCCAGCGGTGGTGGCGACAACATGATGGGCGCCATCGGCACCGGCAATATCCAGCCCGGCGTGATCACCATGAGCCTGGGCTCCTCCGGCACGGTCTACGCCTATGCCGAGCAGCCGCTGATCAGCCCGGATGCCGCAGTGGCGGCGTTCTGCTCCTCCAGCGGCGGCTGGCTGCCGCTGATCTGCACCATGAACCTGACCAACGCCACCGGCGCGGTGCGCGAACTGTTCAGGCTCGGGCTCGACGAGTTCAACGCCCTGGTGGCCCAGGCCCCCATCGGCGCCGAGGGCGTCAGCATGCTGCCGTTCCTCAACGGCGAGCGGGTGCCGGCCCTGCCCCGGGCCAGCGGCAGCCTGCTGGGCCTGACCCTGACCAACCTGAACCCGGCCAACCTGTGCCGCGCCGTGGTCGAGGGCACAACCTTCGGCCTGCGCTATGGCCTCGACCTGCTGCGCGGCAACGGCCTGCAGGGCCAGAGCATCCGCCTGATCGGCGGCGGCGCGAAAAGCCCGGTCTGGCGGCAGATGGTCGCCGACATCATGAATACTCCGGTCATCTGCACCGAACAGAGCGAGGCCGCCGCCCTCGGTGCGGCGATCCAGGCGGCCTGGTGCGAGTCCGGAGCGCTTCACGGCCTCGCCGAACTGTGCGAGCGTTGCGTCAGCCTCGATACCGGCAGCGAGACCCGGCCGATCCCGGCCCATGTCAGCGCCTATCAACCGATTTATCACCGCTACCGCCAACAGGTCGCGGCCCTTCAAGAGCAAGAGTGAGCATCCATGTATCTGGTCTGTGGTGAAGCGCTGTTCGATTTCTTCAGCGAGCCCGACGCGAGCGGGCAAACCTCGAAAGTGAATTTCAAGGCGATTGCCGGCGGTTCGCCGTTCAACGTCGCGGTGGGCCTGCGCCGCCTGGGCGTGGAGGCGGCGCTGCTGGCCGGGCTGTCCAACGACTACCTGGGGCGCCGCCTGCAACAGGTTCTCCAGGAGGAAGGCGTGCGTGCCGACTACCTGCGGGATTTCGACGCGCCCACCACCCTGGCGATGGTTGCCGTCGGTGCCGATGGCTCGCCCCAGTACAGCTTTCGTGGCGAGGGCTGTGCCGACCGCCAGTTGCTGCCGGAACACCTGCCGCCCCTGGACGACGCGGTGCGCGGCCTGCATATCGGCTCCTACTCGTTGGTGGTGCAGCCGATCGCCGATACCCTGCTGACGCTGGTCCGCCGGGAAAGCGGACGCCGGCTGATCACCCTCGACCCCAACGTACGCCTCAACCCGCAGCCGGACATCGGGCTGTGGCGCCAACGCATCGCCGTCCTGGCGGCCCACGCCGACCTGATCAAGGTCAGTGACGAGGACCTGCACCTGCTCTACCCCGATCGCGAACCGCAGGACGTCGCCCGGGAATGGCTGGAGCAGCGCTGCCAACTGCTATTCCTGACCCGTGGCCGCCAGGGTGCCAGCGTCTACAGTCGCCGCCACGGGCACTGGTCGGTGCCGGCCCGACAAGTCACCACGGCCGATACCGTGGGGGCTGGCGACACCTTCCAGGCGGCGCTGATCGCCTGGCTGACCGAGCAGCAACTGGATTCGGTGCAGGGCCTGGAACGCCTGGAAAAGACCCAGATCGAAGCCATGCTCGACTTCGCCGTCCGCGCGGCCGCGATCACCTGCAGCCGCATCGGGCCGGACCTGCCCTATCGCCACCAGGTGGTCTGACGGCAGGAAAACGACGGATGGTGCCTCGGACTGTCATTTCTGACAGGTGGCAAACGAGAGGCCGTAGCGTTAACTAAGCCCGTCACTTGTAGAAGGCCGTCACAGGTGAGCCAGAGAAACGTCTCATCAAGGATGGATCAAACATGGCAAGCCTTCTGAAAGCTCATGCAACCACGCTCATGACCTGTGGCGTCCTGTCCGTCGGACTCATCGCACCGCTCGCGCACGCCGCCACCTTTCAGCCCGTGGGGCCCACCAGCGCTACCGCCAGCAGCATCGCTCAATCGGTGAACAGCACCGGCAAGGTCGTCGGAGCCATCGGCTCCGATACACCGGGCGGCCCCGATCGGGCCTGGGTCGATCCGGGTGTCGCGCTGACACCGCTGAACAGCGGTGACTCATGTCGCGCCAACAGCATCAGCAACGAACCATCGACGGGAAGTCCCAATCGCATACTCGGTGTCTGCACGGCACCCAGTGGCCTGGCACGTGTAACAACCTGGTCATCCGGACTCAACAACCCCACCGAGGACAAACCGCTGTCGCTGCTCGGCACCGGGCTGCTGCCCGACACCAGCGCCAAAGCCACCTCCCGCAGCCGCGTCACGGGGTTCACCGCCGGCCAGAGCCTGAACAGTGCCGGACAGGCCACCTCCGTTGTCTGGAACCAGGGCAACGCCGTCGCTCTGGCCCTGCTCGACGTACCGCTGGTGCGCGACAACTGCCTGCCTGTCGGGGTCAATAACCAGGCATTCAACAATCTCGCCATCGCGCTCAACTGCCCCGGCCCCGGTGGCACGGTAACGCCAAAGCTTGCCACCAACGGGCTGCTGGGCTTTACCGTGGTCAATCTGCAGGTGCCCACCAACAGCCATTGCGAACTCGTTGCCGTCAACACACAGCGCCAGGTTTTCGGTACCTGCCTGGACCCGGCAACCTCCAAGTCGACAGCCGCCTACTGGGAAACCCCGTCCAGTGCGCCGAAGTTGCTCAATATGTCCGGGCACCCGGCCAACCAGGCCAAATTCGCCAATGAACTCGGTTATGTGGCGGTCACCTATCAGCTGACATCGGGTGGCTTCGGGGCGGCGCTCTGGCAACCGGCAGCCAGCCGCATATGGTTCGTCACCCCACCGGCGAACATCACATCCCTCGCGATCGTCGCGCTGGCGAGCAGCAATCGCCTGCTGTTGGACCAGACCAATACGGCACAGATCGTCAACGGTGCCACCTGGACAGTTGAAAACGGTCTGCAGGCCTGGGGCAGCTATCAGGGGCAGCCGGTCCAGGGTATCGACATGGATAGCAGCGGCAGCTATGCCGCTGCCACAGCCACGGTCGCGGGGAAAGTCGTAGCGCTCAGAGCAATCCTGCCCTGAACCGATCCTCGGGAGTGCCGGGCAGCCCGCTCAACCCGGGCCGTCTTCGCCGTCCTCCACCAGGCCCCAGTCCTTCACATCCAGCTCCCGAGCCGCCACTGGCGGCGCGGGTGGTGTGCTCTGCGGGGCCAGAGCCCCGCCGTCCTGATGCAATTTCAGGCGCAGGCGCAGGTTGTTCACCGAGTCGGCGTTCTTCAGCGCCTCCTCCTCGTCGATCGCCCCCTCCACCACCAGGTTGAACAGCGCCGTGTCGAAGGTCAGCATGCCGCTGACCTCGGATTTCTCCATGATGCCCTTGAGTTCGGAGAACTCGTTGCGCTTGATGAAATCGCGGATCGTCGGCGTCCCCAGCATCACCTCGACCGCGGCCCGGCGCTTGCCATCGGTAGTGCGCACCAGACGCTGGGAGACGAAGGCCTGCAGGTTGTTGCCCAGGTCGTTGAGCAACTGCGGGCGACGGTCCTCGGGGAAGAAGTTGATGATCCGGTCCAGCGCCTGGTTGGCATTGTTGGCATGCAGGGTGGAAATCGCCAGGTGCCCGGTGTCGGCAAAGGCCAGGGCGTGCTCCATGGTTTCACGGTCGCGGATCTCGCCGATGAGGATCACGTCCGGGGCCTGGCGCAGGGTGTTTTTCAGCGCGGCATGGAAACTGCGGGTGTCGACCCCCACCTCGCGCTGGTTGATGATCGACTTCTTGTGCCGGTGAATATACTCCACCGGGTCCTCGATGGTGATGATGTGCCCGCTGCTATGCCGGTTGCGGTAGTCGATCAGCGCCGCCAGGGAGGTGGACTTGCCCGAGCCGGTGGCACCGACGAACAGCACCAGGCCACGCTTTTCCATGATGGTTTCAAGCAGGATCGGCGGCAGCTTGAGGTCTTCGAAACGGGGTATTTCCAGCTTGATGTTGCGGGCTACGATGGAAACCTCGTTGCGCTGCTTGAAGATATTGACCCGGAAGCGCCCGACACCCGGCAACGACAACGCCAGGTTCATTTCCAACTCCCGTTCGAACTGCTGGCGCTGTTCGGCGTCCATGATACCGTCGGCAATCAGCGCCACCTCACCGGTCTTGAGCGCTTCGGTGCCCAGCGGCTTGAGTACGCCATTGAACTTGGCGCAGGGCGGCGCCCCGGTCGACAGGTACAGGTCCGAACCGTCCTGGGCGGCAAGGAGTTTCAACAAGGCGTGGATTTCCATGGCAACGATGTCCGCAATACATTCGAATGAGGTTGAAATGCTCAACCAGGCGTCATTTCAGATTGGCAACGCGCTACAGCTTGGCGGGATAATGGCCCGCCACGCAACCCAAAGCTTCATCTTCAAGGCAGGTTTATGAACGGATTGCCCCACGACAACGATGTCGCCACCCTGCTCGCTTGCCTGGACTGGTCGCAAACCGCCCTCGGCCCGCGTCAGGACTGGCCGCAGAGCCTGCGCACCGCTGTCGATATCGTCGTCCATTCCCCCATGCCGATGCTGCTGTTGTGGGGCACGGAGCGAGTGCAGATCTATAACGACCGTTTTTCCCGGCTCTGCGGCAACCAGCATCCCCAGGCCTTCGGGCAAGCGTTTGCACTGACCTGGCCGCAATACCTGGAGTTTAGCGCACCGCTGTTACAGGCCGTGGCCCAGGGCCGCAGCGTCGAGCTGGCGGAACAGCAGTTCATCCTGCAGCGCCCCGAAGGTGACACCGACCTCTGGCTGGACCTGACCTACAGCCCGGTGCGCGACGAGTCCGGCGAGGTGGCCGGCGTGCTGGCCACCGCCATCGAAGTCAACGAACGACGGCTGCGCGCCCAGGAACTGGAGCAACGCTCCGAGGCCAGCATCAAGGCCCAGCGCGACAGCGAGGAACGCCTGCAACTGGCGATGGCCGCCACCGGCACCCTCGGCACCTGGGACTGGGATATCGACCAGGACCGTTTCGTCACCGATGCCCGGTTTGCCCGGCTGCATGGCGTCGACCCGGCACTGGCGGCACAGACGCCCCTCAGCGTGTACATGGAAAGCGTGCACCCGGAAGACCGGGGCCTGGTCGCTCGCGGCATCAAGCACTGCCTGGAGAACAACACCGAGCACGCCGAGGAATACCGGGTACAGACCGACGGCCAGATCCGCTGGGTGTTCGCCCGCGGCCGCTGCTATCAGGGGCCCCATGGTCGCGCCCAACGCTTCGTCGGCGCCGCCCTCGACATCACCGAACGCAAGCAGAACGAACAGGCCCTGCGCCAGAGCCAGACCGAGCTGCAACTGGTGATCAACGCGGTGCCGGCGCTGATCGCCTACGTCGACCGCGAGGAGCGCTTTCGCCTGAACAACAGCGCCTATCTCGACTGGTTCGGCAAGACCCCACAGGAACTCTACGGCAAGACCCTGCGCGAAGTGCTCGGCGAACAGGCCTATGCCATGCGCGCCGAACATGTCGCCGGGGCCCTGGCGGGCAAGGCCTGCAGCTTCAGCCTCGACACGCCCTATCGCGACGGCAGCACGCGGCACGCCAACATGCGCTACCTGCCGCGCCACGGCCAGGATGGCGCGGTGAACGGCTTCTACATCTTCGTCAGCGATGAAACCGAGCGCAAACGCACCGAGGAAGCCTTGCGCAACCTCAACGAAACCCTTGAGGAGCGCGTCGCCCAGCGCACCCAGGCGCTGGCCGAGTCCAACCAGCGCCTGCAGAACGAGATGTTCGAGCGCGAGCGCGCCGAAGACGCCCTGCGCCATGCGCAGAAGATGGAGGCGGTCGGCCAGCTCACCGGTGGCATCGCCCATGACTTCAACAACATGCTCACCGGCATCATCGGCAGCCTGGACCTGATGCAACGCTACATCGCCGCCGGGCGCAGCGCCGAGATCGGCCGCTTTGCCGATGCCGCGGTCAACTCCGCCCAGCGCGCAGCCGCCCTGACCCACCGCCTGCTGGCATTCTCCCGCCGCCAGTCGCTGGACCGCCGACGCATCGAGCCGAACCAGCTGGTGCAATCGCTGGAGGACCTGTTCAGCCGCACCAAGGGCGCCCATATCGAGCTGCAGGTGCGCCTCGGCCAGGACGTCTGGCCGGTCAATACCGACACCGGACAACTGGAAAGCGCCCTGCTCAACCTGGTCATCAACGCCCGCGACGCCATGCCCCATGGCGGCACGCTGCTGATCGAGACGGCCAACAGCTACCTCGACGGCAGCGACATCAGCACGGTGGAACCGGTCAAGGCCGGCGACTACGTGATGATCGGCGTCAGCGACAACGGTACCGGCATGAGCCCGTCGGTGATGTCCAAGGCCTTCGACCCGTTCTTCACCACCAAGCCGATCGGCCAGGGCACGGGCCTGGGCCTGTCGATGATCTATGGTTTCGCCCAGCAATCCGGCGGCCATGTCACCCTGCACAGCAAACCCGGCGAAGGCACCTGCGTGCGTCTGTACCTGCCACGCTTTCACGCCCAGGCCGTCGAGGACGAGCCACCTGCGGACTGCCCGCAATCGCCGACCGCATCAGTCGATGAGTCGGTGATGGTGGTCGAGGACGACCCGGCGGTGCGCATGCTGGTGCTCAGCCTGCTGGACGAGCTCGGCTACACCGTTCATCCGGCCGCCGATGCCAGGACCGCCCTGCCGCTGCTGGAATCGGCGCTGCGCATCGACCTGCTGGTCACCGACGTGGGCCTGCCGGGCATGAACGGCCGGCAGTTGGCCGAGATCGCCCGCCAGCACCGCCCCGGGCTCAAGGTGCTGTTCATGACCGGTTATGCGGAGAAAGCCGCCGAACGCCAGGGTTTCCTCGAGGAAGGCATGGACCTGATCGCCAAACCCTTCACCCTGGACCTGCTGGCCAACCGGGTGCGCGACATGCTCGGCCATTGCAGCTGATTTCAGGCATAATCGCGCGCCCCAGCGTTTCAAGGTACCCCGTCAATGAAAGCCCAAGCCCGTCATATCCTGGTCAGGACCGCCGAGGAGGCCGAACAGCTCAAGCAGCGCATCGCCAAGGGCGAGGCCTTCGACGTGCTGGCCAGGAAGCATTCCACCTGCCCCTCGGGCAAGCGCGGCGGCGACCTCGGCGAAATCCGCCCGGGGCAGATGGTGGGGGCCATCGACCAGGTGATCTTCAAGAAACCGCTGCGCACCGTGCACGGGCCGATCAAGAGCAAGTTCGGCTATCACCTGGTGCAGGTTTTTTACCGCGACTGAAGGCAGACCGCGTTATCGTGCTTCGCGGATAAATCCTGCTCCCAGGGTTCACTGGGCTGCACAAAACAGGTGGCCGACACCCCACTGCCGTGGGAGCAGGGTTCATTCGCGAAGAGGTCGGCAAGCCCCCTGACGTCCGGATCAGTCCCGTGGGATCAGCGCACCACGCACCTGAATCACCCGGCTCGCCAGTCGATGCCCGGCCAGTGCCGCCGCCTGCGGATCGCCCCCCGTCAGCCGACTGGCCAGGTAGCCGGCACTGAACGAGTCCCCCGCCGCCGTGGTATCGACCACCGTCTCGACCTGCTGCGCCGGCACCTCGAACGCCTGGTCCGCGCAACGGATCAGGCAGCTTTCGGCTCCACGCTTGATCACCACCTCGGCAATACCGAACGCCTCGCAAGCACTGAACACCACGCCGGCATCGGCATGTCCGAACAACGCCTGCTCGTCCTCCAGGGTCAGCAGCGCCGTATCGACGTAGGGCAGCACCGAGCGATAGGCCGCCCGGGCCTGCTCGACACCTGTCCACAGCCGTGGCCGGTAGTTGTTGTCGAAGACCACCCGGGTATCGCCCTCACGCGCCTGACGCAGCACCGCGAGCAGCTTGTCCCGGCCGGTTTCGCCGAGCACCGCCAGGGTGATGCCGCTGAAATACAGCACGTCGTAGTCCGGCAGCGCCGCCAGGACCGGCGCGGCCGTGGCGGCGGTGAAGCAATCGCGGACCGCCGCCTCGTTGCGCCAGTAGAGGAAGCGCCGCTCGCCGCGCTCATCGGTCTGGATGCAGTACAGCCCGGGCAAACGACCGGGCAAGCGCTGGACCTGGTCCAGGCCGATGCCCTCCTCGGCCCAGATCCGGCACATGGCGTCGCTGAAGCTGTCGTCGCCCAGGGCCGTGACGTAATCCACCGAGCCGCGCCCGGCCAGTTCGCGGGAGAGGTACACCGCGGTGTTCAGGGTGTCGCCGCCGAAGCTTTGCCGCAGGCTGCCATCGGCGTGTTGTTGCAGTTCGATCATGCATTCGCCGATCAGGGCGATGCGCGGAGGAGGCAGGGTCAGGGTGCTCATGCTGGGAATCTCGTGGTGGTGTGTCGGGCCTGTTCGCGGGCAAGCCCGCGAAAGCGATCTCAGGCTAGAAACAGGTCTCGAAGGTTTCGATCACCCGCAACTGCTCATCGACAATGCACCCCACCCGCCACTTGTCGAAGGTCAGGCACGGGTGGGAGGTCCCGAAGGAGATGATGTCCCCCACCCGCAACTCACAGCCCGGCGCCACGCTCATGAAAGCGTGCTGGTCCATCACCGCCGTGACCTTGCAGGCACTGACATCCTCGCACAGCGCCGGCACCACCCCGGCCTGGTAGCGCCGCAACGGCATCGGCAACCCGGCATCGAACGCCACGTCGCGCTTGCCCAGGGCGATCACCGCAAAGCCCGGTTCCGGCATCGACTGCACATGGGCCCAGACCTCCATCGCCGGGCGCAGGCCTTCATCCAGATCGGCGCGGCGATGCAGTACGCAGCACTGCGCCTCCTTGTAGATGCCATGGTCATGGGCCACATAACTGCCGGGGCGCAGCACACTGAGAAAACGCCCATCGGCATTCTGCGCCTTGAACTCTTCGGCGATCAGGTCATACCAGGCCGAGCCCGAAGCGGTGATGATCGGCTTGGTGATGGCGAAGGCGCCGCTGTCCTGCAACTGCACCGCCAGGCGCACCAGGGAACCGGCAAAGGCACGGATGCCGCTGACGGCCTGGTCGCCGTGGATCACCCCTTCATAGCCTTCGATCCCGGTCAACGCCAGCGCCGGCTGGGCCCGGATCGCCCGGGCGAGGTCGAGCACCTCCTGCTCGCTGCGGCAGCCACAGCGGCCGCCGACCACGCCGTACTCGATCATCACGTTGAGTTTCAGGCCACGGCCGGCGAAGAACCCGCCCAGGGCGGCGACGTTGTCCGGGTGGTCGACCATGCAATGGAACTCGAACGCCGGGTCCGCCAGCAGCTCGGCGATCAGCGCCATGTTCGCCGTGCCCACCAGCTGGTTCGCCATCAATACCCGTCGTACGCCGGCGGCATAGCCGGCCCGGGTCTGCACCGCAGTGGCCAGGGTCAGGCCCCAGGCACCCTCGGCCAGTTGGCGCCGGAACAGCGCCGGAACCATGCTGGTCTTGCCGTGGGGGGCCAGTTCGGCGCCGCTGCGCTGCACGAAGTCCTGCATCCAGCGGATATTGTGTTCCAGCGCCTCACGGTGCAGCACCAGCGCCGGCAGGCTGACATCACTGACCAGTTGGGCGCCGATGGCGGCCGCGCCCTTTTCCACCGGGGGAAGGTTCACAGGCATGTCTCTGACTCCTCGAAACGCGGCCGCAGGCAGCCGCTGCTAATCGTTGATCCGACGCGCCAGGTTGTTCGCGCTGTCGATCAGCACCCGGCGATAGTCGTGGTAGTTGTTCTTCGCATCGGCCCTTGGGGCGACGATGCACAGGGTCGCAATGCAGATGCCGCGTTCATCCTTGACCGGCGCGGCGAAACAGTGGGTGAAAGTGTCGGCAACGCTGTCGAAGGAGAAGAACCCGTCGATTCCGGCCTGGCGGATTTCCTTGAGGAACACCTCCAGGGGCAGGCGCTGGCCGTCGGGCAGGATGAAGTCGTCGGGATCGATCAGGTCGACGATTTCCTGATCGCTCAGGTGCGCCAGCAGCAGACGACCGGAAGCGGTCCAGGGAATCGGCGCGTTCTCGCCGATATCCGAGGAGATGCGGAAATGCCGCTCGCCCTCCTTCATCAGCGCCACCGTGTACTTGCGCCCGTTGAGCAGGCACATCTGCGCGGTCTCGCGGGTCTGGCTGACGATCTCCTGCAAGGCGTGATCGGCCTCGCGGCTCAGGTCGAAGTGGCGCAGGTGGGCCTGGCCGAGAAAGTACAGCTGGCGACCGAGGTAGACATGCCCTTCCTTGCCGACCGGCTCCAGGATCCGACGCTCCAGCAACGACGCCACCAGCTCGTAGACCGTCGACTTGGGGCTGCCGATGCCACCGGCGATGTCGTTGGGACGCAATGGCTGGCCGACCTCCTTGAGGTAATCGAGGATATCGAACGCCCGGTCCAGTCCCTTTGCGCGGCGCTTGATGGTGTCTTCGGTCATGATCAGTGCAATCCCATTGAAAAATTGCCGGGGAGTTTACCCAGAGAGCCACGGTGATCGTTAGGACCTCTTCACGGGCAAGCCACGCTCCTACAGGTCTGTGCTGTCTGTAGGAGCGCGGCTTGCCCGCGAACGGCGCCCCAGGCTCACTTCTTCCGGTAGGCGATACAGTCGATCTCGACCTTGCAGTCGACCATCATGCTCGCCTGCACGCAGGCCCGCGCCGGCGCATGCTCGGGCTTGAAGTACTCGGCAAACACCTTGTTGAAACTCCAGAAATCCCGCGGGTCCTCCAGCCAGACACCGGCCCGCACCACATCCTCCAGACCGTAGCCGGCCTCCTCGAGAATCGCGATCAGGTTCTTCATGGTCTGGTGCGTCTGTTCGACGATCCCGCCGCTGATGATCTCACCATCCACCGCCGGCACCTGGCCGGACACGTGCAGCCAGCCATCGGCTTCGACGGCCCGGGCGAAGGGACGCGGCTGCCCGCCACCCGCGGTGCTGCCAGTGCCGTAACGAGTAATGCTCATGATGTGCTCCTTGAGTGAAAGTTAAAAACGGGTGTTCCTGAGGAATTCCGCCAGACGCGGCGACTGCGGGCGCTCGAACAGTTCCTTGGGTGGTCCCTGTTCCTCTATGCGCCCCTGGTTCATGAAAACGATCTTGTCCGACACCTCGAAGGCGAAACGCATCTCGTGGGTGACCAGCAACATGGTCATGCCCTCCTCGGCCAACCCCTTGATCACCGCCAGCACTTCGCCGACCAGTTCCGGGTCCAGCGCCGAGGTCACTTCATCGAACAGCATCAGGCTCGGGTTCATGGCGATGGCCCGGGCGATCGCCACCCGCTGCTGCTGGCCGCCGGACAGTTGCCCCGGATAGTGATCGCGGCGCTGCAGCAGGCCGACCCGCTCCAGCCATTTCTCCGCCAGGGCCACCGCCTGGTCCCGGGGCAGCTTCTTGACCTTGAGCAGGCCCAGGGTGACGTTCTGCAACGCGGTCAGGTGCGGGAACAGGTTGAACTGCTGGAACGCCATCCCGGTCATGGCCCGGTGCTGGGCGATCACCTTCTCCGGATGACGGACGCGCTTGCCATCGACCTCGCTGTAGCCGATCGACTCGCCATCGAGGGTGATCTGCCCGCCCTGGAACTCTTCCAGCAGGTTCACGCAGCGCAGCAGCGTGGTCTTGCCCGATCCGCTGGAGCCGATCAGCGTGACCACGTTGCCGCGGTGCATGTCCAGGTCGACACCCTTGAGCACTTCGAGCTGACCGTATTGCTTGTGCAGCCCGCGAATGCTGAGCAGTGCTTGCTTGTCGTTTGTCGCAATCATGGCAACGCCACCCGCTTTTCAATATGCCGACCGAGCAGTTCGATGGCGTAGTTGATGATGAAGAACAAGAACCCGGCGAACAGGTAGAACTCCAGGGTCATGAAGGTCCGGGCGATCACCTGCTGGGTGCTGAGCAACAGCTCGGCAACGCCGATCACCGACAACAGGGTCGAGGCCTTGACGATCTCGGTGGACGAGTTGACCCAGGTCGGCAGGATCTGCCGCAGGGCCTGGGGCAACAGCACGTATCCGAGCGCCTGGAAGAAGGTCAGGCCGATGGCCTGGCTGGCTTCCATCTGCCCGCGGGGAATGGCCTGCAGCGAACCGCGGACGATTTCCGCGACATGGGAGCCGCAGAACAGCGTCAGGCCCAGGGCACCGGCCTGGAACGCACTGATCTGCCAGCCCAGGGCCGGGGCCATGTAGAAGCAGGCCAGCACCAGGACGAACACCGGCGTACCGCGGATCAGGTCGACGTACAGGCGAAATGGCAGGCGCATCCAGACATTGCCGTAGGTCAGCACCAGGCCGGCGACGATGCCGATCAGCGTGCCGCAGACAATCGCCAGGGCCGAACACTGCACGCTGGTCAGGAAGCCCTGCCACAACGGCTCGCGGGCGATCCACAACTCATGCAGCCAATGGGGGGATTCGTACATGACAGGCTCCTAGCGGCGGATCGCCAGACGCTGTTCGAGCTGACGCAGCATCAGGGCAATGAGGTAACAGGCGGCCACGTAGAGCGCGGTGGTGACCAGCCAGGTCTCGATCACCCGGTAGCTCTCCACGTTGATCTTGCGGGCGTAATAGGTCAGCTCCGGCACGGCGATGGCCGCCGCCAGGGAGGTGTCCTTGAACAGCGAGATGAAGTTGTTGGACAACGCCGGCAGCACGTTGCGCAGCATCACCGGCACCGTAATGTAGGCACGCACCTGCCATTCGCCCAGGCCGATCGCCAGCCCGGCCTCGCGCTGGCCCTTGGGGATGCTCAGCAGCCCGGCGCGGAACACCTCGGTCAGGTAGGCGCCGGCATACAGCGACAGGGTGATGATGAACGAAGGGATCTTGTCCAGCCGGATGCCCAGGCTCGGCATGGCGAAGTAGATCAACAGGATCAGCACCAGGATCGGCGTATTACGGATCACCGTGACGTACACCGAGGCCAGCGTGCGCAAGGTGCGGTGCTGGCTGAGCAGGGCGAACGCCATCATCAGGCCGATCGCGCAGCCGATGGCGATCGACACCAGTGCCAGCTCCAGGCCCAGGCCGAGCCCCGCCAGCAAGCTGGGGAAGTCGCGCCACACGGCAGCAAAATTCAACTGATAGTTCATGGTTCACAGTACCTTCGACAGGGCACCGCGCGCGGCGCCCTGCTCTGGAGAGATCACTTGAATTCGACGGGGAAACCGATTTCCGGAGTGGGCAGGTCGACACCGAACCACTTCTTGAAGGAGGCGGCGTAGGTCGGGAACTCGACCCCGGTCATCGACTCGTGCAGGGCGGTGTTGACGAAGTTCAGCCAGTCCTGGTCGCCGCGCTTGACCGCACAGGCATAGGTCTGCGGGCTCCAGGCGTAGGCCGGGCTGCGGTAGCGGCCGGGGTTCTGCACCATCAGGTATTTGACCGAGGACTGGTCGGTGGCGGCGGCGTCGGCGCGACCGGAGTTCACGGCCTGGTACATCAGGTCGACGCTGTCGTACTGGTCGACCTTGGCCTGGGGCAGCGCCTGGTGCACCAGCTCCTCGGCGTAGACGTTCTGCAGCACGGCCACGGTGACCTTGTCGCCGGCAGCCTTGAGATCGTCGATCTCCTTGTACTTGCTGTTGTTCGGCAGCAGCAGGCCGACCCCTTCGCGGTAATACGGCAGGGTGAACGCCACCTGCTGGGCACGACTGGCGGTGACGGTGATGAACTGGCAACTGATGTCGACCTTGTCGGTCAGCAGGTTGGGAATCCGCGCATCCGACGACTGCACCACGTATTCGACTTTGCTCGGATCATTGAACAGGCCCTTGGCGATCATGGCGCCGATGTCGATATCGAAGCCCTGCAACTTGCCGTCCGCCCCCTGGAAGTGCCAGGGCGCGTTGGTGCTACCGGTGCCGACGATCAGGTGACCGCGCTTGAGCACGCTGTCGAGCTTGCTGTCGGCGGCCTGGGCCGTCCCTACCGCAGCCGCCGTAGCGGCCAGAATGAAAGCACAGGCTTTGAACAAGGAAGGTACGCGTTGCATGACGTTGCACTCCGATGATGTGTATTCCGCTATAGCGGAACTTGGTATGTAACAACGGAATAGACAGCAGAAAGTGTGCCACAGGAAATCGCGGTCGTTAACCGGCTCGGTAAAGTTCAGGAAAATCAGAGAGATAGGTTTTTCTGCAGGAAACCGGTTACACAAGGTGCGCGTGGGCAAATGCTACGGAAGGCAACGATGGTGGGTGCCAAGGCCCCAAGGCGGTGCAGGAGCGAAGATCAGGCGCTTCGCGGACAAGCCCTGCTCCCATCGTTTTTTGCCGCATGCAAATCTTGTGTACGACATCACCCTGTAGGAGCAGGGCTTGCCCGCGAATGGGCCGCCAGGAGCAGCACGAAATCCGGACCAGCGCAGCGGCTTCTGCTTTGCGGCACCCAAGCAAACAGCTAGTATCCCGCCCTCTCTTCCCACCGCCCTTGCGGGCCTACATGGATGTCGCGATGCGTTCCCTGCTTCTGCTCTGTTTAGTTACCCTGATCACCGGCTGCAGCATCAGGCAGCAGGTCACCCCAGTCGATTTCGCCGCCAACCCCGCCGCACGGATCTGCGTGATCCCGGCTGATGGCGTGCGTGAGTCGTTTACCGAAGCCTATGGCAATGCCCTGAAGGGCAAGGGTTTCACCGTAGCAGTGCTGCCCAGTGCGAGTAACCCGCAGGATTGCCCGCTGAGTAGCACCCTGCTGGGGCGCTGGAGCTGGGACATGGCGCTGTATCTGTCGGAAGTGGATATCAGGGTCTACCAGTTCGGCCGGGAAGTCGGCTCGGCAACCTATAACTCAAGAAGCGGCTCATTGCGCATGGACAAGTTCATCAACGCCGAAAGCAAGATCAAGGAACTGACCGACCAGTTGTTCCCGATCGGCGTGCGCCCCCTGAGCGCCCATCGCTGAGATCGCAACAGCCCAGGCAGGCGCGAGTGCCAGACATCCCCCTGGGGCTCGCGTGCGGGAACGCAACGGCACCCTGTTCGAGCTGTCTGGAAAGTGTCGCGGCCGCGCTCAGTGCAGCAGCATCACCACCGCCACGGCGAACGTCGCCATCACTGCCGTCATGCCGGTCATGTACAGTGCAAACCCCTTGGCCATGCTGATCCCCCGAAATAGGCTGTAGAAATCACCGTCGTTTTTTTGACCCTTCCAACAAACGGTCAAGGATTCTAGCAGCGAGTGATGTGTTTTTGACATTAACTTTCGCATGAATACTTTCGCCTCCCGATCGGTGGCGGCTGAACCATTTAATTAGCAGCCTAATAAAAAGCTCCGCACTTAATTCAGCGTTAATCGTGTGCAGGGAAAGTGAAGTCGACCGCGTCAGCGCAGATCTCCCCTGCCGCCTTGCGCGGCATGTCCAATGCCCTGGCGATTGGACCCTTGTTCAGCCTGATTCGGAGAAAGATCATGAAGTTTCGTACCTTACTGATGAGCGGTGCCCTGGCCCTGAGCGCCTTCGCCGGCGTGGCCCAGGCCGACACGGCTGCCACCGCCCAGGCCGTGCCCTATCACTACGGCATGCCCCTGAATATCGACAAGGTCATCTCGATGACCGAACAGCCCACCGTGGAGTGCAAGGTGGTCAAGGCCGACATGAAGTTCATCGACAAGGCCGGCAAGACCGAGGACGTCAGCTATCGCAAGCTGTCGGATGCCTGCAACTTCAACAACTGAGGCAGGGTTTCGAAGGCCCATTCGCGGGCAAGCCCGGCTCCTACAATTTTGTGTCGTTCACAATCTGGCGTACTCCCTCGAACCGTAGGAGCCGGGCTTGCCCGCGAATGGGCCCCAGAGCCCTGCCTACCCTAATGAAATCCCCCGCAAGCAGGCGCTGCCCCAGGCTCAGCGGCTGTCGAAAGCCTTGAGCATGGCCTTCTGCGTTGCCAGCAGCCGCTCCTTCACCGCCTCCCGAGCCCCTTCCAGGCGCGCCGACGGCGCCACCACGCACAACGCGTAGGCACTTTGCCCGGCCAACAGCTCGACGCCCATGGCGCTCACCCCCGGCATATGCCCGTCGGCATCGAAAGCCACCCCCGTGCGCCGCACCTCCGCCAGCTCCGCCAGCAGGTCCGGCCAATGGGTCTTGGTCATGGGCGTCAGGCTCTTGAGCTGCTTGCCCAGCAGTTGTACCACCGCCTCGTCGCTCATCCGCGCCAACAGCACCTTGCCGCCCGAAGTCGCATGCATGGTCAGGAACGAACTGGCATCCGGCACCACCCGCAACGGCTGGTTCGACACCGCCATCTGCAGAATCAGCAACTCGGCACCGCTGGCATGCAGCAGCACCGCGGTTTCACCGGTCTCGCGCGACAGCTGTTCCAGGTAGGGCCTGGCCTTTTGCGTCACATCGATATGGCTGTGGGACGCCAGGCGCATCAGCGCCGGCCCCAGGCGCACCCCGGCCGGCCCCTGGATTTCCAGTAACTGTTCCTGGGCCAGGGCATCCACCAGCCTCTGGACCGTCGAGCGCGGCAGATCGATGCGCTTGGCGATCGCCCCCAGGCTCAAGCCCCCCGGTTCGTCCTCCAGGCAGCGCAGAATGGCAGCCGCCCGGCTGATCACCTGGATACCCCCACGTTCGGTTTCAGGGACTGACATCGACATTGCTCCTTTGTACCGCTCACTGATACAGTGTACCGAAATATTGTTAGCGGTGACGTTTTCGCGCAACCGCCTTCCACAGGATTTGCGTGCATGCTGTCCCCACCCCCCGGGCCACCCGTGGCCGTTCCCTTCGACCGGCGGCTGATCATCGGACTGGTCGGCGTACTGATCGCCGCCCTGACCTCGGGCATCAACGACCGCGTCACCGAACTGGCACTGGCGGATGTGCTGGGGGCGTTCGGCATCGGCCATGACGAAGGCACCTGGATCAGCGCATTGTATGCAGCGGCGGAAGTCTCGGCGATGCTGATCGCACCCTGGCTGGCGGTGACCTTCTCGCTGCGGCGCTTCGCCATAGCCATGACCCTGGCCTTCGGCCTTTTCGGCGTGCTCTGCCCCCTGGCGCCGAACCTTGAGGCGCTGTTGCTGCTGCGGGTGTTGCAGGGCCTGGCCGGCGGCGCCCTGCCGCCTTTGCTGATGACCGTGGCCCTGCGTTTCCTGCCCTGGCACTACAAGCTCTACGGTTTGTCGGCCTATGCGCTCACCGCCACCTTCGGCCCGAACATTTCCCTGCCCCTGGCCGCCACCTGGACCGAAAACCTCGACTGGCGCCTGGTGTTCTGGCAGATCGCACCCTGCTGCCTGCTCGCCACCGCCTTCATCGCCTACGGCATCCCGCAGGACCCGCTGCGCCTGGAGCGTTTCAGGCAGGCCGACTGGCGCGGCGCGCTGCTCGGTTGCGGCGGCCTGGCCATGCTGGTGATCGGCCTGCTGCAGGGCGAACGCCTGGACTGGTTCGCCTCGCCGCTGATCGGCCTGCTGCTGGGTGGCGCGGCCCTCTGCCTGCCGCTGTTCCTGCTCAACGAGTGGTTCCACCCGCTGCCGCTGTTCAAGGTGCAACTGCTGGAACGGCGCAACTTCGCCTATGGCATCGCCACCCTGGCGCTGTTCGTCATGGTCTCGATGACCGGCGTCGCCCTGCCCGCCAACTACCTGGCCCATATCCAGGGCTACCGCGCCGAGCAAAGCATGCCGCTGGCCCTGCTGATCGCCCTGCCGCAACTGCTGCTGGCGCCCCTGGTCGCCACGGTGATCAACCGCAACTGGGTCGACTCGCGCTACGTGATCGCCTGCGGCCTGCTGCTGATGACCCTGGCCTGCCTCGGTGGCTCGCAGTTGACCAGCGCCTGGGTCCGCGAAGATTTCTACCCGCTGCAACTGCTGCAGACCCTCGGCCAGCCGATGATCGTCGTACCGCTGCTGATGGTCGCCACCGGCGTGATCCAGCCCATCGAGGGCCCCTTCGCCTCGGCCATGGTCAATTCGCTGCGTGGCCTGTCCTCGGTGATCGGCGCGGTCCTGCTGGAGAATTTCATCACCACCCGCCAGCACCTGCATTCCAACACCCTGGTTGACCAATGGGCCGCCAACCAGCAGGCCCTGATTCCGCTGCTCGATGAACAGCCGCTGGCCGGCATGGCCGCGCGCCTGCGCGAACAGGCCTTCGTATTGAGTTTCAGCGATGCCTTCCTGGCCATGATCGGGCTGATCGCGATCCTGACGATTCTCCTGTTGACCCTGCCGACCCGCCCTTTCCCTCCCCAAGCGCCGAAAATGCCATGAAACCGAAACTCTCTCTCAGCCTGGTCGGGAGTGCCGTACTCCTGATCGTCGCTTACAGCGGCTATCACCTGCTGCGCAACGACGGCACGCAGAGCACCGACGACGCCCGCATCACCGCCGATTCGGTACTGATTGCCCCGCAGATCGCCGGCGTGGTGAGCAAGGTCGCGGTGGCCGACAATGAACCGGTCAAGGCCGGCCAACTGCTGCTGGAAATCGATGCCCGCGACTATCAGGCCGCGCAGGCGGCTGCCATCGCCGCGGTCAACGCGGCCCAGGCCCAGGTGAAGGACCTTGCGGCGGAGCTCGAACGCCAGGCGACGCTGATCACCCAGGCCGACGCCACCCTGCGCTCGACGGCGGCCTCACTGAAATTCGCCCAGGCCAATGCCCAGCGCTATCGCAACCTGTCCAGTTCCGGTGCCGGCACCCGCGAAGAACAGCAGAAAGCCGATGCCGAACTGGCCCGCTGGCAGGCCGTGCACGACCACGACGCGGCGGCCAGGCTGGAACAGCAGAAGAACCGGGAAGTGCTCAAGGCCCGCCTGGAGATGGCCCACGCAGCAGTGGAACAGGCCCGCGCCACGCTGCTCAAGGCCGATCTGGAGGTGTCCTATACCCGGATCGTCGCGCCCCACGATGGCGTGGTCGGCCAACGCAGCGTCCGCGTCGGCGCCTATGTCGCGCCGGGCAAGGCAGTCATGGCCGTGGTCCCGGTCAGCGATGCCTACGTCGTCGCCAACTTCCGCGAGACCCAACTGGCCCACATGCAGCCGAACCAGGCCGTCGACATCAGCATCGACAGCTTCCCCGACCGCACCTACAACGGCCATGTCGACAGTCTCGCGCCCGCCACCGGCCTGAGCTTCTCCGCGATTGCCCCGGACAACGCCACCGGCAACTTCACCAAGGTGGTACAACGGATTCCGGTGAAAATCGTCTTCGACCATGACCAGCCCGGCCTGAACGACCTGCGGGTCGGCATGTCGGTGATTGCCCGGGTCATCACCCTGGAGAATCGATAGGATGCGTGGCTATTTTTACCTGCTGGCCTTTTTCGGACTCGGCGCCTGCAGCGTTGGCCCCGACTTCTCCAGGCCTGCCGCTCGACTGCCCGCCACCTGGGCCGCAGAACCCCGGGAGGTGCGCAGCAATGCCGCCACCCGGGCCATCGACGCCCACTGGTGGCGGCAATTCAACGATCCGTTGCTGAGCGAACTCGTCGAACGCGCCGCCCAGGCCAACTTCGATGTGCGCACCGCCAATGAACGTCTGCTGCAGAGCCGGGCGGCCCGCCAGATCGCCGGTGCGGAGCAACTGCCCGGGGTGGCGGCCGACGGCAGCTACCAGCGCCAGCGCAACAGCGCCGTCGGTCTGATGGACGCCTCGGGCCACAGCGGCAAATCGCCTTTCGAGCTGTGGAACCTGGGCCTCGATGCCAGTTGGGAAGTCGACCTGTGGGGCCATGTACGACGCGGCCTGGAAGGCGCCGGGGCCGCGATCGAGCTCAGCCGCGCCCAGCGCGACGGCGTGCTGCTCAGCGTCGCGGCGGAAACCGCCACTGACTACCTGCGCCTGCGTGGTACCCAGGCGCGCCTGGAAGTGGCGCGGCAGAACCTCGACATCGCCCGGCAGAGTCGAGACCTCACCCAGACCCGCTACGACAACGGCGTGACCACCCAGCTGGACACCGCCAATGCCGCCGCCCAGGTTGCCGATATCGAAGCCCGCCTGCCCTTGCTCGAGGCGCAGCAGGCCCATCTGATCAATGCCCTGAGCTATCTGCTCGGCGAACAGCCGGGCAGCCTGAGCGCACGGCTGTTGCCTCCGGCAGCGATTCCCCTGCCCCCGCTCCGGGTGCCGGTCGGCCTGCCTTCGGAACTGGCGCAACGGCGCCCTGACATCCAGCAGGCCGAAGCCGCCCTGCACCGCGCCACCGCCGCCATCGGCGTGGCCGAGGCCGACTTCTATCCACGGGTCAGCCTAGGCGGCGGCTTTGGTTTCCAGGCGCTGCAGGGTTCGGACATCGGCAGTTGGGGTTCGCGGCAATGGAGTTTCGGTCCCAGCCTGTACCTGCCGATCTTCCAGGGCGGCCGGTTGACCGGAACGCTCGAACTGCGCGAGCACCAGCAGCAGGAAGCGGCGTTGAACTACCAGCGTACGGTGCTCGCTGCCTGGCATGAGGTGGACAATGCGCTGACCGACTACAGCGCCGAACAGCGTCACCATGCGGCCCTGGAAGAAGCGGTGAAGCAGAACCGGATCGCCCTGGCCAATGCCCGGCAGCGCTACAAGGAGGGTGCGGTCGACTTCATCAACGTGCTGGGCGTACAGCGAGCGCTGATCGCCAACCAGAGCGAACTGGCCGACAGCGCGACCCGCGTGTCGACCAACCTGGTGCAGCTCTACAAGGCACTGGGCGGGGGCTGGCCACAGCCTGCCAAGGACAGTTGAAAACTCCCACAGGGTCTACCGCCCAACGCGCCCCAGGCGAAGCCGCGCCATGTTCAGCGTATCGGTCAACACTCCATCGCGAATCGCATAGGCGCGCATCACCCCCTCCTCCTCGAACCCGAACTTGCGGTACAGGGCCTGGGCCGCCTGGTTGTCGACATAGACGCTCAACTCGACCCGCTGCAGGTTCATCCAGTTGTCAGCCACCTCCAGCACCGCCGCCAGCAACTGCGAACCAATGCCCTTGCCCTGCCAGGCCGTCGCCACGCCCATGCCGATACTCCCGGCATGACTGCGCCGCACCCGCGCATACTGCTCCAGCGAGCAACTGCCGATCACCACGCCCTGATGCAACGCCACCAGCGAAAGCTGGCGCTCGTTGCCCTGGTTCTGCAGCAACCGCTGACGCCACACCTCGGCGGACTGGAACGGCATCTGCAGGACCTGACGGCAGACCGCAGGCTCGTTGTACAGCGCGGTGACGCCGTCGATATGGGCTTCGCGGAAACGTTCGAGGGTGATGGCGGGAGTGTCGGCGGGCATCGTCTTTTTAATCCATGAAAAATGACAAGGCCGCCCAGTGTAGCGGCCTGTACGGTTACAGGCGAATCAGCCACACAGGCCGGCAGACCTACTCAAACCACTCCCGCCGCTCCCTGAAGGTGTTCAATATCAGCTCGACGATCATCTGCACCTCTTCCCTGCCCTCGGCCCCACGCCGGCTGGCCAGCCAGGCACGCCGCTGCATGCCCTCGTGGAACAGGCCGGGCAAGGCCGCCAGGCCACGGTCGAAGCGGGTGATGTAGCGCGGCAGCAGACCGATGCAGGCACCGCAGCGGATCATTTCCAGCATCAGCTCGTAGGAATGCACCTGCACCACGCCGGCCAGGCGCTGCTCCAGCACGTTGTTCCACGGCTGGAAACCTTCGACCTGGCGATCCTGCTGCCACTGCACCAGCATGTAGTCCTCCAGGTCCTGCAGCGAGTCCGGACGCACCGCCACCCGCGAGTAGCGCTTGGCGATGTGCGGCAGGTAATCCAGCCGCGCCAGGGGCTGCGGTGGGGTCGTGTCGAAACTCGGCTCGGGCAGTGGCGAGTCGCCATCCGACAGCCAGACCACCACCTCGGCACTCAACGCCTGCAACGCCAGGACGCTGTCCACCGGGATGATTTCCAGGCGCACGCTGGCGTTGCGACGCAACAGGGCGATCAGGTCACGACCGAGGATGTCGTGCAGGATCGACTCGGCAATCGCCAGCCTGACCAGTGGCTGCTCCATGACCGGCAGCCGCCGTTCGTGGGCCAGGGCCAACAGTTGCGCCTGCAGGTGCTGGCCTTCACGGCTCAGGGTCAGGGCGCTGCCCTGGTAGACGAACAGTGGCCGATTGAGCTGGTCTTCAAGCGCCGCCAACTGCTTGCGCAACTGGGTCGACTTGATATTCAGGCTGCGCGCCGCCTGCATGAAGCAGCCACAGCGCGCACTGGCGAGAAAAAACTGTGCGGTTTCCGGCTCGATCCGCTCGGCCAGCGCCAACCAGCCCCCGTGCGTCTCGACGGGGCCGTGATACTCCATGTCGCCCGTACGCTGGGCGGGTTCATTCAACGACATCATTCAGACTCCCTGTCGACGCCTCACGGCGCCCAACCATCCAATGGCAAGTTTCCCGTCAGTGTTTGTCTTCCAGTACCTGGTTGAGCACCGCGCCATCGATGCTCAGGGTCGCGGTGTTCAGCATGCCTTCCAGATAGGCCTTGGCAATCTGCTGCTGACGCTGGGCCCGCAGGGCTTCACGCAAGCGATCGCGCAACTCGTCGAGAGTGGCCGTGCGGGCCGGTTGCAGCTCGGTGAGCCTGACGATATGAAAGCCCGCCGGGCTCTGCACCGGATCGGCCACCTGGCCGACCTTCAGCCGCGACAATGCCCCGCGCACTTGCGGCATCAGTTGCTCCAGCGGTTGCAGTCCGGTATCGCCACCGCGGCTGGCGGTTTCGCGGTCCTGGGAATACTGGGTCGCCAGGGCGGCGAACTCGCCCGGTGCGGCCTGGGCCTTGCGGCTCAGGTCCACGGCCTGCCTGCGCACGCTTTCCAGCGATTGCTGATCGGGCACCGCCAGGAAGATCTGGCTGACCCGGTACAGCGCCGGCGTCTGCCACTGCGACTTGCCGCTGTCGTAGGCCTGCTGCAGCTCCTCGTCACTCGGATAGTCGGCCGGCACCTGGCTGACCGAGGCCATGTAGTTGCGAAAGACGATCTGCTCGGTGGCCGCCCGGGTCTGCTGCTCGATTTCCGGGCGCTGGCGCCAGCCCTGGGCATCGGCCTGTTCGAGCACCGCCTTCTCCGCCAGGCGGGTGCGCAGCCAGCTTTCCAGGGCGCCGCGGTTGCTGCGCAACTGCTCGCGCGACGCCTGCGGCAACGCCGCGAACAGCGCCTTCAGCTCTTGCGGGGACACTTGCTGGTTGCCCAGCCGGGCCACCGCCGGCGCACTCGCGGTGGCTGGTACGGCGGCCGGTGCCGGCTGCACCGCCGCCACCGGATCGTTACCCGGACGCATGGCCAGGGCAACGGCCCCGACCAGCACGGCCAGCGCGCCCGCGCCGGCCAGCAGGTTGCCTCTGTTCACAGGGCGGCCTCCTCCTCACGGGTTTGCTCCGGCTCGGCCGCAGCCTGGGCCTGCAACTGCGCGGCCTGCTGGCTGTATTCGCGCAGGTAGACGATGAACTCCTGCAGCAGGCGATCCCACAGTTCCAGGTTGGCGCGCAGGTAGTTGACGCTGACGCCCGCGGCGACCACCACGTCCATCTCCATCACCAGGAACTCGCCCTGCACCGACAAGCGGGCGAAACGCCGCGAAGCGTTCCACAACTCGGCCAGGCCGGCCGGCAGCTCGCCCTGCACACGCAGGGCGCAGCTGTAGGTGAAGTCGACATAACCGCCCTCCTGCGTGCCCGGGTTGCCGAAACGCACGGCATAGCCGATGCCCTGGCTGGCGCTGAGCAGTTGCACGATACCGTTCTGCTCGGTGCGGTTGACCCGGTAGCCGGCGCCTTGCAGCAGCTCGGTCAGGCTGTCGGGGGTAACTTGTTCGATCAGTTGCTCGCTCATGGAGGTTCTTCCTTGTGTCATGGGTTCAGGGATGCGTGGGTCGCATCGAACTGGTTCTTGTAGAGGTCATCGCCAAAGGCCTGGGCCATTTCCTCGAACTTGACCCGGGCGCTGCCGGCAAACGGCTGGCGGATCTTCATCACTTCGGCCACGTCGATCTTCTCGTAGGCGGCGAGGATGTCCTTGGCGATGCCGTACATCTGCTGATTCTTGGCTGAACATTGCTGCACTTGTGTGTCACGCTCGGTCAACTGGCCCTGCAACCTGGCCCGTTCGGCTTCCTTGGCCTTGGCCATCACCAGCAGGTCGTCATAGGCCTTCTTGTACTTGCCCAACTGCTCGTTGGCCGCCACGGAGAAGGCCTGGGCCTGGTTTTGCAGGGCCTGCTGCTGGCCAGCCAGTTGCTCGCTCAGGCCCTTGGCCCTGGCCAGCTCGGCCGTCAACTGCCGGATCTGATCCTGGGCCGCCCTGGCCTGGTTCTCGGCGGCAATCCGTGCCGCACTGGCCTGGGCCTGCTCGCTTTGCAGCGCCTGCAACTGCTGGGTGGTGCTGCGCAGCTGGGTCCGCAGGCGCTCTTCCATGCCTTCGGCGCTGGCGCCGTGGGCAGTGAAGAGACCAACGGTCAGCAGGCACAACGCTGCCGGGATTCGCCTGTTCATGGGGATTCTCCTTCGGGCTTAGAAGCGCGTGTTCAGCTCAAGTTGGAAGACATCGACCTGGAACGGGTCGCCGTAGACTTCCTCGGCGCTCAACCAGCGGGCCGAGGCGATGATGTTCTTGTCCAGGCTGTAATTGCCGCCGATGAAGTAACCCTTGGCGTTGGTGCCGCCCAGGTGGTAGGAGGAGTCGTTGAAACCGTCAGGCAAGGCGTCCGGCTGGATGTACTTGTAGCCGGCGTAGAGGTTCCAGTCGCCCTTCTTTTTCAGCTCGAGCGCGTTGCCGAGAGTGAATTGCATCATCAACGCGCTGCCACCGCTTTCGAACTCGCCGTTGCTGTTGATGTTGTTGACGATCTGGCCCTCGGAACGCTTGAGCATCTCGCCCTTGTCGTACGCCAGGTTATGAATGAAGTCGGCCTGGCTGCGCAGCTTGAAGTCTTCCGGCAGTTGCGTATCCCAGGCCAGATTCAGGTCGAGCACGTTGAATTCCGAGGCCAGGCCCAGGTACTGCGGCTGCGGCGTCAGGTTCGGGTTGGTCGGGTTCGGCGTGATGTTGCGCAACAGGAACACGCTGTTGCCGTGCTGCATGAAGGCCAGGCGGGTGCCATCCGTGTCGCAACCCGGCTGGCCGTCCCACGGCTTGCAAGGGCTGGAACGCTTGCCCTCGATATCGTTGAAGCTGTAGTAGGCCGCCGAGCCCTTGAGGCTGTTGTCGGCGTTGATCTTCCAGTTGGCGCCGATCTGCCCGCCGATCAGCCATTTGTTCTGGCTGTCGGCCTTGTCGATGCCGTTGCTGGTTTCCGAGTCCGAGGTGTATTCGACCGGGAATGCCCCGAGGGTACCGAACAGGCCCCATTCGCTGTTGAGCGTGTGATTGAACACCGCCGCCACGCCGTCGAAGTTCAGGTCGTTGGAGTACATCATGTCGGTGGAATAGAACGGATTGGCGAAGCGCCCGCCGGTTACCGTCAGGTCCTGCGAAGGTTTCCAGCTGATATACCCCTGGTCGAGCCAGATGTCCTTCTTGGCAAAGCCGCCGCCGAGGGTCTGGGTGGTCGAGACCGGGTTGTTGTCGGAGCCGGTGCCGATGCGCACGCCGGCGACCCACTCGGGCGTCAGGACCGCCTTCATGCCCAGGCGGGCACGCAGGCGGAACAGGTTCTCGCGGTCCTCGCGGCTGTTGAGCAGCGGCGGATACTGGGTGTTGGTGCTCCGGTTCACGTCATAGGGCGAGCCGCTGTTGATCCTGGCGTAGTCGATCAGGGTGTTGCCGTTGCCACCTGAAAAGTAGCGGGACTCATTGCGCACGCGCAGGTCACCGTCGAAGCTGATGCGCGAGACCCAGTCCGGGAAAGTGTTGGGTTGCGCCCAGTTCTCCTGCCTGGCGGTCGCCATGACTTCGGCCTTGACCTGGTCGCGGATCTGCTCGCGAACAATCGCCGGCACGTACTGCACCCGCACCTCTCCCGGCGTGGCCGAAGGGGTCGCAGCTGCCACGGCGTTGGCCTGACGTGCCTGTACTGCCTCCTTCTCGGCCTGGGCGATCAGGCCCTCGGCCTGTTCCTGCTTGAGCACACCCTGCTGCACCAGCAGGCGGATCAGATTGATCGTGGCGTTCTGCGAAGGCGCGGCGGGCTGCGCCGCCACCGCCTGGCCGACCAGGGTCGCGATGACCATGCCGACCGCCAGGGTCAATCGATTCACGTTGGAAATCATTTGCACACAACTCCTGTTGAAAAGCGTGAAAGTGTTCGATCAGTCCGGGCGTCGGCCCTTGAGCGATACGCGAATGGGCAAGGTCAATGAAGCCGGTGTGCGCTCCCTGAAACGCGGTGCGTTCTGCAGGGACGCGATGATCCGCTCGTCAATCTTCGGCTCGCCGGTCCCCTTGACCATGGCCACCTTGAGCACATCGCCGTCCGCCGAAAGCCAGAAATCGACCTGCACCGAAAACGCCAGCCGACGCAGGTCCGGATCGTCACGCAGCAGCCGTTGCAGGGTCGCGGCCAGGTACTGCTTGTAGGTACCGGTGCCCAGCCCGCCCCCGCCGGAACCGGCCATGCCACCGCCCTTGCCCGCGCCGATGTTGAACGCGTCGCCGCCGGCCTGGGCGTCGCCGTCGATCTGCATCGGGTTGGCCAGGTCGTCCGCCGGTGACGGCGGTGCCTCTTCCTGAGGCTTGATGTCCTCGGGCTCGGGCGTCGGTTCGGGCACCTTCTCCTCCACCGGCGGTTCCGGCTCCTTGGGTTTCTCCGGCTCCGGAGGCGGCGGTGGTGGTGGAGGCGGCAACGGGATGATCATCGGCACCTTCGGCGCCTCACGCCGTACCCCGCTCATGTCATGCGCCCACTGCCACAGGAACCAGGCGGCAGCCGCCCCCAGCAGTAGCCCGGCGCCCCACTTGAACAGGCGCAGCGGCGACGGCTTCACGGGCTCGGGGCTGATCGGTAATTTCGCGGTCATGGTCAGCCCTGATTCGGTTTGCCGGTGACCAGCCCGACCTGGGACAGCTCCAGGCGCCGCAGCAGGTCGAGCACTTCGATGACTTTCTGGTACTGCACCGTGGCGTCGCCGCGCACGATGATCGGAAAGTCCGGGTTCTGCGCCTTCTCGATACGCAGGCGTTCCTCCAGCTCCGACAGGGTCACCGGATAGGCATCGAGGAAGACCTGGCCACCGTCGTTGACCGAAATGGCCTTGGTCTTGGCCTCGGACAGCGACACCGAGGCACTGGCCTTGGGCAGGTGGATCTGGATCCCCGAGACCTGGGCCGTGGCGGTCAGGATGAACATCACCAGCACCACCATCAGCACGTCCACCAGGGGCGTGATGTTGATACTGTCGACGGCGGCATCGTCATCGTCGTCATGGGAGGCGTTTACGGAAGCCATGGCAGTTCCCTCCCCTCAGACCGACAGCAGGTCGACGGCATGCTGGCCGGCCTGGGCGGGCCTGGCACGATTGGCGTCATGGCTCTGCCCCTCACCGTGCATTTCCGCCAGGCGGGTGATGAACTCGTCGACGAACACCCGCATGTCGGCACTGACTTCCTTGTTGCGGGTGATCAGCCGGTTGTAGCCGAACAGCGCCGGGATCGCGACGAACAGGCCCATGGCGGTGGCCAGCAGGGCTGCGGCCATGCCCGGAGCGATGGCGTTGATGTTCACGTCACCGGCCATGGCCGTGCCGAGGAACACCACCATGATCCCCAGCACCGTACCGAGCAGGCCGATGTACGGGCCGCCGGCGATGGCGTTGGACAGTGTCGAGAGTTTCGAACCCAGTTGCTGGTTCTCCCGGGTGCGCACACCGTCCATGGAGCAGCGGATGGCCTCGATGGTGGCCGCCGAAACCGACGAGGTATCCGCGCCCTGGGCGCGACGGGTGCGAATCTCCTTGACCGCCACCAGATACAGGCGCCACAGCGAGGAATGCTCCAGGCGGCGGGCCAGGTCCTGGTCGTCGGCGAACATTTCCAGGCGCGTACCGACCTGGGCGAACTGCTCGCGGAACGCCTCGTTGGCGCGGCTGACACGGCTCAGGGCGCGGTTCTTGCGGACCATGATGACCCACGACTGCAGCATCATCAGCACCAGGATGGCGATGATCACCCAGGCATCCGCCGGCACCGACTTGAGCAGGAAGCCCAGGCTGCCGAAGCCGAAACCGGACTGTTCCTCATCGGCGCCATAGGCCACCAGCTTCGACTCGGCGCCTTGCGCGCCGGCATCGGCCAGCAGCACGGCGGCCGGCCGCACGACCTTGGACAAACGCAGCTCATCGATGGCGCCATGGAAGCCGGCGAAGGGGCTCGCTGCTGCCGCGGGGTCGGCAGCCGGCAGGTCGCCGCCCAGGGCGATCGGCGAATTGAACGCCGAGACTTCCTGGGCCAGGCTGGCACTCTCACGGCCGTTGACGAACAGCGAGACCTTGCTGCCCTGGGCGGTCAGCGCCAGGTGCTGCCACTGGCCAGGGTTGAGCGGCTGGGTCGATACCGCGCGCTGGCCGTTGACCTCCACGAAGGGCGTACCCTGGCTGACCCCCAGCAGCAAGGCATGGCCACCTTCGCGCCGGGCCATCAGCAACTGCTCGCCCGAAGCCTGGTCCAGACGCACCCAGGCGCTCAGGGTGAAGGCCCCCCCGGCGTTGTATTGCAGCGACGGACTGGCCGGCAACAGCAGCGGCTGGCCACTGAACTGCAAGGCCGCGCCGATCACCCCGTCGATACGGCTGCCGGTGGCGTTCTGCGCGTGGTTGGAGAAGGCCGTGGCATCCTTCGCCGGCGTCCCCGGCGCGCCATCGAAGTGATAGACCGCGGTGTAGTTCGGCTCGAAGGCCAGTTGCCCATTGCTGGTGGCCGGGGCCTTCGGGTTGCCGTAATACATCCAGATGTCCTGGCGCTGGCCGCCTTCGACCTTGGGCACATCGACCCAGATCAGCGCCATGCCCATCAGCGGGTCGAAGCTTTCGATCTGGTAATTGAGCACGGTCTTGTCGTCGGCCGCGATGAAGCGCAGGTCCGAACCGTCTTCCTTGACCCCGTCGAAGGTGAAGTTACCGGTGTGCAGGCGTACCAGCAGGCTGGTACGGCCCAGGGCCTCGCTGATGGCCGCGCCCTGGGGCGTGGTGTCGACGCTGATCTGCTTGCGGTAATGCCAGTCGTCCTGCCACCAGGCCTGGGCAGTGGCCGGGAGCACGAAGCCCAGGCAGATCAACAGGGACACGATTAAGCGTGACATGCGGTGGTTCTCCGTCAGTAAAGGGTCAGAAAGTCGCCTGCACACTGAAGTGCAGGCGTGAGTCGTATTTGCGGGTGTTCGGGCCGTCGAGCAGCGGGTAGCCCCAATCCAGGCTGCCGGACAGCCATTTGCTCAGGCTGGCGCGTGTCCCCAGGCCGACACTGGCCAGGCTGTATTCGTCTTCCTGCTCGGGCAGGGCCTTTTCCAGGGTCAGCCGCGCGCCTTCGGCGAAGGCGTAGAAACGCCATTCCTTGACGTAGCTGCCGACAAACCTGGCCAGCGATGGCGTGCGCAGTTCCTGGGAGAACAGCATCCCGCTGTCACCCGAGCGCTCGGCCGCCAGGTAGCCACGCACCGAAGTGGCGCCCCCGGCGGAAAACTGTTCGTTGGACACCAGCGGGCCGGACGCCAGCTGGAAGGCTGCCTTGGACGCCGACTGCCAGTCGCGGGTGAAGGTGTAGGTGTAATTCAGGTCGCCCTTGAGCACGGTGAAGCTGGGGCTGGCACGGTAGCGCTTGTAGTCGAACTCGTCGGAATCGCTGCCATAGCCGAAGAAGCTGCGGGTCGCCGCCACCAGGTTCAGGCCCAGGCCGAGCTGGGCGCTTTCGGTATAGCGGTAGCCGTTGTAGCCAAAGGTCAGCGGGGCGTACTTGAGCGGAATCTGGTCGCTGCTGCTGCCGAACTTCAGCTCTTCCTCGAAATCCTTGAAGTCCACGCCGATGGAGAACGAGTTGGCCCAGGCCCCGCTGGAAGGCAAGGTGTAGATACCCGAGACGCCATAGGAATGGCCCTTGCCCAGTACGTTGCTGCCGCCGATGGTGGCGACATTGCTGTCGGACTGGTAACCGGAGAACTGCAGGGTCCAGCGCTCGCTCAGCGGTGCGCTGTAGGAACCGGACCAGACCTTGGCGTTGCTCTGGTCCTCGGGGGCGGTGAAGTAGGTCAGCGAGACGCTGTGCCCCAGTTGCCAGAGGTTGTCGTAACCCAGGGAGGCGACTGCTCGCAGCTCCTTGGTGTCGGCACTGTAGTCGTTGTTCAGCCCAAGGCTGGCGTGCCACGGATTCTGGTCCTCGACCTGCAGGTCAACGTCCATGGTCCCGGGCCGTTGGCCTTCGCGCACCAGCGGCATGACCTGGCGACCGGCACCCTTGTTGAGCGCCGCCAACTCGCTCTGGACCTTGGCAAAATCCGGTACCTCGCCCTCTTTCAGGGCCGGCACGTCTTCGCGGATCTCCACCGGCGAATAGTGTTTGGCACCCACCACGCGCACCCGGCCAACCTTGGTTTCGCTGACCTGCAGGAAGACGATGCCACCCTCGACCTTTTGCTCGGGCAGTTCGACGAACACCGACTGATACCCCTTGGCCTGGTAGACCTTCTGCAGGGCATCGCGGGCGCCTTCGATATCGGCCAGGGCCTTCTGCGGACCGAGGAACGGGTAGACCGCTTCCTCGATATCCCGGGCCTGCAACACGGTGTTGCCGCGCACGACGTACTCGTTGACGTCCACCAGACGGGCCACCGGAGCCTCCTCGGCGACCGATGGCCCGGCCAGCAGGGCCAGCACCAGGCCCGCGCCGGCCGGCCAGGCGCGTCGTGCCCCTGTCGGTCGCGCCGTCTCTTTGAAGAACAGATGCTCCACACCGCCCCCTTGATTCAAGAAATGGCCCCGAGCGTTGTCGAGGCCGCATGGCCGGGGCTGTCGCCCCTGGCGCCTCATTGGTTGTTCGTGATCGCCAGCGATGGATGCCGTGCCAGCCAGGTGTGCAACAAGGCGAAGTTCAGCGAGAACTCCGGCATCTGCAGCAGGGCGCCACAGAACAGTTCACCGACGATTTTCTGGATCAGCAGCACGGCCTGCGGGTTGTCCAGCAGCGTGGCGATGTCCTTGCTCAGGACGTTGAAGCTCCAGACCTTCTGGTTCAGGTCCAGGCCGACGAACCAGCGGAACAGCAGGTTGTAGTTGAGCTGCTCGTACAACTGCTGTTCGCCGGGCACCGAATACAGCAGTTGCAGCAGAAGGATGTGCATCACCGTCTGCGGGGCGATCAGCATCTTCGCGTTGGCCCCCGCCGCCAGCAGGACGTCGCGATGCTCGTCGAGCAGGTCGTCGATCTGTGGCCGCAGCAGCACCAGCGAGTGACCGGGCGGGATGTAGCTGGAGACCTCCTTCAAGGCGCCCTGCCAATCTTCCTGGGACACGATCCAGACCCACGGTGCACCGTAGCGATAGACCGACACCGGCTTCTTGCGCGCCGCCTCGACGATCTTCGACAGGCGCTGGTCCAGCTCCTGCATGCCCACTTTCGAGTAGCGTTCCATAGTCCCCATACCCTCCCCTCCAGCGTTCCCTGCAACCTTGGAAAACGGGGCCTGACGCCTCCGTGCCCGTTCTACATATCCAAGACGGGGCTGGCCTTGTGCTACCGAACTTTTGTCACAAAAGCTTCATTCCTGGCGCTTTCCGGCCAGCAAGTGCGGCCTGAAAAATCCATGCCCGTAGGCGCCGGTGGGGCCCATGGAAGTGGGATTGCCCGCCACAGGACGGCCGGGCAAAAAAAGGCGGCCATCAAGGCCGCCAGAGAGGAGAAAGAACCCGCGTTTACAAGGTCAGGTTGCCCCGTTCCTCTTCGGTCAGGCGTAGCCTGGCCTGCTCGCTCAAGGGGCCCGCACCGAGGACCTGGACCGGGCTGTCGGGGTTATAGGCTGGCGTGTGGCTGGCACTGTCGCGACTCGGGGTCACCGGTTCGCTGCCGAAACCGAGCACCTCGACGGTGAAGACCGACGGCCGATCCTGCTTCGCTGCCTGTTGCTGCTGCCGCGCGGCGTCTTCGGCCGCCTGGGAGGCCGCAGCGCCGGCGGAGCTGGCGGCGGTCATGGCCCCGGTGTTGATCGACGCGGTCATCGGCACCCCCGAGGACTTGCCCTGGGTCTGGATGTTGGCCGCGTTGACCACCTGCAAGGCCGCGATGTTGACGTTGCCCGACACCCGAATTCCCGCCTCGCCGGCATCGATGGTGCCCAGCGGCGCGATCAGGTCGATGTCGCCCGGCGCGATCTCCGGAATCGGGTTGAGCGTCGCGATCCCCGCCCCGGTGCTCGGTACCGAGGGCGACAGGGTGACATTGCCCCAGTTGTCGTAGACCCGCTTGGGCGGCGTATAGACCACGGTGGTCTTCGAACCGCGGCCGGCGTTGATGTCGCCGGCCGCCGACCAGGCCATGATCGAACCGCCGAAGGTGGTCATGATCCGGCTCTGCCCCAGCAGGATGCTGTCCAGGGAATAGAGCTGGATATCGCCGGCACCCTGGGTGATCACGCCGGCCGTGGACGGTGGCGCCACGCCCTCGATACCGAATACCTGGCCACCGCCCGGCGTGAGCATCTGGATGTTGCCACCGAAGTCGGTGTGTACCCCGGCGCCACCGAACAAGGTGATGTCGCCCTGGTAGGTGATCGGGTTGCCCGCCACGTCGGTCTGCGGGAAGAGCAAGGCGATGGCCTCGCGACCGCGCAGGTAGCTGCCCTGGCGTGGTCCGCCAACCTGGTTGTACTCGCGTCCCGCCGCTTTCAGCTCGGCGAAGTAGACCTCGCGGGCGAAGATCCGCTGTTGCTCGGGCGACAGGGCCGCGTAGTCGGCACGCGCCTGATCGGCAGTGCCACTGAAGCCGTACCGCTCGGCCAGCCAGGCGACCAGTTCGGTCTCGTAGGTCTTGGCCACCTTGCCGCCGCTCAACGACTGGCCGGCCTGTGCCAGGTTCTCCGGGTTCAGGTAGGTCTGGACGAAACGCAGGTAGTCCGCGCCATTCGTGCCGAAGCCGGCCTGCATGACGATGCTGGCACCCGGGCGGCTGTCGCCGGGGACCACGGCACCGATGCTGGTGATGCTGGCCTTGTCTTCCATCAGGATATTGCGTCCTGCCGTCAGCTCCAGGGTACCGGGACCGGCCACCGTGAAGTTGCTGTAGAGAATGTCGCGGCCGGCGGAAACGATGGAAACGTCGTTCGGGTCGTTGTGCACGAACAGGTTGCCCGTGCTGGTGTATTTGTTGATATCGGTCATGCCCGAATCACTGCTGCCCAGTGCGGTACCGCTGCTGACGATATCGCGACCAGCCATCATCCAGACCGGGCCGGCGCCTTCGTACCAAGTCTGGCCAAAGCGTGGAGTGCCAGTCCCCTGGAAGCTGATGATTCGGCCGCTGGTGACGCCCAGCAGGTCGCCGTTGAGCGCGTAGAAGCGCGAAGGGAGACGGCTGGCGGCAATGGTGTCGGAGGCGGTGGCGGAGCCAAAGGCGAACAGGGGCAATACCGCCGGTACCTGGGCCGTGTTGCCATCCGTCGACAGGTTGTTGCCGTTGGTCACCATACTGCCGTTGATCAAGCCCGCGAATGCCGGACGCCAGGGGGTCGCCATCGTTTCAGCGGCCGCGCCGGAACGACTGACGCTGAACCCACTGGCGTAAATGGAGTCGCCGGCCAGGAACTGCAGTTCGCCGGTCACCGAAGGTGCCAACAGTAACGGTGCCTTGTATTCGGGGTCTCTCAATTGGCTGGTGGCAGCCTTGCCATAGTAGAAACTGCCGCTGGCCGCGACCGCCCGCAGGATGGAGGGGTAGACCACCGCCGCATCGGTGACGGTACCCAGGGTATAGGGGGTGAGGTTGCCACCGGCCGAGAACAGATCGATCGCCGTATGCCCGGTCCACAGGGTGAACCAGCTCTGGCCCGCACCATTGACGCCGCCGCTGACAAAAGGCGTGGCGTTCATCAGGGCGACCCTACCCGGATCCTGCACGTTCTGTACGACCAGATCGCCCAGCGTAGACAGATTGAACGTGGCATCCCCCGGAACCAGCGTCATGCCGCCGGCCGAGAGGGCGCGAGTGGCGATCGTCGGATCATAGGCCCTGACCTCGCCAGGTGCCTGGTCCGTGGCCTGGTTGCCGTAGTGCAAGGCCACGCTGCCCATCGATGCGCCATCGAGTTGCACATGCCCGCGCAGGTCGACCAGCAAACCGTTCTGCTGTCCCTGGGTGAGATCACTGGCCGGGTTCAGCGCGCCCCCTACCCGCAGGTTCAGATCGCCACCGCCGGTCATCTGCACGCTGCCATCGGCCGCTACCCGCCCTGTGCTGCCAACGGCAAGCACCAGGCCCTGGCTGCGCGGGTTGATCGACGTTGCAAACGCCGCCCCGGACAGGGGGGCCAGGATGCCCGCATCCCCCGCCACCTGGACATCGACATTACCGCCGCCCAGGGTGCCGAACCCGGTGAAACCGACCATCTGGTCGGCGCCACTGCCGCCCAGTGCGGCAGTGTTGGTGTAGGTGCCGAAGTTGATCCACCAGGCGGTTGGCTGTGCCTGTCCCCCTGTGTCGACGCTGCCGCTGCCCTGGCGCCAGAGCCAGTTGCCGACACCGGCGGTGTCATGGCCCAGGTCCGCCGAGTTGGGCCGTCCCAGGCCAGTCGAGACACGGTCCATGATATTGCCGGTGAGATCGCCGCCCACCTTGAGGGTCAGGTTGCCACCGGCGTCCGGGTACCAGGCACGGTAAACGCTGGTGGCACTGCCATTGACCAGCTCCTCGTAGCCACCGAAGGCATCGCCAAGGACTGTTCCGCCGGTCCCCCGCGCCCGGGCCTGGTTGTAGGGATCATTGGCGGAGGTGGCTGTCGATGAGTTGCCGGCAGTATAGACGCCGTAGAGCGAGTCCATCTTCAGATCGCCACCGGCCAGCAATTCAAGGTCTGCCGTACCGGTACGAACCACGCTGAAGCGCTGGCTACCGGCAACCAACTGAGACTGACCGACCGCCTTGCAGAACGTCGGGTTGTCGGTACATAGCTCAGGGTAACCAATGGCATCGAAATCGATGGGTTGGCCAACCAGGCTGGTATCGCCGGCCCAGTTCAGCGACCCCTCCTCGGTCCAGACATAGCTGGTGGCTGCCTTGCAGAACGTCGGGTTGTCGGTGCACAGATCCGGGTAGCCAATGGCATCGAAGTCGATGGGTTGGCCGACCAGGCTGGTATCGCCGGCCCAGTTCAGCGAACCTTCTTCGGTCCAGACATAGCCACCCGGCTTGGCCTTGCCGAACATGCCGTAATGGGTATCCGCCAGATGCAGGTCACCGCTGACAGGGTACGGCTGGACGATACGGCTGTCGGCCGCTTCGGTGTCGGCTCCCGCCAACAGGCGCAGCGACCAGGACTGCGAACCTTCAGCCAGCATCGGCGCAACGGCCCAGATCTGCCCCTGGCGGCCGGCAACCTCAGGACGCAACTGGATGGACTCCACGCCCGCCAGCAGTTTTACATCGGTACCCGAAGGAATCAGAGCACCCCGGGACAGAACCTGGTTCCCATTCAGGACCACGGTCTGCGTCGTACCGGCAACGCCCGGCAACGGCACGCCCCTGGGCCAGGTCAGGGCCTTGAAGTTGGCCGCCACCGGAAGCAGGCTGCCGGCATCCAACTGGGTGCCCGCCGCCAGGGTCTGGGACTGACTCAACAACGTACCGGCGGCAAATAGAATATTGCCGGAGGCGTCGCGTACCGCTGCCGCCAACACGGTCCCCGCCGGCAGCGACAGCGCCTGGTCGAGTGTCGCCGATACCGGCAGGCGGGTTCCAGGCGCCAGTTGCAAGCCCTTTATCGGCAAGTCGTAGTTGAGAGTGACGCCGCCGGGGAAGGTCGTGCCATCGGCCAACGTCACCCCGGCCCCCGGTACCACGGTATCGCCACCATTGATGTCGATCCCTGGCAGCAAGATCCAGCCCTTGTCGTCCTGGGTCGCCGGCGGTGGCGCGAACCCGTCGCTGATACTGCCGTAGATATTCAGGTCGCCACCGGCCCGCAAGGTCAGGCTGCCGACTTCGCCGGAACCGTAGACCCCGGTCTTCCGGGTGTTCGGGTTCACACTGGCATAACGATAACCCGACAGATCGATATCGCCTTGCACCACCAGGTCGCCGTCCGGCGTCGCGCTGACAATCTCCACGCCGGGACGCAGATGGAAGGCATCGGCATAGGTGGCGTTGTTCAAGCCCGCCAGCTTGCCTTGCATCAGGCTGGCATTGGCCAGGGCAGCATTGATGAACGCGGTACTCTGCAAATGCTTGGCGTCCAGGTAGGCCTGGTCGATGATCTGGTAGGGACGGCCGCTGGCCGCCGGATCGGTGCCGTAGGCCGCATCGTCATAGCGCCAGGTCCCGTTGACGGCGATCGAACGCGCCCCCTGGATGGTCAGCGGACCGCTGGCATCGATGGCAATGTCGCCGCCAGTGGTGCCGCCCAGGCGCGGAGCATTCAGTTCCAGGGTACCGCGGGCCCGACCATCGTTCTGTCCCGGCAGATTGCCCAGCGCCCCATCGGTGCCGTGGCGCAGGTCGATGCGTGCACCGCTGCCCAGGGTCAACTGACCATTGCCCGAGTTGAGTTCGACGATCGCCCGGTTCGGCGAATCGATGATCTTGCCGTAGCTGTCGACCCGCAGGCGCGTACCATGGGCATCGAGTACGGCGCTGCCGTCCAGGGTCAGGCCGTTTTTCGCCGACAGGCGAATACTGCCCACCCGCTCGCCGCTCGCATCGACGGTGCCGCTCACCCGCAGGCTGCCGTTGTCGATGGAGACGGTCACGTCACCGGCCTTGAGGCCCTCGCCAATGGTCAGGTCGCCCTGCTTGAACTGGAAGCTGCGCGAACCGGTAACCTGCCCCTCGTTCAGCCGCTGGTTGAGGGCGGCGAACTGTTCATCGAGCGTTCCCGTCGCTCCCAGCCGTTGGGCCTGGATCTCAACGCCCCCCGCCGTGTACGGCATCAGGGTGCCGCCCGCATCGTAATAACCGCTGCTGGAGCCGAGAATACGCCCCTGCAGGTCAACGATACCGGCCGCTGCATCCAGCGCCACGGCGCTCAAGGTCCCGGCCTGGTTGTACCTGGCCGACAGGTCGATACGCGAGCCCGCCGCCTGGTGGATATTACCGTTGCGGCTCTCCAGCCTGACGCTGCCGCCCCAGCCGTACTTGGTCACGTCGTTGAAGACAATGGCCCGCCCGGCCACATCGAGCCGGGCATCATCGGTGAGCAGCACGTCACCGGTCGCCCCCAGAGTGACCTTGCCGCTGGGCAGGACCACGGCGCTGGCCAGTCGGATACTGCTGCCCTGCAGGGCCAGTTCGGCGCCCTGCCCGTTCACCTCACCCACAGCGGCGCCCGACGACGAAACGTCAATCGTGCCGCCAGCGGTGATGCGGTTCACCGAGCCAGCCTCACCGGTCATCAGCGGTGTCAGGACGTTCAGGTTGCCGCCGCTGTACTGGAAGCCCTTGCCGGCCTCGTAGGCACCCTGGCTCCGGTAGACCGAGAGGCTGCCCTTGTGGTTGGCGGTGATGCGTTCGCTGGCGTTGAGATTGACGTTGGCGAAACCAAGCACCAGGCGATCGAAGCTCTTGACCGTATTGGGCTGGGCGAAGTCGCCATAACCGAACTCGATGCGTTGGGCCTTGATATCCAGGCGCCCGCTGCCGGTTCCCGCGCCACCAGCGATCACCGAACCGGCCGGCTTGTCCGAGCCCAGCCAGATCAGGTTGGCGGTATGGATCGTGGCCACGTCGCCAGCGCCACCGGCACCGTAGATCGCCGGAGTGGACAACATCAGGTTGCTCAGGCGCGACTTGCCGGTCTGTACGTCATAGGTATCGAGCGTCGTGGTGCCATGGAAGTTGAACGCATCACGCGCCGACAGTTGCAAGGTCTCCAGGGCCGGCGCACCGGACTGGGTGTCACCTTGCAGCAGGCGATCGATCAGTTGCTGGTTGAGCGTCAGGCCGGCCGGCAGCCGATTGCCGGCCACCGCATCGGCCAGCGCTTCTGGCGTACCGACGTTGATATTGTTCAGGGCCAGGGTCAGGTGACGAGTGCCGTAACGCACCTTGTCATCGAGCTGGAACGCTGTCGGCGTGACAGCGGCGATACTGCCGTTGGAATACAGCGAAGTCTGGCCGGTGCACGGGACAAGGGCACAGGTACCCACCTTGATCCCGCCCGTCACCGCCGTTTGGCCCTCAGGCAGGTTGACGACATTGAGCAGACCGTTGGAGACGGCGAGCAGGTTGCCAACCTGATAGATAAAGCCGTTCCGGGCATCGTAGGCGGCGTTGCCGTAACCCAGCGTGTTGATCGAGGCGCCCTGCTCCAGCACGATGTCCCCGGAACCGGTGGCCAGGAACACCTCCGGTGCTCCCAGGGTCGCGCCGTCGCGCATGACGATGCTGCTCGACAGTTTCGACAGGGTGATGTAGTTGCCGCCCTGTCCATAGGTCAGCGTCGGCAACCCGCCAATCACCATGCGCCCCGCCCCCAGGGCACTCAGGCTTTGTGCATCCAGGGTCACACCGTCAAATTGCGCCGTGGCCTGGCGCCCGGCGCCGACGATTTCCAACGCGGAGCCGTTACTGCCCAACACCGCGACCGTACCGGCATAACCCCCTTCGGCGGCGTCGAATTTGCCGATCCCCGCAAAGGTGAAGGCTTTCTCCCCGGCGCCCTTTTCCAACTCCAGCTTGAGCGTCCGGGCGTCCTTCGGCAGCAGGGCCCGGGGCACGCCGAGGCGGGCCGCGTCCGCAATCGCGAACTGTGCATAGCTGGTTTCGTTGTACTGCGAGTAGCGACGCAAGACGTCGCCGGAGGTCAGGATGATCTGGTTGGCGATACCGTTGCGGATACCGGTGTTGGCAATGGACAACTGGCCCGAGGTTGACCACGATCCGTTGCGCATCCGTTGCGTACCACCCGCCGTGCCGCCGGTTGCCAAACCATTCAGTTCGACCCGGAAGGCACCGGGCAACAGGGCGTAGGTCGAAGGCATCAAGGTGTAGGTGCCAGCCGGCAGCCCGGGAACCCCTGCACCGAGAGTGATCTGCTGGCCGATCATCGGGTCGACCGCGCCCCCTTCCGGTGATACCGGCGCATAACCCGGCTGCACGCCGGGCACGATGGCATAGATCGGGTTGGTCGCCAGGCCCGGCAACAGGAAGCTGCCATCGGAGCCGAACTGGACCAATGGATTGAAGCGCGCATCAGTGGAACCGCCACGCCCGGAAATGAAACCGGCACCGAGCAGGTCGCCACCGCCGGACAGGTCCAGGGTGGCGTCGGGCAGGACCGACACCGACTTGCCACCCAATGCGATACCCACCTGCAATCCGCGGTTGGCGGTGGGTGTACCGCCCTGCCCGAGGAATTCCACGGCCTTGCCGTTGTAGTAATAGGTCTGGCCATCGAAGGTACCACCATACGGAAGCACCAGGCCCTTGCCGCTGACGGAGGTGATACTGCCGGGAAGCAGTTCCACTTTCTCCACGCCTGGGGTGCCCAGGCCGCTGCCGATTTCGATCAGCCCCAGGGGCGCTCGGACCACGCCACCCTGTTTGATGACCGCCGCCCCGAGCCGCAAGCGACCAAAAGCCGAATAGGGAATCGGCGCACTGGCATCGGCCACGCGACCGATGGTCAAGGTTCGCGTCGGATCGAAACCGCTACCACTGCCTCCGGAACCCGCCATGATGGCGGCACTGGTCTGTGTGGTCGGGTACAGCTGGGCCGCGCGCAGAGCCATGTCACCGGCAGTGTACAGACCTGTCTTGGGACCTGTCGTCGGATCGGTATCGCTGGAAACCGCCAGCAAGCGCAAGTCGCCCTGGCTGGTCAGCTCCACCTGGTCGAAACCTCGACGCTCGATGGCCACCGCCGGTTGGCCCAGGTACGCGACGGAGCTCTTGACCCCGAAGGTAACGTCACCGCGCACATCAATCAGCTTGGCATCCGCAGAGAACACACCATGGCCCAGCGGGGTTGGCGAACGACCGTTCAGGCCGGGAACGACATAGCTCTCTTTCCCCAATGACTCGAGCATCCCACCCAACAGCAGATAGGCGCTGGAAAGACGAACCCGAGCCTGATCCGCGGCGTTGCCCGTCAATCCCAAGTAGCTGGAATAGAGTTGCAGGCTTTGGCGGGTCGATAGCGTCACATCGCCATCAACGCTCAACAGGCCACTGCTGAACAAGGTCAGGTTGTCAAAACCTCCAGCCTCGAACTGGTCGACGCCGAACCGGCCCTGCCCGTAGGTCAGCACACCCGCCGCGTCCTCGGCCGTGGTCGGTAGCGTATTGGCCTGACGGTTCTGGCTGAGCACCAACTCGCGGTAGTTCAGCACTCGATCGGTGGCAAACGCCTTCAAGTACGCCTGGCTTTGCAGGGCCACCGTCAGCGTGCCGCCAGCAGCGCCCTCTGCACCGGCGCGGGCATTGAAACGGCCATCCAGGTACAGGCCGTTGTTCGAGGCCAGGGTGATGCTGCCGCCATTGCTGGCGACCAGCGTGCGCCCCTGCCCCGGGACGTCGAGCATCGCCTGTGTGCCGGAGGCTTCCAGTCGTGCACCTTCACGAACCACCAGGAACAGGTCGGCCGCCTTGACCTTGCCCGTCGCGGCGTCGAACGTGCCACCCAGGCTGATACTGCCGCCGTTGGCCACCCGGCCGTAGACGCGACCACTGGCATCCGTCGCCGTCACGGCCCTGGCCGCCACATCGATCAGGGCGTGCTCGCCTACCCAGATGGAGCGGCCATGGCCGATGGCATTGACCTGATCCGAACTCCCTGTGGTGATCGCCCCCAGGCTGACCTTGCCACCCCAGGCGCTCAACGTGCCATCCAGCGTCAGCTGGCCGATGCTGTTCAGGGCGATGGCCTGGCCGGGGTCGACATGGATGAGCGCACCGCGGCCGACACTCAGTGCGGTGCTGGCCATGTCGGCAGCACTGGATGTATTCGTCCCCGCGTTAAGGCTCAGGCTGGCGCCGCTACGCTGTGTCAGCACCCCCTTGGCGGCATCGTTCTGGTAGAGATCGGGCGTCCAGCGTTCCAGCAGTGTCGATGGCGATCCCCCCGACGGTATGTCGCCGGCCTGCTCCCCGACCCGATAGACCGGCATGCTTACGTCGACCTGAGTACCGTCGGTGACGGTCAGCCCCTGGTTTCCGGTGATGTCGTAGGCCGAGAACCCCTTGTTGAAGAAATCGCCCGCCAGTTGAAGGGTACCGGAAGCTGCCGGTGTCGAACTGTCGCCGATCTGTACCTTGCCGGCCTGCAGCTTCAGGGTGCCGCCACCGTTGACGCCGTAGCCACGCAGTTCACCAGCAAGCGTCAGATCAGCTGCCGCCGTGGAGTTACCCACGTTGACTGCAAGGGTGATGTCGCCCCCTTTGCCACCGCTGAGCTTGCGATTATTGAGCAGGGCAGCCCCCGAAGAGACATCGACCAGGCTTCCCGTCCCAAGCGTCACATCACCGGTACTGCGTAGCGACACCGCCCCCCCGTTGATATAGGGCAACCGGCTGTTATCGCCATCCAGCGCCAGGTTGCTCCATAGGCCAGTGGTATCGAGTTTCACCCCAGCCACGATGTCGACCACGGCCTTCTGGCCAGCCGCCGGCTGGATGATCTGGTCGATGACGCCCTGGGTCGGGTTGGCGGAGTTCACCTGATTGAGCACGTTGCCCAGATGCAGGCCACCGGAGTGAGCGGTCAGGTTGGCATTGACCCGGACCTGCGGCCCGTACAGGGTGATATCACCGCCCTTGCCCACGCTCAGGTCGCCATTGACCTGGACCTGCTGCCTGGCCGCCACCTTGATGGCGCCGAGCTGGAAACCATTGAGTTGATCGCTGTCCAGGTACAGGGTGCCCTGGCGATCGGCTGGCAACGCGGTGCCCAGGTCCAGTCCGGCTGCAATCTGCTCGACCCCGTCGCCGATCTGCACCTGGTCCGCAACCGCGTCCAGGCTGTAGCGCAGGGTGCCGGTCTTCTTGTCATGGATCGGCGTGTACTTGCCGAAAATCAGCTGCGCCCGCTGGGCGACAGCGTTGCGCGATTGCTGGTAGCCATCGAGATTGAGGTTCGGCGCCTGGTTCTGCCGGTCGCCCTTGAACACCTCACTGACGATCTGGCCTTCCAGCACCGCGTTGCTGGTACCGATCACCAGCTTGCCAGCATCACGGCCCACGGTGTAACCCGATTCATAGCGTTGCTGCTGCGCGATCATCGGGTTGTAGAAATACTCGGTCTGGCCCCAGCGGGCACTGCTGGACTCGAAGCCCTTGTAGATCCCCGAATAGAGAATGTCTCCGGGGGCCCGGGACAATTCGTAAAGGCGACCGTCGGGCCCCTTGAGCCAGGTCTGCCGGATGTAGCCGGACTGTACGTCGACGGTGCCGCCGGACAGGTTGAGCTGTGCGCCCTGCTGAGTCACCACCTCCTTGCCGGTGAAGGTCAGCGTGCCGCCCTGGGCCATCCATTCGCCGATGTTGTGGCCCTGGGTACCGAGATACCCGCCGACTTCCAACAGACCGCCCGCCGTGTACCAGCGATCGGTGGCATAGCCGTTGGTGCCGGCGGGGACGAACACCAGCTCGCGCAGGTCGACCCAGACGTCGTTGTTGATCAGCTTGCCACCGTCACGGTTGACCGGTGCGTCGCGCTGTTCGTTACCTTGCACGTTGATCTTGATGTTGTTGGACTCCATCGAGACCTTCACGCCGACCGCGCCGGAAACGTCGATCACCGCGCCATCACGCACCAGGCTGCGCTGGGCGGCACTGACGGCCACCTGGCCGCCGGTGGCGAGGGTGATGGAACCCTTCTGGAAGTCGACGTTGCCCCCACTGACGATCTCGATGCGCGACTGGTCGGTGCGATCGCTGACCGTGCTCAGGTTGTTGAAGAACCCGGTGATCAGGGTGTTTGGCAAACCGTCGAGACCGGTCAGGCCGTTGTTGCGCTGGCTGTCAAGAGCAGTAGCATCGGTGTTTTCCAGCAGGATCGCGGTGGTACTGCCCTGCCCCAGGGTCACGCTACCGGTGGTGTCGGTAGCCGAGTTGAGCAGGTGAATGGTGCCACGGGTGTCGACCGAGGTGCTCGCCAGCGCCACACCGTTCTGCTGTACCTGGTGCCCGGTCAGGGTGACATCGCCGGTGGAGGCCAGGATCAGACCGCTGTTGCTCACCTTGCCGGCGGTACTGCCGGCTTTCAGCGAAGTCGCCACTTCGTTGCCACGGGTGGTCGAACGCTGGTTGCTGCTGGTACCGACACCGCGACGAATGTAGAAGTTGTCACCCGCGGCCAGGGTGGTCTGGCCTTTGGCAGTAGCGATGGTCCCGGCGTTTTCCACCTCGGAACCGAGCAATAGCGCATAACCGCCGGCCTCGGTCGATGAGGTGGCCGCCAGGGTCTGGATGATCGCACCACGCTGAACCTCGACCTTGCCCGCCGCATCGGTGAAGGTCGGCTGGGTGCCATTGGTGTCGACGTAGATGCCCCGCTGGATGAACTGATCGTCGCTGATGGTTGCCGCAGCGGCCACCAGGTTGCGCACGTTGACCTGGCTGGAACCGCTGAAAACCACACCGTTGCGGTTCATGATCATCACGGTGCCATTGCCCTTGACCTGGCCCTGGATTTCACTCGGACGCGCCAGCGGGTCGTTGACACGGTTGAGCACCGCCCAGTTCGACTGCTGCTGGAAATCCACCGTGGTGTTGCGCCCGACGTTGAAGGTTTCCCAGTTGAGAATCGCCTTGTCGGCGGTCTGTTCGATGGTCACGGTGGTCTTGCCACCGGATTGGGTCTGGGTTGGCGCCTTGGCATTGAGCCAGCCCTGGGTCAGGCTGTTGTCGACCTGCAGGCCGCCCTTGCCCAGGCCATCGGGAATATTGCTCAGTTGGCCAAGCGCGGCCTGGCGACCGGCCGCCTGGGCCGCCTGCTGGGCGGCGATGGCGGCCACGGTGCTGTTGAGATTGCCCAGCGAACGCTGCAACTGCTGGTTGGCCCGGCTCTGCTCCGCCAGGGTCGGGATACCCGGAATCTGTCCACTGTTGTTGCGCGCCGCGGTGGCCGACAGGTTGGCCCCCTTGTTGGTGAACCAGGCCGAACTGAACGCCGTTTCCGCCTGGGCGCTGCCCGCCACCATCCACAGGGCGATGGCCTGGGCCAGGGGCTTGAGCCGCAGGATCGAGGGGGCGTCGTCGTGACGCCGGGCGTTGAGTCTTGCCGAGGGTTTGCAGCGCAGCATCACTCCATCCTTTTCAGATCGTGCCAAGGGCGGCAACGCATGACCCGATCGGTGACGGGGCGTTGCTCATTACCGGATAGGCGGTTACGGAAGGTCGCGACCGAACTTCTGTCATGGAAAATTCATCTGCCGGGAACCGTGCTCCCAGACGCAAGAAATCAGCAACGGCAGGACCGTTGCTGATCGGGTATTGCCAGTCGTTGAAGCCAGGGTTACAGCGGACGGCCGATGGTGTTGCAGACGCTGGTGTTGCCGATGTACTGGGCGCTGGTCGCGGTCAGGAAGCTGCTGCGAACAGCCACTTTCCAGGCAGCAGGCAGCGGCACGAAGCGGTTGGCGGTGATGGCGGCGTCGTTGTTGCTGGCAGCGTTGGCACCGTAGTGACGGGTGAAGAAGTCACGCACCTGAGAGGTCTGGGTCGCATCGGCGTAGCACTGGCTGAACACCAGGTTGGTGAAGCCCAGGATCGGGTAACCCGAGGATGGGTAGGCTACGACGCTTGGGTCGGTGGAGCTGGCAGTAGCAGCGAAAACAGGTACCCAGGCGTTGGGGTTGGCACGGTTGGCGGCAGCTGGAACCGGTACGGCAGCGATGGCGGCCGAAACGTTGGCAGGGGCTGGCGACAGGCCGTTGATCTTGGCCACTTTGGTGGCGTCGTCCAGACCGGCCAGGGTGGTCGCGGCGAAGTCGGGGCTCATGTAGGTCACACGGCCTTCTACAGCGTTGACAGCCGCCATCACACCGGCGCTGGTATCGGGTTGAGCGGGCGAAGCCTGGTCGGCGCTGATGGCCCCGGCTGGCAGACCACCCGAGAAGCTGGTGCCGAAAGTGGTGGTGACGGCGAAGGTACCGCCTTCGGTTGCGGCCGAGCACTTGGCGTTCAGGAAGCGGGTGAACAGCTCGGTGGTACCGCTGCTGGCTTTGCGGTAAACGATCTGGATGTTCTTGTTGACGCCTGGAACGATGGTGCTCCAGTTGGAGATACGGCCGGAGAACACGCCGCAGAGTTGGTCAACGGTCAGGTTTACGCTATTGCCGCCAGCCAGGTTGAAAGGAACGGCAACCGAAGTGGCAACCGATGGCACCTGGATCAGCGGGCCCCAGGCGGCACCGTGAGCGGAGACGTAGCCATCCAGTTCAGCCTGGGTCAGTTTCGAGTCGCTACCGGCCCAGTGTACGTTCTTGCCAGTGGTACCGGCCACGAACTTGGTGTAGTCGTTGTTCAGGAAAGCTGCTTTACCTGCACCGCTGCCTACGCCGATGTAGGGAGCAAAACCGGCAGTCAGTACGCCGGAAGTCTGGTACAGCGGTTGTGGCAGGGTGGCACCGCCGCCGTTGAGGTCAGCCATTGCAGCCTGTGCGGTGCACAGGGCGGCGAGAGCCAGGGAAACTGCCAGAGCGTTGCGCTTAAACATGAAGAATCTCCTTTCGTCGTGTTCGTACGTTGAGGTTGCTCGTTCGTGACGCCATGGCGCTCGATGCGTCGCCTTCGTTCCAGACGACTTGTGGGCTGAGGCCATGACGCAGAAGTTCTCAACTTCCGGTGACAGATAAAGGAAAAAACCTCGGGTGGATGCGATTGATTTTCAAATTATTTATCGGGTGATTTCGCTGTTTTTACTGCAAGTTCGCCGTGTTTTTTCGGGAGTGGCAAAGAGCCCTGCGCTACAGGCGACAGGAACCGCGACACCCTTTTGCGGATATGACAGAACAGGGAACCCGAGTTCTGAAGTGACAGTTCCTGCTAAGGTGCAGGAAATCTGAGAAAAACCTGCAGGCTCCCCTTCATGCCCCACCTTGCCCGAACCCATCCCCGCCTGACCATCGCCACCCTGCTCGGCCTGGCCGCTGGCGTACTGGTGCCGATCAGCCCGGTACTGACCAAGATCCTTGTTGGCTGGAACAGTGCCGTCTGGTCCTACCTGGCCATGATGCTGTGGCTGACCGTGCGGTCCCGGCCGGAGGATGTGCAGCGGTTCGTCGAACGCGAGGACGAGAATGCCGGGACGGTGTTGCTGATCGTGTCGATCGCGGCGATTGCCAGCCTGGCGGCGATCACTGTCGAGCTGGCCGGCGGCAAGGATCTGGATGCGCATGCCCGGGCCTGGCACTACGCCTTTACCGGGTTGACGGTGCTGGGTTCATGGCTGCTGATCGGAGTGATCTTCAGTGTGCACTATGCGCGGCAATTCTATCTGTCGGATGAGGATGAACCGCCGTTGCGTTTTGCCGATGGTGAAAAGCATCCGGATTACTGGGACTTCCTGTACTTCTCGTTCACCATTGGCGTGGCGGTGCAGACGTCGGATGTCGGTGTGGCGACCCGAGCGATGCGCAGGGTGGTACTGGCGCAATCGTTGATCGGGTTTCTGTTCAATACGGCGATATTGGGTTTTTCGATCAACATTGCGGCGGGCTTGTTTGGCTGAAAGGCTGGCTTACACCAGACTGTAGGAGCTTGGCTTGCCAGCGAAGACGGCCTTGAGGGCGCTAAAAGCTTCGCGGGCAAGCCCTGCTCCTACAGGGCCGGAAACATCCGGAAGAACCGGATATGTCCGGCAGGAGCAAATGGCAGGATTACTCGGTGGTCAGCACACCACGGCGAATCTGGTCACGCTCGATGGATTCGAACAGCGCCTTGAAGTTGCCCTCGCCGAAACCATCATCGCCCTTGCGCTGGATGAACTCGAAGAACACCGGGCCCATGAGAGTTTCCGAGAAGATCTGCAGCAGCAGGCGCTTGTCACCCTCCTGCGAGGCGCCGTCCAGCAGGATGCCGCGCGATTGCAGTTCCTGGACCGGCTCGCCGTGGTTCGGCAGGCGGCCTTCGAGCATCTCGTAGTAGGTGTCCGGCGGCGCGGTCATGAAGCGCATGCCGATCTTCTTCAGCGCATCCCAGGTCTTGACCAGGTCGTCGGTGAGGAAAGCCACGTGCTGGATGCCTTCGCCGTTGAACTGCATCAGGAACTCTTCGATCTGCCCCGAGCCCTTGGACGACTCCTCGTTGAGCGGGATACGGATCATGCCGTCCGGCGCGGTCATCGCCTTGGAGGTCAGGCCGGTGTACTCGCCCTTGATGTCGAAGTAACGGATCTCGCGGAAGTTGAACAGCTTCTCGTAGAAGTTCGCCCAGTAGGCCATGCGCCCACGATAGACGTTGTGGGTCAGGTGGTCGATGATCTTCAGGCCCGCCCCTTTCGGGTGGCGGTCGACGCCTTCGAGGTAGACGAAGTCGATATCATAGATCGAGCTGCCCTCGCCGAAACGGTCGATCAGGTACAGCGGCGCGCCGCCGATGCCCTTGATCGCCGGCAGGTTCAGTTCCATCGGGCCGGTGGCGATGTGGATCGGCTGGGCACCCAGCTCCAGGGCACGGGAATAGGCCTTCTGCGCGTTCTTCACACGGAAGGCCATGCCACAGACGGACGGGCCGTGCTCGGCGGCGAAGTACGAGGCTTCGCTGTGGGGCTCGTTGTTGAGGATCAGGTTGATCGCGCCCTGGCGATACAGGTGCACGTTCTTCGAGCGGTGGGTCGCGACCTTGGTAAAGCCCATGATCTCGAAGATCGGCTCCAGGGTGTTCGGGGTCGGCGATGCGAATTCGATGAACTCAAAGCCCATCAGGCCCATCGGGTTTTCAAAGATATCTGCCATGGTGGCGCCTCATCATATCAATCAAGTAACGGTCGGTTAGTTGCTGTCGATGCGGACGCTGGAGGGTGGCGCGCAGGAAATCCCCCGCACGCTGCGGGCAAGGAAGTCGCCGTAGATCAGTTTGAACCCGAGTATCTTCATTGCAACCCAGTCTCTCAGGGCGAGGCTTCTGTCGCCAGAAGACATTATTCTTATATGCGTAAGCAGATTCTACATGGCGTAAAACGTTTTGTCCGTATCACTTTTCACTTCCGGTTGGGCAACGGCGATGCCAGCCGGTTGCACAGGTAGATGCCGACCAGGATCAGCACACCGCCCAGGCACATGATCAGCGTCAGTTGCTCGCCCAGCAACAGCGCGCCGCAGATCACCGCGGTCAGCGGGTTGAGGCCGATGAACACCCCGGCGCGGGTCGCGCCGATGCGCTGGATGCCATCGTAGTACCAGATGTAGGCCAGCGCCGAACCCAGGCCGCCGAGATAGACCAGGCTCAGCAACTGCTGCGGTGTCAGGGCGCGGATCACCTCGACACTCGCCTCCCCGCGCAGCCAGGTCGCCAGCCACAACATCGCCGTGCCGAACCAGATGGAATAGGCCACGGTGGCCAAGGGCCCCAGCGCGCGGGTCAGGTTGCGGGAAAACAGCGAGTAGATCGCCCACGACAGCACGCAGCCAAGGATCAGCAGGTCACCGATCCAGGCCTGGCTCGCCCCCGCGAACAGCGAATGGTTGCCACTGACGATCACCAGCCCCGCGCCGCCCATGCACACCAGGATACCGAGGACCTTCACGGCACCGAGGCGCTCCTTGAAGAACAGCCAGGAGGCCAGCCCGAACACCGCCGGGTTGAGCACCACGATCAGCGAGGCCCGCGAGGCGTCGATGTAGTGCAGGCCGTAAAAGAAGCACAGGTTGTAGAAGAAGATGCCGAAGAAGCCGAGCACCAGCAGTTGGGCGAACTGTTTCCGGTCAGGCAGCACCAGCGGGATCCGCGCCAGCAGGATAAAACCCAGCAGGATCAGGCTGGCCAGCAGGAACCGCAGGCTGGCCAGCAACCACGGGGCGATGTCGGCGCTCAGGAAACGCCCGGCGACAAAGGTGCCGCCCCAGATCATCGAAACCCCGGCAAGCTTGAGATAGACCCACGGTTCGTCGCTGTGGCTGAAGGTGCCGGCCTGGGTGTGCATGATTTCTCCTGGGCACGCGGCCCGATGGGTTGCTAATCTGCGCGCATTATTTTTCTTATTCGCAATCATAGTAAAATGAGTAAAAACTCATGACCCTGACCCAACTGGAAGTGTTTTCCCTGGTGGCCGAACTGCAGGGTTTCACCAGCGCCGCGCATCGCCTGGGGATCAGCCAGTCGGCGGTGTCCCATGCCCTCAAGGGCCTGGAACAGGAGCTGGGGGTCGAGCTGTTGCGCCGTCATCAGCACCGGGTGGAACTGACCGATATCGGTGCGCAGTTACTGCAGCGGGCCCGGGCCATGCTCGGGCTGGCCGAGACCCTGAAGCAGGAGGCCGCCGACGCCAGGGGCATGAAAAGCGGGACCCTGCGGATCGGCTCCTTCGGTCCGACCGCTTCCAGCAAACTGCTGCCGGCGCTGCTGGAACGCTACCGGCGCGAGCATCCCGGTATCCAGGTGCATGTCGATGAAGGGCCGGACCGACAGGTCGTGCAATGGCTGGAAGAACGGCGCATCGACATCGGTTTCGTGGTGCTGCCCGAAGAACGCTTCGACACCATCCCCCTGGTGCAGGACCAGATGATCGCCGTGCTTCCGGTCGGCCACGCCTTGAGCCACAAGGCGGCGGTCGAACTCCGGGAGCTCTGCCAGGAGCCGTTCATCCTCACCGGTGCCGGCTCCGGCGAACTGGTTTCCAGGCTGTTCGCCGCCCAGCGCCTGGTACCCGATGTGCGTTACCGCACCACCCAGTTGCTCAGCATCCTCGCGGCGGTGGCCCGTGGCGAAGGGCTGACGGTGATTGCCGAGCAGTCGCTGCCCGACCACCCGGCCCCGGGTTATGTCAGCCGCCCCCTGTCGCCGCCGGTCACGCGCCAGATCGGCCTGGCCGTACTCGACCGCCGCGCGGTTTCCCCCGCGACCGAGGCGTTCCTCGACCTGGCCACACGCGGCAATCATCGTTGAACGTGCGAATGCATCAGCCCCGACTATCCTGCCAGGAGCCGTGCCACCCACCGCTTCCCCTGCCAAACAGGTCTTCCCATGCCACTGACTGTCAAAGGCCGCCCCTGGCCTGCCCGCTACGGGCTGAATCTGCTGATCGGCCTGCTGCCCGTCGTTTCGGGTATCGCCATCCTGCACTGGCAGGCCGACCGGGCGCTGAACGCCAATACCCGGGAAACCGCCCAGGATGCCCTGAAGCAGTTCGAGCTGATGCTCGACAACGCCGAACGGGCCGCCCACGCCATCGTGCCACTGGCCGGGCGCCCCTGCGCCCAGGTGGAACTGGCCCTGCGCGAGCAGGTCACCCGCCGCCCGTTCGTGCGCGCCGCCAACCTGGCCTGGGACAACAACCTGTATTGCACATCGTTGTTCGGCCCCTACCAGGAAGTCATCGATCCGGCCAACTATGTCGCCGGCAGTCTCTGGCTGATGAAGGGCAACACGGTGACGCCCGGCTCATCGCTGCTGGCCTATCGGCTGGCGCAGGGCAACGGTGCGGCGATCGTCAGTATCGACGGCTATCACCTGAGCAACCTGCTGCACCTGATGGGGCGCGAGACCGGCCTGGTGTTGCAGGTCGGCAACGCCTGGACCTCCGGCCAGGGCCAGATCATGGACGGCAAGGCCCCGGCTTTCGCCGTGGCCCGTACCACCCTGCGCTCCACCCGCTTTCCGTTCAGCGTCAGTGCGGGCTTTGCCGAGGGCGAGACCTGGCGCTACCTCGTCAGGGAGTATCGGGAACTGCTGGCGCTGCTGCTGATCCTCGGCCTGCTGGCGGGCATCACCACCCGCTGGCTGCAGAAGCGCTCGGGCGCGCCGAGCAACGAACTGCGGCGGGCACTCGAGGCCAGGGAGTTCATCCCGTATTTCCAGCCGGTGGTGCGCAGCGGCACGCTGCAATGGTCCGGTCTCGAGGTGCTGATGCGCTGGAACCACCCCCGCGAAGGCCTGGTGCGCCCCGACCTGTTCATTCCCTTCGCCGAGCACTGCGGGCTGATCGTACCAATGACCCGCTCGCTGCTGCAGCAGACCGCCGCCCTCCTCGCGCCCCATTCGGCGTCGCTGGAGCCGGGGTTTCATGTCGGTGTGAATATCACCGCCCAGCACTGCCACGACCTGCAACTGGTGCAGGATTGCCGGGATTTCCTGTCGGCCTTCGCTCCGGGCCAGATCCGGCTGGTGCTGGAGCTGACCGAACGCGAGCTGATCGAACCCGGCGAGGTCACCCACCAACTGTTCGAACAATTGCATGACCTGGGCGTGATGGTTGCCATCGATGATTTCGGCACCGGCCATTCCAGCCTGAGTTACTTGCGCAAGTTCAACGTCGACTATTTGAAGATCGACCAGAGTTTCGTCGCCATGATCGGTGCCGATGTGTTGTCGCGGCATATCCTCGACAGCATTATCGAACTGAGCGTCAAACTGGAACTGGGCATCGTCGCCGAAGGGGTGGAAACAACCGAGCAACGCGATTATCTGGCCGCCCGCGGCGTGGATTTCCTGCAGGGTTATCTGTTTGGAAAGCCGTTGCCGGCGGCAGACTTCCTCAATAGCCTGAAACGCCAGGCCAGTGAATATCGTGAATAGTGTCCGGCGGCGAAGATAACGGTTCAATCCCGGTAACATCTGCCGCCCCGGACATATGATTTACTCTTGGACAAATAACTACTACACTTTTCCTGCCTGCAGTAAATCGACGGGAAAGCCTCTGGCTTATCAATAATGATCCGCGGCATTCCGGGCGTTACCGACAACGCCTTATCGGATCGACTGCAAGCGCCGGCTTGTCTCTCTCGTTACAGGTTGCCCGCAACCCAATAGACCACTGGAGTAAAAACCTTGTCCAAACTCGCTGAGTTCCGTGCCGCAGAAAAAGCCCTTCAAGAACAACTCGCCCAGCTGGAAGCATTGAAGAACGATGCCGGGCTCAAGAAGGAAATCGAGTTCGAGAAGAAGCTTAATGACCTGATGACGAACTACGGCAAAAGCCTGCGGGACATCATCGCCATCCTCGACCCGCACGCCAGCTTCGGCAAGGCCGCCCAGGCACCGAAACAGCGCCGTGCCCGCGTGGTCAAGGTCTATCAGAACCCGCACACCGGCGAACTGATCGAAACCAAGGGCGGCAATCACCGTGGTCTCAAGGCCTGGAAAGAACAGTACGGTGCCGCGACTGTCGATTCCTGGGTTCGCAGCTAACTGCCCGGTCGGTCGATAAAGAACAAACCCTGCACATGCAGGGTTTTTTCATGGATATAACCTTGCCCGCCGAGTGTGACAGTTGTATGCCACTGCAATCGCCAGCCTACTGGCGGCGCAAGCAGGCGCCAGATATTTCAGCGCCCGACAGGCATAGTTCAAAAGAGTTCAACCCGTTCGAAACTTTCATCCGGATCGGTTAATGACAGTTTGCCAGTAGGCTATGGACTACTGCCATCAAACCTGATCCGCTTGTAAAAAATCCCCCACACTCCTGAGTGAACAGTCGTACCTCTTTGCGTCGGTCGGATAAAAAACGCCGCCTTGCATCTTTCACATTTTTTTCACATCAACTCTTACAGGATGAAGGCTGCTAAAGGACTAGCGCCCCAATGCCCGCTTCGGCGGGCTTCTTTATGCCTTCGATATTTACCCGTCGCCTCTGCATATAACGCCCCAAGCCAGTGAAGTAGCCGGCTATTACCTTTCGCCTTGAACAGCGCTCCAGAATGCGGGTCGAGCGGATTTGGAGCTTGAGTCCGCTTTCCGTATCATCCCTTTCCCACAAGGTCCAATGAGCGACCGCCGTTCCATCACCTTCGCGGAGGGCTTATGAGCCTGCACGACCTGAACACCTTCCCTGGCGTAACCGCCCAACCCGACAGCGCCACCCGGGGCTTCGTGTTCAACCACACCATGCTGCGCGTCAAGGACATCACCAAGTCCCTGGATTTCTACACCCGGGTACTGGGTTTCTCCCTGGTGGAGAAGCGTGATTTCCCCGAAGCCGAATTCAGCCTGTACTTCCTGGCCTTGGTCGACAAGGCACAGATTCCGGCCGATGCGGCCGAGCGTACACAATGGATGAAGTCGATTCCCGGCATCCTGGAACTGACCCACAACCACGGCACCGAAAACGACCCGGACTTTGCCTACCACAACGGCAACACCGATCCGCGCGGCTTCGGCCACATCTGCGTCTCGGTACCGGACATCCGTGCCGCCTGCGAGCGCTTCGAAGCCCTGGGCGTCGAATTCCAGAAACGCCTGAGCGACGGCCGCATGAAACACCTGGCCTTCGTCAAGGACCCGGATGCCTACTGGGTTGAAATCATCCAGCCAGCACCGCTGACAGACGCCGAATAAGGCGCTGTCACGCAAAAGCCCCATGGACCAAGGATCCATGGGGCTTTTTTACACCATCACCCTGTTGGAGGGCGATCAGGCCGGAGCCGAAGTCCGGATCAGGTGATCAAAGGCACTCAGCGAAGCCTTGGCCCCCTCGCCCACCGCAATCACGATCTGCTTGTACGGCACCGTGGTCACGTCACCGGCCGCGAAAATCCCCGGCAGCGAAGTTTCGCCCCGCGCATCGACGATGATCTCGCCCCGTGGCGACAGCTCGATGGTGCCCTTGAGCCAGTCGGTGTTCGGCAGCAGGCCGATCTGCACGAAGATCCCTTCCAGATCGACGGTGTGGAACTCACCCGAATCACGGTCCTTGTAGACCAGGCCGGTGACCTTCTGGCCATCGCCCTTCACTTCACTGGTCAGCGCACTGGTGATCACCTTGACGTTCGGCAGGCTGTGCAGCTTGCGTTGCAGTACGGCGTCGGCGCGCAGCTTGCCGTCGAACTCCAGCAGGGTCACGTGGCTGACGATACCGGCCAGGTCGATGGCCGCCTCGACACCGGAGTTGCCCCCGCCGATCACCGCAACGCGCTTGCCCTTGAACAGCGGGCCATCGCAATGCGGGCAGAAGCACACGCCCTTGGCCTTGTATTCCTGCTCGCCCGGCACACCCATTTCGCGCCAGCGGGCGCCGGTGGCAAGGATCACGGTCTTGGCCTTGAGGCTGGCACCGCTCTCGAAGCGTACTTCGTGCAGGTCGCCGGCATGCTTCGCCGGAATCAGCGCACTGGCACGCTGCAGGTTCATGATATCGACGTCATACTGGCGTACGTGCTCTTCCAGGGCCCGGGCCAGCTTCGGCCCTTCGGTTTCCTGGACCGAGATGAAGTTCTCGATCGCCATGGTGTCCAGCACCTGGCCACCGAAACGCTCGGCCGCAACACCGGTGCGGATGCCTTTACGCGCAGCGTAGATTGCCGCCGAGGCACCGGCTGGGCCACCCCCGACCACGAGGACCTCGAAGGCCTCCTTGGCGTTGAGTTTTTCCGCCTGCTTCGAGGCGGCACCGGTGTCGAGCTTGCCAAGGATCTCTTCCAGGCCCATACGGCCCTGGCCGAAGTTCTCGCCGTTGAGGTAGATGCTCGGTACAGCCATGACCTTGCGATCGTTGACTTCATCCTGGAACAGCGCACCGTCGATGGCGACGTGACGGATGTTCGGGTTCAGTACCGCCATCAGATTCAGCGCCTGGACCACGTCCGGGCAGTTCTGGCAGGACAGCGAGAAATAGGTCTCGAAGTGGTACTCGCCCTCGAGCGAGCGTATCTGTTCGATCACTTCGACACTGGCCTTCGATGGGTGGCCGCCGACCTGCAGCAGGGCCAGCACCAGCGAAGTGAATTCATGCCCCATGGGCAGGCCGGCAAAACGCAGGCTGATATCGCCACCGGGGCGGTTCAGCGAGAACGATGGCTTGCGCGCATCGCTGCCGTTTTCCAGCAGGGTGATATGAGTCGAAAGGCTGGCGACGTCTTTGAGCAGCGCGAGCATTTCCTGAGATTTCGCGCCGTCATCGAGGGAGGCGACGATCTCGATCGGTTGCGTAACCCGTTCCAGGTACGACTTCAACTGGGCTTTAAGATTGGCGTCCAACATGCGGGCGATTTCCCTTTTTCAATACGGTAGAAATAACAACGCCCAGGTGGATACCACCCGGGCGTCATGGGGCGGTGCGGCTGACTTATGAAGTGCGGATGACCGCCCTCGACTGGAGCATAGACTTAGATCTTGCCGACCAGGTCCAGGGAAGGCGCCAGGGTGGCCTCGCCTTCTTTCCACTTGGCTGGGCAGACTTCGCCTGGGTGGGCAGCGACGTACTGGGCAGCCTTGATCTTGCGCAGCAGCTCGGAAGCGTCACGGCCTACGCCGCCATCGTTGATTTCAACGATCTTGATCTGGCCTTCAGGGTTGATCACGAAGGTACCGCGGTCAGCCAGGCCGGCTTCTTCGATCAGCACGTCGAAGTTGCGGGAGATGGCCAGGGTCGGGTCGCCGATCATGGTGTACTTGATCTTGCCGATGGCTGGCGAAGTGTTGTGCCAGGCAGCGTGGGCGAAGTGGGTGTCGGTCGAAACGCTGTAGATCTCGACGCCCAGCTTCTGGAATTCGGCGTAGTTGTCAGCCAGGTCTTCCAGTTCGGTCGGGCAGACGAAGGTGAAGTCGGCTGGGTAGAAGAACACGACAGACCACTTGCCTTTCAGGTCAGCGTCCGACACTTCGACGAATTCACCGTTTTTGAAGGCGGTTGCTTTGAAGGGCTTAACTTGGCTGTTGATGATAGGCATCGTTGACTCTCCGTCAGTGGTTGTGAACTTGATGGGAGAATCCTAGCCATTCTTTTCCGATCTGGCTCATTGGCAAAGCTGATGCTCGCGATTGGTTTTCGCTATAAGCCCTACGTATTAATAGAAGAAATTTTATCAGCCCGGCCCCACCGACTTCTCGACGGCCAGGCTCATGCCCTCGAACGGGCTGGCCTCGACGTAACGCATGGCGGATTTCAGGTCCTTCCAGCCGACATAACTCATCAGTGACTTCAGATCCCAGCCGCTGCGATGGGCCCAGGTGGCAAAACCCCGGCGCAGCGAGTGGCTGGTGTAGTGCTCGGCGGCAATCCCGGCGCGCGCCAAGGCCTGGCGCAACAGCGGGATGATGCTGTTGGCGTGCAGCCCCGCCTCGCCCAGGTTGCCCCAGCGGTCGATGCCGCGAAACACCGGCCCACGGACCAGTGCCGCACAGTTGATCCATTCGATATAGGCCTGCACCGGGCAAAGCCTTTGCAACGCCGGCGTTTGATAGGTACGCCCGAGGTTGTCGCGATCACTCTTGCTGCGCGGCAGATAGAGCGTGATGCCGGCGCCGGCCTGGGCCACCACATGCTCAACCTCCAGCCGGCACAACTCATCGCTACGAAAACCGCGCCAGAACCCCAGCAGGATCAGCGCCAGGTCGCGCCGCGCCCGCAGCAGTCGTGACCGATCCTCCAGCGCCAATGCCGCCTGCACTTCCTGTTCCAGTGACTCGACCACCCGCTCCAGGTGCTGTAACTGCAGCGGCTGGGCCTGCTTCTCCTGCACCGGATGCAGCGCGCGGATGCCCTTGAACACCTGGCGCACCACCAGTGCCTTGGTCGGGTCGGCAAAACCCTGGCTGTTGTGCCACTGGGCCAGGGCCGACAGGCGCAGTTTGAGGGTGTTGATCGACAGCACGCCGGCATGGGCCGCCAGGTAGCGCGCCACGCTGTCGCTGGTGGCCGGCAGGAAGCCGCCCCAAATGACTTCGAAGTGTTCGATGGCGGCCTGGTAGCTGCGGCGGGTGTTGTCCCGCGTGGCGGCGCGCAGATAGCGATCCAGCTCGCTCATGGGCAGAAATCCCGGCAGGTGTACGGAAAAAACCGGGCTGGAAGCGAAAAGCGCTTCTCACACGGGGTAATACCACTATATCCCACGTGAAAAATTCGGAATATCGCTTTATATTTTTTCGATTTATACTATGTATTTACATGCTACGTAACACAGTACGAAATCGTAGGAGAGAACATGGCTCGCGGCGGCGTGAACAAGGCGGTGGTGCAAACGGCACGTATGGCGATCCTCGCCCGCGGCGAATACCCCAGCATCGATGCGGTACGCATCGAAATGGGCAATACCGGCTCGAAAACCACCATCCATCGCTATCTGAAGGAGCTGGACGAAAGCGACCAGCGCCAGGCGGCCGCCGGCGAGCACCTGGATGACGAACTGACCGACCTGATCACCCGCCTCGCCCGCCGCCTGCAGGAGCAGGCCCGCGAGCCGCTGGAGCTGGAACAGGCCCGCCATCGCCTGCTGGAGAACCAGTGGCAGGAGCAGTTGGGCGCCCTCACCCGCCAGTTCGAGCAGTTGCAGCAGGACTTCGACGTGCAGGCCGCAGCACTGGCCCAGGAAAGCGAGCAGTTGCACACCACCCGCTCGATGCTGCAGACCGAGCAGACCCGCAACGCCGGCCTGACCCAGGCCTGCAGCGACCACGAACTGCGCCTGGCGGACAAGGAAGCCCAGGTGCGCTCCCTGGAAGACAAACACCAGCACGCCCGCGACGCCCTGGAACACTTCCGCAACGCCGCCCGCGAACAGCGCGAGCAGGACCAGCGGCGCCACGAGGGGCAGTTGCAACAGGTGCAGATGGAATTGCGCCAGGCCCAGCAGAGCGCCCTGGTCCGCCAGGATGAAATCACCCAATTGCACCGCGACAACGAGCGGCTGCTGGCGGAAAGTCGCGGCATTGCGAAAGAGGCCAGACAGCTTGAAGAGCAACTGCACAAGGGCAGCAGGCGCGAGGAACAGTTGCAGAGCCTGATCTCGACGCGGGAAGGCGAGCGCACGCTCCTCCAGGAACGCCTGAGGGTGGCGCAGCAGGAAAACGAGTCGCTCAAGCAGGGCCTGGAAGCGCAGCGGGCAAGGAACAGGGAACTGGAACTCAGGCTGCGCGAGGTCGAGGCGCAACTGAGCAAGGAGCGGGAGAATGCACGGGAAGCCGAGGCCGCTCCAACCCGGACGATGGAAAAACAGGCTGTCGAATCAGTTGTCCAGACCCCGGGCAAGGTCTGATCCGGCAATACCGCCGAGAACTTCATTGGTGTCGTACTCGACCCTGAAACTGTTGCCGTCGCAAGCCACCACCAGGACCTTGCGGGTGACGACATGGGTGACTCCCGGGGTCGATTCGAACCGCAGTTCATCCCCTACGTTGATGAACGGATCGAAGGAGATGCGCTGGGTTTTCTTCTGCTTGCCATCGGAAAAGTGGATCAGGTGAGTCTCCATGACGACCTCCTCCAGGGATGCAGGAAAGCCCGGTCTCGCGATCGCCTGTCGATCGCCAAGTCCATTTCATGGCGTATCGACCTCGCCGGCTACTGTCAGAAATGACAGTAGCGACGAGCGGCACATGGCACCCTGCCTCATCGCTGCCGCCGGTACCGCATCAACGACACCAGAAAGAGCAGCAGCAGAATTACGTCGCCAACACCAACTCAAGCTGACTGAGCAGATACACGACCCGTTCATCCCCGTGATAAACGCTCACACGGCTCCTGACCCAACAGGAATTTGCCGGATCCGGCGTTATTTCAACACTGAACTTCAACACACTGTCAGCCCCCATCAGCTTCTCTGCCGACAACTGCGTATCCCGTACACAGAAGCGTGTTCCCACACCATATTTTTTCCTGAGCAACTCGCCGGTAACCTGAAACGCCGTCTGCGAAATAATTGCTACCGGCCAGCACGGAAAACCGGGAAAGTGCCCGGCACATTGCTGCGCAGACAAAGGTCCCGCCAAGGCCTCCAACTGCTCATGCTGGTACATCAGGCTATAGATGGGCACCGGCCATTGATAAGGGGAACAGGAAGTAACACACCGACTGTCGTTGGCGTAGCTGCGGAAATTACGCTGAAACAATGCCGGCGAGAGAATGGCATATTCACAGATCAACTCTGCTATCGGCTCGCGGCCCCATGCCCGCGCTGAAACTTCCAGGGAGCGCTTATCGAGATTCACGACCTGGGCACTGGCGTGGAAACCTTCTTGAGCCATGGCCTGCTCAGTGCTCTTTCGTATGAAATGCGCTCTGGTTGCCAGATAATAGCCGTCAGCCCCGTTGTGCAATGCAACAGCCGCACAGCCACCCAGAATAGCCATATGCCGCCCCAACTCACCGGCTGTTATGGGGCCGACCTCATGGACAAGAGGCTGTTCGCAAGTGAACGTCCCGATCAGTGATTCCCCCTCCTGCCAAAGCGCCTGAAAGGCGAAATACGGCACTTGCAGCCTGATTCGCCGAGAGAGTTCAGCAGGATCAAAAGACCGTCTTTGCTCTTTCATACCCACGCACCCACGCCGTGTTTTCGAGAACGGATAATCGATGATGTCCTCGAACACCCAGACAGGGACAACACCGGCCCCGGGGTCGATACTCCAGGACTGGAGTTTGCAGACGGGCCTTACGCGGTCAGCCTCGCTGATCGCCTATCTGCCACTGGACCTATTTCATGGCCTCTCGGGGCCGTTCGCTACTGTCAGAAATGACAGTAGCGACGAACGGACGAGTCACTGCCTACCTCGATACAGCATCAACAGCACCAGGTACGGCCCACCCAGCAGCGTCGCCACCAGCCCCGCCGGCATCTGCTGGGGAAAGATCACCTGCCGGCCCAGCCATTCCGACACCAGCATCAGGGTCGAGCCCAGCAAGGCCGCCACCCACAACTGCTGCAATGGTTTGCGGGCACCGGCCAGGCGGGCGATATGCGGCGCCAACAGGCCGATGAAGGACAACGGCCCGACCAGCAAGGTAGCCAGGGTCGTCAGCACCCCGGCAAACAGCAGAATCAGCAGCCGTGCACGTGCCAACGGCACACCCACACTCGCCGCTGCGCCCTCCCCCAGCGACAGCGCCTGCAGCCAGCGCGAAAACAGCGGCGCCAGGCCCAGGCCGAGCAGCAGCACCACGGCGGCGGCCCAGGCCAGGCTCGGTGGGATGTAGTAGGTCGAGCCAGTCACCAGTTGCAGCATCAGCGACGCCCGGGGATCGCCGCTGGCCAATGTCGCGCTGACCATCGCCTGGAACCAGGCACTGACCGCCACGCCGATCAGCAGCAGGCGTTGCGGCGAAAAGCGGCCCCGCCCCAGCCACAGCAAGCCCGCCAGGGCCGTCAGGGAGCCGGACAGGCAGGCGGCGAACAACAGCGCCGGGGTCGGCTGGCTGACGGCGAACACCACCACGACAATGCCCAGCGCACCACCGGAACTGACCCCGAGCAGGTCGGGGCTGGCCATCGGGTTGGCGGTGGCCCGCTGCAGCAGCGTGCCGGCCAGCGCCAACAGGCCGCCGGCGGCCAGTGCCAGCACACTGTGGGGCCACTGCCAGAACAGCAGACCCCGGACCTCGGCCCAACCGGCCAGGGACCAGCCCTCGAGCCCTTGCGACACCGCCAGGGACAGAAACAGGCCGACGCTCAGCAACACCACCAGGCCCAGCCAGCGCCCCCGCGTGAAACCCGCACCGCTCGGCCAATTGGGCACCCACTGGCCGGCCATGCCGCTGCGCAGGCGCGGCAACATGGCGACCAGCAACGGCACGCCGAGCAACGAGGTGACCGTGCCGGTCGGAATCAGGTGCGCCGACAGAGCCTGGCTGGTGGAGGCCAGCAGCACGATCTGGTCGGTCGCCCAGAGAATCGCCGCGCCAATGCAGGTCGCCGCACACAGCCGTTGGTACAGGGTACGGGCGCCCAGCAGACGGCCCAGCGCCGGCGCCGCCAGGCCGAGAAAACCGATCACCCCGACCTGGGCCACCACCAGCGCGGTCAGCACCACCGCCACCAGCAGCGCCACCAGCCGAATGCGCTCGACCCTGGCCCCGAGGCTGCGCGCGGTGCTTTCGCCGCTGTCGAGCAGCGCCAGCGGCCGGCGCACCAGCCACACGGCCAGCAGCGAACCGGCCAGGCCCAGCGCCAGGTGCAGGCTGGGCTGCCAGCCGGCCTGCTCCAGGGAGCCGCCACCCCAGATCTGCAGGCCGAGCAGGAAATCGAAGTGCACCAGCGCGATCGCCAGACTCACCGCACCGCAATAAAGATTGACCACCATCCCGCAAAGGATCACCGCCATCGGCGACAACCGCTGCGGCCAGGCCAGCGCCAGCACCAGCAGCACCGCCAGCCCACCGCCGCCGAGGGCTACCAGTTCGCGCCCGGCCGACCAGCCCTCGGGGGCATACAGGGTGTAGAGCGCCAGGGCCAGGTAGGCCCCGGGGAAAATGCCCAGGGTCATCGGCTCGGCCAGCGGATTGCGCAGCACCTGCTGGATCAGCGTACCGGCCAGCCCCAACGCGGCACCGCACAGCAGCGCCATGGCCACGCGCGGCAACAGCGACTCATGCAACAGTACCTGGGACAGGTTGTCGGGATCGGGCCTGAGCAGTGCCGACAGCCAGGGGCGCCCCCCCAGGGTCGCATTGACCTGCCACAACGCCAGCAGCGAAGCCACGGCGAACAGACCCAGGACCAGCAGCAGACAGCCGCGCGGGAGGAACGACAAACGCAAACTAGACACTTGCAGGCTCCTGATGGGCCATTTGATACAGGGCCGTTTCGACCGCCCGGGCAAAGCGCTGCTGGGACACCAGCCCACCATAGGGGGCAATCACCGGCAGCAAGGCCACCCGCCGCTCGCGCACGCAAGGCAGCGCCTGCCAGACCGGACTCTGCTCCAGCGCCGTGCGCACGCCCGGCGCCAGCGGTCCCACCAGCAACAGGTCGACCTCGGACATGGCGGCAATCCGTTGCAGCGCAACCAACGCATAGCCCGCCGAGTTGCCGGCCCAACCGGCAGCCCTCACGGCATTGTTCACACCGATGCGCGACAGCACCGCATCGAACAGGCTGCCGGCGCCATACACCCGCAGGTGATGCTCATCCACCGCATCGGCGACCAGGACAGCCCTCCCCAGCAATTCCGGCCGTTGCGCCAGACGCTGCCGCAGCTCCTCCAGGCGTTGCCCGGTGGCATCGACCAGGGCCTCGCCCCGTGCAGGACAGGCGAGCAGCGCCGCCATACGCCGGGTCTCCTCCTGCAAGGCGGGATAAGGCTGCCCGGCGCCCATGTAGGCGCCAAAAGTCGCTGTCGGCGCCAGACGCTCGAGCATCGGTCTCAGACCGGCATGCCCCGGCGTCAGCAGCAGCAGGTCCGGCTGCAGCTGCTGCAACAGGGTAAAGCTGGGCTGGTACAGCAGGCCGACATCGATCACCCCGGCGGGCAACGGTGGCTCGACGATGGTCCGGCGGTACCAGTCCGGCAGCGGCAAGGCGATCGGCACCAGGCCCAGGGCCAACAGGGTCTCGGTCAACTCCCAGCTCAACGGCACGATCCGCGACGGCGCCCCCGTCGCCCGGGCTTGCCCGATGCCCGCCAGCATGGCGGCGCCTGCGACCCCTTGCAGCAGGCGCCTGCGACTGAACCCGGCGCTCATCGGGCGAACCCGATCAGGCGGCCGCTGGCGGGGTCGCTCAGCACCCCCATGGGGACCCCGTAGACCTGCTCCAGGTGGTCCTCGCGCAGCATCTGCCCGGCCGGAATCTGCAACTGCAGGCGCCCCTCGCGCAGGGCGATGATCTCGTCGCAGAAACGTGCGGCCATGTTCACGTCGTGCAGGATGATCACCGCACCCATGCCGCGTTGCCCACACAGATCGCGGACCAGTTCGAGCACCGCCAGCTGGTGGCCGATATCCAGCGCCGAGGTCGGCTCGTCGAGCAGCATGCAGCGGCAGTTCTGCGCCACCAGCATGGCGATCCAGGCACGCTGGCGCTCGCCGCCGGAAAGGCTGTCCACCGGCCGCCCGGCGTACCGGGCGACATCGGTGGCCTGCATCGCCTGCTCGACCCATTGCCGGTCCTCGGCACCAAAACGGCCGAGGGCGCCATGCCAGGGATGACGCCCCAACGCCACCAGCTCACGCACCAGCAGGCCATCGACCGCCGGCGGCTGCTGGGGCAGATAGGCAATCTGCCGGGCAAAGGCCCGCGACGACCAGCTCTGCAACGGCTGGTCGCCCAACAGCAGAGCTCCGGCACTGGCCGGGTGCTGGCGGGCCAGCAGCTTGAGCAGGGTCGACTTGCCCGAGCCGTTATGGCCGATCAGGCCATAGATGCGTCCCCGCCTGAGCGTCAGGTCCATGGGGTGCAGCAAGGTTCGGGCGCCGGCATTCACGCCGACGCCCTCCAAGCGGTACAGCGCTTCACGCTCAGGCAACACGACGGGCCTCGCAATCGCATGGGGTTCAGTCAGATTCATCGAACGAAGGGTTCCTCTGGGCTGGTGCCGGCGGCAACATCAGCAACCACCTGGCCGCTGTCGAGCTTGATGCAACGGTCGGCCAGGGTGAAATAGCGATCATCGTGGGTGATCACCAGCACCGCCTTGCCGCGGGCCTTGAGGTCCGGCAGCAGGGTCCGGTAGAACACCTCCTTGAACGCCGGGTCCTGGTCGGCCGCCCACTCGTCGAACACGTAGAAGGCCCGGTCCTCGAGCAGTGCCACCAGCAACGCCAGGCGCTTGCGCTGGCCCTGGGACAGGTTGAGCGTGCTGAAGGCGCCGTGCTCGATGCTGACCTTGTGCTCCAGTTGCAGTTCCCTGAGCAGGCGCCGGGCCTGGGGTTCCAGGTGCGGCGGCATCACCCCCAGCAGGGTATCGAACAGGAAGAAGTCGCTGAACACCGTGGAGAAGCGCTGGCGATAGGCATCGCGGTTGCCCGCCGTCACCGCCCGGCCATCGAGCTGCACGCTGCCGCCCTCGCCCTCGTACAGCCCCACCAGCAGCTTGGCCAGGGTGGTCTTGCCGCTGCCGTTGCCGCCGATCAGGTAGGTGAGCTGGCCCGGCTCGAAGGCCAGGTCGATCGGCCCAAGCATGAAGTAGCTGTTTTCCTTCTCGCGGAAATAGCGGTGCGTCAGCCCACGCAACTCGATGCGCTGGAAGTCGGCGCCCGCCTCCTGCTCACCAGCGGGTTCCAGCGGCAGTTGCTCCTGCAGCCGCGCGATCCGTTCCAGGGCGATCCGCGCCGAACCCAGGCTGGGCAAGGCCGCCAGCAGCCCCTCGATCGGCAGAATCATGTACAGGAAGATCATCGCGTAGCCGGACATCACCTGCTGGTCGACCCCATAGCTACGCGCCAGCACGAACAGGGTCAGACCGATGAAGGCGAACAGCACCAGGTTGCCCCAGCTGGAAGCGGCGCTGAACAGCACGTAGCCCAGGGTCCGCTGCACCCGCACCGACTCGATATGCGGCGCCAGCGTGTCGTCGACGAAGGCCTGCCGGCGGGCCCGATGCAGCTTGAGTTCCTTGGCACCGTCGAACAGTGCGCGAAACTGCTGGATCAGATCATCCTCGCGCTGGCGAGAACCGCGCAGGTGCCCGAGCGCCCGGCTGTTGACCAGCAGGAAGCCCGCCGCGCCGACAAGCACGGCCAGCAGGGCGAACAGCAGAATCTGCCATGACAGCCAGCCGAGGTAAGCCAGACAGCCGATGATCACCGTACTCTGCATCATGATGGTCGGCAGGTTGATGAACAGCACCACAAGCGTATCCAGGTCGCCGGTGAGCACCGCCAGCGGCCGCCCGCCGCCATAACGCTCCAGATCAGCGTAGGAGGCATTGGCGATATGGCCGATGGTGCGCAGGCGCACGCTGGCCTTGGCCCGTTGCCCCAGGTACATGAACAGGGTCTGCGAGAGCAGGCGCAAGGCCAGCACGCCGATGCCGATCAGCATGAAATGCAGGCCCAGTTCGCCCAGCTCATCGCCGCGCGCCGACAACGACTGGTTGATCAGCGCCACCAGCGCGGCACTGCCGAAACCGCTGGCGAGGCTCGCCGCCGCCGCGATCAGCAGCAGCCAGCGCGCGCCCCGCAGCAGGCTCAGCAGCAGCACGAACGGCGTGCCGGGGCTTGCCGGCCAGCGCGGCCGGCCGGTGGTGGGTGGAGGTGAGGTTCGGGTCGAAGTCATGGGCGGTCAGTACTTCACTCGCAGGGTCAGGGTCGAATTGCGCGGGTCGCCATACAGGCCGTAGTAGTTGGCCGGCACCCGCGCGTAGTAGGTACGGTCCAACAGGTTGTTCATGTTCAGTGCCAGGTCCAGGTGCTCGCTGATCTTGTAGCCGACCAGGCCATCGAGAACCGCGTAGCCGCCCTGGTAGCTGACCGCGTTGCGCGTGGTCCTGCTCTGCGCCCGTACACCAGCGCCGATGCGCCAGTTGTCCAGCAGGCCACCGTCGAAGTGATAGGTGTTCCACAGCTTGAGCATGTGCTTGGGCTCCTCCGGGTCCTGGATGCCGTTGGAACCGGCCGCTGCCGCCCCCAGCAACTCGGTCTGCAGGTAGGTGTAGCCGGCCTGCACATCCCAGTTCGGCAGCACCTTGCCGGTGACTTCCGCCTCGAAACCACGGCTGCGGGCCTTGCCCTGGGCCAGCCAGCGTCCGGGATTGGCATCGTCGGCGATCGGCCGATTCTGGTCATCGATCTGGAACACCGCCAGCGTCGCGCCGAGCTGGCCGTCGAGGAACTCGCCCTTGAGGCCGAGTTCGGCCTGGTGCCCGGTGCGCGGCTTGAGCACCGAGCCACTGGCGGTGGTCTGGAAGGCCTGGGACGGCGTGAAGATGTCCGAATAGCTACCGTAGGCCGACAACCAGGAATTGATGCCATAGACCACCCCGGCATAGGGGGTGAACTTGTTCTGGTCGGGATCGTTGACCGTTGCCCCGTTCGATGGCAGCAAGCTCTGGCGGGAGCTTTCGTAGTGGTTCTGGCGACCACCGAGGATCAGCGACAGGTCGTCCACCGGCTTGAAGGTCACCTGGCCGTAGACACCGTACTGGCTGGTGTCGGAGGTGGTACCGGTACGGTAGGGAATATCGCGGTTGGCCACGGTGATGTTGTCGATATCCACCACCCCGCCACTGTTGCCGCCCGATAGGCTGTGCTGGTGGCTCTCGGCGTAGTTGACGCCCAGCATCAGCTCATGGGTGCGCCCGAACAGCTCGAACGGGCCATTGACATAGGAGTCAACACCCACCCAGCGGTAGCGGTCCTGCTGGCGCTGCAGCCAATAGTTGGCGGTACGGTCGGGGTTGACCTGGCCATTGATGTAACCGTATTTGGAGCTGATTTCCGAAGTGCGGTAGTTGACCGCCGTGCGGTTCTGCCAGCCGTTGGCGAAGTGATGCACCAGGTCGGCATAGATCTCGGTCATGTCGGTGTCGGCGTAACTCCAGTCGGTGCCGTAGAAGCCCGAGCGCTTGCCATTGACGAAGTTGCCGTTACTGAAGGTCGACAGACCATAGTCCAGACCATTGAGGTTGATCTTCTGCTGGGCCATGCCGACGGTCAGTTCGGTGTCCGGATCGAGATCGAAGGCCAGCGAACCGTAGATCAGCCCCTGCCCGGTCTTGCCGTCATCCTGGAAACCACGCTTGTCCTGGCTGCTGAAGCCGAGCCGGCCCTTGATGTTACCGCTGTCGGTCAGCGGCCCGGTGACATCCCAGGCGGTGCGATAGGTGTCCCAGGAGCCGGCCGAGATCGAGCCGGTAAGGCCGAACACGTCCTGCGGGCGCTTGCGCACCAGGTTGACCGTGCCGCCGGGATTGCCAAAGCCCTGCAGCAATCCGGCCGGACCGCGCAGCACCTCGACCCGGTCGTACAGCGCCAGGTCGAACTGCGGCAGGTATTGCAGGCCGTTATTGGCCGGCAACCCATCGAACTGCACCTCGGCGGCATAACCGCGGGATTGGAAGTAGCTGGTGCCGTCGCCGTAGGTCACAGCAGTGATCCCGGGGGTGTTGCGCAACGCATCATCGACACTGGTCATGGCCTGATCGTCCATGCGCTGGCGGGTGATCACCGTCACCGAGGCCGGCACGTCCCTGGGCTGCGCCGGTACCTTGCCGACCGTCACCAGGGACGGTTTGTAGCTGTCCGAGCCTTCAGTCGTGGCAGCTTGCTGTGTAAGCTGATCGCCGACCACGCTGGTCTGCGGCAACTCTGTCGGGGGCGCAGCGTGGGCATGCCCGACCGCTACGGCTAGGGCCAGCGGAGCCAGCAGCAGCGGCTTGAGCGCCAGCCGGCGGGTGTCCCGGTCGATCGCCAGGGAATGATGCGCAAAACGTTCGGTCATACTGCTGCTCATGAAGGTTCGAGGCTCAAGTTATTGTAAATGCGACTGGTTTGCATTAATTTTGCCAGTCTGTTTACTGAGCTTCAGGACAACTTGTATCGATGAAAGGACAGAATTGGCGCATTTCTGCCGCTCATGAGCCTTCCGCGCAAAAAGCGGCCATCAGCCAGCACCGCGAGTTTTCCGAAGACGCCCCGCCGCTGGTGGTCCGGGCCTACGACTACGCCTCGGGTGCCAGGCAGCAGCCCCATTCCCACGCCCGTATCCAGCTGATGTATTCGCCACGTGGACTGATGCGCGTCAGCACCGAAACCGGCGCCTGGACCCTGGCACCGATGCGCGCCCTGTGGATTCCCGCCGGGGTCACCCACGAGGTGCGGATGGTCGGGGAAATCTCCATGCGCTCGGTCTATCTGGCCCCCCAGGCGGTGCCCTGGTGCTGGGACGAATGCTGCGTGCTGACGGTGACGCCGCTGATGCGCGAACTGATCCTGATGCTCAACGACAACCCAGGCCTGGCCGAGACGCCGCGCCAGCAGGCCTCGGGGCTGTTGCTGCACCTGCTGGCCCAGGCCACGCGGCAGAACAACAGCCTGCCGATGCCCCTGGACCGACGCCTGCGCAAGGTCTGCGATGCCATCCTGCAAAGCCCGGACAACAACGACACCCTGGAGGAATGGGGTGAACGCATCGGTGCCAGCTCACGTACCCTGGCCCGGCGGATGAAGGAGGAGACCGGCGTGACCTTCCACCATTGGCGCCTGCAGGTGCGGGTCGACGAGGCGGTCTGCCGGCTGGTACAGGGCGTGTCGATCAACGAGGTGGCCCAGGCCCTCGGTTATCGCAGTTCCAGCGCTTTCATCTACATGTTCCGCAGCCTGCTGGGGAGCACGCCGGCGCAATATGTGGAACGGATCCTCTGCGGGGCACCGGGGGTGGTGAATGAAGAGGCCAGCGCCGAACGGGTCGGAACCGGCTCAATGGCCTTGGCAGAAACAACCCGCCAAGGCGCCGCCACCCGCTGAACACGGACAAACCGGGCAGCCCTTTCTCATGGCAGGCCAGGAAACCGCCGACTAGCCCGACCCGCCATGCCGGAGCAATCATCCAGGCTGGTTCGCTGTCGTCGACAGCACCTGTCCCACGTGGTCGCGATCTTCCAGGCCACGGTGCGCATTGCGCATTGATCGTCTGAAGTTCGCCCAGTATTCGGAAGCGCGAACGGTCGTCGATGCCCTCCTCGACCGAATACACCACACCCCCATGACGGAGACCCCAGCCGTCAGGTGGTGTCTCCGTTGCTCGCAAAGAAAAGGAGACACCATGGAAATGAAGACCTTGCTGCACGAACTTCTGGCGGCATTCGGTGCCGACCTCAAAGGCACGGAGAAACAGCTGAAGCAGTCGATCGCGGATGTAGGGAGCGAGTTTCGCGGCACCCTCAAGCGCGTCCAGACGTCACTCGGCGACAACAACAGCGGGTTGCGGACGCTGCTTGAACAACAAAGTGAGCAGATCGCCGCGCTGAATCTCAGCATCGACGACCGGTTCAACGAACTGCGCTCGTTCAGGGAAAAAACCGTTGACGGTCTTTCCGACAACGCCGGAGCGAAAGACCATGAGCCTCTTGCACAGGGAGAGGAACCGGAGGAAGTCATCCATGAAAGAGACGTTCGGCTGGAGGCGGCCATCAGGCGCCTCGACTCGAAGAATCGACTCATCCAATGGCATTTGGGAATCATCAGCGTCGGCGTGGCCTTCCCGTTCGTTCGGGGCGCGTTCGAACAGATCCTTGCACTTTGCCAACATTGATCCACCGTTGTGCCTCGGCCTGAGCGAGGCGGCTTGACCCTTTGCTCGCCCGCCCGGGCGAGCAAAGGTTTTCATCCCTTTACACCTGGGCGGCGGCCAGCTTGTCTTCGGTGCGGGTGTCGAAGTCCGAGGCGTCATGCCGCTCGCGCAACTGGCTGGACAGTTCCCCGGACACGCGGTTGACCATCCGCCCGCGCTGCACGGCGGGACGGGCGTCGATGGCGTCGGCCCAGCGCCGGACGTTCGGGTAGTCCTGCACCGACAGGAACTCGGCCGCGTCATAGAGCCGGCCCTTCACCAGGCCGCCGTACCAGGGCCAGATGGCGATGTCGGCGATGGTGTAGACGTTGCCGGCGATGTACTCGGTGACGGCCAACTGCCGTTCCAGCACATCGAGTTGGCGCTTGGTTTCCATGGCGAAGCGGTTGATCGCGTATTCGATCTTGATCGGCGCATAGGCGTAGAAGTGCCCGAAACCACCGCCCAGGTACGGCGCACTGCCCATCTGCCAGAACAGCCAGGACAGGCACTCGGCACGGGCCGCCGGTTCGGTGGGCAGGAACGCGCCAAATTTCTCCGCCAGGTACTGCAGGATCGCCCCTGACTCGAACACCCGGATCGGCTTGGCACCGCTGCGGTCCAGCAGCGCCGGGATCTTGGAGTTCGGGTTGACCTCGACGAAGCCGCTGCCGAACTGCTCGCCTTCACCGATACGGATCAGCCAGGCATCGTATTCGGCCCCCTGGTGCCCGAGCGCCAGCAGCTCCTCCAGCAGGATGGTGACCTTCTGCCCGTTGGGCGTGGCCAGGGAGTACAACTGCAGCGGATGACGGCCGACCGGCAGTGCCTTGTCATGGGTCGCGCCGGCGATCGGCCGGTTGATGTTGGCGAACTTGCCTCCATTCTCGGTATCCCAGGTCCAGACCTTGGGCGGCTGGTAATCCGATGAATCACTCATGCTCGGTACTCCTTGGTTGCAATGGATGACGCGTTGGCGTGCCAGGGCTCGCGCCCCTAGCGCACCGATGAATTGTCGTTGCGACGCGAATACAGGCAGTCCTGCGCCAGGGTTGCGCGCATCTGTGTCGCCTCCTGCTCCAGCCGCTCGCACATGAAGTCGACGAACACGCGGATCTTGCGCGACAGTTGCCGGCTCGACGGCCAGACGATGCTCAACGTGTCCGGTGGAATCAGGTAGCCATGCAGCAGGCAGTACAGCGAGCCGTCGGCCAGCGCCTCGCGGGCCAGGAAGTCGGGAATGGTGCCCAGGCCGAAACCCTTGATCAGCGCCGCGCGAACCATTTCCATGTTGTTGCTGACCATCACCGTGCGGGTCCGCGGCTCGCGCGCGCCCTCCTCGCGCAGCAGCGGAAAGTCCAGCAGCTTGCCGTTCTTGTAGTAGCGAAAGCGCACCGCCAGGTGATCATCCAGCTCGGCCGGGGTCTGCGGTACGCCATGCCGCTCCAGGTAGGACGGTGCCGCGCACAGCACCGGCTGCACGCCGGGCAACGGCCGGTGCATCAGCCGCGAGTCCGGCAGCTCGCCGCTGCGGATGACCACGTCCATCCCCTCCTCGATCACATCCACCAGCTTGTCGCTGAAGTCCAGGTCCAGCTCGATATCGGGATACAGTTCCATGAAGGCGATCAACACCGTCTGGAACAGGTGATAGCTGGCCGCTGGCATGCTCACGCGCAAGCGCCCGCGCGGGATTTCGGTGGACTGCGACAGCGTCGACTGCGCATCGTCCAGGTCATCGAGGATGCGCCGGCAACGCTCCAGGAACACCCGGCCCTCGTCGGTCAGGCTGAGGCTGCGGGTCGAGCGCTGGAACAGCCGGACGCCCAGGCGCTGCTCGAGCCGGGTCACGCCCTTGCCCACCGCCGACGCCGACAACCCCAGCGCCCGGCCCGCCGCCACGAAACTGCCCAGCTCCGCCGTGCGGATGAAGGACATCAAGCCACTGAGTCGATCCATCTGCCGCTCCTATTCGATCGTTTTATTCCGCTATAGGCGGAATTCTTACCGTTTTTCACACGATTACCTGTTCCTTATCATCCTTGCACGTTCTGTCGACCCCGGTAAACCACCGGATAGTCGATGCAGTCACCTTTAACTCCGGGCGCCTTGACCGGCCCGACACCAGGATTTCATGTCATGTCCAACCTGCTGCTACAACAACGGCTGATATTGCTGGCGGTGTGTATCACCGCCATCACCATGCCCTTCAACTTCACCGCGCCCGCGGTCGCCCTGCCGGCTATCGGCCAGTCCTTCGGCGGCTCGCCCATGGAACTGAGCTGGGTCACCAACGCCTTCATGCTCACTTTCGGCAGTTGCCTGATGCTGGCCGGCACCCTGGCCGACAGCTACGGTCGCAAGAAAATCTTCATCGGTGGCGTCAGTGCGTTCGCCCTTCTGGCCGCGATCCTGCCTTTCGCCCCCAACCTGGTCCTGTTCGATGTGCTGCGTGGCGCCCAGGGGGTGGCGGCGGCACTGGCCTTCTCCGGCGGCATGTCGGCCCTGGCCCAGGTGTTCGACGGTGCGGGTCGCATTCGCGCCTTCAGCTTCGTCGGCACCAGCTTCGGCATCGGCCTGGCCGTCGGCCCGGTCATCGCCGGCGCCATCATCGAAGCGTTCAACTGGCAACTGATGTTCCTGCTGATCACCGTACTGGCAGTCATTTCCCTGGTACTGGCCGGCCGCTACATGCCGGAGTCGCGCAACCCTGACGCCGCCGGCATCGACTGGCCCGGCGCGATCACGTTCACCTGGGCGCTGGGCATCTTCACCTTCGCCATTCTGGAAGTGCCGGAGAGCAGCTGGACCAATCCGCTGGTGCTCGGGCTGTTCGTCGTGGCCCTGCTGTCCTTCGTCGCCTTCGTGGTGATCGAAAAGCGCGTGGCGCAACCCATGCTCGACCTGAGCCTGTTCCGCTACCCACGCTTTGTCGGCGTGCAATTGCTCGCGGCCGCTCCAGCCTACTCTTTCGTGGTGCTGCTGATCCTGCTGCCGATCCGTTTCGTCGGCATCGAAGGCATGAGTGCGATCGACGCCGGCTGGCTGCTGATCGCCCTGTCGGCCCCGCTGCTGGTACTGCCGATCGTCGCCGGCTACCTGACCCGCTGGCTGTCGCCGTCGACCCTGTCCGGCAGCGGCCTGCTGGTGTGCGCGGCGGGGCTGTACTGGCTCAGCCAGGTGCCGGTGGGCAGCAGCGCTGCCGAACTGGCCTGGCCGATGCTGGTGATCGGTGCCGGTATCAGCCTGCCCTGGGGCCTGATGGATGGCATGGCGGTCAGCGTGGTGCCCAAGGAGCGCGCCGGCATGGCCACCGGCATCTTCAGCACCACCCGGGTGGCTGGCGAAGGCGTGGCGATTGCCGTGGTCACCGCATTGCTGTCGGCCTATACCGCCAGCAACCTGGGCGTATTGGCGCAGGGCGACCTGAGCGAGGTGGTCGGGGCCGCCCAACACCTGGCCACCGGCAACCTGGCCGGTGCCGAGCAACTGCTGCCGGCGGCCGGACGTGAAGCCCTGGCGGCCGGCTACAGCGCCGCGTTCAGCAGCCTGTTGTGGGTACTGACGGTGATCACGGTGCTGACGGCCGCGGTGGTGTTCCTGTTCCTCGACCGCGGCCAGGTCGAGGACGGCGCGGCCGACGGCACGACCCTGGACCCGGCGGCCTGAGCCATCAGGCTCGGCCAACAGCCCCCAGGGTCTTCAGATAGGCACAGAACATGTCCGCCATGGCATCGGCATACAGCTCGATTTCCGCCTCGGTCCGCGGGCTCTCCGAATAGGTCTTGCCCACGGAACCGAGGGTCATGCCGATCAGCTCACAGGCCAATGCCCGGGTGCTCGCCGAGGCTTCGGGCAAGGCCTCCTCAATGAACAGTTCGAAAGTCCGCCGCCCCGCCGCCCTCACCTCCCGGGCCTGGGGCGCATCGCGGTACAGCGGCGCCGCATCATTGAGCGCCACGCGCACCGCGGCCTCATCGCATTCGGAACGGACGAACGCCCGCACCAGGGTCCGTAGCCGCACCAGCGGCGGATGCGCGCGATCCTCGACAATGGCGCAGAGCATGTCGCTGGTCTGTTGCCATTCATCGCTCTGCAAACGGAAGAGGATCGCCGCCTTGTTCGGAAAGTACTGGTACACCGAACCGACGCTGACACCGGCCCGCTCGGCCACCCGCGTGGTGGTGAAGCGGCGCATGCCTTCCTTCGCCAAAACCTGAACAGCGGCCTGCAGAATCGCCGTCACCAGCTCATTGGAGCGGGCCTGCCGGGGCTGTTTGCGTGAGGTAATCCGCGGGCTTGGGCGTTCGCTCATGGGAATGGCTCGCAATGCGAATAGAAAATGTGAAGGTTCATTCGCATTATAACGGCTCACCTACCTGCACAGGAAAAGCCCATGAGCACCCTGACCCAAGCCCCGCTCGCCCCCCTGCTGGAACGCCTGTTCAGCCAGGCCGACGCGAGTTCGCCGATGAGCAGCCCGGCCTTCGCCAACGTCTCGAAGCAAGAGCGCGAGCGCCTGATGCGCAGCAAGACCGAATACCTGAGTCTCTATACACAGTTGAAGGACTTTCCGCTGGCCGTTTCCCGGGAGACCGGTAGCCTGCTCTACATGCTGGCCCGTAGCTGCAATGCCCGGAACATCGTCGAATTCGGTACCTCGTTCGGTATTTCCACCCTGCACCTGGCCGCGGCGCTGCGTGACAACGGCGGTGGACGCCTGATCAGCAGCGAGTTCGAGCCGTCCAAGGTGGAACAGGCAAGGCGCAACCTCGTGGCCGGCGGGTTGGCCGACCTGGTGGAGATCCGGCTCGGCGATGCCTTGCAGACCCTGGCGAACGACCTGCCGGAGCCTATCGACCTGGTCCTGCTCGACGGTGCCAAGGCGTTGTATCCGCAGATTCTCGCGCTGCTGGAAAGCCGCCTGAGGCCAGGGGCGCTGATCATCGCCGACAACGCCGACTACAGCCCCGAGTACCTGGAGCAGGTGCGCGGGAGCGGTTCGGGCTACCTGTCCGTGCCGTTCGCCGAGGACGTCGAGCTGTCCATGCGCCTGGGCTGACCCAGGCCGCGCCCCCATCGCTGTGGGAACCAGTACCCTGCCGTGCGTCGCCCTGATCGAGCGTATCGCCCACAGATCAGTCACAACCCTGAGCATCGCCGCTACCGAGGTGGGTAGTGGCATGCGGCAATCCCCCCGGTCATCAGGCAATCGTGCCAGGCCAATGATCTTTATCGTCAAGGAGACCCACCATGACCGTAAACATCAGCAATCTGACGATCGCGACCCCGGTCGCCACCTCCGCCACCAACCCCGCGGCCCTCGAACTCAACGGCGCACAGGCCATCGCGCAGTTCCCCAGCGTGATCCAGGTGCTGCCGGACGGATCCCTGCAGTTCAACGCCCCCACCCGGGGCGCCTCGAGCAAAAGCACCCACCGCACCCGCTGCGAATGGAAGGAATCGATCTACTGGGCGCTGACCAGCGCGACGGAACACATCAACGACCAGGAAATGACGGTGACCAAGGTCAACTCCGCACAAAAGGTCGTCGTGTCGCAAATGCACGTGAAGGGCGATGACAGCCCGGCGGTGAAGGTGTTCTGGAACAAGGGCAATATCACCCTGGGCTTTCGCCAGCGCTACAACCAGACCGACCCGGTAAACAGTACGCTGCTCAAGGGCGTTCCACTCGGAGCCAGGTTCAGGGTCAGGATCCGCGTGACGGCCCTGGGCGTGGTCAACGTGAGCGTCGAGAGCAACGGCCTGTCAGGACTCTCGGGCGATCTGCAACTGGACAGCAGCTGGAATACCCAGCGATTCGACTTCCACGGCGGCGTCTACAACCAGATCGACTTCACCGACGCGACACCGGCCGATGACGGTTCGATCTGCATCATCAGCGACCTGCAGATCAGCCACCTCTAGGCTGTGTACGAAATTGTTTGAAACGCAGGTTAGGCAAGGCAAAAATCGGCGAG
>NZ_JSYZ01000004.1:287138-456946 GCF_001293465.1 Pseudomonas asplenii
GGTTTTTAACGCCGCATAACCAAGTTTCAAGCGATTTCGTACATAGCCTAGGTGATCGCCATTGCAGCGATGGCTAGGCCGCCGGCCCCTTCGCGGGCAAGCCCGCTCCTACGCGGCAACCGACCTGTAGGAGCGGGCCTGCCCGAGGACTCGAACCACAGGCCCGGAACCCAGCGGGCGTTATTTCGAAACGACCTGAAGAACTGTCAACTCTGACAGTAGCCACCCACGCCCTGGCAGCCCAACATGGAAGCGGATCAAGAACCTCAAGCAAAGCCGTATTGAGCCTGTGCCCCCCATGGTCCCCCGAGGACTGTTGCCATGAAGCCCACTACCTGCCTGCTACTGATGCTCTCGCTCATGCCCTGTGCCCACGCGATCGACCTGACTCCCGGCCAGACCAACGGCCGCGGCCGGATTCCCGGCGCCTATGGCAACACGCCCGGCGGCGACCCCGCCTACAACTTCCCCATGACCTTCCGTACCGGCGACGGCGACTGGGCGAGCGACCTGTCCCTGCCCGACCTGGCGCCCGCCGCAGCCCAGCTTACGGTCAGCACCGGCGCCAGCTACCCCAGCGTGCTGTCCCTGAGAAACACCGACATCGGCGTCCAGTCCATCTCCATGAACCGCGGCGATAGCCTGGCATTCCTCTACGACAGCGCCAGCCAACGCTGGAAGGTCCAGACCCATGAATACACCCCCAACACCGTCGGCGCGGTCATACCCGACTTCACCTCGCCACGGGTCATTCGCTACAGCCTGGGCGATGGTGACTGGACCGACAACGTCACCCTGCCCGGCAATGCCGGCGACGGCAACATCGTCCTGGTCCGGTCCGATGCCACCTACTCGACCACTATTTCGCCACCGCCCGGTACCGGCGACCCCGTGGTCATGAACCGGGGCGAAAGCTACGCCTTCGTCTACCAGTACGCCAGCAATCGCTGGAACGGCACCCGCATACGCTATCTGTCCAACCCCATCGCCCAGCGCCTCAACGACAACTACAACGAGGTCAAGAACGATTGCCTGGAATACGGCAGCCGTGCGCGCCGGGGCCACTACTACTGCAGCGGGAACATCATCCGCGCCACCACCGATGGCAACTACAACCCCTGGGAGCGCCCCAGTACCGGATCGACCTCGTACTCATGGATCCGCAAGGACATCGGCACCGACCATCTCTACCGCCCCGTCGGCTTCATCCTGCGCTCGCCGCTGTATGCAGCCATCCGGGGGCTGCCGGGCATTTCCGTGGGCTGGACCTGCCTCTACCCTTTCGACGGCTGGACCAACAGCGGCAAGGACTGTGATGGCATTACCGCGCAAGTCGCCGCGGCGGCCGGCTGGCCCTTCAACCCCTCACCGGCCCCACGCCCGCCAACCGGCAACAGCGGCTACGCGTTCGGCTCCTGCGACAAGCTGGGCATCACCACCCGGGAGCAATGGCTGCAGTTCTTCGCCGTCGGCCAGAACGCCCTGTGGAACCAGTGTTCCTGGAACGTCGACAGCCAGACCAGCTGGAATGCCATGCTGGCGATCCACCAATCCGACATCACCCCCTATTCCCAGATCGATCCGCAAAGCGGCATCGACGCCAGCTGGTACAAACCCGGCCACAACGAGCTGCGCCTGAACAATGCGGCCAGCAACACGACGCTGAACGCACAGGCCATCGAGGCGATCTATTTCGATGTCAACGCCCAACCCGGCTCACTCGATTCGGCCAGGAACTTCCAGCGCAAGCTGGGCCAGGCCGGCTACCCATCGGTGCCGATCGTCCAGCTGAATTTCCGCGCCGCGCCCAGCGAGCGTTTCAACTTTGCGGCCAGCGATCAGGCAGAAACCTACAATCGCGCCCAGTGCACCCAGTACATCGACTCGGCCACCTGGATCCAGCGCTACGACCCCGGCACCGGGAAAAATGAATGGACCCTGTCGGTGCTGCCCACCGAGTGCGGCAGAAACATCCAGTCGGACCAGAGCGACAAGGCCTATGCCGAACTGCTCCAGACCTACGGCAACGATCCGGCCTGGAAAAACAATGATGGCGGTGGCATGCGGCGCCAACTGATCTGTCACCTGGCGATCGCCCGCCAGAAGGCCCCGTGGAATCTGGAACCTTTCCGCCCTGACGTATCCCAGCAGGCGGCCATCGACGCGGGGTGCAATCCCGTCTCCCGGTAGCGCCGGGCACACCCTACCTATCTACCTCACGCCGGGCAGGCACGGCGCCTAGCGTAGCCGATTCGAATCACGTATCGGACCCACGCTCATGTCCAACGCCCCCACCAACCTGCCCGTTGCCCCCACCCGGCCGGAGGTCCTGTTGGCCGCCGCCAGCCAAAAATACGACTACTCCATCAGCAGCGCCGGCCACCTGCTGAACCTGATGGTCCCGACGGAGATACGCGAGGCCCTGAACAACGCGCGAACGGTCGACGAGGCCCGCGCCACGCTGTCCCGGCTGTGCCGTCAGCCGACCTTGCTGCAGGCCCTGAAAGACATCAGCGGCACGCCCCTCCCCTCCGGCGGGGCCGCCTGGGCCGCCCTGGCCAGCCTGGTGCGCGCCACCGGCATCAGCGCCGATTGGGCCAGGGATAACGGCCAGGCGTCGATCGCCGCCTTCATTGCGCCCGGGCTCGGCGAACAGCGGATCGACTTCCTGCAGGCCGTATTCATCCGCGTCCTGCTGACCCGGAACTACGCCGCCCCGGAGGCCCCCGCCAGCGGCGTGGGCACGCCGCCGCCCCCCCTGGAAAGCCCTGCACGGCTGGCGGACAGTGCCCAGCCAGGCGCCAACCTGGCGCTGCTCAGCGCGCTGCTGCCGACGACCACGCCCCCACGACCACTGGCCTCGGCCCTGCTGGCGTACCTGGGGGTCTACGACCTGTCGACCCGTATCCCCACGCACTGGAGTACCGTCGAGGACTATCAGTTTCTGCGTGCCCTGCCGCACTTCCAGACGCTGGCCGCAAGGATGGGCGACGGCACGACCGACACGCCGGCTTCGCCAGGGCAACAGGCCCACCTGCTGATCCAGGCGCTGCTGGCCACGGTGGAAACCGACGTCAGCGACCTGTGGCCACTCGGTACCGAATTGGGCACTGCGGACGCCGTCGCCGGCCAGGGCTGGCACGTACTACGCGACAGCGCCCTGCGCGACATCGGCCAGCAGTTGCTGGCCCGGCACAGTGTCGATGACCCGGAACAGGCGAAGTTCCTCGCCCGCCTGCTGCTGCAGCGCGAGCGCCCCGAATGGTTTCTCGAGGACGTCGAGACCATCCACAACGACTACGCCCGGGACGTGGCCTCCATCACCTGGCGCTACGTCACCCGCCTGTGCGAAGCGCTGGCGCCGCGCTCGACCCTGGGCAAGCCCCTCGGCGAAGTGGTGCGCCTGGCCGGCGCGCTGGAAAAGCTCGCCGGCGTCTGCGCGCTGGACCCGGGCACCGGCCAGGCAAGGCCCGCCGATGCCAATGAACTCGGCACCCTCAGCGGATTGCTGCTGGCCGAGTCCACCCAGGCCTGGGGCAGCGTCTGGCAGGCCAGAAACGCCGCGCAGTTGCTCGACACCCTGAACCGGGTCGAACAGAACCATCGGGGCCTGCTCGAGCACCTCGGCGCGGAAAAACCGCCGGACCTGACGAAACTGGCCAGGCAGGCCCTGCGCGCGCGCAAGGCCGACCCGGACGAACGGGTCCAGGTCACCGAACACGCGGACACCTATTTCAACTTCTCCCCCTCCCCCAATCAGGTGCTGCGCAGACCCGACCCGACCTGGACGGTGTCGGCCGTGCAGCGCTTGCTGATGAAGGATGCCGGGATTTTCGAGGAGGAGCGCGCCACGGTGGTCGGCCAGTACCAACAGCAGATCGCCCGGTACGCCAACGCGCGCCTGCCCCTGGTGGAAATACGCATCTCGCAGATCCTGCAGCAACTGGCGCCGCAAACCCTCAAGCGCCTCGACAGCGGGCGCTGGCGCGTGCACCAGTTGTCTTCGCGCAACGCCCAGCTCTATCAGGAAGGGATTTTTGCCGTGGTGGAAATGGCCCCCGAGGGCAAGCGACCGGCCCTCTACCTGGCGGCCCGAAAGGACCCGTCCGGAGTGTTCTTCCTGCGCCCGGAAAATGTCCAGGACATGCGGAAGAAGGAACAGGGCGGCCCCCTCGACACGCTACTCAAATACAACCTGGTCGTGCACCTGGGCGGCAAGATCATCAAGGTCATCAGCGAAGCGGCCCAGGATGTGCCCGTCGAGGGGATAGGCCTGGAGCCCGGCGCCTGGCAGGACGGTAAACCGGCGGCGGACCGATCCAGCCTGCACCCGCTCGACCCCGGCAGCGCGGCCTGGCAACTGGCACGCCAGTTGGCCAAGCCCCTGTGGCTCGACCCCATGGTCTGGGAAGCCGCCCACGAGGTCGACCGCAAAGGCCGTGCCCCCTGGCAGAGCGGCGCCAGCTTCAGCCTGTGGTCGCTGATCCCGCTCTACGACTACTTCAAGAAACCCGTTGCCGAGCGCGGCGAGGAGGATCATCGCTCGGCCCTGTTCGACGTCGGCACCCTGTTCGCGCCCGGCGCCGGTCATGCCAGCCGGGCCATGTCGCTGCTGGCCCAGGCGGCCTTGAGCGCCGCGCGGGCCGGCCTGCTGCGAACCCTCGGCCAGGGGCTCACGCTCAAGACCGTGATCGGCGGCCTGCAAGGGGTAATTAACGCCACCGCGTCGCCGCTGTTTCGCCAGGGCCTGCGGGCGGGTGGCCTGCAGTTGACCCAGGCCGCCGGGGAAACGCTGCTGAATATTTCGCCGGTCCCCCTGCCCAACACGCGCTGGTTCGGCAAGCGCAGCCAGCAGCTCTGGCAATGGCTGCCGGGCCCGCAACTGAGGGAAAAGGCCACGCGGCTGATCGATGAGGTGCTGACCAACCGCCTGCGGCCGGCGAACCTTGGCAACCTCAGTGCCTACGTCGTCGAGGATGGCGAAGCCCTGCTCCGTCAGGCCCGCCCGCACCGCTTCAATGGCAGCGCCAGCCTCTACCACGCCAGGGACAGCCGCAACGCCGACCGCTGGCTGATCCGCTACACGGATGACACGCGCCGCGAAAAGGTCTACGAGATCAAGGGCAGCTTCAAGCCGCAAAACCACTACGTGGAGATCATCGACCCCATCAGCCGAAAAACCGTGCTGACGGTGGGCAACCAGGCGGGAACCTGGCAGCGGCTCGCGGCCAAGGGTGGCGTGCTGCCCAGCAATGGGCGCAAGATCACCTACCCGATCATCCAGCAGTGGCAGGACCTGGTCAAAACCGACAGCAGCAAGGCCACGCTGAAATTCCAGGCGCAGTTTGCCAAGTCCCACGGGCTGAAGGACAGAAGCCTGTGGGAGTACGTCTCGGTCAATGGCGAACTGGCCGATGAGGGGAAATTCCTCCAGGCCGAGGCCGCGGGCCGCACCTTCAGCCCGCCCACCGTACAGCAACTGCGGGAATGGCGGGACATGCCCGCCGCCGTCCGCCGCAAGACCTCGCAATTCCAGTTCGCCATGGACCACGGCATCCAGTTGCGCGCCCTGGCCCGCCAGGCCAGGAAAACCGGTGAACTGAACTGGCAGGGGCAATATGCCGTCGACCTGGATGAAGGCCGAATCTTCCACGCGCCCACTGCGGATGACCTCAACGCCTGGCGCAACCTGACCCCGGGCCATGCCATCCCCTGGTACGAGTTCGCCCGCGAGCACAGCATCAACCCGAAGACCTTTTCCCGCCTGATCAACCGCGGCCACAAAGCGGACGGTGCCCTGAGTGTGATGGGCGAACATTCGATCAAGCAGAAGACCGGGCAGACCTTGCGCGACGTCACCGCCGCGGATATCCAGGCCTGGCGCGACCTGTCACCGGCCGAACGCAAGCAAACCAGCCGGGAACGGTTCGCGGTGGCTCGTCACATCAACCCGAACATCCTCGGCAGGCACATCACCACACAGGGCGAACTCAAGCCACTCGGCGAGTTCCGGGTCAACCAGGCCGCCGGTATCGAATACCACGAGCCCACCGTGCAGGAGATCATCGAGTGGCGGGACCTGCCCAGGGCCGAACGCGAAAAGACCTCCCGCGACCGCTTCGCCCTCGACCGGCGCATCGACGTGCCGGGCTTCCAGATCCATGTGAAGGCCAACGGCGAGTTGACGGCGGTCGGCGAGGTCAAGATCCGGCCCGGCGATGAAACATTCCGGCCGCTCACCGCCCAGGACCTGGTCGACTGGCGCGACCTGTCGGCAGCGGAACGCAAGCAGACCAACCGGAAAAAGTTCGCCATCGCCCGCGAACTCAACCCCCGGGTATTCGCCGATGAGGCCCAGGCCTCCGGTGAACTCAAGCCTCCAGGGCAGTTTCGCGTCGACAAGGCCAATGGCGTGGAATTCCATGAGATGACCGCCGAAGAACTGGTCGCCTGGCGAGACCTGTCCAGGGCCGAACGCAAGCTGATGCCCTGGCACCGGTTCGCCCTGGAGCGTCAGATCGATCTGAAGAGCTTCCACCAGTTCAGCTACACCAACGGCAAACTCAAGGACATCGGGCTGTTCAAGGTCAACGCCGCCGCCCGGCAGCGCGCCGCCGCGCCAGACGGCCAGCCAGCGCTACCGCCCGCCCAGGCGGCATCAGCCGAGGGACCGCCGGCCAAACGTGGCCGGTACGCGCCGAAGGCGGCGATGTCGCCGGCCGAGGCGAAAAAATACGTGGCCCACCGTGTGCTGGAGTTGCAATCGCAACTGCCGTCCTACACAAAGGACAAGACCACCATGGCCGTGGCGCTGCTGGACGACCCCGACGGTCGACAGATCACCGCCATCGCCTCCAGCAATCCCAGGGGCTACCTGCCCAAGGGGGTCACCGTGAAAAAACACGAGCACTTCGTCCGTGGCAATCTGCACGCCGAAGCCGACATCCTCGAATGGGCCGCCCAGCACCAGTACCAGGTGGCGGTGATCGGCGCCGGCCGGCCCATCTGCCGCCCCTGTGCCGAATTGATCGAAGCGGCCCAGGCCGTTCCCGCCACATCGCTGAAGAAGGTATGAACATGAACACTCGACTCGCCACGGTAGCGCCAGAACTGGTGAACTGGGCCGAAAGCCTGCCGGCAGCCCGCCGCCGAACGCTCGCCTGCGCGGTGGCGCAATGGGCCTGCGCCAGGACCGATGTGGCCGGGCTGCTGGGCGAAGGCCCGCTGCAACGCCTGCTGCAACCCGGCTACCACGCCACGGCGCAGGACCGCGCCCTGCTCGGCGCCAAGGCCGATGAACTGGACGAACAGTACTTTCGCCTCGCCGATGAAGGGGAGATTTCGGAGCAGGCCCTGGGCGGGTTCGAACAGGCCAGGGCGCTGTCCTCGCTGCTCTGCTCGTTCGATGCAGGCAACCTGCCGAGCCTCTGCGACACCCTGTACGAAGCGCAGGCGGTGACCGATGACCTGCCCGCCTTCGAGCAACTGTGCCGAAGCTACGCCATGCCATAGATACCTACCACATCCGCACGTGGCCCCGCCCCTAGTGTGTCCGATTCGAACCACGAATCGGACCACAGGCCATGCCCAACTCCCCCCAAGACCCTCTTCCTGCCACCGCAGCCCCTCGTTCGGCGCGCAACCGCCGCCTGATCATCGACCAATTGCCCACCTGGCTTTCCGGTGCCAGCCTCGAACGGCGCCAGGCTTTCGCCGCCTGCCTCAAGCGCAGCCAGGCGTCCAAGGCCGCCCTGGCCAAACACCTCGACGGCTTCAAGAGCGTCAGGGAATTTGCCGCCCCGCTGCTGGCCCGGGCCCTGCTGAAACACTACGGCCCGGGCCTGGACGTGCACCAGGATCGGCTCAAGCACGTCCACATCCTTGCCGCCGCCACCCTCGGCAGCCCCCGCCAGGAACAGATCGTCAACCAGAGCCTGCTGCAGGCGGCGCTGCAGAATTTCGAAAGCAGCGAAACCGGCCATTTCGGTTTCGACCGCGGCTCGGCGATCCTGCGCACCAGCAGCCTGCCGCTCAAGCACGCGATCACCCCGCCGGACTTCGCCAGCCTGGCCCGCCAACTCGACCTGGGCGGCCAGTACCAGAAACACATCGAAGGCTTTCTGCTGTCTGCCGAGCCGGGTCAGCGCGCCGGCTACCGCCAGTTGTTCGAGCGCCAGCAACGCGACGAACTGGCCCTGCAGACGGAAATCGCCCGGCTGCAGGGCCAGCTGGACGAGGCCGCCTACCAGATGCTGCAGAGCCTGCTCGACCCGGACCGCACGCCCAGCTGGGACCAGCGCCCGATCAGTTGCAACACCCTGACCCTGCTCGACTTCGCCAACCCCAGCGGCAGCTACGGTGCCCTGCTCAAGGGGGTCCTGCTGATCGAACGCCAGGCGCCGTCGGGCAGCAGCGAGGCCCCCTGCGTGCTCTACCTCGCCGGTGAGCCGAAAGGGGCCGTGCGCCAATACGCCTCGCGCCAGGCCGTGCATGACGACCTGCGCGAACGCCTGCGCGACAGCCACTATCAGACCTTCTTCCGGCGCTACGTGCACGTGCGCAGCCAACCGGCGTTCTTCCAGGCGCTGGCCGAATGCCTGGCCCCCCTGGACCGCCTCACGGGCCAGCGCAAGCCGGCAACGAATGCCGACCTGCAATTGCAACTGGGCTCCCTCGGCGATGACCCGCTGGACGAATTCTGCGTGTTGCAAACCGTGAAGCGGCTCGACGACGCGCGGGTCACCGCGGTCCCCACCGACGACGAGGACCGGAAAACCCGCAACGCCCGCCTCAAGTCCCTGCTCAACTGGACCGAGAACCTGCTGTTCCTGGTTCCCGGGCTGGGCGAAGCCATGCTCGCGGTGGCCGGCGGGCAACTGCTGGTGCAGCTCTTCAACGGCATCGAGCAGTGGCGGCACCATGAGCAGGAACAGGCCGTGCTCGGTTTTCTCGGCGTGGTGCTGAACCTCGAACTGCTCGGCCTGGCGACCGCGATGCACGTCGATTTCGACGGCGCGGACTTCATCGAGGGGCTGCACCCGATCAGCCCCGAGCCCGGCAAACAGGCACTCTGGAAAGCCGACCTGGCGCCCTACGAACAGACCCTGCCCGAGCTCGGCCGGGCGCACCCCGACGCCACCGGCCTCACTCACCACCAGGGCGCCGCCTACCTGAAACTGGAAGGCCGCCACTACCGGGTCGGCCCCGACAACGGCCGCCATCGCTTCCGCCTGCGCCACCCCAACCGCGCCGAGGCCTACGCGCCGCTGCTGCGGCATAACGGCAAGGGCGCCTGGCAACTGGAATTCGAACGGCCCGAGCAATGGCAACAGCCGCAGCTGTTTGCCCGGCTGGACCCACAGGCCGCCAGCCTCGACAGCGAGTCGGCCAACCGCGTCCTGCAGGCCAGCGGCATCGACGAACGCCTGCTGCGGCGCATGCACATGGACCGCCAGGCACCGCCCGCGCTGCTGCAGGACAGCCTCACCCGCTTCCGGCTCGACCAGGACCTGAGCCAGTTGATCCGGCGCCTGAGCAGTGGCGCCGCGGCCGACGGCTCGCTGAACGAGCTGCACATGGAACTGCAACTGCTCACCAGCGAACCGGTCTGGCCGCGCACCAAGGTCCTGCGCCTGCTCAACCGCCAGCGTGCGCAGATCCAGGAATACCCGGCCGGGCAGCCGCCGGAGGTCAGCCGCATCGACCTGCAATGGCCGGGCCTCGATGCCAACCGCCTGCTGAGCCACGTGCTGGAAAACCTCACCGAGGGTGAAATCCGCACCCTGCTGGACGAGGAGTTCGGCGCCGGCCCGTTCAGCCTCCAGACCCGCACCGCCAACCTGCGGCGCAAGCTGGCCTCCCAGGCGAGCGTGCAGCGCCAGGCCCTGTTCACCTCGCACTACCGCTACCGGACCCAGTCGGAGCTGCCCGCGGCCGCGGTGATCCAGCGCGACTTTCCCGGGCTGTCGAGCCCCATCGCCGAAGAGCTGGCGAGCAACGCCCGCCCGCTCGAACTGCAGCAACTGCTCAACGCCCGCCGGGTACCGCTGCGCCTGGCCGAAGAGGCGCGCCACTACCTGCGCAACCAGCGCCTTACGCGTGCCGTCGAAGGGCTCTACCTCGCGTCCAGGCCCAACCCCGACAGCGACCGCCTGATCCTGCGCCTGTTGCAAAGGCTGCCCGGCTGGCCGCGGCAGGTGCGGCTGGAGATCCGCGAGCGCACCGTCAATGGCGCCCTGCTGGACAGCATCGGCGACGAGTCGGCGAGCATCCGCAAGATCCTGGTGCGCAACGGCGGCGGTTACGACACCTACGACGCCCAGGGCCAGGAACTGCACGCCGCCGACGACCTGTATGCCAGCGTCCTGCACGCCCTGCCCGATGCCGAACGCCAGGCCCTGGGCTTTCCCGGCACCCACGAGGCCGAGGGCCTGCGCCAGCGCCTGCTGCAACAGCCGCTGCCGCCGCGCCGGGAGCTGGAAAAACTGCCCGGCCTGCCGCCCATCCGCCCCGGTTACCAACCGCCCATGCGCCTGGCCGATGGCCGGCTCGGCTATCCGCTCAGTGGCAGCGGTGCCGGCGGACGGTCCCTGGGCTCACGCTCGGCGGCCTTCACCGAACTGGCCGAGCGCCTGTACCCGGATCACGCCTGGCAGGAAGTGCAAAGGTTTCTCGGCCTGCAGGGCCTGAACGAAGGCGCGGCCGTGCGCCGTCTCGAAGCGTTGGAGGCCGAATACAACACCCTCTGCGCCGAACTCGATGCCTGGTCGACGGCCGCCCCGGGGTCCATCGCCAACCAGCAGTTGCGCAGCCAATTGGCGGACAGTCTCATACGCTGCTGGCGCCGCGCCCCTTCCACCAGTTCCACCCTGGGCGGTGTCCAGTTCAACTTCCTCACCATGGGCGACCTGACGCCCCTGCCCACGCTCTCGGCGGACTTCAGCCATGTCAGCGAACTGACCCTGCTGCATGGTTTCCCGAATGCCCCGAGCAACATCGACGGGTTTCTCGCGCGCTTCCCCAGGCTCCAGCAACTGAGCATTCGCGGCGGCATCCTCCAGGAACTGCCTGCGCGCCTGGAGTCGATGACGCAACTGACCCACCTGGACCTGAGCAGCAACCGCATCGTCCTCACCCCACAGGACGCCAGCCGACTCGCCGCCCTGACCCGCCTGAGAAGCCTGAACCTGGGCCGCAACCCGGCACTGGGACGCACACCGGACTTCAGCGCGATGACCGAACTGGTCTACCTCTACCTCAACGACTGCGGGCTCGCGACCTGGCCCAGCGGTTTTGAACGACTGCACGGGCTGAACCTGCTGAACCTGCGCTCCAACCGCCTGACCCATGTGCCGTCGGCGCTGCTGCGCACCAGCCAGGAAGGACAGCGGATCGCCAGGGCCCTCGACCTGTTCAACAACCCCATCGACAACCTCGATGACGTCGTCGAGTACTACGAAGAGACCGATATCGACTTCAACCTGGAGCTGCCGATCGACTCGGAGGACGATGACCTGTCACTCGACGATGAGCCCATCCACAACCCGCACCTGCCCCGCGGCCCGGTGTCCCGGGATGGGGAGGCCTGGCTGCAGGGGCTGGCGCCCCAGGAGCAGGAAGCCTTTCACAATGACTGGCTGCTGTTGGCCAATGAAGAGCCGGCGGAGCAGTCCGAGGCGTTCTTCCGGGTGATCCAGGACCTGCAAAAGTCCGCCGACTATCTGGACACCCGCCTGCGCCCGCGGGTGCTGGACAAGGTCCGCCGCATGGTCCGCGCCATGGTCGCCGACACCGCGCTGCGCGAGAAGCTGCTGCTCAAGGCCAACGCCCCGGATACCCATGCCTGCGAAGACGGCATCACCGTGGTGTTCAGCGACATGGGCCTGGATGTGCTGGAACACGAGGCCTATGCCCAGCCCACCCCGCAGCAGATCGAAGCCAGCCTGCTGGAACTGGCCCGGGGCAAATCCCGCCTGAACCGGGTCAACCAGCAGGCGCGGGCGGAGATCAATCGGCGCAAGGCCGAGGGGCGCAACCCGGATGAGGCGGAAGTCTACCTGGCCTACCGCACCGGCCTGGTCGAACGACTGAACCTGCCCTGGCAGGCCTCGACCATGCAATACGGCGAGATCGCCAACATCGACCAGGACCAGCTGGACCGGGCCTACGCCAGCATCCTCGACCTCGAACGACAGCCCCTGGATCGGGTCAGGGAAGCCTTGCGGCAAGGGTTCTGGCGGGACTACCTGGACATCCAGTACCTGCAGGAACTGGATGCGAAAAGGGCCCTGCGCGACAACAAGGGCGGTGCCCTGGATGACCTGCACGGCGCGCAACAGCGCTGGTTCGCCAGCGCCGGCCTGCCCGCGGCGGAAAAGGCCCGGCTGAAGTCGGCCATACAGGCCGCGGCCCGTATCCTCGGCATGTCGGACCAGGCGGTGTTCGCCCGCAGCATGACCGACGCCGAGTACCAGACCCTCTACGAGGCAATCGCCCGCGAGTACGAAGACGAACTGGAGCGCCTCACCCAGCAGGCCCTGCAGGAACTCGAGCCGAGGGTCGCCTGACATGCCGCGCACACCTCTGCCCCCCGTCCTCGACCTGCCTCACGCGCGCTTCATCCTGAACCGCCTGCCACGCTGGTTGAAGGACACCCACGCCGAGCAGCGCGCCGAGCTGCGCGAAGCCCTGGCGACCGCGCACCGGTCCGCCGCCAGGGCCAGCAGCCTCCTCGCCCCCCTCAAAAGCCTGGACAGCTTTGCCGAGCCCATCCTCGAACTGGAGCTCAAGGCCAGTCATCCGCAATTGCGCGACATGCAACGGGCCACCCTGGACAAGCGCTGGCAACGCGACACGTTCCTCTGGCAGGCCATCTACGACAGCAGCCCCGAGCACAGTCTGCTCGAGGCGGCCCTCTACAACTTCGAAGACTGGGAAACCCGCCGCAGTGCGTTTGGCAAGGGTTCGACCATTTACCTCACAGGCAAGGCCCAGGGCCTTCGGAGCGAGCTGCTGCCCGAGGAGTTCGCCCAACGTTGCCGACAACTCGACCTGGGCCACAAGTACCTGCAACACCTCATCCAGGTGCTCGACGACACCAACCCGGCGAACGAGCCGCTGGGCTCGGGGAGCAAGCATCAGGTATTCATCAGGCATCAGCGCAACTGCTTCCAGGCCGAACTGCAGATGGCCTACCTGAGTGGCAACCTCACCCAGGAAAGCCTCCAGGCGCTCAAGGTGTTCCTGTTGCACTACGACGCCACCTACGGCAGACGCCTGCGTTGCCACCGGGTCAAACTGCTGGGGCAGATCCTTCCCGGTCTCATCCACTTCGCGGCCGACCCTGACAATGACCAGGGGCGCTGCGCGGTCTATTTCGCCGGGCACCCCACCAACCCGGTCAGGGAGTACAGCTCCCTGAGGATGTTCCAGGTCGCGCTGATGGCGCAACTCAATTCGGCAAACCTGCGACAGCAGTTGGGCCAGCTCCTGCCGCTCGATCACCAGGAGCCGCTGCTGCTGGCCAAGCTGAAAAAAGCCATGCAGAGTTCCAGCGCACCGGACACCCAGCTCGTCAGCCTGTCCGGCTGGATCGAAGAGGATGTGTTCGAGGAAACCCACCGATTGCGGCTGCTGCACCTGATGAGCGACCTCGGCAGGCTGGCGCCGTCGGCCAAAGACGTCAACGCCGAGCGGCGTGAGCAACTGCTCGATGAGTTCAAGCTGGCCGGCCTGGACCTGCTGTCCAGCCTCAAGGACCGCATCCCCCGGTTCAAGCGAACGCTGGCGGCCCCACCGGAGATGGTCGGTACGAACGCCATCTTTCAGGACCTCCACACCTGGGGCAAGGCCGAGCGGCTGGCGGCCGCCCTCCATCTGCTCAATATCGTCGAGGCCCAGGCGAGCGGCCAGGTGACGCAACCGATGCACACCGAGGGCCGCTCACTGCCCGAACTGATCCGCGTTCGCGCCAAGGGCGGGACGCGCCTCTGGAAGCCCGACCCAAGCCACTACCGGGTAGCCCTGCGCCTGCCCGAAGGCCAATGGCAGACCAACGCCCTGGGGCTTCATGAAGTGGCGGGCAAGCACTATCTGCTGCTGGACGAATCGTATTACGAGGTCCGCTACGACGGACATCACGGCCACTGGCACATCCTCGGCCAGACCCAGCCGGAGATCTACTCGCCCCCGCTGCGGCACAACGGCGTCGGTGCCTGGCGCACGATACACGAGGACGTCAGGCAATGGTCCGACGCCAGGCTGATCGCACGCCTGTCCCCGCTGGCAGCCCAGTTGCCGCGCCCACTGGCCGATGCCCTGCTGCCTCTGGGCAACACCAACCTGCACACCCTGCGACAACTTCACAAACACCACCGCCGCACCCCGCCGCTGCTGCTCGACAGCCTCAAGCGCCTGTGGATCCTGAAGGAAATCGAGGGTTTCAACCTCGATCAACCCCGCGACAATGCCTGCTCCACACTCTGTTCGGCCATCCGCTCATACCTGGAGAAACTGCTGTCCGACGTGCCGGCCGGCACACAGTTGCGGTTCAGGGAGCAGAACTCGCGCAAGTTCATCCAGTACCCCAAGGGCTCGCGCTGGGTCGACGTCGATGAAGCGTACTGGCTGCCCGATCTGCTCGAGCACCTGTACCAGCAGTTGGATCACCCCAGCGCCACCACACAGCGGCATCTGCGTGAAGAACACCCCAAACTGCCCTTGAGCTTCCTGGAGGATCTGGATTTTACCCGGCAGGTTCTGGCACCGACCGAAACGGCGCTGCCGAACCTGAACAGGGAAATCAACCGGGCCCTGGAGCAGGTGCAGGTATCACGGGCATTCGAGGGGCTGCATCCGGACTGGCCGCATGCCCAACACAGTGAACGCCTGGCCTTTTCCCTGCTGGAAACATTGGCGGGTTGGCCAGAGGATATGCGTCTTGAGTTCGTGGACGACGAAGCCAGGCCGTGCCAGCCTGCGTCGGGCATCGGAGCGATCACCAGCCTGAACCACCGGCGGCTGCTGAAAAAGGGCGCCTTTTACGAGATCCAGGACCGACAGGGCAGGACACTCTCGAGCACGGCCGACTTCTACAATGCCCTGTGGCAGGTGCTGCCGACCCCGGCCCAGAGGAAGGTGAGCCAACACCACCAGATCAGCCTGGAAGAGGACAGGAGTACCGCCGATCTGAAACAGGCCTTGTTCGGGCAGGCCGCCAGGCTGCGCGGCCAGGCTCCCGCGGTGCGCAACCTGCAGCACTTCCTGGCACCGCCCATCAGCGCCTCCGCCGCGCCCCTGCCGGTGCAGTTCGCCGTCCCCGGCCGCCTGGTGTCCGGCCTGCAATTGCGTGACGACGGGATCTACTGGAACCTCAACCGTCACCCGCTCGCCAACCATGACCATCGGCACTACATTCTCGAACGTTATCGCTACTACCCGGTGACCTGGACGCCCGAGGGCTGGCGACTGCTGAACGCCAGCAACCCCTACGGTTTCTACCAGCCGCTGTTGCAGCGCAGAAGCAAAACCGACCCCAGGTGGACCCTTCATCATCCGGACCAGTTGCCGCGACTGCTGGCACAGCCCGACAGCCTGCCAGTACCGGCGGACAACGACACCCGCGACGAACGCCTGCAAAAGAAGATGTTCACCCAGGCCCAACGCGTGCGCCTGCAAACCGCCAAATCCTACCATTCCTGTGCGAATTCGCCGTTGACCTATGACCGTGTCGACAACGCCCGCTACCCGCTGCGGGACCTGGAAGGCAGGCCCATGACCATCACCCGGCTGCATTATTCCAACGCCGAGGATGCCCCCCAGACCCTGGCACGGGCGCAACAACTGCTTGCCTACCTCGGGCAGGGCGTGGAGGTGGCACGGCTTTACGAGAGCAAACTGCGCATCCGGCGCTTCCAGCCGTGGCACATGCTGTCCGCCCACGAGCAGCATCTGGTTGGCCGCTTCCGCGTCGCAGCCCGCCGCGACCTGGCCAGTGGCGAGTTGCTCGGCGTCTACGGCGGCATGCTGATTCCGTTGCTGCTCTGCCACCATCGTCGCGACCCTTTTGCCACCTGGGTCGAGGTGGACCGCTCGCTGGAATTGATGCGCCTGCGCGACGGTCGGCTGCAGACGGCCCTGCCGTGCCTGACCGCAGACAACATCCTGTCGCGGATCAACACGATCTTCGAATACGAGGACGGCGTGCCCGTCAGGCAGGCCAGGAGCGGTTACAACGTCCAAGCCATGGCCTTTCCCGTCGACATCCGCACCCATGACGGCTGTATCGAGAAGGACCGCTACTTCATCACGGCGCTGTTCACCTCCCGGGTCGTCAAGGCCGACGAGGAACTGCGCCTGAACCACGGCTACAGTCACGAGCAGATCCAGACCCTGAAAAGTGCCGAGTCCACCCGCTGACGAGCACTGCAATAGCTACCGCAACCCATGGAGGTACCGCGCCTACCCTGCCCCTTCGAACCACCAATCGGGGCCACCCCAAATGACCACCACTGCAAGCCTTACGAGCGGCGCCACCCCTGGTGCCGCCTCCCCTGCCACCCAGTTGAGCCGCCACCAGGCGTTCATCGCCAGCCGCCTGCCGGCGCCGCTCAAGCAACGGCATTCGGCCTGCCTCAAGCCGCTGCTCGACATCCCCCCCACCACCCCGGCCTGGTACAGCCAGGCCGACGCCAGCCTGCGTGGCGCCTTCGAGGCCAGCCAACTGGCGCGCTGCGCCAGCCAGCACCCGTTCGAAAGCCTGCTCGGCCAGATCACCCCGCTGGCAGCCTTCGCCGCGCCGCTGCTGCAACTGGCGATCCGGCAGACCTTCGGACTGGAACTGGATGTGCGCGACACCTATTTCGTGCGCCGCCTGCAAACGCCGCGTCCGGCCAGGCTGGGCGGGCTGCTCGACTTCTCCGCCGGCGACCCCAAGGTCAGTGGCTGGTACTGGGATGTCACGCTGCTGGAGGCGGCGCTGCATAACTTCACCGCCGACGAAGCGGCCAAGCCGCCCACCGAAGGCGACGAGTTCATCACCCGCGACCACAGCACCGAGCAGGTGCGGATCGCCGCCTACGACCGGGAGCGCGCACTGTCCCTGCGCCCCGAGCAGTTCGCCACGCTGTGCCGCCAGCTCGACCTGGGGCAACGCTACCAGGAACACCTGCACGCGGTACTCAACCCGGCCGATGCCACGCAAAAGGCCCAGGTCCGCCAGACCTGGACCACTCACCTGCACAACCAACTGGCCGAGGCGGTGCACCTGGCGCGAATGCAGGCGCACATCCCGGACGATGCCTACCAGATGCTCACGCACTGGCTGGCCGACGGCACGGACCTGCGCCTGGGCGGCCACCCGGTGCAGCCCGCGCGCCTGCGGATGCTCGGCGTCGACCTCGACGAAGTCCTGTTCCTGCGCCCCGACGCCGGCCCGTCACCGCGGCGCTGCCTGGTCTATCTGCCCAACGACGACCTGCATCCGCTGCGCCACTACGATTCCAGCACGGACTTCATGATCGACCTGCGCACGCGCCTGCACAGCGCCCGGTTCCGGCGTTTCTTCGCCCGGTTCATTGCGTTGCGTGAACAACCGGCGTTCTTCAGCGCGCTGAAAAAACGCCTGGACCCCGGCGATCGCCATGAGCTGTGGGACGACTACACCGTCGATCCCGAACGGCGCGTGGGGCTGGACCTGATCGAACTGTACCTGCCGACGGACAGCCGACACTCGCTGCCGACCCTGCTCCGGGAGCAGTGCGAATCCAGGATCGAGCGCCTGCTCGGCGACGCCCGGGCCCTGGCGGTGCCCACCGACGACGAGGATCGCCAGGCACGTATCGCGCGTTTCCTCGGCTTCGCCGACGCGGCCATGGACCTGCTCAACCTGCTGGTGTTCATCCCCGGCGTCGGCCAGGTGATGCTGCTGGCCATGGGCACCCGCCTGCTGCATGAGGTCTACGCCGGCATCGAGGCCTGGGAGGCCGGGGAAACCCGCCAGGCCTGGGCCCAACTGCTCGGCGTGGCGATGAACCTGGCCTTCATCGGCAGCGCCGGCGTGGTACTGCCGCATCTGGACAGCTCGGCCTTCGTCGACGGGCTGATCCCGGTCAGCCTGCGCCAGGGCATCACCCGGCTGTGGAAACCCGACCTCGGCCCCTATCGGCACCCGCTGCAACTGCCGGCCCGCTCCCAGCCGGATCGGCTGGGGTTGCACGAGTACCTGGACCATCAGTATCTGCCGCTGGACGACGGCTACTACCAGTTGCACGCCGACCCGCGCAGGGCCGGACGCTATCGTGCCCGCCATGGCCGCGCCGAGGAACTGCTGCACCCCTACGCCCCCGAATTCCACAGCAATGGCGCCGGCGCCTGGCGCCACGCTTTCGAACGCCCCCTGGGCTGGTCCGACGCCCGCCTGTTCCAGCGCCTCGGCCCCGAGGCCGCGCGCCTCGACGCCAGCGCCGCGCAGCGTGTCCTGCACATCAGCGGCGTCGACAACGACGTGCTGCGCGCCCTGCATCACAACCACGGGCGAACCCCCGCGCTGCTCAGCGACAGCGTGACCCGCTTCGCCCTCGACCGCGAGCTGGCGCACCTGCTGCAACGCCTGGAGAACGGCGGCAATTCGGGCGGTACCCTCGACGAACTGCACATGGAGCTGCAACTGCTGACCAGCGACCCGGTCTGGCCGGCCACCCGGGTCCTGCGGCTGCTCGACGATGCCGGGCGCACGCTTCAGGAATACCCGGCGGGCATCGACGCCCAGGTACCGCGGATCGAGGTGAGCTGGCCGCAGCTGGAGGCCGATGACCTGCTCCGCCAGGTGCTGGACCCGCTCGACGACAGCGAAATCCGCCTGTTGCTGCGCGAGGAGTTCGGCCAGGGCAGCACCAGCCTGGCGGCCAGGGTCGCGGCCCTGCGCCGACGCCTGGCCGGGGCTGCGCTCAAGCGCCGCCAGGACCTGTTCGAATCCCACTACCGCCACCGCACGGCCGCCAGCCGTGGCGAACCGGGGGCCGCCCTGTTGCAGCGCGATTTCCCCGGCCTGCCGGACCGCCTGGCCGAGGAGCTGGCCCGCGCCGCCGACGGCAACGAAAGCAAACGCCTGGCCGCCGGCCGGGTACCGCTGCGCCTGGCCGAGGAGGCCCGCTACCTGTTGCGCAACGTGCGCCTGGCGCGCCTGTACGAGCCGCTGTATCTCGATTCGGTGAGCCAGGCCGAGGGGCATCGCCTGGTGCTGCAGATGCTCGGCAAGTTGCCGGGCTGGTCCAGCCAGGTCCGCCTGGAGGTACGGGACCGCTTCTTCGCCGGCCCCCTGCTCGACAGCCTCGGCCCCGAGACGGCGCCGATCCGCAAGGTACTGGTGAGAAACGGCGAACGCTACGAGGCCCATGACGATCAGGGCCAGGAACTGCACGGTGCCGACGACCTGTACGCCAGTGTGCTGCACGCCCTGCCCGATACCCAGCGCCAGGCACTGGGTTTTCCCCATGTCGGCCAGGGCGCGCAACTGAAACAGGCACTGCGCGCCCTGCCGCCGCTGCCCCGCGCGGAACTGGCGCGGCACCTGTCGCTGCCGCCCATCAGGCCACGCTGGCGTTCGCCACTGCGCCTGGCCGATGGCCGGGTCGGCTACGTGCTGAGCGGCCGCGGCGCGGGCAACGGTCCGGGCACATCCCTCGTCAGCCGGCTGGCCCGCGAGCTGTACCCGAACCTGTCGCTGGCGCAGGTGGAAACCCTGCACGGCCTGCGCGACCTCGGCCAGGGCGCGGCGATCGGCCGGCTGCGGGCCCTGCAAGGCGAATACCGCACCCTGGAAAACGAGCTGGAGGCCTGGGTCGGCGAGCCCCAGGGCACCGAGGGCAACGGCAAACTGCGTTTCGCCGTCCAGCTCAAGCGCTGCTGGCGCCACGAGACCGATCGCGCCATCGACCACGAAGGCGACCCGATCGTCCTCGACCACCAGGGCACGCGCGTGCCCGGCCATGAACTCACCCTCACCGGCTACCCGCTGGACAGCCTGCCGCTGCTGTCCGGGCGCTTCGTGCATGTCGCCGAATTGCACCTGCGCTCGATCACGCTGCAGAACTCGCCGTCGCTGGAGCGGTTTCTGGAGGCGTTCCCCAACCTGCTGCGGCTGAACCTCTCGGGCAACCTGCTCACGCGCCTGCCGGCGGCCCTGGCGCACATGAGCCGGCTGACGCACCTGGAGCTGAGAAACAACCAACTGGTCATCCCCGCCGCCGGCACGAGCCCCCTGAGCCCGTTGCGCCACCTGCAAACCCTCAACCTGGAAAACAACCCGGACCTGGGCAGCCTGCCCGATCTGCGCCCGCTGGCCGCCCTGCGCTTCGTGAACCTGCGCAATACCGGCCTGCGCGAGATCCCACAGGGCTATGACCGCTTGCCCGATCTGCGCCGCCTCGACCTGCGGGACAACCGCATCAGCCAGGTCCCCGACGAAGTCTTCGGCCTGAGCGCCGCCCGCCAGCAACTCAACCTGTCGATCAACCTCGACGCCAACCTGATCCCCGCCGACCTGCATCGACGTATCGCCCGCTACCGCCAGCAGACCGGCATCGACCTGGGTCTGGAAGTGCTGCCCGAGAGTGACGACCTTTCCGAGTCGAGCAACAACTCGCGCCCGCACTCCCAGGCCAGCCAGCACCACAACCGCTGGGGCAGCGCCTCGCCGGTGCCACGTGACAGCGCGCCCTGGCTGCCGGGCCCGGACACCGCCGAGCACGAACTGCGGCGCGACACCTGGCTGCGCCTGGCCAGCGACGATATCGAGGCCTCCGAAGCCTTCTTCAAGGTGCTGGCCGACCTGCGAAACTCCGCCGACTACCTCCAGGGCCACGGCGCCCACCGCCCGCAACTGCTCGATCGGGTCTGGCGCATGGTCAAGGCCGCCGAGCAGGACAGCAGCCTGCGCCACCGGCTGTACCTCATGGCCAACCGCGCGGTCGACACCAGCGGCAGCATGATCGAGGCCGATACCTGTGAAGACGGCATGACCGTGACCTTCGACGACATGGGCCTGGAAGTGCTGCTGCACGAGGCCCGGGCCCTGCCCCTCGAACAGCGCGAAGAGCCGTTGTTGCGGCTGGCGCGCGGCAAGGCCCGCCTGGCCCAGGTCAAGCAGCGGGCCCGCCAGGTGATCGAGGCGCGCCGCAACAGCCAGGAAGCCGTGCATGAAGCGGAAATCCACCTGGCCTTCCGCATCGGCCTGGCCGACCGGCTGGACCTGCCCTGGCAGGCCGGGAGCATGCTCTACAGCCAGGAGGCGAACGTCGACCGGGCGACACTGGAACAGGCCAGTCGGGCCATCCTGGCCGAAGAGCGCCTGCCCGGCGAAGCGGCCAGGCGCCTGCTGGAGCAGCCGTTCTGGGAAGAATACCTGCTGGAGCGCTACGGCCAGACCCGGCTCAAGGAACCCAGGGAGCAACGCGACGACATGATCGGCGCGCTCGATGACCTGCTGGACGCCCAACGCGAATGGTTCACCGGCGATGCCCTGGACCTGGCACGCAAGAACGCACTGCAACAGACCATCAGCCAGTCGGCGCGGACCCTGGGCCTGACCCAGACCGAAGCGTTCCTCCGGGCCATGAGCGACAGTGCCTACAAAAGCCACGCCGAACGTATCGCCAGGACCTACCAGCGGGCATTGGCGCAGTTGACCGAGCAACTGCGCCAACAGCACGGGCTGTGAGCCAGCGCCAGCACTATCTACCGCCCCGCCCGCGCCGGTCGCGGTAGCGTGGCCGGCACTCCAGCGGCCCCGCCCCGCCTCCGCGCGGCGGGGCCGCTCCCCCCATCAAGGTACCCTACATGCCCGATCAACCTCCCTTTTACCTGCTGTCCCAGGCCGCGGAGTTGCGCAGCACCCTCAGCGCCGAAGAACAGGCGCTGTCCATCGGCAGCGCCGAGCGCAATTGGCTGAGCAACCTGTACCTGGCGAACCAGGACGCCCGCGAGGCGCTCGATGAGCCGATGTACGTCGACAAGCTGCTCATCGTCGCCCAAGGCGCGACCACGGCGGACCTGGCCGGCAGCTTCCTGGCCAGCGGCGCCGCCGGCCACGCGGTGTTCCTCTGCACCCCGGCATTCGGCCTGGAACGCTTCGGCTCCCGCGACCTGGCCCTGGCCAAAGTACGCGAACGCCTGGCCGTCCCGGCCCAGCGCGATGAACTGCTGCGCTTCGTCCCGCTGCACATCCGCAACGCCATCGGCCTGGAGCCACTGCCGGCGCTGATCACCCGCCCGATCCATGGCATCGTCCTGGATGACCGGCGCCAGGCCATCAACACCTACCTCGACATCACCCTCAAAGACCTGCAGGACGAACTGCTGGAACTGCCCAGCCTCAAGTCCCTGCTCAATCAGTTGTTCGACAGCACCCTGGGCAAGCGCTTTCCCCAGGCCAACCTGAAGGCCCTGCGGGTGATCAGCCACCAGGCCCCCAGCACGGCGGAATCGACCAGCGGGCTGCCGCTGCGCGCCCTCTCGACCCACTCCCTGACCGAGACCCTGCTGGAGCGCTACAACCACGGCCCGTGGCCCGGCGACCAGGTCCACGAGTTCCTCGCCCCCGGCTACACCGCGCAGGCAGCGGACACCGCGGTCTGGGAAAACACCCTGCTCACCCTCGCCAGCCAGTTGCCAGGCCATCTGCAAAACCGGCTCAACGCCTTCTGGGACGCTCCGCTGGCTATCGGCCAGCCGCGCCGGCACTTGTTCGTCGACGCCCTGGGCAGCCGTTTTCGTGCCGAGCTGCTGCACCGGGAACAGGACCTGAATGAAATCGCCGCCGACGACTACCCGGTGCTGAGCGCCCTCTATCCGCTGGACCGCTCCCGGCTCGGCGCCGTGGCGCTGTACACCCTGATGGTCCAGTCCAGCGCCGGCTCGTACCCGCTGGCCAACGCCTTCGTGGTCCACAACCTGGGCCGCCGCTCCGCCGAATACCTGCTGTATGGAGCCGATCGGCTGCAGGCCTTCGACAGCCAGGCGGCGCTGCTGGAATCGGTGAGGACGCAACTACAGCAGCCCGGGCAAGACCCAGACTGGCACCTGGGCCTGTCGCTGCGCGAACGCGCCGAACTCCAGAGCGCGTCCCTCACCGGCGTCGCGCTGATCGCCAGTTCCCTGTCGATTTTCGATACGCTGTTCAGCCGCGTCATCAGCAAGCTGCTGGACAATGTCAGCTACGTGCTCAAGCGCTATCGCGACAGCGACGGCGCCCTGGTGCTGCCGGCGGCCTTCGACAGCGCACTGGATATCCGCGGCCTGATCTCCCCCCGGCTGCCGGCCCTGGCCACGGGCCCGCGCTGGAGCCATCGGCTGGATCTGTCACCCAGCGAAAAACCGGCGTCACAGCCGCTGATCAAAACCCTGCGGCCAACCCTGGAGACCGCCCGGCACCAACTGGCGACCCTGGAACAGCTCAAGGCCCGGCTCAGCGAGGGCCTGCAAAAACGTCCGTCACTCAAGGACTTCATCCGCGGCGAGCTGTCCAGCGCGCTGAAGCAGGCGAAACTGCACAATCTCTCGCCCGACAACCTCTACCTCAACCACTACGCCTCGGCACTGCCCGAGGTCGGCGACCCCAGCCTGCCCCCGCTGACGTCGCGGAGCGTGGTGGACCATGTGCTCGAACGCCTGACCGACGGCAGCGGCGAACCCGACCAGACCACCAGCGGCCTGTTCAGCAAAACCGCCGACGGCGGCTGGTCACGGGTGGCCAACCTGGAGATCGAACCGTTCAACCGGATCGTCGCCGCCCTGCTGCCGGACCTGCTCGGCCAGTACCTGCGCCGGCAACGCTCGCTCTATGGCGAGCTGTCCGGCACCCTGCACGAGGCGATCCGCAGTGGCTTGCGCCAGGAAGTGCAACTCAAGGAAATGCGCGGCGCCCTCAACGCCGGCGACCTGGACCTGCTCGACAACCTGCTCGACAGCCATCGCCGCGACGAGCGCCCGGGCCTGCACGGGTTCATCCCGGACGCCTTCGCCCTCACCTACAGACCCGACACCGCAGCCGCGCCGATCAGGCTGCACAACTGCTTCCTGCTCACCGCCCACGGCGGCCTGGACCAGGAGCACTCCGGCAGAACCCTGCTCTGGACTCCGGCCCAGGGCGCCGAAGCCTTCGACTCGCTGCACAGCGCCGACAACGAGTTGCAGCGGCGCCTGCATGACCCGGTGGAGCGCCTGTCCCTGCTGGAAAACACCACGCAAGAGCAAAGGCCCCCGCATTTGCCCATCGTCACGCCGCAGCGCGGCAACCGCCGGACCTACCCGAGCCTGGGCTTCGAGCTGATCCACAACGGCCTGCAGAACAATCGCTACAACTCACTGATCGACAAGGCGCTGGCCGACTTGAACCATGCCGTCACCTCGGATTACAAGGGTGACAACCTGCACCAGCACCTGCAAAGCTGCCTGGACAGCCACGCCACCGTGCCCATGCTCGAACGGGCGCTGCAAGCGGCGCAGAACAGCGCCACCCACCTGGCGCTGCCGCCCTGGCTCAGGAGCGCCGGCAACAGCCAGCAGTTCGCCCTGGCCGCCCTGCTCGACCGCTATCGCCAGGACGCCGCGACCACCGATGATTACCACCAGGGCATTCCCGATATCCGCGAGACCGCCCGCACCAAGCTCAAGAGCCTGCTGGCGCGGGACTTTCCCCAGGCCGGCCTGGACCCGCAGCGGATCACCGTCTGGCTGACTCCGCGCGAGGCGGCGCTGCCGCTCAGCGAACCGTTGAGCGAATTCGCCCTGCGCCATGTCGACGACATCAGGCCGCGCGCGATCAGCCTCAGCAGCGACGCAGGCAGCCTGCCCGGCACGTTGACCGACGAGCGGATCAAGGCCCTGGTGCAGGAGGCGGACATCGGCCAGCACTACGCCGCACTGCTCGAATCGCATCTGTCGCCCGACGTGCTGCACAATGCCCATCGCCGTCCGGCGTTCAGCCGGCACAGCTTCTGGCAGGGCCTGCTGCACGCCTTCGTGCAACGGCTGCGCAACACCCTCTCGGAAAAGGCCCACGCCTACATCAAGCACCTGCTGGCCATGCCGGACGGTGTCGCGCGCCTGCCGCTCGATGGGCAGCACATCGAACTCAAGCCACTGCAACTGCAAAGTGGCGCGCAGACGCCGGCCGACCCGGTGGCCGGGTTCTACCTGATCGGTCCGCACGCCAGCCAGCCGGGCCCGCGTGTCCTGTTCTGCCCCCAGGGCGATCGACCGGTGTTCCAGGAGTACCCCAGCGAAGCGGCGCTGCTCGGCGACCTCGGGCGCTCCACCAGCCTGCAGCAGCAGGTCCTGGAACGGCTGCCCCTGGCACGCTACGCGCACTACGCGCAGCAGGCGTTCAAGGGCGCCCTGAAGCTCGGCGACCACCCCGAGCGCGGCAATCTGTTCCATCGGCTGTACCAGGACATGACCGGCCTGTTCAAGCACCTGCTCGGTTGCCAGTACCTGGCAGGCCGGGGCTCGCTCTGGAACAAGGCGCTGTCCTGGCTCAAGGGTGAACTGCAACAGGGTGCGACCCACCTGCTGGGCCGGCTGCGCCTGCCGTGGCTGGTCTGGCAGTCGCTCTCGCAACTCAGGGACGCCGGGCAGAAAGCCTGGCAAGGTCGCTGGAGCGAGGCCATCGAGACGTTCGCCATGACCCTGGCCAAGCTGGCGATGGCGCGCCGCGGCTGGGTCCAGTCCGACCTCGGCGGTGCCGCGCAGCCCCCCGCCAGCGCCCCCGCCGAATCGCCCTTCCCCAGCCAGGCCTGGGGCGACCAGCGCCTGACACCCGGGCAGAAGGCCATGCTCCTGGGCCTGCAGGCCCAGCGCGTCGCCCTGCAGCACATGGCCCCGAACAGCGCCGGCGACCTCTACACCGACCCGGCCAGCCAGCAGACCTTCGTGGCGATCGGCGGTCGGGTATTCCGGGTACGCCAGGAGCAACAGCGCTGGCGCATCGTCACCGACAGCGGCCAGGGCCCCTGGCTGCGCCAGGATTCCCGGGGACAGTGGTCATTCGACCTGGCCGACCGCTGCCTCAAGGAGGCTCACCATGAAAATGCTTGATCATTGCATCGGCCAATGGGCGATCCGCGAAGAACTGCGGGTGGAGGCCGTCGGCATCCACGACATCCGGCAACTCTATCCCAACCGCGCCCGCATGCTCGCCCATGCCCATCGCCAAGCCGTGGCATACCTCAACAACGCCCTGTACAACGTGGACCGGCTGTTCAACGGCCAGCGGCTGGACACCAAGCGTCGTCGCTTCATCGAAAAATGCCTCGGCGTTGCCCAGGTCGACAACGACATCATCCGCAAACTCAAGATCCGCATGGGCGTCATGCTCGACGAATTGCTCAAGCCCTCGCTCAACCCGCAGCACTCGTCCCGCTACATCGTCGGCTCGGGACGGCAGCCGGATCACGGCAACCAGGCCTTTACCGTGAGGCGGGAAAGGGGTGGGAACATCTACCTGACCGAACGTTTCTTCGAGCCAGGCCTGGAGGTGTACCTGCCCATACGCCCGCGCACCTTCGACGCCTATGGGCACCACATGGCCACGGTGCTGTTGCACGAAATCAGCCACATGACCCTCCAAACCCTGGACTTCGCCTACCTGGACCCCAGCCGTCCGTTCGTCGACCTGATCGATACCAGCACACCCGATGGACGGCTTCGCCACCTGGTGCTCGAAGAACTGCAACAGAATGCCTTGTCCGCCACCACACCGGGCAACGAGCTGTTCAAGACCCTCGATGATTACGAGCTGCGCTGGAACGATGTGGAAGGCGACCTCAGGCAGCGGGCATTGAGCCTCACCGGCACCCGCGACCTGGACAGCGCCCGGCGGGTCTTTTACTCCGACGCGGGCAAGCGCACCGATGTGATTCTCAACAACGCCGACTCCCTGGCCCTGCTGATCACCCACCTGGGCCGGCCGGTGGAGTTTCAACCCCTGGAAGAGCCCCGCTCCACCCCGTCAACCTGAGCCACGAAGCCGCCCACATGAACCACGAGAACCGCAGCACTACCCTGGCAGCGGAGCTGTCCGCTGTCAGCTCGGCCTTTGAGAGCCACGTCATCGAGCTCCCGCCGGGCGACAACCTTCTCCCCAGCCCGGCCTTCAAGGCCGATGGCACCAGCATCGCCGAACTGACGCTGAAGTTCCTGCAATCGGCGCTGCCCCATCGGACGTTCTCGCAGGACAGCCTCGCCAACCTGAGCCCTTCGCAGTTGTTGTGGTCCTGGCTGAGCCCTGGCGAGGTGAACAGCCAGAAGGCTGCGGCGCTGGTGCAGAGCATTGTCCACTCGGCACTCGACGACAGTCCCGGGGTCGAGAACAACCCCAGGGTCCAGGCCTTCGTCACCCTGCTGTCGCGGCACTTCGCCTCGGAGCACCCGTCGACGCCCATCGGGCTCACGCCGGATATCCGACAAGTCCAGGCCGACATCATCCACGGCAGCCTCACCGCGCAACCGCCCACCCCGGGCCTGACCCTGGCCGAACGCGAACGGCGCCTCGACGCCTACGCCACCCGCGTGCGTACCAGCCTGGCCAACACGGAAAGAGGCAGTGAAGCGCAGAGAAACAGCCACTTCATGACCCACCAGCCCTTCACCCGGCCCGAGGGCTATATCAGCGCCGGGCTGCTCGCCGCCAGCCTCGATCCCCAGGAAAGGATTCCCATCATCTACACCAGCGCCACCCGCACCCTCGCCAACGAGGAACGCACCTCCAGCCGCTACGAGCGCACCTACGCCGCCTGGGAGATCGCCGCCGGCCTGCACCAGCACGACGCCCCGGACAACAGCGGCAGCGTGCTGAACTTCCAATACGAGCAGTTCAGGTCGGAACAGGACCGGCAGCGGGTCAGGGACCTGGAATCGCTCGGCCAGGGCCTGAGGGACCACTGGCAGGAGGACGTGCTGGCCGCCCTCGACGACGTGACGGACGCCCAGGCCCGGCGTTCCGGGGAGGCCGATGCGTATCAGGTCAAGGCCATGCTGGCGAGCCTGCGCCGGGACCTCGTCCTGTTCGGGAAAACCTCCACCGCCACGCAGAAAGCCGTGATCCGCACACTGGACTACAACGGGCAGGTGATCATTCCCAATCTCTATGGTTATCCGCTGGAAGGCTATGCCTTCATTCCCTACCAGCCGTATGACCAGGTCCACCGCCCCAATCGCGGGCTGATGCTCGACCTGCGCAACGTCACCATCAGCGCCATCAACGGCGACCCGGCGTTCGCGCACTGGGCCCGAAACCACAAGGGCACGCTGCTGCAACGCTTCAACAGCTGCGACGCCCAGGGCGGCCGGGATGCGCACTGGCCCAGCGCGCCTAACCTGCTCGACACGCTGATCGACAACCCTTCCGCGCAACTGGAGCGCCCAGTGTTCCAGGGCAGTTTCCCGGTGCGGCAGGCCTTCAACTACACGGGGTCGGCGACCGCCGGATACCGCTTGAAGTATGCGCCCTTCGACACCATCGCCAGCCTGTATACCCAGCTCAACGCCAGGAACGCCCAGGCCCGCAGCCAGACCCAGCTGTTCAGCAGTACCCAGCGCCACTGGCGCACGGCGCAAAAGATCTGGGCCAGCACCTTCGGCTACATTCCCGTGGTCGGCAACATCGGCAACCTGGTGTTCGGCGTCCATGAGCTCAATGCCGGCATGAGTGCCCAGGAACGCCTGGGCGGCAGTGTCGCCATCCTGATCTCGACCCTGCAGTTGGCCCATGAGGTGCCGGCGATCGTCGCCGGCACCACCCCCCTGGAAGACACCGGCAGCCCCGGGTTCGGCTGGAAGGTGAATCCACAGGGCAGCGAGTGGCGTTTCAGCCTGGAGGCCGAAACCCTCGACGTCGTCGGGGTCGAATCCGCGGTCGAGGACCGGGAAACCGGCGTCGAGCCCGACACGCGGCAACCGCCACCCGCCCTCCCGTCCGTGGTCGTCACCGAAACGACGGTGGTGGCGCAGGTCAAGGATGACGGCTCGGTGCTCGAACTGGCGGGCAAGTCGTATATCCGGGTGAAGGAGCAGGTCTTTCAAAGCCGAAGCAGCCTGCTCGGCCCGGAACAGCGCACGGTCATCGACCCGCACAGCGAAAGCCCGCTGTTCCAGGTGCATAATGGCAGTGGCAGGTGGCAAAGGCTGCGCGGGCTCCAGGGGGGCGGGCATTGCCTTGGAAAACTGTGCTACGCCTCGGTCAGCGAAACCGAGGTGGGCATCGAGATGCACCCCGCCGCCCCCGCGGACGAGTCTGCGGCCAGTGACACGGTGCTGTTCGCGCTTTCCAAGACTCAGCGCCAACAAGCCTTCGCCGCTGAGGTGGTCAACCTGGAAACCTGGCTGAGCCATGAGCAATCACTGGCCGAATTCAAGGCCATCTACACCCGGGAACGAGCGAACCCCCATGGTTTCTGGGGCCCGGCCCAGAGCTACACCGACTGGCAGGCCATCCGCCGCATGGTCCGCGACGACGCCTCCCGGCTCCCCCTGCAGGACATCGACCACCCGCTGCCGAATGAAATGCTCGATGAAATCAGACAGCAGTTCACCCGCCCACCACACCCGACGCTGCACCTGGATGAGGAGGCCAGCACCCGGGCGCTGTTCGACAAGATCCTGGTGCCGCCCAGCAGTGCCGATGACCTCACCTTCCTCCTCGGCCACCGGCAGAGCCTCAGGCTGGCCAGCTACACCCGGCGCATCCTGTTCAAATACGGCTTGACCGCCCGGCAGCTGCGCCTGCTCCTTTCCGAGCGGGCCACGGTGCGCGACACCGTGCGGACGGTGATCGACGAACGTTATCCCGACCTCCGCGAGCGTGCGGAGATTCTCTTCAACTCCCACGAATTCGACCTGCAGCACCTGCCCTTGAGCCAGAGGAAGCTGGACACCTTCCTTGAGTGCCTGGAGGACCAGAGCATTACCGTGGAGAAATTCCGCCTCATCGTCCAGTGCATCGATACCGATACCCTCCCGCTCCCCAGCTCGGCCATCTACCTGTTCAGCAACAGCCGCAAGATCAACATCCTCAAGGCCCTGGACGAGCCACAACTGCGGCAACGACTGCAAAATGCCTCGACCCTGGTCGAAAGGACTTCCAGTTTCTGGAGACGCCTGCGGCATCGCAACTACGTGGTCGAAACCTCCGCGACCGGAGACCCGGTTGCGATCCTCAACTGGTCGTTCTTCAAGCTCAAGAGAACCCCCGTCTTCAGGGACGCGGGCCAGTGGTACGTCAAGGAGCAATGGTGGCCGGATATGCTGGACAAGCGCTATGCCAGCTTCGATGAGCTCGAGCAGGACCTGCAACGGCGGTTCGGCGGGTTCCGGCAGACGCTGGCGACGGAAAATATCACCCTGGTCTCCACCCCCGCCCTGGCCGCCGCCAGCTACGAGGTCGAACGCTCCCCGCAAGGCGCACCGATCGCGGTTTTCTACCGGGCCTTGCACGAGGCACAAACGAAAAGGGTCCCTATCGTCAGCGAAGCCGGCAAGCTGTTCGTGGTCAACAGCGACCCCAATTGGTCGGCGGTGAGCGACAGGGCCTTTTCCACCCTCGGCGACCTGGAGCGGGCCATCCGGGGGGCCTTGACCGAGCCGCTGGAAATCTGAGGCACGGCCCCCGGACGGCGCCATGCACAGTTACCGCAGGCCCTGGCGGCAGGGCACCTACCCTGCCCCTTCGAATCAACCATCGGGCCCGCTCCCATGACCGCAACGACCGCAACGACCGCAACGACCGCAACAACCGGCAGCGACCACGCTGCCGGCTCCCCTGCCCCGGCTCTCAACCGCCACCAGGCCTTTATCGCCAGCCGCCTGCCGGCGCCGCTGACGCAACCCGGCTCGGCCTGCCTCAAGCCGCTGCTCGACATCACCCCCACCACCCCGGCCTGGTACAGCCGGGCCGACGCCAGCCTGCGCAGCGCCCTGGAAAACAGCCAACTGGCGCGCTGCACCAGCCAGCATCAACTCGAAAGCCTGCTCGGCCGCATCACGCCCCTGGAGACCTTCGCCGCCCCCCTGCTGAAAACGGCGATCCAACAGGAGACCGGCCTGGACCTGGACGTGCGCAACACCTATTTCGTGCGCCGCCTGCACGTACGGCGCCCGTCCAGCCTGGGCGGGCTGTTCGACTTTTCCGCCGGCGACCCCAAGCTGCGCACCTGGTACTGGGATGTCTCGCTGCTGGAGGCCGCCCTGCACAACTTCACCGCCGGCGAAGCGGCCCAGCCGCCCAACGAGGGCGACGAGTTCATCACCCACGACCACAGCACCGCCGACGTGCGGATCGGCGCCTACGACAAGGACCGTACCCTGCCCCTGGCGCCGGAGCGCTTCGCCACGCTGTGCCGCACCCTCGACCTGGGCCAACGCTACCAGACGCATCTCACCGCGGTGCTCAACCCCGAAGATACCGCGCAAAAGGCCCTGGTGCGCCAGACCTGGACCACGCACCTGCACAACCAGCTGGCCGAGGCTGTCCACCTGGCGCGGATGCAGGCGCACATCCCGGACGACGCCTACCAGATGCTCCGGCAGTGGCTGGCCGGCCGCACCGATATCCGCCTGGGCGATCAGGCCGTGAACCCCGGCTGCCTGCGCATGCTCGGTGTCGACCTGAGCGACATCCTCTTCCTGCGCCCCGAGTCCGGCCCGTCACCGCGGCGCTGCGTGGTCTACATCCCCGGCGACGACCAGCATCCCGTGCGCCACTACGACTCCAGCGCCGACTTCATGGTCGCCTTGCGCACGCGCCTGCACCAGGCCCGCTACCGGCGCTTCTTCGCCCAGTTCGTGCCAGTGCGTGAACAGGCGGCATTCTTCATTGCCCTGAAAAAGCGCCTGGACCCCGCCGACCGCCACGCGCTGTGGGACGACTACACCGTCGACCCCGCACGGCACGTCGGGCTGGACCTGGTCGAGCAGTCGCTGCGGGTCGGTACCCGCCCGTCCCTGCAGACGGCGCTCAAGGACCAGTGCGAACTGAAGATCGGCCGCCTGCTCGGCGACGCCCGCGCCCTGGCCGTGCCCACCGACGACGAGGATCGCGAGGCGCGCATCGCCCGCTTCCTGGGCTTCGTCGATGCGGCCATGGACCTGCTCAACCTGCTGGTGTTCGTCCCCGGCCTCGGCCAGGTGATGCTGCTGGCCATGGGCACCCGCCTGCTCCACGAGGTGTACTCGGGCATCGAGGCCTGGGAAGCCGGCGACACCCGCCAGGCCTGGGCCCACCTGCTCGGCGTGGCGGTGAACCTGGCCCTGATCGGCACCGCCGGCGTGGTGCTGCCCCATGTCGACACCTCGGCCTTCGTCGACGGACTGATCCCGGTGAGTGTCCGTGAAGGCGTCTCGCGGCTGTGGAAGCCCGACCTCGCACCCTACCGGCACCAACCGAACCTGCCAGCCCGCAGCCAAGCCAATGAACTGGGCCTGCACGAGGCGGCGGACGGGGCCTACCTGCAGTTGGAGGGCCACTACCACCGCCTGGACGCCATCGGACCGGGCTATTATCGCGCCCGCCACAGCCAGGCCGCCGAACTGCTCAACCCCTATGCCCCCGAATTTCGCAGCAACGGCGCCGGCGCCTGGCAACACGAACTCGAGCAGCCCCTGGGCTGGAGCGACGAGCGCCTGTTCCAGCGGCTGGGCGCCGAGGCCGCCAGCCTCGACGCCGCGACCGCCCGCCGCCTCCAGCACATCAGCGGCGTCGACAGCGATGTGCTGCGCGCCACCCACCAGAACGTCGAGCGGCCACCGGCCCTGCTCAGCGACAGCGTGACCCGCTTCGCCCTCGACCGCGACCTCGGCCGCCTGGTGCAACGCCTGCAGAACGGCGGTGCATCCAGTGGCAGCCTCGATGAACTGCACATGGAACTGCAACTGCTGACCACCGACCCGGTCTGGCCGCGTACCAAGGTGCTCAGGCTGTTCAACGCCGCGGGACGGACGATTCAGGAGTACCCGGCGAGCGTCGACGCCCAGGTCCCGCGGATCGACGTGCGCTGGCCGGACCTGGACGCCGACGGCCTGCTCCAGCAGGTGCTGGGCAAGCTCGACGAGGGCGAGATCCGCAGCCTGCTGCGCGAGGAATTCGGCCAGGCCACCACCAGCCTCCCGGCCCGGGTCGCGTCCCTGCGCCGGCGCCTGGCCGGAGATGCGGTGAAGCGGCGCGCCGACCTGTTCGAGTCGCACTACCGCTACCGCACCGCCGGCAGCCGTGGCGAACCGGGCACCGGGGTGCTCAAGCAGCACTTCCCCGGCCTGCCGGACCCGATCGCCGCGGAGCTGGCCCGTGGCGCCGATGCCCTGGAACGCCAACGACTGATCAGCGGGCGCCTGCCGGCGCGCCTGGGCCGGGAAGCCCGCCACTACCTGCGCAACGTGCGCCTGGCGCGTCAGTACGAGTTGCTGTACCTCGACTCGGCCAGCCAGGCCGAGGCCTACCGTATCGTCCTGAGCATGCTGCGCAAGCTGCCGGGCTGGTCGAGCCAGGTGCGCCTGGAAATCCGCGACCGCTTCTTTGGCGGCCCGCTGCTCGACAGCCTCGGCCCGGACACGGCGCCGATCCGCAAGGTGCTGGTCAGGGACGGCGAGCAATACCTGGCCCATGACGCCGACGGCGAGGAACTGCACGGCCCGGACGACCTCTATGCCAGTGTGCTGCACGCCCTGCCCGATACCGAACGCGCCGCGCTGGGCTTTGCCCATGTCGGCCAGGGCGCCCAACTGAAACAGGCCCTGCGCGCCCTGCCGCCGCTGCCGCGCGAGGACCTGGCCCGCCTGCTGGCCCTGGCGTCGCTGAAGCCGGGCTTTCGCCCGCCGATGCGCCTGGCCGACGGCCGGGTCGGCTACGCCCTCAGCGGGCGCGGCGAAGGCCTGAGCCGACGCGACGGCCTGGCGCGCCAGCTGTACCCGAACCTGTCCGTCGAGCAGGTGGAGGCCCTGCACGATCTGGGCACCCTGCGCCCGGCCGAAGCCCTGGCCCGGCTGGAGGCCCTGCAAGCCGAATACCGCGCCCTGGAAACCACCCTGCAAGCCTGGCAACGCGAACCGCAGAGCTATATCCAGGCCTTCAACAGAGGCCGGGCCATGGCCGGGATCCTCCGCTGCTGGCGCCATGAAATGGAGCCCGGCGCCATCGGCCTGCTCAAGCTCAAGGGCAACCTGGGCCGCCTGCCGGTGCTCCCGGCCAGTTTCGACCAGGTCACTGCGGTGCACCTGGAACACCTGGAGCTGGAGGACTGGTCGACGCTGACGGATTTTCTCGGCCACTTCGCCAAGCTGGAACGCATCGACGCCTCCAGCCACCTGCTGCCGCACCTGGCCCCGGCGTTTCGGCAGTTGCCGGGCATCCGCTACCTGCGGCTGCTGGACAACTACGCGACCGCGCTCGGCCCCGACAGCCAGGGTTACTACCGCTTCAAGGCTGGCAGCGACACGCTGTATGCCTTCAAGCACGAGGACGGCAGTTGGGCTCCGGTCACCCCACCGCCGGGCCGCTTCGATGCCACTGGCCAGTTGGTTTCCCCCAGGCAGCTGCCGTCCTGGACCGACGGCGAAATCTGGCAGCACTACCGGCTGCAGGGCACGGCCGCCGACGCGTTCCGCAACCAGGCCGCCCTCACCGGCAAGAGCCCCGCCTGGGAGTATCCGGGTTCGCACGAGCGCGCCCGGACCCGGCTGCTGCGCGACCTCAAGTGGGCGTTCCCGGAAAAGACCACCCCGGAGCGTGCCGAGCTGCTCAAGGGCTACAACCTGCTGCCCAGCCAGTGGCCGCTGCTGAAAAAGGCCCTGCAGGACACCGGCCGGATCCCCGACTGGGCCGAAAGGCACAAGATGCAGATGCAGGACGCCGGCAACCTGCAACGCTTCGACCTGTTGCAGGCCGAGGTGGTCCCGCAGATCCGCCATCTGCGCAACTTCGAGCTCGCCAAGCTCGAACTCGACCGGGATTTCCCCGACTACTACACCCAGGACTTTCTCGACGCCTTCCTGCTCAAGATCGGCTACCAGCGCAATATCCGCAATTGCCTGTACCGCACGGACATCCCGGCGATGTTCCGCAGCGACGACCGTACCCCGTTCGAACTGGCCCGCGACAACACCCTGCTGGCCCGCGAGGCACCCGGCGAGGAACGCGCGACCACCGAGGAGGCCCTGAGCGCCAGTTTCAGCCTCGACGATGCCAAAAGTTATGGCCTGGGGGGCGGCCCGGGTGAAGGGCAATTGCGCTACAACAGCCAGTTCGACCGTTACCCGGGCAGAGGGGACTCCGATACCGAGATGGACACCGAGGTAGACGCCGACAGCGACATGGAAGGCGGCTCGGATACCGGCAGCCCGGACGAGTGGAACCGCGAGCGCGGCTACAGCCCGCGCCGGCTGCGCCAGAGCGTGGCGTTCCTGTACATGATCGACACCCGGGGCATCGAGGTGGTCCCCGGCCAGGAGAACGAGTTCTTCAACAGCGCCGGTCCCCAGGGGCTGTTTCCCAACGACGACATCGAAGGCGAAATCTCCGTGCCGGCGCTGGGGCTGAGTGCCGACCGGGTCTGGCTGGTCAACTCCAGCCAGACCCGCGCCGCCAACGTGCACGCGATCAACGAGGCGGCGGGCGAACAGGCCGCCGGCATCGAGCACGACACCTGGGACGGCGTCGAGAACCAAGCCGTGTACGACGACCTGATCGACCAGGTCGCGGTGTCCGGCGGGCAGGTGGTGACGGCACCGCCCAACAGCTCGATCTTCTCCGATGACGTGGTGTGGCCGCATCCGCAGCCGTCGGCCTGAAGCTGAACGGTGGCTTCTGGCCGATCATGGCCAGAAGCCCAGGCGCCGCAAATCAGCCGGCCGGCAAGCGCTGGCCGGACGCCCGGTCGCCTTCGAGCAGCGAATCCACCACCGCCCGTGCCATTTCCACCGAGTGCAGCAGGCTCCAGAACAGCGAGCGTTCGAAGGGGTCGGTGTGCAGGCTGAGTTCGTCGCCATTGAGCTGCGCCGATTCGAGCAGGCGCGAGACGTGGGTCAGCGCGTCATAGGCATTGACGCCCGGCTGGATGGCGAACAGCGAAGGTTTGCCGGGGGATTCGGCGGTGACGGGTTTGGCGCGGGTGACGGTGAGGGGGTCGAGTGAGTCGTCGGCGTCGTGTTCTGACGGGGGATCGGGGGTGAGTTTCTTGGTCATTGCGTAAAGCTCCTCAAGCAATAAAGGAGCTTGTCACCCACGCTGCAACACGGAAGGTGGCAAGCCATGCGCAGGTTTGCAGACCGGTGCTTGAGGAACCCTCCCGGTAGGCCGAAGCCTCCTGCGCACAGCTCGCCATGACACGAGCGTAAAAATGCCGCTTTCGCGGCGCTGTGCGCCTCAAGCATCCGGGCTGCAAAACCCGCGTCGCTGAATTTGCAGCGACCTGCGGACTGTATTCCCAGCACCTTGGCGCACACCATAGTGTCCCACGCCTGATTGTCGTGGGACATATTGGATTGTGTTGAAGGTTGTTTCTTACAGCGATCAGCCCTTGGCCAGCGACCCCGACACCGGCAGGCTGTCCAGCAGCCGCAAGCCAGTGGTTTTCACGAAGGTCGCGTAGTCCATCGGCCGCTCGATGCGGGTTTCGGCGTTCGGCAGCACGTAGGCCCAGGCGCGGCCCGAAGCGCTGTCATAGACCAGCTTGAACAGGCGCGTCGGCACCCAGACATTGTTGTCGCCGACCGTGCCATGGCCTTCGTCGAACAGCGGGCCGGTGAACACATAGACGTTGCCGCCCGCACGCTGGGCGAACTTGCGCACGTCGGCCTCGACCTTGCTCCAGATCTTGCGGTTGTTGGTCGGGTCCTGCGGCACCATGTTCGACAGGGCGAAGGACTGGGCCATGGCATTCGGCGTCGGCGCATCGGCCGCCGGCGCCTGGTGCCCGCGGTCCACCGCCGGCTGCTGGGCGCGGTAGTCGCTCAGCTCGGCGCGGCCGCCCTTGGGAATGCGCGGGTCGGGGTAGAACTGGTTGGTGCGTTCCTCGCCCTTGGCGTCCTTGAGCTGCGCGGCGTTCAGGCGCTCAACGACGACCAGCGGGGTCTTGCTGGTCTGCGAGTACAGCACCGCGAAGGTGTCGGAGCAGAGCGCCATCGGTTTCATGCTCGCCGGTACGCTGCCGAGGTTGATCGGCCGCGCGTTCGGGAACAGTTGCGCGCAACCGTCGAACGAGGCCTGGCGCTCCTGGCTGGAATACAGGTCGAGGGCCGCGCTCTGGCTGATGGAGCCTGCGCGGTGCCCCGACTTTTCGTGTGCCGCGGGCGTGTCGAGAAAATCCAGCACACTGCGCGCCTGCACCGCGCCGCTGGTAAACAACAAAAGGGCTGACAAACCGACTGCTAACTTGCCTGGTTTCATGCGTCGCTTCTTTACTCGGGAGGGTCGAAAAAAATCCTGCAAAGCCCTCTAGGTCGGGGCTCGGCGAGGCTTCTACCATCCACTGCCGGCAAAGGACAAGAAAATCCTGCAACGAGCGTAGGAATCGGCGAAAAGCTGGCAGACTGACAGTACTTAACCCGGAAAACCCGACGATTTTCCGCCGCCATGGCGTTAAACTGCCCGGCCCTTTCCGACTGCCGACGTTAGCCCGATGAATCCGCAAGCCCTGTCCACCCTCCATGCCCACCTGCTCGACGCCCTGGCGAACCCGCCCACGGAGACCCGCAGGCTGTTCCATGGCCGTGGCCGTTGCTGGCCGGGGCTGGAGCAACTGACCGTGGACTGGCTGCAGGGCGTGCTGATGGTCTCGCTGTTCCGCGAGCCGGAGGCCGCACAACTGGACGCGCTCAAAACCATGCTCGGCGAACTGGTCCGCTCGCCGGTCTGGCAGGCCAGTGGCGCCCATACCCTGTTGCTGCAGCACCGCTACCTGCCGCTGAGCCCGGCCGAATGGCTGCTGGGCGAGCCCATCGACGAGTGGACCCTGACCGAAGGCGGCCTCAAGTACCGGGTCGACCTCGGCAAGAAGCAGAACAACGGCCTGTTCCTCGACATGCGCTACGGCCGCGACTGGGTCCGCGCCCAGGCCGGTGGCAAGCGGGTGCTCAACCTGTTCGCCTACACCTGCGGTTTCTCGGTGGCGGCCATCGAGGGTGGCGCCGAGCGCGTGGTCAACCTGGACATGTCCCGCGCGGCGCTGAGCCGCGGTCGCGACAACCATCGCCTGAACGGCCACGACCTGGGCAAGGTGGCGTTTCTCGGCCATGACCTGTTCAAGTCCTGGGGCAAGGTGATCAATGGCGGCCCCTACGACCTGGTGATCATCGACCCGCCGTCGTTCCAGAAAGGCAGCTTCCTGCTGACCAAGGACTACCAGCGGGTACTGCGCCGCCTGCCGGAACTGCTGGCCGAAGGCGGCATGGTGCTGGCCTGCATGAACGACCCGTCGCTGGGTCCGGACTTCCTCATCGAGGGCGTGACCCGCGAGGCACCGGGCCTGCGCTTCGAACAACGGCTGGAGAATCCGCCGGAGTTTCCCGACAGCGATGCCGATTGTGGCCTGAAGGCCCTGGTGTTCCGGCTACATCCCGGCCAGGCCTGAACATCCGGGGCGAGCCGGCTGGCCCGTTCGCCCGATACGCCCAGGCGGTTTGCGTCACATGTCGCGAATCGGCAAGCTGTCGACCAACAAGAAACCTATATTCAACTACCTGACTGACCGATCGTTCCCACGCTCCGCGTGGGAACGCTCATTAATCTATCTGCCCAACCGCGAGGCTGTTGTGTCCAGAGGCATCGTTTTATCGGTATCGGCGTCCTGCCTGTTCGCCGTCATGTATTTCTACACGTCCCTGCTGTCGCCGCTCAACGGCGAGGACATCTTCGGTTGGCGCATGCTGCTGACCGTGCCCTGCATGACCGTGTTCATGCTGATTTCCGGCGACTGGAAACTGGTGCCGACCCTCTTTGCACGCATCGCCCGGCAGCCGGCGCTGCTGCTCACGCTGATGGCCTCCTCGGCGCTGCTCGGCGTGCAGTTGTGGATCTTCCTCTGGGCGCCGCTCAACGGCCACAGCCTGAACGTGTCCCTGGGCTACTTCCTGCTGCCGCTGACCATGGTGCTGACCGGGCGCATCGTCTACGGCGAACGGCTGTCGCGGCTGCAACTGCTCGCCGCCCTGCTCGCCCTTGGCGGCGTGCTCAACGAGCTGTACCAGGTGGGCCGGGTATCCTGGACCACCCTGGTGGTCGCTGGCGGCTATCCGGTGTACTTCGTGCTGCGCCGGCGCATCGGCACCGACAACCTCGGTGGCCTGTGGTTCGACATGGCGCTGCTGCTGCCGGTGTCCTGGTGGTTCGTGCACAGCGGGGAGCAGGGCTTCGCCGTGGTCGACCAGCGCCCGGCGCTGTATGCGCTGATCCCCGGGCTGGGGCTGATCAGCACCGCGGCGCTGATCTGCTACCTGCTGGCCAGCCGCAAGCTGCCGTTCGGCCTGTTCGGCCTGCTCGGTTATGTCGAACCGGTGCTGCTGGTGTTCGTCGCCCTGCTGCTGGGCGAAAGCATCGCCCCGGGCGAATGGCTGACCTACATCCCGATCTGGCTGGCGGTGGCGGTGCTGGTGCTCGAAGGGGTCAAGCGCCTGCTGAGGCAGCGCCGGGCCCAGTAGCCCCTGATCGTGTCCACCGGTGGGAAAGCGCAGGGTCTTGCGGCACGGGCTGTTGCCATTCGGTCCGAGAGGCGGCGGATTGATACCCGCCGCCTTCGCCTGGACGACTGCCGCCCCAGCCTGCCTGGCTCAGAGGGCCGCAAAGCCGCGCTGCAGATCCTCGATCAATGACTCCACCGCCTCCAAGCCGATATGCAGGCGAATCACCGGATGGCTCGCCGTCACCGGGAACTGCCGATCGCCCAGGTCGGCCAGGGTCACCAGGCTCTCGTAACCGCCCCACGATGCCCCCAGCCCGAACAGTTGCAAGGCATCGATGAACGCCTCGGCCTGGCGCCTGTCGGCTTCGGCGAACTCGAATGACAACAACCCATTGCTGCCACTGAAGTCGCGCCGCCACAGCGCATGCCCCGGATGCTCCGGCAACGCCGGATGGAATACCCGCCGCACCTGCGGCTGCGCCTTGAGCCACTGGGCAATTTCCAGGGCCTGGCGCTGGTGCACCTCCAGCCGCGCCGCCAGGGTCCGCGCACCGCGCAGCACCAGGTAGGCGTCGTCCGGGCTGACCGTGTTGCCGAAGCTGTCGCTCATGCGCGCCAACGCCGGCCAGGCCGCCTGGGTGGTGCAAACGCTGCCCATGACCACGTCGCTGTGGCCGGCCAGGTACTTGGTCAGGGCCATGATCGAGATGTCCGCACCGAGCGCCAGCGGCCGGTACTGGTAGGCCGAGCCCCAGGTGTTGTCCACCGCCACCAGGATGTTGCGCGGCTTGCACAGGGCGACGATCGCCGGCAGGTCGGCCAGTTCGTACAGCAAGGAACCGGGCACCTCGCAGTAGACCAGCCGCGTGTTGGCCCGCAGCCGCGCGGCGAGGTCCTGGCCATCGGCCGGAAAGTACTCGACCTCGATGCCGAACGGCCCGAGAAACTCTTTCGCCAGTGTGCGCACCGGCCCGTATACGCCGTCGGTGATCAGCACATGATCGCCCGGCCGCAGGTAGGCCAGCAGGGTCTGCGCCACCGCCGCCAGGCCGGTGCCGAACAGCCGCGTGCGGTAGCCGCCTTCCAGTTCGCTCACCAGGTCCTCCAGGGCGAAGGCCGTGGGGTTGCCACGGGCGCCGTAGCTCAGCACCTGTTCATGGTCGCGCCGACGGCGGGCATCACGCATCTGCGCGACGTTGTCGAACAGCACCGTGCTCAGGCGCGTCACCGGCACGTTCACCGCCCGTGCCCCGCTGCCCGCCGCAGTACGGGCCGCGTGGACCAGGCGGGTGCGCACAGCGCTGGCAGCCGCCGGTTTCAGCGGCTTCAGGCTGGCGATTTCGGCCGCGGTCATCTGCCCCAGCAGGCCGGTCTCCCAGGCCAGGTACTGGCGCGCCGCGTCCTTGTTGCCCGAGTGGCGGTCGTGGGTGAAGAACAGAAAGTCGATACAACGCTCATCAGGCAAGGCCGCCGCGTCGCTCACCAGCGGCAGGCCGGCCGCCTGCCAACGGGCGAGGTCGCCCGCCAGCAATCGGGCACCGGCCTGTTGCGCCGCCGGCAGTTCCAGCAGTGCCAGGCGCGCCACTGCCGGGTCGTCGGCGATCAGCACCAGTGGCCGCCCTTCCCCGGCCAGCTCGGCGGCCAGCAACGGGCGGATCGACCACTGCGAACCGGCCACATGGTTTTTGCGAAAGCTCATGCTCGGCCGCAGGTCGATCAGCGCCACCCGCCGTTCGGCCCACTCACGCACCAGCACCTCGGGCTCGATCCGCGGCAGCTCGGGCAACGACGGCAGCGTCGTCACCGGCAGTTGCAGGCCGCTGTGCAAGCCCTCCGCCAACACCTGGGCATTGTGGCCCAGTTGTCGCAGCCAACTGGCAACGATCGGCGCCCGCACACCATCGTCGTCGAACAGCACCAGCCGCGCCTGGCGCACGCCGATATACAGGTCGGTGGCCTGGATCAGTTGGCCGCCAGGCGTGTGCTGCGCGCCGGGCAGGCTGCCACGGGAGAATTCCTCGGCACTGCGCACATCGCAGAGAAACAGGCTGCCCGCGGCGCTGGCGGCCCAGGCTGCGACCTCGGCGGCGCTGACGCTCGGCACGCCGGCACGCTGCGCCAGATGCCGGGCGGCGGCGCGCTGTTGCTCGACGCCAGCCGGCGCCTGCTCGTCGCGGTAGCGCCGGGTGCTGCCATGTTCCAGTGGCAGGTCGGCCAGGTACCAGCCCTGGGTGCCGTTTTCCAGGGCGTAGACCGGGTTCTTCACCCCCAGGTTGATCAGCGTCTGCGCGCCGATGATGCTGCGGGTGCGGCCGGCGCAGTTGACCACCACCGGCGTCGACTCGTCCGGCACCAGGTCGTGCAGGCGGTAGCCCAGCTCGCCGTTGGGGCAGCAGATGGAACCGGGGATGGTCATCTTGCGGTATTCGTCGAACGGCCGGCCGTCGAGCAGCACCAGCGGCTTGCCCTCGGCCTGCCAGGCCGCCAGTTCGCCGGCGCTGAGATGGGGCGTATGGCAGGCCTCTTCCACCCGTTCGCCAAAGGCCTTGGACGGCACGTGGACACCGGCGAACAGTTGCAGGCCGGCAGCCTGCCAGCCATCGGCGCCGCCTTCGAGGCGATGCACCTGGCGGTAGCCGAGGTCGGCCAGGCGCCGGGCCGCGCGCAACGACAGCTCGCCGCCGTCCTGGTCGTAGATCACCAGGCGCACCGCCGGGTTCGGCGCCAGGCGCCGAGCTTCCAGTTCCAGGCGGCTATAAGGCAGGTGCACGCCATGGAACAGGTGCGCCTCGCCGTACTGGCCGTGTTCGCGGAGGTCGAACAGGGCGATTTCCCGGCCATCGAACAGCCACGTCTGCAACTGTGCCGGGGTAATGGTTGTGCTCACGAAAGCCTCGTCTCGGGATAAAGATGTCATTCCAGCACCAGCGACCGTTCGGCCGGCGCCACCTCGCGGCCGCGGACATAGGCCCGCTGCACCGCCGGCCGGGCCTGGATGCGCTCGCGCCAGGCCCGGATCGCCGGGTAGTCGGCCAGGTCGAAGCCCTGGCGGCGCGGCTGGATCCAGGGAAAGATCGCCATGTCGGCGATGCTGTAGTCGCCGGCCACGTAGTCGCGCCCGTCCAGGCGCCGCTCCAGCACCTCGTACAGGCGGGTCGCCTCGCCCTGCAGCAGGTCGAGGGCGAACGGAATCGGCTCCGGGGCCTTTTCCCGGAACAACTGCCACTGGCTCAGGTACGGGGTGACATGCCCGACCTGCCAGAACAGCCACTCCTGCACGCGCTGGCGCTGGACGCTGCCGGCCGCGGGCAGGAAGCGCCCGGCCTTGTCCGCCAGATACGTCAGGATAGCCCCGGATTCGAACAGGCTCAGCGGCTCGCTGCCGGTGCTCGGCGTGTGGTCGACGATCGCCGGAATGCGGCCATTGGCGCTGATCTGCCGGAATGCCGCGGCGCGCTGCTCTCCAGCGCGGATGTTCACCGGTTGCAGGCGGTGGTCCAGGCCCAGCTCTTCGAGCAGGATGCCGATCTTCAGGCCATTGGCGGTCGGCCAGTAGTAGAGGTCGATCATCAGGCGTAGGCCTTGATCGAAGGCGCCATCTGCGACTTGTTGTAGTTGAGGACGGTGCCGTCGTCCTGCACGCCGTAGCGGCCTTCGAGGGATTCCAGAGGGCGCCCGTAGAGGTGGAAATGCAGGGTCGCCTGTTCGCCGTCGACGCGGATGCTGTGCAGGTCCTCGCCGAGGAAGGCGATCGAGGTGCCGGGCTGCACCACCACCTCGCGCTCCAGTTCCAGCACCGCGCGGGCCGGGTCGCGGCCATCGTCGCGGCGGGTGTAGACACGGTTCAGCTCCTGGCCCTCGACGGCGCTGATCACCGCCCAGGTCTCGTGGTTGTGGGCGATGGTGCTCTTGCCCGGCAGCAGCGAGTTCAGGTACAGGGTCGGGGTTTCGCCGTCGTCGTTGAGGCGGTAGCGGAACGCGGTGTTGCCCTCGCCCGCCACCGGCGCCGGGAAATGATCGAAGTTGAACAGATCGCGGCGCTCGGCCAGTTCTTCCAGCAGGGCAACGATGGCTTGCAGGGCCGCACGGTCGACGCCGCGCTGGTGGATGGCGCGGATCTTCACCAGGAAGGTTTCGATCACGTTGGCGCGTTCGGTGGTGCTCATGGCAGGTTCCTTGTAGGTGCGTCAGATGGACAGGCTGAAGGGGCTGATATTGGTCAGGCGGTACGGGTCGGCCTGTACCGGACGACGGTTGTCGCCCAGGGCATGCCGGAGGAACTCGCGGGTCCGCTCGCTTTGCGGCTGCTGGAAAATCCGTTGCGCACTGCCGGATTCGACGATCCGGCCGTTCTCGGTGAAATACACCACGTCGCTGATCTCCTCGGCGAAACGCATTTCGTGGGTCACCAGCACGCAGGTCATGCCTTCCTCGGTCAGCTCGCGGATCACCGTCAGCACTTCGCCGACGGTTTCCGGGTCGAGGGCCGAGGTCACTTCGTCGAACAGGATCAGTTCCGGGCGCATCGCCAGGGTGCGGGCAATCGCCACCCGCTGCTGCTGGCCGCCGGAGAGCTGGCCGGGGTAGGCCTCGGCCTTGTGCTCCATGCGCACCTTGGCCAGCAGTTGCCGGGCCTGCCGCTCGGCCTCGGCACGGCTGCGGCCGAGCACCTTGCAGGGGGCGATCAGCAGGTTCTCCAGCACCGACAGGTGCGGGAACAGGTTGTACTGCTGGAAGACGAAACCGACCCGCTTGCGTAGCTCGATCAGTTCGGCCTCGCGCTGCAGGCGGTGCACCTCGGTGTCACCGACACGGATGCTGCCGCGCTGCGGCTTGAGCAGCCCGGTGATGCAGCGCAAAATGGTCGATTTGCCCGAGCCGGACGGGCCGATGACCGACACCGCCTGGCCGCGCTGCACGTCCAGGTCGATGCCCTTGAGGACCGGGTTGGCGCCGAACGACAGGTGCAGGTCGCGCAGGCTGACCAGGGGTTCAGTAGAAGGCATAGCGGCGCTCCAGGCGTTGGGTCAGGCGGGAAATCGGGTAGCAATAGGCGAAGAACAGCGCCAGCACGCTGAAGTAGATCAGCACGGTGAAGCCGGTCCGGTTGACGGTGTTGCTGGCGATCTGCGCGGTGTCGATCAGGTCGTGCACGCCCACCAGCGAGGCCAGCGCGGTGCCCATGGTGATCACCGCATAGAGGTTCATCCACGGCGGCAGCATGCGCTTGAAGCACTGCGGCAGGATGATCGAGCGAAACAGCTGGCCGCGGCTGAACGCCAGCGAACGCGCCGCTTCCCACTGGGTCGACGGAATCGAGCCGATGGCACCGCGAAAGATCTCGGCGACGTTGGCGCTGGCCGGCAACGCCAGGCCGAGGGTGACCTTCACCCAGTCGGGGAATGGCAGGTAGTAGCCGCCGACGTGGATCTCGAACGGGAACACGTAGGTGGTGAAGTAGATCAGCACCAGCCACGGCGCGTTGCGAAACAGTTGCACCCACAGCCGCGCCGGCAGGCGCAACAGCCGCAACGGCGACAGGCCGAGGGCGCCGATCAACAGGCCGAGCAGCGAGCCGAGGGCGATCGCCAGCAGGCTGATCAGGATGTTCTGGCCGAAGCCCGCCGCCAGCGCCGGGCTCCAGCGCAGCAACGATTCGACCACCGCGGTTTCAATGGCCATAGCCGGGCATCCTCAGGCGCGCTTCCAGGTAGCGGCCGACACAGTTGACGATAAAGCTGAGCAGGCCGAAGAAGCTGAGGATCAGGATCATCAGTTCCAGCACGTTGTCGCTCTGGGTCCAGATCATGATCGAGGCGTAGGTGATATCGCCGACAGCGATGGCCGAGGCCACGGCGGTCATCTTCACCAGGTCGATCAGGTTGTTCACCAGCGCCGGCAAGGCGAAGCGCAGGGCCAGCGGCAATTGCACGTTCCACAGCAATTGCCGGCGGCTGAAGGCCAGGGAGCTGGCGGCTTCGAGGGTCACCGGCGGCACCGCCTCGATCCCCGCACGCAGCGCCTCGGCATGGAAGGCGCCCTTGTGCAGGGAGATCACGATCACCACCCAGGCGAACGGCGTCAGCGGGTTGGCCGCGCCCACCGCCTGGGTCAGCAGCATGTTCAGCACCAGGAAGGCGCAGTACAGCTGGACCAGGGTCGGCGTGTTGCGCGTGACCTCGACGAAGACCCGCGCCGGACGCGCCAGCCATCGGCTGGCGCTGGTGAGCATGGCGGCCAGGACCACCCCGGCCAGCAGGCTGCCGACAAGGGTCAGCCCGCACAGCAGCAAGGTGGTCCAGGCCCCCTCCAGCAGGCTGCCGCGCTGGTAGGCGTCGAGCAGGAAGCGATAGTTGAGGCCCAGTTGCGCGGCCCATTGCACGAACGTTTCCATCAACCGCGATCCTCGACCAGCCGGGCGCAGGCCGCGGCGATCCGCCGGCCGGCTTCACGGACGCTGTCGGTGGCGGTGGCGATCGACAGCCGCAGCCACGGCGACAGGCCGTAGGCGCTACCGGCCACGGCGGCCACGCCCGCCTCCAGCAGGTAATCCACCAGGTCGTTATCGCTGGCGATCAGGCCCCCGTCGGGACGGCGCCAGCCGATCAGGCCGGCGCAGCGGATGAACAGGAAAAAACCGCCTTCGGGCACCAGCACCTGCAAGCCGTCCACCCCGCTCAACGCGGCCACCAGCACGTCGCGCCGCTCGCGATAGGCCGCCACCTGCGCCGGCAGGAAATCCAGCCCGCCCTGGTAGGCGGCCAAGGCCGCAGCCTGGCTCACCGAGGACGCCCCGGAAGCCGACTGCGACTGCACCACCGCCATGGCCGCGGTGAGCACCTGCGGGCCGGCGCCGAAGCCGATGCGCCAGCCGGTCATGGCGTAGGTCTTGGACACCCCACCGACCAGCAGGCAACGTGGCTGCAGGTCCGGCGCGACATTGAGCAGGTTGAGCGGTGGCTGGCCGTCGAAACGGATGTGTTCGTAGAGTTCGTCGAGCAGCACCAGCACCTTGGGATGCCGGCGCAGCACCTCGGCCAGCGCCTGCAGCTCGGCGGCGCTGTACACCGCACCACTGGGGTTGCCGGGGCTGTTGAGGATCAGCCAGCGGGTACGCTCGCCGATCAGCGCTTCGAGCTGCGCGGGCGTCAGCTTGCAGCCCTGCTCCAGGCTCGACTGCACGAACACCGGCTCGCCGCCGTTGATCCGCACGCTGTCGGGAAACGACGGCCAGTACGGCACCGGCACCAGCACCTCATCGCCCTCGTCTAGGGTCGCGGCGAAGGCGTTGAAGATGATCTGCTTGGCACCGTTGGCGATGACGATGCCGGCCAGCGGGTAGTCCAGGCGGTTTTCCTCGGCCAGTTTGCGCCGTACCGCTTCACGCAGGGCGCGCACCCCGGGGGTGGCGGTGTACTTGGTGGCGCCGGCGGCAATCGCCGCGCAGGCGGCCTGCTTGATGTGCCCGGGGGTGTCGAAGTCCGGCTCGCCGGTGGTCAGGTCGAGAATGTCCCGCCCGGCCTCGCGCAGCTCGGTGGCGCGGGACTTGGCGGCGGCATTGGCCGACAGCGAGACCTTCTGTACCCGCCGGGAAAGTTGAACGGTCATGGCAGCACCTTGCCTGGGTTGAGCAGCCCGCGGGGGTCGAGGGCCTGTTTGATCCGACGCATCAGGTCCAGCTCCACCGGGCTCTTGACCTGCGCCAGCAGCTCGCGCTTGCGCTGGCCGATACCGTGTTCGGCGCTGATGGAGCCGCCGAAGGCGTGGGTGTTGCGGTGCACCAGCTCGCTGAGGGCGGCGTAGTGGGCCATGTGCGCCTCAACCGGCTGGCCCAGGGGTGCGGCGACGTTATAGTGCAGGTTGCCGTCGCCCAGGTGGCCGAAGGTCAGGTTGCGCACGCCGGGGAAATGTTCCTGCAACAAGGCATCGGTGCTGGCGACGAACTCGACGATGCGCGAGATCGGCAGCGAAATGTCGTGCTTCATGTTGCGCCCTTCGCGGGCCTGGGCCTCGCTCATGTTCTCGCGCAACTGCCACAGCGCCGTGCTCTGGGCCAGGCTCTCGGCGATCAGCGCATCGGCCAGCAGACCGGCCTCGAAGGCCTCGCCCAGTACCCGCTCGAACGCCACGCGGGCGTGTTCGGCGCTGTGGTTGTCGGACAGTTCGAGCAGCGCGAACCACGGCTGCCGCGCCGTGGCGAACGGCTGCGGGCCGTCGGGGAACTGCTGGCGCAGCAACGCCAGGCAGGCCGCGGACATCAGTTCGAAGGCGGTCAGGTCGGCGCCGAAACCGGCGCGGGCATGGGACAGGAAACTCACCGCCTGGGCCAGCGAGTCGAAGGCCAGCAAGGCGGTGCTCCGGGCCTTGGGCAGCGGGAACAGCTTGAGGGTCGCGGCGGTGATGATACCCAGGGTGCCTTCGCTGCCGATGAACAGGTCACGCAGGTCGTAGCCGGTGTTGTCCTTGCGCAAGCCGCGCAGGCCGTTCCAGATCTCGCCGTCGGCGGTGACCACTTCCAGGCCCAGGGTCAGCTCGCGGGTATTGCCGTAGCGCAGTACCCCGGTGCCGCCGGCGTTGGTGCCGAGGTTGCCGCCCAGGGTGCAACTGCCTTCGGCGCCCAGGCTCAGGGGGAACAGACGGTCGGCCTGGCGGGCGGCATCCTGCAGGTGCTGCAGGATGCAACCGGCCTCGACGGTGACGGTGTCGTTGTCGGTATCGAGCTGGCGGATGCGGTTCATCCGGTCCAGGCGCAGCAGCACGCTGCGGCCGCTGTCGTCCGGCGTGGCGGCGCCCATCAGCCCGGTGTTGCCGCCCTGCACCACCAGCGGCGCGCCATGGTGGGCACACACACGCACCACGGCGGCGACTTCCTCGGTGCTGGCCGGGTGCACCACCGCCACCACCTTGCCGTGATAGACCCGGTGCTTGTCACTCAACCAGGCCGCCCCGTCGGCACCGTCGCGGACATGGGCGGCGCCCAGCAACTGCTGCAACTGGCTGAACAGCAGGCTCATGGCGCGGCCGCCAGGGGGGCGCTGTTGCGGTATTGCTCATGCAGCTTGAGCAGGGCCTGGGACGGCGGCATGCCGGTGCGCTTGCCCAGTTCGATCAACCAGCCGCTGCGATGCCAGTCGCGGACGATGGCGTCCAGGCGGGCCTGGGTGTCCCGCTCACCCTTGCGGACCCAGATCACCGACGGCGACGGGATCAGGTCGTCGGGCAAGGGAATCTCGTAGCCGCTCCACTCGGCCTCGTCGAGCAGGCTGTGCATGGTCGGGCTGACGTGCACCGCCGCCACGCAACCGTTGCCGCGCAGCGACAGCAGCGACTCGGACTGGCTGCGGAAGGCCTTGATTTGCGCGCCGTAGGTTTCCTGCAGCGGCTTGATGAAGTTGCTGCCCTGGGACACGCACACCGGCTTGCCCTTGAGGTCTTCCCAGCGAGCGATGCCGGCGCCCTTGCGGATCAGCGCGGCGCCGCCGACTTCCTCGTAGGGGGTGGGCACGTAGTCGAGGATTTCGGCGCGTTCTTCGGTCAGTTGCATGTTGGCGACCAGCACGTCGACCTTGCCCTGCTGGAGGAACTGCACGCGGTTGGGGGCCAGAACCGAGACGGTTTCCAGTTCGACGCCCAGGCGTTCGGCGATGCCCTTGGCCAGTTCGACGTTGTAGCCCAGGTGGGCACCGGTAGCGGGGTCGATGGTGCCGAACGGCGGACCGCTGAGGATCACCCCGACACTGATCCTGTGGCGTTGCTGGATCTTGTCCAGGGTGGCGTCGGCGTGGGCCAGGCCGGTGAGCAGCGCCAGGGCCAGCGGCATGTACTTGAGCATCGCGGTATGTCCTTTGGATGGTGGGGAGGCCCCCAAACCTCACAAACACTCAGCGGCTGAACATCAGCCCTTGTATTTCTCGTGCAACTCCACCAGCGCCGGCGACGCCGGGGCGATGTGGTTGCGCGTCTCGGCCTCGATCAGCCAGCCGCTGCGGTGCAGGCCCTGCACCACGCTGTCCAGGCGCTTCTGGGTGTCGGTCTCGCCGGTGCGGGTCCAGATCACCGACGGCGCCGGGTTCAGCTCCGGGGTCAGCACGCGGTAGTCCTTCCACTCCGGGTTGCCGGCCACCAGCGGGTTGATCAGCGTCGAGTCGTGCACCGCCGCCACGCAGTTGTTGCCGCGCAGGGCCAGCAGGGACTCCGACGAGCTCTTGAACGCCTTGATGTCGGCGCCCAGTTCGGTCAGCGGCTTGACGTAGCTGCTGCCCTGGGAAGTGCACACCGGCTGGCCCTTGAGGTCTTCCCAACGGGCGACCTTGCTGTCCTTGGGCAGCGCGGCGGCACCCCCGATCCTGTAGAACGGCGTCGGCACATGGCCGAGGATCGCATCGCGTTCCTGGGTCCATTCCATGTTGGCGATCAGCAGGTCGACCTTGCCCTGCTGCAGGAACTGCACGCGGTTGGCCGGCAGCACCGGCACCAGTTCCACCGCCACGCCGAGGTCCTTGCCCAGGGCGTTCGCCAGGTCGACGTTGAGCCCCTTGGGGTCCTGGGTCGCCGGGTCTATGGAGCCGAACGGGCCACCGGACAGCACCACGCCGACCACCAGCTTGTGCCGCTGCTGGATCTTGTCCAGGGTGGCGTCGGCCTGGGCCGCGGCGCTCGCGCCACAGGCCAGCAAGGCGCCGAGCACGGTGGGCAGGAAGCGATGGATCGGTGTGCGCGTGAACTGCATGGTTATCCCCTCGATGGCGGCCGGCGTCTCCCGGCCTCGTTGCCCCGCATGCTAGGGACGGCCCTCCACGAACGGAAATGCAAATATCTAATATTGTTATAACTTTCTGGTTATTAGGTTTTTGAAAAAATGGCATAACCCGTATTTACAGGGCCTTTATTGGGGACTTGCATTTTTATCTCGCCATATACATAAAAATCCGTAATCTATTGCGAACCACCCTTGATATGAATTCGAGCCGCCCATGCCCTCGCCCACCCTCGATCTGGAACTGCTGCGCACCTTCGTCGCGGTGGTCGACCACCACACCTTTGCCGAAGCCGGCCAGCACCTGGCCCGCACCCAGTCGTCGGTGACCCAGCAGATGCAGCGCCTGGAGCACCAGGTGGGGGTCAGCCTGTTCCAGAAACAGGGGCGGCAGAAACAGCTCACCGAGCCGGGCCGGCAGCTGCTGCGCCATGCCCGGCAAATGCTCTCGCTCAATGATGAAGTGCTCAACTCGCTGCAGGAGAGCCATCTGAGCGGGGTGCTGCGCATCGGTTCGCCCCACGACATCGCCGACACCATCCTGCCGCCGATCCTCAGCCACATCGCCCGCTCGGCCCCGCGCCTGCGCCTGGAGATCGACGTGGGCCGCAGCCCCTACCTGATGGAAGACCTGCACCGGGGCAAGATCGACATGGTGATTTCCACCCGCGAGGACTCGCGGCTGCAGGGTTTTGCCCTGCGCACCTCACCGGTGTGGTGGATCTGCTCGGCGCAGTACATCCATGTGCCGAGCGAGCCATTGCCGCTGATTCTGGTGGAGGAACCGAGTATCTATCGGCGTTATGCCATCGAGGCGCTGGAACGCGCCGGGATCGCCTGGCGCCAGGCATACCTGGCGTCGAACCTGATCGGCATCAAGGCGGCGATACGCGCGGGGCTGGGGGTGACGCCGCGCAGCATGGAACTGCTGGGGCCGGATATGCGCGTGCTGGGCGAGAACGACGGATTGCCGCGGTTGCCGGATGTGACCTATCACCTGTGGATCCGGCCGAATACGGTCAACCCGCTGGTGCGCCGGGCCTATGACCTGATCCGCGCGAGCCAGGGGTTGTAGAGCTCTACCGACCTGCCCTCACAACCGATCGTTCCCACGCTCCGCGTGGGAACGATCAGGTTACCGGTAGCCAGAGGCGGAATCGGGCTCCACCCAGCGGCGATTGCTCGACCGTCAGCGTCCCCCCCTGGGCCTCCGCCGCGCGCCGGCTGATCGCCAGGCCCAGGCCAAAGCCGCCCGTGGAACGATCACGACTGCGATCCAGCCGATAGAACGGCTCGAAGATCCGCTCGCGTTCCTGCTCGGGAATGCCGATCCCATCGTCATCCACCCACAACTCGCAGCCCTCGGTCGTCGCCTGGATGCCCACCTGGATGCGCCGCTCGCAGTAGCGCATGGCATTGCGCAGCAGGTTCTGTACCGCCCGCGCAGTCAGCCGCGGGTCCAGGGAGAAATGCTCCTGGGAACCCTGCATCAACACGTCGAGCACAATATCCGGCGCCTCCAGTTCTTCGTCGAAACTGCCGAGGATGCTGTCGACGAACTCGTGCAGCGGCACCAGCACCCGCTCCGGCAGCCGCCCGGGATTCTGCAGGCGGCTGTAGGACAACAGTTCCAGCACCAGGTCATCCAGCTCGCGGATGTGCCCGACCAATCCCTGCAGTCGCTCACGTGAAGCCGGCGGCAACTCGTCGGACAGCGCCAGGGCCAGGCCGAAATCCAGCCGGGTCAGGGGCGTGCGCAACTCGTGGGACACCGCATTGAGCAGGTCACGCTGCTGGTTGAGCAGGCATTCGATGTCGTTGGCCATGGTGTCGAACACCTGCGCCAGTTCGCCGATGTTCGAGCGCGGCGAGATCCGCGTGCGTTCGCTCAACTGGCCCTGGCCGATCTGCCGGGCGGTCTGCTTGAGGCGCTCCAGGTCCCGCCAGTGCGGGCGCAGCCAGAACAACAGGCAGCCCAGCAGCGCCGCGCCGACCAGCACGTTCATGCTCCAGTACAGCAGCTTCACGTCCAGCGGGTCCGGCGGTATCACCACCTGCACCGCCAATTGCCCATCCAGCGGCGAGGCCACCAGGTCCGGCGCGCCCCAGTCGCCGACACGGATGGCGTTCTCGCCATGGCGCAGGCGCTTCTGCTCCGGCTCGCTAAAGCTGATGTCGTCGATGCGGATCAGCGAGACCCGCAGCGGCGCGAAACTCTGGTCCAGCTCGGCCGCCACCGCCGGCCAGCGCGTGTTCGGCACCGTCTTGAACTGCTTGACCAGGAGGTCCTGCATGCCCCGCGCCTGGTCGATGTTGTAGTTCAGGAAGCGCTCGTGAAACACCCCGACCACCAGGTCCGGCACCAGGTAGATCGCCGCGCTGAAGGTGATGATGGTCATCAGGTAGAGCCGGATGAGGATCTTCAGCATCGGCTCAGCATTCCCATTCGGAACGGCTGAACAGGTAGCCCTTGCCCCAGACGGTCTTGATCTTGCGCGCCTCGCCGGCGTGATCGTCGAACTTGCGCCGCAGCTTGGAGATCGCCACGTCCACCGAGCGGTCGGTACCGTTGAACTCGATACCGCGCAGGCGCTGCAGGATCTGGTCGCGGCTGAGCACTTCGCCGGCATGCCGGGCCAGCACCACCAGCAGGTTGTATTCGCCGCTGGACAGTTCCACCTGCTGGCCACGCCAGGTCACGGTGCGCTCGGAAAGGTCGATGCACAGGTTGCCCATGAGGATCTGGTCGCTGGCCACCTGCGGTTCGCTGAGGCTGCTGCGGCGCAACAGGGTGCGGACCCGCGCCAACAGCACCCGCGGCTCGCAAGGCTTGGTGACGTAGTCGTCGGCGCCCATCTCCAGGCCCAGCACCTGGTCGTGGCTGTCGTCGCGGGCGGTGAGCATCAGGATCGGCAGGCTCGCCGAATCGGCGCGCAGCAGGCGGCACACTTGCAGGCCGTCGAGGCCCGGCAGCATCAGGTCGAGGATCACCAGGTCCGGCGGCTCCTGCCGGGCCCGCTCGCGCACCTGGTCGCCACGGGCCAGCACGTTGACCTGATAGCCGTTGCGCTCCAGGTAGCTGGCAATCAGTTCGGCAAGGGCGGTGTCGTCTTCGACCAGGAGAATCGTCGGCATAAATAACTACGAAATGAAGGAAAAGGTGAAGGATATACGCCCTTACGCGTGCGCGAGCATTCGCTTCACACTTTTTCACCAACCACCTACATTGCTTCACAGCAGCGCTTGACGGCCGCCCTTAGCATGCCCGGGTCATCATTGGGACTCGATTATGTTGAAGAAGCTGTTTGCCCCGCTCTGCCTGTCGGCGCTGGCCCTGGCGCTGACCGCCTGTGACCGGTCCGCCGGCGAGCCCGAGACCATGCCCGCACCCAAGGTCCGGGTCGAGACCATCCACACCCAGCCCCTGTCGATCAGCAGCGAGCTGAGCGGCCGCATTGCCGCACCGCGGATCGCCGAAGTACGCGCGCGGGTCGCCGGCGTGGTGCTCAAGCGCCTGTTCCAGGAAGGCAGCGACGTCAAGCAGGGCGACGTGCTCTTCCTGATCGATCCGGCACCGTTCAAGGCCGACCTGGACAGCGCCGTGGCCGCCCTGCAGAAGGCCGAGGCCAATGCCTTCCAGGCCAGGCTGCAGCACCAGCGCTACCGCGAACTGGTGGAGAGCAACGCCATCAGCCGCCAGGACTACGACAACGCCCAGGCCGCCGCCCGCCAGAGTGCCGCCGACGTCGCCGCCAACCAGGCGGCGGTGCAACGGGCCCGGCTGAACCTCGGCTACGCCACCGTCACCGCGCCGATCTCCGGGCGTATCGGCCGTGCGCTGGTCACCGAGGGCGCGCTGGTCGGCCAGAACGAGACCACCGCCCTGGCGCTGATCCAGCAGTTGAACCCGATCCATGCCGACCTGACCCAGTCGACCCGCGAACTGAACGACCTGCGCCGGGCCTTCCGCGCCGGCCAGCTACAGCAGGTCGGGCAGAACCAGGCCAAGGCCACGCTGATCCAGGACGACGGCAACGCCTACCCGCTGCCGGGCAAGCTGCTGTTCACCGACATCAGTGTCGACCCGGGCACCGGCCAGGTGATCCTGCGCAGCGAATTCCCCAACCCGGAACTCGACCTGCTGCCCGGCAGCTTCGTGCGGGTGCGCGTCGAACAGGCGGTCAACCGCGAAGGCATCAGCATCCCGCAGCGGGCTATCCAGCGCGACAGCGCCGGTGTGCCGCAGGTGCTGCTGGTGGACGGGAACATGCAGGTCAGCCTGCAATCGGTGAGCCTCGGCGCCGCGCAGAACGACCGCTGGATCGTCAACGCCGGCCTCAAGCCCGGTGACCGGATCATTGTCGAAGGCCTGCAGCACGCCCGCCCCGGCGAGCCGGTGCAGATCGATGACAGCCCCCTTTCCCTCGCCCAGTCCAAAGGACAGTGAGCATGCCGCACTTCTTTATCGACCGCCCGATCTTCGCCTGGGTGGTCGCCCTGTTCATCCTGCTGGCCGGCGTCCTCGCCATCCCGCAGCTACCGGTGGCACAGTACCCCAACGTCGCGCCGCCGAAAGTGGAAATCGTCGCGACCTACCCCGGCGCCTCGGCCCAGACCCTGGACGAAAGCGTGGTCAGCCTGATCGAGCAGGAGCTCAACGGCGCCGACCACCTGCTGTATTTCGAGTCCCAGAGCAGCCTGGGCAGCGCCACCATCACCGCGACCTTCCAGCCCGGCACCCACCCCGAAATGGCCCAGGTCGACGTGCAGAACCGCCTCAAGGCGGTCGAGCCACGGCTGCCCGCCGCCGTCACCCAGCAGGGCCTGCAGGTGGAAAAGGTGTCCGCCGGCTTCCTGCTGCTGGCGACCCTCACCTCCAGTGACGGCCAGTACGACGACACCGCGCTCAGCGACTACCTGGCGCGCAACGTGATGAACGAGATCAAGCGCCTGGACGGCGTCGGCAAGGCCCAGTTGTATGGGGCCGAACGCGCCCTGCGGATCTGGATCGACCCGCAGAAGCTGGTCGGTTTCAACCTCACCGCCGCCGATGTCAGTGCCGCCGTCGCGGCGCAGAACGCCCAGGTCTCGGCCGGCAGCATCGGCGACCTGCCGGGGCCGTCGACCCAGGAAATCACCGCGGCGGTGCTGGTCAAGGGCCAGTTGTCGACGCCCCAGGAATTCGCCGACATCGTCCTGCGGGCCAACCCGGACGGATCCACCGTGCGCATCGGCGATGTCGCCCGGGTGGAGATCGGCAGCCAGGAGTACCAGTACTCGACGCGCCTGAACGGCAAGCCGACCACCGCCTTCAGCGTGCAATTGTCGCCGGGCGCCAACGCGCTGAAGACCGCGACCCTGGTACGGGCGAAAATGGATGAACTGGCGCGCTACTTCCCGGCCGGCGTGGAGTACAAGATCCCCTACGACACCTCGCCGTTCGTCAAGGTGTCGATCACCAAGGTGATCTACACCCTGCTCGAAGCCATGGTGCTGGTGTTCGCGGTGATGTTCCTGTTCCTGCAGAACATCCGCTATACGCTGATCCCGGCGCTGGTGGTGCCGGTGGCGCTGATGGGGACCTTCGCCACCATGCTGGCCCTGGGTTTCTCGATCAACGTGCTGACCATGTTCGGCATGGTGCTGGCCATCGGCATCCTGGTGGATGACGCCATCGTCGTGGTGGAGAACGTCGAGCGGATCATGGCCCATGAAGGCCTGCCGCCCAGGGAAGCCACCCGCAAGGCCATGGGCCAGATCGGCGGCGCGATCATCGGCATCACCCTGGTGCTGGTGGCGGTGTTCATCCCGATGGCCTTCATGCCGGGCTCGGTGGGAGTGATCTACCAGCAGTTCTCGTTGTCCATGGCGACCTCGATCCTGTTCTCGGCCTTCCTCGCGCTGACCCTCACGCCGGCGCTGTGCGCGACCCTGCTCAAGCCGATCGCCCCGGGCGAGCACCACGCCAAGGGCGGCTTCTTCGGCTGGTTCAACCGGCGCTTCGAACAGATGAGCGACGGCTACCAGGGCTGGGTGGTCAGTGCGCTCAAGCGCAGCGGCCGCTACCTGCTGCTGTTCGGCCTGCTGGTGGTGCTGCTGGGGCTGCTGTTCAGCCGCCTGCCCGCCTCGTTCCTGCCGGTGGAGGACCAGGGCTACACCATCACCGACATCCAGTTGCCGCCGGGTGCGAGCAAGAACCGCACGGTCAAGGTGGTCGAGCAGATCGAGGCCAATGACGCCAGCGAAGCGGGCGTGGGCGACACCACGATGATTCTCGGCTTCAGTTTCTCCGGCAGCGGGCAGAACGCCGCGTTGGCCTTCACCACCCTCAAGGACTGGTCGGAACGCAGTGCCGAGGATTCGGCGGCGGCCATCGCCGAGCGGGCGAACATCGCCTTCAGCGAACTGAAGGATGCGGTGGCCTACGCCGTCCTGCCGCCACCGGTGGATGGCCTCGGCACCTCCAGCGGCTTCGAGTTCCGCCTGCAGGACCGCGGTGGTGTCGGCCACCCGGTGCTGATGCAGGCGCGCACCGAACTGCTGGAAGCGGCGCAGAAGAGCAAGGTGCTGGCCAACGTCCGCGAAAGCGCCCTGGCCGAAGCACCGCAGGTACAACTGGAAGTCGACCGCAAGCAGGCCAATGCCCTAGGCGTGTCGTTCGCCGATATCGGCGGCATTCTCTCCACTGCCGTCGGCTCGGCCTATGTCAACGACTTCCCGAACCAGGGCCGCATGCAGCGGGTGGTGATCCAGGCCGAAGGCGACCAGCGTGCCCAGGTCGAGGATCTGCTGAAGATCCACGTGCGCAACAGCAACGGCAAGATGGTCCCGCTGTCGGCCTTCGTCCAGGCGCGCTGGACCCAGGGCCCGGCGCAGTTGACCCGCTACAACGGCTACCCGGCGATCGCCATCTCCGGCGAATCGGCACCGGGCTACAGCACCGGCCAGGCCATGGAGGAGATGGAGCGGCTGGTGCAGCAACTGCCGCAGGGCCTGGGCCTGGAATGGACCGGGCTGTCGTTGCAGGAGCGCCTGTCCGGCGCCCAGGCGCCGATGTTGCTGGCGCTGTCGCTGCTGGTGGTGTTCCTGTGCCTGGCGGCGCTGTACGAGAGCTGGTCGATCCCGACCTCGGTGCTGCTGGTGGTGCCGCTGGGGGTGCTCGGTGCGGTGCTGGCGGTGACCTTGCGCGGGATGCCCAACGACGTATTCTTCAAGGTCGGGCTGATCACCATCATCGGCCTGTCGGCGAAGAACGCGATCCTGATCATCGAATTCGCCAAGAGCCTGTACGACGAGGGGCATGACCTGCTGGAAGCGACGGTCCAGGCTGCGCGGCTGCGGTTGCGGCCGATCATCATGACCTCGCTGGCGTTCATCCTCGGCGTGGTGCCGCTGGCGATCGCCACCGGCGCCAGCTCGGCCAGCCAGCAGGCGATCGGCACCGGGGTGATCGGCGGGATGGTCACGGCGACATTGGCGGTGGTGTTCGTGCCGGTGTTCTTCGTGGTGGTGATGAAGCTGGTGCGGCGCAAGGCTTCATGATGTTTCGCTGAACCTGGGGCCCCTTCGCGGATTTATCCGCGAAGGGGCCCCACCAGACAGCATAAATCCCGGTTATTGCACCAACTGGTTGATCTCGATGATCGGCAGCAACACCGCCATCACGATCACCAGCACCACACCGCCCATCACCACGATCATCAACGGTTCGAGCAACGCCGTCATCCCCATCGCCCGCCGTTCGATATCCAGCGACAGGGTCTGCGCCGCCCTCTCCAGCATCGGCGGCAAGGCACCGGTCTTCTCGCCACTGGCGATCAGGTGGATCAGCAACGGCGGAAACACCTTCTCCACCTTCAGCGCCGCCGCCAGGTTCACCCCTTCCCTGACCCGCGCCGTGGCCTCGCTCACGCTCAGGCTCAAGCGGTCGTTCGACACCGTCTGCCGCGCCGCCTCCAGCGCCCGCAGCAACGGCACCCCGGCGCCGCCGAGAATCGCCAGGGTCGAGGCGAACCGTGCGGTGTTCAGCCCCAGCACGAAACGACCGATCATCGGCAACCGCAGGATCCGGCTATGCCAGCCCAACCGCGCCGTCGGCTGGCGCAGGTACAGCCGCCAGCCCCAGAAAGCCCCCGCCAGCCCGGCAAAGCACAACGCGCCCCATTCACGGATGAAGTCGCTGGCATTGAGCATCACCAGGGTCAGCCCCGGCAGGTCCTGGCGGGCCTGGGAAAAGGCGCTGACCACCTGTGGCACCACGTAGCTGAGCAGGAAGATCACGATGCCCACCGACACCAGCCCGACCACCGCCGGGTAGATGAACGCCGTGAGCACCTTGCCGCGCAGGTTGTTGCGCTCCTCGATGTAGTCGGCCAACCGCTCCATGACCAGGGCCAGGTCGCCGGATTCCTCGCCGGCGGCGATCAGCGCCCGGTAGATTTCCGGGAAGTCCCGGGGCCGCCGGGACAGCGCGTCCGCCAGGCGCATGCCGCCCCGGACATCGGTACGCACCGCACTCAGGGTCTGGGCGATGTGCTTTTTTTCCGCCTGTTCGACCGTGGCGCTCAACGCCGCCTCCAGCGGCAGGCTCGCTCCCAGCAGGCTCGCCAGTTGACGGGTGGCCCAAGCCAGGTCGTTGTCCGAGAGTTTTGCGCTGAACAGCCCGCCGGCCGTCTCGCCACTGTCGCTGCTTTCGGCCCGCAGCGACAAGGCGGTCAGCCCACGCCCGCGCAAGGTGGCCATGGCCGCGCCCTGGCTGTCGGCCTCCAGATGGCCGGACTCGATCTTGCCCTGGGCATCGGCCGCTTCGAAGCGATAGCGGTTCATCAGGCGTCCCTCGTCACACGCAGGATTTCTTCCGGCGCCGTGGCACCCGCGCGGACCCAGCGCTCACCGTCCTCGCGCAGGCTCAGCATGCCCGCCGCCCGTGCCGCCTGGCGCAACGCCTGCTCGCCGGCGCCCTGGTGGATCAGGGTGCGGATCTCGTCGTCGATGCAGAACAGTTCGTGGATGCCGGTGCGGCCGCTGTAGCCGGTGTGGCTGCAGGCGCTGCAGCCGACCGGGCGCCAGGTGCCCGGCGTGGCGGGATCGGGCTGGCGACAGTGCTGGCACAGCCGCCGCACTAGGCGCTGGGCCAGCACCCCGAGCATCGACGAGGCCAGCAGGAAAGGCTCCACGCCCATGTCGATCAGCCGGTTGACCGCCGACACCGCATCGTTGGTGTGCAGGGTCGCCAGCACCAGGTGCCCGGTCAGCGAGGCCTGCACGGCAATCTGCGCGGTTTCCAGGTCGCGGATCTCGCCGATCATGATGATGTCCGGGTCCTGGCGCAGGATGGCCCGCAGGGCCAGGGCGAAGGTCATGTCGATCCTGGCATTGACCTGGATCTGGCTGATGCCCGGCAGGTCGTATTCCACCGGGTCCTCGACGGTGAGGATGTTGCTGGTGCTGGCGTCGAGCCGCGCCAGGGCGGCATAGAGGCTGGTGGTCTTGCCGCTGCCGGTGGGGCCGGTGACCAGCACGATGCCGTGGGGCTGGCGGATCAGGTGGTCGAGCCGCGCCAGCAGGTCCGGGTCCATCCCCAGGGTTTCCAGTTGCAGGCGCCCGGCCTGCTTGTCCAGCAGGCGCATCACCACTCGTTCGCCGTGGCCGGTGGGCACGGTGGAGACGCGGATGTCGATCGGCCGTCCGGCGACGCGCAGGGCGATACGGCCGTCCTGGGGCAGGCGTTTTTCGGCGATGTCCAGTTGCGCCATGATCTTGATCCGCGACACCAGCGCGCCGTGCAGCGCCTTGCGTGGCGAGACCACGTCGCGCAGGGTGCCGTCGACCCGGTAGCGCACCACCGAATGGGTCTCGAACGGCTCGATATGGATATCGCTGGCCTCGTCGCGCGCCGCCTGGGTCAGCAAGGCGTTGATCATGCGGATCACCGGCGCGCCGTCCTGGGTGTCGAGCAGGTCGGTGACTTCCGGCATGTCCTGCATCAGCCGGTCGAGGTCCACCTCGTTTTCCGCGGCACCGACCACGGCGGCGGCGCTGCCGGTGTCGGCATAGGCCGTGGTCAGCAGGCTGTCGAGTTCCTCATCGCGTACGCGCTCCAGCCGCGCCGGCCCGAACTGCCGGCGCGCCTCGCTGATGGCCCAGCCGGGGGTCGAGGGACAGGCGGTGAGCACGCCGTCGACCAGCACCAGCCGCTGGGCCTTGGCCCAGGCGTACGGTAATGCGCTCATGGCTGCGCCTCATTCAGCGACACCGGCACCGCGCGGATCGGCCTGGGTGCCTGCGGCACGGGCACCGGCTGCGAGCCCGGAATGGCGTGGGCCGCACTGGGCAACTGCGGGGCCTGCATGTCCGGCAAGGCCCAGTTGCGTTCCGGCGTCAGGCTGCCCTGGGCACGGCGGATGAAGTCGTAGCGGTTCAGGGTGATCGACCGCCCCGCCGCGCCGTCACGGATGATGTACGGCCGCAGGAACACCATCAGGTTGGTCTTGTTGCTGTCGCGCCGCTCATGGCGGAACAGCGCGCCGATGCCGGGGATGCTCGACAGCAACGGCACGCCGTCGTTGCTCTGGCTGTAGCCGTCCTGCAGCAGGCCGCCCATGACCATGATCTGCCCATCGTCGAGCAGGATGCTGGTGTCGATCGCGCGCTTCTTGGTCACCGTGCCCGCCGCCGTCGCGGTGGCGCGGTCGTCGACGCTGCTGACCTCCTGATACACGTCCAGCTTCACCGTGCCGCCCTCGGAAATCTGCGGCCGGACGTTGAGCTTGAGCCCGACCTCCTCGCGCTGGATGGTCTGGAACGGGTTGTTGCTCGAACTGCTGCCGTTGGTCACGTAGCTGCCGCTGACGAAGGGAATGGTCTGGCCGACGAAGATGCTCGCCACTTCGTTGTCCAGGGTCAGCAGGTTCGGCGTCGACAGCACGTTGGAGCCGCCCTTGCTCTTCAGGGCACGGGCCAGCACCTTGAGGTCCATCACCTGCCCCACCCCGGGAATGTTCACCGATCCGCGCACCACGCCGACGCTCAGCCCCTGAGGCAAGGCATCGATGCTGTTTTTGGCGGTTGTGACAATGCCAGCACCGCCCAGGTTGGTGCCGGCGAACACCCCGCTGCCCCCCAGGTTGCCGCTCTGCCACTGCACGCCGAACTCGTTGGCCTCGTCCTCGCTGACCTCGACGATCAGGCTCTCGATCACCACCTGGGCACGGCGCTGGTCGAGCTGGTCGATGACCTCGCGCAGGCTGCGGTACAGCGGCTCCGGCGCGGAGATCAGCAGGGTATTGGTGGTGGCATCGGCCTGGATGGTCACGCCGCCGGCGGAAAACGCCAGGTTCTGCTCCTTGCCCGGCCCCGTGCCGGAAGCCTGGCTGGAACCGTTGCGGGCGGATTGACCGTAGAGCGAATTGCTGCCGCTGGTGCTGCTGCCGGTCTGGGGGGGGCTGTTGACCTGGCTGCCGTTCTGGCTGTTGTTGCTGTTACTGCCGCCGCCGAGCATGGCCCGGGTCTGGTCGCCCTCGCCGCTGCTGTCGCTTTCGCCGGTGAGCAGCCCGCGCAGGGCCTGGGCCAGCTTGCCGGCCTGGGCGTTGCGCAGGTACACCACGTGCAGGTTGCTCGGGTTGCTCTGGGCGTTGTCGAGCTTGTAGATCAACTCCCGGGCCAGTTGCGTGCGCTCCGGGCTGCTGGCGCGGATGATCACCGAGTTCGAGCGCGGATCGCCCAGTACGCTGATTTTCTGCGTCGGGTCGTTGCCCTGGTTCTCCAGCAACTCCGAGACCATGCTGGCGATATCGCTGGCGATGCCGTTCTGAATGTTCACCACATCGGTGTCGATGGCGCTCGGGGTGTCGATGCTGGCGATCAGGCTGGCCACCCGTTGCAGGTTCTGCGCGTAGTCGGTGATGACCACGGTGTTGTTGCCCGGGTAGGCGTTGATCGGGTTGTTCGGTGAAACGATCGGTCGCAGCACCGGAATCAGGTTCACCGCGTTCTCGTACTGCAGGCGGAAGGTTCGGGTGACCATGCCGTTTTCCGCCGGCTTGTCCGAGCTATAGACCGGTCCGCCGAGCAGCTTGGCATCGGCCTCCGGTACCACCTGGGCGACCCCGCCGACATCGACCACGCTGAAGCCCTGCATGCGCAGGGCCGAGAGCAGCATGTCGTAGGCCCGGTAGGCCGGTACCTCACCTTCGGAGACCAGGGTCAGGTTGCCCTTGACCCGTGGATCGACCAGGAACTGCCGTCCGGTGGAACGCGACAAGGCGCGCACCACCGCCTGGATATCGGCGTCGACGAAATTCAGTTGCACCGGCTGGTCGCCCAGCGGGTTGCTGGCCGGGAGCGCCTTGCCCGGCCCATGGCCGGCCCGTGCCGAATTGCCCACGGGATGCAACACGCGCCGCGGCTGCTCGGCCTGGGCCTGGGCCCGCTGCCGCTCCGCCAGGACGTCGCCGCTCTTCACGGTCGAACCCAGTGGCCGCCCGAGTTCGCTTTCGGCCAGCAACGGAGCCTGCGGCGCCGTACCGCTACTGCACGCGGTCAATGCCAACAGCAACCACGGGGCCGCCGCCTGGCGGCAGCGCACCCCATACAACCAGCCTGAGCACTTCATGAAGCTTCCTTAGCGCCAAGCGCCTGATCCATGCGAACGGTTCCCGACAGTCTGCCCGCCGAGCCTTCGGGTTCGGCTGCGGCCGCCCGTTGCAGGCGGGCCTCGACCACATCCAGGGAGAATGAGCGGGGTTTGCCCAGCAGCCAGTCCAGCAGCACGTCGGCCGGTGCGTCGTCGACGGTCAACAGCCAGCCTGCGCCACTGCCCTGCAACCGGTAATGCCCGGACAACCCGCTGGCTTCGAGGCTGGCGCGCAGCCCCGCTTCCAGGTCACCGGTGGCCGGTCGGGCAAGACCTTGCAGCAGGCCTTCCAGGGTCTGGGCCTGGGTTTTGAGCCTGGGTGTTTCGGCGGCCCAGTAATCGAGCGTCTTCAACGGCGGCTGGATCAGCACCAGCCAGACCAGCAGCCCCGAGACGCCGAGGGCCATGCCGCCGACCAGGCGTCGCTCCCGTGGCGCCAGACTGCGCCAGTAGCCCTGCGCCCGGGCCGACAGGGCCTGCCAGCGGGCCCGGTACTGCGCCAACCTGGGGTTATTCATTTTCCGTCTCCGCCAGCGGTTGCCCCGGTTCGGCCTGGGCCTTGAGGGTCCAGCCCTCGGCGGCGGCGCTCGCCAGCACCCCGGCCTGGGCCAGTTCGGCCTGCCAGGCGCCGGCCGCCCCCGGCTTGCGGTTGTCGGGCAGCAGGTTCAGGTGCAGTTCGCCGTTTTCGAACACTAGGCCCTGCACACCGCCGACCACGAACGGCATCGCCAGGCCGGCCTGGCGTACCAGCCGGGAGAAATCGCTGTCGCCGGCAGCGCCGGCCTCCCGCCGGGCCAACTGCTGGCGCGCCTGCTGCAAGGGGTTGAGCACCACCGGCAGTGCCGGAAAGGCCTGCCTGACCCGCTGTACCATCCACGCCTTGAGCTGTTCGCCCTGCTCGGCCTGCCGCGCCGCGTGGAGGTTCAGGCCTGCGGTCCAGACCACCACCGCCAGCGCGCAGCAGGCCAGCGCCCGTCCCCAGTGACCGGCACTGGCGCCCGGCTGCCACAGGGCACCGTGCAGCCCCCAGCCCGGTGCCTGGCCGGTCCAACGGCGGTCGGCGGGCACTGCCTGGAACAGCGGATTCGCCGCCGGCGCTTCACCCAGCCAATGCAGCACTTCGCCGCGGCCCTGCCATTGCGCCAGCGCCTGGTCGATATCCGGGTGCACTTCGGCCAGGTCCACGCCCTGGCGAATCAGCAGATGCTCGTCGCGGGCCTCCAGCACCGGCTCGCCGGCAATCACCGGCAAGCAATAGGCCGCCGGATACAGGCCACGCAGGCCCAGACCGGCCTGGCGCACCAGGGCGCCGAAACGTTCGAGCACCTCCCGTGGCAACCAGGCGACCGGCACCCGGCCCTGGGCATCGCGCGGGCCATGGGCGATGTGCATCGACTCGCAGGCGCCGAGGATCAGCGCCTGGGCCGCGCAGTCGACCGCCGCGCGGATCTTCGCTGGCGGCAGCGCCGGCAGTTCGAGGCTGGCCAGCAGGCTGTCCTGCGGGTGCAGGTAACATTCCACGGCCACGCCCTGGTTGGCCTGCCCCAACTGCCTGAGGTTGGCCCGGCCGGTTTCAGCGAGCCGGCCCTGGCGGTCGAGTCGGGCGAACGCCAGCGGGCTGTCGAGTTCCAGCGCCTGCAAGGGCGGCAGGACGATACGCAAGAGGCTCATACGCCCACCCGCGACCAGATCACCTGGGGCATTTCCAGCTCGCTACGGTGCAGCAACGCGGCCAGGTTGACCCGGCGCCGGTCGTTGCGCACCTGGCCGACCAGCAGGAACCACTCGCTGGTGATACCGACCTTGATGTCGGCAACCGCCACTTGCGGCATGCGCAAGCGATTGACGAAGTCGCCACGGTTGATGAACCACTGCCCCGCATCACGCTCGCCGATCAGGCCCCGGGCCCGCTGCGGCGACAAACCCGGCACCTGGGAAGCGAGCACCTCGGCGCTGGCGGTATTGCCGTTGACCCAGGTGTTGGCCGGCAGGATGGTCACATGGGGCGCCAGCCGGGCCAGGCTCTCGTCGTCCACGCCGTCGACGCTGCGCAGGTCATCCAGGCTGCGCAGCATCGGCCGGCTGGCGGGCAGCGGCTTGTCGGCAGCTCCCGGCGAGGTCAGGCGACCGCTGTCGAAGGTGCCCTGCTCCTTCGCCGCGGCCTGGCGCTGCGGATTCGGCAGGCGCGGGTAGGAACTGATCACCCGCTGGGCAATGCGCTGGGCGACCGCCGCCTTGACGCCGAGCATTTCGCACAGGCGGGCAAAACCCTCCATCTGTTCGTCATCGACGCGCTCGTCGCGCACCAGGTTGCGCAGGTTGAACTTGCCCTGCTCATCCTCCAGGTGGCCGTCGAACTGGCCGCCACGTTCGCCGAGGATCGGCCGGGCCCAGGCCTGGGCCTGGTGGGTCAGCGGGTCGCGCTGGCGGGCCTCCCACAGCCGTTGGCGGCTGATTTCGAGGCCGCCACGCAACTGCCAGGCGCCCTGGACCCGCGATTGCTCGGCCTCCAGGCTGCGGGTGAACACGGTCTCGCGGGTGAGCATGCCGGCGGCGATCACCGCCACCACTGCGGCGATCAGCAGCGCGCTGATGATCGCCATGCCCTCCTGCTTCGCGGCCATCGGGGAATGAGCCTTCATGACCGCGACTACAACTGCCAGGAGCCGATATCGGCATTGACCCCGTCACCGTCCGGCTGGCCGTCGGCACCGAGGGAAAACACGTCGACTTCACCGTTGGCGCCCGGGTTTAGGTATTGGTAAGGACGTCCCCAGGGGTCGTTGGGCAAGCGTTCCAGATAGGAGCGCCAGTTGCTGTCCTTGGCGTTGGCCGGCCGCTCGACGAGGATCTTCAGGCCCTGGTTCTGGCTCGGGTAGCTGCCGTGATCGAGGCGGTAGAGCTTGAGCGCCTGCATCAACCCGCCGATGTCCTGCCTGGCCGCGGTGGCCCGCGCCTGGTCGGGCCGGTCGAGGACCTTGGGCACCACCATGGCGGCGAGAATCCCGAGGATGACCACCACGACCATGATCTCGATCAGCGTGAATCCCTGCTGTGCCCGACGACCTCTGGAACGGGAATTGATACGCGCGATATCCATCTCGACAGTCCTTGGCTTGATTCGATTCGCGGCGGATTGTTGCAAGAAGATATGTCACCGATATTGAAAATCCTCGGGTGAATCGCCCGGGCAAAAACTCGGGAGCTTTGGTCAGCAAGCGGTCAAACAGGCACGCTAGGCTCCGGATTCGCTTCCCCATGTCGAGACAGCCCATGCAGCGCCCGTTCCGCCAACAAGGCTTCACCCTCATCGAAGTGCTGGTGGCGCTGGCGATCATCGCCGTGGCGATGTCCGCCGCGGTGCGCGTGGCCGGTCTGATGACCCAGAGCAACGGCCTGCTGCGCGATCGCTCCGTGGCCCTGCTGGCTGCCCAGAGCCGGCTGGCCGAGCTGCGCCTGGAGGGTCGGCTGGGCACGGGACGCAAGTCCTTCGAGTGCGATCAGGGCCGCCTGGCCCTGCGCTGTGATCAGACCATCGGCCCGGCTGGCAGCCCACGGCTGTGGCAGGTCGAGATCCTGGTAGTGGACCGGCGCCACGAAGGGCCGCCGCTGGCGCGCCTGGAAACCCTGATGAGCCTGCCCGACCTCAAGGCCGGGTCAGTTGCGGCAGGAACGGCGCTTCGCTGAGCCGGGTCACCGCCAGGTGCAACTTCTGCGAGCCCTGCTCGATCAGAATGCCGTCGCGCTCGATCGCCAGCAGCCGTACGCCCTGGCCCAGCCGCTCACCGGCGAGAAAGCTGCGCGGCGGGCCATCGTTCAGGCTGAGGATCGCCACCGCGCCACGCGAGCTGGCCATCACCCCGGAGACCTTGATGTCGAGCCGGACCGGCTGGTTGGAAAACCACTGCAAGGCCGGATTGTCGCTGCGCGTCGCCGCCACCGCCGGCTGAGCCGCGGGCACCTGGGACACGGCCGGCGTCAGCAGCAGCGTCGACCAGACCAGCACACCGGCCAGGGCGGCGAGCAGGGCCGCCGACTGAACGATCTGCACCGGGGAAAAGCGCGGGGTCCATTGCATGCTTGAGGCTCCTTTTCTATCGGTCTGCGCCACAACGAAGGGCCCACAGGGGCACGTCCGAACAGCCTACCGGGCAATTCTCACGTTTTTATTTCACACGCCCATCATCTTTGCCAGGCAGCATGGAGCCAGCCTCGAGGAGCCTTGTCGAATGGATGCCCTACGCCCCGCCCAGGCGGGTTTCACCCTGATCGAACTGATGGTGGTGCTGGTGATCGTCGGCATCGCCAGCGCCGCCATCAGCCTGAGTATCCGGCCCGACCCACGGCAACTCTTGCGCAAGGATGCCGAGCGCCTGGCCCAGGCTATCCAGGTGGCCCAGGCCGAAGCCCGCGCCGATGGCCGGCCGATTCTCTGGCTGAGCGACCGCCAGGGCTACCAGTTCATCCGTACCGATGGCCAGGGCGGCAAGGAGCAGTTCGACGGTGACCCGCAACTGCGCCCGACCCGCTGGCAGAGCGCGTCGATAAAGGTGCAACGGGATCGCGACAGGCCCCTGATACTCGACGCCGAGTGGATTGCCCAGCCCATGCGCCTGTCGCTCTCCGATGGGCTGCACAGCATTGGCGTGGTACGCAGCGCCAACGGCGAGGTGCACGTGCAATGAAGCGCCAGGCCGGTTTTACCCTGATCGAGGTGATGATCGCGCTCATGCTCATGGCGGTGGTCAGCCTCATTGCCTGGCGTGGCCTGGACAGCGTCAATCGCACCGACGAACACCTCAGGCGCAGCAGCGCGCAGACCCAACAGTTGCTGGCCGCACTGGGCCAACTGGAGCGTGACGTGGCGCTGCGCGCCGGGATCGAGCTGGTGGAACCGCTGCCGCCCGACCAGGCGCCTTCGTCGTCGGCCGGGCCAGTTCCGTTGAGCGTGCGCAGCGCCGAGGGCAAGGGCTTTCGGCTGGACCTGATTCGCGCGTCGCCGCAGCAGGATGGCCGCCTGCAACGGGTGCGCTGGTGGTTGAAGGGTGGGACGCTTTACCGGTCGGCGGCAGAGGCGCGCTCGAGGTTTCCGCTACCGGCGCCGCAGGACGGAGTGGCGGTGCTGGAACAGGTGACCTCGATGGAGCTGCGGGTGTGGCAGCCGGGCAAGGGTTGGCGGCCGTTGAGTGGCAATCGCCAGGACAATCCGACAGGGCTGGAGATCAGCCTGGTGCGGGATACGCCACAAGGCGTGGAGCGCTATCGGCAGGTGTTGGGGCCGTTGGAGTGAATCCGGAAAGTGGGCGGAAGATGGGCGGGCCCACAATACTCAACTGAGCAACACCACCCCACCCGGCAATTCGGTGCACTTGGCCCCATACGCATCGCGAATCAGCAACGCCACCCCCGCCAACTGATCCAGGCTGAACCGCGCCTGCACCTTGCGCTTGCCCAGTTCGCTGTTGAGCAGCACCAGCATGCCCGGTCGATAGCGGTTGATCTCGCTGATCACCGTGGCCAGGGTCGCATCGTTGAACACCAGCATCCTGTTGCGCCAGGCAATCACCGCCGTCGGGTCGACAGTCTGCGGCTCGCCGGCCTGGCGGGTGTCGTACACCAGTTGCCGGCCGCCCTCCAGGCGGAAACGCCGGCCCAGCATCTCCACCGTCAGGGTGCCTTCGATACAGGTGACGCAGACGCTCCGGTCGAGGTTGCGCAGATTGAAGCGCGCCTGTTCGGCCGTCATCAGCCCGCCGCCGGCCTGGACCTTGACCGGTGCCCGGGCCCGTGCCAACACCTCGACCTCGCCGCTGAGCAGTTCGATCCGCGCATCACCGTTATCCGATGGCAGCCGGTTGATCCGGGTCTGGGTGTTGAGCTCCAGGCTGACGCCATCGGCGAGGTCGACGCGCCGTTGCTCGCCGACCTCGGTGCGATAGTCCGCCCCCAGGCCGGAGAAACCGCCCGGCACGGTGCCGCGGACCAGGAAAAACGCCGCCGATGCGGCAATCGCCCCCCCCAGGAAGGCCCGGCGCCCGAAATGCCGGGCCCGTGGTGGATGCTGCTGGTGTTCGAGAGCCGGTTTGAGCGACTGCCACAAAAGCTTGGCCTGTTCGAAGGCCCGGGCGTGCTCGGGGCTCTGTTCGCACCATTGGCGCAAGGCCCGCGCATCGGCGACGGTGGCCTGGCCGGAGGTCAGGAGAATCAGCCAATCCCGGGCTTCGCTCTGCAGGCGGGCGCTCGGGCCGGCCCGCAATGGGGTGATGGAAGTCGTGTTCAAGCGCACAGATACTCACGAAGATTTCGCTGATGTATGACTAAGACGGTTTTCCCGCCCCGGGACCGAACCGCTGAATCACTTTTCTTTCCAGACGGGCCGCACAATGCCCCAGGGCGGCCTTCAGTTCCTTCTCGACCATGCGCGTGGAAATACCGAAACGCTGGGAAATCTCCAGGTGAGGCGCCTCCTCCAGGCGGGCGGCGATGAAGATCCGCCGGCGTCGGGCCGGCAGTTCGTACAACGCGTCGAGCAGCGCCTGAATCTCCTTCTGGCCACCGACCACCCGCTCCGGGTCGAGGGCCTCGTCACTCAGGTGCAGCAGTTCCTCGACCTCTTCGCCGGTGAGCAGGCGCGCATCGGCCTGGCGGCGGTCGGCGGCGATGTTCAGGGCCATGCGGTACAGGTAGGCGTTGGGCTGGGTCAGGTTCAGCGGCGGCTCCATGCGGTCGACCCGCAGGTAGGTCTCATGCAGCACGTCATTGGCCAACTCCTCCGACCCCAGCCGGCGGCGCAGGCGCAGCTTGAAATCGTCGTAGGAGGTCAGGAACAACCGGACCATCGGACTGTGCCCGATATTCTTCATACCCCAGCGGCTCCCTTTGGTGCTGTGCAATCCATGCTCGTTCCTGCTGAATCCGGTGTTAAAAGAAGGGTCACCGGCTGGCGCAGCGACGACGGGGCCGAACGCTCGACCCGCACCGTACGCAAACGCTCGACCAGCGCCCCATCGCGCTGAACATCCCCGGTCGAACTGACCAGACGGCTGTGCTGCAGGGCACCGTCCTGGCCGATCCAGACCTGCAATACCGCCCGGTAGGTGCCGGGACGGGTCAAGGGGACGGCGCACAGGGCCTGCTCGATGGCCTGCTGGATCGCCCGTGCGTAACTGCCGGCCAGGGCCCCGCCCTTGCCGGCCGGCGCCCGGGCCGACGACTCGCTGACCTGGGCCACCTGCAGGGTGAAGGCGTCGGCACGGGCATAACGCGCCATCAACCCGCTGCCGGTGAGCAGCAGGGCCAGGGCCTCGCCGGCCCGGTAGTGGCCGTGCACCGCCAGGGAGCGGCGGGCCCGGGTCAGGTCGCGGTCGACCAGCACCGCCATGCCGGTCTGGCGACTGAAGGCATCCAGCGCACCGGCCAGGTCCTGGGCAGCGATATCGAGCTCGACAAGGGCCTGTGGATCGACCTTCAGCGGCTCGGCCGCCAGGCAGACGGGCGCCTGCCCGGCCAGCAGCGCAGCCAGGGCGATGAGTAGCGGACCCAGGCGAAAAAACGACAGACGCACGGCCACGGATCGAAGTCCCTGCACTGCTGACGTGTCCCTGAAAACCGTCATCCTGAGGGCTGTTTATGAACCTGGTATGACGGTCGCCGCAAAAAAACCATCACCCAGGCCGGCCGGGCTTTGCACTAGACTTCAGGGCACCAGGACCGCCGTCGCGCGGTCAGCCAGGAGGCCACATGAAAGCCCTTTCACGTCTTGCCAGCATGCTTGTGCTCGCCACCCTGCCCGGCCTGGGCCACGCCGCACAGGGCGAGCCGAGCGGTTGCGTCGAAGTCAGCGTCGACGGCTACAAGGCACCGGACTACCCGTGTCTGAGCCAGCAGATGAGCAGCCCGGAAAACCGCGAAGCCAGGCGCCGCAACCTGGAAGCGATGAACCCGGATATCCGCACAAAGGCGCCGAACCAGGCCGGCCTGGCCACGCCAGCCGCCACCCACATACGCATGGGCAATACCTTCGGCACCTCGGTCAAGCCGCAGCGGCCGGTTTCGGGCCAGTAGCACCGCCGCAATTGGCCCGTGGGTTTTGCCGGAAATTGGCTATAGGTGCGCTCGCCTACCGCCTCTACTCTTGTTCACGCCGCCCTGCTTATCGGGGGGCCGTCCAAACAGGAGAACCGCCAATGTCTGTCCAGGCGACCAATACCCTTCGATTCAAGGCCGCCCCGGGGTGCAGCGCCGAACTCGGGCGGCGCCTGGAAACGCTGGCCGAAACCCTGCGCCATGCCCCCGGCTGCCTGGACTACGCAGTGACTTGCGCGGGCGAACCCGGCGAGTGGACCGTCACCGGCCACTGGCAGTCCGCCGCAGCGCTGCAGGCGCATTTCCAGTTGCCGGCCCTGCAAGGCTTCATCGACCTGCTCGGCACCCGACTGGCCTGGCGCATCGACCTGCAGCACTGAAGTCGGTGCCAGCAGCGCTTTGAAGCAGGCAGCAGGGAGAAGCCTGGGAATTTTGCAGTGACCGTGATGACGCTTTCGCGGGCAAGCCCTGCTCCTACAGGGCTATGTCGTACACACTCGTGTACACCACCAAACTGTAGGAGCAGGGCTTGCCCGCGAAGCTTTTGATCTTCGGCCCAGTTCCCGGCAGGCTGAGTGGAGGTCAGTCGGCAACCCCCAACCGCCCCACCCCGACCCGCTCCTGGCGAGTCCGCGTCGCCAGGCAGTAGTACAGCGGACAAGTCACCACCAACCCCACCAGCCACGACAGATCCGCCCCCTCGACCAGATTGGCATAGGGCCCGACATACAGCGACGTATTGGCAAACGGCAACTGCACCAGAATCCCGATGAAATACGCCACGATCGCATGCAGATTGAAGCGCCCGTAGATCCCCCCATCCGCACTGAAAATCGAGGCAATGTCGTACGCCCCGCGCTTGATGAGGTAGAAGTCGATCAGATTGATCGAAGCCCACGGCACCAGCACCAGCAGCAGCGCCAGGATCAGGCCGATGAAGTGCGAGATGAAGTCCGCCGAAGCGCCCAGCGCCACCAGGCAGCAACCCGCCAGGATCACCCCGGACAACAGCACCCGTACCTTGATGCTCGGCGTCCAGTGCCCGGCGAAGGTCTGGATCGAGGTGACGATCGACAGCACCGCGCCATACAGGTTGAGCGCGTTGTGGCTGATGATGTTGAGCAGGAACAGCACCATCAGGATCGGCCCCAGCCAGCCGGTGGCCTGTTTGACCGCCAGCATCGCCTCGGTGCCCTCGGGCGTGGCCAGTGCCGCCACCGCGCCAAAGGAGAACGACAGGATGGTCCCCAGAGACGCGCCCAGGTAGGTCGCCCAGAACGGCCGGCTGATGCCGATGTCGACCGGCAGGTAGCGTGAGTAGTCGGAGACATAGGGCGAGAAGCTGATCTGCCAGATCACCCCCAGCGATACCGTGGCCACCCAGCCGGACAGGTTGAAACCGCCCCGGCTGAAGAAGTCCGCCGGCAGGTCGTGGGCGAAGATGTAGATGAACCCGGCCAGCAAGGCGCCGCCCATGACCCAGGTACCCAGGCGGTTCAGGCTGTGGATGAAGCGGTAGCCGATCACGCCGATGGCGGTGGCGCCCAGGGCACCGATCAGCAGGCTGGCCGACATCGGCATAGACGGCACGATCCCGGTGATCGACTTGCCCGCCAGGACGATATTGGAAATGAAGAAGCCGATGTAGATGATCGCCGCGAAGAACACGATCAGCAACGCGCCGTAACGGCCGAACTGGCCGCGGCTCTGGACCATCTGCGGAATGCCCATCCTGGGCCCCTGGGCCGATGCCAGGGCGATCACCAGGCCGCCGACCAGGTGCCCGAGGGCGATGGCGACCAACCCCCAGAACAGGTTGAGGTGGAACACCTGCACCACCATCGCCCCGGTGACGATCGGCAGGGGCGCGATATTGGTACTGAACCACAGGGTAAACAGGTCACGCGCCTGGCCATGGCGCTCGGACAACGGCACGTAGTCGACCGTATGCTGTTCGATCAACGGATCTTGCTGGGACATAGTCATGAACTCGGTTCTGTCTGTTCTTATCTTTGTACGAAGCCAAACCAGGGGGTGCTCTACGGCACCGCCCAATGAACACCATATTATGGTATTCCAAAAAATCCACAAGACTGATCCGCATTTCCTGACGGCATCTGATCCGCAATTCTACTCCGAAAAAACCCGGTAGAATCAACTGAAGGCCCCGTAAACATTGGGATTTCGTCAATGATTAAACGTTTGTCGGCCTCCTGAAAAAGCCCTTGCAAAGACAGAATTACGGTATACCATCAGACAATAATTCAACAAAAAATGCCGCTGGCGGCGGCCGAGGTTTCTCCAATGATCGACGCAACCCTCTACAAGCAAGTCATGGGCTCGTTCCCGTCCGGTGTCACCGTGATCACCACCCTGGACGACGACGGCCAGATCGTCGGCCTGACCGCCAGCGCCTTCAGTTCGCTGTCGATGGAACCGGCGCTGGTGCTGTTCTGCCCCAACTACAGCTCCGACTCGTACCCGCACCTGATCAGGAGCAAGCGTTTCGCCATCCACGTGCTGTCCGAAGCCCAGCAGAAGGAGGCCTATGCCTTCGCCCGCAAGGGCAAGGACAAGGCGCAGGGCATCGAGTGGAGCCTGAGCGAGCTGGGCAACCCGCTGCTGGGCAACGCCACGGCGATCATCGAGTGCGAGCTGTGGCGTGAATATGAGGGTGGCGACCATGCGATCATGGTCGGCGCGGTGAAGAACCTGATCGTGCCGCAACGTGACTGCGGCCCGCTGGTGTATTGCCACGGCAAGATGGGCTCTCTGCCCGCCGTGGCCTGATCGACCGGCCTTGCTGCGGCAGTGCCCGTGGGCACCGCCGCGCTCCCCCGCCTCAGGTCCGGAAGCGCCGGACCCACTGATTCAAGGTCTCGGACAGGTGCGTCAGGTTCTGCGCATCCTGACTGGTCGAGTCCGCCAGATCCGCCACCAACTGCGCATCGCCATGAATCTGGCTGATGTGCCGGTTGATGTCCTCGGCCACCTGGTGCTGCTCTTCGGCCGCCGTGGCGATCTGGGTGTTCATGTCGCGGATGACGTCCACCGACTCACGGATCAGCTCGAAACTGGCCCGCGCCTCATTGATCGACACCACGGTTTCCTGGGACACCTCCAGGCTGGCGTGCATCTGCTGGCCCATCTGGTGGGTACGACGGGCCAGGGTGCCGAGCAGCTCATCGATCTCGCCAGTGGAGTCGGCCGTGCGCTTGGCCAGCGCCCGCACCTCGTCGGCGACCACGGCAAAACCGCGACCCTGCTCACCGGCACGGGCGGCTTCGATCGCCGCGTTGAGCGCCAGCAGGTTGGTCTGCTCGGCAATCGAGCGGATGGTGCCGAGAATCGACTGGATGTCATTGCTGTCCTGCGCCAGTTGCTGCATGGCCTCGGCCGACAGGCCGATCTCCTGGCTCAGCCGGTCGACCTTGTTCACCGCCGTCTCGATCTGCTTCTGCCCGCTGTGGGCCTGGCGCTGGCCGTTGTCCGCCGAGTCGGCGGCCTGGTTGCAGGAGCGCGCGACCTCATTGGAGGTGGCGACCATTTCATGGAAGGCGGTCGAGACCATGTCCACCGCCTCGCGCTGGCGCGCGGCGACCTCGGCCATTTCCCGGGAGACCGCGGTGGTGCTGCCGGAGGTGCTGTGGATCTGCACCGCCGCCTCGCCGATACGCTGGATCAGGCTGCGGATCGCTTCCAGGAACTGGTTGAACCAGCCCGCCAGCTGCGCGGTTTCATCGCGCCCGCGCACCTGCAGCCGTGCAGTCAGGTCACCCTCGCCCTGGGCGATGCCCTCCAGGCCATTGGCCACCCCACGGATCGGCCGCACGATCAGGCCGGCGAAAAACGCCCCGGCAAAGGCGAACAGCACGGCGCAGACGACCGCGATGGCGGCGATGATCCAGGTCAGGCGTGTGACGCCGGCCATCACCTCGCTTTCGCGCACCAGGCCGACGAAGCGCCAGCCCAGGGCCTCGGAAGGCTGGACGTTGGCCATGTAGCGCTCGCCGGCCAGTTCGACCTCGACCAGCCCCTTGCCGGCCTTGGCCAGGGCCGCGTAGCCATCGCCCAGTTGGCTGAGGTTCTTGAAGTTGTGCTCGGGCTGTTGCGGGTCCACCAGGACCTTGTCGCTGCCTTCGGTGAGCATCAGGTAGCCACTGTCCCCCAGGCGGATCTGCTTGACCAGGTCGGTCAGTTGCTTGAGCGAAACGTCGATGTTGACCACCCCGCCCTGCTCGCCCAGGCGATTGGCGAAACTGCGCACCGTGCTGACCAGCACCACGTTATCCGCAGCCCAGTAGTAGGCACCGGTGCGCAGGGTCTTGCCCGGTTGGGCCATGGCCGCCTGGTACCAGGGACGGGTACGCGGGTCATAGTTGGCGAGATTGGGATCGCCCGGCCAGAACACATAGCCGCCCTCACGGGTACCGAGGGACAGATAGCTGTAGGCCGGATGGCTCTTGGCCAATTGCGCGAACAGCCGGAACACCTGCTGGTCCTGCTCGCCCATGGCGACTTTCGGTGCCTCGGCATCCAGATAGCGTTTGAGCTGGCCATCCACATTGTGCAGTTGAGGGGCTTCGGCGAGGAACTCGACGTTCTGGGTGATGCCCTCGAAAAACAGCTGCATGGCGTTCTCGACCTGGCGGATTTCCCGGCCACTGCTGTCCAGGAACGCCTCGCGGGCCTCGTTGCGCAGGTTGATGATGATCAGGACTGCCACGAGGATGACAGGCAAGGCGGCAATTGCGGCGAATGCCAGGATCAGTTTTTGTTTTATGTTCATCGGGTAGGACGCGTTCCTTGTCAGGTGAGTGCGAATCGTCGGTGAGAAAACTTTTGCAGACATTCCATATTATGGTATACCAATAACCTATCGATGAGCCAGTTTCTCTGGCCGACTCGAACCCGCTTGAACATATCCGGCAGCGCCCCGCGCGCCATCCAGGCAACAGGCCCGCAGTCGACCGGCCAACTACAAGAGACCCGAGGTAAGCGTCATGAAATTTTCCCTGTTCGTGCACATGGAACGCTGGGACGAAAGCGTCAGCCACCGCCAACTGTTCGAAGACCTCACCGAACTGACGCTGATGGCCGAAGCCGGTGGTTTCAGCACCGTGTGGATCGGCGAGCATCACGCGATGGAATACACCATCTCGCCCAGCCCGATGCCGCTGCTGGCCTACCTCGCGGCCCGTACCACCACCATCCGCCTGGGCGCCGGCACCATCATCGCGCCGTTCTGGCACCCGCTGCGGGTCGCCGGCGAATGCGCCCTGCTGGATGTGATCAGCAACGGCCGGATGGAAGTCGGCCTGGCCCGTGGCGCCTACCAGGTCGAATTCGACCGCATGGCCGGTGGCATGCCGGCCTCTTCCGGAGGCCTGGCCCTGCGGGAGATGGTCCCGGTGGTCCGTGCCCTGTGGCAAGGCGACTACGCCCACGATGGCGAGATCTGGAAATTCCCGACCTCCACCAGCGTGCCCAAGCCGGTCCAGCAGCCCAACCCGCCGATGTGGATCGCCGCCCGCGACCCGGACTCGCACAACTTCGCCGTGGCCAACGGTTGCAATGTCATGGTCACGCCGCTGATGAAGGGCGACGAGGAAGTGCTGGACCTGAGGAACAAGTTCCAGACCGCGCTGGACAACAACCCCGGCGTGCCACGTCCGCAACTGATGGTGCTGCGCCACACCCACGTGCACGCCAAGGACGATCCGCAAGGCTGGAAAGTCGGCGCCACGGCGATCAACCGGTTCTACCGCACCTTCGATGCCTGGTTCGGCAACAAGCAGGTGCCGCAGAACGGGTTCCTCGCCCCGAGCCCGGAAGAAAAGTTCGCCGAGCGCCCGGAGTTCGAACTGGAGAACATCCGCCGCAACACCATGATCGGCACGCCGGAGGAGATCATCTGCCGCCTGCGCTACTACCAGGAACTGGGGGTCGACGAGTTCAGCTTCTGGTGTGACAACAGCCTGTCGCATGCCGAGAAGAAGAAGTCCCTGGAGCTGTTCATCCAGCACGTGGTGCCGGCGTTCCGCTGAAGTCCTCCATAGCCCCCCTTGCGGGAGCTGGCTTGCCAGCGAAGGCGCTCTCGAGTGCGCCAGAAGCTTCGCGGGCAAGCCCGCTCCCCCAGAGGAGTTTCTCTCGTCACAGGGGTGTGATTTTCCGGCCAGGCTGCTGCGCTATGTCACACCGCCGGCCGCTGCGCAGGTGCTATATTCCCGTCACTCCGCCAGCGCCCCGGGCCTTGCCCCGAGGCGCTGGCGATCTTTTGGCTACAGACGACGGTGACGCATTCCATGAGCAATCCCCTTCCCCTCGCCCGCGATATCGACGGCAAGGCCATTGCCGCCCGGGTACTCGAAGAAGTCCGCGAGGATGTCGCGGCCCTGGCCGGGCAAGGTGTCGTGCCGTCCCTCGCAGTGCTGCTGGTCGGCGACGACCCGGCCAGTCATGTCTACGTGCGCAACAAGCTGCTGCGTGCCGGGGAAGCCGGTATCCGCTCCCTGGAGCATCGCCTGCCGGCCAGCGCCAGCCAGGCCGAGGTCCTGCACCTGATTGCCGAACTCAACGCCGACCCGACCGTCAACGGCATCCTGGTGCAATTGCCGCTACCGGCGCACATCGAGGAACAGGCGGTGATCCACGCCATCGACCCGATCAAGGACGTGGACGGCTTTCATCGGGAAAACGTCGGCGCCCTGGTGCAGGGTGCCGAAGTGCTGACGCCCTGCACACCGAGCGGCTGCCTGCGCCTGCTGCAGGAAACCTGCGGTGACATCAGTGGCTTGCACGCGGTGGTCATCGGCCGTTCGAACATCGTCGGCAAGCCGATGGCCACCCTGCTGCTGCAGGCCCACTGCTCGGTCAGCGTGATCCACTCGCGCAGCGTCGACGCCGCCGCCCTGTGCCGCCTGGCCGATATCGTGGTGGTCGCGGTCGGGCGGCCGCAGCTGGTCGACGCCAGTTGGCTCAAGCCAGGCGCCGTGGTGATCGATGTGGGGATCAACCGCATTGAAACCGAAGCGGGTGCGCGGCTGGTCGGAGATGTCGACTATGCCAGCGCACGCACGGTGGCCAGCGCGATTACGCCGGTGCCGGGCGGCGTCGGGCCGATGACCATTGCCTACCTGCTGAAGAACACCGTGATCGCCACCCACCTGCAAGGCGCCCGCCGCCCCCTCGCCGCAGTAGCGGGCTGATCGCGCCTAGAGGGCGCCGGCAAAGGCCCGGCGCCCAGCCTGCATCTCGGTGCGCAGTTCGCCGATGAAGTTGGCGACCGACCTGATGCTGGTGAAACTGCTGATGGCGACACCATTGAGCTGAAGGTCCACGCGTCCGGACACCGGGTCGAAGATCTTGATCATCAGCGCACCGCTGCCGTTGGCGGTGCAGGTGCAGGACAACGGGAGAAAACCGGACTCAATGATCTGGCACAGTTCACGTTCTGGAAGCATGGCGGTCATCCCTGAAGGCGAGCTCGAGGCAGCTCTTGCCGAACCAGCGTAGACCACCTGCCGCAAAGTGCCTGCGGCGTGACGGTCTGGAACCGTTCCTGGCTCACCACTTTAAGGAAATGTGAACCCCGTCACGCTATCAACCCCGAATCAGTGCTTGGCCGGCAGTGCCACCAGGGCGAACGCCTTGCGCAGGCGGGCCATTTCCTCTTCCTTGCCGACGGTGACGCGCATCCAGGTCGGCCAGTTTTCCCAGGTTCGCGCCACCCGCACTCCGTGCTGCGCCAGGGCCTGGGCCACGTCACTGGCCGGGCGACGCAGGTCGACCATGAAGAAATTGCCCTGGGCATCGGTGCAGGTGAAGCCGCGGTCGCGGAACCAGGCCATGTTCTCACTGCGGATACGGGCGTTGGCCTGCCGGCGCTCCGGCAGCAGCGCACGGTCTTCCAGGCTGGCGATGCCACCCAGCAACGACGAAGCGGCGGCGACATTCTGCTCGCCCAGCACGTTCAGCTTTTCCAGCAGCGCCGGTTGGCCGACGGCATAGCCCAGTCGCGCCCCCGCCATACCGTAGATCTTGGAGAAGGTACGCAGCACCAGCAGATCGGGATGGTCCTTGACCAGCGGTACGCAACTGGGGGCATCGCAGTAGTGGATATAGGCCTCGTCGACCACCACCAGCGCACCGGCAGGCTTTTCCCTGAGGGCCCGCTCGATCTGCACCATCGGCGTGAGGGTGCCGGTCGGGTTGTTCGGGTTGCAGATATAGATCGCGCCCAGGTTGGCATCCGCCGCGAGCATGGCGCCGATGTCATGGGCATGCCGGGCATCGAGGTCGATCTCATGCACGGCCGCTCCCTGTGCCCTGGCGGCCAGAGCCGGTGCCTCGTAGGTGGGTGTCGCCAGCACCAGGCTGCGGCTGCCACCGGTAAAGGCCATGACCGCCTGCTGCAGGGCGACCTTGGAGCCGGCGTATATCTCGATGTGTTCTGCGGGCACCGACAGTTGCCGCGCCAGCAAGTCAACCAGCTGGTACTGGAACCGGTAAGGGTAGCGTCCGGACAGGGCGACGCCCTGCTCCATGGCCCGCCGAGCCGCCGCCGAGGGCCCCCAGGGGTTCTCGTTGAAGTCGAGATGGACCTCGCTGGACGAAGCCTTCGAAGCGGCGGGCAAGGCCGCCGAAAATGCCCTTGCCGAACCCCCTAACAACGGCAGTGCTGCCATCAACCCCACCACCGAACGACGCGTTACATCCACCATTTACCCGATCTCCCTTGATCTCCAGGCTGGATGGCCTCCAGGCCACTTGCAAAAGCTTGTTATCAAAGGGACGAAACGGAAAAAGTACGATTTATCGGCAATCGGGTATCGGTCATTCTACAAATAGTGGCATATTCAAACCATTCCAACCTGCATCCCCGGCACGCCCGCACGATTGGGCTAGAGTTTTTATCCGCATCAGCCTAATTCTTTTCATAGAGTCGGCAGATAGCTTTGTATGGAAGACAGGAGCAGTCGGAATGAGAAACAACCAGCCTGTTACACAGCGTGAAGTCTCGCTTGCCCCGCAACAAAAGCTTATCTCGACGACAGACGCCCGAGGCGTGATCACCTACTGTAATGACGCGTTCGTGGAAATCAGCGGTTTCGATCGGGCCGACCTGATCGGCGCACCCCAGAATATCGTCCGCCACCCCGATGTCCCTCCAGCGGTATTCGCCCATATGTGGGGTGCCCTCAAGCAGGGGCGGCCCTGGATGGGCATCGTCAAGAACCGCTCCAAGACTGGCGATCACTACTGGGTCAACGCCTACGTGACGCCGATCTTCGAAGGCAGCCAGGTGGTGGGCTACGAATCGGTCAGGGTCAAGCCGACGGCCGAACAGGTCCGTCGTGCCGAGTCGTTGTACCGGCGTATCAGCCAGGGCAAGACCGCCGTGCCGCGCCAGGACACCTGGCTGCCGCTGCTGCTCGACTACCTGCCCTACCTGGGACTGGGCCTGGCGGCCGCCGTGAGCGGCCTGTTCCTCAGCGCACCGCTGGCGATCGCCGTGACCGTGGGCCTCTCCGTGCCGATCGCGCTGCTGTCCTCGCGTTGGCAACGGCAAGGTCTGCAGCGTCTGCTGCAACTGGTCGAGCCCTCGACCAGCGATGCACTGCTGGCGAAGATGTACAGCGATGCGCGAGGCCACCAGGCGCGCCTGGAAACCGCCCTGGTCAGCCAGGATTCGCGCCTGAAGACCTGCCTCACCCGCCTGCAGGACACTGCCGAGCAGGTCAGCGAACTGGCCGGACAGTCCGACCTGCTGGCCACCGACAGCTCCAAGGGCCTTGAGCGCCAGCGCCTGGAAACCGAACAGGTTTCGGCCGCGGTCAACCAGATGGCCACGACCACCCAGGAAGTGGCCAGTCATGTCCAGCGCACCGCCGATGCCACCCAGCAGGCCAACCAGCTCACCCGCCACGGTCGCGATGTGGCCCGCGACACACGCCAGGCCATCGAGCGCCTTTCGGCGGTGGTCGGCGAAACCGGCATGACCGTGGCGCAGTTGGCCAGGGACAGCGACGAGATCGGCACCGTGGTCGACGTGATCAAGGGCATTGCCGACCAGACCAACCTGCTGGCTCTGAACGCCGCCATCGAGGCGGCCCGCGCCGGCGACATGGGGCGCGGCTTTGCCGTGGTGGCCGACGAGGTTCGACAACTGGCCCAGCGCACCTCGCAATCCACCAACCAGATCCACGAACTGATCACCAAGCTGCAGACCTCATCCAGCAATGCCGTGCAGACCATGGAGAACGGCAATCGCCAGGCCGAGGAAGGCGTGGCCTGGGTGCTCGAGGCGGACAAGGCGCTGGTGGGGATCAGCGAAGCCGTCGCCCATATCACCGACATGACCTCGCAGATTGCCACCGCCACGGAAGAACAGACGGCGGTCGCCGACGAGATCAGCCGCAATATCAGCACGATCGCCCAGCTGGCCGATCAGTCCTCGGAGCAGGCCATCCTCTCCACGGAACTGAGCAAGGACCTGACCAGGACCGCTTCCACGCAATACTCCCTGGTCGAACGATTCAATCGATAGCCTGGTTGCACAATGGTCGGTCAACGCCGAAACTCAGCGCCAGGGCTGAAGCGATCATGCACGCCGCTGTGTCAGCGGTCTGTACGAAATGTTTTCGAGCGAGGGCCAGGCAAGGCAAAAACCGGCGAGCAAGCCCAGTTGACTGGAGTCAACGAGCATGGCGAGCCGGTTTTCAACGCAGCCTGGGCCAGCGCAGATCCATTTTGTACAGAGCCTGGCCGCGTCAGCTCTGGCACGTTGATCCTCATCTGACTGACACAGAAATGCCGCTCTCTCAGGAACGTTTTATGTCGCTCAAAGCAACCTTTGCCGCTGTGCTCAAGGCCATGCGCGCCACCCGTGGACTCTCCCAGAAAAAACTCGCCGAAGTCAGCAGCCGGACGTACATCTCGAAGTTGGAACGTGGGCAATGCTGCCCGACCCTGGAGATGATCAGCGCACTGAGCGTCCCGCTGAACGTCAGCCCGCTGACGCTGATGGCTGTCACGCTTGGCGCGCAGACCGGTGAACCGATCCAGGTGCTGCTCGGCCGCCTGGAACGCGAAGCCGCCGAGCTGGCGCAGTCGGGGGTGCTCAAGGAACTGCAGATTCCGTTCAGCGAGGAACCACGGGTACCGCCGCGTCGTGCCCAGCCCCGCCTGCGCGATTCATCCCAGGCCATTCGGCAAACCGAGTTCTGCTTTGCCGAGTAGCCCTGGAACCTTGCGTTTGCCTCAGCTGTTGCGCAGGGCGTTTTCGAGGTCGGCAATCAGATCCGCCTCGTGCTCCAACCCGATCGAAACACGGATCAGTCCCTCGGACACACCGGCCTTGGCACGCAGTTGCGCGGGCACGCCGGACTGGGTGGTCGAGGCCGGATGGCAGATGAGCGACTCGGTGCCCCCCAGGCTCACGGCGGACTTGAACAGGGTCAGCGCATTGATGAACTTGAACGCCCGCTCGCGGCCACCGTCGAGGATGAACGAGAAGGTGGAGCCCGGCCCGCTGCACTGGCGCTCGTACACCGCCTGATAACGCGAATCGTCAATCAGTTCCGGATGCAGCACCTTGATCTTCTGATAGGGGTTGTTCGCCAGCCAGTGGGCAATGGCGCTGCCGCTGCGAGCCGCCTGCTTCATGCGCAGCACCAGGGTTTCCATGGAGCGCGAAATCATCCACGAGGAATGCGGGTCCAACTGCGAACCGAAGGCGCTGCGGATCGCCCGCACCTTGGCGATCAGTTCCCTGCTGCCGGTGATGCCGCCGGCGACCAGGTCGCTGTGCCCACCGACGTACTTGGTCAACGAGTAGACGCACAGGTCGGCGCCATGGCGGATCGGCTGCTGGAAGATCGGCCCCAGCAGCGTGTTGTCGCACACGATCAACGGACGGTAGCCATGCCGGGCCGTGAAATCATCGACCTCCGTCCGGATCGCCTCGAAGTCCACCAGGGTGTTGGTCGGGTTCGCCGGCGTCTCGATGTAGCAGATTCGCGCAGCGCCATGGCGCGCGGCGGCCTCCAGTGCCTCACGGATCGATTCGCGCGACAGGCCGTTGTCGATGCCGTGGGAACCGATGCCCCACTCGGGCAGGATCTTGGCGATCAGGGTTTCGGTACCGCCATACAGCGGTGCCGACTGCACGATCTGGTCTCCTGGCCGCAGGAAGGCGAGCAGCACCGCGGCAATGGCGGCCATGCCGCTGGAGGTCACCGCGGCCGCCTGCGCGCCATCCAGCACCGCCAGGCGGTCCTCGACCATTTCCAGGTTCGGATGGTTGAAACGGCTGTACACCAGCCCGGCGGCCTCCCCCTCGGGCAGCGGCTTGCGGCCGGAAACGATATCGAAGAACTGCGCACCGTCTTCAGCGGTACGGAAGGCAAACGTGGAAGTCAGAAAGACCGGCGGCTTGACGGCGCCCTCGGACAGAAACGGGTCGTAGCCGTACGACATCATCAGCGTTTCCGGGTGCAGCTCGTGATCGGCAATTTTCTTCTTGTGGTAGCTGGAGTAGGACATTCGTGAGTCTTCCCTGAACTGAAATAGAGCCCACGCACCTCGTCTCAGCCACGCGAGACACGACGAACCGAGCGGGTGGTGAACCCATCCAGTGTATCCACTGCCCACAAAAAGATTCTTTCCATTTCCATCACGAAAAACCTAGTATGGGAAATATTCTTCCATAAAAAGTCAGAATGATGAAAACAAGAACTGCGAAGATCGAACTGGACGACACAGACCTGAAAATCCTGAAGATCCTCCAGGACGATGGTCGACTCAGCAACGCCGAACTGGCGGAGCGCGTTTCCCTTTCGCCCTCGCCCTGCTGGAAACGCCTCAAGCGCCTGGAGTCGATCGGTGCAATCAGGGGCTACCAGGCCATCCTGGACAGGCACCTCATGGGCCTGGGTGTCGTCGCCTTCGTCAGCATCCTCCTGGACAACCACACCGAAGCCACCTGCCGGATCTTTGAAGAGCGGGTCCGGCAAATGCCCGAGGTCACCGCCTGCCACAACATTTCCGGGCAACACGACTACCTGCTGCAGGTGCTGGCCGATGACCTGGAAAGCTTCTCGGCGTTTGCCCTCAACCGCCTGCGCACCATCCCCGGCGTCAAGGAGATGCAGTCGAGCTTCTCGTTGCGCGAAGTGAAGGCGTCCAACAGGATCAGCGTTCGCCAGGCGTGACTCAGCGGGCCTGGCTGAAATACTTCCAGGCTATGCGTCCATCCGGGCAAGCAGCCGCGGCAGAATGTCTGCCGCCTGGCCGACAAGGGCGAACTCGTTTTCCCCTTCGACCGACTCCGGCTGCAGGTTGACATGCACGACGACCGCGCCCTGTTTCCTGGCGACCTGGGGGATCTGCGCCGCAGGCTGCACCACGCCCGAAGTGCCGATTGAAAACAGCAGATCGCAATCGCCGGCCGCCGCCAGTGCGTCCCGCCAGGCCTGTGCCGGCAGCGCCTCGCCGAACCAGACCACACCGGGGCGGATCTTGCCATTGCATTTGTGGCAGCGTGGCGGCTCGACCCTGCGCCCCTCCTCAGGTTCAGCCAGTGGCCCACTGACGCCCTGATACGGCCGCGTGCACGCAAAGCAGCGCGGCGAATGGAGGCTGCCGTGCAAGTGAATGACGTCCCGAGACCCCGCACGCTCATGCAGATCATCGACATTCTGGGTGATGACCGTCAGCCGGGGGACCCGTCTGGCGAGTTCGGCAATAGCCAGATGGGCGGGGTTGGGGCTGGCGGCGAGGACCTTCGAGCGTCGCCACTCATACCATCCCCAGACCAGCGCAGGATCGTTGCGAAAGGCTTCGGCGGTGGCCAGGGCCGCCGGGTCGAAGCGGCTCCATAAACCGGTCAAGGCGTCGCGAAATGTCGGGATGCCACTCTCCGCCGAAACGCCTGCACCGGTGAATACCACCACATGGCGTGCATCACGCAAGCGTTGCTCCTCAAACTCGATCATCACCTGTTCCTGTCTGCGTAATCGATCTGGCCAGTGTACCCGCCTGCGAGCCAAAGGCCTCGCCAAAAGCCACGATTGCCTGACGATTCACCCCGGAGTTTATCGCCGCCAGGACTGCGCTCTGGCACAATGGCAGCATGACTTTCCTGCCCGATCCCCAGCCGATAACCCCGCCACAGTCTGATGCGCTGACCAGGAGGACGTGACTCATGCCCCTTGTCACCGACGACTGGCAAGCTGGCACGTTGATCGAAGCCTCATGGGTGCGTGCCGATGCCGCGAGTTTCCCCCGCCATACCCATGATGAGTATGTGCTGGGCACGAACCTCAAGGGCACCGAACACATCTGGCTCGATGGCCGGACGCTGACCGCCAGGCCCGGCGAGATCACCCTGTACAACCCGCTGGCCATGCAGGCCTCGGAGTTTTGTCCGACCGGGGTCGAGTATGTGAGCCTGCATCTGGACCCTGAGGGTATTGCCCGCGTGGTCAGGGACAACAACCTGGCCAGCAGCACCTTTGAGCAAGGCGTTTTCAGTCATCCGGGCCTGCACCAGGCCCTGCTCGACTTCGCTCGGACACCGGCCGCTCATCGCAGGCAGCGGGAGGAAGCTTTTCTGTGCCTGCTCTGCCAATGGCTGGAACCCCGCAATACGCGGTTCGGCGAACAGCACGCCGCCGTCTCGCGGGCCGTCGAGTACCTGCGTGACTGCCTGACCCGCAAGGCCGATCTGGATGACCTGGCCGCAGCCGTGGGTCTGAGCAAATACCACCTGGTGCGATGTTTCAAGAAGCAGATCGGACTGGCGCCCCTGCAATACCAGATGCAACTGCGGCTGATCGAGTCGCGCCGGCGGCTACGTGATCGGGCCAGCGTGCTGGACGTCGCCACCGAACTGGGCTTCTACGACCAGAGCCACTTCATCAACGCCTTTCGCAAGGTGATGGGCGTCTCTCCCCAGGCCTACTCGGACGCTTACAGGGACAGCCCGCGAATGCCACGCAAGGGCCCACGGCGTTAGGCGACAGGCTGCCCGAGGATGAACTCCTGGTACCCCGTTGCGATCACGTACACCGCGAACCAGGCGAAGATCAGTGCCGAGGCGATGTAGCTGTACCTCAGCATGCGGTCACCCAGCAGCTTGCCGCCGTGGCTGGCCGCGGTGCACAAACCGACGCTCCAGCACACGCCCGCCACGAAAAAACCGGCGAGAAACAGGAATGCATTGCCCAGCCCACCGGCACCGGAGCGGGAGATGAGCGTGCCGCCCACCGCCGCGAACCAGAGGATGGCGCTGGGAGAAGAGACGGCCATGAATATTCCCCGCAGGAACGCCTTGATCGCCGAGCGCTCCACGACCTGCCCCGCGTTCTGCATGGTGCCATGGCTCTGCCAGGCATTGATGATCATGCGCACGGCGAAGTAGATCAGCAGCGCCGATCCTCCGATCCACAGGCTCCATTTCACCCAGGTGAACTGGAGCAGGACGGTCATCCCGACCAGGGCCAGGATCGCGTAGATCAGGTCGCCGAAGCAGGTACCCAGCCCGAGCCAGAAACCCTGCAGAAAGCCCCGCTGCATCGCCAGGGTGATCATGGCGATATTGGCCAGGCCGATGTCGAGACAAAGCGAAAGACTGAGAAGAAAACCACTGGTGAACTGCACGGACAAACCCAGGCAAACGTAAACAGGTCGCTGATTGAGCCAGAACGCGGCGGCGGAATATTGGAAAAAATTGCTGTTGCCCAGGTATCTGCCAACACCGCCCGGGCCAGGGCGGCCACAGGCCTGACTCGTGGAGCCAGGGTTGCGCTCGGCGCTGTAGGCCGGCGGGCCAAACGCCGAGACAAGCTGCCGCCATGTTCCGACAGAGCGCTGCTACACTGATGAGGTCGAACGGAGGATCCCATCATGTCCGAACGAGAACTCACCAACCTGCTGTCGTTGATGAACCAGCGCCAGGCCTGCCTGAGCAGTGCCTGCAAGGAGATAGCCGACTGGATCGACCGCCAGGGCGACATGCCGGCGGCCGGCAAGATCCGCGCGAGTCTCAAGGCGCTGGAGGCCGAGGATGCCCAGGTGCGCAAGACGCTCACCTCGCTGAGCATCGAGCGTCCATTGCCCAGGTTTCGCAGCTGACTGAAAACAGGTGAATGGATCCGTGTTTTCCGGCAGCGGCACGGGACAAGCCTTTGTTGGCACGAAGGCTACGGTATGCTGTTGTCCGCTCGCCGCCGCCCCTCCCCGGCTATAGCTATAGGCTATACCGCACGAACGCAGCCTGATCGACCGCCCTACCTGGCCTTTGACACGCTGGCCTTGCTCAGCCCCTTGGCATTGTGATCGCCCGGCGTGGTGGCCGAAATGGCGGTCGCCTTCGACAGGCCCTGGGTCGCCTTGGAGTGGGCGACGCCGGAAGTGGCAACGCCATGTCCCTTGGAACCGTTACGGGCCAGGCCAGTATGTTGGCCGCTCACCCCATGATCCCGAACCGCCTTGCCGACATGATCGCTCTGGTGACCCAGTGCCTGGCCTCGCCCCTCGGCGCTCGCCGAGCGCCCGGCACCGGCGTGACCGCCGCCCTCTCCCCCATGCCCACCGTGGCCGCCACCGCCGTTGCCACCTCCACCTCCACCGCCACCGCCCTTGGCATACGCGGAGGTCATGAGGGAGAGTTGTGCCGGTAGCAGCGGAGCAGTTGCAAACATCATGAAGCAGGACATGACGGCAATCAGGTTGGTTTTTTTGAAACGCATGATGGCTTCCAGTTGAGTGAGTCTTTTGCACTGCCTGGGACTCGATCAATGGGTTGCCGTTCAATGGAAGACGACAGACGGAAGCCTTCATGGCCTTTTATAAAGTGAATGAGAACGCCTCTCCCTGGATCCCTTCGACAACCGGCCACCGCCGAAGCGAATGGCCGGTGGAACGGGTCAATTGAAGGCACCACTGAGCACTTCATAGATGATCCCGCTGGCAATCGAAACCAGGATCAGGTCGGCCCCTGCCTGTTGCCATTCATAGCCGTCGTAACGCGGCAACTGCCCCAGCAGTCGACCATCGAGCTTCCTGGCGATACCGGGTGGCAGCGGCTTGCCCCGGGCCAGGTTCTTGCGAATCCCCGGCGGCAAGGCAGGCCCCGGGCTCCAGTAGTCACGGTATCCACCCAGCACGACGAGCACCCCATTGCGGTCGATGCTGGGACCCTGCGCCCGATCGCCATGAGCGGATTTCCTGCCTTTACCGTGACCGCCCTGATCGTCCTGGCCCTGAAAACCCTGGGAAAACTTCTTGCCGTTTCCCTGGCCATTGCCCGGATCTGCCCAGGCGGAGCCGGCAGCCAGCACCAGGGCGGTGGTCAGGGCCGCCAACAAACGAGCGTTACGCATGGTCGTCCTCCTGAAAAGGAAATGTCTCACCGCTATCAATGTAGCTGCCCCGAAGCCGGTGCGCCGTGCCAGCAGAGGCTCAAACCGCTTGCGGCCCGCCTCCCAGATGAACCAGCAGGCTTTGCATCGGCGCCGCCAATTCATGCCACTGCCGAAAGCAGAGGCAGAGCTGCCGCCGTGCCCAGTCATCGTTCAAGGCAAGCAGCCGAAGGGGGTACCGCCGTTTGTAACGCCGGGCGATGTCCTGGGGCACGATCCCGACACCGACGCCATGGGCAACCATTTCGCACAAATCTTCGAAGGTTTTCATGCGAACCCTGAGATCGAGAGGCCTGCCCGCGGCATGGGCATGGTCGTTGAGGTGATCCTGCAGGGCATTTCCGGGGGACAGGCCGACGAAGGGAAGATCCACGACCTGCGAGAACGTGACGTCCTTGCCTGGCGGAAACGGCTGCCCGGCCGCCGCGATCAACACCAGGTGATCCTTCGCCACGGCCTGCAACTGCAGGCCCTGCGCGTCAACGGCATCCGAGACGACACCGGCCTCGACCAATCCGGCCGCCACCGCGCTGACGATGTCGGCACTGGTGCGCTCCCTGAGTTCGAGGCGTAAACGGGGGCGCTCGGCCAGCCACGGTGCAAGGCGGTTCGGCAGAAACCCGGTGAGTGCGGCGGTGTTGGCATACAGGTGGATCGTGCCCCGGACACCGGTGGCAAAGTCCTGCAGTTCGCCCTTGAGCCTCTCCTGCTGCCGAAGCATCAGCCGGGCGTGATGCGCCAGCACCTCGCCCGCCTCGGTGGTCACCACTCCTCGCGGGCGTCGATGCAACAGGGCCACGCCGGCAGCGCTTTCAATGCTGCGCAATCGCTCGCTGGCCGAGGCCAGGGCCAGATTCGCCCGGGCCGCGCCGGCGGTGATGCTGCCGGCATCCACGACACACAGGAACAACTGCAGGTCCGCCAAGTCGAAACGCATGGATCACCTCGCTCATGCCTTCGGATCATCCGAAGGCTGTGCTGATATTTCCGCATTGTGCAGCGTTCCGCCAGAGGCTTCAATTCAGCCCTGTTCCCCCCCTCGAAGCGGATCACTCATGCACGATCACACGCTGTACATTGTTCTGTTGGCGGGCACCTTCCTGGCGGCCGGCCTGGTCAAAGGCGTCACCGGCATGGGGCTGCCAACGGTGGCCATGGGATTGCTCGGCACGGCGATGCCGCCGGCGGCCGCTGCCGCGATGCTGCTCATACCGTCTTTCGTCACCAACGTCTGGCAACTGTTTTGCGGCCCATCGATAACGCGCCTGCTGCGCAGGCTCTGGCCGATGATGCTGGGCATCCTGCTCGGCACCGTGGGCGGCTCGGCATTACTGGTGAAGGCAGACCCCGTCTGGTCAGGCTTCGGCCTGGGCATGGCGCTGATCGTCTATGCCGTCTACGCCCTGGTTGCGCCCACCCTCGCGGTGCCGGGCCGGGTGGAAAAATGGCTATCGGCGGTCATCGGCCTGATAACCGGGGTGGTGACAGGGGCAACAGGTGTGTTCGTGATGCCTGCGGTGCCCTACCTCGGGTCACTGAACATGAACCGTGAGGAACTGGTTCAGGCACTGGGCCTGTCCTTCACTCTCTCCACGGTGGCCCTGGCCATCGGGCTGTTCTCCCACGGCGCCTTTCACGTCGAGCAGTTCGGTATGTCGACAGCAGCCGTCGTGCCGGCACTGATCGGCATGTGGGTGGGCCAACGTGTACGGAGGCGGATCAGCCCCCTGCGCTTCCGCCAGTGTTTCCTGCTGTTGCTCCTCGTGCTTGGCCTTGAGCTTTGCTCTCGGCCCTTGCTCTGAGGCAAGCTGGAACAGGGTGGCTGCGCTCAGGCAGACGACTCGCCGTCCTGTGCCGAACGCAGGTGCAGATAGACGGTGTTCCTGGAAACCCCCAGGTCCTGGGCAACCCGAATGACGGCGCCCTTGAGCTTGAAGATGCCCTGCTCGTGAAGCAGGTTGATGACCGCCTTGTTGTAGCCGCCCGAGGACACCGCCATCGTCTCGGCGACCTTCCTGCGCGCCGTGCTCAGCGCCACCAGCACGGTTTCATTGACGTCAGCGCCAAAGTTCTCCGACAGCACCTCGGGGGCGCCGGCGGGCAGTTGCGTGAAACTGCCGAGGATCTCGTGCAGCGGCGTGTTCAGGTGGAAGTTGATGCACAACAGCCCTATCGGCGTGCCCTGCTCGCCGCGGATAACGAGGGTGGTGGACTTGAGCGGTTCACCGTTGCGATTGCTGCAGAAGTAGCTCATGCCGGAGCGGTTCGGCGAATCGTTGATCTCGGCGAGCATGCGCAAGGCCAGGTCGGTGATCGGCGCCCCCGCCTGCCGCCCGGTCAGGTGCCCGTTGATGATCTTGATCACCGAGGCGTCCAGGTTGTCCAGGCTGTGGAGGACGAACTCGAAGCCCGCCCCCAGGTAGGCTGCCAGGCCGTCCAGCAGCGTCGAATGGGACTGCAGGATGGCCTGGTCTGCCGGCGAAAGCTTGACCATGCTCCGGGGCATCAGGCCGAGACGGCGATCGCCTCGATCTCGACCAGCACACCTTTTGGCAGGGTCTTGACCGCCACGCAGGAGCGTGCCGGCTTGGACACGAAGAACTGCTCGTAAACCTCGTTGAAGACGGCGAAATCGGCCATGTCATGCAAGAAGCACGTGGTTTTCATCACCTGCTCGAAGCCGACCCCACCTTCCTTCAGGACAGCTTCCAGGTTCTTGATGGTCTGCAGCGCCTGCTCGCGAATGCCGCCTTCCACCACCTGGCCACTGGCAGGGTCCAGCGGAATCTGGCCGGAGGTGAAAATCAGATTGCCGAAAGCCTTGGCCTGGGAGTACGGGCCGATTGCAGCGGGGGCATTGGCGCTGGTGATGGTCTTCATGAAAGGGGCTCCGATAGCGATTGGTGTGACCCATGAGGGTAAGCCCAGGATGCTAAAATGAACAAATGCTCATTCGCAATACTTTTATTCACTCTGCAGCATCATGCCGAAGCGCGGCCCTGCCATTGCCCGAGCAGCAGTCGACGTTACAAAACCGGGGGCTTCAGACGAGGACCAGCGGGTTTTCACACCATCGGCGAAGGGCTGCTCCCCGTCATTCAGCGTCAAGCTCCGCATTGGAAGGCTTGTAGCCCAGGCTGCGCATCAGATCGCGCGCCGTTTCGAAAAACACCTGCTTGAAGCTGTCCGCACATTCCTCCGTCAACCGGCTGGCAGGCCCGGAGATGACCAGCGCGCCCATCAATTCATGCTGCGCACCATAGATCGGCAAGGCCATAGATGAGGCATGCGGGTCGGTCGCACCACAGGAATAATAGGGTTTCTCCAGGGTAATGCCGGTCTGGAACGGCGCGCGCAGGGCCTGGGCACCGGCGGCCTCGTCCATGGGCCGCATGTCGCCTGGCTGCATGTTGAGACGAAGGCGATGGGAGGAGTTGACCCGATACTGGCACATCCGATAGGCGCCATGACGCACGTAGAACGAGGCGGTCTCGCCGGACTGCTCGGCCAGATAATGCAACCGAGGCATGACATGCCGCTCAAGGTCGAGGGTTTCCTGGTACACCGCGTTCAACCTCATGACCTCACTGGCCAGTTGATAGCGGCCATCGCTCATTCGAGTGATGAAACCGTGGTTCTCCAGCGACACCATCAGCCGCATGATCGTGCTTTTGATCAGCCCCGTACGCTCCGTGAGTTCCACCAGGCTCAACGCCGAATCGCCCATTTGAAACGCTGAGAGCACAGTCAATACACGGTCGGCCGAAGCCACACCGTTTACCGCTGGACGCGGCCGCGCTTTTACCATCAGAAAGACCTCACGTGATTGGTGCCCTCATGTTTCGCAAGGGCTAATGCACGCATTATCCGACAACCCCCTGCTCCTCGCCATCCTTGTGCCGCCGATGCGGCCCTGGATGGATTCGGGCAAGAAGAAGGCCAGCCGTCCCTGGCCTCGGCGTAATCGGTGGACTGGCGTCGAAGAGATCGCGCAGTTGCCCGAGACTGGCAGGACCGATGGTCGAGGCTACCTCCCCCGTTCAGGGGATGCGGTAGACCTCACGGGCAGTACCACTGAACAGCCACTCCTTCTCGCTGTCGCTGAAGTCCGCCACGACGCGCTTGAAGGTGTTCCACAACACCCCGTAACCGTACATGCCCTTGTCCACCGGGAAGTTGCTCTCGAACATGCAACGTTCCACGCCAAAGCAGTCGATAGCCTGCAGCAGATAAGGTCGCCACAGCGCTGCCAACCTGAGTGAACCCGGTGGCCGCGCCTGAGCATCCAGGTCGAAGCCCGCGACCCGCATGCCCAGCCCGCCGAGCTTGAGCCGTACGTTGGGACATTGCGCCAGCCTGCGCAGGTCGATCGACCAGCGTTGAAAAACCTCCTCGCGCTGGCCCGCATAAGGCCCGGCCCCCAACGGCCCGCCGAGGTGATCGAGGACAACGACCAGCTCCGGAAACGCCTCGGCGAGCTCGATCACTTCGGCGAGCTGGGTGTGGTAGGCCCAGATATCCAGGACCAGTTCGTGACGCTGCAAGTGCGCCACTCCCCGACGAAACGCCGGCTCCGCCAATACACCCGCGGGCGGCGGCCGGGGATTGGAGACCAGTCGAGGATCGACGTGCCAGGCGGTGGTGTTGCGCACACCCCGCAAGCGGTTGCCACCACGGTGACGCATCTCCTCCAGGACCGGCACGACGCCATCGCCGAGCATCAGGTCGGCACCGGCGACGATCGCGGCGCACAGGCGTAGCGGCCCCACCAGCCCGCTGGCGCTGTAGGCGGCCACACCATTGGCGTACTCCACCTCGCCCACGGCCTGGAAAGGCCCGGGGCGGTCCAGGTCCAGCATCGAACGGCACTGGACATAAACAGACGCCACCAGCCGATGCCCGCAGTTCATATCGGCCAGGTAGTCCTCGGCCAGATAGCGCTGGCCGGGCCGGTCCCACAGGTGGTGATGGGCGTCGATGATCGCCCGTTGCGGCTCCAGCGGCGCTTCGCTGACCTGGGCGAGCCATTCTGGCCGAACGGGGGCATGGGGAGAGTGCATGGCTGACTCCGGTGACAAGGCTTAGAAAAGTGCCAGGGTGTAATTGATGATCAGACGGTTCTGGTCACCATTGCGGGTGGCCTCGCTATGGGCCTCACCATTGCGCCAGACGATGCCCAGCCCCTTGAACGTCCCACTCTGGATGACATATTCCAGGGAGAAGTCGCGCTCCCATTCCGACTGGTCCACACCGCTTGCCGTCTGGATATTGTCGCCCTTGAGGTACATCACCGATGCCTGGAGGCCCGGCACACCGAGTTCCGCGAAGTCATAGCCGTACTGGGCGAACCCGGTGCGCTCACCGGCCCGGGTAAAGCTGAGCAGCATTTTGTCGGTCCACAGGTACAGGCTGCTGCCGCCAGCGCCCTTGTCGATCGAACCCTGGTTGAGCTGTACGAAGTTGCTGCCCTGCGAAACACTCTGGTAGCCCAGCGCAAGGGCGTGACCACGCAGGCGATAGGTAAAGGCGGCGCTCCACAGGTCGCTGTCGATCTCGCCATCACCCTCGGCGGTGTATCCCCCGACCTTGTACCCCTGCCGGCGGCCCGAGGCACTGCCGTTGGCGCCCTGCGACCCCGTGCGGAAATAGCGCAGGTCCGTGGTCAGCGAGCCATAGTCATTCAGGGACAGGGTGTGATTGAGGCCGGCAAAATGTTGCTGGTAGTAGTCCTGCAATTGACCCATGTAGTACTGCAGCAACAACGAGTCCGTCGCGCGATAGTCGGCCCCGGCAAAATAGAACCGGTCACTCTCGCGAGTGCCGCCACTCACGGCCATGCCGGTCAGATCGGTGGATGCACGCCCCCTGGCACGGTTGAGCGCACCGCCGATGAACGTGAGGTTGTCGAGTTCCCGGGACTGCAGTTGCACGCCCTGGAAGGTCTGCGGCAGAAGTCGGCCGTCGGAGGCCACCAGCACCGGCACCTTCGGCATCAACTGGCCCACGCGCAACTCGCTCTGGCTCAGCCTCATCTTCGCGGTGACGCCGGCGCTGCCCCACTGGTGCGCAGCACGCTCACCATCGGACGGGATCATCGAGCTGCCATTATGCCTGCCCCGGCCACTGTCCAGCGTGATACCCATCATGGCGGTCGCATCCACCCCGAAGCCGATGAGCCCATCGGTGTAGCCGGAGCGAAAGTCGAGCAGGAAGCCCTGCGCCCAGTCCTCGGTTTTCGACGGTTTCGCCGTGCCATCGCGGTTATCGCTGTTGAAATAGAAGTTGCGCATCGACAGTTTGGCATGGCTGTCGGAAAGCAGATCGGCATAGGCCGGAAGGCCGAGAAGGCTGCCACCAGCGGCGAGGGCAAGGCAACGGACGGACGACGAGATATTCAAGACAAAAGCTCCCTGGGCACCCGGGGAATGGGTGCCGGTTTTCTTGTTATGGAAGGTGACGCTTTACGAGAAGTGGCGTTGCATCAGCTCTGCATGCCCCAACGGCGCACGGTGAGCATTTCGATACTGCGGAATACCAGGCCCTCCACCACCAGGCCGATAAGAATGACCATCAGCAGGCCGGCAAACACGTTGGGTGTTTCCAGCGCGTTGCGATGCTGGAACACGTACCAGCCCAACCCGCCGGAATTGCCGGAGACACCGAACACCAGCTCGGCCGCGATCAGCGTACGCCAGGCAAACGCCCAGCCGATCTTCAGGCCGGCCAGAATCGACGGCACCGCAGCGGGAATGAGGATGCGCAGCACCAGGTTCAAGCCACGCAGCCCGTAGTTGCGCCCCGCCATGCGCTGGGTCTGACTGACCACCTGAAAGCCCGAGTAGGTGTTGAGCGAAACGGCCCACAGCACCGAGTGCACGATCACCAGCATCAGGCTCTGGATACCCAGGCCGAACCAGAGCATGGCGAGCGGCAGGATGGCGATCGCCGGCAACGGGTTGAACATGGCCGTGAGGGTGGCCAGTACGTCGGTGCCCAGGCGCGTCGACACGGCCAGCGACGTGAGTATCGCGGCAAGCCCGATAGCCAGGGCATAGCTCATCAGCAGCACCTTGAGCGAACTCACCACGGCCTGGGGTAATACGCCACTGAGCAGGTCCCGGGTCATGGCCACCACGGTTTCGCTGAAGGTGGGGAACATCAGCGAATTGTCCAGGTAGCGGGCATACACCTCCCACAGCACCGCCAGGACCACCAATACCAATGTCCGGCGGACACCGGCGTGAGCGAAGAGACGTTCGAACAGGCCCAGGCGCCGGGCGATATCGCCCACCTGGCCGGGCGCTACCGGGGCGTACTCGACATCCGCACGCGCTTGAATCACTGGCTTAGTCATGGGCAGTCTCACTGTGACCGAAGAGCATGTGGCTGATGCGCTGGTGCAGTTGGGCGAAAGCCGTCATGCCCTGCTCGGCGAACCCGAAGGCACTGGCGTCCAGCTCGGCACGCACCTGCCCCGGATGCGGGGTCAGCACGAGAATGCGCGTGCCGAGCACGATCGCCTCATCAATGGAATGGGTGACGAACATCAGGGTGAACGGTGCCTGGTCCCAGAGTTCCAGCAGTTCCTCCTGCATGCGGCGACGGGTCAGCGCGTCGAGGGCGGCGAACGGTTCGTCCATCAGCAACATCGCCGGCTCCATGGCCAGGGCCCGGGCAATGGCCACCCGTTGCTTCATCCCCCCGGACAACTGGTGGGGGTAGGCATCCCTGAATTTTTCCAACCCCACCTTGGTCGCGGCCCGGGCAGCACGCTCGGCGATCTCCTCACGGGGAAAGCGGGCGGTGACCTGCATCGGGAACATGATGTTGCCGATCACCGTTTTCCACGGCATGAGCTGGTCGAACTCCTGGAACACCATCATGCGGTCGGGGCCCGGCTCGCGAACCAACTGCCCATCCAGGCAGATCTGCCCGGCCACCGGTTCGACGAAGCCGGCCACGCTCTTGAGCAGGCTGGACTTGCCGCAGCCCGAAGGACCGAGCAGGACGAAGCGATCGTTGCGCTGCACATCGAACGAAACGCCATGGGTTGCCGTGATCAACTGATCCCGGGTCTTGTACTGCAACGTGACGTTTTCGACCCTCAGCAGTGCAGCAGCACCGAGATCGCTGGATACGGCGATAGGCGACAGGAGGCTCATCAGCTGCCCTCCCCGTTCGAAACCGGGGCGAAAAACACTTCGCGCCAATCGTCCGGTGCCTTTTTCAAGGCTCCGGATCGCACCATGAAACGGGCCAGCACCATCACCCCTGTCGGCTCCACCGACCACTCGCTTTCCACCTGCCGCAGCATGTCCTCGATCTGCTCGACCGAAAGGCTGGAAGGCTCGCTGGACAGGAACAACTGCGCGGCCTTGCGCGGCTCCCGACGGATGTAGTCGTTGGCCTCATCGATCGCCGCGACCACCGCGGCACTCAACTGCGGGTTGTTTTTCACGAAACGGCCGCTACTGGTCAGCACGCCGCTGGTCATGCGCAGGTTCAGTGCCGAGGAAAAGTCGTAGAGCTTGCTGACTCGGGGGTCCTGGGCCAGCTGGTAACGGTAGGGGTTGGGCCCGATGTAGCCCTTGATGCCTGCCTTGTTTATCAGGCTGGAGGTCGCATCGGGGTGCGGCAGGCTGACCATCAGCCGGTCGAGACGGTGGATCTGCTCGGGCCCGAACTCGCGCTCGGCGGCCATCTGCAGCAAGAGGGCCTGCTGGCCACTGGGCGAACTCACCGCGATCTTGTCATCGGGCTTGAAGTCGGCCAGCGAGCGGATCGCGGGATCGTTCACGAATAATCCATTATCACCGGCCACCAGCCCACAGAGCGCCCGCACATCCAGGGATTTTCGGGTTTTCTCCCAGGCGATCAGGGTACCGGACAAGCCGTAGCCGCCAATGTCGACGTTACCGCTGATCAAGGCATCGTTGATCGCCGGAGCCCCACTGATGCGCTTGATCTCGAACGTGGTTTCCGGCTGCCCATGGGCCTGGGCCTGTTTCTGGAACAACCCCAGTTTGTCCGCGACCGTGACGGGCAGATAGGCATATCCGTACTGGATCGCCAGGGTCACCCTGGCCTGCTCGGCCTGCGCCGCAGCACTGAGGGTGAAGACGCTCACGGCCAGGGACAGCGCCTTGAACGACAACCTTGGACGGCACGCTCCGTGCCGGGAATGGCTGTGCATGAGAACCTCCATTTTTCTTGTTTTTAGAATGACATTCCTTTTTCAAGCTATTCACAACCGTGCCAACCGTCAACCGCATTTTTAAAACGCAGAAAAATCCGGAATACCAGACATTCGGCATCGCTTTTTTAAAATCCATGATTTATTTTGAAATTGCATTTCATTAGATTGCGAAACATAACAACAACCAGGCGCCCTGTTGCGCCCCTGTCGCCCGGAGCCTCCATGAGCTTCTTCGCCGCGCCACCGCGCACCGAAACCACCGTTTTCACACGCCTGCCCGATCGCTACCGCGATGTCCGCCCCACTGCGTGGGCCAATGCCAATCGCCAGGGCCGGGCCATCGACTCGTTTCTCGAAGGCCCATCCTTTGATCGTCAAGGCAACCTCCACGTGACCGACATCCCCAACGGCCGGATTTTTCGCATCTCCCGCCAGGGAGAATGGGAACTGGTCTGCCAGTACGACGGTTGGCCGAACGGCCTGAAAATCCACCAGGATGGGCGAATCTTCATCACCGACTACAAGCGCGGCATCATGGTGCTCGATGCGCAGAGCGCAAAGATCGAGCCATTGCTGGAGTCCGCAGGCTCGGAAGGTTTCAAGGGCGTCAATGACCTGGTGTTCGCCCCCAACGGCGACCTGTACTTCACTGACCAGGGCCAGACCGGCCTGCAGGATGCCAGTGGGCGCGTGTACAAGCTCGACGCCGGCGGCAATCTCACCTGCCTGCTCAATACGATCCCCAGCCCCAACGGCATCGTCTTCGACCCGCACCTGAACCACCTGCTGATCGCGGTGACCCGCGCCCAGCAGATCTGGCGAATCCCCCTGGGCAACGGCTCGATCATCGGCAAGGTGGGCGTCTTCGCCCAGTTGCATGGCGGACTCGGCGGGCCGGATGGCCTGGCCCTCGATGCCCAGAGCAACCTCTATGTCGCCCACACCGGTTTCGGTTCGGTCTGGAAGCTGTCCAGAGTCGCGGAGCCCCTGGAGCGCATCGTCTCTTGCGCCGGGATCAGCAACACCAACCTGGCCTTTGGTGGCGACGATGGGCAGACCCTGTTCATCACCGAATCCGAGACCGGCAGCATCCTCCAGGTTCGCACCGCCAGCCCTGGGCTGCCCCTGTATTCCCATAGCTGACAGCCATACGGCTCACACAACAATTACAAAAAGAGTAACGACATGTCCCACGACACTCCCCACGTTGCGGCGCCGCTCGACGACGCCGAGGGCGAACGCCTCATGCGCCGCGTTCTCTGGCGACTGATCCCGTTCATCTTCCTCTGCTATGTGATCAGCTACCTGGATCGCACCAACGTCGGCTTCGCCGCCATCAGCATGAACCAGGACCTGGGCCTGACCGCAACCTTGTTCGGCTGGGCCGCAGGGCTGTTTTTCTTCGGCTACTTCATCTTTGAAATACCCAGCAACCTGCTGCTGCAACGCTTCGGCGCACGCGTGTGGATTGCGCGGATCATGATCACCTGGGGCCTGGTCTCCATGGCGACAGCGTTCGCCACCGGCCCCATCAGTTTCAGCATCGCACGCTTCCTGCTGGGCCTGGCCGAAGCGGGCTTCACCCCCGGGGTGTACCTGTACTTCACCTACTGGTTCCCGGGCAAATGGCGGGCCAAGGCGACTGCGGCATTCCTCCTGGGAATTCCCGTTGCCAACATCGTCGGCTCGCCGCTGTCCGGCTGGCTGCTGGAACAGCACGGCGTCTGGGGGCTGAAGAACTGGCAGTTGCTGCTGGTGACCGAGGCCATGCCGGCCGTGCTGCTGGGCGTTGCCTGCCTGTTCGTGCTGGTCGATACCCCGGCGAAGGCCAAGTGGCTGACCGCGCGCGAAAAAGCCTGGCTCAGCGAAAGGATTTCCAAAGAGCAGCGGACCATTGGCGCATCGCACGGCAATACCCTGCGCGCCGCCCTGACCAACCCCAAGGTGTTTACCCTGGCCGCCATCAATTTCTGCTGTATCGTCGGCTCCATCGGCATCGGTATCTGGCTACCCCAGATCATCAAGGGCCTGGGCATCAGCAACGGGATGGTTGGCCTGGTGGTGGCCCTGCCCTATCTGCTGGGTGCGGTGTCGATGACCCTGTGGGCCCGTCTGGCCAACCGCAGCCAACGGCGACTGCCCTATGTCGTGGCGGCCCTGGCGCTGGCCGCAGTGGCCCTGGTTGCCGCCGCCCTTACGACCCATCCAGTGCTCAGGATCGCCAGCCTCTGCGTGGCCGTGGCCAGCATCCTGTCGTTCCAGGCAACGTTCTGGGCCATTCCCTCGACATTCCTCACCGGCCGCGCCGCGGCGGGAGGCCTGGCGATGATCGTTTCGATCGGCAACCTGGGCGGTTTCACCGGTCCCTTCCTGATCGGCCTGATCAAGGATGCGACCCACAGTTTTACCCTGCCGTTCTTCGCCGTGGCGTCGATCCTGCTGATCGGTACCTGCCTGATGATCTGGCTGGGCGACCCGGCCAAACAGCAGCCGGCACAGCCCCGGGCACTCGACAGTCACGCCTGAGCCGCCGCGTGGCGCCTTATCGCAAAGGGCGCCGCGCGAACAGGATCACCAGCAGACCGACCGCCAACAGGCCGCCGGCAATCCCCAGGGTTGCCGGCGCACCGCAATGGGCGGCCATCAACCCCGCCAACATGCCGCCCAGCGCTTCGAAACCGAAACGCATGGCGATGTAGAACGCGACCACGCGACCACGCAACTGGGCCGGCGCAGTGCTCTGCAACTGCATGTTGGTGCTGACGTTGTTCAAGGTGATGCCAAACCCCAGCAGCCCCAGGGCCAGCAGCGCCCATGGCAGCGCCTCCGAGAGCCACAGTCCGATCAGGGCCACCGCGCAGAGCAGCGCACCGGCATCGGTAAAGCGCCGCAAGCGCTGCTGCGCGCCCCCGACCGCCAGCACCAGGGTGGCGACAAATGCGCCCGCCCCTGCCGCCCCCCAGAGCCAGCCGAGAATACGCGCATCGCCGGCATACACGGCCTTGGCCAGAATGGGCAGCAAGGCGGCGTAGCAGGAGGCCAGCAGGTTCACCATAATGACGTTGCCCATGAGCTGGCGAACGCTTCGGCTGCGCCACATGTAGGCCAGCCCCTCGCGAAACACCTGGGCAGTCGATCCGGCGGCCTTGGGCGCCGGCGTGCCGCGCACCTTCAGCAGGCCACCGAGCAACGCCAGGAACCCCAGGGCCGTGAGCAGGAAACAGGGCGCTTCGCCAGCCAGGGCGATCAGGCCGCCCGCCAGGGGTGGGCCGACGAAACGCGCCGCATTGATGAGCATGGCATTGAGCGCCAGGGCGTTCGGCAAGTCCGCGGGGTCGTCGACGAAACTGCCGATCAGCGCCTGGCGCAAAGGAGTCTCCAGGGCATTGAGCAAACCCAGCAGCAGCGCCATCCCGGCGATGAACACTCCATCGATCCAGCCCTGGCTGGTTGCCAGGGCCAGGACAAGCGATTGCACCACCAGCATCCCCTGCACGGCGATCAACAACCGGCGCTTGTCATGGCGGTCGATCCAGGCACCGGCGAGCGGACCGATCACCAGCTGGGGGGCCAGCGAAAGAAAGGTGATCAGGCCCAGCAGGACGGCCGAGCCTGTCAGGTGATAGGCCAGCCAGGACAAGGCGACCTGCTGCACCCATTTGCCCAGGGTCGAGACACCCTGGCCAATGAAGTAGATCTGGAAGTTGCGATAAGCGAGCGCCCGAACGGCCGCGGGCCACGGGTTACGACGAGACGACGATGAATCGGACAAGACTGCGTATCCTCAATAGGCCCGCGTCCGTGTCCAACTCATCGCCTCGTGCATACCGGTGGCGAGGTATGCATTCTGTGCTGAATCAGCCCGGCAGCAGGCAACCTTTCTTCTTCAGGGAATCCAGGACCCAGGAGCGGTCATTGGTACCCTGGGCAATGTGCTCCATCTGGGCGGTTTCGGCAGCATGCTTGGCGGTCGCACGCTCGTAGACTTCGGCAACATGGTCGTAAGGCACGCACAGCAGGCCATCGTCATCACCGATGACCAGGTCGCCCGGCTCGATCACCATACCATCAATGGCGATCGGTACGTTGATCTCACCCGGACCATCCTTGTACGGCCCCCGGTGCGAAATACCGGCGGCAAACATCGGGAAGTCGCCTTCGCCAATGCTCGCGGCATCACGGATCGCGCCATTGACCACGATACCGGCCACACCCCGCTTGACCGCGTAGGCCACCATCATTTCGCCGATCAGGGCGTTGGTCAGGTCGCCTCCGGCGTCCACCACGATGACATCGCCGGGCTCGGCGATATCGATCGCGTAATGCAGCATGAGGTTGTCACCAGGGCGCGCCTTGACGGTCAGTGCCGGGCCGGCGAGTACGCCTGCGCGATGCATCGGGCGCAGACGGGCTCCGCCTGCGGTCATGCGATTCATCGAGTCGCTGACGTTGGCGACCGGAACCTCGCGATAGCGCCCAACCCATTCTGTGCCGACCTTGCGCGCGCGCTCAAGCACTTGGAAGCCAATGCTCATGTGACCTACCTCTCTTGGTTTTTATTGGATGTCTTCGACGGCTGCCGAATCACATTTTTAGAATGTCATTTCATATTTGCATTGGCAAATGCTTTTTCAACCTAAATTCGTGGACTAGACGAATAGCAGAATCATTTTCTTGCAACGTCATTTCATTATGTTAGGGTTAATCCATCGCCGCTTCCGAGCGAGCGCATTTGCCCAGACAAGAACAAGGTACTCACGATGTCCCGCACCCTGCTGCTTACCGGCCCTGAACTCGCCGCCGATGCCATGACACTCGCCGCCGAGCACGGCATCCGAGTGATCCCCACCACACCGTATCTGCCGGAGCAGGAGCTGGAAGCGATCATCCGCGCCGAGCAGCCCGACGCGATCATCGTTCGCCAGGGCAAGCTGACCCGCGACATGATCCAGGCTTCGAGCAAACTCAAGGTGATCGCCAAGCATGGTGTCGGCTACAACACCATCGACATCCAGGCCGCCGCGGATCACGGTATCCCGGTCTCCATCGCGGTCGGTGCCAACGCCCAGTCCGTGGCCGAGCATGCCTTTGCATTGATGTTCAGCGTGGCCCGGCAAACCGCGCTGCTCGATGCGCGGATGCGCGATGGGCACTGGGACAAGAGCTCGGCCAACGGCATCGAGCTGTTCGGCAAGACCCTCGGCCTGGTCGGGCTGGGCTCGATCGGCAGCATTCTCATGGACCTGGTCGCGCCCCTGCGCATGAAGGTCAAGGTGTACGACCCCTACCTCAAGCAGTTACCGGAGCGCGCCCATGTCGAGCGGGAGGAGGATTTCGATCGCCTGCTGAGCGAAAGCGATATCATCAGCCTGCATTGCCCGCTGACCGAGAGCAACCACAACCTGATCGCTGCCGATCAGTTCGCCCGCATGCGTCCCGAGTGCATCCTGATCAACACCGCACGGGGCGAGCTGATCGACACCGACGCCCTGGTACAGGCGCTGAGCGAGCGCAGGATCGCCGGTGCCGGCCTGGATACCTTCAACCCCGAGCCGCCGCCTGCCGACAGCCCGCTGTGGGGGCTGCCAACACTGGTTGCCACTCCCCATGTCGGCGCCAACACCTCAGCAGCCAGGGATCGGGTCGGACTGGTCGCCCTGGGCCAGGTACTCGACACCTGGGCGGGCAAGGCCCTGGATCCGCGCTGCGTCGTCAATCGCCACCTGCTCGACAACTGATCGATAGACAGGCGCCCGGCCGTTGCCCGGCCGAGCGCCTTCACCCAGCGAAACTCCAGAAAAAAAACAATCGGAGAGCCCCATGAATCCTGCAACTTCCCAGCCTGACGCACTCGAGCGCAGTACCATGCGGCGGGTCGCCTGGCGACTGCTACCCTTCCTCATCGTCTGCTACCTGATCGCGATCATCGACCGCGGCAACATCGGCATGGCCTCGCTGCAGATGAATGCGGACCTTAACCTGACAGCCAAGGTCTTCGGCTTCGCCAGCAGCCTGTTCTTCTTCGCCTACTTCCTCATCGAAGTCCCCAGCAACCTGGCCATGCAGCGCTACGGCGCACGAATCTGGATTGCCCGGATTATGATCACCTGGGGCCTGATCTCCGCCGGCACCGCCTTCGTCCAGGGGGCCAACTCGCTCTATGTGATGCGCTTCCTGCTGGGGGCGGCCGAGGCCGGCTTCTTCCCCGGCGTGCTGCTCTACCTCACCTACTGGCTGCCGTCGGCCTACCGTGCCCGCATGGTGGCGTTGTTCATGGTGGCCATTCCGGCGGCCAACTTCATCGGTTCGCCGTTGTCGGGCCTGCTGCTGGGACTGGACGGCTGGATGGGCATGCGCGGCTGGCATTGGCTGTTCATCCTCGAAGGCATCCCGGCGGTGCTGCTGGGTATCGCCTGCCTGTTCGTGCTGACCGACCGTCCGGAGCAGGCCCAGTGGCTCACCGACGAGCAACGCTCCTGGCTCACCAGCCGCCTGGCTGACGAAGCCTCTAAAAAGACCGCCATCGGCCACATTTCCCTGTGGAAGCTGCTGCGCCACAAGGATATCTGGGTGCTGGCGCTGATCTATTCGGGAGCCTCCGCGGCGGGCAGCACCATGAGCGTGTGGGCGCCACAACTGCTCAAGACCTTCGGCCTGACTTCCCTGCAGATCGGCCTGGTCAATGCCATCCCCTACGGCATCGCCTCGGTACTGATGATCATCTGGGGCCGCAGCTCGGACCGTACCGGTGAACGCCGCTGGCACACCGCCATGACCCTGCTGCTGATCGCCGCCGGCCTGCTGATGACCCTGTTCACCTCGTCGCTGGCCGCCACGGTGTTCATGCTGACCCTGGTGCTGGTCGGTGCCTACTCGATGAAAGGACCGTTCTGGGCGCTGGTTTCCGGCTGGCTTTCGTCATCCACCGCCGCCGCCGGCCTGGCCGCCGTCGGGGCCATGGCCAACCTGATCGGTGGCGGCCTGATGGTCAACGCCTACGGCGCCATCCACGATGCCACCGGCAGCTATGCCCTGGCGCTGATGCCACTGGCAGCCCTGTGCACCTTCGCCGGCATCAGCGTGCTGGTCATCGGTCGCAAACGCCAGCTTGAGCAGGCCGCACCCGTCCCCGCGGCCAGCGCCAAGTAAGTCGCTGCCCCTCCCCGCGATACCCACCTCCGCCCTCGGCGGTGGGTATCGTGCCCCCAGAACAACAATAATCGAGGTATACCCGATGTCCCTGTCACGTCGTCATTTCCTGCTGGCGGGAGGCGCACTCGGCGCCGCCGCCTCCATGGGCGCCCTGGCCAAGGTGCCCTTCAGCGAGGGGGAAGCCAGCCCCCGACTGACTCCGCCGGCTGGCAGCGTGGACTGCCACATGCACCTGTACGACAGCCGTATCCCGGCGGCCCCCAACGCCACCCTGCTGCCACCCGATGCCTCGCTGGAGGACTACCGCGCGCTGCAGAAACGCCTGGGCATCCGCCGCATGGTGATCGTGACGCCGTCCACCTACGGCACCGACAACCGCGTCATGCTCGATGGCCTGCTGCGCAGCCGGGGGGATGCGCGCGGAGTCGCCGTGGTGGATGGTTCGGTCACCGACGCCGAACTGGCCCGCCTGCAGGACGCCGGCGTACGGGGTATCCGCTTCAACCTCAGCCTCGGCGGTACCGCCCTGGACGATCTCGAGCGTCTGGGCGCACGGGTCAACGAGCTGGGCTGGAATGTCCAGTTCGCAACCGGGCCCTTGCTGCCGGAAGTGGCGCCGCGGCTGCTCAAATTGCCAGGGAGCATCGTCATCGACCACATGGGCCACGTCCCCCAGCCTGAAGGCCTCAAGTCGGCGGCATTTGCCTCGCTCGTGCAATTGCTCGACAGCGGTCGGGCATGGGTGAAGGTCTCGGCACCGTACGTGCGCTCGAAGGTTGGCGCTCCGGGGTTCGAGGATGTCGGGAGGGTGGCCAGCCACCTGATCGGTCGTTACCCCCAGCGCATGCTCTGGGGCAGCGACTGGCCACACCCGACCCTCGCCAGCGGGCAGAAGCCGGATGATGCCTCTGTCCTGGACCTGCTGCTGGCCTGGGCGCCTGAGGAAAGCACCCGCGCCCTGATCCTGCGCGACAACCCTGTCAGCCTGTACGGTTTCTGATTCGCTGCGGGCGCTGCCCCGGCGCCCGCCTCCGTTGCCGACCGTTGGAGGGTTTCAACGGCCTGGCACCGGTTCATGGGGCTTGACCCGCGGCATCACGATGTCATGCTGCTTCACGCGCCGATACAAGGTCGCCCGGGAGATACCCAGGGCTTGCGCCGCCGGCCCCGGCTGCCAGCGATGGCGCACCAGGGCCTCGAGCAACGCCTGGCGTTCGGGGCTGGCGGGGACCTCCGCCCGCACCGGTGGCAAGCGGCCGTGCAGGTCCTCGGGCAGGTCCTCCAGGCGGATGCTGTCACCCGGACAGATGGCGCAGGCATAGCGCAGGACATGGCGCAACTGGCGCACGTTACCCGGCCAGCTGTAGCCCAGCAGACACTCCAGGGCCGCAGCCCCCAGCCCCAGGCGCAAGCCGCAGCGTGCGGCCTCTTCGTCGAGGATGCGGTTGATCAGCTCCAGCTTGTCGCTACGCTCGCGCAGCGGCGGCAGTTCGAAACGCGCACCGCTGAGACGAAAATACAGGTCCTCGCGAAAGGCGCCTTCGGCCACCAGGGTCGACAGGTCGCGGTGGCTGGCGCAGATCACCTGAATGTCCACCGCCTGCCGCCGCGCCGCCCCCAGCGGCGCCACTTCGCCCTCGGCCAGCGCCCGCAGCAGGCGTGTCTGCAAGGCCAGCGGCATGTCACCGATCTCGTCGAGGAACAACGTGCCGCCATCGGCCTGCTGCAGCAGCCCGCGCGCGCCCTTGCGCTCGGCGCCGGTAAAGGCGCCGGCGACATAACCGAACAGCTCGCTCTCGATCAGGCTCTCGGGGATCGCGGCGCAATTGAGCGCCACGAAGGGCTTGTCGCGCCGCGCGCTTTGCTCATGCAACTGGCGCGCGAAGACCTCCTTGCCGGCGCCGGTTTCGCCATGGATCAGCACGGGCAGGTTGCGGTCCTTGACGCGGACCGCCAGGCGCAGGCTCTCGGCGATCCGCCGGTCCGGTTCGCCGGCGGCGTGGCGCGCAGCCGCCCTCTTGTGCGCGCCCCGGGGAACGCTCAGACGAATATGCAGGCCGTGCTCGGCAGCATGCCGCGGGTGCTCGTCGGCGGCCGCGTGCAACAGGTCCGGGTCGAAGACCTCGCCGATGTGCCGTGGCAGTTGCCCATGGCGCTCCAGCAGGTAATGCCGGGCCGAGGGGTTGAGCGCCTGCACGCAACCGTCGGCGTCCCAGGCGAAGAGGAACTCCGGCTGGCTGTCGACATAGCCCGGGGCGGCGTGGGCCCGCAACACCCACAGGCCACGGGTGCTGTGCATGAAGAAGGCGTTTTCGATGTCGCGGGCACTCTGCACGGTCATCTGCCGGATCAGGTGCTGGCTGCGGCGGTCATCCGGGGATTCGACGGCCGACACGTCGAGGACACCGAGCAGCTCGCCCCAGGGGTCGAACACCGGTGCCGCCGAGCAGGTCAGGCCGATGAAGGCGGCGCGGAAATGGTCACGCTTGTGCACCGTCACCGGGACGCCATTGGTCAGCACCGCGGCCACGCCACAGGTGCCCTCCTCGCCTTCCGACCAGCAGGTTCCCAGGTACAGCCCGGCACGCCGGCAATCGGCACGGATCGCCGACTCCACGCGATAGTCGATGGTATTGCCCTGGGCGTCGGTGAGCAGCACACAGTAGTCGGCGTCGCGCACCCGGCCATGCAACCGCGAGACCTCCTCGCCGGCGATGCACAGGAAGCTCTCGGCGCGCTCGCGGTATTCCCTGAGCAGCGTCTGGCTCAGGATCCGCGGGCCCTGCAGGGAGCCCGGATCCAGGTGGTGCTGCTCCATCGAGCGGCGCCAGGAGTCGAGGATCAGGTTCGGTACCGGCGCTTCAGGCAAGCGGCCAGCATGACGCAACACACGGCTGACACAGTCCACGTGGGCTCTGGAGTAGGCAGGAAGCATGGGGCCTCCACGGCGTGTTTCATTGTTCTTGTTGCGCTCATTTAAGCCCCGCCTCGCCTGCGGGACAAGTGCCACGAACAGACGGCGGCCGACTGAGACGCAGCGTCTCAACGTCTCACCGCAACGCCGGGCAGGCTGACATGGCCCGTCTCATTCGGCTGTGGTCCCAGGCCCCGCCCGATACGGCACCAACCGCTCTGGCCCGCCACATGTGCCGTCATGAATAGCGCCCTGGCACCGCCCTTGCTATGACCCGGCAGACACCGGGACGTCATCCCGCACCCACAACAACAATCAGAGGTGCCTCATGTCCGCAACTGTTGCTTCGCCCTGCTTCCTGGCCGCCAAGGTCGCCCTGATCAACGCCGTAGGTGGCGGCCTGTCCCTATGAGCGCCGCCCTGCGTGTCGGCATCATCGCCAACCCCGCCTCGGGACGGGACCTGCGCCGCCTGACCGCGAATGCCGGGCTCTACTCCAGCACCGACAAGGCCGCCGTGGTCCAGCGCCTGCTGGGCGCCTTCGGTGCCACCGGCATCGAGGAGGTGCTGATGCCTCCGGACATGACCGGCATCGCCGCCGCCGTGCTCAAGGCGAGCAGCGGCCGCCACGCCCGCGAAAGCCGCTGGCCACGCCTGGAGTTCCTCGACATGCCGCTGCGCCAGAGCGTGGAGGACACCCGCCTGGCCGCGCGCCTGCTGGTCGAGCGAGGCGTCAGCCTGGTGGCCGTGCTCGGTGGCGACGGCACGCACAAGGCAGTGGCCGCCGAGGTCGGTGACATCCCCCTGCTGTGCCTGTCCACCGGAACCAACAACGCCTTCCCGGAGCTGCGCGAGGCCACCGGGGCCGGGCTGGCCGGCGGGCTCTATGCCAGCGGGCGGATTCCCCCGCAGGTCGGCCTGCGGCGCAACAAGCGCCTGCGCGTGCGGCTGGCGGCACGGGGTATCGACGAGATCGCCCTGGTGGAGGTCGCCGCCTCGCCGCTGACCTTCACCGGCGCCCGCGCCATCAGCCGCGCCGAGGACCTGGCGGAAATCCACGCGGCGTTCGCCGAGCCCCACGCCATCGGCCTGTCCTCGCTGTGCGGGTTGTGGAACCCGGTGTCGCGGCGCTGTCCCCGCGGCAGTTGGCTGCGCCTCTCCCCGCAGGCTGACGAGGCACTGCTGGCGCCGCTGGCCCCGGGCCTGCTGCAAGCCTGCGGCATCGTCGCCAGCGGCAGCCTCGAACCGGGTGTGCCGCGCCTGCCGCTGCTGGCCGCCGGCACCCTGGCGCTGGACGGTGAACGCGAGATCGAGTTCGTCGCCGCCGACCGCCCCAGCATCACCCTCGAACTTGACGGCCCGCTGAGCATCGACGTCGAGGCCGCCCTGGCCTTCGCCGCCCACCATCACCTGCTGGCCGTTGCCGGCAAGCCCGTGAACCACCCTGGAGAACAAGAAAATGTCCACGCTACCGACTGAACAACTGCTCCATGCCTATCGCGTGATGCGCACCATTCGCGCCTTCGAGGAACGCCTGCACGTGGAGTTCGCCACCGGCGAGATTCCCGGCTTCGTGCACCTGTACGCCGGCGAGGAGGCCTCCGCCGCCGGGGTCATGGCCCACCTCGACGACGAGGACTGTATCGCCTCCACCCACCGCGGCCACGGTCACTGCATCGCCAAGGGGGTGGACGTGTACGGCATGATGGCCGAGATCTACGGCAAGAAGACCGGCGTCTGCCAGGGCAAGGGTGGCTCCATGCACATCGCCGACCTGTCCAAGGGCATGCTCGGCGCCAACGGCATCGTCGGCGCCGGCGCACCGCTGGCGGCCGGTGCGGCACTGGCCGCCAAACTCAAGGGCAACCGCGCGGTGGCCGTGGCCTTCTTCGGCGACGGCGGCTCCAACGAGGGTGCGGTGTTCGAGGCGATGAACCTGGCCTCGGTGTGGAACCTGCCGTGCATCTTCGTTGCCGAGAACAACGGCTACGCCGAGGCCACGGCCTCGAACTGGTCGGTGGCCTGCGATCACATCGCCGACCGTGCCGCCGGTTTCGGCATGCCCGGGGTGACGGTGGACGGCTTCGACTTCTTCGCCGTGCACGAAGCCGCCGGGGCCGCCATCGAACGCGCCCGCGCCGGCGAGGGCCCGTCGCTGATCGAGGTGAAACTCACCCGCTACTACGGCCACTTCGAAGGCGATGCCCAGACCTACCGTGCCCCCGATGAGGTCAAGCACTACCGCGAAACCCGCGACTGCCTGATGCAGTTCCGCGAACGCACCGTGCGCGCCGGCCTGCTGCAGGCCAGCGCCCTGGACGGCATCGACGCCGAAGTGCACGCGAGCATCGATGAAGCCGTGCTGCGGGCCAAGGCCGATCCCAAGCCGTCGCCAGCCGACCTGCTGAGCGACGTGTACGTCGCCTACCCCTGAGATCAGCCGCCGGGCGCCGTGCGACAGACCCGCACCCCGGCCCATGGAACAACAAGAGGAGAGCCATCATGGCCAGAAAGATCAGTTACCAGCAGGCCATCAACGAAGCCCTGGCCCAGGAAATGCGCCGCGACCAGACGGTGTTCATCATGGGCGAGGATAACGCCGGCGGTGCTGGCGCACCCGGTGAGGACGACGCCTGGGGCGGCGTACTCGGCGTCACCAAGGGCCTGTTCCACCAGTTCCCCGGCCGCGTGCTGGATACCCCGCTGTCGGAGATCGGCTACGTCGGTGCCGCCGTGGGCGCCGCGACCCGTGGCCTGCGCCCGGTGTGCGAACTGATGTTCGTCGATTTCGCCGGCTGCTGCCTGGACCAGATCCTCAACCAGGCGGCCAAGTTCCGCTACATGTTCGGAGGCAAGGCGGTGACCCCGCTGGTGATCCGCACCATGGTCGGTGCCGGCCTGCGCGCCGCCGCCCAGCACTCGCAGATGCTCACCGCGCTCTGGACGCATATCCCCGGGCTCAAGGTGGTCTGCCCGTCCTCGCCGTATGACGCCAAGGGGCTGCTGATCCAGGCCATCCGCGACAACGACCCGGTGATCTTCTGCGAACACAAGCTGCTCTACTCGATGCAGGGCGAGGTGCCGGAGGAGCTGTACACCGTGCCCTTCGGCGAAGCCAACTTCCTGCGCGAGGGTGATGACGTGACCCTGGTGACCTACGGGCGCATGGTCCACCTGGCCATGGACGCCGCCGCCAGCCTGGCGCGCCAGGGAGTCTCCTGCGAGGTGCTGGACCTGCGCACCACCAGCCCGCTGGACGCCGACAGCATCCTCGAAAGCGTGGAAAAGACCGGTCGCCTGGTGGTGATCGACGAGGCCAACCCCCGTTGCTCCATGGCCACCGACATCGCCGCGCTGGTGGCCGAACAGGCGTTCGATTCGCTCAAGGGCCCGATCCGCCAGGTCACCGCGCCGCACACACCGGTGCCCTTCTCCGACGCCCTGGAAGACCTGTATATCCCCAGCGCGGCGAAGATCGAGGCCACGGTCCTGGAACTGGTGCAAGGGAGGAAGGTGGCATGAGCCGAATCCATACCCTGACCATGCCCAAGTGGGGCCTGTCGATGACCGAGGGGCGTATCGACTCGTGGCTCAAAGATAACGGCGACGTCATCGAGAAAGGCGACGAGGTGCTCGATGTGGAGACCGACAAGATCAGCAGCAGCGTCGAGGCGCCCTTCAGCGGCATCCTTCGCCGGCAGGTGGCACGCGAGGAAGAAGTCCTGCCGGTCGGCGCCCTGCTGGGCGTGGTCGTCGAAGGTGAAGCCAGCGACGAAGAGATCGACGAAGTGGTCAGGCGCTTCCAGGCCGAGTTCGTTCCGAACGGCGGCAGCGAGGCTGACAGCGGGCCCACACCACAGAAAGTCGAGCTGCAGGGGCGTGTCGTGCGTTACTTCGAGCGCGGCGAAGGCGGCGTACCGCTGGTGCTGATCCACGGTTTCGGCGGCGACCTGAACAACTGGCTGTTCAACCACGAGGCGCTGGCGGCCGGACGCCGGGTCATCGCTCTGGACCTGCCGGGCCATGGCGAGTCGGGCAAGACGCTGCAACGCGGCGACCTCGACGAATTGAGCGGCGCGGTACTCGCCCTGCTCGATCACCTCGATATCCAGCAGGCACACCTGGCCGGGCACTCCATGGGCGGCGCGGTGGCGCTCAATACCGCACGGCTGGCGCCTCGGCGGGTGCGCACGTTGAGCCTGCTGGCCAGCGCCGGGCTGGGTACGCAGATCAACGGCGACTACCTGCAAGGCTTCGTCAGGGCCAACAGCCGCAACGAGCTCAAGCCGCAGCTGGTGCAACTGTTCTCCGCCCCGGCGCTGGTCAACCGGCAGATGCTCGAGGACATGCTCAAGTACAAGCGGCTCGAAGGTGTGGGCACGGCGCTGCAGCAGCTTGCCGACCAGCTCTTCGCCAACGGCCGGCAGCAGCACGACCTGCGCCATGTCCTGGATACCGCCGAACATCCGGCCCTGGTGATCTGGGGCGAGGCGGACGCGATCATCCCGGCCAGCCACGCCGAGGGGCTGCCTGCCGAAGTTCACGTGCAGCCCAAACAGGCCCACATGCTCCAGCTCGAAGACGCCGAGGCGGTCAACGCCCTGCTGCTGGACTTCCTCAAACGCCATTGACCAACGAGGGTCCGCCCATAGGGCCGGGCCCCAGGAGACAGCCATGACCCTCAACACCAACAGCATGCGTGCCGCGGTCTGGCACGGCCGCAACGATATCCGTGTGGAAAACGTGCCGCTGCCGGGTGACCCGCCAGCCGGCTGGGTGCAGATCCGCGTGCACTGGTGCGGCATCTGCGGTTCGGACCTGCACGAGTACGTCGCCGGTCCCGTGTTCATACCGGTGCAAGCGCCACACCCGCTCACCGGCATCAAGGGCCAGTGCATTCTCGGCCACGAATTCTGCGGCGAAATCGTCAAGCTCGGCCCCGGCGTCGAAGGCTTCAGCAGCGGCGAGGTCGTCGCGGCCGACGCCTGCCAGCACTGCGGGACCTGCTATTACTGTCGCAACGGTCTGTACAACATCTGCGAGAACCTGGCCTTCACCGGCCTGATGAACAACGGCGCCTTCGCCCAATGGGTCAACGTACCGGCCAACCTGCTGTACAAGCTGCCCGCGGGCTTCCCCGCCGAAGCCGGGGCGTTGATCGAGCCGCTGGCGGTGGGCATGCACGCGGTGAAGAAGGCCGGCAGCCTGCTGGGGCGCAACGTGGTCGTAGTCGGCGCGGGCACCATCGGCCTGTGCACCATCATGTGCGCCAAGGCCGCCGGTGCCGCGCAGGTGATCGCGCTGGAGATGTCCTCGGCCCGCAAGGCCAAGGCCCGTGAGGTCGGCGCCAGCCATGTGCTCGACCCGAACGAATGCGACGTGCTGGCGGAGGTGCGCCGCCTCACCCAAGGCCTGGGGGCGGACGTCAGCTTCGAGTGCATCGGCAACCAGCATACTGCCAAGCTGGCCATCGACGCCATCCGCAAGGCCGGCACCTGCGTGCTGGTGGGCATCTTCGAGGAACCCAGTTCGTTCAACTTCTTCGAGCTGGTGGCGACCGAGAAGCAGGTGTTCGGCTCGCTGGCCTACAACGGCGAGTTTGCCGATGTGATCGCCTTCATTGCCGACGGCCGCCTGGACATCGCCCCGCTGGTCACCGGACGCATCGAGCTTGAAGACATCGTCGAGAAGGGCTTCCAGGAGCTCGTGAACAACAAGGAGCACAACGTGAAGATTATCGTTTCACCCCAAGTGCCTTGAGTTTCACCTTGAGGGCCGCAGGTTGCGGCCCTCTTCAGTCATGCAGCCGGTATCAGACCCCACCTGTTACATCGGTGAACAGCAGAATCTCCCCTCCAGAAGCTGACGGAAAAGTAATGTCGGGCTCAGGTCGCTGACAGCACGGGATCACTAACTTGATCACGAAGCCAGGAACCAGGCCGGCCGCATTGGCCTGCCTGGAGACCCGCGAATCATCTGACTGGACGCAACGGCATGCAAAGCAAAACCACGAGACGTTCCTTCGTCAAGGGCCTGGCCGCCACCGGCCTGCTGGGCGGGCTGGGCATGTGGCGCGCCCCGGTTTGGGCGCTGACCAGCCCGGGCCAGCCGAATGTGCTGACGGGCACCGACTTCGATCTCTACATCGGTGAGCTGCCGGTGAACATCACCGGCACCCCACGCACGGCAATGGCAATCAACGGTTCCCTGCCCGGGCCGACTCTTCGCTGGCGCGAAGGCGATACCGTCACGCTGCGCGTGCATAACCGCCTCAGGCAGGATACCTCCCTCCACTGGCACGGCATCATCCTGCCGGCGAACATGGACGGCGTGCCAGGCCTGAGCTTCCACGGCATCGCGCCTGATGGCCTGTACGAATACAGGTTCAAGGTCCGCCAGAGCGGCACCTACTGGTACCACAGCCACTCCGGCCTCCAGGAGCAGGTGGGCGTGTACGGCGCACTGGTGATCGATGCCAGGGACCCCGAGCCATTCACCCACGAACGTGATTACGTCGTCATGCTCAGCGACTGGACAGACGAGGACCCGGCGAGGGTTGCCTCCAGGCTCAAGAAACAGTCCGACTACTACAACTTCCACAAGCGGACCGTCGCGGACTTCATCAGCGATGTGAGCGAGACGGGTTGGTCGGCCGCGTTAGCCGATCGCAGGATGTGGGCCGAGATGAGGATGAACCCTACCGACCTGGCCGACGTGAGCGGGTACACCTACACCTACCTCATGAACGGCCAGGCCCCGGACGGCAACTGGACCGGCGTATTCAAGCCCGGCGAGAAAATCCGCCTGCGCTTCATCAACGCCTGCGCCATGAGCTATTTCGATGTGCGGATTCCCGGCCTCAGGATGACGGTGGTCGCCGCGGATGGGCAACCCGTCCATCCGGTTTCGGTCGACGAGTTCCGCATCGCCGTTGCGGAAACCTACGATGTCATCGTCGAGCCTGAAGACCAGCCGGCCTACACCATTTTCGCTCAGTCCATGGATCGCACCGGGTACGCCAGGGGCACCCTGGCCGTCCGCGAAGGCTTGCAAGCCCGGGTGCCGGCGGTCGACCCGCGCCCCCTGCTGTCCATGAATGACATGGGCATGGATCACGGCGGGATGGATCACGGCGCCATGCCGGGCGGTATGCCGGGCATGGACCACGGCACGATGGCCGGCATGGACCACGCCGGCATGACCGGCATGAGCACGACGCGGCAGGGCCATCCGGATTCGGAGAAGCACAATCCCCTGGTCGACATGCAGGCGACGAACCCGCTACCGAAGCTGAACGATCCGGGCATCGGGCTGCGTAACAACGGACGCCGCGTGCTGACCTATGCGGACCTGCGCAGCACCTTCCCCGACCCGGATGGCCGGGAGCCGGGCCGCACGCTCGAGTTGCACCTGACCGGCCACATGGAGAAATTCGCCTGGTCCTTCGACGGCATCAAATTCTCCGATGCCGAACCGCTGCGCCTCAGGTACGGCGAGCGCCTGCGCATCACCCTGGTCAACGACACCATGATGGCTCACCCCGTCCACCTCCACGGCATGTGGAGTGATCTGGAGGATGAGAACGGCCGTTTCCGGGTGCGCAAGCACACGATCGACATGCCGCCCGGCTCAAAACGAAGCTATCGGGTAACGGCCGATGCGCTGGGACGTTGGGCCTATCACTGCCACCTGCTGTTCCATATGGAAATGGGCATGTTCCGGGAAGTCCGCGTGGAAGAATGACGGGAGATTCGAGATGAACCCACCGATGCAGCGTAACGCCCTTTTCCCCACGGCGGCGGCGGCAGGCCCGCTTGCAGCCAATACCCCATTCTCCTGGTACCGTGACCAGGCCAAGGCAGGGCAACATGAGCAATAACCTGGCAAGACCCGCGCTGCTGACCTTGACCGCTGCCCTCGGCCTGCTGAGTGGAGCGAGCGGTTTCGCCGCTCAAGAGGGGGACCATTCGGCGATGGGACACGGCAACATGCAGACGGATAGCGCACCCTCGCCGGGATCGATGCCAGGCATGAATCACGGCGCCATGAATCATGACGCCATGAATCATTCCGGCATGAACCCTGGCCCGGCTACGCCGGCGGCGACCAGCCGGACGCCTATTCCGGCACTGACCGACGCCGACCGCCAGGCCGCCTTCCCCCCAGTGGGCGGGCACCAGATCCATGACAACCGGATCAACAGCTTTTTCCTGCTGGACCAGCTCGAGTACCAGGCTGCCAACGAGGGCAGCACCCTGGCCTGGGAAGCCTCGGGCTGGGTGGGCACGGACACCGACCGGCTCTGGCTTCGCTCCGAAGGCCAGCGTACCGATCGCACCACCGAGGACGCCGAGCTGCAGCTGCTGTACGGGCATTCGATCAGCCCCTGGTGGGACGCCGTCGCAGGGGTACGCCAGGATTTCAAGCCGCAATCGCCCCAGACCTGGGCGGCGTTCGGCGTCCAGGGCATGGTGCTCTATGACTTCGAAGCCCAGGCCACCGCCTTCATCGGTGAAAACGGTCGGACAGCCGTTCGGCTGAAAGGCGAGTCCGACATCCTCCTGACCAATCGCCTGATCCTGCAGCCAACCGCTGAAGCCAATTTCCATGGCAAAAACGACCCGGCACGCGGCGTGGGTTCCGGCCTCTCCAATACCGAAGTCGGGCTGCGGTTACGCTATGAAGTCGTGCGCCAGTTCGCCCCCTACATCGGCGTCACCTGGAGCCGCGCCTACGGCAGGACCGCCGGCTTCATCCGCGACGAGGATGGGGACGTGGATGAGGCGCGTTTCGTTGCCGGCATCCGGATGTGGTTCTGAGCATGAACCGTGCCCGCGCCGCCGTGGCAGTGGCCGATGCCATTCATTGTTTGTGCTGGTGCAACATGGTCTGAATCTGGTGGGTCGCCTGGCGGGTACTTTCCGCCAGTTTGCGCACCTCATCGGCCACCACGGAAAATCCACGTCCCACCTCCCCCGCCCTGGCCGCCTCGATCGCCGCGTTCAGCGCCAGGAGATTGGTCTGGTCGGCAATCCCCTTGATCACCCCCACCACCGTCGCAATCTGGTCGTAGGTCGCCTGATTCTGCGTCAGCATCTGCTGATGGGCTGACTGGGCCGATCGCTCATCGCTGATGTCGCGCACCGCGCCAATCACCCGGGTCAATCGCCCCTGCTCATCGCGCACCCCGCGGCCACGCTCGCGGCACCAGATATAGCCCCGGCTCTTGTGCCGCATCCGGTACTCGAAAACATACTCGCCACTGCCGTGGAGACCGAGGATTTCGCGGTCGAAGATTGCCATCATCTTCGGCAGGTCGTCCGGATGGGTAATACCCACCTGGGCCTCCCAGCCATCGGGCAGCTCCTGGGCGGTGTACCCCAGCAGGACGCGGAACTGATTGGAAAAGCGCATGCAACTGGCCGGGTCCTGAACATCGCCGTTGACCACCGCGATGTCCCAGCAGCCCTCGGTCAGGGTCGACTGCAACAGTTCCCAGACCCTGGCCTCCAACTGATGCTGGCCAGCCCGCTGCAGGTGCTGTTGCACCTCGAGGTCGAGAACCTGCTCCCGCTGGCGCATCGGCTCCAGTTGCCGATGCAGGGTTTCAAGCGCGTGCTCAACCTGCGCCAGACGAATGGCCTGTTGCTCGGCCAACTGCGTGGCCGCCTGCAACTGCTGTGTAAGACGCGCGTTTTCCTGCGTGGACTGCTCCAGTTGCCGGGCCTCGCCGGACCCTTGTGGCTGTTTGTGCTTCTTGAAGAACATGCGCCTGCCCTTTGTGCGTCACGTCGAAACACTGAATCTAATCGCAGGCCCAGGGTGATTACTTGTACGAGCCTGAAGCGGGTCTTGCCCATGCCTGCCAGGCAAGGGGACAGCACCCTGTCGACAAGAGGGGTTCGCCAGGCAGGTGCAAGGATCACGGTCTCGCATCGATGAAACACCGTGGTGCTTCAGGACTACAGGGGACAGCGTGGCCCTTTGAAAAACGATGTTATCCGGGCCTGAGGGGTGTGTTGTTATCACGAACGACAGGAGGCGCGACCGAAGGTGATCACGATTGAGGCGATCATCATCACGCCAGCCAGTATGAAGGTCAGGCGCATGCCGGAAGCGATCGCCAAAGCGCTGGCGTGCGAGAACGCTTGCGTTCCGACACCGTACGAGAAAACGGCCCCCATCACGGATGCCCCGGTGATCAGGCCGACATTGCGCGACAGGCTGAGCAGTCCCGACACGGTGCCGCGCCGATCCTGGGGCACGTCTGCCAGTGTGGTGGTGTTGTTGGCCGCCTGAAAGAGCTGATAGCCCGGCGTCAGGACGATGATGGAGATCAGGTAGCCCGCAACGCCGATCATGTTCGGCACAAACGCGAGCAAGAAAGCGCCCGCCGCCAACAGGGCAAGTCCCAGGGCCAGTGCACGGTCACAGCCCCAGGCATCGACGAGCCGTCCCGAGGGAACCCCGCTGAAGATGGAGATCACCGGGCCCATGGCCATGACGCAGCCGACCTGCGCCGCCTTCAGGCCCAGACCGACGCCCAGAAAGAAGGGCCCCACCACCAGCGTCGTCATCATGACAGCGGCCACCAGGCCGTTGACAAGCAGGTTGGGCACCAGGCGCCAGCCCAGCACCGACCACACGCTTGCAGAAGGCGTCGTGCCCTCGCCGGTGTCGCCCGGCAGCGTCACGGCAGCCAGGATCAAGGCGATAAACGCCAGCGGGAACTGGACCCAGAAGATCCCGCGCCATCCCGTCACCTCGATCAAGAGCCCTCCCAATGAGGGGCCCAGCGCTGTTCCGAGTGCCGAGACGGTACCGAGCAGGCCCATCGCACGCCCCATACGCGCCTCACTGGCCGTCTGGCGCATCAACGCCATGGCCAGCGTCATCAGGAAGGCGGCGCCGATACCCTGGAGCGCCCTCGCACCGATCAGCAGCCACAGGTTGGGCGCAACGCCGCACAGCCCCGAGGCAACGCCGAATATCGCCAGTCCAGCCATGAGCATCGGTTTCAGCCCGAAGCTGTCGCCGAGCCGGCCAGCGATCAGGACCGCGATCGTCAGGGTCGCCAGGTAGGCGACGACCACCGACTGCACCTGGGCGAACGGTGCCGAAAACGCCTCGGCCAGCGTGGGCAGCGCGATATTGGCAATGCTGGTGCCGAGCGAGGTCAGCAGCATCGACAATGCCAGCGTGAACGTGATGCCTGCTTGTGTTCTCTTCGATACGAGCGATTGCGCCCATTTCATCACCTTGCCCCCTTTCCAGAATTTCAGACTCAAAGTAGTTTGCAACTTCAAGTCAACTTGAGGTCAAGCATGAAACTTCTGGATATTGGCGAGGTGTCGGCGAAGAGCGGGATCAGGCCCTCGGCGCTGCGCTACTACGAGGAAGCCGGGTTGATCGCGTCCATCGCACGGCATGGGCTGCGCAGGCAGTTTTCGCCCGAGGTGCTGTTGCAGCTCAAGCTGATTTCGATGGGTAAATCAGCGGGTTTCTCGCTTGGGGAGATTGCCGGCATGTTCGGCAGGGATGGCCTGCCGGACCTGTCACGCCCCTTGCTCCATCACAAGGCTGACGAGATTGACCGCCAGATCCGCGAGCTGACGGCCCTGCGCGACACCCTTCGCCACGTTGCCGACTGCCCTGCGCCATCCCACCTGGAATGCCCCACTTTTCGGCGACTGGTAGAGATGGCCGGCAAGCGCGACATCAAGCAGGCAAAGAAGAAATCACCCGCCTTCAAGGCCAACCGGTGACCCTGGAAGCGGGCCCGCTCAAGGCGTCACACCGGTCTCGCCAGCCAGGCCACGAGGTCCTCGGGCGGCATGGGCTTGGCGTAGTAATACCCCTGCCCCTGATCACATCCCCAGCCACGCAGGAGATGATGGTGTAAATCCGTTTCTATACCTTCCGCCACGACCGTGAGACTCAAGTCGCGCAGAAGGCTGATCAGGCCTCGAACAATGTGCCACTCATTGTTCCCCGGCTGCAGGTTGGCCAGCAGCGAACGGTCGAGCTTCACACTGGTGGCGGGGATTCTGCGCAGATACACCCAGTTGCTGTAGCCACTGCCAAAATCGTCGATGCCAATCGCCACACCCAGGTCTCGGAAGCGTTGCAGTTGCTGGTGGACCATATCGAAGTCGGTCACGAGTGCGCTCTCGGTGAACTCGAGTTCTATATGGCGAGCGTCCAGGCGGTATTCGCTCAACGCGCGGGTCAAGTCCTCGAACAGGTGGCCGTCACCCAGATCCAGCGCAGAGATGTTCAGCGATACCGACAGCTGCAGCCCTTGAGCCTGCCATTGGGCCAGTTGCTCGCAGACACGCCGGACCACCAGGCGTGTGATGCCACGAATCGATGCGGTCGTTTCAGCCAAGGGGATGAATTCCGCAGGGCTGATCGGACCCAAGGTGGGATGGGTCCAGCGCAGAAGTGCCTCGACTGCCACACAGCGATTATTGGCCAGGCCGACCCTGGGCTGGTAGACGAGGCGCAATTGATCCGAAGCGATAAGCGCCGCCTCGAGGTCGTTGAGCAATGTGGTGCTGCGACGCAGGCTGGCATCCACCACAGGGTCATAACCCAGCCAGCGATGTTCGCTTTGACGTGCGGCGTCGGTCATGCTAGCCATCAGGCGCAGGCTGTCGAGTGAGGCATCGACCTCTACGCCCAGTTCCAGAACACTGATAGCCACGTCCGCGAACACCGGCACGTTGCCACAGTGCAGCGGCCTGCTCAGCGCCAGGACGATTTTATTGAGTTGTTCGGACAAGGCCATCGCCTCGCAAGGCTCGACCAGGGTCAGGAAACTCAGGGTACTGACCCGATACAGACGTGCGGACGCAGGCAGCACCTCCAACAGGACTTCCTTGACCGCGAGCATGAAATCGGTGAAAAACTCCACACCCAGAGCCTTCACCTGTCTGTCCATGCCAGATGCCGAAATCGGCTCGATCAATACAGCCAGTTGGCCGGCAAATGCATCGGCGTCATGAAGGTCAGCCTCGAAGCGCCGCCGATTGGGCAACCCGGTGATCGGGTCGTAAAAATGTTGCTGGTGGATGGACTGCAGTCGCGACACCACAATCTGCGCGGCATTGCGCAGCAGCTCCTGATCGCGCTCGTTCAGAGCCGCTCGCGTCTTCCGGTCGATGATGCACAGGCGGCCTACACTCACACCGGGCCTGACCATCAGGGCAGCCCCGGCGTAGTAGCGGATGTACGGGTCCCCCGTCACCAACGGATTATCGACAGTACGGGAATCTGTCTGTGCATCGCAGATTTCCAGCACCGTCTCCTGCCCCAGGCAGTGAGCACAGATGGACAGCTCCTTCGGCGTACGCTCCAGGGCCATACCTATCCGTGCCTTGAATATCTGATAGTCGCGATCAATGATGCTGACCAGTGCGATCGGCACATTGAAATAAGCGCAGAGCATGGATACGACGCTGTTCAGCACAGGGTCCGAGCCGCTTGAAAGCTCGGACGTCAAACGGTCGACCTCGACCAGACGCAAGCGTTCATCCTGCTCGATTGTCGTATTGTCCATGGTAACTCCAGTTGCAGTGTGAAAGGCGCATGCCCTTAAGAGTGGCACATTGCCGGTTTGTTCATCCTTGAGGGCTCCGCAAGATGGAACCTCATGCTCCTTCAAAGGAACTAATGCCAGACCGTTACTGACGGGGAAAGCCTCCAGGCAGCGCCCTAGACGCTTGCCAGCTATGATGATGGCCAGAAACCTCAACACCGGAGTCATTCTTGTCCAGTTTTTTTAGACGGGCCGCCAACGTTCTTCAACGTTTGGAACGAATTCATCTCAAGCGCCCGACACGCTACCTGGGGGCTGTGCTGGTGGTTGCGTTGTGCTGTGTTGTGCGTGCACAGATGTCAGCCACGGCGCTCCCTTATCTATTCTTCATACCCGGCTTGATGCTCATCGGCTTCTGGTTTGGTGTAGGACCCTCCGTACTGGGATGCGTCCTGGCAGTGCTCGCGGCACAATATTTCTTCATAGGGCCGATCGGTTTTGAAGACGACCCGACGACGTGGCTCAACAGCCTGAATTTCGGATTGGTCACCTTGGGCATAGCCATCGTCTGCGCCCTGTTGCGACGCAGCCTCAGAGCACTGGACAAGGTCAATAAAAACCTTGAAGGCGAAGTGCAACGGCGCACGGATGAGCGCGATGGTATCTGGAAGGCGTCTCCCGACCTCATCTGCACACTGTCCGAGAGCGGTGAAGTGCTGGCGATGAACCCCGCCTGGCAGGTCGAAACCGGCTGGAGCGAGCAACAGCTCAGGGAAGGCGCGTTTTCCAGTCTGATTTCACCGGCACAGTTATCGGACGCCTTGCGCAGTCTCGGTGATCGCCCCATAGCGGAACTCGATACCCAGAGTGTGCGCAGCAATGGCCAGCCCCTGCTCCTGAACTGGAGAATCGCGGAGCGTGCAGGCCTCTATTTTGCTATCGCACGGGACATCACCCTCTACCGTGAGCGACAGCAGGCACTGGAACGGGTCAGCACCCAGTTGCAGCAGAGTCAAAAAATGGAATCGCTCGGACAATTGACGAGGGGGCTGGCGCACGACTTCAACAACCTGCTCACCATCATCAATGGTACTCAGGAGATGATCCAGCAGCGCCTCCTCCAGGGGCGATTCGGTGAAGTCGAGCGCTATGTCACGCTGGCCAGAGACGCCACCCACAGGGCCAGTTCACTGACACATCGGCTGCTGGCTTACGCCAGGAAGCAACCCTTGGCGAGTGAAACGGTCGACCTCGCCCTGCTCATGGAGGGCATGAAAGAGCTGATTGCCAGAACGCTGACACCGCAGATTGAATTCCAGTTGCTGACAGTTTCAGACTCAGCCCTGTGCTACTGCGATGCCCATCAATTCGAAAATGCCCTGTTGAACCTGTGCATCAACGCACGCGATGCCATGCCCAACGGCGGTTGCCTGACCGTCGAGGTGCTCAGGCTGACTCTGGACGCTCCCCCGCCGGGTTCCGATCTGCACAGGGGTGACTATGTGCAGATACGGGTCACGGACACCGGCCAGGGCATGCCGGCCAGTGTGGCCGAGCATGCGTTCGAGCCGTTTTTCACCACCAAGCCGCTGGGTTCGGGTTCCGGCCTGGGACTCTCGGTGGTGCAGGACTTCATACGTCAGGCATCCGGGCATGCGCAAATCGAATCAGTGTTGGGTGAAGGCACCTCGGTCAGCCTGTTCTTGCCGGTATACAGCGGCGTGATGCCGGCTGCGAAAGATACCCCCGTCGACAGGATCGATAGGGCCGGACAGACGAACCTGGGCTCGGCGCTGGTCCTCGACGATGAGGCCGCCATACGCGAACTGGTCGGAGAGGCATTGCAGGACATGGGCTACCAGGTGGTCGAAGCGAGTACACCCAGTCAGGCTCTACAGCAGATCAATGAGCTACAGAATCTGCAGTTGATTGTGACGGACATCATATTGCCCGGTAACGTGAATGGCCACGACGTCGCCAAGGCTGCATGGGCAATGCGACCCGCCCTCAAGATTCTGTTCATATCAGGTTTCGTCGATGCCACCACCCGTATTCACGAACAGCAGGGCAAGGCCAAGCTGCTGGTAAAGCCCTTTACCATTCAGGAGTTCAAGACAGGCGTTGAACGACTGCTCAGTTAGCCCGACGGCTTCGTCGGGGGGATCATCGATTCACCTGCAAGCCAGGAAAATAGCTAGCCATACTATTACCACGACGCCGAACGATTAAACTTTCTGTGAAATCTTCCGATAAAATGGAACCAGCTAACGATGCGGAAGTGAAAAATGTTTAACTCTCACCTTAAAAAGGAGCTACAGCTACTCAAGGAGGAGATTAACGAGCTCCGCAGCAGACGAAATCTCATAAAAAACGAGATGCTGGAAGTTACAGTTGATCGCAACATGATCATCACGGCCGTCAACAGCAACTTCTCCAGCTTTGTTGGCCACGATCCAGACAAGCTCTTAGGTAACCCCCTGGGAAATCTCACGCCCAGTTACGTAAGAGACTTGCCTTGTTTCAAGAACTTTCAAAAAGCCATGAGCCTTGGCACAAGCGTTACAGATGAATATCGGTACATTGCAGCCAACGGCCAGATGGTTTGGATGAGAGCCATGTGGTGCCCTGTCAAAAACGAGACCGGCAGCGTTACCCACATGACAGCCTATGGCTGCAATGTGACGCAGAATGTAAACAAGTCAAGAGAGAACGAAGAGCTCATTCAAGCGCTGTATAGATCAACGGCAGTCATTGAGTTCAACCTGGACGGCACAATAATCAATGCCAACCAGAACTTTCTGAATACCGTAGGGTATTCGCTCGAGAGCCTATCAGGAAAACACCACAGGATATTCTGCGACCCCGAATATGCCTCCTCACCCGCCTACCAGGAACTGTGGAAAAGGCTGAATGACGGTCATTTTGTCGCCGAACGATTCAAGCGAATTGACAGTTCAGGCCGAGAACTCTGGTTGGAGGCTTCCTACAACCCCGTTCGCGACACTACCGGCAAACTCTACAAAATCGTGAAATTTGCCACAGCCATCACCGACCAGGTAAACCGGGAAAGGGAAGTCAGCTCGGCAGCCGGGATTGCCTACGAGGTCTCGCGCAAAACGGACAGTTCGGCCAAAAAAGGTGCGGAAGCCGTTCAGGACACCGTTGACACAATGAACAAGATAGTCGCGCAGGTCTCCAACGCCTCAGAGGGCGTTGAAGCCCTTGGTCATCAGTCACACCTGATCACCTCTATCGTTTCGACGATTGGAGGTATCGCGCAACAGACAAACCTGCTGGCCCTGAATGCTGCCATCGAGGCCGCTCGCGCGGGCGACCAGGGTCGCGGGTTTGCAGTCGTTGCGGACGAAGTTCGAAAACTGGCAGGAAGAACCAGTACCGCAACGGAAGAAATTGTCGAAGTTGTCCAACGAAACAATGCCCTGGTGGCGGAGGCGGTGACCAGCATGAGTGAAAGCCGTCGGCAAGCGGAAATAGGGCTTTCACTGGCCAGCCAGGCAGGAAACGTCATCGTCGAGATCCAGTCAGGAGCACAAGAAGTGGTCAGCGCGGTAGGAAGATTTGCCAACCATCTCTCTAACGAGGGGTGACAGCAAAATACTGTAGCGGTCCTCCCATCACTGCGGTACTGACGCCCAGGCACTCATTACCCACGTCATCAGGCGGGCAAGCCCGCCGATGACTTCACCAAGGCATTTCCACCTTGACCCAAGAGCAGGCCACTCAGTGGCCCTGACGATGCAGGCTATTGAAGCGCTCGTAATGCATGCTCACGGGTTGTACACCTTCATGAAGTGTCTTGTTCCAACACCTTGTTCATAAAGATAACGGCAAGCGTGCCGATACTCCAAAAGCACTCCAGTCACTGCACGCTGTTTTTGACGATGAGCAAGGAACACAAAATGATGTCTACTCGTCAGAACGCACTCAAAGCAGCAGACGTCATCCTGTGCGGATTGGTGTGCCTGGCAGGGCTGGCCATCACCTTTCTGGTACTGACTCTGTTCGAAAGGTCAGAGCAGCGTACCGTTAGCGTTGCTTTTCAGCTGGAGGTCGACGAGAGATTCAGTCGCCTGCAACGACGCTTTAATACCCAGGTCCTGAAACTGGACGTTGTGAGGCGTTTCTTTATCAACGCCGACGATGTCACTGAAAGGGAGTTTTTGGGATTCGTCACGCCCCTGGTCGGAGAGGACGAATCCTGTGGCTGGGTACCGAGGATTCTCGAGAAGGACCTCCAGGCTTTTCGCGCCAAGGCGCTTGGTAACGGCACCAGTGATTTTTCATATCATGAAATGAATCCCGTCACCGGCGAGAGAGCCCCCCTCACCCACCGGCCGGAACACCTGATATTGCTCTACTTATTGAAGCGCGATGACGTAACGATCATGCCCGGCATGGATGTTCTGGCTCGCCCGGGCCGCCAGGCCTTGATGAGCAAGGCACGAGAAACACGTCAAATAGCCGTGTCGGAACCGTTGGAAATGACCAATGGGCAGTCGGGAATTTTCTTTGTCGCACCTGTCTTCCGCGAGTCCCGCAAGGCTTCCTTGAACGATGATGATTTGCAGGGATTCGTTGTCTCCACCGTGCGCTTGGCTTCTTTGATGGAACAAGGGATTCCATTGCCAAGTCTGCAACGACTGAACGTGGCGCTTTCATTGAGCGACACGCAGCATCAAGGGGAAACCATTTATCACAGCTCGACCCCTGCTGCCCCTTCAGGGCTGTACGCGCAGCGGCTGCTGAAAGTAGCCGACCAGAATTACCTGATCCAGTTCAGACCCAGCTCGACCTTTCTGCTCAGCAACAGCTACGCCCTGTCCACCAACCTGATTATCGCGTTCGGAGCAGGGTTGACACTGCTGCTGACCTCGATGGTGTACATGCTGATCACGCAGCGGGCCCGTGCGCTCTCGCTGGTTGATGAACGCACACAAGACTTGCGTCTGTTGAACATCACCGACCACCTGACCGGCGTCTATAACCGCCGACACTTCGAAGAATTGATGGAAAGCCTGCTCGTCGAGGCTACCGTGCACTACCGCCCTCTGTCGCTGATCATGTTTGACGTCGATCACTTCAAACAGATCAACGACCGCTACGGCCATCAGTGGGGTGATAACGTTCTGAAGTCGTTGTGCACACGGATACGTTCGGCCACACGCAAAACCGATCTGTTGTGCAGAACGGGCGGAGAAGAGTTTGCATTGATCTGCCCGGATACCGAACTGGACGATACGAGACTGCTGGCAGAAAAGCTTCGAGCTCTGATAAGCAACCTGCCGTTTGACGATATTGGACAGGTGACTTGTAGCTTCGGCGTTGCGACGTGGACTCCATCAGAATCGTTTGACGCCTTCGTCCGGCGTGCCGATACCGCGATGTACAGAGCCAAATCAAGTGGTAGAGATCAAGTCCAGCTTGCCGAGGTGTAGCAGAGCGGCTGCCGGGGTCCAACACCACCAAGCAGCACGCCGGAAGATCATCTTCACCAACAGCCCGCCGACCGAGGGGACCATTGCGGCTTTTCCCGACGATAAGGTGAGGCTTCACCCGTACTAGGCCCATCGTGTCCCCGCCACATCCCATGACAGCGCCTGCTGCTCTCTCACGTGACTCCAGGTGCCGTGGTCCAGGCGGTACATGACCATCGTCTTGAAGATCCGCTTATTGAACCCTTCGTACTCGATCAGCGTGACCAGCAGCGGAACGTCGGCTTCCCAATATTGCTCAATGTAAGCCAGCTGTTTTTCGAGGGTGCCCGTGGGCGCATAGCTGAACAGAAAACAGAACTGGGGGCGCTCCTTGAGGGCTGCATCAGAGAGCTTTTTTGGCTCGTTGATCTCGTTTTCAAGGGGACTCTCCCACTCCCACTCGGCAAAGACCACCGCGCTTTTCTGCGCGTCGCGGATCACCGCATCGGTACGGCCACTGGACTCAAAATGAGCGTAGTACCCCATCAGGTCGGCGACCCGGCGTACGGTGTAGCCGGTATGGATGTTCCAATCCGAGGTTGAGCCCCAGTCCCGACTGTAGCCATCCAGGGGGAAGTCGCGGTACCAGCAATAGGCAAACAGCGTCGAGAAATCGTTGAGCAGGTCCGTCTTCATGTTTCGTATCCTTTTGGGCCAGTGAAATGCTGAACCCTTGATAAAATCCCAACCTCGCTTTTTTGCGCAGTTGGGCCCCGCTGCGCGGGTATGATACGCGCCCGAAGCCGTCCGCTGGAGGCGGTGTGTTTGAGCACAGGAAGTCCCATGAAAAAAATGCTGTTCGGTGTGTGTCTGCTCTCACTGGCCGGTTGCGTCAGCTCGCCCGATACCACCTTCACCCAGGCCACCCCAGGCTGCAAGTCGTCCACCACTGAGGTCAACGGAAAACCGGTCACCACGCAGTTCTGCATCAAGTCCATCGCCTTCAAACCCTCGCAATACCGAGTGGCTGTCAACGACCAGGTGCTGTTCACCGGTACGGATTACCAACGCGTAGCCTTCACCAAAACCATCAAGGAAGGCCCGGCCAAAGGGGGGTGCGATGAGCTGATGCAATTGCAGGGCTCAGGTTCCAAGCCGGTACTCTTGAACCAGTTGCCCGCCGAATTGGTGGCCGGTTGCCGGATTACCGCCGACGCGGCCGGAAATGCCCAGGCCTTCAGCAAAGACGCCGCTTGCGACAAGGTGTTCTACAAGTCGCTGGTGTCGTTGTTGGGGAAAGTGACGCCGGTTGAAGTGGCCCGCCAATGCACCGTGGCGGTCGGTGAGCAAAAAGTGTTTGACCAGCGTTTCGATTTTTAGAGAACGCAGCTGGAGCGGAGGAATGGATAGCGTTCCTCTGCTCTGGCCGTCAGTCGGGAATGCAGCTGCCGCTCGGCTGCGCGGGGCCTATAAGGCGCTTTCGAAGCGCTCCTTGATGCCCGCCACAATGGCAGGAATGTTGAAATCGTGGGGCGCCGCAGTGGCCCGTGGCGAAATACCTTTCAGTTTTCGCTCAATGCTGCTCAGGCGAGACAAGAGCGAGCCACTGATGGCTGCGTACTTGGCCAGCAGGAGCAGATAGTCGTCAGCGGTAGGGTTGAGGGCGTCGACCGCCCCAGCAATTTTCATTATCTGCTGGAGCGTAAACTGTCGCTGGTCCTGATAGGTCTGCAGGTCATTGACCCGGTTCAGGGCCCGGCCCTCCCTGAGAGAGAACCGGATATCAAACAAAAAGTGGGTCTGAACAATCGGCTCGTTATTGAAGAAGTCCTTACGACGGCATGCGCTCTCCAGCACGGTCATAAACAAGGTGATGCCGGGTGCCAGTGTCCTCTTATCCGCCTTGATGGTAACAAGGTCCTCGGTTGGCGAGCCGGAACGGGTCAATAACCCCTGTACGGTGTCGAATGCAGCATTGGAGATCAATACGTCAAGATTGCTCATTTCCCCAAGCACGTAGCTCGTCTCGCTGGCAAACGGTCCCCAGAGTACGCCGACCGGGGGCGGAGCACCAAAAAGGGTCTTGCAGCAGGCATCGATCATCTGCTCGACCGACTCAAGCGACCACTCACTGACCAAGGTCAGGTGCCGAAAGTCGCCCGATATGAGGGAGGTGTCGTCGCCATATGAGCGGTAATGGGCTTCGATCCTTTGCTTGAGCTCGGCGGCTTGGCCGTCAAGGCGCCTATACAACTCATTAAAGGATTGATCGATGTAAACCTGGAATCGGGCGTTCAATTTGAGCAACTGTTCGACACTTCTCGACTGTCCCATACATCGCTCCTGGTGTGAGTGGATATCAGCCCGTGCTGCGCACCTCAGCTTCTGGTCCTTGGGCACCCAGCACAGGCGACGGCCAGAGCATAAGCCGGGGTTCCCGGATTGCCTATGGCTATCTGCCAGCTAACCCCTGGCGTATGACCCTGAGGGCACCCTGAACGCACTCAGTCCCTCGCCATCGGCGACAGAGGCGCCCTTCTAGCCCAACACGATGCCCACTCCACCATGACACTCTGCGAAGGCGACACCATCAGGCTCATCACCGTTGATCTGGCCGAGATCACCTATAGGGATTGGCTGAGTTTCAGGTAGGCAGCGCCGGGAGACATTGCCCAAGTCCTGCACCTGTATGACAGCCCCTCCGGCAGATCTCTGCAATTGGTCTGCGGGCCTCCACCCGGTAACTTCGAGTGGGGTGCTACGTTCAAGGAGCAAGGGTTCACCTTTGAGGTCGTGTCCAGGAAGGTCGATGAAATATAGCCGTATCTCACGACCCCGGCGCAGCTTCAAGGTAAATGATCGCTGGCGCAGCTGCGAATGGACTGGATGCTGGAGAAGCAGACCGCCAGTGCCAGCAACTGACCGCGCTGTGTAGAAAAACGGGAAGCCAGGCTTCCTGCTTAACCATATGAAGGCACGCGGCGACAACCGAGCCTCACCGCAGCCTCAGGTCATTTGGCGCTGAAGTCGAAGCGCCAAAGACCGTGATCGCGGGTGAGAGTGACATCCACCCAGCTCGATGGCTTCCCGCTTGAACCCGGGGCTGTATTTCTTGCGCTTCATGAACACTCCTTCAGCTCGGTGTGAGCTTACTCGAAAGTGTCCGTGTTAGTGGGGTAGAACCCAGGCAAGCCTACAAAGCTTTGCAGGTCCACCGTTTCTGCGGACAAGCTGATTACTGATCCGATCGTGGAACAGGCCATGATGTCGCTGACCGCGATAGTCAACCGCGCTCACAGTATTCTGCACCCGTCCGATGAGGATCACGCCAAACGCATTCTGCGAATCCTGCGTTCGCGCAATCACCAAGAACCGGCTCAAAACATCAAGCTCTGGGCAATCCAGAATGGCTGGTTACCCAAGGCAGCTGAACGTTTGGAAGCCCTGGCCGAAAAGACGTTCGCGTTGCGGTCAAAGCCAAAATTCGATACCCCAGAACATGCCAAGCAAAGCTACCAGCGTTGGACGGACGCAGCTAAGTCTTAGCAGCACGACCAAGCGGGAGGGCTACTAAAAATGCCTTACTAAACATCCCCGGCGCCATCTCAGTCAACGCAAGAAGATCCCTCTCGCCTTCGAGATAGCCGCCTGTCACACCTTGCAGATGGCTCTCGTAGGTGTTGGCATTTCGCAAACCCACTCCTTCCACACACTGAACCAGCACCCGAGCGGTGCATTTCTGGCGCAATATCATGGGGGGCGCAAGCATGGAACAATCACGCAGGTTGAACACAGGCAAACGGTAATATTTGGTATCAACTAATCACAACTTCAAACAATCCCCGCCTGATTTTTTTAGTGTCCAGCGAAACGCTGCTGCATGATCGGCAAGTGAACTCAACCTGGTCGACACGCTGTTGTCGCTTCCCCTGAACACGGATGTCAAATGAACACCCACACCAACTTTTTCTTTGGAAAGCACGCCCTTGGCGAACTCTATGACGTTGCCCTGGACAAACTCAACGACATCGACGGCCTGACACAATTGCTCTGCAATGCAGCAGCCAAGGCCGGTGCAACAGTCTGTGGCACCCTGACCAAACGTTTCGAACCTCAAGGCGCAACGATTCTGGTGCTACTGGAGGAATCGCACGCCTCCTTCCACACCTATCCAGAACATGGTGCATTGTTTCTCGACATCTTTACTTGTGGAACAAGCTGCGACCCCACCAAGGCCTTCGATTTCATTCGTGAGCATTTGCAGTGTGGCGAATCGGCGATGAAGGTCGTGGAGCGCGGTGCAATCTGATAAGAATGCCGCCCGGTTTTCCCCAGGCGGCAGGCGTTGCTTGAGCAGGTAACCGGTGTCACTCGACCGACAGGGATTGACGCTGGCTGAGTCCATAGTTGGATAGGCGCAAATAGCGTTCATTGAGGTTCATGAACGGCCGAATCAGCGGTGCGATGATGAGCAGAAATGCAATCGTACCAATACCGAAAGGCCCGCCCAATACCCACCCAGCCAGGAAGATGGAGATCTCCAGAACCATTTTGGAAAAGGTGAAGGACCAGCCCACCTTGCGCATGATGGTGATCACCATCAGATCGATGACACGAATACCAATCCCGCTCATGATAATCAGCGCAGAAGCATAGGCGCACAACGCCAGGCCGATGGCGAGCATCACATAGGAAGTGAACCTGGCGCTCAGCAGGTCATCGATCTCCAGCAGCAGCCATAAGTCGATGAACAGACCGGTCAGCGTGGTGGTGACAAACGGACTGATGGGAGGCCATCGCTTGTTCCACAGGGCCCACCAGGCCAGCATGGCGATGGAAAAAATCGCGGAACAGGCACCCAATCCCAAATTCAACTTACCGTTCAAACCAATAACGAACACGTCTAGCGGGTCAGTCCCCAGATGGCTGGTGATGAAGAACAACGCCCCCAACGAAAATACCACCACCCCTCCCAGGTACATGCTCAGCCGATCCACCGCCGACCAGGCCCTGGCACTTTCAATCAATACCCGTCGAACGGTGCTGTTACGGTCACTTCTGTTTCTCATTCCAAGTACGCTCCTTCGTTGAAACTTTCGGTTGTCCAAGGCCATCCCCTCAGCGTGTGCTCATGGAGATGAAGCTCAACCCGTTGCCGACGTGGCGGATGGTTGCCTTGCTGTTGCCCTGGCCGCCTTCACAGATTTCGTTCTGTACTTCATGGCTGGCCTCGGCCAGGTACAGTCCTCCCAACAGGGAAGCCTCGGTACCCTGGGGGGACTGCATGACCAACGGGGCAGTCAGAGACGGCTTGAGATAGCCGGGCTCGCGCAGCAGAACGCTGACCATCTGCGGCATTTCAGGAAAACGCCCCAGCAGACCGCCACCGAGGCAGACGACCTCGACTCGGAACAGCTCGACCAGGTTGGCCACAGTCAGTGCAAGCGCCTGAACGGCCCGCAAACGCCAATGGCTGAGCGCGGCCTCGTCAGAGAACCCCATCGAAGCGACAAACTTGTCCAGTGAGCGAAACGAGGCGTAAGCCTGCAGGCAACCGCTGCGGCCACAACTGCACAAAGCCCCTCCTGGCCAGACAAGCAGATGCCCCAGCTCCCGATTGGGCAGGATGCGTCCCTGGTAGACCACGCCACCGCCCACACCGGTACCCAGCGACAGATGCAGCAGGTTCGAGGCCCGCATGACCGTGGCATCACCGTAGGTCGCAGCGGTACCATCATCACACCAGATCACCCGATCGACGCCGGCGACACGAAAGACATGTGCCAAGGCGACCCCCTCCCAGTCGGGCCGATTGGGCCAGCGGATGATGGTGCCGTCGGCGTTGAGCGTCGGAGCGCTGGCGATGACCAGGCTACTGATCGGACCATGGAGCAGGATCTGCGATTCGATCAGTGCCTTCACCTGGTCCAGGATGACCTGAGGATGAAGACCGGAGGGAATCTCGATACGCTCACGCTGCATGATCCGTCCCGAGAAACTGAAGCACAGGGCGATCTTGCTACCACCCAGATCTACGCTTGCGCAATGCATCAGAAGCGCCCTCCACCGTCGACGGCAATCACCGCCCCGTTGATGTAGGAGGCCTCCGCACCGAGCAGAAAGGCGACCACCCCGGCCACCTCGGCTGGCTGCCCCAAACGACGCAAGCCGATGTGCCGACAGATCTCGCTGGCTTCGGTTTCGCTGTAGTGAGTCAAGGGGCCGGCGATCGCACCAGGGGCAACTACATTGACCGTGATGCCCTGTTCGCCTACTTCGAAAGCCAACGAACGAGCATAGGCATGCAGTGCACCCTTGGTTGAGGCATACAGGCTTTGGCCCGGCATTCCGGTCTCACCAGCACGCGATCCGATCAGCACCACCCGCCCCTGGCGCCGCTGTAGCATTGGGCGCATGAATTGACGCAACAAACGCGTGACGCTCTCGAAATTGAGCGAAAACAGCCGTTCGCTGTCCGACGGGCTACTGAACAGGGCCGATTTGCGCAACAGATTCGCCGCACAACAAACCACCGAGTGAATGACCAGCCCCCTGTCAGAGCAGATCGACATCAATCGCGTTGTCTGCTGCGCATTCGTCAGGTCGCAGGCCAAAATGATCAAGCGACCTGGCCACTCCCGTGTCCGCTCGAGCAGAGCCTGCAACGGTTGTTCATTGCGGTGAAACAGCGCAACCACGGTGACGCCCAGGCTGAGCAACTTTTCGCATATGGCAAGGCCCAGCGTACCGGATGCCCCTGTCACGAGGCATGCCTGTCTATTTGATTCCTGCATGATTTTCCCTATCTGCTACAGCTTTGATATTGGTGGTTGTACAGCCACCTTGAATGACACCGGGTGCTGCCTGTCCCCCGCTGTCACGACAGGCAACTGACGAAATTGCTGACCCTCGAAACAACTCAGGCAAGGCGCCCCGTCCTGGTCATAGGCATCGACGCAAGAAAGTCGTAACAAGGCAGTTGCTGGAGATCGGTGCAGTGGCCAACGAGTTTCATCAAGACCGGCCTGGCTGCAGAGCAGCCGAATCATCAAGGGGTCGACGGCGACCCACTGATCCTCCACCAGCAGCTCGGCCCAGTAGTGCCCCGTGGCATAGGGAGCGCTTAGCAACAGACCAAACACCTGTCGTGCGGGCATCCCACGCATCAGGGCCTGCTGCACCAGCAATTTGGAGAAGCCGCCACACTCGGCCACCCGGTGCTCGACCATGAACGCCAGATCCCAGCGCAAGGCGTCGTGCAGCATGAAAAAGCGCATATCGGCACAGGTGTGTTCGATGAGTTCGATAAAGGGTGACGGCAGCAGCCTCTGGTGCCCCGGCAGGATCAACTGCTCCTGGTGCACCTGCATCTGGTCAGGCGTATCACAGACACGCAACTCACCACTGGGGAGCAAGATCGTGATGGCGTGCTCTGGCACCGCATCGAGTGCGTAGCTGAGCTCGATGCACCGATCACGCTCACTGTCACGAAAGGCTGAAGACCAACTGCGCATGGCCAACTTGTGCAGCGATGGCAAGCGCAGGTAGAGGGAAAGGTTGTACAGGTCATCAGGGTCGAAGCATTCGCCGTCCTTGCCCTGACATGAGGCCAGCCCCAATGCCTTGAGCTCTGCCAGCAACTGCGGTGCGATACCGTAGAGCGCCGCACCCTGCTCGTCCACACAAAAGCGGCGGTGACCGTCCTTCACCTTGGCCAGCTCCACCAGCACACGCCGGGCTTCGCCTTGAGCCTGCTGCGCCAGCGTCATCATACAAAGCCCGGCAGCTCACATTGTTCATGAGCCTGGCAACCACTCAAGGTCGCGATCGAAGGCGCAATCTGCTGCAGGTGCAACGGCCCTTCGGGTGCCTGAATGCATGCGTCAACGCTCAACACGAAGCCACGCTCGCGATGCCAGCCCGATTGCGAGGTGCGCCGAACATGATTGGCCCAGCGCGGGTCCCCCAAGGGGGGGCGCCGGGCATCGGCCGGCCTGACGATGAAGGTTGGCGCTCGATCAGTGTAGGGCCCCGTATACATGCTCTCTCGCGAGCGGACATCAGCCAACGCCAGGCGGCCATCGGCAAAGCGGATTTCGCGCAGGCATTGCTCGACGTCCCGGCGTAGTGTGAGGTCGGAGCGACCGGAGTTGCACAGGTCGGCACATAGCATCACCCCATGGGAGCCTTGCACGGTCTCCAGCGCGACACTGCGCTCAAGGTCCACCTGTCCGTGTTCATCGAGCACCTGCAGACCCGCGGCACGCAGGTGCTCATTGATGGAAAAGAAACCATCGAGCGGACCGAAACCCATCTCGGAAAATACCAGCATCGAATCGGGCGCCAATGCTTGCAGTCGGGCGCAGGCCTGGTCGATGAAATCGTAGGCCCTCAGCACATGGGGACGGTATCCGGGCTGGGCCTGCTCCACCTCATGCCAGAGAAAATGCGACAGGCGATCCGCCAGTGTGAGGTTCACGATCATCACATCGGCTTCAGCGCCCAGCGCCATTGCGCTATCCAACTGCAGCGACGCAATCCGGTAGGCCTGCTCGGCGAAATCTTCGAGTGGCTGACCGGTGTAGAACAGTGAAACGTCGTGGGCATACCTGACCCCGCGAGCATTGAGGTCTCGCAGCAGGCTTCTCGGGTAGCTGGTGTTCATGGCATTGAGCATCGGATAGGTGATCAAGGTGCCATTGAGCGGCTTGGGAGGATGCGTCAGTTGCACATTGACCACGGCAAAACGCTGTTGCGCCATCTGCGGCCACTCCCATAACCTGGGCGCCATCACATCGGTGGTTTCCAGAATCCGTGGCATCTCCCCGGCACTGTGCGCACTCCAGTAGGAGAAGCAGCCATGACGACCGGGGTTCACACCGCTAAAGGCAGTTGCCAAGTTGCTCGGCTCATAGGGAACCGGGCCGCAGTCCAGATGGCGATAATTGTTAACGCCCAAGTGTTTTGCAAACCACGGCAGTCGGCCCTGAGCAACTTCTTTCTCGAGAACAAGCGGATCCATACCCTCCGCAACGACAATGAGAGTTCTCATGCTGCCAATCACCTCTTTTCTTCCCTGAAATAACGTCGAGCACAGCCAAGTACATCTTTTATCGATGTCTTCGACATGACAGCGCCACAAACTTCCAAAATATCTCTATGAATTCAAAGCGCATCCAGGCACCCAAAAGGGGCACCTACGCAACTCTGTTCAACACGTCCAAAGCGTAAGGGAAAGCGGATAAAAATTTTGTGACAGCGTGCCTATGCCACGCCAACCGTGGCTCCCCGAAAAGCTCTGGAGGCGGAATTTGTTGGTGCTTTTTTAGCACAGTGATTGGCGATGTAACGAGAAGTGTAATTCCGAGGTTATTTCATAATATTACAAATGATTTCTAAAAAAAACTTTTGCGCCCGACTTAAATTCACATGCTATCGTCTGCCACGCGCTTAATTGCCAAGCATCTTTATTCTTTAAGTTTGGCACTAGTGTACAAACTCCACCATTAGAACCGTATTCAAGCGGCGTATCTGCGCGCTTGCCTCACCAAGGACGGAAACAATGACTCTCGCAATTCACGGCGGTACACCACTACGCCAAACAGCATATCCACAATGGCCGCATTACGGCCCCGAAGAAGAACAGGCTCTGCTACGCAGCCTGCGCCAGGGACACTGGTGGCGCATGCAAGGCAACGAAAACCTGGCCTTCGAGCAGAGCTTCACCCAAGTGCACGGTGGTCACTCGGCTTTCGCCGTAGCCAACGGCACGGTTGCATTGGAAATCGCCCTGCAGGCGGCCGGGGTCATGCCCGGTGATGAAGTCATCGTTCCGGCCTTCACCTTCATTTCCACCTCGATGGCCTGCCAGCGCATTGGCGCGACGGCCATACCGGTCGATGTGTGTGCCGATACGCTTTGCATTGACCCGGCTGCGATCGAGGCCAACATTACTCCACGCACGCGAGTCATCATCCCGGTGCACATGTCCGGGCACATGAGTGACATGGCCAGCCTGAGCCGTATCGCCGATCAGCATCGCCTGGTGCTCATCCAGGATGCTGCTCATGCTCATGGTGCACAGGGTCTGGGTGGTGCCAAAATCGGCGACTACGGCACGCTGGCCTGCTTCAGCTTCCAGAATTTCAAGCTGATGACTGCTGGCGAAGGTGGCTTGGTTTTGTGTCCGAATGAAGCCTTGCGAGAGAAGGTCTTCCTGTATGGCAATTGCGGACGTCCGCTGGGCGATCGCAGCTACCAGCATACGGTGGTCGGTACCAATGCTCGCTTGGGCGAGTTCAACGCCGCAGTGCTCAGTGCCCAGCTTGAGCGCCTCCCGGCACAGAACGAACTTCGCCAGCACAACGCCCGGTTACTGATGGACGCCCTGAACCATGATGCGCTGGTGATTCCACAAGGCCGTACGGCTGATGCCCATGTGCACCCGTACTATATGGTGCTGTTCACCCTTCCCGAAGACGGTGATCTTGGCCAACTGGACCGCAATCAGGTGGTCGATGCACTGGTTGCCGAGGGCATCCCGGCGTTCCGTGCCTATCAGGCGATCTACCGCATCCCGAGCTTCTGGCAAGCACCGGCGCCAGCCCACTACGACCAGGCACATTTCATCACCCATTGTCCTGTCACTGAGCGGGTGGCTAGCCGAGGGATCTGGATCCATCACCGTGCACTGCTTGGCAGCGAGCAGGACACGCTGGATATCGCCCTTGCCGTGCGCAAGGTGGTCCAGCACCTGGCTGGCTCGCGATGATGGGACCCGGCATCGCGCTAGTTGGTTCGGGTTGGGTCGTCAGGACGATCTGGGCTCCGCTGCTACAGCGACATGGCGGTCGGATCGTATCGATCATCGACCCTGATCCGCAGGCAGGTCAGGCACTCGCGGAGTTGGCACCCACAGCGCGCCAGCATGCCTGTATGAGCCATCAGGCCCTGCTGGGGTGTGACGTGGCCCTGATCTGTTCTCCCAACGCCCACCACACTCGACAGGCACTGCGGGCCATGGAGCAGGGACTGCACGTCATCCTGGAAAAGCCCGCTTGCCTGTCGCTGCGTCACGCTCAGGACCTGATCGAGCGCAGTCAGCACATGGGGGTGCAATTGTCAGTGACGGGGGCGGCCTCCCATCGCAGTGACGTGCGAACCCTGCTGGATGCCGTCGCAAGCCAGGCTATCGGCAAGGTGCACTGCATCGACGTCGCCTGGCGTCGGCGCAATGGAGTGCCTCGTCCAGGGTCGTGGTTCACGCAGGCGGATCAGGCGCTGGCAGGATCAGGCGCCGATCTGGGCTGGCACCTGCTGGAGGTGGCCCTGCAGGCACTGGGCTATCCCCTGGTGGACAGCGCCCTGTGCAATCACGTCCCCGCCGACGGTAGCGAAGCGGCGCAACGGGCCAATTGGCGAGCCGACACCGACGACCACAAGAACGCGGTCCTGGAGGTCGAGTCGCAGTCATATTGCGCACTGCGTACGCAGGCCGGTGCCATGGTCTTTCTGCGCACCGCCTGGTCGTCCCATCAGCCCTGTGACGAAACCACCATCACCCTTTACGGCACTGCCGGCGAGTTGCGGTTGCATACCACGTTCGGTTTCAGTCAAAACCGTGTGCAAGCTCCCAGCCTGGTCCTGAGCACCAAGGGAAGCCAACGGCATCTGAGGTTCGAGGCCGAAGACAACCTGGCACCCTACTCGGCGTACCTGGGCCACACACTGCCCCATCTAGGCAGGAGCACAGCCGGCAACGAGCTGGAGTTCTGCAAGTTGCGCTCGCTGACCAGTGCCATGTCCGCGATGTATCCGAACCTGCCGAACTGACCGGGCCCGGCCCGGCAGTTCATTGAGTATTCGTGCAAGGAGCTATCACCATGACCGGTTACAAGGCGATCACGGAAAAGCTGAAGCAACTGTCCAAACTTTCACTGCCGATCGTCATTTCGCGTATCGGTTTTCTCCTGCTCTCACTGGTCGACACGCTTCTGGTCGGTCGCTATGCCACCGACGCGCTGGCGGCCATCTCGATCACCCACGCCATTGCCGATACCTACATGCTGATCGCGGCAGGCTTGCTGTTCGGGATTCTGGTCATGAGCTCGATTGCCGTCGGCAAGCAACAACCCCGGGAGGCGGGGCTGGCTCTGCAACGTGGCGTGATACACGCCCTGGGCCTGGGCCTGGTCTGTATCGTTGCCAGCCTTGCGAGCCTGCCGCTGCTGGTGAGGTTCGGCGTGGACGCGTCCCTGGCAGGTGCGATCGCCGAGCTGATGCAGGTCGTGGCACTCGGACTGCCCGCTATCCTGTTGTACATCGCCTACTCGTTCTTCCTGGAAGGCATATCGCGCCCACTGCCGGCGACGTGCGTGATTCTGGTAGGCAACCTGGTCAATGGCGTGCTGTGTTACGCGATGGTCTACGGCAAGTTCGGTTTCGATGAGATGGGCGCGCTGGGCTCCGCCTGGTGCACGACCTTCGTACGGATCCTGATGGCCGTTGCGATCATCTTCTATGTGCATCGCCTGTTTGCTCAACGCCAGGAATACGGTATCAATACGCGGTTTGCCTGGGCCTGGTCGCAATGGAAAATGCAGCGGCATATCGGCTACGGGGGCGGTCTGAGCTTCGGTATTGAAGCCGGTGCATTCATGCTGATCGCGGTGATGGCCGGCATCGTTTCACCACTGATCGCGGCGGCCTGCGCCGTGGTGGTGAATATCCGTTCGATCCTATTCATGATTCCCATGGGCATCGGCTTCGCCACCTCGATCCAGGTGGGGATGGCCCATGGTCAGGGCGATACCCGAGAGATCAACCTGTCCACGTGGTGCGGTCTGTGGTTTGGCGTGTCGTTGACGGCAATCTGCGCAATCGTGCTGGCGATCCTTCCCGGCCCGCTGCTGGCGCAGTACAGCACTGACAGTCAGTTGCTGCAGATTGCGGTACCGGCCATGTTGCTGCTGGCCCTGGCCCTGCCCCTGGACGCTTGGCAGGGCGTCATGTCCAATGCGCTGCGTGGGCGCGAAGATGCCATGGCCCCCACGCTGATCCACGCCATTGCCTATCTGGTGGTCATGACCCCACTCGGCTGGCTTCTGACCGTCCAGTGGCAGCGAGGCCTGGTGGGTATCGTCGAGGCCATGCTCGTGGCCAACGTGCTGGCAGCCTCGCTGATGACCTTGCGACATCGCCAGCTCAATCAAGGCATGCGCCAGCCCACACTGGCCTGATCGGCGAGGGATGCCCATGAAACTGTCCGTCATCATGCCGGTACATGCCAAGCCAGAACGTTTGCGTTTATGCCTGGCAAGCCTGCACCGACAGCAGGAGCGTTGTGACTTTGAGACCCTTATTGTCGCCGATGCCGCATGTCCAGCCGTGCTGGCCCAAGTTGCCGAACAGCCTCATGCCCGGGTGCTGAGCACACCCGGGCTAGGCCGCGCGGGCGCAAGAAACCTGGGCGCGAGCGCAGCCCAGGGCGAAGTGCTGCTGTTCATCGACGACGACGTACTGGTGCTCGATGGCTTCTTCGAGGCCCACCTGCAAGCCCAGACAAAACGACCCGGGTTGGTACATGGGCGTATCCGAGAGTTGATCGCGCTGTGCGGACGAGGCGATCCACGCCTTGGTACGATCGGTTGCCCGCCGATCCTGCCACAGGATCTGTTGCAGGGGCGCTGGAGTCCTCAATCTTCGCGACTGGCCACCAGCCCCCTGGAGCAGGCAGCTGAGCACCCGCGATGCAACGAATGGCCCTGGCTGGCCAGCGCCGGCGCCAACCTGTCGATCCAGCGTGAACACTGGCAGCAAGTCGGAGGGTTCGATGAAGCCTATGGCAAACGCTGGGGTATGGAGGACCTGGATCTGGGATGGCGCCTGTGGCGTGCGGGCGTGCCTATCAGCATGGAGAGGGATGCCTGCGCCTACCATCTCTCACATTACAACCCAACCCGTTGGGAAGAGCACGCGCCCAACCTTGCCCATTTCCAGGCCCGTGCCAACACTGCCGAGGCCCTGGCTCTGGACGCACTGCTTTCCCCGACCGGCTCGTTGGCCCGCTACATCGAACGGCTCGACCAGATCCGACAGCAAGCCCCTGTTTGAGACACCTGTGCGTGAGCCGCCAAGGCGCCGACGAAGCGCGCCTGGCTGGCGAACAACATCATTACCTGGCTGCGGTACATCAGGGCAGCCTTCAGCCAGCGATCCCAAGAGCACTGGCATGAGTGGCTGACAAGCCCGAGCCCCAGGCGCTCGACGTGGCTGGCCAGGGCCTGTTCATCCAGTTGGCCCACATAGGGGAAGTCGGCGTAGAAACACACCGGGTTGTCCAACTGGCGGGCCAGCCGGTGCGTCAGGCAGTGATCCACGTGCCCACCGATGCCCAATGGCGCGCAGACGATATCGGCGGGCCTGAGCATCGCCCGCACCGTGGCGAGCTGCATTGCATCCGGTTCTGGCCACAGCGCCGGGTCAACCCGGGCCGGCAGGAACAAGGCATTGATGTCGGCATGTGCGAACCGGTCGCGACCGTCCAGGCGCAATGCGGCATCATCAAAGCCCGCTCCTGCCCGCTCGATGCCCAGGCTCATCGCGGCCCGGATATCTTCCTCGCGGCGCAGCGGCGGTGAGGCGAATCGCCGCCAGCGCGCATCGCCAACCGCCAGCGTGCTACCCGCCGTCGCATCACCGTCGAACAGGGTCAACAACAAGACATCGCGCCCCCGGGCCAGGCCGGTCATGCCACTGCCCAACGACCAGACAGCATCGTCCGGATGGGCTGACAGCACGACCAACCGCCCCTCAAGCCCGTTCCGGGTAATCGGCCCCATGCTCAAGCCACCTCGGGAGTACTACGGGCATAGAGCTGGCTCAGGCGCAAAAATCGTGACACCTCGCGGCGATTATCGCTGGCCACCCGGCAACGCCCCAGTTTCAGCGGTGACAACTGGATGTCCGGAAAACTGTGCATGCGCACCCAGGACAAGTCGGCAAAGCGCTCGGCCAATGTCTCCAGCCACTGCTCGCAGGCCTGCGCGCGTCGTTCGCCAGGCAGGGCCGCGCATTCGAGAACCCCGTGCAACATGGCCTGCTCGAAGGCTTCGCTGACGTGGGTCTCGGCGCAAGGCACGCAATGATCCATGTAGAGGCCGAAACGCAGCAATGCCTGGTGGATCTGCACTTCCATCGCAAGCTGGGTGGCGTCCTGGACTTCATGATTGCCAAAGTTCACGTATCCCACATCCGCCGTCGGCGCCAGCGACTGCACGCCGCGGCAGATGAACGTGAGCAAGCCACCCAGGTCCTTGAAACCATTGACCGCGAAACAGTCGAAACGGCCCTGCAGTTGCTCTGGAAGCGGCTGGAATACGTCATATTCGACCACTTCTATCGTGTCGATCGCCTGCGCCCGGCAAGTCCGCTCGATGGTTGCCAGCAGGTCACGGTCGATATCGGCCACGACGATTCGCTGACGATAGCCGTGCAGTGCCAGGAACAGCGAGAACAGGGCATCATCTCCGAGCAGCAGCAGGTTACCGTGGTTCAGATCACCGAGGCTCTGCATGATCTTGTAGCGCCGGATCTGGGTTTCGAAGGTTTCGATGGACTGGTCATAGATGGACTTCTTGTCACTGAGCAGGTCAGCCATCACCTCACGATAGCGGGGTTCGAGGCGCAGGCAGGCATCGTCCACCAGGTGCAGACCATGGCCAGGCAAGGCCCCCACCGGGGTGCCCAGCACCAGTTGTGGCACCGCCTGCTCCCGGATCAGCTGAAGTTGCCCCTCGGCCAGCAACTCGACCAGGCAATGCAGGATCTGACGAACCGTCAGGCGGGAGGACAGCAGCTGATGGATTCGGCGCGGGCGGGTCAGTTTGCTCAGCAAGTCGTCCAGTGCGGCCTGCTCCTGGACGGGTGCTGCCAGACGAGCGGGCAGGTGTGCCAGCAGGCGTTCACGTAGTTGTACCAGGTTGTGCATGCAACCTCCTGTTCATGCGAGTGAATGGCGCCGTCAGAGCACGGCGTCGAGGATGTTGCTGGCGCAACGTCCGTGGAAGAAATTGACCCCGACCTCAACGGTCTCCCCGCGGCGGTCTGAGAATCCCAGGCCGGTGCCGAACAGCCCGCGCACCGCCTGTCCTGCGCAGGTCAGCTCATGGCTCAACGGGTGCTTGCAGAGGTTGCCTTGGAGGGTATCCAGCGCCATGGCACACCCTTGCGGGTCACGCAGCTCAGGCATCCGGGCTTCATAGCCGGTGGCGTTTATCAACAGCGGCGCTGCCCGTTGCCACAGATGGAAGTCGGGATCACCAATGTGCAGCACAACGCCTGGAGATCGTCCGGACTCGATGTCCAACAAGGTTTGCCGGGCCGATCCACGCAATCCCCGGAAGCGGTTGACCTCGCCGGTCACCTCATCCACCAGATCGCCTGGTTGCAGCAGTGCCGACGGTGTTCCTGATGCCATCCACAGCCCTGGGCGCTTGCGGCACAACACATGCAGCGAGCGCGGCGCCCATGCATCGCTGAATCGCCTGAGCAGGTACTCGACGGTGGAAAAGGCACTGTGGCTGCCACCCAGTACCAGTACCTGGCGGCCCTGGCCGAGAGCATCGCGCAGTTGCGCATCAGCCTGGCCCCTGAGCACCGGATCGGAACCCAATGGCGCCGGCCAATCTTGCTCGATCATTTGGCGCATCTTCGCGCAGGGCACCTGCAATTCACGTCCTTGGGCGCCACAAGCCAGCACCAGATAACGGCTGGTCAACTGCCCCCAGTCTCCCCAGCAGGTGAAACCTGCGTCGCTCTGTTGCACCGCGTCGACCTGCCGACCGAATGCAACGGTGGTGGCCGGGTGCTCAGCGCATAGCTCGAGCACTACCTGCGCCAACTGCCGAAGGAAAGCCGAAACGCTGTCGAGCGACAGAATCCGGGAAGGCTCTTGCAACCAGCGTTGTACATCGCGCTGGCGAAGGCATTGGGCAAAGGCACCGTCAGGTCGAATACCCTTCAGAAAGTCCTGGATGGGCGAGTTGGCCTGGATGTCGTAGGCCAGGCAATCCCATTGGGCCAACGAAGCACTGCGCTCATGCACCTCGACGCCAAGCGACAGCAGCGCCGGCAACTTGCGCTCACGATCGGCGGCGATGAACAGGCCAAGGGCTGCGGGGCCGAAGCCGATAATCTGAAGCTGTCTATCCATGTGCTTGCATACCTCTGTCGAAGGCGGCCGGAACACTGGCCGGCCTGCGCGACGGTCAATCAGAATGAGTAGGACAACTCGACGCTGACATGGGAATCGCCCGAGAGCGCCTCCCAGGTGTCATCGCTGCCGGAACTGTCGATGTAGACGGCACTCAGGCCGGCACGCAGGGCATCGCTCAAGCCAAGGTCCAGAGACGCGTTGATCATGTTGTTTTTCGCATCGCTGGCTTGTGCGGTAAATCCAAGAAATACCGAAGAGAGATAGCGGTCGTTGAACTGCAGGCGCCCCCCCAGCAGGAACTTGCGATCAAAGATGCTCACCGGTGCCAGCGCCTTGTCACGGTCACGGTGGTACTCCCCGATCAGGCTCAGGTCAGCCTCGCCCAATACCCGATTGATCGCATACTCCACACCCACCGACAGCTTCCTGGAGTTGTAGTCGCTGTCCGAGACCCGCTGGTCGAGCGCCTCCAGCTTGTACAGCCACTGGCCGTCCACCCAGATGGCATCCAGGCCCCACTGGCTGACCTCGGTGTATTGGGCGACCAGGCTCTCGCCCTCCTGGCGAAACGCCGGCGTGCGATTGGTGCCCTTGAAGTAACTCAGGCCGATATCCAGGTCCGAGAGGGACATGAAGTAGCGTGCGGCAATGTCCAGGCTGTCCGGATTGCCGCCATGAATGTACTCGGCCGTCGGCCGCACCCGATAGGGTGCAAACCGCGACGGTTCGGCATAGAACTGTGTCGGTTCGAAGCCGTCCAGCAGGTACAGACTCAGGTGTCCGGGCCCCATCAGGCTGCCCAGCTTCAGTGCTTTCTGCGAGAGTTTCTCTTCCGGCTGCAGGCCATCGAGGTTGTCATAGGTGTTGATCACATCGACCAACTGGCGAGTCTCCATCACCCCCCAATGCTCCTTGATCCGTCCCAGCTTGGCTTCGCGACCCTCCTGTTCCAGCAGCAGATACAGCTCGTCCCAATAGAACGACGGGCGCGGGTCCCGGTCACTGCTCGACAGATAGCGTGGGTTGGCCACCACCCGCATGCGCAGCGAATCCCAGCTGTCCACGTACTGGTAATCCACGCCAAACTCCCGAGTGACCGGCAATTCGCTCTCCTCAAGCTCAGTGGCCGGGTCGGAGGGAAAGTAGTAGCCCTTGATCGCGAGCTTGCCGGCTAGCGAATGCTCCGCTTGCGCAGCCGCGTCGTACCCGGACATGAGCAGCGCCGCGGCCAGTGGCCAGGTCCATGGGTGGCGGACGCCGTCGGTCATTGGGTCAGGTTCCCCAGCCGGGCAGGCTCGAACGCCTCCTCCTTGATCCCGGTACGAAATTGCACGTCGGAACTGACCAGGACCGTCTGGCGACCGGTGATATGGTTGACCATGCTCATCTTCAGCGCCCGCCAGTAGCGGTTCAGGAACAGCTGGTAGCCATCCAGGCTCAGGGTCTTGAACAGCGTCCCCTTGCGGTCGTAGTACTGGGTCTTCATCTGCCGGAAATCGTGCTTGTCGTACCAGACCTCGATCGCGGAATAACCCGAGTAGGGATAAAGAGGGATTTGCTTGACCACCGCACACTCGGACTGACCGCACGCCTCGTCACGCAGCCACTCGTAGTCGTAGTTGCCCACCTCCATCGAGCCGATGTCCTCATAGGAGAACTCGCTGCCGGAGAACGAACCGGAGCGGTCTGCGGCAGCGACTCGCTTGACCCGTCGCAGGCTTGGCAGGTACAGCCAGACCTGGTCACCCTCCATGATCTTGGAATGGATCAGCACCCGGGAATTCTTGATGTTCTCGGGGGCTTCGAAGGTCAGCAGTACCTTGTCGCCCACCTGCTTGTCGGCCATTTCGAAGCTGTTCATGCGCATGAAGCGATCGGTGCTGGCACCGCCCTTCTCCACCAGGGTCAGGCGGATCCTGGCTGAAGTGTCCTGGTAGCCCTCATCGCTGTCGCGCCACTTCTGGGCGTAATGCCGTCCCAGGTCCTGGGCCTGTCCCGCATGGGCGGCAACAGACGACAGCGCGGTTGCCATCGACAGGCAGGCGACCATGAAGAGATTGCGGTTCATTCTGACTTTCCTTGTATAGGGTGGCGACTGGGAGAACGATTCATGCCTGGCGCACAGCGAGCCCGGCTGCGGCTCGTCCCCAGAGGTAGCGATCAAAGGTCAACAGCACCAATGGCAGGCACAACGCATCGAATATCAGGCCGAGGAAGATCGCGATGGCAGCCAGCAGGCCGAAATCGGCGTTCATGGAGAACGGCGAAAGCGTCATGACCAGGAAGCCCGAGGCCAGAATCACGGCATTGGCGAACACCGACGGCAGTACGTGCTGATAGGTCGAGCGCAGCGCCTCGCGCGGCGGCTGGCCATGTTCCAGGCGCTGGGCCTTGTAGTGGCTCATCAGGTGGATGGTGGCCTCGACAATCAGCCCGTAGGCCACGACACAGACGTTGATCGCGGCGGTATTGACCTCGCCCCGCATCAGCCCCCAGAGACCGAACATGACGAAAAACGGAAACACGTTGGGCAGCAGGCTGATCAACCCCAGCGGCACATTGCGCAGGAACAGGGCCACCATCAAGGTGATGCTCACCAGTTCGAACAGCAGGCCATCGACCATGTACTCGATACTGATGTGGGTGAGGTTGGCAAAGACCACCGCCTCGCCCGTGCCCACGCCCGGTACCAGGGCGGTACGGTCGGCATGGGTGTTCCACCAGGCGTCGGCACGGGCCTTGATATCGCGGATCTGCTGGGTATCCAGGCGCGTCAATGTAATGACCACCCGCGTGGCCGACTTGTCGATGTTGATCTGGTTGCTCAGGTCCAGGCCAAACGGCAGTGACATCTCGTAGACCAGCAGCATCTGCGCTGCGAGCGCCGGGTCCTGCGGCAGTCGGTACGCCTCGGCGCGCCCACCGTCCATGGTCTGGTTGAGCTTCTTGATGGCATCGCTGAGGGTGGTGACCGAGTCGACCTCTTTCTGCGTGCGCAACCACTGGGCAAAACGATCAAGCTCGGCCAGGAAACGGGGGTCGGAAATGTCCCCGCGACTGGACGTGGCGACATACTCCAGGCGATAGATACCCGAGAGGTTGTCCATGGCGAATTCGGTCGCAGTGCGCACCGGGATGCTGGTATCGAAGTTCTCGACGATCCGGTCGTTGATCAGGTTCTTGCTGGCCGGACCAAGCGCCAGCAGGAACACGGCCACGAAGCCGAGCAACCACAGCTTGGGCCGACGCAGCAAAGGCTCCATGTACAAGTAGTAGCGACGGCTGGCGGCCCCCTCGAGCGGCTTGAGGCGCAACAACGGAATCAGGACCGCCGAGACCGCAACCGAGACGACCAGGGCCATCACCGCACCGATCGCGGCCAGCACCCCGAACTCCTTGTAGGGCGGTGAGGCGGCAAACACCAACGAGTAGAACCCGACGGCGTTGGTCGCGGTACCGATGGCAATCGGCTTGACCGTCTCACGAATGGCCGCGCAGGCCAGGTCCACACGGCGGTTTCCGTACTGGCCACTCTTCTGTCGAGCGGCCGAAATCATATGCATGATCTCCGCCACCGACGTGGCCAGCACGATGGTTGGCAGCAGCCCGGTCAGCGCCGTGGCCTCGAATCCAAGCCAGCCGCTGGCGCCCAGGGTCGCGGCAGTGGCCATGGTGATCGCCACCAACACCACCAGCAAGGCACCCAGACTGCGCAACATCAGTACACTGGCCAGCAGGATGATTGCGTACATCAGCGGCGTGAGGACGGCCATGTCCTGCTGCGAAGCTTCGGGGTACGCCGCTTCGACGGCTGCCAGTCCGGTCAGGTGGATCTGCAGATGGGGATTGGCCTGACGGAAGGCATCGACCATCGTACGCGCCCGGGTGGTCGCGTCGATGGCCGCATCGAGGGTCTGGGGCGGGAACTGCAGCGTGACCAGCACACCAGCGGTCTGGCCATCAGCCGAGACCAGGCGCTTGACCAACTCAATGTCGTTGCGCCCAAGGCGCTCCATCAAGGCGATGTGCGAGTCCGTCAGATCCGCCGGCTCACGTACCAGTTCATCGACATGGACCGTATCGCCCTCGGCAAAGACATGCTGGAAGTTGGTCACCGAATCGACACGATAGGCGTGCGGGATCATCCAGGCCTGTTCAGTCAGCGCATGCAACTGCTCCAGGTCTCGGCGGTTGAACAGGCTGCCCTCGGGGTTCTTGATCACGAACAGGAGCGTGTCGGACTTGCCGAATTGACGATGCAAGGCATCCAGTTGTTCGACGGTTTTCTCGCCCTCCGGAAAGAACGATCGATAGTCGGCAGCGAACCGTATTTGCGTCATCCCCCACGACATCGCCAGCACCAGCACGGTGACCGCCAGGAACAACACATGGCGGTAGCGTTTGAGCAGGAGCTCGAATTTTTCTCCGGACATCATCAGGCACCTTTCCTTTCGCCAACGGGGGCCGGGGAACAGCAACGCTCGATGATGGCGAGTACCTGCAGGACGCCCTCATCGACCGTACACCGCTCACTCTGCACAACACACTCGCAGTCACGTGGCGGTTCGTAGGCGCTGTCTATTCCGGTAAAACCGGGCAAGTCACCGCGACGGGCGCGCTGATACAGCCCCTTGGGGTCACGTGACTCGCAGACTTGCAGTGGCGTGGCCACATGCACCTCAATGAAACGCCCCGCTGCAAATAGCGCCCGGGCAGCCTGGCGATCCTCGGCAAAAGGCGAGATCGCGCTTACCAGGACAATGAAACCGCTGTCATGGAACAGCCTGGCCACCTCGCCCAGGCGCCTGACATTCTCCTTGCGATCCCCGGCACTGAAGCCCAGATCACGATTGAGACCGACGCGCAGGTCGTCACCATCGAGCACTCGGGCACGTGCCCCTGACTGCAACAGGCGCTGCTCGATACCCCGCGCCAATGTGGTCTTGCCCGAACCGGACAAACCCGTGAACCACACGCACAGGGGCAGGTGGCTGCCCGCCAGTGCCGCCTCCGGCCAAGGGTGCAGGTTGCCGCTCGCTTTCACGTTGCTCATTGAGATTTCCTGTACGTTCATTCGTAGGCCGAGCGGATGACCCGGCAGGGATTGCCCGCAGCGACGACGCCCGGTGCGATCGAACGGGTGACGACGCTGCCGGCGCCGATCACGCTGCCCTCGCCCACCTCGACACCGCCCAGCAGGATCGCGCCGGCGCCGATCCAGACATCGTTGCCCACCCTGATCGGGTCGGCTCGCAGCACACATTTGCGTTCTCCCTCGACCTCCACGGTGCGTTGTGCCGGGTGCACGGGGTGACGGGTGGTGATCATCTGCACATTGGGCGAGACGTAGACCCGGTCACCGATCTCGATCCGGTTGCCATCGAGCAGCGTGCAATTGACGTTGATGTACACGTCGTCGCCGATCTCGATGTGCGCGCCGTAATCACACTGCAACCCCGGCTCGATCCAGCTGCCCTGGCCGAAGCGGCCCAGCAGTTGCGCGAGCAGCGCCTGCCGCTCGTCGTACGCCGAGGGGCTGGCCTGGTTGAAACGCTGAATCAGCCCCTGGGCCCGCAGATGCAGGCGGGTCAGATCAAGGCTGGGCGAGTGGAACCACTGGCCCGCCAACATGCGCTGGCGTGTGCTGGCGAACGCCTGGGCGCTCACCTCGGTTTCCTGGACATCCATGCTGGAGCTCCTGCGCACTGGGCTGCTTCAAGGGGTAAAGGGTTTTTCGAAGACCGAGATATGCTTGAAGGCCCCGGCCACGAACGGGCTCCTGTCCCAGCCGGCCCACCGATGGACCCGCCGCAGTCCCGCCAGACGCGCCATCAGATCGAGCTCGGCGGGCCAGGCGTAGCGCAACTCCACCGGAATGACCTGCGTCCCCTGGCCATCCAGGCGGATGAAACGACAGCTGATGCGCTGAGCAATCGGCTCCAGGCGAGAGGCCTCCAGCAGCACCTCATTGCGCTCCAGGCCACCGACATACACCGGCTGGTCCTTGCCATAACGGCTCAGGTCGGGGTTGAAGGCCTCGATCACCAGCCGCCCACCAGGCTTGAGCAGACCGCTGGCTGCCTGGAAGCAGTTGACCTGGTCATCCTGCGACAACAGCAGGAAAAGCGAGCTGAACGTACAGAACGCCATCTGGAAGGGGCCGCCGCCAACACCTTCGAGGGTTGAAAAATCGGCCAGGGTCGTCGGTACCGCGTTACCACCGGGTTTCAGGCGCAGCTTGTCGAGCATCGCTGGCGAGGCGTCGACCCCGTGCACGTCTACACCACGCTCGCGCATCGGCAAGGCAAAGCGCCCGGTGCCGATGCCCAGTTCCAGGACAGGTCCCTGCCCTGTGCACAGCTCGACCAGCGTATCGATGGCATTGTCCGCCGCTTCGCCATACAACTCGTCGTAGACCGGAGCCAGGGTTTCCCCGTAGAAGCTTGGATCGTTCATTGATTTATTCATGTCTTGGGTTTTCCTGGGCAAAAGCCTCCCCGACGGGGGATTTTCATCCCCCGCTGGGTTCAACGTTCAGTGGTTGTCGAACTCGGTTCGACGCTAGGAAAGCGCCTGCTTCACGTAGTCACCGAGGTGCTTGTCCTGCACGTCGGCCACGCTGCGCAGTTTGATGTGGCGACGAAACTTGCCACCGCCTTCGAGCACCCCGTGCGGGTCCTGGAAGGTGTAGCCCTGGCCAAACTCCACAGACACGTGTTCCTGGTAGGCATAGACGCCGCAGAACGGCGCCGCATGGGAAAAGATGATGCCGCCATACTTGACCATTTCGGACACGGTCCCGGCCACCTCCTCCACCACCGTACGCACCCGCTGGACGATCTCCAACATGGACTCGTGAGTCGTGGCCAGGTCATGCAGCAGCGCCGCAACGGCTTCATCGCTCTGACGCGTCATGATCGGTTTCCTTGCATGTCTGACTCCTCCTTGGACGTAGCGCTCACTGACCCACGGGCGAGCACAGTTCGATCAGGGTGCCGCTCGGGCAGCGTACGTACGACACCACCTGCCCCCAGGGTTTGCGGGTGACCGCCGCATGCTCGCTGGCACCGGCCGCCAGGGCCTTGTGGTGGGCAGCCTGGACATCGTCGGTCACCAGCGCGATCTCGATACCCAGCGGTTTATGCTTCGGTTCACAGAAGTGGTAGCCGCCCTCGCAGTTGGAGTCGGCCAGTTCCCGGCTGGCAAAGGCCAGGGTCGTCGCCCCGGTCTCCAGCTCGCCATAGTCACCGGAGTCATCGAGAAAGCGCGTGGCCAGGCCGAAGGCATCGCCGAAAAACGCCAGGGTCGCAGCGACATCAGGGACATAAACGATCGTGTATCCAAATTTCACAGTGTCACTCCTTGATTGGTGTATCTCATGTGGCCCGTCTCATCGTCACCCGGATGGTGCTCGAGCCAGCGTGGATTGTCCCGGCATAAGCCGTAGCCCGCCAGCGCTGTGTCAACAAATGTACGAATCCTCATCGCTCGGGACGACCAGCCGGCCACGGCCAGCGAATAGCCATCGAGGCAATCGCTCGCGGCCAAATGCCAGCAAGCCTGCTCGGAACGCTTGCGCGTGCCGTGCCCTCGAGCGATCCGCACCTGCCGCCAGTGCTGGCAGATGCCCAGGCCGGTGGCCTTGGCCCAGGCTTCCCTGAGGGTCCACAACCGGTAGAAATACGCCAGGCGCCGAGACGGTGCGGTCCGACTCAACGCCCGCTGCTCGCCAACGCTGAAGAATCGCCGACACAGTGCCTGGACATCGCGTGGCTGATGCACCTCCACATCCACCCCGACCGGGCTCGCCGACACGGCAAGCACCAACCAGCCCTGGCTATGCGAGAGGTTGAAGTGCAGCGACGGCTCCTGGGGCCCCAACAGCCTGGGCTTGCCATGCGGTCCCTGCCCCAGGGTGATGCGCGCCGGCTCACATTCCAGGTAGCGGGCCAGCACCTCTCTGAGCCAGCCATGACCGGTCAGGAACTGCTCGCGCCAACCCAGGTCGACGCAGGTCTGGTAGCGGGCCTGCTCCTGAGGACCGAGCCACTGCAGATAACGCGCACGCGCAGGACGATGCATCCCTTCGGACAAGGACAGGCGCCATAGGTCGACGCATCCTGGGCCTGGCAGCGTCATCGCCACAGGTACCAGCGGGCAGGCAATCATACCGTCAGCTCCTCCCTCGACGACGGTGCGATGACCTCGAGCGCCTGGCGCAACGTGGTGATGACAACGTGCATGGCAGCGCCACCGAGCATCCCATAGTGGTCGGCGTCGATCGTCGTGCAGCCGGCCTGCGGGTTCAACTGCGCCAGTGGCTGCAGGCCGCTGGAGCGGTTCTGCGCGCTGGCCCGCAGGTGCCAGGTGTAGCAGTCGACGGGTACATAGCGGTAGGCCAGCAGGGCCGCGTAGTGCCGGCAGAACAAGGTGAAACGCTCCTCCAGCACGCGCCCCACCAGCGTATCGTCCTCCTCTGGCGCCAGCAGCCATTGCCGGGTCTGTTGCAGGTCCTGCTGGAACAGCTGTTGCAACAGGTCCGGGGGGAATGCCGCAACGTCGCCGCCGCGGGCGCCCGCATCGATCGTCACGACAGCCAGTCGCTGGGAAACCTCGGGCATGCCGATCATCTGGCGCGCCATTTCCGCGGCCACCACTCCCCCAAACGACCAGCCGGCCAGCACCACCGGCCGGCAGTCAACGATCAGTGGGCACAGTTGTCGAACATACTCACGGGCCTGTTCCTCGATCGAAGCGAAGTGCTGCTCAGCATCGGCGCAGACACCGGCAATATCGAAGACGCCACGCAAACTCTCGACCAGCGGCAGGTAGCAGGACAGCGCACCACCGACCGGGTGTACCAGCACCAGCAGAGCACGCTGGTTGTCGTGACTGAAGCGCACCAGGTTGCGCGAACGTCCAACCACTGCCTGCAGGTGGCCCAGCAGGGCCGAAACGCTGGGATGGGCATAGAGATCAGCCAGGCTCAGTTGCATGCCCAGTTGCGTATTGAGCGCCTGCAGGATGCGCACCGCGTGCAAGGAAGTGGCCCCGAGTTCGAACCAGCTACTCTGGGCGTCGCGAACCGCGGGCAACACCTGGCGTACGCATTGCAGCGCCAGTTCCTGCTGGGGACAGAAGCTTGGGTCTGTCTCTACCGCGTCTGCCGCCTGCGCAGCCAATCCGGCCAGGCTCTTGCGATCAAGCTTGCCATTGGCCGTCAGCGGCAACTGGGCCAATTGCACCATGCGCGATGGCAGCATGTAGTCATTGAGGTACTGCCCAGCGAAATGCCGCAGGGCCTGCGTGTCCACCGCCGATCCGTGCTCCGAAACAACGAACAACGTGAGCCCACCGTTGGGGTCGAGGCATGCCACAGCCTGGCGTACCCCGTCGGCTCGGCAGAATACCGCCTCGATCTCCGCCAGTTCGATGCGAAAACCATTGCGCTTGACCTGCAGGTCCTCGCGTCCCAGCAATTCCATTTCTCCATCCATGCGCAGGCGCCCCAGATCCCCGGTGCGATAAAGGCGTTGTCCCAGGCCCGAGTGCTGTGTGAACACTTGATCGGTACGTGGCTGGTCCTGCACGTAGCCAGTGGCCAGGCCCTGCCCGGCGATGAACAGCATGCCCTTGACGGCAGGCGGGCAGCAGCGTCCCAATGCATCGAGAATGTAGAAACGCTGGTTGGCCAAGGGCCGGCCATAGGGAATACTCGGCCACGCCGGGTCCACGGCATGAACCTCGAAGCTGTTCGACCAGATCGCCGCTTCAGTGGCACCGCCCAAGGCGATGAAGCGCGATTGTGGCGCACACTGGCGCAATCGCCCGGGCAAGCCGAGGCCGATCCAGTCGCCGCTGGCCATCCACAAGCGTACGCTGGGCGCCGGCGCCCCCAGCGCCATGGCCTGGGCGTAGTCGAGCAGCATCTCCATGATCGCCGGTACCGAATTCCACACGGTCACCCGGTGCTCGCGCGCCAGGGCGACCCAGCCCTGGGGATCGGCCTCGCGGCCCTCCTGCGCGAGCACCAGCGCACAGCCGCTGAGGGCCGGCATGAAGAGATCGAAGACCGACAGGTCGAAACTGAACTCGCTGACGCCGAACAGCCGGTCGCCGCGGCCGATATCCCAGCGCGCCTGGCAATCCTGGAGGGTATTGACGGCCGCATGATGGGTGATGCTCACGCCCTTGGGCGTCCCGGTGGTCCCGGAAGTGAACATGATGTAGGCCACGCTGCTGTTCACCGCCGGATACGTCGGCGCAATGAAGTCTCCCTGTGCCTCGTCGCCGCGCAGCCAGGAGCGGTAGTTCAGGGACCAGTTGACCGGCGAGGCCAGGATCGCGGCAATATCGTCATCGTCATCACCCAGGACGGTGGTGGCCGCCGCCTGGCTGATCATCGCCCGTACCCGTTGCACCGGCGAACGCTTGCTGACCGGCACGTAAGTGGCTCCAGCCATGAGCGTGGCGTAAATGGCCACGACATTCGCCACGTCGTGACTGCCGCGGATCACCACATGATCGCTAGGGCCCACGCCGTTCTCGTTCAGGTGACAGGCCAGCAGGCTGGCCTGACGCAACAACTGTGCGAAGCCCAGGCTGCCCTGCGCATCTATCACCGCCGGTGCATCGGGACATTCCCGGGCCTGGTGCAGCAGCCCTTCCCAGAGGGTCATGGGGGCAAATACGCGCTCGGTCCGATTGAACGCCAGGAGCCGCTCCTGCAACACGGCAGGCAGGCGCATCTCGACGTCCCCCCAGGCCGCGCTGTCGGTCGCCAGGTACAGCAGGTGATCACAATAGGCCTGGAACGCCTCGGCGATCACGCCCTGCTCGAAGACGCCCTCGCGCTCGTCCCAGGTCAGCCAGAGGACCGAGTCCTGCTCGAATGCCTGCGCATCGATCCAGATCTGCGGGGTCATCATGGCGTGATCGACCTGCTCGAACGCCGGTGGTGCCAGTTGCATGTCCAGCAGCGAAGAGAACACGTAGGGCATTGGAGGCTCGGCGCTGCTGCTGCGGGTGTCATGCCGGCGGATCCACTCGCGTACCGCGCTGGTGCCGTCGTAGGCGCCGTGCTGCATGGCCGCATGCAGGTCTTGCTGCAACAACCGCACCCGTTCGCCAAATGGCAACTGCGTGGCGGGCAGATCGATGAGCACCGTGTCGGAATGATTGCCAAGGCACCTTTGCACCGCCTGCCCGAGCGCCGCCCGATTGCTGTACATCACACTGCTGGTCACCGACGCCACGCCGGACCAGCGAGCCAAGGTCTGCAGGTAAGCCGTGAGCAGCACCGCGTTGAGTGAAACATGATGCGCCCGGGCCTGGGCCCGCAGCGCCTGCACCTGGGCGGCCTGCAAGGGCATCCGGTGCTCGATGAAGCGCCCTGGCCTGACGGTCGGCGAACGCCGGCAAGATCTGGGCAGGTCAGGCCCGGCGGCCAGCGTGGCAATCCGCTCGCGCCAGTAATGCCGGGCCTTGAAACGGGCCAGGCGCTGCACACGGACCCGCTCCGCCACCACCTCGGACCGATAGCCGGCTGACACGTGGGGCCTGTATTCAGGGTCTCGGAGCAGCGCTGCCAGATCGTTGATGAAGATCTGCACGCTCGGCGCATCGAACAGTGCCAGCCGGTAGACCACATGCAGGCACCGCTGCCCCTGCCCCTCGACCAGGACCAGGCGAACCAGGGCGCGCCCGGCCGACAGCGCCGCCACCGGCAGCCCCTCCCCCAGCGCCGCGCAGCTGCGTGGGGGATGCCCGGCATGGGCCTGCACACGCTCCACGACGCCTGGCCCGACCTGCATGAGCTTGAAACGTGGCACCTCGGCATCCAGCGTGTAACCCAGGATCGGGTGCAGCAACACGAGCCGTCGCAGGGCCTCTTGCAGGGTCTCCTGCCTCGGGATATCACCGGCATACACCAGGTGCAGATAAGCCGCTCCCCCCTCGGAAAACGCCGAGTGCTCACCCAGCCAATAGGCCTGGCGTAGGCCGGACAGTTCGCTGGCCAACGGGTCGGGCTGGGCAAGATGGTCGAGCAAGCGCGTTTTTTCGCGCCGGGCGGCCTCACGAATGTGCTCGGGCAGCTCGGGTTGCTCACTGTAGTACCTGAGCGCACCGGCCTCTTCATACAGGTGCACGCCACAGGCCTCGCAGTGTTCGATCAGGCTGACGATCGACTGGCTCACAGCTCCCCCTCCGTCATGCCCCTGAACTGCCGGCTGTCGTCCAGCAAGGCGCCGGCGAAGCTGTGCAGGTCGGCACTGCTGGTCACTCGTGTCAGCTCGATGCCGCTCTCGCCAGCCAACTGGGGATAGCGCTGTTCCAGCAGCGCGCACAGTTGCAGCGCCTTGAGCGAGTTACCGCCCAGTTCGAAGAAGTTGTGCTGCGCCGACAGCGTCTCGCTTGGCACTGCCAGGAGTTCGGCACACAGGCGCAAGACGTCAGCCAGCAGTTGTACGTGCTCGGGAAGCGTCCCTTGTCGTTCATCCATGGTATTTCTCGATCAGCAGTGCGGCCGCCGTCGCATAGGCATCGGTGCCCATGCCGGCAATGAACCCGTGGCACAGCGGGGCCGTGACCGAAGCGTGACGAAACGCTTCGCGGCCGAACAGATTGGAGATATGCACCTCCATCCAGCGCCCGGGATAGTCCTCCAGTGCATCGCGTAACGCCCAGCCGGCCATCATCAGCGCACCGGGGTTGATCACCATGGCCTCGGCCGTGTGATTGGCCTCGATAAAGTCGATCAACTCGCCTTCGTGGTTGCTTTGCAGCGCACGAACCGTCCAGCCATGCGCCGCCGCGACCGTCGTCACCTCGTCGGTGATGTCCGCCAGCGTGCGATGCCCATAGACCTGCGGCTTGCGCAGGCCGAGGCGCCCCAGGTTCGGACCGTTAAGCAGTAGCAACGTCGGCATGCCGGCCTACCTCCAGCAGGTTCAGCAATTGTCCCGGCTCCACCAGATGGTGGTCGCAGGGGTGGGCGCGGACCTCCTCGACCGGGTTGTCCCAGAGCGCGAGCGCCGTCTGCATGCCGGCGCTGCGGCCGCACTGCAGGTCCGCCACGGCATCGCCGACGAAGAGGGTCGTTGCCGGGCGCAACGCCAGCGCCTGGACGATCTTCAACGCCATGTCGGCCGCCGGCTTGGGTCGAGCGACATCATCGCTGCCGACAACGGCGCCGAAGTACTTGAGCAACCCCAGGCTGCCGAGAATCGCCTCAGTCCGCGCATGGTCCTTGCCGGTGGCGATGGCCATCGGCACCTGACGTTCATGCAGGGTGGCGAGCAGTGCCCTGACCCCGTCGAACACCTGGATGCGGTGCATGCGCGCATTACTCTCGCGCATGAACACCGGGTGCATGGCCAGCGGCAGTCCCATCTGCCGCATGATTTCCGGGAAGCTGCGCCCCAGGTACCGACAGTACTCACTGAACGGCGGTGGTACGGCGTCCGCTCCCAGTACCTCGGCATGAGCGGCATGGTAGGCCTCGGCGATCACCTGCTTGCTGTCAATGAGGGTGCCATCGAGATCGAAGATCACGGCCTGAACAGGTAGGTTAGCCATGGGCACGCACCTCCATTGCCTGGTGGTTCAAGCCGGCGTCCACCGTTGCAGCCATGGCACCGACATCCAGTGAAGTCGGTGCCAGGAACCGCGCAACCGCACCGAAACTGCCCAGGGGATCATGCAGCACCTGGTCGTAATCCACTTCGAGCAGGCGCATGTTCGGACGCGAGCGGACCCAGCGCAGTACATTCGGTACATGTTCGGCATACAGGCGGAACAGGGCCTGGCCCTCCTCCTCGTTCCACTCCTGGCCGCTGTGGTGCCGGGCCATATCGCCCTGTGAGCGAATCACTGCCTCCAGTTGCCGGTGCATGAATACCACCCGGTAACCATGGGTGGCCGGCAGGTGCGGGAGGAAACGCGACACCAACTTGACGGCCCGGCCCCTGGCCTGGGCCATCCAGGCCTGATAGCCATCCCGGTTCTTGACCGCTTCCCATTCGAAGTAGCCGTGGGGATTGCGATCGTCCTGTCGACGAACGTTGTCGGTCAGCACCGGCATGCCCGCACACAACAGGGCACGCATCATCATCGAGGTGCCAGAACGCGGTAAGCCGGAGATCACCGTCACGTATCCACCGTCACCGCTCACACAGTCCGGTACGTCCATACAACCAAATCGTTTGAGCATGCCTACTCCTTGCCAGCTCATCAGTTGGGTGGCGCGCCGATCAGCCGCGCGCCACCAGCCCCAGGCGATTGCCGAACGGGTCCTGGATGGTCGCCTTGTAGCTACCCCAGCCGGTGCGTACAGGCGGTTCGATCACCTCGACCCGTGTGGCCAGGCGATTGAAGATCTGGTCCAGGTCAGTGACCTGCAGGTCGATCATCGTTTTCGTCGAGGGCCTGGCCATGGCCGGGTCCTCGATCAGCCCAAGGCCCGCACCGCGTTGTTCATCGACATCCAGGCTGATCCAGACCGTTGCCGCATACCGACGACTGACACGCAGGCCCAGCACGTCGACGTAGAAGGCTTCGGCGGCGACCAGGTCCGGCACCGCCAGCGTGCAGAAGCACAACGTGGTGTCATTGGGCACTGACCACCTCCCGTGTCTGGGCCTGCAGGTCATGACCGATATGAAACTCGAACTGCACCGGACGCCGGATCAGCGCGCAGACCTGCGACTGGGCGATGCTCTGTGCCAGAGCCTGCTCCAGTTCCTCGACACGCGGCGTCGCCCAACTGCCCAGTGACAGCTTCAGTTCAATGTCCTGCAAATGAACCGGCGTCGGAGCGACGTCACACATGCCACGAATGTCCACCATGGCCCGGGCATCGAGCGTGGCCGTCTCGGGCAGTGGGAAACGCGTGGCCAACTGCTGCAGCACGTCCGCGGCGATCGCCATCAGCAGGTATTCCTGGGGGTTGGGGCCGCAATCGATACCGGCCAGTTGCTTGGGCTGGTCGATGAGGAAACTGCGGCGGTCACCGGCATCCTGTCGCTGGAAGTCGGCGCGCAATTGAGTGCCGTACAGCCACTGGCAATCGAGCGCGAGCTTCTGTGGCTGATCCAGGGACGCCCCGGCCTCAGCCTGGGCAGGGAACTGCAGGTCCAGCAACGGTTCGCCCGCCGCGCTCACGGTGACCGAAAGCGGCAAGGGCTGGACGAAACTCTGGTGGTTCGGGCTGTGCGACTTGACCGCTTCGATCACGTCCACCACCTCGCTGATTTTCTTGTCGATCATCGAGCGGATCTGGTACCGGACCTGCGGGGCCAGCGTGTCGCCTTCGGTCATGGACGCCCGGGTGGTCATCGACAGGTGACCCACCGTGGTGCGCCGGGCCGAGAACCCGGAGACTGCGGAAACCAGGAAACAGCCGGACAAGGCGATCAGTGCCAGCTCTCGCGGGGTCGCTGCCTCCAGCATGCCATGGGCCGCCAGTGACGACCCTGGGCGCACGGGGACTTCGAAACAGCGCGGCGCCCTGAGCGTCCCGATGGTTGCAGAGTGCACGCCGGCCAGCATGTCGCCGGTGGGCGAGCAACGGGCATAGGCGCCATAGCGAAACAGCGCCTGCTGCGGCTCCCGCTGGACCTCGTGGACGATCTCGCTGAAGCCCGAAATGTTCATGCCGTTTCTCATACGCCGGGCTCCTGCCAGTAGACTTTTTGCAGCGCTTGCTCGAGGTCCGCGCACAGATCCTGCGCATCCTCGATTCCAACCGACAGGCGTATCAACCCCGGCCTGATGCCAATGCGCTCCTGCTGCTCGCGGGTCAGGCCGCTGTGCGAAGTGTTAAACGGCAGGCTGATCAACGACTCGATGCCACCCAGGCTGGTGGCGCTGGTGATCAGTTTCAGGTGTTCGAGCAATTGCAGGGCCGCGGCATCGCCACCCTCGACCTCGAAACCGAGCATGCCGCTCACCGCTTCACCGGCGTAGTCGAACAGGTGCCGATGGGCATAGTCCTGCGCGTAGATCGAATACACAGCCTTGACCCGCGGGTGCGACTCCAGGAAGCGGGTGACCTGCCTGGCGCCCTCGGCATGCGCCTGCATGCGCAACGCCAGGGTCTTCATGCCCCGCTCGAACAGGAAGCACACGAACGGGTCGAGGTTGCCGCCAAAGCGCAGCATCTGCGCCCAGATGCGATCGACCAGCTTGCGACTGCCGGCCACCGCCCCGCAGGTGGTATCACTGTGCCCGTTGAGATACTTGGTGGCCGAATGGATCACCACATCGGCGCCCCACTCCAGTGGCCGGCAACTGATGGGCGTGAGGAAGGTGTTGTCCACGACCAGCAGGATATTGTGCTCCTGGCACAAGGCCGCAATCGCTCTCAGGTCAATGGCCTTCATCAGCGGGTTGGACATCAGCTCGAAGAACACCAGTTGGGTCTGGGGGCCGATCGCCTGGCGAATCTGCTCCAGGTCCAGCGGGTCGACGTAACTGACCGAACGACCGGCCTGGCTGATGTCGGCATGCAGCAAGTTGTAGCTGCCGCCATAGAGGTCATGGGAGGAAATGATGTGGCCGTTGCGGTTGGTCAGGGCGAACAGCGTGCAGGCGATGGCGGCCATACCCGATGACAGCACCAGCGCACTCTCGGCACGCTCCAGCGTGGCCACCTTCAACTGCACCGACCACTGCCCGGGGTTGCCGTAACGGCTGTAGGTCGGGATGTCCCGGACATAACCCTCCAGGAACGACTCGTAGGTCGTCTGGCTGAAGCGAAAGGTGGAACTGGAGAAAATCGGCGTCCCGACGGCCCCGGTAACCGGGTCCTCATAGGTTCCGGCGTGCACGCATAACGTGCTCTGGCCTTCGTCGAGCGTCATGCGCCGATTGTTTTCCATTGCCGGCCCGGCCAGCCGCTGGCGGCTCAGTTGGTTGAGCCAGGGCAACTGATCATTGGTGCCTGGACGATTGGCGAACGTCTCTTGCATCTGTCTGGAGTCTCTCACGCGGCGGCCTCCATAGATCGAGATCCGACATCGCGCCGGGCAGGCCCGGCGTCAGTCCAAATGGGCGACATCAGGCAGTCCTCGCCGGCTGCTTGCTGGCAACAAAGGTTTCCAGACGTTCGAGCGAATCGACCAGGTCGATGGAAAGTTCCTCGTCCTCGATGTTGAAACCGAACTCGGTCTCCACCTGGATCAGCAACTGCAGGGCATCGATCGAGTTCAACCCCAGGCTGCTGATGAGATTGCCCCCCGTCAGCTCCTCGCGGCTCAGTTCCCGGCCCACAGTCGTCGAGAACACCTTGATCAAACGGTCGGTATCGCTCATTTTCACAGCTCCTTGGTGAATGAAATCGTGCATTGGAAAATCGTTGACTCGCGCCGCGACAGTTCGCGACCGATAAAACCCAGGCGGCCCAGGGCGGACATCAGGTCGACCAGGCGCAGGTAGGCGGTCCCTCCATGGGTCAGCCAGTCCAGGCCGACGCCCGCCGCCTCGCCGTCCTGCAGGAAAATCTCATCAACGATGAGCGTTCCGCCGGGCGCCAGGCGCGCCAGAAGCCCGGCCAGATCCTGGGCAACCGGGGCCTGGTGCAGCGTGTTGTCCAGGACGATGACGTCGAAAAGATCGGCCTTGCCGCTCGCCAGGCACGGGTCGATCGCCACGGGGATATCGAGGTCCGGTGGGTTGAGCCCGCCCAGCAGGACGACACGGCTGGCGGCACGGTCCAGACCTGCGCGCTCGAGCAGAACCCGGGTGTAGGTCGCACCCGTGGCACTGACGTCCAGCACCCGCAAGGCACCGGCTCGAACGCGCTGCACACTGCGCCAGGCCAGTTGAGCCAGTAGGCGCTTTTGCGGGCCGGCCACCGCTCGCTGATACGCCTCGCGCAACGCGGCTGGCTGCTCGCCGGCTCGCTCGAACGATCGTTGCCAGGCCCCACGGGCAAGCACCTCGGTCAGGCTACCGGGTTGGTTGTAACCCTGGGCGCTCAGTACCTCGAGGTCCAGCATTGGTGCCAGCGCCTCCAGTCGCGGGGACTCATCGAGCGGCTCACGACTCTCCGAGACCAGTCCGCAGGCGGCGGCGATGTCGAAGGCGCTCGCCAGCATCGAGGCATTGAGCCCCGTGCGCTGGGCAACCTGGTCGATGTTCAGCCCCTGGGCGCTCAACTGGAGTGCACCGCTCTGCCACAGCCCCAGCAGCAGTTGCGAACGCTTGTAGGCCTGTGCGACCGAGGCCAGCGCCTCATTCGAAGCCGGCCGGTAGTGCCGGCTCAGCAAAGGCTTGCCAGTGCTTGCGCGTGGTATCGACACCACGCGCTCGAAGCGATCGGGCACCTTGCCCGCACCCAGGCGCTGCTGGCAGTGAGCACGCAACTGTGCCTCGTCCCAGGCCCGCTCCGCCGACCAGACCACGAACGCGAAAATATGATCATTGCCCACCTGCCGCGACCTGACCGCACGTACCGTGCAGTCGATCACCGCAACGTGGCTCGCGATCACGGAGGCGATCTCGAATGGCGAGATCCAGCGCTCGCCACGGCGAATGGCGCTGCTTTGCCGCCCGACCACGCCGTAGCCGCCAGCGGTCCGCTCGACGATATCGCCAGTGTCATGGACCTTGCCGTTCTCCAGCAGGGTCCGCAACACGAATGGCTCACCCGCCGGCGGTTCATCAAGAACCCGGATCCCGGGCAGCGGGAAGCCGATCGACAAGGCCGGCAGCGGCGCCACACCGCCGAACAAGGCACCACTCTCGGTGCTGCCGTAGTTGCGCGAAAGCCCCACGCCAAAGGCCTGTTCGAATTGGCTGTCCAATACCTGGTCCACCGGACCGGCCCCGGACATGGCCACCTTGAGCCGGGCACATCGCCCACCCGTACCCGCCCGCTGCGCCAGCAACCCGGCAAGCATCGGCGTAAGCACGCAGTGCGTGGCCCGCTCACGCAACGCCTGCTGCGCCAAGCCCAGTTCCATGGGCTTGCAGATCTCGACTCCGGCTCCGGCCAGGATCGCCCCCCATAGCCACCCCAACGCGTAGGCATGGTAGATCGGCGCGACAAACAGCACCCGGTCATCCGGTCCCAGTTGCAACAGGTTGCAGTAGCGCAACCCCTCGTCCCGCCAACTGGACAGCTCGCGAATCACCAGTGACGGTTCACCCGTCGTACCCGAAGTCATCAGGCACAACCCCAGCGGCTGATCGGCCGCCTGCCCGTCGGGTACATCGGGCATGTCGCTCACCAGCAGGTTGCCATCGCCCAGTTGGAGCACCTGCCGTGTGCTGCCACGTACGGCGTAACGCTGCAACTCGTCCGACGGGGTATCGCCCGCCACGAGCAGCGGTGAAAGGCCCCTCTTGAGCACCAGCAGCATCAGCGCGGCATGCTCGACCGTGCTGTCCAGCAGCAGCAGGACACGGCGTGGGCCCCGTTGCGCCAGCTCATCCAGTTGTCGTTCCCAGGCGCTTCGGCGATCGGCAGCGACCGCAGCCACGATCGGCCCCTCGAGCACCGCCTCGAACCACGACTCAAGCACCACGGCGGTAGTCCTCCCTGGCACGTTCGAGCAGGGTCCTGATGACCTGCGGGGCATAGGACGGCGCGCGGCAGAGTTCATCGAGGCTGATGGCATCCTCGAAATACAGGCTCAGGGTGTCCCACGGTGTGAAACAGCCCTTGCAGGCATCCAGACGAGGACGCTCGGCCAGCAGCAGTTGGTAGAACGGCGACCGATTGACCGGTGCCAACGCCTTTTGCCAATCGCCGCTGACCAGGTTGCCCATGTTGTGGAACCAGATATTGGGACACGGCGTGGCGACACCGTCACTGAACGTCGACAGTACCAGACGTGGCAAGTGGCAACGCCAACTGCGCCGACCGTCCCGGTAGAAGCTGCTCAGGCGCTCCAGGTACGCCTTGGGCGGAAGGATTTCGGGATACCGATCCCTCAGTTCGAGCAATTGATCAATATGGACATGCTGCTCGGGTCGGACCTTGAAAGCCTCGCTGTCTGGTCCCCGTACCGGAAAAGGGAACAATTGCGGCGGGTTGTCCGGGAACCGCGCACACCATTCGACGAATTCACGCAGGTAGGGGGCGCTACGGTCGTTGAGCACGCCATAGATTTCCAATGGCAGGCCAGCGCGCAATACCATCTCTATGCGATCCATGATCATCTGATGGATACGTGGCGACTGGACGCGGTAGCTGTTGCCGTCGGCATTGCTGCTGTCCAGGGAGATCTGTACCACCACGTTGCCCAACTCGGCCAGGCGCCGGACCTTGACTTCAGTCAATGGCAGGCCATTGGTCTGGACCACCAGCACTTCATGCAACGGAGACATACGTTCGATGAACGTCATGATGTCCTTGATGATGAAGATCTCGCCCCCGGTGAGCTTGAGCAAGGGGGGACGGAAGCTCTGATTGACGCGCTCGACCACCGCGTGCAGCCGCTGGCCCAGGTCGCTCTCTTCACCGTAGACATCGTGCACCGGCGGCTGGAAGATCAACTTGCCTTCGTGGGAGGACTTCATGTTGCTCTGCCCGGTCAGGCAATAGGCACACCCCAGGTTGCAGGAGTCTTCATTGATGACCAGGTCATTACCCAGCAACTGGCGATGACCGAGAAAGTTGACCGGCTCTGCGTGGCTCATGGTTCAGGCCCCCTTGCTGAACTGGATGTCACGCAGGCTCAACCCGGCGCGGTGAAGTTGCATGCTGATACCCAGTTGCACCTGGCGCAGCTCGCTGAGCTTTTGCCGATAGAACTGCTCCAGCTCGGGGCGCTTGGCGTTCGCATAGCTGTCATCGAGCGCCTCGCGCTCAGCCAGGTCGGTCATCTCGGACACCAGTGCGTAGTTGAACGCACTCATCGCCGCACGCAACTCGGTGGCCTTTGCCTCACCGGCCTCGAGAATCTCAAGGCCCCTTGGAGAGTCGAGCACCGATCGGCGCAGACGGGACATGAACGTGTGCATGACGATGTCGTAGGTTTCGAACTCGAACACTGCCGGCTCTTTCTCGATGATCCCCTCTTCGGCGTACTTCTCGCCGTACAGTAGCGCACTCACGTTCGACAGCTTGAGCACGCGTGGGTCCTCGAAGTCGTAACTCAAGGCATTGAGTGAGACATCGAAATCGTCGTGCAACTTGCCCTCGGCTCGCAGGGTCTCGACCGCCTCCGCCCCCGGGTAGAGTTCCAGGCGCACCGTGTAGCGGCGCAGGTTGTGACCCATGTACTGGCGCAGGAAATCGTTGTTGTCGCGGATCTCCTGGAAGGTCGACCAGGGGTGGTAGGCAATGAAACCAAACGCCACGTAGATACCGGCCCCACGCACCAGCTCGATGGCGCGCTTGTTATCCTCGACCGTAGACTTTTTCTTCCAGCGATCCAGACCGATCTGCGAGCCGGACTCGATCCCGATCAGCACCTTTTCCAGGCCCGATCGATACAACAGGTCGAGGAGCGGTTTATCCTCCTCGTGCCAGTTCTTGGCCTGCATGCAGCAGTTGTAATAGATCTTCATGCCTCGATCGAGGATACCCTGGGCAATGTCGGCGATCCGTTGCTTGGCGAACGGTGCGCCACCCGGATCCTCGAAAGTCGAGTCGACAAAGTCGAAGGTATTGAAGTTGTACCGGTGGTACAGCCGCTCGATCTCGTCGACGATGTTGTCCGGCGTTCGCGCGCGCCAGAGCTTGCCCGGGTTGACCTTGTTGCCCGCATGCGGAGCGTTGCAGAACGTGCAGCGCGCCGTGCAGCCACGGGTAGTCGCCAGCCGCAGGTAGGGCAGCTTCCCGCTGTTGATCTCGAACTGGTCGCGGGCAGGCTCTGGCAGCATGTCAAGCTCCGGGACCGGCTTGCCGATGGGGTTATCGATGACCACACCGCTGCTTTCGCGCCAGCTCAGGCTGGGCACTGTGGTGTAGTCCTTGTGATCCCAGAACGCTTCGACGTAGCGCACCAGAGGTACATCGCCCTCGCCCCGTACCAACGCATCGAGAAACGCCCAGTTGGGGTTGTCCAACAACTTCGAACCCAGGAACGTCGCCAGCGGCCCCCCGGCCAGGAACGCCACCTGCTCGGGCAAGGCCGCCCGCAATGCCGAACCGAAGGCCGTAGCGTGACTGACGGTCACGGTCGTGAGGGAAAAGCCGATCAGGTCGGGAGCGAACGCCACGACCTCTTCGATAGCCAGTTCATCGCCACCGACCACCGGCTTGACCTCCACCACCCGACACTCGGCTCCCAGGTTGCGCAGAATGGCCACCAGGTAGCTGACCCCCAGGTGCTCCGAACTCATCACCAGGTCACCATCGAGCAATACCGGAAAGCACACCCGCATTGGCCTCGGATGCCGGAAGTCGACCGCTGAATGCAACGGGTTGGCTGCGGGTTCCTCGACCACTTGCGCTAGGTTGGTCAGCGGGATCAACCCGGCTGCAGCATTAGTAAACTGTGCACTTTGCATTTAGAAATACCCGATCTGCTGCAGTTGGCCATCCATGAATTGCTGCTCCTGCTCGCTCATGCGTCGTCCGCTCGCGGCCCTACGCCCGTCTTCGCGGACAGGTTCCCGAACGGGGTCGATCAGCCAATGGCCGTCAAGACCTTCGGGTACCGCCAGCCCGAGGTGAGCCAGGATCGTGGGGAAGACATCCTCGATACGCGCCTGGAGGGCGCCATTGGGCGGGAATTTCGGCCCGCGCACGAAGAGCACACCGTCCGGCCGGTGCACACCACGTTGCGCGGGCACGTTCCAGATCGCCCCATTCAGCGAGGGGGTCGGCATCACGGTGAAATCCTTCGGTATGAGCAGGTAGTCCGGAGCTTGGTCCAGGCTATCGCCGGCATAGACTTCGTCACGCTTGACCAAGGTGAACCAGGGCTGCCCCTGCTCGTCCACCAGTTCAGCCAACGCGCCTCGCAAACGCTCCTCGGCCGCTGGCAACTGCGCTTGGTCCAGGTAACCCTGCGCTTCGCGCCCCTGCAGGTTGGCATTGAGCCCGAAGCAACCCGGGGTAGGCATGTAGAAGCTGGTCCGCGACCAGTCGACGGTCCGACGGTAGAGCCCGGGTGCATCGAACCAGGAACGCACGCCTGGATCATCCGAGCCAGTGGTACTCGCCGGTGCGACGGGCTCGTGCCGGCAGGCAAGCAGGTCATGCCCGAGCAGAAACTCATGCATGCTGAAGTCCGCATGGCACAGGCCAAACCCATGATCGGAAGCCACCATCACCAGGGTGTCGTCATCGGCAAGACTCATGACCTGCCCCAGTGCGCGATCGACTTCGATGTAACAGTCCTCGACTTCCTGCCCCGGACGCTCTTGATCGCCCCAGTAGTAGTGACTGACTCTGTCAACTTCCGTGAACACCACAAACAGTGCATCCACCGGACGAGTTCGCTGCAGAAAGTTGCAGGTTTCCGCACGACCACGAATAAACTTTGCAGCCTGCTCGCAATAATCTTCCTGCCCGCGATACATGGTTACGATATCGGAGTGATAGTGCATATCAGCCTGCATGAGCTCGTGCATCAACTCACTGGGGGCGGTATAGCGCAAGGTTTTTGCCAAGGGCCAACTGATCATGTAACCACCGGCAGGCTCTACCGGAGGATGTGTCATGGGGATGTTATAGACGCCGACTTTCAAGCCTTGGCGTTCCAATGCCAGCCAGCAAGGTTCACGACCGTAATCGGCAGCATTCATGGCCCTGAAGCGGTAGTCCGGCGACTGGGTCGCCCAAAACTGGTAGATGCCATGTTCACCGGGCGAAACACCCGTAAACATGGAGGCCCATCCCGGTGCCGTATGGGGAGGAAAAGTCGATTGCAGGACACCCTGGCCGCCTTGGGCAGCCAAAGCACTGAAGTTGGGAAGCAGGCCGCGCGTCATGAGGTCCTTCATAACCGTGTACGAGGCGCCGTCCACGCCAAAGAACAAAAGCTTCAACTTCTGACTATCCATAGTCCACCTTGAACTCTCGAAAACCAGGCCGACTTGAGCTTAGTTTTTCGACTTATAACCGGACCTTAATTATTTAATTAACTTCCACACTCAAGATCAACCAGACCACACCTGACTGATCATGCTGAAAGAAAATAACACCGAGGGTCAACGGGGACATTTTTTAAATCCAAGAACATGTAACAAAATCATTCGATATTTTAGAAATCAATACAGAGTTTGATTTTTCTGAAACAGTCCAGGCGATAGGCCAATTATTTAGCACTTGCGTAGTGGTGGACTTCAGGCAACCGCGCGAGGCCGGCCTCGACCTGGCCGATGATTGCCTCGTTTACCGGTTGGCGACCCTCGCGTGGTCTGCGTACCAATACACCCAATACGAAGTCAGCTACGGTCATCTCGCCCAAAGCCAGAACAATCGCAGTTACAGCGTGCAATTGGTACAACCACTGTTGCACTGGCAGAATTGGATCACCTACCAGCAGGGTCACTTACAACAGCTGCTGGCCGATGCGCAGTTGGAAAAGGAGCACCAGGCGTTGATTCTGCGCTTGGCGCAAGCCTACTTTGCGGTTCTGGCCGCAAAAAATGTCGTCGAGTCGGTTGAGCAACTGCGCATCGCCTCCAGCTTCCAACGTGACAGCGCACGCAAACGCTACGAACTGGGCGGTGCGACCATCATCGATGTGCAGGCAGCGCAAGCCAGCTCCGATATCGAGGGCAACACCGACTTCAACAGCAACACCCAGGACCGCATCAGCTCTACCAGCGTGCCGTTGATTGAACCCGCCCATGTCGTGAGCCTGCCCAAAGGCCAAGCCTTCGCCCTGATCGAAGGCGCCAACCTCTGGAAGATCCGTATGCCCCTTCCTGCCCACGATCCCGACGACTGCATGCCCAGGGACCTGCAGACCCTGGCCGCCAACATGCGCAAACGCTACGTCGATGGAGGCGGCGAATAGTGGGTCGGTAGTGGCAGCCGGGATTCTTCCCATTTCCACGGACACACCGATCAGCAGCTTTTGCCCACTCAGCGCCAAACCAGACAACTCCCTTTCCCTTGAGTGAAATTTCCTAGAAAATCCCGAGCGCTTGTTTTGCGCCTGATCACGAGGCTAGGCTCCGGCTTGTCACTGCCAATTCAGTGACCGGGTTTAGTAGCCCGCCATATGACTAGGCGCGAAGTGCCCCCTTCTGCCAGGCTCGTTTTTCAGCCTTCGCTTTATGGTGGCCGTGCGCAGGGCGCCTTCGTGCGCGCCGGGCCTAGTCACCGGTCTACTAACCTGCGTTCGGCCGCCACCCTATCGTTTAGTAGCGATGGATGCGGCTCTCTCAGTTGACTGACTGGAGTCACGCCACATGTTCAAACCTACCCCCAATCCGCCGGCGAGATCCAACGTCGGAGCCATCGATCCGCGCATCGCCGACCGGGCACTGTCCCACTATGACCTGGGGCCAGAGGCAACACCGAAAGCCGTACCGACGTTTGCTGTCTCTGCGGCAGCCACGCCACCTGGGCAGCCTCCGCTCTCGTTGAACCACGAGGCTACTCTTCTCGACCTGCATTCGATTCTGCAGTCAGCCGCAGCCACGGCCTACGAGAACGCCGACAACCAGACCGGCTCGAATCGCAAGGTGGCGATGGGTGTGGTGCACCTGATAGAGCTGGCGCAATTGAGGATGAATTCGATGCTGGAGAAGTCGATCGTCTGTGCCAATGGCTGACGTCATTCTGCCGTGGAGCGGGAAGCCCAGCTTCCCGTTTTTTGCCCAGCAGCAAGAGGCACTCGGTACGGATCAAGATCAGTACCAGCTCCTGGAGCAATGCATGCACG
>NZ_JSYZ01000040.1 GCF_001293465.1 Pseudomonas asplenii
CAGGCCCTGGAGCAGGCACCAGAGAGCGCCGTACAGGCGATTTCAATCCTGCCGGCCAGCGAGCGTGAGCAACTGCTCGAGCACTGGAACCAGGCCGGCAAGACCTATGCCGCCTCCGCGTTGATTCACCAGCAGTTCGAGGCCCGCGCGGCCGAGCGGCCGGACGCCGTGGCGCTGGTGCATCAGGACGAAAGCCTGAGCTACGGCGAGCTCAACGCCCGTGCCAACCAGGTGGCCCACCGCCTGCTGGCCCTGGGTGTGCGCCCCGATGACCGAGTGGCCATCTGCATCGAACGCGGCCCGGCGATGATCATCGGCCTCTTGGGGATCCTCAAGTCCGGTGCCGGCTACGTGCCGCTGGATCCGGCCTATCCCCGTGAGCGCCTGGCCTACACCCTGGGCGACAGTGAACCGGTGGCCTTGTTGAGCCAGCAGTCGGTGCAGGAGGCCTTGCCACCAGTGCAGGTGCCGGTGATCAATCTCGATGATCTGGATCTACGGGACGAGTCCGTCCGCAATCCGCAGGTGCCGGGGCTGACGCCTGCGAGCCTGGCCTACGTGATCTACACCTCCGGCTCCACCGGTCTGCCCAAGGGCGTGATGGTCGAGCACCGCAACGTCGCGCGGCTGTTCACGGCCACCGAGGACTGGTTCGGTTTCAACGAACAGGACACCTGGGCGCTGTTCCACTCGTTCGCCTTCGACTTCTCGGTCTGGGAAATCTGGGGCGCGCTGCTGCACGGCGGGCGTCTGCTGATCGTGCCGCAACTGGTCAGCCGCTCGCCACAGGATTGCTACGCATTGCTGTGCAGCGCCGGGGTGACAGTGCTCAACCAGACGCCGAGCGCGTTCCGCCAACTGATTGCCGCCCAGGGCGACAACGCCCGGCCCCATGCCCTGCGCCAGGTGATCTTCGGCGGTGAGGCGCTGGACACGGCGATGCTCAAGCCCTGGTATGCGCGGGCCGTGAATGCCGGTACACAACTGGTGAACATGTACGGCATCACCGAAACCACGGTGCACGTGACCTATTACCCATTGCAGGCCGAAGATGCCCAGCGCATCGGGGCCAGTCCGATCGGCAAACGGATTCCCGACCTGCAACTCTATGTCCTCGATGCCCGTCGCGAACCGGTACCGGTGGGGGTGGTCGGCGAACTGTATGTCGGTGGGGCCGGGGTCGCCCGTGGCTACCTGAACCGGGCCGAACTCAGCGCCGAGCGTTTCCTTGCCAACCCGTTCAGCCAAGAGCCGAACGCGCGTCTGTACCGCACCGGCGACCTGGGTCGCTGGTTGGCCGACGGCAGCCTGGAATACCTGGGCCGTAACGACGAACAGGTGAAGATTCGCGGCTTCCGTATCGAACTGGGCGAGATCGAGGCGCAACTGGCCGCCTGCGAAGGTGTGCGTGATGCGCTGGTGCTGGTGCGCGAGGATGAGCCGGGCGACAAGCGCCTGGTGGCCTACGTCATCGGTAGCACGGACGCCGGGCAACTTCGCGAGCAACTGCGCCAGACACTGGCCGAATACATGCTGCCAAGCGCCTTCGTCAATCTGGAAGCCTTCCCGCTGACCGCCAACGGCAAGCTCGACCGCAAGGCGTTGCCGGCCCCCGATCGCTCGGCGGTGGCCAGCCGTGGCTATGAAGCGCCCGAAGGCGATACCGAGATCGCCATTGCACGAATCTGGCAGGACCTGCTGCAACTGGAACAGGTCGGTCGCCACGATCACTTCTTCGAACTGGGCGGTCACTCGCTGCTGGCGGTGAAACTGATCGAGCGCATGCGCCAGATCGACCTCAGTGCCGACGTGCGCGTGCTGTTCGGCCAGCCGACCCTGTCCGCCCTGGCGGCGGCCGTGGGCGGCCAGCGCGAGATCGAGGTACCGGCGAATGTCATCCCCGAGGGTTGTCAACGTATCACGCCTGACACGCTGCCGCTGGTCGGCCTGAGCCAGGACGATATCGACCGCATCGTGGCCAGCGTGCCCGGTGGCGTTGCCAATGTGCAGGATATCTATGCCCTGGCGCCGTTGCAGGAGGGGATTTTGTACCATCACCTGGCCGCGACCCAAGGTGATCCGTACCTGCAATACTCGCTGTTCAGCTTCGACAGCCTCGAACGCCTGCACAGCTTCGCCCAGGCCCTGCAAGGGGTGGTGGCGCGGCATGATATCCTGCGTACCGCAGTGCTCTGGGAAAGCCTGGATGCGCCGGTGCAGGTGGTCTGGCGTGACGCGCCCCTGGGCGTTGAACGGCTGGAGCTGGACCCGGCGGACGGCGATATCGCCGAACAACTGCGCGAGCGTCTGGACCCGCGGCACACCCGCCTGGATATCCGCCAGGCGCCGATGCTGCGCATCGGTTACGCCCAGGATCCGCTGAACAACCGTTGGCTTGGCATGCTGCTGTTCCATCACCTGGTGGACGACGCCACTTCGCTGCGTATCCTTTGCAGCGAAATCGAGGCGCATATGCTTGAGCGGCAGGCAGAGCTGCCGCCGTCCGTGCCGTATCGCAACTATGTGGCCCAGGCCTGCCTGGGCGTCAGCCGCGAGGAACATGAAGCGTTCTTCCGCGACATGCTGGGCGACATCGAGGAACCGACACTGCCCTTCGGCCTGCAGGACGTGCAGGGCGATGGTCGCGGCATCGAGGAAGTACGCCGGGACGTGGAGGCCGGCCTGAGCCGGCGCCTGCGCTTGCAGGCACGGCAGCTCGGGGTGAGCGCCGCCAGCCTGTATCACCTGGCCTGGGCCCGGGTATTGGGCGTCGTGTCGGGCAGGGACGATGTGGTGTTCGGCACCGTGCTGCTGGGTCGCCTGCAGGGCGGCGAAGGCGCCGACCGGGCCCTGGGCATGTTCATCAACACCTTGCCGCTGCGCGTGACCCTGGGCGAACAGGGCGTGCGCGAGGGCCTGAAGGCCACCCATGCCCGACTCAGCGGCCTGCTCGCCCACGAGCATGCGTCGCTGGTACTGGCGCAGCGTTGCAGCGGCGTGCCCGCGTCGACGCCGCTGTTCAGTTCACTGCTCAATTACCGGCAGATCGATACCCGTGTCACCGACCAGGCGCTGGCCGCCTGGGAAGGCATCCAGGCCCTGGACGGCGAAGAACGCACCAACTACCCCCTGACCCTGTCGGTGAATGACCTGGGCGAGGGCTTCAACCTGACGGTCATGGCCGAGGCGCAGATCGGCGCCGAACGGATCTGTGACTATATGCACTGTGCCCTGGAAAACCTGGTGCAGGCGCTGGAACAGACACCGCAAGCCCCATTGGGCGGGGTGAATATCCTGCCGGCGGGCGAGCGCCAGCAATTGCTGGAAAGCTGGAACACTCCGCATGTCTCCTATGCCGATGACACCTTGATCCACCGCACCTTCGAAGCCTGGGCGGTGGCGCAACCGGAAGCCGTGGCGCTGCAATACGAAGACCGCACGCTGAGCTACGGCGAGCTCAATGCCCGCGCCAACCAGGTAGCCCATCAGTTGCTGGCCCTGGGCGTGCGTCCGGATGACCGGGTGGCGATCTGTGTCGAGCGTGGCCTGGAGATGATGGTTGGCCTGCTCGGCATCCTCAAGTCCGGCGCCGGCTACGTACCGATCGACCCGGCCTATCCGGCCGAGCGGATCGCCTACCAGTTGCGCGACAGCGGCCCGGTGGCGGTGCTGGCCGATGCCGCCGGCCTGGCACTGCTGGAGACTTTCGACGGTCCCCGGCTGGACCTGCGCAGCCCGGCCCTGCAGGCCCAGCCCAGCAGCAATCCGCGGGTCAGCGGGATCAGCCCGCACCACCTCGCCTATGTGATCTACACCTCCGGCTCCACCGGGCTGCCCAAGGGCGTGATGGTCGAGCACCGCAACGTCGCCCGGCTGTTCTCGGCCACCCGGGCCTGGTTCGAATTCAACGAGCAGGATGTCTGGGCGTTGTTCCATTCGTTCGCCTTCGACTTCTCGGTCTGGGAAATCTGGGGCGCGCTGCTGCATGGCGGTCGCTTGCTGATCGTGCCGCAACTGGTCAGCCGCTCGCCGCAGGATTGCTACGCACTGCTGTGCACTACCGGCGTCACGGTCCTCAACCAGACCCCGAGCGCGTTCCGCCAGTTGCTCAACGCCCAGGGCGAGAGCGAATTGCGCCACTCCCTGCGCCAGGTGATCTTCGGTGGCGAAGCCCTGGAAACCGGGATGCTCAAGCCCTGGTACGCACGGGTGGCCAACGCCGGCACCCAATTGGTGAACATGTATGGCATCACCGAAACCACCGTGCATGTGACCTACTGCCCGTTGGTGGCGGCCGATGCGCAACGTGCTGGCGTCAGCCCCATCGGCGTGCGGATTCCCGACTTGCAGCTATACGTGCTCGATAGCCGGCGCGAGCCGGTGCCGGTGGGCGTGGTCGGCGAGTTGTATGTCGGCGGTGCCGGGGTGGCGCGGGGTTATCTGAACCGTGACGAGCTGACGGCCGAACGTTTCCTGCCGAATCCGTTCAGCAAGGATCCCCAGGCGCGCCTGTACAAGACCGGCGACCTGGGACGCTGGCTGGCCGATGGCAGCCTCGATTATCTGGGCCGCAATGACGACCAGGTGAAGATTCGTGGCTTCCGCATCGAACTGGGCGAAATCGAAGCCGCCCTGGGCGCCTGCACGGGTGTCCGCGAGGCGGTGGTGCTGGCCCGGGAGGACGAACCGGGGGACAAGCGCCTGGTGGCCTATGTGGTTGCCGCGTCCGGCCACGAGGTGGTGGCCGCCGAGCTGCGTGCGCAACTGTCGCTTTCGCTGGCCGACTACATGGTGCCCAGTGCCTTCGTCAGCCTGGACAGCTTCCCGCTGACCACCAATGGCAAGCTCAACCGCAAGGCGCTGCCGGCGCCGGATGCGCAAGCCCTGGTGCGACGTGAATACGCGGCCCCCGAAGGTGCCGTGGAAAACGCCATCGCGCAGATCTGGCAGTCGCTGCTGCAACTGCCGCAAGTGGGGCGCCATGACCACTTCTTCGAGCTGGGTGGGCATTCATTGCTGGCGGTCAAGCTGATCGAGCGCATGCGCCAGGTCGGTCTGGTGGCCGATGTGCGCGTGCTGTTCAGCCAACCGACGCTGGCGGCCCTGGCCGCGGCGGTGGGCGGGCATCAGGAAGTCCGCGTGCCGGACAACCTGATCGTGCCGGGCTGCGAACGCATCACCCCGGACATGCTGCCCCTGGCCGATCTCGATCAGGCCGCCATCGACCGCATCGTCGCGAACGTGCCCGGTGGCGTAGCCAATGTGCAGGACATCTATGCCCTGGCACCGCTGCAGGAAGGGATCCTCTATCACCACCTGGCCGCCCATGAGGGCGACCCCTATGTCCTGCAGGTGCTGTTTGCCTTCGACGACCGCCAGCGCCTGGCCGCGTTTGCCGAGGCCCTGCAGAGCGTGATCGAACGCCACGACATCCTGCGCACCAGCGTGGCCTGGGAAGGCCTGGACCAGCCGGTGCAGGTGGTCTGGCGCGAGGCTCAACTGAGCCTGGAAGAGGTCACGGTCGATCCGGCGGCGGGTGAGGTACTGGCCCAGTTGCACCAGCGGTTCGATCCGCGCCACTACCGCCTGGACATCGGCCAGGCGCCGCTGATGCGGATCGCCTATGCCCAGGAGCCGCTCAGCCAGCGGATCAGCGCGATGTTGCTGTTCCATCACATGGCCCTGGACCACACGGCCCTGGAAGTGGTGGTGGAAGAGATGCAGGCCAGCCTGCAGGGCCTGACCGGGCAATTGCCGGCCCCGGTGCCGTATCGCAATCATGTGGCCCAGGCACGCCTGGGGGCCAGCCGAGAGGAACATGAAGCGTTCTTCCGCGACATGCTCGGCGATATCGACGAGCCGACGCTGCCCTATGGCCTGCAGGACGTGCAGGGTGACGGCCGTGCCGTCGTTGAAGTGCAACAGCTGCTCGACAGCGGCCTGAGCCTGCGCCTGCGTGGCATTGCCCGGCCACTGGGCGTCAGCGCCGCGAGCCTGATGCACTTGGCATGGGCCCAGGTGATTGGCCGCCTATCGGGTCGGGATGAGGTGGTGTTCGGCACCGTGCTGATGGGGCGGATGCAGGGCGGCGAGGGCAGCGACCGGGCCCTGGGGATGTTCATCAACACCTTGCCGTTGCGCCTGAGCGTCGGAGACCTCGGCGCCCTGGCCGGGGTCAAGGCCACCCACGAGCGCCTGTCGACCCTGCTCGGTCATGAGCATGCCTCATTGTCCCTGGCCCAGCGTTGCAGCGGCGTACCGGGTTCGCTACCGCTGTTCAGTGCCCTGCTGAACTACCGCCATAGCACCGGTGGCGTGGCTTCGTCCGAGGCGATTGCAGCCTGGCAGGGTATGCAGACCCTGAGCATGGAGGAGCGTACCAACTATCCGTTGTGCCTGAACGTCGATGACCTGGGCGAGGCTTTCATGCTCACCATCCAGGCCGTGGAACAGATCGACGCGCGTCGGATCGGCGGCTACATGCAGGCTGCCCTGGAACAACTGGTCCAGGCTCTGGAGCAGGCGCCGACCACGGCGCTCAACCGCCTGTCGATCCTGCCGGCCGACGAGCGCGAGCAGTTGCTGGTGGCGTTCAACGACACCGCGCTGGAGTATCCGCAGGCGCAGACCATTCATGGGTTGTTCGAGGGCCAGGTGGAACTGACGCCGGATGCCCTGGCGGTGGTCCATGACGGCAGGCAGCTCAGCTATCGCGAACTGAACGAGCAGGCCAACCGCCTGGCCCATGCCCTGCGCAGGCAGGGTGTGCAGCCGGACTCCCGCG
>NZ_JSYZ01000041.1:0-297 GCF_001293465.1 Pseudomonas asplenii
CCACCTACTCCAGCTGGGTGGCGATGGATCGCGAAGAGGGCTTCGCCCCGCATATCGGCAAGCCGGTGGGCAACACCCAGTTCTACCTGCTGGACGAGCAACAACAGCCCGTCCCGCTGGGCGTACCGGGTGAAATCTACATCGGTGGTGCCGGCGTGGCCCGTGGCTACCTGAACCGTGATGACCTGACCGCCGAGCGTTTCCTCCGGGACCCGTTCAGCCAGGACGCTTCGGCAAGGATGTATCGCACCGGCGACCTCGGCCGCTACCTGCCGGACGGCAATATCGAATACCTGG
>NZ_JSYZ01000041.1:334-6144 GCF_001293465.1 Pseudomonas asplenii
TCGAACTGGGCGAGATCGAGGCGCGTCTGGCCAGGCACGCCGACGTGCGTGAGGCGGTGGTGATGGCCCGGGAGGACGTGCCGGGAGAAACCCGCCTGGTGGCGTACTTCACTCCGGCCGGTACGGGGCTTGTGTCCGACAGCGGCAACCTGCGCACTTATCTGCGCGGATTGCTGCCGGACTACATGCTGCCCGCGGCCTATGTGCAGCTCGAGCGGTTGCCCCTGACCCCCAACGGCAAGCTGGACCGCAAGGCTCTGCCGACACCGGACAGCAGCGCCTACGCTTCGCGTGTCTACGAGGCCCCGGTGGGTGAGGTGGAGATCAAGCTGGCGGCGCTCTGGGAGGATCTGCTCCAGGTCGAGCGGGTGGGGCGGCATGACCACTTCTTCGAGCTGGGTGGGCATTCGCTGTTGGCGGTCAGCCTGATCGAGCGTATGCGCCAGGCGGACCTGGAAGCCGATGTCCGGGTGCTGTTCGGCCAGCCGACACTGGCCCAGGTAGCCGCGTCGGTGGGTACGACACAACAGGTGGAGGTACCGCAGGCGAAGGTTCCGACACTCAAGCGCAAACGCGTTATCTGAAGCCCTGGCTCCGTACCCGACCGATTGCCGATCGGTCGGGTACGGAGCCGTTTTTCTCCCCCCCATCCCCCTGGCAACACGTCGAACTCTCGCAGGGCCGAGCCTTGTCCCGGCTTCCCATGACAGACAGTCCCAAGTGGATGCTCTAATTTTCGAGGCCTGTGGGGAGCATGGCGAATAGGGGTTGTTTCGCATGTGTCAGTGGTCCGCCGGCATTTGCCGCCGCGGCGCCGGTCACGCCTGCATCCCGATTGCCATGCTGTCTTCGAACCTCGAAGCCCCTCCGTTTTTATCGCGCGAACGCTGTCTCCGACACCGAGCCCTTGGGTTGTCAACCCTCTCCGACATGATAAACAGTAGGTTATTCGATGCACTTCAGCGAATTGATGGCAGTTCTTTCCACGCACGCGATTGGCCTTCAACTGGAAGAAGACAATCTGGTGATTCTTGGTGACGACGAGGGCCTTGACAGCGCCGTCTTCGATAGCCTGGTCGTGCACAAGGCGGAACTGCTCAGGCTGGTGGCTCGAAACGGAGGGGAATGGCTGAGTCCGGCCTTGCGCATCACGCCGCAGATGTTGCCGTTGGCCAACCTTGGCCAGGCCGCCATCGACCGGATTGTCGAATCGGTGCCGGGCGGAGCCGGCAACGTGCAGGACATCTACCCGCTGGCGCCCCTGCAGGAGGGGATTCTCTACCATCACCTGGCCGCCGGGCAGGGCGATCCCTATGTATTGCGTTCGTTGTTCGCGGCCGAGAGCCGCGAACGTCTCGACGATTTCGCCCAGGCCCTGCAGGCGGTGATCGACCGGCACGATATCCTGCGCACGGCGATGGTCTGGGAAGGCCTCGATGAGCCAATGCAGGTGGTCCTGCGCGAGGCGACGCTGGCGGTGGAGGAAGTCGCCCTGGCACCCGGCGACAGTGATATCGAGACCCGCCTGTGTGAGCGTTTCGATCCCCGGCATTACCGCCTGGACCTGCGCCAGGCCCCGCTGATGCGCCTGGTGTGCGCCGAGGACCGGGCCAATGCACGCTGGGTCGCGCTCCTGCTGTTCCACCACATCGCCATCGACCATGCCGCGCTGGAGCTGGTGCAATACGAAATGCAGGCCTACCTGCTCGGCGAAGGTCACGCGCTGCCCGAGGCGGTGCCCTACCGCAACTATGTGGCACAGGTCCGGCTCGGTGCCGGCGCCGATGCCCATGAAGGCTTTTTCCGCGACATGCTGGCGGACGTCGATGAGCCGACCCTGCCATTTGGCGTAGCGGAAATACCTGGTGGCAACCCGCGGATCGAAGAGCTGCACCTTCCTGTCGACGCCGATCTGAGCCGGCGTCTGCGCGACCAGGCCCGCCAGTTGGGCGTCAGTGCCGCCAGCCTGCATCACCTGGCGTGGGCGCGGGTGGTGGGGGCCGTGTCGGGCAAGTCCGATGTGGTGTTCGGCACCGTACTGATGGGCCGGATGCAGGGCGGCAAGGGCGCCGACCGGGCGTTGGGCATGTTCATCAACACCCTGCCGTTGCGGGTGAAACTCGAGGGGCACGCAGTCCGCGAAGGGGTCAGGACCACCCACGCACGCCTGACCGCCTTGCTCGGTCATGAACACGCGTCCCTGGCCCAGGCCCAGCGTTGCAGTGGGGTGGCTGCCCCGACGCCCTTGTTCAGCTCGCTGCTCAACTACCGCCACAGCGCCACCGGCTCGCAGGTCTCGGCCGAGACCGCCCGGGCCTGGGCCGGCTTGCAGAGCCTGGGTGGCGACGAGCAGAGCACCTATCCGATCACCCTGTCGGTGGACGATCTTGGCGAGGGGTTCAGCCTGGCGGTCCAGACCCTGGTGGAGATCGGTGCGCAACGTATCGGTGACTATATGCTGGCGGCCCTCGCGGCGCTGGTGGAAGCCCTGGAGCAAGCGCCGCAGACACCGTTGCAGCAACTGGAGATCCTCTCGGCCGCCGAGCGCCAGCAGGTGCTGCATGGCTTCAATGCCACGGCGCGTGACTATCCACGGCACAGCAGCCTGGTACAGCTGTTCGAGGAGCAGGTGGCGGCGCAGCCCGATGCGCTGGCTGCCGTGCAGGGCGGGCAGGCATTGACCTACCGGCAACTCAACGGCCGGGCCAATGCCCTGGCGCAGCATCTGGCCGGTCTCGGGGTACAGCCGGGCGATCGCGTGGGCCTGCTGCTGGAGCGTTCCTTCGACCTGCTGGCCGGCCAGTTGGCGATCCTCAAGTGCGGCGCGGCCTATGTGCCGCTCGATATCAATGCTCCCGCCGAGCGCCAGGCGTTCATGTTGCATGACAGCGAGGCGCGACAGGTATTGACCCGCGGCTCCAGCGAGGTGCCGGAGGGTGTCCGGCGGGTGGATCTGGACCTGCTGGCGCTGGCCACCGACGTGCCGAACCCGCAGTCGCTGTCGGGCGCCGAGTCGGTGGCGTACATCATGTACACCTCCGGCTCCACCGGAACCCCAAAGGGGGTACTGGTGCCGCACCGCGCGGTGAGCCGCCTGGTGCTCAACAACGGCTACGCCGATTTCAACAGGCAGGATCGGGTGGCCTTCGCCTCCAACCCGGCCTTCGACGCCAGTACCCTGGATGTCTGGGCACCGCTGCTCAACGGCGGTTGCGTGGTGGTGGTGGAACAGTCGGTGTTGCTGTCCCTGGAGGATTTCCGGGCCCTGCTGCTGGCCCAGTCGGTCAGCGTGCTGTGGATGACCGCCGGCCTGTTCCATCAGTATGCCGCCGGCCTGATGGGCGCCTTCGCACAATTGCGCTACCTGATCGTCGGTGGCGATGTGCTGGATCCTTCGGTGATCGCCCGGGTGCTGGCCGAAGGTGCCCCCGGGCATCTGCTCAACGGCTACGGCCCGACCGAAGCCACGACCTTTTCCACCACCCATGAAATCACCTCGGTCGGCAACGGCGCGATTCCCATCGGCCGGCCGATCGGCAACAGCCAGGTCTATATCCTCGATGCCTTGCGCCAACCGGTGTCGGTGGGCGTGGCCGGCGAGCTGTATATCGGCGGGCAGGGCGTGGCCAAGGGCTATCTGAACCGGCCGGAACTGAACGCCACGCAATTCATCGCCGACCCGTTCAGCGACCAGGCCGGGGCGCTGATGTATCGTACCGGCGACCTCGCGCGCTGGAACGCGGACGGTGTTGTCGAGTACCTCGGGCGTAACGACGATCAGGTGAAGATTCGCGGTTTCCGCATCGAACTGGGGGAGATCGAGGCACGCCTGGCCGCCTGCGCGGGCGTCAGGGAAGCACTGGTGCTGGCCCGCCAGGACGAGTCCGGGCACAAGCGCCTGGTGGCCTATCTGGTTGGCGAGCCAGGCAACGTCTTGTCGGTGCCTGCGCTGCGCAGCGAGCTGGCGGCGTCCCTGGCCGAATACATGGTGCCGAGTGCCTTCGTGATCCTGGAGTCGTTCCCGCTCACCGCCAACGGCAAGCTGGATCGCCGCGCCTTGCCGGCGCCGGACGCCGACGCCTATGCCAGTCGCGAGTTCGAGGCGCCCGAGGGCGACCTGGAAACCACCCTGGCACAGCTGTGGGCCGACCTGCTCAAGGTCGAGCGTGTCGGGCGCAACGATCACTTCTTCGAACTGGGCGGCCATTCGCTGCTGGCGGTGAGCCTGATCGAACGCATGCGCCAGTTGGGCCTGAGTGCCGACGTGCGCGTGCTGTTCAGCCAGCCGACCCTGTCGGCCCTGGCCGCCGCCGTGGGAGGCGGACGCGAGATCAGCGTGCCGGCCAACCTGATTGCGCAGGATTGCGCGCGGATCACCCCGGACCTGCTGCCACTGGTCAGCCTGACCCAGGCGCAGATCGACCGGGTGGTGGCGACGGTACCCGGTGGTGTCGCGAATGTGCAGGATATCTATCCGCTGGCGCCGTTGCAGGAGGGGATTCTCTATCACCACCTGGCCGCCGGGCAGGGTGACCCCTATGTCTTGCAGGCGCAGTTCGCCTTCGACGATCACCCGCGCCTGGACGCCTTTGTCCAGGCCTTGCAGACGGTCATCGACCGCCATGACATCCTGCGCACCGGGGTGGTCTGGGAAGGCCTGGATGCGCCTGTGCAAGTGGTCTGGCGCCAGTCGAGACTGCACCTGGATGCGCTCGAGCTCGACCCGGCGGCCGGTGATATCGGCACGCAACTGCATGGCCGTTTCGACCCCCGGCACTACCGCCTGGACATCGGCCAGGCTCCACTGATGCGTCTGGCCTATGCCGAAGATCCGCTCAACCGGCGCATCACCGCGATGCTGCTGTTCCATCACATGGCCCTGGACCATATGGCGATGGAGGTGGTGCAACATGAAATGCAGGCCTGGCTGCTGGGCGAGGCCCAAACCCTGCCGGCACCGGTGCCGTATCGCAACTATGTGGCCCAGGCGCGCCTGGGTATGAGCCAGGCCGATCACGAAGCGTTTTTCCGTGACATGCTCGGCGAGGTCGACGAACCGACCCTGCCGTTCGGGTTGCAGGACGTGCAGGGCGAGGGTCGGGATATCGACGAGGCCAGCCTGCTGCTGGACAGCCGGCTGGACCAGGGCCTGCGCGCTCAGGCCCGGCACCTGGGGGTGAGTGCCGCGAGCCTGATGCACCTGGCCTGGGCCGAGGTGCTGGGCAAGGTTTCGGGCCGGCAGGATGTGGTGTTCGGCACCGTGCTGATGGGCCGGATGCAGGGCGGCGAGGGCGCCGACCGGGCGCTGGGGATGTTCATCAACACCTTGCCGCTGCGGGTCGCGCTAGGTGGGCAGGGGGTACGCGCCGGAGTCAAGGCGACCCATGCGCGGTTGACCGCGTTGCTGGGGCATGAGCATGCGTCCCTGGCATTGGCCCAGCGCTGCAGTGGCGTGGCCGCGCCACTGCCGCTGTTCAGCGCCCTGCTCAATTACCGGCATAGCGCCGTGGGCAGTGTGTCCGAACAGGCCATGCAGGCCTGGCAGGGTATCCATATCCTCAGTGAGGAAGAACGCACCAACTATCCGCTGACGCTGAACGTCGACGACCAGGGCGAAGGCTTCAAGCTGACCGCGTTGGTGACATCCTCGGTTGGTGCGCAGCGGGTGTGTGGCTACATGCGCACGGCGCTGGAGCAGTTGCTGGAAGCACTGGAACATACGCCGCAAGCGTCGCTGCAAAGCCTGTCGATCCTACCGGAAGGCGAACGTGAGCAACTGCTGGTGGCGTTCAACGACACCGCGCTGGAGT
>NZ_JSYZ01000042.1:0-8610 GCF_001293465.1 Pseudomonas asplenii
CGGTGGTCACCGCCCGCGAGGATGTGCCGGGCGACAAGCGCCTGGTCGCTTATTACACCCTGGCCGAGGGGCATGCCTCGGTCGAGATCGACAGCCTGCGCCGCCACCTGCAGGAAAAACTGCCGGAGTACATGGTCCCGGCCGTCTACGTCGCCCTGGAAAAACTGCCGCTGACGCCGAATGGCAAGCTCGACCGCAAGGCCCTGCCGGTGCCGGACCTCGATGCCGTGACCAGCCGTGGCTACGTGGCCCCCGAAGGGGAGATCGAAATCGCCCTGGCCCATATCTGGCAGGAGTTGCTCGGCCTGTCCCAGGTCGGCCGGCATGACCGGTTCTTCGAACTGGGTGGTCATTCGTTGCTGGCCATGCGCCTGATTTCGCAGATTCGCCAGCAACTGGGGGTCGAACTGGGTCTGGCCGAGCTGTTTGCCCAGGCCGAACTGGCGGACCTGGCCCAGGTGATCGCCCAGGCCGGGCGCAGCACCTTGCCGGAAATCGTGCCGGTGGCCCGCGACCAGGCCTGGCCGTTGTCCTTCGCCCAGCAGCGCCTGTGGTTCCTGGCGCAGATGGAGGGCGCCAGCGCCGCCTACCATATGCCCGGTGGCCTGAGCCTGCGCGGCGTGCTCGACCGTACGGCCCTGCAACGGGCCCTGGAGCGCATCGTCGCGCGTCACGAAGGCCTGCGCACCACTTTCATCCTGGGCGACGACGAACAGCCGCTGCAACGGATCGCCCCGGCAGACGCCGGCTTCAGCCTGCAACTGCACGATCTGCAGGGCCTGGCGGATGTCGACGCCAGACTGCAGGCGCTCGCCAGCGAGGAAGCCCTGCAAGCCTTCGACCTGGAACAGGGGCCGCTGATTCGCGGCCGCCTGATCCGCCTGGCCGAGGATCATCACGTTCTACTGGTGACCCTGCACCATATCGTCTCCGACGGCTGGTCGATGAATGTACTGACCCGCGAGCTGGCCTCGCTCTACGCCGCGTTCAGCCAGGGCCAGGAAGATCCGCTGGCGCCGTTGCCGCTGCACTACCTGGATTACGCGGTGTGGCAGCGTCGCTGGCTCAGCGGCGAGCGGCTGGAACAGCAAACCCGGTACTGGCAACAGGCCCTGGCCGATGCCCCGGCGCTGTTGATGCTGCCTACCGACCGGGTCCGTCCGGCCCAGCAGGACTATGCCGGTGCCGCGCTGCCGGTGGTCCTCGACGAACAGCTGACCCGCGGCCTCAAGGCCCTCGGCCAGCGGCACGGCACCACCTTGTACATGACGGTGATGGCCGCCTGGGCCGCTCTGCTCGGCCGTCTGGCCGGGCAGGAGGAAGTGGTGATCGGTTCGCCGGTGGCCAACCGTACCCGCAGTGAAGTCGAAGGGCTGATCGGCCTGTTCGTCAACACCCTGGCGATCCGCGTCGACCTCGGCGCGCAGCCGACCGCCGAGGCCTTGCTGGCCCGGGTCAAGACCACCACCCTGGGCGCCCAAATGCACCAGGACCTGCCGTTCGAGCAGGTGGTGGAAGTGGTCAAGCCGGTGCGCAGCCTGTCCCACAGCCCGATCTTCCAGGCGATGCTGAGCTGGCAGGACATGGGCGGTAGCGACCTGGCCCTCGGCGACCTGCGCCTGGAAGGCCTGGACGCGGGGCATACCCTGGCCAAGTTCGATCTCTCGCTGGACCTGGGCGAAGTCCAGGGCCGCCTGCTCGGTTCGCTGGAATATGCCACCGCGCTGTTCGATGAAGGCACCATGCGGCGTTACCTGGGCTACTTCCAGCGCCTGCTGGAGGCCATGGTCGCCGATGACCGGCAGGTGCTGGAACGGGTGCCATTGCTCGATGACGCCGAGCGTGAACAGTTGCTGCGGGCCCTCAATGCCACCGAAGTGCCGTATCCGAGCCACAGCACGATTCACCAGTTGTTCGAGGAGAGGGTGCAGGCGCAACCGCAGGCCATCGCGGTGGCCTTCCAGGATCAGCGTTTGAGTTATGCCGAACTGAACCGCGAAGCCAACCGCCTGGCCCATCGACTGATCGGCCTGGGCGTCGGTCCGGACGACCGGGTGGCGATCTGCGTCGAGCGCGGGGTGGAAATGATGGTCGGCCTGCTCGGCGTGCTCAAGGCCGGTGCGGCCTATGTGCCGCTGGACCCGGCCTATCCGGCCGAACGCCTGGCCTACATGATCGAGGACAGTACGCCGTCGGTCCTGTTGACCCAGCGTGCATTGCAGGAACGCCTGCCGGCACTGGAACTGACGCGGTTGCTGCTCAACGCCGACCAGCGCGAGGCTTTCAGCGAGCGCGACGACAACCCGGTGGTCCCGGATCTGGGCGTACGCAACCTGGCCTACGTGATCTACACCTCCGGCTCCACCGGCAATCCGAAGGGGGTGATGATCGAACACCGCGGGCTGGTCAACTACAGCGTCGATGCCGCGCGCCTGTTCGGCCTGACCCCGGCGGACACCGTGCTGCAGCAGAACACGCTGAACTTCGACCTGTCGGTGGAGGAGATCTTTCCGGCCCTGTTGGCTGGCGCCACCCTGGCGCCAAGCCGGGAGATCTTTGGCAGCGAGGGGACGCAGGACTACGGCATCCGTCCGACCTTCCTGCACATGACCGCCGCCCACTGGCACACCCTGGCCGCCGAATGGCACAGCCAGCCGCAACTGGCCGCGCGCTGCCTGGCCGATGTCCGGCTGATCAACGTCACCGGCGATGCGCTGTCGGCGCAGAAACTCAAGCTCTGGGATGAAGTGCGCCCGGCGCATACCCGGCTGATCAACACCTACGGTCCGACCGAGGCCACGGTGTCCTGCACCGCGGCCTACGTCAGCCATGATGCCGAGGCCGGCAGCGAGGGCAGCGGCAACGCCACCATCGGCAAGCCGATGGCCAACACCCGGATCTACCTGCTCGATGCCCATCAGCAGCCGGTGCCGTACGGTGTGGCCGGCGAGATCTTCATCGGTGGCGATGGCGTGGCACGCGGCTACCTGAACCTCGAACAGGTCAACGCCGAGCGCTTCCTGGTCGATCCGTTCAGCGACCAGCCTGATGCGCGCATGTACAAGACCGGCGACCTGGCCCGCTACATGGCCGACGGCCGTATCGAGTACCTGGGGCGTAACGACTTCCAGGTCAAGGTCCGCGGTTTCCGCATCGAACTGGGCGAAATCGAGTTGCGCCTGGGCAACTGCGCCGGGGTCAAGGAAGCGGTGGTGATCGCCCGGGAAGACAACCCCGGCGAGAAGCGTCTGGTGGCTTATGTGGTCGCGCAACCCGAGGCAAGCCTGGACGCCGCCAGCCTGCGCGCGGAACTGGCGCCGCAACTGGCCGAGTACATGCTGCCAAGCGCCTTCGTGCTGCTCGACGCGTTGCCGCTGACCCCGAACCGCAAGCTCGACCGCAAGGCCCTGCCGGCCCCGGCGGAGGAGGCTTTTGCCAGCCGTGAGCAGGTCGCCCCGCAAGGCACTGTCGAAACGGTCCTGGCACAGATCTGGCAGGACCTGCTCAACCTGGAACAGGTGGGGCGTCACGACCACTTCTTCGAGCGGGGTGGCCACTCGCTGCTGGCCATGCGCCTGATTTCCCAGGTGCGTCGACGCCTGGGCGTCGAACTGAACCTGGCGGACATCTTTGCCCAGCCGGAACTGGCGGCACTGGCCGAGGTGCTGGCGCACGCCGCCGGCAGCAGCCAGCCGCCGATCGTGCCGGTGTCGCGCGAGCAGGCCCTGCCGTTGTCGTTCGCCCAGCAGCGCCTGTGGTTCCTTGCGCAACTGGACGGTGGCAGCGCGGCGTATCACATCCCGGCCGGGCTGCGTTTGCGTGGCAGCCTGGACCGTGTTGCGCTCAAGCAGGCGCTGGATCGTATCGTCGCCCGCCACGAAGCGTTGCGCACCACCTTTATCCAGTTGCCGGGGCAACAGCCGGAGCAACGCATCGCCCCGGCCGACATCGGTTTCAACCTGCAATGGCAGGTGCTGACCGGGCAGGCCCAGGCGGAAGAAGAGCTGCGGTCCATCACCGCGCAAGAGGCTCGCGAGCCCTTCGATCTGGTGAACGGGCCGCTGGTGCGTGGGCGGCTGGTGCGCATGGCGGATGACGACCATGTGTTGCTGGTGACCCTGCACCATATCGTTTCCGACGGCTGGTCCGCCGGCGTCCTGACCCGTGAGCTGGGCACGCTCTACGAGGCTTTCCGCCAGGGCGCGGAAGATCCGTTGCCGGCCTTGCCGGTGCAATACGCCGACTATGCGCTGTGGCAGCGTCGCTGGCTGGAGGGTGAAGTCCTGCAACGGCAGGGGCAGTACTGGCAGCAGGCCCTGGCCGGGGCGCCGGTTCTTCTGACCCTGCCGAGCGACCGGCCACGGCCGGCACAGCAGGACTACAGCGGGCATACGGTGGGCCTGGCCCTCGACGCCGAGCTGACCCGCGACCTCAAGGCGCTGAGCCAGCGCCAGGGCAGTACCCTGTTCATGACGGTGATGGCCGCCTGGGCCGCAGTGCTCAGCCGCCTGTCCGGCCAGGACGACGTGGTGATCGGTACGCCGGCGGCCAACCGCCAGCAGGCCGAGGTGGAGGACCTGATCGGGTTCTTCGTCAATACCCTGGCGATCCGTGTCGACCTCTCGAGCGCACCGAGCGTCGAGAGCCTGTTGCAACAGGTCAAGCAGCAGACCCTGGCCGCCCAGGCGAACCAGGACCTGCCGTTCGAGCAGGTGGTGGAGGTGGTCCGGCCGCAACGCAGCCTGGCCCACAGCCCGATCTTCCAGGCGATGTTGTCCTGGCAGAACACCGAGGATGTCGATCTGGCGCTGGGTGACATGGCCCTGCAGGGCATCGGGGTGACCAGCAGCACGGCCAAGTTCGACGTGCTGCTGGACATGACCGAAGTGGGCGACCGCCTGTTCGGTACCCTGGAGTACGCCACGGCATTGTTCGACGAAGCGAGCATGCAGCGCTGCCTGGGTTACCTGGAAGCCATGCTGCGCGGCATGGCGGCCGATGAACGGGCGCTGGTCGGCGAGATCGCCTTGCTCGACGAGGCGCAGCGCCAGGAACTGCTGGACGGTTTCAACGCCACGGCGGTCGACTATCCGCAAGACCTGACCCTGCACGGGCTGTTCGAGGCACGGGTCGCCGACTGCGGTGAAACGATCGCGGTGGTGGACGAGCAGGGCAGCCTGAGCTACGACGCGCTCAATCGCCAGGCCAACCGTATCGCCCACCGCCTGATCGGCCTGGGCATCGGCCCGGACGACCGGGTAGCGATCTGTGTCGAACGCAGCCAGGCGATGGTCGCGGGGCTGCTGGGGATTCTCAAGGCCGGTGCCGCCTATGTGCCGCTGGATCCGGACTACCCGATCGATCGCCTGACCTACATGCTCGGCAACTGCGCGCCGGCAGTGATCCTCACCCAGGAGTCGCTGCGGTCGGTGTTGCCACCGAGTGACGTCCCGGTCCTGTTGCTCGATCCGGCCCAGGCCGAGCATGAGGGGTTGCTGGCCCAGCCAGACCATAACCCGCTACGCGCGGACGTTCGTCCCGAGCACCTGGCCTATGTGATCTACACCTCCGGCTCCACCGGCCAGCCGAAAGGCGTGATGAACGAACACCGCGCGGTGGTCAACCGCCTGCTGTGGATGCAGGACGAATACGGCCTGGACGCCTCGGATCGGGTGCTGCAGAAGACCCCGTTCAGCTTCGACGTGTCGGTCTGGGAGTTCTTCTGGCCGCTGTTCAACGGTGCGCGGCTGGTGATGGCACGCCCCGGCGGCCATCGCGACCCGGCCTACCTGCGGCAGGTGATTGGCGAGCAGGGCATCACCACCTTGCACTTCGTACCGTCGATGCTCGACCTGTTCCTGGCCCACGGCCAGACGCAGCAGAGCGCTCTGCGGCGGGTCATGTGCAGCGGCGAGGCACTGCCAGGGCACCTGGTGCGGCGCTTCAAGCAGCAGTTGCCGCAAGTCGGCCTGTTCAACCTCTATGGGCCGACCGAAGCGGCGGTGGACGTGACCGCCTGGGATTGCGCCGGACCGCTGGAGCAGACCCCGGACAACACGCCGATCGGCAAGCCGGTGGCCAACACCCGGATCTACCTGCTCGACGCGTACCGTCAGCCGGTGCCGCGAGGCGTGGCCGGGGAGCTGTACATTGCTGGCGTGCAGGTGGCGCGTGGCTATCTGAACCGTCCTGAACTGAGCGCCGAGCGGTTCCTCGACGATCCGTTCGGCAACGGACGCCTGTATCGCACCGGCGATCTGGCCCGCTATCTACCGGACGGCAACATCGAGTACCTGGGCCGCAACGACGACCAGGTGAAGATCCGTGGCTTCCGTATCGAGCTGGGGGAAATCGAAGCGCGCCTGGCCGCTTGCGCCGGGGTCAAGGAAAGCGTGGTGCTGGCACGGGAAGACAACCCCGGCGAGAAACGCCTGGTGGCCTATGTCACGGCGCAACAGCCGGAAACCGTCCTGGCGGTCGAAGCGCTGCGTGGTCATCTGCAGGCCGTGTTGCCGGAATACATGGTGCCGGCGGCCTATGTGCAGCTCGATGCGTTGCCGCTGACCCCCAATGGCAAGCTGGACCGCAAGGCCCTGCCGGCCCCGGACGCTGGCGCGCTGATCAGCCGTGAGTATGAGGCCCCGCAAGGCGAAACCGAAAACCTGCTGGCGCAACTCTGGGCCGAACTGCTCAAGGTTGAGCGCGTCGGGCGGCATGACCACTTCTTCGAGTTGGGCGGCCATTCGCTGCTGGCGGTAACGCTGATCGAACGCATGCGCCAGATCGGCCTGAGCGCGGACGTGCGGGTGCTGTTCGGCCAGCCGACCCTGTCGGCCCTGGCGGCGGCGGTGGGTGGCAACACGGAAGTCGTGGTGCCGGCCAACCGGATCGCGGCCGGCTGCGAGCGCATCACGCCGGACCTGTTGCCCCTGGTTGACCTGACTCAGGAGCAGATCGACCGGGTGGTGGCGAGCGTGCCGGGCGGTGCGGCGAACGTGCAGGATATCTACCCGCTGGCGCCCTTGCAGGAGGGGATTCTCTATCACCACCTGGCGGCGGAGCAGGGCGATCTCTATCTCCAGCAGGCGCTGTTCCACCTGCGGGACCGCGAGCGGCTGTCGGCCTTTTTCGACGCCCTGCAGGGGGTGATCGGTCGTCATGACATCCTGCGTACCGCCGTATTCTGGGAAGGCCTGGACGAGCCGGTGCAGGTGGTCCTGCGTCAGGCACCGCTGGTGCTGGAGGAGTTGCCGCTGGCTGCGCAGGACGGCGATATCGACGAGCAATTGCGCAAGCATTTCGACCCGCTGCACTACCGCCTCGATGTGCGCCAGGCACCCTTGCTGCGCCTGGCCTGTGCCTACGACGCCAGCCGGCAGCACTGGGTGGCCGTGCTGCTGTTCCATCACATGGCTCTCGACCATACCGCGCTGGAAGTGGTGCAGCACGAGATGCAGGCCTATCTGCTGGGGCAGCAGGCGCAGTTGGGCTCGCCAGTACCGTTCCGCAACTATGTGGCCCAGGCGCGTCTGGGCGGCAGCCAGGCCGACCACGAAGCCTTCTTCCGCGAGATGCTGGGCGATGTCACCGAGCCGACCCTGCCGTTCGGCCTGCAGGAGGTACAGGATGGCAGCGCCATCGAGCAGGCCCGCCGGGTGGTCGACCAGGCCTTGAGCCAGCGTCTGCGCCAGTGCGCCCGTCATCTGGGCGTCACTGTAGCCAGCCTGCATCACCTGGCCTGGGCCAGGGTGGTCGGCGGGGTCAGCGGTCGCGAGGACGTGGTGTTCGGTACCGTGCTGATGGGCCGGATGCAGGGCGGCGAGGGTGCCGATCGCGCGTTGGGGATGTTCATCAACACCTTGCCGCTGCGCATCGAGGTCAATGCCCGTGATGTCCGGGCGGGCGTCCGGGCGACCCATGACCGCCTGACGGACCTGCTCGCTCACGAGCACGCGTCCCTGGCCCTGGCCCAGCGTTGCAGCGGTGTGGCCGCGGCGACGCCGCTGTTCAGCGCGTTGCTCAACTACCGGCATAGCGCCGTGCAGGCCGACAGTCAGGCGCTGTCGGCGTGGAACGGGATCGAGGGGCTGGGCGGCGAGGAGTGGAGCAACTATCCGCTGACGCTGTCGGTGGATGATCTGGGTGAAGATTTCGTCCTGAGCGTCGCGGCCCTGGAGGGCATCGGTGCGCAGCGGGTCTGCGACTACATGCACACGGCCCTGGTCAATCTGGCGGCGGCCCTGGAGCAGGCGCCCCAGACGCCGTTGGCTGAACTTACGATCCTGCCCGATGCCGAGCGCGAGCAACTGCTGGTGAGCTTCAACGCCAGCCATCGCGACTACCCACGGACACAGACCGTGCACGGGCTGTTCGAGGCCCAGGTCCGTGCCCGCCCCGAGGCGTGCGCGGCGATCCACGACGGCGTGGCGTTGACTTATGCCGAACTCAACGCCCAAGCCAACCGCCTGGCCCGGCACCTGAGTGGCCTCGGCGTGCAGCCGGGCGACAGCGTGGCGATCCTGCTGGCGCGCAGCCATGACCTGCTGGTCAGCCAGTTGGCGGCGCTCAAGTGCGCGGCGGTCTATGTGCCGCTGGACATCAATGCACCGC
>NZ_JSYZ01000042.1:8672-8873 GCF_001293465.1 Pseudomonas asplenii
GGTGTCGCTGGCGACCTCGGCAGAGCGGGTGGAACTGGACCTCCTGGACCTGTCGCGCCTGGACCCGAGCGACTTGGCGCTCGAGCTATCCAGCGAAAGCGTGGCGTACATCATGTACACCTCCGGTTCCACCGGCACCCCGAAAGGCGTGCTGGTGCCGCACCGGGCCATCACTCGTTTGGTGATCAACAACGGCTACGC
>NZ_JSYZ01000043.1 GCF_001293465.1 Pseudomonas asplenii
CGCTGTCCAGGCGATCGAGGGTGGCTTCGCTGGCCTGGCCGGTCTTGCTCTCTTTTTCTGCTACTTCGCCGTCTTCTTTGTCGAATTCGTCCCAGCTCAGCATGACGTGTCGTCTCCTGCGTGAGGGCCTGACGCCGGTGTGAAAACACGGATGGGCGGTTTTTCACACGGCACGATGGCCACATTGGATATAAGGAATCGTTGCTTGCACCGGCTGTGCAGGCAAACAACGGGAAATTTGTACGGGGCCCCGAGGGGCGGATGGCGCGGGGATGACGCCGGTTCCTGCAGCGATGCCAGCGTGAGAACGCTACCCTGCAAGGGAATATTGCAAGCCCGTTTTACCGGGACATTATAAGGGCTTTTTGCGGTCAGTGGTGTGACGGATTCCGCCCTTGCGTGTGCTTGGGCCGGCACGGCTCGGGTTTGCAGGGCTTTGGCGGCAAAAGAATTTTTTGCCTGGAGGGGGTGTTGGCGACGAGTGGTTCGCTGCGGGAGGCGGCCGGATGATGACCGTTGTGCAAGGACACCCTTGCCGCAGCCGCAAGAATCGCTTCCTGCGGCAAGCGGCTTTCAAGGCGGGCGATCAGCCGTTGGAACAACCATTACCCATTACACGATATTCCATGACATGCCGAACACCCTGGGAGTCTTCATAAACCATGCGTGCCGGTACAACTTCGCAAACTTCCGGAATTTCACTCATGGAGATAACTTTGTGAATATCCGGGTGCATGGAGTAAGTGTATTCCTCTACCGGCAGGTTCCGGCTGGCTACATCGGTCGCCGCCTCGTCGGCCATGGCTGTTGCACAGAGGCTGCTGAGGACTAAAGCGGCAAAAAGTTTCATCGGTTCACCTATTGATGGTCGTGTAGGGGCACGCGGCCCTTGTGGGACCACGTGTGAAGCTCTGGAAGTTTGAATTCGAATTAACGGCCTTCGTGGGGGCTGTCGTCTGGTTAATTCGTTGCCTTAGTTGGCGAAGTTGATTTTAAGAGTGCGCCAGTCGTTCATACAGGTGGGCTTTTGATAAAGACTATTGACAAAACCTGTAACAATCGTCGAAAAAACGTCCTGCCCGAAGATATTTTCCCTGGGCCGAATATCGCCACAGGCCACGTGCTTGAGCCCTGTTGGCGGTATTCACGACGTTTTGTAGGGTTTTGTTACTACCATCGTCGAATGGTCCGGCAGCGTCAGCCCGGCTACAACAGGGCCATAAAACAACAACTATGTCACCGAGGTAAGAAAGATGAGTGCGGCTTCCCTGTACCCCGTTCGCCCTGAGGTTCTGGCCAATACGCTGACCGACGAGGCGACCTACAAGGCGATGTACCAGCAGTCGGTCGTCAACCCTGATGGCTTCTGGCGCGAGCAGGCCAAGCGTCTCGACTGGATCAAGCCTTTCACCACGGTAAAACGGACTTCCTTTGACGATCATCACGTCGATATCAAATGGTTCGCCGACGGCACCCTGAACGTTTCCTATAACTGCCTGGACCGCCATCTGGCCGAGCGCGGCGACCAGGTCGCGATCATCTGGGAAGGCGACGATCCTGCCGACTCGCGCAACATCACCTATCGCGAGCTGCACGAGCAGGTCTGCAAGTTCGCCAACGCCCTGCGTGGCCAGGACGTTCATCGCGGCGACGTGGTGACCATCTACATGCCGATGATTCCCGAAGCCGTGGTGGCCATGCTGGCCTGTGCGCGGATCGGTGCGATCCACTCGGTGGTGTTCGGTGGTTTCTCCCCGGAGGCCCTGGCCGGTCGGATCATCGACTGCCGCTCGAAGGTGGTGATCACCGCCGACGAAGGCGTACGCGCCGGCAAGAAGATCCCGCTCAAGGCCAACGTCGACGATGCCCTGACCAACCCGGAAACCAACAGCATCCAGAAGGTCATCGTGTGCAAGCGCACCGGTGGCGACATCAAGTGGAACCAGCATCGCGACATCTGGTTCGAGGACCTGATGAAAGTGGCGGGCAGCGTCTGCGCACCCAAGGAGATGGGCGCCGAAGAGGCCCTGTTCATCCTCTATACCTCCGGTTCCACCGGCAAGCCCAAGGGGGTGCAGCACACCAGCGGCGGTTACCTGCTGTATGCGGCCCTGACCCACGAGCGTGTGTTCGACTACCGTCCGGGCGAGATCTACTGGTGCACCGCCGACGTCGGCTGGGTCACCGGCCACAGCTACATCGTCTACGGCCCGCTGGCCAACGGCGCGACCACCGTGCTGTTCGAGGGCGTGCCGAACTATCCGGATATCACCCGGGTGGCGAAGATCGTCGACAAGCACAAGGTCAACATCCTCTACACCGCACCGACGGCGATCCGCGCCATGATGGCCCAGGGTTCGGCCGCAGTCGAAGGGGCCGACGGCAGCAGCCTGCGCCTGCTCGGCTCGGTGGGTGAGCCGATCAACCCGGAAGCCTGGGACTGGTACTACAGGAATGTCGGCAAGTCGCGCTGCCCGATCGTCGATACCTGGTGGCAGACCGAGACCGGCGGCAACATGATGAGCCCGCTGCCGGGGGCCCACGCCCTCAAGCCAGGTTCCGCGGCCCGTCCGTTCTTCGGCGTGGTACCGGCGCTGGTGGACAACCTGGGCAACATCATCGAAGGGGCGGCCGAAGGCAACCTGGTGATCCTCGACTCGTGGCCGGGCCAGGCGCGTACCCTGTACGGCGACCATGACCGCTTCGTCGACACCTACTTCAAGACCTTCCGTGGCATGTATTTCACCGGCGACGGTGCGCGCCGCGACGAGGATGGCTACTACTGGATCACCGGCCGTGTCGACGATGTGCTCAACGTCTCCGGCCACCGCATGGGCACCGCCGAAATCGAAAGCGCCATGGTCGCCCATCCGAAAGTCGCCGAAGCGGCCGTGGTGGGGGTGCCGCACGATATCAAGGGGCAGGGCATCTACGTCTATGTCACCCTCAACAGTGGCGAGGAGCCGAGCGAAGCGCTGCGCCTGGAACTGAAGAACTGGGTACGCCGCGAGATCGGACCGATCGCTTCGCCGGATGTCATCCAATGGGCGCCGGGCCTGCCCAAGACCCGTTCGGGGAAAATCATGCGCCGTATCCTGCGCAAGATCGCCACGGCGGAATACGATGGGCTGGGTGATATCTCGACCCTGGCAGACCCGAGCGTGGTGCAGCACCTGATCGACACCCACAAGACCATGAACGTCGCCTAAGGCTGCCCAGGCACAGAAGGCCCCGTCCGGCGATGAGCCGGGCGGGGCTTTTTCATTCTGGAGGAGGGCTATCGGATGGGTGATTGAAAAGAGATAAATATCGGTTTTTGTCGTGGGACGTTTCTTCTTGTTACCCATGCACTGCGAAGTAACCAAATATGTCACCTGTCGCCCGCATTCGGGGCATAGGGAAACGCTTTTGCCCGATTTCGGCTGACGATATCGGTCGAAAAGAGCCTCGTCGCACACCGCGCTTGCCGTAATAGAAGGCTTTGCGAATAATAGGCCCGCAATTTGCAGCGTAGATCGGTTGCCTTTCTTTTGCCCTTGCATGAATTTCAAGGGCTGTCAATGTGCCGGGTCGGCATTCTCGATGCTTCTGTAATTACTTGTCGCATTGAGGAAATATCGACTTCGGGCCTGTCGTTAGAATGCCGATCACTCGCTGGTCGTTGTGCATGGACCGCCGCCCAATCGGCCCTCGCAGGACGCGGCGCCGTAATCCCTGTTCACCCTTCGCATATTGGGCTCGCGCTCACTCTGCCGTTTTTGCCCTTTACCGATGGAGTCCTAAGATGAAGAAACTCGTGCTTCTTGGCGCCCTGGCACTGTCCGTGCTGTCGCTGCCTACATTCGCCGATGAAAAGCCTCTGAAAATTGGTATCGAAGCGGCCTACCCTCCATTCGCCTCGAAGGCCCCGGACGGCAGCATCGTCGGTTTCGACTACGACATCGGCAACGCCCTGTGCGAAGAGATGAAGGTCAAGTGTGTCTGGGTCGAGCAGGAGTTCGATGGCCTGATCCCGGCGCTGAAGGTCCGCAAGATCGACGCGATCCTGTCGTCCATGTCGATCACCGACGATCGCAAGAAGTCCGTCGACTTCACCAACAAGTACTACAACACCCCGGCCCGCCTGGTCATGAAGGAAGGCACCGTGGTCAGCGACAGCCTGGTCGAGCTCAAGGGCAAGAAGATCGGCGTGCAGCGTGGCTCGATCCACAATCGTTTCGCCGAGGAAGTGCTCAAGCCGCTGGGGGCCGAAGTCAAGCCGTACGGTTCGCAGAACGAGATCTACCTGGACGTGGAAGCCGGTCGCCTGGACGGCACCGTGGCTGATGCCACCCTGCTGCAGGACGGTTTCCTGAAGACCGACGCCGGCAAGGGTTTCGCTTTCGTGGGGCCGCAGTTCACCGACGTCAAATACTTCGGTGACGGCGTAGGTATCGCCGTGCGCAAGGGTGACAAGGCCGATCTGGACAAGATCAACGCCGCCATCGCCGCGATCCGTGCCAACGGCAAGTACAAGCAGATCCAGGACAAGTACTTCGACTTCGATATTTACGGCAAGTAAATCTCGCCAGCTCGTCCGAAATGGCGCAAGCAACAGGATCCCTGCGGTTTGCGCCATTTTTTCATCCCAATTTTCGAGGACCTGAATCATGTTGAAAGGCTACGGGGCTGTCATCCTCGATGGCGCTTGGCTGACGCTTCAGCTCGCCTTGTCGTCCATGGCCCTGGCCATTGTTCTGGGTTTGATCGGGGTGGCGCTGCGCCTGTCGCCGGTACGCTGGCTGGCCCGGCTCGGTGACCTGTACGCCACCGTGATCCGTGGTATCCCCGACCTGGTGCTGATCCTGCTGATCTTCTACGGCGGCCAGGATCTGATCAACCGAGTCGCGCCGCTGCTCGGTTATGACGACTATATCGATCTCAATCCGCTGGTCGCCGGTATCGGTACGCTGGGTTTCATTTTCGGCGCCTACCTGTCGGAAACCTTCCGCGGTGCCTTCATGGCGATCCCCAAGGGGCAGGCCGAAGCCGGCATGGCCTACGGGATGAGTAGCCTGCAGGTGTTCTTCCGGGTGCTGGTGCCGCAGATGATCCGCCTGGCGATCCCCGGCTTCACCAACAACTGGCTGGTGTTGACCAAGGCGACCGCGCTGATTTCCGTGGTCGGCCTGCAGGACATGATGTTCAAGGCCAAGCAGGCGGCGGATGCCACCCGTGAGCCTTTCACCTTCTTTCTTGCAGTGGCGGCGATGTACCTGGTGATCACCAGTGTCTCGTTGCTGGCACTGCGTCACCTCGAGAAGCGCTACTCGGTAGGCGTAAGGGCGGCTGATCTATGATCTTCGACTACAACGTCGTCTGGGAAGCCATGCCGCTGTACCTCGGCGGCCTGCTGACCACTCTGAAACTGCTGGCCCTGTCGCTGTTTTTCGGCCTGCTGGTGGCGGTGCCGCTGGGGCTGATGCGGGTCTCCAAACAGCCGCTGGTCAACGGTGCGGCCTGGCTCTACACCTACGTGATTCGTGGCACGCCGATGCTGGTGCAACTGTTCCTGATCTACTACGGTCTGGCCCAGTTCGAAGTGGTGCGCGAAAGCTTCCTCTGGCCATGGCTGTCGAGCGCGACCTTCTGCGCCTGCCTGGCCTTTGCCATCAACACCAGCGCCTACACCGCCGAAATCATCGCCGGCAGCCTCAAGGCTACGCCCAATGGCGAGATCGAGGCGGCCAAGGCGGTCGGCATGTCCCGCTACAAGATGTATCGGCGCATTCTGCTGCCGTCGGCCCTGCGTCGGGCGCTGCCGCAGTACAGCAACGAAGTGATCATGATGCTGCAGACCACCAGCCTGGCCTCCATCGTGACGCTGATCGACATCACCGGTGCCGCCCGTACCGTCAACGCCCAGTATTACCTGCCGTTCGAGGCCTACATCACCGCGGGTGTGTTCTACCTGTGCCTGACCTTCATCCTGGTGCGCCTGTTCAAGCTGGCCGAGCGCCGCTGGCTGAGCTACCTGGCTCCACGGAAGCATTGAGATGGAACGTATCGATCATTCGCTGCCCTGGGGCAGCCTGGGTACCGAGCGTCGGTTGTCGGTGTTCCGTTTCGGCAGCGGTGAACGCAAGGCCTATATCCAGGCCAGCCTGCATGCCGACGAACTGCCGGGCATGCGTACCGCCTGGGAGTTGAAGAAGCGCCTCGCCGAGCTGGAGGCCCGCGGGGCCCTGAAGGGCGTCGTCGAGCTGGTCCCGGTCGCCAACCCGATTGGGCTTGGCCAGTTGCTGCAAGGCAATCACCAGGGGCGCTTCGAGTACTCCAGCGGCAAGAATTTCAACCGCGATTTCGTCGAGCTGAGCGAGCCGGTCGCGGCGCTGGTCGATGGTCGACTGGGTGACGACCCCCACGCCAACGTGCAGTTGATTCGCCAGGCCATGCGCGATGTGCTGGCCGCGTTGCCGCCGGCTGACAGCCCGTTGCAGGGCATGCAGCGGATTCTGCTCGGCCACGCCTGTGATGCCGACATCGTGCTGGACCTGCATTGCGACTGCGAGGCGGCACTGCACCTGTATGCGCTGCCGCAGCACTGGCCGCAATGGCGCTCGCTGGCCGCGCACCTGAATGTGCGGGTGGCGCTGGTGGCGGAGGACTCCGGCGGCACCTCGTTCGACGAGGCCTGTTCGCTGCCCTGGCTGCGCCTGTCGCGGCGCTTCCCGCAGGCCGCGATTCCCCTGGCGGGGATGTCCACCACCATCGAACTGGGCGGCCAGGCCGATACCGGGCCGGACGCGGCGGTGGCCCATGCCGAAGGCATCCTGGCCTTCCTGGCCGAGCAGGGGCTGATCGACGGCGAGTGGCCGGCGGCGCAGCACCAAGCCTGCGAGGCCATGCCGTTCGAAGGCACCGAGTTGCTCTACGCGCCCCATCCCGGTGTCGTCAGCTACCTGTGCCCGGTGGGCAGTTGGGTGGAGCCCGGCGAACCCTTGTTCGAAGTGATCGATCCCTTGTCCGACCGGGTCAGCACCGTCCGTGCCGGCACGGCCGGTGTGCTGTTTGCCGTTGAACGGCTGCGTTACGCCCAACCCTCGATCTGGCTGGCCAAGGTGGCGGGGCGCGAGCCCCTGCGCCACGGGCGCCTGCTCAGCGACTGACCTGACTGTTTTCGTGAGAACCGACCGCATGTACAAGCTTGAAGTCCAAGACCTGCATAAACGCTATGGCAGTCACGAAGTGCTCAAGGGCGTGTCCCTGGCGGCCCAGGCTGGCGATGTGATCAGCATCATCGGCTCCAGTGGCTCCGGCAAGAGTACCTTCCTGCGCTGCATCAACCTGCTGGAGCAGCCGCACGCCGGACGTATCCTGCTCAACAACGAAGAGCTCAAGCTCGTCGCGAACAAGGACGGCGCCATGAAGGCCGCCGATCCCAAGCAGTTGCAGCGCATGCGCTCGCGGCTGTCGATGGTGTTCCAGCACTTCAACCTGTGGTCGCACATGACCGCGCTGGAAAACATCATCGAAGCGCCCGTGCACGTGCTGGGCGTGTCGAAGAAGGAAGCGCTGGAGAAGGCCGAGCACTACCTGAACAAGGTGGGCGTGGCACACCGCAAGGACGCCTATCCGGGGCACATGTCCGGCGGCGAGCAGCAGCGCGTGGCGATTGCCCGGGCGCTGGCGATGGAACCGGAAGTGATGCTGTTCGACGAGCCGACCTCGGCTCTCGACCCGGAACTGGTCGGTGACGTGCTAAAGGTCATGCAGTCCCTGGCCCAGGAAGGCCGGACCATGGTCGTGGTGACCCACGAAATGGGCTTTGCCCGTGAAGTCTCCAACCAGTTGGTGTTCCTGCACAAGGGGCTGGTGGAGGAGCGCGGCAATCCTCGCGAGGTGCTGGTCAATCCGCAATCCGAGCGTCTGCAGCAATTTTTGTCGGGCAGCCTGAAATAGTCGTCGCTTTTTCTGCTGCCACTGTGCACCAAAATAGGTCATTCTGCGCGCCGTGTGCGGCCTGGTCTACTTTGATGAGGTCGTTCCCGGCCTTTAACCCTGTTCTGCTTTCGGATTGCACGCCATGACTGCCCATCGAATTGGTTTCCTGATTTGGCCCGGCACTAAAGCCTTGACGCTGGCGCTGGCCGAGGAGGCCTTGCGTGTCGCCCAGCGCGTGCATCCGGAAGTGATCTACGAGCTGTCGTTCCTGCAGGCCGAGACACCGGCGCAAGGTGCTGCCGCGGCGGCCTGGCAATTGCCGGGGGAGCCCTGGGCTGGACAGCTCGAGGGCTGCCAGAAACTGTTCCTGCTGGCTGACGAACCACCGGCCGCGCTGGCGCCAGCCCTGGCCAGTGCCCTCAAGCAACTGGTGCGTTCCGGTTGCATGATCGGCGGATTGTCCGCCGGGGTCTATCCACTGGCCCAACTGGGACTGCTCGATGGATACCGCGCCGCGGTGCACTGGCGTTGGCAGGACGACTTCGCCGAGCGCTTCCCCAAGGTGATCGCCACCAGCCATCTGTTCGACTGGGATCGTGACCGTCTGACGGCCTGTGGTGGCATGTCGGTGCTGGACCTGCTGTTGGCGGTGCTGGCCCGGGATCACGGTGCCGAGCTGGCCGGTGCGGTGTCCGAGGAGTTGGTGGTCGAGCGCATTCGCGAGGGCGGCGAGCGCCAGCGTATTCCCTTGCAGAATCGCCTGGGTTCCAGCCATCCGAAGCTGACCCAGGCGGTATTGCTGATGGAAGCCAATATCGAAGAGCCGCTGACCACCGACGAAATCGCCCAGCATGTCTGCGTTTCCCGCCGGCAACTGGAGCGGATCTTCAAGCAGTACCTCAATCGCGTCCCCAGCCAGTACTACCTGGAGCTGCGCCTGAACAAGGCCCGGCAGATGCTGATGCAGACCAGCAAGTCGATCATCCAGATCGGCCTGTCCTGCGGTTTCTCCTCGGGGCCGCATTTCTCCAGCGCCTACCGCAACTTCTTCGGCGCCACGCCGCGGGAGGATCGCAATCAGCGGCGCAGCAGCAGCCCGTTCGAGCTGTCCTCCGTTCCCGCCGAGCGCGGCTGAGCCCCGATCTCGGCATCGCTGTGCTGGCGATTGCCCTCCCGCTGACCGGATGGGCTGCCCATCCGGATTGCCGGCATTTTTCTAAAAATCACGTCGCAGGGTTCGTCAGTCGAAAATCTCCTCGTCGCGACTCTGCATGAAAAGCCTCTCACCGTTTAAACTGCGCCTTTGCGAAGCTATTTGTCGCATTGCCGAAAACCCCGGCAAAACCCGGTTTGGCGCTATAAGAAGTTGTCGCTTGGCGGCAAGGCCGGACCGAAATCTGTCCTTACAATCCCCCCATCGCTCGCCAGTTTCAGGCAGGCGTTCCTCTTCAGGAGACTCCGATGTCCGTTGAGCAAGCTCCGGTGCAACGCGCCGATTTCGACCAGGTAATGGTTCCCAACTACGCACCTGCGGCTTTCATTCCCGTGCGTGGTGCCGGTTCCCGAGTGTGGGACCAGTCCGGTCGTGAGCTGATCGATTTTGCCGGTGGGATTGCGGTGAACGTCCTGGGCCACGCGCATCCGGCGCTGGTCGGGGCCCTGACCGAGCAGGCCAACAACCTGTGGCACGTCTCCAACGTGTTCACCAACGAGCCGGCCCTGCGCCTGGCCAGGAAGCTGGTGGACGCGACCTTTGCCGAACGCGTGTTCTTCTGCAACTCCGGCGCCGAAGCCAACGAAGCCGCCTTCAAGCTGGCCCGTCGCGTGGCGTTCGACCGTTTCGGCGAGGAAAAGTACGAGATCATCGCGGCGCTCAACAGCTTCCACGGCCGTACCCTGTTCACCGTGAACGTCGGTGGCCAGTCGAAGTACTCCGATGGCTTCGGCCCGAAGATCACCGGTATCACCCATGTGCCGTACAACGACCTGGCGGCACTGAAGGCCACGGTTTCGGACAAGACCTGTGCCGTGGTCCTGGAACCGATCCAGGGCGAGGGCGGCGTGCTGCCGGCCGAGCTGTCTTATCTGCAGGGTGCCCGCGAGCTGTGCGACCAGCACAACGCGCTGCTGGTGTTCGATGAAGTGCAGAGCGGCATGGGCCGGACCGGCAAGCTGTTCGCCTACATGCAGTACGGCGTGACCCCGGACATCCTCACCAGCGCCAAGAGCCTGGGCGGTGGTTTCCCGATTGCCGCCATGCTCACCACCGAGGCGCTGGCCAAGCACCTGGTGGTCGGCACCCACGGCACCACCTACGGTGGCAACCCGCTGGCATGTGCCGTCGGCAACGCGGTGGTCGACGTGATCAACACACCTGAAGTGCTCAATGGCGTTGCTGCCAAGCACGACGCGTTCAAGACCCGCCTGGAGCAGATCGGCGCCAAGTACGGCCTGTTCACCCAGGTCCGTGGCATGGGCCTGCTGCTCGGCTGCGTACTGGCCGATGCCTGGAAAGGCAAGGCCAAGGATGTGTTCAACGCTGCCGAGCAGGAGAACCTGATGGTCCTGCAGGCCGGCCCGGACGTGGTGCGCTTTGCGCCAAGCCTGGTGGTCGAGGACGCCGATATCCGCGAAGGCCTGGACCGTTTCGAGCGTGCTGTCGCCAAGCTGACCCAGGCCTGATCGGCCGAGTGCTGGCAATTGCGTCGTCGTGCCGGTCGGCCGGCGACGGACAGATTATTCCTGTGCCGGGCATGCCCGGCATTTTTTTCCCTGCGCCGGCGCTGTCGCCGGCCTGTTCTTCAAGTTAAGGAGTGACACCATGCTGGTGATGCGCCCCGCGCAAATGGCTGACCTGGACGAGGTACGGCGTCTGGCCGCCGACAGCCCCATTGGTGTCACTTCCCTGCCGGATGACGAGGATCGACTGCGCGACAAGATCGCCGCCAGCGAAGCGTCGTTCGCCGCCGAGGTCAGCTTCAACGGCGAGGAAAGCTATTTCTTCGTGCTCGAGGACACCGATACCGGCAAGCTCGCCGGCTGCTCGGCGATCGTTGCCTCGGCCGGCTACTCGGAGCCTTTCTACAGTTTCCGCAACGAGACCTTCGTGCACGCCTCCCGCGAGCTGAAGATCCACAACAAGATCCACGTGCTCTCGCAGTGCCACGACCTGACCGGCAACAGCCTGCTGACCAGCTTCTACGTGGTACCGGAACTGGTGGGCTCTGCCTGGTCCGAACTCAACTCCCGCGGACGCCTGTTGTTCGTGGCCAGCCATCCGGAGCGTTTTGCCGACTCGGTGGTGACCGAGATCGTCGGCTACAGCGATGAAAATGGCGACTCGCCGTTCTGGGACGCCATCGGTCGCAACTTCTTCGACCTGAACTACGCCGAGGCCGAGCGCCTTTGCGGGCTCAAGAGCCGGACCTTTCTCGCCGAGCTGATGCCGCATTATCCGATCTATGTGCCGCTGCTGCCGGACGCCGCCCAGGAAGCCATGGGCCAGGTGCACCCGCGGGCACAGATCACCTTCGACATCCTGATGCGCGAAGGTTTCGAGACCGATCACTACATCGATATCTTCGACGGCGGTCCGACCCTGCATGCGCGGGTCAGCGGCATCCGTTCGATCGCCCAGAGCCGCGTGGTGCCGGTGAAGGTCGGTGATACCGGCAATCCCGGTCGCCAATACCTGGTCTCCAATGGTCAGCTCCAGGATTACCGTGCGGTGCTGCTGGAGCTCGACTATGCCCCTGGCAAGCCGGTGACCCTGGATCAGGAAGCGGCCGAGGCCCTGGGTGTCGGCGAAGGTGGCAGCGTGCGCCTGGTGGCGGTCTGACGCCGGTATCGAAAGCAGCCTTACAGCGAGTTTCGCGGGAGCCGCCAGGCGGTGCCCGTTTGAGGAGATAGCATGATCGTTCGTCCCGTACGCAGCAGCGATTTACCCGCTCTGATCGACCTGGCCCGCAGCACCGGTACCGGCCTGACCACCTTGCCGGCCAACGAGGCGCGGCTGGCCCACCGTGTCGGCTGGGCGGAGAAAACCTTCCGTGGCGAAGCCGGGCGTGGCGATGCGGACTACCTGTTCGTGCTCGAAGACGACAACGGCCGGGTCGTCGGTATCTCGGCGATCGCCGGGGCCGTCGGCCTGCGCGAGCCCTGGTACAACTTCCGCGTCGGCCTGACCGTCAGCGCCTCCCAGGAGCTGAACATCTACCGCGAGATTCCGACGCTGTTCCTGGCCAATGACCTGACCGGCAACTCCGAGCTGTGTTCGCTGTTCCTGCATGCCGATTATCGCAGCGGCCTCAACGGGCGCATGCTGGCCAAGGCGCGGATGCTGTTCATCGCCGAGTTCCCGCAGCTGTTCGGGCAGAAGATCATTGCCGAGATGCGTGGCATGTCCGACGAGGACGGGCGTTCGCCATTCTGGGAAAGCCTGGGGCGGCACTTCTTCAAGATGGAGTTCAGCCAGGCCGACTACCTGACCGGCGTCGGCAACAAGGCGTTCATTGCCGAACTGATGCCGAAATTCCCGCTGTACACCTGCTTCCTTTCCGAAGGCGCGCGGGCGGTGATCGGCAAGGTGCACACCGATACCGAACCGGCCCTGTCGATGCTCAGGAGCGAAGGCTTCAGCTACCAGGGCTACGTCGACATTTTCGACGCCGGCCCGGCGGTGGAGTGCGAGACCGGCAAGATCCGTGCGGTACGCGACAGCCAGGCGCTGGTGCTGGCCATCGGTACGCCAGGTGACGACGCCACGCCGTTCCTGATTCACAACCGCAAGTGCGAAGACTGCCGCATCACGGCCGCTCCCGCCCGGTTGGCGGCGGGCACCCTGGTGGTCGATCCGCTGACCGCCAAACGTCTTCAATTGAGTGCGGGCGATTCGGTCCGCGCCGTAGCGCTATCCGCTTCCCGGGAGTCGAAATAATGAGCACGCTTTACATCGCAGGCCAATGGCACGCTGGCCAGGGCGAGGCCTTCGAATCGCTGAACCCGGTGACCCAGCAGGTGTTGTGGAGCGGCAACGGCGCCAGCGCGGCGCAGGTCGAGCAGGCCGTGCAGGTTGCCCGTGAGGCTTTCCCGGCCTGGGCGCAACGCAGCCTGGATGAACGCATCGTCGTACTCGAAGCCTTTGCCGCCAGCCTGAAAGGGCATGCCGACGAACTGGCCCGCTGCATCGGCGAGGAAACCGGCAAGCCACTGTGGGAAGCGGCCACCGAAGTGACCAGCATGGTCAACAAGATCGCCATTTCGATCCAGAGCTATCGTGAGCGCACGGGCGAGAAAAGCGGACCGCTGGGCGATGCCAGCGCGGTGTTGCGCCACAAGCCCCACGGCGTGGTGGCAGTGTTCGGCCCGTACAACTTCCCTGGGCATCTGCCCAACGGGCATATCGTCCCGGCGTTGCTGGCCGGTAACAGCGTGTTGTTCAAACCGAGCGAGCTGACCCCGAAGGTGGCCGAGCTGACGGTCAAGTGCTGGATCGAGGCCGGGCTGCCGGCGGGTGTGTTGAACCTGCTGCAGGGGGCCCGCGAGACCGGTATCGCCCTGGCGGGCAACCCGGGGATCGACGGCCTGTTCTTCACCGGTTCCAGCCGTACCGGCAATCACCTGCACCAGCAGTTCGCCGGGCGCCCGGACAAGATCCTCGCCCTGGAAATGGGCGGTAACAACCCGCTGGTGGTGGATCAGGTCGAAGACCTGGATGCGGCGGTCTACACCATCATCCAGTCGGCGTTCATCTCCGCCGGCCAGCGCTGCACCTGTGCCCGTCGCCTGCTGGTACCGGCAGGGGCCTGGGGCGACCAGTTGCTGGCGCGACTGGTCGAGGTCAGCGGCAACATCGAGGTCGGCGCGTTCGACCGGCAGCCGGCGCCTTTCATGGGCTCGGTGATCTCCCTGGCGGCGGCGCGGGCGTTGATGGAGGCCCAGGCGAACCTGTTGGCCAACGGTGCCGTGGCGCTGCTGGCGATGACCCAGCCACAAGCCGGTGCCGCACTGCTGACGCCCGGCATTCTCGATGTGACGGCGGTGAGCGGGCGTCCGGACGAAGAGTTCTTCGGGCCGTTGCTGCAGGTGATTCGCTACAGCGGGTTCGATGCAGCGATCGCCGAAGCGAACAACACCCAGTTCGGCCTGGCGGCGGGCCTGCTGTCCGATTCCGAGGAGCGTTACCGGCAGTTCTGGCTGCAGAGCCGGGCCGGGATCGTCAACTGGAACAAACAGCTGACCGGCGCCGCGAGCAGCGCGCCGTTCGGCGGAGTAGGGGCCTCGGGCAACCATCGCGCCAGTGCCTACTACGCGGCGGACTATTGCGCGTACCCGGTGGCTTCGCTGGAGACGCCGAGCCTGGTGGTGCCGGCGAGCCTGACGCCGGGTGTGAAACTTTGATTCGTGTGGGGCCTGCGGGCCCCGTTCGCGGGCAAGCCCGCTCCCACAGGCCGGGTGTCCGGCCTCGCCCTCGCGAGTGGCCTGGGCTTGCTGGCGATCACCAGACCGCGTTCGCCATCCACTGCATTACCTGATGTCTATAACAACAGATTTTCCTGGAGCCTCGCCGATGAAATCCTTTGAAGTCAATTTTGACGGTCTTGTAGGCCCTACCCACAACTACGGCGGCCTGTCCTATGGCAACGTCGCCTCCCAGAGTAACAGCCAGCAGGCTTCCAACCCGAAGGAAGCGGCCCTGCAAGGCCTGGCGAAGATGAAGGCGTTGATGGAGATGGGCTTCGTCCAGGGCGTGCTTGCACCCCAGGAGCGTCCGGACGTTGCCGCCCTGCGCCGACTCGGTTTCGCCGGCAGCGATGCCCAGGTGATCGAACAGGCCGCGAAGCAGGCCATGCCGCTGCTGGTCGCCAGTTGCTCGGCGTCGAGCATGTGGGTGGCCAACGCCGGTACTGTCAGCCCGAGCGCCGACACGGCCGATGGGCGTGTGCATTTCACCGCGGCCAACCTCAACTGCAAGTACCATCGCAGCATCGAACACCCGACCACCAGCCGTGTGCTGGGGGCGATGTTCGCCGACGACAGATACTTTGCCCATCATGCCGCCTTGCCGGCCGTTGCCCAGTTCGGTGACGAAGGTGCGGCCAACCATACGCGCTTCTGCCGTGAGTACGGCGAAGCCGGCGTCGAGTTCTTCGTGTTCGGCCGCAGTGCGTTCGACACCCGCTACCCGACGCCGCAGAAATATCCGGCCCGCCAGACCCTCGAAGCGTCGCAGGCAGTCGCCCGCCTGCACGGCCTGAGCGATGACGGCGTGGTCTATGCCCAGCAGAACCCGGCGGTGATCGACCAGGGGGTATTCCACAACGATGTGATTGCGGTGGGCAACGGCGAGGTGCTGTTCTACCACGAGGACGCATTCCTTGACACCGACCGGGTGCTCGCCGAGCTGCGGGACAAATTGGCTCGGCGCGGCGGCAACTTCCAGGCGATCTGCGTGCCGCGTGCCCAGGTGACGGTGGAAGATGCGGTGCGCTCCTACCTGTTCAACAGCCAACTGCTCAGCCGCGCCGATGGCAGCATGATGCTGATCGTGCCGGAGGAGTGCCGCAAGAACGAGCGCGTCTGGCAATACTTGCAGGGCCTGACCGCTGCCGGTGGGCGGGTGCGCGAGGTGAAGGTCTTCGACCTCAAGCAGAGCATGCAGAACGGCGGCGGGCCGGCGTGCCTGCGTCTGCGGGTCGCGCTGAAGGAATCCGAGCTGGCGGCGGTCAACCCAGGGGTTATCATGACCGCGCCGTTGTACGACACGCTGACCCAATGGGTCGAAAAGCACTACCGCGACGCCCTGCGCGAAAGCGATCTGGCCGATCCGCAGCTGTTGCTCGAGTGCCGGACGGCGCTGGATGAACTGACGCAAATCCTTAAACTGGGCGCGGTTTATCCATTCCAGATCAATTGAAAGCGTGAGCCCGGCCTTCAGCGCAAGCCCGGGTGCGCGAATTTTCTCCAGATGAGAGCACGAACATGAGCGATACCCCCCTGCAGTTGATTCTCGAAGACACCGATGGCGCTCAACTGCAAACTTCCTGCACGCGTTTTGCCGTGATCTGGCAGGGCAAGGAAGTGTGGATCCAGCAGGACGGTCGTGGTCAGTTGCTGATCGGTGTCGATGTCGAAGAAGGCGATACCGAGTATGCCAACCTGCTGCTGCGGCCATTGGCGACTAATCTTGTAAGCCTGCAACTGGAGATGGAACCGGCCGACGTTGGCGACGACGATCACGTGCACGGTCCCGACTGCAATCACGATCACTGATCAAGGAACACCGCGCTATGCTCGCCCTCGGCAAACTGCTTGAACTGACCCTCGCCGGTCGTGAACCGGCGGAGAAGACTCAACTGACGGTCGAAGGCGTGCGGATGCGCTGGCTGAGTGAGGGCGCGCTGGAGGTGCGGCCTCCCCAGGGGCGGGACAACGGGCTGGACCTGTTGCTGTCCGCCGGTATCCACGGTAACGAGACCGCGCCGATCGAACTGCTCGATCGCCTGTTGCACGATATTGCCCGCGGCGACCTCAAGCCTCGGGCACGCATTCTGTTCCTGTTCGGCAACCCGGAGGCGATGCGCCGCGGCGAGCGTTATATCGAGCAGGACATCAACCGGCTGTTCAATGGTCGCCATGAACAGAGCAGCGGCAACGAGGCGTTGCGGGCCTGCGAGCTGGAACGGCTGGCGGCGAGCTTTTTCAGCGTGGCCGATCGCAGCCGCCTGCACTACGACCTGCATACCGCGATTCGCGGCTCGAAGATCGAGCAGTTCGCGCTCTATCCCTACAAGGAAGGGCGTGCGCACTCGCGTCAGGAGCTGGCGCGACTGCAGGCCAGCGGGATCAGCGCGGTGCTGCTGCAGAACAAGCCTTCCATCGTCTTCAGCAGCTACACCTACGACAAGCTCGGGGCCGAGGCCTTCACCCTGGAGCTGGGCAAGGCCCGGCCGTTCGGGCAGAACCAGGGCGTCGACGTGTCGCGCCTGGAGCTGCGCCTCAAGCAGCTCATCGAGGGCAGCGAGCCGGACACCGAGCAGGGGCTCGACGGCCTGCAACTGTTCAGCGTGGCGCGGGAGGTCATCAAGCACAGCGATGCCTTCCTGCTGCACCTGCCGGCGGATATCGAGAACTTCTCGCCACTGCCCAAGGGTTACCTGCTGGCCGAGGACCTGGCGGGCAGCCGGTGGGTGGTGGAGGAGGACGAGGCGCGGATCATCTTCCCCAACCCGAAGGTGAAGAACGGTCTGCGCGCGGGGATCCTGGTGGTCCCGTCCGGTAGCGAACAGTTGGCCTGACGCCTGCTCAGTCCTCCCGGTACTGTTTACGTGGCGGGATGCCGAATTCCCTACGCAAGCCGTTTTCGCTGAAGGCCTCGGGATTGCTGCTCAGGGGATCGGGGTGGCCGGCGAACGGGAACGAGGCCCCCTGGATGTTCAGCCCGACGGCCTGCAACTCGAGGTTGGGGATTGCATGGCGGGGTCTGTCGCCATCGATGCCATCCGCACTCATGCCGGGAAACATCGTGCCGGTCACGTAGTTATAGGCATGGCACAGCTCGTGATACAGGTGCACGATACTGGTGACCTCGCCCTTGAGAAACGACGGATCGTAGTAGACCTGGCAACCGTCGCTCGGTGGTGCGGCCTGGCCGTTTTCGATGAACGGGTAGTCCTGCTCCGGGTGATTCGGAACGCACATGCCGTTTTCCTCTTCACTCAGTTCCCTGACCACGACGGGAATTCCGCTTCTTTCCCGGGCCTGGCCCAGGGCGTCGAGCAGTTGGCGGCCATTTTCCGAGCCCAGCAGCAACCTGAGATCGTCGTTGACCCGCTCCTGGAACTGCGCCGAGCCTTCGACGACCACGCCGCAGCTGTCCAGGTCCTTGGCGGCGATGATGACGCCGGGATCTTCAAGACGGCTGGGTGGTGCTGTTTCAGCGGCGGAGTAGGCATTGAACAACCGAACATCCGGCCTGAGGTCGTCGACGATGTCGGTTCCCGTTCCGGTGTAGGCGGTGGTGCGGGCGGCTCCGGAAATGATGTGGTCGTCACCATCGGAGCCGCTGAGCACGCTGTGGCCGGTGCCGCCCTGTAACAGGTCGTCGCCCTGGCCGCCGTCGAGGAAGCAGGAGCCTTTGCCCCCGATCAAGGTATCCCGGCCCTGGCCGCCGTAGGCGGTGATGGCGCCGCTACCCAGGGCCCTGACCAGATCGTCGCCGACGCCGGCCTCGACATAGCTGGCGCCGCTGCGGGTGAAAACCCGGTCGTTGCCGGCGCCTGCGTTGACCTTGGTGAAGCCGCCGCCAGCCACGACCAGGTCGTTTCCCTCTGCCGAATCGATGAAGACCGTGGTCTTGACCGCGTCGTCCACCCTGATGCGGTCATCGCCTGCCTGCGTGCGCAGGACGATCACCTGGGTGTCCGACGCCAGGTCGAGGTGATAGCGCCGCTCGTTGATGTCGATGATCAGGTGATCGGTCCGGTAGAGATGGATGTGGTCGTCGTCGTTGCCGCTGGTGAAGACCAGATGGTCGGTCGGGCCGCGATAGCTGGGCGGCGCCTGCAATCTGTGGCGTTCGATCAGGACGTTGGTGTCCTGGTGAACCGAGTGCACCTGCAGGCTCCTCTCATCGTCCGGGTATTGCCGCAGAGGGGTGATGGTGGGCGTGTCGGTTTCAGTATTGCCGTCGATCCGGTACTCATGCTCGGGCGCGACGGCCGGGGTCGGGTTCAGGCTGGACAAATCATTCATGGGGCCTCCGTGGGCGTTGGGTCTCGATAGCGCTGAACAAGGCGCAAGGGTCGAGCCCACTTAACCCTGAAAGGGAGGCGGGGAGAGCGTAGATAGTTATGGAGGCATGACCTGCCGGCACCGGCCGGCAGGTCGAGGCGGCTTCAGACCGCCAGTTTCTGTACGGCCGGACGCGGCAGCGCGCGCAGCTTGCTCAGGGTGTCGGCGCAGGTTCTTGCGGCTTCCTGGCCCTTGTGCACGAAGTGATCGAAGAAGAATTTCTGGTGTTCTTCGCCCGCGTGGAAGTGGTGAGGCGTGAGGACCACGGAGAACACTGGAATCTCGGTATCCAGCTGGACCTGCATCAGGCCGTCGATCACCGCCGTGGCGACGAAGTCGTGGCGGTAGATCCCGCCGTCGACCACCAGGCCGGCAGCCACGACGCCGGCATAACGGCCGGACTTGGCCAGCAGCTTGGCATGCAGGGGGATTTCGAAGGCGCCGCCGACCTCGAAGAAGTCGATATCGCTTTCCTGATAACCGAGCTTGGCGATTTCGCTGACGAAGCCGTGGCGGGCCTGATCGACAATGTCCTTGTGCCAGCAAGCCTGGATGAAGGCGATGCGCTGGTTCTGGTGGATAGTGGTGGTTTGCATCTGTTCTGACTCCTGTTTGTATGAAAAACAGGGCGTTATGAATCGAATGGGATTCAAGGGTACGTTCAGGTCGGCCGTACGCTGCTGTCAGGCAGGCGTGTGGCGCTCCCGGGGAACGGCCCTTGGGTGCCAATCCCGTTCTCTCTTCATCCGGACTATGACCGTCGGCCCCGGAATCACACCGGGTCTGCTGACCTTGGAGGCGGACGGCCGTGACCGTCCAACTCGTCAAGCGCTCGCGGGCTAGGCGTGTTGCGCGCCATTACCGCCGGTGGGGAATTGCACCCCGCCCTGAGAACGTTGCCACCAGTCTTTCTGCTGGCGGCGATTTTTTACCATATATTTCCAGGGTGCGCATGGGCGACGTTACGATGATGATCATCGAATGCTTCCCGCACGCCTGGGCATTTGGCACGGTAGTGCTTGATTATCGCGGGCCATGACCGCAGTAATGGCTTTCGAACGGGACGTTCCCGATCTCACCCTTCATGACGAGGCCTGTTTCATGACTGTCATCGATCTTCGCAGTGACACGGTTACCCAACCCAGCGCCGGCATGCGCGCCGCCATGGCGAATGCGCCCCTGGGGGACGATGTGTATGGCGAGGATCCGACGGTCAATCGGCTCGAGAGCGAGCTGGCCGCCCGGCTGGGCTTCGCCCGGGGGCTGTTCGTGCCTTCCGGGACCATGAGCAACCTGCTCGGGCTGATGGCTCACTGCGGCCGGGGCGACGAGTACATCGTCGGTCAGCAATGCCATACCTACAAGTACGAAGGCGGTGGTGCCGCGGTGCTCGGTTCGATCCAGCCGCAGCCGCTGGAGGTGCAGGCCGATGGCTCGCTGGACCTCGAGCAGGTGCGGGCGGCGATCAAGCCCGATGACTTCCACTTTGCCCGCACCCGCCTGCTGGCCCTGGAAAACACCATGCAGGGCAAGGTGCTGCCATTGGAATACCTGGCGGCGGCCCGCAGCCTGACCCGTGAGCAGGGGTTGGCCCTGCACCTGGACGGTGCCCGTCTTTACAACGCGGCGGTCAGGCTGGGGGTCGATGCGCGAGAGATCACCCGGCATTTCGATTCGGTGTCGGTCTGCCTGTCCAAGGGGCTGGGGGCGCCGGTCGGCTCGGTGCTGTGCGGCAGCGAGGAACTGATCGGCAAGGCGCGGCGGCTGCGCAAGATGGTCGGTGGCGGCATGCGTCAGGCCGGCCTGCTGGCGGCGGCGGGGCTGTACGCCCTGGAGCATCAGGTCGAACGCCTGGTCGACGATCACGCCAATGCGCGGCACCTGGCCGACGGGCTGCGTGACGCCGGCTATCGCGTCGAGGCGGTGCAGACCAACATGGTTTACGCTGACCTGGGTACCCGGGCCGAGGCGCTCAAGGCGTTTGCCGCCGAGCGCGGGGTACGCCTGAGCGCCGCGCCGCGCTTGCGGATGGTCACGCACATGGACGTCAATCGTACACAAATCGAGCAGGTGGTCGCGGTATTGGCTGAATTTAACCGCCAATGAGCCTGCAGGCCGTCCAATTGAGGGTTTCTATCGTATAAACACACTGTACCCAGGGCGCAGGGCCGATATAATGCGGCCCTTTGCAAGTCGCAAATCCATTCAGACGTGATGCACTTGCCTCCGGCTGCAGACTCCGTGGAAGAACCTATGAAAAGCGCAGAAATCCGTGAAGCCTTCCTTCGCTTCTTCGAAGAGCAGGGCCACACCCGTGTCGCCTCGAGCTCTTTGATTCCGGGCAACGACCCGACCCTGTTGTTCACCAACGCGGGGATGAACCAGTTCAAGGATTGTTTCCTGGGGCAGGAAAAACGCGCCTATACCCGCGCGGTCAGCAGCCAGAAGTGCGTTCGCGCCGGCGGCAAGCACAACGACCTGGAAAACGTCGGTTATACCGCTCGTCACCACACTTTCTTCGAAATGCTGGGCAACTTCAGCTTCGGCGACTACTTCAAGCGCGACGCCATCACCTTCGCCTGGACCTTCCTGACCTCCGAAAAGTGGCTGAACCTGCCCAAGGAAAAGCTCTGGGTCACGGTCTACGCCAGCGATGACGAAGCCTACGATATCTGGACCCGGGAAGTCGGCGTGCCGGCCGAGCGCATGGTCCGTATCGGCGACAACAAGGGCGCGCCCTACGCCTCCGACAACTTCTGGACCATGGGCGACACCGGCCCGTGCGGTCCTTGCACCGAGATCTTCTACGATCACGGCGCCGACATCTGGGGCGGCCCACCCGGTTCGCCGGAAGAGGACGGCGACCGCTACATCGAGATCTGGAACAACGTGTTCATGCAGTTCAACCGCACCGCCGACGGCGTATTGCACCCGCTGCCGGCACCGTCGGTGGACACCGGCATGGGTCTGGAGCGGATCAGCGCGGTGCTGCAGCACGTGCACTCCAACTACGAGATCGACCTGTTCCAGAGCCTGCTGAGCGCTTCGGCGCAGGCCATCGGTTGCGCCAACGACAACCAGGCTTCGCTGAAAGTGGTCGCCGACCACATCCGTTCCTGCGGCTTCCTGATCGCCGATGGCGTGCTGCCGTCCAACGAAGGTCGCGGTTATGTGCTGCGCCGGATCATTCGTCGTGCCTGCCGTCACGGCAACAAGCTGGGCGCCAAGGGCAGCTTCTTCTATCTGATCGTTGCCGCGCTGGTGGCCGAGATGGGCGAAGCCTTCCCCGAGCTGAAATCCCAGCAGGCGCACATCGAACGTGTGCTCAAGGCTGAAGAGGAACAGTTCGCCAAGACCCTGGAGCAGGGCCTGAAGATCCTCGAACAGGACCTGGCCGAGCTCAAGGGCAACATCGTTCCTGGCGACGTGGTGTTCAAGCTCTACGATACCTACGGTTTCCCGATGGACCTGACCGGTGACATCGCCCGCGAACGCAACCTGACCCTCGACGAGGCCGGTTTCGAGCGCGAGATGGAAGCCCAGCGCGAGCGTGCCCGTTCCGCCAGCTCCTTCGGCATGGACTACAACAGCCTGGTCAAGGTCGACGTGGCCACCGAGTTCACCGGCTACAGCGCCACCAGCGGTGCGGCGAAAGTAGTCGCACTCTATAAAGAAGGGCAGTCGGTGGACGTCTTGAATGAAGGTGAAGAGGGGGTCGTGGTCCTGGACCGGACGCCGTTCTATGCCGAATCGGGCGGTCAGGTTGGCGATTGCGGCTACCTCAAGGCGGCTGCCGGTCGTTTCGACGTGCGCGATACCACCAAGACCGGTGGCGCTTTCCTGCACCATGGCGTTCTGGCCCAGGGCAGCCTGCTGGTCGGTGCCGAGGTCGAGACCCAGGTCGCCGCCGAGGTGCGTCACGCCACCTCGCTGAACCACTCGGCCACCCACCTGCTGCACGCCGCGCTGCGCCAGGTCCTGGGTGAGCACGTACAACAGAAAGGCTCGCTGGTTGACAGCCAGCGCCTGCGCTTCGACTTCAGCCATTTCGAAGCGATCAAGCCGGAACAGATCAAGGCTCTGGAAGATATCGTCAACGCCGAGATCCGCAAGAACTCGGTAGTGGAAACCGAAGAAACCGACATCGACACCGCGAAGAAGAAAGGCGCGATGGCGCTGTTCGGCGAGAAATACGGGGATACCGTTCGCGTGCTGAGCATGGGCGGTGACTTCTCCGTCGAGCTGTGTGGCGGTATCCACGCCAACCGGACCGGCGACATCAGCCTGCTGAAGATCATCAGCGAAGGTGGTGTGGCGTCGGGTGTGCGGCGTATCGAGGCGGTGACCGGTGCTGCGGCGCTGGCCTACCTGAATGCCGCTGAAGAGCAACTCAAGGAAGCCGCGAACCTGATCAAGGGCAATCGCGACAACCTGATCGACAAGCTGTCGGCTGTGCTGGAGCGCAACCGCCTGCTGGAAAAACAACTCGAGCAATTGCAGGCCAAGGCCGCGAGCGCTGCGGGTGACGACCTGTCGGCCCAGGCCCGGGACGTCAAGGGTGTGAAAGTACTGGCCGCACGCCTGGACGGCCAGGATGGCAAGGCCCTGCTGGCACTGGTCGATCAGTTGAAAAACAAACTCGGCCGCGCAGTGATCCTGCTCGGCAGTGTCCATGAGGAAAAGGTCGTGCTGGTTGCTGGCGTGACCAAGGACCTGACCGGCCAACTCAAAGCCGGTGATCTGATGAAACAGGCCGCTGCGGCGGTGGGTGGCAAGGGCGGTGGTCGTCCGGATATGGCGCAGGGCGGCGGTACCGACGCCTCGGCGCTGGACGCCGCACTGGCCCTGACCGTGCCATTCGTCGAGCAGGGCGTTTAAGGCTTCGCGCAAATGCCTATCGTCCAAGGGCTGTACGAAATGTTTTCGGGCGAAAGCCAGGCCAGGCGAAAACTGGCGAGCAAGCGCAGTTGACTGGAGTCAATGAGCATGGCGAACCGGTTTTCAACGCAGCCTGGGCGAGCGCAGATACATTTTCTACAGCGCCTGGTGATAGGCAGCGAGGCTGTGGTTTGAATGATTAATGGGCGCCCCTTTACGGGCTGAGGCGGCTTAGAAATGGCTTTGATCGTACAGAAATTTGGAGGCACCTCAGTCGGCACTGTCGAGAGAATCGAGCAGGTCGCCGACAAGGTTAAGAAATTCCGCGAAGCCGGCGATGACCTGGTGGTTGTGCTGTCTGCGATGAGCGGCGAAACCAATCGCCTGATCGATCTGGCCAAACAAATCAGTGGCGAGAACCAGCCGGTTCCACGCGAACTGGATGTGATCGTTTCCACCGGTGAGCAGGTGACCATCGCGTTGCTGGCCATGGCGCTGATGAAGCGCGGCGTGCCAGCGGTGTCGTATACCGGTAACCAGGTGCGGATCCTGACCGACAGTGCTCACACTAAAGCACGCATCCTGCAGATTGACGATCAGAAGATTCGTGCTGATCTGAAGGAAGGTCGTGTGGTTGTCGTCGCCGGCTTCCAGGGTGTTGACGAGAACGGCAATATCACCACGCTCGGTCGTGGGGGGTCCGACACCACCGGTGTGGCACTGGCCGCGGCCCTGAAGGCTGACGAATGCCAGATCTACACTGACGTCGATGGGGTCTACACCACCGACCCGCGGGTCGTCGCGTCGGCTCAGCGCCTGGACAAGATCACCTTCGAGGAAATGCTGGAAATGGCCAGCCTCGGCTCCAAGGTCCTGCAGATCCGCGCAGTCGAGTTCGCCGGCAAGTACAACGTTCCGCTGCGCGTTCTGCACAGCTTTAAGGAGGGTCCGGGTACCCTCATTACTATTGATGAAGAGGAATCCATGGAACAGCCGATCATTTCCGGCATCGCCTTCAACCGCGATGAAGCCAAGCTGACCATCCGTGGCGTGCCCGATACTCCGGGCGTGGCCTTCAAGATTCTCGGCCCGATCAGTGCCGCCAACATCGAAGTCGACATGATCGTGCAGAATGTCTCGCACGATAACACCACCGACTTCACCTTCACCGTACACCGCAACGACTACCAGTCGGCGCAGAATGTACTGGAGAACACCGCGCGTGAAATCGGCGCCCGGGAAGTGATTGGCGACACCAGGATTGCCAAGGTCTCGATCGTCGGTGTCGGCATGCGCTCCCACGCGGGCGTTGCCAGCCGCATGTTCGAGGCACTGGCCAAGGAAAGCATCAATATCCAGATGATCTCCACTTCCGAAATCAAGGTTTCGGTGGTGATCGAGGAGAAGTACCTGGAGCTGGCCGTACGTGCACTGCACACGGCGTTCGAGCTGGACGCTCCGGCCCGACAGGGCGAGTGATTGCGTTACTCCAAAGGGCGCGGTTGAACCGCGCCCTTTGTATTTTTTGATAAGTGTGGGCAAGCGCTGTTCTTTTGCCCGCTCTCGTCAATACTTAGGGGCGTAGGGCTATGGCTATCTTGGGTGTAGGCCGAAGCCCTTTTTTTTGCAGACTGTGTTGTCCCTGAACTGAAATGCGTGAGGAGATAGGTATGTTGATTCTGACTCGTCGGTGCGCAGAAAGCCTGATCATTGGTGATGGCGAAATCACTGTGACCGTGCTCGGCGTCAAAGGAAATCAAGTGCGTATTGGTGTCAGCGCCCCCAAGGAAGTGGCCGTCCACCGTGAGGAAATCTACCTGCGGATCAAGAAAGAGAAGGACGAAGAACCAAGCCATTAATTTTTCTCGTTTTTTTTGTTTGCAAACGGGGAAAAAGCTGGTTAATATACGCCCCGTGTTGCGGAGAGCTGGCCGAGTGGCCGAAGGCGCTCCCCTGCTAAGGGAGTACACCTCAAAAGGGTGTCGGGGGTTCGAATCCCCCGTTCTCCGCCATTATTTGCTTAGTGCGTTACGATCTGGCTTCTTCTGTAAGTTGTTGAAATTACTAGAAAAAGTGCTTTACAAAAAGATTTGACGACCTATAATGCGCGGCAACAAATGCACTCGTAGCTCAGCTGGATAGAGTACTCGGCTACGAACCGAGCGGTCACAGGTTCGAATCCTGTCGAGTGCACCATTTAAGCGTCATCGGTAGCAATACGGATTACGTGGCTTCAACCAGTTGTGGTCTGGTCTAAAAACACAAAATGCACTCGTAGCTCAGCTGGATAGAGTACTCGGCTACGAACCGAGCGGTCACAGGTTCGAATCCTGTCGAGTGCACCATACACCAAGAAGCCCGCACATGTTGCGGGCTTCTTGCTTTCTAGCGTTTGACGCATCCTCTTTCATCGAACTGCACCAGGCTGCTGCGACCTTTTTTCAGGTTGTAGTAATAGCGCGTGGTACTGTTGCTTGTACTTATCTTGTCCGGCTTGCCCAGGGCGCTTTCCACTTCCTGGCGATTCATGCCGGGGCGCACCTGTTGCTGGATGACGGCCTGGCGTCGTGAGCGTGCATCCAGCAGGTTGCCACATCCATCGTCATGTTCGCCCACTACGATCAGCTCCCGGGGCGTTGGAGAGATTTCCCGGGATGCCGTTTGCTGTCTGGTGGGCAGGGGCTTGCTGCCGGGTGCGTGATTGTCTGCGCGTTGCGTTCGCAGGTGGGTGTCGTGCGGGCAGCCCAATGTGGTGAAGGTGATGTGGCCGCTGGCGTCTTCGCAACGCTGCACCATCGCGGCGCTCGCGCCGGGAGGCTGGTACAGCGCCAGGGGAATCAGCAGGCAGCAGGTTCTTGGTGGCATCGAGGGTCCTCCATGACGGTCGTTGTTAAAGCCTAGTTGCGGGCTTTTACAGCGGGCGTGTGTTTTCTTTTCGGGATGCGTCGTCGAATTCAAAAGCAGCTGAAGAATGTCCGGCTTTTCTCGCAAGCGCTTGTTCTTGCCAAGATTTTTGCCGTTAAAGCGTCTAAGGCAGTGTATGATTGCGCCCGTCAGCCCCGCCGGGGCTTGTGGAAAACCTCCATGGACTTACCCAGTAGTTACTCAGTATTTCGCTTTACCAATCAAGAATTGACTGATTGATCCTTCCGGCGTGTTCCACTGCTGGGAGTGGAGTTCGCCTATGACCGAAATCGAAGTAAAGAAATCTCAAGAAAGCTTGCAGGACCGCCTGGCTCAAGTCGTCGAGCTGCTGCATCGTCAGCGGGTGGTCGAGGACCTGACCCATCGTCAGGAAGGTCATCATCAGGATCGGGTGGAGAACCTGGTCCACCGGCAGAATCTCGTCGAGCTGCAGCGCAAGCTCGATGATCTGCACTCCGCTGACGTCGCTCATATTCTTGAAGCCTTGCCCCTGGATGATCGCCTGACGGTCTGGCAACTGGTCAAGGCCGAGCGCGACGGCGACATTCTGCTCGAAGTATCCGACGCTGTTCGTGAAACGCTGATCGCCGACATGGACGATCACGAACTCCTGGCCGCGGCCAAGGAGATGGATGCCGACGAACTCGCCGACCTGGCGCCCGAACTGCCACGGGACGTCGTGCATGAGCTGATGGAAGCTCTCGACGGTCAGCAGCGTGAGCGCGTTCGCTCCGCGTTGTCCTATGACGAGGAGCAGGTCGGCGCGCTGATGGACTTCGAGATGGTCACCATCCGTGAAGACGTCAGCCTGGAAGTCGTATTGCGTTACCTGCGCCGGCTCAAGGAGCTGCCGGGGCACACCGACAAGCTGTTTGTCGTGGACTATGACGGCGTGCTCAAGGGCGTGCTGCCGATCAAGCGGTTGCTGGTCAATGATCCCGAAAAGCAGGTGGCCGATGTCATGGCCAGTGATCCGGTCAGTTTTCACCCGGATGAGGATGCCTATGACGCGGCGCAGGCCTTCGAGCGTTATGACCTGATTTCGGCACCGGTGGTCGACAAGAACGGCAAGCTGATCGGCCGTTTGACCATTGACGAGATGGTCGACCTGATTCGTGAGGAGAGTGAGAGCGAAGTCCTCAGCATGGCGGGTCTGCGGGAAGAGGAAGACATCTTCGCCTCGGTCTGGAAGTCCTTGCGTAACCGCTGGGCGTGGTTGGCGATCAACCTGATCACCGCCTTCATCGCCTCGCGGGTGATCGGTCTTTTCGAGGGTTCTATCGAGAAGCTGGTGGCGCTGGCTGCGTTGATGCCTATCGTTGCGGGGATTGGTGGCAACTCCGGTAACCAGACCATCACCATGATTGTGCGTGCGATGGCCCTGGACCAGGTCAGTACCGGCAATACCTCGCGGCTGATGCGCAAGGAGTTGGCGGTGGCGCTGCTCAACGGTCTGATCTGGGGGGGCGTGATCGGCGTCGTGGCCTATGTGCTGTATGGCAGTTGGTCGCTGGGGGTGGTCATGACGGCCGCAATGACGCTGAACCTGTTGCTGGCGGCCTTGATGGGGGTGCTTATTCCCATGACGCTGGCGCGTCTGGGGCGCGATCCGGCGATGGGCTCCAGCGTCATGATCACTGCCATGACCGACAGTGGCGGCTTCTTCATCTTCCTCGGGTTGGCGACACTTTTCCTGCTCTGAGTCTCCGGGCGCGGCCTTCTGGTTGCGCCACCTCTCCAGGTTCCCGGGCTTTTCCCGGGACCTTCCCGAATTTGACGCAAAAAAAAGCCAGCACGAGGCTGGCTTGAGCTTTCAGGGATGAATCAGCTGGCGTCTGCGGCCATTTCGGCGTCGTGTGCAATCAGCGACACCAGGGCATTCTGCTGACGATGGGACAATTGACGGAAGCGTTGCAGCAGCTCGCGCTCATGCAGGGACAGCTCCGGGCTGTCCAGACGCATGCTGAGCTCGTCGCCCAAGGCACCTTCCTGAATAAGACTCTGCTCCAGGCGTGCAATGATCTCGGAATTCATGCTGCGGTGGTGGTTACGAGCCACGTCGGCGATGCGTTCCCGCATTCCATCGGGCAGACGCACGACGAATTTGTCAGCTGTACGGCTGGAATAAATTGCCTGTTTCAATGGGCGCATAGTTTTAAACCGGTTAGTTCAGGGGAGCGGTTCTCGGAATTGGCCGCAGGATGTCAGTAGGACAGCATGCTTTGCCAAATGTTCAACCTGAATTGAGATGAGGCCCGCATCATGCCTCAAATTTGCCAGATCATTGGCGTCAATTCTGTGACAAATATTGAACTGGATAAAGGCGATATGCCAGCACCAATTATCAGAAATGCGCACTGGTTTGAAAGTTTTTGCCGGTGCGGTGCTCTGATCGGCCATCCCAAGCCAGTCTGAAGGCTACGAGCCTTCCTGCCGCATATGCTACGCGGTGATCTGGCCTTTTGCCTCTATTGTTGAAGGATAGTGGCAAATGGCTGATTTTCTAGTGGACGAACGGTCCGAAGCGGGGCAGCCAGGGCCTTTTCCGACCGACGAGCGTGAGAGGGAAGGTGATGTCCCTGCTATCAGTGGCGACAGTGTCTTGTGGCACCCACAGAGGCGACTTACCGTTAAAAAGCCCATGGATGACATGACAAACGCCGGCGTGCCCGTTAACATGCACGCCGTCCGTCGCGTCGCCTGTTCGGGTAGACGCTCGTTGTCTCAGTAGCTCAATTGGATAGAGCATCCCCCTCCTAAGGGGAAGGTTGGCAGTTCGAACCTGCCCTGGGACACCATCAACACAGTCTCGCAGCCTGCACGCCAAGCCTGAATTGCCTGCACGGCGCCTCCCGGTGCGCGCTAGGCAAAGTTTCCCCCTCTCCTGCGCAGATAAATCATTTGTGCGCTCAGTCCCACAACCAGCACTACAGCGATGGCACCCTGGGCTCCCAGCAGTATCGGCGATTTCAGATCGGTGACGAACGGATGTCCGTCTGGCACTCGGCGCAGCGTTTCGGAGACGGTGGGTAGCATCAGGAAAAACGCGGTCAGGCTCAGGAAAATGGTTTCCAGATAATTGCGGGCCCGTCCCAGCCAGTTGATGCTGCCAACGCCATAGCCGGCCAGCAGCAATGCAATCGTGATGACGCCCACGATTTTACTGACGGGTTGATGAGCGACCAGGAAGACAGTGAAGCCGCCGATCAGCATTGACGCCAAATAGAGCAGTCCGGGCGTGGAACGAGGGACGATACGGCCGTGGCGGATGAACATGTGGATTGCCAGTGGGATGGCAGGCAGGCTGCCAAGCGTGTGTATCCAGCCGAGGGGGGAGATTCCAGACATTTGATTTTTCCACGTGATTGGACGATGTGCATAAACGGCCAGCGTTGGAGGACTTCGTTTCAGTTGCGTCAGCGCGTTATGATTCCGGGGCAGCTTAATAAAGGCGCGGCCGGCCAGACATGATGAATCCCCGCGAAAACTTGATCATTCATCCGGAAATGCAACTGGAGGGCCTGGCCACGGGCGATCTGCTGTCCCAGGTGCTTGCGCAGATTCGTCTGACCGGGGACCGGGTCTATTCCTGCGTCTTGGCGAGTGGGCAATGCCTCGACCTTGATGAGAAGAGTGCGCACATTTGCGTGCTGCAGAGCGGAGAGTTACAGCTCGAGGAAGGGGGGCAGGCGATCGCGACGCTGGAGCAGGGCGATCTCATTCTGCTTCCTCATGATTCCTCCGGGATAAGGATCATGGCCAGCAAGGGGCCTGTGGCCGTGGTGATCTGCCGATTCTGGTTCGATGCGAGCAGTTTCCAGGCCATGCTGTTTGCCCTGCCCCGATTGATCCATATCCGCAAGGCCGAAGCTGTGGCCTGGGCTGAAGGCATCCTGCATTTCATGTTGCTCGAAGCCAATGACACTCAACCTGGCGGTGCGCTGATGGTTTCGCGCCTTATCGACCTTACCGTTATCCGCATGTTGCGAACATGGGTCCAACAGAACGCCGCTTCAGGCTGGCTGGGTGGCCTATCGGATGCGCGTATAGCCCGTGCGCTCAGGGCTATTCACGGAAGTCCCGGGCAACAATGGCGCATTGACGCGCTGGCGGAGGTTGCTGGCATGTCGCGCTCCAATTTCTGTGATCGGTTCAGCGCATTGGTTGGGCGCTCGCCGCTGCGTTACCAGAATGAATGGCGGCTCACGTTGGCGAAAACGATGTTGTCGAAACATGACAGCCGAATCGGCGAGATCGGCTTCGCGATTGGCTATGAGTCGGAGGCGGCGTTCAGTCGCGCCTACAAGGCTTTTTTTGGCCGTTCGCCCCGAGAGGATAGCGGCCGGCCGGGTTAGGGGCCAGTGTGTGCTTGTTCGCCGGTTTTCGCCTTGCCTGGCCTTCGCTCGAAAACATTTCTTACAGTCCCTGGTCGCTATGACTGACATCCGTGGGAGCGATACTCTGATCGTTCTGCTTGTGATGTGTAGCGGCTACCTCTTATATAGAAGGAGTTTTCTGTTCTCGACTGCCAGGAAGGAAGCAGGCTATGAGTGAAGCGTGGAACGACGGTTATTTCACCGATGAGGGGTACACCTACAGCTATAGCCGGGAGATCAACCCCGTCTTCCAGCGCTACTGCTTGTTGTTGCGTGGTTTCGCAACCCTGGAGAGCGCAAGTGCCTATCATTGTGAGCTGGGCTTTGGTCAGGGTGTGTCGATCAATATTCATGCGGCGGCCAACCCGGGATGTTATGTCGGTAACGATTTTCATCCGGCACAGGCTGCGCATGCCAATACCTTGGCAGTGGCCAGCGGTAGCAATGCCCGGCTGTATGACGACAGCTTCGAGCAGTTGCTGGCACGCGATGACCTGCCGCAGTTCGACAGTATCAGCCTGCATGGCATCTGGACCTGGGTCAGTCGCGATAATCAGAAGTTGATTGTCGAGTTCGCCCGGCGGTATCTCAAGCCAGGTGGGCTGCTGTATGTCAGCTACAACTGTTTTCCGGGGTGGTCGCCGTCGGCGCCGTTGCGCCAGTTGTTCCGTCTCCACGACCGATTTGCCTCCAATGCCTCGATGCTGCCGGCCGAACGTATAGATGCAGCGCTGCAATTCTCTGAGGCGTTGTTGGCGGCAAATCCCCTGTACGCCGAGGCGGCTCCGAACGTCGTTGCCAAGTTGCAGGGCGTCAAGGGGCAGAATCGCCAGTATGTTGCCCATGAATATTTCAACCGCGACTGGAACTGCATGTATTTCACCGATGTGGTGGATGCCCTGTCCGCGGCCAAGCTCGACTATGCCACGACCGCCGTGCCACTCGATTCGGTGGACCCGCTCAACCTGACCGGTGAAGGCATGGATTTCCTGGAAGGGATCGAGCAGCCGGTCATGCGCGAGCAGGCGCGTGACTATTTCGTCAATCAGCATTTCCGTCGGGATCTGTACCAGCGCGGCGCTATCAGATTGTCTGCTGCAGAGCAGCGCGAGGGTATGCTCAATACCCGCTTTGTCCTGTTGCAGGCAGCGGAGACCGTTCCGGGTAGCGTCAAGGGGCCGGCCGGTGAAGCGACATTGCAGTCAGAGATATACGGCCCTGTGCTCGAAGCGCTGGCGGCGAAGGCCTATGCGCCGAAAACCTTGCGGCAGCTGTTGGGGGCTGTGCCTTCGATGGCCTATGGCGACCTGGAGCAGGCGGTAACGGTACTGGTCGGCATGGGGGTGGCGGCACCCTGCCAGAGCGAGGCTGCCGAAAAGCTGGTGCAGGCCAATTGCAGTGCTCTGAACCTGCATCTGTGCAAACGTTCGCTGTTCAACAACCCGATATCGACCCTGGCTAGCCCGGTGACGGGAGGTGGCGTGTCGATCAGTCGTTTCGGGCAACTGTTCCTGATATCGATCATGCAGGGTAAAAAACACCCTGCTGAGTGGGCGCAGTTTGCGTGGGGCATCATCAGTTCCCAGGGGGAGGGGATCGTCAAGGATGGACGGGCCCTTACCACTGCCGAAGAGAATACTGCGGAGTTGCTGGCCCAGGCCGAGGCATTTGGCGATAAGTCGCTGGTTATCCTGAAGGCACTCAAGATCGTTTGATGGCAGGAGGTGGGCCGGCCTTCTGCTTGTTTGGGGGGGGGGCTGTTCCGCTTTTGCCTTTTAATAGGGGTCTGCACATGACACAACATCCAGGCTCCTCCCTCCTGCAGCAGCGAGCGGGCTTTGGATTGGCGGTTTTGACCTTTATGACAGAAATCTGAAAATAACGGTTGACGCTCATTCCCAGGGGCCTATAATGCGCCCCACTTCCGGCGCAGTTCGAACGGAAAACTCCTTGAGAT
>NZ_JSYZ01000044.1:0-13941 GCF_001293465.1 Pseudomonas asplenii
CCCGTGTTCAGGGAGGCCTGATAGTCGATGCCCGCATCCTTGTAGGCCTTGACCACATCACCCGCGCCGATCTTCTCGACCCAGTTTTTGAAGTTGTTCGCGGCCTCGTCCGAGCTGCCGGCGGTCTTCATCTGCACCTGCAGCATCGAGCCAAGCGACGTCACGGCATCCAGGCCGGTGCTGCCGTTCTTCTCCATGCTCGCCAGCAGTTGTGGGAACCATCGGGCCATGTCCGACGCTTCAAAGCTACCTGCCTGCCCCTGATACGCGATCGCCTCGAGCGCCTGCTGCATCACCTTGGGATCATTGATCTTGGCGTTCTGCTGCAGCGCCATGATCATCGACGCGGTGTCGACGCCGCTAGCTCCCTGACCGACTGCGAACTTCGCCGCGATCGGCGCGTAGGACAAGGCCTTGTCCAGCTCCATGCCGGCGCCGACGAGCTGGTTGACCAGGTCGGCCACATCGTTGCGAGACATGCCCGTGTCTTTCGACGTGTCGAGGACTGTCCGGGTCAGCTGCGCCTCCTCGGGCTTGTTCGCAACATCCGCTTTGATCGCGATGTCGCGGATGATCGCCTGGTAGTCCGCGCTGACCTTCGTCGGGATCGCGGCCATACCCACACCGACGACGGCAGCACCGACCGTCGACTTGAGCATGGACCTGCCCGAATCGATCTGCTGCCGGCCCTTCTGCTGCATTTCCGCCGTTTTCACCTCCCGGCCGAGGCGCTGGTACTCCCGCGACAGGCGCCCGACTTCAACGCCCTGCCGCTTCAGGGCGTCCAGATTGCCCTCCAGCTTGCGCAGCAGGCCGGCCGCAGACGCGGCCCCAGTGTCATGGGCACGCTTCCACTCGTCACGCAACTTGATCGTTTCGCCGATGGTGTTCTTCAACACCTTCGCCTTGCTGCCCGCGTCTTCCAGTTTCTTGATATGGCCCTTGGCAGTGCCAAAGGCGGCGCCGAGCGACGATGCCACGGCCCCACCAATTTCCAACGCAATCGCCAAACGCGCCATGCGTCACCTCCTGCAGGCTCAGTCCGTGAGCCACCAAATCATGTCAGCCCATGACATCGTCGAGATCTCAGCCGCCGAGAAACCCAGTTCTGCGGCTAACCGTTTGGCCAGCCGCTTCTGGGTGCCAGGATCAAAGTTCGTCGTCTTGCACCAGACGAAAATAGCCGGCCTGTAAGCGGGTGTAGTCCTTCATGGTGAAGCCTTCAAGGTCTTTCACCCCGACCTCGGTGAGCGATGAAAACAGCTGCAGCTCGCGCACCTCATCGTCACCGTTCGAGGTGGCAGCAGCAGCACGCACATCACGCACGGTCGGGGCACGCATGACGAGTTTGTCGACCTTGATGCCATTTGCCTCGGACGGCGTGCTCAGTTTCACGACGACGCGCTCGGCATCGATCTCCAGGTAGGCAGGAACTTTCTTGCTCATTGAATTGTTTCCTTGGAATAAGGGAGAGTGGTTACAGGCCCAGTGCCTGACGGGTTGCGGCGAGCTGGTCGACACCGTTGATGGTGCGCTTCATGCCGAGCGCATCGATCTCGTAGATCTCGCGACCGTCGACTTCGAGCCGGTAGTAGATGAGCGCCACCGAGTGCTTGATCTCAGCCTTGTCACCGGGCTTCCAGTCGCCCATGTCGACTTCTTTCAGGGTGCCGCGAAGGGTGACAATCACCGGGGTGATCTTGCCCTTGAGCCCCTTGTAGGCCCCCCGGAACGTGCCGTTGAAGGCAGAACCGTCTGCCAGACCGAAGAACTTCAGCGACTCACGCCGGACACCGGTTGTGGTAAAGCCGGCCTCCTGCTTTTCCATGCCCATTTCCAGTTCGACGGGAAGATCCATGCCACCGCCCCGGTGTTCATCCATCTTCAGGGTCAGTTTCGGCAGGGTCAGACTGGGTACATCGCCCTGGAAGCTGACACCGTCCACAAACAGGTTCAGGTTCGACAGGGTTTCGGGAATCATTGCCATGATGTGGGTCGCTCCTTAGGCGGCGGTATCGAGGACTTCGGTCAACCACTGGTTGGTGACTTCGACGAGGAAGTTGGGGTTTTCGGCCGGCGGGACATCGGTAAAGCGAATGACCCAGTACACCTTGCCCTGTTCGAGCTGCGAGGCCGTGTTGCGATCCGGGTCGGCGTAGACCTCGAAATTGATGATCGCGCCCTGGTTCTTCAGGTCGCGCATAAACGCCTGCAGTCCCTCGGTCACGTCTTTCACATACGTGGCGGTGATCGAGCGGTCGACCGCCCATTTGTGCCCGTACAGGATCGCGTCCATGACGATGTCCATGGTCCGGACGCGCGTGACAAATGCCCACTTCGGATCGCTCGACAGCGTTCGGTTGCTCCACAGTCGGTAGCCGTCATCACGAATGATCGTGGCGATGTTCGCGTTGTTCAGCAGGTTCGCTCGGCAGGTTTCATCACCGTCGAGGAACTCGATCGGGCGAGTCGTGCCGGTGATGCCCGTAAACTCCTTGTTCGATGGCGATGCCCAGAAGCCGTACTCGCTGTCGGTCCAGGCGAAGAGCCCAGCGACCCAGGCCGACGCCGGGGCATCAACCGTGGCACTGGCGGTGGTGTCCCAGTACTGAACACCGGGGTCTACCAGATAGGCACGCTTGGCTCCGAAGTTCTTGGCGTAGGCCTGTACTGCCTCGTCAGTGGTGTTCGGTCCGTCGAGAATCGCCAGACCACGCAGCTTGTCTGCCAGCCCAACCAGGGCGGTACCGACCGGCAGCGCCGAGCTGTGCTTCGGGGTGATCAGCAGCCGCGGTTGAGCGTTGAAACGGCTTTTGCCGTCGAGCAGCGCCTCCAGGCCGGTTCGCTTGCCGTCGGCCAGAACGCCGCCGATGATCGCCGATGTCTGCTGTGCCGCATCGGCGACCTTCGCTACGCCGCAAGCGACGATGACTGCTTTCGCACGCTGGTAGATCGCCTGACAGGCTTTCGTGATCGCCGCATCGGGGCCCCAGGCCGCAATCGCCTCGCTCTCACGGGTAATCAGCACCAAGTCGTTCGGCTGCGCGCTGTAGGCCGGCGCCGGGGTGAAGGTATCGACAAGACCGATGATCGACGACGACGGCAAGGAAATGGTCCGGCTGCCGGTGTCGACGTTCGTCACGGTAACGCCGTGGAAGAAACTCATATAGGTACTCTCCAGAAACGACAAAGCCCCGCATTGCGGGGCCATGGGGTTAGAGACGGGTAAAAAAATGCCCCGGCGATGCAGGGCGATTTATTCGGTTTGATCTGCGATCCAGAGCGGAGCGGCCGGACGATGAGCGGGATCGGGGAAGTCACCCGACTGAGGCCAATCGCGCAATGCCTGCATGTAGAGCAACAGTTCTTTGTATTGCTCATCAGTGAACGTCGCTGTGCTTCCGATCTCAAGCTCGTCACGGTGGCGATCACGGAGCCAAGTAACTTTCGACAGCTCAGTATCACGCCACGCTCGCTCGATAACTGATACATCAGGCTCAGGCGGTGGAGGCTCATCAACCAGATAAGGCAACCCATCCTGACCATGAGCCCGAATCTTGCCCGGTACTGGATTAACAATGACTTCAAAAAACAGCTCATCCGCCATCTCAACCGCATCACCAGGTATCTGACCGTGCAAACCCTCGATATAGGTCGTCTGCGTGCTTTGACTATAGAGACGCTTCATACATGGTTCTCCATTAGTAGCCGACCGCATACCAGCGCATGCCGTGTGTATGAGTCACCTGCAGATTACTGCCAGCCATCAGGCTGATTGCGTTGAGGCTAATAGACTTCAGCACTCCAAAACTGTCTGCTGCCCCAGCCACCTGGCCTGTGACCTGACAAGATGCAAAAAAAGCCGCCCTTGGAAAGGCGATCGGTAGACCAATCGACCCGTAATCGAACTCGGAGTAACGAGAAGCCTCAGCGATAGCTCCCCACTGAAGTATCACGCTTCCGAGCCAGCTCGGAAGAACAACATACCCATTCGTCCCCCAAGCCGCAGTGAATCCAAGCCGCAGCTTCCGAGGCGTTATCACGGTTTTGTTATCTAGGCCCTCATTGGCCTCTGCATCCGTCGATATCCTCAGCGTTCCCTGAACAGATTCAGTCGCCTGACCGAGCTTTCCATCCACCTCTGCCTTGCTATAGACCTCAGATTTACCGTACACCTCAGATTTACTGTAAGCATCAGTGATGCCATAGCCGGACAACGTGCTCGGATTCGTACCGGCAATGACCCGTCCGCTCTTATCCACGGTCAGTTTCGTATAGGTGCCGGCGGTAACGCCTGTCCGGCCGGCGATCATCTCGAACGCCAGCGGCGTCGTGCCCAGGGTGATCGGCGCATCGGTGATCAACTGCCAAATACTGTCGCCGTTGGCAGCACCCTGCTCGACATGCACAAACAACCCGGGCGTGACCTCAATGCTCGTATCGGCATCGGCTGCCCGGGGCCAGGCCCCCGCCGCTACCAAGTAGATTCCGTTATCCTTGCCGGCGGCCTGATCCTTGACCAGCACCCGGGCACCGGCTACCAGCGCGACACCGTCGATCGTCTGCAGGCCATTCAGCACGATCGGCGCCGTGGTCGCGACCTGCACCGAGTGTTTGAAGTCCTGCTTGTTCAGAGCCGCAACGATCGACGTGTCGACGTACTCGCGCGTTGCCAACACCACCGCCGGGTCGATCTTGAGCTGGATGTTCGACGTATTGCTGGTGACGATGTGCATCCGCACGACCTGATTGCGGCCCGAGCCCTGGACCAGCAACGGCTTGTAACTCGGCGCGCAGTTCGCCACGGCCGAGAACACGCCGTCGACGTCCTCCAGGGCCAGCTCGCGGATCCACCAGCCGCCCACGTCCGGAGGCAGCACCAGCTCCGCCACCAACACGTTCGCATCGGTTGGAGACACGTATAGCTGATTGAGTGGGGCCCGGTAGACCTGATTGATCAACTTGGTCTGTGTGGGTGACGGCACCGGGTCAGTGCCATTGGCATCACCGATCAGCATGTGGCTCGGCTGCCAGGGGATGCCCAAGGCATCACAGTTGGTTTTCTTGGCGGCACCGGCATTCGTCAGCATGCCGCCAAAAATAGAGTTTTGGTTAACCATTCAGGTGTACGTCCTGTTCGTCATTCGTGATTGTGTGGACGCCGTAGGTGCCCAGCACCTGCACGTCGATATCGGGGTTTTCCCAGGGGTAAACGTCCAGCTCGTCGCCGTCATAGGTCATGACACCGACTACGCAGGTGACGGGGCTCTGCAGGCTGATGTTCAGCGAGGACATGTGCCGGCTGACTGGTTTTGCGTCGTCGATCAACGCTGTCAGCTCGGTGTACATGTCTTCCGTGATGCCGGTGTCGAGTACACCGACCTCCAGGGCGAAGGTTGCCGGTTCGCCCATTGGCGAGGTCTGCCACCACTCGGTGACCTTGAGCAGAAAGCCCAGCGGCTCGACAACACGGCGAATAGCGCCGATCGTGCCCTTGCGCGAGTGCACAAAGAACGCCGATCGGCATACCGCCCGCTTGGTCGCCTCGGGCCATGCGTTATCCCAGCGATCCACTGACCAGGCCCAAGCGAGCTGGTACAGCAGGTGCGCCGGGCAGGTATCGGGGTTGTAAAGGGTGCGCAGGGGCACCTCGACGATCTCGTCAGCGGCGGCCTCGATAGCACGTTCCAGTTGGGTGCTGTTGTTAGGGAGAAGACTGTCCATCAGTTCTCCCCCATCACAACGTTGAAGCCCGTGCAGTACGCCGCCTGCGACCGGCTGGGCGTGATATCCACCCAGTTGGCCAGCTCGACTTTACGTACACCGCTGATGTGCAACTGCGCATCCACCGCCGAGCGCGACACCTCGACACCCAGCCGCCGCCGGGGGTTTATCCACGCCGCGAGGCGCCGCTGGCACTCGGCCAGAATCGCCTCGTTTTCGGATCCGGTACCGGCCATGTGCACCACGGCATCGATCCGGTACCGCAAGATCTCGGCGCTTTGCACCAATACCCTGTCACCCAGCGGCCGGACATCCTCGTCGCTCAATGCCGCGTGCACCGTATCCAGCAGATCCTGGCCAGCAATCCCCTCGCCGACCAAGGCCAACACCGTGACCACCACCACCGCCGGCGACGGGCTTTGCGCCTCGGCGTCAGCCACCTGGCCCGAGGCGTTACGGGCATGCAGGATGTAGCTGCTACGCGGCCCTGCCGTGGTCAGACCCTCGTAAACGAGCTGGATCCGTTCGCGCAGTGCATCGTCATCTTCCAGGACCTGCTCCACGGGGGGCACCGCTGCCAGATCCTCGGCCTGGACAACCAGGCGCTGCAGGCGGACATTCGCCGCCAACTGATCGAGGTCGCCACGTTTGGCATGGGCCAACAACAACGACCGTGCGGCATCGTTGACCCGAGCCCGATTGCCGACCTTACGATAGGCACCGACTTCCAGCAGCTTAAGGACCGGATCGCTCTCCAGTTGCGCGGTCCAGTTCTCCCCCATGTACAACCGGAAGGTGGCGAGGTCGGCCTGATACACCTCCTCGAAATCCAGGCTCTCAAGCACCTGCGGTGCAGGAAGCGTCGACAAATCAACAATACTCACGCGGCCACCTCCATAAGCAGACTATCGCCCAGGTACTGACCGGCCAGCTCCAGCGAGATCTGGCCACCCAACACAGCAAGAACCCTCACCCGCTCCAGCTTGAAACGAGGCTCCCACCGCGCCAGCGCACGGGCGATCTCGGCCTGTACGGCGCTTTTCCAGCCATCGTTGACCGGCAGATCGACAAAGCGGCGAAGGTCGCAGCCGTACTCCGGGCGCTGCCGCCGGCTGCCGATCGGCGTCGTCACGATGTCCTCGATCGACTGGACAAGGTGTTCACGATCGGAAAGGGGCAAGCCGGTACGGCGATCCATTCCGATCATCGCGATTACTCCTGCAGGGGCTCGAACTCGGGGTGGGCCTTCAGGAAGGCGTATTGATCGTCGTCGGCCGCGCTGACACGGCCACAGGCGACGGGGATGGTGCTGCCGTCGGACATGATGAGGGTCCGCGAGGTGTAGACCTTGTCGCGAAAGACACGCGCAGGGCTGACGGCGCTTGCCGCGCTGACAGTAGCAGGGGCCACTGGCTGGCCCTCTGCCGAATCGGGCGGCACAACGGGGCTCGATTTGCTCATGGGATGCTCCAGAAACGAAAAAGCCCGCACGCGGCGGGCTGGTTGATAGGTAAAGGTTAGTGCTTGTGGTTAGGGCTGTTGCCGGTCGTATCCATGATCGAGCCAGCGCTGGTGATGTTGCCGGTGGTGTTGAGCGTGCCGTCGATCGTGACAGCGCCCACCAGACTGATCTTGCTCGAAAGCACGCGGATCTGAGCAGGCGTGACCTCGACCTGGGAGCCACCGACCTTGACCGTGACCGTGCCGGCCGGCAGCTCGATGGTGTAGCTGTTAGCCTGCCAGTCGTAGACTAGGCTGCCACCATCGTCGAATCGCCAGACCTCGACGTGGTCGCGGTTGTCGGCCTGCGGACCCGCCTTGCCGTAAAGGCCCGGCACAAAGGTCCCTTGAGCCGGATCCCCGCTCGGACTGAACAGGATGCCCTCCTCATTCAGGCTTGGCGCCCGCCAGTGACGGGCCTTACCCGCCGCCTGCGAATGCCATTTCACCCAGGCGCTGGTCCAGCCATCGCCATCGGAAACCCGCACCTTGCCAGCCTCCAGATCGACCGCGACAACAAAGCAGGGAAGCACCAAGTCAGCGATCATCCGGTCATGCTGCGCAGAGGCGTAACTCATACAGGATCCTCCAGCTCGACCGGCTCACCGTCATCACCGGGCACCATGGGCTTGCCACCCGGCTCGATCGGCCAGGGCCATTCCTCTTGGCCGAGGTAGACGATCTGGGTCCACTCAACCATCCAGACCGCGTAACCATCCAGTTCCGGACGGGACCAGTCCTGAGCAGCACGAACAAATTTCGCCGGCTCGACGGCCAAACCCCAGGTCTGCATACGCAACAGAATCGTGATCTGCGCCGCAGCGAATGCAGCCATGCGCAGCGCATTCTCCTCCTCGCCGGCGACGATCACCCGGGCCTCGAAGCGAACATCCAGCCCCACCTCGCCGGTACCGGGGTCATGGCCCGGCTCCCACTCGGTCAGCTCAATGACCACACCCGGCAGCGGCACCAGATTGAGCTTGTCCGGCATTGTCCCCACATAGGCCAGCGCGGGGATGGCCTCGGCGATATGCGCCTCCATGGCCGCATACAGATGGTCCAGCGGTATCGGATCATCGTCCATTACCAATCCTCCCCAAGAATTTCTGCAGCTCGTAGTTCAGTTCCTGCCTCATTACCTCCAGCAGCCGCTGGTGGGCCCGATTGGTCCAGGACTCAAAATGCCGCCGGACGTCCTCAAGCGAGATCATCGCCTTGGCCAGGGGGAAGCGACCGCCGTTCTCGGCGATCCAGCCCGAACTGGCACCACCACCACCCGAGACATTGCTGTTCGGGTAGTCGCTCTCCCTGAAATGCTTGCTGGCCGTGCGGATCCAGATGTCGGCCTGACTGCCGTAGACCGCCTTGTAGAAGGCGCCCGCGTAACGACGACCGGCCACAGACACACCCGCCCGGGTCTGCCGTGGACGCCCTGCGCGACTCGCTGCAATCGGGTCGAGGCCAAACCACAGCCGGCCTTGACCGTTGCTGCCGACCGGATAGGCCCGCAGACGCTGCCGCACCGAGGCGACCGCGATACGCTCCTGCACCGCCACCGACCGGCCGACATGCGTCCGAAGCCAGCGCAACGTTTTGTTGATGGACCGGCGTTGTGCTGCCGCGATCGCCTTCGGTGCCAAGCCCGCGAACTCGTCGAACTGGGCGACCTGCTGGGGATTCGCCTGCAGGAAGATCATCCCCTCACCGCCCGTTTGCCGGTGATAGCTGCCTACGCTCATGCCGTTTTCCTCAGCACCAGGGCAACGAGCCCATCACCGCCGGGCTCGATGCTCGCAATTGTGTAGGTACCGCCGCCGTCTTCTGCCGGAAGATCGATCACAACCTTCTGCCGGGTCTCCACCCCGGCGTTGTCACCCACCCGTATCACCAGGTGAGGCTCACGCAACGCGGTGGTGATTCGGCCCAGCTTGGGCTGCAGCCAAGGTGCGGAGAACATCCCGTGCACCTTTCGGCCCTCGATCAGGGCGCGATCGCCCAGGACATCAAACACCGTGTCGTCCACATCGTCGATCAAGTCCCGGAAGGCCATGATCAGACCGTCAAGCGGATAACGGCACGAGGACGGGTGCAGATGTGTAAGGGGTTGGACTGCGCCTCACCGTCGACACCCTTACCGAATGGCATCTCCTCAATCTTGCTGTAGTACGGCAGACCTTCGGTGTTGACGGTCTCGATGTAGTCGGCCGGCGCGTAGATCGACAGGAACAGATCCGAGACGCCCTCGGGCACCAGGCGGGCCTCATCGTCGGCCACATAGGCGTTGCCGCCGACTTTGCCGCGATAACGCTCCCAACTGATACCACCGAAGTCAAACGACTCACGGCCGTCACCGCGCAGCGATGCGGCCTGCTGGCTGCCCTGGTAGGTCTCGACCACAGATTTGTGGGCGATCAGTTTCTTCCAGAACGTCTTGCCGCAGAACGCACGGGCGCCGGTGGTGGTGACGTTGCCGAGGGCATCTTCCTGCATGTCCAGCGCGTCCACGCACTGGGCCTGGATGTTCGTGTCCTGGTTGTTCAGCCCCATCGGCAGTGACTGCTGCTGCACGCCGAACACCTTGTAGATGTCCAGCAGCACCGATTCACCGTCGGCATCGAGCAGCTTGCCGTTGAGCGCGCCCATACGATGGAATTCGTGGGTGGCATCCAACTGGCTGCGAGCCTTGCTCAGGCGCTTGTTCACCACGGCCTGAACGGCCTGCAACTCGGTCAGGGCACCGAACGCACGAATGCCCTGGATCTCGTCAGCCTTGATCGAGAAGCGCTGCGGCAGGTGGATGGTGTTGAACGGGATCAGCTTGCGCTTGCTGCCGCTTACCACCAGGCCAGAGGTGCCGCGCTCGCCCGCCGGCACCAGCGCGAGGGTGTCGCCGTCCTTTTCGAGCTGGACAGTCAGGGTCGGGACGCCCTCTTCACGGAACAGGCCGAGGGCGGCCAGACGGCCCGGCACGTACTCCTGCTCGTTGATGGCGGCGGTCAGGGCTGCAACGCTGAAAGCATCGTCTTGAAAAATGGCAATCTCAGCCATGGGGTACTCCAGAAAGTAAGAACCCCGCTCAAGGCGGGGTTGGGAGAAAGGAAGGGTCAGATCAGCGCAAGATGATGAAATGCGCGGCCAGTGCTTTTTCGGCATCAACATCGACGCCCGTCAGCAGCGCCTCGGTGACCTCAGCCAACCGTACGACAGCACGCCCCCGGCGTGAGGTGTCCGATTCACCGAGCGGGGCAAAGAGGATGCAGGCGGCGTTTTCGGTACCGTCCTCGGCGGCAGGGTTGTAGGCGGCGAACTCGCCGGTAGCCGTGACCAGCCCCAGCAGTTGGCCCGCAACCAGAGCCGGGCCAGCGGCGACACTGATGGCTTCACGGGAGATCTTCCCTGCACCCTCGGACAGCAGGAACTCACCGGCGTGGACCGGTTCCTGTTGGATGTTGCTCATGGTCGTGCTCCTTTATTGGTGGCCTGCCGGCGGGCAGCCCAGATACTGGATGGGTTGGGGAGTTGCGCCTTGACCGGCGGTTGTTCATCGTCAGCAGGCGGCAAGGCGTTGTTGATCTCGAAGCCCTTACCAGAGCTGACAATCTTCTCGAACAACCGCGCCCGCACCGCATCAGCGTCCAGGCCGGCAGCGACGTACTCTTTCGTCAGCTCAGGCAGCCGCGCCGCGACACAGAGATCGTGTACGCCCTTGGCCTGCTTCATCGCGGCCTGTACCGTCGCTGCGTCACTCAGCTTCGTCGACGCGATCAGCGTCTCAGCCAGGTTGCCGATACCGGCCTTTGCGCAGCCCTGGGTGATCATCAGCGCCAGGGCCGTGGAGTCGGCAACGTCAGGCTTGGTCGTGGCAGGCGGCTTTGCCGGATTTTCTGCTGGCGGCTTACCGGCCAACTGATCGAGCAACGGCTGCGGGGTTTTCTGGTACCGAGCCATGGCCGCGCCATTGCCCAGGCAGGCCCGCACCTGCACACCGCTGCCGATCTCATCGACCAGACCGAGGTCGAGGGCCTCTTGGGCGGTGAGCCAACTCTCATCGTTGACCAGGCGCCGCAGCTCGGCTTCGTCGATCTCGGGCGACTTGGCCTTGTAAGCCGCGATGATCACCTCGAACGCCTGGTCGAGCACATCGGCCACCCGGCGCAACTCATCGGCGTCACCCTCGATCCAGGTGTAGGGGTTGTGAATCATGAGGATCGCGTTCGACGCCATCACCACGCGGTGAGCGCCGCACACCGCAACGCTGCCTGCGCTGGCCGCCAAGGCATCGATCCGGGCGGTGCAGCGCTCTCCCAGGCGGGCCAGCGCGTTATGAATGGCCACACCCTCGAACAGGTCGCCGCCGTTGGTGTTGAAGGCCACGTGAACCGGCGAGACACCGTCATCGATCGCCTTCAGATCGCGGAGGAACTGGTTGGCGGTGATGCCCCAACCACCGATCTCACCATAGATATAGATCTCGATCGGCGCCGGCTCGGCATCAGCGGCGCCTTCGGCCTTGGTCGCGGCGCTGATACGGTACCAGTGCTGCTCGTTTTCCGGCTGAGGCGCAGGCGCCTTGTTGAAGATGCGGATCGGTTTCAAGGGGTTCATGGTTTCTCCTTCTCGTCGGGATCGTCTTCGACCGCCGACAAAGTGCTGTACTTGATACCCAGAGCCTGCGCCCGGGCGAGATCGGCAGCGTTCTCTTCGTCCACCACCTCGGCATCGGTACCGTTGCGCAAACAGGTCTCGCTGCGCGTGGTAAAGCCGGCAGCGATTTCCATCTGCCGAGACTGGACGTCTTGCACGGGGTGGATGTAGGCCCAACCTTGTGGCACCCAGCGGGTCCGCCTGTATTCACGGCGCCGCTGCGAGTAGTCCGGCAGGTCGAGCGCCCCGGCCAGGAAAGCCATGTCCAACCAGGCTTGCCGCACAGGACGGCACAACTGGTGGACGTAGACCTGGAACTGGAGTTGCTCTAGCCGACGCCGGAACTCGGTCAGCACCACACGGATCGCGCGGTCGTTCACGCCCTGCATGTCGCCGGTCATCAACTCGTACGGCAAGCCGGTGCCGGCTGCAGCGGCCATCAGTTGCTGCCGCATGAAGTCGCGGTAGTTGTTGCCCGCGTCCGGAGGGTCAGAGAACTCGATCTCCTCGCCTGCCCCCAGCTCCTGCACCGTGCCGGGCTCCAGCCCCACCATGGGGGTGAAACCGTCTCGGTCGAGGCCTAGGGGCGCCCCAGTGAGGGGGTCGAGCTGTGGCCGCCCCTCCGGCGCGGGCTTGCGAACGAAGCCTGCGAACAGGTTGGCCACTTCCTGCCGGAACAGCACTGCGTCATCGAAGTTGTCCAGGCTGCGCAAGCGCTTGAGGACCGGAGCCAGGCGCGGCACACCACGCAGCTGACCCGGCTCCAACGGTTCGAAGATGTGCAGCATCTGCTCAGCAGGGACACGCACCAACTGGTTGTAGCCGACATTCAGCGAGGACTTGTCGCTGGGGTGGACCCGGTAACACCAGTACGCCACCCGCCGGCCCATGCTGTTGAACTCGATCCCGGCACGGATGATGTTGCCGAAGCGGGCCACCTCGAACTTGTCGTGCGGAACGAACTCCGGCGCCAGGCACTGCAGTTGCAGCGGCACCGCGTAGCCATCCTCCGGGCGGCGCGGGCGCAGGCGGATGAAGCATTCGCCCGACTGCTCCACGGTACGAGCGACAAGGGCCTGCAGGCCGTAGAAATCGGTGAGCTGATCGGCGTCAGCCTCATCGACCCAGTCCTCCCACAGCACCTGCATGGCCTTGCGTAACTCTTTGTCGGCGAGCTGGGGATGCGGCGTGATGCCGGTGCCGATCAGGTTGCTGATCCGCTTTTCGATGACGTTGGCCGCGTACGGGTCATTGCGCACCGCGCTGCGGGAGCGAGAACGCAGGTTGCGCAAGGCCGGCATGATCAGGCTGTTCACGCCGGTGTCCGGCGCGTCCCACCCCGATGAGCGCCGTCCCTCGGCGGCGCCTTCGTAGCTGGCCTTGATCCGCTCAGGCACCAAGATGCCCGAACGGCCGAGGGACATATAACGTCCGCTCACAGTCCTTTGCCCCCATGGTAGAGGCGAGTCACACGCGAGCGCGGGCCGGCGGCCTTCACCAGCTCGGACTGGATCAGGTCGCGGGCCTTGATCAACTCGTCGACCGTTCGATACTCGACGGTGCGGTCCGAGTACCGAACGACCTTTTCACCACGCGCGATCGCACGCTCGACGGTGGCGAGGTCTGCTTTTGTGTATGCCATATCAGCGTCTCTTCAGGTAGCCGCTGCTGGAGCTGCGGCGTTGCGGTGGTGGCGCACTACGCGGCGGAGCCGGAAGTGGCGGCGGTGGTCGTGGTGCCGGGGGCGGTGCAGCAGGCGTTGAACCCTGCTCCGTGTCCGAGTTCGCTTCGTCATCAGGCTCGGCAACAGCGTCGCCCTGCTGCAGCGTTTTCGGCGGTGGCGGATCGAACAGCCCCGCCTGGGCCAGCGCCTGACGGGCACGCTCCCAGTCGGCCTCGTGATAGCGGTTGATGCCCAGGTAATGGGCCATCGCGAGGTTGTACACCAGCAGGTCGAGCCCTTCATTGCGTTCGCCCTTGCCCTTGGTCCATTCGATGCGCTTGTGGCCACGCACATAGCGGGCAACCTTGCGCTCGGCCACGCACTGATCGAAGAAGTCATCAGGCATGTCG
>NZ_JSYZ01000044.1:14012-14138 GCF_001293465.1 Pseudomonas asplenii
TACCGACAAACCACAGCTCAGCGCCGTTGCGTTCCGTCTGGCCCTTCCAGGTCACGTCGACCATTGATGGGCGCTGGGCTATCACCGGCCGGCCGGGCTTACTTGCCCCCTTGAGAGCGAAGACGT
>NZ_JSYZ01000045.1:0-8341 GCF_001293465.1 Pseudomonas asplenii
GCCACCGACCTGGTCGGCTACCTCTTCGATGGAGGCGTTGGCTGCGGTGGACAGAATGAAGGGAATATCCGCCTGCTTGGCTGCGCGGGCGAGTTCGAGATCGCCCTTTGGCCAGAAGGCTCCGTTGAGTCCCATGGGCGCTACCATCAGGGGTAATGCCTGGCGCTTGCCGAACACCTGGGTCGCAAGATTCCGCTCGGCCACGTTCACCAGGCGCCGCGGCAGGAACTCCAAGCGGTCGAAGGCCTGCCTATTACGCTCAAGACCTTTCTCGTCATCGGCGCCACCGTCCAGGTAATCGAACACCATCCTGGGCAGCCGTTTCCGAGCCAGTTCTCGATAGCCTTCGACGTTAAAAGCTGAGCGCATGACATCCCTCAAGGCAGAACCCGATAAAAATAGATTTCAATCTAGGTAGTCGCAGATAATTTATCAAATCGATTACTTATGACTGTTGTATAAGCAACATCTATAGAGAGGAAGGCCAGGTCGCTCCGGTCTCCGTACGGGATGACCGGGCGGAGCAGGGCCGCCGTGGCAGGCGGCCGCATCCTGGCCTAGGAACCTTTCTTCAGGCGCTGGCTACTTCGGTAGGCGTCATCGCCGGCTCCGGGTTCTTGCTCGGCGCCGTTTCCTTCAGGAACAGGCCGAACGCCGCCGCGAGCAGTGACACCACGCCGACGATCAGCATCGGCACGATCAGGCCGAAGTGGTCAGCCAGGCTGCCGGCGACGATGGGCATCGCTACGCCACCGATGATCTCGCTAACACCCGTGGGGACCCCAACTGCCGCCCCCGTCACCTGGCTCGGCACGGACTCGGCCGGAATGATCGCCAGGAACAGCGGTGCTATGCCAAAGCCAAAGACACCGGCCAGGAACAGGATCGAGAACATCACGAGCGAGCTCGCGTGGCTCAGCGCGAAGGTAAGCATCAAGGCGCCATAAATAGCTGCGCAGATCACCAGCACCGGTTTACGACCGAGGCGATCGGAAAGCGCAGGGATAGCGATCATGCCGATGAAGCCACCGAATCCCCAACCGGACACGATGAGACCCGTCTCCGCCAGTGACAGCCTCACGACCTGGGTCAGATAGAGCGCCACGAAAGTGGAGAAAACGAACAGCCCGGTCTGGAACAGCGAGCCAATCACGGTGCTCACCCAGATGTTCCTGTACCTGAGTACCGACGTCGCGCCTTTATGGGGGTGTTCAGGGGTAAGGATGGCGGCGCGCCTGGGCTCCTTCATGACCTTCGCAAGCATCAGCGTCAGGATCAGCCCAGGTACACCCAGGATGAAGAACACCCATTGCCATGACAGGTACTGGGTCAGTTGGGTAGCGATGATAGGGCCCAGGCCGATACCCAGCAGCGGGAAGAAGGCTTGGTGAATGCCCAGGTTCATGCCCCTGCGCGTTGGCGAAGAAATCTGCGCCAATGTTGCAACGCTGGTGCTGAAGACGCCACCTTCGCCTATCCCCAATAGTCCCCGTACCAGCAGCATTCCGGTGAAGCTCTTGACTGCCCCGGTCAGCCACGCCATGAGCGAGAAGAACACGCCCGAGCAAATCAGCACCTTCTTACGTCCACAGCGATCGCTGATGCTGCCCAGCACCCAGGTAGAGAGGGCCCAGGTCAAGGCCAGGATGGACGCGATGGCCCCGGCCTGGGTGTTGTTCAGACCCAACTCCGGGATCAGGATCGGAAAGAGATAAACGACAACCAAACGATCCAGACCCACTACACCGAACAGAATGGCCAGTAACCAGACCATCTTCCATTCATAAGAGGATGACGTGCTCATAGATAATCGATCTCCGTGCGGTCGAGGTGAGGTGTGCCCATCAGTCCGAAAAGTCGTCGGTGTGCTTGTCTGCAGAGGGAGACTCATCGCTGTGGTCTCTAGCGGCCTTGTCCACGACGGGACGGCGGCTCTGGCGATCGATCACCAGCCGGGCGATGTCGCTTCTGGAGTAGTGGCCTACCGGGTCTGCGGCGACCTTCGCCAGGGTGACGGCAGCCAGATCGACCTGCGCATAGAGCAGGCCTTCTTCATCCACCGGTAGCGGGGCGGCGAGTTCTGCGCCATCGGGGCCATAGATCCGGGCGTAGCCGCCGCCGGCCTTGAGCAATCCTCGCGACTCCTCCGAGGTGCAGAGCAGCTCGATCACGTCGCTGGACACCATGCCGCAGGGGGCCAGGACGAAGCACTGGCCTTCGACCGCGTAGGTTCTGCTCACGGCATTGTTGACATCGCCACTAATGGCCGGCGTGACCTCGTTGTACAGCGAAAAGCCTGGCCAGGCAGCGATATGAACCTCTTCGTACTCGCTGAACATCGCGAACTTCGCCAGGGGTTGGATGTGTTCCCAGCAGCACAGCGACCCCAACTTGCCGAGGGCGGTCGGGTGGACCTGGATGTCGCTGCCGTCGCCTTCACCAAAGACCATTCTCTCGGCGACGGTGGGTTTCAACTTGCGGCGAGTCCCCAGGGTTTTGCCCTCGTCATCGATCAGCGCCTGTCCCATGTAGAGGCTGCCGCCGTTTTTCTCGGTATAGCCGATGGAAACGAAGATCTTGTTGTCCCTGGCGCAGGCTTCGAGTCTTTTGAACTCATCGCTGCCCACCACCAGGGCCTCCTGGTGATACTTGAGCATGAACTGCATGGCCCAGGCAGGCGTACCCAGCCAAAAGAACCAGGGATACCCGGGCACGAAGTTTTCTGGGAAGGCGATCAGCCGGGCGCCATTGCGTGCGGCTTCCTCGATGTAGCGAATGCACTTATCGAGGGTGGCGGCGCGATTCATGAAAACCGGCGCGGCTTGTACTACGGCCACCTTGTAGGCGCTGTGAAGGGCTTTCATAGGGTCTCGATCCGAAGGAGTGGGCGATGATCGAGATGATTAGGCAAAGGGACGCGAAGTGCTGTACTCAACGTCTTGCCGATCTTGCTCCCGTTTCCCTAGTGGGTGGCCTACCGGGTTCCCGCTGGTAGCGATCTGTAGGCGTTACCAAAGGTGGCGATGTAACACTCGTCGTTGGTTAGCGCGCTCTACGACGCTCTGTCCTGAGGCAAAAGAGCGCTTTCGTGCCCTCATCCAGCGCAATAGAGTCTGCGCCCGCCCTGATTTACGCTCGTTTTTGCCGCGTTATTCCTCATTTCTCGTCTGCATCGCCTGCAAATCAGCAAAACGGAGCTTATGGCACCGATCTTGCTGGGCCGCCGCTAAATTACTCATGCTTCAGCGTGATGGAAGATGCTCAATACACTCACCACGAGCGCTGTACCGCAGTCGGATCGCCAGGCCTTCTGGCGTCAAGTGATTGCTGATCGCTTCATGGCCTTGGAATTCGAGTCCAGGGACGCCGTCCCTTTTACCGCGAATCTCGATGTCCTGCAGGTGGCGAATCTTGATCTGATGCGGTTGGAAGCGTCGGCGCACGCCGTGGCGAGAACCAGCAAGTTGGTGCAGAAGGACGCGTCGGACTTCTTCATGCTCAGCTATCAGCGCCGGGGCAAGGGGGTGCTGGAGCAAGACGAGAAGGTATCGATACAGACTGCTGGAGATTTCGTCCTCTATGACAGCACACGACCGTTCGCCATGTCCTACAGCGGAGACTTCTGCAAGTATGTGATTCGCATACCTCGGACGAAACTGCAGGCTCATATATCCCAGCCTCAACGGCTGTGTGGCATGACCGTCAGCAAGGATTCAGAGGCGGGGCTCGTATTGGGCGCGATGCTCAACGCGCTGTTTTCCGGCCCCGCCTCATCCAGCGTTTCCGTACAGGAGTCTTTGGCCAGGGCGCTTATCGAGGTGACAATCGGTGGACTGCAATCCATACCTGAGGCCCCAGGGGCGGAATGCAGCAAGTTGCAGACGTTCCATCTGCATAGAGTCAAGCGCTACATCCTAGACAATCTGCAGGATCCCAACCTCAACGTGGAACGTATTTCCGCGGATCTCAAACTCTCGATGAGTTCGCTTTATCGGATTTTCGAATCCGAACGTCTGACACTATCGCAATGGATCTGGAATCGGCGCCTGGAGAATTGCAAGCGCGACCTGCTGTGCAAACATCTCGCCCATAAGCACATTGGCGATATCGCGTTTGACTGGGGCTACAGCAACTGTGCGCATTTCAGCCGCGTATTCAAAAAAGACACCGGAATGACGCCCAAAGAATTTCGGCTCAAGGCTGCGCACTCTTGCTGAGGACGTTCGGTCTAGTGCGTATTGCCCGGATGGCCCGCCAGATCAGGAGGTCAGCGTGCTTGACGTCAAGGTTGACCTGACCTGTACCGAGCTGGACCTCTTCACCCAGGTGGTCTGGCGGTTGCGCCATGCCGGCGGGTGCGAGGAAGAGGTCAGGCGGCAGATCCTGCTGGACGTCACAGAACTCCTCAAATCCGATTACGGCGCGTCCTATGTCTATGACGATCGGAAAGATATCTCCACCCGCTGCGTCTCGCTGAATATCGACCAGGTCAAACTCGGCGAATACCAGGCTCATCATCACGTTGCCGACTGTATCACCCGTAAGATGAGGGCTCAGCGCCAAGCCGCGCGCGTGGACGATGTGATCGACCGCAGGGCGCTGGAAGCCAGTGAGCACTACAACGAATTCCTCAAACCGTGCGGGATGCACTACGGGATCAATGTATTTTTTTTCCAAGATGGCAGAGACATCGGTGACCTGCGTATCTGGCGAGGTGCCGATCAACCTCCTTTTGGCGTCAGGGATGTCCTGCTGCTCAAGGCCCTGACCCCTTATTTCGAGGAGTCGCTGTCTCCGGTCCAGCAGACGCCCTCCCTGTTGACGCGACGTGAACAGGCGGTTGTGGAGCATGTCGCGGCCGGCTGTAGCGACAAGGAAATCGCCCGCTTGATGGGCATAGGTTTCACCACGGTGCGAACGCATCTGAAAAACGCCATGCACAAGACCGGCGCGAGCAACAGGACCGATCTTGCGGTACGGGGTCGACCACAATAGCGGCTCCTCAAATATGAGGATTTTGGCCAAATCCAGGGTGTGAATAAATGAGTTGCCGATGCCAGTCGAGCATCGGGCAGACCTCAGGATTTCACCGTGATGAACAAGACTCCTTTTCTGGCCTTGGCGATTGCCTTGGCGAACTCGAGCGCCTTCGCGGCGCTACCGGCTACCCCTCTTTACCGCCTCAGTGCTGAGCAAACCGCCCAGCTGATCTGCAACAAGCAGGTCTCCAGCGAAGAGGTAGTCAGGTATTGGCTGGACCGTGTGGATGCACACCCCGAGCTCAATGCCTTCATCTCCGTGAACCGCCCTCAGGCGATCGCTGAGGCGAAGAAAGCAGACGCGCGGCTCGCCAGCGGCGGCCAATGTCGTCCCCTTGAAGGCGTGCCGATTGCCATCAAGGACAACATCCAGGTGGTGGGCTTCGCCAACACCGCCGGCACACCTGCCTTGCGGCAGTTCATGCCCAAGGTGAATGCGCCCGTTATCGACAAGCTGGAAGCGGCCGGCGCGATCATCGTTGGCAAGACCAACATGCACGAGCTGGCGTTCGGGGCTACCGGATATAACGTCGCCTACCGTACGGGAGACGTCATTGGTGTCCGCAATGCCTTCGACCAGTCGCGCATCGCCGGCGGATCTTCCTCGGGCAACGCCGCGGCCCTTGGCGCGCGGATGGTGCCGGTCGCCTTGGGCACCGATACCGGCGGCTCGACACGCGAGCCCTGTGCGCTGAACGGCTGCCTTGGGTTTCGTCCTACTGTGGGTCGCTACAGCGGTGCAGGTATCACCCCCATTTCGTCTACTCGGGATACTGCCGGGCCGATGGCGAACAGCCTGGGTGACATCGTGCTGATGGATTCCGTGCTCAGCGGCAAAACCCCGCTGCCCGCCAAGCCGGCCAGGCAGATTCGCCTCGGATTGCCCGATTACTTCTGGGCCGATCTGGACAGCGATGTCGCTGGAAAAGCCAAGCAAGCCCTGGCCAAGCTCAGGGCCGCAGGGGTGCAACTGATACCCGTGCAGATGCCCGGAATGAAAAACCTCGTGGCAGCGGTGGCGACACCCGTGGCGATAGTCGAAGCGAAGAGGGCGCTCACAGCCTATCTGAAAGAGCAGGGTACCGGCGTCTCGTTCGAACAGCTGACGTCTGGGATTGTGAGCCCTGATGTCAAAGCCATTTTTGACACCATGGTGGTACCGGTAACCGTCCCGGATTCGACAGGGCAGATGGTGCCGGGACAGCCGCTTTACGAGCAAGCCATCAACCAGGGCGTTCCTGCGTTGGCAGCGCTTTATAAGCAGACCTTCGAGCGACACAAACTCGATGCATTACTGTTTCCCGCCGTGCCGGAAGTCGCCATCAAGACCGGGCCAGAGGCGGGCACTCCAGACCACTTCCTTCGCATCATCAGGAACTCGGATCCCGGCAGTAACGTGAAGATGCCTGGCCTGAGCATCCCGGTCGGTCTTGGTGAGGAAACGAAACTTCCGGTGGGTATGGAGATAGATGCTCTGCCAGGCCAGGACGATCAACTGCTTGCCATAGGTCGCACCCTCGAGTCCATCTGGGGGCCAGGTCCCATTCCCGCTATCGCTCGTTAATCACCGCCGATCATCATCCACAAACGGTTTGGACAGACTATGAAGAAGAACAAGGGTTCAGTGCGTCCGTGTGCGCGTCGTTTTTGTGTGAATGCAGTACTGGCGTCTATTGGTGTTGCCAGTGGGGGCTTCGCTGGGGCTGATGACAGCGCGATCAAGCCGCATGTTGTCATCACCAACCAAACGCTCAAGAACCTGGACATCGGCCCGCGGCCTTATAGCTTTGCAAATGCCGGCGCCATCTTCGTGGGGGCGGACCTGGATCTGGGCAAGTTGCTGGATAACCATGCCGGCACCCTGAAGTTCGATTACACCTTTTTTCCCTGGATGCGCAATGCAGGGGTTCCCGCCCAAGACCATTGGCAGGGCGCGGTTGGCAGTGGCTTGGCCGGCTCCGTCATGCACAACGATATCGATACGGGCTACCTGTCACTCTTTGCCTACGAGCAAAAGTTTCTCGATGGACAGTTGCAGGTGACCGCCGGGCGTACCAACGCCAAGCGTTACTTCTATCTCTCCAACTGTGGCGCCATCGTTGCTTGCAACGACCCGCTGGTCGAGTACACAACTGGCATCCTTCCATATCCCTACGGCAGCTGGGGGGGATACGCGAAGTATCAGGTGAACGACCGCTGGTACGTGCATGGAGGGGCTTTCGAGTCGAATCCCAACGACTATCTCGACAAGACCCACGGGTGGCACTGGAATCCCGATAATGCCAGCGGGGTTACCAGTCTCGCGGGTATCGGCTTTGAGCAGACCATTGGCCAAAACCCCTATCCTTACCACTATGAGCTCAACGGTTTCTTCAATAGCGCTGAGCAGGTGGACATTTCTGATGGAACAAAGCATCGAGGTAGCAGCGGCGCAATTTTCCGTTTCCGGCAGACGGTCGCGCGTGATGACGTCTCGGATGCTCAGGCGCTTGGCCAAGCATGGCAGGTATTCGGCGCCTGGTCGTTCAATGCTGACGACTCTCAACCCTTCCAGCACTTTGTGGAAGCCGGAGTAACCCGGGTGGGGCCGTTTGGTCGGCCACAGGATTCCATCAGTCTGAAGGCAAGTTATCTGCGCCTTTCTGAAAAGCAGTACGACTACGAGAACCAGCAACGCCTTGATGTCACAGGGCGGGATCAGCACATGTCCAGAGGGGAGTCACGCGTCGAGCTCAATATGCATTGGCAGGCGACGCGATATCTGGCGTTCGAACCAAGCGTCCAATACATTTTCAATCCGAGTAATTTCTATAATCCTGCTGCTGAGGTGAGTGGGAACGGCACTGTATTGGGTTTGCAGGTGGTCTACGATTTTGGCTCGCAAATCGGCTTGTGACATAGCGGCTATGAAAATAGCCATTTTTAACCGGTAAATATTTTGCGCAGAGCTCCGGGAATCGGTCCCTGCGCAAGATATTCAGTCTGTGTTCAGATAAAGTCTATCGACGGGATGGTAGTGTCGCATGTATTTTTTTCAAGTCGTGCCGCTTATGTTCGGGCGTAAGCAAGCGACTTTAAAGTTCATTGAAGCTCTTGTCTTGCCCACTTTCAGTTGACAAAAGGTCTAACGCTGCAGGCGATTGAGTTCGTGCTCCGACGATTCTAGCCTTTGGGCCAGGCCTGTGCACGACGATGTGCGTCGGATGCCGTCCTGAATTACGCAAGGTGAGTTGGGCGGACGCTTACCAGCTACCTGCCAAAAGCAGCCGGTCAGTCTGGTCCTAGGCTGTGTACGAAATTGT
>NZ_JSYZ01000045.1:8457-14054 GCF_001293465.1 Pseudomonas asplenii
GCGATTTCGTACATAGCCTAGTTAAGGAATCTGACGCTTGGATCTGTCTATACAGCCATGGGCTGTTCATTGATTTGAGGGGGCCGATCTTAAGTTTTGTGCAGCGGTGTGCCCAAAAGGCACTTTTAGCGGTTGGTGTACCAATAGTTCATAAAACCGAAGTCCTCAACAAAATCGGTCAGAAGCGGGTATTCACTCTCATGTAAGCGCTCGGGGGGGTTACAGTTCGTCTGTCTAATAAATGCCAAAGTTGTTTTTTTGCTGTGAAAACTGACTTGGCGATATGCCATGCCAGCGCTTGAATGCCTGGGAAAAACTTGACAGGTCGCTGAAGCCTAAGCGTTCAGCGATCTCAGTCAGGTTCATGTGACCGTCCTTTAGCAGGTTGATGGCGTTGCGACTGCGGACGTCGGCGAGCAGTTTTCGGAATGTGGTCCCTTCCTCTTTTAGTCTGCGTTTGAGTGTGCGCGGGCTCACATGTAGTAGCTCGGAAATGCTGGATAGATCGGGCAGGCCATTATCCGGGGTGGTCAGGTAGTGCTGCACCAATGCCGTCATCCCAGCGTGTGCGATGCGACGCTGCATCAGTTGCGTACACATCTGTTCGCACATCGAAACAGTCACCGCGTTGGCTTGAGGTAAAGGGAGACGGAGAAAAGAGCGATCAAAGGCCAAGCTGTTGCTTTTAGCCGCGTACGAAGGGGCACACCCCAGCACTTCCACATTGTCAGGGATAGGCGGCGGCTGCTTGCTCAGACAGAAGCGTGATAACGAAAAGTCATTGCCGCCCAGTTCCTTTAGCAACAGCGCAGCCGCTGTCATGTCGCGGGCCAATAAAAATTCGCGTAGGTCCGGTGCTAATCCTGGAGCGGCAAAGGTCAGTACCCCTTCATCGCCTTGTTCTTCATAGGCGACCACCGTGAACGCGTAGGTCAACGGCAAAAAGCGCAGCGCCAGAGCCAGCGCATCGCCGATGGTTGCACTGCTAATCAGACCGTAACCGAATAGGCCGTAGGTCGAGAAGTGATAGCGCATGCCGACTTCGAAACCTAGCCCCGCAGCATGGCCTGATAAACGCAACAGGTTTTCGGCAACGCGCAGCTCCTGGTCGGCAGTTAACTCCAAATTCGGATCGGCCAATTGCGCCAATGTCAGTCCCGAGCCGAGCAAAATCTTTTCAGCCGGAAAACCTTTTTCATCGCCGAACTCAACCATCAGCAAGGCACTGGTCGGACCCCGAAGAAAATTCCTAAAGCTCATACCATGTGCCTTCGATGAAAACATTGGCCCAAATAATAAAGTAGTTGTCCCGTTGCAGCATTCGGATCTTTAACAAGGCGCGTCACCATTGAGTCGCACGGTTCGCCGTTCCAACAACAATAAAAGGTCACTGCAGCGCCTGGTCAAACCAGGTCGCGCGTTTGCGAAGCCGCAGACGTCGCTCTGCCTTGCCCAAGGAATAACAACCATGAAAAAGATTTTCGATTTCATCGTCGTCGGTGGAGGTTCTGCTGGTTGCGTGGTGGCCGGACGGTTGTCCGAAGATCCGGACACCAGCGTCTGCTTGCTGGAAGCTGGAGGGGAGGGACGGTCCAGTCTCGTCAATATTCCTGCCGCCACAGTGGCTATGGTGCCAACCAGGGTGAACAACTGGGCCTTCGGCACTGTCGCGCAGGCCGGACTGCTAGGACGCACGGGGTATCAGCCGCGAGGCAAAGCGTTGGGCGGCTCTTCGGCGATCAACGCCATGATTTATGTGCGTGGACATCAGTGGGACTACGACCATTGGGCCTCTCTGGGTAATCCTGGCTGGGGGTACAAGGACGTCTTACCGTACTTCCTACGCAGTGAGCATAACGAGCGCCTTGATGATGCCTGGCACGGCAGAGACGGGCCGTTATGGGTCAGCGATTTGCGCTCCGACAATCCCTTTCAGCAGCGTTTTCTGGAGGCCGCCCGCGAAACCGGTTTGCCGCTCAACGACGATTTCAATGGATCAGAGCAGGAGGGAGTCGGTGTCTACCAAGTCACGCAAAAACATGGTGAGCGCTACAGTGCGGCACGTGCTTACCTGCTGCCCCATATTGGCGTGCGCGATAATCTGAGCGTTGAAACCCGTGCCCAGGTGCAACGCATTTTGTTCGAAGGCACCCGTGCTGTGGGTGTGGAGGTGTTGCAACACGGGCAGGTATACACCCTTCGAGCTCGACGTGAAGTGATCCTTGCCGCAGGGGCCTTGCAGACACCGCAGTTATTGATGCTCTCCGGGGTAGGGCCGAAGGCGCAGTTGCAGCGCCATGGCATCCCGTTGTTGCACGAACTGCCAGGTGTCGGGCAAAACCTGCAGGATCATCCGGATTTCGTCTTCGTTTACAAGACAAACAGCCTCGACGCCATGGGCGTTTCCCTGGGAGGCTGCTTGAAAATGCTGAAGGATATCTGGCGATTTCGCCAAGCGCGCCGCGGCATGCTCACTTCTAACTTTGCCGAAGGCGGAGCATTTCTCAAAACCTGCGACACATTGGATAAGCCGGATATCCAATTGCATTTTGTCGTTGCCCCGGTCGAAGACCATGCGCGGACCATGCGCTTGGGGCATGGGTTGTCGTGCCACGTCTGTTTGTTACGGCCACGTAGTCGCGGCAGCGTTACGTTGGCGAGCAACGATCCACAAGCGGCACCGCTTATCGATCCGGCGTTTCTGAAAGAGCCGCAGGATCTTGAAGACATGGTCGCGGCATTCAAACTCACCCGTCGTCTGATGCAGGCTCCGGCACTGGCCAAATGGATCACACGAAGCCTGTACACCGAGGGGGTCGAAACCGATGAGCAGATTCGCACCCTGCTGCGTGAGCGCACCGACAGCGTCTACCATCCTGTCGGCACGTGCCGTATGGGTGAAGATCCATCGGCCGTGGTCGACGCTCAACTGCGTGTGCACGGCCTGCAAGCGCTGCGTATCGTTGACGCATCCATCATGCCCACCCTGATCGGCGGCAACACCAATGCGCCCACGATCATGATCGCCGAGAAGGCCGTGGACTTGATTCGTGGTCTCCCACAGACGCACGCCTCCGCCCGTTTCGAAAATGCCGTCGCTGCTAAAAAAAATAAAGAGGTGCCTCATGTCACAGCCTGAAGCGCAAGTTGATCGTCAGGCGGACAAGCCCCTGAGCGCCATTATCATCGGTACGGGATTTGCCGGTATCGGCATGGCCGTGGCCCTGCAAAAGGCCGGGGTGAAGGACTTTCTGATCTTGGAGAAAAAACACGATGTTGGCGGCGTCTGGAGAGACAACAGTTACCCCGGTGCGGCGTGTGATGTGCCTTCGCATTTGTATTCGTTCTCGTTCGAACCGAATCCGGACTGGAGTCGAGTGTTCGCGCCCCAGGCCGAAATTTACGCCTATCTGCGTCGTTGCGCAGAGACGTACGGGCTGCATCCATCCATTCGTTTTGGCGCTGAAGTGGTGTCCGCTGAATTCGACGAAGCCAGCTCGCTTTGGCGTGCAACCCTGAAAGACGGCCAGGTGCTAAGCGCTTCGTTGTTGATCAGTGGTACCGGCCAGCTCAGCCGTCCGGCATTTCCCGCGCTGGCGGGGATGGAGCGCTTTAAGGGCCATGTGTTCCACTCGGCGACCTGGGACCACGATTATCCGTTGGCCGGCAAACGGGTAGCGGTGGTCGGTACCGGTGCCTCGGCGATTCAGTTCGTGCCGGCGATTGCCGCTACTGTCGGGCAGCTGAAAGTCTTCCAGCGTTCTGCCGCGCACCTGATGCCACGGCCGGACCGCGCCTACTCCGAACGGGAAAAGTCGCTTTTTAAGAAAATGCCGGGGGTTATGCGCGCTTACCGCGCTCTGATCTACCTGCGCTACGAGTCCCGCGCGTTGGCCTTCACACGTTTCAAGGGCCTGATGAAGTGGGCGGTGGGTGTGCCGTTTCGTCGGTTACTGGCCGAGCAGGTACGCGATCCATCATTGAGACAGAAGCTGACGCCGGATTATCCGTACGGCTGCAAACGTATTCTGCTGTCCAGCGAGTACTTTAATACCATGAGTCGATCCAATGTGGAATTGGTGACGCAGGGCATAGCGCGGGTCAACGAGAGCGGCATTGAGACGGTTGACGGTGAGCAACATGACGTGGATGCGATCATCTATGGCACTGGTTTTGCTGCAACCGAGTTCCTGGCGCCGATGCGCATCGTTGGACGTGGAGGGGTCGACCTGAACTACGCCTGGCGCAACGGTACACGCGCCTATCTTGGGCTGACGGTGCCCGAGTTTCCGAACTTTTTTATGTTGTATGGACCGAACACCAATCTAGGGCACAACTCGATCGTTTATATGCTGGAGAGTCAGATTGCCCACGTTATGCGCTGCTGGCGTATGCTCCAAGTCTCGGGTGCCAATACCGTGGAAGTTGATGCCAGCGTGTCTCAACGCTTCCACCGGCGCACTCAGCAGCGCTTGGCTGCTACGGTATGGAGCGGCTGCAAGAGCTGGTACCTCGACGCAGCCGGTAACAACAGCACCAACTGGCCGGGTTTTACAGTCAGCTATCGCATGTTAACTCGGTATTCTGGCTTGCACGCCTATCGCTTCAGCCGTCCGCTCGAGGGGGGAGTGACCATAGCTGCCCCAGGGGCGTTGAAGGAACGGCTGAGCGCGGGCTTCTTAAGGCTCTTTTTGCGCACCACATTCCATTCGCTGATCGGTCCGGGCTTGGGTGCTGCGGCGCAGCGTAAAGTTGTGCGAGTGTTGTCGGCATTGATGCCGGGCACGCACGGTGTGTTTCGTTATCGTCAATTAGTCAATAACGTACCGGTGCAAGTGGTTGCTCCTAAGCAAGGCGAAAACGGTGGGGTAATCCTGTATTTGCACGGGGGGGCGTTTTGTGTGGGCTCGCCTCATACTCACTGGAGTATTACAAGCCGTCTGGCCAAGAACTCGGGTATGTCGGTGTGGGTGGTTGATTATCGGTTAGCGCCAGAGAATCCTTATCCTGCTGGGCTCGATGACGCTTTGGTCTGCTACGAGGCGCTGAGGGCTCAGGGCTATACACCCTCACGGATTTTCCTGGCCGGTGATTCAGCAGGCGCTTCGTTGACGCTGTCTCTGGCGCTAAAACTGCGCGACCTATACGTTCGTTTTGCCGGCGCGCTGTTATTGATGTCGCCGATGGTCGACCCTCGTTTTGGCGGCAGCTCAATGTCCTCGCGTAAAAAGCAAGATCCGATGATCAGTCGAGGCTGGTTGGAGCAGGGGTTGAGGTGGTATGCCGGTGAACTGATGGAGCAGCCGCTGCAGGTCAGCCTGAAAGGGCTACCTCCAATGATGGTTCAGGTCGGCGACGATGAGTTGCTGTTGTCCGACTCCACTCGCTTAGCCGAGCACGCAATCTGTAGCGGAGTCGATTGTCGTGTGGAGATCTACATGACGCGCTGGCACGTATTTCAATTGCAAGCGTTCTACCTGCGTTCAGCAGCAAATGCGCTACAGGCAATAGGCACTTTTGCGCAGGGGCAACTTCCTCGTTCAGGAGGGCAGCAATGAAAACCTACTTGCTCAAAGGCTCTCCCTGGAGCGACAGGA
>NZ_JSYZ01000045.1:14155-16773 GCF_001293465.1 Pseudomonas asplenii
GCCTGAGGGTTCTGGTTGTGGGGTAGAACCCCCGTTGCAGGATCATGTATTAGGTGTTGTTCGGCAGAGGAGCACCGCGGCGAGAGGCGACGAGATCTCCTGTAGCGTGTATCGCAATGTGTCTATTGCGCCCTCCGATACAGTCACCCGCAATTACCCATCCCCGTTGAACACAGAGCAGATACAAAGCTGCGCTGAACTATGCACTGTTTGACCCTTCTCGGGCTGCCTCAGCCGGCGGCCGTTCGCTCCTATTTTCCCAAGGGGACCACAATGACAACGCCTGCTTCTGACTCCATCCTCAACGTCACGCCGGTCGACCGCCTGCGGGTCGATCAATACACCCACGGCATCATCGGTCCGAGCCTGGCGATGCTCGGACCGCTGGCTGATGGCGGCACTCTGATCACCGGCACGCCGCCGGGCTGCTGGGGACCGATGATCACTCCGGCCTTCGAGGGTGGCCATGAGGTGACGCAGCCGGTGGCCATTGACGGCGCTGAAATCGGCGACGCCGTGGCGATCAAGATCAAAAGCATGCGCGTCACCTCCTTGGCCACGTCTTCCGGGGTCATGTCGTTCGTCGAGGGTCGCTACAATGGTGATCCGTTCGTTTCCAAGTTTTGCGCCAAATGTGGCACCGAACACCCGGCTAGCCATGTCGAAGGCATCGGCGAGGATTCGATTCGCTGTAACCACTGCGGCGCCGAAGTTAGTGCGTTCCGCTTTAGTCATGGCTACGTTATCGTGTTCGATGCGAAGAATCAGGTCAGCCTGACGGTCAATCAGGACATCGCCAACCAGCTCGCCGGTAAGGCGTCCGAAATGTCAGCACTGCCGGAATTCGCCGCCCAGCATTCGATCCTGTCTCTAGCCCGCGCCGACATCCCGGGTGTCGCCGCGCACATGCGGCCGTTTCTCGGCAATATCGGTACCCTGCCGTCGCGAGACTTGCCCGACTCGCACAACTGCGCCGATTTCGGCCAGTACCTGATCAGCGCCCCGCACCGTTTCGGTATGACCAGAGAAGAGCTGCACGCGGCCAAGACCGATGGCCACATGGACACCAACTCGATCCGCGAGGGTTGTGTGCTGATCTGCCCGGTTAAAGTGCCGGGTGCCGGGGTGTACATGGGCGACATGCATGCCCAGCAGGGCAATGGGGAAATTGCTGGGCATGCCACCGATTGCTCCGGGGAAACCGAAGTGGTGGTTGAGGTGGTGAAGAACCTGACGCTGGAAGGTCCGATCCTCCTGCAAAACCTCGATGATCTACCACCGATGGCGCGGCCGATGAATGCCCGTCAGCGCGCTGATGTCCGTGCTCTGGGCGAGCAATGGGGCCAGCAGGAAATCGAGCAGAGCGGTCCGATTACCTTCATCGGCAGCGGAGAAAACCTCAACCTGGCTGTGGAAAACGGCCTACGGCGCGCCGCTAATGTCACCGGCCTGCCGTATGACGAAATACTTAATCGCGCGACCATCACCGGTTCCATCGACATCAGCCGCCTGCCCGGCACGGTGCGCGTGACTTTTCTGTGCCCGATGAGCGTGTTGGACCGAATGGGCATCGCTCATCTGGTGCGTGAGAAGTACGACTTGGAGTAATGCTCTTCGGTTGAGAGCAATGAAGATGGTTGAACTGGCGCACTTCGAATGGGTGAAAACGGTGTTGCAGCAGTCCGAGGACGAGCCTTTAGTGCCCGGTGATGTCGATTCGTTGCTGGAGCGTCCGTTGCAGTTATAGCCCCAGGCCTGGCCTTGGGCAGATATGTGGCGGGTGCATTGGATGGGGACGGAATTTCAGCCCGGACGCGGTGCCGGACCAGCCAACCTTGTTGCCGGTGCTCCGGGCTGACGAATGAGACAGTTGCACGAGAAAGGAGGGATTCCGCTCATCACGCAGGCCCTGGCCGGGCAGGAGGTTGAGTAGGCGACCGGTTACAACCTTGACGAGTAGGCGGAACAGACAACGCTCGGTTTTGTAGACGTTCTGGAGCGCGTCTATACATCTCTCGTCAGCCGAGCTCCGGGATCTGGCTACGCCCATGAACTCGAGCTGCCTGGGTTGCTCTGTTGGCCGTTGAAGCGTTATCCCTTCCTGGTGTTTTACATCGAGCGTGATGACCATATTGACGTCTGGCGTATCTTGCAGGGCGCGCGGGATATTCCGGAGTGGCAATGAGCAAGATCATCGCTTCGCCATTTTCCTCAACTTCGGCCCATTGTTTGATTTCAGCCAGGGCCTGTTTAGTCCCTGGTCGAACCTTCAAGCGTAGGTCTTCCTCCTGCAGTGCGGCCGCCTTCTTGCGGCGCCGGTTGTCGCGCTCGGCCTGGGCCATAGTCTTGCCAGGTATGGCGAGCCAGCCCATGGCAACTCGGTGATTCGGGTTGCACTCGTCTTTCACCTGGTTGTAGAAGTGCTCGATCACGTCGTTCAGCTTCTCGGCCATGTGGACACTATTCCAGATTCGCCTCCAGCGCCCGTACGTATTGCGAGCCGTCGTTGCGTACGCAGAAGGCAGCGACGTAGATGGTCCATCGGTGCGGGATGTCGCAAAGAGCATCGGCAACGGCTCACTGCTGCTGGAACAGGTACCCTTTCACGTTGTTGCCCA
>NZ_JSYZ01000045.1:16985-18089 GCF_001293465.1 Pseudomonas asplenii
CGTTCTTGTGTGCCAACAAGGTGGCGGCGGCTGATCAGGCCTACGAGCAGCACATACTTCAACACGCCCTGCTGCATTAGGGAGGGAACTGAGCGGGACTACCCATTTCTGGGGTGAGGGAACAAATGGATATCAAGCTTGAGTTGCGAGATAGAGACCGGCTTAACCAAGGTGACCATGTCGGGTCTTGCTTCCACGCGTAGAGCTTTACGGACTCCACTCTTTCAATTCTCTTAGGCTAAGGCGTATAACTAGGCGGGGCAGCTTCTGTCCAGGTGCTCGGGCTCAGGCTCTCGGGGTACTAATCATCATCTTGGTTGAGCAGGGATGGGCAAGCATGGGAAGGTTTGATTTTGAATCTATGTCTCAAGACGAAGATGCGGCGGTTAAGTTTCAACTAAACTCCACTGGTAATATTTTTACAGCCTCAACTAGTAGAGAGGCTACGTTGAGTGATGAGGCTAGGCGTTTGTTCAAAGGCGTCTCTACCTTGTTTGATGCCATGGCTAAGGCCATGAGCGAAAGTGGGAGAGGCCTGTTTGACTATGATGGATGGATGACGCTTCTTCAGGGTAGCGGTTTGTTCGTTCAGCTTGAAAGATATGATAGAAACCTAGAAATCAGAAGTTGCGCGGTGCCTGTTGGCACGCAGATAATCCAACAAGCACTACCCGGGATCTCAGATGGCGCGTCAATGGATATCGCGAAGCGTGTATTGCTTGCTATTGGCGGTAAGCTTGAAGGTTCGAGGGAAGATGAAAAAAAGAGATTTGGCCATCTGATGTTCATTAATGAAGAGATTATGGGGTGCGCTTCTGTCTCTGTTCGTCTTTTCTATGCATCAAGGGAGTCTCATGCTGCTGTCATTGCTGTGCCATGTCATGAGATGAGTGCAAGAGGGTTCTACCAGAAACAGATCGCTAACAACTTCTTGTTGGTCGATGCGGGGAAGGTTTCGAAGTATGAATGCGGAAATGATTCGGCAGAGGGCGCCTATAATTATAAGGGGCTTGTCGAGTCTATGTTGATGCTGCTAAATAAATGATGCCTATTGTGAGCGCGAGGAGTAAAGTTTATTCTAAGTTAACTGTATATTCGTACAGG
>NZ_JSYZ01000046.1 GCF_001293465.1 Pseudomonas asplenii
AACGGGCGGTTCATAACAGCACTGCCTGGGCGGCATGTGCCGTCGCCGCTGATGGCCGAACGGTGTTGAACCCGGTATCTACCGCCGACAGCGTGTCGACCCAATAGGCCTCCCGCTGGGTGATGTAGGCCGCCCGGTCCTTGCACTCGCCTGGATAGACGATCACCTCAAGGACCGAGAAGTCCCAGTCGGTGATGTCGGTAGCTTTCAGTGCAGTGTGGAACTTGCACTCGCTCGGTTTGCTCAGGTGTTGCCACCAGCGAAGGGTGAACGGCTGGGTGGTCTGGCCGACGTAGACTCGGCCGGTAGACTTCTGCCGCACCTGGTAGATCACCGGCGGTGACCGGCCCTCGCTCGCCAGGTGGTACTCCGAAAGCTCACGCCCAACCGCGGCCTTCTGGCACGCCTCGGCGCAGTAGTCGTGGCTCTTCGTCTCCGTATAGGGGTCGTTGTACTTGTCGATCAGCTTGAACACCTTGCCGCATTCCTTGCAGGCCCTGTCCTCAAACCGGCTCAGCAAGTAGGTGTCGCGCTCGCCAATCTCTTGGATGAGCAGGAGGTAGTCGTGCTTGGCCATATCCTTGCGCAGCACGGCCATGGGGAATTTCCGCTCGTACTCCTGTTCCACGCCGGCGCGGGCGCCCTTACGGTCTTCCGCCTCGACCAGCCCGCTGAACACAGGCGGCCACGCCCATTCGTCTTCGTCATACTCGTTCTTGGCCGGGCGCCGGCCTTTGATCTGATAGTAGAACTTGGTCATGGATGCTCCATGCAGGCGCCACCCTCGCCGGGCGGCGTTCATC
>NZ_JSYZ01000047.1 GCF_001293465.1 Pseudomonas asplenii
AGCGGCCGATACCGCCCTGGTCGTTCCATTTGCTTTGTGGTCACCAGGCCAAAGGCCAGAGAAGTATGGGCCGCCGATTTCCGGGATCGCATCGTCCATCACCTGCTCTACAACCACATCGGCGCACGGATCGAAAGCAGCTTCGTGGCGGACAGCTGCGCTTGTATCCCAGGGCGCGGCACGCTATACGCTGCAAAGCGCCTTGAGTCGAAGATCAGAAGCCAGACGCAGAACTGGAAGGTGCCGGGCTTCTATCTGAAGTGCGACCTCGCCAATTTCTTCGTCGCGATCGACAAGCGAGCACTGGCCCAGCAGTTGACCAAGCGAATCGCTGAGCCGTGGTGGCGAGATCTGGCCTTGCAGGTGCTCTGGCACGACCCGCGAGAAGACTACGAGACGCGCAGCCCGCGCCATCTCTTCGGCCGTGTACCGCAGCACAAGCGCCTGACCTCGCAGCCAGCTCACCTCGGCCTGCCTATCGGCAACCTGTCGTCGCAGTTCTTCGCGAACATCTACTTGGATGCGCTCGACCAGTTCTGCAAGCACAGGCTCAAGGTGAAGCACTACATCCGGTACGTCGACGACTTCGTGCTGCTGCATGAGTCGCCTCAGCAGTTGAACGAGTGGCACCGGCAGATTGAGCAGTTCCTGCCGACCCTGGGCGCAAAGCTCAATCCGAAGAAGACGATCCTGCAGCCAATCGACCGCGGCGTCGACTTCGTCGGACACGTCATCAAGCCGCACCGCCGGACAACGCGAAAGCGATCAGTTGCCCAGGCAATGAAGCGGGTTGCGGCGGCACCTGCCGAGAACCTGCGCGAGACAGCCAACAGCTACTTCGGCCTGCTCACCCAGGCAAGTCACAGCCAGAAAGACCGAGCCTCCCTGGCAAACCTTGTTCTGCGCCGTGGACATGTCGTCAACGGCGAGCTGACCAAGACCTACCCCAAACGATAGCGCTGCCCGCCAGTCCCTTCCCCCTCTAAAACGATGAACGCCGCCCGGCGAGGG
>NZ_JSYZ01000048.1 GCF_001293465.1 Pseudomonas asplenii
AAGGCACGGCAGCGGGATTGAAGTCTTCCAGCAGATGCCGGCGTTCGGCAGCCGAGAGCACCGACAGCGCGGAAAGTGGGGTCTGGGGCGCCCGCTCCAGGGCATCGGCCAGATTCACCAGAGCTGTGTGCATGTAGTCGCAAATCCGTTGCGCACCGGTGCCCGCCAGGGTACCGACGCGCAGGGCAAAGTCTTCTCCTAGGTCGTCCACCGACAGCGTCAGCGGGTAGTTGGTCAGTTCCTCGCCGGCAATGGTCTCGATCCCGCTCCAGACCGACGGTTCGGCAATTTCACTCGTCAGGTGACGGTAATTCAGCAGCGAGCTGAACAGCGGCAGCGGCGCGGCCACGCCGCTGCAGCCTTGCGCGAGGATCAGCGGCGCATGCTCATGCCCGAGCAGGGCACTCAGGCGCGCGTGGGTGTTCATGATCCCTTCGCGCACACTCTGCCCACCCAGCGCGACGCGCAAAGGCAAGGTATTGATGAACATCCCCAATGCCCGGTCGGCACCCTCGCCGCCTTTCAGGCGTCCCAGCAGCACCGTGCCGAACACCACGTCATCCTTGCCCGCGACACTGCCCAGGACACGGGCCCAGGCCAGGTGAAAGAGACTGGCGGCACTGACGCCCGACTGCCGGGCCTGAATCCGCAGACGGCGGCTGAGGTCACTGTCCACAGGACATTGGGCCTGTTCGAGGCCGCGGCCGTCGCCCTGCACATCCTGCAGCCCGAACGGCAAGGTGGGCTCATCGACATCGCCCAACATTTCACTGAAGAATTGCTCGTGTTCGGCCTGGCTCACGCCCAGGCGGGACTGGGCAACATAGTTGCGATAAGGAATCGAGGCCGGCAGCTGCTCCTCTCGTCCCTGCATATGGGCTTCGACTTCAGCCACCAGCACCCCGACCGAAGTGGCGTCGTTGACCAGATGGTGGAACTGCAACAGACCGGTCCAGCGCCCGTTGGGCCGGTCTTGCGCATAGTCCAGGCGCAGCATCGGCGCCTGGCGAATATCCAGGCGGACCCGTGGGTCGTCCAGTCGGGCACGCAATTGCTCGGCGATATCAGCGACCTGCGGATCCAGCGACACCTCGCTCACCGTCAGGGCAGCCTGACGCCAGACCACCTGCACCGGTTCGTCCAGACCTTCCCAGACCACGCCGGTACGCAGGATATCGTGACGCGCAATCACCGCTTGCAGGGCCTGGACGAAGGCCTCGACCCGCGCCCGGCTGTCGAAGTTGAACAGTGCGTGTTGCAGGTAAGGGTCGGCGTGGTCCACGGCCAGGTGATGGTGATACAGGATACCTTCCTGCAACGGCGCCAACGGATAGATATCCTGCACGTTCACCGCACCCTTCGGCACGCTTGCCACCACGTGGTCGATCTGCGCCTGGGTCAGGCTGACCAGCGGCAACAGGTCCGGGGTGATCCGCTCGCAGCCTGCGGGGATCAGGTTGCCCGGCACCACGATTTCCGTGCCGCTGCCCACCGCCGCCGCCAGGGCCGCGAGGGTCGGTTGACGGAACAGCACCCGCACGTCGGCGCTCAACCCGGCCTGGCGCATACGCTCGATCAGCGTGACCGCCAGCAGCGAATGCCCACCCAGTTCGAAGAAGTGGTCATGCCGCCCCACCCGCTCAACAGTGAGGACCTCGCTCCAGATTCGCGCCAGGGTGATTTCGATGTCCCCTTGCGGCGCTTCATAGCCACGACTGACCAGTGCCGCCAGATCCGGCACCGGCAGCGCCCGACGATCGATCTTGCCATTGGCGGTCAGCGGGAAAGCCTCCAGACCCACGTAGGCCGAAGGCACCATGTACTCCGGCAGTCGCTCCAGCAGGTAGGCCCGCAGCGCCTCGATCTCCAGCGCGGCATCGGTCGAGCTGTAGTAGGCCACCAGGCGTTTCTCGCCGGGATGGTCCTCGCGGGCCAGGACCACCGCCTCCTGGATCGCCGGATGCCCGGCCAGGCGGGTTTCGATCTCGCCCAGTTCGATGCGCAGGCCACGGATCTTCACCTGGTCGTCATTGCGCCCCAGGTACTCGAGGTTGCCATCGGCCAGCCAGCGCGCCAGGTCGCCGGTCTTGTACATCCGCGCCTCGGGTTCGCCGCTGAACGGGTCCTTGAGGAAACGCTCCGCGGTCAACGCCGCACGCCCCAGGTAGCCACGGGCCACGCCGGCACCGCCGACATACAGCTCACCCGGTACGCCCAGCGGCACCGGATGCAACTGCTCGTCGAGCAGATAGACCCGGGTGTTGTCCAGCGGCTTGCCGATATGCAACGCCGCGGTCCCTCCTTCTATCAGCCCCGAGGTCGCCACTACCGTGGTTTCCGTCGGACCGTAGTTGTTGACCAGGGCAAACCGCTGCCCCTCGGGGAACTGCCGCAGGCGGTCGCCGCCGATCAGCAGGGTACGCAGGGTCGGGTGCTGCAACGACTGGCTGAAGGCGTACTCGGCAATCGGCGTCGGCAGGAAGCTCACCTCCAGTGGCTGCGCCAGCCACCAGTTCAGCAGACCGTCGATATCCTCGCTGCCGGCGGTTGCCGGGGGCAGGTGCAAGGTCGCCCCGGCGCATAGCGCCGGCCAGATTTCCCAGGCCATCGCGTCGAAGCCGAAACCGGCAACGCTGGCGGTCTGGCCACCCGCCGTCAGCGCGAAGGCGCGGCAGTGCCAGCTCACCAGGTTGGACAACTGGCGATGCTCGACCATCACGCCCTTCGGTTCACCCGTCGAGCCCGAGGTGTAGATCACATAGG
>NZ_JSYZ01000049.1:0-1548 GCF_001293465.1 Pseudomonas asplenii
TCGCGGGCAAGCCCGGCTCCTGGGGGAGGGGGCTGAGGTGTTCTTCCAGCAACAGTGAACTCACATTCTGTTCTGTACAGAAATCACGCCTGTGACCGCTGATAAATAGTAACTGCATGATTTGAAAGGAAAAATAACTTAGGCACAGAAGCTGCATTAGCCCACGCAACACCCTTCGCCCGAGAGCGCTCCATGTCTTCCCTGCCTGAATCCGCCAGCTACCCGATCCATTCCCCCGACGCCCACCTGATCCGTGACGAGGCCGAAGCCCTGGCCGTCGCTCGACGTGTCGCCGCCCGTTTGCTGGAGCAGGATGCCGAGCGCGATCGTACGCGCCAGGTGCCTGCCGAAGTGGTCGACCTGTATTCCAACAGCGGCCTGTGGGGCATCACCGTGCCCCGCGAGTTCGGGGGGGCTCAGGTGTCCTATGCGGTGCTGGCCGAAGTGATCGCGATCATCTCGGCAGCCGACCCGTCTCTGGGACAGATCCCGCAGAACCACTACTGCCTGCTGGAAGACATTCGCCTGCAGGGCACGCCCGAGCAGCAGGCGCATTTCTTCGACCTGGCGCTGCAGGGGCATCGTTTTGCCAATGCGCTGTCGGAAACCGGCGGCAAGAACGTCCAGGACATCCAGGCCACCGTTCGCCGTCACGGCGACGGCCATGTGATCAACGGGCGCAAGGGCTATTGCACCGGTTCGCTGTATGCCCACTGGCTGGCGGTGCTGGCCCTGGACGAAGAGGGCAGGGCCCAATTGGCGTTCGTCGAGCGTGGGACGCCGGGGCTGGTGATCGTCGATGACTGGGACAGCATCGGCCAGCGCACCACCTCCAGCGGTACGGTGCTGGCCCGGGACCTGAAGGTCCCGGCGTTCAACCTGTTCCCCACCTATCGCTCCTATGAGAACCCGACCCTGGCCGGCCCGTTCGCCCAGTTGACCACCGCCGCCATCGATGCCGGCATCGCCCGTGCGGCCTTGCGCGATACCGTGACCTTCGTCCGCGAGCAGGCCCGGCCCTGGATCGACGCCGGGGTCGACAAGGCCAGCGAGGACCCGCTGACCATCATCCAGGTCGGTGCCCTGGAGATTCGTCTCGAAGCCGCCGATGCCCTGCTCGAACGGGCCGGCAAGGCGCTGGATGCCGCCCGCCCCGCGCCCGACGAAGACAGCGTCGCCCGGGCTTCGCTGGCGGTGGCCAAGGCCAAGGTACTGACCACCGAAATTGCCATCGAGGCCAGCAACCGGCTGTTCGAGCTGGGTGGCACCCGCTCGACCCTGAAAAAGCACAATTTCGATCGCCACTGGCGCAATGCCCGGGTGCACACCCTGCATGACCCGGTGCGCTGGAAATACCACGTGATCGGCAACTGGCTGCTCAACGGCATCAAGCCGCCGCGGCACGACTGGTCCTGAAACCATGGGCGAGCTGCTGAAAAACATCTACTGGGCGGATATCGCCCAGGCCTGCCTCGACACCCTGAGCATGCTCGCGGCGGCGCTGGCGTTCATCATCCTGCTGGGCTTGCCGCTGGGGGTGCTGCTGTT
>NZ_JSYZ01000049.1:1744-3896 GCF_001293465.1 Pseudomonas asplenii
TCGCCCGGCTGGTGGAAACCGCCTTGCGTGAAGTGGATCGTGGCGTGGTGGAGGCAACCCAGGCGATGGGGGCCAGCACCTGGCAGACCATCCGCCACACCCTGCTGCCGGAAGCTTGTGGCGGGCTGCTGGCGGCGGTGACGGTGACCGCCATCGTGCTGGTGGACTACACGGCGATGGCCGGGGTGATCGGTGGCGGCGGGCTGGGCGACCTGGCGATCCGCTATGGCTACCAGCGCTTCCAGACCGATGTGATGGTGGTCACGGTGATCCTGCTGCTGCTCCTGGTACAGGCGCTGCAAATGACCGGTGACCGCCTGGTGGCCCGCTACAGCCGACGTTGACCCGCCGAACCGAACTTATAAAACAACCTGGCCCAACGACCACCCGACGCCGGCCCTTTCTGCCTCTCTGGAGCCTTGCATGAAAAAGACCCTGGCCGTATTGGCCGCCCTGATGTCCCTGGCTGCACACGCCAATGAAAAACTGACCGTCGGCGCCACACCGGTGCCCCACGCCGAGATCCTCGAATTCGTCAAGCCGACCCTGGCCAGGGAAGGCGTCGACCTGGATATCAAGGTCTTCAACGATTTCATCCAGCCCAACCAGCAACTGGCGCTGAAGAACCTGGACGCCAACTACTATCAGTACCGGCCGTTCCTCGATGACTACAACAAGACCCGCCACACCAATCTGGTGCCGGTGGTCGGCGTGCATATCGAGCCGTTCGGCGCCTACTCGACAAAGATCAAGAGTCTGTCCGAACTCAAGGATGGCGCTTCGGTGTCGATTCCCAATGACCCGGTGAATACCGGTCGGGCCCTGGTGCTGCTGCACGAGGCCGGGCTGATCAAGCTAAAGGACCCGAGCAATACCCAGTCGACCCCGCGCGACATTGCCGAGAACCCGAAACACCTGAAGATTCGTGAACTGGAGGGAGCGATGCTGGCGCGTTCGGTTAGCCAGGTGGACCTGGCATTCGTGTTCGCCAACTATGCGCTGGAAGCAGGGATCGACACCAACAGTGCGCTGATCGTCGAGAAGGGCAAGGATCTGTACGTCGAGTTCCTGGTGGCGCGGCCGGACAACCTCAATGACCCGGGCATCCAGAAACTGGCCAAGGCGCTGAACTCCGATGAGGTGCGGCAGTTCATCCTGACCCGCTACAAGGGGCAGATCGCGCCGGGCTTCTAGCCCCGGCTTCTACAGGGCGATCAGCTTTCCGGCTCCAGCAGGTGGGGGCCGGGGCCCTGGTCGCCCAGCACGTCGCCCTGGTTGCGCAACGGGCAGGTCTCCATCGACAGGCAGCCGCAGCCGATGCAGCCGTTGAGCTTGTCCCGCAGCCGGGTCAGGCGGGCGATGCGCTCGTCCAGTTCGTCCTTCCAGCGTTCCGACATCCGCGCCCAGTCCGCCGCTGTAGGCGTGCGGCCTTCGGGCAACGCTTGCAGGGCCTGGTGGATCTCCGCCAGCGGAATCCCCAGGTTCTGCGCGACCTTGATCAGCGACACCCGACGCAGCACGTCGCGGGCATAGCGGCGCTGGTTGCCGGCATTGCGGCTGCTCCGGATCAGCCCCTTGGATTCGTAGAAGTGTAGGGCCGTGACCGATACGCCGCTGCGTGCGGCGACCTGGCCGACCGTGAGTGCCTTGTCGGTGGGCAGGGCCTTGTGTAATGCCATGGAAGAAATCCCTTGACCTCTAGTTAACTTGAGGTTTTACCCTGCATCACCTCGGATCTCAAGATCCTGTGCGACTTTCCGGGGAGTTTTCCATGCCAGCTACAGAGCAAAACCGCAGCTTCACCCAACTGATCCAGTTCGAGATCGAACCCCACCAACAGGATGCCCTGGTCTGTGCCCTGGAGCGGCAGACCGAGCGCCTGGCCCAGGATTTCGCCGGCTTCATCAGCGGTAATGTGCAGGTCAGCGACGATGGTCGGCGCGTATTGAATGTGCTGCAGTGGCGATCGAAACAGGCCGGCGAGGCGGCGTTCGCCCGCTTCGAGAGTGGCGAGGAGGATTTCTGGCTGCTGATTCGCCAGCACCGGGCCAGGGCGGTGAGCTTCGGTTCGTTCCAGGTGCTGCGCAGCATCGAGCGCAGCCACGATAACGCGCTGCATTGTGCCCTGGTTGGCTAGGCTATGTACGAAATC
>NZ_JSYZ01000049.1:4015-16634 GCF_001293465.1 Pseudomonas asplenii
AACAATTTCGTACACAGCCTAATGGCGGTGCCAGACGCCTAGATCGATAGCTGCAGCATGCGGTCGCCCTGGACGTTCTCGCCGGGGCGGCGCTTGTTCACCGCCAGTTCGCCGATCCTGATCAGCCGGGTGCGGGTCACGTTGCGGCTCAGGCCCAGCAGGTTGGCGGTGTGCACCTGGTTGTAGTGGCTGAAGCGGTAGGCCGCGCGCAGCAGAGCATCCTCGACCTTTTCGTGGAGGGCGCCGGCCTGTTCCTCGAAGAGTTTCTGGAAGGCGCGCTCGAGCAGGGCTTCGGCCGAGTCGTCGGTGCCTGCGGCGTGGTCGTCCTGGCGCTCGATGCGCATGTTCGACAGGCGCAGGTCGTCGCGTTCGATCACGCCGTTACGGCAGATCAGCAGGGTGTGGTGGATGACGTTTTCCAGTTCGCGGATGTTGCCCGGCCAGCTGTAGCTCTTGAGCTTCTGCTCGGCCGCCGGGCTGATACGGATGTCGCCGTAGCCCAGACGCTGGCAGTAGGCATCGATGAAGTGCCGGGTCAGCGGCAGGATATCGCCGGGCCGTTCGCGCAGCGGGCTGAGTTCGAGGTTGACGACATCGAGGCGGTAGTAGAGGTCCTCGCGGAAATGCCCGGCGTTGATCGCCTTTTCCAGCTGGACGTTGGTCGCCGCCAGCACCCGCACGTTGATCGGGATGCTTTTGCGCGAGCCCAGGCGCACCACTTCGCGTTCCTGCAGGACCCGCAGCAGCTTGACCTGGATCGGCATCGGCAGGTCGCCGATCTCGTCGAGAAACAGCGTGCCACCGTCTGCTTCCTCGAACCAGCCCGCCTTGGCGCTGAGGGCGCCGGTAAAGGCGCCTTTTTCATGGCCGAACAGTTCGGCCTCGACCAGCGACTCGGAAAACGCCCCGCAGTTGACCGCGATGAACGGCCGGTTGCGACGGGCGCTGAGGTTGTGGATATGCCGGGCCACCAGTTCCTTGCCGGTGCCGGTTTCGCCAATGATCAGCACGCTGGCCTCGCTGGGCGCGACCTGGTGCAGATGGGCGAGCAGGGCCTGGGACTTGGGGTCTTCGAAGACCTGGGCGGTGGCGCGGATCGAGGTTGCCAGAGCCGGCGAGGGCGGTAGGGTTAGCAGCTGCATGGGCGTCTCTACGAGTAGAAGGTGGGGATGGGAAGTGTCTGGTTCAGGGCCCAGTCGCCCAGTTCCTGGAGCTTGTAGTCCAGCGGGTCGTGCAGGGTCTGGGTACGCAGGTTGCGCCAGTGGCGGTCCAGCCGCAGAGAGGCGTGGGTGGAGCGTGCACCGGTGACTTCAAACAGCCTGCTGCACAGTTCCAGACCCTGGCGGCTGGCGGCAACCTTGGCCGTGGCGATGGCGGTCGCCAGTTCGCCACGTTCCTCGGCACTGAGCTGCGGGCCCTTTTCCCAGGCCCGGTCGAGCCCTTCGGCGGCACGTTCGACCAGCAGCCGTACACCTTCGAGCGCAACCCAGAAGTCGCCGTAGTGGCTGAGGATGTACGGGTCCTTGCGGATGTCCCCGGCCCCGGACTTGAACCACGGCCGGGTCTCGGTGAGGGTATATTGCCGGGCTTCGGCGAAGGCGCCTTCGGCAATGCCGAGGAACATGTGGGTGAAGGTCAGTTGCGCGATCAGCGGCCGCAGGCAGGCGAAGGGCGTGCTCAGCGGGCCGGGTTCGAGCAGCAGTTCCGACTCTTCGACCCGCACCCGTTCGAAACTGGCGCTGCCGCTGTCGGTCTGGCGCTGGCCCATGTTGTGCCAGTCGTTGTGCAGGGTGATGCCGGAGCGGCCGCTGGGGATCGCGGCGATCAGCAGTTTGCCGCCGGCGCTTTCGTCGACGGCCGAGGCGATCAGCATTTCCGAGTCGCTGGCACCGGAGCAGAAGCTCTTCTTGCCGGAGAATTCGCGCCAGCCGCCGAGCTTGCGGACCACGGTGCGTGTGTCCAGCGGATTGAGGGCGTTGCCCCAGAACCAGTTCTTGCGGGCGGTCTGCTCGAACCACGGCTGCCATTGCTCGGGGCGCGAGAACAGCCGCACGGTGGCGAGCATCAGATGATGGAAACCGAAAACATGGGCGATGGAACTGTCGACCTTGGCGAATTCGCGCACCACATTGAGGGTTTCGCTCCAACTGGCGCCGAGGCCGCCGTATTGGGTGGGAATGCTCAGGGCCAGCAGGCCGCTGTTGCGCAGGGCGTCGCGCTGGGCTTTCGGCGTGCCGCCGCGCTCGTCGCGTTCGACGGCGGTTTCGGCAAACTCGGCGGCCAGCAGGCGGGCGGTCTGCAGGGGATCGGGAAGGAGGTTGTGTGGTTGAGCCGTCACGCGGTGTTCCTCTGTATAAGGCGGTGTCGAGGCTGTTGAGGGAGCGGCAGCGACCCTGTGGGAGCGGGCTTGCCCGCGAAGCCTTTGGCAGCCTCGAGGCCCAATTCGCGGGTACGCCCGCGCCCATGGATCACCGCCTTGCAGCCGTTGCCCCTCGTCAGGGCGATAGTCCCTTCTCCCGGCTGTCAGGCCCCGGCCTTGGCCGGCAACACATCGTTGGCGATCATTTCGCCGAAGGGGCCGGTCAGGTTGGTCACGCCACGGCCGGCCAGGCTGGCATAGGGCTCGGGCAGCAGCGGGAAAACCAGTTCGGCGAAGCGGTAGGCTTCCTCCAGGTGCGGGTAGCCGGAGAAGATGAAGCTCTCGATCCCCAGGTCCGCGTATTCCCTGATGCGCTCGGCCACCTGTTGCGCGTTGCCTACCAGTGCGGTACCGGCGCCACCGCGGACCAGGCCGACGCCGGCCCACAGGTTCGGCGAAATCTCCAGGTTGTCGCGGCGCCCGCCGTGCAGGGCGGCCATGCGCCGCTGGCCTTCGGAGTCGAAGCGGGCGAAGGATTGCTGCGCCGTGGCGATGGTCTCGTCGCTGATGTGTTCGATCAGCCGGTCGGCGGCTTTCCAGGCTTCTTCGGCGGTTTCGCGGACGATCACGTGCAGGCGGATGCCGAAGCGCACGGTGCGGCCCTTGCGTGCGGCACGCTCGCGGATGTCGGCCAGCTTGGCGGCCACGGCGGCCGGTGGTTCGCCCCAGGTCAGGTAGACGTCGACCTGGTCGGCGGCGAGATCGTGGGCCGCGTCCGAGGAGCCGCCGAAATACAGCGGTGGATAGGGCTTCTGCACCGGTGGGTAAAGTGCCTTGGCGTTCTGCACCTTCAGGTGCTTGCCTTCGAAGTCCACGGCTTCGCCCTGCAACACCCGCCGCCAGATTTTCAGGAATTCGTCGGTGACCTCGTAGCGTTCGCCGTGGCTGAGGAAACTGCCGTCGCCGCGGTTTTCGTCGGGGTCGCCACCGGTCACCACGTTGATCAGCAGGCGGCCGTTGGACAGCCGGTCGAGGGTCGCGGCCATGCGCGCCGAGACGGTCGGCGAGATGATGCCCGGGCGGATCGCCACCAGGTAGCGCAGGCGTTCCGTCAGTGGCACCAGCGCCGAGGCGATGACCCAGGAGTCTTCGCAGGAGCGGCCGGTGGGAATCAGCACGCCGTGGTAGCCGAGGCTGTCGGCGGCCTGGGCCACCTGTTTCAGGTAGTTGAGGGTGACCGGACGGGCGCCCTGGGTGGTGCCCAGGTAGTGACCGTCGCCGTGAGTGGGGAGAAACCAGAAGACATCCATGGCAAGTCCTTAAGCGGTTTTCAGCAGCTGCTTGGAATGGGCGCCGAACAACGGGACGGCGCGTTCTGCGGCAAGGCGGATGCGGGCCTTCAGGGGCTCGCTGGTGATCTGGTAGTTGGCGAAATCGGCTTCGCTGGCATAAACCCCGATGGGCAGGGTCAGGGCCTGGAAGAAGCTGAACAGCGGGCGTAACTGGTGATCGAGCACCAGGGCGTGGCGTTCGCTGCCGCCGGTGGCAGCCAGCAGCACCGGGGTGTCGATCAGGGCGTTGAGGTCCACCAGGTCGAACAGGTGCTTGAGCAGGCCCGGATAGGAACCGCGATAGACCGGCGAGGCGACGATCAGCAGGTCGGCGTTTTCGATGGCCTGCAACTGGGCTTCGACTTCGGCGCTCAGTTCGGCGCGCGACAGGGCCGAACCGAGGGGGCGGGCGATGTCGGTGAGTTCGATCAGGCGGCTTTCGATGTTCAGGTGCCGGGCCAGTTCGGCCAGCAGCGCCTGGGTCAGCACCAGGGTGCGCGAGGGACGATAGGGGCCGCCGGAGAGGGCAACGACTTTCAGTGTACGAGACATGGTCAGTTCCTTTTCAAACAGTTGCTTGGCGAGCAGGTTCGGTGCCCGGGCTTTTGGTGAGAGGGCTTGAGCAAGACCTGTACCAAGCACCCGAGCCCCGAATCCACGGGCTTGCGCCTCGTCCGGCGATGGGCCGGGTGCTGGCTGGCGGGCTGTTTTGTTGATCGACTGTTGGCTGGCGAACAGTTGCCCAGGCAACATCGATCAAACGCTTGGAGCCGTTGTACGGGGTTTCTGATATTCCGTAAATGAACGTATTTCCATATTTATAGTTCTTTATGGAATATGGGTGGTTTCGGTGGCAACGGGGGGGCGATCGATCGATAGCGACTATCGAGAGCGGTGATTTCTGCTGCCGGGGGGGCCCCGGTAGCCTGTGTCCATCCACTCAAATCGGGCATTCGGGAGTCACCTCATGAAACACACACCTGCGGTTCTGCTGCTTCTGTTGCTGTCGGTCCTGGCCGGTTGCGCCAGCCATCCGTCCCCTGAACTGCGGCCCTATACCGCCGAGGAAACCCGGGAACTGGCGATGGAGGCGTTGAACCGTCGCGGGCTGTCCTTCGAGGAATACCAGCGCAAGAAAGCCGAGCTGCTGGGCCAGCCACAGCAGGTCTATGGTTTTGATGAGAAGGCCGAGATCAGTGCCGATCGCGGCAGTAACAGACAGGTCAACAGGGGATGAAGGTAAAAACTGTACGGGTCGAAGTTTTCGTCAGCTGTGCCTGAGCTTCTCCGGGTCGCTGGGATAGGGTGAGCGCCTCACTGATACGCTTGCCGGATGCCCGCCATGACCCTTTCGCTCGACCTCCTGCTGGGTTTTGCCCTGTTCGCCCTGGTGACTTCCGTGACGCCCGGTCCCAACAACACCCTGTTGCTGGCCTCCGGGGTGAACTTCGGTTTCAACCGCTCCATTCCCCATATCCTGGGCATCTCCAGCGGTTTCTTCGTGCTGGTTCTGGCCGTGGGGCTCGGCCTGGGGGCGGTGTTCGAGGCCTATCCGGCGCTCTATACCGCCTTGCGCTACATCGGCGGTGCCTACCTGTTGTATCTCGCCTGGAAAATCGCCGGCTCGGGGCCGGTCTCCGAAACCGACCAGGGACAGGGCAGGCCGTTCGGCTTCTGGAATGCCGCGGCGTTCCAGTGGGTCAACCCCAAGGCCTGGGTGATGGCAATCGGTGCGATCAGCACCTACACGCCGCTGCAGGGCTATTTCAGCAACGTGCTGGTGATCGCCGCCGTGTTCGCCTTGATCAATGCCCCCAGCGTCAGCCTCTGGGCCGCCTGCGGCAGTCTGCTGCGCAATGTGCTGCGCGAGCCCCGCTGGTTGCGGCTGTTCAACGTGGCCATGGCGCTGTTGCTGGTGATTTCCCTGTACCCGCTGGCGCATGAGAGTGTGCAGCAACTGTTGCACTGAGCCTTCGATGGAGCAGGGGCGACTGGTGCTCGCAACACCTTTCCCGGCCCTGTAAGCTGGATTCCAGGAGCGTTCCTACGCACTTTGCATGAAAGTCATCTTTCCTTGATCGTTTTCCATCGGGTACAGCTGTTCGTTCAACTCTCGGTTGACTGCAGTGAGAGATCGATCCGCGGGACACGCTTTGTGAGTCTTTTGCCATGAATCAACTTCCCTTGTATTTCGACTACGCCGCCACGACACCGGTGGACGAGCGGGTCATTCAGGTCATGGTCGAGTGTCTGGGCTTTTCCGGCAACTTCGGCAACCCGGCCTCCAGCTCCCACGCCTTTGGCCAGCGCGCCCGGCAGACGGTCGAGCAGGCCCGGCAACAGGTGGCGACCCTGGTGGGCGCCAGCGCCGAGCAGATCGTCTGGACCTCCGGTGCCACCGAATCGAACAACCTGGCCCTCAAGGGTGTTGCCCAGGCCCGTGGCGCGAGCGGCGGGCACCTGGTCACCAGCCGGATCGAACACAAGGCGGTCCTCGACACCGCCCGCCAACTGGAGGAAAGCGGGGTCGAGGTGACCTGGCTGGAGCCGGACGCCGAAGGGCTGATCACCGCGCAGAGGGTCGCCGAAGCGCTGCGCGAGGACACCTTCCTGGTGTCGCTGATGCTGGTGAACAACGAACTGGGTACGCTCAACGACATCCGCGCCATCGGTCAGCGGGTTCGCGAACAGGGAGCGCTGTTCCATGTGGACGCCGCCCAGGGCGCCGGCAAGGTGGCCATCGACCTGGGCGAGTTGCCGGTGGACCTGATGTCGTTCTCGGCGCACAAGCTGTACGGACCCAAGGGCATCGGCGCGTTGTATGTCGGGGCGCGCGCCCGGCAGCGCCTGCATGCGCAGATCCATGGTGGCGGCCATGAAGGTGGCCTGCGCTCGGGGACCCTGGCGACCCACCAGATCGCCGGCATGGGCAGCGCCTTTGCGCTGGCGACCGAGGCCTTCGAAGAAGAGGCGGCGCTGATCCGTGCGCTGCGCCAGCGTCTGCTGGACCAGTTGGCGGATATCCCGGGCCTGCGCCTGAACGGCAGTGCGCAGCAGCGTATTCCCCATACCCTGAGCCTGACCTTCGCCAAGGGTCGGTTCAATGGCGCGCAACTCAGCCAGTCGCTGGCCTATTCGGCCACCTCGGCGTGCAATTCGGCGAGCAATGCGCCGTCCCACGTGTTGCTGGCGCTGGGTCACGATGCCGATTCCGCGGCGCGTACCATCCGGCTCAGCCTCGGACGTTTCACCACCGAGCAGGACATCGACCGGGCGGCCGCGGCAATCAAGGCCTGCGCCAGTGCCGCGGTGCCATTTTGGGCAGTTGCCCCGTCGTGACGGCTGATCCATCATCAGCGCCGCACAACAATCAAACCCGTGAGTAGCAGGAGACATGATGAGCACGCAGACCTCGAGTCAGGGAACCGTACCCCAGCGCCTGGCGCACACCCGCGAGCTGATGAAGCGCGAGGGTATCCACGCCTTGCTGGTGCCATCGGCCGATCCGCACCTGTCGGAGTACCTGCCGGCCTACTGGCAGGGCCGGCAGTGGTTGTCGGGCTTTCATGGCTCGGTCGGTACCCTGATCGTCACGGCGGAGTTTGCCGGAGTCTGGGCTGACAGCCGTTACTGGGAGCAGGCGACCAAGGAACTGGGCGGCAGCGGTATCGAGCTGGTCAAGCTGCAGCCGGGGCAACCCGGGCCGCTGGAGTGGCTGGCCGAGCAGACGCCGGCCGGCGGCGTGGTCGCGGTGGACGGCGCGGTGATGGCGCTGGCTTCGGCGCGTACCCTGGGAGAGAAGCTGCAAGCCCGTGGTGCGCGCCTGCGTACCGACATCGATCTGCTGCAACAGGTCTGGGAAGACCGTCCGGTGCTGCCGAGCCAGCCGGTCTACGAGCACCTGCCGCCGCAGGCGACGGTCAGCCGTGGCGAGAAACTGGCGCAACTGCGCGAAGAACTGAAGAGTCGCGGCGCCGACTGGCATTTCATCGCGACCCTGGACGACATCGCCTGGCTGTTCAACCTGCGTGGTGCCGATGTGTCGTTCAACCCGGTGTTCGTCTCCTTCGCCCTGGTCAACCAGCAGCAGGCCACGCTGTTCGTGGCGCTGGACAAGGTCAGCGCCGAGCTGGTGCAGATCCTCAAGCGCGATGGCGTGAGCCTGCGTGACTATGCCGAAATTGGCGCGGCCCTGGCGGCCGTGCCGGCCGGTTCGAGCCTGCTGGTCGATCCTGCCCGGGTCACCAGTGGCCTGCTGGACAACCTGGGCGCCGAAGTAAGTCTGGTGGAAGGGTTGAACCCGACCACCCTGGCCAAGTCGCGCAAGAGCCTGGAGGACGCGGTGCATATCCGCCAGGCGATGGAGCAGGATGGCGCGGCCCTGTGCGAGTTCTTCGCCTGGCTGGAAACCGCGCTGGGTCGCGAGCGGATCACCGAACTGACCATCGACGAGAAGCTGACGGCTGCCCGGGCCCGTCGTCCTGGTTATGTGTCCCTGAGCTTCAGCACCATCGCCGCCTTCAATGCCAATGGCGCGATGCCGCACTACCATGCGACCGAGCAGGAGCATGCAGTGATCGAAGGCGACGGCCTGTTGCTGATCGACTCCGGTGGCCAGTACCTGGGCGGCACCACCGACATCACCCGGATGGTCCCGGTGGGCACGCCGAGCGCCGAGCAGAAAGCTGACTGCACGCGAGTGCTCAAGGGTGTGATCGCCTTGTCCCGGGCACGTTTCCCCCGCGGCATTCTTTCGCCGTTGCTCGATGCCATCGCCCGCGCGCCGATCTGGGCGGACAACGTCAACTACGGGCATGGCACCGGCCATGGCGTGGGTTACTTCCTCAATGTTCACGAGGGGCCGCAGGTGATCGCCTACCAGGCGGTGGCGGCGCCACAGACGGCGATGCAGCCGGGGATGATCACCTCGATCGAACCGGGCACCTATCGCCCGGGCCGTTGGGGGGTGCGTATCGAGAACCTGGCGATGAACCGTGAGGCAGGCGAGAGCGAGTTCGGCGAGTTCCTGCGCTTCGAAACCCTGACCCTGTGTCCGATCGATACCCGTTGCCTGGAGCCGGCGTTGCTGACGCAGGAGGAGCGCGACTGGTTCAACGGCTACCATGCCGAGGTGCGTGAGCGGCTGAGTCCGCTGCTCAGCGGTGCGGCGCTGGAGTGGTTGAATACCCGTACTGCGGCAATCTGATCTTCAGGGCCCTTTCGCGGGCCAGCCCGCCCCTGCAGGGGAACAGCGCTATACGCAGAATCAGCATGCGATACGTTCCTGTAGGAGCCGGGCTTGTCGGCGAAAACGATCTGGCAGGTGGCATCTGTGCTGCCTGACACTCCTGCCGGTCAGGCCAACGCTTCCCGGACGAATTCCAGACGGTCCTGCCCGAAAAACAACTGTTCGCCGACAAACATGCTCGGCGCACCGAACACCCCGCGCTGCAGGGCCTGCTCGGTCTTCTCCTTCAGTACGGCCTTGACCTGCTCATCCTGGGTCAGCGCAATGATCGGTTGCGGGTCGAAGGCATTCTCGACCAGCACCTGCGCAACCGTAGCCGGATCATTCATGTTGCGCCCATCGACCCACAGTGCGCGATACAACGCATCGACGAATTCGACGAAACGCTGGGGCTGGTGCAATTGTACGCCGGTGGTCGCACGCATCAGCAGCAATGTATTGACCGGGAAGTGCGGGTTGAAGCGAAAGGGGACGCCGTAGCGTTGGGCGTAGCGGGCCAGGTCCTGGATCATGTAGCGCCCCTTGGCCGGAATCTCGGCGGGCGAGGCATTGCCCGTGGCCTTGAACACGCCGCCCAGCAGCATCGGCTGGTAGACCAGTCGGGCGTCGGCCTGGGCACAGATTCCGGGCAGTTGGGTGTAGGCCAGATAGGAGGCAGGGCTGCCCAGATCGAAATAGAACTCGACGTTTTTTTTCATGGATGAAGCATCCTTGTTGTTGTCGTGGGGATGAGCTTACCAGCGTTCGTTCCAGGGCCGCAGGTCGAGTTCGAAGGTCCAGGCGTCCCGCGGCTGGTTGTGCAGGTACCAGTAGTTCTCGGCGATATGGGCCGGGTCGAGGATGCCATCCTGGTCCTTGAGGGCGTACTTTTCCGGAAAGCTGGTGCGGATGAAGTCGGTGTCGATGGCGCCATCGACCACCACATGGGCGACATGGATGTTCAGTGGCCCCAGTTCCCGCGCCATGCTCTGGGCCAGGGCGCGGATCCCGTGCTTGGCGCCGGCGAATGCGGCGAACCCGGCGGCTCCGCGCAGCCCGGCGGTAGCACCGGTGAACAGGATGGTGCCGCGCTGGCGGGTGACCATGCGTCTGGCGACCTCGCGGGCATTGAGGAAGCCGGAGAAGCAGGCCATTTCCCATATCTTGAAATACTTGCGGGCGGTTTCCTCAAGGATGCTGCATGGCACGTTGGCGCCGATATTGAAGACGAAGGCTTCGATCGGACCGATCTGGTTTTCGATCTGCTCGATCAAGGCAACCACCTCTTCTTCCTTGCGTGCATCACAGGCAAAACCATGGGCCTCGCCACCGGCCTGACGGATGCCTTCGACCAGAGGTTGCAGCTTGTCGGCGCTGCGCCGTGTCACGCAGGCGACCAGGCCTTCGGCGGCGAAGCGTCGGGCTATGGCTCCGCCAGTGGCGTCGCCGGCACCGACGACCAATACGACTTTCTTGTGGTTGTTTGCAGTAGTCATGGTCAGCATCGCTCTTTTAGTAAACTATCGTTAACTAAACGAACGTTATGCTACGATTCGACCAGCGTCAAGGTCGTGAACAGGAACAGCACCATGCGTTACTCGCTCAGTCACAAGCAGGAAACCCGCGAGCGTCTGCTGGAAAGCAGTGCGGCTTCGGCGAAAAAATCAGGCTTTGCCACCATCGGGGTGGATGGCCTGATGAAAGCCATCGGTCTTAGCGGTGGGGCGTTTTATGGGCATTTTTCGTCGAAGGACGAGTTGTTCGGGGCGATTGTCGAACGGGAGTTGAGCCGCAGCGTGGCGCGCTTGGGTGGAGAAGGGGAGCCGGATCCTGCTCAGTTGGAACGATGCCTGAGGTTGTACCTGAGCATGAGCCATGTCGAACAGGCGCAGAGTGGCTGTGCGTTGCCGGCGTTGGGTGCGGAGATTGCCCGGGCCGACGTGGCTGTGCGTGAGCGGGCCGAGGCCTGGATGTGTCGGCTGCAACAGCGCTGGGCGCAGGCGCTGGGCAGCGAGAGTCAGGCCTGGTCGATCCTGTCCCAGTGCGTGGGGGCGCTGGTGGTGGCGCGCATGATGTCGACGCCGGAGCTTCAGCAGCAGGTGCTGAAGTCGAGTCGCGACGAAATCGGTCGCCAGATCGGTCAGCCGTCCGCGTAGTGGCGGCTTTGGCCTACTTGCAGATGATGATCATGCTGCGACTGGTATAACCGGCCGGGTTCAGGCCGAAAGGATAGTCGCCGGGATCCTCGACGGCGTCACCGGACTTGGCGAGTATCTTGTAGCCCTTGTCGCTGCAGGAATTGGCGGCCTTGGTGTAGCACTTGTCCCAGGAGGACGTCAGCCCCGAACAGTTGATGTGCAGCCCCCGCTTGCCGTGCTTGATGGGTTTGGAGGTCGCGGCACAACCGGCGACGGCGAGTACTGCCAAGACAATCAAAAAACGCTTCATTACTGTCCTTAATCTCCAGCCCCCGGATCAAACAGCCCGAGTTTGGCTTCTTTCGTGCCCACCTGTTTCTTCCTTGAGCGCCCCGTCCGAATTTATCAAGGCTGGCATTGAGTTAGGCGTAAACATGTCTTATTTGCGCGACAAATGCCAGAGTAACGTCACGTGTTGTATCAATCAGTCGCGATTGCCGGCTTGGGTTCGCTGCGCATGGTCAGCGTCGCACCTATGGAAGCGCAGATAATGCAGGCGATCGCCAGCCACTGCGCCAGGGACAGGTATTCGCCGAGAAACAGCAGGCCGGACAGGGCGCCGAAGGCCGGTTCGATGCTCATCAGGGTACCGAAAGTGCGGGCCGGGATACGGGTCAGGGCGACCATCTCCAGGCTGTAGGGCAGGGCGGTGGAGAGGACGGCGACGCCGAGGGCGGCAGGAATCAGCGCCGGGCTCAGCAGGGCTGTGCCGGCGTGGGCGATGCCGACGGGGGCGACGACCAGGGCGGCGATCATCACGCCCAGTGCGGCGGTCTGGACACCATTGTCCGCGCCGGCCTTCTGGCCGAAAAGAATATAGAGGGCCCAGCAGGCTCCGGCGCCCAGCGCGTAGAGCGCGCCGACCAGATCGATGCTGGTGCTGGTGCCCGAGGTCGGAATCAACAGCAGCAGGCCGGTGACTGCCAGGCCGATCCACAGGAAGTCGATGGCCCGGCGTGACGCGTAGAGCGCCACGGCCAGTGGCCCGGTGAACTCCAGGGCGACTGCGATTCCCAGGGGCACGGTTCTCAGTGCCATATAGAAGAGCAGGTTCATGCCACCCAGGGCGACCCCGTAGATGGCCACCGTGCCGAGGGACCTGGCGGTGAGTGTCGCCCGCCATGGGCGCAGGATCAGCAGCATGATCACGCTGGCGAAGATCAGGCGCAGGGTAGTGGTGCCCTGGGCGCCGACCACCGGGAACATGCTTTTGGCCAGGGAGGCCCCGGATTGAATGGAGGCCATTGCGATGATCAGCAGGGCCACGGGGAAGATTGTCGTGGCCAGGCTGCGGGATTGCTGGGTCATGAGGTGGATGTCCGGAGCATATAGATAGGAAGGGATGCACGGGTATGATGCTGAACAAAGGATGATTGAGCAATATATTGCTCAAATGTGTTGGCCTATTGTTTGTATTGGCGTGGTGGGAGCCGGCTTCCACAGGGGAAGGGTGTGAATCCATGTCTCTGATTTTCATGATAAAAATCTGAAAATAACGGTTGAC
>NZ_JSYZ01000005.1 GCF_001293465.1 Pseudomonas asplenii
AGTTTTACATTGGCGGTGACAACCGCCTGCTGCTTCAGGGCAAAGTAGCTGGACAGGGTGGGCTGCACGTCCAGGTCGAGCAGCAACACCCGCAAACCGGCATCGGCAACAAAGCCGCCGAGATTGGCGGCAAGGGTGGTCTTGCCGACGCCTCCCTTGGTGGAGGCCAGTGCCACGACCTGCATCGACCACCTCCCTCAGTCTCGCAGGGCGCGGCGGTCGGCGAGCCACTGTTCGATCTCCAGCAGATCCCACCCGACCGCACGCTTGCCCAGGGGGAAGCTTTTGGGGAACTGGTCGGCACGCATCATCGCGTAGATATGGGCGCGCTTGAGGCCGGTTTTCTGTTCGACTTCATCGCGGCGCAGGACGCGGTGTTCGAGCAGCGGTGTGGCGGGGGCGTCGAGAGAGGCCGTCATTAGGATCACTCCTGAGGGTTTCTAAGGGTGATAAGGATTCAATAGCCTCTGGCCTGAGAGCGCCAGGCAACTGCGGGCGTCCGGCCGCAGTTGCCGTTCGGTGGGCGGGTCAGCTGGCCAGGCTGCGCCGGGCTGCCGCGAAGTGCTTTTGCATGGAGCGTTCGGAGATCCCGATGTGCCCCAGGTGGTGGGCAATGATCAGCTCCATGATGGCGCTGTCACTTTCATAGCGGGTGAAGGGCATCCCGGTCGGTGAGCGACCACGCAATGCCGTCAGCAGACCGCCGATGATGTTCAGCAAGGTGGACCGGCTGCGATCGCTCAGGTGGTCGGGCTGCAGTTGCTGTTGCAGGTCGGCGACTTGCTGGGTGAGTGCGGTGTTCTCTTGTTTCAGGGCCAGACACTGCGTGGTGGTGTCGTTCAAGCGTTGGGCGAGGTTGCGGTGATCATTGAGCAGTTCCTGGATGGTGGCCTGACTGAGCCAACGGCGCCCCGGCGGACTGAAGAGGAACCGCGGTCGGTCATCCGGGTAGTGTTTTTCCAGCCAGGTTCTCAGGTCGACATGGCGGACGGTGAGGTCCGGGTCATCAAGGAGGGTGGGGTCATCGCAGGTAATGCCGGCCTTGCCGTAGGGGAGGTCACCGTTGAGCAGGGCGTCGAAGATTCGGTCAGCCTTGAGCAGCAGATCGGGCCAGCGCGGGAAGTCCTCAGGTGTCGGCCGTGGTCGGTCCCTCAGACAGGCCAGTATCTGATACTCGAAACGGTGCAGGTTGCTCCAGCGGATGGCGGCCTCGATCGGGCGGTAATAGACCTTGATGAGTCGCGTGGATGAATGGCGCATGGGGGGACCCTCATGATAGGGGCTTAGGTCATGGAGTGAACTCCTGGTTGGGCGGCTGTTCTGGGCTCGTGCGACGGGCGAGCTTGGGCAGTCGCAGGGATATCATCCAACTAAATGACTGAGATAGGGTCATGAGATCGAGGTTTTGTCTGGACGCTATTCTTTTGAATGTCGAGAGCGCGGACGGTGGATTGGTTTGGATAGCTCTGATGCCCTCGACGGTTGCAGAATAAAAACTCAATTCTGTGTCCGGGAATTGTTGACCACTACATGGCTTCCCTATACGCACAAGGTCGCACAGAGCTACAGAGCTACAGAGCTACAGAGCCGCTTGGCCGCCATTCTCATGGTTAAGCCGCTAGCATCGCTCTTTCCGTGTTGCGCCTTGCCGCAGATGCAAGCCCCCACGCCGGCTCACCTAAGCAGGGAGCCGCAGACTTGTGATTGGGTAATGGCTTAAGCACGAGTTAGGCTGTCAGGTACTGCTCCAATACTGCAACCGCGCAGGTGGATGCGGTTGTAAAAACGAAAATCACCATTGGGTCAACTTCTTGGTCAATAACCTGAGAAATTTGGAATCCGGCTTCTACCGCTAATAATGAATCGCCGCCGGAGTTAAAGAAGTCGTCATCTGCGGTCAGTGATGGTACTTGAGTTACTGAACGAAAGATTTCTAAGATTTTATCTTCTAGGGGTTGGATCTCGATGGTCATAACCACTTCCTTTGGCTGGTATCTCGGGGTTTTCGTTATGCATGGGCCGTGCGGACAACAGGTTGTTCCAACTCGGACATGTACTTTTGCAAGGTGCTCAACTGGTCGAGACCTTCTATGACACGCTCGTGCTTGAGCCCAAAGTCAATGAGGCATGCAACCTCGTCAACGCCTGCCGCATGGCAAAGATTAATCACTTGTCGTGCGTGATTAAGATCACCGATGAGGCCTGCCTCGTTCAGGTATCGCTGTGCGCTGTCCTTTATTTGTGCGCGTACCGTCTCGTGGGTGTCAGGGGCCACCCGTTGACTGGCGCCAGTTCGATAGGGCGTCAAGGAACCGATTAGATAGTCTTCAAGTGCAGTTTGAGCGTCTTGTAGTGCCTGTTCACGGCTGGGGGCTAGATAGGTATGGAGCATCAGCGTCACGTGTCCGCGCCAGGAGCTGCCGGTTTTCGCCAATGCTGTGCGATAGGCTCTGATTTTTTTCGCCAACTCGGGAATGTCTTGTTTGACCAAGTGGGTCAAGACCCCTGCTTGGGCGCGACCGGCTTCTTCAAAGGTGTCCAGTGTGCCCGACGACGAGATCCATAATTGTAGAGGGGCAACAGGAGGAGGGAAGGTTGAGACTTTCGAAGCCCCGTCGCCGAAAGACTGGCCTGACCATAGATCCCTGAGGGTCTGTACGGTCTCAAAGGTTGAATCGCGTCTGTGTTCATAAGCCCCGGGTGCCAGCACGAAATCACGAGGATTCCAGCCTGATGCTAGTGAAATACCCACTCTGCCGTTCGACAGATTGTCAACGACGGACCACTCTTCAACCAGGCGTAAGGGGTGATGCAAAGGCACGACGACACTCCCGGCGCGGATGTGCACCCGTTCAGTCACCGTGGCTACTGCCGCACCGAGTACTGCTGGGTTCGGGTAGAGCCCTCCCACGGGGTGAAAGTGCCGCTCCGGGATCCACACGGCTGCGAAACCGTGGGCGTCAGCGTAGCGAGCCCCATCCAGTAGTAATTGATAGGTGCTGCCGGTGGACTTTTTACCGGTTGCTGCATCCGCAAAGTAAAATAGGCTGAGTTGCATGTTCAGGTCTTCCTTAACAGCGAAATTTCAACAGGATTGTCCAGCTCTCAAACGGTTGATAAACGTCAACGAAAACCGTCCGCGGGCGGGAAAAATCCTTGCTCCACTCCATGGGCCACGAAGTTTTCAATCCATGATTTCGTGGGCTTGAAGTACTGAAAACCCAGTTTGTCGAGCCAGGCGTCAGTCACGGCATGCTTGAGTGCAACTGGGCGACCTGCACCTCGGTAGGTCATCGGTAGAATCCGGCCGACATCTTCCATCCGTGCCTTGTCGCGCCCCAATATCGGCAACGTCTCTTCGAATTCCTGAGCCGATACCAGGTCGATGCCATACCCCAGCTCGTTAAGGATTCGGATGAACTCACCATAGGGCAGTGCGTTGGGGGTCTGAATATGAAATGTGCGACCTGCAGCCAGAGGCTGGCCGCTGAGCAGCAGAACCGCCTGGGCCATGGTGTCGGCCGGAATGAGTTGAATACGCCGTTCCGTCCAGTCGGCAGCAACGCCCAGACCCATGACTGCGCGTACATAGCGACTGAAAAAGTGCGCATCGATATTTCGCTGGAATTTGCCGCTCACGGAGTTAGGCGAAACAGTGCCAACTCTGAAGACGGTCGCGTAGTCGCCGGATTTATTGAAGTCGGCGATCAAATGCTCCGCGAAAATTTTGCTGGCCGAATAGGCTTCAGTCGGTGTCTGCCCAACTTCAAGCTGATACTCGTTGATGGATCTCGCCACGCCATCCAGACTCCGCCCCGCCACCCCGATAGTCGAAATGTGGCAGAGACTAGGCTTGACTAGCTGTGAGCACAGCTCAATCACGCGCTCTGTTCCATCGGTGTTGACAGCAAAGAAGTCGCGCTCTGAGCCAACATGGCGCACGTCCGCTGCTGCGTGTATGACTCTGTCACACGTCGCAATCAGAGCCGAATGCGTCCGCTTGCCAATGCCTAAGTTTCTTTCACGCAAGTCTCCCCTAATGCACCGTACTCGTCGGGAAAATACTGATGCATCGATCTCGGACTGCGGGAAGTACCAGGCATATTGGCTGGCGAGCCGATCCTGGGCGGCTTGATCATTCTGGGCACGTACTAGGCACACAATTTCCAGTTGCGGATAGATGCAAAGAAGCTCATGCAGAATATGTACACCGAGCATGCCGGTGGCCCCGGTCAGCAGCACCTGCCTGCAATCACGCCAAGTGTCGAGGCTAGCATCAATGCGTGTGAAATCGATTTCGGGCTCAGCGGCAGCGGGAACCTCATTGATGATGGTCTGCGGCTGCTCGTGATGGGGTTGCACGGTGTCGATCCAGCGGGCAAGTAACTCCACTGTTCTGTGTTCAAACACCACTTGAGGCATCAGACTGATGCCAGCCTGTCGTAACTGAACGGTGATAGCGATCGCTAGTAACGAGGTCCCACCGACTTCGAAGAAGTCATCGGCCACTGCCTCTACTTTATAGGCCAGTACGTCCTGCCAGATGCGTGCGATCAATAGCTCCGAAGGGCTTGAAGGGGGCCGACTGTCGGTGATTGTACTGAAGACCGTAGGTATTCTTTTCCGGTCAATTTTTCCGTTGTTGGTGATTGGCAAGGTGTCCAAGACGGTAACCACCGACGGCAGCATGTAGTTGGGTAGACGTCTGGACAGCGCCTCTTTGATCAAATTAGATAGCTGAACCTTCTTAAGTCTTGCCCCTGGATTGTTACCGTCGGCTGACTGTTCTGGCCGGAAGCTGCGTCCGGCAAGCGTAGCGAACAAATTGTCCGGATGCGCCGATGTCGAAAGCACCATGTCGAAATACCCGTCTGGATGATCCGAGTAGTTGAACGAGACGTTGTAGCCGCACTCGGCAGAGAGCTCACGAAGCGCTTCAGGGATCACACCATCAGGCAGCGTCGAAGGAGTATCGGTTGAGTAGAGTTCATCGCGCCGGCGCAGATCTTCAATCAATAGTCCGTGAGGTACACCGGTGAATGCGAAAGTAGTGTCTGCTTTCAAACATAGATGTTCGGCCAGCTTCTCAAACGTCCAGTTTTCAGCACGCCATTCCTGCCAGTTCAATGCTGGCAAGTCATCATTGCACATGACCTTGGGGCGCCTGAGCGTGACGTCATATCGATACTTGTTCATCTCCGTGGCGTGCCGTCCGCGACGGGGCTCGATACGCAGCATCAGCCCGGTTCTTTTTGAATAGTTGTTAAAGAAACGCGGGTTGATGTTCAGTTCTGGCTCATCTTGGATAGCCTTTGCAATTCTAGACAGCAACTCTTCGTTCGTTAGTTGCGGTGCCCGAGCCGACTGTACCGAGGCATGGAACGTTTCCAGCAGACAGTAATTCCTGACATCCCCCAGGTAGATCACGCCGTCCGGAGCGAGCCGGCCGAGCAAGGTGTCCAGTACTTCGGTCAAATAGGTAATATCGGGAAAGTACTGGCTGACCGAGTTGACCACAATGACATCGAATAGCGTGTCGTCCGCGGGCAGGTTCCTGGCTTCGGCCACTGACAACTCGATATTCGTGAGTCGTGAAAGCCGAAGTTTCTGGCGCAGTTTAAGAATGACCGAGGTAGAAAAGTCTGTGCCTACATAGCGTGCGCAATGCGGTGCGAGCTCTTGAGCAAGCAATCCCGTGCCGACCCCGACTTCAAGAACATTGGGGAGTGTCGAGCGCTTTTCTGTAATACAGCGCAAGATGTTCTCAACGGTTCCGTCAAGCCATTCATTCATGATGGATGGCGCTATGGGTTGTTGATCGTAGCTGGAGTTCCAGCCTGTGAAGTCCCTCGTCCCGGGTGCAGAAATTTCATGGGTCTGATCGAAGAGAGTGCGCCAATGGGCGACAACATCGGCGTCGAAATTATCCTGTTCCTGTTCGAGGTGGTTATCATGTGCTGTCACACAGGCCACGAGCCGGCAATTGCTCCCGGGCTCGCCGACTGCCAGCACCACTGCATTGTGGACGCTGGGGAGGCTGGTCAGTACCGCCTCGACTTCGCCTAACTCAATGCGAAAACCTCGCACCTTCACCTGACTGTCCAAACGCCCGCGGAACTCAAAGGTTCTCAGCGCTCTGTTCCAGCGGCCCCGATCACCACTTCGGTAAAACTTGCGTCCACTAAATTCGATGAAGCTGGCGCAGGTTTCTGCCTCACGATTGATATAGCCGGTGGCCACGCCTCGACCGCCTATCCAGATCTCTCCGGTGACATCGTCGGGTAGCACATTGCCGTGCTTGTCGGCGATTACGACTTCAACGCCTTCGAGCGGTTGCCCTATCGGGTAACCGGTGACTGGGTGTTGTGCATCGTACAAATACAACGTGGAAAAAATGGTCGCTTCGGTGGGGCCGTATGCGACGAAGACCTTGGCTCTGGGGAAGGCGTGAGACAAAGTTGACAGCAGGTCGGCAGGTACGACATCGCCGCCGGTGATTACCACTCGAAGCGATTCATGAATGCGTGAGGTGGATTGCGACATTGACGTCAGCAGGTTTTCCATCAGTCCGGGAACCGCCTGGAAGATAGTCGCGGTCTTAAGCAATTCGTTAATCGCTTGCGGCGAGAAGATTTCCTCCTGTGTCACGATTCGGCTTTGTCCGCCTGCCAGCATGGCGATAAACAGCTCGAAGTAGAAAACGTCAAAAGTGCTTGCCGCGAGTACCAGCCCAACATCCGAAGGCGAGCATTCATGCAGCAACTGACAGGCGCGCATGGTGTTGACGATATTGCCGTGGGAAACCATGACGCCTTTGGGCCTGCCGGTGGTGCCGGAGGTGTACAGAATGTAGCAAGGCGATCCGGGCACAACCTTCGCGTCAATCGTGCGCAATTGCTCTGGCGTGGGCTGCTCGTGGTTTTTACCGATGACGATACTCGGAATCGTATCGCAGCCCTTGTCTGCGCAAGACACAATTATCGCCCGGGCATTGGAGTCCGAGGTAATAAAGGCACGTCGATCTTCGGGGTCTGCAGGATTAATCGGTACAAATGCCGCACCCGCTCGGAGGACAGCTAGGGTGGCTACGGCAATATCGACGCTGCGCTCGACACATATCGCGACGGTGTCACTCTGGTGCACGCCACTTTGCACCAACTGCACGGCCAGCGCGGCTGACTGGCGGCTGAGTTGATCAAATGTCAATAGTCCGCGCTTATCCGAGACCGCACCAGCGTTGGGTGAGATTTGAGCCGCTTTAAGAAACAAGCCATGCAGTCCGCAGTCTGGCCAGGGCTGCTCGTCAGGTGTGCCTTTTGCGCTGGACAAATTGAGGAACAGAGGGAGTTGTGAGATGTCCTGTTGCGGCGTCTGCACGATACAGTTGAGTAGGCATTCGTAATGGCTGGCCATTTCTCGGATCACCTGCTCATCGAACAGATCAAGCGCATAGTTGATCCGCAGGCGCGCGTCCGTCGGGCGTCGCCACAACGTCCATTCCAGGTCGACCCGGGCGACGTCCAGATCGATCTTCAGGAGTTCGGTTCGCGTACCTTCCAACTCGACTTTTCCTGCTTCGACGTTCTGCAGAGTGAAAAGAACTTGAAACAATGGGTTATGACTGAGTGAGCGCTCAGGGTTTAAGTCTTCTACCACCTGCTCGAATGGCATTCGCTGATGCTCCAGCGCGAGCAACGTCGTGTCTCTGAATGCTTTGAGGATGGTGGTGAAGCTGGCCTGTGAAGGAATGCGGGTGCGCAGCACGACCGTATTCACAAATAGCCCCAGGACATTCTCCAGTTCTTCGACCGGTCGGTTGGCGACAGGGGTGCCGAAGACAATGTCAGTCTGGCCTGAATACCGATGCAACAGCACCTTGAGTGCGGCGCCCAGGACCATGTAAAGCGAGCTGTCATACTGCTTGGCTAGGGCTTCTAGTGATTGCACCAGCCCCAGCGGAAGCGTCAGGTCAATATGTTTGCCCCGGAAATTGGCAATGGCCGGCCGGGGATTTGCCATTGGTAATTCAATTTGTGCGAGGTCGTGGAGCTGGGTCTTCCAGAAATGCCGGCTGCCGATACCTGCTTCGCTAGCAATCCAGGCTTTCTCGGCTGCGACGAAGGAACTGAAATCGATGTAGCCATTAGTAGGTAAGGCTTGCGAGGTCAGTGCAGCAGCATAAAAGCGTTGCAGGTCCTTGTGCAGAATACCCAGCGACCAGCCATCGGCGACGATGTGGTGAATTACTAGAGCCATCAGGCAAGTTTCGTCGTCAGTGCGAATGACAACGGCTTTGAGCAGTGGAGCGCAGCCTAGGTCAAATGGCTGCCAAATAAAACTATCCAGACATTGTTCTGGCGCTTCGGGATTGTCGAGAACAGTCAGGTCAGCGTCGACAGTTTCATGGATTACCGACTCAGGCTTGCCGTTGTCGTTGGCGTGGAAAGAAGTGCGCAAGCTGGGGTGCTTTTTGATCAGCGCTTGCAATGCCGCGCGTAGCGCATCCACGTTAACGTGGCCATGCAATTTGGCGATGCTGAAAATATTGTAGGCCGCACTGCTCGGGTCCATTAGGTGCAGGAACCACATACGTTTCTGGCCGTAAGACAGGGCGGATGTATCAATATCGAGTTGCGCGTGAGGCTCAGATTTTTTCTGTTCGCTCTTCATACGCTTGGCGAGAATTCTCTCGGCCGCTGATCTTTGGTCCTTATGTACATCGGCCTTAGAACAAAAATCCATTCAATATACCATCCATAGTCGAGTAGCTCCTGCGAATAACCATAGAGTTTTATTTACGGTAGGGTCAAGAGCAAAAAATGAATTTTATCAATCGTGTAAATAGTGGCGTATGGCTATATTTCTCTGTAGGCCCCATATTACTTGGCGTTGCGTCTGTAATGGGCCGTATGCGATTGTTCGTTCATGCCCGGTATGGAATTGGGGTTGTGTGGTGGTAATGGGGGACATGAAGGGAAAATAGCGCTTGCATCATCATTTGTATGAGTGAAAAACCTGATTAAAGGACGGTGGCGCTGGCTTTTCTTCGATCTGAATCGAACTATGCGGCTTGTGTAGACGTGAAAGTGTTTGTCAACGATCGCGAAAAAAATCTTTACGCCTCTGTTTATCCTGTGTTACCAATAAAAGCTGCTGGGAAAGCTGTAGGATTATTTCTGGAAATTAAATCCGATGCTCGGATTAATTAAGGCTTGCCAGGGAAATAATGGAATATATCTCCGTTTTTAAAGCGGAAGAATGTTGGAGGCGTTGCTTGAGTACTGAAAAAAGATCCCTCTGGCGGGACAGGAATTTCATGTGCCTTTGGGTAGGGCAGTCCGTCAGCGAGATGGGATCGTCTATCACAAATATTATCCTTCCGCTGCTCGCCATTACTGCGCTGAGTGCAAACCCGGAGGAGATTGGCTTACTTCGCGCCATGGCCTCCATCGCTGTATTGCTTGCATCAATTCCCTCGGGTGTATACATAGATAGATTCAACAAGCGCCGCTTGATGATTGTTTGCGACTTTGTGCGGGCGGCGATATTGGTTACAGTCCCGTTATTTGCTTTTTACGATCAGCTCTCCATCTACTGGCTGTATGCCGTATCCTTCCTGTGTTCTGTGTTCTCTGTCGCCTTCGGCATCGCCTATCACTCCTACTATCCGATTTTTGTGGCGCGCAAGGATTTACCCGAAGCGAACAGCAAGATCGAAACCACGGAATCCGCTGCACGGGTTGGGGGGCCAGGGATCGGCACGTTCATGGCAGGCTGGATCGGGGCGCCTCTCACACTCTTGTTCGATGTCTTTTCCTATATCGCCAGCGCTGTTCTTCTATTTTTTACCAGGGCTGATGAGCCGAACAAGGAGAAGGCGATCAAAAGGCCTCCTGTGCTGAAGGAAATAGGTGATGGATTCAAGCTGCTATACGCCAACTCTGTATTGGCGAGAACTGCGGTGACCACCATTGGCTCGATGTTCTGTCTGGCTATGATGAATGCGGTTTTTTTATATTATTTAATTAACGATTTGAAGCTTTCGCCACAAATGGTTGGTGTTGTTTTTTTTATAGGCGAAGGTGGTGGGCTTTTGGCAGCTGTCTTCGCGAGTGCTCTGATGCGCTCGGTCGGAAGTGCAAAGATAATGTGGTGGGTGGTCTTTCTCAGTCCTGCTGGTTTCCTTCTGGGTGAGGCGAAAAGTTATCCGCTGCTTTTGCCTACACTCTATCTGTGTTTAACGTCTGTTCGCTTTGTGTTGTTTGATATTGCGCAGTATTCCTATCGACAGTCTTCTTGTCCGCTGGAAAGCCTCGGCAAGGTAACAGCAAGTATCAGAACTTGTATCGGCATTGCAGCGGCGAGTGGAGCAGTCATCGGCGGGTGGTTGGGGAGTTTTGTAAGTCCTATTGCGAGTATATTTATTGCGACTGTGTTGATGTGTGTTTCATCTCTTCCTGTGGTGTTTTCGGTGTTACGAAATACAAGAGACATTGAAGACCTTCCCGCGCTGATTCACGTAGATCATTAAAATATATCGAGTCTGCTGTAGGGTTTTCCTCGTGTCGTTTTAGTTTTCAAGTTTTCCTTGGTGAGACGGGAGTCGATTGCGCATGGATAGCAAAAGCATATATGTCGTTGTCATAAATCAGCAAGAGCAATACTCCTTGTGGAGTAGCGACCGGGTAGTACCGGGTGGATGGACCTCCATTGGTGTGACCGGCTCTCAGAAGTTCTGTTTGAACTGGATTCAAAAGAACTGGATAGATCAGCGCCCCGCCTCCCTGCGCAACAATATTGAGCCGGCCAAGGCGCTGTCGGCCGAGGGGCTGTGATGAACAGTACCTTTGACGAAACTAATCACGCGCTCGATCTCCTATCTCGTTATCTTGAGAATGGCGTCTGCCTGAGTTTTGCTGCCGACCGATTCGAATTGCAGTTCATGGAGACCTCAGCCTCGCAGCTCCTGGAAGCGCTGACACCGGAGCTTCAAACGCACTTGCACAGCCTACTGCAGGAAGAAATCGGCAGACCGTTACAGGGCGGTATGCTAATGCCGTTGTCGTGGATTCAGCGCCGGCATTACTTTGTCACCCGCTACGAAGGTGCCGAAGTTTCATCAACAGTGCCTCATGCGCTGCGCTTCAGCGGCAAGTTGGATCGAGCGGCTTTAAGTGAAGCTTTACTCCACCTACAGCGGGCGCATGCGATGCTCCGGACGTCCGTGCATGAAATGTATGGAGTGCTCTTTCAATGGGTCGCGCCAACGGCTCAACTGACAGTTGAGTTCGAGGATCTGTCGCACACGTCGACGGGTTCAAGAGAAGCACAGTTGGCCGCGTTTTCACTGGACATCATGCGTCGACCTTTTCAGCTCGACCGTGGCGTGCTGTTGCGCCCGGTACTGGTCAAGCTCAGTGACGAAGAGCATGTTTTGCTGCTGCCGTTGCACCATCTGATTGCTGATGGTTTGTCTCTGCGCGTGATCAACGACAGTCTGTTATCAGCCTATGAGAATTATCGAACTTCTGGTTGCGCTAACCTGCCGACTCCGAGTTCAACCTATGCTGACTTTATTCATTTTCAGCATTCCGAGCGGTCCCGAAAGGAGACCGAGCGGCACTTGAATTATTGGATCAAGCGCATGGCTGGCAAGCCCGCCATGCTCAGTTTGCCCACCGATAAGGCGCGGCCTGTTGCGCCTTCCTACAGAGGCCGTTACGTTGAACGTGTGCTTGATGAGGCGCTGACTAACGAGCTCATTGACTTTGCAAAGAAGCAACATGTCACGCCCTTCATGCTTTATAGCGCGGCGTTTCATATCCTGCTTGCACGGTATTCGGGTCAGAGTGAAGTGACCCTGGGCTACCCTTTCGGCAATCGTATTCGACGCGAGGACACCGATACTGTCGGGTTGTTTGTCAACACGTTGCTGCAACGTGTTGAAGTCAGTGATGATCCCGTCACAAGTGTGTTCTTGACTCGAGTAAAGCGCGAGATTCTGCTGGGGACGGGGCATCATCGACTGCAATTCGACAAGCTGTTGGATGCACTAGATGTAGAACGCAGCGCCAGTTACCACCCGATGTTTCAGGCATTCATCGGTTACTACGGACAACAGGCAAACGCTGTAAAACCAACCAGCGTTTCGGTCAAGCCCTACATAGTGGACACCGGGGCGGCGCGTTTCGATCTGGAGTTGTTCCTTCGTCCCCAAGGTGGCGAAACCGTCATGATGCTCTGGGCGCAAGATGATCTTTTTCGGCCGGAGACATCCGCTAGGATGCTCGCCCACCTGGAAAATATCCTGAAGGGTATGCTCGCGGCCCCCGAAGAAAAGATCTCATCGTTGTCGCTGCTTTCTGAGCGGGAGTCCGGGGATCTATTGAGGTTGGCGAGGGGGGGCGAGCCGCTCCAGGCATGCACCACGATTCTTGAACAGATCGCTTATACGTGCCGCGCTTTTCCAGACCGGGTTGCTGTGCGATTTGAGGGACAGTCGATCTCTTTCCGCGAGCTTGATGCGGCTTCGTGGCAGGTGGCACGGTCCCTGATCGATCAGGGTGTGAAGTCGGGCGATGTTGTTGCGGTGCAGTTGCAACGCTCAGCGGAGTTGCCGATCTGTCTGCTCGGGATTCTCAAGGCGGGCGCTGCCTATATGCCGTTGGATCCGTTGGCGCCGCAGGGTCGAGTGAGGGAAATGCTCGATGATTGTTGCCCACGTGTCTTGATTGTCGAGGACAGTGCCATTGCGCCTGCTGGGGGGCAGCCTTGGGCCACTCTTTCTTCCTTGTTCCCTCAGGCACCGGCATATTCAGGCAGTGCGGTGATTGCGCACGGCCCGGCGAGCCAGGATCTAGCCTACGTGATCTTCACCTCGGGTTCCACGGGGCGGCCCAAAGGGGTGATGAACACCCATGAGGCGTTGCTGAACCGTCTGGCTTGGATGCAAAAGGCCTTCCCTCTACAAACCAGCGATGTCGTTGTGCAAAAGACACCGCTGACGTTCGATGTCTCTGTGTGGGAAGTGTTCTGGCCGCTTATGTATGGCGCAACACTGTTGATGGCCAAACCCGAAGGGCACAAGGATCCCGAGTACCTAGGGGCCCTTTTTTCAAGGGAGCAAGTGAGCGTCGCCCATTTTGTCCCTTCTATGTTGAGCGCTTTTGTGGCTGCCGAAGTGTTGCCGTCCTGCACACATCTCAAGCAGGTGATCTGCAGTGGTGAAGCGCTGTCGTTGCGATTGGCCAAGGCCGTCAAGCAAACCAGTGCAGCCGAATTGCACAACCTGTATGGGCCTACCGAGGCGGCCATTGACGTCACCTGGTACACGGTGACCGAAAGTAGCCTGAAGGATGGCAGTGTGCCGATCGGGCGTGCCATCGATGGACTGGAAATATACATCCTGGATGAAAATCTTAATCTGGTCCCTCCCGGCGTGGTTGGAGAAATCCATATTGGCGGTATCGGGTTGGCGCGTGGCTACATCAATCAACCGGCACTTACTGCACAGAAATTCATTCCTTCACCCTTCAGTGACCAGGGCGCTCGGTTGTACCGGACAGGTGATCTGGGCAAACACCGTTGGGATGGTCAGATTGAGTATCTGGGTCGCAACGACAACCAGGTCAAACTGCGGGGTTTCCGTATTGAGTTGGGTGATATTGAAACGGCGCTGATGCGTCTACCAATCATTCGCGAAGCGGTAGTGACACTCAATCAAGACACGCTAGGCCACGCAACGCTAGCAGCGTTCCTGGCAAGTGATGACGTCAGCGCGCAAGTGATACGCCGTGCTCGCGAAGCGCTGTCATCCTCTTTGCCGGAATACATGATTCCATCCCTGTGGTCTGTTGTTGAAGTGTTCTCGAGATTGCAGTCAGGCAAGGTCGACCGGTCCGCTTTGCCAACACCCACCGCTTATGCCGATGCAGTTGGCGATATAGGGCCGCTTGAGCAAACGACGTTGAGTGGCATTGAGCAAGTATTGGCAACCGCCTGGGCACACGTACTAGGCAGAGCGGTCAACCACCGTGATGAAGACTTCTTTCATTTGGGCGGAGATTCAATTCGCAGTATTGAGTTGGTCGTGGCGGCCCGGCGAGCAGGCCTGCAACTGAGTGTGGAGAAGATTTTCCAGAACTCCACGCTGAGCCGGATGGCCCAGGTTACCACGTCGCTCAGAGGCCCAGCGTTGACGGCCATTGCTCCATTCGGGCTGATCCCAGCAGCCGTACAGCGAGAGCTTTCTGAGGGCATCGAAGATGCCTTTCCCTTGTCCCGGCTGATGACTGGGCTTTACTACGAATCTGTGGCCAGTCCGGATTATCACATTTATACAACAGCAGTGGAGCTTGAGGGAGCGTTTGTCGAGTCTGTTTTTAAGCATGCGGTCGCGTTACTGATGAGGCGCCATCCTTTCTTGAGAAGTTCGATTGATGTGTCTTCTTACCAACAGCCTTTGCAACTGATTCATCGCGACGTGGAGGTATCGCTCGCGGTTGTCGACATCAGCGAAATCAATCCGGCAGATCAGGCTGCTTTGTTCAAGGCTTGGTTCGATGAACAACGAACTTTCAGGTTCCAATGGGACAAGGCTCCGTTGTTCGCCATGACCGTGCATCGTCACAGTGCCTCGCGATTCACTCTGACGCTTGCCGAGCCTTATCTTGACGGGTGGAGTGTCACGCTGGTCATCAGTGAACTGCTTGAGTTGTACCAGCAGCTTCTAGAGAACTCAGACCCCGTTCTGGAGCCTGTAAGTGCACAGGGCGAGTTCTTGCTCAGAGAGACCAATGCGCTGAATGATCCAGATCACAAAGCGTTCTGGGCTAAACAGTTAGTCTACCCTCACCAGGGACAGTTGCCGTTTGTGAAAGGCAGCGATTACCGCACACTCAACGTGCCGGTCTCCAGCACAACCTCAGACAACCTCAAACGTCTCGCACAATCACTGGGTGTGTCGATCAAGGCAGTTCTGCTCAGCGCCCATTTGCAAGTCATTGCTTTCATCAGTGGCCGCACTGAAGTCATCACCGGCCTGATGTCCAATAGTCGTCCGGAAACCACGGCAGGCATGTCGGCAGTCGGCATGTTCTTGAACACGTTGCCGTTGCGTATCAACGTAGCTGGCCTGACACGTCGTCAACTGATTCAGGCCGTACACGCTTTTGAGGCGCAGGCGCTGCCTTTCAGGAACTACCCCTTTGCACAGATGTTGAGTGATGCTGGTATCGATAACGTCATCGACTCTACCTTCAACTACACCCATTTCAGACCTTACGAGCAATTCGCGAACAACCAGGGGCTGGCGCTGAAGTCCATTAGGGCCACTGATCAGACTTATCACTCGCTGACCGCTCAATTCAGGCTCGATGTGCTAACTCAGGACGTCGGTCTGTTCGTGGAGTTCTCCAACACGGCGCTGTCGGACGCCGAGATGAAGCGAATTGCTTCTTACTATGAAGCGGCGTTATTACAACTTGCGACAAACCCTGGGGTCAGTGTCTGCCCTCTGGACAAACTCGCAGGCAGCAACGCTTATTCACTTCTGGTATCACCACCGGTAAAGCTGGAAGTCACCAGTCTGATCGCCGCTTTTGATGAGCAATGCCAGGCCTCACCACAGTCACTGGCATTGCTTTGTGAGGGTAGATCGGTCAGCTATGCGAGCCTGTCTCGGTGGGTCGATAAGTTCGCCGAAACGCTGTGCGAAGAGCGGGTGGAACCAGGCTCCATTATCGGTATTTGCGTCGAGCGTTCTGCAGAGTATGTCGTCGCAGTACTGGCAACGTTGCGTCTTGCTGCAACCTACATGCCTCTGGACCATACCAGTCCAACCGAGCGCTTGGGGATGATCTTGAATCAATCACGAGCCCGGTTGCTGATTGTGTCTGAGTCAACCCGGGGCAAAGTGCCCGGTGAGATTCGTACCGTGACGGTTGATGCAGTACCGGTCGATGAGTGGCGTTCCACAGCCAGATGGCCACTGAGTGCATCGCATCCGGCGGTTTTAATGTACACCTCTGGCAGTACGGGAACCCCAAAGGGTGTCCTGTTGCACGATGAGGCCATTCTCACGCGCCTGCAGTGGTCACGTAGCCATGAACTGAATAAACCCTCGGACGTTTTCGTGCTGAGAACGCCGGTTGGTTTTGTCGATGGCATCGCCGAAATGTTCGACGGGCTGCTCCGAGGCGTACCCACCGTGATATTGCCGGATCGGATCAAAGACCCGGTGGAACTAATGAATTTCATCCAGACCCACCGGATTACCAAGCTGACCTGCGTGCCTGCGATTGCAACTGAAATGTTTGAGTCGGGTGCCGAAGCGAGCGTCAAATTGGCCACGCTCGACTGCCTGCACTTGAGCGGTGAGTTGCTCAAAGGCGAGTTGGTAGAAAAGATCCGGCAACACCTGCCGAGAGTTGATCTCATCAACCTGTACGGGTCGACAGAAGTCTGTGCAGACGCCACGGTGTTCAAGGTCCAGGAGGCTGCGGCTCTACTGACTCCGGTCGGTTTTCCGATCCCCGGTGCCCATGTGATGGTTGAGCATGAGGGGGGCGGCTACGCACCGATAGGAACACCTGGCGAGCTACTGGTGGGTGGCCAGATCCTCGCCTTGGGCTACTTCGAGGATGCAAGTCAGACGGCACAGCGATTTATGCCCTCTTTGCTCAATGATGGCGGACGCGTCTATCGCACGGGTGATATTGCTGTGCTGAGTGACAGCGGTGATTTGAATGTATTGGGGCGCGCCGATCGGCAGATAAAAATTCGAGGCATCCGCATCGAGCCTGCGGAAATCGAAGCAGCGCTGAAATCCCACGCACAGGTAGCTGAGGCACTGACCGTACAGCGCGAATCGGAAGGGCGAAAGGTGTTGGTCGCCTATGTTCGCCCGGCTGCAGAGGCTGATATGGCGACGACTGATTCGTTGATCGAGCATTTATCGTCGCGTGTCCTGATTGCGGCTATCCCGGACGTTTTCATCACGGTTGAGAGCTGGCCATTGTTGCCATCCGGGAAGATCGATATCAATGCGCTGCCTGTGTATGGACCACAAAGGGCCGAGGGCCGTCAGCCCGATGGCCTTATCGAACTGGAGTTGGTCGCGCTATGGGAGCAGCGGCTCAAGACAGCGCTGGTCAGTGTCGATGATGACTTCTTTCAACTGGGCGGCAACTCGTTGTCCGCCATTATTCTGGCCGGAATGATCGGGCGTCGATTCGGCGTCTCCGTGAATGTTTCAGATATTTTCGACCACAGGACCCTAGCGAAACAGGCGCATCTGCTTGAGGTGAAGCTGCTTGAAACCGAAGCAGCAGAGTTGGTGGATGACCAGTGACTGCCGGGCAGTTGGCATCGTTATAGATAGGAATGTGAGACGACATGGAAAACTCCAAAAGTTGGCGTTGGTGGGACGATGTGCTGGTACGCGGTGCAGGTTTTAGCGCTGGTGGCGTATTGCGTCTGGCAAGTGAGAGCCTGGCGGCCCAGGCTGATCGGATGGGGCATGAGCCTTTCTCCGAAGCGGACTTGAGCGACTACCGCGCTTCATTTGCAAAGGTATCTGTCGAGCTTTCCCGGGAGCTGCAAGACATTGCCCGGCAGGACGACTTTCTACGGGCCGTCTCCTGGCAGAATCATCGTCTGCTGGACGGTGCTGTGCGTCCGTTTTGCGAGTGGGATCCGGACACTCAGACAAGGCATTCCAAGCACCGCCAGCGTGAGGAGTTAATCGCCAACTATTGGCAACGTTACTGTGTGAAGAATGACACCATCGGTTTTTTTGGCCCATCGGGATGGGGAACCTTCAGTAACGACTCGGACACTCGCTACAAGCCGGGTAAAACTTTGATCGAACACCGAGAAGTGTTTTTCGAATCCTGGGCGATCGATTGCTTGGCGGAATCATTCGAGGCGCTTCCTGAAATTCGTGAATGGTTGAAGCCACGCCGGCTGACATTCGTAAAAATCGAAGGGGATATTAACTTCAACGGTCCCGGCCTTAAAGTCAAACTGCCGGCTCTGGAGACGGCTGTGCTGTCGATGTGTGACGGCAAGACGTCCGTTCACGATATCGAACGCGAGTTGTCAGGCAGCTACTCCGTTTCGTTGATAGATATTCTTGGCATTCTCGACACGCTCAAGGCCAAGCGCTGGATCGTATTGAAGATCGAGTTGCCAGCCGGCGCCCACCCGGAAATATGTCTACGCCAGTTCTTGCTGGGCATTGGCGATACGCAGCTGCAGTCTTCGTTGCTGGCCAGGCTCGATGCCATGGAAGCTGCGCGCGACAAGATCGAATCGAGCGGCGACGCTACTGAACTGACCCAGGCATTGTCCGAGCTGGATGCGCTTTTTTCCGGGTTTACCGAGACCAGTTCGACCCGGAACGAAGGCCGTACCTACGGCGGAAGGACGCTGGTCTACCACGATAGTCGACGCAATATGGCGTTATCTGTCGGCGAAGATATCAAGCAAGGTCTGGCGCCGCTGTACCTGTTGGCCAAGAGTGCGCGCTGGATTTGTTGGCGATTGGGGACTGAGGTTCGGCAACTGCTCAGGCAAACCTATCAACGTTGCGTCGAAAAGCATGGGTCGCAATTTGACCTGACTACCATGTGGCTGGAGTCGTTGGGCCCCTTGTCAAAGGTCATCGACGCGGCGCTGGACAACATTGAGCAGGTCTTTCGGGCCAAGTGGGCGAAAATTATTGCTGTCGAGGATAGCGAGCGACGAGTCGAGTTCACATACGCGCAGTTGGAGGAGCAGGTCAATCGAGAGTTTGACGCTCCAGGAGTTGGTTGGGAGGGCGCGCGTTACTTTTGTCCGGATGTGATGCTTTCTGCTGTTGACATCAATGACCTGAAATCAGGTGACTTTAAACTGGTGCTGGGGGAAATCCACCTGACAATTAACACCATGAGAAGCTCATGTTTTGTCACGCAGCACCCCGATAAATCAACGTTACTCAAAGAGGTGGACAAAGACTTCCCTAAACCGCAGTTGCTCAATGTCCTGCCCAAGGAAAGCCCACCTCGGCTGTCGGTCCGCACCCATCCGGTACTCTCGCGAGACTGCGATTACATGATTGAACTCAACTATCACACCGTGGATGCGGGCCGTGATCGCTTGGTGAAGAGTCGAGACACTACCATTCTCGAAGAAGACGGGTTGATCAAGATCAGGATCCCCAATGGCGAAACGTTTGATCTGGTCGACGTTTACGCTGAGCTGTTGATGGGCCGAGTAATTGACAAGTTCCAGCTGTTCTCGGATCGCGCGCACATGCCCAGAGTCAGTATCGACAAGTTGGTAATTGCGCGAGAAAGCTGGCGCTTCCAGGCGCAGAAGCTGGAGTTCGCTAATGAAAAGGATGAGGCGCTGAGGTTCGTGAAGGCGCGCCACTGGTGGAAGTCTCAAAACATCCCACGCTTTGTTTTCGTCAAGTCGAAAACCGCTGAAAAGCCATTTTATGTTGATTTCGAAAGTCCGATTTTTATCAACATCCTTTCAAAGTTGATACGACGTAATCAAACCTCCGAGGCGATCAAGAACAAAGAGGTGACATTCGTCGAGATGCTGCCGGACCACCAAGATCTCTGGTTGACCGATCATGCCGGTAATAAATACACGTCGGAGCTCAGGTTTACTTGGGTCGATAACTACCCGATCAAATGACCGGCGAGTAAAGCCAGGTTCGGTTTTGAAAAATGATTTTTACACGGAGGCGATTGGTATGCGTATTCATAACGACGCAGGGCAGGCTGAGACTCACGAGTCGTTGTTGCGAGAGGATGCTACCTATGTTTGGCATCCTTGGGCGCCTAATCGCATAAGCACCAATACGGTCATTGCCGTTGCTGGAGAGGGCAGCCACATCACGGATGCCAATGGGGATCGCTACCTGGATGCCAAGGCGTCAGGCATGAATGCCACGCTGGGGTACGCCAACAAAAAGATCATCAATACCATAGCGGCTCAGTTGGAAAAGCTGATGACCTACGACATGGTTGAAGGGGGCAATACGCCTGCCATCGAGCTGGCGAAAGCGATTGCGCAGGTGACTTCACCGGGCTTGAGTAGGACGTTCTTTTGCAACAGTGGCTCGGAAGGCATCGAGACGGCGCTTAAGGTCTCGCGCCGTTACCACAAGTTGCTGAATGACCATCAGCGATCACTGATCGTGTCTCTAAAAAACTGTTATCACGGCACTACTCTGGCCGCCTCTACATGTGCGATATCTTCTGCCGGCGACGAACAAGGGCTACTTCCCGCAGGTTTCGTTTCAGTATCAGGACCCGACTGGGAGGTTGTACGCCGCGAAGGCCTGGACGTGTCTCGCTCTGGCATCGAGGCGCTTGAAGTCTTTTTTGCCGAACATGGAAAGAACATTTCGGCATTCATCGTCGAGCCTGTCCAAGGCATTGGCGGCTACATCCTGCCGGATAATTATCTGCGGGCGGCTCGGGCGCTCTGTACCCAGTACGGTGCGCATCTCATCCTGGATGAAGTTCTGACCGGGTTCGGGCGTACCGGGAAGATGTTTGCCTATGAATATGCGCAGGTTACCCCCGACATCCTGATCACCAGCAAGGGCTTGACGGCTGGTTATATGTCGCTGGCGGCCGTGACCACCCATGACAAGATTTTCGATGTATTTGAGCGTGAAAAGGAAATGTCCGGTTTCAGTCATGGACATACCCATTCCGGGCATGCTTCGGCCTGCGCTGCCGGCCTGGCGGTACTGGATATTCTGCAGAACGATGGGGTGCTGGCGCGCGTCCATAAATCATCGACGGTTTTACGCGAGGCGATCGGTGTGTGCGCTGAGATGGCGACGGTCCGAGAGATCAGATGCCGTGGATTGCTCATGGCTGTCGAACTCGACAGTGTTCAGCGCGCGCTATCGATCAAGAAGCACCTGCAGGACAACAAAGTGCTGGTCCGTCGTAGTGGTCGGAACATCATTTTTGCACCGCCGCTCAATATCGAACTGACTGATATCGAGGAACTATCTGCGCAGTTTCTCGACGCTGTTAGCGTCGCGTCAGCGCAATGAACGTAACAGGTTGAGTGCAGAAATCAGCAATCGGGAGATATCGTAACATGGATGAAGATTTATTTTTCGATGACGTCAGTATTGATCATATACGCTTGTATGTGCGTGATCTTGAATTGGCCTCACTGACTCTGGGCGAAAAATACTGCCTCGCATCATGTCATCTCGAACTTCCAGCCAGTTCTAAGGAAGCAGAGCTGTCGCGCTGCTTTTGCAAAGATGATATCTGCATTGTTCTGACTCAGCCGCTGACGTTGTCGCACCCAGGCACCGAGTTTTTGCGTCGACATGGCGAAGGAGTTGCCGACATTGCCCTCACGGTATCGGATGCCACGCAGGCGTTCTCGCAATCGGTGTTACGTGGTGCGGTGCCGCACCTGGCTGTGCAGCAGAAAGACGGCATCATCAGTGCTTCGATTTTTGGCGCGGGGAACCTTGTCCATACGTTTGTCCAGCGAGAAGCGTCCGGACATCAGTGCGTGTCGGGAGAAGGTCCGTCAAGAAAGACAGTCAGCGGCTTGCACGCATTCGATCACTTTGCAGTGTGCCTGCAGGCTGGTGATTTAGCCGCTGCGGCCGCGTTCTACATGTTGGCATTGGATTTCTCCGTTCTCTATGAGGAGAAAATCGTTGTGGGCAAACAGTCCATGAATTCCAAGGTGGTTCAGAACAGGTCTGGTCGGGTGACGTTAACCTTGATAGAGCCTGACTTGAGCTATGAAGCAGGGCAAATCGACAGTTTCATTCAGAAGAACAATGGCGCAGGTGTGCAACATATCGCCTTGCGTACAACGGACATCGTCAAATCGGTCCAGACCCTGGCTGATAGGGGCGTCGATTTCCTGAAGTCTCCCAGCACCTATTATCAGGGGTTGCCGGAACGTCTTGAGAGCCTCAAATATGATGTCGACAAACTGATGGAACTGAGCCTGCTGGCTGATCAGGACCATGCCGGCCAGTTGTATCAGATATTCGCCAAACCCTCTGATCCCGATTGCCATTTTTTCTTTGAAATCATCGAGCGCGTCGGGGCCAAGACTTTTGGAAGCAGCAACATCAAAGCGTTGTACGACTCTGTAGAAATGAGTGAGGTGTTATGACCTTGGCTCCTGTCAACCTTGCCGATTATTCGGAACTGGCGCGTCTCGCCTTGTCGGACTCGATCTGGGATTTCCTTTGTGGTGGCAGCGGCGATGAGACCGTGCTGAGATCCAACCGGACTGCCCTGGACCGCATTTCCCTGTTGCCTCGTGTCTTGACGGGCATCACTGGGCACAGCACGGCTTGCACATGGTTCACTCATGCCAGTGAGATGCCTGTCGCCATTGCACCAATGGCCTACCACAAGTTGTTCAATCCGCAAGGTGAGCTAGCCACCGCACGAGCTGCAAAAGCCAGCGGTGTACCGCTAATCGTCAGTACCCTGAGCAGTGTTTCGATTGAGGATATCGCCGCTGTGGGTGCTGATCTCTGGTTCCAGTTGTACTGGCTAAAGGATCAGGCTCAGGTCCGATCCTTGATAAGCAGAGCAGAGGATGTGGGCTGCAAAAGCATCATGATTACGGCCGACGTGCCGTTAATGGCGCGGCGTAGCCGTGACTTGCGTAACGGATTCGCCTTGCCCGCCGATGTGCATGCCGCCAACCTGGCATCGGGTGCGCATCTGCATGCTGTTTCTCATACTGGTAGTGCCGCCACTTCCGCTGTGGAACGACACACCCGGGAAGCCTTTCTTTCGGGCTTGAGCTGGCGTCATGTCGAGCAACTACGCGCTATGACAACCTTGCCCATTATCGTCAAGGGGGTCATGGACTCTCGGGATGCGCGTCTGGCTTTTGAAAGTGGTGCTGACTGCGTCGTGGTTTCCAATCACGGGGGGCGGCAGTTCGATGCTGCACCCGGAGCGTTGGAAGGTCTGGCGAATATTGTCGAGGTAACCCCGAACGAATGTTCAGTGCTCTTTGATAGTGGAGTACGAACGGGCAGCGATGTTCTGAAGGCCATGGCACTTGGGGCTGATGGTGTGCTACTGGGCAGGCCGGTTCTGTGGGGCTTGGCTGCACAAGGCCAGTCAGGCGTGGAGCAGGTTCTCGCGTTACTAAAGGGTGAACTGCTGGATGCCATGACTCTGGCTGGATGTCAGACGCCCGCCGACGCCAAAGCGCTAGCTGTAGCGTAAGTCGACTGTTTGCGCTCTATTTCAACAGATGGAATCTGCACAATGAATCTCAATTTGGACGATCTGCACTTCAGCGTTACTGACCCGGCGCTCAACTCCATGAACTTCCTGAATGAGGTGGCCGAGCGATATCCTCACGCCATTTCCCTTGCCGCTGGCCGTCCTCACGAGGATCTCTTTGAATTGGAAACAGTTCATCGAGCTCTTCGTGTGTTTACTCGACATCTGGTTGATGATTGCCAAATGAGTGAGGAGAAAGTACGGCGAACCATTTTCCAGTACGGGCCAACCGCTGGCATTATTCAGGGGCTGGTCAGCAAGCACCTGGCCATTGATGAAGACCTACAGGTTGACCCGCACGCTATAGTGATCACGTCAGGATGTCAGGAAGCAATCCTGTTGACATTACGCGCACTCTGCCGTGACTCCAATGATGTGATTCTTGCCATCAGTCCAACTTATGTCGGGCTGACGGGAGCTGCCCGACTGCTCGATATTGATGTAGTTCCGGTTGCCACCGACGCAACCGGTGTCGATCTGGCTGATTTCAAGGCGGTCGTCGATGGTTTACGCGCTCAGGGACGCAAACCCAAGGCCTGTTATGTAATGCCCGACTTTGCAAACCCCTCCGGGGCGAGTATGAGTTTAGATACGCGTAATGCGTTACTGGCACTAGCTGCTGATGAAGCTCTGTTGCTCATCGAAGACAACCCTTACGGCTATTTCCATGGGGATGGCATCAGACTGCCGACCTTAAAGGCGCTGGATGAAGCCCGACAGGTTATTTATCTGGGTTCTTTTTCGAAAACTGTATTCCCCGGCGCAAGAGTCGGTTTTGTGGTGGCCGACCAACTCATTGCATCCGCAGGCGAAGCCGGCTTACTGGCTGACCAGATCGCTAAGATTAAAAGCATGGTAACGGTCAACACGTCTCCGATTGTTCAAGCCATCATCGGCGGGCAACTGATCGAGCATCAACTCAGCCTTTCGACTGCGACGCGTGACCTGCGCGGCATCTACGAGCGCAATCGAGCGGCCGTATTGGTCGCTCTGGCAGAGAAGCTGGGGAGGCATAATTTACCCGTCAGTTGGAACATTCCGGCGGGCGGTTTTTTTCTTGTGTTGACAGTACCGTTCGCCGCTGACGAAGCAGCCCTTGCACAGTGCGCGCAAGAGTTTGGCGTAATATGGACGCCCATGACCCATTTCTACCTGGGTAAGGGGGGGGCAAACCAGTTACGGTTATCCATAAGCGCCGTGAGCCTCGAGCAGATAGAGAACGGCATCGAGCGTCTGTCTCGATTTATTCGTATGAGATGCGAGCGTGAGCCCCATGAAGCGCGTATATCTGAGCCGGCTAGGGGGCAGTAGTGAATTGCTGAGATTTTATAAGTTATCAGGCAGCGTTTTAAGTGACTTATGATTTTTTGATTATACCCGTCGCTCGCTGCCGAATTAATGGTGGGTTGATTTAAAGTGATAAAGGATAAATTTCATCATGAGTGGTCTTGTCTATCGGGATAAGAAAGTTGAGGAAAGTGAATTTTCAGGAATAAAGACTGTGGCTGCGGAATTCTATAATTGTGATTTTTCACAAGCTGACTTGACTGAGTCCGAGTTTGTTGGCTGTAAGTTTTATGATCACGATGCTGAATTGGGCTGTAGATTTAGGGGAGCTTCTTTAATGAGGTCTTCTTTCAAAAAGTGCGACTTGACGATGTGTAGCTTCAATTTTGTAAAGGCATTAGGTATAGAAATGTCTAGCTGCAAGCTGCAAGGTGCCGATTTCTCAAACGCCAGTTTCATGAATATGGTTACACACAAAAGCTGGTTTTGTCAGGCGATAATTACGGATTGCAACCTGTCATACGCAAATTTCTCTAAGGTGGTATTGGAGAAGTGCGAGCTATGGGGTAACAGATGGGTTGGAACAAATATTAAAGGTGCAAGCTTCAAAGGGTCTGACTTGTCAGGTGGGGAGTTTAACTCGTTTGAGTGGGAATGCGCGGATTTTAGAGGGTGCGATTTGAGAAGCTCAGACCTTGGGGCACTTGATGTTAGAAGAGTGAATCTTGATGGGGCAAAGTTGGAAATTGATCAGATTTGCAACTTGGCTAGGGTGCTTGGCGTTGAGGTGGTGTGATGATCTGGATGGATGGTGAGCCCCAAAGGTGGCTGGAGCCGACGGGCAGACACCGGCCTCGGTCAATTAGTCATGCCAAAGCATCTTCTCTCTATTACCTTGGCTGCGCCGAGTTGCCTAGTGTGGTGTCTCAAATATAATTTTAATAAAATCGATTTCTGGTACTCTTGTGGCTATCGCTTGATGGAAGCCATACATGCCCAGAACAGGTCGCCCTCCCAGGAAGCTGATCATTACGCCAGAGGAGCGGGCGGAGTTACTTGCCCGCTTGGCCATCCGAAAGGCCGCCTGCTGATGAAAAGATGCGGATACAGATTGTTTTGGCATGTGCCGACGGAGAGCGTGGTGCAACCATTGCAGAGCGTCTGCACACGACTGTTCAAACGGTTTCAAAATGGTGCCGCCGATTTGAGGCGTACCGGTTTGACGGCCTGATAGATGCAGCCCGCCCGGGCCGTCCACGTACCGTTTCGGATGAGCAGGTGCAAAACGTTGTCAACCGGGCGCTTCAAAGCCTGCCCGAGAATGCCACACAGTGGAGCGTGCGCAGCATGAGTGCTGCAACGGGCGTATCGCCCGCTACAGTGCAACGGATCTGGAGCGCTTTCGGCCTGAAACCTCACTTGCAATCCACCTTCAAGCTGTCGAGCGATCCGTTTTTCGTCGACAAGGTCCGTGATGTCGTAGGTCTCTATCTCTCACCGCCTGACTGCGCATTGGTGCTGAGTGTGGATGAGAAAAGCCAGATTCAGGCCCTTAATCGCACACAACCCGGCTTACCCCTGACGTTCGGCCATGCGTCTACGCGTACGCACGACTATAAGCGTCACGGCACTACCTCGCTATTCGCAGCGCTGGATGTGGCTAGCGGCAGGGTCATCAGCCAGTTGACGCGCCGCCATCGAAGCGAAGAATTCCTGTCGTTCCTCAATACAATCGAGGCTTCGGTTGCGAAGGATCTGGACGTCCACCTGATCATGGATAACTACGGAACTCATAAAACCGTAAAGGTACGTGCCTGGTTTGCTTCCCGGCCTCGTTTTCACGTGCATTTCACTCCCACCTCGGCGTCCTGGCTGAACCTGGTTGAACGCTTTTTCAGTCAGATTACCGAGCAATGGATCAGGCGAGGCGCCCATGTCAGCGTGGCTGATCTCGAGCGTTCAATTCGGGACTATATCGACCGGCACAATGCAGATCCAAAGCCTTTTGTCTGGCATAAAAGCGCCGATACGATCCTGGCCAAAGTTGAGCGTGCGGCTGAAAAAATAATTAAAACTAATTCCGAGACACCACACTAGTTGGGGGCTGAATCTCTTTCCCGTGAATCGAGCAGGGTGTCAGTCGTGTGCTCGTCACCGGCCAGGGGATGACGAGCACGTGGCTTCATGGCTTCATGGTTTCGCTTTGAGCGTAAAGGTCAAGGTGCCGTAGCCCAGTTGGTCATACCCACCGCTGTTGGGGCCGTAGTTGCCGCCCCCGCCCTCTGGCCGAACCTTTTGGGCGGCTGCCGTGACGTAGGGCGCCTTGAGGCCCTTGAGTACCACGTAGTGGTTGTAGAAAAGCTCCCAGACAGGGCGGACCTCGCCGCGGCCTTTGGCCGCAATCACGTTCTGGGTCACGTCGCTGTTGCTGTAGGGGGTATAGGGCACGTCCTGCCCCAGGATGTACTTGGCAATGTATTCCATGCCTTTGAGGACGCGGTTGCCGACACAGCGGGCCAGTGAGATCGGGCAACTGCTGCCGCATCAGTGGGTATCGGCCTGACTTACGCAAGGTGAGTTGGGCGGACGCTTACGGTCGAACTTGGGCCGTGACGGTTGCGGATGACATCGTTTTGATGTCAATCTGCTATCGATGGTTGTCATCTGCGTATCCTTGGGTGCGAAATACTGCTACAGCCATTCATATGGCCTGACATTGAGTCCAGCCTTCTATTATGTGTCGTATGCCGAATACGGAGTTCAGCATGACCAGCTTATTCTCAGTCGAAGATGTAAAGTTCGATCCAGCCCAGAAAGTGGGTTTTACTAACTTTAGTTCTAACTTCGTCGAAGAAACTGTGCAGGGCCTTTTGGGAAAAGGCATGTTTGGAGGGCAGAAAACATCTGAGATGGCCCGTCAGCAAGCACGTCAAGGTGCGTTCATGCGTCGCCTTTCCGAGATGGATATCAGTGATTTTCAGGAGGTGCCCCAGGACGATGGCGATGTATGGCTGGTCGCTGCTACGACTGTCGACGGAGAAGTACATCATGTTCATATTTCTGAAAACAGTATTTATGACTCGTTTAAGTTGGTAGAAGCTACTCCTGAAGAAGTTGAAGCTAGAAAAAAGCACAAATTCAAATTCAGCAAGAATCTTGATGGGACTGATGGGGCGCTCACTGAAATCGATGGTAAGCGTTACTTTGTCGACATGCATATTCTATTCAATTTTGGTGTGAATGGAACGGCGAAGGCGTGTACGACATTTGCAATGAGCCTTGCTGGGGGGTTCTTGGTCCTGTGTTTTTGCAAGAGGTATTGAGTTATGTGGGGGGCAGGCTTTTAAAACTGCACTGAAGAAGGCCGTAGTTAGCTTCTGGAAGGTAGTTGGGGCTGTATTGAAAGGTGCTGCGCATGCATCTTTTAGATTTCTAAAAACCTTACTTTCAGGGCTTATCAATCGTCAGTTTGACGGGTTGCTAGGGCGGTGCGCTTCAGCTGCTGGCACTGGATGGCGCAGTGCATTTGTGACTCTGGAAGAGGGGGCAGTGGGGGCAGCAGGGTGGGGGGCGTTGCTAGTGCTTGCGGCAATGATAATTATGTATCTCATAATGCACGATACTAAGCATACAGTCACTATCTATAATCTCACGTCCAAGGAGTTGCTGGTGTCTGCCCCCTACATGGGGCACGGTGGTACAGATGCCAAGAAGGAGTTTTTAATTCCGGGCTATCGAGATATGAAAGGGCTGGGTAAGTGGTACAGTGCTTCTCCTATTCGTTCTGAAAGCGATAGTACCGTCACGGGGATTGGCTTGGCAATGAACTTGTCTTTGCGTGAAACAGGTGGGGGGAGTGTTGGTGCTGAATTTGCCTGTATGTTCGATATTCCCTTTGTGGGAACTAATTCATTAAATGCGATTGCCCAGAAGCAGAGCGATTTGGAACAATATTATGATACCAATGAGGGGGTCAATAAAATTGACCAGCTCAGCGTCGAAAATGATAAATACGAAATTATTGTCACCTACGATAAGCTCAGCGGAAAGCAATACGATAGTGAGATTAAGGGCGATGGCTATGTTTATCATTCGATGCTAATCGTACGAGACAAGGTGCCAGCCTAGCAATGTGTGAGGTCGAGAAGGACATCTGTACCGGTGTTTTATCGATATGAGCAAGTCTTAGGGCCAGTACTGCTTCGCGCAGTGCTGCGCCCAAAGATAGCATTGGGCACCGGTTTGGTCGTCCCCTTATGGGTACCTCTAAAAACGTAGGCGAGGCAGCCAGCGCAAGGCAGGGAGCGCGGGACATCCCTGAATGGTTGGCAGACGGCTTGGGCCAGTGACGCAACTCGACACATTGTCAGGTCGCGCCTGGCTTGCCTCTCATGCTGACCAAGTACACAATCAAGTACAAAACCGCTCCCCTGTGATCTAAAACCTTGAAGTTTTTCAGGGAGATAGCGGCTTGTTTCGGGTCTCGTTTCCTCTCCAGTTTGCAACCATTGACAAACAAATCATCGAAAGCTGGTCTTGTCTTAATCTTTTCTCAGACAGGTTGGGGCTAGCGCCACGCCTTGAATCCAGATGAATTACTCTTCAGGGTACTCATAGAGGTAGGAAAAATTATCGAACTAAAAATATCAATATTTTTCAATGGCTTAGGTTATGGTTCGATTCCGACCTCGGCCTCCACTATATCAAAAGCCCCGTAGATTAGCGTCTACGGGGCTTTTTATTTGTGCTTGGAAAAGCTGCTTCCAGGACAATTCGCTTTTCAATGCCTGAAGTTTCCTGGAAAATCCTTTCGCCTTGCGCCTGCCGAAACTGGTTAATTAGTTCGTCCATCGCTGCCCAATCAGCGATCGGGCGTGAGAACCCGTTTCAGTAAGCGTTCCTAGGCTCTGTCTGAAAAAAGCCGTCGCATACACCGCAAGACACAAGCCAGCGAGACCATCGCTGCATAACTTTTTGCGAGCTTGTCGAAGCGCGTGACGATTCGGCGGTTCTCTTTCAGCCAGCCAAACATGCGTTCGATGATGTTGCGCTGTCGGTATTTGGGCCGGTCGAACAGTCTGGGTAAGCCAGGCTTGGGCTTGCGCTTCATCGAACGCAGTGGGATGACGGGTTGCATTCGATATTGGTCGCAGTAGCGGCGTAGCGCTTCGGCGTCGTAGCCCTTATCGGCAAGCAGCCATTTACAGCGCTTGCGCGGGCGCCCACGTTGGCTCGATGGAATGCTGACTCCGTCCAACATTGGTTGTGCGTAGCTGGTGTCACTGGCTTGACCGCCAGAGAGGAGAAAGCGCAACGGTATCCCGTTGGCGTCGCAGAGCATGTGGATTTTGGTTGTCAGGCCGCCACGACTGCGGCCTAGAGCGTGATCGGTAGGCTCGTCAGCCCCCCTTTTTTCCGCGCTCCAGATGAAGCACGGGTTGCTCTAACAGCGGTCGAATCGATCATCCAGGTGCGGGGGTCGATCAAGCCTTTGTCATTAAGTCTGAGGTGCAATCGTCTGAGCATCTGATCGAATGTTCCGCGGTTTCGCCAGACTCGGAAGCGGTGATAGACCGTCGCCCAAGACCCGAAACGCTCGGGCATATCTCGCCAGGCTGCTCCTGAACAAAGTACCCAGAGCACACCATCGAGCATCAAGCGATCACTGCTGCGGGGCCGGCCCCTGACGTGAGCTGCCGTAAAGAGATCGGCGACCACCGCCCACGCTTCATCCGAGAGCTCATAACGCTTTGCCATCACAGAATTCCTTTCCGTAGATGGTCGGCGACTGTACAGAGCCCAGGCTGTTCTGGAGTCACATTTCAGTTTCTTGGGATTTCAGACAGAGCCTAAGCATCAGCCTCATTGTAGGTGCTGCTCGAAGCTGATCGACAGGCCTTCGAGGCTGATGGAAAACGCTGACACCCATTAGCCGCTCTCCGCCGTCTGCGGGATTACAGGATGCGGGGTAATGGACGATGAAAAACTTCCGTGAATGGAATGCCTGTGGCGAAACTCCATTTGATCGTAGTAGCGTTAAGCCTTGAACTCGTCAAGGATCGATCATGCCACAGCGCCTCAACCCAATGAAAGCAGCCCTTAGCCAAGCACCCAATGACACCTACCAACAATTCCAGGACCTGAGAGACGGCCTGATCGCTGCACTGGTCGATTGGCCAGTGCAGAAGTGGGATGTTGTCGATAACTACTTGCCAACAAACGCCAAGGTCTCCCAAAAATCCAGAGAGTGGCTCAATGCGCTCGTCGACGTGCTGGACGTGAACCTTCCACGCCAAAAAGCCGAAGCCACGCCTGATCGGTTGGAAGAACTTCTGCTTCTAGCTTCGATGAAATCAATTGGATAGAAAAGCTCACCGGAGGCGGCGACAGATTTATTTTCTCAGTCCTAGAAAATAAATCCGTCCCAGTTCCCGCAGTCCCAGTTCCCGCAGTTCCCGCAGTTCCCGGTCCCAGTTCCCGTCCGCCGGTGCCCACTGGACTGGACGCATCCAACCCTCAGGTGGTTGGATTGGAGAGGATTACTTCGAAGTCCTCAAGCGCTTGCTGAAAATCCGAAAGGGCAAATGACACCGGCTGGCAGTCCACCATCCACCGTGTTTGCGCTCCGACTTCAAGCCCATCTGAAACACTCAGCCCAAACCGTGCCCAGGTGACGACGTCATTTGCGACGACCTGCTCAACCATGAGCACCGTGCAGTCGAAATCCATGTCATCCGCGCAGACGAGAAGGGGTACCAGTGTCGAGGTGCCGTCCTCACCCGGAGCGAAGCGGCGTTTGGCCAGCTCTTGCTCCTCTTCCTCCAGTAACCAAATTAGCGACAGCCCAAGCATTGCCGCCAGTTCGTAATTCAGGTGCTGGGCGGCCCACTGTTCGATGCCAATGCCATCGACCATCAGCCAGGCGCAGGCACTGCGAGAAAATTTTGCCTGATGACGAGTGGCACTGATGGAGTGAAGCATTGGGACAGATTCCTTTTGAAATAAGCGTCTATCAATCACTGCGGTTCAAGTGGCTGATCAGGTGCAGATCGGGATGATCGCTGACAAGGGCCTCGATAAGGCGTTGTTCAACCTCGCGGGGCGCTTGGGGTTTGACTGAGAACGGTTGGTAGACTGACATCGCTACCATGCCTATGTTTTGGGCTTGAAGATTGGGTCGAGCAGTTGACCACCCCTTGGACCTTACGAAGTCTCTACCCAATCTTCGTAATCAAGTCCAGCAACACGACTGAATTCGCGCACGTTGTTCGTCACCAGCTTGCAGCCAGAAGCAATGGCATGCCCAGCGATGGCTGTGTCATTGGGTCCGATGGGCGTACCTGACTCGGTAAGCTTGAGTTTCACCTCTATCGTCGCATCCACCGCGCTCTGATCCCAGGCCAAGACCGCATCAAGGCGTTTCACAAACTCGTCGACCAGTTGCTTATGCTTGGCCGATGCCTTTTTGCCGATCTGCCCATAGCGCATTTCTGCATACGTAATGGCGGAAATGACAATCCGATTGCCTCGTTCAACTTCGGTCGTCAGACGCTGTATGACCGACGCCGGCTGTTCCCGCATGATGAACGAGCAGATACAGGTATCGAGCATGTAGGTGGTCACAGATTGAACCTGCCTTCATCCCCGATTACAGCTGGGCGCTCTTGCAGAAAGTCAGCATCAGCCTTTGCCACTTCAGAAAAAGACGACCAGGACGGCCGCACAGGGCGCAGAGTGATGACGTCACCCTCACGAGAAATTTCAAGCTCACCCACGCCCTCGTAGGCCATATCGGCGGGTAGGCGAACGGCCTGGTTCTTGCCATTTTTGAAAATAGAAACGGTACGCATGTCTGACGACTCCTGCATATGTTCAACCTATGCATAATTTAGTGCTTTGGTTAGGCATATGCAAGGCATATGTTCAATTGAGGCGCCAATTCGAACGCTCAGCGAATCGTTGCCTGATCGACGCTCAAGCAGAGCGTGTTGTTGCCAAGGCAAGGCAGGGTCAAGGTGAAGATGACCAAGCCCCATGCCGTTATTAGCAGCCGATGTCCTTCACCAACTGTCCACGAACAGGTTTGCGCGCTGCCTGCTCGGCCGCCGGCATTTCAGACCAGACCGCTGCTCGATCTCCTCAACGGTGACTTGGTAGCTGCAGAAGCTGGCCGCACGAGGGGTGTCCTGGTCCATGATGAAGGCCGCAAAGGTCTCCTCGGTTGGCGTGCTGGCGGTGAAGATGATCTTCCAGTAGCCGCTGGGGATGGGATGCTGCTTGGTGGTGCTGGGAAGGGTGTCGATGTGGCGTTCGTACAGCGTGCTGGTCATGCAATGCAAACACCAAAGACGAACCCAAGGCTGCTGGCGTAGGTGCCTTGCAAGAAAGAACAGTACGTCCTCTGCGTGAGCTCAAGAGCATTCCAACCAGGTTGCACTGAAATCAACAGAGCCGCCGCTGGTAAACATCCAGGTTTGCGTAAACCAGCGCCAACGTCGGCGTCGCCACACCGGCGGCGGACCCACGGGCCAGCAAATCGCCGATGATCTGATCGGCTTCTATCGTGCGGCCGGCGACCAGGTCCCGGTACATCGAGGAGGTCTGTGGGGAGTCTTTCAAGGTCAGGATGCGCCGGGCCTCAGCCAGGAATCCCTCGCTGGGCGCTTCTCCAACGACGCGAACGATAGCGACGACCTCATCGATAATGCGTGTCGCGAACTCAAGTCCGCCTCGGGCCGCCACGACCTCGCCAATGCTGCCTCGCATCAGGCAGTTGATGCTGCCCATCGCGGCCAGCAAGGTCCATTTCTCCCACATTTCCCGAAGGATGGCAGGGGAGGTTCTGGCTTCAAAACCGGCCTGGTCGAAGAGTTGATGAACCTGGCGTAGCCGCTCGGAACTGCTTCCATCCAGCTCGCCGTAGGCCATGTTGCTGAAGGTGCCCTGCTGAACGATTTGCCCTTGTTCATCCAGGCTGGTCGCCACTTTGCAAAGGCACCCGAGCAGCCGGTCAGCCCCGAAGCGCTCGGCGATCAGGTCCATGTGCCGCATCCCGTTCAACAGCGGCAGGATGACGGTGGATGGGCCTACGGCACCGGCCATGTCCGTCAAGGCAGACGCCAGCATGTAGGCCTTCACGGCCACGACGATGACGTCGTAAGGTGCCTTGATCTGGTCTACCGTGACCAGTTGAGGCTGGATTTCAATCGTTCCGGAGGGGGTCACTACACGCAGGCCATTCTCCTGAAGCTGAGAGGCACGCTGCGCACGCACCAGGAACGTCACATCTCTGCCTGCCTTGGCCAGCAGTGCCCCGAAAAAACCACCGGTAGCCCCGGCTCCTACGATCAATATGCGCACCGACGGTCTCCGCGAATCAGCTGAAACGGATGAATTTTCATTATGCGGGTATATGCCCGTAAATGACTTTAGATGATGGGTGACTGAGGGTCAACCGGATTAAAGTTCACTCATCATCTAATCGTGAGTGGCCAGCAGGGTAGGACAATGGCTGGCCGAGGCCTGCACCTCCCAGGCACTTCACCTGCCATCCTTGATCTCGTAATCGTGAGGAGTGAAGAAGCGCCCCTTGGGTGTGGGAAGACGGTTCGTCGTGTAGTGCTCATACCAGTACAGGGCTGTCGCCCAAATCGCCTCCGGGCTGGAGGCCCGTGACTCCAGTCCCGGCGTGATATCAAGGCCAGCAGAGGCAAACAGGGTTTCCAGCATGCAGGCCGATGGCAGCCCGACCCCATCGTGAATGGGGTTGGGCGTACGGGCGACGCCCCAGGCAAATGCCAGCCAGCGCAGTACGTGCTCCAGGGCATCGATATAGCTGCGCCCCTTTTCAAACAGCAGCAGTTGGCTGAGCACCGTTTCCTGTGGCACCGGAAAGGTAATCAGTGCAATGTTTTTCCACTTGCGGGTGTTGCCAAACTCGGACAATGGGGTTTCCACGACGCCGTTGCGCTCGGTGGCGAACAGGCCATCGGCAGGCTGGAACAGCGGCACGTGGATGACGGTCGATTCCTTCAGCGAGCGCTGATGAAGTTTCAATAACACGGCGGACGACCAGTACGACGGTAGCAGGTCGAAGCGCAGGTGCGATTGGCCGATACGCAGCCTCCAGGACAAGGTGTCGTTGGCACCCAACAGCAGGATGTAGGATTGCTCGAGTGGTGCGTCCCCACCCAGTGCGGCGATGGCGCGTGCCAGCCAGTCGATATTGTTTTCTCTGGCCGGACGCTGCTGCTCGACGAAGTCGGGATTGGGATTGGCTACCTTGTTGAACTTCATGGGCATGGGACACCTTCCTGGCGAGGCTACTCAGGTATTGAGCAAGGTGAAAGGGCGGGTCGTCGTCGGGGGAGAGACCGGGGAGGTGATGGGGTGATAGGTGACCTTCATCTGAACGCCACTGCCCCAGCGGGAAAATTCGACAATGGCGACCTGGTTCCCGCTCCAGCGATTGTGCTTGTCGTCCTCGTTGTCTCTGGGCTTGAACTGCTTTTGCGCGCCAATGGTCGCGGCTGGCGCTTCAGGTGCGGCATGACGAAACCAGGCCTTGTGGGGGCCGAAGATACCCCTGACTTCATCCTTGAGGCTGGCCCACTGGTCCAGCACCGGCGTTACGCACAGGCTGCTTGGGGAACAGATGACTTCGGTCAGCGTGGTCCTGCCGGTACGGGTATGTACCGCTTGGGCAACCCGACTCCAGTGCACGTCGCCAGTGAGGAACACCACCTGGATGCCGTATTCGGCCAGGTTTTCGAGCACCTTCATCAGTACGGCGAACTGTTGCTGATAGTTCGGCAGTTCGGCGTCCATCAATTTGCCGAACCGTGCCGGTTCGCAGAACAGGGTTTGCCCGGTGGCCAGCAGCCCTATGTGGGGTGTGCCGGCTTTCTTGTGGTCGATCAGTTGCTGTTCCCAGTCCCTGAGGGCCTGTTCGGTCTGCTCGGTCATCAGGCCCACGGGGCTGTCGAAGTCGAGCTGGCGATGGCTGCGGGTATCGATGAACAGCATGCACAGCGGCTCTATGTCCAGTCTCGTCCAGGTCCGATGGTTGTTGGGTGAGCCGCCTTGTTGGTAATCCTGGTACAGCTCTCGAGCAGCGTCGTCCCAGAAGTTCAGACCGGTAGGGGTTGGGGCGTGTTGGGTGCCTTTTTTCCAGAATTGCTCCCACGGATAGTTGTTCCAATACTCGTGGTCGTCCGGCAGGCACACGGCCGGGGCCTTGCTCAGGGCCTGCTGCAAACCACTCTGGCCGCTGAGCTCCGACAGCCAGTTACGTCTGTACTTGGCAGAAATGTCGCTGCGTAGGCAGGCTGCTGTGGAGGGCATGTCGTCCAGTGGTGGCTGGTCGAGGTAGACCTGGTCACCGGCGAACAGGGACATGTCCGGCTGCTGCGGAAGGCGTTGAATGAAACGACCCACATCCACCGGGTCGGTGCCGACGCAATAGCACGACGTCAGCAGGATCTTGAACGAGCCATGGGGAGCCGAGGGGACCTTGTCCGGTAATGAGCGCACACGCAGGAAATAGGGGGCGGCCACGTTGCCAGCCTCTACCCGAATGCGGTGTTCGATGCCCGGGCCCAGGGCGGTGAAGCTGAAGATGCCCTGATGATTCACCTGGGCGCCATCACGAATAGGGAATAGCCCTTGGGTCTCTGTCGGCTGCCAGGGGGCTCCGTCCAGCTGGAAGCTGACCTTGGGCGGGTGAGTCGTGTCGAACAGTCCCACCCACAGCCTGATTTCATCAGGAGGGGCGAGCAGGGGGCGCGCCATCAGCCGGGACATCCTTTCCTCCTACGGCCAAAAGGCCCGGATGCGGTTGATGGGAGACGACGAAAACAGGGCTGGCCCAGGCTCGGGGTGAGGGCGCGACTGCCGGCTGGGGTCGTATGGAGTCGAAGACATGCTTACCCTCCCTGGCAAGTTGGCTTGGTAACCGGCAAGGGCGTTAGCCCGTCGTCTGTAGCGTTGAATCTAGTTCATGTCTTTTCGTTGGGGGCTGGCCGTCTGTCGGCACGCTGCGGTGCGCACTGCTGAATTCGTCGGCGTGGGGGCAGCGTTTCCAGTCGGTAGGCGAGTTGAGGTCAATACGATCACCTGGCTCTGTCTGTTCGCCTTCACCTGATAACATGGGGTTTTGGGCACGATTGATATCAAGAACTTCACCGCGTCGTTTGCGTGTGCCAGGTCGATGCCGGGGGGCGATAGCCAGGTGGTGATGAACAACACAGCCTCTACACGTGGTTTGACGGCTCTGACGTGCGCGCTGCTGCTGAGCCAGTTCTTCCGTACCTGCCTCGGCGTCATGGCCCCTGAAATCCAGGCGGATCTGGACCTCTCGCCGGCGGGGTTCGGCCTGCTGTCATCCTGCTTCTTTCTCGCCTTCGGGTTTGCGCAGATCCCTGTCGGCATAGCCTTTGATCGCTATGGTGTAGGAGGGCCCACACGACTGTTGATGACCCTTGGGGTGCTCAGCGCCGTGCTGTTTGTCTGTGCGCCTGGCGGCCTCACCGCCATGGTGGCGCAGGCCGGATTGGGGCTTGCCTGCGCCCCCATCTTCATGGGGCTGATGCACTACGCGGCCGAGGTTCTGCCGCCTGATCGTTATGTTCCGTTCGTCAGCCGTACCAATGCGCTCGGCATGCTGGGCGCGCTGTGTGCCACGGCCCCCCTGGGCTGGCTCATACAGGGCATCGGATGGCGCTTATCGATGGCGATCGCGGCCCTGGTCTTTGCCGTCGTCACCCTGAGCGTATGGCGAAGCGTACAGGACCGGGGGCAAGCCCGGGAGCACAGCGAGAGCCCGACGGAAATGCTCCGGGCCAGTCTGAGCCTGCTGGCCATGCCGGCGCTCTGGACCATCATCCCGATGTGCATCGCCATGGCGGCGGGCACCTCATTCAGGAACGCCTGGGGAGGCCCCTACCTGGCCAGTGTCTTCGAGCTGGACATCGGTTCTCGAGGGTTGGCCCTGGCCGTTCTGAGTGTGGGGGCTTTCTGTGTGGCCGGGCTGATGTCCTGGTTGGTCCAACGCTACGCGGTGCGCTCAACCGTCTTGAACTGGACGCTGATGACGTTCCTCGCCGCGATCGCGCTGGTGATCTGGCCGCAGGCTGGGGTGATGACCGACGTGGGCCTGCTGGCCTTGCTGGCGACGATCGGGGTGCTCCATCCACTGGTGATGTCCCATGCCCGCAACCTGCTCAAGCCTTCGCTCAGGGGGCGCGGGCTTGGCCTGCTCAATGGGTTTGTGTTCCTCGGTTCGGCTTTTGCCTCATGGGCCTATGGCCTGATTGCCGCCGATGGGCTGCACCGCGGCCTGCCCGATGCGTCGATCTACAGCGAGATATTTGCCTTTTCGGCAGCGCTGATGCTGGTTGGGGGACTGGCCTATGCCTTCAGCCCCCGGCGGTCTTTGCAGGACTGAAGGGGACTGGCCCCGAGAAAGCCTGGCGGGCCTTGCTCACAGGCTGATCGCCACGATTCCGGCCAGCACGATCACCGCCCCGGTGACGCGACGGGTGAGATTACCCTCGCGAAAGAGCCAGTACGCGAGGAAAGAGCCGATGACAATGGACGACTCGCGCAGAGGCGCGACAAGGGCCACCGGCGCGCTCAGCATGGCCGTGAGAACGAGGACGTAGGCCAGCGGCGAGAGCACGGCGACGATGAGGATCGGCACCGCGTCGGCACGCAGGACGGCAGGGATCCGATGCCGGCGCCGCAGCGCCACGGGGGTCAGCATCAGGCATTGCAGCAGGAGTGTGCCGGCGTAATAGCTCAGCGGCGCCAGGTGCCACGAGGTGACCGAATAGCTGTCCCAGAGGGTGTAACTGGCAATGGTGGCACCCGTCGCTCCTCCCCAGAGCACCCCCGGCCGCGCCAGGCTGTTTGCGCTTCTGAACAGATTGCCGACAACGACGAGAATACCCACGACGATGAGCAATGCGCCGAACATCGCGACCACGGTGACCCGCTCCCCCAGCAGGAGCACCGCGACCAGCATCGTCAGCATGGGCCCCGTGCCGCGGGCGACGGAATAGACCACCCCCAGCTCTGCGCGCTGGTAACCGGCCTGCAGGATAAGGGAGTAGGCGATGTGCAATGTCGCCGAGACGGCGCAGCCCACCACGAACCGCCAATCGAACACCTGCTCACCCATGACCATGAGCGCAATGCCAATCGGCACGCAGAGCAGCGCCGAGGCGCAGCTATAGGCCCAGACGAACAGATAGGTGTCTTCGCGCTTGTATTTGGAGGCGATGTTCCACAGCGCATGGGCTGTCGCCGCGACGAGGACGAGCGCGACAGTGCCCGCGTTCATCAGTTGATGTCGGGCAGGTCGATGCCTGCCCGCTCGGCCCGACGGCTGCGCTGCGGGTCGCGCAGGGCGATGCCCGCGACCAGCGCGTCAATCACCACGAGTTGGGCCAGCCGGCTTCCCGCTGCGGCAATCTGCGCCGGCAATGGTGCTCCGCCGACCACCAGCGCGATATCCGCGAGGGTCGCCAGTGGCGTGCCGTACTGGTTGGTGATGGCAATGAGCGAGGCCCCGGCAGAGGCGGCTGCATCGGCGATGGCGAGCGTGGATGAAGTGCGTCCGGTCGAACTGACGGCGATGACGACATCACCCGGGCCCAGGAGGCGGGTGGCGATCATCGCCGACAGGTAGTCCGGAATGCTGATGGTCGTGACGCCGACCGCGCGCAGGCGGAAGACGGCGTCGGCGGCGACCGTGGAGGAGGGGCCGGCGCCGAATGCAATCACCTGTCGTCCTGACAGGAGTGTATTGACCGCCTTGTCGAGCGCAGCGAGTTCGAGGGCCCCGCCGAGTGCGGTCAGGGCGTCGGTACCGGCGCGAATGGACGTCTCCAGCACGGCGGCCGACGTCGCGTCCGCGGCGAGGGCTTCAGGCGGCGCGAAGAACCTGGTGGTGCCGCGGGCGCGGGCGATCTCTATCTTCAGTTCGGCGAAGCCGCCGAACCCGATCGCACGCACCGCGCGAATCACGCTCGGCGGCGATACACCGGCCCGGGCGGCAACCTGCGCGGTCGTGCTGGCCCCGACGAACAGGGGATCGGCGAGCAGGACCGCGACGACCTTCGCTTCGCTTGCAGCCAGGCCACCACTACGGGCCTGAATGCTTCCGATCAATTGTCCCAAACGCTCGGCGTCGCCTGTAATGTGGTTACTATTTTCCTTCGTCATGCGTAATATATTACAGTTGCCGGGTTGATAGCACAATCACCGTATGAACCGGTGTTCCGCCTCAGACTCGAAGGAGTGCGTTTCAATGAACCCCACCATCAAAACAACCGTCGCTGTTCTGGGGCCGGGTGCGATCGGCACCACGATCGCCGCGGCGCTGCACGAAGTCGGCCGGACGCCGTTGCTGTGTGGACGTACGCCCCGCGACAGCCTGACGCTGCACGATGGCGATCGACTGATCGTCGTGCCCGGCCCGGTGCAGACGGATCCCGCGCCGATGGATCGACCGGTCGACCTGGTGTTTCTCGCGGTCAAGGCGACTCAAACCGCGGCGGCTGCACAATGGCTGGCGGCGTTGAGTGGTCCGCAAACCGTCGTATGCGTCCTGCAGAATGGGATCGAGCAGTTGGAGAGCGTCACCCCGCATTGCCCGCAGGCGCGCGTCGTTCCCGCGGTGGTGTGGTTCCCGGCCCAGGCGCAAGCCGATGGTTCGGTACGCTTGCGTGGCGACGTGCACATCAGCCTGCCAGACGCATCGGCCTCCCACGGGGTGGCGCAGGTACTGCAAGGCACCCGATGCTCGGTGGATCTGGCCCCGGATTTCAAGGCTCTGGCGTGGCGCAAACTGATGCAGAACGCGGCGGCCGGCCTCATGGCGCTCACGCACCGTCGTTTGGGCATGTTCAGCCGGCCCGACATGGCCAGGCTTGCCCTGGACTATCTGCAGGAGTGTCTGGCCGTGGCACGCGCCGAGGGTGCCGAACTGGGCGATGAGGTGCCACAGGCCATCCTCGAGAAGTTTCAGGCAGCTCCCGCCGACATGAGCACCTCCATCCTGACGGATCGCGAAGCGGGTCGGCCACTCGAATGGGATATCCGCAACGGTGTCATTGCGCGTCGCGGCCGGGCTCTCGGTGTTCCGACGCCCATCAGCGATGTCCTGGTGCCGCTTCTCGCCGCCGCAAGCGAGGGCCCTGGCTGATCCAGCGGCGCGGGCTGATCGCCGATAATGCTGCCGCCCTTTGACCAGGCGGCAGATTTTTATCCCGGAGCGTGAATCAATAGCCCCCCTCACAGACCAGTAAAGGTGATAGGAATGTTTGACTTCAGCCTGCTCGGGAAGAGCCGATTCGTGCGGCCTGGACCCTTGTGCCTGTTAGCGGTCTTGACGCTGCATGCTTCTTTCTCAAGTGCCCATGCAGTGGATACGCAGCCCGCTCTGGCCGATTCAGGCGCGACCAAAGACGGCTCCACAATGAACGACATTCCACCGCGCCTCCAGTGGACAGCGAACTATGGCTATTGCGGCGAGACAGCATTCATCAGCGCCGGGCTCTACTATGGCCAGTACGTTTCCCAGTTCGATACTCGTGCAATTGCCAGCCCGAATATCAACCAATCGAAACGGGGTAGCCAGCTCCTGTTGGGCGTGAACGATGGGGCCACCGCCGCTCAGATGCGCTTGAAGTCTGTCGAGTGGGACAGCGTTACCACGCCGAACGCCAATGAATTCCTGGCATGGATCAAGGGTAATGTGCTGTCGGGCTATCCGGTCATCATGGGCGTTTACGAAAATCTTTCCAAATTCGACGTCTCCGGAGATGAACGGGCAGGTGATGATGAGTACGACCATATCGTGCCCGTCATCGGTGTTTCGTCCACAGGGCCAGCCAACCAGTCGGCTACCTACCAGGCCGATGACATCATTACGTTCAGCGATAATGGCCTTTGGTCGCCTGACGGCCCGCCGGCCTATCTTTATCGCTTCAAGTTCGGCGCCTTTCAGGCGAGCCGCCAGGAGGCCAATAATGAAAATCGACCGGTGTATTCCTTGCCTCGCGGCGGAAAAAACTATGCTGTGGCCATTACCGGAATCATCGACCGGGACGGACAGACTCTGCCGGTTCGTCTGACCACCGACGTGAACGAAGAAAGGCCCGTGATGGGCGCCGGTTCGAACACCCGCCCTGCATCGGCGAGGGTCAACCTGACCGCCACGGTGTCGGGGCTCAGCCCTGGCGTGACGTACACCCTGTACCGCTACGACAGCTTCGACAAGGTGCCCGAAGCGGGCTTTAACAAACGAGCGTCCATGGCGGACAAACAGTGGAAAATCAACATCAAGACGGGGTCGACCTACGTGTTGAACGAAACAATACGTTCAGATCAGGTAGCTGTATATCGAGCTGTTCCAGTTACGGCTCCATGAGCCATCTATGCAGCACGGGCATAGATCCAAATGGTCGGGCCGAGCAGAAATGGGGGCAGGGTAAGCCGTTGCTTGTAACGCAAATGATTACTCGGATGTTTCCGGATCGGATGGCATTGACGTGGGGACCTGCCATGAAGGTTTTTTGCCATCCTGGCTGTCGAAAAGGCGACGCGCCTTGCGGAAATCCTCGACGTTTTCGACGATCCAAGTCCAGATAGGGGACATACGCAGCAACAGTCCCCTACCCAGCGGTGTCAACTCATACTCCACGCGGGGCGGGATTTCACCGAACTCCCGCCGGATCAGCAGACCGTCCCGCTCCATGGCGCGTAGCGTCTTGGTCAACATTCGCTGAGTCACACCCGCCATCTGCCTCTTGAGCTCGGCATGGCGCATCTTACCGTACACCCCCAAGGCATGCAGGATACCCAATGACCAGCGGCTCCCAGCGTGAGCGAGGACTTCCCGCCTGACGCCGTCATCCTCCTCTCTAAGGGTCTGGCAGATAGCTTCTGCCCGGCTGAGAGTTTCATGATCGGTCATTCGTCCCCCCTGGTATCACGCGTGTGCCTTCTTACGAGTGCTGCCTGAATCGTGCAGCATTCGCGCATCCTACAGGCAACAGGTCCCAGGAGAAATCATGACCGAAGTGACCCAGCTTTCCCCCCAATCCATTCTTGTTCTAGGCGCCGGCGAACTTGGCCTTCCGGTTTTGCGCAATCTCGCGCGAGTGGCAAAGCGTAAACCCGGCTCCACCCTCAGCGTCCTGCTCAGGGATTCGACCATCCACACCCAGGTGGCTGAGAAAAAGCGGGAAATCGATGAGCTTCGGCACCTGGGCATCCAGATGGTCGCCGCAGACCTGGTGAATGATTCAATCGATCAGTTGGCTGAAGTGTTCGCACGGTTCGATACCGTCATCGGCTGCGCCGGCATGGTCGCAGGTAGGGAAACCCCGATGAAATTAGCGACGGCAGCCCTCAAGTCCGGCGTGAAGCGCTACTTCCCGTGGCAGTTTGGCGTCGACTTCGAGGTGATCGGCCGGGGCAGCCCGCAGGACCTGTTCGATGCCCAGCTCGATGTGCGCGAGTTGCTTCGCGCCCAGGACAAGACGGAATGGGTCATCATCTCGACGGGCATGTTCACCAGCTTCCTTTTCGAGCCTGTATTCGAGGTGGTCGACTTCGAAAACGACACGGTGAACGCGCTGGGCAGTCTTGCCAACAGTGTGACGCTCACGACGCCAGACGACATTGGTGCGCTGACAGCGGAAATCGTTTTCTTCGAACCTCGCTTGCGCAACCAGATCGTCTACCTATCCGGCGACACTGTGACGTACGCCGAGCTTGCGAGTCTGCTCGAACACGTACTGGGACGCCCATTCAAACGTAACGTGTGGACGGTTCCGTACCTGCTTCAGGCGTTGGAGAAAGACCCCACTCATCACATCAAGAAGTACCGCGCGGTGTTCGCCCAGGGCAGGGGCGTGTCATGGCCCAAAGCGGGCACTTTCAACGAGCAGCAGTCGATTCGAGTCACCACCGCCGAGGCGTGGGCTCGGGAAAACCTGGCGGGCCGTTGAGTGCAATAGCCAGTCGCTTGAGGTCCCCGCGGAGGAGGGCGTAGGCCCATGGCGAAATCCACTGGCGAAGAACCCGGCCGGCCTGCCGATGCCTCCCGGTGGGTGCTCTGCTCAAGCATGCTGCCCGGCCGCAGGCCGTAGCAGCCGCCAGGCTAGTGGGCGGTCTTGACCACCAGGCGCCAGTGCACGCCCACCTTGTGGTCCGAGTGCCGGTGCTGGTTCCGGGGAGGGAAGTGGTCACCCTTGCGGGCGCTCAGTTCCTTGCCGCATCCGGTGCAGAGATAGATACCGGAGACCGGGACTGCAGCGTCGAATTCGTAGCTCAGATTCCACTCGTCCGAGTCACCCAGAAGTGCCATGGCCATCTTTCGATCCCTCATATGATGATGTCTGACTGCATAACGCTACTACCGCCTGGCTCAGGCCGGTTACTGGCATTTTGTCCATGCTGGATGCCCTGACAGGGCGTTCCACAGGTCGGCTACCGGCTGCCGGACAACCGCGTCAGTACAAGGTTTTCAAGGACTTGGCCGTGGCGGCCACGAGGTTCGCTTCCGTGCCCCGGAGCAGTCGGCCGTGCTGTCCAATGGCCATAAACCAGACGGAAGGTACAGGGAAAAGGCTAAAGTGGAGGCATATCTCGCAGATAACTTCTATGTTGTCTGCATCGGCAGTGATATTCAAGGATCGAACTCATGACCCCACCTCAGTCCAGCCTTGGTTCCGTTTCTGGTCATCCGCGTTTTCGCTGGTTCGCGTTCATCCCGGTGATACCTGCCGTTATCTGGATTCTTCTGCAATCAACGTCCCCGGCCAACCTGGCGGCCTGCGCGGTGCTGGTGCTGATCGGTTTGGGGGCCTGCGCCTGGAGTGCCGGCTCGGTGCGCGAGGTGCTGCGTCGTTCCACTGCGCGGGGCCTGGCGGAGCAGGGCAGCAAAAATGCAGAGCAAGACCTCATGGCTTCGCGGGCGAAGCTGGATGAGGTGTTGCTGGGGGCCATGCCGATCTGGGCCAAGCAGGTGGAAAGTTCGCGCCTGCAGACAGAGGAGGCGATTGTCAGCCTGGTCAATCGGTTCAGTGGTATCGCCACGCGCCTGGAGGAAACGGTACAAGCCTCGCAGCAGGCGGCTGGCGAACTCGATGGCCAGGCCGCCGACGGCGCGCTCAAGGTACTGGCCCGCAGCGACAGCGAACTGAGCCAGGTGATCGATTCGCTCAAGGCCACCCAGACCAGCCGGGACCAGATGCTCGGCCAGGTGCGGGGGCTTACCGCCTATACCGGCGAATTGCGCACCATGGCCGCCGATGTCGCGGCGATTGCCGCGCAAACCAACCTGCTGGCCCTCAATGCCGCGATCGAGGCGGCCCGTGCCGGTGAGGCCGGCCGAGGTTTTGCGGTGGTGGCCGATGCGGTGCGCAACCTGTCGAGCAAGTCGAGCGAGACCGGCCAGCAGATGTCGGCCAAGGTCGATATCATCAATAACGCCATCACCCAATTGGTGGAGGCTGCTTCCAGCAGCGCCGACCAGGACAGCCATTCGGTGGGTGAGTCCGAACAGAGCATCCAGCTGGTACTCGAACGCTTCCAGAACATCACCGGGCGCCTGGCCGACTCCGCCGACCTGCTCAAGCAGGAAAGCTACGGGATTCGCGACGAGTTGACCGATGTGCTGGTCAACCTGCAATTCCAGGACCGGGTCAGCCAGATCCTCAGCCACGTGCGCGACAACATCAACGCCTTGCACGATCACCTGCAGCAGGTCAGCCAGGCGCCGGAACGGGCCGAGGCCATCGACGTGCGGCAGTGGCTGGCGAGCATGGAGTCCACCTACGCCACCGACGAACAGCGGCGCACGCATCATGGTGCGGTCGCCACTCAGCAGACTTCACAAGACATTACCTTCTTTTAGGAGCCCATCATGGCGAAGAACGTATTAGTGGTCGACGATTCCAGCAGTGTGCGGCAAGTGGTTGGAATCGCCCTGAAAGGCGCCGGTTACGAGGTGATCGAGGCGAGCGATGGCAAGGACGCGCTGAGCAAGCTCACCGGGCAGAAGGTGCACCTGATCATCAGTGACGTGAACATGCCGAACATGGACGGCATCACCTTCGTCAAGGAGGTGAAGAAACTGGCCAACTACAAGTTCACGCCTATCATCATGCTGACCACGGAATCGCAGGAATCGAAGAAGGCCGAAGGCCAGGCCGCCGGTGCCAAGGCCTGGGTGGTCAAACCGTTCCAGCCGGCGCAGATGCTGGCGGCGGTTTCCAAACTGATCCTGCCCTGACACTCCGATCGTGAGGAGGCTGCCATGTCCGTCACCCATGAAATCGTCGACGATACAGCTCGTGTCGGCATCGAAGGCGAGCTGACGATCTACACGGTCGCCGAGCTGGCGTCTGTGCTGTTGCCGAAGATTGGCGCGGCGCCGCGCCTGGAGCTGGACCTGTCGCAGGTCACCGAAATGGACGGTGCCGGGTTGCAGTTGCTGGCGGTAATCGAGCGTGAAGCCGGCCTCGGCGGTACGGCCCTGAGCCTGACCGGCAAGAGTCAGACGGTCATGCAAACGCTTCAACTCTGTCGCCGCAGCGCCTTGTAGCCGGCGCCGCGACCGTTTATCGATCGACAAGGAACGTCCAGGTGAGCATCAATCTCGATCAGGCACAGCAGACTTTCATCGTGGAGGCGCGTGAACTGTTGCAGACCATGGAGCAATCCCTGCTGCAACTGGAAAGCGAGCCTGGCGATCAGGATGCCATCGGCGCGATTTTCCGCGCGGCGCACACCATCAAGGGCTCTGCCGGCCTGTTCGGCCTCACGCCAATCGTCAGCTTTACCCATATCGTCGAGGATGTGCTCGATCGCCTGCGCGATGACAGTGTGGCCGTGGACGCCGCGCTGATCGCGCTGCTGCTCAAGTGCGGCGACCATATGCTTGAGCTGATCGAGGTGGTCGCCAACCGCGGCGAGGCGCTCGAACCGGCGGCGCTGGAGCGGGAAGCGGCCTTGCGGGCGGCGCTGAGTGTCTACCAGGCGCCTGCCGAGGCCGTCGAGCACGTTGAAGTCGCTGCAGCCGAAGCGGATGCGGGCACCCACGACGAGGTGCCCTGGCACATCTCCTTGCGCTTCGGCGTGGACGTGTTCCGTAATGGCATGGACCCCCTGTCGTTCCTGCGCTACCTCGATACCCTGGGGCGGATGACCCAGGTGACAACCCTGACCGATGGCATCCCGGCCCTGGAAAGCTGGGATCCGGAGAGCTGCTACCTGGGTTTCGAGATCGACCTGTATTCCACCGCCGCCAGTCATGCCACCCTCAATGAAGTGTTCGACTTCGTGCGTGACGAGTGCGAAGTGCGCATCTTCATGGTTGATGAGGCCCCCGGGGACCCTGTTGGCAGGGATGTCGCGCTGTCTGAGCCGCAAGCCGCGCTTGCCGTCCCCCAGCGCCTGCCGGCGGCCAGTAAATCCAAACCCCTGGATGGCAACTATGTGCGGGTCAATGCCGACAAGCTCGACGAGTTGATCAGCCTGGTCGGCGAGCTGGTGATCGCCAGCGCCGGCGCCAGCCTGCTGGCCCGCTCCTGCAACAACGATCCGTTGCAGGAGGCCACTTCGAGCGTGTCGGGGCTGGTGGAGGAAATCCTCGATGGCGCGCTGCACCTGCGCATGATTCCGATCGGCGACACGTTCAACCGCTTCCGGCGCGTGGTACGCGACGTCAGCCAGGAACTGGGCAAGGACATCGAGCTGATCATCAACGGTGCGGAAACCGAGCTGGACAAGACGGTGGTGGAGAAAATCGGCGATCCGCTGATGCACCTGCTGCGCAATGCCATGGACCACGGTATCGAAAGCGCCGAAGCCCGGCGTGTGGCCGGCAAGCCGAGCAAGGGCCACCTGAGCCTCAATGCCTATCACGACTCGGGGAGCATCGTCATCGAAATCGCCGACGACGGCGCCGGCCTGAACCGCGAGCGCATCCTGGCAAAGGCCCAGGAGCGTGGGCTGGTCGCCAGCGGTGCGGTGCTCACCGACCAGGAAATCTACAACCTGATCTTCGAGGCCGGCTTCTCCACCGCCGAGGCGGTGACCAACCTGTCCGGGCGCGGCGTAGGCATGGATGTGGTCAAGCGCAATATCACCCTGCTGCGGGGCACCGTCGACCTGGACAGTCGTCCTGGCGAGGGGACCGTGGTGCGCATTCGCCTGCCGCTGACCCTGGCGATCATCAATGGCTTCCTGGTGGGCCTGGACCACGCGACCTACGTGATCCCCCTGGACATGGTCCAGGAATGCGTCGAGCTGGATGAGCACCAGCGCCAATCCAGCCGCAGGCAGGGCTATCTGGACCTGCGAGGCGAGGTGTTGCCCCTGGTGGACCTGCGCGAACACTTCAGGCACGAGGGGCCAGCCGCCCGGCGGCAGAACGTGGTGGTGGTGCGCTATGCCGAACACAAGGCCGGCCTGGTGGTGGACGAGTTGCTCGGTGAGTTCCAGATCGTGATCAAACCCCTGGGCAAGCTCTTTGGCGCACTGCGTGGTATCAGCGGCTCGACCATCCTGGGCAGCGGTGCGGTGGCCCTGATTCTGGATATACCGGCCTTGCTCAGCCAGATCGTACAACTGGAAGCCCGTACGGCCCAGGCACCTTTGTCGTCTCCTGTCGTTGGTCGCTGAAGTCTTTGCATTTCCATGGAGGTTCCCCGATGAAATGGTTCTACAATCTGAAAATTTCAATCAAGCTGATCAGCTCTTTCCTGGTGGTCCTGGCGCTGACCGCGGCCATGGGAGCCTTCGCCATCGTCCAACTGGGCAGCGTCAACCAGGCGGCCCAGGACATCCGGGGCAACTGGATGCCCTCCATGCGCGCCGCGGCAGGCATGCGCTTTTATGCGGCCAACTACCGGCTGAAGGAAAACCGCCACATCTCCACGGAGGTGGCCGAGGAAAAGGCCCAGGCGGAACGCGAAGCCGCCGAGGCGCGCCAGCAGTTCGAAACCAGGCTCGACACCTACGAGAAACTGGTCTCGAACGACGAGGACCGTCAGCTTCTCGATAGCGTCAAGAGCGCCTGGGCCACTTACCTGGCGGGCAGTCAGAAAGTGTTCGAGCTGTCCCGGCAGAATGAGGAGGCTCAGGCCCGTGGCGTGCTGCGCGGCGAGTCCAAGGTGCATTTTGACGAGGTGACGGGGCGCCTGGAGAAAATGATCCTGCTCAACGACGCCGGCGCCACATCGGCGGGTGACAAGGGGGCGGCGTTGTACGAAAGCTCACGCCTGTCGATCGTTGCGGCCCTGATCGTGGCGCTGGTGGTCGGCCTGGGGCTGGCCCTGTTCATCGCCCGGATCATCTCGCGTCCGTTGCGCCATGCCGCGGCTGTCGCCGAGCATCTGGCCCAGGGCAACCTCAACGCCCATATCGAACCGGGCGCCAAGGACGAGACCGGCATGGTACTCAATGCCATGCGCAACATGGTCGGCAAACTGGCGCATATCATCGGCGACGTACGCAACGCGGCCGACAACCTGGCCAGCGCTTCGGAGCAGGTCAGCGCCACCGCGCAATCGATGAGCCAGGCCACCAGCGAACAGGCGGCCAGCGTCGAGGAAACCAGTGCCTCGGTGGAGCAGATGAGTGCCAGCATCAACCAGAACACCGAGAACGCCAAGGTCACCGATGGCATGGCCAGCAAGGCTGCCAAGGAAGCCACCGAGGGCGGCGAGTCGGTGCAGCAGACCGTGGTGGCGATGAAGAAGATCGCTCAGCGCATCAGCATCATCGATGACATCGCCTACCAGACCAATCTGCTTGCCCTCAATGCCGCCATCGAGGCCGCACGGGCCGGCGAGCATGGCAAGGGCTTCGCGGTGGTGGCTGCCGAGGTGCGCAAGCTGGCCGAGCGCAGCCAGGTGGCCGCCCAGGAGATCGGTGAGCTGTCCTCCAGCAGCGTGGACATGGCCGAGAAGGCCGGCAAGCTGCTCGATGAAATGGTGCCGTCGATCACCAAGACCTCCGACCTGGTGCAGGAAATCAGCGCCGCCTCCGAGGAACAGGCCGCCGGTGTCTCGCAGATCAACATGGCGATGACCCAGCTCAACCAGGTCACCCAGCAGAACGCCTCGAGCAGCGAGGAGTTGGCCGCCACCGCGGAAGAAATGAGCAGCCAGGCCGAGCAGTTGCAGCAGGCCATGAGCTTCTTCGTGCTCGATTCCACCGCCAGGGCCGCTCAGGTTCGCAGCCCCGACAACCCCGGCCACGTGTCCGACCGCCAGGCTACGCGGCCAGTGGCGCAGGCACCGCGCAAGGCGTTCGCCCACAACATGGCCGAAGCCTTGGACGAATCGGAGTTCACCCGCTTCTGATCGCAGGATCGAGGCCGGCTCAAAGGGAGAATGACATGGGCGCTGTAATGACCACCCGCCACACTGCGATCGCGACAGACGAGGATGCGCAATACCTGACCTTCATACTCGGCGGCGAGATGTTCGCCCTCGGCATTCTGGGCATCAAGGAAATCATCGAGTACGGCAGCCTCACCGTGGTGCCGATGATGCCCGCCTTTGTGCGCGGCGTGATCAACCTGCGCGGTGCCGTGGTGCCGGTGGTGGACCTGTCGGCCCGCTTTGGCCGGGAAACCTCGACGATCACCCGGCGTTCCTGTGTGATCATCATCGAGGCCCGGAGCGAGGAGGGTGAGCCCCAGGACATCGGGTTGCTGGTGGACACCGTCTCCGCGGTGCAGGACATACCGGCCGACCAGATCGAACCGCCACCCAGCTTCGGTGCGCGGATTCGCGCCGATTTCATCAGCGGCATGGCCAAGGTCGACGGCAAGTTCGTGATCGTGCTGGCGGTGGACAAGGTGTTGTCGATTGACGAGATGTCCAGCCTCGCCGAGGTCGCCCAGGCACCGGGGCTCGACCTGGACGCGCGTTAAGGTTCGAACATGTCAGACACCGCTTCTCTGGATGATCGTGAGTTCGGCCAGTTCCAATCCTGGTTGTACCGCGCGGCCGGTATCAATCTGTCGGTCGCCAAGAAGGCCCTGGTGGCCGGGCGCCTGTTCAAACGCCTCAAGCATTTCGAACTGGAGACTTACGGCGAGTACTTCAGGCTGATCATGAGCGATCAGAATATGGGGGAGCGGCAGGTCGCGCTGGATCTGCTGACCACCAATGAAACCTATTTTTTCCGCGAACCCAAGCACTTCGACTTCCTGCGTCAACAGGTCCTGCCCAAGGCCGCGTCAGGCAAGGTGTTTCGCGTGTGGAGCGCGGCCAGCTCCTCCGGCGAGGAACCCTACAGCCTGGCCATGACCCTGGCCGAACATCTGGGGACCACGCCCTGGGAGGTGGTCGGCTCGGACATCAGCACCCAGGTACTGGCTCGGGCGCGCACCGGGCATTATCCCATGGAGCGCGCTGGCACCTTGCCCACGCCGCTGCTGACCAAGTACTGCCTCAAGGGTGTTGGCCGCCAGGAGGGCACCTTCCTGATCGACAAGGCCCTGCGCAACCGGGTCAATTTTGTCCAGGTCAACCTCAATGAAAGCCTGCCCGAGCTTGGTGAGTTCGAGGTGATTTTCCTGCGTAACGTCATGATCTATTTTGACCAGAAGACCAAGAGCCAAGTGGTGGCCCGCCTGCTGCCGCGCCTGAAGTCCGGTGGTTACTTCATCATCAGCCATTCGGAAAGCCTCCACGGCGTGAATGACACGCTCAAGCTGGTGGCTCCGTCGATTTATCGCAAACCATGAAAAAGCCCGTAGATGTGAGTGAAGTGATATTGGCGCCAGGGCAGGTCAGCTTTGCCTCCCGGGCGACGCGCCTGCGTACCTTGCTGGGATCGTGCGTGGCGTTCACGTTCTGGCACCCGCAACGGCTGATCGGCGGCATGTGCCATTTCATGCTGCCGGCACGCTTGCGCCGCGGCCAGTGTCTGGACGGCCGCTATGCCGACGAGGCGGTCGAGCTGCTGTTGCGGCACGCGCGCGCCCACGGCACCACGCCGCAGGATTACCAGGTCAAGCTGTTCGGCGGTGGCGAGATGTTCCCCGAGCAGCGCCGCGCCGTGTCGACGCAGGACGTGGCCCGTCTGAACATCCGCGCGGCGCTGGACCTGGCCGAGCAGCATCGGTTGCACCTGGCTGCCCAGGACATGGGCAGTACCGGCTACCGCACGATTGTATTCGACCTGTGGAACGGCAACGTCTGGGTCCGGCATCAACCAATGGGAACCCTCTAGAACATGCCTAACAGAAAAATCAGCGTGTTGCTGGTCGATGATTCGGCCGTGGTGCGCCAGGTGCTGCTGACGATCCTCAACGACACGCCGGATATCCAGGTCATGGGGGCCGCCTCCGATCCGATTTTCGCCATGGACAAGCTCGCCCGGGAATGGCCGGACGTGATCGTGCTGGACGTGGAGATGCCCCGCATGGACGGCATCACCTTCCTGCGCAAGATCATGAGCGAACGGCCGACGCCGGTGGTGATCTGCTCGTCCCTGACCCAGAAGGGCGCGGAAACCTCTCTGCAGGCGCTGTCGGCCGGCGCCGTGGAGATCATCACCAAGCCGACCACCGGGTTGAAGAACTTCCTGATCGACTCGGCGGCCGAGCTGGTCGGGGCGATTCGCGCGGCGGCCAATGCCAACGTCAGGAACCTGGGCAAACGCAGCGCCCCCGTAACGCCTGCGCCGGTGCCCGCCAGCAAACTCAGCGCGGACGCGATCCTGCCCGCGGCCACCGGCCATGCCATGGCACAGACCACCGAACGCATCGTCGCCATCGGCACTTCCACCGGCGGGACCCAGGCTCTGGAAACCGTACTGACGGCGTTGCCGCGGGTGTGCCCGGGGATGGTGGTGGTGCAGCACATGCCGGAGAAATTCACCGCCTCCTTCGCCGAGCGCCTCAACAGTCTGTGCCAGATCGAAGTCCGGGAAGCACGCAACAACGACCGCATCCTGCCCGGCCTGGCCCTGATCGCTCCGGGCGGTAAACACCTGATGGTGACCCGTAGCGGTGCCTTTTACCACGCCCAGGTCATCGACGGCCCCCTGGTCAACCGCCATCGTCCGTCGGTGGACGTGCTGTTTCGCTCCGTGGCCAAATTCGCCGGCAAGAACGCCACCGGCATCATCATGACCGGCATGGGCGACGATGGCGCGCGCGGCCTCAGGGAAATGCTCGACGCCGGCGCCACCACGGTGGCCCAGGACGAAGCCAGCTGCGTGGTGTTCGGGATGCCCAAGGAGGCGATCAAACTCAATGCCGCGCAGCGGATCATGGCGCTGCAGGACATTCACCAGGCGATTCTGCATAAGTGAATGGACGTGCTGCCAGTCGTGACGGATGGGGTGCCTCAACCCTCCTGACAGCTTTCAACCACCCTGGGGGGGGGCTGGCGCCGAGCGTTGAACTCAGGGATGGTAGCCCTTGAGGATGTAGGCCGGGATTTGCTCCAGAGGAATCTCCCGGTGCACCGCATCCAGCTTGCGAGCCTCCTTGGGCATGCCATAGACCACGCAGGAAGCCTCGTCCTGACCGAGGGTGTAGGCACCGGCGTCGTACATTTCCCTGAGCCCGCGCGCGCCATCGTCGCCCATGCCGGTCATGATGATGCCGGTGGCATTGGCGCCGGCAGAACGGGCAACGGAGCGGAACAGGACATCGACTGAGGGTTTGTGCCGGGATACCGGAGGGCCGTCGACGATATCCACCACATACTGTGCGCCGCTTCGTTTGAGCAGCATGTGGCGGCCGCCGGGGGCGACCAGGGCGCGGCCGGGAATCACACGGTCACCGTGGCGCGCCTCGCGCACTTCGATCTGGCACAGACTGTTCAGGCGTGCCGCAAAGGCGGCGGTGAACTTCTCTGGCATGTGCTGGACGATAACGATACCGGCACAGACCCGCGGCAGGGCGGTCAGCACATATTCCAGGGCCTGGGTGCCACCGGTGGAGGTGCCCAGGGCGACGATGCGTTCGGTCGTGCGGATCATGGCCGCCGATCCACCCTCGGGCAGGATCGCGTCGGCTGTGAGTTTGGGGGGGACGGCGGCCGAGGTGTGCGCTGCCGTGCCGACCATTCGCCCCAGGCTCGCCTGGGACGCAGCCTTGATGGCATTCACCAGCTCTTCGGTGGCCTCGATCAGGAACTGGCGCAGGTTGCCCTGGGGCTTGGTGACGATGGCGACTGCGCCGGCCGCCAGGGCCTCGATGGTGGTGGCGGCGCCCTTTTCGGTCAGGGTCGAGCAGATCACCACCGGGGTTGGCCTTTCGACCATCAGCTTCTTCAGGAAGGAAATGCCGTCCATGCGCGGCATTTCCACATCCAGCACCAGCACGTCCGGCCAGTTCCGGTTCATCCGCTCCAGTGCGAACAGCGGGTCGGCGGCGGCACCGATCACCTCGATGCCATTGTGGCCTGACAGACTGGCGGTCAGTACCTGACGCACGACTGCTGAGTCGTCAACGATCATCACCTTGATGTTTTTCATGTTGAGCGGGCCTCGTCATGCCGACTGGCAACTTGTTGAGGATGGGGTTGGCGCAATGCGATGTTGCCGCTCCACACGTCGAAGATCAGGCTGCGGTAGCCTTCGCCACCCACATCGCGTGCGTGGCAGGTCAAGCCATGGGCGGCCAGCAGTACCAGGCCGGCTTCGATGTTTTTGCGCCCGATGTGCTGGCGGCTGCGGCTTTCCAGCATGTTGCCGCCGCCGAACAGGCTGATCCGGTAGTCCCTGGCGTGCGTGCCACTCATGCGCACTTCCTGCAGCAGTTGATGCAGGGCGACATCGGCGTAGCGACTATCCGGTTTCTGATTCGGATGGCTGCAGGTCGGCAGCAGGTAGTGGCACATCCCGCCCAGCAGCGCCGCGCGGTGCCAGAGCACAATGGAGACGCAAGAGCCCAGCAGTGTGCGCAAGCGGGTGTAGCGGTCGCCAAAATACAATTCGCCCGGCTGCAGGAACACCTCGATGATGCCCTTGGGCTTACGCATGGGACCTCCGGTAGATCGAAGGGCGTACCGACTGCAACTCATCGCAGATGCCGTTGAGGCTCTCCGAATGGCTGATCAGGAAGTAACCGCCCGGACGCAGGCGCGCGCACAGGCGCTGTACTACCTGGCGCTTGGTGTCGGCGTCGAAGTAGATCATCACGTTACGCAGGAAGATCACGTCGAATGTTCCGACTTCCGGCAGCGTGCGGTTTAGGTTGATCTGGCGGAACTGCACGCGCTGCTTCAGCGCCGGCTCCAGGGTGAACAGGCCGTCGTTGCGACCGGTGCCCTGCAGGCAGAAGCGCTGGCGCAGGTCGCTTGGAATGCCTTGGGCATCGTCCAGGGGGTAGAGACCGGCGCGGGCCTTGTCCAGGATGCGGGTGCTGATATCCGAGGCCAGGATTTCCCAGGGCCGGCTGCGAACGGTGTCGGCCAGCAGCAGGGCCAGGGTGTAGGGTTCTTCTCCGCTGGAGCAGGCCGCACTCCAGATACGCAGCGGACCGCTGCCACGCTGCAGCTCCGTGCCCAGTTTCTCGCGCAGAAAGTCGAAATGCCTGGGCTCGCGGAAGAAGTAGGTCTCGTTGGTGGTGAGCAGATCGACAGCCATTTGCAACTCGTCCTTGTCCTTCATCAACAACCGGTAGTAGTCGCCGTAGCTGCCCAGACCAAAGTGGCGCAGGCGCTTGCTTAGCCGACCGGCGATCAACTGGCGCTTGGCCTCGGACATGGCGATGCCGGCGATCTCGTGGATCATGGCGCGGAACTGGTGGAATTCGGGGTTGGAGAGGCTGAGTTCGGTCATGGCGGGCTCCTGGTCAGGCCGACAGCGGCATGTTGCCGGCCCGGCCGACCTCGACCAGTCCCTGCAGATCGTCCAGGGACAACACCCGGCCGATGTCCAGCATCACCACCAGGCGGCCGTCGAGCTTGGCCATGCCGTGGATGAAGTCGGTGCGGATGTGGGCGCCGAAGCTGGGAGCAGGCTCCATGTCCTGGGTATTGATCTCGATGACGGCATTGACCGCCTCGACAACGATACCCATCACCTGGCGCAGATCATCGCGTTCCACCTCCAGGATCACGATGCAACTGCGCCGGTTGAGGGTGGTCTGCCCGGCACCGAAGCGTTGGCGCAGATCCATGATAGGTACTACGCCGCCGCGCAGATTGATCACCCCGAGAACGCACGACGGCATCATGGGGACGGGGGTCAGGCTGGCGCACTCGATGATCTCGCGTACGCTACGGGTGCCGACGGCGAAGACTTCCTTGGCCAGGGTGAAGGTCAGGTACTGCTGGGGTGCATCCGGCAGGGCGGCGTCGCCGGAGCGGCTGAAGAAGCTGGACATGCTGCGCTCCTGGGGGCACGGGCGGGTGCCCCGGTCACGGGATCGAGGGGTTGAATCAGTGCTGGAAACGGACGAACCCGGCGGGTACGGCGTCATCGAACAGGTCGTCGTCACTGCTTTCCACGACGCGGCGGGGAGCCTTGCGTGCGATGCCGACCTTACCCTTGGCGCCGGCTTCATGGCTGGCCTTGCCCGAAGAGCCGACCTTGAAGAAATCCATCAACTGTTGCAGTTGTTCGGCCTGGCTGCTCATCTCCTCGGCGGTGGCAGCCAGTTCTTCGGAGGACGAGGCCGACTGCTGTGTGATCTCGCTCAACTGGCTCATGGCGGTATTGATCTGGCTGACACCGGTGGT
>NZ_JSYZ01000050.1 GCF_001293465.1 Pseudomonas asplenii
GAAACAGAACCTCCACTCAGCCAGCTGGGAACGGGGCCGGTAGATCAAAAGCAAGATCAAAAGCAGAGGGGGCATCTGGAAGTTTTTCGGCGACTTCAATGGCCTCTTCGCGGGCAAGCCCCGCTCCTACAGATAGATGTCGTATGCAGCCTCCGTGTACGACGTAAACTTGTAGGAGCCGGGCTTGCCCGCGAAGCTCTTTGCTCTTGCTTTTGATCTACCGGCCCCGTTCCCAGCAGGCCGAATGGAGCCCTGGTGTAGTGGGGAACTCGGCATGGATGCCGAGTTAGCGCCGATGGGCATGGATGCCCATGCGGCGCGACCCACGGAGCGAGGGTGGAATGAGGGAACCCCTCGCGTAGCGGGGGGCCAATGGAGGGGCAAGCGTTTTTTGGTTACTTTTTTTGGCGTCTGAAAAAAAGTAACTCGCCCGTAAGGGGCGAAACCGTTACACCAGTTAAACGCGCAAACGGATACACACGCATCCCCCAAACTTAAACACCAGCATTAAAAACCGAGACGAAAAAAAAGGTGCCCCAAAAGGTGGCACCTTGATTTTCAGATCACGGCAGTCAACTCAACTGCCGATAATCTTCGAAGCGAGCCAGAACAAACCGGCAGACAACCCGACGGTCGCCGGCAAGGTCAGTACCCAGGCCAGCAGAATGGTCTTGATCGTGCTGCTCTGCAGCCCGCTCTTGTTCGCCAGCATGGTCCCCGCCACACCCGACGACAGCACGTGGGTCGTCGAAACCGGTAGCGCGAAGATGTTCGCCAGGCCGATCATTCCGGCCGTGGTGATCTGGGCCGACATGCCCTGGGCATAGGTCATGCCCTGCTTGCCGATCTTCTCGCCAATGGTCAGCACCACCCGTTTCCAGCCGACCATGGTCCCCAGGCCAAGGGCCAGGGCCACCGCCAGAATCACCCAGAACGGTGCGTATTCGGTCGTGGCGGTCAGGTCCTTGCGCAGTTTTTCCAGGTCCGCCTTCTCGCGCGCGTCCAGGCCCGGCAGCTTGCCGACCTTCTTCGCGGTGTCGTCCAGGCAGAGCAGGTAGCGGCGCACTTCGATACGCTTTTCAGGTGCCAGCGAATGGTAGTCGTTGACGCCCTTGAGATCGTTCAGCAGCGCGGCGATGGTCGGTTCGGTCTGCTGCGGATTGCAGCTGAACTTGCCCGGCAGGTCGTCCTGCACGCTCTTGCCCAGTGCCAGGAACTCGCTCAGGGTGGCGCTGTTGCGCTGGTAGAACTGGCTCAGGTGCAGGGTCGCGTCGCGGGTGCGTTCGATCTGGTAGGTGGTGGTGCTCAGGTCGAGTACGAACTGCGCCGGCACGATACCGATCAGCACCAGCATGATCAGGCCGATACCTTTCTGACCGTCGTTGGAGCCGTGCACGAAGCTCACGGCCATGGCCGAAACCACCAGTACCATGCGATTCCAGAACGGAGGGTGCTTCTTGTCGTCGATCTTGCGGCGCTGTTCCGGCGTCTTGTGCATCTTCGACTTCGGACGCCACCACTTCAGGGCGACCAGAACCAGGCCTGCCACCAGCATGCCGGCCAGCGGCGAGAACACCAGCGAGGCACCGATATCGATCGCTTTCTGCCAGTTGACCCCGTCGCCTAACGGAATGTCGTTGAGCAGGGCATTGGCCAGGCCGACACCGAGGATCGAACCGATCAGGGTGTGGGAACTCGAGGCCGGAATGCCGAAATACCAGGTTCCCAGGTTCCAGGTGATGGCCGCAGCCAGCAGCGAGAACACCATGGCCAGGCCATGTCCGGTGTTGACGTTGATCAGCAGTTCCACCGGCAACAGGTGGACGATGGCATAGGCAACGCCGACCCCGCCGAGCAGAACCCCGAGGAAATTGAATACACCGGAGGAGAACACCGCGAGATGGGGCGGCATCGCTTTGGTGTAGATCACTGTGGCCACCGCGTTAGCGGTGTCATGAAAGCCGTTGATGAACTCGAAGCTGAGGACAAAGGCCAGGGCGAGCAGCAGGCTCACGAGGACCCAAGCATCCAGTCCGCTGAATAAATCGATCATGTAGGTTTTCTGACCCGGTCATAAGGGGGCGCGATTATGCCAGAAAAGCCCGCTAATCGATGCACTAGCTGCCCATCGGTAACATTCTTCAATGAAAAAAAATGTAGGAAACCCTGCAAACCCAGGTTTTCCGGGGCTCTGGCAAGCTTCTGATTTCATTGGAAATATCTGGAAAACGCGAGGTTTCGGTGCAGGGCTTCTGGGCCGAAACGGCTGTATGAAATTTCTGTGTGAGGACCTGCCTGGCGTCAATCAGCCCGTTGGGTGGGGCGGCTTCCAGGGCTCGTCGCGGATAGCACAAGCCGTTGACATGCGGGAGCCTGGCAGGATCCGGGTAGGATGACAGGCTGCAGGAGGCAAGCCTCACGGTGTCAAGGCTGAGTCGCCTGGGCCTGTTGCGCCTTGAGTTCCTGTTCCATCTTTTGCAGTTCCTGGCTAAAGGCCTGGTCGCGAAGACTGGCCCGTTTACGCCAGGGTTTGCGTTCCGGTTCGGGTTGCGCGGCGTAGGTGGTGACTTCTCCGCCGTAAACATCCTTGTAACGTTGTTCCTGGCGCTCAAGTTCCGCGCGCAGTTCGTCTTTCGTCACAGTGTTACCTAATTTGAATTGAAGGGTTTTTCCGTCTCTGTAAACACGACCGCGCGGGATGGACTTGCCTGACAGGGCTGAGCCCGGCTCCCACGGCCACGAGGGCGCCTGATGGCACGCAGCGTACGTAGAGTATATCGGTCGGTTTGAACAATATTACCGCGAAGAGGGGAGAGCCCGTCAACTTTGTCCAGGGGCTTTGTCACGTAGGAGTTTTGAACTGTAACTTGAGGGCTTGGGCAAGTGCTGCCTGTTTCCCGGCGGCAAACTTTCGCTGGAAGTTTTTGATACCGCTAATTGGCTGGGTAATAACAGTTGTATAGGGAAGCTTGTATCACCAGCACTGCAAAAGAGGGGGGAGGGGAGAACGGCCTTACTTCGTGGGTAAGGCCGTGCCGGTGAGTTCCCCGGTGGGTACCTGACCAGTATGCCGGGAATCGCAGAGCGGCAAGGCAACGTTATAAGCCTCGGGACCGCCCAGGTCAATTGCGATTATCGGCCGTATGTTCGATAATCGCACAATGTAGGGCCTGCATGGCTTGTCTATCGGCTGTCGGCGGCCTGTAATAGCGGCTGACAGTGTGAACAAGGACCTGGAATGAACGACCCACTGCGTACTGCCTTCAATTCCGTCGCGCCGCCTATCGTCGCCTCGCCCGCCAAGCGGATTCAGGCCTTTACCGGCGACCCGGATTTCATGACGTCGCTGGCCCGTGGCCTGGCGGTGGTACAGGCGTTCCAGGAGCGCAAGCGGCACCTGACCATCGCGCAGATCAGCCACCGCACGGAGATTCCCCGGGCGGCCGTGCGACGTTGCCTGCATACACTGATCAAGCTCGGCTATGCCACCACCGACGGGCGCACCTATTCGCTGTTGCCCAAGGTGCTCACCCTGGGGCATGCCTATCTGTCCTCGACACCCCTGGCGGTGTCGGCCCAGCCTTATCTGGACCGCATGAGCGAGCAGCTCCACGAGGCCTGCAACATGGCCACCCTCGAGGGTGACGACATTCTTTACATCGCCCGCTCGGCCACGCCGCAGAAGCTGATCTCGGTCGATCTGTCCGTCGGCGGGCGACTGCCGGCCTACTGCACCTCGATGGGCCGGATCCTGCTGGCCGCGCTGGATGATGCGTCGCTGCAGGACTACCTCGAACATGCCGACCTGCAGCCCAAGACCAGCCGTACCCTGCATACCCCCGAAGCGCTGCTCGAATGCCTGCAGCAGGTGCGTCGACAGGGCTGGTGCATCGTCGACCAGGAGCTGGAGCAGGGCCTGCGTTCGATTGCCGTACCGGTCTACGACGCCTCGGGCCAGGTGCTCGCGGCCCTGAACGTCAGCACCCATGCCGGCAGTGTCAGCCGCAGCGAGCTGGAGCAGCGTTTCCTGCCGAACATGCTCGCCGCCAGCCGTGACCTGAGTGCCCAACTGTTCGCCTGATGGCCGGCTCCTCAGCAAAGCTGTTCGATAACCGCCCAGTTACGCGTTTATCGAATTGCGCGGTTGAATACCGCTGATTAATGTCGCGGCAGCGCCCTGAATTGACGAGCCTGCAAGGCTCGCTCCGGGCCGCTCTAATAATAATGAAGAGGCCAGACCGCCATGAACATCTCTCCCGATACCTCTCCCGCGTGTTCGCCGTCCTGACGCGGCACGCCTGAACCAACCCGCTTCATCCAACGTCGCCGGCCCGGTCGGCGCCTGTTCGTCTGCGCGCTTGTGTGGAAATAAAAATAATGAACCAGCCTCAATCCACTGTCGGTCACTGCCTCGATGTGCAGTCCCTTATCAATAGCCAACCGCTGTCCAGGTACCAGTGGCGGGTGGTGATCCTGTGTTTCCTGATCGTTTTTCTCGATGGCCTGGACACGGCGGCCATGGGCTTCATCGCGCCGGCGCTGTCCCAGGACTGGGGCATCGACCGTGCCAGCCTCGGGCCAGTGATGAGTGCGGCGCTGATCGGCATGGTCTTCGGCGCGCTCGGTTCCGGCCCCCTGGCGGACCGCTTCGGACGCAAGGTGGTGCTGGTGGGCGCGGTTCTGCTGTTCGGCGCCTTCAGCCTGGCCTCGGCCTACAGCAGCAATGTCGACCAGTTGCTGGTGCTGCGCTTCCTCACCGGGCTGGGCCTGGGCGCGGGCATGCCGAATGCCACGACGCTGCTCTCGGAATACACCCCGGAGCGGCACAAGTCGCTGCTGGTGACCAGCATGTTCTGCGGTTTCAACCTGGGCATGGCCGGTGGCGGTTTCGTCTCGGCCAAGCTGATCCCGGCCTTCGGCTGGCACAGCCTGCTGTTGATCGGTGGGCTGCTGCCGCTGTTGCTGGTGCTGGTGTTGTTGCTCTGGCTGCCGGAGTCGGCGCGTTTTCTGGTGGTGCGCAACCGCGGCGTGGACAGGATACGCAAGGCCCTGGCGCCGATCGCGCCACAGCAGGTGGCCGCGGCGGCGAGCTTCAGCGTGCCGGAGCAGAAGACGGTCAAGGCGCGCAATGTGCTGGCGGTGATTTTCTCCGGCACCTACAGCGCCGGCACCCTGCTGCTGTGGCTGACCTATTTCATGGGCCTGGTGATCGTCTACCTGCTGACCAGCTGGCTGCCGACGCTGATGCGTGACAGCGGCGCGAGCCTGGAACAGGCCGCGTTCATTGGCGCCCTGTTCCAGTTCGGCGGGGTGCTGAGTGCGGTCGGGGTGGGTTGGGCCATGGACCGCTTCAACCCGCACAAGGTCATCGGCACTTTCTACCTGTTGGCCGGGATCTTTGCCTACGCGGTCGGCCAGAGCCTGGGCCACATCGCCCTGCTGGGAACCCTGGTGCTGGCGGCCGGCATGTGCGTGAACGGCGCGCAATCGGCGATGCCTTCGCTGGCGGCACGCTTCTACCCGACCCAGGGGCGGGCCACGGGTGTGTCCTGGATGCTCGGGATCGGTCGTTTTGGCGCGATTCTCGGCGCCTGGATGGGCGCTACGCTGTTGGGCATGGGCTGGAACTTCGAGCAGGTGCTGACCGTGCTGGTGGTACCGGCGGCGCTGGCGACGGCTGGCGTGCTGATCAAGGGCCGGGTCAGCCACGCGGATGCGACCTGAGTCGACCGGGTGTGGGGGGAGTCGATAGCCTGCAAACAATTGGTTCGATTATCGAACACATAATCGATTATCGGATTGTTTGCGGGCCGAGCCCCGGCTTAATCTGGCTTCACTTCGGCGCTGACCTCGCGCCTTTTTCTTCCAAGCTGGCTTGTTGAAACCGGGAGTCTGTATCCATGGCTGAAATACTTTCGCTGCATGACGCGGTGAAGCAATTCGTCAATGACGGCGATACCGTCGCGCTCGAAGGCTTCACTCACCTGATTCCGACTGCGGCGGGTCATGAAATCATTCGTCAGGGCAAGAAAGACCTGACACTGGTGCGGATGACCCCCGACCTGATCTACGACCAACTGATCGGTGCCGGTTGTGCTCGCAAGCTGGTGTTTTCCTGGGGCGGCAACCCGGGGGTCGGTTCCCTGCACCGTCTGCGCGATGCGGTCGAGAAGCAGTGGCCTCATGCGCTGGAAATCGAGGAGCACAGCCACGCCGACCTGGCCAATGCCTACGTCGCCGGCGCTTCCGGCCTGCCATTCGCGGTGCTGCGTGCCTATGCCGGCTCCGACCTGCCGAAGGTCAACCCGCTGATCAAGAGTGTGACCTGCCCGTTCACCGGTGAAGTGCTGGCCGCAGTACCTTCGGTACGTCCCGATGTCACGGTGATTCATGCGCAGAAGGCCGACCGCAAGGGCAACGTCCTGCTGTGGGGCATTCTCGGCGTGCAGAAGGAAGCTGTGCTGGCGGCCCGGCGTTGCATCGTCACCGTCGAGGAGATCGTCGACGATCTGCAGGCTCCGATGAACGCCTGCGTCCTGCCGACCTGGGCCGTCAGCGCGGTCTGCCATGTCCCGGGCGGCGCCCACCCGTCCTATGCCCATGGCTATAGCGAGCGCGACAACCGTTTCTACCAGGCCTGGGATCCGATTGCCCGCGACCGGGAAACCTTCACCGCCTGGATCGCCGACTACATCCATGGCACGGCGGACTTCGCCGAGTTCCGGGCCAAGCTGGCCCAAGCCTCGGAGGCAAAATAATGACCTACACCACCAATGAAATGATGACCGTTGCCGCCGCCCGTCGCCTGAAGAACGGTTCGGTCTGTTTCGTCGGCATCGGCCTGCCGTCCAAGGCGGCCAACCTGGCGCGCCTGACGTCCTCGCCGGATGTGGTGCTGATCTACGAGTCCGGCCCGATCGGCGCCAAGCCCAGCGTGCTGCCGTTGTCCATCGGCGACGGTGAGCTGGCGGAAACCGCCGATACCGTGGTGCCGACCGGCGAGATCTTTCGCTACTGGCTGCAGGGTGGTCGCATCGATGTCGGTTTCCTTGGCGCGGCCCAAGTCGACCGTTTCGGCAATATCAATACCACGGTGGTGGGTGACTACTTCTCGCCGAAGGTCCGTCTGCCCGGGGCTGGCGGCGCACCGGAGATCGCCGGTTCGGCGAAGAGCGTGCTGATCATCCTCAAGCAGTCGGCGCGCTCCTTCGTCGACAAGCTGGACTTCGTCACCTCGGTCGGTCACGGCGAGGGCGGCGATTCCCGTCAGCGCCTCGGTCTGCCGGGCGCCGGTCCGGTAGGCATCATCACCGACCTGTGCATCATGGAACCGGAAGCCGGGACCCACGAGTTCGTCGTCACCTCCCTGCACCCGGGCGTGACCCGTGAGCAGGTGATTGCCGCCACCGGTTGGCCGGTACGGTTCGCCGAGCAGGTCGCCAGCACCGCCGAGCCGACCGACGTCGAGCTCAGCGCCCTGCGCGATCTTGAGGCCCGCACTGCCGCGGCCCATGGCCAAGCCCCGGGAGAAGCCTGATGCGCGAAGTCTTTATCTGTGACGCCGTCCGTACCCCCATCGGCCGTTTCGGCGGCGGGCTGGCCGGTGTGCGTGCCGATGATCTGGCCGCCGTGCCGATCAAGGCGCTGCTGGAACGCAACCCGTCGGTGAACTGGAGCGAGGTCGACGAGGTGTTCCTCGGCTGCGCCAACCAGGCCGGCGAGGACAACCGCAACGTCGCGCGCATGGCCCTGTTGCTGGCCGGGCTGCCGGAGAGCGTTCCCGGCGTGACCCTCAACCGTCTCTGTGCCTCGGGCATGGAAGCGATCGGCAATGCCTTCCGCGCCATCGCCAGCGGCGAAATGGAGCTGGCGATCGCCGGTGGCGTCGAGTCGATGTCCCGGGCTCCGTTCGTGATGGGCAAGGCCGATGCGGCGTTTTCCCGCAACATGAAACTGGAAGACACCACCATCGGCTGGCGCTTCATCAACCCGTTGATGAAGGCCCAGTATGGGGTCGATGCGATGCCACAGACCGCCGATAACGTCGCCGACGACTACCGGGTGTCCCGCGCCGACCAGGACGCGTTCGCCCTGCGCAGCCAGCAGCGGACTGCCGCGGCCCAGGCCGCCGGGTTCTTCGCCGAGGAGATCGTGCCGGTGCGTATCGCCCACAAGAAGGGCGAGACCGTGGTCGAGCAGGATGAGCATCCGCGCGCCGATACCACCCTGGAGGCCCTGGCGAAACTCAAGCCGGTCAACGGTCCCGACAAGACCGTCACCGCCGGCAACGCCTCCGGTGTCAACGATGGCGCGGCGGCGCTGATCCTGGCCTCCGCCGAGGCGGTGAAAAAGCATGGCCTGACCGCCCGCGCGCGGGTGCTCGGCATGGCCAGTGCCGGCGTGGCGCCGCGGGTCATGGGCATCGGCCCGGTGCCGGCGGTGCGCAAGCTGACCGAGCGCCTCGGGCTGGCGGTGAGCGAGTTCGACGTGATCGAACTGAACGAAGCCTTCGCCAGCCAGGGCCTGGCGGTGTTGCGCGAGCTGGGGATCGCCGACGATGCGGCCCAGGTCAATCCGAACGGCGGTGCCATCGCCCTCGGCCATCCCCTGGGCATGAGTGGTGCACGCCTGGTATTGACCGCGCTGCATCACCTGGAAAAAACCGGCGGCCGCAAGGGCCTGGCGACCATGTGCGTCGGCGTTGGCCAGGGCCTGGCGCTGGCTATCGAGCGGGTCTGAAGCCCACCTCTGTAGGAACCGGCTTGCTGGTGATCAGGACGATGGGGTGTAGCAGAGATTCCGTGTCGTATTGATCGCCCGCAGGCAGGCTTCTACAAAGGTCTGGTGTGCCGGGGGAACAGGCTTGTTGCAAAGTATGTCTAGACTGCAACTATCCCTTACGAGTGAGTGAACATGACAACAACAACGACGCCGTACACCGGTGAGGAACGCAGCAAAAGGATCTTTGCCATCGTCGGTGCTTCTTCGGGCAACCTGGTCGAATGGTTCGACTTCTACGTGTATGCCTTCTGTGCCATCTATTTCGCCCCCGCCTTTTTCCCTTCCGATGACCCGACGGTTCAGTTGCTGAACACTGCCGGTGTATTCGCGGCCGGCTTCCTGATGCGTCCCATCGGCGGCTGGCTGTTCGGCCGGGTGGCCGACAAGCACGGGCGCAAGAATTCGATGATGATCTCGGTGCTGATGATGTGCGGCGGCTCCCTGGTCATCGCCTTCATGCCGACCTACGCCAGCATCGGCGCCTGGGCGCCGGCGCTGCTGCTGGTGGCGCGGCTGTTCCAGGGCCTGTCGGTGGGTGGCGAGTACGGCACCACCGCAACCTACATGAGCGAAGTGGCGTTGCGTGGCCAGCGGGGTTTCTTCGCCTCGTTCCAGTACGTGACCCTGATCGGCGGCCAGTTGCTGGCGGTGCTGGTGGTGGTGATCCTGCAACAGTTTCTCACTGAACCCGAACTCAAGGCCTGGGGTTGGCGCATCCCGTTCGTGATCGGCGCCGTCGCTGCGGTGATCTCGTTGCTGCTGCGTCGTTCGCTGAAGGAAACTACCAGCAGGGAAACCCGCCAGGACAAGGACGCCGGCAGCCTGCGGGCGCTGTTCCGTGACCACAAGGCGGCGTTCGTCACCGTGCTCGGCTACACCGCTGGCGGCTCGCTGATCTTCTACACCTTCACCACCTACATGCAGAAGTACCTGGTGAACACCGCCGGGATGAGCGCCAAGACCGCGAGCTTCGTGATGACCGGCGCCCTGTTCCTCTACATGTGCCTGCAACCGGTGTTCGGCATGCTCTCGGATCGGATCGGCCGGCGCAACTCGATGCTCTGGTTCGGTGCCCTGGGGGCACTGTGCACGGTACCGATCCTGCTGACCCTGAAGACCGTCACCAGTCCGTTCCTGGCCTTCGTGCTGATCAGCCTGGCTCTGGCGATCGTCAGCTTCTACACCTCGATCAGCGGCCTGGTCAAAGCCGAGATGTTCCCGGTCCAGGTGCGTGCGCTGGGGGTGGGGCTGGCCTATGCGGTGGCCAACGCGGTGTTCGGCGGTTCGGCGGAGTACGTGGCGCTGAACCTCAAATCGATGGGGATGGAGAACGCCTTCTACTGGTACGTGACCGTCATGATGGTGGTCGCCTTCCTGTTCAGCCTGCGCCTGCCGAAACAGGCGGCGTATCTGCACCACGATCATTGATCGACCTGCGCGCCCGTGATGGGCGCGCCTTTACCAGGGATCTTCCATGCAACGACCGAGCAACCAACTGTTCGATGCCTACTTTATCGCCCGCGATATGGCCCAGGTGTTTTCCGACCAGGGCCGGGTCCAGGCGATGCTCGACTTCGAGGCCGCGCTGGCCCGTGCGCAGGCGCGGGTCGGGCTGATTCCCCAGGCGGCGGTCGCGCCGATTGCCGCGGCATGCGAGGCCGGGTTCTACGATTACGCCGCTCTCGGCGAGGCGATCGCCACGGCCGGCAATTCGGCGATCCCGCTGGTCAAGGCACTGGGCAAGCGGATCGCTGCCGCCGATGCCGGGGCCGAGCGTTATGTGCATCTGGGCGCCACCAGCCAGGACGTCATGGACTCCGGCCTGGTGCTGCAACTGCGCAGTGCCTGGCAGTTGATCGACGCTGACCTGCAACGCCTGGCTGACGTATTGGCAGCCCAGGCCCACCGGTATGCGGACACACCGCTGGCCGGGCGGACCTGGTTGCAACAGGCCACGCCGGTCACCCTCGGCATGAAGATCGCCGGTTGGCTGGGCGCGGTCACCCGCCATCGCCAGCGTCTGCGCGAACTGCAACCGCGGCTGCTGTGCCTGCAGTTCGGCGGTGCCTCGGGCACCCTGGCCGCCCTCGGCGAGCAGGCGATGCCGGTGGCCGAGGCGCTGGCCGAGGAGCTGCAGCTCAACCTTGCCGAACAACCCTGGCACACCCATCGCGACCGCCTGGTGGAATTCGGTGCCGTCCTCGGCCTGATTGCCGGCAGCCTGGGCAAACTGGGACGCGATGTCAGCCTGCTGATGCAGACCGAGGCCGCCGAAGTCTTCGAGCCGTCGGCACCGGGCAAGGGCGGTTCCTCGACCATGCCGCACAAGCGCAATCCGGTGGGCGCCGCGGTACTGATCGGCACCGCGACCCGGGTTCCGGGCCTGCTCTCGACCCTGTTCAGCGCCATGCCCCAGGAACACGAGCGCAGCCTCGGCCTGTGGCACGCCGAATGGGAGACCCTGCCGGAAATCTGCCGGCTGGTCTCGGGCTCGCTGCAGCAGGCGCTGATCGTTGCCGAAGGCCTGGAAGTGGACCCGGCGCGGATGCTGAGCAACCTCGATCTGACCCGTGGCCTGTTGCTGGCGGAGGCGGTGAGTATCGTCCTCGCCCAGCGCCTGGGGCGCGACGCCGCCCACCACCTGCTGGAGCAGTGCTGTCAGCGCGCGGTGGCCGAGCAGCGCCACTTGCGGGCTGTGCTGGGCGACGAACCGCAAATCACCGCGCAACTATCCGCGCAAGAACTGGACCACCTGCTCGATCCGGCCCATTACCTCGGCCAGGCCCGTACCTGGGTCGAGCGTGCGGTGGCCGAGCATCTGGCTTTTACCTGAAGGAGATTGTCGTGGCTTTTGTACAACTGGCTGATGGCGAACTGCACTACCGCTTCGACGGTCCGCAGGAGGCACCGGTGCTGGTGCTCTCCAACTCCCTGGGCACCGACCTGGGCATGTGGGACACCCAGATCCCGGCGTTCGCCGAACACTTCCGGGTGCTGCGCTACGACACCCGTGGCCATGGTCGTTCGCTGGTGACCGAAGGTCCGTACAGCATCGAGCAACTGGGCCGTGACGTAGTGGCCCTGCTCGATGCGCTGGGTATCGAGCGGGCGCACTTCTGCGGCTTGTCCATGGGCGGGCTGATCGGCCAGTGGCTGGGTATCCATGTCGGCCAGCGCTTGAACAGGCTGATCGTGTGCAACACGGCGGCGAAGATCGGCGACCCGGCGATGTGGAATCCGCGCATCGAGACCGTGTTGCGCGATGGCGCGGCGGCCATGGCCGCCTTGCGCGACGGGGCGATCGCCCGCTGGTTCACGCCGCAGTTTTCCGCCGCGCAGCCACAGCAGGTCAAGCCGATCACCGACATGCTCGCCGCCACGTCGCCGCAAGGCTATGCGGCCAACTGCGCGGCGGTGCGCGATGCCGATTTTCGCGAGCAACTGGACAGGATCCGCGCTCCGGTGCTGGTGATCGCCGGCAGCGAGGATGCGGTAACGCCGCCCAGCGGCAGTCTGTTCATCCAGCAGCACGTCAAGGGCGCCGAGTACGCCGAATTCCATGCCGCCCACCTGTCGAACGTACAGGCCGGCGATGCCTTCAGCCAGCGCGTGCTGGATTTCCTGCTGGACCGGGTTTGAGGAGAGTGTCCGTGGACGAGAAACAACGTTATGCCGAGGGGATGCGGGTGCGGCGTGCCGTGCTCGGGGATGCCCATGTCGACCGCAGCCTGAACAACCTGACCGAGTTCAACTCGGAGTTCCAGGAGATGATCACCCGCCATGCCTGGGGTGATATCTGGACCCGCCCGGGGTTGCCCCGGCACACGCGCAGCCTGATCACCATCGCCATGCTGATCGGCATGAACCGCAACGAGGAGCTCAAGTTGCACCTGCGGGCCGCAGCCAACAACGGCGTGACCCGCGAAGAGATCAAGGAAGTGCTGATGCAGAGCGCCATCTATTGCGGTATCCCGGCGGCCAACGCGACCTTCCACCTGGCGGAATCGGTGTGGGACGAACTGGGCGTGGAATCGCGTCAGTAAGCCCTCCACGGCCTGTTCCCATGCGCCTGCCTGGGAACAGGCCGTGGCGGCGGTCCTTTCTCATTCGTCTGAAAAAACGCCCATCCCGGAACACTTGGCGTTTTCGCTGATCTGACAGGAACGATGGCCCCTCCGTGTGATGGCGGAGGGCAGGGACGTTGCGCCATCCTGTCGGTAAGATGCGCACTCAAGTTCCCATTCCGTTCTGCATGACGATGGCTTGAATACATCTTGGTTCTGCAATTGTTGTGACCTGGACCAGGCCAACCTCATGAAATCGCTTTTGACCTCATTCCTGGTGCTTGCGCTCGCCACGGGCCTGGCCGGCTGTATCGGCCCGCCGATCCCCCTGAGCCCGAGCACCGAACAGGCGCTACGCACGCAGCCGCCGATCCGTTTCCTGCTGACCTTCGATGACGGGCCCAGTGCGTCGAGTTTCTACAACCCGACCGCGTCGGTGCTCGACGACCTGGCCCATAACCCGATTCAGCCGGGCATCAAGGCGGTGTTCTTCGTCCAGACCGGTGCCCCCAGGGCCGGCAACAGCGACATAGGCCGGGCGCTGATGCGGCGCGAACATGCCGAGGGGCATGTCCTCGGCTTTCATACGGCGGGGCACTGGCACACCAACCATCGTTCATTGAATCCGCAGGAACTGGAACAGTCACTGAACGATGGCAGTGCCGTTATCGCAGCGATCACCGGTGCTCCGCCGACCCTCCTGCGGCCGCCGTTCTGGAACTACGACAAGCGCACGTTCGCGGCCTACCGGCAGCATGGGCTGCACGTGCTGCTGACTGACCTCAGTGCCAACGATGGCAAGGTCTGGGGGATCACCGCGAGCCCGCAGCGCCGGGCCAACCTGCTCAAGCACCTGGCCGAGGTGCGCGAGCAGATCGTCCGGGGCGAGATGCCGGTGGTCGATGGGGTGATTCCGGTGGTGGTGACCTTCCACGACCTCAACCGCTATACCGCCCGGCACATGCAGGAGTACCTGCAGATCCTGATGGATTGTGCGCGGGAGACCGGCGTGCGGACTGCCGAGCAGCCGTTCTACACCGATCGTTCGGCGCTGCTGCGGGCGGTACTGGCGCGTACGGTGCCGAGCAGCTCCACGCCGGTACACTTGCCCGGTTTCTGGGATTGGTGGTGGGACCGCGATTCGCACTGAGTCGAGCGGTGTTGCCGGTGGCCGGTTCGCGGGCAAGTCCTGCTCCTGCAGATTTATGTCGCATGCAAGCCCGCGTAAGACTCCACTCATGTAGGAGCAGGGCTTGCCCGCGAATAGGCCCTGAAGTCCTGCTCTCAAAGTCAGCCCAACCGGTTCACAGCAACGAGATCGGGTAGCTGATGATCAGGCGGTTCTCGTCGAACTCG
>NZ_JSYZ01000051.1 GCF_001293465.1 Pseudomonas asplenii
GCAACATCGAATACCTGGGCCGCAACGACGACCAGGTGAAGATCCGCGGTTTCCGTATCGAACTGGGCGAAATCGATGCCCGCCTGGCCAAACACCCGGCGATCCACGAAGCGGTGGTCACCGCCCGCGAGGATGTGCCGGGCGACAAGCGCCTGGTGGCCTACTACACCCTCCAGTCCGCCGATAACGAGCCGGCTATCGACAGCCTGCGCGGCTGGCTGCTGGGGCAATTACCGCCCTATATGGTCCCGGTGGCCTATGTGCGCCTCGATGCCTTGCCGCTGACCCCCAACGGCAAGCTCGACCGCAAGGCTCTGCCGGCCCCGGACGGGGATGCGCTGATCAACCGTGGCTACGAGGCCCCGCAAGGCGAAAACGAAACCCTGATCGCCGGGATCTGGCAAGAACTGCTGGGTGTCGCGCAGGTCGGCCGACATGACCATTTCTTCGAGCTCGGCGGCCATTCGCTGCTGGCCGTGAGCCTCATGGAACGGATGCGCCAGGAGGGGCTGGAGGCTGACGTCAGGGACCTGTTCGAACACCCCACCTTATCTGAATACGCGGCAACGATGGAAAGAATGGAGATTGTTCTGTGAGCGTGATCGAACTGTTGGCCGTATTGAAAGAGAAGGATGTGCAACTGGCTGTCAAGGGCGACCAACTGGTAGTCAGCGGCCGACGACAGTCCCTCAGCGAGCCCGCCGTGCTGGCGATGCTGCGCGACAACAAGGCGGCGCTGATCGAGCTGATCAACGCTGGCGAATACTCCAGTGGCAAGGCCGGCGAGGTGGAGATTCCCGCCCTGGCCATTCCGCCCGGTTGTACGCGCATCACCCCGGACATGTTGCCGCTGGTCAGGCTCGACCAGGCGGCCATCGAACAGATTGTCGCCACGGTCCCCGGCGGTGCGGGCAATGTGCAGGACATCTACCCGCTGGCGCCCTTGCAGGAAGGTATTCTCTATCACCATATTGCCGCCGGGCAGGGTGACCCCTATGTCCTGCAGGCGCAGTTCGCGATCGCCAGTCGCGCGCGTTTCGACGAGTTCGCCGCGGCCTTGCAGCAGGTCATCGACCGTCACGACATTCTGCGCACCAGCGTGGTCTGGGAAGGCCTGGACGAGCCGGTGCAGGTGGTCTGGCGTCAGGCCCGGCTGGCGATCACGGAAATCGACATCGATCCGGTCGCCGGCGCCGCCATCGAGCAATTGCAGCAACGTTTCGACCCACGGCATTACCGCCTCGATATCAGCCAGGCGCCCTTGTTGCGGCTGGCCTTCGCCCACGATGCGGTCAACCGGCGCTGGGTGGCGATGCTGCTGTTTCATCACATCGCAATCGACCACGCCGCCCTGGAAGTGGTGCAGCAGGAAATTCATGCGTACCTTTATGACCAGGCCCGGACGCTGGGCACGCCGGTACCGTATCGCAACTACGTGGCCCAGGCCCGGTTGGGCGTGAGCCGCGAGACCCATGAACGGTTCTTCCGCGAGATGCTCGGCGACGTCGACGAGCCAACGCTGCCATTCGGCCTGCAGGATGTCCGTGGCGACGGCCGTGGCGTCGAGGAAGCGACCCAGGCGCTGCCCGCCGAACTGAGTCGGCGCCTGCGCACCCAGGCCCGGCAGCAGGGAGTGAGCGTGGCGAGCCTGCATCACCTGGCCTGGGCCCAGGTACTCGGGCGCCTGTGCGGACGCAGCGATGTGGTGTTCGGTACCGTGCTGTTGGGGCGGATGCAGGGCGGCGAGGGGACTCGCCGGGCGCTGGGCATGTTCATCAACACCTTGCCGCTGCGGGTGGCCGTCGGCGAGCAGGATGTGCGTGCCGGGGTCAAGGCGACCCATGCGCGGCTGAGCGCGTTGCTGGGGCATGAACATGCCCCATTGTCCCTGGCTCAGCGTTGCAGCGGGGTGGCCGCGCCGACGCCGTTGTTCAGCACCTTGCTCAACTACCGGCACAGCTCGGCGGATACGGTGAGCGGCGAGACGGTGCAGTTGTGGGAGGGGATCGAGGTACTGGGTGGCGAAGAGCGCACCAACTATCCGCTGATCCTGTGCCTGGATGATCTGGGCGAAGGTTTCAGCCTGACCGTGCAGGCGGTCAGCGGAATCGATGCGCAGCGGGTGTGCGGTTATATGCAGACCGCGCTGGAGCAGTTGGCCCAGGCTTTGGAACGAGCTGCGACCGTCGCGCTCAACCGCCTGCCGATCCTGCCGGCCAACGAGCGCGAGCAGTTGCTGGTGGCGTTCAACGATACCGCGCTGGAGTATCCGCAGGCGCAGACCATTCATGGGTTGTTCGAGGCCCAGGTGGAACTGACGCCGGATGCCCTGGCGGTGGTCCATGACGGTAGGAAACTCAGCTATCGCGAACTGAACGAACAGGCCAACCGTTTGGCCCATGCCCTGCGCAAGCAGGGTGTGCAGCCGGACTCCCGCGTGGGGATCTGTGTCGAGCGCGGCGCCGAGATGGTCGTCGGCCTGCTGGCGATTCTCAAGGCCGGGGGCGCCTATGTGCCGCTGGATCCGGGGTACCCGGCCGAGCGGATCGCCTACATGCTGCAGGACAGTGCGCCGGCCGTAGTGCTGGCCCAGAACGCGACCCAGCAGTTGCTGGCCGGCGTGTCGGTACCCGTGATCAATCTGGATCAGGGCA
>NZ_JSYZ01000052.1 GCF_001293465.1 Pseudomonas asplenii
ATCTTCACCTGGGCGTCATTGCGGCCCAGGTACTCCAGGTTGCCGTCGGCGCGCCAGCGCACCAGGTCGCCGGTGCGGTACAGGCGGGCATTCGGCCCGCTGTCGAATGGGTCGACCAGGAATTTTTCCCGGGTCAGTTCTTCCCGGTTCAGGTAACCCAGGGCCACGCCCTGTCCGCCGATATACAGCTCCCCTGCCACACCCACCGGCACCGGCTGGCCCTGGGCATCGAGCACGTACAGGCAGGTGTTGCCCACGGGGCGGCCAATCGGGATGCCCCCGTTGCCGACCGCGGTGATTTCGTAGGTCGCGGAGAAGGTCGTGGCTTCGGTCGGGCCGTAACCGTTGAGCAGATGCTCGGGGGCACTGTTTTCCAGTACCCGGGCGATCACCGCCGGGTCCAGTACGTCGCCGCCGACGATCAGGTAACGCAGCCGCGAGAATGCCTCACCCAGGCCCGAGGCATACTGATGGAACAACCCGGCGGTCATCCACAGCACCGTCACCGACTGTTCCAGCAGCAGGCGCTGGAAGTTCGCCGGGGACAGCAGGTCGTCCTGGCCGATCACCACCACGCAGCCGCCATTGAGCAGCGGCGCCCAGACATCCAGGGTACTGGCGTCGAAGGCCGGGTTGGAGGCGAAGGCCACTCGATCCCGTTCGTTGAAATCGGCGTAGCCGTTGTTGATCACCA
>NZ_JSYZ01000053.1:0-2226 GCF_001293465.1 Pseudomonas asplenii
CGGTGGTCACCGCCCGCGAGGACGTGCCGGGCGACAAGCGCCTGGTGGCCTACTACACCCTGGCCGAGGGCCATGCCTCGGTGGAGATCGACAGTCTGCGCCGCCACCTGCAGGAAAAACTGCCGGAGTACATGGTCCCGGCCGTCTACGTCGCCCTGGAAAAACTGCCGCTGACCCCGAACGGCAAACTGGACCGCAAGGCCCTGCCGGCACCGGACAGCAGTGCCTTGAGCCATCGTGGCTTCGAAGCTCCCCAAGGCGAAACCGAAATCACCCTGGCACGGATCTGGTCCGAGGTGCTCAAGGTCGAGCAGATCGGACGTCATGATCACTTTTTCGAACTGGGCGGGCATTCGCTGCTCGCCGTGAGCCTGATCGAACGCATGCGCCAGGCCGGTCTGAGCGCCGATGTGCGGGTGCTGTTCAATCAGCCGACCCTGGCCGCGCTGGCCGCTGCCGTGGGTGGCGGACGTGAGATCGTGGTCCCGGCCAATGCCATCCCGCCGGGCTGCACGCACCTCACCCCGGACATGCTGCCGCTGATCGACCTGGACCAGGCGGCGATCGAGCGAATCGTCGCCAGCGTGCCGGGTGGTGCGGCGAATGTGCAGGATATCTATCCGCTGGCACCGCTGCAGGAAGGCATTCTCTATCATCACCTGGCCGCCGAGCAGGGTGATCCCTATGTTCTCCATGCCCTGTTCAACGTGGCGGACCGTCAGCGGCTGGACGCCTTTGCCCAGGCGTTGCAACAGGTCATCGACCGGCATGACATCCTGCGCACCGCCGTGCTCTGGCAAGGCCTGGACGAACCGGTCCAGGTGGTCTGGCGCCAGGCCCGCCTGCATTGCGAAGCCTTGGTGCTGGATCCGCGTGCCGGTGAGGTGGCGGTTCAGCTGAAGGCGCGTTTCGACACCCGCCACTCCCGGCTGGACGTGACCCAGGCGCCCCTGATGCAACTGGTGTTCGCCGAGGACGAGGGCCAACAGCGTTGGGTGGCCATGTTGCGCTTCCACCACATGGCCCTGGACCACACCGCCCTGGAGGTGGTGCGACATGAAATCCAGGCGCATCTGCTGGGGCAGGCCAATCAACTGGGCAACCCGGTGCCGTACCGCAACTATGTGGCCCAGGCGCGCCTGGGGACCAGCCAGCAGGAACACGAAACGTTCTTCCACGAGATGCTGGGCGATATCGACGAGCCGACCCTGCCATTCGGCCTGCAGGATGTGCAGGTCGACAGCCACCTTATCGATGAAGTGAGTGCCGTTCTGCCATCAGCCTTGAGCCAGCGGCTGCGGGCCCTGGCCCGGCAACTGGGGGTCAGCGCCGCCAGCCTGCACCACCTGGCCTGGGCCCAGGTGCTGGGCAAGGTCTCGGGCACCCGGGATGTGGTGTTCGGCACCGTGCTGATGGGGCGGATGCAGGGCGGCGAGGGTGCCGATCGGGCCCTGGGGATGTTTATCAATACCTTGCCGCTGCGGGTCACCGTGGGCGAGCAGGGGGTGCGGGACGGGGTCAAGGCGGTCCACGGGCGACTGAGCGCGCTGCTCGGTCACGAACATGCGTCCCTGGCCCTGGCCCAGCGTTGCAGCGGCGTGGCCGCGCCAACCCCGCTGTTCAGTGCCTTGCTCAACTACCGGCATAGCGCCGTCGACGCGGTTTCCGAACCGGCCTTGCAGGCTTGGCAAGGGATCGAGATTCTCAGCAGTGAAGAACGCACCAACTACCCGCTGACACTGTCGGTGGACGACCTGGGCGAAGACTTCTCCCTGAGTGTCCTGGCCCTGGAGGGCATCGGTGCGCAGCGGGTCTGCGACTACATGCACACGGCCCTGGTCAACCTGGCGGCGGCCCTGGAGCAGGCGCCCCAGACGCCGTTGGCTGAACTTACGATCCTGCCCGATGCCGAGCGCGAGCAACTGCTGGTGAGCTTCAACGCCAGCCATCGCGACTACCCACGGACACAGACCGTGCACGGGCTGTTCGAGGCCCAGGTCCGTGCCCGCCCCGAGGCGTGTGCGGCGATCCACGACGGCGTGGCGTTGACTTACGCCGAGCTCAACGCCCGAGCCAACCGCCTGGCCCGGCACCTGCGTGGCCTCGGCGTGCAGCCGGGCGACAGCGTGGCGATCCTGCTGGCACGCAGCCATGACCTGCTGGTCAGCCAATTGGCGGCGCTCAAGTGCGCGGCGGTCTATGTACCGCTGGACATCAATGCACCGC
>NZ_JSYZ01000053.1:2285-2486 GCF_001293465.1 Pseudomonas asplenii
GGTGTCGCTGGCGACCTCGGCACAGCGGGTGGAACTGGACCGTCTGGACCTGTCCGCTCTGGATCCGGATGACCTGGGGATCACCCAGTCCAGCGAAAGCGCGGCGTACATCATGTACACCTCCGGCTCCACCGGCACCCCGAAAGGCGTGCTGGTGCCGCACCGGGCCATCAGCCGGCTGGTGATCAACAACGGCTACGC
>NZ_JSYZ01000054.1 GCF_001293465.1 Pseudomonas asplenii
GACCAGGGCGGTATCGGCCGCTTACCAGGTCGTCGCGTAGCTCCGTCAGGTTCTTTTCCAAGTCCATTTCGAAAGCCAGCGCGCTGGTGCTGTTGCGCTTCGAGCGCCGGCAGTCGTAATAAGCTTGGACCAAGTCGCTGAACGGGCAGGGGCTCGAATCTGCGGACGGGGCGGACGCGGAGCTCGTTGTTCTTGTCGTTGTTGTTCTGATAGCCATCTTCGAAATTCAGATTGAATGCGTTGTTGGCGGAGCGCTGCGACCGGTCGTGCTATCTACGTCGCCCCGACGATTTCTCATCGGGGGAACTGTGCCGGACCTGCTCGGACGCTTTAGACCGTCGGTATCCGTGTGTGCACATGGCGGTGGCACGAAGGCCAGCGGCACGACCAGATTCAATTCGCACAGACCTGAAAGCCTTGACCTTCAGGTAGCGGGCGCGGTTGGGGAATTGCGCTTCCAGGCGTTGGCCTGCTTTCCGATAGAGGTTGTTACCTCCATCGTGCCTGCATGCTGGGTGACGCTGATGAAGCGGTTGTCCTTGAACAGGCGCATGAGCAGTTCGATCACCTGGACCTTCTCAACGAGTGACGTGAGGTGTGGTCGCTTATCCTGCGTGGCGTTTGCCCGCGCAATCAAGATCAGCACATCGACGCACTCGTCGATAACCCGCCGACCCAATGACTGCTTGAGTTCCCGCGGGATGTTCTTGGTGATGTTGGTAGCCATCTGCAAAAGACCGCTGGCGGCCTTGTAGATCGAAAGCTCAGTATGCATTGCCATGCGTTGCCCCTACTTGGGCTCCGGCCGCAAGCGGCCGGTTAAATGAATGAATTACTGAATAAGCTCGCTGCGGACGGGGCGGACGCGGAGCTCGTCGTACTTGTCGCTGCTGTACTGATAGCCATCTTCGAAAAGCAGAAAGACTGCGCTGTAGGCGGAGCGCTGCGAACTCGACCAGTACCAAGTGTCCTTGAACGCCTCCGGGCCACCTTCGCGGAATGCTTCATGCACCGTCTGCGCTGGGTCTTCTTCGCTGTAGATCTTGCCTACCGGATCGCTATTCGGGTTATCGCCGTCGCGCCGTCCGGCCCAGTTTTCCTGGGTCGTCGGTTTGAAGTGGCGATACTGCAGTTCTTGCACGTCACGCGCCGGGATCGCCCAGTCGGTGAAGCCACCGACATCCAGGGCCAGGACTTGCTGTGCTAGCTTGCTCCCGGCTGCGGCCATGGCTTCGGTGTTCGCCCGGCTGTTTGTGAAGCTGTCGGCGCCTTCGATCTTTTCGCCGTACTCACCCCATTCGCCAGTCAGCTCATGCCCGGCGCCGGCAGTGATGTTCAGGTAGCGATTTCCAGTCTCGGGGTCGCGGGTGATGCCTGAGACAAAGCCGCCGCCGTATGCCTGGCCGATGGCCGGAATGGTTGCTACTGGTGCTGCTTTTTCAACTGCGCTCATGTGATGCTCCTTTCGTCTAGGCAACAAAAAAGGCGCTGATGCGCCCTGGGTCAAATGAATGAAGGATCAAATAAAGAATCTGCGGACGGGGCGGACGCGGAGCTCGTTGGTCTTGACGGTGACGTCCTGATAGCCATCTGCGAAAAACAGAAGGAATGCGTCGTTGGCGGAGCGCTGCGAACTCGACCAGTAGTAGCAGTCTTGTGCGAAGATCTGCGGGCAGTTCACCCAGCCCTGGTACAGTTCGGCCGCGGCTGGCAGATAGAAGTCGTTGTGTCCGTCTGCGCTGTATCCTGAGGCCGCAATGGCGGCCGGATGACCACCTTCAGATAGCAGGATCGTCGAGTTCGACATGCCATCGGTCTTGCTGGTTGCCTTCGACTCTTCGCCTCGGCGTCCGTACTCGTGATCGCCGACATCGTCTTTTGCGAAGATCAGGTAGTGCGCTGGCACGTCGCCGCGAGGCGGGACGAAACCGCCGTTGAGTCCGCCTTGCTCGGGCCAGTACGAGCCAGTTTCCGGGATATCCGATGCAACGCCATTGGCCGCAACTTGGGCGGATGGGGCGATGTGACTGACAACGCTCGCCAGTACCAGGCCGGCTACCGTTGCCGCCGGCATCTTGATTGTTGCTTCGCCGACTTTCAGAGTGACCATTTCAGGTTTCATGCTATTTCCTCTTGGGAGATGCGCAGCGCTTCGCGCCGGCAGAAGTTTTCGAGTTTCAGCGCCACGGAATTCGATACGGTGATTTCGTGGCGCGGTGGAGTGAGAAAGGGAAGGGCTCCGGATGGGCCAAGGCTGTGCAGGTGGTGAATCATCAGGGTCATCGCTTCGCCCTGTTCAGTCAGGCCGGCCCAGGCCATCAAGTCCGAGAGGGCCTGTTTAGTCCCTGGTCGAACCTTCAAACGCAGGTCTTCTTCCTGCCTCTCTGTTGACTTGGTGCGCCGGCGCCGATCGCGTTCGGCCTGATCCATTGCCATAGTTTCCCTCCAGGCCGCTGGGTGGCAGATGAACCCAGGACTGCCGTTTGCGTTGCTGCACGCGCGCTGCTCGGCGCATCAGCGGGTCACCACCGGATAGTCGATGTTGTGGTCAGCGATGATTCGCCGGATCAACGTGGAGCTGATTTCGAGCTCTTTGCACGCCTGGTAGCGGGTTATTCCGCGGTCCATGCAATCCTTGATTTTTGCAACAAGCTCGGCGTCTTGCTTGGGCTTTCGCTTGTTCGGCGCATAGGCTTTCTTCGGGCCGGCGAGGAACTGGATGCCATATCGCTTGGCGATCCCGCGCAAGACCCCCAGCGAAAGACCCTCCCGCTCACATATCTCTTCACGGTTGAGCGTTTTTGCCAGCTCGCGAATTCTGCGTGCCTGGGCATCTGACGCCGATTTGACTGATGCGCTCTGGAAGTTCGGGGTCTGTATGCGTTCAACCACGGACACACCTGGTGATACGGTGACTTGGCGAACATCGATTTTTCCGCCGGCAGCGAGGAAGGCTTCGACAGAAGAAGCGAGAGACGCGCGAAGTGTTTCGTTCTGCTGGATTAGACTGAGTTCGTTGCTGATCATGCTGCTTTGCTCCTCAGCTTGGCCTCGTACTGGTCAACCAGCAGCTTGAACTGCCATAGATCGGCCTCGAGTTTTTCGATGTAGTCGTCATCGCGCTGGAACTCCTTCCACCAGAGCTGGCGACCAACTGACTCAAGTGCTGGGCAGTACATGCCGACATGCCAGAACTTTCGATCAGTGATCCACATGCAGCCCTGGACCTGATCCATTACGCCGCTGGCATCGTTGTCGATGTGAAATGACCTGAGCTTTTCTGGGGCCAGGAAGCACTTGTACTCGCTACCTCCGTCTTCGCCGATCAGTCCGTCTGCGCTGGCTCCAAAGAAGCCATCGTCAGTTGTGACGAATCCGGCACGATTTACCATGAGGCCGGTTTGCAGCTCGTGTTCCATGCGGGCTTGAGGCTCCAGTTCGTGACCGCGTTTCATCTGCCATGTCTCGAACCCGTTATCCAAGGCTGTCCCGCTGATCCGCTCAACAGCCAGGCTGAATGCATAGTTCAGTGCAGCCTCGGATGGTTCGCCAACTGGTTCGCCGGCCAAGGCCCTGCGGATCACATCGGCCTTCGGAGCAGCCTTGTATTCTGCTTCTGCTCGAGCATCAGCTTCCGACTTGCCGGCCAGGATGGCCGAGACATAAATCTGCTGTTGCGCAGTCAGGCCATTAACCCGTGATCGAGCCACCGTAAACATACTTGCGGTGATGCATCCAGAACGCGCTTGGTGCCACTCGGGGCTACCTTGCTCGCAACTGATCAGGATCATTTCGTTCCCTCCAGTTCTGCTTTGCGGTGATTTACGGCCCTGCGTAACTGATCGGCGCCCGTTGAATCTTTTGCTGCGTGAAGTATTTTCAAGCCCGATTGCCAGGCCTCTTGAAGGGACTTGCTGTCCTTGGCGGCGGCGACCTTGGCCTCAAGGTCAGCAATAATGGCTTCTCGGAAGCCGTCGCCGCTGGCTTCATTTCCGTCGTCATCTTCTTCGCCGATCGCTACGTTGAAGATCATCTTCAGCAGGTAGCGCATTCCGTAGGAAGTGCCGGATCCGAAGGCATGGGTCTTGGTCATGACATCTCCGCCTTTTGCGCCCTTCCCATCAGAAGGCACATGGGCGCGATATTCGCGAGTGTGGCCGGCCGTATGGCTTACGAAGCAGATCATGCCGACCATGCCTTCCGGCGCAGGCTCGGTACCAAAGGAAAGGGAAAATCCTTCCTTCGTGTACTTCGGTCGTAGAGCGCTGTCCAGCTTCCCGTAGGTTGCGTAGTTGCTGCCCGTCTGGCGGTTTGTGGCGTCGGTGGAGATGCGGCCCATTTCGGCCTGCACGCGCGACAGAGCGATGTTGAACTCAGTTTCTGCCTGCTTGATCTGCATGCGTTCATGCATCGTCATCAGGCGCTCCATCTTCTCGATGTCGCACTGAGGGTCAGAGGCAATGCGCAGGATGGCCTGCAGTACTGTTGATGGCTCGCCCACGACTGCGGGCGCCTGGTCTTTTTCGACGCGGGCGACGTTGTTCATTGAAAACCTCAGCGTTACTGGGTGACGCGATCAGCGAGAGCGCTGAGCAGCATCAAGAATGTGAAGATGGCGAGGGCGAGGAATGAGCCGCGCCAGATGAGAAGGCGCCGGCGGCGCTGTGCCTGGGTCATGGGGCGTGCCTTCCCTCGCCGCGGCACTTGAAGCATCTGCCAAATGAGCTGTGGTGCGGGCCACGGCTCACATACTCACCAGAGCCCTTGCACTCGCGGCAGATGACCTTGTTTCGTTCGCGATCAAGCTGCTTGCGAAGGTCGGCCAGCTCACTGTCACGTGGGTCACCAGCCGGAACCTGGAAGGCCATGCCGATGCTTTCTGCCCAAGCTGCAACATCTGATGCGACAGCCTTAATCTGCTCGCGAGTCGCCGTGATGCCGTGCTCCTCGAAGGATTCTGCGAGGCCCTCGGCGTAGTAGTCTGTGCGGGAATAGCTCATACCGTCACCTTGCAAGTCCAGCGTCCGGCGCACCGGCAGGGCTGTTCAATCCATTTCACGTCTGCCAGGAACAAGAAGCCCCGATTTCTCAGGGCTTCGGCGATTCCTGCGAACGATCCGGCGATGATGGTCATGCCGTCTCCTTGCGCCGCAGAATCAGCATTAGGCGCTTGCAGTAGTGGTTGAACTCTTCGGTCGTTATCGCGCCGTCGGTGAACAGTCGCGTGATGAGGCCCTGTACCAGGAGCTCGTTCTCGTCAGGGCAGTCATCATCTTCCAGGCCCTCAAGAGCCTGATCGATCAGAATGTGCGGGCTCAAAATCCGCACTCCCGTTCAAGGCGGTCCTGCTCCTGCTGGGCGGCCACTGCCTGTTCGGCGTGCGGCTTCAGCAGCTCTACCGCGATCTCCTTGAGCGCCTGCTTTCCGCCGACCAGGTAGATAGCCAGATCGAGCAGCGAGCCGGCACTGGCGAAGCCCGAGGCGGCGATGACGAGCTGGCCCAGTGCGTCCTTCTCGTCAAGGCCATCAATCTGGCGCTGGTTGACGTGGTCCTGAACCGCCTTGGCGAAGTGGGCTTGGGTGACCTCGCCCTTGTCGCCGGGCCGGTAGCCCCAGTCCACTCGGTAGCCGGCCAGCAGCCGGTCGGCGTTGGCGTCGATCCACTCGACCTCAGCCAGGTCGTCCTCACTGACCGGAGGCGGTAGCCGGTTGTCGTACTCATACTGGGCTTTTCGTAGCGCTGACATAGTCGCCTCCAGGGTGGCGGGTTGTTCACCTGTATTCGTCAGCACTCATGCCTCCTGCTGTTTGCCGATGGGCCCAGGGCGAGTGCTGACGGGTAGAGGCGGGGAAGGAGAAGATTTGTCGCTGCTATATTTGGAGCAGGTCTTCGGTGCCGAGGAGAGTCAAATGAGCTGGGATGAAAGGAGGTTCAAAGCCACATGCAGCGATTGTGGTCATGAAGGTGTTCAGGTCATTCGCTCAGATGACTGGGGGCGTACCGAGCAGAGCTGGGAGGGTTTCGATACCGTATCTGCAGAAGACTACGAGCACCATCGGGGGCGATCTGAGGCGCTCGTGCCGATTTGTAAATGCAAGTGCAAAAACATCATCATTGGGCAAGTCATACCTGAATGACTATGCACGTCAATGGCGGTGCTCAAACAGCCAGTTCGTGGCTCTCGGCACGGCGAACAACCCGGACGTGGGCCACACGCCTATCCGGAACCCTGCGGTCCCGGCGCATTTCGTCGTCGCTGATCAGCGAATGAATGGCGATAAGTGCGGCCAGGATGAAGCAGGCCGGGGTGATGATCTGGCGCTTCATGGCCTCGGCCACCAGCGCCGTGCGGCGGGTCACGCCAAGCTTGAACATGGCGTTGGTGAGTCGTTTCTTCACGGTGCCGGCTTCGATGCCGGCCTCCTTGGCGATCTCCTTCGAGGTGAAGCCCTGGGCGATCCAGAGAAGGAACTGCAACTCCCGCGGCGCCAGGCCGCGACCGAGATGACCCTTCCATGTGCCGTTGGTGATCGTGTCCATCGTGGTGACTCCCGGTTGATTTCCCGTCAGCCCCTCGCGAGAAGGGCTGCCAGTGAAATCTGTATCTCCGCACCCGCTTGCCGGGTCATTCGCTCAGTTCGGTCAACACCTCGTCCGCCGTCGCAGTGGTCTGCGCGTGGGCAGGCTTTCGGGCCTGTCGGATCGCCGGTCGCCAGTAGAGGCAAGTGCGGTTTTGTTCATCGGTTTACTGTCCTCCCACCGATGGAGCCGGGAGTGACCTAACCGGCTAGGCCGGGTAGTCGGGCATGGCGCTGGCTGTGTAAAGAGCGGCGCAGCTTTCGCTGCTGGCCGGCGGGGTAGGTGCTGGCTTGAGGTGAGTTTAAGCAAGCTGAAATTTATGTGTCAAGCATGCTGAATAAAATAATTCAGATTGCTGAAATTTACTCTTGGTAAAAAGCCCGCACTGAGCGGGCTCACTTATGCGTCGCAATACTCTCGCCAGCCGATCCTGACCTGGTCCGCCCCCAGGGTTTCTACTCTGATGCCGGCGGTTTCACTGATTTCTTCCAGCAGGCGCTGCCAGTCTTCCGGGTTTTCGTGTGCAAGTCGGGCAACGGTCACTGCCTGGACTTTCTGGACCTTGGGTGAGGCGATCAGGGATTGCAGGCGCCGTCCCACTGATTCGTAGGAGGAGAGCGGTTTGCTGGTGGTAAACGCAAGGTGCGGCATGTGGTACTCCTTACCAATACTGTATGAATAAACAGTATTGGTAAGGCTCGCGCTTGGCAATGGGGCAGGCTAATTATTTATGCGTTTATGCATATTTAGATCGTAATCTGATCCGCTCAGGCCTGAAAAAGCCCGCACTTGGCGGGCTGGCGATAATGCCGGCTAGTCGGCGATAGGGGCGTAATTTCCGCTTGTTGAGTCTCTGTAGACGACCTCACAGAACAGCCGCGGTCCATCTCGCAGTATGATCAGCGCCTTCTTTGCCTCTTCCTTGGTTTCGAAAGGGCCGGCGCCTACTGCAAGGCCTATCATCGGGACGATCGGAAGGCCGGTTGCGCTGATAGCCTCAATTGTCCGCTCCCGTTCGGCCTCGTCCTTGCAATGCGTTGATGCCACCCAGCCATGCTTCAGCTTTGGCGCTTGGCCCGGCTCGACATCTGAGCCGCAGTGCTTACATTTTATGGCTGCGAATTTGATAGGCTCTGCGCACAGTGGGCAGGGGCGAGCATCTGTCTCTGTCTGGAGAGCAGAAGGGGCGTTTCTGCCGCCCAGCAGAACCATCAGGAGGCCAGCGAGCGTTACCATTCCGCCAACAATCGTGTGGATCTGTCGGTCTGCCATTAGCCCCATGTTGTTCACCCGGCCGCCAGCACCAGTTGGCACGGACACATCCATGCCTAGCGCGAAGATCAGCCAGCAGATGCCGGCGATCATCGTGAACGTCCCAAGTCCTTTCATTGGATCCCTCCCCATCGTTGACCTAGCACTTTACCATCTATGGCTATTCGTCACTATTCCATGGCTCGGGCTTTATGCCCTGGGATAAAGTCAATTCACCGACAACAACTGGGAAGGACGATCAATGAGGCCACCGCAGCGTTTCAATGTGAATGGGTATTGGATAATGCAGGCGAGTGACGGGTGGGAGGTGTCTGATGACGATCGGCGCCTGGCCGGACCATTCGGCACCCAGGGCGAGGCAGAGGAGGCCGCCATGAAGCTACCGAGGAAAGGCTGGTAGGCCAGAAACAAGAAGCCCGGCGCTGGCCGGGCTATTTGATAGTGACGCTCACATGCCTGATGCGAAAGGGAAAGGGGTAATTTCAGAAAGCACCTCGAACCCATCCATGGAGGGTGGCACCCTGGCTTTTAGGTGTTTGTAATTTGGGGAAATGCAGACCTTGATCGCAATAGGTTTACCAGGCCTGAAGAAAGTCCCTATGGATACAGCTCGATCTGATGGCTCGTTCAAAGCTGCAAGAACATGCTCTGCCGCTATCAGCAGGTCTGCAGGATCTCTAGACATTGTGCCCTCCGACTAGGGTGGCTCCTAGTGCTTGCAGAATAGGTCTAATCGGCAAAATTAGCGATTTTGCACCCCCAGGAGCTGATGAGTCATTGCCTCCGGCGAACACCAGACCCACCGCTGCTATTGGGCGGCCATGGTCGTCCGCCTGGACAACGAGGGAGCCAGAATCTCCGGATAACGAAAATTCAGCACCGCTACCGTGAACTGTAAAAACGTTTCCAAACCATATGGTTCCACTGAAGCCATAGCTTTGGGCGGCGTAGTTTATACCACATGGCCTCAAGCTCCTGCTGACTATCAGACCCTTGGTATGGCGAGTCGTTCTACCAACCTTTTCAACCCTCATGCCTTCGACAGGATCAGCTATCGCTAAAGGAGTATCGAAAGCCTCACCTTGCATAGAGGACACTTCTGCTAGGTTCCTTATCAGGAACAGGGCGGCATCAGTGTTTGAGGCGATATCCACATTTCCTACGGATCCGACATGCATTTCCAGAGCGGTCGTGTGGAAGCCAAGCGTGAAGGGGGGTATCCCGGAAGGGCCGACGTCAATTACCCCTGGGGCAAGGATCGGGGTACCGGGCTGCACGTGGCTGCACAAAGCACTAACGTGGTTATTGGTTAGACCATAGATTTTGCCATCTGGTAGGCGTACGAGGGCTCCGAGGGTTCCAGCTGATGCGTCGTTACCTGGAGATATCGAAGATCCACAACTGTAATGCAGAGAGTTTGCAGCAGTTTGGTGCAATGAGAATGTTGCACCTTGGCTCTTCATATGGTCCTTCCCGACCGTTTCGACCACACCTTGAGGATAGGCAAGCCCTTTTCGATAAATTCCCTGGGGAAGGGACTTCAGATCCTTCTGGCTGATCTTTCGAGTTGTGTAAATGAAAATCGTGTTTGTCGTTTCGTTATAAGTGATCGAATCGACGCCCTTGTGTCTTAGAATTTGCTCGGCATCAACTGAAAGGGGAATCGGCTGCACCACGGCCAGGTATGTGGCATCAACGTCCGCTGGCAGTTGAGGCAGAAGCCCTCGGCCTATAGCCCACCTGGCGATGCCGCTGGCAACTTGATGGGTGCTCATGGGTGGGGCGGGAGGCGCAATTCCTGGAGGCGGTGCGGGTGTCAGTCCAGCAGGAATTGGCGGAATTGAGTTGGGCATAGCATCCCCTGAAAAGTAAATTCAGAGGCGACTGTTCGGGGGCCTCCTGCCCCATCTCTAGTTTTTCACCATTAAACTGCATGGTGGAGTCGTGCTTCTTGCACTTCCGTCTATCAACTTTGCACTAAGCGGATCTAAAAATTCAAGGCCTGGCTAACTGCTGAAACTCGTGGCCTTTCAAGATTTTCTGTTCAGCCTCGATGCTGTTGCGAATGGCATCAGTAAAACTTCTGCAGAGCCTGGACGACCACGCCCACAATCCGGCAGTTCTCGTTGAACGGCTGAATTGGGTACCCAGGGTTCAGAGGCTTCAGGAACCACTGTCCGCCGTCGCTTACCAGCTTCTTGAACGTCGCCTCGTTGCTGTCTGGCAGCTTGGCCACCACCAGCTTGCCAGGCAGGACCTCGGCCTCGGTATCTACCAGAATCAGCGTGCCTTCGGTGATGCTCTGGCCGGCCGGCGCCGTCATCGAGTCGCCTTTTACCTTCAGCCAGAACGCTGGGCCCTTGGAGTCGTATTCGGAATACTCGTAGGTGTCGGAAGTGCCGGCCGGGTAGGGCTCGACCGCCTCGGCCCAGGAGCCGGCGGCAACCCAACTGACTACCGGGTACCGGAAGGACTTGGTGGGCTGAGCAGCCATGGCGACGTTTGATTCGGACGCCTCTTGCTCATCCCCCTCGCCAATTGCAAGCCACTCCGCACGGAAACCGGTCGCTTTTGCCAAGGCGTAAAGATTCTCTGGTCTGAGGCTCTTGCTCTCACCAGTCACCCATTGAGTAACGGCTGAATTTGCCACGCCGCAAAGCGAAGCAATTTCCCCCTTTTTTTTGCCGCTGAGCTTGATGGCCCGGGCGATGCGTTCGTGTCTTTCCATGGACTCAATATTAAGTTAACTGAATTTAAGCATGAAGGAGCTGGAATTCATCGTTGACGCTAAAGATTCAGCATGCTGAAATTGTGCTAAGCCCGTATGAGGATGCGCAATGAAAACGCGTGAAGTCGCCGATTTCTTCGGCAGCAAGACGAAGCTGGCGCAGGCCCTTGGTATCCGTCCAAGCGCTGTGACCATGTGGGGGGAGACGATCCCAGAATCCAGGCAGTACCAAATCCAGGTTCTTTCCAAGGGCAAATTCAAGGCCGCCAGGAAAAGCCAAGCTGCCTGATCTGCCTGACCAATCCCCTGCCAATCCATGCAGCCAGTATCGACCTTACCGGCCTGCGCGGTAAGAAACCTGAAGTCGCTGGAGTTTTATCCAGTGCCAGTGAATGAGAAGAGAGAGACAAGAGCATGGCCATAGCCGAGCTGAAGATCCGATTCGACGCGCAGCCCGGCTTGGATGAGCTGGATGCCCTAATTGCCACCCTTGAACAGGTTTTCGCCGACGCTCCGCACCTTCGCTTGAAGGTCAGCGATCTGCTTTTCACCGGCAGCGATCACCGCTTCAAACCCGGCCTTGTCGACTTGGTCACGACGCCCGCAGGAGGGGCATTTGGTCCATCGATCATTCAGCTTCACATCACCGACCGTTTCCGAAAAGTGGTGGCTGCAGCCGTCGCAGATGAGCTTGAGCTCTTGAGTATCGATTAAAGACATGTCCGCCCTCCGATGGCCCTCTGGTGTGGAAATCGGAAGCTACCACGGATGCGCTGGACACCTACAAGCCTTGAATTTCAGGCACAAAAAAGCCACCGGCGAGGGTGGCTCATTTGCAAAACTAGAGAGTCACCATTATGCATAACCCAATCGCTCCATTCAACACGCTCGCAGAGCCCGCGCCACGAAACGGCACATCCCAAAACGTGGCGCGCACGATGTCGTCGGTGGAGATCGCCGAACTGACCGGGAAGCTGCACAAGAACGTGCTGGCCGACATCCGCTCGATGCTGGCGGATCTCGAAATCGACTCGGCTGATTTTTCAGCCCAGTACAGGGATGGCACCGGACGCAACCTGCCGTGCTTCCATCTCGACCGGGAGATGACCGACACGCTGCTCACCGGGTACAGCGCAAAGATGCGCCTGGCGGTGGTGCGTCGCTGGCGAGAGCTGGAAGCCCAGGTCTCCAAGCCGCGAGAGCTGTCCCGCATGGATTTGATCCAGTTGGCCTTCGAGGCCGAGCAGGCTCGCCTGCAACTGACCGTCCAAGTGCAGGCTCAGGCCACGAAGATCGAGCGCTTGGAGAACCTGTTCAAGGAGGGCATGACCCACGTGCAGTTCTGCAAGGGACTGAACGGCGTCAACGTGATGCAGGTTGGGCATTTCCTTGAAACTCGCAACTGGCTCTACAACGAGAGCAGGTCCGGTACCCGCTACCGCGTGGCCGCCTACGCCCGCGATAAGTACATGACTGAGCACCAGGTCGAGGTCGCCCCGCACGGCAAAGAGCCATTTATCTCCTTCACGCCGATTCTGCTGCGCAAGGGCGCCGTCCGGATGTACGAGCTGTACCTGGCTGGCGAACTGCCCATGAAGAAGAACTGGGATGGGCTGTTCACTCATGACAAGGCTGTGCGGGGTGCGGCGTGAGCATGGATATCGTATTTCGCATGCTGACGGAGGCCTGACATGCAGTACACCGTCACAATCAACCAGGTGAAGGCGCTTGAGTGGGGGCTGAACTCTCAGCAGGCCCTGCTGTTCGCCTTTGTCTATGAGTGCCCGAGCTGGGCCAACCCCATCAAGACCGATACCGGCATCTACTTCGCCTTGAGCAAGGCCAAGATCGTCGAGGAACTGCCGCTGCTCACCGAGAAGCCGGACACGGCATATCGACTGCTGAAGGCGCTGCGTGATGCCGGCCTGATTGAGCTTGCCAGCACTTCCAACATCACTTTGGTCCGCCTGACCGGGAAGGCCAAGGAGTGGAACCGCAAGATGGATGGGTCGGAAAAATATCCGACCTCTGATGCAGTCGAGGGTCGGAAAAAAATCCGATCCACATCGGAAAAATCTCCGAGCATGGTCGGAAAAAAATCCGAGACAGGGTCGGAAAAATCTCCGACAAATCAGGATACCAGTAATCAGGGTACCAATCAGGATACCAGTATCAGTACTGCGCCCCAGGCTGCCGCCAAGGTCGCCGGGCAGGTTGTCCCGTTCACTCCCCAGCAACCGCGGTGCGCAATCCCCGAGGACATGCCGGGCCCGAAAGACCCCGAGTGCAAGACCTACAAGACCTGGGCGAACTACGCCATGGCCTACCGCAAGCGTTACCACGGCGCGTGGCCGGTCTGGAACTCCAAGGTGGCAGGCCAGGTTGGTCAACTGATCGCTCGCCTGGGCGCTGATGTCGCTCACCACGTCGCGGCGTACTTCCTGACCATCAACGATGCCCGGGTCGTCACGAACATGCACAGCATCGGCGACCTGCTGGCCAAGGCCGAGGCCTACCACACTCAGTGGCTGACCAACCGCCAGATGACTGGTACCGCGGCGCGCCAGATCGAGCAGACCCAAACCAACATCAGCGCTGCCGAGCAGGCCCTGGAAGCGCTCCGAGCCAAGAGGGCCGCCGCCAATGCTGAATGACGTGCAGCAAGACCAATTGCTCCTTTCCCTGTATGCGACTGCGGAGACGATGGGGCAGCAACTCTCCCAGCCCGCTGCGCTGATGATGGTCGAGGACCTGTGCCAGCACACCGAACAGGCACTTGTCGCCGCACTGCGGGCCTGCCGGATCGAGGGTGGTCGGCTCACGACCGCGCTGATCCTGAAGCACGCTCAGGCGGCTGACGGGCGTCCGGGAAAGGACGAAGCCTGGGCGATCGCCATGACCACCCACGACGAATTCGAAACCGTTGTGCTGACCGATGAGATCCAACTGGCCCTGGCTGCGGCCAAGCCAGTGCTCGACGCTGGCGACAAGGTCGGCGCCCGGATGGCGTTCATCAGTGCCTACGAGCGTTTCGTGACCCAGGCCCGGGCGGATGCGAAGCCGGTTGGCTGGCATGTCTCTGTCGGTTTCGACGCAAATCGCCGCGTGCAGGCGATCACCCGCGCCGTGCAGATGCAACGGATCCCGCAGGAGCACGGGCAGAAGTACCTGGCAGACCTGAACATTGCGCCCGTCACTGAAGATGGCCGGGCCATCGCCGGCCTGCTGACTGGGACTGTCACCCGGCCCGCGGCGAATCTCCGGGAGAAGCTGGCAAAGGTGAAGGCGTCGATGCAGGAAATGCGTCAGGCAAGCGCCGAGAAGAAACTCGAAATGCAGATCGCTGCGGCCAACGACCTGGCCGGCCGCCGGGCGATGTTGATCAAGCAGGCCCAGGGCCTGGAGCAGAAACACGACACTCAGGAGGCCCACTGATGGACACCAACAAGATGCGCGAGCAGTTCGAGGCAGCGTTCATCGCTCAGCAGGTTGAAGCTTTTGGCGAATACTCCCGTGGCGGTGCCATCTACAGGCTCAAGCGCAACGGCGATTTCGACAAACCGCCTACGGCTTACGATCTACAGCGCCGCGAACAGGGTATGTACGACGAATATTGGATCGAAATGCTGTGGTGGGCCTGGCGGGCCAGTCGCGAGGCCGTGGTGGTGGAGCTTCCTGATGTGCTGGAAATCGGTGGTCCGCTCGGTATTCGCTATTTCACCGAGCGTGAGGTCCATAGCGCGATCGCGGCCCAGGGCCTGAAGGTGGCGCAATGACCGACAAGATCAGCGTCAACTGTCAGGCCAAGCTCTCCGAGGCCATCACACGGCTCAGCACCATGTTTCGCGACAAGAAGTTCGTCGTTGTGTCGCTGCGCCCCGGCAAGGACCGCACCCTGGACCAGAATGCCCTGTGGTTCGCCTTCTACAAGCGCATTGCAGAGATGACCCAGATCGGCGACGCCTCGGACGCCCGCAAGTACTGCAAACTGCACCACGGCGTACAGATCCTGCTGAACGAAGACCAGGACTTCCAGGCTTCTTGGTACCGCGTCATGCGGCACCTGTCCTACGAGGAAAAGCTGGACCTGATGGGAGATTGCAGGCTGTTTGGCCCGGACGGCATGCCGGTCACCAGCCTTTTCAATCGCGCCCAGGGCATTGCCTACACCGACCGCATCATTGCTGACTTCACCAAGCAAGGCGTGTTCTTCGGCGACCTGATCGGCGAGGCGGCGGCATGATCGAAAGGAAGCGACGCGCCAAGAAATGCGAGAACCCAGCCTGCGGGGTTTCGTTCGTGCCGCAGCGTCTCGGACAGAAGGTCTGCAACTACACCTGCGGCCTGGCTATCAAGGAAGTGAACCAGGACAAGGCGCGCAAGTCCCTGGCCCAGGTTGAACGCAAGGCAATCAAGGTTCGCAAGGAAAAGCTGAAGTCTCGCGCCGACTACGTGCGTGAAGCCCAGGTGGTGTTCAACCAGTGGGTGCGCCTGCGCGACGCCGCGCTTCCGTGCATCAGTTGTGGCCGGTACCACGCCGGCAAGTATGACGCTGGCCACTACCGCACTGTCGGCGGTAATCCTGAGCTGCGGTTCGAGCCACTGAACTGCCACAAACAGTGCGTTCCCTGCAATCAGCACAAGTCCGGCGACATCGTGAACTACCGAATCAACCTGGTGCAGCGAATCGGCTCCGACCGCGTGGAGTGGCTGGAAGGGCCGCACAGCGCTCAGCACTACACAATCGACGAATTGAAGGCCATCAAGGCCGAGTACAAAGCAAAAATCAAGGAATTGGAAGGGGAGGCAGCATGAACTACCACAACGTGATATCGGCGGTCGTGCGCGCCCTGGCGGCCGAGACGATCACCAGCGCCGGCGGGTGCGATTTCGAGCCGAAGGTGCAGGCCGCGAAGCTCAAGGGGGAAATCTCAGGGAAGGATGCCGCGCTGCTGGCCGACTGCATCGTGCACAAGCTATTGCATGCGCAGTTGAGCCCGCGCCACTGGAATGCTCTGGTCGCGAAGTACAGCACGCACCGCGGCCGGAAGATCGACTCCATCGGTCGACTGGTGTCTGCCGTGAAGAGCCCGGCGCCGCTTCGATTCACCCAGCAGGCCGTCCTGGCCTGGGCTGTACCGCAGCAGTCGAAGGGCATTCAGCGCAAGGCAGTCCAGGTAAAGGCGCCCGCGCACCGGGTGAGCGAGGAGGCGGGGCAGTGGGATTGGCGCAACGCAGCAGCCGACGCCAATGCGGCAAGGGCCAACAAACACTCCCAGGCGGTGGCCGAGGCGAAGCCCGGGGAAATGATCGTCTTGGTTGAATCGAACTACGACATGACAAACTGGGATTCGCAGGGCCTGACCGAGCGCACGTACCAACGCTGGAACAAGGCGATTAAGGATGCCCTGGAGTCGATAGTCGATGAGGCGCTGGTAGAGGCGCAGCACATGCTCGAGGCCGTTGGCGTGCTCACTGATGAGGCTGCATGAAAAAATTCGCAAAAGTGCTTGCGCTGCCATGTCGCCATGTCGCATTATTTGTCCATCCTGTCATTCCTGCGCGTGTTGAGGAGTGACGAAGAAAACCCGGTCGCCGAGCCGGGTTTTTTATTGCCCGCAAAAACACAAAAGCCCCGACATCGATCGGGGCTTTCTTTTGGCGCGGGAAAAATGAGGGCGACTCCGGAGGGTGCTGACACACCCCAGGGAGACGCCAGGTCGCAGAGTAGACCTGCAAGCCAGCCAAGGCCCTCACTGCTCGCGCGAGCGGGTCGGAGCCTAGCAGAATTCATAAGGCTTTGCAGATGTTAAAAGATTGCAGATGCGGTAAGTGCAGAAGACTACTCGCCCGGGTGGGCGGGTTTACAGAGCTCCAGATCAAATGTTCCCGATGCGGGACGTTGAATCATGTGAAGGCCACGAGCCTCGAGCGATCGCCTTTGAGCGACATGAAAGCGGAATCCTCCGCGAAACCTCATTCGACTCAATAGGTGAAAATATGACTGTACGTACACTGGGTAAACGCTTCAGAAATCCCCTGATCAATGGCAATGCAACCTTCATTGCGCCTCTGATCACCCCTCAGGAAAACGTGAACGGGATCATCCTCCGTTCGATTGTCGTCCAGAGCGGCACCGTGACCATCGGCCCCGGAGTTCCGGGTAACGGCACCGATCGATTCGATCGCAGCCACATGCGTATTCCAAACGGGATTACGCTCTATAACGACGTTATGGTTCCGGCTGGCATGGGCGTGTACCTGAACACGACTGCCAACTTCAACATTTCCGTGGAAATGTCTTGGGACGTGCTCAACGCTGACGGAACCGTTGCGTAACTCGCACCTAGTCTTCGCAATGACCAAGGTCCGGCTCTTGAGCTGGTCCATGTAACAAGCTGGGCTCTGCAAATGCAGGGCTTTTCATTCTCGGCCCCTTGCCGCACCTGTTGCCATGAATGGGTGCCCTTGGGGTCGTCCTATTTCTATGGAGAGACCAATGGCAGAACCAACGAGCACTGCCGCCAGCGTGGTGCTGGTCAAATACGGCGTGGTCATGGCTGCTTTCATCGGCTCGATCCTATCCCTTGGGTTTCTGAAAGACTTGACCCGTGGACAGGCGGTGACCGCTGTAGCCACCGGCCTCGGTTTTTCGGTTTACCTGACGCAACCAGTCACTTCCTGGCTGGCTCCCAAGCTTGACCTTGCGGTGACCGATGATTTGCTGTGCGGCGTGGCTTTCGTGCTCGGCCTCACAGCGATGAACATCATCCCGGCAATCAAGTCTGCGATGGGGGCGTTCGTTGCGACGCGAGGTGCCTAATATGAACAGTATCCTTGTGTCGGCGATGACCGCGCTGGACGCCTTTCTGTGCGTCCTCGTAGTTGTCGCTGCCTGTGAGTATCTGCGCAAGGTTCGCCCGGCCGATGAGCCGTTGCTCTGCATCGCATTCTACCTGGTAGCCATCGGCGCTTTCGGTGCGTTCATCACAGCTATCCAAGGTCACTGGGTCAACCCCTTCGGGGTGATGCTTCATGCCGGGGTGGTCCTCTACGCATGGGCTCGCCGCGGTTACGCCTTCAAGTAGTTGCACCACGTTTTCGAATGCGGCAGTTTGTGGTGCGCTCATAAGTGATCTCAAGGGCTTTTATGCGCAATGATCAATCTTGATCTTGGCGCTCAGTCACGACTTTGGGTTTCACCGGAAACCGGAGCCAGTCACCCTCCTGAACTGGGACGTTGAAGTTACTTTTCACTTCAAACGTTTGGTCTAGACGTTGGCAGGTGAGCTGAATGGTATGAGCGGTTTGCCAGCCGGGGAACGGTTTGCTTTCAAGGCAAAGCCAGCCTGTATGCATGATTTGATTCACGTTGTTTTCTCTGCCTACCCCAACATATAGAGAACGATCCCCTGGTTTGAATTCGGAAGCGATGCCTTGAAGTATTACAGGCTGCTCATATTGGGTGTGAACCACAACGTCGGCGTTTATGAATCTCATGCGGCACTCCTTGCGTTGGTTGATCCACACCAATACCGCCGGTGAGCCACTATTTCAAGGGGGGAGTATGGCAAGGCCCATGCCTCCGGTGGACCTGCTCGATCAAATGCTCACTGTGTTGCGTCCTGCTCCCGAAGTATGGGGATGGCTCCGAGCCGAGATACTCGCCGACACTGGCAGTATCCATAACGAGGACCATGCCCACCTGATTGATGCCGACATCCAGGTGATGTGGGCATCGTCCTGTTTCGAGAAGCAGGGCAGAACCGTCCTGGGCCAGGCCGAGCAAGTGGCATTCCGTGCTGGAGGTTGGCAGAAGGCCAGGATGGAGCAGCAGATGCGTGAGTGGTTCGGCGAGGTGCCGGCCTTCATCATCACCCTGGCTGCCGACTACTGTGCCCAGTGCTCCGACGCAGAGTTCTGCGCCCTTGTAGAGCACGAGCTTTACCACCTGGCGCACGCCACCGACAAGTACGGTCAGCCAGCATTCACCCAGGACGGCGCCCCGAAGATCAAGCTTCGTGGTCACGACGTCGAAGAGTTCGTCGGCGTGGTTCGTCGCTACGGTGCGAGCAACGACGTGCAGCGGCTCATCAACGCTGCGAGCCGGCCGCCAGAGGTGGCCAACATCAACATTTCGAGGGCCTGCGGAACCTGTCTGCTCAAGTTGGCCTGATCTGAGACAGGCATGAGACGGAACCCAATCTATGGCAGCCCTGAAAAGCGATGTGAAAGCCTTCATCGTTCAGGCTTTGGCGTGCTTTGACACGCCCACTCAAGTATCACAAGCCGTAAAGCAAGAATTTGATATCGACGTGACCCGCCAGCAGGTTGAGCAGCACGACCCAACCAAGCGCGCGGGTGTGAACCTGGCGGCCAAGTGGCGAACCCTGTTCGAGGACACCCGCAAGCGGTTTCGTGAAGAAACGGCAGACATCCCGATCGCCAATCGCGCGTTCCGTTTGAGGGCCATGAGCCGTTTCGTGGAAAAGGCCGAGTCGATGAAAAACATCGGCCTGGCCATGCAGATCCTCGAGCAGGCCGCCAAGGAGTGCGGCGACATCTACGTCAACCGGCAACCGAAGGTAGAAGAATCCCCCGACAACCTGGTGCCAAATCGCGTTCAGGTCGATGTGATCGATGCGAGGAAGCCAGATGCCGAGCCTTAACCGACCGCAGGCAGAGTTCCTGACCTTGCCGCACAAGTTTCGCGGTTTCGTTGCTGGGTTCGGCAGTGGCAAGACCTGGGTGGGTTGTGCGGCACTGTGTAAGCACGTCTGGGAGTGGCCCAGGGTCAACGCTGGCTACTTTGCTCCAACCTATCCGCAGATCCGGGACATCTTCTTCCCGACTATCGAGGAGGTTGCGTTCGACTGGGGGCTGAAGGTCAAGACGAAGGAGAGCGACAAGGAGGTCGAGTTCTACAGCGGTCGCCAGTACCGCAGCACAATCATCTGCCGTTCGATGGAGAAGCCGCAGACCATCGTCGGCTTCAAGATTGGTCACGCCCTAGTCGACGAGCTGGACGTACTGGCCGCGACCAAGGCGCAGCAGGCCTGGCGCAAGATCATCGCCAGGATGCGCTACAACATCCCCGGGCTGAAGAACGGCGTTGATGTGACAACCACCCCGGAGGGGTTCAAGTTCGTCTACACGCAGTTCGTGAAGCAGCTACGCGACAAGCCAGCACTGAATGACCTGTATGGGCTCGTGCAGGCCAGCACCTTCGACAACGAGCTGAACCTGCCAGATGACTACATCGCATCGCTGATGGAGTCCTACCCGCCGCAGTTGATCCAGGCGTACCTGCGCGGCCAGTTCGTCAACCTGACCTCCGGCACGATCTACACGGCCTATGACCGCAAGCTGAACGGATGTTTCGACACCGTGCAGCCGGGCGAGCCGCTGTTCATCGGTATGGACTTCAACGTGGGTCGCATGGCGGCGATCACCCACGTTAAGCGTGACCAGGGAATGCCCAGGGCGGTAGATGAGCTCATCGATGGCTACGACACGCCGGACATGATCAGGCGCATCAAAGAGCGCTACTGGCAGCACGACGGGAACGACTTCAAGAAGACCTGCGAGATACGGATTTACCCGGATGCTTCAGGCGATTCGCGAAAATCCGTCAATGCCAGCGTCACCGATCTGGCCATGCTTCGGCAGGCCGGCTTCCAAGTGATCGCTCCAGCATCAAACCCGCCGGTGAAAGACCGGATCAACGCTATGAACGCAGCGTTCTGCAACGCACAAGGCGAGCGACGCTACCTTGTGAACCCATTCACCTGTCCTACCTATGCCGACGGCCTGGAGCAGCAGGTGTGGGCCCCGAACGGGGAGCCTGACAAGACCGCAGGTATCGATCACGCGAACGATGCTGGCGGCTACTTCATCCACCGCGAGTACCCGATCGTTAAGCGGACTGCTTTCACCAACTCCTTGAGAATGTGACCTCCATGAGCAATGACCCAAGCAAAACGCTACCGGCAGTAGACGCCATGCGCGAAGACTGGGCTCTTGTTGATGCGCTGATGGGCGGAACCAAGGCAATGCAGGCTGCAGGCAAGCGCTATTTGCCGAAGTGGCCAAAGGAAGATGACGACGCCTACAGGGAGCGCCTGTCGCTGTCCACGCTGCTCCCGGCATTCAGCGAGACGGTCCAGAACATGAAGGGCAGGGTGTTCGCCGAGAACATTGTTCTTGGTGAGGATGTGCCTGAATCGATCAAGGCCTATGCGCAGAACTTCGATCGGCAAGGCAATAACCTGCAGGTCTGGGCTCAGCAATTGTTCACTGTCGGGCTGTCCCATGGCCTTTGCCACGTGCTGGTTGATTACCCGAAGACGAAAGACGAGCAAGGTAACTCTGTTGTGCGTACCGCGGCGGACGAGAAAGCCGCCGGCGTTCGCCCATACGCAGTGATGATCCACCCTCAGCAGGTCATTGGGTGGCTCAGCGAAGAGAAGGGGGGAGAGTGCTCGTTATCTCAGTTCTGGTACGCGGAAGCCGTCGAGGAACGCGCTGGTGATTTCGGTGTGGCTATCATTCCGCAGATCAGGGTGTTAGTCCCTGGTGGCTGGAGGGTGTACCGCAAGATCGAGGACGCCAGCGGCAAGAAGGAGTGGACCAAGGTTGATGAGGGTGCGAACACGCTCTCTGTCATCCCGTTGGCTACCTTCTACACCAAGCGTACGGGCTTCATGACCGCAACGCCGCCGCTATTGGAGCTGGCACACCTCAACAAGAAGCACTGGCAGTCCCAAAGTGATCAGGACAACATCCTTCACGTCGCTCGGGTACCTATGCTGATGATCTCTGGTATCGACGACGATGCTTTCGAGCTCAAGGTCGGGACTAGTTCAGCGACCAAGCTGCCCACTGGTGGCGATATGAAGTGGGTCGAGCATACGGGGGCTGCCATCGAGGCCGGGCGCAAGTCGTTGGAGGACCTTGAAGACCAGATGCGTATCGCCGGCGCCAAGCTGCTCCAGAAGGACAAGCAGACCACCAAGACTGCGACCCAGGCTGAGGAAGAGGCTGCCCAAGAGATGAGTCCGCTGCAAACCATGGCCGGGCAGCTTGAGGACACGCTTGATCAGGTGCTGCAGTTCTTTGCGCTCTGGAAAGGGGAGAAGGAAGGCGGCCACGTGAAGGTGAATGGCAACTTCGACGTGGACTTCGCGCCGGAAACCACTCTTCCACTGCTGCTCAACATGGCAACCCAGGGTCGGCTCTCTGACGAAACTCTGTTCAATGAGTATAAGCGCCGCGGCGTGGTCTCGGATGACATTGAGTGGGAAGTCGAGAAGCAGAAGATTGCCGACCAGGGGCCAGCACTCGGGGCTCTCTAAATGGCGACGGTCAACGAGATTCTTCAGGACGAGCATATCGCCCATGCGGTATCGCTGGAGCGTTATAAGCTTGGCGTGGTGCGGCGCATCATCGCTCAGTTGAATCGGTCGGATGCCAGCCTATCGGCAGCACTGACCGAGGCCCTGGAGCGGATGCCTGCTGAATTGTTCACTGTTGAGCGCCTGGAGCTGCTGCTTGACGAGGTGAGGGCGGTTAACGCACAGGCCTATGACCAGGTGTTTAAGGCGCTCAATGCTGACCTGCAGGAGCTTGCGGGCTACGAGGCCAACTGGCAGCAGACATTGTTTCAGCATGCGCTGCCGGAGCCCGTACTTGTGCGCTTTCCGCTGGTGAGCATCGGCTCTGAACAGGCCTATGCAGCCGCAATGTCTCGGCCGTTCCAGGGGCGTCTGTTGCGTGATTGGGGCAAGCAGGTAGGCGCTGAGCGCATGGTCAAGATTCGCAACGCAATCCGATCCGGCTACCTTGAGGGTAGAACCACCGATCAGATCATCCGTAGCATTCGCGGCACCAGGGCGGCCGGCTATGCCGACGGTTTCCTTGAGCGGCCTCGTAAAGACCTGGCAGCGGTTGTACAGACGGCCGTGAGCCACACTGCGGCGACGGCGCGTGAACAGTTCGCTGTGGCAAACAGTGAGATCCTGAAGGCCGAGGATTGGCTCAGCACCCTAGACACGAAGACCTCGACCGACTGCATCATCCGGGACAAGCTTTCGTATGAGGTGGGTACGCATAAGCCGATAGGGCACAAGGTTCCGTGGCTGCAAGGCCCAGGACGGATTCACTTCTGCTGCCGCAGCACTTCGACGCCGCGAACCAAGTCATGGCGAGAGCTCGGTATTCCGGTTGACGAGATGACGCCAAGTCAACGAGCGAGCATGGACGGTCAGGTGCCGGGAGATACCACATACACAACCTGGCTTGAGCGACAGTCGGATGCGCGCAAGGCCCAGGTGCTTGGGCCAATGCGGTACCAGCTCTACAAGGACGGCAAGAACCTTGAGGATTTTTACTCCCCTACGGGTGAATGGCTGACCTTGGAGCAGATCAAGCAGCAGGACTCCCAGGCATTCGCTAAGATGGGCTCATGACCAAGGAGGATTTGCCGTGGAAGTCTTGTTGATCGGTGGTACCAATGGTCGGAGGTGGGTAAACATTTCCGATGGCGACACTTTTATTGACGCACCAAAGCTAAGGACTGGGTTCCAGACAGCGGTAGGCGGCGATCTGGGGAGCGAACGCTATGTGCGCCAGGAAGTAGCTGGTGCAAACGGCAAGACGAGGTCTTTTTTCGTCATTGAGGGCGGTGACGTCATTGATCTCCTTTTTGAGTTTTATCGTGGCTGATAAGCCGCGCTTCCATGTGATCCAAGGATCTCCAGCTCCCGATAATTCGGTTGAGCAGGTGCGCAAGCGTGTGCGTGCGATGCCCAAGCCTGCTTATATGGTCCAATGCCACCGGTGCGGCGGGCGCGAGTTCATCGAGACGAAAATCGGCATGCTGATGAAGAATGGCAAACTGACTGGTGGGACAAAGCAACTGCTCTGCGTTGGCTGCCTGCTTCAAGGGGAGCGGGTGGTGCTTTGACCTTTCACGGCTATGAACGATTCGTCGAATGGACGGTGCATTCAGCATGGGGGCAATGATATACAGAGGCTCCTAAAACTGTTTCAGAGGATGTTCAAATGGATATTGCATCAATCCTTGACAATACGGCTGTTGGGTCAGCATTTACGCTGTCTCCGCAAAAGCAGAATGTGTCGCTCCAAGATTTTCAATCTGTGGTCCGTGAGGTTCGCCGCCTTCAGAAGGAAGGTTTTGTGTCTGTTGTTAAAGAGCACAGCGAAAGCTCCTCCGGGCACGATTATGTTGATCTGCTCATAGCCGAAAAGTTAAGAAGTCTGTAATCGACCAGCCTCAAATACGAGTATCAAACAGCCCTGGCATCCGCCGGGGCTTTTTTATGGGCGCGACTCCGGATGGATAGCGCCGCACTGGGCCGGATGGCCCGCCGGATGGGCGGATGCCCGGAGATGAACCAATGAAACTGAAATTCGACGAACAAGGTCATGTGGTTGTGCAGGATGGTAAGCCGGTCTACACGCACGATGATGGTAAGGACGTGGCGTTTGACGCGCCGTCGGCCGTATCCAAGATCACTGCGCTGAACGCCGAAGCCAAAGGGCACCGCGAAGCCAAAGAAGCCGCCGAGGCTCGCGCCAAAGCATTCGAAGGCATCGACGATCCTGAAAAGGCCCGTGCCGCACTGGCAACTGTCGCGAACCTCGACGCTGGGCAGCTGGTACAGGCCGGCAAGGTGGATGAAATCAAGCAAGCTGCCATCGCGGCCACTGAGGAGAAGTTCAAGGCGCAGGTGTCCACGCTTACTGAACAGATCAAGACCGTCACCGCGGAGCGCGACACTACCACCGGGATTCTCTACCAAGAGAAGATCGGGAGCGCCTTCGGCCGATCCAAGTTCGTCACCGACAAAATCGCCGTTCCACCCGACATGCTGCAAAACACCTTCGGCAAGGCTTTCAAGGTCGAGGAGGGCAAGGTTGTGGCCTATGGCGACGATGGCAACAAGATCTACAGTCGCGCGCGCCCTGGCGAGCTGGCTGACTTCGACGAGGCGCTGGAAGCCCTGGTCGAGCGCTATCCGTACCGCGACAACATTCTCAAGGGTTCCGGCGCCAATGGCGGCGGTGCTCCGAACAATGGCGGCAAGGGCGGCGACAAGAAAACCCTTCCCCGAGCTGCGTTTGATGCGCTTGATCCTGCCGCTAAGGCCGATCATGCGCGCAATGGCGGCACGGTTACTGACTGACCAAAGCCGCCGGGTGTTGCCCGGCAAGTAATCAATGCCCGCCACTGAGCGGGCTTTTTTGTGGAGAAAGCCAAAATGGCGAGCACCCTCAACGGCCTTGTGCCGGACCTGTACGAAGCACTGGACGTTATTTCGCGAGAGCTGACAGGCTTCATTCCAGCGGTATCCCGTGATTCGTCTGTTGCTCGAGCTGCTATCGGCCAGGATGTACTGGTTCCGATCACCAGCGCAGAAGCTGCTGCTGACAACATCCCAGGAGTGACCGCACCAGACACTGGTGATACCGCAGTCGACAACGTCGCCGTGGCCATCACCAAGAGCAAGCATGTTCCGGTTCGCTGGAATGGCGAGCAAACCAAGGGCCTGCAAAATGCTGGTACCTTCTCGTCGATCCAGGCTGATCGCTTCTACCAGGCGATGCGCACGCTGGTTAACGAAATCGAGAAGGATCTCTGGCTCGAGGCTTATCGCAACGCCTCCCGTGCGTTCGGTACTGCGGGTACCACGCCTTTCGGCACGGCGGCTGACCTGTCCGACTTCGCTGGCGTGCTGGGCATCCTGGAGCAGAATGGCGCGCCCACCAACGACCTGCAACTGGTCCTGGGCCACTCGGCCATTGGCAACATGCGTGGCAAGCAATCCGGCCTGTTCAAGGTCAACGAGGCCGGCTCCAGCGACATGCTGCGCAACGGCATGACTGATCGCATCATGAACATGGCAATCCGTCATTCCCACCAGGTGGGCCGGCACGTCAAAGGTACTGGCGCCGCGTACGTGACCAACGGCGCTAACGCTGTAGGTGCGACCAGCATCGCTTTGGCGACCGGCTCTGGCACTGTCCTGGCTGGTGATATCGCCACCTTCGCGGCTGACAGCGATAACAAGTACGTCGTCGGCACCGGTGTTGCGGCCCCGGGTACCATCACCCTGAACAAACCCGGCTCGCAGATCGTCATCCCGACCGGTAACGCCCTGACCCTGGGCAGTTCGTACACCGCGAACGTTGCGTTTGCCCGCTCGGCGATCGTGCTGGCCACCCGTGCTCCCGCAATGCCTGAGGGCGGTGACTCGGCGGACGACGTGATCACCATCACCGACCCACTGACCGGCCTGTCGTTCGAGATCGCGGTTTACCGCCAGTTCCTGCAAACGGCCTACCACGTCCGTCTGGCATGGGGCTGCCGCGCGATCAAGGATGAGCATATCGGCCTGCTGCTCGGCTAACTCAACCACAACGACAGCCAGGGGCTTCGGCCTCTGCGTTGTTTCTGGAGAATGACAATGGCTGGACTGACGAAAGAACAGAAGGCGGCAAAGGCGCTGCTGGCCAAGGCTATCGAGCTCAGTGGCTTGAGTACGGAGGCTTTTGAAGCCCTGGGCGAGCTGGAGCGTGCCGACTGGAGCAAAAGCGCGCAGGACGCGATTGATCTGGCGGCTGCAGACGCTCAACGCATTATGGATGAAACTGCAGCGGCGAAGCCGAAAGGTAAGCCTGACGCAGAAGGCGATGAGCCGGATTACACCGGCTTGGTGAAGGTTGAGCAGGGCGGGGAGGAGCTGCACGTTCATCCTTCTTGCTTGGATGACCACAAGCGACTCGGCTGGAAAGAGGTCTGATATGGCTTTGGTGATTGAGAACGGCAAGGTGGTGCCAGGCGCCGACAGCTTCGCAACGGCAGCCGAACTGGTCACCTATGCCACGAACTTCGGAAAGGTCATTCCAGTGGACGAAGTAGCGCAGGAATCCCTGCTGCGTCGCGCGGCCTTGCAAATGGATGCGATGCCATGGAAGGGCAAGCCTGTGAACCGTGATCAGGCGCTGGCCTGGCCTCGGGTTGAGGTCAAGCGTCAGGGGTGGGTGCTGCGCTCCGACGAAATCCCGCCGCAGATCAAGGCCGGCCAGATGGCCTTGGCCGCCGAAATCCATGCCGATGATCTGATCGCACCCGAAACCAAAACCGGGGCCGTTGTTTCCGAAACGGTTGGGCCGATCAGCACCACGTTTGCTGTCGCCAGCACGTCGGTGAGCAAGCCGGCGGCAACCCGGCAGTCGTATGCCCAGTTCGCTGGATTGCTGGAGTCCTCAAGTCAGGTCAGCCTGGTACGCAGCTAATGACAGATATCTATGATCGGGCCAAGGCGAGCGCCGCACGGGTGTTGGCGCCGCGCTCAAGGGGCGGCAAGGGGTTAGAGCTCTCTTTGATTCGGGTAACGACCGGCGAGTACGACCCTGGGATCGGTGGCAGCACTGTTACAACTGAGCAGTTCGACGGCTCAGGGCTTCGCCAAAACTATCGCCTACAGGACATCGACGGCGCCCTGATCAAACAGGGCGACGTCAAGATCCTGATCTCCCCAGTGCTACTGAATGGCGTAGACATGCCCCAGCCGGTGACGCTGGACAAGATCACCTTCGACGGCGAAACCTACACGGTTCAGCACGTTGATCCCTGGGACTACGCCGGCGTAGCCGTCGGCTTCAGTGTGCAGGCCCGAAAATGAGCTTCAGCCTGGACATCAGGGAGTTCGCCGAAAAAACCAAGGGGAACATCGAGGAAATCGTTAAAAAGGTCTCGATTGACCTGCTTAGCTCTGTTGTCGATCGCTCTCCCGTAGGCAATCCGGAGCTTTGGGCGGCCAACCTGGCCTATCGCGAAAAGAACACTCGTGCCGCAGATGATTACGACTTCAAGGTCGGAGTGCGTAACACAATCATCAATCTGACCGAGTCGAATTTTACTAAGTCTGGACGGCTGAGGAGGGGTGTGAAGTACGCCAAGCCTTTGACCAAGGCTGAGCGTATCCAGAACTTCGACGTCAACGGACTGGTCGCTGGAAAGGACTATGTAGGTGGGCGTTTCAGAGGGAACTGGCAGGTTTCTTTCGATACAGCAATCACTGGCGCCATTGATCGTGTCGACCCTGGAGGGAATGCGACAAGGGATGCAGGTGCAGCCCTTATTCAGACCTTCACCATTGGCAAGGGGACGATTTGGATCATGAACAATCTTCCGTATGGACCAAGACTTGAATACGAGGCTTGGTCCAACCAGGCTCCCGCGGGAATGGTGCGTATTTCCGTTACGGAGTTCCAAGCTTTCGTCAATCGAGCAGTAGCAGGGCTGGAAAAATGAGCGATACCCTGATCAGGGCAGCATTCGAGACTCGGCTTGCGAGTTGGGCGAGCACACGGTCACCTGTGCTGCCGGTTGCATACGAGGATGTGTCATTCGAGCCTCCGAGCGACGGCTCTGCTTATCTCAAGGCGTTTTTGATGCCTGCCAGCACCGGCAGCGAGGATCTCGCCGGCGCTCATAGTGTCTTCCTGGGAGTGTTTCAGGTAAGCATCGTTACTCAGGCGGGGCAGGGCCGGGGCATTGCATCCCGAATCGCCGATGAGCTGCGTGAGTTGTTCCCAAACAATCTCGGCCTGCAGTCGGGGGGCTTGACTGTATATGTCCGGACGCCTCTCGCGACAGCCCCGTCATTGGCGGGCGATACCACCACCACGTTACCTACATCGTTTCAGTACCGCGCAGACACCATTTAACCCGCCCATTGGGCAGCCCATGAACCCCGCCGAGTGCGGGGTTTGTCATTTCTGAGAAGAGGAACAACCCAATGGCTTTCAACCTACCCAATGGTTCGATCATGGAGATCGCAGCCACTATCAGTGCCGCCAAGACTGTAACAGCCATCAGCAATGCCAAGCCCGCAGTCGCGACTGCTGCGGCACACGGACTTGCCGAAGGCGACATCATTGTCGTCTCATCCGGTTGGACCCGCCTGAACGACAAGGTGGTGCGTGTGGCTGACATCCAGAGCGGCAGTTTTGCGCTGGAAGGTATCGACACCACCAAGACCACTGTTTACACCCCCGATGCCGGTGCTGGATCGGTTCGAGAGGTTACTGGTTGGGCGCAGATCAGCCAGATCACCGAAGTCGCCTCCAGCGGCGGTGAACAGCAGTTCGCAACTTTCGGCTTCCTGGAGGAAGACGAGGATCGCCAGTTGCCGACCACCAAGTCGCCTACCAGCATGACCATCACCGTGGCTGACGACCCATTGCTGCCGTACGTGCCGCTGTGCGAGACTGCTGACGAGGACCGTTCCCCGCGCGTTGTGAGACTCACCCTGCCGAATGGCTCGGCCATCTACTACAACGCTTATGTGTCGATCACTTCGACCCCGACGTTGTCCCGAAACAACATCATGACCCGGGTCATTACGCTGTCGCTAGCCTCGCGCCCGACTCGCTACCAGGCGGTGTAAACCATGGCCAAGTTCAAACTGATTCAGAAGCCCACCTTCAAGGCTCCGGTGATGATCGGGCGCGCCGGCTATGATGCCGAGAAGGTCGTGTTCGAGTTCAAGTACCTGGATCGAACTGCTTTGGCCGATCTGTATACCAACTGGAACGAGCGGCACGAAGATCTGAGCAAGCAGATCGGTGAAATGGACCTGAAGGCCTTCACCGCGGCTCAGATCGACCTGCAGGCCGATCAACTGTTGGCGGTGGTTGTCGGGTGGGACATTGAAGAAAAGTTCACGCCTGAAAACGTGCGCATTCTCGTCAATTCGATAAGTTCGGCGCCGAAAGCGGTGCTTGATGCCTACGCCGAAGCCTTCAACGAGGCTCGCCAGGGAAACTCCTAAGCGCTGCCCGCGTACTATACGAGCCGAAACCGTCAGATGCAGAGTTGATGGCGTTCGGCTTGTCGCGCCTGGATGTTCCCGATAAGGAACTCGGCATTTGGCCTGACAACTGGGACTCGCTGAGAGTTTTCGAGGCCTTGAGCACCCAGTGGCGAACAGGCGCGTTCGGCGCAACAGGCCTGGACTACACCGCAATACCTGCCACCGCCTCGATGCTCGGCATCAAGCGCAGTGAGCTCCCCGATATTTTTCCCGATATCCGCATCATGGAAATCGAGGCCCTGGCCGTGATGGCCGAGGCGACTGGGTAGCGCGCTTATGCGGAAGCGCTTTTTTTCTCATTGAAATCAAACGTGCAAAGGAAGTTATGGACCCATGAAATCAGTGATTTATGATCCTGAGCGGTCTGAGCGCGAGGGTAAATCGTTATCAGATATTGCGGCTCTTTTCCACGGAAGGAAAATGCCCGATATGCCCATTCCACATTACCTCGAAGTGCACCCGCCAAGCCGGGGTAAGCCGCGCAGTGCTCCTGATTCCAGTCGAGCCACCGCGAATAGATCGACTTGATCTTTTCCTCGTTACGCGCAATGAGAGCGTCACGTGGAGTGAACTCAACATAGGTGTAGTAGCGCCCGTCGGCGTCTCCCGAAATGCATCCTAGCGTCATAAATGCCCGGCCTGGCTTGTTCATGGAGATCAGCAGATCCCGTAAACCATTCTCCTCCGTTGCTTCATGGATGAGCTCGATCTGTTCCGGATTAGCAACGAGATCGATACCGCCATTATTCCGGTCCCCGTTCACGGAAAGCTCTACTGGGCGAAATGGCCATACCGAATAACCGTCTGAATCGATATCTTTTTTCATGTGTTGCAAGACCTCCTAGGTCATCGTGCCCCAGTCCTTGGGCTTGCAGGCGAAGGACTGGGGAATCCTTGCGTTAAGCCGACCCAGATATCTAGATGGCAATGCCGCTAGCAAAATTCTCGATCAGTTGTGAGAACTCTGTGTCCGCAGTGGTATTTTGAATAGTGAAAGCGAAGGTCGTTTTGTCTTTCTCGGAGTAATGGATGTTCAGCATCACTTCGTTAACATTATATTGAACGCCATACTGAATGGCCTTCTCGCTCTTGAAACCCTTGTGGGACTTGATGTAGTTCACGAGCTGTAGCTCATGCTCACGCTTTATACGCATTTTATTGATTACCTGTGATAGACATGCCAGGCGGTTGCCTGGTGGCTGAAGGCTACTACTCTTGACTATGCTCCCTCTACTGTCATTCCATCCATGCTGGATGCCCAGCCAGGGTCGACTTTAGTCGACGTTGATAGGCAACACATGAGGCGCTAGATTCGTCTCGGCGATTGAGCCAATGCTCAATGCCAAACAAGGAAGAAATAATGGTTAACAAGGTAAAAGACGAGGCCGAGCTGCAGGCGTGGGATCAATATGCTGCCGCAGCCATTGCCACGGCTTACAACTCTGTGCACGGTCGCGACGCGCGTGACTTCGTATTGAAAGCTACGCAAAGAGCTGCGGAAATTGCAGATGCGCTGATTGAAGAGCGCCGTAAGCGGTAAAGATATGTGACTTAGAGCCCAGCCCGTGCTGGGCTTTTTGCTTCTGCTAAAAACTCGCGTTTAGTCAGGTGTCATTATTCGAGCTACTTCGCACAGACTAAATAAGTAGTTCGCCAGGGCTTCAGGCTCTAGATCGATTTGGTCAGCCACCATCTCCAGTCGACAGCAATCCCACTCTGAAATGGCTGGGTACGAAGAGAGAAGTAGGGTGCAGACTCGGTTGCTGTCAACTCCAGTGTCTTCGAAGGCGGCATGAATAGCCATCCGTGCCCCGAATAGATCGTCGGGGTCGCGACGTCCATCGCTTGCGGCTTGGCGCAGCAAGCCGGCTCGTTCCTGAGCTGATTTTGGCATCCGTTGATCCTTGCGGATAAAAAGCCTAGCGTTTGGCCGGGCTAGGGTTTACTCGTAAGCAGACTCGAGCGTGTTCATTTCGCCGTAGGCCCACACTCGATGTGCTTCTGCTGTGTGTCCGTTAGTTTCGTCAAAGCCGAGGGCTGCGGCAGCGTGCCAGCGCACACCGAAGGCTTTCTCCTTGGCATAACCGTTGAGCTGTTCATCGTTATCGAGGTCCTGCACCAGGCCTTGAATGGCGGCGAATAGGGCTGCGCGCTCAAAAATGGTTTTCGCGTTCTTGATTTCGTCGACAAGCTCTCGAAGGGCTTCGACGCGGGCTTTGATGTGGCTCATCGCTCGCTCCAGTAGATGAAGGTCACCTGGACCTTGGCGTCCTTGACCTTGTCTCCGTCGAGAATCCGGAGCGCGTGACGTGGTGGATTCACGCTCACGGACACCAGGTTTTCCTCAGTTATACCGAATTCGGAAGCTCGTTCGTTGAACTCTTGCAGGATTTCGTCAACGCTCAGTCCGATAACTTCGTGGCTTCGCAGCTTTCGCATTCTTCTACCTTGATGTCTGAGTCAGATGGGCTTGTTGGGGGAGTTTTTCCGTTTTTCGCCTTGCGGTTTTCTTCAATGTGCCGCTTTAGACCTTCAGCGAATTCTGGACTGCTCTTGATCATCTGCAGGCCCCAGAGCAGCGTATCCGACACGATGTCGCCCAACGGCTTGCCAGTTTTCTCGGCAGCCTTTTGCAGCAGTTCAAAGGCAGATCGGTCGATGGTCAGGGGCATGCTCTCGCCGCCAGGTTCCTCTAGGACGATTGTGACAGTTTTTGTCTCAGGAGGCTGGCCCAGCAGTTCATCAACGCTGACGCCCAGAGCGTCAGCGAGTTTTCCCAGAACGGTCTTCCGCGGGCTGGCTTGGCCAGCTTCGTATCGCGAGATCTGAGAAGGAGAGACGCCGCTCGCGTCCCCCAACTCCTGCTGAGTGAGATTTTTTGAGCCGCGCAGGCGAATGAGATTGTTCGCGAATTCAGTGGTCATGGGTGCCCCTTCTATTACGCTAGGGTAATACAAACTCACGAAAAGCAAAAATGCGTTTGACAAAGTCAACAAACGCACTAAACTCACAAAACGCAAACAAGGAGGCGTGTATGAAACCCGAAAAAATCACTACGGCCGTGCGGATGCTGTGCGAAATGCGCCAGAAGCTGGAGGAGAGCGCCTATCAGAACGGTCGAACCTTGAGCGGCGAAATCGTGTTCCGCCTGCGCAAGTCACTGGAGCAGGAGATGCAGAATGAGCAAAAGCAGCGAGCATAAAAACAGCGCTGGCCAGGCTCGGATTATTCCTTTGGGAACCTCTTGCGAGGTTTCGGCCCATTCGACGATGAGGTATTACCGACAAGTACATCAAGCGCCTGGATGGCTTCGTATGCCCGGCGAATTGCCTCGCTGACACCTGGTTGCTCTGTCTCATTTTTTCCAAGTGATGCCATCAGCTTCTCTTTAGAGATACGAGTCGTCATAGGCACAGTGTCGATGTCTGTCTGCTTATCGTCATCGCTGTGTTGGCTGATAGTCACCTCAACAGCTAGACCCTTTTCCCGGCCCATCTCAATCAGGAGGTCGGTGAGTTCGCCCATGCCCATTTGCTTCGAGTCCCGCGGGGCAAAGCTTTCCTCGAGGCGGGAAATAATTTCTGCGTGCAGTGAGCGGGAGCCTTGTCTTGCACTGTCATCCAATCGCTGACGAAGCTCATTCGGCATGCGTACCGGGTAGGGAGATATTGCGTGTCGATCGCTCATGACGGACCCAAATTTTGTATTGCAGGAAGTATGCGAAATGAATCAAAAAGACTCAATGAGTCCACTTGACTCTATTTTTACGTGAGTTAATATGAGTCCACAAACAGCAAGGAGCGTCACATGAAAGACGCGCACAAGGTAGCGCCATACAGCTTGAGGATTGCAGAGCACCTGAAGGGGAAGGCGAGGGAGGAGGCGGCGACTAATCGGCGCAGCCTCAACGCAGAGCTTGAGCTGTTGATTGAGGAGGGGTTCAAGTGGCGGGAAATGCAGCAGGCGAAGCAGGCGGTAGCCTGAAACGAAGAAGCCCCGACGAGGTGAGAGTCGTCAGGGCTTCGGAAAACGAGATCAACTTCGAGGAAGAAATCGTCATGGGCGATACTAGCACAGCTGTAGCGAAATCCAATGTCATCCCGTTCCGTTCGACCAAGCTGTTACTCGTTGAGCGCGACGGACAGCCTTTCGTTCCAATGAAACCAGTAGTAGAGGGGATGGGGCTGGCTTGGCAAACCCAGCACCGCAAGCTGATGGCTGGGCGCTTTGCTTCAGTTATCACCATGATGGTGACAACTGGATTTGATGGTAAGCAGTACGAAATGGCGTGCTTGCCATTGAAAAAGCTTCCGGGCTGGCTGATGTCGATTCACGCGAGCAAGGTCCGGCCTGATCTTCGCGAGAACGTGTTGGTCTATCAGGACGAGTGCGACGACGCGTTGTGGGCTTACTGGAACGAAGGTCATGCCGTGAACCATCGCGGACCAGGGCAGGCGATGACCGTCCTCGGGCAAACCATTGGCACCGATGGATTTCACATGCTGGGAGCGGTAGTGAAGGGGAAGGTGTCGAGCCTGCCAGCTCAAATTCAGCGTCGGGCCACCGCGAAAATCTGGTCGCAGACTCATGCAGCTTTTGGCGTTCGGTCGGCGGCAGATATTCCGGCCGATCAGCTTGACGCTGCGCGGAACTTCATCGCGGCCTATGCCGTTCTTGAGGGTGAGTTCATGCCGAAGGAGCAGGGCAAGTCTGTTGAGATTCCGTCCGATCTATCGGAAACCCAGCGCTACCTGGTGTTCATCGACGGCTTCGGCAAGCGCCAGGTTCAGCCCGTTCCATTAGATGCATGCGTGATGTCGCCTACCCAGTTCCTGGCTGCTGTCACTGGATCGAATGGAATTCATGTCTCGCCGGCGGCGCTGTTCGATTTTGCCCTGGCGGCGATGGGGAAGGTGAAGTGGAGGGTGGCGGCATGAGCGCTTTGATGACGGTTCCATTCCATGGCGTTGATCTGTACTTGGTTGAGCGCGACGGTCAGCCATTTGTTCCGATGAAGCCAATGGTTGAGGGGATGGGTATCGACTGGAAGAGCCAGCATCGCAAATTGACTGCCAATCAACGCCGCTGGGGGATGGTCATCATGACCACCCCTTCCGCTGGCGGCGAACAAGAAGCTGTCTGCATACCCCTTCGCAAACTACCAGGCTGGCTCTCGACACTTGAGCCGAACCGGGTAAAAAGCGAGGCTGCTCGGCAGAAGATCGAAGAATTTCAAGACGAGTGCGACGACGCGCTCTGGCAGTACTGGAACGACGGACATGCCGTGAATCCTCGATCTCAGTTGCCAGCAGCAAATGATTCTGCCGTTGAATTCGGTAAGCTGGCGCTGGAGAACCTGCCGAATCTTGGCGAAACGAGCAAGCAGGCCTTGCTCAGCCATATTTCGGAGATCGCATTCGGTCAGCGCTTGATTCCATTGCCGAAGGTCGAAGAGAGCCTGAAGTTGGCGGGTGAGGTTGGCGAGATGTTCGGAGTCAGTGCGCAGAAAATCGGCAGGCTCGCGAATCAGCACGGCCTAAAGACTGATGAGTACGGTGAGTACCGCCTCGACAAGTCAAAGTACAGCGACCGCCAGTGCGAAACCTTCTTCTATAACCGTGCAGCGGTAGAGCGATTCCGGGAAATCCTCGGGCAACGCTAAGCGTCCAGCCAAGGAGGGCATCCCTCGTACCCGAAGAACCCCGCCCATGCGGGGCTTTCGTGTTGCTTTCTCGTTGATGATAAAGTCCCGCAGTATTTCAACGAGGGAACGATATGAAAATGTTCGTAGGGGCGTTGGCTGCTGGGTTGTTATTAAGCTTGGTTCCGCTTGCCTCAAACGCAGACTGGGCCAAAACGCCCCTTAGAGATGAGATGAGAGCCATTGAATCGCTGATGTACAGCCAGGAATCCTCGCCTATTTTAGGTCAAGGCCCGAAGCTGACTCTTAGTGTTTTCGATAAAAATGACGGTTTTCCGGCTGTCATGCTGAGCATCGAAACGGGAGTGGTCGATGGTTGTCCGGAGCAAGGATTGCAGACGTGTGATCTCCAGGCTCGCTTTGACAACGGGGAGGTGCGAGGGCTTTCTTTTGCGACGCGGGACGGGAAACGCCTGACACCAACAAACTCTGGAGCATTCTCCGGCGCGGTAATAGCATCAAAGATCCTGTACATAGAACTCCCTATTGGAGGGTCAATCGCTCAATATCGATACGAACTTCGAGGGCTTGAAGCCAAATACATAGCGGAACCCTCTATATCGTTCATGGGATTCGAGCTTGGAGGATCTTATCCGGAGCAGAAGCCGAATATGGAGGCCTCGGGTGGCGAAGATGGCCATACATGTTATTCCGGGAAAAATATCCAGAATGTATTTTCAGGGGTCAGTGTTTCGAAAGTGACACTGTGCTTCTATAATGATGTTTTTTATCAGGCGTTTATTGTTCCGGGTAGCAAGCAGGCTTACGCGGTAGGCTTTTCATATCTTTCTAAAAAATTTGGGAAGGTTGATCCAGATGGAGTCTACCCATCTTGGCCGGCTGACACAGGAAAACTAATCAGGAAAAACGTACGCAGCGCGTCTTACTTGTCCGTCGGGAAAAATAAATATGACGATGCATTTATAATAACTGATGAAGCATTGAGCCTGAGGGTCCCAAAATCTCAATGATCTAATAGATGTAGATAGCCGCCGTATGGCGGCTTTTTTTTGCCCATAAAACATCGGATTGAAGGTATCTTGATCCACTTGGGAAAAGCAGATGAGCACAAATTTCGCATCCTTAGGCATTTCTGTTGAATCGTCGCAGGCAGTGAAGGCCGCTGGCGACCTGGATAAACTGGTCGACTCGGCAGAGGGCGCCCAGAGGGCAATTGACGATCTGGGCAAAACCGGTGAGGGCCTGGCCAACACTGGCAAGAGAATTACCCAGGCAGAGAGCGAAATAGCTCAGAGCGTCGACAAATCTACTGCCGCGATGGATCGTAGGTCTGAGGCGAGCCGCAAAGCATCTGGCAGTGCTGCAGCTGAAATCAATCTTATCAGCCAGCTTGATCGAGCAATGACTGGCAATATCACTAGCATGGAATCTTTGATTCAAGCTGAGGGATTGCTCGAGCGAGCCAAGAAAGGCGGCCTGGTAACAATTGAGGACCAGGTCAGGTATCAGGATCAGTTGGGAAAGGCCCATGACAGGCTTGAAAAAGCTGAGGCCAAAGAGCTCGCGCAGAAGCAGCGCTTGATTGAGGCCGAGGGCCGACGGATCGAAGCGCTGAAGCGCATCGTGGATGGAATCGACCCTTTAACCTCCAAACTGGCAAAGCTCGAAGAGCGCGAGCGAGCCCTAAACGAGCTTCATAAGCTCGGCGAGACTGACGTAAACCGCTACAACGAAGCATTGGCGAAGATCGGCAAGGATCGCGCTGGACTGACCGCGACGGAGACCGCGTTCGATAAGTTGAAGCTAGGCACTCGCCAAGCCCAAGAGAACGTGATGCAACTCGCCAATGCCCTGCAATCGGGTGACCTGGGGAGTGGGGCTCGTGCCATCGTCCAGTTAGGTGCTGGAGCGGGCGCTTCGGCGAAGAGCATGGCGGGACTGCTCATACCGTCCAGCTTGCTTGTTGCGGCCCTTGGATCACTCGCGTACGCATATCTCGATGCCATGAAGCAGGCGCGTGAGTTTAACGCCGCAATTAACGGCGGCACGAACGGAGCGGGGCAGACAATAGCCAGCCTGAAGGACATGGCCGACGGCGCTGGTCTCGTTACCGGGAATCTGTCTGGTGCGCGGGAGGCTGTTGTGTCGCTCGCTTCTGGAGTGGCTACCAGCGGCATGCAGATGCGCAATCTGGCTGAAGCCGCAGCAGCGATCAGCGAGGTCACAGGGCAGGGCGCCGGAGAACTCGCAAAATCGTTCGCCACTGCCGGCGACACAGCGACGGAGGCAGCAGGCAAGATCAGCAGTCAGTATGGATTGCTCACCCTTGAGCAGTACCAGGTTATCAAAGGGCTTGATGATCAGGGCGAAAGCCAGCGTGCCTTGGATACGCTTAGTGAAGATCTGAATCAGGCAGCTCTCGTTCGGCTGAAGTCCTACCGTGAGTCGCTTTCGGATTTAGAGCGCGATTGGGACAAAATCAAGAACTCCATCAAGGGTGCCTACGCCGAAGTTCGGTCGGAGATTTTCCCGGACCTGGCCAAGCAGATCGAGATTACCCAGCGTGTACTGGACACCCGCAAAGGAGGCGGCGTTGCCGGCGCAATATCCAATGGACTCAGCTCACTGAACACTGCGCTTGGCTTGGGCACCGGTGAGCACGACGATTCAACTGAAGCGCTGGAAAAAAAGCTGACGGAATTGAAGTCTCGACTTGCAGCGAGCAGCGCCCAGACGGAAGCAACTGGTGAGGTTACTGACGCCAACCAAAAGGCGATCAAGGCTCAGCGAGAGCTAGATGCGCAACTTGATAACGTAAATCCGCTCAACAAGCGTAAAGTCGGGCTGGAAAAGCTCAACAATCAGTTCAAAGCGCTATATGAAAACGCGGAGAAAACAGGGCAAAAATCTCCATTACTTGATGGCGTGAACTACGACGGCAAAAAGTTTTCGGGAGGTGCTTACGATACGCTGCTCAAGGGGCTTCAGGAAAAAAATAAAGACCCGAAAACAGCCGCGATCCAAGTTGACCTGACCGCCTTCAACACCGCCAAGAACAACCTGTCCGACATTGTCAATGACTACCGAAACGCCCAGAAGGAGCTGGAGGCCAAGCAGAAGGCCGGCGTGGTGGATTTGTCGGCTTACGCTAAGCAGCGCTCGGCCCTGATCAATCAGGAAAAGGACGATGTGACTGCCGCGTACCAGGCTGAGATTGATGCCCTGGAAGCGGCAAAGGCTAAAAAGACCACGACAGCAGCCCAGAGCATCCAGCTTGATCAGAAAATTGCCGATGCACGGCAGGGGATGGTCAAGGCTCAAAAGGATGCCGATAGCCAACTGACGGTCATCGCGACGAACGAGAAGGGTCGGCTGGAGCAGATGACGGCGGCCTCAGAGGCATACGTCAACCAACTGGAGCGTCAGCGTGCAGCGCTCGCTGCCTCAGGTCTCCGTGCGGCCACTGGATTGGGTCTTGGTGATCGCCAGGCCTCGCTGCAGGCCAGCCTTGATGCAGCCACGGACAAGTTCAACGACGAGCGTGCGAAGCTGCTGGATCGCCGTAAGACGGCACCCGACAAGTACAGCCAAGAAGACTACCTGCGTGACTTGGCCAGCCTGGAGGATGCTGAGCGCAAGTACCGCGATACGGTTGTCGACAATTACAACCAAATGTCCGTCGCCCAAGGCGATTGGCGCAGTGGCGCTTCATCGGCTTTCCAGAATTACCTGGAGAGTGCACGGGACGTTGCTGGCCAGACCAAATCGCTTTTCGGGAACGCTTTCTCCTCGATGGAGGATGCGATCGTGAACTTCGCCATGACCGGGAAGGCTTCCTTCGGGGACTTCGCGAAATCGGTGATTGCCGACATGGTGCGTATCGAGGCCAGGAAGGCGGCGTCGTCTGGGCTGAGTGCTCTGTTCGGCTTTGCCTCTACGGCGCTTGGCTCGTACTTCGGGGGTGGCGCCAATGGACTAGCCGCCGGCTCGGCAGGGGCAACATCGTCGAGCCTTGGCGCCTCGGCCGCCGGCTATTCCTCAGCCTACTTCCAAGCCAATGGCGGCGCCTGGTCCAACGGCGTGCAGTTGTTCGCCGACGGCGGTGCATTCACTAACAGCATCGTCAGCAAGCCAACAGCATTCGGTATGGCCAACGGAAAGCTTGGGGTGATGGGTGAGGCAGGGGATGAGGCAATTATGCCGCTCACACGTACTATCGGCGGTGCTCTTGGCGTGCGCGCTGTTGGTGGAGGGGGCGCATCCAGCAGTAACCAGGTGATCATCCAGCAGAACTTCTCTGTGCCAGACGGCCAGGGAAGCCCCAGTGATGCAGACAGCCAGGCTCTTGCTCAGGCCTATGCCAAGTCAGCCAAGCAGGGTGCCCAGGAGCAGATTGCCAAGGATCTCCGGCCAGGTGGCCAGATATACATGGCCATCAGAGGGCGTAGGTAATTTATCGCACCCGCTTCGGCGGGTTTCTTTTTGGAGTCAACATGGCCGAGACATTCACTTGGGGCCCTGAACGAAACACAACCCCGACCATTTCGTTTCGCACGAAGTCGGCCAAGTTTGGCGATGGATATGAGCAGCGGGCCGCCGACGGTATCAACAACCGCACGCAGTCCTGGCCACTGAAGTTCACTGGTACGAAAAAGCGAATCGAGGAAATTATGGACTTCCTCGATCGGCATGCCGGCCACAAGGCCTTCTATTGGAAAAACCCCTTTGGCGAAACGGTGCTCTATCGCTGTGACCAGTATCAGCCGCAGCCTATGAGCGGTACCACGTACTCGCTAACCGCCACCTTCGATCAGGCATTTCACCCATGACTATCAATCCGATCAACATCGGCTCGGCGCCAAACGACGGCACCGGCCAGGACCTGCGGTCGGGCGGCCAGATCATCAACGACAACTTCGCCGAGCTGGATACCCGCACTGCGGCTGCCCAGGCGAAGGCCGAGCAGGGTGTTTCCGACGCGGCCGCCGCCCAGGCAACCGCAGATGCGGCGAAAGCCAAGGCAGATGCGGCGGTGCCCAGTGCTGCCCTGGGCGTCTCTGTCGCGCAACTGGTCAACGGCACTGTGCCGGCCGGCCAACTCCCGAGCTACGTCGACGACGTGCTCGAGTACCCGACCCTGGACGATTTCCCGGCTACCGGCGAGACCGGGAAGATCTACATCGCGATCAACGGCGGCGACAGCCCGACGAACCCGACCCGGCAGTATCGCTGGAGCGGTACTGCATTCGTGCTGATCCCGGCATCACCAGGTTCGACCGATCAGGTGCCGGAGGGCACAACCAATCTGTACTTCACCGCTGCTCGGGTTCGCTCGACGCTGCTCGCCGGCCTGGGCGCTGCTGTCAATGCCGCGATCCTCGCGAGCGACACGATCATGCAGGCCTTCGCCAAGCTGCAGGGCCAGCTCAATGCAAAGCTGGGCATAGGCGACACTGCGGCCGACTCTGCGAAGCTGAACGGACAGGCTGCGTCGTTCTACACCGCACCGATGGTGGGAGCCACATCTTCAGCGGCTGGCACCAAGGGCCTGGTTCCTGCCCCGGCGGCAGGTGATCAGGACAAGTTTCTAGGGGGCGACGGAACCTACAAGGTTGCCGGTGGCGCAGGCATGCCAGTGGGCACTCTGTACGTGCACATGGGGCCAGCCGACAAGATTCCGGCCGGTATGCTGCCATTGAACGGTCAGTTTGTGGATCGCGGTACCTGGCCGCAACTGTGGGCCAAGTACAACAGCGGCGAGCTGTTGATGACCACGGAAGCCAACTGGTCGGCCGATCCGCTCATTCGCGGCCAGGCGACGCCGGGAAACGGAACCAACACATTCCGTTTGCCTGACCTGAACGGCGTACAGCCTGGAAGCATTGGCGGCGTGTTCGTTCGAGGATCGAACTCGGGTGCACCTGGTCCTGGCTACATGCGAATGGACCAGTTCCAGGGCTTCCGCATGGGCATTTGGGCGGCTACTGGCGGTGCTGGAAGCGGCTCCTTCAACATCACAAATGGTTACGCAACCGCCGCTGTTAGTGGCCAGGCCCAGGCCGAGGCGCGAAATTTCATCACTGACGGCACTAACGGAACTCCGCGAGTTGGGACTGAGACACGCCCGAAAGAGGTTACCTACACCTGGTGCATCGTCGGGGCGACAACCACGAGCAACCCAGGCACTGTCGATGTGACCGCGCTGGCGACTCAGGTCAATGCGCAGCAAGCGCAGCTGGAGACCATCGACTTCACAGTCATCTACCCCAATGGTGGAAGCGAGGCTTCCCCTGCACTGACAGCGGCCGGGTCCAGGTACACAAACCCCAGCCCATGGCCAGGGAAGAGGATCATCTGCGAGGCGCAATTGCTGTACAACGGCAACTGGGTCGCCTCTGGTTGGTGGACAACAACAGGAACGGCCATCGGAACCAGAGCCGCACAGAACGCTGACACTGTGATTACGGCTGTCGGTATTGGAGGTTGCATGATCGGCTATCAGTACGGCGGCGGCTCTTCGGATTACAACGCCGGCGGCACGTCAGCAAACTTGCCGGTGCGCGTCCGGTGCTGGAAGGTGAAAGGATGAAGGTCTTCGGCAGAGTCGACAGCTTCGAAATGTGGGTTGATGAAACCGGCATGGAATGCCCGGAGGGTTGGATCGAAATGTCCAGCCAACGGCCGGACGGTCCGGACTCTCTGGATTTCACAGCCCGGCCAGACGGCACCTGGGCGATCACGCCGGCCACCTTGAAAGCCAAGGCCGCCGGCGTTGAGCTAGAGTGGCAGCAGGTGGAGATGGCCGTGATTGCCAACCAGTTGCTGGCACTCGAGGAGGAGGCGCCGGACGCCTTGCCGGGCAGCCGAAAAGACTGGTTGCAATACCGAACGAGGGTTCGCCTGTGGCATGAGTCGCCCGACTTTCCCACGCAAGAACAACGCCCCGTCCGACCTTCCTGAACCCATCTCACAAGAAACCAATATGGCAATCACAGCAGATATCCAGACCCTGGAGCCTGGCGCGTGGGTGGAGCTTTTCGAGCTCGACGCCACGATGCTGGGCGCCGAGCTTTACCGTTTCCATGGCTACCCGCAGCAGTCGTCGATCTGGTGGCAGGGCAACGAGTACTCGCCCTGGCCCATCAAGGCCGAAGGCTTCGAGATGACGGGGCAGGGCAGCCAGCCCACACCAACCCTCTCTGTCGGTAACGTCGGCGGCTTCATCACCGCCCTGGTGCTGTACTTCGATGACCTGGTGGGCGCCAAGCTGGTCAGGCACCGCACGCTTGGTAAGTATCTCGACGACCAGCCCGAGGCCGATCCCGAAGAAGAACTGCCGCCTGATATCTGGTACGTCGAGCGCAAGTCTGGCGAGGATCCAGGTGGTGTTGTGTCGTTCGAACTGGCTACCGCGCTGGACTTCCAGGGCGTGCAGCTTCCCCGCCGACAGATCGTGGCTAATGTCTGCTGGTGGCTGAGCTGCGGCGGGTACCGCGGGCCTTATTGCGGCTACAACGGGCCGCCGGTCGCCGACGAGAACGACGTGATAGTCACCGACGCGGCCAAGGACAAGTGCGGCGGCCGGCTGAACAGTTGCAAGCTGCGCTTCGGCGCGAACAACCCGCTTCCCTACGGCAGCTTCCCGGCCGCAGGCCTGATCAGGACCTGACCTATGAACAAATCGACCCGCGCCGCGATCGAGCGGCACGCTATCGCAGAATACCCGCGGGAGTGCTGCGGCCTGGTGATCAGGGAAGGCCGCCGGGAGGTCTACGTCGAATGCAGGAACACAGCGTCGTCGCCGAGCGAGCACTTCCGCATGGCGCCGGAGGACTACGCCGCCGCCGAGGACCGTGGCCATGTGCTGGCGGTGGTGCACAGCCACCCCGACTTCCCTGCAACGCCGAGCGAAGCCGATCGGGTGTCGTGCGAGGCATCAGGCCTGCCCTGGCACATCCTCGAAGTCCGGAAGGGCGACAACGAACAGGTGCTGGCCGGCGAGCTGGTGAGCTTTTCCCCCGAGGGCTACGAGTCTCCCCTGATCGGCCGGAAGTTTGCTCACGGCGTGCACGACTGCCTGAGCATCATTCTCGACTTCTACCGGCGTGAAATGGGCGTGGACCTCGGCAACTACCAGCGTGAAGACGGCTGGTGGAATCAAGGCGGCAACCTGTACCTGGAGAATCTGCCGGCGGCCGGCTTCGAAAAGGTTTCGACACTGCGGCACGGCGACATCGTGCTGATGCAGATCCGGTCCCCGGTGCCGAATCACGCCGGGGTATACCTGGCCGATGGCGTGCTGAAGACCGAACCGCATCACTTCCCCGCGCCCGGCTCGATCCTGCACCACCTGTACGGGCGCAACAGCAAGCGCGACACCTACGGCGGCTACTGGCAGGAGGTCACGGTCAGCTACTGGCGGTACCGGGATGCGCTGTCAATTGGTTGATTACTCTGGAAGCGAATATGCTGGGCACTCCTGAAACTCCCGAAGGAAAAGGTGGAAGAACTCAAGAAGCTGACGATGAGTCGATTCATCCGGCGCTCGATGGTAAGCGGTTATCAGATGTTGCGGCTCACTTCGTCGGAGTGAAAAAGTACGATACGCCAATACCACGTTTGCCAGAATCTGTTCGGCGTAGTCTGGGTATTTTGACTTGACCCACTCTTCCCATGCATCACCAAGGGCGTGGATAGCTCTCACGTCACGCGCCCGTGACTGGTCGCGATGTGTAAGCTCCAGGTACGAAAAATAGGCTTCCCCGTCAATGCCGGAGGCGCAGCCGAGCGACATGAATTTGCCGCCGGGATTGTTCAGTTCGATGAGTAGAGGGCGAAGGCCGTTTTCTTCTGTCGCTTCATGAATTATCGATATCTGCTCGGGGTTTTCGATTAAATCGACTGCGCCATTGTTGTGGTCTCCGTCATCCCGAAGCTGAGGTATGTAAGGCCAGTTCTGAAAGTTTTCTGAGTCGAAGTCCTTCTTCATTGGCATGTGCTCGTCCTTGGCTGTACGTGGAGGTCAAAGGCTACTATCGTCGAACGGCTCAACGTTACTGGCATTGCGTCCACGCTGGATGCCCAGCCAGTCGCGGGCTACAGTCGACACTTCAATGAACAAGGAGGTGGTCATGCGGAGTTCAATTTTTTTGGCTGCAGTAGCTCTGGCGCTGACTCTTTCCGGATGTGCTGGGACAAGCTTTTCCTATGATGATGCCAGAAGGGTCCAGGTAGGTATGACTGAGGAGCAGGTGACTCAGATCATGGGGCCGCCGTACTCAGTCGTCTCACGCCCTGACGGTCAAATGTGGATTTGGAGTCACGCGAACGGTATGACGGGTGCGAGCAGAGTGGTTTCTTTCCGTTTAATGGATGGCAAGGTCGTTGAAGTACCGACCATTCCGGCGAGCTTCAAGTAACCAATCAGGGACCGATATGCGAATCTTGATTGCGGTTCTTTACATTCTGGCAATAACCAACCCAAGGCGCGTCGAAAGTCATGGCTGACTGCGCCAGGTGACATCGCCAATATTTTCAACCGCCTACGGGCGGTTTTTTATTACCCGGAGGAAGCATGAGTGAGAGCTCAGAAAAGATGCAGACAGTCCTACTGTCTGGGTCGCTTGCAAGAACGTTTGGCCGACGCCATCGAATGACGACGTCCGGCGGATTCAGGGACATCATGGGCTATTTTCGGCAGTTCCCTGGGTTCGAGAAGCATATGGCCGAGAGTTCCCGGAAAGGGATGCGATACGCGATCTTCAACGGAAAAGAGAACATCGGTGAGGATGACCTTGGAAAGCCCACTGGCCATGATGTGGTTCGTATTGTGCCGGTTATCTCTGGGTCGAAGCGCGCAGGTCTTCTGCAGACAATCATTGGCGTGGTGCTGATCGCGGTGTCATTTATTCCGGGGTTTCAAGGGCTTGCCCCAGTTGGTATTTCGCTCGCTTTGGGCGGGGTGGTTCAGATGCTGAGTCCGCAGGCAAAAGGCCTGGGCACGCAGGACAGCCCAAATAACCGGCCGAGCTACAGCTTCAACGGCGCCGTGAATACGAGCGTCCAGGGCAACCCGGTACCGCTCGGCTACGGCAAGATGATTGTCGGTAGCGCTGTGATCAGCGCCGGTATCTATGCCGAGAACCAGATGTAACTGTCCTCGTCACCTACCCAGGCCCGCCTCGAGCGGGCTTTTTTTCGTCTGAAGGAAAGTCATGATCGAAATTCCATTCATCGCCGGCAGCAAAGGTGGCGAGTCAAAGCCGCGCCCGGCGGTTGAAGCTCCCGACAACCTGCAGAGCATCGCATATGCACGCATTCTCGACTTGGTGAGCGAAGGTGAGATCCGTGGGCTGGTGAACGGCATGCAGTCTGTCTTCCTCGACGAGACGCCGCTCGCCAATGCCGACGGAACGCTCAACTTCAGCGGTGTCACCCTTGACACGCGCTACGGCAGCCAGGACCAGGAACATATCGCAGGCTTCCCGGCTGTAGAAAGCGAGATCGGCGTGAGTGTCGAACTTCGCTATGGCCAGCCGTGGACTAGAGCAGTCACCAATCTGCAGTTGTCTGCCGTCCGCATCCGGCTTTCTACGCCACGCTTGGCGCAGACAAACTCAAGCAACGGTGACACGAACGGGTATTCGGTTTCGTATCGTATCGAGGTGTCGACGGACAATGGGCCGTTTGTGACCGTGCTGTCTGCGGCGTTCAGCGGCAAGACCACCACCAAGTACGAGCGCTCCCATCGGATCGACCTACCAGAGGCGAGCAGTGGCTGGCAGGTGCGCGTCACCCGGCTGACCCCAAACAGTACTTCGGGCCTGATCGCGGATACGACGAACATCGATGCGATCACAGAGATCATCGACGCCAAGATGCGCTATCCAGGGTCGGCGATCATCGGCCTGCAGTTCGACGCATCGCAGTTCCAATCGATTCCAACACGCGCGTTTGAGCTGTACCTGCGGATAATCCGCGTCCCCAGCAACTACGATCCCGACACAAGGACGTACAGCGGCGTGTGGGATGGCTCCTTCAAGACCGCATGGACCGACAACCCGGCGTGGATCTTCTACGACCTGCTGCTGCATTTTCGCTATGGCCTTGGTCATCTGCTTAATGCCGCCCAGGTGGACAAGTGGGAGCTGTACCGGATCGGTCAGTACTGCGATCAGCCGGTACCGGACGGGAAGGGCGGCACCGAGCCGCGGTTCACCTGCAACCTGTTCTTGCAGACCCGGGCAAATGCCCTCGACGTGCTGCAGGACCTGGCCACCACCTTCCGCGGCATGAGCTATTGGGCCGCCGGCTCGGTCATGGCTGTCGCCGATATCCCAGAGGATCCGGCATACACGTACTCAAACGCGAACGTGATCGACGGCAAGTTCGCCTATACCGGGTCGGCGAAGAAGACCCGCTACACCGTGGCACTGGTGAGCTGGAACGACCCGGCGGATTTCTACAGGCCGAAAGTCGAGTATGTCGACGACCAGGCCGGCATCGCGCGGTACGGCATCCAGCAGACGGAAATGACTGCCACCGGGTGCACCTCCCAGGCGCAGGCCCAGCGCATCGGCAAATGGGCACTGCTGACCAACCGCCTGGAAACCGAGAGCGTTTCTTTCTCGGTGGGCCTGGATGGGGCAATGGCCCGCCCTGGGCAGATCATCCGGATCGCTGACAACGACCGTGCCGGCCGGAGGATCGGCGGTCGCCTGCGCTCTGCGACGCTCGACACGCTGATCCTCGATGCCGATGTGACGGCGTACCCTGGCGACACTATCACGCTGATCATGCCCACCGGGAAGGCCGTCTCCCGCAAGATCAAGTCCTCCGGCTACCCGCTGACATGGGACCAGAACGGTATCAAGTGGGACAACGGTACCGTGACCCTGGACACCACTGGGTTCCCGTCAGAGGTTCAGCAGGTTGTTCTTGCTGAAGAACTCGACGAGCTACCGCCAACCCACTCTATGTGGGCGATCGACTCGACTACCCTGGCCACCCAGCTTTTCCGTGTCATGTCGGTTGCCGAGGATTTCTCAGATTCGGAGATCAAGTTCACGATCACGGGCGTGAAGCACAGCCCGAGCAAGTATGACGCGATCGACAACGGCACGCGGATCGAGCGGCCACCAGTGACCGTCATCCCGCCTAGCGTTCAGCCACCACCGGCAAACGTCGAGGTCAGTAATGACCACTTCGTCGACCAAGGCAGCGCCGTCAGCGTGATGACGATCACCTGGGAGAAGCCCGAGGCGGCCATTGCCTATGAGGTGTACTGGCGCAAGAACGATGGTGATTGGATATTCGCGGGCCGCACCGGCACGACGTCTATCGACGTCAGCGGGATCTACGCAGGCCGGTACGTAGCGAAGGTTCGGGCGATCAACTCGCTCGACATCGGGTCTGTGTTCGCGACGTCGGCCGAGACCGCGCTGAACGGCAAGACGACGCCTCCGCCTGTGCCGTCTTCGTTCACTGCGGAGTCGATCGTCTTCGGCATCAAGCTGAAATGGGGTATCCCCGCCGGGCTGAGCACGGCGGACCTGCAGCGCACTGAGATCTGGTACAGCAAGACAAATAACATCAGCGAGGCGATCAAGTTTGGCGACTATGCATACCCGCAGACCGATCTGACGATCATGGGTCTGGCCGCCGGCGTGCGGTTCTTTTTCTGGGCGCGCTTGGTTGACCGAATCGGTAACGTCGGCGCCTTCTACGGTCCAGTCACCGGCCAATCGTCGGCGGATGCCGGGCCGATCCTCGACTATCTGAACGACCAGATTACCGAGACCCAGCTCAGCCAGCACCTGCTGGAGAAGATTGAGTCTGGTGGGGGAGCCCAGGTCGAGGTCGAAGCGCTGAAGACCGAATTGGCTGCGATGTACAGCATCAAGACCCAGCTCACCGTCGACGGCAAGCCATATCTCGCAGGCATCGGTGTTGGCGTTGAAAACGATGACGGGATCATAACGAGCCAGGTTCTGATCGCGGCCAGCCGCTTTGCGATCATCGACCCGAACACGACCGATGTCTTCTACCCGTTCGTTGTGGAAGGGGACAAGGCGTACATCAAGTCGGCATTCATCGAGGACGGCTCGATCACGATGCTGAAGATCGGGCAGTACCTGCAATCGGATGACTATATCCAAGGCACGCAAGGTTGGCGCCTGGACAAGGCTGGAAACATCGAGTTCAACGGGCCTACTCCTGGTGGAGGCCGTCTGACAATGACAAACCGGGCAGTGAAGGTATACGACGCTGCAGGTGTAAAACGGGTTCAACTTGGAGACCTCAGTGCATGAGCCATGGGCTAAGGATATGGGGTGCTGACGGAAGCTTGTTATTTGATACCGGAACAATTACATGGAGAATTGTTTTGTCTGAGATTGTGTCTTTTGCAAACTCGTCGGCTAGCACAAAAACTTTCTCGGTGCCGGGATGCAATCCAAGTAATTCTGTTGCCTTTGTCCTGCCAATGAACAACGAAACAGGCAATGGCACAACGGCGCGCCAGCTCGAGGCGCAGATGGGCGCCGATGTTGTTTATTGCAGAAATTTTCTAGGAGGCTACCCGGATAGGCCCAGTATTTCTTGGGCAACCATGCGGTTAATCGTCATGAGGTGGAACTAATGAGCTATGGCCTATCCGTTGTGAATGACTCTGGAGCCGTGTCGATAGATTCGGAGTTCTCAAGGCTCTGCGTATTTCACAGGGGCAGATACGTGGTTTCTGGAGGAGCCGGTTCTATTGGGTTCTCAGCGCCAATCCCTTCGCAGGAGCCGCCCCTGGTTTTCCTGAAACCTGACAATAATTCCGGGTCAGTGGCTGTCGGCTGCATCATCTCTGGCGCCCCTGGTGCATGGACGGGGGTCACGATCACGGGCACGAACAGTTCCGGAAGCCTTTTTGTCGCTGCCTTTAAAGCGTCTCCTGTCAGTGATTATGGGATGAGGCTTTGGGACTCAGGCGGAAAACTTATTTTTGATTCAGGAAATTCAGCGGCAGTTTTCACTAGAGTTCTTCAGAACTGGACATACACCCACTCAACTGTTGACGCTCAGGGGTATTACACCAACTACTACTATGTTCCTCTAGATTTGAGTTCTGGTGACTATCTCATGATAAATAACGCAAGGATGTGGATGATGGCTGCGAATAATACATCCAGGGTCACCGGCATGTTTTTTGATTTTGCTTCCGGCGTTTTAAGGTTTACGACGACGGCTATTCAAAACCCATTCTACTTTTCTCTTCCTGCGATATTCGGAAAGCCCGTCGCCTGAGTTTCAATCGATAACAGTCACTATACGAATTTTCTCTAAGGAGGTGGGCTTATGCCGATCACCCAGAATCAGTTGCTACAGATCCTCCCCAACGCCGGCGCCAAAGCCGGCGTTTTTGTTCCAGCGCTCAACACGGCCATGTCCAGGTACGGGATTGTCGGCCGACTGCGCGTGGCCGCGTTCATCGCTCAGATCGGGCATGAGTCAGGCCAGTTGCGTTGGATGAAAGAGATCTGGGGCCCGACGCCGGCGCAGCTCGGTTACGAAGGCCGCAAGGACCTGGGCAACACCCAGCCAGGCGACGGCTCAAAGTACCGGGGCCGCGGTCCGATCCAGGTGACTGGCCGTGCAAACTACGCGAAGTGCGGCGAAGCCCTGGGGCTTGACCTGATCAACCAACCAGAACTGCTCGAACAGCCGGGGCCGGCCTGTATGTCTGCTGCATGGTGGTGGGCAACTCATGGCCTGAATACGCTGGCCGACGCGGGCAACAACGCCGATATCGGCAGCATCATCAACACCGGCCGGCCTGGGCGGACGCCAAACGGCGCTGCCGATCGCCAGGCCCTCTACGAAACCGCGCTGAAGGTGCTGCCATGAATGAACAGGTCGCGAAGCTGATCGTGTGCATTGTGCTGGCCCTGGCACTTATCGGCGCGGGTGCCGCTGCAGCATGGAAGTGGCAGGCCAATGCCTACGACAAGCTCCTTGCTGATCAGGGGGCAGCCTACCAGGCTGACCTGTCCTCGATCGCCGCCGCTGGTGCCGAGCAGGCCCGACAGGCACTTGAACAACAACAGGTAGCGCAGCAGGCGCTGGCCGACCTCGATGCAAAATCTACCCGGGAGAAAGCTGATGCACTGGCCCAAAATGAATTGCTCCGCCGGCTGTATGGCGGCTCGCAGGCTGACAATGAAAAGCTTCGTGCTGATGTTGCTGCTGGTCAGCGCCGGCTGCGCATCGCCGGCACATGTTCAGTCGGTACCGGTGGCGGGAATATGCCCCAGGCCACCAGCGCCACCAGCCTGGGCGATGCAGCCACCGTCGAACTCGCTCCAGCTACTGGACGAACTGTTTTCGATATCCGCGCCGGAATTGCCAGTGACCAAACAGCCCTGAAGGCACTGCAGGCGTATGTGAGAGACGTGTGTCCTATGGGAGCCGCCACTTATTGATGAATGGTACGAAATAGCAGGTACGTTGGATTGCCAGGCAAATGGTCTGAGAGTAATGTTCAAGAGGGCTGGAGGAGAGGCCTTTCAAGGCCTGCCTCCATTTGAGCAGGTCGCATATGGACTTGCCTGAGGAAATGGCTTCTTACAGGGGCTAACATATGATTTCTTCCAGCTTTTTTGAGCGCTAGCCGTGTGCCTTGTCTGCGGCTGGCCAGCCTTCCGATCCCGATCTCTTGGCGGATGGGAGGAGAGGCACTGTGCTTACTGTGGGCTCTATCGGGTTTCGAAGATTCTGCTTACCGAGATGCAGTTCAATGGTATGCAGTTCGATACTGACAGAACTAGGAGCTGGCTTGTTTCCTGTCGGGCCTCTGACCCTCTCCCCATGATCACGGCTGAGAATGCTTTTACTCTGACGCGCTAGGGAATTTGTGAAGCAGCCTGACTCATTGAAGCTCCTGGCTCCAAACGCAGTCCGGGAAAGTTTGAGGCAGAAATTCTAGTATTGGGGAAGACTCTATCTCCGTACAATTTTTCCTGACTTCACCTCATCCATATACCCCCTCAGCCGGTCAGCATGATTATGCAGGTTACGTATCAGCTCTAAGGTTTCTTTTGGAATTTCATGGCTCTTTTTCGTTGAGACGATGAACAAATCATAAGCTGCGTCTTCAATGGCTAGAGCAGCAGCTTCAAGGTCGTCGTGCAGCTCACCGATCGTCTCGGTTGTCATTTCTCCATCCTATTTGGGGGGGGAAGCACAGACGCGATCTCGTGCTGCCCAATGAAGGATTGCCGCAGGTGCCTCGAGACTACTGTGAAACTCTTGGTGTGTGGCATTCAGGTGTATTGTCTCGATAGATACGTAGCATGAAAACCCATAGTCAGTATCGGTAGAGCTCAATTTTCACCTTAAGTTCAGTAGGTGAGCCTGTCACTCCGGTGCATCGAGCACAGCCAGGCCTAATTTGATGAACTCAAGGTTGTTGTCGAGCGCTTCCAGCGCTGACCTGATGTTCTGAGCTGTCTCTACGGAGCCTCGCTGCTCAACCCAGTTGCTCAATTCCTCGACTGCTGCGCCTAAGGCCAGTTGGTTTTCGTTGAGTTTAGCGATTACCGCGATAAGCAGGTTTTTGTTTGACATGGGTGATCCTCCGATATGGAGGAAGGGTATCAGAATGGAATGGGGGGAGGAGGTTCGGCAGAACGCCAGGGAGGGGAAAATCAGTTCCGCAATCAAGGAGTTGTGCCTTGATTTTCAAGGCCTGCGCGCCTGCTGGAAATTCCTGGTTGCGGAACCATTTTTGTCGTAAGTCATTGAAAAATATGAGCAATACCGAAGATTGCAAATCCATCTACGCCGGTTCGATTCCGACCTCGGCCTCCACATTACGTTCCATAGAGCGCTTACGAGTTCTCTGGAACCCCCGAAAAACCTGCCTTCTGGCGGGTTTTTTCGTTTTTGCGTTCCGTCGGGTTACAGGTTCATCCGCGGATATCCAGTCGTTTTAAGGGTAGTCTTAGGGGTAGTCTCCGGTTCGAATAAGGAGAGTACCCTTATGTCACGCACAACGATTCCTCTCGCGGATACCGCTTGTCGCCTCGCCAAAGCCGCTGAGCGCCCCTACAAGCTTTTCGATGGTGATGGCCTCTACCTTCTGGTTCAGCCCAACGGCCGTAAAGGCTGGCGCCTCAGGTATGTGAAACCTGATGGGCGGGAAGGGTTGACCTCATTGGGTAACTACCCAGTGATTGGCTTGGCGGATGCCCGGCAGAAGCGTTTGGAAGTGAAGCAGATGCTCGCGGCTGGTATTGACCCCGTAGAGAACAAGCGTAAGGCCAAACAGGACGATATGGTCAATGGCGCGACTTTTGAAAGTGTCGCGCTGGGCTGGCACAAGAACATCTCCGCCAAGTGGTCGCCTGACCACGCCAAGACGGTCTTGAATCGCCTTAAGGCCGATGTTTTTCCGCTGATTGGTGCCCGAGCCATCACGAACCTCGATACCTATGATCTGATGCAGCCGGTGGAGGCGATCAGGGCGCGGGGTGCAATCGATGTTGCCATCAGGGTTCAGAGTTTCCTGAAAAACATCATGCGTGAGGCAAAACGCCTACGTCTGATCTCCGAAAACCCGGCCCACGATCTTCAGGGCCTGATCACAGCGCCGAAAGTCATTCATCGGCCAGCCTTATCGTTGTCACGCCTTCCAGAGTTGCAGGCCAGAATCAACGCGTATTCGGGGCGCAAATTGACCCGGTTGGCAATCATGCTGTCGCTGCATGTATTTGTACGTTCCAGCGAGTTGCGCTTTGCACGCCGCAGCGAATTCGACCTCAAGCGTGCACTCTGGGAAATTCCGGATACGCGTTCTGAGTTGGAGGACGTGCCTCATTCGACTCGAGGTACGAAAATGGCAGGCGACGTTCATCTGGTTCCGTTATCGCCACAAGCGGTGAGCCTGCTCGAGGAGATTTTCGAGCTTACTGACGGCTTTGAGCTGGTCTTTCCTGGCGATGCGAAACCTTGGAAACCCATGTCCGAAAATACCGTGAACAAGGCGCTGCGGGTCATGGGTTATGACAGCAAAACGGAAATTTGTGGCCACGGGTTCCGGACGATGGCCTGCAGTGCACTGGTTGAGTCTGGGTTGTGGTCAGAGACGGCCATTGAGAGGCAGATGAGTCATCGTGAACGGAACAGTGTTCGCGCGGCTTACATTCATAAAGCAGAGTTTATCGAGGAACGCCGGCTGATCATGAACTGGTGGAGCCGGTACCTTGAGGCCAATCAGCGTGAGCATGTCACCCCCTATGAGTTCGCGAATCAGGTGGGCAGGAACGTCGTCCGGTTGAAGAAAAAGCGTGGCAGTACGAGGTAGCAATCTGTGCTGATGAATACGCCCTGGCTGGGGAACGTGTGAATACCTATCGTGGAGTGCCTTTGAGAAAGCGCAGGCATTGCCGATACACTCAGCTCCGATGACCCGAGTCTGCTTCTGATGAAACTGTCCGATGCTGTATTGATCCTGCTGTTGGCCGCCCGTATCCATGGCACGGATGAGGCCGTGCGGGCGTCAGCCAAGAACTGCGTGAAGAAGCTGCCGCGGAGCAAGCGGGACCCGATCTATACGGTGATCAACAGTCGTCGGCCGATGGAGTTGGTGGCCTTGATGCTCGAGAATCTGGATTTTGAAGATTAGGGTGGTAGGTCTCAGCGGATCAATCTTTGGATCGAGCGGGCATTTGCCCTTGTTCAACTTACGCCAATCATCTGACTGGTCAGATCGGCGAACGCCCTGAACCGATCCATCTGCTGCATTACCGGAGTGATAACCCATCCAAATATCGCTGCCGGTTGGCGCTTGTGCAATTGATCACCCAGCTCGCGAAGCAATACGAATATCCCGAGTCAGAGTTCACGCATCTGGGATGCACTGTTCGACTGCTATTGGATTATACGATTCTGGCCTGCGGAAACAGCTTTTGTAATCGCAGAGCATTTGGCCATCCATATAAATCAAAAGGTTATGAACGGGGAATTGGATTTGTACCCCCAGATGTGCCCCTTTCAAAAGCAGCTATGAATGGATTCCAGTGGACGCAACGAGGAGGGATCGGTTTCAAACGTGCAACCCCTCACCCACTTGCGCAATTTATGCTTTGGGCTCGTCCCAGTAGCTACGCGTCGCAGCAGTCAGCGCATCCCAGTCATCAGGAGGGTTACCGCGGCCCAACATCTTCTCGAATACTGCGTAGGGATCGGATTTGCTGCCAGCGGAGCGTAGGGTGTTTTCGTCGTTGACCCATGCATAGATGATGACCTTGGACCTTGAGTCGTAGCGAAAGAAGAGCCGAAAGCGCCTGCCGATTTTTGCACGGCGCCAATGTCGGTAGGCGGTGCCCAGCGTGTTGCCTTGGCGGAACTCATCACGGCCTGGGTCGGCAGGCACAACGTCCATGATCAGATGGCTCAATGCCCGAAACAGCTTGACGTTGGCGTTGCTCTCAAAACTTAGCGGGTCGTTCTGCTCGGCCCGGACGGCGGCTTCTTGCAATTTGCGTAGCTGTAACGTCACACCTTCATGGAACAACAGTGTCCAGCCATGCCGCAGCATCAGATCGCGACCTCACCATCGATATCTTCGTCTAGGTTTACGGAGTGGTTTGCGTTGGCGAGCATGGTTTGCGCCAAGTCTTCCGGTAGGGTGGTGAGGTTGCTTCCGCTTCGGACATCAGCCTCCAGCAAACCCAGGAACGCACCGATGGCAGGGTCTTCGTGGGTAGTTTCCACGCGGCTGACTACGATTTCACCCCCGCGCACATCGAATGCAATCTTGCCACCAGTGTCAATGCCCAAAAGCTGGCGAACGGATTTGGGCAGTGTGACCTGTCCCTTCGAGGTCAGCGTTGCGATTTCGTGGATTTCAGGCATGGGCGTTCTCCCGGATGTATTGATTGAATCGTAAGGAATAATCCTTACTTGGTCAATCTTGGTTTTCAGCTGATTAAGCATAAGCAGGATGAAAGCTCGGAAGCACCGCAGCATGAGTTACACCATCCCTTAGGAAACGATAGGAGCTTTTACGGTGCCGCGAGTTTTGAGTCTGACGCGGATTGATTCACAAATGGTTGGTTATATAGTAAGCGCCCGGGGAACTCACCTTCCGAACTCCAGCATTAAGGGCGATGGTGTCCACGTATTTTTAAGTGGAGAACATCGCCCTTATCGCAGGGATCGGGTAGGTGTCAACGCCAACCCAAAACTG
>NZ_JSYZ01000055.1 GCF_001293465.1 Pseudomonas asplenii
GGTCGGTACGCCCGGCCATCTGTAGGCGCACCCCGGCGGTGCTGCGGTTGAACGCGGCCAACTTGGCCTTCGCGGCCTGCTCAGCGGCGGTCTTGTTCGGATAGATGTGCCGATCGGTGTGGACACCCGGCAGGTCGGACGGAGCGTCGTCGTTCCCCAGCTCGACCGTCACCAGCTTCCCGTCCTTTTTGTGCTTGGTCTTCACCGCCTTCTGCGAGCTGCGATCGCCAAGGTTGAACTGCCACCGGCTGACATCGGCCGGGGCGATCGTGATCGCCGCGAATGACTTGCCGCTTGCGCTTTTGCCGGCCTCCCGGGGCATGACCAACAGCTTGCCGTCGGCGACCTTCGCCGTGCAGTCGTACTGCTTGGCCAGGCGTGTGATGAAGTTGAAGTCCGACTCGTTGCGCTGGTCGATCCGCTCGACCTTTGTCTGCACCGGGCAGACCGGCGTCCAGCCGTTGCGCGCTGCCACGTCGCTGACGATCTTCGACAGGGGCACGTTCTCCCACGATCCGCTACGGGTGGTCTTGCCAGAGCCGCGCATGTCGCTGGCCTTGCCCCGGATGACCACCGTGCTGGGCGGGCCTGACACCTCGATCTCGTCGACCGCGTATTTACCCAAGCGGGCCAGTGCCTGCCCGGCATATCCCATGTAGATCTCAACGCCCGCACCACGGCGCGGCAACGCCACCGCCGCGTCTCGATCGTCAATCCGCAGCTCGAACTCATCCGAGTCCATGCCGGGCTTGTCGGTGGTCCGCAGCAGCAGAAGCCGGTCATTGATCAACGCCGTGATGTCTTTGCCGTCAGCGACAACACGAAATGCTGGTTGCATGTGCACTCCAGAAAAGAAAAACCCCGCTCATGGCGGGGCTCAGTGAATGAACGAGGTCAATCCCACAAGAGGATCGTCTCGGTGGACGGTGCCGGCAGATCCGGCAGTGTGATGAGGACGCCGGCACGGTAAGGCTGCGCCTCGTCAGCCAGGCCCTGATTGGCCTCCAGCACCGCCTCCATGGTGCCGTTGAGGTGCCCGTAGTAGCGGTAGCACAGGGTATCGAGCAGATCCCCGCTAGACGTTCTGCATGTCTTCGCCATACTTCACGAACTCCAGTGAGAAGCCTTGTTTTCGCGGGATCCCGCCGGCCAGGAACGCGCTCTGCTCTTCGTCGATGCTGACCAGGCACCAGGTGCCGAGCACATCGCCGTAGCCGGTCACCAGGCTCACCGGTTTCAGCGATCGAGCGATCGAGCGGATCTTGTCCAGTTGCTTGAGCCCGCCCTTGAAGCCCGGGTAGATGGCCCCCTTGAGGCTCAGTTTGTCTTCGCCGTGGCCCACCGCCTGCTGCGCGATATCGCGGGTCAGACGCTCCTGTGCGGCCCAGCGCGCCGAGGTCTGCCGCCGCAGCTCGTCAAAGGTCGCCGTATCGAGGTTGAAGTAGTACGGCTGCAGCTTGTGATCCAGCGGCTGCAGGATCAGCTGGTGTGGAAACGGCTTGATGGCTGCCGAGGCCGGCGAGTTGCCCGCCGTGATCGCGCTGGTCGGCAGGATACCGGTGAGCGAGGGGCTGACCTGGCCAGCAATGCGATTGATCGCCGCGCTGGCCTTGCCTGCCTGTTCGCTCAACGAGCCCAGGCGCTCCTGCACTGCCGACGCACCGGTAACGACCTGACTGTACGTCGACGCGATCTGCCCCACCGTGGACTGAGCCGCGCTGATCGCACGCATCGTCCGCTGCAGCTTCTCCCCAACCGCCGGGCCAACCACCGGCAGCCCTTCCAGCTCGGCTACCGCGCCCGACATATCGCTGACGGCGCTGGTCAACGGGACCAACATGCCGTCGAGGCTGGTACGGCCAGCCTCCCCCGCTGCAAACAACGACGAGAGCGTTGACTGCATTGACTCCATGTATGCCATACACCCTCCTTAAACATGGGGTTCATCGAACAACTGGCCGGCCGACTGCCGAGACATCGACTCCCGCGACCACTGCTCCCAACTACTCCGGAGCCGCGATTCAAGGGAGCGGAACAGCTGATCCGGATCCTTTGCATCGCCCTGCACAGTGACCTGCAGGTTCGGCGCGTAGGAGAACTGCTGATCGACCCGAGGCGATTGGCTCGGCTTAGCCTGCTCCAACGCCTGGGCCACGACCGGCGCCGTCGGTGCCGGTGCGGTCGCCGCGATCGAGCGAGCGATATCACCAGGTGCTGCCGCCTTGGCCTTCTCCGCATCGGCGACCTGCTCGTCTTCACCGAACCACTTCTTGCCGAGCCAGCTACCCAGGCCCTCGCCGCCCATGCCGCCCAACGCCGCACCGATCGCGCCGCCGATCGCGGTACCAATGACCGGCACGATCGACCCGATCGCAGCACCTGCAGCACCCCCGGCCAGCGCGCCCGCCAGACCGCCGGCAGCGCCACCATAGCCCTCGGCCTTTTCATCCTGGGTCTTTGCATTGAGCGCCGTATCGAGCACAGACATTCCGGCATCGACGATCTTTCCGCCAGGCAACCGCGCGGCGACCTTCGAGGCCCCTCGCATCGCCCCGAAGACCCGCCCCATGCGGCCGACCTCGGCTGCGGCCGGGACGATCGTTGCAGCCCCCGCAACCGCTGCACCAACACCACGACCTCCTCGCCGCCGACGGCCGCGACGGCGGCGCCCTGCTGGCTCGCCAATACCGTCTGTGGAGCCGACCCCACCGATCTCCCGGGCGTTCACGACGAACACCCGCTGCGGCTCACCGAGAGCGGCGCCGACGTCGTTCGCAGCTGTACCACCGAGTACTTTACCCAACGCATCCAGGCCCGCGTCGACGACTTTGTTACCGGTCTGCGGTAACTCATCGTCACCAGTGGCAGCACCACGACCACGTCGGCCACGAACCACATTCAGCATGCCGCGACCGATTTTCGCCGTGCTGTAGAGAGTGATCAGTCCACCGACAGCCGCCGTGATACCGGCGATACCCATGACAACCTTGGGCGAGCTGTCCGATAGATCTGTCAGCTTCTTGGCCACGAAAGTGATGCCTTCCGCGACCTTGTCGGTAACCGGCCGGATGGCATCACCGACGCTACGCATGCCGTCGTTGACCGACTGCATCGTCTCGGCCCACAACTGCGAGGACGTCTCCCGACGTTCCGCAAGGTTCTTATCCAGAATCCCGGTGGCATTGGCCGAATCGTTCTTGAGCTGAGTGTAGAGGTCCTTGTTCTGCG
>NZ_JSYZ01000056.1 GCF_001293465.1 Pseudomonas asplenii
GGAGGCGGGCCTTGTGGTTCCGGGTGGATTAACGGGCCGTCAGCGCCGCGTAGCTGTTCATCAGGTTGCGGTAGTTGGGGATCCGCTGCGACAGCAGGTTGCCCAGGCCTTCGATGTCGTTGCGCCAGTCGCGGTGCAGCTCACAGGCCACCGAGAACCAGTTCATCATCTGTGCGCCGGCCTGGGTCATGCGGTTCCACGCGGCCTGCTGCACGGTGGTGTTGAAAGTGCCGGAAGCGTCGGTCACCACGAACACGTCGAAACCTTCAGCCAGTGCCGACAGCGTCGGGAACGCTGACCAGCTGCTTGCGGCCGGTGGCCTTGATCGCCTTGACGAAATCCTCGTTGTCCCAGGCGTTGATCTGGCCGGGACGGGCGATGTACG
>NZ_JSYZ01000057.1 GCF_001293465.1 Pseudomonas asplenii
CGTTCATTCACTGAGCCCCGCCGCGTGCGGGGTTTTTCTTTTGTGGGGTTCACATGCAACCGACTTTTCGTGTTGTCGCCGATGGCAGGGACGTCACGGCGCTGATCAACGACCGGCTTCTGCTGCTCAGAACAACGGACAAGCCAGGAATGGAGTCCGACGAGTTCGAGCTGCGGATCGACGACCGCGACTCCGCTGTGGCGCTGCCGAAGCGGGGAGCGGGGATCGAGATCTACATGGGGTACGCGGGGCAGGCCCAGGCTCGCCTGGGGAAATACGCGGTCGACGAGATCGAGGTGTCAGGCCCGCCCAGCACGGTGGTCATCCGGGGCAAGGCCAGCGACATGCGCGGCTCTGGCAAGACCACCCGTAGCGGATCCTGGGAGAACGTGCCCCTGTCGAAGATCGTCAGCGACGTGGCCGCGCGCAACGGCTGGACGCCGGTATGCCCGGTGCAGACTAAGGTCGAGCGCATCGACCAGCGCAACGAATCGGACTTCAACTTCATCACCCGGCTGGCAAAACAGTACGCCTGCACGGCGAAGGTCGCCGACGGCAAGCTGTTGGTCATGCCCCGGGAGGCCGGCAAAAGCGCAAGCGGCAAGTCATTCGCGGCGATCACGATCGCCCCGGCCGATGTCAGCCGGTGGCAGTTCAACCTTGGCGATCGCAGCTCGCAGAAGGCGGTGAAGACCAAGCACAAAAAGGACGGGAAGCTGGTGACGGTCGAGCTGGGGAACGACGACGCTCCGTCCGGCCTGCCGGCGGTCCACACCGATCGGCACATCTACCCGAACAAGACCGCCGCCGAGCAGGCTGCCAAGGCCAAGCTGGCCGCGTTCAACCGCAGTACCGCCGGGGTGCGCCTGCAGATGGCCGGGCGTACCGACCTCTTTGCCGAGCGCATGATCAACGCCCAGGGCTTCAAGGTCGGCCTCGATGGCGAGTACCTGGTGGACAAGGTCGAGCAGACCTTCGACGCCTCGGGCTGGACGACTGTGGTCGAGTGCAACGGCGGCAAGAAGGGCAAGGCGAAAGCCAAGGGCAAGAAAAAGAAGGAAACCAAGCCACTGAAGGTGGTCGACGTGAAACCGACCTGATCGGTCGATCCATACAGGAGCACAGCAATGACAGTCACAGTGCAACAGCTTCAGCAGATCCTCCCGAACGCCGGCAAGAAAGCCGGCGTTTTTGTGTCTGCCCTCAACGCGGCCATGGACCGCCGGCAGATCAACACTCCCAAGCGTGCTGCAGCGTTCCTGGCCCAGGTCGGTCACGAGTCCGCGCAACTGCTCTACGTGCGCGAGCTGGGCAGCGACCAGTACCTGAGCAAGTACGACACCGGCACCCTCGCTGCTCGCCTGGGCAA
>NZ_JSYZ01000058.1 GCF_001293465.1 Pseudomonas asplenii
CAGGCGGTTCTCGTCGAACTCGTTGGTGCTGTAGTCCCTGCGGATGCTCGAGTTGCGCCAGCGGATGTTCAGGTTGCGCAAGGTGCCGCTCTGGACGGTGTAGCCCAGTTCCGACTCACGCCCCCATTCCTTGCCGTCGGTGACCGCGCCGACATGCACGTTGTCACCGCGGATGTAGCGGTTCATCAGGGTCAGCCCCGGAATTCCCAGCGCGGCGAAGTTGTAGTCATGGCGCAACTGCCAGGACTTTTCCTGCGCATTGTCATAGCTGCTGTTGTAGCTGTCGTTGGCCAGGGTGCCGCCGCTGGTGCCGTTGACCCGCATCCAGGCGCTGTCGCCGGTGAGCTTCTGCAGGCCGACGTAGAAGGTGTTGCCGCCGTACTTGGCCGAGAACAATCCCGACCAGGTTCTGTTCTCCAGGTCGCCGGCCAGCGCGCTGCCGTCTTCCTTGCCGTAGAAGAAACCGAGGTTGGCGCCCAGGGTCCAGTCGCCCAGTGGCTGGCTGTGGACCAGATTGACGTACTGCTGGCGGTAGATGTCCTTCAGTTGGGCATTCCAGAGGCCGATCAGGGTGCGCTTGTCGTTGAAGGTGTATTCGCCGCCGGCGAAGTTGAAGCGGTCGGAGGTGAAGGCGGCTTTGCCCTGCATGTACATGTCGGTCATGCTCGAATCGTTGCGCGGGCTGTTCTTCTGGAACTGGCCGCCGTACAGCGTCAGGCCGTCGATCTCCTTCGAGGTGACCTGGCCGCCGCGGAAGGTCTGCGGCAGCGAGCGGCCGTCGTCGGAGCGGAGGATCGGCAGCACCGGCATCCATTCGCCGACCTTCAGCTCGGTTTTGGAAATCCGTGCCTTGAACGCCACGTCCAGGCGGCCGAAGTTGTTCGCCGGGCGCCCGTCACGGTCCAGCGGCAGCAGTTGCGTGCCGCCGGTGCCTTTGCCGCCGTCGAGCTTTTGGGAAAAGGTGCCGAGCACGTCGACGCCGAAACCGACGGTGCCCTGGGTGAAGCCGGAGCGGGCGTCGAGGATGAAGTTCTGCGTCCATTCCTCGGCCTTGCCCTGGGGGTAGGCCGGGTTGGTGAAGTTGCGGTTGA
>NZ_JSYZ01000059.1 GCF_001293465.1 Pseudomonas asplenii
CTGGTGCCTGCTCCAGGGCCTGAACCAGGCCGTCCAAGGCGCTGTGCAGATAGCCGCAAAGACGTTGTGCACCGATGGCCGTCGCCACCAAGGCCGTGAAGTGGAACCCTTCCCCCAGGTCGTCGACGTTGAGGGTCAGCGGATAGTTGGTGCGCTCTTCGGCACCGCCCAGCACCTGCATGCCCTGCCAGGCGCTCTGCGCCTGCTCGGTCACGGCCAGGCTGCTGTGGCGGTAGTTGAGCAAGGCGCTGAACAACGGCAGCGGCGCACTCACCCCGCTGCAACGCTGGGCCAGTGCCAGGGAGGCGTGCTCGTGCCCGAGCAAGGCAGTCAGTTCGGCGTGGGTGGTCTTGACCCCCTCACGCACGCTTTGACCGCCAAGGGTCACCCGCAGCGGCAAGGTATTGATAAACATGCCCAGGGCCCTATCGGCGCCCTCGCCGGCCTGCATCCGGCCCAGCAGCACGGTGCCGAAGACCACCTGGTCACGACCGCTGACCTGCCCCAGTACCTGGGCAAAGGCCAGGTGCACCAGACTCGCGGCACTCACCCCGAGCTGACGGGCCTGGGTCCGCAGGCGCAGGCTCAGGCCGGCGTCCAGTGCGAGATCGGCCTGTTCGATATCGCTGCCGTCACCCTGCACATCCTGCAGGCCGAACGGCAGGGTTGGTTCGTCGATATCGCCGAGACGTTCGCGGAAGAACCGTTCGTGCTCCTCCTGGCTCGCGCCCAGGCGGGCCTGGGCGACATAGTTGCGATAAGGCACAGCGGCGCCCAGTTGCGCCTGCTGGCCGAGCAGAGCGGCCTGCATCTCGTGCTGTACCACGTCCATCGCGGTGTGGTCCATGACCAGGTGATGGAACAGCAGCAGCCCCAGCCAGCGCTGGTTCGGCTCGTCCCACGCCTGGGCCAGATGCAGCATCGGCGCCCGGCGGATATCCAGGCGCACCTGGCGCGGATCGAAGCCGGCCTGCAACTGCTCGGCGATATCGCCGGCGCGAGGGTCCAGCGCGCGCTCCTCGGTGCTCAGTTCGGCACGGCGCCAGACCACCTGCAAGGGCTGGTCGAAGCCTTCCCAGTGAATGGAAGTGCGCAGGATGTCATGTCGGTCGATAACCGCTTGCAGTGCCTGGACGAAGTCGTCCAGGCGGGCACGGCTGTCGAAGGCGTACTGCGCTTGCAGCACATAGGGGTCGCCCTCCTCGGCGCTGAGGTGGTGATAGAGAATCCCCTCCTGCAACGGTGCCAGCGGGTAGATATCCTGGATGTTCGGCGCACCGCCCGGCACGGTGGCCGCGATACGGTCGATGGCCGCCTGATCCAGCTCGATCAGCGGCAACATGTCCGGGGTGATCCGCTGGCAATCCGGAGCAATCCGGTTGGCCGGCACCACCAGGTCGCTGGCCGTACCCACTGCCGCGGCCAGGGCGGCCAGGGTCGGCTGGCTGAACAGCACCCGCACATCGGCACTCAGGCCGGCCTGGCGCATGCGCTCGATCAGCGTCACCGCCAGTAATGAATGACCGCCGAGTTCGAAGAAGTGGTCGTGGCGACCGACCTGCTCGACCTTGAGCACATCGGCCCAGATCGACGCCAGCAGCACTTCCACTTCGCCTTGCGGCGCCTCGTAGCCGCGGCTGACCAGCGCCTGGGCATCCGGCACCGGCAGCGCCTTGCGGTCCAGCTTGCCGTTGGCGGTCAGTGGCAAGGCATCAAGTTGCACGTAGGCCGCCGGCACCATGTATTCCGGCACGGACTCTTGCAGATGGTCGCGCAGACTCTCGATCGGCAGCACGGTTTCAGGCTGCTGCGCCGTGAAGTAGGCCACCAGACGTTTGTCGCCCGGGAGATCCTCGCGACACAACACCACGCTTTCCCTGACCTCGGGATGCTCGACCAGACGCGCCTCGATCTCGCCCAGTTCGACCCGGAAACCGCGGATCTTCACCTGGGCGTCATTGC
>NZ_JSYZ01000006.1 GCF_001293465.1 Pseudomonas asplenii
AGTGGGGCGCATTATAGGCCCCTGGGAATGAGCGTCAACCGTTATTTTCAGATTTCTGTCATAAAGGCCAAAACACCCAACCCGCACCACCCAGCATCCCTGTAGGAGCCGGGCTTGCCCGCGAATACGCCCTCAAGCCTTGCGTCGCCAGGACAACCCTATTCGCGGGCAAGCCCGGCTCCTACAGATTGGAGGGTATGCGCCCTAGAGGGAGGCGGCGTTTTTTGGGGTGAGGCGCGGCATCCGCCGTGCAACCATCGGGATACGCAAAAGCAGGAGCAAGGCACCTATGACGGCATACACCGTCCACTCCTTCAGATCCGCCCTGACGATCCACAACATGTGCAACAATCCCAGCCCGAGGATCACATAGGCCAGGCGGTGCAACTTCTTCCACGCCTTGCCCAGCCGACGCTGGCTATAGCGGTTCGACGTAACGGCAAGCACCAGTAGCCCCAGAAAACCCAGGGCCCCGACAATGATGTAGGGCCGCTTGCTCAACTCCACACCCAATTGCGACCAGTCCAGCCCCAGCACAAAAACCAGGTAGGCCGCCAGGTGCAACACCCCATAAGCAAAACACCACAACCCCAACTGCCGCCGCACCGCTATCCAACCCGGCCAGCCACTCAACTTCTGCAATGGCGTCATCCCCAGGGTCACCAGCAGCAGAATCAATGCCCCCAATCCCAACCGGTCCACCAGCACCTTGCCCGGGTCCGGCCCCAGGGCAAAGATCCAGGCCTGATACAACCAGAGCAACGGCCAGACCATTGCCGCGACAAACACACTCAAACGCCAGAACGGATATCGCATCAGTAGTTCTTCCGCAGATCCATGCCGGCATACAAGGAGGCGACCTCCTCCGAGTAACCATTGAACATCTGCGTCTCCCGCACATTCGGGCTGAACAGTCCGCTGGGCAGGCGCCGCTCCCGGGCCTGAGTCCAGCGCGGATGGTCAACTGTCGGATTGACGTTGGCATAGAAGCCGTACTCATTCGCCGCGATACTCTGCCAGGTGGTCTTCGGCTGTTCCTCCACCAGACTGATGCGCACGATGGACTTGACGCTCTTGAAGCCATATTTCCATGGCACCACCAGACGCAACGGCGCACCGTTCTGATTCGGCAGTTCCCGTCCATACATGCCCACCGCGAGGATCGCCAGCGGATTCATCGCCTCATCCAGGCGCAGCCCCTCCACATAGGGCCAGTCGATCAGGGCAAACCCGGAGCGCTGCCCCGGCATGCTCTTCGGATCCTGCAGAGTCTCAAAACGGATGTATCTGGCCTTCGAAGTCGGCTCGACCTGCCTGAGCAAGGCCGAGATCGGGAAACCGATCCACGGGATGACCATCGACCAGGCCTCGACACAGCGCAGCCGATAGATCCGCTCCTCCAACTGATAGGGCTTCATGAAGTCTTCGAGGGCATAGCGGCCAGGCTTGCCAACCTCGCCATCGATCACCACCGACCACGGCTCGGTCTTCAGCGAACCGGCATTCTGCGCGGGGTCGCCCTTGTCGGTGCCGAACTCGTAGAAGTTGTTGTAGTGCGTCGCGTCCTTGTACGGCGTGATAGCTTCGTCCTTGACCGTTACCGCACCCCAGCGGGTATCCGGCAGCTTGCCGGCAAACCAGGACGGCGCATGGCCTGCCTCGACATCGGCATAGGGCGCCATCTGTTCGGCACCGGCCCAACCCGGCATGCCAGCGAGCGCCAAGGCAGCCACGGAGCCACCCAACAGGCTGCGACGGGAAAGATAGAGTGCTTCAGGCGTGACCTCCGACTCCCTGGAGTCGGAGGTTCTGGAAAGCTTGATCAGCATGGCGACTCCGCAGTATTGGATGACAGATGCATCAATAGACTACGGAGTCTGGAGGAAATTACATCACTTGCCGTTGTTGTTCCGACGTAAATGCAGCAGGTACTGGATAGGCCCCGACGCCGCATAGGCGAGGAAAATCAGCAACAGGATGCGTGGCGGGTCGCTGAAGACCACGGCAAACACCAGCACCACGGCCAGGATCGCCACGAACGGTACGCGGCCCTTGAGATCCAGCTCCTTGAAACTGTTGTACTTGATGTTGCTGACCATCAGCATTCCAGCCGCCGCCACCAGCAACGCCACCAGGAACGACATCTTCGACCCCTGGATACCGTAGTCGCTGAACGCCCAGACCGTGCCGGCCACCACACCGGCTGCCGCCGGGCTGGCCAGGCCGATGAAGTAACGCTTGTCGGCCGTGCCGACCTGGGTGTTGAAGCGCGCCAGACGCAACGCCGCGCCCGCCACATAAATGAAGGCCACCATCCAGCCGACCTTGCCCATGTCCCCCAGCGCCCAGCCGAAGGCCAGCAGGGCCGGAGCGACGCCAAAGGCGACCATGTCGGACAGCGAGTCATATTCGGCACCGAAGGCGCTCTGCGTATTGGTCATCCGGGCCACACGCCCGTCCAGGCCATCGAGCACCATGGCAACGAAGATCGCGATGGCGGAAAACGCGAAATACTTGCTCGCTCCGGCCGGATCGCCGGCACTGGCGGCGCTTTGCGCACTCATCGCACTGATGATGGCGTAGAAACCGGCGAACAGGTTCGCGGTGGTAAAGAGGTTAGGCAGCAGATAGATACCACGATGCCGGACCTTACGGCCTTCGGCGTCATGCCCTTCTTCGACATGTTCATCGATCGGCAGCAGGCTTTCGGCGTCAGGAGCCTGGCTCGGCTCTTCGGGACGTTCGCTCATGGACAGTACCTTGCAACGGTGAAAAGTGATTCGACAGGGGTTCGCAACCGGCGTTCGGCGGCAAAACGATGCAGCTTTATACCAGAAGCCGCCCCCTAAACGAAAAAACGCGGCCTAGGCCGCGTTTTTCCAGACAGACTCGAACTTAGTTCTTGGTCTTGTCGACGATCTTGTTGGCGCTGATCCAAGGCATCATCGAACGCAGTTGCTCGCCGATGATCTCGATGCCGTGAGCAGCGTTGTTACGACGCTTGGCGGTCATCGATGGGTAGCCGGTGGCACCTTCGGAAATGAACATCTTCGCGTATTCGCCGTCCTGGATGCGCTTCAGAGCGTTGCGCATGGCCTGACGGGATTCGGCGTTGATGACTTCCGGACCGGTCACGTACTCGCCGTACTCGGCGTTGTTGGAGATCGAGTAGTTCATGTTGGCGATACCGCCTTCGTACATGAGGTCAACGATCAGCTTCAGTTCGTGCAGGCACTCGAAGTAGGCCATTTCCGGCGCGTAGCCTGCTTCAACCAGGGTTTCGAAACCGGCCTTGACCAGCTCGACGGTACCGCCGCACAGAACGGCCTGCTCACCGAACAGGTCGGTTTCGGTCTCGTCCTTGAAGGTGGTTTCGATGATGCCGGTACGGCCGCCACCGACGCCAGCAGCGTAGGACAGCGCGACGTTCTTGGCGTTGCCCGAGGCGTCCTGGTAGATAGCGATCAGGTCAGGGATACCGCCGCCCTTGACGAACTCGGAACGTACGGTGTGGCCTGGAGCCTTCGGCGCGATCATGATCACGTCCAGGTCGGCACGTGGAACGACCTGGTTGTAGTGGATCGAGAAGCCGTGGGAGAAGGCCAGGGTAGCGCCCTTCTTGATGTTCGGCTCGATCTCGTTCTTGTACAGCTGGCCCTGGAACTCGTCCGGGGTCAGGATCATGACCAGGTCGGCCGCGGCAACGGCGGTGGCAACGTCAGCCACTTTCAGGCCATGGGCCTCGGCCTTGGCAACGGTGGCCGAGCCTTTACGCAGGCCGACGGTCACGTCGACGCCGGAGTCTTTCAGGTTGCAGGCTTGCGCGTGGCCCTGGGAACCGTAACCGATGATGGCGACTTTCTTGCCCTGGATGATCGACAGGTCGCAGTCTTTATCGTAGAAAACTTTCATGAAATACCCCTATATATCCAGGCCATCAGGCCATTCGCTAAATTGATTGAAATCAGATGCTCAGTACTTTGTCGCCACGGGCAATCCCGGTGACGCCACTGCGTACGGTTTCCAGAATCGAGGCCGTCCCGATCGCCTGGATGAAGCTGTCCAGCTTGTCGCTCGTACCGGTCAGTTGCACGGTATAGACGCTGGCGCTGACATCGACGATCTGCCCACGATAGATATCGGTGGTGCGCTTGATCTCGGCGCGCTGGGCGCCGGTGGCCTTGACCTTGACCAGCATCAGCTCGCGCTCGATATGAGCACTTTCCGACAGATCGACCAGTTTGACCACTTCGACCAGCTTGTTCAGGTTCTTGGTGATCTGCTCGATGATCTCGTCATGCCCGACGGTGGTCAGCGTCAGACGCGACAGGGTCGGGTCTTCGGTCGGTGCCACGGTCAGGCTTTCGATGTTGTAGTTGCGCTGCGAGAACAGGCCGACTACACGGGACAGAGCACCCGGTTCGTTTTCCAGAAGCAGGGAAATGATGTGCCGCATGTTAGGTACGCTCCGTCTTGCTCAGCCACATATCGCGCATGGAGCCGTCTTTGATCTGCATCGGGTAGACGTGCTCGCTGGTATCGACCTGGATGTCGAGGAACACCAGGCGATCCTTCATGGCGAACGCTTCTTCCATCTTCGGCTTCAGGTCTTTCAGATCCGTGATACGGATACCGACGTGACCGTAGGCCTCGACCAGCTTGACGAAGTCAGGCAGCGATTCCATGTACGAGTGCGAGTGGCGGCTGCCGTAGCTCATGTCCTGCCACTGGCGGACCATGCCGAGCACACCGTTGTTCAGGTTGACGATCTTCACCGGCAGGCCGTACTGCATGCAGGTGGACAGTTCCTGGATGTTCATCTGGATACTGCCCTCGCCGGTGACACAGGCGACGTCAGAATCCGGGAAGTTCAACTTGACGCCCATGGCCGCCGGGAAGCCGAAGCCCATGGTGCCCAGGCCACCGGAGTTGATCCAGCGGTTGGGCTTGTTGAACTTGTAGTACTGCGCCGCGAACATCTGGTGCTGGCCCACGTCGGAGGTGACGAAGGCATCGCCCTTGGTCACTTCGCACAGGGTCTCGATCACGGTCTGTGGCTTGATGATACTGCCGTCGCCCTTGTCGTAAGGGAACAGGCCGCGATCGCCGCGCCACTCGTCGATCTGCTTCCACCAGCTGGCAACCGACTCCTTGTTCGGGGTCTCGCCGATTTCCTTGAGGGCTGCAACCATTTCGGTCAGCACGCTCTCCACAGGACCCACGATAGGCACGTCTGCCTTGATGGTCTTGGAGATCGATGCCGGGTCGATATCGACGTGGATGATCTTGGCGTTCGGGCAGAACTTCGGCGCGCCGTTGATGACACGGTCATCGAAACGCGCACCGACGGCCAGGATCACGTCGGCGTGGTGCATGGTCAGGTTGGCGGTGTAGCTGCCGTGCATGCCGAGCATGCCGACGAACTGACGGTCGGTGCCAGGGTAGCCACCCAGGCCCATCAGCGTGTTGGTCACCGGCAGATTGAGCATCTTTGCCAGTTCGGTCAGCGGTGCGGAACCGCCGCCAAGGATCACGCCACCGCCGGAGTAGAGCACCGGACGCTTGGCGGCCAGGAGCATTTCGGCAGCCTTGCGGATCTGGCCGGAATGGCCACGGACCGCCGGGCTGTAGGAACGCAGCTTGGCTTTCTTCGGAAAAACGTATTCGAACTTCTCGGCCGGGTTGGTCATGTCTTTCGGGACATCGACAACGACAGGACCAGGACGGCCGGATTGCGCCAGGTAGAACGCCTTCTTCATGACCTCCGGGATTTCCGAGGCGTGCTTGACCATGAAACTGTGCTTCACGATCGGCCGGGAGATACCGATCATGTCGGTTTCCTGGAACGCGTCGGTACCGACCAGGGTGCTCGGCACCTGACCGGAGATGATCACCATCGGAATGGAGTCCATGTAGGCCGTGGCGATACCGGTGATGGCGTTGGTCGCGCCAGGACCGGAAGTCACCAGTACCACGCCGGCCTTGCCGGTGGCACGGGCGTAGCCGTCAGCCATATGGGTAGCGGCCTGCTCGTGACGAACCAGGATGTGGGTTACTTCCGGTTCCTTGAACAGGGCATCGTAGACATGAAGAAGAGCACCACCCGGGTACCCGTAGATATATTTGACGCCTTCGTCACGCAAGAAGCGGACGAGCATCTCACCGCCAGATAAAAGCTCCACGTTGTTCACCTCTAAAACGCCAGAATACCGTCCACAGACACTGGAGACGGGTCTTAATAGGTTTACTTCTCGACAGAGCATGAGCGACGGTGGTCGCCGACTACGTCAGCACTGACTGAGCAAGTATTGGGAGTGCCCCAAGTGTTGCGGGGGTTTCCCACCCAGCGCGAGGTAACGCGTTGCGGGTGTAACAGGTCGGCGCGGATGTGCGCCTCATGATCTGCCGAGTGGGTCTGCTTCTGGCAGTCCCTCTACAGCGGACTTTGGATTGTTCTGATTCGCCTCGCTCAAGTCAAGTCATCTATGCGCTTTCTTCGAACCAAGTGCATGAGAATGCAGCAGAAAACCCTGACACAAGGTATATGCTAGCTTGCTGATTGAACTGCCTGACAAGGAAACCCGATGCGTACGAGCATTCTCACGGCCAGCCTGCTGTTTGCCCTGAGCCCGCTGTGCCTGGCCGCTCCGATCTACAAATGGGTGGACGCCCAGGGCGTGACCCATTTCGACGCAACCCCTCCTCCCGGGCAGTCCGCGACCGTGGTGACCCCGGCGATCAGCCCCAACCCGACCTCGCCGACCAGAGGCGACGTCCCGGCCAGCAAGCCGGTGGGCGACCAGAATGCCGTGGATGCCAAGGTCAGGAAGCAGGTGGCCGAGCAGGAAGCGGCGCGCAAGGTGTTCTGCGAAAAGGCCAGGACCAACCTGGCGCAACTACTGAACGACCCGCGGGTTCGGGAGGAAGTGAACGGGGAATTGCATCGGCTGACCGATGAGGAACGGCAGACACGCCTGATCGAGACGCGCAAGGTGATCGAGGATCACTGCTCCTGAAGGTTCGTGGCGCCCTCTTCGCGGACAGATCCTGCTCCCGCAGTGTCAGCGCCGTTCGCAGGATTCATGCATGGCGCGAGCACCTGTAATAGCCGGATTCATCCTTGAAGGTGCTCGCTGGTCGAACTAGCTGGACTCGCCGATCAATCGATCGAACTGCGCCAGCAATGCCTGCAACTCCACGCCCTCTCCCGGACGCTGGCCGTAGACCATCTCGGCCATGGCCAGGATGCCCGAAGCGCTGGGCAGCGGCAGATCCTCTTCGAGGATGATCTTCATCCTCGGCAGGAAGATCCATTGCAGCCACTGCTCGAACTCCAGCGTATCGACACTGAACGGCTCGACACTGGACAACGCCTCCTCGCTCGGCGCCTCCTCGTCCCACCACCCCTGGGCACGCAGCTCACGCTCGATCAGCAGCAACTGGTCGGCGATCAACGGAAAGCGGCTATCCATCAGAGATTGACCCTGGCCTTCTGGCGAGCCTGGGCAGCACCGGCGGCGTCACCCTGCTTTTCCCGGGCCTGGGCGATCAGTTCCCAGAGGCTGGCCTGCAGGTCCGGACGACCGTTGGCAAACCCCAGGCCACGCCGTGCCAGTTGCTCGGCCTGCGGCGCATCGCCCTGGGCCATGCGCACCTGGGCCAGGCGATACAGCACTTGCGGCTCACGCGGTGCCACACGCTGGGCGCGCTCCAGGCTCGACGACGCACCGTTCAGGTCGCCGCCGGACTGCTGCTGTTGGGCCGTGGTCAGCAGTGCCAGCACCGGACCATCCAGTTGTTCGTCCGCCGACAGGCCACCGCTGTTGCCGGATGGAATGCCGGTCGGTTGCGACAGGCCGTAGCCGCCCTGGTTGATCGACGACGTCTGGATCGGCGTGCTGTCCACCGGACCCGGCGTGATCGGACCGGTGGTGGAAGGACCGGGCGTCCACGGCTCGCTGCTGATCGGCGCGGACGTCGTCGCCCCACCACCGGGCACCATCACCACCACGCCGGAATCCTGCGGAACGGCCTGGGTCTGGTTCGGCGCGGCACGGCGGATGGTGGTCTGGCGGAAGCCGCCGTTGGCCGAAATCCGGTCATTGTTGGAGACGGCTGTCCCGGAGTCGACGACCGGGATCGAACCATGGGGCACGCTCGAGCAACCGCCAAGCAAAGCCAGAGCTGTAAAAGCTGGAAACCACCATTTGTTCACTGCAAACCCTCTTCGCTTAATTCAACCAGCCCTTGACCCAATCCATCACTTCGCTGGCCGGCGCGGGCGCCGAGCCACCGCAAGCCGCACCGGGTGCCGGCTCGCTGCCGCGAATATACGGCATCTGTACCGCACCGGGGCAATTGGCATCGGAGCCCTGCCCGGTATGTGGATCGATCCAGGCCTGAACAATGTTATCCGGTTGCGGCATGTCCAGCGGCAGCGGATCGGATTTCTTCATGAAACTGGTCCACACCTGCAGCGCGCCGGTGGCACCGGTGAACGGCGTCTTGCCGTTGTCGTCGCGCCCCAGCCAGACCACGGCCAGCAGGTCCTGGCTGAACCCGGCGAACCAGCTGTCCCGGGAGTCGTTACTGGTACCGGACTTGCCCGCCAGGGTCAGGGTCCGGGGCAGGACGTTATAGGCACTGGCCCCGGTCCCCTCGCGCATCACCCGCTGCATCGCCGCCTGGATCAGGTAGATCGAGCCCGGGTCGAAACGCTGCTGGACCTGGAACGGATAACGCTTGAGCGGTTCGCCCTCAGCCGTCAGGACGCTGCGGATACCGCGCATCGGCGTATTGAAACCGCCGTTGGCGAGGGTCTGGTACATGGTCGCCACTTCCATCGGCGTCATGCCGCCGGCCCCCAGCAGAATCGACGGATAGGCCGGGAATTCGCGGGTAATGCCGAGTCGGGCAACCGTCTTGAGCACGTTCGGCACCCCGACTTCCAGGCCGAGGCGCGCCGTCGACAGGTTGTAGGAGTGCGCCAGCCCCTGGTACAGGAAAATCGTGCCATGGGAGCGGCGATCGAAGTTCTGCGGTTTCCAGACCTGCCCGTCCGCGCCTTTCACCGAGAACGCCTCGTCCGACAGCCAACTGGTCAGGGTGTACTGGCTCGGTTTCTCCAGCGCCGTCAGGTAGACCGCCGGCTTGATCAGCGAGCCGATGTTGCGCACGGCATCCAGGGCACGGTTGAAACCGGCGAAACCGGGCTGGCGGCTGCCGATCATGGCCTGGACCTCACCGGTTTCCGGGTTGGTCACCACCATGGCCGCTTCCACATCCTCGGCGCCCTTGCGGGCCCCCAGGCGCTTGAAGGTGTCATTGACCGACGCCTCGGCCTTCATCTGCAGGATCGGGTCGAAGCTGGTGAAGATCCGCAGCCCTTCCTCGGTCAAGTCTTCGTCACGGTAGTCTTCGCGCAACTGGCGCTTGACCAGGTCAAGGAAGCCGGGGAACGAGCTGTCGGCCAGGCTGCCGCGCTTGGTCACACCCAGCGGCATCTTCTTCGCCGCCTCGGCCTGCTCGGTGGTCACCACGCCCTGCTGGGCCAGCAGGTCGAGCACCAGGTTACGCCGCTCCAGCGCCCGGTCCGGATAACGCCGCGGGTTGTAATAGGAAGGGCCCTTGACCATCCCCACCAGCAATGCCACCTGGTGCAGTTTCAGCTCGGCCAGCGGCTGGCTGAAGAAGAACTGGCTGGCCAGGCCGAAACCGTGCACCGCGCGCTGGCCGTCCTGGCCGATGAAGACCTCGTTGAGGTAGGCCTCGAGAATTTCCTGCTTGCTGTAGTGCATCTCCAGCAGCAGGGACATCATGGCCTCGGTGAGCTTGCGGCTCAGGCTGCGTTCGTTGGTCAGGAAGAAGTTCTTCACCAACTGCTGGGTCAGGGTACTGCCGCCCTGGCGCATCTGCCCGGAGGAAGTGTTGACCCAGACCGCCCGGGCGATCGACTTCGGCGAAACCCCGAAGTGGTGATAGAAATCGCGGTCTTCCACGGTGACCAGGGTATCGAGCAGGTAGGGCGGCACCTGGTCGAGCTTGATCAGAATCCGGTCTTCGAGGTTTTTCGGGTACAGGCCGCCGATCAGCAGCGGCTCCAGGCGCACCACCGAGAGTTTCGCGCCGTTGAGCCCGGCCAGCTCCGCCACATAGTCGCCGGAGAAGCGCACCCGTACCGGCTGGGCAGCCTCCATTCCTTCGTAGAACTGGAAGCCACGGGTGTTGAGGTCGACCGTGTTGCCATTGACGGACGCCGCGCCGGGGCCATTGACCACCGACTCACGGCGGTAGCCCAGGGCATCGAGCTCGGTCAGGAAGTCTTCCTTGCTCAGCTTCTGGCCGACGAACAGCTCCAGCGGCCGGGCATAGACCTTGGCCGGAATGGTCCAGCGCTTGCCGGAGAACTTCTCCTGCACCACGGCATCGAGGTAGACGGCAAAGCCGGCCAGCACCACGAGACCGACCAGGCTGAGCTTGAGCGCCCAGCCGAGCCAGGGACGAAGGCCACCGGACGGAGGTTTGGGTTTGGAACGAGGGGATCGGGTACGAGTCATGGGCGCGGATTATACGCACTTTATTCATGATCAACATGTACACCCGGCGGTTTGCACTCCCCACCTTAGCGGCCATAATGACGCCCTTGAATTTCTGACCTCTGAAGGATCGCTCGTGAGCCAGTCCCTAATCGCCGCCCTGCAAAACCCGGCCCTCTACCCGCATCCGGTAGAAGGGTTCCAGCTCATCGAAACCCATATTTCCTGGGTGCTGCTCACCGGCTCCTACGCCTACAAGATCAAGAAGCCGATGAACTTCGGCTTCCTCGACTTCACCGAACTGTCCGCCCGCGGCCACTTCTGCAATGAAGAACTGCGCCTGAACCAGCGCCTGACCGACGATCTGTACCTGGAAGTCCTGCCGATCACCGGCAGCGCCGAGGCGCCACAACTGGGCGGCGACGGCCCGGCTATCGAATACGTGCTGAAAATGCGTCAGTTCCCCCAGAGCCAGTTGCTCAGCACCCTGCAGGCCAACGGTGAGCTGACCACCCGGCATATCGACGAGATGGCCCAGCAGATCGCGCAGTTCCACCTGAACGCCCCGCACGTTCCCCAGGAGCACTACCAGGGCACGCCGGAAGCGGTCATGGACCCTGTCCGCCAGAACTTCGAGCAGATTCGCCCCTTCCTCCAGGACAAGGCCGACCTGCAGCAGCTCGATGCGCTGCAAGCCTGGGCCGAATCCAGCTTCGAGCGCCTCAAGCCGCTGTTCACCCAGCGCAAGGCCGAAGGCTTCATCCGCGAGTGCCACGGCGATATCCACCTGGGCAACGCCACCGTGATCGACGGCAAGGTGGTGATCTTCGACTGCATCGAGTTCAACGAGCCGTTCCGCTTCACCGACGTCTATGCCGACACCGCGTTCCTGGCCATGGACCTGGAAGACCGCGGCCTCAAGAGTCTGGCCCGACGCTTCATCAGCCAGTACCTGGAACTGACCGGCGATTACCAGGGCCTGGAAGTGCTGAACTTCTACAAGGCCTATCGGGCCCTGGTGCGGGCCAAGGTCGCGCTGTTCAGCCTGTCGCCCGAAGCCACCGCCGTGCAGCGCGCGACCACCCTGCGCCAGTACCGCAACTACGCCAACCTGGCGGAAAGCTACAGCACCATTCCATCGCGCTTCCTGGCGATCACCCACGGCGTCTCGGCAGTCGGCAAGAGCCACGTCGCCATGCGCCTGGTCGAGGCGTTGGGCGCGGTACGCCTGCGCTCGGACGTCGAACGCAAGCGCCTGTTCGGCCTCCAGCAGGGCAAGCAGGACGTCGGCGCCGGCATTTACAGCCAGGACGCCAGCGCGCAGACCTACCAGCGCCTGCACGAGATCGCCGACATCATCCTGCGTGCCGGCTTCCCGGTGGTGATCGACGCCACCTACCTCAAGCGCAACCAGCGCGACGCCGCCGCCAAGGTGGCCGAGGCCACCGGGGCGCCGTGCCTGATCATCGATTGCGACGCCCCCCAGGCCGTCATCGAAAGCTGGCTGGCACAACGCCAGGCCGACGCCGTCGACCCATCCGATGCGACCCTGGAAGTCATCGCCGCGCAACAGGCTTCCCGCGAAGCACTGGGTGCCGATGAAATTCTCCACACCAAGCGTGTCCAGACCAATGAAAGTGGCAGTCTCGACACCCTGATCGCGCAAATTCGCCTGCGTTTGCCTAATCTGTAGAAACTATATTCAGCCGTGAAGCCGCATTCGCTTCACGGCTGAAACATAGTGGCATTATACTGGCGTCATAAATCCAACGGGAGACGCCCCATGAGCCAGCCCAAGCTTCTCGACTCTGCCTTGTATGCCCTGCTGCACAAAGATGATATTGCCGGCTTCAACAAGGCCCGTCCCAAGGACGGCCCGATCGACATGCGCGGTGGTGATTTCCGCGGTCTCGACCTGCGCGAACTGAATGCCGACGGGATCGACTTCACCAACGCCTACTTCCGTTCTGCCGACCTGCGCGGGGTGGACTTCCAGAACTCCCGGCTCGAAGGTGCCAGCGTGGCCCACGCACAGATCTCCGGCGCCTACTTCCCTCCCCAACTGAAGGCTGCGGAAATTCTGATGTCGGTCCAGTTCGGTACGCGGATGCGCTACGAACCGGAATAATCCGTCCGGCAACATCACACTCGTCGAGTCCGGCGCCAGTCGATGCCCCGGACAGCGGCAGGTATCGCTTATCCCTTCCCAGCCCCCGCCTGACCAGGGCGGTTTCGCACTGGCCCTTAGAAGCTTTTGCGCCCAAACCGACCAACGAACCACGCTTTTCCTACTGACCGCTACACTCTTTTCAGGCTTGCCTACTCTCGTCAACGCAGCGTTCGGCCATCGCAAGGAGGCTTGATGAACGATGAACTGCAACATCTGAAAAACCTGGGCAAGACGTCGGCGCAATGGCTGCACGCGGTGGGCATCCACAGCGCATCGGACTTGCGGCGGCTAGGGGCAGTGGACGCCTATCGCGCAGTCAGAACCCGGGGATTCAGAGCATCGAAAGTGCTGTTGTACGCCATCGAGGGCGCCTTGATGGACATTCACTGGAACGACATCCCGCTGGAACGTAAAGAGGCCTTGAATAAACAACTGGAAGCGATATCGTCACGCCATAAAAATTGATTGTGCAGGTTTGTCATGTATCTACTCGGGGAGCAACCGGCGTACGCCGATGAATTGATCAATCGGCTGCAGAGCATTCCCGCTCGGCTACTGGAGGGCTTGTCTCCCTGTGACGAGGCCGTCGAACTGGAGGAGACTGCCGACCTCTCCGCGCAGTTGGCCGACGACCGGCTCTACCTGATCGAAAGCGGCCTGGTGCATGCCAGGGTCGACGAACGCCCCCTGTTCTACCTGCATGAAGGCGACCTGGTGGGCTTGCGCCAGGGCATCGACTGGCCACGCTGCCTGCTGAGCAGCGATGGTCCGCTGCGCCTGCTGCCCTACCGGCGGCGCGAGGTGTTCCAGCATATCCATGCCGACGAAACCCGCAGCGAAATGCTGCTGCGCTACCTGGTGGGGCACACCGCCCTGCTGTCGGATGCCGTCACCCGCCTCAAGCAGCCGGAATTTCGCAGCAGCAACGGCTTCCAGCAGGTAGCGGCCGGCGAGGTGCTGATCCGCCAGGGCGACGATGCCGATCACGTCTTCATTATTATCGAGGGGCACGCCGAGGCCTTTGTCGACGGCCACAAGGTCGGCGATGTGCCCAAGGATGAGATTTTCGGCGCCATGGCGGTGTTCACCGGCGAGAAACGCAGCGCCACGGTGATCGCCAGCCAGGCCTGCTCGGTCATGCTGATTCCCAAGGACCAGTTCCTCAGCCTGACCCAGAGCAACCCGCGCATTGCCCACAGCCTGATCCAGAGCATGGCGCGCCGCATCGACCTGCTGAACCGGGAAGTCACCCGCCTGAACACGGCCAGGCTGTCCGGTTGAGCCCGCCCAGGGAACGGCGACGGGCGGTCGAAAAAAAGCTGTTGACTTAGAAATGAGAATCGTTATGATTATCACAACTGATCGCGAGATCGGTTGGATTTTCTGAAAGGCCCTTGGTTCGGACTCTTCAGATTATCTCCTCATCAGGCTAATCACGGTTATTGACCCGGCTTTTTGCCGGGTCTTTTTTTGTCTGGAACAAGCCCCTGCTCAGTCGCTGCCCGAAGGCTCCGCCGACCACTCCAGGTGCGCCAGCAGTTCGTCCAGCAGCCCCGAAGCCCCCAGACGCAGATGATCGGCGTCGACCCAGCCCGCGCCGAAGCGACTCCTGGCCAGTTCGATGTAGGTACGGGCATCGGCCAGCGTGCGAATACCGCCCGCCGCTTTCAGGCCCACCAGCCCACCACGCTCGGCAATCGCCTCGAGCATGATCCGCACCGCCTGTTCGGTCGCGTTGACCAGCACCTTGCCGGTACTGGTCTTGAGAAAATCGGCACCGGCGGCAATCGCATCCTGGCTGGCCTGACGAATCATCTGCGGGTCGCGCAACTCACCGGTTTCCAGGATCACCTTGAGCCTGGCCCGGCCAGTGCACAGGTCACGGCAGGCCGACACCATGGTCAGCCCCGTCTGCGTGTCGCCCATCAGCAGCGAACGATAGGGATAGACCAGGTCCACCTCGTTCGCGCCGGCCCTGAGCACCGCTTCCGTCTCCGAGACGGCCGAGGCCACGTTCGGCCCGCCATAGGGGAAATTGACCACCGTGGCCACCCGAATTCCCGGTGCGCCCAGGCCATCGAGCGTCTTGCGCGCCAGGGCGACGAAGCGTGGAAAGACACACACCGCGGCCACCGGCCCGAACGGCGTCATGGCCCGCTGACACAGCGAAACGATTCGCTCGGCATCGTCGTCATTGCTCAACGAGGTCAGGTCGAGCAGACCCAGGGCCTGGTGCGCCAACTGCCGATCCGTCTGATTAATCTGCTTCATGTTTGCTCCCACATCCGATCACACCTCCCGGACACAATAAAGGACTCATTCGGCGGAAATCATGGAGAGCCAAAGACAAGGACCCTGACTACACAAGAACAGGAAAAATCTTTGCCCACCCAGGTGTCGGTCCCACAAAAATAAGCCTGTCGACTCATGACGACAGCATTTGCGAAGCGACCTACATGACGCGGCGATGCGCGCCGCTCAACGGGCGACGATCAATGGGTGCCCGCGCTCGGGATGAGGCAACACCAGCACCTCCAGGCCGAACACCGTCTTGAGCATGTCGGCCTGCAGCACCTCTGCCGGGCTTGCCAAGGCGCGGGGGCAGCCCTGTTCCAGCAATAGCAGGCGATCGCAGTAGCGTGCCGCCAGGTTGAGATCGTGCAGGATGATCAGCACTGCGGCACCGCGGTCGGCGAACTCGCGAATCGCCTGCAGGGTGGTGTGCTGGTGCAGTGGATCGAGCATCGAGGTGGGCTCGTCAAGCAGCAGCGTCTGGCCGCTGTGCCCCGGCCAGAGTTGCGCCAGCACACGGGCCAGGTGCACCCGCTGACGTTCGCCGCCGGACAACGCCAGGTAGCTGCGCCCGGCCAGGTGAGTGGCGTCGGCGGCTTGCAGGGCCTCGCTGACGATTTCCCGATCGCGTACCTGCCCGGTCTGGTGTGGCAGGCGCCCCATGCCGACCACCTCTTCGACGCGAAAGGCGAAATCGAGGGTCGAGGTCTGCGGCAGCACCGCCAGACGCTGTGCCCGCTGCGTGCCCTGCCAGTGGGCCAGGGGCTGCCCACCGAGCCAGACACGCCCCTGGCTCGGTGCCAGTTCGCCGCATAGGGCGCCGAGCAAGGTGCTCTTGCCGGCGCCGTTCGGGCCGAGCACGCCCAGCAGCTCACCGGGCTTGAGCTCAAGATCGATGTCGGCCAGCACGGTCTTCACGCCGCGACAGACCGTCAGCTTCTGCGCGCGCAGCATCAGGCCCGCCCCCGCAACAGCAGATACAGAAAGAAAGGCGCGCCCAGGAATGCCGTGACGATGCCGATCGGCAGTTCCGCCGGCGCCAGCGCCAGACGTGCCACAAGATCGGCGAACAACAGCAGGCAGCCTCCCGCCAGCATCGATGCCGGCAACAGCACCCGGTGATCCGGGCCCGCCAGCAGCCGGACCAGGTGCGGCACCACCAGGCCGATGAAGCCGATCATGCCGGCAGCCGCCACCGCCGCCCCAACGCCCAGGGCCGTGCACAGTACCAATTCGCGCTTGAGCCCTTCGACATCGATGCCCAGGTGGCCGGCCTCCGACTCGCCGAGCAGCAGCGCATTCAGCGCCCTGGCCCGACGCGGCAACCACAGCGCCACGCCTGCGGTGACCAGCAGCAGCGGCCACAAGCGTGCGTAGCTGGCGCCATTGAGGCTGCCCAGGTTACAGAAGGCCAGGGTACGCAAGGTCGCATCGTCGGCCAGGTAGGTAAAGAGCCCGACCGCCGAGCTGGCCAGGGCGGTCAGGGCAATCCCCGCCAGCAACATGATCGCCACGCTGGTCTGGCCGTTGCGCCGTCCCAGCCGATAGACCAGCGCCGTCACCGCGAGCCCGCCGAGGAAAGCGCAGAGCGACAACAGATAGGGCCCCATCACCTCCGGCACTCCACCGAATGCCGCCCCGCCGACAATCGCAATCGCCGCACCGAGCGCCGCACCGCTGGAAACGCCCACCAGCCCCGGGTCAGCCAACGGGTTGCGGAACAAGCCCTGCATGGCGACACCGGACAGCGCCAGCACCCCACCCACCGCCAGCCCCAGCAAGGTCCGCGGCAGGCGGATCTGCCCGAGGATCAGTTCCGCCTGCTCCAGCCCCTCGGCCGGCAACGGCAGGCCCAGCAGGCGCAATGCCGCACGCAGGATATCGGCCAGCGGCAGACTGACCGGCCCCAATGCCAGCGACAACCAGGTTGCCAGCAGACACAGCAGGCCCAGGCCGATGAACAGGGCGCGGGGTTTGACCGGCGCGGTCATGGCGTGGCCGGGGCCTTTGCGTAGAGCTCAGTGGTCAGTTTTTTCAGCGACTCGGGCAACCGCGGACCGAGACCACCCACCAGCAGGGTCGGGTCGAGCTCAAAGAGCCGGCCGGACCTGGCCGCCCGGGTCGAGGCCAGAATCGGGTTTTCCTTCAGCAGCGCCTGGCGGGCAGCCTCACCGGTCAGGCTGCGATCGGCGAATACCAGCACCTCGGGATTCAATCCGGCCAGGGCTTCGACCGAAAACGGCTTGTAGCCAGTGTGGCTCGCCAGGTTATGCCCACCCGCCTGGGTCAACAGCCACTCGGCGGCGGTGCCCTTGCCGGCGATCAGCGGCTTGCCACCGGCGTTGCCGATCAGCAGCAACACTTCTGGCGCCGGCTGCCGGGCCTGGACCTCCCTGAGCCGGGCCTGCTGCCGGTCGAGCTGTTGTCGGAAGCCCTGAAACAGCTCTGCGGCCCGATCCTCATCGCCCAGCAACCGGCCCAGGTGTTGCAGATTGCCTTGCAGGGTCGGCAAGTCCGGCTCGGCAGAGAACAGTTCCACCTGTACCCCGGCTCCGCGGACCTGCGCCAGCACGGGTGGCGGCCCCATCTCCTCGGTGCCGATCAGAATCTGCGGGCGCAGGCTCAGGATGCCTTCGGCCGACAACTGCCGCTGATAACCGATGCTCGGCAACGCCTTGAGGGTTTCGGGGTGCTGGCTGGTGGTGTCGACGCCAACCAGCCGCGCCTGCCCGCCCAGCGCACTGACCCACTCCGACAACGCGCCGCCGGCGCTGACCCAGCGTTGCGGCACCTCATCCGCCAGCGCCGCATGGCTGAGCGATAGCGCGGCTCCCAGTGCAATCAGACGTGAACTCAGGCGCATGGACAGACATCCTTGGAAAGGTGATCGAGCGACAGGCCCAAAGGAAGAAAGGCAGCAGACGCCCCTCAGGCAAATATCTATTTGATAATTATTTGCATTTGACCGTCAACCCGGAACATCTCTTGTCACAGGTTTCTCCCCATACCACCGATTGCCTTATCCTTCTCCCATGAAGGCAAGACCGGCTTGCAAAAGATCGATGAAAGGATCGGGATGAAATTTCTCTGCGCTTCAGACACCCTCGCCAACAATAGCAGCCGCGGCTTCGAGCTGGACGGCAGCGCATTGCTGGCCGTGCGTCGTGACGGTCGGGTGTATGTCTATCGCAATCGCTGCCCGCATCGCGGCATTGCCCTGGAGTGGCGGCCCGACCAGTTTCTGGATGCCAGCGCCAGCCTGATCCAGTGCGCCACCCACGGCGCCCTGTTCCTGATCGAAAGCGGCGAATGCGTGGCCGGGCCCTGCACCGGGCAATCGCTGACGGCGCTGGACTGCCGGGAAGACGCCGAGGGCGTCTGGGTCCGCGCCTAGAACAGCACCGGCAGGCGCCGATCCACGCGGATTTCCTCGGCACTGAGGCTGACCCCATAGGCAAGCACCTCGACGCCCGCCGCCACCGCCTCCCGCAGTGCCTGGGCGTAGGCCGGGTCGATTTCCCGGGCCGGACGCACCGCCTCGATCCCCGTCAGGTTCACGCAGTACAGTTGCACCGCCCGCACGCCCTCACGCGCCAGGGTGGCCAATTCACGCAGGTGCTTGGCCCCGCGCTGGGTCACCGCATCCGGAAACGCCGCCACCGCGCTGTCGTCAAACCCGAGGGTGACGCTTTTCACCTCGACGAACGCCGGCCCCGCCGGATAGTCCAGGCGAAAATCGATCCGGCTGTTTTCCTGGCCGTAGGCGACCTCGCGCTTCAACCCGGTGAAGCCGGCAAGCTCGCTGATCAGCCCGGCACGCAGGGCCTCCTCGATCAACGGATTGGCCCGCGCGGTGTTGATGCACGCCAGCCGGCCCTGGGGCGTCTCGCCGATTTCCCAGGTGCCGGGCAGCTTGCGCCTCGGATCGTTGGAACGGCTGAACCAGACCAGCCCACCTTCGACCATACAATTGAGCATCGAGCCGGTGTTCGGGCAGTGGATGGTCAGAAATTCACCGCTGACGGTCTCGATGTCCGCCAGGAAGCGCTTGTAGCGCCTGATCAGCCGCCCCTCTTCGAGTGCAGGAGAAAAACGCATCAGCCTTGCCAGCTCCGCAGGCCACGGGCAATCCGCTCCACCGCTTCCTGCAGGCGCGGCAGGCTTTGGGTGTAGGCGAACCGCACATGCCGGCCGGCCAGGTGATGACCGAAATCCAGGCCCGGGGTGAACGCCACGTGCTCAGTCTCCAGGAAATGTTTGCAGAACGCGAAGGCATCACCGCCGAACGCGCTGACATCCGCGTAGAGGTAGAACGCCCCTTCAGGCTCCACCGCGATGCCGAAACCCAACTCGCGCAACGCCGGCAGGAGGAAGTCCCGGCGACGGGCGAACTCGGCCCGACGCTCCTCGAGAATGCTCAGGGTCTGCGGTTCGAAACACGCCAGGGCAGCATGCTGGGCCATGCTCGGAGCGCTGATGTAGAGGTTCTGGGCCAGTTTCTCCAACTCGGCCACGGCCTGCGGTGGCGCCACCAGCCAACCCAGGCGCCAACCGGTCATGCCGAAATATTTGGAAAAGCTATTCAGGACAAAGGCACCGTCGTCGACTTCCAGCACGCTGGCGGCGTCGCAGCCATAGGTCAGCCCATGGTAGATCTCGTCGACCACCAAGTGACCGCCATGGGCCGTGACCGCTTTCGACAGCCCCGCCAACTCGTCACGGCTCAGCAGGGTTCCGGTCGGGTTCGCCGGGGAAGCGACCAGGGCGCCGACGCTGTCAGGGTTCCAGTGCCGGTCCACCAGTTCGGCGGTCAGCTGGTAGCGGACATCCGGCCCCACCGGCACCAACTGGGCGGCACCTTCCACCAGGCGCAGGAAGTGGCGATTGCACGGGTAACCCGGATCGGCCAGCAGCCAGTGCTTGCCCGGGTCGACCAGCAGGCTGCTGGCCAGCAGCAGCGCCCCGGAGCCGCCGGGGGTGACCAGGATGCGCTGCGGATCGATGTCCAGGCCGTAGCGCTGCCGGTAGAACCCGGCGATCGACTCGCGCAGTTGCGGCAGGCCGCGGGCGGCGGTGTAGCTGGTCTTGCCCGCCGCCAGGGCCGCCTGGCCGGCCCGGATGATCGGCTCGGCGGTGGTGAAATCCGGCTCACCGATTTCCAGATGGATCACGTCGTGCCCGGCGGCCTGCAGCTCGTTGGCGCGCGCCAGCAGGGCCATCACGTGGAACGGTTCGATCGCGCGACTGCGCGCACTGTAGAGCTGAGCCATTGGCCTTCCTTGCATTCGGGTGGGCAAAATCGCTTTGGGCAAAGCCTGATCTTACCCGAGCGCAGCCCGCCGGGAACCTTTAAAAGATCGCCGAAGTCCATGAATACCGGTAACGAAGCATTCCGACATCATGGCCAGGATTGACTAAAATGAATGATCAGTGATCCCTTCCCGCCAGGCTCGACAACCGGGAGTAGCGCGCCCCGATTTGATCTGGTAAGTTCGCCCGCTTGCAGCCGCAGGGCCGGCAGGTGTCGGTAACGTTTCAATCCTGCGCAATGGATTAGAAGAGTAGAGGCGGTCCATTACATGCCCACCCAAGCAAAGCAGCAAAACATCCAGTCGATCAGCGGCTTCGAACCCTACGTTGAAAGCCAGGGCGAGGAGTACATGGGTGAGCCCATGCGCAAGCACTTCACCAAGATCCTGCAGAAGTGGAAGCAGGACCTGATGCAGGAAGTCGACCGCACCGTTGATCACATGAAAGATGAAGCAGCCAACTTTCCTGATCCCGCCGACCGAGCCAGCCAGGAAGAGGAATTCAGCCTCGAACTGCGCGCCCGCGACCGCGAACGCAAACTGATCAAGAAGATCGACAAGACCCTGCAGCTCATCGAGGACGAAGAGTACGGCTGGTGCGAATCCTGTGGCGTCGAGATCGGTATCCGCCGTCTGGAAGCCCGTCCGACCGCCGACATGTGCGTCGACTGCAAGACCCTTGCAGAAATCAAGGAAAAACAGGTCGGCAAGTAAACGTCGCCGGACTGAACGAACGGAGCGTGCGAACGCTCCGTTTTCGTTTCTGCGTCTACTGGCACCACCCGCGGACTCTCCAGTACCCTGCCCGTCATGACTGCCCTTACCGCTTCTCCCGCCTACATCGGGCGCTTCGCCCCGACGCCCAGTGGGCACCTGCACTTCGGCTCGCTGGTCGCGGCGCTGGCCTCCTACCTGGACGCCCGCGCGGTCGGCGGCCGCTGGCTGCTGCGCATGGAAGACCTCGACCCTCCGCGGGAAGAGCCCGGTGCCCAGGCGGCGATTCTCGACGCCCTGGAGCGCTACGGTTTCGAGTGGGACGGCGAACTGATCCGCCAGAGCGAGCGCCATGACGCCTACGCCCAGGTGCTCGAACGCCTGTTCAGCCAGGGCCTGGCCTACGCCTGCACCTGCTCGCGCAAGGAACTGGAGGCCTACCACGGCATCTACCCGGGCCTGTGCCGCAACCTCGGCCATGCCCGCGAGAACGCCGCCATCCGCCTGCGGGTCCCGGAACTCGGCTACAGCTTCCAGGACCGGGTCCAGGGCGAGTTCCGCCAGCACCTGGGCCGCGAGGCCGGCGACTTCGTGATCCGCCGCCGCGACGGCCTCTACGCCTACCAACTGGCGGTGGTCCTCGACGACGCCTGGCAGGGTGTCACCGATATCGTGCGCGGTGCCGACCTGCTCGACTCGACGCCGCGCCAGCTCTACCTGCAGGAACTGCTCGGGTTGCCGCAACCGCGCTACCTGCATGTGCCACTGATCATCCAGCCCAATGGCAACAAGCTCGGCAAGTCCTACCGTTCACCGCCGCTGACCGGCGACCAGGCCACCCCCTTGCTGCTGCGTGCCCTGCGCACCCTGGGCCAGCAACCACCGGCCGAACTGCAACAGGCCACCCCGCGGGAAGTGCTCGACTGGGGAATTGGCCATTGGGATGCCACACTGATTCCCAGGGTCGCGACCCTGGCCGAGGCGCAATTGCACTGACGCCCCTTGCAGGTTGGCGCCCATCCGTTACCATCGCCGCACGTTTTCGGGCACGTCACAAAAAAGAGAGGCCAGGATGTACATCTATCGTTTGGTCCTGCTCCTGGTCGTCGGGATCTACCTGTTCTCGCCAGCGATCATGGATTGGTGGATCGACGCGACAGGCGCCTGGTATCGGCCTTACCTGCTCTGGCTGATCCTGATCGTCGTGACCTTCATCCTGCAGAGCCAAAAAGATGCCGATGAGCTTTAGCCTGACCCAGATGTTGCTGGTCAGCGCCGCGTACCTGCTGGCGCTGTTCGGCGTGGCCTGGATCAGTGAACGGGGTGTGATCCCGCGCTCGATCATTCGCCACCCGCTGACCTACACCCTGTCGCTGGGCGTCTACGCCAGCGCCTGGGCGTTCTATGGCACGGTGGGCTTGGCCTACCAGTACGGCTACGGCTTCCTCTCCAGCTACCTCGGCGTCTCCGGCGCGTTCCTGCTGGCGCCGGTGCTGCTCTACCCGATCCTGAAGATTACCCGCACCTACCAGTTGTCCTCGCTGGCCGACCTGTTTGCCTTTCGCTTTCGCAGCACCTGGGCCGGGGCGCTGACCACAGTGTTCATGCTGGTCGGCGTCTTGCCGCTGCTGGCCCTGCAGATCCAGGCGGTGGCCGACTCCATCGGCATCCTCACCCGCGAGCCGGTGCAGCACCGCGTGGCCCTGAGCTTCTGCGCACTGGTCACGCTGTTCACCATCTTCTTCGGCTCGCGGCACATCGCCACCCGGGAAAAACACCAGGGCCTGGTGTTCGCGATCGCCTTCGAGTCGGTGATCAAGCTGGTGGCCATCGGCGGGGTCGGCCTCTACGCCCTCTATGGCGTATTCGACGGCCCGCAGCAACTGGAGCTGTGGCTGCTGCAGAACCAGACCGCCCTCGCCGCCCTGCACACGCCGCTGCAGGAAGGCCCCTGGCGCACCCTGCTGCTGGTGTTCTTCGCCTCGGCCATCGTCATGCCGCACATGTATCACATGGCCTTCACCGAGAACCTCAACCCGCGCTCGCTGGTCAGCGCCAGTTGGGGCCTGCCGCTGTTCCTGCTGCTGATGAGCCTGGCGGTGCCGCTGATTCTCTGGGCCGGCCTGAAGCTCGGCGCCACCACCAACCCGGAATACTTCACCCTCGGCATCGGCATCGCCGCCAACAACCCGGCCCTGGCCCTGCTGGCCTATGTCGGCGGACTCTCGGCGGCCACCGGGCTGATCATCGTCACCACCCTGGCCCTCTCCGGCATGGCCCTCAACCACCTGGTGCTGCCGCTCTACCAGCCACCGGCCGAAGGCAATATCTACCGCTGGCTGAAGTGGACCCGCCGTGCCCTGATCGTCGCGATCATCATGGCCGGCTACGGCTTCTACCTGCTGCTGGGCGCCGAGCAGGACCTGGCCAACCTGGGCATCGTCGCCTTCGTCGCCACCCTGCAGTTCCTGCCCGGCGTGCTCTCGGTGCTGTACTGGCCGACCGCCAATCGCCGCGGCTTCATCGCCGGCCTGCTGGCCGGGGTGCTGGTGTGGGTGGTGACCATGATGTTGCCGTTGATCGGCAATCTGCAGGGTTTCTATATTCCATTACTGAACATGATCTACGTGCTGGACGACACCAGTTGGCATATGGCGGCCATTGCCTCGCTGGCGGCCAACGTGCTGATGTTCACCCTGGTCTCCCTGTTCAGCAACGCCAGCGCCGAGGAAGCCAGTGCCGCCGAGGCCTGCGCGGTCGACAACGTCCGCCGCCCGCAACGCCGCGAACTGCATGCCGCCTCGCCCCAGGAATTCGCCACGCAACTGGCCAAGCCGCTGGGGGCCAAGGCTGCGCAGAAGGAAGTCGAGCAGGCCCTGCGTGATCTCTACCTGCCCTTCGACGAACGCCGCCCCTACGCCCTGCGCCGCCTGCGCGACCGCATCGAGGCCAACCTCTCCGGCCTGATGGGGCCGAGCGTGGCCCAGGACATGGTCGAGACCTTCCTGCCCTACAAGGCCGGCGGCGAAAGCTACGTGACCGAGGATATCCACTTCATCGAGAGCCGCCTCGAGGATTACCACTCGCGCCTGACCGGCCTCGCCGCCGAACTCGATGCCCTGCGCCGCTACCACCGCCAGACCCTGCAGGAACTGCCGATGGGCGTCTGCTCGCTGGCCAAGGACCAGGAAATCCTGATGTGGAACAGGGCCATGGAAGAACTGACCGGCGTCGCCGCGCAACGGGTGGTCGGCTCGCGTCTGCCGACCCTGGGTGAGCCCTGGCGAGAATTGTTACAAGGTTTTATCGACCTGCCGGACGAACACCTGCACAAGCAGCGCCTGGCCCTTGACGGCCAGACCCGCTGGCTGAACCTGCACAAGGCGGCGATCGACGAACCGCTGGCCCCCGGCAACAGCGGGCTGGTGCTGCTGGTCGAGGACCTGACCGAAACGCAGATGCTCGAGGACAAACTGGTGCACTCCGAGCGCCTGGCGAGCATCGGCCGCCTGGCGGCCGGGGTCGCCCATGAAATCGGCAACCCGATCACCGGTATCGCCTGCCTGGCGCAGAACCTGCGCGAGGAGCGCGAGGAAGATGGCGAGATCACCGAAATCAGCGGGCAGATCCTCGAACAGACCAAGCGCGTATCGCGCATCGTCCAGTCGCTGATGAGCTTCGCCCATGCCGGCAGCCACCAGCACAACGACGAAGCGGTGTGCCTGGCCGAGGTCGCGCAGGATGCCATTGGTCTGCTGGCCCTGAACCGGCGCAATTTCGAAGTACAGTTCTTCAACCTCTGCGACCCGGACCATTATGTCGAGGGCGACCCGCAGCGCCTGGCGCAGGTGCTGATCAACCTGCTGTCCAACGCCCGTGACGCGTCGCCCGCCGGCAGCGCGGTACGGGTCAAGAGCGAGGCCTTCGAACATACCGTCGATCTGATCGTCGAAGATGAAGGCAGCGGTATTCCGAAGAACATCATGGACCGATTGTTCGAACCCTTCTTCACCACCAAGGATCCTGGCGAAGGTACCGGACTGGGCCTTGCACTGGTCTATTCCATCGTTGAAGAGCATTATGGACAAATCACCATCGACAGCCCGGCTGACACCGAAAGCCAACGTGGCACCCGTATACGGATAACCCTGCCCCGTCATGTCGAAGCGACGTCCGCTGTGAACTGAGACCGTCGAGAGAACCGAATCAATGCCGCACATTTTGATCGTCGAAGACGAAACCATCATCCGCTCCGCGCTGCGCCGCCTGCTGGAGCGCAATCAGTACCAGGTCAGCGAGGCCGGCTCGGTACAGGAAGCCCAGGAACGCTTCAGCATCCCCTCGTTCGACCTGATCGTCAGCGACCTGCGCCTGCCCGGCGCACCGGGCACCGAACTGATCAAGCTCGGCCAGGGCACCCCGGTACTGATCATGACCAGCTACGCCAGCCTGCGCTCGGCCGTCGATTCGATGAAGATGGGCGCGGTGGACTACATCGCCAAGCCGTTCGACCACGACGAAATGTTGCAGGCCGTCGCGCGCATCCTGCGTGATCGCCAGAACGGCCAGGCCGCCCCCGCCGAGCGCAGTGCGCCCAAGAGTGGCGGCGCGGCGGAGAAATCCCTGGGCGGCAACAGCAACGGCGAGATCGGCATCATCGGCTCCTGCCCGCCAATGCAGGATCTCTACGGCAAGATCCGCAAGGTCGCGCCCACCGACTCCAACGTGCTGATCCAGGGCGAGTCGGGCACCGGCAAGGAGCTGGTGGCCCGCGCCCTGCACAACCTGTCCAAGCGGGCCAAGGCGCCGATGATCTCGGTCAACTGCGCGGCCATTCCGGAAACCCTGATCGAGTCCGAGCTGTTCGGCCACGAGAAAGGCGCATTCACCGGTGCCAGCGCCGGTCGCGCCGGCCTGGTAGAGGCTGCCGACGGCGGCACGCTGTTCCTCGACGAGATCGGCGAATTGCCACTGGAGGCCCAGGCCCGCCTGTTGCGCGTACTGCAGGAAGGCGAGATCCGCCGGGTCGGCTCGGTGCAGTCGCAGAAGGTCGATGTGCGCCTGATCGCCGCGACCCACCGCGACCTCAAGAGCCTGGCCAAGATCGGCCAGTTCCGCGAAGACCTGTATTACCGCCTGCACGTGATTGCACTGAAGTTGCCGGCCCTGCGCGAACGCGGTGCAGACGTCAACGAGATCGCCAACGCCTTCCTCGCCCGCCAGAGCGCGCGGATCGGCCGCAACGACCTCAAGTTCGCCGCGGACGCCGAACAGGCCATCCGCCACTATTCCTGGCCGGGTAACGTCCGGGAACTGGAGAACGCGGTCGAGCGCGCGGTGATCCTCTGCGAGAACCCGGAAATCTCCGCCGACCTGCTGGGCATCGACATCGAGCTGGGCGACCTGGAGGAAGAGGAATTCATCGGTCTCACGCCGGCGCCGAGCAACCCGGCCAATACCAGTCATGAGCCGACCGAGGACCTGTCGCTGGAAGACTACTTCCAGCACTTCGTCCTCGAGCACCAGGACCACATGACCGAGACCGAGTTGGCGCGCAAGCTCGGGGTCAGCCGCAAGTGCCTGTGGGAGCGCCGCCAGCGCCTGGGCATTCCACGGCGTAAAACCGGAGCGACCAGCGAAAGCTGAGTGGGGAGCCAGCCCCACAGGTAACACCCTCCTCTGTGAAAAAACTGTTACCTCAGATTTTTCACGTAACAAAAGCCGGGTCTATCGGTAACGAAAGCCCGGCTTTTTTTCGGCCATGAAAAACTGGAAAACCCTCGAAACCCCCGGTTTTGCTGGGGTTTGCAAAAGTTGGCACGGCACCTGCTATATGTCTGACACAAGAACAATAACAAGCAACGTACAAGACAATAAAAATAAGACGAATCGACTCACGCATAACAAAAACAACACGGCGGAGGCGCAGCTAACTGATTCTTTTGGAGAGGCGTTGTATTTGGGGCTTGCCCCACGACCAGGCCGAGAACAACAAAAACTGCACTTGACGCAGAGCCTGAACTGGTTGGATCCACGGATCACCACAACACAGCGACCAAAACAATCCGTTTGCTCTTATCTCCCGATTGGGAGATGTCACAGGCAAGAAGACCTGCGACACAGGGCAATCACAAAAACAAGAAGCCCGCGACCATAATAAAAAGAGCACACAACTACTTCTGGGGGAGCCTCGAGCTCCCCTTGTAGTTTCCGCAACATCCTTCCCGCCCCTGTTTCAGCCCCGCGCCACAAGGCCTCAAGCCACCTTGGGCTCTCGTCCCGCAGCGTCCTACACCATCCCTCGACTAAATGCTAGAATCCCCGCCCATCATGCGGCCATTATCCGTGCTCGCCGAATATTCCTTCAAACAGTGCATCCCATGCTGAAGAAGCTGTTCCAGTCATTCCGTTCTCCCTTGCGTCGAACGCAACACAAGCGCAGTACCCCTGAAGTGCTCAACAGCAGCCAGCATTCGCTGCAAAAGGCCCAATTCAGCCGGTATGCGGTGAATATCGTCGAACGCCTGCAGAACGCCGGCTACCAGGCCTACCTGGTCGGCGGATGCGTGCGCGACATGCTGCTGGGTATCACGCCCAAGGACTTCGACGTCGCCACCAGCGCCACGCCGGAACAGATCCGTGCCGAGTTTCGCAACGCCCGTATCATCGGACGCCGGTTCAAGCTGGTGCACATTCATTTCGGCCGGGAAATCATCGAGGTCGCGACCTTCCGCGCCAACCATCCGCAGGATGAAGACGAGGAAGACAGCAACCAGTCCTCCCGCAACGAAAGCGGGCGCATCCTGCGCGACAACGTCTACGGCACCCTCGAAGACGACGCCCAGCGCCGTGACTTCACGATCAATGCCCTGTACTACGACCCGGTCAGCGAGCGCATCCTCGACTACGCCAATGGCGTGCACGATATCCGCAACCGACTGATCCGCCTGATCGGCGACCCGATCCGCCGCTACCAGGAAGACCCGGTACGGATGCTGCGGGCCGTACGTTTCGCCGCCAAGCTCGACTTCGGCATCGAACGCCATACCGTCACCCCGATCCGCGACCTGGCGCCGCTGCTGCGCGAGATCCCGTCGGCGCGGCTGTTCGAGGAGGTACTCAAGCTGTTCCTCTCCGGCCATGCCGCCGACACCTTCGAGATGCTGGTCGACCTGAACCTGTTCGAGCCCCTGTTCCCGGCCAGTTTCGAGGCGCTGGAAAACAATCCGACCTACACCCACACACTGATCAGCCAGGCGCTGATCAACACCGACCTGCGCATCAAGCAGAACAAGCCGGTGACCCCGGCGTTCCTGTTCGCCGCGCTGCTGTGGCCGGCCCTGCCGGCGCGGGTGCTGCGCCTGCAATCACGCGGCATGCCGCCGATTCCGGCGATGCAGGAAGCCGCCCACGAACTGATCAGCGAACAGTGCCAGCGCATTGCGATCCCCAAGCGGTTCACCCTGCCGATCCGCGAGATCTGGGACATGCAGGAACGCCTGCCACGTCGCAGCGGCAAGCGCGCCGACCAGTTGCTGGACAACCCGCGCTTCCGCGCCGGCTACGACTTCCTGCTGCTGCGCGAAACCGCCGGCGAGCAGACCGATGGCCTGGGCGACTGGTGGACCGACTATCAGGACGCCACCGATGCCGGCCGCCGCGACATGATCCGCGACCTCAGCGGCAAGGAAGAGAGCAGCGGTGCGCCCCGCAAGCGGCGGCGCAGCAGCGCCGGCAAACGCAAGCGCACCGCCGGTTCGGAAGAGTGACGTGATGGAACGCATCTACATCGGCCTGGGCAGCAACCTGGCGGACCCGGCGGAGCAATTGCGCAACGCGGTACAGGCCCTGGCCCAACTGCCGGACAGCGAACTGGCCGGCGTTTCCGCGTTCTACCAGAGCGACTCGCTGCTTCCCGGCCAACCGCGCTACACCAACGCGGTCGCGGCCCTCGACAGCCGCCTGGCGCCCCTGGACCTGCTCGACGCCCTGCAGCGCATCGAACTCGACCAGGGCCGCGAGCGCCACGAGCGCTGGGGCCCGCGCACGCTGGACCTGGACATCCTGCTGTTCGGTGACCGCCTGATCGACGAACCGCGGCTGAAAGTCCCGCACTACCACATGCAGGCGCGCCCGTTCGTGCTGTATCCGTTGGCGGAACTGGCTCCGGCCGACCTGCAACTGGCCGATGGCCGCAGCCTGCAGAACCTGCTCGCCGAATGCCCGTTCGTCGGCCTGGAGCGCCTGGCCCAGTAATCCCCCTCCCTGTAGTAGCCGGGCTTGCCCGCGAACCGCCAAGGGCGGCCATCCGCCGAGATGTTCGCAGCCTGCCCAGGCATAGGCGGCGCCAGCGAGGGGCCTTCGCGGGCAAGCCCGGCTCCTACAGGCCGCGTTTCAACCAGCACCCCGAATTTCATCAACACAGGGTTGCGTTTTTTTTTCGGCAACACTGCTGAATCGCATCAGTCAGAGCGGTAACACTTGTGCCGTAACATCGCGGTAACACACACGATTGACTTCCCCAGTCCTCCTCACGACTATAGGCGTCCCATTGCCGCCCCTGCGGCGTTAAAGGGCGCAATCCAGGCTTTATAAGCACGACAGAAGAACGTGCGCCTGTATAAATGACGAATCACGCGCGTTACTCGCAGTAATTTGCACGGCGCCTGAAGAGGACTTTTTCATGCCAGACATTACCCTGACCACCTTGCAAGGCCTCAAGCAGAAAGGTGAGAAAATCACCATGCTGACCTGCTATGACGCCACCTTCGCCCATGCCAGCTGTGAAGCCGGCGTAGAGGTGCTGCTGATTGGCGATTCGCTGGGCATGGTTTCCCAAGGGCATGACAGCACACTGCCAGTGACGGTGGCCGAAGTCGCCTACCACACCGCCAGCGTCAAGCGCGGCAACCAGGGCGCCTTCATCGTCGCCGACCTGCCGTTCATGGCCTACGCCACCGTCGAACAGACCCTGCACAACAGTGCCCAACTGATGCAGGCCGGCGCCAACATGGTCAAGGTCGAGGGCGCCGCCTGGCTGGCCGAGTCCATTCGCCTGCTGGCCGAGCGCGGTGTGCCGGTGTGTGCGCACATGGGGCTGACCCCGCAGTCGGTGAACATCTTCGGCGGCTACAAGGTCCAGGGCCGCGGCGAAGCCCAGGCGCGACAGATGCGCGCCGACGCCATTGCCCTGGAACAGGCCGGCGCCGCGATGATCCTGCTCGAATGCGTACCGAGCGACCTCGCCGCGGAAATCACCCAGGCGGTCAAGGTACCGGTCATCGGCATCGGTGCCGGCAGTGCGACCGACGGCCAGGTGCTGGTGCTGCACGATATGCTCGGCCTTTCCATCAGCGGCCGCGTGCCCAAGTTCGTCAAGAACTTCATGGCCGGCCAGACCAGCATCCAGGCCGCCATCGGCGCCTACGTGAGCGAAGTCAAGGCAGTCACCTTCCCTGGAACCGAACACGGGTTTTCGGCATGAACACAGTAAAGACCGTCCGTGAACTGCGGGCCGCCGTCGCGCGCGCCCGCAGCGAAGGCAAACGCATCGGCTTCGTGCCGACCATGGGCAACCTGCACGCCGGCCACGCCGCGCTGGTGACCAAGGCCGCACAACGGGTGGACTTCGTGGTGGCGAGCATCTTCGTCAACCCGCTGCAGTTCGGCGCCAACGAAGACCTCGACAAGTACCCGCGCACCCTCGCCGCCGACCAGGAAAAACTGCTGGAAGCCGGCTGCCACCTGCTGTTCGCGCCAACGGTGGAAGAGATGTACCCCGACGGCATGGCCGGCCAGACCCGGGTCAGCGTCCCGCAATTGTCCCAAGGCCTGTGCGGCGCCAGCCGCCCCGGGCACTTCGAAGGCGTGGCGACCGTGGTCAGCAAGCTGTTCAACATGGTCCAGCCGGATCTGGCCGTGTTCGGCCAGAAGGACTTCCAGCAACTGGCGGTGATTCGCGCGCTGGTCCACGACCTGAACATGCCGATCCAGATCATCGGCGAGCCGACGGTGCGTGCCGCCGATGGCCTGGCGCTGTCCTCGCGCAACGGTTTCCTCAGTGAAACGGAGCGTGCCACCGCCCCGGCCCTGTATCGCAGCCTGAGCCAGATCGCCACGGCCATCGAGCAGGGCGAGCGCGATTATCCGAAGCTGCTCGCCGAGCAGACCCGGCTGATCGAGGCCGCCGGTTTTCGGGTGGACTACCTGGAAATCCGCCACGCCCTGAACCTGCGCACCGCCACCGCACAGGATCGCGACCTGGTGATTCTGGTTGCGGCGTTCCTCGGTACCACCCGCCTGATCGACAACCTGCACCTGAACCTCGACACCCCGGCCTGAGCAGCGATTGCCCGAGCCCCAGGCTTCGGGCAAACTGCCGCCGCACCTGGACTTCCATACGACCTCGGAACTGTTCGCCCACCCACCGGAAAACCCGGGGAGTGCGAAAAAGTACCGGGAAAAGGTCAGACAAAGCCAAGACAGACGCCAGCGCGAGGTTTACTGTAATCGCGCTGCGTCTCCCCAACCGTGCCGACGCAGGTTGCCGGACACTGCCACCGATAAAAGCAGGACGTTCCGGCGTTTCTGGTGTCCAAAAAAGCCACATGTCCAAAAGGCAGTTCTCGTAAAAGGAAATCCGCAGCGATGGCGTACTACCGCACTCCTCACGACGTGACCGCTCTGCCCGCCTGGCAGGCGCTGAATCAACACCGCGAAAACATGCACAACTTCAGCATGCGCGAAGCCTTTAATGCCGATCCGCAGCGCTTCAACCAATTCACGCTCAGCAGCTGCGGGTTGTTTCTCGACTACTCCAAGAACCTGATCACCAGCGAGACCCGCAACCTGCTGGTCGGCCTGGCCAACGAAGTCGACCTGCAAGGCGCGATCAAGGCACTGTTCGCCGGCGAGCCGGTCAACTCCTCCGAGGCCCGCCCGGCACTGCACACCGCCCTGCGCCGGCCGGTCGGCGACAAGCTGCTGGTCAACGGCGTCAACGTGATGCCCGACGTGCACAAGGTGCTGAACCAGATCACCGAACTGGTCGGGCGCATTCACGACGGCCTGTGGCGCGGCTACAGCGAGAAGCCGATCACCGACGTGGTGAACATCGGTATCGGTGGCTCGTTCCTCGGCCCGGAGCTGGTTTCCGAAGCCCTGCTGTCCTACACCCACAAGGGCGTGCGCTGCCACTACCTGGCGAACATCGACGGCAGCGAGTTCCACGAACTGTCGGCGAAGATTCGCGCCGAGACCACCCTGTTCATCGTCTCGTCGAAATCCTTCAACACCCTCGAAACCCTGAAGAACGCCCAGGCCGCCCGTTCCTGGTACCTGGCCCAGGGCGGTTCCGAGGCCGAGCTGTACAAGCACTTCATCGCGGTGTCGAGCAACAATGCCGCCGCCGTGGCCTTCGGTATCCGCGAAGAGAACATCTTCCCGATGTGGGACTGGGTCGGCGGCCGCTACTCGCTGTGGTCGGCCATCGGTCTGCCGATCGCCCTGGCCATCGGCATGTCGAACTTCAAGGAACTGCTGTCCGGTGCCTACACCATGGACCAGCACTTCCAGAACGCGCCGTTCGAACAGAACATGCCGGTGCTGCTGGCCCTGCTGGGCGTCTGGTACGGCAACTTCTGGGGTGCGCAGAGCCATGCGATCCTGCCGTACGACCACTACCTGCGAAACATCACCAAGCACCTGCAGCAGTTGGACATGGAATCCAACGGCAAGAGCGTACGCCAGGACGGTACGCCGGTTTCGACCGACACCGGCCCGGTGATCTGGGGCGGCGTCGGCTGCAACGGCCAGCACGCCTACCACCAGTTGCTGCACCAGGGCACCCAACTGATCCCGGCCGACTTCATCGTGCCGATCGTCAGCTTCAACCCGGTCGCCGACCACCACCAGTGGCTGTACGCCAACTGCCTGTCGCAGAGCCAGGCGCTGATGCTCGGCAAGACCCGCGCCGAGGCCGAAGCCGAGCTGCGTGAGAAAGGCCTGAGCGAGGCCGACGTGCAGAAACTGGCGCCGCACAAGGTGATTCCGGGCAACCGTCCGAGCAACACCCTGGTGGTCGAACGCATCAGCCCGCGCCGCCTGGGCGCCCTGGTCGCAATGTACGAGCACAAGGTTTTCGTGCAGAGCGTGATCTGGGGTATCAACGCCTTCGACCAGTGGGGCGTGGAGCTGGGCAAGGAGCTGGGCAAGGGCGTCTACAACCGCCTGACCGGCACCGAAGAGTCCGCTGCCGAAGACGCCTCGACCCAGGGGTTGATCAACTACTTCCGCGGTCGTCATCGCGGTTGATTCCGGGCGCTCTCTCCCGGCGGGAAAGGTCCCGGGGTCTGGGGTAGGGTTTGCCGGCCCATTCGCGGGCAAGCCCGGCTCCTAAAGGGGGCCGAGAGAGGCCCCTACAGAAGACAGGCCCACCACGGGCCTGTCTTTTTTCGCCAACTGGGCGCACCCTTAGGCTTGTCGCAGACAAGAACAAGGAATCGCCATGTTCGATATCAGCACATACCCCCAGGCCGAAGCCACCCGCCAGGCCGCACAACTGAGCCAGGACGACTACCAGCGGCTCTACCGGCAATCCATCGACCACCCCGACACCTTCTGGGCCGAGCAGGCCAGGCGCTTTCTCGACTGGTCCAGGCCCTGGGACACGGTCCGCCAATACGACCTGCGCACCGGCCAGGCGCAATGGTTCGGTGGCGCCCAACTGAACGTCAGCTACAACTGCATCGATCGCCACCTCGCCGCGCACGGCGACAGCACCGCGCTGCTCTGGGAAGGCGACAATCCGGCCGAGTCGGCACAGATCACCTATCGCAAGCTGCATCATCACGTCTGCCGGCTGGCCAACGTGCTGAAACAGCGTGGCGTGAAGAAAGGCGATCGGGTGTGCATCTACATGCCGATGATTCCCGAGGCGGTCTATGCGATGCTCGCCTGCACGCGGATCGGCGCAATCCATTCGGTAGTGTTCGGCGGCTTCTCGCCCGACGCCCTGCGTGACCGCATCCTCGATGCCGGCTGCCAGACCGTGATCACCGCCGACGAAGGCGTGCGCGGCGGCAAGTACATCCCGCTCAAGGAGAACGTCGACAAGGCGTTGCGCAGTTGTCCCGAAGTCGGCAGCGTGCTGGTGGTGCAGCGCACCCAGAGCCCCGTGCCCTGGCTCGAAGGCCGCGACCTCTGGTACCACGAGGCCGTGCACGGGGCCAGCGACGACTGCCCGCCCGAGCCGATGGACGCCGAAGACCCGCTGTTCATCCTCTACACCTCCGGCAGCACCGGCAAACCCAAGGGCGTGCTGCACACCACCGGCGGCTACCTGCTGCAGGCGGCGATGACTTTCAAGCATGTCTTCGACTACCGCCAGGGCGAGGTTTTCTGGTGCACCGCCGATGTCGGCTGGGTCACCGGCCATAGCTACATCGTCTATGGCCCGCTGGCGAACGGCGCCACCAGCCTGATCTACGAAGGCGTGCCGAACTACCCCGACAGCTCACGCTTCTGGCAGGTGGTCGACAAGCACCAGGTGAACATCTTCTATACCGCCCCGACCGCCATCCGGGCGCTGATGCGCGAGGGCGCCGAGCCGCTGAAACGGACCTCGCGGGCCAGCCTGCGGCTGCTCGGCAGCGTCGGCGAACCGATCAACCCCGAGGCCTGGGAGTGGTACTTCAATGTGGTGGGCGAGCAACGCTGCCCCATCGTCGATACCTGGTGGCAGACCGAGACCGGCGGCATCATGCTCACCCCGCTGATCGGCTCCCGGCAGCTCAAGCCCGGCTGCGCCACCCAGCCGATGTTCGGCGTGCAGCCGGTGCTGCTGGATGAACAGGGTCAGGAGATCTGCAGTGCCGGCAGCGGCGTGCTGGCCATCAAGTCCAGTTGGCCCGGGCAGATCCGCAGCGTCTACGGCGATCCGCAGCGTATGGTCGACACCTACTTCAAGCCCTACCCCGGCTACTACTTCACCGGCGACGGCGCGCGCCGCGACGAGGACGGTCATTACTGGATCACCGGGCGGATCGACGACGTGATCAACGTCTCCGGGCACCGCATCGGCACCGCCGAGGTGGAGAGCGCCCTGGTCCTGCATGAAAGCATCGCCGAGGCCGCCGTGGTCGGTTATCCCCATGACCTCAAGGGTCAGGGCATCTATGCCTTCGTCACGCCCATGAAGGGTGTCGAGGCGGACGACGACCTGAAGAAGGCCCTGCTGGCCCATGTCAGCCAGGAAATCGGCAGCTTTGCCAAGCCGGACCTGATCCAGTGGGCGCCAGCGTTGCCGAAGACCCGCTCGGGCAAGATCATGCGGCGCATTCTGCGCAAGATCGCCGGCAACGAACTGGACAGCCTGGGCGATACCTCGACCCTGGCCGATCCGAGTGTGGTCGAGAACCTGACCGCTCAACGCCTGAACCGCTGAGCCTCGTAACAAAAACCACTCCCAGCCCCCGTATGACGGGGGCGACGGGAAGGATCGCCCAGCAAAAGGCTGGTAGAATCGCCCGCCAATTCCGACCCAAGGCGCGCTCCATGTCTTCCTTGAACCAGGCGCTGCGCGCCGCCCTCGACCAACGCCAGGACCTGCTGGCCGAACTGCATGCCCAGGGCACCGACTGCTACCGGCTGTTCCATGGCAGCCAGGAAGGCGCCGGCGGCCTGACCATCGACCGTTACGGCCCGCAACTGATGGTGCAGAGTTTCCACCAGACGCTGGACCGCGAGTCGCTGCTGACCGCGCACGAGGCCGTCAACCGGGCCCTGGGACTGGAGACCCTGCTGGTCTACAACGACCGCTCCCGTGGCCATTCGCGGATCGACCGGGAAGACCCGGTCTACCGCGCCGAGGACAGTGCCCTGGCCGACCTGGTCGGCCACGAGTGGGGCCTCAACTACCGGGTCCGTGGCCGCCACGCCGGGCAAGACCCGCTGCTGTTCCTCGACCTGCGCAATGCCCGGGGCTGGGTCAAGCGGCACAGCCGCGGCAAAAGCGTGCTCAACCTGTTCGCCTACACCTGCGGCGTCGGCCTGAGTGCGGCGGCCGGTGGGGCGCGGGAAATCTGCAACCTCGATTTCGCCGAGGGCAACCTGGCGGTGGGCCGCGAGAACGGCCAGCTCAATCCCGAACTGCCGGCCATGCAGTTCGTGCAATCCGACTATTTCCCGGCCATCCGCCAACTGGCCGGGCTGCCGATTGCCCAGCGCCGGGGTCAGAAGTTGCCCAGCTATCCGCGTCTGGAACAACGCCAGTACGACCTGGTGCTGCTCGACCCACCCGCCTGGGCCAAGAGTGCCTTCGGCACCGTCGATCTGCTGCGCGACTACCAGAGCCTGCTCAAGCCCGCACTGCTGGCCACCGCCGACGATGGCGTGCTGATCTGCTGCAACAATCTGGCGAAGGTCGGCCTGGACGACTGGCGCGAACAGGTGCTGCGCTGTGCGCAAAAGGCCGGCCGCCCGGTCCGCGACTGGCAGGTGCTCAAGCCCGCCGAGGACTTTCCTTCCATGGACGGTCAGCCACCGCTGAAGACACTGGTCCTGCAGCTCTAGAAATGACGCCAGAAAACCGGGGGTTGCGAAGAAAAAAGGGGATTGCTTCGCAACCATAAACGCGTGCCATACTCCAAGGCACCTCCGACTGAGAAAGACGACGCATCACATGTCCAAAGGATTGAAACGCGCCCTGGGCGCCTTGCTGACCGTCCTCGCGCTGTACACCGTGCTGGGCTTTTTCATCCTGCCGGGCGTGGTGCTGCGCATCGCCAACCAGCAACTGGCAAACTACGCCACGGTGCCTGCCAAGCTCCAACGCCTGGAACTCAACCCGTTCAGCCTGGAAGTCACGCTGTGGGGGCTGAACATCGGTGAGCCGGGCAAGGAACAGGTGGCGTTCGAGCGCCTGTACGTCAACCTGCAGATCGACAGCCTCTGGACCCACGCCCTGCACCTGGCGGAGGTCCGGCTCGACAAGCCCCACACCGAAGTGGCCTTCAACAAGGACGGCACGCTGAACCTGGCCCAACTGTTCAAGTTGCCGGCCAGCGAACCGACGCCGGCCGACCCGAATGCCAAGCCGTTCCCGGTGCGCATCGACAAGATCGCTCTGGATGACGGTTACCTGCACTTCCAGGACCTGCGCCCCAGCGAGCCCATCGAGTTCGTCTACGACAAGCTCGACCTGCAACTGAAAAACCTCAGCACCCTGCCCGACGACAGCGCCGACATGGTGCTGGTGGCCGCCGGCCCCGAGGGCGGGCGGATCGACTGGAAAGGCAACTTCAGCCTGACGCCGATCACCTCCGAAGGCTCGCTGAAAGTCACCGATGGCAAGATGAAACTCTGGTGGCCCTATGTTCGCGACGCCCTGCCGCTGGTGCTGGAAGATGGCCTGCTGAATCTCAGCACCGACTACAAGCTCAGCCTCGCCAAGGAAACCGAGATGTTGCTGAGCAACGCCTCGGTCAGCGTCGCCCCCTTCGCCATCAAGGCCCCCGACGGCCGTCCGCTGGCACGCCTGGAACGCCTGGACGTGAGCGAAACCAGCGTCGACCTGGCCAAGCAGCAGGTGGTGGTGGGCAAGATCCACAGCACCAAGCTGGAAACCTGGGCCGCCCGCGAAGCCGATGGCCAGCTCGACTGGCAGAAACTGTTCGCCAGCCAGCCGGCCAAGCCCGAGGCGAAGAAACCGCCGCCGGCCACCGCCGATGCGCCACCGCCGGCGCCGGCCGCGCCGAGCAAGCCTTGGCAGGTGCTACTCAAGGACGTGCAACTGCGCGACTACCGCGTGCACCTGGCCGACCGCGCGAACAAGACCCCGGTCGCGCTCGAGGTCGGCCCGCTGAACCTGGACCTGCAGAACTTCGACAGCCTCAACCAGTCGCCCTTCACCCTCAAGCTCGACAGCGGGCTGGGCAAGCAGGGCAAGGTCCTGGCCAGCGGCGAGGTCAACCTGAGCCCCATCAGGGCAAAATTGAAGGTCAACACCAAAGACATCGACCTGCGGGTGGCACAGGCCTACGTCGAGCCGTTCATCCGCCTGGAGGTGCGCAGCGGGATGCTCGGCAGCGACCTCGACGTCAACCTGAAAAGCGTCGAACCGCTGGCCTTCAGCGTCACCGGCCGGGCCCAGGTCGACCAGATGCATACGCTCGATACTCTCAAGAGCCGCGACTTCGTCAAATGGCAAAAACTGCAGGTCGATGGCCTGAACTACCAGCACGGTGACAGCCTGTCGATCGACAAGGTCAGCCTGTACCAGCCCTACGCACGCTTCATGATCAACGACGACCGCACCACCAACGTCGATGACCTGCTGATTCCTCAGCCCGCTGGCGGCGACAAGAAATCGGCGAGCAAAGCCGCCCCGTCGAACAGCAAGCCGCTGGGTATCCATATCGGCGGCATTGCCATCAATGACGGCTCGGCCAACTTCGCCGACTTCAGCCTGACGCCGAACTTCGCCACCGCCATCCAGCAGCTCAACGGCCAGATCGGCACCATCGACAGCCGCCAGGCGAAACCGGCGGATGTCGACGTCAAGGGCAAGGTCGACCGTTACGCACCGGTGACCATCAAGGGCGCGCTGAACCCCTTCGACCCGATGGCCAGCCTGGATATCGCCACCAGCTTCAAGCGTGTCGAGCTGACCACGCTGACCCCCTACTCCGGCAAATTCGCCGGCTATCGCATCCGCAAGGGGCGGCTCAACCTAGACCTGCACTACCTGATCACCAAGGGTCAGCTCAAGGCCGAGAACAAGCTGGTGGTCGAACAGTTGCAATTGGGTGAGAAAGTCGACAGCCCGGATGCCGTCGACCTGCCGATCAAGCTGGCCATCGCCCTGCTCAAGGACACCGACGGCAAGATCTCCATCGAGCTGCCGGTTTCCGGCGACTTGAACAACCCGCAGTTCAGCGTGATGCCGATCGTCTGGCAGACCCTGCGCAACCTGATCCTGCGCGCGGCGACAGCGCCCTTCAAATTCATCGGTGGGCTGATTGCCGGTGGCGATGCCCAGGACCTGAGCAACGTATCGTTCGAACCGGGCTCCAGCGACCTGAGCAAGGACGCCGAGTCGTCGCTGACCAAACTGGCCGAGGCACTGAAAGAACGCCCCAACCTGCGCCTGGAAATCGAAGGCACCAGCGCCCAGAGCAGCGACGGCATGCTGATCGCCCAACAGCGCCTGGAGCGCGAATACCAGGCGACCTACTACAAGATGCTCCAGCGCCGCGGTGACAAGGTGCCGGCCCAGGCGGCGCAACTGCAGGTGCCCGAAGACGAGAAGGCACCGATGCTGGAGGGCATCTACCGCAACCTGATCAAGCAGCAGCCACCGGCCGAATGGGCGCAACTGAGCCGCGACGAGCGTACCGCCAAGCTGCGCGACGGCGTGCTCAAGAACTGGAGCGGCAACACCGTGCTGTTGCGCAAGCTCGGCCAGGATCGTGCCAGCAGCATCAAGGACTTCCTGGTGGACAAGGGGCAGCTGGCAGACGATCGTGTGTACTTCATCGACGCCGCCATCGGCCAGGCCGAGAGCGATGGGCGCGTCGTCACCCCCATGCACTTGGATAGCGAATGACCATGGGAAAACCCCTCCTCTTCAGCCTGGCGCTCATCCTGTCGATGGCCGGCCAGGCCCAGGCCACCACCCTGCGCTGCGAGAAGGGCCTGATCAGCTACGGCGACAGCACCTACGACGTCACCACCAAGTGCGGCACGCCAGTGGCGGTGATCGACAAGGGCTACATCGAAATACGCCATGGCAACCGCCGGGACGGGGTCAAGGTCGAGGAATGGATCTACACGCCCAGTGGTGGCATGAAACAGTCGTTGCGCTTCGAGGGTGGCCAATTGGTGGATATCCGCAGCAGCCGCAGCCCTTGAGCCGGGGCTGAGCTTCAGGGCCTATTCGCGGGCGAGCCCCGCTCCTACAGGTTTGGGGTATGCCCGCAATGCTGTGCGACGCCTGCGGAGCTTGCCCGCGAAGCTTTTGAAAATCCAGATAGAACAGGCCCCGACGCAATACGCCGGGGCCTGTAATGGCTACGTCCCTGTTGCCTGTCGCATGAACCTCAAGGCTCAACGGATGGACCACAGACTCATCCGTTTCGCCCTACTGCCGGTTCTGGCGAAACCCTGGGTACTTACTCGGTTTTCAGGGCTTCAGCGGTAACGCCTTTAACGCCCTTGATGTTCTTGGCGATGTGCACCGCGGTTTCCTTCTGGGCGGCGGTCACCTTGGTTTCCGAGGACAGCGAAACGACGCCCTTCTCGGTTTCAACCTTGATGTCGCTGCCTGGAATACCTTTTTCGGTCAGCAGGTCGGCTTTGACCTTGGTGGTGATCCAGGTGTCGGAGGTCTCTTCCTTGGCCTTGGTGACTTCACCGGCGGCGAGCATCATCGGCTTGGAGGCCTGAGTCTGTTCAGCCGCGAAGGCAGCGTTGGCCAGGGTCAGAGTCAGAGCGGTGGCAGCTGCGGTAGCGATAGCGAACTTTTTCATATGAGTCACTCCTGTTCTTCTGGAAAATCTGCGCCGTGTCCTGGCAGCAGGGTTACCAGGGATATTGCAGGCGCTGTGCCAACCGCGAATAAAAATAAAATCCTTTAAAATCAATTAGTTAAAACAAACGCTTAAAACATCGATCGTGCAGATTGCATGACCGACCCGCGTGAATGCATGCAAGTTGCAGCTTCTTTCTGCCAGCAGCCCGTCACCCGGCCAACTTTTTCCTCGCCCATGAAAAAAGGACCCCGAGGGGTCCTTTTTTCAGCACAAGATGGCGGGGTCGATCAGACGCCCGATGCCTTGGCTGCGGCGACGTCCTTGATGGACAGCTTGATACGGCCGCGGTTGTCCACGTCCAGTACCAGCACTTCAACTTCCTGGCCTTCCTTCAGGATGTCGGTGACCTTCTCCACGCGAGCGTCGCTCAGCATCGAGATGTGCACCAGACCGTCCTTGCCCGGCAGGATGTTGACGAACGCGCCAAAGTCGACGATACGCTCTACCTTGCCCAGGTAGATCTTGCCGATCTCGGCTTCCGCGGTGATGCTCAGGACGCGCTGGCGAGCAGCCTCGGCCGCTTCCTTGGTTTCACCGAAGATCTTGATCGAGCCATCGTCTTCGATATCGATCGAAGCCTTGGTTTCTTCACAGATCGCACGGATGGTCGCACCACCTTTACCGATCACGTCACGGATCTTGTCGGTGTCGATCTTCATCGAGATCATGGTCGGAGCGTTGGCGGACAGTTCGCTACGGGACTGGCCGATCACCTGGTTCATCTGGCCGAGGATGTTCAGGCGCGCTTCCAGGGCCTGGCCCAGGGCGATTTCCATGATTTCTTCGGTGATGCCCTTGATCTTGATGTCCATCTGCAGCGCGGTGACGCCCTTGGCGGTACCGGCTACCTTGAAGTCCATGTCGCCCAGGTGGTCTTCGTCACCCAGGATGTCGGTCAGGACGGCGAACTTGTCACCTTCCTTCACCAGGCCCATGGCGATACCGGCCACGGGTGCCTTCATCGGTACACCGGCGTCCATCAGGGCCAGGGAAGCACCGCAGACCGAAGCCATCGAGCTGGAACCGTTGGACTCGGTGATTTCCGATACCACGCGGATGGTATACGGGAATTCGCTGTCGCTTGGCAGCATGGCCTGTACCGAACGACGGGCCAGACGGCCGTGGCCGATTTCACGACGGCCAGCGCCGCCCATGCGACCACATTCACCGACCGAGAACGGTGGGAAGTTGTAGTGCAGCATGAAGGCGTCTTTCTTTTCGCCTTCCAGGGTGTCCAGCAGTTGCGCGTCACGGGCGGTACCCAGCGTGGCCACGACCAGGGCCTGGGTTTCGCCACGGGTGAACAGGGCCGAACCGTGGGTCTTGGACAGAACGCCGACTTCGATGTTCAGCGGACGTACGGTGCGGTTGTCGCGACCGTCGATACGTGGCTTGCCGTTGACGATGTTTTCGCGAACGGTGCGGTATTCGATCTCGCCGAAAGCGGCCTTGACTTCACCGGCCGAAGGCTGGCCTTCCTCGCCCGACAGCTTGGCCACGACCTGCTCGCGCAGCTCGTCCAGGCGTGCATAACGCTCGGCCTTGACGGTGATGGTGTAGGCCTGGGAGATCGCTTCGCCGAACTCGGCGCGGATAGCGCCCAGCAGGTCGCTGGCTTCGGCTTGCGGAGCCCAGCTCCAGGCCGGCTTGGCGGCTTCGGCAGCCAGCTCCTTGACGGCCTGGATCACGGCCTGGAATTCGTCGTGGGCGAACAGCACGGCGCCCAGCATCTGGTCTTCGGTCAGTTCCTTGGCTTCCGACTCAACCATCAGTACCGCTTCGGAGGTACCGGCCACGACCATGTCCAGGCTCGAGGCTTTCAGTTGTTCGTAGGTCGGGTTCAGCAGGTAACCGGTGCTTTCGTGGAAAGCCACGCGAGCGGCGCCGATCGGGCCGTCGAACGGAATACCGGAGATGGCCAGGGCAGCCGAGGTACCGATCATCGCCGCGATGTCCGGATCGGTCTTCTTGCTGGTGGAGACGACGGTGCAGACGACCTGCACTTCGTTCATGAAACCTTCAGGGAACAGCGGGCGGATCGGACGGTCGATCAGGCGCGAGGTCAGGGTCTCTTTCTCGGAAGGACGGCCTTCACGCTTGAAGAAGCCGCCAGGGATCTTGCCGGCAGCGTAGGTCTTTTCCTGGTAGTGCACGGACAGAGGGAAGAAGCCCTTGCCCGGATCGGCTTGCTTGGCGCCAACAACGGTCACCAGCACGCTGACGTCGTCGTCAACGGTGACCAGCACTGCGCCGGAGGCCTGGCGAGCGATGCGACCAGTCTCGAGGGTAACGGTCGACTGACCGAACTGGAATTTTTTGATTACCGGGTTCACGGTGTCCTACCTTCTTTGTGGCTCTTGGGGGAACTGGCTTCTTGCGAAATCCTTGGTCAGCACCGGGCATCGGCCCGGTTCTGGATCATTACGAAAACCGCCTGCGGGGCAGCTTTCGTAATGATCCGGCACTCCAGATAAAACTTGAGGCTGGGAGCCTGCCCCATGCCCGTGGGAAACCCACTGACACAGGACAGACAACCAACCTCTAGCACGATCGCTGGATCAGCGACGCAGGCCCAGACGACCGATCAGGGTGCTGTAGCGAGTCACGTCCTTGCCTTTCAGGTAGTCCAGCAGCTTGCGACGCTGGTTTACCATGCGGATCAGACCACGACGGGAGTGGTGGTCCTTGCCGTTGGCCTTGAAGTGACCTTGCAGCTTGTTGATGTTGGCGGTCAGCAGTGCAACTTGCACTTCTGGCGAACCAGTGTCACCAACGGCTTGCTGGTAGTCGGCAACGATTTGAGCTTTTTCTTCAACGCTGAGTGCCATGTGGCAATCCTTCTATCAGGAAACCATCCAGGGACGGTTTCAACAGGCCGGAGACAAATCCCCGCATTTATAAAAGAGTAGTGACCGTGCCTGTTGACAGCCACCCTCGTCCGGTCATTCTGACCGAATCAGTCGACGCGGCGCGATGCGCCCGTCTTCGCTCACTTCACCGATACCGATGAAGCGGCCGTTATGATCCTGTACCCGAACCATGCCGTACTTCGGCGCGTCCGGGGCACGTACTGGCTGGCCGTTGAGCCAGTAGAACGCACTGTGCTCGGAGAACTTGAGCAAAGGCCAATCCTGCAGGCCACTGTCCGAGGGCATCAGGAAGCGGTCGACCGCCTCGTTGCCACCTTCGGCATGAACGGCTTCCAGCTCTTCGAGCGTCACCGTCTGGGCCAGGCTGAACGGTCCGGCCTGGGTCCGGCGCAGTTCGGCGACATAAGCACCGCAACCGAGCCGCTCACCGATATCCTCCACCAGGGTACGAATATAGGTGCCCTTGCTGCACTCCACTGCCAGTCGGGCAGTATCGCCTTCGCAGGCGAGCAATTCCAAGCGCGCAATAGTAACAGAACGCGGTTCGCGCTCCACTACTTCCCCTGCACGAGCCAACTTGTACAAAGGCTGTCCATCACGCTTGAGCGCCGAGTACATGGGCGGTATCTGACTGATTTCGCCCCGAAAATCCGGCAGGACCGCTTCGATATCGGCACGACCAACGGTCACCGGGCGGGTCTGCAGAACCTCGCCTTCGGCGTCCGCGGTGCTGGTGGTCTTGCCCAGTTGCATCAGGGTCTCATAACCCTTGTCGGAATCGAGCAGGTATTGTGAGAACTTGGTGGCCTCGCCGAAGCACAGCGGCAGCACGCCGGTCGCCAGCGGATCGAGGCTGCCGGTGTGGCCGGCCTTCTCGGCGTTGAGCAGCCAGCGAACCTTCTGCAGCGCCGCATTGGAGGTGAACCCCAGCGGCTTGTCCAGCAGGATGATACCGCTGACGTTGCGGCGGATACGTTTGACCTGGGCCACCGCTTACTCCCGACCGTCTTCTGGTTGGGCGGTCTGAGGGTCGCTGCCCTCGCCATGCAGGCTGTCTTCGGCCACGGCGCGCTCGATCAGGGCCGACAGATGGGCACCGCGGGCGACGCTCTCATCGTAGTGGAAGTGCAACTGCGGCACGCTGCGCAGCTTCATTTCACGGGCCAGTTGCATACGCAGGAAACCGGCCGCCGAGTTGAGCACCTTGATGCTCTGGGCGATCTCTTCCAGGTTGTCCTGGCCCATCACGGTGATGTAGACCTTAGCGTGGCCGACGTCACGGCTGACGTCGACCGCGGTGATGGTGATCAGGCCGACGCGCGGATCCTTGACTTCACGACGGATCAGCTGTGCCAGCTCGCGCTGCATCTGATCGCCGATACGTTGGGTACGGCTGTATTCTTTTGCCATGTCTTGTTACCTGTTACTGCCCCGGGGCAAAACCCTCGAGGTCTGAAAGCGGCAAACGCCCGGCCTGGCAGAAGCCGGACCGGGCGTTGCGTTTAGAGTCCGCTCGCGGCCTGCGCAGCAAGGCTGCGGCAGGCCATCGCGGCTCTTGAAGCATGCGAGTCAGAGGCTGCGAGCAACCTGGACCTTCTCGAAGACTTCGATCTTGTCGCCGACCTTGACGTCGTTGTAGCTCTTCACGCCGATACCGCATTCCATGCCGGCACGCACTTCGGACGCGTCATCCTTGAAGCGGCGCAGGGATTCCAGCTCGCCTTCGAAGATCACGATGTCTTCACGCAGTACGCGGATCGGACGGTTACGGTGCACGCTACCCTCGATCACCATGCAGCCGGCGATGGCGCCGAACTTGGGCGAACGGAACACGTCGCGGACTTCGGCCACGCCCAGGATGTTCTCCCGTACGTCGCTGCCCAGCATACCGGTCAGGGCTTTCTTCACGTCTTCGATGATGTCGTAGATCACGTTGTAGTAACGCATATCCAGACCTTCCTGCTCGACGATCTTCCGTGCGCCGGCATCGGCACGCACGTTGAAGCCGAACAGCACGGCGTTGGAGGCCAGTGCCAGGTTGGCGTCGGACTCGGTGATACCACCGACACCGCCACCGACGACGCGCACTTGCACTTCATCGTTACCCAAACCGTTGAGCGCGCCTTGCAGCGCCTCCAGCGAACCACGGACGTCGGACTTGAGGACGATGTTGAGCGTCTTCTTCTCTTCCTGGCCCATGCTTTCGAAGATGTTTTCCAGCTTGCCGGCATGAGCGCGAGCCAGTTTGACTTCACGGAACTTGCCTTGGCGGAACAGCGCGACTTCACGGGCTTTCTTCTCGTCAGCCACCACGCTCATCTCGTCGCCCGCATCCGGGGTACCGTCCAGGCCGAGGATCTCGACCGGAATCGCCGGGCCGGCTTCCTTGATCGGCTTGCCGTTCTCGTCGAGCATGGCACGCACGCGGCCATAGTTCGAACCGACCAGGACCATGTCGCCCTGACGCAGGGTACCGTCCTGAACCAGAACGGTCGCCACCGGACCACGACCCTTGTCCAGGCGCGACTCGACCACCACGCCACGGCCAGGAGCCGAAGGGGTCGCCTTGAGTTCCAGAACCTCGGCCTGCAGCAGCACCGCTTCGAGCAGTTCGTCGACGCCAGTACCGACTTTCGCCGACACCGGAACGAACGGCGTATCGCCACCCCAGTCTTCCGGGGTCACGCCGTGGGTCGCCAGCTCGCTGCGGATGCGATCGAGGTCGGCACCCGGCTTGTCGATCTTGTTCACCGCCACCACCAGCGGTACGCCGGCGGCCTGGGCGTGCTGGACCGCTTCGATGGTCTGTGGCATCACGCCGTCGTCGGCCGCGACCACCAGGATCACGATGTCGGTCGCCTTGGCACCACGGGCACGCATCGCGGTAAACGCGGCGTGGCCCGGGGTGTCGAGGAAGGTGACCATGCCGCGGTCGGTTTCCACGTGGTACGCACCGATGTGCTGGGTAATACCACCGGCTTCGCCAGCGGCCACCTTGGCACGACGGATGTAGTCGAGCAGCGAGGTCTTGCCGTGGTCAACGTGACCCATGACGGTCACGACTGGCGCGCGGGAGAATTCCTCACCTTCGAACTTCAGCGACTCGGCCAGGGAATCTTCCAGGGCGGTGTCGCTGACCAGGGTCACCTTGTGGCCCAGTTCCTCGGCAACCAGTTGGGCAGTTTCCTGGTCCAGAACCTGGTTGATCGTCGCCGGAGTACCCAGCTTGAACATGAACTTGATGATTTCGGCAGCCTTGACCGACATCTGCTGGGCCAGGTCGGCCACAGTGATGGTCTCGCCGATCTTCACGTCACGGACCACAGGACCGGTAGGGTTCTGGAAACCGTGAACGTTGCGTTTCTTCGGCTTGGCCTTGCCACCGCCGCGACCGCCACGACGGAAGCCATCGCTTTCCTCGTCGGTGGTACGTGGGGCAACACGAACGGCCGGAGCCTTTTCCTTGACCGAAGCGCGGTGCGGAGCGTTCTTGCGCTCGCCGTCGCCACGACGATTCTCGTCGCCACGGGACTTGTCGGAGCGACGCGGCTCTTCGCGCTTGCGCTCGGCAGCCGGCGCAGGCGCGGCAACCGGCGCTTCACGCACAGGCTCGTCGAGCTCGACCGGAGCGGCAACCGCTTCGACCACAGGCTCGACCACAGGGGCAGGCGCAGGCTGGCGACGCGCTTCTTCTTCGGCGCGACGCTTGGCTTCTTCTTCCGCCTTCTGACGGGCCGCATTTTCTACGGCGCGACGTTCTTCCTGCTCGCGCTTGCGCTCGGCTTCGATTTCTTCCGGGCTGCGCTGTACGAAGACTTTCTTCTTGCGTACTTCAACACTGATGCTCTTGCTGCCGGCAACACGCAGGGTACTGGTGGTTTTGCGCTGCAAGGTGATCTTGCGCGGTTCTTCCACTTTCGCCTTGTGGCTGCTCTTCAGGTGAGTCAGCAGCGACTGCTTCTCGCTGTCGCTCACATGTTCCTCGGCGGCGGTGTGCGGCAGACCTGCCTCACGCATCTGCTGCAACAGGCGCTCTACCGGTGTTTTGACCTCATCGGCCAGTTGTTTCACCGTGACTTGCGTCATGCACTTCTCTCCTCAGGCCGCGCCTAATTACTCGAACCAGTGGGCTCGGGCGGCCATGATCAACTTGCCGGCACGATCATCGTCGATGCCGTCGATGTCGAGCAGGTCGTCAATCGACTGCTCGGCCAGGTCTTCGCGGGTAATGACGCCGCGCACCGCCAGTTCCATCGCCAAATCCTTGTCCATACCCTCAAGCGAGAGCAGGTCTTCGGCCGGATGGGCGTCTGCCAGCTTTTCCTCTGTAGCGATGGCTTTGGTCAACAGGCGATCCTTGGCACGAGCGCGAAGCTCGTTGACGATTTCCTCGTCAAAGCCGTCGATGTTGAGCATCTCTTCCAACGGTACGTAGGCAATTTCTTCCAGGCTGGTGAAACCTTCATCGACCAGCACCTGTGCCAGCTCTTCGTCGACTTCCAGCTCGTCGATGAAGTTGCGCAGGATGTCACCGGTTTCTGCCTGTTGCTTAGCCTGGATGTCCGACTCGGTCATCACGTTCAGGGTCCAGCCGGTCAGCTGGCTGGCCAGACGCACGTTCTGACCGCCGCGGCCGATGGCCTGGGCCAGGTTGTCGGCACCCACGGCGATGTCCATCGCATGGGCGTCTTCGTCAACGATGATCGCCGCGACTTCAGCCGGCGACATGGCGTTGATGACGAACTGCGCCGGGTTGTCGTCCCACAGCACGATATCCACACGCTCGCCACCCAGCTCGCCGGAGACGGCCTGGACGCGCGAACCACGCATGCCGATGCACGCGCCCTGCGGGTCGATACGCTTGTCCTTGGAGCGGACAGCGATCTTGGCACGCGAACCCGGGTCACGGGACGCCGCCATCACCTCGATCAGCCCTTCGGCGATCTCGGGCACTTCGATACGGAACAGCTCGATCAGCATTTCCGGCGCGGTACGCGACAGGATCAGCTGAGGACCGCGGTTCTCGGTGCGGATTTCCTTGAGCAGTGCACGAACCCGTACACCGACGCGGAAAGTCTCGCGGGAAATGATGTCTTCACGCGCCAGCAGCGCCTCGGCGTTGTTGCCCAGGTCAACGATGACGTTGTCGCGGGTGACCTTCTTCACGGTACCGGAGATGATTTCGCCCAGGCGCTCGCGGTAGGCATCGACCACCTGCGCACGCTCGGCTTCGCGAACCTTCTGCACAATGACTTGCTTGGCGGTCTGGGCAGCGATGCGACCGAACTCGATGGACTCGATCTTCTCCTCGACGACATCGCCAACCTTGGCACCCGGATGGGTCAGGGCCACCTTGCTTGGCCAGGTCTCGATCGCCGGATCGTCAAGATCGGCTTCCTCGACCACAGTCCAACGACGGAAAGTCTCATAGGAACCGGTGTGGCGGTTGATTTCCACACGCAGGTCAACTTCGTCTTCAAAGCGTTTCTTGGTAGCAGTCGCCAGAGCAATCTCCAGCGCCTCAAAAATCACGCCTGCCGGTACACCCTTTTCATTGGATACCGACTCAACAACCAGCAATACTTCTTTGCTCATCGTACGCCTCGCCTTTCGCAAGCCATTGGATCCGCGGGATCCGCGTCTCAGTCAAAACTGGGAATAATGTTGGCCTTGTCGATCAAATCGATCGGCAACAGGAACTCGTGGTCATCTACCTGCACCACGACGTCCTGCTCTTCCACTCCACGCAGAAGGCCCTGAAAGTTGCGTCGTCCCTCGAAAGGCGAGCGCAGCCTTATTTTCACTTGTTCGCCGGCATGCGAGGCAAACTGTTCAAGGGTGAACAGCGGGCGTTCCATGCCAGGAGAGGAAACTTCAAGGGTGTATTCAGTGGAAATCGGATCTTCGACATCCAGCACGCCACTGATCTGGCGACTGACGATGGCGCAGTCATCCACCAGAACACCACCCTCTTTATCGATATAAACGCGCAACACGGAATGGCGGCCTTGAGCGGAAAACTCGATACCCCAGCATTCATAGCCCAGGGCCACGACCACCGGGGCCAGCAAGGCCTGCAACTGTTCTAGCTTGCTCGACACCTGAACCCCCTCGTGCATGATGTGCATGCGATTTAAGAAAACAAAAAATGGGCGAATCGCCCATCCCTGAAATGCCGTCGAAATGCGGCATCGATTGTGTCCAGCTAACAAAAAGCCCCTGAAAAGGGGCTCCGCTAAAACTGGTTGCGGGGGCCGGATTTGAACCGACGACCTTCGGGTTATGAGCCCGACGAGCTACCAGGCTGCTCCACCCCGCGACAAAGCTGGGGCAAAAGTATACGACTGATCCCTTTTTGGGTCAATGTAACCTTCCACCTACAAGAAAGCCCGCAACAGCGGGCTCTCCTGATAATTGGTACCGAGAAGGGGACTCGAACCCCTACACCCTATGGGCACAACCACCTCAAGGTTGCGTGTCTACCAATTCCACCACCTCGGCAATACAACGTTTACAGCATGAAACCCGTTTTACTTCTGCTCTGGAGCCTGAGGTACATCGCCTGCCGGAGTGGCCGACTTCTGCTCCTGGAGCACCGGTACATCATCAGATGCCGGCTTTTGCTTTGGTGCTTCCAACACTGCCGGGCTTGGCAGACCTGCTTGAGTCAGCTGGTGAGCTTTCTCTTTAGCAAAGTATCCTAACCCTAAGCTGGTTATGAAGAAACCTGCGGCAAGTATAGCAGTAAACTTACTAAGAAAGGTAGAGGAACCTTGGCTTCCGAACACAGTATTTGAAGCACCTGCGCCGAAAGATGCACCAGCTTCCGCACCTTTACCCTGTTGCAGCAGTACGAGAGCAACAACCCCCAGTGCAGCCAACAGATGAAGAACGACTACGATCGTTTCCAGCATTTCTCAGTTTCCCGCAGCGCGACAAATCGCACCGAATTCATCTGCATTCAGGGAAGCCCCACCAATGAGCCCCCCATCGATATCCGGCATGCCGAACAGTTCGACCGCATTGGCCGCCTTCACGCTGCCGCCGTACAGAAGCCGCACACCTTGAGCGACTTCGGAATTCTCTGCCGCCAACTGCGCGCGAATGGCTGCATGCACATCCTGCGCCTGTTGCGGCGAAGCTGTCAGCCCGGTACCAATGGCCCAGACCGGCTCGTAAGCGATGACAGCCTTGGCAAAAGCACCGACACCCAACTCTTCGATGATGCTGCCCAACTGACGCGAAACCACTTCCAGCGTCTTGCCGGCTTCACGCTGCGCCTGGGTTTCCCCTACACACAGCACCGGAATCAGCCCGCAAGCCTGCGCTGCCGCAAACTTGCGATTGAGCATCCGATCGGTCTCGCCCATTATCTGGCGACGCTCAGAGTGCCCAACCAGCACCAGGGAACAACCTGCATCGACCAACTGGCTCGGTGCGATCTCACCTGTCAAGGCGCCTTGCATGGATTCCACTGCAGAGTTCTGCGCGCCGACCGAAATCGACTTGCCCTTCAAACCATCGACCACTTGGGTGATATGCAAGCAAGGCGGGAATACCGCAACATCAACACCGCTCGGCAGGGCCAGATTCCGCAGCCCCTTGATCAGCTCAGCGACGCTGGCGCGGGTACCGTGCATTTTCCAGTTACCAGCTACCAGGGGGCGACGCATGCTCTACCTCGCGGGTTAAAGTGGGCGCAGATATTACCCAACCAGATCATCACTGGCAAGCCAAATTCAGGCACAAACTTCAGCAACCAGTTTTGCCAGCCCTTCGGCATGCCCACGAACGGACGCTTCGTCCTCGCCTTCGACCATCACACGCACCAGCGGCTCGGTCCCCGACTTGCGCAGCAGTACCCGACCACGACCGTTCATGGCCTCGGTGACACGCTCGCATTCGGCAACCACCTGCGGGTGCTTGACCGGGTCGACACCGCCGCCGAAACGCACGTTGACCAGCACCTGTGGGCATTTGCGCACGACCTGGCGCGCCTCGGCCAGGGTCTCGCCACGACGACGCAACGCCAGCAGCACCTGCAGCGCCGCAATGATCGCGTCCCCCGTGGTGTTGTGATTCAGGCACAGGATATGCCCCGAGTTCTCGCCACCGACCAGCCAGTCGCGCTCGAGCAGTTCGGCGATCACATAACGGTCGCCGACATTGGCGCGCACGAACGGAATATCCAGCTCCTTCAGCGCCAGTTCCATTCCGAGGTTGCTCATCAGAGTGCCAACCACGCCACCGTTGAGCTTGCCGCGCTCGGCCAGGTCACGGGCAATGATGAACACCAGTTCATCGCCATCGACCACCGTACCGGTGTGATCGACCATCAGCACCCGGTCGCCATCACCGTCGAAGGCGATGCCGAGGTCAGCCTGCTCGGCCAGCACCGCGGCCTGCAACGGCTTGATGTGGGTCGAGCCGCAGTTGTCGTTGATGTTCAGCCCGTTGGGCTGCACCGACAGCGCGGTGACCTGCGCGCCCAGCTCGCGGAAAACGCTGGGCGCCACCTTGTAGGTCGCACCGTGGGCGCAATCGAGCACAATCTTCAGGTTGGACAGCTTGGTACCGGTCGGCACGCTGCCCTTGCAGAATTCGATGTAGCGACCGGCCGCGTCGTTGATCCGCGAAACCTTGCCGAGCTTTTCCGATTCGACCACGGTCATCGGCGCATCGAGCAGCTCCTCGATCATCAGCTCGACTTCATCCGGCAGCTTGGTGCCTTCGCCGGAGAAGAACTTGATGCCGTTGTCGTCATGGGGGTTGTGCGAAGCACTGATGACGATCCCCGCCTCAGCGTGGAACGTACGGGTCAGGTAGGCGATGGCCGGGGTCGGCATCGGCCCCAGCAGCATCACGTCGGCGCCTGCCGCGGAGAGACCGGCCTCCAGGGCGGATTCGAACATGTAGCCGGAGATCCGGGTGTCCTTGCCAACCAGGACGCGACAGGTGCCCTGCTTGCGGAACGCCATACCGGCGGCCCAGCCCAGCTTGAGCATGAAATCAGGGGTGATCGGATACTGTCCGACGCGGCCCCGAATACCGTCGGTGCCGAAATATTTCTTCTTCATACGTGCTCCATCGTTCTTATTCGGCAGCTTCAACCGCAGCGAGCATCTTGACCACGTCGGCCGTTTCGGCCACATCGTGGACGCGCAGGATCCGCGCGCCCTTGCTCATCGCCAACGCCGCCAGGGCCAGGCTGCCATACAGGCGCTCACCCACCGGTCGCCCCAGTGTCAGGCCTATCATGCTCTTTCGCGAAACACCCACCAACAGCGGCCTACCCAGCACGTGCAACTGCTCCATATGCTTGAACAGGCTCAGGTTGTGCTCCAGGGTTTTCGCAAAGCCGAATCCCGGGTCCAGGACAATCCGCTCGGCAGGAATTCCCGCGGCTTCACACTCACGCATACGCTCGACGAGAAACGCCTGCACTTGCTGCGTGACGTTGTCGTAGTACGGGTTGTCCTGCATGTCGCCAGGTTCGCCGAGCATGTGCATCAGGCACACCGGCAAACCGGTAGCCGCTGCCGCGTCCAGGGCACCGTCGCGCTGCAGCGAGCGCACGTCGTTGATCAGGCCGGCACCGAGTCGCGCGGTTTCACGCATCACCGCCGGCGTCGAGGTGTCGACCGAGATGATCACATCCAGCTCACGGTGGATGCGCTCGACGATCGGCGCCACCCGCTCCAGTTCTTCCAGCGGCGAAACGACCCGCGCACCCGGCCGGGTCGATTCACCACCGACATCGATCAGCGTAGCTCCGGCCTGGACCATGCCTTCGGCATGCCGTAACGCCGCGTCCAGCTGACTGAAGCGCCCGCCATCGGAAAAGGAATCGGGGGTAACGTTGAGAATGCCCATGACATGCGTCCGGGCCAAATCAAGAACCCGGTTGCCGCAAGGCAACCGGGTCGAGGACTGAACAGAAGTCATTTCAAACCTTAGTGATCAGCCGCAGGGCCGCCAATCGGAGCTTCAGGACGCTCGTTCTTCACCACCGGAGGCGTGGTGCCCGAAGAGCCCGAACCACCCCAGTCACGCGGCTCGCGTGGAGTACGACCGGCCATGATGTCGTCGATCTGGTCGGCATCGATGGTCTCGTACTTCATCAGCGCATCGGCCATGGCGTCGAGCTTGTCGCGGTTGTCGGTGAGGATCTGCTTGGCCGTGCCATAGCACTGGTCAATGATGCTGCGCACCTCGGAGTCGATCAGCTTGGCCGTCTCGCCGGAGAAGCTGGCGTTCTGGCCACCACCGCCACGCCCCAGGAAGACTTCCTGATCTTCCTCGGCATACATCAGCGGGCCAAGCTTCTCGGACAGGCCCCACTTGGTGACCATGTTCCGGGCAATCTGGCTGGCGCGCATGATGTCGTTGGAGGCACCGGTGGTCACACCGTCGAAGCCCAGGGTCATCTCCTCGGCGATACGACCGCCGTACAGCGAGCAGATCTGGCTGATCAGCGCGCGCTTGGACAGGCTGTAGCGATCCTCTTCCGGCAGGAACATGGTCACACCCAGCGCGCGACCGCGCGGAATGATCGAGACCTTGTACACCGGGTCATGCTCGGGCACCAGACGGCCGACGATGGCGTGACCGGCTTCGTGATACGCGGTGTTCTGCTTTTCCTTCTCGGACATGACCATGGTCTTGCGCTCGGCGCCCATCATGATCTTGTCCTTGGCCAGCTCGAACTCCTTCATTTCGACGATGCGCTTGCTGGCGCGGGCGGCGAACAGGGAGGCCTCGTTGACCAGGTTGGCCAGGTCGGCACCGGAGAAACCCGGGGTACCACGGGCAATCACGGCAGGCGCGACGTCGTCACCGACCGGCACCTTGCGGATATGCACCTTGAGAATCTGCTCGCGACCGCGGATATCCGGCAGGCCGACCACCACCTGGCGGTCGAAACGGCCGGGACGCAGCAACGCCGGGTCGAGCACGTCGGGACGGTTGGTCGCGGCGATGACGATGATGCCGTCATTCATTTCGAAACCATCCATCTCCACCAGCAACTGGTTGAGGGTCTGCTCGCGCTCGTCGTGACCGCCACCCATGCCGGCGCCACGATGGCGACCCACGGCGTCGATCTCGTCGATGAAAATGATGCACGGTGCGTGTTTCTTTGCCTGCTCGAACATGTCGCGCACGCGGCTGGCACCCACACCGACGAACATTTCGACGAAGTCGGAACCGGAAATGGTGAAGAACGGTACTTTCGCCTCACCGGCGATGGCCTTGGCCAGCAGGGTCTTACCGGTACCCGGAGGGCCGACCATCAGCACGCCGCGGGGAATACGACCGCCCAGACGCTGGAACTTGCCCGGATCACGCAGGAACTCGACCAGCTCACCAACCTCTTCCTTGGCCTCGTCGCAACCGGCGACGTCGGCCAGGGTGGTTTTCACCTGGTCTTCGGACAGCAGGCGCGCCTTGCTCTTGCCGAAGCTCATCGGCCCGCCCTTGCCGCCCGCACCGCCCTGCATCTGGCGCATGAAGAACATGAACACCGCGATGATCACCAGGATCGGGAAACTGGCCACCAGCAACTGGGTCCAGATGCTCTGCTGCTCAGGCTGCTTGCCTTCGATCACGACGTGGTTGTCGACCAGGTCGCCGATCAGGCCGTTGTCCTGGATCGCCGGACGAATGGTCTTGAAGCTGTCGCCATCGTTGCGCTTGCCGGTGATCACATAGCCATCCACGGCGACACGCTCGACCTTGCCGTCCTTGACCTGCTGGATGAAGTCGGAATAGTTGAGGGTCTGTGGCTCGTTAGGGCTGGAGAAGTTGTTCATCACCGTCACCAGGACGGCTGCGATGATCAACCACAGGATCAGATTCTTTGCCATATCGTTCAATTAAGTGCCCTCTGAAGCCAGCTCCGCTTGTGGCGCGCGCTTCGCATGAAATTCACCGGCGTAACTTACTACATTACCTACAGCTGCGCAGGAGCCGTCTGTAACCCTTTGTGAAACATTGACTACACAATATTCGCTTATGTTCACGAGGCGAAATGCGAATTTCCTATTGCCCAGCCCAAAAAACCTATTACTCGGTATCGCGTCCGCGGAAACCACGCCCCAGCAGGTACTGCTCGCGGGAACGATCGCGGGACGAACTCGGCTTGCGCATCTGCACCTTCTCGAACATCTTGCGCACGTTCTTGTGGTACTCGTCGAAGCCTTCGCCCTGGAAGATCTTGATCAGAAAATCACCACCAGGGCGCAACACACGCCCCGCCAGGTCCAGCGCCAGCTCGCAAAGGAACATCGAGCGCGGCATATCCACAGCGGGCGTACCACTCATATTGGGGGCCATATCGGAAATCACAAGGTCCACCTCGGAATTTCCGACCGCCTCAAGGATTTGCGCCAGCACGGCGTCCTCGGTGAAGTCGCCCTTGATGAAGGTCACGTCGGGAATGGCGTCCATATCCAGGATATCGGAGGCGATCAGGCGACCCTGGCCACCAATCAGACGACTGGTCACCTGCGACCAGCCACCCGGCGCCGCGCCGAGGTCGATCACGCTCATGCCCGGACGGATCAGCCGGTCCTTCTCCTGGATCTCCAGCAGCTTGTAGCTGGCACGGGAACGATAGCCGTCCTTTTGCGCCATTTTGACGAATGGGTCGTTGAAATGCTCTTTCAGCCAGTTATGGCTGGTCTTGGAACGGGCCACGGGCCACCTCGAAAAATAGATTAACTGGGCGGTCCCGGACTCGCTCGGGTAAACTAGCCGCCATTTTTTTACCAGATCAGACGCAGGGGTCAGATTATGCCGCTCACTCAAGAGCAGAAGAAACAGTACAAATCCATTGGCCACCATCTGAAACCAGTATTGACTGTGGCTGACAACGGTTTGACTGAAGGTGTGCTAGCCGAACTCGAGCGCGCCCTGAACGACCACGAGCTGATCAAGGTCAAGCTCAACATCCTCGATCGCGAGCAACGCCAGGCGCACATCGCGGAACTGTGCAAGGTCGGCAAGGCGGACCTGGTTCAGGTCATCGGCAAGATGGCACTGATTTATCGCCGCAACTTCGACGTCAACAAGCAACTGTCGAACGTTCACCGCTACAAGTGATACCCGGCAGGGTCAAGGGTACGCTTCGCGTGCCCTGCCACCCTCGCCCGGCACGGGCTGCAGCACCAGCACCAGGCCGGACAGGCCGAGCACCAGGTAACTGAACAACTGCCAGCGCAAGGCTTGCGGCTGCCAGTAACGCACCGCGAAATACATCGCGCACGCATACCAGCCCATCAACAGCAATTGCCCACGGGTATCGCGCCACAGGCTCGACCGACCTTCGGCAAAAACCAGCACCAGGACCTGCACGGTCACGCAGACCACTGCAAATCCCACCAAAAGGACGCCCAACTGAGCACCGATCTCCTCGATCAGCAACGGAGCCAGGCCGATTTGCGCAAGGACCGGCAACAGTCCCACATGCAATAGCCACAAGCCGCCGACCCAGAGCATCTGGGCCAGCTGCCAGAGCATGGCGCCCGCGCGTAGCGGGCGTCTGCGCTCAGATGTGACGGACTGCGACAATCTCGTACTCGATCACGCCACCAGGCGTCTTGACGGTCACGACATCGCCTTCTTCCTTGGCGATCAGGGCACGGGCGATGGGGGAAACCACCGAGATCTTGCCCTGTTTGATGTCAGCTTCATCCTCACCCACGATGTGATAGGTCACGCTCTCGTCGGTCTCGACGTTGGCGATCTCCACCGTGGTGCCGAAAATCACCTTGCCGGTGTGCGGAATAGTCGTGACATCGATGATCACCGCGTTCTGCAGACGACCTTCGATATCGCGGATCCGCGCCTCGACCATACCCTGCTGCTCGCGGGCAGCATGGTATTCGGCGTTTTCCTTCAGGTCACCCAACTCGCGGGCCGTGCCGATGTCCTGGCTCAGCTTGGGACGGACGACCTTGGTCAGGTGAGCGTGCTCATCTTCCAGGGCTTTGGCACCCTGAACAGTCATGGGGTACTTGGTTATGCTCATGCCTTCAATCCTGCGTGTAGATCCTGCAAGCGACGCACGGTCTTCTCGGGACCGAACTTGAGCGCTTCGCAGATGGCTTCGCCAGCAGCAATGGTGGTTGTGCAGTAGATCTTGTGCTGCAGCGCGTTACGACGAATGGAGTACGAGTCGGCAATCGACTGGCGACCTTCGGTCGTGTTGATGATCAGGGTGACTTCGTCATTCTTGATCATGTCCACGACGTGCGGACGGCCCTCGGTCACCTTGTTGACCCGGCGCACTTTCAGGCCTGCCGCCTCGATCACCTTGGCAGTACCGGCGGTCGCCACCACTTCGAAGCCCAAGTTGATCAGATCACGGGCCACGCCTGCAACCAGTGGCTTGTCGTCGTCACGCACGCTGATGAACGCGGTACCGCCGGTCGGCAGCACTTCGCTGGCCCCCATCTGCGCCTTGGCGAAAGCTTCGCCGAAGGTATCGCCGACACCCATCACCTCACCGGTGGACTTCATCTCAGGGCCGAGGATCGGGTCGACGCCTGGGAATTTGGCGAATGGGAACACCGCCTCTTTCACACTGTAGAAGTTCGGGATGATTTCCTTGGTGAAGCCCAGTTCCTTCAGGGTCTTACCAGCCATCACGCGGGCGGCGATCATGGCCAGGGACACACCGATGCACTTCGACACGAACGGCACGGTACGCGAGGCACGCGGGTTCACTTCGATGACGTAGATGTCCTCGCCCTGCAGGGCCAGTTGCACGTTCATCAGGCCGACCACGCCCAGTTCCAGGGCCATTTTCTTGACCTGTTCGCGCATCTCGTCCTGGATGTGCGCCGGCAGCGAGTACGGTGGCAGCGAGCACGCGGAGTCACCGGAGTGAACGCCGGCCTGCTCGATGTGCTGCATGATCGCGCCGATCACCACGTCGGTGCCGTCGCTGACCGCGTCCACATCCATCTCGATGGCGCAGTTGAGGAAGTGGTCGAGCAGGACCGGGCTGTCGTTCGACACCTGGACCGCTTCACGCAGGTAGCGCTTGAGCTCTTCCTCTTTGTAGACGATTTCCATCGCCCGGCCGCCCAGAACGTAGGACGGACGCACCACCAGCGGATAGCCGATCCTGCTGGCCGCACGCACGGCTTCGTCTTCGCTGCGCACGGTGGCGTTCGGCGGCTGACGCAGGTTCAGGCGCTCGACCATCTGCTGGAAGCGCTCACGGTCTTCGGCACGGTCGATGGCGTCGGGGCTGGTGCCGATGATCGGTACGCCGGCCGCTTCCAGGGCACGCGCCAGTTTCAGCGGAGTCTGGCCGCCGTACTGGACGATCACGCCTTTGGGCTTCTCGACGCGGACGATTTCCAGCACGTCTTCCAGGGTCACCGGCTCGAAGTACAGGCGATCGGAGGTGTCGTAGTCGGTGGAAACGGTTTCCGGGTTGCAGTTGACCATGATGGTCTCGTAGCCGTCATCGCGCAGCGCCAGTGCCGCGTGTACGCAGCAGTAGTCGAACTCGATGCCCTGACCGATACGGTTCGGGCCGCCACCCAGGATGATGATCTTGTCGCGGGTCGATGGGTTGGCCTCGCACTCTTCCTCATAGGTCGAGTACAGGTAGGCGGTGTCGGTGGCGAACTCGGCCGCGCAGGTGTCGACGCGCTTGTAGACCGGGAACACTTCCAGCTTCTGGCGGTGGGTACGCAGGTTCTTCTCGGTCACGCCCAGCAGCTTGGCCAGACGCTGGTCGGAGAAGCCCTTGCGCTTGAGGCGGAACATCAGGTCACGGTCGATGGCGGCCATGCCCAGGGTCTTGACGCGCTCTTCTTCCTTGACCAGGTCCTCGATCTGCACCAGGAACCAGGGGTCGATCATGTTCATGCCGAAGATTTCTTCGACGCTCAGACCGGCGCGGAAGGCGTCCGCCACGTACCAGATACGCTCGGCGCCCGGCACGGTCAGTTCGCGCTTGAGCACGCTCATGCTTTCCGGATTGCTCAGGTCGACTTTCTCGTCCAGGCCGCAGACGCCCACTTCCAGGCCGCGCAGGGCTTTCTGCAGGGACTCCTGGAAGGTCCGGCCGATGGCCATGACTTCACCCACCGACTTCATCTGGGTGGTCAGGCGCGCATCGGCCTGGCCGAATTTTTCGAAGGCGAAGCGTGGCAGCTTGGTGACGACGTAGTCGATCGACGGCTCGAAGGACGCCGGGGTCTTGCCGCCGGTGATGTCGTTCGACAGTTCGTCCAGGGTGTAGCCCACAGCCAGCTTGGCGGCGACCTTGGCGATCGGGAAGCCGGTGGCCTTCGAAGCCAGCGCCGAGGAACGCGATACCCGCGGGTTCATCTCGATGACGACCATGCGGCCGGTGTTCGGGCAGATACCGAACTGGACGTTGGAACCACCGGTTTCCACGCCGATCTCGCGCAGTACCGCCAGGGAGGCGTTACGCAGGATCTGGTATTCCTTGTCGGTCAGGGTCTGGGCCGGCGCCACGGTGATCGAGTCACCGGTGTGCACGCCCATCGGGTCGAAGTTCTCGATGGAGCAGACGATGATGCAGTTGTCCTTTTTGTCGCGGACAACTTCCATTTCGTATTCTTTCCAGCCGATCAGCGATTCGTCGATCAGCAGTTCCTTGGTCGGCGACAGGTCCAGACCACGGGCACAGATTTCTTCGAACTCTTCACGGTTGTAGGCGATACCGCCACCGGTGCCGCCCATGGTGAAGGACGGACGGATGATGCACGGGAAGCCGAGCTTCTCGAGGACCGCATTGGCCTCTTCCATGCTGTGGGCGATACCGGAACGCGGGCATTCCAGGCCGATGGATTTCATCGCCTTGTCGAAACGCGAACGGTCTTCGGCCTTGTCGATGGTGTCGGCGTTGGCGCCGATCATCTCCACGCCGAACTTCTCCAGCACGCCTTCGCGCTCCAGGTCCAGAGCGCAGTTCAGGGCGGTCTGGCCACCCATGGTTGGCAGCAGGGCGTCCGGACGCTCCTTCTCGATGATCTTGGCCACGGTGCGCCACTTGATCGGCTCGATGTAGGTCGCATCCGCCATGGCCGGGTCGGTCATGATGGTCGCCGGGTTGGAGTTCACCAGAATGACGCGGTAGCCCTCTTCGCGCAGGGCTTTACAGGCCTGGGCGCCGGAGTAGTCGAATTCGCAGGCCTGGCCGATGACGATCGGGCCGGCACCGAGAATCAGGATGCTTTTAATGTCTGTACGTTTTGGCATGGGTTTGTCACTCAAATCCGCGGGTCAGTCGGCAAGCCGTTGAACAATCCTTGAAGTTGCCGAGGGGGCCTCCGCGTGGCGGGGCCGCCCTGGGCGTTCAGGCAATCAACGACGCTTGGCCATCTCATTGATGAAGCGATCGAACAGCGGTGCCACGTCGTTCGGGCCCGGGCTGGCTTCAGGGTGGCCCTGGAAGCTGAACGCGCTCTTGTCGGTGCGCTCGATGCCTTGCAGCGAGCCGTCGAACAGCGACTTGTGGATAGCCCGGACATTGCCTGGCAGGGTCGCTTCGTCCACGGCGAAACCGTGGTTCTGGCTGGTGATCATGACGACACCGGTGTCCAGGTCCTGTACCGGGTGGTTGGCACCGTGGTGGCCGTGACCCATCTTGATGGTCTTGGCACCGGAGGCCAGGGCCAGCAGTTGGTGACCCAGGCAGATGCCGAACACCGGGATGTCGGTTTCCAGGATTTCCTTGATGGCCTGGATCGCATAGTCGCAAGGCTCCGGATCGCCAGGGCCGTTGGACAGGAACACGCCATCCGGGTTGAGGGCCAGGGCTTCGCTGGCAGGCGCCTGGGCCGGCAGCACGGTGACGCGGCAGCCGCGCTCGACCAGCATGCGCAGGATGTTCGACTTGATGCCGTAGTCGTAGGCCACGACGTGGTAAGGCAGGTCGGCGGCATCGATGGTCGCGTGACTGTCGGTCTTCAGTTCCCAGACGGTCGAACGCCACTCGTAGGCTTCCCTGGTGCTGACGACTTTCGCCAGGTCCATGCCCTTCAGGCCCGGGAAGCCGCGCGCTGCGGCGATGGCCGCTTCCTCGGTGATGTTGTCACCGGCCAGGATGCAGCCGTTCTGCGAGCCTTTTTCACGCAGGATGCGGGTCAGGCGACGGGTGTCGATACCGGCGATGGCCACGACATTGTTGGCCTTCAGGTAGTCAGACAGGGACAGGGTGTTACGCCAGTTGCTCGCCACCAGCGGCAAGTCGCGGATGACCAGGCCGGCCGACCATACACGGTTGGACTCGGCGTCTTGCGGCGTGGTGCCGGTGTTGCCGATGTGCGGGTAGGTCAGGGTAACGATCTGTTGGGCGTAGGAAGGATCGGTAAGGATTTCCTGATAGCCGGTCATTGCGGTGTTGAACACCACCTCACCAACGGTCTGGCCGTCGGCTCCAATGGCTTCGCCGCGAAAAATGCTGCCATCAGCAAGGGCAAGTATGGCTGGCTTAGTCAAGAAGACCTCCCGTAAATAAAGCCTGAAAGGGCGATCGCAGGTTGTAAAAAAGCGGAGTGACGTATGGACACGTCACCCCGCTTCTTTCACTGAATTATTCTGCGCGCTTTTAGTGGACACACTAAAGCTGTAGCTTACAGAAAAATGCTTTTTTAATCCACCGCTAATGAGCCTTGAAGGCCAGGAAATGCGACAGGACGTCGCCAAGCGGTGTGAGAGGCATGCGCCCGCTCCTGTCACACCCCTGCCGGAGCGCGGCTTGCCCGCGAAAGCGACCCCGAGGCCGCTAAAAGCTTCGCAGGCAAGCCCTGCTCCTACAAGAACGAGGCGCACCAGAAACAGGTGTCCGCCCTGACATCAATGCAGGTCGAGCACATCCTGCATGTCGTACAGCCCGGCCGCCTTGCCATCCAGCCACAGCGCCGCACGCACGGCTCCCTTGGCGAACGTCATGCGGCTCGAGGCCTTGTGGGTGATTTCCAGGCGCTCACCCTCGGTCGCAAACAAGACGGTGTGATCGCCCACCACGTCACCACCGCGCACGGTGGCAAAGCCGATGGTGTCACGCGCCCGCGCGCCGACATGACCTTCACGCCCATAGACCGCGACCTTTTGCAGGTCACGCTCCAGCGTATCGGCAATCACCTCGCCCATGCGCATGGCCGTCCCCGAAGGCGAGTCGACCTTGTGCCGGTGATGGGTCTCGATGATCTCGATGTCCGCATCCTCGCCCAGCACGCGGGCGGTCAGCTCCAGCAGTTTCAGCGACAGGTTGACGCCCACGCTGAAGTTGGCGGCGAAGACGATCGGAATGTCCTTGCCCGCCTCCACCAGCAACTGTTTCTGCTCGCCCGTCAGGCCAGTGGTACCGATGACCATGGCCTTGCCGGCCTTGCGGCAGAACGCCAGGTTCTTCAGCATCACTTCCGGCAGGGTGAAGTCGATCAATACATCGAACTCTTGCGCCACCTTCTCCAGGGCATCGGACAACGGCACGCCGATACGCCCCAGGGAAGCCAGCTCACCGGCATCGGCGCCGACCAGCGAACTGCCCGGACGCACCACGGCCGCCGTCAGGCCGGCAACCGGCACCTGCTGCTGTACCGCCTCGACCAGGATCTTGCCCATGCGCCCGGCGGCACCCATCACAGCTATACGTCGCATAAACGCTCCTTACAGGTCGCCGAAGAAGCGCTTCATGCCCTCGAACCAACCGCTGGCCTTGGGCGAATGGGAGCTGTCGACATCCAGCGAAGCGCGGAATTCTTCCAGCAGCTCGCGCTGACGACGGCTCAGGTTCACGGGCGTCTCGACGGCCACGCGGCACATCAGGTCGCCCGCCCCACCGCCACGCACCGGCGCCACACCCTTGCCGCGCAGACGGAACTGCTTGCCGGTCTGGGTGCCTTCCGGAATCTTCAGCTTGACCCGGCCATCGAGGGTCGGCACTTCCAGCTCGCCCCCCAGGGCCGCATCGACGAAGCTGATCGGCACTTCGCAGTACAGATGCTTGCCGTCGCGCTGGAAGATATCGTGCTCACGCACGTTGATCACCACATACAGGTCGCCGGTCGGACCACCCTGGGTGCCCGCCTCGCCCTCGCCGGACAGGCGAATACGATCGCCGGTATCGACGCCCGAAGGCACCTTGACCGACAGCGTCTTGTACTCTTCGACACGGCCCTGGCCATGGCAGGAGTCGCACGGATCGGAAATGATCTTGCCCTGGCCATGGCAACGCGGGCAGGTCTGCTGCACCGAGAAGAAGCCCTGCTGCATGCGCACCTGGCCGATACCGCCACAGGTCGGACAGGTCACCGGCGAAGAACCCTTCTTCGCGCCGGAACCGTCGCACGGCTTGCAGTTGACCAGTGTCGGCACACGGATATTCACGGTGGTCCCGCGCACCGCTTCTTCCAGGTTCAGTTCCAGGGTGTAGCGCAGGTCACTGCCGCGCTGGGCGCCGCCACGGGAACCGCCGCGACCACCACCAAAGAAATCGCTGAACACATCGCCGAAGATGTCGGAGAAGTTCTGCCCACCGAAACCGGCACCACCGCCACCCATGCTCGGGTCGACGCCGGCATGACCGTACTGGTCGTAAGCGGCGCGCTTGCTGGAATCGGACAGAACCTCGTAGGCCTCGTTGGCCTCCTTGAATTTCTCTTCCGCAGCCTTGTCATCCGGGTTGCGGTCCGGGTGATATTTCATCGCAAGACGACGATAAGCCTTTTTCAGCTCCGCCTCGCTGGAGCCACGCTCGACCCCCAATACCTCGTAATAGTCACGCTTTGCCATAAATTGCCCCTGAGGCCAGCACCCGAGCGTAGTCGCATGCTGTAAAAATTTGCGTACTCCAGACACGCCAACGCGGGAGCAAGCTCCCGCGCGGCGACATCCTACCAGTCACCGCGCAAACGCAGTCAACCGGCCGACCAACAAGCAGAATTACTTGTGGTCTTTGACTTCTTCGAACTCGGCGTCGACGACGTCGTCCTTGTGCGCTTCTTCCTGGGCAGGCTGCGCACCGGCTTCAGGCTTGGCGCCCTGCTCGGCGTACATCTTCTGCGCCACAGGTGCGGAGACCTTGGACAGCTCCTCGACCTTGGCGTCGATGGCTGCCTTGTCGTCGCCCTTCACGGCGGCTTCCAGGGCAACCACGGCGGCTTCGATCGCGGTCTTCTCTTCCGCGGTCACCTTGTCACCGGCGTCAGCGACCATCTTGCGAGTCGAGTGAACCAGCGCATCACCCTGGTTACGGGCAGCGGCCAGCTCTTCGAACTTGCGGTCTTCCTCGGCGTTCAGCTCGGCGTCGCGCACCATTTGCTGGATTTCTTCATCCGACAGGCCGGAGTTGGCCTTGATGGTGATCTTCTGCTCCTTGCCGGTAGCCTTGTCCTTCGCGCCGACGTGCAGGATGCCGTTGGCGTCGATGTCGAAGGTCACTTCGATCTGCGGCACGCCACGTGGCGCTGGCGGGATCTCGGACAGGTCGAACTTGCCCAGAGACTTGTTCTGCGCGGCCTGCTTGCGCTCACCCTGCAGCACGTGGATGGTCACGGCGCTCTGGTTGTCGTCGGCAGTCGAGAACACTTGCGACTTCTTGGTCGGAATAGTGGTGTTCTTCTCGATCAGCGCGGTCATCACGCCACCCATGGTTTCGATACCCAGGGTCAGCGGGCTGACGTCCAGCAGCAGCACGTCCTTCACGTCACCGGCCAGTACGGCGCCCTGGATCGCAGCACCCATGGCAACGGCTTCGTCAGGGTTGACGTCCTTGCGTGGTTCCTTGCCGAAGAAATCGGTCACGGCCTTCTGCACCAGCGGCATACGGGTCTGACCGCCGACCAGGATCACGTCGTTGATCGAACCGACGTCGATACCGGCGTCTTTCAGAGCGATGCGGCAAGGCTCGATGGTGCGCTGAACCAGGTCTTCCACCAGCGCTTCCAGCTTGGCGCGGGAGATCTTCACGTTCAGGTGCTTCGGACCGGTGGCGTCAGCCGTGATGTACGGCAGGTTGACGTCGGTCGACTGCGAGGACGACAGCTCGATCTTGGCCTTTTCGGCAGCTTCCTTCAGGCGCTGCATCGCCAGCGGGTCACCCTTGAGGTTCATGCCGCTTTCTTTCTTGAATTCGTCGACGAGGTAGTCGATCAGACGGATGTCGAAGTCTTCACCACCGAGGAAGGTGTCACCGTTGGTGGCCAGTACTTCGAACTGGTGCTCGCCATCGACTTCGGCGATCTCGATCACGGAAACGTCGAAGGTACCACCACCCAGGTCATAAACGATGACGGTGTGGTCGCCCTTGGCCTTGTCCATGCCGTAGGCCAGTGCGGCCGCGGTAGGTTCGTTGATGATGCGCTTGACGTCCAGACCGGCGATACGGCCGGCGTCTTTGGTAGCCTGACGCTGGCTGTCGTTGAAGTAGGCCGGAACGGTGATCACCGCTTCGGTCACGGCCTCGCCGAGGTAGTCTTCGGCGGTCTTCTTCATCTTCTTCAGGATTTCAGCCGAAATCTGTGGCGGAGCCATCTTCTGGCCGTTCACTTCAACCCAGGCGTCACCGTTGTCGGCCTTGGCGATCTTGTACGGAACCATCTTGATGTCTTTCTGTACGACTTCTTCGTCGAACTTGCGACCGATCAGACGCTTCACCGCGTACAGGGTGTTGTGCGGGTTGGTTACAGCCTGACGCTTGGCCGACTGGCCAACCAGGGTTTCGCCATCGTTGGCGTATGCAATGATCGACGGCGTGGTGCGAGCGCCTTCGGCGTTCTCGATCACCTTGACGTTGCCGTTTTCCAGAATGGAGACGCAGGAGTTGGTAGTCCCCAGGTCGATACCGATAATTTTGCCCATTTCACTCTCCCGAAACTTGGATTTTTTGCCGCAGCGGTTATTGCCAACTGCGGTAGCACTTAAACGCTTGACTTATAGATGGGGTCGCTACGACCGATTTCAAGCCTGCTCGTCGATAGTCGGCGAAACCGGTGCAACCGCCTTGCTCACCACCACCATGGCCGGACGCAGCAGGCGACCGTTGAGCTGGTAGCCCTTCTGGAACACCTTCAAGACGCTGTTCGGCTCGACATCGGCGCTCTCCTGCATGGCCATGGCCTGGTGCAGCGAAGCATTGAAGGGTTCGCCATGGGGATCGATGGCTTCCAGCTGGTGACGCTTGAAGGTGTCCTGGAACATCTTCAGGGTCAGCTCGATACCTTCGCGCATCGGGCGAATGCTTTCGTCATCGGGATTGGACAGCTCCAGGCCGCGCTCCAGGCTGTCCAGGATCGGCAGCAGATCACCGGCGAATTTTTCCAGGGCGAACTTGTGCGCCTTCTCGACATCCTGCTCGGCACGGCGGCGAACGTTCTGCAGGTCGGCGGCTACGCGCAACCCCTGGTCCTGTGCAGCGGCCAGTTGCTCTTCGAGCACCTGCACGCGGGTTGCCAGGTCATCGCTCGAAGCCTCGGCAGCCTGATTGGCTTCCTGATTTTGCGCATCCAGATTCTGTTCGTCAGCCATAAAAACCTCCTTTCAATATCGTCCGCGGGCTCGGCCCGCGCTTCTGCCCCCGTATATGGGGCCGCATTTTCCAGGTTCAAGTGCCCAAAACATGCTCTTCACCCGATCGATGGTGGCCATGCATCGCCGATCGCACTAAAAAATCCGGTCATTCAAGCGAATCGAACTAAAGGCAGGCATTGTCAGGCAAAATCAAAACACTGTATAAATAACCAGACCTGAACCTGGGAGCGGCCTTCATGCTGGTGCACCTGTCCGTACACAACTACGCAATCGTCGAGCACCTCGACCTGGAACTCGACCGCGGGATGAGCGTCATCACCGGCGAAACCGGTGCCGGCAAGTCGATCATGCTCGACGCCCTCGGCCTGACCCTCGGCGATCGCGCCGACAGCGGCGTGGTGCGGCCCGGCGCGGACAAGGCCGACATTCTCGCCACCTTCGACCTGCAGGACATCCCGGAGGCGCGCCACTGGCTCGCCGAACGCGACCTGGACAGCGACGGGCCGTGCATCCTGCGCCGGGTCATTACCGCCGAAGGGCGCTCCCGCGGCTACATCAACGGCTCGACCTGCCCCCTCGGCGACCTCAAGGCCCTGGGCGAACTGCTGATCGATATCCACAGTCAGCACGAACACCAGTCCCTGCTCAAGACCGACACCCACCGCCGCCTGCTCGACGAGTACGCCGGCGCCACCGACCTCGCCCGCCAGGTGCAGCTCGCGGCCCAGCGCTGGCGCCAGACCCGCCAGGAGCTGGAGCGCCTGTCCAACTCCGGCGACGAGCAGCGGGCGCGCCACCAGTTGCTCAGCTATCAGCTCGAAGAACTGGAAAACCTCGCGCTCGGCGAAAACGAGCTGGATGAACTGGAGCAGGAACACAAGAACCTGACCAACGCCGAGACGCTGCTCGGCGTCTGCCGGCAGGTGGTCGAGCAGTGCAGCGAAAGCGACTCGGGCAACGTGCTCCACGCCCTCACCACCTGCCTGAACCGCCTGACCAGCGTCAGCAACGGCTCCGGCGCCCTGGGCGAAGCCGCCAACCTGCTGGCCAGCGCACAGATCCAGGTAGAGGAAGCCGTCGGCGAGCTGAACCGCTTCGTCGACCACTTCGACGCCGACCCGGGCCGCCTGCAGTATCTCGAAGAGCGCCTGGACGCCATCTACACCCTGGCACGCAAGCACCGCATCCAGCCCACCGAGGTGGCGACCCTGCAGCAGAAGCTGCTGGACGAAATCGAAACCATGAACGCCAACGACGAGGCCATCGAACGCCTCGGCGAAGAACTGGCCGCCTACGCCCGGCACTACCAGGAGCGCGCCCGCGAACTCAGCGAACTGCGTCGCGAGGCTGCCACCGGCCTGGCCAGCGCGGTCGAGCAGGAAATCCAGCGCCTGGGCATGCCCGGCGGGCGCTTCAGCATCGAGCTGCACGCCAATACCAGCGACGAACCGCTGCCCTATGGCCTGGAACAGGTCGAGCTGCTGGTCAGCGCCAACCCCGGCCAGCCCCTCAAGGCCCTGGCCAAGGTCGCCTCGGGTGGCGAGCTGTCGCGTATCAGCCTGGCGATCCAGGTGATTACCGCGCAGACCTCACGCATACCGACCCTGGTCTTTGACGAAGTGGATGTGGGCATCGGCGGGCCGACTGCGGAAATCGTCGGCCAATTGCTGCGCCGCCTCGGCGACCGCGGCCAGGTCCTGACCGTCACCCACCTGCCGCAGGTGGCCGCCCAGGGTCACCATCATCTATTCGTGCACAAGGTGCGCGGCAGCGATGCGACCCACACGGCCGTGTCCAAGCTGGGCAAGACCGAACGGGTCGAGGAAGTCGCGCGGATGCTCGGCGGCATCGACCTCACCAAGGAGTCCATCGCCCACGCGAAAAAGATGGTGGTCACCGCCAAGAGCTGAGCCACAACATTTCAGGTAACAAAAAACACGAAGGCGACCCTGGGGTCGCCTTCGTTCATTTCACCGGAGCTGAATCCGCACGGCAGGATTACTTCTTCTTGCGTACGTACAGCACCAGGTTGTGATCCACCAGCTCGTAGCCATGCTGCTCGGCAATGGCGTGCTGGAGCTTCTCGATTTCCGGGTTGATGAACTCGATGACCTCGCCGGAATCCACGTTGACCATGTGGTCGTGGTGGCCGCCGTCCGCCAGCTCGAACACCGCATGGCCGCCATCGAAGTTGTGGCGGACCACCAGCCCGGCCGCTTCGAATTGGGTCAGTACACGGTAGACCGTCGCCAGGCCGACGTCCTCGCCAGCTTCCATCAGCGCCTTGTAGACATCCTCGGCACTCATGTGACGCTGCTCGGTGGAATCGAGCATCTGTAGAATCTTGACCCGTGGCAGAGTCACTTTTAAGCCAGCTTTGCGTAGTTCGCTATTTTCAACCATGGTCAGCTTTCTCGCCGATGCTGCTTCGCAGCTTCTCTTAATACGGGTATGATCGGGGTTTACGTTGTCCCAGCCAAGATAGTGGAAGTCGCCCACCGATGCAAAACACCAAGCTCTTGCTAACCAGTTTCACCTTAGTGGGACTGCTCGCACTCGCCGGTTGTTCATTCCCCGGGGTTTACAAAATCGACATCCAACAGGGCAATGTCGTCACGCAGGACATGATAGACCAGTTGCGCCCCGGAATGACCCGGCGGCAAGTACGGTTTATCATGGGCAACCCCTTGCTGACCGACACATTCCACGCCAATCGCTGGGATTATCTGTACAGCCTGCAACCGGGTGGCGGTGAGCGCCAGCAGGAGCGCGTCAGCCTGATCTTCAGTGACGACGACAAGCTGGTGAACCTCGCGGGCGACTTCATGCCCGGCGTGAGCCGTGACGAAGCCATTCTCGGCAAGGACAGCGGCACCACGGTCGAAGCCCCGGCGCAGAACACCGAAACGCCGAAGAAGAAGGAAAAGCCGGCCAAGCCAGGCTCGCTGCTCGACCAGATCCAGAAAGACGTCGATGGCGTGAAGACCGTGCCGGTTCCGACCCCGGAGCCGCTGGATACCTCGCCGCAGTAATATTGCGACGCAAAAAAGCCCGGCATGTCCGGGCTTTTTATTGCCTGCCAATCGGCGCAAGACTCCTTGTTGATCGTTCCCACGCAGGAGCGCGGGAACAATCAATCCTTCTACAAATTCTGCGCCCGCGCCCTGGCCGCCTTTTCCGCCCGCAACCGCCGAACCTCTTTCGGGTCCGCCAGCAACGGCCGATAAATCTCGATGCGATCCCCTTCAACCACTACCCTGGCCTCGGGATCACTCACCACCTTGCCGAAGATTCCCAACGGGCAGCCCGACAGATCGACCCCGGGAAACTGCTGGGCCATCCCCGACAAGCCAACCGCCGCCCGCACTGTCGTCCCCGCCGGCACCGACACCTCCAGCAGGCACTGGCGCCCGACCTCGGCGTACACCACCTCGATGGCCACTAACGACTCAGCCATTAAGTTGCTTCGCCCGCTGGCAGAACGCATCCACCAAGGTATTCGCCGCCTGGTTGAACAACGGCCCCAGCGTCGCACGCACGATGGGCCCGGCGTAATCGAAGGTCAGGTCGAGGCTGATCTTGCAGGCCTTCTCGCCCAGTGCCTTGAACACCCACACACCATGCAGTTGAGTGAACGGCCCCTCTTCGAGATTCATCTCGATCGACTGCCCCGGCACCAGGGTATTGCGCGTCACGAACTGCTGGCTCAGACCACCCTTGGCTACCGACAGCGTGGCGCGCATGTGCACGTCCGAGCTTTCCAGCACCTGGGAGGCCGAGCACCACGGCAGGAATTCCGGATAACGTGCGACGTCGTTCACCAGGTCATAAAGCGCCTGCGCCGGATAGGGCAGCAAGGCCGAACGTTGAATATGGGTCGTCATGTCAGCGTCAATTCCACGGCTGGGCAGCATACAAAAGAGGGCGCATTGTCCGGGATTCATCCTACGCGCTCAAGCACGCAGCTTCACCGTAGCCGACGGACGCGCAACCCCCTATAATGCCGCCCCTATGGCTAAACAGAAGAAACACCCTACAGGGACCATCGCGCAAAACAAAAAGGCGCGCCACGATTACTTCGTCGAACAACGGTTCGAGGCTGGCCTGGTCCTGGCCGGTTGGGAAGTAAAGAGCTTGCGGGCGGGCAAGGCACAACTGGTCGACAGTTACGTGCTGCTCAAGGATGGCGAAGCCTGGCTGTTCGGCAGCCACTTCACGCCGTTGACCACCGCCAGCACCCACGTCATCGCCGACCCGACGCGCACGCGCAAGCTGCTGCTCAACCAGCGCGAGCTGGAGAAGATCTTCGCCGGCGTGCAGCAGAAGGGCTACACCTGCGTCTGCCTCTCGCTGTACTGGAGCAAGCACCTGGTCAAGTGCGAGATTGCCCTGGGCAAGGGCAAGAAGGAATACGACAAGCGCGATACCGAACGCGAACGCGACGCCGGTCGCGAGCTGCAGCGTGCGGTGCGCAACAAGGGCAAGGAAGACTGACGCCCCGGGCACCGCCCTGTATGTAGGGGCCGGGCTTGCCCGCGAAGTTTTTGGCGGCCTCGAGGCCTTCTTCGCGGGCAAGCCCTGCTCCTACAGGTCCGTACCGCACACCAATTCCGAGTGCGGCCCGTCCACTGCGGAAGCCGGCCTGCTGGCGATTGCGATCCAAAGGCAACCGCTCCCACCCGAACAAACGCAACCGCCTGCTCAAATCCCCTTGCGCCGCTCCGCCCGCGCCACCCGCTGTGCCTCCTGCCTGACCTCCTCCAGCACCTCCTGCACATACAGGATATGCCGGCTCGACACCTCCCGCGCCTGCTCAGCCCGCCCCTCGATGATCGCCAGGTACAACTCCCGATGCTGCGCGATCAGCATGTCGCGCGTCTCTGTGCGCTGCTTGTACATCCCACCAATATTGGTCACCACATTACGCTTGAGCAGATCGAACAACCCACGAATGGTGTGCAGCAACACCGCGTTATGACTGGCCTCGGCAATCGCCAGGTGGAAGTTCGCATCGGCCTCGCCCTCCTCCGCGCGACTCACCTCGTCCGCCCGCGAATAACAGCTTTGCAATCGCTCGAACGCCACCCTCAGCCGTTCCCGATCCACTTCGGTGGCACGCATCGCCGCGTAATAGGCACAGGACGCCTCCAGCGTATGACGAAACTCGAGCAGGTCACGCTGGGCCTCGGGATTGTTTTCCAACAGGTGCAGCAGCGGATCGCTGAACGTCGAACCCAGCGTCTCCACCACGTAATTGCCGCCGCCCTGTCGACTGGCCAGCAGCCCCTTGGCCACCAGCTTCTGGATCGCCTCGCGCAACGACGGCCGCGACACGCCGAACTGCTCGGCCAACACCCGTTCGGCCGGCAGGCGCTCACCGGGCTTGAGCGTCCCCTCGAGAATCATCCCCTCGAGCCGCTCGACAATATCGTCAGACAAACGGCGCTGACGAATCTGATCAAACCCCATCACTCACTCCTCACGCTCCCGAGCCCTTGCCGGGGCTGCCTATTCTGGCCTATTGACGCCGCGCCAGCACCCACCAGAGAGCGTCTGAATCACCCGATCAGTTCCTTTTCCCGACCGCTGTGCGACGAAAGTTTCAGGGCGGCAAATTGACACATGCCCTGCAAGGCTTTTAACCTAGCGCTCAGCGATTGTAAATTGGTATTACCAATTACCCAAATCGACTTATCTGCGCCTACCAACAACAATTAGGGGCCACCCCATATGCAAACCTGGCAACAGCTCTACAGCCCGCTCGGCAGCCTCGGCCTGTCCGCTCTCGCGGCCGTCATTCCCATCGTGTTCTTCTTCCTCGCCCTGGCGGTGTTCCGCCTCAAGGGGCACGTGGCGGGCAGCATCACCCTGGCGCTGGCGATCCTGGTGGCGATCTTCGCCTTCAAGATGCCGGTGGACATGGCACTGGCCGCTGCCGGCTATGGATTCGCCTACGGCCTCTGGCCAATTGCCTGGATCATCGTCGCCGCGGTGTTCCTCTACAAACTGACGGTCAAGAGCGGTCAGTTCGAAATCATCCGCAGCTCGGTGCTGTCGATCACCGACGACCAGCGCCTGCAAGTCCTGCTGATCGGCTTCTGCTTCGGCGCCTTCCTCGAAGGTGCGGCCGGCTTCGGCGCGCCCGTGGCGATCACCGCCGCGCTGCTGGTGGGCCTGGGTTTCAACCCGCTGTACGCCGCCGGCCTGTGCCTGATCGCCAACACCGCGCCAGTGGCCTTCGGCGCCCTGGGCATCCCGATCATCGTCGCCGGCCAGGTCACCGGCATCGATGCGTTCAAGATCGGCGCCATGACCGGCCGCCAACTGCCGCTGCTGTCGCTGTTCGTGCCGTTCTGGCTGGTGTTCATGATGGACGGCCTGCGCGGCGTGCGGGAAACCTGGCCGGCCGCGCTGGTCGCCGGCCTGAGCTTCGCCATCACCCAGTACTTCACCTCGAACTTCATCGGCCCGGAACTGCCGGACATCACCTCGGCCCTGGCCAGCCTGATCAGCCTGACCCTGTTCCTGAAAGTCTGGCAGCCACGCCGCACCGCCGGCGCACAGATCGCCGGTGCCACCGCGGGCGCCGCCGTCACGGCCAGCGCCGGCGGCTTCGGCCAGCCACGCCGCACCCTGGCCTCGCCCTACAGCCTGGGCCAGATCTTCAAGGCCTGGTCGCCGTTCCTGATCCTCACCGTGCTGGTGACGATCTGGACCCTGAAGTCGTTCAAGGCGATGTTCGCCACCGGCGGCGCGATGTACAGCAGCGTCTTCAGCTTCGCCGTACCGCACCTGGACCAGCTGGTGATCAAGACCGCACCGATCGTCGCCAACCCGACGCCGATTCCGGCGGTGTTCAAGCTCGACCCGATCTCCGCCACCGGCACGGCGATTTTCTTCTCCGCCCTGGTGTCGATGCTGGTGCTCAAGATCGACTTCAAAACTGGTCTGACCACTTTCAAGGAGACCTTCTACGAGCTGCGCTGGCCGATCCTGTCCATCGGCATGGTGCTGGCCTTCGCCTTCGTCACCAACTACTCGGGCATGTCCTCGACCCTGGCCCTGGTACTGGCGGCGACCGGCGCAGCGTTCCCGTTCTTCTCGCCGTTCCTCGGCTGGCTGGGCGTGTTCCTGACCGGGTCGGACACCTCGTCGAACGCGCTGTTCAGTTCGCTGCAGGCCACCACCGCACACCAGATCGGCGTCAACGACACTCTGCTGGTCGCGGCCAACACCAGCGGTGGCGTCACCGGCAAGATGATCTCGCCGCAGTCGATCGCCGTGGCCTGCGCCGCCACCGGCCTGGTGGGCAAGGAATCCGACCTGTTCCGCTTCACGCTCAAGCACAGTCTGTTCTTCGCCACCCTCGTCGGCCTGATCACCCTGGCCCAGGCCTACGTGTTCACCGGCATGCTGGTGCACTAACGTGATAGGTGCCGGGGCCCGTCGACGGTCCCGGCAGCCGTTACCCGTCAACCCACGCTGCGAGTTCCCATGATCATTTCCGCCTCTACCGACTATCGCGCAGCCGCCCAACGCAAGCTGCCACCGTTCCTGTTCCACTACGCCGACGGCGGCGCCTACGCCGAGCACACCCTGCGCCACAACGTCGAGGACCTGGCCGGCATCGCCCTGCGCCAGCGCGTGCTGAAGAACATGTCCGAACTGAGCCTGGAAACCCGGCTGTTCAACGAAACCCTGAGTATGCCGGTGGCCCTGGCCCCGGTCGGCCTGACCGGCATGTACGCCCGCCGTGGCGAAGTGCAGGCCGCCCGCGCGGCCACCGCCCACGGCATCACTTTCACGATGTCGACGGTCTCGGTGTGCCCCATCGAGGAAGTCGCCCCGGCCATCGACCGGCCGATGTGGTTCCAGCTCTACGTGCTGAAAGACCGCGGCTTCATGCGCAACGCCCTGGAACGGGCCAAGGCCGCCGGCGTGACCACCCTGGTGTTCACCGTCGACATGCCGGTCCCCGGCGCCCGCTACCGCGACGCCCACTCCGGCATGAGCGGCCCGAACGCGCCGCTGCGCCGCGTCTGGCAGGCCATGACCCACCCGCGCTGGGCCCTCGATGTCGGCCTGCTGGGCAAGCCCCATGACCTGGGCAACATCTCGCGCTATCGCGGCAACCCGACCGGCCTGGCCGACTACATCGGCTGGCTCGGCGCCAACTTCGACCCGTCGATCTCCTGGAAGGACCTGGAGTGGATCCGCGAATTCTGGGACGGCCCGATGGTCATCAAGGGCATCCTCGACCCGCAGGATGCCAGGGACGCGGTGAAATTCGGCGCCGACGGCATCGTCGTCTCCAACCATGGCGGGCGCCAGCTCGACGGCGTGCTGTCCAGTGCCCGCGCGCTGCCGGCCATTGCCGATGCGGTGAAGGGCGAGCTGAAGATCCTCGCCGACTCCGGCATCCGCAGCGGCCTGGACGTGGTGCGCATGATCGCCCTCGGCGCCGACACCGTGCTGATCGGCCGCGCCTTCCTCTACGCCCTCGCCACCGCCGGCGAAGCGGGCGTGAAAAACCTGCTGGAGCTGTTCGAGAAGGAAATGCGCGTTGCCATGGTGCTTACCGGTGCCAAGTCGATCAGCGAGATCACCCGTGATTCGCTGGTCCGTGAACTGGGCGCCTGAACCGTCGCGCCCGCACGAATTACCGCCTGATTGAACGGGGCCGGCCAGGGCACGCCAGATGCCAACGGCCTCGTTAGGAGTTTGCATGAGCCTGCCCACCCCGTTCCTCCGCTCGGTAGAACAGCTGATTCCCCGCGAGCGCCGCTTCGACGACGCGCTCTCGACCCTGGCCTTCGGCACCGATGCCAGCTTCTACCGGCTGATTCCGCAACTGGTGATCCGCGTCGAATCCGAAGACGAAGTGGTCGCCCTGCTCAAGCTGGCCGCCCGCGACCAGGTGCCGGTGACCTTCCGCGCCGCCGGCACCAGCCTGTCCGGCCAGGCCATCAGCGACTCGGTGCTGATCGTCCTCGGTGACAACTGGAACGGCCGCGAGATTCGCCAAGAGGGCCGGCAGATCCGCCTGCAACCCGGGGTGATCGGCGCCCAGGCCAACGCCTGGCTGGCACCGTTCGGGCGCAAGATCGGCCCGGACCCGGCCTCGATCAATGCCTGCAAGATCGGCGGCATCGTCGCCAACAACGCCAGCGGCATGTGCTGCGGCACCGCGCAGAACACCTACCACACCCTGGCCGGCCTGCGCCTGGTGCTGGCCGACGGCAGCCGCCTGGACACCGAGGACCCGGCCAGCGTCGCGGCCTTCCGCCAGAGCCACGGTGCCTTGCTCGACCAATTGGCGACCCTGGCCCGCGAAACCCGCGCCAACAGCGAACTGGCCACGAAGATCCGCCACAAGTACCGGCTGAAGAACACCACCGGCCTGTCCCTCAACGCCCTGGTGGATTTCGACGAGCCGCTGGACATCCTCAGCCACCTGCTGGTCGGCTCCGAAGGCACCCTCGGCTTCATCAGCGCGGTGACCTACGACACCGTGGTCGACCACCCGCACAAGGCCTCGGCGCTGATCGTCTTCCCCGACGTGGAAACCTGCTGCACCGCCGTCACCGTGCTCAAGCGCCAGCCGGTGTCCGCCGTCGAACTGCTCGACCGCCGCAGCCTGCGCTCGGTGCAGGACAAGCCCGGCATGCCGGCGTTCGTGCGCGAGCTGTCGAACAACGCCTGCGCCCTGCTGATCGAATCCCGCGCCGCCAGCTCGTCGCTGCTGCACGAACAACTGGCGCAGATCATGGCCTCGCTGGCGAGCTTCCCGGTAGAGAAACAGGTCGACTTCAGCGAAGACCCGGCGGAAAACGCCAGGCTCTGGGCGATCCGCAAGGACACCTTCCCGGCGGTCGGCGCCGTACGCCAGACCGGCACCACGGTGATCATCGAGGACGTGACCTTCCCGGTCGAACAACTGGCCATCGGCGTCAACCGCCTGATCGAGCTGTTCGACAAGCACCACTACGACGAGGCGATCCTGTTCGGCCACGCACTGGAAGGCAACCTGCACTTCGTCTTCACCCAGGGCTTCAACAGCGCCGCGGAAGTCGCCCGCTACCAGGCGTTCATGGACGACGTGGCGCAACTGGTGGCCGTGGAGTTCGGCGGTTCGCTCAAGGCCGAGCACGGCACCGGGCGCAACATGGCGCCCTTCGTCGAACAGGAATGGGGCAGCGACGCCTACCAACTGATGTGGGCGATCAAGCGCCTGCTCGATCCCCAGGGCATCCTCAACCCGGACGTGGTGCTCAGCGACGACCCGCAGATCCACCTGAAAAATCTCAAGCCGCTGCCGGCCGCCGACGAGATCGTCGACAAGTGCATCGAGTGCGGCTTCTGCGAACCGGTGTGCCCATCCAAGGGCCTGACCCTCAGCCCGCGCCAGCGCATCGTCATCTGGCGCGATATCCAGGCGAAAAAGCGCGCCGGCATCGACACCACCGAACTGGAAGCCGCCTACCACTACCAGGGCATCGACACCTGCGCCGCCACCGGCCTGTGCGCCCAACGCTGCCCGGTGGGCATCAACACCGGCGAGCTGGTGAAGAAGCTGCGCGGCCGCGAAGCCACCCAGGTGAAGCGCGCCGACTGGCTGGCGACGAACTTCGCCACCACGCTGCAAGGCGCGCGCTTCACCCTGCACGTCGCCAACGGCGCCCGCATGCTGCTCGGCGCCCCGCGCCTGGCACGGCTGTCGGCCGGGCTGACCCGCCTGTCCAAGGGTCGCGTGCCCCTGTGGACCAACGCCATGCCGCAACCCGAGCGCGCGGTGCGCTTCAGCCCGGCGGTCAACGATGAACGCCCACGGGTGGTCTACCTGGCCGCCTGTGTCTCACGGGTGATGGGCCCGGCGGCGGGCGACAAGGAACAGGTCTCGCTGCTCGACAAGACCCGCTCGCTGCTGGAAAAGGCCGGCTACCAGGTGGTGTTCCCGGACAACACCGACCAGTTGTGCTGCGGCCAGCCGTTCGCCTCCAAGGGCTACGTCGAACAGGCCGAACACAAGCGCCAGGAACTGATCGGCGCCCTGCTGCACGCCAGCCGCGGCGGCCTCGACCCGATCTACTGCGACACCAGCCCGTGTACCCTGCGCCTGGTCCAGGACCTGGGCGACAGCCGCCTCGACCTCTACGACCCGGTGCGCTTCATTCGCACGCACCTTGTGGATAAGTTGACCTTCACCCCGCAGGACGCGCCGATTGCCGTCCACGTGACCTGCAGCACCCAGCACCTGGGGGAAAGCCAGGCGCTGATCGACCTGGCGCGGCGCTGCAGCCACAACGTGGTGATCCCCGAAGGCATCCACTGCTGCGGATTCGCCGGCGACAAGGGCTTCACCACCCCGGAACTCAACGCCCACTCGCTGCGCACCCTCAAGGATGCGGTGCAGTACTGCGAAGAAGGCATTTCCACCAGCCGCACCTGCGAAATCGGCCTGAGCCAGCACGGCGGCATCGACTACCACGGCCTGGTCTACCTGGTCGATCGCGTCACCCGGCCCCTGAAAACCCTCCCCCCACTGACCACCACCATCGACTAAACGCGACCATACAACTGTAGGAGCGTGGCTTGCCCGCGAATGCGCCCTCGAAACCGCTAAAAAGCTGCGCGGCGGTTAGGGCCCCGACAAGCCACGCTCCTGCAGGCCCCACCGCGCTCAACAAAAACAGAACCTTGAACACCCCGCGCAGTCTACCGAGCAAGCCGCCACCAATCGGGGCCTCCCTGCCACTTCGGCAACCTCGCAGCCTGAACCCCAGGTTCAAGGAGATCCACATGAAACGTTCCGTACTGCCCGGCCTGTTCGTAGTCACCGCACTCCTTGCCGCCCCGGCCTTCGCCGATGGCGAGAAAGACCTGTGCACCACCAACCTGCAAACCATCAACAACGCCAAGACCACCATCCTCGCCGCCGACCTGCAGGGCGAAATCGCCAACAGCGTGCAGCAGGCCCAGGCCGCCCAGGCGAAAAACACCGCCGAAGGCACCAAGGACTGCATCGCCATCACCCAGCGCGCGATCCAGCAGATCCAGAACAGCCAGAAAGGCGGCTAGTCAAAACCGCACGCCACGCTTTGGGATGGCCTTTCGAGCCACAGTGGCGTACACTGATCCTGCCTACTGAGAAGTAAGCCGGTTCGGGGCCGTTTTGGATTCGACGCTGGTTGCGAAACTCTAGGTGCATGCCGAGTTGGTAACAGAACTCGTTAATCCACTGTTGCAACTTCTATAGTTGCCAACGACGACCAATACGGTGCTGCTCTCGCTGCTTAATTGCAGCTGACATGCACTTCTGGTGCCTTCGGGCCCAGCAATCATCAGGGGATGTCTGTAAACCCGAAATGATTGTCATACAGAACAGAATCGCCGCGTAGTACGTTGTGGACGAAGTGGCTAAAACTTACACAACTCGCCCAAAGCACCCTGCCCGTCGGGTCGCTGAGGGTTAACTCAATAGACACGGCTAAGCATGTAGGACCGACAGCGGAGTACTGGCGGACGGGGGTTCAAATCCCCCCGGCTCCACCAAACAAAGCAAACAAAGCCCGCCTTGTGCGGGCTTTGTCGTTTCTGGCGTTTGCCTCTCGCCCATACCCCGCTCCCCTGTAGGAGCCGGGCTTGCCCGCGAATACGCCAGCCGCCGCAACCTGATCTTCCTGCTGCGCCGACCTTCATCTTTCAAAAAAAGGGGCCGAACCGGGCAATTACTTGACTACCGTCCAGCCCTTGCCATCCTGACCAGCCCCGGTCATACAGCTCACCACCTGCTTACGCTTCATCTCCAGCAACACCTCTGGCTTGATGCTCTGACCATAGAGCTGCGCCAGTTTCTTGCTGCTCGCCAGGGACTCCTCATAGTGTTTTTGCGCCTGCACTTCACAGCCGTCGATATCGGCCTTGAAGCTGCCGACCTGCACGGCAGGAGCAATTCCCGGCTTCTCGAAACGGGTACTCTCATAAAGCTGCTGCGAATAATCGATGTTCGCAGAGCCGGTGGCGGTCGAGGTGGCGCAGCCGGCCAGGCTTGTGGTCAAAACAACGGCCAGACAGCTCAGCGAAAAATGGCGTGGCATGATTTCTCCTTTGAAAATTTTCCATTGGCACAAAACGGTGATAACCGAATCCACAGGTCGGCTATGGAGATGCTTTCTTGAGCTGGGCCTTGATACGTATCAGGAAGCATCCCGCTGAATGACCTGTTCGGTCACTTCATCTCGATTGCGCTTGCTTGCCATTCCTGGCCTCAGTCCGTGTTTTCGAAAACCGCGCCAACTGCGCCAACCTAACTGGCGCAGTTCCAAAAACTGCGCCAAAACTGCGCCACTTTCCTCACCCCGCTCACCTGTGGGAGCTGGTGATGCAGCGATCCAGCTTGCTCGTAAAGAGGCCGTTGCATTTCGTCGGTAGTTATTGGCAACTACCGACGAAATGCAACATCATGAGGCATGGAAACTTCCCATCAGCATATTCTGGATCTCGCCACCCGGCGCGGCCTGATACGCCCACGTGATCTCGCCGAGTATGGGCTGCCCCGTGTCGCCCTCACGCGGCTGGTTCGTCAGGGGCTACTGACCCGCGTAGGCCGCGGCCTGTACGCCCGGCCTGATCGCACCGTGTCCGAACATGGAACGCTGGCCGAAGTCGCGCGCAAACATCCGCAGGCCATCATCTGCCTGCTGTCAGCGCTGCGCGTGCACGATCTCACCACGCAGTCGCCATTCGAAGTCTGGCTCGCCATTCCCAACAAGGCCCGTGCGCCGAAGATGGATTATCCGCCGCTGCGAATCGTGCGCTTCTCCGGCGCCGCATTGACCGATGGTATCGAAGACCATCAGGTCGATGGCGTGAGCATGCGCGTGACCAACGTCGCCCGGACCGTGGCCGACTGCTTCAAGTTTCGCAACAAGATCGGCCTTGATGTAGCCCTGGAAGCGCTGCAGGAGGCTTGGCGATCCAAGCGGGCCGGCATGGATGAACTCTGGCGTTATGCAACCCTGTGTCGCGTGGCCAACGTGATGCGACCCTACATGGAGAGTCTGTCATGACGGAACGAAACATCGCGGCCTCGGTGCGAGCCCGCCTGCTCAACCGAGCACGCGCGACCAAGCAGGATTTCAACCTGGTCCTCACACGCTATGCCATTGAGCGTCTGCTGTACCGGATCAGTATCTCGAAACACGCGAATCAGTTCCTGCTCAAAGGCGCGCTGCTGTTTGACCTGTGGTTCGACATCCCGCACCGCCCGACGAGAGATGCTGACTTCCTGGGTTTTGGCTCGGCGCAATTACCGCACATCGAAGACCTCTTCAAGGAACTCTGCACAATCGAAACCAACGATGGCGTGATCTTTGAGCCCGACACCGTGCACGCTGCCGAGCTCCGCAAAGAGGCGAACTATGCCGGTGTGCGCGTCATGCTGCGTGGTGTGATCGATGGCGCGCGCTGCCTGATTCAGGTCGACATCGGGTTTGGCGATGCCGTGACACCTGGGCCGGAGGAAGTCGAGTACCCGGTCATGCTCTCAGAGTTCGCGGCACCCAAATTGCGCGTCTATCCCCGCTACACGGTCGTCGCCGAAAAATTCGAGGCGCTGTCGACGCTCGGTATCGCCAACAGTCGCATGAAGGATTATTTCGACTTGTGGATTCTGGCGCGGCACACGGAATTTGACGGAGACATCCTCCGCCAAGCGGTTCAGGCAACATTCGAACGTCGCAAGACCGCACTGAGTGGGCACGCCCCCTTGGGGCTCACCCATGCGTTTGCGCAAGATCCACAGAAACAAACGCAGTGGCAGGCATTCCTGAGAAAGAATCGACTGGAAGCTCTGGCGTTGAACGATGTCATTGCAGAGCTGACCACCTTCATGTTGCCGGTCATTGAGGCGGCCAGTGCCAACGCCATGTTCCCGACTGGTTGGCAGGCTGGCGGTCCGTGGTTACCAATGAGGGCTGGTTAACGTTTAGCGCGAAAATAAATGCGCCCCGTTTTCCGTACGTCCCCGTTTTCCGCCTGGCGCTTCCTAGGGAACAGGTCGTGACAGCCTCTGGTTTTCGAAAACCGCGCCAACTGCGCCAACCTAACTGGCGCAGTTTCAAAAACTGCGCCAAAATCGCGCCATCCCCCCTCTCAAACCGCGCCAACACAGCCATGCCATCCAGCACCGAACTACTGAGCAGCATTCAAGCATCCACCCATGGATTGACCTTGGCCGAGCTACTTGCGCAGCACGACGGCATTGCCAGGCGCAGCGCCCAGCGCCTGATCGCGAAGCTCATCGAGAGCGGCCAAATCACTGCACAAGGTGAAGGTAGGGCCCGCCGCTATTTCAGCGCCAGCGCCGCGGCAGCCAGTACGGAGCCACTGAACGCGCCAAGCGATGTTTTCCCAAGCGCGATTCCTCTCTCCGCCGACAGCCAGGAGGTGCTTGCTTACATCAACCTGCCCCCGCAAGCACGCAAGCCCGTGGGCTACCAGCGTGAATTTCTCGACGACTACCAACCCAATACGACCTGGTACTTGTCCGAGCCGCTGCGCCGCCAATTGCACAAGATGGGCAAAACCACCGAACTCAACGAGCCGGCCGGCACCTACAGCCGCGCCATTCTGAATCGGCTGCTGATCGACTTGTCATGGGCCTCGAGCCACCTGGAGGGCAACACCTACTCACGCCTCGATACCCGTGAACTCATCGAGCATGGCAAAACCGCGCAGGGCAAAGCGGCCATCGAAACCCAGATGATCCTCAACCACAAGACGGCCATCGAACTGCTGGTCGCCAATATCGACAGTGCCGAGTTCAATCGCTACACCGTGATGAACCTGCACAGCGCCCTGGCGGAAAACCTGCTGCCCAACCCTTCGGACGAGGGACGGGTTCGACAACATGCCGTCGACATCGGCCAAAGCGTCTACCGCCCGCTGTCTCCCCCCCAGCAACTCGAAGACACCCTGGACATACTGCTGGGCAAGGCCAACCAGATTCGCGACCCGTTCGAACAATCCTTTTTCATCATGGTGCACCTGCCCTACCTGCAGCCCTTCGCCGACATCAACAAACGCACCTCCCGCCTGGCCGCGAACCTGCCGCTGTTCCGCGCCAACCTGTGCCCACTGACCTTTCTGGATGTGCCAGAGCAGGCCTACAGCCGGGCCACACTTGGCGTGTATGAGATGACCCGAGTGGAATTGCTGCGGGACCTGTATGTCTGGGCCTATGAGCGCTCGACGCAGGAATACCTGGCTATCAAGCAGGATTTGGTCGAGCCGGATCCTTTGCGATTGGCGTGGCGTGATCTCATCAAGCAGGCTATCCGTGAGGTCATTCAACAGCCCGAACTTGATCCGCTCAGCGTGATCCAGGAAGTTGTGAGCGATAGCGTTCCAGAACCCGAACAAGCCGACGTCAGGGCTTTGCTGATTGAGGAACTGCGGCGGCTGCATGAGGGGATGTTGGCGCGTTATGGCTTGCGGCCGTCTGAGTTCGCCGCTTGGAAAGCGGCGCATGGGCATTGAGGGGTACTAACGTCGCCCCTCTTCACGCCATGTCACAGCTACGACTGTAGGAGCAGGGCTTGCCCGCGAAGAGCCCGGCTGCTGAAACTCCTATCTTCTGCTGCATCTACCGCAGCCCTCTAAATAGATCCGTCCCCGTTTCCCGCGTCCCCGTTTCCCGTCACCCGTACCGGACCCGGCACACCTACGCCTCGATGATGCTTTCTGCCGGCGACCACCCGATGTAGGTGGCAAAGCAGATGGGACACAGCGACTGGACAATGATTGCGAGAGTCTATGGTAGGTGGATACCTCTTACTGGCGATGACTCCGGTAGGCGGGCAGGGACGCTATTCGGGCTGACGTAGCTCGGAAAACCACCGCAACCAATAGCGCTTAGCCACCATCAATGGTAATTTGAGGCAAACCTCATAAAAGGATTTTGGGAATGCTTCAGAGTGGCTATATTAATTTCTTCAGTGTAAATAAATGTGGGCTGTATCGTCATTTCGGAGAAACTCCGGCTGCTTTGGACCTAGCAGAAACTTTTGCGAAGCTAAAATCTTGGAAAGAAGATCGAAACTTCGAAGCTACCAACCCCTGGGATTCTTCCAAGAAAAGAAATAAAACTCACTGTTACTGTCACGCCATTCACCACGACGAGAGCAATGGCGATTTTTTCTTGGTTTTATGGAAAGGCGACTCCGATCGTCACGGCCCTCTGTATGGAATCACGGTAAACCCTGATGGGTCTATCGAGCAAGTCGTTGAGCAAACAAAGACCAAAGGAAACAAACAAATGATCTGGGGGCGACCATGCTACTACTGGGTAATACCAGAACTTGACATGGTTGCCTCCATAAAATTTGACAATTCAAGAACTGACTCTGCAATGTTCCAGGATTGGGTGAGCGGCTGTATAAACTTTCGAGTACCGCTACCTGAATATGTCACGTCCACAACAGAAAAAGGTTTTACGCTGTTTGAAATTAAGGACGACAAGTTTAAATACTACTTTCAGTTTGACGTATCAATGAAATCCCTTTCCACCTCCTCTGCAGAGATGCAAGAGCTGGCGCGGAAGGTAACACAGATAGTTAGACGCGAAACCGTCTCGATTAAAGAGGTAAACAAGAGGAAAGGGTTCGCAAGAATATTCAAAAATTTTGAAGTACCCTACATCTCCGCCGAAGACAACTCCGTTCGCCAAGTAGAGTTACGTGTAGAGGCCAAACCTACTGTTCAAGAGATCGAATATATCATAGAGACTTATGCAGCCGATCATGATGTAAAGTCATGGGAAGATGTAGGCTTCGTACTTGACAAGTCAAACACCATTGTATGGGCCAGCAAGTATAGATTAACGGAACACATCTCTCTAGATGACAAAAATCAGCCAATTTTCAAGGCCGATGAAATTTATGCTAAAATAAAAGAGGATCGAGAAAGGTATCTATCCCCAATCAAAAAAGACATGTTGAGAAAACAGGTCCTCGCGAATGGCTAGATTATGCATAATGGCTATAACTTCCATCATCATAGGCGCATCCGCATACTTTTATGGATTAAAGTTTAGCTACTCAGATTTCAAGGACTACTGCAACACACTACTATCTATCTCAGGAATGATCTTCACAATTATGGGTATATGGATAGCATTCGTATATCCTATTGCGATCAAAAGACTGCAAGACCCTGACAAGATAAAAATTGCTGACTTCACAGCCACAATGCAGGAAACTCGCCGACTTGAAAGCATTGTCGGCAGCATAATGGAGTCAGGATCTGTAGCAATATCCATTACTTTAATTTATCTTGGAAAACTTTTAATAACGGGCTCTCCATTTTTTTTAGAATATCGCGAGGAGATAAAATCTGCGAGCATAGCGATTGTAATTTTTCTCACGCTTGTCCAGTGCTCTGCGGTGTTCAGCGTAATCTATGCCAACTACCTTTTTATCGATGACCTGCACACGCGGCGAGAAGTGCAAGAAAAAAACTCCGACATTCGTTAATGATAGCTTTATGCCAGCCTTGAGGCTGGAAGCCGCTGATCATAAGGGCTAGACGGGGATTCAAATCCCCCAGTTTCCTCAAGCAAAGCCCGTCTTGTGCGGGTTTTGTCGTTTCTGGGCTCGCCTTTCGCCACACTCCGCCTTTCGCACCATAGCCCGGCCCCTGGGTAAGCGCCCGGCAAACCCACCTTCCGAACTCTGGGAAATGGGGACAAATTTATTTCTCCATTTCCAGCCTTGCTCAAGCAGGTCATGCTGAAACAAACCCAACAATTTCCCTCATGCCTCAAAGAAATGTCGTACGTACTTCCTCATATTGACTGTAGGAAGTATGGTGTCGAGCATCCGCACTAAAGGCAAAATACTGGCCCTCCCGCCCTTGCCTGCTCGACACCACAGGACACCTCCGTGACCACACCCAGCCACACCTCTACCCAGCTCGTCGACACCACCCGACTCGCTCAAGCCCTAGAAAAATTCGCCAGCGACCGTAACTGGGCCCAGTTCCATTCCCCCAAGAATCTGGTCATGGCCCTGAGCGGCGAAGTCGGAGAACTGACCGAAATTTTCCAGTGGCTCACCGAAGACGCGTCCAAGGCCGCCGCCCGCACGCCCGAAACCGCCCAGGCAGTCGAAGAAGAGCTGGCTGACGTGCTCATGTACCTGGTACGCCTGGCCTCGGTGCTTGGCGTCGATCTGAACGCCGCGGCCCAACGCAAGCTGCAACTCAACGGCGAGAAGTACCCGGTCGAGAAGGCCCGAAACAGCGCAAAGAAATACGACCAACTCTGATTGCCCGGCTCCAGTAAGGAAGAAGGATCTTGATCGTTTACGAAGCGACCAAACAGCAGTTCCTGGCAGACAACGATAACGACGATATCGAGGACGTGATCCTCCGTAGTTTCGAGTCAGCCACCGGCCGGATCGTCGCAGCCGCAGAAATGAACGCCTGGAAGAACTCTCTCGGAGCCATGTCACGGGTGTTGCGCGACGGAGAAATCCCCAATGACATCGGCGTGGCCATTGAGCTGCACATCCCACAGACCTCCAAGCGTATCGACATCACCCTGACCGGCATGGATGCCAGCGGCAAGCAAAACGTGGTGCTGGTTGAGCTGAAACAATGGGCTGAAGCCAGTGCCACATCCAAGGACGCCATTGTCAAAACCCTCCTAGGCCGCAAGATCCGGGAAACCGTGCACCCGTCCTATCAGGCCTGGTCGTATGCCTCGCTACTGGAAGGGTTCAACGAAGCCGTGTATTCCGGCGGCATCCAAGTGCATGCCTGCGCCTATCTGCACAACTACATGCCAGATAACGTCATTGACGGGCCTCACTACCAGGCCTACATCAACAAGGCCCCGCTGTTCATGAAAGGCAAGGATGAACTGGCCCGTATGCGGGCGTTCATCAAGCAGTACATCGCCAAGGGCGATGAAAAGCGCGTGCTGCATGAACTGATGGCGAGCCCCATTCGCCCGTCGAAGGCTCTAGCCGACTCGCTGGTGAAACTGCTGAAAAAGCAGGCCGAGTTCGTTCTTATCGACGACCAGAAAGAAATCCATGAGAACTGCATGGCCGCTGCGACAGGCGCTTCGACGGAGCGCCCAAAAGTCGTGATCATCGAGGGCGGGCCGGGTACCGGTAAATCCGTGGTGGCACTCAACCTGCTGGTCAACCTCACCAGTCGCGGGCTGGTGGGCAAATACGTGTCGAAAAACTCCGCCCCTCGGCAGGTGTACGAAAGCAAGCTGACCGGCGCCCTGCCCCGTAGCCATTTTTCGCAGTTGTTTACCGGCTCCGGCTCGTTCATGGAGTCATCCACCAGCGCATTCGATTTCCTGGTGGTGGACGAAGCCCATCGCCTGACCGAGAAAAGCGATCTCTACGGCCAGAAAGGCGATAACCAGATCAAGGAACTGATCAATGCCGCGAACTGCACGATCTTCTTTATCGACGAAGACCAACGCGTCACGCTGAAAGATATCGGCAATCGCGAAGCAATCCGCGCTTTTGCCAAGGCACGCGGTGCCGAGGTCGAGGAATACGTTCTCACCTCGCAATTCCGTTGCAGCGGCTCGGATGGCTATCTGGCTTGGCTCGACAATGCACTCCAAGTGCGGGAAACAGCAAACCGGCATCTCGACACCGAGGAATACGAGTTCAAGGTATTCGATACACCGCAAGCCATGCATGCCGCGATCCAGAGCAAGAACGGCAACAACAAGGCTCGTGTTGTCGCCGGCTACTGCTGGCCCTGGAACAGCAAGAAGCGGGCAAGCGACGACGATATCGTCATTGGTGAGCACTACCGCCGCCAGTGGAATCTGGAGGAAGACGAGAAGCGCTGGATCATTGCGCAGAACTCTGTCGAACAGGTGGGTTGCATCCACACCTGTCAGGGCCTGGAGGTGGACTACATCGGCGTGATCATCGGCCCGGACCTGATCATTCGGGGAGGCAATGTGGTGACGGTGCCGGAGCAGCGAGACAAGAACGATCGCTCGGTCTTCGGCTACAAAAAGCTCATGAAAGCCGAGCCGGAAAAGATGCGGCAGCTACTCGACCTGATCATCAAGAACACCTACAGGACTCTGATGACCCGCGGGATGAAGGGTTGTTACCTGTACTGCACAGATGAAGAAACGGCCCAATACTTCCGCGAACGGCTGCTCGTACGCAAGCCGGATACCTCCGCTCGTTCCAAAGCACTCTCGGCCTAGTGCAATGGCTCTCATTTGGGCCCATCGGGGCCCAATGAATCCCCTTTCAATTAACATAGAAATGTCGTACGCACTTCCTCATCATGTATGTAGGAAGTAAGGTGTCGAGCATCCGAAATAAAGGCGAAATAGTGGCCATCACAGCTTCGCCTGCTCAACACCACAGGAATCTTCGTGACCATTGCTGCCAGCTCCCAGCTCCCAGAAACCATCCGCCTAGCCCTTGAGCAATTAACCAGCAGCCTGGGCTGGCTTCAATTTCGTGCGCCTGACGCATTGGCGCTGAGTCATGAATTCGGCATTGGGTGGTGACAATGGCGGCTCTTGCGACCCTCAAGATCGAAGACTTCTGCTCGAACGCAGCCAATCCGGAGTTCATCAAAAAACTGTGCAAGGACTTCGCCTTGACGTTTCCCGATTCGAAACTATCGGAATCCGAAATCCGCTCCTGGAGGAACTCCCTACCTGAACTTGCCAAGTTGCTCCAGCAACAGCAACCGCCACTCCGGGGGCATATCCTGATCGAGTATCCGATGCCGATTGGCTCTGAACGTGCCGATTGCATCCTGGTAGGCGAGAGCGAAGCGGGTCCGGAAATCATCGTCATCGAGTTGAAGCAATGGACACAAGGTTCCGTCACATTGCACGGCAAACACGGCGTCACCTGGCTGGAGGTTGCCGCCACCGATCCTTACACAAGCAAACACCCCTGTGAGCAAGTGAATATCTACCGATCGGCGCTGGAGCATGCGCTCAACTTCGGAGACTTCAAGCCCATCATCAACACACTGGTTTTTCTTCATAACTACCAGGAAAAACCAAAAGAGGAAGTGTTGCGTGCCAATGAGTTCAGCTCACATGTCAACAGTTCCTTGCTCCGCTCTCTAAACCATGGAGAACTGGATGCCGCACTGCTGCTATCCCGACTTAAGCGTCCGACACAGGCACTTGCCCACCTGACCTCGCCACAGAGAAAGTACTCGGACGCCTTTATCCTGAACTTCAGCGAAAAACTCAATTGCAGTGACCTTTTCAAGGCGACTGGTCAGCAAACGCATGCGTTCAAAAGGATTGCGCCACTGGTGCAACAGGCACAGACGAATACTTGCGTAATCATCCACGGATTGGTCGGCACCGGAAAAACCGTTCTCGCCATGAAGCTTGTGCAGCACCTCATGAAGCTGGGCAAGAATCCTAAGTACTACGTCAAGTCAGCCGCTATCGGCCAGTGCATAAAAGGCTTGGACTTCGCGGTAAATGGCAAGGCGGTCACTCCTTATCTGGTCGTTGATGAAGCCCATCGCCTGACAAAAGCAACAGCCGCAGGCTTGATGGACAACAAGCACCTCATTGTCTTTTTCATCGATGATTCTCAATGGATCAGTCCAGAGGAGAACTGCCGCAGCGATGATATCCAGCAAATGGCCCATGCACGTGGCTACCACGTGATAACCCATGTACTGGACGAGCAGTTGAGATGTCGTGGCGCCAACAGCTATGTGGATTGGGTCTACGATCTGGTATTCGGAGCAGCAACCCAGGCGTATTCATCAGTACCGGAATTCTCAGTGCAGGTGGCTGAATCCCCCCAAGCCATGGAGGACCACCTGAGAGCGCAGGCCCGAGGCAATGCATCAGGCCGAATCGTGGCGGGTTACTGCTGGCACTGGCAGACGGAGCGCACGCCCGGGGTAGGCACAGACATCCATATTGGGCCATGGCAGGCTCGCTGGAACCAGAAAATGGCATTCAAGGAGTGGAATCAACTCGTCGGATACCATGAGGAAGTCGGTGCCATTTATACGGTACAAGGATTTGAGTATGACTATGTAGGGGTCATTCTTGGACCGGACATCGTCCTGAGAAATGGTCGAATCGAAATTGAGCCCAGCTGCAACGCGGACAAGAGACTGAGTAATATGCGAACAGATCCTGCCGTACGCAAACAAGTCATTCGAAACATCTATTACGTACTTCTAACTAGGGCTCGTCGAGGAGTTGTGCTGTACGCGGTCGATCCGGCACTGCAACAGTTTATGCTCACAAACATCACAGCGAAAGTTAGAGGTCACTGACATCCTCTCTTTGACAGTTGCAACGAAGAAGCCGCCCTACTGAGGCGGCTTCATGCTTGTGTTGATCAATCAAACATCCAGCGACGGCGGCGATCCTTCAAGCAAAGCATCCACCACAGCCTTCGCCACCTCCACTGAATGCAGCATTCCCCAGAACAACGTCCGTTCCACCGGGTTCTCATGCAAGCTGATCTCATCACCGTTCAGCTCAGCAACCTCCAGCAATTTCGACACATAGCTCAACGCATCATGAGCCGTAACACCGGATTGAATAGCAAAAATCGTGGTACAGAGCGGATCACTGTGATCGACGGTTTTAGAGAGGGTCAACGCGAGGCTATCAAGCAATCTGGCCGCATCAGGTCTCTTCGATTCCAGAGGTTCATTGGAAACAGAAGGTGGATCAGGAGTGATTTTTTTCACCATGGTGGATCTCCAAAATCATTAAGGGGATCACCACACTGGCTGCGAAACCAAGGGTGGCGAACTGTACGCAGGTTCGCAGACCGGTGATCTTGGAAACCGGCAGGCATAAGCCTCCTGCGCACAGCCCGCCATAACGCTGGCAAAGAAAAGCCGCTTACGCGGCACTGTGCGCCAAGACACTACACGGGCTGCGAAACCCATATCGCTGAATTTGCAGCGACATCGAGAATGTAGGCACGGTCATTGGCGCACACAATATTCTCCCACGCCTAAATCACGTAGGAAAAGTAAGTTCATTTTGAAAGCTATTTCTACTCATTACGAGACGCCATCGAGCCATAGGTGAGAAGGGAAAACCTCTCACCTACCCGCTCGAAAACGCCGACATCAGTCGGGGTAAAAATCGGAGACAGCCCTCACCCCACCTTCTCCCCCACCAACCTCTCCAAACTCATCTCCCGCATCCGAAACTTCTGCACCTTCCCCGTCACCGTCATCGGAAACGCCTCCACGAACAGGAAATGCCGCGGCACCTTGAAGTGCGCGATCTTCCCCTTGCAGAACGCCTTCAACTCTTCATCACCCGCACTATGTCCCGGATGACACTTCACCCACGCCACAATCTCCTCGCCATAGCGTTCATCCGGTATCCCGATCACCTGCACATCCGCCACCGCCGGGTGCCTGAACAGAAACTCCTCGATCTCCCGCGGGTACACGTTCTCGCCCCCGCGAATGATCATGTCCTTGTTGCGCCCGACGATGCTCACGTACCCCGCCTCATCCATCACCGCTAGGTCGCCGGTGTGCATCCAGCGCGCGCCGTCGATGGACTGGGCGGTGGCCTCGGCGTCGTTCCAGTAGCCGAGCATCACGCTGTAGCCGCGGGTGCACAGTTCGCCGATCTGCCCGCGCGGCACGATGCGCCCGGCTTCGTCGATGATCTTGCTCTCCAGGTGCGGCTGGGTGCGGCCGACGCTGGCGACGCGGCGCTCCAGGTCGTCATCGGCTGCGGTCTGGGTCGACACCGGGCTGGTTTCGGTCATGCCGTAGGCAATCTGCACTTCGACCATGTGCATTTCGCCGATCACCCGTTTCATCACTTCGATCGGGCAGGTGGCGCCGGCCATGATGCCGCTGCGCAGGCTGGACAGGTCGAATTCGGCCCGGCGCGGGTGGTCCAGTTCGGCGATGAACATGGTCGGTACACCGTACAGCACGGTGGCGCGTTCCTCGGCCACCGCCTGCAGGGCGGTCAGCGGGTCGAAGGCGTCGCCCGGGTAGATCAGGGTGCTGCCGTGGGTCAGGCCGCCGAGGTTGCCCATGACCATGCCGAAGCAGTGGTACAGCGGCACCGGGATGACCAGGCGATCCTGCTCGGTCAGGCCCAGGCTTTCGCCGACCAGGTAGCCGTTGTTGAGGATGTTGTAGTGGCTGAGGGTCGCGCCCTTGGGGAAGCCGGTGGTGCCGGAGGTGTACTGGATGTTGATCGGTTCATCGAACTGCAATTGCGCGCTGCAGGCGCGCAGGTCTTCGGCGGCGACACACTCGGCGCGCTCCTGCAGCGCCGCCCAGCCGAGCATGCCGGCGGCCGGGCTGTGGCCCAGGCTGATCACGCCGCGCAGTTCCGGGAGCAGGCGGCTGTGCAAGGCGCCCAGGGCGCTGCCGGCCAGTTCCGGCAGCAGTTCGCCGAGCATGGCGTGGTAGTCGCTGGTCTTGAAGGCGTCGGCGCAGATCAGCCAGCGGCAGCCGGAGTGCTTGAGCGCGTATTCCAGTTCGCTGACGCGGTAGGCCGGGTTGATGTTGACCAGGATCACGCCGACCTTGGCGCTGGCGAACTGGGCGATGCACCACTCGGCGCAGTTCGGCGCCCAGATGCCGAGGCGCTCGCCCGGTTGCATGCCGATCGCCAGCAGCGCGCGGGCGCAGCGGTCGACCTGTTCGGCCAGTTGCGCCCAGCTGTAGCGCACCTGCTGGTGGCGCACCACCAATGCCTCGCGCTCGGCAAAGCGCGCCACGGTCTGGTCGAATGCGGCGCCAATGGTCATGGCCAGTAGCGGCTTGTCCTGTCGGCCGCGGGTGTAGCTGGGTGAAGTCATGGTGTCCCCTCGATCTTGTACTTGTGTGCCGTCCTGGCGGGGAGGCCTTGCCTGAGGATGCCAAGCAGTGAAGTACAAAACCGCGGAGGACGCGAAATCCCACAGCGAAATCCAGCGGACAGCCGGAGCAAGAAAGATTACCCAACGGTAGTGGGGACAGTCACCGAAACGTTACGCAATAGTGGCATAATGCGACCCGCCCACGGGCTCTCCGGAACACATCGGTCAAACATCCATGAAGCACAATCCAGCACAGTCGGGTTTCACCCTGGTGGAACTGATGGTCAGCGTCGTCGTGGTCGCCATCCTGGCCGCCATCGCCGTTCCGGCCTACAGCAGCTACGTCAACAAGAGCACGATCAAGGCCGCCCAGGCCGACCTGGTTGCCCTGAGCCTGAACCTGGAAAACAGCTACCAGAAACAGCTGGTGTATCCGACCTCCACCGCCAGCGGTGTCACCCAGATCCAGTGCGCGCTGATCGGTAACCCGTCGCCCTGCACCAGCCCGTCGTCGGGCTGGCAGCCGAGCCAGTCGGGCAAGTTCAACTACTCGATCAGTTCCACCTCGACCACCTACACCGTGACCGCGACCGGCAACGGCGGCGCACTCAACGGTTGCACCATCACCCTGGACCAGAGCAACAGCCGCAGCATCAGCTCGTGCAGTTCGTACAACGGTAGCTGGCTGTAATGCGCTGCCGCGGCTTCACCCTGGTCGAACTGATGATCACCGTCGCCCTGCTCGGCCTTATCCTGATGGTGGGCGTACCACTCACCCAGTCCTGGACCAACAGCAGCTACCAGCGCGATGCCGCCGGCCTGCTCAAGCAGGGCATCAGCCGCGCCAAGGCGACCGCGCTGCGCAACCAGGGCGCCGTGCAGGACAGCGCACCCGCCGCCGTGCTGTGCCGCTCCGGGCAGAATCTCAAGCTGTTCCGGCTCAACGCCGGGCAATCGATCGATTGCAACGCCACCAGCCAACCGGTCTGGAGCAGCACGATCCCGGCCGCGGCGGGAATCAAGGTCGCCGGGGTCGACATGGCCTGCGTCGCCTTCAGCAACCGCGGCCTGGCGGTCAGCGGCAACAGCTGCAGCACCGGTACGCTGCAGGTCACGGCGGGCAGCGAGAGTTCGGTCGATGTCCCGCTCATTTAAGCTGCGCCGGCTCCAGCGCGGCGATGTCCTGCTCGAATCGCTGATCGGCATCCTGTTGATGGCGACCATCGGCCTGGGCATCACCTATGCCTCATCACGGGCGGCCATCAGCCAGCGCGACATGAAGCTGCAGAACATCGTGGTCAACCAGATGCGCAGCCTGCTGGAACAGAACGGCGCGCTGCTGTGCTCGAGCAAGGCCTCGCTGCTGGTGGTGTCCATTCCCAGCCAGACCGACACCGTGCCGATCACCGCGACCTGCACCAACGCACCGAGCGTCACCGTCGGCACCAGCACGATCACCGGCGGCACGCCGCAAAGCTCGGTGGTGCTCACCACCCGCGCCCAGGACAGCAGCCTGTTCGGTGGCATCATCCGGGTCGGAGACGAGTCTTGAACCGCGCGCAGCGTGGCTTCACGCTGATCAGCCTGCTGATCGGCACGACCATTTCCCTGATCAGCATCCTGGCCATGCTCGCGCTGTACAAGAACGTGGTCTACAACGCCCTGGCTTCATCACAGAGTTCGCGCCAGGACGGCCAGGTGGCCTCGGCGCTGATCACCGCCCAGCGCGAACTGATGAATGCCGGCTTCTGGAGCGGCAGCGCCACGGCGCGGGCCACCTCCGACATCGACAACAACTTCATCCTGCTGTCCGGCGCCCTGCTGAGCAACGGCACCCTGAGCGGGACCGCCACCGCCCAGACCAGCTTCCCGACCCTGACCAGCACGGCGCCGAACGGCATCAGCGGCAATGCAATCATCTGGTCCTACCAGACCAGTGCCACCGCCACCGCCAGTTGCGCCGGGTTGCTGATCAGCAACGGCGCGCTGCTCAGCCTGAAGGCCGCGGCGAGTTGCACCCAGGCGTCGACGCAGTGGAGCAGCACCACCTGGACCAGTACCCCGCTGATCGAAAGCGGTCAGGGCACCGCCTCGCTGTCGGTCGGTTTCGCCACCTGCTGGCCCTATGGCCGAACCACCGACACCACCAATAGCGCCTATCGGCTGCAGGTCAGCCTGAGTGCCAACAACAGCACGCTCGATCCCAACAGCACCGATCCCCAGCCCGCCTACGTCAAAAGCAAGGCGACGGCCTGTCTGATCAATTTCGAAAAACCCACTTCCTGACCGAGCGCCCGATGCCTGCACCCGCGTTTTTCCGATCGACGCGCGCTTCCCAGCGCGGCATGGCCGCCACCCTGATGATCCTGTTCGTCGGCATGGCTCTGAGCGTCACCGCGCTGAGCATGATGTACGGCATCGGCGGTGCCCAACAGCAGCAGATGGCGGCCCATGCCACGTCGCCGGCGGAGTCTCGGGTGTGGAGCGGCGTGGAATGGGTGCGCCTGTACCTGCAGGGCCAACTGACCCAGGACAGTACCCTGGCCAACGTTACCGTCGGCAACCTGCCGATCAGCGCCACCGGGCTCAGTGCGCAGATCGTCTCCAAGGTCGCCAGCGGCAGCAGCACCCTGGTCACGGCCACCATCACCGCCACCAACAACCTGGCCACCAATACTCTCCAGGTGGTGTATGTGCTGACCCCGGCCAGCAGCACGCCTGCAACGCCGGCCGGTGGCAGCCTGCCGCCGGCGCTGCAGTTCAACGGCAACTTCAACTACACCGGCGGCAGCCTGTCGATCACCAACGGCACGACTTTGGCGAACATCGTCGTCAACGGCGTACTGAGCATCTCCAACGGCGCCAAGGCCTATGTCTCCGGTTGCGCCAAGGGCGGCATCAACCTCAGTGGCGGCGGCATCGCGGACAACGCGACGCTCAACACCGAGGGCACCTTCTCCATGAGTTCCAGCAGCGCGCCGGTCAACCTGACGGTGGGTGCCAAGTCGATCAATATCACCCAGTCCGGCGGCAGCTACGTGGCGATCCAGGCCGGCGCGTTCCGCGCCAACGTGCTGTCGGGCGGCTCGACCATCGGCACCGCGCTGGTCGGCGGTACCCGCAACAGCGACAACTCGATCACTGCCGCCAGCAGCGGCACCGCGCTGATCACCCTGAGTTCCGGGGCGGTCTACACCCTGGACCTGAGCAAGGCCACGCAGTCGGCCGGGGCCATCAGCACCAGCAACGCGCAACTGATCTCCGGCACCGGCACCCTGCCCGCCAGCATCTCGCTGACCTACAACGCGGTCTATGGTGGCGACGTCAATTTCCTCACCGGCACCGTCAGCACGTTCTGGGGCAACACCCTGGCGCTGACCGGCTACAGCGCCACCTACAACACGCTCAAGGCCAACAGCGACGTGTCGATCCTCACCGCCAACGTCGGCAAGTTCCAGGGCGGCGGCAACCTCAGCGTGACGCAATGGAACACGCCGACCTTCAGCACCGCCAGCCAGATCGCCGGACAGATCCTCAACCAGAACGGCACGCCCTACACCGGCAACACCATCGCCAACCTGACCGCGAACGTCGCCGGCGCCTCGCCCGGCCTGCCCGGCGTGCCGTACTGCAACATCACCGCCACGCCGGTGGATGTCACGCCGCTGAAAAGCCAGGCCAACTACGTGTTCTCGTTCTCCGGGAACACGCCGATGCTGACCATCCAGAACGTCAAGACCGCGGCCGGCACCACGGTTTCCGCCGGGCCCTACAACCTGGCGACCACCGACCTGCGCACCCTGCTGGGCAACAACTTCATGATCTGCAACTACGGCAACAGCACCTGCGGCAACGGTGCCACGCCGGGCAACGGCTGGAACCTGACCGGCATCACCGCGTTCCCGCCGGGCGTGCTGTGGTTCGACGGCAACGTCACCTTCAACGGCGTGCAGAGCATGAGCCGCCTGACCAACACCGTGCTGACCACCGGTGACGTGACCCTGACCAGCAGCGGCATGGTGCCGCTGTACTCGCCGAACTTCTCCGGCTATTCGAACCTGTGCACCGGCTCGTTCTACCCGACCAACCTGTGCAACAAGAGTGCCTCGCCACCGGGCCTGGCCACCTGGACCGACTCCTCCAACGTCACCCACAGCGGCCTGCCCATCGGCAACATCGCGATCGAGGCCAACGGCGGGCTGTCCACCAGTGGCTGGACGCTCTACGGCAACGTGATTCTCGGTGGCCTGGTCAGCACCTCGGGCGCCACCACCAACATCAAGGGCTCGCTTACCACCGGCAACAACAGCCCCAGCCCGACCACCATTTCCCAGGGCGGTATCGCCATCGACGTCTCCTCGGTGACCAGCGACCAGACCATCACCAACCCGTCGACGCCGAGCACGGGCAGCGGCGGCACCTCGACCCAGGCGACGACTCGGGTGCGGTGGGTGCGGGCGTACTGAAAAACCCCGAGCGCCTCCCCACACGGAGCTCCGATCGTTCCCACGCGGAGCGTGGGAACGATCAGTGCCAAGGGATCAATTCTGCCAAAGGGTCTTGCCGAAGAACGTCAGGGTGCGGTCCCAGGCCAGTTGCGACCACACCGGGTCGAACTGGGTGCCGGCGATGCGGCCATTGCCCACGGCGGTTTCGTTGGCGAAGGCATGGTGGGCCAGGTAACGGTGGAAGGTGGCATCGACGCCGGCCTCATGCAGCTTGGCTTCCAGGGCATCGACGGTCTCGATTGCGAAGAACAGGTCCTGGGTCGCCCAGTGGCCAAGCAGCGGTGCCTTGATTGCCGAGGCGTCGAGGTACTCCAGCGGCGGGAAGCCGTACCAGACCACGCCAGCGGTCAGCTCGGGGATCGCATTCAGCGACAGCAGGGTCAGCGCGCCACCCATGCAGAAGCCGGTCACGCCGATGTTCTTCGTGTAGCCGCCCAGGTACTGCACCGCGCCACGGATGTCCTGGCTCACCGCTTCGGCGAAGTCGAGCTTGCTCATCAGGTGGTGGGCTTCTTCCTCTTCCACCGTGGACTCGCCACGGTACAGGTCCGGCACCAGCGCCAGGTAACCGCTGGCCGCCAGGCGATCGGCGACACCGCGGATCTGGTCGTTCAGGCCCCACCACTCCTGGATGACCACGATGGCCGGGGCACCTTCCAGCTTGGCCGGGCGGGCCAGGTAGCCGCTGACTTCGCGGCCGTCCGGGCGTTTGAAGCTGACCGGGTTGTTTGCTTGGGACATGGCTCGTCACCTCGAATCGGGTTGAATGGAATCGGACCCGATTAAAGCCCCATGTCCCGGCCTTGGCGAGCACTATTTGAACGAAGGCTGTCCCTTACTTCAGCTCGAACACCAGGCAGGGATTGCCGTTGAAGCGCCCTTCGAACGCCGGCTCCGCCTTCTCCAGCGAGGTGCCCGCCAGCAGGTTCTGCTCCTTGCGCGACAGGATCACCCAGGCCGGGCGCGGCAGCGAATCCAGGCTGGGCGCATTCCTGGCCGCGATGAACAGCGGCTTCTCGTCGTGGTCCAGGTTCATCATGTAGCGCACCGCCCAGGTGTCCTGGCCCAGATTGAGGAACACCAGCGGCCCCGGATTCGCCGCACGCAGGTGCTCCACCGGGCCAACGAAGCCCCGGGTGTCGAATTCCAGGTCCTTGGCCGGCTCGACCACCTTCACCAGCAGCAGCCACTGGGCCGCCAGGGCGATCAGGCTGAGCAGCACCAGGCGCCGCCCCGGTTCGGCGGATGGCTTCAGCCAGAGCCTGGCGGCGAGCACCTGCAGCACCACCAGCACGCCCACCAGCAACGGCACCGACACCTGCGGCCAGAACCCATGCTTGAGCCAGGAATGGCGCAGGACGAACACCACGACAATCCCCAGCCCCGGCAGCAACGCCACCAACCCGGTATAAAAACGCCGCACACCCGCCAGCCAACCGTGCGCGTTCAACAACCCATAGGCCGCCACCGCCGCGAACATCGGCACCATCGGCAGGATGTAATAGGCTCGCTTGAAGTGCGGCACCGACAAGCCCAGCAGAATCATCAGGCCACAGGCTCCCAGCCGCAGGGCCAGTTGCACCTCATCGTCGCGGTCACGCTGCGTCCATGTGTGGCGCAGCGCGATCAGCGTTGCCAGCGCCAGCGGTACCACCGGGAAGTAGCGGTAGAGGCTGAGCTGGAAGTAGAAGAAGAACGGCTCGCCACTGTCCCCCAGGCGCCCGCCGATCTGCATGGTGTAGACCTGCCTGGCGAAGTCCTCGCCACCGCTCAGCCGGGCCAGGCTCATCAGCGCCCACCAGCAGGCCGCCAGCAACAGCAGGCCGACCACGCCGTAGCCCAACACCCTGCGCACGACCTGCAGCGTCTCGGCCCGCGACCGGCAAACGCCCATGGCCCAGTAGACACAGGCCACGCCACAGACCTCGATCAGCCCCAGCGGCCCGCGAATGACGAAGCCCAGCACGAACAGCGGGAACACCGCGTATTGTCGCAACCGCGAACCGAGGCGTTCGCCGGTGTGCAGCAGGTAGAAGCAGGCCAGGCACAACAGCGAGGTCATCTGGTCCAGGCACACCGAGCGCGACTTCTCCAGCAGTTGCGTCGTCAGCGCGGTCAGCAGCACCGTCAGCAGCGCCCAGGTGCGCCCCGATGGCGCCAGCAGCCGGTAGATCATCGCCAGCACGCCCGCCGAGGCCAGCGCCGTCGGCATGACGTTGGCCAGGTGGTTCGGCGCGCCGAACAGCCGGGCGAACAGGTAGCTCAGGAAAGTCGCGGTGCCCGGGTAATCGGGATAGGGCTCGCCATAGGTCGTGGCGAAAAAGCCCGGACCATGACGGAACATTTCCTCGAGGAACAGCCACCAGCGGCCGTCGAACCCCTGGGCCGTCTGGTCCCAGATGCCAAGGGTGAAGAGCAGCAGGGCGACCAGGAAGATCGACAACGATTCGAGGCTAAGGCGTTTTTCGTGGGCCATCGGCATACGACTCATCCGCAACGACAGGGTGGACGGGCAAACCCTAATGGTGCCGTGCGGGGCACTGAATGCTGCCTGAACGAAGGCCAGAACCCGCGTGACTGGGAATCCTTCTCGGCAGGTTGTGCTACCCCCGGCCCCTGGCACCCTCTATAGTCCCCAGTCAGTCCAAGGTAGGAGCCTACGCAGTGCACTCCAGAATCACTCTCCGCCACCAGTTCCTTCGTACCCTGACTTTCGCCCTTTCGCTGGCCCTGTTCAGCGCCCCGAGCCAGGCCAAGGCCCTGCCCGACGCCCCGGAGATTGGCACCGGCTATCGCAGCGGCATGCTCACCCGGCAGGCGAGCAGGCACATGGCCGCCGCCGCCAACCCGCTGGCCGCCGAAGCCGGGCGCGAGATCCTGCGCCAGGGCGGCTCTGCCGTGGACGCGGCGATCGCGATGCAGGCCGTGCTGACCCTGGTCGAGCCGCAGGCCACCGGGATCGGTGGCGGCGCCTTCATCATGGTCTGGGATGGCAAGCAGGTGCACGCCTACGACGGCCGCGAAACCGCTCCGGCCGGGGCCAACGAAAAACTGTTCCTGAACGCCGACGGCACCCCGATGGCTTTCACCCAGGCACAGATCGGCGGCCGCTCGGTCGGCACACCCGGCGTGATGCGTGCCCTGGAACTGGCCCACCGCAGCAACGGTCGGCTGCCCTGGGCCAAGCTGTTCGAGCCGGCGATCCGCCTGGCCGAGCAGGGTTTCCCGATTTCGCCACGCCTGCACAAGCAGATCGCCGCCAGCCCGTTCCTGCCGAAATCGCCGGCCATGGCCGCCTACTTCCTGGACGCGGATGGCCGCCCGAAAGCGGTCGGCACGGTACTGAAGAACCCGGCGTTGGCCGCGGTGCTCAAGCGTATCGCCAACGAAGGCAGCGACGCGTTGTACAAAGGCCGCATCGCCGAGGAGATCGTCGCCGCGGTCAATGGCAGCGCCAACCCCGGCAGCCTGTCGCTGGCCGACCTGCAGGGCTACCAGGCCAAGGAACGCACGCCGATCTGCTCCGACTACAAGCAATGGAAACTCTGCGGCATGCCACCGCCCTCCTCCGGGGCGATCGCCCTCGCGCAGATCTTCGGCACGCTGCAGGCGTTGGAAGCCCGCGACAAGCGCTGGGCGCTGCCGGCACTGCCGCCCCTGAAAACCTCGACCGCCGCCGGCCTGGAACCCCGCCCGGAGGCCGTGCACCTGATCGCCGAGGCCGAGCGGCTGGCCTATGCCGACCGCGGCCTGTACGTGGCCGACAGCGATTTCGTGCCGGTACCGGTGGCCGGCCTGATCGACCCGGCGTACCAGGCCCAGCGCGCCCGGCTGATCAGCGAACGCAGCCTGGGCAAGGCCGAACCCGGCGTACCGAGCGGCGTGCAGGTGGCCCTGGCCCCCGACCGCTCGCCCCTGCGCATCTCCACCTCGCAGATCGTCGCCGTGGATGACCAGGGCAGCGCGGTGTCCATGACCACCACGGTGGAAAGCTCGTTCGGTTCGCACCTGATGGTCGAGGGCTTCATCCTCAACAACCAGCTGACCGACTTCTCCTTCATCCCCAGCGAAAACGGCAAGCCGGTGGCCAACCGCGTCGAGCCGGGCAAGCGCCCGCGCTCGTCGATGGCGCCGACCCTGGTGTTCGATCGCCAGAATGGCGAATTCCTCGGTACCGTCGGTTCGCCGGGCGGCTCGCAGATCATCGAGTACGTGGCCAAGACCCTGGTCGGCCTGCTGGACTGGCAGCTCGACCCGCAGGCCGCGATCAACCTGCCCAACTTCGGCAGCCGCAACGGCCCGACCGAGCTGGAGCCCGGCCTGTTCTCGCCACAACTGATCGACACGCTGAAGCAGCAGGGGCATGAGGTCAACGAACTGGAAATGACCAGCGGCACTCAGGCGATCATGCGCGTGCGTGATGCCCAGGGCCGTACGTCCTGGGCCGGTGGCGCCGACCCGCGGCGCGAAGGCGAGGCGCTGGGCGACTGACGTGCAAGGACGGTGGCGGGCCCGCTCGCCACCGTTGCCGGGCCTGCTACACAGTCATTCACAATTTATTAAGATATTCCTCCGTATAGTGCCGGGTCATCTGGAGGCCTCAGGGCCGACTTTCCTTTCCCCGGTATCCCCATGCGCACGACACGTCCCGTTATCCTGCTGTTCCTGCTTGGCTGCCTGCTGTTCTTCTTTGCCCTGGGCAACCATGAGTTGCAGGGTTCCACCGAATCCCGGGTGGCCGGGATCGCCATGGAAATGCACCTGAACAACGACTGGATCACCCCGCGCCTGCTGGGCGACCCGTTCCTGGAAAAACCCCCGCTGAGCCTCTGGCTCGATGCCACGGCGATCAAGCTGCTGGGCGGCACGCCCCTGGCGGTGCGCCTGGCCTCGGCGTTCGCCGGGCTGTTCACGGTGCTGGCGCTCTACGGTTTCATGCGCAGGATCGGCCGCCCCACCCTGTTGGCCTGGGCCGCCGCCGCAATGCTGATGACCATGGCCAGCTACCTGGGCAATGCCCGCCAGGTCGGTGAGGACGCCATTCTCAGCCTCGGCGTATCGCTGGCGCTGTTCGCCTTTTTCCAGGCCAATGAGCAGCGCAAGCGCCAGGCCGCCACCCTGGGGAGCTGGCTGGTGTTCATGCTCGGCATCGCGATCGCGACCCTGACCAAGGGCGTACTGGGGCTGGCCCTGCCGGGTGTGGTGATTTTCTTCTATCTGGTCAGCGAGAGCCTGCTCGAGCGGCGCTTGACCCTCGGCAACTGGCTGCGCCCGGCACTGTTCACCCTGGTGGGGCTGATCCCGCTGCTGATCTGGCTGAAACTGCTATACGGGCAGGGCGGCGCGGATGCTGTCCGTGAAGTGCTCTGGGCCAACAGTGTCGGCCGCTTCAGCGGCTCGTTCACTGCGGCCGGCCACTACGAGCCCTTCTACTATTACTTCACCAAGTTGCCGGAGGCGTTCCTGCCCTGGAATCTGCTGGTGTACCTGGGGCTCTGGCACCTGCGCAAGGAGCTGGTGCGCAAACGCCACCTGCTGTTCGCCAGCGTCTGGTTCCTGGCCCAGTTCACCCTGCTGACCCTGGCCTCGAGCAAGCGCATGGTGTACATGGTGTCCATGGCGCCCGCCGCCGCTATCATCGCCGCCGAATACAGCGCGGTGGTTCTCGCCTGGCTGCGTCGGCGCTCCGCCACCTCCACGCTCAGCCGCCAACTGGTCGACAAGCGCCGCCCGCTGGCTGCGGCGCTGCTGGCCGTGGTCGTCTGCGGTTATCTGGTGGCCGCCTGGCGGGCGCCGCTGGCCGACCGCAACACCTCGTTCAAGCCGGTGACCGACCAGGTCATCGCCCTGCAGGCCAGCGGCAAGCAGGTCGCGCTGTACCAGCCGGACGAACGCCTGGCCTCGACCGTGTTCTACACCCAGCGCCAACAAGCGGTGGTACAAACCCAGGAACAGTTGGACGCGTTCCTGCAGGCCTCGCCGGACAATGTCGCCGTGGCCCAGAACCAGCAACCCGATGCCTCGCACAAGGTACTGGCCACCGTCACCATCGGCGGCAAGCGCACTTACTACTTCTACACCCGCTGAACACTCATGGGCATAAAAAAACGGCGCTCCTGGAGCGCCGTTTTTCATGGGGCGGGTACTTACTGAACGTTCTTCAGCTTGACCACGTCGCCGGACACCTTGGTGGTGTAGCCGGTCAGGACCCAGGCCCAGAACCAGTTTTCCTGGACCTGGGTGTTGATCAGTGCGTCACCGCCCTTGGCCTGGATGGCAGCAGTCTGGGCACGGACGAAACGGTCGTTCTGGCGGATCGGGATGAATCCGAACAGCAGCATGCCGGTAGCGGTCGCTTCGCTGTGACCGACCACGGTGTACTGGTTGCTGTCCAGCTGCCGGGTTTTCATCGCCGTGCCGGTGCAACCGCCCAGCGCCAGGGTAACCAGCAGGGAAGCGGCGATTTTGCTCGCGTATTTCAAGGGATAACTCCATGGGAAAAACCCCGGGAGTCATTTCCCGGGGACGCGTACTGTAAAGGGGATAGCGGCAAACTCAAATGCTTCATCGAGTGCCATGTGGTCTGGGCCTGGCGATTCTCGGCGTTGCCCTAGGGCTTGAACACCTGCGGCCAGTCCGGGGCTTCGATATAACCCATCACCTTCGGCGCCTGGCTGGCCGAATGCTCGGTCAGGAACAGCGCCAGCCCGTAGCCTGGCGACGGCATGGAGAAATTCATGGCGTCTTCCAGTGCCCCCATGCATTCGCTGTGGGTGACCAGCACCAGGTTGCGCCCCGGCACCTTGTAGCGGCGAATGTCGCGCAGCAGGGTCTTGCGGCAATTGAACAGCCAGTCCTGGGTGCTGCTGGCGTGGTTGAACATGTAGGCGGAGGTCTGCACGGCACGGGTCAACGGGCTGTTATAGATATCCGTTCGGGACAGGCCGAGCCTTTCGAAGCGCGCGCCCAACGCCACCGCCACGTCGCGAGCGCGATCGGTGATGCCGTCCGGCTCCGCCAGGCAGGGCGCCCTGGAGCGGTCGCAACGCTCGACATGGCGCACCAGCACCACCATTTCGCCCCTGGCCCACCCCGCAGTCAGCGCCATCGCGCTATCATTGCCAGCCTGGGCCAGATCGACAACGGCAGCGGGCCGCAACATCACCAGCGTCAGCGGAATGACGAGCAGCGCTGCCAGCGATACCAGCAGGGCGTTCCGGTACCGGACGAGGCGGTTCAGTTCGAACGAGCGCTTCAACCAGCTATACGGCAGTCTTGATTCCACGTTCGGCTGCCTCTGCGAAAAAGGCCGGTTGAGTAGGCAATGTCGGCGACGCTACAGCACAAAAATGACAACTGAGCCTCGGGCTTGACTGCCGCTGGAGAAACCGCTTCCCTGCCTGCTGCAAACTCATTCGAACACAGAGCCTAGGTTCGTGAAGGTCGCGTCGCGGTGAAAGGAATGTGAAAAATTCCTCAATCGCCGACCTCGATCCGGCCTGGCTGAACGCCCCTGACGAAACGTAAACACCCTCGAAACATCCGAATCTCCTGCAAGAAGTTACAATTGGTGAAACACCTTCCCCGAGAAAAACCTTTCAGCTATCGGCTTTCCCGCCGATACAGCCCTTACGAACAAATTCAGCTGGCACCAATAACAACACCTTCCAGCCACCCGATGAGCAAGCAACACCAAGTTACTGGAGGAATTCAATGAATAGCTGGTTTGGCAATATCAGCGTCAATCTGAAACTGGGCCTGGGCTTCGGCCTGGTCCTGGCGCTGACCACGATCCTGGCGCTGACCGGCTGGACCAGCCTGGGCGGTCTGATCGACCGCAGCAACTGGATGAGCGACATCACCCAGCTCAACGCCTCGCTGACCAAACTGCGTGTGGCCCGGCTGCAATACATGCTGACCAACGGCGACGAAACCGCCGCGCAGAACGTGCAGGTCAACCTCGACGCGTTCATCGTCCAGCAGCAGAAACTGCTCAACAGCTTCAAGAGCCCGGAAAACGTCAAGCTGCTCAAGGAGCAGGCGGCGACCATCACCGCCTACCAACAGTCGCTGAACAAGATGCGCGAGGCCTACCGCACCGGTAACGGCGCCCGCCAGAGCATGAGCGAGACGGCCGAAGTCGTGCAGAAACTGATCGCCACGATCCACGACAACGTGCTGCAGATGGCTCCAGGCGAGGACAACCGCTTCGAGCGCTTCCAGGCCATCATCCGCGCCAAGGAACAATTCCTGCTGACCCGCTACGAAGTGCGTGGCTACACCGGCAACAGTAACCCGGAAACCGAACAGAAGGCTGCCAATCAGCTGAACGAAACGATTGCCGGCCTCAAACAACTGGCCGAGCATTTCAGCAGCAGCCAGCAGAGCGAACTCCAACAGCTGGAAACCGGCCTGGCCAACTACCGTACGGCCGTGCTGGCGTACAAGCAGGCCAACAACGATGTCGTGCAGGCCCGCAAGGAAATGACCGACCAGGGCAACAGCATCGTCGCCCTCAGCGAGCAGCTGTACCAGATCCAGCTGGACCGCCGTGACAGCGACAGCGCCCAGGCCCGCAGCCTGCAACTGGGCAGCACCCTGCTCGCGCTGCTGTTCGGCATCCTCGCCGCCGTGGTCATCACCCGCCAGATCACCCGCCCGATCCAGGAAACCCTGGGCGTGGTGGAACGCATCGCCTCCGGCGACCTGACCCACAACCTGGTGGTCACCCGCCGGGATGAACTGGGCGTGCTGCAACAGGGCATCCAGCGCATGGGCGCGACCCTGCGTGACCTGATCAGCGGCATTCGCGATGGCGTGACCCAGATCGCCAGCGCCGCCGAACAATTGTCGGCAGTCACCAGCCAGACCAGCGCCGGGGCCAACAGCCAGAAGGTCGAGACCGACCAGGTGGCCACCGCCATGCACGAAATGACCGCCACCGTGCAGGAAGTGGCGCGTAACGCCGAACAAGCTTCGACGGCAGCCTCCGCCGCGGACGGCGAAGCCCGTGACGGCGACCGGGTGGTCGGCGAGGCCATCGCCCAGATCGAACGCCTGGCCAGCGAAGTGGTGCGCTCGACCGAAGCGATGAGCGTGCTGCAACAGGAAAGCGAGAAGATCGGCAGCGTCATGGACGTGATCAAGGCCGTGGCCGAGCAGACCAACCTGCTGGCCCTCAACGCCGCCATCGAGGCGGCCCGTGCCGGTGAGGCCGGCCGTGGTTTCGCCGTGGTCGCCGACGAGGTCCGCGGCCTGGCCCAGCGTACCCAGAAGTCCACCGAGGAGATCGAAGGCCTGGTGGCGGCCCTGCAGAGCGGTACACAGCAGGTGGCAACCGTGATGAACAACAGCCGCTCGCTGACCGACAGCAGCGTCGAGCTGACCCGCAAGGCCGGGGTTTCGCTGGAAAACATCACCCGCACGGTGTCGAACATCCAGTCGATGAACCAGCAGATCGCCGCGGCGGCCGAAGAGCAGAGCGCGGTGGCCGAAGAGATCAGCCGCAGCATCATCAACGTTCGCGATGTCTGCGAGCAGACGGCGGCCGCAAGCGACGAGACGGCCGCCTCCAGCGTCGAGCTGGCACGCCTGGGCAGCCAGTTGCAGACGATGGTCAGCCACTTCCGGGTCTGAGCGGATCGGAACGGTACCTGGACCAGGCCTGTGGGTGACACCCGGGTTCTGGGCCAGGCCCGCGAAAAGGCCTGTCAGCCTTGCCCACCCCTGAAATCCCTCTCAAGACGGTGAGAGGGGTTGCTCACAGGCTCCGCTCCTGGCGGGCGATCCCGTGCTTGCGCAGCTTTCTGTACAGGGTGTTGCGACTGACTCCGAGCTGCCCGGCCGTGTTGGTCATATGCCAACGCTGCTGCTCCAGCGCATGGAGCAGCGCCAACCGCTCGGCGTCTTCCAGCGGATGCGCGCCAGCCGGTTCAGCCGGCACATCCTCGACCAGCGGCCGCGTCTGGCGAATCATCGCCGGCAGATCCGCCACGCCGATCCGACCGTCCTCGCACAGCGCCACCAGGGTACGCAGTACCGTGCGCAACTGCCGAACGTTCCCCGGCCAGGCAAACCCCAGCAGGGCCTGACGCGCCGCCGCATCGATCGACACCCCCTGCCCCGCCGCCTCCTGCGCCAGCAGGAAATCCAGCAACCGGGACTTGTCGCTGCGCTCGCGCAAGGCCGGCAGAGCGATCTCCAGGCCGTTGAGCCGGTAATACAGGTCCTCGCGGAAACCACCGTCCTGTACCCGCTCCAGCAGATGGCGATGGGTCGCGCTGATGATCCGCACGTTGACCGCCTCCGGCTCACCGCCGATCGGCACCACCTGCCGGTCCTCCAGCACCCTCAGCAGGCGGGTCTGCAATGCCAGCGGCATGTCGCCGATCTCGTCGAGGAACAGCGTGCCGCCATCGGCCTGTTGCAACTTGCCGCGCATGCCTTCCTTGCGCGCGCCGGTAAAGCTGCCGCCGCGATAGCCGAACAGTTCGCTCTCGATCAGGCTTTCCGGAATCGCCGCGCAGTTGAGCGCGACAAACGGCTTGTCGGCGCGCTGGCTGGACTGGTGCACCGCCTTGGCGAACGCCTCCTTGCCCGAGCCGGTTTCGCCGTTGATCAACAGCGGCACATCACGCTCGAACACCCGCAAGGCCTTGCGAAAATCGCTCTGCAGGGTCTCGTCGTCCAGGCAGATGTCCGCCGCAGCGACCCGCCCGACCGCCACCGCCGCCGGCACCAACGGCCTGGGCACGCTGCGCGGCTGGCCACGCAGCACCGCGAACAGGCTGCGGCCATCGCGGGTCCGCAAGGGCCAACTGGCGCTGGCCTGGGTACTGGCGCGGCCGAGCAGCTCATCCAGCGAACAATCGAAAAACGCCTCTACCGGCTGCCCGAGCAAACCGCCGCGGCCAAACCCGAGCAGGTTCAGCGCACTCTGGTTGACCGCGCAGATCCGCCCTTCACCGTCGAACGCCAGCAGCCCTTCGCTGAACAGGCCGACGGATTCGGCCTGCAGATGAAAACGCAGCAACCAGTGCTGGTCGTAATGCCGCAGGAAATAGCAGCTCTCGATCATCTTTGCCGACAGGTTCACCAGCGCCATGGTATGGAACTGGCTCTGCCGGGACACATCCGGGCGGGCCGAGGAAACATCCAGCACCGCCAGCAGCTCGCCCTGGGGATCGAACACCGGGCTGGCCGAGCAGGTCAGCCCGGTATGGCGGCCGCGAAAGTGTTCGTCCTGGTGAATGGTCAGCGCCTGACGCTCCACCACGCAGGTGCCGATGCCGTTGGTGCCTTCGCAGGCTTCGCTCCAGTCGGCGCCGAGCCAGAGCCCCGCGCGCTCGAAGATCTTGCGCTCGGACGGCGCAGTGACACAGTTGAGGATCACCCCGCGGGCATCGGTCAGCAGCACCGCGTGACCGGCGCCGGACAACTGCTGGTGCAGGCTGGTCATCTCGTTGCCGGCAATCTGCAGTACCTGGCGCAGGCGCTCGCGGCTTTCCAGCAGGCGACCGTGTTCGAGCACGGTGGGGGCGATGCTCAACGAGGGGTCGAGGTGGTAATCCTCCAGGCAACGCAGCCAGGAACGGGCGATCGATGGATCACTGCCCGGGCCGCCGCTCAGGGCCTTGCCCTGGGTCACGGTGAGCACCTGCCGGGCGTGACGACTCAGATGGTTGTTCTGCATTTCTTATTGTTCTCCCCCGTCCAGGAATGGCCTCTCCCCCACAACCACTCCGGGAGCCGGATTGTGTGGGAGCGGGCTTGCCCGCGAATAGGCCATCAAGCGTGGCCCAGGGCGCCAGGCCCCGCAGCACGTTCGACTTCACCTCAACGCCCAGCATCCTCCTGCACGGCGAGCATTGCAATCGCCCCGCGACCGATGAGTCATGGGCTGTGCCACAGGCGTGACAAAGTGTCACCCCCGACTGTACCAACCGTGTCACAACCCGGCGGCCCACGTGTTAGTCCAACCAGACCGGGCCCCGACATAGAGCGCTTTCAACGCACTGGCCCGACCTTTGCTCTACGCTTGTCAGACGCTAAACCGCGTACTCCCTAATAAGCACAAAAGCCAAGGAGACACTCACCATGCGTTATGCCCACCCTGGTACTGCCGGCGCCATCGTTTCGTTCAAGGCCAAGTATGGCAACTACATCAATGGCGAATTCGTCGCGCCCGTCGACGGCCAGTACTTCACCAACACCTCGCCGGTGAATGGCAAGCCCATCGCCGAGTTCCCCCGCTCCAACGCCAAGGATATCGACAAGGCCCTCGACGCCGCCCATGCCGCCGCCGATGCCTGGGGCAGCACCTCGGTGCAGGCCCGTTCGCTGATCCTGCTGAAAATCGCCGACCGCATCGAACAGAACCTGGAAACCCTGGCGATCACCGAAACCTGGGACAACGGCAAGGCCGTGCGCGAAACCCTCAACGCCGACATCCCGCTGGCCGCCGACCACTTCCGCTACTTCGCCGGCTGCCTGCGCGCCCAGGAAGGCAGCGCCGCCGAGATCGACGGCAACACCGTGGCCTATCACATCCATGAGCCACTGGGCGTGGTCGGCCAGATCATCCCGTGGAACTTCCCGCTGCTGATGGCCGCCTGGAAACTCGCCCCGGCCCTGGCCGCCGGCAACTGCGTGGTGCTCAAGCCCGCCGAGCAGACCCCGCTGGGCATCTGCGTGCTGCTGGAACTGATCGGCGACCTGCTGCCTCCCGGCGTACTGAACGTGGTGCACGGTTTCGGCAAGGAGGCCGGCGAAGCCCTGGCCACCAGCAAGCGCATCGCCAAGATCGCCTTCACCGGCTCGACCCCGGTCGGTTCGCACATCATGAAGTGCGCCGCCGAGAACATCATTCCGTCCACCGTGGAGCTGGGCGGCAAGTCGCCGAACATCTTCTTCGAAGACATCATGCAGGCCGAGCCGAGCTTCATCGAGAAAGCCGCCGAAGGCCTGGTACTGGCATTCTTCAACCAGGGTGAAGTGTGCACCTGCCCATCCCGGGCGCTGGTGCAGGAGTCGATCTACGACGAATTCATGCAGGCAGTGATGAAGAAGGTCGAGCAGATCAAGCGCGGCGACCCGCTGGACACCGACACCATGGTCGGCGCCCAGGCCTCCGAGCAGCAGTTCGACAAGATCCTCTCGTACCTGGAAATCGCCAAGAAGGAAGGCGCCCAGTTGCTGACCGGCGGCCAGGTGCAGAAACTCGACGGCGACCTGGCCAGCGGCTACTACATCCAGCCGACGCTGCTCAAGGGCAACAACAAGATGCGTGTGTTCCAGGAGGAAATCTTCGGCCCGGTGGTGAGCATCACCACCTTCAAGGACGAGGCCGAAGCCCTGGCGATCGCCAACGACACCGAGTTCGGCCTCGGTGCCGGCCTGTGGACCCGCGACATCAACCGCGCCTACCGCGTCGGCCGCGGGATCAAGGCCGGTCGCGTGTGGACCAACTGCTACCACCTGTACCCGGCGCACGCCGCCTTCGGTGGCTACAAGAAGTCCGGCGTCGGCCGTGAAACCCACAAGATGATGCTCGACCACTACCAGCAGACCAAGAACCTGCTGGTGAGCTATGACATCAATCCGCTCGGGTTCTTCTAAACCCTGAAGCCGCCTTCGCGGGCAAGCCACGCTCCTACAGGTTCATGTGAAACACCATCCCGGGGACGACACCCCACTGTAGGAGCCGGGCTTGCCCGCGAACAGGCCCCCTGACACCCCATAACCTCTGGCTGCCCCGCTACGGGCCCTGCGTGCGCGCTGTACAGCAAATCGACACCCGAAAGTCCAACAACCAAACAATAAGAAAGACAAGCGAGGACTTATGACAACCCAAACCGAACTCAAACCGACCCTCGGCACCCTGCACCTGTGGGGTATCGCGGTCGGCCTGGTGATTTCCGGTGAATACTTCGGCTGGAGTTATGGCTGGGGTACAGCCGGAACCCTGGGTTTCCTCGTCACCGCCCTGCTGGTGGCGACCATGTACACCTGCTTCATCTTCAGTTTCACCGAACTCACCACCGCCATTCCCCACGCCGGCGGCCCCTTTGCCTACAGCCGCCGGGCTTTCGGCGAAAAAGGCGGGCTGATCGCCGGCATCGCCACCCTGATCGAATTCGTCTTCGCTCCACCGGCGATCGCCATGGCCATCGGAGCCTACCTCAACGTGCAGTATCCCGGCCTCGATCCGAAGATCGCCGCCGTGGGCGCCTATCTCGTCTTCATGACCCTGAACATCCTCGGCGTCAGCATCGCCGCCACCTTCGAACTGGTGGTCACCGTGCTGGCCGTGGCCGAACTGCTGGTGTTCATGGGCGTGGTCGCGCCGGGCTTCAGCTTCAGCAACTTCGTCCTCAATGGCTGGTCGGGGTCGAGCACCTTCAGCCTTGACGCGGTCCCCGGTATCTTCGCGGCGATCCCCTTCGCCATCTGGTTCTTCCTCGCCATCGAAGGCGCGGCCATGGCCGCCGAGGAAGCCAAGGACCCGAAACGGACCATTCCCAAAGCCTATGTCAGCGGCATCCTGACCCTGGTGTTCCTGGCCATCGGCGTGATGGTGATGGCCGGCGGCGTCGGCGACTGGCGCCAGCTGTCGAACATCAACGACCCGCTGCCCCAGGCAATGAAAGCGGTGGTCGGCAACAACTCGACCTGGATGCACATGCTGGTGTGGATCGGCCTGTTCGGCCTGGTGGCGAGCTTCCACGGGATCATCCTCGGCTACTCGCGCCAGTTCTTCGCCCTGGCCCGGGCCGGCTACCTGCCGCAGTCGCTGGCCAAGCTGTCGCGCTTCCAGACGCCCCACCGGGCAATCCTCGCCGGCGGAGTGGTCGGCATCGCGGCGATCTACAGCGACGGGCTGGTCAACCTGCAGGGCCTGAGCCTGACGGCGGCGATGATCACCATGTCGGTATTCGGCGCCATCGTCATGTACATCATCAGTATGCTCAGCCTGTTCAAGCTGCGCCGCAGCGAGCCGAACCTGGAACGGACCTTCCGCGCGCCGGGCTACCCGCTGGTCCCCGGCATCGCCCTTGCATTGGCCCTGGTCTGCCTGGTGGCGATGGCCTGGTTCAACACCCTGATCGGCCTGATTTTCCTGGGTTTCATGGTGGCGGGGTTCATCTACTTCCAGTTGACCGCCAGCCAGCGCTCGCAAGCGCCAACGGACGCTATGCTCACCGGTAACTGAGTTGCACCAGGGCGGGGCATGCCAAGCCCCGCCACGGAACAAAAAACACCACGCCCCGCAGGAGCCTCTGTCGTACGCCAGTTTTGGGCAAGACAGGGTAGAGTCATCGATAACCAGGGTTCAGGAGGACACCGCCCCATGGCCACATTCGCCCACTCCGTCGGCGCCCAGACCTATCGCTTCGACAGCCTCAGGGAGGTCATGGCCAAGGCCAGTCCCGCCCGCTCCGGGGACTTTCTCGCCGGTGTCGCCGCGCAGAACGATGGCGAACGCGTCGCGGCCCAGATGGCTCTGGCCAACATTCCCCTCAAGCATTTCCTCGAGGAAATGCTGATCCCCTATGAGTCCGACGAAGTCACCCGGCTGATCGTCGACACCCATGACAAGCAGGCCTTCGCCGCCGTCAGCCACCTGACCGTCGGCGGCCTGCGCGACTGGCTGCTCAGCGATGCCGCCGACGAACAGAGCCTGCGCGCCCTGGCTCCGGGGCTGACCCCGGAAATGGCCGCCGCGGTCTCGAAGATCATGCGCGTGCAGGACCTGGTGCTGGTGGCCCAGAAGATCCGCGTGGTGACGAAATTCCGCGGCACCCTGGGCCTGCGCGGCCGACTGTCGACCCGCCTGCAGCCCAACCACCCCACCGACGACCCGGCCGGCATCGCCGCCAGCGTGCTCGACGGCCTGCTCTACGGCAACGGCGACGCGATGATCGGCATCAACCCGGCCACCGACAGCCTGAGTTCGATCTGCGACCTGCTGAACATGCTCGACGCGGTGATCAAACGCTACGAAATCCCCACCCAGGCCTGCGTGCTGACCCACGTCACCACCTCCATCGAGGCGATCAACCGTGGTGTGCCGCTGGACCTGGTGTTCCAGTCCATCGCCGGCACCGAGGCGGCCAACGCCAGCTTCGGCATCAGCCTGAAAATCCTCCAGGAAGGCTACGACGCCGGGCTGAGCCTCAATCGCGGCACCCTCGGGCAGAACCTGATGTATTTCGAGACCGGCCAGGGCAGCGCGCTGTCGGCCAACGCCCACTTCGGCGTCGACCAGCAGACCTGCGAGACCCGCGCCTACGCCGTAGCCCGGCACTTCAAGCCGTTTCTGGTCAACACCGTGGTCGGCTTCATCGGCCCGGAATACCTGTACAACGGCAAGCAGATCATCCGCGCCGGCCTCGAGGACCACTTCTGCGGCAAGCTGCTGGGCGTGCCGATGGGCTGCGACATCTGCTACACCAACCATGCCGAAGCCGACCAGGACGACATGGATACTCTGCTGACCCTGCTCGGCGTGGCCGGGATCAACTTCATCATGGGCATTCCCGGCTCCGACGACATCATGCTCAACTACCAGACCACCTCGTTCCACGACGCCCTCTACGCCCGGCAGACCCTGGGCCTCAAGCCGGCGCCGGAGTTCGAGCAGTGGCTGGCGAAGATGGGCATCTTCACCCAGGCCGACGGCAAGGTACGCTTCGGCAGCAACCTGCCCCCGGCCTTCCGCCAGGCCCTGGAGCAGCTAGGATGAACGACATGGGCAACGAGATCGACAGCGACAACCCCTGGCTGCAACTGCGCCGCCTGACCCCGGCGCGGATCGCCCTGGGCCGCACCGGCACCAGCCTGCCGACCCGCGCGCAACTGGACTTTCAGTTCGCCCACGCGCAGGCCCGCGATGCCGTGCACCTGCCCTTCGACCACGCCGGGCTCGCCAGCCAACTGGCCGAGCGCGGGCGGGAAACCCTGCTGCTGCACAGCGCCGCCGATGACCGCCACAGCTACCTGCAACGCCCGGACCTGGGCCGCAGGCTCAACGACGCCTCGGCCCGGCAGTTGCGCGACTATGCCCAGGCCCATCCGGGCGGGGTCGACCTGGCGATCGTCGTCGCCGACGGGCTGTCGGCGCTGGCCGTGCATCGGCATACCGTGCCGTTCCTCACCCGCCTGGAAGAACAGCTGGCAGCCGAAGGCTGGTCGCAGTCGCCGGTGATCCTGGTGGAACAGGGCCGCGTCGCCGTCGCCGACGAGATCGGCGAACTGCTGGGCGCGAAAATGGTAGTGATCCTGATCGGCGAACGCCCGGGCTTGAGCTCTCCGGACAGCCTGGGGCTGTATTTCACCTATAATCCAAAGGTCGGCCTGACTGACGCCCACCGCAACTGCATCTCCAATGTCCGGCTGGAGGGCATGAGTTACGGCCTGGCCGCCCATAAACTGCTGTACCTGATGAAAGAAGCCTGCCGCCGACAGCTGTCGGGGGTCAATCTCAAGGACGAGGCCCAAGTGCAAACACTGGAAAGCGAATCGGATGTCCACTCAAGCGGCAACTTCCTACTGGGCTCCCCCCGGGATTGAAGGTCATCCGGATTGCTCTTTTCCCAGGCTTTGGGCAGCATCGGCGTAGCGGCTGCCCGAGAGAGTGAACCGTTTGCCGTCATATCCACGAAGTTGAGGCCTGATCTATGCGGATTACTCAAGCGACCCTGGAACATCTGGACCTGTTGACGCCCCTGTTCGTCAAATACCGTGAATTCTACGGTTCACTGCCCCTTCCCGATTCATCGCGCAGCTTTCTGGAAAAGCGCCTGCGCCGCAAGGAGTCGGTGATCTACCTGGCGTTGGCGGATGATGACGACAAGAAGCTGCTGGGTTTCTGCCAGCTCTACCCGAGCTTTTCCTCGCTGTCGCTCAAGCGCGTGTGGATTCTCAACGACATTTACGTGGCCGAGGACGCCCGGCGCCAACTGGTGGCCGACAACCTGATGCGCACGGCGAAGAAGATGGCCCGCGAGACCCATGCCGTGCGGTTGCGGGTGTCCACCAGCAGCGACAACAAGGTGGCACAGAAGACCTACGAGTCCATCGGTTTTCGCGAAGACACCGAGTTCAAGAACTACGTGCTGCCGATCAGCGACGACTGACCGGCCGTCCTCTCAAAATCCTGCGGCGCCCTCTTCGCGGATAAACCGGAACGCCGGCGTCCCGNNCCGGCGTCCCGGTTTATCCGCGAAGAGGGCCCCAAGCCCAGCACCGGCTCATTCGCAGGGCCAGCGCAAGACATCCCTCGCTACAAACTCTGCAAGCAGAATCCTCTCCAACTCTTATAATCCCGATTTCAAATCAATGTACGAAAAAACTACATTCGATGTAGTTAACTACGTGTCCATTTTTTGCGCAGGTCTGCCGATTCAGACCGTCAACACAGGTGCCACCCATGGATTTCAACCCGCTGGACCTAATCCTGCATCTCGATGTGTACCTCGACATGCTGGTGAACAATTACGGGCCATGGATCTACGCCATCCTGTTTCTGGTGATCTTCTGCGAAACCGGCCTGGTGGTGATGCCCTTCCTGCCGGGCGACTCGCTGCTGTTCATCGCCGGTGCCGTCGCTGCCGGCGGCGGCATGGACCCGGTGTTGCTGGGCGGGCTGCTGATGCTGGCGGCAATCCTCGGTGACAGCACCAACTACATCATTGGCCGCACGGCGGGCGAAAAGCTTTTCAGCAACCCGAACTCGAAGATCTTCCGCCGCGACTACCTGCACAAGACCCACGACTTCTACGATCGCCATGGCGGCAAGACCGTGACCCTGGCGCGCTTCCTGCCGATCCTGCGGACCTTCGCCCCCTTCGTCGCCGGCGTTGGCAAGATGCCCTATGCGCGGTTCTTCGCCTTCAGCGTGCTGGGCACCGTGCTCTGGGTCGGCGGCCTGGTGACCCTCGGCTACTTCTTCGGCAACGTGCCGTTCATCAAGAAGAACCTGTCGCTGCTGGTGGTCTTCATCATCCTGCTGTCGCTGGTGCCGATGATCATCGGCGTGCTGCGCAGCCGTTTTGGCGGTGCTTCCAAGGCCGAGACCCACTGAAACCGTGTGGTCGCTGAGTGCCTGGCGCCGCCGCCGAACCCTCGCCCGCCATCCCGTTGCCCGTGAAACCTGGCAGCGGGTCCGTGAGCACCTGAGTTTTCTCGACGGTCTGAGCGAGGCCGAGGACCGCTGGCTGCTGGAGCACAGCGTGCTGTTCCTCGCCGACAAGCACCTGAGCGCCCTGCCGGGGGTCGAGCTGGATCAGTACAGTCGGCTGCTGCTGGCGGCCCAGGCACAGTTGCCGCTGCTGCATCTGGGCGATCTGGCGTGGTATTCGGGTTTCCATGAAATCGTGTTGTACCCGGACGATTTCCTGAGCCCGCAACGTCATCGCGATGCCAGCGGGGTCGAACACGAGTGGGATGCCGAACACAGCGGCGAGGCCTGGCACCGTGGCCCGGTCATCCTGGCCTGGCCCGGCGTGCTCGCCAGTGGCGCCTGGGAAGGCTACAACCTGGTGATCCACGAACTGGCGCACAAGCTCGACATGCTCAACGGCGACGCCAACGGCCTGCCGCCGTTGCACAGCGACATGCGGGTCGGCGACTGGGCCCAGGCCATGCAACACGCCTACGACGACCTCAACCGCCAGCTGGACCGCGACCCCGACGCCGAGACCGCCATCGACCCCTATGCCGCCGAGAACCCGGCGGAATTCTTCGCGGTGACCAGCGAATACTTCTTCAGCGCCCCGGATCTGCTGGACGCGGCCTACCCACGGGTCTACGAGCAACTGCGCGCGTTCTACCGCCAGGACCCGCTGGCGCGGCTGCGGCACCTGCAGGCGCACGACCCGCGCTACCAGCCTGCCCCCTGATCCGGGGGCGATGGGGTTCGCCAACAGCCCCAGAAGTCCCGGACAACTCATGCACCGGCCGCGCCCACACGTCCTGCAACACGTGGCATCCACCCCGGAATGTGCCTATAATCGCCGCCACTTTTTGGTCAATCCAACCAGGTTTCTGGTCAACTAACGGGGGCATCGCCCAATGAGCTACAGCAAGATCCCGGCTGGCAAAGACCTGCCGAACGACATCTACGTCGCGATCGAAATCCCGGCCAACCACGCGCCGATCAAATACGAAATCGACAAAGACAGCGACTGCCTGTTCGTTGACCGTTTCATGGCCACCCCGATGTTCTACCCGGCCAACTACGGTTTCATCCCCAACACCCTGGCCGACGACGGTGATCCGCTCGACGTGCTGGTCGTGACCCCTTACCCGGTCGCTCCAGGCTCGGTGATCCGTGCCCGTCCGGTCGGCATCCTGCACATGACCGACGACGGCGGTGGCGATGCCAAGGTGATCGCGGTTCCTCACGACAAGCTGTCCCAGCTGTACGTCGACGTGAAGGAATACACCGACCTGCCAGCCCTGCTGCTGGAGCAGATCAAGCACTTCTTCGAGAACTACAAGGATCTCGAGAAAGGCAAGTGGGTCAAGATCGAAGGCTGGGGCAACGCTGACGCCGCCCGCGCCGAAATCAGCAAGTCGGTTGCCGCCTACAAGGGCTGATTCGCACCGACAGCGCACGCTGATGAAGAACCCCGGTCCGCCGGGGTTTTTTTATGCCCGTTTACCCCGGGACAAACAAGGCGTTTAATGAATAAACAGCGCGAAACGGGCGTCCACACGCAAGAGTAGGAATAGTCAACGAAATCAATCACGTTGTGTGCTTTTGCCGGCTATTTTTGAACATCTCGTTTATTTAAACGGGTGTAGCACGCCAGTAAACTCTGTGTTCATGAATACATCAGGCGATCGCTTAAGAGCGCTCCTGCGGGAGTGCCATCTTTCCGCTTCGGACTTCGCTGCCAACCGGCAGGTGACGCCGCAGCACGTCAATAACTGGTTCAAGCGTGGCATCCCCATGGCCCGCATGGATGAGATAGCGGAGTTGTTGTGCGTCAACAGCCGTTGGCTACGAACGGGCGAGGGTCCGAAGCATCCGGGTGCTTCTGCCGCCGAGGCAGAGGCCGACGCCCTGCGGCCACGGGCCGGCGAACAGGAGCCCTACTCGGCCCGTGACGACCTGGCCGCCAGCGAGCGCAACGACGTACAGGTTCCGCTCTACAAGGAAACGCCTACGGCCCCCGGCTCCAAGCAGACTCAGGTCAGCGCCATCCCCGGGCGCAAGGTACGCCTGCCGTACCGGATCCTGCAGGCCATGGGCGTCGACCCGGACAAGGCCATCTGCGCACCGATGATCGGTAATGCCATGGCCGAGAAGATCGAGGACGGCTCCACCATCGCCATCGACCGCAGCCTGACCCAGGTGGTGGACGGCGAAATCTATGCCCTGGAACACGACGGCATGCTCCGGGTGAAATACGTCTACCGCCTGCCGGCAGGCGCGTTGCGGCTGCGCAGCCACAACAGCGACGAATATCCCGACGAGATCTTCAGCGCCGAAGAGATCGAGCGCCAGGGCATTCGGATCCTCGGTTGGGTGTTCTGGTGGTCGACCTTGAACAAGCGCCGCCCGCCGGTGCCCTGCAAATAGCGTCGAAATGTGGATTTATCTGAAAACGATCGCTCTGCATGGCGGTTTTCGCTGGGCATATGTCGCAAATGTGGGTATCCTGCGCCGCACATTCTGGCAGCGTCCCCCGAAAGCGGGTCAGCCTGCCACCCACCCTGTGCGAGACTACCGCGCAGGGTCTCCCGACCAGACATTGCCTTTGCGCATGTACCTTTTGAAGGCGGGCGAGGCTTACCAAAAATAAGCCAAATCCGTCCCCGAGAAGCCGGCCACAAGCCGGCTTTTTAATGCCCGGCATTTATCCGCCATACTCGACGTGCGAGGCCCGGCTGCGCCGTTGATCGCCTCTCATTCGCTAAACCAGCCAAAAGCCCCGCCGCCCCCTCCAGAACTCGCCCACCCAGCCGAAATAAAGGCTACAGCCGGCAAAGATCGGCCTGCGGGCGCCTGAACCTCGCAATCATGCATGCGCGAGGCCGCCTTCAAGCAGAGGGAGCTGTATCGACCACGGCCATAGAGGCTCTCGTGATAATGACTGGCCTATTCAAGAAGCTTCGAAAACTCGTCACCCCACCCCTGGATAACCCAAGGCTGCTCAAGGCCCAGTACATCGCGCTGGCTCGTCAGTTGCCGCTGATGTATTTCATCCTGATCGTGAACACCTGGGCGCTGGTCATGACCCACCTGGACAATGCGCCAGACTGGCTGGCCTTCTACATCCCGGTGGCCATGACCCTGATCTGCGGCATCCGCGGCGCCAGCTGGTGGCGCATGCGCCATCATCCGCCGGCACCGGAGCTGATCGCCCGCGCGCTGGTACGGACCAACCTGCTGGCACCACCGATTGCCACGGCCTTTACCTTCTGGTCACTGGCCCTGTTCCCCTATGGCGATATCTATGCCCAATCCCACGTCGCCTTCTACATGGCGATCACCGTCATCGGCGTGATCTTCAGCATGATGCACCTGCGCCCGGCCGCGCAAAGCACGGCGCTGATCGTCAACGTGGTGTTCGTGGTGTTCTTCTCCAGCATGGGCAACACCGCCTTCACGGCCACCGCGCTGAACGTGCTGCTGGTGTCCATGACCATGCTGGTGATCCTCAACAACCACTACCGCGCCTTCACCCGGCTGGTCGACGCCCAGGCCAAGGCCGAGCAGTTGAGTGACGAAAACCTCAAGCTGGCGAACGAGGACAGCCTGACCGGGCTGCCCAACCGCCGGCAGTTCTTCAGCACCCTGGACCGCGAGATGGCCAACGCCGAGGCCAATGGTTCACGGCTGGCGGTGGGTATCATCGACCTCGACGGCTTCAAGCCGGTCAACGACCAGTTCGGCCACAGCGTCGGCGACCGCCTGCTGGCCCAGGTCGGCCAGCGCCTGAACGGCCTGCTGGAAGACGGCATGCACCTGGCGCGCCTGGGCGGTGACGAGTTCGCGCTGATCCTGGCCAACGACGCCGATGACCAGGCCCTGGCCGCCTTCGGCCAGCGGGTCTGCGAGGCCCTGGCCACGCCGTTCCTGCTCACCGACCTGCCGGTGCAGATCGGCGGCTCCCTGGGCATGGCGACTTTCCCGGACATGGCGACCAATGCCATCGAGGCGTTCGAGTACGCCGACTACGCGCTCTATCACAGCAAACGCACCAACCGCGGTGCGCTGTCGATGTTCACCGCCTGCCACCACCAGCAACTGCTGCACGAAGGCGTGACGGAGCAGGCCCTGCGCCGGGCGGACATCGAGCAGGAATTCCACCTGGTGTTCCAGCCGGTGATCGACCTGCGCACTCAACGCACCGTGTCCTTCGAGGCCCTGGCGCGCTGGCAGAGCCCCAAGCTGGGCGATGTCTCGCCCTACCGGTTCATCCCGGTGGCCGAGCGGATCGGCCTGATCAACCGCCTGACCCCGCCCCTGCTGCGCAAGGCGCTGGCAACCGCCAACGGCTGGCCGGCCGACATTCGCCTGTCGTTCAACCTCTCGGCCCACGACTGCGCGTCGGACGAAGTGGCGCAGCAGATCGTCGAAGTGATCGTGGCGAGCGGTTTCGATCCCCGGCGACTGGACCTGGAAATCACCGAGACGGCGACCATGCAGGACATCGTCCAGGTGCAGCGCACCATCGACGGCTTCCGCCGGCTGGGTTGCGGCATTTCCCTCGACGACTTCGGCACCGGCTACTCCAGCCTCAGCCAGTTGCACTCGCTGGCCTTCACCAAGATCAAGATCGATCGCAGCTTCGTCACCGGCTTGCATGAAAAGCCGGCCAGCTACAAGATCGTCAAATCGCTGGTGGCGCTGAGCCTGGACATGCAGCTCGATTGCATTGTCGAAGGCGTGGAAACCCAGCCTGAACTGGATGCCCTGGCCAGCCTGGGCTGCTCGCTGGTACAGGGTTACTACTATTCCAGACCGATGTCGCCGGCATCGGTCGAGGCCTGGCTCGACCAGGAAAATACGACGGAACGTGCACAGTGCTGAATCCCGACCGCAGGACCCTGATCGACCGGCTTGCCGCCGCCCCCGACGATGTTGCGGTACGCGCCGCGCTCTATCGCGACCTGCTCGACACCGCCGATGTGGCCCTGGATGGCTTGCGGCTCGCCGCCGGCCTGGGCGATCCGGCCGCCCTGACGGTGATTGCCGGGTTGCACGCCAAACCGCATGCCAACCGGCCCAGGGCCTGGCTGCCGCAGCTGCGCGGGCTGCCGGTCGACCGCCTGGAACTGAGCGATGCCGAACCGGACTGGCTGGATGCCCTGGCCGGACTGCCACTGCGCACGCTGGTGCTCGACGGCCCGAACTTCAGCTGCGACCAGGAGCTCTGGCGCCGCCTGCCCGCCCTGGCCCTGGAGACGCTGGAGATCAGCGGCTTTTCCCGCTCGGACAACGAGACCTGCCTACCGTCAGTCGAGCGGTTGCGCCGGCTGAAACTGCAAACCTACGGTGATGACTTCGACGACGCGTTCCTCCGGCAACTCGGCGACAGTGCGCTGCAGGAACTGTCGCTGAACCGTTGCGATGAGATCACCGACGACGGTCTGCTCGCGCTATCGCGCTTGCCGTTGCGCTCCCTGGAACTGGAGCGCATCGAACACCTCACTTCCCGCGGCATGGCCCATCTGTCCAGACACCCACTCGAACATCTGTCCCTCGGCTGGGGCCGTCTCGCCATACTCGAGGACGCCAGTTGGCTGCGCAGCCTGACGGCCTTGCGCTCGTTGAGCCTCGACTACTGCTATGCGAACGAGGCCACCCTGCAGGCGATTCGCGATCTGCCGATCGAGCGGCTGTCACTGCAGTGCGCTTATATCAGCGATGAGGACCTTGCCGAACTGGAAGGCATGCCGCTCGCCGATCTGGATCTGAAGGCATCCCAGGTGATGATCGAGCGGCTGGACACACTGCACGCCTTCCCGCTCAAGCGGCTGGGGCTCTGCGATGTGCAGGGCATCGATGCGGACACCCTGGGCGACTTGCGTGGCCTGGCGTTGGAGTCGCTGGACCTTTCCCTGAACGAGGTCACCCGCAAGGAGCTGAAACAACTGGCGGGCCTGCCGCTGAAAAGGCTGAAGCTCAACTTCTGCAATGGCGTGGACGGCAAGGCGCTGCGGACGCTGGCCGAACTGGGCCTGCCGCTGGAAGCACTGGAGATCGGCGGTCTGGACCTGCGCGACGCCGACCTCGCCTGCCTGCGCGACCTGCCCCTGAAGCACCTCGACCTGTATGACAGCCCCTGGCTCACGGATGCCGGCGTCGCCCATCTTGCCCGCCTGCCGTTACGCAGCCTGACGCTCACGGCAAGCCCGGGGGAGTCGCGGATCACCTCGGCCGTGATACCTGCGCTGGAGCAATTGCCGCTGCAAGAATTGTCGTTGCAGAACTGCTCCGGGATCGATGCCGACGGTTGGGATCGTCTGGCCAGGCTGCCGGTGCGCGTCATCGGACCTGGCATCTGAAGCTGCGCCAGTCTCCAGCAGGCGCCGCAAGGGAGTGCGGTCAACCACGCAGCAACTGAGGTACAGTTGCCGTCCTTTAGCCATACCCTTGCGCCTGCCGTGAGACCCTCTGCGCGCCAGGTAAAGGAGCTTCAGCGCATGACGCTTCACATCCCGACCCTGCTCATCGTGTCGGTGCTCATTTTCTGCGTGATGGGCCTGTTGACCCTGCACGCCTGGAGCCGTGAAACCCGCGAACGACCGCTCGCCTACCTGGCCGGCACGATGCTGCTGGCGTCGCTGGGCATGGTGCTGGTGAGCCTGCGGGGCATGGGCATCGACTTCGTGCCCCTGGTGCTGGGCAATGTCGTGCTGTTACTGAGCGCCGCGATGAACTGGACGGCGATGCGGATACTGGCCGGACGGGCGCCGTCGCTGCCAGGTATGCTGGCCGGTGCGGGGGCCTGGCTGGCCCTGTGCCTGGTACCCGCCTTCATGGAGTCGCTGAGCATGCGGGTCACCGCCTACTCGCTGCTGACCGCCGTCTACGGATCGGTTACGGTGCTGGAGTTCTGGCGCAGCCAGAAAAGTCTCGAAGTCTCCTACCTGCCAGCCTTTTTCCTGACCCTGCTGCACACGGTGTTCTATTACATCCGGGCCTTCTACGACACCGGCATGGGGCTCGAACAGGCGCTGACCGGTGTCGGCAAGGGCACCTCGTTTTTCTCGTTCCTGCTGTTCGAGGCCATGGTCTACGTGATCGGCATCGCCTACATGACCCTGGCGATGGTCAAGGAACGCGCCGAACTGCGCTTCAAGGCGGCCGCCTACAGCGATGCCCTGACCGGTGTCGGCAACCGCCGGGCGTTCATGGACCGTGGAGCTCGCCGGCTGGAGGCCTGCCAGCGGCGCGGTACGGTAATGGCGCTGCTGCTTTGCGACCTCGACCATTTCAAGCGACTGAACGACACCTTCGGCCATGCCGTGGGAGACCAGGCGCTGATCGCCTTCAGCCGGGTCATGGGCCGCGCGTTGCATGAGAAGGACGTGTTCGGACGCATTGGCGGGGAAGAATTCGCCTGTCTGCTGGAAAGCGACGAGGCGGCGGCCGTCGACGTGGCGGAACGCATCCGTCGCGAGTTTGCCGCGTTGACCTTGCTGGAGCCGGGCCTGCTCAGCGTGAGCATCGGGGTGGTGACGACACGGGAAAACGGCTACGAACTGTCACGGTTGCTGTCACTGGCGGACGAGGCGCTGTATGGCGCCAAGGGCAAGGGGCGTAACCGCGTGGAAGTCGCCATGAGCAGCGCCGCAGACTGATCGGTTCAGTGACCGGATTGAGCGTTTTTGAGCATGATTTGCCGGCGCTGGCAGGACGACTCCCTTTCCTTCGCCTGAAGTTTTCTAGAAATTCCAGTGCGCTTGTGCCTGACCATTCGGGTGACTATCTTCGATTTCGACTTCGGGTGAGCAAGGTGCTCCCCTCTTCAAACACATCCTCCTGAACCCCAAGGCCAACGGCCTGCGTAAGATTTCGAAATCTGATCGTTCAGGAAACCGTTTGACCTGCGCTCCCGGATACCCGCAAATGCAGCACAAGGAACGTCACGAGGAAAAGGCATGAGCAACCAACCTGCTGGTCTGAGCTCACCTCCCGAAGGATATGGCGACTTCAAAGGTTGCATCCATACCGCTCAACAGCGCGCCACGCTGGCGGTCAATCAAGAGCTGGTGCTGCTCTACTGGCAGATCGGCCACGAGATCCTGACTCGGCAGGTCCAGGAGGGTTGGGGGGGCCAAGGTCATAGAGCGCCTGGCGCAGGACCTGCGCACAGCCTTTCCCGACATGAAAGGGTTTTCGCCCCGCAACCTCAAATACATGCGCGCATTTGCCGAAGCGTGGCCGGACACGGAATTTGTGCAACAGGCTGCTGCACAATTGCCCTGGGGCCATAATCTGGTATTGCTGGACAGACTCCCCGGCCCCGAAACCCGGCGCTGGTACATTGCCAAAGCCGTCGAGCACAACTGGTCGCGCAACATTCTGGTGATGCAGATCGAATCCCGCCTGTTGGAGCGTAGCGGCAACGCTGCCAGCAATTTCGAAAACCATCTACCCAAGCCCCACTCCGATCTGGCCCGCGAATCGCTGAAAGATCCTTACCGCTTCGACTTCCTCGGCCTGACCGCCGATGCCCAAGAGCGCGAGATTGAAAGTGCCCTCATCAAACACGTCACCGAATTCCTGCTGGAACTGGGTGCGGGATTCGCCTTCGTCGGCAAACAAGTGTTGCTGGATGTCGGCGGAGACGAGTTCTTCATTGATCTGCTGTTCTATCACCTGAAGCTGCGTTGCTACGTGGTGATCGAGCTCAAGGCTGGCAAATTCAAACCTGGGCATTTGGGTCAATTGAGCTTTTACCTGACAGCAGTAGATGCCCAACTCAAACATCCCCAGGACGCACCAACCATCGGCCTACTGTTATGCAAAAGCAAGAATAAGGTCGTGGCTGAATACGCTCTGCGAGATAGTGCCCTCCCCATCGGAGTGGCCGAGTATCAGCTGGTGGAGTCCTTGCCCGCCGAGCTGCAAACCAGCCTACCCAGTATCGAACAGATCGAGCGTGAGCTGGCAGGGAATGACGCGAGTTAGCTGATAACGGATCAGTCCTGGTCTGCCCTCTCGGGCTCTTTCGCGGATAAATGCTGCGCCCCCGGAGCGCACATCGGACAGGTGTCTGGCGCGGTCTCTGTAGGAGCCGGCAGTGCGGCGATCCGACTTGCCCGCGAATGGGCCCTCAAGACTTGTTCGCCAGCCTGGAAACGCCACGCTCTCAGGGATAGCTGAACTTGCGCACCAGCGTCAGCTCGCCCGGCGCACGCATCGGGACGATGAACGATTCCATCTTCTCGTTCACCGTACCCTCTTCCGTGATCAGCGTGATCTTCGCCGTGGTCAGGGCCTGTACGGCGTTTTCCTGGCCACCGTCCCCGTCCTCATCGCTGCGATAGCCGCCGCCGTAGTAGTTCACGTAGATCAGGTACTGGCCCTTGATCGGCGCCGGCATGGAGAAGATTTCCGGGCCGTAGCCGGTGGTGACGTCGACGTCCAGCGAGCCGCCGTTAGGCGCCGTGCGGTCGCCGTACCAGATGTGCGCGCCGTCTGGCGTGACCACGTGCAGGTCGAGGTCGGTGTGGTCGCTGTCCCAGGACAGCAGGATGCGCAGCTTGGCCTTGGTCGCGCCACCGGCGTTGAGAAACTGCACGCGCTTGCGCTGCTGGCCGTCAGGGCTGCGCACTTCGACGCTGTTGGTGCCATTGGGGAACGCGAACGGCCGGTCGAAGTTGCCCGAGGCATCGAGCTTGAGCGGCATGCTCACGCCATTGACGATCAGGTTGCCCGGCTCGCGGGCATTCTTCGGCGTGCCCTTGATCTGGCCCATGATTCGCGCCGTGTCGGCCTGGCCCAGTGGCGTGTTGACCGACGAGGCCGGGTAGTTGACGGTCTGGCTGTAGTTTTCGCCGTCCGACGAACCCTGGCGCCAGCCACCCCGCAGGGTGTCGAGCTTGATGTCGGCATGGGCCGTGCCCAGCACCGCCAGGGTGGCGAGGAACAGGGCTAGGGTGGGGATACGCAATGTCATGGCCTATTCCAGTAACAGGTGGCGGGCAAGCCCTTCGATGTAGTCTTCGTCCTGGCCGTTCGGGTGGGCCTCGAACGCCAGGTGCAGGTATTCATGGGTCAGGTCGAGGCGGTCCTGCTGGGTCAGCACGCCGCGCACGTAGATGCGCTGGCGCTCGCGATCGACATAGGGCCGGCCGAACGCCACGCGGCAGACGGCGAAGCGGCTCAGTTCGTTATAGCCGACCTCCCGGTTCAGCCGCTGGCGCCAGACGCGACGCTGCTTGAGCAGCCACTCCTGGGCCGCCGGCAAGGGCTCGCAGGACGCCACCGGGTTGTCCCAGCGGCTCAGGCTCGCCCGTGGATAGGCGTGCTGGAGGATCTGGTCGTAGCGCGCGCCGTTGTTGGCCTGCTCCACCGCCTGCTGCCAGGACAGCTTGTCCGGGCCGGGCTGGTCGGAGTGGTAGGTCACCGGGCTGCCGGCCAGCACCAGGTCGCTGGTCCAGGCGGCGATGGCACGTGTTTCGGCCGTGGCCGGTCGCGGCGCCACGCGCTGGCGGCTGCTGCTGTCGTCGATGCTCAGGCAGTCGCCGCTGCGCCCGGCGTTCTGCAACAGGTAACTGCGGATCGCCACGGCCAGGGCCTTGGCCGCCTCGGCCGGTTCGCTCCTGGCCTCGCGCTGCAACACCCGGGCGACGTACTCCTCGCGATCGAGCCGGGCCACCAGTTGTGGCTGGCCGGCGTTCTTCAACAGGAACAGTTCGCCCGTGCTTTCGATGTCCAGCTGGTTGCCGTTGGCGAAGTCGACCCGGTAGCGGCCTTGCAGGCCCCCCTCCGCGGCCGCCTGCCCATCCACACGGCTGACGCCCTTGAGCGGGTAGCGCGAGAACAGCTCGACCTGCACGCAACGCCCGGCGTCTTCCGCCTGCGGTGCCGGCAGGAAACCGCCGAGCACGTCCGAGTAGTGTCGCAACACCATCTGGCTGGTGCCGCGGCCACCGGCCCAGAGCGGCGTGCCGTCCGCCAGCCAGCCGGCGAAACCGCCCTGGCGCGACTGCGGGTCCTGGTCGCCGAGCCAGCTCCAGGTCTTGACCCGCAGCCGCCCACCCAACACCGCCACGGCCTGGCCGTCGGCGGCGTTGAGCACCACGTCGAGCAGCAGCCGACGCGCCGCGTCCTGGGCCGGCAGCGTACGCAGCGCCTCCAGCAGTTGTGCCACGGGGACACGGGTCTGCGGCTGCAGGTGGTCGAGGCTCTGCAGCCAGGCGGGAGCCTGGCGGGCCTGCCAGTAGTCGCGCCACCGGCCGGCATCGAGGTTCAGCCGCTTGGGGTCGAAGTACAACCCACAGGAACGGACCAGCGCCGCATCGCGGGCGATGTTGCCGCCCGGCGTGCAGCAATAGACTTCCTCGTGATCCTGGCCGTGGCAATCGTAGGCCGGCTCCTGCTGGTCGGTGTCGACCAGCCAGGCGTAGACGAACAGCTTCCACAGGCTGCCCAGCGGGGTTTGCAGGTCCGCCGGCAACGGTTCGCGGCTGAGCACCTGCGTGGTGTTCAACTGCACCAGCTCATAACCGCCAGCGGTTTTCCAGGCCAGGCGCAACGGCGCCTCCTCTGCCGTCGCCAGCAGAGGAAGAAAGCACAGCACCAGCCAGGTCAGCGGACGGCTCATGTCATTGAACCGTGACTTGTCCGAGGGCCGCCTTCTGCTCCTGGGCCTGGTGCTCCGGCGCATAGATCTGACTGAAGCGCGCCGGCGGCAGCTTGAACTGGCCCTTCTGCGAGAAGCGCAGCAGATGACGCACGCGCACCTCGCCGTTGAGGCTGTTGACCGGCACCCCGTAGGCCATCTGCCCCGGTTCGAAATGCGCCTTCTCCAGCGGCGTGGCTTCCTCGCCGGCCAGCCCGGCCAGATTGACGCCCCAGGTGGTGCGCTCGACATCCGCCCCCGGTGGCAGCGGCAGTTCGAGCATGCCGTAACGCACCGGCTTGGCCGCCTTGCTGGTGAGGATCACTTCGTCCAGGTACAGGCTGTCGCTGGACAGCGGCTTGTCGCCCACGGCCTTGAGGCTGAAGGTATTGGGCTCATCGTCCGGCACCAGTTCCAGCAGGCGGCGCCTGATCTGCACCGGCAGGTCGGCAGCGGCCTTGCCCTGGCTGAGGTAGCTCAGGCTGGCGCGCAACGGACGCTCCTGGGCACCGCTCAGGGTCAGCACGTTCGGCACGCCCTGGCCTTGCCACTGCCAGTAGGCCTCGCCGGTGCTGCCCTGGCGGACCTGCCAGCCTTCGCCCGGAGTCAGGCTGACCATTTTCGGGGTCTGCTCGACGCTGCGTTGCAGCCAGGTCAGGGCCAGCGCACGCTCCAGGGTGGATTGTTGCGGCAGCAGACGCTGCAGCAGATCCTGGGCCTGCTCGGCATTGAACGGCTTGAGCGACAGGTTCAGGGCGGTGGCGAACGGCTGCGAACTGGCGCCCAGGCGCTGTTCGGCGGCCGGCAGTTGCCGGCTGAACGCGTCCGGCAAGGCGACCTTGCTCTGGCGCGCCAGTGCTGCGGTCAGTACCCGCGCGCTGGCAAGGCCCAGGGCCGAGTCCGGTGCGCCCATCACCACGCTGTCTTCACCATCATCCAGCAGGTTGGCGTCGGCACCCTCGCCGGCTTTCGCCAGTTCGTCCATCAGGCCGCTGAGCAGGGTGTTGACCGGCAGTTGCATGTCCCTGGCAAACGACAGCACCAGCGCCCGTTGCAGCAACGGCGTAGCGGAAGCCTGCTTGGCGTAGACGTCCAGCACCCGCTGCCAATGCTCCGGCGGCAGGCTCACGCCCAGGGCCTTGCTGGCGTACCAGTCGGCGTAATAGGCGTAGCCGGTGAGGAAGGCATCCGGCGTGACGTCCTCGCCCCACCAGGTGAACCAGGCATCGGGACCGGCCATCGAGACCAGGCGCAGGCGGCTGTTCTGCAGGATCAGGCGCAGGCGATCGCGGATCTGCGCGTTACCCGACAGCGCCGGGTAGGCGATGCTCAGCGGCAGCAACTGGCTGGCGGTCTGCTCGACACCACCGTAGGGGTAGCTGAGCAGGTCGTCGAGGCTGGCCCGGAACAGCGCCTGCGGGCTGTCGTCGAGGCGCAGGCGAATGTCGCTGGCATCGGCCGGCAGGCTCAGCGGGGTATCGCCGCTGGCCACGCTGAGGCTCTGGCTCTGGGTCACCTGCCAGCCGTCGGCGACCGCGGTGAGACGTACGGCCAGGGTGTCCTGGGCCTTGCCGTTCTGTTGCAGTTCGGCGGTCCAGTCGCCACTGCCGAGGGCGATCGCCGGCAGCGGGATGTAGTTGATGCCCTTGTTCAGCGACAGCGGCAGGCGTTGTTCCTGGCCGGCGTAGCGGATCAGCAGTTCGGCCTTGGCCGGCTTGTCGTCCTGGCTGAAGGCGAACAGGCCGAGCTTGGGCTGGTCGCCGTTGCGGAAGTGGGTCGGACCGCTCCATTTCAGGTACAGCGGCTTGTCGGAACGGATGAACTGGTTGCGCTGGCCTACCTGCCCGGCATCGGAAATGGCCCGGGCGGTGATGCGCCAGCGGGTCAGGGAGTCCGGCATGCGGAAGGTGAAGCGCACCTTGCCGTTGGCGTCGGTGACCAGTTCCGGCTGCCAGGCGGCGGTGTCGACGTCTTCACGACGCGGCCGCTCCAGCACCTTCACGCCGCGTTCGCTGCGGTTGGCCTTGCCCGGCGCACCGGGGCTGCCCGGCAGGGCCACGTCGTAGCTGATGAACGACAGGCTGGCGCTGGTGCGCACGTTGTTGCGCCGTGGGTGGTAGAAGAACTGGTCGATGCTCGGCGCCACTTCCGGCTGCAGGGCATAGATCATTTCATCCACCACGCTGACGGTCAGGTGCGCCGGGATCGGCTTGCCGGCGAACTGGGTGGTCAGGTCCACCGAGACGGTATCGCCCGGCTGGTAGCTGTCCTTGTCGGTGGCGATGGCCACGTCGATCTGCGGCGTGGCGACCTTGAGGCCGGCGTTCTGGAAGCTGTATTCGCCTCCCTTGGTGTAGAGCACCGAGAAGGTCAGGTTGGGGGCGAAGTTGTCCTTTACCGGAATCCGCGCGCGGTACTGGTTGGCGCTGATCTTCTCCAGGCGCAGCCAGTCGGCCCCCTTGGACAGCAGCGCGGTGGCCTCGACCTTGTCGCGCTCAAGAGACAGCAGCGCGTCGTTGACCGGCTCCGGGAAGGTGATCAGCGCCAGGGCTTCGTCACCGGCGTGGTACTCGGGCTTGTCGAGCAGGATCTCCACGGTGCCGGGCACGGCCTTGACGCCATCGCCGGTCACCGAGTGGCCGGTGGCACCGAGGATGCGTTCGTGCTCGTCCTTGAGCGACAGGTTGTAGGTGCCGGGACGGTCGAACGTGAGGCTGAAACCCTTGTCGCCGGCCGCGAGCTTGCCGCCACCGGTGGACTGGTCTTCCAGGCGTACCCAGCTGTAGCTGCTCGGCTTGCTGGCGCTGGCCGGCTCCACGGCGGACTCGTTGGCGTAGCTGAACGCGACCTTCTCGCCGCTGGCACTGAAGCGCCGCGGGGCCGACAGGCTGTAGCGCGACGCGCCACGCTCGATGAGGATTTCCTTGGTGGTCTTGACCCGATACGCCGCGCCATCGCTGGCGAACACGGTGAGCATGTAGCGGCTGGGCTTCTCCGCCGCCGGCAGGTCGAGCACGGCCTGGCCCTTGTCGTCAGTGGTCAGTTCGGCGCTGCTCAGTTCCACCGGGAATTGCCCGAGGTATTGCAGCTCGTTGTCGACCATCGACAGTTGCTGGGCACGCAGGGTCAGTTGCACACGGGCATCGACCACCGGCTTGCCGTCCGGGTACAGCAGTTGCAGCTTGCCCTTGACCGGCTCGCCGGTACGGAAGTCCTGCTTGGCCAGGTCCAGGGAGATTTCGAAGTGCGGCTTGATGTACTCGGCGACGCGGAAGGCGCTGCTGTAGGTCTGGTCACGGTAGCTGAAACGCAGCTCGTAACCGCCGGCCACGGCGTTGTCGGGCAGTTGGAAACGGCCCTGGGTACCGGCCTTGCCGTCCAGGTTCAGGTCCAGGGTCTGCAGCATGGTGCCGGTGGCGTCGAGCACGCTGACCCGCACCGGCGCACCGGTCGGGTTGACCGAGTCGCGGGCGTTCTTGAATTCGCGACCGACGATCTTCAGCGACACCCAGTCCCCCGGCCGGTACAGCGGCCGGTCAGTGAAGGCGTAGAGCTTGGTGTCGTAGATTTCGCTGTCGTAGTAGAAGTTCTCGGAGACGAACACCCCGCCCTCGTCATCCTCGCCGATCATGAACGAGCGCTCGGGGCTGACGTGCTTGAGGCGCAGCAGGCCCTCGGCATCGGTCTCGCCGCTGCTCATCACGCCCAGGCCATCGGTCCACAGCACCTTGACCTTGGGCACCGAGCTGCCTTCGTGCTTGCGTGCGGCCCACACCAGCAGTTCGTCGCCGGCGATCTTGCTCACCGCCACGGTGTTGGAGACGAACACCACGGTGGTCGCGCGGTATTTGCCGACCAGCGCCTCGACCAGGTACAGGCCCGGCTTGAGCTTGCCCAGCGGGATATAGACGTTACCCGGTGCGACGCTGATGAACTGGCTGGAGGACCCGGCCAGGTCGACGCCCTTGGGTGGCTGGATCGGCTTGGCGTCCCACAGCGGGTAGCGGAACTGGCTGACCAGTGGCAGGCCCGGCAACGGCGCGTATTGCGGCGGGTTGTCATATTGGGTCGGCCGGTTGATGACGTCGCCCATCTTCAGCTCCGGCACCTCCTCGGTCACCTGCTTGCGCGACTCGTAGGAGAACGCCCGCTGCATCACCCGACGGGATTTGCGGTACCAGTTGTCCCACAGGTAGGCCAGGGTATTGGACAGCCCCTCGCCCTTGAACTGGCCATCGCTGACCACCCGGTGCAGGTTTTTCTGGCGCTTGAGAAACTCCAGCGGCTGGTCGATGCGGTACACGCGGATGTCCGCTCCACCGTACGGTTCCATGCGGAAACGCCGGTAGTCGCGGCCCGGTGCTTCCAGGCGGACCAGCGCCTGCTCGTCGCTGGCGAAGCTGCTGTCGGCGAGCAGGAAGAAGCTTTCGCCGGCAATCGGCGTGTAGTTGCTCGGCGGCACCGAGTCATCGGCGGCACCAGCGGTGACCGGCAACAGCACGGCCAGGGCGAAAACCATTCGGGATAACAGACGCATCATGGAAGACCCGTTCATCGAGAGAGGAAGTTCAGCCGGTAGACGCCGATGAAGTTGGGGTTCGTTGCATCGGGTATCCATCGGGTGTCCTTCCATGTCATGAGTTGCTGCACGCTGGCGGAGCGCATGCCGTTGTCGGTGGGGGTGGTGGTGCCGGTGTGATAGGCGATGTTGCGGCCCATCCAGATCATCAGGTGCTGATCGTCGCCCTGGTCGAAGAACAGCAGGTCGCCGGGCCGCGCCTGGTTGAGGTCGCGGCTGACCAGCTGGCTGTTGAACTGGATCAGCTTGATCGCATTGACGTACGGGCCGACCTTGCCGCCGCCCTGCTGCCACTGCTGGGCCAGCTTGCGCTGGCTGTCACTGAGGCTCAGCTCGGGCGGCAGGTAACGGTTGGACAGGCCATTGGCCCGCAGCCACTTGTCATCGTGTTTCTTCAACGCTTCGTTGGCGGCGAAGCGCACCAGGCCGGCGCAGTCCTGCTGGTACCAGCGCGGGCTCGGCCCCTGGGTCAGTTGCTCCTGGGCGATGCGCACGAACCAGGCGCGGAACACCTGGGACTGCTCGACATCCAGGGCCGGCGTTTCGACGGCGAACGCCGACGTGCCGAACACCAGGTTCAGCAGCGCCAGCACGCCCAGGGCCTTGGACAGACGAATCACATCGCCCGCCATTGCAGCGGCAGCCACTGCCAGTGACCGTCAGGCTCGGTGCCTTCGGGCAGGGTCAGGGCGTATTTGCCGAAGCCGGCGAGCTTCTGCAGTTTGGGCAGCAGGTGAGTCTGCGCGGCGTTGCGAAATACCGGTTCCATGTCCTGGGGCAGGCTGTCGAGGGTCTCCTGCTTCATCAGTTGCGCCAGGGAGTCCGGGCCCAGGTAGACCGGCGTCAGCGCATCCCTGGGCACCACGTCCGCCAATGGCGGGAAGTGCTTGTCGAGGGTGCCGAGGGCCTTGTCCACCAGCTTGTCGTCCAGGGAGAACAACAGGGTCGAGCCGTGCCGTGCCAGGCTCACGCGGAAGAAGGCGCGGCCGGTGATGGCGTCGGGGTTCTCGGCTTCCTGGGCGGCGTACTGGCCAAAGGTCGAGCTGACCACGCGCTTCCACTGGTGCAGGCTGTCCTTGTTCTGTTCGTCGATCGGGAACAGTCCCCCTTCGACGTTGCTTTCCCGGGTGCCGACCATGGAGCCGAACAGCTTGCCGAGGTCGGCATCGAGGCTGTCGTTGTCCTTGTTCAGGTTCGCCACCAGCAGCGGCGTGTACAGGCGCGAATCGGCATACCAGCACAGGCCGGCGGCACCGCTCATGTGTTCGGTGAGTTTCTGCGCGGTGGCCGCGTCGGCGCCGAGCTTGACCAGCAGCGGCTGTTGCTGCTCGGCCGCCAGCGGCAGGGCGACGCAGGCGCTGGCACCGACCGGCATGGCCTGCCAGATCGGTTTGAAGTCGAAGTCGGCGGACTTGTCCTGTTCGTCGAGCGCGAGGAAGCTGTGCCAGCCCTTGTCGTCCATGTCCAGGCGCAGGCCGGCGAAGCTGGGGATAAAGCGCTGATAACCCATGGCCAGGACGCTGGAGGCCACCGAGATACGCTGCTTGACGGTTGCTTCACGGGGTTTGAGGCCGAACGCCTCGGGGAACAGCTTGTCGCCCCCCAGCAGCGCGGCCAGGGCCTGGTTCGACACCTCGCCGGGCGCCACTTCGCTGTCATCGCTGGTCTGCTCGTAGAGGCGATCCGGGTTGGACAGCACCACCAGCTTGTCGCCACGGGAGGCGAACAGCAGCGCCTTGCTGGCGTTGTAGGCCAGGCGGTAGAGCGCCACGTTGTCGCCGGCGACCTTCAACTCGCCGACCTTGCTCAACTGGGTGTCGTCGAGGGCGACATGGGCCAGCGGTTCGAGCAGCTTGGCCAGGCCACCACGGTCCATCACCAGCAGGAAGTCCTTGAGACGGCCATCGGCGCCACGCCACAGGGCGATGTCGGCCGGCTGGTCGAACAGTTGCTCGATCAGGTTGTCCTGCAGCTTGAGGTCGTGCTCGTAGATGATCCGCCGCAGGCTGCCGATCAGGCCCAGGCGATCGCCATGGCTCTCGTAGTAGAAGACGAAGTCCTCGGTGAGGGTGTCGCGCAGGAACGGCACGCTGAGCAGGTCCTTGGGCAACTGGCTCAGCGACGCGGTTTCCAGCAGCGCGTCCGGGCGGCTGACGCCGAGTTTTTCCAGGGCCAGTTCCGGCACCGGGGCAACCGACTTGTGCTGGAAAAACCAGCCCAGGCCGCCGACCACCGCACCGGTCACGCACAGCCCGAGCACCAGGCCCAGCCAGCGGCGCGAACCGGCAGTTGGAGGAGTGGCCGGCGCGGCGGCGGCCGGGGAAGCAGTGTTATCGCTCATGTTCGCAAAGCCCATTCATCCGTGGAGCGGGATGTTCAATAGTTGAAGGTCTTGACCAGCAGCAGGTCGCCGATGGCGCGCAGCGGTACGGTGAAGCTCTCGCGCTTTTCATCGACGGTGTTCTCGTTGAGCACCAGGTTGATCTGCGAGGTGATGACCTCGTTCTGGTTGGCTCGCTCGGTAAAGTTATAGCCGTCGCTGGCGCTGTAGTTGCCCCAGTAGTTCACGTAGACCAGGTAGGTGCCGTGCATCGGCGCGGTCATGGTGAACATCTCCGGGCCGGGGCCGTCGACGCCGTCGGGATCGAGGCCGCCGCCGTTGGTCAGGCGCGGGTTGGCGTAGAAGGCGTGCTGGCCGTCGGGGGTGATGATGTGCAGGTCCAGCTCGGCCTTGGGGTCATCCCAGCCGAGCACCACGCGGATGCGCGCCGGCGTTATCTGCTGGTTGGCTTCGTAGAACTGTACGCGTTTGAGGGACTTGCCCTGGGCGCTGCGCACCTCGACGCTGTTGGAGCCGGAACCGAAGGCATAGGGGCGCACGAACCGGCCGTTGTCATCGGTGTAGAGATTCAGGGGGTTGCCGTTGACCGCCAGGGTATGCGGTTCACGCGGGCCGGAGGGCGGGTTGATCCGCCCTTCGATCGGCGTGCGACTGCGCTGGATGCCACGGTCGATGGGCGGCGTCGGATAGGCCACCTGCGGCGCATCGCTGCGATCGAGCAGGCCCGAGTAACGCCAGCCGCCGGTCGGCTCCTGCAGCTCGGCCGAGGGCTCGGCCCAGGCGGTCGCGGCCCAGAGAGCTATCAGCATTGGAAATAACCGGCGCATCAACAGCCTCCTTGCCATGCATCACGAAACCCTGCGCCCGATCCAGACCGGCGCACCCCTGAAACACGAAAAATCAGAAAGAACCTGGCGAGGCAGGTCGGGAAGTCGCAGAGGTTAGCGATTCAGATCTTGTTACACAATGGCGGAAAACCGGTATTTACAGGGGCAATCGGCAAATGAGAGATCGTGCACACTCAATGGCCTGGAAGCCCCGCAGAACAAGGCAAAAGGCCACTATCACAGACTGTCATGCGTGCCCCAAATCACCCCATGATTCAGGAGGTATGATGGTGCCCGCCAAAAGGCTGCGGACACACCTGATGCCCTCATGATTGGCAACCCCTCGCATTTGCCCCGCAACCCGCTGTCTGCTAGTGTCGCGCCCGTTGAACGCCTACCGAGATCGCCGCCATGGCCCGCAAAAAAGTTTCCCTGGATTTCGAACAATCCCTCGCCGATCTGCAGACACTGGTCGAGCGCCTGGAGAACGGCGAGCTGTCGTTGGAAGATTCGTTGACCGCTTTCGAACAGGGCATCCGCCTGACCCGCGACTGCCAGAACGCCCTGGCCCAGGCCGAGCAGAAGGTACAAATCCTGCTGGAGCGCGACGGCGAACTGGCCGAAGAGCCCTTCGATGCGGAACAGCCAGAATGATCAAAAGCTATCAGGCCGCCTGCCAGGAACGGGTCAACGCCGCCCTGGACACCCTGTTCGTGCCGCCCGGCGCCGGGCTCGCCCGTCTCTACGAGGCCATGCGCTACAGCGTGATGAACGGCGGCAAGCGGGTACGCCCGCTGCTGGTCTATGCCGCCTGCGAAGCCCTCGGCGGCAAGCCGGAACAGGCCAACGGCGCCGCCTGCGCCGTTGAACTGATCCACGCCTATTCGCTGGTCCACGACGACCTGCCGGCCATGGACGACGACGATCTGCGTCGCGGCCAGCCGACCACCCACAAGGCCTTCGACGAGGCCTGTGCGATCCTCGCCGGCGACGGCCTGCAGAGCCTGGCCTTCAGCGCCCTGCTCGACCCGCGCCTGAGCGACCTGAACGCCGAGATCCGCCTGTCGATGGTCAACACCCTGGCCCACGCCGCAGGCCCGGCCGGCATGGTCGGCGGCCAGGCCATCGACCTCGGCTCGGTGGGCCTCAAGCTCGACCAGAAGGCCCTGGAAACCATGCATCGGCACAAGACCGGTGCGCTGATCGAGGCCAGCGTCACCCTCGGCGCCCTGGCCAGCGTCAACGTGCAGAAGGACGAACTCAAGTCGCTGCAGACCTACGCCCAGGCCATCGGCCTGGCCTTCCAGGTGCAGGACGACATCCTCGACGTCGAAAGCGATACCGCCACCCTCGGCAAACGCCAGGGTGCCGACATCGCCCGCGACAAGCCGACCTATCCGGCCCTGCTCGGCCTGGAGGCGGCCAAGGCCTACGCCCTGGAGCTGCGCGACCAGGCGCTGCACGCCCTGCGACCGTTTGACGCGGCCGCCGAGCCACTGCGCGAGCTGGCCCGCTACATCGTCGAACGGCGCAGCTGACCGGACGGTCATGCTGGCCTTTCGCACAATCGAAACGCCAGCATCCGACCCGCTGATGCGACATCGCGTGGGCAGCGTGCGCTCCATAAGGTAAACTGCCGCGTCTTCATACCTATAACGATTCGCCTGATGCCCACGACGTTCCATGAGATTCCCCGCCAGCGCCCGACCACGCCCCTGCTGGACCGTGCCGACACGCCGGCCGGCCTGCGCCGGTTAGGTGAAGCCGAGCTGGAAACCCTGGCCGATGAACTGCGCCAGGAGCTGCTCTATTCGGTCGGCCAGACCGGCGGGCACTTCGGTGCCGGGCTTGGCGTCATCGAGCTGACCATCGCGTTGCACTACGTCTTCGATACCCCGGACGACCGGCTGGTATGGGACGTGGGTCACCAGGCGTATCCCCACAAGATCCTCACCGGTCGCCGCGCGCAGATGCACACCCTGCGTCAGAAGGACGGCCTGGCCGCCTTCCCGCGCCGCTCGGAGAGCGAGTACGACACCTTCGGCGTCGGCCACTCCAGCACCTCCATCAGCGCCGCGCTGGGCATGGCCATCGCCGCCCGCCTGCAGAACAGCGAGCGCAAGGCCATCGCGGTGATCGGCGACGGTGCGTTGACCGCGGGCATGGCCTTCGAGGCGTTGAACCACGCGCCGGAAGTCGACGCCAACATGCTGGTGATCCTCAACGACAACGACATGTCGATCTCGCGCAACGTCGGCGGGCTGTCGAACTACCTGGCCAAGATTCTCTCCAGCCGCACCTACGCCAGCATGCGCGAAGGCAGCAAGAAAGTGCTGTCGCGCCTGCCCGGCGCCTGGGAAATCGCCCGCCGCACCGAAGAATACGCCAAGGGCATGCTGGTACCCGGCACCCTGTTCGAAGAGCTGGGCTGGAACTACATCGGCCCGATCGACGGCCACGACCTGCCGACCCTGATCGCCACCCTGCGCAACATGCGCGACCTCAAGGGCCCGCAGTTCCTGCACGTGGTGACCAAGAAGGGCAAGGGCTTCGCCCCGGCCGAAATCGACCCGATCGGCTACCACGCGATCACCAAGCTCGAGCCGCTCGACGCCCCCGCCGCCGCGCCGAAGAAGCCCAGCGGGCCGAAGTACTCCGCGGTGTTCGGCGAATGGCTGTGCGACATGGCCGCCGCCGACCCCCGCCTGGTCGGCATTACGCCGGCAATGAAGGAAGGCTCCGACCTGGTGGCCTTCAGCGAGCGTTTCCCGCTGCGCTACTTCGACGTGGCGATCGCCGAACAGCATGCGGTGACCTTCGCCGCCGGCATGGCCTGCGAAGGCGCCAAGCCGGTGGTGGCGATCTATTCGACCTTCCTGCAGCGCGGTTATGACCAACTGGTGCATGACGTGGCGGTGCAGAACCTCGACGTGCTATTCGCCATCGACCGCGCCGGCCTGGTCGGCGAAGACGGGCCGACCCACGCCGGCAGCTTCGACCTGTCGTACCTGCGCTGCATCCCCGGCATGCTGGTGATGACGCCGAGCGACGAGAACGAACTGCGCAAGATGCTCAGCACCGGCCACCTGTACAACGGCCCGGCGGCCGTGCGCTACCCGCGTGGCAGCGGTCCGAACGCGACCATCGAGAAGAACCTCGAACCGATCGAGATCGGCAAGGGCGTGGTGCGCCGCCGCGGCAGCAAGGTCGCCCTGCTGGTGTTCGGCGTGCAACTGGCGCAAGCGCTGGTGGTGGCCGAGAAACTGGATGCGACCGTGGTCGACATGCGTTTCGTCAAACCGCTGGACGAGGCGCTGGTCCGCGAGGTCGCCAGCAGCCACGAGTTGCTGGTGACCATCGAGGAAAACGCCATCATGGGTGGCGCCGGTGCGGCGGTCAGCGAGTTCCTGGCACAGGACAACCTGCTCAAGCCGATCCTGCACCTGGGCTTGCCGGACGCCTACGTCGAGCATGCGAAGCCGGCGCAGATGCTGGCCGAGTGCGGGCTGGATGTGGCGGGGATCGAGGCTTCGGTCACCGAGCGGATGAAGCTGCTCGGCCTGTAAGCCAAGTGGAATGGTGGGCGGCCCCTTCGCGGGCAAGCCCGCTCCCACGGAAAAGCCCTCACGCCATCGAAAGCCCCGCCCTTGCGGGAGTGGGCTTGCCCGCGAATGCAGCCACCGCGCGCTACCGCCCCGGTACCATCACCGCACACAAGCGAGCCACCGCCTCGACCATCCGCCCACTGGGCCGCTCCAGCCCCTTGTCCGGCACCTGCACCAACCGCCCTTACCGCACCGCCGCCAACTGCGGCCAGGCCTTCCAGGCATCGAGCTGAGCCTGGTTGCTCGCCAGGATCACCTGCGGATCACGCTGCAAGACCGCCTCAAGCTGACCCGTGGCGCAGCGCCAGCCGACATCACAACGGCCAGCAGCAACACCGCCAGCCAGCGTCCCATCAGCCGAGTTGGCGCGGAATGCGGTAGAGGTAGAACAGCAGCACGGTGGACAGCACCAGCAGAATCAGCGGCACCGCCTCCAGGCCGACGAACACCGCCAGGGTGCCGATCCAGGTCGGCAGGGCCGCGATCACCAGAGCCTTGCGCCGGACGTTGGCCAGCGTGATCCAGGCCGCCGGTTCCTCAGGGGTGTCCAGCGCCTTCTCGGTGGCGATCAACGCATGCTTGTAGCCGCCGAAAAACCGCAGGCTGATGAACATCGAAGCGATACCGGCAATGAACAACGGCATCGCCAGCACCGGCAGCACCGGTTCCGTCTGGCCAAAGGTCCAGTTGGCGACGAACAGCGGCAGGACCGTCAGCAGCAATTGCTTGTACCAGCCGAAGGCGAGCCGCCGTTTCACCTGCCCGCGAGTCACGCCGGGTCGGCCTCGCTCTGGTGCTCGTTGCCCATCATGTGGCCGAGCTTGCCGGCCTTGGTGGCCAGGTAGAGCCGGTTGTGCGGGTTGTGCCCGGTGTGCAGCGGCACCCGCTCGGCCACGGTGATACCCATGTCGGTCAACGCCTTGACCTTGCGCGGGTTGTTGGTCATCAGCCGCAGGGACTGGATGCCCAGGTGTTCGAGCATCGGCCGACAGATCGCATAGTCACGCTGGTCAGCGGCAAAACCCAGGCGCTCGTTGGCCTCGACCGTGTCGGCGCCACCGTCCTGCAACTCGTAGGCGCGGATCTTGTTCATCAGGCCGATACCCCGACCTTCCTGGCGCAGGTAGAGCAACACGCCACGGCCTTCACGGGCAATCGCCTGCAGGGCGGCTTCCAGTTGCGAACCACAGTCGCAACGCTGGCTGAACAAGGCATCGCCGGTCAGGCATTCGGAATGCACGCGGCCAAGCACCGGTGCGCCATCGGCCACATCCCCGAGCGTCAGCACGACATGTTCACGACCGGTGGCTTCCTCGAGAAAACCGTTCATGGTGAAAGTCGCGAAGGGGGTAGGCAGTTTGGAGGCAGCGACAAAAACGACAGGCACCCTGTGCTCCTGATCAGTATGAAGGCTGGAAATTCGCGGTTGCGACATTGTAACAGGAGGTTCCTACAGACGCTTAGGCCGATTTGTCCATGATAACTATCAATAAGTTTGATCGGTCACAGCCGGAAACTTTCCGCTTTCGAACGGGTAGGGTTGCTTCCAGTGCTCGAATATCCTGCGCAGGCCACCCGCCTTGACCAGCTCGGTCATGCGCTGATCATACAATGCCAGCAGCGCCCGCCCCCGCTCGTTGTCGGCGAAGCCGAGGTAGAGTGGCAGTTCCACCAGGTGGGTATTACGGAACAGTTTGGGATCCTCGGCCTGCCCGAGTACAGATTCGACCTCGGTCAACGCATCGATATAGAAATCGACCCGATCGTGCTGCAGCATCGACAGGATCCCGTCACGCCGCTGGATCTCGTTGAAGTCGCGCACGTTGGGCAGGTACTTCTGGTACTTGTAGCCACGCACCCAGGCCAGGCGATAGCTGCCGAGGTTCTCCAGGGTGGGCACCGGCTTGCTGGCCAGGCCCACGGCATAGATGTGATCGGTATCGTAGTTCCAGCGCGGGTACAGGGCCCCACTGATTTCCTGGCTGTAGGAGCCCACCCAGGCATCCGCCTCGCCGCGCTCCACCAGCCCCACCGAACGCACGTACGGCTCACTGCGAATCTCGACCTTGATCCCTTGCGGCTCGAACACCTCGCGCAGCACGTCCCAGGCCAGCCCGCTGCCATCGGCATTGGTGTAGTCGGCCCACTCCTCGCTGACCAGGCGGACCTGCGCCGGCAAGCCAGCGACCTCCTGCGCCCTGAGCAACGGGCTGAGCAGCACCAGCGCAAGCAGGCCCCACAAACGCAAGCCGGACATAGTCAATTCCTCAGGTGAAGAGATGCACCAGTCCCTGCATGGCCAGCCAGGCGAACACCCCGGCCAGAACGTCATCGAGCATGATCCCGACCCCGCCGTGCACATGCCGGTCGATCCAGCGGATCGGCCAGGGCTTGAGGATGTCGAAGAAGCGGAACATCAGGAAGCCCGCCAGCAACCAGTACCAGCCCTGCGGCACCAGCCACAGGGTGATCCACATGCCGACCATCTCGTCCCAGACGATGCCTTCGTGGTCATGCACCCGCAGGTCGTCGGCGACCTTGCCGCACAGCCAGAAGCCGAACAGCATGGTGATGCCGAGCATCAGCCAGTAGCCCCAGTCCGGCAGCATCTGCCACAACGGTATAAAGGGTAGCGCAACCAGCGAACCCCAGGTACCCGGGGCCTTGGGCAAGGTTCCGGAGCCGAAGCCGAACGCCAGGAAATGCCAGGGGTTGCGCCACACCGACGGTGGCACGAACTCGGCGGGAACCTGTTTGGGATGATCTGTCACGGCGTCTCCGGAAAATGTTGATAACCGCGGACTCGCGGGGTGATGTCCTGGCCATCGGCCGCCAGCAGGGCAACGCCCTGCCCGGCGACCACGCGCCCGACCACCCGGACCGAGTCATGGCCGAGCAACAGCGCGGGCAGCTCGGCGGGAGGCAGGGTGAATGCCAGGACATAGTCGTCACCGCCACTGAGCGCCGCCTCCCAGGCCGCCGCCTGGCCGAGAAAGCCCAGCAGTGACGGGGACAACGGCAGCTTTTCACGTTCGACCAGCAAACGCACGCCGGATGCCGCCGCGATATGTCCGCAATCGGCCAAAAGGCCGTCGGAAATATCCAGCGCCGCGCTGGCCTTGCCGCGCAAGGCCAGCCCCAGTTCGAACTGCGGCCGGGGCGACCAGTAGTGGGCCAGCAATGGCTCGGCCAACGCCGGCTCGGCACTCCGCTGGCCGAGCACCAGCGGCAAGGCGCCGGCAGCATTGCCCAGGTCGCCCCCCACGCAGAGCAGGTCGCCGACTTGCGCGCCGCTACGGGTCAGCGCCTGGCCGACGGGCACCCGGCCGAACACCGTCAGCGTCAGGCTCAGGGGACCACGGGTGGTATCGCCGCCGACCAGGCGCAACCCGCACTGGCGGGCCATCCGGTCCAGCCCGCGGGCGAACGCCTGCAGCCAGTCGACATCGTTGTGCGGCAGGGTCAGGGCCAGGGTGAAGGCCACCGGCGTCGCGCCCATGGCGGCCAGGTCGCTGGCGGCCACGGCCAGGGCACGCTGCCCGAGCAGGAAAGCATCGCAGGGATCGGCGAAGTGCACACCGGCCACCAGGGTGTCGGTGGAAATCGCCCATTGCTCCCCGACGGGGACATCGAGCAGGGCGCAGTCGTCGCCGATGCCCAACGCAACACCTTCGCCGGCCTGCGCACAGGGCGCGGCGGCAAAGAAATTGCGGATCAGCTCGAACTCACCCATGGGAGAAGCAAGCGCCGGTCAGCGCTTGAACGCCTTCACTTCGGCTTCGCGCAGATTCGGTGCCAGCTTGTCGAGCACACCGTTGACGAACTTGTGACCGTCGGTGGAACCGTAGATCTTCGCCAGTTCGATGCCTTCGTTGATCACCACGCGGTACGGCACGTCGACACGCTTGAGCAGTTCCCAGGTGGACAGGCGCAGCACCGACAGCTCGACCGGGTCGAGCTCTTCGATCTCGATATCCAGGCAGGGCTTGAGCGCGTTGTCGATCTCGTTCTTGAACTGCGGAACCCCGTGAAGGATTTCACGGAAGTACGCACCGTCGACATCGCTGAAATCGTTGTCGACACGGAACTGCGCTTCGATTTCATTCAGCGATTGCTTGGCCATGTGCCATTGATAGAGGGCCTGGGTCGCGAGCTGACGGGCTTCGCGACGCTTGGCGCTCTTGGACGGCTTGCCGGCGCCTTCGGGACGAGGCTCGCGCGGGTTGAAACGATCGCTGTCGTCGTTAATCACTTGGCCTCCAACTGCGCCAGCAGGCTGACCATTTCCAGGGCGGACAGGGCGGCTTCGGCACCTTTGTTGCCGGCCTTGGTGCCGGAACGCTCGATGGCCTGTTCGATGGAATCGACGGTCAGCACGCCAAAGGCGACCGGTACGCCGAACTCCATGGACACCTGGGCCAGGCCCTTGGTGCACTCACCCGCCACGTATTCGAAGTGCGGAGTACCGCCACGAATGACCGCGCCCAGGGCGATGATCGCCGCGTATTCGCTACGCTGGGCGACTTTCTGCACCACCAGCGGGATCTCGAACGCGCCAGGTGCACGGATGATGGTGATATCGCTTTCGCTCACGCCGTGACGAACCAGGGCGTCAACCGCGCCGCTGACCAGGCTTTCGACGACGAAGCTGTTGAAACGGCCGACCACCAGGGCATAGCGGCCTTTGGGGGCGATGAAGGTACCTTCGATGGTCTTCAGGGTCATTCGACAATTCTCTTAAAGAGCCGGGACGCGTCTGATACGCGCCCCTCAGGGATATGTGTACCGCGAATCAAGGTCGAAACCAGCCGGCCTTTTATTCGGAGGGCACGTATTCTACTACTTCCAGGTCGAAACCGGATATCGCGTTGAACTTCATCGGCGCACTCATCAGGCGCATCTTGCGTACGCCCAGGTCGCGCAGGATCTGCGAACCGGCACCGACGATGCTGTAGGTGGTCGGCTTTTTCACTGGCGTATGTTCGACCGTCTCGCGGATATGCGCCAGCAGCACGTCGCCATCCAGCGGATGGCCGAGCAGCAGCACCACGCCGCTACCGGCCTCGGCCACCGCCGCCATCGCCGCGCGCAGGCTCCAGCGCCCAGGTTGCTTGACCATCAGCAGGTCGCGCAGCGGGTCCATGTTGTGCACCCGCACCAGGGTCGGCTCTTCGGCGCAGACCTTGCCCAGGGTCAGGGCCATGTGCACGTCGCCTTCCACCGAATCACGATAGGTCACCAGGGTGAACTGGCCCAGTTCGCTGTCCAGCGGCTGCTCGGCAATCCGCTGAACGGTACTCTCGTGGATCATCCGGTAGTGGATCAGGTCGGCGATGGTGCCGATCTTGATGTTGTGCTCGGCGGCGAAGGCTTCCAGCTCGGCGCGCCGGGACATGGTGCCGTCATCGTTCATCACCTCGCAGATCACCCCGCTCGGCTCGAAACCGGCCATGCGCGCCAGGTCGCAGGCGGCCTCGGTGTGGCCGGCGCGGGCCAGGGTACCGCCGGGCTGGGCCATCAGCGGGAAGATGTGACCGGGGCTGACGATGTCTTCGGCCTTGGCGTCCCTGGCCGCTGCCGCCTGCACGGTGCGCGCTCGGTCGGCGGCGGAGATGCCGGTGGTCACCCCTTCGGTGGCCTCGATGGACACGGTGAACTTGGTGCCGAAACCGGAACCGTTGCGCGGCGCCATCAGCGGCAGCTTGAGCAGTTCGCAGCGCTCGCGGCTCATCGGCATGCAGATCAGGCCACGGGCGTACTTGGCCATGAAGTTGATATGCTCGGCCTTGCAGCACTCGGCGGCCATGATCAGGTCGCCTTCGTTCTCGCGGTCTTCGTCATCCATGAGGATGACCATCTTGCCCTGGCGAATGTCTTCGACCAGTTCTTCAATCGTATTGAGCGCCACGCGGCACCCCCTTGCGTCAGGATTTGAGGTAGCCGTTGGCGGCCAGGAAACTTTCGGTGATGCCGCCGCTGGTCGGCTCCGCGGCCTTCTCGCCCAACAGCAGGCGCTCCAGGTAGCGGGCCAGCAGGTCGACCTCGAGGTTGACCCGACGACCGGGGCGGTAGTCGGCCATGATGGTCTCGACCAGGGTATGCGGGACGATGGTCAGTTCGAACTCGGCGCCGTGCACCGCGTTGACCGTCAGGCTGGTGCCGTCGACGGTGATCGAGCCCTTGTGGGCGATGTACTTGGCCAGCTCCTTGGGTGCACGCACGCGGAACTGGATGGCCCGGGCGTTTTCCTCGCGGGCGACGATCTCGCCGACGCCGTCGACGTGGCCGCTGACCAGGTGACCGCCCAGGCGGGTGGTCGGCGTCAGGGCCTTTTCCAGGTTGACCCGGCTGCCGGCCTTGAGGTCGTTGAAGGCGGTGCAGTCCAGGGTTTCGCGGCTGACGTCGGCCCAGAACCCGTCGCCCGGGAGCTCGACGGCGGTCAGGCAGACGCCGTTGACCGCAATGCTGTCGCCGAGCTTGACGTCACCCAGGTCGAGCTTGCCGGTTTCTACATAGACACGCACGTCGCCGCCTTTCGGGCTCAGCGCGCGGATGCTGCCGATGGATTCGATGATGCCGGTAAACATGAAGTACTCCTCGAAAACGAGCCAGCGCCTGGCGCTGGCCGCGAATTATACGCCGGGTGCCGGGTCAGGTATTGCGGTGACTCGCCAGTCATCGCCGACCGCACGCATTTCAGTGATTTTCAGCCGTGGCGCCTCGCTCATCCGTTCCAGCGGCCAGTCCAGCAGGGGCCGTGCGCTGGAGCCGAGAAACTTGCCGGCGACGAAGATCTGGTACTCGTCCACCAGTTCCTGGCGGGCAAAGGCGCCGGCCAGGCGCGGACCGGCCTCGACCAGCAGATCGTTGACGCCACGGGCAGCCAGTTGCCCGAGCAATTTCGCCAGGTCGACCTGGCCGTCATGGCCGGGCAGGCTCAGGACTTCGTGGCCGGCGGCCTGGTAGGCGGCGCCGACCGCGGCCGCGCAGGTCACCACCAGTGCCGGGCCGGCCTGGAAGAATGCCGCCTCCAGGGGCACCCGCAGGCGCCCGTCGATCAGCACCCGCAGCGGCGGCCGGCTCTCGGCCAGGGCCGTCAGCTCGGGGTCCAGGCCCAGCTCGGCAGGGCGCACGGTCAGCCGGGCGCTGTCGGCCAGCACCGTATCGGCGCCGGTAAGCACCACGCTGGACTCGGCGCGCAGACGCTGCACGGCGGAACGCGCGGCAGGACCGGTGATCCACTGGCTCTCGCCGCTGGCCATCGCGGTGCGCCCGTCGAGACTCATCGCCAACTTGACCCGCACGAACGGCAGGCCGTGCTCCATACGTTTGAGGAAGCCGCGGTTGATCGCCCGCGCCTCGCCTTCGAGCACGCCGCTGTGTACGGCGATCCCGGCATCGGCCAGACGCTTGAGGCCATTGCCGGCAACCTGCGGATTGGGGTCCTGCATGGCCGCCACCACCCGCCCCACGCCGGCCTTGACCAGCGCTTCGGCACAGGGCGGCGTACGCCCGAAGTGACTGCACGGCTCCAGGGTCACGTAGGCGGTCGCGCCACGGGCCAACTCGCCCGCCTCGCGCAAGGCATGGACCTCGGCATGGGGCTCGCCGGCGCGCACGTGCCAACCTTCGCCGACCACCACGCCGTCACGCACGATGACGCAGCCGACCCGAGGGTTCGGATGAGTGGAATAGCGCCCCTTGCGCGCCAACTCCAGGGCACGGGCCATGTAGTGGGCGTCGAGAACCGCCTGTTCGGCTGCAAGGCTCATTCCTTGGCGGGCTCCCGGGCAAGACGATCGATTTCCTCGCGGAACTCGTCGAGGTCCTGGAAGCGGCGATAGACCGAGGCGAAACGGATGTAGGCGACCTCATCGAGTTTCTGCAGCTCGGTCATCACCATTTCGCCGACGACCAGCGACTTGACCTCGCGCTCGCCGGTGGCGCGCAGCTTGTGCTTGATATGGGCCAGTGCGGCTTCCAGGCGCTCGACACTCACCGGGCGCTTTTCCAGGGCCCGCTGCATGCCGGCACGCAGTTTTTCTTCGTCGAAGGGCTGGCGGCTGCCGTCCTGCTTGATCAGGCGTGGCAGAACCAGTTCGGCGGTTTCGAAGGTGGTGAAACGCTCACCGCAGGCCACGCATTCGCGCCGGCGGCGCACCTGTTCGCCCTCGGCGACCAGACGCGAGTCGATGACTTTGGTGTCGTTGGCACCGCAGAAGGGACAGTGCATGGTGGCAGGCAACAAAAAATGGGAGGGCCATGGTAGCGCATCTCCGTGGCAAGACAAGCCATAGGGTTTGCGGTATACAGTCGGCGGGCTAACGTTATCCCATCAGAACCGTCGATTTTCGCCTCAGTTGGAGCTGTAGATGTCAGTACGACCGCTTGTTTTGCTCAGCCTCACCGGCCTGCTGCTCGCCTGCAGCAGTGCACCCAAGCCCGTGCCGACGCCACCGCCCCAGCAGCAGGTGAAGAAGCCGGTGAATGAATACGAAGCACTCGGCCCGTTGCCCGCGTACCAGCGCGAGTTGAGCGGCACCCTGCTGGGGGTACCGGCCAATGCCGAGGTCGAGCTGGCGCTGCTGGTGATCGACGAGCGCGGCCGGCCGCAGCAGCTGCTCGCCAGCAGCAGGATCAATGGCACCGGCCAGGTGCTGCCGTTCCGTCTGCGCTTCAACCCGGACGTGTTCCCGGTCGGTGCGCGCGTCGAACTGCGCGGGCGGGCCAGCCAATCCGGGCAGTTGATCCTGCACCTGCCCTCCGTGGCCGTGACCCAGCCGACCACTCAGGCCATGGGCCCGTTGCAATTCGTCAGTGCCCCATGAACGCCCCGCTCGACCTGCAGCGGGCGCTGGCCGCGCTGCTCGGCGATGCGCGGCTGACCGCCAGCGCGCTGCCTGGGACCGACCTCAAACTGTGGCTGATCGACGCCGGGAACATGGATCGCGAGTTCACCCCGCAAGAGACCCGGCGCATCCTGCACGAACCACCCTACTGGTGCTTCTGCTGGGCCAGCGGCCTGGCCATGGCCCGCTACCTGGCCGAACGGCCGGAGTGGGTGGCCGGCAAGCGCGTGCTGGATTTCGGTGCCGGCTCCGGCATCGCGGCCATTGCCGCGGCCCGCGCCGGGGCACGGGAAGTGGTGGCCTGCGACCTCGACCCACTGGCACTGGCCGCCTGCCGGGCGAATGCCGCACTCAATGAGGTGACGCTCCACTACAGCGAAGATTTCTTCGCCGAGAGCGATCGCTTCGACCTGATTCTGGTCGCCGATGTGCTGTACGACCGGGAAAACCTGCCGCTGCTGGACCAGTTCCTCAGCCGCGGCCGGGAGGCGCTGGTGGCCGACTCGCGGGTGCGGGATTTCCGTCATCCGCTATACCGGCGCCTGGAGATCCTCCAGGCCCTGACCCTGCCGGACCTGATGGAACCGGAGGAATTTCGCCAGGTCAGCCTCTATCACGCCAGCCGGCCACGAGGGCATCTGGCCTGACACGCTCTTGCCGTGGACATGCAGGTCCATTCGCGGGCAAGCCCGCTCCCACAGTGGCCTGATTGGCAAACTCCTGTGAACACCCGCTTTCGGCCAACCGGCCCAGGCCTTATAGTTGCGCGATACCCCGTTCTTCGAGACTCCCGATGACCCAGGACACGCCCTACATCTTCGACGCCACCGCCCTGAACTTCGACCAGTCGGTGATCCAGAACTCTTTCCACAAGCCGGTGCTGGTGGACTTCTGGGCGGAGTGGTGTGCGCCCTGCAAGGCGCTGATGCCGATGCTGCAACAGATCGCCGAGAGCTATCAGGGCGAGCTGCTGCTGGCCAAGGTCGACTGCGATGCCGAGCAGGACATCGTCGCCCGTTTCGGTATCCGCAGCCTGCCGACCGTGGTGCTGTTCAAGGACGGCCAGCCGGTCGACGGTTTCGCCGGTGCCCAGCCGGAATCGGCGGTACGCGCCATGCTCGACCCCCATGTGCAGATGCCGCCGCCGGCCGCCGCCGACCCGCTCGAACAGGCCCAGGCGCTGTTCGGCGAAGGCCGCGTCGCCGAAGCCGAGGCCACCCTCGTCGCCCTGCTGAATGAAGACAACAGCAACGCCAAGGCGTTGATCCTGTACGCCCGCTGCCTCGCCGAACGCGGTGAGCTGGGTGAGGCCCAGACCGTACTCGATGCGGTCAAGGGCGACGAGCACAAGGCGGCGCTGGCCGGCGCCAAGGCGCAACTGACCTTCCTGCGCCAGGCCGCCGACCTGCCCGATGCTGCCGACCTGAAGGCCCGCCTGGCCCAGAACCCGCAGGATGACGAGGCGACCTTCCAACTGGCGATCCAGCAACTGGCCCGCCAGCAGTACGAAGCCGCACTGGATGCCTTGCTCAAGCTGTTCACCCGCAATCGCGGCTACAGCGAGGGGTTGCCACACAAGACCCTGCTGCAGGTGTTCGACCTGCTGGGCAACGACCATCCGCTGGTGACCACCTACCGGCGCAAGCTGTTCGCGGCGCTTTACTGAGCGCCTCTCTCCGGGTCTGTGGGAGCCGGCTCCCACAGCCGGTTCCAGCGCCTTATTCGATTTCGAACAGGCCGTTGCCGACCGAGCCGGCACTCAGCCGTTCGCGCACGTCATCATCGATCCGCGGGTCATCCGGGCGGTAGAGCTTGACCTGGCGGTAGGCGTTGATGCGGTTGATTTCTTCCCCCAGGAACTCCCAGACCACGCGGGTGCACGCCGGGTTACGCCGGTCGCCGCTGGAAACCCCGGTCTTCAGGCCATTGAGGCGGGTAATGCGGCTCTTGAAACTGGGGATGAGGATCGTCTGGCTCATCTCGTTGAGGGTCAGCGATTCGTAATCGATCAGAAACAGCCGATCCTGCAACTGGAAGGCCGCACCGAGATAACGGCAACGCACCTCGGCATGCCCGTCGTTGGCGGTGCTGCGCTCCTGGCGCTCCTGGCGCTCGAAGAGGAAATGCCCTCGTTCCTCGCGCAGGTGCACCAGCGACACCAGGATCGAGCCGGGAACCGACATGCAATTGGAATACTCGAAGTAGTAACCGCAATAACGCGACAGGTTGCCCGCCTCCTGATGCAACGGCTTGAACAGCTCGCTGATCGGATCGTTGCGCTGCTCGGTGCGCTGCGCCGGATTGCGCGCACCGATCAGACGGGCGAACTGCTCCGGCGGCAGGCCCAGCTCGTAATCCTCCACCCCGAAGAAGTCGCCGATGCGCTTGAGGTTGTAGTTCGTCGGATGGCTTTGCCCGCTCAAGTACTTGTTGAACTGTGCACGATTGATCGACAGCTGGCGGCAAACCTCTGAAATAGAGCGGTAATGACTGCAGGCCAGCTTGAGATTGACGGCGAAATTGTCGCTCATGACGATGAACCCGGATGGTGCGAGTGACGCCATTCTAGCATCAACTCGCACCAAAGCAGAGCAACCCGCGAAATTGTCACCACCCCTGCCATGACCAACCATGCGCCCCAACGGATAGCAGCGCGCCTGCCGCCTGTTGCTCTTTTCACGCAAAGAATAAGAATCGAGGTCATTCTCCAATGCTAGAAGCACTCAATGATTTCCTCTCGGGGAAACTGCTCATCGTGCTGATCGTCGGACTCGGCAGCTACTTCACGATCCGCTCGCGGTTCGTCCAATTCCGCCACTTCGGCCACATGTTCGGTGTTTTCAAGGAGTCCCTCCGCGGCCAGGCAGGCCAACTGAGCTCGTTCCAGGCCCTGATGCTGAGCCTGGCCGGCCGCGTCGGTGCCGGTAACATCGCCGGTGTCGGTATCGCCGTGACCCTCGGTGGTCCGGGCGCCGTGTTCTGGATGTGGGTCACCGCACTGGTCGGCATGTCCAGCAGCTTCTTCGAATGTACCCTGGCCCAGGTCTACAAGCGCGCCGATGGCGATGGCCTGTACCGTGGCGGTCCGGCCTACTACATCCAGCACGGCCTGAAGCTGAAAGGCATGGCGGTGGTGTTCTCCGTACTGCTGCTGGTCACCTACGGCTTCGCCTTCAACGGCCTGCAGTCGTACACCGTGACCCATTCGCTGCAGAACGCCTTCGGCTTCTCGCCCAACCACACCGGTATCGTCCTCGCCGTCCTGCTGGCGATCGTGTTCCTCGGTGGCATCAAGCGTATCGCCGCGGTTTCCGACCTGCTGGTGCCGGTCAAGACCCTGGCCTACATCGGCGTGACCCTGTACGTGATCGGCACCCAGATCGAACACGTGCCGGCCATGCTGGAAACCATCTTCAAGAGCGCCTTCGGCCTCGACCCGGCCTTCGCCGGCCTGCTCGGCAGCGCCATCGTCATGGGCGTGAAGCGTGGCGTGTTCGCCAACGAAGCCGGCCTGGGCAGTGCCCCGAACGTGGCCGCCGTGGCGGCCGTGAAACACCCGGGCGCCCAGGGCGTGGTCCAGGCATTCAGCGTGTTCCTCGACACCTTCGTGATCTGCACCTGCACCGCGCTGCTGATCCTGCTGTCAGGCTTCTACACCCCGGGCTTCGAAGGGGACGGCATCGTCCTGACCCAGAACTCCCTGGCCGCGGTGGTCGGTGACTGGGGCCGGATCTTCGTCAGCGTCGCGCTGTCGCTGTTCGTCTTCACCTGCATCCTCTACAACTACTACCTGGGCGAGAACAGCCTGCAGTTCCTCAGCCGCAACCGCGCCGTGCTGATGACCTACCGCGCCCTGGTACTGGCCCTGATCGTCTGGGGCTCGATGCAGAACCTGTCGACCGTGTTCGCCTTCGCCGACATCACCATGACCTGCCTGGCCTTCGTCAACCTGATCGCCCTGGCCCTGCTGTTCAAGGTCGGTCTGCGGGTGATGCGCGACTACGACGAGCAACGTCGTGCCGGCGTCGACCAGCCCGTGTTCGATTCCAGCAAGTTCAACGACCTGGACCTGGACCGCGCCGCCTGGCCCGCCAACCCGCAAGTAGAAACAGCCACTGACAAAGCAGCCGCCCAAGCGCAGCCGCAACGCTGATATTCTCCTTGCCTCAGCCGCCCCGTTCGTGGGCGGCTGTGTCTTTCTCTCGCCAAATCTCTACGGAATGCTCCCATGGGTGCAGTCAAGAATCTCCTCGTCCTCTATACCGGGGGCACCATCGGCATGCTGCAGACCGCCGAAGGCCTGGCTCCGGCTGGCGGCTTCGAGGCGCGCATGCGCGAATACCTCGCCGGCTGCGCCGACGCGCCGCAGGTGCACTGGTCGCTGCATGAGCTCAACCCGCTGATCGACAGCGCCAACATGCAACAGGCCAACTGGCTGGCGATGCGCGATGCCATCGTCGACGCCGTCGAACAGCGTGGCCATGACGGCGTGCTGGTGCTGCACGGCACCGACACCCTGGCCTACAGCGCCGCGGCCCTGTCGTTCCTGCTGCTCGGCCTGCCGGTACCGGTAGTGCTGACCGGCTCCATGCTGCCGGCCGGTGCGCCGGACAGCGATGCCTGGGACAACCTGCTCGGTGCCCTGAAGCACTTCGAGCACGGCCTGGCAAACGGTGTGCAACTGTTCTTCCACGGCCAGTTGCTGCACGGCTGCCGTGCCTCGAAACTGCGCAGCGAAGCGTTCGACGCTTTCACCGCGCCATCCCGTCATCGCGAAGGCGAGCGGGCGGCGGCAGTCCCGGATCGGCTGGACTACCGCCAGCCACGGGTCCCGGTCAACCTGGCCGTGCTGCCGGTGTACCCCGGCCTGCAGGCCGCCCATCTGCGCGGTCTGTTCGACAGCGGCATCCAGGGCCTGGTGCTGGAATGCTACGGCAGCGGTACCGGCCCGTCCGATGACCAGGCACTGCTCGACGTGCTGCATGAGGCCCGCCAGCGTGGCGTGATGATCGTTGCCATCAGCCAATGCCCGGAAGGTTCGGTGGTGTTCGACACCTACGCCGCTGGCAGCCGCCTGCGCGATACCGGCCTGGTCAGCGGCGGCGGCATGACCCGCGAAGCCGCGCTGGGCAAGTTGTTCGCATTGCTCGGTGCGGGGCTGGATGTGCAGGCGGCGCAGCAGTGGTTTGCTCTGGACCTGTGCGGGGAGCGCGCGTAAGCGCCGCTCTTGCGGGCCTATTCGCGGGCAACCAACCGGTAAGCCCTGCACAAGGCTCTGGTGAAATTGGCGGAAGGCAGCGGGAGTCGAACCTGCCCGGGAACGGTTGCCGTCCCCAACCGGGTTTGAAGCCCGGCCGCGCCACCGGGCGCGATTGCCTTCCCTGAAGCTTCAGTCCCTGGCCTGCTGCCGGGCCAGGGCACTGTCAACACGGATATGACGCTGGTCGGCGACCCTGCGGGTCAGGCCGATACGGTCGAAATATTCCAGTATCTGCACACTGCGTTTGCGACCGATGCCCAACATATCGCGAAACGCCGCCACCTGCACTATCGGCGATGCCGCAGCCTGCCGCAACAGCAGCTCGACCATGCGTTGCAACGTCGCCTGTGGATAGAACAGGTCCCGCACCACCTGGTGCAACATCCCCAGCCGCGCCAGCTTGCGCAGAAGCAGGCGCACTTCGCCTTCCTCCCGTTGCTCTTCGCCGGCCAGGGTCCTGACCCAGGGCGGATCGAACTCGCCCGCCAGCAGGCGCGGTTGCAGGCGCTGCCACAACAGCTCATCGGCCTCGCTCAACTGCACCGTGTGATCCGGCCGGTGCAACCACGGACCACTGCTGCTGATGCCGCCCTCGCCCAGCAGTTCCTCCAGCAGGCTGACAAACGCCGGCCGCTCCAGGGGCAAGGCGCTGAAACGGCGCAGTCGATCGCGGTCCGGCCCCAACTGGTCGGGCTCCTGTTGATGGAAGGCTGTCAGCCGCTCCAGCAACTGCTCCCGGAGTGCCTGCCACTGCGTTCGGGCAAACAGCAACGGGCCCTGGCGAGTAACAATCACCTGTACCCCCTCCGGCAGTTGCCAGGTCTCGCGCAGGCGATTGAACTGCCGCTCCAGCCGCTGCGGGTCGAGCCCGCCCGGAGCGGTTTCGAGCAACGCGGGCAGGGCCTGCTCCAGATCGCCGGCATCGCGCAGCACCTGCAACTGGCGCAGACGCACCTCGCTGCGACGCTGCCGGCTCGGCGCAAACGGATCGAGCACCCGGCCACCTCCCAGCGTGCGCTGGGCACGCTGGTCGCGCACGACCAGACGATCGCCATGCACCGCCTGCAACGGCGCGTTGAGCAGCAACTGGGCGAACATGCGCTGGCCGCCCAGCAGCTTCTCGCCTTCGAGCAAGGCCACCCGGGCGGTGACATCCTGGGTCCCGAGGTGCACGTGCACGGCACTGAAGTGTTCGAAAGTACGGGTTTCACCGGGCAACAGCTGCAGCTCGATGTCGACTCGCGAACTCGGCGCATGCAGCCAGGCCGGCAGCAGCCAGTCGCCGCGATGCACCTGCTCCACCGCCAGGCGCTCGGCACTGATGTTCAGCGCCACCCGTTGCCCGGCCACGGCCTGCGGCGCCGCCTGGTTCTGCGCGTGCAGGCCGCGCACCCGCACCGCCTTGCCGGCCGCGCCCAACAGCAGCTTGTCTGCGACGGTGACCTGCCCGGACAAGGCCGTGCCGGTCACGACGATACCGGCGCCAGACACCGAGAACGCCCGGTCGACCGCCAGGCGAAAACCGCCCGCGACACTGCGCCGGCGCACACGCGACTGGGCTTCGCGCAAGGCCAGGCGCAACGCCTCGATACCTTCGCCGGTAACACTCGACAGCGCAAAGCGCAACGCCCCGGCATAAGGCCCCGGCGCCAGCAGCTCGGCCACTTGCGTGTCGACTTCAGCCAACCGCGCCGGCTCGACCCGGTCGCACTTGCTGATCGCCACCAGCGCCTGGGGAATGCCCAGCAACTCGATGATCGCCAGGTGCTCGCGGGTCTGCGGCATGACCCCATCGTCGGCGGCCACCACCAGCAACACCAGGTCGATACCGTGGGCGCCGGCGAGCATGTTGTGGATAAACCGTTCGTGCCCCGGCACGTCGATAAAACCGGTCAGCCCTTCCCCCTCAGCGAGGGTGGCGTAGCGGTAGCCGAGGTCGATGGTCATGCCACGGGCACGCTCTTCCTGGCGCTGGTCGCCGGCCTGGCCGGTCAGGGCCTGGAGCAACGCGGTCTTGCCGTGATCGATATGCCCGGCGGTGCCGACGATCACTGCACCGGCCCCAGTTGCAGCGCCGGCAGTTGCGCCAGCCACTGGGCTTCATCGTCCAGTTGGCGCAGGTCGAGCCACAGCGCGTCGTCGTCGATACGACCGAGCACCGGAACCGGCAGGTCGCGCAGGGCCCGCTCCAGCACATGCAGGCTGCGCCCGCGCAACTTCTTCGACACCTGCGGACGCAGGCACAGTGCGGCACTGGGCAGGCGTGCCACCGGTTGGCTGCCACTGCCGATCATGCCCAGGGCGGCTTCGACGCTGACCGTCCACTGCGCGCCAAGACGGGCCGCCAGTTCCGGCGCCAGCCGCCCGGCCTGGGCGGCGATCTCGGCCTGAGGCCGGGTCAGCAGGCGCAGGCTGGGCAGGCGCTCGGCCAGACGGTCGGGATTGCGGTACAGCGCCAGCACCGCCTCCAGCGCCGCCAGGGTGATCTTGTCCACCCGCAGGGCGCGCTTGAGCGGGTTCTTCTTGATCTTCGCGATCAAGTCCTTGCGGCCGACGATGATCCCGGCCTGGGGGCCGCCGAGCAGCTTGTCGCCACTGAAGGTGACGATATCGGCGCCGTCGGCCAACGCCTGGCGCACGGTCGGCTCGGCGGGCAGCCCCCAACGGGTCAGGTCGAGCAGGCTGCCGCTGCCGAGGTCCTCGAGCAACGGCAACTCATGCTGATGGGCGATGCGGGCCAGCTCGGCGGTGGGCACCTGGGTGGTGAACCCCTGGATGCTGTAGTTGCTGCAATGCACACGCATCAACAGGCCGGTGCGCGGGTTGATCGCGCCTTCGTAGTCGCGGGCGTGGGTACGGTTGGTGGTGCCGATCTCGTGCAGGCGTACGCCGGCGCGGGCCATGATGTCGGGGATGCGGAACGCACCACCGATCTCGATCAGTTCGCCGCGGGAAATGATCCCTTCCTTGCGCGCCCCCAGGCTGTTGAGCGCCAGCAGTACCGCGGCGGCGTTGTTGTTGACCACGGTGACCGCCTCGGCGCCGGTCAGCTCGCGGATCAGCCCTTCGATCAGGTCGTCGCGGTCGCCACGCTTGCCGGTACTCAGGTCGAACTCGAGGTTGAGTGGGTAGCGGGCGGCGGTCTGCATGGCCTCGACGGCTTCTTCGGGCAGCAGCGCCCGGCCGAGGTTGGTGTGCAGCACCGTGCCGGTTAGGTTGAACACCCGGCGGACCTGGCTGCGCTGCCGGATCGCCAGGCGCTCGCCGGCGCGGCCGAGCAGGACTTCGGCGGCCAGTTCCGGCGCGCTCAGTTGGCCTTGGCGGGCAGGTTCGCGCAGGTCGTCGAGCAACTGGCGCAAGGTGGCCAGGACCGCCTCGCGGCCGTGGCGTTCGAGCAGCGGCTGGCAGGTGGCGTGGCGCAACAGGGTGTCGATAGAAGGCAGGCGTGGGGTTTCGTTGGCGAGGCTCGCAGGCATTCGGGCAACCTTCGGTTCATTCGGTGTCGGGGCGGGACCATTTGCGGGCAAGCCGCGCTCCTGCAAGGGTTGAGTCGTTCACATATTCGGCGCAGTGCAGGCTTCTGTAGGAGCGTGGCTTGCCCGCGAATGAAGACGACTCGATTTTCCAGTGTAGCCGCTCACCCTCCCCCAGGCGCCAGCATCAGGTTCGGGGCCAATCGGTGGAAACCCTCCTCGTCCAGCCGAATGTCCAGGGCCAGGCTTGCCAGGTCATCCGCCAGCGGCTCGGCGGCGGCGTCGTTCTCCAGGTAGTTCTGCTTGAGATAGCCCTGGCAGCCCGGACAACATTCCGCCCGCAACGGCGCCTTGCCAGGCGCATGCCGATCGTCTTCGAGGTTGGTGTAGCGCAGGTCCTTGCTCGACTCGCAGTACACGCACTTGACCCGCACCACATGCCATTCGCAGGCGCACAGCGAGCAGGCCAGGTAACGCAGGCCATTGTGCTTGCCACGGTTGCGCACCACCCCGGCCATGGCCGGCGAACCGCAGGCCGGGCACTGGGCCAGGCTGCCGGCGGGCTTGAGCTCCTGGCTGGGCAAGGCCAGCAACCAACTGGCCCAGGCCGCCTGCAACGCGGCGCCGAGGAATGGCACCAGGGCCGCCGGCACCGCGTCGTATTGACCGCCGAGCAGGGCGATGCCCCAGCCCTTGCGCTGGTTGTCGTCACTGCCACGCAAACTGTCCAACGCCTCGGCCAAGGCCCCCGTCACCGGTGAATCGAGGCCATCGAGCAACGCCTGCAACCAGGCCAGCCAGGGGCCTTCACGCACCAGACTGTCCGCCGCCAGAGGGGGGAGACCATGGCTGATGCACAGCCGCTGGCGTTCCTCGGCCACCGGCAAACCGCCAGGTGGATTGTCGATCAGTTGCTGCTGGACCCGGCACAACTGGGCGACCAAGTGCAGGTAGTCACCCAGGGCATGCCCCTCGGCGAGTTGTTCCAGGCGCGCGGCACGCAGTTCGAATAGGTTGGCCGGCGGCAGATGCAGGAACGGCGGCGCCACCGCCGACGCTTCGATCTGCCCGGGTTCGAGAAGGGTGCTCAAACGTTCATCCTTGTTTTCCGCCGTGGTCGTGAGGGTTCTTGTCGCCGGTCACCTCGCGATACCACAGTTCATGGTGCTTGCGTGCCCAGGCCCGGCTGACCCAGCCATGCAGCATGGCGCCGATGGAGCCCTTGATCCAGATGCCGGCGTAGATGTGCACGATGATGCTGAGGATCAGCACGAACGCCGCCAGGGCATGGAGCAAGGCGCTCAAGCGGATCGCGCCGATGTCGAAGTAGTGACTGAAGTACGCCCGCCAGATCACCACGCCGCTGACCAGCAGCACCAGCATGCACGCCAGCAGGGTCCAGAACAACAGCTTCTGCCCGGCGTTGTACTTGCCGATCGGCGGTACGCCCTCTTCCTGGTTGCGCATCACCCGGTCGACCCGGCGCAACCACAGGCGGTCGTTGGCGGTGATGAAGTTGGCGCGCCAGAAACGCAGCACCAGGCCGAGGAAGAACACGAACATCGCCACGCCGATGAATGGGTGCAGGATCCGCGTCCACGGGCCGCCACCGAGCAGGTTGCTCAGCCAGAACAGCGCCGGATGGAACAGCGCCAGCCCCGACAACCCGGCCAGCACGAACAGGATCGCAACGATCCAGTGGTTGCTGCGCTCGTTGGCGTTGTAGCGCAGGATAGGCTTGTTGTCCTTCATGGCCGCTGCTCCCCTTGCCCACCGGGACGGTTCGGATCATAGACATGCACCGAAGGGTCCACCTGATGAACGCTGCCGTCGGGTGGTGTCGGATGTTCCTCTTCCTCGACCCGCTGTGGCCCGACCCGCACATAGTGGAAGAACCCGGCCAGCACCGCCGCGCCCATCGCCAGCAGCGCCAGCGGCTTGGTCACGCCCTTCCACAACCCCACCAGCGGGCTGATCACCGGCTGCTCCGGCAAGCCGGCGTACAGCTTCGGCGTGTCGGCATGGTGCAGCACGTACATCACGTGGGTGCCGCCAACGCCATCCGGGTCGTACAGCCCGGCCTTGTCGTAGCCGCGGGACTTGAGGTCGACGATGCGCTCGGCGGCATGCTCCTTCATCTCGTCCTTGCTGCCGAAGACGATCGCCCCGGTCGGGCAGGTCTTCACGCAGGCCGGCTCCAGGCCGACGGTCACGCGGTCGGAGCACAGGGTGCACTTGTAGGCCTTGTGGTCCTTCTGTGAGATCCGCGGGATGTTGAACGGGCAGCCGGTGATGCAGTAGCCGCAGCCGATGCAGTGGTCCTGGTTGAAGTCGACGATGCCGTTGGCGTGCTTGATGATCGCTCCCGGGCTCGGGCAGGCCTTCAGGCAACCGGGCTCGGCGCAGTGCATGCAGCCGTCCTTGCGGATCAGCCACTCCAGGTTGCCGTCGTCGCGCTCGTGCTCGGTGAAGCGCATCAGGGTCCAGGTCTCGGCGGAGAGGTCCTGGGGGTTGTCGTAGGTGCCGTGGTTGTGGCCGACCTCGTCACGCAGTTCGTTCCACTCCGAGCACGCCACCTGGCAGGCCTTGCAGCCGATGCACTTGGTGGTGTCGATCAGCTTGGCGACTTCCTGCTGCTGGCGTACCGAAGGCGGCACGGTGGTCGTGGCCGAGCGGGCGATGATGTCTTGGCTGGCCATCAGAGTTTCTCCACTTTGACGAGGAACGACTTGGACTCCGGCGTCTGGGTGTTGCCATCACCGAGGAACGGCACCAGGGTGTTGGTCAGGTAGCCATGCCGGGTGGTACCGGTGAAGCCCCAGTGCAACGGGATGCCGATCTGGTGCACAGTCTGGTTGTTGACCTGCAGCGGACGGATCCGCTTGGTCACCACCGCCACCGCGTCGATGTGTCCGCGCTTGCTCGACACCCGCACCCGATCGCCGGCCTTGATGCCCTTCTCGTTGGCCAGCACCTCGCCGATCTCGACGAACTGCTCGGGCTGGGCAATCGCGTTGAGGCGGCAATGCTTGCTCCAGAAGTGGAAGTGCTCGGTCAGCCGGTAGGTGGTCGCCGCGTAGGGATACTCCTCGTGCTTGCCGAGGGTGTCCCACACCGAATCGAAGATCCGCCCGGCCGGGTTACTGATGGCCTTCTTGTTCTGCGGGTGCAGCGGGTTGATGCCGATCGGTGTCTCGAACGGCTCGTAGTGCTCGGGGAACGGCCCCTCGGCCATCTTGTCGACGGCAAAGAAGCGCGCCACGCCTTCGGGGTTCATGATGAACGGATTCATCCCCGCTTCCGGCGGCGAGTCGGCCTTGAAGTCCGGCACGTCGGTACCGCCCCAGGCCTTGCCGTTCCACCACACCAGGCGTTTCTTCTCTGGATCCCAGGGCTTGCCCTGCGGGTCGCTGGAGGCGCGGTTGTAGAGGATGCGGCGGTTGGCCGGCCAGGCCCAGGCCCAGTTCTGCACCTGGTGCATACCGTACGGGTCGCTGTTGTCGCGCCGGGCCATCTGGTTGCCCTGTTCGGTCCAGCAACCGGCGAAGATCCAGCAGCCGGACGCGGTGCTGCCGTCGTCCTTCAACTGGGCGAAGGCCGAGAGCTGCTGGCCGGCCTTGAGCGTGACCCCGCTCGGGTCGCTCAGGTCGCTGACCGCCCAGCCGTTCATCTCCTTGGCCAGCTCTTCGGGCGAAGGCTCCTCGGGGATCTTGTACGGCCAACTGATATTGAGCATCGGGGCCGGGTAGGCACCGCCCTCGGCCTGGTAGCGATGGCGCAGGCGCAGGAACAGCTCGCTCATGATCTGCACGTCGGTACGGGTTTCGCCCGGGCCGTCGGCGCCCTTCCAGTGCCACTGCAGCCAGCGGCTGCTGTTGACCAGCGAGCCATCCTCCTCGGCGAAGCAGGTGGTGGGCAGGCGGATCACCTCGGTCTGGATGTTGGCCGTGTCGACGTCGTTGAACGGCCCGGCGTTGCGCCAGAACTCCGAGGTCTCGGTGGCCAGCGGGTCCATGATCACCAGCCACTTGAGCTTGCCGAGCGCGGCGGTGACGCGGTTCTTGTCCGGCAGCGCGGCGATCGGGTTGAAGCCCTGGCACATGTAGCCGTTGACCTTGCCCTGGCCCATCATCTCGAACATGCGCAGCACGTCGTAGGCCGGCACATCGAGCTTGGGCAACCAGTCGTAGCCCCAGTTGTTGGCTGCGGTGGCGTTGGCGCCATACCAGGCCTTCATCAGGCTGACGTGGAACTTGCCGTAGTTCTGCCAGTAGGACAACTGCCCCGGCCGCAGCGGCTTGGGCGCACGCTTGTCGATGAAGGCGGCGTAGTCCTGCTCGGCATCGCCGGCCAGGGTCAGGTAGCCCGGCAGCGAGTTGGACAAAAGGCCCAGGTCGGTCAGGCCCTGGATGTTGGAGTGACCGCGCAGGGCGTTGACCCCGCCACCCGGCATGCCGACGTTGCCCAGCAGCAGTTGCACCATCGCCGCGCTTCGGATGATCTGCGCGCCGATCGAGTGCTGGGTCCAGCCCAGGGCATAGAGGATGGTCATGGTTTTGCCCGGTGCCGAGCAGGTGGCGATCTCTTCCCAGATCGTCATCATCCGGTCCTGGGGCATGCCACAGGTCATGCTCGCCACTTCCGGCGTGTAGCGGCTGTAGTGCTGCTTCATCAACTGGTAGACGCAACGCGGGTGCTGCAGGGTCGGGTCGACCTTGGCGAAACCGTCCTCGCCGAGCTCGTAGCCCCAGCCGGACTTGTCGACATAGGTGCGCTTGGCCGCGTCATAGCCGCTGAACAGGCCATCCTCGAAGCCATAGCCGGCCTTGACGATGAACGACACGTCGGTGTAGTTGCGCACGTATTCGTGCTGGATCCTGTCGTTGCTCAGCAGATAGTTGATCAGCCCGCCCATGAAGGCGATGTCGCTACCGGTGCGGATCGGCGCATAGTAGTCTGCCACCGAGGCGGTACGGGTGAACCGCGGGTCGACCACGATCAGCCGCGCCTGGTTGTGCGCCTTGGCTTCGGTCACCCACTTGAAGCCGCACGGATGCGCTTCAGCGGCGTTGCCGCCCATCACCAGGACCAGGTTCGCGTTGGCGATGTCAGACCAGTGATTGGTCATGGCGCCACGGCCGTACGTCGGGGCAAGACTTGCCACCGTCGGACCGTGTCAGACACGCGCCTGGTTATCGAACCCCAGCATGCCGAGCGAACGGATCACCTTGTGCGTCAGGTAGCCGGCTTCGCTGGAAGCGGCGGACGCGGCAAGGAACCCCGTGGTGAGCCAGCGGTTGACCGTCTGGCCCTGGGCATTCTTTTCGATGAAGTTGGCGTCGCGGTCCTGCTTCATCAGTTCGGCGACGCGATCGAGCGCCTCGTCCCAACTGATGCGGGTCCACTCCTTGCTGCCGGGCTTGCGTACCTCGGGGTACAGCAGCCGGCTCGGGCTGTGGATGAAGTCCAGCAGGCCGGCGCCTTTCGGGCAGAGGGTGCCGCGATTGACCGGATGGTCCGCATCGCCCTCGATATGGATGATGTTCTGCTTGACGTTCTTGCCCGCGTCGCCCTGGCTGTACAGGATCAGGCCGCAGCCGACCGAGCAGTAGGGACAGGTGTTGCGGGTTTCCTTGGTATGCGCCAGCTTGAAATGGCGCACCTGCTCGGCGAACGCCGGCGTCGGGGCCATGCCCAACGCTGCAAGGCTCGAGCCTCCAAGGCCGACAGCGGCGACCTTGAAGAACTGCCGACGGTTGAGGTCCATCGTGCACTCCTGATCAGGTGGGGGCGCACGGGACATGGCCGGCGCCTCTTGGCAATCACGGTGGAGGCAAATACTGCCTGCCAATAGGTAACTCTAGCCAAGATTCCTGAACGTGCGATGACATGGGTCAAGACGCCGACAGTTGACGCGGGGTAATGAGGAAGATTTGCCGAAGTCGCGTGTCCGGCAACCGGACGTTGGCAATCAACCACCGATCCAACTGAAGAGCGGCGAATCCGCGCCACTCTCGACCCGGACCTCGCTGCTATGGCGCAACCGCACCAGCAGACGCTTGCCCGCTGCCGTGCTGCCGGTCAGCGCCTCCAACTGCTCCAGCAGTTCCGGCCCGCTCAGCTGTCCGGCCTGGCGCAACAGCTCCCGGGCCAGTTGCCATTGGGTGTCGTCCTGGCTCGCCGGTTTGCTCACCACTGCGGCGGCGGGCGCCTGCTGCGGCGTCACGCCCTGCAACTGCGCGCCCAGACGGGCCCACTCGTTGTCGTCCAGCTCCAGCGTCAAATCCACCGACCACTGGCCGACGGTCCCACGAATCCTCACCATGCATCGGTCCTCGTTCATCTTTGTGCCACAGGCAGGGCTGCATGCTCCCATGCGTCAGCAGGATAGCCAAGCGGGTGGCCGAAACAGCCAGAAACGTTATAAGATCACATAACAAAATCCCCTTCGCCGTTTCCGGAGAAACGCCATGCGCCGCCTGCTTCTCGCCCTGCCTTTCGCCCTGTTGCCCCTGGTCGCCGCCCAGGCCCATGAAAAAGAACATGGCAGCCTCGGTGCCCATGAACACGGCGTAGGCCGCCTGAATGCGGTGCTGGATGCGCAGACCCTGGAACTGGAACTGCAAAGCCCGGCGATGAACCTGGTGGGCTTCGAGCACGCGGCCACCAGCGATGCCGACAAGGCCAAGGTCGCCGCCGTGCGTGCGCTGCTGGACAAGCCGCTGGAACTGTTCAACCTGCCCAAGGGTGCCGGTTGCGTGGTCGCCAACCAGGAGCTGGAGAGCCCGCTGTTCGGTGACCCGGCGCCGGAAGATGCCGACCACGACGACGATGATGACGACGACCACGCCCAGGCGGGCGGCGAGCACGAGCACCATCACGACCACAGCGAAATCCACGCGCACTACCAGTTCACCTGCAGCACGCCGACTGCGCTCAAGCAGCTCGACCTGAGCCAGGTCTTCAAGACGTTCCCCGCCACCCAGAAAATCCAGGTACAACTGATCTCGCCAAGCGGCCAGCAGGGTGTCGATGCGACGCCGAAGGCCGCTACCCTGAAATTCTGATCCAATGCCCATGGTAGGAGCCGGCTTGCTGGCCATAGCGATGCCACTGGCGCCACCGACTCATTCTCGGATGGCCGCCTGGGGTGGATCGTCGGAGAGCCGCCGGCAGCACGCCGGCTCCTACAAGGCCTATCACCTGTGAAGCGGTTTCCATGACCCAAGCACTTATCGAACTGTCCGACCTGGGCTTCAACTGGCCCGGGCATCCGCAGTTGCTGGATATCCCGACGTTCCGCCTGGAACGCGGCGAAACCCTGTTTCTCAAGGGCCCCAGCGGCAGTGGCAAGACCACCCTGCTCGGCCTGCTCGGCGGTGTGCAGAAACCCAGCCGCGGCAGCATCCGCCTGCTCGGCCAGGAACTGACCGAACTGGGCGCCGGTGCCCGCGACCGTTTTCGCGTCGATCACACCGGCTACATCTTCCAGCAGTTCAACCTGCTGCCGTTTCTCTCGGTGCGCGAGAACGTCGAGCTGCCCTGTCACTTCTCCAGGTTGCGCGCCAGCCGCGCCGCGCAGCGCCACGGCAGTGTCGACCAGGCCGCCGCGACCCTGCTCGCCCACCTGGGCCTCAAGGATCCGGCGCTGCTGGAACGCCGTGCCGACTCGCTGTCGATCGGCCAGCAGCAACGGGTCGCCGCCGCCCGCGCACTGATCGGCCAACCGGAACTGGTGATCGCCGACGAGCCGACCTCGGCCCTCGACTACGATGCCCGCGAAGCCTTCCTCCAACTGCTGTTCGCCGAATGCCGCGAGGCCGGCTCCAGCCTGCTGTTCGTCAGCCATGACCAGAGCCTGGCAGCGCTGTTCGACCGCCACCTGTCCCTGGCCGAACTCAATCGCGCGGCCGCGCCCGCGGAGGTTTGAGATGTACCTGTTACGACTGGCCCTGGCCAGCCTGGCCAACCGCCGTTTCACCGCCCTGCTCACGGCCTTCGCCATCGCTCTCTCGGTCTGCCTGCTGCTGGCGGTGGAACGGGTGCGCACCGAAGCCCGCGCCAGCTTCGCCAGCACCATCAGCGGCACCGACCTGATCGTCGGTGCCCGCTCCGGCTCGGTGAACCTGCTGCTGTACTCGGTGTTCCGTATCGGCAACGCCACCAACAATATCCGCTGGGACAGCTTCGAGCACTTCGCCAACGACCCGCGGGTGAAGTGGGCGATCCCGATGTCCCTCGGCGACTCGCACCGCGGCTACCGGGTGCTGGGCACCAGCGAGGCGTACTTCGAGCACTACCAGTACGGCCACCAGCAGAACCTCGAACTGGCCAGCGGCCGCGCCTTCGCCACCGATCCGTTCGAGGTGGTGCTCGGTGCCGAAGTCGCCGAGGCCCTGCACTACAAGCTCGGCGACAAGCTGGTGCTGGCCCATGGGGTCGCCGCGATCAGCCTGGTCAAGCACGATGACAAGCCGTTCACCGTGGTCGGCATCCTCAAGCGCACCGGCACGCCGGTGGACCGCACGCTGCACATCAGCCTCGGCGGCATGGAGGCGATCCACATCGACTGGCACAACGGTGTCCCGGCCCACGGCGCCGGGCGGATCAGCGCCGACCAGGCGCGCAACATGGACCTCACGCCCCAGGCGATCACCGCCTTCATGCTCGGCCTCAAGAGCAAGATCGCGACCTTCGCCCTGCAACGGGAGATCAACGAGTTCCGTGGCGAGCCGATGCTGGCGATCCTGCCGGGCGTGGCCCTGCAGGAACTCTGGAGCCTGATGGGTACGGCGGAAAAGGCCCTGTTCGTGGTCTCGCTGTTCGTGGTGCTGACCGGCCTGATCGGCATGCTCACGGCGATCCTCACCAGCCTCAACGAACGCCGGCGGGAAATGGCGATCCTGCGCTCGGTGGGCGCGCGCCCCTGGCATATCGCCAGCCTGCTGGTGCTGGAAGCCTTCGCCCTGGCGCTGGCCGGAGTGACGGCCGGGCTTGGTCTGTTGTACCTGGGCATCGCCCTGGCCCAGGGTTACGTGCAGTCCAACTACGGGCTTTACCTGCCGCTGTCCTGGCCAAGCGAATATGAATGGACGCTGCTCGGCGGTATCCTCGTCGCCGCCCTGTTGATGGGCAGCGTGCCGGCCTGGCGCGCCTATCGACAGTCCCTGGCCGATGGCCTGTCCATTCGTTTGTGAGCCCCTGTGCAATGAAGAAAGCCGTATTGCCCCGCGCCCTGCTGGCGCTGCTGTTGCTGGTGGCTCTGCCCACCTGGGCCAAGGACGCCATCCGCGAGCTGGTCTGGCAGGAGATGATCCCGCCGGATGCGCCCGAGGAAAAACCCGACATGCGCCCGCTGCACGACCTGTCGCAACTGGGCAACATGGACCCCGAGGCCGCGCCGGCGGCCAGGCAGGCCCTGCCCAATGCGCCGGTGGTCAAGGCCCTCGATGGCCAGCACGTGCGCCTGCCGGGTTACATCGTGCCGTTGGAAGTGAGCGAGGAAGGACGCACCACCGAGTTCCTGCTGGTGCCGTATTTCGGCGCCTGCATCCATGTGCCACCACCGCCATCGAACCAGATCGTGCACGTGACCAGCGAACTGGGGGTCAAGCTCGATGAGCTGTACCAGCCGTATTGGATCGAGGGGGTGTTGCAGGTGAAACCGAGCACCAGTGAGCTGGCGGATGCCGGGTACAGCATGGAGGCGCAGAAGATCTACGTGTACGAGCTGCCGAATTGAGGGGGTAGTCTTGCGGTAGGTGGCAACCTCATCGCGGATGAATCCGGCTCCCACAGGGATCGTGTTGAACGCAAATCCCGTGTGCACCACAAACTGTGGGAGCCGGATTTATCCGCGAATAGCTACACAAAAATCCCTGGAAGGCCCCTCCATTGGCCTTTCATTGAGCTGAGTCAAGGACCCGTTCGGTCCGCTCCTTACCATTGGCCCCAGTGAATTCGAAACGTCCTCTGGAGCCCCCATGCACAAGTCCCTGCTCAGCGCCTCTCTCGTTGCGCTCGCCCTCGCCTCTCCACTTGCCCATGCGCACGACGCCGGCGACATCATCGTTCGCGCCGGTGCGATCACGGTCAACCCGAAAGCCGACAGTTCCAGCGTCAAGGTCGATCGCGGTCCGCTGGCCGGCGCCGACCTGGGCGGCAAGGCGACCATGAGCAGCGACACCCAGTTGGGTCTGAACTTCGCCTACATGGTCACCGATCACCTCGGTATCGAACTGCTGGCGGCGACCCCGTTCGAGCATGACGTGAAGATCAAGAACACCGCCCTGGGCGCTGCCAACGGCAAGCTCGGTACCCTCAAGCACCTGCCGCCGACCCTGAGCCTGGTGTACTACCCACTCGACGCCAAGTCGGCCTTCCAGCCTTACCTGGGCGCGGGTATCAACTACACCTGGATCTACGACGAGCACGTCGGCAGCGAGGCGAACGCCGCCGGCTTCGACAACTTCCGTGCGAAGAACTCCTGGGGCGTGGCCTGGCAGGTCGGTGCCGACTACATGCTCACCGACAAGCTGATGATCAACGCCCAGGTCCGCTACATCGATATCGATACCACCGCCTACGTCGACAACAACGCCGTGGCCGGCGGCACCCGTGCCAAGGTCAACGTCGATGTCGACCCGATGGTCTACATGGTCGGCCTGGGCTACAAGTTCTGATCCAGCCCAACGAAAAGGCGCCTCGAAAGGCGCCTTTTTCGTTTCTGCCGACTGACCTCAGCGGCCCAGCAGGCGGGCCAGCCCGACGCTCATCGGTGTCGGCTCGCGGAACGCGAAACGCTCCAGCAGACGCTGGTTGTTCGCCCGCGAATGGCGGATATCGCCGGAACGGGCCGGCGCGTAGCTCACCGGTGGCAGCGGCCCGACCACTTCGGCCAGCGCCTGCAGCATCTGGTTGAGGGTGGTGGAGCGGTTCAGGCCGACATTGATCGCGCCTTCTTCCACCCGTGGCGCTTCGAGCGCCTGCACCAGCACATCCACCAGGTCGCCGACGTAGATGAAATCGCGGGTCTGCTCGCCATCGCCGAACACGGTGATCGGCAGGCCCTTCTCCGCCCGTTCGCTGAAAATGCTGATCACCCCGGAGTACGGCGAGGAAGGGTCCTGGCGTGGTCCGAAAACGTTGAAGAAGCGGAAGATCACCGGTTCCAGGCCATGCTGGCGACGGTAGAAGTCGAAGTAGTATTCGCTGGCCAGCTTGTCCGACGCGTAGGGCGTCAGCGGCGCCTTGGCCGTGTCCTCGACGATCGACTCGCCTTCGCCGTTGTTGCCGTACACCGCCGCGCTCGACGCGAACAGCACCCGCTTGACGCCCGCCTGGCGCATGGCCTCGCAGACATTCAGCGTGCCGATGAAGTTGCTCTGATGAGTGCGCACCGGATCGTCCACCGAGGCCTGCACCGAAGCCACCGCCGCCAGGTGCACCACCGCCTGGCAGCCGACCATGGTCCGGGCGACGAGCGCGGCATCGGCCACGTCGCCCACGATCAGTTCGACCCGCGGATCGTCCAGGGCCAGGTTGCTGCGCTTGCCGGTCGACAGGTCGTCCAGCACGCGAATCGAATAACCCTTTGCCAGCAGCCGCTCGGCCAGGTTGGAACCAATGAAACCGGCGCCACCGGTGATCAGAATGGGGGCATCAGCCATGACGATAGAACCTGTCCAGTAAAGCCGGCAGCCCGGCGCGCCAGGCGCGGGGCTTGATACCGAAGGTGTGAAGGATTTTCTTGCAGGCCAGCACCGCGTGCTGCGGCTCTTCGGCGGCGTCCGGACGGGCCGCGTGGGCCTGGGCCGTCGGTGCCTCGATCGCCAGCGAACGGTAGTTGCGCGCTTCGCCGAGGATCGCCTGGCCCAGCGCCAGCGGCGTGGTCGCCTCATGGCCGGCGTAGTGATAGGTGCCCCACAGCGGCGCGGCGCAATCGAGTTGCTTGAGCACCGAGATGATCACCCGCGCGGCATCGTCCACCGGCGTCGGGTTGCCACGCCGGTCGTCGGCGAGCAGCAGTTCCTCGGGCTGCTCGGCCCGGGCCAGGAAGCGCCCTAGGGAACCGTCGGTGCTGTCATCCAGCAGCCAGCCGAAACGCAACAGCACGTGCTGCGGACAGGTCGCCCGCACGCTCTGCTCGATGCGCCACAGGGCCTGGCCACGCAGGCCGAGGGGGACCGGCTCGTCCTTTTCGCTGTAGGCGGTCGCCCGCGAGCCGTCGAAGACCCGATAGCTGGAGGGTTGGACGAGGATGATGTTGTGATGCTGGCAAAGTTCGGCCAGACGCTCGACCGCACTCTCCTGGCCGGCCAGGCGGGTTTCGCTGACCGTTTCGGCCTGGAACCAGTCGAAATAGTAGGCGAGGTTGATCAACGCATCCGGACGGGTGTCGTCCAGCAGTTGCGTCAGGCTCGCGGCGTCCCAGCCGTCCTGCGGCGGGCGGGGGGCGAGGAAACTGATGTCTTCCTCCGCACCCAGGCGAATCAGCGCCTGCCCGAGGGCATTCCCGCCGCCCAATAACATAAGGCGCATTCGCATAGAGTCAGCTGGCCCAGAATCAGTTCAGAACGATGAAGGTGTACGGAAAACCGGGGGTTTCCCACTGGCGATAACCACAATCGTTGCATTTTGCGGGTTTTGGAGGCAATCGTCACGGAGAAAGTGCCGGGAGGCACGGTCGGCCGGTCCTGCTTGCAACCTGCGGCCGGCGGCCGCATAAAGGACAGTATGAACCTTCCCGAATCGGTCCCCGGCGCCCTGGCGGGCTTTCACCCGGCCGTCAGCGCCTGGTTTCGCCACACCTTCCCGGACGTCACCGCCGCCCAGGCCCGTGCCTGGCCGCTCATCGGTCAGCGCCGGTCGACCCTGATCGCCGCGCCCACCGGCTCCGGCAAGACCCTCACGGCCTTTCTCGCGGTGATCGACGAGCTGGTGCGCCAGGGCCTCGCCCAGGGTGGCAAGCTGCCAGCAGAAACCCGGGTGGTCTACGTCTCGCCGCTCAAGGCACTGTCCAACGATATCCGCATCAACCTGCAGGAGCCGCTGGCCGGGATCACCGCCGAACTCGAGCGCCAGGGCCTGCCGCCCTTGCGGATCGATACCGCGGTGCGCACCGGCGATACCCCGGACCGGGAGCGTGTGCAGATGCGCAAGAGTGCGCCGCACATCCTGGTCACCACTCCGGAATCGCTGTATGTGCTGCTCGGCTCCGAGTCCGGGCGACGCATGCTCGCCAGCACCCGCACAGTGATCGTCGACGAAATCCATGCCATCGCCGCCAGCAAGCGCGGCAGCCACCTGGCACTGAGCCTGGAGCGCCTGCAGGCATTGTGCGGCGAACCGCTGCTGCGGATCGGCTTGTCCGCCACGCAGAAGCCGATCGACGCGGTGTCACGCTTCCTGGTCGGCAACCGGCGTCCCTGCGAAATCATCGATATCGGCCACGCCCGCCCGCGCGACCTGGCCCTCGAAGTACCCAGGGTGCCGTTGAGCGCGGTGATGGCCAACGACGTCTGGGAACAGGTCTACGACCGGCTCGCCGAACTGGCCCGCGAACATCGCACCACCCTGGTGTTCGTCAATACCCGGCGCCTGGCCGAACGCCTGACCCGCCACCTGAGCGAGCGCCTGGGCCAGCAGGCCGTCGCCGCCCACCACGGCAGCCTGGCCAAGGAGCACCGGCTGGAGGCCGAGCAGCGTCTCAAGCGCGGCGAGTTGCAAGTACTGGTCGCCACCGCGTCGCTGGAACTGGGCATCGACATCGGCGAAGTCGAGCTGGTCTGCCAGATCGGCTCGCCGGGCTCGATCTCGGCGTTTGTGCAACGGGTCGGCCGCTCCGGCCATCAGGTCGGCGGCACGCCCAAGGGCCGGCTGTTCCCGACCAGCCGCGACGACCTGCTCGAATGTGCCGCCCTGCTCGACTGCGTACGCCGCGGCGAACTCGATGTCCTGCTGATTCCCCGCGCGCCGCTGGATGTGCTGGCACAGCAGATCGTCGCCGAAGTCAGTTGCCAGCAATGGCAGGAAGCGGCGCTGCTGGCGATGATCCGCCGCGCCAGCCCCTACGCCGAACTCGACGAACAGACCTACCAGGCACTGCTGCAGATGCTCGCCGAGGGCTTCAACAGTCGCCAGGGTCTGCGCAGCGCCTACCTGCACCGCGATAGCGTGGCCCGCACCCTGCGCGGAAGGCGCGGCGCCCAGCTGACGGCCCTGACCAGCGGCGGGACCATTCCGGACAACGCCGACTACGCCGTGCTGCTCGAACCCCAGGGGCTGAACATCGGCACCGTCAATGAGGATTTCGCCGTGGAGAGCATCGCCGGCGATGTCTTCCAGTTGGGCAACCATTCCTATCGGATTTTACGGGTGGAGACCGGCCGGGTGCGGGTCGAGGATGCCCAAGGCCAGCCGCCGAGCATTCCGTTCTGGCTCGGCGAAGCGCCCGGACGCAGCAACGAACTGTCGTTTGCCGTGGCGCGCCTGCGCAGCCAGCTGGACGAGTTGCTGGGGGCCACGCCGGGTAATCTGCGGCCGAGCCTGGACTGGTTGTGCCATGAGCTCGGCCTGGACCTGGCCAGCGCCGAGCAGATCGTCGAATACCTGGCCCGCGCCCGCCAGGCCCTCGGCGCACTGCCATCGCAGGATACCCTGCTGATGGAGCGGTTCTTCGACGAATCCGGCGGCACCCAGCTGGTTATCCACAGCCCCTTCGGCAGCCGGGTCAACCGCGCCTGGGGCCTGGCCCTGCGCAAGCGTTTCTGCCGCACGTTCAACTTCGAATTGCAGGCGGCGGCCAGCGAGGACGCCATCGTGCTGTCGCTGTCCACCAGCCACAGCTTCGCCCTGGAGGAAGTCTGGCGTTACCTGCGTAGCCAGAGCGCCGAGCAGATCCTCGTCCAGGCGCTGCTCGACGCACCGCTGTTCGGCGTGCGCTGGCGCTGGAATGCCGGGGTCGCGCTGGCCTTGCCGCGCTTCGTCGGCGGGCGCAAGGTGCCGCCGCAGATCCAGCGGATGAAAGGCGAGGACCTGACCGCCTGCGTCTTCCCCGACCAGATCGCCTGCCTGGAAAACCTCGCCGGCGAACGGGAGATTCCCGATCACCCGCTGGTACGGCAAACCCTCGACGACTGCCTGCACGAAGCCATGGACAGCGAGGGTTGGCTGGCCCTGCTACGGCGCATGGAGGCCGGTGACATCCGCCTGATCGCCCGCGACCTGCCGGCGCCCTCGCCCCTGGCGGCGGAGATCCTCAACGCCAAGCCCTACACCTTTCTCGACGACGCGCCACTGGAGGAGCGCCGGACCCAGGCCGTGCTCAACCGCCGCTGGAGCGACCCGCAGAGTACCGACGATCTCGGCGCACTGGACGGCGACGCGATCAACGCGGTGCGGGCAGAAGCCTGGCCGCAACCGGCCAGTGTCGACGAAATGCACGAAGCGCTGATGAGCCTGGCGCTGGTCAGCGATGCCGAGGTGGCGGACAACACGCACTGGGCGGACTGGCTCCAGGCCCTGGCTGGCAGTGGGCGCGCCACCCGCCTGCAACTCGACGGCCAGGGCGGCTGGGTGGCCCTGGAGCGCCTCGGCTGTCTGCGGGCCCTTTATCCACAGGCCGTACTGCAACCGGCGTTGCAACCGCCGGCGGACTTCGAGCGCAACCGGGACCGCGACGAGGCCGCCGTCGAGGTGGTCCGCGCCCGCCTCAGTGGCTTTGGCCCGTTGTCGCTGGCGCAGATCGCCCGGCCGCTGGCCCTGGACAGCACCACGGTGGCCCAGGCCCTGGCGAAACTGGAGGGCGAGGGTTATGTGTTGCGCGGCCGTTTCAGCCCTGGCGCCAGCACCGAACAGTGGTGCGAACGGCATCTGCTGGCGCGCATTCATCGCTATACGGTCAAGCGCCTGCGGCGGGAAATCGAACCGGTCAGCCTGCAGGACTTCATGCGTTTCCTGTTCGACTGGCAGCACCTCTCCAGCGCCAGCCAGGCCCGCGGCAATGCCGCCCTGCCAGCGATCGTCAGCCAGCTCGAAGGTTATGCCGCAGCCGCCGGCGCCTGGGACAGCGAACTGCTCAATGCCCGCCTGAAGGATTATTCATCGAGCTGGCTGGATGAGTTGTGCCGCTCGGGCAAGCTGGTGTGGATGCGGCTCAACGCCCGCGGCAAGGGTGCGGCGATGACGCTGCGCAGCACCCCGGTCGTGTTGCTGCCGCGGCCCCAGGTGACGCGGTGGAGCAGCCTGGCGCAACAGACCGCGATCGAGGAGCTGTCACCGCGCACCCTCAAGGTCCATGCCGCACTGAGCCAGCACGGCGCGTTATTCTTCGACGAACTGCTGCACGAGGCCCATCTGCTGCCGACCGAACTGGAGGCCGCGCTGCAGGAACTGGTCGGCGCCGGGCTGGTGAACGCCGACAGCTTCGCCGGGCTGCGGGCGCTGATCACACCGGCCAGCAAACGCCAGGCTCGGGGCGCGCGGCGCGGGCGTGGTCCGCTGGTCGGCGGGATGGAGGACGCCGGACGCTGGGCCTTGTTGCGCCGCTCCCCGGCCGAGGCAACTGATCGCTTGCCGGAAGAAACCCTCGAGCATATCGCCAGGACCCTGCTGCGCCGCTATGGCGTGGTGTTCTGGCGGCTGCTGGAACGGGAAGCGGAATGGCTGCCGAGCTGGCGCGAGCTGCTGCGCACCCTCCATCGCCTGGAAGCCCGTGGCGAGATTCGGGGCGGGCGCTTCGTCAGTGGCCTGGCCGGAGAACAGTTCGCCTTGCCCGAGGCCATTCCCTTGTTGCGCGAGGTTCGTCGTCGACCCCTGGATGGCAGCCTGGTCGCGGTATGTGGCGCCGACCCGCTGAACCTGGCCGGCACCTTGTTGCCGGGCAGCAAGGTGCCGGCGTTGGCAGGTAATCGGCTGGTGTATCGCGATGGGATACCCGCAGCCGCCGAAATCGCCGGCAAACAGCTGTTCTGGCTGGAACTCGAGCAGCCGGCAGCGGATGAGGTCAAACAAAAGCTGATCCGGCATTAGAAAAGACTGAAGGGCCTCTTCGCGGATGAATCCGGCTCCCACAGTGTCAGCGTGGTTCGCAGGATTCATGCACGAGCGAGCACTTGTGGGGCCGGATTCATCTGCCAAAGGGCCAGGACAGGCACCCCGAATCACTGAGTCTGCACCCGTTCCCCAGGCAGCAGCACCGCCCCGCCTTCCGGTTTTGGCGCCACCTCTTCCTGCGGCGGTGTGCGGTTCGGCAACATCACCGTCTGTGGATAAGTCTGCGCGAAGTGCACCCAGGGGCTCTGATCCACCAGCTTCTTCAAGCGCTCGTTGAATGCCCGGCTCACCGCGTACTGCCCACCGGATACCGTGCGGAACTGTGCCGTCAGCACCACGCCATTCAAATCCATCCGGTCCACCCCGAATACCTCCAGCGGCCCCTGCAGGTTGAACTTGAGGAAGCTGTCCTCGCTGATCATCCGCCCGGCCTCGCGAATCAGCGCGGTGGCCTTGTCGACATCGGTGTCGTAGGTGAACTGCACCGAGAAGAAGGCAAAGGCGAATTGCCGCGACTGGTTGGTGACCGCCTTGATCTGGCCGAACGGCACCGAATGGACGAAACCCTTGCCGTCACGCAGGCGCAGGGTGCGGATGGTCAACCCCTCCACCGTGCCGGCGTGGCCGGAGTCGAGCACCACCCAGTCGCCGATCGACAGGGTGTCCTCGATGATGATGAACAGGCCGGTGATCACATCCTGCACCAGTTGCTGGGAACCGAAGCCGATCGCCAGCCCGACCACCCCGGCCCCCGCCAGCAGTGGCGCAACGTTGATCCCCAGGTTGGCCATGGTGGTGATGGTGCAGATCACCACGAGGATGATCTTCACCGCATTGCGCAGCAACGGCAGGATGGTTTTCACCCGCATGCTCGGCTGGCGCGAGGAGCGCGGGTTGATCGGCGGCTTCAGCGCTTCCTGGATCGCCGTGTCGAGCACCACCCACAGCAACCAGGTGGCCAGCAGGATCAGGCCGATGCGACTCAGAGCATCGCTGATCGCCCGCCCCACGGAGTTCTGGGCGGCGAACTCGTAGAGCGACAGCCCCCAGATCCGCCCGAGCAATTCGATGAAGGTCACCGCCAGGGCAATCCGCAACAGCGCATGCAACAGGCTCAGCAGACGCTCCTTGTACACGCTGCTGCGCTGGATCGCCTCGGCGCTGCGGCCCTTGAACAGGTGCTGGATGATGGTGCTGAGAAACACCGTGCCGATCAGCAGCACGGTGGTCAGCAAGGCACAGCGCAAGGCCTTCTGGCTGTCTTCGCCGGCACCGATCAGGTTCACCACCGAGACCAGCACCATCAGCAGGATCGGCCAGTACCACAGGCCGGAGAAGATCCGCAGCGACTCCTGCAGTGCCGGCTGGCGCAGGCGCTGGGCCAGGGGCCGATTGCGGATCAGGTGGGCCACCGGGCGACGCAGGCGGAACACCAGCACACCGAAACACAGCGAGGCGAACAGCCCGGTGAACACGGCGACGCTGCTGGTGATATTGCCGCCCAGTTGCCGGGCGATCTGCGGGCTGGTGAGCGCATCGCTGAGGGCCGCCAGGAAACCGATCAGGAACAGCGGGCGCGGGCTGTAGCTGCGGATGACCCGCACCGCCTGGCGCTTGTGGCCAAGATCGAACAGCACGCTCAGGCACAGCAACAGCCCGGTGGAGAACACCCCGCTGCTGGTGGCATAGGCCAGGCACAGCGCCAGGGCGCGGCCTACCGAGACCGGCAGCAGATGACTGGCATAGAGGGTCAGCGGCAGGCTGGCCAGGGCTGGCAACATGTAGGGCAGGAGGTAGCCCACCAGTGAGCGGCCGCGTTCGCGATTGAGCAACAGTGGCTGGCGGTTAAGCCGGCGGGCGGCGAACCGGCCGAGCAGACTCAGCCCGGCGAAACTGCCGATCCACACCAGCGACAGCAGCAGGAAGTCGGCGGCCACGCTCCAGGGCGAACGCTCGACGGTCTGGCTGACCAGCCGATCCATTTCATCAGCCGCCCGGTCGGCTCGCAGGCGCCAGGCGTCCAGCAGGTTGTCGTTGAGGTCGAGCTTGTCCTGGACCTCCTCGATACTGGAACTGAGGGCGCCCAGCAGGCCACCCTGCACCAGCGGCTCGGGCGGAGCCTGGGGCGTGGCGGCGGGAGCGGCGCCAACCCCGCAACTGACGGCTAGCAGGAAGGTCGACAAGACGATGGCCAGCTTGAATCCGGGCACGGCGCAATTCCTCTTCGGCGGTCACTGTAAGGAACTGAGTCCCGCAAGACCGGCAAAGTTCGCTTGGGGTTCACCCGAGCGTTCCACCTGCGCGGACTCCATGGTTTTGCGCAAGGCTTGAGGGCGTGTTCGCGGGCAAGCCACCCTCCTACAGGTAGGGGGATACCCTCGTTTTGCGTTCGGCGCGGCCCCTGTGGGAGACGAAAGATTGCGCCAGCGGGCCAGTCGCGGTATTTCACTAGCCATTCCCCCTTGGGTCCCGGGTGCCATCCAGCATGCGAAGACAATTCGACGACATCCTGCTCGGCAGTATCGAGCTGTTCTGCCTGGCCGCCGAAGCCGGCAGTTTCACCGGTGCGGCCGCGGTGGCCGGCGTCACGCCGGCGGCCGTGAGCCGGTCGATCTCGCGCATGGAGCAGCGCCTGGGCGTGCGCCTGTTTACCCGCACCACCCGCAGCATTCGCCTGACCGAAGGCGGTCGGGCCTACTTCGAGCAGTGTCGACAGGCGCTGACGCAACTGTCCGAGGCCCAGCGCGAGGTCATGGGCAAACAGCAGGAGCCGGCCGGCACCCTGCGCATCAGCATTCCCACCACCTACGCCCACCATCGCCTGCTGCCCCTGCTGCCGGCCTTTCGCGCGCGCTACCCGGCAGTACAGGTCGAGACGCATATCAGCAACCGCAACATCGATTTCGTCGAGGAAGGCTACGACCTGGCGATCCGGGTACGGGTGCTGCCCGACTCCGGGCTGATCGCCCGGCATCTGGAGGATGCGGCACTGGTGGTGGTCGCCAGCCCCGACTATCTGCGCCGGGCCGGGACGCCGCGACAGCTGGAGGACTTGCAGGACCATGAGTGCATCCAGTTCGAACTGCCCAGCAACGGGCGGCGCATCACCTGGCTGTTCAGGGAAGATGGCAAGGACCGCGAGGTGCTGGCCGACAGCGGCTACTGCTGTTCGGAAGACGTGCTGGGCGGTGTGACGCTGGCCCGACATGGTGCCGGCCTGTTCCAGACCTACCGCTTCATCGTCGAGAAGGAACTGGCCGAGGGTTCGCTGGTGGAGGTGCTGCAGCCTTTCGCCGGCCGCTCGCGCCCTTTCACCCTGCTCTATCCCCATGGCCGGCACGTGCCGCTGCGGCTCAGGGCGTTCGTCGATTTTCTGCTGGAGCAGCGGTTTGGCTGAGGCAACACCGGAACGAAGGTGTCAGCTCACTGCTAGCTGAGAGCCAGCTCAGAACGTTGTACAGTACCCGACTGGATATGCACGCGTCCTGATAGGAGGGCACAGTGCCTGAGCCCAGTATCTCCGCCAACTTCAATGACAGGTACGCCATGATCGTCAAAACCATTCATGTTGATGGTTTCAAGTCCATCCATTCGGAAACGGTTGAACTAGGTCGTGTCAACTGTTTCATTGGCGCCAACGGCGTGGGCAAAAGCAATATCCTGGAAGCGATAGGAGTGCTGGGCTCCGCTGCCAACGGGGTTGTCGATGATGAGGCATTGTTGCGTCGTGGCGTACGGGCAGGGGTACCACGGCTGTTCAAAAGTTCGTTTACCACCAAACGGACCCCGGCGCATATCGGTATCAGTGCAGAAGGCTGCTGCGAACAACTTTACCGTGTCTCTCTGCTCAATCCTCTGGAATCGCCGGAGCCGGCGTGGACCTACAAGACCGAAGTCCTGAAAGATGGGGTTCAGGACATTGTTTCCGACGGTGTACGCAACAAGAAGAACCTCAATCCGCAAGCTGGCCTGGCGGCGTTGCGACTGGTCGAGATAGAACAGGCAAACCCGGCAGCGCAGTTGATGAAGTGCCTGCAGGAATATGCGATCTACTGCCCGAATACTCCGACTCTGCGCGGGACGGTACCGGACATGCAGCCACGGGCACCGGTAGGCCTTAGTGGTGGTCAGTTGGCTGAGGGTTTTTCAGAGCTGAGCAAGCTGCTTGATGACAGCGAGGTACTGGATGAAGTTCTTGAGTTGATCGACTGGGTTTCAGACGTCCAGGCCACGACACGGGGTTCAGCATTACTCTCCCCCAAGGTTCCGCGAACCAAATGGATGCTGAAATTCACCGATCGCCATATGCACAAAAGCCGCAACGAGTTGACAGCCTATGACGCCAGTGAGGGTGCCCTCTATGTCATATTCTGCGCACTTCTTTGTCTATTGCCGTCTGCCCCCAGACTTTTTGCCATCGACAACCTGGATCAGGCGCTCAACCCAAGACTGGTCGCACGCCTGACAGCACGCCTGGCCGGCTGGCTGAAGCACAACGGGCCAGAACGGCAAATGCTCTTTACCGCACATAACCCAGCGGTGCTTGATGGGCTGGACTTGTCGGATCCTGATGTTCGGCTGTTTGTCGTGGAACGTAATAGCGAAGGACTGACCCGGGTACGCAGGCTGGAGCTGTCAGACAAACTTCGGGCAATGAATGAGGAGTACCCGTTATCGCGCCTTTGGTTGATGGGGCACCTGGGAGGTGTGCCGAATGTCTGAGCTGCACATCGCTCTGATTGCCGAAGGGCCAACGGACTATGAGCTGATCAGCGCAGCATTGCGGGCCATTCTTCCGGATCCATTCCAAATGACACTGCTTCAGCCCGAGCCGAAACCGGGCTTGCGAGGAAATGGTTGGCCGGGTGTACTTAAATGGTGCAAGGACGCTGGTGAAAGGCATTGCGGCCCCCTGAGTTCGGACCCGACGCTGGAAGGTTACGACCTGTTCATCATTCATCTGGATACCGACGTGGCGCTCAAACGCTATGCCGACTGTGGCCCGGCGATAGAAGAGATGGCACGTCAGAAAAACTGGCGGCCGTTACCCTGCAACCAGCCTTGCCCACCGGTCGCGGATACCTGTGCACAACTCGAAGCAATGATGAGGAGTTGGTTGTCGCCAACGACACCAGACGCCAAAACCCTCTGGTGCCTACCGGCACAATCGACAGGAAGTTGGCTGGCAACCGCCATACTTCCCGAGGAGCATCCGCTTTGCGCTGACGCAGAATGCAACCCTGCGTTGGAGGATGCGCTGGAGCGACTGCCGAAAGCGAACCGCATCAGGAAAAGCGTTCGAGCCTATAGGGAGAACGCCGATAGTGTCCGCACGAACTGGGCACAAGTAAAAACACTGTGCGGCCAGGCTGTTGTTTTTGAAAATTCTCTACGCGAATATCTGAATCGTCCTTGAATTTACTCAGCGGACAAGTCTGACTGTCGGGATGAAGCATTCAAACTACTGATCAGAAGAGGCATGGTCGCCACGAAACCGAGTGCTTCGGCGTCGCGGCGGATTGCCCGCAACGCCTGGGCACTGACCTGATCGGTGTGTTGCAGCCACTGTGCCGCCGCACCGATCAGCCGCACATGGTGACGCACCCAGGCACAGGACGCGGACTCGGGCAGCAGCGCCATCTGCTGCCCGTGCCCGACGGCCTGCTCGAAATCGCCCGCGAGCAGGCAGACCTCGGCCGCGCTCACCCGAAAGCGCAGGGTGTTATGGGCCAGGCACGCCTGGTCCAGTAACGCCTCTCCCCGCTGCAGGGCCTGGCGCTTGAGGGCTGCATCATCCAGCATCAGGGCCTGGCTGCCATAGACCCAGGGGCCGATGTAGCGCTGCAGGTCGAAGCGCTCGACCCGCTCCACCGCTGCCAGGATCAGTGCCTGGGCCTGTTCGCGCTCACCCTGGCACAGCGCCACCCGCGCCAGCCCCTCCAGCACAAGCACCTCGAAACGGCTGGCGCCCAGGTTGCGCGCCAACTCCAGGGCTTCGGACAGTTCCTGCTGCGCCCTCACCTCCTCACCCGACGCCAGCAGGACCCAGGCCGCCGTCAGCCGGGAGAACACTTCGGCGCGGTGGTTGCCGATCCGGCGGCTGCCGGCGACAGCCTGCATGGCGTCCTGCAGGGCCAGCTCCGGCTGTCCTAGATAAAAACGCGCCGAACCACGGGCACTGCGATTGGCCGCTTCCACCTGCACCAGCTCATGGCGCTCGCACAGGCGCACGCATTGGTCGAACACTTCGCAGGCCGTCTGCATGCTGCCTTGGGCATAGTAGGAATCGCCAATGCCGCTGAGGGCCTTGGCCTGGGTTTCCAGGTGCTTGCCGATCCGCGCAAAGGACAGCGACTCTTCGTGCAGGCGCCGACACTCGGCATAGTCGCCACGGGGGAAATAGATATTGCCGCGCAGGTGATACAGCCGGGCGAGCGCCGTGTGCGCCCGCAGGCTGTGCGCCACCGGCAGGATCTGTTCGATCAGGCGCTCTTCTTCCTCCAGGCAGTCGAGGGTGTTCAATACCGAGGCCAGCCCCAGTGCCGCCTCGATGCGCTCCTCCCCCCGGGCCGCCAGCATCAGCGCCTGTTGAAAGTGCGTGCGGGCCTGCAACGTCCGCCCCAGCCCCGAACACGCCTGGGCGCAACGGTGCACCAGGTCGAAGCTGGCCTCGCCGCGCTTGCCCAGGCCCACCGCCTGCTGGCCGAGGGCGAGGACCGATTCGTACTGGCAGTTCTGCAGTTTTTCCGCCATGGCCAGCAGCAGCGCGTCGAACGCCTCCGGTGCGTTGGCCCGCAGCAGATGCTGGGCACACAGCGCCTGGTCGCGCTGGCGGTAGAGCGAGGCCACCTCGCGGTGCAATTGGTCGCGCAATACCTGCGGCATCGCATCGTAGAGGCAGTGCATGACCAGATCGTGGACGAACCTGTAGCTGCCCGGCTCGACCTCCCGCAGCAGGCTCTGGCGCCATTGCGCCTCGGGCACGTAGTCGGGCTGGGCCAGCGCCTCGCGCCACAGCGCCAGCTCGAAACGGTTGCCGAACACCGCGGCGTAATGCAGGGCCCGGCGTTGCGACGGCGTGAAACGTTCCACCCGCGTCTGGATCAGGTGCCGCAGGCTGTCGGGAACAATCCGCTCCTGGCTCGACAACAACTGCGTCAGGTACAGCGGGTTGCCCTGGGCCCGCACCACGCAGTCGTCGCGATAGGCCGGGTCGACGTCGACGAACTGCTCGGCCAGTACCGTCGCCTCACGCGGGCGGATCGGCGCGAGTTCCAGAAGGCTCATGGGGCTGGCGCAACGCGGGCGCAGTTCGCTTTCCAGCGGGTCGCCTTCGGGGCGCGAGGTGAGCAGCCAGACAATCGGCGCTTCGCGGCTGGCATCGAGCAGCCGACCGAGCATCGCCAACAGGCCGCTGTCGCCCCAATGCAGGTCTTCGACGATGATCAGCAAAGGCTGCTGCACGGCGACACGCAACAGCAGTTGCAACAGCGCGTTGAACAATCCCTGCGAGCGCGCCTCGCCGCCCATCGCCGCGTACAGCGCCTGCTGTGCCTTGAACGCGCGATCGACGTACTGAACACCCGTGAGCATCTGCAGAAACATCAGCGACGGCTCGGCCAGTTTCAACCGGCTCACCGCCACCTCCAGGGCCTGTGCCTGAACCGGCTCCGCAGTCCCCAGGCCCAGCAGGCTGAGGGCCAGTTGGCCGAGGGGCCAGAGGCCATGGTCCATGCCGAAATCCAGCACATCGCCACGATGACAGACGAACCCGCCCTGCCGGGCCATTTCGCAGAACTCGCTGACCAGCCGGGTCTTGCCGATACCGGCCATGCCACGCAGGTAAACCACATGACCGTCCTGGCATTCCTCGGCGGCCTCGATCACGCCCTTGAACTGCAACAGCTCGATCGCCCGGCCCACCAACGGCAGCGGCGCATTGTCGTCGAGGCTGCGCAGGCGCAGGCATTTGCGATAGCTGGGCAACACCGGGTCGGCCGCGGCGAATTCGAAGCGCAGGGCCAGTTGTTCGATCAGGTCCTGCGCGACATGCACCGGCGCGTTGCCATACAGGGAGGGAAACACATGGTGGACCTGGGCCAGGACCTCGAGCGGCATCGCCTCGTGCTCGCGCACCAGCCGCAGCACGATCCCGTGCCCGACCCGGACAAACTGCTCGCGGCTCAACGCCAGGGCACACAGCAGGCCCCGCTCGCTGTCACTGCGGTAGGCCTGGGGCGAACCGAACCGGGCAATGACCAGGCCCTGGGCATTGCCGATGCAGACGCCACCAAACTGCTGGATCAACCGCTCGATGCCTTCGGTCAACGGCGCCGAACGCGCGCCTTCATCGGTGACAAAGCACAACTCCAGGACGTAGCGCGTCATCGCGTATTCCGGTGCCTGGAACAGACGCTCGTGCAGTTCGGCCATGGTGCTTTCGACTTCGGCCAAGGCCTCGGTGGCCGATTGCCCCAGCAGGGTGCTGACGTCGACATCGAAGGCTGTCGCCAGGTGGCGGGCCGTTCGATACAGCACCGGCTTGCCGGTTTCGGCCCGCTTGATGGAGGCGATGGAGACGCACAGATGACGATTGAGGCAGGCTTCGGCGAGGGTTTCCTGGCTCAGGCCATGCTGCTTGCGCAGGGCCTTGAGCAGGCCGCTGTCGAGCAGGACCCGACCATCGGAAAGGATCGGCTCGACCCTCGGCACGACGGAAAGCGGAAGATCTCTGGAGTCCATGTCGATAGCCCCGAGCGCCCCCTCACCCTGGGCGGGCTCGCCAATGAAAGCGCCGGGGATATCGGTGTAGGGCAATACCAAGTTGCTATCAGCCGGCTGTCGCGGGAGTGTACTCCAGCACCGCGACCACGTTAACCCACTGGTGCGGCAGTTTGGTCAGCTCGCTGATACCAAACTGATACTGCACTGAGACCGCTCTGGACTGTCTGGCATTGGCCCCTCTCCCGATACTGGGCCCTATCAATTGGCCCCAATTGATACAACCTGGACGAAAGGAGCCTGCAATGAGCAGCGAGTTGACAGACATCAGTGGTTCGCAGTTGTTGGGACTGGGCCTGAACAAACTGGACTGGGCCGGCGACAGCAAGGAATGCCAGAAGGTTGGCGATACCGAGTTCGGCAAGCACCCGATCAAATGCCTGGAGCGCACCTACAACATCGGCAAGCACGTCACCCTCGACCTGGTGACCCAGGAAGACTATTTCACCGAGAGCTTTTCCTCCCATGAGGAATATGAGCGGCACAGTCAATCGAGCGTCGAGGCCAAGGGCAGCTATGGCGCCTTCTCGGCCGGCTTCAAGGCCACCTTCGGCAGCGATATTTCACAACTCCAGGAACACGATGCCGCGCTCTACAGCCACACGGTACGTTTGTGGAGGCTGAGCCTGGCGGTCAACCCCGACAATGCCACCGATGTGTTCAAGAGCCGGGTCACGGAACTGCCCGAGGTCTTCGATCCGGCTGACGCCCGGAAATTCTTCAATTTCTTCGTCGACTTCGGCGTCGACATCGTCAAGGAAGTCGTGGTCGGCGGGTCGCTGAACTACGCCATGACCGCCTCCAAGAAATACCTGAGCAACAAGACCAGCCTCAAGGCGATGCTCGAAGCCGAATACGGGGCGTTTGTCAGCGCCACAGCCTCGACCGCAACCACCGAGGAGGTCAAAAGCCGCATCGCCAACCGTCAAAGCCGGCTGACCACCTGTGGGGGCACACACTCCATCGACTTCAGTTCGATCAACCCTCAGAACTATCAGCCGGAATTCATCAAGTGGCGCCATTCCCTGATCGATAGTCCACGGGTGGTGGAGCTCAAGCTCTCCCCGATCTATCTCTTCGTCAAGGATGGCCCGCGCCGCACGGCCCTGGAAGATGCCTACCAGTGGTATACCAGCTACAAGGCCGAGATCGATGCGACCTGGTCCGAGTCGGTGATTGTCATCGGCCGCGACAGTCGTCGCAGTTCGCCCAATGCGGCTGCCAACGGCCCGGCATTGCGTGCGGTGTTCATCGACAACAAGAGCAAGCAGACCAGCGAAGCCGTGCACTACCCACCGGCGGCCGATGCCGCGCCACAAGCCTTCGAGAAGTTCTGGGACGCCATGGCACTGCTGCTGAACGGGAAATCCGAGCACAAATTGCTGCTGACCACCGAACGCTGGCCGCGCGACAGCCGCTACTACCCGAACGCCGCCATGCGTGAAGCGCTGCTGGTCCACGGCGCCACGCAAGCCACCCTGACGCGCTGGGAGATCCTGGTCAGGAGCATGCAGCCCAACTTCCTGGCTGGCCTGACCTACGCGCTGGCCGGCAACAACCTGGAAGATGCCGGTGTGGACGGCGTGATTGCCGGCTTCGGCGACGCGGGAAAAGACCTCAGGCCACGAGTGAAGATCAGCGCACGGCTGTCCCACGATTCCTTCGGCCGGGTGAAACTGGTACAGACCGCCAAGGTGCTCGAAGACACGCAAACCGTCCTCTACCGGTTGCACAACAACACCGGTGACCATCCGGTACTGGTCGCCGACCCGCAGAACAAGAGCCGGATCGCCATGCAGAAAACGGATGCCAGCAATCCAGGGCAGCTCTGGTACATGAGGGAACTGGAGAAGCCCTACCCGGAGATCAACCATCCGATCCTGCTGATCAACTACGAGACCGGCAGCCTCCTGCAAGGCATGCAGGACCAGAGCGATTGCCGCCTGCACCCGATAAAACCGGGGCGCCAGGAGGACGACGTGATCTGGGACCGGCGTGGCGACGACATCTTCCACCTGCTGATGGTCTACCACCATGGGGCCGGCCTGTGCCTGACCCAGGTTGAAAAACGCGCAGCCGTTCGCCGCTGGCGCGAACCCCATGGCATGGACTGGTTCCGCGTGCAGCAACAGCCGCAACGTTAAAGAGGTAAGCTCACCGATCCGGCACGACCGCCGGATCGGTCCCTCGATCAACCGGCCTGTTCCCAGCCCCCGACCTGGATGGTCCCTGTCATGATGCAGTTCTTCAACAGCATTTCCTTCATCGAGGACGGCGCCCAGCAGCCGCTCGATACCAACAAGTTCCCGTTCCTGTACAACGATCAGGGCCTGGCAGTCCCCTGCAGCGAACCTCGTGGTCACCTGATCGAGCTGGCGCCGACCAGACCCGAGCTGGAGCTTGGCCATAAATACACAGGCATCGGCAGCAAGCCACGCCGGGTGCCTACGGCCTGCGGTTCCTATGAAATCACCGAGTTCGACTTCCATGCCAGGGAGGTCTGCTACAAACCGCTATGGGCCACGGAGGAAACGGCCCAGGCCTTTGGCATGACCCTACTGCGCAGGGGCGAATGCATCCGCTTCGAATACGAGCAACTGATGATCGCGCAGTACACCTACGGCAAGTGGGCAGGTCATCAATCGCCCTATCTCGGGCCGGAGCGCCAGCGCGAGTTGCTCAACTACAACCCGACCGACCTCGAGTACCACAACTTCGCCCACGTGTTCCTGGCCCGCTATACCCGGCTGCCGCTGGTCATCAGCGTGGCGCGCTGGCGGCCCTACGTGAACCAGATCGAACTGGCCGACCTGTGGGTCAAGCCGGGCGACGCGCTGGTGCTGCCGCCCAAGACGTTTCCTGCCCCGCCGCCGCCCGGGACGAACACGTACCTGAGCGTCGTCGACATGCACGGCAACCGCAACTCGGCCTTGGCCTGCTGGTTCCAGGGCAACGAGGATTGCCTGCCGACCGAAACCATCCTCGCCACCCCGGCACTGATGGATTCCGATACGGGCCGCCCGCACTACCACGAAGAGAAGACGCCGACGCGCCACGAATCGCTGCTGTAGACGTCCTGCAAGCCCGGGCCTGGGCTTGTGCGAAAGTTCAGGACGGGCATGTGGGCCGATCAATGGCTTTGCAGCCGGCAATAAAAAAGCGAAGCCAGGTTGCTGGCTTCGCTTTTCAGGTTCTCAGTGCTGGATAAGCAGCGGCTTAGAACGGAATATCGTCATCAAAGCTGTCGAAGTCCGGAGCCGGCTGCGGAGCGGCCTGCTGAGGGGCTGGACGCTGGGGTGCCTGCTGTGGACGCGGTGCCTGCTGGCGCGGAGCCTGCTGGCGTGGCGCGGACTGATCGTAGCCGCCCTGGTCGCCCTGTTGTGGACGGCCGCCCAGCAACTGCATGGTGCCCTGCATGTCGACGATGATCTCGGTGGTGTAGCGCTTGATCCCGTCCTTTTCCCACTCGCGGGTCTGCAGCTTGCCCTCGATGTAGACCTGCGAACCCTTGCGCAGGTATTCGCCGGCGATCTCGGCGACCTTGCCGAACATCGCCACACGGTGCCACTCGGTCTTCTCGACCTTCTGGCCGGTCTGCTTGTCGGTCCACTGCTCGCTGGTCGCCAGACTCAGGTTGGTCACGGCGTTGCCGTTGGGCAGGTAGCGAACTTCGGGATCCTGGCCGCAAGTGCCGACCAATATGACTTTGTTAACCCCACGGGCCATAACGTTCTCCTAGGCTTCGCACGCTTGCGAGGCCGGTTCATTGACCAGGCGCTCAAGGGTGGTGCGATCCAACAATTCGGTGTCCAGTTTGATGTAGATGGCGGCCTCTTCGGCGACGACGACTGCATCGGTTACCCCTACGACGGCTTTCAGGCGCTCGACCAGACCCGCTTCGCGGATCGCCTCGGGCGATAACGGCAAGCGCAGGCTCGTCACATAGGGAGGTTCACGCATGGTAACAGCAAAGGCCAGCCAGAGGGCAGCCAGTGCGGCGCATCCGAGGAAGACTGCCGACAGACCACCATGCTGAAACATCCAGCCGCCCAGAATACCGCCGAGAGCCGAGCCGAGGAACTGACTGGTGGAATACACCCCCATCGCCGTGCCCTTGCCTCCGGCCGGTGAAACCTTGCTGATCAGCGACGGCAGCGAGGCCTCCAGCAGGTTGAAGGCGGTGAAGAACACCACCGTACCGATCACCAGGGCCCGCAAACCATCACCGAACTCCCAGAAGAATAGCTCAGTGAGCATCAACGTCGTCACCGCGCCGAGCAAAACTCGTTTCATTTTGCGTTTCTTCTCGCCGTAGATGATGAACGGGATCATGGCGAAGAAGGAGATCAGCAAGGCGGTCAGGTACACCCACCAGTGCTGCTCCTTGGGCAGGTGGGCCTTTTCCACGAAGGCCAGCGGCAGGGCGACGAAGCTCGACATCAGCATCGCGTGCAACACGAAGATGCCCAGGTCCAGGCGCAGCAGGTCCGGGTGCCTGAGCGTCGGCAACAGGGCCTGGCGCGCCACGCCGGACTCGCGGTGCTGCAGCGGGCTGGTGGCCCTGGGCACCATCAGGGCGATGATCAGGATGCCGACCAGCGCCATGCCGCCCGTCGCCAGGAACAGCCCGGAAAGGCCGAAGGCCCGGGTCAGCAGCGGCCCGACCACCATCGCCACGGCGAACGACAGGCCGATGGTCATGCCGATCATGGCCATGGCCTTGGTACGGTGCTGTTCGCGGGTCAGGTCCGAGAGCAGCGCCATGACCGCCGCGGAAATCGCCCCGGCGCCCTGCAGGATGCGCCCGGCGATCACGCCCCAGATCGAGTCGGCGTTGGCCGCCAGCAGGCTGCCGAGGGCGAAGACCACCAGGCCCAGGTAGATCACCGGGCGGCGGCCGATACGGTCGGAAATGATCCCGAAGGGGATCTGGAACAGGGCCTGGGTCAGGCCGTAGGCACCGATGGCCAGGCCGATCAGCGCCGGTGTCGCGCCCGCCAGATCCATCCCGTAGGTCGCCAGGACCGGCAACACCATGAACATGCCAAGCATACGGAACGCGAACACCAGGGCCAGGCCGCTTGCCGCGCGGGTCTCGCCGCCACTCATGCGTTCGCTGTGGGGATCGTGCATGGAAAAACCTCGTGTGAACCGGCGGCGATTCTATCAGTCCCATCGTTTGAGCGGGTATAGGGTGACGCTTTGTCGCTCACTCGTTCAGCATCCTGTCATGCAAGGCTGCAATGCTGTGTCGCGATAGTGTGCATCCATCCAGTATTTAGCCTTATACTCCTGCCTTTACCGCCCGCCGTGCGAGGCCACTTTGGACAAGATCCTGATTCGTGGGGCTCGAACCCACAACCTGAAGAACATCGACCTGACCCTGCCCCGGGACAAGCTGATCGTCATCACCGGCCTGTCCGGGTCCGGCAAGTCGTCCCTGGCGTTCGACACGCTGTATGCCGAAGGCCAGCGCCGCTATGTCGAGTCGCTGTCCGCCTACGCCCGGCAGTTCCTGTCGATGATGGAAAAGCCCGATGTCGACACCATCGAAGGCCTGTCGCCGGCGATCTCCATCGAACAGAAATCGACCTCGCACAACCCGCGCTCGACGGTCGGCACCATTACCGAGATCTACGACTACCTGCGCCTGCTGTATGCCCGCGTGGGGACGCCGCGCTGTCCGGACCACGACATCCCGCTGGAAGCGCAGACCGTCAGCCAGATGGTCGACCTGGTGCTGGCCCAGCCCGAAGGCGCCAAGCTGATGCTGCTGGCACCGGTGATCCGCGAGCGCAAGGGCGAGCACCTGTCGGTGTTCGAGGAACTGCGGGCTCAAGGCTTCGTCCGCGCGCGGGTCGACGGCAAGCTGTACGAGCTGGACGAAGTGCCCAAACTCGACAAGCAGAAGAAACACACGATCGATGTGGTGGTCGACCGCTTCAAGGTCCGCGCCGACCTTCAGCAGCGCCTGGCCGAATCCTTCGAGACCGCCTTGAAGCTGGCCGACGGCATTGCCCTGGTCGCACCGATGGACGACGAGCCGGGCGAGGAAATGATCTTCTCCGCGCGTTTCGCCTGCCCGGTCTGCGGCCACGCCATCAGCGAGCTGGAACCCAAGCTGTTCTCCTTCAACAACCCGGCCGGTGCCTGCCCGACCTGTGACGGCCTGGGGGTGAAGCAGTTCTTCGACGTCAAGCGCCTGGTCAATGGCGAACTGACCTTGGCCGAGGGTGCGATACGCGGCTGGGACCGGCGCAACGTCTACTACTTCCAGATGCTCGGCTCGCTGGCCGCGCACTATGGTTTCAGCCTGGAAGTGCCGTTCAACAGCCTGCCGGCGGACCAGCAGAAGGTCATCCTCAACGGCAGCGGCAACCAGAACGTCGACTTCAGGTACCTCAACGACCGCGGCGATATCGTCAAGCGCTCGCACCCGTTCGAAGGCATCGTGCCCAACCTGGAGCGGCGCTACCGCGAGACCGAGTCGGCTACCGTGCGCGAGGAGCTGGCCAAGTTCCTCAGTACCCAACCCTGCCCGGATTGCCGCGGGACACGCCTGCGTCGCGAGGCCCGGCATGTGTGGGTCGGCGAGAAAACCCTGCCGGCGGTCACCAACCTGCCGATCGGCGATGCAGCCGGTTACTTCTCGGGGCTGAAGCTGACCGGGCGCCGCGGCGAGATCGCCGACAAGATCCTCAAGGAGATCTGCGAGCGCCTGCAGTTCCTGGTCAACGTCGGCCTCGACTACCTGACCCTGGACCGCAGCGCCGACACCCTGTCCGGCGGTGAAGCCCAGCGCATTCGCCTGGCCAGCCAGATCGGCGCCGGCCTGGTGGGCGTGATGTACATCCTCGACGAACCGTCCATCGGCCTGCACCAGCGCGATAACGACCGCCTGCTCGGCACCCTCAAGCACCTGCGGGACATCGGCAACACGGTGATCGTGGTCGAGCACGACGAGGACGCGATCCGCCTGGCCGACTATGTGGTGGATATCGGCCCCGGTGCCGGCGTGCATGGCGGCAGCATTGTCGCCCAGGGCACCGCGGCCGAGGTCATGGCGCACCCGGACTCGCTGACCGGCAAGTACCTGTCGGGGCGGGTGAAGATCGAGGTGCCGGCCAAGCGCACGCCGCGCAACAAGAAGCTGTCGCTGACCCTCAAGGGCGCCCGCGGCAACAACCTGCGCAATGTCGACCTTGAAATCCCGATCGGCCTGCTGACCTGCGTGACCGGTGTGTCCGGCTCGGGCAAGTCGACCCTGATCAACAACACCCTGTTCCCCCTCAGTGCGACCGCGCTCAACGGCGCCACGACCCTGGAAGCGGCGGCCCACGACAGCATCAACGGCCTGCAGCACCTGGACAAGGTGGTGGATATCGACCAGAGCCCGATCGGCCGTACCCCGCGTTCGAACCCGGCGACCTATACAGGCCTGTTCACGCCGATCCGTGAACTGTTCTCCGGTGTGCCGGAGGCCCGTTCCCGGGGCTATGGTCCGGGGCGCTTCTCGTTCAACGTGAAGGGCGGCCGTTGCGAAGCCTGCCAGGGCGATGGCCTGATCAAGGTGGAGATGCACTTCCTGCCGGATATCTATGTGCCGTGCGACGTGTGCAAGAGCAAGCGCTACAACCGCGAAACCCTGGAGATCAAGTACAAGGGCAAGAGCATCCACGAAGTGCTGGAGATGACCATCGAGGAAGCGCGGGAGTTCTTCGATGCCGTACCGGCACTGGCGCGCAAGCTGCAGACACTGATGGATGTGGGGCTTTCCTACATCAAGCTGGGGCAGTCGGCGACCACCCTGTCCGGTGGCGAGGCGCAACGGGTCAAGTTGTCCCGCGAGCTGTCCAAGCGCGATACCGGCAAGACCCTGTATATCCTCGACGAGCCGACTACCGGCCTGCACTTCGCGGATATCCAGCAGTTGCTGGACGTACTGCACCGCCTGCGTGACCACGGCAACACCGTGGTGGTGATCGAGCACAACCTGGATGTGATCAAGACCGCCGACTGGCTGGTGGACCTGGGACCCGAGGGCGGCTCCAAGGGCGGCCAGATCATCGCGGTGGGTACGCCGGAGCAGGTAGCCGAGATGCCGCAGTCGCATACCGGGCATTACCTGAAGCCGTTGCTGATTCGCGATCGGGCGTAATCAACGGGAATGAAAAGCCCCTGTCATCGTGTGATGGCAGGGGCTTTTTGGTGAGCGTTGAGGACGCTTTCGCCGGCAAGCCTGGCTCCTACAGGGGGCGGTGTATCCGATATCGCGGCACGACGCGATCCTGCAGGAGCCTGGCTGGCCGGCGAACCGCTGCATGGCACCGGCCATTCACCTCAGCACTGCGACTGCAGGTAATTCTCCAGGCCAATGGACTTGATCAACCCCAGCTGTTTCTCCAGCCAGTAGGTGTGATCTTCCTCGGTATCGGCCAGTTGCTGACGCAGGATATCGCGGGAGACGTAGTCCTTGTGCTGCTCGCAGAGCTCGATGCCCTTGCACAGCGCGGCACGCACCTTGTACTCCAGGCGCAGGTCGGCCTCGAACATCTCGGGCACAGTGGTACCAATGTCGAGATCATCCGGCCGCATGCGCGGTGTGCCTTCGAGCATCAGGATCCGGCGGATCAGTGCATCGGCGTGCTGAGCCTCTTCCTCACTTTCGTGATTCATGCGCTCGTAGAGCTTGCTGAAGCCCCAGTCCTCATACATCCGCGAATGGATCAGATATTGGTCACGGGCTGCCAGTTCGCCGGTCAGCAACGTGTTGAGGTAATCGATTACGTCCGGGTGACCTTGCATCGCCCTACATCTCCCTGCCTGAAAGTCTGTATTTTGAACCAAGCTGACCGGAAGGTCACGGCAAAAACAGCAGAAAAGTGAGAAATAGCAGAGAAAAACCATCGATTTGAAGCGAAAAACCGCCCAATTGAGGGCGGTTCTGCTTCTCGTTTAGACTTACTTCAGCACTACTCCCAACGCTTTCGCGACACCTTCACCATAAGCCGGGTCGGCCTTGAAGAAATACTGCAGTTGGCGCTGCACCACGTCATCGGACACACCGGCCATCGCACCGGCGATGTTGCTGATCAACAGCGCCTTCTGTTCGTCGTTCATCAACCGGAACAGCGCACCGGCATGGCTGAAGTAGTCGGTATCTTCGCGATGATCGTAGCGATCTGCGGCACCACTCAGGGCCAGTGCCGGCTCAGCGTAGCGAGGAGCCTGTTTCGGCGCATCGGCGTAGCTGTTGGGCTCGTAGTTCGGCGCGGCACCGCCGTTGCTGCCAAAGGCCATGGCACCGTCGCGCTGGTAGCTGTTGACCGGACTGCGTGGCGCGTTCACCGGCAGTTGCTGGTGGTTGGTACCGACGCGATAGCGGTGGGCATCGGCGTAGGCGAATACGCGGCCTTGCAGCATGCGGTCTGGCGACAGGCCGACACCCGGGACCATATTGCTTGGACCGAAGGCCGCCTGCTCGACTTCAGCGAAGTAGTTCAGCGGGTTGCGGTTCAGTTCCAGCTCACCGACTTCGATCAACGGGAACTCCTTCTGCGACCAGGTCTTGGTCACGTCGAACGGGTTCTCGTAGTGTGCCGCCGCCTGGGCCTCGGTCATGACCTGGATGCACACGCGCCATTTCGGGAAATCGCCACGCTCGATGGCGTTGAACAGGTCACGCTGGGCATAATCCGGATCGGTACCTGCCAGGCGTGCCGCCTCGGCCGGCGCCAGGTTCTTGATGCCCTGCTTGGTCTTGTAGTGCCATTTCACCCAGTGACGCTCGCCCTTGGCGTTGATCAGGCTGTAGGTGTGGCTGCCAAAACCGTGCATGTGGCGGTAGCCATCCGGAATCCCGCGATCGGAGAACAGGATGGTGATCTGGTGCAATGCCTCAGGCGAGTGCGACCAGAAGTCCCACATCATCTGCGCGCTTTTCAGGTTGCTTTGCGGCAGGCGTTTCTGGGTGTGGATGAAATCTGGAAACTTCAGCGGGTCGCGAATGAAGAACACCGGCGTGTTGTTGCCGACGATGTCCCAGTTGCCTTCCTCGGTGTAGAACTTCAGGGCGAAACCCCGTGGATCGCGCTCGGTATCGGCCGAGCCACGCTCGCCACCGACGGTGGAGAAACGCAGGAAGGTCTCGGTCTTCTTGCCGATCGCCTCGAACAGCTTGGCGCTGGTGTACTGGGTGATGTCCCTGGTAACGGTGAAGGTACCGTAGGCACCCGAACCCTTGGCGTGTACGCGACGCTCAGGGATGTTCTCACGGTTGAAGTGGGCAAGCTTCTCGATCAGGTGAAAGTCGTCGAGCAGCAGCGGGCCACGCGGGCCGGCGGAACGGGAATTCTGGTTATCTGCGACGGGAGCGCCGCTGGCGGTCGTCAGCGTTTTGTTCTGGCTCATACTCATCCTTCCTCTCTGGGTCTTGGTGCTGCCGGCTAATCGGCTGAGGGGAAGTATTGACCATGAAGGTTACAGGAACAAATGCATTAATCCATCAAAGGCAATAGTTAACAACTATTAACAACCTGTGCCTTTATAGCAGGCACAAAAAACCGGGCACTGGGCCCGGTTTTCTGTTTCAGACTGACGTCTTACTCGGCAGATACAGCATCGCCAGCAGTAGCACGATCAACCAACTCGACGTACGCCATAGGAGCGTTGTCGCCAGCGCGGAAACCGCACTTCAGGATGCGCAGGTAGCCACCCTGACGGGTAGCGTAACGCTTGCCCAGGTCGTTGAAGAGCTTACCAACGATAGCTTTCGAACGAGTACGGTCGAAAGCCAGACGGCGGTTAGCAACGCTGTCTACTTTAGCCAGGGTGATCAGCGGCTCGGCAACGCGGCGCAGTTCCTTGGCTTTTGGCAGAGTGGTTTTGATCAGCTCGTGCTCGAACAGCGACACAGCCATGTTTTGGAACATGGCTTTGCGGTGCGAGCTGGTGCGGCTCAGGTGACGTCCACTTTTACGATGACGCATGGTTCATTCCTTACCAAACACTACGTTCGGTGATTACGACGATCAGGCAGTCGCCTTGTCGTCCTTCTTAAGACTTGCAGGCGGCCAGTTATCGAGGCGCATGCCGAGGGACAGACCGCGGGAGGCCAGAACATCCTTGATTTCGGTCAAGGATTTCTTGCCCAGGTTCGGAGTCTTCAACAGCTCTACTTCGGTACGCTGAATCAGGTCGCCGATGTAGTAGATGTTTTCCGCCTTAAGGCAGTTAGCCGAACGTACAGTCAGTTCCAGATCGTCAACCGGGCGAAGCAGGATCGGATCGATCTCGTCTTCCTGCTCGACAACCACTGGCTCACTGTCACCCTTGAGGTCGACGAACGCAGCCAACTGCTGTTGCAGGATGGTTGCAGCACGACGGATAGCCTCTTCAGGATCCAGGGTACCGTTGGTTTCCAGATCAATAACCAGTTTGTCCAGGTTGGTACGCTGTTCGACACGGGCGTTTTCCACCACGTAGGCGATACGGCGAACCGGGCTGAACGAAGAGTCGAGCTGCAAGCGACCGATGCTGCGGCTTTCGTCTTCATCGCTCTGACGCGAGTCTGCTGGTTCATAGCCACGGCCACGAGCTACGGTGAGCTTCATGTTCAAGGCGCCATTGGACGCCAGGTTGGCGATTACGTGATCGGGGTTAACGATCTCGACATCATGATCCAGCTGAATATCGGCAGCGGTAACCACCCCCGAACCCTTCTTCGACAAGGTCAGCGTAACTTCGTCACGGCCGTGCAGCTTGATAGCCAGACCTTTAAGGTTCAACAGGATTTCAATGACATCTTCCTGTACACCTTCGATGGCGCTGTACTCGTGGAGCACACCGTCAATCTCGGCCTCGACTACTGCACAGCCTGGCATTGAGGACAACAGGATGCGGCGCAGCGCGTTGCCCAGGGTGTGGCCAAAACCACGCTCGAGAGGCTCGAGAGTGATCTTAGCGCGGGTTGGACTGACAACCTGCACGTCGATGTGACGGGGTGTCAGGAACTCATTTACCGAAATCTGCATGGATGCACCTATTTTCTAGCCCTTACTTGGAGTAGAGCTCGACAATCAGGCTTTCGTTGATGTCGGCGGAGAGGTCACTGCGAGCAGGAACGCTTTTGAAAACGCCCGACTTCTTGTCAGTGTCCACATCTACCCATTCTACGCGGCCACGCTGAGCACACAGTTCCAGGGCCTGGACGATACGCAGTTGGTTCTTCGCCTTTTCGCGAACAGCAACCACGTCACCAGCACGAACCTGGTAGGACGGAACGTTTACGGTCTTGCCGTTAACGCTGATGGACTTGTGCGATACCAGCTGACGCGATTCGGCACGAGTCGAGCCGAAGCCCATGCGGTATACGACGTTGTCCAGACGGCACTCGAGCAGTTGCAGCAGGTTTTCACCGGTTGCACCTTTCTTGCCAGCAGCTTGCTTATAGTAGCCGCTGAACTGACGCTCGAGTACGCCGTAGATACGACGAACTTTTTGCTTCTCACGCAGCTGGGTGCCGTAGTCGGACTGACGACCGCGACGCTGGCCGTGGATACCAGGAGCTGCTTCGATGTTGCACTTGGATTCGATAGCGCGCACGCCGCTCTTCAGGAAGAGGTCGGTGCCTTCGCGACGAGCCAATTTGCATTTTGGACCAATGTAACGAGCCATTCTTTACAATCTCCTGGATTACACGCGGCGCTTCTTCGGCGGACGGCACCCGTTGTGCGGGATTGGCGTCACGTCGGTGATGCTGGCGATCTTATAGCCACAGCCGTTCAGAGCACGGACAGCGGACTCACGACCTGGACCTGGGCCCTTGACGTTGACGTCGAGGTTCTTCAGGCCATATTCCAGCGCAGCTTGGCCAGCACGTTCAGCGGCAACCTGGGCAGCGAACGGGGTGGACTTACGGGAACCGCGGAAACCCGAACCGCCGGAGGTAGCCCAGGACAGAGCATTACCTTGACGATCGGTGATGGTCACGATGGTGTTGTTGAAAGACGCGTGGATGTGGGCGATGCCATCAACCACTGTCTTTTTAATTTTCTTACGAGGACGAGCAGCAGGTTTTGCCATGACTAAATTCCTGTCGATTCGCTGGTGCGATTACTTGCGGATCGGCTTACGCGGACCTTTGCGAGTACGCGCGTTGGTCTTGGTACGCTGACCGCGCACTGGCAGACCTTTACGATGACGCAGACCGCGGTAGCAGCCCAGGTCCATCAAGCGCTTGATTTTCATGTTGATTTCGCGACGCAGGTCACCTTCAGTGGTGAACTTCGCCACTTCGCCACGCAGCTGTTCAATCTGCTCGTCGCTCAGATCCTTGATCTTCGCGGCTGGGTTGACCCCAGTCACTGCACAGATCTGCTGTGCAGTAGTGCGACCAACACCATAGATGTAGGTCAGCGAGATAACAGTGTGCTTGTTATCTGGAATGTTAACGCCTGCAATACGGGCCATTCAGTGGGACTCCAATTGACAGCTACCTACGCCCCGGAAGCCAAGAAATAGGGCGCGAGATAATATCGCTGTAATAACAAATAATCAACCCAGCAGCGCACTAGCTGCTGGGCTTCAAGCAGATCACACTCAGCCTTGGCGCTGTTTGTGACGCGGTTCCGCGCTGCAAATTACTCGAACCACACCTTCGCGGCGAATAATCTTGCAGTTACGGCACAGCTTTTTCACCGATGCACGAACTTTCATCACCAACTCCTCGAACCTTATGGGTGCTTCAGCGCAGCATGCCGCTGCCGTAGCCCTTCAGGTTGGCTTTCTTCATCAGGGATTCGTACTGGTGCGAAACGAGGTGAGATTGCACTTGGGACATGAAGTCCATCACAACCACGACCACGATCAGCAACGAGGTCCCGCCAAGGTAGAACGGAACGTTTGCTGCAACCACCAGAAACTGGGGCAACAGGCACACGGCCGTCATATATAGAGCACCGAACATGGTCAAACGGGTCAGAACGCCATCAATGTAGCGTGCCGACTGCTCGCCTGGACGGATACCCGGAATAAAGGCACCGGACTTCTTCAGGTTTTCCGCTACGTCTTTCGGATTGAACATCAACGCCGTATAGAAGAAGCAGAAGAAAATAATCCCTGCACTAAACAGCAGAATATTCAACGGCTGACCAGGAGCGATCGACTGCGAGATGTCCTGCAACCAGCCCATACCTTCAGACTGACCGAACCAGGCACCCAACGAAGCCGGAAACAGCAAGATGCTGCTCGCGAAGATAGCTGGAATCACACCGGCCATATTCACTTTCAGCGGCAAGTGGCTGGTCTGCGCAGCGAAGACCTTGCGGCCCTGCTGACGCTTGGCGTAGTGAACAGCAATACGACGCTGGCCACGCTCAATGAACACCACGAAACCGATAATCGCTACTGCCAGCAAACCGATGGCAACCAGGGCGAAAATGTTGATATCACCCTGACGCGCAGACTCGAAAGACTGCCCGATCGCTCTCGGAAGACCGGCGACGATACCCGAAAAAATCAGCATCGAGATACCGTTGCCAACACCGCGCTCCGTAATCTGCTCACCCAGCCACATCATGAACATCGCGCCAGCCACGAACGTGGACACCGCGACGAAATGGAAGCCGAAATCAGCAGAAAAAGCTACGCCCTGACCAGCCAGGCCAATGGACATGCCAATGGCTTGAACAAGGGCCAGGACGACGGTGCCATAGCGGGTGTACTGGCTGATCTTGCGACGACCAGCCTCACCTTCCTTCTTCAACTGCTCCAGCTGCGGGCTGATAGCGGTCATCAGTTGCATGATGATCGATGCCGAAATGTACGGCATGATCCCCAGTGCAAAGATACTCATCCGCTCCAGCGCGCCGCCGGAAAACATGTTGAACAAGCTAAGAATGGTCCCCTCATTCTGTCGAAACAGGTCCGCCAGCCGGTCCGGGTTGATACCTGGAACTGGGATGTGCGCACCTATCCGGTAGACGATAATCGCCAGGAACAGGAAACGCAGACGAGCCCAGAGCTCGGATAACCCGCCTTTGCTGAGCGCTGAGAGAGCACCTTGCTTAGCCATTTATTCCTCGAACTTGCCGCCAGCTGCTTCGATAGCCGCACGCGCACCCTTGGTGGCGGCGATACCCTTGATAGTTACAGCGCGAGTCACTTCGCCCGACAGCATGATTTTCACACGCTGTACGTTCTGGTTGATCACGTTGGCATCTTTCAGGGACTGCACGGTTACGACGTCGCCTTCCACCTTGGCCAGCTCGGACAGACGCACTTCTGCGCGGTCCATGGCTTTCAGGGAAACGAAGCCGAACTTCGGCAGGCGACGATGCAGCGGCTGCTGACCGCCTTCAAAGCCTGGAGCGATGGTGCCACCGGAACGGGAGGTCTGACCTTTGTGGCCACGGCCACCAGTCTTACCCAAACCGCTACCGATACCACGGCCCGGACGATGCTTTTCGCGACGGGAACCCGGCGCTGGACTCAGATCATTGAGTTTCATCGATTAACCCTCGACACGCAGCATGTAGTAAGCCTTGTTGATCATCCCGCGGTTCTCGGGAGTATCCTGGACTTCTACAGTGTGACCGATGCGACGCAGACCCAGACCCTTCACGCACAGTTTGTGGCTAGGGATGCGGCCGTTGGTGCTTTTGATCAGCGTTACTTTTACGGTTGCCATGATCACAGGATCTCCGCTGCAGTTTTGCCGCGCTTGGCAGCAATGGACTCAGGGGACTGCATGGCTTTCAGACCTTTGAAAGTGGCGTGAACCACGTTTACCGGGTTGGTCGAGCCGTAGCACTTGGCCAGAACGTTCTGAACGCCAGCAACTTCGAGGACAGCACGCATAGCGCCGCCAGCGATGATACCGGTACCTTCAGATGCAGGCTGCATGTAGACCTTCGAAGCGCCGTGGGCGGACTTCGTGGCGTACTGCAGAGTGGTGCCGTTCAGGTCCACCTGGATCATGTTGCGGCGAGCCGCTTCCATGGCCTTCTGGATCGCAGCAGGCACTTCACGGGACTTGCCACGGCCGAAGCCTACACGGCCCTTACCATCACCTACCACGGTCAACGCGGTGAAAGTAAAGATACGGCCACCTTTTACGGTTTTGGCTACGCGGTTAACTTGAACCAGCTTCTCGATGTAGCCTTCGTCGCGCTTTTGGTCGTTATTGGACATAACTTAGAACTCCAGCCCAGCTTCACGAGCAGCCTCAGCCAGCGCCTTGACGCGGCCGTGGTACTTGAAGCCAGAGCGGTCGAAAGCCACCTGCGAGACGCCTGCGGCTTTAGCACGCGAAGCGACCAGCTGGCCAACCTTAGTGGCCGCGTCGATGTTGCCGGTGGCACCATCACGCAGTTCTTTATCCAAAGTCGAGGCGCTGGCCAGGACCTTGTTGCCGTCGGCCGAAATGACCTGGGCGTAGATGTGCTGCGAAGAGCGGAACACGCAGAGACGCACGACTTCGAGTTCGTGCATTTTCAGGCGTGCTTTGCGAGCGCGACGCAGTCGAGTAACTTTTTTGTCGGTCATTTGCTATGCCCTACTTCTTCTTGGCTTCTTTACGACGGACGACTTCGTCCGCGTAGCGCACACCTTTACCTTTGTAAGGCTCTGGTGGACGGAAGTCGCGGATCTCGGCGGCCACCTGACCTACCAGTTGCTTGTCGATACCCTTGATCAGGATGTCGGTCTGGCTAGGCGTTTCAGCGGTGATGCCTTCCGGCAGTTCGTAATCCACTGGGTGCGAGAAGCCAAGGGCCAGGTTCAGGACCGAACCTTTTGCTTGTGCCTTGTAACCAACACCGACCAGCTGGAGCTTGCGCTCGAAGCCTTGGCTAACGCCCTGGACCATGTTGTTGACCAACGCACGCGTGGTACCAGCCATTGCGCGAGTCTGCTGGTCGCCGTTGCGAGCGGCGAAACGCAGCTCACCAGCTTCCTGGACGATCTCGACGGACGAATGGACATTCAGTTCGAGAGTGCCCTTGGCACCCTTCACCGAAAGCTGTTGGCCGGCGAATTTGACTTCGACACCAGCTGGCAGCTTAACGGGGTTCTTAGCGACGCGAGACATGCTTATCCCCCCTTAGAACACTGTGCAAAGAACTTCGCCGCCGACACCGGCAGCGCGCGCAGCACGATCAGTCATCACACCCTTGTTGGTGGAGACGATAGACACGCCCAGACCGCCACGTACTTTCGGCAGTTCTTCGACGGACTTGTACTGACGCAGGCCTGGACGGCTAACGCGCTTCACTTCCTCGATGACCGGACGGCCTTCGAAGTACTTCAGCTCGATGGACAGCGACGGCTTGGCGTCGGTGGTTACCTGAAAACCCGCAATGTAACCTTCGTCCTTCAGGACTTTTGCTACAGCCACCTTCAGCGTGGAAGACGGCATGCTTACGACGGACTTTTCAGCCATCTGGGCATTACGGATTCGAGTTAGCATGTCCGCTAACGGGTCCTGCATACTCATGGGCTAGATGCTCCTGATACAAAAAAAATGAGCCTTGCGGCTGCAACTGTCGCCGAGCTGCTCCACACGTAAAAAGTGCAGGCTCAGGCGAGCCGGTCATTCTAGACATACGCCAGAAATGAATCAAGCCCCAAAAGGGGCTTGATTCAGACTCCAGGTCACCACCGGTCAGGATCTTGCGAGCCCGACCAGGGCGACTGAGGAAGTGCGGCTTACCAGCTGGCTTTGACCAGACCTGGTACGTCACCACGCATGGCGGCTTCACGCAGCTTGTTACGGCCCAGGCCGAACTTGCGGTAAACGCCGTGCGGACGACCAGTCAGGCGGCAGCGGTTACGCAGGCGCGAGGCGCTGGCGTCACGTGGCTGCTTCTGCAGGGCGATCGAAGCTTCCCAACGTGCTTCTGGACTTGCGTTCAGGTCGACGATGATAGCTTTGAGCGCTGCACGCTTGGTGGCGTACTTGGCAACGGTGAGCTGACGCTTCAGCTCACGGTTCTTCATGCTCTTCTTGGCCATTTTCCTACTCCAATCAGTTGCGGAACGGGAATTTGAAAGCACGCAGCAGGGCGCGACCTTCTTCATCCGTCTTGGCAGTGGTGGTCAGGGTAATGTCCAGACCGCGGAGAGCATCGATCTTGTCGTAGTCGATTTCCGGGAAGATGATCTGCTCTTTCACGCCCATGCTGTAGTTGCCACGACCGTCGAAGGACTTGGCATTCAGGCCGCGGAAGTCGCGAACCCGAGGCAGGGAGATCGACAGCAGACGATCCAGGAACTCATACATACGATCGCGACGCAGGGTCACCTTGACACCGATCGGCCAACCTTCGCGGACTTTGAAGCCTGCGATGGATTTGCGAGCGTGAGTCACGACGACCTTCTGGCCGGTGATCTTTTCCAGGTCAGCAACAGCGTGCTCGATGACTTTCTTGTCGCCGATCGCTTCGCCCAGACCCATGTTCAGGGTGATTTTGGTAATGCGCGGGACTTCCATCACGTTCACCAGCTTAAGTTCTTCCTTAAGCTTGGGAGCGATTTCGTTCCGGTAAATCTCTTTCAGTCGTGCCATGGTCTTCTACCTAGCAGTGTTCAAGCATCAACCGCTTTTTGGGTCGACTTGAAGACACGAATTTTTTTGCCGTCTTCTACTTTGAAACCAACGCGGTCAGCCTTGTTGGTTTCGCTGTTGAAAATGGCGACGTTGGAAGCGTGCAGTGGCGCTTCTTTCTCGACGATACCGCCCTGTACGCCCGACATCGGGTTAGGCTTGGTATGACGCTTGACCAGGTTCAGGCCACCGACGACCAGACGGTCGTCAGCCAGAACCTTAAGCACCTTACCGCGCTTGCCTTTGTCTTTGCCGGCGATCACGATGATCTCGTCGTCACGACGAATCTTTTGCATGTCGGATCTCCTTACAGCACTTCTGGGGCGAGCGAGACGATCTTCATGAACTTCTCAGAGCGAAGTTCACGGGTCACTGGCCCAAAGATACGGGTGCCGATCGGCTCTTGCTTGTTGTTCAGCAGAACAGCAGCGTTGCCATCAAAGCGGATAATCGAGCCATCAGCACGGCGAACGCCGTGACGGGTGCGGACTACAACAGCAGTCATCACCTGGCCTTTTTTCACCTTACCGCGAGGAATTGCTTCCTTCACGGTAACTTTGATGATGTCACCGATAGCTGCGTAACGACGATGGGAGCCACCAAGCACCTTGATGCACATAACGCGACGAGCGCCGCTGTTATCGGCCACATCGAGCATGGATTGAGTCTGAATCATATAATTTCTCCGACCCCTAGCCCTTAGACTTCCACAGCGCGTTCGATAACCTCGACCAGCGCCCAAGACTTAGTCTTGGCCAGCGGACGGGTCTCACGGATGGAGACCTTGTCGCCGATGTGGCACTGGTTGGTTTCGTCGTGCGCGTGCAGCTTAGTCGAACGCTTAACGTATTTACCGTAGATCGGGTGCTTGACGCGACGCTCGATCAGAACGGTGATGGTCTTGTCCATTTTGTCGCTGACAACACGGCCAGTCAGCGTACGGACGGTCTTTTCGGCTTCAGCCATGATCACTTACCTGCCTGCTGGTTGAGCACAGTTTTCACACGAGCGATATCGCGCTTAACTTGCGAGAGCAGGTGAGACTGCCCCAACTGGCCAGTTGCTTTCTGCATGCGCAGATTGAACTGGTCGCGCAGCAGGCCGAGCAGTTGCTCGTTCAGCTGCTGTGCGGATTTTTCACGAAGTTCATTCGCTTTCATCACATCACCGTCCGTTTAACAAAGGAGGTGGCGAGAGGCAGCTTTGCAGCAGCCAGGGCGAAAGCCTCACGCGCCAGCTCTTCAGAAACACCCTCGATTTCATACAGGACCTTGCCTGGCTGAATCTGGGCAACCCAGTACTCGACGTTACCCTTACCTTTACCCATACGAACTTCGAGGGGCTTCTTGGAGATAGGCTTGTCCGGGAATACACGGATCCAGATCTTGCCGCCACGTTTTACGTGACGGGTCAGGGCACGACGTGCCGACTCGATCTGACGGGCGGTGAGACGACCGCGAGCAACAGACTTCAGCGCGAACTCGCCGAAGCTGACTTTGCTACCGCGCAGTGCCAGACCACGGTTGTGGCCGGTCATCTGCTTGCGGAACTTCGTACGCTTTGGTTGCAACATTTGGCGTACCCCTTACTTGGCAGCTTTTTTACGAGGCGCTGGTGCTTGCGGCTTCAGCTCTTCCTGGCGACCACCAATTACTTCGCCCTTGAAGATCCAAACCTTGACACCGATCACACCGTAGGTGGTGTGAGCTTCGTAGGTGGCATAGTCGATATCGGCACGCAGGGTGTGCAGTGGCACACGACCTTCGCGATACCATTCAGTACGTGCGATCTCAGCACCGCCGAGACGACCGCTCACCTGGATCTTGATGCCCTTGGCACCAATGCGCATGGCGTTCTGTACGGCGCGCTTCATGGCACGACGGAACATGACGCGACGCTCCAGCTGCTGAGCTACGCTCTGCGCAACCAGCATACCGTCGAGCTCCGGCTTGCGGATCTCTTCGATATTGATGTGCACAGGCACACCCATTTGCTTGGTCAGGTCCTGACGCAGTTTTTCAACATCTTCACCTTTCTTCCCGATAACGATACCTGGACGAGCGGTGTGGATGGTGATGCGTGCGGTTTGGGCCGGACGATGGATATCGATACGGCTTACGGACGCGCTTTTTAGTTTGTCCTGGAGGTACTCACGCACGTTCAGATCTGCAAGCAGATAGTCCGCGTAAGTGCGACCGTCTGCGTACCAGACGGAGGTGTGCTCCTTGACGATTCCCAGGCGAATGCCAATGGGATGTACTTTCTGACCCATCTCTTCGACTCCGTTACTTGTCAGCAACCTTGACAGTGATATGGCAAGACCGCTTGACGATGCGATCAGCACGGCCCTTGGCACGTGGCATGATGCGCTTCAGCGAACGCCCTTCGTTGACGAAAACGGTGCTGACCTTCAGGTCATCAACGTCAGCGCCTTCGTTATGCTCGGCGTTGGCTACGGCCGACTCCAGCACTTTTTTCATGATCTCGGCGGCTTTCTTACTGCTGAAAGCCAGCAGGTTGAGCGCATCGCCCACCTTCTTCCCGCGGATCTGGTCGGCGACCAAGCGGGCTTTCTGGGCGGAGATTCGAGCGCCCGACAACTTAGCGGCTACTTCCATTTCCTAACCCCTTAACGCTTGGCTTTCTTGTCGGCCACGTGACCACGATAGGTACGGGTGCCGGCAAATTCGCCCAGTTTGTGACCGACCATGTCTTCGTTCACCAGAACTGGGACATGCTGACGACCGTTATGCACAGCGATGGTCAGACCGACCATTTGTGGCAGGATCATGGAACGGCGCGACCAGGTCTTAACTGGTTTGCGATCGTTCTTCTCCGCCGCCACTTCGATCTTCTTCAGTAGGTGAAGATCGATAAAAGGACCTTTTTTCAGAGAACGTGGCACTGTCGTATCCCTCTATTTACTTGCGACGACGGACGATCATGTTGTCGGTACGCTTATTACCACGAGTCTTCGCGCCCTTAGTCGGGAAGCCCCATGGCGATACCGGATGACGACCACCGGAGGTACGACCTTCACCACCACCATGTGGGTGGTCAACCGGGTTCATGGCAACACCACGAACGGTTGGGCGAACGCCACGCCAGCGTTTGGCACCGGCTTTACCCAGGGAACGCAGGCTGTGCTCGGAGTTCGAGACTTCGCCCAGCGTTGCACGGCATTCCGACAGCACTTTACGCATTTCGCCGGAACGCAGACGCAGGGTAACGTACACGCCTTCACGAGCGATCAGCTGAGCCGAAGCACCAGCGGAACGAGCGATCTGTGCACCCTTGCCTGGTTTCAGTTCGATACCGTGTACGGTCGAACCCACTGGGATGTTGCGCAGCTGCAGGGTGTTGCCCGGCTTGATTGGAGCCAGAGCGCCTGCGATCAGCTGGTCGCCAGCACTCACGCCTTTAGGGGCGATGATGTAGCGACGCTCGCCGTCTGCGTACAGCAGCAGAGCGATGTGAGCAGTACGGTTTGGATCGTATTCGATACGCTCGACAGTGGCAGCGATGCCATCTTTGTCGTTACGACGGAAGTCGACCAGACGGTAATGCTGCTTATGACCACCACCTACGTGACGAGTAGTGATGCGGCCATTGTTGTTACGACCACCAGACTTCGATTTTTTCTCGAGCAGCGGTGCGTGAGGAGCGCCTTTGTGCAGCTCCTGGTTGACCACCTTGACCACAAAACGGCGGCCAGGGGAAGTCGGTTTGCATTTAACGATTGCCATGATGCACCCCTTCCTTACTCAGCACTGCTGCTGAAATCGAGATCTTGGCCTGGCTGAAGGGAGATAACTGCCTTCTTCCAGTCATTACGCTTGCCCAGACCGCGAGCGGTACGCTTGCTCTTACCCAGAACGTTCAGGGTAGTCACGCGCTCTACTTTCACGCTGAACAGGCTTTCGACGGCCTTCTTGATTTCCAGCTTGGTTGCGTCGGTCGCAACCTTGAAAACGAACTGGCCTTTCTTGTCTGCCAGAACCGTAGCCTTCTCGGAAACGTGCGGGCCAAGCAGAACTTTAAATACGCGTTCCTGGTTCATCCCAGCAGCTCCTCGAATTTCTTCACGGCCGACACGGTGATCAACACCTTGTCGTATGCGATCAGACTGACCGGATCGGAACCCTGCACGTCACGAACGTCGACGTGTGGCAGGTTGCGAGCAGCCAGGTACAGGTTCTGGTCAACAGCGTCAGACACGATCAGAACGTCGGTCAGGCTCAGGCCAGTCAGTTTGCTCAGCAGGTCTTTGGTTTTCGGGGTTTCAACAGCGAAATCCTGAACAACGACCAGACGATCAGTACGCACCAGCTCAGCAAGGATGGAGCGCAGGGCTGCGCGATACATCTTCTTGTTCAGCTTCTGGGAGTGATCCTGAGGACGAGCTGCGAAAGTGGTACCACCGCCACGCCAGATTGGGCTACGGATAGTACCGGCACGAGCACGGCCAGTACCTTTCTGACGCCATGGGCGCTTGCCGCCACCGGAAACGTCGGAACGGGTCTTCTGCTGCTTGCTACCTTGACGGCCGCCAGCCATGTAGGCCACGACTGCTTGGTGAACCAGCGTCTCGTTGAATTCGCCGCCAAATGTCAGTTCGGAAACTTCGATCGCTTGAGCGCCATTTACATTTAATTGCATGTCAGCTTCCCCTTAACCGCGAGCCTTGGCTGCTGGACGTACAACCACGTTGCCGCCAGTAGCGCCAGGAACAGCGCCCTTGACCAACAACAGATTGCGTTCAGCGTCCACGCGCACTACTTCCAGGGACTGCACGGTCACGCGCTCAGCGCCCATGTGACCGGACATTTTCTTGCCCTTGAATACACGACCAGGAGTCTGGCACTGGCCGATAGAGCCTGGAACGCGGTGGGATACGGAGTTACCGTGGGTGTTATCTTGCCCGCGGAAATTCCAACGCTTGATCGTACCGGCGAAGCCTTTACCCTTGGACTGACCGGTTACATCAACCAGTTGGCCAGCGGCGAAGATTTCAGCATTGATCAGATCGCCAGCCTTGTATTCGCCTTCTTCAAGACGGAATTCCAGGACGGTGCGACCAGCGGCTACGTTCGCCTTGGCGAAGTGGCCCGCTTGAGCTGCTGTAACACGCGAAGCGCGACGCTCGCCGACAGTGACTTGCACTGCACGGTAGCCATCGGTTTCTTCAGTTTTGAACTGGGTGACGCGATTCGGCTCGATCTCGATGACCGTGACCGGAATGGAGACACCTTCTTCGGTGAAAATACGGGTCATACCGCATTTACGACCGACTACACCAATAGTCATGTTGTAAACCTCATGAGTGTACGGGGCTTTCACCCGCTATGGCCGCCCATTTCAGAGCGTTACACGACCAAGACCTGAGTCTTAGCCGAGGCTGATCTGCACTTCCACGCCTGCCGCAAGATCGAGCTTCATAAGAGCGTCAACGGTTTTATCCGTTGGCTGGACGATGTCCAGGACGCGCTTGTGAGTACGGATCTCGTACTGGTCACGCGCGTCTTTGTTGACGTGCGGGGAGACCAGAACGGTGAACCGCTCTTTACGAGTAGGCAGTGGAATTGGACCACGCACTTGAGCACCAGTACGTTTCGCGGTTTCCACGATTTCCTGGGTGGATTGGTCGATCAGGCGATGGTCAAAAGCCTTCAACCTGATACGGATTTGCTGATTTTGCATTGGATTTCAGACTCCGGCTGCTATTCCCACCGGGCGCAATACGCCCGTTAAAAGGAGGCGCAATTCTATAGACGCCCCCATAAGGTGTCAACCCAATAAAAAAGCCCCCGCTGAGCGGGGGCTTTTTCAAAGCATCGAAGCTATCTCAAAAGAGAAGCTTACTCGATGATTTTGGCTACAACGCCAGCACCAACGGTACGGCCGCCTTCGCGGATTGCGAAACGCAGACCGTCTTCCATTGCGATGGTTTTGATCAGAGTGACAGTCATCTGGATGTTGTCACCTGGCATTACCATTTCAACGCCTTCTGGCAGTTCGCAGTTACCGGTCACGTCAGTAGTACGGAAGTAGAACTGTGGACGGTAGCCTTTGAAGAACGGAGTGTGACGACCGCCTTCTTCCTTGCTCAGAACGTAAACTTCTGCGGTGAACTTGGTGTGCGGCTTGACCGAACCTGGCTTGACCAGAACCTGGCCACGCTCAACGTCGTCACGCTTGGTACCACGCAGCAGAACGCCGCAGTTCTCGCCAGCACGACCTTCGTCGAGCAGTTTGCGGAACATTTCAACACCGGTGCAGGTGGTGGTGGTGGTGTCACGCAGACCAACGATTTCCAGTGGGTCCTGAACCTTGACGATACCACGCTCGATACGACCGGTAACTACGGTACCGCGACCGGAGATCGAGAACACGTCTTCGATTGGCATCAGGAATGGCTGGTCGATAGCACGAACTGGCTCAGGGATGTAGGCATCCAGAGTTTCTACCAGCTTCTTGACAGCGGTAGTACCCATTTCGTTGTCGTCTTTGCCTTCCAGCGCCATACGAGCCGAACCGATGATGATCGGAGTGTCATCACCTGGGAAGTCGTAGGTGCTCAGCAGGTCGCGAACTTCCATCTCGACCAGTTCCAGCAGCTCAGCGTCGTCAACCAGGTCAGCCTTGTTCAGGAAGACCACGATGTACGGAACGCCTACCTGACGGGACAGCAGGATGTGCTCACGAGTTTGTGGCATCGGACCATCGGCAGCCGAGCAAACCAGGATCGCGCCGTCCATTTGGGCAGCACCGGTGATCATGTTCTTCACGTAGTCAGCGTGACCTGGGCAGTCAACGTGAGCGTAGTGACGAATGTTCGAGTTGTACTCAACGTGCGCGGTGTTGATGGTGATACCGCGAGCTTTCTCTTCTGGAGCGCTGTCGATCTTGTCGAATTCAACGACTGCGGAACCGAAAACTTCGGAGCAAACGCGAGTCAGAGCAGCGGTCAGAGTGGTTTTACCGTGGTCAACGTGACCGATGGTGCCAACGTTGACGTGAGGTAGGGAACGATCAAATTTTTCTTTAGCCACGACAATTAACTCCTTGCCTAAAGGGCTGGATTAGCCTTGTTTTTTAACGAGAGCTTCGACGATGTTCGACGGAGCTTCGGCGTACTTGGAAAACTCCATGGAGTAGCTCGCGCGACCCTGGGACATGGAGCGAACATCGGTCGCATAACCGAACATTTCACCCAGCGGCACTTCAGCGCGGATGACCTTGCCGGAGACCGAGTCTTCCATACCCTGGATCAGACCACGACGACGGTTCAGGTCACCCATCACGTCACCCATGTAGTCTTCAGGGGTTACTACTTCAACCTTCATGATCGGCTCAAGCACGACGCCCTTGCCCTTCTCACGCAGCTGCTTGGTCGCCATGGAGGCAGCCACCTTGAACGCCATCTCGTTAGAGTCGACGTCATGGTAGGAACCATCGAACACGGTAGCCTTCAGGCCGATCAGCGGATAGCCGGCAACAACGCCGTTCTTCATCTGCTCTTCGATACCCTTCTGGATAGCCGGGATGTATTCCTTAGGAACCACACCACCGACGACCTCGTTGGCAAACACCAGACCTTCAGTGATATTGCCTTTTTCATCCACTTCAGCCGGAGCGAAGCGAATCCAGCAATGGCCGAACTGGCCACGGCCACCGGACTGACGAACGAACTTGCCTTCGATCTCGCAGCCAACGGTGATCTTCTCGCGGTACGAAACCTGCGGCTTGCCGATGTTGGCCTCGACGTTGAACTCGCGCTTCATGCGGTCAACGAGGATGTCCAGGTGCAGCTCACCCATACCGGAGATAATGGTCTGGCCGGTTTCTTCGTCGGTCTTGACGCGGAACGACGGGTCTTCCTGGGCCAGCTTGCCCAGTGCGATACCCATCTTCTCCTGGTCAGCCTTGGTTTTCGGCTCTACAGCAACCGAAATTACCGGCTCAGGGAAGTCCATACGCTCGAGGATGATCGGCTTGTCGATATCGCACAGGGTGTCACCGGTGGTGACGTCCTTCATACCGATCAGAGCAGCGATGTCGCCCGCACGTACTTCCTTGATTTCGTCACGCTGGTTGGCGTGCATCTGCACCATACGACCAACGCGTTCTTTCTTGCCTTTTACCGAGTTGATGACGGAGTCACCGGAGCTCAGGAAGCCGGAGTAGACGCGAACGAAGGTCAGAGTACCCACGAATGGGTCGGTAGCGATCTTGAACGCCAGAGCCGAGAACGGCTCGTTGTCGTCCGCATGACGCTCGTCGACGATTTCGTTGTCGTCAGTGCTGTCCGGATGAACGCCCTTGATCGCAGGGATCTCGGTCGGAGCCGGCAGATAGTCGATAACGGCGTCGAGAACCAGCGGAACGCCCTTGTTCTTGAACGAGGAGCCGCAGACCGCAGGAACGATCTCGCTCGCCAGGGTACGGGCGCGCAGACCAGCCTTGATCTCTTCGACGGTCAAGTCACCTTCTTCAAGGTACTTGTTCATCAGCTCTTCGTTGGCCTCGGCAGCTGCCTCGACCATGTTGTTGCGCCACTCGTTGGCCAGCTCGACCATATCGGCAGGAATCTCTTCCTCGCGATAGGTGGTGCCCTTGTCGTCATCGTTCCAGTAGATGGCTTTCATCTTGATCAGGTCGACCTGACCCTGGAAGTTCTCTTCAGAACCGATCGCCAGCTGAACAGGAACCGGGGTGTGACCCAGGCGGTTCTTGATCTGACCGACAACGCGCAGGAAGTTGGCACCGGCACGGTCCATCTTGTTCACGTAGACAACACGTGGAACACCGTACTTGTTGGCCTGACGCCATACGGTTTCGGACTGAGGCTCAACACCGGAAGTACCGCAGAACACAACGACAGCGCCGTCGAGTACGCGCAGCGAACGCTCTACTTCGATGGTGAAGTCTACGTGGCCGGGGGTGTCGATCACGTTCACACGATAGTTATCGTACTGACCGCGCGAGCCTTTCCAGAAAGTGGTTACGGCAGCGGAGGTAATGGTAATACCCCGCTCCTGCTCCTGCACCATCCAGTCGGTGGTCGCAGCGCCGTCATGAACCTCACCCATCTTGTGGCTGAGGCCTGTGTAGAACAGGATCCGCTCGGTAGTGGTGGTCTTGCCCGCGTCAACGTGGGCACAGATACCAATGTTACGGTAGCGGTTGATTGCAGTAGTACGAGCCATAAAGCCCTCGCAAAATTAGTGACGCTAAAATTAGAAGCGGTAGTGCGAGAAAGCCTTGTTGGCTTCAGCCATACGGTGCACGTCTTCACGCTTCTTAACTGCAGCACCTTTACCTTCGGCAGCGTCCAGCAGTTCGCCAGCCAAACGCAGAGCCATGGACTTCTCGCCGCGCTTGCGGGCGAAGTCTACCAACCAACGCATTGCCAGAGCATTACGGCGCGAAGGACGAACTTCTACCGGAACCTGGTAAGTAGCACCACCAACGCGGCGCGACTTCACTTCGACCAGCGGAGCGATGGCGTCGAGTGCTTTTTCGAAGAGTTCCAGGGGATCGGTACCGGCCTTGCGTGCCTTCACGGTATCCAGAGCACCGTAAACGATACGCTCGGCAACGGCCTTCTTGCCGCTTTCCATTACGTGGTTCATGAACTTGGCGAGAATCTGCGATCCGTACTTAGGATCGTCGAGAATCTCACGTTTGGCTGCTACGCGACGTCTTGGCATGATAAGCCCTCAAACGGTCTTCAGGTTAGCTCGGGACAACGCACCCAAAGGTGCTCATGCCCGACCTTACTCTTATCGACTCAATAAAATTAGAAACTGCAAACGACCAATTACTTCGGACGCTTGGTACCGTACTTCGAACGACCCTGGTTACGGCCTTTAACGCCGGAGGTATCCAGAGAGCCGCGAACGGTGTGGTAACGAACACCTGGCAAGTCTTTTACACGACCGCCACGGATCAGAACCACGCTGTGCTCTTGCAGGTTGTGGCCTTCACCACCGATGTACGAGGAAACCTCGAAACCGTTGGTCAGACGCACACGGCATACTTTACGCAGTGCCGAGTTAGGTTTTTTCGGCGTAGTGGTGTACACACGGGTGCACACGCCACGACGTTGCGGGCAGTTCTGCAGCGCAGGAACGTCGGATTTCTCGACGATACGCTTACGCGGCTGACGTACCAGCTGGTTGATAGTTGCCATCTACTAGCTCCACTGTTGTCTTGCGACGCTATTGTCGACAAGAAAGCAAAATGACAGGAACGGATCCCCGCCAAATTTAGGGGTACAAGAGTCTAAAGAGGATCTTGTCCCCAGTCAAGACGAGGCCCCGGCCTCCTCTCCCCGCTCATCGTGACGAAAAACGTCACGCCAGGCGGGAAGAGGCTACCAGGGCCTCACTCTGTTACTACCGCAGAACTCAGTTACCGCTCGAGTTCAGCGCTTCGGTCAGTGCAGCTTCCACTTCACTGGCGCTTACGCGCAGCGGTTTGTCCAGATCACGGCGACGCTTGCGCTCGCTGTGGTAGGCCAGACCGGTACCGGCCGGGATCAGACGACCCACGACCACGTTTTCCTTCAGGCCGCGCAGGTAGTCGCGCTTGCCGGTAACGGCCGCTTCGGTCAGTACGCGGGTAGTCTCCTGGAAGGAGGCCGCGGAGATGAACGACTCGGTCGACAACGACGCCTTGGTGATACCCAGCAACACACGAGTGAACTTGGAAATGAACTTGTCTTCCGTGGCCAGGCGCTCGTTTTCCACGAGTACCTGGGTCAGTTCCATCTGGTCACCCTTGATGAAGCTGGAGTCGCCCGATTCGGTGATCTCAACCTTGCGCAGCATCTGACGCAGAATCGTCTCGATGTGCTTGTCGTTGATCTTCACGCCTTGCAGGCGGTAAACGTCCTGGATCTCGTTGACGATGTACTTGGCCAGCGCGCTCACACCCAGCAGACGCAGGATGTCGTGCGGATCGCTAGGACCGTCGGAGATAACTTCGCCGCGGTTGACCTGTTCACCTTCGAAGACGTTCAGGTGACGCCACTTCGGAATCAGCTCTTCGTACGGATCGCTACCGTCGTTCGGAGTGATGACCAGACGACGCTTGCCCTTGGTCTCTTTACCGAACGCGATGGTGCCGCTGACTTCAGCCAGGATCGACGCCTCTTTCGGACGACGGGCTTCGAACAGGTCGGCAACACGCGGCAGACCACCGGTGATGTCACGGGTCTTCGAAGTTTCCTGCGGAATACGAGCGATAACGTCACCGATCGCGATCCGCGCACCGTCCGCCACACCGACCAGGGCGTTGGCTGGCAGGAAGTACTGAGCGATAACGTCAGTACCTGGCAGCAACAGGTCCTTGCCGTTGTCGTCGACCATCTTCACCGCAGGACGCATGTCCTTACCGGCTGCAGGACGATCCTTGACGTCGAGTACTTCAATGTTGGTCATACCGGTCAATTCGTCGGTCTGACGCTTGATCGTGATGCCTTCTTCCATGCCCACGTAGGTCACGGTACCTTTCATTTCGGTAACGATCGGGTGAGTGTGCGGGTCCCACTTGGCCACGATGGCACCAGCGTCGACCTTGTCGCCTTCCTTCACCGAAATCACCGCACCGTACGGCAGCTTGTAGCGCTCGCGCTCACGACCGAAGTCGTCGGCAATCGCCAGCTCACCGGAACGGGATACCGCCACCAGGTGACCGTCGACACGCTCCACGTGCTTCAGGTTGTGCAGACGAACGGTACCGCCGTTCTTCACCTGGACGCTGTCGGCAGCCGAGGTCCGGCTCGCCGCACCACCGATGTGGAACGTACGCATGGTCAGCTGGGTACCCGGCTCACCGATGGACTGGGCAGCGATAACGCCGACCGCTTCACCGATGTTCACCAGGTGGCCACGAGCCAGGTCGCGACCGTAGCACTTGGCGCAGATGCCGTAGCGGGTTTCGCAGCTGATCGGCGACCGCACGACCACTTCGTCGATGCTGTTCAGCTCGATGAACTCGACCCACTTCTCGTCAACCAGGGTTCCGGCTGGGACGATGACGTCCTCGGTGCCCGGCTTGAATACGTCACGGGCGATCACTCGACCCAGAACGCGTTCACCCAACGGCTCGACCACGTCACCGCCTTCAATGTGCGGCGTCATGACCAGGCCCTGCTCGGTGCCACAGTCAACCTCGGTCACGACCAGGTCCTGTGCCACGTCAACCAGACGACGAGTCAGGTAACCGGAGTTCGCGGTTTTCAACGCGGTATCCGCCAGACCCTTACGAGCACCGTGAGTCGAGATGAAGTACTGGAGTACGCTCAGACCTTCACGGAAGTTCGCCGTGATCGGCGTTTCGATGATGGAACCGTCCGGCTTGGCCATCAGGCCACGCATACCGGCCAGCTGACGGATCTGTGCTGCGGAACCCCGCGCACCCGAGTCAGCCATCATGTACATCGAGTTGAAGGATTCCTGGTCGACGGTTTCACCGTGACGGTCGACAACCTTTTCTTTCGAGAGGTTGGCCATCATCGCCTTGGAAACTTCGTCGTTCGCCTTGGACCACAAGTCGATGACCTTGTTGTACTTCTCGCCCTGGGTTACCAGGCCGGAGGCGTACTGGCTCTCGATCTCCTTCACTTCGTCGGTGGCAGCACCGATGATGCGGGCTTTCTCATCCGGGATAACGAAGTCGTTAACACCGATGGAAACACCAGAGATGGTCGAGTAGGCAAAACCGGTGTACATCAGCTGGTCAGCGAAGATCACGGTCTCTTTCAGACCCACCACGCGATAGCACTGGTTGATCAGCTTGGAGATCGCCTTTTTCTTCATCGGCAGGTTGACGACGTCGAACGACAGGCCTTTCGGAACCACCTGGAACAGCAGCGCACGGCCGACAGTGGTGTCGACGATACGGGTGTTCTGGACGCTGTTGCCGTCACGGTCGTTCACGGTTTCGGTGATACGGACCTTGATCTTGGCGTGCAGCGCGGCTTCGCCGGCGCGGAATACGCGGTCGACTTCCTGCAGGTCGGCGAACACGCGACCTTCACCCTTGGCGTTGATCGCTTCACGGGTCATGTAGTACAGACCCAGTACCACGTCCTGCGACGGAACGATGATCGGCTCACCGTTGGCTGGCGACAGAATGTTGTTGGTCGACATCATCAGCGCGCGCGCTTCCAGCTGGGCTTCCAGCGTCAGCGGCACGTGCACGGCCATCTGGTCACCGTCGAAGTCGGCGTTGTACGCAGCACAGACCAGAGGGTGCAGCTGGATAGCCTTACCTTCGATCAGTACCGGTTCAAAGGCTTGGATACCCAGACGGTGAAGGGTCGGTGCACGGTTGAGCAGTACGGGGTGTTCGCGAATCACTTCGGCGAGAACGTCCCAGACCTCTGGCAGTTCGCGCTCGACCATCTTCTTGGCAGCCTTGATGGTGGTCGCCAGACCACGCATTTCCAGCTTGCCGAAAATGAACGGTTTGAACAGTTCGAGGGCCATCTTCTTCGGCAGACCGCACTGGTGCAGACGCAGGGTCGGACCTACGGTAATTACCGAACGGCCGGAGTAGTCAACGCGCTTGCCGAGCAGGTTCTGACGGAAACGACCCTGTTTACCCTTGATCATGTCGGCCAGGGATTTCAGAGGACGCTTGTTCGAACCGGTGATAGCGCGACCGCGACGACCGTTGTCCAGCAGGGCGTCAACGGCTTCCTGCAGCATGCGCTTTTCGTTGCGCACGATGATGTCAGGCGCGGACAGATCCAGCAGGCGCTTGAGACGGTTGTTACGGTTGATCACCCGACGATACAGATCGTTGAGGTCGGAAGTCGCGAAGCGACCGCCATCCAGTGGCACCAGTGGACGCAGGTCTGGCGGCAGAACCGGCAGAACGGTCAACACCATCCACTCTGGCAGGTTGCCGGAGCCCTGGAAGGCCTCCATCAACTTCAGACGCTTGGACAGCTTCTTGATCTTGGTTTCCGAGTTGGTTTGCGGAATCTCTTCGCGCAGACGGCCAATCTCGTGCTCCAGGTCGATCGCGTGCAGCAGCTCGCGGACAGCCTCGGCACCCATGCGGGCGTCGAAGTCGTCACCGAACTCTTCGAGGGCTTCGAAGTACTGCTCGTCGTTCAGCAGTTGGCCTTTTTCCAGGGTGGTCATGCCCGGGTCGATAACGACATAGCTCTCGAAATAGAGAACGCGCTCGATATCACGCAGGGTCATGTCCATCAGCAGGCCGATACGGGACGGCAGGGACTTCAGGAACCAGATGTGGGCAACCGGCGAAGCCAGTTCGATGTGCGCCATGCGCTCACGACGAACCTTGGCCAGAGCGACTTCCACGCCGCACTTCTCGCAGATCACGCCACGATGTTTCAAGCGCTTGTACTTACCGCACAGACACTCGTAATCCTTGACCGGGCCAAAGATCTTGGCGCAGAACAGGCCGTCACGCTCAGGTTTGAACGTACGGTAGTTGATGGTTTCCGGCTTTTTAACTTCACCGAACGACCACGAACGGATCATCTCAGGCGAGGCCAATCCGATACGGATGGCGTCGAACTCTTCGACTTGACCCTGGTTTTTCAGCAAATTCAGTAGGTCTTTCAAGGCCTTTCCTCCTGGCGGAGCAGAGAGCGGGCTGATACAGCCCCGCTCTCGATCGCGTCACGTGTTATTCGGTTTCCAGATCGATATCGATGCCGAGGGAACGAATCTCCTTGATCAACACGTTGAAGGACTCGGGCATGCCCGGCTCCATACGGTGATCGCCGTCCACGATGTTCTTGTACATCTTGGTCCGACCGTTCACATCGTCCGACTTCACTGTGAGCATTTCCTGCAGAGTGTAGGCAGCACCGTATGCTTCCAGTGCCCAGACCTCCATCTCCCCGAAACGCTGACCACCGAACTGCGCCTTACCACCCAGCGGCTGCTGGGTAACCAGGCTGTACGAACCGGTAGAACGAGCGTGCATCTTGTCGTCTACCAAGTGGTTCAGTTTGAGCATGTACATGTAGCCAACGGTAACCGGACGCTCGAACTTGTTGCCGGTACGGCCGTCGAACAGCTGCATCTGGCCGCTTTCTGGCAGGTCAGCCAGTTTCAGCATGGCCTTGATTTCAACTTCCTTGGCACCGTCGAACACCGGGGTGGCCATAGGTACGCCGCCCTTGAGGTTCTTCGCCAGGTCCAGGATTTCCTGGTCGGAGAAGCTGTCCAGCTCTTCGTTGCGACCGCCGATCTCGTTGTAGATCTCGTGCAGGAACTTGCGCAGGTCAGCGACCTTGCGCTGCTCTTCGAGCATGCGGTTGATCTTCTCGCCCAGGCCCTTGGCCGCGAGGCCCAGGTGGGTTTCGAGGATCTGACCGACGTTCATACGCGAAGGTACGCCCAGCGGGTTGAGAACCACGTCGACCGGAGTACCGTTGGCGTCGTGCGGCATGTCTTCGACCGGCATGATCACGGAGACCACACCCTTGTTACCGTGACGACCGGCCATCTTGTCGCCCGGCTGGATGCGACGACGGATTGCCAGGTAGACCTTGACGATCTTCAGTACGCCCGGAGCCAGGTCATCGCCCTGCTGCAGCTTGCGCTTCTTGTCTTCGAACTTGTCGTCCAGCAGACGGCGGCGATCGACGATGTAGGCCTGAGCCTTTTCGAGCTGCTCGTTCAGAGCGTCTTCGGTCATGCGCAGCTTGAACCACTGGCCGTGCTCGAGACCGTCGAGAACCTCGTTGGTGATCTCCTGGCCTTTCTTCAGGCCAGCGCCGCCTTCGACGGTGTGACCGACCAGAGCGGAACGCAGACGTTCGAAGGTCGCGCCTTCAACGATACGGAACTCCTCGTTGAGGTCCTTGCGGATCTCGTCGAGCTGGCTCTTCTCGATGGACAGGGCACGGCTGTCACGCTCGACGCCATCACGGGTGAAGACCTGTACGTCGATGACGGTACCCTTGGTGCCGGTCGGCACGCGCAGGGAGGTGTCCTTAACGTCGCTGGCCTTCTCACCGAAGATCGCGCGCAGCAGTTTTTCTTCCGGAGTCAGCTGGGTCTCGCCTTTCGGAGTGACCTTGCCCACCAGAATGTCGCCCGGGCCGACTTCGGCGCCGACGTAGACGATACCGGCCTCGTCCAGCTTGTTCAGCGCAGCCTCACCCACGTTCGGGATGTCCGCGGTGATTTCTTCTGGGCCGAGCTTGGTGTCACGGGCCACACAGGTCAGTTCCTGGATGTGGATCGTGGTGAAGCGGTCTTCCTGAACAACGCGTTCCGACAGGCAGATGGAGTCTTCGAAGTTGAAGCCGTTCCACGCCATGAAGGCGATGCGCATGTTCTGGCCCAGGGCCAGTTCACCCATGTCGGTGGACGGACCGTCGGCCATGATGTCGCTGCGCTGAACGCGATCACCCTTGCTCACCAGCGGACGCTGGTTGATGCAGGTGTTCTGGTTCGAGCGGGTGTATTTGGTCAGGTTGTAGATGTCGACACCGGCTTCGCCTGGTTCGACTTCGTCATCGGCAACACGAACCACGATACGGCTGGCATCGACGGAGTCGATCACGCCGCCACGACGAGCCACGACGCACACGCCGGAGTCACGGGCCACGTTGCGCTCCATGCCGGTACCGACCAGCGGCTTGTCGGCACGCAGGGTAGGTACGGCCTGACGCTGCATGTTCGAACCCATCAACGCACGGTTGGCGTCGTCGTGCTCGAGGAACGGAATCAGCGACGCAGCGACCGAAACGACCTGCTTCGGCGAAACGTCCATCAGGGTGACGTCTTCCGGCGCCTTGACGGTGAATTCGTTCAGGTGACGAACGGCTACCAGCTCATCGACCAGCACTTTCTGCTCGTTCATGGTCGCCGAAGCCTGCGCGATCACGTGATCGGCTTCCTCGATGGCGGACAGGAACACGATGTCGTCGGTGACCACACCCTCTTTCACCACGCGGTACGGGCTTTCCAGGAAGCCGTACTGGTTGGTGCGGGCATAGGCCGCCAGGGAGTTGATCAGACCGATGTTCGGACCTTCAGGGGTTTCGATCGGGCATACGCGACCGTAGTGGGTCGGGTGTACGTCACGAACTTCGAAGCCCGCGCGCTCACGGGTCAGACCACCTGGGCCGAGTGCGGAAACACGGCGCTTGTGGGTGATCTCGGAGAGCGGGTTGTTCTGGTCCATGAACTGCGACAGCTGGCTGGAACCGAAGAACTCCTTCACCGCCGCTGCCACTGGCTTGGCGTTGATCAGGTCCTGCGGCATCAGGCCTTCGCTTTCGGCCATCGACAGGCGTTCCTTGACCGCGCGCTCTACACGCACCAGGCCAACGCGGAACTGGTTCTCGGCCATCTCGCCGACGCAGCGGACGCGACGGTTACCCAGGTGGTCGATGTCGTCGACGATGCCCTTGCCGTTACGGATGTCGACGAGGGTCTTGAGAACCTCGACGATATCTTCCTTGCACAGCACGCCCGAACCTTCGATCTCGGTACGACCGATACGACGGTTGAACTTCATGCGGCCGACGGCGGACAGGTCGTAACGCTCGGCGCTGAAGAACAGGTTGTTGAACAGGGTCTCGGCGGCATCCTTGGTTGGCGGCTCGCCAGGACGCATCATGCGATAAATCTCGACCAGCGCTTCCAGTTGGTTGCTGGTGGAGTCGATCTTCAGGGTATCGGAGATGAACGGGCCGCAGTCGATATCGTTGGTGTACAACGTTTCGATGCGAACGACCTGGGCCTTGGCCATCTTGGCCAGCAGCTCGGTGCTCAGCTCGGTGTTGCATTCAGCCAGGATTTCACCGGTGGCCGGGTGCACGATAGCCTTGGCGGTAGTACGGCCGATGACGTAGTCCAGCGGTACTTCCAGCTCTTTGACACCGGCTTTTTCCAGCTGGTTGATGTGACGAGCGGTGATACGACGGCCCTGCTCGACAATAACCTTGCCGTTGCCATCCTGGATGTCGAGGACAGCGATCTCACCACGCAGGCGCTGAGGCACCAGTTCCAGGCTCAGGCTCTCGCCCTTAACGTGGAATACGTTGGTGGTGTAGAAGGCGTCGAGGACTTCTTCGGTGCTGTAGCCCAGCGCGCGCAGCAGCACGGAAGCTGGCAGCTTGCGACGACGGTCGATACGGACGAACACGCAGTCTTTCGGGTCGAACTCGAAGTCCAGCCACGAACCGCGGTAAGGAATGATACGAGCCGAGTACAGCAGTTTGCCGGAGCTGTGCGTCTTGCCGCGGTCGTGGTCGAAGAACACGCCCGGGGAACGGTGCAGCTGGGAAACGATTACGCGCTCGGTACCGTTGATAACGAAGGTACCGTTCTCAGTCATCAGGGGGATTTCACCCATGTAGACTTCTTGCTCTTTGATGTCCTTGATCGCTTTGTTCGACGATTCTTTGTCGAAAATGATCAGGCGCACTTTCACCCGCAGCGGAACCGCGTAGGTCACACCGCGCAATACGCATTCCTTGACGTCAAAGGCCGGTTCGCCCAAACGATAGCCAACGTACTCCAGAGCAGCGTTGCCGGAGTAGCTGATGATCGGGAAAACGGATTTGAAGGCCGCATGCAGACCGACGTCACGGAACTGGTCCTTGGTCGCGCCCGCCTGCAAGAATTCGCGATACGAATCCAGCTGGATAGCCAGGAGGTACGGTACGTCCATGACGTCCGGCAACTTGCTAAAGTCCTTGCGGATACGTTTTTTCTCAGTATATGAGTAAGCCATCAGCGTTCCCCAGCTTGGTCACCTGCTTGTTTGGCCTCTCCCGACGGGAGCAGCCAGAAAATCTTGCAGACCCCTTGGTCTGCGCCACCGCCTCGGGTGGGTGAAGCACGTTAGAGGCGCCGGCCGAGCCGGCCGCCAATAACGGAAAAAGGCCGGTGGCAAAAGCCACCAGCCATCAGCCTTTCGCTTAACGCTTGGGCCGGAGACGCAAGGTCTGAGCTTACTTGAGCTCGACTTTGGCGCCTGCTTCTTCCAGCTTCTTCTTGGCGTCTTCAGCAGCTTCTTTCGAAACGCCTTCAGCAACGACCTGAGGAGCGCCGTCAACTTTCTCTTTGGCTTCTTTCAGGCCCAGACCGGTCAGTTCACGAACAGCCTTGATGACGTTGACTTTCTTGTCGCCAGCTTCAACCAGGACAACGTTGAACTCGGTTTGCTCTTCAGCAGCAGCGGCAGCAACAGCTGGGCCAGCGGCAACAGCGGCAGCAGCGGTAACGCCGAAGGTTTCTTCCATCGCTTTGATCAGCTCAACGATTTCCACTACGGATTTCTGGCCGATCGCTTCGATGATTTGTTCGTTAGTCAGAGACATGACTCAATTCCTGAATTGGGGGACAGCCTGCAAGGCCATCGAAATAAACAAAAATACGCGAGAGATGAAACGCTCAGCCTCAGGCTGCAGCAGCTTCCTTCTGGTCGCGAATTGCCGCCAGAGTACGAGCCAGCTTGCTGGTAGCGCCTTGGATCACGCTCATCAGCTGTGCGATTGCTTCGTCGCGGGTCGGCAGAGTTGCCAGTACGTCGATCTGATTGGCTGCGAGGAACTTGCCCTCGAACGCAGCTGCCTTGATCTCGAACTTGTCCTGACCCTTGGCGAACTCTTTGAAGATACGGGCAGCAGCGCCCGGATGTTCGTTGGAGAACGCGATCAGGGTCGGGCCGGTGAACACGTCGTTGAGGACACTGTATTGAGTGTCGGCAACGGCGCGCTTGAGCAGGGTGTTACGTACGACACGTACGTATACGCCAGCTTCACGAGCCTCTTTACGGAGTCCGGTCATTGCGCCTACTGTTACGCCACGGGCATCAGCCACGACAGCGGACAGAGCGACTTTGGCAGCCTCGTTGACTTCAGCGACGATGGCCTTCTTGTCTTCGAGATTAATTGCCACGGGTTTAACTCCTGCTTGTTACCGTTTCACCAGACCAGAGCCTGATGTCGTTTTGGTGTCTGATTCGGTAAGGAACCGGGAGCACCATCTGCGTAGGCTTGAGGTTTAAGGCTTGCGCCGCCTACGGTCTTGGATAGCCCCCGCCAGGCAGGGACCCCAATTTTTCAATGGGTGCAATCGCTTGCACCCACGCGTGTCTTACGCGTCGAGCGAGCTTTGGTCGATGACCAGACCTGGGCCCATGGTGGTGCTCAGGGTAACGCGCTTGACGTAGATACCTTTCGCGGAAGCCGGCTTGATACGCTTCAGGTCAGCGATCAGGGCTTCAACGTTTTCCTTCAGCTTGACGGCGTCGAAGCCGATCTTGCCAACGGAAGTGTGAATGATACCGTTCTTGTCGGTGCGGTAGCGAACCTGACCGGCCTTGGCGTTCTTGACGGCGGAAGCGACGTCAGGAGTTACGGTACCGACTTTCGGGTTAGGCATCAGGCCACGTGGACCCAGAACCTGACCCAGTTGACCTACAACGCGCATTGCATCCGGGGAAGCAATGACTACGTCGTAGTTCAGGTCGCCGCCTTTCATTTCGGCAGCCAGGTCGTCCATACCAACGCGGTCGGCGCCGGCAGCCAGAGCAGCTTCAGCAGCTGGGCCCTGGGTGAACACGGCAACGCGAACGGTTTTGCCAGTGCCGTGTGGCAGCACGGTAGCGCTACGTACGACCTGGTCGGATTTACGTGGGTCAACGCCCAGGTTTACAGCAACGTCAAAGGACTCGCTGAACTTGACAGTCGACAGCTCGGTCAGCAGAGCAGCGGCGTCTACAAAGCTGTAGGCCTTGCCTGCTTCGATTTTGCCGGCAATAGCCTTTTGGCGCTTGGTCAGCTTAGCCATTACACACCCTCCACGTTAAGGCCCATGCTACGAGCAGAACCGGCGATGGTACGCACGGCTGCATCCAGGTCAGCTGCAGTCAGATCAGCGTTTTTGGTTTTCGCGATCTCTTCCAGCTGAGCACGGGTAACGGTGCCAACCTTAACGGTGTTCGGACGAGCGGAACCGCTGGTCAGGCCGGCGGCCTTTTTCAGCAGAACCGAAGCCGGGGTGGACTTGGTTTCGAAAGTGAAGCTGCGGTCACTGTAGACAGTGATGATCACTGGAGTCGGCAGACCCGCTTCCTGACCCTGGGTACGGGCGTTGAAAGCCTTGCAGAATTCCATGATGTTCACACCGTGTTGACCCAGTGCTGGACCAACGGGTGGGCTTGGGTTGGCCTGGCCGGCCTTAACTTGCAGCTTGATGTAAGCCTGAATCTTCTTAGCCATGAGCTACTCCAAAATCGGGTACGAACGCCAGTTGGCTCCCCGGATGACTTGCGTTTTATCCCAGTGACGACAAAACCCCACAGCCTAAGACTGTGGGGTTGGGATGCTTGCCCAGCTAGACCTTCTCGACCTGGCTGAACTCCAGCTCCACCGGAGTAGAGCGACCGAAAATGAGCACTGCGACCTGGATCCGGCTCTTTTCGTAGTTGACCTCTTCGACCGTACCGTTGAAATCTGCGAACGGACCGTCGGTAACACGTACCACTTCGCCCGGCTCGAACAGAGTCTTCGGTTTCGGCTTGTCGCTGCCGTCAGCGACACGACGCAGAATGGCCTCGGCCTCTTTGTCGGTGATCGGCGCAGGCTTGTCGGCGGTACCGCCGATGAAACCCATTACCCTAGGAGTATCCTTGACCAAGTGCCAAGTACCCTCGTTCATGTCCATCTGTACCAGGACGTAGCCAGGGAAGAACTTGCGCTCGCTCTTGCGCTTCTGGCCATTACGCATTTCCACTACTTCTTCAGTAGGGACCAGAATTTCGCCGAAGCCATCTTCCATGCCTGCCAGCTTTACTCGCTCGATCAACGAGCGCATGACATGCTTCTCGTAACCGGAGTAAGCATGCACAACGTACCAACGCTTAGCCACGGGACACCCTTAGCCAACAATCAAGGAAACAATCCAGCCGAGCAGGGAGTCGAGACCCCACAGCAACAGCGCCATAACCAGAACAACAGCCACTACAATCAGAGTGGTCTGAGTGGTTTCCTGGCGAGTCGGCCATACGACTTTACGGATCTCGGTGCGGGCTTCCTTGACCAGTACGAAGAACGACTTGCCCTTGGCGGTCTGCAGGCCCACATAGGCAGCAACAGCAGCAATGACAAGCAGAGCGAGTACACGGTACAGGACCGGCGAACCAGCATAGTACTGATTGCCGACAACCCCAACCACCACCAGAGCGACTACGACGAGCCACTTGAGAAGATCTAAGCGAGAGCCTTGGGCTTCAGTGTTGGAGGTCATCTACAGGATCCTGTGAAAAGAAAGCCAGACACATCGAGTGAATCTGGCAGGTCAGGAGGGAATCGAACCCCCAACCTACGGTTTTGGAGACCGTCGCTCTGCCAATTGAGCTACTGACCTAAAACTTGAATCAGGCCGACCATTATGCCGACCAGACAGAGACATTGCAACAACTACAACCACTTAAAACAAAGGCGGATATTTGCATATCCGCCTTGTCTGTATGGAGCTCTTGAGCGGATTTGAACCGCTGACCTCACCCTTACCAAGGGTGTGCTCTACCAACTGAGCTACAAGAGCGAAACACTTTGCAAAACCAGCAAAACTTGGAGCGGGTAGCGGGAATCGAACCCGCATCATCAGCTTGGAAGGCTGAGGTTCTACCACTAAACTATACCCGCGGAGCCTGCTGCTTCCGCTGAAATTATGGTGGAGGGAGAAGGATTCGAACCTTCGAAGTCTGAGACGTCAGATTTACAGTCTGATCCCTTTGGCCGCTCGGGAACCCCTCCAATGTGAGGCGCATTCTACATCATGCTGAACCTCTGTCAAGCAATTTCTCATTTAAAATTATGAGGTTAGTTGCATTGACGCTGCTTCGTGGCTAATCCCTCAAGAGGTCTTCGCTGCGGAGCGGGCGCCATTCTATGCAAACTATTCGACACCTGCAATACCCTCGCACAACATTATTTTATGTTTTAACTCATTGAATTCCTTAGCAAGATTCTGCAGCTGCGCATCATCCAGCAAACGCCGGCTCTCGGGCGCGACACGGACCCAGTATCCAGAGGAATCGGGAACATTCACGCGCTGCACGCGCGCCTTGATATCCATGCCTTGCAGACGCTGCAGAATCGACTGGGCGACCTCCTGGCGCTGCACGCCACCCAGGTACAGACATTCGGACTCGTTTTCCTGATCTCTTGCCGCTGTTTTACGAGCGCCCGCGTTATCCGACTCGCTCAGCAGCTGGATGTCCTGGTGGGCACTGCGGTAGAGCGACAGAGGGGCTACCTCCTTCGCCTTCAGGGGAGCCTCCTGCTGGTGCCAGACGTAATAGACACCATTGAGCACCAACAACAGCAGAAACAACCAACGCATAGAGACCTCAACTCAACGGGCAGGCTATCGCCAGGCCGACAAATACCAGGTCCGGAACCCAACGGGCGCCAGGCACCATCTCGCGAATCAGGGCCGCGTCACCGCCCGTGAGGAACACCTTGAATTCCTCCCCCCAGTACTCCCGAGCCTGCTGCAACTGAGTCAGGATAAATCCGCGCAACATCAGCAGACAGCCACGCTCGACCGCCTCGACGGTCTCCCGCCCGGGAACCAGACTGGTCAGCGCACGTTCGGCCGCCACATCGTCGTAGCGAATCCGTCGAGTATGAGTACGCAGCTGGTTGCGCATCAACTGCATTCCGGGACAAATGAAGCCTCCGAGATGCGAACCATCCGCGGCAATGAAATCGGCCGTGACCGCAGTACCGAGATCCAGCACCAGGCATGGCCCGCCGGCCAGCCGGAAGGCACCCAGCATCGCCAGCCAGCGATCGAGACCCAGCCGCTCGTGCTCTCTGTAACCATTGCGCACCCCCGCCATCTCTTCGGCAGGTCGTGCGCACGCCACTTCGACATCGAAGGCATCGGCAAGCGCCGCAACCAGGCGCCGGGTCTCCTCTTCGGTACGCACGCTGACCAGGCGACACCAGGCCAGGGTCAACCCGGGCTCTTCGCGCAGGCACTGCAGCAACGCCAGGTCGGAGTCGACAACACCGCCGGCCACTACGTCCCGGCAACTCGTCCGGATAATGCGCCACTTGATGAAGCTGTTACCGCAATCGAGCTCAAGAATCATCACGCAACCTCAGGCTGAGCTCGCCACCACTGAAGACCTTCTCGACCCCATCAACCCTCAGGCGTAGCGCACCCTGCTGGTCAATCCCCAGCACGATGCCATTGATGCTGTTGACGCCGGCGACCAGGGAGACCTCCCGCCCCTGCCAGAGGTGATTGCGCTCCCACTCCGCCTGTATGGCGGCAAAACCCGCCTCACGATGCAGCTCCAGGTATTCCTGGAGCTTTTTACTCAGGGAAGACACCAGTTGATTGCGATCCAACGTGCGCCCCATCTCAGCACGCACGGACGTCCATGGCTGATCGATCGACTCGGCGACCTGCATATTGACGTTGATACCGATACCCAGCACCACGTGGCAGACATCCGCCGGATCACCGACCAACTCCAACAGGATACCGGCAATCTTCTTGCGCCCAACCAGGACGTCGTTTGGCCACTTCAGCCCTACTTCCGCAAGCCCGTGCTCACGCAGGGCGTGCAGGACTGCCAGCCCCACCACAAGACTCAGGCCTTCCAGCTGGCGCATGCCGCCATCGATCCGGAGCAGCAGGCTGTAATAGATGTTCTCCGCGAATGGACTGACCCATTGGCGCCCGCGGCGACCGCGACCGGAGGTCTGCCGCTCGGCGACAACGATGAACGGCGCAGGAACACCCTGCTCGACCAGCCGTAGCGCCTCGGCATTGGTCGAATCAATGGAATCGTAGAGGCGTACAGGCCAGAGGGAAGAAGACCCGGCGGCGACGATCGCCTGCTCATCAAGCAGGATCAGGGGAGAAGCCAACTGGTAGCCGCGGCCACGAACCTTGTGGATCGACAGCCCGAGCTCGGCCTCCAGTTGCTGAAGCTGCTTCCAGACGGCACTGCGACTGACGCCCAACGCGGCCCCAAGTGCCTCCCCGGAATGAAACCGGCCGTCTTTCAGGAGTTTTAACAAGGTCAGCATGCAGATCTCGCCTCACAATGAGGCACGCATGATAGCCATGAGCTGGTTCATTGCATAGAAAACATGGGCATCAGGACAGATACGACAACAAGAGAAAGAGGAAAATAGGGGCAGGCTGGCGAAGCGATTCAGGGCGCAGAAAAGACAAAACCCCTACC
>NZ_JSYZ01000060.1:0-1929 GCF_001293465.1 Pseudomonas asplenii
CTGGTGCCTGCTCCAGGGCCTGCACCAGGCCGTCCAAGGCACTTTGCAGATAGCCGCAAAGACGTTGTGCACCGATGGCAGTCGCCACCAAGGCCGTGAAGTGGAACCCGTCCCCCAGGTCGTCGACGTTGAGGGTCAGCGGATAGTTGGTGCGCTCTTCGGCCCCGCCCAGCACCTGCATGCCCTGCCAGGCGCTCTGCGCCTGCTCGGTCACGGCCAGGCTGCTGTGGCGGTAGTTGAGCAAGGCGCTGAACAACGGCAGCGGCGCACTCACGGCACTGCAACGCTGGGCCAGTGCCAGGGAGGCGTGCTCGTGCCCGAGCAAGGCGGTCAGTTCGGCGTGGGTGGTCTTGACCCCCTCACGCACGCTTTGACCGTCCAGGGTCACCCGTAGCGGCAAGGTATTGATAAACATGCCCAGGGCCCTATCGGCGCCCTCGCCGCCCTGCATCCGGCCCAGCAGCACGGTACCGAAGACCACCTGGTCACGGCCACTGGCCTGCCCCAACACCTGGGCGAAAGCCAGGTGCACCAGACTCGCGGCACTGACCCCGAGCTGACGGGCCTGGGTCCGCAGGCGCAGGCTCAGGCCGGCGTCCAGTGCGAGATCGGCCTGTTCGATCTCGCTGCCGTCACCCTGCACATCCTGCAGGCCGAACGGCAGGGTCGGTTCGTCGATATCGCCGAGACGTTCGCGGAAGAACCGTTCGTGTTCCTCCTGGCTCACACCGAGGCGGGCCTGGGCCACATAGTTGCGATACGGCACCGGGCTGCCCAACTGCGCGGCCTGCCCCAGCAGATGCGCCTGGATTTCCTGACGCACCACCTCCAGGGCCGTGTGGTCCAGGGCCATGTGGTGGAAGCGCAACATCGCCACCCAGCGCTGCTGTCCTTCGTCCTCGGCGAACACCAGTTGCATCAGCGGCGCCTGGGTCACATCCATCCGCGAGTAGCGGGTATCGAAACGTTCCTTGAGCTGGTCCGCCACCTCACCAGAACGCGGATCGAACGCCAAGGTCTCGTAGTGCAACCGGGCCTGGCGCAAAACCACCTGGACCGGCTCGTCGAGACCTTGCCAAAGCACGGCGGTGCGCAGGATGTCATGCCGGTCGATGACCTGTTGCAGCGCCTGGGCAAAGGCGTCCAGCCGCGAGCGGTCCGGCACCGTGAACAGGGCGTGGAGGACGTAGGGATCGCCTGCACCGGCCGACAGGTGGTGATAAAGGATACCTTCCTGCAAGGGTGCCAGCGGGTAGATATCCTGCACATTCGCCGCACCACCCGGCACGCTGGCGACAATACGATCGATAGCCGCCTGGTCGAGGCTGAGCAGCGGCAACATCGCCGGGGTGATGTGCTCGCAGCCGGCCGGGATGAGGTTGGCCGGAACGACGATTTCCCGCCCGCCGCCCACGGCAGCGGCCAGGGCCGCCAGGGTCGGCTGGCTGAAGAGCGCCTGCACATCGACACTGAGGCCGGCCTGGCGCATATGGCCGATCAGACTGACGGCCAGTAGCGAATGGCCGCCCAACTCGAAAAAGTGATCGTGACGCCCGACCTGCTCGACTTTGAGCAAGTCGCTCCAGATCCGCGCCAGAGCGATTTCGGTTTCGCCTTGCGGAGCCTCGTAGCCACGGCGGACCACGGCGTCGAGGTCCGGTGCCGGCAGGGCCTTGCGGTCCAGTTTGCCATTCGGCGTCAGCGGCAGTTTTTCCAGCACGACGTAGACGGCCGGGACCATGTACTCCGGCAGTTTTTCCTGCAGGTGGCGGCGCAGACTGTCGATCTCCACCGAGGCATGACCCTCGGCCAGGGTGTAGTAGGCCACCAGGCGCTTGTCGCCCGGCACGTCCTCGCGGGCGGTGACCACCGCTTCGTGGATCGCCGGGTGTTTGGCCAGGCGGGCATCGATCTCGCCCAGTTCGATAC
>NZ_JSYZ01000060.1:2203-2456 GCF_001293465.1 Pseudomonas asplenii
ACCGGCTTGCCGATATGCGGGGCGAAGCCCTCCTCCCGATCCATCGCCACCCAACTGGAGTAGGTGGTGGTTTCCGAAGGGCCGTAGAGGTTGCACAGGCGCTGGACGGTGGTTTTCTCGAACAGCGATTCCACCAGGCTGCGTTTCAGCGCTTCACCGGCCACGTTCACCGTGTGCACCGATTGCGGCAGGCCGTCGACTTCCAACAGCGCTTTCAACGCTGAAGGCACGGTGTTGATCAGGCCGATATCGT
>NZ_JSYZ01000061.1 GCF_001293465.1 Pseudomonas asplenii
CCTATGTGATCTACACCTCGGGTTCGACGGGTGAACCGAAGGGCGTGATGGTCGAGCACCGCCAGTTGTCCAACCTGGTGAGCTGGCATTGCCGCGCCTTCGCGCTGACGGCGGGTGGCCAGACCGCCAGCGTTGCCGGTTTCGGCTTCGACGCGATGGCCTGGGAAATCTGGCCGGCGCTGTGCGCCGGGGCGACCTTGCACCTGCCCCCGGCAACCGCCGGCAGCGAGGATATCGACGGCCTGCTGAACTGGTGGCTGGCACAGCCACTGGAGGTGAGCTTCCTGCCGACGCCGATTGCCGAGTACGCCTTCAGCCAGTCGTTGCAGCACCCGACCCTGCGTACCTTGCTGATCGGCGGCGACCGCCTGCGGCAGTTCCCCGAGGGACAACGGTTTGCCCTGATCAACAACTACGGTCCGACGGAAACCACGGTGGTGGCGACCTCGGGGCTGATGGAAGGAGGGACTGCGGCGCTGCATATCGGCAAGCCGGTGGACAACACCCGGGTCTATCTGCTCGACGAGCAGCTGCATCCGGTGCCGCTGGGCGTACCGGGTGAGCTGTATGTCGGCGGTGCCGGCGTGGCCCGTGGCTACCTGGGGCGTGCGGCGTTGACCGCGGAGCGTTTCCTCAAGGACCCGTTCAGCGGCGAACCCGAGGCGCGGATGTACAAGACCGGCGACCTGGCGCGCTGGCTGGCCGATGGCAACCTCGAGTACCTGGGGCGCAATGACGACCAGGTGAAGATCCGTGGCCTGCGCATCGAACTGGGCGAGATCGAAACCCGCCTGGCAGGGCATCCGGCGATCCAGGAGGCGGTGGTCCTGGCCCGCGAGGACCATCCCGGCGAGAAACGCCTGGTGGCCTACTACAGCTCGACCGATGCCACGCTGGAGATCGAGGCGCTGCGGGCCTACCTGCTGGAGCGCCTGCCGGAGTACATGGTGCCTTCGGCCTATGTGGGCCTGGAGACTTTCCCGCTGACCGCCAATGGCAAGATCGATCGTCGGGCGCTGCCGGTGCCGGATCTGGCGGCACTGGTCAGCCGCGGCTATGAAGCGCCGCAAGGGGACATCGAAATACGCCTGGCCGGGATCTGGCAAGAACTGCTGGGTGTCGAAAAGGTCGGCCGCCATGATCATTTCTTCGAACTGGGCGGTCACTCGCTGTTGGCGGTCAGCCTGGTCGGGCGCATGCGCCAGGTCGGTCTGAGGGCCGATGTACGCGTTCTGTTCGACCAACCCACCCTGGCGGCCCTTGCGATAGCGACGGGCCAGGGCAGCGAGCTGGAAATCCCGGCCAACCTGATTCCCGCGGATTGCCAGCGGATCACCCCGGACATGCTGCCGCTGATCAGCCTTGAACAGGCCACGATCGATCGTGTCGTGGCCATGGTGCCCGGCGGCGTGGCGAATGTGCAGGATATCTACCCGCTGGCCCCCCTGCAGGAAGGGGTTCTCTATCACCACCTGGCGGCTGAACAGGGCGACCCCTATGTCCTGCAGACGCTGTTCGAGATGGCCGACCGTGAGCGTTTGAACACCTTTATCGACGCCTTGCAAAGCGTGATCGCCCGTCATGACATCCTGCGCACCGCCGTGCTCTGGCAGGGGCTGGAAACACCGCTGCAGGTGGTCTGGCGTCAGGCTCGGCTGTCTCTGGAAGAGGTCGAACTCGATGCAGCCGAAGGCGGGATCGTCGAGCAGTTGCAACAGCGCTTCGATCCTCGTCATTCGCGCCTGGACATGACCCAGGCACCGCTGATGCGGCTGGTCTTCGCCGAGGACCGGCCCCATCGACGCTGGGTGGCGATACTGTTGTTTCACCACATGATCCTCGACCATACCGCGATAGAAGTGGTCCTCCATGATATGCAGGCACACTTGCTGGGCCTGGCCGGCCAGCTCGGTGCCGCCGTGCCCTATCGCAACTATGTGGCCCAGGCCTGCCTGGGCACGAGCCGCGATGCCCAGGAAGGATTCTTCCGCGAACTGCTCGGAGATATCGATGAACCGACCCTGCCGTTCGGGTTGCTCGATGTGCAGGGCGATGGTCGCGATATCGAGAAAGGCAGCCTGGCCCTGGACCACCGCGTGGACTCGCGCCTGCGGGCCCAGGCCCGCCAGCTGGGGGTGAGTGTCGCCAGCCTGGTGCACCTGGCCTGGGCCCAGGTGCTGGGCAAGGTTTCGGGCAAGCGCACCGTGGTGTTCGGCACCGTGCTGATGGGCCGGATGCAGGGCGGCGAGGGCGTCGACCGGGCACCGGGGATGTTCATCAACACCTTGCCGCTGCGTGTGGAACTGGCGGGACAGGGGGCTCGGGACGGGGGCCGGGCGACCCACGCCCGACTCACGGCGCTGCTGGGTCATGAACATGCGCCGTTGGTGCTGGCCCAGCGTTGCAGCGGTGTGGCTGCGCCGCTGCCGCTGTTCAGCGCGCTGCTCAACTATCGCCACAGTGTCGCGGCCGAACCCTCGGCTGAGGCGCTCGAGGCCTGGCGAGGTATCGAGGTGCTGGGCGCAGAGGAGCGCACCAACTACCCGTTGACCTTGAATGTCGACGACCTGGGTGACGGGCTCGAGTTGACGGTGCTGGTGACTGACAAGGTCGGAGCCCAACGCGTCTGCGGCTATATGCAGTCGGCGCTGGAACGCCTGGTCGATGCGCTTGAGCAGTCACCGGCTGCGGCACTCGACAACCTGTCGATCCTGCCGGCCGACGAGCGCGAGCAGTTGCTGGTGGGCTTCAACGACACCGCGCTGGAGTATCCGCAGGCGCAGACCATTCATGGGTTGTTCGAGGCCCAGGTGGCAAGCACGCCGGATGCCTTGGCGGTGGTGCATGGCGAGCGCCGCCTGAGCTATCGCGAGCTTAACGAACAGGCCAACCGCCTGGCCCATGCCCTGCGCAAGCAAGGTGTGCAGCCGGATTCGCGAGTGGGCATCTGTGTCGAACGCGGCGCCGAGATGGTTGTCGGCCTGCTGGCGATTCTCAAGGCCGGGGGCGCCTATGTGCCGCTGGATCCGGCGTATCCGGCAGAACGGATCGCCTACATGCTGCAGGACAGTGCGCCGGCCGTAGTGCTGGCCCAGAACGCGACCCAGCAGTTGCTGGCCGGCGTGTCGGTACCCGTGATCAATCTGGATCAGGGCACCTGGCAGGACGAGTCCGTCCGGAATCCACAGGTGCCGGGCCTGACCTCGGCACACCTGGCCTACCTGATCTACACCT
>NZ_JSYZ01000062.1 GCF_001293465.1 Pseudomonas asplenii
CCGCTGGGCGTACCGGGTGAAATCTACATCGGCGGTGCCGGCGTGGCCCGCGGCTACCTGGACCCGTTCAGCGGCGAACCCGAGGCGCGGATGTACAAGACCGGCGACCTGGCGCGCTGGCTGGCCGATGGCAACCTCGAGTACCTGGGGCGCAATGACGACCAGGTGAAGATCCGTGGCCTGCGCATCGAACTGGGCGAGATCGAAACCCCCGGCGAGAAACGCCTGGTGGCCTACTACAGCTCGACCGATGGCGCGCTGGAGATCGAGGCGCTGCGGGCCTTGATGCAGGGGCGACGGC
>NZ_JSYZ01000063.1 GCF_001293465.1 Pseudomonas asplenii
TCTCGACCCTCGCCGAGCCGACAAACACGGCTGCGCCGCAGCCAGTTACTCCCGGCGATGGCCGGCAGCCGGACTTCCAAAAAGCCCGAGCGCTGCGCGAGCACAACCTTGCGCAGATGGCCGAGATCGAGCTGCGCAAGGTCAAGGGCGAGCTGGTCGAGGCGGCGGCGATCAAGCTGGCGGCCTACAGCAACGGTCGTTTGCTGCGCGACCAACTGCTGGGCCTCGCGACCCGGCTAGCCCCGGAGCTGTCCGCCATGACAGACCCCTGGCAGATCGAAAAACACCTGACGGCGGTGATCCGCCAAACGCTGGAGGATGCCGAGCGGCTGTCCACGGCGGATCTGGAACACACCCTTAACCCGAGTTGACCCCTATGCATACGGAAATCCCCGATGGTGCAGAGGTGTACCGCGAGGCGTATTTCCGTGGGCTGCGTCCCGACCCTGATCTCTGGATCGACGAATGGGCCGATGAGTACATGCGCATTCCCAGGGACACTGGCGCCGCTGAGCCCGGACAGTACCGCACGGCGCGGACACCTTACGCCCGAGAGCCAATGCGCTGTCTTTCGCCGGCACACCCCTGCAAGCGCGTCGTCACCATGGTGGCCTCGCAGTTGATGAAAACGCAGATCGCCCTGAACTGGATCGGCGGTCTGATCCATATGGCACCGTCCAATATCCTCACGTTGCTGCCGAGCCTGGGGCTATCGAAGCGGGTGTCGGCACGTATCGGCAAGACCATCACGGCGACACCGGTGCTGCGCGAGCGCGTGGCGTCCAGCCGGTCCCGCGATGCCCGCAACACCATGGATACCAAGGAGTTCGAGGGCGGCGCGCTGTACGTCACGACGGCCGGCTCGGCAGCCAACTTGGCCGAACTTACGGCGCGGTATGTCTACGGCGATGAGGTCGACCGTTGGGAGGTCGACGTTGGCGAGGAGGGTGACCCGGTAGAGCTGGCTGAAACCCGAGGCAGTAACTTCGGGCGCAACGCCAAGTTCTACTTCTCCAGCTCGCCGACCATCAAGGGCGCCTCGCGGATCGCGGATCTGTTCGAGGTCAGCGATCAGCGTTACTACTACGTCCCTTGTCCGACCTGCGGGCACTACCAGGTGCTGGAGTGGGAGCGACTGCACTACAGCAAGGACTTCAGTGTGGTGCATTACGAGTGCGCTGCAACTGACTGCGACGTGATGATCGAGGAGTACCAGAAGGGCGACATGCTCGCCCGGGGCGAGTGGCGGTCCCACTCCCAGGGCGACGGTGAGACCGTTGGTTTCCACCTCAATGCCTTGTATGCGCCGCTCGGGTGGCAGGATTGGCCCTCGCTCGCCAAGCAGTTCGAGCGGGCCAAGAAGGCTCAGGCCAAGGGCGATCTGGAACCCATGCAGGTGTTCTACAACACACGCCTTGCGCGGGTGTGGGACAGCGCACAGGAGCAGACCAAGGCCAGCGCACTGCGCGACCGGGCGAAGCTTGAGAACTACACCATGGGCAGTATGCCCGCTGGTGTGCTGATGCTCACCGCTGCGGTGGACACTCAGGACAACCGCCTGGAGCTGATGGTGGTGGGTTGGGGGGTTGGTATGGAGCGCTGGGTGATCGATCACCAGGTGATCTGGGGTGACCCGGCTGATGAGCGCACCTGGGCGGCGCTTGATGAGCGGCTCAAGGTTCGCTACCAGCACCCTTGCGGCGTTGGCCTGGCGATCCTCGCGA
>NZ_JSYZ01000064.1 GCF_001293465.1 Pseudomonas asplenii
TGTACCACGCGCTGGCCCGGCAGCTGCTGGACAAAATCGCACCGAGCAACCCTTGATTCGTGTATCGCCATATCGGTGGTGATCGATGAGCCCAGTCGCGGCGATTACTTGGGTGCCAAGGTTGCCGCACGGGTGTTCCATCGCGTGAGTTGCCGGGTGCTGGCGGCTGCCTTGGGTCGATGTAGCCTGTCGCGACAAGCTGCAATCGACCAACGCAGACCTTCGCATGAGTCTGAAAAATGAGGCGCCTATAAAAGTCAGTGACGATTGAGTGAGCCTAAAGATGTAAAGGCTCTGATACACAAGAATTGTCAGACGGCGCACATTATCTGCGCGACTGAGTAACAAGCGCCAAAGCATCTGCCCCCGCTGCAAAACGCAGTTGCCCAGACGTATCGTGTGCCGCACGCCATACGCCTTCGGCTACGTCCTGCTCGAGGGTGTATTGGCCGCTGCCCAACTCGGCGAAAATCGCCTGGGCCATTGGCGCGTAGTCGGCAGGAATCATCCCTGCCATGCGCTCGCTGGCGTTTTCGCTGAAGCGAGTAGTGGGGGCGTAGCCGGGTTCCACCAACTTGGCGCTCACATTGAAGGCCGCCAGTTCCAGGGCCAATGAGCCGGTAAACCCTTCAATCGCCTGCTTGCTGGCGGTGTAGGCGGCGACCAGTGGCATGGGCGCCAGGGTCGCGCTGCTGGTGACGTTGATCACCACCCCACAGCGACGGGCGCGCATTTGCGGGATCACCGCCTGGGTCATGGCTATCGGTCCGAAGGTGTTGGTTTCAAAAATCTCCCGCACTGCGGTCATGGGCGTGGCCTCCAGCGCGCCGAACAGGCCGATACCGGCGTTGTTGACCAACACATCAATAGTCCCGCTGGCCTCAATGGCAGCGGCGATGCTGTGGGGCTGGGTCACGTCCAGCGCGAGGATGCGCAGGCGCTCCGAAGAGGGCAACAGCGTGTTCTGTGGCCTGCGCATGGTGGCGATCACGTTCCAGCCTTGGGAGAGGAAATAGCGCGCGGTTTCAAGGCCGTAGCCGGAGGAGCAGCCAGTGATAAGGACGGTTTTCATGAGGTATTCCAGGCAGTGAGTCTGGTGAAAACGATAACCCTACCCTACTGGACTCACTATAATCGGCTGTCCACATTTCATTCGCAGGAGTCCATTTATGGGCGACCCGCTGTCCGATGTCATCGCGCTGCTCAAGCCGCGTGCGGTGTTTTCCAAAATCATCAGCGGCGCCGGGACTTGGGGCGTGCGCTACTCCGAATTTGGCTTACCCAGCTTTTGCGCGGTGCTGGAAGGCAGTTGCCGGCTTGCCATCGACGGCCAGCCTGAGCTAGTCCTGGAAGCGGGGGATTTTTTGCTGCTGTCCAAGACACCCGCGTTCACCCTCTCGGGGTTCGCACCCGTGCAGCCGTTGGCAATGGTGCCCGTGTATGGCAATACCCATCCCGATGAACTGCGCCACGGCGACCCCGACGCACCGGCCGATGTGCGCCTGTTGGGCGGGCATTTCGACTTCGAGACCCCCGAAGCCTCCCTATTGGTAGCGATGTTGCCGGCACGGGTGCATGTGCGCGGTGTCGAACGCTTGACGACCTTGGTGCGCCTGCTGCGAGAAGAGTCTATGGCGCAGGCGGTCGGGCACCAGTTGATCCTCACGCGGCTGGTGGAAGTGTTGCTGATCGAGGCCCTGCGCTCGATCCCGCCGGAGCAAACGCCCCAAGGCTTACTGCGCGGCCTGGCTGATCCTCGGCTGGCCAAGGCCCTGCGCCAGATGCATGGCGACATTGCCTACGGCTGGACAGTCCCAGAGTTGGCCCAGGTGGCCATGCTTTCCCGTTCGGCTTTTTTCAAACGCTTCATGACCACCCTGGGCCAGTCGCCGATGGAGTACCTGCTAGGCTGGCGCATGACCGTGGCCAAGGATCTGCTGCGTCACACGCAAATGGGGATGGTTGAGGTAGCGGAGGGCGTGGGGTATCGGTCCGCCAGTGCGTTCAGCACGGCGTTTACCCGGCATGTGGGGACGCCGCCACGTCAATACGCCAGAGGCGCTAGCCGCTAGTTTTCATGAACGACTATCAAGTTCAGTCCTTTGAAAAACAGCGGCCTGAATCGAGTCTCTTGTCTGGACAGATCTGGCCGGCAGTTTGTGGCCGAGTGCAGCCCCTCGGGGTAGCACGCGAGGGCTAAGAAGAAACGTATCGGAAGAGTAGTATGACAAACAGCAAAAAGCCGCAACACTGCACGATCTGCGCACGCCTACTCGACAATCCGCAAGATCCGCTATCAGGCAATACCGGCGGGGATTGCTGGGGATGCATAGGTGCTATCGAGGCGCAAATGGGATGCGCAGAGTCGCTCGACTACGTACTGTAGTGGTCAAAAACTCCCGGACACAGAATTGAGTTTTTCTTCCGCAACCGCCGGCGGTGCGAAGCCGTTGTGCTGATGCGGCCGTGTCCAGTTGTACCGCTGCATGAGGTAAGCGAGCCGGTTCCCGTCCATCATCATGGTCAAGGCCCCCTTGATCATACGCAACGCTGCATGATGAGGCCCAAGCTCTATGGGAGCGCAAGGTCCGCATCGCAGCGAGCTCACTGTCGTATCGATCGAGAAACTATTCGACGTGCCTACCGACTGGCTTTATAGTTCCGTTTAGTGGAACAGATGTGACCCGTATGAGCGAATACGAAGTGAATGAGCATGGCGTTCCTCAGTATCCCAAGGGGCATGCTGGACGGCTGTTTGTGACCCTGGCCGCGATCGACCGCCTGGAGCGTGCGACGACTACCAGCGTTGCGGCGTTGACGGGGCTTAGCAAAGGCAAGATTGACGACTACGTGCGAGTACTCAACCTAGAGTTCGGCACACGTATTGTGAAGCAAGGTCCCGAATTTCGTATTGAGTCTTGGGGAGAGGTGTTGAAGCGAGCAGGTGTCAGAAAGGCTCTTCAGGCCCCCTTTGACGGGGCAAACCCGACGCCTACTGAAGCTCAGAATGATCGACAGGAAACCTCATGAATATCAAGAAGCTGCACATAAAAGGCTTTAAGAGCTTGGCTGATTTTCAGCTTAAGGATGTCTCGCCGTTTCTGGTATTTGCAGGTGCCAATGGCTCTGGGAAAAGCAACATTGCCGATGCTCTGGCATTCATGGGGGCAGTCGTCAAATTCGGTGCGTCACAGGCCAGGACGCAGCTTGGAGGTTTTTCTCAGATTCACTGTTACAAGTACCGCAAGGAGCTGCGCACCAGCATCAGTTTCTCCATGGAGGTTGAGCTGGATGGCAACCTCCACGATTACAGCCTCACGATCCGCTCCCTGGACAAGAAACCTCAGTTGGCAGAGATGTTGAAGGTGGATGGCAAACTGTTGATTGATCGACGTCCGGGGGCGGATTTAAAAGTCCAAATGGGCGAGTCGACGGGTCTCCAAAGCCTGCCTGACTACCCGCAGGATCTGGCGGCACTGATGCTGTTGGGGCAGAGTCCACTTCGTGCGTTTTTGACCAATACCAAGGTGTTCCGTATTGATCCGATGGCGGCGAAGGAGCCGGATAGTTCGACCACCGATACCACCGAGCTGGACACTCAAGGGAAGAATGTTGCGTCCATGCTGACTGTCCTTGAGAAGGACCCTGATTTCAGGGACCAAGTCCTGGAATGGATGGAGCTGATCGTCCCCGGAATGGAAAGCCTCTCCACTGAGAAGCAACGCTTGGATGGATCGACGGTCATTACGGTGGGGCTAACCTGCTACCCCATAACATCGAAGCGTTTGTCGATCGACTGGATGAAGCGGGTGCGCAAGAGATTTTCATCCTCACGGACTTGGAGGATGAAGCTCATGTGCAGACGGTCAGAGACCGGGTGTCCCATCAGCGCATTCGCTTTGCGTTTGTGGCCGTCAAGGCACTGGAGGCTTGGTTCCTGGCAGACACCCAGGCCATGAACGCCTGGCTGAAAACTGATGATTTTTTGAAGAAGCGCCGGAGCAAACAGCATAAAAACCCTGGGAGAGAGTCAAGCAGGTTGCTGCACAGCGAGGTGCTCGAGGGCCTGGCAGCAAAGTCGCTCTTGCCAAAAAGGCTGTCACACACTGGGGATTCAGCGTCGAGCACTCATCGGCTCACCCTTCCTGCCCCAGTGCACGGGAGCTGATTGAATTCCTTCGCAATAACCGGTGACCGCCCAGTGCCAGACGTGACGATGCACTGGCTCGAGGCCGTATGACCTGTCGTAAACCGCAAGCTGCTTTGGCGAGTTTGCGACCCTTGGGGCTTGCTTGCATCCCCATGCCTCTGGCCCGTCCGGGGCCGGCTCGCTCCGCTTGCTTGGGACGACTCCGAGACAACGGATGCCAAAAGCCTGGTGATTAATCCGCACTGGGTTCACGAAGGTTAAGTCAAGCTGTTCTATCAGAATAAGATCAAGAAAGCCGCTCAAACAACGGCAACCCATTTATCTGAGGCCGAGCAAATAAATAACCTTGCATCAAATCAATACCCAGCGCCACCAAAGCTTGGCTCTCTTCGTCAGTCTCAATCCCTTCGGCAATAAGCGTAATGCCCAATCGCTTGGCCACCAATACGATGCCGGCGACGATGGCTTGGCGAACCAAATCCTGATTGATTCCCCGAGTGAGTGCCATATCTAGCTTGAGTACAGCAGGCTGAAACTCTGCGAGTAGATTCAGCCCTGAGTAACCCGAGCCAAAATCATCTATTGCAGTGGTGAAGCCCTGTCGCTCGTACTCCTTGAAGATTGACTTCAAGTGCTCGGTGTCTTCGATCCGCTCGCCCTCGGTCACTTCGAACATGAGCAGGTTGGCGGGGAAGTTGAATGTTCGAGTTGCCTCTAAGGTAGCCCGAATGCAAGTGTTGGCACGGTAGACGGCATTTGGCAGAAAGTTGATGCTCAACTTACAGTCTGTCTGCCGCCCCAACCCCAGTGCAGCCGCTTGCTCGATGGCTTTCACGCGACAGGCCTGATCAAAGCGGTACAAATTGTCGGGGGATACCTTGGCCAAAATTTCCCCAGCGCTTTCGCCCTTCAGACCGCGAACCAGTGCCTCATAGGCGAACGGTCTGCCTGAGGGCACATGGATTATGGGCTGGAATGCCATGATAATTTCGAAATCCAGGCTGGCAAGATCACGACATTGGGAGCAACCAATCGCTAAAAAGGGCTGGGGAAAAACAGGCTTGCTCATAGAATATCGTCGAGATCAGGAAGTATGTCTGTGCAGGATGCTCGAATATGCACATTAAGCCAATCTCTTCCCGTCCAATCCATCGACGGATGGACTGACTGCCCAAACGTTTTCGGCCTTGTGCGATCGATAGTCGACGACGGTTCGATACATGTCAACGCCAACCCAAAACTG
>NZ_JSYZ01000065.1 GCF_001293465.1 Pseudomonas asplenii
CACCTGGCGCCGCTCATCGGGTCGTAATATGTCCAGTTCACCCAGTGAGGTCTCGGGCGACTGGCTGGCCGCCTCGAGCAGGATCAGCAAGCGCTGCGCCAAGGTCTCGACCGTGGCCGAGTCGAACAGGTCCTGGCGATACTCCAGCGCACCTTGCATGCCCTGCTGCCCAGCCTGCTCCGTGAACGACAGGGACAGGTCGAACTTGACTCGAGTGCCACTGGCCTCCAGCGGACTCACCACCAAGCCCGGCAACGCCAGTTGCTCAAGATCCGCGCTCTGGCTGGCCTCCAAGGTCAGTGTGACCTGGAACAACGCATGGTGCGCCAACGAACGCACAGGGTTGAGCGCCTCGACCAGGCGCTCGAACGGCAGGTCCTGATTCGAATAGGCCTCCAGGTCGGTTGCCCGCACACGGTCGATCAAGCTCAGGAAGTCAGGGTTGCCGCTGGTGTCCGTGCGCAACACCAAGGTGTTGACGAAGAATCCCACCAGTGGCTCCAGGCTTTCCTCGATCCGCCCTGCGACCGGGCTGCCGATCGGAATGTCGGTCCCGGCGCCCAGGCGGCTCAATAGCCCTGCGAAACCCGCCTGCAGTACCATGAACAAGGTCGCCCGCCGTGACTGGGCCAAGGCCTGCAACCGCTGGTGCAACGCGGCTGGCACCTGGAAGCGGACCACGCCACCTTCCGTGTTGGCGACGGCTGGGCGAGGCCGATCCGTCGGCAGGGAAATCTGCGTGGGCAGCTCGTGCAGCGCCTGACGCCAATAGCCCAACTGGTGGGCCAGTGCGCTCTGCTCGTCTTCAAGCTCGCCCAACCAGCCCCGTTGCCACAGGCTGTAATCCGCGTACTGCACCGGCAACGCCGTCCAGTCCGGCGACCTTCCGGTCGAGCGTGCTCGATAAGCCTGTACCAGGTCATTCAACAGGGGACCTTGAGAAGCACCATCGGTAACGATGTGGTGCAACACCAGCAGCAGCACGTGATCCTCGGCTCCCAAACGATACAACCGGACTCGCCAGGGCGGCGAAAGATCCAGGGCGAATGGCCGCTCGAGCTCGGCGGCCAGCAGGCCCTCCAGCGCCGCCGCGTCCGTGTCGAGCTGGACGAAGTCCACATGCGCCTGAGATGCGATGACCTGCCATGGCTCACCGTGGCGCACCTGGAAGCAGGTGCGCAGGGTCTCATGGCGCATCGCCAGGTCGGCCAGGGCTGACTGCAACGCCTGCGAATCCACCACGCCCTGCAGGCGCAGGGCCGTCGGGACGATGTAGGTCGAGGCATCCCCTTCGAGCTGTGCCAGAAACCACAACCGCTGCTGCGCGAACGACAACGGCAACAACTCGGGCCGCTGCATGGCAACCAGCCGCGGACGCTGCGCGTTCAGGTTTCGGCACTCATTGACCAGTTGAGCGACCGTCGGTGTCTCGAACACACTGCGCAGGGGCAACTCCACGCC
>NZ_JSYZ01000066.1 GCF_001293465.1 Pseudomonas asplenii
AACAAGATCGCAGACGCGGCGCGCCACCTGTCACTCTCGGCCAGCGACCGCATGAGCCTGCTCAGTGGTCCGTCGTTCGATGCGCTGATCGTCCAGATGGGCACGCCCCTGCTTGCAGGGGCTTGCGTGGTGGTGATCGAGGACACGGTGCGCGATGACCTCGACCGGTTCTGGGCCTATGTGCAGGACCAGGCGATCAGCGTCCTCAGTTGCGTGCCATCGTATCTGACCCATGCGCTGCGCAGTGGCCATGCCAAGCCGTCGGTGCGGCATGTCATCCTATGGGAGGAGGCGTGGCCCTCGGAGCTGTGCCAGAGTATCCGCCAGGCGCTGAGGGCTGAACGCGTCACCAATCTGTATGCGTCGGCTGAGGCCGGTAGCACGGGCGCGCAAATGGTGCCGAATGAGACGGGGGAGGACAGTGATTCGCCGATCAATACCTCATTCGGCGGTTATCAAGTCTACACCATGGCTGTGCGCAAAGAGGGTAGTCGCGCCGCACGCAACGACCATGAATTTCTACTCTGTCAGCTTTTTGCCCAGATGCTTGGGTTGGACACAGTAGGCATCGACGATAGCTTCTTTGAATTGGGCGGGCACTCGTTGCTGGCCATGCGTCTGGTCAATGCCGTGCGCGAGTCGCTGGGCGTGGAGTTGCCCCTGCG
>NZ_JSYZ01000067.1 GCF_001293465.1 Pseudomonas asplenii
GAATCGACCTGTAAAAAGTAGTCATCTTCGATAGGTGCGACCGCATGATGCGGCAGGCACTCCACACCAAACCCGGCCATTGCGCCGGGTTTTTGCGTTTAAGGGGCAGGAGAATGACGAACGAGCAGCAGGCGTTGATTGAGATGCCGATCTGGATGGTGATTGTGCTGTCGCTGGTCGGTGGGGTTTCGGGGGAGGCATGGCGGGCTGACAAGGCTGGCATGCGAGGGTGGCCGCTGATGCGGCGCCTCGCGCTTCGCTCCGGTGCCTGCGTTGTCTGCGGGTTGTCGACCATGATGCTGCTGAACGCAGCCGGGGTTTCGATCCTGGCGGCGGGCAGCATCGGGTGCATCACCGCGATGGCCGGCGCCGATGTGGCGATCGGGCTGTACGAACGCTGGGCCGCGAAGCGCCTGGGCGTCTGTGATGTGCCGCCGGTCGACAGTGGACAGGGGTGATGGGCTGGAGGCCACGTAATCCGTGGCTTTCACCGATTCGCACCAAAAAAGGGCGCCGGGGACCCTGCCAAAGTGGCCCGGACACGGGACCGGGGACCCGCGGGAAAGCGTTAGCGAATGGGTTCCCAGCTTACTGAAATTCAACCCGTTGAAATTGAAAGGAATCCATTGAAAAGCCGTTGAAAAGGAGGGCTTATGGCAGATTCTTTGTACCTGTCAAAGAGCGCCTTCGCGGCGCGGATCGGTCGGTCGCCGAGTTACATCACCTGGTTGAAAAACAACAACCGCCTGGTGATTGCGCCGGATGGCAAACAGATCGATGTCCTGGCGACCGAGGCACTCATTCTTGAGACCGCTGACCCCAGCAAGGCCGCCGTCGCGGCTCGCCACCACCAAGAACGGCTCCAGCGGGACGTTTACAGCCAACTCTCGACCCTCGCCGAGCCGAC
>NZ_JSYZ01000068.1 GCF_001293465.1 Pseudomonas asplenii
GCCGAGGCCGGCGAGTTGCCCGACGTGATCGCGCTGGTCGGCAGGATACCGGTGAGCGAGGGGCTGACCTGGCCAGCGATGCGATTGATCGCCGCGCTGGCCTTGCCCGCCTGTTCGCTCAACGAACCGAGGCGCTCCTGCACGGCTGCTGCACCGCTGACAACCTGGCTGTAGGTCGACGCGATCCGGCCCACCGTTGACTGAGCCGCGCTGATCGCACGCATCGTCCGCTGCAGCTTCTCCCCGACGGCCGGGCCAACCACCGGCAGCCCTTCCAGCTCGGCCACCGCGCCCGACATATCGCTGACGGCGCTGGTTAACGGGACGACCATGCCGTCGAGGCTGGTACGGCCAGCCTCCCCCGCTGCAAACAACGACGAGAGCGTTGACTGCATTGACTCCATATATGCCATACACCCTCCTTAAACATGGGGTTCATCGAACAACTGGCCGGCCGACTGCCGAGACATCGACTCCCGCGACCACTGCTCCCAACTACTCCGGAGCCGCGATTCAAGGGAGCGGAACAGCTGATCCGGATCCTTGGCATCGCCCTGCACAGTGACCTGCAGGTTCGGCGCGTAGGAGAACTGCTGGTCGACCCGAGGCGATTGGCTCGGCTTAGCCTGCTCCAGCGCCTGGGCCACGACCGGCGCTGTCGGTGCCGGTGCGGTCGCCGCGATCGAGCGAGCGATATCACCAGGTGCTGATGCCTTGGTTTTGTCAGCATCAGCGACCTGTTCGTCCTCGCCGAACCACTTCTTGCCGAGCCAGCTACCGAGCCCCTCGCCGCCCATGCCGCCCAACGCCGCACCGATCGCGCCGCCGATCGCGGTACCGATGATTGGGACAACAGATCCGATCGCCGCACCTGCAGCGCCACCGGCCAGCGCTCCCGCCAGACCGCCGGCAGCGCCACCGTAGCCTTCGGCTTTCTCATCCTGGGTCTTGGCGTTGAGCGCTGTGTCGAGCACCGACACGCCGGCATCGAGGAGCTTGCCGCCGGGCAACCGCGCGGCGACCTTCGACGCCCCCCGCATCGCCCCGACGACCCGCCCCATCCGGCCAATCTCGGCAGCGGCCGGGGCGATCGTTGCAGCGCCGGCAACAGCCGCCCCCACACCTCGACCGCCCCGACGGCGCCGACCGCGACGACGGCGCCCTCCAGGCTCACCCACACCGCCCGTGGACCCGATACCGCCGATCTCCCGTGCGTTCACGACGAACACCCGCTGCGGCTCACCGAGCGCGGCGCCGACCTCGTTCGCGGCAGTGCCCCCGAGGACCTTGCCCAGCGCGCCCAATCCCGCGTCGACGACCTTGTTACCGGTCTGCGGCAGTTCATCGTCACCAGCTGCAGCACCACGTCCACGCCGGCCGCGAACCACATTCAGCATGCCGCGACCAATCTTTGCCATGCTGTACAGGGTGATCAGCCCACCGACCGCCGCCGTGATACCAGTAATCCCCATCACGACCTTGGGAGAGCTGTCAGACAAATCTGTCAGTTTCTTGGCCACGAACGTGATGCCCTCCGCGACCTTGTCAGTAGCCGGCCGGATGGCATCACCGACACTACGCATGCTGTCGTTGATCGACTGCATCGTCTCGGCCCACATCTGCGATGACGTCTCCCGGCGTTCCGCCAGGTTCTTATCCAGAATCCCGGTGGCATTGGCCGAATCATTCTTGAGCTGGGTGTAGAGGTCCTTGTTCTGCG
>NZ_JSYZ01000069.1 GCF_001293465.1 Pseudomonas asplenii
ACGGCACCCTGGAATACCTGGGCCGCAACGACTTCCAGGTGAAGATCCGCGGTTTCCGCATCGAACTGGGGGAAATCGAGAACGCGTTGCTGGCGATCTCGGGTGTCACCGAAGCGGTGGTCATCGCCCGTGAGGAACAGCGCCTGGTGGCCTATGTCTGCGGCGAACCGGCACCCGCCGAACAACTGCGCAACGAACTGCTCAAGCACCTGCCCGAATACATGGTGCCCAGCGCCTTCGTGCACCTGGACAAGCTGCCACTGACCGCCAACGGCAAGCTCGACCGCCGTGCCCTGCCCGCCCCAGGTGTCGAATCCCTGGCCAGCAAGGCCTACGAGGCCCCTGTCGGCGAGACCGAAGTGGCCATCGCCGAAATCTGGAAAACCCTGCTCGGTCTCGACCAGGTCGGTCGTCACGACGGCTTCCTCGAACTGGGCGGCCATTCGCTGCTCACCGTGCAACTGCAGGCCCGCCTGCACCAGGAACTGGGGGCCGAGATCGACCTGCGCACCCTGTTCGGCATCGGCTCCCTGCAAGCCCTCGCCCAGTGCGTGGACCAGGCCGGCCGTTCCTCCGTGCAGACCATCGAAGCCGTGGCCCGCGACCAGGACCTGCCGCTGTCCCTGGCCCAGCAACGCCTGTGGTTCCTCGACCAGCTCGACCACGCCGCCAGCATCGCCTATCACATGCCCGCAGCCCTGCGCCTGCGCGGCCAGC
>NZ_JSYZ01000007.1:0-169113 GCF_001293465.1 Pseudomonas asplenii
CAGTTTTACATTGGCGGTGACAGATACAGAGGGTCAGCATAACGTGGTGACCAGGATCTTGCCGACATGGGCCATGGCGTTGCGCATGAAGTGCACGCGGCAGCGCTGCCAGGTGGTGTGGAAAACCTTGGAAACGGCGGCCTTGAGGCCTTCGTGGGCATCGGAGATCACCAGCCTTACGTCCCGCAGGCCCCGTCGCATCAGGCTGCGCAGGAAGTCCGTCCAGAACGGCTCTGCCTCCGATGGACCGACCCGCATGCCCAGGATTTCACGCCCGCCATTGGTGTTCACGGCCACGGCGATTATGACGGCGACCGAAACGATACGCCCGGCCTCCCGCACTTTGACGTAGGTCGCGTCGATCCAGAGGTAGGGCCAGTCGCCTTCGAGGGGGCGGTCGAGAAAGGCGTGGACGCGTTCGTCGATCTCGCCAGCCAGCCGTGACACCTGGCTCTTGGAGATGCCGGTCATGCCCATGGCCTTGACCAGTTCATCGACCGAACGCGTCGAGACGCCTTGGATGTAAGCCTCCTGAATGACCGCTACCATGGCCTTTTCGGCAGTGCGCCGTGGCTCCAGGAAGCCTGGGAAATAGCTGCCTTGGCGCAGCTTGGGAATCTTCAGATCAACATCACCGGTGCGGGTTTGCCAGAGGCGATCACGGTAGCCGTTGCGGCTGTTTGTCCGGTCAGGGCTTTTGACGTCGAAGCCGGCGTTGCACAGGCCTTCGACATCGAACTCCATCATGCGCTAGGCAACGAACTGGATCATTTGCCTGAGCAGATCAGCATCTGCCCCTTTCTCAACCAACTCGGTCAATGCGATAGTGGGCTTGGGCATCGTGGTTTCCCTAGTGTTCGTTAGGTCTTCGCAAACTCAACGTTAGCCAAGAACCACGATGACCATCCTCTTTCGCCCGCAGGGCGCCTTCGGTTGGTTCAGTTACACCACTTCTCGGGACACGATCATCAGAAAGCGGAACAGTTGTACGCGACATAAGGGTACACCCCCTTTATCGAACTGGCTGTTGTACCCCTAAAACGACTGGATTTCCGTGAATGAGTCTGGAATCCGATGGACCGTAAAAAACGAAAAAACCCGCCAGAAGGCAGGTTTTTCAAGGCTTCCAGAGATCCTGCAAGCTTTCTATGGAATGTCAAATGGTGCCCGAAGCCGGGGTCGAACCGGCACGTCCTTACGAACGGGGGATTTTAAGTCCCATGCGTCTACCAATTTCGCCATTCGGGCGGCAGCGCGGTGAAGCGGTCGACACGGTGGCTCATGCGGAGCAGGAGCAGCTCAAGGCCTCTCGACACCGGTGCGACAAGGGCACGAATATATACATCCCCTCCCCTTGAAGCAAGTTCACCGGCGCCAATTTCCCGTATTCGACACATTTCGCAAGCTTATGATTTTCAAGGGATTGCGTTCTGGTTCGGATGAAGCGGTGAATCAGGGAAACACTTGCCCGTCATCTTCCCGCTTTTTCATTGCCGGCACTACCCGTTTTCAGGGCGGCAGCATCGGTCCCTGCCGATCCAACTCACGGAATTTTCCCTGGAGAAACTGATACAGGGCCTGCACCGAGGCGGAAATCTGCCGACGATGAGGACACACCAACTGCAGCCGGGTGTTCTCGCCATGATATTCGGGCAGCAACAGTTCCAGGCGCCCGGCCGCGATGTCGGCGCGTACTTCCAGCCAGGCCTTGTAGATGATGCCCTCACCCGCCAGCGCCCAGTGCCGCACCACATCGGCATCGTCACTGAACAGCGTGCCCGTCACCGAGACGTCCCGACGCTGGCCGTCCTTGTAGAACGCCCATTTGTCGTAGTAGCGACCTTGCAGCACGTAGCAGAGGCAATTGTGTCCGGCCAGCTCATCGAGGCTGCGCGGGCGCCCGTGGGCTTTCAGGTAGGACGGGGCCGCCACCAGCACCCGGCGATTTTCCGCCAGGGGCAAGGCGACGAAACTCGCATCCTCGAGTTGACCGTAACGGATCGCGACATCGACGGGATCACGGAAGACGTCGGAAATCTGGTCGGAGACGGACAGGCGCAGAATCAACCGCGGATGCAGGCGGCGAAACTCGATCAGCCAGGGTGACAGCAGGTTGCGCCCGAGGTCGGAGGAAACCGCCATCTGCAGGGTACCCTGCAACTCCAGGCACTCGACATGCAGTTGCTCGCGCCCCTCGCGCAGGGTCTCCAGCACACCGCGCGCATACGGCAGGTAGCGCTCGCCTTCGGCGGTCAGGCGCAGGCTGCGGGTCGAGCGGGCGAACAGGCAGATGTCCAGCTCACGTTCCAGGCGCTGGATCGCCGCGCTGACCTGGCCAGGCAGCAGGTCCACCTCGCGGGCGGCATTGGAGAAGCTGCCCAGGGCGGCGGAGCGAACGAAAAGCGCCAGGTCATCGAATCGGATCATTTTCACACCCGGAGTGAAAGAGCTAACCGATCTTACCCCTTTATCTCTCCGAGCACGAAGATCAGAATCAGCGCCAATCCCTCATCCCGCTTCCATGGAGTTCCTGATGAACCTCGCGCACATCACCGCCCAGCGTTACACCACCAAGGCCTTCGACGCCTCGAAACGCATTCCCCAGGCCGCCATCGACGAACTGCTGACCCTGCTGCGCAACGCCCCTTCATCGGTCAACTCGCAACCTTCGCACTTCATCGTGGCCTCCACCGCCGAGGGCAAGGCGCGCCTGGCCAAGGGCGCCGAGGGACGCTTCGCCTACAACGAACCGAAGATCCTGAATGCCTCCCACGTGATCGCCCTGTGTACCCGCACCGGCATGAGCGACAGCCACCTGGAGAAGGTGCTGCAGCAGGAACAGGCCGACGGACGCTTCGCCAGCGATACCGCCAAAAGCGGCCAGCAACAGATCCGCTCGGGCTTCGTCGACCTGCACCGCTATGAGCAGAAAGACCTGCAGCACTGGATGGAGAAGCAGACCTACCTGGCCCTTGGCACTCTGCTGCTCGGTGCCGCCGCGCTGGGTATCGATGCCACGCCGATGGAAGGCTTCGATGCCAAGGCGGTGGATGCCGAACTGAACCTGCATGCACAAGGCCTCACCTGCGTGGTACTGGTCTGCCTGGGCTATCGCAGCGACAGCGACTTCAATGCCAGCTTGCCGAAGTCGCGCCTGCCGGAAGACTATCTGTTCACTCACCTCGACTGATCGGGCTCAGCCAAACCGGTTTGCCTCAGCTTGCCAGGCCATGGCCTGGCGAGCCCTTGCGGCCCGCAATCCGCTTGCCCTCCTGCAACCCCACCTCCTGCGCCTGCCCGTCGCGCTGCTTGCCCTGTCGCGCCTGCCCCACCAGCCGGGGAATCAGCGGCCCTTCCGGCAGATGCCGCCAGAAACGCCCCGGCATGTGCTGGCGCATCGCATCGGGATTGACCCGGGCCGGGTTGAAAATGTGCCGGTAGTAGGTCAGCCACAATTCAGCACCGGGATCATCGGCATGCCGGGCCCATTGGCGCCACTGCTCGGGGCAGTGGCGCCGGTAGTCGAGGGTTTCGCCATCGAAACGGATGCCATCACGCGGCGTCGCGATCAGCCAGCGCTGCCGGCCCAGTCGTTCGGCGAAATGCCCGCTGGCACTGGCGAGAATGTCATGGGCCGGCTCATGAAAGGCCACCAGGTCCAGTTGCAGTCGCTCGGCCAGGGCCTCGGGCAGCGGCACGAAGCGCACGAAGGCATGCAGGTGATGGGCCTCGCGACCAACCTGGCGGATCCGTCGTTGCAACTCGCTGCCCAGGCGGTCGCCGGCGAGCATGGCGGTGCGGTCGCCATGGGCGACCCGCCAAAGCACCTCATAGAGCAGATTCCAGCGCTGCTCGCCACGGTAGCGGGCGGCCTGTTCGAGTTGCGCCAGCAAGGCCGCCGGCACCCGCGCACAGAACACCCCCGGGCCCGTGGGCAACGGGGTGGATCCGGCCAGCAGGTCGGCCACCGGCCCCTGGCTCCAGGTCACGTCGACCGGGTCGATACCATGACCGAGCAGCACCCGCGCCTGGTCACGCCAGGTCGCGAAATCATCGTCACAGTCCAGCGCGATCATCCCCACAACCCCATCTGCAGGGGTGCCTGGGGCTCGCGCAAGCGACTGCGCAGCAGGCCGCTGCAGGCTTCCGCCTGGGACGGCCGATAGTCGCTGGTGACGATGAACGGCCGGGCCTTGTCCAGCACGCAACGCAGCTGGATCAGGTCGTCGTAGCGAATGCGCCGCTCCCGCCGCAGCGCGACCATGCGCTGCACGCTGCGCAGGCCGATCCCCGGAATGCGTGCCAGCAACGCCGGTTCGGCACGGTTCACGTCCAGCGGAAAGACCTCGCGGTTGGCCAGCGCCCAGGCGAGCTTGGGGTCGATGTCCAGCGCCAGGTTGCTCGACTGCTCCAGCAGTTCGCCCGCCTTGTAGCCGTAGCCGCGCATCAGGAAGTCGGCCTGGTACAGGCGGTGTTCACGCAGCAAGGGGGGCGCAGCCAGCGGTACGCTGTCGGGGCTGTCGGGGATCGGGCTGAACGCCGAGTAGTAGACGCGCCTGAGGCCATAGCCCTGGTAGAGCGATTCGGCGTTGCGCAGGATGGTGCGGTCGTCCGTGGCATCGGCGCCGACGATCACCTGGGTGCTCTGCCCGGCCGGGGTGAAACGCGGCGCCCTGGCCTCGCCCGCCACCGCCTGCTGGCCGAGGTGGATGGTCCCCATGGCCTGGCGGATGGTGGTCACCCGCTTCTCCGGCGCCAGGCGCTTGAGGCTGGCCTCGGTGGGTAGCTCGATGTTCACGCTCAGGCGGTCCGCCAGGCGCCCGGCCTCCTCGATCAGCAGCGGGTCGGCGTCGGGAATGGTCTTGAGGTGGATGTAGCCACGGAACTGGTGCTCCTCGCGCAACAGCCGCGCCACCCGGATCAGTTGCTCCATGGTGTAGTCGGCCGAGCGGATGATGCCGGAACTGAGGAACAGCCCGCTGATGCAGTTGCGCCGGTAGAAATCGAGGGTCAGGCGCACCACCTCCTCCGGCGTGAACCGTGCCCGCGGCACATTGCTGGAACGGCGGTTGACGCAATACTGGCAATCGTAGAGGCAGAAGTTGGTCAGCAGCACCTTGAGCAGCGAGACGCAGCGGCCGTCCGGGGTGAAACTATGGCAGATGCCCATGCCGTCGGTGGCACCGAGCCCCTCACGGCCACGGGAACTGCGCTTGGGCGCGCCGCTGCTGGCGCACGAGGCATCGTATTTGGCGGCGTCGGCGAGAATGCCGAGCTTGGCGATGAGTTGCATGGGACATACTCGAATACTGATTATCCATACAGTATTCCGAGATCACGCCACATGCAAGCGCCACCCGGCAAAAGGCCCGTTCAGCACGTCGCAAAAACAGAAAAGCCCGAGGCGATCACTCGCCCCGGGCTTTCAGACAGCCGGGCTCAGTAGTCGATCAGACCTTGACGATCCAACCGGCTGGCGCCTCGATGTCACCGGTCTGCACGCCGGTCAGTTCCTTGTACAGGCGCTGGGTCACCGGGCCGACCTCGGTTTCGCTGTGGAACACGTGCAGCTTGCCCTGGTACTCGATGCCGCCGATCGGCGTGATCACCGCGGCGGTACCGCAGGCACCGGCTTCGGTGAAGTCGCCGATCTTGTCGATCAGCACATCGCCTTCCATCACTTTCAGGCCCAGGCGCGATTCGGCCAGCTCGATCAGCGACAGACGGGTGATACCCGGCAGTACCGAAGGCGACTTCGGCGTGACGAACTCGTTGTTGGCGGTGATGCCGAAGAAGTTGGCCGAACCCACTTCCTCGATCTTCGAATGGGTCAGCGGATCCAGGTAGATGCTGTCGGCGAAGCCATTTTTCTTGGCTTCGGAGCCCGGCAGCAGGCTGGCCGCGTAGTTGCCGCCGACCTTGGCTGCACCGGTGCCCTGGGGAGCTGCGCGGTCGTAGCTGGAGATCACGAAGTTGTGCGGCTTCATGCCGCCCTTGAAGTACGGGCCGACCGGGATGCAGAAGATCGAGAAGATGAACTCCGGCGCGGTACGCACGCCGATGTTGTCACCCACGCCGATCACGAACGGACGCAGGTACAGCGCACCGCCAGTGCCGTACGGCGGAATGAAACGCTCGTTGGCCTTGACGACCTGGCGGCAGGCCTCGACGAAGGCTTCGGTCGACGGCGCCGGCATCAGCAGGCGGGCACAGCTGCGCTGCATGCGTGCGGCGTTCTGGTCAGGCCGGAACAGGTTGATCGAACCATCCTTGCAACGGTAGGCCTTCAGGCCCTCGAAGCACTGCTGGCCGTAATGCAGCGCGGTCGAGCCTTCGCTGATGTGCAGGACGTTGTCTTCGGTCAACACGCCATTGTCCCACTCCCCCTTGCGGAAGTAAGACAGGTAGCGCTTGTCGGTCTTGATGTAGTCGAAACCCAGCTTGTCCCAGTTGATGCTTTCCTGACCCATGACACCCTCAATCTGATAACTGCCCGGATACCCCGGGTTTATGACTTTTTTGCGCAGACCACCACAATACTCTATTCGGACAGGAAATCGCAGCCTGGACGATGTGCATGTCCTACATGCGTTTATGCGTGGTTCCCACGACGTGCGGATATTCAGTCGATACCGGCCGCCAGCACGGCCGATCGGCCCAGGCGATACTGGTTGTTGCCACTGCGCTTGGCGTCGTACATCGCCAGGTCGGCGATGTGGATCAGGGTGTCCATGCTCACGGCATGATCGGGGAAAACCGCCACGCCCAGGCTGGAACCGATACGAATCGGCTGTTCGTCGAGGCTGATCGGTACCGACAGCTCGATCAGCACCTTCCCACACAGGCGATGAATCTCTTCCGACAGGCCAATCCCCTGTTGCGCCAACCCCTCGAAAATCAGCACGAACTCGTCGCCGCCGATGCGCGCCACGGTATCGGAGACCCGCATCAGGTTCTTCAGGCGGTTCGCGGTGGCGATCAGGATCTGGTCGCCGGCGGCGTGACCATGGGCATCGTTGATTTCCTTGAAGCCGTTCAGGTCGAGAAACACCAGGATCACCCGCGTTCCGCCATCACGGGCACGCTCCAGGGCCCGGCACAGCCGTTCCTCCAGTACCAGGCGATTGGGCAGCCCGGTCAGGGCATCGTTGTGGGCCAGGGTATGCAATTGGCTGGCCCAGGCCTTTTCCTCGGTGATGTCGCGGACCACACCCATCATCTTGACCACCGAATCGTGGACGTTCTTCACCACGTTACCGGTCTCGCGCAGCCAGTGGATACTGCCATCCGGCCAGATCACCCGGTATTCCTCATCGTGGTTCTCACCGGTCTCGATGCAGCGCAACTCGCCGGCACGTACCCTGTCCCGGTCATCGGGGTGCACGCTGGCGCAAAACAGTTCGTAGGACGGCACCACTTCGTCGACCTTGTAGCCGAACATGCCGTAGATGGCTTCCGACCAGTAGAGTTTCTCGGTATCGACATCCCAGTCCCAGGTGCCGATCCGGGCGAAATACTGGCTGCGCCGGAAACGCTCGGCATCGTCACCGGTCTCGCCACGCCGGCTGCACTCGCTCAACCGGTGCAAGAGCGTCCGGCACTCAGCCAGCTCCCGACGAGCCTGGCGCCCGCGCCACCAGAACACGACGATCAGGGCAACCATCGACACCGCGACAAACGCCTCGATCCACTCGCTCATCCCTGAAAACCAGTCAACTTGAACATGGGCACGCAAAAGGTTAATAGCCAGTGGCTATCTTAATCCATGCTCAAGGTGCGCCATAGCGGTTTAGTGGCAATGTGCCTCGACCCTCGACCGAGGTCACGCCGGCCGCCGGCAAGCGCCGCGTAAAGACAGCCCGTCGACGCCCGTCACTCTTCTTGTTCGAGAGAGTCGATTTTGCTATACCTGCACGCTGTTTTTCACCCGCAATAACAGGCGCCTCTCCCGCATGTTGCTTGTGTTGATCCGAACGGACCGCCACGCCCCGCCTGCTCGGCGAATTCGCCCTGCTCGACATCCACCACGCCCTCGGCGCGCCGAGCTGGAAATCATTCATGGGGTAGCCCCCCTGGAGACGTCATGACACAGACAGAACTGCAGGTCACCGACCAGCTCGAAGGCGACGGCAAGGCTGTGGTCAAGGGCGCGCTGATCACCACCCAGTACCGCGGCACACTCGCCGATGGCAGCGAATTCGATTCTTCCTACAGCCGCGGCAAGCCGTTCCAGTGCGTGATCGGCACCGGCCGGGTGATCAAGGGCTGGGATATCGGCCTGATGGGCATGAAGGTCGGCGGCAAGCGCCGGCTGTTCGTGCCGGCGCACCTGGCCTATGGCGAGCGCGGCATGGGCTCGCGGGTGGCGCCCGGTGCCGACCTGACGTTCGAGATCGAACTGCTGGAAGTGCTGACCCGCGACGATTGAGGCGCTCAGGCGACCAGCCGCAGTTGCATGACGATGGTGCGTTCCTCGCCGTGCCAGACATCACGCACAGCCTCGAACCCCAGCCGTGCGTAAAAGCCTTCGGCGGTCACCGTCGAGGGCACCTTCAACCACCCGACACCCGCCTCCCGGGCCAGCCGGACCACCTCGGCCAACAGGGCCCGGCCGACGCCAGAGCCCTGGGCCCGCGGCGCCACGAACACGCTGCGCACCACCTCGCCATCGAGGCTGGCGGTGCCGATGATCCGCTCTCCCTGCTGGGCCACCAGCATGCTCCGAATGCCCAGCAGGCTGCGCACATCCTGCGGGCCGAAGCGCTGTTCGACGCGGTCGATCACCGCTGCCGGATAATCCGCGGCATTGCTCTCACGCAGAGCCTGGATGATCACCTGGCTGATGGCTTCGGCATCCTCGTCACGGGCCAGGCGAATGCTGTACACCATGGGGCTGAACCTCAAGCATCCGTTCACTGAAGGCACTATCCTACGCGCCGCGACCAGTGCGCAAGGGCAAGCTTGTTCCCCGGGAAACCCTGCGACTATGCTTGGTTTGCCGCCCGCCTTTCGCCCACCGGAGATGACCTCATGCCCGACCCGCAAGTCGACAGCGCCCTGGAAACCCTGCTGCCCCTGATGGCCGGGCAACCCTTTCTGGTGCTGACCGGTGCCGGCATCAGCACCTCCTCCGGCATCCCCGACTACCGCGACAGCGCCGGCGTACGCCGGGGCAAGGCGCCGATGATGATCCAGGAGTTTCTCGGTTCGCCCCAGGCCCGCCGTCGCTACTGGGCCCGGGCCATGCTCGGCTGGCCACGGGTGCGCCAGGCACGGCCGAATGCCGCCCACCGGGCGCTGGCCAGCCTGCAGGCAGGCCAGCACCTGAGCGGCCTGATCACGCAGAATGTCGATACCCTGCACGACCAGGCCGGCAGCCATGACGTGATCGAGCTGCATGGCAGCCTGCACAAGGTGTTGTGCCTGGATTGCGGCATCCGCCTGGAGCGCGATGCCGTGCAGCACGCGCTGGAAACACAGAACGCCTATCTGCTGGAGATCGAGGCGGACCAGGCGCCCGATGGCGACACCCTGCTCGATGCCCATTTCGAGTCGGACTTCCAGGTCCCCCGCTGCCCCCACTGCCAGGGCGAGCGGCTGAAACCGGATGTGGTGTTCTTCGGCGAAAACGTCGCCCCGGCGACCGCCAGCCGCGCCCTGGCCTGCGCCGAGCAGGCGGCGGGGCTGCTGGTGGTCGGCTCGTCGCTGATGGCCTATTCGGCCTTTCGCCTGTGCAAGCGCGTGGCCGAACGCGGCAAGCCGCTGATTGCCATCAACCTGGGCAAGACCCGCGCCGATGAACTGCTGGACTACAAATTCGCAGCCTCCTGCGAGCAATTGCTGCCCTTGCTTGCCGAACGCCTGGGCTGACCGGCCAGGCTTCGCACAGTCGACTCAACCCGGAATGGTCAGCCCCTTGATCACCGCCGGCCGGGCGAGGAACGCCTCCAGCGCGCGGGTGACGTGGGGGAAGTCCTGGATGCCCACCAGCTCGCCGGCCTCGTAGAAGCCGATCAGGTTGCGAATCCATGGGAAGGTGGCGATATCGGCGATGCTGTAGTCGTCGCCCATGATCCAGCGGCGGTTCTCCAGGCGCTGGTTGAGCACCCCCAGCAGGCGCCTGCTTTCGGCGACATAACGGTCGCGTGGCCGCTTGTCCTCGTAGTCCTTGCCGGCGAATTTGTTGAAGAAGCCGAGCTGGCCGAACATCGGGCCGATTCCGCCCATCTGGAACATCAGCCACTGGAGGGTTTCATAGCGGGTGGCCGGGTCCACGGAGAGGAAACGACCGGTCTTCTCGGCGAGATAGACCAGGATCGCCCCGGACTCGAACAGCGGCAACGGCTGGCCGCCCGGGCCATCCGGGTCGATAATGGCAGGGATCTTGTTGTTGGGGTTCAACGACATGAACTGCGGGGTCAACTGGTCGTTGGTGGCGAAGCTGACCAGGTGCGGCTCGTAGGGCAGGCCCAGCTCTTCGAGCAGGATCGACACCTTGACGCCGTTGGGGGTCGGCAACGAATACAGCTGGAGGCGGTCTGGATGTTGAGCGGGCCATTTTTGCGTGATGGCGAACGACGAAAGATCGGTCATGAAAGGCTTCCGGCTGGCGACTGGGAACAACGTTCGAGCCGATTATAGGCACAGCCTGCGGGTCCGCTCACCCTGTCTGAGCCGGCAATTTGCGATACGGATGATCATCAACCCGTGAGTCTGGAGATACCCATGAAAGCGAGAACCCTGAGCCTGTCACTGTTGACGGCAGCCCTGCTGGCCCTGGGCGGCTGCTCGACGCCCACGGTCGTGACCTTGCAGAACGGCACCCAGTACCTGACCAGGGACATGCCGAAGACCCACGGTGCCGATGGGTTCTATGAGTTCCGGGACATCTCCGGAAAGAAGGTGCGGGTCAAGGCCGACGATGTGGCGACGGTCAAGGCGGAGGATTGAGGCGTCGACTCCGGGGGGCTGTCCGCGGGCAAGCCCTGCCCGCAGAGAGGGTCGCACAAGGCCAGAAAGATCAGCGGAAATCCCGGCTGCGCACGGTGATGTCCGCCAGCATCGGACTCAGGTCGCTCAGGCGCCCGGCAATCACATTGCGCACCTCGCCCTCGGTTTCCAGGCGCCCATCCACCCTCAGCAATTGCGAACCCACCAGCACCTGTCGCTGGCGTTCGGCCAGGTCGCGCCAGACCACCACGTTGGTGTTGCCGAACTCGTCTTCCAGGGTGACGAAAGTCACGCCGCTGGCCGTACCCGGACGCTGGCGGCCGGTCACCAGGCCAACGATGCTCACCGGCCGCCCATGTTCGAGCGCCAGCAGTTCCCGCGAACTGCGGCAGCGCAAGGCACGCAGTTGCCCACGCAGCAAGGCCAGCGGATGCGGTCCGAGGGTCGTGCCCAGGCTGGCATAGTCGGCCTGCAGGTCCTCGCCGACACTTGGCCGCGGCAGGGCCACGGCGGTCTCGGCCTCCCGTGACAAGCCGGCGAACAGGCCCAGTTGCGGGTCGACCCCGGCTACCTCCCAGCGGGCCCGGTAACGATTGCCCGCCAGGCCACGCAGGGCGCCGGCATCCGCCAGCAGCTCACGGGTCCGGCCATCGAGCCGCGCCCGCTCGATCAGGTCGGCAATATCCGCAAAGCCCCTGCCCTGCCTGGCCGCCTCGATCTGCCGCGCATCCTCCTCGCGAAAGCCGCGGATCATCCGCAGCCCCAGGCGCAGCGCCGGCTGCGGCCCCTCGTCCGGCTCCAGGCTGCAATCCCAGGTACTGGCGCGGACATCCACCGGACGAATCCGCAAGCGGTGACGCCGGGCATCCTGGAGGATCTGGTCCGGACTGTAGAAGCCCATCGGCCAACTGTTGATCAGCGCACAGGCGAACGCCGCCGGCTCATGGCACTTGAGCCAGCAACTGGCATAGGTCAGCAGGGCAAAACTGGCGGCATGGGACTCGGGAAAACCGTAGCTGCCAAAGCCCTTGATCTGCTCGAAGATCTGCGCGGCGAACTCCGGCTTGTAGCCACGCGCCGCCATACCATCGGCCAGTCGCTGACGATGGGGTTCAAGCCCACCGTGGCGTTTCCAGGCCGCCATGGAGCGGCGCAACTGGTCGGCCTCGCCGGGCGTATAGCCTGCCGCGACCACCGCGATCTGCATCACCTGCTCCTGGAACAGCGGCACGCCCCGGGTCCGCTTCAGGACTTCCTTGAGATCATCTGACGGATAGGTCTCGGGCTCATGGCCGTGTCGCCGACGCAGGTACGGATGCACCATGCCACCCTGGATCGGCCCCGGACGGACAATCGCCACCTCGATCACCAGATCATAGAAGTTCTTCGGCCTGAGCCGCGGCAGCATCGACATCTGCGCCCGCGACTCGATCTGGAACACACCGATGGTGTCGGCCCGGCCGATCATTTCGTAGGTCGCCGCATCGTCCGCCGGAATGCTCGCCAGGGTCCAGCGCGGCCCGCCGCGATACTGCTGCACCAGGTCGAAACAGCGGCGCAAGGCGCTGAGCATGCCCAGGGCCAGTACATCGACCTTGAGCAGCCCGACCTTGTCCAGGTCGTCCTTGTCCCACTGGATGATCGTCCGCTCGGCCATGCTGGCGTTTTCCACCGGCACCAGGGTGTCCAGCGGCTGCTCGGAAATCACGAAGCCGCCCGGGTGCTGCGACAGGTGCCGGGGAAAACCGATCAGTTGCCGGGTCAACCCCAGCACCCGGCGCAACACCGGGCTGTCGGGGTCGAAGCCGTTTTCCCGCAGCCGCTCGGCCGACGGCGGCTCGTCGCTCCAGCGGCCGCAGGCATCGGCCAGGGCATTGACCTGGTCCGCGGGCAGGCCCAGCGCCTTGGCCACATCGCGCACCGCCCCCGCGCCGTGATAGGTGCTGACCACCGCGGTCAATGCCGCCCGCCCGCGGCCGTAACGACGGAAGACGTACTGCAGCACCTCTTCGCGGCGTTCGTGCTCGAAGTCGACGTCGATGTCCGGCGGCTCGTTGCGCTCGCGGGACAGGAAGCGCTCGAACAGCATGTTGGTGCGGTCCGGGTTCAGTTCGGTGACCCCCAGGGCATAACAGACCACCGAGTTCGCCGCCGAGCCACGACCCTGGCAGAGGATGCCCTGGCTACGTGCAAACTGGACGATGTCCTGCACTGTCAGGAAATAGCTGTCGTAGTCCAGTTCGGCGATCAGCTTCAGTTCCTTTTCAATCAGGTCCCGGACCCGCTGGCTGATCCCCTCGGGCCAGCGTCGGCGAAGCCCCTGCTCCGTCAGGTGGCGCAACCAGGAAGCCGGAGTCTGCCCCTCGGGTACCAGCTCGCGGGGATACTGGTAATTCAGCTGGTCGAGGGTAAAGCGGCAACGCCGGGCAATCACCAGGCTCTCGGCCAGCAAGGCTGGCGGATAGAGACCGCGCAGGACATCGAGGCTGCGCAAATGCCGTTCGCCATTGGGATACAACTGCTGCCCGGCATCGGCCACGCGCACGTGCAGGCGGATGGCGGTCATGGTGTCCTGCAAGGCACGGCGGCTACGCACATGCATATGCACGTCGCCGCTGGCCACGGCAGGGATCGCCAGTGTCGCGGCCAGGGCCTGCAGGCGGGTCAGGCGCCCTTCATCGTCTTCGCCGCAATGCAGCTCCACCGCCAGCCACAGCCGTTCGGGAAAACGCTCGCGCAACCAGCGCCCATCGGCCTCGGCCAGGTCCGGGCCCGGTAGCCACAGGGCCAATAGCCCCGGCAGCGCCTGTTCGAAATCCTCGCGCAGCACCTGGTATCGGCCCTTCTCCACCCGCCGCCGGGCCTGGGTGATCAACCGGCAGAGCACCTGGTATCCCGCCAGGTCCTCCACCAGCAGGACGACACGGGGGCCGTTCGCGATCCGCATCTCGCTGCCGATGATCAGCGGCAAGCCGGTGTCCTGCGCTGCCTGCCAGGCACGCACGATACCGGCCAGGGTGCACTCGTCGGTAATCGCCAGGGCTTGATAACCCTGCTCACGAGCCCGCTCGAACAGTTCCCGGGCACTGGAAGCACCGCGCTGGAAGCTGAAGTTCGACAGGCAATGCAATTCGGCGTATTCGCCACTCATGCGAACCAGCCCTGCAGCAGCAGCGGGCCGCCCTCACCTGCCGGACGATAGGCCCAGCCCTGCCGGCCGCCACGGATCTCGACCCGATAGTAGTCACGGCGCACATCCGCGCCGTCCCACCAGCCCGACTCGATGCGTTCCGGCCCGAGCAACACCCGCGCCGCCTGCTCGGGCAGCGGCAGCGGTTCCCTGAGCAACCAGCCCGGACGCAGCGGCCCGGCCTGGGACAGTGGGCCCGGCGTACTGGCGGCCAGCGGCTGCCAGGCGCATTCGGGACGGTGGTCGGCCTGGAAGCACAGGCCCTGCACGGCCTCGTCGCCCAGCCGGGCGCGCAGGCGTTCGCGCAGTTGCTCCCAGGGCAAGGACTGTTGCGGGCGTTCGTCGAACAGCTCGCGGTGTTGGGGGACGAACGCCGGCAGGTCCTCGGCCTCCAGACGAAAACCGCGCACCGCCGACTCGACCTGGATCTGCTCCAGGCGCCCACGGGCCAGTTCGAACAGCATCGCCGGGTCACGCTCGGCACTGAGCAGACCGACCTTGATCCGCGTGTCGACGCCTTCGGCATGTTCCAGCAGCAGGTCGAAGCGCTGCACACCGCTGTCGCGGCCACAGAGAAACGCCGCCAGGTCGCCGGTCAACCGCCGCAGAGGAAACAGCAAGGCCTGGTGGGACGTCACGTCGAAGTTCAGTTCGATCCGCGCGGCGAAACGATCCGGCGGCTGGTAGAACGCCAGGGCCAGCGGCCGCTCGCCCAGCAGGGTGTCGATATGCTTGAGCAACGACGCCTCGAAGCGCCGGGCCAGGCTGTGCCGGGGCAACGCCAGCACCTGCTGCAGGGTGCGCAGGCCCATGCGTGACAAGGCCGTGGCCGCGCCCTGCTCCAGCCCGACCCGGTCGATGGACATCTGCCCCAGGGCCTGTCGCAGGGCGGCCTCGTCGGCCAGGGCCAGGCCATCGTAGGCATTGGCCAACACCCTGGCCGCCGCCGGATGGGGCGCAACCACGATCCGGTGACGAAAACCCAGTTCGGTCAACTCCCTGCGCAGGCGCGCCTCCAACTGCGGCCAGGGGCCGAACAGGCCCAGGCTGGACTCGATCTCGAACAGCAGGGCCCGGGGATAACGCAGGCTGACCTGGGAACTGAAGCCGTAAGCCCAGGCGGCGAGCAACTGCTGCCACTGCTCGATCTCGGCAGGGTCGTATTCGGCCGTGGCGAACGCCTTGGTCAGCGCATGGGCGGCCGTCAGCGATTGTCCGGGGCGCAGGCCCAGGGCCCGGGCCGAGGCGTTCACCGCCTGCAGCACCCGCCGTTGCGGCGAACCGCTCAGCAGCGCCAGTGGCGCGTCGGGCTCGGGGATGCGCCGCAGCACGCCGTCCAGCGCCAATTGCGGGAATACGATGCAGACCCAGCGCATGCCAACCTCAATGCCCCGCGCCGAAGGCGATCGGTGCCGGATAGGCCAACCCACCCCGGCACTTGAGCACGCGCAACTGCGCGGGCCTGCCATCGATGGCGAGCCGCAGGGAAGCGGGCGACGGGTTGATCGCCTCCTCCAGCGAGCGATAGGCGAATGCCAGGGTCTGGCCACTTTCCGCCGCCACCTGCAAGCGCCGCAGCGCCCGGTCATCGGCCTGTTGCGGCCAGCACAGCACGGCACCGCAACTGCCGGAGCGCAGGCACTGCTCGGCGGCCCATAGGGCATCACGGGGAGCGGCCTGGATCACCGACAACTGCCGCAGGTCCACGCCAGCGCCGAGCCAGGCCTGGGGGTAAGGCACATGGGGCGGCGCCACCAGCACGACTCGCTCACCGCTGGCCGACAGGCGCGCCAGGGTCGGCCAGAGCAGTTGCAACTCGCCCACGCCCTCGCCGGCGATGAGGATCTCCGTCAACGCCGACTCCGGCCAGCCACCGCCGGGCAGCACCGCATCCAGCCGGGCATGCCCGGTCGACGGCAGGCGGGCGGCCTGTACCGCCGGCCGGCCCTTCCAGACCCGCCGCTCATCGAGCAGCGAATCGAGCGCGACCACGGCACCCATCAGCCTTGCCTCACCAGGCCGCAGAACACCCCTTCGATGGCCAGTTCCTGGTGTTCAGGGTCGACGACAATCGGGGCATAGGCCGGGTTGCGGGCCAGCAGGCGGATACCGGTCGCACTGCGTTCGAAACGCTTGATGGTGACTTCGCCATCGAGTCGGGCGACGACGATCTGGCCGTTGCGCACCTCGACATTGCGCCGCACCGCCACCAGGTCGCCATCGAGGATGCCGTCGCCAATCATCGAATCACCCTGGACCCGCAACAGGAAGTCCGGCGTGCGGGAAAACAGCGCCGGGTCGAGCCACAGGCGCTCGTGAACCTGCGCATCGACATCGATCGGCCGCCCCGCCGCCACCCGCCCCAGCAGCGGGATTTCCAGCAGGGCCGGACGTGCGGGCTGGTTGAGCAGGCGGATGCCCCGCGCCTGATGGGCATTGACCTCGATGAAGCCGGCCTCGGCCAGAGCCACCACGTGCTTGCGCGCCACACTGCGCGAGGCGAAACCAAAGGCCTCGGCGATCTCGGCGAGGCTCGGGGGCTGGCCGTGGTCCGCGATGCGTTCGCGGATGAAGGTCAGGATGGCGGAACGGCGGGGAGTCAGATTCGTCATGGAGTACATTTGTACTCCTGTGGGATTTTCCTGACAAGAGCCGCCAGTCGCTCGCCGGCCATGGATCGCTCCCAGGCCGTCACCCAGGCTGCGGAACCCGCTCCAGCGAATCACTGAAAACGCCATGAACCGAACCGACCTACAGACTTATCTCACCAGCCAACTACATGTAAGAAAACACCTGAATAACCAGAATAAAAACAACAAACCTCATTTAATCCAAAGAAACCTAAAGAATATTGAAAATGGAAATCCAGCCGTTATATTCAAACCCGGCAAATAGCGAACCCCCTCTACAACCCTTTGAATCCAAAGCTTCAGCAACCACAGATCAAAAAGGCAAGTCATAAGGCCAAGTCCAGCAAATGGACTTTCACGATAAAAACGGAAACTTGTGCCAGGAGGCCATCCCGCATGCATCCAAAACATCCGGCTGAACTCGACAACCTGTTCCAGCACAATACTTTCATGCCCGACGCGTCGCCCAACCGTTTCAGTCGCCTGCTGGACCAGATCGACCAGGACCGCTACACCACCCTCGCCACCCTCTATGCCGAAGCCTATCGCCTGTTTCCCGCCACGCCCGAACTCGGCGGGTTCTTCGCCAGCACGGCCAGCCTGATCCTGCTGCCAGCCGTCGAGCGACGGGCAACCCTCAATGACCCGGCCTTCCAGATCTGGGCACGCCGCTGCGTCTGCCTGACCTACCAGGTCCTCGACGGCCTGCAATCGGCTCGCGGGGTCCTGCTGGAGAGCCTGCGGGCCTTGCCGGAGCTGCTGCAGCGCCTCGCCCGGGCAGCCGCGGAGCACCAGCACGCCAACCGCCCACCCGTGCGCCGCTTCGATATCGACCCGCTGATCGCCGCCGAACTCGCGCCCTGCTACGAATTCCCGAGCGACGAGGCGACCCGCCAGCGCCTGGAGAACACTGGCTATTCCATCCATTTCTTCAGCGATGTGGTGAATGTCGCGCTGTCGCGCATCGCCCTGACCTGGCCCGGCTGTCACGAGCAGTTCCGTCACCTGGTCCGGCTCATTTGCTACCTGCCGGACAGTCACTTGCGCAGCGGCTCGGCCAGGCGCTACAGCGGCGCGATCCTGCTCTCGGCCAGGGACCACTCGCTGCTCGAGGTCGAAGAGTCACTGGTGCGCGAAACCGCCCACCAGTTGCTGTATTGCATCGAGGAGATCTGCCCGATCGTCGATCCCCAGGCCGATGAGGAACGCCTGTACTTCCTGCCCTGGTCGAACCGCCCCTGTGGCCTGGCCGAATATTTCCAGGCGTTCTTCGCCCAGCTCATGCGGCTCAAGTACCTGGAGCGCGTGCGCCAGCGCCCGGCCAGCGAAATGCAGCGCGCCGAGCACCACCTGGTGTTCATCCTGCGCGGCCTGGGCCGGGCCCTGGCGACGCTGACCGGCAGCCGCGAACTCACCGCCCGTGGCCGCCTGCTGCTGGACAACCTGGCCGAGGAGGTCCTGGCGCTGGAGCGGCATCACGCCAACCTGCTGGCTCGCAGCGGCCAGCTGTACGACCTGCGCCTGGCGGTCTGAACGCGCCGCTCAGTTTGGGTCCAGCAAACCACCGGCCCAGTTGCGCGACAGGCGACTGCCGGTGAACTTCGCCACCACCATGCCCTGGGGCACCAGCCGGTCGCGATGGCGCGTCAGCATGCGGCCGGCCTGCTCGGCATACAGCACCACCTCCGAGGACGGGTCCCCCGGGCGACCGATGATCCGCGCAAACCGCTGGCCCTCCTCGACCTGCTCGCCCAGTTCCCGCTCAAACACCAGCACGCCGGGGCACGGTGCCAGGATGGTTTCCATGTGTCCCATTTCCATGGCCGCCACCGGCCAGTCAGCCACCGCCAGGTCCTCGGCGATCACCCCCTGGGCACACAGCCAGGCATACAGGCCGGCGGCATCCTGCTCGGCGAAACGGTCGGCGACATCGCCCTGCCCGCGCAACTCCAGGGTCGCCGCCATGCGCCCGGCCGTCTCGCCGGCCCGCAACCAGGGGGCGATGAGGGTTTCCTCGAAGGAACCGTCGCCGCCATCGTCCCAGATGATTGCCACGTCCATCTTCATCGCGGCCGCCAGGGTCCGGCCGCGAGGCCAGAAGCTGCGGTGCAGGTAGAGGTAGGGCAGCGCCTCGTCATCGGTGTGCAGGTCCAGCACCACATCCGCCGGAGCCGCCAGTTCCACCAGTTGGCGCTGCCATGCCTGGACATTGGTCGCGCACCGCCCCAACACCGCCGACTGGTCGAACCCGCGGTTGAAGTTCTGCCCGGTGGCCTCGTGAAAACGCCCGAGGATCCGTCCCTGGCGAAACTGCCCGATGCCCAGCGGGTTGGCCTGCGGCACCACGGTCACACTGCCCCGGAGCCGGCCCGCGGCCTCGGCGCCGGCCAGGCGTTGCAGCAGCAGGTGCAGCACCAGCATGCCGGCGATCTCATCGGCATGGACCCCGGCCTGCAGGTGCACCTTCAGGCCGTCGCCAGGCTCGCCGAAGCGCCAGGCGCCGACCCGGACCGGATCGCCGTTGTTGTTGCGCACACTGAACGAAACATCCTGCGCCATGCCCTCGCCCTCCCTTCATTGAAGGTTGAAAATCGTTGCCGTCGACAGTGGAAATTGAACATTCGTTCAACTAAGCTTTCACGGGCAAGCCCGTTCCTGCAGTGGTCGCGCCCGCCGCACATCCGGTGCCCACTGGATACTTCTGGCAGCGGCTTGCCGGACCGCCGTGAGGCACCCGCCCATCCGCTCTCTCGAACAAAGGAACATCGCGTGCCAACCGCCTCTCCCAAATTCCGCCGTGCCGAACCCGACGAGCGTCGCGACCTGCTGATCGCCGCCACCCTGCGCTGCCTGGCCCGGGACGGTCATGCCGGCATCTCGGTGCGACGTATCGCCAGCGAGGCCGGGGTCTCCGTCGGCCTGCTCAATCACCACTTCGGCACCCTCGACGCCCTGATCGCCGACACCTACCACAAGCTCGCCAGCGAGCTGACCAGCAGCCTGCTCGACGAAGTCAACCAGGCCGGCAGCGCCGCGGAAAAACTCGAGGCGTTCCTGGTCGGTTCCTTCTCACCCAGGGTCCTGGACCCGCAACTGCTGGGCGTCTGGGTGGTGTTCTGGAGCCTGATCCGCCATTCCGAACACGTCAGCCAGTCCCACGAACGCAGCTACGGCGCCTACCTCGACCTGATCCATCGCCTGCTCGACGACCTGGCCGACAGCGAAGGCTTCGTGATCCGTGACACCCGCCTGGCCGCCATCGGTCTATCGGCGATGCTCGACGGACTCTGGCTCGAGTGGTGCCTGAACCCCGAGACCTTCAGCCCCGCCAACGGCCTGCACATCTGCCGGTGCTGGATAAAGGGGTTGCGAAACGGCGCATTCGACACCGACGACGTCCCGTGAGGCAGGCTCAACCAGGCCGGCGTCACCCCGGGGCCGGCTCATCACACCGACCTGCGCAGCGGTGTGCCGCGCCGTTCGGCGAAGGCGAACAGCGCCTCGATCAGGAACGTCAGACAGACATAGACGCCGGCCACCAGCAGCAGCGGCTGGTACACCTGCAGGGTCTGCGCGCGCACCACGTTGGCAGCCCCCAGCAGGTCGATCACCGCGATGGTCGAGGCCAGCGCCGTGGACTTGAGCAGCATCACCGTCTCCCCCGCCAGGGTCGGCAGCAGCAACCGCAGGGCCCGTGGCAGACGCACCCGCAACAGTGCCTGGCGCGGCGTCATGCCGAAGGCCGAAGCCGCCTCCATCTCGCCCTTGGGTACCGCCAGCAGCCCACCGCGGATCACCTCGCCGACATAGGCGCCCACCGACAGCACCAGGGCGAAGACGATGTACCAGTAGCCGTCGCGCAGATAAGGCCAGAGAAAACTGCCGCGAATCGGCGGGAACTGCGCGAACAGGCTGCCCAGGCCGTAGTAGAAGATGTAGATCTGGATCAGCAGCGGCGTGCCGCGCAGCACGCTGGTGTAGAACAGGCTGGCCCTGGCCAGCAGGCGGTTCTTCGACAACCGCGCCAGGGCCACCAGCACGGCCAGGATGAAGCCCAGCACGCTGGAAATCAGCAGGATGCCGACGGTGGTCTGCAAGCCGCGCCCCAGCAGTGCCGTGTACTCGAATATCCACGCTGGAATCATTGCGTTCACTCAGCCAAAGGCATCCAGCGACGAATGCGCCGCTCGAGCCGTCCCGACAGGTAGTTGGACACCAGCGTCACCGCGTAGTACAGCGCGGCGGCAGTGAGGTAGAACAACAGGTAGTGCCGCGTCGAACCCGCACCCTGCTTGGCGGTGTACAACAGCTCGTTGGTGCCGACCACGCTGATCAGCGCACTGTCCTTGATCAGGTTGATCCACAGGTTGGCCATGCCGGCCAGGGCATGGGGCGCCATGATCGGCAGCGTCACCCGCCGGAACAGGGCCAGCCCGGTCAGGCCATAGGCCCTGGCCGCCTCGATCTGGCCGTAGGGAATCGCCTGGATCGCCGCGCGGAAGATCTCCGAGGCATAGGCGCCCTGCACCAGCCCCAGCACCAGGATCGCCGCCAGCGGCCCGCTGACATTCACCGCCGCCTGCCCGAAATGGGCCAGCAGCGAGTTGAGCAGCATGGAACCGACGTAGTACAGCAGCAGGATCAGCAACAGCTCCGGCACCGCGCGGAACAGGGTGGTGTAGCCGCGCATCAGCGCCGCCACCGGCCGCGGCCCGCCGACTTTCAGGCAGGCCACCAGCAGGCCGATCAACAGCCCGACGACGAAGGCCCCGGCGGAAATCTGCAGGGTCATCCAGAGCCCCTTGAGCAGCGCACTGCCCCATCCCTGCTCGCTGAAATCGATCAATTCGAACATTGCTGGCATTTCACTCTCCAGTCACTGACCTCAAACTTCGCACCTACCGCCGTTTCTGAAATCGGCACCGTCCTGTAGGAGCAGGGCTTGCCCGCGAAGCCTTTCAGCGATCCCGGGGACGCCTTCGCGGGCAAGCCCTGCTCCTACAAGGGGCGGTGGTGTACCGGGAACGGTGTTCAGAACGCCGGTTTCACGCTGGTACCGAAGTAGCTCCGGGAGAGTTCGTCATAGTCCCTGCTCGCCAGCAGGGTCGTGATGGCCTTGTCCAGGCGGGCCTTGAGTTCGGTGTCGTCCTTGCGCAGCCCGGCGCCCACACCGCGACCGAAGATCGGGTCGTAGGGCACCGAGCCGAGGTAGGCCAGGTCCTTGGCGTCGGGGGTCTTGACGAAGGCCGTCATGGCCGTGCCGTCCGCCATCATCAGGTCGATGCGCCCGGCGATCAGGTCGGCGTTGGCCGAGTCCTGGGTGTCGTAGTACTTCACCTCGGCGATCTTCTCGTAGTAGGCCTTCAGGTAGCTGGCGCTGACGGTGGAGTTCTGCACGCCGATGATCTTGCCCTTCAGATCATCCGGGTACTGCTTCACCGAAGCCCCCTTCGGGCCGACGATGGCGATCGCCGAGTCGTAGTAGGCCTTGCTGAAGGCGATCTGCTTTTCCCGTTCCTCGGTCACCGACATCGAGGAGAAGATCACGTCGATCTTCTTCGCCAGCAGCGACGGGATGATCCCGTCCCAGGCCACCTCCCTGATCTCGCACTCGGCCTTCATTTCGCTGCACAGCTTGTGGATCAGGTCGACCTCGAAGCCCTTCCACTCCCCGTTGGCCTGCTTCTCGGTGTACGGCGGATAGGGTTCTGCCGCGACCGCGAAGCGGATGGGCTGAGCCTGTGCAGCACTCATGCCGGCCAGGAGGATGCAGGCCGCACCGGCCAACCAGTTTGCCAAACGTCGATATCCCATGATGTTGCCCCGTCTTCTTATGTTGCGTTAGCGAGTTTGATGAGCGTTGACGAACTGCCGGCAGCGCTCACTGCGTGGGTGTACGAACACTTCATCCGGCGAACCGGTTTCCTCGATCAGCCCCTGGTGCAGGAAAGCCACCCGGGAAGAGACATCGCGGGCGAAGGCCATCTCGTGGGTCACCAGGATCATGGTCCGGCCTTCTTCGGCGAGGGAGCGGATCACCCGCAGCACTTCGCCGACCAGCTCCGGGTCGAGGGCCGAGGTGGGTTCATCGAACAGCATGACCTTGGGCCGCATGGCCAGGGCCCGGGCGATGGCCACCCGTTGTTGCTGGCCCCCGGAGAGAAACGCCGGGTACTCGTTGCGCTTGGCCGCCAGTCCTACGCGCTCGAGCAGCGCCTCGGCCCGTTCGGTGGCCTCGGCGCGGCTCTCGCGCAGGACCTGGGTCGGCGCTTCGATCAGGTTCTCCAGCACCGTGCGATGGGGCCAGAGGTTGAAGTTCTGGAACACCATGCCCAGGGTCGAACGGATGCGCACCAGTTGCCGAGCATCGGCCACCAGCGGCGCGCCGGGGCGGTCATAGTTGAGCCGGAGGCTTTCACCATCCACCAGGATGCGGCCCTGGTCCGGTACTTCGAGCAGGTTGATGCAGCGCAGCAAGGTGCTCTTGCCCGAGCCGCTGGCGCCGATCAGCGAGATCACCTCGCCTTCACGGGCGGTCAGCGAGACGCCCTTGAGGACCTCGATATTGCCGAAGCGCTTGTGCAGGCGGTCGACTTCGATCATCGGTCGGGTCACCTCCACTTGCACCGTGCCCTGCACCGTCACCGGCTCGATCAGCGGACGGGCCGGCTCGTCGGCCAGCCGCCCGACGAATTCGCGAATCCTTCGGCAAGCCTCGGCCAGGCGTTCCTCGCCAAGCGTGAAGGACAGGCGCACGAAGCCCTGTGCCGGCTCGCCGAACGCCGCCGCGTCGAGCACCGAAACCCCGGCTTCGCGCAACAGTCGCCAGGCGAACTCCAGCGAGGTGAGACCGGTCTGGCGCACATCGAGCAGCACGAACATGCCGGCGTCGGGCTTGAGCACCGCGAGCCGCGGGCATCCGGACAATTCCTGTACCACCAGGTCACGGCGCCGGCGATAGATGTCGCGCATGCCCTGGGTCACCTCGTCATGGGCCTGCACCGCCTTGAGCGCGGCCTCCATGACGAAGCCGGGCAAGCCGTAGAGCATGCTCAGCACCAGGGTCTCGGCGTGGCTCACCAGGGTGGCGTCGGCGACGATCCAGCCGATGCGCCAACCGGTCATGGCGTGGGACTTGGACAGGCTGCCGATGGTCACGCAGCGTTCGGCCATGCCTGGCAAGAGCGCGAGACTGACATGCTCGCGCTCGAAGGCCAGGCTCTCGTAGACCTCGTCCACCACCACCCACAGGTCATGGGCGATGGCCAGCTCGGCGATCGCCTGCAATTGCTCTCGGCCAAGCACCACGCCGGTGGGGTTGTTCGGATTGGAAAAGAAGATCGCCCGGGTACGTGGGGTAATCGCCTTGGCCAGCAACGCGGCATCGAGCCTGAACCCGGCGTCCGCGGCACAGGGCACGCGTACCAGGGTCGCACCCGAGGCCTTGAGGGTGGCCTCGTAGGTGACGTACATCGGGTCCAGGGCGATCACCTCGTCGCCGGCATTGAGCAGGCACAGCGAGGTGATGAACAACGCATTCTGTGCCCCGGCCACGGTGATCACGTTCGCGGCCTGCAACGGCCGATCGAAACGCTGGCCGTAGCGGGCGGCGATGGCCTCGCGCAAGGCCAGGCGGCCGGCGATCTCGGTGTAGTGGGTATCGCCTTCGCGCAGAGCCTCGATGGCCGTCTCGGTGATGAAATCGGGGGTGGGGAAATCCGGGTCGCCCACACTGAGGATGATCACATCCTCGCCACGGCGCTGGGCTTCGAACGCCGCATGATGGATATCCCAGGCGGCGACGCCCTGGCCACTGATCCGTTCGACAAAGGGTGAAAACCGCATGCCAGTGCCTCGTTCGAAGTTGAAGAAACGCAAGCCCGCAAGCCACCCGAGGGTGCTGGAGCTAACATAGCCAAGACTGAACAGTCGTTCAATAGCAGAAAGCCGTGAGCTTCGCGTTCAGCGCAAACAGGTCGTTTTCACGACAGTGCCCTAACGCACACAGGTGTGTCTGAGTTCGATCAGCGTCACCCCGGCATGTGCGAACCCGGCGCGCAGATCACGCTCCAGCGCCTCCAGGTTCTGCGGCTCGGCCACCCGGCAGCCGAACGCCCGGGCCAGCAGTTGAAAATCCGGATTGCGCGGCAACACGCCGATCGGCTCGATATCCAGGTCGAGCATGTCGTCGCGGATCTGGCCGAGGGCATCGTTGTTCCAGAGCAGCACCACCAGCGGGCTGTCCAGTTCCTCGACGGCCGTGGCCAGCTCCTGGGCGGTGTAGAGAAAGCCGCCATCGCCCACCAGCACCAGCCCGGGACGTTGCGGTGCGGCGAACTTGCCACCGATCCCCGCCGGCAGGCCGTAGCCGAGGGTGCCGTAGCCGGTGGGGTGCAGCCAACTGCGCGGGGTGCGGCTGGCGAAGGCGTAGTTGCCGGTGTAGGCCAATTGGGTCATGTCGCTGCTGATGAAGGCATCGGCCGGCAGCACCGCCGCGATGCGATCGAGAATCCGCTGGTGGAGGCTCTGCAACGCGCCGTGCCCCTCGCGGATGGCGGCCTTCAAGGCCGCGACCGCCCGGCTCGCCTGTGCGGCATCGCGCGACGCCGTCGGCAGTCGCGCCAGCAACGCCGCCAGGGTCTGCTGCGCATCGCCGTGCAGCGCGACGCGGCAGGGATAGCAATCGTTGAACTTGCGCGGGTCGATATCGACCCGGATCACCTCGCCGCTCAGCGGCAGCCGTTCGCGCCAGTAGTCGGTATCGGCCATTTCGGTGCCCACCGCGAGCACCACGTCAGCCTGCCCGATCAGTTGCCAGCCGGGCTCGACGCACAGGCTGGCACCGGCATTGAGCGCCAGCTCCGGGGCCAGCAGGCCCTTGCCGGCGACACTGGTGAACAGGGGCGCCGCCAGACGCTCGCTCAGGGCCCGCAACTCGTCCCCGGCCGCCAGGGCACCGCCGCCGGCGATGATCATCGGCCGCCGGGCCTGCTGCAGCCGCGTGGCGGCCTTCTCCAGCGCCTGGGCACTGGGCAGCCCACGCCCCGGACGGCGTACCACCTCGGCACTCCAGTCGCGGCTGACCGGCTCGGCCAGCACATCCAGCGGCACCGCAATGTGCACCGGCCGCGGCCGCTCGCTGTCGAACACGGCAAAGGCGCGGGCAACCAGTTCCGGCAGGTCGTCGGTGTTCAGCGCCACCGCGGAAAACGCCGTGATCGGCGCGGTGATCGCCCGCTGGTCCCGGGTTTCATGCAGGCAACCCCAGCCCTTGCCGAGGCTGGCGGTGTGATTGACGCTGGAAATCACCAGCAGCGCAACCGAGTCGGCATAGGCCTGGCCAATGGCAGTGGCGGCGTTGGTCACCCCGGGACCGGTGATGATGAAACAGACCCCCGGCTTGCCGCTGACCCGGGCATAGCCGTCAGCCATGAAACCGGCCCCCTGCTCATGCCGGGTCAGCACGTGGCGAATACCGCTGCCGGGCAGCCCGCGATACAGCTCCAGGGTATGCACGCCGGGAATGCCGAACACCGTGTCGACACCATAGCGGGCCAACAGCCGCACCAGGGCCTGGCCACCGGTGAGCGGGGTCAAGGAAACGTCGGGGATCGATGGGGAGTTCATGCCAGCCCTCGCCTTTGTCGTTGTGGAGTGATGGGGACCGCGCAGAGATATTAAACACTTGTTCAATAGCATGGCAATCATCACCCAACCCCGCCAAAAAACCGAAAAGAACAGCTATCAGCTTGTTTTTAAAGGCTATTTTTTGTGACGAAAAATGCGTCCGGCACAGACCTGTTACATCTTTGAACATCCTTGTCGCGTCCAGCATTAACTACCGCTCCCGGCTCTGGGCTTGCGCGCTGAATGGCAGCCATCACCCAACGACAAGGAACCCGGCATGAGCCCCACCCTCCCCTCGAAGACAGCCGACCCGAGCGTTTCGCTGGAGCAGGCCATCGAGCACTTTCTCGCCGACCTGCCCGAGCAGACCGCCCGGCGCATCCGCCTCGTCAGCGGCATCGACAGCCCGGCGCTGCGCAGCGCCTACGCCGAATCCCCGCAGGTCCCCGCACTGCTGCAAGACACCCGCGCACGCTTCGAGCTGGATCGGCAGATCGGCGACTTCATCGACACGCTGGACACGGCCCCACCGGCGAACGCCGGGGTGCCCCATGTGCACTGGCAGTTGCAGTTGTCGGGCCTGGAACTGGTCTGGCCGGCGATCTGCGTTCTGCAGGTGTACGATCCACCGGCGACGGTGGCGGGCGAATATGGCGCCGACCTGTCGCCTGACCTGCCCAGGGTACGGGTGGCACGTGCCCACCTGCTCGACGGCACCCTGTGGAGCCATGCCCTGGCGCAGATGTCCCCGGACCAACGCGAGCGGCTGCTGGATGGCCAGTACCTCACCGCCGATACGCAGTTGGCGGCGCTCAGGCAGAGGATCAGGCCCCTGCTGCGCTCGCACCGGCAGGAACTGTTCGACAGTTTCCACGCCGCCAGGCAGCGCTCCGATGATCCCCTGGTGAATCGGCTGCGCCAGCGGCTGCCGCGCCTGTCGAAGTCGGCCGCCATCGAGCTGCTGGTCAATGCCAGCGCAGGCGATCTTGAGGCAATGCGCTTTTCCACGGGTGAACTGAGCGGTCGCCAGGTGCGGGACGCCCGCTGGTATCTGCAGGAAGAGCGCTTGAGCCAGGCCTATGAGGGGCTGTTTCTCAAGAGTCGACAGCACCATGGCGACAGCCTGCGACTGATGCTCTACAGCGTCGCCAGCCTGCCCGGCTGGCCTGCGGAGGGGGCTCGCCTGGAACTGCGCGACCAGACGGCGGACGGCCCATTGCTGGCCGGCATCGGCGCCTCCCAGGCCGGACAGCGGCATATCATCCTGCGCCACCCTGACCACTTCACCCTGGCGGTCACCGAAGGCACGGCGCCAGCCCCGGAGCCCGACCTGCCCTCGGCCCTGGCGAGCCTGCCCGAACCGCTGCGCAGCCAGCTCGGCCTGACAGACGCTGAAACCAGCCGACGCCAACTGCAGCAGGCGGCCCTTTCACGCGACCACCTGCGCACCCTGCTGGAGATCCCCGCCATGCAACCCCCGCAACGCCTGCCCGACAACAATGGTTTCCAGCATGCCTCGCCTGTCGCCTTCGTCTCCCCCGACCAGCTTGCCCAACGCCAGCGAGCCCTCTTCGACAACCTGGCGGCCACCAACGGACGGACCCTGTTGCTGGCGCAACAGCAGCCCAACTTCCGCTGGTTCGCTGACCTGCTCCTGGGGCGGCAACTGGCGCAGGACTTCCCCCAGGCCGCCTCGACGGCCCCCGATGCGATTTACCTCAACACCTTCGAACAGACGCGCTACCGGCCCTTGTCGGAGCTGGGCGAACCCGGCGAGCAGGTGCTCTATCGCCGGGTCACGCAATCGCGCACGCTGAAGGAAGTCTTCGTCCAGCACCTGGCCGGCAACCGCCAGACGTTCGACACGACCCACAGCGGGCTGTATGCCAGCCCGACCGACGCCTATGCGCCGCAACAATTGATCGGCCTGGACCTGGACCGACTGGCAGGTACCCTGGACAAGGCCGGCAAGACCTTCGACACGCAGTTCGCCGATCGGCTGGACAATTTCTGGAACGGCGCCGAGACGCTGCTGAAGGAGAATCTGCGCACGCAGATTCGCCAGGAAGCGCAGTTGCGCGAGCTGGACCTGACCCTGGACGAGAGCAATCGACAGGACCTGGAGCGGGTGCTGGACCATCCCACCCAGGCCCAGCGCCTGAAAGCCCATCCCGCCGACGGGCCGATCCATGTCTATCGGATCGTCCTGCAGGCGCAGGATGCGCCCCTGGAAGGCAGCCTGGTCATCACCCGCAGTCCCGATCTGGACACCTACAAGCTGCCGGCCGTGCTCTATCAGGTCGGCCGGGGCCTGGAGCAGTTCGTGACATTGCAGGCCCTCAAGCGCAGCCTGGTACAACGCTTGAGCGACGAAACCGAGCGCGAGGCGCTGCTCGACCTGCTACCCAACCGGCAGCACGCCCTGATTGCCGCCAACCCGCCCGAGCGCACGGTGCCGTTCAGCTACCGGATCGAGACGGGCGACGCCCTGCAGGTGCTGGTCGATGGCCTGCTGGCCAAACAGAAACTGGATTTCGCCGACACCTGGCGCTTCGTCCGGGGAGCGCCTGGGCTCGACAATGATGCCGACGAGTTCGCCCGGCAACTCAACGACTCCGTCAACCTGGCGAAAAGCCTGGACATCTTCCCGGTGCTGGAACGCCGCAATCGCGACCTGATGTTCGGCGACCTGCTCGGGCGCCTCGAAAAACTTTCGGCAGACGAACAGAGCCGGCTGGCCAGGCTGTGGCGCGCAACCCTGAGGACCAGCCCGGTGCCCGCCAGCCTCGGCGATCTGCCCGCCCTCAGGAGCCATGCGAGCGGCCTGCTGCGCACGTACCTGCAACAGCACTATCCCCAGGCCGCCATCGATCCCGACAGCACCGAGGTACAGGTCACCCACACCCGCACCTACCCGAGCCCCGCCTGGCAGAGCCTGCCATCGACCGTGACCAGCCGCCATCGCAGCCTGTCGCTGACCGCCCTGGCACTGGAGAACATTCCCGGCTCGCGCCTGGGCGAGTCCGTCACGTTCAAGGCCAGGGCCAGCACGCTGACGGGCAGCCCGCTGAACCTGTCGAACAGAGACATCACCACCATCGTCCGCACCGTGGATGCACCGGGTCGATACAAGGCACTGCTGAGAAACAGACTGCAGGGGCCGGACCAGGCATCGCTGCGCCGTGACTGGGTCGAGGGGGAACGGGCCCGCCTGGAACTGCATGCCTATGTCGCGCACCTGAGTGGCGATCTGCTCGATGACAAGGACAGCCCGTCACAAAACGGCTACAGGCGTATCGAGCATCTGCTCAGGTACCCCTCGGCCAGCAAGCGCCCGCTGCTCGATGGGCATGAAGTCCATGCCAACTACCTGATGCTCGGCGGCACCGGCGAGGCACACAATGGCATGAGCGTGGACGAAGTGCTGGTCATCAGCACCAGCGCGCCAGCCAGCACGCTGCTGTTCCTCGCACCCCAGGCACCGGACGGCAAGGCCTTGCGCGAACTGGCCAACCCTGCCGCGCTCGAAGCCTTGCTGCGCGAGTCGGGCTGGAAGCAATACTGCATCTCGCGGGCCGCGCGCAACGAACAATGGGACCCGCAACAACTGTTCGCGCGCCAGTTCCCGCAGGTACGCTACTTTCCCATCGCCGGCGATCTGTTCAGCACCCTGTTCGATGCCCGGATCAGGCATGTGATTGCCAGCGTGGAATATTTCGCGGCGAGCAACCAGCGGGTGGACCGTGACACCCTCTGGTACTGGATCAATGCCGGCCTGCACCTGGCCGCCGAGATCGTGCTGGGCCTGGCCCCCTTGCAACTGAGCCTGCCGGCCTACCTGCTGCGCGGCCTGTACGGGCTGGCCCATGCCAGCCAGGCCTTGGCCCTGAGGCACTATGAGGAAGCGGCCGATGGACTGATCCGGACACTGTCCGATGCCGCAGCGCCGTTGCCCCTGCAACCGCTAAAACCGCTGCTGCGACAGATTCCCTCGATGCCCTCGAAGCTGTCCCGCCTGATCAGGACCACCCGGGCCGGCCAGGACGGCCTGCGCCAACCGCTACTGAGCGCCGAGCCCTCGACGGTCACGCCGATCCGCTACCTGGCCTCGGACCTCAGGCGGCATGAAGTGCGCAGGCTCCCCGAACTGGAGTACCTGCGCGACGGCCTGTTCGTCGACCGCGCCTCGCGCCTCACGCAGTACATCCAACTGGAGGGCAAGTGGTACCGCACCGGCACCCGTGCCGGCCGGCGCTACGTGCTCATGGAGCAGCATTGGACGCAGGATATCGAACTGATCCAGGTTGGCAGGCATTGGCAGCCCCAGCCCATGGGCCGCCTGTCGGGCGGTATGCGCCAGGCGTCGGACCAGGTCGGCGCCGCGCGCTATGAGATCCCGGCCGACCATCGCCAGACGATCGCCACCTACATCGACAGCGGCGCCGCCATCGACCCCAACGCTCCGGGGCTTTCCGCAGGCCAGCGGCAGGCCGCCCTGCAATACACCCAACGCCGCCAGCAATTGGTGGCGCACGCCGAGCGCTTCTTTGCCGAGGGCCCGGCCCTGCCTGCCAGGACACCCATCGCCGACCTGGCGAGCGCCGGGTCGGCGACACAACTGTTCGAGCGGGCCTATCGACACCAGGACGGCATCGTCCTTGGGGTGCCCCATGGCGCCAAGGGCGGTCGAAAGATCCTGATCGAGCAGATGCGTTCACTGGCCAGGGACCACCGGCTCAAGACCCTCTACCTGGAAAACCTGATGAACGACCTCGACCAGGCGAGCCATCTCGATGACTTCAACCGCACCGGCTACCTGTCGCCGCTGTTCAGGGAAAAGCTGCGCCAGTTGGATATCCTCGAGGGAATCGACCACCAGGGCCTGCAGTCAATCCTTCGCCTGCTGCGCGAGGCCCATGAAAATGGTGTCCGGGTCCAGGCCCTCGACTGTGTCGCCAGCTATCGCCTGGGCCTCAACCAGTCGAACCCGAACAGAACCCGCCCCCTCAAGTACTACGCCCGGCAAGTGATCAACGCCGACCAGTTGCAGCACGGGCCGGGCCGCTGGATCGCACTGGTCCAGGACATCCATGCCGCCACCCTCAAGGGTGAAGCCGGCCTGGCGGACCTGATGGGCGCGGTGAGCCTGCGCGCCAACGATGTCGGCGGGCAGCCCTTGCCCCTGCAGATCCTGCAGGATACGGGAGACTCCACGCGGAACAGGTTCGGCCAGCTGTGGTTTCTGCGCGCCGATGCCCGACTGGATGTGAACGTCTCCCCCCTGCCCCTGCCACAGGTGCCGAAACCCCATCGGGCGCTGATGAGAACACGAGGGGACTTCCTGATCGAACAACGTGGCGGGCAGTATCACGCGGTCTGGCTGTCCCGGCGCCTGATCGACCCGGGAATGCCGCAGCCGTTCGTGGTGTTCGACCAGCCCATCGTGCAGAGCCGGCGTGTGCACAGCTCGGGGCGCAGCTACGAGGTGTTCCATATCGAGGACCCGACGGGGTTGTTGCGCCCGGAACTCGGCCGTCTCATCGGTACCGAATACAACAGCCTCGCCGACCTGGCCTGGGGGCTCCAGCAATCCGGCCTGAAGCAGGTGGTGGAACTCGACGACCTGGCCGTCTACCTGCGCCAGCCGGTACTCGACACCCACCCACAGTTGACCCGGCCGGGCATGTTCACCATCGAGACGGCACCCCAGGGGCCGGTGCTGATCAGCCGCTCCGTCGATCGCTCGCTGAAGGCCACGCCCATCAGGATCAAGATCGGGACCCGGCAGTTCTATATCCATCAACCGAGGTGGGGCTTCAGCGAAGCCCGCCTGTTCGACAGCATCGACAGCCTCAGTCAGGCCCTGGTGAGCGAACGAGGGCTGGTGCGTTGGGTCGAATCCACCGACCTGTGACTCACGCCGCCCGCGAGGTACGGGCGGTGAACAGGTAACCCGCGCCGTGAATGGTGATGATCAGTTCCGGCGCGGCCGGGTTGTCATGCAGTTTGCGCCGCAGGCGCCCGACCAGCACATCGATGGAGCGGTCGCTGGGCAACCATTCGCGGTTGCGCAACTGCTCCATCAACTGATCGCGGCTCAGGGTCTGGCCACTGTTGCGCAGAAATACCTTGAGCAACTGGAACTCGCCGTGACTGAGCAGCGTCTCGCTGCCATCGGAGGCCTTGAGCCGACGGCGCTCGGTGTCCAGGGTCCACTCGGCGAAACGGGCGAGGTGGCTGGAGTCGGCCGGCTGGTCCGGCTGTATCCGACGTAGCAGGTTGCGCGCGCGGCACAGCAGTTCCCGCGGATTCAACGGGCTGCCCAGGCAGTCATCGGCGCCGCAATCGAGCGCGGCGATCCGCTCGGCCTCGTCATTGCGCCCACCGACCAGGATGATCCCTACCTGCGAATTCGCTCGCCATTGACGGACCCGTTGCAGGCAGGCCGGCAACTGCATATTGAGCACCACCAGCGCCACCGGCCGGCGCTCGAGCAGGCACGCGGCCCGCTCGGTGGACGCGACGCCGTCGACGCCATACCCCTCGGCGGCGAGACAGGCCTGCAACTGTTCACGGATCAGGCGATCGGGCTCGACCACCAGTACACGAGGCATGCTCTTCATTGCCAGGCTCCTGTTCGGCCGGCGGGCGGCCGTTCTTGGAATCATGCGAAGCGGTGGGACTGGCATGCACTCTAACGCCTATTGAACACTTGATCAACAATCGTGACGGGGTGCCCTGAATCCTCGTTCAGCGCAGAAAACGCCGGTAGCCGCCCATCTGCAGGCCGTCGACCCAGGCCTCGCAGATCTGCACGCCCTGGGCCGGGGTGAAGGTGTTGGGATTGAGCCCGCATTCGAGCCACAGACCATCGAGCAAGGCACTCAGGCCGATGGCCGCCAGGTCGCTGTCGAAGCCCTCCCAGCCCTCCTCCTCGGCCAGCAGGCTCAGGGCATTGCCCACGATGGTGCGGTACTCGCCGTAGGAATGGTCGTGGGCGCGGTCGATGGCATCGGCAGTCTTCACCGCGCCCCAGAAGGCCAGCCAGGCTTCCAGCAGCTCGGGGTCGAGCATGGCCGGGGAAAACGATGATTCGAAAAACGCCGACAGGTGCCGACGGGCGCCCTCGCCCGCCCTGGCCACCGATTCGCGCAACAGGCTCATGACCTGCCCGGTGATGTGCAGGTAGGCATCGGCCACCAGTTCATCCTTGCCGGCGTAGTGATGGCCGATCAACCCCACCGACACCCCGGCCTCGGCGCAGATCTTGCGGATCGAAGTGCCGACGAAGCCGTACTTCTTCAGGCAACGCAAGGTCGCGGCCACCAGGTTGGCCTTGCGCAATTGGGGGTCCATCCGTAGAAAACGTGCTTCCTCGGCCATAGTGCTCCTGCCCTCTCAAGGTCGATGACTGACGGTACCTGCCCGAATCAGCCGATGGGGTACAGCGCCTCGTCGAACTGCGCCAGGCGCGTAAACACCAGCGGATGGTCCTGGTCGAGGCTTTCCAGGCGCCGATGGTAACCGAGCAGGTATTGTTCGCGAGCCTCGGCACTGATGTAGGGCACGTGCCAGGCCACGTAGGGTGGCAGCACGTCCAGCCCGACATAGGCCAGGGTGCCGCGCAGCAACGGGCGCAGCATGTCCTCCAGCGGCCCGTGGATCGCGCCCTCGCCGAACATGTGCTCGCGCCCGCCCAGGGTCACGGTGACCAGCGCCCTCTTGCCGACCAGGCCACCCTGGTCGTAGAAACGCTTGCCGCCGTAGCAGAGGCCGGACACCAGCACACGGTCGATCCAACCCTTGAGGATAGCCGGTACGGAGAACCAGTAGAGGGGGAAATTGAGGATCAGCAGGTCGGCCCACAGCAGCTTCTCCAGCTCCTGGCGGATATCCGCGGCCAGGCTGCCGTTCTTCACGCCCACGCGTTGTTCCAGGGCATAGACCAGGTAGTCGGGGTTGTCCCGGCTGGAAAAGTCCCCGGCACTGGCGACCGGGTTCCAGTTCATCGCGTAGAGGTCGCAGACCTGCACGCTGTGACCCTGAGCCTGCAGGGTCTGCAGCGCCTGGTCGCGCAGGGCGGCGGTGAAGGATTGGGGTTCGGGGTGGGCGTGGATGATCAGTACGTTCATGGAAGGTCCTCATGGCGATGCCGAAGCGGCCGGAACAGCGCCGCCAAAATGGTCGCAAAACTCTGTGGGAGCCGGGCCTGTCGGGAGGCCGCACCGCCGCGAATGGGCCCGTCCAGACATAACCCGGCTCAAGCCAGGCGAATCAACGCATCCACCGCCAGCGCCCCCTCGGCATTGACCAGCAGCGGATTCACATCCAGTTCCAGCAACTGCCCGGCGTTCTCGCAGGCGTAGTCCGCCACCGCGCGAATCGCCGCGACCAACGCCGGCAACGGCACCGCCGGGCCGCCGCGAAAGCCGCTGAGCAGCGGCGCGCAACGCAAGCCCAGCAAGGCCTGCTCGATGGCCTGGTCGGTGGTCGGCAGCAGCAGGCTGCGGCTGTCCTTGAGCAATTCCACCAGGATGCCGCCGGCACCGATCACCAAGGCCAGGCCAAAACCGGGCTCGCGCTTGACCCCGACGATCAGTTCGGCCAGCGGCGGCGCAGCCATGCGTTCGAGCAACACCTGTTCGAAGCGCACTTGCGGCGCGTGCCGGGCCAGACGCTCGCGCATCGTCTGCAGGGCACTGGCCAGGGCGACCTCGTCCTGGAGATTGAGCGCGACGCCACCCGCCTCGGTCTTGTGCGGCAGCTCGGCGCTGACCACCTTGAGCACCAGCGGATACCCCAGGCTGCCGGCCTCCAGCAGCGCCTGCTGCGGATGGCCGATGCGCGCCTGCGGCAATGGCAGGCCGAACGGCCGCAGAGCCTGCTTGGACTGCCACTCATCCAGCAGGTGGCCTGAGCCTGCCGTGGCCGGCGGGCAGATCGGCACCAGGGCCGCCTGCCCATCGGCCAGCAGCCCTTCGCGGCGCGAGCGGTAATGGGCGATCCGTGCCCAGGCCGCCAGGCCGTCCTCGACCCCTTGCAAGGCCGCCACCCCATGGGCGTGCAGGCGCTCACGAGCCGATGCCGGCAGCAGCTCGGGAAACGCCGAGGCGACGAAGCCGGTCCTGCCATGACGCTCGAGCGCCTGGCAGTAGAGCTCGAGCAACAGGTCGCACTCCTGGCGCTCGCCGGTGAACTCGGCCGGATAGTCGAGCACCAGCAGGGCGGCATCGGCCGGCGTTCTCAGGGCGGTGTCGAGCATCCGCTCCAGCGCATCCCGGTCGCCCCAGATCGCCGTGGTGAAGTCCAGCGGGTTGACCAGGTTGGCGTAGCCGGGCAGCACCTGCGCCAGTTCCGCGCGCTGCCCGGCATCCAGTTTCGGCAGTTTCAGGCCGTTGCGTTCGGCGTAGTCGGCAATCAACCCGGCATCGCCACCCGAGCAGGCCAGCCCGGTCAGGCTCGGCCCCATCGGCAGGTTGCCGCAGGCGGCGGCCTTGAGGGTTTCCATGAAGCTCACCGGGCCGCTGACGCGAATCACCCCGAGGCGATCGAACAGGCTGTCATAGAGCGCGTCGGAGCCGGCCAGGGAACTGGTATGACTCAACGCCAGTTCGGCGCCGATCTGCGACACGCCGGTCTTCAGGGCGATCACCGGAATACCCTTTTCCAGGGCCTTGCAGGCCGCGCGGGCAAACCCCGGCACGTTCTTCAGGCCCTCCAGGTGCAGGCCGATGGCGGTGACCCGTGGCTCGTCGAGCAGCACGTCCATCAGCTCGGCCACGCCCAGTTGCGCCTGGTTGCCGACCGAGGCCAGGTAGGCCAGCGGCAACGAACGGTCGCTCATGGACAGGTTGTAGGCGAAGTTGCCGCTCTGGGTCAGCACCGCCACCCCCTTCTCCACCGTCTTGCCGCCATGGGCCACTGGCCACAGGGCGACGTTGTGCAGGTAGTCGAGCAGGCCATAGCAGTTGGGCCCGAGCAGCGCCATCTCGCCCGCCGCCTGCAACAGTTGCGCCTGCAGGGCCTGGCCTTCGGCACCGGTCTCGGCGAAGCCGGAGGCATAACAGATCGCCCCGCCCGCGCCCCGGGCCGCCAGCTCGGCGACGCAGGCCAGGCTCAGTTCGCGGTGGGTGGCGATGAACACCGCGTCGGGAGCGCAAGGCAATTCCGCGACCGAAGCCACGCAGGGAATTCCGTCGAGGCTGGCATGTTGCGGGTTGACCAGCCACATCGGCCCCTGGAAGCCGCCTTCGGCGCAGCGCTTGAGCGCCCGCGCCATGCTGCGCCCACCGACGAACGCCAGGTGCCGAGGGGCCAGCAGACGCTTGAGATTGTCTCGAATGGACATGCCGTGCTCTCCTGGTTCGCTCAGCGCAGCAACGGCCGCAGCAGCTCGCGGGAAATGATGTGGCGCTGGATTTCCGAGGTGCCCTCCCAGATCCGCTCGATCCGCGCGTTGCGCCAGATCCGCTCCACCGGCCCCTCGTCCATCAGGCCCATGCCGCCGAAGATCTGCACCGCCTCGTCGGCGGCACGGCCCAGCACCTCGCTGGCGAACAGCTTGGCCATGCCGGCCTCGCCGTCGGTCAGGGTGCCCTGGTCCATCTTCCAGGCGGTGTGCAGGGTCATCAGTTCGGCGGCGCGGATTTCCGTGGCCATGTCCGCCAGCTTGAAGGAGACGCCCTGGTAGCTGCCGATGGGCTGGCCGAACTGCCGGCGGTCGGCCGCCCACTGCAGGGCCGCCTCCAGCGCGCGCTGGGCCTGGCCGACGCAGTTGGCGGCGACCATCACCCGGCCGGCGGTGAGCCAGGCGTTGGCGACTTCCCAGCCCTTGCCCACCTCACCGAGCACCTTGGACGCCGGGACGCGACAGTCGTCGAAAAAGATCTCGCTGGTGTGATACCCACGGTTGCTCACGCATTTGGGGCCACGGCGGATGGTCATGCCAGGGGTGTCGCAGTCGACCAGAAAGGACGTCACGGCATTGCGCCGGCGGCCGTTGTGCTCGTAGGTGTCGGTGACCGCGAAGACGATGGCGAAGTCGGCGTGCCCGGCATGGCTGATGAAATGCTTGCTGCCGTTGAGGATGAACTCATCGCCCTCGCGCACCGCGCGGGTCTTGATCGCATTGGCGTCGGAGCCGGCACCGGGTTCGGTCAGGGCGAAACAGTCGATCTTCTCGCCGCGCACGCAGGGCAGCAGGTAGTCCTCGATCTGCGCGCCCTGGCAGGCCATGAGGATCTTCGACGGCCGCGCGACGAAGACGTGCAGGGCCCAGGAGACCTTGGACAGCTCACGTTCGATCAGCGCCTGGGACAGGTAGTCGAGGCCGCCACCGCCGACCTGCTCCGGCATGTTGAAGGCATAGAAGCCGGCGGCGATGGCCTTGGCGCGGATCTGCGCGGCAAGCTCCGGCGGCACGGCATCGGCGCGGTCGACCGCATCTTCGTGGGGCAGCAGTTCCTTCTCGACAAAACTGCGCACCGCTTCGACCAGCATGTCCTGCTCTTGGGTCAGTTGGAAATTCATGGGTTACCTGCTGTCCGGTTACTGGCCAATGAAGTGGGGAGCACGTTTTTCCACGGCGGCCCGCAGCGCCTCGACGCCATCGCGGCTGCGGCCGCAGAGCAGGCCGGCGGCCTGTTCGGCCTGCAGTTGCTCGGCCAGGCTGCGAGCGGCGCCCTCGCGCAGCAGCGCCTTGGTCTGGGCGAAAGCGAAGGTCGGGCCGGATGCCAGCCGCGCGGCCAGTTCATTGGCGGCGCCGGCCAGTTGCTCATCGGCGCAGACTTCACTGACCAGGCCGGCGGCCAGGGCCCGCTCGGCACTCCAGAGTTCGTCGAGGAACAGCAGGCGCTTGGCCTGTTCCGCGCCGATCAACCGTGGCAGGTGCCAGCTGGCCCCGGCGTCCGGCGAGTAGGCCATGCCGGTGTAGCCGGCCTTGAACCGCGCGGTTTGCGCGGCCAGGCGGAAATCGCAGCACAGGCTCAAATCCATGCCCGCACCGACGGCCGTGCCGTTGACAGCGGCAATGGTCGGCTTGGCGAAACCGTGCAGGCGGCTCATCAGCACATGGGCGGTTTCGGTCCAGCCATAGGTTTCGAGGATGCCGCGGCGTTCGGCGTCGGCCCATTCGGCGAGGTCGGCGCCAGAGCAGAAGCTGCGGCCATGGCCGGTCAGCAGCAGTACCCGCACCGCCGGGTCGGCGGCATGCCGGTCGAGCAGATCGATCAGCGACTTGAGCGTGGGGATGTCCAACGCATTGCGTTGCTCGGGGCGGTTGAGGGTGATCCGGGCGATGCCGGCCTCCACCGTATCGAGCAGGGTCGGTTGGGAGCTCATGAAAGGCCCTCGGCTTATTGTTCTTGGGTGTGAGGTGGAACATTGAGGGCGATACTAAACAAGTGTTCAGTAGAGTCGCAATCGCTTGAAGTCCTTCATTCAATTTCTTGGAATATTCATCAATCTATTGATTTATATGAATTTATCTTGATGAAAAAGCCTGCCGGCAGGGGAAGTTGTTACATCTTCGAACAACTCGCTGGAGGGGTTGACCGGGGGCCGTCAGCAGCAGACCAAAGAACATCAACACCGCTGATATCAACTATTCCTGCCACCGCCTTACACCGCCTCGGCCCAATCACTAAACTGCCCTACCCGTCCCGTTCCAGAGCTTCCCGACCATGTCGACCCACCCCCACGCCACGCCCGTGATGACCCGCGCCCTGGTGATGCTGTTCGCCTTCTGCTGCGGTGCCATCGTGGCCAACATCTACTACGCCCAGCCGATCATCGAACTGATCGCCCCGGACCTGGGCATCTCCGCCCACAGCGCCAGCCTGATCGTCTCCCTGACCCAGATCGGCTATGCCCTGGGGCTGTTCTTCCTGGTGCCGCTGGGTGACCTGCTGGAGAACCGCAAGCTGATGATCGCCACCGTGGTGGTCTCGACCCTCAGCCTGGTGGCCGCCGGCCTGTCGCGACAGCCCGGTGTGTTCCTGATGGTGTCGCTGCTGATCGGCTTCAGTTCGGTGTCGGTGCAGATCCTGATTCCCCTGGCCGCGCACCTGGCCCCGGAGGCGTCCCGCGGGCGGGTGGTCGGCGGGATCATGGGCGGCCTGCTGCTGGGCATCCTGCTGGCCCGGCCGCTGTCGAGCGTGGTGGCCGACCACTTCGGCTGGCGCACGGTGTTCATCGGTGCCGCGGTGTTGATGCTGTTCATCATGCTGGTGATCCTGACCACCATGCCCAGGCGCCAACCCAGCCACAGCGCCACCTACGGGCAACTGCTCGGTTCACTGGGCAAGCTGTTCCGTGACCAGCCGGTGCTTCGCCAGCGGGCCTGGTACCAGGGGTTGATGTTCGCCACCTTCAGCCTGTTCTGGACCGCCGTGCCGCTGGAGTTGTCACGGGTCCATGGCCTGTCGCAGTCGCAGATCGCGCTGTTCGCCCTGGTCGGCGCGATGGGCGCGATTGCCGCGCCACTGGCCGGGCGCCTGGCGGATGCCGGACACACCCACCGCGCCTCACTGCTGGCGATGCTGCTGGCGACCCTGAGCTTCGTTCCGGCGCTGGTTCACCCGGCCTATAGCGTGATCGGCCTGGCCGTGACCGGCGTGCTGCTGGACTTCGCCGTGCAGATGAACATGGTGCTCGGCCAGCGCTCGGTGTATGCCCTGGATGCGGCCAGCCGCGGGCGGCTCAATGCGCTGTACATGACCAGCATTTTCATCGGCGGTGCCATCGGTTCGGCAGTGGCCAGCAGTTTGTACGAGCAAGGTGGCTGGGCGGCGATCATGGCGCTGGGCAGCGCCCTGCCGCTGGTGGCGCTGCTGAGCTTCCTGGTGGTGGCCGGTCGGCAGAAACGGCTGGCTGCGGTGGCCTGACCATCGGGATTGGTGGTGACCGGTCTTTGGCTTTCGCGGATGAATCCGGCTCCCGGTTTTGTGGCGCACACAGGATTTGGGCTCGGCACGTCATTCGCGAAGGCGCCCCCCCACAGCCACCACCGAATCCAAGTATGATCGACATTTTGCTCACCACAGGGCGTGGATCATGACCGCAACGAAAGACCGGGTTCGCATCGTCGACAGCACCGTCCTCTCCGACGACTGGTACCTGCTGAAGAAAACCACCTTCGATTTCCTGCGCAGCGACGGCACCTGGCAACGCCAGAGCCGCGAGACCTATGACCGTGGCAATGGCGCGACCATCCTGCTGTTCAACCGGGAAAAACGCAGCGTGGTGCTGACCCGCCAGTTCCGCTTCCCAGTGTTCGTCAACGGCCATGACGGCATGCTGGTGGAGGCCGCCGCCGGCCTGCTGGAGAACGCCTCGCCCGAAGAGCGGATTCGCGCCGAGGCCGAGGAGGAAACCGGTTACCGGGTGCAGCATGTGCAGAAGATCTTCGAGGCCTACATGAGCCCCGGCTCGGTCACCGAAAAGCTGCACTTCTTCCTGGGCGAGTATGACGGCGACAGCAAGGTCGGCCATGGCGGCGGCCTGGAGGCCGAGGGTGAAGACCTGGAGGTCCTGGAGCTGTCCCTGGAAGATGCCCTGGCGGCAGTAAGGCGCGGGGAAATCGTCGATGCCAAGACCATCATGCTGTTGCAGTACGTGGCCTTGAACAACACCCTCGATACCCCGCGCTGATCCACCTCAGACCGGCGAGTACGGCAAGGCCCGCTTGTGCGCGGTCCGGGCGTAAGCCGCTTCGATGATTGCACTGACCTGCGCCGCCACCGGCTCGCCCAACAGGTAGGCGTCGATCTCGGCGTAGGTGCAGCCATAGGCGGCTTCGTCCGGCTTGCCCGGCACCAGCTCCTCCAGGTCCGCCGTCGGCGTCTTGAACACCAGGTGCTCCGGTGCGCCCATGGCCGACGCCAGCCGACGCACCTGGCCCTTGGTCAGGCCCGACAGCGGCGCCAGGTCGCAGGCCCCATCACCGAACTTGGTGAAGAAGCCCATCAGCGCCTCGGCGGCATGATCGGTGCCCACCACCAGCCCGTCGACGAAATTGGCCAGCGCATACTGGGTCATCATCCGCGCCCGGGCCTTGACGTTGCCCTTGACGAAATCCACCCGGGCCGGGCTGGCTTGCAACGCCTCGACGTCGAGGCTGTCCATCAGCCCCTCGACACAGGCCGAGATATTCGCGCTGCTGATCTCGTCCGGCCGGATGAACGCCAGGGACGCCTGGGCATCGCTTTCGTCGGCCTGGGACCGGTACGGCAGGCGCATGGCGATGAAACGTGCCGCCACGCCCTCCTCGCGCAACTGCTCGACCGCCAGTTGGCACAGCCGGCCGGCGGTCAGCGAATCGACCCCGCCACTGATGCCGAGCACCAACGCCCGGCAGCCGGAACGCTTGAGCGTCGCCTTGATGAAGTCGATACGCCGGGCCAGTTCCACGGCCTCGTCACCACCGGCCAGTTGCCGGTTCACGCCGAGTGCCTGGGCAATACGATCCTGAGTCGCGGTTCCCATCTCACACCTCCAGTTGCCGATTGATTTCAGTCACCTTGAACACCTGCGCCGCGTAGCGCAGGAACGACGGGTCTTCACAGACGTTCTTCACCGGGTCGTCGGAGAACTTCACCACCGGTTCGCCGTGCACCCGCACCAGCTTCATCACGATGCTCAGCGGTTCGACACCCTCGACGTCGCACGCCAGGCTGGTGCCCATGCCGAAGCCGAAACGTGCCTTGCCCCGCACATGGCGCATGATCGGCAGGCACTTCTCGAAGTCCAGGCCATCGGAAAACATCAGTTCCTTGCTCATCGGATCGATGCCCAACTGCCGGTAGCGCGCCAGCACCTTGTCGGCCCAGACCAGCGGATCACCGGAGTCCTGCCGCAGGCCGTCGTAGAGCTTGGCGAAGTACAGGTCGAAGTCCTTGAGGAAAAAGTCGGTGCTGATGCAGTCGGTCAGGGCGATCCCGAGCCGGCCGCGATACTCGCGTACCCAGTTTTCCAGGGCTGCGTTCTGGCTTTCGCGCAGGCGACCGAGTTGCTGGTGCACCATCAGCCACTGGTGGGCCATGGTGCCGATCAGCGGCAGGTCGAACTCGTAGGCCAGATGGGCGTTGCTGGTCCCGACGAACACCCCGGGGAAGTCGCGGCGCATGATGTCCACCACCTCGCGCTGGGCGCGGAACGACAGCCGCCGGCGGGTCGAAAAGTCCGACACCCGCAGGTCGGCCAGTTCCTCGCGGCTGAGGTTCTTCTCCAGCCATTCGAACTTCTGGTAGAGCTTGCGGCTGACGTCCTCCAGCAGCACATCCGGGTACTTCTCGCGGTTGCGCAACTCGCTGACCAAGGCCAGCACCGGCTGCTCGAACATGATGCAGTGCAGCATTGGCCCGCGGACGCGGATAGCCAGTTGCCCATCCACTTCGCTGACGTGGATGTAGCGCAGGTTGAAGCGGAACAGGCCGAGGAACTGCTCGAAGTCCGCCGTCAGGTACTCGCGAAACCGCCGGTTGAACAGGAAGCGCAGCTCGCCTTCGCGCATCTGCAGGCCGGCGAGCTTTTCCAGCTCGGTGCGCACTTCGGGAATCAGGTGGCCGAGCTTCTCCCGGGAACGGACGATGAACTGGTATTCCACCTCGACGTTGGGGTGCTGGTGCAACACCGCCTGCATCATGGTGAAGGTGTAGTAGTCGGTATCCAGCAAGCCCTGGATGACGCCGCCTTCGCGGTTGAATGCGCTTTCCATGAATTACTCCTTGTGGCCGGTCGCACGGACCAGTTGTTCGCGACTGTTGACGACTTCGATACGCGCCTGCTGCAGGTCGTGGATGGCCTGCTGCGCGCCCTCGGCGCTGATGGCCCGGCAGGCCGGCAGGTAGACGATGACCTTGAAACCGGCCCCCGCCAGTTGCAGCGCGGTGGTCTTGACACAGAAGTCCAGGGCCAGGCCGCCGACGATCACCTGTTGGACCCCGCGGGCATTGAGGTACTCGATCACCCCCGTGGAGAGCTGGTGGTAGAGGTCATGGAAACAGGCCCCGTAGGGGTGCAGCGCCGGCTCCACGCCCTTCCAGACGAAGTAGTCGTAGTCCTGGGGCGCCGGCAGTTCGTCAAGCAGGGTGAAACCTTCGGTACCGGGGACGCAGTGGCTGACCCAGGTCAGGTCGGCATGTTCCAGGCCGGTGGGCTTGAGCATGTCCTCGTGGGACTCGACCACCCAAGGCGCCTGGGGACTGTGGGCGTCCTTGCTGCCGACGCGGATCCCGGCCAGCGAGGCCATGAAGTTCAGCTCGGCACCGATCAGGTGGCCACCGACGACCGGCAGTTCATCCGGGCAGAGTGGCGTGAAGCCCTTTTGGGCATCGACATCGAAGGCGGCGGTCGTGATCACTTGAGCAGTCATGGCAGGTTCTCCCTTTGCGATGAGACAAAGGTACATGTCATGTACTTTCAAATCAAGCCCGATTTCAAAAATATTCAGATCACCCATTTAAAAGCTACAAACCGCGAGGAACCCTTCTTGACCAATAAGTACATGACAAGTACTTTTAAGAAAAAGGAGATACCTTCCATGTACGAGCTCGCAATTTATGGCGGCGCCTTCAACCCGCCCCACGCCGGTCACGCCCAGGTCATGATCGAGGCTTCGCGCCATGCACGTTCAGTGTGGGTGGTGCCCTCCTTCAGGCACCCCCATGGCAAGCGCATGGCCGAATACGAGCGGCGCCTGGGCTGGTTGCAGGCAATCGTCGAACAGGTGCGGCCGGCCTGCGCCTCGGCGATCTCGGTGAGCCGGATCGAGCAACAGTTGGCCCGACTGACCGACGCACCGATCTACAGCTATGGGCTGCTCTGCACCCTGGCCGACATCACCAGACTGCCAACCCGACAGATCGCCCTGGTGGTCGGGCATGACGTCGCCGCGCAACTGCCGGACTTCCATCTGGGTACGCAACTGCTCGAACGGTTTTCGGTGCTGTGCGTGGATGAACAGGTGGGAGTGCGCAGCACCCTGCTGCGCGAACGGCTGGCCCTGGGCGAGACACTGCCCGCCCACTGGATGGCACCGGGGATGAATCCGGTAGACTACGGACTCTATGCCGCACACAGGAACTGACATGCCGGACCCGATCCCCAGCTCACCGAAGAAAAGCGACTACCTGCACACCGTCGACCTGTGCGTGCTTTTCTACTGCCGCGAGACGCAGGCGCTGCAGATCCTGCTGCACAAGCGCGAGGCCGAGCCGTTCCAGGGCCATTGGGCGCTGCCCGGCCTGGTGGTCAACGGCGCGGTGCCCGACCTGACACTGGCCGACGCGGTGGAACGCCTGCGCGCCAGCGACAAGGTCAACCTGCCGCTGGCCTGGATCGAACAGGTCGGTACCGTCGGCGATGCCTTCCGCGATCCCCGCTGCTGGTCCTCCTCGACCTACTACCTGGCGATCGTCGCCGAACCGCCGAGCCTGAACGAACACCAGGCCTGGTTCGCCCTCGACAGCGTTGCCGACGGCTCGTTGCGCCTGCCGTTCGATCACAACACGCTGGTGGCGGCGACCCAGGAACGCCTGCTGTCCAAGTCGCTCTACAGCAGCCTGCCGTTGACCTTCCTCGGCGCCGAGTTCAGCGCCCCCGAGGCCACTGCGATCTTTTCGCTGGTGCTGGCGCGCCCGGTGCTCAAGACCAGCACCCGCCAGCGCCTGCTGAAGATGACCGAAGCCGGTTACCTGCGCGAAACCGGGCGCAAGAAACAGGGGGACGGCGGCCGCCCGCAGGCCACCCTGGAAAACCTCAAGCCCGGTGCCCTCTACCTGTTCGACCGCTGTTTCCTGGAGTGAAAGCCCGCATGAAGCCCGATACCGAATCCGAATGCCTGTTGCACACGCCCTACTTCGACGTGGTCAAGCAAGGCGGCTATTTCATCGTCAAGGAACGCCAGGCCATCAACGGCGTGGTGGCGATCCCGGTGATGCCCGACGGACGCCTGATGCTGGCGGTGCTGCAGCGCCGGGCCATCGGCGCGCAATCCATCGAGTTTCCCCGTGGCGCGATCGACCCGGGCGAGACCGCCCGCGATGCCGCGGCCCGCGAGCTGCTGGAGGAGACGGGCTGGCCGGCGCGCAATGTCACGGAGCTGGGGTTGCTGCACAGCAACACCTCACTGATCGCCAGCGCAGTGGCCGTGTGCAAAGTGGACATCGAGGGGGCGGCCAGCGAAAGCACCGATGGCGAAGTCGACAAGGTACTGTTCGTCACCCGACAGGAACTGATGGCGATGATCGCCGCGGGCAGGATCACCGACGGCCACACCCTGTCGGCCGCCATGATGCTGGTCGCCCAGGCTCCCGGCCCGACGTTATAGCGTCACGCTGCCGCTGATGCAGGTCACGGCGGCACCGCCGACCCAGATCTCGTCGCCGACCTGCTCCACCCGGACCCGCCCGGCACGCCCCATCGCCGTACCCTGGCTGACCCGATAGGACTGCGGCGCCCGCCCCTCGCCCAGCAGCCAGCGGGCGATGCCGGCGTTGAGGCTGCCGGTGACCGGGTCCTCGGGCATGCCGTCGCCGGCGATGAAGGCCCGCACCTCGAACTGGCACTCATCGCCATCGAGTTCCGGATGCCAGGGCGCAACGACACCCACGGTCAAGCCTGCCAGTTGCACGTAGTCGGGCCTGATCGCCAGCACCCGCCTCCGGTTGGGCAACATCAGCACCATCCAGTCCGCCCCGTTGTCGACCCACTGGGCCTCGAGCACGTCTTCAGGCGCCAGGCCAAGGCCCAGTCGGGCCCGCTCGCGCAGTTCCGGCTCGACCGGGCCGGCACGCAGCAGCGGTGGCGCAAGAAACGCCAGGTCCTCGCCCTGGCGGCGAATCCGTACCAGGCCGACGCCACACTCCTGGATGATCTCGTCGCCCCTGGGGACACCGCCGGCCTCCAGCCAGGCATGACAACTGCCCAGCGTCGGGTGGCCGGCAAAGGGCAGTTCCCGGGTGGAGGTGAAGATCCGCACCCGATAGTCCGCCCGCGGGTCGCGGGGTACCTGCAGGAAGGTGGTTTCGCTGAGGTTGGTCCAGGTCGCGAAGGCCTGCATCTGCTCGTCGGTCAACGCATCGGCGGCGAACACCACGGCCAGCGGATTTCCCTTGAGGGGTTGGCGACTGAACACATCCAGTTGCTTGAAATCGTGCTGGCTCATGGCGCTACTCCCTGTCGAAAGAACGTGATCGGTGGTCAGTGCGCCATTTCAACACACAACCCTCGTTCAAATCCCGTCGCGGGCAATGTCCATCGCAAAGTAGGTCAGGATGATATCGGCGCCGGCGCGCTTGATCGCCCCCAGGCTCTCGCGCACCACGCGATGCTCGTCGACGGCACCGGCCTGGGCGCCGAACTTGATCATCGCGTATTCACCGCTGACCTGGTAGGCCGCCAGCGGCAGGCGCGAGGCTTCGCGGATATCGCGGATGATGTCGAGGTAGGCCCCGGCCGGCTTGACCATCAGCGCGTCAGCGCCTTCCTGCTCGTCCAGCAGCGACTCGCGCACCGCTTCGCGGCGGTTCATCGGGTTCATCTGGTAGGCCTTGCGATCACCTTTCAGCGCGGTGCCACCGGCTTCGCGGAACGGCCCGTAGAGGGCCGAGGCGAACTTGGTCGAATAGGCCATGATCGAGGTATCGAGAAAGCCGGCGGCATCCAGCGCACCGCGGATGGCCTGGACCTGGCCATCCATCGCCGCGGACGGCGAGATGAAATCGGCCCCCGCCTGGGCCGCGACCACCGCCTGGCGGCCGAGATTGCGCAGAGTCGCGTCATTGTCCACCGCATCGCCATGCAGCACGCCGCAATGACCGTGGGAGGTGTACTCGCAGAAACAGGTATCGGACATCACCACCATTTCCGGCACGGTATCCTTGCAGATCCGCACCATGCGCGCCACCAGGCCCTGCTCGTTCCAGGTGTCGCTGCCATCCGCGTCGAGGTGGTGAGACACCCCGAAAGTCATCACCGACTTGATCCCGGCACGGGCGTAGCGCTCGATCTCGCTCGCCAGCTTCTTCTCGGGAATCCGCATCACCCCGGGCATGCTGGTGATGGGTACGAAATCATCGATGCCCTCCTCGACGAAGATCGGCAGGACCAGGTCGTTGAGGCTGAACTCGGTTTCCTGGAACAGGCCGCGCAGGCTTTCGTTACGGCGCAGGCGACGCAGGCGCGTGGTCGGGAATAGCTGTGACATGGAATTTCCCAAAGCAGATTCAGAGACGGATTCAGAGGCTGCCGAGCTTAGGTCAATCGACCAGCGGTTTACACCGGCAGATCAGGAAAGCTCTATTGCACCCCCTGCAACAGTCTGCCGCCCACAAGACCCGCGGCACCAGCGGTTTTCACCGCGAAATCAAGACTTGCCGGTCATTTTCCGGCCATCCGGCCTATTGGCCAAACCGCCAGCGGTGGTGAATTTGCAACATGTAGTGCGATAAAAAAATCACTACAAAACCATTGACGGGCGCTTTTTGCCCTTGCATGATGAAGCCACTCCCCGATCGGGAGTGCTGCAAAAGCTGTTGTGACAACAGGCTCGACAAGCCGTCGAGCTGTTCCGGATCTGTACTGCCCACAAGGCAGATTGATGAAGCTGACCTGTCGTGATCGTCCCAACGGGCGAGAAGCACCGGCCTAACATCCTCAAAATGCTTGTGGCTGACTTCGTTACTGTCGTCGGCGCCGTTCAAGGATCGCGCTGCTGCTTCTTTTCGTCGAGACGTCCTGTGTAGCGGGCCTGAACCCACGCTACACGAATCATCACCAGGGCTGGCGCCACATTCCACGGGCAGTATTGCCCGCATGCGGCACCTCAGCAATTCGCCGTCTTGGCAACGATACACGCGTAAACCAGACAGATTAACGAGTGGTCAAAGGGGCTTTAACATGAATCTGAACAATCATCCAACTCTCGATCAACTGGCTGAACTGTTCGCATCCCGCAAGGACAGCCACGACGACCATATCCTCTGGATCAGCGAAACCGGAGAGGTAAGGCTCGATCGCCGCGCGTCCCATGTCGACGAGCAGCATTTCAGCCGCGCCCAGCCCAACCTGCTGGCCTGCCTCGTGATGTACCGTCGCGGTCAGGGCTACACCGGGAAAAAGGCGGCGGCGGACAAGGACTTCATGGGCCGCGTCATGCAGTCCCTGAAGGCCGAATGGGCCTCCCACCATCACGCGCTGGCCAAGAGCGCCTGACGGCCTGAGCCATCGAGCCCACCCATGATGGGTGGGCTCACTCCCACCGACGTGCAAAAATCCAGAGTCCTGCCGGATTTGCCCAGCTCAGCGTAGCGCCTCTCTTCCACACTGAAGTCATTGCCGATCACCTGCGGCCCGATTCCATCGAGGAGAACCCCACGGGCGGCCGCGCCTTCGCCCCCAGGGCCTGCCACCGGTCAGTTCCGGCGCCAGCGGCAGCCGCGCTTAGTCAGGCCCGACACTCGACGTGCAGCACACCGTCCGCGCCTGACGTGCAGCGCATTTCCAGTGGCAGGAAGGCTTCGATCACCCGCATGTTGCTCTGCAGGTGCCCGGTCATCTGCGGCGTGGTAAAACTCCCACCGCCCGCCATCGCCATGGGCAGTAGCAGTTGATCGGCCAGATGCTCGCCCACCGCCGCCTTGCTGTTCAACCAATGCCGTGCCGCGTCGACCGCCGCATCGGCGACCGCCTCGGAGCGCACGTTGAACTGCCCGAAGGCGCAGAACACCTCGCTCAACCGCTCGCAGCGAAACTCCAGCAACAACACGTTGCCAGGGCTGTCCGCCGCGATACGCTCCGTGCGACAGGCCTCTTCGGGCAAGTGCAGGCGCTTCGCTACCCGGGCCAGCTCACGCTGGGCAACGTCTTCGACAATACCGCCGAGCAGCACCCGCGCATCACGCGCCAACACTTCACCGCGCTCGGTCAGGTACAAGGGCTGCAAGGTGGAAGGCTGGACGAACACTTCCAGTTCGCCACCCCCGGCCGGCACGAAGCCGTGGCGCAGCAGTTGCAACTCGACCTTTGCGCCCATCCGCCGCAGCAGCGGCAACCAGGCGCGCTCGAGGAACTCGTATGGCGGTGCCAACGGGTTGTGGGTTCCACCACTGATCAGCACCCGGCTAGGCTCCGGCGCCCGCAGCAAGGCCGGCAGCAAGGTCTGCAACACCAGCGAACAACTCCCGGCCGTACCGATGGCAAAGCGGAAATCCCCGCCCCGAATCGCCCCCGGCTCGAAATACAGGCTTTGCGAACCCAACTGTGCGCCTTCCACCTGAGCCCCACAAACCTCGGCAGCCGCCAGCACCGCCGTCAGGTGCTGACGCAGCAGGCCGGGCCGGCTGCGCCGTGCCCGAATGTTACCGATACGCAGTGCCCGCCCGGTCAACATCGACAGGCTCAGGCCGCTGCGCAACACCTGGCCGCCGCCCATGGCGCCGTCCAGTTCGATCATGTCCTTTTTCATAGGCTTCCTGAATCATGCATAAGTACGGACCATCTCCCTCAGGTAGTGGTCCAGTCGTTCACTGTTCTCATGGGTGCGCGGCAAGACCGGCACCGGCCGCTCCAGTTGCGCCTCGATGAAGCCGTGCAACGCCGGGCGACGCGGGCCATGGGCGGCCTCGTCGGCGCTGCGCTTGAGTTGCAGCAACTCATCGACTTCCGCCAGCAGCATCGGATCGTCGACCGTCCCGAGCAGCGCATCGAAGGTCATCGGCGGCCGCCCCCGTCCCAGGTCAATCCAGCGCACCGCCAGCAGGGGCCGCAGCACGTAGAAGTACTTCTTGAAGCGCACCGTTTCCCCTTGCAGGTAGCCACGAAAATTCTTCCTGGCCATCGACAGGTAGTGATTGCGCGCGGCGGGCGGGCTGTAGAACGCCTCGGCCAATTCACGCAACGAACGGGTCGCGGCCTCCTCACGGCGATACACCAGGGGCGAATCGAGCCATTCGAGCAGGGTCGGGTTGGACTTGCGCAGCAACCCCAGGGTCTTGCGCAACTCCCAGCCACCGATATCCAGCTCATCGTCCAGCGGCCGCTCGATCACATCCCGTGCCTCGTTGACCTGGATGAACCAGTCCGGCTTTTCCACATAGACGAAGCGCACATCGTAATCGCTGTCCGTCGAGGAAAAACCCCAGGCGCGGCTGCCCGATTCGCAGGCATACAGCACCTTCACATTGCGCTCGCGCTCTATCCGCGCCAGCTCCTGCAACACCCGGGCACGCATGGCGTCATCCAGCGGGTGGCGTTCGAAGTGTTCCATTTCCCTATCCTTTCAACCGGTTGCACTGGCAACCCATGCACTCAACAGGCGCCGCCCCGTCCAACATGATCTTCATCCTTCTTTTGCAACGGAGCAGAGTCCCCCTGGGCAACCCCATCCCCTTGCCCTACCCCTTCACACAAACCACCTGCCGCAAGGTATGCAGCACTTCCACCAGCTCACGCTGGGCGTGCATCACCTGGTCGATGTCCTTGTAGGCCATCGGGATCTCGTCGATCACCGCTTCGTCCTTGCGGCACTCCACATGGGCCGTCGCGCGGATCTGGTCTTCGACCGTGAACATCTGCTTGGCCTTGGTCCGGCTCATGACCCGCCCGGCACCATGGCTGCAGGAGCAGAACGATTGCTCGTTACCCAACCCGCGAACGATGAAGCTCCTGGCCCCCATGGAACCGGGAATGATCCCCAATTCACCCTTCTTCGCCGAGACCGCGCCCTTGCGGGTCACCAGCACCTCTTCACCGAAATGCCGTTCCTTCTGCACGTAGTTGTGGTGGCAGTTCACCGCCTCCAGCGCCACGTCGAACGGCTTGCGAATCACCTGGCGCGTGGCGGCGATCACCGCCTCCATCATCACCGCACGGTTCTGCCGGGCGAAGTCCTGGGCCCAGGCGACCGCTTCGACGTAGTCGTCGAAGTGCTGGCTGCCTTCCTCGAAGTACGCCAGGTCCCGGTCCGGCAGATTGGCGATGTGTCCGCGCATATCGGCACGGGCCAGTTCGATGAACAGGTTGCCGATAGCGTTACCGACACCACGCGAACCGCTGTGCAACATGAACCAGACCCGGTTCGCCTCATCCAGGCAGACCTCGATGAAGTGGTTACCCGACCCCAGGGTTCCCAGGTGCTTGCGATGGTTGGCGTTCTTCAGTTTCGGGTACTTGTCGGCAATGGCCTTGAACCGCGGCTCCAGCTCCGACCAGGCCAGGTCGGCCACACTCGGTACCTCTTCCCAGGCGCCTTTATCACGGCCACTGCGTGGGCTGGTACGACCATGGGGAACTGCCCGCTCGATGGCGCTACGCAGGCCCTGCAAGTTGTCCGGCAGGTCGCTGGCGGTCAGCGAGGTGCAGGCAGCAATCATCCCGCAGCCGATATCCACGCCCACCGCCGCCGGGATGATCGCGCCCACCGTCGGGATCACGCTGCCGATGGTCGACCCCTTGCCCAGGTGCACATCGGGCATCACCGCCATGTGCTTGAAGATGAACGGCATCTTCGCCGTGTTCATCAGTTGCTGGCGAGCCTCGGGCTCGACCGGAACCCCCTGGGTCCAGAGTTTGATCGGTTTGCCGTTGGCGACTTCGAGCAAGGTGTAGGTCTGGTCTTGCATATTCTTCATTTCCTGATGGCCGCAACTTCGGCCTTGTCCTGGTTTGACGGCGACAACGAGGGGTGAAACCTGCACCACGCTCTGCCATTGAGCTATCACCTTGCGGTGTACGGGAATCGAACCCGCGACCACGGCGTACTGTAGTTCCACCGGCATTCGCCGGGTAAATCATCAAAAGGGTGGTACGACAAGGGAAGTGACTGATCCGTGTTGCCACGGGCCGGATTCAGACCGGCATTCAGATGTACAGCCACTGGCATTCGTACCTTTCGTGACAACCGACAAGAGGGTGATGAGACGTCTTTGGATGTAGTCCCACCGGCATTCGGTTGCCGCGAAATTCAACAGGGTCGCGCCCTGCCCATCACGGGCGAGCAGGCTTTCCTTCGTTCAGATCGGCAGTTCGTCGATCACCTGCACCCAGTGCCGCGCACTGTAGGTGCCGGCGGTGAACTGGTCGATGACATCGAACACCGCGTCACTGAAACCGCCGACATTGAGGATGTCCGGCCGATCCGGTGCCTGGGTGCTCGCCCCGGGCTGCAGGTCGATGCAGATCAGGCGCGCATCGGGGTTGATCCGGCGCAGACGCTCCCACTGCAACAGGGTTTCACTGGCGCCATAACGGCGATCATCGATCCAGGATTCGTTGTCCGAGACCAGGATCAGGGTATCAACCCTGGCCTTTTCACGAACCAACTGTGCCAGGGGCGCCGAACAGCAGGTTCCCCCGCCACCGATCGCGGCCAGTTTCTGGGCATTGCTCATGACGCTGTCGCGCGGGTTGAGCTGCACCTTCACCACCTCGTTTTCAAAGGGCATCACCCTCGCCTGCGGCGTCTTGCGCAGCACGGCAGCCGCGATCATCGCCGCCACATCGATGCAGCGCACCGCCGTGGTCGCCCCCTGGCGATAACCGGTGACCGGGCTGTGCATGGAACCGGAAACATCCGGGCAGACCACCACCGAGCCGCGCAAGGCCGGGACATTGTCCAGCGACAACTCCAGGGCATCCTGCAACGCCTCGCCAATCACCGCCGGCACCTCCTCGCCGATCATCCGGTAGGCCGCGAGCAACTGGTACGGATAAACCCGCGCCTTGGCCACCTCCTCCGGGCTCGACAACCGCGCGGCCACCGCCGCGGCACATCCCGCAACCTTGAAAGCATCGTGGCGGGCCAGGGTGTTCAGGTTCATCCGTAGGGCCTGCCAGCCCATGTTCATCGCCAGCTCCGCCCACTGCTGCGGGTCCAGTGCCTCGTTGCCCAGCAACTGGAACGGTACCTGCGGCAGTTGCCGGCTCGCCCCGCCACGAAACTCCAGCAGCGATCGGGTCAGCGGCGGCAAGGCATCGAACGCCACCGGCTTGCCGATCACCCAGGCGAAGAATGCCTCGCGCCAGGCCTCTGCCGGCTTGGGATGAACCATCTTCAGCACGTCGGCCAGGGACGGCTGGTTACCCACCGAAGCCTGCAGCAACTGTCGCTCGCTGGCGTTGTTCAGCCACTCCTGGACCAATCGCTTGGGCTGCGAGCCCAGCGACTTGCGCCCGGTGACACCGCTGCGCAGGATCTGCACGAAGTTGCGCAGCATCTTGCCGCTGTCCACCACCTGGGCGAATACCACCGGCAGCATCACCGACCGCTGGGCCGCCAGGGCTGCCAGCAGCAAGGCCGGCATATCCTTCATGTGACCGTGCTGGCGAGCGTAGATCGCCGCCTTGGCGACGAAGGCACTGTCGACCTCGGCCACCCGCTTGAGCACTTCGTCCAGCTGACCTTGTGCGCTGGCATGGTAGGTCTGGTTCAGGCAACCGGTCACCGCCAACTGTGCCAGGGCATGGCGAGCCGTGTAGGCGTATGCCGCAGCACCGGAGGCATTGTGGGTATCACAGGCCACAGGCTGGGTGCGGGTCTGGAACAGTTGGGTGTTGGCCATCTTGGCTTCTCGCTCTGTTGTCTCGTTCGTTGCCAGAGATATTGCAGAGCACGTGCCAGCTTTCCAGAACCCGCCCAATATTTTTATAAACAATTGATTTTATTGATAAAAATATTTTAACCCAAAAAAATCCAACTCAATGACCCGACGACCCCGTGATTTTTATTTATCATTGGATATCGTCATTTATCCAAAAAGATAAACATGTCCAGCAAGCGTACGGTCACCATCGGTTTCATCGGTTCCAACCTCGATCGCGTCGGCAAGGGCGCCAACCGCTGGGGGCATTGGCGGCCCAGCATCGGCCTGTGCCAGCAGCCCGACCTGCTGGTCCATCGCTTCGAACTGATCCACGGCACCGATGCCCGCGATGTCAGCCTGGCCGAGCGGATCCGCAACGACATCCGCCAGGTATCGCCGGAAACCGAGGTGCGCCTGCACCCCATGACCCTGCGCAACCCCTGGGATTTCGAGGAGGTGTACGGCGCGCTGGACGACTTCACCAACGCCTACCACTTCGATACCGAGCATGAGGAGTACCTGGTGCATATCACCACCGGCACCCACGTGGCGCAGATCTGTTGGTTCCTGCTGACCGAAGCGCGCTACCTGCCGGCACGCCTGGTGCAGACTTCGCCGGCCCGACGCCTGGACGAAGAGGCCCGGGCCACCGGCACCCACACCCTGATCGACCTCGACCTGTCGCGCTACGACCGGATCGCCAAGCGCTTCAGCGACAGGCGCCTGGAGGGCCTGGCCTTTCTCAAGTCCGGGATCGCCACCCGCAACGCCGCCTTCAACCGCACCATCGAGCAGATCGAGCGGGTCGCCGTGCGCTCACGTGCACCAATGCTGCTGATTGGCCCGACCGGAGCCGGCAAGTCGTTTCTCGCCCGACGCATCTATGAACTCAAGCGCAACCGGCATCAGGTCGAGGGCCGGTTCGTCGAGGTCAACTGCGCCACCCTGCGTGGCGATGGCGCCATGTCGGCGCTGTTCGGCCACACCAAGGGCGCGTTCACCGGCGCGCAGAACAGTCGCGAGGGGCTGTTGCGGGCAGCCGATGGCGGCCTGCTGTTTCTCGACGAAATCGGTGAGCTGGGCCTGGACGAACAGGCGATGCTGCTCAAGGCCATCGAGGAGAAACGCTTCTTCCCGCTGGGCTCGGACAAGGAGGTCGACAGCGATTTCCTGATCATCGCCGGCACCCATCGCGACCTGCGCAGCCGGGTGGCCGAAGGCCTGTTCCGCGAGGACCTGTACGCCCGCATCAACCTCTGGACCTTCGACCTGCCCGGCCTGGCGGACCGCCGCGAAGACATCGAGCCGAACCTGGATTTCGAGCTGGAGCGCCACGCCCGCGAACAGGGCCACCTGGCGCGCTTCAACGTGCAGGCGCGGCGCCGCTACCTGGCCTTCGCCTGCTCCAGCGAAGCGAGCTGGCTGGGCAACTTTCGCGAGCTGTCGGCCTCGATCACCCGCATGGCGACCCTGGCCGACAGCGGGCGTATCGACGAAACCCGCGTCGAGGAGGAGATCGGCCGCCTGCGCCGCGCCTGGGGCCTGAGGGAAGCCACGGACGCCGTGGAGCGCCTGCTCGGCGAGGGCGCCGGGGATATCGACCTGTTCGACCGCCTGCAACTGAAGGCGGTGATCGAGGTCTGCCGCCGTGCCAGCAGCCTCTCGGATGCCGGCCGACAACTGTTCAACGCCTCGCGCCAGGCCAAGGCCAACCCGAACGATGCCGACCGCCTGCGCAAGTACCTGGCACGGTTTGACCTGGACTGGAAACAGCTGAAGGACGACGCTTGAGGGCATTGCGTGGGATAAAGGCGCTCAAATGAGCGGAAAATGACGTTTTTTCGCGTCTGGAGGCCGCTTTCTGTATCGTCCTCGCGGGATCAGTCTACGATTCTGTAAGACCGGTCGCCATGGAGTGTGGCCGCGACACAAGAACCAGATGAAAACCGCAAGAGAGAGCCATCCATGAAGACCGTCGCAGAACTGTTGAAACTCAAGGGTAGCCAGCGCCAGGAGGTTTACACCGTCCGCAACGATCACACCGTGTTCGAGGCGCTGATCAAGATGGCCGAGAAAAACGTCGGTGCCCTGCCGGTGGTCAGCGAAAGTGGCCAGGTGGTCGGCATCATCAGTGAACGCGACTACGCCCGCAAGGTGATCCTGCACGGGCTGAGCTCGGTGACCACCAAGGTCAGCGAGATCATGAATGCCCCGGTCATCACCGTGGACACGCACCAGCGGGTCGAGACCTGCATGGCCATCATGACGGAAAAGCACCTGCGTCACCTGCCGGTGGTGGAAGACGGCCAGCTGATCGGCCTGCTGTCGATCGGTGACCTGGTCAAGGAGGCCATTGCCGAACAGGCCGACCTGATTCGCCAACTGGAACAATACATCCGCGGCGAATAACCGTTTTTTCCACTGAGTTGCCAATGTCGATCCAGCCACGATCGGCATTGGCATGCCGGACATCCCCCCGCAAACCCCTCGCACAAATACTCCCGGATACGGCCCAAAGCCCCGTAAATCCGGGGGAATTCGCGCTTCCAAATTTTTCACAACGCTTTCACTTCGCGCCCACCTGCGCCTCTTTAAATTCCCACTATCGCGATCAGCCCTCCGTGGACGCCTGATCACGAGGGTCATTTACCGGGCCGATGCCCTTTCAAAGTTGCCAGACCAGTCGATGGGGGAATTCGTGGTTATCCTTACTGCCGTCCAATCCGTGTTGCCGCAGCCCCTCAAGCCCCGCGTCAGGTCGGCACTGCTGGCAGTCGGCATGGCCCTGGCTGCCCTGATGGCCACCGGCTTTGCCCTGTGGCCCAGGACCCCCATCGACCTGGCGGTTCGGGATCACCTGCGCAGCACTGGCGTCTATGCGCAATGGAAAGCCGGGGATGTGATCGTACTGGTACGCCACGCCGAGCGCTGCGACCGTTCGAGCAACCCCTGCCTGGGTCCGGAGGATGGCATCACCCGCCTGGGCAACCGCTCCGCCGCGCAGGTGGGCAGGGCCTTTCAGCAGGTCGGCATGAACAACACCGACGTACTGAGCAGCCCGACCACGCGCACCGCCCAGACCGCGCAGGCGATGTTCGGCAAGAGCGCCATCACCGCGGACTGGCTGGTCAGTTGCGGGCCAACCCTGGGACAGGATGCGCTCGCCCACAAGGCGGCTCATCGCAACCTGGTGCTGGTGACCCATAGCGGCTGCATCGACGACCTCGAAAAACAACTGGGTTATCGCCACGTCGCCAAGAGCGAATACACCAGTTCGTTATTTGTCTCGGTAGGTGCCGACGGCCAGCTGAAAATGCTCGGCATTCTGAATGCCGAAGATTGGCCAACCGCCCTCGGCACCAGGATATGAGCGGCATGTAACGGACACTTTGCAATTTTAAACAAGACGACCATGGAACCGGGTCGTCAAATGAATGCATCTTGCTTCGCCCACTTCGGTTGAAGTCTCGCCCGCTGCCAGATCCGGCATTTACGTCTGCGCCACAATCCCCCCCAGGCTCGGTTCCTGTCGTGAACCTGAATCTGTCCGGACAGGCGTGCGCCCATGGTTTGCAGCGTTACCGGTCGGACAACCGCTGTCGCGAATCCTGGTTAAAACCCTTGTGGCGGTAGAGACCGCTAAGGCCGACTCATGAACGCTCACATTCCCCACCTCTCCCCTGCGACGCTCAGGCGCTGGTCGCTGCCGACCCTGATACTCGCCTTCGGACTCTTCTATCTGTTGCCGATGATGTTTCACGGCCTGTGGACCCCCGACGAAACCCGCTACGCCCAGATCAGCCAGGAAATGTTGCTTAGCGGTAACTGGACCGCTCCACATTTCATGGGCCTGCGGTACTTTGAAAAACCCATCGCCGGCTACTGGATGATCGCCATCGGCCAGGCCATCTTCGGCGAAAACCTGTTCGGTGTGCGTGTCGCCTCGGCACTCAGTACCGGGCTCAGCGTGTTGCTGACCTACCTGATCGCCCGCCGCCTGTGGAACGACCCGCGCAAGAGCTTCGCCTCGGCCCTGCTGTTCATGAGCTTCGGCCTGGTCGCCGGACAGGCCGGCTATGCCAACCTCGACCCGCAGTTTACCCTGTGGTCGAACCTCAGCCTGGTCGCTTTCTGGTTCGCCAGCGACAGCCAGCAGCGCCGCCAGCGTCTGTGGGCCTGGGCCGTGCTGGGTCTGGCCTGCGGCATGGGGTTCCTGACCAAGGGGTTTCTGGCCCTGCTGCTGCCGGTGCTGGTCGCCCTGCCCTACATGATCCGGCAGCGCCGCCTGGGTGAGTTGCTGCGCTGCGGTCCGATCGCCGTGGTGGTCGCACTGGCCGTCGCGCTGCCGTGGGTAATGGCGGTCAACGCCCAGGAACCCGACTACTGGAATTTCTTCTTCTGGCACGAGCACATCCAGCGCTTTGCCGGCAACAACGCGCAACACGCACAACCCTGGTGGTTCTACCTGCCGTTGCTGGTGGTGTCGTGCCTGCCCTGGTCGGTGCTGCTGGTGCCGACGTTCAAGCAGGCCTGGCAGCAAAGGCGCCAGGCCGGCATCGGCTTCCTCTGGCTGTGGTTCGCCCTGCCGCTGGCGTTCTTCAGCCTGAGCAAGGGCAAGTTGCCGACCTACATCATGCCCTGCCTGCTGCCGCTGGCACTGATGATGGGCCATGCGCTGATCGATCGGGTGGCCCATGCCGAAGGCCGCATCCTGCGCCTCAACGGCATACTCAACCTGACCCTGGGCGTGGTGGCGCTGGCTGGCCTGCTCGTGCTGCAGGCGACACGCGGCCTCTATGCGAACAGTCATGCCGAGGTGTTCAGCCTGTCGCTGGTGTTCATCATGCTGATGGTCTGGATCATCGCCAATGCCCTGCAGGTTCTGCGCCCCGTGGCGTTCTGGGCAATGCCGGCACTGGGTATCGCCCTGCTGGTAAGCCTGCTGCCGGCCGGCATGCCGGCCAGCGTGGTGAACCACAAGATGCCCGACCAGTTCATCGCCGAACACCTGGATGAACTGCGCCAGACCAGGCGCCTGCTGAGCAACGAGCTGGGCACTGCCGCGGCGCTCTCCTGGCGCCTGCAACGTCCACAGGTCGATTTGTTCAACACCGTCGGCGAACTGAAATATGGCCTGGATTACCCTGATGCGCAGGGGCGCCAGGTCACGCTCGAAAGCGTCGGGCAGTGGATGAGCGAAGCCCGCAGGCAAGGCTCGGTGGGGGTGGTCATGCGCGTCAGGGACACTGCGCAAATGGAGGAGCTCGGACTACTGCCACCCGATGGCAAGCGCTACCACAAGGGTGACAGCGAGATCATTATCTTCCCGCAGACCCGGCCATGAACCTGAGCCACTGGAAAACCGACAGAGGCGCCCTGGCCCTTTTGCTCGGCGTTTCGGCCCTGCTTCTGCTGTCGGGCCTGGGCTCGCGGGAGTTGTGGGGCGCGGAAACCCGCTGGGCAAACATCGCCTTGCAGATGCTGCAGTCGGGCAACTATTTCGACCCGTATCTCAAGGGGCTGCCCTACTACGACAAGCCCCTGCCCTCCTACTGGCTGATCACCGCCAGCGCCAAGCTGCTGGGGGGACTGTGCAACGTTTCGCTGCGCCTGTCCTCGGTGATTGCCGCCTGGCTGAGCGTGTGGCTGGTCTACCTGATCGGTGAGCGCCTGTGGCGCAAGGGTACCGGCCTGGTGGCCGGCTGGATGCTGGCGACGACCTTCTACTTCGTGTTCTGGGCCCGCGTGGCCACCGCCGATATCCTCACGGTGTTCGGTGTACTGGCCGCTGTCTGGTGGTACTGGCGCGACCCGGATGACACGCGCCTGGGACGCTACGCGATGTTTTTCCTGATGCTGGCACTGACCTCGCTGCTCAAGGGCCTGATCGGCTTCGTACTGCCGGGACTGTTATTGCTGCCACACCTGTTGGCCGGGGGCCGCTGGAAGCGCCATCTCAACCTACGGCTGCCGACCGCCCTGCTGGCCGCCCTCGCGCTCTACGCTGTGCCCTTCGTGCTGTCGAACCTGTACGGTGCGCCGACCTACGGCGAGAGTGGTCTGGCACTGGTGTTCAGGGAAAACGTCGTGCGCTTTTTCGATCCTTTCGACCACATGGGCCCGATCTACACCTACCTGATCTACCTGCCGGCCTACACCCTGCCCTGGGCTCCCTGCTGGATGCTGGGCCTGTGGCTGGCACTGCGCCAATGGAAACGGATCGAGCCCAATACCCGCTGGCTGGTCTGGGGCCTGGGCCTGTTGTTCGTGTTCTTCACCGCCAGCGGCAGCCGCCGCAGCTATTACGTGCTGCCGCTGGTGCCGTTCGCCCAGTTGCTGGCGGCCTGGTGGGTGACCCGAAGCATGGCGCAAAGACGCGCCGACGGCAAAGTCAGCGGCCCCGGCTGGGCCAAGGGTTTCGCGGCGGCGGCAGGATTCGTGCTGCTGGTCGTTGGCATCGCCTATCCGTGGAGCAATGGCGGTGGCGGTGCCATGCGTTTCGCCGACGATGTCCAGGCCAAGGCCAGCCAGCGGGCGCCGTGGGACGAATGGCAGATGGTGATGATCGAGGTCGACAACAAGCTGCCGATGTACCTGAACAACCAGGGCAGACCCTTTTACTACGTGCAGGAAAACCAGGATTACCCGCGCAACGGCGACAGCGACGACCTGATCGACTGGCTGGAAAGAACCAGCGGCCGCCGCTGGGACCCGACGCGGACGCTGATCGTCACCAGCTTCCGGGCCGGCGACCCGCTGCCCCTGAACTACCTCGCGGCCGATCATGACGTCGTGCTGACCCAACCCACCAACGGTGCGCGGCTCGCCCATACCCGCGAGGATGGCAGCGTCGCCTATATCCCGCGGCGTGAAGGCCCGCTGGAAACCGTGGGCCGCCCGCAATAGCGGATCGGGCCGGATGCATGCAGCGGCCGGTTCACGTAGAGTGGAGACCCCGACATGGCTCGGGGCTCCATTCATTTCCCGCAAGGATCGCCATTGATGAAGCCCGCCGTGCACCGCTGCCCGGTACCACCCGACTCGAGTATCAACCGCCTGCTGGCCAACGCCGACTTCGTCGACAGCCAGTGCATCAGCGATAGCCATCTCGACCGCACGGCCCTGCGCCATGCGTTGAACATGATGGCGACGACACCGGCCTGGATCGACGGGCTGATGCAGTTGCGCAATCGCCTTGTGGGCCTGTTCGGGCTCAAGGACCTGGGGCGCCTGACCCGCATCGACCTGGCGCGGGCGGATGCCGACTACCGGGAGAACGATCGCGTCGGGATCTTCACGCTGGTCTCCAACCAGCCGGATGAAGTGATGCTGGCCGACCGCGACAGGCACCTCGATGTCTATCTGACGCTGCACCGCTCGCCCGTCACCCCAGAGGGTACGCGCACCCTCACATTGTCGACGGTGGTCCACACGCACAATCGGCTGGGCCGCCTGTACATGCTGCCGGTGGCGCCGTTTCACCGGCTGATCGTGCCGCTCACCCTGCGAAACGCCGGCCGCCGCTGAACCGGCCAGCGGCCCCGGACGCCCGCAACGCGCCAGGGCCGCCGCCGGCGAGCACTCAGTAGCCCAGCGACAGGCCGGTATTGCGCCGCGGGTCATTGGCCCCGTAGAAGCGGTTGTTGCCCACCGGCTTGCCATCGAGCGACGGCGCGCCGACCAGGATCGCCGCCAGGTGATTCAGCGGCTGCGGGCCGGTGAACCGGTGCCCCCAGCTTTCGAGAATCTTCTGCGTGTCCGGGCTTATCGCGTAGGTCTCGAGATTGGTCTCCTCCGGCAGCCATTGCTGATGGAAACGTGGCGCATCCACGGCTTCCTGGATATTCATCCGGTAGTCGATGACATTGAGGATGGTCAGCAGTGTTGCGGTGATGATCCGGCTGCCACCGGGCGTACCGACCACCATGACCGCCTTGCCATCCCTGGTGACGATCGTCGGGCTCATCGACGACAGCGGCGTCTTGCCAGGCGCGATGGCATTCGCCTCGCCCTGCACCAGGCCGTACATGTTCGGCACGCCGACCTTGGCGGTGAAGTCGTCCATCTCGTCGTTGAGGAGGACCCCGGTCCCGCTCGCCATCACCCCGGCGCCAAACCAGTCGTTGAGGGTGTAGGTCACCGACACCGCGTTGCCCCACTGGTCGACGATCGAATAATGGGTGGTGTTGTTGCCTTCATGAGGCGCCACACCCGGCTTGAGGTCCCGGGAGAGTCCGGCCTTGTGCGGATCGATCGCGGCCCGCAGCTTCTCGGCATAGGCCTTGTCCAGCAGGTGCGCCACCGGATTCTTGACGAAATCGGGATCGCCCAGGTAGCTGTTGCGATCGACATAGGCGTGGCGCATGGCCTCGATCTGGTAGTGCAGGCCCTGGGCCGAGTGATAGCCCAGTTGCTGCATCGGATAACCTTCGAGGATGTTCAGGATCTCGCAGATCACCACGCCACCGGAGCTGGGTGGCGGTGCCGAGACGATGTGGTAGCCGCGGTAGTCGCACTCGATGGGGGCCAGCTCGCGGGTCTTGTACCTGTCGAGGTCATCCTGGGTGATGATGCCCTTGCCGGCCTGGCTGGAGTCGACGATGGCCTTGGCCACCCAGCCCTTGTAGAAGCCGTCGGTACCCTTGGCGGAGATTTCCCGCAGGGTTTTCGCCAGGTCCTTCTGCACCAGTTTCTCGCCGACCTGCAGCGGCTCGCCCCTGTTCAGGAAGATTGCACCGGAGTCGTGGATATCCTGGCGGAACTCGTCGGTGGCGGTGTGCAACAGGTCGATGTCGCCCTGCTCCAGTGCGAACCCCTCCTCGGCCAGCCTGATGGCCGGGGCGATCACGTCGGCGCGCTTTTTCGTGCCGTATTTTTCCAGTGCCCGTTCCAGGCCGGAAACCGTGCCCGGCACGGCAACCGCCAGGTGTCCTTTCGAACTCAGGTTGGGGACGACGTTGCCGTCCCTGTCCAGGTACATGTTGGCCGTGGCGGCCAGCGGCGCCTTTTCACGGAAGTCGAGGAAAGTCTTGCGGCCATCGGCCAACTGCACGGTCATGAAGCCGCCACCGCCGAGGTTACCGGCTGCCGGATAAACCACCGCCAAGGCGTAACCGACCGCCACCGCGGCATCCACCGCATTGCCGCCCGCCTTGAGCACATCCACCCCGACGTGGGTGGCCAGGTGTTGCGCGGTGACGACCATGCCGTTCTCCCCGGCGACCGGTGCCTGGGACGCCGCATGGACAGGGGTAACAGCCAGAATCAGCGCCGTCGCCAGCAGCGAGCGCGCAAGGGTTTCGAATTTCATGAGCCGAATTCTCTTTTTCTTATTTGCTGGGAACGCAGACGCCTGTCTGCGCAGGCCCTTGACAAGGTAGCCGCTGCGAATGCCCGTTACCGACTTTTTTGCAGGACCTGTTACATTTCCGTAACATTTCCCGCCTTTCATATAGCCCTCGCTTGCTCCCCCGCTGGCCCCCATCTCAGGTACACCATGAAACCCGCCCGCCTACGCGCCGATGTCCTGGCCGGACTCACCACCGCTTTCGCCCTGGTGCCCGAGTGCATCGCCTTTGCCCTGGTCGCTCATCTCAACCCGCTGATGGGCCTGTATGGCGCCTTCATCATCTGCACACTGACCGCGCTGTTCGGCGGCCGGCCGGGCATGATTTCCGGTGCCGCAGGTTCCATGGCGGTGGTGATCGTCGCCCTGGTGGTGCAGCACGGCGTGCAATACCTGCTGGCGACGGTCGTGCTCGGCGGCCTGATCATGGTCGCCTTCGGCCTGTTGCGCCTGGGCAAGCTGGTGCGGATGGTGCCGCACTCGGTGATGCTCGGCTTCGTCAACGGGCTGGCGATCATCATCGCCCTGGCCCAGTTGGAGCAGTTCAAGGACGGCGAGGGCTGGATCCGCGGTGAACCGCTGGCCGTGATGCTCGGCCTGGTGGCACTGACCATGGCCATCGTCTACCTGCTACCGCGCCTGAGCCGCAGCGTACCGCCGGCGCTGGTGGCGATCCTCGGGGTCGGCCTGCTGGTCTACCTGTGCGGCCTGCCGACCCGCACCCTGGGCGACATGGCCCACATCGCCGGCGGCCTGCCGCTGCCCACGCTGCCGCAAGTGCCGTGGAACCTGGCAACCCTGCAGATCATCGCCCCCTATGCGGTGCTGATGGCCCTGGTCGGCCTGCTGGAAACCCTGCTGACCCTCAACCTCACCGACGAGATCACCGAAACCCGCAGCTACCCGGATCGCGAGTGCACCGCACTGGGCGTGGCCAACATGGTTTCCGGCCTGTTCGGTGGCATGGGCGGTTGCGCGATGATTGGCCAGACGGTGATCAACCTCAGTTCCGGTGGCCGTGGCCGACTGTCCGGCGTGGTGGCCGGGCTGATGGTCCTGCTGTTCGTGCTGTTCCTGTCACCGCTGATCGAACGTATCCCGCTGGCCGCACTGGTGGGAGTGATGTTCGTGGTGTCCCAGCAGACCTTCGCCTGGGCTTCGCTGCGGGTGCTGAACAAGGTGCCGGTGAACGATGTGCTGGTGATCATCGCGGTCACGGTGATCACGGTGTTGACCGACCTGGCGATGGCGGTGCTGTGCGGGATCGTGATCGCTGCGCTGAACTTCGCCTGGCAGCATGCCCGCGAACTGTACGCCGATACCCATCAGGAGCCCGACGGCAGCAAGCTGTACCGCTTGCACGGCACGCTGTTCTTCGCCTCGACCACGCCATTCCAGAACCTGTTCGATCCGGCCAACGACCCACAGAAGGTGGTGCTGGACTGCCGCCACCTGAGTTTCGTCGACTACTCGGCGATTGCCGCACTGAAAAGCCTGCGGGAACGTTACGCCAAGGCCGGCAAGCACCTGCGGGTCGAACATCTGTCGGAACGCTGCAAGCAGCTGCTCAAGCGGGCGGGAGTGCAACACGGATAGGCATCCGGTCTCTGCCTGATCGCCGCGCCGTCTATTCACCCCGGCCCGGTATACGAAGTGGCTGACAACAAGCGGAATAATGGCTTGGAAATATCGGGACACAACTGACAAACCTCGGGACAGCACGCCTGCACAATCTGCGAAGATGGAGAAACAGCCTACCCGGCTGTCCGTTCCCATCGGTCGTCACCGATTGAGAAAGCGTACATGGAACAAGGAGTGTCAGGATGAAAGCCCTTCTATTGATGATCGCCGGCCTGCCCCTGGTCGCCTGCGGCAGCGACACCCCGCCAACCGCCAATGCGGTGCTGGAGGCCCTGAAGGCCAACGGGGTGCCCTTCGGGGCCGTGAGCTACCCGAAGCGCAAGCCCCTGAGCCTGCTGCCCAACACCTACAAGGAGCGGGTGGAAGTGGCATTCCCCAGCATCGCGCCCAAGGGCGGCCAGTTCTTCGTCTGCGAGACCCGCGAATACTGCGATCATCTGCAGGAGCACTTTCATGCCTTGCGGGCCCTGGCCGGCCCGCATGTCTATCGCTCGAAAAGCGGCCGGGTCCTGGCCCAGCTCTACAGCACCCTGGAGCAGCCGGTCGCCAATCAGATCCGGGCCGCCATCGAGGAACTGTAGAAGGGCGTCAGCCCTGGGAGTCATCCGGGCGATTGCGCCAGACCAGCGCCGGAATGGCACGCACATAGATCAGCTCCCCCACCAGCTCGACCAGGGTCTGGGTGATCACGGCGGCAGCTGCCAGGCTGCGGATATCCTCGGGTAACGCCAGGGCCAGCGGCAGCACCACCAGGGAATTGCGCGTGGAGGCACTGAAGACGACGGCACGGGCCGCGCTCGCCGGCAGTCGGCACAGGCGCGCGGCCAGTGCACCCGCCAGCGGTGCCAGCAGCAGGAAGCCGAGGTACACCGGCAACACCGGCGCAAGACGCTCGATATCGCGCACCACTCCGGCGATCTGCGATCCGATCACCGCCACCAGCACCGCGGCCATCGCCGGTACCGGCAGCCAGGCCCAGCTGTCGTTCCAGGCCGTGACCACTCGCGAACGGCGGGCCAGTGCCGAGGTCGTCAGGGCCAGCAGCAATGGCGCGACGATCAGCATGAGGAAGGCTTCGACAAACGGCCCGACCGCTATCACCACCGCGGACTGACCACCCAGCATGCAGGCCAGGTAGACCGGCAGCAGTATCAGTTGCAGCAGCAACAGGATCGGCGTCGCCGCCAGTACCCGCCGCGAATCGCCCCTGCCGATATGGGTGAACACCACCACGTAGTCGATGCAGGGCGTGAGCAGGACCAGCAGTGCCCCTGCCAGAATGGCCGGATGCGCCACCAGGCCGCGACTCAACGCCCAGGCCAGCAGTGGCACCAGCACGAAGTTGGCCAGCAGCAACGCCGACATGAAGCCCTTGTGGCCAAGGCCCTGGCGCAAGTCGAGGAAGGGAATCTGCAGGAACATCGCGTACATCAGCACCGCGATCGCCGGCGTCACCAGGGCATCGAGGCGCCGGGCGATACCGGGAGCCATCAGCCCGAGCAGTATCGCGATGATCACTGCAACGAAGTAGAGCGGTATCTGGTTGCGCTCAAGTGCGTCCCGATTCAAGCCACGTCCCCCTGCCGCAAGAGCGGGTAAGCCCATGCAACGGCGGGACGTTCGTCGAGCGGCGAATTACTGGACCGCCACACGGATGCCGAAGCCGATCAGGAACATGCCGGCGACCTTTTCCAGCACCGTGGTCAGCTTGCGGCTGGATCGTACCTTTTCGGCGAAGAAGTGCGTCAGCAGCACCACGACCAGGCCATAGAGGAAGGTCAGCGACGAGACGGTCACCGCCATGAAGGCGAAGGTCAGCACACCCGGATGCTGGGCCGGGTCGATGAACAGTGGGAAAAACGCCATGTAGAACAGGATCGCCTTGGGGTTGAACAAGGTGATGATCATGGTCTGGCGCAGGTACTGGCGGGCTTTCATCTCGAAGGGCATCGCCGTGCCGGACTTGGCGAACAGCAGTCGGCTGCCGAGATAGAGCAGGTACGCCGCGCCCATCCACTGCACCAGGTGAAACGCTGCCGGATAGGCCTTGAGCAGCGAAGCCACGCCCGCGACCGCCAGCCACATCAGTACCTGGTCACCGAGGATCACCCCGACGGTCGCCGCCAGCCCTGCGCGCACACCCCCCTTGCCGGTCGAGGTGATCAGGGCGAAATTTCCCGGCCCCGGAATCAACAGCAGAATCACGAACGCGAGCACGAACGCCCCGTAGTTACTGACACCCAGCATCACCTGCACGCCTCCTCGGTTCCACGAGGCACCAGCATGCGCATCCCCCGCCAAAGAAGCAACAGGTCGAGGTGCCCTTGCCCAGCACGGTGGTCACTTTCAATCTGGCGTTGAAAGTTCATCAAGGAACCGGCCCATTATCAAATGCCCCGCGATGCCGCAGATTACCGCCCTCGCCGATGCGATCCCGAATCCACCCTGGAAGGTAGTCCCGGACATGAACCATTCCCTGCTCGCCAGCCAGCCTACGCTCACGGCTGCCCGCCTGCCGATTGCGCGCCTGCTGGCGCTGACCATGACCAGTTTCATCGCCACCGCCAACGAAACCGTCCCGGCCGGGCTGCTGCCGCAGATCGCCCGGGGGCTCGATGTTTCCGAAGCCCTGGCGGGCCAGTGGGTGACACTCTGCGCCCTGGGCTCGGGGCTCGCGGCGATCCCGCTGACGCTCGCCACCCGTGGTCTCGGACGACGCTCGTTGCTGCTGTTGACCCTCGCCGTGTTCTTTCTCGGCAATGCCCTGAGCGCCCTGTCGTCTTCCTATGCCCTGACCCTGCTTGCCCGTCTGCTGATCGGCGCGGCCACCGGCCTGGCCTGGAGCCTGCTCGCCGGCTGCGCACGGAGCATGGTCGAGGTGCCCCTGCAAGGCCGTGCCATGGCCCTGGCGATGCTCGGCATTCCGCTGGCCCTGGCGCTGGGCGTACCGCTCAGTGCCTGGCTCACCCACTGGGTTGAGTGGAGAACGATCTTTGCCCTGCTCTCGGGGTTGAGCCTTGTGCTGATGCTCTGGGTAAGGCTGGGAATTCCCCAAACCCATACGCCAGGACCCATTGCCCGCCTGCCCCTGCGCAGGGTGCTGAACACGCCGGGCGTACGGCCGGTGTTGCTGGTGGTCTGGCTCTGGATCATGGCGCACTACAGCCTCTACACCTATATCGCCCCCTTCCTGGAAAGTGCCGGCCCGGCCGTATCGCTGGAACGTGTGCTGCTGGTTTTCGGCATTTCGGCCATGCTGGGCATCTGGCTGGTGGGCCTGCTGGTCGATCGCTGGCTGCGCCGGCTGGTCCTGCTCAGCCTGGGCATCTTCGCCGCCGTGGCGTTGACTCTGGGTCTGAACGGCGCCTCGACGGCCGTGCTGTATGTGGGCGTAACACTCTGGGGCCTGAGCTTCAGCGGCGCGCCAACCCTGCTGCAGACCGCATTGGCCGATGCGGCCGGCGAGGCTGCCGATACGGCTCAGTCGATGCTGGTGACCGCCTTCAACCTGGCGTTTGCCGCCAGTGGCGTGATGGGCGCACTGCTGCTGGACACCTTCGGCGCGGCGTCGATTCCCTGGTCGCTGCTGGCCTGGCTGCTGCCGGCCTGGCTGATTGCCTGGGCTGCCCGCCGCCACGGTTTCCCGGCGGGACGACGCTCGCCACGCAAGCCGGCCTGAGCGCCCGACGATCAGATCAGCCGTTCGATCCGCTTGTGCCGCCAGACCAGCTGATAATAGACGGCCTGCAGTAACAGCATGCCGATATAGGCCGCCGGGAAAGCCATCCATACGCCCTCGAGGCCCAGACGGGCATCGAGCAGATAGGCCACCGGCAGCTCAATTGCGACAATGCAGAAAATGATGATCAATACCGGCGCCATCACCGTGCCACTGGCCCGCATGATGCCACCGATCAACGCCTGGAAGCCGAATATCAACAGGCTCCAGAGCAGGATGTGCAACAGGTGGCCGGCGGTGGCCCTGGTCGCCGGATCGGTGATGAACAGGCCCAGCAGCCAATGGGAAAGACCATATCCGAGGGCGATCAGCCCACCGGTCAGGCCGGTGTTGATCAGCATGCCCGTGCGCAGGATCGGCCCGATCCGCTCCAGGCGCCCTGCCCCGATGGCTTGTGCGCCGAGGATCGAGGCGGTGATAGCGATCGACAGCGCCGGGAACTGTACGTAGTTGACGATCTGCGTCACCGCGCCATAGGCCGCGGTGGCCTGGGAACCGTGCTGGTTGACCAGCGCCAGGATCACCAGCTCGGACAACGACAGCACGATCATCTGCAGGCCGGTCGGCAGGCCGATACGCAGTACCTTGCCGAGGATCGCCCGGTCCAGGCGCATCGCCGCCAGCATTTCGCGGTCCGGTGCCATGACACTGTCCTGCTGGCGCAGACGCAACCCCAGGAACGCCATCGCACAGGCCGTACTCGCCAGGCTAGCCAGGGCCGCGCTCTGAATACCCATCTGCGGCAGTCCCAACCAGCCACGGATCAGTGCCGGCGTCATGACCAGACCGATACCGGTGGACACCAGCAAGGCCAGTAGGGGCGACAGCGTGTCGCTGATACCGCGCAACAGTTGGGTGAACAGGATGAAAATCAGCAACAGCGGCATGGTCAGCATCATCACCTGCGCGTAGCCGACCGCGTCGTCCAGGACATCGGCGGGCGTACCCAGCGCCTGCAGGGCCGGCCGGGCGAAAATGCTACCGAGTACCGCCGCCACCAGTCCGATCAGCATGCCCAGGGTCAGGGTCGCGCCCACGACGGCCTTGAGCGCATGCAGTTCACGCGCGCCCCAGGCCTGGCCGATCAGCACCGAGGCGCCGGCTCCCAGGCCAATGATCAGGGCAATGAAGAAGAACACCACCGGAAACATTCCGGACACCGCCGCCAGGGCTTCGGTGCCCAACATCTGACCGATGTAGATACTGTTCAGCGTGCCGGAAAACGACTGCAGGAAGTTGGACAGCACCATCGGTGCGAGGAAAACCAGATAGACCTGCCAGAGAGGACGCTGCGGGTGTGGCTGCATGTAGGACTCGGATCTCGGATGAGGTACATCGACGTAGGCGCCGACTCTAACCTATAGAAGATTCGTGAGGGATTTTTGTCACCTGCCCAGCTTCAGGGCGAAGGGATTTCCCTGACGTTGTCCAGCCATTGCGGGTCCGGCCTCGCCTGCCCGGGATCGACGTGGGTGACGCGCACCAGACTGCGCCTGAGCCGAATACAGGGCTGCCCGGATCACTAAAAGGTGTTTCAGCACTCGCCTGTGAGAGTGCCTGGACTGCACAGCGGACATCGTTGAATGGCAGGCAACAAGCTAGGCAATTGCCCACAAAATCTGAAGAACGAACTGACTATCAGGCACTGCCAGTTTGAATCGACTATCGCACCTGGATCGCTATCGTCTATCGCAGGAGCAATGATGAACTTATCCCTGAGCCTATACGAGGCGCTGACCACCGCCAGCGCTCCCCCCGATAAAGCCAAGGCAGCGGCAGATGCCTGGGAGGCCGAAATGCAGAATCTTGCGTCAGGATCCGATCTGCGACAGACCGAGGAACGCCTGCAGGCATCGATCTCCGAGCAGGGCAAGGACCTGCGCGCAACGATGAGCGAGCAGGTTCATGAACTGCGCACCACGATCAGCGAGCAGGTTCACGAACTGCGCACCACGATGAACGAGCAGGTTCACGAACTGCGCGCCACGATGAACGAGCAGGCTCACGAACTGCGCGCCACGATGAACGAGCAGGTTCACGAACTGCGCACCACGATGAAAGAACAGGCCCATGAGCTGCGTACCCTGCTCAAGGAACAGAACCACGAGTTGCGTACCCTGATGTTCCAGCAACGTGCCGAACTCCGCACGCAGAGCCACGAACAAGGCAGCGAGCTTCGCCTGTTGATGCAGCAGCAGGGCGCGGACCTCCGGTTGTCGATGTCCGGGTTGCAGGCACAGATCAACGTGATGCGCTGGCAGATTGGCCTGATCCTCATCTGTGTCGCGATACCGCTGCTCAAGCTGGCGTTCGACCTGCTGACCCGCTGAGCCGGCCAGCCACAAGACGAGTGCCACTGACTCCAGGCACCGAATCATCATTTCAATTGATCATTCAAATCGTGAAACGGAATTTTTTATTTGCCTCGGTTCCCGACAGGATAAGTCACCTTTCAACCGTCGGATGCTCCACCATGAACCTGAACCTGGCCATTGCCTGCGCAATCGTAGTCTCTTTCGCCGTTGCGCTGATTCACACCTGAGTTCCCATCAACGCAATTGCTCGACCAGCCAGTTGCGAAAGGCCGCCATCGCCGCCGTTTCGGCACGCGACTGCAAGCGGGTCAGCCAGTAGCTGCCCGTGACGATACCGATATCGAAAGGCTGCCGGATATCACCGGTATCCAATTGGCGAGAGAACATCATCGGCGGCGCCAGCGCCACCCCCGCTCCCTGCAATGCAGCCTCCATCATCGCCAGCGACGAATCGAAAACCACACTGTCGGCCACCAGGCTGTTGCTCGGCAAGCCGGCACGCTGGAACCACTCGGGCCATTCATCGGTGCGGTAGGAACGCAACAGCGTCTGTTTCAGAACATCCGCCGGAGACTGCAATTGCTCGGCGACCTGCGCAGTGCACAACACCGAGAGCGGTGCCTCCAGCAAGCGCATGGCGTCGACGCCATGCCAGGCTCCCGTACCGAAACGAATAGCGAAATCGAGCCCCTCGGCCGCCACATCCACCCGGTTGTTGTTGGTGGACAGGCGCAGGTCGATAAACGGGTGGCTCTCGCGAAAATCCGCCAGCCGCGGCAACAACCACCCCACGGCGAACGTGCCCACCGCCCCCACCGTCAGCACCTCCCGGTAGTGCCCACCCTCGAACCGGCCCAGGGCCTGGGCAATCCGGTCAAACGACTCGCACAGCACCGGCAGCAGGCTCTCGCCTTCGGCGGTCAGCATCAGGCCACGGGGCAGGCGCTTGAACAGAGCGACCTGCAACTGGCTCTCAAGGCTCTTGACCTGATGGCTGACCGCCGCCTGAGTCACGCACAACTCGACCGCTGCCCGGGTAAAACTCAAGTGCCGCGCGGAGGCCTCGAAAGCCCGCAGGGCATTGAGTGGCAAATGAGGACGGACCATGGCGTTTGCTCCTAGTTTTTCTAATGGCTAATCCGAAATTTCATCGTTTGTCGAGGGGCCGACTCATCCCCTAGATTGAGCTTCGCCCCGCAACTGCGCCGTGGACCAGGCAAGCCTCACGCCATGGGCCGGAACATGGACGACGGTCCAGAAAACAGCCCGACAGGATGCGGACAAACAATCAAAATCATGGAAAAAAGCCAGATTATGCCGATAAGACTCACAATTCGTGACAAATTACTCACCAGCCTCTTGTGCCTGCTCAGCACCGGGAACAGCTTTGCCGGCCAGACACCCGTCGACCCGCTCAAGGCCGTCGTGGATGCCGCGATTGAACCGATCATGCAGGAACAGGGCGTCCCCGGCCTGGCCGTGGCGGTCCTGGTCAACGGCCAGGCACATTACTTTAACTACGGTGTTGCCTCCAAGACGGACAAACAGCCGGTAACAGAAAACACCCTGTTCGAGATCGGTTCGGTCAGCAAGACCTTCAACGCCACACTCGCGGCCTATGCCGTAGCCCAGGGCAAACTGTCGCTGGCGGAAAACACCAGCCACTACCTGCCCGAGCTGCGGGGCAGCGCCTTCGACAGGATCAGCGTGCTCGACCTCGGTACCTACACCCCCGGCGGCCTGCCGTTGCAGTTTCCCAACGAGGCGGACAGCACCGACAAGATGATGGGTTACTTCCAGCACTGGAAGCCGATCTACCCTGTCGGCGAGCGCCGCCAGTATTCCAACCCGAGCATCGGCCTGTTCGGCTACGTGGCCGCCAGGAGCCTCGGCCAGCCATACGACGACCTGATGGAAAGGACCCTGCTGCCCAAGCTGGGGCTAAAGCACACCTACCTCAGGGTTCCCAAGGACCAGATGAGCCGCTACGCCCAGGGCTACACCAAGGAGGACAAACCCTCCCGGGTCGGCCCTGGCGCGCTGGATTCCGAGGCCTATGGCATCAAGACCACCGCCAGCGACCTGCTGCACTACGTCCAGGTGAACATGCGGCCCCGGCAACTCGACGCGCCCCTGCAACAGGCGATCAGCCTGACCCACAGTGGCTACTACCGGTTCGGCGACACCACCCAGGGCCTGGGCTGGGAGTTCTACCCCTCCCCGGTCAAGCTGGACACCCTGCTCGAGGGCACCTCGTACAAGATGCTCGAACCGCAGGACATCACCCGGTTCAAGACCCCACAATCACCGCAGGCCGATAGCTGGGTCAACAAGACAGGCGCCACCAATGGCTTCGGCGCCTACGTGGCGTACCTGCCGGCGAAGAACATCGGCATCGTGCTGCTGGCCAACAAGAACTACCCCAACCCGGTGCGGGTCAAGGCCGCCTACCAGGTACTGAGTGCCGTGCAAGACATGCAGTAACCCCATGGGCAAAAGCCCTTGCACTTGGCTATGATCGGAGGTCATGAACACCCTGCCTCCGATCCGCCAGCCCTGTCCTCCCGGCGCCTGCAATTGCGAGCGGGAACGGCTGCTGGAGACACCCGGTAGCGACATCCGCATCCTGCGCCTGACCCGCCAGGAAGAGAAAATCCTGCTCGAACGCCTCGAAGACCTCAAGAGCCTGGCCGACCTCGAACGCCTGCAACAGCGGATGTACGAGCAACTGGGCATTCGCCTGACCATCGCTCCTGGCCCCAACGAAGTGCGGACCATGCGCGGTATCGGCATTCACATCGAAGAGCTGCCGGGCCTGTGTCGCAAGACCCGCCAGTCGATCCCGGCAGCGATCCGCCGCGGCCTGGAAAAACGTCCGGAAATCGCCTACGAACTGCTCAACGCCCACGACCTGCTGGACGGTCTGTGAACCCCTCTCAGCGGCTCATCTGCCGACGCTTCAGGGTCTGGCTCGGCAACTCGCGGAACAACGCCCGATAGCTGCTGGAAAACCGTCCCAGGTGCCAGAACGACCAATGCATCGCCACTTCGGCGACGGTGCTCCGCGCCTTGCCGTGCAGCAGTTCGTGGCGCGCGCCGTTCAGACGGCGCAAGCGCAGCCATTGGGTCGGGGTCATCCCGGTGAACGCCTTGAAGGCATGCTGTAACTGGTGCAGCGACACGCCGGCCACCTGAGCAAGTTCCAGCAGGTTCAGGGTTTCCTCGGGGGCATCGGCCGCCCATTCGCCAATGCGCTTCATGATGCCGCGCTCTTCCGTGCGCCGTTGCCACGAGCCGCGGTCCAGGCAGGCGTTATCGAGAAGGTACAGGCAATCCTCCAGCAACTGCTGGCTCAGGGCCTCCCGGCTTGGCGGATCGCCAGCCTGACTCAGACGAGTCAGGGTTGCGCTGAGCCAGCGGCCGAACAACGCATTCTGCTGCGAGTTGAGCGGCGCCATGAACAGGCCGTCGAGCCGGGCGATGTCCAGGCCGTGATGCCGAACGAACTCAGGGCCGAACACCACCGCCACTTCCTGGTAGTTCTCCGGTGTGATCCAGATGTTGCGGCTCTCGCCATTGAGCATATACAGGGCATTGTCGCTGCGGTCGAAACAGAAGGCCAGCGCGCCCGACGGGGCACTGAAGTTCTGCTCCACACGGGTGTTCATGCACTCCTCGTAGATTTCCACGCCCTGCAGGTCCAGGTAGCGAATCTGCCCGGCGAAATGCCCCGGCGACATCTGCTGGTAATGCTGGACCCAACCCGGTGTCGCCCGGATCTGTTCGGTCACGTCGGCGGTCTTGAACGCCTGGACCCGCAAGGAATTAGGCTCTGTCATGGGAGACCATTGCGCACCTTTATGGTGCATCTTGGTATGGGAAAAGTGGATAGATGGAACCGCGCAGCTGACAGCAAGATAGTCGCCAACGCGCTGCAGGGGAAGCCTCCCGCCGTTTTCAGGCAAGCGGAAGGCCCAACCTGGCGTCGATGAAACCAACGACGAGGTCCTTATGAACGCCCCTTTCGATCAGCTGTCCTCATGGCTGAAAGAACACAAGATTACCGAAGTGGAATGTGTGGTCAGCGACCTGACCGGCATCGCCCGCGGCAAGATCGCACCCACCAACAAGTTCCTGCATGAGCGAGGCATGCGCCTGCCGGAAAGTGTGCTGCTGCAAACGGTAACCGGGGACTTCGTCGAGGACGATGTCTACTACGACCTGCTCGACCCGGCCGACATCGACATGATCTGCCGCCCCGACGCCTCGTCGATCTACCTGGTGCCGTGGGCCATCGAACCGACCGCGATCGTCATCCACGACACCTTCGACAAACAGGGCAACCCGATCGAGCTGTCGCCACGCAACGTCCTCAAGAAGGTCCTGCAGCTCTATACCGACAAGGGTTGGCAGCCGATCGTCGCGCCGGAGATGGAGTTCTACCTGACCCAGCGCTGCGAAGACCCGGACCTGCCGCTCAAGGCCCCGCTGGGTCGCTCGGGCCGTGCCGAAAGCGGTCGGCAGTCGTTCTCCATCGACGCCGCCAACGAATTCGATCCGCTGTTCGAAGACGTCTACGACTGGTGCGAAGCCCAGGGCCTGGACCTCGACACGCTGATTCACGAAGACGGCCCGGCGCAGATGGAAATCAACTTCCGCCACGGCGATGCCCTCGACCTGGCCGACCAGATCACCGTGTTCAAACGCACCCTGCGCGAAGCGGCGCTCAAGCACAACGTCACCGCGACCTTCATGGCCAAGCCGATCGCCGACGAGCCTGGCAGTGCCATGCACCTGCACCAGAGCGTGGTCGACATCGCCACCGGCAAGCCGATCTTCGTCAACGCGGACGGTTCCAAGAGCGAGCTGTTCCTGCACCACATCGGCGGCCTGCAGAAGTACATCCCCAAGGTGCTGCCGATGTTCGCCCCCAACGTCAACTCGTTCCGCCGTTTCCTGCCGGACACCTCGGCGCCGGTCAACGTCGAGTGGGGCGAGGAAAACCGCACCGTCGGCCTGCGGGTGCCAACCTCCAGCCCCGAGGCCATGCGCGTGGAAAACCGCCTGCCGGGCGCCGACGCCAACCCCTACCTGGCAATCGCCGCCAGCCTGCTGTGCGGTTACCTGGGCATGGTCGAAGGCATCGAGCCCAACCCGCCGGTGGAAGGCCGCGCCTACGAGCGGCGCAACCTGCGCCTGCCGATCACCATCGAGGATGCCCTGGCCCACATGGAAGATTGCCCGACCCTCGACCGCTACCTGGGCAGCCAGTTCGTGCGCGGCTACGTGGCGGTCAAGCGCGCCGAACACGAAAACTTCAAGCGGGTGATCAGTTCCTGGGAACGTGAATTCCTCCTGCTCAGCGTCTGATCCCCCAACCCGACCTCACCCACAACCACTCAACGAGGTGTCGACATGCGTCTATTGAAATCCGTGGTCCCCTTCACCCTGGCGCTGCTGTTCGGCGCCACGGCTCACGCCGAACCGACCGTCAGCGTCTACAACTGGACCGACTACATCGGCGAGACCACCCTCGCCGACTTCCAGGCCAAAAGCGGGATCAAGGTGATCTATGACGTGTTCGACTCCAACGAAACCCTGGAAGGCAAGCTGCTCGCCGGCCGGACCGGCTATGACGTGGTGGTGCCTTCCAACCATTTTCTCGGCCGCCAGGTGAAAGCCGGGGCGTTCCTCAAGCTCGACCGCGCGCAATTGCCGAACTGGAAAAACCTCGACCCGCAACTGCTCAAGCTGCTGGAAAAGAACGATCCGGGCAACGCGCACTCGGTGCCCTACCTGTGGGGCACCAACGGCATCGGCTACAACGTCGACAAGGTCAAGCAGGTACTGGGTATCGACCACATCGACTCGTGGGCGGTGCTGTTCGAACCGGAGAACCTGAAGAAGCTCAGCCAATGCGGTGTCTCGTTCATGGACTCGCCGGACGAGACCTTCCCGGCGATCCTCAACTACCTGGGCATGGACCCACGCAGCTCCAACCCCGAGGACTACAAGAAGGCCGAGGCCAAGCTGCTGACCCTGCGGCCGTACATCACCTACTTCCACTCCTCCAAGTACATTTCGGACCTGGCCAACGGTGACATCTGCGTTGCCTTCGGCTACTCCGGCGACGTGTTCCAGGCCGCCAACCGGGCCAAGGAGGCGAAGAACGGCATCAACATCGCCTACTCGATTCCCAAGGAGGGCAGCAACCTGTGGTTCGACCTGCTGGCGATCCCGGCCGACGCCGCCAACGTCAAGGAGGCCCATGCCTTCATCAACTACCTGCTCGATCCGCAGGTGATCGCCAAGGTCAGCGCCACGGTCGGCTACGCCAACCCCAACCCGGCCGCCCAGCAGTACATGGACGTCGACCTGGTGCACAACCCCGAGGTCTACCCACCGCAGGAAGTGCTCGACAAACTGTACATCTCGACCACGCCGACCCCGGAAATCATGCGCCTGATGACCCGTTCCTGGAGCAAGGTGAAGACCAACAAATGAGCCACGACAGCACCATGGAACATGCCCGTTCCTATTACGCTGCCACCGCCCACTCGATGCCGGACCGCCCCCGGCTCGAGTCGGACCTGGTCGCAGACGTCTGCGTGATCGGCGGCGGCTTCACCGGCGTCAATACCGCGATCGAGCTGGCCCAGCGCGGCCTCTCGGTGGTCCTGCTCGAAGGCCGGCGCATCGGCTGGGGCGCCAGCGGGCGCAATGGTGGCCAACTGATCCGTGGCATCGGCCATGATGTCAGCGGCTTCGCCCGCTACGTCGGCACGGGCGGCGTGCGCTACCTGGAGCGGGCCGGCATCGACTCGGTCGCGCTGGTTGGCGAACGGATCCGCGAACATGCCATCGACTGCGACCTGCGCTGGGGCTTCTGCGAACTGGCCAACACCGCGGCGCAGTTCGCGGCATTCCAGGCCGAGCAGGAACACCTGGCCCAACTGGGGTATGCACATCAAACGCGAATTGTCGAATCGCGGGACATGCGCCAGGTGGTGGCGTCCAGCGCGTATGCCGGTGGCCTGATCGACATGGGCTCCGGGCATCTGCATCCGCTCAACCTGGTACTGGGCGAAGCGCGGGCAGCCGAGTCGCTGGGGGTACGGATCTTCGAACAGAGCCCGGTGCTCGAACTGCTGCATGGCAGCCGCGTGCGGGTGCGCTGCGCCCACGGCAGCGTGCGCGCCGACAGCCTGGTGCTGGCCTGCAATGCCCACCTCGATGATCTCGAACCGCGCCTGAGTGGCAAGGTGCTGCCGGCCGGCAGCTACATCGTCGCGACGCAACCGCTGACCGCGGCGCTGGCCGCCGAACTGATCCCGCAAAACCTGGCGCTGTGCGACCAGAAGGTCGGCCTGGACTACTATCGACTGTCCGCCGACCGCCGCCTGCTGTTCGGCGGCGCCTGCCACTACTCCGGGCGGGATCCGGCGGATATCGGCGCCTACATGCGGCCGAAGATGCTCAAGGTGTTCCCGCAACTGGCGGATGTGCGCCTGGACTTCCAGTGGGGAGGCAAGATCGGCATCACCGCCAACCGCTTCCCCCAGGTCGGCCGCCTGCGCCAGCAGCCGAACGTGTTCTATGCCCAGGGCTATTCCGGTCACGGCGTCAATGTCACCCATTGGACCGCCCGGCTGTTGGCCGAAGCGATTCACGCCGGACAGAGCCAGGGCATGGACATCTTCAGCGCGGTCCCGCACATGACCTTCCCCGGCGGCAAGGCCCTGCGCTCGCCGTTGCTGGCGCTGGGCATGCTCTGGCACCGGCTGCGCGAGGTGCTGGGCTGAGCATCACGCCCAGGGTTGCAGTTGCCAGCCATCGACGCCGGCCTGCAACCGTTCGGTCAGTTGGAGCCGATCGAGAAAACGCCGGTCATGGGACACCACCAGCAGCGCACCGTGGAACTGCACCAGCATGCTTTCCAGGGCCTGCAGCGACGGCAGGTCCAGGTGATTGTTCGGCTCGTCCAGCAACAGCAGCTGCGGCGGCTCGTCCGCGTAGAGCACGCTGGCCAGCGCACCCTTGAGTCGTTCGCCACCGCTGAGCAGGCCGCTGGGCTGCATGACGCATTCGGCCCCCAGGCCCAACTGCGCCAGACGGCTACGCAACTCGCCTTCGCTCGAATGCCGATTCACCGCTCGCAACTGTTCCAGGATCGAACGCTGCGGATCGACAGCGGACAGGGCCTGGTCAAGATAGGCCAGCGTGCCATTGACCACGAAGTCACCCCCAGTCGTCGGTAGTTGCCCTGCCAGGACCTTGAGCAGGGTGGACTTGCCGCTGCCGTTGCGCCCCACCACGCCGATCCGCTGCTGCCCATGCAGGACCAGGCTGAGCTGTCCCTGTACACGGGGCAGGCGCAGGTCGTCGAGGACCAGCACCCGCCGTCGCGCAAATTGCGCACTGGCTGGCGCCTGCAGCACGACCGCCACCTCCTGCTCCACCGCACGGGCCGCTTCACGCACCTGTTGCGCCAGGTTTTCACGTACAGCCGCCTGCTGGGCCTGCTGCTTGCCACGGGTGTTTTCACTGATGCCCTTGCGACACCCCAACAGGATCGGCGCCTGGTTGGCCTGCCCGGCCTGCCGTTCGGCACGGGCCTGGCGCTGCTCCTGGCGCGCCTGCTGAAGCCGTAGGGCCTGCTCGGTACGCTTGCGTTCGAGCCGGGCATGCTCCAACTGGCGCACCGCCTCGTCGCGCTCGACGGCCTTCTGCTGCAGGTAAAAACTGTAGCCGCCGCCATAGCTGCGCAGGCCCAGGCTGGACAGTTCGACGATCCGGCTCATCTGCTCCAGCAGCTCCCGGTCATGGCTGATCACGATCAGGCCACGGGGCCAGCGCCGCAGTTGCTCCATCAGGGCCTGACGCGCAGGCCGATCGAGATGATTGCTCGGCTCGTCGAGGATCAGCGTCTGCGCATCCGACAGGCTGGCTCCCGCCAGCGCCACGCGCATCGCTTCGCCACCGCTCAGGCTGGCGACGGGACGGCTGATGTCCAGCCCCTTCAGGTCATGGCGCTCCAGTTCGGCCTGCAGTTGCTGGCGAATATCCCAGCGCTCGCCGACCTGGTCGTAATCGGCCGTATCGAGACCACCGGCTTCGATACGCTCCAGGGCTGCCAGCAGTTCCTGCACGCCGAGCAATGTCGCGATCGAGGCATGGGGGTCGAGCTGCTGGGCCAGATAGTGGACCTTGCCGCCACGCCGGCAATACCCTTCGGCCGGCGATAGCTGCCCCGCGAGCAGGCGTGCGAGCACGCTCTTGCCGACGCCATTGCGCCCGACAATCGCCGTCGGCTGTCCATCGAAGCGGGCATCGAGCCCGGAAAAAAGCACCCGGCCATCGGCCAGGACATAGGAAACGCTTTCCAGCGCCAGGTACGAATTCGTCATGCGAACTCCCATCAATGCCATGGACTCCACCCTGCAGCAGGGGGTGCGGAGACTGGCCGTCGGAACAGACGGCGGCATCAATTGCGCATTGGACGAACACCTCGAAAAAAGCAATGGGCCGTCAGTATCACCGTGACCGACGCCCCCTGACAAGCCTATGCCAACGCGCAGAAATCGCTGCGGCCGTCACAGGTGACCCGGATCGTCAAGGAAGGCGACGTCGGCACGCTCGCAGCCCCTGGGGCTGAACCACCGTTTCCAGGAGCTACAGCCACCAGCGCAAGAGGAAGAAGAACGCCATGCTCAGCAACATGCTGAGCAGCGTGTTGCGGGTATAAAGCACCAGGCCGACGGCCACCAGCGAACTGATCAGGTAGGGATTGTCCCACTGCAGGTTCAACTGCCGGTCCGGCATGAACACGATCGGCCCGCAGATCGCCGTCAGCATCCCCGGCACGGCAAAACCGAGAAACTGCCGGGCATTGCTGCTCAGGCGCAACGGCAGGCGCGGTTCGAGAAACACATAGCGGTTGAGGAACACCAGCAGCCCCATTCCGACAATCACGGCCCAGACCATCATTCACGCCCCCGATACAGCTTGTTGCAGACGAAACCCGCCGCCATCCCCGCCAGCCCCGACAGCACCAGCGCCGACCCCCACTGCCAGTAGCTGAACAGCACCGAACAGAACAGCGACACCGCCACGCACACCACCGTCGGCACGTTGCGTACCACCGGCGTGATCAGGGCGATGAAGGTGGCGGCAATGGAGAAATCCAGCCCCAGGTGTTCCAGCCCGGGAATGCTGCTGCCCAGCACGATTCCGGCCAGGGTGAACAGATTCCAGGCGATATAGAACGTCAGCCCCACCCCCAGCGCGTACCAGCGATCGAACTGGTGTCGGTCGTGCTGGCTGGTCAGGGCGAACAGCTCGTCGGTCAGCAGAAACCCCAGGCCAAGGCGCCAGCGTCCCGGCAGCGGCGCGATCACCGAGCGCATGCTCATGCCGTAGAGCAGGTGTTGCGAGGTCAGCAGCGCGGTGGTCAGCAGGATCGAGAAGATCCCCGCCCCGCCCTTGAGCATGCCGATAGCCACCAGTTGCGCGGCGCCGGCAAACACGATGCCGGAGAGCCCCTGGCCTTGCAGAGGGGTCAGATCGGCCTCGATGGCCATGGAGCCGGCCAGCAGCCCCCAGGGTGCGGTCGCCAGGGAAAGCGGCATGATCGCCACGGCACCGCGCAGGAATGCACTGCGGGGCAAGGAATGTTCGGACATGGAAGCTCGGACGTCAGTAAAGGGCTGCCGACTGTGGCAGGCCCTTTGCGCCGTGTCTTGAACAATCTTGCAACGCTGAGCGGCGCCAGCCGGCACCGCTCAGGATGCGAACCGCGCTCAGCGGATCGGCGGCAGACGTACCTTGCCGTCGCGGCACTGGGTTTTCACGCCCTTGCCGCACGACTCGAAACCCAGGTCCTTGTTCAGGCACACCCGGACTTCCGACAGTTGCGGACCGCTGCAACCCACCGTGACGCCATCGGCCGGCAGGCCCGGATTGCCCTGCTGGAACAGCTGGACGATTTCTGCGGCGGAGTACTCCCGGACGCTGGTCGACGGCTGCAGCTCATCGGGGATGTGCACCTTGCCCAGGGCCTGGTCGGTGGTCTGCAGGTAGCGGTCGGCGCCCAGGCCACTGCAGGTACCGTGCTTGCTCCACTCATGTTCGAGCAGCTTGGCCGTCGGGAACATCGTGCTGCCCTGCTGGCGCTGGGCAGCCGTCAGCGGTGTCAACGGCGCACAGAACTGCGGCCAGCCGCCCTTGGCATACTGCGGCCAGAGTCCGTGGAGCACAAAGCCGTAACCCTTGCCCTTGCACTGTTCATTACCGGCATGGGTCAGGCAGAAGGTCGGCGACCACGACAGGCTCAGCAGGTAATAGTCGAACTCGCCAGCCTGCCCCTTCTGCCTGTTCTTTCCCGATGAAGACTGCTGATCCGCCTGTGCGCCGCCCATCGACAACATCAGCACGGCCAATACCACGCAAATCCACTTCATACTGACTCCCTGCTCCTGGTTAGGTTGGACATCGATCCCCGATGTCAATGATGGCTCTACACGAATCCCGTTAAATAAATTGTTAAGAAACCTTACAAAACAGTAACATTTGATACGATTATCCCTCGCCCGAACTTCTATCATGGCAGGCATCGCTTGACCTGCCCGGCCTGCTGGTTCGGGCAAACCGTCGCCCCGGACGGTTGCGCACCCGAACACGGTGCTTTCCTGGGTTCCAACGCGCCATCCGGCGCCCGCCACTACCTGCTGCAATCGCTCTAAGGGAGCCCCGGTTCATGAGTATCCGCAACATCCGCAAGAAAGTCGTCTCGCTCCTCTGGACGCTGGGCGTGCTTCTGGTCATCTACTGCTTCCCGAAAACCGTGTTCGGCTTCCTGGCGCTGGTGGTGATCTGCGGTATCTACGATTTCCTGCGCAATGGTATCTATACCGCCGAACTGGCGAAGAAATATTTCATCGGCAACGGCCGCAATACCTGGGTCCTGTCGCCGTTCAACACCCTGTTCGACCTGGTGAGCCGGCGCAACCGCGGCGTCTATCGCATGCAGGACCTGCCCGAAGACTGCCAGCGCGAGTTGCAGCAGGTCATCGACCGGGCCATGGACCACAAGGACGAGATCATCCAGTACCTCGACGGCCGCATGGCCCAGAACAAGCGCGGCATGCTGTTCTTCCAGTGGTACGGGCGCAAGATCGACACCGAACTGGACATCCGCGAACTGCAGCAGAAATTCCCCTATGTGAAGACCGTCGGCGTCTCGGTGTTCAACGCCAACCAGTCGACCTCGTTCCACTTCGGCCCGCTGCGCATGATGTTCCGCGTGCTCTACAACATGGCGCCGGCACCGCATCATGACGGTGTCTACATCCAGTGCCGCAAGGACAAGCACTTCTGGCATGACGACCCGTTGTTCATCTTCGACGACACCCTGCTGCATGCCTCGTTCAACAAGAACGACACCAAGCGCTACTGCCTGTTCATCGACATCGTGCGGCCGTCCCGCACGCCGTTCATCCTGCGCGGCGTGATCGCCGGCTTCGCCGGTGCCGTGTTCGCCCTGCGCCGGGTGTTCTACAAGAACTGGAAGCTGATCCAGTAAGCCCCGCCCCACCCTGGGCACCGCGTATCCGCTCGCCCAGGGCCCTCCTGCTCAAACACCACCTACTACTACCTGCCCACCCCGCTGCCTGACGGTGGAAAACGGCCCGGCCGAGGTCCGCCGGCATATCCAGACGGCCTTCAGCCGGGTTGCGAGGGATTGAGCGAGCGTTAGCACAAGACGGCGCACATGCTGCCGCATGGCCATTGGGCGAAGGCCACGGCGAAGGAAATGAACAGTTCCCGCAGACCGTGCGCCTGCACCGCAAGAATTTCTATCTGAAGCCTTGAGGTGGGAGCCGGCCTGCTGGCGATCCGGACAACGCGGTTTTAAGCCCTACCGCGTTGAGGCCATCGCCAGCAACCGTCTCCTGCAGGGGGTGTTGGATCAGGAGGCCAGCGAGTAGATCAGCGCCGAAATCGATACCAGACCGACCAGCGTGACGAACACGTTGGACAGATTGCCCGAGTACTGACGCATCGAGGGAACGCGGCGGATCGCATACATCGGCATCAGGAAAAGCAACGCGGCGATGATCGGCCCACCCAGGGTCTCGATCATGCCCAGGATGCTCGGGTTCAGCGTTGCCACCAGCCAGCAGACCACCAGCATGAAGGCCGCCGTCATGCGGTCCAGGGCGTTGGCACCGGGCTTGCGGCCGCTCTTGATGATCAGGCCCTTGAGTCCTTCACTGGCACCGATGTAATGGCCCAGGAACGACTTGGCGATCGCCACGAAGGCAATCAGCGGCGCGGCGAAGGCGATGGTCGGGTTGCTGAAATGGTTGGCCAGGTAAGACAGGATCGACAGGTTCTGCGCCTTGGCTTCGGCCAGTTGGGCCGGCGACAGGGTCAGCACGCAACTGAACACGAAGAACAGCACCATCACCACCATCAGCAGGTGGGCGCGGGACAGGATCTGGCTGCTGCGCTCTTCGGCGTGCGCCCCGTAACGGCGCTTCTGGTCCACGGCGAAGGCCGAGATGATCGGCGAGTGGTTGAACGAGAACACCATCACCGGAATCGCCAGCCACAGCGTGTGCAGCAGTGCCGAGGGCTCCGGCAGGCTGCTGGCGGTGGCGAGAATGCCGCCGTTCCAGTGCGGGATCAGGTACACCGCCAGGAGCGCCAGGGCGACGATGAACGGATAGACCAGCATGCTCATCGCCTTGACGATCAGTTGCTCACCACACCGTACCACCGCCAGCAGGCCGAGGATCAGCGCCAGGGACAGGATCGCCCGCGGCGGCGGCGCGATGTGCAACTGGTGTTCGAGGAAGCTGCCCACGGTGTTGGTCAGGGCGACACTGTAGATCAGCAGGATCGGGAAGATCGCGAAGAAGTACAGCAGGGTGATCAGCGCACCGGCGGTCAGGCCGAAATGCTCCTCGACCACTTCGGTGATGTCCGAACCATCGCGCCCGGAGAGCACGAAGCGGGTCAGGCCGCGGTGCGCGTAGAACGTCATCGGAAACGCCAGCAACGCCAGGATCAGCAGCGGCCAGAAGCCGCCCAGCCCCGCATTGATCGGCAGGAACAGGGTTCCGGCGCCGATCGCCGTGCCGAACAGGCCCAGCATCCAGGTGGTGTCGTGGCGGCTCCAGCCGCTCAGTGCAGCGGGAGCCGATTCATAGCGTTCGTCGACGCTGTTGGCCTGGTCATTCATCCGGTCGAGTCTCCGTTAGCCGGTCATTACCACGCGACCGGGGCGGAAAACAGCTTATTGGCAGCGCCCCGGCCATAAGAGGGGCGCGATTGTCCGGGATAACGCTTGAGAAGCAAAGGGCTAGCTGAGCAACGGTTGCCTGTGCCGGGGTTTCCGGGGGCGTCTGTGCCGTTGCCTGACGGCCTGTACGCCCTGGTTGCGACCTGTCGTCACAGCGCTGAAAAGCCGTACGTTCCTTGAACTTGCCGGCAATAGCCCACGCAATCGCGCATGGAGCCTGGATCCACCCTGGCGCTCAACGGCGGGTTCGGATTAAGTTGCTGATTCAGCAGGAAAAATGGAAATTCCGATAAAAATACCCAGGGGCGCGCCCCGTCGGGCACCCGAAGGCGCTCTCCCCACCCGGCCCCGCAGAAGAATCGGCCTGTGGCGCCCAACTATTGATACACTGTAACAACCCATTTCATCCTCCCTTGCCAGTACCCTCCATGATCCCAGTGCAATGTCGTGTCTGTTTCACCGCCCTGCTCCTGCTGCTGGGCGGCTCGTCCGCCCTCGCCGATGACCTGATGATCACCTGGCCAGGCGACTGGGAAGTGCAGACCCTGCCACCCGCGCAAAACGCCGTGGGCGAGGTAATCAGCGGTCTGCGCCAGCGTGCGGTGAAGAACGATGCCAACGGCGACCCGCTGATGGTCATGGAACTGACCCAGTCCGCCCTCACGCCCGGGCATCAGGTCAACCTGCCCGGCGTGCTGCTGGAAATGCGCAAGGCGGTCCAGAAGAACTTCGTCGAGCGCGGTTTCATGAGCGTCTGCAACCGCATCCACGACAGCACCCTGGGCGGCATGCCAGCGGTGGAAACCACCTGCACCATCACCCAGAACGGCGGCCACGTGATGACCCAGACCCTGGTGGCCGCGGCGCGTGAGGGCAAGGCCTACTCCCTGCTGTACGCCGGCTCCGCGGATGGCTACAAGGCCCAGGAAGCGACCGTCAATGGCATCCGCGCCAGCCTGCACCTGGAGCCCTGAACCACGGCCTTCAACCGGCCAGGAAGCCTCGGGCCATGCCACTGGCAGCGATCACGATCAGCATGATCAGCAGCGCCTCGACATGGCTCAGCCGGGCGAACAGCCGGGCACGGCGAATGTCGATAGAGGCGCCCTTCTTCTGCGCGATGCGCCACTTGATCAGGCTGATCATCGGTGTCAGCTCCAGCAGCAGGACAATCACGAACAGCGTCAGCTTGAGGTGAAACAGCGGCTGGTGCAGGTAATAGTCACTGCCCTTCTCGAAACCGCCGAAGGCGCGCAGACCACCGGTGATCAGCAGCACCGCGGCACTGATCCCCCACAGGTTGTCCCAGACGAAGACCGGGCGCAGATCGGTCGCAGCGCTGCCGCCAAGACGCAACAAGGCACCGCCCCGACCGAACACGGCGGCCAGGGCAATGCCGTAGGCCAGGAGGTGAAGAGCGGCCAGGAACCAGTGGACGAGCATGGTGGTGTCTCCATTGTTGGACACCACAGTTGTAGCTCACTCCCCCGATCTCTGCCGATGACTTCCTGCTGATGAGCGCCTGTAGGAGCCGGCGGTGCGGCGATCCGACTTGCCCGCGAAGCTTTCAGCGACCTCAAGGGCCTCTTCGCGGGCAAGCCCTGCTCCTACAGCGGGTCCTTCGTACGCATTTCGGTGTACGACTCCATCATCTCAAGGCAACAGAATCACCTTCTCGCTGCTGCCCTGGTTGACCTCGGCATAGCGCGTCGGCCCTTCGGCCAGCGGCGATTCGCGCAAGCCCGACGGCAGCTCCAGCAGCCCCTCATCGAAGAAACGCCCGAACTGTTCGAGCATCCGCGCGCAGGCCGCAGTGCCATAGAGCAGCGAATTGATCCCGACCACCGAGCCACCCTTGCGATACAGCGCCAGCGCCGGCAATTGCACATGCCCGTCGACCGGTGCGGCGATGATCGCGATACGGCCGAATGTCGCCAAGGCACCGACCGCCGCCGGCAGCCAGAAGCCGGTGGTATCGAAGATCACCTCGGCCCCCCCGGGGAACACGCCATTGACCGAGGCTGCCAGGTCTTCGGGCTGGCCCAGCACGACCGTCTCGAACCCCCGCGCCTGCAACGCCAGGGCCTGCTCCGGCCGACGGACTGCCGCCAGCACCTGCGCCCCACGGATCTTCGCCAGGGCGATCGCCGCACTGCCGACCGCGCCATTGGCGCCGATCACCAGCAGCCGGGTCCCGGCCTTCACCAGGCTACGCTCCAGGGCATCCCAGGCGGTGGTGTACGGCACACCGAGGCTGGCCGCCTGGGCAAAGCTCAAATGCGCCGGCTTGCGCGCCACCCCCTCGGCCGGCAGGGTCAGGTACTGCGCATGGGAACCGTCGCCGGTGAAGCCCAGTTCCTTGCCGGTGCCCCAGACTTCCTGGCCGAGCAGCGCCTGCGGGCCCTCGACCACCACTCCGGCGAAGTCCCGCCCGGGTACCCGCGGCAAGGTGGTGTAGGAAAAACGACCCAGTACGTTCTTCACATCGCTGGGGTTCAGGCCGGCAGCCTTGACCTGTACCAGCACCTCGCCGGCGGCGGGCACGGGCATGGGCAGGTCGACCCATTGCAGGGCGCAAAGATCACCGGTTTTCGAAAATTGCAGAGCTTTCATGGAGTGCGTATCCAGACAGGGAACGGAAAGGGGTTCAGGACAACCAGCCAGCCACCAGTTGCTTGCCCAGCGGCCAGGCCTTCTCGCCCAACTGCATGCCGAGCAAGCCCACCAGGGCCACGGCGGGAGGCGCCGGGGAACGGAAATCGAGCCCGCCGTACAGCAGCCCGACAGCAAGACCGATAACGAGAGAAATCAGGTAGCTCATGATGAAATCCAGGCTCCGAAAGGGAATGCCTGCAGTTTATGGCCGACAAACACGGGCTGTCGGCCAAAGGCTTCTGGATATCGGTCAAGCGAGGGAGAAAGGGGTTCAGTTCACCGGGTAATGCGAGGGCGAGATGCCCAGGGCCCGACGGAACATGTCGCTGAAGCTGCTGGGCGAATACCCCAGCGACCGGGCGATGCGGCTGACCGGTACGCCCTGGATCAGCTCGGCCACTGCGGTCGCCAACTGCACCTGGCGCCGCCATTCGGCGAAGCCCATGCCCAGTTCCGCCTGGAACAACCGCGCCAGGGTGCGCACGCTGGCCCCGGCGGTCTCGGCATGCTGGTCGAAGGAAATCGCCAGCGACGGGGCACTCATCACCGCCTGGCACACCGTCAGCAGGCGCCGGTCGCTGCCGGAAGGCAGGGCGATCTTCAACATCGAACGCCGCGCCCGCCGCAGCTCCAGCAGGGCCAGGCGGGTCAGTGCGTCGTAGTACTCGCCCTGGGTCTCGTCGGCCTGCGCCACCAGGCCGATGATCAATTCGCGCAGCAGGCCGCCGACCTCGATCACCTGCACCGTGCTTTCCAGCGTCGCGGCCAGGGCCGGACGCAGGTAGATGTTGCGCATCTGCAGGTCCGACACCACCCGGATCCCGTGGGAGACGCCCGGCGGCAGCCAGACTGCCCGCTGCGGCGGCACCGCCAGGGCCTCATGGGGCGTCTCGACCCACATCACCCCGGACATCGCATACAGCAACTGCCCCCAGGCATGCTCGTGGGGCTCGATGAACAAGCCCCGCGGGTAGGCCCGTGCCAGCGGTTGCACCGGCCGGTCGGTGTCACTCAGGTCGGGCGGCGCGGCCAGGGCCATGGTCAGCCCGCGACAGGCGTACGCAGGGTGACGAATTCTTCGGCCGCCGTCGGGTGCACGCCGATGGTTTCGTCGAAGTCACGCTTGGTCGCCCCGGCCTTCAGCGCAATCCCCAGCCCCTGAATGATCTCGCCAGCGTCCGGTCCGACCATGTGGCAACCCAGGACCTTGTCGCTACGGGCATCCACCACCAGTTTCATCAGGGTTTTCTCCTGGCAATCGGTCAGGGTCAGCTTCATCGGCCGGAAGCGGCTCTCGAAGATCGTCACCTCATGGCCCTGCTCCCGCGCCTGCTCCTCGGTCAGGCCGACGGTACCGATGTTCGGCTGGCTGAACACGGCGGTGGGGATCAGCTTGTAATCGACCGGGCGATACTGCTCGGGCTTGAACAGCCGCCGGGCGACGGCCATCCCTTCAGCCAGGGCCACCGGCGTCAATTGCACACGGCCGATCACGTCGCCCAGGGCGAGGATCGACGGTTCGCTGGTCTGGTACTGCTCGTCGACCTGGATGAAACCCTTCTTGTCCAGTTTCACCCCGGTGTTTTCCAGGCCCAGGTTGTCCAGCATCGGACGCCGCCCGGTGGCGTAGAAAATACAGTCGGCCACCAGCTCGCGACCGTCCTTGAGGGTGGCCTTGAGGCTGCCATCGGCCTGCTTGTCGATACGTTCGATATCGCTGTTGAACTGCAGCGTCAGGCCCTGCTTGGTCAGTTCCTCGGCCAGGTGCTTGCGCACCGCGCCATCGAAGCCGCGCAGGAACAGGTCGCCGCGATACAGCAGCTGGGTCTCGGCGCCCAGGCCGTTGAAGATGCCGGCGAACTCCACGGCGATGTAGCCGCCACCCACCACCAGGATGCGCTTGGGCAGTGCCTTGAGGAAAAACGCCTCGTTGGAACTGATGGCGTGCTCATGCCCCGGAATGTCGGGGATCTGTGGCCAGCCGCCAGTGGCGATCAGGATGTGTTTGGCGCTGTAGCGCTGGCCGTTGACCTCGACCTGATGCGGGTCGACCAGCTTGCCATGGCCTTCGAGCAGGGTGACGCCGCTGTTGACCAGCAGGTTGCGATAAATGCCGTTGAGGCGGTTGATTTCCTTGTCCTTGTTGGCGATCAGGGTCGCCCAGTCGAAGTTCGCTTCGCCCAGGGACCAGCCAAAACCCTTGGCCTGCTCGAAATCCTCGGCGAAGTGCGATCCGTAGACCAGCAGCTTCTTGGGTACGCAACCGACGTTCACGCAGGTGCCGCCCAGGTAGCGGCTTTCGACCACCGCCACCTTGGCTCCGAAACCGGCGGCAAACCGCGCCGCCCGCACACCGCCGGAACCGGCGCCAATCACAAACAGATCAAAATCGTAGGCCATGTCTATCTCCTCGGCAGGCACACAGCATACTCGCTGTAGCCTCTCAGGTCAGTTAGCCATTACATAAGGGCGCATAACAAAAAAGCCACCCGAAGGTGGCTTTTTCTGGAACGCTACGAAGCTGAAGGCGCTTAGTAGGCCTTGCCAGTCTTGTAGAAGTTCTCGAAGCAGAAGTTGGTCGCGTCGATATAGCCTTCGGCGCCACCGCAGTCGAAACGCTTGCCCTTGAACTTGTAGGCAATCACACAACCGTCCTGGGCCTGCTTCATCAGGGCGTCGGTGATCTGGATCTCGCCCCCCTTGCCCGGTTCGGTCTGCTCGATCAGGTTGAAGATGTCCGGCGTCATGATGTAGCGACCGATGATCGCCAGGTTCGACGGCGCATCTTCAGGTTTTGGCTTCTCGACCATGTTGCGTACGCGGTACAGGTCATCACCGATCAGGTCGCCGGCGATCACACCGTACTTGCTGGTTTCCTGCGGGTCGACTTCCATGATCGCCACGATGGTGCAGCGGTACTGCTTGTACAGCTTGACCATCTGCTTGAGGACGCCGTCGCCTTCCAGGTTGACGCACAGGTCGTCCGCCAGCACTACCGCGAACGGCTCGTCGCCGATCAGCGGACGACCGGTCAGAATGGCGTGGCCCAGGCCTTTCATTTCGGTCTGGCGGGTGTAGGAGAACGAGCACTCGTCCAGCAGGCGGCGGATACCGACCAGGTATTTCTCCTTGTCGGTGCCCTTGATCTGGTTTTCCAACTCGTAGCTGATGTCGAAGTGGTCTTCCAGCGCGCGCTTGCCGCGGCCGGTGACGATCGAGATCTCGTTCAAGCCAGCGTCCAGCGCTTCTTCGACGCCGTACTGGATCAGTGGCTTGTTCACCACCGGCAGCATTTCTTTGGGCATGGCCTTAGTCGCTGGCAGGAAGCGAGTACCGTAACCGGCTGCTGGGAACAAGCATTTCTTGATCATATGAGTCCTTAAAAAGGGCGGTGTGTACGAGTTTCGGCGCAGTCTAATCAGGCGGCGGTCACCTTACAATGCCCCGCTGATAGCATCCTGACGCCAACATAGAGAAAAACGACGGCAGATAGTTCCAAGGCATCGACAAATAGTCTGACGCCCGGTATTCGAGGCGACTGATGAGCCCCTCCTGCCCCACCTTCAAAACCCTGATTCTAGCTGCTGATAGCGGCTCGCGCCGGGTTCTGCGCTATCATCGTGACATTTCCCCAACCAGTGAGACGAAGCGATGTCGGCAGCGAAGAAAGTGAACGGTTACCTGATTACCCAGGCCACCGATGGCCAATGGTGGGTGGCCGGTGTCGACGGCGAGCAGATTGCCGGGCCGTTCGCGACCGAGGCCCTGGCCAGCGAAGTGGCCTCGGTGTTCGAGGATACCCCCGCCCCAACGGCCAAGCGCCGCTAAAAATAAAGGGCTGAACGACATGAAGGGTTTTCTGGCATTGCTCGCGGTACTGGCCCTGGCGGGATGCGCAACGGCCTCCAAAACCTACCTGGACAACGGCCAGCAAGGCCTGGAAATCGATTGCTCCGGCGAAGCGATGTCCTGGGCCAAATGCTACGAAAAGGCCGATGACTCCTGCGCGGGTACCGGCTACACCATCGTCGGCACCGATGGCACGCCGCAGCCGAAGGAAAGCGACAAGACCCTGGGCGTGGACGTCGGCAACTTCAAGAGCCGCACCGTGGTCGTGATCTGCAAGTGACCGGCGTGGGCGGGCCGGCCTCAGGGCTGGCCTGAAATGCAGCGGGTCGCCGCATCGAGCACCGCGCTGGAACGCAGCGGGTTGTTCGACATGCTTTCATAGAGGCGGATGCTGCTGCCCCCCGAACGCTCCTCGATATCGAGCAGGGCCGCCGGCGAACTCGACAGACGATCGCGCACCACCATCCTGATCCCGCTCTTGTGCGGGGTCAGCAACGAAGGACCGCGGCTCTTGTTCAGAATCGTGTCCACACAGTTGGCATATTCATTGGGCTTCTTGCCCGAAATTACATTCAGCGTCGGCGGTGTCTGCTGGATTTCCGAAACACTTGCACATCCGCCCAACGCCAACATCGCAGCGACCCAAGCGCCCCACTTCATGAAAAACCCTCCAATAAAGACGCTCCGACAGCATCAATGCGATTTTTCTCCGTTGCGAAGAGGAATTTAATCCAACTTTTATGGCGACAAGCCGGTGTAATCCGTCAGACTTGTCACCCTACCCGCAGAATCCATCCATCGCAGCGATAAAACCAGGCTGCGCCACATGCTATCTTTTTGATTTTGTAGAAAAAGCCTTCTGGAGGCGGTCATGAAATTCATCCACCAGCGCGAGCACCTCAACGAAGACGACATCGTCGTGATCGAATGCTCCCAGACCTGCAACATCCGCCTGATGAGCGACGCCAACTTCCGCAGCTTCAAGAACGGCGGCCGCCACACCTACCACGGCGGCGCCTTCGACACCTTCCCGGCCCGGATCACCGTGCCCAGCACCGGTTTCTGGAACATCACCCTGGACACCGTGGTGACCAAGCGCGCCATCAGCGTCACCCGCAAGCCGAACCTCAAGCATTCGATCCGCATCATCCGTCGCTCCGCCTCGAAGCTGCGCTGAATCTCCCCTTTCCTTTTAGTGAGTGGAATGACCGTGACTACCAAATACGTCATCAAGTACACCCTCAACGGTGAACGCCGTTTCGAGTTCGCCCAGTTGGAGAACGGCACAGAGGCCGAGGCCCGTGCCGCGCTGGAAGCCGTGCATGGCAAGGACGATGTGATTGCCGACGTGAAAGTCAGCAAGGCGCTGTAAGCGCCGCGCCGGACAATGCCGCGAGCAGCGCATGACCCTTGATCTGTTTGCCGACGACGAACTGCGCCAACCCGAACGCCACGAGCGGATCGGCGAGCAATCGTGGGTGCTGCGCGGCTTTGCCCTGCCCCGGATCGAGCAACTGCTCCCGGCCCTGCGCGAGGTGTTGCGCCAGGCGCCGCTTCGGCAGATGGTCACCCCCGGCGGCTTCACCATGTCGGCCAGCCTGAGCAGTTGTGGCCGTTGGGGCTGGACCAGTGACCGCGACGGCTATCGCTACAGCGCCGTCGACCCGCAAAGCGGCCAGCCCTGGCCGGCGATGCCCGAGGTGATTCGGCAGTTGGCCGTCGACGCCGCCAGGGCAGCGGGTTTCGAAGACTTCGAACCCGATGCCTGCCTGATCAACCGTTACGTGCCGGGAGCGAAGATGTCCCTGCATCAGGACCGCAACGAGCGCGATCTCGGCGCCCCGGTGGTCTCGGTCTCGCTGGGGCTGCCGGCGATGTTCCTGTTCGGCGGCCACGAACGCGCCGACAGGAGCCAGCGCATCCCGCTGCTGCACGGCGATGCGGTGGTCTGGGGTGGCGTCGACCGCCTGCGCTTTCACGGCATCCTGCCGGTCAAGGACGGTCACCATCCAGTACTGGGGGCCCAGCGCATCAACTTCACCCTGCGCCGTGCCGCCCTCAACGGTTGACGTCCACCACCACTCGTCCACGCACGTGCCCGGCGAGTAGGCGCGGCGCGACCTCCAGGGCTTCCTGCAGACCGATTTCGTGACTGATCAATGCCAGTTGCTGGAGATCGAGGTCCCTTGCCAGGCGCTCCCAGGCCAGGATGCGCTGCGCCCTGGGCTGGGTCACGCTGTTGATCCCGGCCAGGGTCACGCCACGCAGGATGAACGGCGCCACCGTTGCCGGAAAGTCCATGCCCTGGGCCAGGCCGCAGGCGGCGACGGTGCCATTGGCGCGGGTGCTCGCACAGACATTGGCCAGGGTATGGCTGCCCACCGAATCGATGGCGGCGGCCCAGCGTTCCTTCGCCAGCGGCTTGCCCGGTTGCGACAGGGTCTGGCGATCGATGATCTCGGCGGCGCCCAGCCGTTGCAGATAATCATGCTCGCAGGTGCGCCCGGTCGAGGCCACCACCCGATAACCGAGCCGGGCCAGCAGCGCCACGGCAAAGCTGCCGACACCACCGTTGGCGCCGGTCACCAGCACTTCGCCCTGGTCCGGCGTCAGGCCACTGCGCTCCAGCGCCAGGATACTGAGCATCGCGGTGTAGCCGGCGGTGCCGACGGCCATGCTCTGCGCCGGGGTAAAGCCCCTGGGCAGCGGGATCAGCCAGTCGCCGCTGAGCCTGGCCTTCTGCGCCAGGCCACCCCAATGCCCTTCGCCGACACCCCAGCCATTGAGCAGCACCCAGTCGCCGGCCTGATAGTCGGCATGACTGCTGTGCTCCACCGTCCCCACCAGGTCGATGCCCGGCACCATGGGGAAACTGCGCACCACCGGGCTGGCCCCGGTGATCGCCAACCCGTCCTTGAAGTTCAGAGTGCTGTAGGCCACCCGCACCGTCACATCGCCTGGCGGCAATTGTGTTTCATCGAGAGAGGCCAGGTTGGCCCGGTAACCGCTTTCGTCCTTTTCGATCAGGATGCCGCTGAACATGCTCACCTCCAATTTAGACCGATCGTCTAGAAATAGTCCTGAAAAAACTACCGCGCCAGGCTGCCCATGAACCCCTGCATGAAGGTCTCCAGCGGAGCCTCGCTTCCCACCAGCCGGGCCCGCAGTACCGCGCCTTCCCAGCCGATCCAGAAGAAAGTCGCCAGGGCCGGACAATCGGCGGTCACCGCCAGCTCACCGGCCTGTTGCGCCGCCTGCAGGCAAACGCTCAGGCGCTGCTCCCAACTGCGCAGCACCGCCTCCAACTGCTCACGGTAGCTGTCCGGCAATTGGGTCACTTCCTGGCCCAGGTTGCCCACCAGGCAGCCGCGGCGAAAAGCGTGTCGGGCCATGCCGGCCTTGGCCTCATCGACGAAACCGCGCAGACGCTGCAAGGGCGACAGCGATTCGTCCAAAAACCAGCGGTCGAGCTTGCGCGCGAAGTAGCCGGCGTAATTGGCCAGCACCGCCTGGCCAAACGCTTCCTTGCTGTGGAAGTAGTGATAGAACGAGCCCTTGGGCACCCCGACCCGCTTGAGCACGACATCGATACCGGTGCTCATGAAGCCTTGTTCGGTGAGGATTTCCGTGCCACAGCGCACCAGCAGCTCGCGGGTCTGCTGGTGTTCCCGAGGCACCTTCGGCGGGCGGCCGGGCTTGCGTGGCACAACGTTGCGGGTCGTCATGGGAACAATATAGACCGATCGTCTCAAAAATGCATCCGACCCGGGTCGTGATATCGGCTCGATCGACCAGGCCGAGGCTTTCGCAACGCTACCGAGCCTGCTCAGGCGCAGAAGTCACTGGCCTGGCCGATGGCATTCCTGATACAAACCTGTGCTGTTCCCGTCGCCATTCCCTTATCTGCCCGGAGAGAAGTCGTCATGAGCAACTGGCCCGACACCCGTCTGCTTGAGCTGTTCGGCATCCAGCAACCGATCATCCAGGGCCCCCTGGCGGGGGTGACCACGCTGGCGATGCTGGTGGGGGTCGCCAGGGCCGGCGGCCTGGCCTCCCTGCCCGCCGCCATGCTGACCGCCGAACAGATCCGCCAGCACACCGAGGCGTTTCGCCGCGCGGTCCAGGCTCCCCTGAACATCAACTTCTTCTGCCACCCGATGCCCACCCCGGACCCGGAGCGGGAAAAGCGCTGGAAGGAACGCCTGGCGCCCTACTACCGCGAGCAGGGCCTGGACTTCAACGCCCCCACACCGGTGTCCAGCCGTGCGCCCTTCGACGAAGGCAGTTGCCAACTGGTGGAAGAACTGCGTCCGGAGATCGTCAGCTTCCACTTCGGCCTGCCGCCCCAGCCCATGCTCGACCGGGTCAAGGCCACCGGCGCGACCCTCGTCGGCTGCGCCACCACCGTGGATGAAGCCCTCTGGCTGCAGGAACGCGGCTGCCACGCGATCATCGCCATGGGGGTCGAGGCCGGCGGCCATCGCGGCATTTTCCTGAGCAACGACCTCAACACCCAGGTCGGCACCATGGCCCTGGTTCCGCAGATTGTCGACGCGGTGAAGGTCCCGGTGATCGCCGCCGGCGGCATCGGTGATGCACGGGGCATCGCGGCGGCCTTCATGCTCGGCGCGAGCGCGGCGCAGTTGGGCACCAGCTACCTGTTCACCCCGGAGGCGAAGGTCTCGGCGTCTCACCACCAGGCGCTGCGCACCGCCAAGGAAAGCGAGACGGCCCTGACCAACCTGTTCACCGGCCGCCCGGCGCGCGGGATCATGAACCGGGTCATGCGCGAACTGGGACCGATGAGCGACATGGCGCCGGCGTTCCCGCTGGCCGGCGGCGCGCTCATGCCCCTGCGGGCCAAGGCCGAGGCGGACTTCAGCAACCTGTGGTCGGGCCAGGCCCTGCGGCTGGGGGTGCAATTGCCTGCCGAGGAACTGACCCGGCAACTGGCGCAGCAGGCACTGGCCAGGTTGCAGGGCCGCTGATCGTGGGGGGATGGCCCACTCGCCATGGCCATGAAATCGCTATATATTTCCCTATATAGCGTTTCATCCCAGCCGGCGCCGCACACGTCCTATAGCAAGCGACGCCCGTCCCACCCCTTGAACGGAGCCGCTTCATGATCACTCGTGCCTCACGCCTTGCCCCGACCTGCCTCGCCGCCCTGCTCGGCGTGTTCGCCTTCGCCCCGGTCCAGGCCGCCGAAGTCCAGGTGGCCGTCGCCGCCAACTTCACCGCGCCGATCCAGGCGATCGCCAGCGACTTCAAGAAAGACACCGGGCACAAGCTGATCGCCGCCTACGGCGCCACTGGCCAGTTCTATACCCAGATCAAGAACGGCGCGCCATTCGAAGTGTTCCTCGCCGCCGACGACACCACCCCGGCCAAACTGGAGAAGGAAGGCGACATCGTGGCCGGCTCGCGCTTCACCTACGCCGTCGGCACCCTGGCCCTGTGGTCGGCCAAGGACGGTTACGTCGATGCCAAAGGCCAGGTGCTCAAGGACAATCACTACCAGCACCTGTCCATCGCCGACCCGAAGGCCGCCCCCTACGGCCTGGCCGCCACCCAGGTCCTGGCCAAGCTGGGCCTGACCGACAAGGTCAAGGACAAGCTGGTCACCGGCCAGAACATCACCCAGGCCTACCAGTTCGTGTCCACCGGCAACGCCGAGCTGGGCTTCGTCGCCCTGTCGCAGGTCTACAAGGACGGCAAGCTCACCAGCGGTTCGGCGTGGATCGTCCCGGCCGACCTGCATGAAGCGATCAGGCAGGACGCGGTGATCCTCAACAAGGGCAAGGACAATGCCGCCGCCAAGGCGCTGGTGGAATACCTGAAGGGCCCGAAAGCTGCGGCCATCATCCACGCCTATGGCTACGCCCTGTAAATGCCGCTCGACAGTACCGACTTCGCCGCGATCTGGCTGACGCTGAAACTGGCGTCGCTGACCACGGTGATCCTGTTGCTGGTCGGCACCCCCATCGCCCTGTGGCTGTCGCGCACCCGATCCTGGCTGCGCGGGCCGATCGGCGCGGTGGTGGCCCTGCCGCTGGTGCTGCCGCCGACGGTAATCGGCTTCTACCTGCTGCTGGCCTTCGGCCCTCACGGTTTCATCGGGCATTTCACCCAGGCCATCGGCCTGGGCACCCTGACCTTCAGCTTCACCGGCCTGGTCATCGGTTCGGTGATATACTCGATGCCGTTCGTGGTCCAGCCGCTGCAAAACGCCTTCAGCGCCATTGGCACCCGCCCGCTGGAAGTGGCCGCGACCCTGCGCGCCAACCCCTGGGACACCTTCTTCAGCGTGATCCTGCCGCTGGCGCGTCCCGGTTTCATCACCGCCGCGATTCTCGGCTTCGCCCACACCGTCGGCGAGTTCGGCGTGGTGCTGATGATCGGCGGCAATATCCCGGACCGGACCCGCGTGGTTTCGGTCCAGATCTACGACCACGTCGAGGCCATGGAATACCTCCAGGCCCACTGGCTGGCCGGCGCCATGCTGGTGTTCTCCTTCCTTGTCCTGCTGGCGCTGTACTCGAGCAGAAAAACCAGGATGGGCTGGAGCTGAGCCATGACCGCCTCGATACAGACCCGCCTGAAACTGCACTACCCGGGCTTCGCCCTGGATCTGGACCTGCGCCTGCCCGGCCGCGGTGTGACCGCGCTGTTCGGCCCCTCGGGTTCGGGCAAGACCACCTGCCTGCGCTGCCTCGCCGGCCTGGAAAAAGCCCCGCAGGCCTTCATCCAGGTCAACGACGAAATCTGGCAGGACAGCGACCGCCAACGCTTCGTGCCCCCGCACAAGCGCGCCCTGGGTTACGTGTTCCAGGAAGCCAGCCTGTTCCCGCACCTCTCGGTGCGGGCGAACCTGGAGTTCGGCCTGCGCCGCATTCCCCGGGCCCAGCGGCGGGTGGACATGAGCCAGGCCTGTGAGCTGCTGGGCATCAGCCACCTGCTGGAGCGTCACCCGCAACACCTCTCCGGCGGCGAACGCCAGCGTGTCGGCATCGCCCGGGCGCTGCTCACCAGCCCTCGCCTGCTGCTGATGGACGAACCCCTCGCCGCGCTCGACAGCCAGCGCAAGACCGAGATCCTACCGTACCTGGAACGCCTGCATGACGAGCTGGATATTCCGCTGCTCTACGTCAGCCATTCCCAGGACGAGGTCGCCCGCCTGGCCGATCACATCGTCCTGTTTTCCGCCGGCAAGGCGCTGGCCAGCGGGCCGATCGGCACCACCCTGGCGCGGCTCGACCTGCCCCTGGCCCTGGGCGACGACGCCGGGGTGGTGATCGCCGGCCAGGTCAGCGCCTACGACCCGCACTATCAGCTCGTGACCCTGCAACTGCCCGGCAGCCCATCGAACATCCGCGTGGCGCACACCCCGCAGGCCATCGGCAGGCAATTGCGCTGCAAGGTCCAGGCGCGCGACGTCAGCCTCAGCCTGCAGGTGGAAGAACACAGCAGCATTCTCAACCGCCTGCCGGTCACCGTCACCGGCGAAACCGCCGCGGACAACCAGGCCCATGTGCTGGTGCGGCTGGATGCCGACGGCACCCCGCTGCTGGCGCGGATCACCCGCTACTCGCGCGACCAGTTGCAACTGCGGACCGGCCAGCGGCTCTGGGCACAGATCAAGGCGGTGGCGGTACTGGCCTGATAAAAGGCACCTCCGGGCACGGCCGCGGTCAATCGGTCATACCGTCTGATTCTCCTTCAAGGACGCCGCCATGCCCGATGCTTCAGCCCCCGCCGAGCTGTCACCCGACCTGCATTACGTCGACGACACCCAGCCAGGTATCCGCCGCAGGAAATGGCGCAAGCGGTTCGCCTATTTCAATGCCGAGGGCGAGCGCATTCGCGACCCGCAGGAGATCCGCCGCCTCGACGCCCTCGCCGTACCCCCGGCCTACACCGACGTGTGGATCTGCGCCGATCCGCAAGGCCACCTGCAAGCCACCGGGCGCGATGCCCGGGGCCGCAAGCAGTACCGCTATCACCCGCGTTGGCGGGAGATCCGCGATCAGGACAAGTACGCCCGGCTGCTGGCCTTCGGCAAGGCGCTGCCCAAGTTGCGGCAACAGTTGCAAACGATCCTGGCGAAACCGGGGTTCAACCGCGACAAGGTCATGGCCACGGTGATCAGCCTGCTCGACACCACCCTGATCCGCATCGGCAACAGCCGCTACGCCCGGGAGAATCGCTCCTACGGCCTGACCACCCTGCGCAACCGGCATGTCGCGATCAACGGCAGCGCCATCGTCTTCCAGTTCCGTGGCAAGAGCGGCGTCGAGCACCGGGTCACGGTCAGGGACCGGCGCCTGGCCACGGTACTCAAGCGCTGCCTGGAACTGCCCGGCCAGCACCTGTTCCAGTATCTGGACGAAAACGGCGAGCGGCATGTCGTCAGCTCCTCGGACGTCAACGCCTCCCTGCAGGAACTGACCGGTGCCGATTTCACCGCCAAGGACTTCCGCACCTGGGCCGGCAGCGCCATGGCCCTGACGGTGCTGCGTGAACTGCACTGGGAACCGGAGGCCGAGGCCAAACGGCAGATCGTCGAAACGGTCAAGAGCGTCGCCAGGCAGTTGGGCAATACCCCGGCCGTGTGCCGCAAGTGCTACATCCATCCCGGCGTCCTCGAGGCCTTCGTCCTCGGTGAGCTGGCCAGCTTGCCCAAGCCGAGGCTGCGCAAGGGCCTGCACCTGGAGGAAGTCGGCCTGGCGATGTTTCTGCAACGCCAGGCGTGACACAGCCCCCGTCGGTCAGTGCCGGGCCTTCCAGTCCCGCAGCCATTGCAGGCCGGCCGAGGTGTTGCCCCGTGGGCGATACTCGCAACCGATCCAGCCCTGGTAGCCCAACTGGTCGATCAGTTCGAACAGCCAGGGGTAGTTCACCTCGCCCAGGTCCGGCTCGTGGCGATCCGGTACTCCGGCGATCTGGATATGGCCGATATGGGCCAGGTCGCGGCGCAAGGTGGTGGCCAGGTCACCTTCGACGATCTGGCAGTGGTAGCAGTCGAACTGCACCTGCAGGTTGGCTGCGCCGACCGCCTCGCGAATGGCATGGGCCTGGTCCTGGCGGTTGAGGAAAAAGCCGGGCATGTCCCGTGGGTTGATCGGCTCCAGCAGCACCGTCACCCCGACCTTGGCGGCCGCCGAAGTGGCATGGGCGAGGTTTTCCAGGTAGGTCGCCTGATGGCGTTCGCGGCTGGCATCGGCGGGCAACAGGCCGGCCATCACATGGATATGCCGGTTGCCCAGTACGCTGGCGTACTCCAGGGCCCTGGCAAAACCGTCGCGGAACGCCTGCTCACGGCCGGGCAAGGAAACGATACCGCGCTCTCCCGCCGCCCAGTCGCCCGGCGGTGCATTGAACAGCACCTGGTGAAGGCCATGGTCGTCCAGGCGTTGTTTCAGTTCCTGCACGGGATAGTCGTAGGGAAACAGGTATTCCACCGCCTCGAAACCATCGGCGGCGGCGGCCTGGAAACGATCCAGGAAGTCGTGTTCCGGGTAGAGCATGCTCAGGTTGGCAGCAAAACGGGGCATGGGAATTCTCGGTGTCCGTGGCGAAAGGCGTAGCAATACACAAGGTTGGCGGATCGGGCAATGACACATGATGGCCGCGAACGGCCAAACCCGCCCGGCCCGTTCCGGTTTTACCGCAGCGCAGGGCCTCCCACCCTGCCACCCTAGGCCTTCGAGATCACCACGGAGCGCCACTCCCATGACCCAACAGCATACGGTCGAGGTGCTGCTGCGCCCGGCCGTGGAGTTGTACACCGTCGCCGTCTGCGCCGGCTGCATCGGGCTGTGCCTGTTCGCGCCCTGGGTACTTGGCCTGACACCGCTGTTCGGTGCACTGACGGCACTGGGTTATCTGCTGCTGGGCTGGATACGTTTGCGCCAGGCACTGATGGTACTGCGCTTTCGCCGCAATATCCGGCGCCTGCCGCGCTATGTCATTACCAGCCAGCGCATCCCGGTCAGTCACCAGCGGCTGTTCGTCGGTGCGGGTTTCAAATGGGAGCAACGGCATACCCAGCGCCTGATGCAGACCTACCGCCCGGAATTCCGTCGCTATGTCGAGCCTTCGCCGCTGTTCCTGCAGGCCCGCCGACTGGAACGACGCCTGGAACAGGCGCGTTTGCCCCTGAGCCTGCTGCCTCGCCTCACCGCCTGGGACAGTCCGTTGAACCCGGTACGGCCGCTGCCACCGGTAGGCGGCTCGCCCCGCCTGCATGGCGTGGAGCCCGATGAAGTCGAGGTGTCACTGCCCCTCGGCGAACGCGTCGGCCACAGCCTGGTGCTGGGCACCACCCGGGTCGGCAAGACTCGCCTGGCCGAGCTGTTCATCACCCAGGACATTCGCCGGGTCAAACGCATCGAGGGGCGCACGGAATTCGAACCGGTGATCGTCTTCGACCCCAAGGGCGATGCCGACCTGCTCAAACGCATGTACGTGGAAGCGCGCCGCGCCGGACGCGACAAGGAATTCCATGTGTTCCACCTCGGCTGGCCGGATATTTCAGCCCGCTACAATGCCGTCGGCCGCTTCGACCGGATCTCCGAGGTGGCCAGCCGGATCTCCGGGCAACTGTCCGGCGAAGGCAGCAGCGCCGCGTTCCGCGAGTTCGCCTGGCGCTTCGTCAATATCATCGCCCGGGCCCTGGTGGAGTTGGGCAGCCGCCCGGACTACCTGAAGATCCAGCAGCACGTGATCAATATCGATGCCTTGTTCATCGACTACAGCCACCACTACTTCGCCCGTCATGACCCGGATGCCTGGGAGTTGATCGCCGGCCTCGAAGGCAAGCTCAACGAAAAGACCACCCCGCACAACATGCGCGGCCGCCAGCCACGGGTCACGGCCATCGACCAGTACCTGTCGCGCACCCGGGTCGCCGACCCGGTGATGGACGGCCTGCGCTCCGCCGTACGCTACGACAAGACCTACTTCGACAAGATCGTCGCCTCGCTGCTGCCGCTGCTGGAAAAACTCACCACCGGACGCATGGCCGAACTGATCTCGCCGGACTACGGCGCCCTCGACGATCCGCGGCCGATCTTCGACTGGATGCAGGTGATCCGCAAGCGCGCAGTGGTGTATGTCGGGCTCGATGCGCTGTCCGACCCGGAGGTCGCCGCGGCGGTGGGCAACTCGATGTTCGCCGACCTGGTCTCGGTGGCCGGGCATATCTACAAGTTCGGCGTCGACGACGGCCTGCCCCACGCCGACCGCGAACAGAAGATCCCGATCAACCTGCACGCCGACGAATTCAACGAACTGATGGGCGAGGAGTTCATCCCGATGATCAACAAGGGCGGCGGCGCCGGCATCCAGGTCACCGCCTACACCCAGACCCTCAGCGACATCGAGGCCCGGCTCGGCAACCGTGCCAAGGCCGGCCAGGTGGTCGGCAACTTCAACAATCTGTTCATGCTGCGGGTACGCGAGACCGCCACGGCGGAACTGCTGACCCGACAATTGCCCAAGGTCGATGTGTACTCGACCACCCTGGTCAGCGGTGCCACCGACAGCTCGGATGCGTCGGGCAGCACCGACTTCACCAGCAACACCCAGGACCGGGTCAGTTCGACCTGCGTGCCGCTGATCGAGCCGGCCCACGTCGTCAGCCTGCCCAAGGGCCAGGCCTTCGCCCTGATCGAGGGCGCCAACCTGTGGAAGGTCCGCATGCCCCTGCCCGCCCCCGATCCGGACGAGAGCATGCCCAGGGACCTGCAGGCCCTGGCCGCCCACATGCGCAGGCGCTACGCCGACGGCGGTGGCGAATGGTGGAGCGCCTCGACGGCGCCCGGCTCGTCCTGAGCGATGTCGCAGAGTGCGCGACGTACAGCCTGCGAATACCCCTGCGACAGCAGTTGATCCAACCCTGTCAGGCATCGCTCAGCAGGCTGGCCTTTTCCGGCTGCCCATGCTGACGGGCCGTCACCAACCCGATAAAGGAAATCGCCAACGCCAGGACGATGGTCGAGGTCACTTCCGTGCGGTGCTCGGGCGTTGCCATCATTACCCCCAGTGCCGCGCAGATGAAGGCGATCACCAGGTAGGTCAGCCACGGGAACAGCCACATGTGAAAGGCCAGCTCGATGTTCTGCCGCTGCAGGCGCCGACGCATGCGCAACTGCGAGATCGCGATCACCAGGTACACCAGCAGCGCGATTGCACCGGAACTGGCCAGCAGGAAATCGAACAGGCCAGCCGGGGCGAAGTAGCTGAACAGGGTCACGCCGGCACCGAGCACACTGCTGGCGATCACCGCCGCACGCGGCACACCGGCCGACGAGGTTCGCTTGAGTGGCCGGGGCGCATCACCGCGCTTGCCCAGCGAGAACAGCATGCGCGAGGCGATATAGATCGACGAGTTCATGCAACTGGCCACGGCGATCAGCACCACCGCATCCACCATGAACTTGGCGTGGGGAATGTTCATCAGTTCCAGTGCCCGCTGGTAGGAGCCCACCGTCGTCAGTTGCGGATCGTTCCAGGGCACCACGGAGATGACCACGAAGATCGACAGCAGGTAGAACACGCCGATCCGCCAGATCACCGAACGGGTCGCCTTGGCGATGTTGCGCGACGGATCGTTGGATTCGGCTGCGGCGATGGTCACCGCCTCGGTACCGATGAAACTGAACATGATGGTGATGAATGCACCGACCACCGCCGACAGGCCATTGGGCGCAAAACCACCGTGCTCGGCCATGAGCCGGCTCAGGCCGCTGGCCTCGCGCTCGGGAACCCAGCCCATCAGCACGGCGAAACCGACGCCGATGAAACCGATGATCGCCACGACCTTGGCCATGGCGAACCAGAATTCGAACTCGCCGTACTTGGACACGCTGAACAGGTTGGTCACCACCAGCAGCACGATCGACAGCAGGGCGAACAGCCAGGCATCGATCCCCGGGAACCACTGGTTGAGCACATGTCCGGCGGCCAGGGCCTCGATCGGGATCACCAGCACCCAGAACCACCAGTAGAGCCAGCCGATGGTGAAGCCGGCCCAGCGGCCGATGGCCTGGTCGGCGTAGGTGGAGAAGGAACCGGTGTCGGGATTGGCGACGGCCATTTCGCCGAGCATGCGCATCACCAGCACCACCAGCAGCCCGGAAAACAGATAGGCCAACAGCACGGCGGGACCGGCCGCGGCAATGGCATGCCCCGAACCGACGAACAGGCCTGCACCGATGATCCCTGCGATAGACAGCATCGTGACATGGCGCGGCTTGAAGCCCTGCGCCAATTGGCCGTTGGAATCCTTGGGGTTCAGGCTATGCATTGTTTTTCTTCCCTAAAGCGTCGCAACGAGACGGCACGCCACTTTACGGACTTTGAGCGACAGGCAAATGTCCTGAGCACGTCGCTCATCGAACTGATTTCGACATGGAACGATCGTGCCTGGAGCCGGCGATCCGGCGTCCGGATTCATTCACGAACGGGGTCAGCGGAAACATCCCGAGCCATTGATTCGGCCGCCCGCCAGAGCCGGATCCTGTAGCCTCCAGAGGCTCTGGCAGCAGGAGCAGCAACAGCTGCAAAAGGTTCAGGCGTGGCTGATCGAGCAGGCCGTCAGACCGTTTCTCTCCAGATAACGCTGCTGGTCCTCTGCCGCCAGCTCGAACGTTCCCAGCGGCACGACGACCGTGGCGATGGCCCGGTTGAACCGCCTCGAAGCCTCGAGTTCCGCCCGTGCCAATTCGGCAATGGCCGCCTGCTGCGGCGAGTGGACAAAGATCGCCGAACGATATTTCACCCCGATATTATCGCCCTGACGGTCCCGCGACGTCGGGTCATGCAGCCCCCAGAACGCCTCGACCAGCGCCGGATAGTCGATGACGCCAGGATCGAAATCGACCTGAACCACCTCGATCAGCGGCTCGCTGCGACCCGCTTGCGCCGCGTAGCCGACCCGGCTGTCCACCACTCCGTGCAGCTCGCGCAAGGCCGCTTCGGCACCCCAGAAACAGCCCGCGCCGAAGGTGGCCTGTTGTAACCCGCTCATGAGCTCACCTCCCCTGCTTGCAAGTGCTCGTTCAATTGCCGGATGTGCTCCGGGCCGATACCGCAGCAGCCACCGACGATCAGCGCGCCTTCATCGACCCAGCGCTGCGCCCATTGCAGGTAGGCCGCCGGGCCCAGGTCGGCACGAATATCGAGCAGGGTGTCGTTGGCCTGGGCGTCTTCGCTGACCGGCGCAAACGCGTTGGCATAGACCCCCAGTTGCAGTTCGCCGGCCTGCGCCGCGAGTGCCTGTCGCGCGCTGATCAACGCCGGGCCCATGCTCTCGGGCTGGCTGCAGTTGAACAGCAGCGCACTGGCACCCAGTTCCAGCGCCACCTGCGCCGCCTGCTCGATGCTTTCGCCGGAGCGCAGGCGCGGTACATCGTCTGGCAAGGCGTCCACCAGGGTGAAAGACAGCCACAGCGGCTTGTCGTCACGGCCCAGCGCCTCGCGTACCGCCCGGGCCTCGGCCAGGGAACTCTGGGTTTCCGCCAGCCACAGGTCGACATGCGGGCCCAGGCCGGCAATCAGCTCACGGTGAATGGCCAGCGAACGCTGGTGGTCGAACAGATCCGGCCGATAGGAACCCAGCGCCGGGGGCAGCGAACCGGCCACCCGCACATCGGTCCCCTCGGCCGCCTCCCGCGCCAGTCGGCCGGACAGCGCCGCCAGCCCACGGCCATCGCTGGCGAAACGCGCCTCACCGATATGAAACGGCACCACCGCGTAGCTGTTGCTGGTGATCACCCGGGCACCGGCCTCGATAAAGGCGCGGTGTACCCGGGTCACATGCTCCGGGCCCTGCAACAGCGCCAGCGCCGACCACTCCGGCTGCCGGAACGGCGCTCCGATACGCTTGAGTTCGCGCCCCATGCCGCCGTCGAGCAGCGTCAATGCGCGCCGGCTCATTGCGCCGCCACCTTGTCGCCAGCAGCCTGCAGCCACTGGTTGACGGTCGCCGGGTTGGCCGCGACCCAGGCCTTGGCGGCCTTTTCGGCCGGTTGCTTTTCACGCTCGATCTTCAGGATCAGTTCGTTCAGCGAGGTCGGGTCGATGCTCACGTTCTCGAGGAACGCGGCGATACGCGGCGCGCGCTGGCGCAGGCTGGCGGATGCGAGAATGTGCACCTTGGCATCCGGATAGGCGCAGGTGATGCTGCTCTTGTTCAGCCAGTCGGTATCGACGGTCGGGCTGATGAACTTCCAGCAGCCGTCGGCCTTGTACAGCGGGTCGCCCTTCTTGTTGTCCTGGGCGTAGCCGTCGAACGGCGGCTCATCCAGGCGACGCAGGTCATAGGCGGAGAAGATCCAGTCCGGGGTGTAGGCATAAAACACCACGCCACGCCCGGCCTTGTAGGCGGCATCCAGGCGCGCGTAGGTGACCGCGGCCTCGGTGGAGACCGACTCGAAGTTCCTGGCGAAGCCGAAGTCCTTGGCCTTGATCTCGCCGATGTAGGTCGACTCCCAGCCGGCCGGCCCCACCAGCAGTTGCGCCTGGCCACCGCCGGGCGGCGCGAACAGCTGGGCCACCTCGGGTTTGCGCAGGTCATAGACCGACTTCACACCGTACTTGTCCTGGATGTAGCCGGGAATGTAGAAGCCCTGCACACCAAGGTAAGGCTGCTTGTTGGGGACCAGCGAACGGGTACCGCCGGTGACGTACCTGGCCCATGCCGCCGACTGGTTCGGCAGCCAGATGTCGGTGAGCACGTCGACCGAACCATCGCCCTTGGCCGCGGCGGCGAACAGCACCGGCACGTCACCGGCCAGATAGGAGACATCGCCGTCGAGCCGGGAACTGATAATGTCGCCGAGGATGTACTGGATGGCGACGGCGCCGGTCCAGTTCTGCTCGCCGATGACGATCTTGTCCTTGGCCAGTGCTGCCGTGGCCGGCAGCAAGGCCCCCAGCAGAGCGGCGCCGGCCAGGGCGCGGGAGAGGAACTTGGGCATGAACGGGGTTACTCCTGAATGAAACGATGACGTTTGCGAAGGGAAGCCTGGATGATCCGGTCCGGTACCAGGGCACAAAAAACGATGGCGATGCCGGCGAGAACGCCCTCACCGCCCTTGATGTTGCGCAGCGCGGTCATGACGTCGTAGCCCAGGCCGCCCGCGCCGATCAGCGCTGCGACGACCACCATCGACAGGCTCATGACGATGGTCTGGTTGACGCCCAGCAGCAGCGAACCGGCCGCCAGGGGCAACTCGACCCGGGTCAGCGTCTGCCAGGGTGTCGCCCCATGGGCCACGGCTGCCTCCACCGCCGCCTTGGGCACCTCCTGGATGCCGAGAGCGGTGAGACGAATCATCGGTGCCAGGGCGAAGACCACCGTGGCGATGACCGCAGGCGTCTTGCCCACGGAAAAGAACGCCACCGCCGGAATCAGGTAGACGAAGGTCGGCAGGGTCTGCATGACGTCCAGCCATGGCGTGATCAGGCGCCGCGCCAGGGGCCGCTTGGCCAGCAGGATGCCGGTGGGAATGCCGATCAGCAGCGACAGCAGCACGGAGGCGCCAACCAGGGCGATGGTCGAGACGGTGTGTTCCCAGAAGCCGAACAGGCCGATATAGCCCAGAGCCAGGGCACAGGTCAGGGCCAGCGGCGCACCGGCGCTGCGCCAGGCCAGGTAGACCAGCGCCAGCGCAGGCACCGGCCAGGGGATCCAGCTCAATGCGCCTTCCACGCCCTCGATGACCGAGCGCACCGCGACAATCACCCCGACGAAGGCGCTTTCGAAGGTCAGTTGGGACCAGCCGATCAACCGGTCGATGCCACCCGCAATCGCCAGCATGCTGTCGCGGTCGGCCGGAAACTGCAGCCAGACACCGGCCGCGGCTGCGGGCAATGCCCAGGCGTGCGGCGCACGGCCCTGAGCGTGACGGCTCAACCCGGCACTGGCGGCGCGGTTGCCCAGCAGTACGGCCAGGGCAACGGCCACGCCCACGCTGGAACCGCTGCGCCAACTGCCGCCAAGCAATGCCAACGATGCCAGTTCGATCAGCAGTGCCAGCCAGAACAGCCCATTGCGTCCGACCGCGGCCAACGCAGCCGGGCCCAGCAGCCAGGAAGTGAGGCCCGTCTTGCCCGATACGGTCTGCGTCACGTGCGCCGGTGCTGCGTCCTCTGGCGCGCCGGGCACCGCCAACGGCGCGGCAGCGCGCGGCCGCTCATCGAAGAAGTCCGCCACGCCGGCATCCGCCGGGTGTTCGAGCAGTTCCTGCGGCGTGCCGACCTGGATCAGCTCGCCAGCGCGCAACACGGCAATGCGATCGGCCAGGCGCAGGGCCTCGCCCGGGTCATGGGTGACCAGCAAGGTGGTGATGCCGCGCTCACGTACCAGTTGCAGGAAGCGCCCCTGGAGGTCGCGGCGGATGGTCGGGTCCAGGGCGCTGAACGGCTCATCCATCAGCAGGATGTCGGGCTCGGTCACCAACGCCCGCGCCAGTCCGACCCGTTGCTGCATACCGCCGGACAGCTCATGGGGAAAATGCTCGCCCCACTCCGCCAGCCCCACCGCCTGCAATTGTCGCTGTGCCGCAGCCAGCCGGGCGGCCTCCGGCTCGCCGCGCAGTTCGAGGGGCAGGGCCACGTTGTCACGCACGCTGCGATGGGGCAACAGGCCGAAATGCTGGAACACCATGCCGATGCGCTGCGAGCGCAACTCGCGCAGCGCCTGGGCCGACAGGCTGCCCAGGGCCGTGCCCTCGATCAGCACCTCGCCGCTGCTCGGTTCGATCAACCGGTTGACGTGGCGCAACAGTGTCGACTTGCCGCTGCCCGATGTACCCATCAGGCACAGCACTTCGCCGCGCCGTACCGCCAGGCTCACGTGCTCCACGGCATTGTTCGAGGTGTGCCGCCCATTGCCGGCATAGCACTTGGTCACGCCGCGGAACTCCAACGCGATATCGCAGGCCGAGGACGGCAGCGGGGAGAGGGTTGGCGCGTGGGAAGGCACCGGCACGGCGGCACTCTCCCGGCCCCTGGCAATCAGTTGGTATTCACTAGCGCTCACGTGTGCCCCTGGAATTCATGAACTTTCCAGGTGTACATGGCAGACTTCATGCCAACCATAAAATCATTGAAATACAATGACTTGCCAACATATCAGCGCAACGCGCCTGCTGCTAAACCAGCATCGCTGCCCACCAACTGTTGGCTGGCGAACAGCGTTTGCACTTCAGTCGGCGATCAGCGCTGCGGGTTCAGGGTGGCGTTGTCGATGACGAAACGGTACTTCACCTCGCCCTTGAGCATGCGCTCGTAGGCATCGTTGATCTCGTCGGCGCGGATCAGTTCGATGTCGGCGGTAATCCCGTGTTCGGCGCAGAAATCCAGCATTTCCTGGGTTTCGGGGATGCCGCCGATCATCGAGCCGGCAATGGTGCGACGCTTCATGATCATGTTGAACACGTTGGGCGACGGATGCGGCGAAGCCGGTGCGCCGACCAGCGACAGGGCACCGTCACGCTTGAGCAGGACCAGGAACGCATCGAGGTCGTGCGGGGCAGCCACCGTGTTGAGGATCAGGTCGAAGCTCTTGGCATGGGCGGCCATCTCGTGGGCATCACGCGACACCACCACTTCATCCGCGCCCAGCGCCTGGGCGGCCTCGCGCTTGGAGGCCGAGGTGGTGAAGGCCACCACGTGCGCGCCCATGGCGTGGGCCAGCTTGATACCCATGTGCCCCAGGCCACCGATACCGACCACACCGATCTTCTTGCCGGGCCCGGCATTCCAGTGCCGCAACGGCGAATAGGTGGTGATGCCGGCACACAGCAGCGGCGCAACAGCGGCCAACTGGTTTTCCGGGTGAGCGATGCGCAGGACATAACGTTCATGCACGACGATTTTTTCCGAGTAGCCGCCCTGGGTCCAGCCCGGGGCATCGGGCGTCGGGAAGTTGTAGGTGCCGATCATCCCGTCGCAATAGTTCTCCAGGCCCTCGTCGCAGTCGGCGCAATGCCTGCAACTGTCGACGATGCAGCCGACCCCGACCAGGTCGCCGGCCTTGAAGCCGCTGACGTGGGCGCCGACCGCACTGACGCGACCGACGATTTCGTGGCCGGGTACGCAGGGATAACGGGTACCCTCCCACTCGGAACGCACCTGGTGCAGGTCGGAATGGCAGACGCCGCAGAAGGCGATGTCGATCTGGACATCGTGGGCACCGGGCGCACGACGGGTGATCTGCAGGGATTGGAGTGGTTTATCGCCCGCATGGGCACCATAGGCATGCACTTGCATCGGAATTTTCCTCTGGCCGTGAATCGAACGGGCGGTTGCACGCGGCAACGACCCGGCTACCCATATTCACAGGGAGGCGGCGGACCGCAGTAGCGCAATCCGGTCGTATTCTTGCCTGATCCTCTCGATAGCACAGGCAAGACCGGAGAGGACACTGGACTATCGGCCGATCGGCATGGAGCGCAGGTCCTGATCCGCCACAACGGGTCGAAAATCTTCTCCTGCCCGGGCAGGCCCGGCATGAACCGGGACGGCGCTGCTGCACAGGCAGCAGGCCAGCAGCAATCGATGCTTCCCCACCATCATCCGCCTCTCCCCGCCCATCCCTGCCGTTCCCGCAGGCCACGTCCTGCAAGGGCTGCAGCCTTGCCCGGGGCGCTGGCACACATCCTGCTCACCCCCCGGGACTGCCGGCCCGCCCGGTGCCCATGGAGCGACACGATGATGAGAACCGCTGACGCAGCACGCCTACTGATCCTGGCCGCCCTGTTCGGTGGCGCAGTGATCCTGGCTCCGGCACAGCCGCGCCAGGACGGCTTCGCCAATATCGCTCCAGGGCATGCCGCATGGGCCCCCAAGGACTACTGGCCGGGCCCCTGAGCCCTGCCGACGTCTTCATCCAACCAGGAAGCAATCCATGAAACTGCCGTTCAAGCTGGCCTGCGGTGCCGGCCTTCTCGCCCTGTCGCTGCAGACCCTGGCCGCCGTGCATGCGCCACGCCCGGATCCGCAACAGGGCGATGGCCGCGTGTCGCCCTTCTACACCTGGCAACAGGAGATTCCGGCCCAACCCGGCAAGCTGCTGCGCAGCGAGCCTCTGCCGGTACAACTGAGCCTGGCCGAGGCCGGCGCCCAGCAACGCATCCTCTACACCTCCACCAACGGCATCGACGGCAAGACGCCGATCGTGGTGTCCGGCGCGCTGTTTTTGCCCAAGGGCAAGGCTCCCACCGGTGGCTGGCCGGTGGTGTCCTGGGGCCATGGCACGGTTGGCGTGGCGGATATCTGCGCGCCGTCCTGGGCCGGTCGTTCGATCCGTGACGTCAACTACCTCAACGCCTGGCTGCGCGAGGGTTATGCCGTGGTCGCCACCGACTACCAGGGCCTGGGCGTGCCCGGCGGGCATCCGCTGCTCAACAGCCGCGTGGCCGCCTACGGCATTCTCGATGCCGCACGTGCGGTGATCGCCGGCACACCGGGGCTGGCCAACAAGGTGCTGATCGTCGGCCAGTCGCAAGGCGGCGCCGGAGCCTATGCGGCGGCAGCCTATGCGCCGGACTACAGCCCGGCCCTGGGCGTCAAGGGCACGGTGGCCACCGGGGTGATCTACAAGATCACCGATAACAAAACCCGCCCACCGAAGGACCCGAACCAGGTCGATGAAACCCTCGCCTACGGCTTCTACACCCTGCTCGCGCAACAGCAGTACGACCCGAGCATCGATCCGCAGGACTATTTCACCCGCGAGGCCCTGCCGTTCGTGGAGCAGGCCCGTACCAGCTGCCTGGCTGCGCTGGAGGCAGACACCGTGTTCAGCGGTCGGACCCTCGCCAACACCCGCAAGCAACCCAGCGCCGAAGCCGCGGCAAAACTGCGGCCGTGGATCCAGGCGATCGACTTCCCGACGCTGAAGCTCAAGCAGCCGATCTTCATCGGTGCCGGCGAGACCGACCCGAGCACCACCGCGCAAAGCCAGAGCAGCCTGGCCCGCGACAGTTGCGCGGCGGGCAGCGTGGTCGAGGCCCATGTGTATGCCGGGCTGGAACACAGCGGCACGGTCAACGCCTCGCTGAAGGACTCGATTCCCTTCGCCCGCAAGGTGCTCGCCGGTGAACCGATCACGCCGGTCTGCAACCCGACTCCGCAGTAGCCACCGCTTGAGGCGGTACATGCCCGGGGATCAATTGGGGCACAATGGCCACTGATCCCCGGAGCAACGCCCAATGTCCCTACGCGAATTCCGCACCCTGGTCGCCATTGCCCAGTACGGCTCCTTCGCCCGTGCCGCCGAAGCCATCCACCTGACGCAATCGGCGGTCAGCCTGCACGTGAAGAGCCTCGAGGACACCTTCGGCGCGCCATTGTTCGACCGCACCCGGCGTATCCCGCTAATGACGCCGGCCGGTCACCTGGTGCTCGATCGGGCCCGGGAGATCCTGGCGATCCACGACAGCATCGCCGCCGACCTCAGCGACGGTTCACAGCTGCGCGGCACCTTGCGCATCGGCGCGATCCACACAGCCCTGTCCGGCTTCCTGCCGGCCGCGCTGGCGGCACTGAGCGCCGAACATCCGCACCTGCGGGTGAACGTGGCGTCCGGCATGTCCGCTGAGCTGGCCATTCGCATCGACAACGGCGAACTGGATGCGGCCATCACCACCGAGCCGGTCAAGCCCTACCCCTTCGGGCTGGTCAGTACCCCGCTGTACCAGGAAGGGTTCTGGATCGTCGCCCCGGCCAACCTGCCCTGCCGCGATCCGCGCGGCTTGCTGCAGGACTACCCGTTCATCCGCTTCGACCGCCGGGCCTGGGCCGGCAGGACGATAGAGCGGGAACTGCGCAGGCTGCGCATACGGGTACAGACCAGCATGGAACTGGACAGCCAGGACGCCATCCTGCAGATGGTCGCCAGCGGTCTGGGTGTGTCGATCATCCCGCTGTCGCGGCAGAACCTGCCGGCATCGCGCAAGATGCTTTGCCTGCCCTTCGGCGAACCGCAGCAGATGCGCACGGTGGTTCTGCTCGAACGCGAGGATCGCCCGGCGGGACGCTCGGCCCAGGCCCTCGTGCAAGCGGTGCGCACCCAGGCCGGGCACGCGACAACCCATGAGAAATTATCAAGCTAGCGGCAATTTTATATCGTTTTTTATTGTCGATCGTGAACGCTATCGTGGGGCGTTTCGTTGCCATCCGAGAGCGCCATGCCTGCTACCACCGATCAACCGACCCTCACCGCGCAGAAAACCCGACAGCGCCCTCATCCGGCACCGGGAGCCTGTCGATGAACGCCACGCTGATCCTGGCGCTGGTGCCCATCGCCTTGCTGATCGCCCTGGGAGCGTGGTTGCGACATGCCCGCTTTCTCGCCGAAGGCTTCTGGCCCCAGGCCGAACGCCTGGGCTACTACGTGCTGCTGCCGGCGCTGTTCTTCCACGGCCTGTCCAGCGCGCAATTGGGCGACATTCCGGTCAGGGAGATGATTCTCGCGCTGGTGCTGCCCACCCTGGCGGTAGCGGCCATTCTGGTACTGTTACGACGCAACCTGGCCGTCGACGACCCGGCCTTCACCTCGTTGTTCCAGGGTGGCGTGCGCTTCAACAACTACGTCGGAGTCTCCGCTGCCGCCGGGCTGTTCGGCAGCCACGGCATCGCCCTGGCCGCAGTCGCCAATGCAGCCATCGTGCCCACGGTGAACATCCTCTGCGTACTGGTCTTCGCCCGTTATGGGAGTGGTACGAGGCTCGGCCTGGCAGGCGTGGCCCGGCAGCTCGCGCTCAATCCACTGGTGGTGGCCTGTACCCTGGGCATCCTCATGCAGCTCACGGGTACCCGCTTGCCGGCCGGCCTCGAACCGACCCTGAAGGCGCTGGGCCAGGCCTCACTGCCCCTGGGCCTGCTCTGCGTGGGGGCCGCCCTGGACCTCGCCGCCTCACGCAGTTGGCTACGACCGGTGGGCGTTTCGTCAGTCGCCAAGTTCATCGCCATGCCCCTGACGACCCTGCTGATCTGCCACCTGCTGGGCCTGCGCGGCGAAGCCGCGATTGCCGCTATCCTGTTCCAGGCACTGCCCACCGCGTCGTCCTCGTACATCATGGCCCGCCAGTTGGGCGGCGATGCGCCGTTGATGGCCGGCATCATCGCCAGCCAGACCCTGCTCGCGGGCATCACCCTGCCGCTGGTGGTCATGGGCTGCACCCAGTGGTTGTAAGGGAGCCGGGGCTGACGCCAACCGGCCATCACGGGTATCGTGGCGCCTGACACCCGCCCCCGGATATCGCACTGATGGACACAGACACACCGCCCCCCGTCTCGGACTGGGTGGTACGCAACGCACAACCCGGACGAGTGGAACGGATCGAAGCCTGGTTCGGCGGCCACGGCTACGATCCGCACCGCCATGACACCTATTCCATCGGCCGCACGCTCGCCGGCGTGCAGAGCTTCCACTACAAGGGCTCGCTGCGCCATGGCATCCCCGGCAACACCCTCGTCCTGCACCCCGATGAGCTGCACGACGGCATGGCCGGTACCGAGGCCGGCTTTCGCTATCGCATGGCCTACGTCGACCCGGCGTTGATCCAGCAGGTGCTCGGCGGCGAGCCGCTGCCGTACATCGCCGGCGGGCTTTCCCAGGATCCGCGCCTGTATCACGCCAGCGAGGCGTTCGTGCAAGGCATGGATCATCCGCTCGATACCCTGGAGGAACAGGACGCCCTGTTCGACCTGGCCATGGCCCTGCGGGCGGTCGCCGGCAAGCCCCGTGGACGCAAGCGCCTGGACTACCCGGCGGCCGAACGGGCCAGGGAGTTCATCGTGGCGCACCTGAACCAGGAGATTACCCTGGAGATGCTCGAGCACGTCAGCGGCCGCGAGCGCTGGAGCCTGTCCCGGGATTTCCGGGTCCTGTATGGCACCAGCCCCTATCGCTTCGTGACCCTGCGCCGCCTGGACCAGTTCCGCCGACTGATCCTCGACGGTTTCACCCTGGTCGACGCCGCCCTGATCAGCGGTTTCCACGACCAGAGCCACATGACCCGCCACTTCACCCGCTGCTACGGAGTCCCGCCTTCACGCTGGCTGGAGCGCCTGCGGGCCAGCGGCCGACTTGCAGGATCGTACAAGTGCCACTGATCAGCCTTTGGCTAGACTGACGGCTCCCATTCATAAAGAGGATTCGTCATGTCCCATTCCCTGCCCGAGCCGAGCCTGCAAGCCGTGAACCTGGCCCACAAGGTGTCGCTGATCGATGAGCACTGGAGTCCGAAAGTGGTCGCCGAGATGAACGACTATCAGTTCAAGGTGGTGCGCATCGAGGGTGAGTTCATCTGGCATTCCCACCCGGAAACCGACGAGGCGTTCATCGTGCTGGACGGGACCCTGCGCATCGATCTGCCCCATGGCAGCGTGTACGTCGGCCCGGGCGAGCTGTATGTGGTGCCGCGCGGCGTGGAACACCGGACGGCCGCCGACAGCGAGGCCCGGCTGATGATCATCGAGCCGCGGGGCATTGTGAACACAGGCCATGAGGGCGGCGAGCTGACGGCGCCCAACGATCTCTGGATCTGAGTCAGAGCGACCAGGGCCGTGCCCCTCACCGGCTTCAGAGACAGGCCCAGGTGAGGCCGGCCAGGGCTGCGGCCAGCAGGTATCCGCAACCGGGTTGGAACAGCAGCAACAGCACCGTCACCCCCAAGGCTTGTGTAACCGCTTGCCGGGGGTGAGCCAAAGACAGTTGGCTGCCATAGGCAGGGAGCGTGCACCGCCGAACACTGCGGCAAAAAAATGTTACGACAATGGACTCACTTGGTGCACACTCGCCCCGCCTTGAAGCATCCTGCACATATTCAACGGTGATTTCCCCCTAAAAATGTGCGCTTCGCACATAAAACAATGTCAGACCTGCCCGCTTTTTCTGCCCGTCCCGAGCCGCTGAAAGTGGGCCTGGTTATTGCTCATGCCCAGGCAACGCAAGCCCACCTTTCATTGCACCGTTTTTCGGTTCGGAGAAAAGCACATGAGTTCCACCGGCGAATTTCCCCTGAGTGAAGCCCCCTCCCATGCCCGCAAGGGACTGCTGTCCATTTCCATGGTGCTGTTCAGCTTCACCTTCTTCACCGGCACCATGTTCGCCGGCGGCAAACTGGGCATGGCCTTCAATTTCGTCGACATGCTGTGGGTCGCGGCCATCGGCAACAGCCTGCTGGCGCTGTATGCCGCGGTGCTGGCCTTGATCGCCTCGCGCAGCGGCCTCAATACCGTCCTGATGGGTCGCTTCTGCTTCGGCGAAGCCGGCAGCCGCCTGTCCGACTTCATCCTCGGTTTCGCCGAACTGGGCTGGTACGCCTGGGGCACCGCCACCGTGGCCATCGTGCTGGTGAAGATGCTCGGGCTGGCGAGCGGCCTGACCATTCCATTGATGATCCTGTTCGGCCTGGGCTTCAGCCTGACCGCGATCATCGGCTACAAGGGCCTGGACGTGCTGTCGCGGGTTTCGGTACCGCTGATGTTCATCCTGCTGGTGATCTCGATGGTCATCGCCACCCGCAAGATCGGCGGCCTGCAGGGCCTGGCCGCAGTGATCCCGCATGAGGCCATGAGCTTTTCCGCAGCGGTGACCATGGTCTTCGGCACCTTCGCCAGCGGCGCTACCCAGGCCACCAACTGGACCCGGCTGGCGCGCAGCGGACGGGTCGCGGTCATCGCCAGCGTGATCAGCTTCCTGGTCGGCAACGGCCTGATGATCGTCGCCGGCGCCTGGTGCGCGATCGTCTACCAGCAGGCCGACATCGTCGAGGTGATGATGTTGCAGGGGCTGTCCTTCGCCGCCGTGGTCATGCTCTGCCTGAACCTGTGGACCATCCAGGGCCCGACCATCTACAACGTCTCGGCCGCGGCCTGCCACCTGCTGCGCAGCGAGCGTCGCCGCAGCATGACCCTGGCCGCGGCCGGTGTCGGCATCCTGCTGGCCATCGGCGGCATGTACGAAATGCTCATCCCGTTCCTGGTGCTGCTCGGCTCGATCATCCCGCCGATCGGCGGCGTGATCATGGCCGATTTCTGGTACCGCCATCGCGGCAAGTATCCGCAACTGGCGAGCGTCAAGCTGCCGCGCTACAACTTCAATGGGCTGGCGGCCTATGCCGTCGGCGCCCTGCTGGCGTACAGCTCGCCCTGGGTCGCGCCACTGGTGGGCATCGCCGCCTCCGCGGTGTGCTACATCGGCCTGGTGGAACTGCGTGGCCGGGACAGTGCCCTTCACCCCATGCAAGGTGGTCAATGAGCCTGACGGTCGAGGAAATCCTCAAGCTCCCCGGGCTTGAGGAACTGCGCGTCCGTGCCGGCGCCGCTCACCTGCAGCGCAGCGTGCGCTGGCCCTACGTGGCCGAGAACGAAGGCATCGCCGAGTGGGTGATGGGCGGCGAACTGGTGTTCGTCACCGGCATCAACCACAGCCGCGAGGAAGGCAACCTGCTCAGCCTGGTCGAGGATGGGGTCGCGGTCGGCATCGCCGGGCTGGTGATTCTCACCGGCGAGGCCTTCATCCAGCGCATTCCCCAGGCGGTCATCGAGCGCGCCGAACTGCTCGGCCTGCCGCTGATCGAGCAACCCTACCTGCTGAAGATGGTGGTGGTCACCCACGCCATCGGCACCGCGCTGGCGCACATGGCCCAGGCCAGGCGCTCGCGGCAGGACATTCTCGGCCAGTTGCTGACCGGCGACTACCCGAGCCTGGCCATCGCCCGCCAGCGCGCCGCCCATGCGCAACTGCCGGTCGAGGGACCGCGGCGCCTGCTGGCCTTGCGGCTGTCGGCGGTCAACCTGCTGTTCGAGCGCCACGCGCCCGACCAGGCGGAACAGTTGCTGCAAAAGACCCGCCAGGCCCTGCAGGACCACCTGCAAGCCTGGGGCCGCCAGCAACCCGAACCACTGCCGGTGATCCTGCAAGGCGACCTGTTCGTGCTGCTGCTCGCCGACCATGCCGAGCTACCCCAGGCCCTCACGGCGCTGTATCGCAGCGCCAGCGGGCAGATCGGCGAGCTGAACCTGTTCATGGGCCTGGCCAGCCGCGTCGAGGACTGCGGGCAGTATCGCCGGGCCCTGGGCGAGGCCCGCCAGGCGCTGGACGTCGCCGAAAGCCTGCGCCCGGCCAGTGGCCTGTGCGACTTCAGCGAGCTGGGGGTGCTGCGCCTGCTGCAGGGTATCGGCGACCGCACACTGATCGATGACTTCGTCAGGCAGACCCTCGGCCCGCTGATCGGCACCGGGCGCAAGCAGCCGCTGACCCTGCTCAGAACCCTCGACGCTCTGCTCCAGGAAAACGCCAACACCTTCAAGGCGGCCAGCCGCCTGCAGATCCACCGCAACACGCTGGCCCAACGTATCCAGCGCATCGAACAACAAAGCGGGCAATCACTGGACGACCCGCTGTTTCGCATGAATGCCGCCGTGGCCCTGCTGGCCTGGCGCATGACTCAAACCTGTAAGGAGCCTGCATGAACATCATCAATGCCCGCCTGCGCGGCAAGACCGGCCTCTATCGCATCGAACTCGACGGCGAGCGCATCGGCGCCATCGTCGCCCAGCCCGGCGTGGCCCAGGCACAAGCGGCGGACCTGGACGCCGACCAGAACCTGGTCACCGCGCCCTTCATCGAACCGCACATCCACCTCGACGCCACGCTGACTGCCGGCGAACCGAGCTGGAACATGAGCGGCACGCTGTTCGAGGGCATCGAGCGCTGGGCCGAACGCAAGGCCCTGGTCACCCATGAAGACACCAAGACCCGCGCACGCAAGACCATCGACATGCTGGTCGACCACGGCATCCAGCACGTGCGCACCCACGTCGACGTCACCGACCCGACCCTGGCCGCACTCAAGGCCATGGTCGAAGTCCGCGAGCAAACCCGCCACCTGATCGACCTGCAGATCGTCGCCTTCCCCCAGGAAGGCATCGAGTCGTACAAGAATGGCCGTGAGCTGATGACCGAGGCCGTGGCGCTGGGTGCCGACGTGGTCGGCGGCATTCCGCACTTCGAGAACACCCGCGACCAGGGCGTGTCCTCGGTGAAGTTCCTGATGGACCTGGCCGAACGCACCGGCTGCCTGGTCGACGTGCACTGCGACGAGACCGACGACCCGCAGTCGCGCTTCCTCGAAGTGCTCGCCGAAGAGGCGCGGGTCCGCGACATGGGTAGCAGGGTCACCGCCAGCCACACCGTGGCGATGGGTTCCTACGACAACGCCTATTGCTCCAAGCTGTTCCGCCTGCTCAAGCTGTCCGGGCTCAACTTCGTCTCCTGCCCGACCGAGAGCATCCACCTGCAAGGACGTTTCGACACCTTTCCCAAGCGCCGTGGCGTCACCCGCGTGGCCGAACTGGACCGGGCCGGCCTGAACGTCTGCTTCGGCCAGGACTCCATCGTCGACCCCTGGTACCCCCTGGGCAACGGCAACATCCTGCGGGTACTCGAAGCCGGCCTGCACATCTGTCACATGCTCGGCTACCAGGACCTCACCCGCGCCCTGGACCTGATCACCGACAACAGCGCCCGTACCCTGAACCTCGGCGAACGCTACGGCATCGAGACCGGGCGCCCGGCCAACCTGCTGATCCTGTCGGCACCGGACGACTACGAGATGATCCGCCGCCAGGGCCAGGTGCTGGTGTCGATCCGCGCGGGCAAGGTGCTGCTCAAGCGGACGCCGGCGACGGTGCAGCGCTATTGATCCTGATCGCCAGGTTTCCCCCATCCGGCCGGGTATGACGAAGGATTGTCCACCCGGCAGGCCCAGCCATTACCGGTACGGAAAAACATCCGCCTGTGACAGCCCACGGGAGCGGGCGTACGCCACCAGCAACTGACTGACCAAGTGGACGCACGGCCCCTGGCAACGCTGCTTTCCTCGCGCGAGAGGGCGCCGGTGCGGAGCACCCGTGGGCCTACTGTAGGGGTGGCATGCACTGTGTCATCCAACAATAGCCGACCGGGTCGGTATGGGGTCAGGCCATGCCTCTATTGAAGATCGCCGTTAACCAGATGCGCCCCTCCCGGGCGGGGCCGGGGCACGAGGGTTCAAGCGGCAGAGGGGTCGGCAGTGCAGCCGATCCTCCATAACGAAAACACCTGCCGGGTTTCGAACCCCAACCGCCGATAGAGCGAGACAGCCGACCGGTTGTGACTGAACACATGCAGAAACGGCAGGTCACCACGCCTCAGGATATCGCGGCGCAGGCTGTTCATCAGCCGCGCGGCCAGACCTCGCCCCCGGTAGGCCTCGTCCACGCAGACAGCGCTGATCTCGATGAAGCCGTCGAGCCGCATCCGTTCACCGGCCATGGCGATCAATCGCCCTTGATCACGCAGGCCAATGTAGCGGCCCATTTCACCAGTGCGTTGGCCGAACGGGCCGGGGCGGGTCTGCTGCGCCAGCTGCAGCATCGCCGCGGTATCCGCAGGCCCTAGGCACTGCAGATCCTTTTCGTCGACCGAAGCGGGAGGGTCGATGGCGACCATCTGCAGTATCTCGCCCAGCGCCTGCACCGGCAGTGCCTCCAGCGGCGGGCAGGTGCTGATCGTCTGCATCAGCACAGGGCCGGTTTCGCCAATAAGTCGGCCAAGTGCCTGAAACGCCTCCGGGCTCGGGCTCGCCACTGCCGCAAAGGGACTGACCGCCGGCAGATAGCGCCGGGCCAGGCAACCGCCCTCCCCCAGTTCGCGTTGCCGGCCCGTCAGCGCATGCCAAGTCGGATTATCGAGCATCACCTCGTTCCTGTTCATCGTCTGCCTACCCTTCAAGGTGGTTAAAACCATCAGCCCAACTGGCCGATCAGGGTAAAGGCGAAGACCAGCGTCGCCGCGAAACCCACTAGGAAGGCCAGGGTGCGCAAGCCTGCGATACCGCCGGTGTACACCGCGAAATGCACCAGCCGCGCGCCCAGGAAGACCTTGGCCGCCATGACCGTGGCCGGGGTACTGATGCCCAGCGTGGCAGCAGTCAGCACCAGCGGCGCGAACACCGCCAGGTTCTCGATCGCATTGGCATGGGCCAGACGTGCCCGCTGTGCCCAGCGCGGCCCCTGCGGCTTGGCCGGGTCGGGGTTGCCCAAGGCCGAGGCCAGCCCCTGCATCCTTGCCCGGGCCAGGGTGTAGGGCAGCCACATCAGCGCGGTAGCCAGCACGACAAGGGTGAATGAGTAGAGTTCGCAGGTGAGTTTCATGAGTGCGTTCCAGATGGGAGACGCGACCAGTCTGTTGCGCTTGAGGCGAATGAGCTATGTTCATAAATGACTTTTTTACGATCATTCACGACATGAAAATCGATATTCTGGTACTTGATGGCGTCTTCGACACCGGCCTGACTGCGCTGCTGGATACCTTCGCGACCGCCAATGAACTGATGGCCCGGAGCGGCGATGCCAAAACGCCTTTCGAGGTTCGCCTGACCGGCCTGCACAGCCCCGTATGCACAGCCATGGGGCTCACCACCCTGGTCGAGGACCCAGCGTGCGGACACCGCCCCGACTGGGTGATCGTGCCGGCGATCAACACCAAGCAACCCGAGCGGCTGCTGGAGGCGCTGAACCGCCGGGACGTGATAGACGCCAAGGCCCGCCTGCGCGACTGGCACGCAGCCGGCATCCCGATCGCCTCGGCCTGCCTGGGCACCTTCATCCTGGCTGATGCCGGCCTGTTGGACGGGCACAGGGCAACTACCAGTTGGCCCCTGGCAACCCTGTTTCGCCAACGCTACCCGAAGGTCGAGCTGGACGATTCGCACATGGTTATCGCCTGCGACAACCTGGTGACCGCCGGGGCTGCCATGGGCCATCTGGACCTGGCACTCTGGCTGGTACGCCAGGCCAGTCCCGATCTGGCAGCACGGGTGGCACGCTTCCTGTTGATCGACACCCGTGCCTCCCAGGGCCAATACATCATTCCCGACCACCTGGCCCATGCCGACGCACTGATCCAGCGTTTCGAGCGCTGGGCCCGCAGACGCCTGGCCCTGGGCTTTTCTCTCAAGGAGGCGGCGCAGGCTCTGCACGTCCATCCGCGCACCTTGCAAAGGCGCACCGAGGCGGTCCTGGGCAAATCGCCGCTGGCGTTTTTCCAGGACCTGCGGGTCGAACGGGCCAGGCAACGGGTGGCCAACGGCGGTGATCTGGAGGCCATAGCCGGCGAAGTCGGTTACGCCGATGCCTCAACCCTGCGCAACCTGCTGCGACGCAAACTCGGCCGTGGGGTACGGGAGCTGCGCAACGAAATCAGATAAGGCGGTGTTCCGGCACAAATCGTCAGGCCGTTGAGGCCTAATTATTACCCGGACAATATTGACTAAAAATTAATACCCGGATATTAATAGCCTCCTCACACGGAGGGATGATCAAATGTCCGAGCTGCTTACAAAACCTGTCACGGCCTTCGAGGCCCATCGTCTATTGAGCGCAGGGCCGCTGGTGGAGGTGGCACTGGCCGTCAAGGCCACTCACGAAAAAGCCCCGGCCAGTCCGGTGCTGGTGTTCGACGACCGCACCGGCCGGGTCATCGACCTGGACCTGCGTGGCACCAAGGCCGACATCATCGAGCGCCTGTCCCAGCCACCCCGGCCATCTGCCGGGCGCTATCGTCCACGCAAGGACGCGCCCACCGTGCCCGCGGCGGACCAGCCCACGGAACCGAAAGGCCGTGGCCGGCCGAAACTCGGCGTGGTGGCCCGCGAAGTGACCCTGCTGCCCCGACAATGGGAATGGCTGGCGGAGCAACCCGGCGGCGCTTCCGCCGTGCTGCGCCGCCTGGTCGACGACGCGCGCAAGAACGGCGGCTCACGCCAGCAGCGGCGCGCGGCCCAGGAGGCCGCCTACCAATTCATGCTGGCCATCGCCGGCGACTTCCCCGACTACGAGGAAGCAACCCGGGCACTGTTCGCCGACGACCGCGCGGGCCTGGAACAACGCCTCGCGACCTGGCCCGAGGATATCCGCGAGCACGCACTGCGTCTGGCCTTCGCCCCCAGGGACAACGCCCGGTAAACCACCCAATGACAGGAGTCACGATGAGCGCCCCCACTGCCCGATGCCATCTCGAGCCGACCCGGGAGGCTGGTCGACGTTTCATTCAGCGAGGCCTTGTCGGCGAAGTGACGATGCTCAACCTGCTGCGCTTTCGCGAAGTCGCCGACTACGGCGCCACCCCCGAACTGGCACCGGCGCACCCCATCAGTGGCGCCGAGGCCTTCGAGCGTTATATCCGGCACACCCTGCCGCTGCTGCGCCAGACCGGCGGCGAACTGCTTTATCTGGGCAGCGCGCAAGCCTGGCTGATCGGTCCCGAAAACGAACGCTGGGACCGGGTGATGCTGGTACGCCAGAGCAGTGTCGAAGCCTTTCTCGGTTTCGCCAGCCACGCCGGCTACCTCGAAGGCCTCGGCCACCGCACCGCGGCCCTGGAAGACTCGCGTCTGCTGCCGATGACCGCCCACCCATTCACCGCTGTCGAAGGAGCCCGCCCATGACCACCCTACACGCCAATGGCCTGGAACTGGCCTACGACAGTTTCGGCAACCCCCACGACCCGGCGATCCTGCTGATCGCCGGGCTCGGTAGCCAGATGATCCGCTGGAGCGAACCCTTCTGCCGAGCCCTGGCGGTCGAAGGGTTCCGGGTGATTCGCTTCGACAATCGCGACAGCGGCGGCTCGACCCACTTCGGCCAGCACGGCACGCCGGACCTCGGCGCCCTGGTCGCCGCCCTGATGGCCGGGCAACGCCCCCAGGTGCCCTACAGCCTGCACGACATGGCCGGGGATGCCCTGGGCCTGCTCGACGCCCTCGCCATCGACCGAGCCCATGTGGTGGGCCGCTCCATGGGTGGCATGATTGCCCAGTTGCTGGCCTGCGAACATCCCGAACGGGTGCTGTCGCTCACCTCGATCATGTCCAGCACCGGCAACCCGGCCCTGCCCCAGGCCGCCCCTGAGGTCATGGCGATGCTGATGCGTCCGGCACCCGACCCGGCCACCGACGAGGCCGCGTTCCTGGCCCACAGCCTGGCGTTTGCTCGGCGTATCGCCGGCAGTGGCCTGCCCTTCGACGAGGCAACCCATCGCGAGCTGGTCCTGGAGGAGCGCCGTCGCGCCCGCGGCAGCGGCGGCACACCACGGCAGATCGCGGCCATCGCCGTCACCGGCGACCTGCGTTCGCGCCTGGTGGCTGTCCGTGCTCCGACGCTGGTCATCCATGGCGCGGACGATCCGCTGATCCTGCCCGCCTGCGGCCAGGACAGCGCGGCGTCGATCCCGGGTGCCGAGTTCCTGCTGATCGAAGGCATGGGTCACGACCTGCCGCCCGCGCACTATCCGGCCATCAGCACAGCGATCGTGCGCAACGCCCGCCGGGCGTGAATCATTGCCGGTCCGGCTCGCCGGCCAGCACGATGCCCGGCACCCTGGCGAAGTCGCCCTCGCGGGACAGTTCCGCGGTCCGTTCCAGCAGGTAACGCGCCGGCGGCTTGCCGACGGCCTTGCGGAACATGGTGACGAAACCGCTGGAGCTCTCGTAGCCCAGGTCCAGGGCCACGGTCTGCACGCTTTCACCTCGACTCAGGCGGCGCAACGAAAGAATGACATGCAGTTGCCTGCGCCAACGGCCGAAGCTCACCCCGGTTTCCTGCAGCAGCAGGCGGCTCATGCTGCGCTCGCTCATGCCGATGCGGCGCGCCCACTCGCCCATGGCAATCCTGGCGCTGGGCTCGGCCAGCAGTGCCTGGGCCAACTGACGCAGGCGCCGATCCCGCGGCATGGGCAGATGCAGGTCTTCCACCGGGGCCTGGCACAGTTCGTCCAGCAGCGTCGCCACCAGCCGCGCCTCACGCCCCTGTTCGGCATACAACTGGGGAAAGCTCGCCGCCCGCAACAGCAGTTCACGCAGCAGCGGCGACACGGTCAGGGTGCAGCAGAACTTCGGCAGGTCCGGTGCGGCATCGGGCTCGACGAACAGGCAGTAGCACTCCGTCTCGCCGGCACTGCGCGCCACATGCTGCAGGCCACCGGGGATCCAGACCGCGCACTGCGGCGGCACGATCCAGACCCCCTCGTCGACCTCGCAACTGAGGATGCCACGCACCGAATACAACAGCTGCGCCTTGCGATGCTGGTGGAGGTCATATTCCCAGCCGTCGGAGACCCGCGAAGCATGCAGGGCATAAACGGGACGGGGGATTTCGTCGACCGCCCCGTAGCCTGCCGGGTCGTCGAAAGGAATCTGTAGCATGCCGGGCTGTCCTTGAATGATGAACGGCCCTTGGCCGTTTTGAACAATAGTGTGGCCATATTGCGCAATGACGTCCAGCCAGGGGCGGGGTATCGTGAAGTCATTGCAGTGAAAACCCAGGAGAACGGACATGCAGGTCGATGACACCCACTTCCCACTGGTCTGGATGCAGGCAAACCGGACAGGCCTGGCCGCCGACGACAACCCCTTCGCCGGCTTCGAAGCCTTGCTGGAACGTCAGCAGCCCTTCGTTCTGCTCAACGAGGAGGGCCTCGGCGAAGGTCGTTATGAGCACACCCACGAGGAGCGAAAGCAGGTTTCGCTGTGGATGAAACGCCACAGGGAGCCGCTGCGGGCCTTCGTGAAGGTGGCGATCTATGTCGAGGCCGACGCGGCGACCCGGGCGGCGACCGAGTCCTTCGCCCCCGCCTACGAGAAATTCTGGGGCTACCCGATGCTGATCGTCGCCAGCCGCGACGAAGCCCTGGCACGGGCCCGGGACTACCTGGCGAACTGAGGCGAAGGCCGTGCAACCCATTCCATCCACGATAGAGGGGGCCCTGCCCCTGGTTGCCATCAGCACCGTTGAAATCCGCGCACTCGGCCAGGCGACCACAGCCCTGCAGGATCGCCTGGGCCACCTGCTCGAGGCCCTGCAAACCGGCTCCGGCTGCACGGCCTACAGCCTGGCGCGCAGCACCTCATGCCCGCGTGCCTGGATCCTGACCGGCTACTGGAGCGCCCTGGCACCCATGCGGGCGCATTTCGAACTGCCCTGCCTCAAGGAGCTGTTCGCCCTGACACGGGAGCGGCTGGCCGACCGGCTGAGGTTCGCCACCTTCGAACTGAGCCTGCCTCCACCCGAGGAACGACCGGGCAGGTGAAACGCCTGCCCGGCCCGGCTCAGTGTCGCTGCAGCCGGAGGTAGGACTGGTGCATGTCCGCCGCCCAGCCGTCAATGACCGCTTTCACATCATCGGGTTGCATCACCTGGCTGGTGTTTTCCAACGGCTTGCCGGTACCCTGGCGGACCACCTCGCCGATCACCGCGTGGCTCTGGCCATCGAGAAAGGCGGTTTCCGTCGCCAGCGTGGTTTGCTGGTCACGAATCCCCGAAGCCGTGCTGACCGCCGCCGCTACCAGGGCGATTGGCACCAGCTCGTAGGGCTTGAGGCTTTCGGTCTTGCTGCTGACCGCGGTGATCGCCGCGCGGACCACCACCACGCCGGGGCCGGGCCCGTTGGCCAACGGCAGGGATTTGCCCAGCTCACGCTGCAGGGCCTGGTCGTAGTAGCGGGTGATGCCCTGCAAGGTCGCCAGGGGGATCTGCGCCGTGGGCTGGGGCGCGGGATACAGCTGGGTCGGCTCGATATAGACGCGGGTGTATTTCCTTGGCTCAAGCCGGGGGTCGACCCAGCGCATCACCTCGGCCCCCGAGGGGGTCTTCTCCCGCTTGAGCAGGCTGTAATCCTTGAGAAAACCCGAGTAGTGATCGGATTGAGCGGACTGGCCCGCACAACCGACCACCGCAAACGCGGCGACGCACAACGCACCGATCATCAATCCTGACTTCATGCCGACACTCCTTTTGGCTGGCCACTACCGGTACAGGAAAGGTAGGTATAGTCAAGGAACACCGTCTCGGCACCTGCCGCACTGGCGCAATCGTCGTGTCAGCGCTCAATTGCAGTTTCCGTCAGGCGGGCCTGCAAGGCCGCCCGGGAGGAAACGAACCAGACGTTCCCACCGGCATTGGACTCGGCCACGAACTCGGCCAGGGCCTTGCTGCCTCGGGTATGGGCGGATAGGTCACCGATGACGGCCACATGCAGCCGGTAGTTGACGAACTTCTGCAACAGCGCGCCGGCCAGGCCGCTGCGCAAATCGAAGAACGTTGGGGCCAGGCGTTCCACGGGAATTGCCAGCCAGCTCGCCTGCACCTCCCAGGCGGCGGCGATCAGCTCGCGAGCATCCTGCTCATGCACCAGCACTGCGCCGCTGTCGGCGCAGGCCAGCACCCGCACGGAGCCCATTCGAACCACTGTGTGCTCATGCATGGGGGGCCTCCTTCCCGCTGCGCAGAAACGCCAGTACCTCGTCGCCCTGCCCCCGGACATAGTGCGGCGCCTCGGCAACCAGACGGGTAACCGCATGGGGCACATGAGCCGCCACACGCGCCATGGTCTCACGGCTGTCGAGCAATACGTCTCTGCCCCCGGCCACCACCAACAGCGGCATATTCAGGCGACGCAGTGCCGCATCATCGAGGACCGGTACCTTTTCCAGGCGGGGCTTGAGGCTGCGGCCGATCAGTTCCATCAACTCGAATACCCCGAGCGCCTCGGCCGACAAGCCCCGGGGAGGAGCCCCGAGTACCTGTCGCCGAACCCGACGGCGCCCCCACTCCCCCAGCAACAGTAACGGCAGCGCCTTGTACCAGAACGCCCGTTGCCGGCCGATGCCCGAGGGATAGAGCAATACCAACTGCCCCACACGCTCGGGATGGCGCGAAGCAAAATCCACGGCCAGCCAGCCACCCAGAGAAGCGCCCACCAGCGCCGCCCTATTGATCCCCAACTGCTGCAGCACCTCGGCCAGCCAACTGGCATAGGCGCCACTGGCCAGGGCCGGTCTGGTCGCGGCGCTGAAGCCCGCCTCGCCGATCATATCCAACGCGTAGACGCGCAAATGCCGGGACCAATCGGCCGCCTCGAACATCCATGCGGCCGCGTTGGACAGCGAGCCGTGCAGCAGCACCACCGGCGTTGCGCTCGGGTCACCACACGCCACGACAAAGGTTTCCCCATGCGACGTCTGCAACCGCAACTGCTGGTTCGGCACCGGCCAGCTCGACAGTACCGCCCGGTAACGGTCGAGCACCTGCCGCTCAAGGGCCGCCGACTTGTAGAAACGGCTCACTGGAAGTCGTCCACCAGTGCCTGGATCGTCGCCAACAGCGCCGCCGCATCGGCGGGTGCCGCGATCAGCACGATCTTGAGCAGCGAGCGCGACAGGTCATGGGCGGTCTGGCACTGGATCGGTTCGGCCTCGCCACGACGTCCCATCAGCGTGGCCTGCAACAGGGTGACCAGACGCTCGGCCTGCGGCACCGACAGTGCGGGCACTTCGACGATACAGGTGGCGCGAAGCGGCTCAGGTGGCAGGTTTTCGGCCGCCGCCCTGCCGGCAAAGGCCGCCACGTCTGCGGCCTTCAACCGATAGGATTTGCCAATGCGAGTCGCCGCCAGGCGGCCCTCGCGGATAAAGCGCAGGACCGTCTTGGCGTGCAATTGCAAACGCTCGGCAGCCTGGGCAACGGTGTAGAACTCTTCAAACATGTGAATACCAACACTCCCCATTGCTACCTAATATACAAAAAACAGGTAGCAATAGGGAACAAATCAGTCCTTCACCTTCGCCGCGATCAGGAGGAACTGCCCAGGGCTTTCAAGAGCACGGGGTCACGCCCATAGATATCCGGCGCGTAGAGCAAGGCGCCATCGTGGTCGACCTGCACCGTCCAGTACCCCAGCACGATCGGCACCGGGGCTGTCAGCCGGTACTCATGAGTGGTACCGCTGGCCAGCAGGTCATCGGTGCGGGTTCGCTCGGTGCTGCTCAACAGCAGATCACGCAGATGCAACGGCTGCTCGACCCGCACGCAACCCGAGCTGAACGCCCGCGGCCCCTTGGAGAACAGCGGCTGGCTGGGGGTGTCGTGCAGGTACACCGAGAACGGGTTGGGGAAACGCAGGACGATCTTCCCCAGCGGGTTGCGCGGGCCGGCGCCCTGGCGCAGGAGGATGTTGCCCGGTCGTTCCCAGTCGACTTCGTTCGCCGCCAGCGGGCGCCCTTCGCTGTCGAGCACCTGCAGGTTCTGCTGGGCGAGGTAGGCCGCGGGGTCAGGACGGATGGCCGGCAGCTTGTCCTCGCGAAGGATGGTCGGCGGGACGGTCCAGGTCGGGTTCAGGGTCAGGCGGGTGATGCGTGACTTGAGCAGTGGCGTCTGCCGATCGGCCCGGCCGACCTGCAGGCGCGTCTGCCACAGCGGTTCACCGTCACGATAGAAGCTCAACTGCGCCGCCGCGACGTTCACCAGCACGCCCTCGGGCTCCAGGTCCGGAGCCAGCCAGCGGAAACGTTCAAGGTTCAGCCGCAACTGTTCGCGGCGCAGCGCCGGGCTGATGTTCAGCTCGACCAGCGTGCCTGGCCCGATCACCCCGTCGGCCTGCAGCGAATGCCGGTACTGGAAGTGCTTGACCGCCTCGGCGAGGTCCTCGCCGTAGACCTTTTCAGGACCGGCGGGCAGGCGCTGCAGGTAACCTTCGGCCAGCAGGCGCCGGGCCAGGGCCGGCACCCGTGCGTCCTCCATGCCGGGCCGCAACAGCGGACCGGAGGCGAGTTCCGACCAATGCGGCAGCGGCTGCTGGCGCTGCGCCGCATAGGCGCTGCGCAGGCTGCGGTACAACTCGGCATGCGGGCGAGCCTGATCGAAGGCCTGGGCCAGGTCCTGCAAGCCGGTCGCGGCCAGCGTCAGCAGCTCGGCATCGGGTTCGCCGGTGGGTGGCTGGTAACGCCAGAGCGGCTCGAAACGCGCCTGTGACAGGCGCCCATAACGCAGGTCATGCAGGGCTTGCAGATACTGCCGGCTGATCTGGATATCGCTGCACAGCGGATCACCCGCTCCCGGCTCCCGGGCCAGCGGATAGCGTGCCGGGTCCAGCCCATCGTCAGCCAATAGTGGCAATTGGGCCTGCAACGCCGCCAGACGCCCTTCGACGGACCAGAGCGGAACATTCCCCTGCTGCTGGTAGAACGCCTGCAACCTCAGCTGTGTCGGCGCATCCAGCTGCGCGGCCAGGCCCGGACAGCTCGTCGGCAACTGGGCAAGCGCCGCCTGCAACGGCGTGGGGGGATCGCCGAGCAGATCGTCGGCCGTCGCGACCAGTGGTGCAACGAGCAGGCAAAGGCTCAAGTAACATGCGTGTTTTTTGAACAAGGGCTAGGCTCCCATCCACGATTATCGCGCGGGCGGTCTAAGGTTATGACAGAGGCGAAAACCCTCGAGACAGCCGGGATCGCACAACCCATGGGATGCATGAACCTGCACTGAAGGCGGAGACGCTCTCTACATGCTGACATCTTGCTATCGACTCTGCCTGATTATTCTGACCCTGGCCGTACCCTTCGGTTCAGCCCTGGCCGCCAGCGCGGCAAAACCGACGCTGTACGGCAGCCTCGCCCACGCCGCGCCGGAACTCAACCCCCTGGTGCTCAAAAGCGCGCTGAATGCCATGCAGTGTGCAGTCGGTCGCGGCCATGAACAGTCCGAGCGCCTGGCGGTGATCGACTATTCACTGCCCTCCACGGCCCGCCGCCTGTGGATCTTCGACCTGCGCAAGCGCACCCTGGTACTGCGTGACCTGGTCGCCCACGGGCAGAAATCCGGAGAGAACTTCGCCACCCGTTTCTCCAACCGGGTCGGCAGCTACCAGTCGAGCCTGGGGCTGTTCCGCACCCAGGAGAGCTACGAGGGCACCCATGGCTACTCGCTGCGCATGGACGGCCTGGAACCGGGCTTCAACGACCGTGCCCGCGACCGCGACATCGTGATCCACGCCGCAGACTACGTCAGCCCCCTGTGGAGCCAGCGCGAAGGCCGCATCGGCCGCAGCCAGGGCTGCCCGGCCGTGCGCCCGCAGGTGGCGAAGCAGGTGGTCGACAAGCTCAAGGACGGCCAGTTCATGTTCTCCTGGTACCCTGACCGGCACTGGCTGAAGTCCTCGACCTACCTCAACTGCAAGCCGCAGCAGATGGCCAGTGCCAAGGCCAAGGGCGTCACCCGCTAAACCTGCTGGGTTCACGCCCTACACCGCCCCTGTGCCTGGCGCGCCCACCTGTGGGGGCCGGCTTGCCGGCGAAGGCGGCCGTGTGGACGGTGCAGGGCTTGCCCGCAAATGGGCCGCCCAGCCTTGCACCTGAATGCCGTCAGCGCCCGCCCTGCCCCGCCGCCTCATGCTGGCGCGCATAACTGGCCCCCATCAGGTAGAAACAGCCACCGGCGATGATGAACCCGGCCAGCATGTAGAACATGAACTGCGGCGCCCACCAGGCCAGGGCAAAGCCGCAGAGCACCGGCCCCAGCGCGCCGCCCAGGGCCGACAGGTTCTGTGCCCCATAGTACATGCCGCGCAGGTGCGCCGGGGCGATCCGGTCGATGAACATGTACTCGGCCGGAAACACGATGATTTCCCCCAGGGTGAACACCGCCATCGCCAGCGACCAGTGCAACACCGTGCTCGACAACGCAAAACCCGTCACCCCCAGCAGGAACAGAGTGAAGCCGGCCGTCAGCCACAGGTTCAGGTGCTCATGGCTGATGCGCTTGCCCACCAGGAACTGCAAACCGATGACCACCACCGCATTGACCGCCACCACCGCACTGATGATGCGGTAGGTGAATTCCGGGCTGGTGGTGGTCACCAGATATTGCGACAGGTACGCGGTGAACTGCCCGAACACCACCGCGCTGAGCAGGCCACCGAGGGTGAAACAGACCAGGCGCTTGTCCCTGAGCAGAATCCGTCCCACGCCGATGAAGGACACCGGCGCGCGGGTCCGGTCGACCGGCGCCAGGTGCCGCTCGCCGAAGTGGTAATACGCCAGGAACGCCAGCGCGCCCAGCAGCGCCGAGACCACGAACGGCAGCCGAACGTCCAGGTGCGCCAGGCCCGCGCCCACGAACGGCCCCACCGCATAGCCGATGTTGATCAGCGTGTAGCGCGCCGAGAACACCCCGGCCTGCTCCGCTTCCGCCAGGACGCGGCCGAGGGTCGCCTTGACCACCACGTCGACCGCCGCATAGGCGAAGTTGAACAACACCAGGAAAAGGAAGAACAACCAGAGCCGATGGGTGATACACATGCCGATGAACCCGAGCATGAACAGCACGGTGAAACCCAGGATCAGGCGAAAACTCGAGCCGCGGTCGGTCAGGTAGCCGCTGTAGACACTCAGCAGCGAACCGGCCACCAACGCGCAGCCGACCGTCAGGCCGATCTCGCTAATCGCCAGGGAAAACTGGGTGGACAGGAAAATCACCAGGTAAGGCAGGGTAATCGCCCGTCCCAGGGTGAGGATCAACGTTGAAAACAGCAGCAGATTGACCGAAGTCGGATAACGCTTGAGTACCGCCAACATCCTTATTGCCTCCTGGTCCCACGCCACTCAGGGCAGGTCCCTGCAAGGCTCGACGCTATCTTCTGACGAAAGGCCCAAAGTATCCCAGAAGCGGCCTGCCCCGTCATGCCCTCACACCGCGTGCACCTCACGGCATTCGCGCCAAAAGCCCGTGGGAAATTACACGCCCTGAAACATAAAGTTTCAATTTCCTCGACCGATACTCCGGCCGTGCCCCTTCGATTGGCACGTATCCCCTTCCATACCAGCGGTTTATCCCGGCGGAGATTGCCCGAATGCTTGCCCCACTCAACAGGCTGTTGGAAAACATCAGTGTCAGAGCCAAGCTCACCCTGGGCTTTGGGGTCGTCATGCTGCTGACCCTGCTGATCGCCACCACCGGCTGGCTGGGCATCCGGGCTCTTGGCGACCGCAGCGACCGCATCCTCGACATTGCCAAGCTCAACGACCTGACCCGCGACGTGCGCAATGCCCGGCTGTTCTACAGCATCAACCCGAACGCCGAGCGCGCCGCCGCCGTGGTCAAACTGCTCGACAGCCTCGACAGTCACCTGGCCAACGACCGCTCGGTGTTCCACTCCCCGGCCAGCCGACCCCTCCTCGAAAACGCCAGCACGGTCGCCAAGAGCTACCGGGCGCATTTCAACGACTTCAGCCAGGCCGTCCAGGCCCGGGATGCGACTCGCGCGGTGTTTGGCGGTCACGCCGACGAAGCCGTCGCCCAGTTGAAGAAACTGATGGAGATGGCCACTTCGCCGAGCGGCGACCAGGCCCAGATCGACAGCCTGGTGAAAGCACAGACGGTGGTCCAGCAGGCCCGCTTCCAGTTGCGCGGTTACAGCTACAGCCTCAAGCCCGAGTTGCAGAAGCCGGCCAAGGAGGCGATCGATGACGCTATCGCCTACATCAAGACCCTCTTCAGCCACCTCCCGGCCGCCATGACCGCCGACGTGCAGCGCCTGCAGCAGGCCATGAGCAGCTACCGCGACACCGTTGCCCTGTTCTCCGATGCCCAGGACAAGGCCGACAGCGCTCAGGTGCAACTCGATGGCGACATCAAGAACCTGCTCGCGGCCACCCAGCAGCTGTCCCAGGACCAGATCGACCAGCGTCGCGACGATGTCGAGGCCGCCCGTAACCTGCTCGCCGGCGCCCTGCTCGCCGCCCTGCTGCTCGGCATCATCGCCGCCTGGGTCATCACCCGGCTGATCGTCGGCCCGCTGATGGAAACCCTGCGCCGGGCCGAACAGGTGGCCAGCGGCAACCTGAGCGACAACGCGACGGTTTCGCGCCGTGACGAACTGGGCCTGCTGCAACTGAGCATGCAGCGCATGACCCTCAACCTGCGCGAGCTGATCGGTGGCCTGCGCGACGGCGTGATCCGCATCTCCGGCGCCGCCGAGCAACTGTCGGCTGTCACTGAACAGACCCGTAAGGGAGTCAACAACCAGAGACACGAGACCGACCAGGTCGCCACCGCCATGAACGAAATGGCGGCGACCGTACAGGAAGTGGCACGCAACGCCGAACAGGCTTCCAGCGCCGCGGTCAACGCCAGCCACGAGGCGCGCGCAGGCGACGAGGTGCTGGCCCAGGCCATGACGCAGATCGAGCGGCTGGCCGACGAGGTCGGCAACTCCACCCTGGCAATGAGCGACCTCAAGCAGGAAAGCGAGAGGATCGGCAGTGTGCTCGACGTCATCAAGTCGGTGGCGCAACAGACCAACCTGCTGGCGCTCAACGCCGCCATCGAGGCGGCCCGGGCCGGCGAGGCCGGTCGCGGTTTCGCCGTGGTGGCCGATGAGGTACGCAGCCTGGCGCAACGCACCCAGAGCTCCACCGAAGAAATCGAACAACTGATCAGCGGCCTGCAAGGCGGCACCGACAAGGTCGCCAGCAGCCTGGACAGCAGCCGTGCCCTGACCGACAGCAGTGTCGAACTGACCCGCCGGGCCGGCGCCTCGCTGCATGGCATCAGCGAATCGGTACAGGCCATCGAGTCGATGAACCACCAGATCGCCACCGCCGCCGAGCAGCAGAGCGCGGTGGCCGAAGAAATCAACCGCAGCGTGATCAACGTGCGCGACATTTCCGAGCAGACCTCGACCGCCAGCGAGGAAACCGCCGCGTCGAGTGTCGAGCTGACCCGTCTGGGCAACCACCTGCAGACACTGGTGGGCAAGTTCACCCTGTAACCCCGCAAGACGTACTGGTCACGAACGTGCATTCGGCCGCACACTGCCGGGGAGAATCCTCCCGGCAAGGCGCCTGACATGCACGACGATCCCTCGAAAGCCCTGATCGACAGTTGGACCGGCAACGCCCGGGCCTGGGCCACGGCGATCCGCGAGGGGCAGATACGCAGTCGCCGCGAAGTCACCAACGCCGCGATCATCAACGCCGTGCGGCCCTGCCTGCCGGGCCGGGTGCTGGACGTCGGCTGTGGCGAAGGCTGGTTGTGCCGGGCCCTGGCCGAACACGGCGGCCAGCTCATCGGCGTCGATGTCTCGCCACCGCTGCTGGAGTTGGCGACGCAAGCCGGCGCGGGCGATTTCCACTGCCTGTCCTACGCCCAGATCATTGCTGAACCGCAACGGCTCGGCACAGACTTCGACGTGATCGTCTGCAACTTCTCCCTGCTCGACGAGCAGACCGCCGAACTGCTGGCCGCCCTCGCCCGCACGGCCCGCCCCGACGCCCACCTGATCATCCAGACGCTGCACCCACTGTGCGCGGAGCCACCTTACGCGGACGGCTGGCGAATGGAACATTTCACCGCGATGGGCCCCGGCGACTGGCAGCCGATGCCCTGGTTCTACCGCACCCTGAGCAGCTGGCTCGCCACCCTCGCCCCGGCCTGGCGGCTGGAGTCCATCGAGGAACCGCGCCTGCCCGAAGCGCCGTTGCCAGCTTCATTGATCATCAAGGCCCAACACATCGGGCCGAACACGTAACAAGATTTTACAAGCCCATTGCCACTGGCTATGATCGGCGCTCCGGAGATGGCATTCCTCCGTTCCCAACCGCTGTGCTGCTGCAGCTGATGATGCCTACAGACACCTGGTCAGTTCGGGTCTGTAGGCGCGCGCGTGCAGAATCCCTGCTGGTCAGACCCAAACGATGACTGTGGCTGACCCTATGTCCAGACTTTCACGCCCCGAACAACTCGATCTCCTGCCCTACCTCGGCAAATGGCTGCTGTTGGCCAGTGCCATAGCCCTGCTGGCCGGCAGTGCCTCGGCGTTCTTCCTGTTCTCGCTGGAGCATGCGACCCAATGGCGCGAAAGCCATCCGTGGGTGATCTGGCTGTTGCCGCTGGCCGGCCTCGCCGTCGGCCTGGTCTATCACTGGCTGGGCAAGCCGGTGGACGCCGGTAACAACCTGCTGATCGACGAGATCCACGACCCGAAGAAGACCGTGCCACTGCGCATGGTGCCGCTGGTGCTGGGCGGCACACTGGTGTCGCACCTGTTCGGCGCCTCGGTCGGTCGCGAAGGCACCGCGGTGCAGATGGGTGGCGCCCTGGCCGATCAGATCACCCACTGGCTGCGTCTGCGCCGGGAAGACCGGCGGATCATGCTCATGGCCGGCATCAGCGCCGGCTTCGCCTCGGTGTTCGGCACACCGCTGGCCGGGGCGCTGTTCGGGCTGGAGGTGCTGGCCATCGGGCGGATGCGCTATGACGCGCTGTTCCCCTGCATGGTCGCGGCCATCGTCGCCGACCAGGTCGGCCTGGCCTGGGGCGTGGCGCATACCCATTACCCGATCGGCGAAGTGGTGCCGGTGCAGTTCTGGAGCATCACGGCGACGATGCTGGCCGGTGTCGTCTTCGGCCTCGCCGGCCTGCTGTTCGCCACCGCCACCCACCGGTTGGGCGCCTGGGTGAAACGGCGGGTCGGCTACCCGCCGCTGCGGCCACTGCTCGGTGGCGTGGTGATCGCCGTCGCGGTGTGGGCACTGGATGCCCACCGGTACATCGGCCTGGGCATTCCCGGTATCGTCCAGTCATTCCAGATGCCGCTGGCGCCGTGGGACTGGTTCGGCAAGCTGGCGTTCACCGTGGCTTCGCTGGGGTCGGGGTTCAAGGGCGGGGAAGTGACGCCGCTGTTCTACATCGGCGCCACCCTGGGCAACGCCCTGGCACCGCTGCTGCACCTGCCGTTCGCCATGCTCGCCGGGCTCGGCTTCGTCGCGGTATTCGCCGGGGCGGCCAACACCCCGCTGGCAACCATCGTCATGGCAATGGAGCTGTTCGGTGCCGAGATCGCGCCGTTCGCCGCCATCGCCTGCATCGCCAGCTATCTGGTGTCGGGCCATACCGGTATCTACAACGCCCAGCGCGTCGGTCACAGCAAGCATCGTGCCGGGCTGCCCGAAGACCTGCGCTTGGGCGAAGTGAAGCAGTACCGGGCGCAGGCCAGGTCCGCCGAGAAAGACCAGGCATAAGGCCAGAGAGCTCTGGTTCGAGGTGAACAGACGGATGGGCGCCAGCGTGACGCCAATCCCGTTTCGGTGCTTACTGTTTGCCGACGCCCAGCGGCGGAGTCCGCGGCGGCACCAGGCGCTTGCTGCCGGTCGCCTCGAACGCCGCGGCCAGTTGCAGCAGCGCCGAGTCGTCATAGGCACGGCCGGCGAAGGTCAGCCCCACCGGCATGCCGATATCGGCCATCACGCCCATCGGCACGGTGACCGTCGGCACGCCCAGGTGACGGATCGCCAGGTTGCCGTTGGCCACCCAGATACCGTTGCTCCAGGCGATGTCGGCGGACACCGGATTCACATCGGCATCGGCCGGGCCGACGTCGGCCACGGTCGGGAACAGCACCGCGTCCAACCCCTTCTCCTGCATCCAGTCCTCGAGGTCGATGCGCCGGGTCTGCTCCAGCCCGCGCAGGCCATCAGGCAGCGTGCTGATCTCGTTCCACGGGGTGATACCACGTTCGGCCATGCGCACGTACTCGTCCATGCCGGCGGCCAGGTCGCCCTCGCGGTTCGGCAAGGTGCCCGGGTCATGCGGGAAAATCTTCGGCCCGTCGACATCCACCAGACGGTTCAGCTTCGGATCGCCGTTGGCCCGCAGGAAATCGTCGAACGCCCAGGCGCTCAGGTCCCACAGTTCATGGTGCAGGAACTCCTTGGACACCAGCCCGCGGGTGAACACCGTCGGCGCTCCGGGGCGGTCGCCCTCGCAGTTGGACACCAGCGGGAAATCCACCTCGACCACTTCGGCACCGGCCGCTTCCAGGGCCTGGCGTGCCTGCTGCCACAGGTCGATCACCGAGGCGCGGGTGTGGATGCGCTGCCCGGTCGGGCCGCCGATGCCCGGCGCTTCGCTGGTGCCCGCCTCAGGGTCGGCGTTGATGAACATGCGCGGCACGCCCAGGCGCTTGCCGGCCAGGGCATCGGCAGTGGCGGCGAGCTTCAGGTAGGAAGCCGGACGCACGGTCGAGGCAGCCGGGATCGGCACCCACGGCTGCAGGCGCCACAGGTCGCCGGACTTGTCCGGGTCGTCGGCGACCACCACGTCGAGCACTTCCAGCAGGTCGGCCATGGTCCGGGCGTACGGCACCACCACGTCCATGGTCGGCGTCAGCGGCCAGTTGCCGCGGACCGAAATCACCCCGCGCGACGGGGTGTAGGCACACAGGCCGTTGTTCGACGCCGGTCCGCGGCCGCTCGACCAGGTTTCCTCGGCCAGGCCGAAGGCGGAAAAACTCGCGGCGGTCGCCGTGCCGGCACCGTTCGACGAGCCCGAGGCAAAGGGTGCGGTCAGGTAGTCGGCGTTGTACGGGCTCTCGGCCCGGCCGTAGACGCCCCGCTGCATGCCGCCGTTGGCCATCGGCGGCATGTTGGTCTTGCCCAGGCAGATCGCCCCGGCGGCGCGCAGGCGCTCGATGGTGAAGGCGTCGCGATAGGCGACCAGGTCCTTGAAGGCGGGGCTGCCCGACGCTGCGGTCAGGCCCTTGACCAGGTAGCTGTCCTTGGCGGTGTAGGGAATGCCGTCCAGCGGGCCCAGGGTCTCGCCGCGCGCACGGCGCGCATCGGAGGCCCTGGCCTCGTTGAGCGCCTCGGGGTTGCGCACCACCACCGCGTTGAGCGCGGTGGGCGTGTCGGGGCCGTCGTAGGCATCGATCCGGGCGAGATAGGCCTGAACCAGTTCTACCGCCGTGGTCTGGCCGGATTCGAGCGCGGCGCGCAATTGCGCGATGGAAACCTCGGTTACTTCGATCATGCTGTTACCGTCGACTGCTTAAAGGGGGACGCGGTGATTGGAATCGCCACATCTTACCCCAGGCACCGACGCGGCTCACGTGCTGGAAGGCGACTGTGGCGTACCGGGGTTCAGTTGCTGGTGCCGGAGCTGCCGGCCAACGTCCAACTGAATACAGTCATCTGATGCGGCTTGCGCAACGCCGTTTCTGCCCGGTCGAGCGCAAACGCCTTCTTCCTGCTTCTGGTTACGTACTCAATCGGTGTGGTGCCTCTTTTCGAGCAGCGTCTGGAAAAGACCGACAAGGCTCGATTGCTGCTCGCCCAGCGCGGCAAAGAACCTGCGATCGACCTCCTCCACCACGACGATTGCCTTTTGGGCAATATCCCGACCGGCCTCGGAGACGGAGATAATCTTGGCCCGCGTGTCAGTGGGGTGGATTTCCCTGACGAACAACCCATTGGCAAGCAGCGTCCTGACCACCTGGGAGGTGGTCATCGGATCGCTGCCGGTCAATTGCGAAAGGCGCGCCTGGGTCAGGGGCTCCTGGGCGCCGAACCAGGTAGCGACCGCCAGCATCACGAACTGGGTGTGGGTCAGACCCAACGGCTGCAAGGCGGCACGCTGCTCGCGCTGCCAACTGTTGGAGATACGCCAGAGCAGAAAACCCGGGCTCTCTGACGGCCCCTCATGACGGGTTGGCAGCGGCTTCGGTTCGCTCGGGCTCATGCGCCCACCGCACGCTCTGCGCGGGCCACCAGTGCGCGCAAAACGTCAGGAAAGTCGCTGGACACTTGCGCGCAGACTTCCTCGGCCCCCTCTCCCGTCACCTCGATCGAATAGACGATCAAGTGGTTGCCATTAGCCAACGGCATGATTTCGTGCCTGACACGAACGGTGATATCACCCAGCACAGTCTCGTCCGTAAACCCGATCGGTGCATTGACCTCGACCAGCTGCGACCGGATGACCTCCTGGTCGGGCAGCACCATCGTCATCCACGTGCCTGTGGCGAACGGCCCGTCAAGCGCACATGAATGGACGCCCGCGTTCCAGTCCTTCCATAGGTGAACCGCCTCAAAAAAGGCCCAAATGGTTGCCGCAGAGGCGTGGGTCTCGTGATTGTATGAAGCGCTGGCGTGCAGGCGGTTGGGCATGGCGAACTCCTTCTCTATAAGTAAACTTATAATAAGTATACATATAAAATCCGCCAATCGTGATTGACATGAGATTCGATTGATTTCCACGGAATGAGCCGGCTATCCGCATGAACCTCACTCGATATCTATGCCGTCACCGGGAAATACTTCGCCACCAGTGCCGCCAGGATGGCTGCGCTCTCGGCGTCCATCACCCCGTCGTGGTTCGTCGGCCGGAAGTGCAACTGGAAGGCCCTGACCAATTGCTTGAATCCCTCGGGCGTATCCGCGTCCGTTACCTCATAACCGTACTGCTGGAACAGCGCCAATACCGCGGTTTGGGAAGGCAAACCGTCGCGAATGTATTGCTGCTGGTAGCTATCGCGGGTCGCCTCGTCGAACCAGGCCCCGACGCCTGCCAGGTACAGCTCACGCCAGGGAAAGGCCGCCCCCGGATCGCTCTTGCGGCGCCAGGCGATATCCGAGTGCCCGAGCACCTGGGTTGGGCCGATGTTGGGGTAGCGGGCGAGGATATTCAGGGCCAGCTGTTTCACGGCTTCGATCTGCCGGGGTTCGTAGGGCGGGAAGTGAAACGCTCCCTCGCTCTCGGAGGCCAGGTTGACGATCTCGATGCCGATCGAGGAGTCATTGAGTCGGGTTCTGCCGCCCCAGGCACTGACGCCCGCGTGCCAGGCACTCTTTCCCTCGTCGACCAGGCTGAAGACTTCCTGCTGGCTGAAGCCAGCCTGGATATAGCTTGGGTCGGTGACATCGGGTACCAGGTAATGACAACTGACACTGGGTCCGGTGAGCGCGGCGACGGAAGTGGCGAAGTCACCGGCGGTGTAATGCAGCACCAGCAAGCGCACGCGTTCGTCGAGGCTGCGTGTACTGCGGTAGGCCTTGTAGTTGATGGGTTTCATGGGCGGTTCCTTTCCCTGTGAGTAGACATTCAAGGGAAATAGCGTGAACCGCACTGTCGGCAGATAAAAATAGGCCGAATACTCTACCACTATAGGAGATGTCTGCAAGGCTCCTAAACCTTAGGAGCCACCGGCCCTTTCAATTTGCCGCATATGTCGTCATGCACCTATCAAAATCATCATTTATCCGAATCAGCTCAGCATAAGGAATTTTATCATCTTCTGCCTTGGCCACATATAGGGAACCCAACAACCCAATATACATATCGTAAGAACCACTCGCATCATCAGAAACAAGAGACTGATATTTTTCAGAGCTCTTTATGGAAAAAATTATTTTATCCTTATCACCTGAGCCACCACCCCGACCAACATGACTAGCCTTTATAGGCTGAGTAGCACTATCCACATTGAAAGCCTGCGAATTTAGGGTAGCCAATATTTTCCCATAAATACTTCTCAAGTTTTCATCAGTCAGTGTTTCGATATTTTTCAAAAACTCCAATGCTGCCTTTTTACTTTCTGCATCAGCATCCGGATCAGACGCCTGATTCAACAAGCTCAAAACCTCTGGGCCTGGCGCCGTGGAAATCAGCGCAGACTGCATTTCAGGATTGTATTTTATTTTATTCAAACCCCCACGAACATCTTCAATGGCCTTTTCAGTCGACGCCAAATCGCCTAATAAAATTTCGTTCTGGACCGTCAACTTATTCAACCTTTGAAGGCTTCCACCAAGACACTGGGTAGCATTTGCCGCCTTTATATAAGTTGAAATCTGCACATTGGGGTTTGCATAAACTCGCAAGCCAGCTGTCAACCCTGTCAGCCCGGCCATTGATTTTACAAAGTCAGAGTGGCTATCAGTAAGAGCACCTATCGCTGTAATGGACGCAAAACCAAGAGTTGCCTCATCAGAATACGCCTTGAAATCCTTCACCTTGTCACTGTAGAAAGCGTATTGGCATGACCTGACATAGGTCTTCTGAAGCGCTCGTACCACGAATTTCGTTGCATCATCAGGACTGGGCACCACACCGACGAGCTTACAAACCTGCTCAACCCTGTTCTTGAGATTTTCCGGAACCGGCTCCGAACCAAACTGGCTCACCGGTCTGTAGTCCGTTAATGCGTCAGGAGGCGCCATGGGTGGGGTTGTACAGCCTGCACTCATGAGAAGAACCGCGCCCACGCAAGCAAACAACAAAAGCTCTCTCATCATTCCCTCCCTGGCTAGAGTCATTTTGACATCAGCCTAGAAGACTGTTCGCGACCTTCAAGCCTCAGGTGAAAATTTCTTCACCTATCTGCCTTATGGTGGTCGTGCGCAGGGCGTCTTCGGGCGCGCCGGTTTCCAATTGCACCGGTCTGCTAATCTGCGTACGGCTGCCACCTCTCGTCTAGCAGCGACGGTGATAGCTCCCAATCAAGCACTTGGAGGATTGGGCGGGAAGCTACCCTTCCCGCTCGGCGCTGCCTGCCTGCACGCTTCCACGCCTCACCTCTCATGGAACCAAGGATCTCGAAGCATGAAAGCAGCCCGGATAGCGACACTGCGGCCGATGATGACCGTCGGGGGAGCTCTCCAGCCTGATGGGCAGCCAGGGGTCGCCGCCCGACAGCAAGGGGCGCGTGCCCGATACCTTCTCAAAGGGGCTCGGCGTACGAGTGAATGCAACTGACAAAATCGGCATGGTGGGCTTCTACAGGACGTTCCAGGCCAGGGAGATTGAACATCGGCATGTCCCCTGGCAGATGCCCTGGTTACCGGTGAAGGCCGTGCGGCGGGTCCAGAAACGGGGTTCGCCATCAGCGCGCAGATGATCCCTTCGGTGGCGGCAATGGGCAGTTGGACCTGCAGAAGATGGAACTGCATTGGGCCTTTGGCTGACGGCTGCCGTGAGCAAACCGCTGGTCAAGTCGAAGCAGTGGCCCGACCAGCCTCCAGGCGCTGTTGTGACAACGGCTCTTTTTCCTGTGCCCCGCAGCCAACGGTTCACCCTGCGGGGTGATTCATGGCCTAATATCGCCGCCCCCATGCCCAGGTAGTGCTCTTATGGCCCGCCCTCTCGTCGCCCTGCTGCTCGTCGTCACCAGTTGCGCTGCCTATGCAGAAGAACAGGTACCGCTCTACCGGGAGATCAAGGATTGGGTGGTCGCGTGCGACAACATTCGCTCGTGCACCGCCATCGGCGCAGTTCCCATGCGCGACGATACGGGCGCCAGGCTCACCTTCAGCCTGCGTATCATCCGCGAAGCGGGGCCCACAGGGGTATTGCGGGTCGGGATGTTCAGCTATAACCCCGCTACCGGAAAGCCGCTGCTCGACGGCAAGCCGCTGCGCACTTCCCTGGCCGCTGGCGAGTTGAAAGAGGGTGATGTGCCCGAGGTCCTGAGTGCGGCAGGCGATCAGGCCAGAGCACTGATCGCGGAGCTGCGTAATGGCAACGAACTGACCCTTCCCACCCAGGATGGCCAGTCGTTTGTCTCCCTGGCCGGTATGAGCGCAGCACTGCTGCTGATGGACTCGGTACAGGGCCGGGTCGGCACCGTCACGGCGCTGGTACGCCAGGGGGCGGCCAGCGCCAGCACTGTAACACCCGCCCCACCCCGTCCGACCCTGCCCCCATGGTATCCGCCAGTGGCGCTGACCCCGCCCCAGGCCCAACACATCCGGGATGTGGTCATGGCGACCACGCGCGCGTCATGGCAGCAGGACCAACTCGACGACACCCCCGCCGAAGGCGAGGCCTTTGCCCTGAGTGATCGCCAGGCGCTGGTGATCATCAAGACCGATTGCGCCGCGTACAACTGTTCATACCGCCTGTATGAAACGCCCATCGGCCATCCCGAACAGGCCCGCCCAGCCAGGATCGATGCAGTGCCGCGGATGCCGGACATGTTGCCCAACGGCAGCATCCGGTTCGATCCGGCCAGCGGAGAACTCAGCAGCCATGAACTGGCAATGGGCATGGGCGGATGCGGCACGTCACTGCGCTGGCAGTACGACGGCAGCGCGTTCAGGCTGACCCGCGCAGCGCAGCTGACCCTATGCGTGGGGCTGAACGAAGCGTACTGGCCCGTGCTGTGGCGAAGCCCGGCGCTCCTAGCCGCCGTTGGGCCTGCCCACGTTGAATGAGGCAGGTTTTTTCGCCGAGTTTATCCCGAACGGCCTTGCCGGGTGACTGGCAGTACTGATCGCTCCGCGTTCAGCGGCGTTGCCACCTACCGCCACGGGCCGATCACGCAACCATGGAGCCTGAAGCAACTCGACGGACACAAAGAAGGAGTCCATGTCGACATGGATAAACTTGCGCTCATCATCCTGACGGGCAGCACCAGAAGCAGATAGCCGGACATCATCCAGATCAATCAGCACGATGTTTGGCATCATCCGAGCTGCCTTTCATATTCCAGCGCAAGGGCGCAACGAACAGCATCAACGTCATCCAGATGAAAGTCGCCGGCCCCGCCAGTAGGAAAACCAGGCTGGCGATCAGGCCAGAGACGGCATCACCGATGACGGCGGTGAAGTAGTAGAGGGAGAAATTCCGGCCCACCTGGCGATCGTCGGACAGGCACTGGATATTGGTCACGATGGCGATATCGACGAAGGCGCCGACGAACCCGACCACGAACAGGATCGCCAGGAACAGCCAACTGTGGAACTGCAGAGCGATTGCAGCGGCGAAAAACAACGCGCCGTACAACGCCCAGTAGCGCAGTACCAGGCGGGCCGTGGTCTGCCTGTTGAGCCGGGTGTACAGCATGCCGCCCAACACGGTACCGGCCGCCAGCAGCGAGAAGACATAGCCGACGGCCGCTTCCGAGCCAAAGTGTTCCAACACCGATGCCGGCAGGATGAAGCGGATCACCGAGGTGGCGAACATGGCGCATAGCGTGGTGCAACAGATCACTGCGAACAAAGGTGCGTTGCCCACCCGCAGTTCGCCCACGCTGCGTAGCGCGTCGCGGATCACTGATCGTCCATCAAACGCCACCGGTACGCTCACCTTGCCGGGCAGCAACGTGGCGATGCTGATGGCTGACAACGCGAGGCACGCGGCAAAGAACAGGAAGGTCACCGCGCTGCCAAGGGACAACGCAAAGGCAGAGAACACCAAGGGACCGAGAATGGAGGAAATGTCTTCGATGACCTGGACGCCACTGTTCACCGACGACAACCGGTCCTTTTCCACGATGTCCGGGAAATACGCCCGGAAGGTCGGCACATAGAGACAGTCCAGAGCCGTCATCAGCATCGCCAGGCCGATGACCACCAGCAACGCCGGTGTGGCAAAGGAAAAGAGCGCAAGGAAAGCCAGCGCCAGCACACTCTTGGCAAGCTCTACCCCGACCAGCGTACGACGCTTCTGACAATTGTCCGCCAGCCAGCCGCCAATCGGAGAAAACAACGCACTGGGCAGGTAGCGGAAGAAGTACACCATCCCGATCAGCAACAGGTTCGCTTCGGTCATGGAGACTACCGCAACGGCAAATGCCGTTTCGAAAGCGAATTCACCACACTTGGAGAAGAAGTACCCTACCGAGAGCGTGCGTGTGCTGCGGTTCAGATTCAACGCTTGCATGTCGATACTTCACTTTCTGCCAGCTCAGGCGGCTCAGACGTCATTGCTCATCGTGAGTCCCGAAGCTCGCAGAATGGCCGGAAATAAACGATGCAATACGCTGTCATTACGCAACAACTGCGCGTCAGCACCCGTGATACCCAAGGGACGAGGAAAACTTAACAACCGTCCCTTTCAAAGACAAACGCATGCCTGTAAGTAATCATGTCCTGATGGATCGCCGGCACGCGAGAGGCAGGCACACCACTGCCGCGCCAAGGCAGCGCTCACCGCCACTCAGAACTGGCCGTGGGCCGCACTCCACTGTTCGAACGCATCCATCATCCGGCGCCGGGTCAATGGATCGGCCGGTATCAGGTGTTCGATTCTCAATGACTCCACGGTGATATCCAGCGGCATGCCGAAGGTCGTGAAGGTGGAGAGAAAACTCAACTCCCCCTCAGGGGTGCACACACGAGTCAGCAGCACAGGATTGGCAGCCAGTGCCTGCTGAGCGATGGCGGGCGCCGGCAGGTTGCGCAAGCGCATGGCAAGTTCCGGATTGCCAACCGACTCCCTGGAAGCGCGTTGCCAGGCAACCGCACGGATCTCGTCGGCATTGACCAGCCGGTCGCCCAGGCCACCGGGGCACAGCAGTGTTTCCAACAGGTTGAGGCCTGAGGCCGGGTCCAGGGCAACGCCTGCCATCGCCAGCAGCAGGCCGGTGCTCACATTGGCGGCGGTGACATTCCAGTGGCTGTCGATCACGATCGCCGGTGCCGGATTGTTCGCCTGCAGGATGTGATCGATGGCCCCATGCACTATCTCCAGGGCGGGCGCATCGAGCGGCGAGGCGGCGTAACGGGGTGCGTAACCGGCGGCGAGAAAGACTTCGTTGCAATGCTCCAGCGAGGCGCCCAGGGCCGAAAGGATGGCGTGCAAGGTGCTGGGGCCGGCCTTCGCGCGCCCGGTTTCGATGCAACTGAGGTGGCGCTGCGAAACCCCGGCCATCAGCGCAAGGTCGAGCTGGCTGAGCCCCGCCTGCTGCCGCAACTGCCGCAGGTGTTGACCCGCCGCCAGGCCCTGCGCGGGCCGCTTGTGATGGAACAACTGCTGATTCATGCCTCGCCTCCGACCGTCCTTGTGCCTGGCGTCCATGACCTCACAGGTCATTGAGCGCTCATCACCCTACCACTAGTGTGCCTGCAACCCCTACCCAGGAGAGGACAATGGCACTTCGTTTCATGGCGCTGGCATTGCTGGTGCTCTTTTCGCTTTATACCGGCTGGACGATGCTGATCGCCGAGCAGTCGCTCGTGGCCTTTGGGCTTGAGCTGATGTCGCGGCCTGACACCGCCCAGGTGGTCGTCGACCTGTACCTGATGGCAGCCCTTGCCTGCATCTGGATGCTGAAGGACAACCGATCGCGCGGAGGTTCAGGCATTGCCGTGCTTCCCTACCTGCTGCTGACAGCCGTGTTCGTTTCCCTGGGGCCGCTGCTGTACCTCGTGGTCAGGGGCCTTGATGGGGGGCGCCAGGCATGAACACGGCCTTGAACCTCTATGCGCTCTGCGTGGTTGTGCTGTTCCTCAAGATGTTTGCGCTCTCCTGTTATCAGGGCTTCTTCCGCTTGCGACATAAGGCATTCACCCATGCGGAAGACGCCGCCGTTTTCAATCAGGTCGCACAAAAAACGGAACGCCCGGAAGTGATTCGCGCCGCCAAGGCCTGGGCGAACGACCTGGAAAACATCCCGGCCTTCTTCGCATTGGGCGGGCTGGCCATCGCCCTGAATGCACCGGCATTCGTCATCGCCGGGTCGAGCCTGCTGTTCACCCTGGCCAGGGTGCTGCACACGCTGGCCTATCTGACGGGCATCCAGCCTTGGCGAACCGTTTTTTATGGCGTTGGAACCCTGTGCCTGCTGGGGCTCTGCGCGGCTGTCGCGATGAGGGTGGTGATGCCTGGGTAACACCAGCCGGCAAGACAACTCCCGTTCCCTTGCCGGAGGTTTCCTGAACGATTGTTTACCCCCTGATCAGCGAACCCGCCTCGTCGGGGAATGGCCATGAGGCCACGACTCACGCGATGCTTCCGGCAGCCCTGCTGGTTCCCCCAGCGCTGCCGGTCGAGATCAGGTCCGCCAGAATCGCTCGTTACGCCGCCGGAGGAAATGGCGGCACAAGCGGCTTGCCATCCTGAAAGACCCGGTCCTTGCCGTCCTGCTTGGCTTTATACATATTGCTGTCGGCACACTTGAGCACGGCCGACATATCGGAGGTCGCCGAAAACCGTGCGATGCCCGCACTGCAGGTGTAGTGGTGCGGAGGCGAGACGCTGACGCGGATGGCGGCCAGCAGACGCAGGGCATATTCATGGGCAATCGCGTCATCGTCGCCCAGCAGCAAGACACCGAATTCCTCGCCGCCGAGCCGCCCGACACTATGGCTGCCCGGCGTCGACTTCAGGCAGGTGGCCATGGCGCATAAAATCCTGTCGCCGATATCGTGACCATATTGATCGTTTTTCAGTTTGAAACTGTCGATATCCAACATGATGAAGTAGCCACTATTCCCTTGTGCCAGCACCTTCTGGAAACTACCCATGAATGCACGCCGATTGAGCAGAGAGGTGAGAAAATCCGTCTCCGCCAACGTTCTGAACTCACTTTCGATCAACAGCACCGACCGCATATTCCTCAAGTAGGTCAGATTCAGGATAAAGCCGATCATCATGGAGAAGATGCAAAACAGCACCAGATAAATCTCCAGCCCCTGGTACGCACCGACATCGAGACTGGGCCATATCAATATCCAGACGGCCGTGGTGGAGATCAGGTAATCCTGAATCGTGATAAATAATATGGCGCTGCCTACTACCATGATCACCGCAAGCGGAAGAGAAAAAATACGCAATGCCACGTGAGCCTCGATCACCTGTACAAAACCGAGGGCCAGGAAAAAAATATAAAGGCCACCCAATACTCGCCATACGGGAAAGCTGGTCACCACACGATGGAAGTACCAGAGAGCCAGCAGGCACGCCGTGACCAGTACATTTGCAAGATTCAATCCCGACAGGGGATCAAGCAGCAGTACCCATAACCATGCGACCAGTCCTGCCAATTCCGCCTTGGTTACCGCTGGCGATAATAATGTACGCATTCTCGGCCTGATCTTGAAAGTCGCCGGCATTGTTCAACTCCTCTTCCCGTAACGACTCAAGTGCAATGTCCAAAGGAAACGCCCCGTTTCCCATGACAGATACCCATGGCGCAGATCAACTCAAGTCGCTGGTGACCCTGCCAATGGCATCAACCACTTGCTTGGCGCCCTGCTGGATATCTCCCATTGCCATGCCTGCCTGCTCCGCCAGCCCCAGCAAATGGTCGGCCTGGTCCCTGCTGCCCTGGACAAGCACCGCAGCTTGATCGGCCAGTTCCCGGTTTTGTCGCACCACGTGGGTAATCTCTTGCGTGGCCGCGCTGGTACGGCCGGCGAGCTTGCGTACCTCATCCGCCACGACTGCGAAACCACGCCCATGGGTTCCTGCGCGTGCGGCTTCGATAGCAGCGTTAAGCGCCAGGAGATTGGTCTGGGTGGCAATGGCGCCGATGGTGTCCACGATGGAGCCGATCAACTGGGACTGCGACTCCAGCGCTGTCATGCTGTCGGTCACTGAAGCCATCTGCTGCGCAATGGTTTGCGTGCCAAGAATCGAAGCAGCGGCCAGTTCCATGCCTCGATTCGCTTTCACATCGGTATCGCGCGATACGTCGTAGGCCATGTTCGCGGCCTGCTTGATCACCTCGGCTTTCTCGACCTGTTCGGTCACTACGCTGGCGAATTTGGTGATTTTGTACACCCGGCCGGAGGCGTCCTTGACCGGGTTATAGGTGGCCTCCAGCCATACCACCCGACCGCGTTTGTCCACCCGACGAAAACGTCCGGCACTGAACACACCCCGATTCAAAGACTTCCAGAACTCGGCGTAATCTGCCGAAGCCACGTCCTCGGCCAGGCAGAACAGGCGGTGGTGCCGCCCCTGGATCTCCGCCAGGCTATAACCCATCGCCTGGATAAAGGCCTCGTTGGCAGAGAGTACCTCACCCGCAAGATTGAACTGGACCATGGCCATCGAGCGGTTCAGCGCACTGAACATTTCGATGACCTCCTGCTCCTTCTGCGCCAAGGGCGGCGTGATGAAACCATACCCCTGGAAGGCGCGATCCGCCGCGTTGAGCCAACACATGCCGAGTACCACGGCACGACCGTCGGCGGCGGTATAGCATTGCTGTTCAATGGCTCGCGGATTCGCCGCAAATCCACCCTGCGGCTCAGCCATGAGCTCGCCCATCGCCCTGCCTGACAGATCACTCGACGAGTACCCCAGTGCCTCTGCGAAACGCTGGTTGGCCGAGACGATCCGGCCCGTTCCATCGACCCTTACTGAAAGAAAAACCGAGTCGATGTCGGTGATCGTCCCCAGCAATGTGGTCAGATCCTGCCGACAGTCGAACAGGGCATTCTTGATGCGACGATTAAACACACTGACCTCCGGTATCAATGAGTACAACGAACAAGGACGGTGCCTGGCGATCAAGTCGCTCTCAACGGCGCGGCCAAGGAACAGGCCCGCTCATCGGCCTAGAGGCCGCGAAAGTTCCAACCTTCGACAGTCTCGCTATTCGCACAGCTGTCTTTGGCACCCAACTCCATGCTCACCCGTGCCACCGCAAAATTGATGGACATGGCCCGCCGAATCAGTTCGAGGAACGCAGGACTCAGTTCGACCAGATTCTGGTGGCATTTGAAATATCCCTGCAGTTTTCCCTCTTTGATCATGCGTCGCATATGAGTCTTGGAGACCCCGAGGCGCGATGAGAGCTCAACATAAGACGATACGTTATAACCTCTCTCCAGCGAGCCGTTGCGCAAGGCATCGGTATACAGCGCGAGCATCGGCAGGTGGCCGCCATCACGATTCATGATCCACTTAGCTTCGGGCAAGAGCTTGTCGAGCATCAGGTCCGCTTCCAGTAACCTGGCAAACCCGCGGAAAAAAATCTGCAGCAAATCCGTAGATCCTCGAGGCTCCGCCAACCAACTATCGTAGGGAGGAATGATCGGCGAGGGCAGCAAGTACGACTTGATAATACGGCTGGCTTCAAGCAACGCCATTTCGGTAGGCCCGAAAATACGCTGGCGCCCATCTTCGGCATGCAGGCCAATATGCATATAACCGGTAATAAACAAGAATGAACAATAGGAATCCAGACTGTTGCGCGACAGATAGCCACGCTCCTGACAAAAAGCCTTGACTCTGGACAGAGGAATCCGATTATCGCTGAAATTAAAACTCAACAACGAGAGAGCCACCATGAGCCTGTCATATTTTAAAAGATTTTTATAAAACAGGGGCTTTCTCCGATAACTTTCCATTACCAGGTCGAAATGCAAAAGAATAGCTCCATCCATATCGCCCTGGGTCATCTCGGAACTGGTCTCTTTCAAATACTCAAGCAGATCAGTTTTATTCATCAACGCTCAACAACCCTCACAAGACGACCTTAAACAGCTGCTACAGCGTTGCTGACAGTATAGGCATATTCGATCAGCTGGTTAGTTCACCCCAAAAATGTTCCATGGTTTTCCCTTGCCGGAATTACCCTTGATTTCGTACGGATACGGTCAATTTCTTTAATCGATCTCTGCCTGGTAGCCAGCGACTGTACTGGCAGTTCAAATGGGCTTGCCCGATCTTCAGACCTTCCGTTTCCACCCATTCACTTCAATACGGCAGTCCTCGGTTATTTCATCCAGATAAGGGGCTATCTTCTCTTCATCCAGCATGATCAGGGTCCGCCCGGCCGCAGCTCGCAAAGGCGCTCCTTTTTTATTCAACCGAAACAACACCCGCGCAAGCATGAATGCGTGCTCTATGGGCAAAGTGATGGTAGCGTGTGCCCGCGCCCTGTCGCCGGCAGGCAAACGGCGTCGAGCGCGGATTGGTCGAGACCAGCCCATGACGATCAGCAAAGCACAGACAGGTAGTTGTCCTCACCATGCCATTCACCCGCCCACCCGAAGCGCTGGCACGCCAGATCGAGCAACTCGAGGAGGCGGTCGTGCGCATGCGCGAACAGGCATCGGTGCTGGCCGGCGAGAGGCTGTTCGTCGCTGCGGAACAACTCCTGGAAAACGCCAGCACGCTGGAGCATGCCACGGCAAACCTGAAATCCACGGCCGGTCGATAGCCGCTCGCGCCCCTCAACGAGCGAGCCGGGCCCTGGTGCGGATGAATTGCTGTTCAGTGACAACCGTCCCCCACTGGCTGCCCTGCTCCTGCTTCACCAGCTCGAACCCCTGGGCCTCATAAAGTCGCCGCGCAGCGTCGAGGCCGCTGAACGTCCAGAGTCGAGTCGCATCGAACCCGGCATCGTCACAGAAGCCCAGCGCCTCGCTCAACAACCGACGCCCCACCCCACTCCCTCGACAGCCATCGTCCAGGATGAACCAGCGCAGGTGGGCCTCGTTGTTGCCCAGGTCCTGCCCGTCGATGGCGATCGAACCCACAATGCGTCCATGGTGAGTCGCGAGCCATAACCGGTTGCACGGCTGGTCGAGACGCCCGACGAACTCGGCAACAGCGGTGGCCACCTGGCTTTCGAACACCTGGCCGAACCCTGCCAGCCGGGAGTAGAACGCCGCATGCATCTCGGCTATCCGGCCCACCACGCCTGGTCGATATCCGCTAATGATGCTGATGCCATGGGCTGCAGGCTCGGCAGAACCCAGTCGCCTTGCGGACAAGGCGCGAGCATAGGCCGCCAGGCCCTGCGCGACCACCTGCTGCTCGGTCGGGTTCAGGTGGCCCAGCGCGGCGCTGACTTGCAACTGGCCATAGCCATGGATGTCTGCAACGGTCTTTCTACCGTGAGGGGTCAGACGCAGCAGCTTGGCGCGGGCATCGTCATGACTGGCCGTCTCTTCCAGTTCGCCGGCCTCGATCAGCTTGCTCACCATGCGGCTCACACTGGATTTCTCAAGCCCCAGAACCTGCACCAGTTGGGCGGCCGTCATTACTCCCTGCGCGTCGATCTCCAGCAAGGTGTGCACGGCGGATGCCGAATGGTCGGTCCCCGCCAGTGTCGTGCGCATGAACCCCAGTTCACGCACCATGGTGCGTGAGGCCGAGCGTATTTCATCGATCAGTAAGGAGCTGTCGTTCATGGGAAATGCCCGCCGCCAAATAGTTGCATCATACAACCATTACTTTGACGGCCTGTCCAGCGCTCCCTGGCCCCTCCGTAAGCCATCAGCCCTCAACACCCGTGTAGGAGCGGGCTTGCCCGCGAACACCGGCGCAGCCGGTGCCACCCACCGAGTTGTCCGCTTCGCGGGCAAGCCCACTCCCACAGGGGCGCGCCGAAGCCGCCACTAGGGGATCCAGGACCGGGCGTTCTCCCCGCACCCTCTCAGTGCTTCCAACCCCATCGGTTTGGCGAAGTAATAGCCCTGCGCCTGCCCCGCCCCCATTTCGCGCAGCAGTTCCAGGGTCTCCTGATCCTCGACCCCTTCCGCCACCACACTCAGATCCAGCGATTCCGCCATCCGTACGATGGCCCGTACGATCGCCCGGCTGCGCGCGCTGCCGGTCAGCTCGAAGATGAACGACTTGTCGATCTTCAACCCGCTGAAACGGTACTGGTGCACATAGCTCAGCGACGAGAACCCCGCACCAAAGTCATCGAGTACCACCGACATGCCGTTGTCGGCCAGCCGCTGCATGGTCTGCCGGGCAATCGCCGGTTCGGCCACCAGCGCGCCCTCGGTCAGTTCCAGGCAGATCCGCGACGGCGAGACGCCATGCTGCGCCAGCAGCGCCAGCACATCACCGGCAAAGTCCGGGCGGGTGATGCTGTAGCTGGAGCAGTTGACGTGCACCGCCGGCCAATCGGCGTGCTCGGGTTGGGCAAGGATCGCGGCGACGCTGCCGAGCATGTACAGGTCCAGCCGGCCGATCAGGCGCAGGCCCTCGAAATCCGTCAGGAATTCGCCCGGGGCGATCACCCGCCCGCCCGGCTGGTGCCAGCGGACCAGCGCTTCCAGGGCCAGCAGTTCGCCGGTTTCAACGTTGACGATCGGCTGGAAGTACGGCAGCAGTTCGTCGCTGCGCTTGAGTGCGTTGCGCAGGGCCCCTTCCCGCTCGACCTGGTCCGAGACCTCGCGGCGCAGTTCCTGGTTGAACACCGCGTAGCTGTCGCGTCCGGCGCTCTTGACCCGGTACATCGCCGCATCGGCGTCGCGCAGCAGGTCGGCGGGCTCGTGGTGGAACTGGCTGTCGGCACTGACGATGCCGATGCTGCAGGAAGAAAAGACTTCATGGCCGTTGATCAGGAACGGCAGGTCGAACGCCACCAGGATCCGTTCGGCGACTTCGGTCACCACCTCCAGCGGCGCATCGGGGACGAGTACCGCAAACTCATCGCCGCCCAGCCGTGCCAGCATGTCGCTTTCGCGCAGGCAACCGCGCAGACGCTGGGCCGCCTGCATCAACAGCAGGTCGCCAAAGTGATGGCCAAGGCTGTCGTTGACCATCTTGAAGCGATCGAGGTCGATGAACATCACCGCCAGGTGCCCGCCTGCGCTGTCGAAGTGCGACCAGGCCAGGTTCAGACGCTGCTGCAGGTAGGTACGGTTCGGCAGCCCGGTCAGCGCATCGTGGGTGTTCTCGTGCTGCAGCTTGGCGTTGGCATGGTCGAGTTCGCGGGTGCGGCTCTGCACCCGGGCCTCGAGCATGAGGTTGGCGGCATGGATCGCCTCGGCTGCGCTGCGCCGCGACAGCGCGGTGTCGATGTGCCGCGAGACGAACGTCAGCAGTTCCTGGTCGCGCTGGGTGTAGCGCACCTGCGCGGTGTAGCTTTGCACCGCGAGCACGCCACGCACCACGTCGCCATCGAACAGTGGGATGCCCAGCCAGGAGTGGGAACGGACGTTGTCTTGCGGCGCGTCGATCTCGCCGATCGAGGTCAGCCGGTCGACCTCGTCGACGTCGAACAGGCAGGGCCGGCGCTGGCGGATCACGTACTCGGTCAGGCCGCGGCAGCCGCGCCGGGGGGCCGGACGGTTGGTCTGGCGTTCGTCGACGTAATAGGGAAAGGTCACCTCGCCCGTCGCGTCGTCGAACAGAGCGATATAGAAGTTCTGCGCAAACAGCAGCGCACCCACGATGTCATGCAGGCTCTGGAACAACTCGGCCATGTCGCCGGGCCGGCTCGACAATTCGGCGATCTGGAACAATACGCTCTGCAGGTGCTCGGCGCGCTCGCGGTCCAGTATTTCCTGGCGCAGCGCGTCGTTGAGCGCCGACAGTTCGAGGGTGCGGCGCATCACCGTTTCTTCCAGGTCCGCGCGGTGCAGCATGCGGTCCAGCGCCATCGCCACATGGCGGGCCACCACCAGGAACAGCGCGCGGTCCTCGGCGCTGTAGATACGCGACACGTCGTAGACCTGCATGGCGAGCATGCCGAACACCTCGTCCGAGGCGTTTTTCAGCGGCGCCCCCATCCAGAACTCGGGGCGGTCGCCCACGCAATAGAAGCGCTGCTCGGCCTCGGCGGCGAGGATCCCGGCGGCGTCGATCAGCAGCGGCTGGCCGCTGGTCAGCACCTGGCCGGTCAGGGACAGGTGATCGGGGTCGAGGTATTCGTAGTTTTCGGACTGCAGGGCCTGGGTGTCGATGATGTCGACATAGTACGGGTAGTCGATCTTGCCGGTGTGCGGGTCGTACAGCGCGAGGTAGAAGTTCTCGGCGTCGATCAGGCTGGCCAGCAGCCGGTGAATGCCCACCAGGAACACCGAGCGGTCACGGGTCGAACTGGCCAGGTAGATGATTTCATAGAGCACCCGCTGGGTGACCTGCGCCCGCGCCAGGGCATCGGCCTGCACCTGGACACCCAGGCGTCGGGCGAATTCGGCAAGTGCCGGCTGCGTGGCCTGCTCGAGCGGCGCGAGCAACCAGCCCAGGACGCTTTCGCCACGGCCGGTGGGCCAACGGTGCAGGTGTCGGGCCCGGCAAAAGGCTTCGAATTCGTCATTCGAGACGATGGACGGCCACTGCGCCCGGGGGTCGCCCCGCCCGACCAGGTGCAACTGTTCGCCAGCGCGATAGACCGCCCAGGCGCTGGTGTGAACCCAGTTGCGCGCCGAGTCCAGCAGTTGCTCGATCGTGTCCTCGTTGTCCGCGGCAATCGCGGCAATGTCCGAGTGACCTTCCTGTTGATCGGCGACGGTATCGCAATCGTTCGATTGCCCAGAGGAGTCGGTCAAGCGACGAAAACTCATCAACACTCCCAGAGCCAAAACTGGCGATACTCAGTGACTGACCGCTAGCGATCCGCTCTCAGGTCAACCCCATGGCGTTCTTTGAATCGTTTATATGTCGGGTGCCAGCCATAGCGCCTTAATGCCATATTGACAGTATCGAGGCGCGTTGAGAATGGGGCTGAGACAGGAGTTTTCCGAACGGTAAATGGGGCCTGATAGGCTCACCCGGACGTGAGTGACGGGGGATGGCCGCCATTGGCGGTTCGCGGTCAAGGCCAACGGCCGTGTGCATCCGGCTCAACGCAGATATTGGCCGCGTCGAAGCCATGCGGATGCTTTCATTCGACCGGGATGAGTTGGTGACGCGGTGGTAGGCGGTTGAATCCCTCATTCCAGGCACAACGGAGCATCGCGGCAAGCGCTCGGTTTCAGTCCACTGAAAGCGATTGCCATCGCCAATAGCAAGGCCGCCACGCAACCACCGAGCGCCAGGTTGATGCCAGGTAGACTCGCCGTGCCACCGAGCAGCGCAACCCCCATCACACCGCCCATCTGCCGGGCCGCGTTGAGGGTGCCGGAGGCTGTTCCGGCATAGTGTGCCGGCACCGCTTCGAGCATCGCGTGGGTGAGCGTGGGTATCGCCAGCGCGATACCGCCTCCAGCCAGCAGCATCGGCAGGATCAACAGTCGGTAAGACTGCTCGGCCAGCGCCGCCAGCATCAGCCCGTAGCCACAGGCGGAAATGCCCAGGCCCAGCATCACCAGGGTGCGACCCGACCAGCGCCCTGCCAGATGCCCGGCCAGCAGGTTCATCACCATCAGCACCCCCATCATCGGCAGGAAGGCCAACCCCGTGCGCTCGGGTGTCCAATGCCATTGCGCCTGGAAGTACAGGCTGAAGGTAAAGACCATGCCGTAGAACACCAGGTTGGCGATCAATCCGACGCTCATCGTGCACCTGACCACCCGGTTGCGCAGGACAGCTGGTGGCAGCATGGCATTGGGATTGCCGTTCTGCAGATGGAGAAACAACCCTGCGGCCAACAGGCAGACCACAAAGGCCGCCAGCACCAGCGGATTGCTCCAGCCCTCATGACCGGCTTCGGTCAGCGCCAGCGTGAGCATGACCAGGGCCAAGGCGCCAGAGAGTTGCCCGGGCAAGTCCAGCTTGCGCCCGGGCTGCCCCGTTCCGGCGGGAATGCCGCCGAGCGTGAACCACAGCCCCAGCAGACCGATCGGCAGGTTGATCAGGAACACACTGCGCCAACCCCAGTGCTCGACCAACACCCCGCCGAGCACTGGCCCGGCCGCCAGCGCGATACCACCACCGGCACTCCACCAGCCCACGGCCCGACGACGCTGGGCAGGATCGATATAGAGCTGGCGCAGCAAGGCGAGTGACGTCGGCACCAACAAGGCCGCGCCGAATCCCTGGATGACCCGCCAGCCGACCAGCCCCCAGAGCGTCGAGGCCACCCCAGCACCCAGCGAGGCGCCGGTGAACAGCACCAGGCCGATCAGGTACAGGCGCCTGGCGCCCAGGCGATCGCTCAACGTACCCGCCAGCAACAGCGAGGCGGCAAACACCAGGGCATAGGCATTGACCACCCATTGCAAGCCGCGCACATCCGTGTCCAACGCGCTGCGCAAGGTATCGAGGGCCACATTGACGACGCTCACGTCGATCAGAACGATGGCGAAACCGAGGCAGGCCGCCAGCAACGCTCGGGTGGAAGGGGATTGCGGATGCTCAGTCATGTCCGACTCCTCAAGGAAAGAAGCGACGATACAAGCCGGACTATCCGTGCGAATATTCCGTAAATGCTCACGCCATATCGGGAAAAACGCACAGATGCTGGACTGGGAAAACCTGCGCTACTTCGTGGCGATCGTCGAGGCCGGTAGCCTCTCTGGCGCCGCACGGCACATGAAAGTCGACCATGGGACGGTCAGTCGGCGCCTGTCGGCGCTCGAAGCCGAACTGGGCGTGAGGCTGCTCGACCGACTGCCGCGCCGATGCAGCCTGACCGCCATGGGCATGCAGATCCACCGGCTCGCCCAGGACATGGAGCGGGCCGCATTCGGCATCGAACGCCTGGCCAGCGCTGAACAGGCGAACATGTCCGGCAAGGTCACCTTGAGCGTACCGCCGGTACTGGGCACGAACTTCTTCGCCGATCGGCTCGCCCCCTTGAGGAAACGTCACCCAGGCATTCAGCTGTCGATGGCCAACCAGGCGCAGAGCGTATCCCTGGAACGCCGCGAGGCCGATATCGCGGTCCGGCTGTTTCGGCCGAGCGAACCGGCCAACGTCACCCGCCGTATCGGGCGCATGCCGTTCGGGCTCTATTGCGCCCACGACTATGCCCACGCGACACAGCCACAAGACTGGGGTTTCATCGCCTATGACGCGCAGTATGCCGACATGCCGCACCAGCAATGGCTGCTGTCCGTGGCGGCAGGCCGCCCGGTGGTCTGCGAGGTGAGCGACATCAGCACCCAGCAACGGGTCGCGCGCTCGGGCCTTGGCGTGGCCGGACTGCCACTGTTCATCGGCGACCCTGACCCGGCGCTCAGGCCCCTGCCCTGCGACGGCGAAAGCTTCTACCGCGATATCTGGCTGGTGGTGCATGGCGACCTTGGCAAGTCACCGCTGATCCGGGCCGTACTCGATTATGTTTCGGAAACGGTGGAGCAGGTGTTTGCCACCTGAGCCAGGCGGCGCAACCGCGAAGATCCGCAGTCTCGTCCGCTATCGCTTCCTTCCCGGCGAAAAGACCGGATAATAGCGGCCATTCGTATTTTCGCTCTTCTGGTAATCCCGCATGGAAATCAAGGTCAACTTTCTCGACAACCTCCGACTCGAAGCCAAATTCGATGACTTCACGGTGGTGGCCGATCAACCCATCCGCTACAAGGGCGATGGCTCGGCACCGAGTCCCTTCGACTATTTCCTGGCCTCCTCGGCCCTGTGCGCGGCCTACTTCGTCAAGGTGTACTGCGAAACCCGCAATATCCCCACCGACAACATCCGCCTGTCGCAGAACAACATCGTCGACCCGGAGAACCGCTACAACCAGATCTTCAAGATCCAGGTCGAACTGCCCGCGGACATCTCCGACAAGGACCGCCAGGGTATCCTGCGCTCGATCGATCGCTGCACGGTGAAAAAGGTCGTGCAGACCGGGCCGGAGTTCGTCATCGAGGAAGTGGAGAACCTGGACGCCGATGCCCAGGCCCTGCTGATGCCGAGCAGCGATTCGCCCACCCGCACCTACATTCCCGGCAAGGACCTGCCGCTGGAGCAGACCATCGCCAACATGTCCGCCATCCTCTCGGGCCTGGGCATGAAGATCGAGATCGCCTCATGGCGCAACATCGTGCCGAACGTCTGGTCGCTGCATATCCGCGATGCGCAGTCGCCGATGTGCTTCACCAACGGCAAGGGCTCGACCAAGGAAAGCGCCCTGGCTTCGGCCCTGGGCGAGTTCATCGAGCGCCTGAACTGCAACTTCTTCTACAACGACCAGTTCTGGGGCGAAGAGATCGCCAACGCCGAATTCGTCCACTACCCGGACGAACGCTGGTTCAAGCCCGGGCGCCAGGACGCCCTGCCCAAGGAAATCCTCGACGAGCACTGCCTGGCGATCTACAACCCCGATGGCGAGCTGCGCGGTTCGCACCTGTACGACACCAACTCCGGCAACACCGAGCGCGGCATCTGCTCGCTGCCGTTCGTGCGCCAGTCGGATGGCGAGGTGGTGTACTTCCCGTCCAACCTGATCGAGAACCTGTTCCTCAGCAACGGCATGAGCGCCGGCAACACCCTGGCCGAAGCGCAGGTACAGTGCCTGTCGGAGATCTTCGAGCGTGCGGTGAAGCGTGAAATCCTCGAAGGCGAAATCGCCCTGCCGGACGTGCCGCAGGAAGTACTGGCGAAGTACCCGGGGATTCTGGCCGGCATCCAGGGTCTCGAGGAACAGGGCTTCCCGGTGCTGGTCAAGGATGCTTCCCTGGGCGGTGAATTCCCGGTGATATGCGTGACCTTGATGAACCCGCGCACCGGCGGTGTGTTCGCCTCGTTCGGCGCGCACCCGAGCTTCGAAGTGGCGTTGGAGCGCAGCCTGACCGAACTGCTGCAGGGGCGCAGCTTCGAGGGGCTGAACGACCTGCCGCAGCCGACCTTCGAAAGCCAGGCGGTGATGGAGCCGAACAACTTCGTCGAGCACTTCATCGACTCCAGCGGCGTGGTGTCGTGGCGTTTCTTCAGCGCCAAGGCCGACTACGAATTCGTCGAGTGGGACTTCTCCGGCCAGGGCGAAGACTCCAACGCCGAGGAAGCCGCCGCGCTGTTCGGCATCCTCGAAAGCCTGGAGAAGGAAGTCTACATGGCGGTGTACGAGCACCTGGGCGCGTCGGCCTGCCGCATCCTGGTGCCGGGCTACTCGGAAATCTATCCGGTGGACGACCTGATCTGGGACAACACCAACAAGGCACTGTTCTTCCGCGAAGACATCCTCAACCTGCACCGCCTGGACGAGGAAGGCCTGCAAGGGCTGGTCGGCCTGCTGGAAGAAAGCGAACTGGACGACTACACCGACATCACCACGCTGATCGGCATCGAGTTCGACGAAAACACCGCCTGGGGCCAGTTGACCATCCTGGAGCTGAAGCTGCTGATCCACCTGGCGCTGCAGAACTTCGAGGAAACGAAGGAGTTGGTCGAAACCTTCCTGCAGTACAACGACAACACCGTCGAGCGCGGCCTGTTCTACCAGGCCCTTAACGTGGCGCTGGAAGTGGTGCTGGACGACGATTTTGAGATGGCCGACTACGAAGTCAACTTCCGCCGCATGTTCGGCAACCCGCGCATGGACGCGGTGCTGGGCTCGATCGACGGCAGCGTGCGCTTCTTCGGCCTGACGCCGACCAGCATGAAGCTCGAAGGTCTCGACCGCCATCAGCGGCTGATCGACAGCTACCGGAAACTGCACGCGGCCCGGGCCAGGATGGTCGCCTCCCGCTAAGCCCTGTCGAGAGAAAAAAGCGCCCCGTGCGCTCTTTTCTCCCTGGCGACCGAAGCAGCCTGGACCCGCCGCGCGAGTCACTCCTTCAACCGCAAGGAGGGATTGTCCGCCGGGGCCTCGGCAAAGATCAGCAGCGGGTCCTTGAGCAGGTAGCCCTTGAGGTCGCGGACCTTGCGCAGGTCCTGAAGCCCGCAAGTCCAGATGTTCAGGCCCTTGCTGCCCTTGCGATGCACCCGCTGTTTCTCGAAACAGCGCTGAACCCAGCGCCAGTCGTCGGTGTCCTGCGACTTGGCCAGCTCGGCTATCTCGGGGTGCTCCTGGACATAACGGTGAAAGATGGCCGGGGACACCATGAACGCCGTGCCGGCAACGCTGTGAACCTTTGCCGCGGCGGTGTTGGTCACGATCCTGCCGGTGAGGATGCCGTCGCGAAGCCAACGGATGAAAGCCTCCCCCCTGGCCTTGTCGCCCCCATCGTCGCTTGCCTCGGCACAGGCCAGCGCAACCACCGGCTGCGGAACCACTTCGGCGGGTGGCGGTTGAGACATCCTCGCCGAACTGCCCTCCTGCCCATCGGCAATCGATGCCTGGTCAGCCTGGGTCAGCAGTTCACCCAAGGCGCCGGCCTTTTCATCGTGCCCCGCCAGAACATGGATCAAGGCCCTCCAGAGCTCGGGGTAGCCACTCAACCACTGGAGTGTCGAATGAGACACCAACTGGGTGAACAACAGGCCAGCCGCGGCGACATGAGCCTGGTCCGGATTGTCGTTGAGGTACTTGAAGCGGTAGGGCCGCTCGGGTGGCCCCATCCAGGGATACCATGCCGCACCGTTGGACAACTGCACACTCATGTCGACGATGATCCTGCCGAGATCGCGCAACAACGCGCCATAGGCCGTGGCGACGCTCCAGGCCTCCGCCTGGACGCCCTGCACTTGCGTGCTGGCCCCGGCCGGCAGCAGGCGCGACTGGCGCAACTTCAGCACATAGACCGTGGTACTCAGGCAGTGGTCGAGCAAGCCGCCGGGGTAGGCGTGATGAGCGTGCCGCGAGGCGGGAAACTGCTGGGCCAGCTCGGCACAGCGCTCGATGGGCTTGAGATAGAGCCCATCGAACTGGTCGCGTGACAGCGAAACGAGTTGCCAGATCTGCCCGAGCAGTGCTTGCCGGCGCGGCGTCGCAAGGAGTTCGGCAGCCGACTGCGGGATGAAGTACCCGACTGCCGGACCTGCCCCATGGGGGCCTGAATCTGCGGGGTTTATTTTCAGCAACCGGCGCCAGAACATCGAAGTGTCATCCGTATCCGTGGAAAGACCTTTCGAATTCCCGGGCAGCCTGCGACGAACCCGGCCGCCCGTGAATCCTCGTTTTCTACCTGGATTTACGCACTTGCAGGGGGAGGATAACCATGGAGAAACAGGTTTGCGGCTTGCGTGTTTTCAGCCGCTGAAAGCGTTGCGCACCCGGCAGGCGCCTGGATCAGCGCTGGGACAGAATGCAGCCGAGCAACCCGGGAAAACGCGTGTCGAGCATTTCCAGGCGCAATGAATTCATGTGCGTGGTGCCGACGTTGCGAGTGTGCACCAGCCCCGCATCGCGCAGCACGCGAAAGTGGTGGGACATGCTCGACTTGGGCCGCCCGCCATCCAGCTCACCGCAGCTCGCCTCGGCCACACCGGCCAGGCTGCGGACGATTTCCATGCGCACAGGGTCGCTCAAGGCGTAGAGCACGCGTTCGAGCATGAGGTCTTCGGGAGCCGGGTGTTTGAATTCTCGCATGCCGGGAATGATAACAAGACTTCCCTTTATTGCCATAGTTCGATTAACATCGAACAAACGAATCAACCTATCCATCGTCTCCTGGAGATTTCCATGTCGGCACTGTTCGAACCCTACAAGCTCAAGGACGTCACGCTGCGCAACCGCATCGCGATCCCACCGATGTGCCAGTACATGGCCACCGACGGCCTGATCAACGACTGGCACCAGGTCCACCTTGCCGGCCTGGCCCGTGGCGGCGCTGGCCTGCTGGTGGTGGAGGCCACCGCCGTGGCACCGGAAGGCCGCATCACCCCCGGCTGCGCCGGCATCTGGAACGACGAACAGGCCCAGGCCTTCGTTCCCGTGGTCAAGGCCATCAAGGCCGCAGGCTCGGTGCCCGGCATCCAGATCGCCCACGCCGGCCGCAAGGCCAGCGCCAACCGGCCATGGGAAGGCGACGACCACATTGCCGAATCCGATGCCCGCGGCTGGCAGACCATCGCGCCGTCCGCCCTGCCCTTCGGCGCGCACCTGCCCAAAACACCAAAGGCCATGACCCTGGAGGACATCGCCCGGGTCAAGCAGAACTTCGTCGATGCCGCCCGTCGCGCCCGCGATGCCGGTTTCGAGTGGATCGAGCTGCACTTTGCCCACGGTTACCTGGGCCAGAGCTTCTTCTCCGAGCATTCCAACCAGCGCACCGACGCCTACGGCGGCAGCTTCGAAAACCGCAGCCGCTTCCTGCTGGAAACCCTTGCTGCGGTGCGTGAAGTCTGGCCGGAAAACCTGCCGCTCACCGCGCGTTTCGGCGTGCTGGAATATGACGGCCGTGACGAGCAGACCCTCACCGAGTCCATCGAACTGGCCCGCCGGTTCAAGGCTGGCGGCCTGGACCTGCTGAGCGTCAGCGTCGGCTTTACCATCCCCGACACCAACATCCCATGGGGCCCGGCATTCATGGGTCCGATCGCCGAGCGCGTGCGGCGCGAAGCCGATATCCCGGTGACCTCGGCCTGGGGCTTCGGCACCCCGCAACTGGCGGAAGGCGCCCTGAAGGCCGGGCACCTGGACCTGGTCTCGGTAGGCCGTGCGCACCTGGCCGACCCGCATTGGGCCTACGCCGCAGCCAAGGAGCTGGGCGTCGACAAGGCCGCCTGGACACTGCCGGCGCCTTACGCGCATTGGCTGGAGCGCTATCGCTGAGTCGTTGTCGCGTTGAACCGGAAAGGCACCGATGTTCCGGTGCCTTTTCTTGCCCGGCTCGATGCCCCCCAAAAAACCGCGACGGATTTCGGGCGTCAATAACTCGAAAATCACGACCGATCGCTAGCAAAACGCCAGCACTTCCCTTAGGCTTCGCCTCGCAAAACCCGTGTGCCAGGAAGGCCGCCATCATGACTTTCCAACCGACACCGGTGCTTGACCGTCAGTTCAATCAGGGAAGTCCATGTTCCGCGTCATCAAGGCTTCGGCCATCCTCTTTCTCGTCGGCCTGCTCAGCGGCTGTATCACCCACAGCGCCTCACTCGTCAGCGACCCGCTGCAACCGGCCAGCGGTGAGCCCGTGGCCTACCTGGTCGGTTCCATTGGCCCACAGTCGTTCAAGCTCTCCCCGGCCGACAACCAGCGCCTGCTGATCCGCAAACGCGGCTCCGCCTATGGCGCCGCCGGCCTGTGGATGCGCGGTGGCAACCAGACACCGCAAGACATCGAGGATGGCGACGGCGCCGCCAGTGTCTTCGTACTGCCCCTCAAGCCCGGCGACTACGAGTTCTACGATTTCCAGTTCTTTTCCGCCCAGTACACGCCTGGGCTTGGCACCACCTTCACCTCGCGCCAGGCCCGGGAAAAATTCAACCTGCCGCTACGGCTCGAAGCCGGCAAGGCCTACTATCTCGGCGAATTCCGCTCGATGTGCCTGATGGGCGACCGCTGCGCCTTCCTGTGGCGGGACCAACTCGCCCGCGATGGTGCCATCGCCCTGCGCCAGCAGCCCGCCCTGCCGCCGCTGCAGCGCCTGAACCTGGATCTCAAGAGCGCCGCCCCCTACCTGTTCATCGCCCCCACGTCGACCACCGGCAAGCCTGCCGGCGCCACGGAAGTCAAACCATGAGAACACTTGCCGGCCTCGTCGCCGCGAGCCTGCTGACCGGCTGCACCGCGACCAACACCCTGCCCGACAGCACCTTGGCCGATGGCCAGGACTACCTGCAACCCATCCATGTGATGGTCGACGACCCCCTGCAGTCCTCGACGCTGCGCAACCACCTGCGCGAGACCGGGGTTTTCCGCAACATCGAAACCGGCAGCGGCAAGGCCGACGAGTACAGCGTGCAGGTCAAACTGAAGATGCAGCGCGAGTACCCGCCGTTCCCGGTGGTTCTGCTCAGTTGCGCCACCCTGTTCATGCTGCCCCTGTCGAAGGAAATCGATACCGACACCGAGTTCACCGTCCTGCGCGGCGACCAGCGTCTCAAGCAATACCGCTATCGCAACAGCACCCGCAAATACACCTGGCTGCTGGATCAGGGCGGCGAGATGGAAGGCCAGAACCTCGGCCGCATCGCCCGCGCCTTTGCCCGGGACGTGCGCCAGGACCAACTGATCCCTGCCGTCGGAGCTGCACAATGAGCCTGAAGCCTTCAGTTGCCGCTGCGCTGCTGGGTGCCGCCCTGCTGACCAGCGGCTGCACCAACAACCTGAAGCCACTCGACTACCACGCCGAGCGCGCCTACGTCCCGGTCACCCTGGACCTGGGTTCCATCAACAATCGTTTCGACGAGCAGCGTCATCGCCAGATGATCGGCGTGCTCAAGGACACCGGCGCGTTCTCCATGCTCGACGGCGGCTACAGCCGCAGTGGCTACAGCCTGTCGATCCGCGAGCCCTATGACGGTGGTCCGAGCTACCTGGGCCTGCTGAACGTCTTCACCCTCTTCACGTTCCCGATGCCCTACCCTTACAAGGACAACCTGCGTGGCCAGGTCTACAAGGACGGCGAGTTGCTCAAGACCTACAACTATTCCCGCGAAGGCTGGAGTGTGCTGGCCTGGTACGTGCCACTGTCGAGCGTGGAAAACCGCCGGCAGATGCTCGATCAGTTGATGAACGAAATGGACAAGGATCAGGTGATTCCCCATCAACCTTGAACCCCGGCCTGGTCAGGGCCACTGACTTTTGCACCCCTCTCAGACGCTCGGGAGAGCCATGGATGTCCGGCAATATCGGTAACGAGTACCTTCACGCAGTGCTGACCGGCCTGCGATTCGTCTTTCTGATGGTCCTCTCGGCCTGGCTTGCCGGCAAGTTGCAGGGCCTGTTTCACAACCACAACACCTTCGTGTTCATCGGTTTGTTGATGACAATCTGGTTTGTCCTCAACGAACTGTTGGAACGGGCCGGCAGGAAGCGCCGTCGCGCGTCATCGGAGAAACACTGATTACCCCATGACGAAAACAACCACAGGACTATCATTTGCCTACACCTCCACTTCGCCAGATCCGCGCGCAGTACGACGAGCAGACCATTCGCGTCTACCAGGCCTATTCGGACTCCATCGCCGAGGCCGCCCTCGCCCACGGGACCTTCGTCTCGCCGCCGTTCAAGATGGAACGGATGACCTGGATAAAACCCTCCTTCCTCTGGATGATGTACCGCGCCGGCTGGGGCCTGAAGGACGCCGGCCAAACCCGCATCCTGGCGATCGACATCACTCACGAAGGCTTCGCCTGGGCCCTGGAACACAGCTGCCCGAGCCACCCAGAAGAGTCGATGAGCCAGGAACAATGGCAGTCCCTGAAGGACAACTCCCCGGTCCGCATCCAGTGGGACCCGGAGCGTGACCTGCACCTGCAACCGCAGACCCACCGCGCCATCCAGATCGGCCTGGGCAAGGAAGCTGTCGCGCTTTACGTCAACGAGTGGATACGGAACATCACCGACGTGACCCCGCTGGCTCGCCATATCCATGGGCTGGTAGCCGGGCACCGGCTTGCCGAGGCACAGCAGGCGCTGCCGGTGGAGGTCGAATACAGACGACCTTCAGTGGCCTGAGCAGTACCTTTTCATCATTCAGACGAACATGTTCAAGGATATTCATAAGTCATGAAGAGCCCCAAACTGCTGACCCTCGCTCTCGTCCTGGCATTACCGGCCTGCCACTCCAATGTCCGGGACTCTTCGCCCAGCTTCGCGAAGGAGGGTGTGCAACTGGGTCAGAAAAAGGTCGTGGTCGATGCCGAGCACGCCAAGGTGATCCTGAAGTCATCCGGCAGCACCGCTCCCGTGGAGTATTCGATCAGTCGCGCCAATGACCCCGACCAGCGCCTGGAAGTCCTTGGACGCGTGGTGGACTCGGGCCGCGGGAAAGTATTTGGCTGGATCGCCAAGCTCAACGAAACCAGCAGCAGCGCGCTGCTGAAGAACTTCCCGCAGTTGGAAGTACAGGCCGATGCCAACCAATCGCTGCTGGTATCGGGTTACGGCCGCAGCCTCGGGACCGCCAATCATTATACCTGCGGCCCGATCAACACCCGCTTTACCCCGCAGAGCGGCAAGGTTTACCTGGTGGAATTCCAGTACATCGAACAGCGCTGTGAACTGCATGTCTATGACGTGACGAAGCCCAAGGAGCGCATTCCTGTGCAGAGTACGCCTTCGACGTAAAAGCTTTGGCGTCTTTCATCGGCTGATGACGAATCGACCTGCATCGCCCCCAACGCCCGCTCAACGAACGAAAGGCTCCATCAGGCGTTCCCCCGAAGCCTGAGGAACGACCCACGGATGTCCGAACGGGCCGGCCGACTCGGCATTGCGCTTTCATGATTTCGTCGCGGCAACTGCCTTATTTTGGGGAGGCCGTGAATTGACGGCTTCATCCCACTTTTCCGCGAAGCGGTAAAGCGGCAGAAACGCTTGGGTGAGTTCGATGCCCAGCCGGGTTAGGCCATAACCGCTTTTCCCGGACTCAACGATACCCGCCTCGCGCAGCTCATGAATTCGAGCCTGAAGGACTGTGGGAGAAATCTCACCAGCGGCAGTACGCAGTGCCCTGGAGCTGAGTTCGCCGCCTTGAAGCTCCCAAAGTATTCGCAAAGCCCATTTTTGCCCCAAAAGATCCAGCAGCGCCATGATAGGCCGGCGTGGGGTTTCAATTGATGGGCTGGTAGGTCTGTCATCACTCATGCTGATTGGCCTTGACTGCTACGTTTACTGTAGCAATCCTCACTGCTACATTATCAGTAGCGGAGGATACACCATGTCACGCATCTCGCCTCTCAGTGCTCCATACCCGCAAGATATCCAAACCGCATTCGATCGAATCATGGGACCGGGCGTACCGCCCCTGGTGCTCTTCTCGACCCTTGCAAAGAGCGAACGAGCCTGGCGCAAATTCATGGGAGGCTCGCTGCTGGACGGTTCTGTCCTCACCCTTCGCCAACGGGAGCTGGTGATCAACAGAGTCTGCGCACGCACGGGGTGCGAGTACGAGTGGGGGGTGCATGTCCTGGCCTTCTCAAAAGCTGCCGGCCTCTCCAGGGAAGACATCGCCGAAACCTTGCGGTATCCGCTCAATGGGACTCACTGGTCTGCCGATGAGGCGGCCCTGCTAAGCACCATCGACTCTCTGCATGACCGAGCTACGTTGAGCACCGCCGAGTTCGAACTGGCAAGAGAACACTTGAACGAGGAGCAAATTCTGGAGGTGCTGATGCTCGCCGGCTTCTATCGCACAGTTTCGTACATCGCCAATGGGCTGGATCTCCCACTGGAGAAGCACGCAGCCCGATTCAGCGCGTTCAATCCCGGCTGAAGGTCAGCTCGCAAGGTGCAGCCCATGGCCTAGGCTATGTACGAAATC
>NZ_JSYZ01000007.1:169219-343481 GCF_001293465.1 Pseudomonas asplenii
TTGCCTAACCTGCGTTTCAAACTATTTCGTACACAGCCTAAAGCAATCATTCCCCAGGAATCACACACATAGCAGTAATGATTTGATCTGGTTCATCCTCCAAACGAACTCCCCAACCAGAAACTTCCAACCCATTGTATCCTCCGCCTGCATAGAACCACTCTTCAGCGGAATCAAACTCAAGAGTAGCGAAAGGCAGAATATCCACAACCAATGCACCCAAACCAACACCACAGGGCAGCACTCCCTGATATGAAGACCGGCGAATATCCTCACTGGCAAATCCTAGGCCATATACCTTTATCGCATATACTTCGTGCGCCCTCAACATTATATATAGAGCGCACTCATCCTTGACACCATCCTCATTAAAAATTGAAAACGAATACCCTCCAGCGCCAGTGCCTTCCTCAAAGCCATACCAAATTAAACGAAGAAGCGGCCCCCGCTCAAACTTATACAATAACAAATTCTCATCAACCACATACCGGCTCAAAACATGTTCAAGAGCCCTAACACCAGCACCTAGAGGAATTCCTCCAAGAGATACCGATGGAACAATAGGCGCATCCCAAGAAACTGAAAAGTCATCAATAACCATCACTTAGGAACCCACGTATTAGTTTTAGGAATAAACTTAACTTCCTGCCCCGCCGGATTCAAATAAGTCACATGAGACTCAATAATAGGCCTATCCGGACCGTAAAATTTTGGCCGATACCCCACAGGATCAATAACCTTAACTTCACTCCCATCCTTATATGTCAACTTATAATACTCACCAGTGTGCAGCGATCGTGGAACATCCCGCCCCATAGTTGACGGACTATATTGAATTTTAACAATTCCTGTTGCACTGCCTTCAATTTCGTATACCTGAGCATTACCGGACGTATTCTTCTTTATAGAAACCGTTGCATTCGCACCATCCATGGTCAGAGCCTGCTTGATCTGCTCAATGGTTTTACCCCAAACGCTACTCGGATTTCCGACCATATCACGTGGAAGACCTGCCTGCGCCGCCAGATCTTCACGCAACCCAGCACCCGCAACGGCAGAAGTAGCAGGTCTGTTTATGTCACAGGGCCCGACGTTGTGCACCCACGTTTTAAGCTTTCCGACATAAAACGTGTGCCCAACGTCAACCGTCAGGTTGAACGTCTTGCCTTCTGGTTGAAACAGCTCCAACGAGCGGACTCTGGTCGAGACGTTCTCGCTGGCTCCATCCTCCAACGACTGAAGCAGATCACCCCCTCGGAGATCTATAACCGGGACAAAACCTTTTTGCGCCGGAACATAAAACGGGTGCCCACCTGTCACCAGCAGTGTTTCGCTCTCAGCTACACCATCAGCATGAAGGCTCTCCAGCTTCAAGCGATAGATCGGCTGATCGGTCCGCACGTGAGTCGCCAGAATTGCCGCAGCAAACGGTTCCCCACCTTTCTCTGGCTTGCTCCAGACGATGTCGCCTACTTTGAGCGTGTCAATCGCCCGATCGCCCGAAGGAGTCGCAACCATCGTGCCTGCGGCAAAACAGCAAGGACCAATGAGTTCACCTTTCGTAGTGCCCTTGATCTCATTGCTGGCAACACTCGTTTTGCTACCCGGGAACTTGACACTGGCAGCACCCAGCGCCCCGACAACCATGTTGCCAACCCCGTTCCAGGTATCACCATCAATGACCTGGTTTACGCCATAGCCTGCCTGCAGCACACCGTTGGCAGCCGCAGCAATACGGACTGCCGCCCCCAATGGCCCCGACATCGCATACAGTGCCGGCGTACCGATATTGGCTAGACCCTGCTGTTCGTTGTTGATCCGCAGGTAGCCTTGCGCATCCCTGTAAACCAGCTCGTTGGCTGTCTTGTCCCGACTCCAGAATGGATTGAAAACAGAGACGCCATCCTGCTCACGCAAGGCATCGGCGTAGGCAATCTTGTCCTCGGTAATCCCTGCAAACGGGTACTCACGGAAAGGAACCGGGCCGTTTTCCACCAACATTTTGATGCTGGACTCTGCGACTTCACGTCCATACTTCATCTGCAGTTCGTAGCCATAGACCTGCAGGTATGCCGACAGCTCGCTCATTTCAGCTGTAGACAGGGACTTTGGATCGTTGTGGTACTTGGCCAACAGACCGTCACTGCGATCATCGGCACCTTGCAATGCAGACAGCTTCTTAGCTGACTCTATGCTTCCCGTTTCCTCGAACTCCTTGCGAGCCCGATCACGCGCGGCTTGAGAGTGATTACCCAGGAAGTTGTACTGAGTAGCGTTAGCCGCAACGTTAGCCGCCTGACCGGCATCGCCTCCCGAAGCAACCGCTCCCAGCACCCCAACGATCTGCGAAAGCGCCATCAGGTTCGCTTGAGCCCGGATGTACTCGGGGGTCCCCTCGACGAGGTTCTTTGGCACCAACTTGTCGCCAACCGCACCGAGCAATATCTCGTTGATCCCACCCGAAATCGCCCCGGTCTGGAAGTCGCCGCCCATTGCCTTGGAGAGCAGACCACCCAGGCCAGCATGCAGGAGGATCTTCTCCAGGCTGCCCTCGTCGAGGCCAAGGTCACCGATCTTCCCGGCGCCCACCGCGCCGCCGATGCTGATTGCCGTGCTCGTCGCGGCACTGGCAAGGTTGTCCTTGAGACTACCCCCGTACACCGCCGTCTTGATCAGCGCATCGGCCGTCACCTTCATTGCAACGGTCTGCGCGCTCGGAAGGTCGAAGCCTATCTTGTCGGGACTGTAGCCAAGGCTCTGCGTCACCCCGGCGGTCGCGAACGAAACGGCATACCCCTTCATCGCATCGGACGAGGTCACGTCCTTGAACACCGCGCCCAGGTTGCCGCCATTGTTGATGAAGCTGGTGGTGGCATTGGTCGCTGCGCTGGTCGACACCGCAGCGACACCTGCCGCCAACACCGGCGAGCTGCCCGCCATGGCGGTCATGACTGCCGGCCCGACCACTGCCGCCATGATGATGGCGATAATCAGCTGCGAAGCCGGCCCCAGCCCCGAGGTGTTGTACTTGAAGGACTCGTGGATCTCCTTCACCTGCCGCCAATCCACGTCGCCGCGCTGCTCGGCATCCTTCAGCCAGGCCAGTTTCGGGTCGGCCTTGACCATGGCGTCGATGGTCTGGCTGACCGTCTGCTGGTTGACCTCCCTGACGTCGATCTTCAGGCCTTCGACCGCCTTGATGGTGATCTTGCCCTCGGCGATCATCTGTGTCTGGCGCAGGGTTTCGTCGGTGTTGCCCTTGCCCTTGGCCGAGTTCCAGAACGAGTTGTTGTTGGTCTTGGTATGGCTCTCGTCGTGCAGGTCCTTCACGCCCTCGAAGACGATGGCCCCGCCACTGTCAAGCGTGATGTCCTTGCCACTCTGCAACTGCGCCACCTGGTAGCGCTGGTCGCCACCGCTCTTGAGCGTCAGGTCGCCGCCGGTGGTGATCTGGCTGCCGACGTGGGTGACCTGGGTCACTTCGTCATGCTTGAGTTTCAGGTTGCCGAAGCCACCCTTCTCCTTCATGTCGTACAGGGTATGGTCGGTGTTCTGCGCCGCCAGCAGTTGCAGGTTGTTCCCCGCATTCACCCCCACATCGCCGCCCGACTTCAGGTTACTGGCGACCAGCGTCACATCCTGCTTGGCCTGCGCCGTCAGGTTGCCACCAGCGGTGAACTCGCTCGCGACCTGTTGGGTATGGCTGTCCAGCTCGTGGATGCGCTTCTTGCCTTTCTTGCTGCGAGTGTCGGCGCTGTCCTCGTCTTCGGCCGACATCAGCGTCAGGTCACGACCGGCGCTGACTTCAAGGTCCTTGCCCGCCTTGGCGGTACTGGCGACGGCGTTGATGTCCTGCCCCGCCTCCAGCACCAGGTCACCTTCGGCGCTCACGCCGGAACCGAGGTTCTTGACCCGCGTGGTCACGGTGTTGTTATGCCCACCGTTCTTGATGACATGGGTCTCGCTGCTGTCAGTCACCGCCAGCAGGTTGATGTCGCGACCGGCCTTGAGCGTCGCATCACCACCACTGCTGATCTGGCTCTTGTTGGTCAGGTCCTGCCCGGCAATCATGCTCAGGCTGCTGGTGGCCGAGATATGGCCGCCGTCGTCGAGAATGGTGCGATGGCCACTGCCATCGCTGACCAGGATGGCGGTGCGGTCGTTGACGATGTCGCCGTTCAGCGCCGTCAGGTTGACCTGGTTGCCGCGGATGTCGCCGGCCATGGCATTGCGGATGCTGTCCTGGGCCATCATCGAGAAATGCTGGCCGGCTTCCATCAGGCCGCCGTTGTACACACTTTCGCCGGCGATCACGCTGGCATCGTTGCTGGCACGCAAGGTGCCGACGCTGACCAGGTTATTGCCGGCAATCACGCTGATGTCGCGCCCCTGGACCAGGCTGCCGCCGCGAATGTCGCGGGAATCGACCTTGGCCAGGTAGAGCACCGGCACCAGGACTTTCTCGCCCTGCACCTCGCGCTCTTCCATCCAGACGATGTCGTGGGTCAACGACGCTACCTGAGCCGAGGTCAGCCCGACACCGACGGTCAGGTTGAGCTGGTCCTTCGAAGCGATGCCGTTGTCCATCAGGTAGCGGAACTGGTCGTACTCGCTGGTCAGGCCGTTGGCCAGGAAACGCTGGCCGGTCTGGGCGAATACCGCGTCGCTGACCAATCGGGTTTCGTAGCCGCCGTCACCGAGCCGGCGCCAGGCCTGCTGGTTGTCATAGCCCAACTGCCCGAGCATGTAGTCCGAGCTGAAGAAGCTCTTCAGGTCGGTCAGTTGCGGGTTGGTCTCGATCAGGTACTGGCCCTTGGGGTTACGGCTCTGGGTGAACATCCCGTAGTCGCCCTGGGGCAGGCGGAAAGTCGGCAGCGCCGTCGGATCGACGGACACGAATGGCGAGCCACTGAAGTCGGCCGGCACGAAGCTGACTTCGACGCTACCATCCGCATTGACGTGCTCGACCCGCGTCACATCCTTCGGTGCCTGGGCCGGCGGGCTGCTCGCGTTGACCGCGATGTCGATACCGCCGACTTTCGCGCCCAGCTGGTTGTCGCCCAAGGTGCCCGTCAGTTGCGCCAGGGTGTTGTCCACCAGGCTGCCGTTCTGGATGTTCTGGGCGACGTTCAGGCTGACCTTGCCGCCCGCCTGGATGGTGGCGGCATAGACGGTGTTGCCATCCGCACTCCAGGTGGTGACGTCGCTCATCAGGCTGAAACGACTATCGGAGGAACGGCTGATCAGCTCGTTGAAACGCGCCTCGTCGAAATGGCCAGCAGCGACGGCGGCGTTGAAAGCCGGCACGTCGGAGGACTCCATCTGGTCCCAGTAGCCGGTATCAATCCGGCCTGGCGTGCCGATCTGAATGACGTTGTAGCCCTTGCGCGATACCGCCCCCTGGTTGAGCAGGCTGCCTGCGGTCAGGGTCAGGTCGCCGTTGGCCGCCATCAGGCTGTAGCGGTTCTCGATCTTGTCCACCTGGGCCGTGAAGCCCTTGCCCGCCACCAGGCGCGCTGCCGCCGAGTCCTTGAGCGCCTGTTCGTTGAAGACCTTGGTGATGGTGATGGTGCCGCGCTTGAACGAGTCATGCCCGCCACAGTGCTGGCCACAGACCCAGGACAGGCTGCCGGAAACCGCCCCGCCCTTGCTCATCTCGAACTCGGCCTTGGCGTTGGTCAGCTCGCTGGCCTTGAGGTCGATATTGCCTTCGCTCTCGACGCTGCCGGAGAGGTTGCTGAACACACTGGCCTTGCCGTCATCCAGCGCGGCGAAGCTGAGGTCGCCCTTGCTATAGATGTCGCCGTAGAAGTTGCTCAGGCTGTCGCCACGAACGCGCAGGTCGGCGCCGCTGAACAGCAGGCTGTCCTTGTCGTTGTAGACGCCGTTGGCCGCCGTCAGCCTGACGGCGCCAAGCGCACCGAGGGTGCCGTGGTTGTTGATCCGTGCCGCCTGGATCGCCAGGGCCTGGTCGGCCACCAGTCGGCCGAGGTTTTCCAGGGTGCCTTGCAGCGTGAGGCGGGTATCGCCACCGCTCGCCAGACGACCACCGGACTGGTTCAGGTCGACAGCAGTGATCTCCAGCGCCTTGAGGGAGGAGATCACCCCGCTGTTGCTCAGGTTGCCCGCGAGTTTGAGGGTCAGGTCGTTGTCGCTGACCAGTTCGCCGGCGTTGCTCAGGCTGGCGACGTCGAACTTCAACGCACCGGCACTGGCGATACGCTCGCCTGCGGCGAGCGCCAGGGCCTGGCTGCTGATGTAGGTCAGCCCGCCATTGAGCTGCCAGGTGCCCACACCCTCCACGCTACCGATCTTCCAATCGCCAGCGCCCAGGCCGATCATGCGGCCCTGGCCGCTGCGCAGGCTGGCAAGACCCAGGCTGAACAGCCCCTGGCCACCGTGCTCGATACGGCCGCCGGTATTATTCAGCGATGCCGCGGAGAGGCCGAAAGTGGTGCCACCGACAACGATCGAAGCATTCTGGTTATTCAACTCGCCATTGAGCGCGATATGGCTGGCGTCGCCCTTGAGCGCGCGCAACTGACCAGCGCTGTTGTCGAGGCTGTCGCCGTCGACGGTCAGGTTGCCCGCCGACTCCACCAGGCCGCCCCGGTTGATGATCCGGTCCACGGTCAGTTCGAGGTTGCCCTTGAGGCTGGCGATCAGGCCCAACTGTCCGTTGAGGGCGCTGTTGTCGAGATCCCCGGCAATGAGCTGGACGTCCGAACCCTTGATACTGCCAGCCTGGTTGTCCAGCGAGCCCTTGTTCAGCAGCAGCGAAACCTGGCTGCCTTCGGCAAGCAGGTTGCCCTGCTGGTTCAGCACCTTGTTGGCGGCGAGCTTCAGTCCTTCGCTGCCGGCCAGGACCTTGCCTTGCCCACTGTTATCGATCTCGGCGGCCGACAGCTCGATCCGGCGGGCCAGGACCTGGCCATTGCGGTTGTCGATACGGCCCTGGCCAGCCGAGACCTGGACCTGCTCGCCGACCACGACACCCTCGCGGTTGTCGAGGTTCGTCGCCGTCACGTCGACTGCACCGCTGGTGGACTGCAGGCGACCGCCCTGGTTGTTCAGGTCCTGTCGGGCCGTGATCTTGAGCGTGCCGGACTCGGCACTGACACGGCCCTTGAGGCTGTTGTCGAGGCTCAGGATATCGGCGGTCAGGCTATTGGCGATCAGGGCGCCGTTGCGGTTGATGACCTCGCCGCCCGTCAGTAACAGATCGGTACCGGCCAGCAGCTTGCCGTCAGTGTTGTCCAGTTGCTCGTCGGCCTGCACCTTGGCCGCGCCACTGTTGGCGTTGATCAGGCCCTGACGGTTGTCGATGCGGGCTGCGCGCACCTCGGTCTCGGCCGATACCAACTGGCCGCCACGGTTGTCCAGGGTCTGCCCGGCCTTGGCGTCGATCTTGCGGCTGGCGATCACATTGCCACTGTTCCGGATCGTCTTGCCCAACAGCGTGACATTGCCTTCGACGTTCCGACTGCCATCCTGGTTGACCCCGGCATCGATGCTGCCGCTGTTGACCAGTTGGCCGCCACTTTCCAGGCGGATGCCGTCATGGGCCGCCAGGCTCTTGCTGCTTTGCAGGTCGCCGGTGGTCTTGATATCGAGCTGGCTGCCGGCATAGACCGCGTCCTTGGTTTCCAGGCTCTCGGCCTTGACCTTGACCGCCTCGCTGGCAATGGCCTGGCCCATGGTCAGCTTGCCGTTGGCATCGATCTGGATGTCGCCGGCACTGGTGGCCATGTTGCCGGCCAGGCGTACACCCACACCTTTTTCCGTGCCCACCAGGCGAATGGCCCCGGCATACATGCCGCCCAGGGCGGAACTGTCGATGGCCAGCGCCGGGGCCGCACTACCGTCGTCGGCCCGCGCCACAGCGGTCAGATCATCGGCCTTTACATCATTGCGGCCGGTGATGACGTTGAGCTGCCTGGCGTAGATTTCGGCGTTGATCCGGGCACTGCGGGTGATCAGGTCGAACTGCTCGACGGTCCCGGCCTTGAAGCCCGCTCCGTCGATGTCGATGGCCCCGCCATCCACCTGGAAATGGTCGACCCGGCCATTCTCGATGACCGCCTTGCCGGTGCTGAGGGTGACCCGCGGGGTATTGATGAAACCGCAACCGTTGCAACTGATGCCATAGGGGTTGGCGACGATCACGTGGGCCGACTGCCCCGCCACTTCGGTATAGCCACGCAGTTGGCTCGGGCTACCACCGTTGACCTCGTTGAGGATGGTCGACGCGGCACGACCGTTGAGGTTGCTGTTGCCGAGGATGATCCCGCCCAACTGGGTAGACTGGGTGCGGCCGGTGGCGTTGTTGAGGATGACGCCGTTGCTGCCGACGTTGTAGTCCTTGAACTGGTTGTGCGACAGCCCGTTGGCATTCGGGGCGGCGATGTTGACGATGGGCACGCCATTGCCCGCCTGCCCGAGCGTGGTTCCCGGTGCACTGACGACGATGCCATCGGCCTGGGCCCACAACGGCTGCCAGAACATCACGTTCGCCAGCAGGAAGGCGACCCCGCGCTTGGGCAACCCGAGGAAATGGTCACGGTTTTTCAGGGCAGCAGAAGGCTGCCCCGCGAGGAAGGCGAACTGGCGAACGTCCATGTCGGAAAATCTCGAATCGGTCGAAGCAAAAAATTAAAGGAAGAAGTCCAGGCGGAAGTAGATCGGCGCCTCGCGCTCGGTAATCGGGGCCGGCCGTTCCAGGGAATGGGCAAAGGTCACCGTCGCCGCCACGTGCTGGCCGCGGGCGAACAGTTCCAGCGAGTCGCTGGTCATGCGCCCGTGCTGCTCGGCGTTGTAGCGGTCGCGGCGGATCACGCCCTGGTCATAACCGATACTGGTGCCGTACTCGGCGAAGACCGGACGCATCCAGTCCCAGGTCACCGGCCGGCTCCAGCGCAGGTCGTTGCGCCAGTAGCCACCACTGTCCCCTGCCAGGGTCTGGTCCTTGTAGCCGCGAATCGACGACTGGCCGCCCAGGCTCATGCGCTGCGGGCTGAACAGCACGTCTTCGCTGCGCTGGCCGGTCATCAGGCTGCTGAAACTGAAGGACTCGCCCCACAGCTTGAACGGCTGCAGGTAGCTGACGGTGGCGGTGTACTTGCGGTAGCGGGCATCGGCCTGACCCGGCTTGGGGTCGTGGTTGGCCTGGGCGTCAAAGGCACCGATGCCGTTCTGCATGCCCAGGTCGACGTTGACGAACGCGCCGCCGATGCGCCGGCCATGGTTGATGCCGAACTGCGCTTCGCTGATGCGGTTGCTGCTGACCGCCAGCTTGCTGTCTTCGATGAAGTTGTTGGTGCGCAGGTAGGACACGCCGGTGTTGAGCGAGGTCTTGCTCATCGCATCGCGGTAGATCACCCGTTCCAGCTTCAACTGGTGGTTCTGGCTGTCGCCGGTCTGCTTGAAGTCGAAGCCGCTGGCCTTGGCCAGGGAACGGTATTCGCTTTCGCTGTAGGTGTAGCTGAGGTTCCACCAGCCGAACGGCAGGTTGTAATAGAACATTGCGTTGCGCGAGGTCTTCTGGTGATCGCTGATGGCATCGTGGCCGGCACGCAGCGACAACTGGTCGGCCAGGCCAAGCGGGTTATCCCAATCTAGGCTGGTGCCCCACTGCTGCTCGCCGGTGCTGCGCTGGCCATCATTGTGGCGCGACAGGCCGACCCGCCAGGGTTTCTGCGGGTTGTTCCTGACCAGTACCTCGCTGCCGCCCACTTCCCTGCCCGGAGCCAACTCCATCTGGGCCTGGTTCGACGGCAGGCGGTTCAACTGGTCGACCATCTGCTCGATTTCCCGCAGGTTGAGCAGGTCGCCCTGCCGGCCGGGAAAACTCATCTTCAACTCGCGCTCGGAAATGCCGCTGCCCTCGGCGCCCTTGAGCCCTTCGAGCTTGCCTTCGACCACCAGCACTTTGAGGTTGCCGCTGGACAGGTCCTGCTGTGGCAGGTAGGCGCGACTGGTGACCAACCCCTTCTCTATATAGAGGTCGGTGATGACCTTGAGCAGTTCGTTGAGTTGCGGCACGCCCAGGCACTGGCCGATGTAGGGCTTGAGCAGACGCTCGCGCTCACCGCTGGAGAGCGAGTCCGCGCCCTGCAGGTCGATGGTCTTGATCGGGAAGCAGCGGCTGTCCACCGGTGCCTGGGGTGCCACGGGGGTGGCACTCTTGCCAGGCAGGTCCTTGAGTTCTTCGAGACGGCGGCGCTGTTCTTCGAGGAGGCGATCCTGACGATCGCGGATCAGGTCAGTGATACCGGGGATATTATCAAGAGAAGCGGCTTGAGCGGTATTCAGAGCGGAAACACACAGCAACGCAACGCAAATCCTCGTCCCGAAGGCGAGTGGAGACATGTTCGATCCCTCGAAAAACAACTGGTAGCAAAATGGTGGCGCGATGGTAGAGAGACGTATCCTTGACGTCAACAAATGCTACTTTTTATTTCAGCGCCGACACACCCGGGAGGGCCCGGCATGCCCCCGGCAGGAGTGCATGCCTTGGCAGGGGGCCGGTCAGGCCTTGGTATTGACCGTCACGGCAGCGCCGGTGCTGCCGAACTGCTGCAGGTTCTGCAGCACGTTGATGGCCTTCTTGTAAGCCGGAACCATGTAGTTGGAATACGCGTCCTTTTTCATGGCGCGGTCCTGGATCGTGGTGATCTGGGTCGCGAAGTATTCCAGGGCATTGAACTTGTCGTCGGGGTTCTTCTGCACCCCGAACTTGTCGAAATCCTCACCGGCATTGAGCATCAGGCTGGCGGTGAACGTATCGATCAGGCCATTGTCCTTCAGGAAGGTACTGATTTTTCCCAACTGCGCGGGCGTGACCTGTTCCGGGTTGAAGTCCTTGAACTTGGGCCGCAGCTTGGCGGCCGCCATCTTGCCGAGATCGAGTGCCAGCGGGTCCTTGCCGACCGTACGCAGCAGTTGCTGGGCCTTCTCGCTCTGGATCTTGTTCTGCTGCGCGGGAGCGCCGTCCTTGACAAAAATCTTCAGACCCGCCGCCGAGGCCCAGGCCCCTACCGTCCCCATGCTCATGGTCGGACTCCCTGGCTCAGGTGAGTGAAAATCTGCTGCTGCGGTTGACGTGCTGGTGAGGCAGTCATAGGAAACGTCCCTGATTTAGGTGTGAAAAGCGAAATTCTAGTCAATGTTCCAATCAGGATACAATCTATCTACATTCCATTACATAAAGATGGCGCCTGCTCCCACCGGGTGAAAGCCGGTGCCAGAACCCCACAATCCTGCACGATCGTACCTAAAGACCCTCCAGACCAGGCCGATAACCTCTCGCAGCCCTGAAAAGCTGACGAATAATAAAAGCCGCTCTGCAAGGACAGGTCCCATGCCCACGTTCCGTACGATCCAAGCCCGCTATACGCTGTTTCTGGTCCTGTTTGTCCTGCTGCTGTTCGTCCTGACCGTGGTCGGCATCGGACAACTGGTCGCACCCAAGCTGCGCCACACCGAAGAGCAGGTGGCACTCAATCGCATTGCCGAAGTGGCGGAGCAGATCCAGGGCGAACTGAACAAGGTCCAGGCCCAGCAACGCAGCATCACCCAGACCATTCCCCTGCTCGACAGCGACGCCATCGACAAGGTCCTGCCCGGCCTGGTGGACCAGTACGGGGAGCTCAAGGTGTTCGGCGGCGGCATCTGGCCCCTGCCCGGCCAGCGCACGCCGGGGCAGAACAAGCACAGTACCTTCTGGCACCGCGATGCCAACGGCCAACTGAAGGTCAATACTTTCTGGAACAGTGCCGAGGCCCCCAACTACTACGACCAGCCCTGGTACAAGGGCGGCATGGCCACGCCACGCGGCCAGTGCGCCTGGGCGGCGGCCTACAAGGATGACGCCAGCCAGGAACCGCGCACCAACTGCGCCATGGCGATCCAGCGCAACGGCGCGCCCTACGGCGTATCGACCATCGACGTGACCCTGGGCTTCTTCAACGACCTGGTGGCCCGCAAGGAGAAAGACCTGGGCGCCGAGATGCTGATCGTCGAGGCCGACGGCAAGATCATCAGCAACAGCACCCACATCAGCAGCCCGGTGGTGCTCAAGAACATCAACGACCTGGCCGGCAACTCGCCCTTCGCCGCCCAGATCAAGGCCGCCCTGCAGGAACGCGACAATGGCCGGCGGCGAGTGGAGTTCGATAACGCCGGTGTCGCCAGCACCTTCTTCATGCGCCCCATCGAAGGTTCGCCGTGGTTCCTCGCCACCGCCCTGCCGACCCAGTCGATCACCGCCCAGCGCGACGACGTGCTCAAGACCCTGAGCCTGCTGCAGGTGCCGATGATCGTGCTGCTGGTGCTGCTGCAGATCTACGCCATCCGCAAGCTGGTGCAGCGCATGCGCGTGCTCAAGGGCAATATCGATGCGCTGTCCAGTGGCGATGCCGACCTGACCCGGCGCATCGTCATTCGCGCCGAGGACGAACTGGGCGCCATCGGCCATTCGGTCAACCGTTTCATCGTCTACCTGCAGAACATGATCGGCGAAGTCACCCAGGCCACCGGCGACATGTCCAGCAGCCTGGAAAAACTCCAGCAGACGTCGGCGCAGACCAACCAGATTCTCGCTCGCCACGCCTCGGAGACCGACCAGACGGTGACCGCCATCACCGAGATGAGCAGCACCGCCGAAACCGTGGCGCACAACGCCGCCGAAACCGCCGCCTTCACCCGCCGCGCCAACGAAGACGCCGACCGTTCGCGGGTGGTGGTGGGCGAAGCCTCCAGCAGCGTGATCGCGCTGATCGACGAAGTCTCCAGTGCCACCCAGAAGGTCGGGAGCATGCAGGAGGATGCCCAGCGCATCACCGAGATTCTCGGGGTGATCGGCGCCATTGCCGGGCAGACCAACCTGCTCGCCCTGAACGCCGCCATCGAGGCCGCCCGGGCCGGCGAGCAGGGTCGCGGTTTCGCCGTGGTCGCCGACGAAGTCCGTGCCCTCGCCGCCCGGACCCAGGCCAGTACTTCGGAAATCAACGAAATGCTGACCCGCCTGACCCAGGGCGTCAGCTCCTCGGTCAGCGCCATGGAAAACACCCAGGCCAGTTGCCAGTCGGCCGCCGACGCCACCGCCCGGGTCAACGCCGGGCTGGACGAAATGGCCGGCTCGGTCAGCCACATCAACAGCCTGAGCACGCAGATCGCCACGGCCGCCGAGCAGCAGAGCGCGGTGACCGAGGAGATCAACCGCAGCATGGTGCAGATCCGGCACATGGTCGAGGAACTGGTGCACAGCGGCCAGGCCACCGACGCCAACACCCGCAGCCTGCTGGAGGCCAACAACCGCGTCAGCGCGCTGATGGGACGCTTCAAGGTCCGCTGACCCGCCACAACGCAGTACCCCGCGACCGTTCGGCGTGGGGTACTGCAACACTCATCGACTGCCCGGGTGCAATGCTGGCTCATCGCCTATGCTCACTGCTGCTTCTTCCCTTTAAACAAGGAATGCAGTAGGAGCTAACATGGAACAGCCCTCTTTCCAGACCTATGCCAAAAGCCTGAGCAACGAGATCCATATAGAAGCCGATATTGCCGTGGTCTACGCCTACGTGACCCAGCCGGATCGCTGGCACGAATGGCACCCGACCTCCGTCAGCGCCGAAACCGGCATGCACGGTCCCGTGCCCAGGGATCATCGCTTCACCGAGGTCATCGACCTGCTCGGGTTGCGCGTCGACATGAACTACCGTGTTGTCGTGGCCGACCCGCCCCACACCTTCAAGACCGCCTTCACCTCCTCCGTCGTCGACGGCTGCATCTATTACGAACTCCAGCGTCAGGGCCGCGGCACCCACTTCTGCCGAACCCTGCAGTACATCACCGAACTCAACCTCAACGGCCTGCAAGGCCGCATGCACGAACTGTCGACCCGGGCACTGAACAACCTCAAGTACGTCCTGGAAACCTCGCGCCATACCCTTGCCTGACAAATCCGTCATCTTCCCCTCAGGTTGCCGACAGCGGCGACGGCGCATCATCGATGCCCGTCGCCGCCTCTCCCGCCCGCAAGAATGTTGCTGACTGTTTCAGAACCCCTTGCGATTGGCGTTATCGGCGAAAATGTCGCCCTCTCACCCAGCCTTCCGGAATCTGCCCATGAAAACCCCACTGCGCATGGTCGCCCTCTCGGCCCTGTTGATCGCCTCCCTGGCCAAGGCCGCCGAACCGCTGTCCATCGATGTCCATCGCGATGCCAACTGCGGCTGCTGCAAGCAGTGGATCGCCCACCTGCAGGCCAATGGCTTCCAGGTCAACGACCACGTCGAGGCGGACATGAGCGCGGTCAAGCAACGCCTGGGCGTGGCACCCCGACTGGCCTCCTGTCACACCGCGGTGATCAACGGCAAGTTCGTCGAGGGCCACGTGCCGGCCGAACAGATCAAGGCCCTGAGCCAGCGCGCCGACCTGCGCGGCATTGCCGTGCCCGGCATGCCCATCGGCTCGCCGGGCATGGAGATGGGGGATCGCCAGGACGCCTTCCAGGTCATCGGCCTGACCAAGTACGGCACCGACCAGGTGATCGCCGACTACCCGGCGCGCTGAGCGCCTTAATCGGCCGTTAATCGTTTCTGCGCAGCATCGGGCGGATTCCCCAGGAGGTCGCCCATGCCCACGTCACGCTCCCTTGTCCTTGGCAGCCTGCTGCTCGCCGCCTCGCTGCCGGCCCTGTCCCACGCCGCCGAAGGCCCGGCCTACGGGCCGCAGCTGCAAGGTTTCGACTATCCCTATCCGCTCGAGCACTTCGCCTTCCAGTCCCAGGGCCAATCCCTGCAGATGGGCTACATGGATGTGAAACCCAGTGCGCCGGCCAACGGCCAGAGCGTGGTGCTGATGCACGGCAAGAACTTCTGCGGCGCCACCTGGGACAACTCGATCAAGGCCCTGAGCGCAGCCGGCTACCGGGTCATCGCGCCGGACCAGATCGGTTTCTGCACCTCCAGCAAACCCGCCCACTACCAGTACAGCTTCCAGCAACTGGCGGCCAATACCCATGCCCTGCTGGAGAGCCTCGGCATCCACAAGGCCGTGCTGCTCGGCCACTCCACCGGCGGCATGCTCGCCACCCGCTACGCCCTGCTCTACCCGCAGCAGGTCGAGCGCCTGGCACTGGTCAACCCGATCGGCCTGGAGGACTGGAAAGCCCTCGGCGTGCCGTACCGCACCGTCGACCAGTGGAACGAGCGCGAGCTGAAACTCAGCGCCGAGGGCATTCGCAACTACGAGCGCAACACTTACTACGCCGGGCGCTGGAAGCCCGAGTTCGAGCGCTGGGTCGACATGCTCGCCGGGCTGAACAAGGGCCCGGGGCACGTCGCGGTGGCCTGGAACTCGGCGCTGATCTACGACATGATCTTCACCCAGCCGGTGTACTACGAATTCAAGGATCTCAAGGTGCCCACACTGCTGCTGATCGGCACCGCCGACACCACGGCGATCGGCAGCGATATCGCACCGCCCGAGGTCAAGGCGCGCCTGGGCCGCTACGACGTGCTCGGCAAGCAGGTGGCCAGGCTGATCCCGCACTCGACACTGGTGGAATTCCCCGGCCTGGGCCACGCCCCGCAGATGGAGGAACCCGACCGGTTCCACAAGACCCTGCTCGGCTGGCTGGCCGCACGACAATCATGAGGAGCACCCGATGACGTTGCAGATTGCGGTAATCGATGACTGGCAGGGCGTGGCCGGCGAGGTGGTGGACTGGTCGCTGCTGGACGGCATCGGCCAGGTCAGCTTCCTGCATGACTACCCCGCCGCCACCGAGGTCATGGCCGAGCGCCTGGCCGGCTATGACGTGATCTGCGTGATGCGCGAACGCAGCACCTTCGACGAAGCCCTGCTGCGCCGGTTGCCGCGCCTCAAGCTGCTGGTGACCGGCGGCATGCGCAATGCCGCCCTCGATATCCAGGCGGCCAGCGCCCTGGGCATCCAGGTCTGCGGTACCGAGAGCTACAAGCATGCGGCGCCGGAACTGACCTGGGCACTGGCCATGGCCCTGAGCCGCAACCTGGTCCGGGAAGCCAACTCCCTGCGCGCCGGCGACTGGCAGGTGGGGCTGGGCAACGACCTCTACGGCAAGACCCTGGGCATCCTCGGCCTGGGCAGCATTGGCCAGAAGATCGCCCGCTACGGCCAGGCCTTCGGCATGCGGGTGATCGCCTGGAGCCAGAACCTCACCGCCGAACGTGCCGCCGAAGCGGGCGTGGAATACGTCAGCAAGCAGGCGCTGTTCGAGCAGGCCGACCTGCTGTCGGTGCATCTGGTGCTCAGTGATCGCTCCCGCGGCCTGGTGGATGCCCAGGCATTGGGCTGGATGAAGCCGTCCGCCTACCTGGTCAACACCGCCCGTGGCCCGATCGTCGACGAGGCGGCGCTGATCAGTGCCCTGCAGCAGGGCCGGCTCGCCGGCGCAGCGCTCGACGTATTCGAACAGGAACCGCTGCCGGCCGGCCACCCGTTCCGCACCCTGGACAACGTCCTGGCCACGCCCCATGTCGGCTACGTCAGCCAGAACAACTACCGGATGTTCTACAGCCAGATGATCGAGGACATCCAGGCCTGGGCCACCGGCGCACCGATCCGCGTCCTCGGCTGACGCCCCGAAACCGGCCACGCCCGTGCCTTGTACGGGCGCGGTCGGCGCCCCCTTCTCGCCCATCCGCCCCTCGCCCCGCGCCAATCGGGTGCAGACCTCCCTACCCGCTTGTTCCCGAAAGTTGTCGTGAACCACGCGCCTTATATCCAGTAGGAAACTTTTTGAAATTTGTCGTCTAAATACCGCCCCACCAGTCGGCAACATCTCTCCTACACTGTGTTTCTGGGCCTACTGACCAGCCGGTCATTTCCTCGGAAAAAAAATCGAACCTTCTGAACCGGTCGTCAGTCAGGTTAAAGGTAAGGCGCCTGATCCGGGTGGAACAGGCACAGGCGCCACCCCACTCTTTTTCTTGCTCAGGTGCGTCGAGCGGCCTCGTGCCCCAACCACCCGAGCGGGCGTGTCCGACAAAAGGAAGCGGTTTGGGCACGCTGCGTGAAAGCCATGGATCAGATCGGATAAAACGGGAGAGGCACATGATCAGCGCTGCGTTGGAGATTCAGGGAGAAGGTTTGATTCAGGTCAGCGAACCGGTCCACGTGCCCGTCCCTTCAACGGGAGGGAAGACGTTGTCATCGGTGGTAAGCGTCAACCCCAACAAGAAGAAAGTGCTGTTCGTCACCTCCGAGTTCGCCGACCTGGTCAAGGCCGGCGGCCTGGGCGATGTCTCGGCGGCGCTGCCACGGGCCATGCGCCACCTGCATGATGTGCGGGTGCTGATTCCCGGCTACCCGCAAGTGCTGGACAGCGACAACCCGATCCATATCGTCGGCGAGCTCGCCGGCCACGCGGCTCTGCCCCCCTGCCGGATCGGGCGCATGGACATGCCCGACGGCCTGGTGATCTACGTGCTGATCTGCCCCGAACTCTACGAGCGCGATGGCACCCCGTACGGTGCCAACAACGGCCGCGACTGGCCGGACAATCACATCCGCTTCGCCCGCCTGGGCCTGGCCGCGGCCGACATCGCCGCCAACCTGGGCCAGATCCACTGGACCCCGGACCTGGTCCATGCCCATGACTGGCCCGCCGGCCTGGCCCCGGCCTACATGCACTGGCGCGGCCAGCGCACGCCGACCCTGTTCACCATCCACAACCTCGCCTATCAGGGCGTGGTCAGCCTGGCCTGCTGCCCGGAGCTGGGTATTCCGGCCCACGCCCTGCAACAGGAAGGCATGGAGTTCTACGGCAAACTGTCGTTCCTCAAGGCCGGCATGGCCTACTCCAGCCACATCACCACGGTCAGCGCCACCTACGCCGAGGAGATCACCACCCCGGAATTCGGCTGCGGCCTGGACGGCTTCCTTGCCAGCAAGACCTACCAGGGCCTGCTCAGCGGCATCCCCAACGGCATCGACGAAAGCTGGGACGCGGCCACCGACCATCACCTGGTCCAGCCCTTCCACATCGGCGACTGGGAGGGCAAGGCGGTCAATGCCGCCCACGTGCGCCAGTTGTTCGGCCTCGAAGCATCCACCGGCCCGCTGTTCGCCGTGGTCTCGCGGCTGGTCTACCAGAAGGGCCTGGACCTCACCCAGGCGGTGAGCGAGTTCATCGTCCGCTCCGGCGGCCAGATCGCGATCATCGGTCGTGGCGAGCCGGAGGAAGAGGAAGCCATGCGCCAGCTGGCCCTGCGCTTCCCCGGTCGGATCGGCGTACGCATCGGCTTCAACGAAACCGATGCCCGACGCATGTTCGCCGGCAGCGACTTCCTGCTGATGCCCTCGCGCTACGAGCCCTGCGGCCTCAGCCAGATGTATGCCCAGCGCTTCGGCTCGCTGCCGGTGGCGCGCAACACCGGCGGCCTGGCCGATACCATTGAGGACGGCGTGACCGGTTTCCTCTTCGACGAATCCACCGTGCAAAGCTACGAGTCGGCGCTGCGCCGGGCCTTCAAGGTGTTCGCCTACCCGCCGCTGCTCAATGCCATGCGCTGCCGCGCCATGGCCGCACCGTTCAACTGGTGCAAGGCGGTGGAGCCCTACGCCGAGCTCTATGAAACCTTGGTCGCCAATTCCCGGAGCAGGTCGGGCAAGCACTGAGGAGTGGCCACGGATGTCACTAAGGACTCTGGAAACCTGGTCCCACGGCGCGGTCATGCTCGACGCGGAACACACCCGTTTCGCGTTGTGGGCACCGGACGCCTTCTACGTCAGCGTCGAGCTGGAGGATGGCCGCTCCCTGGCCATGCTGCCGCAGAACGACGGCTGGTTCACGTTGGAAACCCGCTGCGCCGCCGGGACCCGCTACCGTTACAACATCGACGGCGAACTGCAGGTCTGCGACCCGGCTTCCCGCTCCCAGGCCGGCGGGATAGCCGAACCGAGCCAGGTGGTCGACCCCCTCGCCTATCACTGGCGACACAAGGACTGGCAGGGACGGCCCTGGCACACCGCGATCATCTATGAGCTGCATGTCGGCGCCCTCGGCGGCTACCGCGCGGTGGAGCAGCACCTGCCGCGCCTGGCCGAACTGGGCATCACCGCCATCGAACTGATGCCCCTGGCCGAGTTCCCCGGCGAACGCAACTGGGGCTACGACGGCGTACTGCCCTACGCGCCGCAATCGAGCTATGGAACGCCCGAAGACCTCAAGCACCTGATCGACAGCGCCCACGGTCATGGCCTGGCAGTGATCCTCGACGTGGTCTACAACCACTTCGGCCCGGACGGCAACTATCTGGGGCGCTACGCCCGGGACTTCTTCCGCGAGGACCGCACGACCCCCTGGGGTGCCGCCATCGACTTCCAGCGCCGCGAAGTGCGCAGCTTCTTCATCGACAACGCGCTGATGTGGCTGCTGGAGTACCGCTTCGACGGCCTGCGCCTGGATGCGGTGCACGCGATCGACGACTCGACCTTCCTGCGCGAACTGTCCCGGCAGGTGCGCCGTCAGGTCGACCCGGCGCGCCACGTGTGGCTGACCGTGGAGAACGAATTCAACCAGGCCAGCCTCCTGGAAGAAGCCTATGACGGCCAATGGAACGACGACGGCCACAACGCCCTGCACGTGCTGCTGACCGGGGAGACCGAGGCGTATTACGCCGACTATGCCAAGGAAACCACCCACAAGCTGGCGCGCTGCCTGAGCCAGGGTTTCGTCTACCAGGGCCACCCCAACCGCCACGGTCGCTGCCGCGGCGAACCCAGCGCCCACCTGCCGCCCAGCGCGTTCATCCTGTTTCTGCAGAACCACGACCAGATCGGCAACCGCGCCTTCGGTGAACGCCTCAACCAGCTGTGCCCGCCACAGGCCCTGCGCGCGGCCACCGTGCTGTTGCTGTTGTCGCCGATGATCCCGCTGTTGTTCATGGGCGATGAAACCGGCGCCGAGGAACCGTTCCTGTTCTTCACCGACCACCACGGCGAACTGGCCGATGCCGTACGTGAAGGCCGGCGCGGGGAATTCGCCGAATTCGCCGGTTTCGCCGACCCGCAACGCCGCGCGCGGATTCCCGACCCGAACGCCGCGGCCACCTTCGAAACCTCGCGACCGAACCTGGTCCCGACCACCGAGGGCAACCGTGGCGCCACCGCGCAGCTCTACCGCCAACTGCTGCAGATCCGCCACCGTGAACTGCTGCCCCGCCTGCCCGGCACCCAGGCACTGGACGCCGAGGTGCTGGCCGAGGGAGCCATCAGCGCACGCTGGCGCCTGGGCGATGGCAGCCTGCTGCGTATCGACCTGAACCTGGGGCCCGAGCCGGTCGAACAGGGCGCCGACGGAGTGATCCGTTGGCTGTTCGAAAGCACCGCCGGGGCCGCCCGGCAACTGGATGAAGGCCAACTGGCGCCCTACTGCGCGCTGGTCGGCCTGAGCAACGACGATGACCCGTCGACCCTCGATGGAGAACGCCCATGAGCGATGCGCAACTTGAAATACTCGCCAGCCGGGCGGGCCTGGCCGTTGACTGGATCGACGCCAATGGCCGGCCGCAGAAGGTCCGGCCCGAGGTCCTGCGCAAGGTGCTGGCCGGCCTCGGCCACCCGGCCCATGACGAGGCCGCCATCGAGGCCAGCCTGCTGGAACTGCAACTGGCGCAACAGGACCAGCAACTGCCGCCACTGCTGACGGCGGACGTCGACAAGGGCCTGGACCTGGCCCGCTATTTCGCCCCCGACACCCCCTGCGAGGTCCACCTGGAAAACGGCTCGGTGCTCCGTCTGCGGCTGGACAACGAAGCGGTCCTGCCCGGGGTGGTGCCGGTCGGCTATCAGACGGTGCGCATCGACGGCCAGCAGTTCACCCTGGCCGTGGCCCCCGCCACCTGCTTCAGCGTCGACGCGGCCACCGACACCCGCCCGGCCCGGGCCTGGGGCCTCGGGGTACAGCTCTATAGCCTGCAACGCACGGCCGACGGTGGTTTCGGCGACACCCAAGCCCTGGAGGAACTGGCCCGGGCCGCCGGCGAGCGCGGGGCCGATGCCCTGGCGATCAGCCCGGTGCACGCGATGTTCAGCAGCGACCCGAGCCGCTACAGCCCGTACTCACCGTCCAGCCGGCTGTTCCTCAACAGCCTGTATGCCGCACCGGGGGCGATCCTCGGCGAACGCGCCCTGCGCCTGGCGATCGACAGCACCGGGCTGGCCGATGAGCTGCACGCGCTGGAGCAGTTGTCGCTGATCGACTGGCCCCGCGCCGCACGGGCCAAGTACCGCCTGCTGCGCGCGCTCTACGAGGGTTTCCGGCTCGGCGACCATCCTCTGGGCGAGGACTTCGCCAGCTTCCGCCGCGCCGGCGGCGAAGCCCTGGAAAACCACTGCCGGTTCGAGGCCCTGCAAACGCGCTGCGTCGCCCGTGGCGAAAGCGGCGACTGGCGCCACTGGCCGCAGGAGTGGCGGCAACCGGACAGCCCGGCCCTGGCCCGCTTCGCCGAGGAACACGCCGAAGACATCGAATTCCATGCCTTCAGCCAATGGCTGATCACCCGCAGCCTGGAGCGTGCGCAGGAGGCCGCGCGCAGCAGCGGCATGGCCATCGGGCTGATCGCCGACCTGGCCGTCGGGGCCGACGGCGGCGGCAGCCAGGCCTGGAGCCGGCAGGACGAACTGCTGGCAGAGCTCACCGTCGGAGCACCGCCGGATGTGCTCAATCGCTCGGGCCAGAGCTGGGGCATCTCCGCCTTCGCCCCCGAAGGCCTCAAGCGCCACGGTTTCCGCGCCTTCATCGAAATGCTGCGGGCCAACTTCGCCTATGCCGGCGGCCTGCGCATCGACCACATCATGGGCCTGCAACGGCTCTGGGTGATTCCCCTCGGCTCGCCGTCGAGCGACGGCGCCTACCTCTATTACCCGATCGACGACCTGCTGCGCCTGCTGGCCCTGGAGTCGTCGCGGCACCAGGCGATCGTCCTCGGCGAAGACCTCGGCACGGTACCCGATGGCCTGCGGGAAAAGCTGATCGCCCGCTCGATCCTCGGCATGCGCGTGCTGCTGTTCGAACAGGAATACGGCCATCGCTTCAAACCTATCCTCGACTGGCCGGACAATGCCCTGGCCACCACCACCACCCACGACCTGCCGACCCTGAATGGCTGGTGGCACGCCCGCGACATCGACTGGAACATCCGCCTCGGGCTGATCGACACCGCCACCGCCGACCACTGGCGCCAGATCCGCCAACATGAGCGCGACGGGCTGCACCGGGCCCTGAGCAACGACCCGCAGAACTTTCGCGACGAAGCCCACGAGACCGACCAGGTCGTCGACGCCAGCGTGCGCTTCCTCGGCCACACCCGCGCCCCGCTGGTGCTGCTGCCGCTGGAGGATGCCCTGGGCGTGGAAGAGCAACCGAACCTGCCCGGTACCATCGACACCCACCCCAACTGGCGCCGGCGGCTGCCGGGCTACAGCAGCCAGCTGCTGGACGATGTCGATGCCGCCCGGCGTCTCGAACTGCTGGCCTGCGCCCGGCTGCAGGCCGCCGAGCGTGACCGATGAGCAGCCTGCGCGCCACGCTGCGCCTGCAACTGCACAAGGGTTTCCCGCTGGACGCCGCCATCGAGTGGGTGCCCTATTACGCCCGCCTGGGCATCAGCCACCTCTACGCCTCGCCACTGCTCTGCGCCCGCGCCGGCTCGATGCACGGCTATGACGTGGTCGACCCGACCCGGGTGAACCCGGAATTGGGAGGCGAGCCGGCGCTGCGACGGCTGGTGGCGGCCCTGCGCGAACACGGCATGGGCCTGATCCTCGATATCGTGTCCAACCACATGGCCGTCGGCGGTGCCGACAACCCCTGGTGGCTCGACCTGCTCGAATGGGGACGACGCAGCCCCTACGGGGAGTTCTTCGACATCCAGTGGCATTCACCGGACCCGCTGCTCGAAGGCCAGTTGCTGATGCCCTTTCTCGGCAACGACTACGGCGCGGCCCTGCAGGAAGGCTCGGTGGTGCTGCGCTTCGATGCCGAACGCGGCGGCTTCCATGTCGAGCACTACCAGCATCATTTCCCGATCTGCCCGCGGGACTACGGCCAGATCCTCGCCGACCTGCCGGAACTGGACGACCTCGCCGCCCGCTTCAAGGCCCTCAACACCCTGCCCGATGCCTACGGCCGGGCCCGGCAGTTGCGCGCGGAACTGGCCAGCCGCACCGCCAGCCACCCCGTCATCGAGGCCAGCCTGCAACGCTACGACGCCCGGGAACCGGAAGGCTTCGAGCGGCTGCACCGGCTGCTCGAACGCCAGCACTACCGGCTCGCCAGCTGGCGCACCGCTGGCGATGACATCAACTGGCGACGCTTCTTCGATGTCAATGAACTGGGCGGCCTGCGCGTCGAGCGTCCGGCGGTGTTCGAGGCCACCCACCAGAAGATCTTCCAGCTGGTCGAGGAAGACCTGGTCGACGGCTTGCGTATCGACCATGTCGACGGCCTGGCCGATCCCCGCGGCTACTGCCGCCGACTGCGGCGGCGGGTAGACGCCCTGGCGCCGGGGCGACACCTGCCGATCTACGTCGAGAAGATCCTTGGCCAGGGCGAGCAACTGCACCGCGACTGGAGGGTCGATGGCACCACCGGTTACGAATTCATGAACCAGCTGTCGCTGCTGCAGCACGATCCCCGCGGGGCCGAACCGCTGGCCAGGCTCTGGAGCCAGCTCAGCGAGCGGCCCGCCGCGTTCGGCGAAGAAGCCCGGCTGGCGCGCCAGCAGATGCTCAACGGCTCGCTGGCCGGCGACTTCGAGAGCGTCGCCCAGGCCCTGCTGCAGGTCGCCCGGGACAATGTCATGAGCCGCGACCTGACCCTCGGTGCGATCCGCCGGGCGCTGCAGGAACTGATCGTGCACTACCCGGTGTATCGCACCTACATCAACGCCTGCGGCCGCCCGGCCGACGACGAGCCGTTCTTCCAGCAGGCCCTGGCGGGAGCCCGTACCACCCTCGGCGAAGCCGACTGGCCGGTGCTCGACTATCTGCAGCAGTGGCTCGGCGGCCAACCCTGGCGCCAGCGTCCACCGGGCCGCGAGCGCAAGTTGCTGCGCCACGCCAGCGTGCGCTTCCAGCAACTGACCTCGCCGACCGCCGCCAAGGCCGTCGAGGACACCGCGTTCTATCGCTCGGCGGTCCTGCTGTCGCGCAACGACGTGGGCTTTTCCACCGAACAGTTCAGCGCGCCGCCGGCGGACTTCCACCAGGCCAACCGGCAACGGCTGGCAGCCTTCCCCGACAACCTGCTGACCAGCGCCACCCATGACCACAAGCGCGGCGAGGACAGCCGGGCGCGTCTGGCCGTGTTGAGTGAATGCGCCGACACCTATACCGGCTGGGTCGGACACTGGCGTGAGCTGGCGACTGCGCTGCGCAGCAGCCCGGACGCGCCTTCGGCTGGCGATGAGCTGATGCTCTACCAGACCCTGCTCGGCAGTTGGCCCCTGGACCTGGCCGTCGACGACCAGGCCGCCTTGCGCGACTACGCCGAACGTCTCGGCCAATGGCAGCGCAAGGCCCTGCGCGAAGCCAAGCTGCAGAGCAGTTGGAGCGCGCCGAACGAGGCCTATGAAAACGCCTGCCACGACTTTCTCCAGGCGCTGCTGCTCAAGCCCGAAGGGCTGGCACTGCGCACGGCGATCGCCACCGCGGTGCACACCATCGCCCCGACCGGTGCGCTCAACAGCCTGGCGCAATGCCTGCTGCGCATGAGCGTGCCGGGGCTGCCGGACCTGTACCAGGGCAACGAGTTCTGGGACTTCAGCCTGGTCGACCCGGACAACCGTCGCCCGGTGGATTTCGCCACCCGGCAAGCGGCACTTCAGGCAGCCGGCACGCCCGCGGAACTGATCGACGACTGGCGCAGCGGACGGATCAAGCAGGCATTGATCGCCCAGACCCTGGCCGTGCGGGCCCGGCACCCGGAACTGTTCCGTCGTGGCGACTATCAGCCCCTGGAGGTGTGTGGCGAACACGCCGAAAAGGTACTGGCCTTGCGTCGTGGCAACGCGACGCAACAGGCCATCGTGGTGGTGCCAAGGCTGGCACATGGGTTGTTGGCCGAGGTCGGTCGGCCCTGGGTAGCCCCGGCGACGTGGGGTAATACCCGGATAAAACTGCCGCTCGCCGCCCCGCACGGCAAATTAAAGGGACTTTTTTCCGCAGGTGCAGTCACACCCCATGGGGAGCTTATGGTCGGTGACGCACTGGGAGACTTCCCGGTCAATCTCTTTACCCAAACTTGAGTCTCTGTTCAGGAGCATGGCGATGAGTACCGACGAAAAACGCATCCGCGAGTTTGCCTATCAGATCTGGGAGTCGGAGGGCCGTCCCGACGGCCAGGAGGCCCGCCACTGGGAAATGGCCCGCAAGCTGGCCGAGGCCGAGGCCCTGGCACCGAGCAGGCCGGCCACGGCCGCCAAGGCCAAGCCCAAGGCCGCCACCACCGCGGCCAAGCCGGCCGCCAAGAGCACGGCCAAGCCGGTGGCGACCAAGGCCACGGAGCCGGCCGTCAAGAAGCCCCGGGCGCCACGCAAACCGGCGGCCAGTTGAGCCGCTGAAGAACACCTCGATCCTCCTCTCGCTGGAGCCGGCTTGCCGGCTCCCACAGGGTCCGAGTCGCCCATGGATCGGGGGCGGGAACGGGCTTGCCCGCCAATTGCCCCCTCAGGCATGCCCCCACAAAAGTCCGAACGGTGTCGGGGATATTTGAAGGGCCACCACTCTCAGCAGGAGCACCCATGAGCAAGCCAAAGCACGACAAACCCACTCCCCAGGTCTCGCGTATCCGCGAGGGCCTGCCCTTCCCCCTCGGGGCCACCTGGGACGGCCTGGGCGTCAATTTCGCGCTGTTCTCCGCCCATGCCACCAAGGTCGAACTCTGCCTGTTCGACGCCAGCGGCGAGGTGGAACTGGAGCGCATCGAGCTGCCCGAGTACACCGACGAGATCTACCACGGCTACCTGCCCGACGCCCATCCCGGACTGATCTACGGCTACCGGGTGCACGGCCCCTACGACCCGGGCAACGGCCACCGCTTCAACCCCAACAAGCTGCTGATCGACCCCTACGCCAAGCAACTGGTCGGCGAACTGAAATGGTCCGAGGCGCTGTTCGGCTACACCATCGGCCATCCGGACGGCGACCTCAGCTTCGACGAACGCGACAGCGCGCCCTTCGTGCCCAAGAGCAAGGTCATCGACCCCGCCCACACCTGGGGCCGCGACCAGCGGGTCAACGTGCCCTGGGAGCGCACCATCATCTACGAGGCCCACGTGCGCGGCCTGACCAAGCGCCATCCCGCCGTTCCCGAGGCGATCCGTGGCACCTTCGCCGGGCTGATGGTCGACGAAGTGCTGGAGCACATCCGCTCCATCGGCGTGTCCTCGGTGGAACTGCTGCCGATCCACGCCTTCGTCAATGACCAGCACCTGCTGCACAAGGGCATGACCAACTACTGGGGCTACAACAGCATCGCCTTTTTCGCCCCCGACCCACGCTACCTCGCCAGCGGCAAGATCGCCGAGTTCAAGGAGGCCGTCGCGCACCTGCACGCGGCCGGCCTGGAGGTGATCCTCGACGTGGTCTACAACCACACCGCCGAAGGCAACGAGCAGGGCCCGACGCTGTCCATGCGCGGCATCGACAACGCCTCCTACTACCGGCTGATGCCCGACGACAAGCGCTACTACATCAACGACTCGGGCACCGGCAACACCCTCGACCTGAGCCACCCGTGCGTGTTGCAGATGGTCACCGACTCGCTGCGCTACTGGGCCACGGAGATGCACGTGGACGGTTTCCGCTTCGACCTGGCGACCATTCTCGGGCGCTACCACGACGGTTTCGACGAGCGCCACAGCTTCCTCGTCGCCTGTCGCCAGGACCCGGTGCTGCGCCAGGTCAAGCTGATCGCCGAGCCCTGGGACTGCGGCCCCGGCGGCTACCAGGTCGGTGGCTTTCCGCCGGGCTGGGTCGAATGGAACGATCGTTTCCGCGACACCGTGCGCGCCTTCTGGAAAGGCGACGACGGCCAGCTCGCCGACTTCGCCGCGCGCATGACCGCCTCGGGCGAGATGTTCAACCAGCGCGGCCGACGCCCCTACACCTCGGTCAACTTCATCACCGCCCACGACGGGTTCACCCTGCACGACCTGGTGTCGTACAACGACAAGCACAACGAGGCCAACGACGAGAACAACCAGGACGGCAGCAACAATAACCTGTCCTGGAACCATGGCGTCGAGGGCCCCACCGACGACCCGGCGATCAACGCGCTGCGCCTGCGCCAGATGCGCAACTTCTTCGCCACCCTGCTGCTGGCCCAGGGCACGCCGATGATCGTCGCCGGCGACGAATTCGCCCGCACCCAGCACGGCAACAACAACGCCTATTGCCAGGACAGCGAAATCGGCTGGGTCAACTGGAACCTGGACGACGACGGCCACTCCCTGCTCGCCTTCGTCAAACGCCTGGCCAAGCTGCGTCTGGCCTACCCGATTCTGCGGCGCGGGTGTTTCCTGGTCGGCCGCTACAACGAGGAACTCGGGGTCAAGGACGTCACCTGGCTGTCACCCGATGGCAACGAAATGACCACCGAACAGTGGCACGACCGCCACGGCCGCTGCCTGGGTATCCTGCTCGACGGCCGCGCCCAGGTCTCCGGCCTGCGCCGCACCGGGGCCGACGCGACCCTGCTGATCGTGGTCAACGCCCACCATGACGGGGTCAACTTCCGCCTGCCGGCCGTGCCCCAGGGCCGCTACTGGACCTGCATGCTCGACACCAACGACGCGCAGATCCATGGCCGCGAGCAGTTCGACTTCGACCGCGAGTACACCGTGACCGGGCGTTCACTGGTGCTGTTCGAATTGCACCGGGAATAGGGGGCGGCGTCTCGAAGCGACAATAAAAAGTCGCATTTCGGGCCACATGAGCGATACTTGAATTCGGCGCTTCAGGATCGAGGCGCCCGCAGCCCCTCCACCAGGGGCTGCACGAACTTCCCGCACAAGGATGTGGAACCCATGAAATATCAATCCGCTGCACGACATCAGGCCGCGCCGCCGATCTGGAGTGCTTCCCGGCAACTGGCCAGGGTGCCGTGCCTGAACCTCAACCGCCTGGTCGAACCGGGCGGACGGGTCGTGGTCATCGCCCCCCATCCCGGTGATGAAATCCATGCCTGCGGCGGCGTGCTGCAGATGCTCTCGACCCTCGGGCATCCCCTGCAACTGATTTCCCTGACCGATGGCTGCGCCATCTATCCCGGTTCCCAGCTCTGGTCGGAACAGCGCCTGAGCGTGGTCTGTCCCCAGGAAACCGCCGAGGCGCTGCGGCGCCTGGGGATCGAGTTGCACTGCCTGAAGTGGATACGTGGCGGCTTTCGCCACGGCGCGCTGGAACAGCAGGAGGATGCGATCTGCCAGTATCTGCGGCGTTATCTGCGCCATGACGACGTGGTCTTCACCACCTGGCGCGAGGACGGCGACAGTGACCATGACGCGGTCGGTCGCGCCAGTGCCAGGGCCTGTGCCGCCACGGGCGCGCGGCTGGTCGAGGTGCCGGTCTGGACCTGGTTCCGCCCGCTGCGCGAGGAATACCTGCTGCCCTGGCACCGGGCCCGCAAGATACGCCTGAACACCTGGGGCGTGGCACGCAAGCAACATGCGCTGCACGCCTTTCACAGCCAGTTGCAGGGCGACCCGGAAAGCGGCATCCCGCCCGTCCTCAAGCCCAACCTGATCGAACAGGCCCGGCAGCCGTTCGAAATGGTGTTCATCTGAGGCCGCCGAACCCCATCCTGTAGGCACGAGGAGCCGGGACAAGTCCGGCTCCCGGCGTCATGTCGACATCAGGACACCGGCTGCAGCATCAGTACCGCCAGCGGCGGCAGGTTCAGCACCAGCGAGGAGCCCTGCCCATGGCTGGCGATGTCCTCGGTGAATGCCCCGCCGCCATTGCCATAGTTGGATCCGGCATAGATCGCCGCATCACTGTTGATCACCTCCTGCCACTGCCCGGCGAACGGCACGCCGATGCGGTAGCCCTCCCGCGGTACCGGCGTGAAGTTGGCGATCACCAGCAGCGGCCGACCTTCGCGACTCCAGCGCAACCAGGCATAGACGCTGTTGCTCGCGTCATCGCCAATCAGCCACTGGAAGCCCTGGGGCAGGTCGTCCTGCTCGTGCAGCGCCGGCTCCTGGCGATACAGCTGGTTCAGATCGCTCACCAGCTTCTGCACTCCCAGGTGCTCGGAGTACTGCAGCAGGTACCAGTCCAGTTGCCGGTCATGGTTCCACTCACGCCACTGGCCGAACTCGCAGCCCATGAACAGCAGTTTCTTGCCCGGGTGCGCCCACATGAAACTCAGGTAGGCCCGCAGGTTGGCGAACTTCTGCCACCGATCACCGGGCATCTTGTCGATCAGCGAATGCTTGCCATGCACCACCTCGTCATGGGAGATCGGCAGGATGAAGCGCTCGGACCAGGCATAGACCAGGCCGAAACTCAGTTCATTGTGGTGATGGGCGCGGTACACCGGGTCCTGCTGGATGTAATGCAGCGAGTCGTGCATCCAGCCCATGTTCCACTTGTAGGCAAAGCCCAGGCCGCCCTGCTGGGTGCCTTGGCTGACCCCCGGCCAGGCCGTCGACTCCTCGGCGATCACCAGCGCCCCCGGCGCCTCGAGGGCCACCACGTCGTTGAGATGGCGCAGGAAATCGATGGCCTCGAGGTTTTCCCGACCGCCGTGGCGGTTGGGCACCCACTCGCCGGCCTTGCGCGAATAGTCGCGGTAGAGCATCGACGCCACCGCATCGACCCGCAGCCCGTCGACGTGGAAGTGCTTGAGCCAGTGCAGCGCCGAAGCCAGCATGAAGCCATGCACTTCGGTGCGCCCGAGGTTGTAGATCAGCGTGTCCCAGTCCTGGTGGAAACCCTCCAGCGGGTTGCCGTACTCATACAGGGCGGTGCCATCGAACTGCGCCAGGCCATGGGCATCCGTGGGGAAATGCGCCGGCACCCAGTCGAGAATCACGCCGATACCGGCCTGGTGGCAGGCGTTGACGAACGCGCCGAACTCCTCCGGCGTGCCGTAGCGGGCACTCGGGGCGAACTGCGACAGCGGCTGGTAACCCCAGGAGCCGCCGAAGGGATGCTCCATGATCGGCATCAGCTCGATATGGGTGAAGCCCAACTGCTGCACATAGGGAATCAGCCGCTCGGCCAGCTCGGCCCAACCGTAGCGGCGGGAAACCTCGCCAACCTCGTCGGTCTCGCACTGCCAGGAGCCGGCATGCAGTTCGTAGATCGACAGCGCGGCGCTGGTGCGTTGCCGCTCGCCCCGGGACTGCATCCACTCATGGTCCTGCCAGTCGATCCGCAACGGCGCCGCCACCCGCGAGGCGGTGTCCGGCGGCAGCTGGGTGGCCAGGGCCACGGGATCGGACTTGAGCGGCAGGATCGAATGCGGCCCGAGGATCTCGTACTTGTACGACTCGCCGGGCTGCAGCCGCGGGATGAAGATCTCCCAGACCCCGCTGGGGTGACGCAGGCGCATCGGGTGGCGGCGGCCATCCCAGCTGTTGAAGTCGCCGACCACCGACACCCGTCGGGCATTCGGCGCCCACACGGCAAAGCGCACACCGTCGATGCCGTCGACCTGGGTCAGTTGCGCCCCCAGGCACGTGCTCAAGTCACGGTGGTTGCCCTCGGCGAACAGGTACAGGTCCATTTCGCCCAGCAACGGGCCGAAGCTGTAGGGGTCTTCGCCCACCTGTTCGCCGCCGGCCCACTGGATACGCAACAGATAGGGCCGGGGCGGCTCGAACCGGCCGGCATACAGCCCCGGCACTTCGGTTTCACCGAGGGCGCCGAGCACCTGGCCGTCCTCCCGGGCCAGCACCTCGACACTCAGCGCACCGGGCAGGAACGCACGGATGATCTGCCCGCCCGCCCCGTCGTCATGGGGCCCGAGAACGGCGAACGGGTCCTGGTGTTCGGCCCGCACCAGCGCCTCGATATCACGGGCCGCCGGCAACAGGCCGACCCTGGCTTTACCTTGTTCCTTGCTTGAACTCATAAGGACTCTCCACCGGACAAGGTTTTCACCTCACTCAACAGTCTGTCCAGACCGTGCAACGGTACCCGCAGCCAGGTCGGACGATTCTGTGCCTCATAGGCAATTTCATAGGCAGCCTTCTCCAGACTGAACAGGGCCAGGGCCGCTTGCGCGCCCGCCGGATCCTGCCACTCATGAGCAAGACTAGTCGTTGCCTGCTCATATGCCCGGATAAAGGCCTGCCGCGATTCCTTCAGGTAGCGCTCGGTCACCCGCGTCAACGCAGCTTGCGCCACCTCGGAAGAGTCGACGCTGTGGGAGCTGTCGAGGGCCATCGCCGCGGCATAGTCGAACGAGCGCAGCACGCCGCTGACGTCCTTGTACGGACTGTGCTTGCCCCGCCGTTCCTGCAACGAACGCGCCGGTTCGCCCTCGAAGTCGATCAGGTAGGCATCGCCCTGCACCACCAGCACCTGTCCCAGGTGCAGGTCGCCATGCACGCGGATGCGCAAGCCGCCCACCGCCTGGACGGCCAGGGCCTGGACATGGGCGAGGATGGCCTTTTTCCCGGCGACCAGCCGGGCGACCAGGGCCTGGTCCGCGGCCGGCAACTGCGCCTGGTGCTGTTCGAGCAGTTGCAGGGCACGGGTGACCTGGCTGCCGATATGCTTGCCCCAGGCCTGGCCGTCCTTGCCGGTGCTGACCTCGGCGCTGAAGGCCGGGTTGTCGGTCGGTGCGGCCAATACCTGGTGCATTTCGCCCAGACGCTGGCCGAGCAGGCCGGCGAAATTCACCAGTTCGTCGTGGGCATCGATGGACACCTCGTGCTCCGCCGTGCCATCGGCGAGCTCGTCACGAATCGCCCGCTCCAGGTTGTTCTGGGTCCAGATCCAGGCATCGCCCTGGTTGTTCAGCAGGCCCTGGGCAATCATCAGCAGGCTCTCCTCGCCCGCCGGGTCGCGACGCACCACCGAGCCCAGCAATGGCGAAATATGGCGGTAGCCGCCGGCGCCCAGGTAGGCGCTCATTTCCAGTTCCGGGTGAATACCGGCACTGACCTTGCGGATCAGCTTGAGCATCACCCGCTCACCCACCACCACCGAGCTGTTGGACTGCTCGGCCGACAGGTAACGCACTTCGGCATCCGCCGGCAGCGGCTGCGCCAGCAATTCGGCGGTGGCCTGGAAGTGCAGCTCGCCGGCCTCGCCGCTCAGTACGCGGCCCTCCTGCAGTCCCTGGATCACCGCCCGCACGAAGCTGTCGAGGCTGAAGGCATCGGTGATCAGCCCCACCTGCCGTCCACGGCGCACCCGGGCCAGAGCCAGTTGCTGCGGCAACGCGGCGTTGATCTGCTCCTCGGCGAGCAGGCCGAACGGCACCTGGTAGCGACTGACCTGGCCGCCGACGGTGACGTGCACTTCACTGAGCAGCACCGGCTGCTGCGGCTCGCCGAAACGCAGGCCATAGGCGATATGCACCTGCTCGATCGGCGCATGCTTGTCGGCGAACCAGCGGCGCATCGGCAGCCATTCGGGCAGCGAGGTCTGCTCCAGGCTGGTGCGGGCCGGCGCTTCGAGCAGTTCTTCAAGGCGCTTTTTCAACACCAGGGTGGTGAAGTCCGGCATGCACTGCGGCGGCTCCACGTGCCAGGCGGGCATCTGGGTCTGCGAAGCGAGCAGAAACCAGTAGAAGCCGTAGGGCGCCAGGGTCAGCAGGAAGTTCAGTTGACCGATCGGCGGAAAGGCATTGCCACCGAGCATCTCCACCGGCACCCGGCCGGCGAACTGCGACAGCTCCAGCTCCGCCGCCTGAGCCGTGCGCGAGACGTTGGCGACGCAGAGGATGATTTCGCTCTTGCCCTCGGCATCGGTGTATTCGCGGGTGTAGGCGAGAATCCGGCGGTTGGCCGGCGAGAGCATCTTCAGGCTGCCACGGCCGAAAGCCTTCTGCTGCTTGCGCACCGCCAGCAGGCGCCGGGTCCAGTTCAGCAGCGAATGCGGATCGCCGGCCTGGGCCTCGACGTTCACCGACGCATAGCCGTAGAGCGGGTCCATGATCGGCGGCAAGACCAGGCTCGCCGGGTCGGCGCGGGAGAAGCCGCCGTTGCGGTCGATCGACCACTGCATCGGCGTGCGCACGCCATCGCGGTCGCCCAGGTAGATGTTGTCGCCCATGCCGATCTCGTCGCCGTAGTACAAGGTCGGCGTGCCCGGCATCGACAGCAGCAGGCTGTTGAGCAGTTCGATGCGTCGGCGGTCGCGCTCCAGCAGGGGCGCCAGGCGCCGGCGGATGCCAAGGTTGATCCGCGCCCGGCGATCGGCGGCGTAGTAGTTCCACAGGTAGTCGCGCTCGCGGTCGGTGACCATCTCCAGGGTCAGCTCATCGTGGTTGCGCAGGAAGATCGCCCACTGGCAGTTGGCGGGAATCTCCGGGGTCTGGCGCAGGATGTCGGTGATCGGGAAACGGTCCTCCTGGGCCAGCGCCATGTACATGCGCGGCATCAGCGGAAAGTGGAAGGCCATGTGGCATTCGTCGCCGTGGTCGCCCTTCTGCTCGCCGAAATACAACTGGGTGTCTTCCGGCCACTGGTTGGCCTCGGCCAGGAGCATGCGGTCGGGGTAATGGGCGTCGATCTCGGCACGGATGCGCTTGAGCACATCGTGGGTCTCGGGCAGGTTCTCGTTGTTGGTGCCATCGCGTTCGATCAGGTACGGGATGGCGTCCAGGCGCAGGCCGTCGACGCCCATGTCGAGCCAGTAGCGCATCACCGACAGCACCGCCTTCATCACCTGCGGGTTGTCGAAGTTCAGGTCCGGCTGGTGGGAATAGAAACGGTGCCAGAAGTACTGGCCGGCCACCGGGTCCCAGGTCCAGTTGGACTTCTCGGTGTCGAGAAAGATGATCCGGGTGCCGTCGTACTTGTCATCGGTGTCGGACCAGACGTAGAAATCCCGCGCACTGGAACCGCGCCTGGCCCGGCGCGCCCGCTGGAACCACGGGTGCTGGTCGGAGGTGTGGTTGATCACCAGTTCGCAGATCACCCGCAGGCCGCGCTTGTGCGCCTCGGCGATGAAGCGCCGGGCGTCGGCCAGGGTGCCGTAGTCCGGGTGCACCCCGCGGTACTCGGCGATGTCATAGCCATCGTCGCGACGTGGCGAGGGGTAGAACGGCAGCAGCCAGATGGTATTGACGCCCAGATCGGCGATGTAGTCGAGCTTGGCGATCAGCCCGGGAAAGTCGCCGATCCCGTCGTTGTTGGAATCGAAAAAGGACTTTACATGGACCTGATAGATGACCGCGTCCTTGTACCAGAGCGGGTCGTTGATGAAGGTTGCAGGGCGGGATTTCTTCGCCATGGCGAACTCCTTTGGTTAGCGCCTGCTCATCAGAGCGGCTGGATGCGCCAGATCCCGAACGGCTGGTGCCAGGGCTCGATACGCATCCACTGGGTCTTGCCGTACCAGGTCCAGGTATGGCCATTCATCAGGTCTTCGCCGCGGGTCTGGGCGTCGTCGGGCAGGCCGAACTCCCACAGCGGCAGCTCGAAATGCGCCTCCTGGGCGTTGTGCGGGTCGAGGCTGACCGCCACCAGGATGAAGCTGCTACGGTCCGCGGTGCGCTTGCCGAAATACAGGATGTTGTCGTTCCAGGCGTTGTAGACCTGTAACCCCAGGTGCGTCTGCAACGCCGGATGCTGGCGGCGGATGCGGTTGAGCTGGGCGATCTCGGCGATGATGTTGCCCGGCGCGCTGTAGTCCCGCGGACGGATCTGGTACTTCTCCGAGTCGAGGTATTCCTCCTTGCCCGGCAACGGCGCCGACTCGCAGATCTCGAACCCCGAGTACATGCCCCACAGGCCCGAGCCCATGGTCGCCAGCGCGGCCCGGATGAGGAACCCGGCCCGCCCCGACTCATGCAGGAAGGTGGGGTTGATGTCCGGCGTATTGACGAAGAAGTTCGGCCGGTAGCACTCGCGCCATGGCGACTGATTCAGCTCGGTGAAATAGCTGGCCAGCTCGGCCTTGGTATTGCGCCAGGTGAAATAGGTGTAGCTCTGGGAATAACCGATCTTGCCCAGGCGCGCCATCATCGCCGGTGCGGTGAACGCCTCGGCGAGAAAGATCACCTCGGGGTAACGGCCACGAACGTCGGCGATCAGCCATTGCCAGAACGGCAGCGGCTTGGTGTGCGGGTTGTCGACGCGAAAGATCTTCACGCCCTCCTCGACCCAGCCGACCACGATGTCACGCAGCTCGATCCACAGACTGGGCACGGCGTCGGCGGCATAGAAGTCGACGTTGACGATGTCTTGGTATTTCTTCGGCGGGTTCTCGGCGTACTTGATCGTGCCGTCCGGGCGCCAGTTGAACCAGCCGGGGTGCTGCTGCAGCCAGGGGTGGTCCTGGGAACACTGGATGGCGAAGTCCAGGGCAATCTCCAGGCCGTGCTCGGCGGCGGCGGCCACCAGCCGGCGAAAGTCCTCGCGAGTGCCCAGTTGCGGATGGATCGCCTCGTGCCCGCCCTCTTCGCTGCCGATGGCGTAGGGACTGCCGGGGTCGTCGGGGCCGGCGGTGAGCGAGTTGTTCGGTCCCTTGCGATGACGACGGCCGATCGGATGGATCGGCGGGAAGTACAGCACATCGAAGCCCATGTCGCGGATCGCCGGCAGGCGGGCATGCACATCATTGAAGGTGCCATGGCGCGCGGCATCGTCGGTGACCGAACGCGGAAACAGCTCGTACCAACTGGCGAATTGCGCCCGTTGGCGCTCCACATCCAGGGCGAAGTCCTGGCTGAGGCTGAGATAGGCCTGGTGGTCGGCCTGGCGCATCAGCACGGCGGTGGCCGGCTTGAGGAAACATTCCACCTGCCCCTCGTTCGAACGCTGCGACAGCTCGTCGTACAGCGCCGCCAGGCGTTCGGCCAGCTCGCCCTGGCTGCGCTCGCTGGCCTGGCGCACGTGCTCGCGGCCCTCCTGCAATTCCAGGTCGATGGGCACCGCGGCGACGAATTTCTTTTCCAGTTCATAGCAGTAACTGCCGAACTGATCGATCCAGGCCTCGATCCGGTACACGTAACGGCCCTGGCCGCCGACGCGCAGCCGGCCCCGCCAATGGTTGTTGCCCTGGTCGGTCATCGCCGCGCGCTGCCAATCCTCGGCCTCGAGCGGCTTCCAGGCCAGCAGCACCGCCAGCTTGTCATGGCCGTCGACGAACACCCGGGCCGTCACGGTCACCTCCTGCCCGACCACGGCCTTGACCGCGAACTGGCCGCCGTCGATGGCCGGCATCACATTCTCGATGGCGATGCGCGGCAGCAATAGCGCCTGGGACAACGGCAGGACTTCGGCGACCTGCTCATCCAGCGGTTTATCAGTTGTCATCGAGCATCGCTCCCTACGTCCTGTGGACGCTCTACCTTGCGTGATCATCCGGCTTCGTCCTGTAAAGGCCGCTCAAGTTCGGAGCCGGTCGGTCGCGCAAAAGTTCAGACGGATTTGGCGAACGGGCCGCTCGTCCAGAAAATGCAGTCGATTGCGTTGCAACGGGGTCAACCGCAGCACCTGATGGCCATGCACCCAGGAGTGCCCATGAACATTCCGATTCCGGCGGAAACCCCCGATCCCAATATCGACCAGCCGACCCTGCCCCCCACCGAACCGCAACCGGTTCCCGAGCAGGAACCCCCGGAGAGCACACCGCCGCCCAAGATCGATCCACCGACGACCATGCCGCCGGTGATCGCGGAACAAGCATAGTCAAGCCTGAACACGGACACGTCCCTGACGGACACGCTCCCGTAGGAGCCGGGCTTGCCCGCGAAAGCGGTAGTGTCGGCGCCACAATGCCTGGGTGAATGGGATCAGCGACGATCCTTTTCCAGCAGCCGGACGATTCCCGGCATCAGGCTGAACACCGCCAGCGCCAGCAGCGTGCTGAGCACCGCCGTGGCCTCGCGCCCCAGGCCCACCGCCACGCCGATGGCGGCGGTCATCCACAGCCCGGCGGCGGTGGTCAGGCCCTTGACGTGTTGCCCCGCCTCGTCGGCATGCCCCTTGAGGATCGTACCGGCGCAGAGGAAACCGATGCCGGCGATCACCCCCTGGACCACCCGGCTCATGGCATCGGCCTGGGCACCGGACACCTGCGGCACCAGGACGAACAGCGCCGCACCGAGGGCCACCAGCATGTGCGTGCGCACACCCGCGGCCTTGCCCTTCTGTTCGCGCTCGAAACCGAGCAGGCCGCCCAGCAGCGCGGCGATCAGCAGGCGCAGGGTGATGCGCGTGACCTCGCGGATATCGCCGATATCGGCGAATTCGGCTTGCAGCGTTACCCATACGGTGTGCAACACGGCGTCCATGTCCCCAACCTCTCTGAGCTCGACAGACGGTGGACAGCGGATCGCGGGCAACGGTTCGACCGTTGACCGCTAATCGGCTGCGGCGAACGAAGCCCCCTGCCCGCACCCTAAATCCTGTCAGCCCGGAGAAATGAGGAGAACACCATGCCCGTGCAAATCGATCGCGCCAGCCAGACCTGCACCCTGCAGGAAAACGACACCCGGATCAGCGGCTTGGCCAGGGATGTGAAAATCACCACCGACGACGCCAGGAGCATGTCCCGCGCCGAACTCGATGGCCGGCAGATCTGGATCACCGAGGCCGAAGCCGACGCCCTGACCGTCGCCGGCGCCTTCGACGGCCGTCACCATGTGAAGGCGACGTCGAGTGATTCGGTGATTTGATTGACCCGTGTCAGCCTGCCCGCCCGGCACCTGTGCCAGGCGCCGGCAGGCGCGCGCCGGCGTGGCCTGCACCGGGGATGACAAGTTGTCGCAGGGGTTTTTCCGGCGCCATCTGATCCGCTTTTTATTCAGATACCTGAGTCTGTTATGCAAACAGTTCGCTCGGCATAGTGTCCTGGCCTGATGGAGGCTGACGAGCGACAGATCATGAGCGAAAGAATCCCCGTCCAGTTAGTTGACACCTTCGAGCCTTCGCGCCCCAACAAGATGAAGGCCAAGTCGAGCGACAACCTGATTCACACCCGCAGTTTCACCGGCCTGTTCCGCAGCCTGCGCATCAGCGGCGCGGGCTTTCTGTTCCTGCTGTTCTTCGGCACCGTCTGGTTGAACTGGGGCGGCCGCCAGGCGGTGCTCTGGGACCTGGCCAACAGCAAGTTCCATATCTTCGGCGCGACCTTCTGGCCGCAGGATTTCATCCTGCTCTCGGCCTTGCTGATCATCTGTGCCTTCGGCCTGTTCGCCATCACCGTGTTCGCCGGACGTGTCTGGTGCGGTTACACCTGCCCGCAGAGTTCCTGGACCTGGCTGTTCATGTGGTGCGAGAAAGTCACCGAGGGCGAGCGCAACCAGCGGATCAAGCTGCAGGCCGCGCCCTGGGGGCCGAACAAGCTGGCCCGGCGCGCCGCCAAGCACACCCTGTGGCTGGCGATCAGCCTGATCACCGGGCTGACCTTCGTCGGCTACTTCACCCCGATCCGCCCGCTGGTGCAGGAACTGCTGAGCCTGCAACTGGGCGGGGTCAGCCTGTTCTGGGTGCTGTTCTTCACCGGCGCCACCTACATCAACGCCGGCTGGCTGCGCGAGGCGGTGTGCATGCACATGTGCCCCTATGCGCGGTTCCAGAGCGTGATGTTCGACAAGGACACCCTGACCATCTCCTACGATGCTGCCCGCGGCGAGAACCGGGGCCCGCGCAAGCGCGAAGTGGCGCCGGCCAGCGTCGGCCTCGGCGACTGCATCGACTGCCGCATGTGCGTGCAGGTCTGCCCCACCGGCATCGACATCCGCGACGGCCTGCAGATGGAATGCATCGGCTGCGCCGCCTGCATCGACGCCTGCGACTCGATCATGGACAAGATGGGCTACGCCCGCGGCCTGGTCAGCTACACCTCCGAGCACCGGTTGCAGGGCGGCCGCACCCACCTGCTGCGGCCGCGCCTGGTCGGCTACAGCGCCGTGCTGCTGATCATGATCGGCGCGCTGGCAGTGGCGCTGGTGCAGCGGCCGATGGTCTCGCTGGATGTCAGCAAGGACCGTGGCCTGTTCCGCGAGAACAGCCTGGGGCAGATCGAGAACATCTACAGCCTCAAGGTCATCAACAAGACCCAGCAGCGCCAGCAGTACCGCCTGGAACTGATCGACGGCGACGGCTTCCAGCTGCAGGGTCGCACCGAACTGAGCCTGGCGGCCGGCGAGATCGCCGACTTCCCGGTCTCGGTGGCGATGACCACCGAGCGGGCGAAGAGCAGCTCCCAGGAGCTCGTCTTCCGCCTGGTCGACATCGATGAGCCAGGCGTCTACAGCGTGGCGAACAGCCGCTTCGTCGCCCCGATGAACCGCTGATGACCTAGAATCCCCGGGGCGCCAACCCCAGGGCCCGCGGGGAGTGTGGGACGCAACACTGTGGGAGCCGGCGGTCCGGCTCCCACAGGTTAGTGTCCCGACAGTTACAACAGCCAGCTCCAACAAGACAACCGAAAACCTGCCGTTGCGTGCCCGTATCCAATGAGCCAAGCCACCATGAAACGCTACGAAAAATTCGCCGACGACATCGCTGAACTGATCCGCTCCGGCGTCCTCGGCCCCGGCCAGCGGGTGCCGTCGGTCCGTTATGCCAGCCAGACCTACGGCGTCAGCCCGTCCACGGTGTTCCAGGCCTACTACCTGCTGGAACGCCGTGGGCTGATCCGGGCCCGGCCGCGCTCGGGCTACTTCGTCAACACCCATGCGCCCAGCCCGTTCTCGGAGCCGGTGATCAGCAGCCAGGTGCACGAGTCCACCGAGGTCGACGTCAGCGAACTGGTGTTCTCGGTGCTCGACTCGATCAAGGACCCGACCACCGTGCCCTTCGGCTCGGCCTTCCCCAGCCCGACGCTGTTCCCGCTGCAACGCCTGGCCCGTTCCCTGGCCAGCGCCAGCCGCGAGATGGACCCGCGCATGGTGGTCACCGACCTGTCACCGGGCAACCCGCAACTGCGCCGGCAGATCGCCCTGCGCTACATGGTCGGCGGGCTGATGCTGCCGATGGAGGAGCTGCTGATCACCAACGGCGCCCTGGAGGCGCTGAACCTGTGCCTGCAGGCGGTGACCGAACCCGGCGACCTGGTGGCCATCGAGGCCCCGGCGTTCTATGCCTGTCTGCAGGTGTTGGAGCGCCTGAAGCTCAAGGCCGTGGAGATCCCGGTGCACCCGCGTGACGGTATCGACCTCGGCGTGCTGGCGCAGAACCTCGAAAAGCATCCGATCAAGGCCGTGTGGTGCATGACCAGTTTCCAGAACCCGATGGGCGCGACCATGCCCGAGGCGAAGAAACAGGCACTGGTGGAGTTGCTGCGCGAGCACCAGGTGCCGCTGATCGAGGACGATGTCTACGCCGAGTTGTACTACGGGCAGCAGGCGCCCAAGCCGGCCAAGGCCTTCGACACCGAAGGGCTGGTGATGCACTGCGGTTCGTTCGCCAAGAGCCTGGCGCCCGGCTACCGCATCGGCTGGGTGTCGGCGGGGCGGTATGCGCAGAAGATCGAGCGGCTGAAGCTGATGACCTCGCTGTGCGCCTCGATGCCGGCCCAGGCGGCCATTGCCGACTACCTGCAGCACGGCGGCTACGACCGCCACCTGCGCCGCCTGCGCTATGCCCTGGAAGAACAGCAGAGTGCGATGCTCGCGGCGATCGCCCGCTATTTCCCGGCACAGACCCGGGTCAGCCAGCCGGCTGGCGGCTACTTCCTCTGGCTGGAGCTGCCGGAACAGATGGATTCGCTGAAGCTGTTCCAGATGGCGCTGGCCCAGGGCATCAGCATCGCACCGGGACCGATCTTCTCCCCGGCGCGGCGCTTTCGCAACTGCATCCGCCTGAACTACGGCAGCCCGTGGGATGAAACGTCGGAGAAGGCCATGGAGACCCTGGGGCGGATCGTGCGTTCGTTCTGAGCGGACCTATTCGCGGGCAAGCCCTGCTCCTACAGGCCGGAGTCGTACTCAGGATTACCAGACCCACTCTGTAGGAGCAGGGCTTGCCCGCGAATAGGCCGTCAAGCCTTGCGCCCGGTCATGAAATCAGCGCCCACCGGCGAGGTCGAGAAAGGTCCCGGTGGTGTAGGACGCCTTGTCCGAAAGCAGCCAGATGATGCCCTCGGCCACCTCTTCGGCACGCCCGCCGCGTCCCATGGGAATTCCCGGCTCCAGCTTGCTGACCCGGTCCGGGTCGCCGCTCAGCGCATGAAACTCGGTAAAGATGTACCCGGGACGCACGGCATTGACCCGGATCCCCTCCCCTGCCAGCTCCTTCGACAACCCCAGGGTAAAGGTGTCCAGTGCGCCCTTGGACGCCGCATAGTCGACATACTCGTTCGCCGAACCGAGCCGCGCCGCCGCCGACGACACGTTGACGATGCTGCCGCCCTGCCCGCCATGCCGTGTCGACATGCGCAGCACCGCGTGCTTGGCGCAGAGCATCGGCCCCAGCACGTTTGTCTTCAGGGTCTGCAGGATGCGGAACTCGGACATCTCGTCGACCCGCGACTTCTGCCCCACCGTCCCGGCATTGTTCACCAGTGCGGTGACCGGTCCGAGTTCGGCGTCGACCCGCTGGAACAGGTGGATCACCCCGTCCTCGTCGCTGACATCCGCGCGCACCGTGATCGCCTGGGCACCCAGCGCCCGTACCTGTTCCTGCACCCGGTGGGCCGCATCTTCGTCCCGCAGGTAGTTGATGCAGATGCGGTAGCCCTGCCGTGCCGCCAACAACGCCGTCGCCGCGCCGATACCACGGCTACCACCGGTGATGACGATGACTTTTTCCATGACACCCTTCCCCCGTCGCCTGGTCGCTCTGAACCTTCAGAATAACCGCGCAGCAGGAAGTTTGTGTAGCCACCCGGGCCGCCGGGAAGGCTGTCATCGGGAGCGTCACGGAATCGCGCGATCGGGCAGCGCCTGCTCCCAGCCACCGCCAAGGGCCCCGTACAGTCCGACCAGCGCCAGCGACACCGCCGCCGTGCTATCCACCAGCGCGTCCTCGTTGGCGAGCAAGGCGCCCTGCACCGTCAGCACGTTGAGAAAGTCCACGGTGCCCTGCTCGTACTGCTGGCGGGCACTGGCCAGGGCCAGGCGGCTCTGCTCCACCGCCTGGCGCAAACTGTCGCGCCGACGCTGCCCGGCCTGGTAGGCACTGAGCGCGTCGTCCACCTCATGCCAGGCATCCAGCACGGTCTGCCGGTAGCGCAAGGCGGCTTCCTGCTGGCGACTCTCGCGCAACTGTAACTGCCCTTGCAGGCGCCCACCCTCGAACAGCGGCACACTCAGGCTGGGCCCCACGGCCAGCGTATGCGAACCCCAACTGCCCAGGTCGGACAACTGCAGCGCCTGGAAGCCGAGGTTGCCGGAGAGGCTGATACGCGGGTAAAAGTCCGCCCGGGCCATGCCAATGGCCGCCGTGGCCGCATGCAGGTCGGCCTCGGCCCGACGGATGTCCGGGCGCCGTCGTGCCAGTTCGCTGGGCAGGCCGATCGGCACGCTGGCGGGTGGCACGGGAATCGCCGTCGCCGCCTGCAACTGCCCGGCCAGGGCCTGGGGTTCGAGCCCCATCAGGCGGCTGAGGGCATTGATCAACCGCGCTTCGCCCTGTTGCAGGGCCGGCAGTTGCGCCTCGATGGTGGCGACCTGCGCCGTGGCCTGGGCCACTTCCAGTTCGGTGGCCACGCCCTCGTCGCGACGCAGGTGCGTCAGGGCCCGGGTCCGTCGGGCAATCTCCAGGTTCTGCCGGGTCACCGCCTGCTCGTTCTGCAGCGCCCGCAGCTGGATATAATCGCGGGCGGTTTCGGCCAGGATCGCCACCAGCACGGCGCGGCGGTCCTCTTCGGCGACCTGCACATTGGCGTCGGCCGCCTCCACCGAACGTTTCACCCGCCCCCACAGATCGGCCTCCCAACTGATGCCCAGGCCGGTGCTCCAGAGGTTGTAGTCGTGCCGGCCGTTCTCGCCGGAAGGGTCGCTCAGGCCCCGACTGCTGTTGCGCGCGCGGCTGTAGCCGGCGGCGCCGTCGACCTTCGGCAGTTCATCGGCGGCGATACTGCGCCGTGCCGCGCGACTCTGCGCCAGTCGGCTGGCGGCCCGTTGCAGATCGAGATTGCCCGCCTGGACCTGGCGCATCAGCGCGGCCAGTTGAGGATCAGCGAAACCCTCCCACCAGGCGGCTTCGGTCGCCCCCTCAGCCGGCTGGCTGTGCCCGGGCTCGCCCTGTCGGGTGTGCCAACGCTCACCCAACTCAGGCTTCGGCGCCTCAAAGTCGGGGCCCAGCGTGCAACCCTGTACCAGCAGCGTGGTGATCAATAACCAGGGGAAATACCGGTTCATCGCAAGCTGACCTCACGCACGGCCGTCGAAGCGGTATCGATTCGCGCCTCCACCGACATGCCCGGCCGCAGGCGCTCAAGCAGCGGCTGCCCACGGTCGAGGACGATCTTCACCGGAATACGCTGAACCACCTTGGTGAAGTTGCCGCTGGCATTCTCCGGAGCGATCGCGGCAAAGGTCACGCCGGTGGCCGGGGCGATGCTCTCGACCTGGCCCGTCAGCGGCGTATCGGCAAAGGTGTCGACGGTGATACTCACCGATTGGCCGGGGCTGACATGGGTCATCTGGTTTTCGAGGAAGTTGCCCACGACATAGGCTGCGTTCACCGGCACCACGGCCAGCAGCACATCGCCAGGCTTGACATAGGCGCCCTGGCGCACACTGCGCCGCCCGACCACGCCGTCGAACGGCGCCACCAGCACGGTGTGCGCCAGGTCCAGTTCGGCCCGTGCCTGGCGTGCCTCGGCCTGCTGTACGGCCGCCTGGGCGGTATCGCGCCGGGCCAGCAGGACATCGGTCTGCTTGCGGGTCGCCTCCAGGGCCGCCCGGTGTTCGGCCAGCCGGGCCGCGGCGGTGCGCTGGCGGGTCTCGGCCTGCTGGGCATTCTGCAGGGTGCCGGCGCCCTGCCCGGCCAGGTGCTGGTAACGCTGCCACTCATGGGCGGCGAACTGCACATCGGCCTGATCGGAGTCGACCACCGCCCGCGCCTGCTCGATCAGCGCCTGCTGGCGCAGGAGGCTCGCCGCGGCATTGGCCAGCTGTGCCCGGGCACTGGCGACACCGGCGCGGGCCGCCGCCAGGTCGGCCTGGTAGTCCTGGTCATCGATGCGCACCAGCACCTGCCCCGCCTCTACCCGCTGGTTGTCACGCACCAGCACCTGGCCGATGAAGCCGGCGACTTTCGGTGCCACCAGGGTGTAGTCGGCGTTGACGTAGGCATCGTTGGTGCTCTGCACCGGGCCGCCGCCGAGCAGCAGGTACCAGAGTCCGTAAAGCAAGGCGCCGGCCAGGAGCACGGCGAGGATCAGCAGGGGTTTGCGTGAAATTGAAGTATTCATGGTCAGTGTCCGAAAAAGGGGGAGATCAGGCCGCGGCGCGCGGTGGGTAGATGCGCGTCGGCAGGATCGGGATCAACAGGATCAGCGCGATGGCGAGGCCCGCCACGCACAGGTAGAGGTCGGCGCTGGTCAGGGTCACCACCTGCTCGTGCAGCCGATGGGCCAGTTGCCCAGGCTCCACCGAGTCCGCCAGCCAGGGCTGGCTGCCCAGGCGGTCGACCAGGTGACTGGAGTGAAAGTGCTCGCGGCGCACCGTCAGGGTTTCCAGCAGGCTGCCCGCCGCCACTGCGGCAAAGCCCTTGACGGTGTTGAACCAGGCCGAGGCGAACGGCCCATCCGCCGGGGTGATGCTGCCGGTCGAGAGCATCAGCAATGGGATCACCGCCATCGGCTGGGCCACGATCTGAATGGCCTGCAACAGGTAGAAGTTCTCGCGGTTCCAGGCCACGGTGACCTGGGAGCCGATCACGCAGACCAATGCCAGCAGGAACAGCCCGGTGGCCAGCACCCAGCGGCAATCCACCACCCGGTTGTTACACAGCGCGACCACCAGCGGCAGCGCCAGCAGTTGCGGTACGGCGACCCAGAGCAGCACCGGCGCGGTCTGCAACGGCCGGTAGCCCTGGACCTGGGCCAGGTAGCTGGACGGGATCATGATCACCGCCAGCAGCACGAACAGCACGCCACCGAGGGTGACCAGCGCGTGGGTCAGGTTGCGGATGCCGAGCATCTGCAACTTGAAGAACGGCAGCGGGTGCGCCCATTCGTTGATAAAGAACAGCACCAGCAACAGCAATCCACCGCCGACCAGCACCCGGATAAGCTGCGCATCGAACCAGCCCAGGCGCTCGCCCTGCTGCAGGCCGAGCACCAGCATCACCAGGCCGGGAAAACCCAGCAGCAGCCCGCGCCAGTCGAACTGGCGCAAGCGTTCCAGGCGCAGCGGGTCCTGCGGTATGCCCCAGGCCACGCAGGCCATGGCCACCAGCCCGAGCGGGATGACCTGCCAGAACGCCCATTGCCAGCCAGCGTATTCCACCCACCAGGCGGCCAGGGGCGTGCCGAAGCTGGGGCCGAAAGTCGCGGTCAGGGCATAGCCGCCCAGGCCATAGAGCTTGATGCCCGGCGGCAGGAAGCGCAGCGCCACCGACATCAGCATCGGCGGCAAGGCGCCGCCGGCAAAGCCCTGAACCACGCGGATCAGCATCAGCACCTGGGTATTGGGTGCGAACGGCGCCAGCAGGGCCAGTACCAGCAAGCTGCCGATGGCGCAGAGGGTGAAGCGGCGCAGGGAAAAGGTCACGGCGCACCAGGGGGCAAAGGCCATGGCGCTGACCGACATCGCTGCGTAGGCCGCAATCAGCCAGGTACCCTGGTCGTAGCTCAGGCCCATGGCGCCGCGGATATCGGCCATCGCCACCTTGGTCACGTTTTCGTTGAAGCCCGAGGCCAGCACCGCCAGCAACACGCCGACCAGGCCGACGCCGATGCGCAGGCCCAAAGGTGTGGCGGCCGCTGCGGGCCTGGCTGCGGCCGCCAGCGGCAGGCTGGTTTGCAGGGCGGTCATGAGCCGGCCGTCCGGGCAGGCTCGGAGGGAAGAGACATCGCAAAAACTCCGGTTTCACTGGGAAATCCGAGTCTATGCAGGGCCTGAAGCTATAAAAATTGACAAATATCTACAAATGGATTGCGCCAGACGCAATGATTACGCCGGCGTAGCGTCGCACATGTCCTTCAGCGTGCGGCGCAACCAGCGATGGGCGTGGTCATTGTCCAGCCGGGGATGCCAGGCCTGGATCACCACGATGGTTTCCACCGGCACCGGCAATTCGAAAGTGCGCAGGGGCAGCCCCAGACTTATCAGGTTGCGCACCATTGGCCGCGGTATCGACGGCAGGATCAGGTCGGAGCCGGCCACGGCGAACATCGCCGCATGAAAGGTCGGCAGCACCAGGGAGACCCGCCGCCGCAGATTCAACTCGGCCAGCAGCGCATCGATCGGCCCACGCGCCCGGCCACGGCGCGACACGCTGATATGGTCGTAGCGGGCAAAGCGCTCGGCATCCAGTTCCTCGTCGAACAGCGGATGACCTGCCCGGGCGATACCGATCAGCGAAGTGTTGAACAGACGTTGCACCTTGATATCGGCACCGAACTTGCGAGGGGCACAGATCGCCAGGTCGATGCGCCCCTCGTTGAGCGCATCGTCGTCGGTATCGCCTTCCGGCACCATGCGCAGCGTGGCGTTGGGCATGTCCCGGGCCAGGCGTTCGAGCAACTGGTTGCCGAAAGCGCCGAAGAACATGTCGTTGGCCCGCACGCTGAAGGTCCGCTCCAGGGTCGTCAGGTCGGTTTCCTGGCCGGGGGCGAAGACCCCATGGGCCAGCTCCACCACGCCGCGCACCTGTTCGCGCAGCTCCAGCGCCCGCGGGGTCGGCGCCAGACCACGCCCGGAGCGGACCAGGATCGGGTCATTGAGGGCTTCGCGGATGCGCGTCAGCGTGCGACTCATGGCCGGGGCACTGAGGTTCATGCGCCGGGCGGCCGCGGTGACCGAGCCTTCTTCGAGCAGGATGTCGAGGGCTACCAGCAGATTCAGATCAGGTATTTGCATGGGCTGAGCATACCCGGCAGCCGCGTCGATCGCCACACCGGACTCTTGCGCAGGGTGCAATCATCAGGGGAACGGATGCAGCATTCGAACGACTCAATCAGCCTTGTAACGCGCGCAGGCCAGTGCACTGAGGGCAATGGCCAGGCCGGCCAGGGAATAGACCCAACTGGCCGAGGCGACCGGCAGCAGCACACCCGCCAGTAACGGGCCGACACCGGCACCGATGTCGCGCCATACCGCATTCGAGGCCAGGGCCTGGACACGCCCGGCGCCGGGATTGCGCTCGGCCACCAGGGTCACCACCAGCGGCAATTGCAGCGCCCGCAGGACCAGCACCGAACCGGCGCCGAGAATCAGCCAGTGGCTGCCGAAGGCTGCCAGGGCCAGACCGCTGAGAATCGAGAACAGCAACAGCATGCGTACCACGCCATAGCGGTCGGCCACCCGCCCGCCGAGGGGGCTGAGGAACATTTCCGAGACATAGCGCAAAGCCATCAGCCCGCCGGCGATCACCACCGCATCGCCACCGAGCACGGCACTGGCCTGCAGCGACAGGCCGAAGATGAACAGCCCGTCCAGCGCTACCCCTTCGACGAAGGACCAGAGCGCGACACTGTCCGGCCACTTGAAGCGTCGCCCGACCGGTGCCGCCAGCTCGTGCCCCTGGCTCGGCAGGCCGTGCGCCACCCACAGGCCGATCAATGAAGTGGCGCACAGCAGCAGGAAAATCAGCCGCGGGCCGATCTGCAGACTCAACCAGCCCCCCAGGGCCAGGGCGATCATCGGACCGATGGCGATGATCCCCCGCGAGCGCCCTGCCCGGCGTGCCGCGCCGGCAGGCTCGAGGGTCGCCAGCACCTGCGTCGACAGGTTCAACGCGGCAAACGACAGGCCCCAGCCCAGGCGCAACAGCAGCAGCCAGAAGAACCCTGAAATCAGCGAATTGCCCAGGGCGCACACGGCACTGACGGCCGCGGCCAGCATCAGGGTGGCGCGGTCGCCCTGGCGGGCGTAATAGCGCAGCACATGGCCGTAACCGAAGATCCGCACCAGCCGGTTGGCCGCCAGCAACACCCCGGCCTGGGCCAGGGTCACGCCAAAGGCCTGGGTGTTCATCGGCAGCAGCAGGTACAGCAGGACATCGCTGGGCAGACACAGTGCCAGGACAATCGCCGCACGGCGGGAGGCGGAGTCGGTCGAGTGAGCGGCCACGGCTGACATGAGGGCAGGATCTTCGCGTGGTGGAACAAGCCCGTCAGCATGCCGGGTCGAAACGATCGACCGCAACATTTTTTGAAACATGTTTGTCATGTTGCTGGAGCAACAGCCGTTCAACAAAGTGCATGCGAACAAACACCAGCGCCCCCCCGGCAGGAGCCGGATTGCCGGCAATAGCTATCGCGCTGGCACCCTCCTTTTCATTGGATCGTTCCCACACAGAGCGTCATCGTAGGCTCTTTGAGGGCAAGCCCTGCAGCTGGCATAGAGACTGCATTATTCCTTTTAAGCAGCTCATCATCACCATGACTGCTTAATTAAGAATAAGCCCTGCAGTCCCTCTCCCTGGAGCATTCGATGAAATCCCTCAACCCGATCACCAAGGCCGCCCGCCTTCTGGCCGCCGCCACGGCGCTGGTACTGGGCCTGCATCCGCTGGCGCAGGCCGCCGAAACCACCCCGGCCGAAGTCAAACTGGACTACGCCTATTACTCGCCGGTCAGCCTGGCATTGCGGCATTTCGGCTGGCTGGAGAAAGCCCTGCCGCAGACCAAGGTCACCTGGGTCCTGAGCCAGGGCAGCAACCGTTCCCTGGAATACCTCAACAGCGGTGGCGTCGACTTCGGCTCCTCAGCCAGCCTGGCTGCCGTACTCAGCCGGGCCAACGGCAGCCCGATCAAGTCGATCTATGTCTACAGTCGCGCCGAGTGGACCGCACTGCTGGTGCGCAAGGACTCGCCTTACCAGAGCCTCGCCGACCTCAGGGGCAAGAAGATCGCCGCCACCAAGGGCACCGACCCCTACCTGTTCACCCTGCGCGCCCTGCAGCAGGCCGGCCTGGGCAAGAACGACGTGGAACTGGTGCACCTGCAGCATCCCGATGGCCGCACCGCCCTGGAAAAAGGCGACGTCGACGCCTGGGCCGGGCTCGATCCGCACATGGCCGCCAGCGAACTCCAGGCCGGTTCGCGCCTGCTCTACCGCAATCCCGACTTCAACAGCTACGGGGTGATCAGCGTCACTGAGAAGTTTGCCAAGGAACATCCACAGACCATCGAAACCGTAATCGGCGCCTATGAAAAAGCCCGCGAGTGGGCCCTGCACAACCCTGACGAACTGGCCGGCCTGCTGGCCAGCGAATCCGGCCTGCCGTTGGATGTGGCCAAGCTGCAACTGTCGCGCACCGACCTGAAAAACGCCCGTCTCGGCCCTCAGGACCTGGTGGCCTCGAAAGCCGCCGCCCCGATCCTGGTATCCGAGGAGCTGGTTCGTCGTGGGGTGAATGTCGATCAGGTCATCGACCAGTTGATCGAAACCCGGTTCAACCCTGTCGCGGTCGCCCGCCAGTAAGCGCGTCCCGGGAGCCCCCATGAACGCCAAAAGCAAAGCCCTGCCTGCCGCCCTGGACACACCCGCCCCCGCCGCCGGCACCACGTCGGTCTGGCCTCGGCGACTCAAGGGGCTGGTGCTGCCGGTGCTGATCATCGCCCTGCTGGAGGGAGTGGTGCGCCTCGGGTGGGTGCCCGCGTATCAGATGCCGGCACCGAGCGATATCGTCCTGACCCTGCGCGATCTCGGTCAGGGAGCTCTGTGGAAACACATTGGCGCCAGCCTGCTGCGGGTGCTCAGCGGCTTCGCCATCGGTACCGGCCTGGCCCTGCTCTTCGCCGCCTGGGTCGGACTCAGCCGCGAAGCCGAAGCCTACCTGGAACCGACGTTCGCCGGACTGCGCTCGATCCCGAGCCTGGCCTGGGTGCCCCTGCTGCTGTTATGGCTGGGCATCGATGAAACCTCGAAGATCGTCCTGATCGCCATCGGCGCATTTTTCCCGGTGTACCTCAACGGTGTCGCGGCGATCCGCAATATTGACCGCAAACTGGTCGAGGTCGGACAGATGCTCGGCTTCAGCCGTTACCGGCTGGTGCGCCGAATCCTGCTGCCGGCGGCCCTGCCGGGGCTGTTCACCGGCCTGCGCAGCGGCATGAGTCTGGCGTGGATGTTCCTGGTGGCCGCCGAGTTGATCGCCGCAACCAAGGGCCTGGGTTACCTGCTCAGCGACGGCCGGGAAACCTCGCGCCCGGATATCGTGCTGGCGGCGATTATCGTTCTGGCCCTGCTCGGCAAACTCAGCGACGGCCTGCTGGCCGGCCTGGAAAAACGCTGGCTGTCCTGGCGCGACACTTTCAATGGCCAGGACCGGGAGTCTTGAACATGAGCGAAACACTGCTGGACCTCTACGTCGAACGCAAGGCGTTTGCCCAGACCACCGTGCTCAGGCAGGTCAGTCTGCAACTGCACGCAGGGGAAACCGTCAGCCTGCTGGGCCCCAGCGGCTGCGGCAAGAGCACGCTGCTGAGGATCGTCGCCGGGTTGGAAAAGGACTTCGAAGGTGAACTGAAACACACGACCTCGCCCATCGCTTTCGTCTTCCAGGAACCCCGCCTGATGCCCTGGCTGATGGTGGAGCAGAACATCGGCTTCAGTGAAGACGAGGGTTACGACCGCGCCTGGGTGACACAACTGATCGAGGAGGTCGGTCTGAGTGGTTTCGCCCAGGCCTTGCCCAAGCAACTGTCAGGCGGCATGGCGCAACGGGTGGCGATTGCACGCGGATTGTATTCGAAACCACGGGTGCTGCTGCTCGACGAGCCATTCAGCGCGGTCGACGCCTTTACCCGCATGAAGTTGCAGGATTTGCTCCTGCAACTGGCTCGGCGGCATGGCATCGCGCTGTTGCTGGTGACTCACGATGTCGACGAAGCGTTGTACCTGAGCGACCGGGTGCTGGTGATGGATAACCGCCCCAGCCGCATTCGCCAGGCCCTGGCGGTCGACCTGCCACATCCTCGCGATCGTCGCGATTCGCAGTTGGCCGACCTCAAGGCCCTGTCACTGACCGAATTGCACCGGGCTCATGTGATCTAGATCAGACCAGCAATGCGCGACGCTTGAGCTCGTTGTTGAGAATGAAGTCATTCTCCGAGTAGTCGATCGGGCAGTCGATCACGTGCACGCCCGGGGTCTTGATGCAGTGTTCGAGCAGCGGCAGCAGGCCCTCGGCGCTTTCCACGCGGTGGCCGTTGGCGCCATAGGCTTCGGCGTACTTGACGAAGTCCGGGTTGCCGTAGTCCAGGCCGAAATCGGTGAAGCCCATGTTCGCCTGCTTCCAGCGGATCATGCCGTAGCCGTCGTCACGCAGGATCACCACGGTGATGTGCATGCCCAGGCGTACCGCGGTTTCCAGCTCCTGGCTGTTCATCATGAAGCCGCCGTCGCCGCAGACCGAGATCACCGGACGGTCCGGGTGCACCAGGTGCGCCGCCATCGCCGAGGGCAGGCCGGCGCCCATGGTCGCCAGGGCGTTGTCCAGCAGCACGGTGTTGGGCTTGTGCGCCTTGTAGTTGCGGGCGAACCAGATCTTGTAGATGCCGTTGTCCAGCGCGACGATGCCTTCGGACGGCAGCACCCGGCGGATGTCGGCGACCAGGCGTTGCGGGTACACCGGGAAGCGGTTGTCGTCGGCGCCTTCGGCGATCTGCGCTTCGTTGGCCTCGCGAATCGCCATCAGGCGGCTGAAGTCCCAGTGCGGGTTGTCGCCCAGGGCTTCGCCGATCTGCCAGACGGCGTTGGCGATGTCGCCGATCACTTCGATCTGCGGGAAGTACACCGCATCGACTTCGGCGGAGCGGAAGTTGATGTGGATGACTTCGGTGCCGCCACGGACCATGAAGAACGGCGGCTTCTCGATCACGTCGTGGCCGATGTTGACGATCAGGTCGGCCGCTTCGACGGCGCGGTGGACGAAGTCGCCGGACGACAGCGCGGCGTTGCCGAGGAAACGCGGGTGACGCTCGTCGACCACGCCCTTGCCCATCTGGGTGGTGATGAACGGGATGCCGGTCTGGTCGATCAGTTGCTTGAGGACCTTGGCGGTCATCTTGCGGTTGGCACCGGCGCCGATCACCAGGATCGGGCTGCGGGCCTTCTGCAGTTTCTCCACGGCAGCTTCGACGGCCTTGTGCTCGGCCAGCGGGCGGCGGTGCAGGCTCGGCGGGATCGGCATCGAGTCGGTCTGCTCGGCGGCGATGTCTTCCGGCAGTTCCAGGTGCACGGCACCGGGTTTCTCTTCTTCAGCCAGGCGGAAGGCTTCGCGCATGCGCGCCGGGATGTTGTCGGCCGAGGCGAACTGGTGGGTGTACTTGGTGATCGGGTCCATCATGCCGCAGACGTCGATGATCTGGAACCGGCCCTGCTTGGACTTCTTGATCGGCTTCTGGCCGGTGATCATCATCATCGGCATGCCGCCCAGGTAGGCGTAGGCGCTGGCGGTCACCAGGTTGGTCGCGCCGGGGCCGAGGGTCGACAGGCTGACGCCGGTCTTGCCGGTCAGGCGGCCGTAGGTGGCGGCCATGAAGCCGGCGGACTGCTCGTGGCGGGTCAGGACCAGCTTGATCGGCGACTTGCGCAGCGATTCCAGCAGGTCGAGGTTTTCCTCGCCAGGAATGCCGAACACATACTCGACACCTTCGTTTTCCAGGCATTGCACAACGACATCGGCGGCCTTGGCCATTTATCTACCTCAATCTCGACAAGCGCTTTCGCGCGTCTTGCAGTTGTTGTCAGGGGACGGACCCGGTTTTTCACGCAGGCGGTGCCACAGTAACATCGCTCTGGCCACTCTGGACCAACGCAGAGCGCACAAAACCTTCGACTTTGCGCCGTTCGACGAAGTCACGGATAAAGGCGGCTGCGGCCTTGCGACGAATTGGCACAGCCATGGCCCACCCTGCACGCCTCAGAAGTACTTGAGCCAGGCGATATCCCGCCGCCGCTGCTTGAGCCGGGCGAACCAGCGGGTCGGGAAGAACAGCGCGAAGCCCAGCAGCAGGCTCAGCAGCCAGACGCTGGAGAGTTGGCTGAACGCATAGACCCCACCCTCGGTCGCGCCCCAGAAGGCAAAGGCCGGCAGGTACATCGCCTTCAGCACATACAGGTGCAACAGGTAGAAGAACATTGGCGCCCCGCCATAGATCGCCAGGATCGCCACCACCTTGCGTTGCTGCAACTGCTCGAACAGGGCCAGCAGCAACAGGCCGACGCCCAGGGTCGGCAGCAGGAACATCAGCGACGGTGGATACTTCTTCGCACTCAGGAAACTCATGATCGTGCGCAGGCTATCGCCGGTGTGCACCCAGGGTGCGTCGCCATAAACGTTCAGGTAGCGGATCAGCACGAAGGCCAGCAGCAGGCCACCGCCGAGTTTCAGCAGGCGGGCACGACGCACCGCCGACTCGACGCCGCTGGCGAACCAGGGACCGATACTCCAGCCGAGCAGGATCACGCCGATCCACGGCAGTACCGGGTAGGTGGTCCGGGCACGGGTGTACTCGGTGAGCTGGATGAAGACCTTCTGGTGCAGCACCGACCAGGGGATGAAGAACGGCGACTCGGGCCCCAGCACTATGCCATCAAGCAGATTGTGCCCGCCGACGATCACCAGCCCGAGCCATACCAGCCAGGCCCGCCGCAGGTGCAGCAGGCCGGCCAGCACGATCATGCAGATGCCGATGCACCAGATCACCTGCAGCCACAGGGTCTTGGGTGGGAACTCGCCGTTCCAGGCGAAGCAGACCAGGGTCAGCTCCAGCAGCACCAGGAAGACGCCGCGCTTGAGCAGGAAGATCGACGTCTCGCGGGCGCTGTGTTTCTGGCTGTAGAGAAACGCCGACAGACCGGTGAGGAAGATGAACACCGGGGCACAGAGGGTGGCGAGCAGGCGGGTGAAGAACAGGTCCGGCGCGACCGTCAGCGCATCGACTGGGTCGCTGACCTGGCGGTGCATGAAAAAAGTTTCACGAACATGATCGAGCACCATGCACAGCATGACAAAGCCACGCAGCGCATCGATGGCACAGAGACGGAGGTTGGGACCGGCCGATGAGGCGAACGGCCCGGAAGTGGGCGTCATATCGATAGCTTACGGAGAGGGATGAGGCGGCAGAATCTAATTTCGATACGATATAACATCAATAAAAGAAACATCTTGAAACGTTTGTACCGTGGTTTAACCGAAGGGATTGCAGGCTCGAACCGCCCCGCCCTCGCCGCCTTTTGGCGGATGCTGCGGCAATAACGTCCCTAAATCCGGTGCTTCTTGCTATCTTGTGCGCCGTTTTAAATAGCCAGCTATGCATTTTCCCTATTAGCCGCCGCCTTCATAGTCATTTTCCTTTGCACGAGACAGGTTCCGCATGTCCGATCCCATTCATCTCAAGGATCACGAGACCGAAAAACGCCTGGTCAACAAGCGCCTGATCGCCTGCGGGCTGCTGGTGCTGGGCCTGGCCGGCGCCCTCGTGGGCCGCCTGTACTTCCTCCAGGTCGTCGAGTTCAGCTACAACTCCACCGTGTCGGAAAACAACCGCGTTCACGTGCTGCCGATTCCACCGGAGCGCGGGATCATTTTCGACCGCAACGGCGAAGTGCTGGCCGACAACCAGCCCAGCTTCAACATGACGCTGACCCGTGAGCGCGCCGGCAATGTCGCCCAGGTGCTGGACACGGTGATGAACGTGCTCAACCTGCCGGAAGAAGACCGGGCGATGTTCGCCAAGGCGCTCAAGCAGTCACGCCATCCGTTCGAGCCGGTGACCCTGCTCTACGAACTGACCGAACAGCAGATCGCCCTGCTGGCGGTGAACGAATTCAAGCTGCCGGGGATCGAGGTCGAGCCGCAGTTCGTCCGGCATTACCCGCTGGGCGACCACTTCGCCCACTCGGTGGGGTATGTCGGGCGGATCAACGAGAAGGAAATCAAGCAGCTCGACCCGGTGGAGTACCGCGGCACCCAGTCCATCGGCAAGACCGGCATCGAGCGCTTCTACGAGAGCGAACTGCATGGCCATGTCGGCTACGAGGAAGTCGAGACCAACGCCCAGGGCCGGGTGATGCGGGTGCTCAGGCACACCGATCCGATTCCCGGCAAGAACATCGTCCTGAGCCTGGACATCAAGCTGCAGGAAGCTGCGGAAAACGCCCTGGGCGACCGCCGCGGCTCGGTGGTGGCCATCGATCCGAAGACCGGCGAAGTGCTGGCGATGGTCAGCAAGCCGAGCTTCGACCCCAACCTGTTCGTCACCGGCATCCGCGCCAGGGACTACTCGGCCCTGCGCGACTCCATCGACCGCCCGCTGTTCAACCGCGCCCTGCGCGGGCTCTATGCGCCGGGCTCGACGATCAAGCCGGAAGTGGCGATCGCCGGCCTCGACAGCGGCGTGATCTCGCCGACGACACGGGTGTTCGACCCCGGCTACTTCCAACTGCCGAACGTCGAGCACAAATACCGTAACTGGAACCACAGCGGTGACGGCTGGGTCGACCTCAACGCGGCGATCATGCGCTCCAACGACACCTACTTCTATGACCTGGCCAACAAGCTCGGCATCGACCGCCTGCATGAGTACCTGGACAAGTTCGGCCTCGGCCAGAAGGTCTCCCTGGACATGTTCGAGGAATCCCCCGGCCTGATGCCGTCCCGCGAGTGGAAACGCGCCACTCGCCGCCAGGCCTGGTTCCCGGGCGAGACGGTGATCCTCGGCATCGGCCAGGGCTACATGCAGGTCACCCCGCTGCAACTGGCCCAGGCCACCACCCTGATCGCCAACAAGGGCGTGTGGAACCGCCCGCACCTGGCCAAGACGATCGGCCAGGAGGCGCCGGTGGACGAGCATCCGATTCCGAACCTGGTGCTGCGCGATCCGCGGGAGTGGGAACAGGTCAACTACGCCATGCAACTGGTGATGCACGACCCTCGCGGCATCGCCCGGGCGGCGGCGCAGGGTGCGCAATACCGCATCGCCGGCAAGAGTGGTACCGCGCAGGTGGTGGCGATCAAGCAGGGCGAGCGCTACGACCGCCTCAAGACCGCCGAGCGTCACCGCGACAACGCCCTGTTCGTCGGCTTCGCCCCGGCGGAGGATCCGCAGATCGTGATTTCGGTGATGATCGAGAACGGCGAGGCCGGCGGCCGCGTCGCCGGCCCCGTGGTACGCGAGATCCTCGACGCCTGGCTGCTGGACAAGGACGGCAAGCTCAAGCCGCAGTATGCGCACCCGCTCAAGGCGCATGAGGATCCGAAGGTCTGAGGCAATAAGTCCATCCTACCGCTCCATTTTCCAGTTCAGGCCAGTGGAGCGGTAATCTCAAACCGACAATTGAAGATCTCCTTTTCTCTTGAAGGAAGTCTCTTACAACAACGTCCCCATCCCCTCTTATTCCATCTTGAAAACGACAGAGCTTGACGAAATCCTATCCACCTGAAGAAAAACTCCATAAAGAAAATTCCCACAGAAAGAACCTCCTGAGTGGCAGCACCTCCTCCCAGCCACTATAGATAGTGTCCCCACCACTCAGGATGCAGCCACATGAAAGCCTGTACCGCCTATCGTGCAGGAAACTTGGCCCTGCTATTCATCAAGGAACAACTCAAGGAGCCCATAGCGCTCTTCTGGATCATCATTTCCCCCTGTGCAGCCTTTTACCTGCTGGTACTGTTCAAGGGAGAAAGCCTTGCCTTTTCCCATGACTATATCCAGCGCACCGCCTGGTTCTACGCCTACGTCGCCTCAAATGTCGCCCTATTCGGCTTTTCCTTCTACATCATTGGCCGTCGGGAGAGCGGGTTCATCCGCTCATTCGTCTACAACCGTAAAGCAAGGCTGGTTTTCCTCATTGCCCAGAACTTGGCCTACCTGACCATTGCAACCATCTATTGCGCCACCTTTTATCTGAGCACGCGCCTGCCTTTCGAATCCTACTCAATCCGCGAATTCAGTCTTATCCTGATAAGATTCCAGGTCAATTACCTGTTCTTCTGCTCACTAGGAGTTTTGTTAGCGCTACTGCCCATCAACTTCCAGAACGCCAATACTCTGTTATCGGCGGTGTCGCTGGTCATGCTGGTACTTGGCCTGTCACGCGGTGTTTCCGAGAACTCCATGCTTGCAGCGCTCAACACCAGCAATCCCTTGTGGCATGCATCGCAACTGATGGCGCTGGGGCTCAACCAGCAATATGAGTGGGTGCTGCTGTCTATCGTCCTGTTTACCGTCAGCATGGCAATCAGCGTCAAGCTGCTCCGCATCAACCCTGTATGGAGCCGGTACTGATGAACTCCCTGCAAGCCAATCTCCTGTCCTTCAACTATGAGAACAAGGTCATTTTCAAGGAGGCTTCACTCACGGCAGAAGCCGGGGCGATTACCGGCCTGCTCGGCTCGAACGGCTCAGGGAAAACCACCTTCTTCGACATCATCTGCAAACTGAGAAAACCCGCCAGAGGCAAGGTGATCAATACCTTCGCCAAGCAGCTCTATCTCTCACAGATACTCACAACGCCTCCCGCCCTGCGCATGTTCGACATATTCAGGATGACCAACCTGCTGTGCTCATCCAAACAGATCTCCCAGGCACAGGTGTTGAGCAGGCTTTCATCATGGAGCCCGAGCATCACGGAACGCTATCAGGAGATCTGGAAGAAGAAGTCATCGCTATGCAGTTATGGAGAAAAACGCTGGTTCTTCACCCTTTCTTTACTGTCGATAGAGGCTGACCTGATCATTCTTGATGAGCCAACAGCGGGTGTAGACCCGGAGTTCAGGCACTACATTTGGCAGTGCCTGCATGGTGCGGCTCAGAGTGGGAAGGCCATTCTGGTTTCGTCGCACAACGTCAATGAGATCGCCGAACACTGTGACTGTTTCTACATGATCAGTCATAAGCAGTTCAGGCGCTTTGCCGATGGGCAATCATTTCGTGACAGCTACAGCGCCCGTACGCTCGATGAGGCATTCATCAACGCCGCGGCTTGCTGAGAAGACCACTCGATCCAACGGCCTGGCTCGTCAGGCCGTACTCCCCCGCCGATAAAACGCCAACACCCCACCCAGGGTCATCAGCAGTCCACCGGTCACCCGGTTGAACGCCCGCAGGTGCCCGCCCTGCAAGCGACTGAGCAAGCGGGCCCCGCACAGCGCGTAAAACAGCATGATGCTGACATTGAGCAGCGTCAGCACCACGGCCAGCGCCGCGTACTGCGGCAGTTGCGGCTGCGTGCTGTCGATGAACTGCGGCAGGAAGGCCGACATGAACAGCAAGGCCTTGGGGTTGGTCAGGGCCACCACGAAGCAGCGCACGAACAACCCGACGCTGCGACTGGAGCCCTGCTCCACCGGCAGTTCGGCCAGGGTTGCGCTCGAACGCAGCATTTTCCAGCCGAGCCACACCAGGTAGCCCGCCCCCACCCATTTCACCGCCTGGAACAGCGTCTCGCTGGCCTGCAGGAGGATGCCCAGGCCACAGGCCACCGCCGTGACCAGCAAGGCATCGGCCAGCACCGCCCCGCCCATGCCCCAGGCCGCCGCCCGTACGCCGTGGTTGGAGCCGTTATGCAGGGCGAGCAGGACCGTCGGGCCCGGCATGGCGATGATCGCCGCCGCACTGATCAGGAACAGAAGCAACGTTGCCAGCGTCATAAATGAAGATCGCCTTGAAAAGAAAAAAGAGTGCCATTTTGCGGCCTGCGCCCCTGCCCTTCAACCGACCTGTCGTTTGTAGTGGACGGGACTAAGATGTTTCGTGATAAAACACCAGCATGCACTGAAGCGTTTCAGCGTCCTTCCCATCAGACAGGGTATTGCCTCATGACCGATCAGAAGCTGCTCGACTCACTGTTTCCCACCGCCGCGGACATTCCGGAAAAGTACCGGCTCGACGGCCAACTGGAACAACGCGAATACCTGGTGGACGGCGCCCTGCGTACCTGGAGCGGCCCACTGGCGCAAGTGCGCAGCCCGGTGTATCTGGCCGGCCCCGACGGCGACGAGCAGGTGATCCTCGGCAGCACCCCGCTGCTGGACGCTGAAACCGCCCTCACCGCCCTCGATGCGGCGGTCCGCGCCTACGACCGTGGCCAGGGCCAATGGCCGACCCTGCGCGTGGCCGAACGCATCCAGCATGTCGAAGCCTTCCTGCGGCGCATGCGCGAACAGCGCGAGGCGGTGGTCAAGTTGCTGATGTGGGAGATCGGCAAGAACCTCAAGGACTCGGAAAAAGAGTTCGACCGCACCTGCGACTATATCGTCGACACCATCAACGCCCTCAAGGAGCTGGACCGCCGCTCCAGCCGCTTCGAGCTGGAACAGGACACCCTCGGCCAGATCCGCCGCGCGCCCATGGGCGTGGCGCTGTGCATGGGCCCCTACAACTACCCGCTGAACGAGACCTTCACCACGCTGATCCCGGCACTGATCATGGGCAACACCGTGGTGTTCAAGCCGGCCAAGCTCGGCGTGCTCCTGATCCGCCCGTTGCTGGAAGCCTTCCGCGACAGCTTCCCGGCCGGGGTGATCAATGTGATCTACGGCAGCGGCCGGGAAACCGTCAGCGCGCTGATGGCCAGCGGCAAGATCGACATCTTCGCCTTCATCGGCACCAACAAGGCCGCCAGCGACCTGAAGAAACTGCACCCGCGCCCCCACCGCCTGCGCGCGGCCCTGGGCCTGGACGCGAAGAACCCGGGGATCGTGCTGCCGGAGGTGGACCTGGACAACGCGGTCAACGAATCGGTGACCGGCTCGCTGTCGTTCAACGGCCAGCGCTGCACCGCGCTGAAGATCCTGTTCGTCCACGAGGACGTGGTCGAGGCCTTCATCGAGAAATTCAATCGCAAGGTGCAGAGCCTGTTGCCCGGCATGCCCTGGGACCATGGCGTGGCACTGACGCCGCTGCCGGAAGCGAGCAAGGTCGACTATCTCAACGGCCTGGTGGCCGATGCGGTCGCCAAGGGCGCGCGGGTGGTCAATCCCGGCGGCGGCCAGACCCGTGCCTCGTTCTTCTACCCGGCGGTGCTGTACCCGGTGAACGCGCAGATGCGCGTGTACCAGGAGGAACAGTTCGGCCCGGTGGTGCCGATCGTGCCCTATCGCGACCTGGAGACAGTGATCGACTACGTGCTGGAATCGGACTTCGGCCAGCAACTGAGCATCTTCGGTACCCACTCGGCCCAGGTCGGGCGGCTGGTGGACACCTTCGCCAACCAGGTCGGGCGGATCAATATCAATGCCCAGTGCCAGCGCGGCCCGGACACCTACCCGTTCAACGGCCGCAAGAACTCCGCCGAGGGCACTCTCTCGGTTCACGACGCGCTACGGGTGTTCTCGATCCGCACGCTGGTGGCGACCAAGTTCCAGGAAAGCAACAAGGCGCTGATCAGCGACATCATCCGTAATCGCGAGTCGAGTTTCCTGACCACCGACTACATCTTCTGAGTCAGAGAAACAGATACACCGCCAGCAACACCAGCGAAACCACCAGGATGGCTTCCCCGAACAGTTCGAGGGAGCCCTCCCGCTCCGGGCCATACTCCCAACTCACACTGGGCTGGCGCATGGCCCAGCGCCGCTGCGGCCGCCTGTCGAAATGTCCCAGTGCCCAGATGGCTGCCCCGATGGCGCCGAACTCGAGGGCGATGATCAGGAAAAGTGTCATACCGCTGTCCTTTTCAGGTCGGATAATCAAGACATTAGGGCGTCGTCGAGAAAAAACGTTCGTCGTGGAACGGCATTTTTTTACTCGCCGGCCTGATGTCCTTTCGTCCTGCAGCCCGCACTGTTCTATCATTACCCCCAGGCTCCATCGGCCAACGATTTCGCCATTCTCATAAGAAACTCATGCCACGTATCGACCTGCGCCGACTGATCCTGTTGCTCTCGCTTGCCGTTGTCACCCTGACCGCCGGCAACCTGTTCTTCGCCAGTTACCAGACCCAGCGCAACTTCCTGATGGCCCAGACCCTGGAAGCCAACCGCATCTACGCCGTGAAGCTGGCCAGCTCCACCGATGACTTCCTCAAGTCGACCCAGCAGCAACTGGCCCTGAGCGCCAACCTGCTGCCGGAGATCTGGGACCAGCCGGACCGACTGTGGCAGGAGGCGCGCCGCTTGCGCCGCCAGACCAACAGCTTCAATTCGGTGGTGGTCATTCGCGCCGACGACCGGATCATCGCCTCCTCGCCACTGTCGATGCACCTGACCGGAACCCTTTCCGTCAGCGAAGGAACCCGCCAGGCCAGCGCCTCGCGCCAGCCCTATATCTCGACCCCGTATGTGGGCAACAACAACCACCTGATGATCCAGATCTCCCATCCGATCTTCGACGGCAAGGGCAATTACCTGGGTTACCTCGGCGCCGGGATCTACCTCAACGAACCGAACATCCTGCATTCGCTGCTGGGCGAGCACTACTACCGCGACGGCTCCTATCTCTACGTGGTCGATACCCAGGGCCGGCTGATCTACCACCAGGACCCCACACGGATTGGCGAGGTGATCAAGGGCAATCCGGCGATCGACGCGGTCATCACCGGACAGACCGGCAGCCGGCGGCTGACCAACTCCAAGGGTATCGACATGCTCACCGGCTATGCGCCGGTGCCCCGTATCGGCTGGGGAGTGATCAGCCAGCGGCCCACCGACATCACCCTCGAAGGCCTGCAGCGACTGATGCTGGAGGTTGCCGGTTACGCCGTGCCGCTGTCGCTGCTGTCGTTGCTGGCCATCTGGTGGCTGACTTCACTGATCACCAAGCCGCTCTGGCAGCTGGCCAATTCGACCGAGCACTGGGGCTCCTCGAGCGCCGCGCAATCGGTGAGCAAGGTCAGGGCCTGGTACTACGAGGCGGCGCAATTGAAAAACGCCATGCAGAAGGCGCTGCTGTCCCTGCACCAGCAACTGGGCCGGCTCAACCTGGAGAACGTCACCGACTCGCTCACCGGCCTGACCAACCGGCGCGGCCTGCAACTGATCCTCGAGGACTGGGAAAACCACCGCCAACCGTTTTCGGTGCTGGCCCTGGATATCGATCACTTCAAGCAGGTCAACGACAACTACGGGCACAGTGCCGGTGATCTGGTGCTGCAGCACGTGGCCCAGCAGATGCGCCGACACTCGCGCGAAAGCGACGTGCTCTGCCGCCAGGGCGGCGAGGAATTCCTCATGCTGCTGCCCGGTATACCGCTGAACCAGGCGCTTCAGGTCGGCGAACGGCTGCGTGCGGCCATGGCCTACACCGAAAGCCCGAACGGCATCCCGGTCACGGTGTCCCTCGGCGTCACCGACTGGCCGCGGGACGGCGAGACCGTCGCCCAGGCCCTCAAGGAAGCCGACCTGGCCCTGTACCGGGCCAAGGGCAAGGGGCGCAATCGTGTCGAAGCAGTGCCGCCGGCCACCACGACCGGGTAGACTGGCCTACACGTGACAGACAACGGGCCAGCCAGCGCCCGCCTCTGCAGATTCCGAACACCCGACGACTTCGGGGACTTCCCGCGAGACTTTCCGCCAGCATGACTTTCAACTTCGACACCCTGCTCGACCGCCGCAACACCGGTAGCACCAAGTGGAGCCGTTATCCCGCCGATGTCCTGCCCATGTGGGTGGCGGACATGGACCTGCCGGTGGCGAACGAGATCACCCAGGCCCTGCACAAGCGCCTGGAACACCCGCAACTGGGTTACAGCGTGGCCCAGGATGCCCTGCGCGAAGCCATCGTCGTCGACCTGTGGAACAAGTACGCCTGGCGGATCGAGCCTCAGGAACTGGTGTTCCTGCCCGGCGTCGAGCCGGGCTTCAACATGGCCCTGCGCGCCTTCGTGCAACCGGGCCGCAATGTCGTGGTGCAAACCCCGAACTACCGCCCGCTGCGCCTGGCCCCGGGCAACTGGAACCTGCCGAAGGTCGAACTGCCCTTCCAGCGTGACGCCCAGGGCAACTACATCACCCCCATCGCCGCCCTGCGCGACGCACTGCAGGACGGCGGTGCGCTGTTGCTGAGCAACCCGCACAACCCACTGGGCAAGGTCTTCCCCCGCGAGGAACTGCAACAGGTGGCCGAGGCCTGCCTGGAACGCGGAGCCCTGATCATTTCCGACGAGATCCACGCCGATCTCTGCTACGACGGCCGCCGCCATGTGCCGACCGCGTCCCTGAGCCCGGAGATTGCCAAGCGCACCATCACCCTGATGTCGGCGAGCAAGGCCTACAACATCGCCGGCCTGAAGACCGCGTACGCGATCATCCAGGACCCGGTCGTACGCGAGCGTTTCAACGCCGCCCGTGGCGGCATGGTCGACAGCGTCAACGCCCTTGGCCTGGAAGCCACGCTGACCGCCTACCGCGAATGCGGGCCATGGCTGAAGGGGTTGGTGGACTATCTGCAGGGTAACCGCGACTACCTGCAGCACGCGGTGGAAACTCGCCTGCCCGGCGTCGTCCTGCAGCCGGCCCAGGGCACCTACCTGGCCTGGCTCGATTGCAGTGCACTGGGGTTGGAAGATCCGTACCAGTTCTTCCTCGACAAGGCCAGGGTCGGCCTGAGCGCCGGCGTCGAATTCGCCGACGAGGCCCGGCAGTTCGTCCGCCTGAACTTCGGCTGCCCGCGGGCGTTGCTGGAAGAAGGGATCAGCCGGATGGAGAACAGCCTGCGCCAGCGCTGAAAGCCCAGGCTGACGCAAGACCTGTAGGAGCCGGCATGCTGGCGATCCGCCGCAGGCGACCATTCAATGAGAATGCTGTTGCCTGGGCTACTGCTATCGCCAGGCCGGCTCCTACGGCGCGGGATCAGAATTCGTCGGCAACCGACTCAAGGATCTTGCCCATCAGGTACACGGTGGTACGCGCCACCTGCTTCACCGCTTCCTTCTCTTCATCGGTGACCACCCAACGGTCGATTGCCGCGTTGACCTCCTCGGAGTGCTTGGCATCGATGATCGCGTGGGCGACGAAGAAGGTCATCTGCTTGTCGGTCAGCTTGAGGCTGTTCTTGCAGATGTCCATCATCGGCTCGAGGTGCTCGTAGGAGTCCTCGGCCCAGAAGCTGTAGCCCAGGCGCGGGATGATGCCACGGCAGACCGAGACGTAGTCCAGGTAGCCGTAGAAGGCCTCGGTGGCCGGCAGCATCGGTTTTTCGAACTCGGCCGGGTCCACGCCGATGGCGATCAGGTCGTTATAGGCCATGTTTTCATGGCCCAGTTCTTCCAGCGCATGCTTCATGGCGAAACGCAGCAGGCCGACCTTCTTGTGATCCTGGTTCCAGCAGGCCACCGCCTGGTTGATCGCATTGTTCTTGGTGTAGTGATACACCTGCACGATCGACTTGATGTACAGCTCCCGTTGCAACTCGGGACGTTTCATCATCTGGAAGAAACGCCCGGCCTTGATCTTGGCCCATTCGGCGTCGCAGACGGCCTTCAACTCGGTACGAAACTCAGTCATTTCACTCTTTCCCTGTTGGTTCATGAATCGCTTATGACATTTGTTATGGATTACAGACGCAATACGGACTTGATGATGTACATGAACTTCGAGAAGAACCCGAGACCTTCGATCGTGTCCCAGTGCTCCATCAACACTCCATTTTCCACCCGATAGATATCGATCACCTTGTACTTCACGGTAAAGAACCGATGTTTCGCCCAATGGGTGGCATAGAGGAAGACATAGTCACCCTCGGCACAGACTTGCTTGATATGCGTGCCGGACTCCGGGAAAGTCTTGAAGAACTGTGCAAAGTACTTCTTGAAACCTTCACGACGCGGTGGAATGAACACATTGTTGTGCTGTACATAGTCTTCGGCAATCAATGTATCGGCGACCGCCAGTTCACGCTTGGCAAACATGCGTTCATAGAACTCGATAACCACGGCCTTGTTCTGGGCTTCCATCTGAGATCAACCTCATTATTGTCGTTTTATTATGCTTTTCAGACCGCCAGGACCTGGCGGCTGGCACGGGCGGCCAGGGTATGGCGCATCAGTGCATCGATATCGCCGAGATCGGCCGGGCACTGTTCCAGGCCGAAATAGGGGGTCACCGAGGGCAGCAGCTCGCCCTTGTACACCGCGTAGTAGTGGTCGCCGCGTTCCGGGATCTTGAACAGGATGCCGTCCTGGTCGAACACCGAACTCTCGAATTTCGGTGCCAGGCGCGGTTTCACATAGGTGATGAAGGTCCTGTAGCCGCCCAGCAACGCCACCAGCGAGGCGCCGGTCATGGCCAGTGCGGTGACCACGTTGCCGACCGGGGCGTGCTTGTCGACGATCAGGCGTGAAAGCTCGATGCACTCCCGCTCGTAACCGGGGCCGGAGAACTGCACCAGGCGCTGGTGGTCGATGTATTCACCGGACTCATGGGGAAACGGCGTAAACCGCTGGGTACCGATGATTTCACCGTCGTAGTAACAAGCGAACACATAAGAACGGGAGTCGTACTCGTCGAGACAGACGGTTTCATCGACCGCGTCACCGAACAAGGTACGGTAATACACCTTGCGCTGACCATAGAGACGATACCGGGCCCGCGACAACTCGGAAAATTGCTCAGGCGTTACAACTTGCCTGATCTTTACCTTATCGGACTGGCAATGTTCCTGCAGGACCGAATCGTAGAAGGCATGAATCGCCGCACCGGCCGAATCATCTTTCACCAGTTGCATGGGGGTGAACGGCAATACCGCCTTGTTACTTCCGTATGACGACATGAGACGCTCCTTTATTATTATGCTTCGTATTGTTTCTCTCAACCAGACACACGATACAGAACCCATGATTCAACTCATGAGTTCACTTCCTGATACAACGATGCTGCCAAACCCGATGTGCAAGAGACTGAAATTTGGCAAGAGCCAAGGGCCTATTCGCGGGCAAGCCCGGCCCCGACAAGTTCTGCGCCGGATAAAAGTTCCAAATGCACTCTGTGAGCGCCAACTGGCTGGCAATAAACGTTGACGCGCAATAACAGACAGACAACGGCACCTGAACAGCCGACTCCCCAGTCGGCTGCCGCACGCTACCTTTTGTTCAGCGTTGTTCGAGGGCCGAACGAATCAGCTCGGCCCGTTCACCCAGCACCTGCGGGTTGGCCAGGGGAATATCGCCGTGGGCAAGGTCGAAACCGTCGCCGACGAACCGGGCGATCACATGCAGGTGGGCATGACCGACGGTCTGCCCGGCCACCGCACCATCGCACAGCAGCAGGTTGATGCCCTCGCACGGCTGGCCGTCGAGCCGCAGACCACTGTTGCGCAAGGCCGTTGCCACGCGCTGGCCGACCACCATCATGTGGCCCGCGGTTTCCGGAGGAATTTCGCCCAGGCCGCTGGCATGGGCCTTGGGAATGACCAGCACATGACCGGGAGTGATCGGCTGGATGGACAGAAAGGCCAGGCACTGTTCGTCTTCATGGACGATGCTTGCGGGTGCCAGCTTGGCGACGATCGCGCAGAAAATGCAGTTCACGAATTAGCTCCCTCTAATTGTTATGTGCAAACCCATGACACGCTTGTGCTCCGGGCTTGCTAGGCTGAATTCCCTTACAGACCTATACCGCTGATCGAACAACTGGGGGCGAAAATACGCCGAGGTTTGAATGGCTGTACACGCGAGTTTTGAAATTTTTTGTATCCGGCGTCCCCGAAAAGCAGCTAACGCGCTGATTTGTCTTCAGAAAATCGCCCAAAAGCCTATTTCCCGCCCCCACGGCCCAGCCAAAAAAAACCGGAGCCCCTTCGGACTCCGGATTTTTCCTGGGCTCGGCGGCCTCGATTCACCACCGACAAAGGCCTTAAGCCAGTTTTTTCAGGCGCGGCCTGGCCTTGGGAAAATAGGGTCGCCTCAACAACCCTCCCGGTGCCGATTGGCTGGTCCGAGTCGAAGTCTCCTGCACTGGCGCCTCTCCCCCAAACTCGGCGACATAGGGCGTCTGCCCGCAGCGCACCAGGTTGTTGATCGGGAACTCATCGCCATTGTCTTCCATGTACGCCTTTTTCATGGGGCCACTCCTTTCCAAGGTTGATCACCGCCGACTGGCAGTCGGCGCCTCAAAAACCTTCAGCGTAGACCAGCGACGGCGATCCGCAGGCTCTGGCGCAAGGTTCCGACGAATGACCGGTCGGTCACCGAATCAGACCGAATCGAGCCGCTGCCGCAGGCGGCCGAAGGCTTCCAGCACCTGCCGGGGTTTCTCCAGCATCAACTGGTGCCCACAGTCGCGCAGCACCTCGAACCCGGCCTGGGGCAACTGCCGGGCCAGGGCCTCGCCGCCGCTGGCCGGGGTCAGCCCGTCGCTGTCGCCGCAGAGCACCTCGATCGGCAACCTGAGGCTCGCCAGGTGCCCGGCATCCGGCCACTGCACGCCTTCGAGCAGCCCCTTGAACACATACAACCGATTGTTCTCGGTGATCTTCTCCTCGTAGGCCACCAACTGCCGGTCGGCCGCCGGATGCCAGGCACGCTGGCGAAAGCCCTTGGCCAACACCGGCCGGATCAGTTCCAGCACCCAGGCCGGCAACGCCATCAGGCCACCGCGACTCAGCGGCCGGTGCAGTTGCGAGCCCAGCAACAGCGCGCCACTGACCGCCTGCGATTGCAGCAACGCGCTCATCGACAGGCCGGTGCCGAAGGAGTGCGCCACGATCAGGTTGCGCCTGCCGCCGAAACGCCGCAGCAGTTCCAGGTAGTCGGCCACCAGCTCGGCCCAGGCATAGGCCGCTGACCGGCGCGGCTTGTCGCTGGCGCCATGACCGAGCAGGTCCCAGGCCACCAGGCCGTAGCCCTCCTCGCCCAGTGCCTGCCACAGATGGCGCCACTGGTCCTTGTTGCCGCCGGCGCCGTGGCAGAAAAACACCACGGTGTCGGCCTGGGCCTGGCCGGGCTGGTGAGCCACGCTCAAGTGGCGACCCGGGCGGATCTCGAGCAACTCGCCGCGCACCTGCGGCAGATCAACGGAGGAAAAGGCTTCAGCCATGCGCTGTGGGTCCTGTCGGATGGAAAAGGGATGGGTTCACCAGGCGCCCTCGCGACTCTGCGCCGGGCGGGACGCTTCGGCGAGCACCGATGAGGCGCCGAGCAACGCGCGGGTGTAGGTGTGCTGCGGCTCGGCGAACAGCCGCGCCGTCTCGCCCTGCTCGACGATCCGCCCGCCCTGCATCACCGCGATGCGATCACACAGCCGCGCCGCCACCCGCAGGTCGTGGGTGATGAACACGATGCTCAGGCGCAGGCGGCGTTGCAAGTCCTCCAGCAATTCGAGGATCTGCACCTGAATCAGTGCATCCAGCGCCGACACGCATTCGTCGGCGATGAGAATCTTCGGCCGCACCGCCAGCGCCCGGGCGATGCCGATACGCTGGCGCTGGCCGCCGGAAAATTCGTGGGGGTAACGCTCGAAGGCGGTGGGCGGCAGGCCGACCAGTTCCAGCATCTCGCGGGCGCGCTGCTGCGCTTGGCGAGCCGGCACGCCCTGGGCCAGCGGCCCGGTCATGACGATCTGGCCCACGCTCTGGCGCGGATTGAGCGAGGCGAACGGGTCCTGGAAGATCATCTGGATCTCGCCCCGCAACGGCCGCAGGCGGCGCTGGGACAAACCGGCGACCTCCCGCCCCTGCCATTGCAGTTGCCCGCTGTCCGGTTGCAGCAGGCGCACCAGGCAACGCCCGAGGGTCGACTTGCCCGAACCGGACTCGCCGACGAGGCCCAGGGTCTCGCCTTCACGCAGGTACAGATCGACGCCGGCCAGGGCCCGACTGGCGCGCTTGCGCCACCAGCCGCCCTGTCCGGTGTAGGATTTCTCCAGTTGCCGCGCCGCGAGCACCGTCGACACCTGGCTCAGCGGCGGACGCGGCGCCAGCGGGCTGGCCGAGACCGCCGCCAGCAGCCGCCGGGTGTACTCCGCCGCCGGAGCCTGTAGAACCTGGGGCGCACTGCCCTGCTCCACCAGATGGCCCTTTTCCAGCACCAGCACGCGATCGGCAATCGCCTGCACCACGGCAAAGTCATGGGTGATGAACAGCACCGCCATGCCCTTGTCGCGCTGGATCCGTCGCAGCAGTGCGAGGATCTGCGCCTGGGTGGTGACATCCAGCGCCGAGGTCGGCTCGTCGGCGATCAGCAGCGCCGGGTCGAAGGCCAGCGCCATGGCGATCACCACCCGCTGACGCTGGCCGCCGGACAATTCGAAGGGATAGGCGTGGCGCAGGCGTTCCGGGTCCGGCAGGCCGACGTAACCGAGCAGTTCGAGTACTCGCCGACGACGGCTGGCCGCCGCCTTCACACCATGGGCGGCGAGGGTTTCGTCGATCTGCCGGCCGACGCTCAGCAGTGGATTGAGCGCGCTCATCGGTTCCTGGAAAACCATGCTGATATCGCGTCCACGCAACTGGCGCATGCTCGCCTCGTCGAGTCCGGCCAGATCATCGCCGCGCCAGCGGATGCGGCCGCTCTCCAGCGTCAACGACTCGGGCAACATCCGCAGCAGGGCCTTGGCCAGCATCGACTTGCCCGAGCCGGACTCACCGACCACGCAGAGCAGTTCGCCGCGTTCGAGCTGCAGCGACAGGTCGTACAGGGCATGGCTGCGATCGGCACCGGCCGGCAGCGCGATGCGCAGGTGCTCGATGCTCAGCAAGGGATTGTGGCGGTCTGTCATGAGTGGGCTCCTGGTTGCCGCAGCGGCGCGCAGGCCACCCGCAGGCCCTCGCCGACGCGGTTCACCGCCAGCCCGCTGAACAGGATCGCCAGGCCCGGCCACAGGCTCATCCACCAGGCATCGCGCAGCAGGCCGCGGGAGGCGTTGATCATGTAGCCCCAACTCATCGCCTCGGGATCGCCCAGGCCGAGAAAGGCCAGGGCCGCTTCGGTGAGAATCGCGGTGGCCATGACGAAGGTCAGGGTCACCAGCAGCGGTGCCAGGGCATTGGGCAGGATCTGGCGGAAGATAATCGCCGTCGACGACTGCCCGAGCACCCGCGCCGCCTGGACGAATTCGCGCTGGCGCAGGCTGAGGAATTCACTGCGCACCAGGCGCGCCACCGCCGGCCAGGCGACCAGGGCGATGGCCAGGACGATCGAACCCAGGGACGGTTCGAGCACCGCCACCAGGATCACCGCCAGCACCAGTTGCGGCACGATCTGGAAGAACTCGGCGATGCGCATCAGCACAGCGTCGAGCCAGCCCCCGAAGTAGCCGGCCAGGGCACCGACCAGGGCGCCCACCAGCAGGGTCGCCAGGCTGGCCAGCGCCGCCACCGCCAGGGACACCCGCGCGCCATACAGCAGGCCACTGCCGAGGTCGCGACCGAGCATGTCGCTGCCCAGCCAGTGTGCCGGGTCGTGGAACGGTGCGAGCAGCGGCTGGCTGTTCATCTCCCAGGGCTGGCTGTCGGTCAGCCAGGGAGCGGCCAGCGCCAGCAGGCCCAGCACCAGCAGAAACAGCAGCCCGGCCAGTGCGGACGGCTGCGCAAGGAACCGGCGCAGGAACGAATGCCGTTGCATCAGTGTTGCCCTCCGGCGCCGATTCGCGGATCGAGCCAGCGACAGGCCAGGTCGGTCAGCAGGTTGAAACTCACCACCATGATCGAAATCACCAGGAAGCCGCCCATCAATACCCCGTAGTCGCGCTGCGCCAAGGCCTCGTACATCAGCCGACCGATGCCCGGCCAGGAATAGACCACCTCGATCAGCAGGATGCCGCTGGCCAGTTGGCCCAGTTGCAGGCCGGCGAAAGTCACCACCGGCAGCAACGCATTGCGCAGCACGTGGGCCCAGAGAATCCGCCGCGGCGACAGGCCCTTGGCCCGCGCGGTGCGCACGTACTCCTGGCCCAGCGCTTCCAGGGTCGCGGCACGGGTCAGGTGGATGTAGAGGGCCAGGAACAGAAAGCTCAGGGACAGGCATGGCAGCACCAGGTGCTGCAAACGGTCAGCCCACCAGGCCAGACCCTGGTAGTCGGCAGCGACGGTTTCCATGCCGAAGGCCGGCAACCAGTCGAGACTCACCGAGAACAGCAGGATCAGCAGCATCGCCAGCCAGAACGACGGGGTGGCATAGAGCAGCAGCGCGCCCTGGGCAATCAGCCGGTCGAGCCACGGCCGGCGTTCCCGGCTGCACGCTGCAAGCACGCCCAGGGCGATGCCGGCCAGCGATGACAGCAGGAACGCCGAGCCCATCAGTGCCAGGGTCGCCGGCAGCCGCTCGGCGATCAGCGACCAGACCGGCGCCTGGTTGCGATAGGAATAGCCCAGGTCCAGTCGCGCGATATGGCCCAGATAGATCAGCAACTGCTGGGCCACCGGCTTGTCCAGCCCCATGTCCTGACGCAACTGCGCGATGTACCGGGCGTCATCGACCCCGGCTTCGCCGGCCAGCATCAGCGCCGGGTCGCCCGGTGCCAGGCGGATCAGCAGGAAGCTCAGCACCAGCACCCCGAGCACCATCGCCAGCGCCCGCAGCAGCCGCGAGCCAAGGAAGATCAGCCCGCTCATGGTGTCGGTGCATCGAGGTAGACGCTTTCGTCGTCTTCGTTGAGGCTGGTGGCGGTCTGCAGCAGGTTCCTGACCTGGCTATGGTAGAGCGTCGGATAGCGCATCTCGAAGATCGGCAGGATCGGCAGGTCGGTGTTCAGGCGGTTCTCCAGCTCGCTGTAGACCTGGCGACGCTGCTCGCCGTCCGCCGTGTTGGCGACCTTGCTCCACAGCGCATCCGCCTGCGGGCTGCTGTAGCCGCTGACGTTGGCGAACGGCGAGGTCTTGAGGATGTAGTCGGAGCGGTACAGGTAGGCGGTGGTCAGGTACGGATCGCCGACCTGGAAGATGAAGTTGTAGGTCAGGTCGAAATCCCAGTCGCTGACCCGCTGGAACCAGGTGGCCGCGTCCGAGGTGACCACCTGGACCTTGAAGCCCAGCGGCTGCAGAGCCTGCTTGGTGTACTCGGCGGCGCGTTCCCAGGCACCGCCCTTCTCGCCGTTGAGCAGGCGGATGCGCACCGCGCCGACATCGACGCCGGACTCGGCGATCAGCGCCCTGGCTTTCTTCAGGTCATAGCTGTACTGCGGCAGTTGTGGATCGTGATACGGCGAGCTGGAGACGAAGGGTCCCTGGGCCACCTTGCCCGTGCCGAAGAAAATGTTGTCGACAATGAACGGCCGGTTCAGCGCATAGAGAATCGCCTGGCGTACCTTGGGGTTGTCCAGCGGCGGCTTGCGGGTGTTGATCTGCAGGAAGGCCAGCCCGGAGTACAGTTCCCAGCCCTGCTCCGAAGACTGCACGCCGGGCAGGCCGCTCAGGCGCTTGAGGTCGGAGTAGTCGGCATCGCCGCTGCGCAGCACCTGCACGTCGCCACGCTCGAAGGCGGCGGCCCGGGAGGAAGCGTCGGGGATCACGTGGAAGACGATACCGTCCAGGTGCGGCAGGCCCTTTTTCCAGTAGTCGGGGTTTTTGCCCAGCTTGATATAGGCACCTCGTTTCCATTCCTGGAACACGAACGGACCGGTGCCGACCGGCTTGAGGTTATAGGGGTTGTTACGGAAATCGGTGCCTTCGTAGAGGTGCTTGGGCACCACCGGGCGCAGGCCGCTGCCCAGGGACGAGAGCAGCGGTGCGAAAGGCTTCTTCAGGTGGAAGGTCACCTGCAGCGGGCCGCTGGCGTCGATGGAGGCGACGAATTCGGTGAACACCCCGCCGAGGCGCTTGTCCACTTCCGGGTAGAAGGTCCGAAAGCTGAACACCACGTCGTCGGCGGTGAACGGCTGACCATCGTGCCAGCGCACGCCGTCCTGCAGGTCGAAGGTGTAGGTCAGGCCGTCGGCGGAGACAGTCCAACTCCTGGCCAACACCGGTTTGGGTTGCAGGTGGGTGTCGTAGGTCAGCAGGCCCTGGAGGATCTTGCCACTGACATACTGGGTCGAAACATGGGAGACCACGCCATGCATCAGCGATGGCGGTTCCGGCTGGGCCACCAGGTTGAGCACACCGCCATCGCGGGGTTGTGCCTGCACGCTGCCAGCCAGGATCAGCGCACTGGCGGCGAGGCCGAGCAGGGCCCGGCGCAGGGGCCGGGTGCGAGATGAAGGGGTCGGCGAAAAATCAGGCATGGCGGGCTCCGCAGGAAAGATTCGGCAGGCACGGCACAGGGTGTGCGACCGGCCCTTTCGAGGGTTTTAGCAAGGCCTGTGCCAGTGCTTTTGCGCCCGTGTTTGCGCGGTACCGGGTTGCCGCGCAGTGATGAAAAAACCACAACCCGTGCCGGGCACTGTGGAAAAAGCAGCAGCCTCCCCTGTCTCATCGTTGGGAACCGGCTTGCTGGCACCCAAAAACACCAGTCGCGGCTCCCCGAGAAAACCCATTGCCCTGCCCTGGCACAACCCTTGCGACAACTGCGATCTTCGAACCCGCGAGCCTCTTCCCATGTTTCTGGATTACCTGGGCAACCCCATCGATAGCGACCTCTCCACCACCCGACGCGGCATCGACGACTTCATCGGCGGTTTCCTCGGTTATCACCCACGCGCCGAAAACATTCTCGCCGCCGCCGATGCCGACCCGAACTCGCGGCTGGCCAATGCCCTGGCCGGCATCCTGCTGATGTTCAGCGAGTCTCCCGACGGGCCGCGCCTGGCCGAGCGTTATCGCCAGCAGGCCGATGCCGTGCACGTCGCTCACCGCCGTGCCGACCTCTACCTGGCGACCCTCGATGCCTGGATCGCCGACGATCTGGAACGGGTACTGGGCCTGACCGAGCATTTGCTGGACAGCTTCCCCCGCGACCTGTTCGCCGCCAAGCTCAACCAGTACGTGGAATTCAACCGCGGCAACTGGCCGGCGCTGCTGCGCATTGCCCTCAAGGCCCGCGACGCCGCGCCGGAAATCGCCCATAGCCATGGCCTGCTGGCCTTCGCCTATGAACAGTGCCACCTGCTCGATGAAGCCGAGGCCGCCGCCCGCCAGGCCCTGGCGCTGCAGGCCGACGAAGCCTGGGCCCAGCACGCCCTCGCCCACGTGCTGCTGACCCGCGGGCGGATCGAGGAAGGCATCGACTTCCTGGAAAGCGTCAAGCACCACTGGCAAGGCCTCAACTCGTTCATGTACACCCACAACTGGTGGCACCTGGCGCTGTTCTACCTGGCCCGTGGGCAGGATCAGCGAGTGCTGGAAATCTATGATCGACACGTGTGGGGCATCCTCCCGGAATACTCCCAGGACCAGATCGGCGCGGTGTCGCTGCTGGCCCGCCTGGAGCTGGCGGGGGTGGATGTCGGCCAACGCTGGCAGGCCGTGGCGGCCTACCTGCGGGTGCGGGTCGCAGACACGGTGCAGCCGTTTCTCAGCGTGCAGTACCTATATGGCCTGGCGCGCGCCGGGTTGCCCGAGGCGGACCGATTGCTCGAGGCCCTGCGCGAACGCAGCCACAGCGCACCGGCTTTCAGCCGCGACACCTGGGCCCAGGTGACATTACCCCTGGCCGAAGGGTTGCTGGCCCATGCCCGTGGCGACTGGCATACCGCAGCGCTACGCCTGGGCAGCGTGTTGCCGCGCCTCAACGATATCGGCGGCAGCCACGCCCAGCGCGACCTGTTCACCCAGATCGAACTGGATGCACGGCTGCACGCGGGCGATTGGCGAGCGGCGCAGCAGACCCTGGAACTGCGCCGAGGCTACGATGCGCTGGATGTGCCGACCAATCGGCATCTGGTACGGGTGTATGAGGCGCTGGGGTTGCCGTCCGAGGCCAAGCGGGCCAGGGCACGGATCGAACACTGACCGACCGGACGATCATTACAGCAGACGCCGTAAAACCGCGGGATTCATCCGCGAAGAGGACCTGGAGACCGCCAAGAGCCTCGCGGATGAAGCCCACGGTAGCTCGCAGGCGCATGAAGGCTTGGCGCAATCACTTGCGCGCTTCGAACACCCCCCGCGCAATCGCCCGCGCCACGCAATCGGCTGCCGCCGAGCCGATATAGCCGATCTGCACCTGCCGACGCGGCCCGTCCACCAGCGGCAACTCCCCGGAGGCCAGGGCGAACACCGTGTCGCCATCGAACGGCAGGTGCGCCGGCCGCACCGCCCGGGCAATGCCGTCCTGGGCCATGATCGCCACACGCTTGCACTCGGCAGTGGTCAGCCGGGCGTTGCAGGCCACCGCCACCAGGGTGGTGTTGGCACCGGCCTGCAGGCGGCCCATGCTGTCCAGCCGCGACAACTCCGGCATCGGGTCGCTGGCGTCCGTCACCGCGGTGGGCCGCGCGCCCCCGAACTCGCCGGCGATCTCCCAGGGCCAGGACCAGAAGGTCTGTCCGTCCGGCATGTACACCGAGCCGATGGGGTTGGCCACCACCAGGGCCGCCACCACCAGCCCGTCCTCGAGGGCCAGCGAAGCCGAACCGAGCCCGCCCTTGAGCACGCCGGCCATCGCTCCACGACCGGCCCCCACCGAACCCAGGGCGAAGTCTTCACCGACATTGTCCAGTGCCTCGAAGCCAAGGCGGCGGTACGGCGGCTCCAGCCCCCAATGCTTGTCGCCACCGTTGGCCAGGTCATGCAGCACCGCCGCCGGCACGATCGGAATCGCCGGTGCACCGGCCTTCAGGTGCAGGCCGACTTCCTGTTGCGACAGCGCCGCCGCCACCGCATCCGCCGCGCCCAGGCCGAACACCGAACCGCCGGCGAACACCAGCGCATGCAGTTGCCCGACCATGTTCTGCGGCTCCAGCGCCGCCGACTCCCGCCCCCCCGGACCACCACCACGAATATCGATGCTGGCCGTCCAGGCGCCATCGGTGCGGATCACCGTCACGCCGGTGTCGACCCGCAGGTCGGTGGCGTGTCCGACGCGAACGCCAGGTACATCGGTCAACAGGTTACGGGGTCCCGGTAACGGCATGGTCATTTCCTGAGTTGAAGAATATCGGTGTCCTGCCCTTGCGGGAGCCAGCTCCCACAGCACATGTATCGGATCCATTGAGCAAGTGATGTGCCAGCCATCGATGACCCCATGTCGGCTCGGCATGGCTGGCGAAGGCCTGTTGCTAACTCAACAGCCCCCATCGCGACTGCTGACAAATCAACACTCGCCTTCCCCGCTACGCCCACCCACCGCGCGCTGTAGAAAAACCAACAGCCTGAATCGCCGCCGTTGGAAAAACACCAGATCCGCTTCGTCATACGAGCCAAAACCTTGATTTTAAAGGGCTAAAACACATGGCACAGGCCTTGCTCCACGGCCTTCAGCAGAGCTTGAGACCGCGGCCATCGCGCCGGTCCGGCAACAAGCCGTCACTGACCACGCTTGCGACGACCCGCCACGACACCGTCGCCTTACCCGAACAAGGTGGGCCCTGCCAGGGGCCACACCGGGGAACCACTGGAGCGATTCACATCATGAGTTCGACACGCGCCGCCGGCCGCCAGGCCCGTACCACCTTCACCCACAGCCTGCTGTTCCTCGCCGTCTGCGAGGCCCTGAGCTACAGCAGCCTGACCCTTGCCGCCGACACCCCCGCCAGCGACAACCCGCTGGACACCGTGGTGGTCATCGGCAACCGCGGCCAGGCCCGTACCCTGGCCGAAAGTCCGGCCCCGGTGGACGTCATTTCCTCCAGGCAACTGCTCGCCACCGGTCAGGGCGACCTGACCCGCGCCCTGAGCAAGGTCCTGCCGTCGCTGAACCTGCCGGCCTCCTCCGGCTACGGTTCGGCCTCGGTGGTACGCCCGGTGAGCTTGCGCGGCCTGAACGGCGACCAGGTGCTGGTGCTGGTCAACGGCAAGCGCCGCCACAACAGCGCCCTGCTCAACAACGGCACTTTCCTCAACTCCGGCTCGCAACCGGTGGATCTGGACATGATCCCCACCGCCCTGGTCGATCATGTCGAAGTCCTGCGTGACGGCGCCTCGGCCCAGTACGGCTCCGACGCCATCGGCGGCGTGGTCAATATCGTGCTCAAGCAAACCGACCACGGCGGCAGCCTGTCCACCACCTACGGCCAGAACTTCGAGAACGGTGACGGCGAGACCGCCCGCCAGACCGGCAACCTCGGCCTGTCGCTGCCCAACGACGGCTTCATCAACCTGGCCCTGGACGTGAAGAAACAGAACGTCTCCGACCGTTCGGACGCCGCGCCCTACACCGACAGCGCCGGCAACACCAGCCTGCGCCACACCTACTACGGCACCGGCCTGCCGGAAGCGCGCAACTTCAGCTTCGGCTACAACGCCGAGTTGCCGGTGGACGACGCCCTGACCCTCTACTCGTTCTCCACCTACACCCGGCGCAACTCGGAAAAACCCCTGGCCTTCCACCAGCCGGCCAGCTTCGACGGCATCGCCACGCCGTTCCCCGAAGGGGTCGAGGACACCCTGCGTTTCATCGAGAACGACTTCCAGGTCGCCTTCGGCGGCAAGGGCCAGGTCGCCGGCTGGGACTACGACCTGTCCAGCACCTACGGCCAGGACCATGCCCAGGCGACCCTGCGCCACACCTACAACCTCAGCTACGGACCGGACTCGCCGACCTCCGTCGACACCGGGGTCAAGACCTTCAGCCAGTGGACCAACAACCTCGACCTGACCCGCGCCTTCGACCTCGGCCTGGCCAAGCCGACGCAGATTTCCTGGGGCCTGGAACAGCGCTATGAAAACTACAAGATCGGCAAGGGCGACTACGAGTCCTATGCCCTGGGCAACTTCAGCACCGGCGCCAGCGGCAACCCGATCGCCCCGGGGACCATTTCCGGGGCCGGTACCACGCCGGCCGATGCCGCCAAAAAAGGCCGTACCAGCGTCGCCACCTACGCCGAGATCGGCCAGGACCTGACCGACAAGTGGCACGTCGACCTGGCCGGGCGCTATGAGCACTACAACGACGGCTCCGGCACCACCACCAACGGCAAGCTCGCCACCCGCTACCAGCTGACGCCGATTCTCGCCGTGCGCGGCAGCTTCAGCACCGGGTTCCGCGCACCGTCGCTGGCCCAGCAAATCTACAGCTCGACCTCCCAGAGCAGCGTCAATGGCAACCTGATCGACTACCGCAACGTCGCCGTCGACTCGGCCGTGGCCAAGGCCCTTGGCGCCGAAACCCTCAAGCCGGAGAAATCGACCAACTTCGGCCTGGGCCTGACTCTGCAACCGCTGGACAACGCCAGCATCACCCTCGATGCCTACCAGATCAAAATCAAGGACCGCATCGCCCAGACCGGCTACCTTGGCGGAACCCCGCAGATCAACGCGATCCTCGCCGCGGCCGGACTCAACACCAACCAGGCGGTCACCTACTTCACCAACGCCCTGGACACCACCACCCGCGGCATCGACCTGGTCGGCGACTACCGCCAGGACCTCGGCGCCTACGGCAGCCTGCGCTACACCCTGGGCTTCAACTGGAACACCACCGAGATCGATGCGATCCACGCCTCGGACGTGGCCCAGCAGGCCCTCGGCCCGGATGGCGGCTACGACCGCCAGCGCCAGGGCAACCTCAAGCACGGCACGCCGGAATCCAAGCTGCTGCTGGGCGGCACCTGGACCGTCGACAAGTTCGACATCGGCCTGAACCTGACCCGCTATGGCGAGTACACCCAATACGGTACCTCGGCGATCTACGACCGCACCTTCGCGCCGACCTGGATCACCGACCTCAACGTCGACTACCACGTGACCAAGGCCATCACCCTCACCGCCGGGGCCAACAACCTGTTCAACATCTACCCGGAACGCACCAGGCTGGCGAGCAGCTCGGGCGGCTTCCCCTACGGCAACTTCTCGCCCTACGGGACCACCGGCGGCTACTGGTACACCGGCGTGACCTACAACTTCTGACCCACCTGGCGCTGCCGGCGATCACCTGCGTCGCCGGCCTTGCCTGCTCAACGGGAGCCCGTTAATGACCCGCCGAACCGATCAACTCAAGCTCGGAGCCTTTCTCGCCAACAGCGGCCATCATGTCGCCGCCTGGCGCCATCCCCTGGCCCAGGCCGATGCCAGCCTGGACTTCGCCCACTTCAAGACGATTGCCGAAACCGCCGAACGTGGCCGGTTCGACGCCCTGTTCATCGCCGACGTGGTTGCGCTCTGGGGCCACCACCACGATGCCCTGAGCCGCACCGCCCGCGCCGAACATTTCGAACCGCTGACGCTGATGTCCGCACTGGCGGCCGTGACGAACCACATCGGCCTGATCGCCACCGCCACCACCAGCTACAACGAGCCGTACCATATCGCCCGCAAGTTCGCCTCCCTCGACCACCTTTCCGGCGGTCGTGCGGCCTGGAACCTGGTGACCTCGGTGGTCTCCGACGAGGCCTGGAACTTCGGCCGCGAACGGCACATCGACCACGGCGACCGCTACCAGCGCGCCGAGGAATTCCACGACGTGGTCAAGGGCCTGTGGGACAGTTGGGACGACGACGCCTTCACCCGCGACAAGGCCAGCGGCCAGTACTTCGACCCGGACAAGCTGCATACCCTCAACCACCGTGGCGAACACTTTTCCGTACGCGGCCCGCTGAACGTCGCCAGGCCACCCCAGGGCCACCCGGTACTGGTCCAGGCGGGCGCCTCGGAAGCCGGCAAGACCCTCGCTGCGCGGGTCGCCGAAGTGATCTTCGCCTCCGCCAGCGACCTGGCCGATGCCCAGGCCTTCTACCAGGACATCAAGGCCCGCGCCGCCGATCTTGGCCGCGACCCGGACCACATCAAGATTCTCCCCGGCATCACGCCTTTCATCGGCGAGACCCGCGAACAGGCCCAGGCGCTGTTCGACGAGTTCCAGGCCCTGATCGACCCGGTACTCGGCCTGCGCCTGCTGGCCGACACCCTTGGCGAAGATATCGACCTGAGCGGCCATGACCTCGACGGCCCGTTGCCCGAGACCCCGGTCGGCCAGCGCGGCAGCCGTCGCGACAAGGTGCTGGAGCTGGCGCGCAAGGAAAACCTCAGCATCCGCCAGCTGTACCTGCGCCTGGCCGGCGGCAACCCGGTGATCGGCACCGCCGCCGATATCGCCGATCATTTCGAGGCCTGGTTCCAGGCCCGCGCCTGCGACGGCTTCAACGTGTTCTTCCCGTACTTCCCCGGTGCCATCGAGGTGTTCGTCGACCAGGTGACGCCACTGCTGCAGGCGCGTGGACTGTTCCGTCGTGAATACCAAGGCCGCACCTTGCGGGAAAACCTCGGGCTGCCACGGCCGGCCAACCGGTTCAGCCGATCATGAGCGGCGGTTTCTCCCTGGGCTTTCTCAGCCGCGTCTACCGCCCGGCCTTCGACCCGCAGGTCTACCGCGACACCCTGGAGCTGTTCCGCGTTGCCGAGGAGCTGGGCTTCGACAGTGGCTGGGTGGCCCAGCACCACTTCGCCAGCGAACAGGGCCGCCTGCCCTCGCCACTGGTCCTGCTGGCCGCCATCGCCCAGCGCACCCGGCGCATCGCCCTGGGCACCGGCATTATCGTGCTGCCACAGGAGGACCCGCTGCGCCTGGCCGAGGATGCGGCGGTGCTCGACCTGCTCAGCGGCGGCCGCCTGGAACTGGGCCTGGGTGCCGGCTTCGACCCGCAGACCTACGACGCCTTCGGCCTAGATCACGGTGAGCGCCACCGCGACTACGAAACCCGCCTGCAACGCCTGCGCTCGGCTCTGGGCAACGCACCGCTGAGCGCCGACGGCGCGCGCCTGCTGCCCCGTGCCGAAGGACTTGGGCGATGCTTGTGGGAGGCGACTTCACGGGTCGAACAGGTCGCCGCCCGCGGCAACGGGCTGATCATGGCACCCAATCCGCACCTGCCGCCCGAGGCCGGCGTGGAGCTGGTGGAGCGCTATCGCCAGGCCTGGACCGGCGACAACGGCACCCCGGCGCGGGTGGTCCGGGTTCAGGCGGTCTTCCCTGACGCGGATGCGGCGGCGCCGGGATCGACGCTGCACGGCGATATCCTCGCCTACGTGCGTCGCCAGCAGAGCATCGGTGTCTATCGGGCCGGAATCGATGCCGACTTCAACCAGGTGCTCGCCCGTCTCGGGGTGCTTCACGGAGCACCGGAGCGGATCGTCGAGGCTCTCGCCCAGGGACCGCGCCTGGGTGCCCACGACCATCTGGTCGTGCAGGTGCAGACCGCCAGCACGCCACCGCGCGAGGCCATCCGCGCACTGCAGATCATCCGCGAACGGATCGCCCCGGCGCTGGGCTGGCAGCCGACCCCGCAGCGTCCCTCGTCCCTGGAGAAACCGCATCCATGAGCAGCGTCCGTCCCTTCAAGCTGGGTTTCCTCAGCCATGCCTTTGGCGATGATCCGCAGCAGGTCTATCGCGACCTGATCGAACAGTTCGAGGTCGCCGAAGCCCTCGGCTTCGACGGTGGCTGGATCGCCCAACACCACCTGAGCAACGGTTTCGGCCGCCTGCCCTCGCCGCTGATCCTGCTGTCGGCGATCGCCGAACGCACCCGCACCATCGAGCTGGGCACGGGTGTCATCGTGCTGCCCTTCGAGGACCCGGTGCGCCTGGCCGAAGACGCCAGCGTGCTCGACAGTCTCAGTGGGGGTCGCGTGCAGCTGGGACTGGGCAGTGGTGGTGCCAACCTCGACAACTTCGCCGCTTTCCGGCGCGACGCCGAGGAACGTCAACAGGACTTCGCCCGACACCAGCAACGGCTGCAGCAGTTGCTCAGGGGCGGCCCGGTGGACACCTCAAGCGACCTGACCCTGCAACCGCCGGCAGCGGGCCTGGCCCGACGCCTCTGGCATTCCCACGGCAGTGTCGAGGGCGCGGCCTACACCGCCCGGCAGGGCAATGGCCTGCTGTTGGGGACGGCGACCCATGATCCGCTGACCGTGCAGAAGCCTTTGGCGGATGCCTACCTGCAAGCCTGGGAGCATACCGGGCAACCGCCGCGCATCGGTGTGGTCCGGGCGATCTTTCCGGCGGCCGACCGCGCCAGCGCCCAGGCCGAACTGGCGGTGGACATCGAACGACATATCCCGCGTCTCAAGCGCGAGGGGCTGATCGATGAGGCGGTGGACCTGCAGGAACACCTGCGGCTGATGAACGTGCATCACGGCCACCCCGACGAAGTGATTGCCAGCCTGCGCCAGGACCCGTCGCTGCTGCCCTACGCCGACTACGTGATCGCCGTGGTCCAGGCCGAAAGCTCGACCCAGGCGCAGATCCTCCGGCGCCTGGAAATCCTCGCCGGCGAAATCGCCCCGGCCCTTGGCTGGCGTCGCGCATGAGCACAGCGCAACCCTGGCTGGCGGTGGCGTATGCACCGACGCTGCAAGGCCGGGGGGCCCATTCGCGGGCCAGCCCGGCTCCTACGGATGTGCGTCATGCCTCCTTGCCGCCTACGACTCGATCCATTGGAGGAGCGGGCCGATCGGTGCTCCGCTTGCTGGCGATCGACAACAACGCGCAGTATCAGGCACAACCCCATTCCTGTCCGGGAACCCCACATGGCACTTGAATTCAGTTGGCAACTCCCCCTGTGCGGTCCCGGCCAGACGCCGGGCTGGGCCCAGCAGCCCGGCCAGTGGATGCAACTGGCCCAGGCGGCGGAGTACGCAGGGCTCGACGGCCTGTGGATCCCTGGTGGCGCCCATTGCGCCGACAGCCTCGGCGTGGCCGCTGCGCTCTGCGCCCATACCCGGCACCTGCACCTGACCGTCAGCGTACCGCCGGAAGTCATGCTGCCCGCCGCCCTCGCCGCCACTGTCCAGAGCCTGCAATCGATCAGCTGCCACCGCGTGCGACTGCACCTGCCCGACAGCGAACAAGGCAGCCTGCGCAGCGCCTTCGGCGAATGGCTCAACCGCGACCAGCGCAACGAGCGTATCGGCGAATACCTGGAAATCCTCGGTCCACTGCTGCAACCCGACGGCGACGAATTCAACTACGACGGCCGCTACTTCCAACTGGAAAACGCCGGCGTCGGTCGCCGCCCGCTGCCCGCCCCGCCCCTGGTGCTCGATGACTCCCAGGACGCCGCGCTGATCGCCCGCCATGCGCAGGTCTGCCTGCTGCGCTCGGGCGCACCGCACTGGCTGCAGCAGGCCATCGAACGCCTGCGCGACAGCCAGGGCCGGCTGACCTTCGCCAGCCGCTTCGGGCTGATCGTGCGCGACACCGAGGACGAAGCCTGGGAGGCCGCCCAGGCCACCCTGGAACAGCCCCCCTTGCAGGTCCCGGACGTCCCGTCGCGGGTCCTGCCGCTCAAGCGCCAGCAGCACCCGGCACGGCGCTTCGAGATCCATCCGAATCTGTGGCAACCCCACAGCGACCAACCGCTGTACATCGTCGGCAGTCCGCACCAGGTCGCCACCCGCCTGCAGCAACTGCACGGACTGGGCCTGGGTCAGGTGATCGTCCAGGGGGAGCCGGCGGTGCGCGAGGTGCTGCGGTTCGGCGAACAGATCCTGCCGTTGCTGACGGCTCAAGGCTTGCGCAAGGAGCGCTGCTAGCATGCCCCACGAATACCGCTCGGCCCTGGAAATCGACTGGTTCCTGCCCACCAACGGTGACGGCCGCCACCTCACCAGCAGCGGCCTGCCCCGCACCGGACTGCTGCAGGCCGGCGAGCGCGCGCCGCCCCTGGACTATCTGCGCCAGATCGTCCGCGCCGCCGAACTGGCCGGCTTCGACTCGATCATGGTGCCGACCGCCAGCGGCTTCGAGGACCCCTGGCTGATCACCGCGGTACTGGCCCAGGAAGTGCGTCGGCTGAAGTTCCTGCTGACCCTGCGCCCCGGCCTCGAACTGCCCGCCTACACCGCGCACCGGGCGGCCACCCTGCAACTGCTCAGCGATAACCGCCTGGCCCTGCATGTGGTCAGCGGTTCCAGCCGCTTCGAGCAGCGCTCGCTGGGCGACTACCTCGAACACGACGAGCGCTACGCCCGTACCGCGGAATTCCTCCAGGTGTTCCAGGCGGTCTGGGCCGGCAAGGGCCTGCCGTTCCACGGGCGCTACTACCGCAGCACCAGCGCCACGCCGATCAGTCCCTATGCCTCGGCACCGGCGATCTACTTCGGCGGAGCCTCGGCGGCGGCCGAACAGGTTGGCGCCACCCACGCCCAGACCTACCTGATGTGGTGCGAACCGCCGGCGATGATCGCCGAACGGATCGAACGCATGCGCGAACTGGCGGCGCTACAGGGGCGCACGCTGCGCTTCGGCCTGCGCCTGCACATCTTCGCCGCGGCCACCGACGATCAGGCCTGGGCCCATGTCGAGAAGCTGCTGGAGGAGATTCCCAAGGAGGCCATCGACCGGGCGCAATTGCAACTGGCGGCGTACGAGTCGGTGGGCCAGAGCCGCCAGACGCAACTGGTCCAGGGCCGTGGCCGACGGGCGCGGGAGCTGGAGGTTTCGGCCAACCTGTGGGCCGGTGTCGGCCTGGTGCGGGGGGGCGCCGGAACCGCGCTGGTGGGTAGCTATGAGCAAGTGGCGCAGCGGATCGAGGAGTATCACCAGCTAGGGGTCGACAGTTTCATCCTGTCGGGTTTTCCGCATCTGGAAGAGGCGATTCACCTGGGTAGCGAGCTGTTGCCGCAGTTGCGGCGCATCGGTGCGATGCAGCGACAAACCGAACAACGAGTTTGAATGGGCCCCATGGGTGCGACTTTGCCTGAACCGGCCTCTTCGCGGGCAAGCCACGCTCCTACAGAGCCATGTTGTGCGCAAGACCGGCGTACGACACAACCTTTGTAGGAGCGTGGCTTGCCCGCGAAGAGGCCGGCACTCCTTGCACCAAACTACCGCCCCTCCACCGACTCAGGATTTCGCTCGGCCCTTGAGCATGCCGTGGTTGACCAGCAAGGTACGCATCGCGTTACGGGTAATCCCCAGCAATTGAGCGCTGCGCAGTTGGTTGAACCCGGAAAAGGCAAACGCCTCGCGCACGATCAGGTCTTCGATGTCATGCAGCAGGCTCTCGCCCGGCACCTCGAACAACCGCAGCAACTGCTCGCGGATCACCTCCTGGGGTACCCGCGCCACCGTACTGGCACTGGGACTGCGCGCGGCACTGAGGCCGGCGGAAAACTTCAGGTGCTCGGGGCGGATCGGCTTGTCGCCCGCCACCAGCAAGGCCAGGTGCACGACATTCTCCAGCTCGCGGATGTTGCCCGGCCAGGGATAGTCGAGCAGCGCCTGGGTAGCCGCCTCGGAGAGCATCGGTTCGACGATTTTCAGCCGTTGGCTGTAGAGCTTTCGGAAGTGCTCCACCAGCGGCAGGATGTCCAGCGGCCGCTCGCGCAACGGCAGTACGCGGACCTGGGCGACGTTGATCCGGTAGAACAGGTCGAGGCGGAAATTGCCCGCCTCCACCGCCTGTTCCAGGTCGATGTTGGTCGCCGTCACCAGGCGGATATTGATCTTGATCGGCTTGCGCGAGCCGACCCGGACGATCTCCTGCTCCTGCAGCGCCCTGAGCAGTTTCACCTGCAACGGCAACGGCAGGTCGCCGATTTCGTCGAGAAACAGCGTGCCGCCATCGGCCTCCTCGAACCAGCCGGCACGCCGCCCGACCGCTCCGGAAAAGGCCCCGGCCTCATGCCCGAAGAACTCGCTCTCGGCCAGGGTTTCGCTGATCGCCCCGCAGTTCACCGGAACGAAGGCACCCGTGCGACCGCTGGCCGAATGGATATAGCGCGCCACCAGTTCCTTGCCGGTGCCGGTCTCGCCATTGATCAGCACCGGCGCTTCGCTCGGTCCGACCCTCTGCAGGTAATCGAGCAGTTGCCGCGAACGCGGGTCGGCGAATACCAGGGCCTTGGCGCGAATCGACAACGGGTCCTTTTCACCCTGCGGCAGGGTCAGGATCGGGCCGGACCGCCCGGCGGTCGTACTCATAGCTTGGCGATGGACACTTCTGTGGATTTGACGAAGGCGATCACCTCGCCGCCGACCGCCAGTTCAAGATCGCGCACCGAGCGCGTGGTAATCACCGAAGTGACGATGCCCGAAGCGGTCTGCACGTCGATCTCGGACAGCACCTCACCGAGGTTGATTTCCTTGATGACGCCACGGAACTGGTTGCGGACGTTGATAGCCTTGATGGTCATGGGGCAGCTTCCTGTCTGGGAGAGTGGCACGAACGTCGTGCGGTTCGTGGATAAGGTGCACCTTTCTCTATTTTTTCAAAAGGAATTAATAATCATCATTTTATTCCTTTAGGAAATAAGTCAGCGAATCTTCCTGAACACCCTTCCTGCGTGGCTAGAATCAGCTTTCGGAAACCGGCATGGCGGAACCTCGCGGACCGACCGTTGCCACACGGATACCCCCGGTATTTCAAGGAGACTTCAATGCGAACGCTCGATCTGGCCGGCGTGGCCGTCCCCGTCATCGGCCAGGGCACCTGGCGCATGGGTGAGGATCAGCAGCAGCGCGCCCATGAGGTGCGTGCCCTGCAGGCCGGCATCGACCTGGGCATGACCCTGATCGATACCGCCGAGATGTATGGCGACGGCGGTGCCGAGGAAGTGGTCGGCCAGGCCATCGCCGGGCAACGCGACAAGGTGTTCTTGGTCAGCAAGGTCTATCCGCACAACGCCAGCCGCAAGGGCATTCCCCTGGCCTGCGAACGCAGCCTCAGGCGCCTGGGCACCGAATACATCGATCTGTACCTGCTGCACTGGCGCGGCCAGTATCCGCTGGAAGAGACGGTCGAAGCCTTCGAGCGCCTGCGCGAGCAGGGCCGGATCGGTCGCTGGGGCGTGTCCAATTTCGATGTCGAAGACCTGCAGGAATTGGCCTCGCCGTTCTGCGCCACCAACCAGGTGCTGTACAACCTGCAAGAGCGCGGCATCGAGTTCGACCTGCTGCCCTGGTGGCAACAGCACAACCTGCCGCTGATGGCCTACTGCCCGGTCGGCCAGGGCGGCGCCCTGCTCGACAGCCCGACGCTGCAGCAGATCGCCGCTCGCCACGACGCCACCCCGGCTCAGGTCGCGCTGGCCTGGGTGATCCGCCATGAAGGTGTGCTGGCGATTCCCAAGGCGGTCAACCTGGAACACGTGCGGCTCAACGCGGCTGCGGTGCAACTGGAGCTGGACGAACACGACCTGGACGCCATCGACCGGGTGTTCATGCCGCCCAAGCGCAAGCATCGGTTGGCGATGGTGTAAGCCGGGGTGATTCCTGGAAGATGGGGGCGCACCCAGGGAAATATCGATAGCTCCAGGCTAGCCCGATCGGCCTGCGGGCGCTGGGCACCGGCTGAGGCTGTCGGGACGAATCTCGGTTAGACTCTCCAACCTCCATCAACAGGGAAGTAACACATGAGTGTTCGAGGCAAGGACCGGCAGATCGACAACATCGAGTTCAACGTCAGCGACATCGCGCGCAGCAAGGCCTTCTATGGCGAAGTGTTCGGCTGGAGCTTCGTCGACTATGGCCCCAGCTACACCGAGTTCAGCGACGGCCGCCTGACCGGCGGATTCACCACCGGTGAACCGGTACGTCCTGGTGGGCCACTGGTCATCCTTTATGCGCAGGATCTGGATGCCATCCAGCAGAAGATCGAAGCCGCGGGCGCGACCATCAGCCGGGCACGGTTCTCGTTCCCCGGTGGCAGCCGCTTCCACTTCATCGACCCGGATGGCTACGAACTGGCGGTCTGGAGCGACCAGCAGTAACGACTTGGGGCAGTCCAAGCCGGCAGTATTCACAGAATCTCCTTCTGCAAGGCAGCTCCCATATACTGCCGCCCTCTTCCCTCATTCAAGGATGAATCGTGCGTATCATCGTCATCGGCGGCCTGGGCAATTTCGGCGCGCGGATCTGTCGGCGCCTGGCGCTGGAGCCCGGCCTGGAGCCGATTGCCGCCAGCCGCAGCGCCAGCGCGGGCCGGCACCGCTTCGACAATGGGCAGACCGTCGCCACCCTGCGGCTTGATATCGAAGCCGCCGATTTCGAGCAACGCCTTGCCGCGGCCAGCAGGCGCCTCGCGGCGTAGCAACCATCCAGGCGGTATTCGGCTATGCCGGGTTGGCCTTCGACCGTTGGAATGGCGGGGCTTGGGTAAAGCAGTACGGCTGGCAGGACATCCGCACCTTCCGCTTCGCCGACTTGGGACGCCGCTGGGGCGCGGCCTGTGATGTGCCGGACCTGGCACTGTTCCCAAGCCGTTATGCCGGGGTCCGCGATGTCGAATTCCATGCCGCCCTGGAACTGCGCCTGGAACATGCCGGCCTGTGGCTGGCGGCAGCCTTGCGGCGCCTGGGCATGCCACTGCCGATCAGCCGGTTCGCCGCACAGCTGGATGCCTTGTCGAGAAAGGCCCTGGACCGCTTCGGCAGCGACCTGGGCGCCATGCGCGTGCACCTGCGCGGCCTGCGCCAGGACGGCACACCCGGCAGCCTGACCTGGCAACTGACCGCCCCCGGCGGCAACGGCCCGGAGATTCCCTGCATGGCCACCGTGCTGCTGGCCTGCAAGCTGGCCAAGGGGGAAATCCTCCGGACCGGGGCGATGCCGTGCCTGGGCCTGGTGCAACTGCAGGAGTTCGAACCGGAATTCCAGCGCTGGGGCTTCACCTCGGCAGTTGTCGACGGCGAAACCTGACACGCCATCAATGCCTGTGCGGCTTGAGCAGCGGAGTCAGCACCAGCATCGCCAGCGAGGCCACCACCAGCAGGCCGTAAGACGCCTCGAAGGTTCCGGTGTGATCGCGCAGGAAGCCGAAGGCAAACGGCCCCAGGGCAGCCACCAGGTAGCCGATGAACAACATGAAGGCGGTCCATTGGCCGGCTTGTTCATGAGTGCGGGTGTTGTCCAGTGGCAAGGTCATTGCCAGGGCGAAGCAGGTGCCCTGCCCCAGGGCAATCGCCACCACTGGCAGTGCGCCAAGCAGGGCCGGGGCCAGCCAGAGCGCCGCCGCACCAGCGGCCGAAAGAACCGCCGACCCGCCCAGCCAGGCACGGCGATCCGGTGTGGAGCGGGTCATGACCCCGGAGACGAAACTGCTGATCGCGATGATGGCGGCGAACAGGCCCAGGTTCAGCCCCGATCCCAGGCTGTTGATCGCCAGTTCCCGACTGCTCTCCCCCACCCAGGCGAAACAGGCATAGCAGACGAACTGGCCCAGGCCGAAGTACACCGCGATCAGCCAGGCCCGGCCGCTGCGAAATGCCGGTTGGCTGACAGGGGCGCTGGCGCTTTGCACAGCCTGCGGTCGGGACGGGAACGCCGTCGCCAGACGTTGCCAACTGATCATCGCCAATACGCAGAGCACCGCCCAGATACCCGCCGCCACACGCCAGCCACTCTCGGCCAGCGCCACGTATTCACTGCCCACCGCGGCCAGAGTGGCGCCGATGCCGAGACCGGCGGCATAGATGCCCATGAGCATGGCCGCGTTGCTGGCGAAGTGGCTCTTGATCCAGCCGCCGATCAGCGGGCCGGAGATGGCAACGCCCACCCCCACCAGGAAGGTCGAAAACAGCAGGCTGGTCGATGACCCGGCGAATGCCCGCAGGACCATCGCTACCCCAAGCAGGGCCAGGGAGAACAGCACCACCCGGTCGTTGCCGAAACGACGGCCAATGCGCGGAATGAAAATGGCGAACAGGCCCATGCACACATCCGGTATCGCCGTCAGCAGCGCCGCCTGGGCGTGCCGCAGGCCGAATTCGGCCTGTATCGCGCCGATCAGCGGCCCGACCGAGACGATGCCCGGTCGCAGCGACAGCGCCAGGATGAACAGGCCGAGGCCCGCCATCAATTCGATTGCCCGCGTTCTCTGTGCAACGGCGACTGACATGTGCTGCCTCCAGGTATCTATCGCTGAACTGATTTGTGTGGCAAATACTAAGTTCGCCACCGACCTGGACGGTTTTGCATGAATGCCAATATTCGTCGCCAAAGTGACAGCCGCAAAGCCGAGGGGCACAGCGATGATCATCACGACTATCAGGACCTGCCCCGGGTGATCACCGCGTTCTCCCGCGACCAGCCGGCCGGCAGCTACAACGCGCCGCACAGCCATCCGCGGGGGCAGTTTCTCTATGCCAGCAAGGGCCTGATGCGGGTCGCCAGCGAGCAGGGCATCTGGTACATCCCACCCCAGCGCGGGCTGTGGATTCCGGCGGGGGTGGTGCACGACCAGGTGATGCTCAGCGACACGCGGATGCGCACGATCTACGTCGAGCGCAGCCAGGCCGAACGGTTCGGTGAGCGGGTCAAGGTGATCGAGGTCGACACGCTGCTGCGCGAGCTGATCCTGGCCCTGGCCGAGCAGCCGATGCTGTATCCGGACGACCCGCCCAACCGCAGCATCGTCACGCTGATCCTGCACAAGCTGGAACATTCGCGGACGGTGCCGCTGGAGATTCCCTGGCCCCGGGACCGCCGTCTGGTCACGATCTGCCAGCAGATACTGGAGGAGCCGGGCAAGGCACAGACCATCGAGCAATGGTCCGAGGTGGTCGGCGCGAGCAGCCGGACGCTGATCCGGTTATTCATCAGCGAAACCGGCATCACCTACCGGCAGTGGGTACAGCAGGTCCGGGTAGCCCGGGCCTTGACCCTGCTGGAGGCTGGCGAACCGGTCAATCGCATTGCCGACAGCCTGGGGTTCGCCAGCCCGAGCGCCTTTTCGGCGATGTTCAGGCGCCTGCTGGGCGAGTCGCCCAGGGACTATCAGGAGCGGGACTGAAGACCTAGATCGGCTTGATCGAAATCACCTCGAAGTAGCGAAACTTCTTCTTTTTCGCCGCGGCCTTGGCCTCCTGCTCGGCGGTGAAGGTGCTCAGGGTGTTGGCGTCGTACACCAACTCCTCGATCTCGCCTTCGAACTCCTTGGTCGCGTGCAGGATCACCCGCAGCTTTGGCGACAGAGCCTTGGCGACGGGCCGGGGTTTGGCGGGCGCTGCCGGGGTGACGACAAGCTTGGGTTCAGGTACTTGCGGGGAGATCGGTTCAGCACTCGGGCGCAGGGAGCCGAACAGCGCCAGGCGCATCTCCTCTTCGCTCAGGACATTGCTCATTGCGGGTGTCTCGATTACAGGTAGGCAACTGGATATGTAGTAAGCTAACGAACTTTACCAGAGTTGTCTGTCGTCCGCTGCGATCGTTGTCACCGTTTGCTTTCCACCTTGCAGAATCAGGCCCCCTTGGCGATCAACTTGGCAAGAAGCCCCGCCCGGCGCAGGCGATCGGCATTTTCCTTCGCCACGAACTGCGGCAACAGTTCCCGGGCCTGCTGCGCCGTGAGGATGAACACCCCATCATCGTCACCGATGGCCAGGTCACCCGGCTGGACCTGGACGTCACCGACCCGCACCGGCAGGTTGAGTTCGCCGCTCTGCCCCAGGCTGCGGGTGGTCAGTGCGCTGACGCCTCGGCTGAAGATCGGCAGACGGTGCTCGCGCAGCGCCGCGACGTCGGTCACCGCGCCGGACACCACCACGCCGGCCAACCCCTTGATCAGCGCCGCCAGGGTGCGCAACTCGCCCCAGCAGGCACACTCGCGGTCGCCCTCGCATTCGATCACCAGCACATCACCCGGCTCGCAACACAGCAAGGCATCGCGCAGGATGCTGCCATCGGGTGTGCGCAGCCTGGCCGTCACCACGTTGCCGATCATGTGGATGCCCTCGAACAACGGCCTCAGGCCCCGCAGGTAGCCCGTGTCGAGCACATGGCCGATGGTGGAGCTGGAAATACTCCGGTACTGCAGCAGCAGTGCTGCGTCGACCAGTTGCCGACGCGGTGCGATTCGTGGGTTCAGCGACATTTCTTCGGCCTCAGCAGGGGGCAGGTGGAACAGTATTCGACCGGATGGCTCGCCTCGTAGTAGAAGCAGCAGGTGCGTCGAAAGCGGATGCGCTTGCCTTCGTTTTCAAGGATCGTCGGCGGTCGGCGAAAATGCCGGAGCGGGTTGTAGTCCAGGCCGAACAAGGCCGGCTCGGCCTCGTTCAGCAGCCAGTGGAAATCAGCCTCGCAGCGCTGGCGAATAAAGGGGTCCTCGACCTTGGCCATGCGCTTCTCGTACAGCGAATAGACCCGCACCGCGGTGTTCTCCCAGAGAATCCTGCGGGAAATGCCGGTGACTCGGTAGAAAGTCTGCCACAGCGGCTGGAACGTTCCGGCGAACAGGCTGGAGACGATGGACTCGCGCCAGGCCTCGCGCTGCCCCGGCGCGTAGCCGAACGCCTGGGGCTGATCCAGCGGCATCGACGAGGTCCACAGGCCATCATCATGCCCGTACTCGACCCGGCAGTTGTCCAGCGACAGCAGCAGGCCCTTGTCGTACACCGACATCGCGTACAGGCAGGCGCCGGTGCCGAGAAAGGAGAAACGCTTGGCCAGCAGCGAAGCGGTGATCGCCAGGGTCGGCGAACCGATCACCGGTCCCAGCGCCTGCAGCAGGTCTTCGCAGGTCGTCTCATCGAGCAGGGCCCGCGCCGGCAGCGAACGCGGGTCGCTCTGCTGTAACGGCTTGAGCCGCAGCGCCCCGGACAGCAGCGCCCACTGTGCGTCGGTGAACAGATGGGCCAGGGTCATTGCGGCAATTCCCGGCCAAACGGGATGCACAGCGGTGTTCCGAAGAACGGGTCGCTGATGATCCGGCAGTTGAGGTTGAACACCTGCTTGACCAGCGCCTCGCTGAGAATGTCCGTCGGGCGCCCCTGGGCGAAGGCCGTGCGCTGGTGCACCGCGACCATGTGGTCGGCGTAGCGGCAGGCCAGGTTCAGGTCGTGCAGGACCATGACGATGGTCTTGCCCTCCTGGCGATTGAGGTCGCGCAGCAGGTCGAGGACTTCGATCTGGTGAGCCAGGTCGAGAAAGGTGGTCGGCTCGTCGAGCAGGACCATCTCGGTGTCCTGGGCCAGGGTCATGGCGATCCACGCCCGCTGCCGCTGGCCGCCGGACAGCGCGTCCACCGGACGCTCGGCCAACTCCAGCGTGCCGGTCTGCTGCAGGGCGCGCTCGACCATCGCCTCGTCCTGCTGCGACCACTGCTGCATCCAGTTCTGGTACGGGTAGCGCCCCAGCGCCACCAGTTGCCGCACGCTGATACCCTCGGGCGCGCTCGGCATCTGCGGCAGGATCGCCAGTTCGCGGGCCACCGTCGCCGTCGACTTGCGATGGATGTCGGTGCCGTTGAGGATCACCCGCCCCTGCTGCGGTTTGAGCAGCCGGGCGAAGGATTTGAGCAGGGTGCTCTTGCCGCAGCCGTTGCTGCCGATCAGTACCGACACCTGGCCCTGGGGCAGTTGCAAGTCGAGCCCTTCGATGATTGCCTGGCGCTGGTAACTCAGGGTCAGGCCTTGGGCTGTAATGGATGCCATCTGCAATTCCTCAGTGCCGCTGGTTGATCAGGAGATAGAGAAAGAACGGTGTGCCCAGCACCGCGACGAAAATACCCGCGGGCAGGTCCAGGGGCAGAAACAGCGTGCGCCCGACCAGGTCGGCCAGCATCACCAGGTTCGCGCCGACCAGCGCCGACATCAGCGCCTGCCCGGCAAACCCCGGCGCCACCAGGCGTTTGGCGATATGCGGGGCGACCAGCCCGACGAAGGCGATCGCCCCGCCCCAGGCCACGGCCGCACCGGCCAGGGCCACGCTGACCAGCAACAGCCCGGCGCGCAGCCACTGCACCCGGGCGCCGATACCCCGGGCCAGGTCGTCGTCCAGTTGCTGCACCCGCACCTGCCGGGCCAGCCAGAGCAGCAACGGCAGGATCGCCAGCAGACAGCCGGCCAGGGCCCGCGGCTCCGGCCAACTGGCGCCGTAGACACTGCCCGTCAGCCAGACATAGGCCGACAGGGTGGTGGTCAACGGGCTGAACACCAGCAGGAAGGTGGTCACCGCCGCCAGCAGCGCCGACACGCCGACGCCGATCAGCACCAGGCGCAGCGGCGACGTGCCCTGCTTCCAGGCCAGCAGGTAGATCGCCAGCGCGGCCAGGCCGGCTCCGGCCATCGCCGCCAGCGGCAGGAACTGCGAGCCCAGGGCCAGCGAGAAGAACGACAGATAGCCCACCGCCGCGGCGCTGGCGCCACTGGTGATGCCCAGCAGGTCCGGCGAGGCCAGCGGGTTGCGAATGATGCTCTGCAGGATCAGCCCGGACACCGCCAGCGCCGCCCCCACCAGAGCCGCCAGCACCAGACGGGGCAGGCGCAGTTGCTCGACGATGAAGGTCAGCCCCGGGTCCGCGCCGCCGGCGAGCACGCGCAACACGGTCAGCGGCGACAGGTTGATCTTGCCCAGCGCCAGCGCGCCGAGCATCACCAGCAGGGTCAGCAGCAACGCCAGCACCAGGCGGCCCAGGCTGGAGAGGTCGAGCTGCCGGGAAAAGACCCCGTTACGCACGGTCACAGGCCTAGCCATGACGAGCCCCCCGTCGAGCCAGGACAATGAAGAACGGCGCCCCGAAGAACGCGGTCATCACCCCCACTGGCACCTCCTGCGGCAGGATCACCACCCGCGCCAGGGTATCGGCCAGCAACAGCAGCGTCGCGCCGAGCACCGCGCAGCCCGGCAGCAGCCAGCGATGATCGACGGACAGGCTCTTGCGCACCATGTGCGGCACCAGCAGACCAATGAAACCGATACTGCCGGCCAGTGCCACCGCACTGCCGGCCAGGCCGACGATCAGCACGCTCATCAGCAGGCGGATCGAGCCGGTACGCTGCCCCAGCCCGGTGGCGATCGCCTCGCCGGCGCTCAGCACATTGACCTGGCCGGCCAGCAGCCAGGCGCCGAACAACGCGAACGACACGCCGACCAGCAGCGGTGCGGCCATCGCCAGATCACGCTCGGAGAGCGAACCGGCGAGCCAGAACAGCACCGTGTCCAGGCCCTCCTCGTTGACCACCAGCAAGGCCTGACTGAAGGCGGAGAACAGCGCGGTCACCGCCGCCCCGGCCAGCACGATACGCAACGGGCTGAGACTGCTCTCGCCCCGGTTGCCGATCAGCCACACCAGGGCGCCGGCCAGCGCCGCGCCGAGAAAGGCGCACCACAGCCATTGCTGCATCGACGACAGGGCCAACAGCGACGAGCCGAGGATGATCGAAAAGGTCGCACCGGCGTTCACCCCGAACAGCCCCGGCGAGGCCAGCGGGTTGCGCGTCAATGCCTGCATCAGCGCGCCGGCCACGGCCAGGCTGGAGCCGACCGCGATCGCCATCAGGGTCCGCGCCAGGCGGGTGCTGACGATCAGTTGCTCGCCGGCGCTCAGGCTGTCGGCCTGCATCAGGCCACTCAACAGCTGTGCCGGAGAGATCCAGGTGGCACCCGCCGCCAGGCTCAACAGGCAGGACAGCAACATCAGCAGCAGCGCCAGGCTCAGTTTCGAACCACGACTCATGAGGAGGCCACCACCCGGGCGATGTCATCGAGCATCTGGTTGGCCCCGAGGATACCGCCGGAAAAACTCCAGGCGATGCTGTCGACCCGCCAGACCTGGCCATCCCGCGGAGCGCGCAGGTGCTGCCAGAACGGGTAATGCAGCAGACGCTCATAGTTGTGCTGCACGGTCTGGCTGTCCGTGCGCTGGAAAACGAAAAACAGGTCGGCATCGACCACAGGCAGGCTCTCTTTACTGGTGAGTTTCATATAGGTGCCATGCGCGCCACGGGCCACCGGATTCCAGTCGAAACCCAGCTCGGTGAGCACGGAGCCGGCGAAGCTGCCCGGCAGGTAGCTGCGCACATGGTCTTCGCGCACATCCAGCACCGAGACGGTCAGCGGCCAGCGCCCGGCGAACTTCGCCTGCAACTGCTCGCGCAGGCGGATGACCCGCTGCTGCCACTGTCCGAGCAGGTCGCTGGCCGCCTGCTGACGGTTGAGCGCCACGCCCATCAGCGCCAGGGTCCGCTTGAACTCGAAAACCTCTTCGAGCATCAGCACCCTGCCCATGCGCTCCAGCAACGGCGCGATACGCTGGTGGCGAAACCGCGAGGCGACGATCACGTCCGGCTTGAGCAGGACGATGTCCTCCAGGCTCGGCTGGGTTTCCAGGCCGACATGGGCGACACCGGCCAATGCCGGACGCAGGTAGCGAAACGTCGGTTTCTCGGTAGGCGAGTCGACCACGCCGACCGGCGTCAGCCCCAGGGCCACGGCGCAGTCGGTGGCGCCCTGGAACAGCGTGACCAGCCGCGGCCCCTCGGCCCGGGCCAGGGTCGGCAGGGCCAGCAGGCCGAGGGACAGGCGCAGCACGCTGCGCCTGGAAGGATGCCAGGAACGCTCAGACTTCACGGCGCAACCTGTGGAACGGGTTGACCACCTCGCCCTTGCCGAACGGCATGCTGCCCGGCCCACCGGCGCGGGCGATCATCGGCGTCAGCAGCAGCTTCTGCGGCCAGCGCGGTACCTCGAACAACTGGCGCTGGATCATCGCCCGGGCCTCGTCGTCGAATTCGATGCTCTGCAACAGGCCTTCGAGCACATCGCGCAACACCGTCCACAAGGCCGTCACCGGCACCGCATAGACCTGCGCCAGGGTGTCGATGATCGCCCGCACGTTGACCTGGATGCCCAGGGTCTGCAGCCAGAACAGCAGATCCTCGGGACGCTCGTGGTAAAGGGTGTTGGCATGGCCCTTCTTGATCCGGTAGACCGGGTCGGCCATGCCGTTGCGCTCCAGCCACGGCACGAAGATGCGCAGCGAGTCATGATCGCGCAACAGCAGGCCCTGGGCCTGGCCGGCCTTCCACACCAGCACCGCGTTCTGCCCATGGACCTCGCCGAGCATGCCGATGCGCAGCATGCGCAGGTTGATGTCGAAGAAGCTGTGGCTCAGTTCGCGAAACAGGGTCAGCACCGAAGCCTGGTTGCGCGGCAACTGGCGATACTCCAGCCACTCGTCGAAGAAGTGCCGGTCGCTGTCGGGCAGCGGCGTGCCCAGCGCGGCCATCGGCAGCAGGCGGCACTCGGGATCGTCGAGCAATGCCTTCGGATAGCCCCGCACCATCGCCGACAGGTGCCGCGGCGCCTCGTCGAACAAGGTCGCCTCGGGCGGCATGAACGCCCACCACTTGCCCTCGTCGCACAGGTGCAGCGAGCGCGCCAGGGTCTCGTCGCGGGTCAGCGCCTGGCGCAGCAGGTTCTCGCTGAGGCCGCCGTTGATCATCTTCACCGCCGGCAGGTAACGCGAGGCACCGAGGGAGTAGATCGCCATCGGCAACTTGAGGTAGTCGGCACTCGCGAAGCACGGGGTCATGGACCGCAGCGACGACGTGGCGAACACCGGCGCGCCCTGGAAGGCCAGGCGGCGGCAGTCACCGCGCGCGAACGCCGAGCCCAGCTGTGCCTCCAGCACATGTTCGAACTGCCAGGGGTGAACCGGCAGGGCGACGTGGCTGCGCTCGATCCCCAGCCCACGCAGTTCCTGTTCCAGCTCGGCCTGCAGGTTCTCCGGCAGCAGGTAGCGCGCCGGGAAGGACTGTTCGAGGTCCCCGACCCCGTCGCCGCATTGCAGCAGGGTCTTGTCCACCGCGACCCAATGCAGGCTCACCGGCTGGGCGAACTCGGCCTGGTAGCGCCGGTACTCGTCCTCGTCCAGGCCCTGCTTGGCCTTCGCCAGCGGGTGGTACGGACGATCGCGCAGCGACGCCCACTGCTCCATGGTGCGAAAGAAGGTCGCGCCATCCTGTGCCATCAGGTCCTGGTGGTCGATGCGGTGTTCCAGCGACAGCGCGGTCTGCCAGACACTGATGCGCAGCACTTCGAGAAACAGCGCCAGGCCCTTTTCATTGTCCTGCAGGCGCGGCGCCAGGCCGCTGAACACCCGCTGCATGAAGTCCTCGGGCGACAGCCGGGCCCAGCTTTCGCCCTGGCGCGCCAGCACCGGCGTACCTGGCACCTTCTCCCATTGCTGGGTGATGCCGGGACGCAGGGCGATGCTGATGAAGCGCTGCTCCGCCGCATCGCAACACCACTCCCAGATACGCTGCTGCGGGCTCGCCTCGGCCAGCAGCGGCGCCTGCGGATGAGCCAGTTGCCAGTGGGCGGTGTCCACCAGGTTCAGCGGTTCGCTGCCAAAGAAGTCTTCCGCCAGCAGGCAGTCGACCAGATCCTGCATCACCAGATCGGCGGCACGTGAAGTGAAGTTCATCGAGTCATTTTCCTTCTGCAGAAAGGGTGGCCAGGCGCGCTTGCAGCGCCCGGAAGGCAATACCGCGCTCATCGCCGAGAACAAAGGCGCGCACGCCCCGTTCCTGCCAGCGGGCGGCATCACCGGGTTGTCGGGGGATGGTGCAATACGGCACGCCCGCGGCCTGCGCGGCCTGCCAGGTGTCGAGCAATGCCTGCTGCACGGCCGGCTGGTCGATCCGCCAGGGCATGCCCAGCGATTGCGACAGGTCGGCGGCGCCTTCGAGGATCATGTCCAGGCCCGGTACCGCGGCGATCTCGGCGGCGCGACGAACGCCTTCGGCGCTCTCGATCATCGCCACCAGCATGATCTGCTCATTGGCCTCGCCGACGTACTGCGCCAGGCTGTGCTTGCCGAACGCGCCGGGGCGCCCGGCGTTGAGGCTGCGCCGCCCCAGCGGGTGGTACTTGCAGGCGGCGATGGCCTCGGCCAGTTGCCCGGGGCTTTCGATCATCGGCAGGACGATGCCCTGGGCTCCGCCATCGAGCAGGCGCAGCAGGGTCTTGGGGTTGAGATCGGCGACCCGCACCAGTGGCGTAAGACCATAGGATTCGGCGGTGCGAATCATGTGCTCGACGGTTTCCGGATTGATCAGCACATGTTCCATGTCGATGATCACGAAGTCGAAACCGGCCTCGGCGATCAGCTCGATGGCCGCCGCCGCCGGGATCGAGCTGATCAGGCCGTAGACCGTCTCGCCCGCCTGCAACTTGCGCTTGAGCTGGTTGGTCCTCAGCATGCTTGCGGCCTGTAGGCGTGCAGCGGGTTGGGTACCGAGCGGAAGCGCCGCTCGCCGTCACCGAGCAGCCGGCGCTTGGTCAACTCCTCGACCTCGTAGCTGGGCGCGAATACGTCGAACAGCGCGAAACGCTCACGGTGCTGCGGATGGGCCGCCTGGTAGGCCAGGATCACCTCGGCGGTCATCTGCCAGAACAGCGCTTCGTCCAACTGGTACTGCTGGCGCAGGAAGATCGCCATTTCGGTCAGGCAGATGAAGAAGAAGCAGTCGCAGGAGAAGTCGCGTACCGCCTCGACATCGTCGGTGATGATGAACGAGTTGCGGTTGAGCCTGGCGTGGCTGGCCGGCAGCGGGACCAGGGTCGGGCACAGTTCCGGGCGCGCCAGATGGGCCGGCGAATAGCGGACGCCGTCGTGGAAGTCCTTGAGGGCGATACGCTGCGGCCACCCCTGCTTGACGATCAGCACGATGTTCTGGCCGTGGGACTCCATGCCGATGCCCTCGGCGTAAAGCATGTGGATGATCGGCGGCACGGTGACCTGCAGCAGCTGGCGGGTCCAGGCCTGCAGGCCGTACTGGCGGATCCAGGCATCGATGAACGGCGCCTGCGTGCCCTCGCCGTAACGATTCTCCACATGGCTCAGGCCGTTGAACGGCACCGCCTGCTCGTCGGCCCTGAGGTACGGGTGCAGGCTCTCGCGCCAGATCGCCCCGAGGGTGCCGTAGGTCTGCGGCGCACGGGACTCGGGCAGGTGGTCGTAGTCGAAGCTGACCCCGGCGACTTCGCCGAGGATGACGAAATCCAGCGCGCGGGCGGTGGCGTCGCTTGCAATCAGCTGCTGCAGCCAGTCGGTGATGATCGGTCCGTTCATCACCGTATGCCGCGCCAGGATGCGGGTACTGGAGGTGTTGGTCATGCTCATCGCCAGCTTGACGTACGGGCGCTCCCTGACGCTGGCATTGGCCAGCGTGCGGATCGACTGCTGGGCCTTGTAGGTATCGTCGGAGGTGCCCAGGTAGATCAGCTCGCCACTGAGCAGTTCCGGGTAGAACGTCGCGACGATGGTGTTCTCCCACTGCCAGGGGTGCACCGGCAGCAACTGGTAATCGTCGATACTGCGCCCCTGCCCGGCCAGGCTGCTGGCCAGTTGTTCCCAGCGCGCGGCACCGAACTCCTGGCGGATAAACGCCGCGAAGTCGAGGTTGCGCGAGTGGTTGACCGCCGCCCGCGAGTTGGCCACCGCCAGCCAGACCACGGCGATCGGCGTGGCGAACTCCGGCCCGTAGCGGAGGTTGTCCGCCAGGGAGAAACCGATGCGCGACTTGTAGCAGGGGTGATAGCTGTGGGCGTCCATGAAATGCTGCTCCAGGGCATCCACGTCCAGTTCATGGGCCGGCACCGCGGCGGCATAGCCCTGGCTGCGGGCCTGCAGGTCCTTGAGCTGGGTCTGCTCCAGTTCGAGGATGAAACGGGCCAGGTGCGGGCTGTCGCGGAACTCGCCGAGCCATTCGGCCAGGGCCTGGTGCAGGTCCGGGGTACTGCGCTGACCGTTGCCGTCGACCCGCTCCAGGCTGCCATGTTCGAGGCGGATCACCGCGAAGCTGTCGCTGAGCAGGCCATTGCAGTGGTACTGCACTGCGGCCTGTCGGGCATCACGGCCGTGTACGGTGAAACGATGCAGGCCGTCGCCCAGCGGTTGCGCCTCATAGGGCAGAACCGCTTCATACAGCAGGGTCTGCAGCAGTTGCCCGACCACCCGCTGCTGCACGGTGACCCGGCAGCGCTTGTCGACCGTGGCCAGCCAGGCGGTGCTGGCCGGGTGGCCGAGTGGCGTTTTCAGCCATTGAGCGGTTGCCAATTCGAAAGTCGTCATGTCCGTACCTTGAAAAAGAGTGTCAAAAGAAGAGTCATCGCTGCTCGACGGCGGCGGGCCGGGCCTCGGCCGTTTCGTCGTGCTGCGGAAAACGCCAGGCGCATGGCAGCGCCAGCAGGATCAGGATGCCGGTGGCGATAAACACCTCGCTGATGGCCGCCGGGCTGGCCGCCTGCCCTGCCGGCCCCATGCGCCACTCCAGCCAGAGCGAGGCGATGACGATGGCCAGGGACGCCACCAGGCGCCGGGAGATGTTGTTCATCGCCGCCCCCTGGGTCACCATCGGCTCGGGCAAGGCATTGAGCCCGGCGGTGGTCACCGGCATGTAGGACAGGCCCAGGCCGGCGCCGCGGACCATCATCAGGGCGAACACCACGGCGATCGCCGCGTCGGCCTTGAGCAGGCCCAGAGCCAGGGTCGACAGGCCAGTGAGCAGCAGACCGCAGGCCACCACCGTGCGCGGTCCGTGGCGGTCGAGGATGCGTCCGCCCATCTGCCCGAACAGGCTGGCGAACGCCGCCGTGCACAGCAGCGCCAGGCCGGTCCAGATGGCGCTGTAGCCCAGCACCACCTGCACCAGCAACGGCAACAGCACCAGGCATTCGAACATGCCGACCGACTGCACCACGGCAATCACCACGCTCAGGCGATAACCGCGCAGGGCGAAGATCCGCAGGTTCAGCAGCGGCGCCTGGCGGCTCAACTCCACCCGGACAAACGCCACCAGGCACAGCAGACCGGCCAGCAGCATGCCCAGGTCGAGGGGATCGAGCAGCGTGCTGGCGTGGCGCAGGCCGCTGATGGACACCATCAGCAGACCGATACCAGCCGCGATCAGCAGGTAGCCGGCCAGGTCGAACGGCTGCCGCTCGGCGGGCTCCGAATCCGGCAGCACCACCATCCCCAGCACCAGCGCCAGCAGGCCGATCGGCACGTTCATCAAAAACAGCGAGCGCCAGCTGAACCACTCCAGCAGCAGGCTGCCGCACAGCGGCCCGAGTGCCGGGGCGAGCATCACCGCCGCACTCCACAGGCCGGTGACCCGCCCCCGTTCGGGCTTGGCGTAGACCGAGAAGATGATCGCCAGCGACAGCGGAATCATCAGCCCGCTGGCAATGCCCTGCACCACCCGGGCGGTGATCACCAGGCTGATCGAATTGGCCACGGCGCCGAGCAGCGAGGCGCCGACGAACAGTGCCACGCCCCACAGGTACAGGCGCTTGCGCCCCAGACGCTGGCTGAGGAAGCTGGTCAGCGGCATGGTCATGCCCATGCTGGTCATGAACCCGGCGACGATCCAGGTCGCCAGCAACGGGCCGATCCCGAACACGTTCATGAACATCGGCAACGCCGGGTTCAGCGAACTGTTGCTCAGGCTGACCGTCAGCGTCCCCAACAGGACGTTGAACACCACCCAGCGCCGCGGCACGGCGAACCTCACGCCCACTGGCCGTTGCCCCGCAGCAGTTCGCCCTGGCGCACGAAGAGTTGCGGCGGCCTGGGATGACAGAGGAAGTCGGCATGGGAGATGTTGTAGCCGTAGGCCCCGGCCAGCGGCAGTACCAGCAGGTCACCGACTTCGACCCCCTTGAGCGGCCGGGCGCGGCTGAGCACATCCTTGGGCGTGCACAGCTGGCCAACCACCGTGTACAGCCGTTGCGGCGCATGGGCCGACACTGCCGTGCGCGGCAAGTGCAACACCGGATGATCATGGCTCTGCGCCGCCGGCAGGCGGAACTGGTGGGTCCCGCCACGGCAGACCAGGAAGTTCACGCCGTGGCTGCTCTTGCGGTCCAGCACCTCGATCACGTAGTAGCCACAGAAGGCACTGATGAAGCGCCCGGGCTCGAAGCGCAGCACCGGGGCATCGGCCTGCCCGGCGAGCCGGCGCTCCAGGTAGCGGCACAGGCGCTGCCAGTCGAACTGTGGACCGCCCAGGTAGTCGACACCGATACCACCGCCGACGTTGAAATGCGTCAGTTGCTCGGGATAGGCCGCCAGCGCCCGCCACTGCTCCCAGCGTTGCAGGTAGAAATCCAGCAGTTGCTCATGGCGCTCCACCGACAACTGATGGGACATGGCGTGCACATGGAAGCCCTTGAGGCTCAGGTGACTGGCACTGTCGACCCGTTGCACCGCCAGGGCCAGGTCCGCCTCGTCGATGCCGAACGGCGTGGCAGTGCCGGCCATCGCCAGCTTGCTCGACAGGGTCGGTGGCAGTTGCGGGTTGACCCGGATGAACACCGGCTGCACCCGTCCGACCTGGTTGGCCAGCCGTTGCAGGCGCTCGATCTCGTTGAGGCTTTCCACATGGATGGCCTCGACCTGATGCTCCAGTGCCGCACGCAGATCGGAGTCGAGCTTGCCCGGGCCGGAAAACACGTAGGGCTTGCGGGTCGGACAGGCCATCACCCGCTCGATCTCGCCCCCCGAGGAAATCTCGAAACCGCTCACCAGCGGCGCCAGGGCTTCGAGCATCGGCGCCTCGCTGTTGGCCTTGATCGCGTAGTACAGCTCGACGCCGGCCGGCAGCGCCGCCATCACCTGGTGCACATGCCCGACAAGCGCATCGAGGTCGTGGATGAACACCGCCAGCGGATCGCTGCTCATGGCCCGGGCGTCCCGAATCGCGCCCAGAACGGTTTCAGGCAACTCAGCCATAGCGAACCTCCTCGCTCCAGGGTGAATGCAGGTTGACGTAACCCGCCTGACGGTCAGCCGCGGCCGCCAGCCGCACCTTGAGGTTGGTCTTGCAGGCGATCGGTTGGCCGGCGATCAGCGCGTCGAGCTCCGGCGCCGGGCCGACCAGTTCTTCGCGAATGCTGCGCAGTTGCCGTTCCACCTGCCGCCACATCAGCGGGGCCAGGTGTGCCCGCTCCCAGCTCAGGGCGAGCACCGCCTCGGACAGGTTGTTGATCAGCAGGCAATAGCTGATCCGGCTCCAGCCCTGGGCACGGGAATACAGCAATGACTGCCGGACCCGCGGATGCAGGCCGACCTCGATATGGCCCGCACCCAGCTCCTCGGTCAGCTTGACGCCCTCGAAGTCGCGCAGCAGCAGTTGCCGGGGCTGGCCGGCGTCGTGGATCAGCACGGTGTTCTGCAGGTGCGGCTCCATCACCACACCGTGGTTGAAGAACAGCGCCATCACCGGCCTCAGCAGCAGGGCCTGGTAGCGCTCGAACCAGTCCAGCAACTGGCTGTCTTCCAGCGGCTGGTCATGAAAACCCTGCAGAAAGCCGTGCACCAGCGGCCGCGAATGAATATCGCGGGCGAACAGCGTGCCGGCCATGACACTGCGATCGGCACCGGCCCGGCGACAGAAGTTCTCCCGCAGGATCGCCCCGGTCTGTTCGCGGAACCAGTGGGCATCGGCTTCGTCGGCCTGCTGCGGTGCCCAGCTCACCGAGCCGGGCTCGGCCACGGTCGACAGGCCAGCCAGGGTCTGCGGCGTGCTCTGCTGCAGGCGCTGGAACAACTGGTCGATGATCAGCGTGCTTTCCAGTTCGTACCAGGCGTTCTTGCGCACGCAGTTGGTGATGCGCACATTCAGCGAACCCTTGATGAAATAGTCATGCCCTTCGATGTACCAGGTGCGCATCGAGGCGGTCGGGCTGGCCAATGGACCGGTGGTGCCATGGTCGAAGATCTGGCCCTGTTCCAGCAGGCGCCGGACCCGACGGTCCTGCATGAACAGTTGCCCCTGTACCGGGTGCATGCACAGCATGGCGTGGCCTGGCCGGGCCCGGCGCTGGTCGGCGAAACCGGCCAGCACCTGTTCCTCGCTCAAGCCGTTGGCAGTGATCCGCAGGCCCTGCAGCGGTACCTCGAACAGGTGCAGCGCCGTGCGTGCCTGGAACTCCGGGGCATAGGTTTCCTGGGCCAGATGGGCCGGCCACAGGCGCGCCTTGGGGGCGGGATGGTTGGGATGACCGAACCACAGCCCCTGCTCGCTGGCGAGGTAGTCGCGCAGGGGGTCCGGCCGTTGCTCGTCGAGATTGTGCGCGACGATGGCCGCGGTCAGGTGCTGGCTCTGCAGGACCTGATCGAGCAGTTCGTCGTTGCTGGCGTTGGTCATGTGCTCGCAGGCCGCCAGCAGCTGTTCGACGAATTCGGGGAACGCCAGGCAATGCCAGACACCCGGCCCCTTGCGCGCATAGACGTCGGACAGGTAGCGATGGCTGCCCAGGCGGTCGCGGCGATCCACCAGCACGAAGAACTGTTGCTGGTTCGGCAGGCTGATGGTCAGCGGAATGCCCTTCCAGGCCAGCCCCTCCAGGTAACAGCCGGGAGCGATGCCCTCCATCTGCTGCGGCCATTCATAACGCAGGCAGTTCTCGGGTAGCGCGAATTCCTTGATCAGGCAATTGAGCAACGCGCGAGTGCTCGCCAACTCACTCACCATTTTCGAAATAACAGCACGATCGGGATTATTCATGGTCGCTCCACATTGGCCGCAGCCTCACCGGGGACGTGATATCGCAATGACGACACGTGGCATTCATTGCCAGAAAACAGCCAGTTTCTTTCCATAATAAGCAGATAACTCGAAGTGGATATTCGACAAACTCTGCAACTACCTGAAGTTGCCCCTTGATGACCGGAGCCAGGCAACAGCCAAGTGCACCGCATCAATCATCGCGGTGGGTTTTCAGCATTCATCAATATTGGGCAAACAGTGTCGCGAACAACTTCAGCCGCGTACCTGCAACAGGGCGGCCGCCAGGGCCTTTTCAAACCGCTGGATGACCAGTCCGCATTGTTCGTCATCGATGATCAATGGCGGCAACAGGCGAATCACGTTGCCGTGGCGTCCGCCGCGTTCGAGCAGCAGCCCCTGCCGGAAGCAGTGCTGCTGGATCGCCACCGCCAGTTGCGGATCACCGGGGAAGCTGCCGAGACGGTCGGCCGGCTGGCGCTCGTCGACGATCTCGATACCCAGCATCAGGCCCGGCCCGCGGACCTGGCCGATGGCCGGGTGGCGTGCCTGCAGCAACTGCAGTTGCTCCTTGAGCCAGCGGCCGCGGGTTTCGGCCTGGGCCGCGAGGTCCTGCTTCTGCAGTACGCGCAAGGTCGCCAGACCCGTGGCCATGGCCATCTGGTTACCACGGAAGGTACCGGCGTGGTTGCCCGGCGACCAGGCATCGAATTCGCGCCTGAGCCCCAGCACCGCCAGGGGCAGGCCACCGCCGACCGCCTTGGACATGACGATGATGTCCGGCTCGATCCCGGCGTGCTCGAAGGCGAACATCCGGCCGGTACGGGCGAAGCCGGCCTGCACTTCATCGAGGATCAGCAGGATGCCGTGCTGGCGGGTGACCTCGCGGATCCGGCGCAACCAGCTGGCCGGCGCGCTGTTGACCCCGCCCTCGCCCTGCACCGCCTCGACGATCACCGCGGCCGGCAGGGACACGCCGCTTTCGACGTCCTCGATGAACTGGCTGAAGTAATAGCCCAGCGCCTCGACCGCGGCCTCGCCACCGATACCCAGCGGGCAGCGGTATTCATGGGGATACGGCAGGAACTGCACCCCCGGCATCAGCGTGGCGATGGCATTTTTCGGCGCGGTGTTGCCGGTCAGCGCCAGGGCGCCATGGGTCATGCCGTGATAGGCGCCGCTGAAGCTGATCACCGTATTGCGCCCGGTGAAGGTCTTGGCCAGCTTGAGTGCCGCCTCCACCGCATCCGCCCCGGACGGCCCGCAGAACTGCAGGCAGTAGTCCCGTCCCTGCCCCGGCAGCAGGCCGAGCAGGGTTTCGCTGAAGGCATCCTTGACCGGCGTGGTCAGGTCGAGGGTGTGCATCGGCAGGCCCGAAGACAGGAAACTGTCCAGGGCACCCATGATCGCCGCATGGTTGTGCCCCAGCGCCAGGGTGCCGGCACCGGCCAGGCAGTCGAGGTAAGTATGGCCTTCGACATCCGTCACCCAGACGCCATGGGCCTTGGCAATCGCCAGCGGCAACTTGCGCGGATAACTGCGCACATTGGATTCGAACTTGCCTTGACGAGCCAGATAATCGGCATTGGTTTGCCGCACAGGATTAGAATGCAATAGGCCATCATTCAACATCTGCTCACCCTCCATAATTCCTGAATGAAAATTATTACCAATGACTGACAAGTGCAACTGTTAGTTCCTGAATATTTAAAAATTCATGAAACTTGCGGAAACTTCGCAAAAAACATCAGACAGCCGGATACCCAAGTCTTATAAACTTGTAATATGCAAAGATGCGCGGCGTGCGTTATGCATCTTCAATATAAAAACAACAGGTGCCGTTATATGTTCAAGGCATTATCCAACTTGCATATCGTCAAATGATTCGCTGCTGTTGCCGAACCGCGGAACGCGCAATGATCCTGCGCAGGCGCCGATCCCTGGCGCACCCGCCCCGAGTCAGAAGCCGACGGTGGCCGAGAGCAGATAGGTCCTGGGGGTCGACAGGGTCAGGCCGGGCTCGCTGTCATCCGAGGCACCGGCCGAACTCCAGTAGCGCTTGTCCATCACGTTCTCGACGCTGGCGCGCAAGGTGATGGACTTGTCGTCGATCTTGAAGGCGTAGCGGGCACCGACGTCGAAACGCTCCCAACTGTCGATTTCCTTGCTGTTGGCCTGATCCAGGTACTGCGAACTGGTATAGATACCACGGCCGGTCAGGGTCAGCCCCTCGACACCGGGGATGTCCCACTCGGCGCCCAGGTTGACGTTGTACTCGGGGGTGGCCGGCGCGCGGTTGCCGTCGAAGGCGCCGTTGGTGGTGTTGTTCAGCTTGCTGTCGATGTACATCACACCACCGAGCAGGCGAAAGCCCTTGAGCGGTTCGCCGAACACGCTCAGTTCCACACCGCGGTTCTGGCGCTTGCCGTTCGGGCCGAAGACCCGCGAAACGGCATTGGTCTCGTAGGCCGGCTGACGGATCTGGAAGGCCGCGGCGGTCAGGGCGACAGGGCCGAAGTCATACTTGGCACCGATCTCGAGCTGGCGGCTGATGAACGGCGGGAAGATCTCGTCCTCGTTGATCGAGGTCGACGGGGCGATCTTGCCCTGGCTCAAGCCCTCCATGTAGTTGGCGTACAGCGACAGCTCGTCGGTGGCCTTGAACAGGATGCCACCCGATGGCGAGACCTTCTCCTCGTCGTAGGAGGTATCGCCCTTGACGCCGTTGGTCCAGTCGTCGACCTTGACCCGCTGCCAGCGGGCGCCGAGGGTCAGCAGCAGGCGGTCATCGAAGAAGCCCAGGGTATCGGACAGTGCCACGCCAGTGAAGCGGTTCTCGGTATAAACCTTGTCGTCGTAGCGGGTGGGCGTCAGGGGGTCCGGTGTCTGCACCGGGTTGTAGAGGTTGCTTCGGCCCGTCGCGTAACGCGCCCCGCCGTTGGTGAAGTCCATGTAGAAGTCACTGGCCGCCAGGTTCAGCTCATGGCTGACGGAGCCGGTGTGGAACCAGCTGCGCACGCCCGCCGTGGCGGTGCGGACATTCTCGTCCCGGGTGAAATCCCGCGGCGAGACCGTAAAATCTCCGGCATTGTTGGTGATCGACACGGCGTGGCGCAGAAAGTCGTGGTTGCTCTTGCGCAGGCCGACACCGCCGTAGACCATCACCGAATCGCTGAGGTCGTACTCGCCGTTCAGCGTGCCGAAGGTGTCCTTGGTGTGCGCCCAGCTCCAGGCCTGCGCATAGTTCCTGTGCACGTCGTTGGGGTTGGGCACCTTGGCGTTGGCGCCAATCTGTACCCGCTCCTGCGGCGCGTCGGTGTCACGTTCGGTATGGCCGATATCGGTCGACAGGCGCAGGCGCTCGCCGCGAAAATCCAGGCCCAGCACCGCCATCTCGCGATCGACGCTCTGGTGATCCCAGGTGGTGTCGCCGGACTGCTTCACCCCGTTGAAACGGACACCGAACTGGTTCTCGTCACCGAACCGCCGACCGATATCCACGGCACCGCCAGTCTGGCTGTCGGAAGCGTAGCTGCCGGTGAACTCGGTGATCGGCTTGTCGGTGGCCCGCTTGGGCACCACGTTGATGCCACCGCCGACGCTGCCACGCGGCGAGATACCGTTGATCAACTGGGTCGGCCCCTTGAGGATATCCACCCGATCGGCCATTTCCATGTCGATGGTGTAGGTCGGCAGCACGCCATACAGGCCGTTATAGGACACGTCGCTGTTGAACAGGCTGAAACCGCGGATGGTGAACTGCTCGTAGCGCCCGCCGGCCGGGTTGGTGGCGCGAACCGAGGGGTCGCTGGCGATCAGGTCGCCGAGGGTACGGGCCTGCTGGTTCTTGACCGCCTCGCTGGTGTAGGTGGTCATGCTGAACGGTGTTTCCATGAAGTCCCGTGAGCCGAGCATCCCCTGCGAACCACGGCGCGCGACCTGGCCACCGGCATAGGCCTGGCCACCGGCCGCGCCATCGGCACCGAGGATCGAGGTGGTCGGCAACTGTACGCTGCCGCTGCCCTGCGGGGCCGGCACCAGGGTGTAGGCCTGGTTGCCCACCGGCACCAGTTGCAGCCCCGAACCCTGCAGCAGGCGGGCGAAGCCTTCCTCCACCTCGTACTCGCCGGACAGGCCGTTGCTGTTGTGCCCGCTGACCAGCGCCGGGTCGACCGACAGGTTGACCCCCGCCAGCCCGGCGAAACGGGTCAGGGCCGCGCCGAGACTGCCAGCCGGGACTTCATAGCTACGACGGACACCGTTCTCCGCCCAGGCGGGCGCAACCAGCAACGGTGTGGAACTCAGACTCAGCACGAGGCCGAAACGCAACAGGGGACGCAAACGCAAGGGAGGCACTGCGGACATGGGAGAAAGCTCTCATATTTTGTTCACTTACCTGGAATGACCGGCGAGGTGAAAAAAAGGGACAGCCTTCAGGCAATATTTTTTTCCGCGACTTTTTTACGAGGTACCAGGGTGACCCAATAGCGGGTGCGCATGTGCACATCCACCGGCAGGCTGGCGGTCAACAGCTCGAGGATGCGATCGGTGTTGTCGAGGCGGAAACTGCCGGTCAGGCGCAGCGTTTCCAGGGCCGGCTCCCAGCGCAGCAGGCCGCTGCGATAACGCCCCAGTTCACGCAGGAAGTCGCCCAGCGGCTGGTTCTGCGCCATCAGCACGCCGTCGCGCCAGCCCGGCAGTTGCCCGTCGAAGGCGCCCACCGCGCCCGCGCCGGAGGCACGCAGGCTGATTTCCCGGCCCTCGCCCAACGACAGCGCCGGGCCTTGCAACGGCTGCAACTGCACCGAACCGCTGACCACCGACACCCGGCAATCCTCGGCATTGAGGCGCACGCAGACCTCGCTGCGGCTGACGACGATACGCCCGTACGGCGCCTGGATGGTCAGGGCGTCGCCGCCCGGCACCTTGAGGGCCATTTCGCCACGCACCAGGGTCAGCCGCCGGGCCTTCATGTCGACGTTCACCGCGCTGGCGGTGTTCAGTTGCAGGGTGCTGCCGTCGGCCAGCGGTATGCGCTTGCGCTCGCCGGTGGAGGTCTGCAGGTCGGCCCGCCAGACCTCCAGCGGCAGTTGCCGACCGATCAGCCAGGCGGCCGGTACCAGCGCCGCCACGCCGAGGGCACGCTTGAGCACGGCACGTCGCCCCGGATCCGGACGATCCAGGGTGGCCATGGCCAGCGCCGTGGGCAACCCGGAAAAACGCTGGCGCAACAACTGCGCCTTCTGCCAGGCGGACTCGTGGGCACTGCTGCTTTCGCGCCAGTGCTGCAGCTTGCGGCGGTCATCCTCGTTGGCCGCACCCGATTCCATCAGCGCCAGCCATTGCCCCGCGGCGCGGGCCACGGCACGGGCCTCGGGCGTAGCATTGGAATACATCAGAGTTCCACCAGCAGGCAGTGTTCGTAGGCCTGGGCCATGTAGCGCTTGACGGTCCGCTCCGAGACCTGCAGGCGCTCGGCGATCTGGCGATAGCCCAACCCTTCGAGCTGGCTCCAAAGAAAGGCGCGGCGTACCACGGCCGGCATGCCATCGAGCAGTTCGTCCAGGGCCTGCAGGGTTTCGAGCCATACCCAGCGCTGCTCCGGCGACGGCACGCACGCCTCGGGCAACTGGGCCAGGGCTTCCAGATAGGCCTGTTCCAGGCTGCGTCGGGTGTAGAAATTGCTCAGCAGGCGCTTGCCGATCGTCAACAGGAACGCCCGCGGCTCACGCAGCTCGACCAGCGGCTGCGCGCTGGACAACACCCGCAGGAAGGTGTCCTGGCTCAGGTCGGCGGCATCCCAGGCGTTGCCCATGCGCCGCCGCAGCCAGCCTTCCAGCCAGCTGCCGTGATCGCGGTACAGGGTATGCAGGGTGTGCTCCGTTGGCGTCGTGGCTTCAATCATGGGAGAGAACCTGAGCGTAAGGGTGTTAATGAGACTGATTCTAATTAGTGTTACATCCATAAACCAAGTCTTTTTGTGAAAATGCTTACAATCAGGAGGGCTGGCGTCTGTCGGGCCCGATCTCTTGTGAGGCGGTGAGAGATATGGCACTAAAGGAAACTGGTGGGAAGAACAGGGAAGAAACTGGGTGAGGCAGGAAGGACGGGGGTTTGAACCTCTTAGGCAGGTCAAATAAGTGCCAATTGAGGTGCGAAAGCAAAACAACCTGGCAAGAATGAAAAGGCCCGCTTTTAGCGGGCCTTTTGGCACTGGGTTAGATCATCCAGCCGCCTGACCAGACAACCCTGCCGACAACCTGTAGGCGCTCCAGGCGATCTGCCGAAACACTGATCGGAGGGTAGGCGGTATTGGCACTGATCACCATGACACCGCCGTCCAACTGACGCTGTAGCCGCTTGGCGTAAAGCAGATCGTCGAGCCGTATCACATAAAACCCCTCTCCCTGGATGACGTTGCGGGAAAGGTCAACCATTACAGTGTCGCCGTCCTTCATGAATGGTTCGTTCGAATCGCCATCCACGCGCACTGCTGCAAGCTCCGAAGGCACCAGGCCTTTCTTGCGCAAGCTGTACTTAGTAAACGCCAACATTGTCAGGATTCGGGCGCCCTCACTCCATGCGCCGTGACCTTGGCTGATGTAGGCGTCATATAAAGGGACATAGGCGTACACGTCGTCATTGTCCGCCTGCGCCGGCAGGCCCTCGCTAGGCCGCATCTCCCCTCGTCCCGACGCAATCCAGTCCAAGGACACCCCGACTGCCGACGCAAGAAGGGCCAACGAGTTAAACGCTGGCACACCTTCCCCCGCAATCCAGCGATGGAGCGAGGACAAACCGACGTTCGCTGCTGCGGCAGCCTGTTTTCGGGATTCGAAAAGGTCAGCCACTGCCGCAATACGGGTTTCTATTCCCGTATTCGGAAAAGAAACTGCGTTTTCGCCCAGCGGCGGATGTTTCTTTTCTGTGTAAGTCACTGATTCCACGAGTTTTTTCCCAGTGCTACCGATGTGAAGACCCGAATACGGAAATAAAAACTCCCGAATTCGGTTTACTGCATCCCGCATACGGGATATATTGTCCTGAACCGGCCGTTAGAAGGCCGAAAAAAACCACCCTTAAATGATGGTTGTGCAATGAAACCCTTCGACATACCGCTTGATATCGAGGCTCGCTGGGAGTGGATAAAGTTCCAGCTCCGTTTACGCGGAACAAATCTTGCCGAGCTGGCACGAGACCACGGTCTCAACGACCGGGCGATCCGCAACGCAAAGAAACGACCATATCCGAGCGTGGAGCGGGCAATAGCCAAGGCCCTAGGCCTTGAGCCGGTTCAGATCTGGCCAGAGCGCTGGAAAGAAGATGGCATGCCAATTCGCCAGCGTCCGAACCGAGCTGAGTCCAATTCGGTATATCGAAAGCATACCGAAAAAGGTCCGGTTGGTCACAGTAAAACCCAGCGGAAAGACTCCGATGCGTAACTGGTATTCGTCGCAAGAGCTTGCAGGACTCCCAGGGCTCCCAGGCTCCGTGCCTGGTATACGAAAGCTTGCCTTGCGCCTTGGATGGGAAGGGCAGAAACGCGCGGGAAGCAAGGCAGTTGAGTACCCCTTTGCCTGCTTGCCAGCCGAAACCCAGGCTGCATTGATGGCTCAGTCAGTTTCCGAGGCGGTGCCACTAGAAGCGCCTGCGACTGCTCCGTCGAAAGAGGTTTTAGCGGCTAAAACAAAGCCGGTAGCACCTAAATCGGTGTCACGGCTGAATGACTCGCAAAGGAAAGTCATGCTGGCTCGACTCTGCTTCATTCGTGAAGTTGAACGGATGAGTGTCGTGGGCACCCAGAGACGGGCGATTGAGATACTGGTCAGACAGGCGCATGACGGCGCATTGAGCCCGTATCTGAAAGATCGTCTTGAACTGGCAAATCACAAGAAGTCGGGTGGCAGGACTCTATCGGAGCGTAGCCTCAAACGCTGGATCGCTGCATATCGCACCAACGGAGAGATTGGGCTTGCCCCGCTACGCCAACGGCAGGACCTGACTATTCCTGATTGGGCCAAGGATTTTCTGCGTTGCTACCAGCGGCCAACTAAACCCAGCGTTGCTGCGAGCTACACCGAGTTTGCGCGTGGGTATAAAGGCGCCGTGCCCAGCATCCACGCTGTACAACGTTTCTTGAAAAAACTATCCCCTGAGGCCCTGCAAGCCGGCCGGATGAGCCCTCAAGAGCTGAAGATGCTCCAGCCCTTCCGGCGCCGGGATACGAAGAACTTGTTTCCTGGCGATGTGTACACGGCAGACGGTCACAAGTTCGATGCGGAAATCATTAATCCGATTACGGGAAAACCGTATAGGCCGGAGATCACTACCGTCCTGGACGTCGCGACGCGCCGTGTGGTCGGCATTTCTGTTGGCGAAGCTGAGTCTGCAATCGGGGTACTCGATGCCCTGCGTGACGCAGTGCGTAAATGCATGTTCGGCATCTTTTATGTCGACAACGGCTCGGGCTTCGACAATGACATGGTTCGAGAGGTGGTCGACCGTCTGGGCGGCACAATGCAGCACTCTATCCCATACAACAGCCAGGCGCGGGGGCTGTCGGAGCGTGGCCACCAGACGATGTGGGTTCGGGCAGCCAAGAAGCTGACGAGCTATATCGGCGTAGACATGGATAAGCACGCGGGTACCCGAGTGCACCGACTGAGCCGCAAGCAACTCAAGGAAACTGGCACTACGCGTCTGATGCCGACCTTCGGAGAGTTCATGGCTGGGGTTGAGGACGAGATAGCCACCTACAACAGAACACCGCATCGGGGCTTACAAAAGATTCGTGACCCTTATACGGGAATTCAGCGGCATCCGAGCCCCGACGAGGCCTGGCAGGCCGCGATTAATCAAGGCTGGGAGCCAATAGTCGCCACCCCGGAATTGGTTGAGTCCTTGATGCGGCCGCAAGTGATTAGAACTACCCGCCGAGGGGAAATTTCTTGGGCTGGTAATAACTACTTCATGGCAGATCTAACGCACTTGCATGGACAAGAAATACGCGTTGCCTACGACGTTAGAGATGCTAGCCAGGTCTGGGCATACACGCTTGAAGGCGAGCTGATTGGCGCCGCCCAACTTGATGGAAACAGCACCGATTACATGCCTCAAACGATGCTTGAGAAAGCCCGTGAAAAAAGACAGCAGGGCCAATTCAAGCGTGCGGTGGGCAAGGTGGAGACGCTGACAGGTCATCGGGTTGAAATGATCGCACCTACGACAGCTCCGTCCGCAAACCTTTCGGTGGAGGCCCTGGAGGAAGCCCGAGAGTACGCAAAAACACTTGAGCAACAAAAGCCGAGCTTTGTGGTTCCGAGCGACGACGTGGCGCGGTATCGACTTTGGGTTCGGTTGGATCAACGGAAGAACGCTGGAGAAGAAATCACCGCAGACGAAGCCAGGTGGCATGAACGCTATCCAAGCCATCCAGACTTCGTCGCGATGAAACGGGTATTTCAACAACAGGCGGGCTAAGCAAAGCCCGTTTAGGAAGAAGTCGGCGTGCGCCAACACGCCAGACAAACAGGAGAAGCACAGTGAGTGTAACCAAAATCGTTCCTTTGACAAATGTCGGTCTGCTTTCTGGGGCAATGGGGCGTGCACAAGCTCGCCCAACGGATTTGCCAGGAATAGTTGTTTTGTATGGCAAAACTGGTTACGGCAAGAGTGCCGCCGCCGCCTTTGCAGCAAATCAGCACCGCTGCTACTACGTGGAGTGCCGAGAGGTCTGGACCAAGAAAGCTTTCTTGGGGGCCGTCTTACGGGATATGAGTATTCTGCCCGGTCGCACTCTGTCGGACATGGTCGATCAGATCGCGGTTCAGCTTTCAACATCCCGGCGTCCGCTTATTGTGGATGACGTGCAGTATCTGCTGGACAAGGCCGCTGCAAACGTTCTTACGGATATTCACAACGCCAGCGATGGAACTCTCGTATTGATTGGTGAGGAGCGTGTTCCTGGGTCGTTGCAGAAGATGGAGCGTTTGCACAATCGAGTAATCGAGTGGGTTCCAGCTCAGCCTGCAACTATCGAGGACATTTGCCAGTTAGCCATTGAAACGTATCCCGATATGACGTTTGCCGAGGATCTATTAGAGGATTTAAGGATTGCAACAAAGGGTTGTCTGCGTCGAGTAGCAGCGAATCTGTACAAGGTACGGGGCGAGGCTGAGGCAATGATGATCGACACTGTGGATCTGGCAGCTTGGGGCAAGCGCTCTTGGTTTACTGGAGAGGCACCAGTTCGGAGGGCTCACTAATGGCCGGTAAACCTCAATTGGTCGCCAAGGGCACTAAAGAACCTCGTCAGCGCATTTGGGAGTCTATACGAATCCTCGCACCTGGGTTTTCATCAAATGACATTGCTCGGCGTAGCGGGCAACTGCCGACTGAAATCCGCAAATATCTCAAGCTCTTGGTTATGGCTGGAATTATTCAGCAGATTGAGCCTCGTTCAGGGCTGAGGGGCGCATGTGTCTATGAGCTACTAAAGGATGAGGGGGTAGATCATCCCAGGCTGGATAACAAAGGGCAGCGCACATATTCCCACCTCATTACTGAGAACATTTGGCGCACTCTCCGTATTCTCAAGGGGGAACTTTCAGTTGCAACCGTGACTGAGGCGGCAACTGCGGGTGGTGTAACCATGACCATGATTGTAGTGCGCCAGTACCTGAATGCCCTTGCCGAAGCAGGATATTTGGTCAAACGCAAGGGAGACAAGAACGGCGATCTCTTTCGCCTCCTTGTTGAGAAGTACACGGGCCCGCGCCCACCGGAGATTCGGCGGTTGGACTCTCTTCAAGTTTATGACCCGAACGTAAGCAAATTGGTTTATGCCAAAACCACAGGATCAATAGCAGGTGATCGTAGCCTGGTTGAACCAGGCGTTGCGCTGCTGAGAACGCGTGACCTGCTAGGCGAATGGTTGGCGCTGACTGAGGGAGGCAAGGAAACGGTCAAACCTTCTTCTGACCTGGTGCAGCGTACTCAGTTGGAGCTGGCGTCCACTGGGGAGTCTGGAGGCCTGCAATGAAACGGGCCGTGAACTTATCGAACTGGGGTGATGAGCCGCCGCTCTTCGTGCGGCTCCTAGCCAAAGAAGTAACGGCCACAAGTCGAACAGCCGCCGGGGCTCGCATCAGTATGAGCCGGTCGGCAGTGAGCCTTGTGCTGGAAAACAAATACCCAAGCCCAAGCACTGCCCGTGTTGAAAAGCGCGTGATGGACGTTCTTGGCCGCATTGAGTGTGTCGCCACTGGCGACACCCTGACGGTCGAGCAATGCCAGGGGTTCTACCAACGCCAGGCACCGACTCACAACCCACAGGCAATGCAACATTGGCGAACCTGCCAGCAGTGCCCGTTTAATCCGAACTGTGGAGGTAAGAGCAATGCAACAGTGCACTAAGCCAACTACTCAGATCCACCTGAAAGGCCCCGGCATGATTCAGTTGGTGTTCGCCGGTCAGTGTGTCGGGTTTGCGGTGTCCTACCGCTCAGCAGGTTATGCGGCTGATCAGTTGGATCATCTTTTTTCGATGCCTCTAGTTCTCAGTATAAAGTCTGGCTTCGATGCGACAGCGGAAGTTTCATTCGGTTCAATGGGCTCAGAAAAATGTGTCATTTCTGGTCAGTGCCCGGTGGCGGAACTTTGGGTGGTCGAGGCGAAGGACGGCACGCCAATCCGCTTTTTCACGTCGGAGAAAGTCGCGAGTTGGTTCCGGGATGCGGTTGAAACCTACGACGAAATGCGGCCCTCGACTGATGACGGTGGCGAGTGGTCGGCCGCTCAAATCGACTGGTTCCGCAATCATCCGGCGCCTATGGCGTCGGCCTGTGGCGGCTCGCTGACCGTTCGAAAGCTGGAGGTGCACTGATGCGCACTCGTTGCCCCAACTGCGGCGTGACGCTTTCGCTCGACGCGCTGATAGCACACGACGGCGCCCGTGAGGCGCTGGGAGTTGCGTTCAAGTTGTCCGGCTCCCTCGGTCATGCCCTGGTGCGCTACCTGGGCCTGTTCCGGCCGGAAACCCGCGAGTTGACCATGGATCGCGTGGCAAAGCTGCTGAGTGAGTTGCTGCCTGATTTGCAGTCCCAGCGTATCGAGCGCAACGGCCAGGTATTCGAGGCTCCCCATGAGTGCTGGGCCTGGGCGATTGACCAGACGCTGGCCGCACGTGAAGCCGGTCGCCTCGCAACGCCGCTAAAGGGCCATGGCTGGTTGTATCAAGTCATGAGCCAGTACCAGCCACAGGCCAGCGCCGTAGCGCCGGTTTTGGCACCGGAGCGTCAGCAGCCCCGCCTTGCTCAGCGTCCGCAGAGCGCGACAGCTACAGCCCTGGCCGCCCTTGAGGAGCGAATGAATGGCTGAGAAGTGGTTCGTGCGCGCAATCGGCACGGGGCTTCAGGGGCTAGTCACTCTGCGCCTGGACGGTGCTCCCGCCGCTGACGCGGTGGCTCTGACGCTTGATGTTTGGCTGATCGCGCTCACGAAAAATCGTCAATGGGATGAAGAGCAGGACGCCGAGCGTATCAAGGCGACCTTCGAATCACTGTTTGCGGGCTGCGAAACCTGGCCGTCACCCGCCCGGTTCCTGCGTGATTTGAAGCCTCGCAAGTTGCCGGTGGCGTTGCCGAAGCCAGAGCGAAGCACTGAGCAGTTAAAGAGCGGCAATGCGGCGCTGGACAACATTGTCGCGACGCTCAAGGGACGGGCCGGCACTCAGACCGCATTGAAGACAAACAAACAGTTCGAATATTCCCGGCAGCGCTCGCAGCAAGCCACTGCTGCGGAACTGAACAAACGGGATTCTCAATTTATGGAGCAACAAGACAAATGAGCAACGTTCCTGAAGGGTTCATGAAGGATGCCAAAGGCCACCTCGTCCCACTGGAGTTGGTTAAGCCAATCGACCTGGCTCGCGACGAGCTGGTAAACGAGTTGGTGAAGAAGGCGCAGGCAGTATCCAACACGCTGGCTGCGTTCAAGGTTGATGCTTTCGGCGACATCAAGGCTTTCGTCGATATGTCTGCCGAGATGTACGGCGTCAAGCTGGGCGGCAAAAAAGGCAACACAACGCTGATGTCGTTCGACGGGCGTTTCAAGGTTGTGCAAGCCGCTCAGGACAGCATCCGCTTTGACGAGCGCCTGCAAGCCGCGCGTGCGCTGATCGATGAGTGCCTGACCGAGTGGACGCAGGACGCTCGCACCGAAGTGCGCGCCATCGTCAACGAGGCGTTCCGGGCCGACAAGCAAGGCGAAATCAGCACCGGTCGAGTCCTGGCCCTGCGCCGTATGGATATCACCGATCCACGCTGGCAGCGCGCCATGGAGGCTATCGGAGACGCCGTTCAGGTCGTGGGCTCAAAGAGCTACATCCGCGTGTACCAGCGCCTCGGCGGCTCGGAGCAGTACGTGCCGATCCCGCTGGACATTGCGAGTGTCTTCCTTGCCGACCGGGCCCCATCGACCCTGCATTGATCTCTATTGCAACCAATTCCCGAATTTAAAGAGTAGTTCACATGGCTAAGTTCCAAATCACCGTAGATGACACCGAAGGCTCAGTTTCAATCAGCATCGACAACCAGAGCGATCTGCACAGCAGCGCGGCCGGCCGGGTGGTCGACGCCATGGTCAATGGCGCAAAGCTGCTGGGGCGCATTGCTCTCCCTATCTGCTCGCCCGTGCATGGCTGTGACTGCGAGGTCTGCGCAGCGACCCGAGAGCTGTTGCAGACCAAACCCACCATCCACTAAGCGAAACCGCCCCGGCCTGGCCGGGGTGGTCTGCCCGCCGTGGTGGCCGGGTACTGACGAGCAGCCAAACAGATGGAGACGACGATGATCGAGCAGAGAGAGCCGCTACGGCGCGCAGTAAACGATGAGGATCAGATGAATTTGCCCGAGGGCAAGACCTGCGGCGACTGCGTGCACTGCCGCCGCTGCACGCTGATGTTTGGTCACATCCCCGCCGATGAGTCGTGTGACTGGAGCCCTTCGCGCTTTCGTGAAGCGGTGCCAACTACCACCATCCACTAAGCAAACGGCAACACGCGATAGGAAATCACATGGACCGTAACAAGGCCCTGGACAAGATCAAGAAATGCCTGCGGCTGGCGACCAGTGCCAATGCTCATGAGGCTGCGGCCGCGATGCGCCAGGCTCAGGCACTGATGCAGCAATACGGCATCGGCCAGGCCGATGTGAACATGGCGGATGTGGCCGAATGCACCGCAGTCGCCGGTTCGAAGCGGACCCCGGCGAAGTGGGAGGCGCAACTGGCCCATACAGTGGGGAAAGCCTACGCCTGCAAGATGATCTTCGCTGCCGGGATTGGCCGCTGGAACTTCATCGGTGAGATGGCCGAGGTGGCCGGGTACACAATGACCGTGCTGCTGCGCCAGGTGCGCCAGGCGCGCCGCGACTTCTCGCTGACTCGGCTCAAGAACTGCAAGTTGGCGACCAAAGTGCGGCGCGCCGATGTGTTCTGTGAGGCGTGGGTACACGCGGTGAATGAGCAGGTCGCGGCGTTCGCGGGCGGCACGCTGTCCCCGGCTGTCGAGCAATACTTGGCTCATCACTATCCCGACCTGGTGCAGCAGAAACCACGGGATCGGAACGTCACGAACCGCCACAAGGCCGGAGTGCGGGCTATCGGCGATGCACTCCACGGCGTGTTAGCCGCGGCTGATGTGCGCCTGAGCCATGGCATGACCACTGCGGCGCCGCTGGCGTTGGCGCAGGTGGCGTCATGATGAACCGGCGCAATCAGCAGCTCAGCAAGATCCACATCGCGAAGAAAGAACTGTCGCTCGATGACGAGACATACCGCGCCTTGCTGAGCCGGGTGACGGGCAAGTCGTCGGCAAAGGACTTGAGCCCAACGCAGATCGCGGCCGTGCTGGCCGAGTTTGAGCGGCTTGGCTGGCAGCAGAAGAAAGGCCGGGCCAAGCCAAAGCCTACGGCGGATCGGGCCAAGCTGGTCGGCAAGATCGAGGCCCAGTTAGCGGAAGCCGGCCGGCCGTGGGAGTACGGCGACGGCATGGCAAAACGGATGTATCAGGTAGAACGGCTGGAGTGGCTTGACTCCGTGCAACTGCGGGGAGTCGTCACCGCTCTAGCCAAGGACGCACAACGAAACGGGAGACGACAATGAGCAATGGAGAGTTGTTTGAGAGTGGGGAGGTGGACAAGTTAGACCCCGACAAAGTGCTGGCCCACATGAGCGATGCGGTGGTGCTGGCACGGTGGGAAGGGACACTAACGGAGATGGCCGGTATTGCCGAGAACAAGTTGCGGCAGGTGCTGCCGGACAAGCTTGATGAGGCGCCAAATATCGCGCGTGCTGTTGTGTACGCGATATGCGAAACGATGGGGGGATCTGTTGTTTACATCCCTCGCGGCGAAGTACTACGCCGGGCATTGCGAGACGCGGAGATCTTCCAGGCCTGGCGCGAGAAGAACATTCGGCCTGACAAGCTGGCCCGTGAGTTTAATCTGTCCAGCCAGGCTATTTATGAGATTATCTCCCGCCAGCGCGTGTTGCACCGGCAGCAAGAACCCGACCTATTCGGGTACGACGATACGCCAAAGCGGTTGCACTAGCCGCCACCACAATAAGCCCAGCACTGCTGGGCTTTTTGCTTAAAGCGTCAGGAAATACAGCACCCGCGCAATGCGGGCGAATCTAGCCAGGTCCATTCAAACCGGCAGATTCGAACATGTTTGAGCACGAACCTCTTTCAGCGGAATGCGCACAGCGCGTCATTGACGAGCGCTGCGAGAAAGTGCGCCAAAAGATGATCGATGAATGCCCGCGCGAATGGCGAACCTATGTCATCTCGCGGGTTGCTGCACATCGCCGGCAAGTTGCCCAGGAAGCCAGCCAAGGTGGTTGGCGTTACAGGGCAGTGGCAGCCCCTTCCTCACCGCGTCACATCGGCCGTGGCAGTCCAGTCGTAGCCGCAAGCGCTATCGCAGATATCCGCGCCTCACTCAAACCCAACCCAAACAAGGAGGCTCATTCATGAGCAGCTTCCGCACTCGCCTGCGCGGTCATCGCCCGAGGGCACCACGACTGACCAACTGGGCGTTGATCACCGTCGCCCTGCTGATCGCGCTGTACCTCATCGCACCAACCAAGATTGCCGTCGTTCTCTACAAGGCAGTGCTCGTCACTGGCGGTGGCGTCCTCGGCTACTGGATCGACCGAGCCCTGTTCCCGTATGCACGCCCGGACAAGGTTCGGCTGTCGCATCAGCCATGGGCAGGCGTCCGCCGAGCCCTGATCGTACTGGCCTGTATCATCGGCCTGACTCTGGGGCTCTGACCATGATACGAGCCCGTCTTTCTGGTCTGATCCTGCTTGTGGCCCTGCCTCTGGCAGCGATCCTCAACAACGTGCCCTCGGCCTATGCCGACGTGCCGGCCGAGGCACAGCAGTACCGCCGCGAGCTGGTCCGCATTGCCCAGGCCGAATGGGGGCTCGATGCCCCTGTTGCAGCCTTCGCAGCGCAGGTGCATCAGGAGTCGCGTTGGCGGTTCAATGCAAAATCCCCTGTCGGTGCGCAAGGCTTGGGCCAGGTGATGCCCTCGACCGCCGTGTGGCTCGCGGAGCTGTTCCCCGACACCTTGGGCAACGTCGAGCCATACAACCCCACCTGGTCGCTCATGGCCCTGGTCAGCTATGACCGCTGGCTTGCTGACCGCATCAAGGGCCGCAACGCCTGCGAGCAATTCGCCATGGTGCTGTCCTCCTACAACGGCGGCCTTGGCTGGCTGATCCGTGACCGAAAACTTGCATCGGCAAAGGGCGCCGATCCGCTGGTCTGGTTCGGATCAATCGAGCGGTTCAACGCGGGCCGCTCGCTCGCAGCCTTTCGTGAAAACCGAGGCTATCCACGCCTGATCCTCAAGACCTTCGAAGCCCAATACATCGCGGCCGGCTGGGGCCAAGGGGTGTGCCTATGAGCAGCATCAAACCTTTGCTCATCTGGTTGCTGGTTGTCGCTGCTGCTGTTGGAGGCCTGGCCCTGACACACCACGACGGCTATGAGCAGGGTTTCGCCTTGGCGAAAGCTCAGGGCGATGCGGCACTGAGCAAGCAGGCCAGCGATCACGCGACAGAGCTGCGCAGCAATGCTGAGTCCAGCGCTGCCGAGCTGAAGAAGGCCGCAGACGAACTGATCGCCGAGCAGGCCCGAGGCACCCAGTTGGCTGCTGACCTCGTCGCAAAACGGGACGAACTGCGTGCCGTCACAGACAAACTCAACGGAGATATTCAACGTGTCACAACACTCTATCGCCGCGCGCTCGATGCGCAGCCTGAGCCGCTACCTCCTGCTGTCTTCACTGCTGGCTTTGTCCGCGTGTGGAACGGCGCCCTCTTCAGCACCGCAGCCCCAGTTGCAGTGCCTTCCACCGGCTCAGCCACCGGCCGAGCTGATGCGGCCGGTGCAGGACCCGGAGCCGCTGACGACCTAATCGCGGGCGTGACCCGCGCTGACCTGCTGGCTAACCACGTACGCAACAGCGAGGGCTATGCCGCGTGCCGTGCCCAGCTCAAGAAACTGATCGAATGGAATACCAAAAATGGAAGTAACTGACATGGCAACCGAAGCGGAAGAGGCCTTTCGCGAGCAGGCGCTAGCCGCGCAGCTCGCGCTCGGGGGCAGCTTTCAAGGGGTGTCGGCAACCCACTGCGAACACTGCGGCGAAGCGATTCCCGAAGGCCGTCGACTGGCGCTGCCAGGTGTAGCGCTTTGCGTGCCGTGCAAGGAGCACGTAACGCGGATGGGTGGCCGATGAGCACTGTAGAACTGCCGGTCTGGCAGTTGATCAGCATCGGCGTCGGCCTGGTCGGCGCGCTCATGGCCCTGCTCAAGCTGCTGGTCGCCGCTATCGAGCGCCGCCTCGACCAGCGCTTTGCGCTCATGGATGGCCGCTTTGAGGAGCTTGCAAAGGACTCCGACCGGCTGCGCCAAGTGGAGCTTGGCTTGGAAAAGCTGCGCGGGGAGATGCCCCTGCACTACGTGCGCCGCGAGGACTTCGTGCGCAATCAAACCATCATTGAGGCCAAGCTTGATTCGTTGGCTCTCAAGCTTGAAAACGTGCAGCTCCGGGGAGCCCGCCAATGAATATCGATCCCGCAAAAGTGCGCCGCGAGGCGCTGCGCTGGTACATCTTGCGCACTCTCGACACAAGCCGCCCTGTCGACCCGCATGAGGCAGTAGTGCTCTCGACGGTTCAGGGCATCTATCCCGACGCCACTGCGTTGGAGCTGCGCCGTGAGCTGGACTACCTGGCCGACCGCTCCCTGGTCACGGTCGTTAAGTCCCCGTCCGGCCAGTGGGTTGCGGGCCTCACCGCGCTCGGCGTCGACGTCGCCGAATACACCGTGGAGTGCCACGCAGGTATCGCTCGACCTGAGAAGTACTGGTAATGCCGCCGCGTAGCAAGGTCGCCGCCCTGCCTGCCGAGGTGAAAGCCTGGCTTGATCAGTCGCTGGTCGAATCGAACTTCAGTGGCTACGAGCTGCTGTCTGCCGAGCTTGAGTCGCGTGGCTACTCAATCGGCAAGAGCGCGCTGCATCGGTACGGGAGCGAGTTCGAGGACAAGCTTGCCGCACTGCGAATGTCCAGCGAGCAGGCCAAGGCGGTGGTTCAGGCTGCCCCGGATGATGAGGGCGCGGTCAACGAGGCGTTGATGCGCCTGGTGCAAGAACGCCTCTTCAAGTTGCTGATGACCTCGGGCGGCAAGATTGATCTGCCCAAGGTTGCCAAGGTCGTTGCCGAACTGGGTCGAGCGTCTGTCGTGCAGGCGAAATGGAAAGCCGAGGTACGGGCCAAGGTCGAGGACGCGGCGAATCAGGTCGAGAAGATCGCTAAGAAAGGTGGCCTCAGTGCCAAGACAGTGGAAGAAATTCGCCGAGAGATCTTGGGGGTTGCCTCGTGAGCCTACCAGAGCTGTGTACGATTCCGGACCGTGATTTGAGGTCTGGGCGCCGTACTAATCGAGCTACGGCATTTAGGGCAGGTTTTTACGCGGGCGCCCTGAAGGGTGACGGCTACACTTGCGGTCTCCAGGCAGCTAGTGCAGAAAAGCTGGGGAGATTCCGCATCGGCTTCGCCGTTCAGAATGTATGCAGAAACCCCTGTCTGGAAGTTTTTAAGAGTGTACTGAGCCATAACGTCTTTGGACTGATTCGCTTGCTCCCTTTCGGACTCAAGCGCTTGAATCCGCTTGACCAACTCCATCTGGTTCAGCTGTGCCTCCAGCAGCTTTTGTTGAAGGTCCATCAGGCTGTTGTTCAGCTCATAAACGCGCTCGCGGATAATTCCTTCGTCGCGAATCGTGAGCAACGACTGGCCGATTTCCTTCATCGCCTTTGCGCTTTCCACTGCACCTGCAAACCAGTCAATCATTTAGCACCTCTGCGACACATTGATGATGGCAATAGACTAGCATCCTGGAGGCGCGCATGAGCAGTCTGTCAATGTTGAGTGCTGCCGGGGTCGCTGCTCCGTCTGTCCTTCTGGAGTATCAAAAGGATTGGGTCAACATTCGCGCTCCCCTCAAGGTCGCCGAGAAGTCGCGCCGGATCGGTCTGACCTGGGCAGAGGCTGCCGACAACGTGCTTGTGGCTGCCGCAGAGAAAAAGGCCGGTGGCCAGACGGTCTACTACTTGGGCTACAACCAAGACATGACGGTCGAATACATCCAGGCCTGCGCAATGTGGTCGCGCGCCTTCAACTACGCGGCGGGCGAAATCGAAGAAGGCATTTGGCCCGATGAAGATCCAGACAAGCACATTAAGACCTTCACCATCTCATTCCCCAGTGGGCACCGCATTGTCGCGCTGACCAGCCGCCCGAGTAACTTGCGTGGTCGGCAGGGCGTGGTGGTGATCGATGAGGCCGCTTTCCATCAAGACCTTGCCGAGCTGCTGAAGGCGGCACTTGCGCTCTTGATCTGGGGTGGTGAGGTGCACGTGATCAGCACGCACGACGGCACCGAAAACGCATTCAACGAGCTTATCGAAGACATACGGGCAGGCAAGCGTAAGGGTGTGGTGTTCCGGTGCACCTTCCGTGAGGCCGTCGAAGATGGCCTGTATGACCGGGTGTGCATGCGCAAAGGCATTCCGTTCGTTGAGGCGGAGCGTGATGCCTGGGTGCAGGACGTTTACGACTTCTATGGCGAAGCGGCCAATGAGGAACTTGATTGCATCCCGAGTCAGGGGGGCGGTGCCTACCTGTCGATGGCCCTGGTCGAGAGCCGCACAAGTCGCGAATCGCCCGTGCTGCGCCTCAAGTATCCGCAGGGATACGAAACAAAGCCCGAGAGCGTGCGCATGGCTGAGTCGTTGGAGTGGTGCGAGCGCGAGTTGCTGCCGCTGCTGAAGGCCATGCCGACCGACGTGCAGAGCTTCTATGGGATGGACTTCGCCCGCTCTGGCGACCTGTCAGTCCTGTGGCCGCTGCTCAAGGAGCAGAACCTGCGCAAGCGCACGCCGTTCGTGCTGGAGATGCGGAACGTGCCGTTCAAGCAGCAAGAGCAGATCCTGTTCTACCTGGTCGAACATCTACCGAACTTTCTCAAGGGTGCGCATGACGCCCGAGGCAACGGCCAGCAGATCGCCGAGTCTGCCGCCGTGAAATTCGGGTTCAACCGCATCGAGCAGGTGATGCTTACTGAAGGCTGGTATCGGGACAACATGCCGCCCTTCAAGGCCGCACTAGAGGACGACACCCTCTATGGCATCCCCGCAGACAAGGACGTTACCGGGGACGTCCGCGCTTTCCGTGTGGTGAAAGGCGTTGCTCGTATCCCCGAACAGCGCACAACGGAAAAGGGTGGCGATAAGCGCCACGGGGACGCAGGCGTGGCCCTGGTCCTCGCTGACTTCGCCAGCCGGCAGGAAATTGAGATTTTCGAATATCACCGCGTTATGCCCACGGCCCAGCATGATCGACAGGTCAAGCAGGGTGCGGGCTGGCGTTCAGGAAAAGGCATCTGGTAATGGCACGCTCACCAATCGTGGATCAATACGGCCGAGCCATCGAATACGATCAGCTCAGCGAGGACGTGGCTGCGCCACGTGTAACCGGCGTGCGCCATGTCTGGCATCCCTCTGTCGCGGGTGGACTCACTCCAGAGCGGCTTGCAGGCTTGCTGCAAGCCGCCGCCGAAGGTGACGCCCGCGACTACCTGACCCTTGCGGAAGAGATGGAGGAGCGAGACCTGCACTACGCCTCGGTGCTCGGCACGCGCAAGCTTGCCCTTGCAGGGCTCAATATCCGTATTGAGGCCGCGACGGATGATGCTGAAGACATTCGCCGGGCCGACATTCTGCGCGAGGTGGTTGAGTCGGCAGAGTTCGGTGAGATGCAGACAGACCTAACAGATGCTCTGAGCAAAGGGTACGCGGTGGTCGAAGTCATCTGGGATCGAAGCGGCAAGACGTGGACGCCGGAGCGCTTCGAACTGCGCGACCCTCGGTTCTTTCAGTTCGACCGGGAAACCGGTCAAGAGCTGCGCCTGCTCGATGAGGCGGACATGCTCAATGGCATCGCGCTGGCTCCCTACAAGTTCATTGTGCATCGTCCGAGGCTGCGCGCAGGCCTGCCGATCCGTGGTGGTTTGGCACGCCTGGCGGCGGTCGGCTACATGTGCAAGGCCTGGGTCTGGAAAGACTGGATGGGCTTCGCTGATATCTACGGCATTCCGATGCGTGTCGGTCGCTATGGGCCGAGCGCAAGCAAGGAAGACATTGGTGTTTTGATGTCTGCCGTGGCGAACCTCGGCAGCGACGCGGCTGCCGTTATCCCCGACTCGATGCGCATCGACTTCACGCAGGCTGCGAACGTCAATGGTGCGGGCGAGTTCTTTAAGGGGCTGGCTGAGTGGTGGGACAAGCAAATGTCCAAAGCCATCGTCGGGCAGACCATGAGTGCCGACGACGGTGCCAGCCTGGCTCAAGCCAAGGTGCACAACGAAGTACGCCTGGATCTGCTGGAGGCCGACGCCAAGGCTGAGTCGAACACACTCAACCGGATGTTCGTGCGGCCTTTCTGCGACCTGAATTTTGCACCTGGTCGACGCTATCCGAAGTTGATCATTGATGTGCCGAAGCCCGAAAACCTTGAGCTGCTGATCAAGGCCGTACAGGCGTTCGTGCCATTCGGGTTGCGGGTCGAGCAGTCGGTTATCCGCGACAAGTTCGGTCTGCCTGAGCCGGCCGAGGGTGCCGAGATTCTTGGCGCGCCGTCGCAGGTTGCGGCTGACGCCCCGGTAGCTACAGCGCTCAACCGCGAGCGACAAGCGGCACCGGTCCCGGCTGCCGTGCCGGATGTAGTGGACAGCCAGGTCGAGACGTTGGAGGCGGCTGCTGCCGCGCCCATGGATGACATGGTGGATGCAATAAAGGAGCTGTTGGATTCGGTGTCCAGCCTTGAAGAGTTTCGCGACCGACTGATTGATGCGTACCCCGCCATGAGCGCCGACCAGCTCGCCAATGCAATGGCTGACGGGATGATGGCCGCGAGCCTGGCCGGTCGCTACGACGTGCTCAGGGGGCTTTGATCGCCATGAGCACGATGCGCACCATTTCTAGAAGGTGCTTATCGTAAACGCTTTCCATCTTCGCGAGAGTGCCCTCTACCTTTGCTATGTAGCTGGCTCTGTTGAATCCAGGCTCCGAAGTGGCAGCCGTGGCAAGGGCAGTAAAGAGGCCGATTACCTGTGTGTCGCGAGCAACTTTTTCCATATCACCAGTGATGTTCACTTAATGCCCTCCATGAGGCGTTACCAAATGAGTAGATGCAGCAATGGCAGTATCTCACGGCTCATTGCCGTTTAAAGAACAGATCGACTACTTCAGGGGCAAGACCAATCTGCCCTCCCGCGCCTGGACAGACACGTATGCCGCCGAGCATGACTGGGCTTTCGTCGTGGCCGGGGCAACCAAGCGCGATCTGCTGTCCGACATGCGCGGTGCAGTAGAGAAGGCAATCACGACGGGCCGCACCCTGGAACAGTTCAGAACGGACTTCGACAGGATCGTTGCCCAGCATGGCTGGGAGCACAACGGCGGCAGAGCCTGGCGGTCGCGCACCATCTTCGAAACGAACCTGCGGCAGTCCTACAACGCCGGCCGAGAAACGCAGATGGCTGACCCTGAGCTGCGGAAGACTCGGCCCTATGGGCTCTATCGTCACGGTGATAGCTCACATCCGCGTCCTCAGCACCTGGCGTGGAATGGCACAGTGCTCCCGCTCGATGACGCTTGGTGGTCGACGCACAGCCCGCAGAATGGATGGGGGTGCAAGTGCAAAAAGTTCATGTTGAGCGAACGGGACGTTGAGCGCATGGGGCTCAAAGTTGGTCCGGTGCCTGTGGTCGAGTATGAGACCCGCGTCATCGGCGTCAACAGTCCCAACGGTTCACGTACCGTACGCGTGCCACTGGGCATCGACCCTGGCTTTGAGCATGCCCCAGGTCAGTCGCGGTTGTCCTCGGCCGTGCCGATGTCGCGAGTCCATGACCCACTCCCCGAGCCTGGCCGTGCCAGTCCGGTGCCGAGCGCCGGGCTGCCAAACCGCCGCCCGCCAGGTCCGCTGCCAACGCCTCGTCCGGCTGCTGCCAGCCGCGTCATGCCCGAAGGGCTGGCAGATGACGAGTATGTCGACCGGTTCCTGGGAGAGTTTGGTGCCACTGCGGACAGTCCTGCTGTGTTCCGTGACAAGGCTGGCGACAGCGTGGTTGTCGGCCGTGACATGTTCGACGGTGCCAAATCCGTTGCGTCAAAGGTCAAACCGCGTGAGCTGTTGTTGCTGGCTGACGCGTTGAAAGAGCCGGACGAGGTGTGGGCAAGGCTGGAGTGGCAGCGCGAGCGGAACAAGGCTGTAGTGCGCCGCCGCTACATTCGCCGCTTCAAACTGGATGGTGACGCGGTGCCCGCACTGGCGGTATTTGAGGTGGGGAGCGACGGCTGGAGCGGTGTCACCACGCTTGCGCCGGCTGCCATTGATTCCGACTACCTGGAACAACTTCGCATCGGCGTGCGGCTCTATCGTCGCTCGGGCCGCGAGTGATCAGTACGTATAAAGGAGGCATTCGTGGCAGGGGCAGTGCTTGATGTAACCATTGATGCGTCGGTTGCCGGGCGCGGGCTGGAGCTGCTGATTGAGCGCCTCGGCTCGTTGAGGGTGCCGCTCAACGACATTGGCGAGTATCTGCACATGTCCGTTGATGGGCGCGCCCGCCGCCAAGTCGGGCCAGACGGATCGCCGTGGGCGCCACTATCGCCGCGTACCCTGGCAAGGAAGAGAGGTAACAAGATCCTTCGCGAGTCTGGCGCGCTGCTCGATACGCTCCGTCACCAAGTCAGTAACGACGAACTGCAGTTCGGCACGGACCGCCCCTACGGCGCCATCCACCAGTTCGGCGGCAAGGTCAATCACGCTGCCAGGTCGCAGCAGGTTTACTTCAGGGAGAGAGGTGGCGTGGTCGGCAACCGCTTTGTGAGAAAAAGTCAGTCGAACTTCGCTCAGTGGGTCACGCACGGGGCGCGGTCGGTTGATATGCCAGCTCGACCCTACCTCGGATTGTCGAGCGAGGACGAGGCAGAGATTGTGGAGATCGTTGGCGCCTATCTGAGGGGGTAAACGGGCCTCCTGAAAACGCGCCCGTTTGAGCGCGTTGTAGGGCCTAGCCGGTGCATCCGGTTGGAAACCGAATCGAAGCACCGTTAGACCACCGTTAGATTTTGTTTCAGCCCCATTGCCGAGCCATAACCGGCGTTGAGATTCTTCGAAAGGCTGGAAAACCTCAAAAAGTGACCCGCTCGCTGATCGAAGCGAGGTAGCATTCCCGGCTCTCAATTAGCCCCCCCTCAGCCTGCATATTCTTGCGTCGGGCTTAAAAACACTCTCTCCCTCATGCCGCCGACACTGGCGGCATGAAAACACTTCTCGCACTAAACACAGACCTCTCCGCGCTGCCCTCGACCGAAGGGCAGCCGCCCGAGTGGATTGAGCTGATCCCCACTGGACCCACCGTCACTGGTCGAGATGGCCGTACCTGGCTGTTCGATGAGCTGGCCCAGCAACTGGTGCTCGCTGCCTTCACCGAACGCGGTATCGACATGGTGATTGATTGGGAGCACGCCACCGAAGTGTCAGCACCCAAGGGCGAGGAAGCCCCTGCCGCTGGTTGGATTGACCAGCTTGAGCTGCGCGACGGTGCCCTGTGGGGGCATGTCAATTGGACCCCTCGCGCTGGGGGGCAGGTCGTTGCCAAAGAGTATCGCTTTGTATCCCCCGTGTTCGACTACGACGACACATACCGCCGAATTCTTCGGATGGTCAGCGTCGGCCTGACGAACAAACCCAACCTGGTGCTGACAGCACTGAACCATGAGCAGGAGCCTCAAATGGCAATTTCTCTCGCATTGGCGGTAGCCCTCGGTGTGGACCCCACCGCAACCGATGAACAAGCCGTCGCCGCAGTAACTCAACTCAAGGCAACCGCCACCGCACGCAACAACGAACAGCCGAGCCTGGAAAAGTTCGTCCCGCGTGGCGACTACGACCAAGCCGTCTCCCGTGCAACGAACGCCGAAAATGCCCTGGCAACCCGCAAGGCTGATGACCACAAGGCGGTCGTCAATGCCGAAATCGATGCCGCCCTGAAGGCCGGCAAGATCACCCCGGCGACCGCTGACTACCACCGCGCCTGCTGCTCCGAGCAAGCCGGGCTCGACCGCTTCCGCGAGTTCGTAAAGGCCGCGCCGGCTATTGCTGAACCGTCCGGCCTGGGTGATGCGCAACCTCCGAAAACCTCTACCGCGCTGAACGCTGAGCAGCAAGCAGCATGTGCCCAGCTCGGTCTCAACCCGGTGGAGTACGCCAAAACCCTGAAGCCCGAGGCCTAAGCCATGCCGCTGACCGCTGACCGCAATACCCCATACAAACAGACCGACATTGTGGTGATCGGCGCAGGTGCCGGTGTGCGCATCTTCGCGGGTTCCCTGGTCGCGCTGAACGCCAATGGCTTTGCCATTCCGGGCAAGGCAGCAACCGGCCTGACCTACGCCGGCCGTGCCGAGGAATCGGCAGATAACACCTCCGGTGCTGATGGCGCCTTGTCCGTGAAGGTTCGCCGTAACCAAGCCTTCAAGTGGGCGAACGACGGCACCGTCACCCAAGCCCGCTTGCTGAAGCCGGCCTACATCGTCGACGACGCAACCGTGGCGGCGGCTGATGGCGGCGGCACTCGCTCGGCCGCTGGCCTGGTTGTGGGCATCGATTCCGACGGTGTCTGGGTCGAGTAACCCTCTCTATATAGGAGCGCATAGCGCATGCTGGTAAACAAATCTTCCATCCAGGCCGTTTTCATTGGCCTGAAAACCCTGTTCAACAATGCCTTCGCATCGGCTCCCAGCACCTGGGAAAAGATCGCGATGAAGGTGCCGTCCAGCACCGGCAGCAACCTCTACGCCTGGCTCTCAGCGTTTCCCAAGATGCGCCGCTGGGTCGGTGAGAAGCACGTCAAGAACCTCCAGGCCTACAGCTACTCGGTGACGAACGAAGACTTCGAAGCCACCGTCGCGGTCGACCGCAACCATATCGAAGATGACCAACTGGGCATCTATCAACCACAGGCGCAGATGGCGGGTTTCTCGGCCAAGCAGTTGCCTGACGAGATCGTTTATGAGCTGGTGAACGGCGGTTTCGTCTCGCCGTGCTATGACGGTCAGTACTTCTTCGACACCGACCATCCTGTGGCGGGCAATAGCGTCAGCAACATGACCACCAAGGCGCTGAGCATTTCCACCCTGGCCGCTGCCCAGTCGAGCTACGGTGCTGCTCGGACCGCTATGCGCAAGTTCAAGGATGAAGACGGTCGACCAATCAACTGCATCCCGACCGTTCTGCTGGTGCCGCCGGCGCTGGAAGACACCGGTCGGGCGTTGCTCACTGTTGATCGCCTGGAAGACGGCAAGCCGAACCCTTACAAGGGCACTGCTGAGCTGGTTGTCGAGGCTCGGCTCACTTCGGATACCGCGTGGTTCCTGATCGATACAAGCAAGCCCGTCCGACCGTTCATCTATCAGGAACGTAAGGCCCCGGTGTTCGTGCAGCAAATCGACGCTGAGGCCACCGACGTATTCAACCGCAAGGAATTCAAGTTCGGTGCTGAAGCGCGGGCGGCGGGCGGCTACGGCTTCTGGCAGATGGCCTTCGGCTCGACTGGTACGGGGAGCTGATCATGGGTGTCGTGATCAAGTCCAAGATTGATGGCTTTCGTCGCGGTGGCATCGCCCACAGCGCCGAAGGCACCTTCTACGCGGATGGCGAGCTGACCGAGCAGCAACTGGAGCAATTCCGCCGTGAGCCTCAACTGGTGGTGGCTGAGCAAGCAGTGCCAGGTGCAACTGCAAGCCAAAGCAATTCGTCTCCGGTTCTGATGCAGGAAATGGGCGAAACCATCGCTGAGCTGGAGCACGAGCTGGAGCAGACCAAGGCGGGTTTGCTGACGGCCTCGTTCGATCTGGAGAAGGCCCGTGCCGGCTTGCAGTCCGCGTGTTCCGACCTGGTGAAAGCGCTCGATCGCCAAAAGGCAGCCCCGGCTCTGATCGTTGAAGCAGCAAAGCTGCTGGCTCCCGCAGATCCCGCGCAGGAAGGCGTGATTTGCATCCTGCCTGACAGCCTGGCCGGCCTCGTCACCGAACACCTCAAGGCGCTGGAGGCGCAGGACGATGAACATAAATCGACGCTCGACAGTTCCGGCGGTGCTGAGCCGTCGTCGAGTACGCCGCCGGTTCCGGCAATGGCTCCGGCTTCTGGTGATCACTCGGACGCTGTGACCGAGAAGGCTGCGGGTAAACGCGGTGCAGCCAGCAAGAAGGGGGCTGAGTAATGAATCTCTCGCTGCCGAGCGCAATCGCGATCATCACCCGTTTCGGTTCCAAGGAAATGGCGGACCTTGCGGTCCCTCAAACCCACCGGCCTATTGATGGTGAGCTGCTGGAGGCGGCTGCCAATGGTGAGTCTTTGGATGACTGGGCACCGGAGGACGTGGCGTCGGCCGTGGCTGCGTTGGCAAGGATCGCTGACGCCTCGGGCCGTGCTCGCAGTGAGGTTCAGTACTACTTGCGGTATCGCCAGCCGGGGCAGGACGCCCCGGACTGGGTGGCTGATGACCTGCCTGAGCTGACCCGTTTTCACCTGTACGGGGAGAAGGCCAACGCCGAATCGGCTGTTCGTCTGCGATATCGCGACATCATCAAGCGACTGGAGAACCTGGCCGCCGAGGATGAGAAGCGAGGCGCGGCCGAGTCTGGGCAATCTGGGCTCCAGATCAGCCACCAGCCACGGACGTTCAGCCGCTCGACCATGAGGGGGCTGTGATGCTGGGCGAGCTGGAGGACGCCATTCAGGGACGTTTGGGCGAGCTGCTGAAGCAATTGCCGCGACTGCATGTCGGCAGCTACGGCGGCGAACTGAGCGACCCTGATCTGTTGGTCGACCTTCTCAAGCTCACCCCGAGCGTGCTGATCACGACCCCGAAAGTGACGTTCCGCAAGGCGAGTCAGGCCCGGCGTTACGCGGCAGCGGTGGTGTTCCGCCTGGTCATCTCAAGTCGCTCAGTGCGCGGCGAGCGTGAAACCCGGCGCGGCACCGTACCCACTGACCCCGGCAGCTACTGGATCTGGGAGAGCTGCATGCGGTTGCTGACTGGCTGGCAACACAAACCGGGCGGTGCTCGGGTGTCGCCGACCGAGTTCGCAAACCTGGTGAACGGTAAGTTCGACGCCAGCCACCTGTCGGTGCTGGGCCAGAGCTTCGCCGTCGAGCTGGACTGGGAGATCCCTGAAGAAGAACTGCCAATCCTGGAAGGCATTGACCTGTCGTACCACGTGCCGGCTGACAACCCGGAAGTGGTCGTAACCGATTCGATTGAACTGAGGAACCTGTGATGCGTGTGATTGCCACAGTGCACCCCGTGCCAATGCTCCAGGCCGGCGACCAGTCGGGCGGCTTTATCAAGCCAGCCCCGGCTGATCCGGTCGACGTACCTGAGCACTCTTACTACCAGCGCCGCGTTGCTTCCGGCGAGTTGAAAGTTGTGGCTGACGATCAGCCAGCCACTGCCAGTACCGTCAAAGGCGGTGCCAAAACGGCCGCCAAGGATACCGCCCAATGACCATTCCGTTTGACACGATCCCGTCGAGCATTCGCAAGCCCGGCGTCTACATGGAGTTCAACTTGCGGATGGCGGTGCGGAACCTGCCGACCAATCCCCAATCCATCTGCCTGGTTGTCCCACTGGGCGCCGATGCCACCGCTGAGCCTCTGGTGCCGGCTCAGGTCTACGACGCGACCGAGGCGCAGGCTCAGTTCGGGCCGGTGGCTGGTGAAATGGTTGCGGCTCTGCTCGCAGCCTACCGCTATGCCGCCGTGTCCTGTGTCGGTATCGCTGTGACCGGCTCCGATGAGCCAGATATCTCGGCAGCTTTGGCGTCAACGGCCCTAGGCGGTTACACCATCCTGGTGCCGGCCTGGTTCACTCAGGCGGCCATGACGGCGTTGCGCACTCACATCAACACATATACCGATTCGATTGAGCAGCAATCCATCCTCGGTGTTGGTGCTGTCACGTCGACCATTTCCGCTGCCACTGCCCTGGCCGCATCGCTGAACAGTGGGGCCATCAGCCTGGCGCTGCTGCCGGGTACGTCATCGTCTGCACGCCAGGTTGCTGCCGCGTACGCAGCAATGATCGCTTCTGAACAAGACCCGGCCCGGCCACTCAACACCCTCGTCCTCACGGGAACTGCCGTTCCGCCAGTCGCCAAGCGCCTGGGCCGAACTGAGCAAGAGACCTGTCTGAAGAACGGCGTCACCCCGCTGGAAGTCGGCGCAGGTGATGTGGTGCAGATCGTTCGTGCTGTCTCGACCTACACCAAAAGCGCGGCCGGTGCCGATGACGTTTCGCTGCTCGATCTGACCACCATTCGCACGCTGTACTACGTGCGGCAGGCCTGCCGTGACCGGATTCGTTTGCGCTTCCCGCGCGACAAGCTGTCGAACCGGACTCCGGCAGCGGTGCGTGGCGAGCTGCTGGACGTACTCAAAAAGCTGGAGGACCTGGAGATTGTCGAGGCCGTGGATGACAACGCAGACGGCCTGGTCGTCGAGCGATCTGGTCAAGACGTGAGCCGGTTGAATGCCTCTATCCCTGCTGACGTTGTGAATGGCCTGCATGTCTTTGCTGGCCGAATCGACCTGTTGCTGTAACCGGAGATCCCTATGTCTGATAACTACGTAGGGCAGATCGTTCTGTCCATCAACGGCCAAGACTATGACGTCAAGAGCCTTGACCACTCGCTGAAAACCGGTCGCACCGTCGTCAAGACGATGAACCGCACTGGCCGCCCCAAAGGCACCGCCAAGGGCATGGAAGACCATGAGCTGCGTGTCTCGGTCGCGATCCCGAAGACGGGTGAGCCGAACTGGCGGGCGATGCTTGACGCCAAGATCACCATCGAGCCTGTCGATGGAGGTGGTCAGCGCGAGACATGGACAGGTGTCGCGCTGATGGAAATGGGCAGTAAGTACCAGTTGGAAGGTGAGGCCACCCGTGACCTGACCCTTTCCGCTCTCAACTACTACATGGAGTGAGGTTATGACTGACCAAAGCAAGCGTTGGGAAGGCCTGACGATCAAGGGTGAGTTGGAAATCGGCGTGTGGTACGCGGGCACGCGGCACAAAGAGTTCACTCTGCGTGTTGCGGTCGCTGGTGACATGGTGGCGGCCCAGCAACAGCACCCCGAGGGCCCGCTGCAACTGATCACTGTTGAGGTCTACCGTCGCCAGTTGCTCGCTCTCGGCGAGATCCCTGCCGAGGCGCTGACGACGGAGCTGTTGCTGGAAGAGTTGGCTGAGTCCGACCTGGCCTTGATCGCTGACGCGGATGTCAGCCTGGAAAAAAAGCTGAAGCCGCAGAAGGCGGCACAGCCCGAGACTGGCGACGCATCGAGCACGCCCTCGTAAGGCATGGCTACCGGCTCGACGAAATCCGGTCAATGACACGGCAAGAAATCGACACGCGTATTGACCTGCTGATCGGCAGGAAGAAAAACACGACTCGATATGTCGCCAGGGGCAAAGGGAAGAAAAGACGATGACTATCCAATGTGTGGCGCTCCCCAAGGCTGACTTTGAGGCTCTTGAAAATTCGTTCCGCGCTCATCGTAGCGCCGCGCTTCTTGTGCTGGGAGCGCCTGAGCCGATGGTGGCCTTTCAAGAGGATCTGGTCGCCGCTGGTAAGCGACTGGGCCTGTCCCCTGGAGGGCCTGGGTCTTACCTGGTGAAGCTCCGGCCGGGTGGTGATGCCCACCTCTGCTGGGAAGTAGACAAGGCCGAGACTCGGCACTAATTCAAGGCCCGATTCGGGCCTTTCTTCTGTATGAAAGTCTTTGGGAGATTCGGTCATGAATTCGGACCTGCGCGTAGCCTTGCGCCTTCAGGCGCACTCGGGTGATGCACGCCGCGAAGTGCAGGCGCTCGACAATACACTGCGCGATGCCGGCAAGAAGGGAGCGCGCACCCTCACTGACGAGGCAAACAAGTCCGGTGCCGCATTGCGTAACGCCGGCCAGGCCGGCGCGGCTAGCTACAAGATCATTCGCCAGGCCGTGCGTGAGGTAGCGCAGGGGCAAGGTGTTTGGCGTGCTGGTGTTACGCAATCCACTAGCGCTCTGAAAACGATGGGCGAAACCGCGCGCAAGGCCGCGAACGACACGAAAACCGAGCTTGCCAAGGCCGCAAAAGAAGGCTCCGAGCCGCTTCGCCAGTCCGTCGACAAGACTGAAGCCAGCATGCGTCGGTTGGCTCAGAGCGGCGGTAATAACCTGCGCCTTCTCAAGCGTCTCGCGACCGGCGTTCGTGAAGAGTTCGACCGGCTCAAGCGGTTTGGCGGCACCGCTCAGGGGCAGCTCGCCGGGCTTGGTCTGGGCTTCGGAGTAGCGGCCGGCCTGACTGGTAGTGCCCGTCTGGATCGCCAGTTGATCCGCACCCAGCAGACTGCCGACATGTCGAACGCTGAGCGGGACGAGTGGCGAGCGGAAGGGTTCCGCATCGCCAAGAAATACGGCCTCGACCGCGAGGGAGTGGACAGTGGTTTCAACACGCTGATTGCATCCGGGGTCAACTACAGCGCGGCGAAGAAGACCGCTGATGCCATCGGGCAAGGGACGGCTGTAACTGGTGCTGACTCGGCTGTGTTGGGCAAGGCAGTGGTAGCGGGCGCCAGTGCGTTTAACCTGGACCTGAACAAAGAAGGCGTTGCGCTGGATCTGCTGCAAAAGATGACGGTAGCCGGTCGCCTCGGTAACGCTGAGCTTGAGAACCTGGCCGACCTGTTCCCGAAGATTGGGGGTGCTGCTCAGGCGGCGGGTATGTCGATCTCGCAGGCACTGGCGTTCACCGAAACGCTGTCCACGGTTGAACTTCAGCCAGAGCGATTGGGTACTTTAGCCGAATCGACTTTGCGAGTATTCAGCAACAAAACCTATCGTGATCAAGTTACTAAGGCGTCTGGCGTTAAGTTCTTTAACAAAGATGGAAGTTCGCGAAATCCAGAAGATGTTTTTTCGGACTTGAAGCGAAAGTATGATCGTATGAAAACAGATGAGCAGCGCGCAAAGTTTATGGGCGTTGTATTTAAAGGCATGGACCAAGATACAATTCGCGGTGCGCGAATTATGTTGACGGGCGATAAGAACAAGAAGTTTGCTGAACAGTCGAAAGAGATTGAGCAGGCCAAGCCCATCTTTGAAAAAGACCTTGTGGACAACGTGAACAGCGCCACAGGTGCCGGTAGCCGCATGAAAGCCACGCTCAGCCAGGCCATTGACCGCATGGCGCAGCCGTTGAACAAAGGCTTTTCCGAGTTTGGGAGTTACCTACTGGATGACCTGAACTTGTCTGGTGAGCAAATGTTGGCCGGCGGTGCCCTGGCTGGTATTGGTGGTTATTACGCAGGTCGCGGCGCAAAAGCGGGTGTAGGTGCTTTGTTCAATAAGTTCTTGGGCGGGCCGGAGACACTTAAAAATATCGCAGTCGGTAAAGTGCTTGAAGAGGCGGCCGGCGTTACTTCGGTATTCGTTACAAACTGGCCGGCAAATATCGGCGCTGGTGGTTCCGTGACACCAGAGATTCCAGGGGCGGCTAAGTCGAAGTGGGGCATGCCGAGTTGGAAAGCAGGTGGTGCGGCCCTTTTGGCACTGGCGGGCGGCGTGACAAGCGGGTCGACAGAGAACACCGACGAGGGCCGGTTGCATGCTGCTGAGAATTCAAAGCTGCTCAACGACAAGCAGCGCGCCTATCAAACGGCCTTCTACCGAAACCGCATCGATCTGGCGAAGGACAACCCGGATGCCTCGGACGACTGGATTTCGAGTCAGGCACAGCGCCTGGCGCATGACCAGACCGGGCTAACCGCGTCCGGTGGATCTGTTGATGGGGCTCGGGCATGGGCGGCAAACGCCTCTCAGCGCCTCACTGATGCAGCGCTGGCTCCTATGCAGCAGGCGAGCGGCCAGAGCCCCGCAGACGCCAAGTTGCAGGCGCTACTGTCGAGGCCGCTGGTCATCGACCTGCGCCTTGATTCGAACGCAATCCAGGCTGAGGTAGAGCGTCGGACGGACATTCAAGTGAGGCGCGGCCAATGAGTTGGGCGGAGAACTTGTTGGACGCCTCGTTCCGGGGCGTACCGTTCGATGTGGTTGAAGAAAGTGTTCAGGCCGAGCGCTCGCTGGCACAGCATGGGACGCCTTATCAGGACGGCGATGCGGTTGAGGACCTAGGGCAAGGCGCTCGGGTCTACATGATGCGAGCCGTGCTGTTCGGCACCAACTATGAGTTCGAGCTGCGGACGCTTCTCGACGCGCTCGACACCATTGGGCCGGGCGAGCTTGTGCACCCGGTGTACGGCAGTGTCGCGGTCGTGTCGAAAGGCTACACGGTGCATCACGGCGCAGACCGCCCAGACTACGCGCAGGTCGAGCTGAATTTCGTCGGACATAAGCCAGACGAACCGTTCTTCACGCGTGACCTCATCTACACCATCGAGCAAAAGATGCTGGTGGAGGATGAGTACACCTGGCAGGACGGCATCTTTGACTTTCTGGCTGCTATCGACAGCCTGGTGGCCGAGATCCAGGAATGGATTGGCGGCGGCTGGACGGGGTTACTTGAGAAGGCGCTCGGCCTGCCGGGGATCGGGTTGCGGCTGCAACAGTTGCGTAGCCAGATCCTCGGCGTCGTGTCCGGGGTCGTCGACCTGTTCAAGAGCAACCCGCTCTCGGCCTTCGACCCGCTGACTGACCTGCTGCGCACGCCGACCGAGATCCGCAGTGTCATTCAGGGCAGCACGCCGACCGACTCGCGCTCACTGCTGTCGCGCAGTGGTGTCCCTTTCGCGATGCCGGGTGCCGAAAGCCTGACCGCTGATGCGGCTCGGGCCGGGTCCGCGTTTCTGCTGGCTGCCCGACAAGGTGTTGAACCGGACTCAGCGGTACTGCCGGCTGAGATGCCAAGCGATCCGGTCGAGGCCACTGCGCTGGGCCTAGTCGTACTGACAATCACTGAGCTGGCCGTCTCCCATGTGCAGGCTGTGGCCGCTGTCATCGATGACGAGGCGACGGCGCAGACGCTGAGCCCGGATGATCTAGAGCGCCTTGTCAACCTGGCGCGCTCGTTGGCCGAGTCTGCGGTGTTGTTGCACCGTCGCCTATACGACGTCGAATCCGCGTTGCCGGTGATCAATGCACTGCGTTCAGTCGCTGGCCTGGTGCAAGCGCGCGCTCGGTCGGTGATTTTGCTCAGTCCACCACTGGTTGAACGCACTGTCTCCAGCGCCACCAGTTTGCGGCGGCTGGCCCACCACTGGTACGGCGACCATGCACGTGCCGAAGAGCTGATGCGGCTCAACCCAGGGCTGAAAGCCCCACACAACATCGAAGCCGGAGAAGTGCTACGTGCCTACGCCAAATGACGCAATCCGCCTGACCATTGGCGGTATGACCCACGCGACATGGGACGGGTGGTCGGTCGAGTCGGACCTGCTCACACCGTCTGACGCGTTTGAGCTTGAGTTGTACGTCCGTGATACGGCCAGGCTGCCAAAAGTCCTGGTCGAGGGGGCCAGTTGCACGCTGAACCTCGGCCGTGACCGGGTGCTGACGGGACAGGTCGACGAGTTTGAACACGACGTCAGCCGCAGTGGTATCGCAATCCGAATTAACGGCCGCGACGGTGCTGCTCCCCTGGTCGACTGCTCTTGTCCTTTCGTTGCCATGCGCGAGGCATCGCTTGATGAGGTGATCAGCAAGGTGGTTAAGCCGCTGGGGATCAGCAAGATTGATGTGCGCGAGAAGTCGGCCAAGGGCAAGGGGCGTCGGCGTGTTCAGATTGAGCCAGGCCAGACCGCTTGGGAGGCATTGCTGCAAGCCGCTGAGGCAAGTGGTCTGTGGCCGTGGTTCGAGCCAGACGGAACGCTGGTGGTCGGTGGGCCGGACTATGACGCGGCACCCGTCGACGGCCTGGTGCTACGCCTAGACGGCATGGGCAACAACGTTGAGCGGCTGTCCGTGCGGCGATCAATCGCGAACCGCTACAGCCAGATCACCGTCCTCGGCCAGCATGGTCAGTACAGCAATGATGGCCTGGATACAAAGCGCTCCCACCTTCAGTCGGTCATCAAGGACGAGACGTTGGCCCAGCGTGGCATCTTCCGGCCGAAAGTGGTGATCGACAACAGCACCGAGAACCAAGACATGGCGACGACCAGAGCGCGAAAGCTACTGGCGGACAGTCGTCTTGAGGGGTTCGAGATCCGCGCAATCGTCAAAGGGCATCGGACAGCATCCGGCCTGGTCTGGAATCCGGGGCAGCGGGTGCACGTCTACAGCGAGCCGCACGGCCTGAACGCCGTCTACTTCCTGATGGCTCGCACGATGCGGCTCACTCGCGGGCAGGGTGCAATCACCGAGCTGCGGTTGCGAGAGGACAAAATGTGGGTGCTGGACGGGGCCAAGATCAAGAAACACAAGGGCAAGTCCAATCCGGATGCCGCCTTTATCGAACAGATCAGGAGCGCTTGATATGACTGGGCTAGCAAGGCAGGTCCGTGAGCAGGTGCAGCGTGCTCTACAGCAGGTGCGTCAGGCATTCCGGGCGGTGGCTGCCGGTAACACCCAGGGCAAGCTCCAGGGCGTGCAGATGGAGGGCCTGGCCGGTGAGGCTGTCGATGGGGAGCTGTTCCAGCACTACGGTTTCACATCGGCGCCGCTGGCCGGTGCTGAGTACATCGTCATCCCGGTCGGCGGCAGCACGAATCACGCTGTGGTTGTTGCAAGCGAAGACGGTCGCTACAGGTTGGCGGTACAAGGCGGCGAAGTCGCCTTGTACACCGACGAAGGCGATTACGTTCATATGAAGCGCGGACGTGTCATTGAAGTTGAGACGGATACGCTTCGGATTAAGGCGACCACAAAAGTTATCTTTGATACGCCTGTGATCGAAACGACTGGCGATATCAAGGGTGCAGGCGAGATTGCAGACCGTGTTCGAAGTATGCAGGCCGACCGGGATATTTATAACGTTCATGGGCATAATCAGGGGCCTCCCCCGGACAAACAGCAGTAGGTTTGGCTTACATTCCGTTGAAACTCACTGGTCGATAAAACTTGTCATTCTGCCTGTATGGACGCAGGCATAGACCCAAATACAGGCGACGCAACTGGACAGCGAATCTACACGCTGGCTAATGCTGTCTACATCCGAATCGCAACCCCCCTCGGGAGCTACTGGGCAGCTCCCGAAATTGGTTCCCGCCTGCATGAGCTGCGCCGCGAGAAAGATCTTTCTCGGGTGGGCACATTAGCTAAGCAATACGCTGAGGACGCACTTAAGCAACTGCTTGATGACGGCCGTGCTACTGCGATCAGCGTAACCACTGAACAGCCACATAACGGCTGGCTCAACCTTGATATCAACGTCACGGACGCCACTAGCAATTTGCATGTGTTTCGTTTCCCTGTAAGGGTTATTTAAATGGCCATCTCGTTTCTCTCGTTCGAAAGTATTCTCGGGCAGATCCTGCGTGATATTCGCAACTTGCAGCCTGAGGCCGATATCGGCAAGGACAGCGACAATTACGCTCGCTCGGCTGCTTTTGCGGCGGCCGTCGAAGGGCTCTATCAGAAGCTGGCATGGGTGTATCGTCAGATATTTGCGGACACCGCAGATGATGATGAATTGCTGCATCACGCGGCGATTCAGGGGTTGTTTCAGAAAGATCCGGTAGCGGCCACGGCGCCAGTGCTTTTGAGCGGTACGCCTGGCGTCATTCTGCTGCAAGGATCGACGCTCACTCATCTCATCACAGGGGAAAAGTTTGCGACGACTTCAGGTGCGCAGATTGGTCCAGATGGAACTGTGGCTGTTAGCGTCCGTGCCAATACAGCCGGTGTCGCTCTCAATGGTTTAAGTGGAGATCTGGTAATTACTAGCCCGCCGTTGGCTATGTCCAGTTCTGCAAGTTTTGTTGGCGAAACTGCTGGTGGTGAGGACGCTGAAACGCTGGACTCCCTGCGTGCCCGGTATTTGGATCAAGTCCAAACACCCCCAGCGGGTGGAACTGCTGAGGACTACAGGAAATGGGCTCGGCAAGTTGATGGCGTAGCTGATGCGCTTGTGTTGGTTGGTCGTCGGGGCGGCGGTACGGTCGACGTGGTGATAACCGGCAGTAGCGGGGTTCCATCAGAGGAAGTCATTTCTAACTGCAAAAAACATATTGAATCAAAGTGTTCAGTAATCGCCGACGTATGGGTTTATGTCCCGACTGTCAGAGTGATTGATTCTACGGCCCTGGTTGAATTGGCCAGCGGCTACAACTTGTCCGATATTGAGTCTGCTGCCCAGGCTGCTTACAACACATTGCTCGGTGCCATTCAGCCGCAGGATGGTCTTAAACGGTCGCAGATTGAGGCAATGCTAAACAACTTGGCTGGGGTTACTGATCGCCTTCTGACAACCCCAACGGGCAACGTCAAGGCGTCGGATGATCCTGCCCTTGTCGGGTGGATTCGCCCCGGCACCATCACTCTTGGGCTGATGGAATGACGACGCTCGCCGACCAGTTGCGGTTGCTGCTCCCGCCCGTCTCGTATGACGGTACAGCCCCGAGGTTGTCAGCAGCCATTGAGGCTGAGGCATCCGCGCTCACCCTGACTGACGATAAGGCCGAGGCAGTTGGTGCGGCGTTGTTCGCCGATACGGGTATGGGTTTGGCTGATTGGGAGCGCGTCCTTGCGTTACCTGATCCATGCCTTGTCGGAGTGCCGCAAACGACTCGGCAGCGCATTCAGGCTGTTGTTAGCAAGCTGAGTAGTCGAGATGGGCGGAGCAAGCCATTTTTTATCGCGCTGGCAAAGGCACTGGGCTATGACGTCACGATCACCACATTTCGCCCTGCCAGGGCAGGTATAGCCCGCGCTGGCGATGCGCTCTACGGCGGGGACTGGAGCTTCGCATGGCGAGTCAATGCGCCGGCAGTGACTGTCAGTCACGCCGTGGCTGGGATGGCTGCGGCGGGTGATCCGCTGGCAGTGTGGGGAAATAAATTGCTGGAATGTCGACTCAGCCAAATGAAGCCTGCTGAGTCCATCTTGCTATTCGGCTATGGAGATAACTGATGCAAAGAATTGGTGACAGCACCTCGACAGCCAATGGCTCGAAGGAGTTTACGCAAGGACAGCCGGCATCGGGTGTAGATGCCACGTTGCTAACTCCCGCTTGGCTCAACGCTATTCAGCGGGAGCTTGTGAACCTAATTGTAGGGGCTGGGATGGACATCGTCCCTAGTGATGATTCTCAAGTTCTGAATGCGGTAAAGGCGCTCCAGGCCGCTGCCGGGACCTGGGCAAAGCTCGCTAACAAGCCGACCACTGTCGCTGGGTTCGGCATAACTGATGCGTTCACCAAGACAGAAACTTCAAGCGCTATTCAAAAAGCAGTTTCAGACCTAGTTGCATCTTCGCCTGCTGCGCTAGACACGTTGAATGAGCTTGCTGCGGCTCTTGGCAATGACCCGAATTTCGCAACCACCATGACGAACGCTCTGGCGGGCAAGGCGGCGAAAGCAACGACCCTCTCGGGATATGGCATCACTGATGCTTATCCAAAGACCTCGACCTACTCCCAGGCCGAGATTACGGCTCTGTTGGCCGCTATTACGGATCGCTTGGTCCAGGCAACAGAGACAGTCCAGGGGATCGCTCGGGTGGCTTCTCAGGTGCAGGTGGATACCGGCAGCGATGATACGGCGGTGCTCACATCCAAGAAGTTCCGCTCGGCTAAGGCCACCTGCTCGGCCTGGGTGTCATGGAACGGCACTGGAACGGTCGCGGTGCGAGACAGTTTCAATGTTTCGAGCATCACCGATAACGGTGTGGGGGACTTCACAATCAACTTTGCCACCCCACTGGCAAACCCTAACTACAGCTTTTGCTACACCGTGGGTGGCATCTCCAACGCACTCAACCTCTCAAGTGGTGGCTCGGTAGCTCCCACAGTCTCCGCGTTGCGAGTGACAAGCGTCAGCGCTGCCGGTATGGGCACTGGCGCGAATTTCGTGATGACGGATTTCCCCTACAACAGCGTTCAAGTTTTCGGAGGTAAGTGATGGCTCTGCGTATCGTGTATCAAATCCCAGGTGAGCCAGTGGCTGTCATGACCCCATGTGAGTGTGGGCTGACCATTGAAGATATCGGTATCAAGGACGTGCCCGCCGGTGTGGCTTTCTGGGTCGTGCAAGAGGCGGTAATCCCGCTTGACCCGGAGGCCCGCTTGGGCTGGTCACTCAGCGTTGAGCAGTTGGGGGCGCCGTCGGGCGTTGGGGGGAGCAAGTAACTTCGCTATGTCTAGGCTCCGCGATCAGCGGCGGTGCCAAATCCTCTGCGAAGCGGTGCCAAATCCGGCGCGCGCTTACATCTCTTCACCCCTGAACCGGACCGCCGCCGCCCCACGCGCCGGCTGCTACGCTGCTGTCAATCACCACAACAGCTGGAGCCCGACCATGCGCAACCCCATCCCGGACTTCCGCGCGCGTTACCGCGCCGCCGTTCACCCGCGCTACAACCCTTGGCTGCATGGGGGTTTCGTCCTGGCTTACGGGGCGCTCTGCATCGGCCTGTTGTGGCACTCGCTGCACGCGTTGCAGCCAATGGAATGGCTGGCCCTGCCGCTGTCGCTGCTGTTCTTCAACCTGTGTATCTATGTCGTGCACCGCTGGCTGGGGCACCACCGGCAGCCGTTCGCCCGGCTGTTCTATGCCCGCCATACCGGTGACCATCACAGTTTCTTCGGCCCCGGCTACATGACCTGCGACACGGCACGGGATTGGCGGGTGGTGCTGTTTCCCGCCTGGCTGATCGTGCTCCACAGCCTGGTGTTCGCCCTGCCGCTGTGGCTGGCCCTTCTGCCATTGAATGCCAATGTCGCGGCGCTGTTCGCCAGCGGCACCCTGCTCGGCTACCTGGCCTATGAGGTGTTCCACGCCTGCGAACACCTGCCGGCGAAGCATCCGCTGGCGCGCCTGCCGTGGATCCGCCAGATGCGCCGGCTGCATGAGCTGCACCATCGGCGCGAACTGATGCAGGGGCGCAATTTCAATATTGTGCTGCCATTGATGGACTATCTGTTCGGCACCCTGCACTGGGAACCGCTGGAGGACTGACAGGCCTCAGCCACCCGTCCAGACAGCAGGCACATTGATGGCCCCGCGACCGTTCAGCAACAGCCAGAATCACTTTATTTTCAGGCAGTTAGGTTGAGCATAGATGCGAACGGTATGGACCACGCTGATCTCGTTTTCCCTCGCAGGCGTAGCGCTATGCGCCGATGGCAAGGAACTGAAGCCCAATGATCGCTACATGTGCAGTTGGGGGGCCGGCACCGCGGCGCGGGCGCAGGAACTGAAGCTGTCGGGGGTTTCGCTGTATGCCGCGCGGCAGAAGATCCAGGCCTACAAATTCAGCAAGGGCTGGATGCGCATGATGGCCCTGGGTATCACCGAACAGACCTACGACAGCCCGTCACGGCTCAAACCCGAGGCCATCCGCCGCGGTTTCTATGAGGATTGCGTCAAGTACAAACTGGCACGCCGCTGACTGGGAACGGCCGCTCAGTTGCTCGCCATCCGTTCCACATTGCCCGAGGTCACCAGCGCCTTGAGCGAGGCATCGAACCGTTTCAGGGCATCGACCTGTAGGTCGCGCTGCTGGTTGATCTGTGCGGCGATCTCCGGCGCGGCCTTGCCCTTGACCCACACCGAAGACAGTTGCTTGCCGGTGGAGCCTTCGGCCTGGCCGATGTATTGCAGGTTCGCGTCATAGAACTTGGCGATGAAGCGGGCCTCGAACTGATTGTTGCGCTTGGTGACCAGGCGGCTGTAGGTATCGAGCATCACCACCACGTCAGGGCGGGCCTGCACCACCGCATCGAGGTTGTCGTAAACGGTCACCGAAGCGAATTGCTTCTGCAACGAACCCTTGAGCCAGTCGATCGCCAATTTCGGGTCCGAACTGTTGACGAAGGCGCTGCTGATGCGCGAATCGAGGGCATCGTTCTTCGCCCCGTTCAGCGCAACGCTGTGGTAGCGCTCCAGGTACTCGAGCGTATTGACGGTGTTTTCGCTGTACAGCACACCGACCGAGCGGGCCTGCTTCAGGCTGAAGCCGCTGTCGGCCACCGGCAGGAAGTGGCAGGCCTGGTCGCCATTGGCGCTCTCGGCGGCCTGGGCGGGAAAGGTGGTGGCGATACCTGTGCTGAGGACGGCGACAAAAGCCAGCAGGGTTGAAATTTTCATCGCTCGGGTTCCTTCAAAAGCAGGTTCGGTATGTCGCTATCTTCCTCTTTCGCTCAAAAAACAGAACTTGCGTTTTTTGATGGTCACTATCAACCGAACGAATGATGGAAGGCAGCAAGCTGCAAGGGCTGACATTTGCGCCGACCTCGCCCCCCTTCCCTGGCAGTAGGCCGTGCTACTGCTTACGCAACTGCCACACACGTGCTGCAGATACAGGCTCTAGCCTAGCAGAGCGCTGGCACCGGTGTAGGGTTTTTCTGACCCTTTGGACAGCCTGCATTCAAGATTCGGCAACGGCCAGGCCAGCGCTATAACCCCCTGTGCTATCGAGTCCACGATCCAGCACTTTTGCGTCTGAACAGCGGCCGATCAGGACGCGGCCTCGATCACCCATTTCACCTTTTTCAGCGCTTCACGCAGCACCGTCATGTCCACCGAACCGAGCGCCAGGCGGATCGCATGGGGCACATGGGCCGAAACGGCAAAGGGCTCGGCGGTCGACACCGAGACGTTCAGGTCCAGCAGCGCCTTGGTGATCCGGTCCGCCCGCGCCTCCTCGGCCAGCGGCAGCCAGAGAAAGTAGGAGGCGGGATGGGTGATGCACGGCAACCCCGCCAGCACCTCGGCGGCCAGGGCCTGGCGGGCGCGGGCATCGCGGCGTTTTTCGGTTTCCAGGCGGGCGACCGTGCCATCCTCCAGCCAGGCACAGGCCAGGGCCGTCATCACCCCCGGCGTGTTCCAGGTGGTGGCCCTGATCGCCCGCTGCACCAGCGGCACCTGGGGCAACGGCACGGCGATAAAACCGACCCGCAGGCCGGTGGCGACATTCTTCGACAGTCCCGAAACATAAATCGTCCGCTCGGGCGCCAACGCGATCAGCGGTGCCGGTGGATCTTCGGCCAGGAACGCATAGGCACCGTCCTCGATCAGCCAGAGATCGTGCCGCCGGGCCAGGGCCACCAGGTGCTCGCGCTGCTCGAGATCCAGCACCCAGCCCAACGGGTTGTGCAGCGTCGGGATGGTGTAGAGCGCCCGCACGCGGCGTGTTCGACACAGTTGCTCGAGCGCCGCCAGGTCGGGCCCGTGCGGGAGCACGGGGATCGGCAGGATTTCCAGGTGCAGGGCCTCGGCCATCACCTTGAAACCGGAATAGGTCAAGGCATCGGCGGCGATCACGTCGCCAGGCTGCAGCAGCGCCATCATCGTCACCGCCAGGCCATGCTGGGCGCCGCCGACGATGAGCACCTGCTCGGGCGTGACCGTCACGCCACGCACCCGCAGATGGCGGGCCACGCTGTTGCGCTCGTGCTGGCGGCCCGCGTGGGGCTGGTAGCGCAGCAGGGACTCGAGGTCGCCCGACAGCGCCAGTTGGCGCAGGCCGTTGCGCAGCAGCTCCGACTGGCCTGGCAGCGAGGGATAGTTGAAGTTGAGGTCGGCCACGCCCACGGCGATTTCCGGCTGGTCGATGCCCTGCCCCGGCGGCAGGGTGGTTTCCCGGACGAAGGTGCCGCGCCCGGTCTCGCCGCTGACCAGGCCCATGTTCTCCAGCTCGCCATAGACCCGCGTGGCGGTGACCAGCGCCACCCCGTGGGTTTCGGCCAACTGCCGGTGGGTCGGCAGGCGGCTGCCCGGTGACAGCCTGCCCGAGCGGATATCCGCAGCGAGGGTGTCGACCAGCGTCTTGTAGCGCAGACGTGGCATGTGAAAGCGTATCCATGACAATTTTTTGATTGTCATCATGGTCGACCCTAGCATGCCCTTCATGCAACCCCCACGTGAGCCGAGGAGCCTGCTGCCGAATGGAACAGCTATCGAACCTGCAACAATCGACCACCCGCCAGCGCACGCAAGGATGGCTCAACGGCCTGATCGGCGTGGTGATTTTCAGTGGCTCGCTGCCCACCACACGGCTGGCGGTGCTGGAGTTCGACCCGGTGTTTCTCACGGTGGCCCGCGCCAGCATCGCCGGCTTGCTGGCGCTCGCCCTGCTGTGGATCTTCAGGGAACGGCGACCGGCCCGGGGCCAGTGGCTGTCGTTGCTGGTCGTGGCCCTGGGGGTCGTTGTCGGTTTTCCCTTGCTGACGGCACTGGCCCTGCAGCACGTGACCTCGGCGCACTCCATCGTCTTCGTCGGTTTGCTGCCGCTGGCCACGGCGATCTTTGGCGTGCTGCGCGGCGGTGAGCGGCCACGGCCGGCGTTCTGGTGCTTTTCGGTACTGGGCAGTCTGCTGGTGGTCGGTTATGCGCTGGCCCAGGGACTCAGCGCGTCGCCCGTGGGGGATCTGCTGATGCTGGCGGCGATTGTAGTCTGTGGCCTGGGTTATGCCGAAGGGGCCAGGCTGTCGCGCACCCTCGGCGGTTGGCAGGTGATCTGCTGGGCGCTGGTGCTGTCGTTGCCGGTGATGCTGGTATTGAGCGGGGTTTGCGCGCCGCCGAGCTTTTCGGGCATTACGCCGGCGGCCTGGGCCAGCCTGGGGTATGTGTCGCTGTTCAGTATGCTGATCGGGTTCGTGTTCTGGTACCGGGGGCTGGCTCAGGGAGGGATTGCCGCGGTGGGACAGTTGCAGTTGCTGCAGCCCTTCTTCGGCTTGGCGTTGGCGGCAACCTTGTTGCATGAGCGGGTGAGCGTGGGGATGGTGGGGGTGACGGTGGCGGTGATTTTCTGTGTGGCGGGGGCTCGCAGGTTTTCTCGGTAGAGGCTGGGAGAGCTTCTGAAAATCGAAGCGCGTTGCCGGCGTGATCGACGGCGCCGGAGACCGTCATGGAAAAACCTTATAAAACAATAAGAAAAGCCCTCTCTGAGAACGTCCTGAAGCGGGTCGATGAGGGTCTTTCCGGTCGAGATCCGACTCTCTTGATAGACTCTCTGCAACGTCACCACCCGGAGATCACTGTGCTTCGTACGTTTGAACGATGGCTCGACCCCTTCCCGCCCGACGAGGTGCCACCGCCGCCCATGGGCCTGCTGCGGTTCCTCTGGGCCTGCACCCGCGGCGCCCGCGGCTACATCCTCGCACTGGCACTGCTCAGCGCCGGGGTATCGATCTACGAAGCCTGGCTGTTTTCCTTCCTCGGGCAGGTGGTCGACCTGCTTTCCAGCTGGAAGGCCGGCGGCGCCGCCAGCGGCGAGGAAAGGCGCGTGCTGTGGGGCATCGGCATCGTGCTGCTGACCAGCATCGGCCTGGTGGCACTGCGCACCATGGTCCAGCACCAGGTCCTGGCGATCAATCTGCCGCTGCGGCTGCGCTGGGACTTCCACCGCCTGATGCTGCGGCAAAGCCTCTCGTTCTTTTCCGACGAGTTCTCCGGCCGGGTCACCACCAAGGTGATGCAGACGGCGCTGGCGGTACGCGAAGTGCTGTTCACCGTCATCGAGATCCTCCCCGGTATCGGCGTGTACTTCATTGCGATCATCGCGCTGGCCGGCGGCTTCGCCCTGAAGCTGATGCTGCCGTTCGTGGCCTGGGTCGCCCTGTTCGGGCTGGCCATGCTGTACTTCGTGCCGCGCCTGGGACAAGTCGGCCAGGAACAGGCCCATGCGCGCTCGTCCATGACCGGGCGGGTCTCGGACGCCTACACCAACATCACCACCGTGAAGCTGTTCTCGCACTCCCGGCGCGAGGCACAGTTCGCCCGTGCGGCGATGGAAGACTTCAAGGACACCGGCTTTCGCCAGATGCGCCTGGTCAGCCAGTTCGAGATCGTCAACCAGGCGCTGGTGGTCGGCCTGATCCTGGGGGCCGGCGGTTATGCCCTGTGGCTGTGGCACCAGGGCGGGATCGGTACCGGTGCGGTCGCGGCGATCACCGCCATGGCCTTGCGGATCAACGGCATGTCGCACTGGATCATGTGGCAGATGACTTCGCTGTTCGAAAACATCGGCACCGTGCAGGATGGCATGGCCACCCTGACCCGCGGCCCCAAGGTGCAGGATGCGCCGAACGCCGGCGAACTGGTGACCTCGGGCGGCGCGGTGAGCTTCGATAACGTGAGCTTCAACTACAACGGTGAGCGCCAGGTGCTCGATGGCCTGAGCCTGCAGATCCGCGCGGGCGAAAAGATCGGCCTGGTGGGGCGTTCCGGCGCCGGCAAGTCCACGCTGATCAATCTGCTGCTGCGCTTCTACGACGTGGACCGCGGCGAAATCCGCATCGATGGGCAGAATATCGCCCAGGTCACCCAGGACAGCCTGCGCAGCGCCATCGGCATGGTCACCCAGGACACGTCCCTGCTGCACCGCTCCATCCGCGACAACATCGCCTACGGCCGCCCCGACGCGAGCGAGGCACAGATTCGGGCCGCCGCGGCGAACGCCCAGGCCGACGGGTTCATCAGCCAACTGAGCGACCGACAGGGCCATACCGGCTACGACACCCTGGTCGGTGAGCGCGGCATCAAGCTGTCGGGCGGGCAGCGCCAGCGCATCGCCATTGCCCGGGTGATGCTCAAGAACGCGCCGATCCTGCTGCTCGACGAGGCCACCAGCGCGCTGGATTCGGAGGTGGAAGTCGCCATCCAGGAAAGTCTCGACGAGATGATGGAGGGCAAGACCGTCATCGCCATCGCCCACCGGCTGTCCACCATCGCGGCCATGGACCGGCTCATCGTCATGGATGACGGGCGCATCATCGAACAGGGCACCCACAGCGAACTGCTGGAGAAGAACGGCACCTACGCCCGGCTCTGGCAGCACCAGAGTGGTGGATTCCTGGGCGAGGACCTGGGCGTGGTGGAAGCAGTGGAGTAGCGAGAGCCCTGCGCGGCGGTTGAGGTGAAAAGGCCCCGGAGAGCCTTTTCATCTCAACGCATGGGTAGCGCATCCGCGCTCGGCCACACGGCGGGACGCCTTTGCCGATTGGCTGTTCGCGCAATTCGAACAGTGCCGGGCGTCGTTGCACCTGGCCTGTCAGCCAGCGGGCCGTGCAACGGCTGCCAGGCCGCGGCGCCGGATCAGCCAGTACACCGCGGGAATCACGAACAGGGAAAGCAGGGGTGCGGTCAGCATGCCGCCGACCATCGGCACCGCAATACGGCTCATGACTTCACTGCCGGTACCGCTGCTCCAGAGGATCGGCAAGAGCCCGGCGACGATCACCGCCACGGTCATCGCCTTGGGCCGGATACGTTGCACCGCGCCTTCGCCGATCGACGCCAGCAGCGCCGACTGCGTGCACTCGCCGTTGGCCTGTCGCTCGGCCCAGGCATTGTTCAGGTAGATCAGCATGATCACCCCGAACTCCGCCGCCACCCCGGCCAGGGCGATGAAGCCGACACCGGTGGCCACCGACAGGTTGAAGCCCATCAGGTACAGCAGCCACACGCCACCGGTCAGGGCAAAAGGCAAGGTGCCCATGATCAGCAGCGCTTCGCCAAGACGGCCGAAGGTCAGGTAGAGCAGCACGAAGATGATCGCCAGGGTCGCCGGTACCACCCAGGCCAGACGTGCGTTGGCCCGCTCCAGGTACTCGAACTGACCGGAGTAGCTCAGGCTCATGCCGGGCTCGAGCCTGACCTCGCGTTCCACCGCCTGGCGCAGGTCGGCCACCACCGATGAGAGGTCACGACCGCGTACGTCGATGTACACCCAGCCAGAGGGACGGGCGTTCTCGCTTTTGAGCATCGGCGGCCCGTCGGCAAGGCCCACACGCGCCACGCTGCCGAGGGTGATCTGGCTACCCTGCGCGGTGTAGATCGGCAGTTGCCGCAGGGTTTCGACAGAGTCGCGCCATTCACGCGGGTAACGCAGGCTGATCGGGTAGCGCGCCAGGCCCTCGACGGTCTCGCCGATGTTGTCGCCACCGATGGCTCCGGCGACGATGGCCTGCACGTCGGCAATGTTCAGGCCGTAACGCGCCGCGGCCTGGCGGTCGATATCGAGGTCGATGTAGCGTCCGCCGGTCAAACGCTCGGCCAGGGCCGAGGTCACGCCGGGCACGCCCCTGGCGACCCGCTCGATGGCCTGGGTCACGTGGTCGATCCGGGCCAGGTCGTTACCGGCCACCTTGACCCCGATCGGGCTCTTGACCCCGGTGGCGAGCATGTCGATCCGATTGCGGATCGGCGGGATCCAGATATTGGTCAGGCCTGGCACGTGCACGGTACGGTCGAGCTCCTCGACCAGTTTCTCGCTGGTCATGCCCGGGCGCCACTGATCCTTCGGCTTGAGCCGCACGATGGTCTCGAACATTTCCAGCGGTGCCGGATCGGTGGCCGACTCCGCGCGCCCCGCCTTGCCGAACACGCTGGCCACCTCGGGCACCGTGCGAATCAGCCGGTCGGTGCGCTGCAGCAACTGCGAAGCCTGCTGCGCCGACAGCCCTGGCAGGGCCGAGGGCATGTACAGCAGGTCCCCCTCATCCAGCGGCGGCAGGAATTCCCCGCCCAGGTGGGTCAATGGCCACAGGCTGCTGAGCAGGATCAACAGGGCGCCCAGCAGTGTCATCAGCGGGCGCCGCAGTACAACCGCCAGGGCCGGGCGGTACAGGCGGATCAGCCCCCGATTGAGCGGGTTACGCTGCTCCGCCGGCAGCGGCCCGCGAATCCAGTAGCCCATCAACACCGGCACCAGGGTCACGGCCAGGCCGGCGGCGGCGGCCATGGCGTAGGTCTTGGTGAAGGCCAGCGGTGCGAACAAGCGTCCCTCCTGGGCCTGCAGGGTGAACACCGGGACGAACGACAGGGTGATGATCATCAGGCTGAAGAACAGCGCCGGCCCCACCTCGATGGCCGCCTCGGTCATGACCTGCCAGTGCTGTTCGCCGTGCAGCGAGCGCACCGGATTGAGCCTGTGCCAGGCCTCTACCCGCTTGTGCGCATTCTCGATCATCACCACGGCGGCATCGACCATCGCGCCGATGGCGATGGCAATCCCGCCCAGCGACATGATGTTGGCGTTGATGCCCTGGTGACGCATGACGATCAGCGCGACCAGTACCCCCACCGGCAGCGAGATGATCGCCACCAGCGACGAGCGCAGGTGCCAGAGGAATGCCGCGCACACCAGGGCGACCACGATGAACTCCTCGATCAGCTTGTGGCCGAGGTTGTCGACGGCGCGGTCGATCAACTGGCTGCGATCATAGGTGGTGACCAGTTCGACGCCGGCGGGCAGGCTCTTCTTCAGCGCCTGGAGCTTGTCCTTGACGCGGGCAATCGCCTCCCGCGCATTCTTGCCACTGCGCAGGATCACCACGCCCCCCACGGCCTCCCCCTGGCCATCCAGCTCGCCAATGCCGCGGCGCGCCTCCGGCCCCCGTTGCACCCTGGCCACATCGCCCAGCGTCACCGGCGCCCCCTGGGCGCTCAGGCGCAGGGGGATGGCACGGAAATCGTCCAGCGTCTTCAGGTAGCCCGAGGCCCGCACCATGAACTCGGCCTCACCCTGTTCGAGTACGCCGCCCCCGGTTTCCTGGTTGGCCTTGCCGATGGCCTGCGCCACTTCTTCCTGGGTGATGCCGAGGCTGGCCATGCGCAACGGATCGAGCACCACCTGGTACTGCCTGACCATGCCACCGATGCTCGCCACCTCGGCGACATCCGGCAGGGTCTTGAGCTCGAAGCGCAGGAACCAGTCCTGCAGGCTGCGCAACTGCGACAGGTCATGCCCGCCGCTGCGATCGACCAGGGCGTACTGGTAGATCCAGCCCACCCCGGTGGCATCCGGGCCGAGCACGGGCCTGGCCGAGGCTGGCAGGCGCGACTGCACCTGGCTCAGGTACTCCAGTACCCGCGAACGCGCCCAGTACAGGTCGGTCCCGTCCTCGAACAGCACATAGACAAAGCTGTCGCCGTACGCCGAATAGCCGCGCACGGTCCTGGCGCCCGGCACCGAAAGCATGGTCGTGGTCAGCGGATAGGTGACCTGGTTTTCGACGATCTGCGGCGCCTGCCCCGGATAGGAGGTGCGGATGATCACTTGCGCGTCCGACAGGTCCGGCAACGCATCGATCGGCAGGCTGCGCAGTGAAAACAGCCCCCACGCCAGCAGAAACAGCGTGATGAGCAGCACCAGGATGCGGTTGCCCACCGACCAGCGAATCAGTTTCTCGATCATGGTCGGCTCTCCCTGGCAGGCGCTGCCGAGGCTGACGGAATGTCCGGTGCCGTCGTGGCCTCGATACCCTTGAGGCTGGCTTCGGAATCGATCAGGAACTGTCCCGAGGCCACCACCTTCTGCCCCGCCTGCAGCCCTTGCAGCACCGCGACCTGGCCGTTGCTCTCCAGCCCCAGCCGCACCTGTACCGGACGGAAACGTCCCTGGTCCTCGGCCAGCATCACCATGTCGCGCTTGCCGCTGCGGATCACCGCTTCGGCCGGCAACAGCAGGCTATCATCGGCCTGTTCGTCCGGATGCAGGGTGACTTGCGCGGTCATGCCCGGGCGCAGCCGCCCCTCGCGATTGGGCAGTTCGATACGCAGGCGCAAGGTGCGGCTCTGCAGGTCGGCGTCGGCGAGCATGGCGGTCAGCCTGCCCGGGATCACCTCGCCGGGATACGCCGGCAGGCGTGCCTCTATCGCCTGCCCTTCGCGCAGGCCGCCGGCCTGGCCTTCCGGCACCGCGGCCTCAAGCCAGACATTGAGCACGCCATTGATCCGCGCCAGGGTCGCCCCCGGCATCAGCGCCATGCCCGGACGCAACTCCAGCGCCTGGATCACCCCCGTGCCGGGCGCCACCAGCGTCACCCGGTTCTGCACCTGGCCGCTGCGCGCAACCCGCCCGATCAGCTCGGCGGGCATCCCCGCGAGCAACAGACGCTGGCGCGCCGCCGCCTGCAACCCCGCATCCCCCAAGCGACGCAGGGCCAGAAACTCCTCCTGCAACCCGACCCACTCCGGTGCCAGGACATCCGCCAACGGCGCCCCCTTGACCACCCTGTCGCCCGTGGCCCGGCCATAGGTACGTTCGACGAAGCCCGCGGTGCGGGCCTGCAGCACGCTGAAGTCCCGCTCATCGTAGGCCAGCACACCGCTGACCAGCAGCGAACGCTGCAGCCGTCCGGGGGTTGCCGTTGCCAGGCGCACCCCCAGGTTCTGCTGCACCCCCTGGGTGATCTGCACCGCCGGCTGCATCTGTCCGGCATCGGCCTCGGCGTACTTGGCCACCAGTTGCATGTCCATGAACGGTGACTTGCCGGGGGCCGAAAAATGCTGCTGCGGGTACATCGGGTCGTACCAGTACAGCGCCTTCTGCTCGTCGGCAACCGGCGCAGGCCCGCCACGGCCCTCCTGCGCCAGCCAATAGCCCGCCGCGACACCCGCGGCCAGTGCAAACACCACGCTCAATCCGATAGAGGTCCGCTTCATGCCCGCACCTCTCCATAGACGAAGTGCAGCCGCGCGGCCGTCGCCGCCAGTTGCCCCTGCCAATCGATATCCTGCAGCCACGCCTGCACCCGCTGGCGCCGTGCCTCAAGCACCTCTGCCAGGGCCAACTTGCCCGCCCGGTAGTCGGCCAGGGCCAGGTGCACCCGCTCCTCGGCCAACGGCAGCAGTGTCTGGCGACTGCGTGTCACCGCCCGTTGCAGGCGCTGGTACTCGGCCAGGTCCGCTTCCAGTTGCGCGGTGTACTCACGCAGCAACGCCTCGCGCTCGTCTTCGAGCTGCCGCACCTGCGCCTGTCGCGCGGCAATCGTCGGGTCCTGGCGTGATCCGCTGAACAGCGGCAACTGGAAGCTGACCTGCACACTGACCATGTTGCTGAAGTCCGGCCCACGCCGCTGGTAATCCACCTGCCATCCCCAGTCCGATTTCTTCTCGGCCTGCGCCTGATGCACCTGGGCCTGCGCCTCGCGGGTCATGGCCCCATAGGCCGCCAGTTCCGGATGGTCATGCAGGGCATGCAGGTAGTGCGGTGCATCCACGGCCCATTCGGGGAATGCCCGCGCCCGAGGGTCGCTGTCCTGCCCGACCCAGCGTTTGAGCGCCGCTCGCGCCTGGCTCGCCTGGCTCGACAACCGGTCTTTCTGCTCATCCAGTTGCGCCGCCTCCTGTTGCGGCGCCAACGCATCGGCCGTCGCGCCTCCGCCGCCGGCCAGCCGTGCGCGCACGACCGCGGCGAGCAAGGCGTTCTCGCGGTAAAACTCGTCGAATTGCTGCAACTTGCGCTGCACCGTATAGGCCGCGATCCAGGCCTGCGCCGTGGCTGCGCGCACCTTCAGGCGTTCGACCACGGCCTCGGCATCGGCCCGCTCGACAACCGCCTGGGCCGTCTCGACCCGCGCCTTGCGCTTGTCACGGTTGGGCACCTCCTGCGCCAGGCCGACCACCTGCATGGTCATGAAGTCGCGATTGGCATTCCAGCGGTCGCTACCGTCCACCGGCAGGTTCTGTACCCCCAGGTTCAAACGTGGATCGGGCAGTTCACCGGCCGGCAGCACCGCATGGCGTGCCGCCGACATCTGCTCCTGGCGCGCCTGGAGAGAAGGCGCGTTGCGCTCGGCCAGTTGCAGCGCATCGTCCAGGGAAAGTGAAGCCGCCTGCACCGACAGGGTCGGCAGCAGGATCACCAGGGCGGCCATCGGCGTCAGCCCTGCATGAAGACGTGAGAAAGTCATGAAGAGGATTCCTCGAAAAAACCGGCGCACACGCGCATGCCATCGTCCGGCCGCGAGGGCGGAACGATGCTCTTGGGTTTACGAAGGAATCAGGCGCGGGGCGGTCGCCACAGGTCGGGCGCAGCCCGGGTCAGCAGGTTCCGCGCATAGCTGTCGGCCAGGCCTGGCGCGGCAAAGGGCATGGCGGGCTCAGCCAGGTTGACCTGGAGCACGCTCGCGGTGCTGCACTCCTGGCCGACCTTGCAGGCCTTGGAGCCATGATGGGAGGACTGTCCCTGGTCCTGGTCCTGATCCTGACAGCAGTCGTGCTGCATCCCCGCCATCCTGTTCATCCCCGCGGCCTGCATCGGGCAGGGCTCGACGGATGAGTCGATCCCCGCCATCCCGTTGAAGGGAAGCGCGAGAACAAGCATCAGGAGGGTGAGCCGTCGCAGCAGGTCGATCATGCCGGTGAGTGTAGGTGAGTTCCGTTAGCTCGACATTAACAACCTTCACACTCGTGCCCCGCAGGAACGACGTTCCAGCGCCTGGCGTTCACCCTCGGCCTCATTCAGGCCCCTGAACCTGTCAGGGCCGCCAGTGCGCTGCGCAGCGACGCCTGCTCGGTGAGCTGGTAAAGCTGCAACTCATCCAGCGTCTCCCGGCCCAGTGCGCGCTGGAAGGCGTCGCGGTTGGCCAGTTCCGCGTAATGGGCCTGGGCATGGTCACCGAGGTTGGACTGGAAGATCCCCGCCGCACTGACCGGCAGGAAGTCTTCGTAGACCAGAGGCTCATAGGCCAGCTCCCCACTGGCCAGTAGCGCCTCGACGTCCCGGGACACCCCACCGGCCGCCAGGCCCTTGTCCGTCGCCCGGTAGCGGAAGAACGCCAGTTGCTCGCGGCGCAAGGTCTCGTAGTCATCCGGGAAGGCCTTGAACGCCTCGGCCAGCAGTTCACTGTAACGCTGCGCATTGGCTTCCGAGGGGAATCCCCCCAGCGCCTCGCGGGCCTGCCCCAGCAAGGCGTCGTACAGTGCACGGCCTTTCGGGGTCAACGCCACGCCACGCTGCTCGATCTCGCCGAAACGCGCCGAGTGACTGCCCTGCTCCGGGCCCTGCGGGCCGACGAAGTCGATGGCCTCGTTGAGGGCCTTGAAGCTGGTCTGACGCAGCAGGATCGGGCAGCGACGACGTGGCGGCCCCTCGATCACCGCCTTGGGCGTGATACCACGGCCGGGCATGTCGGCCTGCACCTGGTCGATGTCCAGGGTGCGCGGCGTCAGGTGGTTGATGTGCGGCCCCTTGAACGCGACCACATCGGCGATCAGGCGATGGGCACCGTCCAGGCGCTGGTAATCGGCCAGGCTGACGGTGGCCTGGCCGTGCCAGCGGAAGGTTTCCAGCGCCTGGGTGACGAACTCGTCAGCCGCTGCGGCATCGAGACCGCCGTCGCGCTCGGCCTGGGCGATCAGTTCCAGCACCCGTGGGGTGAAGATCTGCCGCGCCGCCAGGGTGCGCTCGGCGAAGGTCCGCAGCGCGGTGTCCTGGATCAGTTCCAGGCGCAACAGCGAGGTGAATACCCGGAACGGGCTGGCGCGCAAGGCGCTTTCGTCCACCGCGCGAAAAGCCGTGGAATGCACCGGTACACCGGCCGGGGTCAGGTCGTAGTAACCCACCGGCTGCATGCCCATGACCGCGAACAGCCGGCCCATGGTCGCCAGCTCCGCGGCGGTGCCGACGCGGATCGCGCCGTGGCGCTCCAGGTCCAGCCGCTCCAGCTCGCCGGTATGGGCCAGCGCCTGCGCCACGGCCGGCTGCGCCGCCAGGGTATGGCGGTTGGTGTCGGCCACCAGTTGCATCAGGTCGCCATACAGCGGCACCTCCTGCTGGTACATGGCGCTCATGGCCCGGGAAAAGTCGGCACGAATACGATCAGGCGAAACAAGGGTGCTCATCAGGCAGGTCTCCGCTCAGGCCAGTTGCGCCAGGCATTGTTCGAGGATGTTCAGGCCATCTTCCAGAATGGCCGGTTCGATGGTCAACGGTGGCAGCAGCCGGATGATATGCCGCGCCTTGCCGCTCGGCATCAGCAGCAGGCCGGCTTCGCGGGCGCTGGCCAGCACGGCGGCCAGATGCTGCGGCGCCGGGCTGCCATCGGCATTGACCAGTTCCAGGCCACGCATCGCGCCGACCCCGGTCAGGCGGCCGACGCAGGCAAAGCGTTCTTTCCAGGCGGCGTGATACCGGGCGATCAGCGTGCCCTGCCCTTCGCCCCAGCGCGAAAGGTTGTCATCGCTCATCTGCCCCAGCGTCGCCAGGCCGGCGGCGCAGGCCAGCGGGTTGCCGGAATAGGTGCCGCCCAACCCGCCTTTGGGCAGGGCGTCGAGCAGTTCACGGCGGCCGACCACCGCCCCCAGCGGCACCCCGCCGGCCATGCTCTTGCCGAGCAGCAGCAGGTCCGGTTCGATGCCCAGCCGGGTAAAGGCAAAACGCTCGCCGGTGCGGCCGAAGCCCGACTGCACCTCATCGATCACCAGCACGATGCCGTGGCGGTCGCAGAAGGCCCGCAACGGCTTGGCGAAATCCGCATCCAGGGCCAGGAAGCCCCCCTCGCCCTGCACCGCCTCGATGAAGATCGCGCCGATGTCCTCGACCGCAATTTCCACGCTGACCAGGCGCTCCAGTGCCTTGAGCGCCTGCTCGGCGGTGACGCCGGTGTCGGCACTGGGGTACGGCAGGTGAAACACCGGCCCCGGCAGGCTGCCGACCTTCTGCTTGTACGGCGCCACCTTGCCGTTGAGATTCAAGGTGGCCAGGGTGCGGCCATGAAAGCCGCCATCGAAGGCCACCACGCCACTGCGCCCGGTAGTACCGCGAACGATCTTCAGGGCGTTTTCCGCCGCCTCCGCGCCGCTGTTGGTGAGCATGCCCGACAGCGCATAGCTGACCGGCACGAACGCGGCCAATGCCCGCAGGTAGGCGCCATATTGGTCGTGGGGTACGGCATTGAACGCGGCGTGGGTCATGCGCCCGGCCTGCTCGCGAATGGCCGCCACCACCGCCTCGTTGCAGTGCCCGAGGTTGAGGACGCCGATACCGCCGATGAAATCGATGTAGCGCTTGCCGGCGCTGTCCCAGACAAGTGCGTTGCGTCCGTGGGTCAGCTCCACAGGGTGAACGATGTTGATCGATTGGCTGATGCAATCCTGATTCATGGCCCGCTGCCGTTCCTGGTGAAAGTGCCTCCATTCAAGCGAGCAGGTACGGGCAAGACAAACGATAAATAGTCGCGGGTTCATTCCTTTCAGTCATGAAGTCGCGCTATCACCCCAAGAACCCCACCCTACATCCCTGCCATAGACGGATAAAACTGAAAAACTCGTTCTGAACCCACACCCTCTCTGCCCATTGAATTCCAGGAAGGAATGATATTTGGAATTTTGCTCGTTTGTTCGACCAGGCTCTCGGCGCCGATACTGCCCCCTGTCAATTGTGCCTGTCGTCACGCCAAAGGAGTCCGAATCATGATCAGTCAACTGCTGCAACGCCTGGGGGTGCCCGCCCACGCTTATAGCGAAGGCACCTACGCGGTCCATACCCCCATCGATGGCAGCCGTATCGGCTCGGTCAAGCTTGAGGATCGCGAACAGGTGCTGTCGCGCATCGCCACCGCCCAGCGTGCCTTCCAGGCCTGGCGCCAGGTGCCGGCGCCGCGTCGTGGCGAGCTGGTGCGGGTGTTCGGCGAAGTGCTGCGCGAGCACAAGGCCGACCTCGGCGAGCTGGTGTCCATCGAGGCCGGCAAGATCACCCAGGAAGGCCTGGGTGAAGTGCAGGAAATGATCGATATCTGCGACTTCGCGGTGGGCCTGTCGCGCCAGCTGTACGGCCTGACCATCGCCTCCGAGCGTCCTGGCCACCACATGCGCGAGACCTGGCATTCGCTGGGCGTGGTCGGGGTGATCAGCGCCTTCAACTTCCCGGTCGCGGTCTGGGCCTGGAACACCGCCCTGGCGCTGGTCTGCGGCAACGCGGTGATCTGGAAACCGTCGGAAAAGACCCCGCTGACCGCCCTGGCCAGCCAGGCGCTGCTGGAGAAGGCCCTGGCCCGTTTCGGCGAGGCCCCTGAAGGCCTGGCGCAACTGATCATCGGCGACCGCCAGGCCGGCGAAGTACTGGTGGACGACACCCGCGTCGCCCTGGTCAGCGCCACCGGCAGCACCCGCATGGGCCGCGAAGTGGGCCCACGGGTCGCCGCGCGCTTCGGCCGCAGCATCCTGGAACTGGGCGGCAACAACGCCATGATCCTGGCCCCGAGTGCCGACCTGGACCTGGCGGTACGCGCCGTGCTGTTCAGCGCCGTCGGCACCGCCGGCCAGCGTTGCACCACCCTGCGTCGCCTGTTCGTGCACAACTCGGTCAAGGCCGAGGTGGTGGCCCGGGTCAAATCCGCCTACGGCAAGGTGCGGATCGGCGACCCGCGGGAAGGCAACCTGATCGGCCCGCTGATCGACCAGCAGAGCTTCAACGCCATGCAGAACGCCCTGACCCAGGCGCGCGACGAAGGCGGCCAGGTGTTCGGCGGTGAACGCCAGCTCGCCGACCGGTACCCGAACGCCTACTACGTCAGCCCGGCGCTGGTGGAAATGCCGGGCCAGTCCGCCGTGGTACGCCACGAAACCTTCGCGCCGATTCTCTACGTCATCGGCTATGACGATTTCGACGAGGCGCTGCGCCTGAACAACGAAGTGCCCCAGGGCCTGTCGTCGTGCATTTTCACCACCGACGTGCGTGAGGCCGAAGCCTTCCAGAGCGCAACCGGCAGCGACTGCGGCATCGCCAACGTCAACATCGGCACCAGCGGCGCGGAAATCGGCGGTGCGTTCGGCGGCGAGAAGGAGACCGGCGGCGGCCGCGAATCCGGCTCCGATGCCTGGAAAGGCTACATGCGGCGCCAGACCAACACCGTGAACTACTCCCGCGAGCTGCCGCTGGCCCAGGGCATCGTGTTCGACTGACCGCTATCCGGGGTCATCGCCGGTCGGTGACCCCGCTCTCTTCAGGTTGTCGAAATGGGGCGTCATTTCGACACCGCCGCGCGGGACGCCAGCCGACCCTACCGCCGATAAGCCTTGCCGAAGTGCCGTTCCAGTCGCGACTGCACCAGCTCCAGCAGGATCGACAGCAACCAGTAGATAACCGCCGCGGTGGTCAGCATCTCCATGTAGCGATAGCTGGAGCGGCCGTAGGACTGCGCCAGGAACATCACTTCCCACACCCCCATCACCGAGATCAGCGACGAGTCCTTGAGCATGGAGATGAACTGGTTGGCGGTGGGTGGAATGATCACCCGCATGGCCTGGGGCAGGATGACGTGCCGGAAGATCTGCCGCGAGCGCATGCCCAACGCCAGTGCCGCCTCCCGCTGCCCCCGGGCAACGCCCAGGATGCCGGCGCGGAAGATCTCGCTCAGGTAAGCCCCGTAGTTGAGCGACAAGGCAATGATGCCGGCACTGATTGCCCCTGGCACCATGCCCAGTTGCGGCAGCCCCAGGTAGATCAACAGGATCTGGATCAGCAGCGGCGTACCGCGGAAGAACGAGGTATAGAAGCTGGCAATCCCCACCAGGACCGCGCTGTTCGACAACCGCGCCAGGGCGGCGGCGAAACCGAACAACACCGAGACCACCATCGAGCACAGGCACAGGAACAGGGTCAGCGCCGCACCCTGCAGGAAGCCGTTCGGCCCCAGTTTGAAACCGGCCAGGTTCGGGAACTTCTCCAGGATGATCGAGAATTTCAGGTCAAAGCTCAGGAAGAACGCGACGAACAGAACGAACAGCGCCAGCCAGGTCAGGTACAGGCGCGTGCGAAAACCTAACAGGCGCGTGCCCGCGGCCTTGGCCACGGGCTTCGGGGAAGGTTCGAAGGCACTCATTTACTGATGTCGGCGCCGATCCATTTCTGCGACAGACGAGCCAGGGTGCCGTCGCTCTTGAGTTCGGCGAACACCTGGCGCACCTTCGCCTCCCACTCGGGGTCGCCCTTCTCGATGGCGACCGAGTTGGGCTCCTCATACAGCGGGGCACCGGCCAGCTTGAAACGCTTGTCCTGGTTCAGGCGCGGTTGCGCGGTCACCAGGTTGGTCAGGATGGCATCCAGACGGACCCCGGCGCCCAGTCCCAGGTCCTGGAAGGCCACGTTGTCGGTGTCGTAGGGCGCGATCTGGACGAAGTCGAAGGGATAATCGATCTTCTGGTCTTCGGCACCTTCGATCACCAGGTTCTTGTTCAGGTAGCTCTCGTAGCTGGAGGCGCTGGTCAGGCCCACCTTGCGACCGTCCAGGTCCTTGGCCGAATGAATGCGGTCATCCTGGGCGTTGACCACGATCACCGCCGGCGAGGCGTAGTACTCGACCGGGAAATCGAAGACTTCGGCCCGCGCCTTGCTCGGTGTCATCGAGCAGATGCACAGGTCATAGCGGCCGCTCCAGCGACCGGCGGCGATCACGTCCCAGGAAGGTGTTTCCAGGCGCAGCTTGACGCCCAGCTTCTGCGCGACCGCCTTGGCCACGTCCACGTCGAAGCCATCGAGCTGGTTCTGTTCGTTCAGGAAGGAAAACGGCGGATAGCTTTCCATCAGCACATTGACCAGTTCCTTGCGTGACTCGACCCGATCCAGCGTGACACCGGCAACAGCCTGTGAAGCAGCGGCAAGGGCGAGCAGCCCTGCGCCCAGCAAGGAAGGAAAACGCATATAAGTACCTGAAAAGTTGGCTGAAAACGAATTTCAGCTATTTAATAGCTATAAGCGCACTGAACATAGTGAATTTTCTTCATAAGCACATCCAGGAAGGTTATATGAAACAACGATCGATGGTGGTTCTAGACGGTGGCATGGGGCGCGAACTGCAACGCAGCGGTGCTCCGTTCCGCCAGCCGGAGTGGTCCGCACTGGCGCTCAGCGAGGCCCCCGAGGCGGTCGTGGGCGTGCATGCCTCGTTCATCGCCGCCGGAGCCCAGGTCATCACCAGCAACAGCTACGCCGTGGTGCCCTTCCATATCGGTGAGGAGCGCTTTGCCCGGGAAGGACGTCAACTGGCCGAAACCGCCGGCAAGCTGGCCCGCACCGCCGCCGACGCCAGCGCGCAGCCGGTGCAGGTGGCGGGCTCCCTGCCACCGCTGTTCGGTTCCTATCGGCCCGACCTGTTCCAGCCTGAGCGCGTGGCCGAAGTGCTCACACCGCTGCTCGAAGGCCTGGCGCCGCACGTCGACCTCTGGCTGGCCGAAACCCAGAGTTCGATTGCCGAGGTCCGGGCGATCCACGCCCACCTGCCGGCCGATGGCAAATCGTTCTGGGTGTCGTTCACCCTGCAGGACGAAGACATCGACGATACACCACGCCTGCGCTCCGGCGAGCCGGTGGCCGAAGCCATCAAGGTCGTTGCCGGCCTGGGCGTGAGCGCCGTGCTGTTCAACTGCAGCCAGCCGGAAGTCATTGGTGCGGCCGTGGACGTGGCGCGCTCGGTGATCGAAGAGCTGAACGTCGATATCGCCATCGGTGCCTACGCCAACGCTTTCCCGCCGCAACCCAAAGAGGCCACCGCCAACGATGGCCTGGATGAACTGCGCGAAGACCTCGACCCACCCGGCTACCTGGCCTGGGCCCGGGATTGGCGGCAACGCGGTGCCAGCCTGATCGGTGGCTGCTGCGGCATCGGCCCGGAACATATCGCCGAATTGAAGCGCAACCTGGCTTGAGCCTCTGATGAAACAGGCTCGCGCCGGGATCGAGCAGCCGCTGCATCACGCCGCGTTCGGACTGACGTTCGTGGCCCTCGACCCCGATGGTTACCGGTTGCGCGTCTGCCTGCCCTGTCCGGCGTCTCTGATACCGGCGGCCGCGTGGCGATATGTGGTCGCCTGAAAACCTGTCAAACGGTCCTGTGCAGCAAAGGCATGCGGCTTGATCCAGTTTTCCGGCTGCGATTGCCAGGGGGACTGGGGAGGATTCGAGGCTTCTCTTTCAGGAGCCCCGCCATGTCCCACCCTCGCCACACGCCCTCTGCGCTCGTCCCCACTGGCCCGATGAAGCCTCTCAGGCGCCTGGGTCTGATTGTTCTCATCCCCCTGGTGCTCGCCCTGCTCAGCCTGCTCGTGGGCAGCCTGGTGAGCATCAGCGGGCTTTCGCTCATGCGCTTCGCTCAGTGGCAAGCGTGGCAGGTCCACCATTACGGGTACTTCCTGCTCGCCCGCCTCCTCCTCTTCAGCCTCGCCGCGTGGGGATGGGTGTGGTTCCGTCGCAGGGCCCTGCCGGTTCAGCCGGGCGTTCCCGACAGCCTGAAAAGGGCCGAGGTCATTGCCGCCCTCGGCATCCTGCTGATCGAGCTGGTGCGGGCCCTGGCACTGTGGGAGGGCCTGGCATGACGCTCTATGCCAACGATTACCTGGAGTACTACCTGACCCTGGTGGGCTGGCTGGTCAGCAACGGGATCTGGAACGTGATGATGGACTCGGGCTTCTTCGCGCTGCCCTTTCTGGTCATCCTGCTGCAGGAGTGGTTCAAGGCCCGGGAGGAAGGCGGTGGCGCCGAGCTGGCGTTTGCGGCCAGCGCCAGCATCGAGCACCGCTTGTGGCTGGCGACCGCGGTGATCCTGTTCGCCGGAGTGCCCGTCATGACCGTGAGCCTGAGTACCCTGGAGTTCGACCAGAGTCGTTCGGAACAGTGTCAGCATCAAGCCCCCCTGCCCCAGAACACCGGCTGGGCAAAGTCCTTCACCACCCTGAACGGCCAGAGTGCGAAGGTGCCGTTCTGGTGGTTCTTCGTGCACTCGGCATCCAAGGCCGTGAGCGGCGCCGCAGTGGCGGCCATTCCCTGCGGGACGGATCTGCGGCAGATGCGCATGGAGGTGAACAACACCCGCCTGACAAACCCACTGCTGGCTCAGGAGGTGGCCGACTTCGTCGACGACTGCTACGGCTACTCCCGCGCCAAGCTGTTCATGAAGCAACCTGACCTGACCGAGGAACAGACCAACGACATCAACTGGATCGGCTCGCGGTATTTCCTGGAGAACAAGGGGTTCTACGACACCTATCACTCCAAGACTCCACGCGACGCATGGCCATACGATCCTGAGCGGGACGCGGGCCTGGCGAAAGTACCCGGCGGTGGCGGCTACCCGACGTGCAAGCAGTGGTGGAGTGACGAAAAGGAGGGATTGAAAAGCCGGGTGCTCGCCGAAGTGGACAGCTCGCTACTGGAGCGTTTCACCAAGTGGGCCACGTTTACCAGCAAGGACAAGGTGGACGAAGCGCTCATCCGGCAGGTGGTTTCACCGAGAAATCAGCAAATGACCCAGGGCAAGGTCTATACCGACTACGGTGGCCGGATTGGCCCTTCGATTCCTGACGTTGCGGCCCGGGTGACCGGCGCGGTGGGCACGACCATGGGCACGCTGACGAACCTGCCGGCGATGGACGTCGTGCGCCAGGCGCTGCCGATGGTGATGGCCCTGCTGAAAATGGCGCTGGTGATCTGCATTCCACTGGTGCTGGTGCTCGGCAGCTACGACCTGAAGGCGGTGATCACCGTGTCGGTGGTGCAGTTCGCGATGATCTTCGTCGACTTCTGGTTCCAGCTGGCGCGCTGGATGGACAGCACCATCTTCGATGCCTTGTACGGGTCCGGCTCGCCCCATTCGAACCTGAACCCGTTGATGGGGTTGAACAATGAGCAGGCTGATTTTCTGTTGGGTATTGTGATGGGGGCGATGTTCCTTGCGCTGCCTTCATTCTGGATGACCTCATTGGCCTGGGCCGGCCTACACACAGGCCATTTCCTAAAAGGTCTGGTAGATGGAACTATTAGCCCTCAACAATATGGAGGAAAAGGCAAAGATATATTGCAGCGGACTGCACAGAAATCAATAAAGAGAAATTCTAAATAGTTATTAAACTCATAGATCACGATGAAATGCAGGATCAATTCGATTCTCTACGGAGTACGGATCCGGAAAAAGCCTTTCTCCATCCATCCAAACCGGCTCTTCTTCATCCTCTATCTCTGAGCTATTAAGCAGTATTTCCTTAAGTGTCAAAACGCCAACAACAACGACCAGAATCCAAAATACCAAACCCAGAAACCCGCCAATCAATAACAATCGCACCAACCCACCCAGCAAGCTCGCCAACATGGCGGGTACTCCTTTCTTCATCGCCCACCCGATCACTGGCTCCTCCCACCTGCGATAGCGGCGGGAGAGCCAGTCAAATACGCGTTTCAGACGATAGACAAGTCCCTTTTTCCTGGCTTTAGCAACCATGCTTATACCCTCGCGATTGAGATTTGCGGCGCCGTACTGCTTGTCGGCACGACGCTCAAATCAGCTTGGCAGAGGGTCTGTACAAGCACCTGTAGGCTTTTTCCCAAATAAAGACGGATTCGACATCTGGGTCCCGGAAACCCGATTCAACCAACCCAGCGCCGGGTGGCGATGGGCGTGGTGCACCTGATCGAACTGGCACAGTTGAGGATGGACAAGCTCCTGAATGGGCAGGCCGTCAGCCGTTAGCAATGGCGCGGTGGCGCCGGTGGGTCAGCGGGCATCTTCCAGCCGACAGTTTCTCCAGTGACAGAAACGTTGAATCATCCCCTGCATGATCCGTCCAATGACCTACTGCCCTGTATCCCGGGCAGCGAATTCATCCTGATAAAGCGCAGGTCATCCGTCCCCCGGCGCTCAAGAACCCCGGAGAAGTCCCATGCATCGTGTGGTCGACAGCGATACCCAGGAAATAAGAATAGATTTTCTTCAGGACACCCTGTTCGGCGTCAACGCCTTCAATTTCCACTGCACGGCACAGCTTTCACTCTCACCCACCGGCCCCTCATCGACCTTGCAACTCTTGATCGCACCGCCCTGGCCTGAACAGTTCGAAGCGGCTCATTCGCTCACCTTCCGTTGGAACGAGACGCTGTACAGTGGGACGGTCCGCGCCGCACACCGGCAGCCCGATGGCCGCCTGCTGCTGACCCTTGAGCGGCAACCCTGAGAGGCAGCCGCCCAGCAGGCGCAGCAGCAGGAAGCACCGAGGCCACCGGCGTTCAGCCCTTGCTGTGTTCGGGAGAGGACGGACCCTTGGTCACACCACGTGGGCCGGTTATTCCCCAGGCCACCAGGCCGACCACGGGCAGCAGGAAAATCACCGCCGTCCAGAAGGCCTTGCTGCCAGAGGGTTCGGGGCTTCTCCAGACGCTGTTGATGGCCCACAGGTCCAGTAACAAGAGGATGGCCAGAGCCCCGATCCAAAAGTAATAGGTTTGCATGATGGTTCTCCTGGTTGATAAAGCATTAGGTCGGACGCTATCCGGGCAGTTCAGTCAATCTCTCAGCCCTCGGACCAGGGGCGAGGCCAGGTTTCCCCGGGATCGCCGCCCGGTTGATCGGGCACGGGGCATTGTCCGGGGGGAAAAGGATTTAAGAACTTCAGCCCGCGGGGTGGTCGATTCAAGGAGGTGCCCGTCTCACAGCCAGTGAACAAACACCGCTCAACGAACCGATTGATCAAGGGGAAGTCATGGCTTACCTGGACCTGCTGCAATGGCCCGCCATGGTGGTCACCGTATTGGCCGCCTGGCTGATCGGCTCACTTAAACCCAGACGCCGAATGATCGGCTTCGTCTGTTTCACCCTCAGTAACGTGCTGTGGGCGATATGGGGATGGCACGCCCAGGCCTATGCGTTGATCGTATTGCAGGTCTGTCTGTGCGCAATGAACGTGCGCGGTTTCGGGAAAAACGCACGGGATCGCAAAACCGCCCACTCGCCCAGCCAAGGGCACTGATCTCGAACAGTCCCCGGAACTACCCGGCACGCTGGCGGGTGGGGTCGCGGCTCTGCGCCAGCAGCAGGTCGACCACTGCACGACAACGTGCCTGATCATCCAGGTGCGCGGGTTGGGCCTGGAAGCAGCGCAATTGATGTTCGGCGCTGGTGCCGTCCCGCAACAGGTTGAAGGCCTGGTTGAACAGCTGCTCCTGGCCCAGGGCCTGCGCCGTGGCGCCGAAGGTGTGCCGGGCCGACGCCAACCAGTGGTGCAGATCCATCACCGGCTGTTCGGGGTCCATCAGGTAGTGCCCGTGCACGCCCCAACGGCGAGCCTGAAAACGGTTCTCCTTGAGCAACCAGTGATGGACCAGGGTGTAGCGCTGACCGGGCTCGGCGTGCAGGCAGGCATGGCGCACCATGACGCTGAACAGGCCGGCCAGGGTCAGGACATCCTCGACGCGGGGACAGGCATCGGTCAGGCGCAGCTCAAGCGTCGGATAGCGCAACGACGGCCGGATCCCCCACCAGATCGGCGTGTCGGCACGTAGCGCCCCGGCGCGACGCAGCAGGGCCAGATAGTCGCCGTAGGCCTGGTCATCATTCAGGTATTCGGGAACGCCCATCCGCGGCCACTCATCGCACACCACCTGGCGGTAGCTGAAGTAGCCACTGTCGCGGCCTTGCCAGAACGGTGACGAGGCGCTCAGCGCCAGTAGCAACGGCAGCCAGGGCAGTACCTCGTTCATGACGCGGATGCGGTCAATGCCGGGGGGCACTTCAGCATGCACATGCAGGCCGCTGAGCACACTGCGCTGCGCGACCTGGGCGTAATCGCCGAACAACTGCCGGAAATGCTCCTGCCCGGTGGCACGTTGAAGGTGCCACTGGGCCACTGGGTGCGTTCCCGCGCAGAGGAAGCCCAAGCCGTGAGGCGCCAACGCCTGGTCGAGTGCGTAGCGTCGCTGGCGCAGGTACTCGCTGGCCTGAGCGAGATGCTCGAACACGGGCGACGCCACTTCGATCTGGCCCTGGAACATTTCGGTGGCGAACCCCGCGCCCAGCGCCTCACGACAATCACGCAGCACCTGGGCCGAAGGCTCGGCGACCATCTGCCGGCTGTCCAGATCGGTGATGAAATACTCCTCTTCGACCCCCAGACGCTGTGGCAGACCGTGATCGAAGGACATGGCGGGCCTCATCGCTCACGGCAGACGGGTGACGGTGAGCACCACCACCGCGATCCGCTCCACCTGCTCATAGCCGGGTTTGTCCAGCTCCTCGCCAAACACATCAGGGTCCAGTTCCCGATAGGTCCAGCCATAGCGCCCATCGACCAGAAGCGTCCGGGCGGCCTCGAGAAACGGATCCTGCCCCTGGACTATCGCCACGCCGGTGTACAGGACCAGCGCACCGTTGACGTCCAGCCGTGGCAGGGAAGCCTGGAGGATGCGCAACGACAGGTGCTCGCCCAGTGCCCCGCCGCCATGACGATAGGCTCGTTGCCGGCTGTCGTTCATGTAGGGGGGATTGGCCACGATCAGATCGAAACGCCCCTCGATGCTGTCGAGCAAATCACTGTGGTAAACGCTGAGGTTGCGCACCCCGGCCAGCTCGGCATTCACCGCACTCAAGCGCAGGGCGCGCGGGTTGATGTCGACGGCCAGCACCTGCGCATCATGCCGGGCACGCGCCACCAGCAGGGCCCCGACACCGGTGCCGCAGCCGATGTCCACGGCACGCCGCACCGGTGCAAAACGCTGGTTCAAATAGTCTGTGATCACACCGGCAAACCGATAACTGTCGGGCCCGAAAAACACGGCATCCGGCTCTTCGGTCGGAAACGCGGAATGGGCCAGCAGCAGGTCTCCCAGGCTCGACCATCGAATCGTGCTGCGCAGGCGACCGGCGTCTTCCCGCAAGATCCCGGCCTGCTGCAGTTGGGCAAGCTGGGCCGCCTCCAGCAGGCTGGGCTCGAAGGGTCGGGACCAGCCAAATACATCGCGAAGATCCACCGCACAGGGTAGCGGTGATCGGGCCAGCACCCGCTGGTGCGTCAATGGCGTGGGTGTGACGAAACGGTAGCCGTCCGCCTGCAGACGCCGCCCCAGTTGCACCAGCGCCTGGTCGGTCTGGCGCGACAGCGTGTAGTCGCAAGGATTCATGGCCGCTCTCCTGAGCAATCAGCGCAAGCGCTTACGCAGTTCGAGGAAGGTGCGGGCGGCAAAGAGCCCGGCGGGCCGGCTATGGCGAGGGGCGGATAGCCAGGGCAACAGCACCGCGATCTGCTGGTCAGGTGAATACCGGTTCAACACCTGGCGCAAGAGGCAGGTTTCCGGATCGTCTTGAGCATCCTCCGCCGCCCGGCGATGGGCCACTCCCCCCCGGGGAATGCCAACAGGCGTTGAGTCCTGCCACCTTCCCGCAATCCAATCCTTGATCAGTTGCTTCTCATAGCCATTGAACACCCCGAACATCGCCGCGGCGTCACCCTCGATCAGACGCCAGAAGCGACTGTCTCGCGGGTCCTGGTGACGACGGATCCAGCCCCGGTCCTGCAAGGCCTGCAAGAACGCCGGAATACACCCCGGTTGCTCCAGCCACTGGTTGACGGTCTTGCCTTCGAAGCGACAGCGATCGGCATGCAGGTACTGGCCGGCCAGTCGCTTGCGCTCCAGCATCGACACCACTTCCCGCTCCAGATCGAAAGCCCTGATCACGTCCAGCGTGCCCAGTCCCAGGTCATTGAGCTGATAACCGCGGGCCACTCGTTGCCAGTACTGTTTGGCGACCATGCCGACCGGCTTCAGTTCGCTGACGGCTTGCACGGCCTTGCGCGCATGGCCCGTGCTGGCGTTGTCGATGGTGACGTGCAGCGTAAAGTAGTAGGGGTCGATGCCCAATTCGCTCAGCTCGTAGGCGCAGATCAGCAAATGCAGGGGCAACTGCTCGTAACCCAGGTTGTAACCCAATACCTCCGGCAGGAAGGCATCGGCAGCGTGCCCCAGCGCCAGTTGAATCACACCTTGCCGATAGTGCTCGTCGCCCAGATCCGGATCGTGCTCGCAATCTTCTTCGGCCAGCAGCCGGCGATACAGGGCCACATGATTGAGCGCGGCCTCGCCATCCCCCAGCTCCTGCAGATAGGTGGTGATCAGACCGTCATAGCGATAGTCCCTCCAGTGTTTCAACGTTCCGTACAGCCAGGCGCCATCGACCAGCTTGGTCGGTGCCACGGCCTGCAGGAAGTACAGTGCATGCGCCTTGTTGCGCAGATAACGTCGCCCAGCGCCCTGGCGGCGTTCCTGCAGGTAGTGAGCGTACTGCCGGGCGACCTCGGCACAGTGGCCCTCGACCCAGGCCAGCAGCTGATGGAATTGAGTGGGCAGCGGATGGGCAGCCGGTTCCACCTGTTGCAATTGCTGGTGGAGAACGTCACAGGCCAGCTCCACGGGCGGCTCGTCACCCAGGGCCAGCAGTTGCTGGTACAGGTTGCGCAGTGGCGCGCACGGTAGCGGTGCCAAGCTTGCGCTCAGCGCTTTGACTGGCGTCATCGAGTACTCCTTCAAATCAGTGGCTCATGAGGGGAAGAGCCGCTGCGCAAAGGAAAGATTCCATTCCGTTTCATCAATGGCTGATGACCGGTCCTGCTGACGGAAATTCGCCGTTTCGCTTCATCGGCACCGGGCCTGAAAGAATGCTTCGCGACGGTCGAAGTCTGATAAGGCGCAGCGCTCCTGTCCCTGTTCCAAAGACCTCAAGGCGAAGCGGCCAAGCCGACGTCGATGCCGCACCGCCCTCCCCTCTCTATACCCCTATTGCAGAAGCACGCCGCTTGCTTATAAGCATCAAGCGGCAGAAAAACAGCAAACTACCGTTCATCGCCAGAAGAAAATTTAGTTCCAACTTCTCCCACCCACCCCAATCCCAGTTAATGCTCGCCCTGCGGTGAGCGAAACAACTCAACGAACCAGAGGTATCATCATGACCAGTAAAGGCAATTCGAACCCAGGCAACTTCGCCAACGATCGTGAAAAGGCATCCGAGGCCGGCAAGAAAGGCGGTCAGGCGTCGGGCGGCAATTTCGCCAACGATAAGCAGAAGGCCTCTGAAGCGGGTAAAAAAGGTGGCCAGCATAGCCACGGTGGTCAAGGCCGCGGTTGATGTCTGAGTCCTTGCGCAGGGGCTGCGGCCCTTGCGCCTCTTTTTGCAAGCCTTGCACCCTGCTCTCTCAGGCTAGGCATGACGACTCTCGGAGATTGTCCCTTTATTCTGGATAGTCTCTGCTTCGGTATATTCTCTATAAATCGAAAAATCCGGCTGTAATAAAGAAGTCAAACCCAGAGCATTGATGGCCCTAAAAAATGTCGAAATTACCGATCATGGGTGTTTCATATTTAAAGTCTATTCTCCTTTCGGGATGAGTTGAAGCTACCAGGCCACTCCTGCTCGATACGGATGTTGCCTTGCACAACCGCTGCCGTTCAAACGCAATCGGATTGAACTCCCTTCAAGCACTCTGCTTCATACCTTAGGCTGTGTACGAAATTG
>NZ_JSYZ01000007.1:343602-414194 GCF_001293465.1 Pseudomonas asplenii
CGATTTCGTACATAGCCTAGGCAATGGTTCTCCACCGTTCCACCCGCCAAGGATGATGAGCATGCCCCATGCCGACACCCTCCAGCATGACGTACTGCAAACCCTGCTCAGCCGTTTTCCGGTGTCTGCGCCTGCCGCTCAAACCCTGCGCACCTTGCAGGCCCACGGCCTGGATCGATTGCCGTTGCCAGGCCAGGGCAAGACCTTGCAGCGCTGGCAAAAACTGGCCCAAGTGGCCGGGCATGACCTTTCACTGGCCAAACTCTATGAAGGCCATACCGATGCGCTGGCAATCCTGGCTGAATGTGATGCCCGGCACCTGGAGGACCCGCATATCTGGGGCGTCTGGGCCGCCGAGCCGCCCTTTGCCAGCACGCGGATTGTCGCCCGTCGGGGCCTTCAGTTGCAGTTGCGCGGGCGCAAGGCCTGGTGCTCGGGTGCCCACCACATCGATCGCGCACTACTGACCGCCTGGGATGAAGAAGGCCGTCAGCAACTGGTCGCCATCCATCTCAATGAGCCCACCCAACACCTGGACGCCAGCACCTGGCACGCGGTGGGCATGGCAGACACCGGCAGCGTTGAGCTCGAGTTTCGCGACACCCCTGCGTACCCGGTGGGTCAACCGGGGCGTTATCTGGAGCGTCCGGGTTTCTGGCATGGCGGGGCAGGTATTGCCGCTTGCTGGTATGGGGCCAGTGAGGCCCTGGCCGAGCATCTGCGCCAGTACTGCTGCACCCGGCGATCCGATCCCCATGCCAACGCCCACCTGGGGGCCGTCGAGGCGTCCCTGTGCGCCGCCAGAGCCACACTGCGCGAATGTGCAGCCTGGATCGACGCGCATCCGCAGGCCGAGGCCAGCGTCCCCGTACGCCGCTTGCGGGCAGTGGTGGAAGAAGCCGCCTCGAACGTGAGCGCTCATGTGGGACGTGCGCTGGGGGCCAGCCCCTACTGTCGTGATCCCCACTTTGCCCGGCTCGCTGCCGACCTTCCGGTGTACCTGCGGCAAAGCCATGCCGAGCGGGACCTGGCAGAGCTGGGCCACCAGGTGGCCGATGCGGCGCCAGGGAGCTGGCAGCTATGAGCACCGCCATGGACTCGAAGGCGATTGAGGGAACCGGCACGCCCCTGGCCGACTGGCAACGCTCGGTGTCCCTGGCGGAGGTGCCGCCCATCAGCCGCAACACGCTCGTTCCCGACGGATGCCGGCTGGTCGTGGTCGCACCGCACCCCGATGACGAGGTGCTGATGTGCGGGGGGCTGCTGGTGGGCCTGGCGCAACAGCCGGCACCGAACCTGTTGTTGATCTCGGTGACGGACGGCGAAGCCAGCCATCGAGGGTCGACGCGCTGGACTGAACACCGGCTTCGGCAGGTGCGGCCCCGGGAGAGCCTGGCCGCCCTGCATGAACTGGGACTCAAGACCACGCAGCTGCAATGGTTGCGCCTCGGGCTGCCGGACAGTGACGTTGCACGCCATGAACCCGAGCTGTGCCACGACCTGTCGCAATGGATCGAACCCGGGGATCGCGTGATCACCACTTGGCGCGAGGATGGTCATGCTGACCATGAAGCGGTTGGGCGGGCCTGCGCCGGGGCAGCCCGACAACGCCAGGCCATGCTGTTCGAAGCCCCCGTGTGGGCGTGGCACTGGGCCCTGCCGAACGATGCCCGCCTGCCGTGGAAACGTGCTCGCAAACTCTCGCTCGACGCCTCGACGCTCTCACTCAAGCGTCGGGCGATCGCCGCTCACCGCAGCCAGACAGTGCCTGATCAGGACACCGCGCCAGTGCTGCAGGCCCATGCCCTCGAAAGGCTTCTGCAACCCTTTGAACTGGTATTCACATGAGTGTGAGCGAGCACTACTTCGCCCAGTTGTTTGCCGCCAGTGACGATCCCTGGCAATTTCGCAGCCGCTGGTACGAGCAACGAAAACACGACCTGATCCTGTCCTGCCTGCCACGGCAACGCTATGGGCGTGTCTTCGAGCCCGCCTGTGCCAATGGCGAGCTCAGTGCCGCCCTGGCCTGCCGCTGCGACGCACTGCTGTGCCAGGACGGCGACCCGACGGCCGTGCGCCTGGCACGGACACGCCTGGGCGACTTGCCCCACGCGGTGGTCGAACAGGGCCGGCTGCCCACGACCTGGCCGGCGGGACCGTTTGACCTGATCGTACTGGGCGAGATCGGCTATTACCTCAGTGCCTGCGACTGGCGCCAGGTTATCGCCCAGGCCCTCGACAGCCTGGCGCCCGGGGGTGAAGTGCTGGCCTGCCACTGGCTTGCGCCCATCGCGGGGTGCGAACAGGACGGAAGCCAGGTCCATGCCCTGCTCGAACGCCATCTGCCCCTGCATCGGGTCGTGCGCCATGAGGAAGCGCAGTTTCTGTTGGAGCTCTGGAGCCCGGAGCCCTGCGTCGTCAATCTGCAGGAGACCTGCCTATGATCGCCGTGATCGTACCTGCCCATAACGAGGCCCAGCGACTGGGGAAATGCCTCCAGGCCTTGAAACGGGCCGCCCGCCCTGTGGAACGCCTGGGCGAAGCCGTCCAGATCCTTGTCGTCCTGGATCAGTGCAGCGATGCCAGCCACTCCATCGCCGTGGCACATGCCGTTCGCACCCTGAGCATCGACGCACGCAACGTCGGCATGGCCCGCCGGGCCGGCGCCTCCCTGATGCTGGAGAACGGCGCTCGCTGGCTGGCGTGTACCGATGCCGACAGTTGCGTCCCTCCCGACTGGTTGCTCTGCCAACTGGCATTTGGCGCCGATGCCGTGTGCGGCACCGTGCATGTGGAGCACTGGCAGGCTCATCAGGATGCCAGGCTGCGCCAGCGTTATCAGGCGCACTACCAGGCGCGCGAGCATCATCGCCACATCCATGGGGCCAACCTGGGCATTTGTGCCAGGGCCTACCAACGGGCCGGCGGCTTTCAACCCCTGCCACTGCACGAGGATGTACAACTGGTGAACGACCTGCAGCAAAGCGGGGCTCGAATCGTGTGGACCGCCCGCAACAGTGTCTCCACCAGCAGTCGCAGCGACTGTCGCGTGCGCGGCGGCTTCGGCGATTTTCTCACTGCGCTGGGCACTTGAGCCCCGCCATGGGCTTCCTCCTGTGGATGAGCGTGCTGGGCGGAATCCTGCTGGTCCTGGCACTGACCTCCTCCGCCTTGCGCTGGATGCCGATCACCACCTCGGCCGCCTGCCTGGTCATGGGGATTGCCATGGGTCCTGCCGGACTCGGCTGGCTGCAACTGGACCTTCATCAGGCGTCGTCCTGGATGGAGCACCTGAGTGAGGTCGCCGTACTGTTTTCCCTGTTCGTGTGCGGACTCAAGCTGCGCCTGCCTCTGAAGGACCCCAGCTGGCGAGTCGCCTTCGGGCTTGCCGGACCGGTGATGCTGCTGAGCATCGCTGCCACCGGCATGGCGCTGCACTATCTGCTCGGACTGCCCTGGGGAGCCGCTGTGCTGGTGGCCTCGATCCTCGCCCCTACCGACCCGGTATTGGCCTCCATGGTTCAGGTGAACGACTCGAGGGATCACGACCGGGTGCGTTTCGGCCTTTCCGGCGAAGCAGGACTCAACGACGGGGTGGCCTTTCCATTCGTCCTGTTGGGGCTGGCGATGCTCCAGGCGCCAGGCAGCACCAGCGATGGCTGGCTGGAGTGGCTATGCAAGGATCTGTTGTGGGCCGTTCCGGCAGGCCTGCTGATCGGCTACGGCATGGGACGCGGGCTGGGCCGGCTGACGCTGCTGATGCAAACCCGAAACCGGGACAGCACCTCCTCGCCCAACGACTACCTGACGCTGGCGCTGATCGCCCTGGCCTATGTGATTGCAGAGGCATTGCAGGGGTATGGTTTTCTCTCGGTCTTCGCGGCCGCGCTCGGCTTGCGCCGGTCGGAAGTGCTCTCCTCGGACAGTGCCAAAGCGCCCGCCGAGCACCTGGTGCAGCCCGTGGTCGGGCACCAGAACGTCGAGCCGCACCTGGCCCTGCATGGCGATGTCGATGCCCTGGAAGAGGCCCAGGTGGCGGCGGGGGTGATGATGGGGGACATGCTGGCCTTCGGTAACCTGGTGGAAAGGGCCATGGAGGTGTTCCTGGTCACCCTGCTGGGGGTCGTCATCGTGAACTATTGGGACGGGCGGGCAGTGATCATCGGCGCCCTCCTGTTTCTCGTCATCCGGCCGTCGAGCGTCCTGCTGCTGCCTTGGGGCCCACTGCTGCAGACGCCTCAACGGTGGCTGGTCGGCTGGTTCGGTATCCGCGGGATCGGCAGCCTGTATTACCTTTTCTACGCCTTGAATCACGGGCTGGACGCGGACTTGGCCGGGACCTGTGTCGGCCTGACCCTCTCGGTGGTCGCCCTCAGCATCCTGATCCATGGCCTGAGTACCCAGCCCATGCTTGCCCGCTATGAGCGCCTGAGGGCGAAGCAGGACGACGCCTGACCCGAACGGGACCGCCTGCCAAACAGGTCCACGCCCTGCCGCTTCATCCTGCAAGTCGAATCAGAAGCTGACGGTCTGCACTATCACCGACCAGCTTCCGAGCAACAGCCAGAAGAGGGCAAAAAGCAGCGGTGAACGCAGGGAGAACAGCAGCGATTTGCGGTACCCCTTGTGCGTTGATTCACTGGCGCAGAATAACGGCGACTCATCATAGGCCAGTCCCATCACCGGCTCGCTCTGCAAGAGCTGGCTTTGCTTGAAGTGCCAGTGATCGATGATCTCGTACGCCGCCTTGATGCCAGGCCAGGCGTTCAGGGAACTGAGAATGCCGAGCAAGGCCAGTATCGGTGGCAGGGACAGCGTGAACAGCTTGCCCCACTCAGGATTGACGTTGCTCATACAGGAAGCGAAAGCGATGACCAGAAATGACTGGGCCGTGAGGTAGGCGTCCGTCCGATTGGACAGGATGGTGGTTTCGTACTGGATTTCACGGCGATAGAAATCCAGGCGCTCCTTGGGAGAACCGAACATCTTGGCATTCTGCTCGGTCAGGTCATCCTCGTTGATCCGAGACGTCAGGATCCGGGGCATTGCCACAGCTTCTCGGGGTCCGTTTTCATCACGCGTTGTCCGGCTGCCCGGAGTCGGCGCAGGACAAACGCCCCGCCTCGCCGCCGGCGATACGCTCGGCTTGATCGCGGCCCCGCTGGAGGGCATCGGCCAGGGTCCACTCCGTTGCGGAAAGCGTCTCGACCCGTTCCCATACCGGTTGCAGATCATTGGAATAAACGCAGACCAGGAGTTCGAGCACTTCGTTGGAACGTGCTCGAACCCGAATATCCAGGTAACAGCCATTTTCAACCGCTTCGTTATGACACACCTCGGTCATTGGCTGCTGTACCCACGCGTTATAGACAGGTCCTCGGCGATACATGACGGCTCTCCTGAAAATCGCTTGAAACTCAAGGACCCGGCTGCCGCGATAATAATTCCATTGTTTTTATCCAGGCCCGACACAAGGCAATCACAGCGCAACTGGCCGCTTCGCCAGTTTTACCGCTCGTCCGTAAAAAAAACATCCGTTCAAACCAATCCGGGCGACGCCTTTTCCATACCCCTGTTACCGATTCAAACGCACTGAACCACACACCGCACTGAATGCAGCGCGCGTGAGGGAGCACCTATGAAAATCAAAAAACCTCATCTGTCTTTCCTGATCAGTGCAGTGACGCTACAGGGGTGTAATGCCGTTCTGTTGAACCCCAAAGGCCAAGTCGCCATTGACGAGCGCAACCTCATCTTTCTCGCCACAGCGCTGATGCTGGTTGTCGTCTTGCCGGTGATCGTCATGACCTTCTGGTTCGCCTACCGCTATCGCGCCAGCAACAAGACCGCGCCCTACGCACCGCGCTGGGCCAGCTCACACAGGATCGAGGCGGTCGTCTGGGGAGTGCCGCTGCTCATCATCTTGGTTCTGGGTGTCGTCACCTGGCGGACCACCCACTCGCTGGATCCCTACAAGCCCCTCGAGTCGCAGGTCGCACCGCTGAATGTCCAGGTGGTGGCGACAGACTGGAAATGGCTGTTCATCTATCCCGACCTGGGGATCGCCAGTGTCAATGAGCTGTCCCTGCCGGTAAACACTCCGGTCAGCTTCACCATCACTTCCGACGCGGCGATGACGTCATTTTTCATTCCCGCATTGGGAGGCCAGGTCTACGCCATGGCCGGCATGCAGACCCGGCTCCACCTGATCGCCAACGAAACGGGGCAGTTGCGGGGCATCGCCGCCAATTACAACGGCCCCGGTTTCTCGGACATGCACTTCGATACCTATGCCACGACCGCCAGCGGGTTCGAGGCGTGGGTGGCCAAGGTGAAAACCGCCCCACGATCACTGGATCACGCGCAATACGCAAGGCTCGCCAGACCCACCATCGCCCATCCGGTGACCTACTACTCCCGCGTCGATGAAACGCTGTTCCAGGCCATTGTGGACCAGTACGAGGGGATGAACCCATCCAACGGAACCAAGGGCAAGGAAACCGGGATGCGTGCCATCGGAATCCATGACCGCAAGCCCCAACCCATGATGTCGAAGGAGCCCTGACATGTTCGGAAAATTGACCTGGGACGCCATCCCCACCGATGAGCCGATCATCATGTACACCCTGGCGGTGGTGGCGCTGATCGGCGTCACCCTGCTCGCCTGGGTGACCCATAAGCGGTACTGGGGCCACCTGTGGCGCGAATGGCTCACGAGCGTGGACCATAAGAAGATCGGCTGCATGTACATCATCGCGGCACTGGTCATGCTGCTGCGCGGTTTCTCCGACGCCATCATGATGCGGACACAGCAGGCCATGGCCGCCGGTGGGGGAGCCGGCTACCTGCCCCCGGAACACTACGATCAGATCTTCACCGCCCATGGCGTGATCATGATCTTCTTCATGGCCATGCCGTTCGTGGTGGGGCTCATGAACGTCGTCGTACCGCTGCAGATCGGCGCCCGCGATGTCGCCTTCCCTTTCCTCAATGCCTTGAGCTTCTGGCTGTTCGTGGTCGGAGCCGTGCTGGTCAACGTGTCATTGGGGGTCGGCGAGTTCGCCCGCACCGGCTGGGTCGCCTACCCGCCACTTTCAGGGCTCGCCTATAGCCCCGGCGTCGGGGTCGACTACTACATCTGGTCGTTGCAGATCTCCGGCATCGGTACGCTGCTCACCGGGGTCAACTTCTTCGTGACCATCCTGAAGATGCGGACCCAGGGCATGACCCTGTTCAAGATGCCGATCTTCACCTGGACGGTGCTGTGTACCTCCATTCTGATCCTGGCCGCCTTTCCCATCCTCACCGCCACGCTGTTCATGCTGACCATGGACCGCTACCTGGACATGCACTTCTTTACCAATGAAGCCGGCGGCAACCCGATGATGTACGTCAACCTCATCTGGGCCTGGGGACACCCGGAGGTGTACATCCTGATCCTGCCGGCATTTGGCATCTTTTCGGAAATTGCCGCCACGTTCAGTCGCAAGCGCCTGTTTGGCTATGCCTCGTTGGTATGGGCAACCATCGCCATCACGATCCTGTCGTTCATCGTCTGGCTCCATCACTTCTTCACCATGGGGGCCGGCGGCAACGTCAACGCGTTTTTCGGCATCATGACGATGATCATCGCCGTGCCGACCGGGGTGAAGATCTTCACCTGGCTGTTCACCCTGTACAAAGGCCGGGTCCGCTTCGAAACACCCATGCTCTGGACGCTGGGCTTTATCGTGACGTTCAGCATCGGTGGCATGACCGGTGTTCTGCTCGCGGTGCCGGGGGCGGACTTTCTGCTGCACAACAGCCTGTTTCTGATCGCGCACTTTCACAACGTCATCATTGGCGGTGCGGTGTTCGGCTACATGGCGGGCCTGACCTACTGGTTCCCCAAGGCCTTCGGCTTCCGTCTGAACGACAAGTGGGGAAAAACCGCCTTCTGGTGTTGGCTGATCGGCTTCTACTTCGCCTTCATGCCGTCCTACGTGTTGGGTTTCATGGGCATGACCCGACGCCTGAATCACTTCAACAACCCCGAGTGGCGCCCATGGCTGATGCTGGAGTTGATCGGCGTGGCGATCATTCTCTGTGGAGTGACGTGCCAGGCCGTGCAACTGTGGGTGAGCATTCGCGATCGCGACAAGAATCGGGACAAGACCGGAGACCCCTGGGACGGGCGCACCCTGGAATGGGCGACGGCCTCCCCGCCCCCGGTCTACAACTTCGCTCAACAACCGGTAGTGGATGACCTGGATGCCTATTGGGGAATGAAGGAGCGTGGCATCAGCACCCTCACCCACACCGACTACCGGCAGATCCACATGCCCAGCAACACCTCGGCCGGCCTGCTGATCAGTCTCTTCACCTTCCTATGCGGTTTTGCCCTGGTCTGGCACATCTGGTGGCTGGCAGTGCTGGGACTGGTCGCCGCCGGTGTGGCCCTGATTGTTCGCAGTCATGACGAGCACACCGACCATTTCATACCCGCGCAGGAAGTCGCCGTGATCGAGAAAACCCGGCTTCAGCATCTGACGGAGGCGTCATCATGACTCACACGGTATTGAATCAAGCTATCGCCCATAACCACGAACAGGGCCATGAAGACGCGGGCTCCCTGAAGGTGTTCGGCTTCTGGGTCTACCTGATGACCGACTGCATTCTGTTCGCGACGCTGTTCGCCAGTTACGCCGTCCTGCGCGACAACGTCGCCGGTGGACCTTCGACGGTCGACATCTTCGAGCTGCCTTATGTCCTGGGAGAAACCCTGTTGCTGTTGCTGAGCAGCATTACCTACGGCTACGCGATGCTCGCCCTGAACCGAGGTGCCGCCGGGCAAGTGATTCGTTGGCTTGGGCTGACGTTCCTGCTGGGGTCCGCCTTCGTGGGCATGGAGATCAATGAGTTTCACCATCTGGTTCAGGAAGGGTACGGCCCTGCCCGCAGCGGCTTTCTCAGTGCCTTTTTCACGCTGGTCGCCACCCACGGTCTGCACGTCGCCATCGGCCTGATCTGGATGGCCGTTCTCATGTGCCAGGTCGCCCGTCGGGGGATCACCGGCACCACGGCAATGCGTCTGAGTTGCCTGAGCCTGTTCTGGCATTTTCTCGATGTCATCTGGATCTGCGTGTTCACCGTCGTCTACCTGCTGGGAGTGGCCTGATATGTATACCCAAAGCCCCATCAACAGCTCAGCCGGTTCAAGCCATGGCAGCAGAACGTCCTATCTGATCGGATTTGCTCTGTCCCTGGTGCTGACGATCATCCCTTTCGGCCTGGTCATGTTCCCGACACTCCCTCGCCACTTCACGGCCTGGTTGGTCATCCTGAGCGGGATCGTGCAAGTCTTCATTCACTTGAAGTACTTCCTGCATCTGGATACAGCCGCCGAGCAGCGCTGGAACCTGATTGCATTCGTTTTTTCGCTGGTCATCATCCTGCTGCTGGTGGGGTTGTCGTTATGGATCATGGAAAGCATCCACATCAAGATGCTGGCACATTGAGTCACACTCCCGGGCATTTAATCACCCCACTATCGCCCGTCACTGGCCAGCCCTGTCAATCGACCTTCAATCATTCTCAACCGGAGGCTGCGCGCGAGCAGTCGGCGCGCACCCACAGAGGCTTTATTTAGCGAGGCGGCTTATCGACTGACCATCGAATAAACTCAAAACAAGTTGAACCTTCAATAAACATCCATCCGTCGCCCCTATAAAAGAATAAAAAAACCTTGAGCGTTTTCTCCCCTCAACATTAAACGGGCCAACGGCTCGTACTTTAACAATCATGAGGTGAGATAAAATGGCTAATACCGAAAACACCAATCCTGGAAACTTTGCCAATGACCGTGAAAAAGCCTCTGAAGCAGGCCGCAAGGGAGGCCAGGTATCGGGAGGCAACTTCGCCAATGATCCGGAACGAGCCGCCGAAGCCGGTCGCAAAGGCGGTGAGCACAGTCACGGCGGGGGCCGGCATGCCAGCGACGCCCAGGACAACGAGTCTAACGGCGGTCGCGGCGGCAACTTTGCCGAAGACCGTGAAAAGGCTTCAGAAGCGGGGAAAAAAGGTGGCCAACATAGCCACTCCGGTGGGCAGAAATCCTGAGTACGTGTAACCCGGACCAGGCCTCAGGGACATCGGGGCCTGGTCACCCTCTCGCCAACCCCTCTTTCATCCTGATATTGAAGGGCCCATCACCTGAACGGCCGTGATGCCTTGTGCGACCCAGACAGACCGATGCGCCCGAGGAGATTCAGCATGTTTTTACACAATAAGCGCCTTCAATACACCGTACGCGTCGCGCAACCCAACCCGGGCCTTGCCAACCTGCTGCTTGAGCAGTTTGGCGGTGCCAATGGCGAGCTCGCCGCCGCCGCCCGGTACTTCACCCAGGCACTGGCCGAAGAGGATCCAGGCCGCAAGGACCTGCTGATGGACATTGCCACAGAAGAACTGAGCCATCTGGAGATCGTCGGCTCGATTATTGTCATGCTCAACCGGGGCGCCAAGGGCCAGATGGCAGAGGGCGTCCAGGCAGAAGGCGAGCTGTATCGATCCATCAACGGGGCCGGCAATGATTCACACATCACCAGCCTGCTCTACGGGGCCGGAGCCCCACTGGTGAATTCCGCCGGCGTGCCCTGGACGGCGGCCTATGTCGACTCCATGACGGAACCCACCGCCGACCTTCGCTCCAACATTGCTGCCGAAGCCCGCGCCAAGATCGTCTACGAGCGGTTGATGAACGTGGTCGACGACCCCGGTATCAAGGAGGCGCTCGGTTTCCTGATGACCCGGGAAATTGCTCACCAGAAGTCGTTCGAGAAAGCCCTGCACGCCATTCAACCCAACTTCCCCCAAGGCAAGCTGCCGGGTATGCCTGAGTTCGCCAATACCTATTTCAGCATGTCCAAGGGCGAGCCTGACCTGCGCGGCCCATGGAACAATGACGAGGATTTCGAGTACGTCGACAATCCTCAACCGGCGCTCGATGGTGGGGACGGGAGCGCCAGCGTGGACCTGCCCGCTGCCGACGAGGATGTGCTTGAAGCCATGAAAATTCGAACCCAGTCGGACCCGGCAGCCAACCCTCTCACCGGTGCGGACCTCGGGTCTGGACTCATCCCCAGTAAAAACCCCTTGTAAACGGCAAACGAGTGCGGCGACAGTCGCACTCTTCCAGGTGGAGGGCGCGCTGAATAATGGGTTAACCACAACTTTTATACAGCCCCTCATTCAGATACCTCAGGCAAATAACCGCATCCGAAAGAACAAGAACTCCCCTCCCTCCTCGATATCCGATGTTATTCAGCGACTCGCGGCGAACCGACTCAACCCGCCAAGTTCCCGGTTAGTTCCTCCCATCCCCCGCTTGTTTCACGACGATCAAACCAGGCCTTATGAAATGACGCTAATCATTTAAATACCTATACAAAACATGTACAAGAAAAAAATATCTGTACAACATTAATCCGAACAACAAACCATACACCCGTTTAAATAAAAACCCAGAGGCTAATTGATATCACGCCATCCAATTAAACCCCCAAATAATTTGAACCTCCTGCCTCGCCTGCCCGACCAACTCAAACAACAAGGAGGAAAAATGAACAATCAACTTTTCATCATCGAATACTTTCTTCACGGCGAGCAGAAGTCTTTCATCATCAGGGCACCCACAATGAATAACGCCGAGGCTTGGCATTGGGCCTGTTGTGATGCGGGCATAGGCCGTATTCCCCGATTCGCCCGAGAGCGCGTCAAACGGATCAGTAAACCGCTCGCCGAACGCTATGGCGTCGAGAACGTGAAATGGTGGCGCTCCGGCGAAGCGCCCTTTGTTCCAAAACCTTATATCCCACCGCCACCCGACTGACCTTCTGTTGCTACAGCAGCCAGGTTGATTCCCTTCATTTGAAATGACAAGCCAGAAAAGGAGACCTGCCATGAACCGAGGAGCGAATAACAGAAAGACAACCAAAAACCGCTGGCTCGCGGCAACCGAACGCAGCAACCGCCTGTTCAGGGAGGCGGCCCGGTTGGATGACGAAGCGTACGACCTGCTCAGCGACGGCGTCGTCACCTCGGACACACTGGAGAAATTTCGCCTCGCCAAGGAGCAAGCCGCTACCCGGTACGCGCAAGCCCGCAAGGCCTGGGAGCAAGCCAGGAACGAGTTTCAGGAAAACCCTGAAGACGCTGGCGGCAGCCCCGGTTGATCCGCAGCCGTCGCCGTTCAGCGCGTCCGGGCGCAATCAGCCCAGTGCCCCATCAATGATCCGTGACGTTCGCCGGTAGCCAGGCGGAAAGCCCCATCACGACGTCCTTTTCGAGAACAGTGAGGTGTTCAATGACCATGACCGTAGGCGATTTTCTGGTGCAACGCTTGTATCAATGGGGTGTCCGACGCCTCTATGGCTATCCGGGCGACGGCATCAATGGTGTCTTCGGTGCCCTCAACCGCAGCCAGGGCAAGATCGAGTTCATTCAGGCCCGGCACGAGGAAATGGCCGCCTTCATGGCCACGGCCCACGCCAAATTCACCGGTGAACCCGGCGTGTGTATCGCCACCTCAGGTCCGGGCGCTTCACACCTGCTGACAGGGCTCTACGATGCACAGATGGACCACATGCCCGTACTGGCGATCGTTGGACAGCAGGCACGCACGGCGCTGGGCAGCCATTACCAGCAGGAATTGGATCTGGTGTCGATGTTCAAGGACGTCGCGGCCGCCTTCGTCCAGCAGGCCTCAGCCCCTTCGCAGGTTCGCCACCTGGTCGACCGGGCACTGCGGATCGCCATCGGTGAGCGACGCGTCACAGCCTTGATTCTGCCCAACGATCTTCAGGACCTCGAATACGAGGAGCCAAGTCGCGCCCATGGCACCGCGCATTCCGGCTCAGGCTACAGTGCCCCGCGGGTGATCCCTCATGCGCAGGACCTGCAACGCGCGGCCGAGGTCCTGAACGCCGGGAACAAGGTGGCGATCCTGGTCGGCGCTGGCGCGTTGCAGGCCACCGAAGAGGTCATCGCCGTGGCCGAGAAGCTCGGAGCCGGCGTCGCCAAGGCGCTACTGGGCAAGGCAGCCCTGCCTGATGACCTGCCCTGGGTCACCGGCTGCATTGGCCTGCTGGGCACCGAGCCCAGCTACAAGCTGATGAACGAGTGCGACACCCTGCTGATGATCGGTTCCGGGTTTCCCTATGCCGAGTTCCTGCCCAGGGAAGGCCAGGCGCGTGCGGTGCAGATCGACCTGCGGCCCGGCATGCTCAGCCTGCGGTATCCGATGGAGGTCAATCTGCAGGGCGATGCCAGCCAGACCTTGCAGGCACTGCTGCCATTGCTTGAACACAAGACTCGCCGCCAGTGGCGCAAGAAGGTCGAAAGCTGGCGCGCCAGTTGGGACAGAACCCTGGAAAAACGCGCCCTGGTCAAGGCCGATCCGATCAACCCGCAACGGGTAGTGTTCGAACTCTCGCCCCGTCTTCCCGACCACGCAATCGTCACCAGCGACTCGGGCTCCTGCGCCAACTGGTTTGCCCGCGACCTGCAGATCCGCCAGGGCATGCAGTGCTCGCTGTCCGGCGGCCTGGCCTCGATGGGGGCCGCGGTGCCGTATGCCATTGCCGCCAAGTTCGCCCACCCTCTGCGCACCGTGGTGGCGCTGGTCGGCGACGGCGCCATGCAGATGAACAACATGGCCGAACTGATTACCGTGGCCAAGTACTGGCGGCAGTGGGAAAGCCCCCGCTGGATCTGCGCCATCTTCAACAATGAAGACCTGAACCAGGTGACCTGGGAGCAGCGCGTGATGGAAGGCGATCCCAAGTTCGAAGCCTCGCAGGGCATTCCGGACGTGCCCTACCACCTGTTTGCGATCTCCATCGGCCTCAAGGGCATCTTCGTCGAGCGCGAAGAGGACATCGCTGCGGCCTGGGAGCAGGCCCTGGCCGCCGACTGCCCGGTGGTCATCGAGTTCAAGACCGACCCCAACGTGCCACCGCTGCCGGCGCATATCACGCTCGAGCAGGCCAGAAAAATGGCCTCGACCCTGGCCCAGGGCGATCCCGATGAAGCAGGCATCCTCCTGCAGACCGCCAAACAGGTGGTGAGCAGCGTACTGCCCAAACGCAAGAGGTGAAGGGTCAGGCCTTGATGGTTCGCCGGCAGGCGCTACCCGACCTGGCGGAGCTTCCCTTTGACCGTTCGACTTTCCTGCTGTGTTAACGGCGCAACGCCACAGCTTTTCCAATGCTTTTATTTGCAATCCCTGCGCCCGGTCGAAGTCGGACCTTGTATGGCAGCCGTTCTGCCAGCCGCCACCGCTCATTTTCAATCAGGAGGAACCCATGCAAACCCAACCTCATCACGCCCCACTCGAAGCCTGCAAACGGTTCGCGCTCGAACAGAACCGGCGACTGTTCGACAGGGCTTATGCCCTTCAGCATGCCGCCTATGAACTGCTGGAGCGCCCCGACCTCGATGCGGAAACCTTCAGCCATTACCAGACGCTGAAGGCCAAGGCGCAGAGTCAGGCCAGAGAAGCCATCGAGCATCTGCAACTGGTGGACCGGGATATCGCCTGAGCCCGATCGAGGCCACCGCCCGAAGGTGGCCGCCGCGCATGAATCACCGGCCTACGGCATTGCCCATGAGGTCAGACAGGAGGTAGAGCGCCAACTGAAGCCCCCCTTTATTTAAACCGGAGAACTTTCACTCATGAACTCACCACTCCAGAGCAAGCACATACTCATCATCACCTCAAACACCGGTATCGAAAGAGATGAACTGTTAAAACCGCTGCAGACCCTGCGTGAGCTGGGTGCGACGGTCACCCATGGGTCCAGCGAAGGCGGTGCGACCCAGACCTTCCTGCACGATACCGAGAAGGACAGGCAGGTCGAATCCGACGCTCGATTGGCGGATCTGAACGGCGGCGGCTTCGATGCGCTGCTGATTCCCGGCGGTACCGTCAACGCCGATACGCTACGCCAGGATGGCGAGGCCCTTCGTCTGATCAACGACTTTGTCCAGGCAGGCAAGGTCGTTGCCGCCATCTGCCACGGGCCCTGGACCTTGATTGACGCCGGCGTGATCGCAGGCAAAACGCTCACCTCCTACCCCAGCGTGCGGACAGACCTGGTCAATGCCAAGGCTGAATGGATCGATGCCTCGGTCACGCAATGCCAGGCCAATGGCTGGACGCTGATCACCTCACGCAACCCCGGCGACCTGGACGATTTCAACCAGGCCATTGCGCAGGCGCTCGTGGCCGCCTGACGACCTCCCTGGCAGGTCATTCGGCGTCAGGCGATACAGCCGGCAACAGTCAGATGTCCCAGCGGTATCGCATTGGCCCCTACCGGACAACGCAATCCAGGCAACTTCGCATGAGTCGCCACTGAACGACCCATGGCTGAACTGCCCATCCCTGATTCTGATGGAGACGCACGTATGAAAACCTATCCTCGCCCGCCCTTTCCGTCCCAACCCCAATCCACTCCCGGCTCGCAGAAAGCCATGGATCCCTACCCCGATTGCGGGGAGCAAAGCTACCGGGGCTCCGGCCGCCTGCAAGGCAAGATTGCCTTGATTACCGGCGCCGACAGCGGCATCGGCCGCGCCGTGGCGATTGCCTTTGCGCGCGAAGGCGCCGATGTCGCCGTGGCCTACCTGGATGAACATGAAGATGCCCGGGAAACCGCGCGCTGGGTCGAACAGGCCGGTCGCCAATGCCTGTTGTTGCCCGGCGATATAGCGCAGAAAGAGCAATGCAGCGAACTGGTGGCCAAAACCGTCGAGACATTCGGGCGCATCGACGTGCTGGTCAACAATGCCGCCTACCAGATGACCCACGAGACCCTGGAGGACATTGCCGATGAGGAGTGGGTGCGAACCTTCGACATCAACATCACGGCGATCTTCCGCCTCTGCAAGGCGGCCCTGCCCCACATGGCCAGCGGCAGCTCGATCATCAATACCAGCTCGATCAACTCCGATGCGCCCAAGCCGACCCTGCTGCCCTATGCCACCACGAAGGGCGCGATTGCCAACTTCACTGCCGGGTTGGCGCAACTGCTCGGTCCCCAGGGCATTCGTGTCAACAGCGTGGCGCCCGGTCCGATATGGACACCCCTGATCGTGGCCACCATGCCGCCTGAAGAGGTCAGGAACTTCGGTCAACAGACGCCCCTCGGGCGGCCCGGCCAACCCGTGGAAGTCGCGCCGCTCTACGTGCTGCTGGCCTCTGACGAGTCCAGCTATGTCTCGGGGTCACGCTATGGCGTCACCGGCGGCAAACCGATCCTATAGGCTGGAGATACTCAATCGCTCACCCACCACCATTTCGGTGATCCAATCGATCAGAATGGAGGTATAGGCATCCTGCGCGACCTCGGTACTCAAGCTGTGGTCGGCGTCATCAATGATGCGGTGGGTGAGCGAATGGGTCTGTTGAAACGCAGCCCGGTAGCTCATGATCGTGGCATGGGGCACATGCTCATCATGCTCCGACTCGACAATCAGAACGTCTCCCCGAAACGCCGCACACGCTCTCAGGGCGCGGTTTTCAGTCGCCTGGATGTGACTCGCCCGGTACTGCATCAGATCCCTGCGATCGAGTTGGCGTTTGGCCATGTGCCAGTTTTCATCACGATAGATGGCGGGTACCCGCAGGGCCAGCCAGCGCACCTTGCGCAGCTGGCTGAGAATCGTCGCCAGGTAGCCACCATAGCTGGTGCCCACCACAGCGATCGATGAGGTATCCAGGGCGGGATGCGCCAGCAGCCGATCATACGCGGCCAACAGGTCACGCAGGTTGTCTTCACGCGTGACCTGCGCCTGTCGGCTGTCCTCTGCGCCATGCCCGCGCAGATCGAAGGTCAGGCAGATACAGCCCAGGCCGGCGATCCCCCGGGCACGCTTGAGGTCACGCTCCTGGCTCCCTCCCCAACCGTGCACGAACAACACGCCGGGGACCTTGGATCGGGGGCTCAGAAAATTGCCCGCGATGGAGTCTTCCTCGACGTTGATCCACACCGGTTCGCTGTTAGCAATCATGGTCATGGACCTGTGCATACTTGAGAATGAAATCACCCCGGCCATCAGGGCCGCGATACAGCACCCGTGCCGACTCAGGCAGCGGGCATTCGGCATGGGCCTCATGGGTGGAAGCACGAACGGCCTTCACAGCCGGGCGCTCACGAAACACCTGCAAGGCTGCCAGTTCGGCCCCCGTCGCGCCGCCCACCCGCCAGGACTGCTCAAGCACGCCGAACTTCGATTCTCCCTCCCTGCCCATGCCCTGCAGCACGTCATAGTTGCGACGCGAAGCAAAGAAGCCCGGAAAGCTCAGCGCGGCGGCAGTGTCATAAACGCGCGCATACTCGATGGCCTTGCGCACTTGCGGCTCCAGGTCCCGCGCCAGCAGATCGACGTAGTCGCCACGTACCAGCAACAGGTCGGAGCCGGCGTACACCGACTCACCGTGCCGGTTCAGTACCTGGTGCTGGTGGCCGTGATAGGTCATCAGCAAACCGTCGATCAGGGTCTGTCCCACGCTGTGGGTCACGGCCTGTTCAAGGTTTTCCTCCAGGACGATGCCCTGGGCACAGGTGGGCTCATCAAGACCACTCAACCACTGCGCCAGATCGGTGCTGTCGTGCAACACCGCCTGGCCGGACCCGCCGCACGCCTGCACCTGCTTGACCCGCAAGGGCCCTGAGCGCAGCGCCTCAATAGCCGCGTGCCGGGCATCGTCCCGATCGAACACCGTCAGGCCCGCCAGCACCACGGCCCGCACCCGTTCCGCGAATTGGGGATTCCACCCCTGCGGCTGCCAGCGCGTTCGGGAAAGCAACGGGTGGGAAATCGCCTTGGTGGCCATGAAAGCGTGTTGCACATAGCCACCCAGCAGGTCCTCCACACCGCTGATGCCCAGTTCGACCCGCTCCTCACCGACCAGGGTGTGGGCAGGAACGAAATACAGCGCCTGCGCCGACTCGCGGTCCTGCGACCTGATGTCGGTGAATGACCAGCCGAGAATCTGTGCCAACCAGCGCGCCAGCGCCAGGTTGGTCTGTTCCTCATGCTCCCCGGCCCCGACACTGCCGTAGGCCACCACACACCGTTGCTTCGCCGTAACGCTCATGGGGAGGGCTCCCTTTGTTGACCCTATAGGGAAGCCGACTGACCCCGCGGATCAATAGTTCGGCCGGATCGATCAACGGAGCGTGGCCGTCGTGACGGCCTACCGACCCGCAGGGCGCCGGCTATCCGGGGCGCACGGATTCTTCTTGAACTGCACGGCGCAAGGCCCGGTCGCAGCTACAGGGGACAGCTCGAAATCAGCCCCCTCGCGCCCGCGTGGTCCGCTCACAGTGAAGCCGACACGCGCAGGCCAGCCCCGGAAGGAAGGAGGAGAACGGTGAACCAGGTCAACCCCGTACCAGGCCCAGCCAGCCTGCCACCGGCTGTCGATGCGATACATCGCCTGACGGTGCTCACCCTCAATGTGCACAAGGGCTTCAACCTGTTCAACCGGCGCTTCATCCTGCCGCAGTTGCGCGAGGCCGTACGCAGCACCGGGGCTGATCTGGTGTTTCTCCAGGAAGTGCATGGCAGCCATCGCCAACACGAGCAGCGCTACCCCGATTGGCCTTCATTGCCTCAGTACGAGTACCTGGCCGACAGCATGTGGCCGCAGTTCGCCTACGGACGCAACGCGGTGTATCCCCATGGGGATCACGGCAATGCCCTGCTCTCCAAATTTCCGATCCTGGCCTATGGCAACCGGGATGTTTCGGTCCAGGGCAACGAGCAGCGCGGGCTGCTCCACTGCACACTGGATGTGCCCGGGCATGCCCGGGTGTTCGCCATTTGCGTGCATCTGGGCCTGCGCGAAGCCCAGCGTCAGAATCAGATCGATCTGTTGTTCGATTACCTGGGGGCATTGCCCCCCGACGCGCCGGTGATCATCGCCGGGGATTTCAACGATTGGCGTCGACGCGCTGACCGCCGGCTCTGCGAGAAGTCCTGGGTCGAAGCCTTCGCCCAGCTTGAAGGTGCGCCGGCACGCAGCTTTCCTGCGCGGTTTCCCTGGCTACGCCTGGACCGGGTCTATGTGCGCAATGCTTCGCCCCTGGGCGCACGCGTACTGAGCACACGCCCCTGGTCGCACCTGTCGGACCATGCGTCGCTGGTGGTGGAGCTGGCCCTGTGAACGCCCCCTGGCTGGAAGGTAATGACGTCCGGTTGCTGATCAATGGCAACGACTATTACCGCCGTGTCTTCGACAGCATCGGCCAGGCTCGCCAACGCGTGCTGCTTGAAACCTTCATCATCCAGGACGATGCCGTGGGCAAGGCGTTGCAGCAGGTGCTCGTCGAAGCCGCTCGACGGGGCGTGCAGATCGATGTCACGGTCGATGGCTACGGTACCGCCGACCTGCCTCCCGCCTTCATCCAGGCCCTGACCTCAGCGGGGGTGCGCCTGCATGTCTTCGATCCTCAACCGCGATGGATGGGCATGCGTACCAATCTCTTTCGGCGCCTGCACCGCAAGCTTGTCGTGATTGATGGCCAGCGGGCGTTTGTCGGCGGGCTCAACTATGGCGCCGATCACCTGGACGAATCCGGCCCCATGGCCAAACAGGACTATGCGGTGGAGGTGACCGGCCCCGTCGTGGCCCAGGTGCAGGCCTGCTGTCTGCGCCTGCTGGGCCAAGAGCCACCCGAGCAGCGGGCGGCGGCCGACGGCCGTCTGCGCGGACAGGCATGGGCACGGTTGCTTGACCGTGACAACCAGCATCACACCAATACGATCGAGGAGCAGTACCTGGCAGCCCTGCAGGCCGCCCGCTTTCGCGTGCTGATCGCCAACGCCTACTTCTTTCCGGGTTATCGCTTGCTGCGAGAGCTGCGTAACGCCGCCCGGCGGGGTGTAGAGGTGACGCTGATTCTGCAGGGGCAGCCGGACCTGCGTTGGGTGCGAGCCCTCTCCAGGCTGTTGTACAACCACCTGCTACGCGATGGCGTCAGGGTATTGGAATACTGTCGTCGGCCACTGCATGGAAAGGTCGCGCTGGTGGATGATCAATGGGCCACGGTGGGTTCGAGCAACCTCGATCCGTTGAGCCTGGCCTTGAACCTGGAAGCCAATCTCTTCATTCGCGATGACGTGTTCAACAAACACCTGCACGATCACCTTCAACAGCTCATCCGCCACGACTGCAAGCGGATCACCCTCGAGCGCATGGTCCGCGGCTTCTGGTGGAGGGCCCCGCTGATCTTCCTGTGCTTTCACTGCATCCGGCATTTTCCGACGATTGCCGGCTGGCTGCCGGCGCACAAGCAATACCTGCGCCCCCTGGCCCCCCACGCGCAGCCCATCAGTTGCCAGGAAGGAGAGCGCTGATGACGGGCAAAGCCTGGCAGGCCCGAAGCCGGCAGTGGCTGACACTGTGCTTTGTGGGGCTCGTCTGCACGCTGCTTTACTGGATGGCCCGCCACCTGGATTGGCACCAGGTCCTGCGTTCGATTCAAGGCTATGAACCCGGGACACTGCTGCTCGGTCTGGCGATGGCCCTGTTGAGCTACGCACTGGTCAGCGGTTATGACCTGCTCGCCCGCGCCTACACCGGCCACACGCTGCCAGTGCGGCATGTTCTGCCGGTGGCCTTTGTCTGTTATGCCTTCAACCTGAACTTCACCACCTGGATCGGCGGCATCGCCTTGCGTTTACGCCTCTACAAGCGCCTGGGGCTTGAAACTGCCACGGTCACGCAGATCATTACCCTGGGGATCGTCACCAACTGGATAGGTTATGCGGCCCTGGCCGGCGTGGTGTTTTCCCTGCGTCTGGTGACCTTGCCGGACAGCTGGAGCCTGGGGGCGCTCGGTTTGCAGCTCATCGGACTGACGCTGGTCGTCATCGCCGGGGGTTATCTGCTTGCCTGCGGGTGGGCCAGGCAAAGGGCCTGGGCCTGGGGCAGGTACGAGTTCACCTTACCCTCGCTGCGCCTGGCGCTGTTTCAGGTCGGGCTCGGTGCCAGCAACTGGGCGTTGATGGCAGGCCTCATGTTCCTGCTGCTCCCGGCTCCCTTGAGCTATCCCGCGGTCCTGGGGGTTCTGCTGATCAGTTGTGTCGCAGGCGTCATCACGCATATTCCCGCAGGGCTGGGTGTGCTGGAGGCGGTTTTTCTCGCCCTGCTCCACGACCAGCTTGACCAGGGCCCGCTGGTGGCCGCACTGCTGGGTTATCGAACGCTCTACTACCTCATCCCCCTGTTGCTCGCGGGCGCCAGCTACCTGGTACTGGAAAAGCGTGCCAAAGCCATGCGCCAATCGGCCAACGAGAGTCCAGGAGGGTAACGCCTGGAACCTTGGCCGAGCTTTTCCGTACTGTCGTTCAACCGAGGCCTGGGCCCTTGCGCTCGTCATCATTCCATGAGGTGTGCCATGTACGAAGACCGAAAGGAACACGCCTTACAGGCTTGGGAAAAACTGCTGGAAAAACCGGAGAGCCACATGAACGCCCAGGAGCAGCATGAAGAGCTCGTGCGGCTGGCCGATGAGTACTTCGACGAAGGCTTCATCGACGGCGACGAGCGCGCCGCGCTGCTCGGCAGGGCAGCTCGTGCCTACGCGAATGTGGTTGAGGGCGCTGATGACTCCCTCATTGATCCTGCGCAATGACCGAGATTTTTCCATTTCGCTCAAGTATGGCGAACTTGATCTGGTCCACGCGTTCGATGCCCTGGTTTGAACGTGCCGCTTCCATGAGATCCGCTTCGATCAGACGCGCCTGACGCAAGCGCTCATGCAGAATCCTGCCGTGCTCGACGAGAATCGTGGGCTAGCCGTCGATCAGCCGGGAGATTGTCGAGAATCGTCGCTTCAACAGCGACAGGCCCACGTCCACCGCAATCAGCGTGACGATGACCACGATGGAGTTGGTCAACGAGAAATCGTCGCCAAGCAGCGCCTGCTGCGTGGCCTCGCCAATGATCATGAGCAATACCAGATCGAACGTGGTCAGCTCCGCCAGCGAGCGTCTTCCAGCGATTTTGAACAGGATCATCAAGGCCACGTACATCGCGGCCGCTCGTAACACGGAGTCCATGGTGCACCTACGGTAGGATGTATTGTGTCAGTTCAACGGGCGAGGAGCCCGCTATCGATACGCGGCTGCTGTAGCCTCCCAGGCCATCGCCTCGCAGCATCAGATAAAGCGTGGCCTGTCCTTGAGCGTCGGTCTGCAGCCAAAACCTGAGCCCCCGTGCGGAGCTGACCGTCCTGATCGGATCGGGTTGCAGGGTTTCAATGCTGAATCCCTCGAAAAGATCCCCATCCAGCGCCAACTCGACCTGCGACTGGGCCCGGCCACTGGCAACGGTTATCTTCATGGGATTGGTCGAGCCGTTGCGGTGAACGATCTCGTAGCGCAGCGTTACCCTGCCGTCCTGGCTGTGAAGCTCCCGGCTGCTCAGCGGCCCACGAGAAAAAAACCCGAGCAATGCCATCAACACGATAACGACCAAGCCATACCAACCCCACCGCTCAAATCGCCAGACTTTGAGCTGATAGGCCATGTCTTCGCGTACCGGGTAATCGCGGCTTTGCTCGTCCGCAGATTCAGGCTGGTTCACGCTGCTCCTCCCATGCCCTCTCGCCGACCCTGCCTGCGGTGCACGACTGCGCGGTGGTCAACCGCAAGGCGTGCTTACGCAGACAAGCAATGATGTTTGCGGCGGTGGACATACCCCTTTCTCCCCAGGTGTTTTTCGATGGACGCCAAGGCTGTCACTGCCCTCACCGACCGCTTGTGATGGTCAAGACCGGATTGGCCCACCCGGCAGTCCTTGCGGATCGCCAGGTACCCATCACGCTCCATCACGACAGTTGCCTGTTCGGTGGAGTCTGCAAAGGGAGAAATTGTTCAGAAAAGCTGAGCGCAGGGGGAGCTGTTGCGGGGTGGCGTCAAAGATGAAGGGGTGTTGAAGCAGATGCCCGGGGTGTAGACGAACCGACGCTTACGTGTACATCTTTTAGAATTCTGTACAACTTTTCAGGTGACGGTACCCAGCTATTCGAGTTTTCAGCTCGATAGTGCGATATCAGGCTATTGGCACCTCAGGTGTCTGCGGACTCATCCGTCGCTCGCGCATTGAGCCTGAGCTCCTCCTTGATCTCTGCGACCAGAAGCGCAATGGCCCGAATCGACCTCAAACCTTGAGGGTCAATGCCGGTGACGGTGAGCTGCTCCTGCCGGGTATCTGCGTCCATCAGTTGAATCGTGAGGGTTTTCCCCTGATCGACCGTGCAGATGCACGGGGTTGGCAGAAATGCGGTTTCAATGAGACGACGCAATTCAAGAGTAGAAGGCATCGCAAGGGCGTCCCACTAGATAGGTGATTATTCATTCAGGAAGAAAACAAACCCAATTAATTGGGTGCGCACCGGGATTTATAGCAAGTTACTGAGAAGTTGAGCGTGCGGCCGAGATGTATCCCACGAAAGGGCATCCCGAGTCAATCCAGACTTGCTCACTGACAGATTCGGTTCTCATCGCTGCTCTTTATCAGCAAGCAGAAAGCCAAGCGGTCATTGCCATCACCTTAATATCAATCCCGCCACCCTACTTATACGAAGCGGCACCCGACTTGTATAAGTTTATCCGAATGCCGCTCGTCGCCATTTTCGAAAAAAAAGAAAACACACCCATCGCCGCCACTCTCTGAATAGTTGCCGGCAGCCTGAATCAGACCGCTAGCAGACAGGCAGTCAAACCAAGGATATCAATCATGCGAACGCCAACTGATAAGCAGCACAATAATCGCCAGCGAGGCGTGGAAACACGTCCTGAAGCCAAGACTGGCCCGACCTCGAATTCACCCCCTTGTTACGAACATCAGCGAAGGGTCAGACAGTCCGAAGCCATCGTCGGTGCATCTCAGACACCCCCCGTTTGTGAAAGAAACCTATTACACCATCCATAAGGCTGCGCTATTTGATAAAAACCCTGGCACATCAGCATTAAATTCTAAAAATCTCTCTGACAGAGAGGAAATCCAGCATGAGTACTCAAGACAAGCAAGGCCATATGAGTGTGAACGAAACCGCTAAACAGGGTGGTGGAAACAGCCATGGTAGCGGGCGCAACCGTTGACGTGCCTGATACAGGGGAGCTGCGCTCTCCTGTTTACCTCATGGAGCGAAACCATGCCTTTACACATTATCAACTTCACCGGGCCCATCACCGCCTCCACCTGCAGCCAACTGATCGAAAAGGCCTCGGCGGCCGTACAGCAAGACGCATCAGAGCTGGTGCTCAATATCGCGACCATGGGGGGTGAATGTAGCTACGGGTTTACCCTGTACAACTTTCTGTTGTCTCTGCCGATTCCCGTGCATACCCACAATCTGGGTACAGTCGAGTCGATGGGCAACATCATCTTCCTGGCTGGCGAGCGCAGGACCGCCTGCCAATACAGCAAGTTTCTATTTCATCCCTTTCATTGGCATGTTCAGGGTGCCGTAGATCATTCACGCATGTCCGAATATGCCATGAGCCTCGATTACGACCTGCAACTGTATGTGCGTATCGTAGCCGAGCGCACCCACGGCGCTATCGAAAAACTGGAAACCGAAAAATACCTGATCGCCGCACCGAGGATCATTGACCCGCAACAAGCGATCGCCGCCGGTCTGATCCATGCCATCGACTTGCCCATCATCAAGTCGGACTCGGTCAGCAGCTTCATTTATTCCTGACGACTTTGATTTAAACGGGAGAATCACAATGGACGAAGAAACGATTCGGCTCACCGCCTATCGCATCTGGGAGCAGCAAGGCAAACCTGATGGCCGGGACTTTGTACACTGGCTACAAGCCAGGGATGAGCTGGGAGCGGCTGGCACTGACGAGTTGTCGGGCTCTGTCGAGAGCAGCGTCGCGCCACCTGAACCGGAACACTCAAAAAGCAAGGCACCCTCCTCGTCGACCCCGCGCAAAGTACGCAGCAAAAAGACCGCAACCTGAACCCGCCTATCCGGGCATGGCGCGCTTGTTCAAGAACCTCCACCATCCGTCGGCAACCTGGAAAAACAATCGAGAAAGCTCAGGTTTTTTAAATCTCAATAGTGAGTCTGGTCACTCCAGGCTGCTCATAAGCACTCCTGTCTTGCCCGTACTCAGTGCGGGCTTTTTTATGGATTTTATCTGGCCAATGCGCCAAGGCTGGCTCGGGCAAACGCCTGAGCCCATGCCCCCACACGTCAATACGCAAGGGCTGTATAGGGAGGTGGATTTCAGAGGTCTGTGCCGGTGTACGCTTTGCCTGACAACGACAGGATTTTCACCTGCCCTGGGTAGCCCTCTCCCAGGTTCACCATGACCAGCGCTGTCTTGCGCCGGTGTCACTGAGCGTCAAGCACGGCACGTATCTTTCGGGGTAGGTCAGCAGGCTGATAAGGCTTGGGAAGCACCTCGAACTCATGCACCTGGATATTGGCCCGCTCCAGCGCGTCTTTCGCGTAGCCTGTGGTGAGCAGGATCCTGGTGTGCGGATACAGGCGGGATATCTCACGCGCCAGTGCCGCGCCGTCCATGTCCCCCGGCATGATCAAATCGCTGAACACCAGGTCGTAGGCCTTGTTCTGGAGCAGGGCCAATGCCTGGGCGGCATCGTGCGCGGTGTCTATCTGATAGCCGTAATCCGACAGAATCACCTGGGCCAGCTCGGCCACCTCGGGCCGGTCCTCCACAATCAGGATGCTTTCACAACCTTGCAGCGACAGAGGCGCTGTCGGCGCCTGCTCGTCGCAGTACTCGCTGTCATCTGCAGGAAAATACAGGCGTATCGTGGTGCCGACACCGGGGTATGAATGGATGCGGGCCGTGCCCCCCGATTGCCTGGCAAAGCCGTACACCATCGACAACCCCAGGCCAGAACCCTTGCCCTCTTCCTTGGTGGTGAAGAACGGCTGCACGACTTTGTCCTGGAGCTCCGCCGCTATCCCCTTGCCATTGTCACTCACCGAAAGGCTGACATAGCGCCCCTCTGCCAAACCCTCCCGTTGAAGCTTGGCGTCGCCTGGAATCCGCACGTTGCAGGTTTTGACGGTCACTGTCGGATCGACGCGGCCCTCCAGCGCCTCCTGGGCGTTCGTCAGCAACTGCAGGACCGCCAGCTCAGCCTGGCCAGGATCAATCAGGCAGTTCCACAGATCGTCGGCCAGATCAACCTGCAGGTGGACGTCATGCAGCGCACGCGCCATGACGCCGGGGCGGCTCAACAAGGTGTTCAGGTTGAACACACGACTCTCCAGCCGTTGCTTGCGCGAAAACGCCAGTAACTGCTGAGTCAGGGTTTGCGCCTTTTCGGCGGCGGCCCTGGCACGATTGGCGCTATTGAAAATACGCTGCGGATCGCTGCCAGGACGCTTTGCGCTCAACTGAATCAATTCCAGATAGCCCACCATCACCTGGAGGAGATTATTGAAATCGTGGGCAATACCGCCGGTGAGCTGCCCCAGTGCCTCGAGGTCCTGGGCCCGACGCCTGCGCAGCGCCACATCGTGACGCTGGCTCACATCCAACTGGGAGGCGAAAAAATACGTCAGTCGGCCACGTTCATCGAAGAGCGGGAAAATAAAGAGCTCGTTCCAGAAAGAGGAGCCGTCCTTGCGGTAATTGATCACCTCCACACACACTTCATGGTGCCGCCCGACCGCCAACTGCACCTGCCGTCGGGTGTCCTTGCAGGTCTGCGGGCCCTGCAGGAACCTGCAATTGCGTCCGATGACCTCGTCGTGCTCATACCCGGTGAGGGTCAGGAATGCCTGATTGGCAAAAATGATCGGATTATCCGGCTGCGCCGGATCGGTCACGATCATCGCGCTGTGGCTGGCGTCCATGGCTGCGAAGAAGCGGTCCTTGCGGTTGGAAGAAAGCGTCGTCAAATGCATGCCATCGACGACGGGCTTTTTCTGTCTTGCCAAGGTTCACCTCCCACTCAACGATGCGTTTTACATGGACCGTGAAAATGCTTCGGAGTGCAGCTTGATTCGTTTCTCGACCTGTTGCGCCATCGCAGGAGCATGGCGTAGGCCGTCGAGCAGGTTGCCGTGAGGGTCGATCCAGCGCTTTCGAAACGCTCCCTGATGCCTCTCGACTTGGCCTGCTCACCCCCTCGGAAAAAAATTCTCCCGGTGTCGCTTGACCAGGGAGAACGATCGTTCTACATTGAACTCATGAACCCACCCATGACGGATCGCATGCTTAATCCGTTCACGGCCGGTTCGAGTCGGAGGGTCTTTCTGGCTGTGGATGATCAACACTGCGGGAGAAGTTTGGGGATCCAGATGATCCCCATCCGCAAGTTTGCGAAAGTGCGCAGGCAGAAACGACTGAATTATACGCTTGGGCTGACCGGGCACTGAATATCGAGCAAACGCTGAGTTTAAGCCGGGCAGTCAATAATATTAATGGAAGGCGCAATCACTATGGCACCCGCGCTGGATGATTATCGCGCAGCCGACCATGCAAGGGAATTTGCATAGTTGTTGTTAGAGGCCTCCTCATAAAGGCCTGAGTTTCAAAAGACGTTACCCATACCGATTTATCCAACCAGACTGGAGGCACTACCATGTCCAATGCCCAAACTCGCCCGCCACTTCCTCCCTTCACTCGCGAATCGGCGATTAAGAAAGTCCGACTCGCCGAAGACGGCTGGAACAGCCGCGATGCCGAGAAGGTCTCGCTCGCCTATACGCTGGATACCCAATGGCGTAACCGTGCTGAATTCGCGACCAATCGCGAAGAGGCCAAGGGCTTTCTCACCCGCAAATGGAAGAAAGAGCTGGACTACCGCCTGATCAAGGAGCTCTGGGCCTTTACCGATAACCGCATCGCCGTCCGTTACGCCTACGAGTGGCATGATGATTCCGGTAACTGGTTCCGCTCCTACGGTAACGAAAACTGGGAATTTGAAGCGGATGGTCTGATGCGCCGCCGATTCGCCTGCATCAACGACATGCCGATCAAGGAAAGCGAACGCAAGTTCCACTGGCCACTGGGGCGCCGTCCGGATGATCATCCAGGCCTGACAGAACTTGGGCTGTAAGTTGTCCCATCAATCCAGATCCATCTTTATATCTCAAGTTGGTCAACTGGATAGGGCGTGACGAAAACCATTCGTTCAATATGAACGCTCTATAACGCAAGTACGGCTCCAAGCGTGATGACACTGCGCGGCGAAACTTCAGTTTCGAGGAGCCGTACGCCTGCGCCATAGAGTTTTGATACTACTGGCGAGCGCGTTATTTACGACGTCAGCGTTGGGTAATGACAGCCGCGTCGTCAACGCAAGTAAAGTTGCGCCAATATCGCTTCAACGCGTCGTTCTCCAAGGCCGGCCATTCATACAAGCCAGATTGGCTTGAACATCCCGTTAACCCCCGCCAAACATCCAGCAGACCTGCCCCTTCTCAAGAAGGATCAGGTCTGCTGATAAGGCCGACCCCTGCCTCTGCGTCGCCCACTCGCTCACAGATACCGCAGCCGCACCCGCCCCAAGCAGGCTCCATGACTGCCGAACTCATCCTGTTCAACCGCAAAACCGCGAAACGCCTGGCGCCACTGCCGTTGCCAGCAAGGAAGGCCACGGGCAACGATGGCCGCTGCGCCTGCACCCCACTGATCCCACATCGATCACACGCCTGCCAGAACCTCATCCAGCATCTGCGGCCAGAAACTGATCCAAGGCTTGTTTATGATTGAGTCGAAGCGTGCCAGAAAAACGAGGAAGTCAACCGCGAGCATGCGGTCGAATGTGGACTTGGCGGAACGGATCGCAACGACCGCGTTGAAACGTCAGGACGCGGAATGAGGAAGGGTTGGCTCACGAGAACCGGGCCCCGCGACTGCGGCCAAGGTCCCCCGCCGCTGGCGCCGCATGATCGGGCGCCAGACAGGCTGACGAGAGGCATGATCAGTGGGTACAGCCAGTCCCCATGACGTGGTACGCGATGGTGTGCCGAATGCCCTTGGAGTCGTCATAAGTCATCTGCACAGGCACTACGCCGCAGACGTCCGGTATTTCGGTACTGGCGACCACGTGGGCGATATCCAGGTCCTGAGCGTCACGATAGGACTCGACGGTAACCTGCGGGGTTTGGGCAGTGAGTTCATCGGCTACTGCAACGGAGCAAAGACCACCCAGGAATAAAGCGAATAAATATTTCATGGCAACTCACCTGTATTGAGGGCGAAAAAAGGCCTGGCTTCACGCCGGGGTGGCGCAGCCTGAGATAAGGGGTTGGGGGGTAGCCCGGTCGCCGTCAGACGCCGGGCAGACTCACAGCAGGGTCAGAAAGGCTTGGTCGGCAGATACTTGCCATCCAGGGTGATCACGGCACGGGAGCCGCCTTCCGGATCTTCGACCTTCTTGATGTCCAGCTTGAAGTTGATGGCGCTGATGATGCCGTCGCCAAACTTCTCGTGGACCAGAGCCTTGAGGGTGGTGCCGTAGACCTGCAGCATTTCGTAGAAGCGATAGAGGGTGGGGTCGGTCGGTACGCTGTTCTCGAAGCAGCCACGAACCGGGACGGTCTGCAGCAAGGCGATGCCGTCGGCGTCAAGGTCCAGCTTTTCGCCCACGACCTTCGCGGCGTTGGCAGGCAGCGGGTGCTGACCCAGCAGGGCTGCCGTGACGAAGGCTTCGGACAGGCCGGTACCCTCGGTGAGTTGCGCGTAGGACAGGCCTTTGCGGGCCTTGGCCATCACGATGATTTCAGTCAGGGCCTGGCGAAGGCTTTTGGTGGCTTGTGTCTGGATCATGGGGTTATCTCCTCGGTTGATATCGGGTTCAGGCAACTTGCCTGGCTGGTTTGGAAACGGCGTGGACTTGCGGGTGGTCGGCGAGGGACACAAAGGTCCCGGTACTGCCATCGAAGGCGTCGATACGCCCGCTCTCGATGTCATAGATCCAGCCGTGCAGGGTGACGCGGCCCTCTTCAAGGGCCAGGCGCACCGACGGGTGAGTCTGGATGTTGGCCAATTGCGCAATCACGTTTTCGCGCACCATGGCCGCGACCTTGGTCGGCTGGTCCGGATGCTGGCGGGCCTCATTCACCACCCGGGCGGAATCGGCGTAGCGCAACCAGCCCGCCACAGCGGGCATGTGGTCCAGGCACTTGCAGGTGGCAATGGCGGTCATCGCCCCGCAATCGGAGTGGCCGCAGATGACGATGTCGGCGACCTGCAGCGCGGCGACGGCATATTCGACCGAGGCCGACACACCGCCCGGCTCAGGGCCATAGGAAGGCACGATGTTGCCCGCGTTGCGGATCACGAACAGATCGCCTGGTTCGCGCTGGGTGACCAGCTCAGGCACCAGCCGACTGTCAGAGCATGAGATGAACAACGCCCTTGGGCTCTGCTGCGTGGCCAGGTCCTGGAACAGCTTGATCCGCTCGGGAAAGGCGTCCCTCTGGAATTTCAGAAAACCGTCAATGATGTCCTTCATGGCTTCGTCCTCGATGTCGCGGGTTGTTGAAGCCAAGATTAGGGGTGGACTTACATAAGGTAAAAGTCTCATTTATTATGTGATTGATCATATTATCTTATGGATAAATCCATGCTTGCCCGACACATCCAGTATTTCCTCGCCGTGGCGGAGCATCACAGCTTCACGCGGGCCGCTGCGGCGTTGCATGTCTCCCAGCCTGCGCTGTCCCAGCAGGTCAAGCTCCTGGAAGAAAGTCTCGGCGCCCAGCTGTTCGATCGCTCTGGACGCACGACCTGTCTGACCGATGCCGGGGAGGTCTATTTACAGTATGCGCGCCGGGCCTCACAGGAACTGCGCGAAGCCAGGCGAGCCATCCATGATGTGAGCGACCTCAGTCGCGGGTCGTTGCGGGTGGCGGTGACACCGACCTTCACGACCTACCTGGTGGGCCCCCTGGTCGAGGCATTCCACTCGCGTTACCCGCAGATCACCCTGAACGTGCAGGAGATCTCCCAGGAGCGCATGGAGGACCTGCTCATCGCTGGAGCGTTGGACGTGGGGATCGCGTTCGATGAAATACACACCCCGGACATCGATTCCCTGCCCTTGCTGATCGAAACCCTCGCCCTGGTGGTGAACCGCACCCACCCCCTGGCGCAGGAAAGTTCCATTGGCCCTCAGGCCCTGAGCGGCGAGTCGCTGGTTCTACTCAGCACGGAATTCGCGACCCGCGAACAGATCGATCGCTACTGCCGCGAGCACGGAATACGCCCTGAAGTGCGGATGGAGGCCAATGCACTCGGTGCAGTGATCGAAATCGTTCGCAGGACCACGCTGTCGACGTTGTTGCCCGCCAACACCGCCTTCGCCCATGGCGACCTGGTGGCGATCGCACTCGAGCCCGAACGCTTGCAGCGCACCGCCGTCCTTATGCAGCGCAAAGGCGCCTACCAGAGCGCCGCGGCTCGGGTTTTCATCGAGCTGGCGAAAGAAGTCTCTGCTCAACTGAACGAATGAGGGTCTAGAAGCCGCTGACCGGCTGGAGACGGCTGCCACGACAGGTCGGTTGAAGTCGAGGGGTCAGTGCCGAAAAGTCATGGTGCATTCAGGCGACCACCGGCCAGGCCTGCACATCTATCTGAAATCCACACTACTAGGGTCTGTATGACAAAGCCTCTTCCGGGCCCTTACCCGAAGTGCTGTATCCGCTCCGATACATGAACCTCGCTCACCAACTAAAACTCATTGGCGTCAATCAAGAACCCGGTTAGCCAGTCCAATTTTCCCACAAGAGGAATTGGCAAAAACCGAAAACCAGAATCCATGATGCTAGACAAAACACGACAGACATGATGGCATACAGGAGCATGTCACGTGATCAGTAGAGGTGAACCTTGGATCGAATAAAGCATGGAAAACGGTTCACCAAGAGAATCTACTACCCACGAATACTGGGTACGATATTGTGTGCGCCCATCATTCTAGAATCCATCATCCACCAACAGAATTTCCTGATCCTGGCGTCATTGCTTTTTATAAATGTTGCAATATGGCCCCATGTAGCCTACAGAATTTCCAACCGCTCAAAAAACCCTTACATGGCAGAAATACGAAATCTGGACGTCGACTCACTGCTGTGCGGCTTATGGATGGGCGCCATCGGATTAAACCCGATCTCTTCAATAAGCCTATCCGCAATGGTGGCAATGAACGCCATCAACACGGGCGGTTTGAAGAGTCTGAAAAAAGGGCTGACCCTGCAAGCATCAGGCATACTCGCGTGGCAGATTCTCGTCGGAATAGACTTACAACAAAGCTCAATTCTGTCGGCTTGGTCAAGCCTGCCACTGTTGACGCTATACCCTATCTCGGTAAGCTTTACCTCATATAAGCTTGCCTCAGAGCTATACAAGATAAAAAACACCCTGAACAGCCTTAGCATAACAGACGAACTAACCGGGCTTTTAAACAGGAGATACCTGGACGAAGAGCTGAAGAACATCGCCAGCTCCAACAACAGAAAAAACAACACGTTTCTCATAGTGCTTGATCTGGACAACTTCAAAGCAGTGAATGACCGTTACGGCCACCCGACTGGCGACTCCATTCTTTGCCTGCTGAGCAAAACACTCAGGTCCTCCTTACGCTCTGCCGACCTTATTGCCAGGTTCGGCGGCGATGAGTTCTGCATAATCATGGAGGGCGTTTCCCTGGAGCAGGCTGCAACGATAATCGAGCGCGCCTGTCAAAATTTCAAAATCAACAGCGCTCATATCGTAGCCCCTTCATTGAGCGTCAGCGTAGGCATAGCCAGTTGGCATGACGAGTTCGAAAGTGCAAAACAGTGGTTCGCCCACGCAGACAGCCTTCTCTATAAAGCCAAGAAAAGCGGGCGCAACCGGATTGTCACGGACAGCCCCCACTGCGCCCCGACGGTCGTTCAATAAAAGCGCCGGAAACAGCAGAACACGAGCCGCCGCCAGCACATCCGCGAACTCACCACGCGCCGCCACTACAGCGGCCACCATGCAGTGCACCTGCTGATCAATGGCGAGCGGCTGGGCAGCGGTTTCGACATCCTCGACTGCGCCACGCGCGCCGTTGGGCGCTGGCGTTGTGGGAGCGGGCATGTCGAACCCGTTCCCACAGATAGTGCTTCACGCCCCAGACCGTTGCAGTAGAATCGCCGCTCATTTTTGCCAGGGCACTTGCCATGACCTCTCACCAGACCCCGCCCAGCGCCCCCCAGGCCAATGAACTGATCCTTGGCCTTGAGGACCGCCCTCGCCTGCTGATCGGCCTGCTCGCCGCGCTGCAACACCTGCTGGCGATCATCGTGCCGATCGTCACCCCCGGCCTGCTGATCTGCCAGGCCCTGGGCGTGTCGGCCCGTGACACCAACCTGATCGTCTCGATGTCACTGGTGATCTCCGGCCTCGCCACCTTCGTCCAGTGCCGTCGTTTCGGGCCGTTCGGCGCCGGCCTGCTGATCGTCCAGGGCACCAGCTTCAACTTCGTCGGCCCACTGATCGCCGGCGGCGCCCTGATGGTCAAGCAAGGCACACCGGTGGAAGCCGTCATGGCGGCAATCTTCGGCGTGGTCATCGCCGGTTCCTTCGTCGAAATGGGCATCTCGCGCATCCTGCCCTTCGTCAAACGCATGATCACCCCGCTGGTGACCGGCATCGTCGTGCTGATGATCGGCCTGACCCTGATCAAGGTCGGCCTGATCAGCATGGGCGGCGGCTTCAGCGCCATGGGCAACGGCACCTTCGCCAACGGCGAGAACCTGCTGCTGTCCGGCGTGGTGCTGGCGATCATCGTCGTGCTCAACCGCATCCCGCTGGTGTGGATGCGCAGTTGCGCCATCGTCATCGCCCTGGCCGTCGGCTACGCCCTGGCCGGCTACCTGGGTCGCCTGAACTTCACCGGCATGCACGAAGCGCCGCTGTTCCAGGTGCCGACGCCGCTGCACTTCGGCCTGGGCTTCTCCTGGTCGCTGTTCATCCCGATGCTGGTGATCTACCTGGTGACCTCGCTGGAAGCCATCGGTGACGTCACCGCCACCAGCAAGGTCTCGCGCCAGCCGGTCGAAGGCCCGCTGTGGATGCAACGGATCAAGGGCGGTGTGCTGGTCAACGGCGCCAACTCGCTGCTGGCCGGGGTGTTCAACACCTTCCCCAGCTCGATCTTCGCCCAGAACAACGGCGTGATTCAGCTCACCGGCATCGCCAGTCGCCACATCGGCCAGTGGATCGCCCTGATGCTGATCCTGCTCGGTCTGTTCCCCTCCGTGGCCGGCGCGATCCAGGCGGTCCCGGAGCCGGTGCTGGGCGGCGCGGCCATGGTCATGTTCGGCGCCGTCGCGGCCTCGGGCATCAACATCCTGGCGAGCATCACCCTCGACCGCCGGGCGCTGCTGATCATCGCCGTGTCCCTGGCCCTGGGCCTGGGGGTGTCGCAGGTGCCGGAGTTCCTCGCGCACATGCCGGCGGCGCTGCGCAACGTGCTCGAATCCGGTGTCGCCACCGGCGGTATTTGCGCCCTGGTACTGAACTGGTTCCTGCCGCCATCGCCGCAACACGGATGATTGCACGGGGCAACGCAAGGTTGCCCCACATCCGGCCCGGCAGGCGCTGACGACCGCCCGGGCCCGGATGGACCGGCCCGGCCGTCGGGTCCGCACACCCCCTCTCAGGGCGAAAGCGTCAGCCGGCACTACACTCAGGGAAGACCCGGTAGTGCACAGGACGTCCGCCATGATGCAATGGAGCAGGTACAGAGGTACCGCGCTGATCACCCTGTTCGTCATTCTCGCCAGCCTCCTGGCATTCCTTCTGGTCAAGGCCTTCTCGGGCGAGACCTCCACCTACGTCGAATCCCGCGACCTGATTCGCCAGCTCAAGCAACTGGACGCCCGGCTCGATGCCAGGATTCTCAAGACCCGCATCAGCGACGAATACAACTACAACCTGCTGGCCGGCCCCGCCGCGGAATCGGGCAGGCGCTGGGAACAACTGGTCACGCTGAACAGCGCCCTGGACAGTTCCCCCATCTGGCAGGCCCGCAAGAAAGCCTACCTCGATGCCTCGGGGGAAAAGAGCAAACTGATCGAACAGTTCCAGGCGCACAACACCACGCTGCGTGATGACCTGGAAAGCCTGTCGGCGATCGAGGACGCGATCCAGGCCGACCTGCAGCCGTTGAGCACCAGCCACCCGGTGGAAACCCTCAGCGTGCTCTACAGCGCCTCGAAACTGACCCTGAGCACGATGGAATACGCCCACCACGTGACCAACGGCAGGGCCGAAAAGATCGAGCGCCAGATCCAGTACCTGACCTCGCAGAAAAACACCCTTCCCCCCGCCTTCGCCGCACCCATCGACAAACTGATCGAACAGGTCAACGTGGTGGTCAGCGAACAGCCCCAGACCAATGACCTGCTGGAACGCATCGGCTTCATTCCGGTGGCGGCGAACCTCGACGCCATCAACGAACTGCTCAATGAAAACCAGCGGCGCGCCGACCTGCAAAACCGCCAGTACCTGGTCTATCTGAGCCTGTGCGCGGCGCTCATGGTGCTGTGGGTGTTCTACCTGATCATCCGCCAGTTGCGCAGCCATGCCCTCATCAACCAGATGAACAGTGCCTTGCAGGCGGCCAACGAACGCCTTGAACAGCGGGTGGAAGAGCGCACCCGTGAACTGCGCGAGGCGCAGAGCGAGCTGATGAGCACGGCCCGGGCGGCAGGCATGGCGGAGATCGCCACCAACGTGCTGCACAACGTCGGCAACGTACTCAACAGTGTGAACATCTCGGCCGACCTGGTGACACGCCGGGTGCGTGGCAGCAAGGCACAGGGGCTCGGCAGGGCCGTGCAACTGATCAACGAACGGGCCGATGACCTGGGCCATTTCTTCAGCCAGGACGAAAAGGGCAAGCTGCTGCCCGCCTACCTCAACCAGTTGGTCACCGCCATTGGCGCCGAACAGACGGAGATCGTCCAGGAGCTGGGACAACTGAGCAAAAGCGTCGACCACATCAAGGAAATCGTCAGCACCCAGCAATCCTACGCCGGTGCACCCAAGCTGCTCGAACCCCTGAATATCGCCGATCTGATCGAGGATGCCCTGCGCATGAACAGCGGTTCGCTGACCCGGCATCACGTCAAGGTCGTCCGGGACTACCAGCCGGTACCGATCTTCCTCGGCGACAAGCACCGGCTGCTGCTGATCCTGATCAACCTGCTCAGCAACGCCAAGCAGGCCGTGTCCGACCTGACGAACCGCGAACGTGAAATCACCGTGAGCGTGCGGGTGGTCGACGGCACGACCTTGCGTATCGGCGTGCAGGACGATGGCGAAGGCATCTCGCCGGAGAACCTGCCGCGCATCTTCACCCACGGTTTCACCACCCGCAAGGACGGCCACGGCTTTGGCCTGCACAGTTGCGCCCTGGCGGCGGTCGAGATGAAGGGGCGCCTGAGTGTGCACAGCGACGGGCCGGGCAAGGGGGCGCTGTTCACCCTGGAAGTGCCCCTGGACGAACCGCCCCGCAGACCTGCCGACGTCAATGCTGCCACCCCCACGAACCCGCGGTAGGCCGGCCCCTCGGCATGCCACCCGCCCAAGGCCGGAAGCACTGCAACACACCGAAAAAAAAGGCTGGTAAATCAACGCTGTAGACTGGGTAAAAGGTGCCTTTTCTAAATTTAATTTCATCCGCTGCACGCCGCATTTGACTCGGAACTGTCACATGGCCACCGCTTAATTGTTTCAAGAGTTTTCAGCTCTTATTTCAATTTCGTGACCAGGACCCGAACCAATGAACAAGCTGTACAGTCCCGTGATGGGGGCCGCCCTGGCGAGTATCATGATGTCTGCCCACGCCGACTTCATCGATGACAGCCACGCCGACGTGACCCTTCTCAACCGCTACCTGAACCAGCAGGGGCGCGACATCAGCGGCAGCAGTGCCAAGGCCCACAGCATTCGCGACTGGGGCCAGGGTTTCCAGTTCGACTTCAAGTCCGGCTACACCGAAGGCACCATCGGCCTGGGCCTGGACCTGCAGGCCTTCTACGGCCTGAAGCTGGATTCGGGCGGCGACCTCAACGACAGGAGCCACCAGGGCCGCTACCCCGGCAGCATGTTCCCCCTGGATGACGGCAAGTCCGCCGACCAGTTCGGCGTACTCAGCCCGACCTTCAAGGCACGTTTCCTCAAGGACGAGCTGCGCATCGGCACCCTGTACCAGAACAACCCGATGCTGGCCAATACCGACGGCCGCCTGTACCGCCAGACCAACACCGGCGCGCAACTGGTCTCCAGGGACCTGGACAACTTCACCTTCACCGTCGGCGACATCAACCAGACCAAGATCCGCAACGAAACCGGCGACACCGGCATGATCACCGCCGGCGGCACCCAAAAGAGCGACCGCTTCCTCTATGGCGGCGCGGACTACGCGGGCATTCCCGGCACCACCCTGAGCGCCTGGTACTCGAGCCTGCAGGACTACTACCAGCAGGCTTTCCTCGGTGCCAAACGCCATGACGCCCTGCCTGTCGGCGCCATCGACAGCGACTTGCGGGCCTACCGCAGCCTCGGCATCGGAGGCAACGGCGACGGTGACAGCGAGTACGCGGCGGCCGGCTACTACGGCAACGGCATCAGCAAGGGCCGGATCAACCAGTCGACCATCAGCCTGATGGAAAGCTACAGCCTGGCCGGCCATACCGTGGGCCTGGGCATTCAGAAAAACAGTGGCGACAGCGACTTCCCGTACCTGGACTCGGGCCTCAACAGCGGCGACAACCGCCAGGGCCCGGGCTCCGGTGCCGACACCCCGGCGCTGACCAACCTGCAATTGAACAAATTCCAGCACGCCGGCGAGCGGACCTGGATGGCCCAGTACAAGTACGACTTCGCCCAATTGGGCATCGACGGCCTGAAGTTCGCCGCCACCTACGCCCACGGCGACCAGATCCGCACCGCCGCCAACAGCGATGCCAGCGAATGGGAACGCGACCTGGCGCTGACCTATGAAGTGCAGACCGGCCAGCTCAAGGGCCTCGGGGTGAAATGGCAGAACGCCCACGCCGCCCCGGAAATCACCGGCCAGACCCTCCAGGACGAAAACCGCTTCTACGTGAGCTACGTCATTCCACTGTGGTAATCCACGCCCTGCTCCCAGGCCTCCGATCGTTCCCACGCTCTGCGTGGGAACGATCTGATGACACCACTGCCTCTCACCCGCCTTGCGCCAGCCCAAAACCTGTAGGAGCGTGGCTGGTCGGGGCGCCGAACCGCCGCGAAAGGGCCCTCAAGTCCAACGGCTGATTCAGATACAATCTGTTCCCCCACCCGCCGCACCGAGACCCCAAGCAACGTGGCCAAGCTCAACTTCAGGCACATGGAAATCTTCTGGGCCGTGATGACCACCGGCAGCGCCACCGCCGCCGCCGAACTGCTGCACACCTCGCAACCCACCGTGAGCCGCGAGCTGAGCCGCCTGGAGTCGATCACCCAGTTGGTGCTGTTCAAGCGGGCCAACGCCAAGCTGATTCCCACCGAACAGGCGCTGCGACTGTTCGAGGAGGTCGAGCGCGCCTATTTCGGCATGGAACGGATCGAACGCACCGCCGAAGCCATCCGCCAACACAAGAACGGCCAGATCGCCCTGGTGACCTTGCCGGCGTTCTCCCAGGCCCTACTGCCGATGGTCTGCAAGCGCTTTCTGCGGCAATTCCCGGATGTCGCGCTGACCATCACCCCGCAGGAACAGCCGCTGCTCAATGAATGGTTGTCCTCGCAACGCTACGACCTGGGGCTGATCGAGGACGCCACCCTTGCGCTCGGCACCGAAAGCGACTGCGTGTTCACCTCGGACATGGTCTGCGTACTGCCACCGGATCACCCCTTGGCAGCCAAGTCGGTGCTCGCCCCCGAGGACTTCGAAGGCGAACCGTTCATCTCGTTTGCCGCCAACGACCCCTACCGCAAGAAAATCGATGCGTTGTTCGAGGAGCATGGCGTCAGCCGCCGGCTGCAGGTGGAAACCCATAGCGCGGCTGCGGTGTGCAGCACCGTCGCCCAGGGTGTCGGGGTGTCGACCCTCAACCCGCTGACGGCGCTCTCCTACGTCAACCTGGGGCTGACCATTCGGCGCTTTGCCCTGTCGATCCCCTACTCCATCCGCGTGGTGCGTCCGCTGCATCGTCCCCACTCCGTACTGGTCGATCGATTCGTCGACGCCTTGCGCGATTGCTGTCGAGATCTCGAAGCCCAGCTCGCCGAGATTCCCTAGCCAGTGCACGGCCCACCGGCCATATCAGAAATGAATGGACACCCCGAAAACTGATATTTTTTATCCGGACACGGCAATGCTAAAAAGGCGCACCCACACCGGTACACCTCCTGACAACACTCGCGAGCCCCGGCGTGGCCTTATCCGACCTGGGAAAACCCAGGGAACATCGCCTTTCAGCCCGAGCTTGCCCCATGACCCTCGAACAGCATGCCGCACACGTCGCCAAAGCCCATGGCACCCCCGTCTGGATCTATGATGCCGCCGTCATTCGCGAGCGTATCCGCACGCTGAAAACCTTCGACACCGTGCGCTTCGCCCAGAAGGCCCTGTCGAACCTGTCGATCCTCAGCCTCATGCGCGAGGAAGGCGTGAAACTCGACGCCGTGTCCCTGGGCGAAATCGAGCGGGCGATCAAGGCCGGCTTCAACCCGCGCAGCAACGTCGATGGCCCCTCGGACCTGGTCTACACCTCGGACGTGTTCGATCGCCCGACCCTGGCGCGTATCGTCGAGCTTGGCGTCGAGGCCAACCTCGGCTCGCTGGACATGATCGAGCAGTTGGGCGAGCTGTCGCCCGGGCACCGCGTGTGGCTGCGGATCAACCCGGGCTTCGGCCATGGCCACAGCCCCAAGACCAACACCGGCGGCCCCAACAGCAAGCACGGCATCTGGCATGAACAACTGGCCGAGGCCCTTGAGCTGCTGAGCCGCTACGACCTGCACCTGGTGGGTGTACACGTGCACATCGGCTCGGGTGTCGACTACGGTCACCTGGGCCAGGTCTGCGACGCCGTTGCCCAACTGCTGGAGCAGATCGATCGGCCGATCGAGGCGCTGTCGGCCGGCGGTGGGCTCTCGGTGCCCTACCGCGAAGGTGAGGAACCGATCGATGTGGAACACTACTTCTCGCTGTGGGACGCGGTGCGCCGTAATGCACAGACCCGCTATGGTCGTCCGGTACGTTTGGAGCTGGAGCCTGGCCGCTTCCTGGTGGCCGAGTCGGGCACGCTGGTCTGCGAAGTGCGTGCGGTCAAGCAACAGGGCGCCAACCCCTTCACGCTGGTCGACGCCGGCTTCAACGAACTGATCCGCCCGACGCTCTACGGCAGCTACCACCGCGTGTCGCTGGTGGCCCAGGCCCCGGAGCGGCCCTCGATCAGCACCCTCATCGCCGGCCCCCTGTGCGAATCCGGTGACGTCTTCACCCTCGCCGGCGACGGCGCCCTGCGCTTCGAAACCATGAGCCGGCCAACCACCGGCGACCTCATCCTGTTCCACAACGCCGGGGCCTATGGCTCGACCATGTCCTCGAACTACAACTCGCGGCCGCTGGTGCCGGAATACCTGCTCGATGGCGAGCACTCCCGCCTGATTCGGCGGCGGCAGACCTTCGATGAACTGCTGGGCCCGGAACTGGCCTGCCTGGGCTGACCCTCAAAAACCTCGCGGCGTCACCTTTTGCAGGGTGACGCCGCGTTGGCGTTACAGGATTCAGTGGGCTTCGCTACACGACGTTCCCGCCCCGCGCTTCCCTCAATCCCCGGCACAACCGTTGCCCCAGGTCTTGTAGTCATATTCCTTGATCTGCCCGTCTGGCGTCTTGTAGGTCATCCTGGCGTTGGAAATCCCGCAGGCATACGGCTTGGAGTCCACGCGGATCACTTCGGCGACATCCTTCCGGTCCAGGGCAAACGCCTGGGCACTGAAAAGAACAGCGGCAACGGCCAAGCCCTTTACATAGATATTCATGGCAACTCTCTCAATAGGAAAAACACAAGCCGACCCGGCAAATCCGGTAGAAGGCGCTGGGTGCAGACTCGCAACCGTTCGTTATCCGAGGATTAAGAAAGTTATGAAAAAGTTTAAATAAAACGTTATGAATCAGTTAAATCAAAGTTAACTATTTAAAAATACAAGTTGCATTTTATTCCATTAAAAATCATGACAAAAAGTTCATGAAACCTGTCATCATCCGGCTACCCGGAACAGCGGCCTGCTCTGGCTGATCAGCCGCTTGCCGTCCACCGTCCAGTCAGGAGCCCAGCGGATGCTTCCATCAGCCCCTCTTCTTTCCGGCAACCGTTTGCACCTGCGCCGTCTGCGCGGCCGGGTCGGACTGGCCCTGGTGGCCTGCCTGTCCTTCCTCGCCGGCATGACCGACGCCATCGGCTTTCTCGCCACGGGCGACTTCGTCTCGTTCATGAGCGGCAACACCACGCGCCTGGCGGTGGCCGTCAGCGAGGGGGACCTGTCGATGGTGCTGCGCCTGGTCGCGGCGGTGATGGCGTTCATCGCCGGCAACGTGCTGGGCGTGCTGGCCGGACGCGTCGGCGGCAGGCGCTCGCTGCCGTTGCTGCTGTGCGTTTCCACCCTGCTCTGCATCGCCGCGATACTGCCGTTCAACACTCGCGTGCCGGCCTTGCTGACCGCGATCATTGCCATGGGCATGCTCAATGCCGCCGTCGAACAGGTCAACGGCCTGCCGATCGGCCTGACCTACGTTACCGGCGCCCTGTCCCGCTTCGGCCGCGGCCTGGGGCGCCGGCTGCTCGGCGAAAAGCGCGATGGCTGGCGGGTGCAGCTGGTGCCCTGGAGCGGCATGCTGGTGGGTGCAGTGTTTGGCGCCATGCTGGAGCGCCAGATGGGCGTGCAGGCGCTGGTGGTCAGTGCGGCGATCGCCGCGGTGCTGGGGCTGATCGCGCTGAGGATTCCACATCAGTGGCAGAAGGATTTCATGCCGCGCTGAGGGCAGTCCGCAGACAATGAACGGCGGGTACGCTACAGGTATGCACTCACGGTCGAAATCATATTCCTGCCGGATGGGAAATCAGCGATCAAAGATGAGGCGAAGTTCTCGAATCTTTCGTCGGGAGAAGTCGATGAGTACTTCTCGCTGCTGCAATCTCACAGGGATGCCCTGTTCGAGCGCAACGGCCTGATCGACGACGAATCGACCTACGCCGCCCTCAACTCCCGCTCAACCAACGAAAGGCTCCATCAAGAGTTCCTGGAGAGCCTGAGGAACGACCCGCGAATGGCCGAGTTGACCGGTCGACTCGGCATCGCCCTTTCCTGACTTCATCGCCGCCAGTCATCCAGCCATGCTCCGCGAGCCTGGCTGGAACTCCTTCACCGGGCTTCATCCCCTCACCGATCATCCTCGTGGATCGACGACGGATGCCGGCACAGGCCGTCAACCTCGATATCCATATAGGGGAACAACGGCAGCTGCATCAGCGTGTCATGCAGCGCCTCGACGCTGGGCACGTCGAACACGCTGTAGTTGGCGTAGTGCCCGGCGATCCGCCAGAGGTGGCGCCAGGTGCCCTCGCGCTGCAGGCGCTGGGCCAGTGCCTTTTCGTCGGCCTTCAGTTGCGCGGCCCTGGCCGGGTCCATGTCCTGCGGCAGTTTTACGGTCATCTTCACGTGGAACAGCATGGTCGTTTCCTTCTTGTCTTAGCTCTTAGCGGCGGGCAAAGCGCGACAGTTGCGCCTCGTCGAGGGTCAGGCCGAGGCCGGGGGTACGCGGTACGTGCAGCTGGAAATCGCGATAGACCGGCGCTTCGCGGACGATTTCCTCGGTCAGCAGCAAGGGCCCGAACAGCTCGGTGCCCCAGGTCAAGTGGCGCAGGGTGAGGAAGGCGTGGGCCGAAGCCAGGGTGCCGACCGAGCCTTCAAGCATGGTCCCGCCATACAGGGCGATACCCGCCGCCTCGGCGATCTGCGCGGTGCGTAGCACGGCACGGGGTCCGCCGTTCTTGGCGATCTTCAGGGCGAAGATACTGGCGGCGCCGTCGGCGGCGAGGCTGAAGGCGTCCTCGACGCTTTCGATGGATTCGTCGGCCATGATCGGTGCGGGGCTGCGCTGGTTCAGGCGCACCTGGCCGGAGCGGTTGACCCGGGAGATCGGCTGCTCGATCAGGTCGATGCCGTTGTCGCCCAGCACCTGGCAGCCGCGGATGGCCTGGGACTCGTCCCAATACTGGTTGACGTCGACGCGCACGCTGGCGCAATCGCCCAGGGCCCGCTTGATCGCGATCACATGCCTGAGGTCCTGTTCCAACGGATTGGCGCCGATCTTCAGCTTGAAGATGCGGTGCCGGCGCCGTTCCAGCATCTGCTCGGCTTCACCGATATCCCGGGCGGTGTCGCCGCTGGCCAGGGTCCAGGCCACTTCCAGGCTGTCGCGCACGCGACCACCGAGCAGTTCGCTGACCGGCAGGCCGAGGCGCTTGCCCTGGGCATCGAGCAAGGCACTTTCCAGGCCGGACTTGGCGAAGGTGTTGCCCTTGGCGATCTTGTCCAGCTTGAGCATGGCGGCGTTGATATTGTCCGCGGCCAGGCCGATCAGGGCCGGGGCCAGGTGGCTGTCGATATTGGCCTTGATGCTTTCCGGGCTTTCATAGCCGTAGGACAGGCCGCCGATGGTGGTGGCTTCGCCGATACCCTCGATGCCATCGCTGCAGCGCAGGCGCAGGATCACCAGGGTCTGCTGCTGCATGGTGTGCATCGCCAGCTTGTGGGGGCGGATGGTGGGCAGGTCGACGATGACCGCCTGTACCTGTTCGATCACTGCATTGCTCATTTGCCTGGGCACCTTGTGGCCGACGGCGCCCCTGCGCCGCCGTTGTCGTTCAATGGGTGGGCAAAGGATTGCCTGTTGGCGGCGAGCAATCCAATATCGATTACCTCTGCCACCATACCCAGGAAGTCTGATGGAGCTTCGCCACTTGCGTTACTTCAAGGCGCTCGCCGAAACCCTGAACTTCACCCGCGCCGCCGAACGCCTGCACATGGCCCAGCCGCCGCTGAGCCGGCAGATCGGCCAACTGGAAGAAGAACTCGGCACCCTGCTGCTCGAGCGCGGGCGGCCACTGCGCCTGACCGATGCCGGACGCTATTTCTATGAACAGACCGGCACCCTGCTCCAGCAACTGGAACAGATCGGCGCCACCACCCGGCGCATCGGCCAGGGGCAGCGACACTGGCTGGGAATCGGCTTTGCGCCCTCGACTCTGTATGGACTGTTGCCAGAGCTGACCCGAGCGCTGCGCAGCGACGCCGAGTTGCAACTGGACCTGGTCGAGATGACCACGCTGCAGCAGGTCGAAGCGCTCAAGGCCGGGCGTATCGATATCGGCTTCGGGCGCATTCGCATCGATGATCCGGCCATCGAGCAGCGGGTGCTGTACGAGGACCCGCTGGTGGCGGTGCTGCCGCGCGGGCATGCGCTGGGTGGCACGACGCCGAGCCTGGCGCAACTGGCCGGGGAGGCCTTCGTGCTGTATCCGGCCACGCCACGCCCCAGCTATGCCGACCATGTCCTGGCGCTGTTCGCCCACCATGGCTTGAGCGTGAAGGTCGGGCAGTGGAGCAATGAACTGCAGACGGCGCTGGGGCTGGTGTCTGCCGGGCTGGGGGTGACCCTGGCCCCGGCGTCGGTGCGCCAGCAGCATCGGGCGGATCTGGAATACACCGGGGTGAGCGATCGGGATGCGGTGAGCCCGATCATCCTCAGTCGACGCAAGGACGAAGCAAATCCGGTGTTGCAGCGTTGCCTGGAATTGATCGAGGCACTGCTCGCGGAACGGGCGCCATAACCTCGTCGTCACCTGCGTTCGATCCCCGCTCGCGCGACGATCAACATCCAGGTTGGTCTGTTCCTTGCTGAGAGAGGGATAAGCCGACGGTGATCGGCACCAAGGATCACACTGCCGCCCGGGCATTATCCGGACACTGCAACGACTATCCGGTTACTGCAGAAGCCGGTGCCCGAAAGCGTGCAGACGTGGTTGCCTGTGTAACGAGAGGTGACAATGATCTCCATCGAAGCAAGCCTTGCGAGCGGTGAGTGCTTCAGTGATTTGCAGCTTTTCACTGAACAGAACCAGTTGTTCCTGCATTACGACCTGGACAGCGTGCGGACCAGTGTCGGGCGCATCTTCAAGCCGCACGAGCTGGTTGCGGTGCACACCAGCGAGGCGGTTGGCGCCTGCATGCACCATGTGACCCGCGGCGGCCTGGCACTGAGCCGGCTGGAGTACGCCACGGAAGTGGATATCGACCCCGGACGCCTGGAGGATTTCTACCTGATCCAGATCCCCATCCAGGGCGGCGCGCTGATCCGCTGCGAGGGGCTGGAATTCGAATCCTCGCCGCTGGTGGCCTCGCTGCTGTCGCCGACCCTGCCGGCGCGGATGCGCTGGCAGGGGCACTCGCCGCAGCTGACCCTGCGCATCGAGCAGGCCGACATGGCCTACCACTGCCGCCAGCACATCCCCCAGGCCAGCCAGCGCCTGCCGCAATTCGATCCGCGCCTGGATTTCTCGCGCCCCGGGGCCGCCTATTTCCTGCAGTTGCTCAACACCCTGGTCCACGCCATCGGCAGCGCGGAGCACCCGCTGCACCAGCCGCTGGTGCTCAAGCAGTTCGAATCGGCGCTGCTCAATTCCCTGCTCTACGGGCAGCCCCACAGCGCCCTGGACAATCTGGAGCGCCCGGCGGAAAAGAGCATCTCGCCCTACTTCATCAAGCGCACCGAGGCCTACATCCGCGAGCACCTGCACGAGCCCCTCAGCGTCGAATCGCTGGCCGAGCAGGCCGGGGTCAGCGTGCGCACGCTGTTTGCCGGCTTCCGCAGTTTTCGCAATACCAGCCCGATGGCCTACATGCGCGAGCTGCGCCTGGAGCGGGTGCATGAAGAACTGACGCGCAATGAACAGGCGTCAGTGACGGAGGTGGCGTTCAAATGGGGATTTGCCCACCTGGGGCGGTTCGCCCAGGAGTACAAGCGGCGGTATGGGGAGCTGCCTTCGGCGACACGGCGCTTTCGGGTGTCGTGACCACCCGATGCCCTGGCGACCGTCTTGAGGCCCCCCCCCCTGCGAGGGCTCTCAAGACGGTCTGAAAGAGGGGCCTCAGCGCAAGCGCGCCAGGGTTCCGGACGGCGACTCCCCGAACGCCTTGCGGTAATCACTGGCAAACCGCCCCAGGTGCCCGAATCCCCACTCCAGCGCCACACTCGACACACTCGCCGCCGCCCCGCCACTCAACAACGCGCTGCGCACCGCGGTCAGTCGGTAATGCTTGAGATAGGCCATCGGCGTGAGCCCGTGATGACGGCGAAACGCATCGTAGAGTTTCTCCCGCGAGACCCCGGCCACCTGCTCCAGATCGTCCAGGCGCAGCGCCTCGCGGGCATGGTCCTGAAGAAACTGCCGGGCACGCACCAGGTAGTGCGGAATCCGCTCCTGCCCGCCCTGCTCCAGTTCATCGGAGTAGTTGTTCGGCTGCGCCAGCAGCAGCGCGCGGATCAGCAGGCCTTCCATGTCCCGGGCCAGACGCGGCTGGGCGTACAGCGCGCTGAGCTGCGGCCAGTTGTCCAGCAACTGGCGCACGCTCAGCCACCAGGCCGCCACTTCCTCGCGGCCAATATCCATTTGCGCCCGAAAGCGGATCGGCTCGCGCAATGGCCGCTGCAGCATTTCCTCGGCCACCTCCTCCAGCGCCCGCCGATGCACCACCACCTGAAGCTTCTCGCAGTCGCCGCCCAGCTCCAGCGAGTGGGCTTCCAGCGGTGACACCACCAGCCCGCAGCCCGCATCGGAACGCACCTGGTCGCGGCCGCTGCGCAAACGCTGCCGCCCGCGCAGCGGCAGGCTGATGCTGTAGGCGTCGAGCGAGCGGATACCGATATTCACCGCCGTGCCGTAGGCGATGCGCCCCAGCACCGTGCCCAGCGCCGGCAGGCGCGTGCCGAGGTGGCTGAAACAGAGCTGTTCGGGGTGCCGGGAACGCAACTGGTGCGGGCCACAGATGGCGCTCATCCATTGCTGCGCCTGGGTCAGTTCGGCGCAGCGGTTATGCAGGGTGGCAATGGCGCGGTGCATGGGCGTCTCCTCGGCTCGGTGGACTGGCTCGATTGTCCGGCGACAACGCCCCGTCCCACTATCCATTTTGTGCAGCTATTTGCCCCGCCGTCATCCGCGCTCTGCAAGGGCGGAAGAAATGGCTGGTCAACGCCCACTAAACGGCTAGAGCGACCTCGCCGCCAGCGCTTCAATCCGGCACAGAACTCCAACAACGAGGACACGCCCGATGAGCGCCCGCACCCCGAGCCAATGGCAAGACTACGTCCAGGGCTGCCTGGACTTTCGCCCCGTCGAGGGCATCTACCGCGTCGCCCGCGATATCTTCACCGAGCCGCAACTGTTCGACCTGGAGATGGAGCTGATTTTCGAGAAGCAGTGGATCTACGCCTGTCACGAAAGCGAAATCGCCAACCCCAACGACTTCATCACCCTGCGCGCCGGGCGCCAGCCGATGATCATCACCCGCGATGGCAACGGCGAGCTGCATGCGCTGATCAACGCCTGCCAGCACCGCGGCGCCACCCTGACCCGCCAGGGCGCGGGCAACCAGTCCACCTTCACCTGTCCGTTCCACGCCTGGTGCTACAAGAGCGACGGCCGCCTGGTGAAGGTCAAGGCCCCCGGCGAATACCCGGAAGGCTTCGACAAGGCCACCCGCGGCCTGCGCAAGGCACGGATCGAGAGCTACAAGGGCTTCGTCTTCATCAGCCTGGACACCCACGCCAGCGACTCGCTGGAGGACTTCCTGGGCGATGCGCGGATCTTCTTCGACATGATGGTGGCCCAGTCGCCCACCGGTGAACTCGAAGTGCTGGCAGGCAAGTCCACCTACACCTACGACGGCAACTGGAAGCTGCAGAACGAGAACGGCCTGGACGGCTACCACGTGTCCACCGTGCACTACAACTACGTGTCCACGGTGCAGCACCGCCAGCAGGTCAACGCGCAAAAGGGCCAGGGTGACAGCACCCTGGACTACAGCAAGCTGGGCGCGGGCGATGCGGAAACCGACGACGGCTGGTTCAGTTTCCACAACGGCCACAGCGTGCTGTTCAGCGATATGCCCAACCCCGCCGTGCGCCCCGGCTATGCCAGCGTCATGCCAAGGCTGGTGGAGGAATACGGGCAGGTCCGCGCCGAGTGGATGATGCACCGCCTGCGCAACCTGAACATCTACCCCAGCCTGTTCTTCATGGACCAGATCAGCTCGCAGTTGCGCATCGTGCGCCCGGTGGCCTGGAACAAGACCGAAGTGATCAGCCAGTGCATCGGGGTCAAGGGCGAGTCTGCGGCCGACCGGCGCAATCGCATCCGCCAGTTCGAGGATTTCTTCAACGTCTCGGGCATGGGCACGCCGGACGACCTGGTGGAGTTCCGCGAACAGCAGCGCGGCTTCCAGGCCCGCCTGGAACGCTGGAGCGATATCTCCCGTGGCCATCACCGCTGGACCGAGGGCGCCACGCCCAACAGCGAAGCCCTGGGTATCCGGCCGGTGCTGACCGGTCGCGAATTCACCCACGAAGGCCTCTACGTCAACCAGCACGGCACCTGGCAGCGCCTGCTGCTCGAAGGCCTGGCCCGTCGCGCCCTGCAACCGAAGGAAGTCCAAGCATGAACCTCTCCCTGCACTACACCATCGAGCAGTTTCTGTTGCGCAAGGCCGAGCTTTGCGATGCCCAGGACTGGGACGCCTACCTGGAGCTGTTCGACCCGGACAGCGTGTTCCACCTGCCGCAGTGGGAAAGCGAGCACCGCTACGTCGAAGACCCCAACCAGGGCCTCTCGTACATCTACTACGAGGACCGTTCCGGCCTCGAAGACCGGGTGTTCCGCCTGCGCACCGGCAAGTCCGCGGCGTCCACGCCGCACCCGCGCACCCTGCACCAGATCAGCAACCTGCGGGTGCGCGAACTGGAGGACGGGCAGTTCGAGGCCCGCGTCGCCTGGCAAACCCTGTACGCCCGCCAGGGGCGCCAGGGCAGTTTCTTCGGCCACTGCACCTACCTGCTGCGCCAGGACGGTACGGACTTGCGCATCCGCCGCAAGCACGTGCTGCTGCTCAACGACACCATCGATTCCGTGCTGGACTTCTATCACCTCTGAGGGCTGCCGCCATGACCCATAACGTTGCCCTCAGCTTTGCCGACGGCAAGACCTTCTTCATCGCCGTCAAGCCTGGCGAGCTGCTGCTGGACGCCGCCCTGCGCCAGGGCATCAGCCTGCCGCTGGACTGCCGCGAAGGGGTCTGCGGCACCTGCCAGGGCCGCTGCGAATCCGGGCGCTACGAGCAGGAATACGTCGACGACGAAGCCCTCAGCGCCCGCGACCTGGCGCAGCGCAAGATGCTCGCCTGCCAGACCCGCGTGCAGTCCGACGCCACGTTCTATTTCGACCACGACTCCAGCCACTGCCATGCCGGCGAGCCGCTGCGCTTGCAGAGCACGGTGCTGCGGGTCGAACAGGTCTCGGCCAGCACCGCCATCCTCCACCTGGACGCCAGCGCCCAGGCCGACACCCTGCAGTTCCTGCCAGGCCAGTACGCCCGCCTGCAGGTACCGGGCACCGACCAGTGGCGCGCCTATTCCTTCGCCAACCGGCCGAATGCCGGCAACCAGTTGCAGTTCCTGATCCGCCTGCTGCCGGACGGGGTGATGAGCAACTTCCTGCGCGAACACTGCGTGCCCGGTATGGCGATGCAACTGGAGGCGCCACTGGGCAGCTTCTACCTGCGTCAGGTGGAGCGGCCGCTGGTGATGGTGGCGGGCGGCACCGGCCTGTCGGCCTTCCTCGGCATGCTCGACGAGATCGCCGAGCGCGGCGACTGTTCGTACCCGATCCAACTGTTCTACGGGGTCAACCAGGAAGCCGACCTGTGCGAGACCGCGCGTCTGGAAGCGCTGTGCCAGCGCATTCCCGGCTTCGAGTTCACCCCGGTGGTGAGCCAGCCCGGCACGGACTGGAACGGCCGCCGCGGCTATATCCACGAGCACTTCGACGCCGCGCGCCTGAACGCCGAACCCTTCGACATGTACCTGTGCGGCCCGCCGCCGATGGTGGAGGCGGTGAAAGGCTGGGTCGCCGACCAGGCACCGGGCGAGGTGCAGATCTACGCCGAGAAATTCCTGCAAAGCGCAACGACCCGACGTTAACCCGAACAATCACAACAACAGAGGCAAACATCATGACCGTAGCCATTTCCCAGAACGCCGACGTGCAGCGCTTTTTCGAAGAAGCCGCCGGCTACCGCAACGACAACGGCAACCCGCGGATCAAGCGCATCATTCTGCGGGTGCTGCAGGACGCCGCGCGGTTGATCGAGGACCTGCAGATCAGCGATGACGAATTCTGGACCGCCGTGGACTACCTCAACCGCCTCGGCGGGAAGAACGAGGCCGGGCTGCTGGTGGCCGGGCTGGGCCTGGAGCACTTCCTCGACCTGCTCGCCGATGCCCGCGACGCCCAGGCCGGCAAGGTCGGTGGCACGCCGCGGACCATCGAAGGGCCGCTGTACGTGGCCGGTGCGCCGATTGCCGAAGGTGAAACGCGCATGGACGACGGCAGCGAGGACGGCCAGGCCACGGTGATGTTCCTCGAGGGCCGGGTGCTGGACCTGAACGGCGCGCCGATCGCCGGGGCCACCGTCGACTTGTGGCATGCCAATACCCAGGGCAACTACTCGTACTTCGACCAGAGCCAGTCGGAGTACAACCTGCGCCGGCGCATCATCACCGACGCCGAGGGCCGCTACCGCGCCCGCAGCATCGTGCCCAGCGGCTATGGCTGCAACCCGCAGGGCCCGACCCAGGAATGCCTGAACCAGTTGGGCCGTCACGGCCAGCGGCCGGCCCATGTGCACTTCTTCATCTCGGCACCGGGTTACCGGCACCTGACCACCCAGATCAACCTCTCGGGTGACCAGTACCTGTGGGATGACTTTGCCTATGCCACCCGGGACGGGCTGGTGGGGGAAGTGACGTTCAGCGAGAACGGCGTGCACGGCGTGAACGGGCGCTGTGCGCAGATGACCTTCGACTTCGCCCTGCAGGCGGCCACCCATGCCGATGACCAGGAGCGCAGCCAGCGGCCTCGGGCGTTGCAGGGGCATTGAGTCGCGGCACCGGTCCTCACAGCAGCGCGGCGGTTCGGCGGCCCGAAACGCCGCGCTCTACAGAAGGGCGTCAGCGATCGAAGTAATGCGCCAGGCTCAACAGGCTCTCCGACTGCCGCGTCAACTCCCCGCTCACCCCCTCCACCCTCCTCGCCTGCTCCACGCTGCGCCCGATGGCCTCGACATTGCCCTGCAACTGTTCATCCAGCAGTTGCACCACCTGCTCCTGCTCATGCATGGCCACGGCGATCTGCTGCCCGAGGCTGTCCACACTCTGCAATTGCCCGGCGACCGCGCTCAGGGCGCTGGCCACCGCCTGCACCCGGCCGGCGCCGGCCCGGGCCAGTTCCTCGCACTGCCGGGCGACCTCGCGGTTGCGGCCGTTGGCCTGCTCCAGGCGCTCGAGCAACGGCCGGATGCGTGCCGTGGCCTCCTGGGTCCGCGCCGCCAGTTGCCGCACCTCATCGGCCACCACACTGAAGCCGCGCCCCGCCTCACCCGCACGGGCGGCTTCGATGGCGGCATTGAGCGCCAGCAGATTGGTCTGGCTGGCAATGGCATCGATCAGGCTGGTGAACCCGCCGATGGCTTCCACCTCCTGCGCCACCTCCCGGGTCGCGCGGGCGCTGGTACCGATGGCCTGCTCCAGCGTGCCCAGCGCCTCGCCCGCCTCCCGCGCCTGTCGCTCACCGCCGCTGGCCAGGCTGCTGGCCTCGCTGGTGGACTGGCTGGCGAACTGAACATTGCGCGTCACTTCCTGGATGGTCGCCGCCAGCTCATGCAGCGCCGTGGCCACCTGCTGGTTGGCCTCGCGCTGGCGATCCAATTGCAGCGCCTCCTCGCGGATCATCCCGGCCATGTCCCGGGCCTGTCCGCCCAGCCCGGCCCCGGAGCCAGCGATACGCACCAGTGCCGCCTGCAGGCGCCGCTCTTCGCTGCGCAGGCCCCAGGCGACCCGGGCCAGGCTGCTCTCGCCGCCGAGAAAACCGGCCAACCAGGGATCGGCGCAGACTTTGCCGTGATCATCCAGCAGACCGGCAAGGCGTCGTCGCAGCAACCCCTGCGGCAGCAAGCCGCCAGCCGCCGCGGACAACCAGCGCCACCAGGACGCGCCGCCCGGCGCGCCATGCCGGGCGATACGCCGATAACCCCGACGCGCCTGCCCGATGCCCGCCTCGTCCAGGGGCAGGAAGACCGCCCCGTAACCACTGATACCCGTGGCCCCATGCACCGGCTTGATGTACAGCTCCAGCCATAGCTCGCCAGCGTCGCCGCGCCGGTGGCACAACGGCCCCAGCCAGGGCCGGCCGCGGCCGAGGGTCTGGTACAGGTGCTCGACCAGGCGCCGCGGCACCTGCGGATGCAGAAGGTCATCGAGGGACGTCTGCTGCACGGCGGTCGGGGTGAGCCCATGGGCCTGGCAGAAAGCCTCGTTGAAAAACACCAGCCGCCCCTGCAGGTCGGTCCGGCAGATCAATGCATCGAAATCCATGGCACTCCCTCAAACTCAAAAAAAAGGCCTGCCACTCAGGGCAGGCCAAACGCTGATGAAGACTGACGCCCAGGAGCCGATCAGAAGTGGTGGATATAACGCACCTGCAGCCGCGAGCCGTCGGGGCGGTTTTCCACGTCCTGTTCGAAATAGGCGTTGAACACCAGGTGATCGTCCTTGGAGAAGCTGTACATCGCCCCCGGCCCGATGGCCCAGACCTTTTCCCGGCGCCCGGAGACTTCGTGGCCGTCGACCCGGGTGTCGCTGATCTGCTTGAGCCAGTAGCCGTTGATGCCCAGGCGCAGTTGCGGGGTGACCGCGTAGTCGGTGGCGAAGTTGGCGTGCAGGGCCTGGCCGGCCTGGATATCGCTGGCATCGCCGAAGCCGTAGCCGGGGTCGTGGTTCTTGAAGTTGTACAGGTAGTGGGCACGCACCGAGGCCGTCCAGTTCGGGGTGAACCAGTAGGTCGCCGCCCAGTAGGGGTTGAACGACACCGCGTTGTTGCCGGGGTTGATGTCCTTCTTGTCGCTGTACTCGCCGGTGGGCAGGTTGACCTGCAGTTCGATGCGGTGCACGAACAGCGGACCGTCCTTGCCCATGATCGGGTCGAACTGGATGAACGGGCCGATCAGCCAGTCGCCGACCCCGCCCTGCTCCTTCAGGGCCGCGTTGTCGAGACCATCGTCGACCTTCATTTTGGTCACGATGGGCAACACGGTGTTCAGGCCGAGGCTGGCGTTGCCCAGGCGCAGGTCCGAGAGGTAGCTGACCTGGGTGACCGCGACCTGGTAATCCAGCTCGGTCCTGGGCAAGCCCAGCTTGTCGCCGTTCTTGTCCACCAGGCGGTTGGCGCTGTAGTTCTGGAAGTACTGCTGCAGGTACCAGCCCGGCCCCGCCGGCAGGCCGCCGTCGAGAAAGCTGGTGAGGCCGAGGTTGACCACCGGCAGGTCATAGGCCTGGGCGGCACCACTGCCGAGCGCGAGGGCACAGGCCAGGTTACGGATGTTGTTCATGCAAGGCTCCTTGGCTCTGTAGGAAATGCATCTGCGCTCGCCCAGGCGGCGTTGAAGACATTTCGTACAGACCCGAATGTTGTTGTAAGAGGCAGGAGACTCAACGGCCGAGTTCGGGGTGCGCGACGGCGACCCGGTACTGCCCGGCGTGGAAGACCAGCGGTTCTCCGCCGCTGTGTCGGTAGTGCTCGATTTCACCGAGGAAGATCAGGTGGTCGCCGCCCTCGTACTGGGTCAGGTTGCGACACACCAGGGTGGCGATGGCGCCGTCCAGCAGCGGCACGCCCGCCGTGGCCTCGACATGCTCGATGCCGGCGAACTTGTCCGCCGCCGGCCGCGCAAAGTGACCGGACAGGCCGTGCTGGTCGCTGCCCAGCACGTTGATGGCGAAGTGGCTGGCGGCGAGGAAGTCGCTCACGCTCGGCGCCGTACGCGCCAGGCTCCAGAGCACCAGCGGCGGGTCCAGGGACACCGAGGAAAACGAGTTGGCGGTCATGCCGACCTTGCGCCCGTCGACGCCACGGGTGGTGATCACGGTGACCCCGGTGGCGAACTGGCCGAGCAGGTTGCGCAGGGCGCGGGGCTCGCTGCTGTCGGCGGCGATCAGGTCCAGAGGCAGGTGCATTGCGTTCATATCCATCACTCCTCAGGCGGCCACGGGCGAAACCTTGGCGATGAAGGCCTGGCAGGCCTGGGCATCGAACCACCACGGGGCGAAGCGGCGCGGATCGTCGAAGTTGTTGGCGATGACCGAAGCCAGGGCCTGCGACTGCCCGGCGGCGCCGAGCAACTGCAACAGATGCTCAGGCGGTGGCAGCAGCATGCTGTTGGTCCAGCCGACCACGTGCTGGGCGTAGTCCCAGTAGCGCTCGAAGGTCTGCACCATCCACTGCGGGGTGAACGGCTGGTCACCGTGGGCGAGGATGGCGTCGAGGTAGACCTTGCTGCACTTGGCGGCGTTGTTGGAGCCCTGCCCGGTGATCGGGTCGTTGACCACCAGGGCATCGGCCATGCCGAACACCGGCAGACCCGAGGGCAGCTCCAGCACCGGCTTGCGCACCATCGGCGTGAAGCGCCCGGCCAGCACGCCGCCGGCATCGGTCAGCTCGACATGGCGGCAGCGCTCGGCTTCCCACGGCACATAACGGCGCACGATCTCCAGGCTGCGTTGCAGATGCTGCTCGGGGGTCTGCACGTCCTGCCAGCAGTCCATCGGACCGCCGGGGATACCTTCGAAAACCATGATTTCGCACGGCCCGCTCAGGGTCAGCGCCGGGAACACGAAGTACTCGCCCACCCCGGGAATCAGGTTGAAGGCCACCCGCGAGTACGGCGACATCGGCGTCATGCCCTTCACATAGGTCAGGGCCAGGGCCCGTTGCGGCTGGTTGAAGCGGGTGCGCTCGGCGTCCTTGGGGAACTGGTTGACGATCTCGCCCTTGCCGGCGGCCAGCAGCACCAGGTCGTGGCTGGCGGCCAGGCGTTCCAGTTCGGCGATGCCGACGTCCTCGATCTGCAGCTCGCCGCCACGGCGGACGAACTCGTCCATCCACGCCGGCATCTTCAGGCGCTGGTCCACCGCCTGGGCGTAACGCTCCAGGCGCGCGCTCCAGTCGATCAGCTTGCTGCCCGGCTGCTGCGGGTTGGGCACGGTCAGGCCGATGCCTTCCACCGCGGGGCACTGTTCTTCCCAGAAGTTCAGGCCCAGGTCGCGTTCGGTCTGCAAGGCGGTGTTGAACATGCACTGGCTGGACATGACCTTGCCGGCGCGGATCTGCTCGGCGGTGCGGTTGGTGGTGATGCTCACCTGGTAGCCCTGGGCAAGCAGCCCGAGGCCCAGTTGCAGGCCGGCTTGTCCGGCCCCGACGATAGCGGTGCGACGCATGGAGTGTCTCCTGTTGTTCGAATGTCTTGAAGAAAAAGCCCGCGCACCCGGCGCGAGCAAAACGGCTCTATTCGGCCAGCCGCGCAATGGCGGGCTGGTTGCGCTCCGGTCCCATCACCGAGTAGCCGCCATCCACCGCGTAGTCCGCGCCAGTGACGAAGCTGGCCGCCGGCGAACAGAGGAAGGCCACCACCTGGGCCACTTCGGCCGGATCGCCGAGGCGTCCGAGCAGGTGATAGTCGGCGGCCACCCGGTCGGCCTTGTCACGGTCGCCGCCGCTGACTTCGGCGATCACCCGCGACCAGGTCCAGCCCGGCGACACCGAGTTGACCCGGATGCCATCGGCGGCCAGGTCCATGGCCATGCACCGGGTCAGCTGCTGCAAGGCGGCCTTGGACACCGGGTAGAGCCAGCGCCCGGTCTGGGCACAGCCGGCGGAAATCGAGGTGAAATTGATCACCACGCCGCCGTTGGCCTTGAGGTCGGCGTGCACCGTACGCACCAGTTGCACCGCCGACACCAGGTTGATGTCGAGGGCGCGCAGCCACTCACTGCGGTCGGAGGCGATGCCCTGGTCGAGGTAGGTGCAAGCCAGGTTGATCACCAGGTCGATCCGGCCCCAGCGTTGCCGGACCTGCCCCACCGCGTCGCCGAGAGCGGCATCGTCGGTCAGGTCCACTGCCACGAACAGGCCGTTGTCGGCCAGGCCCGCCGCCACCTCGGCGCCCCTGGGATCGATATCCAGCAGCGCCACCCGGGCGCCGGCGGCGACCAGCGCCTCGGCGACGGCGACACCGATCAGGGTCGCGCCGCCACTGATCAGCGCCACCTTGTCCTGCAGGTTCATGGACATGGCTCAACCCTCGATCGGCAGGTCGGCGCTGGCGGCCCAACTGGGCATCAGCGTGTTCGACGGCAGGCTTTCATCGAGCAGCTTGTGCGCGGTCACCGCCCCGGCCACCGGCAGGCCGGTGGGGTCGAGCAGGCCGATCTGCACCAGCACGCTGGCCTGGTCCCAGTAGATATGCTCGTGATAGAGCTTCGGCCCGCGGAACTTGACCACGCCTAGCATCGGAATCTCGACAAAACGCCCGGTGGGGGCCACGCCCGGCAGCAGCCAGTCGATCTCACGGTCGTGGGTGAAGCTCATGATGAACTCGTCGACGATCTGCGAGGCCCCCACGGTGCGCGAGATCGGCGTCAGGCTCATGTCCTGCGGGTTGCCATGCACGAAGTGGTAGCGATAGAAACGCGCCAGCTCGCGGTAGCCGACGCCACCGGTCATGGTCGGGATATGGTTGACGTAAGGCTGGGGCACCATGGTCGCCATGGTCGCGGGCACGTCACGGGTATCGAACTCGTGGCGGATATGTTCTTCCCACAGTGCCGACAGGTTGTAGTCCGGGCCGATGGTACGGCGCAGCGCGGCGATGGTGCGCTCGTGGGCGAGCAGTGCCGAAGGCTTGTGAAAGTGATCGCCGGCAGGACGGGCGAAGGCATGATCGACATTCGGGTAGACATAGGCTTCGGTGCCCGGCGCCTGCTGCAACGCGGCGATGATCGACTCGCGGGCGTCGGCCTGGCAGAACTGATCCCGTTCGGCGAAGTGCAGGACCAGGCGACCACTCAGGCCTTCGAGTTCATTCAGGGCCTGCTCGATGCCCACCCCGTAGTAGCCGACGGCACAGGCCACTTCCGGCAGGCGACAGGCGGCGAGGTAGGCAAGCTTGCCCCCCAGGCAGTAGCCGACCACGCCGAGACCTTCTGCGCTGCAGGCGTCCAGGCCACGCAAATGGCGCAGGCTGGCGGCGATGTCGCGGATGCCGTGGCCTTCGTCAAAGGCCTGGTAAAGGGCGAAGGCGCGTTGGAAATCGGCTTCGTTGTAGCCCAGATCCACCCCGGCCTCCTGGCGCCAGTACAGGTCCGGTACCAGCACCGTGTAGCCTTCCTCGGCCAACTGGTCCGCCACTTCGCGCATGGCGGCGTTGACTCCGAAGATCTCCTGGCAGAGCACCACGCCCGGGCCGCGGCCATCGATGGATGTGGCCAGGTAGGCCTGGAACTGCTCGCCGGAATCCGAGCGGACGTTGACGTAATGTCCCTTCATTGCGATGTCTCCAGTCGTTGACGTGGGGACATCTTCGGGCGGTTGCGTGACTGGGGCTGTCCGCTGGCTGCGTGAAAAGTCCGCTGGCTGCGAAAAGTTTTCGGCGGGTGCCATTCATCACGACGCGGTCGTGTGGGAGTGGGTTTAACCGCGAATGGGCACGTCAGCACACTGCAAGCACTTCAGGTTCGCCCCCTCCTCCTCACTTCCCTTCACCGCGTAAACATCTGTTTTGTAGTCTTTATGCTACGGCCACTCCCTACGTATATTCACACGCAACTTCAGAGCGAACTTCATTATTTCCAAATAATAAAAAACCTATCCGTTCATCCAGTTATTAAACCCCTCCAGAAGATATTAAATATCCACTTACAAAAGAACAGCACCTTTTCTTCCAATCAGGAAAGCGACGACCACTTCTCCCCAGCCTGAATCTGGCAGACAGACAGTGGCCTCGCCCTCTCTTGGCTCACAAAGCAACATTGAACCTGAAGTCACCCTCTATCGACCTTCTGGTAATTAACCCCTAAGCCAGCCAACTCAAGAGAAAATATAAGACATGAATATCAACGGACTTCCAAGCCCACAGACACATAATTCTTCCTCAACAAAGCCGCCCTCTACTCACCCCCTCCAAAAGACCGTTTTTCGGACGCCCTGGCTGGCACGGCAAATAAAGAAGATAAAGTCAGCATCAGCGCCGCTAGCTCGACAAAAAAGGAAAAAACGGGGACGGAAAAAACGGGGACGGAAAAAACGGGGACGGATTTATTTCCCGAGCCTCGCTTCGGCCGCTCCGGACAACGTTTCAACAATACTCTCCACCTCGCCCACGAAACGATCTGTTCTTGTCAACGGGCCTCGCTGCGGAGCATTACCGGAGAAAATAAATCCGTCCCCGTTTCTCGCGTCCCCGTTTCTCGGCGTTGGCGTGGAGCACATCGGTGGGGCTGTCAGCATCGATCAGCAGACTGGGGATCAGGCAGTCGATAGCTCTGCAAGCAGGGGTACGAACCTGATAGTTCTGCCAGTAGGCAATGACCCGGAAAAAGCCCACACTCGGCACAGCAGTTTCGACCCTGCCTGGAGTCTGGCCAATGCTGACGCTCCCCCGCGAAACCCTACTGTGTCGCTATCACTACGATCCACTGGATCGCCTGATCGACTGCGCTGTATCAAACCAAGCCAATCTCCTGCGTTTCTACTGCGAAAGCCGCCTGGCCAACGAGATCCAGGGCGCTAAACAGACCCGTTTTTTTCAACACGACAACCAGTTACTGGCTCAGCAACAGCGCCAGGATAATGCCCAGGACACCTGGCTACTGGCCACAGACTCGCAACGCTCGGTGCTGAAAACCCTCCGAGGCGCCATCGACCACCCCATCGCCTATACCCCCTATGGTCATGGCAAGATAACGAGTGACCTGGGCAACTTGCTGGGCTTCAAGGGTGAAAGAGCCGATCCGATCACTGGGCACTATCCGCTGGGTAGTGGCTATCGTGTCTTCAATCCGGTATTGATGCGTTTCAATAGCCCGGACAGCTGGAGCCCTTTTGGTGCTGGCGGCATAAACAGCTATCTGTATTGCCTGGCTGACCCCGTCAATCGAGTAGATCGCGATGGACACATTTCAACTCCAAGCCCCCGCACGGTGCTTCCTGATCTCTGGCGAATAAAAAGCGCTAACAGCACAACAAAGTTCTACACCTCCAGACTGGGCGTCAATGCCTCCAACGAGAAGACGCTGAAGAAAACGATAATGCGCAACGAGACAGGCAGTGGCTGGACTGAGTTGACAAGTTGGCCCAAAAAAAATGGCGATGCAAGAACCAGAATGGCCGCAGGCAGTTGGCTAAAACCAGAAATCACCGTTACCGACAATAAAAGCATCCGGACAATAAAAAACAACAACCCGACCCTGCTGGAGCTGGCCTTCAATCAAACCCCCGGAAAACTATTGATAAAACCCAAGATACACGGAATCCCTTACGACGTCGACGACAGAAACTTCGAAAACTACAAACGTGCGCAAGCAGCAAAACTGCTGTCCAGCTTGCCCAGCGCAGAGGAGCGTGAAGCCCTCTCAGCCCGCATCACTGAGCACATGGAAAAAGGCTTGGTTCTCGGTGTTCGCCCCAAGTCATCAAGAGATAACATCAGAACCGACTGAACAACAGGAACACTTCCAGCAGCACAATCTTTAAACACTATTAAAAACGAAAAATGGGGACCGAAAAACGGGGAGAAAAACGGGGACGGAGAAAAACGGGGACGGATTTATTTTCCTGACTCTCGAGCCGGCCGCCCCGGACCTCGTTTCTCTATCCGTAAGCCAATAATCCTTTCCACCTCGTCCACGAAACGATCCGTCCCGGTCAGCTGACTTCTTTGCAAAGCATCGCGGATAAGGCTGATTTCATCAGTTGCAACAGCTTGTCGAACAAATGCCTCGTAACGCTGGCCACGTTCTTTCGCAGTATCACCCAAAGCAGCGAAGCAAGGATCAACATCCAGCAAACAGTCGTTTTCTACACCACTCATCCGAGCTTGATAGCTCGACCATGGGTAATCTACCGGATCAGCGACCATTCGAGCACGCACAGGATTCAGTTCGATGTAGCGACAACACGCCAGCAGATAAGCATCCGATTGCACGACACTGGACTTGTATCGGCTTTCCCACAAGGTGCCCGAACGACCCTCCAGCCGATTGCGATAACGTGTCGTCCGTGCTGCCAGCGCCTTCATCAACTGGCCCAACCCTGCAACTGCTTCACCGGGGGCTAGCAAAAGATGAACATGATTGGTCATCAGGCAATAGGCATAGACCTTCACGCCGAATACTTCCTTGAGTTCCCGCAGATTTTCGAGATAACGGTGATAATCTTCCGCATCCGCAAACACTATCTGACGGTTATGACCGCGTTGTACTACATGGTGCGGGTAGTTTGGTAAAAACAATACGTCCCATCCTGGGCATACCTGAAGCCTCCTTCCGTTGAAGCTTTCAGAGTAGCAAACGGTTCAGAAAATAAATCTGTCCCCGTTTCTGAAAATAAATCTGTCCCCGTTTCTGAAAATAAATCTGTCCCCGTTTCTGCGAGTATCGCTTCGACCGCTTCGGAATTCGTGTCAACAATACTCTCCACCTCGCCCACGAAACGATCTGTTCCTGTCAACTGGCCTCGTTGCAGAGCATTATCGGAGAAAATAAATCCGTCCCCGTTTCTATGGTCCCCGTTTCTATGTCAATTTAAGTCAGACCATTGTAAAAGATGGTTTTCTATTGATGAAATCAAGAAGCTTGAAAAGCTATCCCAAGTTTTATCTATCGAACTCTGACCTTCAAAAAACTGAAATACTGGCGGATCATCAGCGACCGGTAGAAAATAATTAATTTCATATCCTTGATGCATGCAGAACACCTTAGCATCCGTAGGCAGCAAATCAGAGAGACCTAACTCATCAAGCAACTCATCCGCCTCAAATTTTAGGCTAAGTAATCTCGGATAAAATATATCAACACCACAAAAAATCTTACCAGCCGAACGCCCGGCAATCGTCAAAAATTCACGATATGCCAAAGGAACTTTACAACCAAAATGTTGCTCGATTGATGCAATTTCCACTTCGGAGCAACCAACAAGAGCAGAATCTAAAATTACTCCCCGCAGCACTAACTCATGAAAAATATCCCGAACGTTTTTCATCTTGGCTTTCCTGTTTCTACTTTAACAATTACACCGGGAAACCTTTGTTGAAACTCAAAAACGGGGACCAAAAACGGGGACGGATTTATTTCCCGAGTCTCGCTTCGGCCGCTTCGGAATTCGTGTCAACAATACTCTCCACCTCGCCCACGAAACGATCTGTTCCTGTCAACTGGCCTCGTTGCAGAGCATTATCGGAGAAAATAAATCCGTCCCCGTTTTCCACGTCCCCGTTTTCCGTCCCCGTTTTCCTGCAGGTGAAAGACAGCTAGCGTTCTCGTTTCTCTCGCCAAAATTTACTTACTTTCATTCGTGCCCGCTTCTCCATTCCTACCTGCCCAAATAAAATCCGGCTTAATACTACATTTCAATCCAGCATCAACAAGATCGTCAAAAATTTTTAAAATATCTATTGCCTTCCCACAAAACGCAAGAAACTCACCCTGACGAAGCCCTTCCCTAGACTCTAAAAAATTACAACCAGACGCCTTAGAAACAGCCATCACATGATTTTTATTCTTATAATCACCAAAACAAAAAACCTCATAATCCTTATCATCGAGTTTGATCCCAGGTATATCCGTTGCAACCAAAGACCAACCGCACACCAAACACTTCATACCACCAGTACTACCTTCCTTGAAGGCAACCAGCTCACCACCACATCGCTCACACATCATCAAAGAAGAACTTATCATCACGGCTTACCTGGATAGAAAACTTTGAAACCACCTTGATTAGATAGATCAGGAAGATTCGGATTAAGAGGAGACCTAGGGGCAACCACCATTTTACCATCACCATAAGCCCATACCAAATTAGTTGGCGCCTTAACCGAAACCCCCATCTTATTCGCAAGATTCTGGGCAAATCCTGCATCACAAGCCCCCGTATCACAGGATAGCAAGCGTATAGGCTGTCCAGTATAAGACGGATTATTCTCAATCAGCCGAGAAACAAGGCGCTGATCCGCCATGATAGTTCCGTTAGCTGTCACAATCTCAATTTTTTGAGGACTCCCATGTGCTATGACATCAAAATAACCGTTTGAATCAATATCAGATCTTTGAGATACGTTCTTAAAAAACTGGTCTGAATCGCCCATGAAATTAGCTGCACCTGGAACCGGTTGACCAGCAGCATCAGCACCATTCTTGACCGAAACAACAGCGTCGCCCTCCTTCACCACGGCGCTGCCAATTGCGCTTTTGAGACCCACGACGTTTAACAGAGCCTGCGCAAACCAACCAATCCGCTCCCCTGTGGTCGCTTGGGCTTCCGTCACCGGATTTGCCACACCTGCCGCCATCGACAGCTGGCAAGCAATGCCAATCCCCCCCATACCACCGCAGCCCTCGGCAAAGGAATCAGCAGCGACCTGTTTCAGATTTGCCTGCAGCTCACTCTGCGTCTTCGCCTGATCAGCTCGCCCCGCCAGTGACTGCTCCACGGACGCAGGCTTCAGGTACCACTCATCACCCTGAGCAGTTTTCAGAGACTGATCCGTAACAACGCAGAATCCAGTAGAGGAGATCTTGCACATAACGATATCGCCAGGCTTATGATCCTGACTGGAAGCCCATGTTGTATCCGTGGCCTCACTAATAACTTCATGTTTGAGTTCACTCCCTCCCTTCTTGAGCAATGCCTGAATATCGGCAGCCAGTTCTTGGCATTCCGTCGAAGAACTACCCAGGCAGGACGAGGTGTACTTCCGCCGTTTCTCGTCTAGGGAGAGTCCTTCCTCCATGCTCAGATGGTTGTTCTCTACCGCATTCTTCGCAGTTCCAGCAGCAGCAATAGCGTTTTCCAACCCACCGGCCGCCAACCCTCCAGCCAGGCCACCAGCAAGCGTCGACAGCGCCGAAACTGTCTGTTTCTCCGACTCGGTCAACTGATCAACAGACTTATTCGGGTACAGTTGCTTGGCGATGTACTCACCAAGGCCCGCACCTGCCGCACCGGCCAAAGCGGAGTTACCTTGCGAACTTGCAAGCACTGCTCCCCAGACTGCATGCGCCATCAGGTTTGCGGCGTCGTCCCCCTTGGTGGCCTCCTTGATGCTCTGGGCGACATAGGGCGCCGCCGCCCCCGCCAGCGCACCACCGATGTTCCCGCCCAGAACACCCTGCACAACTGCGCTGACAGCCTGAGCCGCCTTCTTGAAACTGCTGCCCACGCCGTAACTTTGGCTCACCTGCTGGGCAATCTGATCCCCAGTTGGATTGGCGTTCCCCTTATCCAGCAACTGTTGCCGAGCAGCTTTATACTCGTCGCTGTTCGGGTCCCAAGCCGCCTTCATCTTGGCCGTGGCAATCGCATCCGAAACCCCATTGACCAACTCCACAGAGCTGCGAATCAGCTCCATGCGCTCTTCCATCGCCTTCTTGTCAGGCCGGTCGAGCTTCTCGTTGGCGTTGGCCGTATCGCGGCTCAGCCCCACCAGGTCGTTGGCCCCCTCAGTGTTACGAACGACGATGGTGCCCTCACTGACGGCGCTACGGGTCTTGCTGCTGTCCGAATCGCTGAGTGACATGCCGAACATGCCGCCCAGGCCTGCGCTCACCGCACCACCGCCAAAGCCAACCGAGCCACTGACACTGACAGAAGTACTTTTTATTTCGCTCTTGTTCTTGATATCGCTGGCAATCAGGCGATCGGTGCTGAGCAGGTTCTTGTCCGCCGTCGCATCACTGGCGATGACCGCACCTTGCAAGGTGGTGTTGTGACCAACATAGATGTCATAGCCCCCTGCCCCTGCAAACAGCCCGCTCTGGTCCTCGACCGCCTGGTAATTGCTCTTCATGTTGCCGGCGGCAAGGTTGGCCGACACCACGACCGGCACGCCGTAGCAGAACGGCGGGATACAGATGCTGCCACCAATACCGGCACTGCCTTGCTTGTTCTTCTCGGTCTCGGAGTCCTGGCGCGAGGCGATGTTGAGGCTGCCCTCGACCAGCGCATCGATCGATTTGGCCCGTACCTGTGCACCCGCCAGGGTGGTGTCCTTGCCGCTATGTAGGGTCAGTGCGCCGGTGTCCAGCGTGCTGTTGACCTGGGTCACCGAACCACCGGTACCCAGGCTCTTGGCGATCTGGGCTCCCAGATCCAGGGTGAAGCCAGTCTGCTGACCGATATTGAAGCTGGCACCAATGGCTGTTCTGTTATTGGAACTGTTATTGGCCCAATCTGCGGTGTTCTGCGCACTTTCCAGAACGATGTCGTGCTTGGCCGTCAAATCAGTATCAGCGGCCTTCAAAGTGCTACCGATAACGTGGATATCACCGGCCGTACCAGCCGCCTTTCCCGTCGCCTCGATAGCCAGTGTCTGCCCTACGTTGAGTGAGCTTTGCTTGGCTGTCTTGCTCTCATACTCACTAGTACTTTTGCTGTGAGTGTTGGAGAGCTCGGTACCAATCTTTATCAACGAACCATTAGCCGAAGGGCTGGCCTTCTTGTTGAGGTAGGCGTCTGCACTCTCGGATAGTGAGGCCCCGATTACCCCCAGGTTGTAGGCAGCCAGTGCAGCCTGAGCCAACTTCACCGCCTTGAGCTTGGGATCATCGGCATTCTTCGCCGCCTTGACCGCGCTACGGATGGTGTTGACGCCATCTACGACAGCACCGCCCATCACCCGGCCAACCGCCAGGCTGGCAGATTTGTCAGTCGTGCTCTGGCTAGCACTCTCCATCCCGGCAGCGATGCTGATGTTGGAGCCGGTCAGGCTCATGTTCTTGGTGCTGACCAGGTCACTCGCTACCACCGTCAGGTCGCGACCGGCCGTAAGGGTTACATTCCCCTGACTGGAACCGACCGTGCTACCCGTCAATGTCGTCTGGTCCGACTGGCCGTTATGGCTCTTGCTGCTGATGGACAGATGCTGGTTGCCCGTAATGTCGTCAACGCCCAGGTTGTTGGCCGTCAGCACACCGGTCAGGTCGCGATTCTTCTCCTTGTGCATTTCCGTGCGGGTGAAGGTGTTCTCAGCCGCGTCGATGACCAGGTCGCGACCGGCCTTGACGGTCAGGTCCTGGGTACTGACCAGGCCGGAGCCCTTCACATTCACATCATGCAAGGCCGCCACATCCACGGTATTACCGGAGATGACACTGCCCACCGCCGTCGTCTGGGTTTCGGCGACCTTGTCCTGAACCTTGCTCGATTTCAGGCCGCCCCAACTGCTTTTGCTCTTGCTGCTTTCATGACGGACGCTGTTGGAGTCGGTGACCGCGACGATCTGCACATCGTTACCGGCGACCAGCTTGGCAGCCCCCTTGTCAGCCGCAACTTCACTGCCTTTTACGATCAGGTCGTTACCTGCCAGCAGCGTGGCGCTCTGACCACTGGTGACCTAACTCCCCATATGGGTGGTACTAGCCACCTCATCCAGTCGGCTTTTCTTGCCCGACGCGTTTTTCGAGGTTTTGCTGTAGAAGCTGTAGTCCTGATTCTCCGCAGACTGCAGCGTCAGATTCGCCCCAGCGGACAGGTACGCCTCATTCGCGGCACTGACCCGACTGGCTACCAGTCCCAGATCCTTGCCAGCCGTCATCGTCAGATTGCCGCCCGCGTTGACCAGGGTAGAAACCTGGCTGGTATGGTTATCCTCCCCCCGATACTTCTTGTTCCAACCGCTGTACTCACTCTCGTTCGCAGCCGAAGACAACGTGAGATTACCGACCGCAGCCATGGAGATATCGCGCTTGGCATCAATCTGACTGGCTGTGCTGCTGAGATCGCGCCCGGCGCTGATGGACACATCCCGCCCGGAACTCAGGGTCGAACTCAACTGAGTCACCTGGGCACTGGCGTAGTTGTCATAACGGACACTGCTAGCCTGCTCGGCCGAGGCGATGCTGACATCCCGCCCGCCCGTGATCTGCGTGTCGCGCCCGCTTTGCAGGACACTGCCCTGGCTGACGACATCACGACCCGCCTTGACGCTCAGGTCATTGCCCGCCTCGATACGCGCAGCACTGTCCGCAAAATCCTTGCGATGGCTGATCAGGCCGTCATGGCTCTGATGCGTGGTCACCGTCCGCTCGTTGCGCACATCCCCCGTGACGGCCGTCACGCTCACGTCGCGCCCGGCGATAATCCCGCCGGCCTTGTTGCTGAGGTTGTTGTTCGCCAAGGCGTCGAGGCGATTGCCCGCCTCCAGCAGACCGCTGTTCACCAGGTCATTGTTGGCGGTCGCCTTCAGGTTGTTGCTGGCCCGCAGGGTGCCGGCGTTTTCCAGGTCCTTGCCGGCGATCAGGCTCACATCAGCGCCCTGGATCAGCGCGCCATTGTCCGCCAGGCGGTTATTGGCATTGGCCAGGTAAAGCACCGGAACCAGGACCTGCTCACCGTTGATGGTCTGGTTTTCCATCCAGACGATGTCGTGGGTCAGCGCCGCGACCTGTTCGGAGGTCAGGGTTACGCCCAGTTGCAGATTCAGTTGCTGCTTGCTGGCGATCGCGTTGTTCATCAGGTACTTGAACATCGCGTCATCGGAGGTCTGCCCATCGATGAAACGCTGCCCGGTACGGGCGGTCACCGCTTGCTGGATCAGTTTCTGCTCGTAGAAACCATCGCCCAGGCGCTTGGCACTGGTGTCCGGGTCGTAGCCCAGGTTGGACAGCAGGTAGTCCGAGCTCATGAACTGCTTGAGGTCGGTGAGCACCGGGTTGGTTTCGATCAGGTATTTCTGCGGATTGGACCTGGTCGAAGTGTCGGGCAGGCCCGGCACGTGCGGTTGGTTGGCCACCGGGGCCGTGCTGCCCTGCCCACTCAAGCGAAACAGACCGTTCTGGCCTGTCGGCAAGCTGAATCCAGGCAGGGAAACCGGGTTGATCTGTTGCTGGGCCAGGTCGGGCGGGAGCTGCGCGTTGATGTACACCGCCGTCGAAAAGCCGTTACCCGTTCCCGTGTCTGCGGCGGTACGGCCGGCAGCGACATACTCGTAGAAAGGCCGGATGACGCTGTTGCTGATCTTGTTATCGGCATCGAGCGTGACATTGCCACCGGCCTGGATGATGGCGTCGTAGGACTTGTCACTGATGTTGGTAGTGACTGAAGTACCCCCCAGGTCGACGGTGGCCCAGCGGAAGAATGCCCCCAGGTCCGAACCGTAGGAAGCCGAAGGCGTCGGGTTGTTTCTGGCGTTGAACGTGGCGGCAGCGCCGGCCGCGGCGCCGGTTTCGTTGACGAAACTCCAGTAGCGGCGCGTGGTTTTGATTTCCTGCGGTTGCAAGCCCTTGTTGTTGATCGTGCTGGCGTTGACTTGCACATTGCCGGTCGCGGCAATGAGGCTGCTGGTGTTGTTCAGCGTTTGCGTGTCGATCTGCAGGTCGGCACCGCTGGTCAGGCTGGCGGCCGCGGTGCTGCGGGTGACATTCAGGCGATCGGTTTCCGCCAGTTCCCACAGGCCGTTGATACGGCCACCACCCCGATCATCGCAGCCGGCCACGGGGATCAGCGTGCAGGAAAGTCGGGTAATACCCGTGGCACTCTTTTCATGCTCGGTGTATTCCAGCACATCCATGACGTTGTTGACGGTCGTCGCCGCAATCGTCAGCTTGCCGAGGCTCTCGATATCCCCCGAGCGGTTATCCAGCAGATCGGCCTGGGTCCCCGCCCCGTCGCGGGCAATCAACGCCGTCCCCAGGCTGTAGACCTGCGCATAGCTATTGGTGAAGCGGCTGGCCAGCAACTGCAGGTCGCCGCCGCTGGAGATCAGGCCCTGGTCGTTGACCAGCGCGCCCGTGGTGACCAGCAGGTCCTTGCCGCTGCCCAGGGTGCCGGTGTTGGTCACACCGGCTGCGGTCAGTTTCAGGTTGTTGCTGGAGGTCACGCGCCCGGCGTTGTTGAGCAAGGCATCGAGGTTGATCGTGGTGTCGCCACCACCAGCGATGCTCGCTGTACTCTGCAGATCGGCCTGCGCCGCATGGAAGTCCAGGGTACCGAGGCTGCTCAGGCGGCCCTTGCCGCTGTAGTGGCCGCTCAGGTCGACGTCGAGGGCACCGTCGGTGCCAAACAGCCCATCGTTGCTCCAGTCGATCCCGCGGCCCTTCAGGCCCGACGTCGACAGGAGCTGGCCGCTGGCGGTCTGGGTCAGGCGGTTGACGTTGACGGTCAGGTGCTCGGCCTGAATCGAGGTGCTGTTGGTCCAGCTGTCGCCGTCGAGCGTCAGGTCGCCATGGGTGACCAGTCGGCCGCCGACGTCCTCGAGGTTGGCCATGGAGAGGCCGAAGATCCCGGTACCGACGTGCAGCAGGCTGCCGCCCTGGTTGCGGAAGCTACCGGCGTCGAGCGCAATATCGGTATTGGCGGTTTCCAGGGTGCCGTTGCTGTTGTCGAGCAAACCGCCGATGGCGAAGAGGGTCTTGAGGCTGCGGCCCAGCGAACGCAGTTGACCGTTCTGGTTGTCCAGGCTGGCCGCCGTGGTCGACAGGGTGCTGCCACTTTCGATGATGCCCTGGCGGTTGTTCAGTTTGCCCAGCAGGGAGAAGCTGATTTCGCTGGCGCTGATCTTGCCGCCCTGGTCACCGCTGTTGTCCAGGTCGTTGCCGCTGACCTGCACCAGGTTAGAGGCGTAGAGGCCGCCGTTGCGGTTGTCGATATTGCCGCTGCGGGCATCGAGCAGCGCGTCGCCCGCCTGCGCAGCGATGCGGCCACCGTTGTTGTCGATGCCGCCGAAGGCATTGAGGGCCAGGCGCTGGGCCTGGATCGTGCCGCCCTGATTGTTGTCGTTCAGGCCATTCTTCAAGACGCCAATGATGTGGCTTTCAAAGGCACCCTTGACGCTGGACAGCAGGCCCCCGCGGCTGTCGAGGTTGGCAGCGGTGACGGTCAGGTCACCGTCCTGGGCAATGACCTTGCCGCTCTGGTTGTCGATATCGCCCGTAACGTTCAGGGTGACCGCGCCCTTGCCCTGCAGCGAGCCCTTGGCGTTATTCAGGCTGTCGGCAGTGAGTTGCAGGTCGGCATTGCGGCTGGCGATCAGGCCGTCGGCGCTGTTGTCGACCTTGCCACTGCTGGTTATCAGTAAGGTATCGGTGGCGCCGATGGTGCCCTGCTGGCTGTTGTCCAAATCGCCGGTGAGCAGGGTCAGCAGGCCCTGGCTGTTGATGCCGCCGTGCTGGTTGTCGATCTGTGCACTGCGCTGCACCCGCAGCGGCCCGGCGCTGGAGAGCTTGCCGTAGTGATTGGTCAGGGTGCCGAGCAGGTCGAGAGTGACCCCGGCATTGCCGGTGAAGGTGCCGTGGCTGTTGTCCAGGTCGGTGCCGGTGAAACTCAGGGCATCATCGGCGCTGATCGTGCCGCCGTTGTTCAGGGCCATCGCCTGCAGGGTCAAGGCAGCCGAGCTGGCGATGGCGCCGCCCAGGGTGTTGTCGAGCAGGCCGGCGACGGTCAGTTGCTGGGCCACGCCGCTGGAAAGAACGCCCTGGTCGCTGTTGTCGAGGCTGTCGGCCTTGACGGTCAGGGTTTTCTGGCTGACCACCGCACCGGCCTGGCTGTTGAGCAGCGCACCGCTGAGGGTGACGCCGACATCACCGCTGCGGCTGGAGACGGTACCGCTGTTGCGGTTGTCCAGGCGGGTGCCGGTGACAGTCAGGCCCTGCCAACCGGAGAGGACGCCGTTCTGGTTGTTGATCGTGCCGGTGGCGGTGAGGCCCAGGGTATTCTCGGCCATCACCAGGCCGGTGAGGTTGTCCATCGTGCCGAGGGTCAGCGTGCTGCTGGCCTTGCTGGAGACCTCACCGGCATTGTTGTTCAGATGGCCGAGAGTCGCAGTCAGTTGGCCGACGCTGTTGATCAGGCCGCCCTGCCCGTTCAACGTCGTGTCGGCGGTCAGGTTCAGGCTGTCCGAACTCAGGACCCGGCCCTGGTTCTGGTTGTCGAGGGTGCCGGCGGTGACCGTGACCTGGCGCTTGCCGCTCAGGGTACCGCCCTGGTTGTTCAGCGTCTGGGTGGTAGTGACAGTCAGGTCGCGGCTGGCGATGACGCTCTTGCCGGTGTTACTGAAGTTCTGCGCGGTGACGCTGACGTCGCCTTCGGTGTTGCGGCTGTTATCGGCGTTGACCCCGGCTTCGATGATGCCGTTGTTGG
>NZ_JSYZ01000070.1 GCF_001293465.1 Pseudomonas asplenii
TGGCGGTGCTCGACCATCACGCCCTTCGGTTCACCCGTCGAGCCCGAGGTGTAGATCACATAGGCCAGGTTGGCCGCGCCCAGCGTGGCGACCACCGGATTGTCCTGCGGTTGCGCGTCGACACCCGCCACACGGCGGGCCTCGGCGTCGAGCAGCAGCACCGGCACCTCGACCGCCGGCAGCCGTTCGTGCAGCTCGGCCTGGGTCAGCAGCACCCGTGGTGCGCTGTCGCGCAGCAGGTAGGCCAGGCGCTCCGCCGGGTGGGATGGATCGATCGGTACATAGCAGGCGCCGGACTTGAGGATCGCCACCAGGCCGACCAGCGTGTCGAGGTTGCGTCGGGCGCAGATGGCGATGCGATCGTCAGGTTGCACGCCGAGGCCGAGCAGGTGATGGGCCAGTTGGTTGGCCTGGCGGTTCAGTTCGGCATAGGTCAGGCTTTGCCCGGCCTGGACCACTGCCAGGGCATCGGGACTGGCCAGGACCCGGGCTTCGAACTGCCCGGCAAGGGTCAGGTCGGCAGGGTAAGGCACGGCAGCGGGATTGAA
>NZ_JSYZ01000071.1 GCF_001293465.1 Pseudomonas asplenii
GAGGAAACCAGTGCCTCGATGGAGCAGATGTCCGCCTCCATCGCCCAGAACACCGAAAACGCCAAGGTCACCGACGGCATGGCCGGCAAGGCGGCCCGCGAAGCCAGTGAAGGCGGCCAGGCCGTACGCGACACCGTCTCGGCGATGAAGACCATCGCCGACAAGATCAGCATCGTCGATGACATCGCCTACCAGACCAACCTGCTGGCCCTCAATGCCGCCATCGAGGCCGCCCGTGCCGGTGAACACGGCAAGGGCTTCGCCGTAGTCGCCGCCGAAGTGCGCAAGCTGGCCGAACGCAGCCAGGTGGCCGCACAGGAAATCAGTGAAGTGGCCAAGAGCAGTGTGTCCCTGGCCGAGCGCGCCGGCACTCTGCTGGACCAGATGGTGCCCTCGATCACCAAGACGTCCGACCTGGTACAGGAGATCGCCGCCGCCTCGGAAGAGCAGACCACCGGTGTCAGCCAGATCA
>NZ_JSYZ01000072.1 GCF_001293465.1 Pseudomonas asplenii
CGTGCGGAACGAATCAATCCCAGCTCAGTGCACCGCCGGTCTGGTACTCGATCACGCGGGTCTCGAAGAAGTTCTTTTCCTTCTTCAGGTCCATGATCTCGCTCATCCACGGGAACGGGTTGGTGGTGCCCGGGTACTCTTCCTTCAGGCCGATCTGCGACAGGCGACGGTTGGCGATGAACTTGAGGTAGTCCTCCATCATCGCCGCATTCATGCCCAGCACGCCGCGCGGCATGGTGTCACGGGCGTATTCGATTTCCAGCTGGGTGCCCTGCAGGATCATCTGGGTCGCTTCTTCCTTCATCTCGGCATCCCACAGGTGCGGGTTCTCGATCTTGATCTGGTTGATCACGTCGATGCCGAAGTTCAGGTGCATGGACTCGTCGCGCAGGATGTACTGGAACTGCTCGGCGACGCCGGTCATCTTGTTGCGCCGGCCCATGGAGAGGATCTGGGTGAAGCCGCAGTAGAAGAAGATGCCTTCGAGCACGCAGTAGTAGGCGATCAGGTTGCGCAGCAGTTCCTTGTCGGTCTCGACGGTGCCGGTGTTGAACTGCGGGTCGGAGATCGAGCGGGTGTACTTCAGGCCCCAGGTGGCCTTTTTCGCCACCGAGGGGATCTCGTGGTACATGTTGAAGATCTCGCCTTCATCCATGGCCAGCGATTCGATGCAGTACTGGTAGGCGTGGGTGTGGATCGCCTCCTCGAAGGCCTGGCGCAGGATGTACTGGCGGCACTCGGGGTTGGTGATCAGGCGGTAGACGGCCAGGACCAGGTTGTTCGCCACCAGGGAGTCGGCGGTGGAGAAGAAGCCCAGGTTGCGCATGACGATACGACGCTCGTCGTCGGTCAGGCCTTCGGGGTTTTTCCAGAGGGCGATGTCGGCGGTCATGTTGACCTCTTGCGGCATCCAGTGGTTGGCGCAGCCGTCGAGGTATTTCTGCCAGGCCCAGTCGTATTTGAAAGGTACGAGCTGGTTGAGGTCGGCGCGGCAGTTGATCATGCGCTTCTCGTCGACGGCGACACGGGCCGAGGCGCCTTCGAGTTCGGCCAGGCCTTCGGCGACATCGAGGGCGTCGAGGGCGGCCTTGGCGCGGATGATCGCGGCGGAGTCGCTGGCGGTCACGGCACGGGCTTCGAGGGCGGCGGCACCGCCGGCGCTGTCCAGGCGATCGAGGGT
>NZ_JSYZ01000073.1 GCF_001293465.1 Pseudomonas asplenii
TCGCGAGGATCGCCAGGCCAACACCGCAAGGATGCTGGTAGCGAACCTTGAGCCGCTCATCAAGCGCCGCCCAGGTGCGCTCGTCAGCCGGGTCACCCGAGATCACCTGGTGATCAACCACCCAGCGCTCCATGCCGACGCCCCAGCCTTCCACCATCAGTTCCAGGCGGTTGTCCTGAGTGTCCACAGCAGCGGTGAGCATCAGCACACCAGCGGGCATGCTGCCCATCGTGTAGTTCTCAAGCTTCGCCCGGTCGCGCAGCGCACTGGCCTTGGTCTGCTCCTGTGCGCTGTCCCACACTCGCGCAAGGCGTGTGTTGTAGAACACCTGCATGGGTTCCAGATCGCCCTTGGCCTGGGCCTTCTTGGCCCGCTCGAACTGCTTGGCGAGCGTTGGCCAATCCTGCCACCCGAGCGGCGCATACAAGGCGTTGAGGTGGAAACCAACCGTCTCACCGTCGCCCTGAGAGTGTGACCGCCACTCGCCACGGGCGAGCATGTCACCCTTCTGGTACTCCTCGATCATCACATCGCAGTCAGTTGCAGCGCACTCGTAATGCACCACACTGAAGTCCTTGCTGTAGTGCAGTCGCTCCCACTCCAGCACCTGGTAGTGCCCGCAGGTCGGACAAGGGACGTAGTAGTAACGCTGATCGCTGACCTCGAACAGATCCGCGATCCGCGAGGCGCCCTTGATGGTCGGCGAGCTGGAGAAGTAGAACTTGGCGTTGCGCCCGAAGTTACTGCCTCGGGTTTCAGCCAGCTCTACCGGGTCACCCTCCTCGCCAACGTCGACCTCCCAACGGTCGACCTCATCGCCGTAGACATACCGCGCCGTAAGTTCGGCCAAGTTGGCTGCCGAGCCGGCCGTCGTGACGTACAGCGCGCCGCCCTCGAACTCCTTGGTATCCATGGTGTTGCGGGCATCGCGGGACCGGCTGGACGCCACGCGCTCGCGCAGCACTGGGGTCGCCGTGATGGTCTTGCCGATACGCGCCGACACCCGCTTCGACAGCCCCAGGCTCGGCAGCAGCGTGAGGATGTTGGACGGAGCCATGTGGATCAGACCGCCGATCCAGTTCAGGGCGATCTGCGTTTTCATCAACTGCGAAGCCACCATGGTGACGACGCGCTTGCAAGGGTGTGCCGGCGAAAGACAGCGCATGGGCTCACGGGCGTATGGTGTCCGCTCCGTACGGTACTGGCCGGGCTCAGCGGCGCCAGTGTCCCTGGGAATGCGCATGTACTTATCGGCCCATTCGTCGATCCAGAGATCAGGGTCGGGACGCAGCCCACGGAAATACGCCTCGCGGTACACCTCTGCACCATCGGGGATTTCCGTATGCATAGGTTCAACTCGGGTTAAGGGTGTGTTCCAGATCCGCCGTGGACAGCCGCTCGGCATCCTCCAGCGTTTGGCGAATCGCCGCCGTCAGGTGTTTCTCGATCTGCCAGGGGTCCGTAATGGCGGACAGCTCCGGGGCCAGCCGGGTCGCAAGGCCCAGCAGTTGATCGCGCAGCAAACGACCGTTGCTGTAGGCCGCTAGCTTGATCGCCGCCGCCTCGACCAGCTCGCCCTTGACCTTGCGCAGTTCGATCTCGGCCATCTGCGCAAGGTTGTGCTCGCGCAGCGCTCGGGCTTTTTGGAAGTCCGGCTGCCGGCCATCGCTGGGAGTAACTGGCTGCGGCGCAGCCGTGTTCGTCGGCTCGGCGAGGGTCGAGA
>NZ_JSYZ01000074.1 GCF_001293465.1 Pseudomonas asplenii
ACCACCGGTGTCAGCCAGATCAGTGCCGCCATGACTCAACTCAGCGATATCACCCAGCAGAATGCGGCCGCCTCGGAGGAACTTGCAGCGACATCCGAGGAAATGACCGTGCAATCGAACAGCCTGCAGGAACTGATGCGTTTTTTTCAACTGGCTGACACCGTCAGCCTGGGAAATGTCTCGCGTCTGCAACTGCCCTCGACGCAAGCCTACCGCAGCGCCCCGGCACTTCACATCGACGAGCAGGACAGCGGTTTTGTCCGTTTCAGGAGCTGACTCATGAGCATCGATCCGACACCGGTCGCCAACGAAGAACAACAGCGCCAGTACCTGACCTTCAGGGTGGGTCGTGACCTGTTCGGCGTAGCCACCCGCTACGTGCGGGAGATCCTCGAGTTCCACGCCATCACCGCCGTGCCGATGATGCCGCCGCTGGTTCGCGGGGTGATCAACCTGCGGGGCGCCGTGGTACCGATCATCGACCTGGCCGAGCGCTTCGGCCTCGGCAATACCGAACTGGGATCACGCACCTGCATTGTCATCGTCGAGTTACAGGACAGCCATGAGGTCCAGTTGATGGGTGCCCTGGTGAACTCGGTCAATGCCGTCACCGAGATCGAACCGCATTGGCTGCGACAGGCTCCGGCCTTCGGCAGCCGCGTACCCCCTGAATACATCGAAGACCTGGCCCGCGTGGACGAACGCTTCCTCACCCTGCTGCGCATGGAGCAGGTGCTGAACGTCGATCAGATCGCCTCGCTGGCCGGCCAACGCAATCCCTCCCGACTGTCTCTCATTTGATTGCGCAGATGCGCACAGGAGTTATGAAAATGACTATCAGCAAGAAAATGATCCTCCTGGTGATGTCTGCCCTGCTCGGCATTCTCCTGCTCTCGGGGATTTCCTATCAGCAGATGAATCAGGTCTTCACCGCCGCCAACTTCGGCAACGAAAACTCGGTACCGAGTATCGTGGCCTTGAACAAATTGCGTAACGCGGTGAATACCGAGATTCAACTGGTCTACAGCCACATTCTCACCACTGACGACAAGGCCATGGCGGATATCGATACCGCTATAAAGTCCACCAAAAGCGACGTCCAGGCAGCCGTTGACAAGTATGCCCAACTGGTCGCCGACGAGCAGGATCAACAACTGCTGAACACCGACCGCAAGGCGATTGCCGACCTGGTCCAAGGTGAAGAGGCCATACTTGTACTCTCTCGCGCCAATCAGAACGAAAAAGCGCGGGATGCCATGATCGACCTGACCCAGAAGGTGCTTGAGCCACTGCGCGAGATACTCAACAAACACCGCGACTACAACGTGAAGATGGCCGAAGATGCCGCCCTGCGTGCCGACGCCACCCGTCACCAGGCCGCGCTGATCTCCATCACCGTGTCGATCATCACCCTGGTGGTCATTGCCCTGCTGGGCGGGTTCATCACCCGCAACCTGTTGCGCCAGCTCGGTGGCGAACCCGCCTATGCGGCCGAGGTGGTCAGCCGCGTCGCTGCTGGCGACCTCACCGTCAACGTCCAGACCAAGAGCGGCGACACCAGCAGCATGCTGGCCGCTATCCGGGACATGACGCAGAAACTCGGCCAGATCATCGGTGAGGTACGCAGCAACGCCGACGCCCTGAGCAGTGCCTCCGAGCAGATTTCCTCCACCGCCCAGAGCATGAGCCAGGGTGCCTCCGAACAGGCCGCGTCTGTGGAGGAAACCAGTGCCTCGATGG
>NZ_JSYZ01000075.1 GCF_001293465.1 Pseudomonas asplenii
AACGGGCGGTTCATAACAGCACCGCCTGGGCGGCATGTGCCGTCGCCGCTGATGGCCGAACGGTGTTGAACCCGGTATCTACCGCCGACAGCGTGTCGACCCAGTAGGCCTCTCGCTGGGTGATGTAGGCCGCCCGGTCCTTGCACTCGTCTGGATAGACGATCACCTCGAGGACCGAGAAGTCCCAGTCGGTGATGTCCGTGCTGCCCAGGGCCGTGTGGAACTTGCACTCGCTGGGCTTGCTCAGGTGTTGCCACCAGCGAAGGGTGAAGGGCTGGGTGGTCTGACCGACGTAGACTCTGCCGGTAGACTTCTGCCGCACCTGGTAGATCACTGGCGGTGATAGCCCTTCGTTGGCCAGGCGGAATTCCGACAGATCGCGGTCACGCGCTGCCTGCTTGCAGGCCTCGGAGCAGTAGTCGGGGCTGTTCGTCTCGGTGTTCGGATCGTTGTACTTGTCGATCAGCTTGAAGACCGTGCCGCACTCTTTACACGGGGTGTCCTCGAAGCGCTTCAGGATGTAGGTGTCGCGCTCGGTCAGTTCCTGGATGTGCAACAGGTAGGCGTGCTGCTCGATGTCCTTCTTTAGCACGCGCACCGGGAACTGGCGTTCGTACAGCTCTTCGATCTGGGCCTTCGCTGCCTTGCGGTCTTCCGCTTCGACCATGCCGCTGAACACTGGCGGCCAGGCCCAGCCGAATTCGTCCTCGTCGTATTGCTGGCGGCCTTTGATCTGATAGTAGAACTTGGTCATGGATGCTCCATGCAGGCGCCGCCCTCGCCGGGCGGCGTTCATC
>NZ_JSYZ01000076.1 GCF_001293465.1 Pseudomonas asplenii
AATTCTCCATCTGCATTCCAGTATCGCGCCCGCCAGCCTACCTTAACGACGCGATTAATCGACGCGCTTAACACCGACATCGTCTAAACTATCCACCCTAACGTCCTATATACCATCCCTATACTAACCACCTCGTTAAAAACCAGTTATAAACCCTCAGATATTCGACGTTTCGCCGAAACAACCGCTGCTTCGTAACCTATAATAAATAATTTCTAAAAAAATCTCTAAAAATCCAACTCTCCAAATCCAGTCTCTCTTCGATAAAACCCGTAATTCTGCAGCCGTCAAAAAAAACCTAACTCGATTCCATAACCGAAAAACAAAATTATCAAAATTTTAATTTACACAG
>NZ_JSYZ01000077.1 GCF_001293465.1 Pseudomonas asplenii
AGGAAGAATATGAAGAGTATTTTCGTTTAGTTTTAGAGAAATTACGTGAGTATCAGTTTTATGTTAAGTTCAGTAAATGTGAATTTTGGTTGTTCGAAGTGAAGTTTTTTGGTTATGTTATTTCGTCTGGAGGAGTGGCAGTAGATTTAAGTAATGTGGAGTCAGTGTTAAGTTGGAAGTAATTTAAGACGGTTTCAGAAATTCGTAGTTTTTTTGGATTTGCTGGGTATTATCGCAGGTTTATTGAGAATTTTTTAAAGATCGTCAGATTAATGATTCGTCTGTTTCAGAAGGAAGTGAAGTATAAGTGGACGGAGAATTGTGAATAAAGTTTTTAAGAACTGAAGAAAAGGTTAGTGACTGCGTCTG
>NZ_JSYZ01000078.1 GCF_001293465.1 Pseudomonas asplenii
GTAATTATGAATTTTATGGAGAGTTTGATTTTGGTTTAGGATGAATGTTGGTGGTATGTTTAATATATGTAAGTTGAATGGGAAGTGGTGTTTTTAGTGGTGAATGGGTGAGTAATGTGTAAGAATTTGTTTTTGGGAGGGGAATAATAATTGGAAATGGTTGTTAATATTTTGTAGGTTGAGGAGTAAAAGGAGAAATTTGTTTAAGGAGGGGTTTGTGTTTGATTAGTTAGTTGGTGAGGTAATAGTTTATTAAGGTGATGATTAGTAGTTGGTTTGAGAGGATGATTAGTTATATTGGGATTGAGATATGGTTTAGATTTTTATGGGAGGTAGTAGTGGGGAATTTTTTGTAATGGGTGAAAGTTTGATGGAGTAATGTTGTGTGGAGGTGGAAGGTTTATGGGTTGTTAATTTTTTTTTTTGGAGAAGAAATAATGATGGTATTTGAGGAATAAGTATTGGTTAATTTTGTGTTAGTAGTTGTGGTAAGATAGAGGATGTAAGTCTTATTTCGAATGATTGGGTGTAAAGTGTTTGTAGGTGGTTTTTTAAGTTTGTTGTTAAATTTTAGGGTTTAATTTTGGATAGGTGGTGGAAATTATTAAGTTGGAGTATGGTAGGGGTAGAGGGAATTTT
>NZ_JSYZ01000079.1:0-181 GCF_001293465.1 Pseudomonas asplenii
GCCCCACAAATGCGAGACACTATTTGTTCGGAATGAGGAGGCATCCATGCAACTGACGTTCGGTGACGCCGAGGGCCTGGGCAAGCGCAAGCAGACCCGGCGCGAGATCTTCCTTGCGGAGATGGAGCGCATCGTGCCGTGGAAGCGACTGCTTGCCCTGATCGAGCCGCACTATCCGGTG
>NZ_JSYZ01000079.1:425-597 GCF_001293465.1 Pseudomonas asplenii
CGCAAGGGGCAGAGCCTGCGGTCGGGCACGATCGTCGATGCGACGCTGATCGCTGCGCCCAGTTCGACCAAGAATGCCGATCGTGCGCGCGACCCTGAGATGCATCAGACCAAGAAGGGCAACCAGTGGTATTTCGGGATGAAGGCGCACATTGGGGTGGATGAATTTTCCG
>NZ_JSYZ01000008.1 GCF_001293465.1 Pseudomonas asplenii
ACTACTTTTTACAGGTCGATTCTCATGGCAGCAACCCCACTTTAATGCCACCCGGTGAATATGTGGGCTACACCGGGCGAACGTCTAGCGAATGTCGGCGAATATCTAACCTCGGCATTCTGTTTTTTCGGCGTTGCCCCATATGTCCCATGGCTCAGAATCTCTATGGGACGCCTGAGGACCGCTTAATTCGGGGCTTTGCCCCATTGTCCTATCTATTTCTTCCTTTTCTCGCGTAAAAGAAGAAAATCTAAAAACACGCATGCGCGCGATAGCGCGTACAGGTATGCGCTCCGCTCATGCGGGCGAGCGGCGCTTCTGATGGGACAATGGGACACGCCAATAAATATAAGGCCTGCGCTCAGTCCCATAATGTAAAAATACAATGGGACAGTGCGGGACAATGGGACAGCAACAACCAAGGTCATTGGGATCACGCAGCCTTTCCCATCAGCATGCCGCCGATCAGCACATGCGCTTCGTGCAACCGGCGGTAGTAGGTTGGAGCACTGCACCCGCAATACAACATCTTCTGTGACAAGAAGCTGTCGTGGTTGCAGTAATGCTCCCGGACAAGAACCGACAGTTGCGCAGGCAGATGCTTGTTCACGATTAGTTCGATATCCGCTGACTCGTCCAGTAGCACCCGACTGCCACGAGTCCCCCGTATCAGCTCGCCTTTGCACTCCATCAGCATGGCGATCATGTTGCCGCCCCCCAGCTCCGAACCACCCTCGTGCGGGCTGTGCAGATCCTCAGCCCACAGTTTGAGCATTTCGTCGATTCGCTTAATCAAAGCAAGGCTCCTCGAACGCTTCCCGTTGCAACGCCGACGCAACGCCCCAGCCGACCGGTTTCTTATAAGCCCAAGGCCGCTGGCCGCTTTTGACCAACGGAGGCAAGCGCACCCGCCGCCAACCCAGCCGGTGCATGATTGCCCCGACCCGTATCTGCTCCGGCTTGCTCCAGTGCCCGTAGTCCAGTTTCAACGCGCTGGTTAAGACCTCGCTGCCGGTGGTGGTCTCACCGATCTGCGACTCCTCAAGCCATTTCAGAATTGGCCCCTCCCACTCGTCGACCACGAACCGCTCTTCCTGGGCCTCTGCGAACAGTGGAGATTCATCACGGTTGACCCACCAGACGTCGCCGGCCATGTAGCAATACATCGCCTCTGCCCATAACTGATCGCGGACCTCCCGCAACTGATCCAGATCGACTTTGGTACAAGCCACGGGCCAATAGCGCCGGTTGCCGGTGGCGTCCTTCAGATATTCATCCTGGTTCGTGGTGCCGACGAAAACACACTGACGTGGCACGTCCATCGTTCTGCGGCCGTAGCTCTCGCGGTAGGTGTCGGTCGACGCCGAGAAAAACTGCTTGGCTTTCGTCGACTCGGCCTTGTTGAAGCTGTCCAGCTCACCCAGCTCGACGATCCACTTGCCCCGGATCGCCTGGAAGCCGTCCTTGTCACCCAGGGCGAAAGGGGTATCCATGAACCACTCGCCGCCAAGCACCGACATCGCGGTCGACTTACCCGCGCCCTGGGCGCCTTCGAGGATCATCACGGAGTCGGCCTTGCAGCCGGGCTTCATGACGCGGCCGACCGCCGAGATCATCCAGCGTTTGCCGACCTTGGAGCTGTAGTCCGTCGGCGTTACACCCATAATGTCGGTCAACCAGGTGCTGAGACGTGGCACACGGTCCCATTCCAGTTTGTTCAGGTAGTCACGGACAGGGTGAAACTTGTGGTCATGGGCAACGACGCTGACCGCCTCAATCACGCTGCTGGCTTTTACGCGCAGGTTGTACTGCTGTGCGAGCCACTTCATCACCAGCATGTCGTCGATGTCAGCCCAGTCGCCGGTACCACCACCGTAAGGAGCCGCCCGCAGCTTCACGATCTTCGAACTGAACGAGCTGAAGCCGATCACGCCGGCCCAGCGCTCGTCGTTGCCGAGGATTAGTTCGACGTTCTGCATATGAGGGATCAGCATGCCGTTTTCGGTCCGGGCCAGTTGGTCCTTCCAGCCACCAGCTGCTGGTGGACGAACGACCGCAAGCACCTGGCGGCGGACAGCGTCCAGCCCCTCGGCGCAATGTAGGTCGTTGAAGTCGGTCCATTTGTCCTCGCGATCGCCGGAGAACACCGGAGGCACAACCTGGCCACCGACAACCGTGGCGGCGTTGGTGGCCTTCTCCTCGCCGGGGTTCCAGGGCTCGCCGTTGGGGCGCTTGGTCTTCCAGTCGTCATCGCGACAAATGATGATTGGGCGGCCTGGCCTGCGCTCACGCATAGCCTTGCAAACAGCCACTAGGTTACCCGCATCAAAGGCAATGGCGACTGTCAATGAAGTCGCCATGTAAAGTGAGGCGCCGGTCGCATAGCCCTCACACACCAGTATCGGCTCGCCGGGATCAGGATCTGGACCGATGAGGTGGAAGGCCCCCTCTTTCGCCATGCCCGCCGGCCAGTAAGTTTTATCCCGGCCTGTGCTTTCCTGCTTCTCGGGGTAGATCACCTGCAGACCGACAACCTGGTCACGGGCATTACACATAGGTACGAGAACCGCGCCTGACCGGGGGGCATAGCGAACCCGAAAACCCACAATCTGCTTGCGATCGAGGTACGCGCTGCGTCCTTTCTCCGGCATGCGATTGAACATGCCCGCAGCCCGGCGAGCAGCACTACGAGCCCGGTTTTCTGCAACCTCAGCAGCCCTACGCTTGGCATCCTCCTGCCGCGCACGCAGGACTTCCCGGTCCTCGGCGCTCATCTTGCCGGCCTTGACCTTGATCTTCTGCGTCTCACCCGAGCGCCAGTCACCAAAGCTGCCGAAGATCAGCGTCTCGCCCTTCTCCGTGCGATGCTCATGCACCACGTACCAGCCATTCTTTTCCGTGCCCTTGTCAGCACCAGACTTGCAGCGGGTCAGCTTGCCGAACACCAGAGGCAACTTGGGGTCCAGACCGTAGTCGGAAAACTGGTTCAGAACCTCATCGAGCATGGCGGGCCTCATTCAGCTCGTTAATGCCCTGGCAAGTCACGCAGAGGGTGCAGCCGCGAATAGCAAGGCGGCGAGCCTCCGGGATCGGGTCGTCGCAGCTTTCACAGAACATGAACGAGTGCACCGCAACAGCAGACGCATTTGCACGGCGAGAGGCAAGCGCGCGATCGAGGCGCTCCTGCACCAGGTCGTTGGCGAAATCAGCTTCATCAGCCACGGTCCGCACCTCGCGTGGTCTGATTGACGTAGCTGGCTCGGTTGAACATGCCCAAAAGCCCCTGAATACCGCGAAACACCAGCTTCCGAATCTCGGCCAGCTCGCCGTCGTCAACCTGACCGTCTCCAATGTGCTTGGCCCAGGTCTCGGACAAGTCAGCGACATGCCGGAAAAACGCCGCGATACCAGTTGTCAACGTTTCAGGCATATCGGAGGTGTAGGTTTCGGCAAGGTCCTGCCAGATGGTGTCCCCGACCAGGGCGTGCACCGCATCGAGAATGCGGTGGTCCTTGGTCAGTTCCAGGATCTCAGCGAACTCCTGAACATTGACCGTGTGACTCGGATGGGTCGGTGACAGCTTGTGCTGCAGAGTGGTGGCGTTTCGGCCGGTGGTAGCAGCAATTGCAGCAGCGCCGCCGGGGTAGTCCCTTGCGGCATGGTAGAGCGCGAGGTCGAGCGGCAGGACTTCCCGCTTCGCCCGATCAACGCTGTGCAGAGCAATACGGCTCATGGCATTAATCCTTGTAAGTTGCCAGTGCCACGCGACATGTAGTGGTGATACATTTGCCGCGTGGCTTGAAAGGGCCCAAAAGCCGGCCAGATCCGCAAGATCAAAACCGGCACCGTGCCGAGGCAAGCGATCCGTCGCTCACCCCTGGCGCAACAGTTGCCAATCTGTGGTGGAGAGGCAACAACCCAAGGCATCCGTGCCTTGGCATACGCGGTAAAGATCGGCGGCTTTTTGCATGTGGTGTGCATGCCGACCTTCATCGCGGCCCGACAACGCTGTGGTGGCGCGAGTCGGGGGAAACTGGGCGACCCTTGGGTCGCCTTTTTTCTAGGCAGCTTTCGAAGAAACAACTGCCGATGAACGCAAGTACTGCCAATCAATATCTGGCCGCAAATCCTCGCAGGTCACCTGAGCGTCAGTACCACGATCGATGGCGATAGCGAGCCCAGCGCTGGCCCGGCGATTGCCATAGGCCACTTGCTTCAGTTGTCCAGTGGATGTGGCGCAACTGGCCGCGAGCGCCTCAAGACGGGATGGATCTAAGCTTTTGATGTAGTCAAGAAAGTTCATAAACACCTCCAATTGCAGCCGAAGATTAGCAACTGCTAATTGGATTCGCAATAGCTGTTTGTAATTTACATTTTGCTAATTCAAAAGACATGATTCGCAGATGAATATCTATGAGAAACGCCTCACCATCCTCAGAGCCCTCATCGGTGAAAACTCCCTGAAGGAATTTGCGGCATGCCATGACGACATCGATCCCTCATACCTCTCACAGATTCTGAACGGCCATCGAACCCTGGGAGACCGAGCCGCGATCAACCTAGCTAAGAAGCTTCAGCTTCCGGTCGAATTGCTCACTACCGGAAACTACAGCACTCAAGACCAGGCACTGATTGCACGCAGGTGGCTTACCTTGGGCCTCAAACCCCCCGCCCTCCCTCACCCAGCCTTTTTTAATTCATCTATCAACGAGACCGCAGAACGGAGCGCGGAGGAACGCGAAAAGGCCAAGCATCAGCGCCCTGCCCCCGTACCTGTGGTAGGAAAAGCTATGCTCGGCACGGACGGCTATTTTGACGCATTGGATTACCCTGACGGGCATGGGGATGGCTACATAGACATTGTTAGCTCAGATCCATACGCATACGGCTTGAAGGTAGTGGGGAACAGCATGCACCCCCGGATCAAGAATGGGGAATTTGTGCTAATTGAGCCAAGTCACCCCTACCGCACAGGGGATGAGGTCCTGATCAAGACAACCGACGGCAGGGCCATGGTGAAGGAGTTCATCTACCTGCGAGACGGCCAGTACAGACTCGACAGCATTAGCGACGGCTATCCGCCAATCTTTATCGATGAGCATTCCGTCGAAAAAATTCACTACGTAGCAGCAATTTTGAAGCCGTCTAAGTACCTCGACCTATAAAATTAGCAAATGCTATTGCAAATAAATTTAGCTGTTGCTAATTTTGCCTCACCTCTCCACCACAGAGCCGAGGCAATACCATGCACACCACAGCTACCTTGCACGCCCACCCGGCGTGCAAACCCATCCGCGTATTCGAGGTTCGCTTTCTAGCCCGCGAGTACGGCTGCACCTTCATCGCTAGCAAACACAAGCGCCCGACTCGCTCGGCGCCTGCTCCGTTCGATCCCAACGACGGAGGCCGGGCAGCATGAAATTCAAACTGAACAACCGAACGCTGTCCCTGCTGAAAGCCCAGTCATGCCTGACCGAGACCTTCACTCATACGCTAAGGTCTGAGCCGAAACGCCAGGTGGTGTCATTCCGCCTCGCCGTTGAACACAACGAGGCCAACACCACCTTCAGCATCTTGCTCGGCAGCGAACACCACACGCTGACCCTGCCCAACAGCCCGAAGATGCACCTCAAGCTGGCCGACTTCATTGAAGAGATCGTCAACGGGCCGGCCGACACTGTAACGCCAGCCGAGCTGCCCCACTCTGAACGCGAGTACGGCAATTTTGAGATCGAACACAAGCAACAGGTGTTCGAACTGATCAGCCGTGGCGGATCGGCGAGCCTCGACCTCGGCTTCGCACTGCCGATCAACGTCGCCGTACACCGCAATCAGACCCGTACCGGCGTCACGACGATCATGAGCATCGGCAACTCGCGCCCACGCACCAAGTGCTTCACGGTGTGCGGTAGCGACATCGAGATCTACAAGCGCCTGATCCAATCCCTCGACCACCTCGCCGCCGCCGCTACGCCGGCCGCGCATGCAGCGTAAGGGGGCGACATGGACCGCGACCTCCAAAAAACAGCCAAGTACTTCAGCATCACCCGCCCAAAGCTCATCGCGCTGATGCGCGAGAAAGGCCTGCTGAACGAGAAGAACCTGCCGGCATTCCCCGTCCGCGACCGCGAGTACCTGCGAATCAAAGACGGCAGTTGGTTCCACCACGAACTCGGCACGCAGTACTGCCAGTCGACCCGAGTGCGGCGAGCCGGCATCCCGTGGCTGGCCAAGCAGCTTGGCCTCGACCTTCCTGCCATCCCGGCAGATCGCCGTGACGTGGCCTAGGGAATACGCCCGCCAGATCGTAGCCCTTCCGACACGCGAGCAGCGCAACGCCGCACTGCTCGACGTGCCGGAACATCTGCGCGAGCTGACAAAAAAGCACTGCCTCCTCTACTGGAATCACCCGAAAAGGAAGAAGGACCATGGACCACAACCTGATTGACCAGCAGATTTTGGCGCTACTGCGCACTCCCGTTGAGCAACGCACCGTCGAGAACCTGGCTGCAGCCCTGCATAGCATTGCCACAGCAGCCTCGCTTGTTGAAGCGCCGTTCACCGCCCCTCATGCCGACCTTCAGCGCCTGATCAACTTGCACCGCGAGCAGGTCAAGCTCAGTTACTACAGCGAGCTGCTGCTGCCAGTACTCGGATACACGAGCTACGACGTTTGCCTCTACGCAAACACGGGCGATTACGGCAGCAACGTAACCCTCTCGACCATCCTTAGCCCTAAAACCGATTTCTCAGCCTCGGCCAACGAACTTCCCACACTGTTCGGCAGCGGAAAAACAGCCCAAGACGCACTGCGTGACCTGCACCCCATTGCCAAGCGAGAACAGGCCGCATGAAGGAATCCAACCAATCCCCACTCCGGCTCATGCCGGCACCGGAGACGGCCACTGTCGAGTTGCTCTACCGCACCTTCGGCGACGTGCTGATCCCACTTGAAAAGCTGCGCGTGCAGTACTTCCGCAACCTGAACGAGCAGACCTTCGCGACCGAGATCCAGAACGGCCGCATTCAGTTGCCCGTCACCACCCTGGACAACAGCCGCAAGGCACCGAAGTTCGTGCACATCAAGCACGTCGCCGCACTGATCGACATTCGCGCCTACAAGGCCGACGAGGACCAGGCACAACAGAGAACCGAAGCACCCGAGCAAGACCTGTAACCCAACTGCGGCCACCACCCGCCAGCAAACCACCAGGAGTACACCACATGACAACTATGCAGATCTGCGCACTGATCATCGCCATCCTCTTCATCGGCCTGACCTACTGGGGCGGCTACCGAGGTGGCCTGTCCGACGGCCGTGCCGAGGGCCATCTTGAGGGTATCAAGGAAGGCAAGGCCATTCAGAGTTCGGACGACCACGGGACACTGATGGACTTGCAGTTGCTGCTCGATCAGGCCCGGGAGAACCACAACAAGCTGTACACCCACTACAAAAGGGCCTTGGCCGCGTCGAAGCTAGGTGAACCAGCCCGTCAAACTCTCCTGGATATTGCCGAAAAGCTGCGAATTGCGGCCGAAACATTCAGCGCATTCCGTACCGGCAAAAAGCTCGAACGTGACTCGCTAGCTCTCCGCGACCAAGCACTGGCCATGGCGGTGCTACTAGACCCACTTGCATCAGAACCGGTCTTGGCCGAAGCAGACAGCTCAGTCATCCAGCCCTCAGGGAAACTGATAGTAGAGCGCGCACCTACCGAAAAAATGTGTCGCAAAGATTCTCAAAAGGCACAGCAGTTCTTCCGAAACGCCACCTCGGAATTCGATCCCCAAAACCCAAAAGCATCCGGCGGTGACGTATGAGCCGATCCATTCCGATGCTTCGTTTGACACCACAAGCCGCCGGCCAACTGCAACAGCAGCACGATAAGGCCACCACCGAGCTGGCTAAGCTGCTCCGCCACAACAAGGAGTTCGACCGCCAACTCAGTGAGCTGATCGGTCCCGACGCCCTGCGCCGACTGCACAAGGCCACCGACAACGCCCTGCTGCTGGTCGACCTAAAGAAGGAGGCCGCGTGATGTCGCGAATCCTCACTCACACCGGCAAGAGCTTTGACGTCCTCGCGCCACAGGTCGACATGATCGATCCGCGAGACATCAGCCATGCGCTCGCACACCTGTGCCGCTGGAATGGCTACACCCGTGTGTTCTATAGCGTGGCCCAGCACAGTTGCATGGTCGCTGACCTGGTGCCGCCTGAGTTCAAGCTCGCTGCCCTGCTCCACGACGCCACCAAGGCCTACATTGGCGACCTGCCGCGCCCGATCAAGCGTGCAATGCCCGAGTACCAGCGCATGGAGCATGTGCTGTGGCTTCGCATCTGCCAGCGCTTCGACCTCCCGCTTGCCGTGACCACTGTCCTGCCCGATCCAATCAAACACGCCGACCAAGTAGCACTGGCAACCGAACATCGCGACCTGCTCCCACCGGACACGGCCATCAGCGATGCCTTGAGCAACATCGAGCCCCAGGTCGAGCGGATCCGCCCGTGGTCGGCCACCGAAGCCCGGCTCACGTTTCACCAGCGCCTGATGGATCAACTCGCTATCGAACACCGGAGGAAAGCGGCATGACGCACGCACAGGACACAATACAAGCACAGGCCGCTTTGCTCCGCAACGACAGCGGGATCGCCACGCCTGTAACAGACTGCGGCTGCGAAGCAGCCAGCATTATTGCCCCTTTCAGCGCCACTACCGAGGGTCTTGTACCCCACGAAAAGCTGCGCGAGGCAGCCACACCCAAAGCCTCGCTGATAGCTCTGGATCGCCCGCCCGCGCAGCCTGCCAAGGGGTATAAGCACCCTACATCAACAGCGGGAAGCCGGGCTGGAGGCCCACACTACTGCCCTGCCGACTTGACCAACGTACGACCCGAGGAATGGGAACAGATGCTGTCCAGGCGCGTCACCGACGTCATTTGCACAAGCAATGCCTTGCTGCAGCGGGAGGCCGCTCAATTGGAATTCCTCAAGCAGCGCCAGGCGGCAAAGGCTGCGTCTGACTTTCTTCTGGTTTCACACCCTGACGGAGACTCATGGGTGGTCAAGAACGGCGACAAGCACCATCAAATGGCTACGCGCCTCGACCATTTAAAGATTGAGCAACTCCATATCTTTCCCGACGACGACCAGGTCAACCGGCTGCGCGAGGAACTGTATCGAAAGTCCGAAGCAGTCGACATAGCCAAAGAGTTACTCCACGGGAGTACCGAGCAGTGCAAACACCTTCGCGCCAAACTGGACGAGCGTGATGAGCTGTTGCGCGATTGCTTTACCGCCATGATCAAAGGCGGCTATTCAAAGCCCCTTCGTGAACGGATAAAAAGCACCCTGTCCATTAACACAGAGAAGAGTGAGCAAGCCTCATCCACCAGGCACCAACAGTCCGACTGCCTTCAGGCCTCATCCTTGCGAGAAGCAATGGAGCGAGAGGCAGCGAGCGGCAGACCGTGCGCGCTGATAGTCGGCGATACACGCGTCCAGGTGACCTACCACGGACTCAAGTGGTATCACGACCTTCAAAAGACAGGCGAACGGAGCCAGTCGCTGGCAATCGAAGAGTTCGACCAGGTCCTGACCGAGGCCCTGAACATAGATGCGTCCGAGCGCGCCGCCCAGGCCAAGGCGGTGACACCATGACTACTGGAGCCATGTTTGCCCCCAAGGACGAGGCTAGTTTTATCTATCGGGAAAAGTACCGCTGCCAAGGCACCGTGCTTAGTACAAACCCTCAAGGCTTCGCGATCCTCAAGTGCACCAGCGGCTATGCCAAAGGCAGGACAATAGCCGTCAACTTCCCAGCCCTCACGAAACTTGAGCCTAAACCTGTGCCTGTGCCCGTGCCTGAACGCTCTCCCGCCGGCATCAACAGCCCACGGCAGAGTGACATCTTCGCCGGCGGGGCAAAGCGCCTGCAGATGACCGAGAGCATCGAACTCACGATTCAAAGCCTACGGGCCTATGGCGCTGACCATGAACACTGGGGTGTCGCGTGGTCTGGCGGGAAGGACAGCAGCGCCACGCTGACCCTGATCATCTACCTGATCGACACCGGCAAGATCCCTAAACCGAAGACTCTCACGGTTTTCTACGCCGACACCCGGCAGGAACTGCTGCCCCTGGCCAACGCGGCCGCCCAGATCATGGATGAGCTTCAGGAGCGCGGCATCCACGTCGAAGTCGTCACGGCCCCAATGGACAAGCGCTTCATGGTCTACATCCTAGGACGCGGCGTCCCGCCACCGAACAACAACACGCTGCGCTGGTGCACCCGCCAGATCAAGATAGACCCGATGATCGCTGCAGTTGAAAAGCGTATCGCCGAGTTGGATGGCAACTTCCTAATGATTACGGGCGTTCGCCAAGGCGAGAGCGCGATCCGTGACAAGCGCATTGAAATGAGTTGCGGAAAGGACGGCGCAGAATGTGGCCAGGGCTGGTACCAGAAGGTTTTGCCCGAGGCGAAAGGCATCAAGGGCCGGATCGCAACGCTGGCACCGCTGCTGCACTGGCGGGTTTGCCACGTCTGGGAATGGCTCAAGCACTGGGCGCCCTTGGCTGAATTCGGCGACTGGTCAACAGCGACCATCGCCGATGCATACGGCGGCGAAGAGGCGGAGGAGATCAACGCCAGGACGGGCTGCACGGGCTGCCCGCTGGCCAGCGAGGACAAGGCGCTCGACACGATCCTACTCAACCCAGCTTGGGCGTACATGGCTCCACTCAAGCGCATCAGGGTCCTGTGGCGAGAGCTGCGGGAGCCGAAAAACAGGCTGCGCAAGGCCGGGGCCGAGATCCTCAAGAGCGGAAACATCGCCTCGAACCCGCAGCGCATGGGGCCGATCCTTCTGGAATCGCGGTTGATGGCCCTGAACATCCTGATCGGCATACAGGCCGAGATCAACGAATCGGCCAAGCGCCTCGGGCGCCCCATGGTCGACATGATCAACCCCGAGGAAGAGGCCAGGATCCGCGAGTTGATCGCCGCTGAGACCTGGCCGCATGGCTGGGATGGTGAAGAACCAATCGCAACCACCCCGCTCGACAAGGTGTTTGCCGACGGCGCTGTGCAACCCTTGTTGTTTTGCTGAGCCCACCCCGAAAGCAATCGCACAGCAGTAAAAACTATTGAGCGCTACCAGCTACGACTGGCGGCACGGAGAGAGAAACATGGAAATTCAAAGCGAAACGCTCGCCGAGGAAGAGATCGCTGCAATCACCGGGTATCAACTGCCTGGAAAACAAATTGCCTGGCTTTCGAGCAACGGATGGCAGTACGTACTGACCGGTGCCAGACGCCCTGTGGTGGGTCGAGTATACGCCCGCCTGAAACTGGCCGGGGTCCGGCCCACCACCTCCAACGCCGTCGCGGAAACCTGGGCCCTCGACCTTTCGCGCGTGGGCTAGTAGATGCGTCCTAGAAAACCTCAAAACCGGGACCTTCCGCCGCGCATGCTGCGGAGGATCCGTAAACGCAAGAATGGCCCCGACTACGTCTGCTATTTCTATGCTGCAAAAGGTCCAGATGGCAAACGACTGGAGATCCCCTTGGGAACCGATCTGGATATCGCGAAAATCGAATGGGCAAAACTGGACCGCAAGGCCGTCCCGAGAGTCATGAAGCTGCTTGGACCAATATTCGATCGCTACGACAGGGATATCATTCCAACTAAAAAAGCCAGCACCCAACGCGAGAATCGCCTGTCATTGAAGCAATTGCGGGCCGCTTTTGCTGACGCCCCACCAGAGGCGGTTACCCCGCACGTCTGCGCACAGTACCGCGATGCGCGAACAGCGAAAGTCAGGGCCAACCGAGAGCTGGCCTTGCTCTCGCACATTTACAACATCGGCCGGGAGTGGGGAGTGATCACCTGCGACAACCCAGTTACAGGCGTTCGCAAGAACAAAGAAACCCCCAGAGAGTTTTATGCTACCGACGAAATATGGTCGGCTGTATATAAAAAGGGAGCTTCCGAACTGCGCGACGCAATGGACCTGGCCTACCTGAGCGCACAGCGCCCTGCTGATGTCCTATCGATGCGCGAAACGGACGCCACCTCCGATTATCTGCAGGTCAGCCAAGGGAAAACCACCAAGAAGCTGCGGATCAAGCTGACCAACACCAACGGGCCGAATCAGCTTGGCGCTTTGGTTGAGCGCCTGCGCCGGCAGCGCAAGGAACGCGGATCGAGAAATCCATATCTAATCGTGACTGAAGACGGTCGCAACGTCACAAAAGCCATGTTGCGCCTGCGATTTGACGAGGCACGCAGGCAGGCAGCTGCGGCTGCCCTAGAAGCGCTCGACCACCAGCTGGCCAACGACATCAAGTCATTCCAGTTCCGCGATATTCGACCCAAAGCAGCAAGCGAGATCGAGGACCTGGCCGTGGCCAGCAAGCTGCTTGGGCACTCAGACAAGCGCATTACAGAGACTGTTTACAGGCGCGTCGGGGAGATTGTTTCACCGACAAAATAGCCTTCAAAAACCCGATAGTTTCGGAACGCCTGTGAAAGTTGCGGAACGTTTCCTTGAATCCACCGTCAGAGCGAGCGACACCCAGAAACGAAAAAGCCCCGAAAAATCGGGGCTTTGACAGTGTGCAATATGGCGGAGGCGCAGAGATTCGAACTCTGGGACCTGTTACAGTCGGCAGTTTTCAAGACTGCTGCCTTAAACCACTCGGCCACACCTCCCATGCATTGCGGGCGCCATGATACCGGAATGAAACACACTGTCAAACTCTCGTGATAGCTTGTTACAGAGCCTCTGTTATGATCTTTGCGACTGAACATTTCAAAACCGAAGGAGAGTTTCGCCATGCGCGAACAGGATTACGCCGTTAACAACAGCGTGCAGGCTGAGCAGCTAGAGGTTAGCCGCGTCCTGCGCAACACTTACAGCCTTCTCGCCCTCACCCTGGCCTTCAGCGGTGTGATGGCTTTCGTCGCCCAGCAGATGAACGTGCGCTACCCGAACGTCTTCGTGGTACTGATCGGCTTCTATGGGCTGTTCTTCCTCACCAACAAGCTGCGCGATTCCGTCTGGGGCCTGGTGTCGACCTTCGCCCTCACCGGCTTCATGGGCTTCCTGCTCGGCCCGATCCTCAACCGCTACCTGGGCATGCAGGGCGGCGCCGAAGTCGTCAGCTCGGCTTTCGCCATGACCGCCCTGGTGTTCGGCGGCCTGTCGGCCTACGTGCTGGTGACCCGCAAGGACATGAGCTTCCTCAGCGGCTTCATCACCGCCGGCTTCTTCGTCCTGCTGGGTGCCACGCTGGCCAGCCTCTTCTTCAACATCAGCGGCCTGCAACTGGCGATCAGCGCCGGCTTCGTGCTGTTCTCGTCGGTGTGCATCCTGTTCCAGACCAGCGCCATCATCCATGGCGGCGAGCGTAACTACATCATGGCGACCATCAGCCTGTATGTATCGATCTACAACCTGTTCGTCAGCCTGTTGCAGATCTTCGGCATCATGAGCCGCGACGACTGATCACCTGCATGAGCAAAAAGCCCGCTTCGGCGGGCTTTTTGTTGACCGCGATTTAGCTTCTTGGGGAGTCTGGCCTTATCATGGCGACAGATTCGCTGACAGAGCCTTCCATGAAGTTTGCCATTGCGCTGTTTTCCCCGCCCCACGCGCCCTCTTCCCGACGGGCCCTGCTGTTCGCCCAGGCCCTGCTCGCCGGCGGCCATGACATCGTGCGGCTGTTCTTTTACCAGGATGGCGTGCACAGTGCCTCGGGCAACGTGGTCACCCCGCAGGACGAACAGGACCTGCCACGGGAATGGGCCAGTTTCGTCAGCGACAACCAGCTCGACGGCGTGGTCTGCATTGCCGCGGCCCTGCGCCGGGGCGTGCTGAATGACGAGGAAGCCCAGCGCTACGCGCGCTCGGCGGTGAACCTGGGCGCCGGCTGGGAACTCTCGGGCCTGGGGCAATTGCATGATGCGGTGCAGGCCGCCGACCGCCTGATCTGCTTCGGAGGGCCTTGAGATGTCCAAGTCTCTGTTGATTATCAGCCGCCAGGCACCGTGGTCCGGGCCGAGCGCCCGCGAAGCCCTGGATATCGTCCTGGCCGGCGGCGCCTTCGATCTGCCCGTGGGCCTGTTGTTCATGGATGACGGGGTGTTCCAGCTCATGCCGGGGCAGACGGCCAAGGCCGTGCAGCAGAAGGACCTGACGGCCAACCTGAAGGCATTGTCGCTGTTCGGCGTCGAGGACCTGTTTGCCTGCCGCGACAGCCTGGCCGATCGTGGCATCCTCGCCGACCAGGTGGCCAGCGCAGACCTGAACCTGCTGGCGACCGAAGAAATCGTCGCGCTCGTCAATCGTTATGACCAGGTGATCACGCTCTGATGTCGACCTTGCACGTATTGTCCCACTCCCCTTTCACCGACAGCCGCCTGGGCAGTTGCCTGCGCCTGCTGGGTGCCGAGGACGCCCTGCTGCTTTGCGGCGACGCGGTATACGCCCTGCAACCGCGCAGCCTACCGCTGGAAGCCCTGGAAGAGCGCGCCGCCACGCTGCGCCTGTTCGCCCTCGACGAGGACCTGCAGGCCCGCGGCCTGGAGTGCCCGAGCTGGGCCACACGCGTGGACTACCCGGGCTTCGTCGAATTGTCGGTCCGGCACGACAAGGTCAATACCTGGCTATGAATACCCTGACGGTGAACGGGCGGGACATCGCCCTGGACAAGGACGGTTACCTGGTTGAACTGAGTGACTGGTCGCCCGAGGTCGCCGGCGCCCTCGCCGCCCGTGAAAGCATCGAGCTGAGCCCCGAGCACTGGGAGATCCTCGAACTGCTGCGCGGGTTCTACCGGGAATTCGAGTTGTCACCGGCCACTCGCCCGCTGATCAAGTACACCGCCTCGAAACTGGGCGTGGAAAAGGGCAACAGCCTGCACCTCAACCGCCTGTTCAATGGCACTCCCGCCAAACTGGCCGCCAAGCTGGCGGGCCTGCCCAAGCCGACGAACTGTCTATGACCGAATACGTGCCGCTGATCACCGAAACACCCGAGGAACATCCTTTCGCCCCATTCGTACGCATCCTCGGCAAGGGCAAGCGTGGCGCCCGCGGCCTGAGCCGCGAGGAAGCCCGTGAGGCCATGGGTATGCTGCTCGACGGGAAAGTCGAAGAGACCCAGCTCGGCGCCTTCCTGATGCTGTTGCGGCACAAGGAGGAAAGCCCGGAGGAACTGGCCGGCTTCACCGAGGCCCTGCGCGAACGGCTCGATGCCCCATCCCTGCAGGTCGACCTGGACTGGCCGAGCTACGCCGGCAAGAAACGCCACCTGCCCTGGTACCTGCTGGCCGCCAAATGCCTGGCCCAGAACGGCGTGAAGATTCTGATGCACGGCGGCGGCGCCCACACCGCGGGCCGGCTGTACACCGAACAGTTGCTGGAAACCCTGCAGATTCCGCTGTGCCGCAACTGGCAGGCCGTCGGGCAGGCCCTGGCCGCCGGCAACATTGCCTTTGCGCCCCTGGTCGACTGGGCCCCCCAGCTGCAACGGATGATCGACCTGCGCAATACCCTCGGCCTGCGCTCGCCGATCCATTCGCTGGCCCGCGTCCTCAACCCGCTGGGGGCGCGCTGTGGCCTGCAGAGCATCTTCCACCCCGGCTACCAGGCCGTGCATCGCGAAGCCAGCCGCCTGCTGGGTGATACCGCCATCGTGATCAAGGGCGATGGCGGCGAGATCGAGGTCAATCCCGACAGCACCAGCCACCTGTACGGCACGGCCAACGGCGAAAACTGGGATGAGGAATGGCCGGCGTTATCCGAGCAGCGCCATGTGAAGCCGGCGTCGCTGGAACCCGAACACCTCAAGGCGATCTGGCGCGGCGAGGTCGAGGACAGTTACCCGCAACTGGCGCTGCTGTCGACCATGGCACTGGCCTTGCGCGGGCTCGGCCTGCCTCGTGAAGAGGCGTTCGAACAGGCCCGGATTTACTGGGCCGCACGAGACAAATCGATTTAATCGATCATTCAACCCCAGGTTTTGCGCTATTTATTCGAACGATTCTCTTTAGACTGGGCTCCAACGCATCACTGCCAAGGAGTTTTTCTAGATGGGTCTCTTGATCGAAGGCCGCTGGCACGACCAGTGGTATGAAAGCAGCAAAGACGGTGCCTTCCAGCGCGAGCAGGCGCAGCGTCGTCACTGGGTGACCGCCGATGGCCAGCCGGGCCCCAGCGGCGAAGGCGGCTTCGTCGCCGAGGCCGGTCGCTACCACCTGTATGTTTCCCTGGCCTGCCCCTGGGCCCACCGTACGCTGATCCTGCGCAAGCTCAAGGGCCTGGAAAGCCTGATCGACGTCTCGGTGGTCAGTTGGCTGATGCTGGAAAACGGCTGGACCTTCGACAAGAGCCATGGCTCCACGGGCGATCACCTCGATGGCCTGGCATTCATGCACCAGCGTTATACCGCCGACACCGCCGACTACACCGGCCGGGTGACTGTGCCGGTGCTGTGGGACAAGAAGCTCAAGCGCATCGTCAGCAACGAGTCGGCCGAAATCATCCGCATGTTCAACAGCGCGTTCAACGGGCTGACCGGCAACACCCTGGACTTCTACCCGCCAGCCTTGCGCCCGGTCGTCGATGAGTGGAACGAACGGATCTATCCGGCGGTGAACAACGGCGTCTACCGGGCCGGCTTCGCCACCTCGCAATCAGCTTATGAAACGGCTTTCGACGCGCTGTTCGTCGAGCTGGATCAGCTGGAGCGGCACCTGTCGCAACATCGCTACCTGGCCGGCGAGTACCTGACCGAGGCGGATGTACGGCTGTTCACCACGATGATTCGTTTCGACGCGGTGTATCACGGTCACTTCAAGTGCAACCTGCGGCGCATTGCCGACTATCCGAACCTGTCGAACTGGCTGCGGGAGATGTATCAGTGGCCGGGTGTGGCCGAGACGGTGGATTTCACCCATATCAAGGGGCATTACTACGCCAGCCACCGGACCATCAACCCGACAGGTGTCGTGCCCAAGGGGCCGGAGCAGGATTTCACTGGCAGCCATGACCGCGAGCGGTTGGTGGGGCGTGGGGTCTGGAAGAGCTGAGAGAGGTACTGCAGGAGCCGAAGACCCGCTCCTGCAGGTTTGTGTTGCTGGATCAGACCTGACCCTGGGCGCCTTCGAACCAGGCCAGTTTCTCGCGAAGCTGCACCACTTCGCCGACGATCACCAGGGTCGGCGCATGCACTTCATGCTCCGCCACCAGTTGCGGCAGGTTGGCCAGGGTGCCGGTGAACACCCGCTGGTTCGCCGTGGTGCCCTGCTGGATCAGTGCCGCCGGGGTGTCCGCCGAACGACCGTGCCGGATCAGTTGTTCGCAGATCACCGGCAAGCCGACCAGCCCCATGTAGAACACCACGGTCTGCGCCGGCGCCACCAGGTCGACCCACGGCAGGTCGGTGCTGCCATCCTTCAGGTGACCGGTGACGAAGCGCACGGACTGCGCATGGTCACGATGAGTCAGCGGAATCCCGGCGTAGGCCGAGCAACCGCTGGCCGCGGTGATACCCGGCACCACCTGGAATGGAATGCCCTGGGCCGCCAGTTCCTCGATCTCCTCACCACCTCGACCGAAAATGAACGGATCGCCGCCCTTCAGGCGCAGCACCCGCTTGCCCTGTTTGGCCAGCTCGACCAATTGCCGGTTGATCTGGTCCTGGGGCACGGCGTGATCGGCGCGGCGCTTGCCGACGTAGATACGGTCGGCATCCCGACGGCACAGTTCGAGGATCGCCGGCGCCACCAGGCGGTCGTAGAGCACCACGTCCGCCTGCTGCATCAGGCGCAGGGCACGGAAGGTCAGCAGGTCGGGGTCACCCGGACCTGCGCCCACCAGATACACCTCACCCGACGCATTCGGGGGCGTACCGTTGATCTTCTCCACCAGCAGCCGCTCGGCCTCGGCGCCCTGCCCGGCCAGTTGCCGGTCGGCGATCGGCCCCTGGAACACCTCTTCCCAGAAGGCGCGACGCTGCTGCACAGCCGGGAACAGTGCCTTGACCTGATGACGGAAACGCGCCGCCAACCCGGCCAACTGGCCATAGGTCGACGGAATCCAGGTTTCCATCTTGGCCCGGATCAACCGCGCCAGCACCGGTGCGTCACCGCCGCTGGACACCGCGATCACCAGCGGCGAGCGATCGACGATGGCCGGGAAGATCACGCTGCACAGGGCTGGCGCATCCACCACGTTGACCGGTACGCAACGCCGCCGGGCATCGGCGGAAACCTGGGCATTGAGCGCTTCGTCATCGGTGGCGGCGATGATCAGCACGCAACCATCCAGGTCGGATTCGACATAACCGCGCAACAGCATTTCGCCGCCGCTGCCGTCGATCAGCTCGCGCAGCTGGCTTTCAATCTCGGGAGCAACCACCCGCAACAGCGCACCGGCGTCGGCCAGCAGGCGAGACTTGCGCAAGGCAATCTCGCCGCCACCGACCACCAGGACACGGCTGCCGCGCAGGTTGTGAAACAGCGGCAGAAATTCCATTTAGCCGATGACCTCGATGCCGCCCATGTAGGGCTTGAGCACTTCCGGTACACGGATCGAACCGTCGGCCTGCTGGTAGTTCTCCAGCACCGCCACCAGGGTACGACCCACCGCCAGGCCGGAGCCGTTCAGGGTGTGGACCAGTTCCGGCTTGCCGGTTTCGGCGTTGCGGAAACGCGCCTGCATGCGGCGGGCCTGGAAGTCGCCACAGTTGGAGCACGAGGAAATCTCGCGGTACTTGTCCTGGCTCGGCACCCAGACTTCCAGGTCGTAGGTCTTCACGGCGCTGAAGCCCATATCGCCGGTGCACAGGGCCAGGACGCGATACGGCAATTGCAGCAGTTGCAGGACCTTCTCGGCGTTGGCAGTCAGGCCTTCCAGCGCTTCCATCGACTTCGACGGCTCGACCACCTGGACCATCTCGACCTTGTCGAACTGGTGCTGGCGGATCATGCCGCGGGTATCGCGACCCGAGGCACCGGCTTCACTGCGAAAGCACGGGGTGTGGGCGACGAATTTCAACGGCAGTTGCTTGGGATCGAGGATCTCGCCGGCGACGATGTTGGTCAGCGACACTTCGGCGGTCGGGATCAGGTACAGATCGGCTTCGCCGTCGCGCTTGATCTTGAACAGGTCTTCCTCGAACTTCGGCAACTGGCTGGTGCCCATCAGCGCCGGCGCCTGCACCAGGTAAGGTGTGTAGGCTTCTTCGTAACCGTGCTCGCTGGTGTGCAGGTTGATCATGAACTGCGCCAGGGCGCGGTGCAGGCGGGCAATCGGGCCGCGCAGCAGGGCGAAACGGGCGCCGGACAGCTTGGCGGCGGTTTCGAAGTCCAGCCAGCCGAACTTCTCGCCCAGGGCGACGTGGTCCTGGATCGGGAAGTCGAAGGCGGTCGGCGTACCCCAGCGGCGCACTTCGACGTTGCCGTCCTCGTCGGCACCCACCGGTACCGATTCGTGGGGCAGGTTAGGGATACCCAGCAGGATCTGGTCCAGCTCGGACTGGATGGCGTCCAGCGCGGCCTTGCCTTCCGTCAGCTCGGTGCCCATGTTTTCGACGCTGGCCATCAGCGGCGCGATGTCTTCGCCGCGCTGCTTGGCCTGGCCGATACTCTTGGAAACCGCATTGCGCTCGGCCTGCAATTGTTCGGTGCGGGTCTGCACCACCTTGCGCTGGCTTTCCAGCTCTTCGATGCGGGCGACATCGAGGCTGAAGCCACGGGAGGCCAGACGATCCGCTACGTCCTGGAGGTTGCTACGTAACAGTTTGGAATCGAGCATGTCGGTTTCTCGTTATTCAGAGTTTGGTCAAGGACAGGCCAGCCCAGGTTGCGAGCAGCCCGCCGAATACGCTCAGGGCCGCATAGCCCAGGGCCACCAGCCCCTGCCCGCTTTCCAGCAGGCGAATCGTATCCAGTGAAAAGGATGAAAAGGTGGTCAGGCCGCCAACGAACCCCACGATCAGGCCGGCGCGGATTTCCACCGGGACCTCGGGGCGCAGCAAAAACAGGCCGTAGAGCACGCCAATCACCAGGCAGCCCACGATATTAACGGCCAACGTCGCGGTATAGAAGTGCCTGGGCCAATTGGCATTGATCAGATTGCCTGCGGCAAAACGTACCAGGGTGCCGATGATGCCGGCGACGGACACCGCGATTACGGTGCGGATCACGGTTTTCTCCGTTGTCTCGGGCTCTGCCGATCCAGCGCGGCGAGGTGGTTGAGCTTCTCGCCGATCTTAAGCTCCAGCCCGCGCGGAACCGGCTGGTAGAAGGCCTGCGGCTGCAGTTCCTCGGGGAAATAGTCCTCGCCGGCGGCGTAGGCGTCGGGCTCGTCGTGGGCATAGCGATACTCCTCGCCATAGCCCAACTGCTTCATCAGCTTGGTCGGGGCGTTGCGCAGGTGCAGCGGAACTTCCAATGAGCCATGTTCGGCCGCACTGACCATGGCGGCCTTGAAGCCCATGTACACCGCGTTGCTCTTCGGCGCGCAGGCCAGGTAGGTGATGGCCTGGGCCACCGCCAGCTCGCCCTCGGGGCTGCCGAGGCGCTCCTGCACGTCCCAGGCCGCCAGGCACAGGCTCAGGGCCCGGGGGTCGGCGTTGCCGATGTCCTCGCTGGCCATGCGCACCACCCGCCGCGCCAGGTACAGCGGATCGCAGCCGCCGTCGAGCATGCGCGCGAACCAGTACAGCGCGGCATCCGGGTTGGAACCGCGAATCGACTTGTGCAGCGCGGAAATCTGGTCGTAGAAGGCTTCGCCGCCCTTGTCGAAACGCCGACGGGTATCGCCCAGCAGGCTCTGCAGCAGGTCGACGCCGATCTCGCCACCGTCTTCGGCCAGGTCCGAGGCGTTCTCCAGCAGGTTGAGCAGACGCCGTCCATCCCCATCCGCCGCCGCCAGCAGCATCTGGAAACCCTCGTCGCCCAGGCTCAACCGGCGCTTGCCCAGGCCGCGCTCTTCAGTGAGGGCACGCCGCACCAGCTTGCGCAGGGCCGCCTCGTCGAGGCTCTTGAGCACATAGACCCGCGCCCGAGACAGCAGGGCGTTGTTCAATTCGAATGAGGGGTTCTCGGTAGTGGCGCCGATAAAGATCAGCGTGCCGTCCTCGACATAGGGCAGGAACGCATCCTGCTGGGACTTGTTGAAGCGATGGACTTCGTCGACGAACAGGATCGTGCGCCGACCGTATTGCCCGGCCTGCTGCTTGGCGACTTCCACCGCCTGCCGGATCTCCTTGACCCCGGCGAGCACCGCCGACACGGTTTCGAAGTGCGCGTCCGAGACTTCCGCCAGCAGCCGCGCCAGGGTGGTCTTGCCGACCCCGGGCGGGCCCCAGAAGATCATTGAATGCAGTGCGCCCTGCTCCAGGGCTTCGCGCAACGGCTTGCCCCGGGCCAGCAGGTGCTCCTGGCCGACGTACTCATCCAGGTTGGTCGCCCGCAGACGGGCGGCCAGTGGCTGGGCGATCGGGGCACGGCTGAACAGATCCATGGGCTGCGTTTGAAACCTCTTATTCCTGGATGACGTCAGCACCCTTGGGGATGTCGAACTTGAAGCGGGCCGCATCGATCGGCTCGTTGGCCTTGACCCCGGTGAACAGCAGATTGGTGCGCTGGCCGACGCTGTCGATCAGTTGCATGTCGTTGACCAGGCCGTTGCGGAACGACAGGCGCAGGCTGTCGAACAGGGTGTCCTTGGTTTTCGGCTTGAGCACGAAGTCGATCACGCCACCGGCTTCCTTGGCAGTGATATCGAAGCTCTCGCTGATCTTCGACACGTCACCGGACAGCAGCAGCGCCGGGGTCTGGGTCAGGCGCAGGTCGAGCTTCTTGATGGTCACCTGCTCCAGGTCCGGGTCCCACAGGGTGACCTTCTGGCCATCGGAGATCATGGTCTGCTCCTGCGGCGCATCGGTGTGCCAGTAGAACAGCCCCGGGCGCTTGAGGGACATCTCGCCAGCGGTTTCCTGCAACTGGGTTCCGCTGCCATCCAGGGTCAGTTGCGAGAAACGCGCGGTGAGGGTCTGGGATTTTTCGAGCAACTGCGTCAGGCGCGCCACATCCTTCTGGTCGGCATGGGCCGACAAGGTGGTCAACGCCAGAACCGGCAACAACAGCATGCGAATGACACGCATGGGAGTCCTCATGGAATTCGTTTGAAGGATATGCCGCATGATCGCATGCGGCACGGAATCAGTCGCGCATCGGCCCGGGCGCAATCACTTCGCGCGAACCGTTGGTATTCATGGCCGTCACCACGCCGGCCATCTCCATGGCCTCGATCATCCGGGCGGCCCGGTTGTAACCGATCTTCAGCTTGCGCTGCACTGCGGAAATCGAAGCCCGGCGGCTTTCCAGGACAAACTGTACCGCTTCGTCATAGAGCGCGTCGGTTTCGGCATCCTCTTCGCCGCCACCGCCACCGCCGCCCTCGAAGCCGCTGCCGGCCTCTTCGACGCCGTTGAGGATGTCGTCGTTGTACTCCGGGGCGCCACGCAGTTTCCACGCCTCCACCACGCGGTGCACTTCATCGTCGGAAACGAAGGCGCCGTGAACACGGATCGGCAGGCTGGTACCCGGCGGCATGTAGAGCATGTCACCATGGCCCAGCAACTGCTCGGCACCGCCCTGGTCGATGATGGTCCGCGAGTCGATCTTGCTGGACACCTGGAACGCCATGCGGGTCGGGATGTTGGCCTTGATCAGGCCGGTGATCACGTCCACCGACGGCCGCTGGGTCGCCAGGATCAGGTGGATGCCGGCCGCCCGCGCCTTCTGGGCGATACGGGCAATCAGTTCCTCGACCTTCTTGCCGACGATCATCATCATGTCGGCGAATTCGTCGACCACCACCACGATGGTCGGCAACTTGGTCAGCAGCGGCGCTTCGTCGTGGATGCTTTCGCGGTTGTACAGCGGGTCCGGAATCGGTTCGCCGCGTTCCTGGGCTTCCTTGATCTTGGCGTTGAAGCCCGACAGGTTGCGCACGCCCATCTTCGCCATCAGCTTGTAGCGCCGTTCCATCTCGGCGACGCTCCAGCGCAGGGCGTTGGCGGCGTCCTTCATGTCGGTGACCACCGGGCACAGCAGGTGCGGAATGCCTTCGTAGATCGACAGTTCGAGCATCTTCGGGTCGATCATGATCAGCTTGGCGTCTTCCGGGCCGGACTTGAACAGGATCGACAGGATCATCGCGTTGACCCCTACCGACTTACCGGAACCGGTGGTACCGGCCACCAGCAGGTGCGGCATCTTCGCCAGGTCAGTGATCACCGGCTTGCCGCCGATGTCGTGGCCCAGGGCCAGGGTGACCGGCGACTTGGCGTCGTCGTATTCCGGGGTCGACAGCACCTCGCGGAAACGCACGATCTGCCGATCCTCGTTGGGAATCTCGATACCCACCGTGGTCTTGCCGGGGATGACTTCCACCACCCGCACGCTGGTCACCGCCAGCGAGCGCGCCAGGTCCTTGGCCAGGTTGGCGATACGGCTGACCTTCACCCCGGCCGCCGGCTGGATTTCGTAACGGGTAATGACCGGGCCCGGATGGATCGAGTCCACCGACACTTCGACGCCGAACTCCTTGAGCTTGATTTCCAGCAGGTGGCCGACGGCAGCCAGGGATTCGGGAGAATGGTTGAGCTGCTTTTTCGCCGCCTCGTCGAGAATGGAGATCGGCGGCAGGGTGCCTTCGACTGCGCTGTCGACGAACAGCGGCGCCTGCTTCTCCTTTTCCACCCGCTTGCTCGGCTGTGGCGGCTTGGCCGGTGCCGGCATGATCACCGGCGGGATCTGCTTCTCGCGCTCGGACATGTGCTTGCTCAGCGCCTGTTCGCGCTCGATCAGGCGTTCCTTGGCCTTGGCCTGCTCGCGCTTGTCGGGAACGGCCGGAGCCACCACTTCGTGGACGCGGTCGTCCACCTCACGCAGTTGCGCCACCAGTTGCTTGCGCTCGGTACGGGCCGCCCACCAGCGGTTCAATGCCCCCTGGAACAGCTCGAACAGGTCGAGGGTGATCTTGCCGGTGACATCCATCACCTTGAACCACGACAGGTCGGTAAACACCGTGAGGCCGAACAGGAACAGGGCGATGAACAACAAGGTGCTGCCCTGGATATTCAGGGCGTTGCGCGCCAGGTCACCCAGGCTCTCGCCCAGGGCACCGCCGGCACCGGCTGGCAGGCCGGTCGGCGAATGGAAATGGATATGCGCCAGGGCCGCGCCCGACAGCACCAGGAATACCAGGCCGATCAGGCGCCAGGAGAACAGCCAGCCACTCCACTGCCAGGGTTCGTGACGCTGGCGAAAGATCTGGTAGGTCTTGATCGCCAACAACAATGGAAATACGTAGGCGAAGTAACCCAGCACCATGAACAGGATATCGGCGCTGTAGGAGCCGGCAGGGCCGCCGAAGTTCTGCACGTCATCGATCTTGCTGTTATGACTCCAGCCCGGATCGTCCTTGCCGTAAGTCAGCAAGGCCATCATCAGGAACAGGCACAAGGCGCCGATGGCAATCAGCGCGCCTTCCTTGAGGCGATAATGCAGTTGCTGGCGCCAGAGTGGCACCACTGCTTTAGGCGGTGTTGCGGTGGATTTCTTCAAAACGCGTCTTTTCCTGCGCCCGAGGCGCGCCCAGCTGTTGATTGACGACAAAATACTGCCCACTCGGGGCCAGTAACAGTTATCCGGCAAAACCGCGGCTATTTTAAATATCAGCCCCTTATTATCGGTATTTGCCACTCCGGAAACTATCATCCTTACATGATGAACATTGTACGGGTTTGCGCGCCCGATGCCACGCCGCTGCCTCCTGGGTGTAGCATAGCCAACAGCGCTGTTCATGCCGCTCAATTTGAGCATGCATTCTCTTTTGTGACAAAGGCTTATGAGGTGTTTTTATGAACGAAGCCAAGCATTCGCGCCTGATCATTCTCGGCTCCGGGCCCGCCGGTTACAGCGCCGCCGTCTATGCCGCCCGTGCCAACCTCAAGCCTGTCGTCATCACCGGCCTGCAAGCCGGCGGTCAGTTGACCACCACCACCGAAGTCGACAACTGGCCAGGCGATGTCGAGGGCCTGACCGGGCCGGTCCTGATGGAACGCATGCAGAAACACGCCGAACGCTTCGACACCCAGATTGTCTACGACCACATTCATACCGCGGAGTTGCAACAGCGGCCGTTCATTCTCAAGGGTGACAACGGTACCTACAGTTGCGATGCACTGATCATCGCCACCGGCGCCTCCGCCCAGTACCTGGGCCTGCCCTCCGAAGAGGCGTTTGCCGGCAAGGGTGTTTCGGCCTGTGCCACCTGCGATGGCTTTTTCTATCGCAACCAGGTGGTTGCGGTGGTCGGCGGCGGCAATACGGCGGTCGAGGAAGCCCTGTACCTGGCCAATATCGCCAGGGAGGTACACCTGGTGCACCGTCGCGACAAACTGCGCGCGGAGAAGATTCTCCAGGACAAGCTCTTCGAAAAGGCTGCCAACGGCAATATCCGCCTGCATTGGAACCAGCATCTGGACGAAGTGCTCGGCGATGCCAGCGGCGTCACCGGCGCCCGCCTGCGCGACAGCAGCACCGGCGAAACCCGGGAGTTGCCGCTGGCCGGCGTGTTCATCGCCATCGGCCACAAGCCCAACACCGATCTGTTCCAAGGGCAATTGCCGATGCGCGATGGCTACCTGCTGGTGCAGGGCGGCAGCGAGGGCAATGCCACGGCAACGCAGATCCCCGGCGTGTTCGCTGCCGGCGATGTGGCCGACCACGTCTATCGCCAGGCCATCACCTCGGCGGGCGCAGGCTGCATGGCGGCGCTGGATGCCGAGAAGTACCTGGACGACAACTGACACCGAAAGGCACCGCGATCCTTGCAGGAGCGTGGCTTGCCCGCGAAGCCTTAGGCAATCTTGAGGGCGCTTTCGCGGGCAAGCCCTGTTCCCACAAGGACTGCGATGCCTGCAACAGTGTGTTTACCCGCCCTCCCCTCTTCCTTTTCAAGCCAAGAACGCCATGCTGACCTGGTTACAACGCGACAACCTGAACTTCCCACCGCTGGCCAAGGCCATGCGCGAACCCAATGGCCTGCTGGCAGCCGGCGGCGATCTGTCCGCCGAACGGCTGGTCCAGGCCTACCGCCATGGCTGCTTCCCTTGGTTTTCCGAAGGCCAGCCGATCCTCTGGTGGTCGCCGGACCCGCGCACCGTGCTGTTTCCTGACGAACTGCACGTTTCCCGCAGCCTGGCCAAGCTGTTGCGCCAGCGGCGCTACCAGGTCACCTTCGATCGCGACTTCGCCGCAGTCATCCGCGCCTGCGCGGCACCCCGCGCCTACGCCGACGGCACCTGGATCACCGAAGCGATGCAGAACGCCTACCTGCAACTGCACGAACGCGGGTTTGCCCATTCGGTCGAGGTCTGGGACCAGGGTGAGCTGGTCGGCGGCCTCTATGGCCTGGCGATGGGCCAGCTGTTTTTCGGCGAGTCCATGTTCAGCCGTGCCGACAATGCCTCCAAAGTCGGCTTCGCCACCCTGGTCAGCCACCTCAAGGAGGCGGGTTTCGTGCTGATCGACTGCCAGATGCCGACCCACCATCTGCACAGCTTCGGCGCCCGGGCGATTGCACGTAGCGAATTCGCCCGTTATCTGCAGGAACACCTCGACCAACCCAACAGCGCGTCCTGGCAAGCGCCGCTGTAGAGCCGGCAAACCGGAAAATCACACGACAATCAAGTAACCTTCATACAGCGCCTAGGCGTGTTTTCCCAGGCTGGCTTACACTTGATTCAATGCAATTCAAAGCTTAATCCCGAGGGTTGATCATGACCGAGCTGGCGCGTTTGAAGTTTTATGCCACTCAACCCCACTCTTGCAGCTATCTGCCCGAGGAGCAGGCGACTACGCTGTTCCTCGATCCTAGCCAGCCCATGGACGTGCATGTCTACGCAGACCTGTCAGAAATGGGTTTCCGTCGTAGCGGCGACCACCTCTACCGGCCCCACTGCCAGAACTGCAACGCCTGCGTACCGGCACGCATTCCTGCGGCGCAGTTCCTGCCCAACCGCCAGCAGAAACGCATTCTCAAGCGCAACATGGACCTGGAAGTACGTGCCGCCAAGCCGCAGTTCAGCGAAGAGTACTTCGACCTGTACCGCCGCTACATCGAGCAACGCCATGCCGATGGCGACATGTACCCGCCCAGCCGGGACCAGTTCTCGACCTTCCTGGTGCGCGACCTGCCCTTCTCCCGGTTCTACGAGTTTCGCCTGCAGGGGCGGCTGGTCGGCGTGGCGGTGACCGACCTGCTGCCCAACGGCCTGTCGGCGGTGTACACTTTCTACGAACCGGAGGAAGAACGTCGCAGCCTGGGGCGCTACGCCATTCTCTGGCAGATCGGCGAAACCCTGCGCCTGGGCCTGGATGCGGTCTATCTCGGGTACTGGATCAAGAACTGCAAGAAGATGAACTACAAGACCCAGTACCGGCCAATCGAACTGCTGATCAATCAGCGCTGGGTCACACTCAACTGAGTACATCCCCGGCCAAAGCCCCTTCCATTCCAGTGGTAAAGCCCGCTGGAATCGGCCGGTTATTTTCGCTCGAAAGCACTAACCTCTTGGCGTGCAGGTGCTTTTTCGGGCACAATGCACGCCGCTTTTGCCTGGCGCAGTTGCACCGGGCCATTCACTGGACACCGAGGGCTTTACTGCATGTCGAAAGAAGACAGCTTCGAAATGGAAGGCACTGTCGTCGACACCCTGCCAAACACCATGTTTCGCGTGGAATTGGAAAATGGGCACGTCGTAACCGCGCATATCTCCGGCAAGATGCGCAAGAACTACATTCGTATTCTTACCGGTGACAAAGTGCGCGTCGAGCTGACGCCCTACGACTTGAGCAAAGGGCGCATCACCTACCGCGCTCGTTAATCAGGTCGATACAAGACGCCCGGCATTGCCGGGCGTTTTTGTTTGCGCGGGTTGGGATAGTGGCCAGCCTTTGAAGGCAATGTCGATGCCACTGACGTCTTCGCGGGCAAGCCCGGCTCCTACAGGAATGTGTCGTACGCGAGCGCGGGCACGACGATGAACCGTAGGAGCCGGGCTTGCCCGCGAAAAGGCCGGCGCAAGCAACACCCGATACAAACAAAAACGCCCGGCTAAGCCGGGCGTTTTTGCATGACAGCCTTGCATCAAGCCATTTCAGCGGTGGTCTCGAAGTCGAAGGTCAGCTCGCCATCCTTGATGTCGATGTGCACCACACCGCCATGCTCGGACAACTCGCCAAACAGGATCTCCTCGGCCAACGGACGCTTGATCTTGTCCTGGATCAGGCGCGCCATCGGACGTGCCCCCATGGCCGAATCGTAACCGCCCTCGGCCAGCCAGCTGCGGGCCGCATCGGTGACTTCCAGCTGTACGCGCTTGTCTTCCAGCTGCGCCTGCAGTTCGGTAAGGAACTTGTCCACCACGCTCTTGATGACCTCGTGACTGAGGCGACCAAACTGGATGATGGTGTCCAGACGGTTGCGGAACTCCGGCGTGAAGCTCTTCTTGATCACTTCCATGGCATCGGACGAATGATCCTGGTGAGTGAAGCCGATCGACGCCCGGGCCGCGGTTTCGGCACCGGCGTTGGTGGTCATGATCAGGATCACGTTGCGGAAGTCGGCCTTGCGCCCGTTGTTATCGGTCAGGGTACCGTGGTCCATGACCTGCAGCAGCAGGTTGAAGACTTCCGGGTGAGCCTTCTCGATCTCGTCGAGCAGCAGCACGCAATGCGGCTGCTTGGTGATGGCCTCGGTCAGCAGGCCACCCTGGTCGAAACCGACATAACCCGGAGGCGCACCGATCAGGCGCGACACGGTATGACGCTCCATGTACTCGGACATGTCGAAACGCACCAGCTCGATGCCCATCGCCTTGGCCAGCTGCCGTGCCGCCTCGGTCTTGCCGACGCCGGTAGGGCCGGCGAACAGGAACGAACCGACCGGCTTGTCCGGCGACTTCAGCCCGGCACGGGACAGCTTGATGGCGGTCGACAGCGAGTCGATGGCCGCATCCTGGCCGAACACGGTGAGCTTGAGGTCGCGCTCGAGGTTGCGCAGCAGTTCCTTATCGGAACTGGTGACGTGCTTCGGCGGAATCCGCGCGATTTTCGCGACGATATCCTCGACCTGCGGCACATCGATGCGCTTGACGCGCTTGTCCGCCGGCTGCAGACGCTGGAAGGCGCCCGCCTCGTCGATGACGTCGATGGCCTTGTCCGGCATATGCCGGTCATTGATGTAGCGCGATGCCAGCTCGGCCGCCGCACGCAGCGCCTCTTCGCTGTATTCGATATTGTGGTGCTGCTCGAAACGCCCTTTCAGGCCGCGCAGGATACCGATGGTGTCCTCGACCGAGGGCTCGGTCACATCGACCTTCTGGAAACGCCGTGCCAGCGCACGGTCCTTCTCGAAGATGCCGCGGAATTCCTGGAAGGTGGTCGAGCCGATGCAACGGATATCACCCGAGGACAGCAGCGGCTTGAGCAGGTTCGAGGCATCCATGACGCCGCCGGAAGCGGCACCGGCACCGATGATGGTGTGGATTTCGTCGATGAACAGGATCGCCTGCGGACGCTTTTTCAGCTCGCCGAGCAGCGCCTTGAAGCGCTTCTCGAAGTCGCCGCGGTACTTGGTACCGGCCAGCAGGGCGCCCAGGTCGAGGGAGTAGACCACACTGCTCGCCAGCAGGTCGGGCACCTGGTTGTCGACGATGCGCTTGGCCAGGCCTTCGGCGATCGCGGTCTTGCCGACGCCCGCCTCACCGACCAGCAACGGGTTGTTCTTGCGCCGCCGGGCGAGGATCTGCGCCACGCGCTCGACCTCGTGCTCGCGCCCGACCAGTGGATCGATACGCCCCTGGCGCGCCAGCTCGTTGAGGTTGCTGGCATACGCATCCAGTGGGTTGCCTGAAGATGAAGACTCACCGCCCTCTTCGTCCTGCATATCCTGCTCGCTTTCGGAGTGATCGCCATGCCCTGGCACCTTGGAGATGCCATGGGCGATGTAGTTGACGACATCGATACGCGCAACGCTTTGCTGCTTGAGCAGGAACACCGCCTGGCTTTCCTGCTCGCTGAAGATCGCGACGAGCACGTTGGCACCCGTCACCTCACGCTTACCGGAGCTCTGCACATGGAACACGGCCCGCTGCAGGACACGCTGGAAACCCAGGGTCGGCTGGGTCTCGCGATCTTCGTCATGCACGGGGATCAACGGCGTGGTGGAGTCGATGAACTCCTGCAGGTCGTGCTTGAGTTTGTCGAGGTTCGCACCGCAGGCCCGTAGGACGGTAGCGGCTGCCTCGTTATCCAAAAGGGCCAGCAAAAGGTGCTCGACCGTCATGAATTCATGACGCTTCGAACGAGCCTCCTTGAAGGCAAGATTGAGGGTGACTTCGAGCTCGCGGTTTAACATAGTTCACCTCATACCCAACTGGTCGGCGTTAACCGTCCTTCTCGATTTCACAGAGTAGCGGATGCTGGCTTTCCCTGGCGTACTGGTTGACCTGCATGGCCTTTGTCTCGGCGATGTCGCGGGTAAACACTCCACATACTGCCCGTCCTTCCGTGTGAACCGCCAGCATGACCTTGGTGGCCAGCTCGCGATTCAAGTTAAAAAACACCTCGAGCACTTCGACGACGAAATCCATCGGTGTGTAGTCATCATTGAACAACACCACCTTGTACATCGGTGGCGCCTGCAACGCAGGTTTCGCCTCCTGCATGGCAACGCCCGAGCCGTCGTCGTGGAAATCCGGGCGATCCTGATTGAATGTTAGTCGAATCTGGCTGATTGCATGCATGGAAAGAAAGGTTCGTCAGTTGAGCAAATACAGTGATGGGGACAATCCGGCCCATTTCAAGACTGACCGAATGGTCACCTTGACTATCGGCAAATCGGTGTTACAACCAATAGAGACCAGATTGGGTAATAAAGGTCCATATCGTCAACCATTTTTCTGGTTCACGCAGTGAAGGATGAACTGGATGATACTCCAGTGATGGGGTCGTTTGCAGAGGGATATGAGCATGCCGAGCGGTAAGGTCAAGTGGTTCAACAACGCCAAGGGCTATGGTTTCGTCCTGGAAGAAGGCAAGGATGAAGACTTGTTTGCCCACTATTCAGCCATCCAGATGGACGGCTACAAAACCCTCAAGGCTGGCCAGGCCGTAAGCTTTGAGATCATCCAGGGCCCCAAAGGTCTGCATGCGGTCAACATACAGAGCGCTGCCGTAGTGACCCCAACCGATGACAAAGCATTGGTTTCCAAGAGCAAGGCGAACAACGTCAGCGCCTGAGTCATCTCACAGAAACATCCAGCTATAAAAAAAGCCCGATTCAAGGATTTGAACCGGGCTTTTTTTATCGCCAATCCGTCTTACATGTGCGCGATCAGCGCGTCACCGAAACCGGACGACGAAACGAGCTTGGCCCCCTCCATCAGACGCTCGAAGTCATAGGTCACGGTCTTGGCCCCGATGGCGCCATTGGTACCCTTAATGATCAGGTCGGCAGCCTCGGTCCAGCCCAGGTGACGCAGCATCATTTCCGCCGAGAGGATCAGCGAGCCGGGGTTGACCTGGTCCTTGCCGGCATACTTCGGCGCTGTACCATGGGTGGCCTCGAACATGGCCACGGTGTCGGACAGGTTGGCACCCGGCGCAATGCCGATACCGCCCACCTCGGCCGCCAGGGCGTCGGACAGGTAGTCACCGTTCAGGTTGAGGGTCGCGATCACGTCATATTCGGCCGGACGCAGCAGGATCTGCTGGAGCATGGCATCGGCGATGGCATCCTTGACCACCACGTTGCGCCCGGTCTTGGGGTTCTTGAACTGCATCCACGGGCCACCGTCGAGCAGGGTCGCGCCGAACTCCTCTGCCGCCACCTCATAGGCCCATTCCTTGAAGGCACCTTCGGTGAACTTCATGATGTTGCCCTTGTGGACGATGGTCAGCGACTTGCGATCGTTGTCGACCACATATTGCAGGGCCTTGCGCGCCAGGCGCTTGGTGCCTTCCTTCGACACCGGCTTGACGCCGATACCGCAGTCCTGGTCGAAACGGATCTTGGTCACGCCCATTTCTTCCTTGAGGAACTTGATGACCTTGTTCGCTTCCGGCGAACCGGCCTTCCACTCGATCCCGGCATAGATGTCCTCGGAGTTCTCGCGGAAGATCGTCATGTCGACATCGCCGGGCTTTTTCACCGGGCTCGGCACGCCCTCGAACCAGCGCACCGGGCGCAGGCAGACATACAGGTCGAGTTGCTGGCGCAGGGCCACGTTGAGCGAACGGATACCGCCACCCACCGGCGTGGTCAGCGGCCCCTTGATGGAAACCACATAGTCCTTGACCGCGTCCAGGGTTTCCTGGGGCAGCCAGGTGTCCTGGTCATAGACCTGGGTGGCCTTTTCGCCGGCATAGACTTCCATCCATGAGATCTTGCGCTTGCCACCGTAAGCCTTTTCGACAGCCGCATCGACGACCTTGATCATCACCGGGCTGATGTCGACGCCAATACCGTCACCTTCGATGAAAGGGATGATCGGGTGATCAGGAACATTGAGAGAGTGGTCTGCGTTGACGGTGATTTTGTCACCGACGGCTGGAACCTGAATCTTCTTGTATCCCATGTTGTACTCCATCTATGGATTGAACATCTGGCTGCGTTCGAGCGTACCCCAGTTAAATGTAGACGGAAACCTCGCCCCCACCCATTTCCCCTGAAAAGCGGCAAGTTCGCGGCGTACAAGCTTGAAATCAAAGGGAAAAGCGCCAATCTCCAGCACCAGACACTCATCGGCGGGGCAACTGCGGGTGCGACCTTTAGACCAATGGACGAAAAGAGTTGGGCATGAACGCTCGGCGTTTTGCCAGCAACCTATGTATACTCGCGCCGCTGACCACAGGGTCACGATGGCCGACGCCTCTGTTACAGGAAATGTAGCCAGGAACTGCCGCCCAGAGCCGGGCTGTTACCGCAGCCCGACCGCTTGACGCTCGACTGATGCACCCAACATCACCGCGAAGAAACTTCGATTTTCGACTCATGGACGACTTTGAACGAACGCGCTTATCCGGCGCACCTCGAGTTAGTTTCTGCGCATGCTTTAGCAAAGAAGAGAGTTAATCCGAATATGCCCACCCGCTCGAAGATCATCTACACCTTTACCGACGAAGCTCCCGCCCTCGCCACCTATTCACTGTTGCCTATCGTAGAGGCCTTCACCGCTTCGGCTGATATCGCCGTGGAAACCCGCGACATCTCCCTGGCCGGACGCATTCTCGCCAGCTTCCCCGAGCAGCTGGGCGCCAAAGCAGTGCCGGACCACCTCGCCGAACTCGGCGAACTGGCCATCACCCCTGAAGCCAACATCATCAAGCTGCCGAACATCAGCGCCTCGGTACCGCAGCTGCAGGCCGCGATCAAGGAATTGCAGGCCCAGGGCTTCAACGTTCCGGACTACCCGGAAACCGTGACCAACGATGCCGAGAAAGACGCTCGCGCCCGTTACGACAAGGTCAAGGGCAGCGCCGTGAACCCGGTTCTGCGCGAAGGCAACTCCGACCGCCGCGCACCGCTGTCGGTCAAGAACTACGCCCGCAAGCACCCGCACAAGATGGGCGCCTGGGCTGCCGACTCCAAGTCCCACGTTGCCCACATGAACAGCGGTGACTTCTACGGCAGCGAGAAGGCTGCACTGATCGAAGCCGCAGGCAGCGTCAAGATCGAGCTGATCGCCCAGGACGGCAGCACCAGCGTCCTGAAAGAGAAGACCAGCGTCCAGGCCGGCGAGATCCTCGACTGCGCCGTGATGAGCAAGAACGCCCTGCGCAGCTTCATCGCCGCTGAAATCGAAGCCGCCAAGAACGAAGGCGTGCTGCTGTCGGTTCACCTGAAGGCGACCATGATGAAGGTCTCCGACCCGATCATGTTCGGCCAGATCGTTGCCGAGTACTACAAGGACGCCCTGGCCAAGAACGCCGAAGTCCTGGAGCAGATCGGCTTCAACCTGAACAACGGTATCGGCGACCTGTACGCCCGTATCAAGACCCTGCCAGCCGAGCAGCAGGCCCAGATCGAAGCGGACATCCAGGCGGTCTACGCCGTTCGCCCAGCCCTGGCCATGGTCAACTCCGACAAGGGCATCACCAACCTGCACGTGCCGAGCGACGTCATCGTCGACGCCTCGATGCCAGCCATGATCCGTGACTCCGGCAAGATGTGGGGCACCGACGGCCAGTTGCACGACACCAAGGCCGTGATCCCGGATCGCTGCTACGCCACCATCTACCAGGCGGTGATCGAGGACTGCAAGGCCAACGGCGCCTTCGACCCGACCACCATGGGCAGCGTGCCGAACGTCGGCCTGATGGCGAAGAAAGCCGAAGAATACGGCTCCCACGACAAGACCTTCCAGATCAAGGCCAACGGCGTGGTCCGCGTGACCGACAGCACCGGTCGCACCCTGCTGGAACAGAACGTCGAAGCCGGCGACATCTTCCGCATGTGCCAGACCAAAGACGCGCCGATCCAGGACTGGGTCAAACTGGCCGTCAACCGTGCCCGCGCCAGCAGCACCCCGGCGATCTTCTGGCTCGACCCGCTGCGTGCCCACGACGGCGTGGTGATCGAGAAGGTCCAGGCCTACCTGAAAGACCACGACACCACTGGCCTGGACATCCAGATCATGTCGCCGGTCGACGCGATGAAGGCCACCCTGGCCCGCACCCGCGCCGGCAAGGACACCATCTCGGTGACCGGCAACGTGCTGCGTGACTACCTGACCGACCTGTTCCCGATCATGGAGCTGGGCACCAGCGCCAAGATGCTGTCGATCGTCCCGCTGATGAATGGCGGCGGCCTGTTCGAAACCGGCGCCGGCGGTTCGGCGCCGAAGCACGTGCAGCAACTGCTGGAAGAAAACTTCCTGCGCTGGGACTCCCTGGGTGAGTTCCTGGCCCTGGCCGCTTCCCTGGAGCACCTGGGCGTGAACTACAACAACCCGAAAGCGCTGGTGCTGTCCAAGACCCTGGACCAGGCCACCGGCCAGTTCCTCGACAACAACAAGTCGCCATCGCGTAAAGTCGGCAACATCGACAACCGCGGCAGCCACTTCTACCTGGCGCTGTACTGGGCTCAGGCCCTGGCTGCCCAGACCGAGGACGCTGCCCTGCAGGCCCAGTTCGCGCCTCTGGCGAAAACCCTGAGCGAGAACGAGGCAAAAATCGTTGCCGAGCTCAACGCCGTACAGGGCAAGCCAGTCGACATCGGCGGTTACTACCACGCCAGCGCCGAGCTGATCAGCCAGGCCATGCGCCCGAGCGCCACCCTGAACGCGGCGATCGCGGCACTGGTGTAAGCTCTCCGGCAAGACCACAAGCCCCGGCCCCGTGCCGGGGTTTGTGTTTACCGCCCTGTAGGAGCGTGGCTTGCCCGCGAAGGCGGTCTCAAGGCCGCTAAAAGCTTCGCGGGCAAGCCACGCTCCTACAGGGGGCCGCGCAGCCCTTGTAGATAGGCGAGAAGGAACCGATCTTATGGAATGGCAACCCCACATCACCGTCGCCACCGTCATCGAGGACCAGGGCCGTTTCCTGTTCGTCGAAGAACGGCAGGACGACCAGGTCGTCTTCAATCAGCCGGCCGGCCACCTCGATCCGAACGAAAGCCTGATCGAAGCCGCCCTGCGCGAAACCCTGGAGGAAACCGGCTGGGACGTCGAGCTCAGCGGCGTGATCGGCCTCTATCTGTACACCGCGCCGAGCAACGGCGTGACCTACCAGCGCGTATGCTTCGCCGGCAAACCACTGCGCCAGCGGCCCGACTATCAGTTGGACCACGGCATCATCGGTCCGCGCTGGCTGACTCGCGACGAGTTGCTGGCCCTGCGCCCGCAGTGGCGCAGCGAGCTGATCATCCGTTGTGTCGACGATTATCTCGCCGGCCCATTGCACAGTCTCGAACTGATCCGCCCTTCCCTTTAGCCTTGAAGGCCAGGGCCTGTTAGAATCGCGTCCTTTTTCGAAGACACTCATTGAATCCCTATGCGTGATCCTGCTGCCACCGCCCCAGAAAACCTGCGCGTCATCGTCGGCATGTCCGGCGGCGTGGACTCTTCCGTTTCCGCCGTACTGCTCATGGAGCAGGGTTACCAGGTGGAAGGCCTGTTCATGAAGAACTGGGAGGAGGACGACGGTACGGAGTACTGCACCGCCATGGACGATCTGGCGGACGCCCAGGCCGTGTGCGACAAGATCGGCATCAAGCTGCACACCGCCAACTTTGCCGCCGAATACTGGGACAACGTGTTCGAACATTTCCTGGCCGAGTACAAGGCCGGGCGTACGCCGAACCCGGACATCCTCTGCAACCGCGAAATCAAGTTCAAGGCGTTCCTCGACTACGCCCTGAGCCTGGGCGCCGACCTGATCGCCACCGGCCACTACGTGCGCCGCCGCGATATCGACGGCCGCACCGAGCTGCTCAAGGGCCTGGACCCGAACAAGGACCAGAGCTACTTCCTGCACGCCGTCGGCGGCGAACAGATCGCCAAGACCCTGTTCCCGGTCGGCGAGCTGGAAAAACCGGCGGTGCGCGCCATCGCCGAAAAACACGGCCTGGCCACCGCGAAGAAAAAGGACTCCACCGGTATCTGCTTCATCGGCGAACGGCGCTTCAGCGACTTCCTCAAGCAGTACCTGCCGGCCCAACCCGGCGAGATCAAGACCACCGACGGTGAAGTGATCGGCCGCCACCACGGCCTGATGTACCACACCATCGGCCAGCGCCAGGGCCTGGGCATCGGCGGCCTGAAGGACGCAGGCGACGAGCCGTGGTACGTGCTGCGCAAGGACCTGGAACACAACGAACTGATCGTCGGCCAGGGCAACGAACACCCGTGGCTGTTCTCCGGCGCCCTGCTCGCCTCGGAAATCTACTGGGTCAACCCGATCGACCTGAGCAGCCCGCGCAAGCTGACGGCGAAAGTCCGCTATCGCCAGGGCGACCAGCATTGCACCCTGCAAAAGACTGCCGACGGCTATCGTGCGGTGTTCGACGAACCTCAGCGCGCGGTCACTCCCGGCCAGTCCGTGGTGTTCTACGATGGCGAAGTCTGCCTCGGCGGCGGCGTCATCGAAGTGGCCGAACCGTCGGCTGACGGAGCACGCCCATGAGCCCGATCCAGGAGCAGTTGACCGCCCTGGGCGGCGTGTTTCTCGCGGCGGTGCTGGTGGACCGGATCGCCAAGACCGGCCAGTCCAGCGAAGCCGGCGTCAGTTGCATGCTCGGCAGCCTGCTGATTCGCGACCCCAAGGACACCCTGGAGGTCTACGGCGGCGACGACATCAACCTGCGCGACGGCTATCGCGCCCTGATCGGCGCCCTCGAACGCGACCCGAGCGCCCTGCAACGCGAGCCGCTGCGCTACGCCCTGTCGATGCTCGGCCTGGAGCGCCAGCTGGCCAAGCGCGAGGACATGCTGGAAACCATCGGCAAGCGTCTGCCGCAGATCCAGTCCCAGGTCGAACACTTCGGCCCGGCCCACGAAAACGTGGTGGCGGCCTGCGGCGCACTGTACCAGGACACCCTCAGCACACTGCGCCAACGCATCCAGGTGCATGGCGACATGCGCAACCTGCAACAGCCGAGCAATGCCTCGAAAATCCGTGCCCTGCTGCTGGCCGGTATCCGTTCGGCCCGCCTCTGGCGCCAACTGGGCGGCCATCGCTGGCAGCTGGTGATCAGCCGCCGCAAGCTGCTCAAGGAACTCTATCCGTTGATGCGTAGCGCCTGAGGCCATCGACGGAGCTTAAAAGCGCGATACGCCGGTCAGTTCGCAACGGACCGGCGGATTTTTTCATGTATGATACGCGCCCCATTTCGTTGCCTGACTGTCCGAGAACACCCCATGCAGCTCTCTTCGCTCACTGCGGTTTCCCCTGTTGACGGCCGCTACGCCGGCAAAACCCAGGCCCTGCGCCCTATTTTCAGTGAGTACGGCCTGATCCGTGCCCGCGCCCTGGTGGAAGTCCGCTGGCTCCAGCGCCTGGCCGCCCACCCGGCCATCACCGAAGTCCCGGCGTTCTCCGCCGAAGCCAACGCCGTGCTCAACACCCTGGCCGAAAACTTCGCCCTGGAGCACGCCGAGCGCGTCAAAGAGATCGAGCGCACCACCAACCACGACGTCAAGGCCATCGAGTACCTGCTCAAGGAGCAGGCCGCCAAGCTGCCTGAACTGGCCGCCGTCAGCGAATTCATCCACTTCGCCTGCACCAGCGAGGACATCAACAACCTGTCCCACGCCCTGATGCTGCGCGAAGGCCGCGACGACGTGCTGCTGCCGCTGATGCGCCAGATCGCCGAAGCCATCCGTGAGCTGGCCCGCCGCTTCGCCGCCGTGCCGATGCTGTCGCGCACCCACGGCCAGCCCGCTTCGCCGACCACCCTGGGCAAGGAACTGGCGAACGTCGTCTACCGCCTGGAGCGCCAGATCGCCCAGGTGGCCGCCGTGCCACTGCTGGGCAAGATCAACGGCGCCGTGGGCAACTACAACGCCCACCTGTCGGCCTACCCACAAGTCGACTGGGAAGCCAACGCCCGCGCCTTCATCGAGGACGAACTGGGCCTGGTGTTCAACCCCTACACCACACAGATCGAACCGCACGACTACATCGCCGAGCTGTTCGACGCGATCGCCCGCTTCAACACCATCCTGATCGACTTCGACCGCGACATCTGGGGCTACATCTCCCTGGGTTACTTCAAGCAGAAGACCATCGCCGGCGAAATCGGCTCCTCGACCATGCCGCACAAGGTCAACCCGATCGACTTCGAAAACTCCGAAGGCAACCTGGGTATCGCTAACGCACTGTTCCAGCACCTGGCCAGCAAGCTGCCGATCTCCCGCTGGCAGCGGGACCTGACCGACTCCACCGTACTGCGCAACCTCGGTGTCGGCTTTGCCCACAGCGTGATCGCCTACGAAGCCAGCCTCAAGGGCATCGGCAAGCTGGAGATCAACGAGCAGAAGATCGCCGCCGACCTGGACGCCTGCTGGGAAGTCCTGGCCGAGCCGATCCAGACCGTGATGCGTCGCTACAACATCGAAAACCCGTACGAAAAGCTGAAAGAACTGACCCGTGGCAAAGGCATCAGCCCTGAAGCCCTGCAGACTTTCATCGACGGCCTCGACATGCCTGCCGACGCCAAGGCCGAGCTGAAACAACTGACCCCGGCCAACTACATCGGCAACGCCGTGGCCCAGGCCCAGCGTATCTGATCGTACGGCACCCGCTCTGAACGCCCGGCTGAGCCGGGCGTTTTTATTCCAGTCTGAAAAATACGATTTTTCAATAGGTTACACATGAATCCTGATACTCCTCTGCAACTTCTGGGCGGGCTCACCGCCCGGGAATTCCTGCGCGACTACTGGCAAAAGAAACCGCTGCTGATCCGCCAGGCGATTCCCGACTTCGAAAGCCCGATCGACGCTGACGAACTGGCCGGCCTGGCCCTGGAAGAAGAAGTCGAATCGCGCGTGATCATCGAGCATGGCGAACGTCCGTGGGAACTGCGCCGCGGTCCGTTTTCCGAGGACGCCTTCAGCCAGTTGCCGGAACGTGAGTGGACCCTGCTGGTGCAGGCGGTCGACCAGTTCGTCCCGGAAGTCGCCGAGCTGCTGGAGCATTTCCGCTTCCTGCCGAGCTGGCGGATCGACGATGTGATGATCAGCTTCGCCACCCCGGGTGGCAGCGTCGGCCCGCACTTCGACAACTACGACGTGTTCCTGCTGCAGGGCAAGGGCAAGCGCCACTGGAAGATCGGCCAGATGTGCGATTCCGAAAGCACCCTGCTGGAGCACGCCGACCTGCGCATCCTCGCCGACTTCGAGGAAACCGAGGGTTGGGTGCTGGAACCGGGCGACATGCTCTATCTGCCACCACGCCTGGCCCACTGCGGCGTCGCCGTGGACGACTGCATGACCTACTCGGTGGGTTTCCGCGCCCCAAGCGCCGCTGAAGTGCTGACCCACTTCACCGACTTCCTCAGCCAGTTCCTGCCGGACGAAGAGCGCTACACCGATGCCGACGCCCAGCCGGCGGTCGACCCGCACCAGATTCAGCACGACGCCCTCGACCGCCTCAAGAGCCTGCTGGCCGAGCACATGAGCGACGAGCGCCTGCTGCTGACCTGGTTCGGCCAGTTCATGACCGAGCCACGCTACCCGGAACTGGTGGTCGGCCCGGAACTGGAAGAAGAAGACCTGCTCGCCGGCCTGGAGCACGGTGCCATACTGATTCGTAACCCGAGTGCACGCCTGGCCTGGTCGGAAGTCGACGACGACCTGCTGCTGTTCGCCAGCGGCCAGAGCCGTTACCTGCCAGGCAAGCTGCGCGAGCTGCTGAAGATGATCTGTGCAGCCGAAGCCCTGCACATCGACAACCTCGGCCCATGGCTGGCGGACGAGGATGGACGCAGCCTGCTGTGCGAGCTGGTCAAACAAGGAAGCGTGGGATTTGCCGATGAATAGAATTCACGTACGTGTCGCGGACTGGCAAAAGGATAACGCCGAGATTCGGCGCATTCGTGAGTCGGTGTTCATTGCCGAACAAGCTGTACCCCCGGAGCTGGAGTGGGACGCGGAGGACGCCGCAGCGGTGCATTTCCTCGCCTACGAAGGCGACTTCCCGATCGGCACCGCCCGCCTGCTCCCAGACGGGCAGATCGGCCGCGTCTCGGTGCTGCGCGACTGGCGCGGCCTGAAGGTCGGCGACGCGCTGCTGCAGGCAGTGATCGGCGAAGCGGAGAAGCGTGGCCTCAAGCAGCAGATGCTCAGCGCCCAGGTGCAGGCCACGGCGTTCTACGAACGCCATGGCTTCAGCATCGTCAGCGAGGAGTTTCTCGAAGCCGGGATCCCCCACGTCGACATGGTTCGCGGCGCGGCCTGACGCCCCGCAGTTGCGGAACCGGTAAAAACGCCCCGTCATCGGGGCGTTTTGCTGTGCGCCATTCAATTTGCCGCCTGCCGCGCCGAGAAACTGTCAAACTCAATGCATCACACTCATGTGCATTGCCCAGTCAAACGCGGAGATAACGGACATGTCCCTACGCACCCTCTTCACCGGCCTGCTGCTGGCCTGCACCTTCAGCGCCCAGGCGGCCACCGAGCTGATCCCCCTGAACTACCGCACCAGCAGTGACCTGCTGCCGGTCGCACAGAACTTCCTCGGCCAGGACGGCAAGGTCAGCGCCTACCAGAACCAGCTGATCGTCAACGCCGAACCGCGCAAGATCGGCGAACTGCGCGAATTCATCGGGCAACTGGACAAACCGGCCCGGCGCCTGCTGATCAGCGTCGACACCAGTGAAAACAACGACCAGGGCACCCAGGGCTACTCGATCAACGGCCAGGGCCAGACCCGCATCATCAGCCGCAGCACCGACAGCCGCGACGGTGGCATCCAGCAGATCCAGGCCAGCGAAGGCACCCCGGCACTGATCCAGGTCGGCCAGAGCGTGCCGCTGACCAGCAGCACCGGCCAACTCGACATCTACGGCCGCCCGCAAACCCAGACCCAGTATCGCAACGTCACCCAGGGGTTCTACGTCACCGCCAGCGTCACCGGAAACATCGTTCACCTGGCCATCAGTACCAATCGTGACCGGATGAGCCAGGAGCGTCAGGATGTAGTGAACGTACAAAGTACCGACACAACGGTCAGCGGACCGCTCGGCGAATGGATCACCCTGGCCGGCGTCAACGGCCAGAGCCAGGCCGACCGCCAGGCTCTAACCCGCAGCTACTCTACCTCGAACCGTAACGACATGACTTTGCGGGTGAAAGTCGACAGCCTGGACTGAAGCACCGAAAACTGACTGTCCAGTCGTATTAGACCAAAGATGTAGTGCTTTGAAAAAAGCACTACAAAACGTTTGACGCGCCCAGAAACCGAAGGCATGATGGCCTCGCTCCCGCTAATCAGGGGCCCTGGCAAGGGCCTTCGGATCGCCGCTCTAACTCACCCACCTGAGCCGATTCGTGTCTGTACCGCCCACAAGGCGCGTTTGACGAGATTGCGACTGGAACGAAGTTGTCCCGAGGGACGGAAGCGTAATCAGGTAGAACGGCAATACCCGCAAAGCCAGCATGAGGCCCACGACGCCCCGCTGCGCCCCAAGGATCGCCCTCGCCCGCTCGTCTCCCCCTTGAGCCCATCGTTCACCCGTCGCATTTCCCGCCAGACCCGACTCGACCGCCTGAGCTTCTGGTCGGCGCGCAGCCTCTGCTCAAGCCTTTTCAGGTGCGGGCACGCGGTGGAGCAAGGAACTTTCCACAAAAGATCGACTTTTGATAGAAGACGCGACGAGGTTTATGTCCATGGCACTGACACGCGAACAGCAAATTGCAGCCCTTGAAAAAGACTGGGCTGAAAACCCGCGCTGGAAAGGCGTGACTCGCACCTACACCGCCGCTGACGTGGTTCGTCTGCGTGGCTCGATCCAGCCTGAGCACACCCTGGCCCGCCTGGGTGCCGAGAAGCTCTGGAAGCTGGTCACCCAGGGTGCCAAGCCATCCTTCCGTCCGGATAAGGATTTCGTCAACTGCATGGGTGCCCTGACCGGCGGCCAGGCCGTGCAACAGGTCAAGGCCGGTATCCAGGCGATCTACCTGTCGGGCTGGCAAGTGGCTGCGGACAACAACTCCGCCGAATCCATGTACCCCGACCAGTCGCTGTACCCGGTCGACTCGGTACCGACCGTGGTCAAGCGCATCAACAACTCGTTCCGCCGTGCCGACCAGATCCAGTGGAAATCCGGCAAGAACCCGGGTGACGAAGGCTACATCGACTACTTCGCCCCGATCGTGGCCGACGCCGAAGCCGGTTTCGGCGGCGTACTGAACGCCTACGAGCTGATGAAGAGCATGATCGAGGCGGGCGCCGCCGGCGTGCACTTCGAAGACCAGCTGGCTTCGGTGAAAAAATGCGGCCACATGGGTGGCAAGGTGCTGGTACCGACCCAGGAAGCCGTACAGAAGCTGGTCGCTGCGCGCCTGGCAGCCGACGTCGCCGGCGTACCGACCATCATCCTGGCCCGTACCGACGCGAACGCCGCTGACCTGCTGACCTCCGACTGCGACCCTTACGACCAGCCGTTCGTCACCGGTACCCGCACCCAGGAAGGTTTCTACAAGGTCCGCGCCGGCCTCGACCAGGCCATCGCCCGCGGCCTGGCCTACGCACCGTATGCCGACCTGATCTGGTGCGAAACCGCCAAGCCGGACCTGGACGAAGCGCGCCGCTTCGCCGAAGCGATCAAGAAGGAATACCCGGACCAGATCCTGTCCTACAACTGCTCGCCTTCCTTCAACTGGAAGAAGAACCTGGACGACGCGACCATCGCCAAGTTCCAGCGCGAGCTGTCGGCCATGGGCTACAAGCACCAGTTCATCACCCTGGCCGGCATCCACAACATGTGGCACGGCATGTTCAACCTGGCGCACGACTACGCCCGCAACGACATGACCGCCTACGTGAAGCTGCAGGAGCAGGAATTCGCCGATGCCGCCAAGGGCTACACCTTCGTGGCGCACCAGCAGGAAGTCGGCACCGGCTACTTCGACGACATGACCACCGTGATCCAGGGCGGCACCTCCTCGGTGACCGCGCTGACCGGCTCGACCGAAGAAGAGCAGTTCCACTGAGTCGACCGAGCAAGCGGCCATTCCAGACCGTGTAAGACCTAACTGGAATGCCTGACAGACTGATGCCCCGACTGGTTCGGGGCATTTTTTTGCCTGGATCCTGCGCAGGGCCGGCGCCCCCCCCTTCGCGGGCAAGCCCGGCTCCTACAGAAGCAGGATCGGCGCACACAAACCTGCAGGAGCAGGGCCTGCCCGCGAAGGGGCCGGCCCGACCGCCACAACGCCCAAACATTGACCTGGCGCAGCCTTCGACCACGACAAATCGATTAAAACGTCCCCCCTTCCCGCAACTTTCAACTAGTCTCCCTATATGGCAACTAGAAACAGCCGCACTCACGAGAGCTGTTACAGCCAAAGATAAATAATATTGATTATCATTTAGAAATAGCTTTATTCGTTGCAGCCTGGATAAAACATAATTAACAAAAACCCGGCTAATGCCCGCAGTACAGGCCCTGCAGGCCTTCCAGAGGTCCCTATGTCCTTATTCCACTAAATAATTTCGCTATAGAAAATTTACTTGCCAGGTGTTTACCCATAAAATCACCCGGATTGATGGCGCTGCGACATATCGTCACTGCCTTGTTACTTTTTCAAGCTCAGAGAACCTTGCTCTCTGTTAAGGATTACCCGCATGACCGAAGCGACCGGACTCATGGCCCACAACTGGGGCTTTGCCATTTTCCTGCTCGGCGTCGTCGGCCTCTGTGCCTTCATGCTCGGTCTTTCCAGCCTCCTCGGGTCAAAAGCCTGGGGACGCAGCAAGAACGAACCGTTCGAATCCGGCATGCTGCCCACCGGCAGCGCCCGCCTGCGGCTCTCCGCCAAATTCTATCTGGTCGCGATGCTGTTCGTGATCTTCGATATCGAAGCCCTCTTTCTCTTTGCATGGTCTGTGTCGGTACGCGAAAGCGGCTGGACCGGATTCGTCGAAGCACTCGTTTTCATAGCAATTCTGTTGGCAGGTCTTGTTTACCTTTACCGAGTGGGGGCGCTGGATTGGGCTCCACAAGCTCGTCATAAGAGGCAAGCGAAGCTGAAACAATGAGGCTTTGGCAATGCAATACAATCTCACCAGAATCGACCCGGACGCTCCTAACGAGCAATATCCGATCGGCCAACGGGAAACCGTTGCCGATCCGTTAGAGGATCAAGTCCACAAGAACATTTTCATGGGCAAGCTGGAAGACGTGCTGAGTGGCGCGGTCAACTGGGGGCGCAAGAACTCCCTGTGGCCGTACAACTTCGGTCTGTCCTGCTGCTACGTGGAGATGACCACCGCCTTCACGGCACCCCACGACATCGCACGCTTCGGCGCCGAAGTTATCCGGGCATCACCGCGCCAGGCCGACTTCATGGTTGTGGCCGGCACCTGCTTCGTCAAGATGGCGCCGATCATCCAGCGCCTGTACGAACAGATGCTCGAACCGAAATGGGTGATTTCCATGGGTTCGTGTGCCAACTCCGGCGGCATGTACGACATCTACTCCGTCGTTCAGGGGGTGGACAAGTTCCTGCCCGTGGACGTCTACGTGCCAGGCTGCCCGCCCCGCCCCGAGGCTTTCCTGCAAGGCTTGATGCTCTTGCAAGAGTCGATTGGCCAGGAGCGTCGCCCACTTTCCTGGGTCGTCGGTGATCAAGGCATTTACCGTGCCGAGATGCCGTCGCAAAAGGAACAGCGCCGCGAACAGCGTATCCAGGTGACCAACCTGCGCAGCCCCGACGAAGTCTGATCCAGTTCTGCTTCTTCCAAAGAAACGTGTACCTGGCTTCATTCTTTACGTTGACCGATAGCGATAAAAAACCATGACTACAGGCAGTGCTCTGTACATCCCGCCTTACAAGGCTGACGACCAGGATGTGGTCGTCGAACTGAACAACCGTTTTGGCGCCGAGGCCTTCACCGCCCAGGCCACCCGCACCGGCATGCCGGTGCTGTGGGTGAGCCGCGCCCAACTCGTCGAAGTCCTGACCTTCCTGCGCAACCTGCCCAAGCCGTACGTCATGCTCTATGACCTGCACGGCGTGGACGAGCGTCTGCGCACCAAGCGCCAGGGCCTGCCGGCCGCCGATTTCAGCGTCTTCTATCATCTGCTCTCGATCGAGCGTAATAGTGACGTAATGATCAAGGTCGCCCTGTCCGAAAGCGACCTCAGCCTGCCCAGCGTCACCAGCATCTGGCCGAACGCCAACTGGAACGAACGCGAAGTCTGGGACATGTTCGGCATCGACTTCAAAGGCCACCCGCACCTGTCGCGCATCATGATGCCGCCGACCTGGGAAGGCCACCCGCTGCGCAAGGACTACCCTGCCCGCGCCACCGAGTTCGATCCCTACAGCCTGACCCTGGCCAAGCAACAACTGGAAGAGGAAGCCGCGCGCTTCAATCCGGAAGACTGGGGCATGAAGCGGTCCGGCCCGAACGAGGACTACATGTTCCTCAACCTCGGCCCGAACCACCCTTCGGCCCACGGTGCCTTCCGTATCGTCCTGCAACTGGACGGTGAAGAGATCGTCGACTGCGTACCGGACATCGGCTACCACCACCGTGGTGCCGAGAAGATGGCCGAGCGTCAGTCCTGGCACAGCTTCATCCCCTACACCGACCGTATCGACTACCTCGGCGGGGTGATGAACAACCTGCCGTACGTGCTCTCGGTGGAAAAACTGGCCGGCATCAAGGTGCCGGACCGGGTCGACACCATCCGCATCATGATGGCCGAGTTCTTCCGGATCACCAGCCACCTGCTGTTCCTGGGTACCTACATCCAGGACGTCGGTGCGATGACTCCGGTGTTCTTCACCTTCACCGACCGCCAGCGCGCCTACAAGGTGATCGAGGCCATCACCGGCTTCCGTCTGCACCCGGCCTGGTACCGCATCGGTGGCGTCGCCCACGACCTGCCTCGGGGCTGGGACAAGCTGGTCAAGGAGTTCGTCGAATGGCTGCCCAAGCGCCTGGACGAGTACACCAAGGCCGCCCTGCAGAACAGTATTCTCAAGGGTCGTACCATCGGCGTGGCCCAGTACAACACCAAGGAAGCCCTGGAGTGGGGCGTCACCGGTGCCGGCCTGCGTTCCACCGGTTGCGATTTCGACCTGCGCAAGGCGCGTCCGTACTCCGGCTACCAGAACTTCGACTTCGAAGTACCGCTGGCGGCCAACGGTGATGCCTACGACCGCTGCATGGTCCGCGTCGAGGAGATGCGCCAGAGCGTGCGGATCATCGACCAGTGCCTGCGCAACATGCCGGAAGGCCCGTACAAGGCGGATCACCCGCTGACCACGCCGCCGCCGAAAGAGCGCACGCTGCAGCACATCGAAACCCTGATCACGCACTTCCTGCAGGTTTCGTGGGGCCCGGTCATGCCGGCCAACGAATCCTTCCAGATGATCGAGGCGACCAAGGGCATCAACAGTTATTACCTGACGAGCGATGGCGGCACCATGAGCTACCGCACCCGGATTCGTACGCCAAGCTATCCGCACCTGCAGCAGATCCCATCGGTGATCCGCGGCAGCATGGTCGCGGACCTGATCGCGTACCTGGGTAGTATCGACTTCGTTATGGCCGACGTGGACCGCTAAGCATGAACAGCACGCTCATCCAGACAGACCGTTTCGCCCTCAGCGAAACCGAGCGCTCGGCCATCGAGCACGAGATGCATCACTACGAGGACCCGCGCGCGGCGTCCATCGAAGCCCTGAAGATCGTCCAGAAGGAACGTGGCTGGGTGCCTGACGGCGCGGTCTACGCCATCGGCGAGATCCTCGGCATTCCGGCCAGCGACGTCGAAGGTGTCGCGACCTTCTACAGCCAGATCTTCCGCCAGCCGGTCGGTCGCCACGTCATTCGCGTCTGCGACAGCATGGTCTGCTATATCGGCGGCCACGAGTCGGTGGTCAGCGAAATCCAGAACAAGCTGGGCATCGGCCTCGGCCAGACCACCGCCGACGGCCGCTTCACCCTGCTGCCGGTGTGCTGCCTGGGCAACTGCGACAAGGCCCCGGCCCTGATGATCGACGACGACACCTTCGGCGACGTGACCGCCGCCGGCGTCGACAAACTGCTGGAGGGCTACGTATGACCCTGACTTCCTTCGGCCCTGCCAACCGCATCGCGCGCACGGCAGAAACCCACCCGCTGACCTGGCGCCTGCGTGACGATGCCGAGCCGGTATGGCTCGACGAGTACCAGGCCAAGAACGGCTACGCCGCCGCGCGCAAGGCCTTCGCCGACATGGCCGCCGACGATATCGTCCAGACCGTGAAGGATTCCGGCCTCAAGGGCCGCGGCGGTGCGGGCTTCCCCACCGGGGTCAAGTGGGGCCTGATGCCCAAAGACGAATCCATGAACATCCGCTACCTGCTGTGCAACGCGGATGAAATGGAGCCCAACACCTGGAAGGACCGCATGCTGATGGAGCAACTGCCCCATCAACTGATCGAAGGCATGCTGATCAGCGCCCGTGCGCTGAAGACCTACCGTGGCTACATCTTCCTGCGCGGCGAGTACGTCACCGCCGCCCGGCACCTCAACCGTGCCGTGGAAGAAGCCAAGGCTGCGGGCCTGCTGGGCAAGAACATCCTCGGCAGCGGCTTCGACTTCGAGCTGTTCGTCCACACCGGTGCCGGGCGCTACATCTGCGGTGAAGAAACCGCACTGATCAACTCCCTCGAAGGCCGCCGTGCCAACCCGCGCTCCAAGCCGCCCTTCCCTGCCGCCGTTGGCGTCTGGGGCAAGCCGACCTGCGTGAACAACGTCGAGACGCTGTGCAACGTGCCGGCGATCATCGGCAACGGCGTCGACTGGTACAAGTCCCTCGCCCGCGAAGGCAGCGAGGACCACGGCACCAAGCTGATGGGCTTCTCCGGCAAGGTGAAGAACCCGGGCCTGTGGGAATTGCCGTTCGGCGTGACCGCCCGCGAGCTGTTCGAAGACTACGCCGGCGGCATGCGCGACGGCTTCAAGCTCAAGTGCTGGCAGCCTGGCGGCGCCGGTACCGGCTTCCTGCTGCCCGAGCATCTGGATGCCCAGATGTACGCCGGCGGCATCGCCAAGGTCGGCACCCGGATGGGTACCGGCCTGGCCATGGCGGTCGACGACAGCATCAACATGGTTTCGCTGCTGCGCAACATGGAAGAGTTCTTCGCCCGTGAGTCGTGCGGTTTCTGTACCCCTTGCCGCGATGGCCTGCCGTGGAGCGTCAAGCTGCTGCGCGCCCTGGAGAAAGGCCAGGGCCAGGCCGGCGACATCGAGACCCTGCTGGGTCTGGTCGGCTTCCTCGGCCCGGGCAAGACCTTCTGTGCCCACGCACCGGGCGCCGTGGAGCCATTGGGCAGCGCAATCAAGTATTTCCGTCCGGAGTTCGAGGCCGGCATCGCCCCCGCTGGGGCTGCCGTCCCGCCTTTGGCACGGCCGATCGTAGTCGGCGCATAACACGTATCGAAGGGGGGCGGTGCATGCCGCCCTCTTCCTCGTCTGCAGCCGCGCCTAGACGCGCCAGGCGAGTATAGGATTCCATTAGCCACGCCCGCAGACGCGGGCCAACGAAGAACTTTGAACCATGGCCACTATCCACGTAGACGGCAAGGCACTCGAAGTCAACGGGGCAGACAACCTGTTACAGGCATGTCTGTCGCTGGGCCTCGACATTCCTTATTTCTGCTGGCACCCCGCTCTTGGCAGCGTCGGTGCCTGTCGCCAGTGCGCGGTCAAGCAGTACAACGACGAGAACGACACCCGTGGTCGTATCGTCATGTCCTGCATGACCCCGGCTACCGACAACACCTGGATTTCCATCGACGACGAAGAGTCCAAGGCGTTCCGCGCCAGCGTCGTCGAATGGCTGATGACCAACCACCCGCACGACTGCCCGGTCTGCGAGGAAGGCGGTCACTGCCACCTGCAAGACATGACCGTGATGACCGGCCACAACGAGCGCCGTTATCGCTTCACCAAGCGCACCCACCAGAACCAGGAACTCGGTCCGTTCATCGCCCACGAGATGAACCGCTGCATCGCCTGCTACCGCTGCGTGCGCTTCTACAAGGACTACGCCGGCGGTACCGACCTGGGCGTATTCGGCGCCCACGACAACGTGTACTTCGGTCGCGTCGAAGACGGCACCCTGGAAAGCGAGTTCTCCGGCAACCTCACCGAGGTCTGCCCGACCGGTGTGTTCACCGACAAGACCCACTCCGAGCGCTACAACCGCAAGTGGGACATGCAGTTCGCCCCGAGCATCTGCCATGGCTGCTCCAGCGGTTGCAACATCAGCCCCGGTGAGCGCTACGGCGAACTGCGGCGCATCGAAAACCGTTTCAACGGTTCGGTGAACCAGTACTTCCTGTGCGACCGTGGCCGCTTCGGTTACGGCTACGTCAACCGCGCCGACCGTCCACGCCAGCCACTGCTGGCCGACGGCACCAGGCTGAGCCTGGACAACGCCCTGGACAAGGCCGCCGACCTGCTGCGCGGTCGCAACATCGTCGGTATCGGTTCGCCGCGTGCCAGCCTGGAAAGCAACTACGCGCTGCAGGAACTGGTCGGTGCCGAGCACTTCTACTCGGGTATCGAAGCGTCCGAGCTGGAGCGCATCCGCCTGGTGCTGCAAGTCCTCAAGGACAGCCCGCTGCCCGTGCCGAACCTGCGTGACATCGAAGACCACGACGCCGTGTTCGTCCTCGGTGAAGACCTGACCCAGACCGCCGCCCGCCTGGCCCTGGCCCTGCGCCAGTCGGTCAAGGGCAAGGCCGAGGACATGGCCGACGCGATGCGCGTACAGCCGTGGCTCAACGCCGCGGTGAAAAACATCGGCCAGAACGCGCTGAACCCGCTGTTCATCGCCAGCCTCGCGGAAACCAAGCTCGACGACGTCGCCGAGGAGTGCGTGCACGCCGCACCGGATGACCTGGCCCGCCTCGGCTTCGCCGTGGCCCACGCCCTGGACGCCAGCGCACCGGCCGTCGAAGGCCTGGACAGCGAAGCCCGCGAACTGGCCCAGCGTATCGCCGACGCCCTGCTCGCGGCCAAGCGCCCACTGATCATCGCCGGTACCTCCCTGGGTTCCAAGGCACTGATCGAAGCCGCGGCGAACATCGCCAAGGCCCTGAAGCTGCGCGAGAAGGCAGGCTCCATCAGCCTGGTCGTGCCTGAGGCCAACAGCCTCGGCCTGGCCATGTTCGGTGGCGAGTCCGTCGATGCCGCCCTGGACGCGGTGATTTCCGGCCGTGCCGATGCCATCGTGGTGCTGGAGAACGACCTGTTCACCCGTACCGACGCCGCCAAGGTCGACGCCGCCCTCAAGGCCGCCAAGGTGGTGATCGTTGCCGACCACCAGAAGACCGCCACCACCGACCGCGCCCACCTGGTGCTGCCGGCGGCGACCTTCGCCGAAGGCGACGGCACCCTGGTCAGCCAGGAAGGCCGCGCCCAGCGCTTCTTCCAGGTCTTCGACCCGCAATACATGGACGCCAGCATCCTGGTTCACGAAGGCTGGCGCTGGCTGCACGCCCTGCGTGCGACCCTGCTGAACAAGCCGGTGGACTGGACCCAGCTGGACCACGTCACCGCCGCCTGCGCCGCCAGCGCGCCGCAACTGGCCGCTATCGTCGACGCCGCACCGTCGGCTGCGTTCCGCATCAAGGGGCTGAAACTGGCCCGCGAACCGCTGCGCTACTCCGGTCGTACCGCCATGCGCGCCAACATCAGCGTGCACGAGCCACGCACCCCGCAGGATCAGGACACCGCGTTCGCCTTCTCCATGGAAGGCTACTCGGGCTCCGCCGAACCGCGCCAGCAGGTGCCGTTCGCCTGGTCGCCGGGCTGGAACTCGCCACAGGCCTGGAACAAGTTCCAGGACGAAGTCGGCGGCCACATTCGTGCCGGTGACCCGGGCATCCGCCTGATCGAAAGCCGTGGCGACAACCTGGGCTGGTTCACCAGCGTACCGGCTGCCTTCTCGCCATCGCGCGGCACCTGGCAGGCGGTACCGTTCTATCATCTGTTCGGCAGCGAGGAGAACTCCTCGAAGGCCGCGCCGGTGCAGGAGCGCATCCCGGCCGCCTACGTCGCACTGGCCAAGTCCGAAGCGGACCGCCTGGGCGTCAACGACGGTGCCCTGCTGAGCCTCAACGTGGCCGGCACCACCCTGCGTCTGCCGCTGCGCGTCAATGAACAACTGGGCGCTGGCCTGGTAGCCCTGCCGGCTGGCCTGGCCGGTATCCCGCCGGCGATTTTCGGCAAATCCGTTGACGGTCTGCAGGAGGCGGCTCAATGACCTGGTTCACCCCTGAAGTGATTGACGTGATCCTCACGGTCATCAAGGCCATCGTGGTCCTGCTGGCCGTGGTGGTCTGCGGCGCACTGCTGAGCTTCGTCGAACGTCGCCTGCTGGGCTGGTGGCAGGACCGCTACGGTCCGAACCGCGTCGGCCCGTTCGGCATGTTCCAGATCGCCGCCGACATGCTGAAGATGTTCTTCAAGGAAGACTGGACCCCACCGTTCGCCGACAAGGTGATCTTCACCCTGGCACCGGTGGTCGCCATGAGCGCCCTGCTGATCGCCTTCGCGATCATCCCGATCACCCCGACCTGGGGTGTGGCGGACCTGAACATCGGCCTGCTGTTCTTCTTCGCCATGGCCGGCCTGTCGGTGTACGCCGTACTGTTCGCCGGCTGGTCGAGCAGCAACAAGTACGCCCTGCTCGGCAGTCTGCGGGCCTCGGCCCAGACCGTTTCGTACGAAGTGTTCATGGGCCTGTCGCTGATGGGCATCGTGGTCCAGGTCGGCTCGTTCAACATGCGCGACATCGTTGAATACCAGGCCCAGCACCTGTGGTTCATCATCCCGCAGATCTTCGGTTTCCTGACCTTCTTCATCGCCGGCGTGGCCGTGACTCACCGTCACCCCTTCGACCAGCCGGAAGCGGAACAGGAACTGGCCGACGGCTACCATATTGAATACGCCGGCATGAAATGGGGCATGTTCTTCGTTGGCGAGTACATCGGCATCATCCTGATCTCGGCACTGCTGGTCACCCTGTTCTTCGGTGGCTGGCACGGTCCGTTCGGCATCCTGCCGCAACTGTCGTTCGTCTGGTTCGCCCTGAAGACCGCGTTTTTCATCATGATGTTCATCCTGCTGCGCGCCTCGATCCCGCGCCCACGGTATGACCAGGTGATGGACTTCAGCTGGAAATTCTGCCTGCCACTGACCCTGATCAATATGCTGGTGACCGCTGCGCTCGTGTTGTTGAACACGCCCGCCGGCGCGGTTCAGTGAGGATTTGACCCATGTTCAAATATATTGGTGACATCGTTAAGGGTACCGGTACCCAGCTGCGAAGCCTGGTGATGATTTTCGGCCATGGCTTTCGCAAGCGCGACACCCTGCAATACCCGGAAGAGCCGGTCTACCTGCCACCGCGCTACCGCGGCCGCATCGTCCTGACCCGCGACCCCGATGGCGAAGAGCGCTGCGTGGCGTGCAACCTGTGTGCCGTGGCCTGCCCGGTCGGTTGCATCTCGCTGCAGAAGGCCGAGACCGACGACGGTCGTTGGTACCCGGAGTTCTTCCGCATCAACTTCTCGCGCTGCATTTTCTGTGGTCTCTGCGAGGAAGCCTGCCCGACCACCGCGATCCAGCTGACGCCGGATTTCGAAATGGCCGAGTTCAAACGTCAGGATCTGGTTTACGAAAAGGAAGATCTGCTGATCTCCGGCCCCGGCAAGAACCCTGACTACAACTTCTATCGTGTTGCAGGTATGGCCGTTGCCGGCAAGCCGAAAGGCGCCGCCCAGAACGAAGCCGAACCGATCAACGTGAAGAGCTTGCTGCCTTAAGGAAGAACGATGGAATTCGCTTTCTATTTCGCATCGGGTATCGCAGTGGTGTCCACGCTTCGCGTGATCACCAACACCAACCCCGTGCACGCCCTGCTCTACCTGATCATTTCGCTGATCGCCGTGGCGATGACCTTCTTCAGCCTCGGCGCCCCGTTCGCCGGCGCCCTGGAAGTGATCGCCTACGCCGGCGCCATCATGGTGCTGTTCGTCTTCGTGGTGATGATGCTCAACCTCGGGCCCGCCTCGGTGCTGCAGGAACGCACCTGGCTCAAGCCCGGGATCTGGATCGGGCCGGTGATCCTCGCCGCCCTGCTGCTGGCCGAACTGCTGTACGTGCTGTTCAGCCACAGCAGCGGTGTCGGCATCGGTCAAACCACCGTAGGCGCCAAGGCCGTGGGCATCAGCCTGTTCGGTCCATACCTGCTGGTCGTCGAACTGGCCTCGATGCTGCTGCTCGCCGCAGCCATCACGGCTTTCCACCTGGGCCGCAACGAGGCGAAGGAGTAATACGATGCCTGCTATCCCTCTGGAACATGGTCTGGCCGTCGCCGGCATCCTGTTCTGCCTCGGCCTGGTCGGCCTGATGGTCCGCCGCAACATTCTCTTCGTGCTGATGAGCCTGGAAGTGATGATGAACGCCGCCGCATTGGCCTTCATCGTCGCGGGCGCACGCTGGGCGCAACCGGATGGACAGATCATGTTCATCCTGGTGATCAGCCTGGCAGCCGCCGAGGCCAGTATCGGCCTGGCGATCCTGCTGCAACTGTATCGCCGCTTCCACACGCTCGATATCGACGCTGCCAGTGAGATGCGCGGATGAACATGATCTTTCTGACTTTCGTATTCCCCCTGATCGGTTTCCTGCTGCTGTCGTTCTCCCGTGGACGTCTCTCGGAAAACCTCTCGGCCCTGATCGGCGTCGGCTCCATCGGCCTGTCGGCGATCGTCGCCGCCTACGTGATCTGGCAGTTCAACGTTGCGCCTCCTGAAGGCGGCCACTACACCCTGGTGCTGTGGCAGTGGATGTCGGTGGAGGGCTTCGCCCCCAACTTCGCCCTGTACATCGACGGCCTGTCGATCACCATGCTCGGTGTGGTGGTCGGGGTGGGTTTCCTGATCCACCTGTTCGCCTCCTGGTACATGCGCGGTGAAGACGGCTACTCGCGCTTCTTCTCCTACACCAACCTGTTCATCGCCAGCATGCTGTTCCTGGTGCTCGGCGATAACCTGCTGTTCGTGTACTTCGGCTGGGAAGGCGTGGGCCTGTGCTCCTACCTGTTGATCGGTTTCTACTACAGCAACCGCAACAACGGTAACGCGGCACTGAAGGCCTTCATCGTCACCCGCATCGGCGACGTGTTCATGGCTATCGGCCTGTTCATCCTGTTCCAGCAGTTGGGCACGCTGAATATCCAGGAACTGCTGGTCAAGGCGCCTGAGCACTTCAAGGTCGGCGACTTCTGGATCGTGCTGGCGACCCTGCTGCTGCTCGGTGGTGCGGTCGGTAAATCGGCCCAACTGCCCCTGCAGACCTGGCTGGCCGACGCGATGGCCGGTCCTACCCCGGTTTCGGCACTGATCCACGCTGCGACCATGGTGACCGCCGGTGTCTACCTGATCGCCCGTACCCACGGCCTGTTCGCCCTGGCGCCGGATATCCTGCATCTGGTGGGAATCGTCGGTGGCGTGACCCTGGTTCTCGCCGGCTTCGCCGCGCTGGTTCAGACCGACATCAAGCGTATCCTCGCCTACTCGACCATGAGCCAGATCGGCTACATGTTCCTGGCCCTGGGCGTCGGCGCCTGGGAAGGCGCGATCTTCCACCTGATGACCCACGCCTTCTTCAAGGCCCTGCTGTTCCTTGCCTCCGGTGCGGTGATCGTCGCCTGCCACCACGAGCAGAACATCTTCAAGATGGGCGGTCTGTGGAAAAAACTGCCACTGGCCTACGCCAGCTTCATCGTCGGTGGTGCCGCCCTGGCCGCCCTGCCGATCGTGACCGCCGGCTTCTACTCCAAGGACGAAATCCTCTGGGAAGCCTTCGCCAGCGGTAACCATGGCCTGCTGTACGCCGGCCTGGTCGGTGCGTTCATGACCTCGCTGTACACCTTCCGCCTGATCTTCATCGCCTTCCACGGCGAAGCCAAGACCGAAGCCCATGCCGGCCACGGTATCTCCCACTGGCTGCCGCTGGGCGTGCTGATCGTGCTGTCGACCTTCGTCGGTGCCTGGATTCACCCACCACTGGCCGGCGTACTGCCGGAAAGCGCCGGTCACGCCGGCGGCGAAGCCAAGCACAGCCTGGAAATCGCCTCGGGCGCCATCGCCCTGGCCGGTATCCTGCTGGCTGCGGTGCTGTTCCTGGGCAAGCGTCGCTTCGTGACGGCCATCGCCAACAGCGGCATCGGACGCATCCTTTCGGCCTGGTGGTTCGCCGCCTGGGGCTTCGACTGGATCTACGACAAACTGTTCGTCAAGCCTTACCTGGCGATCAGCCATGTGCTGCGCAAAGACCCGCTCGACCAGACCATCGGCCTGATCCCGCGCCTGGCCAAGGGCGGTCACACCGCCCTGAGCCGCAGCGAGACCGGTCAACTGCGTTGGTATGCCGCGTCGATCGCCGCTGGTGCAGTCGTGGTGCTCGGCGCCATCGTACTGGTAGCGGTCTGACTATGAACCTTGCGACATTGCGAAAGGAATTGAGCCCGTCATGATTCTGCCTTGGCTAATCCTGATCCCCTTCATCGGCGGCCTGCTGTGCTGGCTGGGTGAGCGCACCAGCGCCACCCTCCCCCGCTGGATTGCGCTGCTGACCATGACCCTCGAACTCGCCCTCGGCCTCTGGCTGTGGGCGCACGGGGATTACCACCTGGCACCGGCGCCTGGCGCCGATCCGACCTGGGCCATCGAGTTCAAGCACGTCTGGATCCAGCGCTTCGGCATCAACGTGCACCTGGCCCTCGACGGCCTGTCGCTGCTGATGATCCTGCTGACCGGCCTGCTGGGTATCCTCTCGGTACTCTGCTCGTGGAAAGAGATCCAGCGCCACGTGGGCTTCTTCCACCTGAACCTGATGTGGATCCTGGGCGGTGTCGTCGGCGTATTCCTCGCCCTCGACCTGTTCATGTTCTTCTTCTTCTGGGAAATGATGCTGGTGCCGATGTACTTCCTCATCGCGCTCTGGGGTCACAGCTCCTCGGACGGCAAGAAGACCCGGATCTACGCGGCGACCAAGTTCTTCATCTTCACCCAGGCTTCCGGCCTGATCATGCTGGTGGCGATCCTCGGCCTGGTCCTGGTGAACTTCAACAACACCGGCGTGATCACCTTCAATTACGCCGACCTGCTGAAGACCAAGATGTCGCACGGTGTCGAGTACCTGCTGATGCTCGGCTTCTTCATCGCCTTCGCGGTGAAGCTGCCGGTGGTACCGTTCCACTCCTGGCTGCCTGATGCCCACGCCCAGGCACCGACCGCCGGTTCCGTCGACCTCGCCGGTATCCTGCTGAAGACCGCGGCCTACGGCCTGCTGCGTTTCGCCCTGCCGCTGTTCCCGAACGCCTCGGCCGAGTTCGCGCCGATCGCCATGACCCTGGGTCTGATCGGGATCTTCTACGGTGCCTTCCTGGCCTTCGCCCAGACCGACATCAAGCGCCTGATCGCCTTCTCCAGCGTCTCGCACATGGGCTTCGTGCTGATCGGTATCTACTCCGGCAGCCAGCAGGCCCTGCAAGGCGCGGTGATCCAGATGCTGGCCCACGGCCTGTCGGCAGCGGCCCTGTTTATCCTCAGCGGCCAGCTGTACGAGCGCACCCACACCCGCGACATGCGTGAAATGGGCGGCCTGTGGTCGAAGATCGCCTACCTGCCGGCCATCAGCCTGTTCTTCGCCGCCGCCTCCCTGGGGCTGCCGGGTACCGGCAACTTCGTCGGCGAGTTCCTGATCCTGATCGGTACCTTCGTCAGCGCGCCATGGATCACCGCCATCGCCACGTCCGGCCTGGTGTTCGGTTCGGTCTACTCGCTGATCATGATCCACCGCGCCTACTTCGGCCCGGCCAAGTCCGATGAAGTGCTGCACGGTATGGACGGTCGTGAACTGACCATGGTGCTCGGCCTTGCAGTACTGCTGATCTACCTCGGCGTGTACCCGCAACCGTTCCTCGACACCTCTGCCGCCACCATGCATGGCGTGCAGCAGTGGCTCGGCACCGCCTTCACTCAACTCGCTTCGGCCCGGTAAGAGCGCTATGGAATTCACGATTCAACACTTTATCGCGCTGGCGCCGCTGCTGATCACCAGCCTCACCATTATCGTGGTGATGCTGGCGATCGCCTGGCGCCGTAACCACTCACAGACCTTCCTGCTGTCCTGTGCCGGTCTCAACCTGGCGCTGCTGTCGATCCTGCCAGCCCTGAAAGTCGCCCCGCTGGCGGTGACCCCGCTGGTCCAGATCGACGACTTCGCCTGCCTGTACATGGCGCTGATCCTGGTCGCCACCCTGGCTTGCGTCACCCTCGCCCACGCCTACCTGGGCGATGGCGGTTCGGGCTACCCGGGCAACCGTGAAGAACTGTACCTGCTGATCCTGATGGCCGCCGCCGGTGGCCTGGTGCTGGTCAGCGCGCAGCAACTGGCCAGCCTGTTCATCGGCCTGGAACTGCTCTCGGTACCGGTCTACGGCCTGGTGGCCTACGCGTTCTTCAACAAGCGTTCGCTGGAAGCCGGTATCAAGTACATGGTGCTGTCGGCCGCCGGTTCCGCGTTCCTGCTGTTCGGTATGGCCCTGCTCTACGCCGAAGCCGGCACCCTGAGCTTCACCGGTATCGGCCAGGCCCTGGCGGCCACCGGCCTGCCCAGCCCGATCGCCCAATTGGGCCTGGGCATGATGTTGGTCGGCCTGGCGTTCAAGCTGTCGCTGGTACCGTTCCACCTCTGGACCCCGGACGTCTACGAAGGCGCCCCGGCACCGGTAGCGGCCTTCCTGGCCACCGCCAGCAAGGTCGCCGTGTTCGCCGTGATGATTCGCCTGTTCCAGATCTCGCCGGTGGCCAGCAGCGGCGTACTGAGCAACGTCCTGGCGGTCATCGCCGTAGCCTCGATCCTGGTCGGTAACCTGTTGGCGCTGACCCAGAGCAACCTCAAGCGTCTGCTCGGTTACTCGTCCATCGCCCACTTCGGCTACCTGCTGATCGCCCTGGTGGCGAGCAAGGGCCTGGCGCTGGAAGCCATGGGCGTGTACCTGGTCACCTACGTGATCACCAGCCTCGGCGCCTTCGGCGTGATCACCCTGATGTCCTCGCCGTACAACGGTCGCGACATGGATGCCCTGTACGAGTACCGCGGCCTGTTCTGGCGCCGTCCGTACCTGACCGCCGTACTGACCGTGATGATGCTGTCCCTGGCCGGCATCCCGCTGACCGCCGGCTTCATCGGCAAGTTCTACATCATCGCGACCGGTGTCGAGTCCCAGCACTGGTGGCTGATCGGCTCCCTGGTGGTCGGTAGCGCCATCGGCGTCTTCTACTACCTGCGCGTGATGGTCACCCTGTACCTGATCGAGCCGAACCTGCGTCGTCACGATGCCCAACTGCACTGGGAACAACGTGCGGGTGGCGTGATGCTGCTGGCGATCGCGATCCTGGCCTTCTTCCTCGGCGTGTACCCGCAACCGCTGCTGGAACTGGTGCAACACGCGGTCCTGGCCAGCTAAGCAAACGGCCAGCCGGACCCGACACCCCGCCCGAGGCAACTCTGGCGGGGTGTTTTGTTTTCAGGGCCTGCCGAATGCGTTGCGAACCATTCTCGACTTCTATAGGCTGGCCCGCCCTGTTCCGCCGAGCACCTGTCGATGCGCACCGCCCTCCCCTCTTCCCTGCTCCCTTTCGCCCTTTTGTGCAGTACGCCGTTGCAAGCCGCCCCCGCCTCCGTCGAGTTGGGTGAAGTCCAGGTGCGCAGCGAGGAGGTCAGCGAGATCGATGAAGCCCGCGAGCAATTGCAGCAGGTGCCCGGTGCCAGCAACCTGGTCGACCTGGGCAAGGTGGAGAACGGCCGTGTCGCCGGCAACCAGGATGTGCTTGCCTATCAGCCCGGGGTATATGCCCAGTCGGCCGGCAACGACGGCACCAAGGTGTCGATTCGCGGCTCGGGCATCAACCGCGCGCCCGGCGCCCACGGCTCGGGTGTCTACACGATGTTCGACGGCCTGCCGCTGACCGGTCCCGGCGGCACACCCTACGAGTTGTTCGAGCCGCTGTGGCTGAGCCGCGCCGAAGTGTTGCGCGGTGCCAACGGTTTCGAGCGCGGCTCGCTGGCCCTCGGTGGCGCCATCGACTACATCACCCACACCGGGCGGGATGCCGCGCCCCTGCAGGTGCGCTACGAAACCGGCAGTTATGGCTACCGCAAACGCCAGATCAGCTCCGGGCAGGTGCTGGGCGATCTGGACTATTACGTGTCGCTGACCGACTCGGACTACGACGGTTACCAGGACCATACCCAAGGCAGCAGCAAGGGCATTGCGGCGAACGTCGGCTATCGCTTCAGCCCGGAGCTGGAGACACGCCTCTACCTGCGCTATCGCGAAACCGACAACGAGCTGGCCGGGCGAGTGACCCAGGACCAGATCAAGCACCATCCGCGCGCGGCCAACCCGTCTTACCTCAGCCGCGACGCCAGCCGTCCGCAACCGGGCAGTACCTGGCTGGGCAGCAAGACCACGATGTACCTGGACGACGATTCGAAGCTGGAGGTGGGGCTGGTCTATCACGACTACCCGATGGACCTGCGCGAAGGCCCCAACCGCCTCAAGGTGGCCTATACCGACGTCAGCGGCACCCTGAACTACATCCGTCGCGACACCCTGTTCGGCCTGGACAGCAAGACCACCGTCGGTTGGCGCAGCACCAGGCACCTGCCCAACAGTGGAGCCTCGGAATATGTGCGGATACCTGTCGGCAACACCGCAGGCTATCCGGCTGGCACCAAGACCCGTGACTTCAGCTACCAGGGCTCGGACAACGTGCTGCACGCCAGCAATGACCTTGAGCTGCTGCCTGACCTCTGGCTGACCACCGGCCTGGCAATGATCTATACCCGCCGCGAAAGCGAGGTGAGTTATCCGGCCAGCGGCGGCAAGGTCAGCCAGCATGACTGGGACTACGCGCCGCGCGTGGGCCTGCGCTACCAGTTCAATCCGCAATTGCAGGTCTACGGCAACCTCAGCCGCTCGGTCGAACCACCGCATCCGTGGTCACTGATCTGGAGTTCGGGCACCCGCTTCGGCGCGGGAAATGGCGCGGCCATCGGTCTGCAAAGCACACCGATCAAACTGCAGAACCAGACCGCCACCACCCTGGAACTGGGCAGCCGCGGCGAGTCCTGGCTCGGCAAGTGGGACCTGGCCTGGTACTACTCGGCCGTACGTCACGAGTTGCTGACCGTGGAGCTGCAGGCCGCAACCCAGACCCAGGCCACGATCACCGGCGAAGTGAACGCCAGCCCCACCGTGCACCAGGGTATCGAAGCCGGCCTGGAGAGCCTGCTGTGGGAGCGTCCGGCCCTGGGCAAGGTCAGCCTGCGCCAGGCCTACACCCTCAGCGACTTCCATTACCGCGATGACCGAGCCTTTGGCGACAACCGCCTGCCCGGCATTCCACAGCACTACTACCAGGCCGAGATCCGCTACGACCATCCGACCGGCGTCTACCTCGGCCTGAATACCCAGGTCGCCTCGCGCATGGCCGTGGACTACGCCAACTCCCGCCATGCCTCGTCCTACGCGTTGTTCGGCGCCACCCTGGGCTACGCCTCGCCCAAGCGGGACTGGCAGACCTGGCTGGACCTGCGCAATCTCACCAACCAGCACTATGCCGCGCTGGTGGTGCCAGGCTATGACGACAAGGGGGCCGACGCGGCGCGTTCGGTGCCGGGCGAAGGCATGGGGGTGTACGCCGGGATTTCCTACAGTTTCAGGTGATTGGGTCGAAGCCAGGGCCCTTTCGCGGGCAAGTCGGATCGCCGCACCGCCGGCTCCTACAGAGGCGCGCGCTCAGGAGGGCAATCTCACGCGTTTCTTGTTCTCGGTGAAGATATCCCAGCTGGAGAGGAACAGGGCGGCGATCAACGGCCCGATGACGAAGCCGTTCAGCCCGAATACCGACAACCCGCCCAGGGTGCTGACCAGGATCAGGTAATCGGGCATGCGCGTGTCCTTGCCCACCAGGACCGGCCGCAGCAGGTTGTCCACCAGCCCGATCACGAACACGCCGAACAGCGCCAGCACCACGCCTTGCCAGATCGCCCCGCTCAGCAGGAAGTACACGGCCACCGGCGCCCAGACGATCCCTGCCCCCACCGCCGGCAGCAGCGAAAGACACCCCATGACCACCGCCCAGAGCAGGGCACTGGGGATATCCAGCAGCCAGAAGATCAACCCGCCGAGGCCGCCCTGGGTCACCGCCACCACCAGGTTGCCCTTCACCGTGGCACGCACCACGCGGTTGAACTTCAGTTGCAGGCGACGTTTCTGCTGTTCGGCCAGTGGCACCGCCGTACGGATCCGCCGCACCAGTTCCGGGCCGTCGCGCAGGAAGAAGAACAACAGGTAGAGCATGATGAAAAAGCTCACCACGAACTCGAAGGTGCCCTGCCCGACGCTGACAGCCTGGCTGGCCAGGAACTGACTGCCCTGGGTCACGCCCTCGACCACCTTGGCCTGCAGCCCATCGAGATCCCCCAGGCCGAAGCGATCGAGCAGCCGTTGAAACGAGCCTGGCAGCAGGTGCTTGAACTGCGCCACGTGGCCGGCGATGTCCAAGCGACCGCTTTCGATACTCTGGTACAACGCGGTCCCTTCCTGTACCAGCAACACGCCTATGACAATCACCGGCAGCACGGCGATCAGCAGGCAGGCTCCCAGGGTGCACAACGATGCGAGGTTACGCCGGGCCTTCAGCCGCAGCAGCAGGCGGCGCTGCAAGGGCGCGAAGACGATCCCGAGAATGACCGCCCAGAACACCGCGCCATAGAACGGCTGGAGAATCCAGAGGAAGGCCACGGTCACCAGCGCCAGCAGCACCAGCAGGAATTTGTTGTGCAGAGAAGCTTCGCTCATGTCCGGTCCATGTCGGGAAAACGCAGGGCGCAGGGCCCCCAACGATTTAGTCAGGCCAACGCAGCGATTCGTTCACAAAGTCTGGATCCAGATCAATAAAAGCCGAATCCGGAGGATTTAATCTCGCGAGCTTTTGCCGACGGTCCGCACATGCCCTTCCCCGCCCCCGAACTGCTGGCTCCGGCCGGCACCCTCAAGAACATGCGCTACGCCTTCGCCTATGGCGCCGACGCCGTCTATGCCGGCCAGCCGCGCTACAGCCTGCGGGTGCGCAACAACGAGTTCGACCACGCCAACCTGGCCCTCGGTATCCGCGAAGCCCAGGCCCAGGGCAAGCGTTTCTACGTGGTGGTGAACATCGCCCCGCACAACGCCAAGCTCAAGACCTTTCTCAAGGACCTGGCGCCGGTGATCGAGATGGCGCCGGACGCACTGATCATGTCCGACCCGGGCCTGATCATGCTGGTGCGCCAGCACTTCCCGCAGATGCCGATTCACCTGTCGGTGCAGGCCAACACGGTGAACTGGGCCAGCGTGCAGTTCTGGCAGCAGATGGGCCTGACGCGAATCATCCTGTCCCGGGAGCTGTCCCTGGAGGAGATCGAGGAAATTCGCCAGCAGGTGCCGGACATGGAACTGGAGGTGTTCGTTCACGGCGCGCTGTGCATGGCCTATTCCGGGCGCTGCCTGCTATCGGGCTACATGAACCGGCGCGATGCCAACCAGGGCACCTGCACCAACGCCTGTCGCTGGAAATACAGTGCGCAGCCGGCTACGGAAAACCTCACCGGCGAGATCGTCAAGGTTTTCGAGCCCGAAGTGGTCGAGCCGACCCTTGGCCTCGGAGCGCCGACCGACCAGGTGTTCCTGCTGCAGGAGGCCAACCGCCCCGAAACATCGATGCCGGCCTTCGAGGACGAGCACGGCACCTACATCATGAACGCCAAGGACCTGCGCGCGGTGCAGCATGTCGAGCGCCTGGCACGGATGGGCGTGCATTCGCTGAAGATCGAGGGCCGGACCAAGTCGCACTTCTACTGCGCGCGGACCACCCAGGTCTACCGCCAGGCGATCGACGACGCGGTGGCTGGGCGCGAGTTCGACCGCGGCCTGATGACCGACCTCGAATCACTGGCCCAACGCGGCTATACCGAGGGTTTCCTGCGTCGGCACGTGCATGACGAGTACCAGAACTACCAGAACGGCAGCTCGGTTTCCGAGCGCCAGCAGTTCGTCGGCGAACTGACCGGCGTGCGCCGCGAGCGGCTGGCGGAGGTCAAGGTGAAGAACCGTTTCGAGTTGGGCGACCATCTGGAACTGATGACGCCCAGGGGAAACTTTCATTTCGACCTGGGTGAGTTGCGCAATGGCAACGGCGAGGCGATCGAGGTGGCGCCGGGGGATGGGCACACGGTTTACCTGCCGATTCCGGATCAGGTCGAGCTGGAGTTCGGGTTGTTGATGCGCGATATCCAGGTCGGTCCGTAAAATCCACTGAGGCTGCGGTGGCCTCTTCGCGGATAAACCCCACAGTGTCGAGCCTTCCTCGGTGTACGACTCAACGCTGAGCAGGATTTATCCGCGAAGAACGATAACGCCGGTCTCAGATCCGGAACTGCCCCACCAGTTTGCCCAAACGCTGCCCCAGGTCCGCCAGACTGCGGGAAGTCTGCGCGCCCTGCTGGGTCTGGTCCGCGACGTTATCCACCGCCACCGCGATCTGGTGCACGCTGCGGTTGATCTCCTCGGCCACCGCCGTCTGCTCCTCGGCAGCACTGGCGATCTGTGCGTTCATCGCGTTGATGGTCCCGATCAGTTGCGCGATGGTATCCAGCGAAGCCCCCGCCTCGTTGGCCTTCACCGAGGTACCGTCCCCAGCCTCGCTGGAACGGCGCATCGCCTCCACCGCCGACTGCGTCCCCGACTGCAGGCGATCGATCATGCCCTGGATTTCCTGGGTGCTCTGCTGGGTCCGGCTGGCCAATGCCCGCACCTCGTCCGCGACCACCGCAAAACCGCGCCCCGCCTCACCGGCGCGGGCGGCCTCGATCGCCGCGTTGAGGGCCAGCAGGTTGGTCTGTTCGGCGATCGAACGGATCACCCCGAGCACACTGACGATCGACGTCACGTCCTGCTGCAGGCTGTCCAGCGACACGCCACTGTGGCGAATGTCCTTCACCAGCGCATGAATCTGCTCGATGCTGCCATCGACCACCCGCTTGGCCGCCTGGCCTTCGGCGTCGGTCTGCTGGGCCGCGACCGCGGCGCCCTGGGCACTGCGGGCCACTTCCTGGGCCGCCGAGGACATCTGGTTGATCGCCGTGGCGACCTGATCGGTCTCGTGCCGCTGACGCTCCATCGCCTCTTCCGAACGGTTGGCCTGTTCGGATACCTGGCCGACCAAACCGGTCAACTGCCCGGTCATCTCGGTGATCTGCCGCACCAGGCTGTGGATCTTCTCGACGAAGCGGTTGAACGACCCGGCCAACTGCCCGAGTTCGTCCTGGCTGGTGATTGCCAGGCGATGGGTGAGATCGCCCTCGCCTGCGGCGATATCGTCCAGGTTGGCTTTCATCAGCACCAGGGGCCGCAGGATGGTATTGGCCACCAGCATCCCCACGATGGCAATCACCAGCAGCACCAGCAAGGCAATACCGACGATGCTCAGCACCACGCCCTCCATGCGTTCGGTGATCTTGGCCTGGACCACCGCGACCTGGGCTTCGATCCCGTCGAGGTTGACCGAGGAGCCGACCGCCATGTCCCACTTGTCCAGATACTCGGTGTAACCCAGCTTGGGCACCAGTACCGATTCCTTGCCCGGCAGCGGCGAGCTGTATTCCAGGTAGTGGGTGCCATTCTTGGCCACCTCGACCAGGCCGCGGTTGACATACACGCCATTGGGGTCGCGGGTGTCCTTGAAACTTTTGCCCAGCCCGTCGGGGCTGTCACTCTTGAACAAGCGGACGATCTGCGAGTCGTAGCCGAAAAAGTAGCCGTCCTTGCCGTACTTGATGCTCGAAAGCAGCTTGATGGCCTGGTCGCGGGAAGCCTGGTCACCGGGCGCGGACGCATCGTAGAGCGGCTTGATCGCCGTCATCGCCACCGCGACATAGCTCTTGAGGGTCGCCCGGGCTTCGGCGATCAGTTGCTGGCGGGTTTCCTCAACCTCATGGCGCGCCTGATTCTGCAGAATCAACGCGGTGGTCAGGCTGATCACCACCGCAAACACCAGGACCGGCAAGACGGCGAGGGACAGGACTTTGGCCTTGAGACTCAGGCGCATGGGGATGCTCTCTTATTATTGGGCTGGTAACGGTTTAACGGCCTGAATCGCGGAAAGTTGAGCAGCCCGCACGCCCGTGCAGATGCAGGAAATAGTCGAAGTTCCTCGTTTTCCCCACAGTAAATCGACCTTTTACGACGTATTGTCGATTTTCATCGATGTTCATTCGATGGGATAAAGCCACCCTTCGTTGACGCCGGTCATTGTTTTTTATTTGAACATTCAAATAAAGAAAAAATCAGGCATGCCGTTAACCTTCCAAACCTCTGCATTTCAAAGAATAAGGACGTCGTTACATGTCGCTCAGACAGCTTTCCATCCAATGGAAGATCACCCTGCTCGCCGGGCTCTGCCTGTTGGGGATCGTCACGCTGCTGGTCAGCCTCTCGCTCTACCGCATGAAGCACAGTTCGGAACTGGTCAAGGCCTCGAGCATGGAAATGCTCAACGAGGCCGCCCAGGCGCGTATCGAGGCCCAGGGCGAAGTCCAGGCGCTGATCATCCGCCGCCAGTTCATGGATGCCTACCAATACGGCAACGGTTTCGCCCGCCAGGTGCTGTTTCTGCGCGAACAGGCCCAGAAGCGCTTTCTCGACGCCTTCGATCTGCGCGAGGACCTGACCCGCCAGGTGAAGGCCGCCCTGCAGGCCAACCCCGACCTGCTGGGGCTGTCCCTGGTGTTCGAAGCCAATGCGCTGGACGGCAAGGACGAACTGTTCGCCGGCCAGAAGAAACTCGGCAGCAACGAAAAGGGCCGCTTCGCCCTCTACTGGTCGCAACCGACCGCCGGCAGGCTGACCTCCATGTCGCTGCCGGAAAGCGACATGAGCGACACCAGCACCGGCCCCAGCGGCCAACCGAACAACACCTGGTTCACCTGCCCGCGCATCACTCTCAAGCCGTGCGTGATCGAGCCGTACTTCTACGAAATCGACGGCCACAACGTGCTGATGACCAGCATCGTCTTTCCGTTGCAGTTCGAGGGCAAGGTGATCGCCTCGCTGTCGGTGGACATCAACCTCGACAGCCTGCAAGCGGTCAGCCAGCAGGCGAGCAGCAAGCTCTACGATGGCCAGACCAGTGTCAGTATCCTCAGCCCCGTCGGCCTGCTCGCCGGCTACAGCCCGGATGCCAGCAAGCTCAGCCAGCGCCTGGACCAGGTCGATAGCCTCGACGGCACCGCGCTGATCCAGCAACTGGCCAACAGCAGCGAGACACAGGTCTTGCGTACCCACCAGCAACTGAAGATCCTCGCGCCCTTCCAGCCGATCCCCGGCGGCAAGCCCTGGGGCGTGCTGCTCGATGTGCCGCAGAAGGTGCTGGTGGGACCGGCCGAGGCGCTCAAGGCGCAGCTCGACGAGCGCGGCGCCGCCGGCACCCTGATCGAATCCGGCCTCGGCCTGCTGGCGGCGGTGATCGGCCTGCTGCTGGTCTGGCTCACCGCACGCAGCGTGACTCGGCCGATTCTCGCCGTCGCCCACATGCTGCAAGACATCGCCAGTGGCGAAGGCGACCTGACCCGCCGCCTGCACTATGACAAGCAGGACGAACTGGGCCGGTTGGCCGGCTGGTTCAACCGTTTCCTCGATAAACTCCAACCGGTGATCGCCGAGGTCAAGCGCTCGGTCCAGGACGCCCGCGGCACCGCCGACCAGTCCGCCGCCATCGCCACCCAGACCAGCGCCGGCATGGAACAGCAGTACCGCCAGGTCGACCAGGTCGCCACCGCCTCCCACGAGATGAGCGCCACCGCCCAGGATGTCGCCCGCAGCGCCGCCCAGGCCGCACAAGCCGCCCGTGATGCCGACCAGGCGACCCGCCAGGGACTGACCGTGATCGACCGTACCACCAGCAGCATCGGTCACCTGGCTGCCGACATGAGCGATGCCATGGGCCAGGTCGAAGGGTTGGCGGCCAACAGCGAGAAGATCGGCTCGGTCCTCGAAGTGATTCGCGCCATCGCCGAGCAGACCAACCTGCTGGCCCTCAACGCGGCGATTGAGGCCGCGCGGGCCGGTGAGGCCGGACGCGGTTTCGCGGTGGTCGCCGATGAAGTGCGCAACCTGGCCCGGCGCACCCAGGAGTCGGTCGAGGAGACCCGCCAGGTCATCGAAGAGCTGCAGAACGGCACCCGCGAGGTGGTCAGTTCGATGGGCAACAGTCATCGCCAGGCCCAGGGCAGTGTCGAGCAGGTCAGCCAGGCGGTGACCGCCCTGCAGCAGATCGGCAGTGCGGTCACGGTCATCACCGACATGAACCTTCAGATCGCCAGCGCGGCGGAAGAACAGAGCGCGGTGGCCGAGGAAATCAACAACAACGTGGCGACCATTCGCGATGTCACCGAGTCGCTGTCGGGACAGGCCAACGAATCGGCACGGGTCAGCCAGTCGCTCAACCAGTTGGCCAACCAGCAGCAGGGCCTGATGGACCAGTTCCGGGTCTGAGGCCGGGCGCGCGGGGCTTCAGTTCCTGCGCGGCAAGTCGATCGTCACCAGCAGCCCGCCCAGCGGGCTGCTCAACAAGCGCATCTGCGCCCCCCAGGCATCGACGATATCGCGCACGATGCCCAGCCCCAGGCCATGCCCGGTGGTCTGCTCATCCAGACGCGTGCCTCGGCTGAAAACCGCATCCCGGTTCTGCTCGGGAATGCCGGGGCCGTCATCCTCGATACTCAGGCGATAACCCCCCACGGTTTCCACGATGCCCAGGCGAACCTCGGCATCCGCCCACTTGCAGGCGTTGTCCAGGAGATTGCCCAGCAGCTCGAGCAGGTCCTCGCGATCCCAGGGCAGTTGCAGGCCTGGCGGGGCGGTGTGGCTGAGCGACAGATGCTCGCCATGAATCATCCCCAGGGTCGACAGCAGGCTTGGCAACTCCGTATCGCAATCGAACAGTACGCCGGGCAAGGCGTCACCGGCCAGGCGCGCGCGATTCAGTTCACGGCTCAGGCGTTGTTCGATCTGTTCCAGTTGCTCGCGCAATACCTGGCGCAGGCCCGGATGAGCATCCAGCCGGGTATCCGAGGCCAGGCTCAGCAGCACTGCCAACGGGGTTTTCAGGGCATGTCCCAGATTGCCCAGGGCGTTACGGGAACGCTTGAGGCTGTCTTCGGTGTGGGCCAGCAGGTGGTTGATCTGTGCCACCAGCGGCTCAAGTTCCTGAGGGACTTGAGTCTCCAGCTGCGAACGCTTGCCCTGCTGCAACTGGGCGATCTGCTCCCGGGCGTTTTCCAGCGGGCGCAGGGCCCGGCGGACAGTGACCCGCTGCAGCAGCAGGATCACGATCAGCGCCGCCAGCCCGATCCCCAGGCCGATGCGCTGCATCAGCTGGAAGCTTTCCCGGACCGGCGTATAGTCCTGGGCCACGCTGATGCTGATCGACTGCCCCAGGCGCCGGTAGTCCGAGCGCAATACCAGCAGCATCTGCCTTTCCGGACCCAATTGCAGGTTGGCGTGCAGCCCCGGCTGCTCCGGCACCGGCAGGTCCTGGTCCCAGAGCGAACGGGAGCGCCAGTGATGGTCGGCGAAATCGATTCGGAAGTAGTGCCCGGAAAACGGTCGCTGATAGGCCGGGGACAGCCGGCGCTCATCCAGCTGCAGGCCGTCGGGGCCACGTACCAGGGCGACCAGCAGATTCTCGCTGTCGGCATGCAGGCCATCCTCCAGATAGCGTTGCAGCCCCATTTCGAACAACCAGAGGCTGGTCTGCGCAACGATCAGGCCGACGATCAGCAATACGCTGACCAGGCCCAGGCTCAGGCGGCGCTGGATCGACCTCACCCGCCGGCCCCACCGAACAGGTAGCCCTGGCCGCGACGGGTCTCGATCACCGAGCGCCCCAGCTTGCGGCGCAGATGATTGACGTGCACTTCTAGGACATTCGAGTCCCGTTCGGTTTCACCGTTATAGAGATGTTCGGCCAGATGGCTCTTGGAGAGGATCTGCTCCGGGTGCAGCATGAAATAGCGCAGCAGGCGAAACTCGGCGGCGGTCAGCTGGATCTCCGCGCCGTCACGACTGACACACTGGCGACCCTCGTCCAGGTGCAGGCCCGCGGCGTTCAGGGTCGGCTGGTTCGGCTGGCCGTGGGCACGACGCAACAGCGACTGGACTCGCAGTTGCAGCTCTTCGGGATGAAAGGGTTTGGTCAGGTAATCGTCCGCACCGGCCTTGAGCCCCTCGATACGCTCGGCCCAGGAGTCGCGTGCAGTGAGGATCAGCACCGGAATGCCCAGGCCACCGGCCCGCCACTGCCGCAGTACTTCCAGCCCGGGCAGGCCCGGCAGGCCGAGATCGAGAATGACCAGATCATACGGCTCGACAGCCCCCTGGTAGGCCGCATCGCGCCCATCGGCCAACCAGTCGACGGCATACCCCTGGCGAGCCAGGCCGGCCAGCAATTCGTCGGCCAGGGGCACGTGATCCTCCACCAGCAACAACCGCATCAGTCGTCCTCCTCGTCTTTCAACAGATCGCCATTGCTGGCATCGAGCTTGAGTTCCCGGACCACACCGGCCTGGGTGAGCAACTCGACTTCATAGACATAGTGACCGTGCTTGGTCTCAAGCTCGGCCTCCAGCAGCTTTGACCCGGGATGATGGCCCATGGCCCGTTGCAACAGGCTTTCCAGGGGTAGTATCACTCCCTGCTGGCGCAGGCGCAGGGCCTCGTCCTGATCCAGATCCCTGGCCGCTGCCAGGGAACAGAGGGTTGCCAGCATCAACAGACTGCAGGCGCGCAAATAGAAGATCATTACCTGTCCTGATGGTCCTTGAGAACCTGACCGCTACCGGCGTCCAATTCGATTTCCCACTCAACTCCCTGAGCGTCGCGCAGTTCTATCCGATAAATATAGTGACCGTATCGCTGCTCCAGCCCGGTATCGCTCGGCAGTGCACCGGGGTGCCTGGCCCCGGCGATGGCGGCCAATCGATCAAGAGACAGGATTGTACCTGCCGCCTGCAGTTTCGCCGCCTCATCAACGGCAATATCGCGACCCGAGACTTCGGAGGTGGCGACCCACAGAGCCAAAAAGACCAAAGCGGTGCCCAGGGCTTTCATCACAACACTCCATGGCAAATGGCCAGTTACCGGTTACAAGGTAACCACTTCAACTTAAATGAAGCTGAATTTCCTGGACCATTGCCGGTCCACGCCTCAGGCACGGTCGGTCGATTTTCCTGCCCCCCGCAGCGACTCGCGACAACCTTCCCTATAATCCGGCTATCCACAGAACGAGAGCTGTATGACTGCGATCCATATCAAATATCCCGCGCTGACGCTCAAGGCCGGCAAGCGTGCCTATCGGCGCATTCGTGAAAGCGGGCTGAAAGCCGCCGATGTCGGCACCCTGCCCGGCGCGGCGGGTGGACCGAAAGCCCTGGGTATCCAGGGGCTGGACCTGGCGCTGTTCGGTCAATGGCTACCCGGCAGCCCACGGGAACGTTCGCTGATCGGTGCCTCGATTGGCGCCTGGCGGTTTGCCAGCGCCTGTCTGCCGGATGCTGCCAAGGGGATCGAACGGCTGGGCCAACTCTATAACGAACAGAGTTTTGCCAAGGGTGTGACCATGGCGCAGGTCAGCCGCAGTTGCGAGCGCATGCTGCATGACCTGCTCGAGGGGCGCGATGCCTCGATCCTGAGCAACGAACGCTACCGGTTGAACGTGGTCATCGTCAAAAGCCATGGCCTGCTGGCGGACGATCATCGGGGCCGTCTCGGCTTGGGCCTGTCTTCCGTGATCGCCGACAATCTGCTGGGCCGTGCGCGCCTGGCCCGGCATTTCGAGCGGGTGATCCTGCATGACCCACGTCTCTCCCCTCCCCTGCTGCCCCTGAAGGACTTTCCCTCGCGCCTGCTGCCGCTGGCGACGGAGAACCTGCGCCAGGGCCTGCTGGCCTCGGGATCGATCCCGATGGTCATGGAGGGCGTACGCGACATTGTCGGCGTCGGCAATGGCACCTATCGCGATGGCGGGTTGCTCGACTATCACCTGGACCTGCCCTACAGCGGTGACGATGTGGTGCTGTACCCACATTTCACCGACAAGGTCATACCCGGCTGGTTCGACAAGACCCTCCCATGGCGCCGCGGCAGTCCTGACCGCTTGCAGGATGTCCTGCTGCTGGCCCCTTCGCAGGAATACCTGGCCCGGTTGCCCTACGGCAAGCTGCCGGATCGTAACGACTTCAAGCGCTTCATGGGCGACGATCGGAGTCGCCAGAGCTACTGGCGCAAGGCGATGGAGGAAAGCCGGCGACTGGGCGACGAATTCCTCGACCTGGCCGATAACGGTGGACTGGCGGAGCGCCTGCTGGCGCTTTGAGACGGTTATTCCCGCAACGGAACTGTTAAACTGCCCAGCTGCATGCATTCTTCAGAGCTGACAATACCGTGGAAATCTTCAAAGAGTTTACGTTCGAATCCGCCCACCGCCTGCCCAACGTGCCCGCCGGGCACAAGTGTGGCCGCCTGCATGGCCACTCTTTCAAGGTGGCGATCCACCTGAGCGGCGATATCGACCAGCATACCGGCTGGATTCGTGACTTCTCCGAGATCAAGGCGATCTTCAAGCCGCTGTACGAGCGCCTGGACCACAACTATCTGAACGAGATTCCCGGCCTGGAAAACCCCACCAGCGAAAACCTGGCGAAGTGGATCTGGAAGGAACTGAAGCCACTGCTGCCTGAGCTGTCGGCGATCCGGATCCACGAGACATGCACCAGCGGTTGCATCTATCGCGGGGAGTGAATCCCGGGTATTGAAAAACCACCTGCGAAGGTGGTTTTTTTATGCCTGGAGGATGGAGGCGGCCTTTGTACGGGCAAGCCCTGCACCGGACGTTTCAACGCCCGTTTCAACGCCGTAAAAGACAAAACCCCTACCTGC
>NZ_JSYZ01000009.1:0-1246 GCF_001293465.1 Pseudomonas asplenii
GCAAGCCCGGCTCCTACGGGGGCGTCAGCAGAATCAGGCCAGCTCGGCCACTGGTCGCGCCGCCTTCTGCGCCTCCAGTTCACGCACCAGCGGCAACACCCGCTTGCCGAAATATTCGACCTCTTCCTGGAAATGCAGGAACCCCGCCAGCACCAGGTCCACCCCTACCGCCTTCAACGCCACGATGCGCTCGGCGATCTGCTGCGGGGTACCGATCAGGTTGGTCTTGAAGCCGTCGTTGTATTGCACCAGGTCTTCGAAACCGGACTTGGCCCAGTTGCCCTCGCCTTCCGGCGACGACTTGCCGGCCTGCTTTGCCGCATCGCCAAACGCGCCAACCGCCTCGGGATCGGCCTTGTCGATGATTTCCGCCAGCACCGCGCGGGCCTCCTCCTCGGTATCGCGGGCAATGATGAAGGCGTTCACCCCAATCTTTACCGAGTGACCGTTGGCCGCGGCCTTGGCACGGATGTCGTCGACCTGGGCCTTGATGCCTTCCGGCGTGTTGCCGTTGGTGAAGTACCAATCCGAAACCCGTGCCGCCATGTCCCGTGCCGCCCGCGAGCTGCCGCCCTGGAAGATCTCCGGATGCGGTTGGCTCAGCGGCTTGGGCTTGAGGGTGTAGTCGTTGAACCGGTAGAAGTCGCCCTTGAAGGTGAACCCGTCCTCGGTCCAGATCCCCTTCAGCGCGCGGATGAACTCTTCGGAGCGGCGATAACGCTCGTCGTGCTCCAGCCAGTGCTCGCCGATGGCGTGGAACTCGCCGCGGAACCAGCCGCTGACGATATTCACGGCGATCCGCCCACCGGTCAGCTGGTCGATGGTCGCCAGTTGCTTGGCCGCCAGCGCCGGCTGCCAGGGGCCGGGCAGGATCGCGGCGATCACCTTCAGTTGGGTGGTGGCGGCCAGCAGGGCATGACTGAACGCCACCGACTCGTGCTGGTACTCGGCGCCATAACCGGCGGTAAAGCGAATCTGGGTCAGGCCGTACTCGAACCCGGCCTCCTCCGCCAGTTGCGCCAGTCTGCGGTTGTAGTCGATGTCCCAGCGGGTACGCTGCTCGATCTTGCTGACCACCAGGCCACCACTGACATTGGGTACCCAGTAGGCGAATTTCACGGCTTGCTGACTCATGGTGCTGCACCTCGGACCAGGGAATGTCAGGTCACTGGAGCAGCAAGCGTGCCAGCGTCCGACCCGGCAACCGCACGAACACGGCACGATACCCTGTGGGAGCGGGCTTGCC
>NZ_JSYZ01000009.1:1277-2815 GCF_001293465.1 Pseudomonas asplenii
TCGCGGGCAGGCCCGCTCCCACGCAGAGCCTTCTCGCCTCCGGAAACCTGTGGCCTACAGGACGATTTGTTGAAGATCTGTTGCCCAGACAACAGTTGCCGCCTCGCCTGGCGAGATAGAAGCCCGTGAACACGGGGTGATCGCCAACGGCATGGACCCTGCAACCGCTCCCGGCAACCGCAGTTTTCTCTGCCTGCCACAAGGAGCTGTCCCATGACCGAACACCAGGTAATCAACCCACTGTCCCTCGGCGTCGACTACGAGTCCCTGGCCGAACGCTTCCGACCGATCTTCGCGCGCATCGCCGCCGGTGCCGTGCAACGGGAACTGGCCCGCGAGTTGCCCCACGAGCCGATCCAGTGGCTCAAGCAGGCCGGCTTCGGCGCTGTACGGGTACCGGTGGAATATGGTGGGGGCGGCGCCTCCCTGCCGCAATTGTTCCAGTTGCTGATCGAACTGGCCGAGGCCGACTCCAATGTCCCGCAGGCCCTGCGCGGGCATTTCGCCTTTGCCGAGGACCGGCTGAACGCCACCCCGGGCCCCGGCCGTGACCTGTGGTTCAAACGCTTCGTCGACGGCGACATCGTCGGCTGCGCCTGGACCGAGATCGGCAACGTGGTCATCGGCGACGTGGTGACCCGGGTCTCGCCGGACGGTGAACAGTGGCGCCTCAATGGCGAGAAGTTCTACAGCACCGGCAGCATCTTTGCCGACTGGATCGACGTCTACGCCCGCCGCAGCGACACCGGCGGCGACGTGATTGCCGCCGTGCGCGCCCGCCAGCCGGGCGTCGAACACAACGACGACTGGGACGGTTTCGGCCAGCGCACCACCGGCAGCGGCACCTCGCGGTTCGTCGATGCCGTGGTGGAAAGCGGCCATGTCATCGACTTCGCCACCCGCTTCAAGTACCAGACAGCGTTCTACCAACTGGTGCTGCTGGCGACCCTGGCGGGCATCGGTCGTGCGGCGCTCAGGGACGTGGCACGCCAGGTGCGCGAGCGCAAGCGCATCTACAGCCATGGCAATGCCCAGCGGGTCAGCGAGGATGCGCAGGTGCAGCAGGTGGTCGGCGAAGTCGCCGCGCTGGTGTATGCCGCCGAGGCCTCGGCGGTACGCGCCGCGCAACCGGCACAGCGGGCCTACCTCGCGCGCTTCGGCGGTGATGATGAGGTGGAACGCCAGGCCAATGTCGACGCGGAAATCGAGTCGGCCACGGCGCAGGTGGTGGTCTCGGAGTTGATCCAGCGCGCCACCAGCGAACTGTTCAATGCCCTCGGCGCCTCCGATGTCCGCCAGGGCAAGGCGCTGGATCGCCATTGGCGCAACGCGCGGACGGTGTCGTCACACAACCCGGTGATCTACAAGGCCCGGATCATCGGCGACTGGGCGATCAACGGCACCGAGCCACCGTTCGTCTGGCAGATCGGCAACGGCCCGGCCAAGGGCTGAGGTCGCAGCGGCCCTCGCGACTCGGTAAGATGGCGCCCCTTCAGGCGCTTTGCGCGCCATCTGCCGACCTAGGCTGTGTACGAAAT
>NZ_JSYZ01000009.1:2922-14951 GCF_001293465.1 Pseudomonas asplenii
TAACCAAGTTTCAAGCGATTTCATACATAGCCTAAGCCGACCCCATGCCTTTCGATCTCAGCGTAGACCTGACCACCCTCGCCATTCTCGCCGTCGTCGCCTTCGTCGCCGGTTTCATCGATGCCATCGCCGGCGGGGGCGGCCTGCTGACCACCCCGGCACTGCTGACCGCCGGCCTGCCACCGCACCTGGTGCTGGGTACCAACAAGCTCAGTTCGACCTTCGGCTCGGCCACCGCCAGCTTCACCTTCTACCGGCGCAAGCTGTTCCATCCGCGCCAGTGGAAACTGGCGATCTTCGGCACCCTCGCCGGTGCGCTGATCGGCGCAGTGGCCGCGCACTTCATGCCAGCCGAGTGGCTGAACAGGATGCTGCCGGTGATCGTCTTCGCCTGTGGCCTGTACCTGCTGTTCGGCGGTACGCCCAAGGCGCCGCTGGACAGCGACGCGCCGATCCGCAGGAAGTGGCAGTTCCCCCAGGGCTTCGGCCTGGGTTTCTACGACGGCGTGGCCGGGCCCGGCACCGGTGCGTTCTGGACCGTCAGCAGCCTGCTGCTCTACCCCATCGACCTGGTCAAGGCCAGCGGCGTGGCGCGCAGCATGAACTTCGTCAGCAATATCGCCGCGCTGTCGGTGTTCGTGTTTTCCGGTCAGGTCGACTGGATCATCGGCCTGGCCATGGGTGTTTCGGTGATGCTCGGGGCATTCTTCGGCGCCCGCACCGCCATCAGTGGCGGGGCGAAGTTCATCCGCCCGGTGTTCATCACCGTGGTCCTCGGTCTGACCGTGCGCCTAGCCTGGCAGCACTGGTTCAGCGTGGCCTAGGCGACGCGCCACATACAGGTCGATCAGGTAGCGGGCGATCGACCGGGATGCCGGCAACGGCGGCAGTTCGCGGATATTGAACCACTGCGCATCCTCGATCTCGTCGACCTGCGGCACGATCTCGCCGCCGGCATATTCGGCATGGAAGCCCAGCATCATCGAGTGCGGGAACGGCCAGCACTGGCTGCCGACATACTGGATGTTGCTGACCTCGACCTGCACCTCCTCGCGGACCTCACGCACCAGGCAATCCTCCGCCGACTCGCCCGGCTCGGCGAAACCGGCCAGGGTACTGTAGACCCCGGGCACGAAACGCGGCGAGCGGGCCAGCAGCACTTCATCGCCGCGGGTCACCAGCACGATCATGCTCGGCGAAATCCGTGGGTAGGCGCGCAGGTCGCACGGCTGGCAATACATCGCCCGCTCGCCCGGGACCTGGCGGGTCGGCTGGCCGCAACTGCCGCAGAACCGGTGCTCACGGGCCCAGGTTCCGATCTGCGCGGCATAGCCGAGCATACGGTAGGTGGTGAAGTCACCTTCGAGCATGAAGCGCCGCAGCCCCTGCCAGCGGCAACCCGGTACCTCGGCCGTGGCCTTGAGTTCCAAGAGGTACACCGGCTCGCCATCGCGATGGCCGATGCCATGCTCGCAGAGTACCGGCAGGTCCTGGCGCTTGAGCCACTCGCGGGGGAACAGCACGCCGTTGTCATCCAGCAGGAACCCCTCGGGACCACGGGCCACGGCCCAGCCACCGGGTTGTTCGATATCCAGTACTGCGGTTGTCCAGCCTTGAGTCATTGCGGGTTCCTTGGGGACCGGGAAACCTTCCTCAGTCCAGAAATTCAGGTTTCTGCTTGCTCATGTGTGCCGCGATGGCCACACGCAGGTCGTTCGATTGCAACATGGCGGCGTTCCAGGTGGCAACGTATTCCAGGCCGTCGTCGATCCGGTGGTCACGCATGTAACTGAGCATTTCCTTGGTGCCGCTCACGGCGATCGGCGACTTGCCGGCGATTTCCCGCGCCAACCCCATCACACCGTCGAGCAGCGCGGCCTGATCAGGATAGACACGATTGACCAGACCGATGCGCTGCGCCTCGTCGGCACCGAACTGGCGGCCGGTGTAGGCCAGCTCGCGCAGCATGCCGTCACCGATGATACGTGGCAAACGTTGCAAAGTGCCGACATCGGCGGCCATGCCGATATCCACTTCCTTGATCGAGAACTGCGCGTCTTCGGCACAGTAGCGCATGTCGCAGGCGGCGATCAGGTCGATGGCCCCGCCCAGGCAGTAGCCCTGGATGGCGGCCAGGACCGGCTTGCGGCAGTGGTCGACGGCGTTGAAGGAGGCCTGCAGTTGCAGGATCTTGCGCCGCAGCAGGCGAGCGTTGCGGCCCACGTCCTTGCCCAGTTCGTTACCGACCGAGGCCAGCAGCATCAGGTCGATGCCTGAGGAAAAATGCTTGCCCGCGCCGCTCAGCACCACCACCCGGACCTCATCGGTGTCGTCGGCCCACTGGAAGATCTCGATGATCTCGCTCCAGAACGCGGCGTTCATCGCATTGATCTTTTCCGGACGGTTGATCTGCACATGGGCGATGTTGTCGGCCAGTTCGACACGGAAGGCTTGGTATTCGGACATGACGGGGCATCCTTGGCGGGCTGATGGGAGTTTGAGGGAATATAGCAAGCGGGTTGGGCGGTCGGGGGTAGCGGATGTGCCAAAAGCCGGACTTGGGCGAATGGCCGCCTGCGGCGGTTCGCGGGCAAGCCCGGCTCCTACAGCGACCGGCGTCGAACTCAAATCCTTTGTACGGCCCGATCACTTGTAGGAGCGAGGCTTGCCCGCGAACCGCCAGAGGCGACCAGCCTCCACCACCTAGCGAGGCCCCAGGATCCATTGCTCGATGGCCTGCGCCGCTCCATCCTCGGTGTTGCTGCCGGTCACCACATCCGCCTGCCGCTTGACCACCTCTTCAGCCTGGCCCATGGCAATCGCCAGCCCCGCCCGATGGAACATCGCCGGGTCATTGCCGCCATCGCCGATCGCCGCCGTCTGCGCCAGCGGCACCTCAAGGAACTTCGCCAGTGTCACCAGCGCCTCGCCCTTGTTGGCCTGCATCGCGGTGATGTCCAGGTAGGCCCGCTGCGAGCGACTGGCCAGCGCCTGGTCCGCCACCAGCGGCTGCAGCACCGTCTCCAGTTCGATCAGCAGTTGCGCATTGCCGCTGGCCCCGACGATCTTGTCGATACGGTCCAGGTACGGCTCGAAACTCTCCACCACCGTCGGCGGATAGCCCAGCGCATGCTGCTCCCGAGGGACCATGGTGCCGTGGGGGTTGCGCAGCAGCCATTCGTTGTCGGCAAACACCCAGATCTCCACCTCCTCATGCCGCGACAGCAACTCCAGGGTGCAGATCGCCGCCTCGCGCGGCACGTAATGAGTCACCAGGTAGCGGCCATCGGGATGCATCAACGTGCCGCCGTTGAACGCGGCCACGGGTAAATCGACACCCAGCGCCTCGATCTGCTCGCGCATCGCCCGTGGCGGCCGACCGGTGGCCAGGCTGAAGAATACCCCCGCCTTGCGCAGCGCCCGCACCGCCTCGACAGTGCGTGGGCTGAGGCTGTGATCAGGGCGCAACAGGGTGCCGTCCATGTCGCTGAGCAGCAGGCGGATGGGGTATTGCACCGAGCCGCTCATCCGATGCCGTGCCAGGCGCGGCCGTCGCGCGCCAACAGTTCATCGGCAGCCGCCGGGCCATTCTCGCCGGCCTTGTACGACTGCACCTGGCTGTCTTCGCGCCAGGCATCAAGGAACGGCTGCACCGCGCGCCAGCCGTTCTCGATGTTGTCGGCACGCTGGAACAGCGTCTGGTCGCCGGTCAGGCAGTCGTAGATCAGCGTCTCGTAGCCGGTGGACGGCTGCATCTCGAAGAAGTCCTTGTAGGCGAACCCCAGCTCGATATTGGCCATGTCCAGCGCCGGCCCCGGGCGCTTGGCCAGCAGGTCGAACCACATGCCCTCGTTCGGCTGGATCTGGATCTTCAGGTAGGTCGGCTGCAGGCGCTCGACCTCGGTATCGCGGAACTGCGCATACGGCGCCGGCTTGAAGCAGATGGCGATTTCCGTATCGCGCACGCTCATGCGCTTGCCGGTACGCAGGTAGAACGGCACACCGACCCAGCGCCAGTTGTCGATCATCACCTTGAGCGCGACATAAGTCTCGGTGTTGCTGTCGGGCGCCACGTTGTTTTCTTCGCGATAACCGGCCACGGCCTTGCCCGCCACTTCACCGGCGGTGTACTGGCCGCGAACCGAGTTCGCCCGTGCCTCCTCGATGCTCCAGGGTCGAATCGCGCCGACCACCTTGGCCTTCTCGCCACGTACGGCGTCGGCACCAAAGGCCGCTGGCGGCTCCATGGCAACCATCGCCAGCAGTTGGAACAGGTGGTTGGGCACCATATCGCGCAGGGCGCCGGTGTGTTCGTAGAAACTGCCGCGGGTTTCCACGCCCACGGTTTCCGCCGCGGTGATTTGTACATGGTCGATGTAGTGGTTGTTCCAGAACGCCTCGAACAACACGTTGGAGAAGCGGCTGACCAGGATGTTCTGTACGGTTTCCTTGCCCAGGTAATGGTCGATCCGGTAGATCTGCTTCTCGCTCATCACCTTGAGCAGGCAGGCGTTCAACGCCTCGGCGGTGGCCAGGTCGGAGCCGAACGGCTTCTCGACCACCACCCGCCGAAAGGCCTCGGGCGTTTCCTCGAGCAGCCCGGCCGCCCCCAGGCGCCGCGCCACCTCACTGAAGAAGCGCGGCGCGGTAGCCAGGTAGAACACCGCTTTGCCGGTGCCGCTGGCGGCAATCTTTGCGTTCAGCGCGGTGTAGGTGGAGTCGTCGAGGAAATCGCCCTGCACGTAACTGATGTTCTTCGCCAACTTGCGCCAGAGCGCGGCATCCAGCGCCTGCTCCGCAGTCTTCCCGCTCTTGGCGGCCACCTCGGTACGGCTGAACTCTTCCAGTTTTTTGGCGAACTCGGCGTCAGTGACGGCGTTGTGGTCGACGCCGACGATGTGCAGGCCGTCGTCGAGCAGGCCGTCACGGCTCAGGTTGTACAGCGCCGGCATCAGCAGGCGCTTGACCAGGTCGCCGTGGGCACCGAACAGGAACAGCGTGGTCGGCGGGGCGGCCTCAACCTTGCTTTTCTTGCCGGTGGCCTTCATTTTTTCGGCGTCTCCACGTGGCCGCCGAAGCCGAAGCGCATCGCCGACAGCAACTTGTCGCCATAGGTGCTCTGTTGGCGCGAGCGGAACCGGGCGAACAGCGAGCTGGACAGCACCGGCACCGGTACCGCCTGTTCGATCGCCGCCTCGATGGTCCAGCGGCCTTCGCCGCTGTCGGCCACCGCGCCGGAGTAGTTGTCCAGTTTGGGATCGGTGGCCAGGGCGTCGGCGGTGAGGTCCAGCAGCCAGGAGGAGACCACGCTGCCGCGGCGCCAGACCTCGGCGATATCGCCCAGGTTCAGGTCGAAACGCTGGTCGGCCGGCAGGCTTTCGGAATTCTTGGTCTTGAGGATGTCGAAACCCTCGGCGAAGGCCTGCATCATCCCGTATTCGATGCCGTTGTGGATCATCTTGACGAAGTGCCCGGAACCCGCCGGGCCGGCATGGATGTAGCCGCGCTCGGCGCGGTCGTCGGCGGTCGGGCTGCGATCGCGGGTCCGCGCAATGTTGCCCAGGCCCGGGGCCAGCGCATCGAACAGCGGATCAAGGCGGCGGACCACCTCGGCATCACCGCCGATCATCATGCAATAGCCACGCTCCAGGCCCCAGACGCCGCCGGAAGTACCGACATCGATATAGTGGATGCCCTTTTGCGCCAGCTCCTGGCCACGACGGATATCATCCTTGTAGTAGGTGTTGCCGCCGTCGATGATCACATCCCCCGGCTGCAGCAGCTTGCCCAGTTCGGCAATGGTGTCCTCGGTGGGCGCCCCGGCCGGCAACATCACCCAGACCGCTCGCGGCGCGCTCAGCCCGGCAACCAGTGCCGGCAGGTCGGCGACACCGGTGGAACCTTCCTGGCCCAGGGCGGCAACGAAGTCGGTGTTGCGGTCGTAAACCACGGTCTCATGGCCCTTGAGCATCAATCGCCGTGCGATATTGCCGCCCATGCGGCCCAGTCCGATGATTCCAAGTTGCATGTAGCGTTACTCCAGACGACGAGTTCGAAAAAACTCGAAAAAGATAAAGGCGACACCTTAGCCCACCGCAACGGCGTGTGTCCTGCGAAAGGTTAGTCAAATACGGCGATGATTGGTTCGCCGGTGTCGCCCGTGACCCTCTTGTTACGCTCGAACTCGCTCCCAGGACACGGCGACAACAAAAAATAAAAAAGTTCCCATGCGCCGAAAAAGAATCCAAAATTGTCTTGAACGAGCCCCCTGCCCCTGATCGGGCCGGGCCAGCTCCACCGAAACAGACCCTTCGCGAGGTGAGCAATGGGTACGGTAGCCGCAGTACGTCCCCCACAAACCCTGTACGTCACGATCCGCCGCGATGAGTTGCGGCAGTTGCAGGACGAGCGCAACGCGCTGCTGCAGCAGGTCGCGCTCTTGCAGGAGGCCCTGCAGGCGCAATCCCTGACGGCCCAGGCCCCGCTGCCGCGACTGGGCAACTGAACGCCGGCCCACGGCTGATTCCCCATCCCCTCCAGGCGCGCCGCCGGTGTGCCTGGCCCTGAACGTTTTTTTCACACGTCGTTACCGATACTCCAGGCCTTCCAGCCGTGCGCAATTCGTGCGGCCATCCCCCATGGCGACTTTTTTCCCAGCCCCATGGTTCAGTTGGCGATTGATTGGAGTGCTCGATGGCGTTGTTCGAACGCAGCAACAAGTCTGCGAAAGGTTTTGATTGGGCCGGGCTCGGCTGGATGTTCCTGTTCTTCTGGTACTTCTCGGGTATCACCCAGTTGCTGATCCAGTTGAGCGGCACTTCCGGCTTCTCCGGGTTCCGCCAGGCATTCTTCCTCAGCGCCATCTGGCTGGCACCGCTGCTGGTGTTCCCGCGTCGCACCCGCCTGCTCAGCGCCCTGATCGGCCTGATGCTGTGGGCCTGTTCCCTGGCCAGCCTGGGCTACTTCTTCATCTACCAGCAGGAATTCTCGCAGAGCGTGATCTTCATCATGTTCGAATCGAACATGGCCGAGGCCAGCGAGTACCTGACCCAGTACTTCCAGTGGTGGATCCTGCTCGCGCTGCTCGCCCACAGCGTCGTGGCCTTCCTGCTCTGGACCCGCGTACGCCCGGTTCACCTGCCACGCGGTCGCGCCCTGGCGGTGGCGACGCTGCTGCTGGTGTCGATCATCGGCTATCCACTGGTCAGCCAGATCAACCGCAGCTCGACGCTGGAGGAAGGCCTGGAGCGTTTCGAAAGCCGTGTCGAACCGGCGGTCCCGTGGCAGATGGTGGTGGCCTATCGCAGCTATCGCCAACAACTGAACAACATGCAGGGCATGCTCGACAGCGTCAGCAGGATTCCACCGCTGCATAACCTCAAGGACCGCCAGGCCGGCCTGCCGACCACCCTGGTGCTGGTCATCGGCGAGTCGACCAACCGCCAGCGCATGAGCCTGTACGGCTATCGCCGGGAAACCACGCCGAACCTCGACAAGCTCAGGGAACAACTGGCGGTCTTCGACAACGTGGTGACTCCGCGTCCCTATACCATCGAGGCCTTGCAGCAGGTCCTGACCTTCGCCGACGAAGAAAACCCCGACCTGTACCTCAAGACCCCGTCGCTGGTCAGCGTCATGAAGCAGGCCGGCTACAAGACCTGGTGGATCACCAACCAGCAGACCATGACCAAGCGCAACACCATGCTCACGACCTTCTCCGAGCAGGCCGACGAGCAGGTGTACCTGAACAACAACCGCAACCAGAACGCCCGCCAGTATGATGGCGATGTGCTGGAACCGTTCAACAAGGCCCTGGCCGACAGCGCCCCGCGCAAGCTGATCGTGGTTCACCTGCTGGGCACGCACATGAGCTACCAGTACCGTTACCCGCCGGCCTTCGAGAAGTTCACCGACCGTACCGGCGCCCCGCCCGGTCTGAGCGACGACCAGATACCGACCTACAACAGCTACGACAACGCCGTGCTGTACAACGATTTCGTGGTATCGAGCCTGATCAGGGACTACGCCAAGACCGACCCGAACGGCTTCCTGCTGTATCTGTCGGACCACGGCGAAGACGTCTTCGACTCCGCCGGCCATGCCACCCTGGGCCGCAACGAGGCCAAGCCGACGGCGCCGATGTACACCATACCGTTCATCGCCTGGGCCTCGCCGAAATGGCGCGAAAGCCATGACTGGAGCTTCGCTTCGGACCTGAGCCGCCCCTACAGCAGCTCGCACCTGATCCACACCTGGACCGACCTGGCCGGCTTGAGCTTCGATGAGCAGGACCTGAGCAAGAGCGTGGTCAGCGATCAGTTCAAGGTTCGGCCGTTGCTGATCGGCGATCCCTACGCGCGTCCACAGAGGGCGCTGATCGATTTCAGCCTGATCAAGCCCAAGCCGCAGGGAGACGTGGCGAAGAAATGAGCTTCTGGCCTGTTCTCGCGGCTCGCAGCGGAACAGGCCATTTCTCTCGGTGCCTACCCGATGGCAGCGATCCGGGCTGGCATGCCTGCCTGCGAAGCAACGGGCAAAATCAGAAAAATATTATCCGCTTAAAACAGGCTCATAATATTTACTTAATCTTCCTGATACTCATCAAGCATTCCTGCAACCGCTCATCCGGCATTTATCCATCTTAATTGCCACTTAATTCCCCCTTCCTAAAGTTGCTCCGAATTTCAGATCGCCACGGCGACATCCATTTAGACAACTCAGGAAACATCAATCATGAAACTGCCTACCTTGCTGATTGCCGGTCTATTGTCCGCCACTTCTTTCGCTGCCCTGGCCGAAGGCGGCTCCGACCGTGCCCGTGAGCGCTGGGAAAACTTCCAGGTCAGCCAGCAGCTGGCGCGCGAGCAGGCCGAACAGAAGACCCTGACCGCTCAGGCGCAAAAGAACGATGCCTCTTCGAACGAAGTGAAAGCGGCCGAGCAACAACCTGACACCTGATTCATCGATCGAGCTCCCGATAACACCTCTGGTTGCTCCACAAGTTTCTTGTGAGGGGTGTTTTCTTTCAGCGCCCTGTATGGGGCGCTTTTTTATTTGAATGCCGGCCAACAGGATGTTCAGTGAAGATATCCGCCCTGGTACTTGAGGGGAGTCATTACAGATACTTGTTCCAGAACATCATCTGCCCGTGACTCGGATCCAGCTGGGCACCACTGAAACCGAACTTCTCGTACGCAGCCCGGGCCACCGCATTCCCCTCCAGCACCTCCAGGGTAATCTTGCAGCAGCCCCGCTGACGGGCGATATCCTCGACCTTCTGCAGCATCCTGCGACTCAACCCCAACCCCCGAAACCGGCTCAGCACCGCGACGTCATGCACGTTCACCAGTGGCCGGCAGGCAAAGGTCGAAAAGCCTTCGAAGCAGTTCACCAGCCCCGCCGGCTCGCCACCGACAAACGCCAGCACACTGAACGCATGAGCACGCTTGGCCAGCTCGGCCGGCAGTTGCGCCAGCAGGTCAGGGTCCAGCGACTGACCACCGCCCATCGGGTCTTCGGCATAGTGGTTCAGCACCAGGGCGATCGCCTCGGCATGCACCGGGTTGGTGTAGCTCGCCTGCAGTATCAGTACATCCGCAACGTCCATGTTCATCCTCGACGGCATCATTGAAAATCGGTTCTCGCTTCAGGGCAGCCGATTGTAGGCCCGGGCCAGGGCCGGGCGAAGGAAATTCTCCAGACTTGGCTTCACTGCCCGAACCGCTGCAACTGCATCTCATGCAGGCGACTGAGGGTACGACGAAACGCGAACGCCAGGTAACCCTCGCTGTACAGTTCGTCCAGCGGCACCTGGGCCGCGACGTACAAGGCCACCTTGCGGTCGTAGCACTCGTCCACCAGCGCGATGAAACGACGCACGCTGTCATCGTGGATCGACAGTTGTGGCAACTGACGATCCCCCGCCTCGACCCGTTGCGCGGCATCCTCGGTACCCCGGGCGATCCGACCGGGACGCTGGCGGGCGCTGAGGTTCGGTACCTCGTCGAGGAAGATCGCCGAGTAACGATCGCACAGTGCCATGAAGTCCATCGCCGCCAACGGCTGCTCACACAGTTCGGCATAACGGCACCAGAGCACGCTTGGCGAAGCCCGCACCACCGCCAGGGTCCGATGCCCCATGGCGACCGGCTCGCTGGACACCGGCTGCCCGGCGGTCAGCGCGTCGAACGCCTGGGCAAAACCGCTCGAGCCTTCCACCGGCACCACCCAGTAACGCTGCAGACCCGCGCCCGGATGCAGGCGATGATCCTCGCCGCCATCGACGTCGACTACCGTCATGTGCCGTTCGATCGCGGCAATCGCCGGCAGAAAGCGCTCGCGGTTGAAACCCTCGGCATACAGCTGGTTCGGCGGCTGGTTGGAAGTACAGACGATCACCACCCCCTCGTCGAACATCACCTGGAACAGCCGCCCGAGAATGATCGCATCACCAATGTCATTGACGAACAGCTCGTCGAAACACAGCACCCGCACCTCGGCCGCCAGCTCACGGGCCAGGGCCCGCAACGGATCGGCGATCCCGCTCAACTGAAAGGAGCGCTGGTGCACCCAGCCCATGAAGTGATGGAAATGTTGGCGCCGGGACGGCACCCGCAGGGTCTGGTGGAATTGGTCCATCAACCAGGTCTTGCCGCGCCCGACCGGCCCCCAGAGGTAGACGCCGCGGGGGACCTGCCCCTGGTGCAGCGCCTCCTGGCAGTGTTGCAGCGCCTGCACCGCCTGCCATTGCGCGGGGTCGTGGACAAAGCCCTGGGCGACGGCTCGCTGGTAGGCAATCAGGGGGGAATCGACGGTCATGGGCGGGGCCATTGCTGAACAGGGCCCCGCAGTATGCCAGCTCGACTCAGAGGGAAATATCCAGCCGGGCGATCTTGCCCTGTTCGTTCAGCCGGAAGGTGTAGCGCAACTCCACCGGGCTGCCGGGAAAGCTGCCCGAGACGAGCTTGCGCACCAGCACCTTGCCGGTGCGCTGGGCAACGTCGAGCACTTCGACCCGGGGCTGGTACTTGCGACCGGTTTCATCCATCCACCTGGCAATCTCCAGGGTACCGACCTGGTGCCGGCCTTCATCGAAGACATTCGCGTCCGCGGCGAAGAAACTGTCGATCGTCGAGGTGTCGCGGGCATTGGCGGCGGCAATATAGGCCTCGATAGCCGGGGCCAGGGATGAGGTGTTCATGGGGTACAGCTCCTTGCTGGTGGGACTGGCCTCATCCTATGCCAGGCCCGCGTCAGTTTTTGTCAGGAGTGAACGGCTGGGTTTTCTGTTGTTGCTCGCAGGCCTGGTGCCAGCCGCGCAACAGGTCGCTGCGCCGTCCCGGATACCGTTCGCCCTGCTCGCAGGCGGCAGCGATGCGGTCGGTACGAAAGGTCCGGTAGTCGTTGCGCAGCTCACACCAGGCGACGATCACCCGCACCTCGTTCAGAAAGCCCAGGGCCAGGGGCCAGATCAGGCGCTGGCTGGGGATCCGGTTGGCATCGGCGTAGTCGATGTACAGCTTGGTCTGCTGGCCGATCGCCTGACGCAGCACGCTCAGTGGCACGATGTTCTCCGGGAAGCCGTAACCGGCGGGGCCGGCCAGCACGGTGGGGTTGCGCAGGGCCTCCTGGGCCGCCGGCCCGAGCACCGCGGAAATCTTCGCCAGGGCCCCACAGGCGGCCTTGCCCAGCACATCGTCAGCCCGCTGGTTGACGTACTGCAGGCCGAGCATGATCGCCTCGGCCTCGTCGGCATCGAGCATCAGCGGCGGCAGGAACAGGCCGCTGCGCAACACGTAGCCGATCCCCGCCTCGCCCTGGATCGGCGCGCCCAGGGCAATCAGTTCGGCAATGTCGCGATAGACCGTCCGCTCGGAAATCTCCAGTTCATGGGCCAGGGCCGCCGCGGTGGCCGGGCGGCTACGGGCCCGCAGCACCTGCAGCAGCGTCAATAGACGGGAAGTACGGGACACGGTGGATTCAACCTGAACAGAAGCGGATGCGCGCAGCCTAGGCTGTGTACGAAATTG
>NZ_JSYZ01000009.1:15077-333960 GCF_001293465.1 Pseudomonas asplenii
CGATTTCGTACATAGCCTAGCAGAGACTCCTGTCAGAAACTGTCAGGAGCCGCAGGGTCCATGCTTTGCTGTATCGTGAGCCTGCCATTCATCCAGAGGATTCCACCATGCGCAAACTCCTCGGCCTGGGCCTGCTGTTGCTGACCCTCAGTGCCTGCGCACTGTTCTCCGGTCGCGACCCGTTGAATATCAACGTGGTCGGGATCGAGCCACTGCCCAGCCAGGACATGGAGATGCGCTTCGCCGTGACCCTGCGCCTGCAGAATCCCAACGAGACGGCCATCGCCTACAACGGCGTAGCCCTCGACCTGGAGGTGAACGACCAGCCGCTGGCCTCCGGTGTCAGCAACCAGCAGGGCACGCTGCAGCGCTTTTCCGAAACAACGCTGACGGTACCGGTCAGTGTCTCGGCCTTTTCCATGCTGCGCCAGACCTTCGGCCTGAGCCAGGCCCGCAGCCTTGACGGCGTGCCCTACGTACTGCGCGGCAAGTTGGCCGGGGGACCGTTCGGCACGATGCGTTTCGTCGAGCGGGGCCGCCTGGACCTGCCGGGTTCCAATACCAGCCGCTGGTGAACCAGCACCTGCTGGGCGACACGAAAGGCTGTTATAAGGAGCCTTTCGACTCCGCCCGGGACGGCACGCATCATGGACAGATACCCCACCCTGCACAGCGAACGGCTGATCCTGCAACCGATGACGCTCGCCGACGCACCCGCCGTCCAGCAACTGTTCCCGCACTGGGAAGTGGTGCGCTATCTCAACGCCCTGGTGCCCTGGCCCTATCCGGACGACGGCGCCTTGAGCTATCTGCGTGATATCGCGCTGCCCGCCGTCGAACGCGGCGAGGAATGGCACTGGTCGATGCGCCTGAAGACGGCACCGGAACAGATGATCGGCTCCATCAGCCTGATGAACGAAACCGACAACAACCGCGGCTTCTGGCTCGCACCGCAGTGGCAGGGCCAGGGGCTGATGAGCGAGGCCAGCCGCGTGGTCACCCGTTACTGGTTCGAAGTCCTCGACCGGCCACTGCTGCGCGTCCCCAAGGCCGCGCCAAACCTGGCCTCGCGACGGGTTTCGGAGCGTGAGGGCATGCGCCTGATCCGTAGCGAGGAGCGCGCCTTCGTCAGCGGGCGACTGCCCTGTGATATCTGGGAAATCACCCGTGAGCAATGGCGGCGCGGCCTGACGCCTCAGTCCTGAATGAAACGCACGCCCGGCTTGGCCCGCTCGTCCACTCGCAGTTCGAACACATCCGGACGCGAATAGTGGCCGGTCACGTCGAAATCATAGCGGGCCCGTACCAGCTCGTCGGTATCGATCTCGGCGGTCAGCAGGCCGGCTTCGCCCACCAGCGGCCCGGCCAGCACATCGCCCATCGGCCCGACGATCAGGCTGCCACCGTTGATCAGCGGGCGCTCGTCCGGCCAGTTCTCGACACTGCCGCCCAGCGCCGCCGGCGAGGGCTGGACCTGGCAGGCGGTGACCACGAAGCAGCGGCCCTCGCAGGCGACATGACGCATGGTCACCCGCCACATTTCCCGTTCGTCCACCGTCGGTGCACACCAGACGTCCACGCCCTTGGCGTACATCGCGGTACGCAGCAACGGCATGTAGTTCTCCCAGCAGACCGCCGAACCGATCCGCCCGGCCTTGCCTTCCACCACCGGCAGGGTCGAACCGTCGCCCTTGCCCCAGATCAGCCGCTCGGTACCGGTCGGCATCAGCTTGCGGTGCCTGGCCACCAGGCCTGCCTGCGGGTCGAAGAACAGCACGGTGCAGAACAGGCTGTGACCGTTGCGCTCGATCACGCCAAGTACCAGGTTGGCCCCGGTGCGGGCCGACAGCCCGGCCAGTGCCTCGGTTTCCGGGCCCGGAACGTCGATCGCATTGGCGTGATAACAGGCGAACGCTTCACGCCCTTCCGGCAGGCGGTAGCCCAGCTGGGTGCCGAAGGTCTCGCCCTTCGGGTAGCCGCCGAGCAGCGCTTCCGGCATCACCACCAGGCAGGCGCCGGAGTCGATGATCGCCTGTTCGTAGGACAGGATCTGTTCCAGGGTCTCGCCCTTGCCACCCGGCAAGGACCCGATCTGCAAGGCGGCAACGATGGATTTGGACATGAGCGGTTCTCCATGACGTGAGTTCGTGTTGCAGATTGTCGCGGCGAAGTCGATCATGAATAAAGACCACTTCATCACTGAATGATATGAACAACACGAATATCAAGACCCTGGATCTGAACCTGCTCAAGGTCTTCGAGGCCCTGCACGACGAGTCCAGCGCCAGCCGCGCGGCCGTGCGCCTGGGCGTCACCCAGTCGGCCATCAGCGCCGCCCTGCGCCGGTTGCGTGAGGTCTATGGCGATCCGCTGTTCGTGCGTACCGGCCGCGGCCTGGCACCGACCCTGTGCGCCAACCAGCTCAAGCCGGTGATCAGCGAAGCCCTGAACAAGTGCCGGCAGAGCCTGGCGCTGGTCGACCCGCAGGCCCAACACTACGAGGGCCGCTCGGTGATCATCGGGCTGTCGGACGATTTCGAGATTGCCTACGGTCGCCGTCTGCTGGAACTGATCGCTATCCAGGCACCCCGTCTGCGCCTGATCTTCCGCCAGACCCACAGCCAGATCGTCGGTGAAGGCCTGATGCAACGCCAGTTCGACCTGGCCATCACCGCTGGCGGCTTCGCCGAACGCCTGCTCAGCCGCCGGGTGCTGGGCGAAGGCGACTACCTTTGCCTGGTCGACCCGCAGAGCCTGGAGGCCGGCCAGACCGGGCTGAGCCTGGAGCAGTTCGTCGCCCGTGAACATATCCTGGTGTCGTCCGGCGGCTTCATCGGCATCACTGACGAAGCGCTGGCCGGCCTGGGATTGGGCCGGCACGTCAGCGCCTCCACCAGCCATTTCGCGGCATTGCCCTACCTGCTCAAGGGCAGCCAGGCCGTCGCCACCATTCCAGCCCATGCCGCCCAGGCCATCGCCGAACTCGGCGGGCTGAGCCTGCTACCCTGCCCCATGCCCCTGCCGCGCTACCCGATCGAGTTGGGCTGGCGCACCAGCGTGTCCCTCGACCCGGCGGTGTTGAAGGTACAGGCGGCCATTTTTCAATGTTTTCACATTGCCTGAGTCATCATGGACACCCCACCCGTAGCCGGTTTTCAGGACAATTCGGGGGAAAAATCCAACCTGACCTGATATGCATTTGCCATCTAGTGTTCTCGGCAGGCACCGGGGAAGGTTAGAATGTAGGAAATAGGGAAGAGTCAATGACAGAGCAGATCCTCTCAGAAGCCGAGTACGACGCGATCACCGATGCCGCCGCGCATTGGTGCATGCGTCTGCATGAGCAGGACTGTACGGATGCCGAACGGGAGCAATTCGCCGCCTGGCTCAAGGCCGACCCGCTGCATGCCAGCGAATACGAGGCGATGCTGGAGATCTGGGAGGTCGCCGACCACCTGCCGCGGCCGCCGCAGGCTGAAGTCATTCCACTGCCCGTCAAGCGCCGCCACTGGTCGCGTTATGGCGTGGCGGCCAGCAGCCTGCTGGCCATTCCCCTGGCCGGTTACATCGGCTGGAGCCTGGGCTGGATACCCAGCTCCTACCAGACCTTCGAAGCCGGCAACCGGGTCGAGCACATCACCCTCGCCGATGGCAGCCAGGTGGAACTGAACCTGGGCAGCCAGCTGACCTACAGCAACTACAAGGATCAACGGCGGGTCACGCTGAAGAAGGGCGAAGCCTTTTTCGACGTCAGCCATGACGCCGAGCACCCCTTCGTGGTGAAGGCCGCCAAGGGCCAGATCCGGGTCACCGGTACCCGCTTCAACGTCTGGATGTATGAGGACCAGGTGCGGGTGACCTTGCTGCAAGGTTCCGTGCTGGTCAACAGCGACAGCAGCCAGCCCGGCGGCTACCGCCTCGATCCGGGCATGCAGGCGCGCTACAAGGCCGGCGACTATGAGCCGCAGATCAGCCAGACCTATGCCAATGACACGTCCCTGGCCTGGCGCAACGGCAAGCTGATCCTCGACAACCTGAGCCTGGCCGACGCCCTGCCGCTGATCAACCGCTACCTGGCCATGCCAGTGCTGCTGGCCGATGCGGACACCGGCGGGATCCGCATCGGCGGGATCTACAGCACCGCCGAGGTGAAGAAACTGGTCATCTCGCTGCCCAAGGTCCTGCCGGTCTACCTGACCCAGAACAAGGACGGCAATCCGGTGCTCAACGCCATCCCGCGGGAAAAGCCCAAGGCCTGAGCAGCCTGCTCAGGCCATCCGTGGAAGCCCACCCTTATGGCAATGGCCTGCCTCAGTACTTCTCGCCAATCACCTGCAGCCGATATTCCTTGTCAGCCCTGATCTGCTCCTCGGTAAACGGCAGCACACTCCAGGCCTTCTGCGAGAACGCCTCGGTCTGGTCACGGAAGTGCGCCGACGCCGGATCGCTGGACAATGACGGTGCCAGCAACCCCAGCGCCCGTGGCCCCTGCTCATCGAAGCTGACCACCTGCAGATAGCTGGTGCCACTGATCACTTCCCGCTTGCCGCCCTCGGCGGGCACACTCTGGATCGCGTTATACACACCCAGCGTCGACGGCCCGCCATGCACCGGCACCGGGTGCCCGCCCAGGCCGACCTGCTGGACATCGCCCCACTGCGTGTCAGCCGTCAGTCCCGCCTTGTCCACGCTCGCCACCGACGCCAGCATCGCCTCGCGCACGGCACTGGCCACCTGCGCCTGCCCGAGGTTCAGCCCACGCGGTGTATGCCGGGGGTTGGCCGGGTCGAATCCGATTCGCCAGATATCCTCCTGTTCGAGCAACTGCGCCATGACGTTCTGGAAGTGCACGAACCCCACGCCACTCTGCAGATTGGCCTGCCGGTCCCAGCTCTTGAGGCTGGCACACAGTGGCGCCAGGGTCGCGGCGTCCGCCCCCAGGTCGGCGCTGCAGAACTGCAGCAGATCCGGCAGCACCTGGCTGGCGAGATAAACCTGGTTGTCCATCACCATCGCCTGCAAGTCCTCGACCTTGACCGGCCCGGCCTGCTTCAGGCGCTCCAGTCGCTCCAGGGCGAAACGTGCACGCGGACTCAACGGCTGGTCCTCGCGGCTGATCAGCGGCGAAAACCCCTTGAGCGGCGCCGCCGGGTTGACCATCCACGCCGAGTCGTTGGAGTTCTGCACATAGTCGCCGCGCTCCAGTTGCGGCAGGCGGCTCGCCGGGAAAATCCCCTTCTGGGGGGCATTCGCGGCGACACGCCAGGCACAGGCACGGCGCGAGCCGTCGAGCACGATCATCTCGTAGCCAGCCCGCGGATCGCTGCACTCGCGCAGCTTGTCGGCATCCACGTACGGCACCACCGACAGGTTCATGTACAGCGCCTGCCCACGATCATCCACCGCCAGGGTGTTGACCCATGGAATCCCCTGGATCCTGTGCACCGCCGCCTGGAACGCCTTGAGGCTGTCGGCGCGATTCATTTCAGCCCACTGCTGCAATACCCGGTCGTTATCCTGGTTGGCATCACGCAGGCTGAACGCCACCTCGCGATTCCAGTCGAGCTTGCCGGGCCATTGCACCACCGGGCCGAACACCGAGCTGTAGACCAGCCGCGAGACCGGCTTCAGGCTGCCGTCCTCCTGCCTGACCTGGACGGTCACCTGGCGCTTGTCCATGGCCCTGGACTTGCCGTCGAGCAGGTAGCGGGTCGGGTCCTTGGGGTCGAGTTGCAGGCGATACAGGGTGAAGTGCCTGGACGTATCGACGGTATGGGTCCAGGCCAGGTGTCGGCTGAAACCGATGTTGACCAACGGCAGGCCCGGCAGCGCCGCGCCCATCACATCGAGCTGGCCGGGAATAGTCAGGTGCATCTGGTAGAAACGCATGCCGCCGACCCATGGGAAATGCGGGTTGCCCAGCAGCAGGCCACGACCGTTGAACGAGCGCTGGCCACCGATCGCCACCGCGTTGCTGCCACGGTCGAGGGCGAACCGCTGCATGCGCTCGGCAGCCACCTGGAACGCCGCCGACGGCCGTTGTGCGGTCTGCTCCGGCGGCGCCGCCGCGGCCAGGGCCTCGACGAACTGCCCGACGCCACCTTCGACCAGCAGACGGCGGGTCAGCTTGACCTGGTCGAGCACGGTGATCGGTCGGACCCAGCCCCCCTGGCACTGCACCGGCAGGCCCTCGGCCTGGCGCTCGCGCAACAGGCGGTTGTAACCGGCGACATACCCTTCGATCCGCTGTTGCATCGGCGGGGTCTGCGCCTGCCAGAACGCGGAGACCGCCGCCGGGCTGTTGAACCAGTTGAAGAACAGGTCGCTGGCGAGGTTGTCCCGCTGTTCGACCGTGGTTTCGTGCGGGCCGAAAAACTTCGACCGTTCGCCATTGACCGTGACGATTTCATTGGCCAGCAGGCACAGGTTGTCCTGGGCATAGGCGTAACCGATGCCGTAGCCCAGGCCACGCTCGTCGCTGGCCCGGATATGCGGGACGCCGAAGGTGGTGCGGCGGATATCGGCACTCAGTTGGCCCCCCTGGGTATCGGCTCCCTGGGAACGGGCATGGGCGCCCAGGCTCAGGCCGATCAACAACGTTGCAAGACAGCACCTGGGAAATGGCCGGGAAATGATCACGCAGACTCCTGATAAGACCGTCGAAAACCAGGCCGCGCGGGGCTCGCCCCTCTCGGACGCCTGGAAAAACCGGCGCCCACGCCAAAGCACGGGGCAGCCGATGCCTGCCCTTAGAAACGAACGGAACTGCATAAATTTAGCCGGCCAGACAGCTGCAGTTCAGCCCAACAACACGGCTGTGACCTGATGTCGACAAATTTTCTACATACGAAGCTTCATGATTTATCCGCCTCGTTCGTCTTTATCCAAAGAGAGCAGACATCACTTTCCTGATCAGGCTCTGAAAAGGAGTTTTTCGCATGTACGACCAGCACAGGCCAACGGACGGTATTTCCTTGCAACGCGATCCCACCTACAGCTCGGGCGCCATGTTTGCCAAACCTGCCGAGCGCAATGGCAACGAGCGCATTCGCCAACTGCTCAAGCATTTTGGCCTGCGCACCAGCCTGATCCGGCTGAAGGTGATCGATGCCCTGCTCAATGTCGGCGACGGCCAGCGACGCCTGGGCGTACGCGGCGTTCACGGCCACCTGCTGGAACTGGACATTCCGCTGTCCTTTCTCAGCGTGCGCGAAGTGCTCAAGCGCCTGTGCAGCGAGGGCGTGGTGGTGCTGAACACGGACAAGACCTACAGCCTGCATCCCGACGCCCTGACGGCGCTGGAACAACAGGACTGAAACTCGACAACGCGGCATGGAGATATACCGCGTTATCGTTCATCGTCGGCACGCCGCCCGTTGCGGGCCGGCGGCGCCGGCCTTCAGGGCTTGACCTTGCGGCGCATCACGCCGTTGATGATCACCACCACCACCGCCACGCCAATCGCGATGTACTGGAACAGCTTCTCGCTGATCACGCCGATGTTCTGCAGGTAGGTGAGGCCGAACATGATCCCCAGTACTACCAGGACGACCAGAATCGAGTATTTCAAACGTTGTGCCTGGGTCATTGCATGTATCCTGAAGGAAGCCCGGAACGCCGGGCTTCGGGTGAAATGTATCCGCTTTGTATCGACACTCATGCCAAGCACCTACAGTGCCCGACGAATAAGCCGACCAAAACGCAGTCTCATGATACAGGCGAGCAGGAGTTTTCGCTGCCCGCCTTCAACCATGAGGATGTGTCCATGTTTCGTCGAATCACACTGCTGATTCCCGCGTTGATCCTGTTGTCACTGAGCGGCTGCATCATCATGCCGCGCGACCACGGTGGCTGGCATGACCACCGCTACTACGGCGGCCCCGGCTATTACGGTGGCGGCCCAGGCTACTACCATCGCTGACATTCACGGGTGAGCCGACAGCTCACCCGTTTCGTTTCTGTTGCGCCCTTGCCCTCAACGCTTGAAGCCGATGCCCGGCCGGGCACACACCTCCACCAGCCAGTCGACGAACACCCGCACCCGTTGCGACAACTGTCGGTGTGGCGGGTACAGCGCCGCCAGCGGCAAACCGGGTTGCGCAAGCCCCGGCAGCACCTCGCACAACCGCCCGTCACGCAATTGCTCGACCACATGGTAGTAGGGAATCTGCACCAGGCCGAACCCGGCCTCGCAGGCCGCCAGGTAGCCATCGGCACTGCTCACCGAGAGCTGCCTGGGCAGGTGCAGTTCCTCCACCTGGCCGTCGCGCAGAATGTCCAGGCCATAACGCCTGCCGCTGACGCTGGAGAAGTATTCGACCATGCGATGCCCGGCCAGCGCCTCCAGCGACTGCGGCACGCCCTGCTCGCGCAGGTACGCCGGGCTGGCGCAGAGCAGTTGCTCGATGGTCACCAGCGGTCGCGCCACCAGCGACTCATCCAGCACCGCGCCGCCGCGCAGCACGCAATCGATCCCATCGCGAATGAGGTCGACGGGGCGATCGTTCAGGCCGATCTCCAGCTCGATCAGCGGATAACGCGCGGTGAACTCCGGCAGGGCCGGGATCACGATCAAGCGGCCGATGGCCGCCGGCATATCGACCCGCAGGGTGCCACGGGGATTCAGGCGCGCGGAACGGAATACCGCCTCGGTCTCCTCCAGGTCCGCCAGCAGTTGCACGCAACGCTGGTAGTAGGCCTCGCCATCGAGGGTGGTGCTGACCTGGCGGGTGGTGCGGTGCAGCAGTTGCACGCCCAGGTGCGCCTCCAACTGCTTGACCAGGATCGTCACCGAGGCCCGCGGCAGTTGCAGGCTGTCGGCGGCCTTGGCGAAACCGCCCAGCTCGACGATCCGGGTGAACACGCGCATGGCGTTGAAGCGGTCCATTGGCCGTCCATTCTTTGGCAAAGATTATTTGGAAAATACAAACAGTGATAACACTTTTAGCCGGTTTATCGGCTTTTTGTCGAGGACCAAAATGGGCCAACCTCACCTCAACGGAGCGTCAGCGATGCAAACTCGCCAACTGGGCAAGAACGGCCCGCAGATTTCCGCCATTGGCCTGGGCTGCATGGGCATGAGCGATTTCTACACCACCGGCAACACTGACAACGACAACCGCGAAGCCATCGCCACCCTGCACCGGGCACTCGAACTGGGCGTGACCCTGTTCGATACCGCCGACATGTACGGCCCCTACCGCAACGAGGAACTGATCGGCCGGGCCATGGTCGGCAAGCGCGACCAGGTGTTCCTGGCGAGCAAGTTCGGCATCCTGCGCGACCCGGCCAACCCCGCGCTGCGCGGGGTCAACGGGCGGCCGGAGTATGTGCGCAGCTCTATCGACGGTACCCTTCAGCGCCTGGGCATCGACACCCTGGACCTGTACTACCTGCACCGGGTCGACCCGCAGGTGGCCATCGAGGAAACCGTCGGCGCCATGGCCGAGCTGGTCAAGGCCGGCAAGGTGCGCTACCTGGGCTTGAGCGAAGCCTCGGCGAGCACCCTGGAGCGGGCGCACAAGGTCCATCCGATCAGCGCCCTGCAAAGCGAGTACTCGTTATGGAGCCGCGACCCGGAGCACAATGGCTGCCTGCGGGCCTGCCAACAGCTGGGAATCGCGTTCGTGCCCTACAGCCCGCTGGGGCGTGGTTTTCTGACCGGGTCGCTGAAAACTCCGGAGGACTTTGCCGCCGACGACTTCCGCCGCGACAACCCGCGTTTCCAGGGCGAGAACTTCGCCAAAAACCTGCAACTGGTCGAGCAGGTCCGCGCGTTGGCGGCAGAAAAAGGCGTCACGACCGGCCAGTTGGCGCTGGCCTGGGTGCTGGCCCAGGGTGACTACCTGATCCCGATTCCCGGGACCCGGCAGCGCAAGTACCTGGAAGAGAATGTCGCGGCGCTGCAAGTACGGCTGAGCGCTGCCGAGTTGCGGGCGCTGGACGAGGTGTTCCCCATGGACGCGGCGGCCGGTAGCCGTTATGCGGAGGCGGTGATGCAGGGGCTCAATCGCTAGGCCTGGAGCAGCATGCGGTCCTGGGGTCGCTTTCGCGGGCAAGCCCGGCTCCTACAGGGCGCAGGCGTGCGCAAGGTTTGTTTGCGACTCGCCGCTGTAGGAGCAGGACTTGCCCGCGAAGCATCCAACACGGGCCCCCAGCCAAACACTAGAAATCGCGCTTGTAGAAGATATCCAGCGAACTGGCCACACCACTCGCCGCCTCCAGGTACACCCGCTTGCTCAACAGGTAACGCAAGGCAATGGTGTTGGCCGGTTCGAACACCCCGACCCCGTAGCGCAGGCTCAGCTTCTCGGTGATCTTGCCGCTGGCCACCACCGCCGTCTTGTTGCCGCTGCCCTGGGTATCCAGCTCGAAATCCTGCACGCCAAGTTTGTTCGCCAAGTCCGAGGTCACCGACGAACTGCCCATCAACCCCAGCCCCAGTGCCGCCTGGGCGAGCATGTTGTTGTCTTCGCCGGTGGTGCTCAACGGCCGTCCCAGCACCAGGTAGGACAGCGCCTGTTCCTGGCTCATCGCCGGCTCCGAGAAGACCTGCGTGGTCGGCTGCTCGGCGCTGCCGCTGAGGCGAATCCCGGCAATGACGTCACCAGTCTGGCGGATCGCCTCGATATCCAGGTACGGCTGGTCGACCGGGCCGGCGAACAGCAGGCGCGCACGGCGAATGCTCAGCTTCTGCCCGTAGGCGCGGTACCGCCCATCGTTCAGGCGCAGTTCGCCCCGGGTGTCGAGGTTGTCACCGATGTGCACCTGCCCCTGCAAGGTCGCGGTCAGGCCGAAGCCGCTGAAACTGAGCTTGTCCTGGCCCACCACGACATCGATGTCCATGGCGATCGCCAGTGGCGGCTTGCCCTCCTCGATCTGGTGCCCGACGATCACCGTGTCGTCCGAGACCTTCACCGTCGATGGCGGCAGCTCGCGTACGGTGATCTCGCCCTTGGGCACCAGTACCTTGCCGACCACCGCCAACCTGTCGCCGTGCATCGTGATGCGCAGGTCCGGCTCCACCTGCAACGCCGCGTAGGGTTCGACGTTCACCGGCAACTGCTCGCCCTTGAGCGCGATGTCCACCGCCAGGGCCTCGGCCCAGCCGATATGCCCGCTCAGGCTGCCCTGGCCAGACTCGCCGCCCTTCCAGCTACCGTTGAGCTGGACATTTTCCCCGGCGATCTGCGCCTGGACCCGCAGGTCGCTGAGGGTGGTCGGCAACTCCGGCCCCGACACCGCGCCATCGCTGAGCAGCAGGTTGCCGTTGACCTGCGGCGCCAGCAGCCCGCCGGACAGCCGCCCGCTGCCATCCAGGCGCCCGGCCAGCTTCTCGACCATCGGCACGAACGGCCGGATCACCGCGATATCGAGGCCGCCGAGACGAAAATCGCCGCTCAACGGCTTGTTCCTCGCCAGCGGATTGATCTGCGCCTGCAGGGTCAGTTCGCCCAGCCTGCCACCGCGAAAATCCAGGCTGGTGTCGACCCGCCGTGGCGCCAGGTCGCTGGTCAGCCTGAGGGTTTCATAAGGGAACTCCAGCCACTGGCGACGCTTCTCGCGCACGCGCAAGGTGCCGCCGCTGGCATCGACCAGGATCCGGCCTTTCGGGCCGCTGGCCGGCAGGTCCAGTTGCAGGTCGGCATTGAGCCGGCCCTGCCAGGCGAAATCCCGAGGCATCCACTGCGCCAGGCTTTCCAGCGGGAATTGCTTGAGGTGCATGCGCAACCTGGGTTCGGGCAGCAGTCGCTGGTCCTCGCCACACAGGCTGGCTTCGCCGGAGGCCCAGCAGTGGGCACCGAATGTCAGGCGACCGTCGGCCAGGCGCTCAAGCTTCGCCGGCCCCTGCAACGTCCAATCCTGCCCGCCGGTGCGGATATCGCCCGAAGCCAGACGCCCGCGCCAGTTGCCCCGGTCCAGCGTACCGTCGACACCCAGCGCCAACTTCAACAGCGGGCCTTGCAGGTCCAGTTGCACCTGCTGGCGCTTGAGATCACCGTTGCCGCTGACGTGCAGGTTTCCCAAGTCGGTTTCGCCGAGCTGGATCGCGTTGCCCTTGAGCTCAAGGCGGGCGCGCTGGGCCTGGTCGAGGTTGGCATCGAGGCTGAGGCTCTGCAGGCGGTTATCGGCGAATGCCAGTTGCTGCCCCTGCAGGCTGAGCTTGCCCTGGGGCGCCTTGAGGCTGCCGGCGACGTCGACGCGGCCCTTGAGCTGGCCCCGCAGTTGCGGCCACAGCTGGCCCAGACGCGGTAGATTGAGATCGAGCTGGCCGGCCAGTTGCTGCTGCAGGCGACCATTGCCAGTGATGCGGTTGTCCCCCAGGCGAACATCCAGGGCACCGAGGGTCCATTGTTCGCCGCTGCCGCCAGCCTTGGCCTGGAGCACCGCCGGCTGCCCGCGCAACTTGCCCTTGAGGTCGATATCGGCGCTCAGCTCGAGCCGTTCATTCCTGAACTCGCCCTTGCTGCGCAATGGGCCGGCCAGGGTACCGGGCAACTGCGCCACCCAGTAGGCGGGGTTGAGCGCGCTGAGGTCCAGCGCCGTGTCCCAGGCCACGCCGTCGGCAAAATGCAGCTTGAGCGAGCCGCTGGCCTTGCCCTGCCCCGCCGTCAGTTCGAGCTGGGGCAGGGCGATCTGCTGCAGGTCGCCACTGAACGGGCTGAGCAGGCTGAAACGCCCGGCCGGGCCATCGAGGTCGGCCTTGAAGTTGCCCAGGTAGTTGCCATCGGTGTAGTGCACCTCGCCGACGAAGGTCCGCGCCTTGACCGCCGGTTCGTCGACCAGCGGATAGAGGCGATGCCAGGGAAAGTCCAGCCAGTCGACCGTGCCATCGGCGCTGAAGCCCTTCTGCCAGTCCAGTTGCCCGCTGACCTTCAGGTGCTGGTCGGCGCCGGCATCCAGTTCCAGCGCATCGATCTGCGCGCCCTTGGCATCGACCCGGCCGTTCAGCAGCAGGCCGACCGCGCCCTGCTCGGCCGGCAGGCTGGCCTTGCCCTGCAACTGGTAGCCGTTCTTCAGGTCGCCATTACCGGTCAGTTCCAACTGGTTGAGTTGCAGGGTATCCGGCAGGTCGGCACTGGCCTTGAAGCCGTCGGCGGTGATCTTCACCTGGGCCGGCAGGTTCTGCGCCAGGGCCTGCAACTGGCCGGTCAATTGCCCCTGCAGATAGCCGCTGCTGTCGGCCTTGAGGTTCAGGGTCTTGAGCAGGTCGCCCTGGATAGCCAGGGCCAGCGCCCAGGGCGTATCGCCGGGTGCCGGCAATATCAGCCGACCCTGCAACGTCAGCGGCCACTGGGCCACCGGTTGCAGCAAGCCGGACAGTTCCAGGCTCAGATCGTCGCGGCGTACATGCAGGGTGTCGATCTGCAGGCCGGCCGCGGTCCAGTGGGCCGCCAGTTGCAGCTCACGGAACTGCTCGCTGCCATCGAGCAGCAGGCTGCCGACCCGTACCTGGCCGAGACGGACGCTCAGCGGCAGGTGCAGATCCGGCAGGGTCAGCGGCCCGCTATCGGCCGCCTGCCCGCCCGGTGGAAACTGCAGCTCGACCCGCTCGACCTCCAGTTGATCGATACACAGGCTCAGTTGCGCCAGGCACGGCAGCGACCAGTCGAAGCGTGGCTGGCTCAGTTCGACGCGACTGCCGTCCTGCTCCCAGCGCAACCGATCGGCACTCCACTGGCCGCCCAGGCGCCCCTGGAAGTTGTCCACCGTCAGCCCCGGCACCTGCGCCAGCAGCCAACGGCTGCCACCCTGGGTGCCCAACAGGGTCGTCACACTCACGACCATGAGCAGGACCAGCGCAAGCAGCACCAGGCCGAAAATTTTCAAACCACGCGTCACAACTCAGGCCCCATGGAAAAGTGCAGACGAATACCGCCCGGATCATCCAGGGCATGGGCCAGGTCGAGACGGATCGGCCCGACCGGCGAAACCCAGCGCACGCCGATACCGACGCCGGTCTTCAGGCTGGGAAAGTCCAGGGTGTTGAACGAGTTGCCCTGGTCGACGAAGGTCGCGACCCGCCACTTGTCGGCAATCGAGTACTGATACTCGAGGCTGCCGGCGACCATGTAGCGGCCACCGATCCGGTCACCCTCGGAGTTCTCCGGGGACAGGGTCTGGTACTCGTAGCCACGTACGCTCTGGTCGCCACCGGCGAAGAAGCGCAATGACGGCGGCACCGACTTGTAGCCGTTGGTGGCACTGCCGCCGAACTGCACCCGACCGAGAAACCGGTGCCTGTCCCAGACCGTGGTCAGGCCCTTGAGCAAGGCGGTGCCGTACAACAGATTGTTGTCCGAGCCCAGCCCTTCCTTGGCGACCTTGGCATCGAACTGCAGGCGGTAGCCGTTGTGCGGGTCGATACGGTTGTCACTGCGCAGGTACGAGTAGCTGACGCCGGGCATGAGCAGGGTACTGAGGCCCGAGTCGTCGCCCAGGCGATATTCCTCGCGCTGCCATTTCAACGAGATCACCCGCTGCCAGCCGTTGGGCAGCTTGCTGTGCCACTCCGGGCCGACGGTGAGCAGCTTGCTCAGGCTGTCGGTGTTGGCCAGCTCTTCATACTGGTAACCGGCCGCCCAGCGCAGCTTGTCGGTCAGCGGCGGGTCCAGCGGATGGTCGTACCACACGCCGATGTTCTGCCGCGGCGCGGAAATCTCGCTTTCGATGCCGTAGCTGTCGCCTTCGCCGTTGACCCAGTGCCGCGTCCAGCTGGCCTTGCCGCGCGGTCCGACGTCGGTCGAGAAGCCGAGGCCGAGGCCGAGCGTGCGGGGCTTGCGGGTGTCCAGTTGGACATCCACCGGAATCACCTGGGCAGTGGCGGCGGTCGGCACGGCGTCGACCCGCACGCCCTCGAAGTAGCCGCTCGATTGCAGGGCCTGGTTGAGTTCGGCGATCAGCTCGGAGTCGTACGGGGTATTGGGCTTGAACGGCACCATGCGTTGCAGCAGGTCCTCGTCGAAGGGCGTGTCGCCGGAGAACTGCACCTTGCCCAGGACATAACGCGGGCCGCTGTCGTAGACCAGCTCGATATCGGCTACGCCGGCCTGCGGGTCCACCAGCAGTTTCTGCGAGGTGAAACGCCCGCTGAAGAAGCCGTAGCGCGAGGCCTGGTTCTGGATCAGCCGCTTGGCGTCCTCGTAATGACCGTGATTGAGCACGGCGCCAGGACGCAGCGCATCGCTTTTGGGAACACGGAAGGCCTTGAGACTGGCGGCGGGCCCGTCGATCCGCACCGTGACATTGCGCAGGTGCACCGGCTCGCCGGGATCGATGTTGAGGATCAACCGCGGCGTCTTGCCACCCTCGACCTCGCTGTCTATGCGCGGCTGGTAGTAGCCGAGGGCCTGGGCCGCTTTGCGCGCCTGCTCCTCGGCCCCCCGGCTGAAGCGTTCGAGCGCACGCTCGCCACGATCGCCGAGGCTGCCGATGTAACCTTCCACATTGGACTTCAACTCATCGTTGGCCGGTTTGACCCGAACATCGAGTTCACTCTGTGCCAGCGCTGCCGTACTGCACAGAAGCAGGAGCAGGCCGCTGGTAACTCTTCCTGAAAACGTCATAGGCGCGGATGCTACCACGGGCTGGGGACCGTCATAGAACCCCGACAGCGTTTAAAAGTTCGACACTCAAGCCGTTGCTGTTTGTAACACCTGTGGATTGGCGTGATAGAACACGTGCTCAAGGATAGGTCCTACAGCGACCTCGCCAATTTCCTCATAACCCTGGCGCTTGTAGAACGCCAGATAACGCGGGTTGCCCGTATCGAGGACCACCCCCTGGGAATGCTCGTCCTCGGCGCACCAGTTGTGCACCGCCGTCAACAGTTGCTCGCCGTAGTGCTGGCCCTGGAACTGCGGATGAATCCCCAGCAGCGGCAGCACGTGCACAGCCGTCGAAGGGATGCAGGCCAGCACCGCCTGGTGATAGTCCAGGTACCGCCGGGTGCACTTGAAACCGGTGCTGAGCAGCATGCGCATGCGCCAGGCCCAGCTTTCGGTAATGCCCAGGCGCCGTAGCGGCGGCGCGATCAGGGCGATACCGATCAGCCGGTCGTTGACCAGCAGGCCGATGGCCGGCAGTTCCTGGAAAAAATGCTGCTTGACCAGCTCCCGCACGGTGGCCCGCACGCGCTGTTCGTAACCGGCGCGCTCGGACTCGAACAGGTAGCCGAAGGTCGGTTCGTGGCGATAGGCGTGATACAGCAAGGAGCGGGCTTCGCGCGAATAACCGCTGTCGAGCAGGTGAATGGCGGCCGTGGTTTCTGGAATGTCGGGCATTGGGGTCACTCTCCCTGGACGCTGCGTGGGCATGGCTGGCTGTCGTTTACGAATGCTGAAGCCGTCCGACAGTTCAAATCACCTCTCCGGCCATGCTTGATAGAGAACGTTAGCAGCGCATTTGTCCTACCGCCACGCTGGCCCGGATCCGACTTGTCGGCTAGCATCGCTGTTTTGCCAGGACTGCCGCCCATGAAGATCGTCTCGTTCAACATCAACGGCCTGCGCGCCCGACCCCATCAGCTGGCGGCGCTGATCGAAAAGTACCAGCCGGACGTGATCGGCCTGCAGGAAACCAAGGTCTCCGACGACCAGTTTCCCCAGGCGGAAATCGAGGCCCTGGGCTACCACGTCAGCTTCCACGGGCAGAAGGGCCATTACGGCGTCGCCCTGCTCTCGCGCCAGGCGCCACTGAGCCTGCACAAGGGCTTCGAGAGCGACGACGAGCAAGCCCAGCGCCGCTTCATCTGGGGCACCTTCGCCGACGCGAACGGCAACCCGGTGACCATCATGAACGGCTACTTCCCCCAGGGCGAAAGCCGCGACCACCCGACCAAGTTCCCGGCCAAGGCCAAGTTCTACCAGGACCTGCAACAGTTGCTGGAGAGCCGCTTCCGCAACGACGCGCCGCTGGTGGTGATGGGCGACATCAACATTTCCCCCGAGGACAGCGACATCGGTATCGGTGCCGACAATGCCAAGCGCTGGCTTAAGACCGGCAAGTGCAGCTTCCTGCCGGAAGAACGCGAATGGCTGGGGCGCCTGAAGAGCTGGGGGCTGGTGGACAGCTTCCGCCACCTGCACCCCGAGGTGAACGACCGCTTCAGCTGGTTCGACTACCGCAGCCGCGGCTTCGAGGACGAGCCCAAGCGCGGGCTGCGCATCGACGTGATCCTGGCCTCCAACGGCCTGCTGTCGCGGGTCAAGGCCGGCGGGGTCGACTATGAACTGCGCGGCATGGAAAAGCCGTCCGATCATGCGCCGATCTGGCTGGAACTGAGCTGATCCGCTCCTTCCAGCACGGGCTTGTCCGCGCGCGGGCAAGCCTGGCTCCCGCAGCGCGCCAACCGCTTCGTCATCTTTCTGCAACCTCCCTGACTCATTCTTGCCGCACTTGTGTTTTCTGAAGGTGCCGCCGCCATGTTGCGTGCGCTCTCCCTGCTGCTTCTCTGGACCCTGGCGCCCCTGGCCCAGGCCACCCTCCCCGCGCCCCCCGAGGACGGTCTGGTGCTGCGCATCCAGGGCTCCAACACCATCGGCGCCAGCCTCGGCCCCGCTCTGGTCAAGGGCTGGCTGCTGGAACAGGGCCTGCACGGCGTGCATGACGCCGCCACCGGCAAGGACAACGAACAGCGGGTCCTGGCCACCACCGAGCAGGGGCGACGGGTGCGCGTGGAAGTCGCCGCCCATGGTTCCAGCACCGGTTTTGCCGCCCTCAAGGCCGGCACCGCCGACCTTGTCGCGTCGTCCCGGCCGATCAAGGACAGCGAACGCCAGGCCCTGGAAAACCTCGGCGACCTGAAAAGCCCCGACGCCGAACAGGTGATCGCCATCGATGGCGTGGCGATCATCCTGCACCCGCAGAACCCGCTGACCCGGCTCGATACCGCGACGCTGGCGCGGATCTTCAGCGGCGAAGTGAAAACCTGGGAGGAACTGGGCGGCATCGGCGGGCCGATCCATCTGTATGTCCGCGATGACCGGTCAGGTACCTGGGACACCTTCCGCGAACTGGTCCTGGCGCGACACGGCAAGGCCCTGGCCAGTGCGGCCAGGCGCTTCGAGTCCAGCGAGCAGTTGTCCGATGCGGTGAGCCAGGACCGCGCCGGCATCGGTTTCATCGGCCTGCCCTATGTGCGCCAGGCCAAGGCCGTGGCGATCGTCGATGGCGACTCGCAGCCGATGCTGCCGCTGGCCAGCCTGATCGCTACCGAGGACTATCCGCTGTCGCGCCGACTGTTCTTCTACCTGCCGCCGGACAGCGCCAATCCCTGGGCCCAGTCGCTGGTGCAATTCGCCCAGAGCCGGGCCGGCCAGGCGATCGTCGCCCGCAACGGTTTCATCGCGCAGAAGGTACAGGCCATGTCGGTGCAGGCCGGCGCGCAGATGCCCGCCGACTACCAGGCGCTGGCGAAACGGGCCCAGCGCCTGTCGGTGAATTTTCGCTTCGAGGAGGGCAGCGCCAGCCTGGACAACAAGGCCCGCCAGGATCTGCAGCGGGTACTCGATTACCTGCGCGAGCGCGGCAAGTTGAACGACCGGGTGACCCTGGTGGGATTCGGCGACGCAAAGAGCGACCCGCAGCGGGCACAACTGCTCTCAAGGCTGCGGGCAATGGCGGTGCGCCGGGAACTGCTCAAGGGTGGCGTGGTGTTGCGCGACATCCTCGGCTTCGGCGAACAGATGCCGGTGGCGGCCAATACCGCCGATGAAGGCCGGATCAAGAACCGCCGGGTGGAGGTGTGGGTCTACTGAAGACCTCGGGGCCCGGTTCGCGGATCAATCCTGCACGTGGGCGCAACGCGTCCCCTGGGGAGCCGGACTCATCCGCGAAAAAGGCGACGCGGTCTCAATGCCCGCTGCGCATCATCTCCCGCGGCACATACTTGCCGATCTCATACTTGCCGATCGCCGCCCGGTGCACCTCATCCGGCCCGTCGGCCAGGCGCAGGGTGCGCTGCATCGCATACATGTAGGCCAGCGGGAAATCATTCGAGACCCCCGCCCCACCATGGATCTGGATCGCCCGGTCGATGACCTTCAAGGCCACGTTCGGCGCCACCACCTTGATCTGGGCAATCTCGCTTTTCGCCACCTTGTTGCCCACGGTATCCATCATGTACGCCGCCTTCAGGGTCAGCAGGCGGGCCATGTCGATCTCCATCCGCGAATCGGCGATCTTGTCGATATTGCCGCCCAGTCGCGCCAGCGGTTTGCCGAACGCGGTACGGTTGACCGAACGCCTGCACATCAGCTCCAGCGCGCGCTCGGCCATGCCGATCGAACGCATGCAGTGGTGAATCCGCCCCGGGCCCAGGCGCCCCTGGGCAATCTCGAAGCCACGGCCCTCACCCAGCAGCACGTTTTCGTAAGGCACCCGCACATTCTCGAACAGCACTTCGGCATGGCCATGCGGCGCATCGTCGTAACCGAACACCGGCAGCGGCCGGACAATCTTCACGCCGGGGGTATCGACCGGCACCAGAATCATCGAATGCTGCTGATGACGCGGCGCATCTGGGTTGCTCAGGCCCATGAAGATCAGAATCTTGCAGCGCGGGTCGCAGGCACCCGACGTCCACCATTTCTTGCCGTTGATCACCCATTGGTCGCCGTCGCGTACCGCACGGGCGGCCATGTTGGTGGCATCGGAGGAAGCCACGTCGGGTTCGGTCATGGCGAACGCCGAGCGGATCTCGCCCCGCAGCAGCGGCTCCAGCCAGCGCTGCTTCTGCTCCTCATTGGCGTAACGCACCAACACTTCCATGTTGCCGGTATCCGGCGCCGAGCAGTTGAACGGCTCCGGCCCCAGGAGCGAGCGGCCCATGATCTCCGCCAGCGGCGCGTACTCCAGGTTGGTCAGCCCCGCGCCCAGTTCGGACTCCGGCAGGAACAGGTTCCACAGGCCCTCGGCACGGGCCTTGGCCTTGAGCTCCTCCATGATCGCGGTAGGCTGCCAGCGATCGCCCTCGGCGACCTGACGCTCGAACACCGGTTCGGCCGGATAGACATAGGTGTCCATGAACGCGGTGACACGCTCACGCAGTTCCTGGACCTTGGGCGAATAGGCGAAATCCATGGGCAGCTACCTTCTTGAACAGGTGGTTGGAGACATGGGATCGATGCTAGTACCGGCTACGAAAATTTACCAAAGCTATTCTCGGCGTGTATTAACATTCATCACCGATATATGATCGGCTGATCGAATACTGACAATAAGAGCGCCGCGAAATGAATCTGAGCAAGGTCGACCTCAATCTTTTCATCGTCTTCGACGCCATCTACACCGAAGCCAACCTGACCCGTGCCGGGCAGATCGTCGGCATCACCCAGCCGGCGGTGTCCAACGCCCTGGCGCGCCTGCGGGAAACCTTCAACGATCCGCTGTTCGTGCGTACCGCCCAGGGCATGGTGCCCACGCCGATGGCACAGAACATCATCGGTCCGGTCCGCAACGCCCTGTCGCTGCTGCGCACGTCGGTCCAGGAAAGCCGCATCTTCAACCCGCTGCAGGCGAACAAGACCTACCGCATCAGCATGACCGACCTCACCGAGGCGGTGATCCTGCCGCCGCTGTTCCAGCGCCTGCGCCGCCTGGCGCCGACCGTGGCGATCGAGAGTTTCCTGTCCAAGCGCCGCGAGACCACCAAGGAACTGGCCGCCGGCCGCATCGACTTCGCCGTCGACGCCCCGCTCAACACCGACCCGCAGGTGCGTCACGTACGCCTGATGGAAGACCACTACGTGTGCGCCATGCGCAAGGGCCACCCGCTGGCGGGCAAGGACAGGCTGACCCTGGACGATTACCTGGGGCTGACCCACATCCATATTTCCAGCCGCCGCAACGGCCTCGGCTACGTCGACCTGGCCCTGGGCAAGATGGGCATCCAGCGCAAGATCGCCCTGCGCTCGCAGCATTACCTGATGGCCTCGCAGGTCCTGCAGCAGACCGACATGGTCATGACCGTGCCGGAGCGTTTCGCCCGCCGACACGAACTGCACTACTTCACGCTGCCGGTCAACGACGTACCACCGGTGGAAACCCACCTCTACTGGCACGAAAGCACCGACCAGGACCCGGCCAACCGCTGGATGCGCGAGCAGATCATCGAACTCTGCCAGCAGGTCACCGCCCACGAGAAGAAGCTCGACAAGGCCTGAGCGACCATCGCCGCGCGACGGGCAGGCCCATGGCGAACGGGCTTGCCCGCCTTCAGCTTGACGTATACGTCAAGCCGCCTTTAGCTTAGGGCCACATGATCTTCTCCGAGCGCTTTCATGAGCAGCCAGACCTACAGCATCTCCGACCTCGCCCGCGAGCTCGACATCACCACCCGGGCCATCCGCTTCTACGAGGAACAGGGCATGCTCGCCCCCGAGCGCCGCGGCCTGGAGCGCGTCTACTCGGCCCGTGACAAGGTGACCCTGAAACTGATCCTGCGCGGCAAGCGCATCGGCTTTTCCCTCGCCGAGTGCCGCGAACTGATCGAGTTGTACGACCCTTGCGGCGGCAACCAGAAACAGCTCAACAGCATGCTGGCGAAAATCGCCGAACGCCGCGCGCAGCTGGAACAGCAACTGCTGGACATCGAACAGATGCAACTGGAGCTCGACACCGCCGAAGAACGCTGCATCCAGGCGCTGGCCCAGACCGTCGAATAGATCGCCCCCCTACCCTGTGGCCCACCACATTCCAGAAGGTACCCGTCCATGTCCCTACCCACCCACGTACGCCTGGTCGAAGTCGGTCCCCGCGACGGCCTGCAGAACGAAGCCCAGCCCATCAGCGTCGCCGACAAGGTGCGCCTGGTCGACCGCCTCACCGATGCCGGCCTGGACTACATCGAAGTCGGCAGTTTCGTCTCGCCCAAATGGGTACCACAGATGGCCGGCTCCGCCGAGGTCTTCGCCGGCATCCAGCGCAAGCCCGGCGTCACCTATGCCGCCCTGGCGCCGAACCTGCGCGGTTTCGAGGATGCCGTGGCCGCCGGGGTCAAGGAGGTGGCCGTGTTCGCCGCCGCATCCGAGGCCTTCTCCCAACGCAACATCAACTGCTCCATCAGCGAAAGCCTTGAGCGCTTCACGCCGATCATGGACGCCGCCCGCCAGCACGGCGTGACCGTGCGCGGCTACGTCTCCTGCGTGCTGGGCTGTCCGTACGAAGGCGCGGTGGCCGCCGAGCAGGTCGCCGCGGTCGCCCGCGAGCTGTATGCCATGGGCTGCTACGAAGTGTCCCTGGGCGACACCATCGGCACCGGCACACCCGGCGCGACCCGCCGGATGTTCGAAGTGGTGTCCGCCAGCGTCCCGCGGGAAAAGCTCGCCGGACATTTCCACGACACCTACGGTCAGGCCATGGCCAACCTCTACGCCAGCCTGCTCGAAGGCATCCAGGTGTTCGACAGCTCCATCGCCGGCCTCGGCGGTTGCCCCTATGCCAAGGGCGCCAGCGGTAACGTCGCCACCGAAGACGTGCTCTACATGCTCGACGGCCTGGGTATCGGCACCGGGGTCGACCTCGACCGGCTGCTGCTGGCCGGCCAGGAGATCTGCGCGGTACTGGGCCGTGCGACCGGTTCGCGGGTCGCCAGGGCGCGGCAGGCGGGCTGAGTGTGTCAGGGTGTTACCGGCTGGAAACACAAACGAGTAACACGGAAACAGATTCGGCGATTTTGCCGACGGACGATTGTCCTACAAAACAATCAAGCCATTGATTTTAAAGGATTTTAAAAAGTTGGCACGCCACCTGCTATATCTCTGGCACAACAAGAACAAAAAAGCAGCGAACCCATAAAAATAAGACGTATCGGCTCTGACATAACAAGAACAACACGGCAGAGACGCAGCTAACAGATTCTTTTGAAGTCGGTGTGCTTTCAGGGAACCTCCGGGTCACCCGCAACCGGGCAGAGAACAATAAAACTACCTCAAGGTAGCGCCCGAACTGGTTGGATCTCCTGATAAGGCAGATCAGCGCTCAAAAAAATATGTTTGCTCTTTGACCCCGGATGGGGGTCGCCAAAAACAGCGGTCCAGGGCCACGGTCGACAAAAACAACAACAGGCCGCCCCTCAATAACAAGAAAAGAGCACGCAAACGCATTCAAGGGGAGCTTCGGCTCCCCTTCGTGTTTCTGCCATTTGCCCCCCCTGCTCGCAACCCACTCCCGCCTGCCCCCCTCCTCGCTCGTCGTCCTGGCTCGATTGACAGTCAACGCCATCAGGTTTACGTTAACGTAAAGGTAAGCAAAACGCACAACTCCCCATAACAAAAGGCGACCCCATGAGCTATCCGACCCTGAACTTCGACCTCGGCGAAACCCTCGACATGCTCCGTGATCAGGTGCAGGGCTTCGTCGCCCAGGAACTGGCGCCGCGGGCCGCGCAGATCGACACGGACAACCTGTTTCCCGCCGACATGTGGCGCAAGTTCGGCGACATGGGTCTGCTGGGTATCACCGTAGCAGAGGAATACGGCGGTGCCGGCCTGGGTTACCTGGCCCACGTGGTGGCGATGGAAGAAATCAGCCGCGGTTCGGCCTCGGTCGCCCTCTCCTACGGCGCCCACTCCAACCTGTGTGTCAACCAGATCAACCGCAACGGCAATCACGCGCAGAAAACCAGGTACCTGCCCAAGCTGATCAGCGGCGAACATGTCGGCGCCCTGGCCATGAGCGAGCCCAACGCCGGTTCCGACGTGGTATCGATGAAACTGCGCGCCGACAGGCGCGGCGACCATTTCGTGCTCAACGGCAGCAAGACCTGGATCACCAACGGTCCCGACGCCAACACCTACGTGATCTACGCCAAGACCGACCTGGAAAAGGGTCCCCACGGCATCACCGCGTTCATCGTCGAACGCGACTGGAAGGGCTTCAGCCGCAGCAACAAGTTCGACAAGCTGGGCATGCGTGGCTCCAACACCTGCGAGTTGTTCTTCGATGACGTCGAAGTCCCCGAGGAAAACATCCTCGGTACCCTCAACGGCGGCGTGAAGGTGCTGATGAGCGGCCTGGACTACGAGCGCGTGGTACTGGCCGGCGGCCCGACCGGGATCATGCAGGCCTGCATGGACCTGGTGCTGCCCTACATCCACGACCGCAAGCAGTTCGGCCAGAGCATCGGTGAGTTCCAGCTGATCCAGGGCAAGGTCGCCGACATGTACACCCAGCTCAATGCCAGCCGCGCCTACCTGTATGCCGTGGCCCGCGCCTGCGAGCGCGGCGAGACCGCACGCAAGGACGCCGCCGGGGTGATCCTCTACACCGCCGAACGGGCAACCCAGATGGCCCTCGAGGCGATCCAGATCCTCGGTGGCAACGGCTACATCAACGAATTCCCTGCCGGCCGCCTGCTGCGTGACGCCAAGCTCTATGAAATCGGTGCCGGCACCAGCGAAATCCGCCGGATGCTGATCGGCCGCGAACTGTTCAACGAAACCCGCTGAGGGGCGCGCACATGGCAATCCTGCACACGCAACTCAACCCGCGCTCGGCCGAGTTCGCCGATAACCGCGCGGTCATGCTCGAACAGGTCGACGCCCTGCGCACGCTGCTCGCCCAGGTCCGCCAGGGTGGCGGGCCGAAGGCCCAGGAACGGCACACCTCACGCGGCAAACTGCTGCCCCGCGAGCGGATCAACCGCCTGCTCGACCCCGGCTCGCCGTTCCTGGAAATCAGCCAACTGGCGGCCCACGAGGTGTATGGCGAAGACGTCCCGGCCGCCGGAGTGATCGCCGGCATCGGCCGTGTCGAAGGGGTCGAGTGCATGATCGTGGCCAACGATGCCACGGTCAAAGGCGGCTCCTATTACCCGCTGACGGTGAAGAAACACCTGCGTGCCCAGGCCATCGCCCAGCAGAACCGTCTGCCATGCATTTACCTGGTGGACTCCGGCGGTGCCAACCTGCCACGCCAGGACGAAGTGTTCCCGGACCGCGAACACTTCGGGCGGATCTTCTTCAACCAGGCCAACATGAGTGCCCTGGGCATCCCGCAGATCGCCGTGGTCATGGGTTCCTGCACCGCCGGCGGCGCCTACGTGCCGGCGATGGCGGACGAAACCATCATGGTCCGCCAGCAGGCGACCATCTTTCTCGCCGGCCCGCCACTGGTGAAGGCCGCCACCGGTGAGGTGGTGAGCGCCGAGGACCTTGGCGGCGCCGACGTGCACTGCAAGGTCTCCGGTGTGGCCGACCACTATGCCGACAGCGACGAACATGCCCTGGCCCTGGCCCGACGCAGCGTCGCCAACCTCAACTGGCGCAAGCTCGGCGAACTGCAGCAGCGCGCGCCGATCGCGCCGAACTACCCGGCCGACGAGCTGTACGGGGTGATTCCGGCCGATGCCAAGCAACCGTTCGACGTGCGCGAGGTGATCGCCCGGCTGGTGGACGGCTCGGTGCTCGACGAGTTCAAGGCGCTGTTCGGCACCACCCTGGTCTGCGGCTTCGCCCACCTGCACGGCTACCCGGTGGCGATCCTGGCGAACAACGGCATCCTCTTCGCCGAAGCCGCGCAGAAAGGCGCGCACTTCATCGAACTGGCCTGCCAGCGCGGCATCCCGCTGCTGTTCCTGCAGAACATCACCGGCTTCATGGTCGGCCAGAAATACGAGGCCGGCGGCATCGCCAAGCACGGCGCCAAGCTGGTCACCGCGGTGGCCTGCGCCAGGGTGCCGAAGTTCACCGTGATCATCGGCGGCAGCTTCGGCGCCGGCAACTATGGCATGTGCGGCCGGGCCTACGATCCACGCTTTCTGTGGATGTGGCCGAACGCGCGAATCGGCGTGATGGGTGCCGAACAGGCGGCGGGCGTGCTGGTACAGGTCAAGCGCGAACAGAGCGGGCGCAGCGGCCAGGCCTTCACGGCGCAGCAGGAGGCCGAGATCAGGCAACCGATCCTCGACCAGTACGAGCACCAGGGCCACCCCTACTACTCCAGCGCCCGCCTGTGGGATGACGGCGTGATCGATCCGGCACAGACGCGCGACATCCTCGGCCTGGCCCTCTCGGCGGCGCTCAATGCACCGATCGAGCCGAGCCGGTTCGGTGTGTTCCGCATGTAGGCCTGAATGCCTCCGAACCCTACATGTCCGGAGACTTGACACAACCCGGTAGGAGCCGGGCTTACCCGCGAAGCTTTTAGCGATCTCCCGGGTCTATTCGCAGGCAAGCCCGGCTCCTACAAAAGCGTGTGACGGCAGTCGCCCCCTAAACAAGGCTGCAGCCACGCAGCACAGGACCCATCACCATGACCGACTTCAACACCCTGGAACTGCACACCGACCCCCGCGGCTTCGCCACCCTCTGGCTCAACCGCGAAGCCAGGAACAATGCGTTCAACGCCGAAATGATCCGCGAACTGATCCTCGCCCTGGACCAGGTCCAGGCCAACGCCAGCCTGCGCTTCCTGCTGCTGCGAGCCCGCGGCCGGCACTTCAGCGCCGGCGCGGACCTGGCCTGGATGCAGCAATCGGCCGAGCTGGACTACCACACCAACCTCGACGATGCCCGCGAACTGGCGGAACTGATGTACAACCTCGCCCGCCTGAAAATCCCCACCCTCGCCGTGGTGCAGGGCGCGGCCTATGGCGGCGCCCTGGGCCTGATCAGTTGCTGTGACATGGCCATCGGTGCCGAGGATGCGCAGTTCTGCCTGTCGGAAGTGCGCATCGGCCTGGCCCCGGCGGTGATCAGCCCGTTCGTGGTCCAGGCCATCGGCGAACGCGCCACCCGCCGCTACGCCCTCACCGCCGAACGCTTCAGTGGCCTTCGCGCCCGCGAACTCGGTCTGTTGGCCGAGTGCTATCCGGCTGGCGAACTGGACCAGCAGGTCGGGACCTGGGTCGACAACCTGCTGCAAAACAGCCCGCAGGCGATGCGGGTGAGCAAGGACCTGCTGCGCGAAGTCGGCAGTGGTGCCCTCACCCCGTCCCTGCGCCGCTACTGCGAAAATGCGATTGCCCGCATCCGCGTCAGCCCCGAGGGCCAGGAGGGCCTGCGCGCCTTTCTGCAAAAGCGCCCGCCGGCCTGGCAGAGCGGATCTACCAAGGAGTCCAATTGATGAGTGCCCCCGTGATCACTACCCTGCTGGTCGCCAACCGGGGCGAAATCGCCTGCCGGGTGATGCGTACCGCCAAGGCCATGGGCCTGACCACCGTCGCCGTGCACAGTGCCATCGACCGTGACGCCCGCCACAGCCGCGAAGCCGATATCCGCGTCGACCTGGGCGGCAGCAAGGCCGCCGAAAGCTACCTGCGGATCGACAAGTTGATCGCCGCCGCCCAGGCCAGTGGTGCCCAGGCGATTCACCCCGGCTATGGTTTCCTCTCGGAAAACGCCGACTTCGCCCGCGCCGTCGAAGCCGCCGGGCTGGTCTTGCTCGGCCCCCCTGCCACGGCCATCGACGCCATGGGCAGCAAGTCCGCCGCCAAGGCGCTGATGGAAACCGCCGGCGTGCCACTGGTTCCCGGCTACCACGGCGAAGCCCAGGACCTGGAAACCTTCCGCGAGGCCGCCGCGCGCATCGGCTACCCGGTGCTGCTCAAGGCCACCGCCGGTGGTGGTGGCAAGGGCATGAAAGTGGTCGAGGAGCCCGGCCAACTGGCCGAAGCCCTGGCCTCGGCGCAACGCGAAGCGCAATCGTCGTTCGGCGACTCGCGGATGCTGGTGGAAAAGTACCTGCTCAAGCCACGCCACGTGGAAATCCAGGTGTTCGCCGACCGTCACGGCAATTGCCTGTACCTCAACGAACGCGACTGCTCGATCCAGCGCCGCCACCAGAAGGTCGTCGAGGAAGCCCCCGCACCCGGCCTCAGCCCGGCGTTGCGCCAGGCCATGGGAGAAGCCGCGGTTCGCGCCGCACAGGCCATCGGCTACGTCGGTGCCGGCACCGTGGAATTCCTGCTGGATTCACGCGGCGAGTTCTTCTTCATGGAGATGAATACCCGCCTGCAGGTCGAGCACCCGGTCACCGAAGCCATCACCGGCCTCGACCTGGTGGCCTGGCAGATCCGCGTGGCCAGCGGCGAAGTCCTGCCGATCAGCCAGCAGGACGTACCGCTGCTGGGCCATGCCATCGAAGTGCGACTGTATGCCGAAGACCCGGGCAACGACTTCCTCCCGGCCACCGGCCGCCTGGAGGTCTACCGTGAATCGGCGGCCGGACCGGGCCGCCGCGTCGACAGCGGCGTAGCCGAGGGCGACAGTATCTCGCCGTTCTACGACCCGATGCTGGGCAAGCTGATCGCCTGGGGCGAAAGCCGCGAGCAGGCGCGCCTGCGTCTGCTGGCGATGCTCGATGAATTCGCGGTTGGCGGGCTCAAGAGCAACGTCGCGTTCCTGCGGCGGATCATCGGTCACCCGGCGTTTGCCGCGGCGGAACTGGATACCGGCTTCATCCCTCGTTACCAGGAGCAACTGCTGCCGCCAGCAGAGCCATTGAGCGACGAGTTCTGGCAGGTGGCGGCCCGGGCCTGGGTCCTGAGCCTGCCCGAGACCCGCCGCGAGGACGACCCGGCCTCGCCCTGGTCCGGGCGCAACGGTTTGCGCGCCGGGCTGCCGAGCGAAATCGTGGTGCACCTGAGCTGCCGCAACGAGGATCGGGCGGTGACGCTGGCAGAGGACTTGGCCATCACCTTGCAGGGCGAAACACTGTCCATCGAGCACCAGGGCGTAGGCCAGCGTCATCGGCTGATTCGCCAGGGCACCGAGTTGTACCTGCAGTGGCAGGGTGAACTGCTGGCGATCAGCGCGTTCGACCCGATCGCTGCGGTCGAGGCCAGCCACGGCCACCAGGGCGGCCTCACGGCGCCGATGAATGGCAGTATCGTGCGGATCCTGGTGGAGGTCGGCCAGACGGTCGAGGCGGGTACGCAATTGGTGGTGCTCGAAGCCATGAAGATGGAACACAGCATCCGCGCGCCCCAGGCCGGAGTGATCAAGGCGCTGTATTGCCAGGAAGGCGAGATGGTTGCCGAGGGCAGTGCGCTGGTGGAGCTGGAATAAGGCACCTACCCAACACATACGCCAACCCTGTAGGAGCGTGGCTTGCCCGCGAAGCTTTTAGCGAGCTTTCGGGCCCATTCGCGGGCAAGCCCTGCTCCTACAGAAGTAACCGCCTGAAGATCCGTGTAAAACCATCAGAACTTCGCTGTTGCCTGTACGACTACACCGATAATGCTGTAGTCGTCGGTAAACAGGATCTTCGGATACGTCGGATTCAACGGCTTCAGGTAATCCTGGCCCCCCTCCTGCACCCACTGCCGGAAGATCGCTTCCTCACTGTCGCGCAGTCGGGCCACCACCAACTTGCCCGGTTCGGCCTGCAGATCAGGGTCCACCAGGATCAGCATGCCTTCCGGCACGCTGATGCCCAGCGGCGCGGTCATCGCATCACCCGCCACCTTCAGCCAGAACGCCGCGCCCGAGGCGTAGTGATCGGCCACTTCGTAGTACTGCGCGACCTCGTCATCGGTCCCCGGCTCACGGGTTCTCACCACCGAGCGCCAGTCACTGACCGGGTAGCGGAACGCCGACGTGGTGTCGTAGGCCTGCCCATCACGCTCGGCAGGCAACTGTACCGCCACCGAACGGTCGCGGATCACCAGCGCGACTTCCAGATGCCCAAGCCCCAGGGCCAGGAACACCTTGTTCATGGTTTCCAGGTCCGGCTGGCGGCGCTTGTTCAACCAATGACCGACACCGCCCTGGGATACCCCAACGCGTTCTCCGAGTTTTTCTTGCGTGAGGTCAAGCTCGCGCAGCTTGGCTCTCACCAGTGCAATCCATTTATCCATGGACGGCACAATACGGGCTGTACTCGGGGGATCAATACACAAAATGTATTATATCCAACAAGCGAATGAGTACAATTGGTACTAATCTGCACCTGCTGTTTCGAATTCCCCTCAAAGGCAGGCTCTCCATGACTTCCAGCACCAAGACCAAGACCGAGATCGACACCACGCCCCCCTACGATTCGCTCAGGGACGGGCCCGCGGCCCGACGGGCGCTCGACTATTATTTGAAACCAACCGTTTCAAGCTCGATTGCCGAGGGCAATCCGCGCCGTGTCTGTGAAGACCGGCTGTTCGCCGTACGCCACAACCTCAGCGCCGAAGAGGCGATGATCTATGCCTCCGACCTGCTGCGCTGCGCCGCCGCCACCGCGTATGAAGCAGCCGACGCCCTGCAGGGCTCTTCCCGCGATCTGGCCTTTTCGGTGGTGCACATGATCGACATGGCCAAAGCCATGGTCGACCGCGCCATGAATGTGCAATACCCGGCGCCATAACGCGCGTGCACGGTAACGACGGCCGATACAGGGCCGATGACAGAGGAACATCGAAGTCTGGAGAGAGGGCTGGAAAAATAATTTCCAGAAGAGACAGAAAAACATTTGACTTGCAAATGATAATGATTATTATTGCAAGCAACTGGTCGCGAGATCAGTCGATAAACCTGGAGACCTTAGGTCGGACTCCTGGATTATCTCCTCATCAGGCTAATCACGGTTTTTGACCCGGCTTTTTGCCGGGTCTTTTTTTGCACCCGTTTTACGGGTTCGGCTTCAGGCTAATGAAGACTGGGGCGCTGCCATCTTGATGGGGCAGTCGCGATGGCGCGCATAATAGCAAAGGACCATCAGCCAATGAAAGACCGCCAGCCCCGACAATCGATCGGAAAAAAACCTGAAGTACTTGAGAATCAATATCATAAACACTACCCTGACCCAGCGTCAGGGACGACGCCCCCTTCCCCCGCATCAAATCCGACATGCCTCGGCCAATAGCCGCTTGCCGTGTACAGTAGCAACCACAAGACATCATATTCAGGTACACAGACTATGACCGTGGTTCTGCCCTCACTCAAAATCAGCAGTGACTTCGACAGTGGCAACATCCAGGTGCTGGACGCCAGCAACCCGCAACACCTGCTGCTGGCCATCGAGCCGGACACCCGCAGCCAGCACTTCCAGTGGTTCCACTTCAAGGTCGAGGGCCTGCAACCTGGCCAGTCCTATACCTTCGAACTGACCAACGCCAGCCAGTCCTCCTACAACAAGGCCTGGACCGGCTATCGCGCCGCCGCCTCCCACGATCACCAGGACTGGTTTCGTACCGACACGCGCTTCGACGGCGAAAGCCTGCACATCCAGTTCCAGGCGAAACAGCCACAGGCCTGGTTCGCCTACTTCGAACCCTACAGCCGCGAGCGGCATGACAGGCTGGTCGAACAGGCCCTGACCCATGCCGGCAGCGAACTGCTGGCCATCGGCAAGAGCGCCGAAGGCAGGGACATCCAGCTGCTGCGCAAGGGCAACGGCGACGCGGGCAAGCGCAAGGTCTGGCTGATCGCCCAGCAGCACCCCGGCGAACACATGGCCGAATGGTTCATGGAGGGCGTGATCGAACGCCTGCAGAACCGCGACGATTCAGAGATGAACGCCCTGCTGGACGCCGCCGACCTGTACCTGGTGCCGAACATGAATCCGGACGGCGCATTCCACGGCCACCTGCGCACCAACGCCATGGGCCAGGACCTCAACCGCGCGTGGCAGAACGCCAGCCCGGAAATCAGCCCGGAAGTGTTCTTCGTCCAGCAGCAGATGGCCCAGTATGGCGTGGACCTGTTTCTCGACATTCACGGCGATGAAGAGATTCCCTATGTGTTCACCGCCGGCTGCGAGGGCAACCCGGGCTACACCCCACGGATCGCCGAGCTGGAACAGCATTTTCGTAGCCACCTGAGTGCCCTCACCCGGGACTTCCAGACCACCCACGGCTACACCCGCGACCTGCCCGGCGAAGCCAACATGACCCTGGCCTGCAACAGCGTCGGCCAGCAATACGACTGCCTGTCGCTGACCCTGGAAATGCCTTTCAAGGACAACGACGACGCCCCGGACGCCCGTACCGGCTGGTCGGGCAAACGCTCGGCACAACTGGGCAAGGATGTGCTGAGCAGCATCGCCGATATCGTCGGGCGCCTGCGCTAGCGCTGGAACTGTTTACCTGGCGCGGCCATCGAACTCTGGAAGCCGCCCTTGCGGGAGCCGGCCTGCCGACTCCCGCAAAAGGCCACAGCAAGAGAGCCCATCGTGGGCCGCCGTACCGGACAAGGATTGCTCATGACTGCCCTCACCTCCCACGCCCTTACCCGACCGGGGCGCCTGGAACAGATGTCGACCCGCATCGCCTTCTTCATCGCCGGCTTCGGCGTCGCCGCCTGGGCCCCGCTGGTGCCCTATGCCAAGGCCCGCACCGGGCTCGACGAAGGTACCCTCGGCCTGTTGCTGTTGTGCCTCGGCGTCGGTTCGATCATCGCCATGCCGCTGGCCGGTGCCCTGGCCGGGCGCTTCGGCTGCCGCCGCGTGCTGACCATCGGCACGTTGCTGATCTGCGCCGCCCTGCCGCTGCTGGCGACCGTCAGCTCGGTGCCCTGGCTGGTGTTCAGCCTGTTCCTGTTCGGCGCCGGGCTCGGCACGGTGGACTCTACCGTCAACCTGCAGGCGGTGATCGTCGAGCGGGCCAGCGGCAAGACCATGATGTCGGGCTTTCATGGCCTGTTCAGTCTCGGCGGCATCGCCGGTGCGGCCGGGGTCAGCGCCCTGCTCGGCCTGGGCCTGTCACCACTGGGTGCCATCAGCGTGGTCATCCTGTTCCTGCTGCTGTCGCTGCTCAAGGCCGCCCCTCACCTGCTGCCCTATGGCAGTGAGAGCACTGGCCCGGCCTTCGCCGTACCCCACGGCGTGGTGCTGTTCATCGGCCTGCTGTGCTTTATCGTGTTCCTCGCCGAGGGGGCGATGCTGGACTGGAGCGCGGTGTTCCTCAGCGCCGAGCGCCAGGTACCGGACGCCTATGCCGGGCTCGGCTATGCCGCCTTCGCCCTGACCATGACGCTCGGCCGGCTGACCGGCGATGCCATCGTCCGGCGCCTGGGGGCGAAACGGGTGATCGTGCTGGGCGGCATCACCGCGGCCGCCGGACTGGCCCTGGCCACCCTGACCCCGGCCTGGGAAGCGGCGCTGGTCGGTTATGCCCTGGTCGGTGCCGGCTGTTCGAACATCGTGCCGGTGCTGTACACCGCCGTGGGCAAGCAGAAGGTCATGCCGGAAAGTATCGCCGTGCCGGCGATCACCACCCTGGGCTATGCGGGAATCCTGGCGGGGCCGGCAGCGATCGGCTTCATCGCCCATGCCAGCAGCCTGAACCTGGCGTTCCTGCTGATTGCGCTGATGCTGGTGGGCGTGGCGATCAGCGGCAGGATCCTGCGGGTCTGAGGCTTTCCTATCCTGTAGGGCAGCGCCTCCCGGGCCTCGGCCCGGGAGGCGAACCGGTCAGAAGCCGACGCTCGCCTGCACGAAGAACGTCCTTGGCTCACCCGCGTAAATCCCCGCGTTATTGTCGCTGGAGCGGGTGAAGTAGCGCTGGTCGAACACGTTGCGCACTCCCGCCCCCAGCTTCAGGTTCGACAACTGTGCACCGAAGTCATACGCCCCACGCACGTCCCAGGTCATGTAGCCGGGAATGTTGCCGTACTGTCCGTCAGCGGTCGGCTGGGTGATGTAGTTGCCGTTGAAGCTGCCGTCGGCATTGGTGCCGGTCCCCGGTGCACGCTGGGCCGACTGGGCGAAACCGTCGAGGTTGTAGGTCCAGCGGTTGATCGCATAACGCAGTCCGAGGTTGAGCACCTGGCGTGAATACAGCGGCAGGTCACGATCCTTGAACCCTGGAATGTCGCCCTGGGAGGTCGCCTTGGTGTAGGTGTAGCCGGCATTCGCGGTCAGGCCGTCGAGTGCCGGGTTCAGCGCCGACAGATCGTAGTGCACGGACGTCTCGATCCCCTGGTGCCTGGTCGCCCCCAGGTTGGTCCAGCCCACATCGTTGCTGACGTACTGCAGCTCATCGGCGAAGTCGATGTAGAACAGCGTCACCTCTCCCCCCCAGATGCCGCTGTCATAACGTGTGCCCAGCTCGTAGGTCTTGGCCTTTTCCGGCCGCAGGCCATTGGCGGTACTGTCGCCGTTGCCGCCCTGGGCCACCTGGAAGTACTGCAGGCTGCCGAACGAGGTCTCGTAGTTGGCGAACAACTTCCACGCATCGGAGAGGTGGTACATCACGCTCAGCGCCGGCAGCGGCTCGTTGCTCTCGACACTGCGGTTCTTCTCCTGGACCCGCACGCCGTTCGTGCCCGGCACCGGACGATCATGCCAGTCGGTGTTGATCCGCTCGAAACGGATACCCGGGGTGATGGTCCACTTGCCCACGTCGATCTTGTCGTCGATGTAGAAGGCATTGGCCTCGGTGCCACCGGTACGGTCCTGATAGATATGGCCGTCGGACGTCGGGGTCACGGTCGGTACGTTGTTGACCAGCGCCAGCCGGCTGGTCGACTCGTGCATCGCTTCGCGCAGGTAGCGGTAGCCGACGCTGACTTCCTGGCTGGTCTCGCCCAGTTCGAACACCCGCGAGGCCCGTGGCTCGACGCCAAGGGTGTAGTAGCTGCGCGGGAAGGAACCGAGGGTCTTCTGGTCACGGGCAGCGATGTTGCTGCCACGGAAACTGTCGGTGTAGTAGGTGAGCACCTCGACCAGGGTCTGGTCATCCACCTGCCGCTTGTACTTGAAGGAGATGTCCTTGCGCCGACCGGTGAAATTGTCATGGTCGCGCACCGACTGGTACGGCTTGGCATCGTACTGTTGCTGGGTCAGGCCGCCGGGCATGTCCGCGTTGGCATCGTAGTAGTGCAGGTTCAGCGAAAAATCGTCGACATCGGTCGGCGCCCAGTGGGTCTTGAGCAGCACGTCGTTGATGTCGTTGCCGTTGTTGCTCTCGCGGTAGCCCTGGCCTTTCACCCCGGAATACAGCAAGGCTGCGCCGAAACCATTATCGGCGGTACCGCCGAGGAACGCCGTGTCCAGGTGCTTGACGCCACCGTAGCGGGTGGTTTCCAGGGTGGTGCCGACTTCGCCGGAGAATTTCTGCGGGATCGCCCGGGTCACGAAGTTGATCACCCCGCCGACGTTCTGCGGTCCGTAGCGCACGGAGCCGGCCCCTCGCACCACATCGATACTGTCCAGGTTGCCGACCGAAACCGGCGCCATCGACAGCTGTGGCTGGCCATACGGCGCGAAGGCCGCCGGTACGCCATCGATCAGCACGGTGGAGCGTGGCGACAGCCGTGAAGTCAGGCCGCGCACACCGACATTGAGGGAAATGTCGCTGCCACCGGTGCCGTTGTTTTCCTGCACCTGCACGCCGGGCACGGTCTTGAGCGCGTCCTTCACGTTCATCGCGCCCTGCTCGATCATTGCCTGGCGGCGGACCACGGTGCGCGCGCCCGGATGGTTCTGCACGATCGCCTGGTCGGCGTCACCGAGCCAGTCACCCACCACCTTGACGTCCAGCGGTGCCAGTTCCAGCGAGCCGCTGGCGGCCGGGGTGGCCGGACGCAGGGTCACCGAACCGTCCTGCAGGTCGTAGTCCAGGCCGCTGCCGCGCAAGAGCACGTTCAGCGCCTCCTCCGGCGACAGGTTGCCGTCCACCGCAGGGGCCTGCTTGCCGGCCACCAGTTGCGGATTGAAGAACACTTGCAAAGAGGTCTGCTGACCCAACTGGCTCAAGGCCGACGCCAGCGGCTGGGCCTGGATATGAATGGCGGTATCGGCCCGGGCCGCCTGGCTCAGGGTCGCCACGCCGGTCACCGCCAGCACGAGGGCCAGGGCCTGGGAGCTGGGCAGTGCACTACGGATCGCCTGGTAAAGCGCGTTGGGTTTATTGTTGTTCACGTCTGACCTTGTCCTGTTGTTCGCCAATAGATGCGAGCGTTAATGCAAACCAGTTGCAGTTGGACAGAAGACGACGAACTCGAAAAAAACCTGAATCTATTTTGAAATTATTTCCTGCGAGCCGTCGGCACGGCTGCGCACGGCCACCGGCAGGATGTTCGGCAGGGCCTTGAGCAAGGCATCGGTGTCGTTGAGCTTGAACACGCTGGTCAGGCGCAGATTGCCCACCGCCGGGTTCGCCACCGTCAACGGCCTGTCCCGGTAGCGCGAGACCTCGGCGACCACGTCGGCCAGGCTGGCGTTGTTGAACACCAGCTTGCCGCTGCGCCAGGCGGTCAGTTCCCCGGGGTCGACCGCCTGGGCCGCCGCGACATTTCCCTGGGCATCGACCCGCGTCCCGAGGCCTGCGGTGAGGCTTACGAACTCGTCGTCCCGGGCGTTGCGCCCCTGGACCCTGACCGTCCCCGCCTCGACCACCACCCGCGTCTGCGTCGGATCGCGACGCACGTCGAAGCGGGTCCCGGTCACCGTCACCTTGCCGACGCCGGTCTGCACCACGAACGGCCGGCTGCTGTCGTGCTCGACGCTGAACAGCGCCTCGCCCTGCTCCAGCTCGACGGAACGCCGATCGCGTTCATAGCTCACCCGCACCCGGCTGCGGCTGTTGAGATCGATCACCGAACCATCGGGCAGGGCCACCTGGCGACGCTCGCCGAGCACCGTGGCGAAGGTCGCACTGTAGGGCGCCGGATGATTCAGCCCGCTGAACAGGCCCAGCCCGACGGCGACCGCCAGCACTCCGGCGGCCACCGCATAACGCAGCAGCGGCCGGCGCCGCGAACGCTCCGGCGGCACCTCGCAGAGTGCCTGCAGGCGTGCCCGGGGCAACAGGTCGGTGGCACTCCAGAGCCCCTGGAGCAGGTCGAACTCCTCCTGGTGCAGCGGGTGCCGGTTACGCCAGGCATCGAACTCGGCCTGCTGCACGGCGCTCAGCGGCGCCTCCTGGACCCGCACGAACCAGGCGGCGGCCTCCTCACGCACCGTGTTGGCATCGCAGGTGCAATCACGGGTATCCATCATGGAAAGTCCTGTCCGAATGAAGTTTGCATCGCCTCGCCCATCATTGCCCCGGCTCGTCCAGACGCTCGCGCAGATGCCGCAGGGTGCGGATCATATACTTCTCGACCATGTTCTTGGACAGCCCCAGGCGTTCGGCGATCTCGGCCTGGCTCAGGCCCTCGATCTTCTGCCAGACAAACGCCTTGCGACAGTTGACGGGCAACTCGGCCAATGCCCGCTCGATGGAGTCGGCCAGCTGGATGGCGTGCATGAAATGCTCCGGGTCGCCGCTGGGCGGCGCACTGTGATCGATCGCGTCCAGTTCCAGGGCGCCGCGCCGGTCTTCGCGGCGATAGGCATCCACCGCGATGTTGCGCGCGGTCTGGTGCAGGTAGGCGCGCGGCTGCTCGACGCTGTCGGCCCGGCTTTCCAATACCCGCACGAACGTATCGTGAGCCAGGTCCTCGGCTTTCTGACGGTTGCGCAGTCGGCGGGTCCAGGTGCCGATCAATTCTTCGTAGTGCTCGAAAAAGCCGGGTCTGCGAGGTGGCTGGAGGTTCATGGCGACGGGCGATGAAGGCTGGGCGTGAATAATAATGCTTCCTATTAATACCCGCAATTCATTACAAACGCCGAGCGGACAAGCCGGCGTTAATTGGAAACATTCTTGCTTAGCGCAACGGCTCTGCTATAGCTAAACCCACTCACCTTTTCTAGTAGGGCAACGGAATGCCAGCGATCGGGACCTGCCGGTAAACACCGCCCTCGTATCTGGAGGAAATGGAATGGCTACGGCGAAAAAGATGAGTGTCATACAACTGACCATGCTCACCGCGGTAAACATGCTTGGCTCCGGCATCGTGCTGCTGCCGACCAAGCTGGCGGAGGTGGGCGGCATCTCGATCCTGTCGTGGCTGGTCACCGCCACCGGCTCCCTGGCCCTGGCCTACGCCTTCGCCCGCTGCGGCATGCTCAGCCGCAAGACCGGCGGCATGGGCGGCTACGCCGAATACACCTTCGGCAAGGGCGGCAACTACATCACCAACTACACCTACGGCCTGTCGCTGCTGATCGCCAACGTGGCGATCTCGATCACCGCGGTCGGCTACATCCAGACCCTGTTCCACCTCACCCTCACGCCGGTGCAGATCTGCCTGGCCACCATCGCCCTGCTCTGGCTCACCACCTTCGCCAACTTCGGCGGCGCCAGCATCACCGGGCGCATCGGTGCGGTGACGGTGTGGGGCGTGATCGCGCCGGTGCTGTTCATTTCCACCGCGGGCTGGTTCTGGTTCGACGGCGCCAGGTACATGGCGGCCTGGAACCCCCACGACCTGAACTGGTGGCAGGCGGCCAATGCCTCGGTAGCCATTACCCTGTGGGCCTTCCTCGGCCTGGAGTCGGCCTGCGCCAACACCGATGCGGTGGAAAACCCCGAGCGTAACGTGCCCATCGCCGTGCTCGGCGGCACCCTCGGCGCGGCGGTCATCTACATCGCCTCCACCAATGCCATCGCCGGCATCGTCGACAATGCCGCGCTGGTCTCCTCCACCGCGCCGTTCGGCCTGGCCTTCGCGCAACTGTTCACGCCGACGGTGGGCAACGTGGTGATGGGCCTGATGGTGATCGCCTGCGTCGGCTCGCTGCTCGGCTGGCAGTTCACCATCGCCCAGGTGTTCAAGAGTTCCGCCGACACCGGCTACTTCATCCCGGTGTTCGCCAAGGTCAACAAGGCCGGCACGCCGATCATCGGCATGCTGATCCTGCTGGCGGCGCAGACCGCCATCGGGCTGCTGACCATCAGCCCGGACCTGTCCAAGCAATTCGATGTGCTGGTGAACCTGGCGGTGGTGACCAACCTGGTGCCGTACATCCTGTCGATGGCCGCGCTGATGACCATCCAGAAAGCCGCCAACGTGCCGCCGGGCAAGGCCCTGGCCTCGAACATCGTCGCCCTGATCGCCGCGGCCTACAGCTACCTGGCGCTGTTCAGCTCCGGTGAGCAGGCGCTGATGTGGGGCGGGCTGGCGACCTTCTTCGGCTATACCCTGTTCGGCTTCGTCAACAACCGTCTGATTCGCCTGGAAACCGAAGGCCGCGTCAGCGTGCCGGTGCAATCGGTCAGCGCCCGGCACATCAGCCATGAAGAGCGGGCCGCGTCCCGCCTGGAGACCCTCCATGAGTGAGCCCCGGAGCAACCTCGGCATGCTGGCCCTGCTGGTCAGCACCGCCCCCGACAAACGCACCGTGTTCGGCCGTGCCCTTGGCCAGCTGATCACCGAAGTGGAAGAACGCTCGATCAGCGTGCTGCTGTCCGAGTCTCTGCCCGACGCCACCGCCATTCTCCGTTCGGACCCGGCCATCCAGTGCCTGCTGCTGAACTGGGGCATGGACCACAGCGAAGGCCACCAGCAGTGCATCGACCTGCTGCACAACCTGCGCGAACGCAACACCCGGGTACCGGTGTTCCTGATCAGCGACCGCAGCACCGCCAGCAATATTCCGCTGGTGGTGATGCAGCACGCCGACGATTTCATCTGGCTGCCGGAAGACACCAGCCGCTTCCTCAGCGGCCGTATCCTGGCGGCCATCGAACGCTACCGCCAGGCCGTGCTGCCGCCGATGCTCGGGGCGCTGCTGCGCTTCTCGCGCTCCTACGAATACTCCTGGCACACCCCGGGCCATGCCGGCGGCACGGCGTTCCTCAAGAGCACCGCGGGCCGGGCCTTCTACGAGTACTTCGGCGAGAACCTGCTGCGCTCGGACCTGTCGATCTCGGTCGGCGAACTCGGCTCGCTGCTCGACCACTCCGGCCCCATCGGCCAGGGCGAGCGCTACGCCGCCAAGGTCTTCGGCGCGCATCGCACCTACTACGTCACCAACGGTTCCTCGACCTCGAACCGGGTGATCCTGATGGCCAGCGTCACCCGCAACCAGATCGCCCTCTGCGACCGCAACTGCCACAAGTCCGCCGAGCACGCCATGACCCTGTCCGGCGCGCTGCCCACCTACCTGCAGCCGACCCGCAACCGCTACGGCATCATCGGCCCGATCCTGCCGCAAACCCTGGAAGCCGGGGCCATCCGCGAGGCCATTGCGCGCAACCCGCTGGTCAAGCCCGGCATCGACCGGACGCCGATGCACGCGATCATCACCAACTCCACCTACGACGGCCTGTGCTACAACGTCACCCGCGTCGAGGAACTGCTCGGTGCCAGCGTCGACCGCCTGCATTTCGACGAGGCCTGGTACGGCTACGCCCGTTTCAATCCGCTGTACAAGGACCGCTTCGCCATGCACGGCGACCCGGACGAACACAACGCCGACAAGCCCACGGTGTTCGCCACCCAGTCCACCCACAAGCTGCTCGCGGCCCTCTCCCAGGCCTCGATGATCCACGTGCGCAACGGCCGCAAGGCCATCAGCCACGCACGCTTCAACGAGTCGTTCATGATGCATGCCTCGACCTCGCCGAACTACGCGATCATGGCTTCGTGCGACGTCAGCTCGGCGATGATGAGCGCGCCCAGCGGGCAGATCCTCACCAACGAATCGATCGAGGAAGCGATCTCCTTCCGCCAGGTGATCGCACGCATGCATGCCGACCTGGCCAGCCAGGGGCAGTGGTTCTTCTCCTGCTGGCAGCCACCGTCGGCAAAGGTCGACGGCCAGACCGTGGACTTCCACAAGGTCGATCCGGCCCGCCTCAAGAGCGAGCCGCAGCATTGGGTACTGCACCCGAACGAGCTGTGGCACGGCTTCGGCGACATCGAGGACGGCTACTGCATGCTCGACCCGATCAAGGTGTCGGTGCTCACCCCCGGCATGGGCGACGACGGCAAGCTGCTGCCGTTCGGCATCCCCGCCTGCGTGCTCAGCGCCTACCTGTCGCGCCAGGGCATCGTGGTGGAGAAGACCACCGACTTCACCATTCTCTTCCTGTTCTCCATCGGCATCACCAAGGGCAAGTGGGGCACGCTGGTCAACGCCCTGCTCGACTTCAAGCGCGACTACGACACCAACCTCGACCTGGAACTGTGCCTGCCCGACCTCGCCCAGGCGCACCCGGACCAGTACCAGCACCTGGGCCTGAAGGACCTGTGCGAGCGGATCTTCCAGGCCATGAAGCAGCACAGCACCACCAGCGCCATGGCCAACGCCTTCGCCGCCTTGCCCAAGGCGGTGTACAGCCCGGTGGAGGCCTACGAAAAACTGGTGAAGGACGAGGTGGAGCTGGTGACGCTGGAAGAAGCCACCAACCGCGTGGTCGCCACCGGTATCGTGCCCTACCCGCCCGGCATCCCGCTGTTGATGCCCGGTGAAAACGCCGGACCGCTGGACGGCCCGCAACTGACCTACCTGCGCGCCCTGGAGAGTTTCGACCGGGCGTTCCCGGCCTTAGCCCATGACACCCACGGCATCGAGAGCCAGGGCGGGGTGTACCGGCTGCTGGTCATCAAGTAGGGGAGTTGACGGCGCTTGCCGGTAGCCGATGCTGCCGGCAGGCGCCGGTCAGGCAAGCGGCCCTTGCCAGGGGTAATCCGCGGGTTCGAAGCGTTCGCGGGTGTCCATCCGGACATTGCGCAGCCTCACGGTTTCCAGGTGCGAGGCGTACAGTTTTTCCGAGAAGTAGGTGCCCAGCAACGAGCGACGGTGCCCGCCGCCGATGTTCAGAGTGCCCGCATGCACCAGGTCGGCATCGAATACCAGGATGTCACCCGCCCGGCCGCAAAGCTGCACGGCGCCGGACTCATCACTGAAGTCGACCGGTGGCGCTGCCGGCTGCGGGCGATGGCTGCCGGGGACGATCCGCGTCGCGCCGTTGTGCGGGCCGTAGTCGTCCAGATAGGCCAGGAAGTTGACGGTGTCGCCTGGCCGCAGTGCCGACAGGTCGCGGTGCAACTGCTGCTGACCGCCACCGGCCAGCGGTTCGCGGCCCTCCACCTGGGACAGGAAGAACCGCTCGCCGATCAACTCGCCAACGGCCGCCAGCACCTGTGGCAGATGGCAGACCGCCTGAACCTTCGGCTCCAGGTCCAGCAGCGAATGCCGCCAGTCCATGCCTCGCGGCACCGGCCATTGCGCCGAAGGGATGATACCCGCGTCGAACACCACGCGAAGCTCATCCAGCCACGGCGTCGGGATCGCCTGACGCAGCAGGACATGGCCGTCCCGAAGCAGTTGCTTGCGGTCAATCATCAGGGTCCGGGCTCCGTCAGTTCGATTCCATTGCCAGCAATGTCCGGAACTGCGCGGCGCTCGTCAAGCGGTCGCATCCACCTCGCCTTCGGGCCGCGCCACCGCGGCCCGGGAGCGCCAGGCAAACACCAGCACCATCACCAGGCCCAGTACCGCCATCGCCGCCCCCGCCAGGGAGATCGCCGGATAACCCAGCCCGGCGTTGATCACCGCCCCACCCAGCGCGGCACCGATGGCGTTGCCGAAGTTGAATGCACCGATGTTCACCGCGGAGGCCAGGTTGGGCGCATCCTTGGCCGCTTCCATCACGCGCATCTGCAACGGCGGGACCAGGGCAAAACTGGCGATACCCCAGACCAGAATAGCCACTGCGGCCGGCAACGGCCAACGCACCAGCACCGAGAACGCCAGCAACACACCGATCAGCACCATCAGCGAGACGATCAGCGTACGGTCGATCGAGCGATCCGCCGCCTTGCCGCCCCACATGTTGCCCAGGGTCAGGCCCACGCCGAACAGCACCAGCATGCCGGTAATGAAGCTGGTCGATGCATGGGTCTCACTGCTCAGGATCGGCGCGATGTAGGTGAACACGGTGAACATCGCCGCCGAGCCGACCACCGTCAGCGCCAACGCCGACAGCACCGGCCCTCGCCCCAGCACGCGAATCTCGGCCAGCACGCCGTCGTTCTTCGGCAACGGCAGGTTGGGCAGGGCGAACCACAGCGAAACCATCGCCACCAGGCCCAGGGCGGCAATGCCCCAGAACGCCGTGCGCCAGCCCATCAGCTCACCGAACCAGGTCGCCAACGGCACGCCACCGATGGTTGCCAGGGTCAGCCCCATGAACATCGCCGCCACCGCGCCCGCGCGCTTGTCCGGCGGGACCACGCTGGCCGCGACGATCGAGCCGACGCCGAAGAACGCGCCGTGGTTGAGCGAGGTCACCACCCGGGCGACCAGCAGGCTTTCGTAACTGGTGGCCAGCGCCGACATCAGGTTGCCGAGGGCGAAAATCGCCATCAGGCCGATCAGCAGGTAACGCCGCGGCACCCTGACCGTGGCCAGGGTCATCAACGGCGCACCGATCAGCACACCCATCGCATAGGCACTGACCAGCAGCCCGGCCGCGGGAATCGAAACACCGAGATCGGCCGCAATGCTCGGCAACATGCCCATGGGGGCGAACTCCGTGACACCGATGCCGAAGGCACCGATGGAGAGAGCTACAAGGGGGGGATTGATACGCATGGTTGACTCCTCATCTGTGCCGCAAATGCTACAATTCGTAACTTCCTGGCAGTAGCCCACCTTCACGACAATCACCTTTGCTTGCGAGGCACAAATGGATTTCAACGGCCGATCCGGCGAAATGGAGGTGTTCGTCAAGGTGGCGCAGGCCGGCAGCCTGTCGGCCGCCGCGCGGGCCCTGGGCCTGACCCCGTCGGCAGTGAGCCGGATCATCGCCCGCACCGAACAGCGCATCGGCACCCGCCTGCTGCTGCGTACCACCCGCGCCATCACCTTCACCGCCGAGGGCGAGGCGTACCTGCGCGGTGCACGGCGCATCCTGGCCGACATGGATGAAGTGGAGGAAGCGATCACCGACCAGGGCGTGCCAAGGGGGCGGCTGCGGGTCAGTGCGGCACTGGCCCATGGGCGACTGACCGTGGTACCGCTGATCGCGGCCTTCAGCGCCCGCTACCCGAAGATCCTGGTCGACCTCATGCTCGGCGACGAGGTCGTCGACATCCTCGGCGGCCAGGCCGATGTCGCCCTGCGCTTCGGCCATCTGCCCGACAGCCCCCTGAGCGCCCGCTGCATCGGCGAAACCGGCCAGGTCGTGGTCGCTTCACCCGAGTATCTGGAACGCCACGGCGTTCCCCGCGAACCGGAAGACCTGCTCAAGCACAACTGCCTGCGCTTCAGCTTCCGCCGGGCCGAGCCCGACTGGCCGTTTCTGCGCGATGGACAGCATTTCTCACTGAAGATCGCCGGCAATATCGAATGCAGCAGCGGCGAGGCATTGACCCAACTGGCCCTGCTCGGCGCCGGTATCGCGCGCATCGGTGCCTTTTCGGTAGCCGACGAGTTGAAAAGCGGTCGGCTGGTACCGCTGCTGGAGGCTTACAACCCCGGGGACCGCGAGCCGATCCATGCGGTGTTCGTCGGGGGGACGGCGATGACGGCCCGGGTCCGGGTGTTCGTGGATTTCCTGCTGGAGCACCACAGGATGTGAGGGTCAATCGCCGACCAGTTCCCGGGCAATCGCTGCCAACTGCCCCCCCACGCGGGTCTTCAGGATCTCGATGAAGCGGGTGATTTTCGCGTCGACGAACTGCCGTGAGGAGTAGACGGCATACACGTTGCGCTCCTGCGTATGGTAGTCCGGCAACACCCGCACCAGCCTGCCCGAACGCAGCTCGTCAATCGCCGAGAAGCCCGCCAGCAGGCCGATGCCCGCGCCTTCGCGCACCGCCACCGCCATGGCCTCCATGTCGTTGACACTGAAGCTCGCCCCGGCCGGCACGAAGGTCGTGCTGCCGGCCTTGCTGCTCAACTGCCATTCATCCCGGACGTAATCGACGGTGCCCAGCAGCAGGCATGAGTGATCGACCAGATCCTCCGGTTGCGCGGGAACCCCATGCGTCGCCAGGTATTCGGGGGACGCGACCAGCACACAGTGGCTGACCCCGATTTTCTGGCTGACGTAGGCCGAGTCCGGCAGCGTCCGGGCGATCAGGATCGACAGGTCCAACTGGTCCTCCAGCAGGTTGGGCATGCGCTGGGACAGCAGCAGATCGACCGAGACTTGCGGGTAGTCCTGGCGATAGCCGAGCACGGCCTGGGTCACCAGGTGGCGGGCCAGCCCCGGCACGCAATGCACCCGCAACGTGCCCCTGGGCTCCTGCAGCGCACTGCCGGCCTCCGCCTCCGCGTGTTCAAGGTCGGCCAGGATCGCCGTGCAGCGCTCGTAGAACCGGCGACCGGCATCGGTGACCGACAGACGCCGCGTCGAACGCTGCAGCAGGCGGGTGTTGAGCAGCGACTCGAGCGCGGAAACGGCCCGCGACACATTGCCCACCGTCGAGTCGAGGTGGTTCGCCACGGCGGTGAAGCTGCCCATCTCGACCACCTTCACGTACACCACCATGTTCGCAAACTTGTCCATGCCTAACCTCCCGATGCCCGTGCCCGGCGTGTTCGATCGATGCCATGCAGCAAGCCCGGACGGCAAGTGACGGCGATTGGGGCTGAGAGTACCGCATATCGCCCGGCGGATATTTCCTCTGTGCACAACAGTGCTTCCCTCCCGCCCGACTAAATCAACGGGGTGGTCCTCCATAGACTGGATTGCACGGATCGCCTGAACGGCCTCCTCGACCCGCCGCAGCAGCGCGCAGTCCATTCCCGACATTAATGAAGGCCACAGTAATGAATACGCCCTACGACTCGCTCTACCTTTTCATCGGCGGTGAATGGATCGGCACCGACGGCCGGGCGACCGCCGCCGTCATCAACCCGGCCACCGAAACCGAAATCGGCCGGGTACCGCTGGCCACCCTCGCCGACCTGGATCGTGCCCTCGACGTCGCGCAACAGAGTTTCACCACCTGGCGCCAGACCGTGCCCGACCAGCGCGCCAAGGTACTCAAGCGGGCCGCCGACCTGATCCTGGAGCGGGCCGCGCATATCGCCGCACAAATGACCCTGGAGGAAGGCAAGCCGCTTGCCGAGGCGATGGATGAAGTCACCCGGGCCGCCGAGTACTTCGAATGGTTCGCCGAAAGCGCCCGGCGTATCGACGGGCGTGTGGTGCCGGCCAACCGGCCGGGCGTGCTGCAACTGGTCAAGCGCCAGGCGATCGGCCCGGTGGCCGCCTTCACCCCGTGGAACTTCCCGGCGATCACCCCGGCCCGCAAGCTTTCGGCAGCCCTGGCAGCCGGCTGCAGCGTCATTCTCAAGCCCGGCGAGGAAAGCCCCTCCACCGCTCTGGCGCTGGCCCGGGCCCTCGACGACGCCGGCCTGCCCAAGGGTGTGCTGCAGGTGGTGTTCGGCGTGCCGGACCAGGTCTCCAGCCACCTGATCGCCTCGCCGGTCATCCGCAAGGTGACCTTCACCGGTTCGGTACCGATCGGCCGCCTGCTGTCCGCCCGGGCGGCCGAGGGGGTCAAGCCGATCACCCTCGAACTGGGCGGCCACGGGCCGGTGCTGGTATTCGACGACGCCGATGTGCAAAAGGCCGCCCTGGAAGGCGTGGCGAACCGCTTTCGCGGCACCGGCCAGGTGTGCATTTCCTCCACCCGCTTCCTGATCCAGCGCGGCGTGTACCAGCCGTTCGTCGATGCATTCGTGACCGCGACCCAGGCCCTGCGCATCGGCAATGGCCTGGATCCCCGGACCCAGGTCGGGCCGCTCGCCAACCCGAGGCAACTGGCCAAGATGGAAGAGCTGGTCGCCGATGCGGTCGCCAAGGGCGCGCGGGTGCTCGCCGGCGGAGAGCCGCTGCCAGGCCCCGGTTTCTTCTTCGCACCCACGGTGCTGGTCGATGTGCCCATGGAGGCGCGGGTCATGCACGAAGAACCCTTTGGCCCCATCGCCATCCTGATGCCGTTCGATCAGTTGGCCGACGGACTGGCAGAAGCCAATCGCCTGCCCTACGGACTGTCCGCCTACGCCTTCACCCGCGATGCCCGCACCGCCATCGACGTCGCCGATGGGCTGGAAGCCGGCATGATCGGCATCAACCAGTACCGCATCGTCGCCACCGAGCTGCCGTTCGGCGGCCTGAAGGAAAGCGGCCACGGTTCGGAAGGAGGAATCGAAGGCATCGAACACTACCTCACCCACAAATTCATCAGCCAGATCTGAGGAAAACCGACCATGAAAGCCATTACCTTCGAAACCTTCGGTGACGCCGACGTCCTGGAACTGACCGACGTGCAACGCCCCGAAGTACGTCCCACGGACCTGCTGGTGCGGGTCTACGCAGCCGGCGTCAACCGCGCCGACCTGACCCACCGCAAGGGCGGCTACGGCCGTCCGGACTTTGGCGACTCGTCGCTCATCGGCCTTGAAATCGCCGGGGAAGTCATCGAGATCGGCAGCGACGTCGTCGGCTACAAGGTCGGCGACCGGGTGATGGGCGTCGTCGGGGGTGGCGCCTATGCCGAGCTGGCCCGCCTTCACTACCGCATGGCGATGCCGATTCCGGCGCAGTTGGACTATGTGCAGGCCGCCGCCATCCCCGAAGTCTTCGTCACCGCCCACGAAGCGATGCTCCACCTGGGCCGGCTGAAGCCCGGCGACTCGGTGCTGATCCATGCCGCCGCCGGCGGCGTGGGCTCCGCTGCGGTCCAACTGGCCTATGCCACGGGCGCCACCATTTACGCGACGACCGACGCCAGCAAGCTGTCGCGCGTCGAGCACCTGGGGGCCGACTTCGCCATCGACTACAAGGCCCGGGATTTCGCCGAGGTCATCGCGCAAAAGACCAACGGCCGGGGTGTCGACGTGGTCATCGACTTCATCGGCGAACCCTACTTCGCGCGCAACATCGCTTCGCTGGCCAATGGCGGAAGGCTGGTCCAGGTCGGCATCCTGGGCGGTGGCGGCAACGTGGCACTGAAGCTCGAAGACCTCCTCTACCGTCATCTGCAGATCATCGGCACGGTGATGAAGTCCCGTAGCCAGCATGAGAAGCAGGAGATGATCAGGCGTTTCCGCGAGCACTGGCTGGAGCGCTTCGAGGGCGGCGAAAGCCTGGAGCCGGTGGTCGACAGCACCTTCCCGCTGTCCCGTGCCGCCGATGCCCACCGCCGCATGGAGTCCGCTGAAAATATCGGCAAGATCATCCTGACGATGCAGCCCGAGGACCTGCTCCCGACCCGCAACGCCCAATGATTGCGGCGTTCATCCTTTGACCGCCGCGGCAGCGCCCCATGCACATGGGGCCCTTGCCAGGATGACGGACCCTGTTATCTACTCCGTCATCCCGACATGGAGCAGGCAGGCATTCGATGGACATCCAGTTTCTCGGTCACACACAACCCCACAACCCATCTTCAGGTACCTGCGACGAGTACAGCGTGAGCGCCATAACCCGCCTCGACGAACTGATCGAGGCCTACCGCACGCTCGCCGCCCAGCATCCCGGCTTCCTCCCGCTGTTCTCGCTCGATGACCTGCACCAGGCCCGCTACACCTCGGGGCATGCGCGCCACCACATCGACCTGGACGAGGCCACGCAAGAGGACATCGCCGGGCTGCCGGAGGAATGCTTCGAGCAGGGCGAATACCTGGGCTATCCGACGACGAAAGCCGAGTTCGCCATCTGCCGGCGCAACTTCACTCGTCGGGTTGCCGACGGCTCGTTCGAAGACGCTTGCGCCCATGGGCTCACCCTCGATGACGAGGCCATCCGGGAATGGGTCGCCTATCAGGACGACCCTGTGGCACTGCTCGACCAGCCGCTCTCGGCCCTGCTGGTTCCGGTCGAACATTCGTCCCAGGCGCTGGCGGCTTTTCCCAACGGCTATTTCGCCTGCGACCTGGGCCCGGCACAGAACCATGCGGTGGCGCGGCATTTCTCCCTCACGCAGGGCTATGAACTGATCGGCGTGGGCGCGGCCTACCTCGGCTTCCTCCGGGCAGAGCCGGCCGATGCAGCGGTGGCCGGCGCCGTGGCGAAGGATTTCTGTGCGCTCTACAACGTCACTGAAGAGAAACGGCAAGCCCTGGTTCCAGTGTTCGCCCAGGCGATCTGCGGCCGCCGGCATCTGTGGTTGCGCTACGTGGAGTGAACGCCGGCGACGGGCGCCATGGGTGACATCAACCGCAAGCTGTCCGTCTCTCCCACTGCGGATCAATTTTCATCAGTTCCAGGGTTTTCAACAGTTGTTGAAAACCATCACTCCAGTGAAAACCACTTGGCTGGGCAGACAGTCCAGATCAGCCATTCGGTTCATCCGTGTCGTTGGGTCACCCAGGCGCCCCAGAACAGACTGCTGAAGAAGCGCTGGCTCTCACCAAAACCGCACGCTTGCAGCAGCTCGCAAACCGCCGCCTCCGAACGGGGCGGCTCGGCGCCCTGCATGATCCGGGCAAGCTTGGCCTTGACTTCATCCGGGCTCGCGCCCTGCTGCCGCCAGCGCTCGGCCCAGGTCTTGAGCAGCAAGGGTTGCTCGGCATAGGCGTAGTGGTTGCAGGCCACGACGAAGGGGGCGCCGACTTTCAGGCGGGCCTGGATCGAACGCAGCAGCTGTTGCTTGGCTTCGTCACCGGGCACGTGATGCAGCACGCCGATCAATGTCGCGGCATCGAAGGGCTCGTCGACCGGGAGATCATCGACGGTACCCAGGAGCAACTGCGCCTTCCCAAGCACCCCGTGGGCCCCGAGGTTCGCGGCAGCAGTCTCCAGCATGGCTGACGATGGGTCCACACCCACGAAGGTCCACGACGGCTCCAATGCTCCCATGGTAATGATTTCCTGGGCCGTGCCGCCGACACCCACGACCAGCACGCGCGCCGCGCGTCCGGTCGAAAGGCTCGCAGCCAGTATGCAGGCGCTCAACTCGTGACAGGCATCGTAGCCCGCCAGGGCCACTCGGCTTTGAATGCCATACTCGGCGGCACGTGAGACATCGAACTTCGCACTGGCGCTGTGGGTTTGCGGTTTCATGAGGGCCTCCGTTTATCTTGAAACCACTCTATGCTGACGCAGATAATTACTGAAATTTATAATTTTTATTCATTTCATTCCCACAAGGAATAGGAAACCGAAACATGAACCGCCGCAAGAAAATCAGCCAGTTGCTCAAAGCCCACGCGAAAAAGGCCAGCGCCAAGCTGGCGCCGAAGAACAAGCCGAAATACATCAGCAAGGCCGACCGCCTGAAACTGGCCGAAGAGGCCAGCCAGGCGCAAACGCTTTCGCCCGAAAGCTGATCCAGGCCAATCGGGCGTCAGCGCGCCGCTGCCGATCTCAGGCGCTCTCCTTGAACATCGGCAGGGTGAAGCGGAACTCGGCGCCCTGCCCCGGCTCGCTGCTGGCAACGATCTTTCCGCCATGGGCATGGACGATGCCCTGGGTGATGTACAGACCAAGGCCGGTACCGGTCGGATTGCCCTCCTTCAGCGTCCAGTACCGGCTGAACACATGCGGCAGGTGTTCCTGGGCAATGCCCTCGCCGCTGTCACGCACGGTGAAGACGATGTCGTTGCCGGACGACTGCGCGCGCACCCCGACCGTACCCAGGCGCGGCGTGAACTTGATCGCATTGCCGACCAGGTTCGACAGCACCTGGAACAGCCGCTCGGGATCGGCATGGATACGCAGGTCGGGGTCGGCCTCGAAGGAAATGCTGATGTCCTTGTCGCGCGCCAGCGGCGCCAGCAGCGATTGCGCCTCCTCGAACATCTGCCCCACATCGAGCTTGCGCGGCTTGATGGTGTAGCGTCCGGCGTCGATCTTCGAGGTGTCGAGCAGGTCTTCCAGCAGCGTGTTCATGCGTCCGGCGGCCTGTTGCATGGTGTCGATGGCCGTGGAGATGCGCCGCGAGGTGTGCGGGCCGTCCGAACTGAAGGTCTTCTGCATCATGCCGCAGAGCATGGAAATCACCGTCATCGGGTTGCGCAGGTCGTGGGAGACCACGGCAACCAGATCATCGCGGGCGCGTACCGCCTCCTGCTCCCGCCGCACCTGCCGGGCCAGGTCGTTCTCCAGCGCCGAGCGACGCAGGTCGTTGGCCGCGAACAGGTCGCCGTGGCTCCACTTGGTGGAGATCCCGGCCATCTCGACCTTCCAGATCTCGAATGAGGTGCGCGGACGCAGGCGCAGGCCAGTCTCGGTGTTTTCCAGGTCCAGCGGCTTGCGTGGGTTGCCGCTCCAGTTGATGCTTTCCTTGACCTCCGGGCGAAACCACAGCACGCCGTTTTCCACCGGTTTGGGCAGGCTCATGGCGAGCACGCCGCTGGCCACCTGCTGATAGCCCGCCGCCGCTGGGTAGACACTGGACAGATGATGGCTGGCGAACACCGGCTCACCGCCGGCCTGCAACCACTGGTGCAAGGCACGGATTTCCTGCGGTTGCGGGCAGTTGCCATGGCAGTGCAACTGCTTGCCCTCGATGATCGCGACACCACCGGCATCGACCAGCTTCATCAGGGTCTGTGGCTCACGGGCCAGACCGTCGAAAACGTCTTGCGCTGAGTCGACCATCGCCTGGTTGAGCCGCGCCAGGGCCTCGACCTTGGCTTCGCGTTGGCGGCTGATCTCCAGCGCTTCCATGGCACTGATCTGCAACGATAGCACCTGGCCGATGGTCTGGCAGGCCACCCGCAGTTCGTGCGGGACGTGCAGCGGCTGGCGGTTGCCGCAACTGATCAGGCCCCAGAGCTGGTCGCCCTTGAGCAGGGAAATGCTCATCGACGACAGCACGCCCATGTTCTTCATGTACTGGCAGTGGATCGGCGACACACTGCGCAGGGTCGCGAAGCTAAGGTCCAGCGGCGCTTGCGTGTCGGGGCGCAGCCTGGGCACCAAGGGCACCGGTTCATAGTCGGCATTGGGAATGATCCGCAGCCAATTGGTGCGATACAGCTCGCGGGCCTGCTGGGGAATGTCGGACGCCGGGAAGAACAGCCCGTTGAACAGTTCCATGGACGGCGAAGACGCTTCGGCGATCACTTGGCCGTGGCCTTCTTCCTCGAAACGGTAGATCAGCACCCGGTCGTAGCCGGTCATTGCCTGCAGTTCCTTGACGCAGATGTCGTACAGCGCCTGCAGCGACGTCGCCGCCTGCAGCCGTTGCAGCATCCGCCCCAGATGGGTCTGGTTGCCGGCCACGTTGAGGGAACGGAAGTTCTCGACGTGGATTTCCAGCTCCAGGATCAGCACGCCATCATGCCGATGCAGCAAGCCCTCGAACGTGGTGCCGTTGAGGTGGAAATACAACGGCGGCGCATCGAAGAAGGCCGGTTGCTGCAACGCTTCGCGTACGGCCGCGGTGGGCTCGTCGCCGATCAGGCTGGCCAGGGGGTGGCCGATCAGTGTCTGCGGCGCACGGCCGAGCAGGGTTTCGACGTTGGCGCTGATCTGGATGATCTCCAGCGCCGGCTCGCCCAGGGTCAGCAGCAGGCCGTGGGGCTGGATGGCACCGGGGAAACGGATCGGTTCGTTGGCACAGTTGGCCAGCAACTCTTCGAATGCTTCCTGATCTTGCGGGCTCATGCCAGTACCTCCCGGCTTTCGAGCCAGTGCTCGAAACGGCTGAATGTGGAGTGTGCTGCCGTGACGACGGCCTCGCGCTCGACCGCGTCCAGGGGACGGCTGCCCAGGTACTCGATGAAATCGCGCCAGCGCCGCCCCGTGGCGTCGCCGTAGACCTGCAGAAACGCCGCGCCGCTGTCGGCCTCAAGGCCCAGGCGCCTGGACACTTCGCGGCGCAGGATCTGCCCGCCGAGCGTGGCCCCCTCCAGGACGTACAGCACGCCCAGGCAGGCGGCCCCGGAATCGATCCGCGGCAATGCCTGGCAGATCGGCAAACGGTCGATGGCCTCGGCCGACAGCCCCAGGCTGTGCAGGTCAGCGCGCAGGGTCTGTGCCTTGAGGCGCGGGGTGAGATCAAAATCGTCAGGGAGTGCGCTGCTGTTGCGCAGGGCCTGTTCCAGCGGCTGATAGAAGCCGTAGTAGGCCTGCATCAGTTGTTGAAAGGCATTGGAGTCAAAAGTATCGGAGAAAAAGGGGAGACGTTTTTCCAGTGAGATATGTCGTTCGGCCGTACCGGTTCGCAGTTCCTGCAAAACCGGGGGTACATGAACTTCGCGGGCCGTTGCTTGCATTTAGATCGCTCTTGGTGGGACCGCCGAAAGGCATGGGGAGGTGGCGGCGAATCGAATCAATCTATCACGGTAGACCACGACACTGACTCAATAGTTAGTTTTTCCTGTCGGAAAAACTGACAGCGCCCGAGTCGGACAAAGGCGATTTTTTTGAACTCCTCCGCCTACGCAAAACTCCATCGCTATGAGACCCCGTCAGCGAACAGGAGTGACCATGACGACCCAAGCCCTGCAAGGCACAGCTGGCGCCTCAGTGGACGAGCGCTGCTACAGCACCGACATCCCCGCGCGCCTCGACCGCCTGCCGTGGACCCGTTTCCACACCCTGCTGGTCCTGGCGCTGGGCATCACCTGGTTGCTCGACGGCCTGGAAGTGACCCTGGCCGGGGCCGTCTCCGGGGCCCTCAAGGACAGCCTGGCCATGAGCAATACCGAGATCGGCGTGGCCGGTGCCGCCTACATCGCCGGGGCGGTGCTCGGCGCGCTGTTCTTCGGCTGGCTGACCGACCGCCTCGGCCGGCGCAAGCTGTTCTTCATCACCCTGTTCCTGTACATCGGCGCCACAGCGGCCACGGCCTTTTCCTGGGACCTGTGGAGCTTTTTGCTGTTCCGTTTCTTCACCGGCGCCGGCATCGGCGGCGAATACACCGCGATCAACTCGACCATCCAGGAATTCACCCCGGCGCGCTACCGCGGCTGGGTCGACCTGACCATCAACGGCACCTTCTGGATCGGTGCCGCCCTGGGCGCCGTCGGCTCGGTGGTGCTGCTCGACCCGGCCGTGGCCGGCGGCGAACTCGGCTGGCGGCTGTGCTTCGGCATCGGCGCGGCACTCGGGCTGATCATCATGCTGATGCGCCTGTGGGTCCCGGAAAGCCCGCGCTGGCTGATGATCCACAACCAGCCGGAAGAAGCCGAGCGCATCGTCGCCGAGATCGAGCGCCATTACCGCGAGCGCGGCATCGAGGTGCCCCCGCTGCAGGAACCACCGCTGCGCCTGCACGCCCGTGATCACACGCCGTTGCGCGAGGTGTTCCACAGCCTGTTCGTCGACCACCGCCGCCGGGCTCTGGTCGGCCTGACCCTGCTGACCGCCCAGGCGTTCTTCTACAACGCGATCTTCTTCACTTATGCGCTGGTGCTCACCGACTTCTACGACGTGCCTTCGGCCCATATCGGCTGGTACCTGCTGCCCTTCGCCCTCGGCAATTTCTGCGGGCCACTGCTGCTCGGACGGCTGTTCGACGTGGTGGGCCGGCGCATCATGATCAGCAGCACCTACCTGATTTCCGGTGTGTTGCTGTGCCTGAGCGGCTACCTTTTCCAGCAGCAGTTGATCGACGCCACCCAGCAGACCATCGCCTGGGTGGTGATTTTCTTCTTCGCCTCGGCGGCGGCCAGTTCGGCCTACCTCACGGTGGCCGAGACCTTTCCGCTGGAGATCCGCGCGTTGGCCATCGCCGTGTTCTACGCCTTCGGCACCGGCCTGGGCGGTCTGATCGGCCCGACGCTGTTCGGCGCGCTGATCGAGACCGGGCAGCGGACCAATGTGCTGTATGGCTACCTGATCGGTGCGGCGTTAATGATCGGCGCGGCAGCAGTGCAGGCGATCTGGGGTGTGGCGGCAGAGCGGCGGTCGCTGGAGCATGTCGCCAGGCCACTGTCGCAGGTGAATGATTGAACGATCAGAAGCTCAACAGACCGCCAGTCGATTCCGGCCTGCTTCCTTTGCGCTGTAGAGCGCCTCGTCTGCGGCGTTGAGTAACGATTGCAGGGGATCCGCAACGGCTTGCCGAAGCTCGGTGACCCCCATGCTGATCGTGATATGGCCGTCAGGGCTGCTTTCGTGAGGGATATTGTGCTGGTTCAAGCGCTCGATCATCAGTTGCGCGACCACCGACGCCCCTTCGATCTCCGTATTGGGCAGAATGACCACCAGCTCCTCGCCGCCATAACGCGCAAGCAGGTCGCAGGGGCGACGAATGCACGTGGAAAGGACAGCGCTGACCGTTTGAAGGCATGCGTCGCCAGCAGGATGCCCATACCTGTCGTTGTACAGCTTGAAGTAATCGATATCGATCATCAGCAACGCCAACGGCGTCCTGTCCCGCTGGGCGCGATTGACTTCCACCAGCAGCCTTTCATCGAAACAACGCCGATTGGCGAGCCCCGTCAGCGCGTCATCCATCGCCATTCGAGCGAGCTGATGGTTTTTCTCCAGCAACTGGCTTTGCACGACCCGCAGCTCTTCCTCGACGTGATTGCGACGACGAATGTCGCAAATCAGCAGCACCCCGATGAATCCGGTCAGCATCAACAGTCCGGCCACCACCATGAATGACAGCATCGCTTCAAGACGCCATGCAGCCAACGCCTCATCCTTGCCAAGGGCGACTGTCGTCACCAGGGGCAGGGTTTCGCTTTTACGGAAAGCGTAGAGCCTGTCGACACCGTCCAGGCTGGAAGTGAACGAGGCATTTCCCACATTCCGATCAGCCAGATACTTCTCCCGAATGGGTGAGTTCGAGAAGCTGCGCGCCATGTCCTCCTCGCGAAACGGATAACGAACCAGTATCGAACCGTCGGTATACGACAAGCCAATTGCGCCGTCCCGCCCTACATCGATAGCTCCGAACAGCCGCAGGAAGTTTTCAATTCCCAGGGTGACCGCCACCACCCCGGCAAAGTCGCCTTTGCGATCATTGAAACGGCGGCTGATGGTGATCACCCACTCCTGTTTCAACCGGCAGCGAATGGGCGGGCCGATGAAGGGCTCCCGCGAGGGATCGTCACGATGGTGAATGAAGAAGGCCCGATCACTGCTGTTGAGGCCGGTCGGAATTGGCTGGCTGGATGACACCATCCAGCGACCTTGCCTGTCGTAGATGGTGATACCGCTCATCTGCGGCATAAGCGGCAATTGCCGACTGACCAGGGTGTTCAATCGCTCAATTTGCGCAGAATCGATCCCCTCGGTTTCCAGACGCTCGACCAGGCCCAGTAAAAGAAGCGAGCTTTGCCTGACGATGCCCTCCGAATACGTTGAAAGCGCTTGAGCCAGGTTCAATCCATGAACGTTGATTTCATCCAGCGCCTGTTCCCTGGAAGCGATCACCTTCCAGAAGGCCAGAGAGGCAAGGGAACAACCGATCACTGACAACAGAACTACAACAAGCTGGATGTCACGCTTCACGTCAATACCCGATGGAAATTCCGATTTCTCTGGCCGGCTGCTTGTGCCCTCGGGCCTTGGCAGGTTCCCACTGAGCGATCAGTTGATTCATGGTTAAAATAACTAACTGGTTCGATACTTTTGAAACTATAACCGACCGGCGTAGGATTGTCTGACAAAAATATGACAAAAACATGTATCACAACTGTCGCACAAGGAAGCCTCTGAAGCACGCCTCAATTGCAGCCATCCGGACGCCATCACGGCCCCGTAGGGGCCGGCCGTTGGGGGCTGTTCAGCGTGTTTGCACCAGGCAAGGACCTCAATCTCAACCTGAGCACCCACGCTCCGGCGTCACGCGTATCAGGTGCCTTGCGCAAAAGCTGCTCCCGGCCATAGCTGCACTCACGAAAACAATCCCAAACTATCATCCGTGGCAATCACCGCCCCCGTCACCGCCGCAGCCGTCACGCCTGCCGCCACAGCAACCGGCACCACCGAATCCCCCACCGAAGAGGACGGCGACGAACCTGAATCCCTCGATTCCGCTGGCCCCGACTCATTCGGCTCTCCACTGAGTTCCCGGCCAAACGCCTCAACGTCACGCTTCGCCTCCTCCACCGTATCAAGCACCAGCGTCCGCAAGCTCGTCGTGACATCCGTCGCCCAGTAAATCAGCAGATCCAGCGGATTGTCCCGGCTTCCCGGCAACCGATCGTCCACCGTCGTCGTGCGACCCGGCTCATTGGCGTATCGCGACGAGGACGAATAATCCCGATCCGGGGTATATGGCCGGTCATCATCCCGGCGAGCCGCCCGGGCCAGCGAGGCCAGATGCCGAACCTGCTCCTGTACCTGCGGTGGCAACGGCGCGCCCTGCTGCCTGGCCTGCCGCAGCAACGCCAGCAGTTCCCCAGTCGCCTTGCGTTGGGCCTGCAGCCCGTCGCGCTGCGCCGCCACCTGCCCGATCTCGTCGTCGCGCTCGCGCAGCCCGGCATACTGGAGTTGGTCGAGGTGGCTGGCCAGCCGGGTCTGCAACAGTGCCAGGGTGTGGGCGTAATCCCTGCTGGCAAACAGCCCGAGAAACTTGCGCTGGCTGTCAAAGCTCTCCTGCACCTGCAACGTGACGAACCCCGGCACCTGCTCGCGCAGCCTTGCCAAGACCCCTCCGGACAGCTTCGGCAGCAGGTCATAGGTCACCTGGGTCAGGTAGGCCTTGCGCTGGCGCGCCAGTTTGTCGATGGCGCGTTCGTTGTCCCGGGCGCGCTGTTCGAGGGTTGCCAACACGTCGCTCAATTCGGCGATGGCATCGTCCAGGTCCGGGTTATGGAACTCGTTCATGCAGGGTTCTCCTGAAGCGCCTGATGGCCATCTTCGCGACGGCTGGCAAAGTAGTTGGCGAAATATTGCCGCAGCCCCGGCTTGTCCATGCCTTCGGCCCATTCCAGCGGGGCGCCGGGGACGATCTGCAAGTCGGTCCAGGGGTCGAAGCCGAGGTCGGTGATGTCGTGCATACGCAGGAAGTAGCGGCGGTTCACGGCATCGCCGTGCCACAGATGGCGGATGCGCCCCGGCACCACGCCGAGGCGACCCTGGACGCGCTGGTGGAAGCGCCGGCCCCAGGCCTTGAGGTGATCGATCTGCCGCGGGTCGTGCTTGAGGGCGTTGCGGATGCAGAAGTTGTAGTCGTCGAAGATCGCATGGGCCATGAAGTGGTCGGCGCTGCCGGAGACGGCGCACTCGTAGAGCCCCACTTCGTCGAAGATCTCGCGGCGCATGGCCCAACCGTAGCCGGTGTGGCCGTGCAGATCATAGCGGCCGGCGTCCAGGCTGTCGGGCTGGCGCTGCATGACCGCCGCGAAGGAATGCGCGATATCGGCGGTGGCGCCCTCGACGTTGCCACGCTCCAGGCGCAGGCAGCTTTCGAAGACCTGGGCCACCGGATACTCGTGCAGCACACATACCAGGTCGCGGGCCCAGGACGGGTTGTCGAAGAGGATGTCGCAGTCGAGCCAGGCGACATGGCGGCAACTGCCTGGCAGCCAGGAGGCGGCCAGATTGAGCAGGCGCTCCTTCTGCCAGAGCAGCGTGCGGGCGCGGACCTGGATCACGTCCAGACTCGGTGGCAGCTCGAAGGGTTCATCGCCGAAGGCGCATTCGACGGTGATGCAGGTCACCCCGGCCCGGCGCATGCCGGCAATGAACAGGTCGTAGTTGCTCCGGCGGGTGGCGTAGCCGCAGGGGTTGAAGTAGGTAGTGATGACAACAAGCCCGTTCACTGATTGGTTTCCCGGTAAACCGGGCGCCCGCATGGGCGCCCATAACAAAAACAGTGGGGATAGTGCAATGCACGGAGAGGCTGCGCCTAGCGCTTTCTGCAAACTGGGCCGTCGAATGTGACCCATTGCTCAAGCTGCCTTGGAGTGCCAGACATCAACGCTCATCACCGAAACATTCCAATATCCGGCATTTGCCGGCTACAATATGGCAAATGCCGATAGTTTCGGGAGGTGTTTCATGTTGGCCGAAGTGATGCGGGAACCCACCTATGGGGTCTATCGGCGCCGCCTGGAGTACCTGCTGCAGATTCCGACCGACGCCAGCGATCTGGAGATTCACGAGATGATCCAGTTCGGTTTCGATGCCGAACGGTTGATGAAGCTCTGCGATCAAGGCGACGTCACGCCGCTGGAGCGCGACCGGATCATCCCGCTCAAAACCTTGAAGACGCGGATCGCCAAGGAACAGAAGTTGACGGTCGACGAGAGTGATCGGTTGTTCCGTGCCGCGCATATCACCGCAATGGCCTCTGCCATTTTCGGCGATGACCAGAAGGCCAGGCGCTGGTTGTCCAAACCCAAGGAGCGCTTTTCTGGCAGCAGTCCCATGGCGATGTTCTCGACCATCCAGGGCACCCGCCAGGTCGAGGAGATGCTGATTCAACTGGCAGAGGGTTTCAGCTTTTGATCCTCTGGAGAATCAGTGCGTTTGCCGACCTGAGTGGTCGTGGTGGCCTGCTCGCCAGCGGGCGTTGGCACTCAGCCGGCAGGCCGGTGGTCTACTTGGCCGGGACGCCGGCCGGAGCGATGTTGGAAATTCTGGTCCATCTGGAGGTGGATCAGGAGGATTTCCCACAAACCCTGCAATTGCTCAAGGTGGAGATCGCGGACGATGCCAGCCAGTGGCAGCCACCGACGCTGAAGGCAGAATGGGCTGATGACCTGCGCTACACTAAGAAACTGGGAGATACCTTTCTCTTGAGTAGCCCGGCACTGCTGATGCCGGTCCCCAGTGTGATCATGCCGCATACCCAAAACTACCTGTTCAATCCGCTGCACCAGGAGTCGACGAAGGCTACTTTAAGCAGCGAAACATTCAGGCTGGATAACCGCCTGCTCAAGAAATTTCATACAGGCTGATTGGCCTTTCATGCAGGGAGCCTCCCTCGGCTCCCTCCAACAAGTCCCGTCAGGGAGCCAAGCCGTAGGTAATAAACCGAGTGGTCCGGTGGTATCCCAACCGCAGATAAACCGGGAGTCCCGCATCAGTGGCATGCAATGTGGTACGCCGTAACCCGGTCGCTTCATGGGCCGCCTGCAGGGCGTGGCGCACCGTGGCTTCGCCGAAGCCCTGGCGCTGGGCGTCGGGCCGGGTCGCGACCAGGGCCACGTAGAGCTGCCCCCGGTTGACGATGGCCGCTGCCGTCGACACCGGCCGGCCGTCCTGGTAGCCGATGAACGCAAAGGCCTCCTGCTTCCAGAAATTCGAGCCTGCCAGCCCCGCGCGCCCGGCGTCGAGGGGGGAGCCGTAACCTTCACTGTTGATATCGGCGTAATGCTGCAAAGCGACTTCATCCCGGACCCGCTCGAAGGTCAGCAGCGGGTGCCCTGCCGATTGCTCGAATGGCAGGAGGTCACCCACCATGCCCGTGATATCCAGGGCAAAGGACAATCGCTCCTCAGCGGCAATCGATTCCAGCGCCTGGCGGGCCGAACCGCCCAGGTAATCCTCGCAGACATACACCAGGCCGTCCTGGCGCCGGGCACGCAGGTAGGCGGCCCCGGCCCGCAGGCGCTCGCGCAACAGCTGTTCGTCAGTAATTTGCTCGTTGAGAAATACCGCGTTCCAGAACGAAAAAGGGCTGTCGGCCCAGCACAGCGATAGCCCTGGCTGCTCCGACAGGTCGGCGCCACAACGGTCGCCGGCCAGCACTTTCCACATGGAGATGTATTGTTCGACAGACTCAATGGCTTCGGGCACGCTCATCTGGTTACCTGCAAGAAAGGTGAATACCCATCAGCTTAGACGGGCTATCAGGACGGGCCCGTAAGGGAGGCGGGCTCCACCAGGCGAGCCCGGCATACCCCTGCGTTACCGGCCTGGAGACGGGCTCAGGCATTCCCCCCCAACGCCTGCAACCGCCGATACAACGTCCGCTCACTCATCCCCAACTCCTTCGCCAGCTCACTGCGCGAGCCTTCGAACACCTCCAGCGCATGGGCCAGTTGCTCCAGGTCCCTGCGCCCCCGACGACGGGTCGGCACGAGAGCCACGGGAGCCACGGGAGCCTCGTTGCGCAGTTCCGCCGGCAGATCCTGTACCCGAATCACTCCATCGTCGGTAAACAACCGCGCCCGTTCCAGCACATTGCGCAACTCGCGGATGTTCCCCGGCCAGGCATACAGGGTCAGGGCCCGCAGCGCCTGCGGATCGATACGCGGCACCGCGCCTGGGGCCAGGCGCTGCAACAGGCTGTCGATCAACAGCGGCAGGTCATCGCTGCGCTCACGCAACGCCGGCAGGCGGATCGGGAAGGCACTGATGCGATAGAACAGGTCCTGGCGGAAACTGCCGGCTGCCACCATGTCCTTGAGCGGCTTGTGGGTGGCGCAGACTAGGCGGAAGTCCGAATGCACGGTGCGCAGGCTGCCCACCGGGCGGAAGCTGCCGGACTCGATCAGCCGCAGCAGCTTGACCTGCATCACCAACGGCACCTCGCCGATCTCGTCGAGGAACAGCGTGCCGCCGTGGGCCGCTTCGGCCAGGCCGATCTTGCGCTGCAGGGCGCCGGTAAAGGCGCCCTTCTCGTAACCGAACAGTTCGCTCTCCAACAGGGTTTCGGTCAGGCCGGTGCAGTCGACCACCACGAGTGGGCCGCCAGCCCGCGGACTGCCCTCGTGCAAGGCCCGGGCGAAGAGCTCCTTGCCGGTGCCCGATTCCCCCTGCAGCAACACCGGAATCGGCGACGGCGCCGCCCGTTGCAGTGCGGTCAGTGCCTCCTTGAACGCCACCGAGCGCCCCACCAGGCCCTGATGCTGGGGTTGCGCCGCCGCCACCGCGACGCTGTTCAGCCGTTCGACATAACCCACCACTTCGCCCTGGCGACCGAGCAACGGGCGCAGTTCCACGTCGACATGCTCCGGTCCGCGCGGCGTGTGGTGGATGTGCAACACCCGTTCGGGCAGGCGCGTATCGAAGGCCTTGCGCATCGGGCAGTGCTCGCCGGCCTGGTCGCAGGGCACGGCGAACTGGTGGGACACCCGGTAGCACTTGGCGCCGACATGGGGCCGGCCCGCGACGCCGAACTGGCGCTGGTAGGCGGTGTTGGCCGCGACGATGTTGTAGTCGGTGTCGAGGACGATGGTCGGCTGAACGTCGTGTTCGAGGTAGGACACCAGCGCCTGCATGTCCGGCTGGGAGAGATCGGTGGCAATCAGGTTCATGGCGACTCCGGGGCGAAGGCCGCAGCTTAATACAGCTCGCACGCTTCTGCCATTTCACTGCCACTGACTGCCATTATTTCCGCCATTTCTGCCAGACTGACTTTCAGATACAGAAAAGTCCGTCAATCGCGCTGATAAAGGTCAATAAACTGTAGGAAAAATGCACCACAGCCCGTTGGCATGCTTATTGAAATCCTCGACGAACAAGGGATGGCCCGACAACCTCGGCCGCCGCCCCTCTTTGCCTGGAGTACGCAATGAACATCGGCGACAAGCTGACCGTAGAAGCCTTCTTCGATCCCAACACCTGGACCATCAGTTACCTGGTGCTGGATCGCGATACCCGCTGCTGTGCGCTGATCGACAGCGTGCTCGACTACGACCCCAAGTCCGGCCGCACCCGCACCGAATCCGCCGACCGCCTGCTGGCACGCATCCGCGAGCTGGATGCGAAAGTGGAGTGGATCCTGGAGACCCACGTGCATGCCGATCACCTGTCGGCGGCGGCTTACCTCAAGCAACAGTTGGGCGCCAAGGTGGCGATCGGCAGCCATATCACCGAAGTGCAACAGGTGTTCGGCGAGCTGTTCAACGAGGGCAGCGCGTTCCGTCGCGACGGCAGCCAGTTCGACGTGCTGCTGGCCGACAATGGCGAGTTCGCCATCGGCCACCTGCGCGCCACCGCCCTGCACACCCCGGGACACACCCCGGCGTGCATGAGCTACCTGATTCATGACGGGGACGAGACCGTCGCCTTCGTCGGCGACACCCTGTTCATGCCCGACTACGGCACCGCCCGCTGCGACTTCCCCGGTGCCGACGCGCGCACCCTGTACCGCTCGATCCAGGGCCTGCTGGCGCTGCCGCCGCAGACCCGGCTGTTCATGTGCCACGACTACCTGCCAGGCGGGCGTGAACTGCAATACATGACCACCGTGGCCGAACAGCGTGCGCGCAATATCCACATCCACGACGGCATCGACGAGGACACCTTCGTCAACATGCGCGAAGCCCGTGACGCCACCCTCGACATGCCGGTGCTGATGCTGCCCTCGGTGCAGGTGAACATGCGCAGCGGCCAGTTGCCCGAGCCGGAAGACAACGGCGTGCGCTACCTGAAAATCCCGCTGAACGCCCTTTGAGCCAGGATCCGACTTCATGAATTCGAACAGCAGCAACGCCCCGGTCCAGCACCAGGTCCTGATCATCGGCGCCGGCGCCGCCGGCATCGCCACCGCCGCCAGCCTGCTGGCCCGTGCCCCCGGCCTGGATATCGCGATCATCGACCCGGCCGACACCCACTATTACCAGCCGGGCTGGACCCTGGTCGGTGCCGGGGTGTTCAGCCCCGAGTCGACCGCCCGCCCACTGGCCTCGCTGATCCCCCGTGGCGTGCAATGGATCAAGGCCGCGGTCAGCGCCTTCGAACCGGACGCCAACTGCGTGGTGCTGGCCGACCAGCGTCGCATCGGCTACCGGCAACTGGTGGTCTGCCCCGGCCTGAAACTGAACTGGGGCGCCATCGACGGCCTGGAGGACACCCTCGGGCGCAACGGCGTGACCTCCAACTACCGCTACGACCTGGCACCCTACACCTGGAAACAGGTGCAGGCGCTCAAGGAAGGTCAGGCGCTGTTCTGCCAGCCACCGATGCCGATCAAGTGCGCCGGGGCGCCGCAGAAGGCGCTGTACCTGTCCTGTGACCACTGGTTGAAAAATGGCCGCCAGGGCCAGGTCAAGGCCAGTTTTCTCAACGCCGGCGCGGTGCTGTTCGGGGTTCCCGACTATGTGCCGGCGCTGATGGAATACATCGACAAGTACGCCGTGGACCTGCAGTTCGGCCATAACCTGATTGCCGTGGACGGCCCGGCCAGACAGGCGACCTTCGCCCGCACCCTGGCGGACGGCAGCCGGGAAACCGTGGTGCGCGCCTTCGACCTGCTGCACGTGGTGCCGCCACAGATCGCTCCGGACTTCATCCGCAGCAGCCCGCTGGCCGATGCCGCCGGCTGGGTCGATGTCGACCCGGCCAGCCTGCGCCATCGCCGGTTCGCCAACATCCACGGCCTGGGTGACGTCACCAACACCAGCAACGCCAAGACCGCCGCGGCGGCGCGCAAGCAGGCACCAGTGGTGGCGAACAACGTGCTGGTGGCCCTGGGACGACTGACCCGCACGGCGGTCTATGACGGTTATGGCTCCTGCCCACTCACCGTTGAGCGCGGCAAGATCGTCCTGGCCGAGTTCACCTACGGCGGCAAGCTGGCGCCGACCTTCGCCCCCTGGCTGCTCGACGGCCGTCGGCCGACCCGCCTGGCCTGGTGGCTGAAGGAACGGCTGCTGCCGCCGCTGTACTGGCGCGGCATGCTCAAGGGCCACGAATGGCTGGCCCGACCGATCCTGCAAGCGGACAAGCCGGCGGTATGAACGAACATCTCTTGCTGGGCAGTGGGTTCGGCATATTGATCGGTGCCATCCTCGCCCTGACCGGTGCCGGGGGTGGCATCCTCGCGGTGCCGCTGCTGGTGTTCGGACTGGGCCTGTCGATGGTCCAGGCTGCGCCCATCGGCCTGCTCGCGGTGGGCCTGGCGGCAGCGATCGGTGCCCTGCTCGGCCTGCGCCAGGGCATCGTGCGTTATCGCGCCGCCGGCTTTATCGCCGGGATCGGCATCCTGCTCACCCCCGTCGGGCTGTGGCTGGCCCATCGACTGCCGAACGAACCGCTGGCGCTGGGCTTCGCCCTGGTGATGGTCTACGCCTGCGCGCGGATCTTCAACAAGGCCCGCCATGAACTCAGGCACGGCCAGCCGGCACCGCGCGCCGAGTTCCTGCCCTGCGTGCTCAACCCGTTGCAGGGCCGCCTGCGCTGGACCCTGCCCTGCGCCCGGGCACTGACCGTCACCGGGATGGTGTCCGGGCTGCTCTCCGGGTTGCTCGGGGTCGGCGGCGGCTTCGTCATCATTCCGGCGCTGACCCGCTACACCAACCTGGACAGCAGGAGCATCGTCGCCACCTCCCTGGCGGTGATCGCCCTGGTGTCCACCGCCAGCGTGGTCACGGCGACGCTCTCGGGCGTGATGCACTGGTCGGTCGGCGCGCCGTTTGCCGGTGGCGCGGTGCTGGGCCTGGTGCTCGGACGCCAGGTTGCCGGTCGCCTGGCCGGGCCACGCCTGCAACAGTTGTTCGCGGTGGTCGGCGTGACAGCCGCACTGCTGCTCGCCAGCCGTGCGCTGGGGTTGTCACTCTAGGCGTTGCAGGCTTCCAGATAACCGCATCCCAACACCTCATGCAGGCGCCGACCGTCGCTTAGCCGGCGGAAGAACCCCGGCGAACGCCACGGCGCGCGGCCATCGACATTCGGTGCGCCACGGCCGGCCAGCACGTCGTCGATCCACACCGTGCGGGTCTCGAAGGAGATCCGCGTCAGCTCGGTGTGATTGGGCACGCCGGCATGGGCGTGAGCGCCGGAGAACGCCAGCAGGCTGCCAGGGTCGATCACCACCGGCACCGCCACTTCATCGTCGATGGATTCCAGCAGGTGGGGAATCGCCTGGTCGGCATTCACCGAGTTGCGGCCGTCACGGTGCGAGCGCTCCAGCACCCGGCTGAGATCGAAGTCGGCGCTGCTGTTGGCCAGGGCCCGCTGCCAGAGCTGTGGATAGATGGCGAAGGTCCGCCCGGCACTGATCGGGTAGATCGGCGCCCACCAGTTGGTCTGGGCGTAGAGGTTCGAACCCCAGGTGTCACGGTGGAAGGCGATGGTCGCCGTGGCGCGGTCACGCGGCGCCGCCTCACCGGGTGGATGCGGCGGCTGGAAGCGCAGGTGCAGGCGGTCGCAGGCGATGCCGCTGGAAGCCAGGCCGAGGCTGTCGAGCACCTGCGCCCAGTGGCGCTGGATGCCGTCGTGCCGATGGAACAGCGTTTGCAGGCGGGTGAAGCACTGCGCCTGCTGCACGTGGTTCAGATGCTGGTGGACCCGGGTTGGTTCGAAGGGGTACAGCACCTCTTCCAGCAAGCCGCGAGCAGCCTCGACCAGCGCCTGCATGGCCGGCAATGCCAGGGCGAACACTTCCCCGGCGTAAATCCGCGAGTGAAACGCTTCAGGCATGGCCGGTGGCTGCAACTGGCTGTACATCCGATAGCGCTCCCCATCAGGCGGATACAAGTTCCCGCACTCTAGAACAGGCGCACGCGGCGGCAACAGGTTCAGTGGCGAAAAAAAACCACCGTACAGCCGGTCACTCGGTGGGCATCTTGCGGAAACCCACCGCCAGGCGGTTCCAGCTGTTGATGGTGTTGATCGCCAGGGTCAGGTTAACCTGCTCGGCCGGCGTGAACTCGGCGTTGAGCAGAGCATAGTCTTCGTCCGGGGCGTGGGTTTCGGATACCCGGGTCAGTGCTTCGGTCCATGCCAGGGCCGCGCGCTCGCGGGCACTGAAGAACGGCGTTTCACGCCAGGCCGAGAGGGTGTACAGGCGCCGCTCGGTTTCACCGGCCTTGCGCGCATCGGCGCTGTGCATGTCCAGGCAGAAGGCGCAGCCGTTGATCTGCGAGGTGCGCATCTTCACCAGTTCCAGCAGGGATTTTTCCAGCGGCAGTTTGTTCACCGCGCCTTCCAGCGCCATCATGGCTTTCATGGCATCCGGGGAAGCGGTGTAGAAGTCGATACGAGGTTGCATGGCAGTTTTCCTCAGGAGGTTGGCGATGGCGCTACGTTAAGCCCAGTGGGCTCCAGACCAAATAGCCAATTCCGGGCAAGATCGGTAAGCCAATCGACCGGTACTGCCATGGGCCGGGACCGCAGGCTAAACTGCGGCCTGACAGGCACCACCCCCTCCCTCCAGCGAGCCCACATGGAACTGCACATCACCCTCGAGGGTCGTCGCGACCTGGCCAGGCAGATCACCGATCAACTGCGCAACGCCATCACCAGCGGAAAACTGGCGGCCGGCACGCAACTGCCACCCACCCGCCTGCTGGCCGAGCAACTGGGGGTGTCACGCAAGACCGTGGCCGATGCCTACGCGCAACTGACCTACGACAACCTGCTGGTCGGCCGGGTCGGCGCCGGGACCTTCGTCAACTCGCATACGCCCCAGGAACGCACCCCGGCCCAGAGCGAGGAGCTGGCCGGTGCGGCAGTGGTACGCCAATGGCGCGAGGCCTCGGTACCGCTGCATCATCCGCTTGGCACCCTGCGCTACGACTACCTCGGCGGGGCCACCAGCAAGCACCAGTTCCCCCATGACGAATGGCGTCGCTGCGTGCTCTTCGCCCTGCGCCAGACCGCCCAGGCCCGTGGCCTGTACAGCCAGCCGGAGGGCATCCCGATGCTGCGCGAGGCGGTGGCCCGGCATATCGGCTTTGCTCGCGGCGTGCGCTGCAACGCCACCGACCTCTTGATAACCAATGGTGCCCAGCAGGCCCTGGACCTGGTCGCGCGGGTGCTGGTGGAGCCCGGCTGCACCGTCGCCGTCGAGGACCCCGGCTACCCGCCGGCGCGATTGCTGTTCGCCGCCCAGGGCGCGCGGGTGGTCGGCGTACCGGTGGATGCGCAGGGCATCCGGGTCGACCGGATTCCCGAGGGCACACGGCTGATCTACGTGACCCCGGCGCACCAGTTCCCCCTCGGCATGCCGATGAGCCTGGAGCGGCGTCAGGCCCTGCTGGAACGGGCGAGGGAACTGGGCGCGATCGTCATCGAGGACGACTACGACTGCGAATTCCGCTACGAAGGACGGCCCACCGACTGCCTGCAGAGCCTCGACCGGCATGGCCTGGTGGCCTATGTCGGGACCTTCTCCAAGACCCTGCTGCCGGAGCTGCGCCTGGGCTACCTGGTGGCGCCGCCGGGGTTGCTCAAGGCATTGATCTCGGCCAAGCAGCTGACCGACTGGCACACCGCGACCCTGGCCCAGTGGGCCCTGGCCAAGTTCATCAACGATGGCTGCCTGGTCAAGCATATCCGCCGCTGCCACCAGGCCTACGCCAGCCGCCGCGAGAAGCTGATCGAACGGCTGGACGGCGACCTGTCGCCCTGGTTCGAACGCATCCACTCCACCGCCGGCTACCATATGGCGGTCCTCGATCGCGGCACGGTGGACATCGCGCAACTGATCGAGCTGGCGAAACGCTTCGAGGTCGGCCTCTACCCCCTGGCGCCCTTCTACCACAGCACGCCGCCACGCACCGGCCTGCTGATGGGCTACGGCTCGATCGAGACCCTGGACATCCAGCCGTCCCTGGACCGGGTACTCGGACTGCTTCGCCAACTATGCTCTGAGAATTGAAAACGGCTATGCAGGTGGCGCTCCAGCTACAGCCGGAGCAATAACCTGATGGATCACCTCACTCAGCCGGTTTCGGAAGAGATTGAAGCTATCCATCGCGATCCGGTGAGGGTCCACTTCACCATTACGTATCGCATCATTGATATCAGCGGCCGACGATAAACCGTTGCGCACCCGTTCAAGCTGAGATTTGAGCGAATCTGGAGAGTCATCATTACCCGATGCCTGTTCCAGCGCCGCGCAATGCTGATAGTTAGGTTCTCGAAATGCGCATAACAACCAGGCTTCCGACTTGGGCTTGGGCAACATAGGAACACCCAGTGATGAGCCACCCGCTTCAAAACCCTTGATCATGGATTGCCATTTTGCCGACCACTCTCCTCGATCTGAAGACTGCGTACCATCAGCATCTCGAAACAAAACCGGGACGACCACGTCACTGCTTTCCTGAGCCAGAGCAACAGCCTTGAGTGCAAGCCGCCGAGCATTTTCGTAGTAATAGCCCGTCTCTTTGGATTTACCCTTGCCTGGCGCCGAGAACCGGCGACCATGATGCTTGGGCTCCACGGCAACCAGTTGAGACTTATGGATGAACTGCACACCTTGGTAGTCGAACAATGAATACCCCATCAGTCTCTCGATCAGCAGATCCAGAATCAGACACATCGGCCCTGGGGAAAACTCGAACCCTTCTTCACCGGGAGACTGACGACCTATATCCGATGGCCCTTCTCCACTGACCAGAAGCAACATCCCTACTACCTCGCGACCAAACGCCCGATTTCCTGAGGCAGACGCACCAGATCGGTATCAACAAATACCTCTCCAGGCCCCATGACAGTGAGCTTTTCCGCCACAGAGGGAATGGAAAAGAAAGGGATAGTCCGCGTTCTGCCATCGTCAGTCTTATAGATAAACCGGACCCCTTCGCGGGCAACATCATCTTCGAGATAATTGAGAATCATCGGGCTATGGGTAGTGACCATGACCTGCCGATCAATGCTTACCAGATAATCCAGCAAAAACTCGATCAGTTCCGGATTTATACCGTTCTCTACTTCGTCAAACAGCATGAAACCGTGACTGGACAAAGTTTCGGCCAGTATCGCCATCAAACGCAGCATGCCGTCGTTCATGTGCCGGGCGTGAGTGCTGAATGTTCCAGTGCTGTAGGTTTCCTGTATAGCCAGGGACTTCCAGCCAGAGTTCAAGGACTTGAGCTCAATTGACTGAAGTTTCGGATAGTTTTTCTTCAACATTGTCAGCAGGGAGTCCAGTTCGCTGGGCGCCAACTGATGGATGAACGCGGAAAGTTTCTCTCCAGCAAATCCCAGGTCGCCGTCGCTTCCTCGTGCCTGTTTGCGCAGATACTGGGGAGACAACGCATCCAGAGAGGTGATGGTAGAAACGAACTTCTTGAGCTTCAGGATTGCCGGCGGCAAGCTGGTCTCCTTCAGAGCGGAAAGGACCGACCCCTGGTATTCGAAATTGATCGACCCACTGCTACCAGTCGCTGTATTGCCCTTTTTCTCGTGGGTAGACAAGCGCCCATCCTCAACCAAGAGAAGGTTTTCATCGATTTGCCATAACTCTTCTGTGCAGCGTAGAAAGGTGCGGTTAAAACTTGCTTTCCACAGCGCACGTTCACCATCGACTTCAAAAACGACCTCAAATTTTATGTTGCTACTCTTGCTCAACTTGGATTTCAGGTCGATCGGTTTCCACTCGCGCTTTTTCAGCCAGCCGGATAAGTCTCCCTTGATTTGTTGAGAGAGGAAATCCAGTGCCTGCAGGATCGTTGACTTTCCAGCACCGTTCAGCCCGATCAAGCAAGTGAAATTCGCCAAATGCATCTCAAAGCCGACAAGGGATTTGAAATTATCTATCTTGAACTCACAGAGGCGTATGCCCTCTTCCGCTGGCTGCCCGATCCGGGATCGTTCACCACCGATTTCGCGCTTACCCATCATGATTGTTCCTTGATCTGATATCGCAGCAAAAAGGGAACCAATATAGGTCAGCATGGCTGACCACTCAAGTTGCAGGGCTTTCGCAAGACAGCCGCTCCTGGCAATAGCTGACACGGCGCAATTGCCAGCGCCGGGTGCACACCGCTAGAATGCGATCAATTCTTAATTACATTCATGCAGGATGCCGCCCTGCGAGCAGTCGGTGCCATGTCGTCAGCCCCTCACCCGCATATTCATACGCTCTACAGCGAGCATCACGGCTGGCTGCATGGCTGGCTCCAGCGCAAGCTGGGTAACAGCTGCGATGCCGCGGACCTGGCCCACGACACCTTCCTGCGCCTGCTCAGCCGCCCTGCCGCACGCTCGCTGGGCAGCGAGCCGCGGGCCCTGCTGACGCACATCGCCAAGGGCCTGGTGATCGATCGCTGGCGCCGCCAGGAAGTCGAGCGGGCCTATCTGGAGACCATCGCCCACCTGCCAACCCAGGAGGTGCCCTCGCCGGAAACCCGCCTGCTGATCCTCGAAACCCTGTGGCGGATCGAGGCACTGCTGCGGGAAATGCCGCGCAAGACCCGTGAGGCGTTCCTGCTGTCGCAGATCGAGGGCCTGACCTACGGACAGATCGCCGAGCGCCTGGGCGTCTCGCTGATCAGCGTCAAGCGCTACATGCGCGATGCGTTCATCGCCTGCCTGAGCGTCGCCTGATGAGCCAGGCGCCGATCAACCCGCATATCCTCGGCGAGGCGGCCGACTGGCTGGTGCAGTTGCACTCCGGTACGGCGACGGCGGCCGATCGCCTGGCCATCGAACAGTGGCGCCAGCGCAGTGCCGAGCATGCCCAGGCCTGGCAACGGGCCGAGGCGGTACTGGGCGACTTTCGCAACGTGCCGGCCGGGATCGTCAGGGACACCCTCAAGCGCGTCGAGCGCCAGCAGGGCCTTGGTCGTCGCCAGGTGCTGAACCGCATCGGCCTGTTACTGCTGGCCGCCCCCATCGGCGTGGCCTGGCAACGTGGCACTTGGGAGCAGTGGACCGCCGACCAGCGCACCGCCGTCGGCGAGCAGAAAACCCTGACCCTGGCCGATGGCAGCCAGGTGCTGCTCAATACCGACAGTTCACTGGATATCGCCTTCAGCAGCCAGGAACGTCGGCTGATCCTGCTGAGCGGCGAGATCCTGGTCAGCACCGCCCGCGACCCGGCGCCCACCCATCGCCCCTTCATCGTCGAGACCCCGCAGGGAACCGCGCGGGCACTGGGCACCCGTTTCAACGTCAGGATCGACGGGCAGCGCAGCGAGGTTGCGGTGCTCGAAGGAGCGGTGGAATTGAAGACCCAGGTCGGCGGGCCCGGTTCGACGTTGCAGGTCGGGCAACGGGCAGGCCTGCAGCACAGCCGTATCGAACCGCTGGAGAACTTCGATATCGCCAGCCTCACCTGGGACCGCGGCATGCTGCTGGCGCGCAACATGCGCCTGGCGCAGGTGCTGCAGGAACTGGGGCGTTACCGGCCAGGCGTATTGCGCTGCCAGTCGGCGGTGGCCGAGTTGCGGGTATCCGGGGCATTTTCGCTGAAGGACACCGATTCGAGCCTGCAATTGCTGCAGAACACCCTGCCCTTGAAGGTCAGCCGGTTGACCCGGTACTGGGTGTCGGTCGAGGGCCGGGCCTGATCTGTAGAGTCCCTTCGCGGACAGAACACCGCTCCTCCCCAGAAAAAATCTCCCCTGAACTGATACCTTTTCCACTCTCGTCCGGTGTGTGGATAACCCCTTGCGTTTCCACGCTTCCGACAGGACTGTTCGATGACCTCCAGGCACCACCCGCTGACACCCCGCCTGCCGCTGCAGGCGCTGACCCTGGCCCTCGGCCTGACGCTCGGTGTCACCCTGCCCTCCGCCAGCCACGCCGCTGAAGTCGCCGCCGAAAATACCGTGCGCCCCTACGCCATCGCCCCCGGCCCACTGCACCAGGTGCTGGCGCAGTTCGCCGTCAGCGCCGGCGTGCCGCTGTCGTTCGACCCGGCGCTGCTGGGCAACCGCCAGAGCCCCGGACTCAACGGCAGCTACGGCGTGCTCGAAGGCTTCCAGCACCTGCTGCAAGGCAGCGGCTTCGATCTGATCAGCAGCGGCGGCAACGGCTACACCCTCGCTCCCCATGTCGAGGCCAATGGCGCCCTGGAACTGGGGGCGACCAACATCAGCGGCCAGTCCGCCGAAGACGCCGATATCTACAGCGGTGGCCAGGTGGCCCGCAGCGCCCGCCTGGGGATGCTCGGCACCCAGTCGGTGCAGGACGTGCCCTTCAGCGTCACCAGCTACACCGCGCAGACCCTGCGTGACCAACAGGCACAGACCGTCGGCGATGTGCTGCTCAACGACGCCTCGGTGCGTCAGTCCGCAGGCTTCGGCAACTTCTCCCAGGTGTTCATGATCCGCGGCCTGCCGCTCAACGGCGACGATATCTCCTATAACGGCCTGTACGGCGTTCTGCCCCGGCAGATCATCGCCACCGAAGCGCTGGAACGGGTCGAACTGTTCAAGGGCCCGAACGCTTTCATCAATGGCGTCACCCCCGGAGGTAGCGGTATCGGCGGCGGGGTCAACCTGCAGCCCAAACGCGCCGGGGACACCCCGACCCGCAGCGTCACCCTCGATGCCGGCGGCTCGGGGCGTGCCGGTGCGCATGTCGACCTGGGCCAGCGCTTCGGTGAGGACAACCGTTTCGGCGCACGCCTGAACCTGTTGCAACGCGAGGGCGATTCCGGGATCGACGACGAAGACCGACGCTCGACCCTCGCCACCCTCGGCCTGGACTATCGCGGCGAACGCCTGCGGCTGTCGGCGGATATCGGCTACCAGAAGCAGGTGATCAATCAGGGCCGGCCGGTGATCTACCTCGACTCCAGCCTGAACAAGGTACCCCACGCGCCGTCGGCCAAGGACAACTACGCCCAGTCCTGGAGTTATTCACAATTGGAAGACACCTTCGGCATGGCCCGTGCCGAATATGACTTCAACGACAACTGGACCGGCTACGTCGCCGGTGGCGCCAAGTACACCCGGGAGAACGGCGTGTACTCCTCGCTGACCCTCACCGACACCGCCGGCAACGCCCGCGGCGGTATGCTCTACGCGCCCCACACCGAGGACAACCGGAGCCTGATGGCCGGGCTCAACGGCCGCGTGCAGACCGGCCCGGTCAGTCATCAACTGAGCTTCGGCCTGGCCGGGATGTGGGGTGAACAACGCTCGGCCTATGAGAACATCGCCAGCGCCGGGCGCTACTACAACAACATCTACGATGCGGTGCCGCGTCCACGGCCGGTGGCGACCTCATTCGGCAGCGACATCCACGATCCGCGGGTGGTCGGCAGGAACCAGATCCGCAGCACGGCGGTGGCCGACACCCTGGGTTTTCTCGATGACCGCGTGCTGTTGACCGTCGGGGCGCGCCGCCAGTCCATCGTGGTCAATGGCTGGAACACCGTCACCGGCGTGCATAACGCCAGCTACGACGAGTCGATCACGACACCGGTCTATGGGCTGGTGATCAAACCCTGGGAACATGTGTCGTTCTACGCCAACCGTATCGAAGGCCTGGCCAAGGGGCCGTCAGCCCCCACTACCGCGATCAACAGCACCGAGACCTTTGCGCCGGTGCGCAGCAAACAGGTCGAGGCAGGTGTGCGCCTGGACATGGACAGCTACGGTGGCAGCCTCGGCGTCTATCGCATCGAACAGCCGTCCAGCTACACCGGTTCCGACCGGATCTTCCGGGTCGAGGGTGAGCAGATCAACAAGGGCGTCGAACTGAACCTGTTCGGCGAACCGCTGCCGGGCCTGCGCCTGCTGGGCGGTGCAACGGTGATGAAAACCGAGCTGACCGGCACCCTCAACGGCACCAACGATGGCAACCGCGCGATCGGCGTGCCGAGCTTCCAGTTCAACCTGGGCGCCGACTGGGACGTACCGGGTATCGAGGGCGCGGCTCTGAGCGCACGGATGCTGCGCACCGGCGGGCAGTATGCGAACGCCAGCAACACACTGAGCCTGCCGAGCTGGAACCGTTTCGACCTGGGCTCGCGCTATCGCTTCAAGCTGGATGAGAAGGAAGTCACCCTGCGGGCCAACCTGGAGAACGTGGCCAATACCGCCTACTGGGCTTCGGCCAACGGCGGGTACCTGACCCAGGGGACGCCGCGAACCCTGAAAGTCTCGGCGACGGTGGATTTCTGATCGACCGCGGCGCCTGCTTCGCGGATAAATCCGGCTCTCACATGTCTGTGTCATGCACAATATTGAAAACTGTGCCTGAACCTGTGGGAGCCGGATTCATCCGCGAAAGCGATATCCCTCTCCCCTAAAGTCCACGGCTACGCAGCCACTGCATGAACCCACGCTTGACCTCCGGCTTGGGCACCTCGCGGGTAAAGTTCTGCGCCGCATGCAGGCGGTGATCGAGCAGGCTGCGCATCGCCTCGCCGATATCATGCCGGGCATCCAGGCACGGCTTGAGGTATTCCTTCTCGATCCGGTACAGCAGGCAATCGGTCTTGGCCGTAAAGTCCGCCGGCATCCCCTGCTCGGCGAGGATCCCGGCTTCGCCGATCACCTCCCCCGGCCCCATCCGCGCCGCCTCCACGGGCTTGTCGCCGCGCAACAGCGTCACCGACACCACGCCCGACTCGATAATGAACAGATGGTCGCTGACCTCGCCCCGCGGCAGGATCACGCTGCCCGCGCGAAACAGCTGCGGGACCATGTTCTGGCTGAAGGTCTCCTTCTCCTCGGAACGCAGCGTCGAGAAGATCGGCGAACTTTCCAGCAGCGCCCGCGGGCGCGACGTCGAACTCGGCAAGGCACTCTCCACCGTGGACAGCAGGCTTACCCCCGACGCCTGCAAATGGCGGAACGCCAGGTCGAACAGCTGATTGCGCACCTCGCGCTTGAGCCCCATGGCGCTGACGAAACCGCTGATTTCGTATTCGACGCCCGTCGCACTGGAACTCTTGAGCGCCACGCTCGGCGCCGGCGTCGTCAACAGCGCCCGACAACCGAGCACCGCCCGCTCCAGGGCGTCGATCACCACATGGGGCCGCACATGCGGGCTGACCTGCAGGCTGATGGCCAGGCCGTGTACATCGCTGGGCCGGCTGAAGTTGATGATCCGCGCTTTCGCCGCCAGGGAGTTGGGCACCACCGCCAGGCTGCCCTGGGAGGTCTGCAGGCGGGTGGCACGCCAGTCGATATCGACCACCCGACCCTCGGTGCCGTCGATGGAGATCCAGTCATCGACCTGGTAGGGCTTGGTGGTGTTGAGCACGATGCCGGAAAACACGTCGCTGAGGGTGCTCTGCAACGCCAGGCCGACGATGATCGCGAACGCCCCGGAGGTCGCCAGCACGCCCTTGACCGGCAGATCGAGCACATAGGCCGCCGCCGCGATGATCGCGATCAGGAAGATGATCGCCCCCAGCACGTCCTGCAGCAGTCGCCCGGCATGCCCGACCCGCTGCATCATCACCGTGCCGACCAGTACCGTCAGGGTCCGTGCACCGAACAGCCACCAGCCGATCTGCAGGCCGGTGGCGGCCAGGTGCCGGGAGATATCCTCGGGCCAGGGCGCGATCTGCATCGGATTCATGCCTTCGTTGAACAGCACCAGGCTGTACAGCGAAAACACGGTCAGGCGCACCACCAGCTTCCAGTTGCTGCTGCGCGTGCCGAGCAGGCGCCACAGCAGCAGGTCGATCACCAGCAGGAACAGCGCGCACAGCAGCGGGTGTTCGGACAGCAGGGGGTGTTGGGTGAACAGGTCAGGCATCGCACGGCTCCGGAAACAGCTGGACAGCTGCAGGTGCCAAGGATAGCCCGCTTTCACCCACGGCTCACAGCCTGCCTTCAGTCATCCATGCGGCCGAAACGACCGCTGTGGAAATCGACGAAGGCCTGGTGGATTTCCGCCTCGGTGTTCATCACGAACGGGCCGTGGCCGACGATCGGTTCGTCGATCGGCTCGCCGCTGAGCAACAGCAGCATGGCGTCGGCATCGGCCTGCAGTTGCAGGCGTTCGCCGGCCTGTTCGAGCACCACCAGTTGCCCGGCGCCCGCCTGCGCCTCGCCGTTGACCTGCACACTGCCGCGCAGCAGCACCAGCACCGTGTTGTGGCCGGCGTGCAGGTCGAGGTTCAGCACCTTGCCGCCCGCCAGGCGAATGTCCCAGACATCGATCGGCGTGAAGGTCCGTGCCGGGCCGCGCTGGCCGTCGAACTCACCGGCGATCAGACGCAGGCGACCGGCACCGTCCCTGAGGGCGATGTTCGGAATGTCGCGGTCGAGGATGCCCTGGTAGCCGGCCGGTGCCGACTTGTCGCGCGCCGGCAGGTTGACCCAGAGCTGGACCATTTCCAGCCGGCCGCCACGGCGGGCAAAGGCTTCGGAATGGAACTCCTCGTGAATGATCCCCGCCGCCGCGGTCATCCATTGCACGTCGCCCGGCCCGATGATGCCGCCGGCACCGGTGGAATCGCGGTGCTCGACTTCGCCGTCATAGACGATGGTCACGGTTTCGAAACCGCGGTGGGGGTGCTGACCGACGCCGCGACGTTCGGTGGTCGGGGTGAATTCGGCCGGGCCCGCGTGATCGAGCATCAGGAACGGACTGATCTTCTGGCCGAGGCCATCGTAGGAAAACAGGGTGCGCACCGGAAAACCGTCGCCGACCCAGTGGCCACGCGGGCTGGTGTAAATACCAAGAATCTTTTTCATGGACGCCTCCATCAAGTCATGGGGCATAGCTTAGATTCGCCGCGTTTTTAGCGGTAGTCCGTAAAAATCAACCTCATCGTCCCAACTATGGAACGATCGCAACCGCCGAACGCCAAGCCGGATCGGCACGGCCGCAACGCCTTGGGCTGCGCCATGGACAAGGCAAGGCTGGCCTTATTTACATTACACTCATAATATATAAAATATTACACTCATAATATTTACTCCCACGATCGAGGTGCACCATGCAGCCACCCATTCGCGACATCATGCTGGCCCGATGGTTTTCCCACCTCCCCGCGCTGGTGCTGCTGATCCTGCTCGGCGGCTGCAACAGCCAGGCCGACTCTCAGCTCGGCGCGGCCCCTCCACGGGTGGTGCTGGCCGCCCGGGTGGAGCCGGCCAACCAGCAGGACAATGCCTATACCGGCGTGGTTGCCGCACGTACCGAAAGCGACCTGGGCTTCCGGGTGAGTGGCAAGGTCATGGAGCGCCGCGTCGATCCCGGCCAGCGTGTGCGCAAGGGCGATACCCTGCTGGTGCTGGATGTCCAGGACTTCGATCTGGCGCTCAAGGGCGCGAGGAACCGTGTGGTCGCCGCCCAGGCGCAACTGCGCCAGCGCCGTGACGATGCCGAGCGCTATCAGCGCCTGGCTACCACCGGGGCCGTATCACGGCAGATCTTCGACCAGGCCGCGACCAACCTGCGGGTGGCCGAGGCGGAGATGGCCTCGGCCGACTCCGACGCCCGGCAGATCGAAAATCGCCGGACCTATTCGGTGCTCAGGGCAGACGGCGACGGGGTGATCACCGAGGTTCGCGTCGATCGCGGCCAAGTGGTCGCCGAGGGGCAGGTGGTCGCCCGTCTGGCCCAGGACGGTGCCCGCGAAGCCGTGATCAACCTGCCGGAAAACCAGCGCAACCTGGCCGCCAACCCGGCCCGGGCATTTCCCTTCGGTGCTCCGGAACAGGCGGTTGAGGCCCGTTTGCGCGAGCTCTCGGCAGCGGCTGATCCCAGCACCCGAACCTTTCGGGCCCGCTATGTGCTCGACGGCCAGGCCGAACGTTTCGCCATCGGCTCGACCATCACCGTTCGCCTGTCCAGTGCCGCCGCCGAACAGACCCGCGTCCCCATCGGCGCCCTGCACGATCCCGGTACCGGCAGCGGAGTGTGGCTGATCGGCAACGACAACCGGGTCAGCTTCGTCCCCGTACAGGTTGCCAGCCTCGGCCAGGAATACGCCGTGCTCGACGGCGGAGTCAGTCCCGGCCAACTGATCGTCGCCCTCGGCGCGCACCTGCTGCACCCCGCAGAGCAGGTGCGGGTCCCGGATGCCCAATCGCTGGCGCTGAACCGAGCATCCTCCCCGATACAGGATCACTGACATGCGTGGCCTCAATCTCTCGCAACTGGCCGTTCGTCACGGTGCCGTGACGCTGTTTCTGATCCTCGCCATCATGGCCGCCGGCGTCTTCGCCTTCGGCAAGCTGGGCCGCTCGGAAGACCCCTCGTTCACGGTCAAGATCATGACCGTGACCGCCGCCTGGCCTGGCGCCACCGCCCGGGAAATGCAGGAGCAGGTGGCCGATCCCCTGGAGAAGCGCCTGCAGGAACTGGACTTCTATGATCGGGTCGAGACCATCGCCCAGCCCGGTTTCGTCTCGCTGAAAGTCAGCTTTCTCGACTCCACGCCTCCCAGCCAGATCCAGGAGTTGTTCTACCAGGCCCGCAAGAAACTCGGCGACGAAGCGGCGAAGCTGCCCAAGGGAGTGGTCGGACCGCTCTTCAACGACGAGTATTCGGACGTCTACTTCGCCCTCTACGCCCTCGAAGCCCGCGATCTGCCGCACCGCCAGCAGGTGCGGATGGCCGAGGACCTGCGCCAGGCCCTGCTCGACCTGCCAGGGGTGAAGAAGGTCAATATTCTCGGCGAACAGGCCCAGCGGATCTTCGTGGAATTTTCCTACGAACGCCTGGCGACCCTGGGCGTCAAGCCGGAGCAGATCTTCGCCGCCCTCGCCGCGCAGAACGCTGTCACGCCTGCGGGCTTTGCCGAGACCGCCGGGGCCCGGGCCTATATCCGTGTCGACGGCGCCTTCGACAGCCTTGCCCTGATCGAGAACGTGCCGTTGGTGGCGAACGGCAAGGTACTGCGCATCGCCGATGTGGCCAGTGTGACCCGGGGCTATGAAGACCCGCCCGGCTATCGGATTCGCCACCAGGGTGACCCGGCCCTGATGCTCGGCGTGATCATGGAGAAACACTGGAACGGCCTGGAGCTGGACAAGTCCCTGCAGGCCGAGGAAGCCCGGATCAAGGCCGAACTGCCCTTGGGCGTGCGCTTCGACAAGGTCTCCGACCAGGCGAAGAACATCCGCCTGGCAGTGAATGAGTTCATGTTGAAGTTCTTCGTCGCCCTTGCCGTGGTGATGCTGATCAGCCTGCTGGCCCTGGGTTTCCGGGTAGGCCTGGTGGTGGCCGCCGCCGTGCCGCTGACGCTGTCGATCGTCTTCGTGGTCATGCTGCTGACCGGCCGCGAGTTCGACCGGATCACCCTCGGTGCCCTGATCATCTCGCTCGGCCTGCTGGTGGACGACGCGATCATCGCCATCGAGATGATGGTGGTGAAGCTCGAGGAAGGCTTCGACCGCCTGCATGCCGCGACCTTTGCCTGGAGTTCGACCGCCGCGCCGATGCTGACCGGGACCCTGGTGACCATCATCGGCTTCCTGCCGGTGGGCTTCGCCCGCTCCGGTGCCGGCGAATACGCCGGCAACATCTTCTGGATCGTCGGCTTCGCGCTCATCGCCTCGTGGCTGGTGGCAGTGGTCTTCACGCCCTACCTGGGGGTCAAACTGCTGCCGGCCATCAAGCCGCTGACCGGCGGTCACGAGGCTTTGTACGACGGCCGCTGGTATCGGCACCTGCGTGTCCTGGTGGAACATTGCGTGCGCCATCGCTGGCGGGTTACCGCGCTGGTGGTGAGCGCCTTTGTCCTCTGCGGACTGGGCATGGGCGTGGTGAAAAAGCAGTTCTTCCCCAACTCCGATCGTTCGGAGCTGATCCTTGAGGTCTATCTGCCGCCGGGCAGCGCCTTCAAGAGTACCGAAGCGGTCACCGCCCAGGTGGAGAAGGCCCTGCTGGCCGAACCGGAAACCCTGCTGGTGGACAGTTACGTCGGGGGTGGTGCGCCGCGCTTCTTCCTGTCGCTGAACCCCGAGTTGCCGGATCCGGCCTTTGCCAAGCTCATCGTGCAGACCGCCGATGCCCATGCCAGAGAGACGCTGAAACGGAAGATGCGCGAACGGATTGCCGCCGGGGCCTTTCCTTCGGCACGGGTACGGGTCACTCAATTGGTGTTCGGCCCGCCGGTCCCCTTCCCGGTGGTGTTCCGGGTCTCGGGACCCGATATCGAGGTGCTGCGTGGCGTGACCGAACAGGTCAGGCAGGTCGTGGCAGCGAACCGGCTGACCCGCGATACCTTCGTCGACTGGGGCGAGCGCACCAGCGCCTATCGCCTGGTGCTGGATCAGGACCGCCTGCGCCTGCTGGGTTTCACTCCGGACCAGGTGAAATCACAGCTCAACGCCCTGCTGCGCGGCAACCCGATCACCGAAGTACGTGAAGGCACGCGAGTGGTGTCGGTGGTGGCGCGTTCGCGCGGCGACCAGCGCGAAGACCTCGGCAACCTGGCCAACATGACCCTGACCAACAGTGCCGGCGAGTCGCTGCCGCTGTCACAGGTCGGGCATTTCCAGGCGGTGATGGAAGACCCGATTCTCAAGCGGCGCAACCGCGCCAGCACCTTCGAGGTGCGCGCCGATATCGTCGATGGCAGCCAGCCGCCGGACGTCGAACTGGCGGTATGGGCCGACCTGCAGCCGCTGCTGGCGAAACTGCCGGCCGGCTACAAGGTGGTGATCGCCGGACCCGTGGAAGAAAGCGTAAAGGCCAACGTGGCCCTGGCGGCCCTGTTCCCGATCATGATCCTGCTGACCCTGCTGGTGATCATGTTCCAGGTGCGCTCGTTCGGCGTGATGTTCATGGTCTTCGCCACGGCGCCCCTGGGGCTGATCGGAGCAATGCCGGCGCTGTTGCTGTTCAACCAGCCGTTCGGCTTCAACGCCATCCTCGGATTGATCGGGATTGGCGGGATCCTGATGCGCAACACCCTGATCTTCACCGACCAGATCCGCCAGAACCGGGAACAGGGCATGGCGATCAACGAGGCGATCGTCGAGGCCACGGTGCGCCGGACGCGGCCGGTGGTACTCACCGCGCTGGCAGCGGCCCTGGCATTCATCCCGCTGACACTCTCGGTGTTCTGGTCGTCGCTGGCCTACGTGCTGATCGGTGGCGTGCTGGTGGGCACCCTGCTGACCCTGCTGTTCCTGCCGGCGCTGTGCAGCCTGGTACTGGGGCGCACGGAACACGCGGTTGAGGTGCCGGTGCCGGGCTGAGATTGCGTGCGGGGCCGCTCCCGTGGCGGTGTCAGAAGGATTTGCTGACACTGGCGGGCTGGCAATGCTCGATGCACACCTAGACTCAACTGATCGTTCCCACGCTTTGCGTGGGAATGCATCCAAGGACGCTCCGCGTCCACCTCATCTGCCCATATGAATTCGTGCTGGCAGGTAAAGAGTCCTTTTCTCCAGCCTGTATTTTTCTCAAAAGTGGGAATCGGGATACTCCTGCCCATTCCCCCTCATTCCAGGAGTCAAGCATGTCCATTCCCGCCTTTGGTCTCGGTACCTTCCGCCTGCAGAGCCAGGTCGTCATCGATTCGGTGAAGACCGCCCTCGAGCTGGACTACCGGGTCATCGATACCGCCCAGATCTACGAGAACGAAGCCGAAGTCGGCCAGGCCATCGCCGCCAGCGGCGTGGCCCGCGACGAGCTGTTCATCACCAGCAAGATCTGGGTCGCCAACTTCGCCCAGGACAAGCTGATCCCCAGCCTCCGGGACAGCCTGCGCAAACTCGGTACCGATTACCTCGACCTGACCCTGATCCACTGGCCATCGCCCGCGGATGAAGTACCGGTCGCCGAATTCATGGCCGCCCTGCTGGAGGCCAAGGAGTTGGGCCTGACCCGCCAGATCGGTATCTCCAACTTCACCGTCGACCTGATGCAGCAAGCCATCGCCGCCGTCGGTGCCGAACAGATCGCCACCAACCAGATCGAACTGCACCCCTACCTGCAGAACCGCAAGGTCGTCGAGTTCGCCCGGAGCCAGGGTATCCGGATCACCTCGTACATGACCCTGGCCTACGGTGAAGTGCTCAAGGACCCGGTCATCCAGCAGATCGCCGAACGGCACCAGGCCACCCCGGCCCAGGTAACCCTGGCCTGGGCCATGCAACTGGGCTACGCGGTGATCCCCTCCTCGACCCGACGCGAGAACCTGGCCAGCAACCTCAAGGCCCGCGAGCTGCGCCTGAGCGACGACGACATGGCGCTGATCGCCGGCCTGGAACGCGGCCACCGCCTGACCAGCCCGGCCGGCCTCGCCCCGGCCTGGGACTGAGCCTCAGAGCAACTGGTTGCGCTTGGCGAACTCCGCCAGCGCGACCACCGACTTCAGGTTCAGCTTGTCGATCAGCCGGGTCTTGTAGGTGCTCACGGTCTTGTCGCTGAGCAACATCAGCTCGCTGATCTCCTTGTTCTTCATGCCGCGGGCGATGTAGCGCAGGATGCTCAGTTCGCGATTGCTGAGGTTCTCGATCTGGCGTGCCTCGGTTTCGTTGACATGGGCGGCCATGCGCCCGTGATCTTCGAGACGGGGGAAGAAACTCTTGTTGAGCATCACCGCCCGCACCGCCAGTTGCAACTCATCGAGTTCGGCGGTCTTGGAGACATAGCCCAGGGCACCGGCGCGCATGCAGCGCTCGGAGTAGAACTCCGGCGATTGCTCGGTCAGCACCACGATCCTGCTGGGCAGTCCCAGCGCGCTGATACGGGTGATGACTTCCAGGCCATCGAGGCGGGGAATGTTCAGGTCCATCACGATCAACTGCGGTTCCAGTTCTCGCGCCCGCTGCACCGCATCGACGCCGTTGTCGGCCTCGGCGAGCACCTCGTAGTCGAGTTTCTCCAGCAATATCTTGATAGCCAGGCGAACGAACGGGTGATCGTCCACAATCAGTGCTGTACGCATCGCAAATCCTTGAGAAGTACGCCGGCCACTGCTTGAGACAGGTACGTGCTTGCATCGATCGAAAGAGAAAGGGATCCAACGAACTCAAGTGTAGGAAAGTTCTCGAAAACCTGCCTTGGCACGTCCCCTGGCGACCTCAAGGGCCAACCGGACGGATCGCGCACTTTAGCGAGCGGGGCCGGCGAGATATGTAGGAATAATCCCAAGACCAGGCTGCCGCAACGGTAGATGCGGTTCAATCGGTGGTGCTTGGACTCCAGAACGCCTGCTGCACCCGGCTGGAGGTCGACAATCGCGCCACCAGCGCATCCAGTTCGTCGCCATCGATCGAGGTGGCCGCCAGGGTCGCCTCGATCTCCACTTCGTCGTCGCCGACCGTGCGTACCTCAACGTCGCTGGCCGGGTAGTTGCTGCGCTCCAGTTCCTTCTCCAGCAGCGACAGCACGACCTTCTGCTCGGCCCGCAGGGCGGTCAGGTAGAGGATGTAGGTGACTTCCGCCGAGACCACGTCCAGCGGCTGGCGGTTGATGTAGTTGACGATCGGCCGCAGCAGGGTGTTCGCCGCCAGCACGAACAGGGTGCCGAGCAGCGCTTCGAGGATCAGGTCGGCCCCGGCACAGGCACCGACTGCTGCCGAGCCCCACAGGGTGGCTGCGGTGTTCAGGCCGCGGACGTTGCCCTCCTCGCGCATGATCACCCCGGCCCCGAGAAAGCCGATGCCGGACACCACATAGGCGACCACCCGCACCGCGCCTTCGGCGCCGCCGAGACGGTTGGCCATGTCGACGAAGATCGCCGCGCCGACCGCCACCAGCACGTTGGTGCGCAGGCCGGCGGTACGCTGCCGGTACTGGCGCTCGAAGCCGATCAGGCCGCCGAGGATGAAGGCCGCACCGAGGCTGACCAGGGTGTCGGTCAGCGAGTCGAGGTTGATGTTGTCGAGGGCCTTCATCCATTCACTCCAGGGTCGATACGCGGATCACTGCCAACCGAACCGCCGGCTGTAGAAGCCCTTCACCGCCTGCGTCAGCGCCATGTACGCCAGCAGGATCGCCGGCAGGAACACGAAGTACAGCGACGGCAACGCCTGCAGTTTGAAGTAGTGCGCCAGCGGACCCATCGGCAGGAAGATCCCCACCGCCATGATGATCCCGGTCATCACCATCAGCGGCATCGCCGCGCGGCTTTGCAGGAACGGAATCTTCGGTGTGCGGATCATGTGCACGATCAGCGTCTGGGTCAGCAGGCCGACCACGAACCAGCCCGACTGGAACAGCGTCTGGTGATCCGGGGTGTTGGCATCGAAGACATACCACATCAAGGCGAACGTGGTGATGTCAAAGATCGAACTGATCGGCCCGAAGAAGAACATGAAACGCCCGACGTCCGCCGGCTGCCAGCGCTGCGGCTTGCGTAGCAGGTCCTCGTCGACATTGTCGAAGGGGATGGCGATCTGCGAAATGTCGTAGAGCAGGTTCTGTACCAGCAGGTGCATCGGCAGCATCGGCAGGAACGGAATGAAGGCACTGGCCACCAGCACCGAGAACACGTTGCCGAAGTTCGAGCTGGCGGTCATCTTGATGTACTTGAGCATGTTGGCGAAGGTCCGCCGCCCTTCGAGCACGCCCTCCTCCAGCACCATCAGGCTCTTTTCCAGCAGGATGATGTCGGCCGCTTCCTTGGCGATGTCCACCGCGCTGTCCACCGAGATCCCGATATCGGCGGTGCGCAGGGCCGGTGCGTCGTTGATGCCGTCGCCCATGAAACCGACCACATGGCCGTTCGCCTTGAGCAGGCGGACGATGCGTTCCTTGTGCGACGGGGTCAGCTTGGCGAACACGTTGGTGGTCTCGATCGCCTTGGCCAACTGCTTGTCGCTCATGCGCTCGATGTCGTTGCCCATCAGCAGGCCCTGCTGCTCCAGGCCGACCTCACGGCAGATCTTGGCGGTGACCAGTTCGTTGTCACCGGTCAGCACCTTCACCGCGACACCATGTTCGGCCAGCGCGCGCAGGGCCGGCGCGGTGCTTTCCTTGGGCGGGTCGAGGAAGGCCACGTAGCCGATCAGGGTCAGGTCCTGCTCGTCCGCCAGGCTGTAGACGTCGCTCCCGGCTTCCATGGAACGCGCGGCAACCGCCACCACCCGCAGGCCCTCCTCGTTGAAGGCCGCGGTGACCTGGCGAATCCGCGCCAGCAGTTCGTCGCTCAGCGCCACCTCGGCTTCGCCGTGGCGAACCCGGGTGCACACCGACAACACTTCCTCCACCGCGCCCTTGCAGATCAGCAGGTGCGGACGGTTCTGCTCGGCCACCACCACCGACATGCGCCGGCGGTTGAAGTCGAACGGAATCTCATCGACCTTCTGGAACGCGGTGCCGACCTGCAGCTCGCGGTCGATCTCGACGTGCTCGAGCACGGCGACGTCCAGCAGGTTCTTCAGGCCGGTCTGGTAGTAGCTGTTGAGGTAGGCCATTTCCAGCACGTCCTCGGACTCCTCGCCCCAGACGTCGACATGGCGGGCCAGGAAAATCTTGTCCTGGGTCAGGGTGCCGGTCTTGTCGGTGCACAGCACGTCCATGGCGCCGAAGTTCTGGATCGCGTCCAGGCGCTTGACGATGACCTTCTTGCGCGACAGAAACACCGCGCCCTTGGCCAGGGTCGAAGTGACGATCATCGGCAGCATTTCCGGGGTCAGGCCGACGGCGATCGACAGCGCGAACAGCAGCGCCTCCATCCAGTCGCCCTTGGTGAAGCCATTGATGAACAGCACCAGCGGCGCCATCACGAACATGAAGCGGATCAGCAGCCAGCTGACCTTGTTGACCCCGTGCTGGAACGAGGTCGGCGCACGGTCGGTGGCGCTGACCCGCTGGGCCAGGGCGCCGAAATAGGTATTGTTGCCGGTGGTCAGCACCACCGCGGTGGCGGCCCCGGAGACCACGTTGGTGCCCATGAACAGGATGTTGTCCAGATCCAGCGGGTTGGTGGCGCTGGGGTCGATCTGGCGGACGAACTTCTCCACCGGCATCGACTCGCCGGTCATCGCCGCCTGGCTGACGAACAGGTCCTTGGCGGTCAGTACCCGGCAGTCGGCGGGAATCATGTCGCCGGCCGAGAGCACGATCAGGTCGCCCGGTACCAGTTGGCGGATCGGCAACTCGATGCGCTGGGCACCTTGCACCTGTGCGCTGGCCGCATGGAACTTGCCGAACACCGGCGTGGTGTCCGCAGCGAAATCCCGGCGCATGACCGTCGCGGTGTTGCTGACCATGGCCTTGAGGGCATCGGCGGCCTTGTTCGACTTGGCTTCCTGCCAGAAGCGCAGCAGGGTCGAGAGCACCACCATGGAGAAAATCACCGTGGCGGCCTTGAGGTCGTCGGTCAGCCAGGAGATCAGCGCCAGCAGGGTCAGCAGCAGGTTGAAGGGGTTCTTGTAGCAGTGCCACAGGTGCATCCACCACGGCAGCGGCTGCTCATGCTCGACCTCGTTGAGCCCGAACTGCTCGCGCAGGACCTGGGCCTGGGCTTCGCTCAAGCCGTCGGCATGGGCACCGAGGCGCTCCATCAGTCCCTGGGGATGATCGTTGGCCGCCGCCACCAGGGTCTGCGCCAGGGTCGGCGGGACCTCGCGGCTGACCGTCGCGTCGGTCATGCTTTCGAGCAGGGCCAGGCGGCGGAAGTGCCGGGCGAAGTGCCGGGTCCGCAGGAAACCGGCAAAGAATTCTTTCAACAGGGTGAGTTTCATGGGGCTGCCTCCCGTACCACCGGCCCGGCTCCTGCAACGGCAGGAGCACGGGCGACGTTGATCTTGCGAGCAGAGTCCGCAGGCGGGTTACCGCCAGCGTGCATTGCCCCGGATGGGACAGGCACGGCCGGCCGCCTGGCACAAACGCCGGGCGCGTCGATAGCGTCGCGACGGGCCACGGGGGCCGCATCACAGGCTGTTCAGTGTCGGGAAAAGGGACTTCGGGATACCGCCACCAGGGGCGTGATCGGGATGCCGCTTCTCGCTTTCGGGCGAGACAACGGCAGGGAGAGACTGCGCGTTATCTTGCCGAGAATATGCCGGTCATCGGAACCGGCCGACTACTGTCACTCGAACAAGTACCCACATGGGCCTCCGCAATGGATGAAAACGCGCGAAGCTTACACTTCGACATTTGCAGCGTAAACGGTAACAAAGTGTTTCGCAGCGCTACCGGAAAGTTCTTCAGGAAGGGTTCAGGTTCGGGCCGCCCGGCCTCATTCACAGTCCCACTGGCGCATACGGGCACGGCAGTGTTTCATCGCGTTGACGATGTGCTTTTCCACCAGGCTGCGGGAGATGTTCAGGCGTTCGGCGATCTCCGGGTGCGACAGGCCCTCCAGCTTGCGCAGCATGAAACTGTCGCGGCACAGGCGCGGCAGCTCGGCCAGGGCACGTTGCAGCATGTGCAGGCGCAGGTCATGGTCCAGTGCGGTCTGTGGCGAAGGACTGAAAAACCGCTCATCGGTATCGAGCACCGCCAAAGGCTCGTTCTGGCGCACGGCATTGCGCCGATGGTCGTCGATCATCAGGTTCATCGCCGTGCGATAGAGGAAGGCCCGCGGCTGTTCGATCGGAGTATCGCTGGAGCGCTCCAGCACGCGTAAATAGGCATCATGCACCACATCCTCGACAACCTGACGGTTGCCCAGTTTCGCATTGAGGAAACACACCAGCTCGCGGTAGTAGTTTTCCAACATGACTCCTGTCCGCACGCTCGGCGGGCCTGTCCCTGAGCCATCGGCGGCCAGGGCTCGATGATGGCAGTTTGAAAAGATGTAATTTATAGTAATTCTCATATAGATTTAAAGTGCTCCTGGGCAAAAGCCTGAAATGTCTGGAAAAACAGGGCCGGACAAAGACTTAAATTCGCAACCGGGCTTCTCGTCTAACTGAAATCTCCCGTGTCCCTGCCAGCAGCCGGAAACAGCCCGCTGGCGTGATCACGGATCGATCTTCCATCGGCTGGAACCCTGCATGAAACGTCCTCGACGCACCCGACGCGCCCTGCTTGTCTCGCTCTGCCTGATCCCTGTCATTGCCTTCGCCACCTGGCAGATCCTGCCGCCGGGGCGCGACAGTTTCGCCACCGTCACGGTCAATCGTGGTGACATAGAAAGCAGCGTGACCGCCCTTGGCACCCTGCAACCGCGCCGTTACGTCGATGTCGGCGCCCAGGCCTCCGGGCAGATCCACAAGATTCACGTCGAGGTCGGCGACCCGGTCAAGGAGGGCCAGTTGCTGGTCGAGATCGATCCATCGACGCAGAAGGCCAGGCTCGACGCGGGCCGCTACTCCATCGAAAACCTCAGGGCCCAGCTCCAGGAGCAGCGTGCCCTGCATGACCTGGCCCGGCAGAAATACCAGCGCCAGTTGCAGCTCAATGCCGGCGGCGCCACCCGGGTCGAGGACATCCAGAGCGCCCAGGCCGAGATGCGCACCACCCAGGCGCGCATCGACATGTTCCAGGCGCAGATCCTCCAGGCCCAGGCCAGCCTGCGCAGTGCCGAGGCGGAACTGGGCTACACCCGCATCTACGCCCCCATGGCCGGCACCGTGGTCGCCCTCGATGCCCGCGAGGGCCAGACCCTCAATGCCCAGCAGCAGACGCCGCTGATCCTGCGCATCGCCAAGCTGTCGCCGATGACCGTCTGGGCCGAAGTCTCCGAAGCCGACATCGCTCACGTCAAACCGGGCATGAACGCCTACTTCACCACCCTCAGCGGTGGCAACCGGCGCTGGAGCAGCACCGTGCGGCAGATCCTGCCGGTACCGCCCAAGCCCCTGGAACAGTCCAGCCAGAGCGGCAGCAACAGCCCCAGTGGCAGCAGCAAGAGCGGTGCCGCACGGGTGGTGCTATATACCGTGCTGCTGGATGTCGATAACGCCGACCAGGCCCTGATGGCGGAAATGACCACCCAGGTATTCTTCGTCGCAGATCGCGCGCAGAACGTCCTCACCGCACCGATCGCCGCCCTGCAGGGTGGCGACGAGCCCCATCGGCAGACCGCCAGGGTCGTCACCCCGGAGGGCCGGATCGAGACCCGTGAAGTGCGCACCGGCATCAGCGACCGCCTGCGCATACAGGTGCTCGACGGCCTGGCCGAGGGCGACCATCTGCTGATCGGCCCGGCCGTCGGTAGCGGAGGCTGAATGCAAACGCCACTGATCGAACTGCAGGACATCCGTAAATCCTACGGTGGCGAAGACAGCCCACGGGTGGACGTATTGCGCGGCATCGACCTGTCGATCCATGCCGGCGAGTTCGTCGCCATCGTGGGTGCCTCGGGCTCGGGCAAGTCGACCCTGATGAACATTCTCGGCTGCCTCGACCGCCCCACCTCCGGCAGCTACCGCTTCGCCGGCGAGCCGGTGGCCGAACTCGACACCGACGAACTGGCCTGGCTGCGCCGCGAGGCCTTCGGCTTCGTGTTCCAGGGCTATCACCTGATCCCCTCCGGCTCGGCCCAGGAAAACGTCGAGATGCCGGCCATCTACGCGGGCACTCCGGCGGCCGAGCGCCATGCCCGGGCCGCCGCCCTGCTCGACCGCCTGGGCCTGGCCAGCCGCCGCGGCAATCGCCCGCACCAGTTGTCCGGCGGCCAGCAGCAACGGGTGTCGATCGCCCGTGCCCTGATGAACGGCGGCCATATCATTCTCGCCGACGAACCCACCGGTGCCCTCGACAGCCATAGCGGGGCCGAGGTGATGACCCTGCTCGACGAACTGGCGAGCCAGGGCCACGTGGTGATCCTGATCACCCACGACCGGGAGGTCGCCGCCCGCGCCAAGCGCATCATCGAAATCCGCGACGGCCTGATCATCAGCGACAGCGCCACCCAGGCCGACGCCACCCCAGCCACTGCCACCCCCGGCTCCCTGCAGGCCGTGGACCTGCGCCAGCGCCTGAGCGACGGCAGCGAGTACAACGGTGCCTGGAAAAGCGAACTGCTCGAGGCTGTGCAGGCCGCCTGGCGGGTGATGTGGATCAACCGCTTCCGCACGGCCCTGACCCTGCTCGGCATCGTCATCGGCGTCGCCTCGGTGGTGGTCATGCTGGCGGTGGGCGAAGGCAGCAAGCGCCAGGTCATCGCCCAGATGGGCGCCTTCGGTTCCAACATCATCTACCTGAGCGGTTCCGCGCCCGCGCCCCGTGCGCCACTGGGCATCATCACCCTGGACGACGTGGCGGCGCTGTCGGCGCTGCCCCAGGTGAAAATGATCATGCCGGTCAACGGCAATGACGCCACGGTCCGTTTCGGCAATCTGGACCACAACGCCTATGTCGGCGGCAACGACACCCAGTTCCCGGCGATCTTCAACTGGCCGGTGGTCGAAGGCAGCTATTTCACCCAGGACGATGCCAGAAGCGGCGCGGCGGTGGCGGTGATCGGCCACAAGATTCGCGAAAAGCTGTTCGCCCACCTGCCCACACCCATCGGCCAGTACCTGCTGATCGAGAACGTACCGTTCCAGGTGGTGGGCGTGCTCCAGGAAAAAGGCGCCACCTCCGGCGAGACCGACAGCGACGAGCGGGTGGCGATTCCCTACTCCGCCGCCAGCGTCCGCCTGTTCGGCACCCGCAACCCGGAGTACGTGGCCATCGCCACCAGCGACGGACGCAACGTCAGGGACGCCGAGCGCGCCATCGACCAGGTGATGATGACCCTGCACAACGGCCGCCGCGACTTCCGCCTGACCAATAACGCGGCAATGATCCAGGCCGAAGCCCGGACCCAGAACACCCTGTCGCTGATGCTCGGCTCGATTGCCGCCATCTCGCTGCTGGTGGGCGGGATCGGCGTGATGAACATCATGCTCATGACCGTCCGCGAACGCACCCGGGAAATCGGCATTCGCATGGCCACCGGCGCCCGCCAGCGGGACATCCTGCGCCAGTTCCTCACCGAAGCGGTGATGCTCTCGGTGGTCGGCGGCCTGGCCGGCGTGGTACTGGCCCTGGGCGTCGGCGGCATCCTGATACTGAGCAAGGTCGCCGTGGCCTTCTCCCTGGCCGCCGTGACCGGTGCCTTCGCCTGTGCCCTGGTCACCGGGGTGATCTTCGGCTTCATGCCGGCCCGCAAAGCCGCCCGGCTCGATCCGGTGGCAGCCCTTACCAGTGAATGATCGATCTATGAAGCCGCAACTCTCCCTGCTTACGGTGTGCCTGCTGCTCAATGCCTGCAGCGGCCCCGCGCCCCATCCGGACAGCGGCCTGGTGCCGCCCGCCGCCTGGCAGTTCGCCCAACGCTCGGCACTGCAACAGGATCATCGCCAATGGTGGCGACAGTTTGGCAGCCCCGAACTCGACCAACTGATCGACCAGGCGCGCCTGGGCAGCCACGACATCGCCGCCGCCGCGGCACGGGTGCGCCAGGCCCGGGCCAGCGCGGTGATCGCCGGCGCCCCGCTGCTGCCACAGGTCGACCTGAACCTGGACGCCAGCCGCAACAAGCTGCTGCACGGCACCGCCGACAGCGACAACAACAGCAAGAGCTTCGGTGCCGGCCTCAGCGCCACCTACGAGGTGGACTTCTGGGGCGGGCTGGCCGCCAGCCGCGACAGCGCCCTGCAGAGCCTGCGCGCCAGCGAGTTCGACCGGGCCACGGTGGAACTGACCCTGCTCGGCGGCGTCGCCGACCAGTACGCCCGCACCCTGTCCGCGCGCGAGCAGCTGCGCATCGCCGAACTGAACCTGATCAATGCCCAGAGCGTGCTCAAGCTGGTGCAGACCCGTTACGACTCAGGCTCGGCCACCGCCCTGGAGTTGGCCCAGCAGAAAAGCCTGGTTGCCGCCCAGCAGCGCCAGTTGCCGCTGATCCAGCAACAGGCCGGGGAATCGCTGATCAGCCTGGCCGCCCTGCTCGGCCAACCGGTGCAGGCCCTGAAGATCGGCAGCCTGCCCTTCTCCAGCCTGGGCTGGCCGCGGATCGATGCCGGCCTGCCCAGCGAGCTGCTCAGCCGCCGTCCGGACATCGCCCGCGCCGAGGCCCAGTTGGCGGCGGCCCAGGCCGACGTCAAGGTGGCACGGGCGGCGCTGCTGCCGAAGCTGACCTTGAGCGCCCGCCTGGGCTCGGAGTCGAGCGAAGCCTCCGAGGCCCTGCGCACGCCGTTCTACAACCTGACCGCCGGACTGGTCGCACCGGTGTTCAACCACGGTCGCCTGCGGGCGCAACGGGACAAGGCCACGGCCCGTGAAGAGGAACTGCTGGAAAGCTATCGCGGGGCGATCATCAATGGCTTTGCCGATGTCGAGAAGGCGCTCAACAGCATCGAGCGCCTGGACCAGCAACGCCAGTGGCAGGAAGAGGAACTGCGGCAGGCCAAGGCCGCCTTCGAGCTGTCCCAAAGCCGCTACCGGGCGGGCGCCGCCGACCTGCTGACCGTGCTGGAAACCCAACGTACGCTGTACGCCGCCGAAGACCTGAACGTGCAGTTGCGGCTGAGCCGCCTGCAGGCGAGTATCGCCCTGTACAAGGCCGTGGGTGGGGGCTGGAGCGAGTTCTGATGCTGTTCCGCTGACGGTGACGCCCAGCGTCATCGGCTGCATTCCCACGATCCAACGCCCGCCCCGGACGCTCCAGGCCCACTCGCGAATAGCCATCGACGTTCCCACGCTCCGCGTGTGAATGCCTCGCAGGGCGCGCCGCGCCCATTCACAGGAACCTTAGAAGAAACGATCTTTCAGCGACAGGTGGCGGGCATACCACGGGCGTCGCGGCACGCGCTTCAACAGGTCGGACAGCCCCTTGTCGTCGGCGAAGGTGATACGCAGCGCCAACTTCATGGTCTCCGGGTCCATCTCCACCGACTTGCCGACACTCAGGCCCGGCGTGGTACTGCAGCCATGGGTACTCGGCCCCAGCCACGGATCATCCACCTCGACCCAGCGCCCGGGGGCGAACCACGGCACGCCATTGACCTGCAGGCGGGTGACCTGGCCCGGATGAAAACGCTCGTGGGCACGGAACCAGTCCTCGATCCGATCGTCGATCCAGCCATGGAACAGCCAGAACACCGGGTGCACATGGGAGGAGAACGGGTCGCCGAGAAAATCGTTTTCCGGCCGGAACCAGCGCGGGGCGAAATCGGTGAACTCGCGGGCCATCGGCACCGGTGCATCATTGGACGGATCGCGGGGCACCGCGGCCCAGCGCATGTGCAGCCAGTCGTGCAGGCCCAGCTCGAGTTCCGAGCCGAACTGGCCCAGGGTCAGCTTCGACAGGTAACGCGGGTCGGTGTACTGCGACTCCCAGACCTGGAAGTTGCTGTGGTAGGTCTCGCTGCTCTTGATGTCGCTGACCCATTGACTGTAGTCGTCATCGTCCTCGGCCAGCCAGGTCGGCGGCACGGCCCAGCCGTCATGGTTGTCGAAGTAGCGGACAAAGCCCTGGCGATCACGCTCCAGCTCCGGCTGCGGCGGCGGGAAGCGGCGCCAGGACGGCAACGGCTGGATCGCGCGCGCCGCCTGCAGCATGTGCCTATGCATGAAGAAGAAGTCGATTCCCGAACCATTGCGGTCCTTGCGCGGCCCACGGGCATCGCGCTCCTTGTTCCGGGGTCCGGGCTGCCAGCCGATGCCGCGCAGGCCGTCACGCTTGTCTTCGGGCAGGGTGTGCCACTTGTCCCGGGTGGCGTGCCAGAGCTGGTGGAACAACCGATGCTCGGGCGACACCAGCCAGGCCAGCAGCGGCGCACTCAGGCCGATGCGGTCGCGGGCTTCGGGAAAGGTGTGCTTGGTGGCGACGAAGCGACTGTCCAGCTGGGTCAGCGCCAGTGGCCGGTCAAGGCGCTCGATACGTCCGGTGAGGGTGCCGCTGCCAGCATTGCCATAGGTGCCCCAGACCTCGTCGAGGACCATGCTCAGCTCGTATTCGGGGAACACCTCGGTGCCGCGGAACAGCCGCCAGAACAGCCGTGCACCATCGGCCACCGCCAGGTCGCCGACCACCCGCAGGCGCGGTTCGGCCGCGCCACGCAGGCCCTCGGCCGTGTCGATGAAACCGCAGACCGCCCGGCCACGCGGAGCAATGTCGAGCAACACCTGCACACCTTCCAGGGGCAGGCCGGCCAGACCGGCATCGCGGCCCTCGAAACGAATGTTCCAGACACCGCGCAAGTTGTCGGCCAGGCGTTGGCCTGCCGTGTCGAGCAGATCGACCGTGGCCTCGCCCGGCGTGATCGGCTCGTCCTCGCGCGTCAGTTCACGGTGTGCGTAATAAGCCGCGGGGATGGCGGCGCCGGTAAGCGCCAGGCCCGCTATGAATCCTCGTCGAGAAATCGTCATCGCCCTACCTGTGTCGGCCCTGAAGCAGGCCTTATCCCAGCTAGGACGTTGAACCGCGGGGGAAATTTAGCCTGTCGCGAACCCCGAAAGCGCTAAATTCCCGACACCTGCGCTCGTTCTTCCCAGATAGCGAAAGCCCTTGTGGCTGCCTGTGACCTGCGAACCAGAATGAGATGGCAATGACAAAACCGCGTTCGAAAAAGGCTCTCTACATCGGTCTGCCCCTGGCCCTGGCCATCGGCGCCGCCTCGGCCTGGCTGGGCTGGCAGTACTGGCCCAACCAGGGATACCCGCTGAATATCGTCAAGCAGGCGGACGAACTGCAGGAACGGATCATCTCGTTCGACAGCCACATCACCGTGCCACTGACCTTCGGCGCCGAAGGCCGCGAGGCGGACAAGGACGGCTCCGGCCAGTTCGACCTGGTCAAGGCCGACCGCGGGCGCCTGTCCGCCGCCGCGCTGACCGTGTTCGGCTGGCCGGAGATCTGGAACGGGCCGAATGCACCCCATCGCCCGACAGCGGGCTTCGTCGACGAGGCGCGCAAGCAACAGGAAGTGCGCTACAAGATCATCACCGGCATGGTCCGCGACTTCCCCAACCGCGTCGGCATCGCCTACACCCCCGATGACATGCGCCGGCTGCATGGCGAAGGCAAGTTCGCGATCTTCATCAGCATGCTCAACGCCTACCCGCTGGGCCACGACCTCAGCCTGCTGGACACCTGGACCGCGCGCGGCATGCGCATGTTCGGCTTCAGCTACGTGGGCAACAACGACTGGGCCGACTCGTCCCGCCCGCTGCCGTTTCTCAACGATACCCCCGACGCCCTGGGCGGCTTGTCCGATATCGGCAAGCAGGCGGTGCATCGTCTCAATGACCTGGGGGTGATCATCGACGTCTCGCAGATGTCGACCAAGGCCCTGGAACAGGTCAGCCAGTTGAGCCGCACGCCGATGGTCGCGTCGCACTCGGCACCCCGCGCGCTGGTGGATATCCCGCGCAACCTCAGCGACCAGGAAATGCAACTGATCAAGAACAGCGGTGGCGTGGTCCAGATCGTCGCCTTCCCGGCCTACCTGCGGCCCTTGAGCCAACCGACCCAGGACAAGCTCAACGCCCTGCGCAAGCGCTTCGACCTGCCGCCGCTGCCCAACCAGGCGATGGCGCTGATGCCTGGCGATCCGATCATCACCGTCTGGCCGGAACAGCGCTTCGGCGAGTACGCCAGCGAGCTGTACGCGATCCTCGACCAGGAACCCAAGGCCGACCTCAAGGACTTCGGCAACGCCATCGACTATGCGGTGAAGAAAATCGGCATCGACCACGTCGGCATCAGCTCGGACTTCAACGACGGCGGCGGTATCGACGGTTTCAAGGACGTCAGCGAGGCACGCAACGTGACCGCCGAACTGCTCCAGCGCGGCTATTCCGAAGCCGATATCGCCAAGCTCTGGGGCGGCAACTTCCTGCGGGTCTGGGACCAGGTGCAGAAGGCGGCCAAGCACTGAGCATCCCCGGTCCTTCTTGATACGGGAAACGGTCTTGACCGTTCCCGTTGAGCACCGATCCATTATCCAGACCGTCCAAGTGATCCTTCATGACTGACCGCAGAACCTTTCTCAAACAGGCCGGCCTGCTCGCTGCCAGCCTACCGCTCGGGGCCAGCCTGGACCTGGCCACCGCTGCTCCCGCAGCGACCGCCAAAGCTGCCCAGGGTGGCGACAAATGGGCGCAACTGCGCCAACTGTTCGACCAGGACCCGGACTACCTGCACTTCTCGAACTTCCTGGTCACCAGCCACCCCAAGCCAGTACGCGACGCCATCGAGCGCTACCGCGCGGCCCTCGACCGCAACCCGGGCCTGGCGATGGACTGGGACCTGGCCGAAACCTGGAAACGCGAAAGCCAGGTGCGCCATGCCGCCGGGCGCTACCTGAAGGCCCAGCCGGGCCAGATCGCCCTGACCGGCAGCACCACCGAAGGCCTGGCAATGATCTACGGCGGTATCCATGTACGCCCCGATCAGGAAATCCTCACCACCGAGCACGAGCATTACTCGACCCGCAATACCCTGCGGTTGCGCACCGAACGCGAAGGCACCCGCGTGCGCAAGATCAGCCTGTTCGAGAACCCTCACCGGGTCTCGGCCGATGAAGTGCTGGGCAACATCGCCCGCGCCATCCAGCCGCAAACCCGGGTACTGGGCATGACCTGGGTACAGTCCGGCAGCGGAGTCAAGCTGCCGATCGGCGAGATCGGCAAGCTGGTGGAGGAACACAACCGCAATCGTGACGACAAGGACCGCATTCTCTACGTGGTCGATGGGGTCCACGGCTTCGGTGTCGACAACCTCGACTTCCCGGACATGCACTGCGACTTCTTCATCGCCGGCACCCACAAGTGGATGTTCGGCCCACGCGGCACCGGTATCGTCTGCGCCCGTTCGGAAGAGGTCAGGGACGTCACGCCGCTGGAACCGACCTTTTCCGAGGACACCAACTTCGCCACCTCGATGAGCCCGGGCGGTTACCACGCCTTCGAACACCGCTGGGCCCTGGACCAGGCCTTCGAACTGCACCTGGAACTGGGCAAGGCCGATGTGCAGGCGCGGATCCACGCCCTCAACAGCGAGCTCAAGCAACGTCTGCAGGCCGACTCACGCATCGAACTGGTCACGCCCATGAGCCCGGAACTGTCGGCCGGCTTCAGCTTCTTCCGGGTCAAGGGCCAGGACAGCGACCAGGTCGCCGCCCGCCTGCTCAAGAACAAGGTGGTGGTCGATGCGGTGGACCGGGACGTAGGGCCAGTGGTGCGCACGGCTCCCGGCCTGCTCAATACCGAAGCCGAACTGGACCGCTTCATGACCCTGCTCGGCCAGCAGCTATGAACCGCTGCCCGGCGGTACGACCCACCGTTTTCAGACTTCTGCCTGCGAGAGATCCCATGACAGCACAATCCACCTGCACACGCTCCCGTGTCGGCCTCCGGTCGGCCCTGACCCTCGCCGCCCTGTTCGCCAGCGGGCTGTGCGGCAATGCCTTCGCCGCCAGCGCGCCGCTGCCGGGCAAGGTGTTCAAGGACTGCAAGGACTGCCCGGAAATGGTGGTGCTGCCCGCCGGCACCTTCACCATGGGCAGCCCCGAGGACGAGATCGGCCGCGAGCCGGACGAAGGGCCGATGCATGAGGTCACCTTCAAGAAGGCTTTCGCCATCAGCCGCTTCCAGGTACTGGCCGGCGAATGGAAAGCCTACCTGCACAGCACCGGCTACAAGATGCCGGACGGTGATACCCGCCCGGGCCGCGAGTGCCTGGCCGGCGAGCCGCGCTACCCCATGAGCGACCGGCAGCCGGCGGTCTGCATGGACTGGCGTGAGGCCGAGGCCTATACGAAGTGGCTGTCGAAGAAAACCGGCAAGGCCTATCACCTGGTCAGCGAGGCCCAGCGTGAATACGCCGTGCGCGGGGGCACCAAGGGCCCCTTCCCGTTCCCCTTCGACGAGGGCAAGGAATACAGCATCGCTAAACACGCCAACACCTACGGCCCGGCGGACGGTTTCAGCTACACCTCGCCGGCCGGCAGCTTCCCGCCCAACGCCTTCGGCGTCTATGACGGCCACGGCAATGTCTGGGAATGGACCGCCGACTGCTATGTCGACACCTACCAGGGGGCACCGACCGACGGCAGCCCGCGCCTGGACAGCCAGGAATGCGAGGACCGCCGTTCGATCCGCGGCAACGACTGGACCGAAGCGCCGGTCTTCTCCCGCTCCGCCAACCGCAACGAGCGCAGCGAGTACACCCGCGGCGACTGGCTGGGTTTTCGTGTCGTGCGCGAACTCTAAATCCCACCCCGAAACGCTCGTCTAAAGAGTTCAGGGCGCCGTGCGCGGCGCCTGCTTCCGAAGACCTTCACGAGTAGCCCCCATGCCTCTCCAAGCACAAAGCCTCGCCCAGGAAACCCTGAGGATCCTCAAGCCCTTCTGGCTGCTGGTGGTCCTCTCGGCCGCCCTGGGGGTTGTCAGCGGCCTCAGCGTCACCGCCCTGCTGGCGACCATCAACGACGCCATGAATGCGAGCGGTGGCCCGGACACCCGTATCGCCCTGCTGTTTGGCGGCCTGTGCGTGCTGACCCTGGCCTGCTCGACCCTTTCCAACCTGCTGACCAACTACGTGGGCCAGCGGGTGGTCGCCCGGCTGCGGCAGGAACTGGCCGCCAAGGTGCTGGTGGCGCCCATCGAGCAACTGGAACGTTACCGTGCCCACCGGCTGATCCCGGTGCTGCTCAACGATGTCAGCACCATCAGCACCTTCGCCCTGTCGGTGGCCCCGATGGTGATCGCCTTCACCGTCACCGTCGGCTGCCTGGCCTACCTGGCCGCGCTGTCCTGGCAGATTCTGGCCCTGACCCTGTTGACCGTGGTCATCGGCAGCGGCGCGCAGTGGCTCGCCCACCGCGTCGGCATGCGCAGCATCCTGCGGGCGCGGGACGGCGAAGACGAGCTGCAGAAGCACTACCAGGCGATTTCCGCCGGGGCCAAGGAACTGCGCATCCAGCGCCAGCGCCGCCAGTTCATGCACGACCAGCAGATCCACGGCACCACCGAACGCATCAGCCAGGCCAACATCCGGGCGGCGAACATCTTCGTCAGTGCCGAGACGTTCGGCTCCATGCTGTTCTTCGCGGTGATCGGCATCGCCATCACCTTCCAGGCGTTCTGGCCGAACACCGACAAGACCGTACTCGGCGGCTTCGTACTGGTCATGCTGTACATGAAGGGGCCGCTGGAACGACTGGTCACCACCATCCCGAGCATCAGCCGCGCCGAGATCGCCTTCCGCCGCATCGCCGAGCTGTCGTGGCGCTTCTCCTCGCCGGAACCGCACCTGCTGGTGAGCGACCGGGACATCGGGCCGATGCCGCTGCAGAGCATCGAGCTGCGCCAGTTGCGCTACGACTACCCGCCGGTCGAAGGCGTTCCGCCGTTTCACCTGGGACCGGTCGACCTGACCATCCGCCAGGGCGAAATCGTCTTCATCGTCGGCGAGAACGGTTGCGGCAAGACCACCCTGATCAAGCTGCTGCTGGGCCTGTACACGCCACAACAGGGCGAAGTCCGCCTCAATGGCAGCCCGGTCAGCGCCCAGGGCCTGGACGACTATCGCCAGCTGTTCACCACCATCTTCGCCGACTACTACCTGTTCGACGAAGTGGCCCAGGGCGGCACGCCGCTGCCACCGGAGTCGATCAAGTACCTGGAACGCCTGGACATCGCCCACAAGGTCAGCATCCGCGACGGCAGCTTCAGCACCACCGATCTGTCCACCGGCCAGCGCAAGCGCCTGGCGCTGCTCAATGCCTGGCTGGAACAACGCCCGGTGCTGGTGTTCGACGAATGGGCCGCCGACCAGGATCCGGCGTTTCGCCGGGTGTTCTACACCGAGCTGCTGCCCGAGCTGCGCGACCAGGGCAAGACCATCATCGTCATCTCCCACGATGACCGCTATTTCCCGGTGGCCGACCAACTGGTGCGCATGCAGGCCGGGCAGATCCAGGTCGAACGCGTGCAACGCGAGGCCGTACCCGCCTGACACCCACCACCCCGCGCGCAAGGCGCGGGGTGAACCCGCCTAAATTACCCCGCCGCCCGTTCGTTCTTCCTATAGCCAGCGACCCGACAGTCCCTCCGGCATTGCGTTGCGCGCACAACGCCCATGGAAGAACGCCCCCTCACCGAAATTTTTCCGCTTTGTTTTCCGATTTTGTCGGGCTGGTGCGTCTTCTTCTCAAGTAAGAACAATTCCTACTCGCTTTTCCACACTTAGAAAGAGCTGAAAGAATGCCGACAACACATCGACTGACCCCCTTGAGCAAGGCCTTGCTGGTTCGCAAGATGCTGCGCTCGCCTGTCACGCTCGGCGCCATGGGGATGGCGCTGGCACTGCCGATGGCTGCACAGGTACAGGCCCAGGAGTTCGAATTCAACATCGCCGCCCAGCCACTGGCGGCGGCCCTGCAGGAACTGGGGCGCCAGGGCAATATCCAGGTGCTGTACAACCCGGAGCGGGTGCAGGGCCTGCAGGGGGCAGCGGTCAAGGGCAAGCTCACCCCGGGCCAGGCGGCCAGCGAGTTGCTGAAGAACACCGGTGTGAACTACAGCTTCCAGGGCGACACCCTGACCCTGAGCAGTGCCCCGGCCACCACCAGCTCGGGCCTGAACCTGGCGGCCACCACCATCAGCGGGCAGGCCCAGACCCTGGGCACCAGCACCGACGGCACCGGCTCCTACACCACCGGCGCGGTGACCATCGGCAAGACCGCGCATTCGCTGCGGGAAACACCGCAGTCGGTCACGGTGGTGACCCGCCAGCAGATGGATGACAAGAACCTCACCAAGCTCGACGAGGTGATGGCCCAGACCACCGGTATCACCCGCTCCAATCGCAACTTCGGCGGTAACGTTTTCAACTCCCGCGGCTTTACCCTGGAAGACGACAGTTACATGATCGATGGCGTTCCAGGGTTGGCCTACAACCTCACCGGCTGGATCCGGCCCGACATGGCGGTATTCGATCGCGTCGAGGTCCTGCGCGGCGCTTCCGGCCTGTTGGTCGGTGCCGGCAACCCCGGTGGTGCGGTCAACCTGGTGCGCAAGCGTCCGACTTCCGATCCGCGCTTCTCGATCAGCACCAGTGCCGGCTCCTGGGACAATTACCGCATGGACCTGGACGGCAGCGGCCGGCTCAATGAGCAAGGCACCCTGCGCGGTCGTGCCGTGGTCGCCTATGAGGATCGTGGCTATTTCCAGGATGGGCTCAACTCCCAGACCCCATTGCTGTACGGCATCGTCGAAGCCGATCTGAACGACTCCACGACCCTGGCCGTCGGCCTGCGCCATCAACGCACGCTCTACCAGGGCTACACGATTTTCGGCCTGCCGCGCTACAACAACGGTCGAGAGATTGACGTTTCACGCTCCACCTCGCTGGGCCAGGACTGGAACCGCCACGAAATCGAAGTCAACGAAGTCTTCGCCGACCTGGAACACCATCTCAACGACAACTGGACCAGCAAGGTCTCGGTGACCCAGTCGCAGAGCATGTTCAACCAGCGTGTGGCCTATTCACAGGGTGCCTTGGACCCTGCGACTCAGAGCGGAACCTTTCTCTCCAACACCCAGTTCCGCCGTGAATACGTCACCAGCAAGGGGATCGATGGTCATGTTTCGGGCAACTTCGACGCCTTTGGCCTGACCCACGAGTTGATGGTCGGCGCCAACTGGTCGCAGCAACATATCCTGAGCAAGCAGTCACTGGTACCGATCGACCTGCCGATCGACGTCTTCGACCCCAACCACCATCTTATCTCCAAGCCGCAGCAACCGTCCTGGCAGAGCCTGGACGATATCACCCAGCGCCAGTATGGCCTCTACAGCACCTTGCGCCTGCGCCTGGCCGAGCCTTTGAGCCTGGTACTCGGTGGCCGACTGAGCTGGTACAAGAACGACAACACGCGATACGACTATCCCAGCGACATCACGGGTATAACGGCCACCAGGGCCACCCCCAACGACTACCGTGAAGACAAAAAATTCACACCCTTCGCCGGGCTTATCTACGACCTGGATGAACAGTGGTCGTGGTACGCCAGCTATGCCGATATCTTCCGCCCACAGAGCAATTACCGGACCGAAACCGGCAAGAGCCTGAAACCGACCCTGGGCTCGAACTATGAAACCGGCATCAAGGGTGCGCTGTATGATGGCCGCCTGAATGTCTCCGCTGCGGTGTTCTACATCAAGCAGAAAGACCTGTTCCAGACAGACGACGCCACGACCGCCGCAAACCCCGATGCCTGCCAGCGAAACAACCCCAGCAGCGGCTCCTGCTATGTAAACGGTCCACCCAGCACCAGCAAGGGCGTAGAGCTGGAAGCCAGCGGCGAAGTCGCCACCGGCTGGCAGATGAGCGCCGGCTACACCTACAACATCACCCGCAACGACGACGGCTCTTCAATCGACTCGGAAACGCCGAAACACATGCTGCGCGTTTCCACCATGTACAACCTGCAAGGCGACCTGAATCGCCTGAGCGTGGGCGGCGGCGTATCGACCCAGAGTGGTTACGTATCGCACTTCAACGACCAGGATATTCCCAACCCGGGCCGGGCCATCTGGGATGCACGGACGCAATACAAGCTGGACGACCACTGGAAACTGTCGTTCGACCTGAAGAACGTCTTCGACAAGAAGTACTACGAGGCGACCGGCGAACTGCGTCGCGGCAGCTACTACGGCGAGCCCCGCAACTTCATGGTCACCCTGCGCGGCGACTTCTGATCGCACAAGGTTGGCGTCAAAAGAACCAAGGGGCGACCCTTGGTTTTTTTATGGGCGACTGTTTCTGTGGCGGGCGGGCTTGCCCACGCTCGGCTGCGAAGCGGCCCTGGAACCGCAGCACTCGGCTCATCTGATCCGCCGGGTGCCCAGGGGCCGCTACACGCCCCAGCGCGGGCAACCCCGCTCGCCACACGATCAGTCACCCGGAACAGGAATGCAGTAGCTGAACCGTGGATTCGCGGAATGAAAAAGCCAGGGCGCGGGCCCTGGCTTTTTCATTTCCCGCCGGCTCAGTCAGACTGACTTCAGACGCTCCAGTACCGCCGTCAACAACGCCTGGGAGAGAATGATGCTGTCATGGTTCTCCTCCAGCGCCATCGAGGTGGCCAGCCCATTACGCGAGCACTGCTCCACCAGCACGGCCTGCGCCGCGCCGATTTCCTCGGCGGTCTTGCTCGCCCCCGCCCACCAGCAATCCGGCTTGACCTGCAACGGCTTGAGCGTGAAGGCCTCGCTGAGGATCGCGTTGGTGCGCAACAGGCGGTAGCCGGTCTCGATTTCGTCCTGCACGGCGATATCGCGGTAGACCTCACGCAGGCCCTCGGCGCTGACACCGCCGACCAACGCAACCTGGTCGATGACCCAGTCGGCAATCACCTGCTCATCGTCCCACTGCGCCCGCGCCTGCTCGATCAGCCCGACGATGGTCTGCTCCTCGACGCCGGGAACGAAGGCCAGGAGGCTGCCCACCAGGTTCGCGAACAGGCTCTGCTCCGGCGCCGCGGCGTCCGGCACCGGCTCCTGCTCGGGCGCAAAGACCTCCAGTGCCGCCGGCAGGCTGGTGTCCACCAGGCCGAGGAAACTCACCTGGTCGCCGCTCTGCTCCAGTACATGGGCCACTTCGATCGCCAGGGCCCCGCCCAGGGACCAGCCCAGCAGGTTGTATGGCCCCTCGGGCTGGGTCTGCCGGATCTGCTGGACGTAGTAGCCGACCATCTCTTCCCAGGAACGGTCGAACCAGCCCGGCACCACATAGCTCTTGTTGACCAGCCCGTAGACCCGTCGTTCGTCCTTCAGTTGCCCCGCCAACGGATAGTAGGAGTAGGTGCCGCCGCCGCCCGGTGGCAGGCAGAACAGCGGAGCATTATCCGCGTGGCAACCGTTCATGCTGATGACCGGCGTCTTCACCTTCGCCTCGCCTTCGCGCATGAAATCGGCGAGGTCGGCCAGTGTCTCCATCAGCAGGAAGTCGTGCAGCTTGATCGTCACACCGAAGGCCTCACGCAGCCGGCCGACCAGAGAGATCACCAGCAGCGAATGTCCGCCCAGCTCGAAGAAGTTATCGTTCAGGCCGACCGTCTCGACCTTCAGCAACTCGGCCCAGATATCGGCCAGGCGCTGTTCCAGTTCGGTCCGCGGGGCGACATGGCTGCGCTGTACCGCGTTGGCATCCGGCAGTGGCAGCGCCTTGCGGTCCAGCTTGCCGTTCGGCGTCAGCGGCATCCGCTCCAGCACCACCAGGTGCGCAGGCACCATATAGTCCGGCAGGCCGGCCTTCAGATGCGACCGGAGTTGTGCATACAGTGACTCCCAGGGCTGCTCGACGCCCGCCTCGCTGAGCACCAGGTAGGCGGCCAGCTGCTTGCCGGTCGGCCCATCGAGGTCGATCACACTGCTTTCGCGGACGGCGGCGTGTTCCTGCAGGCGGGCCTCGATTTCACCCAGTTCGATACGGAAGCCGCGGATCTTCACCTGATGGTCGAGACGACTGACGTACTCGATCACGCCCTGTTCGCGATAACGGGTCAGGTCCCCCGTGCGGTACAGGCGCCCACCGCCCTGCTCGTCGAACGGATCGGGGACGAAACGCTCGGCGGTCAATCCCGGGCGTTGATGGTAGCCGCGGGCCAGGCCGTGACCGCCGATCAGCAGCTCACCGCGCGCGCCCAGCGGCAGGGTATCGAAGTCATCCCCGAGGATATGCAGGCGGGTATTGGCGATCGGACGCCCCAGCCAGACATCGTCGCTGGCGGTCAGGTAGTGGGCGGCGGACCAGATCGTCGTCTCGGTCGGGCCGTAGACGTTCCAGACATGCCCGGCTTGCTCGATCAGCCGCTGCGCCAGTTCGGCACTCAACGCCTCGCCGCCGCAGAGGACCTTGCGCCCGGCCAGGAGACCGGCCGGGGCCTGGTCGAGCAGCATGCGCCAGGTCGATGGGGTCGCCTGGACCAGGCTGACCGCGTGACGCTCGATCGACTCGACCAGCCGTTGCGGATCCTTGTTGTCGCCCTTGTCCAGCAAGACCACCGCAGCGCCGCACATCAATGGCAGGTACAGCTCCAGACCGGCGATATCGAATGACAGCGAAGTCAGCGACAGCACCCGGTCGCGGGCATCGATCCCCGGCTGTTCGGCCATGCTGAAGAGGAAGTTGCTCAAGCCTTCGTGGCGCACCGCGACGCCCTTGGGCTTGCCGGTGGAACCCGAGGTGTAGATCACATAGGCCAGGTTGTCCGGTTGTGCCAGGTTCGCCAGCGCAGCCTCATCCACACCATCACGCCACTGCTGCTCGCGGTCCAGGCACAGGCTGCGCACGCCCTCGGGGAGCGGCAGGCGCTCCAGCAACGGGCTCTGGGTCAGCAGCAGTTGCAGGCCGCTGTCCTGCATCATGTAGGCCAGCCGGTCCTCGGGGAAATCCGGGTCCAGCGGCACATAGGCACCGCCGGCCTTGAGGATCGCCAGCAGGCCCAGCAGCATGTCCGGCCCGCGCTCGACCGCGATCCCCACCAGCACGTCAGGCCCCACGCCCGCCTGGCGCAAGGTCTGCGCCAGCTGGTTGGAACGCTGGTCCAACTGCCGGTAGCTCATGCGCCCCTCGTGCCAGATCAGCGCCGTATCCTCGGGCGTCCGCCCGGCCTGGGCCTCGATCAGGCCATGCACGCAGGCCTGGACCGGGTAGGCCGCCTCGGTCCGGTTCCATTCCCGCTCGATCTGCTGCCGTTCGCTGTCGCTCAGCAACGGCAGGTCGGCAACCCGCTGGCTCGCATCGCGGCTGATCGCCACCAGCAACGCCCGCCAATGACGCGCCATGCGCTCGATCGTGCCGCGGTCGAACAGCGCGGTGGCATAGGTCAGGGTCGCCCCCAGGCCCTGCTCATGCTCGCTGGTGTCCAGGGTCAGGTCGAACTGCGCGGTATGGCTGGCCGGCACCAGGCCCTGCACCTGCAGCCCGGACAGTTGATGGCCTTCGCCACTGACCTGGCTCTGGTGGTTGTACATCACCTGGAACAGCGGGCTGTGGCTCAGGCTACGCTCCGGCTGCAGGGCCTCCACCAGTTGTTCGAATGGCAGGTCCTGGTGACCCTGGGCCTGCAGGGCGGTTCTCTTCACCTGTTGCAGCAGTTCGGTGAAGGTCAGCGCCGCATGGAATTCGGCCTTGAGCACCTGGGTGTTGACGAAGAAGCCGATCAGGCGTTCGGTCTCGACCCGCGTCCGGTTGGCGACGGGAACGCCCACGCGGATATCGGCCTGCCCGGAGTAACGCTGCAGCAAGGTCTGGAACGAGGCCAGCAACAGCATGAACAGAGTGACGCCCTGCTCGCGGGCCGTGGTTTTCAGGGCCTGCACCAGTTGCGAATCCAGTTCGACCGACAGCCGATCGCCGGCATGGCTCTGCTGGGTCGGCCGCGGCCGGTCCAGCGGCAGTTCGAGGACCGGCTGCTCGCCGCCCAGTTGGGCCTGCCAGTAATCCAGCTGGCGACGCTGTTCGCCCGCCTCCATCCATTGCCGCTGCCACACGGCATAGTCGGCATACTGGATCGGCAGCTCCGGCAGTTCGGCCGCGCGCCCCTGGCTGCCGGCTTCATACAACTGCACCAGTTCGTCGACCATGACCGGCATCGACCAGCCATCGGCAACGATATGATGCACGGTCAGGACCAGGACATGGGCCTGCGGCGCCAGGCGCAGCAGCTTCACCCGCAACAGTGGCCCCTGCTCCAGATCGAATGGCTGGCGGATTTCCTCGTCGATGTAGTGGGCGATCTCCGCCTCGCCGGCGGACTGCGCACAGGCATCGACCGTCAGCGTGAACGCCGTTGCCGGATGAATGACCTGCACCGCCCGCTCGCCGTCCTGGCGGAAGGTGGTACGCAGCACTTCGTGACGAGCGCACAGGGCCTCGAAGCTGCGCCGCAGCTCCTCGACATCCAGGGCCCCCTCAAGCCGCAGGGCAGCCGGGATATTGTAGGCGGCACTGTCCGGCTCCAGTTGCCAGAGGAACCACTGGCGCTGCTGGGCATAGGACAACGCCAGCGGCTGGTCACGCCCGATCGGCAGCAGCGCCGGCGCCCGGTTGAGCGTACCCTGGGCGACCCGTTCGGCGAACTCGGCCAGGTTGTCGGCCTCGAACAGTGTACGCAGGGGCACCTCGACATCGAGCCCCTGGCGCACCCGGGAAATCACCTGGGTCGCCATCAGCGAATGCCCGCCCAGGTCGAAGAAGTTGTCGCCCAGACCGACCCGGTCGACCTTCAGCACGTCCTGCCAGATCCCGGCCAGGGCTTGCTCCAGCGCGGTCTGCGGGGCCCGATACTCGAACTGCGCGAGATTGGCCTGCGGAGCCGGCAGGGCCTTGCGATCGACCTTGCCGTTCGGGGTCAGCGGCAGTCGCTCCAGCAGGATCAGGTGAGACGGCACCATGTAGTCCGGCAGACCGGCCTTCAACCACTCCCTCAGCTCGCGCCGCAACGCTTCCCTTGCCGCCTCGGTATCCTGGCCCGCCTGCTCGGCCACCAGGTACGCGGCCAGTTGTTTGCCCGCCGGGCCATCGATATCGATGACCACGGCTTCGCGGACGCCGGCATGCTCCTGCAACCGCGCCTCGATTTCGCCCAGCTCGATGCGGAAACCGCGGATCTTCACCTGGTGGTCCAGGCGTCCGGCGTACTCGATCACGCCGTCGCCATGGTAGCGGGTCAGGTCGCCGGTACGGTACAGGCGGCCACCGCCCTTGCGGTCGAACGGATCCGGAATGAAGCGTTCGGCGGTCAACCCCGGACGCTGGTGATAGCCCCGCGCCAGGCCGTCGCCACCGATCAGCAGTTCGCCACGGGCGCCCGGCGGCAGCACGTCGAAGTCGTCGCTGAGGATATGCAGGCGGGTGTTGGCGATCGGCCGGCCGAGCCGGATGTCGTCGCTCGAGGTCAGGTAGTGTCGCGCCGACCAGATGGTGGTTTCGGTCGGGCCATAGACGTTCCAGACATGCCCGGCCTGCTCGATCAGCCGCTGCGCCAGCTCGGCGCTCAGGGCTTCACCCCCGCAGAGCACCTTGCAGCCGGCCAGCAGGCCCGGCGGCGCGCTGTCGAGCAGCATGCGCCAGGTCGACGGCGTCGCCTGGATCACCGTGACCTGGCGTCGGCCGATGATCTCCAGCAAGGCCTGCGGATCCTTGTTCTGCTGTTGGCGCAGCAGTACCACCGCCGCGCCGCGCATCAGCGTCAGGTACAGCTCCAGCCCGGCGATGTCGAAGGACAGCGAGGTCAACGACAGCACCCGGTCCGAAGGCTCGACACCCGGCTGTTCGGCCATGCTGAAGAGGAAGTTCACCAGCGCCCCGTGCGGCACCGCCACGCCCTTGGGCTTGCCGGTGGAGCCGGAGGTGTAGATCACGTAGGCCAGGTTGTCCGGCTGCGCCAGGTTGGCCAGCGGTGCCTCGTCGACCCCGTGCAGCCAGTCCTGCGACTGGTCGAGGAACAGGCTGCGCACTTCGGCGCCGAGGGCCTGGTGGATACTCAAGTGACTCTCGGTCAGCAACAACGCCAGCCCGCTGTCCTGCACCATGTACGCCAGGCGATCGGCCGGAAAGTCCGGGTCCAGCGGCACGTAGGCGCCACCGGCCTTGAGGATCGCCAGCAGGCCCACCAGCATCTGCGGGCCGCGCTCCACGGCCACGCCGACCAGCACATCCGGCCCCACGCTCAATTCCCGCAGCTTGTGGGCCAGGCGGTTGGAATGCCGGTCCAGTTGCTGGTAGCTCATGTCCGCATCATCGAACAGCAGGGCCGTCGCCTGCGGCGTCAGGCGGCTCTGTTCGGCAATCAGCTCATGAATGCAGCGGCCTGCCGGGTAGTCGGCCTCACTGCGGTTCCAGTCGACGACGATCCGCTGGCGCTCGTCATCGTCGAGCATCGGCAGTTCGACCACGCGGCGATGGGCGCCGCTGGCAATCGCCGCCAGCAGGTTGCGCCAGTGGCCGGCCATGCGCTCGATGGTCGAGGGGTCGAACAGCGCGCTGGAGTACGTCAGGGCGGCACTCAGCCCGTCGACGTTCTCATGGGTGTCCAGGGCCAGGTCGAACTGGGCGACATGGCTGTCCCAGGCCAGCCCCTGGACCGTCAGGCCGGGCAACGTGTGCAACTCGCCAGGCCCTTCGGCCTGGTGGTTGTACATGACCTGGAACAACGGGCTGTGGCTCAGGCTGCGCTCGGGCTGCAACGCCTCCACCAACTGCTCGAACGGCAGGTCCTGGTGCGCCTGGGCCTCCAGGGCCGCCTGCCGGACCTGTTGCAGCAATTCGCTGAAGGTCAGGCTCGAGGTGAACCCGGCACGCAGCACCTGGGTATTGACGAAGAAGCCGATCAGGCGTTCGGTTTCGACCCGGTTGCGGTTGGCGATCGGCACCCCGACACGGATATCGGCCTGACCGCTGTAACGATGCAACAGGGTCTGGAACGAGGCCAGCAGCAACACGAACAGGGTCACGCCCTGCTGTCGGGCCGCGGCCCTGAGGCCATCGGCCAGCCCCGGCGGCAGCTCGATGGCCAGGCGCTCGCCGGCATGGCTGCGAATCGTCGGGCGCGGCCGGTCGGTGGGCAATTCGAGCACCGGCTGCTCGCCACCCAGTTGTCCGATCCAGTAGTCCAGCTGGCGGGCCTGCTCGCCCTCGGCCATCCAGCGCCGTTGCCACTGGGCGTAATCGGCGTATTGCACCGGCAGGGCCGGCAGATCGACGGCCACGCCCTGGTGGTAGGCGCTATACAGGCGCACCAGTTCGTCGACCATGATCGGCGTGGACCAGCCATCGGAGACGATATGGTGGACGGTCAGCACCAGCACATGCTCGGTGTCTTCCACCTGCAGCAGGCGCACCCGCAGCAGGGGGCCCTGCACCAGGTCGAACGCCTGGGCGGCCTCACGCTCGACGTAGGCGCGGATGGCCGCCTCGCGCCCGGCCGCCGGGATGTCCACCAGGCGCTCCAAGGGCAAGTCGAAGGTGGTGGCCGGATGAATGACCTGGACGGTCAGTTCGCCCTCCTCGCGGAAGGTGCTGCGCAGGGTTTCATGACGGGCGATCAGCGTTTCGAAGCTGCGCCGCAGGGCCTCGACGTCCAGTGTGCCGCGCAGTTGCAGGGCCGCCGGGATATTGTAGGCGGCACTGTCCGGCTCCAGTTGCCAGAGAAACCACTGGCGCTGCTGGGCATGGGAGAGCAGCAGCGGTTGCGTCCGATCGGCCGGCTCGATGGCCGCGACCGGAGTCGGGGCGGCGGCGCCCTCGGCCTTGCGCACGAATGCCGCCAAATCCTGGGCTTCGAACAGGTCACGCAACGACAGCTCCAGTTCGAGGCTCTGGCGAATCCGCGAGATGACCTGGGTCGCCAGCAGCGAGTGCCCACCCAGCTCGAAGAAGTTGTCGTCCAGCCCGACCCGCTCGATCTTCAGCACCTCGGCCCAGATCTGCGCCACCTGCTGCTGCACGGCGGTCACCGGGGCGACATGGCTTCTCTGCGCCTGCGCGGCATCCGGTGCCGGCAAGGCCCGGCGGTCCAGCTTGCCGTTGGCGGTCAGCGGCATCTGGCGCAGCAGGACCCAGTGGGCCGGCACCATGTAGTCGGGCAGCACGGCCTTGAGGTGCTCGCGCAGCTCACGCCGCCATTGCCCCTGGACCTGCGGATCGGCCTCCAGCAGCGTCGGGTCGCTCGGCACCAGGTAGGCCACCAGTTGCTTGCCGCCCGGGCCGTCGATATCGATGACGCTGACTTCCTGGACGGCAACCTGCTCGCGCAGCCGGGCATCGATTTCGCCCAGTTCGATGCGAAAACCGCGAATCTTCACCTGATGATCCAGACGCCCGATGTATTCGATACAGCCCTCGGCCCGATAACGGGCCAGGTCGCCAGCGCGGTACAGGCGGCCACCGCCCTGCTCGTCGAACGGATCGGGCACGAAGCGCTCGGCGGTCAGCGCCGGACGCTGGTGGTAACCGCGCGCCAGACCCGCGCGGCCCACATGCAGCTCACCGCTGCAGCCCTGGGCGACGGGGTTGAAATCGGCATCCAGCACATACCACGACAGGTCGGGGATAACCTCGCCAATCGGGCTGACACCCGCCTGCAGCAGGTCCTCGCGGCCGATCGGCCGGTACGTCACGTGCACCGTGGTTTCGGTGATGCCGTACATGTTGACCAATTGCGGCGAGCGATCGCCAAAACGCTCGAACCAGGGTTGCAGGCTGCCGACGTCCAGGGCTTCGCCACCAAACACCACGTAGCGCAGGGCCAGCGGCGCAGACGACGGCGGCGCCTCGCAGGCCACCCGTGCCAGTTGCTTGAACGCCGAAGGCGTCTGGTTCAGTACCGTGACCCCCTCACTGAGCAGCAGCGGGTAGAAGTCCTGCGGCGAACGGCTGACATCGCGCGGCACGATGACCAGGCGACCGCCGTGCATCAGCGCCCCGAAGATCTCCCAGACCGAGAAGTCGAACGCATAGGAGTGGAACATCGTCCAGACGTCCTGGGGCCCGAACCCGAACCATTCGTCAGTGGCCTGGAACAGCCGGAGAATATTGCGGTGCGGCAGCAGCGTACCCTTGGGCTTGCCAGTGGAGCCGGAGGTATAGATCACATAGGCGAGGTTGTCGGGGTCGGTCAGCGTCGGCAGGTTCTGCTGTGGATAACCTTCCAGCCAGTCGCCTTCCTGGTCCAGGCAGAGGCTGCGCACGCTGTCGGGAACCGGCAGGCGGCCCGCCAGGTGGCTCTGCGTCAGCAGCAGGCGGATGTGGCTGTCCTGGATCATGTACGCCAGGCGATCCTCGGGGTAATCCGGGTCCAGCGGTACGTAGGCACCGCCGGCCTTGAGGATCGCCAGCAGGCCGACCAGCATCTCCAGGCCGCGGTCCACCGCCAGGCCCACCAGCACGTCCGGGCCGATGCCACAGGCGCGCAGATAGTGCGCCAGCTGGTTGGCCCGGCGGTTCAGCTCGCCATAGGTCAGGCTGCGGGTGCCATGGGTCACCGCCAGCGCATCCGGTGCCTGCAGGGCCTGGGCTTCGATCAGCTCATGGGCGCAGGCCGTGGCGGGGTGCGCCGCCGGTGCCGGGTTCCAGGCCTGGAGGGTGCGTTGCCGCTCCGCCGGGTCCAGCATCGGCAACGCGGCGATACGTTGTTGCGGGTCCGCACCGATGGCTGCCAGCAGGCTGCGCCAATGCCTGGCCAGGCGCTCGATGGTGGCGGGCTCGAACAGGTCGCTCGCGTAGGTGAACGCCGCCCCCAGGCCCTCGTCGCTTTCGAAGGTGTCCAGGGTCAGGTCGAACTGGGCGGTGCGTTTCTCCCAGGCCAGGCCCTCGACACGCAGGCCGGCCAGCTCGCGCGCCTCGCCTCGGACCTGGGTCTGGTGGTTGAACATCACCTGGAACAACGGCGTGCGGTTCAGGCTGCGCTCGGGCTGCAAGGCCTCCACCAGTTGCTCGAACGGCAGGTCCTGGTGGGCCTGGGCGTCGAGCGCGGTTTTCTTCACCTGCTGCAGCAACTGGGCGAAGGGGGCCTGGGCGTCGATCTCGGCCCGCAGGACCTGAGTGTTGACGAAGAAACCGATCAGCCCTTCCGTTTCCACACGGCTACGGTTGGCGATAGCCACCCCGACGCGGATGTCGGTCTGGCCGCAGTAACGGTGTAACAGGGTCTGGAACGAGGCCAGCAACAGCATGAACAGGGTTACGCCCTGTTGCCGGGCAACCGCCTTGAGGGACTGGGCCAGTGCCGGTGGCAGGTCGATGGCCAGGCTCTGTCCGGCCAGGCTCGGCTGGGTCGGACGTGGTCGGTCGACGGGCAGTTCCAGCACGGGTTGCTCGCCACCCAGCTGGCCCTTCCAGTAGCCGAGCTGGCGTTCCTGTTCGCCCGCCTCCATCCAGTCGCGCTGCCACTGGGCATAGTCGGCGTACTGGATCGGCAGGGCGGGGAGTTCGACCTCGCGGCCCTGGCGGAAACCGTCGTAGAGGCGGACCAGCTCGTCGACCATGATCGGCATCGACCAGCCGTCGGAAACGATGTGGTGCACGGTCAGGATCAGCACATGGTCCTGCTCGGCGATCCGCAGCAGGCGAACCCGCATCAGCGGCCCGCGCTCGAGGTCGAAGGGCCGCTGCACCTCGTCCTCCACGCAGGCGCGGATCTGTTCATCGGGATCGTCGGAAAGCGGGGACGCCAGGCGCTCCGGCGCCAGCGTGAAAACATCGGCCGGGTGGATCACCTGCAGCACCTGCCCGGCGTCCTCGCGCAAGGTGGTGCGCAAGGTTTCGTGGCGCCGGATCAGCGCCTCGAAACTGCGGCGCAGGGCTTCGGTGTCCAGGCTGCCCTTCAGGCGCAAGGCCGTGGGGAGGTTGTAGGCGGCGCTGCCCGGCTCCAGTTGCCAGAGAATCCACTGGCGTTGCTGGGCGTAGGACAGCGCCGAAGACGACTCTGACTCCCGTCTGAAAATCGGGGTCACCCCGTAAAGGTTCACCCCTTGTCGCTTGAGCAACGCCGAGAGCGCCTTGCGCTCGCGGATGGACAGCGATTTTACGGAGTCGAGCAGCTCTTGCACTTTGATGTTCTCCCGCTATGCGATCAAATTATCGATTTCCTCCGCAGTAAGACGTTTGAGGGCGGCCAGCGATTTAGCCAATTCATCCTGGGCCTGGCCACTTTGGCCGGTTTTCTGCCGGACCGCGCGACTGAAGTCCGCCAGCACCGGCAGCTCGAACAACTCGTTGAGCGACACCTCGATCTGCAACTGGTCACGGATGCGCACCATCACCTGCATGACCAGCAGCGAATGCCCGCCCAGCTCGAAGAAGTGGTCATCCATCCCCACCCGCTCGACCTTCAGCACATCGGCCCAGATATCGGCCAGCTGCCGCTCCTGCTCGGTCTGCGGCGCCACATAGCGATGCTGCAGCTGGCTGGCGTCCGGCTTGGGCAAGGCCCGGCGGTCGAGCTTGCCGTTGGCGGTCAGCGGCATCCGCTCCAGCACCACCAGGTGTGTCGGCACCATGTACTCCGGCAGGTGCTCCCTGAGGTGTGCCTTGAGCCCATCACGCAAGGCCGGGACATCGTCCGCCGTCCAGCCGCTGTCCCTGGGCACCAGGTACGCCGCCAGTTGCCGGCCGCCCGGGCCATCGATGTCGACCACCACCGCCTCGCGCACCGCGGCATGCTGCTGCAGGCGCACCTCGATCTCGCCCAGCTCGATACGGAAGCCACGGATCTTCACCTGGTAGTCCGTACGCCCGACGTACTCCAGCACGCCGTCGGCAGCCCGGCGCCGAACCAGGTCGCCGGTGCGGTACAGCCGCTCGCCCGGCGTCTGGCCGAACGGGTTGGGCACGAAGCTCAGGGCCGTACGTTTCGGGTCGCCCAGGTAGCCGCGGCCAACCCCCAGGCCAGCGATATGCAGTTCGCCCGTGGCGCGCTCCGGCATCGGTTCGAGCAGATCGTTGAGCACACTCAGCCGGTTGTGATCGGTGTCCAGGCCGATCGGCAGATAGGCGCGCTCACGGTCCTGCAACTGCACCCGGTGCAGGGCCACGTCATCGGAGCATTCGGCCGGACCATAGGCGTTGATCAAGGGAATGTCCGGGTACTGGCGCAACCAGCGCTCAGCCAGCGCCGGGGCCATCGCCTCGCCCGTGGTCAGCAGGTAACGCAGGCTCGCCAGTCGCGCCACCGGCTGGTCGAGCAGCCCCTGGATCAGCGCCGGCACCACTTCAAGGACGGTGATGCCGGTCTGTTCCACATGCCTGAGCAACGCGGCCGGGTCCTGGACGATGACCGAGGGCACGATCTCGACGCGGGCCCCGCAGAGTGCGGCGGTCAGCAGTTGCCAGACGGAAATGTCGAAGCTCTGCGAAGCGGTCTGGGCGATCACATCCTGTTCGGTCAGCCCCAGGTAGGGCACCTTGCTCAACTGGTTGTTGAGCATACCGCCCTGTTCCACCATCACGCCCTTGGGCAGGCCGGTGGAACCCGAGGTGAAGATCACGTAGGCCAGGTGGCGGGCAGTGATCGCCGGCAGGGCCGCCGGCAACGCAGCGGATGCCGGCTGCTCCAGCACCTGCTCCCAGACCAGCAGCCGCGGCCGGGCCGCTTCGTCGATACGCGCCAGCAACTGCTCGGCCAACGCCCGGCAGGCGCTGCTGCAAACCAGCACGCGGCTGCCGCTGAGGGAGAGGATATCCGCCAGTCGCTGTGCCGGCAGCGAGGGGTCCAGGCCCAGGTAGCCGGCACCGGCCTTGAACCCGGCGACCACCATGCCCAGCAGCGGCAGACCGCGCTCACCGAGCACCGCCACCAGGTCGTCGGCCACCACCCCGCTGGCCTGCAGCGCCACCGCCAGGCGGTCGCTGTGCCGATCCAGCTCGGCGTAGGTCCAGCCCTGCCCCTGGCAAGTCGCCGCCACCTGCTGTGGAACCCGCTGTACGGTGCGGCGGAACAGTTGCGCATAACCCTGGTCGAGGTCGGCGCCAGGCGCATCGTCGGTATCGCGGCCCAGCGCCAGCGGCGCCTGCAAGGTCGCCACCAGGTCCTGGAAGTCCCGGTCGATGCCCTCGGCAAACGCCTGGAGCACCTCGCGCAGGTCGCCCAGCAGGCGTTCGACCGTGGCCTGCTCGAACAGGCGCTGGTCATAGGACAGGTGCAGCCCCAGGCTGGAGCCCGGGTAGATCACCACAGTGAGCGGATAGTTGGTGTGGGTCCGCGAGGAGCCGGACTCGATCTTCAGGCTATCGGCCTGTTCACCGATGCTGTCTTCGATCGGCGCGTTCTCGAACACGAACAGACTGTCGAACAGCGCCTGGCCCTTACCGACCTCGCTGCGCCCCTGGATGGTCACCAGATGCAGATGCTCATGCTCGCGCAGCTCGAGGTTGTGCGCCTGCACCCCCTGCAGCCAGGCCTTGACCGTCTGCGGATCGTGCGCGCCGGGAATCCGTACGCGCAACGGAATGCTGTTGATGAACAGCCCGACCGTGGCCTGCATTTCGGGGAGCTCGACCGGACGCCCGGAAACCGTGACACCGAACAGCACGTCGCGCTCGCCGCTGTAGCGGTGCAGCACCACCGACCAGGCCGCCTGCACCAGCGTATTGAGGGTCAACTGGCTGGACTGGGCGATGCGGGACAATTGCTGCGTCTGTTCGCTGCCGAGGCGGGTCAGGCAGTCGCCGGTCGACGAAGTACCGGCATCGCGGCTGATCAGGCGGTCGAACGGCAAGGCGGTCGGCTGCTCGAAACCGGCCAGCTCGCGTTCCCAGAACGTCGTGGAAACCTGCTCGTCGTGCCCCTGCAGCCAGGCGATGAAGTCTCGATAGCGCGGTGGCAGCGGCAGTTGCATGGCGCGCCCTTCCACCTCGGCAGCGTACAGTTCGAAGAACTCCGCCACGATCCCCATGCGGCACCAGGCATCGAGCAGGATATGGTGATTGCTCAGGACGAAGCCATAGCGTTGCGGCCCCAGCTGGATCAACCGCAGGCGGAACGGCACCTCACCGGCCAGGTCAAAGCCCTGTTGCAGCTCGGCGCTCAGCTCCGCGTTCAGGCGGGCTTCGTAGTCGGCGGCATCCACGCCCTGCCAATCCATGAAACGGATATCCGGGGCGACCGTGCGCCGGACGATCTGCACGAGGGTGTCGCCGACATCCCAGCAGAACGAGGTGCGCAGTACCTCATGCCGCTCGACCACCGTGCGCCAGGCCCGGGTGAAGGCCTGCCGGTCGATATCGTGGTCGATCAGGTAGCAGTACTGCATCAGGTAGATACCCGAGCCGGCTTCACGCAGGGTGTGCAGCAGCAGGCCCTCCTGCATAGGCGACAGCGGATAGATATCGGCGATGTCCTGCGCCGCCACCGGCAGGCGCTGCAATTGCTCGCGGCTCAGGCGAACCAGCGGGAAGTCCGATGGGGTCACGCCCTGGCCGGCGCCCGCGGCACAGTGAACGATCAGCGCCTCCAGCTCCCGGGCATACTCGTCGGCCAGGCGCTGCAGGGTCGACGTGTCGAACACCTCGCGGCTGAACTCCCAGTGCAATGCCAGCTCGCCGTCCTGCACCTGGCCATTGATGCTGATCAGGCTGCCCAGTGGCGCCGCCGCGTCCTGGCCCTGGCCGCTGTCCTCGCCGGCGAGCTGGAACAGGCCGTTGTCCTTGTCGACACCCTGCTCGACCTGCCCCAGGTAGTTGAAGACGATGCTGCCTTCGGCCAGGCCCTGCAGGGCCTGGCGCGCCGCCGGCGTGCCGAGGTAGCGCAGCAGGCCGTAGCCGATGCCCTTGTTCGGCACCGCACGCAGTTGCTCCTTGATCGCCATGATCGAACCGCCCAGCGAATCCTCGGGGCTCAGCCGGACCGGATAGAGGGTGCTGAACCAGCCGCTGGTGCGGCTCAGGTCCAGTCCGTCGAAGAGGTCTTCACGGCCGTGCCCTTCAAGACGGATCAGCGTGTCGGGCTGCCCGGTCCAGCGGCCGATGACCCGCGCCAGGGCGGTGAGCAGCAGGTCGTTGATCTGCGTCCGATAGGCGGCGGGCGCCTGCTGGAGCAACTGCCGGGTCAGTTCGCTCCCCAGGCGGGTCTGTACGGAGGCGGCATGGCGCCGCTGCTGCCCGCCTTCCGGGCGGTCACAGGGCAAGGCGTCGCTGACGCCGCGCAACTGCTCCTGCCAGTAGGCCAGTTCCTGCTCCATCAGCGGACTCTGCGCATGTTGGTGCAAATGCTCGGCCCAGGTCTTGAGCGAACTGCCGCGGGCCGCCAGGGCCGGCGCCTGGCCCTGGGCGATCGCCACGTAGGCCGATTGCAGGTCCTCCAGCAACACACGCCAGGACACGCCATCGACCACCAGGTGGTGGATCACCAGCAGCAGGCGCTGCCCGCCCGCCGGCAGGTTGACCAGCACCGCACGCAGCAGCGGCCCCTGTGTCAGGTTCAGACTGCGTTGTGCCTCGTCCAGCAGTGCGGCCAGCTCGGCAGTCGACGACAGATCGCGTACCCACAACATCCCGGCCGGCTGCTCCAACCGGTAGCGGGCCCGCCAGCCATCAGCCTGCGCCTCGAAGCTCAGGCGCAGGCCGTCGTGCTGCTCGACCAGCGTCGCCAGTGCCCGCTCGACATGAGCGGCCTGCAGGGTTTCGCGGGCCTTGAGCAACACCGACTGGTTCCAGTGATGCCGCTCGGGGATAGCCGTTTCGAAGAACCGCACCTGGATCGGCAGCAACGGCTGCTCGCCGCTGACCTGCTGCGGCGCCTCGACGGCCGTTTTCTTCTCGATCAGCTTGGCCACCGTCGCCAGTTGCGCGATGGTCTGCTTCTCGAATAGTTGTTTTGGACTGAGCTTGAGCCCCTGGCGCTTGGCCCGGGCGATGATCTGCAGGCTGAGAATCGAGTCGCCACCGAGTTCGAAGAAGTTGTCCGTGCTGCCGACCCGTTCCAGCTTGAGCACATCGGCCCAGACCGCGGCCAGTTTCTCCTCGATCTCGCCCATCGGTGCGACATAACGTTGCTGGGTCGCGCCCGGCACGGGCAAGGCGCGCTTGTCCAGCTTTCCATTCGCGGTCAGCGGCAGGCGCTCCAGCACCACGATGTGCGCCGGTACCAGGTATTCCGGCAACCCTGCCTGCAGTTGCTGGCGCAACGCCTCGCCTTGCAGGGTGAGGCCTTGCGTGGCCACGCAGTAGGCCACCAGTTGCAGGCGCGTGGCATCGCTCTCCAGAGGCAGCGCGAGCACCACCGCCTCAGCCACGCCGTCGAGCCCCAGCAACAGCTGGGCGACTTCGCCCGGCTCGACCCGGTAGCCACGAATCTTCACCTGGTCATCGGCACGCCCCAGGTATTCCACCCGGCCATCGACCCAGCGCGCACGGTCGCCGGCCCGGTACAGGCGTTCGCCCTGCTGCGCCGCGGGATCGGGCACGAAACGCTCGGCGGTCAGCGCCGCCTGCCCCAGGTACCCCAGGGCCAGGCCGGCACCGCCCAGGTACAGCTCGCCCGGCACACGCTCGGCCACCGGGTTCAGGTAGGCGTCCAGCACCTGCGCCCGGTCGTTGGCCAGCGGCTGGCCGACCGGCACCGTGCGGCAGCCGTCCAGGCGCTCGCGCACTTCATGGGTGAGGATCCCGACGGTGGTCTCGGTCGGGCCGTAGTGGTTGATGATCCGGCAATCCGGCGCCAGCTGGCGGACCTGTTCGATCAACGCCCAACTGCTGGCCTCGCCACCGAGGATCAGCAGTTGCCGTGGCAGCACATCAGCCGCACGAGCGGCCTGCAACAGCCCCTGCAGGTGGCTGGGGACGATCTTCAGCACATCGACCTGGTGTTCGTGCATGTAGGCGGCGAAGCTGTCCGGGTCGAAGGCATGTTCATGGGACATCAGGTGCAGCAGCCGGCCGCTGGCCAGGGCCCCGAACAGCTGGGTATGGCCCAGGTCCGCGGCAACGGTCGAGACCAGCGCCAGGCTCGCGCCGGGCGCCAGTTGCAGGCGCTGCAACACCGCCTGCACGTAGTTGGCCAGGCCGCGATGGCTGATCAGCACGCCCTTGGGCTGCCCGGTGGAACCGGAGGTGTAGATGATGTAGGCCGGCTGCTCGGGATCGACCTGCAGCGCCAGTGCCGAATCGTCCTGGTCGGCCCATTGCTGGGCGACCGGCGCCAGCGCCGGGCACACGCCCAGGCCGGCCGCCAGGCTATCGCCCGGAGCATGGATCAGCAGCGCCGCTGCACTGTCCTTGAGCAATTGTTGCAGGCGCTCGGCCGGCTGGCGGTTATCCAGCGGCAAGTACACCGCACCGGTCTTGAGCACCGCCAGCAAGGTCACCACCCAGTCGACGGAGCGTTCCAGGCACAGTGCAACCACAGCCCCGGCGCCGATACCTTCGGCCAGCAGCAGACGCGCCAGTTGGTTGGAGCGGCGCTCCAGTTCGTCATAGTCGATCAGTTGCGTACCGCAGCGCAGCGCCGGCTGGCCACGCCCGGCCTGCAGGCCCTGCTGCCAGAGCGCGAGGAAGTCCGCGCAGGGGAACGGTGCCTGGGCGGCAGCCGGGTGTTCGGCGGCCGCGCCCGGCTGCTCCAGCAGCGGCGCCTGGGCGGCGCCGACCATCTGCTCCAGCACCTGTTGCCAGGCCCGGGCCAGACGCTCGATCGTGCCGGCCTCGAACAGGTCGGTGGCGTAGGTGAACTCGGCCTCGATGCCCTCCGGGGCATCGGTGAAATCCAGGGCCAGGTCGAAACGTGCATCGGCCACGCCAATGGCGAATGCCTCGACGCTCAAGGCCGACTGGACCGGGGCAGCGCTGCTGCGCGCGGCCAGCACGTTCTGGTTGATCTTGACCTGGAACAGCGGGTTGTGGCTCAGGCTGCGTTCCGGTGCCAGGGCATCGACCAGTTGTTCGAACGGCAGTTCCTGATGGGACTGCGCGCCGCTCACCACCTGCTTGACCTGTTCCAGCAACTGTTCGAGGCTGTCGCGTTCATCCACCTGGATGCGCAGCACCTGGGTATTGATGAAGAAGCCGATCAGCCCTTCCAGTTCCTCGCGGTTGCGCCCGGCATTCGGCGCGCCGATGCGAATGTCCGCCTGGCCGCTGCTGCGCGCCAGCACCACGGCCAGCGCCGCCAGGGCCTGCATGAACACGGTCTGGCCGTTCTGCCGGGCGCGGGCCTTGAGCTGTGCCGAGAGTTGCGGCGGCAGGTTGGTGCGGACGATGGCCCCCCGATGACTGGCCACCGCCGGACGTTCATGGTCCAGCGGCAGCTCCAGCAGCGGCTGTTCCTCGCCCAGTTGCCGCTTCCAGTAGGCCAGTTGGCGCTCGCCCTCGCCGGCTTCCAGCCAGGCACGTTGCCAGATCGCGTAGTCGGCGTACTGGATCGGCAACGGCGCCAGCCCCGCCGGGCTGCCGTTCACCTCGGCCAGGTAGAAGCGGATGAATTCCTGTACCAGCAGCTCGCCCGACCAGCCATCCGAGACGCTGTGGTGCATGCACAGGGTGAGGACGTGCTCATCCTCGTCCAGGCGCCACAGCCGCACCCGCAGCAACGGCCCCTGCAACAGGTCGAATGGTGTCGCCAGTTCGGCGGCCACCCGCTCCTGCAGGCGCGCCTCACGGTTTCCGGCAGGTTCCCCGGCGATGTCCACCCGCTGCAGGACGACCTGCGACTCGTCGAGAATCTCCTGGTGGAACTCGCCTTCGACCGAGACGAAACGGGTGCGCAGGGCTTCATGGCGATGCACCAGCAGGGCCAGCGCGCGGCTCATCGCCGCCTCGTCCAGGGGGCCGCTCAGGCGCACCGCCATGGGCACGTTGTAGGCGCTGTTGTCCGGGTCCAGTTGCCAGAGGATCAACATCTGCTGCTGGGCGTAGGACAGTGGAATCCGTGCAACGTCATGACGGGTTTCGGTGATCGGCAGTAGCCTGAAGCTCTGCCCGCTCTCGCTCATTTTCTGCAGGATCTGGCGGCGCTGTTCCAGCGGCAGGCCGACGAAGCGCCGGGCAATCCGTTGTGCTGTGGTCTTGTCCATCTCAGGCCTCCGCCATTTCGTTCATCATGCGTTCGATGTCGGACAGCCCGTCATCGGTCAAGGCCAGGCCCGCGTCTTCAAATGCTTGGGAAAATTCGTTCAATTGCGGTTTCTCGAAAATAAGTCGCAGAGGAATGTCGATGCCAAGACCCGAATGAATCCTGGAGATCACCTGGGCCGCCAGCAGGGAATGGCCGCCCAGCTCGAAGAAGTTGTCGTGCAGGCCCACCCGCTCGACCTGCAGCACCTCGGCCCAGATCGCCGCCAGTTGCTGCTCACGCTCGCTGCGTGGGGCCACATAGTCCTGCTGCCAGAGACTCGGGTCCGGCTTGGGCAGGGCCTTGCGATCGAGCTTACCGTTGGGGGTCATGGGCATCTGCGCCAGCACCAGTAGGTGCGCCGGGACCATGTAGTCCGGCAGGCCGGCCTTGAGGTAGTCGCGCAATTGCCCGCGCAGAACCTGCTGGGTGGCCGCGTCGGCCAGGGCCAGCGCCGGGTCGTTGGGCACCAGGTAGGCCGCCAGCTGCTTGCCCGACGGCCCGTCGATGTCGATCACCAGGGCCTCGCGCACCTGCACATGCTCCTGCAGGCGCGCCTCGATCTCGCCCAGCTCGATGCGGAAGCCACGGATCTTCACCTGGTGGTCGATACGCCCCACGTACTCGATCAGGCCCTCGTCGCGATAACGGGTGACATCGCCGGTGCGGTACAGCCGACCACCACCCTGCTCGTCGAACGGGTCCGGGATGAAGCGTTCGGCGGTCAGCGCCGGACGCTGGTGGTAACCACGAGCCAACAGCGCTCCGCCGATCAGCAGTTCGCCACTGCCGCCCTGCACCGCCGGATTGAACGCCGCGTCGAGGATGTACATGCGCCGTGCGCCCAGTGGTCGGCCGATCGGCATCAGCACCGGCCGGGGCAACTCGCCGCGCACGTAGGGCCCGCACTCCAGGTAACTGGCGGTAATGGTGGTTTCGGTCGGGCCATAGGTGTTGAGCAGGCGGATAGGTTCGAGGCCTGCCTGCTTCCACAGGCCGATGCCCTCGGCCGGCATCGCCTCGCCGGTGGCGCTGACCTGGCGCAGCGCACCGAAGTCACGCAACCCCAGGCGACAGAAGTCCTGGGCCAGCAGGTACCAGTAGGCGGTGCTCAGGTCGGCCACGGTGATGCCCGAACGCAGCACCTCGCGCTGGAAGGTGGTGCTGTCCCAGACCTCGTTGCCACGCACCACCACACCCGCCCCACGGCACAGGGCCGGGAACAGTTGCTCGACGAAACCGTCGAAGTTCAGGGTGGAGAACAGCAGCACGCGGTCCTGCGGCACCAGGCGGAAGTACTCGATGGCCACCTGGCAGTGGGCGCTCAGGGCGTGGTGTTCGATGGCCACGCCCTTGGGCTTGCCGGTGGAACCGGAGGTATAGATCACATAGGCCAGGTTGTGCAGTTGGGCCGGGCTCGCCAGCGGCTGCTCGTCGTAACCCTGCAGCCAGTCCCCGGCCTGGTCCAGGCACAGCACCGGCAACCCCGCCGGCAGCGGCAACCGCGCCAGCAGCGGGCTGTGGCTGAGCAGCAGGCGAATGTCGCTGTCCTGCATCATGTAGGCCAGGCGATCCTCGGGGAATTCCGGGTCCAGGGGCACATAGGCGCCGCCGGCCTTGAGGATCGCCAGCAGCCCAACCACCATGTCCAGCCCGCGATCGACCGCGATACCCACCGCCACTTCCGGGCCGACGCCCATGTCCCGCAGCTTGCGGGCCAGGCGGTTGGCCTGGCCTTCCAGTTCGCGATAGCTCAACTGCTGCTCGCCAAAAACCAGCGCCACCGCCTCGGGAGTGCGTTTTGCCTGGGCCTCGATCAGTTGGTGCACGCACTGCTCGGCCGGGTAATGACCCTCGATCCGGCTCCAGTCCTGCAACACCCGCTGCGTTTCCCGGACATCGAGCAGCGGCAGTTCGGCGACCGCCTGCTCCACACCATCACTGACAAGGGCCTGCAACAGGTTGCGCCAATGGCCGGCCAGGCGCTCGATGGTGCCCGCGTCGAACAGCGCGGTGGCATAGGTCAGCGATGCGCGCAGGCCCTCCTCGCTTTCGAAGGTGTCCAGGGTCAGGTCGAACTGGGCGGTATGGCTGCCGCTGTCCAGTGCCTCGACCTCGAGGCCCGGCAAGGGTCGCACCGCGCCCTTGAGTTCGGTCTGGTGGTTGTACATCACCTGGAACAGCGGGCTGTGGCTCAGGCTGCGCTCCGGCTGCAGGGCCTGCACCAGGTGCTCGAAGGGCAGGTCCTGGTGAGCCTGGGCACCCAGAACCGCCTGCCTGACCTGCTGCAGCAACTGGTCGAAGCGGGTATGCAGGTCGAACTCGGCACGCAGTACCTGGGTGTTGACGAAGAAGCCGATCAGCCCTTCGGTTTCCACCCGGCCGCGGTTGGCCACCGGCACGCCGACGCGAATGTCGTTCTGCCCCGAATGCCGATGCAGCACGGCCTGGAACGAGGCCAGCAGCAACATGAACAGGGTCACGCCCTGCTGCCGGGCGATGCCCTTGAGCCCCTGGACCAGCGCACGATCCAGTTCGACCTGGGTACGGGCACCGGCATGGCTCTGCAACGATGGCCGTGGCCGATCGGTCGGCAGTTCCAGCACCGGCTGCTCACTGCCCAGCTGATCGCTCCAGTAGGCCAGTTGCCGGGCCTGCTCGCCAGCTTCCATCCAGTCGCGCTGCCAGTGGGCATAGTCGGCGTACTGGAAGGGCAACGGCTTGGGTTGCGGCCGTTGGCCCTGGCTGAAGGCCACATAGGCCTCGATCAGCTCATCGACCATGATCGGCATCGACCAGCCGTCGGAGACGATATGGTGCAGGGTCACCACCAGCACATGGCGTTCGTCGCCAAGGCGCAGCAGCCGGGCACGCAGCAACGGCCCCTGCTGCAGGTCGAAGGGTGTCAGCACTTCACGGTCGATGCGTGTCATCAGGGCCGCGGCATCGATATCGCCCAGCACCTCGACCGGCAGATCGAAGGCCGCTGCCGGATGCACCACCTGGACTGCCTCGCCATCGCGTTGGGCAAAGGTGGTGCGCAGGCTCTCGTGCCGCTCGACCAGCGCCTCGAAACTGCGGCGCAGCGCCTGCGGGTCGAGGCGACCGTTCAGGGCCAGGGCGGCCGGAATGTGATAGGCGCTGTTGTCCGGCTCCAGTTGCCAGAGGAACCACTGGCGCTGCTGGGCATAGGACAGCCGCAAAGGCGTCTGGCGATCGACGGCGACAAACGCCGGCGCAGAGGTGCCGCCCCCCTGCCCGGCACTCTCGGCGAAAGCGGCCAGGTCACGGGTCTCGAACAGGCTGCGCAGTTCCACGTCGATACCCAGCACCTGCCGTGCCCGGGCGATCACCTGGGTCGCCAGCAGCGAGTGACCGCCGAGTTCGAAGAAGTTGTCGCCCAGCCCCACCCGTTCGACCTTGAGCACTTCGCTCCAGATCGCCGCCAGTTGCTGCTCCAGCAGGCTGCGCGGCGCGACATAGGCCTGCTGCAACAGCGCGGTGTCGGGAGCCGGCAGGGCCTTGCGGTCGAGCTTGCCGTTGGCGGTCAATGGCAAGGCCGGCAACAGCATCAGGTGGGCCGGGACCATGTAGTCGGCCAGATGCCGTTTCAGGTAGTCGCGCAGCGTCCCTCGCCACGCGGCCTGGCGCTCGGCATCGGCCAGCAGGGTCGCATCGCTCGGTACCAGGTAGGCCGCCAGTTGTCCGTCCAGGGCCAGCACCGCGGCCTCGCGGACCTGATCATGCCCCTGCAACCGCGCTTCGATTTCCCCCAGCTCGATGCGGAAGCCGCGGATCTTGACCTGCTGGTCGCGGCGGCCGATATAGTCGACCACCCCGTCGCTGCGCAGGCGTGCCAGGTCGCCGGTGCGATACAGCCGCCCTCCCTGCGGATCGAAAGGGTTGGCGACGAAACGCGTGGCCGTCAGCCCCGCCTGGTTCAGGTAACCACGCGCCAGGCCGGCACCGGCGACATACAGCTCGCCGATGCAACCCGGCGGTGTCAGGTTCAGGGCATCATCCAGCAGGTACCAGGACAGGTCGACGATCGGCTCGCCGATCGGGCTGCCCGCCGACTGGTCGAGGTCGGCCAGCGACAACGGCCGGTAGGTCACGTGCACGGTGGTTTCGGTGATGCCGTACATGTTGACCAGGGTCGGCGCGCGCTCGCCAAAACGTTCGAACCAGGGGCGCAGGCTCTGCACCTCCAGGGCTTCGCCACCGAAGATCACCTGGCGCAGCGCCAGTTCGCGCGGCGACGCCAGCGCCACCGCCATCAGCGACTTGAAGGCCGAGGGGGTCTGGTTGAGCACCGTCACTTGCTCGTCGCACAGCAATGCATGGAAGGCCTCGGGCGAACGGCTGACCGCGTACGGCACCACCACCAGCCGGCCACCATGGAGCAGGGCGCCGAAGATTTCCCAGACCGAAAAATCGAAGGCGTAGGAGTGGAACAGCGTCCAGCTGTCCTGGCTGTCGAAGCCGAACCAGTGCCGGGTGGCGTCGAACAGGCGCAGCACGTTGCTGTGGGGCAGCAGCGCCCCCTTGGGTTTGCCGGTGGAACCGGAGGTGTAGATCACATAGGCCAGGTTATCGACATCGACCCGGACCTGCGGGTTATCCTCGCAACCATCCGCCCCGGCGCTCCCCAGATCCAGGCACTCGACCTCGGTCGGCACCGGCAGACGCTCCAGCAGATGCCCCTGGGCCAGCAGCAGTTTCAGGCCGCTGTCATCAATCATGTGACGCAGGCGTTCCTCGGGATAGGCCGGGTCCAGCGGTACATAGGCACCACCGGCCTTGAGCACCGCGAGCAGGGCCACGATCATTTCCAGCGAACGCTCGGCCGCGACGCCTACCCGCACGTCGGCGCCCACGCCACGGGCGATCAGCCGATGGGCCCAGCGGTTGGCCCGGGCATTGAGTTCGGCATAGGTCAGCCGCTCGCCGGCACAGACCACGGCGACCGCATCGGGACGCCGCTCGGCCTGGTCCTCGATCAACTGATGCAGGCAGCGCCCGACCGGATGCACCTGCGGGGCCGGATTCCAGCGCGCCAGCACCTGCTGCTGTTGCGCCGCATCGAGCAACGGCAATTCGGCGATGCGCTGGCGCGGATCGCTGACGATCGCCCGCAGCAGGCTCGCCCAGTGCTGTAGCAAGGCCTCGACGGTCGCCGGCTCGAACAGGTCGGTGGCGTACTTGAACACGGCCTCGATGCCATGGGCCTTCTCGCTGGTGTCGAGCACCAGGTCGAACTGGGCGGTCTGGCTCTGCCATTGCAGCGGCTCGATCCGCAGGCCGTCCAGATCGGTGCCGGACTTGAGCCGACTCTGCGCCTGGTGATTGAACATCACCTGGAACAGTGGACTGTGGCTCAGGTTGCGGCCCGGCTCCAGGGCCTCGACCAGTTGTTCGAAGGGCAGGTCCTGGTGGGCCTGGGCCTGCTGCACGGTCTGCCAGACCTGGCGCAGCAGCTGCTCGAAGGTCTGTTGCCCATCGACCTCGGCCCTGAGCACCTGGGTGTTGACGAAGAAGCCGATCAGGCGCTCGATCTCCGGCCGCTCGCGATTGGCCACCGGCACGCCAACCCGGATATCGGCCTGGCCGGTGTAACGATGCAACAGGGCCTGGAACGAGGCGAGCAGCACGCTGAACAGGCTGACGCTCTCGCGTCGGGCCAGGGCCTTGAGCCCATCGCCGAGGGCCGGTTCCAGGGTCAGGTTGCAGCTCGCCCCGGCAAAACTGCGGGACACGGGACGCGGATGATCGGTCGGCAACTCCAGCACCGGCTGTTCGCCGCCGAGTTGCTGCTGCCAGTAGGCCAGTTGACGCTCCTGCTCCCCCGCCTCCATCCAGTGGCGTTGCCACAACGCATAGTCGGCATACTGGATCGGCAGGGCCGGCAGCTCCAGGGTCAACCCCTGGCTGAGGCTCTGATAGCACTGCACCAGCTCTTCGATCATCACCTGCAGCGACCAGCCATCGGCGACGATGTGGTGCAACGTCAGCACCAGCACGTGCTCGTCGTCCGCCACCCGCAACAACGCGGCCCGCATCAGCGGGCCATTGCGCAGGTCGAAGGGGGCCTGGCCGTGCTCGAGCACGAACGCCTGGACCTGCGCGTCGCCCGCGCCGGCCGCCAGGCGCTCGACCGGCAACTCGAAGGTGCCGGCCGGCAGCACCACCTGCAGCGGCTGCCCGTCGGTCTCGGTGAATACCGTGCGCAGGGGCTCGTGACGCGCCACCAGGGCCTGCAGGCTGCCCTGCAGCGCCGTCACATCGAGCCGACCCTGCAGGCGCAGGGCCATGGCAATGTTGTACGCCGCGCTGTGCGGCGCCCATTGCCAGAGGAACCACTGGCGCTGCTGAGCGTAGGACAGGCGCAGCGGCTCATCGGCCGCGCGCTTGAACACCGGCGCGATCTCGAACAGGTTGATGCCCTTCTGCCTGAGCAGAGCGGCCAACCCCTTTCGCTGCATCGCCGAAAGTTGCCCTACCGACTCGATTAACTCCTGCACGCGTTGTTCCCTCTTACAAAAATCAGTCAAGAAACCGGTCAGGAAACCAGTTTTTCCAGATCATCGAGGGATAGACGTTTGAGGGCCTCCAGCGATTTAGCCAATTCATCCTGAGCAGGCGACAAACCACCGCGCAGGGCCTCGATGCGTTCGCAGAAGGCAAGTAGCGTCTGCGCCGCGAACAACTCCTTGAGCGCGACCTTGTCACCCAGGCGCTCGGCAATCCGCGTCACCACCAGGGTCGCCAGCAACGAATGGCCACCCAATTGGAAGAAGTTGTCGCCCAGGCCCACCCGCTCGACCTCCAGCACCTCCTGCCAGAGCTTGGCGACCTCGCGCTGCAGCTCCGTCTGCGGCGCCTGGTAGTGCGTCTGCAACGGGTTGCCGCCCAGGGCGATCAGCGCCTGGCGATCGAGCTTGCCGTTGGGGGTCAGCGGCAAGGCGTCGATCAGGTGCAGGTGGCTCGGCACCATGTGCGCCGGCAATTGCCCGGCCAACGTATTGCGCAGGCCGTCGACAAAGGCTCGCGCATCATCACCGGCCTGCGTCGCCACGACGTAGCCGTGCAGGTGCTTGCCCGCCGCACCGTCCTGGGCCAGGACCACCGCCTCGCGCACTGCCGGCTGTTGCAGCAGGCGTGCCTCGACTTCGCTCAGCTCGATACGGAAGCCACGGATCTTCACCTGGTGGTCGGCCCGCCCGATGTATTCGATCTGCTCCCGCTCGCCCTGGCGCACCAGGTCGCCGGTGCGGTACAGACGGTCGCCAGCGGCGCCGAACGGGTTCGGCACATAACGTTCGGCGGTCAGCCCCGGCCGCATCAGGTAGCCACGGGTCACCCCGGCACCGGCCAGGTACAACTCCCCCGCCACCCCTGCCGGCACCGGCAGCAACTGGCTGTCGAGCAGGTAGGCGTCAGTGTTGTCCAGCGGCCGGCCGATGTTCGCCGAGCCCCGGGCGCTGCGCAGGGTGAAGGTCGAGTAGGTGGTGTCTTCCGAGGGCCCGTACAGGTCGTAGACCTGGCTGACCGCCGTGCTGGCATACAGGCTGTCCACCAGCGTCTGTTTCAGGGGCTCGCCGGCCAGGTTGATGGTGCGCACCGACGCCGGGATCTGCCCGGCACGCTGCAGCGCGGCGATCGCCGACGGCACGGTGTTGATCAGCCTGACCCGCTCGCGCTGCGGCAGGTCGGCCAGGGCCAGGGCGTTGTCCGCCAGCACCAGGTAGCCGCCCGCGGCGAGGGTGACGAAGATCTCCCACACCGACAGGTCGAAGCAGATCGACGTCGAGGCCAGCACCCCACGCAACTGTTCGATGCCATAAACCCCAACGGACCACTGGATCAGCGCCGCCAGGTTGCCGTGACTGATCGCCACGCCCTTGGGCTTGCCGGTGGAGCCGGAGGTGTAGATGACATAGGCCAGGTTCTGCGGCTGGAGCGAAACGGCGGGAGCCTGGGCTGGATAGGCCTGCAGCCAGTCCTCGCCCTCCTCCACCAGCAGCACCTGCGACGACAGATTCCGGGGCAGGTATTGCAGCAGGCGCGGCTCGCTCAAGAGCACCGTCGCGTGGCTGTCCTCCAGCATGTGCAGCAGACGCTCCTGCGGATACTCGGGGTCCAGTGGCACATAGGCGCCGCCGGCCTTGAGGATCGCCAGCAGGCTGACGATCATCCGTGGGGTGCGGCTCAGGCAGACACCGACCCGCACTTCCGGCCCTACGCCGAGTTCGCGCAGCTTGTGGGCCAGGCGATTGGCACTGCGATCCAGGCTGGCGTAGTCCAGTTCGCGCCCGGCGAACAGGATCGCCGGCGCCTGCGGCTGGGCCAGTACCTGGGCATCGATCCGGGTGACCACGTCGCGCGAATCCACCGCGGTGACGGTACCCTTGCCCCAGTCCAGCGCCGCCTGGCGTGGCTCGCCGGCCAACAGTTCCAGGTTGCCCAGTGCCTGCTGCGGCGCGGCCATGAAGGCCCGCAGCAGGTGCTCGAGCTCACGCCCCAGGCGCGCCACGGTCGGTGCGTCGAAGCAGGCCCGATCATAGCTCAGTTCCAGGTTCAGCTCGGTGCCGGTCACGGCCACCAGCGTCAGTGGGTAGTTGGTCTGTTCCTGACGGCTGATGGCCGAGAATGCAAGACCCGTCCCCGAAGCCTGGCCGAGCGCCTCGGCCATCGGGTAGTTCTCGAACACCAGCAGACTGTCGAACAGCCCGCCCGCACCGAGCCCGGCCCAGCGCTGGATATCGTACAGCGGCGTATGCTCGTGCTCACGCAACGCCAGGTTGAGGTCCTGTACCTGTTGCAGCCAGGCCACCACCGGAATCTGCGCCGAGGGCGAGGCCGCCACCGGCAGGGTGTTGATGAACAGGCCGATCTGCTGCTCCACCCCGGCCAGATCGGTTGGCCGCCCCGCCACGGTGGCCCCGAAGGCCACGCAGTCCTGGCCGGTGTAACGCTGCAGCAGCACCAGCCAGGCGGCCTGTACCAGGGTGTTGAGGGTGACCTTGTGCTCGCGGGCGAAGCGATTCAGGTCAGCGGTCAGCACGGTACCGAAACCATGCTCATGCTCGCCATGCCCGACAGCCAGCGCCTGTCGGCTAACGACGGCATTGGCCAGTCGGGTCGGCTCCTGCAGGTCGGCCAGCGCCGATGCCCAGAATGCCTGGCTGACACGGGCATCACGCTGGCCGAGCCATTCGATGTAGTCACGGTAACGGCCGGCACCCCGGCTAATGGTGGCTCCCGCATAACGCTGAAGCACCTCACCGAACAATTGCGACGTACTCCAACCGTCCATCAGGATGTGGTGGCTGGTGTAGATCAGGTGATAATCACTGGTACTGGTGCGCACCAGGGTCACGCGCAACAGAGGGGCCTGCCCCAGTTCAAAACCGGTCGCCAGGTCATCTTGCGCCAGTTGATCGAGGGCCGCCGACAGATCACCGCGCTCGCGCCAGTCATGCACCACCAGCGGCATTTCGACCTGGCGTCGCACGATCTGCAGCGGCGTTGCCAACTCCTGCGGCCAGACGAACACCGAGCGCAGTACTTCATGACCATCCAGACTCTGCTGCCAGGCAGCGCGGAACCGCTCGACCTCCAGGTGCCGCACATCGGCCCGTAACTGGTTGGTGTAGGCCGCGCCGTCCGGTTCGTCGAGCGCATGGAACAGGATGCCCTGCTGCATCGGCGACAGCGGGTAGATGTCCTCGATATCCGCCATGGCCACCGGCAGGCGCTGCAGTTGTGCCGAAGTCAGCTTCACCAGCGGGAAGTCGGACGGCGTCACGCCCAATTGGCCGCCCTGGCTGCAATGCTCGACCAGGCGCGCCAGTTCCTGCTCATAGGCCCGGGCCAGGGCCTCGATGGTCGACGGCTGGTACAGCGCACGACTGAAGCCCCAGTCCAGTTCCAGCTCGCCATCGAACACCTGGCCGTTGAGGCTCAGCCAATTGGCCGGCCGTTCCTCGGCCTGGTTGGCGCCGCTGCTTTCGCCGCTGGGCACGAACAGCGCCCCTTCGGCCTGGTCGAAGCTGCCGTCGAACTGGCCGAGGTAGTTGAAGGTCACCCGGGCTTCGGGCAGGGCCTGCAGTTGGCGGGCGAAATCCGTGTCCGCCAGGTAGCGCAGCAGGCCATGGCCAATGCCCTTGTTCGGCACCGCTCGCAGTTGCTCCTTGATCGCACGGATAGAACCGCCCGGATCGGCCTGCGGAGTCAGGCGGACCGGAAACAGACTGCTGAACCAGCCGACCGTACGACTCAGGTCGAGGTCGTCGAACAGGTCCTCGCGACCGTGGCCTTCCAGCTGGATCAGCACCGACGGCTGCCGGCTCCAGTCACAAAGCACCCGGGCCAGGGCGGCCAGCAGCAGGTCGTTGATCTGGGTGCGGTAGGCCGCCGGGGCAACGCTGAGCAGTTGCCGGGTCAGTGCCTTGTTCAGCCGCGAGGTGGCGTGGCCGATGCCGGGGAGCGGGTTCTCCAGATGGTCGTTGGGCAGTTGCGCAGCGGCACCGTCCAGGTTGTCCAGCCAGTAATCAGCCTCGGCCGCCAGCGCCTCGCTACGCGCATGGGCCTGCAGGCGCTCGCCCCAGAGCTGGAACGCAGTGCTCTTGGCCGGCAGTTGCACGGCGCGACCGGTAGCGATGGCGGCGTAGGCACTCTGCAGATCCTCGAGCAGTATCCGCCAGGACACGCCGTCGACCACCAAGTGATGGATCACCAGCAGCAGGCGTTGCTCCCCCTCGGGCAGGTGCACCAGCAGTGCACGCAACAGCGGGCCGTCTTCGAGGTCGAGACTGCGCTGGACTTCATCGGCCAAGGCGCCGAGCCCGGCGACATCCTCCAGCTCCCGCGACCACAGGACACTGGCGCCGGTGGAGCGATAACGCGCCTGCCATTGTCCAGCCTGCTCGACGAAGCTCAGGCGCAAGGCATCGTGATGCTCCAGCAGACTGGCCAGCGCCGCCTCCAGGTGGGTGGCCTCCAGTGCCAGCAACGGCTTGAGCATCACCGACTGGTTCCAGTGCTGGCGCTGGGCAATGTCCATATCGAAGAAGCGCGCCTGGATCGGCAGCAACGGTTGTTCGCCACTGATCCGCCGCGGTGCCTCGGCAGCCGTCTTCTTCTCGATCAATTTGGCCACCGCTGCCAGTTGCGCGATGGTCTGCTTCTCGAACAATTGCTTGGGACTGAGCTTGAGCCCCTGGCGCTTGGCCCGGGCGATGATCTGCAGACTGAGGATCGAGTCGCCGCCCAGCTCGAAGAAGTTGTCGTGGCGACCGACGCGCTCGAGCTTGAGCACATCGGCCCAGACCGCGGCCAGTTTCTCCTCGATCTCCCCCTCCGGAGCAGCGTATTGCTGCTTGACCGGACCCGGCTTGGGCAGCGCCCGCTTGTCCAGCTTGCCGTTGGCGGTCAACGGCAGCTGTTCCAGCAGCAGGATCTGCGTCGGCACCATGTAGTCGCTGAGGCACGCCTGCAGACGCTGGCGCAGGTCTTCGACCTGTAACACCACGCCGGCCGCCGGCACGCAGTAGGCCACCAGTTGCAGGCGCGCGGCGTCGTCTTCCATCGGCAGCGCCAGCACCGCCGCCTGGGCGATGGCGTCGAAGCCCTGCAGCAACCGGGCGATTTCCCCGGGCTCGACACGGTAACCCCGGATCTTCACCTGGTCGTCGTTGCGCCCCATGAACTCCAGCAGGCCCTGGCGGTTGCAGCGCACCCGGTCACCGCTGCGGTAGGCCCGGCTGCCCGGCTCGCCAAAAGGATCCGGCAGGAAGCGTTCGGCGGTCAGCCCCGGCTGCCCGAGATACCCCAGGGCAACGCTGGCGCCACCGATGTACAGCTCGCCCGGTACCTGCGCAGCGGCGATGTTGAGCACGTCGTCCAGTACCAGGGTCCGGGCAGCGGGCAGCGGCTGGCCGAGGGCGATGCCACGCTCCAGCGACGCGTCGGCGAGCACTTCGTGAGTCAGCACGCCCACGGTGGTTTCACTGGGCCCGTAGTGGTTGATGAAGCGGCAGGCCGGCTTCAGTTCGCGCACTTGGCGCACCAGTGACGGCGCGCAGGCCTCACCGCCGACGATCAGCGCATGTTCGGGGAGGACGTCCGCCGGCCGACCGCCCTGCAGCAGGGCCGACAGATGCCCGGGAACGATTTTCAGGATGCCGACCCGATGTTCGCTCATGTATTGGGCAAAGCCGTCCGGGTCAAAGCCCAGGGCCTCGGGCAGCACATGCAGGGTACGACCGCCGCACAGGGCGCCGAACAGCATGGTGTGCCCCAGGTCGGCGGCGATGGTCGAGACCAGTGCCATGCTGGCGCCTGGCGCCAGGTCCAGGCGTTGCGTCAGGCCCTGGACGTAACTGGCCAATGCGCCATGGCTGACCAGCACCCCCTTGGACTGGCCGGTGGAGCCGGAGGTGTGGATCACGTAGGCCGCGGACTGCGCCGACAACTCCAGCGATGGCGCAGCGGCTGGCTGTTCGTCCCAGTCCGCCGGGGTGAAGGCCTGCGCGCCGCACCCGGACGGTACCAGGTCGGCGAGCCGTGCATCGCCTGCGGCGCACAACAGCAGACGTGTCCCGGCCCGTTCGAGCATCTGCCGCAGACGTGTATCCGGGGCCTTGGTGTCGAGCGGCATGTACACCGCACCGGTCTTGAGAATGGCCAGCAGGCTGGTCAGCCAGTCCAGCGAACGCTCCATCAGCACCGCGACCGGCTCGCCAATGCCCACACCCCGCGCACGCAGGTGGTGGGCCAGGCGGTTGGCGGCCTGGTCCAGTTCGGCGAAACTCAAGGTCTGCTCCAGGCAACGGGCCGCCAGCGCCTCGGGCTGGCGACGAACCTGGGCGTCCCAGTGCCGCAGCACCAGCGGCGCGGGCTCCGGGCTGGCGGCCGGCAGTGATGGAACCGGCTGATTCAGGCTGAACAGCGGTGCCTGCGGCGCCTGCAGCAAGGCATCGAACAGCGCCAGCAGCGCCGGTACGAAACCCTCGACCGTCGCGTGCCGGTAGAGGTCGCTGGCATAGGTCAGCTCGCCATGGATCAGCGTACCGTCATCGGTGATATCCAGGGCCAGGTCGAAGTGCGTACCGTCCTTGTGCAGTGGGTATTCCGCCACGCTCAGACCCGGCAACTGCATCGAGCGCTGCTTCTGCATGCCGACGTTCTGGTTGAACTTGGCCTGGAACAGCGGGTTGTGATCCAGGTTGCGCTCAGGTGCCAGGGCATCCACCAGTTGCTCGAACGGCAACTCCTGGTGCGCCTGGGCACCGAAACTGCTTTCGCGCAGGTGGCCCAGCAGTTCAAGGAAACTCTGGCGCTCGTCGACCTCGCAACGCAGCACCTGGGTGTTGACGAAAAAGCCGATCAGGCCTTCGACTTCCGGGCGGCCGCGGTTCGCGTTCGGCACGCCGACACGGATGTCGCGCAGGCCGGACTGGCGCGAAAGAAACAGCGAATAACCGCCCAGGACCAGCATGAACAGGCTGATGCCCTGGCCGCGGGCGAAGGCATTGAGTTGCCGCGAGCGCTCGACGCCGAAGTCGAACTTCAGGGTCCGGCCCTCGAAACTCTGCGCCGGCGGCCGTGGGAAATCGGCGGCAACGTCCAGCAGCGGCTGCTCGTCGCCCAGTTGCCGACGCCAGTAGTCCAACTGCCGCTCACCCTCGCCGGCCTCCAGCCAGCTGCGCTGCCAGATCGCATAGTCGGCGTACTGCAACGGCAGGGGCGCCAGGCCCGGCTCGCGTCCCTGGCTGAACGCCTGGTAGGCCTGGACGAACTCCCTGACCATCACGTCCATCGACCAGCCATCGGAAACGATGTGGTGCATGCTCACCACCAGCACCCACTCGTCCGCGGCCAGCCGGATCAGGCTGGCCCGCAGCAATGGTCCGTTGAGCAGGTCGAAGGGTTGCGCGGTGATCGCCCTCACCCGCTCGGCCAGCTCGGCCTCACGTGTCTCGCTGGCGCAACCCGACAGGTCCAGCCTGCTCAGCGGCACGCCCAGGTGGCCGAGGATCACCTGGCAGGGTTGCTCGCCGTCGACCTGGAACACCGTGCGCAGGACTTCATGACGCAAGGCGATATGCTCGAAGGCGCGCTGCAGGGCCGATTCGTCAAGCCGACCCTGCAGGCGCAGACCGGCGGCCATGTTGTAGGCGGCGCTGCCGGGGTCGAGCTGCCAGAGGAACAGCAGGCGCTGCTGGGCATAGGACAAGGGGATCCGCGCCACCTCATGGCGGCTGACCGGCATCGGCAACAGGCTGAAATCCTTGCCCTCCTCGCTCAGCTTCGCCAGGAACTGCCGACGCTGCGCCAGGGGCAGGCCGATGAATCGTTTGGCGATACGTACCGCAGGGTTGCCACTCATGCTCCAAACTCCTCCAACGAACTCATGAACTGTTCCATGTCGGCCCAGTCGTTATCTGCAGCGCCCTGCGCCAGCATCGCCAACTCGGCGGCCAGTTCGCTCAGCAGGGGTTTCTCGAACAGGCTGCGCAGCGGCAGGCTGACCTCCAGACGGGTCTTGACCCGGGCGATCACCTGGGCCGCGAGCAATGAATGGCCACCCAACTCGAAGAAGTGGTCGTCGAGCCCGACCCGGGGTACCTGCAGCACCTCTTCCCAGATAGTCGCCAGGCAACGTTCGGTCTCGGTCTGCGGCTCGCGGTAGCTGGCCTGCAACTGGCTCGGATCGGGCACCGGCAGGGCCTTGCGGTCCAGCTTGCCGCTGGGGGTCAGCGGCATCCGCGGCAACACCAGCAGGTGCGAGGGGATCATGTAGTCCGGCAGGCGGCCCTGCAGGGAGGCCTTGACCTCAAGCCGCCAGAGGCTCTGCTGCGCCGGTTCCAGGGCCTGGTCGGGCACCAGGTAGCCGACCAGTTGCGTGCCTCCGGCCAAAGGCAGGGCCAGTACCGCGGCTTCCCGCACGCCGGGACATTGCAGCAGGCGCGACTCGACTTCACCCAGCTCGATACGAAAACCGCGGACCTTGACCTGATGGTCGACCCGCCCGATGTACTCCACCGCGCCATCCTCGCGCAGGCGCGCGCGGTCGCCGGTGCGGTAAAGCCGTTCACCCGGGGTGAAGGGATCGGCGATGAAACGCTCGGCACTGAGGGCCGGCTGGCCCTGGTAGCCGCGAGCCAACCCCGGCCCGCCGATGTACAACTCGCCGACAGCACCCCGGGGCAGCAGTTCGAGGTCGCCATCGAGCACCAGCAGGCGCCGCCGGGCCAGGCCGAAACCGATGGGCACGCCGCGCCAGGACACCGCTTCGGCCGACAGCCCGGTGCAGTCATAGGTGCTGGAGACCACGGTCGCCTCGGTCGGGCCATAGGTATTGACCAGGCGCACGCCGCCCAACCCGGCCTGCGGCCACAGACGCAGGCCGTCGACGGCCATGGCCTCGCCGCCGATGTGGATCTGGCGCAGGGCGCCATAACCGGCGGGTGGGCGGGCCGCCCAGTCCTGTACCAGCAGGTGCCAGTAGGCGGCCGGCAGGTCGGCCAGGGTGATGCCATGGCGCAGGATCGCCTCGTGTAGCGTGGTGCTGTCCCACAACCGTTCATCACGCAGCACCACGCAGGCGCCCAGGCTCAGCGGCGGGAAGAACTGCTCGACAAAACCGTCGAAACTGCTGGTGGCGAACTGTAGAACCCGGTCGCTCGCCAGCAACTCACTGTACTCCGTAGCCCGGGCGACGAATTCCGCCAGCGCCTGGTGGCTGATACCGACGCCCTTGGGCCGTCCGGTGGAACCCGAGGTGTAGATGACATAGGCCAGCGACTGCGGGGCCGGCGCCAGTTCCAGATCGGCCTGGGCATAACCGCCATCATTGATCCGGTCCAGGCACAGGGCTTCGACATCGCCCAGCGGTGGCAGCCCATCCAGCCACTGGCTGTGGGTCAACAGCAGTTTCAGGCCACTGTCCTGCAGCACATGGGCCAGACGCGCCGGCGGCATCTGCGGGTCCAGCGGTACATAGGCACCGCCCGCCTTGAGTACCGCCAGAATGGCCACGGCCAGGTCCAGTGTGCGGCCGATCGCCAGACCCACCAGCACTTCCGGGCCGACACCGTGACCACGCAGCAGGTGTGCCAGGCGGTTGGCCCGGCGATTCAGTTCGGCATAGCTCAGGCTCGGCGCCTGGGCAGCGTCGGCCAGGATCAGCGCGGTAGCGTCGGGAGTACGGCGGGCCTGGGCCTCGAACAACTGCACCATCGACAACGGGCTGTCCGCGGGTACCTCCCTCTCGTCACCACGGCCCAGCAGGTCGGCGACTTCCTCTGCCGCCAGCATCGGCAACTGGCCGATCGGCTGCTGCGGATCGCGGCACACGGCGACCAGCAGGTTGCGCCAGTGGCCGGCCAGGCGTTCGATGGTCGCGCCGTCGAAAATATCGGTGGCATAGGTGAACGCGGCAAACAGTTGCTCGCCCTCCTCGCGGGTTTCCAGCATCAGGTCGCTGGCGGCCGCATGCTGGCGGCCCTGCCCGACGCCCTGTTCCTCGTCCAGAAGGGCAACCCGCAGCCCACTCGCCAATTGCCGACCCTGTACGTCGGTAACCAGCGGCTGATGGTTGAACATCACCTGGAACAGCGGGTTGTGGCTCTGGCTACGGGCCGGCTGCAGGGCCTCGATCAACGCATCGAACGGCAGTTCCTGATGCGCCTGCGCGCCCGCGGCGGCCTGGCGCAGACTGTGCAGCAACTCGACGAACGGGGTCTGGCCACGGACTTCACTGCGCAGCACCTGGGTGTTGACGAAAAAGCCGATCAGGCCTTCGGTCTCGCTGCGGGTGCGGTTGGCGATCAGGCCACCGACACGGATATCGCTCTGGCCGCTGTAGCGATGCAGCAGGCTCTTGAACGAGGCCAGCAGCACCACGAACAGCGACACACCCTGACGCTGGGCCAGGGCCTTGAGCTGCTGGCGCAGGTCGCTGTCGACCCGCACTTCCAGGCGCGCACCACGATGGCTGGCCTGGGCCGGATGCGGCCGGTCGGTGGGCAGTTCGAGCACCGGATGCTCTTCCCCCAGGTGCTCGCGCCAGTAGGCCAGTTGCCGCGCCTGCTCGCCGGCTTCGAGCCAGCTGCGCTGCCACAGTGCGTAGTCACGGTAGTGCACGGCCAGGGCCGACAGCTCGGCCGTGGAGCCGGCCACGCAGGCGTCGTAGCAACGGCTGAATTCCTCGATCAGGATGTTCATCGACCAGCCGTCGGCGATGATGTGGTGCAGCGTCAGCAACAACACCTGTTCCTGTTCGGCCAGGCGCAGCAGGCGGATGCTCAGCAGGGGTCCCTGCTGCAGGTCGAACGCCTGTCCGGCCTCGTCGGCCATGATCTGCCGGGCACGGACACGACGCTGCGCCTCGTCCAGTTGCTGCAGATCGTCAACCCGTACCGTCGCCGCCCTCGCCGGGGCGACCCGCTGGAACGCCCGCTCACCGTCCTGGCCGAAGGTGGTGCGCAGGCATTCGTGCCGGGCGATCAGGGCACTGAAGGCCTGCTCCAGCGCCGCCAGGTCCAGCGGCCCCTGCAAGCGCACCGCCATCGGCAGGTTGTAGGCCGCGCTGCGGGGATCGAGCTGCCAGAGAAACCACATGCGCTGCTGGGCGTAGGACAGGCCGTCCCGCTCGGCGACACCCTCGCAGGCGGCGATGGGCAGCAGCGAAAAGTCGACCCCCTCCCGATCCATGGCAGCCAGGAAGAGACTGCGCTTGTCCTGGGGCAGCTCGATGAAACGGCGAGCGAGTTTCTGTGCGTCTTGGGGCTTCATGTGAGAGGGTCCTTGCTGATCGGCGGCACGGCCGGTGGGGCCTGGTCGTATCAACAAGGACGAACCGCCAACCCGAGGATTTAGCGTGCCGGCCGGCGGTTTCTCGGGTAGGGCGAAGGAGAGTGGTAGAAATCTGCGGATCGATGCGGCAATCGGGACGAACGGCGTCAACCGGCGGGTTGCGAATAGCCTTCGGCCATCGCCACCACCACCTTGCGCTTGCCGGTGAATGGCGAACGGGCGTGGGCGGCGAGCATGTTGTCGAGCATCAGCACGTCGTTTTCCTGCCAGGGGAAGCTGATGGTGCATTCGTCCAGCACCCCACGCACCTCGTCGAGCAGGTCGACCTCGATGGCCGAGCCGTCACCGTAGTAGACGTTGCGCGGCAGGTCCTCCTCGTCCACCACATCGAGCAGCGTCTCGCGCACCTCGGGCTGCAGGTTGGAAACATGGAACAGGTGCGCCTGGTTGAACCAGACCATTTCCCGGGTCACCGGGTGATGCGCCACCACCTGGCACCGCTGGCGGGTACGCAACTCGCCGTCATCCTTCCACTCGCATTCGATGGCGTGGGCCCGGCAGTAGGCCTCGACCACCGCCTCGTCCTCGGTGTTGAACACCTGGCTCCAGTCCACGTCCAGGCCGTTGCCGTAGTTGCGCACGTACATCAGGCCCTTGCTGACCAGCCGTTCGCGAATCCGTGCCGGCACCCGGCGATAGACTTCCCGACTGTCACAGATCGGCGTTTCGCCACCGGTCTGGGCCGCGATCATGCTGTAGAACCAGATCTTCATCGGCCACTCGAGGGTGTAGGCCTGCTCGTTGTGCAGCGGGATGCTCTGGTGCGCCGGGTATTCGGTGGAGGTGTACACCCCCTTGGTCACGTTGCTGCGCGGAGTCGAGCCGAACTCATAGTTGAGCAGCGGGTGACCGAAAGCCGCGGCGAACTCGCGGAAGGCCTCGGCGCCGCCGACCTCGAAACCGCGCAGCAGCACACCACCAGCCCGATACAGGTGCTGGTCGATCAGCACCTTGCACTCGGCGAATGCCTCGCGCAGGTCAAGCCCGGGCTCAGGCGCCTGGATCAGCATGGGCAAGGTGCCCGAACCGGTCAGCAACGGCCGGATATCCAAACTCAACGCATTGTTCATGACGACTCTTCTCCCTTGATCCTCGGCCGCCGCCCCAACGCCCGAACGCGGGATACAGCGGGTTTCACAGGAGGGAACGGATGGTCGAGGGGGAAAATTAGCCGGTACCGGACGCCGGCTGTCGGCCGCTGAAACATTTACTTTCATATAGCCCTGCGTTTTTTGCCCGCTCATTCGTCTCATCAAGATGCAGCCGTTCGCGTAGGCAAAAGCCACGACCGGTTTTTTCGGGTGCGCGGCTCCCTCTCAGGCCCCGCACCCTCCTCCGATGTCGAGAATCCGCTTTCCATGTCCAAGAAGTCACGTTCGAAAATCTGGTTCCTGGTCCATAGCTGGCTGGCGCTACCCATCTGGTTCTTTGTCCTGATCGTCTGCGTCACCGGCACCCTGGCCGTAGTCAGCCAGGAGATCGTCTGGCTGGCCAACCCGGATATCCGCGCCAGCAAGCCTAGCGATGACGCGCCCTTGCTCAGTTACGACCAGGTACTGGCCGCCATCAAGAAGAATGAGCCCGAGTTGATCGTGCAGTCGATCCAGCGCCCGGACGAAAGCCACTTCGCCCTGCTGGCCGATATCGGCTACCCGGACGGACGTTCGGTGACGGTCTACGTCAACCCCTATACCGGGGTGATCCAGGGCATCAGCCCGCCGTTCAACTTCAAGAACTTCACCCGCGCCCTGCACGGCTGGTGGCTGGTGCCGTTCACCGACGGCTACAGCTGGGGCTGGTACCTGGTGTCGCTGCTGGGGATACCGATGCTGGCTTCGTTGATCACCGGCCTGGTGGTGTACAAACGCTTCTGGAAAGGCTTTTTCAAGCCGACCCTGCGCTTCAACCATGGGGCCCGGATCTTCTGGGGTGACTTCCATCGGTTGAGCGGTATCTGGTCGATCTGGTTCATCGCGGTAATCTCCATCACCGGCACCTGGTTCCTGATCCAGGCCATTCTCGCCGACAACCAGGTCAGCATCGCCACCCGGCCCATCCCGGCCATCATCTCCCACGACAGTGCGCCACTGATGCCCGATGGCAGACCGGCACCCCGGCTCGGTGCCGACGAGGCCCTGCGTATCGCCCAGGAGCGGGTTCCCGGGCTGGACGCCAGTTTCATCAGCCTGCCGGGCAATGCCTACAGTGCCTTCGAGGTCGGCGGCCGCAGCTGGTACCCGCTGATGTACCAGACCCTGGAACTGAACCCCTACACCGGCAAGATCGAGCAGTCGCGCCTGCTGTCGGACCGTACGGGCCTGGAGTTCGTCACCGAGTCGATGCGCCCGCTGCACACCGGTGACTTCGGCGGGTTGTGGGTCAAGCTGATCTGGTTCTTCTTCGGCCTGCTGCTGAGCATGATGGTGCTCAGCGGCCTGCTGATCTGGAGCAAGCGTACCGCCCTGGCCACGCTCAATGCCCTCAAACGCGGCAACAAGGCCGAACGGGCCGAAAAGGCCAGGCCCCGTAGCGCCCTCGGCACCGAAACTCCGGAGGTCAACCTGTGAGCAAGGCTGAAGCAGCACATCCGATCTCGCCCCTGAACCGCCTCTGGCACAAGTGGCGCTTTCACCTGAACATTCTGCTGGTGCTGATCCCGCTGGGCTTCATGCCGCGCTACTTCTCGGACGCGGCGCTGTTTCGTGGCGACACCGGACTGGGCCAGCACGTCCACGAGCTGCAGGCCGGGCCCTGGAGCCTGCAACTGGCCGAGCTGTGGGATGAAGCGCCGCGCCGCGATGGTCCCGCCGGCTACTTCAAGAGTTTCAATGCCACGCTCTGCGCCCAGTGCGTCGGGCAGGTCAAGGCCACCTACCTGCGCGTCGGCAAGCCCCGCAGCCTGCGGGCAGCCGGGGTGATTTTCTTCGGCACCCCCTACCGCATGGGCGCCGTCGTGCCGATCCCGCAGAACACCGCCGACGACGCCGAGCTGTGGGTCACCCTCGAAGGCTGGGACGGCTCGGTACACCAGGCCTCCGTCCCCCTGAGCAAGGCTTCGCCACAAACCATTGCCTGGCTGAAAAAACAAGGTGCCCGCCCATGAGCCCACGACCTCGCTTCCTCTCCCCACGCATCCTGCGCCAGTCGTTGGCCGGTAGCGCACTGCTGGCAGCCGCCGCTTTCAGCCTGAATGCCTGGGCCCACAACCCGATGTGCGAGTGCAAGCAGATCGACGCCGAGCAGATCCAGTGCAAGGGCGGTTTTTCCGATGGCAGCGGCGCCGCTGGCGTCACCCTGGACGTGATCGGCTATGACGAAACCGTGCTGCTGCCCGGCAAGCTGGGCGATGACTCGACGCGGACCTTCAAGAAACCCGATGGCGACTTCTACGTGCTGTTCGACGCCGGCCCCGGCCACGTCGTGGAAGTGGACAAGGCGGACATCGAAACCCCATGAGTACATCCACCACCCAGGTCGTGCGCCCCGCCGGTGCCGGCCATGAAACCCTCTATGTGCTGCTGTTCTGCCTGATCGTGCTGCTGGTCGCCGGTTCCGTGGTGGCGCTGCACGGCGAGAAACCGGATGTCGCCGCGCTCGCGCCCCATCAACTGGACGCCCGCCGTGACCTCACGCCGGGCGAACAGGGCATCTACGCCGACCTGCGGGTCACCCTCGACGAGATCCGCCTGTTGCAGCAGGACCAGCAGGCACTGCCCTCCCCCGCACAACTGGCCGAAGAAGGTTTTGCGCCCTTCGTCCAGGATGCCAGTTCGGTCAGCCGCGGCGGCCACACCTGGCAGTTGCTGGAGCAGCATGCCTACCTCGGCCTGAGCCAGGTCACGACGACGGCCGGCTCGTTCCTGATGCGGGTGGGCAACGACACCAACGCCGCGCCGGATATCTGGCTCAGCCGCGGCAACGGCCCGGCCGCGCCCGGCGACCTCACCGACAGCGCCCTGATCGCCGCCGGCTGGCAGCAGGTGGTCGCGCAATTCGACGCCGGCGTGACCCGCCAGCACCGGCACTGAGCCGCTCCAAAGACCGTTAACCCGGAGAAGATCGTCCTCTCATGTCCATTTCAGCCCTGTTCAGCCGCCGTCGCCTGCTCCTGGCCCTGCTGCTCGCACCGCTCCTGTCGACCTTCCAGGTCCACGCCGACACCGCCAAGCGCCTGCGCATCGGCATCACCCTGCACCCCTACTACAGTTACGTCGCCAACATCGTCGGCGACAAGGCCGAAGTGGTGCCGCTGATTCCAGCCGGTTTCAACCCCCATGCCTATGAGCCACGGGCCGAGGACATCAAGCGTATCGGTACCCTGGACGTGATCGTGCTCAACGGAGTCGGTCACGACGACTTTGCCGATCGCATGATCGAGGCCAGTGAAAAACCGCAGATCCCGCTGATCGAGGCCAACGAGAACGTGCCGTTGCTGGCCGCCACCGGCATCGCCGCCCGCGGCGCCGGCAAGGTGGTCAACCCGCACACCTTCCTGTCCATCAGCGCCTCCATCGCCCAGGTCAACAACATCGCCCGCGAGCTGGGCAAGCTCGATCCGGACAACGCCAAATTCTATACCGCCAACGCCCGCGCCTACGGCAAGCGCCTGCGCCAGCTGCGCGCCGACGCCCTGGCCAAGCTGACCCAGGCGCCCAACGCCGACCTGCGGGTAGCCACCGTGCATGCGGCCTATGACTACCTGCTGCGCGAGTTCGGCCTGGAGGTCACCGCGGTGGTCGAGCCGGCCCATGGCATCGAGCCGAGCCCGAGCCAGTTGAAGAAGACCATCGACCAACTGCGCGAGCTGGATGTGAAGGTGATCTTCTCGGAACTGGACTTCCCGTCCACCTATGTCGAGACCATCCAGCGCGAGTCCGGGGTGAAGCTCTACCCGCTGTCGCACATTTCCTATGGCGACTACACCGCCGACAAGTACGAGAAGGAAATGCGCAACAACCTCGACACCGTGGTCCGGGCGATCCAGGAGGCTGGCGCATGACCGCCGCCGAGAGCATCGAGCGCGTCGCCAGCGGGCCGACCCTGGACTTCGACACGATCGGCCTGACCCTGGGCCGCACCACCATTCTCGACAACGTCAGCTTCCAGGTCCGTCCCGGCCACGTGCACGCCCTGGTCGGCCCCAACGGCGGCGGCAAGAGCTCGCTGATCAAGACCCTGCTCGGGCAGATGCCGCACCAGGGTCGCCTGAGCCTGCAATGGCAAGGCGCACCGGGCACCATCGGCTACGTTCCCCAGGCCCTGGAATTCGACCGCGGCCTGCCGATGACCGTCGACGACTTCATGGCTGCCATGTGCCAGCGTCGCCCGGCATTCCTTGGCCTGTCCCGGCATTTCGCCGGGGCCATCGGCGAGGCACTTGAGCGGGTCGGCATGCAGGACAAGCGCAAGCGGCGCATGGGCGCCCTGTCCGGTGGCGAGCGCCAGCGGGTGCTGCTGGCCCAGGGCTTGATCCCGCCGCCACAACTGCTGGTGCTTGACGAGCCGATGTCGGCGCTGGACGAAGCCGGCATTCAGGTGTTCGAGCGCCTGCTCGGCGACTGGCGCCGCGCCGGCATCACCGTGCTGTGGATCGAACACGACCTGGAGGCGGTCAAGCGCCTGGCCGACCGGGTCACCGGCCTCAACCGGCGCATCCTGTTCGATGCCACACCTGCCGAGGCACTGACCCCGGAGCGCCTGCTGACGCTGTTTTCCACCCATCCACGCAGCGAGGGTGTCCGACCATGAGCTATGAAGCCTTTCGCCTGATGATCCAGGGCTGGGCCACCGACGGCCTGCTGCCAGCCGCGCTGGCCTACGGTTTCGTGATCAACGCGCTGCTCGCCGGCCTGCTGATCGGCCCGGTGCTGGGCGGCCTCGGCACCCTGGTGGTGGTCAAGCGTTTCGCGTTCTTCTCCGAGTCGGTGGGCCACGCGGCGCTGACCGGTGTGGCCATCGGTATCCTGCTCGGCGAGCCCTACACCGGCCCCTACGGCAGCCTGTTCGGCTACTGCCTGCTGTTCGGCGTGTTGCTCAACTACCTGCGCAACCGCACCGGGCTGGCCCCGGACACGCTGATCGGAGTGTTCCTCTCGGTGTCTCTGGCCCTCGGCGCCAGCCTGCTGCTGGTGCTGGCCGGCAAGATCAACGTGCACATCCTGGAAAACGTGCTGTTCGGTTCGGTGCTGACGGTCAACGGCAACGACCTGCTGGTGCTGCTGGTGGTCGGCGCGCTGGTGCTGGGCCTGAGCCTGCCGCTGTACAACCGCATCATGCTGGCCAGCTTCAACCCGCAACTGGCGGCGGTGCGCGGCGTCGCGGTGAAGGCCCTCGACTACCTGTTCGTGGTGCTGGTGACCCTGATCACCGTAGCCGCGGTCAAGGTCATCGGCGCGATCCTGGTCGGTGCCTTGCTGGTGATTCCGGCCGCTGCCGCCCGCCTGCTCAGCCAATCGCTCAAGGGCTTCTTCTGGATTTCCGTGGCGATCGCCACCGTCAGCACCCTGAGCGGCATCCTGCTGCCGATCCTGTTCGACCTGCCCGTGCCGTCCGGCGCGGCGATCATCCTGATGGCCGGTATCGCCTTCGCCCTGGCGGCGATCGCTCGTGGCACCGTGCCCAGTCTCAAAGGGAATATTGGATAAATGCCGAATTTTCGCCCCCTCGCCCTGGCCCTGCTGCTGGGCGGCCTGTACAGCAGCGTATCGTTCTCCAGCCAGGCACCGATGCCGATCAACGCCAATCACGGCCTGGGCACGGTAGCCCTGCACGCCAGTAGCGAAAACCCGCCGGTGCGCATTCTGGCCAGCCTGCCGGTCACCTATGGCCTGGGCGAGATCCTGCTCAAGGACAGTGGCGTCGAGCTGCAGCGTGCCGCCGACGCCAACCTGCCGGGCAGCCGCCAGAGCGCCTACTTCAGCGGCCGTGGCGCGCCGGCCCTGCAGAAGCTGGCCAACCAGGCCGACGCGGTGATCGGCCTGCGCTCGCTGTGGCCCGACGACCCGCTGTACATCATGGCCCGACGCAGCAATGTGCGCATTGTCGAGGTCGACGCCGCACGTCCGGTGGACGGCGGTCTGCCGGGCATCGCGGTACAGCCGGGCAAGGGCACCGACGGTCTGAACAGCCAGCCGTGGCTGTCGAGCAACAACCTGGGGCGCATGGCCGACGTGACCGCTGCCGATCTGGTGCGCCTGGCGCCCGCCGCCAAGCCAAGGATCGAGAGCAACCTGGCGACCTTCAAGCAGCGCCTGCTCAAGCTCAGCGCCGACAGCGAGACACGCCTGGCCAAGGCCGAAAACCTCAGTGTGCTCAGCCTCTCCGAGCGCTTCAACTACCTGGTGGGCGGGCTCAACCTGGAGCTGATCCAGGTCGATGCGCGCAGCGACGAGCAGTGGACACCCGAGGCCCTGGCGAAGTTGAGCGAAACCCTCAAGGATGCCGATGTGAAGCTGGTGCTGGACCACCGCCAGCCGCCGGAAACGGTGAAGGCGGCGATAGCCAAGGCCGGCAGTACCCTGCTGGTGCTCGAAACCGAAAGCGTTGACCCGCTGACGGCGCTTGAAGGCTCGATCAGGCAGGTGTTGGATACCCTGGCGCCGATCTAGCCTGGGTACCTGTGAGTTTTTCGGTGGGCTTAAGGGCCCATTCGCGCACCCAACAAAAAAGGCACCTTCACCGGTGCCTTTCCTTTTTCGAGGGTGGCAATCAGGCCACCTGGGCGTCCATCTTCTGGCGCAGGCTCAAGGGCCGCATGTCCGTCCAGACTTCCTCGATGTAGGCCAGGCACTCCTTCTTGAAGCCGCTCTTGCCCACGGCTCGCCAGCCATTGGGGATCGCCTTGTAGTCCGGCCAGATCGAATACTGCTCCTCGTGGTTGACCACCACCTGAAAGACGATGTCATCGCGGTCGAATACTGAAGTCATTGCGGTTCTCCATGAGAGTGGGTTGAGGCCGCGCCAGTTGCGTGGCACTCGTGTAGTTGAAGACGTTCGGCCCCGGTAAAAAATTAGAGCTGGAGCAGCGCGGCCTCCAGGGCCTGCCCGAAGATCCGGGCCACTTCGTCGACCTGCGCGGCAGTGATCACCAGCGGCGGCAGGAAACGCACCACCCCGCCATGCCGCCCGCCCAGTTCGAGAATCAGGCCACGCCTGAGGCACTCACGCTGAAGCAACGGCGCCAGGCGCGGCAAGGCCGGTGGATGCCCCTGGGCATCCGGGGTGCCATCCGGATCGACCAGTTCGACCCCCATCATCAGCCCGCGTCCACGAATATCCCCCAGGTGCGGGAAATCGCGCTGCAACAGGCGCAGATGCTCGCCCAGGCGCTCACCCATGGCCGCCGCGTGAGCCGGCAGATCATGCTCCTTGAGATAACGCATCACCGCGGAACCTGCGGCCATGGCCATCTGGTTGCCACGGAACGTCCCGGCATGGGCACCGGGTGCCCAGGTGTCGAGCCAGTCACGGTAGACCATCACCGCCAGCGGCAGGCTACCGCCGATGGCCTTGGACATCACTACCACGTCCGGAACGATACCGGCATGTTCGAAGGCGAACATCTTGCCGGTACGTCCGAATCCGCTCTGGATCTCGTCGACGATCAGCGCCACGCCGGCCTTCTCAGTGATCCGACGCAGGCCGCGCAGCCAGTCGAGGTCCGCCGGGATCATGCCACCCTCGCCCTGCACCGCTTCGACGATGATCGCCGCCGGCAGTTGCACGCCACCCTCGGGATCGTTCAGCAGGTTTTCCAGGTAATGCAGGTTGACCTTGACCCCGGCCGTACCACCGAGGCCGAACGGACAGCGGTAGTCGTACGGATAAGGCAGGAACTGCACACCGTTACCCAGCAGCGCACCCAGCGGTTTCTTCGGGCCCAGGCTGCCCATCAGGCTCAGCGCGCCCTGGCTCATGCCGTGGTAGGCGCCCTGGAACGACAGCACGGTACTGCGCCCGGTGGCGGTACGTACCAGCTTGAGGGCGGCTTCCACCGCATCGGTACCGGTCGGACCGCAGAACTGGATCTTCGCTTCCCTGGCCAGGGCTTCGGGCAGCAGGCCGAACAGGTCCTGGACGAACTGGTCCTTGACCGGCGTGGTGAGGTCGAGGGTGTGCAGGGGCAGTTCATCGGCCAGCACCTGCTGGATCGCCTCGATCACCACCGGATGGTTGTGCCCCAGCGCCAGGGTGCCGGCACCCGCCAGGCAATCGATGAAGCGACGGCCTTCGACATCCTCGACATACAGGCCCTTGGCCCGCTTGAGTGCCAGGGGAATGCGCCGCGGGTAGCTGCGCGCATTGGACTCCTGGCGGCTCTGCCGGGCCAGCAGCGGCGATTCGTCGAACTGGTAGAGTGTTTCCGCCGTGGGCTGGTCGGCATGGACCGGCGGCTTTTCGATAAGGCTGGTAGCGACTGACATCTCTCGATCCCTCAATACGCGGGTGGGGTGGCCAAAACCTTGATCCGCGCGCGGACACGTGCGCGCGGATTGCATGTTCTGGAAACGCACCAGCGAGGCAGGGATTTACACCTGCCGGGGGATTTTTGAGTGGGTCGAAGCAGCGTCTGGGGGAGATATCCTGCCTCGGGTTGCTGCTGGCCTGTTCTCGAATAAATCCGCGAACAGGCCCCTCAAACCAGCGGCTTGCACATGGGAATCGCGGTCAGCCCCATGGCACTGAACGCCCGCTCCGTCTGCCGATACCCCAGTTGCCGGTAGAAACCCTCGGCGGTCAGGGTGCTGTTGAGCCATGCCGTGCCATGCCCTGTCGTCGCCAGCCAGGCTTCGAGCCCGGCCACCAGCGCCCGTCCGACGCCACGCCGAAACCATTCCGGCTGCACGTAGCACAACAGGATGCGCCCATCGTCACGCGCCATGCCCACGCCCGCCGGCTTGCCCCGCAGATGGGCCAGGTTCAGGTACAGGCGTGGATCGGCCAGCCAGGGCCGCACATGCCCGATACTGCGGCTGCGGGTCCAGGCCTCGACCCGCGCGGGCTCGTTGCGATGGTCAAGCGAACAGCCGATCCGGATCGAGCGCAGGAGTATCCGGCTGATGATCCCGGCATCGGCGGCGACGGCCGGGCGAATGTCGATAGCAGTGTCCATGGCGCATGACCTCAATCCGTTGAGCGACAGGCGTCAGACGATACTGCCATGGGCCACGCCCGGGCGAGCCGGGCGCGGTGACAGGATTTTTCAGGCCACTATGTGGCCTGCAGGGGCATGGTCAGTTCGACCCGCAGGCCGTCCGGCCGGCTGTCGAAATGCAGCACGCAACCGCAGCGCTGGACGATCGCCTGGACGATCGCCAGGCCCAGGCCACAACCGGTGCTCTTGCCGTTACGCCAGAAGCGCTGGGTCAGGTGCTGCAGGTCATCCTCGGCGATACCCGGACCATGGTCGCGCACCTGGAAGCGCACGCGATTGCCGGTGGTTTCCACGTTCAACTCCACCGGCGCATCCCCCGGCGTGTGGCGCAGGGCGTTGTCCAGCAGGTTGCGCAAGGCGGCAATCGACAGGGTCGACGGCATTTCCAGCGGTGCCGAGGAACAAGGCTCCTGCAGGTGCAACTCGATACGCTGCCGGTCGCCGTTGGCCGAATCCTGGATCGCCAGGCGCGCCACCTGTTCGGCGGTGCATTGCACGCCGTCGTCGAACGACAGGCTGCCTTCGACCCGGGCCAGCAGCAGCAACTGTTCCAGGGTCCGATGCAGGCGGTCGGCCCCCGCCTCGGCATGGGCCAGGGATTGGTCGCGGGCCGCACCTTCGGTCATGCGCGCCACCTGCAGGTGGGTCTTGATCGCCGTCAGCGGACTGCGCAGCTCATGGGCGGCATCGCCGGTCAGCCGGCGTTCGCGCTCGATGGCCTTGCCGATGCGCTGCAACAGCTGGTTCTGGGTTTCCAGCAGGGGTTTCAACTCGCTGGGCAACGGATGGATCTGCAACGGCTCGAGGGAATCCGGGCTGCGTCGCTTCAGCGCGTCGCGCATGCGCTTGAGCGGCGCCAGCCCCTGGCCGAGCCCCAGCCAGAGCAGGAACAGGCAGACCAGCAGCGCAACACCCACCGGCACCGAGGCCGCCAGCAGCACCGACAGGTTCAGAGCCTCGCGCTCGACCTGACGGTCGGCGGTGGTGATGTGGATATCGCCCCGTACCAGGGTGAAGGTACGCCATGGCGCGCCATCGATCATCTGGTCATGGAAGCCGACACTGTGGGCCTCCAGGGCCTGCTCGGGGTTGTTATGGCTGCGGGCCAGCACTTCCCCCCGCAGGGAACTGACCTGGCAGGCCATGCCGCCGGTGATATTGAGCTGCTCGGAGCTGAAATGCGTGACATCGCCCCTGCCCGACATCATCGGCAACTGCTCCATCAGCCCGGCCACCATCCGTGCCGAAGCCACCAGGCGCTGGTCGAGGGAAAACATCATCTGGTGGCGCAGGTCGCTGAGCATCCAGGTCGCGGCCAGGGCCCAGATCAGGATGAACGCCGAACCGATGGTCAGGCTCAGGCGCAGCCGCAGGCTCATCATGCTTCTCCGTCACCCGCCGGCCCGAGGCGGTAGCCCAGGCCGCGTACGGTCTCGACGATGCCGTTGCCCAGCTTGCGGCGCAGATGATGGATATGCACGTTGAGAGCGTTGCTTTCCAGCTCGTCGCTGAAACCATAGACGCTGTCCTTGAGCTGCTCGCTGGACAGCACGCGGCCACGGTTGTGCAACAGCGCCTGCAACAGCGCCTGCTCGCGGCGCGAGAGGTCCACCGACTGGCCATTCAGGGTGGTCACCCGGCTGCTCGGGTCGTAGCTGAGCGGGCCGTGCTCGATGAGGTTGACGCTGCGCCCGGCGACCCGGCGCAGCAGGGTCTGCAGCCGGGCGAACAGTTCGCGCAGGTCGAACGGCTTGAGCAGGTAGTCGTCGGCACCGGCCTGCAGTCCGTCGACCCGGTCGGTCACCGAATCGCGGGCAGTGAGGATCAGCACCGGCAGTTCCAGCCCCTTGCTGCGCAACTGGGTCAGCAGCCGCAGGCCGTCCTCGTCGGGCAGGCCGAGATCGAGCACCATCACGTCGAACTGCGCCGCACGCAGCATCGCCCGCGCCGCGGCCGCCGTGGCGACATGCTCCACGGTCATGCCCTGGGCGGCAAGGCCGGCGACGATGCCGCTGGCAATCAACTCATCGTCTTCGCAAACCAGTACGTGCATGGGGTTACCTGTGCAAATATGTCCATTGAAACCCGGACGGATTAAGCGGCGATTATGCCGTGACTCCGTAAAGATAGTAACGTTCGCGCCCGCCACAGCAACCGCTGGGGCGGGTTAATGATCGGTTAATCGCTGGCCAGCACTCTTGGCCGGACAAGCTTGTGCACCAAGGACTTTTTTATGCGTTGGGTGTTGCCCCTTTTTTTCCTGATCTTCGCCAGCCTGGCCCAGGCCGGCAACGATCCGTTCGCGGTGAAAAAGCCGGAGTTCCCCCCGGCCAATCAGGTTTTCGTCTTCAATTCGGAGAAATTGGCCTCCGGTCAGACCCGCCTGTACTGGCAGATCAGCGAGGGTTACTACCTGTATCAGAAGCGCCTGAAATTCGACGGCCTGGACCCGGGGCACCGCCCCGCGCTGCCCGAGGCCCTGGCGCACAGCGATGAATTCTTTGGCGACCAGCCGGTGTATCGCACCGAACTGGAAGTGCTGATCCCGGCCGATGCCCGTGGCAAGGTCAACGTCGGCTGGCAGGGTTGCGCCGATGCCGGGCTGTGTTACCCGCCCCAGACCCAGGTGGTCGATCTCGGCGACCTGGCGACAACACCACAGAAAGCGGCAACGTCCAGCCAGCCGGCACAAGCCCGGGACCAGTCCCTGGCCAGCAGCCTGAGCCAGCAGACGCTGGGCTGGAGCCTGCTGGCCTTCTTCGGCCTCGGCCTGCTGCTGGCCTTTACCCCCTGCACCCTGCCGATGTTGCCGATTCTCGCCGGCATCGTGGTCGGCAGCGGCGCCAGCCCACGGCGCGGTTTCGCCCTCGCCGGCAGCTATGTGCTGAGCATGGCGCTGGTCTACGCCGGCCTGGGCGTGCTCGCCGCGCTGCTCGGCGGCAACCTGCAGGCCTTCCTGCAACAGCCCTGGTTGCTGGGCAGCTTTGCCACCCTGTTCGTGGTGCTGGCCTTGCCGATGTTCGGTTTCTTCGAACTGCAGTTGCCCGGGGCCGTGCGCGACCGCCTGGAACGCGCCGGCCAGGGTCGTCGCGGTGGCAGCCTGGTCGGTGCCGGGATCATCGGCGCGCTGTCGGCGCTGCTGGTCGGTCCGTGCATGACCGCGCCGCTGGCCGGCGCCCTGCTGTACATCGCCCAGAGCGGCAACGTGCTGCTCGGCGGCCTGGTGCTGTTCAGCCTGGGCATCGGCATGGGCCTGCCACTGTTGCTGCTGGTGACCGTGGGCAATCGCTTTCTGCCCAAGCCGGGACTGTGGATGGACCGGGTCAAGGCGCTGTTCGGCTTCCTGTTCCTCGGCACCGCGATCGTGATGATTCGGCCGGTGGTGCACGAATCGCTGTGGCTCGGCCTGTGGGGTGCATTGGCGCTGGTGGTGGCCCGCTCGCTCTGGGTACTGGCACGGCAGCCCGGGCGCCTGGCGCTGTCGGCTGCCTGCCTCAGCCTGCTGCTGGGCCTGTGGGGCAGCCTGCTGGTGATCGGCGCCGCCGGTGGCGGCACTGACCTGTGGCGTCCGCTGCAGGTCTACACCGGGGGTAGCGGCCAGAGCGCGGTGAACCCTGCCAGCTTCGTCACCGTCAGCGAGCCGGCCGCGCTGCAGCGTGAACTGGACGCGGCCAAGGCCGGCGGTCGGTGGACGCTGGTGGATTACTACGCCGACTGGTGCGTGTCGTGCAAGGTCATGGAGAAACAGGTGTTCGGCAAGCCCGAGGTGATCGCGGCCCTGCGCGATGTGCACCTGGTGCGCCTGGACGTGACCCACGACAACGCCGCCAGCCAGGCACTGCTGGGCCGCTTCGAAGTGCCCGGCCCGCCGACCCTGTTGTGGATCGCCCCCGATGGCAGCGAGCGCCGGGCCAGCCGCATCACCGGCGAAATCGACGCCGGCGGTTTCCTGCAGAACTGGAATAGCACACGGGATGCCCGCTAATGCTGACCCTGACCCTCGGAACCTTCGCCCTGTCGATCAACCATCTGCTGTTGCTGCTGGCCCTCGCCCTGGCGACGCTGGTTGGCTGGTGGGTGGCCAAACGCGGTGGCGACAACCCGGAGTCGGTGCTGTTCAGCCTGTTCATCCTGGGCCTGCTGGCTGCCCGTGGCAGTTTCGTGATCGCCTACTGGAGCTACTTCCGCAACGATCCGCTGCAGGTCCTCGATATCCGTGACGGCGGTTTCCTGCCCTGGCCCGGCCTGCTGGCGATCGTGCTCGGCGCCGTGGCGTGGGCCTGGCGCCGGCCGGCGCTGCGCAAGCCGCTGGGCTTCGGCCTGGGTAGCGGCCTGGCGTTCTGGCTGCTGGCGAGCTTCTCCACGACATTCTACGAGCAAGGCTCCCGCCTGCCGGCCATTACCCTGCTCAATGCCGACGGCCAGACGGTGCGTTTGAGCGACTACCAGGGCGGGCCGCTGGTGATCAACCTCTGGGCCACCTGGTGCCCACCCTGCCGCCGGGAAATGCCGGTATTGCAAAAGGCCCAGCGCGAGCGCCAGGACGTGACCTTCCTGTTCGTCAACCAGGCCGAGAGCATGCAAAGCGTAACCACCTTCCTCATGACCCAGGGCCTGAACCTCGACAACGTGCTGTTCGATGGCACCGGCCAACTGGCACAAAGCGTCGGTTCCATGGCCCTGCCCACCACCCTCATGTACAACGCCGAAGGCCAACTGCTCGGCAGCCACCTGGGCGAATTGTCCGAGGCCAGCCTGGCACGCGCCCTGGAGAACTTCGGTCCGCCACACCCCAACAAGGCCGTTCCGGCCACAGCAAGGAACCCGCTATGCCCTTCCACCGCCATCTGCTGAACCTGACCCTGGGCAGCGCCATCGGCGCCCTGCTGCTGCAGGCGCCCGTCCGGGCCGAGGAACTGCCCGCGCCGATCAGGAGCATTGAAGCCAAGGGCGCCAAAATCGTCGGCAGCTTCGATGCACCCGCCGGCCTGCGCGGCTATGCCGCCCAGTACCAGAACCGTGGCATGGCCCTGTACCTGACGGCCGATGGCAAGCATGTGATCGCCGGCAACCTGTATGACGCCGACGGCAAGGACCTGAGCCAGGCGCCGCTGCAGAAACTGGTGTACGGGCCGATGTCCAGGCAGGTCTGGGGCCAGATGGAAAAGAGCAACTGGATCGAGGACGGCAAGAAGGATGCACCGCGCATCGTCTATCTGTTCAGCGACCCGAACTGCCCCTACTGCAACATGTTCTGGGAGCAGGCCCGGCCCTGGGTCGAGTCCGGCAAGGTGCAGTTGCGGCACATCATGGTCGGAATCATCCGTGAAGACAGCCCGGCCAAGGCGGCCGCGCTGTTCGCCGCCAAGGACCCGCAACAGGCCCTGCACGACCATGAGAAGGCCGGCAAGGGCAGTTCGCTCAAGCCGCTGGCGAAGATTCCGGCAGATATCCAGGCCAAGCTCGATGCCAACACGAAGCTGATGGATGAGCTGGAATTGTCGGCCACGCCGTCGATCTTCTACCTCGACGCCAATGGCGACCTGCAACAGCAACAGGGCGCGCCGTCGCCGGACAAGCTGGTGAAGATTCTCGGGCCGAAGTAACCCTGCCGGCGATATCGGCCACGACCCCACACCTGTAGGAGCAGGGCTTGCCCGCGAAGCTTTTGGCAGCCTCGAGGGCCCTTTCGCGGGCAAGCCACGCTCCTACAGGCACGCGGGGTGCCCGAACCCGTAGTATCGATCGTTCGGGAATGCAGCCAGTTGACGCTCCCACGCAGAGCATGGGAGCGATCGGCAAGTGTCTCAGGGTTTTACAACCCCTCCAGCTCCGCCATCAGGTCGCTCAGCCGATCGACCTTCTCCTCGCTGATCCCATCGGCCTGCAAACCGTCGATATAGCCGGCCAACTCCTCCACCGTGCTGCACTCGAACATCGCCCGCAACGGCACATTGCGCTGCAGGGTCTTTTGCACCCGCGACGCGATCTGCGTGGCCAGCAGCGAATGCCCGCCCAGCTCGAAGAAGTTGTCCCGCACACCGACCCGTTCGACCTTCAGCACCTCGGCCCAGATCGCCGCCAGCGTCTGCTCCAGCTCGTTGCGCGGTGCCAGGTAGTCCAGGCCCTGCAACTGGCCGATCTCCAGCGCCGGCAACAACCTGCGGTCGAGCTTGCCGTTGGCGTTGAGCGGCAGGCGCTCCAACCATAGCCAGTGCAGCGGCACCATGTATTCCGGCAGTTCGGCGCGCAGGCGCTGCCGGATCCGGTCCAGGCAGTCGGCCTGGCCCAGCGCCGAGTCGGTCGCCACCAGGTAGCCGACCAGATGCTTGCCGTTGACGCCCTCCTGGACACCCACCGCCGCTTCGCGAACTTCCGGCTGCTCGCGCAGACGCGCCTCGATTTCCCCCAGCTCGATCCGATAACCACGGATCTTCACCTGATGGTCGATCCGGCCGACGTACTCCAGCACGCCATCGCTACGCCGACGTGCCAGGTCGCCGGTGCGGTACAGCCGCTCGCCCGGCGCACCGAACGGGTTCGGGATGAACGCCTGGGCCGTGCGCAGCGGATCGCCGACATAACCGCGACCGACACCGGTGCCGGCCACGCACAACTCACCCACCGCCCCCAGCGGTACCAGTTCATCGGCACCGTCGAGCAGGTACAGGCGGTTGTTGTCGGTCGGCGTGCCGATCGGCAGGTAGCTGCCACGGGTCGAGGCCAGATCGACGCGGAAGAACGCCACGTCGTCCGAACACTCCGCCGGGCCGTAGGCATTGACCAGCCCGACCTGTGGATAACGCAGCAGCCACTGGTGCGCCAGTTCCGGCGGCATCGCTTCGCCGGTCGGCAGCATCCAGCGCAGGCCGTCGAGGCTGATGTGGTCCAGGGCCAGCATGCCCTGGATCAGTGACGGCACGCTTTCCAGCACGGTGATCCGTTGCTGCCGGACATGCTCGAGCAACCCTTGCGGATCATGGGCAATCGCATTCGGCACGATGTCCACCCGCGCCCCGAACAGCGGTGCGGCGAGGAACTGCCAGACCGAGATGTCGAAACTCTGCGAAGCGGTCTGGGCAATCACGTCCGACGGGGCCAGTTGCAGGTACGGCACCTTGCTCAACTGGTTGTTGAGCATGCCACGCTGCTCGACCATCACGCCCTTGGGCAGGCCGGTCGAACCCGAGGTGTAGATCACGTAGGCGAGGTTGTCCGGCCCACTGTGGATGCCCGGGTTGACCAGCGGGTACGCACCCTGCTGCACGTCTTCCCAGACCAGCAGTCGTGGCCGTTCGCCGTTCAGTTCCTGTAGCAGCGCCTCGGCCTGTGCACGGCAGGCTGCCGTACAGACCAGCAACGGCGTGCGGCTCAGCCCGATGATCCGGCTCAGGCGCTGGCTCGGCAGGCCCGGGTCCAGCGGCAGGTAGCCGGCGCCGGCCTTGAAGCTGCCGACGATCATTCCCAGCAGATCCAGACCGCGCTCGGCCAGCAGCGCCACCGGCTGGTCGACCACGACCCCGGCGGCCACCAGGGCATGGCCCAGGCGGTTGGCGGCCTGGTTCAACTGCTCGTAGCTGAGCTGCCGGTCGAGACAGGTCGCGGCAATGCGTTGCGGGTGCGCGGCGACCTGCGCCTCGAACAACGCCACATAGCTGTGCTCCAACGGGTACTCACGGGCACTCTGGTTGCAACCCTCGAGCAGGAACTCGCGCTCCTCGGCCCCCACCAGCGGCAACTCGTCCATGTCGCCATGGAAACCCTCCACCAGCGCCAGCAGCAGGCGCTTGAACTCGCCCAGCAGGCGTTCGACGCTTTCGGCTTCGAAGTAACGCTGGTCGTAGGACAGGTGCAGCCCCAGGTCGTCGCCCGGGTAGCAGACCGCGGTCAACGGGAAGTTGGTGTGGGTACGCCCCGAGTCCGAGGTGGCGTTGAGGCTCTGCGCCCGGTCCAGCACCGAGACTTCCACCGGCGCGTTCTCGAACACGAACAGGCTGTCGAACAGCGGCTGGCCCTTGGGCAGCTCGCTCTGCTCCTGGATGGTCACCAGCGGCAGGTACTCGTACTCGCGCAACTCCATGTTGCGCTCCAGCAGTCCGTGCAACCAGTCGCGCACGCTGCAGCCGGCACCCTCCTCCGGCAACTTCACCCGCAGCGCGATGCTGTTGATGAACAGGCCGACGGTGCGCTGCATCTGCGGCATCTCCACCGGACGCCCGGCCACGGTGACGCCGAACAGTACGTCGCGATCGCCGCTGAACCGGCGCAGGACCAGGGCCCAGGCCGCCTGGGCGAAGGTGTTGACTGTCAACTGGTGCTGCTGCGCCAGTTCCCGCAGGCGCGCACCGTCACGCGGGTCGAGACGGGTGTAGCGGTCGCCCACCACCATGCCGCCGCTGTCGCCGGCGTGTTCACGCAGGAACGGTCGGTCGCTCGGGATCGGGGTGGCACGCTCGAAGCCCTGCAGGTTGCCTTTCCACCAGCGCCGGGCCTCGGCCAGGTCGCGGCGCTGCAGCCAGCCGATGTAGTCGCGGTAGCGCGGCGGCGGTGCCAACTGCGCTTCACGACCTTCGCCCAGGGCGGTATAGATCTCGAAGAAGTCGTTCATCAGCAGCGAACGGCACCAGGCATCGATCAGGATATGGTGGTTGCTCATCATGAACCAGTAGCGCGCCTCCCCGACCTTGATCAGGCGCAGGTGGAACGGCGCCTCGCGCAGCAGATCGAAACCGGCCTCGCGTTCGGTCTTGAGCAGATGTTGCAGACGAGGTTCCTGTTGCTCCTCGGCCTCGGCACTCCAGTCCAGGTATTCGAACGGCGTGCCGCCGGGCTTGTGGATAACCTGCAGCATGTCCTCGCCGACGTTCCAGCAGAACGACGCACGCAAGGCTTCATGGCGGGCGATCACCGCCTGCCAGGCCTGGGCGAAACGCTGCGGGTCGAGTTCGCTGTTGATCCGGTAGCGGTCCTGCATGTAGTACAGGCCGGTCCCCGGCTCCAGCAGGGTGTGCAGCAGCAGGCCTTCCTGCATCGGCGTCAGCGGGTAGACGTCCTCGATCTGCGCGGCGGCCACCGGCAGCGTATCCAACTGCGCCTGGGTCAGGCGGGCCAGCGGGAAGTCGGACGGAGTCAGGCCGCCGGCGTCGTCGCGCAGGCAGTGTTCGACCAGGCTGCCCAGTTCGCCCAGGTAGGCCTCGGCCAGTTCGGCGATGGTCGTATTGTCGAAGCGCTCGCGGCTGAAGGTCCAGCGCAGCACCAGCTCACCGCCGTAGACCTGGCTGTCGATGCTCAGTTCGTTGGGCAGGGGTGCCTCGGCGCCATGGGCTTCGCCCGCCGACTCTTCCAGCGGCCGGAACAGCGCCTCGTCGCCAAAACTCTGGTCGAACTGTCCCAGGTAGTTGAAAGTGACTGGCGCCAGCGGCAGGCTCGCCATCGCCTCACGCAGCGACGGCTCGGCCAGGTAGCGTAGCACGCCGTAGCCCAGGCCCTTGTGCGGCACGCCGCGCAGTTGCTCCTTGATCGCCTTGATCGAGTCGCCCTGCCCGGCCGCTTCCTCGATGTTCAGCGGCGTCAGGCGCACCGGGTAGGCGCTGGTGAACCAGCCGACGGTGCGGGTCAGATCGATCTCGTCGAACAGGGTCTCGCGGCCGTGGCCTTCCAGTTGTACCAGGGCCGACGGCTGGCCGGTCCAGCGGCAGATCACCCGCGCCAGGGCGGTCAGCAGCAGGTCGTTGACCTGGGTACGGTAGGCGCTCGGTGCCTGTTGCAGCAGGGCCCGGGTGCGCGTCGCATCGAGACGCACGCTGACGGTTTCGGCATGTCGATTCTGCCGGCCGCCCTCAGGGCGTTCGCACGGCAGGTCGAGGGCCGGACCGGCCAATTGCGCCTGCCACAGCGCCAACTCCTCACGCAGCGATTCACTGCCGGCATAAGCCTGCAGGCGGTTCGCCCAGTCGCGCAGGGAGCTGGTTTTCGCCGGCAGTTGCACCGCTTCGCCAGCCAGTACCTGGCGGTAGGCGTTCTGCAGGTCTTCCAGCAGCACGCGCCAGGACACACCGTCGACCACCAGGTGGTGAATCGCCAGGAGCAGACGTTGCTTGCCCTGCGGGCCATCCACCAGCAACGCGCGCAGCAGCGGCCCGTGTTGCAGATCGAGACTGCGTTGCACCTCAGTGAACAGTGCCGTGCACTGACTCAGCGCCGTGACCTGCACCTGTTGCAGCAGAGTGGCCTGGTCCGGCACGCGGTATTCGGCACGCCATTGGCCCGCCTCGACGGTGAAGCCCAGGCGCAGCGCGTCATGATGCTCCAGCAGGGCCGCCAGGGCCTGCTCCAGGGCACGGGGTTCGAGGGCACGGACCGGCTCCAGCACCAGCGCCTGGTTCCAGTGCTGGCGTTCGGGGATGTCGCTGTCGAGGAACCAGTGCTGGATCGGCGTCAGGCTCGACTCGCCGCCGAGCAGGCCCTGTTCGGCCGTGATGCGCTCGCTGTAGGTCGCCACCGCCGCCAGGCTTTGCACGGTCTGGTGCTGGAACAGATCGCGTGGGCTGAAGTGAATGCCCAGTTGCCGCGCACGGCTGACCACCTGGATCGACAGGATCGAGTCGCCGCCCAGTTCGAAGAAGTTGTCGTTCAGGCCGACCTGGCCGACGTTCAGCACCTCGCGCCAGATGCCGGCCAGGTGTTGCTCCAGCTCGTTGCTCGGCGCCACGTACTGCTGGCGGTTCAGCTCGGGGTCCGGTGCTGGCAGTGCCCGACGGTCGAGCTTGCCGTTGGCGGTCAGCGGCATGCTTTCCAGCAGGATCAGGTGCGTCGGCACCATGTAGTCCGGCAACTGGCTCTTGAGGTGCGCCTTGAGCGCTTCGCGCAATTGCAGTTGCCGTGCGTCGTCCTGCGCCGCGACATCGCTGACCAGGTAGGCGGCCAGTTGCTTGCCGCCAGGCGCATCCAGCGCCAGCACCACGGTTTCACGAATCGCGTCATGCTCCAGCAAGCGGTTCTCGATTTCCCCCAGTTCGATCCGGAAACCACGGATCTTCACCTGGTGGTCGATCCGGCCCATGTATTCCACCAGGCCATCGGCCCGCTGGCGCACCAGGTCACCGGTGCGATACAGGCGCGCGCCCTCGGCACCGAACGGATCGGCGACGAAACGCTCGGCGGTGATCGCCGGACGCTGGTGATAACCGACGGCCAGGCCGGCCCCGCCCACATACAGTTCACCGGTGGCCCCCTGCGGGACCAGGGCCAGGTCGGCGTCGAGGATGTACGCCACCCGCGCACCGACCACCGTACCGATCGGCACGCTGCCCGCGCCCTCTTCCAACTGCTGCGGTGCCAGACTGGCCAGTGGCATGACCACGGTCTCGGTCGGCCCGTAGGCGTTGAAAAACAGGCTCGGCTGGAACGCCGCGCGAATGCGTTGCAGGTGTTCGCCGGTCAGCGCCTCGCCGCCGGTGATGCACATGCGTACCGGCAGGATCTGCCCCTGGGTCGCCAGCCACTGGGCCAGTTGGCTGCCGTAGCTCGGGGTGAAACCGAGGATGTTGACCTGCTGCTGGCGGATCAGTTGGCAGATTTCCTCGGCGTCCCACTGGCCCTGGGCCCGCAGCACCACCCGGGCGCCACTGAGCAGCGGCACCAGCAGGCGCTCGGTGGCGGCGTCGAAGTTGATCGAATAGAAATGCAGTTCGCAGTCGTCCGGTTGCATGTCGAAACGACGGATCACCGCCTGGCAGTGCATGGCGATTTCGCCATGGGATACCACCACGCCCTTGGGCTTGCCGGTGGAGCCGGAGGTGTAGATCAGGTAGGCCTGGTGCTGCGGCAGGCTGATGAACGGTGGTTCCTCGGCGGGATAGCCGGCCAACGCCGGGCCATCCTGCTCCAGGCACCACTGCGCGACACCGGCCGGCAGCGGCCCCAGGGCCTCCAGCAGCTCACGGTGGCTCAACAGCAGGCCGACGCCGCTGTCCGCGATCATGTAGTGCAGGCGGTCCAGCGGGTATTCCGGGTCCAGCGGCACATAGGCGCCACCGGCCTTGAGGATCGCCAGCAGGCCGACCACCATCTCCAGCGAGCGCTCCAGCGCCAGGCCGACCCGCACCTGTGGGCCTACGCCCTGCTCACGCAGGCGCCAGGCCAGGCGGTTGGCCTGGGCATTGAGCTCGGCATAGCTGAGGGTCTGGCCGGCAAAAGTCAGTGCCGGCGCGTCGGGACGAGCCTCGGCCTGTTGCCGGAACAACTGATGGATGCACTGGTCGAGCCGCTGCTCGCCGGCTTCCGCCCCCAGGCTGGCGAACAGCGCCTGCTGCTCGTCGGCCTGCAACAGCGGCAACTCGCTCAGGCGCTGCTGCGGGTCACCGATCAGCGCCTCCAGCAGGTTGCGCCAGTGGGCGGCCATGCGGGCAATGCGCGGCTCGTCGAACAGGTCGGTGCTGTAGGTCAGGCAGCAGCCCAGGCGATGGTCGAGGTCGGTGACTTCCAGGTTGAGGTCGAACTTGGTCGCGCGGGCATCGTTGACCAGGTACTCGACGCGCATCTCGCCCAGGGTCCGGCTCTGCTGGAACTCCCAGCGCTGGACGTTGCACATCACCTGGAACAGCGGGTTGTAGGCGGCACTGCGCGGCGGCTGCAGGGCCTCCACCAGGTGGTCGAACGGCAGGTCCTGGTGGGACTGGCCTTCGATCACGGTGTGCCGGACCTGTTCGAGCAACTCGCCGACGCTCATCTGCCCGTCGAGCTGGCAGCGCAGCACCTGGGTGTTGAGGAAGGCGCCGATCAGCCCTTCGCTTTCCGGACGGATGCGGTTGGCCACCGGCGCGCCGATGCGCAGGTCAGTCTGGCCGCTGTAGCGGTAGAGCAGCACCGACAGCGCAGCGGTCATGGTCATGAACAGGGTCAGCCCCTGCTGCGTGTTGAAGGCACGTACCCGGGCGGCCAGCTCGTCGCTGAGGTCGAAGCGGTACAGCTCGCCACGGTGGCTTTGCACGGGCGGCCGTGGGCGGTCGCTCGGCAGTTCGAGCAGCGGGTGTTCGTTGCCCAGTTGCGCAGTCCAGTAGTCCAGCTGACGCTGGCGCTCGCCGGACTCCAGCCACTGCCGTTGCCAGACGCTGTAGTCCAGGTACTGCACCGGCAACGGTGGCAGCGGCGACGGGCGTTGGTCGATGAAGGCCTCGTAGAGCGCGCTCAGTTCACGGGCGAAGATGTCCATCGCCCAGCCTTCGGTGACGATATGGTGCAGGGTCAGGACGAAGTAGTGCTCCTGCTCTGCGGCCTTGACCAGGCAGGCCCGCAGCAGCGGCCCGGTCTCCAGGTTGAACGGCTGGTGCGCCTCGCTGTCGGCCAGCTGTTGCAGGCGTTGCTCACGCGCTTCACGGTCGAGGGTGGAGAAGTCCTTCCAGGCCAGGCGTACCGCGGTTTCGGCCGAAACCTGCTGGTGGGCCACACCGTTGCGGCTCGGGAAGGTGGTGCGCAGGGTTTCATGGCGCTGGATCAGCGCCTGCAACGCGGCCTCGAAGCAGGCAACATTGAGCACGCCGGTGAAGCGCGCCATGCCGCCAACGTTGTAGGCCGGGCTGTCCGGCTCCATCTGCCAGAGGAACCACATGCGTTGCTGGGAGTAGGACAGCGGCACCGTCTGGCTGCGATCGACCAGGCCGATGGCCGCCTGCTGGTTGCGGCGGCCGGATGCCTGGAGCTGTTGCACCTGCTCGGCGAACGCGCCCAACTCCGGTGCCTCGAACAGCACCCGCAGCGGCAGCTCGACATCGCAGGCCTGGCGGGTACGGGAAATGATCTGGGTGGCCAGTAGCGAATGACCGCCAAGGGCAAAAAAATCGTCGCCCAGACCGACCTGCGGCTGGCCCAGCACTTCGCGCCAGATCGCAGCGATCTGCTGCTGCAGCGCAGTCACCGGTTCGATGTGTTCGCGCACCTGCCACTGCGGTTCCGGCAGGGCCTTGCGGTCCAGCTTGCCGCTGGGGCTCAGGGGCATTTCATCCAGGCGCAGCAGTTGCGCCGGCACCATGTACTCCGGCAGTTCGGCGGCCAGGGCAGCCTTGAGCGCAGCACTCTGCTGCTGTTCAGCCACCCTGCTGCCCGGGCTGGTGTAGTAGCCGATCAGTTGGGCACCGGCCAGCGTGTCGCGTACCAGCACCACGGCCTGGGTCACGCCTTCCAGCGCCAGCAGGCGCGCCTCGATTTCCTCGGGCTCGACACGGAAACCGCGCAGCTTGACCTGCTGGTCGAGGCGGCCGAGGTATTCCAGCACGCCATCGGCGGCCCAGCGCGCGCGGTCGCCGGTGCGGTACAGGCGTTCGCCGGCAGCGCCCAGCGGGTCGGCGACGAAACGCTCGGCGGTCAGCCCGGCGCGACCCAGGTAGCCACGGGCCAGGCCGATCCCGCCGATGCACAGTTCTCCCGGCACACCGTTGGGCAGCGGATTCAGTTCGGCATCGAGCACCCGGCAGGTCACGTTGCCCAGCGGCCGGCCGATCGGCGAACGCTCGCCATCGCTCGCCTGGCAGTGCCAGTGAGTGACGTTGATCGCGGTTTCGGTCGGGCCATAGCGGTTGTGCAGTTGAACCTGTGGCAACTGCTCCAGTACCCGGTTGCGCAGCTCGGCCGGCAGCGCCTCGCCACCGCAGAACAGCCGGCGCAGGCTGGCGCACCGGGCCACCTGCGGCTCGTTGATGAACAGTTGCAGCAGCGGCGGCACGAAGTGCAGCGTGGTTACGCCGAAGGTCTGCACCAGTTGCGCGATGCGATAGGGATCGCGATGTTCGCCCGGGCCGGCGATGACCAGTTGGCAACCGGTGATCAGCGGCCAGAAGCACTCCCAGACCGAGACGTCGAAACTGATCGGCGCCTTCTGCATCAGCACGTCGCCGGCGTCCAGGGCGTAGGTCGCCTGCATCCATTGCAGGCGCTCGGCCAATGCCGCGTGGGTATTGCCGACGCCCTTGGGCTGGCCGGTGGAACCGGAGGTGTAGATCACGTAGGCGAGGTTGTCGCCGTGCAGGTGCAGGCCCGGCGCCTGGCTCGGCCAGTTGTCGAGCTTGAGCAGGTCCATCGCCACCGCGCTGACACCCGCCGCCACCGGCAGGCTGTCAAGCAGGTGGCTCTGGGTCAGCAGCAGTTCGGCGCCGCTGTCGACGAGCATGTAGGCCAGGCGCTCGCGCGGGTAGTCCGGGTCCAGCGGCACATAGGCTCCGCCGGCCTTGATGATCGCCAGCAGGCCGATCAGCAGTTGCGGCGAACGCTCGGCGGCGATGGCCACCCGCACATCCGGGCCGACGCCCTTGTCGCGAAGGTAGTGGGCCAGCCGGTTGGCCTGGGCATGCAGTTCGGCGAAGTCGAGGCGGCCTCCGTCCCAGACCAGGGCGGTACGCTGCGGGGTCAGTTGTGCCTGGCGGTTGAGCAGTTCCGGCAGCCACTCGCCGGCCGGGGTGCAGGGAGCGACACCCCACGCGGCCTGCTGCTCACGCTCAGTGGCGGTCAACAGTTGCAGGTCACCGATAGCCTGCTCCGGCTGGCGGGTGACCTGTTGCAGCAGGCTGACAAAATGCTCGGCCAGACGGGCGATGGTCGCCTCGTCGAACAACTCGTCGGCGTAGTCGAAGGCCAGGCTCAGGCGGCCGCTGCGATCTTCCTCGCTGTGCAGTTGCAGGTCGAACTTGGCTTCGCGGCTGTGCCACGGCAACTCGTCGGCGAGCAGCCCCGGCAACCGACGCAAGGCGCCCAGGTCGCGCTGCTGGTGGTTGAACATGACCTGGAACAGGCCCTGCTCGCGCGCCTCGGGGAAGGCTTCGAGCAGTTGCTCGAACGGCAGGTCCTGGTTGGCCTGGGCGTCGAGGGTGGCCTGGCGGGTCTGCGCCAGCAGTTCGACGAACGGCAACCGCGCCTCCAGCCCGGCGCGCAGTACCAGGGTATTGATGAAGAAACCGATCAGGCCCTGGGTTTCCAGGCGCGGACGGTTGGCGCTCGGCACACCGATGCGGATGTCGCGCTGGCCGCTGTAGCGGAACAGCAGGCTCTGGAACGCCGACAGCAGCAGCATGAACGGCGTCGACTCGCAGGCCTGGGCGGTCTGGCGCACCGCCGCGCTGAGGGCGGCATCCAGGCGCAGGTTCAGGCGCGCTGCACTGTGACGCTTCTGTGCCGAACGCGGGTGGTCGGTAGCCAGGTCGAGGCGCGGCAACTCACCGTCCAGTTGCTCTTTCCAGTACGCCAGTTGCCGCCGGCTTTCGCCCTGGGCCAGCCACTGGCGCTGCCAACTGCCATAGTCGGCGTATTGCAACGGCAACGGGGCCAGTTCGGCCACCTGGCCCTGGGCAGCGGCCGCGTACAGTCGGGCAAATTCGTCAATCAGGATATTCAGCGACCAGCCGTCGGCGATGATGTGGTGCATCGTCACCAGCAACTGGTGCTCCTGGTCGTCCAGGCGAACCAGGGTCACCCACAACAGCGGGCCCTTCTCCAGGTCGAATTGGGTACGCGCCGCATCCTCGCGGATCTGCCGGGCGCGGGCCTCGCGCTGGTCCGTCGGCAGGTCGCCGAGGTCGATCAGTTGCAGGTCGAACGCGGCGCTGGCGTCGATGCGCTGCATGGCCTGGCCATCGCGCTCGTAGAAGCGGGTACGCAGGGATTCATGGCGCTCGATCAGGCGTTCGAAGCTGTTGCGCAGCGCCGCCTCATCCAGCTCGCCACGCAGGCGCAGGGCACCGGGAATGGTGTAGGCGCTGCTCTGCGGGTCCAGTTGCCAGAGGAACCACAGGCGGTTCTGCGCCAGGGACTGCGGCAGCTCCTGGCTGCGCGACAGTTGCACGATGGTACCTTGGGCCGCGCCGCCATCCTGTTGCTGGCGGGCCACCTGGGCGGCAAAGGCCCCCAGGGTCGGCGCCTCGAACAGCAGGCGCAGGTTCAGCTCGATGCCCAGCGCTTCACGCAGGCGAGCGACCACCTGGGTGGCGAGGATCGAGTTGCCGCCCAGCAGGAAGAAATGGTCGTCGGCCGCGACCTTGTCCACTTGCAGCTGTTCCTGCCAGATCCGCCCGATGAGCGCCTGCAGCTCATCGACCACGGTCTCGGAAACTTCATCCGACGCAGCAGTCTGGTCGGGAAACAGTGCGTAGCTGTCGAGGCTGCCGTCAGCCAGCCGGTTGCGGCAGGCCGAACGCTGTAGCTTGCCACTGGAGGTTTTCGGCAAGGCGCCCGGATTGAGCAGGACCACCACACTCGGCGCTTCCTGGTAGGCCTCGGCCACCGCCTGACGGATGAGCTTGATCAACGCGTCGGCGGGCAGGATCTTCTGCACGCTGCGGCTGATTTCCGCGGCGATGCCGATGCCGTCCTGGCCATCGCGGGTCACGGCAAAGGCGGCGACGCGGCCCTTGCGCACCACGTCCACCTCACGTTCGATGGTCTGCTCGATGTCCTGCGGGTACAGGTTGTGCCCACGCACGATCAGCATGTCCTTCAGGCGTCCGGTGATGAACAGCTCGCCCTCGCGCATGAAGCCAAGGTCACCGGTGCGCAGCCAGGTCCGCCCCTCGTGCTGGACGAAGGTCTTGGCCGAGGCCTCGGGGTTGCGCCAGTAGCCGTGGGCGATACTCGGGCCGGCGGCCCAGACTTCGCCGACGGCGTTTTCGCCGAGCACCTGCAGGCTGGCCGGTTCGACCACCCGCACCGCATGCTCGGGCTGGCTGGTGCCGCAACTCATGATCGGGCTGCCATCGCCCGGCTGCGCACGGTTCTGCGCCAGCGCCGCTTCATCGACCCGCAGCGCGGGAATGCCCTGGCCACGCTGGCCACCGGCGACGAACAGGGTGGCTTCGGCCAGGCCGTAGGAAGCGAAGTAGCTCTGCTCGCTGAAACCACAGGGGGCGAACTTCTCGGCGAAACGCTCCAGGGTATCGAGGCGGATCGGCTCGGACCCGGAATAGGCCACCCGCCAGCCGCTGAGGTCGAGCCGCGCCAGCGCGGTTTCGCTGACCCGCTCGCTGCACAGGCGGTAGGCGAAGTCCGGGCCGCCGCTGATGGTGCCGCCGTATTCACTGATCGCCTCCAGCCAGCGCAGCGGTCGACCGAGGAAGTAGGCCGGCGACATCAATACGCACGGCACGCCGCTGAAGATCGGCTGCAGCAGCCCGCCAATCAGGCCCATGTCGTGATACAGCGGCAGCCAGCTGACGATCACGTCGTCGGGATTGAGGTCGATGCCGAAGCCATGGCGGATCAGCACCTCGTTGGCGACCAGGTTGCCGTGGCTGACCTGCACGCCCTTGGGCATCGCGGTGGAACCGGAGGTGTACTGCAGGAAAGCGATGTCGTCCGGCTGCACGCCGGCGTCACGCCAGTTGTCGGCCAGCGCGCTGTCGAGGGTGTCGACGCACAGCAGTCGCGGCGCATCGGCGGCCGACAGCTCGTCCATCTGCAGCAACGGTTCGCGCAGGTCGGCGCTGGTCAGCACCAGGCGCGGCTCGGCATCGGCGATGATCGACAGCAGCCGCTCCTGGTGATGACGACGGCTCGACTCCGGCGGATAGGCCGGCACGGCGATCACTCCGGCGTACAGGCAACCGAAGAACGCCGCGACATAGTCCGGGCCGCTGGGAAACAACAGGACCGCCCGATCCCCCAGTTGCGCATTGGCCTGCAGGGCGGCGGCGATGGTCCGTGCCCGCAGGTCGAGGTCGCGGTAACTGAGGACCGCGCCCTGCTCCTTGTCTTCGGCGAGAAACCGCAGCGCCAGTCGGTCCGGGGTCTGCAGTGCACGGCGCTGAAGGGCCTGGGCCAGGGTGTTGGGGAGTTCGAACGCGTCAATCATGGGGATTCCTGCCTGGAGTCGGCCAGGCTCTGTACGAAATGTATCTGCGCTCACCCAGGCTGCGTTGAAAACCGGCTCGGAGTGTTCATTGACTCCAGTCAATTGCGCTCGCCGGTTTTCGCCTTGCCTGGCCTTCACTCGAAAACATTTCCCACAGGCCCTAGCAAATGGGATTCGTGGAAAAGGCTGCGCCCGCGGCGCAGCAGGGGCGTCAGCTGGCGGCCTGGGCCAACTGGCGGGCCGCACTGTTGCGCCAGCGCGACAGGTGCCCATCGGCATAGCGGCGCAAGTGACGCAACAGGGCGGTTTCCTGATCGATCAGGTAGAAGTGGTGCCCCTCGAACATGTCCAGGGAAAAACCGGTGGTGGTTTCCACCTGCCAGTCGAGCAGTTCGTCGGTCCGCACACTGTCCTGCCTGCCGCCGAACACGTGGATCGGCATCGCCAGCGGTTCGCGGGTGCCGTACCGGAAACTGCCGCACAACAGGAAGTCGGCGCGCAGGATCGGCAGCATCAGTTGCATCAGGTCGTGGTTGGCCAGCGTCTCTTCGGTCGTCCCCTTGAGCTCGCGCAAGCGCGCCATCAGTTGCTCGTCGGTCCTGGCCTGGGCGTATTCGCTGACATCGCGCCGCGAGGGCCCGGCCGTGGCCGAAGTGAACAGCGCCAGTGGCGCCGGCAACCCACGTGAACGCAGCACGTGAGCCAGTTCGAAGGCCAGCAGGCCGCCCAGGCTATGGCCGAACAACGCATAGGGACCCTCCAGTTCCGCGGCGATTTCATCCGCCAACTGGTTGGCCAGCCGGACGATGTCGCTCTGCAGCGGTTCGTTCATGCGCATGCCGCGACCGGGCAACTCCAGCGGCCGTATCTGCAGCCACTGCGGCATATGACGGCGCCAGCGGCTGTAGACCATGGCACTGGCGCCGGAATAAGGCAGACAGAACAGGCGAAGGCTCAGGGAGGTGCTCATGCCCAGCCACCGTTGCGATTAACCATTGCGCCCTCCTCACGGGTCTCGATCCTTGACCGGGTCGCTCGCCCGGCCTGTCAACTGAGAACGGATGGCAATGGCAAATAATTAGTCCCCGGCGTTGCGCCGACGACGAGTACGTCAGGGCCGAAAAGGTGCGTCATGATCCAGTAACGCACTACGAGGCATCATTAGTTCTACTTCTCAATTGACAATCATTATCATTAAGCATAATTTGTCGCTCGATGTGTAGCCAGACGCCTACAGGCGCTCGGCCTACGACCTATTCGAAACAAGGTGATTTCCATGACGGAACAAGTATCCACAAGCAGGTGTGATTCACCGTTACTCCAGGCGTTTGTCGACAACCGCCTGATTCTGGTCAAGATCGCCGCGCGCATCACCGGCTGCCGGTCGCGCGCCGAAGACGTGGTACAGGACGCGTTTTTCCGCCTGCAGTCGGCACCGCAGATCACGTCGTCGTTCAAGGCCCAGCTCAGCTACCTGTTCCAGATCGTGCGCAACCTGGCGATCGACCACTATCGCAAGCAGGCTCTGGAACTGAAGTATGCAGGCCCGGAAGAGGAAGGCTTGAACGTGGTCATCCACGGTGCTTCGCCAGAAACCTCGCACATCAACTTCTCGACGCTGGAACACATCGCCGACGCGCTGACCGAGCTGCCGCAGCGCACCCGCTACGCGTTCGAGATGTATCGCCTGCACGGCGTGCCGCAGAAGGACATCGCCAAGGAACTGGGCGTCTCGCCAACCCTGGTGAACTTCATGATTCGCGATGCGCTGGTGCATTGCCGCAAGGTCTCGGCCCACCGCAGCGACCACCTCGCCCGGCGCTGACCCGCGCCACCACGGCCCGGGAGTCCCACCTCATCAGAGGTGGCGATTGACCGCATTGGTCGTGGGCATCACCTCGATCCGATAGGGCTGGAAGATCTTCAGCAACTCCCCATTGCCGCGCAGGCGTTCCAGCAACTGGCTGAACGCCTCTCCACTGATCGGCGCCTTCGGCCGCAACAACGCATAGTGGTGGTAGACCTGATCGATCCGGTCGGAAATCAGCAACTCCTTGGCCGTGCCCGGATTGCGGCTCAGGTAGTCGAACAGATACGAGCGCGTCACCAGTGCGATGTCCGCGCGCCCGCGCAACACCATCAACAGGTTGCTGTCGTGCGAGTAGGTCAACGTCGCATTGTAGGTCTCGGCCAGGTACTTGGGATCGGCATTGAACTGCGCGAACTCGTAGTGATAGCCACTGAACAACGCCAGCCGCTTGCCCTTGAGATCGGCGAAATAGCCCTGGCCGCGATCCGGCCTGCGCTGGGCGACGAACACCTCGGCATCCTCCAGCCCCATGTCGACATTGACATGGGCGATGTCCTTCCAGCCCCACTCCGGATTCTCGAAGATCGCCATGTCGGTGCGGCCATCCTCGAAATCGCGAAAGCGCCGGGGAATCGAGGTCGGCACCAGCACGAAGTGATAGTCACTCTGCAGGGCATTGAGGGCTTCGGCCAGAAGTGGCAGCGCGCCAGTATCGACGCCCTGCTCAGGTCGAATGGTATAGGGAGGGAAGTGGGCGGCGCCGATCCTGACTTCCTGCGCCGCCGAGACCGGCTGGACCATCAGCAAGCCCAGCGCCAACCCTAGAACCCGGAACGCCGTCCGTACTGGCGAAAGCTTCAAGACCAACCACCTCGGATAAATATCGTTGTTATCACTAAGCTAGGCGCTTTTGTTCACTTAGACAACTTCACGCCGGTGAATTAATCACTTGCACAACACGCACTTAGCTGTCCTTGAGAATCAATGCCAAGGCCTCATCGGCCAGCTGGTCCAGGGTCAGGCTGCCCTGGGGGCGAAACCAGGTGGTGGTCCAGGACAGGGCGCCGGTCAGAAAGCGCCGGACAATGAACACATCACCCTTGATATAGCCGGCATCGCGGGCCTCGCCGAGCACCTGCAGCCAGATCTGCTCATAGATATCGCGCAGCGCCAGGACCTTGGCCTGGGCCAGCGGCGAGAGTGAGCGCCACTCGTAGACCAGCACCGCCATGGCCTCGCCGGTACCGCCCATGATCGACTGCAACTCGCAGCGGATCAGCGCCAGGACCCGCTCGCGCACGGTGTCGGCCTCGGCCAGGGACGCCCGCATCAGCGCGGTGTTGTAGAGGATGGTTTCCTCCATCACCGCCCGCAGGATCTCGTCCTTGCTCTTGAAGTGATGAAAGATGCTGCCGGACTGGATACCGATGGCACTGGCCAGATCACGCACCGTGGTGCGCTCGTAACCCTTGTTGCGAAACAGATGCGCGGCGGTTTGCAGCAGCTTGCCACGGGCGCTGTCCGGATCGGTCAGTTGCCCCGCCTGCACCAGATCCCCCATGACCTGCTGGGCTTGTTGCTCGTTCACGGCATTCTCCTCAATTCTGGTACACGCCCGGAAACCGGGAGGTTGCGCGCGCAATTTAAGCCGACAGAGGCGCCCAAGCAAGCGCTTGGGGCAAACTGGCGAACGGGGTTTACAAACCAAGCGCTTGCTTGGTAGCCTCGTTCCAACTCTTGCGGAGATCGTGCGAATGAACAGGACGGTTCGTGTCGGTTGTGCCAGTGCCTTCTGGGGCGATACCTCCACCGCCGCGCGGCCGCTGGTGGAGCACGGCAGGCTGGACTACCTGGTGTTCGACTACCTGGCGGAGATCACCATGTCGATCCTGGCCGGGGCACGCATGAAGGATCCCCAGGCCGGTTACGCCACGGACTTCGTCGAGGTGCTCGAACCGCTGCTCGGGGATATCGCCCGACAGGGGATCCGCGTCATCAGCAACGCTGGCGGGGTCAACCCGCAGGCCTGCGCCGCCGCGTTGCAGCAGGCCTGCGACAAGGCCGGTGTGCCCTTGAAGATCGCCGTGCTGCTGGGTGACGACCTGCAAACGAAATCCCGGCAACTGGCCGCCGATGGCATCACCGAAATGTTCAGCGGCGCGCCCCTGCCAGCGATGTGCGTCTCCATCAACGCCTACCTGGGCGCACCGGGCATCGTCGAGGCCCTGCGCCTGGGCGCGGACATCGTGATCACCGGACGGGTGGTGGACAGCGCAGTGGTCAGCGCGGCTCTGGTGCATGAATTCGGCTGGGCCTGGGACGACTACGACAAGCTGGCCCAGGCGGCGCTGGCCGGGCATATCATCGAATGCGGCGCCCAATGTACCGGCGGCAACTTCACCGACTGGCGCGACGTGCCGGACTACGAACATATCGGTTTCCCGATCGTCGAGGTTGGTGCCGATGGCGACTTTCTGGTGAGCAAGCCGGAGGGCTCCGGCGGACTGGTTTCACCGCTGAGCGTCGGCGAGCAACTGCTGTACGAAATCGGCGACCCACGGGCCTACCGGCTGCCGGATGTGATCTGCGACTTCACCCGGGTGAGCCTGGTCCAGCGGGCCGAGAACGTCGTCGCCGTACAGGGTGCCAGGGGCCTGCCGCCCACCGGGCAGTACAAGGTCAGCGCCACCTGGGCCGATGGTTTCCGCTGCACCGCCAGTTGCCTGATCGCCGGCATCGATGCCGTGGACAAGGCCCGCCGCGTCAGCCAGGCAATCATCGACAAGACCTCGCAGATGTTCCAGCTACGCGGTTGGGCCCCCTACAGCGAGGTGAACATCGAACTGCTGGGCAGCGAGGCCAGCTACGGCCCCCATGGCCGACGCCAGGACAGCCGCGAAGTGGTGATCAAGCTCGCCGTGCGCCATCCGAGCAAGCAGGCGCTGATCCTGTTCTCCCGGGAAATCGCCCAGGCTGCCACGGGCATGGCGCCGGGCCTGACCGGGATCGTCGGTGGCCGGCCGACGGTGTACCCGCTGATCCGGCTGTTTTCGTTCCTGGTCGACAAGCAGATCTGCGAGCTGGGCGTGCGTATCGGTGAACAGACGCACCCGTGCGCCCTGCCCGTGCTGCCGGCCTTCGAGCCGTCCGGAATTGCCGAAGATCTCCCGCCGCCCCTGCCGCAAGGCCCGGCCGAGACCAGCGTGCCACTGGTCCGGCTGGCGGTGGCCCGCTCCGGCGACAAGGGCAATCACAGCAACATCGGCGTCATGGCCCGGCGCCCGGAATACCTGCCGTGGATTGCCGCGGCGCTGACCCCGGCCGCGGTCGTCGACTGGATGGGCCACGTGCTCGACCCTCTGCTCGGGCGCGTCGAACGCTGGTACCTGCCCGGCAGCCACAGCCTGAATTTCCTCCTGGAAAACGCCCTGGGCGGTGGCGGAGTCGCCAGCCTGCGCATCGACCCGCAGGGCAAGGCCTTTGCCCAGCAACTGCTGGAATACCCGATCGCCGTACCGCAACAGCTTGCCGACCAACTTGCCTGAGGGACCGTGACCGTGGCCTATGCTTCCGTGTTCAAACCCGATCTATTCAACGGCCAGACGATCCTGGTCACCGGTGGCGGCAGCGGTATCGGCCGCTGCACCGCCCACGAACTGGCGGCCCTCGGCGCCCGCGTACTGCTGGTGGGGCGCAAGGCGGAAAAACTGCAACAGGTCGCCGCCGAGATCGTCGAAGATGGCGGCAGCGCGGCCTGGCAAAACTGTGATATCCGTGACGAGGACGCCGTGAAGCGGTTGGTCGCCGAACTGATTTCCGAACATGGCCCGATCCATGGGCTGGTCAACAATGCCGGCGGCCAATACCCGGCCCCCCTGGCCTCGATCAACCAGAAAGGCTTCGAGACCGTGCTGCGCACCAACCTGGTCGGCGGCTTCCTGGTGGCCCGGGAGGTCTTCAACCAGTCCATGAGCCGCCAGGGTGGCAGCATTGTGAACATGCTCGCCGACATGTGGGGCGGCATGCCCGGCATGGGCCACTCCGGTGCCGCCCGCGCCGGCATGGACAATTTCACCAAGACCGCCGCCTTCGAGTGGGGCCACGCCGGGGTGCGGGTCAATGCCGTCGCGCCGGGCTGGATCGCCTCCAGCGGCATGGACACCTACGAGGGAGCGTTCAGGCAGATCATCCCGACCCTGCGCGAGCATGTGCCACTCAAGCGCATCGGCACCGAATCGGAAGTCAGCGCGGCGATCGTCTTCCTGCTCAGCCCGGCGGCCGCCTTCATCAGCGGCACCACCCTGCGCATCGACGGCGCCGCCAGCCTCGGCAGCCGTGCCTGGCCCTTGTCACCGGCGCGCAACAGCGAGTCGTACAACGGTTTCCATCGGGCCTACCTGCCGGATGTGCTCAAGGACAAGGAGTGAACCATGCCGGTGATCGAATCCCAGCTCGACCGTCACAGCGCCGATTTCGCCCGCCACCGCGACGCCCTGCTTGCCAGCCTCGAACAGCTCCGCCAACTGGAGCGCAAGCTGCTGGACAAGGCCGAACAGGCCCGCGACAAGTTCGCCAGCCGCGGGCAGTTGCTGCCGCGTGAACGCCTGAACCTGCTGCTCGACCCCGGTGCGCCGTTCCTCGAACTGGCCAGCCTGGCCGGCTACAAACTGCATGACGACAAGGACGGCAGCCAGGCCGGTGGTGGCCTGATCGCCGGGATCGGCTACGTCTGCGGCGTACGCCTGCTGGTGGTGGCCAACAACAGTGCGATCAAGGGCGGGACCATTTCCCCCAGCGGCCTGAAGAAGACCCTGCGCCTGCAACAGATCGCCATGGAAAACCGGCTGCCGGTGATCACCCTGGCCGAAAGCGGCGGTGCCAACCTGAACTATGCGGCGGAGATTTTCGTCGAGGGTGCGCGCTGCTTCGCCAACCAGGCCCGGATGTCGGCCATGGGCCTGCCGCAGATCACCGTGGTCCACGGCTCGGCGACCGCTGGCGGCGCCTACCAGCCGGGGCTGTCGGACTACGTGGTGGTGGTGCGCGGCAAGGCCAGGCTGTTCCTCGCCGGGCCGCCACTGCTCAAGGCCGCCACCGGCGAAATCGCCACCGACGAGCAGCTGGGTGGCGCCCAGATGCATGCCCAGTTGGCCGGCACGGCCGAATACCTGGCCGAGGACGATGCCGACGGCATTCGTCTGGCCCGCGAGATCGTCGCCGCGCTGCCGTGGAATGCGCGGCTGCCGCAGGCGCCCGCACCGGCTTTCGCCGAACCGCTCTACCCGATCGACGACCTGCTGGGGCTGATTCCCGATGACCCGAAAAAGCCCTATGACGTGCGCGAGATTCTCGCCCGCCTGGCCGATGGCTCGCGGTTCCTGGAATTCAAGGGCGAGTTCGATGCGCAGACCGTCTGCGGCCACCTGCAGATCCACGGCCGCCCCTGTGGGGTGATCGGCAACAACGGCCCGATCACCCCACAGGGCGCGGCCAAGGCGGCGCAGTTCATCCAGCTATGCGACCAGAGCCACACGCCCTTGCTGTTCCTGCACAACACCACCGGTTTCATGGTCGGCACCGAATCCGAGCAGCAGGGCGTGATCAAGCATGGCGCGAAGATGATCCAGGCGGTGGCCAATGCCCGGGTGCCCAAGCTCACCCTCGTCGTCGGCGGCTCCTATGGCGCCGGCAACTATGCCATGTGCGGCCGCGGCCTCGACCCGCGCTTCATCTTCGCCTGGCCCAACAGCCGCACCGCGGTGATGGGCGCAGCCCAGGCCGGCAAGGTGCTGCGAATCGTCACCGAGGCCCGGCAGCTCAAGGAAGGCCAGGCCGTCGAGGGAAAGATGCTCGACATGCTCGAACAGATGACCGCCCAGAAACTCGACAGCCAGTCCACCGCCCTCTATGGCACCGCCAACCTGTGGGACGACGGCCTGATCGACCCACGCGACAGCCGCACACTGCTGGGCTATCTGCTGGATATCTGCCACGAGGCCGAGGTCAGGCCGTTGCAGGCCAACAGCTTTGGCGTGGCGCGCTTCTAACGCTCACAGGAGAACGACAACCATGATCTTTACCCAGGAACATGAAGCGTTGCGCCGTACCGTTCGCCAGTTCGTCGACCATGAGATCAACCCCCACGTCGAGGAATGGGAAAAGGCCGGGCGCTTTCCGATCCACGAGATCTTTCACAAGGCCGGCGGACTCGGCCTGCTGGGCATTTCCAAGCCGGAGAAGTTCGGCGGCATGGGCCTGGACTACAGCTATTCGATCGTCGCCGCCGAAGAGTTCGGCACCGTGCATTGCGGTGGCATTCCCATGTCCATCGGCGTACAGACCGACATGTGCACCCCGGCCCTGGCCCGCTTCGGCTCCGATGAACTGCGCGAGGAATTCCTGCGCCCGGCCATCAGCGGCGAGCAGGTCGGCTGCATCGGCGTCTCCGAGGTCGGCGCCGGCTCCGACGTCGCCGGGCTCAAGACCCAGGCGCGCAAGGACGGCGACGACTACGTGATCAACGGCAGCAAGATGTGGATCACCAACTCGCCGAGCGCCGACTTCATCTGCCTGCTGGCCAACACCTCGGACGACAAGCCGCATGTGAACAAGTCGCTGATCATGGTACCGATGAACAGCCCCGGTATCAGCCTCAGCCCGCATCTGGACAAGCTCGGCATGCGCAGCTCGGAAACCGCCCAGGTGTTCTTCGACGACGTGCGCGTGCCGCAACGCAACCGCATCGGCCAGGAAGGCGCCGGGTTCATGATGCAGATGCTGCAGTTCCAGGAGGAACGGCTGTTCGGCGCGGCGAACATGATCAAGGGCCTGGAGTACTGCGTCGACAGCACCATCGCCTATTGCAGGGAGCGCCGGACCTTCGGCAGCCCGCTGATCGACAACCAGGTGATCCATTTCCGTCTCGCCGAACTGTCCACCGAGATCGAGTGCCTGCGGGCGCTGGTCTACCAGGCCACCGAGCAGTACATCAAGGGGCGCGACGTCACCCGCCTGGCGTCGATGGCCAAGCTCAAGGCCGGGCGGCTGGGCCGGGAAGTCACCGACAGTTGCCTGCAGTACTGGGGCGGCATGGGTTTCATGTGGGACAACCCGGTGGCCCGCGCCTATCGCGACGTGCGCCTGGTGTCGATCGGTGGCGGTGCCGACGAGATCATGCTGGGCATCATCTGCAAGCTGATGGGCATCCTGCCGGGGAAAAAATCATGAGTACCCTGCCCGACTGCCAGACCCTGCGCCTGGAGGTTCGTGGCGGCGTGCTGCAGATCACCCTCGACCGCCCGGACAGTCGCAATGCAATGAGCCTGCGGATGGTCGCCGAGTTGCGCCGCGTGCTGGCTGCGGTGCGCGAGGACCGCGGCGTACGCGCCCTGGTGCTGCGCGGGGCCGGCGGCCATTTCTGTTCCGGTGGCGATATCCGGGACATGGCCGAGGCCCGGGCCCAGGGGGCGCAGGCCTACGCGGAACTGAACCGGGCCTTCGGGGCGTTGCTGGAAGAAACCCAGCGCCAGCCACAGGTGGTGATCGCGCTGCTGGAGGGCGCGGTACTGGGGGGTGGCCTTGGCCTGGCCTGTGTCAGCGATATCGCACTGGCCACCCATGACGCCCGCTTCGGCCTGCCGGAGACCAGCCTCGGCCTGCTGCCGGCGCAGATCGCGCCGTTCGTGGTGCGGCGCATCGGCCTGACCCAGGCCCGGCGCCTGGCACTGACCGCGGCGCGTTTCGACGGTAACGAGGCGGCGCGGTTGGGGCTGGTGCATGTTGTCGAGCGCGATGCCCAGGGGCTGGAGGAGCGCCTTGCTGAAGTGCTGGCCCAGGTGCTGCGCTGCGCGCCGGGGGCCAACGCGGCGACCAAGGCGCTGCTGCTGGATGAACAGCCGCTGGGGGCGTCGCTCGACCAGGCGGCGCACTGGTTCGCCGAGGCGGTGACCGGGGCGGAAGGCGTCGAGGGGACATTGGCCTTCGTGCAGAAGCGCGAGCCGCGGTGGGCCGGTTGACGCTTTCGCGGGCAAGCCCTGCTCCTACGAGGTCTGGGTGTACCCGAAAGTCATGGGCAACTCCACTCCTGTAGGAGCAGGGCTTGCCCGCGAAAAGGCCCGAATGTTCAACACCTAACCAAAGGACAGCCGCCATGCCCGCCTTCAACAAGATCCTGATCGCCAATCGCGGCGAAATCGCCTGCCGGATCATCCGCACCGCCCAGGCCCAGGGCTATCGCACCGTCGCCGTCTACAGCCAGGCCGACGCCGCTGCCCGCCACGTGCAACTGGCCGATGAAGCCCTGTGCATCGGCGCGCCGCAGGTGTCCGAGTCCTACCTCAACAGCCAGGCCCTGCTCGACGCCGCCCACCGCTGCGGTGCCGATGCGATCCACCCCGGTTACGGCTTTCTCTCGGAAAACGCCGATTTCGCCCGCGCCTGCCAGCAGGCCGGAATCGTCTTCATCGGTCCCGACGCCGCGGCCATCGAGCTGATGGGCAGCAAGCGCCAGTCGAAAATCGCCATGCTCGCCGCCGGCGTACCCTGTATCGACGGCTACCAGGGTGCCGCCCAGGATGAAGCGACGCTCACCCGCGAGGCGCAACGGATCGGCTACCCGCTGATGATCAAGGCCAGCGCCGGTGGGGGTGGCCGCGGCATGCGCCTGGTCCACGGGCCCGAACAACTGGCCGAACAACTGCGCACCGCCCGTTCCGAAGCGCTGCACGCCTTTGGCAGCGACGAGCTGATTCTCGAACAGGCACTGATCGAACCGCGCCATGTGGAGATCCAGCTGTTCGGCGACAGCCATGGCAACCTGTTGTACCTCGGCGAACGCGACTGCTCGATCCAGCGCCGTCACCAGAAGATCGTCGAAGAAGCGCCCTGCCCGGTCATGACCGCCGAACTGCGCCAGGCCATGGGCGAGGCGGCGTTGCAGGCCGGGCGGGCGGTGAACTACGTCGGCGCCGGGACCGTCGAGTTCCTGCTCGATACCTCCGGGCGCTTCTACTTCCTGGAGATGAACACCCGCCTGCAGGTGGAACATCCGGTCACCGAGCTGGTCACCGGGCTGGACCTGGTGGCCTGGCAGCTCGACGTCGCGGCAGGGCTGCCGCTGCCCCTGCGCCAGGAACAGGTCACGCTCCAGGGCCATGCCATCGAGGTTCGCCTGTACGCCGAAGACCCGACCCATGGCTTCCTGCCGCAGACCGGCCAGGTGCTGGGCTGGGAGCCGCCCCGCTCGGAAGGCGTGCGGGTCGATCATGGCCTGCTCGAGGGCCAGGCGGTCAGCCCGTTCTACGACCCGTTGCTGGCCAAGCTGATCGCCCATGGCGCAACCCGCGAGGAAGCCCGGCGCCGGCTGCTGCGTGCGGTCGAGGACTGCGTGCTGCTGGGTCTGGCGAGCAATCAGCGGCTGCTGGCGAGCCTGCTGCGCCATCCATCGTTCGCCGCCGGCGACTTCAGCACCGCGTTCATCGCCGGGCACTTGGATGCCGACCCGAGCCTGCAAGCCTATCAGCCGTCGAGCCGTGAACTGGCGCTGGCCACCGCGCTGTTCTACCAGGCCGGGGCTATGCCACATGGCGCCGGGCTCGGCGGCTGGCGCAACAATGCCGGTGTCCCACGACGCTATCGCCTGGCGCTGGGCGAGACCGCAATCGACCTGCAACTGCTCGCCCGGCACGACGCACCGCTGCTGGTCAGCCACGCCGGGCAGCAGGTCGAAGTCCGGCTGCTGGAATGCGACGGTCGCTGGGTCACGGCCGAACTCGACGGCGTGAGGCGACGCTACGCGTATCGGCTGGACGGCGAACAGCTCTGGCTGTTCACCCGCCCGGGCAACCTGCTGCTGCGCGACCTGAGCCTGGCGGTCACGCAAGGCCAGGCCGCGGCAAGCTCGGGCACCGTGAAGGCACCGATGGACGGGGCGATCGTCGACGTGCTGGTCAGCGAAGGCAGCACGGTCAGCAAGGGCCAATTGCTGATGGTGCTGGAGGCGATGAAGATGGAACATCCGCTGAAGGCCGCTATCGACGGCGTGGTGCGGCGGGTCCAGGCCAACCGGGGAGACCAGGTGAAAAGCCGGCAGGTTCTGCTGGTGGTAGAATGAGCGGCTAGGCGGATTGGCTGGCATTGGCTACGCTTGAGGCGGACTAGGATGCTGTCTTCGGAGCTCGAGATGCCCCACTGGCTGGTGATTGATCTGGAAGCCACGACGGATGATGGGGGCTGGCCACTGGCGGAGATGGAAATCATCGAAATCGGTGCCACCCTGGTCAACCGCGAGGGCCGGGAGCTGGACCACTTCCAGCGCTTTGTACGGCCGTTGCGCCGGCCGCTGCTGACCCCCTTCTGCCGCGAGCTGACGCATATCAGCCAGGCCAGTATCGACACCGCCGCGCCGCTGGCGGAGGTCTGGGAGGCCTTCGAGCGCTGGCTCGGCCAGCATCAGGCGCGACTGGAGGGTTGGGCCAGTTGGGGCGACTATGATCGGCGGCAGTTGGAACAGGACTGGCAGCAACTGCGGCTGACCAGCCTGTTGAGCCAGGTGCCCCATGCCAACCTCAAGCAGCGTTTCGCCAAGGCGCGCAAGTTGCAGAAACCACTGGGGCTCAACGGTGCCTTGCAACTGGCGGGGCTGCAGTTCAGCGGGCAACAGCATCGGGCGCTGGAGGATGCGCGTAATACTGCGCGGTTGCTGCCATTGATTCTGCCGGTTTGAGGAGAATGGCCGCCGTTGGCGGTTCGCCGGCAAGTCGGGTCGCCGCACCGCCTGCTCCTACAGGGTGGCGGCGTATATACATTTCACGCACGACACACCCTGTAGGAGCAGGCGGTTCGGCGCCCCGACAAGCCCTGCTCGCAGGGCTCAATCGGATCGGCAGCAGGTGACGGGAGCAGGCGGCTTGGGCATACTGGCCGGCCCCATTTTTCAGCTCATTTCGAGGAATCGCCCATGTTTAAAGTCAACGAGTACTTCGACGGCACCGTCAAGTCGATTGCCTTCGCACAAGCCGAAGGCGCGGCCACCATCGGCGTCATGGCTCCGGGCGAATACGAGTTCGGCACCGCCCAGCGCGAAATCATGCACGTGGTCTCCGGCGCCCTGACCGTCAAGCTGCCCGACAGCAACGAGTGGGAAACCTTCGCCAGCGGCAGCCAGTTCAATGTGCCGGCCAACAGCAAGTTCCAGCTGAAGGTCGCCGTGGAAACCGCCTACCTGTGCGAATACCGCTGAGTTCTGGCGGGTAATACCCAAACGGCGCCCAAGGGCGCCGTTTTTCATGGAGGTTTCAGCTACGGCGTGGTCACCACGCCCGGCTCAGTGCCCCGGGCATTGAACTGCAACGCCGCCAGCCGCGCATACAGCGGGTTGCTGGCAATCAGTTCGGCATGGGTACCGATCGCCACCAGCCGGCCCTGATCCATCACCGCGATACGATCGGCGTTCTGCACCGTGGCCAGGCGATGGGCGATCACCAGGGTGGTGCGGCCCTGCATCAGGCTCGGCAGCGCCTGCTGGATCAGGTGTTCGCTCTGGGCGTCGAGGGCACTGGTGGCCTCGTCCAGCAGCAGGATCGGCGCATCCACCAGCAACGCCCGGGCGATCGCCAGGCGCTGGCGCTGGCCGCCGGACAGGCCGAGCCCGGCATCACCCAGATGGGTCTGGTAGCCCTGGGGCATCTGCATGATGAAGTCGTGGGCATGGGCGATCCGCGCCGCCTCGCGGACCTGCCCGTCGCTGGCCGTCGGGTCGCCGTAGCGGATGTTCTCCTCGACGCTGCCGAAGAACAGCGCCGGGCTCTGCGACACCAGGGCGAAACAGCGGCGCAGGTCCAGCGGGTCGAGTTGGGTCAGCGGCTGGCCGTCGAGCAGCAGGCGGCCCTGTTGCGGGTCGTAGAAGCGCAGCAGCAGGTCGAACAGGGTCGACTTGCCTGCCCCCGACGGCCCGACCAGCGCCAGGGTTTCGCCAGCCCTGACGCTCAGATCGAGGCCGTCGATGGCATGGCTGTCCGGACGCGACGGGTAGCTGAAGCGCAGGTTTTCCAGCACCAGGTTGCCGGCGACCCGCTCGGCCAGGCGTACGCCGCCGTCGGCGGGGGCCGTGATGGCATTGCTCGACTGCAGCAGTTCGGCAATCCGCTCGGCGGCGCCCGCCGCCCGTTGCAGTTCGCCGATGACCTCGCTGAGGGTGCCGAAGGCACTGCCGACGATCAGGCTGTAGAACACGAAGGCCGCCAGTTCACCGCCGGAAATCTTCCCGGCGATCACGTCCATGCCGCCCACCCAGAGCATCACCCCCACCGCGCCGAGCACCAGCACGATCACCAGGGTGATCAGCCAGGCGCGCTGGACGATACGCCTGCGGGCGGTCTGGAAGGCCTGTTCGACGGTCGCGGCGAAGCGCTGTTCATCCTGCGCCTGGTGGTTGTAGGCCTGCACGGTCTTGATCTGGCCGAGGGTCTCGGCCACATAGCTGCCGACATCGGCGATGCGGTCCTGGCTCTGGCGTGACAGGCTGCGCACCCGCCGGCCGAAGATCAGGATCGGTGCCAGCACCAGCGGCAGGGCGATCACCACGATGCTCGTCAGCTTGGGGTTGGTGACGAACAGCAGCACCACGCCGCCGATCACCATCAGCGCATTGCGCAGGAACAGCGACAGGGAGGAGCCGATCACCGATTGCAGCAGGGTGGTGTCGGCGGTCAGCCGCGACTGGATCTCCGAACTGCGGTTGTTCTCGTAGAAGCCCGGATGCAGGTAGATCAGGTGGTTGAACACCTGGCGGCGGATATCGGCGACCACCCGCTCGCCGATCCACGACACCAGGTAGAACCGGGTGAAGGTGCCCACCGCCAGCCCCAGCACCAGCAGCAGGAACAGCCCGATGGACTGATTGAGCAGGTGCGGCGACTGGGTCATGAAGCCCTTGTCCACCAGCAGGCGGATGCCCTGGCCCATGGACAGGGTGATGCCGGCGGTGACGATCAGCGCCAGCAGCGCCGCCACCGTCTGCCAGCGATAGGGGGCGACGAACTGGCTGGCCAGGCGCATGGCCCGGCGTTGACGAGCAGAAAGCATGATGGGAATCCGTTGTGCGATGCACAGAGCCTACACCCAAGTTCGAGTGAACTTTCGTGAAACGCAATCAGTCAGGTTAATTATGACCGGGAATACTAGGGCCTAGAGACGATCGGTCTAACGTGCGGCTGGCGGGAACCTGTGGTTTCTGTTGCACTGAAATCACGCGGCCCGCTGTTGTCGACGGTGTCACAGCCTGGTCATGCCGCGGATATAAACTCGATAGGCACCTGATGAGGAGACAGGCCATGGACTTGCAACACAGCACTAACCAGATCCCGGTGATTCGTCATCCCAAGCCCGAGGCACTGGGCTGTGCGATTATCGACGCTGCCGGACGTGAAGTCCCGATCACCGAGGAAATGATCCAGAACGCCTGCCGCGAACTGGAACAGCGATTGGTCAAGCCTGCGCAGCAAGACTGATAGCCCGAACTCTTTTTATCGACCCGGCTCTGATGCCGGGTTTTTTCTGCCTGCCTGGCGGTGAGATGCACCGCGCTCCGGGGTCGTGGGCAAGATCAGACGAGCACGGCGCCCAGCGCCAGCACCATGCGCCGCAGTTCCTCGGATTCGCCGTTGATCCTGACCGCCAGCCCCTCGATCTCGCGACGCTGCGGGTAATGCTTGCGCAACAGGTCGAACGCCGCCCGCTGTTCGGCGACGCTGCCGACCAGGCTGCGGCGGAAATCCGCGTCGTCGCGGCGCGGGTCGTACACCGCCCGACAGATCATCGCCATGGCCCAGGCCGGGTCGCTGTCGGCGTTGAGGGTGACTTGCGCCAGGCCCGGTGCGGGCAGCAGGTCCTCCAGGCGAACCACCGGCGGCTGGCCGCTGAAGGCGCAGTAGGCCTGGTAGATCTGCGCCGTGCCACGCTGCTTGCCATCCAGGCTGTAGCCGCCGATATGCGGCGAACCGAGCACGCAGAGCGCGGCCAGCTCGACATCCACCTGCGGCTCGGCCTCCCACACGTCGAGGACCGCCTGCAGGTCCTCGCGGTCCAGCAGCACCTCGCGCAGGGCCTCATTGTCCACCACCGGACCGCGGGCGGCGTTGATCAGCCAGGCCCCCTGGCGCAGTCGCTGCAGGCGTTCCCGGTCGAGCAGGTGCCAGGTCGCCAGATCACCGGTACGGGTCAGCGGAGTGTGCAGGCTGATCACGTCACAGTGTTCGAGGATCTGCTCCAGGTCGACATAATCGCCACCTTCGGCCGCCTGGCGTGGCGGGTCGCAGACCAGCACCTTCCAGCCCAGGCCACGCAGCACCTTGACCAGGCGCCCACCGACCTCGCCGGCGCCGATGACGCCATAGGTGCGGCTGGCCAAAGGAAGACCCTCGATTTCCGCCAGGGTCAGCAGGCTGCCCAACACGTAGTCGACCACCCCGCGGGCGTTGCAACCGGGCGCACTGGACCAGTGAATGCCGGCCTCGTCGAAGTACGCCAGGTCCAGGTGGTCGGTGCCGATGGTGCAGGTACCGACGAAGCGCACCCGGCTGCCTTCGAGCAGTTCGCGGCTGACCGGCGTCACCGAACGCACCAGCAGTACATCGGCCTCGGCCACCGCCGCGCGGTCGATGGCGCGCCCCGGATAACGGCGGATCTCGCCGAAACCGGCAAAGAACGCATCGATCAGGGGAATATTCTCGTCGGCAACAATCAGCATGGCGGGCTCCTTTGGCAGGCCGGCAGTTTGGCGCAGATCGCCCGCCGCCACCAGTCGGCGGGCGATCATCGGCAGAGAAAATCCCGGCTTACGGTCAGCGTCATTACAAATGCCCTACAGAGGAAATTTCCTGACCGTTGCGTCAAGGCGTAAACTCCGCAGCTTTCCCCGCAATACTTGGATACATCACTGGTGAGCACCGTTACCGATACCCCTGCCCTCGGCCGCCCGGCACGAGCCCTGCTGGAAATGCGCAATCTGCTGGGACTGGCCCTGCCGATCATCATTGCCCAACTGGCCCACACCGCCATGGGCTTCGTCGATGCGGTGATGGCCGGCCGCGTCGGCCCGCGGGACCTGGCCGCGGTGGCGCTGGGCAACTCGATCTGGGTACCGGTGTTCCTGCTGATGACCGGCATCCTGCTCGCCACCACGCCCAAGGTCGCCCAGCGCCATGGCGCCGGGACGCCGGAGCAGATCGGCCCGATCGTGCGCCAGGCGCTGTGGCTGGCCGTGGTGGTCGGCCTCGGCGCCGGGGCGGTCCTGTACAACGCCGAGCCGATCCTGCACCTGATGAAGGTCGACCCGGAACTGATCGGGCCGTGCATGGACTACCTGCGCGGCATCGGCACCGGCCTGCCGACGGTGGCGCTCTACCATGTGCTGCGCTGCTGCAGCGACGGCATGGGTCGCACCCGGCCGAGCATGGTCCTGGGCCTGTGCGGGCTGGCGCTGAACATTCCGCTGAACTACGTGTTCATCTACGGCCATCTCGGCGTACCGGCCCTGGGCGGACCCGGCTGCGGCTGGGCCACGGCGATCGTGATGTGGGTGATGCTGCTGGGCATGGCCGGCTGGGTGCGCTGGGCCAAGGTCTATCAACCGAGCCAGGTGTTCAGCCGTTTCGACTGGCCGGATTGGACGGTGATCAAGCGCCTGCTGGGCATCGGCCTGCCGATCGGTATCGCGGTGTTCGCCGAATCGAGCATCTTCGCGGTGATCGCCCTGCTGATCGGCAGCCTCGGTGCCCATGTAGTGGCCGGACACCAGATCGCCCTGAACATCAGTTCGCTGGTGTTCATGGTCCCCTACTCCCTGGGCATGGCGATCACCGTTCGCGTCGGCCAGGCCCTGGGCCGCGAGCAACCGCGCGCGGCACGCTTCACCGCCGGGGTCGGGGTGGCGACGGCATTGGCCTATGGCTGCGTGTCCGCGAGCCTGATGCTGCTATTTCGCGAGCATATCGCGACCATCTATACCAGCGATCCGGTGGTGATCCAGGTGGCGACCATGCTGATCGTGTATTCGGCGCTGTTCCAGTTCTCCGACGTGATCCAGGTCACGGCGGCCGGGGCGTTGCGCGGCTACCAGGACACCCGGGTGACGATGATCCTGACCCTGTTCGCCTACTGGGGCATCGGCCTGCCGGTGGGTTATGCGCTGGGGCTGACCGACTGGTTCGGCGCACCGAGCGGTCCGAGCGGATTATGGGAGGGGCTGATCGTCGGACTGTCGTGTGCGGCGGTGATGCTGTCGATCCGCCTGGCGCGCAGTTCGCGCAAGCGGATCAGGATGAGCCGGGCGTAGATGCCGGGGCCGCGACAGGGCCTGTGACGGGGAGCCAACGGTCTGGCGCGATCCTTGTAGGAGCCTGGCTTGCCAGCGAACACGGCCTCAAGGGCGCTGGAGGCTTCGCTGGCAAGCCAGGCTCCTACAAGGGTCTGCGCAGGTTTCACGCCTGCACAGCGGCCAGGGGTCATTCGGCCTTCTTGCGAATCCAGTACAGGTAGGTGCCCGCCTCTTCCCGCTGTTCCACCAGCTCATGGTCGAGAAACACACAGAACTTGGGGATGTCGCGGCGGGTCGACGGGTCGGTGGCGATCACCTTGAGCAGGCCGCCCGGCTGCAGGTCGCGGATATGCTGGTGCAGCATCATCACCGGCTCGGGGCAGTTGAGCCCGGTGGCGTCGAGGGTGCCGTCAACGTTGGGGTCGTAAGGCTGGGTCATTCTTAACTCCTGAAACCGATGCGGCATTATCGCGGCTTTTTCACGTCCAGTCGACGCAGATGGCAGGTCACTTCCTCGCGGTCGTGATAGAGCTGCTTGCAACCGACCGCCACCTTGATCCCGCGAGCCCTGAAGCCTTCGTCGATGCGGTCCAGCAGGCGACGGACCTCGGCATAACGCTGCTTCATCGGCAGCTTGAGGTTGACCACCGCTTCCCGGCAGTGCCCCTCGCCGACCCAGCTTTCCAGCATGGCCGCGGTACGCGCCGGTTTCTCGACGATGTCGCAGACCATCCAGTCCACCGGCTGCTTCGGCTTGTAGGTGAAACCGTCGGCCATCAGGTGCTGGACCAGGCCGGTGTCCATCAGGCTTTCGGCCATCGGGCCGTTGTCGATGGCGGTCACCAGCATGCCGCGGTTGACCAGTTGCCAGGTCCAGCCGCCAGGCGCCGCACCGAGGTCGACGCCGGTCATGTCGCCGTTGAGGCGCTCTTCCCACTGGTCACGGGGAATGAAGTGGTGCCAGGCCTCCTCCAGCTTGAGGGTCGAGCGGCTTGGCGCATTCTTGGGGAACTTCAGGCGCGGAATGCCCATGGGCCACATCGCCGAATTGCCGGCGTCGGCCATGCCGAGGAAGACTTCCCGGCCACTCTTGAAGGTCAGCAGCAGGCGCGGCTTGCCGGCGTCCTCCAGCAACCGGCCGGCCTTGAGCAGGGCCTTGCGCAGCGGTGCCTCGAACTTCTTGCAGAAATTCGACAACTCCTTGCCGTCGTTGGTATCGAGCACTTCCAGCCAAAGGCTGCCACACACCGGATAGTCCGCCAGGTTTTCCAGAATCACGCTGATCCGGTCGGTTTCCGGCAGATCGAGGAAACGGCCACGGGCCCACTGGCGCGGGAAGATCAGTTCGGCAAAGCGCAGGCCGGCCATCAGCCGGGCCGCGCCGGCGGCGTCGGCGCAGACGAATTCGGCGCAGGCGCTGTTCGGCTTGGCCTTGGCATAACCGGCCACATCGAGGCGCGCGGCCTGTTCGGCGATTTCGGAACAGACTTCGCCTTCGAAGCCGGGCCGGCAGTGCATGAAGAGGGTGTTCACAAAAAATTCCTGAGCTGGACAACTGTAACGAGGAGGCCTGGCGATCGGCAGGCCCGGATGCCGCACGACGGCGCCTGCAAACCCGCGCATGATAGCCGAGTTCGGAACCTTGGACTCCCCCCGACAGTCCAGTGATTAGCCAGATCACTCGAACAGGGCTAGATTCAAGGCTCTGCTTGTACCACCCGGCCCGTGCCGTGCGGGCCTCAAGGAGTCATTCATGTCATCTCTCGATAGCCTGAAAACCCTTAGAACCCTGCAGGTGGGCACCAAGACCTACCACTATTTCAGCCTGCCGGAGGCCGCCCGCGCACTGGGCGACCTGGACAGGCTGCCGATGTCGCTCAAGGTCCTGCTGGAAAACCTGCTGCGCTGGGAGGACGGCAAGACCGTCACCGACACAGACATCAAGGCCCTCGCCGCCTGGCTGCAGACGCGCGGTTCCGATCGGGAAATCCAGTACCGCCCGGCCCGGGTGCTGATGCAGGACTTCACCGGCGTGCCAGCAGTGGTCGACCTGGCCGCCATGCGCGCCGCCGTGGCCAAGGCCGGCGGCGATCCGCAGCGGATCAACCCGCTGTCGCCGGTCGACCTGGTGATCGACCACTCGGTGATGGTCGACCGGTTCGCCAGCCCCGCGGCCTTCGGCGAGAACGTCGATATCGAGATGCAGCGCAACGGCGAGCGTTACGCCTTCCTGCGCTGGGGCCAGAACGCCTTCGACAATTTCAGCGTGGTGCCGCCGGGCACCGGGATCTGCCACCAGGTGAACCTCGAATACCTCGGCCGCACGGTCTGGACCCGTGACGAGGACGGCCGCACCTATGCCTTCCCCGACACCCTGGTCGGCACCGACTCCCACACCACCATGATCAACGGCCTCGGTGTACTCGGCTGGGGCGTGGGTGGCATCGAGGCGGAGGCGGCGATGCTCGGCCAGCCGGTGTCGATGCTGATTCCCGAGGTGATCGGCTTCAAGCTGACCGGCAAGCTCAAGGAAGGTATCACCGCCACCGACCTGGTATTGACCGTCACCCAGATGCTGCGCAAGAAGGGCGTGGTCGGCAAGTTCGTCGAATTCTACGGCGACGGCCTGGCCGAACTGCCTCTGGCGGACCGGGCGACCATCGCCAACATGGCCCCGGAATACGGGGCCACCTGCGGTTTCTTCCCGGTCGACGAGGTCACCCTGGAGTACCTGCGCCTGTCCGGCCGCCCCGCCGCCACCGTCGATCTGGTGGAGGCCTACAGCAAGGCCCAGGGGCTGTGGCGCCTGCCGGGTCAGGAACCGCAGTTCAGCGACAGCCTGGAACTGGACATGGGCAGCGTCGAAGCCAGCCTGGCCGGGCCCAAGCGCCCGCAGGACCGGGTACCGCTGCCCAAGGTGGCACAGGCCTTCAGCGACTTCATCGGCCTGCAGCTCAAGCCGGCCAGCAAGGAGGAGGGCCGCCTGGAAAGCGAGGGCGGCGGTGGCGTGGCGGTCGGCAATGCCGACCTGGTCGGCGGCGTGGACTACAGCTACGAAGGCCGGACCCATCGCCTCAAGGACGGTGCCGTGGTGATCGCCGCCATCACCTCCTGCACCAACACCTCCAACCCCAGCGTGATGATGGCCGCCGGGTTGCTGGCGAAAAAAGCCGTGGAAAAGGGCCTCAAGCGCCAACCCTGGGTCAAGAGTTCCCTGGCGCCCGGCTCCAAGGTGGTGACCGACTACTACCAGGCCGCCGGCCTGAGCCGCTACCTCGATGAGCTGGGCTTCGCGCTGGTCGGCTACGGCTGCACCACCTGCATCGGCAACTCCGGGCCGCTGCCGGACCCGATCGAGAAGGCCATCCAGCAATCGGACCTGACCGTCGCCTCGGTGCTCTCGGGCAACCGCAACTTCGAGGGCCGGGTGCATCCGCTGGTCAAGACCAACTGGCTGGCCTCGCCACCGCTGGTGGTGGCCTACGCCCTGGCCGGCAGCGTGCGCATCGATCTCAGCCGTGAGCCGCTGGGCACCGGCAGCGATGGCCAGCCGGTGTACCTGCGCGATATCTGGCCGAGCCAGAAGGAAATCGCCGATGCCGTGGCCCGGGTCGACACCGACATGTTTCACAAGGAATACGCCGAAGTGTTCGCCGGTGACGCCCAGTGGCAGGCCATCGAGGTGCCGCAGGCCGCCACCTATGCCTGGCAGGCCGATTCGACCTATATCCAGCACCCGCCGTTCTTCGACGGCATCGACGGCCCGCTGCCGCTGATCGAGGACATCCGGGACGCCCGGGTGCTGGCATTGCTGGGGGATTCGGTGACCACCGACCACATCTCCCCCGCCGGCAACATCAAGGTCGACAGCCCGGCCGGACGCTACCTGCGCGATCAGGGCGTGGAGCCACGGGACTTCAACTCCTACGGCTCACGGCGCGGCAACCATGAGGTGATGATGCGTGGCACCTTCGCCAACATCCGTATTCGCAACGAGATGCTGGGCGGCGAGGAAGGCGGCAATACCTTGCATATCCCTTCGGGGGAAAGGCTGGCGATCTACGATGCCGCCATGCGCTACCAGGCCGAGGGTACGCCGCTGGTGGTGATCGCCGGCCAGGAATACGGCACCGGCTCCAGCCGCGACTGGGCGGCCAAGGGTACCAACCTGCTGGGGGTCAAGGCAGTGATCGCCGAGAGCTTCGAACGCATCCACCGTTCCAACCTGGTGGGCATGGGTGTGCTGCCGCTGCAGTTTCCGGCCGGGCAAAACCGCAAGACCTTGCAACTGACCGGCAAGGAAACCCTGAGTATCGAAGGCCTGGGCGGCGCCCCGTTGCAACCGCGCATGAACCTCAGGCTGGTCATCAAGGGTGAAGATGGCCGGTCGCGCGAGATCGAAGTGCTGTGCCGCATCGACACGCTCAATGAAGTCGAATACTTCAAGTCGGGAGGCATCCTGCATTACGTTCTGCGGCAGTTGATCGCCGCCTGAGGACTGCGAAGGCAACATTTGGAAAAACACTGGCCTGGCCAGTGCTTTTTCATTGGTCAGGAGGGGCGGGGCACGGGTTATCATGACCCGCCCTGCCCGCCTGACATACAAGGAGTTGCATGTCCGTCCTGCCCTGGCCTTATCTGGCCCTGCTTTCCCTGGGTTATGCACTGGCCTTGAGCGTCGGCCAGTTGGGCCTGCCCAGCCTGTTCACCTTCGCCCTGCTGCTCATCAGCGGCGCGGCCGTCCTGCAGACCCGCAGCCGCGTGGCCGGTTATCTGGGACATGGCCTGTTCGTGCTGCTGGCCGTCGCGCTGGCCCTGCACTGGCTGCCGGGCTTCCAGAACGGCCGGGTGATCAACGCCCTGCGCCTGACCCCGGAGGCCGTGCCGTTCACCCTCTACCTCAATCTGGATAAACCGCTGATCGGCTTCTGGCTGCTGCTGGTCTGTCCCTGGCTGGTCAATCGCCGTACGCCGGGACGCGTGCTGCTCAGTGCGACCAGCGCCTGGGCCATGACCTCGCTGCTCGCCCTGGGGTGCGCCTGCCTGTTGGGCATCGTCAACTGGGCGCCGAAATGGCCCGAGCAAGGTGGCTGGTGGCTGCTGAACAACCTGCTGCTGGTGAGCCTGGTCGAGGAAATCCTGTTTCGTGGCTATATTCAGGGCGGGCTGAGCCGCTGTTTCAAATCCTTTCCACGGGGCGAAACCCTGGCCTTACTGGGGGCTGCGCTGATTTTCGGGCTGGCGCACGCCGGTGCGGGCTGGCAATGGGTGCTGCTGGCGACACTGGCTGGCATCGGCTATGGTCTGGCCTATCGCTATGGGGGCCTGGCCGCAGCCGTCCTGGCCCATGTCGCGCTTAATAGCGTGCACTTCGTATTCTTTACTTATCCGATGTTGCAACCGTGATAACAAGAACGAAAGTACCAACTGGTACTTTCGTTCTATGAAAAGCCGGATGAACGGCTGAACTCTTTAATTTCCAGCGTGTTCGACTCGTATTCAAGGACGAGTGCGAGTACGCAAGAGCCAAATTGTGAAACGGTCATGAAAGTTGAAAAATATATTTAATATTTCCCCTGTCATGCCGACAACCTGTCAAAGCCTTGCGGATTGAAAAACCATGCGGAATAACCAACCCATTACCCAACGTGAACGCACCTTTCCCGCTCAGCAACGGTTGATTTCCACTACCAATGCCAAAGGCGTGATCACCTACTGCAACGACGCGTTCGTCGAAATCAGTGGGTTCTCCCGTGACGAACTGATCGGCGCCCCGCACAACCTGGTGCGGCACCCGGATGTTCCGACGGCGGTGTTCGAGCACATGTGGAACACTCTGAAACAAGGCCTGCCATGGATGGGCATTGTCAAGAATCGCTGCAAGAGCGGTGACCATTACTGGGTCAACGCCTATGTGACCCCCGTCTTCGAAGGCAACCAGGTGGTTGGCTACGAATCGGTGCGGGTCAAGCCCACCGCCGAACAGGTCCGCCGGGCCGAAGCGCTGTACCTGCGCATCAACCAGGGCAAGTCGGCGATTCCACGCCGGGACAAGTGGCTGCCGATCGTCCAGGACTGGCTGCCCTTCATCCTGGTCAGCCAGGTCAGCTTCCTGATCGGCGTGTGGCTCAACTCCCACTGGGGCTTCGCTCTTGCCGCCGCGCTCTCGGTACCGCTCGGCCTGCTGGGCCTGAGCTGGCAGCAACGCGGCCTCAAGCGCCTGCTGCGCCTGGCCGAGCAGACCACCTCGGACCCGCTGATCGCCCAGATGTACACCGACAGCCGCGGCGCCCAGGCTCGCCTGGAAATGTCGATCCTCAGCCAGGAAGCGCGTCTGAAAACCTGCCTGACCCGCCTGCAGGACACCGCCGAGCACCTCAACGCCCAGGCCAGGCAGTCCGACGACCTGGCCCAGAAGAGCTCCAGCGGCCTCGATCGCCAGCGCCAGGAAACCGAGCAGGTGGCGACCGCCGTCAACCAGATGGCGGCCACTACCCAGGAAGTCGCCAGCCACGTCCAGCGCACGGCCGACGCCACCCAGGAAGCCAACCGCCTGACCAGTCGCGGCCGCGATATCGCCGGAGAAACCCGCGAAGCCATCGAGCGGTTGTCGGTGGTGGTCGGTGAAACCGGCGGTACCGTGACCCAACTGGCCAAGGACAGCGATGAAATCGGCGGCGTGGTCGACGTGATCAAGGGCATCGCCGACCAGACCAACCTGCTGGCACTGAACGCTGCCATCGAAGCGGCCCGTGCCGGCGAGATGGGCCGCGGTTTCGCGGTGGTGGCCGACGAGGTGCGCCAACTGGCGCAACGCACCAGCGAATCCACCGGGCAGATCCACGCCCTGATCGCCAAGCTGCAACAGACCGCCAACACCGCCGTGCAGACCATGGACGCCGGCCATCGCCAGGCCCAGGAAGGCGTGGCACGGGTACTGGAAGCTGACGAGGCACTGGTGGGGATCAGCGAAGCGGTGGCCAATATCACCGACATGACCACCCAGATCGCCGCCGCGACCGAGGAGCAGAGCTCGGTGGCCGAGGAGATCAGCCGCAACATCAGCACCATCGCGCAACTAGCGGACCAGACTTCGGAGCAGGCGCACAACTCGGCGCAACTGAGCGAGGAACTGACCCACACGGCCCATACGCAATATTCGCTGGTGGAGCGTTTCAACCGATAGTTTCAAGTAAAATAGAGAAGACCCGATGACCGAAAGGCATCGGGTTTTTTATTGTCCGTAATAAAATTAAATGGTTCCCTTTTATAAGTAAGAAATTTCCTCAAAGGAACAAACTTGGCACTTACAGAAAAACTACACATCAAACAAAAAATTCAAAACTCTTGACAACACCCAAGACTTAATATTCGTTGAGTACCTGGCACTATATCGCATAACCAACTGATAGCGTTTCAGACCTGAATGCATTATTTGCCAAAAGCACACGTATCGGCGCAGAACTCTCAAAACAATCTGTAACGCGTCTGATCGTGGGAAATGCCTGACAACACTCAATCAGATAAAAGGAATATCCTAATGAAGGACTTGGAGACTCAAAGCTCACCCATTTTTCTGCAAGCTCCATACGTGGGAGCCGCGGCCCCCGAAGACGGACTCTTGCAGGCAACGGACCTGGACAAACCGCTGGCGGTCACGGTGACTCTCTGGAACGATGTCAGTGCCGACGAAACCTGCCAATTGATCTGGAACGGGGTGCTGGTTGGAACCCCTACCCCTCTGCCCGGTTACCAGACAGGCGACAAACTCACCTTGGCATTACCAAGTGAATACCTGTCCGAAGAGGGTAGAAACGAGCTTCAGTATAGGGCGTATGATATTTATAGCGAGCTATCAAGTGACTCTCATATCACTCCGATCCTTATAGACCGCACACCGCCCGGAGGTGAACTTCTTGCATCAGTCATCCTACCCAGTATCGCTCTCGATGGCTTGACCAACAGCGAACTGATCGAACTTGGCGACCAACTCACCGCCACTGTCCCGGGCTACTTCGATATGAAATGGGGAGATGTCATACACAGCTATTGGGGCGAACATGCCGGTCCCAGCCACACGGTCCAGCCCGAGGAACTCGGTAGCGGAAAAGTTCAACTCACCGTCGAGCGAAACTTCCTCGAGCAACTGGGCAACGGCGAGTTCGCCATCAGCTACAGCGTTCGCGACCGGGCCGGGAACGTTTCGGTACGTTCGCAATCGGCGCTGCTCAAGCTGCAACTGCAAGAGTTGCCGGCCAACCTGGCGGCCCCCATACCGCTGAAGATCGAGGACGGCCAGATTCACGACCTGCATGCGCGCCTGGGGGTGAAGATCGGCGTGCCGACCTATGACCATGTCGCCATCGGCGACGAAATCCGCGTGCTGTGGAATGGCGAACCGGTCGGCGGCAAGCGGATAATCAGCGTCCATGAGCTGGGCAAGCCGTTGCTGCTCAACGTCATGGTCACCTACCTGTCCATTTCCCGCCACGGCGATGGTCCGGCCAGGGTGACCTACCAGGTCTGCCGCAATGGCGAGACCTTCGTCTCCCCGGACCTGGAGCTCGAGGTTTTTTTGCAACTGCCCGGCCCCCAGGACCCGACGCCCAAGACCCTGGTCAACGAGGCCCTGGCCGCACCGGTGGTCAAGAGCAAGAATCCGGACGCCCAGACCCTGGACAACTACCTGGACGAAGACAGTGCACACTTGGCCGCCGACGTCGTCATCGCCTGGCGCGACGCCTTCCGGGCCGGTGACCGGATCAACCTGTTCTGGGGCAAGGCGGAACATCCGCTGGTTCGCCCCATCACCCAGCAGGACGTCAACAGCGGCTGCTACCTGGTGATCAACGTGCCGAACAGCCTGATCGTCGAGCAGGGCTGCGGGGTGGATATCCGTGTGCAATACACCGTGACCCGCGAGGGCAACCCGAATACCTCCTACTCCCCCAAGCAGTTGGTGGCGGTGATCTTCCAGATCCAGTTGCCGGGCGGTGAGGAGGGGCTGATGGAACCGGTGTTCAGCGGTGCCAGCGTGTTGAATGTGGTCGACCCGCGCAAGGATCCGGAAGGCACCGTGGTACACGTCGCACCCTACCGCAACATGAAGGAAGGTGACCGTATCCTCCTGCGTTTCTGCGGTTTCGATGCCCTGACGGGCGGTAATCCGATCGACAAGGCCACCTACACCAGCGAACACGTGGTCACCGGCCGCGACCTGCGCTACGGCTATCGCTTCCGGGTGCCGCTGGCACGCCTGATGGCCGTGGAGCACGGCCGTGGCCGGGCCCATTACGAGGTGAGCAACAGCCTGGGACGAGCCACCTCGTTGCCGGCTGATGTGTATATCTCGTCCCGCACGCCGGTCAAGGTGCGCTGAGCGTCGGCCATGAAAAAACCCTCGACGAGGCGTCGTCGAGGGTTTTTTCATGGGTCAGGAGAGGCCAGGAATCAGAATCCGTAGCGCACGCCGACGCTCACCCCCCAAGGCTGCTCGATGTGCTCGCCCTTCATGTAGTCGACATGAGCATGCAACTGCAGGTTCTTCGACAAGGCGGCGGAAACACCCGCCCCCAGCTCGGCGCGGCTGCCGAACAGGCTGTTGTCGAACGACACGTCGTTGATTTTCACGGTATTGCCACTACGGGAAAACTCATGGACCAGGGCTGCCTTGAGATAGGGCTGCAACAAGCCGCCATCCGCCAGTTGCAGGTTGCGCCCCAGCGTCGCTCCCGCCTTGCCGAGTACCGACTGGGTATGATCGTTCTGCGCTCTCAGGCCGTTGTCCAGGGTATAGCGCTCTCCCTTGACCATGACCGTCGATAGTTGCGCATAGGGTTCGATGAACACATCCTGCTGCAGCTTGATGTGTTTGCCGAACTCCAGCGAGCCGCCATAGGCAAAGTTGTCGTAGCTGCCCTTGGCCTTGACGCCGTTGGTCATCGCCACATCCGCCTTGTTGCGCAAGCGGTTCAACTTGGCGACGGCATCCAGGTAATAACCTTCGTCCATCAACCAGGTGCCATAGGCCCCGATATAACCGCTGTCCACCGAACCGGCGGTCCCCCGGCTGAGACTGAGGTCGGACTCGCTGTGACCGACCATGGCACCGACCAGCAGTTGCCCGTTGCTGACCGGCACGGGCAGGTCGAAGCCGAGGGACAAGCCCTTCTGACGCTGCTTGTAACCGAACCCTGCATCCGCGGTGATGTTGTACTGGTTACCGTAACCGCGGATCCAGCCGCCGCCCTCGCCGCTGGTACGAATTTCCCCCATGCGGCTGCGCAAGGTCGCCAATTCGCCATACCAGATCGTCGGTCCGACGCTGAACAGTCCCAGAGCCGCCTGGCTCGAAGGGCTGATGGTCTTGCCTGAGCCAACGATGAACCAGTCGTCGCCCTGCCTTTCCAGCAGGTAGGAATAGGCGCCCAGGTCGACACTGCCGCCGACCACATCGAACCAGGCATCGCCGCCTTCGGTATGCACCACATGCAATGGTGTGATCTCCGGCGAGTTGGGTTCCTGGCCGGTGTTCTCGATATTGAGCAGGAACTCGCCATTGGCCTGGCCATTGACACTCAGCAGGTCGCCGGTATTGTCCAGCAGATTGACGTGCATGTTGAACATGCCGGTACCTGACAGCTCGCCCAGCGACAGAGTGCGGAACTGGTCGGCCGAACCCAGGGTCACGCTACCGCCGCCCAGGGACAGCGACTTGACCTCGGCATCGGCGACCAGGGTCCAGTTCGCGCCACTGTTGATGGCCACGCTGTTGGTGTTGACCAGGTTGCCGGTGAGCTGGGCATTGTTCTGCAGGGTGACGTCCAGGGTGCTGGTGTCATCGGCGACCAGGTCGCCGCTCAGGACTGAATTGCCAACACTGAAACCGACGGTGCTGTTCTCCCTGACATCCAGCAATAGGCCGTTTCCGGCCAGCAGACTGGAACCGTTCTGGACAACGATCTCTGCCTCCGCCCCATCGACGACCCGGATGGCCGGCCCGATCAGCCCCTCCAGCGTTGAGTTGTCGAGGACAACCTGGGACGTCGCATCAATCGGTATCGGTGCTCCAGGGCCGCTGGTATCACCTATGATGTGCAGGCCAACCGACTCCCCTCGCCCATAGCTGCCATTGGTCATCTGCAATGTACTGCCCGCCAGCCTGATAGCCTCGCCATCATTCCCTGCCCCGGCCACGGCAGTCACCGTTGAATGATCCAGCGTGAGTTCACCCAGAGGAGATACGATCGCACCGATTCCCATGCCGGAGACGCTGCTGTCCCGCAGACTCGCCCTGGAACTCAGTGGCGATCCACCATTCATGATGGTACCGACCTGCAATGCCCTGCCATTGGCATTGTTGATCGTCCCATTGACGATCGTCGCCCGGCCATGGGACAACGATAATGCTCCATTCACCGTCCCATTATTGATCTGGACATCGGAGAACCCGCTGCTATTTCCCGTGACGCTGACCGAGTTGGTAACCGCACCATCGAATATCTGCAACACGCCACGGTTGATTACCTGCCAGGACTCAACCGGGCTGGAGGCATTCAGGGTTTCAATGCGATTGCTTACCGTACCGTCTGTTCCATTGCTATTGTCGATTTGGGTCGCGTGAACCTGAAAGCTCAGGCTTGCACCACAGGACAACCCTATGACCCTCAATCCGGTTTTATGAATAAAGCCCGTGCTCATTTTTCTCCGATACAACATATACTTCCCTCGCATGAGTTTGGAGAGAAGCATTCTGCTCAGGGAAAAACAGCGTTAACACGAAACCTCTCCCCACACTTCACAAGCAAATTCCCGAAAACACATAAGCAAGTTCCTACAGAAAATCCTCATATAAAAATACCCACCCCTCTGCAAAAAAATCATTGACACCCCTCAAAAAAGTCGATTACTTCAAAACCACATAGAGCCCCCTTACTTACTCCATCGAGAAGTCTGCTCACCTGCGGAAAGCCTAAAAACCTCACCTACGGCGGGCGGCACGACTTCGCTCAAAAAATTAAAATCTTTTCCATTTAATAAGGAAACATAAAATGTGCAATACAAAGACCCATATCAGCCTGAACCTCGATGGCTATACCAGAAGCGAACTCGAACGATATCCGCAACCAGACGTACCGCTGGCATTTACGGATGGCCTGTTACCAATCACTGCCTTGAACTCTCCGCTGGATGTCACTTTCCCGCTTCCAGACGATGCAGGACTACACTATTCCTACAGATTGCTGTGGGATGGCAAAGAACTTACCGATGAATGGGAAGATGTAACGCAAGATGACCTTAACAACCCAACAAGACGTTTGAAGTTGCAAGTCCCACAGGAATACCTGGTAGAAAAAAGAGATCCGTTCAACCCGACTGACAAAAAATACAGGTTGGCATATGAATTCAAGAACAACGATAACGGTCTAGCCGAGCCCTCTTTTGAATACCTGCTGGAGATCGACCAGACCGCACCTGGCTTGCCTTTCCACGGCCCGATGATCTTTCCGCGGGAAGTGGAAGGTGGGCTGACCTCCGCAGAGCTGACCGCACTGGGCAACAAGCTGGACGTTCTGGTCACCAGCTACAGCACCATGGCCGACGGCGATACCATCCAGACCTGGTGGGGCAATATCGAGGGCCCCAGTGTCCTGGTGCGCTGGGCCGATGTGGAAGATGAACGGGTCACCCTGTCCTTCACCCGTGCCTTTCTCGAACAGGTCGAAGCCCAGATTGGCAGCAACGAAGCCGAAGTAACCTACTTCGTGACCGACCGCGCGCTGAATATCTCCCCTCGTTCCGAGCCTTCCTATATCAGGCTCCTGCTGGCCGACATCCCGGACGACCTGCCAGCTCCGATTGTGGCACAGGCCGACGACGGTCTGATTGATTACCAGGACGCCAAGACTGGCGTAACCGTAGGCATTCCACACTACGACGGGGCTGCTCCGGGTGACCGGATCAGGCTGTTCTGGGGCGATGGCAACCCGTTGCCGGAACTGGAACTGCGCCAGGGCGACGAAAACAATGATCCGGTTCTGGAGCCCGTTCTGCAGTTCGATGTGATCAACCTGATTCCGGAAGGACAGGTCAACGTCATGTACGAGGTCCGTCGCGAGAACGAACTGGTGGGAACCTCTCTCACCAAGCAGGTGGAGGTATTCCTGACCTTGCCTGTGCCAGAGGAAAACCTTCGGCCACTAACCATCCAGGGCACCAGCGGCAACCCTGATGTCGAGGACAACCTGATCGACCCGGATGATTACGAACTCGATGCGCGAGCCATCTTCCGCTGGGTAACGGGTTTACGTGCCGGGGACTACCTCAACCTGAAATGGGGAGAGCAGGAGGTTCTGCGCTGGTATGAAATCAAGCAGTCCGACTTCGACGCTGGAGTGGACTTCACTATCCCGGTTCTCAACCAGATACTCAAGGATCAGGGCACCGGCCCCGCCATTCCCGTCAGCTACACCGTGACCCGCACTGGCAATCCGAACCCCGCCGGGGCGCCCACGCAAAACGTGGCAGTGCGTTCAAAACTCGAACAACCCGGCGGAGAACTCGGGCTGCCGCCTCCTCGCTTCACCCGGACAACCCCTGGCGGTGTCGTGGGCCCTATCGAGAACCCGGATGGTACGCCATTGCACGTCGACCCTTATGACAACATCAAGCAGGGGCACACGATCCACATGACCTTTGACGGTTATGACAAGAGCAATAACCCGATTCCGGAAGCTCACCATACCGCTCAACGCGAACTGGACCAATGGGACATCGTCAACGGTTATAGCTTCCAGATACCAGACACAATATTGCGCGCTCTTTGCGTAGGTCGGGCAGAAGCCATTTTCCGTGTCGAGCCCAAGCCGGAGCACAATCAGGGACCTGCAACTTCCGCGGTTGCCGACGTGCGAGTAGACATGAGCCGCCCAGGTCTCGGCTGTCGATAACGGCCAGGCAGCAAGTTATCTAGAACAGCCGTTTTCTTAAATAAAGAACCATCAAGAGTACGCGGCAGGTTTCGTAACCTGCCCGTGCCTGCACCACGCAGTACTTGATTAAAAACCACTCAGGATAAAATGATATGAATAATCCATCCGATCAGAAAACCATTGAACCAGCCTTGGAAAAACCCAGGGTCGAATCCGCACTTGACGACGGTGAAGGCCTCTTGCCCATAGACGTCCTGAACGCACCTGTTCCTGTAAACTTCCCGGTATGGGATAACGCCGATACGAAAGAGGACTATCAGCTATACTGGAACAATACCCCCATAGGCAAACCAACTCCGATCAAGGAAGATGACGTCCCCGGAAAGATACTCACGCTCTATCTTCCAGTCGACGCACTGGAAGAAGGAAAATATCAACTTACCTATCTGGTACGTAATACCGACAACAATAGTACGACCTCATCTTTTCCTACCTCGATTGAAATCGACACCACCGCCCCCGGCCTCCCCTCCCTCGCCCCCCTGGAGTTCCCGCCCGAGGTCCGCGATGGCCTCACCTCCGAAGAGCTGACCGACATGGATGATGTACTACCGGGCATCGTCCACGGCTACACCGGCTTCGCCATCGGCGACCGGGTCAGAACCTTCTGGGGAGCCACCGAGGGTCCCGACGCCCTGGTCGAGGACGATGACATGGAACCTCGGCAGGTGATCGTCGAGTTTCCCCGCACCTTTCTCGAATCCCTGGGAGACTTCAACGGACCGGTGCACTACAGCGTCACCGACCGGGCCGGAAACCTCTCCAGGGACTCGGTCGCGGTCAACGTCCGCTTGCTGCTCAACGAGCCGGTCACCGACCTGCCGGCACCGATCATCGACGGCTACGTCGAGCCTATCGACCACGAACAGGCACAAGCCGGTGTCGAAGTGACGATTCCTACCTCGGAACCGGTCCAGGCCGATGACCGGATTCTCCTGCACTGGGGCAGCGTGGAGCTGGGTCCCTTCCCCCTCGATGCCTTTGGACAACCGATCATCCTGCACATCGACGTGCCTTTCAAAAGCATCGAGCAAGCCGGCGATGGGGATATCCGCCTGGAGTATGAGCTCAGTCGCGAGGGACATGTGATGGGCTACTCGCGGCCAAAGGATATCGTGGTCAAGGCCCGACTGCCGGTGCCCGGTGAGCTGCGCAAGCCGCTGATCCGTGGTGCCTCGCCCGATGGGGAGGACAACCTCATTTCCCCGGACGATTTCGAGCGCGATGCCAAGGCCGTCATTATCTGGAACACCGGTTTCATCGAAGGACAGGAACTGCAGCTGTACTGGCGCGGGCAGGCGATGTTCGAGCCTGCCTATCGCATCACCGCCAGCGATGTCAGCGCCGGCCGCGACCTGAACCTGACGGTGCCCGGCGAGCGTTTCCGGCCACTGGGCACCGGCACCGATATCCGTGTCCACTACGGCATCGTCCAGGCCGGCAATCCGAACACCTCAAGATCCGCCGAGCAAGGCATCATCGTGCGCAACTGGGATGAACTGCCCGGTGGCCGGCCGGGGCCCGACGCGCCGGAGTTCACCGACCTGAACGAACACGGCGCCATCAATACGGTGAACGGCCGTGACGGCGCACCGGTGCATATCGCCCCCTATCTCAATATCAGGCAGGGCGATGTCATCCACTTCCTCTACGAAGGTTTCGACCGTCTGGCGGGCGGCAACAGGAAGATCCGGTGGCCGCACACCTCCAACCCGCTGACCGAGGAGCAGGTCCGCAACGGCTATGACCTGCGCGTGCCCAGGGCAGTGCTGGACAACCATTGCTACGGCCACGCCGAGGCCACCTTCAGCGTCGACAGCATTACCGGAACCGGCCATTCGCAACGCCAGAGTGCCTACGTGGACATGCGCGTGAGCGGTGCCTGTCCGACAGGTGCCTGAGCCCCTGACTCCCTATTCCATCACTTACGGAGACACGATCATGTCCGTGAACATCAATCCGCAAAATCTGAAAAAACTCGATCAACCGGTCGTACTCAGTGCCAATCCAGGTGGCGTCGGTACAGTCGACACACAGGATCCGGCGAAACCGCTGCCAGTGCTGGCTGGCCCCCTGGACCTCGAGCCCGGGGATCGCATCGACCTGTACTGGAAAGATGCCGCCCGTCCCGTCAGCACCTACGAACACCCCATGGACGAGCCGCCGATCAGCGACTTCGTCACCCTGGCGGTGGACATCCGGGATATCCAGTCCGGCAGGGAGCCCGTGCCCGTCTGGTTTCGCTTCACACCGTTTCCGGGCGGAACCTGGCAAGACTCCGACATCACCCTCATCCGGGTCAAACTGGAGATCCCCGGCGGCGTCGACATCGACCCGGCCACCCCCTACGAGAACGAGGCCCTGCAAGCGCCGCAGATACAGCCGGCCGGCGTGATCACATCGCCCCACGGTGTGAGCGTGATCGTGGCGCCCTACCTGAACATGAGCGTGGGCGATCGGATCAGCGTGGCCTGGGATGATCGCAGGATCGATTACCCGCCCCTGGGCGAGGAGCACTTGAACCGCAACCTGCTCATCGCTGTCCCGACTGAGATCGTCGAAGCCGTCGGCAGTTCGCCCAGCCTGCCGGTGCGCTACGAGATCCATGACGTGGTCGGCAACTGGTCAAAGCACTCGCCCGCCACGCGGGTCGTGGTCGACCTCGAAGCCTGACCGCCGTGCCGCCGGCAGTCCCACCCGGGGCTGCCGGCCCTATGCGCTCTGGCGCAGAATGAATGCGCAAACCTGCTGCGCGGCCCTGTCCAGATGCTGCGCATGGCTGAAGCCGCTGGCCTTGAGCGGCTTGAGGTCGTGGTCGGCGGCAGTCAGCCAGCACAGCTCGATACGCGGCGACAGCACATAGTCCGCCACCGCCTGACGGTTGCCCAGGGCATCACGCTCGCCCTGGACGATCAGGGTCGGCGTGGCGATGTCGGCCAGGTGCGCCACCCGCGGCTTATCCGGTTTGCCGGCGGCGTAGAACGGATAGCCGAGGCAGACCAATCCCTGTACGCCAAGCTCGTCAGCCAGCAGGCTGGCCATGCGTCCGCCCATGGATTTGCCGCCGATGAACAGCGGCCCGCGGACCTGCTGGCGCACCGTTTCGAAGACCTCGCGCCAGCACTCCAGCAGCCTGGCCTGGGGATTGGGCGGGCGCTTGCCGCCATCCAGGCGCCGTTGCGCCATGTAGGGAAACTCGAAACGCAGGACATTGACACCCTGCGCAGCCAGGCGCGCGGCCATCAGGCTCATGAAATCGCTGTCCATCGGTGCCCCGGCCCCATGGGCCAGGATCAGGGTCGGCGCCGATTCGCCAGCGGCCGCCCGATCATGCAGCCAGCCCTGGTGCCCCGGCCATGCTTGTTCGCCCATCTCATTCCTCATCGTTCACTGCACCCACTAGATATGTAACGCCCCCCGCAACGGGGATCTTTCGAGAATGACCGCCCACCTTCTGAACACTCAGAAGCCTCGGGCCAGCGCCCCTGGGCGCCGATGCCCGCCTCTCTTTCCGTCAACGGGTAATGTCATGACCTCAGAACCGTCGCTCAGCGATTCCCGCTCCACCGCCTCGTCCCGGGCTGTATCGGCATTCGGCGCCGCTTTCGCGACCCTCGATGCCGCCATGCTCGATGCCAGGCACCAGTGCATCCAGCTGCGGGCCGCCTACCAGGCCTCGGAATTCAGCACCGATATCCGCTTCAGGGGGCTGCTCACCCGGGACGCCCAGGGCCTGTTTCACGCCAGCACCCCGCAGGAGTTCACCGCCCGCCAGGGTAGCACGGCCAGCCTGTGGCCCTCCGTGCCGCAAGACAGCGAACTGCCCCCGGGCCACCGGATCGAGGCTGGCTATGTGTCCTACAGCGACACCGCACCCGCCGCCAGCCTGTCCGAGGACGAGCAGATCCACCAGGCGCTGGCTTCGGGCTTCTCCGACAAGATCGGTTATCTGCAGCAGGCGATCAGCCTGCGTGCGCGGTTCGCGACATGCTATCTGGCCGTCGGCGACGGCGTGCTGCTGCGTTACCTTTCCAGCGACTCGAAAGCCGAGCAGGCACTCCAGGCCGGCCTGCAGGCCCCCTCGGCCATCCTCGGTCATCTGCTGCAGTTGCCTGCGCCGCTGGTTTCGGCCCTGGACAAGCGGACACTGACGCCACTGGCCCTGATTCACCAGGTTGCCGAGGCCGGCGAGCTGTCGATCGTCAGCGGCGATGCCTTCTGGGGCCCGGCGCAGCGCATCACCAGCACCTGGAAACCCGACGCTGCCGGGATCCGCACCACGCAGGCACGCAAGGATCAACCCACGTCGGCCCTGAGCCGAACCTTCGTCAGCTTCGATGAGGCTGTGCGGCATATCCATGGCCAGGTGGGGCTCAAGGGCCGGCACCGACAACAATCGCTGATCGTGAAGCATCCACACAAGGACGAATTCCGCGCCACCGAGCCGGTCGCCGTTGCCGGCCCGCTGTTCGACCCCATCGGCCTGCAGGCGCTGCCAGCGCAAGTGGTGCTGGCCGGCCTGTACGCCCAGGCCGACGGCCTGCCCGGGCAGTCGCCGCCAGAGGAAAACTGGCTGTATGAAAACACCCTGCGCCCCCACGACCTGCTCGCCGGTCTCGACCAGGCCCGGCGCCTGCGCCCCCAGGGCGGAGCGCCCCTGCCATTGTGCCTGGGTACCGCCGATGGCGCCCTGCTGTCCTACCAGTCCGGGGACAGCGAACTGGAACGGGCCCTGCTCCCCGAACGCGCCGACTGGCAAGCGCGAGCCGAGCGCTTCAACCGCGAACTGCTCAATGGCAAGCTGTCGACCTCGCAATGGGTACGCCGCCTGGCCGAAGCCGGGACCCTGCGGGTACTGGTCGGCAGCCGCCTGTGGAATCGCGCCGGCAGGGTGCCGGCCGATACCTGGCAACCCTTCGCCGACAGCCCCGTACCGGAACTGGGCCAGGCGTTTCTCTCGGCCGATGATGCGGCGCGCTATGCCCAGCAGATCACTCTGGGCGGCCACGCCCGGCAAATGGGCGGCTTGATCTTTCAACGCGCGGACCAGAGCTTCGTCGCCACACAACCGCGTTTCACCGAAGGCCGGCTGTTCGACGCCAGCCAGCTCTATCCCAGCACGGAAACCGGCCTTCCCGCCTTCCCGGCGGGGCATCGGCTGCATGCCGTGTATCGCTCCAACATCAACCTGAGGAATGTCGAGCGTTCCGGAGCACTGGCGAACCTGCCCGAGGATGAGTTCCGCCTGGCTCACCGCAGCATCACCGCCCAGGAAGTACTAGCCACCATCGCCGGCCGGTCCGCGGGCCTGCAGGCCTTCTATGTGCTGATGAGCGACCTCAACCTGGTCAAGTACCTGCCCAGCGACAGCCAGGAGGAGGACCAACTGGTCATCCGTCTGCTGCCCAAGGCCCGTTCTGGCCGCAGTGCCATCGAGGAACAACTGGAAAAGGGCGAACTGCTGCCCAGCGATTTCATCAGGCTGCTGGCCAAGACCCAGGGCCTTTACCTGGTCCGGGGCGACCGCTACTGGGGCAAGCCTGGCAAGCTGCCAGCGAACTGGGCCCCCAATCCCATCGTGGCACCGCTCGATCAGCCGAGGCCGGCCCTGGGGCCGCTGTTCGACAACCTGGAAGCCGCCGCCCGCCACACCCTGCAACGCCTCGATGGCCAGCACCCGCAACAGCGGATCAGCTTCATCCTCAAGCATCGGCAAGGGGCACGATACGTCGCCTGCGAACCGGTCGTGGCCGGCACGCCGCCGTTTTCCCCGGCCGCGGTATTCGGCACGAATGCCATGGGCCATCCCGACCTGCCGGCCGATTTCGAGCTGGCGGCCATCAGCTACAGCGCCGCGTTGTATCCCGACCCCGTCCCTGCCGGGGACAGTTGGCAGTACCGCAATGTCTTCAACCCCATCGATCTTGCCGCCGCCCTGCCCTATCTGCGCCCGGATGATCCGCTCGACGAAGCGCTGCCCCTCTACCTGAGCACCCGCGAGGGCGCCTGGCTCAAGTACCTGTCACGGGATGCCGAGGCCGACGACCTGCTGCTCAAGCGCCAGGGCAGCGAGCCGAGCCTCGGCGAACAGGTGACCCTGGGCAACCTGGAAGTTCGCCATTTCGTCCATGGCCTGGCCCGTGCCGGCAGCCTGAGCGTGCTCAGGAGCAGCGAACTGTGGGATCGCGAAGGGCCGGTCAGCGACACCTGGAAGCCCTACCAGCACTTCCAGCGCCGCCTGCTGGGGCCGGTGTTCTCCCGCGCCGACGATGCCGCCCGGCATGCCCATGGGCAGATTCCGCATCGTCACGACCAAGTCCATGGCGGCCTGGTGCTGCAGCGTCCGGACGGGCTGTTCGTCGCCACCGAACCCTGGCTGTCGCCGACGGCGGTCTTCGACCACCAGCGGGTTTTCCCCAAGGACGTCAAGGCGGCGTTCTTCCCCGAAAACCACAAGGTGGTCGGCGTCTACCACTCGGGCCTGGGCACCATCGACTTCCACCTGCCCGAGGACGAAGCCGAGCTCTACCTCAATCTGTTCCGCACCTGGGACCTCCACCAGGCGATCAGGGAACGCGACTCGATCCCCTACCGCTATTTCTCGGGCAGCGACGGCTCGCTGATTCGCTATACGGCCAGCGGCTCCGCCCATGAGCAGGTGTTGTTCAACCAGCTGTCACCGCCCGCCGACCGCCCGCTGCAGGTGATGGACAACCCCCTGCAACGGCGGATCAGCAGTGCCAGGGCGGATGACAAGGGCGTGCTGGCCACCTATGCCCGGGACCTGCTGCAGGCCGGTGAACTGCTGGTGCTGGTACCGGGCGCGATCTGGGTCCACAAGGGTGTGGTCTCCAGCCTGAATGCCAGCGCCGACGGCTTTCGCGCCGGCAACAGCCGCCAGGCGAGCAATCACGGACACGCCACGGCCTTCCCGGACCTGAGCCCGGTGCATATCGACGCCCAGGATGCCCTGCGCCATGCCCTGGCCGCGGCAGGCCAGTCGGACGAGACGCTGTTCGGTTTCATCTTCAGGAAAACCGGACGCGAGGAATATGTCTCGACCGCTGCCGTCGCCGATGGCGGGTCCCGGTTCAACCGCTACCGGGTGTTTCCCGAGCATGTCGACCTGTTCAAGATGATTGCCCAGGGCTACGACTTCGACGGGGTCTATGTCGCCCCACCGGTCCGCCAAGGTACGACCGGACTGCTGGCCGACCCGACCTATCGCCACTTCATCGGTGCACGCGACTTTGCCCACCTGATCGCCACCGCCCGTGGCGTCTGCCCCGTGTCCCAGACACCCGGGCTGGAATCGAGCGTCAAGCTCTACCTGTCGATCCCTGATGGAGCCCTGCTGCAATACCAGGTCGAGGTGTTTCCCAAGCAGGACGAGACCGCCGAGGGCGCGGTCTTCGCCTCGGATGGCATCCCGACCCAGGGCCAGTTGGAGGAGGGCACCCTGGCTCCGCTGGCCTACCTGCGCCAGGTCGCGGCCGGCGGCAAGCTGCAGGTATTGCGCAGCGGCAGCTTCTGGTCGGCACGCGGCCCGATCGGCACGAACTGGGACCCCGCCCTGCAAGCGGCCAGGCAACCGGAACGCTATGAAGTCGGCCCGCTGTTCAATCACGCCGACGACGCCGCACGCTACAGCCATCGGCGGATCGAGCGTCGGCATCAGCAACTGGTGGTCAGTGCGACCTATCGCTGCCAGGCCAGTCACTGCTACGCGGTCATCGAACCGTTCAGCAATGAGCGGGAGGTCAAGGTCACTCGCGCCATCGCCGCGACCAAGGCCCAGGAACTGGACCAGGAGCGCCTGCCGCTGACATTCGACCACACCTATGACCTGCACAGCCTGCATATCGCCCATGCCACGGGCCCGGCCTACCTGGGCACCGAGCGTACGGCGGTGCTCGACTTCTTTTCCGTCACCTTTATCTGCTTCGCCACCCGGACCCTGGAGAACCAGGGGACCTATCTCGGGGGGCTGTATCTCTCCGCGGCGGATGGTGCGCTGCTCAAGTACACCCCGCTTGGCTCCGCCGCCCAACGCCAGTTGTGCGCCACGGGCCTGCCCGCGCAGAACGGTTCTTCGGCCGAGCATCAGGTGATCGAACTGCCCGATGCCGCCTTCGTGCAGAAGGTCGCCGCCACCGGCAACCTCAGCGTGCTGGTCACCAGCGGGCAGTGGCGACAGGCAGGCCCGGTGGAGCCCAGCTGGAAACCGCTGGCCAGTCTCCCCACCCGCCTGTCCAGGACCGCACGGGCACTGACACCCCCGCTGATCAACAGCTTCCATGAACTGGGCGTGGGCGCGACCGATGTCATCGACCCGCAGCGGGCCCTGCCGGTATTGGTCGGGCCGCTGCAACTGCAGCCGAAGGACAGGATAGAGCTGTACTGGGGCACTCATCCCAACCCCGTCGCCACCCATGTCCAGGGCAACACGCCCAGCAGTGGGCACATCACCCTGAAAGTCGAAACCCGCTGGATCACCTCCGGGACCACGACCGTGCGTTATGTGCTCACCCCCTTTCCCGGCGGTACGCCCGAGGAAGGCCGGCAGACGGTGCGGGTCAAGCTCGACAGTCCCGGTGCTCCCGAACGCTCGTGCAAGGCCGGCAACGGCGCCACCCTCTGCGAGAACGAAAAACTCGCCTTGCCCCAGGTGCTGCCGCCCGGGGTGATCGAGGACCCCGAGGGCGTCAGCGTGGTGGTCAGGCGTTATGCGAACATGGCCCGTGGCGACCGGATCCTGGTGTCCTGGCATGGTCGCCACGTGCAGCACCCCGAGCTGATGGAGCCGAGCGACGAAGTGGTGATCCCCATCGATCCGGAGATCATCCGGGATGCCGGCAACTCCGATTCGATCATCGTGCGCTACGAGATCCGCGACGAGGTGGGCAACTGGTCGCAATGGTCACGGCCGGCACTCATCGAGGTCGGGATCGGCGATCCGTCCCTGCTCGCACCGGTGGTTCCCAAGGCCCAGGGCATGATGCTGAACCTGGACGAACTCGACGGCGCCGACGTGCAGGTGCTGGTACTGCGCTACGAAGGGATGAACAGCGGTCATACCGTGCGCCTGGTGGTGGAGCGCGAGGATGCCGAGGGCCAGCAGCTGCTGCCCCATACCCAGAGCAGCCCCGGACACGACAGCGACCCCTTCGTCTCCTTCATGGTCCCCTACGAGCAGTTCATTGCCATTCTCCGTGGCCTGGCCCGCTTCTATTACTATGTCGACATCGCCGGCCAGCCCAGCCGTCGCTCCAAGAGCCGGCCGCTGTGGATCACCGGCCGGGCACGCACCCTCAAGCCGCCGCGGGTGCCGCTTGCCGAGCAGAACGGCAACGTGCTCGACCCGGCATTCCGTAATGTGATCGCCCATGTCGAGCCCTACGACTTCATCGCCGCCGGGCAGCAGGTCAAGCTGACCTGGCTCGGCCGGACGGCCAGCGGCAGCGAGGTGCCGTATGACCGGACGATCACCCTGCGCGAGGAGGACATCGACAAGGACATCCAGTTCCTGATTCCCGACGACAAGGTCAGCGTGCTGGCCGGTGGCTCGGTCACCCTGCACTACGAAGTCACCACCAGCGCCGGGGACAGCTTCCCGTCGCTGCCGCGCTACCTGCCGGTCAGTGCCGGCCCGCTCGATCTGCCCAGGCCCAGGGTCCGTGAAGCCGGCGGCACGTTCCTGCTACCGGAACTGGCCCAGCGCGGGGCGACCATCGACGTGCGCTATGCCGGCATGCAGGGCAGCGACAGCGTCCAGGCCTACTGGCGCGGGACTGCGGGCAACGGCACGCCGACGCTGCCGGCGCAACCGGGCAGCGACAGCGGCAGCCTGGCCTTCTTCGCCCCGGTCACCGCGGTCAGCGCCAACATCGGCAAAAACGTGGATGTCGGCTATACCCTCACCCGTGGCAGTGTGGCGTCACCGTCCGAGGTCCTGCCACTGTCGGTGCTGCTGCCGCGAAACCTGCCGGCCCCCGAGGTTCGCGAGGCCAGGGATCGGCTGCTGGACCTGAACACCTTCAGCGCAGATGCCACCGTGGAGGTCGGCAAGTGGCCGCATATCCAGGTCGGGCAACGGGTCTGGCTGCAGGTCGAAGGCACCCGCAACGATGGTACGCCCTATCGTTTCACGCTCTGGAAGGCGGAGGAAATCACCAGTATCTCCGACGTCATTCACGGCAAGCTGCCACGCAGCGGGCTCGACAGCCTGCGGGACCTGAGCGGCCTGACGCTGACCCTCAAGGCGAGCTTCGATGGCAGTGCCGACGAAACCACGGCCGTACTCTTCCCACGGTTGACCCTGACGGTGCGGGCGAAAATGCGCGTGCCTGAACTGCTGCTCGATACCAGCCCGGTCAACCTGCACGGCCAGATATTCCTGATCCCCTGCCACCCTCAGGTGCTGCCCGAATTCGGCCCGGGCACCTGGGTCCAGCGGGTGCCCAGCGGCGGAGTCCCCGGCTACACCTACAGCAGCGAGAATCCGAAGGTCGCCGCAGTCGACCGCAATGGCCGGGTAACGGTACGCAGCAACGGCAGCACGCATATCGTGGTGCGGGACAAGGCCGGGCAGTTCAAGAAATACCAGGTCAACGTGTACGGTGTGATGCTGTGCTACGACCTCGGCGTCGCCAACAGCGATGACACGACCGAGAACGCCACGATGAAGGGCCTGAGGCTCCCCGACATCGACGAGCTCAAGGCCATTCGCAGGCTCTATGGCAATCGCTGGCCACTGCAGCACAGCACGGAGAAGTTCACCTGGTCGATGACCGCGAAGAAAGGCACGCTGGGCCTGATCCTGCTGGTGCTGGACATGCGCAAGCCGGACGTGGCGGAGATCCCCCACCCCGGGCTCACCGTCGACCTCGGCCTGGTGACCCTGACCCACCATGCCTCGGGCCTGGGCCTGGGCAGCAGGCTGCTGCCCTGCACCTGATCCGTTGATCCGGGCGTCGCGCAGCCCGCTGCGACGACGCCCCACGCCTGCACCCGGGCTCCATGGCGGAGCCCATTGACCCCCGTCAATACCCGCCGCTGGCTATTTGCCCATGCTTGGCTTGCTTTAGTCTGCCTATAACTCCGGGCCGGACATGCAGGCCGCCTGGCAGGCCGTCTGCGCGTTGGCCCGAACCGTGGATGGGGAACCATGAACACTTCAATCAGTACCGCCTACAACTACCGGGTGGTCCGCCAATTCGCCATTATGACGGTGGTGTGGGGCATCGTCGGTATGGGGCTCGGGGTTTTCCTCGCGGCCCAATTGGTCTGGCCCGAACTCAACTTCAACCTGCCGTGGACCAGCTTCGGCCGCCTGCGCCCGCTGCACACCAACGCGGTGATCTTCGCCTTCGGCGGCTGCGCACTGTTCGCCAGCTCCTACTACTCGGTGCAGCGCACCTGCCAGACCCAGCTGTTTTCGCCCAAGGTGGCGGCCTTCACCTTCTGGGGCTGGCAGCTGGTGATCCTGCTGGCAGCCATCAGCCTGCCGCTGGGCTACACCAGCTCCAAGGAATACGCCGAGCTGGAATGGCCGATCGACCTGCTGATCACCATCGTCTGGGTCGCCTATGCCTACGTGTTCTTCGGCACGGTGATGAAGCGCACCACCAAGCACATCTATGTCGGCAACTGGTTCTTCGGCGCATTCATCATCACCGTGGCGATCCTGCATATCGTCAACAACCTGGAAATCCCGGTCAGCCTGACCAAGTCCTACTCGCTCTACGCCGGTGCCACCGACGCCATGGTGCAGTGGTGGTACGGGCACAACGCGGTGGGCTTCTTCCTGACCGCCGGTTTCCTGGGGATGATGTACTACTTCGTGCCCAAGCAGGCCGAACGCCCGGTGTATTCCTATCGCCTGTCCATCGTGCACTTCTGGGCGCTGATCACCCTGTACATCTGGGCCGGTCCCCACCACCTGCACTACACCGCCCTGCCGGACTGGGCCCAGTCGCTGGGCATGGTGATGTCGCTGATCCTGCTGGCACCCAGCTGGGGCGGCATGATCAACGGCATGATGACCCTCTCGGGCGCCTGGCATAAGCTGCGCAGCGACCCGATCCTGCGCTTCCTCGTGGTGTCCCTGGCGTTCTACGGCATGTCGACCTTCGAGGGTCCGATGATGGCGATCAAGACCGTCAACGCTCTCTCCCACTACACCGACTGGACCATCGGCCATGTGCACGCCGGGGCGCTGGGCTGGGTGGCGATGATCTCCATCGGCGCGCTGTACCACATGATCCCGAAAGTCTTCGGCCGCGAGCAGATGCACAGCGTCGGCCTGATCAACGCGCACTTCTGGCTGGCCACCATCGGCACCGTGCTCTACATCGCCTCGATGTGGGTCAACGGTATCGCCCAGGGCCTGATGTGGCGCGCGGTCAACGAGGACGGCACGCTGACCTATTCCTTCGTCGAAACCCTGGTGGCCAGCCATCCCGGCTTCATCGTGCGGCTGATCGGCGGTGCCATCTTCCTCAGCGGCATGCTGCTGATGGCCTACAACACCTGGCGCACCGTGCGCGGTGCAGCACCTGCCACCGTCACCGCCAACGCGCAGATGGCCTGAGGAGTTCGCCATGAAACACGAAGTGATCGAAAAGAACGTCGGCCTGCTGATGCTGCTGATGGTATTCGCCGTCAGCATCGGCGGCCTGACCCAGATCGTCCCGCTGTTCTTCCAGGACGTCACCAACAAGCCGGTCGAAGGCATGAAGCCCTACACCGCACTGCAACTGGAAGGCCGCGACATCTACATCCGCGAAGGCTGCGTCGGTTGCCACTCGCAGATGATCCGGCCGTTCCGCGCCGAGACCGAACGCTACGGGCACTATTCGGTAGCGGGTGAAAGCGTCTGGGACCACCCGTTCCTGTGGGGTTCCAAGCGTACCGGCCCGGACCTGGCCCGGGTCGGCGGCCGCTATTCGGACGACTGGCACCGTGCGCACCTGTACAACCCGCGCAACGTGGTACCGGAATCGAAGATGCCGGCCTACCCGTGGCTGGTCGCCAACGCCCTGGACAGCAGCCACACCGAAACCAAGCTGCGCGCCATGCGCACCCTCGGCGTGCCCTACAGCGACGACGACATCGCCGGCGCCGTCGCCAGCCTCAAGGGCAAGAGCGAGATGGACGCGCTGGTCGCCTACCTGCAGGTGCTCGGCACCGCGATCAAGAGCAAGAGGTGAGCCATGGAGATCAGTAGCGGAATGATCCGCGGCCTCGGCACCCTGGTGGTGATGATCGCCTTCGTCGGCCTCGCCATCTGGGTGTTCAACGGCAAGCGCAATCCGGAGTTCGCCCAGGCACGCATGCTGCCGTTCGCCGACGATCCATTGCCCGAAACACCTGAACAAGACCCTGCAACAAGGAGCAACCGGCCATGACCACCTTCTGGAGTACGTACATCTGCGTACTGACCATCGGCAGCCTGATCGGCCTGACCTGGCTGCTGATCGGCACGCGCAAGGGCGAGACCAAGGGCAGCGTCGACCAGACCATGGGCCACAGCTTCGACGGCATCGAGGAGTACGATAACCCGCTGCCGCAGTGGTGGTTCATGCTGTTCGCCGGCACCCTGGTGTTTTCCGTCGGCTACCTGATCCTCTACCCCGGCCTGGGCAACTGGAAAGGCATCCTGCCCGGCTACGAGAACGGCTGGACCGGCGTGCACGAGTGGGAAAAGGAAATGGACAAGGCCGATGCCAGGTTCGGGCCGATCTTCGCCAAGTTCGCGGCCATGCCCGTGGAAGAAGTGGCCAAGGATCCACAGGCGCTGAAAATGGGCGGACGCCTGTTCGCTTCCAACTGCGCGGTCTGCCACGGCTCGGACGCCAAGGGCGCCTACGGTTTCCCGAACCTGGCCGATGACAGCTGGCGTTGGGGCGGCAGTGCCGACACGATCAAGACCACCATCATGGGTGGCCGCATCGCGGCGATGCCGGCCTGGGGCGACATCCTCGGTGAGGACGGTGTGCGCAACGTCGCCGCCTATGTGCGCCACGGCCTGGGCAAGCTGCCGCTGCCGGAAGGCAACGGCGCGGACCTGGCCGCCGGCCAGCAGGTCTTCAACACCAACTGCGTCGCCTGCCATGGCGCCACCGGCCAGGGTACCCAGGCCATGGGCGCACCGGACCTGACCACACCGGCCGCGTTCATCTACGGCACCAGCCTGGCGCAACTGCAGCAGACCATCCGCCACGGTCGCCAGGGCCACATGCCGGCCCAGAGCGAACTGCTCGGCAACGACAAGGTGCAGTTGCTGGCCGCTTACGTGTACAGCCTTTCCCACGGCAGTCAAGGAGAAAACAAAGCTCAATAAATACCGGATATTTCCTGCCGCATCGATCAGGATGCGGCAGTTCCCCTCCCCTGCGCGACCGAGTGTCGCACCTCGGTTTCGCTCTGCCTACCCACTCCCGGGAATCGGTACTAAGCTTTCCAAACCTCGATCAATCCGCAACCCCTCGTCAACCGGTCGGTCACGGTTTTCGCGAGCGCGCGTTTTGACCCTACACCGAGCATGGAAAGGCCGCAGAATCAGCGTCGCAAGGTATTGACCCAGGTCATGGCGCGTTGCAATGACCCTACTCTTTATCCATACTTGCGGCCGATTTTCACCCCTAATAACTATACCCAAACCGTGGAACCTTAGAATGAGCACAGCAATAAGTCAGACTGCTTATAACTATAAGGTAGTCCGCCAGTTCGCCATCATGACGGTGGTCTGGGGGATCCTTGGCATGGGGCTCGGAGTCTTCATTGCCTCTCAACTGGTCTGGCCGGAGCTGAATTTCGGTCTGCCGTGGACGAGTTTTGGACGCCTGCGCCCGCTGCACACCAACCTGGTGATCTTCGCCTTCGGTGGTTGTGCACTGTTTGCCACCTCCTACTATGTGGTGCAGCGTACCTGCCAGGTGCGACTGATCTCCGACAGCCTCGCGGCCTTCCACTTCTGGGGTTGGCAAGCCGTGATCGTCGGCGCCCTGGTCACCCTGCCGCTGGGCTACACCACCACCAAGGAATACGCGGAACTGGAATGGCCGCTGGCTATCCTGCTGGCCATCGTCTGGGTGGTCTACGCCCTGGTGTTCTTCGGCACCATCATCAAGCGCAAGACCAAGCACATCTATGTCGGCAACTGGTTCTACGGTGCGTTCATCATCGTTACCGCCATGCTGCACATCGTCAACCACGCCTCGCTGCCGGTGAGCTTCTTCAAGTCCTACTCGGCCTACTCCGGCGCGACCGACGCGATGATCCAGTGGTGGTACGGGCATAACGCGGTGGGCTTCTTCCTCACCACCGGCTTCCTCGGGATGATGTACTACTTCGTGCCGAAACAGGCCGAACGCCCGATCTACTCCTATCGCCTGTCCATCGTCCACTTCTGGGCACTGATCACCCTGTACATCTGGGCCGGTCCCCACCACCTGCACTACACCGCCCTGCCGGACTGGGCCCAGTCGCTGGGCATGGCCATGTCGATCATCCTGCTGGCCCCGAGCTGGGGCGGCATGATCAACGGCATGATGACCCTCTCCGGCGCCTGGCATAAGCTGCGCACCGACCCGATCCTGCGCTTCCTCGTCGTCTCCCTGGCGTTCTACGGCATGTCGACCTTCGAGGGTCCGATGATGGCGATCAAGACCGTCAACTCGCTCTCGCACTACACCGACTGGACCATCGGCCACGTCCACGCCGGCGCCCTCGGCTGGGTGGCGATGATTTCCATCGGTGCGGTCTATCACATGATTCCCAAGCTGTTCGGCCGCGAGCAGATGCACAGCGTCGGCCTGATCAACGCGCACTTCTGGCTGGCGACCATCGGCACGGTGCTCTACATCGCCTCGATGTGGGTCAACGGCATCACCCAGGGCCTGATGTGGCGGGCGATCAACGACGACGGCACGCTGACCTACTCCTTCGTCGAAGCGCTGCAGGCCAGCCACCCCGGCTTCATCGTCCGCGCCCTGGGCGGGGCGTTCTTCGCCACGGGCATGCTGCTGATGGCCTACAACACCTTCCGTACCGTTCGCGCCTCGAACCCGGCTGAAGCTGAAGCCGCCGCTCAGATCGCTGTCGTTGGAGCCCACTGATGAAGCACGAAGTAGTCGAGAAGAATATCGGCCTGCTGGCCTTCTTCATGGTCATCGCCGTGAGCATCGGCGGCCTGACCCAGATCGTCCCGCTGTTCTTCCAGGACGTCACCAACAAGCCGGTCGAAGGCATGAAGCCACGTACCGCCCTGGAACTGGAAGGCCGCGACATCTACATCGCCAACGGTTGTGTCGGCTGCCACTCGCAGATGATCCGGCCGTTCCGCGCCGAAACCGAACGCTACGGGCACTACTCGGTAGCCGGTGAAAGCGTCTGGGACCACCCGTTCCTGTGGGGCTCCAAGCGTACCGGCCCGGACCTGGCCCGTGTCGGCGGTCGTTACTCCGATGACTGGCACCGCGCGCACCTGTACAACCCGCGCAACGTGGTGCCCGAGTCGAAAATGCCGGCGTACCCGTTCCTCGTGGAAAACAAGCTCGACGGCAAGGACACCGCGAAGAAGATGGAAGTCCTGCGCTCGCTCGGCGTGCCCTATACCGACGAAGACATCGCCGGTGCCAGGGATGCCGTGAAGGGCAAGACCGAAATGGACGCGCTGGTGGCCTACCTGCAAGGCCTTGGCACCATCATCAAAAGCAAACGGTGATTGTTCATGGATATCGGGATGATTCGTGGCCTTGGCACCCTCGTGGTGATGGTGGCCTTTGTCGGCCTGGCCTTGTGGGTCTTCAGCCCCAAGCGCAAGGCGGAGTTTGAAGACGCGACCTTGCTGCCTTTCGCGGACGATCCCGAAGCCATCAAGCACGTCGAGCAAGCTTCTAGGAGTAACAAAGAATGACTACGTTCTGGAGTCTGTACGTCACAGTCCTCAGCCTGGGTACCATCTTCGCCTTGACCTGGCTGCTGCTGTCGACCCGCAAGGGCCAGCGCGCCGAGCAGACCGACGAGACCGTCGGCCACTCCTTCGACGGCATCGAGGAGTACGACAACCCACTGCCGAAATGGTGGTTCATGCTGTTCGTCGGCACCCTGATCTTCGCTCTCGGCTACCTGGTGCTGTACCCGGGCCTGGGCAACTGGAAAGGGGTACTGCCAGGTTACAACTACCTGGACAACGAGAAGCAGACCCCCTTCGCCAACGGCCAGACCGGCTGGACCGGCGTGCACGAGTGGGAGAAGGAAATGGCCAGGTCGGATGCCAAATTCGGGCCGATCTTCGCCAAATACGCCGCCATGCCCATCGAGGAAGTGGCCAAGGACCCGCAGGCCCTGAAGATGGGTGGGCGACTGTTCGCCTCCAACTGCTCGGTGTGTCACGGTTCAGACGCCAAGGGGGCCTATGGCTTCCCCAACCTGACCGATGAAGACTGGCGCTGGGGCGGCGACCCGCAGACCATCAAGCAGACCATCATGGGCGGTCGCCATGCGGTGATGCCGGCCTGGGCCGAGGTGATCGGCGAGCAGGGCGTGGCCGATGTCGCCGCGTTCGTGCTGACCAACCTCGACGGTCGCAAGCTGCCGGAAGGCGCCAAGGCCGACCCGGTCAATGGCCAGAAGCTGTTCGCCGCCAACTGCGTGGCCTGCCATGGACCGGAAGGCAAGGGTACCCCGGCCATGGGCGCACCGAACCTGACGCACCCGGCCGCGTTCATCTACGGTTCGAGCTTCGCGCAGTTGCAACAGACCATCCGTTACGGTCGCCAGGGGCAGATGCCGGCCCAGGAGCAGACCCAGGGCAACGACAAGGTCCACCTGCTGGCGGCCTACGTCTACAGCCTGTCCCACGGTAACGACAAGCCCGCCGAATAAGCCCCGGCTTGCCGCAACGACAAAGGCCCCGCCGGCATGGACCGACGGGGCCTTTTTCATGGTGCAGGGCCCTCACGCCCGCCAGAATCGGCACATGCCAGCCACGGCCTTGGCCTATAGTCAATTGATCTGAGTCATGCTTTGTTACATTCGCTACACCATACCGAGCTTTCACCCAACGCGACCAAAGGTCGCACCCGTTGAGCCGGGGCAGAGGCGTATCATTAAGCCACTGCACTAAGCTTCAACGCTATCCGATCACGGTCGGCACGTACTGACCGCGACATTTTCCCCCTGCCGTGGGATGCAATGATGAGCAATCAGATTCCGGTACACGACGTCACTCCGCCTGCCAAGCAACAGAACAACGCCGTCGACCTCTACGCCTCACGCGAAAAAATCTACACCCGAGCCTTCACCGGGCTGTTCCGCAACCTGCGGATGGCCGGCGGCGCCGTGCTGTTCCTGCTCTACTTCGGTACGGTCTGGCTGAACTGGGGCGGCCACCAGGCCGTCTGGTGGAACCTGCCGGAACGCAAGTTCTTCATCTTCGGCGCGACCTTCTGGCCCCAGGACTTCATCCTGCTGTCGGGCATGCTGATCATCGCCGCCTTCGGCCTGTTCTTCATCACCGTCTACGCCGGGCGCATCTGGTGCGGCTACACCTGCCCGCAGAGCGTCTGGACCTGGATCTTCATGTGGTGCGAGAAAGTCACCGAGGGGGATCGCAACCAGCGCATCAAGCTCGACAAGGCGCCGATGAGCGCCAACAAGTTCCTGCGCAAGTTCAGCAAGCACAGCCTGTGGCTGCTGATCGGCTTCGTCACCGGCATGACCTTCGTCGGCTACTTCTCGCCGATCCGCGAACTGGTGATCGACTTCTTCACCGGGCAAGCCGATGGCTGGTCGTATTTCTGGGTCGGTTTCTTCACCCTCGCCACCTATGGCAACGCCGGCTGGCTGCGTGAGCAGGTGTGCATCTACATGTGCCCCTACGCGCGCTTCCAGAGCGTGATGTTCGACAAGGACACCCTGATCGTCTCCTACGACCCGCGCCGTGGCGAAGGCCGTGGCCCGCGCAAGAAAGGCGCCGACTACAAGGCCCAGGGCCTGGGCGACTGCATCGACTGCACGATGTGCGTGCAGGTCTGCCCCACCGGCATCGACATCCGCGATGGCCTGCAGATCGAATGCATCGGCTGCGCCGCCTGCATCGACGCCTGTGACAGCATCATGGACAAGATGGAATATCCGCGCGGGCTGATCAGCTACACCACCGAGCACAACCTGTCCGGGCAGAAGACCCACACCCTGCGCCCTCGCCTGATCGGCTACGCGGTGGTGCTGCTGGCGATGATCAGTCTGTTGATCACCGCGTTCCTCATGCGCTCGCTGGTCGGCTTCGACGTCAGCAAGGACCGCGTCCTCTATCGCGAAAATGCCGAGGGTCGGATCGAGAACGTCTACAGCCTGAAGATCATGAACAAGGACCAGCGCGACCACACCTACGTGCTCGATGCCGCCGGCCTGCCCGACCTGCGCCTGCAGGGGCGGCGCGAGATCCGCGTGCCGGCCGGGGAGATCTTCAGCATGCCGGTGGAACTCTCCAGTTCTCCCGAGCAACTGCCGTCGAGCACCAACGAGGTGAAATTCATCCTCAGGGACGCCGATGACGCCAGCGTTCACGTCGAAGCCAAGAGCCGGTTCATCGGCCCGCAAATCCGCTAAGGGAAGCCACAATGTCCGTCGCAACTGCCACCCACCCCTGGTACAAGCACCTCTGGCCGTGGATCATCATCGGCATCCTGGCCTGCTCGGTCGCCCTGACCCTGTCGATGGTGACCATCGCGGTGAAGAACCCGGACAACCTGGTCAACGACAACTACTACGAGGCCGGCAAGGGCATCAACCGTTCCCTGGACCGCGAGTTGCTGGCCCAGTCGCTGAAGATGCGCGCCAACGTGCACTTCGACGACGTGACCGGTGAGGTCGACCTGCGCCTGAGCGGCGACAGCACGCCTGCGACCCTGGAGTTGAACCTGATCTCGCCGACCCAGCCGGAGAAGGATCGCAAGATCAGCCTCAACCGCAGCCAGACCGAACAGGGCCGCTACATCGGCCAGTTGAGCGACAAGGTCGAGGGCCGGCGCTTCGTCGAACTGCTGGGTACCCAGGACGGCAAGACCTGGCGGATGTTCGAGGAAGAGCAGGTCAGCCATGACCGCGACCTGCTGCTGGGCGACGAGCCGCTCAAGGGTGCCGAAGACCTCGACAACTGACCGCGCACGGAATCGATCGACCCACATCACTTATGACCACCCCACTCCCCTGTTACCACTGCGCCCTGCCCGTCCCCTCGGGCAGCCGCTTCACCGCCGCAGTGCTGGGCGAGACCCGCGAGTTCTGCTGCCCGGGCTGCCAGGCCGTGGCCGAGGCCATCGTCGCCGGCGGCCTGGAGCACTACTACAGCCATCGCAGCGAGACCTCCGCCAACCCCGACGTCCTGCCGGTGCAACTGCCGGATGAACTGGCGCTGTACGACCGCGCCGATGTGCAGCAGCCCTTCGTCCGTCACGACGGCGAACTGGCCGAAACCACCCTGCTGATCGAAGGCATCAGTTGCGCGGCCTGTGGCTGGCTGATCGAAAGGCACCTGCGCAACCTGCCGGCGGTGGCCGAGGCACGGCTGAACCTGTCCAATCACCGCTTGCAGGTCAGCTGGGCCGACAGCCAGCTGCCGCTGAGCAGCCTGCTGGCCGAACTGCGGCAGATCGGCTACGCCGCCCACCCCTATCGACCCGACCGCGCCAGCGAACAGTTGGCCGCCGAGAACCGCAAGTCCCTGCGCCAGCTGGGCGTGGCCGGCCTGCTGTGGTTCCAGGCGATGATGGCGACCATGGCCACGTGGCCGGAATTCAATATCGACCTGAGCCCGGAGCTGCATGTCATCCTGCGCTGGGTCGCGCTGTTCCTGACCACCCCGATCGTCTTCTACAGTTGCGCGCCGTTCTTTCGCGGCGCCCTGCGCGACCTGCGTACCCGCCACCTGACCATGGACGTCTCGGTCTCGCTGGCGATCGGCAGCGCCTACTGCGCCGGGATCTGGACCTCGATCAGCGGCGTCGGCGAGCTGTACTTCGATGCGGTGGGCATGTTCGCCCTGTTTCTGCTGGCCGGCCGCTATCTGGAACGACGCGCCCGCGAGCGCACGGCGGCGGCCACCGCGCAACTGGTCAACCTGCTGCCGGCGTCCTGCCTGCGCCTGCAGGCGGACGGCCAGAGCGAACGCATCCTGCTCGATGAACTGCGCCTGGGTGACCAGGTGCTGGTGCATCCCGGTGCCGTGCTACCCGCGGACGGCCGGATTCTCCAGGGCCAGTCGAGCATCGACGAATCGCTGCTGACCGGCGAATACCTGCCGCAACCACGTGGCCCGGGCGAGGCGGTCACCGCCGGCACGCTGAACGTCGAAGGCGCCCTGACGGTCGAGATCCTCGCCCTCGGCCAGGACACTCGCCTGTCGGCCATCGTCCGCCTGCTGGAACGGGCCCAGAGCGAGAAGCCGCACCTGGCGGAGATCGCCGACCGCGCCTCGCAATGGTTCCTGCTGCTGTCGCTGATCGCCGCCGTGGCCATCGGCCTGCTCTGGTGGCAGGTCGAGCCACAGCGGGCGTTCTGGATCGTCCTGGCGATGCTGGTGGCGACCTGCCCCTGCGCCCTGTCGCTGGCCACCCCGACCGCCCTCACCGCGGCCACCGGCACCCTGCACAAGCTCGGCCTGCTGCTGACCCGCGGGCATGTGCTCGAAGGGCTGAACCAGATCGACACGGTGATTTTCGACAAGACCGGCACCCTCACCGAAGGCCGCCTGGCGCTGCGCGCCATCCACCCGCTGGGAGCGCTGGACAGCGAACGCTGCCTGGCCTTGGCCGCGGCGCTGGAGAACCGCTCCGAGCACCCGATCGCCAGGGCCTTCGGCCGTGCCCCGCAAGCCGCCGAAGACGTCCTGAGTACACCCGGACGCGGCCTGGAAGGCCGGGTCGGCGCGCAGTGGTTGCGGATCGGCCAGGCGCAGTTCGTCTGTGAACTCAGCGGCTGCGCCCTGCCGACAGCGCCGGATGCCAGCGGACAGTGGCTGCTGCTCGGCGACCGCCAGGGCGCGCTGGCCTGGTTCGTCCTCGACGACCGGCTGCGCGGCGATGCCCCGGACCTGCTCGCGGCCTGCCGTGCCCGTGGCTGGCGCACCCTGCTGCTATCCGGCGACAGTTCGCCGATGGTCACCGACGTGGCTGCGCAACTGGGGATCGACGAGGCCCGTGGCGGGCTGAGCCCGGATGACAAGTTGCAGGTGCTCAGGCAATTGCAGCAGCAGGGCCGCAAGGTGCTGATGCTGGGGGACGGGGTCAACGACGTGCCGGTGCTGGCCGCGGCCGACATCAGCGTCGCCATGGGCTCGGCCACCGACCTGGCCAAGACCAGTGCCGACGCCGTGCTGCTGTCCAACCGCCTCGACGCCCTGGTGCAGGCCTTCGACCTGGCCCGCCGGACCCGTCGGGTGATCATCGAGAACCTGGCCTGGGCGGCACTGTACAATGGGCTCATGTTGCCGTTCGCCGCCCTCGGCTGGATCACGCCGATATGGGCGGCGGTCGGTATGTCCATCAGCTCGTTGACGGTGGTGCTGAACGCCTTGCGCCTGACTCGCCTGCCCGGCCCGCAGGGCGACCACGTCCTGACCGAAACCCGCCCGCAACCGGCCTGAACCGGGCGGGCCTGGAGTAAAGATGCCAGCACTCTACGTGATGATCCCGGCGGCACTGCTGATCGTCGCCATCGCCGTCTACATTTTCTTCTGGGCGGTGGACAGCGGCCAGTACGACGACCTCGACGGCCCGGCCCACAGCATCCTGTTCGACGACCAGGACCCGAACCACAAGGCCGCCATCGACGAGGCCGACGGTACGGGCAACGAGCGCGATCGGCGGACGCCGCCCCATGCCTGAACTGGTGCCACTGCTGGTTTCCGCGGTGATCCTCGGCCTGCTCGGCGGCGGTCATTGCCTGGGCATGTGCGGCGGCCTGATGGGCGCCCTGACCCTGGCGATCCCCCGCGAACAACGGGCGCGACGCCTGCGCCTGCTGCTGGCCTACAACCTCGGGCGGGTGCTCAGCTACGGAGCGGCCGGCCTGCTCACCGGGCTGGCCGGCTGGGCGGTGGCCAGCAGCCCGGCGGCGGCGGCGTTGCGGGTCGTGGCTGGCCTGCTGCTGATCAGCATGGGCCTGTACCTGGCCGGCTGGTGGAGTGGCCTGACCCGCATCGAAGCTCTCGGCCGCGGCCTGTGGCGGCATATCCAACCGGTTGCCAATCGCCTGCTGCCGGTGTCGAGCCTGCCCCGTGCGCTGCTGCTGGGTACGCTCTGGGGCTGGCTGCCGTGTGGCCTGGTCTACAGCACGCTGCTGTGGGCGGCGAGCCGCGGCAACGCGCTGGACAGCGCGCTGCTGATGCTCGCCTTCGGCCTGGGCACCTGGCCGGTGCTGCTGGCGACCGGGCTGGCGGCGGAACGGGTCACGGCGCTGTTGCGCAAACGCGGTGTACGCCTGGGCGGCGGCCTGCTGGTGATGCTGTTCGGCCTGTGGACCCTGCCGGGACCGCACCAGCACTGGTTGATGGGGCACTGAGCGGCTCCGAGACCCTTGATACAAATCAACATGCCTGCGTCGCGATCCCCCTAGACTCCGGGCATTGCAGCCAATCCGGGGGAACGCCCGCATGCTCGACGCCATTCGTTGGGACTCTGATCTTATTCGCCGTTACGACCTTGCGGGACCGCGTTACACCTCCTACCCCACCGCCGTACAATTCAACAGCCAGGTCGGCACCTTCGACCTGTTGCACGCCCTGCGCGACAGCCGCAAGGCCTCGCGGCCGCTGTCGCTGTATGTGCATGTGCCGTTCTGCGCGAACATCTGCTACTACTGCGCCTGCAACAAGGTCATCACCAAGGACCGCGGCCGCGCCCAGCCCTATCTGCAGCGCCTGGAACAGGAAATCCAGCTGGTGGCCTGCCACCTGGACCCGAACCAGAAAGTCGAGCAGTTGCACTTCGGCGGTGGCACGCCGACCTTTCTCAGCCATGACGAACTGCGCCAGTTGATGGCCAGGCTGCGCCAGCACTTCAACCTGCTGGATGACGACTCCGGCGACTACGGCATCGAGATCGACCCGCGGGAAGCCGACTGGTCGACCATGGGCCTGTTGCGCGAGCTGGGCTTCAACCGGATCAGCATCGGCCTGCAGGACCTCGACCCGAGCGTGCAGCGGGCGGTCAATCGCCTGCAGAGCCTGGATGAAACCCGTGCGGTGATCGAGGCGGCGCGGACCCTGCAATTCCGCTCGATCAATATCGACCTGATCTACGGCCTGCCCAAGCAGACCCCGGAACATTTCGCCCGCACCGTGGACGAAGTGATCAACCTGCAGCCGGACCGCCTTTCGGTGTTCAACTATGCCCACCTGCCCGAGCGCTTCCTGCCCCAGCGGCGGATCAACAGCCATGAGCTGCCGGCTCCGGCCGACAAGCTGGAAATGCTCCATCGCACCATCGAGCAATTGACCGCCGCCGGCTATCGCTACATCGGCATGGATCACTTCGCCCTGCCGGACGACGAACTGGCGATCGCCCAGGAAGAGTCCACCCTGCAGCGCAACTTCCAGGGCTACACCACCCATGGCCACTGCGACCTGATCGGCTTGGGCGTGTCGGCCATCAGCCAGATCGGCGACCTGTACTGCCAGAACAGCAGCGACCTGAACCAGTACCAGAACACCCTGGCCAGCGCGCAACTGGCCACCAGTCGCGGCCTGCTGTGCAACGCCGACGACCGGCTGCGCCGGGAAGTGATCCAGCAGATCATCTGCAACTTCAGCCTGGAGTTCGCCCGGATCGAGCAGCAGTTCACCCTCGACTTCCGCGGCTACTTCGCCGAACTCTGGCCACGCCTGATGGGCATGGCCGACGATGGCCTGATCGAGCTGGACAACGAGCGGCTCACCGTTCTGCCCGCCGGGCGCCTGCTGGTACGCTCGGTGTGCATGGTATTCGATGCCTACCTGGAACAGCAGAATCGCCAGCGCTTCTCCCGGGTGATCTGAAAATTACACTTTCGTAGGGGTGCGCCATTTTGGCGCAGGCTGGCCTGAACAAGCCCTGCTGGGGTACCCTTACGGCTTATGTGTGATTTCCCACAAGGATTCAAGAAATGTCCGAGCCCGTGAAGCTGCGCGCCCACAGCCAGGCCAACTGCAAGGATTGCAGCCTGGCCCCTCTCTGCCTGCCACTTTCATTGAATCTGGAGGACATGGATGCGCTGGACGAAATCGTCAAACGCGGCCGCCCGCTGAAGAAAGGGGAATTCCTCTTTCGCCAGGGCGATACCTTCGGCTCCGTCTACGCCGTGCGCTCCGGCGCACTGAAGACCTTCAGCCTGAGCGACGGCGGCGAGGAACAGATCACCGGTTTCCACCTGCCCAGCGAACTGGTCGGGCTGTCGGGGATGGACACCGAGACCTACCCGGTATCGGCCCAGGCCCTGGAAACCACTTCGGTGTGCGAGATTCCCTTCGAGCGCCTGGACGAACTGGCCCTGCAACTGCCGCAGTTGCGCCGCCAACTGATGCGGGTGATGAGCCGGGAGATCCGCGACGACCAGCAGATGATGCTGCTGTTGTCGAAAAAGACCGCCGACGAGCGGATCGCCACGTTCCTGGTCAACCTTTCGGCCCGTTTCCGCGCCCGCGGGTTCTCCGCCAACCAGTTCCGCCTGAGCATGTCGCGCAACGAGATCGGCAACTACCTGGGCCTTGCGGTGGAAACCGTCTCGCGGGTGTTCACCCGCTTCCAGGGCAGCGAACTGATCGCCGCCGAAGGCAAGGAAGTGCACATCCTCGACCCGATCCAGCTCTGTGCCCTCGCCGGCGGTTCGCTGGAAAGCTGATCCGGCGGCCGGCCTGACCAATTCGCACAGGCCACTGGGCACCGTCGCAGGTATACTGGGCACCTACCGCTCTCCAGGAAACCTGCGACGATGGCTTTCGACACCTTCGACATCAAATCCCTGATCCGCCCGGTTATCGATTTCCCGAAACCGGGCGTGATTTTCCGCGACATCACGCCACTGTTCCAGTCGCCACGGGCGGTCCGGCTGGTGGCCGACAGCTTCATCCACCGTTATGTCGAAGCCGACTTCAGCCACATCGGCGCGATGGACGCCCGCGGCTTCCTGATCGGCTCGATCATCGCCCACCAGTTGAACAAGCCGCTGATCCTGTTCCGCAAGCAGGGCAAGTTGCCAGCGGATGTCCTGTCCGAGGGCTACCAGACCGAATACGGCGAGGCCTTCCTCGAAGTGCATGCCGACAGCCTGTGCGAAGGCGATTCGGTGCTGATCTTCGATGACCTGATCGCCACCGGCGGCACCCTGATCGCCGCCGCCAACCTGGTCCGGCGCATGGGCGCCAAGGTCTTCGAGGCCGCCGCGATCATCGACCTGCCGGAGCTGGGCGGCTCCCGGCGGCTGAACGACATGAACGTGCCGACCTACTGCCTGACCCAATTCTCGCTGGCGGAAAAGTAACGGCCGGTGGGCTCAGAGCCCCATCTGCTTGCCGATGATCTCGTTCATCACTTCGCGGGTACCGCCGCCGATGGAGAGGATGCGGTTGTCGCGGTACAACCGCTCCACCAGGCTCTCGCGCATATAGCCGAGGCCCCCGAGGATCTGCACCGCATCGTGGGTGATCCGTTCGGCGGTATCGGTGGCGAAGTTCTTCGCCATCGACACCTCCTTGACCACGCTCTGCCCTGCCGCCATCTTCGCCGCCTGGCGATAGGTGAATTCCCGTGATACCTCCAGGGCCGTCGCCATCTCGGCCAGGCGGTGCCGGATCACCTGGAACTTGCCGATGGGTTTGCCGAAGGCTTCGCGTGCTCGCGCCCATTTCAGGCTTTCCTCCAACGCCAGCTGGGCGGTCATGTTGGCCATGATCGCCAGGGCCAGGCGTTCGTTCTGGAAGTTGCCCATGATGCAGGCAAACCCCATGTTCTCGGCACCGATCAGGTTGCCCAGCGGTACCCGGCAATCGTCGAAGAACAGTTCGGCGGTATCCGACGCCCACCAGCCCATCTTCTTCAACGGCCGGCCGACGGTGAAACCCGGTGTGCCCTTCTCGACCAGCAACAGGCTGATACCACCAAAACCCGGCTCGCCGGTGCGTACCGCCACGGTGTAATAGTCGGCGCGCACGCCGCTGGTGATGAAGGTCTTGCTGCCGCTGACGCGGTAACAGTCGCCATCGCGCACGGCACGGGTCTGCAGGTTGGCGACATCCGATCCGCCGCCCGGCTCGGTCACTGCGAGGGCACTGATCTTCTCGCCGGCCAGCACGGCCGGCACCACCCGCTCACGCACCTCCGGTCGCGCCCATTTGACGATGGGGGGCAGGCCGATATCCAGGGAGCCGAGGCCCGCCACCAGGCCGCCGGAGCCGCAGCGCATCAGTTCCTCGCTGGCCGCGACCTTGGCGAACAGATCGCCTTCATGGCTGCCGCCCAGCACCTCGGGATAACCGATACCGAGGATACCGGCGGCACCAGCCTTGAGGTAAAGCTCGCGGGGGAAGCCTTCGGCTTCTTCCCATTGCTCGATGTCCGGAAGAATTTCCCGCTCGACGAAACGCCTGACGCTGTCGCGTATCAGTTGATGGCCGGGGTTGAAGTATTCCTGAAAGGCAGACATGGGCAAGCTCCCTGGGAAGACCCAGAGAACTTACCTAGCGCTTGCTTGGTTTTCAAGTCCCTTGCATGCGGTGATATTGAGGATGCTTTCGCGGGCAAGCCACGCTCCTACAGGCCCGAGTCGTACGCAAGTCTGATGCCCGGCTTGGGCCTGTAGGAGCGTGGCTTGCCCGCGAAGCGCTTGGCGACTGTCAGCCGAGCACTTCACTCAGGGGAATGAAGTTCAGCCAATCGCCCTCCACCAGCGTGGTCCCCTCCAACACTTCCACCAGCCCTTCGGCCCACGCCGCACTGCGCAGGACACCGGAGCTCTGGTTGCGGTAGATGATCGCCCGGCCCTTCTCCAGCCGTGCACGCAGGTATTCGCGGCGATTGCCGGGCTTGGGCCAGGCGAACCCGGCCGGCACCCGCAAGCGCAACGGCTCGACCTCCTGCACACCCTGGCGGCGCAGCAGGTAGGGGCGCGCCAGCAGCGCAAAGGTCACCAGGGTCGACGCCGGGTTACCCGGCAGGCCGATCACCGGCACCCCGCGAAAATGCCCGAAGGTCAGCGGCTTGCCCGGCTTGATCGCCAGTTTCCACAGGTCCAGTTCGCCGGCCTCGCGCAAGGCGATGCCGAGGAAGTCCGCTTCACCGACCGACACGCCGCCGGTGGACAGGATCAGGTCGACATCCCCCAGCTCCGCCAGGCGCTGGCGGGTAGCCGGCAGATCGTCTGGCAGGATTCCGGCATCGACCACGGTGCAACCCAGCCGCTTGAGCCAGCTGCAGAGCAGGACCCGATTGCTGTTGTAGATCTGCCCTGCCCCCAGCGGCTGGCCCGGCTCGACCAGTTCATCACCGGTCGACAGCACCGCGACGCGCACCGGGCGGATCACCTCCAGTTCGGCACAGCCGAGTGAGGCCGCCAGCCCCTGCTCCACCGGCCCCAGGCGAGTGCCCGCCGACAAGACCCGTTCGCCGACCGTGGTTTCCTGGCCCTGGGGCCGGATGTTCTGCTGTGGCTTGAGCGGCTGGGTGAAACGTACCCGCTGATCGTCCTGCACCTCGGCGTTTTCCTGCATTTCCACGCAGTCGGCGCCGGCCGGCACCGGCGCGCCGGTGAAGATCCGCGCACAGGTGCCAGGCAGCAGCGGTTGCGGAGCCTGCCCGGCGAAAATCCGCTGGCTGACCGGCAACGGCTCGCCCTGCCAGTCGGCCAGGCGCAGCGCATAACCATCCATGGCACTGTTCGGCCAGGGCGGCAGATCGAGGCTGGAGACCAGGTCCTCGGCCAGCACCCGACCCTCGACAGCCGCCAGCGACAGGCGCTCGACCTCGCGGATCGGCGCCGCCTCGGCCAGTTCGAGCAGCCGGGCCAAGGCGACTTCGACCGGCATCAGCGCACCGCTCTTGCCCGGCTTACCCGCGGGATTCACAAGGCGCCGCCTGTTTCAGGTGTGGAACGAAGTTGCAGGGGCGGTGACGCGAGTCCAGCTGTTCGGCGAGGATGCCGTCCCAGCCGGTGCGCACCGCGTTGGTCGAACCCGGCAGGCAGCAGACCAGCGTGCCGTTGGCCAGGCCGGCCAGGGCCCGCGACTGCACGGTGGAGGTGCCGATATCGGCCACGGAAATCTGCCGGAACAATTCGCCGAAACCGTCGACCTGCTTGTCCAGCAGGCAGGTTACCGCCTCCGGGGTACTGTCACGGCCGGTGAAGCCGGTGCCGCCGGTGATCAGCACGACCTGGACCACCTCCTCGGCGATCCAGGTAGCGACCTGGGCACGGATCCGATACAGGTCGTCCTTGAGCAGCACCCGCTCGGCCAGGTGGTGACCGGCGGCAGTCAGGCGATCGACGAAGACCTGCCCGGAGGTGTCGGTTTCCAGGGTACGGGTATCACTGACAGTCAGGACCGCGATATTCAGCGGTACAAAAGGGGTATCAGCCTTGGCTTTCATAGGCTCGGTCCAATGTGATGGAAGAATGCGTTGTCGGAAAAACAGGCCGGTGTTATATCACAGCGTTGCCTGTTACAAGTGCGCTCCTTGAGTGGCACGACCATCGCCTTCGAGACCCGCCATGCCGCTGACCGACTTCTCCATCCTGCTCCTGGCCGGCGGCCGCGGCCAACGCATGGGCGGCCGGGACAAGGGCCTGCTGCCCTGGCGAGGCCAGCCATTGATCGCCCATCTGCATGCCACGGCGCGGCCACTGACCGACGACCTGATCATTTCCTGCAACCGTAACCAGGAACGCTATGCGGTCTATGCCGATCGCCTGGTCAGCGACGACAGCAGCGATTTCCCCGGGCCCCTGGCCGGGATTCGCGCCGGCCTGGCGGTGGCACGTCACCCGCATCTGCTGGTGCTGCCCTGCGATGTGCCACAGGTCGATCGGTCACTGCTGCAGAGCATGCTCGAGGTGGCCGGCGAGCACCCACAGCGGCCGCTGATGGTGCGCCAGGGCGAATACTGGGAACCGCTGTTCTGCGTGATCCCGGTGGCGCTGGCCGACGCCTTCGAACGCGCCTGGGCGGCAGGCGAGCGCAGCCCGCGACAGGTCATGCTGCCGTTGCAGGCCCAGGCCCTGCAGTGCCCGGCAGGCGACGCCAGGCTGGCCAACCTCAACACTCCGCAATTGCTTCAGCATTGCGACAGCAGGCTCGATGGACAGCCGCAAGGAACTTGCCGAAAATAATGGCGTCCTAGCAGTAATCCATCCGTATTTTTTCTGGAGAAGCACCATGACCCAACGGACCCTCGCCGCACTCATGCTGACTGTGGGCCTGGCCACCCTCGCCGGTTGCTCGACGCCGACGGTGATCACCCTGAACGACGGGCGTGAGATTCAGGCGGTGGACACTCCCAAGTACGATTCCGACTCGGGCTTCTACGAGTTCAAGCAACTGGACGGCAAGAACACCCGTATCAACAAGGACCAGGTGCGTACCGTCAAGGAGCTGTAAGCCCTTTCACGATCACCAGCAAAGCCCGCCGCGTGCGGGCTTTGTCGTTTCCGACGACCAGAAAGCCGCCACCCGGCACGATCCGCCGCCCAAGCCTATTCTGTAGGTGTCCCCCCTATCGGGGCCAGCCAGCTTGCGGAAGACGAATCATGAAAGTGCTCATGCTCCATGGCATCAATCACGACCTGTTCGGCAAACGCGCACCGATCCGCCATGGCGGTATCACGCTCAGGCAGATCGACGCCCGTTTGCTGAAACTGGCCAGGGAACTGGAAGTCGACATCACCAGCTACCAGACCAACCACGAAGGAGCGATGTGCGCACGGATCCAGCAGGCTGCCCGCGACCATGTGGACGCGGTGCTGATCAACCCCGGGGCCTGGACCCACAGCAGCTACGATATTCGCGATGCCCTGGCCGACCTGAGGGTGCCGGTGGTGGAACTGCACATGTCGAACATCCATGGACGCGAGACCCTGCACCAGCCCTCGGTGCTGGCCGACGTGAGCATGGGGCAGATCTGCGGCTTCGGGGTCGACAGCTACCTGCTCGGCCTGCGGGCGGTGGTCAACGCGGCCCACGCCATGACGAGCCGGATGTTCAGGGCTACCAGTGCAGGGTGATTTCGCTCTGGAACCGACGCACCTGCCCCGTCACCGGATCGACGAAACGCAGCCCCTTGGCCAGCAGCTTGAGCGGGTTGGCGTAGTCGTCCTCGACGTCCTTGAGCACCTGTGGATAAAACGGGTCATTGCAGATCGCCGCGCCCAGGGCGGCCATGTGCACGCGCAACTGATGCTTCTTGCCGGTCACCGGGGACAGGGCGTAGCGCCACAGGTCACCGTTCTTTTCGGCGACCTCGATCAGCGTCTCGGTATTGCTGGCGCCCTCGCCTTCGCACATGCGGAAGAACGGCTCGCCATCGACCAGCCGGCTCTTGTGCACCCGCGGGAAGTCCAGCCCAGGCAGGGCCGGGGCGATCGCCTCGTAGAACTTGTCGATCTGCCGGGTCGGAAACAGCGACTGATAGGCCGAGCGTGTCGCGGGGTTCGCCGAAAACAGCACCAGCCCGGCGGTATGCCGATCGATGCGGTGAAGGGGCACCAGGTGCGGGTTGTCCAGACGGCGGATCAACCGGCGCAGCAAGGTCTGCTCGACGTACCCGCCGGCCGGGGTCACCGGCAGGAAATGTGGCTTGTCCGCCACCACCAGGTGCTCGTCGGCATACAGAATCGCCTCCGTGACCGGAATCGCTGCCTCGTTCGGCACCTCGCGAAAGTAGTAGATCTTCAGCCCTTCGCGATAGGCCAGTTGTGCCGTGATCGGCACACCCTGGGCATCGAGCACCCGCCCGCGGGCGATCCGGTCGAGCCACTGCTCGCGACCGATGGCCGGGAAATGCCCGCACAGGCAGTCCAGCACGGTAGGCCAGCTACCCGGTGGCAAATACAGGGTGCTGGCCTGGTTTTCGGCGGCATTGAACGGTGAAGCGGACATGACGGGGGCTCGAACGGCGGGCTGGGCCGACATTATCCGGCAAGACCCCGCCGCCCCGTCAATCGATCGTGCCGGTTGGCCTCAACCGGCCGCCACCTGGCTCTTGAGCAGTGGCGAGCCACTGGCCGCCTCGGTGTAGTCCTTCAGCCAGCGCAGTACATCCACCGCTTCCCAGCGCCCCGGGTCGTAGAGCGCGTAGAGCAGCCCCTGGTAGCCCACCACATCCAGCTGGCGGTGATAACCCGCGCGCTGGAACAGTGCCTCGATTTCCGCGAAACAGGTGTTGAAATGCAGCTTGTTGAACGGTGTCTTGCCTTCCGTCACCAGCCCATCGAGTCGCAACTCCAGCACCGCCTCGCGCACCACATCGGCGGACATGCGATTGACGCTGGATTTCAATTGTTCGACATTGACCATGCTTTACCCTCTTGATCTTCCTGGTTTCATCCCCGGGTGCGCATGTCGTGGTGGACATCCTGTCACCAACACCGGGACAAAACTGTATGAATATACAGTAACTTAATTTTACGCAATTCGCCAACGGATTCCTGCCGCACGAGCGGTCATGACTCCCTGGGGTGGACCTTGCCATAGACGTTGCCGCCGATGAACGAGCCCACCGTACCGAGGATCACCATGGCATAGGTTGCGCCATCAATCTTTCCATACCATGTCAGGGTCGCGGTGCTCATACCAACCACCAACATCGCGAGAAACTTGCGTCCCCCCAGTTGGTTGACCAGCAACACTTGTCTCCCTTTCATTTCACTTCCTCCCTGCACCACGCATGCGTGCTGCGTCAAAACGTCATGCCTGGACGTAAGCACAGCCGTTTTCCAGGTGCAAGCCAGGGTAATCTGATGAAACAGAAGGGCCGGGAAAGGCTCTGGCAGGCGCGCTCAGCGCACGAAGGCCACGACCTGTTCGGCATCGAAGGGCCAGCCGAGTTCGGCACCGGTATCCACCCGGCGCAATACCGGAATCCGCAGGCCGTAGCGCTCGAACAGGGACTCGTCGTCGGCGATATCCACCAGTTCCACCAGCAGGCCGTGCTCCACCAGCGGCATCAGCACCGCTTCGGCGACTTCGCAGAGGTGGCAACCCAAGGTGCCGAAGAGTTGGCATTCAGGCAGCATGGCGAGGGGTCCTGGGCAGGGGAAAACCTCATTCTAGGCCGCCCCCCCGCCTGCGTCGAGCCGACGCTCAGAGCACGAAGCGCAGCCGGCGGCTGAGCAGGATCAGCAGCGGCGCGGCGGCAAGCGCCAGCAGCAGCACGATGGCGGTCATCCCGTTTCCGTAGGGGATGCCCAGCGCCAATGCCCCATAGAGAAACAGCGGATGCACGTAGTAGAGCGCCGAGGACAGCTTGGCGTTGCGGCTGCTGGTGGAGGGGCGGAAAAACACGAAGGGCAGCAGGAACAGCGCCGGCGTGATCAGCGGCAATGACAGCAGGAAGTCGAAGTTCTGCCGGGCATCGGCCTGGTGCGAATAGTTCAGCCAGGCTTCGCCGAACACCAGCAGCAGGCTGATCACCAGCGCCGTGCACACCTGCGCCCGGGTAACCCGCTCCGGCACCTGGTGCCGGGCCAATAGAAAGCCCAGCGCCATGAACGGGAAGCCCATGAACAGGAAATTGCGCGCGGTGTAGTCGTTCTGGTTGAAGTGCTGGAGAAAGGCGTTGGGCAGCTCGAAATAGACCCGGGCATATTGCAGCACCAGGCCGATCGTGAAGGCACCCAGCGCCAGGACCACCAGCAGCCCGGTCGGGCGTCCGCGCAGCAGGTACAGGATCAGGCCGCCGCCGAGCATGCCGAGCAGGTACCAGAGGTGGAAGTAGCCGATCACGAACTGCTTGACGATCCACAGCACCCCACCGACGCTGCCCAGTGCCTGGAGACTGACATAGGTCGGGCTGTAGACCAGCATCCAGAAGAGATACAGCAGCAGCCCGCGCCTGAACCAGACGGCGAACGAGTGGCCGGAATCCAGGGTTTTCCACAGGTAGTAGCCGTTGATCACGAAGAAGGTCGGCACCGCGACCCGGAACAGCCCGTTGCACAGCAGGTAGCCCACCGCCGTGTAGTTGCCGCCCATGAAATGACAGTGCAACACCACCACGAACACCGCCAGCACAACCTTCAGCGCATCCAGGTTACCGTTGAGGACTTTGGACATCGGCACTCACCTGCTTTCCGGCAAGGAATCGGACGGCTTGCGCGACGAGGCGCGGCGAAACCGGCGGTTGCAGTAGCGGGTCGCCCGATCGAGCACCGGTTTCTCGAAAAACGAGTAGCCGACCCAGCCGTAGCACAACACCGCCGCCAGCATCAGCAGCAGGAACAGCAGGTTGTCCAGCAGGCTGCCTGGCCAGTTGCCGATCACCAGCCAGGTCCGACCGACCACGCCCAGTACCAGCAGATGCGACAGATAAATCGTGTAGGACATGTCACCGGTGAACACCAGCGGCGTCGGGATACGGATCAGCTGACGCCGTTCTAGCAGCACCAGCGACAGGGTCAGGGCACCGAACACCAGGCCCACCGAGAGCATCCGCAACAGCCCTTCCTGCTGGAACAACTGGTAGTGATAGATCAGCGGAAAGCCCAGCAGCAGGCTGGCCGCGAACAGCAGCCAGACCGCCGGCGTCGGCACCCTTGCGCTGTGCGGCCCGTAGAAGAACAGTGCCAGGGCGCTGCCGACGATGAACTCCAGGGCATAGGGGTGCAGGATGATTTTCAGGGCCGGTCCATGGGCCTGCCAGGAACCGAGCAGGTTGAACACCAGCAGTGCCAGCGCCCAGGCCAGCAGCAGAGCTGGCAACCAGCGCTCGCGAAAGGCCAGCAGCCCGCTGAACACCAGGTAGAACCACAGCTCGAACACCAGTGACCAGGCCACCATCACCAGCAGCACGCGCTCGTTGGGCAGCAGCAGGAATGACATCAGCAGGTTGGAACCGCCGTGGGAGCTGTTGACCAGCGTCGGCGAGGCCAGATACACCGCCAGGGTGATGAAGAAATACAGCCAGTAGTTGGGGTAGATCCGCGACACGCGGTTGAACAGGAAGCGCTGGAACTGCGCCTTGTCCTGGAAGCGGCCACGGGTGACGATCACCATGACGAAACCGCTGATGACGAAGAACAGGTCGACGCCCAGCTGGAAGAAATCCACCAGCGCCGGCAGCAGGGTATCGCCGCCAGAGTACTTGAGCTCCACCGCCGCCATGTGAAACAGCACTACCCCAACCACTGCCGCCCCTCTAAGGCCCTGCAGCGAATACAGCCGCTCCATGCTTCTCTCCGTTGTCACGCCTGTGCCCCGGCATTCCGAGATTGAGCATAGCGAACCGTGCCGGATATGAGACATTGCCACTGGCGGATGATTTCCATCAACCCTGGTTTCGATCATCTGCGAGAAACTGACGGCTTTTTTCCGGTTACTTTTTCCGGGCCATTTTTCCGAACCGTTGCGGAGATGCTTGTGTTTGCCAATCTGTTGATCATTCTCGCCTCGTCACTGGTGGTGATTGCGCTGTTCCGGCGCCTGCAGTTGCCACCGGTGCTGGGTTACCTGTGCGTCGGGCTGCTGGTGGGGCCGACCGCCTTCGACTGGGTCAACGACAACGAAGCGCTGCCGGACCTGGCCGAGCTGGGCGTGGTGTTCCTGCTGTTCTCCCTGGGCCTGGAGTTTTCCCTGTCGAAGATGCTCGCCCTGCGGCGTGTGGTCTTCGGCCTGGGCAGCCTGCAGGTGGTCTGCACCGGGGCGGTGCTGGGCGCGCTGCTGGCATTCTTCGGCATGCCGCTGGCGGCGGCGCTGATGCTCGGGACGGGGCTGGCCCTGTCCTCGACCGCCATCGTCAGCAAGGAGTTGACCAGCCTCGGGGAGATCTTCAGCAGCCATGGCCAGAACGCGATTGGCGTGCTGCTGTTCCAGGATGTCATCGCGGTCCTGCTGCTGACCCTGGTCCCGGTGTTCGCCGGCAGCAGCGACCAGGCCTGGTACTGGGCGCTGCCACTCACCCTGGGCAAGACCCTGGTGCTGTTCGTCGGCCTGCTGCTGGCCAGCCGCTGGCTGTTGCCACGGTTGTTCCATGAGGTCGCCGCCTCGCACTCGGCGGAACTGTTCGTACTGCTGGCCCTGGTGATCGTGCTGCTGACCGCCTGGCTGACCCACCTGCTGGGCCTGTCGCCCGCCCTGGGCGCGTTTCTCGCCGGCATGCTGCTGGGGGAAAGCCACTATCGCCATCAGATCGAGGCCGATATCCGCCCGTTTCGCGACATCCTGCTCGGCCTGTTCTTCGTCAGTATCGGCATGCTGATCGATCTGCAACTGTTCGCCCATCATGGCCTGCTGATCCTCGGCCTGACCCTGGCCCTGCTGCTGATCAAGGGCTCGGTGGTGGCGCTGCTGGTCAGGGGTCGCGGCAGCGATGCGGAAACCGCCTGGCGCAGCGGCCTGGCCCTGGCCCAGGGCGGCGAGTTCTGTTTCGCCCTGATGGCCCAGATGCAACAGAACCGGTTGATGCCCGCCGATATCAGCGGTCCGTTGCTGGCGGCAACCTTCTGCTCCATGGTCATGACCCCCTTGCTGCTGCGCGCCGCGCCACGGATCGCCGCCACGCTGCACCGCAAGCCGAACCAGGAAGCCCGCCTGGAGGAAATCAGTGCGCTGAACGCCGAATTGCACGGGCATGTGGTGATCTGCGGCTACGGCCGTGTCGGCCAGTCCATCGGCCGCTTCCTGCGCCGCGAGCAGCAGCCCTTCGTCGCGCTCGACGACGATCCGGTACGGGTGAGCGAAGCCGCCGCCGGCGAAAGCTGCGTGCACTACGGCGACTCACGCCGTGGCGACCTGCTGAGCGCCGTGGGCCTGGAGCGGGCACGCCTGCTGGTGGTCGCGGTGGACAAGACCGATATCGCCATGCAGGTGCTCAGGGAGGCCCGCCGGCTCAGCGCCACGGTCCCGATCCTGGTCCGGACCCGCGATGACAGCCAGCTCACCGAGTTGAAAGAGGCGGGCGCCAGCGAGGTGGTGCCGGAGTTGCTGGAGTCGAGCCTGATGCTCGCCTCCCATGCACTGGTGATGCTCGGGGTCGAGGAGCAGCGGGTACGGGCCGGAATCAACGAAGTACGGCACAGTCGCTACAAGCTGCTGCGCGGTTTCTACCACGGGGCGCAGACCAACCTGCTGGGCAGCCAGGGCCAGCCCAGGGTGCTGATGCATGCGGTGAACCTCGGGGCCGACGCCCATGCTTGCGGCCGCTCGGTCAATGACCTGGCCCTTGAACAGCTGGGGGTCGAGATTCAGGGATTGCAGCGCGGCGGCAGCGAACTGGCAGTCGATGCCGATACCACGCTGCAGGCCGGCGACACCGTGCGGGTGTCCGGGCCGCTGGCAGCCATCGAGGCCTGCGAGGCCCGATTGCTGGGTGGGTAGAATTCAGTCCTGGCTCACGGCGCCGATCTTGTGAATCGACAGGTCGGCGCCGTAATACTCTTCTTCCTGACTCAGCCGCAGGCCGTGTACGGCCCTGATCAGCCCATACACCGCAAACCCGCCGACCAGTGCCACGACCACACCCAGCGCCGTGCCGATCAATTGGCTGGCCAGGCTGACGCCACCCAGGCCCCCCAGCGCCTGCTGGCCGAAGATCCCGCAGGCAATCCCGCCCCATACGCCGCACAGCCCGTGCAGTGGCCAGACACCCAGCACATCGTCGATCTTCCATTTGCTCTGCACGGCAATGAAGCACCAGACGAACAGGCCGCCCGCCACCACCCCGGTCACCAGCGCCCCCACCGGATGCATCAGGTCGGAACCGGCACAGATCGCCACCAACCCGGCCAACGGGCCGTTGTGCAGGAAGCCCGGGTCATTGCGGCCGATGATCAGCGCCGCCACCGTGCCGCCAACCATCGCCATCAGCGAGTTCACCGCCACCAGGCCACTGACGCCCTGCAAGGTCTGGGCGCTCATCACGTTGAAGCCGAACCAGCCGACGATCAGGATCCACGAGCCCAGCGCCAGGAACGGGATGCTTGACGGCGCGAACGCCACCAGCCGCCCTTCACGGTAGCGCCCCTGGCGCGGCCCCAGCAGCAACACCGCCGCCAGCGCCAGCCAGCCGCCCATGGCGTGCACCACCACGGAGCCGGCGAAGTCATGGAAGCTTGCGCCAAAGCGCGCCAGCAGCCAGGCTTGCAGGCCGAAATTGCCATTCCAGACCAGGCCTTCGAAAAACGGATAGACGAACGCGACGATCAGCGCCGTGGCGCACAACTGCGGGGCAAACTTCGCCCGCTCGGCGATCCCGCCGGAAATGATCGCGGGAATGGCCGCGGCGAAAGTCAGCAGGAAGAAGAACTTCACCAGCCCGTAGCCGTGATCGCCGCTGATCTGTGCCGCCGGCTGCAGAAAGCTCACGCCATAGGCGATCCAGTAGCCGACGAAGAAATACACCAGGGTCGAGATGGCGAAATCGCTGAGGATTTTCGACAGCGCGTTCACCTGGTTCTTCTGGCGTACGGTACCGACTTCAAGAAAGGCGAAGCCGGCGTGCATGAACAGCACCATGATCGCGCCGAGCAGGATGAACAGGGTGTTGGAACCATGGACCAGACTATCCACGGCACTTTGCAAATTTTCCATGGGACGGCAGACCTGAAGTCAGGGAAAGGCACCGCGGCTGTTCGGGACACCGGTTTTTTCGCACTCTATTGGCGCACGCCGGGCAGGCAGCGAACCGCTTTGGCGCAGCACGAAAAACAGGCTCGGTGGCCGCTTCGGTTTTTTCCGCGTGTTTCGATTATTTGAGGTAAGGTTTTCGTGGTGCGCGCCCATAAACGCCCGGATACGGCGCACGGGCCCGCGACCACGCACCAGCACACAGCAAAAGCTGTACCAGTCGATTGCAGTGAACCTTCGGACAAGGCCCGCACTCGAACCTTTCACACGCCTCTCAAGGAGATATGCCCCTATGGCCCGCAATCCGGCAAAGACTGCTCAGGAAATATTGATGGCGGATTTTCAGACCCTGGTCAGCGACGCCGAGCGTTTGCTGGAACACACCGCGGGCCTGGCCGGCGAACAGGCTGACGAGCTGCGCGCGCAGATTCACGACAGCCTGTCGAAAGCCCGGGAGACCCTGCAGTTGACCGAGGCGACTCTGCGTGAGCGGAGCAAGGAAGCCGTGGTCGCGGCCGAAGACTATGTCCAGGCCAACCCCTGGCAATCGGTGGGCATCGCCGCCGGCCTCGGTTTTATCGTCGGCCTGCTGGTGACACGGCGCTGATCATGGCTATCGACGAAGCGCAAAACACCGGCTCCTCCAGCCGGCGCCTGGGTGCCGCCGTCCTCGGCCTGCTGCACAGCCATATCGAGCTGTTCGGCATCGAGCTGCAGGAACAGAAGGCCCGCACCGTCAGCCTGCTGCTGTTCGCCGGGCTGGCGCTGGTCTTCGCCCTGCTGCTGCTGATCGGCCTGTCGGCACTGGTGCTGATCCTGGTCTGGGACACCTACCGCCTGGCCGGCATCATCGGCTTGTGCGTCTTCTACAGCCTGGCCGCCCTGTTCTGTGGCCTGCGCCTGAAGGCGGCCGTCTTCGATGAGTCCTCTCCCTTCCACGCCACGCTCGAAGAGCTGGCCAACGACCGCAAGCGACTGCTGCCATGAGCCTGCCAGAACTGCCACAAGGCAACTCCCGCCGGGAGATGCGCAAGGCACTGATCCGCCTGCGCATGGAAATGCATCGACAGGAAATCCGCCACGAATCCCGGCAACTGCTGGAACCGTTGCAGCGGGTGCGCGGGATGGGCCGCAACTGGCAGGAAAACCTCGGCATCAAGCATGCCCCCCTGTGGGGTATCGCCGTGGTCACACTGCTGGGCTTCCTTGGCGGCAAGGGCGCCAAGGGTTCCGGGGTGGGCGGCCTGTCCCGCCTGGTGCGCCTGGGCACCAGCCTGCTGCCGCTGATCAGGCTGGTCATGCAGGGCTCATCCGGAAAACGTTGACGGCAGTGGAGCTGGCTGCATTCTTGCAAAGATAACTGATCGAACAATAACCGCCGGTTGTTTTCGGCGGTTGGCGACCCCGCTGCCTGCCCACGAGCCACCAGCCGACAAACCGCCTCAGGAGGCTCCGTGATCGACGGGCAACCGCTCGCTTGCTTTCAGCCATTCATCGATACCGCGACGGGGCGCATAGCCGGCGTCGAGGTCCTGGGCCGCCTGCGCCAGGCGAACGGGCAACGGGTCTCCGTCGGCCCCCTGTTCAGCGACCCGCTGACACCCGCAGCAGACCTGCTGGACCTCGACCGGCAACTGCGCGATGACGCCCTGAGCCGGCTGCACGAAGCCCCGCCAGAGTGGTTTCTGAGCCTCAACATATCGCCTCGCTGGATCAGCCTGTTGACACCGGGCCAGGCCCTGCCGAGCCTGCAACAATTGCAACGGCACGGCGTGGACCCGGCCCGCATCGTCTTCGAGATCACCGAACTGGATGGCGACAGCCAGCAACTGTCCCAGGTGGTCGAGCGCTATCGCCAGGCCGGCGCCCGGATCGCCATCGACGACTTCGGTGCCGGCTACTCGCAACTGGATCGGGTACTGGCCCTGCAGCCGGATATTCTCAAGCTCGACATGCGCCTGTTCCAGGCGGCGGCCCGTGGCGGGCCGAGCAGCGAGGTGGTCAAGGCGCTCGCGCAGATGGCGGAAAAGACCGGCTGCTGGATCATTGCCGAAGGGGTCGAAACCGAGGAAGAGTTGAACTTCGCCCTCGAATGCGGTTCACGCTATGTTCAGGGTTATCTGTTCGCCAAGGCCGAACAGGCGTTTTTCCCCAGCGACAGGTTCGTCAGGCAATTCGCCGAACTGCGCGAACGCTATGTCCAGCGCAAGCTCGCCGAGCGCGCGCAGTTGATGAAGCTGCGCCAGCAACTGGGTGAACTGATGGGCATCCTCCAGGCCTGGGCCCAGGCGCAGGCGCCCCTCAGCCAACTGCCACGGCTGGACAGCTACCCCTGGCTGCTGCGTTTCTACCAGTGCGACCGCCACGGCACGCAACTCACACCCAACGTGGAATGGCGCAACCAGGCCTGGCAGGCTGACAACAGCTATGTGGGCCACAACTGGTCATGGCGCCCGTACTTCTATCACCTGCTCGCCGAAGGCTGGGATGGGCGGCGCCTGACGCTGTCCGGCACCTATCGCGACGCCACCACCAACCAGTACTGCCTGACCGCCGGGCAATTCTTCGACGATGGCCGGCGCCTGCTGCTTATCGATATCGATGCCGCCATCCTTTAGAGGGCTGCGTGGCTGATTCGCCCGGTTGAATCGCATTGACCGCAAAGACCACCTGGTTTTGCCACACCTCGCCAGTTTTTGCTTGCAGGCGCGCCAGCTAACCGGGAAGCTGGCGGTTCGATCATTCGACGGAGGGAACCCGCCTTGGACTGGCAAACCCTGCTTAACCGCGAACGCCTGGGCAAGCCCCTGCACAGCCCGCAAGAGCTGGGCCGCAGCCCTTTCCACAAGGACCACGACCGTATCATCTTCTCCGGGGCATTCCGCCGCCTGGGCCGCAAGACCCAGGTACATCCGGTTTCGAGCAACGATCATATCCACACCCGCCTGACCCACTCGCTGGAAGTCAGTTGCGTCGGCCGCTCCCTGGGCATGCGGGTCGGCGAGACCCTGCGCAGCGCGCTGCCCGACTGGTGCGAACCGAGCGACCTGGGGATGGTCGTGCAGTCGGCCTGCCTGGCCCATGACATCGGCAATCCGCCTTTCGGCCACTCCGGCGAGGATGCGATCCGCCACTGGTTCCAGCAGGCCGCCGGCCGCGGTTGGCTGGACGACATGAGCATCGCCGAGCGGGCCGACTTCCTCAACTTCGAGGGCAATGCCCAGGGCTTCCGGGTGCTGACTCAGCTTGAGTACCACCAGTTCGACGGCGGCACCCGGCTGACCTACGCCACCCTCGGCACCTACCTCAAATACCCCTGGAGCGCCCGTCACGCCGACTCGCTGGGCTACAAGAAGCACAAGTTCGGCTGCTACCAGAGCGAGCTGCCGATCCTCGAGCAGATCGCCCACAAGCTCGGCCTGCCGCAACTGGAGGAACAACGCTGGGCCCGGCACCCGCTGGTGTACCTGATGGAGGCTGCCGACGACATCTGCTACGCGCTGATCGACCTGGAAGACGGCCTGGAGATGGACCTGCTCGACTATGAACAGGTCGAATCGCTGCTGCTCGACCTGGTCGGTGACGATCTGCCGGAAACCTATCGACTGCTGGGCCCGCAGGACTCGCGTCGACGCAAACTGGCGATTCTGCGTGGCAAGGCCATCGAACACCTGACCAATGCCGCCGCCAGGGCCTTCGTCGAGCAGCAGGACGCCCTGCTGGCGGGAACCCTGCCGGGCGACCTGGTCGAACACATGCACGGTCCGGCCAAGCGTTGCGTGCTCAACGCCAAGGACATCGCCCGCAAAAAGATCTTCCAGGACAAACGCAAGACGCTGCACGAAATCGGCGCCTACACCACCCTGGAGATTCTCCTGAATGCCTTCTGCGGTGCCGCCCTGGAGCAGCACGGCGGGCGTACGCCGTCGTTCAAGAACCGGCGGATTCTCGATCTGCTCGGCAACAACGCGCCCAATCCCGACTGGCCGCTGCACGCCTCGTTCCTGCGCATGATCGACTTCATCGCCGGCATGACCGACAGCTACGCCAGTGAAATGGCCAGGGAAATGACCGGACGCTCCAGTCCCCAGTAACCTTGCCCCGCTCGCCTTCGGCAAGGACTGCAGCCCTTGCCGAAGGCCCCCCTACGTCGCGCGGAGAAAGCCTACATTGGCCGCGGAATCCGCTGATGGAGCTTTCGTTCGACCCACTGAAATAATCCATTACCCTCTTAGTCTGCCGCCTGGACTCAATCCATCCCCTCGCTCAACAGGCCCCTCTTCAGGATCGACACCTCACCGCCTGCACCTGAGGCCTTGTTCGAAACAGGTAGCCCGCCTGGAAAATTACATGCCCAAAGAAAATCTGCGCGTATTGCTGGTGGAGGATCACCCCTTTCAACTGGTCGCTACGCAGAGCCTGCTCAACAGCTACGGCTTCCACCACCTCACCCCGGCCGCCAACGCAACCGAAGCCCTGCGGGCGATGGAAGCCGTGCCAACGCCCTTCGACCTGATGCTCTGCGACCAGTGCCTGCCCGATATACCGGGGCTCGAACTGATCCACACCGCCAATCAGCGCGGCAAGATCAGGCAGGCTATCCTGCTCAGCAGTCTCAGCCTCGACGAACTGTGGGCACTCAACCAGAGCGCGTTGCTGCGCCATCTCCCTCTGCTGGGCTGCCTGAGCAAGCCGCTCAACGGCCTGGCGCTGAAAAACATATTGGGCTCACGCTGCGTCCGATAGAAAACAGCATCTTTTGTCAGACGAATGTCTTGGCAACTGTCACTAATATCGTGATTGCCAGCCAACAGAACTGCAGAATCAAGCCTATCCATACGTAGGAATTATCCGAAATACCATTAAACACCCACAAACAGCCAAGCCCTTTTAATAACAAAAAACTATAAAAGCAGGAAACACACCCCTCCATGTATCCTCAGAATGTAAGTCGACAGCTCAATTAAAGTAGGAATATTCCTATACAGCTTCTGTAGGCATCTCTATTCATGCGTCCCGGGAGACAAGTGAGCTAATGTGCGCGCTTTCTACGCAGCTCGTATGGGATTTATTATGAATTCGGTTTTTATCGTCGACGACCACCCCGTTGTCCGTCTTGCCATTCGGATATTGCTGGAGCAGGAAGATTGTTATGAAATAGTCGGTGAGACGGATAATGGTGTCGACGCCATGCAGATGGTCCGCGAATGCATGCCGGACCTCGTCATTCTCGACGTCAGCATCCCCAAGCTGGACGGCCTGGAAGTTCTGGCCCGCCTGGACGGCATGAACCTGTCGCTGAAAACCCTGGTACTGACCGGGCAGTCTCCCTCGCTGTTCGCCATTCGCTGCATGCAATCGGGCGCTGCAGGCTATGTTTGCAAGACCGAAGATCTGGGCGAACTGATGAGTGCGGTGAAAGCGGTATTATCCGGCTACAATTACTTTCCCAGCCAGGCATTGATCAGCGGCCGAAAAGATGAAGCGATCAATCCGGAAATGGAACTCTTCAAACTGGTCAACGACCGGGAACTGATGGTATTGCAACTGTTCGCCCAGGGCAGGACAAACAAGGAAATCGCCAAGGGCATGTTCCTCAGCAACAAGACCGTCAGCACTTACAAGAAACGCCTGATGCAGAAACTGAAAGCCAAGACCCTCGTCGAACTGATCGAAATGGCCAAACGCAACGCGGTAGTGTGAGAAGACGGATGCCCACGCGCTTGAAGGATTATCTGACAATCATCACGGGAATGCTCCTGTGTCTGTCAGCGCATGCAATACCCGGCGATGTGACCCACTTCGCCCTGCTCAGCCGTTCGAATGCTGGACACATGGAGGTGCAGCTCGACAAGGAACAGCGCCGCTGGATACAGGACAGGCGCGTGCTGGTACTGGGCACCTCCTCCCCGGACTATCCACCGTTCGACATCACCGCCAGCGGGCGTGACTACGAAGGCATCACGGCGGACTACGCGGGGATTCTTTCCGGCGCACTTGGCCTGCCGGTCAAGGTGCACAGCTTCGCCAGCCGGGAGCAAGCCATCCAGGCCCTCGAGAACGGACAGATCGATCTGCTGGGGAGCGCCAACGGCTTCGAGGCCGTCAACAAGAACATCGCGCTATCGATTCCCTATGCCGTCGACCAGCCGGTACTGGTCACCCGCGAGGGCGAAACCCGCTCGCTCACCGACGGTCTGGCCGGCATGCGCCTGAGCATGGTCTATCACTACCTGCCACTGGACGAGATAAAGGCGCAGTATCCCGAGGCGATCATCCAGTTCTATCCCTCCTACCTCAATGCCATCAACGCCGTCGCCTTCGACCAGGCCGATGTGTTCCTGGGCGACACCATCTCGACCCACTACCTGATCAACAAGGGCTACCTGCGCAACGTGAAAATGGCCAATTTCGGCAAACATGAAGCCTACGGTTTCAGTTTTGCCGTGCGCGGCGACGAACCGTTGCTGTTGGGTATCGTCAACAGCATTCTCAGGGCCATCCCCACCGGTGAGCGCGAGAGCATCGCGCAACGCTGGAGTGCCGGCAGCGATATCCTGCTGACCGATCACAAGCTGCAACTGAGCCCTCGCGAAGAGCAGTGGCTCAAGGCCAATCCGCTGGTGCGCGTGGTAGTCAACGAGGCCCTGGCGCCGATCACCTTCTTCGACGCCGACGGCAACTTTCGCGGGGTGACGGCCGACCTGCTGGAACTGATCCGCCTGCGTACCGGCCTGCGTTTCGAAATCCAGCGGGCACGCAGCGTGGATGACATGATCGGCCGAATCGGCAGCGGCAAGGCCGATGTGATCGCGGCCATCAGCCCGACCAATGCCCGGGAAGAGCTGCTGCATTTCAGTCGTCCCTACATGGAGAACTCCTTCGTCCTGCTCACCGCGAAAGGCAAGGACAGCCCGATCAATCTCGAGCAGATGGAGAACAAGCGCCTGGCAATCACCCGCGGCAATGCGCTGATCGACTACCTGCGCCGCGAATTCCCGGGGATCCGCCTGGTGGAGACCGACGACGGCCTCAAGGCCGCCGAACTGCTCGCCCAGGGCCAGGTGGAGGGTGCGGTCGGCTCGCTGGTGATCGCCAACTACCTGATCGCCTCGCAGATATTCGACGACCGTCTGCAGATCAGCGCCACCATCGGTACCCAGCAGGCGGTCTTCGCCCTGGCCACCGCCCGCGGCGCCACCGAACTCGGTTCGATCCTCGACAAGGCCCTGCTGAGCATCGCCCCGGACGAACTGGGTATCGTCAACAGCCGCTGGCGCGGCTACACCCCGGCCTCCGACAGCTACTGGCGCAACTATCACCGCCTGATCATCCAGATCATCGTCGGTGCCAGTGTGCTGTTGCTGCTATCGCTGACCTGGAATGCCTACATGCGAAGGCAGATCAGGCAGCGCCAGTTGGCGGAACGGGCATTGAGCGACCAGTTCGAATTCATGCGTGCGCTGGTCAACGGCACTCCTCACCCGATCTACGTGCGCGACCGCCAGGGCCTGCTGCAGACCTGCAACGACAGCTACCTGGAAGCCTTCTCGGCGAAGCTGGAAGACCTGGTCGGCAAAAGCGCGCTGGAAGGTGCACGCGCCCTCGGCAACGAACAGGAGGCCAGCGAATACCAGGCCGACTACCTGCGGGTGATCGAGGACGGCACGCCGCTGATCTGCGACCGCACACTGCATATCAGGGGCCGTGAGCTGACCATCTATCACTGGATACTGCCCTACCGGAACTCACTGGGTGAGGTGCAGGGCATCATCGGCGGCTGGATCGACGTCAGCGAACGACGCCAACTGCTCGAGGACCTGCGCAGTGCCAAGGAACAGGCCGATGACGCCAACCGGGCCAAGAGCACCTTCCTGGCGACCATGAGCCATGAGATCCGCACGCCGATGAACGCCGTGATCGGCATGCTGGAACTGACCCTGAAGCGCGCCGACCAGGGGCATCTGGATCGCCCGGCCATCGAGGTCGCGTACAACTCGGCCAAGGACCTGCTGGAACTGATCGGCGATATTCTCGACATCGCCCGCATCGAGTCCGGCCGCCTCAGCCTGTCCCCCGAACGGGTCAACCTGGAGGAGCTGGCGGAATCGGTGGTCCGCGTCTTCGATGGCCTGGCGCGCCAGAAAAGCCTGAGCCTGGTCATGAAGGAAACGCTCCGGGAGCAGCCCTGCGATGTGCTGGTCGACCCGCTGCGCTTCAGACAGATTCTGTCCAACCTGGTCAGCAACGCCATCAAGTTCACCGAGCAGGGCCGGATCAGCATCGACCTGGCCATCCAGCCCACCGAAGTGGCGCAACGGGTAACGGTGCGACTGCGGGTCGAAGACACCGGTATCGGCATCAGCCAGGCCGACCAGGAACGCCTGTTCCAACCCTTCGCCCAGGCCGACAACTCCGGCCAACTGGCCCGCAGTGGTGCCGGGCTGGGGCTGGTGATCTGCCGCAGCCTCTGCGAAATGATGGGAGGAACACTGACCCTTGCCAGCGTTCCCGGCCAGGGCACCCAGGTGACCGTGACCCTTGAACTGGACAGCCTGGAACCGCTGCAAGGGCCTATCGAGCGCGAGACGGAGCTGCCCCCGGCCCTGCATGAACTGAATGTACTGGTGGTCGACGACCATCCCGCCAACCGCCTGCTGATGTGCCAGCAACTGGGTTACCTCGGTCATCGCTACAGCACCGCGCAGAACGGCGCTAGCGGCCTGCAGATCTGGAAGGACGGACACTTCGACCTGGTGATCGTCGATTGCAACATGCCGGTCATGAACGGCTATGACCTGACCCGCCAACTGCGCGACCATGAAACGGCACTGGCGCGCCCGCGTTGCACGGTGTTCGGTTTCACCGCCAATGCCCAGCCGGAAGAACGCAGCCGCTGCCTGCAGGCCGAAATGGACGACTGTCTGTTCAAGCCGATCAGCCTGACCGCGCTGAGCAGGAAACTGGCCGACCTGCGTGCCGTGCCCTTCAACCCACCGTTCAGCATCGAAGGCCTGAACGCCCTGACCGGTGGCGAGCCGCAACTGATACGCCGGCTGCTGGACGAATTGCTCAGCAGTTGCCAGGCCGACCGGCAGGAATTGCAGGGATTGCCATTGGGGCACGGCATGACGGCCTTCATCGACCTGGCGCACAAGATCAAGGGCGCGGCCCGCATCATTCAGGCCGCCACGCTGGTCGAGCAGTGCGAAAGCCTGGAAGCCGCCGGCGAACGGAACGCCCCGGCGAGCACGATCGAAAGTGCCCGCGAGGCAGTCGTCCGGACCCTGGCGACACTGGAAGAGGCCCTCCGGAAGTACCTTGGCGAACTGGATAAAAAAAAATCCACGCAGGATGACGCCGGCCACCAGACAAATCCCCCCGAAATGGAGTAAAACAGCCTGGGCTGGGCACTTCCCTGCGCAGCCCCACCTCAGGCAGGGCCATACGGAAAATGCGACCGCCAGCCTTTTCGGCGAACCATTGACTGCCCCTGGCTGCTGAGCAGTGCACCGCATCACCAAGGAGATAGCTGCGATGCCCAGTTCGATGCCCGTCCAGCAGCGCCGGTTCCCCCTGCACATCCACATCAGCATCCTGTTCACCTGCCTGCTGTTGCTGACCGGCACCCTGTTGGGGATCTTCAATTACCAGCACACCACCCGCATCATCCTCTCCAGCAGCGAAAAACTCTTCGGCAAGATCCAGGAAGATGTCCAGCTGGACCTGCAGCACACCTACCAGCCGATTCGGCACCTGCTAAGCCTGCTGGCCATCGACCCCTGCAACTCGGCCACCACCCTGGCAGAACGCCTGGCCCTGCTGCGGCCCTTTACCCAGGCACTCAACGACAACCCCAACCTCGCCTCGCTGTACCTGGGCTATACCGACGGTGACTTCTTCATGGTCCGACCGCTGCGCGACCCGGCGCTGCGGGCCTACGTCAAGGGGCCGGAGAACGCGGCCTTCCAGGTCTGGAGCATCGAGCGCAATGCCGGCAAGGGCAGCCTGCAGTCGCAATCGCTGTTCTACGATGCCAACCTGAACCTGATCAGCCGCCAGGAAAACCCCGAGGAGATCTACGACCCACGCAGCCGCGCCTGGTTCGACACCGCCCTGGGCGGCACTGGCCAGATCACCACCGAACCCTATGTATTCTTCTCGACCCACAATGTCGGTACCACACTGGCCCGACGCAGTTCCCCGACGGTGGTGGTGGCCGCCGACCTGACCCTGGAGGACCTGTCGGCCACCCTGGGCAAACACAAGGTCACCCCCGATACCGAGATCGTCCTGTTCGACGACCAGGGCAATGCGGTGGCCTACCCCGACTACGGCAAGCTGACCGCCCAGGGCGGCGATCGACTGACGCCGGTCCGCGAGTTGAGCCCGGCACTGCAACAGTTCATGGACCCGGCCAACCCGTCCGGCCGCCACATGCGCACCCGCGATCGGCAGTGGATCGTCGCCCGCAGCAATCTCGCCGAAGGCGGCCCGACCGGGCTGCACCTGGCCCTGCTGGTACCGGAGGATCAATTGCTGGCCGATGCCTACCGGCTGCGCTGGCAAGGCGCGCTGCTGACCCTGGCGACGCTGCTGCTCTGCCTGCCGCTGGGCTGGCTGACCTCCAGGATCCTGGTCAAGCCGCTGCATGCGCTGGTGCGCGAAGCCGATGCGATCCGCAGCTTCAACTTCAACTACCCGGCCACCCCGAACTCGCCGGTACTGGAAGTCGACCAGTTGACCGTATCGATGAGCCGCATGAAAGGGACCCTGGCCAGCTTCTTCGAGATATCCGCCAGCCTGTCGGCGGAAACCCGCTTCGAGCAGTTGCTGCAACTGGTACTCAACGAAACCATAAAGATCGGCCAGGCCCGGGCGGGCCTGCTCTATCTGGTCAACGGCGAGAACCGCCGACTGGAGCCCCAGGCGCTGATCATCGACGGTATCCAGCACGCCCCGCAGCAGTTCGACATCCGCAGCGACGCCGCCACGGACAGCCGACGCGCGGACTGGCTGAGCCGGCTCGACAGCCACAACAGCACGGTCAGCACCCTCGGTTTCGAGCAGGCCGATGACTTGCAACGGGTGATGATCGCCCTGGAAACGCCGCGCATTCACCTGATCGGCATCCGCCTGCACAACCGCCATGGCGAAACCGTGGGGGTCCTGGCGCTGCTGCTGCCCGACAGCGGCACCGAAGCCGACCTGGAAAACCTCAAGCCCGACCGCATCGCCTTCATCAGCGCGGTGTCCGGCACGGCAGCGGCGTGCATCGAGAGCCAGCACCTGCAGGTCAGGCAGAAGCAACTGCTCGATGCGTTCATCCAGCTGCTGGCAGGCGCCATCGACGCCAAGAGCCCCTATACCGGCGGCCATTGCCAGCGCGTACCGGTGCTCACCCAGATGCTGGCCAGGGCCGCGGCCGCCAGCGAGCAGCCGGCGTTCCGTGACTACAACCCTTCGGAGGACGAGTGGGAGGCCCTGCATGTGGCGGCCTGGCTGCATGATTGCGGCAAGGTCACGACGCCGGAATATGTGGTCGACAAGGCGACCAAGCTGGAGACCCTCCACGATCGCATCCACGAAGTACGTACGCGTTTCGAAGTGCTCAAGCGTGATGTCTGGATCGACTATTGGCAGACCCGCGCCACCACCGCTGCCGAGGAGCAGGCGCTTGCCGTTTCACGGGACGCCCGCCTGAGCGCACTGGACGACGATTTCGCCTTTGTCGCCCAGTGCAACCTGGGCAGCGAGGCCATGGCCGAGGCCGACCTGGAGCGGCTGCGCAAGATTGCCCAGCGCACCTGGAGCCGCACCCTGGATGATCGTCTCGGCGTGTCCTGGGAAGAACACCGGCGCCAGGAACGCACCCCGGCACCCACCCTGCCCGTCACCGAGTACCTGCTGGCCGACAAGCCCGAGCACCTGTTCGAACGCAGCGACAGCGAACGGATGCCGGCCGACAATCCCTGGGGCTTCCAGCTCGATGTCCCGCCCTGCAAGTTCAACCGCGGCGAGCTGTACAACCTGAGCATCACCCGCGGCACCCTGACCCGCGAAGAGCGCTACATCATCAACGATCACATGGTGCAGACCATCATCATGCTCAGCCGCCTGCCCTTCCCCGGCCATCTGTCGATGGTCGCGGAAATCGCCGGCGGTCATCACGAGAAGATGGACGGGACCGGTTACCCGAAACGCCTGAGGCGCGAGCAGATGAGCCTGCCGGCGCGGATGATGGCGATCGCCGATATCTTCGAGGCACTGACCGCCGCCGACCGGCCCTACAAGAAGGCCAAGTCGCTGAGCGAGGCGCTGAACATCATGGCCGCGATGTGCCGCGATGCCCATATCGACCCACAATTGTTCGAGCTGTTCATGCAGGAGGAGATCTACCTGCAATATGCCAACAGCTATCTGCAGCCCCAGCAGATCGATGCGATCGACGTACCGGGGCTGCTGGCCAAGGCCGGTCTGAAGGCCTGAGGCCGCGTCAGCAGTCGGTCAGGCGGAGGAAGATCGCCGCCAGTTGCTCGATGCCCGCCTGGTCTTCGACGGTGAAGCGGGCCAGGCGTGGACTGTCGAGATCGAGCACGCCGATCAGACGGCCCTCCTTGACCAGTGGCACCACCAGTTCACTGTTCGAGGCGCTGTCACAGGCGATATGCCCGGGGAACGCATGCACGTCCTCCACCCGCTGGGTCTGCCGGCTGGCCGCCGCCGCACCGCAGACCCCACGCCCGAAGGGAATGCGAACACAGGCGATCTGTCCCTGGAACGGGCCGAGCACCAGCTCGCCGTCGCGGTTGAGGTAGAAACCGGCCCAGTTCAGATCCTCCAACTGGTTGAACAGAAACGCCGAGAACTGCGCCGAGTTGGCGATGAAATCGCGCTCGTCCGCCAACAGCGACTCCAACTGCGCACAGAGCAGCCCGTAGCCGTCCAACCCTGCGCCAGCCTTTTGCAAATCAATCATGGTGCCTGCTCCAACAACTTCAATCCAACCCAATACCGCGCAAACTGATAGGCGCAGCGACCGTTGCGGTTACCCCGCCCGGTGGCCCAGCGTACCGCCAGAACATCCAGTTCGTCATCACGCTGCCACGCAAGGCCGGCCTTGCGCGCCAACTCGCCGATCCAGTGCTCGACCACGCTGAGGTAGTGCTCCTGGGTGAACGGATAGAACGACAGCCACAAGCCGAACCGATCGGAAAGGGCGATCTTGTCCTCCACCGCTTCGCTCGGGTGCAGCTCGCCATCGACGCGTTTCCAGTTCTCGTTGTCACTCTCCTTCTCCGGCACCAGGTGCCGGCGGTTCGACGTGGCGTACAGCAACACGTTGTCCGGTGCCTGCTCCAGCGAACCATCGAGCACGCTCTTGAGCACCCGGTAGTCACCCTCGCCGGACTCGAACGAAAGATCGTCGCAGAACAGTACGAAACGCTGCGGCAGCCTGGTCAGTTGTTCCACCACCCGCGGCAGATCCGCCAGGTGGTCGCGCTCGATCTCGATCAGGCGCAGGCCGGCACCGGCATGTTCGGCCAGCAGGGCCCGCACCAGCGACGACTTGCCGGTGCCACGCGAACCCCAGAGCAGGGCATGGTTGGCCGGCAGGCCGTCGATGAACTGCCGGGTATTGCGGGCCAGTTGTTCACGCTGCTTGTCGACGCCGATCAGGTCGGACAGGCGCATGTCCAGGCTGACCTCGAGCGGCAACAGGAACCCCGTGCGACCTTCGCGCTGCCAGCGGGCCGCCAGGCAACGATCCCAGTCGATCACCTGGCGGGTGGCGGGCAACAGCGGTTCCAGACGGGAAAGGAACGCGTCGGCGCGCTCCAGAAAGGCATTCAATCGAGCATCCACGACTTTTCCTCGGGCAAGTTCACACTCATGATGTCGCGTCGGCGCCACAGGGCGCTTGAAAATCAAGCAGGCTGTCTCGGCAAACACCCGATCAGGGCGCCACCACTTGTCTGCCGGTGCTATCGAAGGATCAGCTATGCTTGCCCGGCGAAGGGAAACGAATGTGGTACATCATCCCATGGATATAAAATTCACCCAGCGCTTGTCCTACAAGCAAGCCCGATCGACCGTGGTGGTCGGGTTCATTCTGGGGACGCTGCTCAGCCTGCTGCAGATCGGTCTCGATTATGCCAGCGAAAACGCCTCCATCAATCGTGAAATCCTTTCGCTGCTGGAAATCAGCCACAATCCCGCCTCACGGATCGCCTACAACATCGATGCCGAACTGGCCCAGGAACTGGCGCTGGGGCTGCTGCACTCGCCAGCGGTGCTGCGGGCAAAACTGACCGACAACAACAATGCGGTGCTGGCCAGCGTCGAGCGGCCCCGCCAGGATGGCCGCTACCGGGCGATCAGCGACTTTCTCTTCGGCGCCGACCGGCAGTTCGAGGACCGCCTGTTCCTCGACCACCTGCCGAACGAATCCCTCGGCGTCCTGCACCTGGATGTCGACACCTACACCTTCGGCATCCGTTTCCTCAAACGCGCCGAAATCAGCCTGCTCAACGGGTTGATCCATGGCCTGATCCTGACCGGCATCCTCCTGGCACTGTTCTACGTGATGCTGACCAAGCCCCTGGTCAGGGTCATCGATGCGCTGGCCAGCACCCAGCCGGGAGCCCCCCGGCAAGCGCGACTGGAGTTTCCACCCGGCCATGAAAAGGACGAGATCGGTGTACTGGTCAAGGTTGCCAACCAGCAGTTCGACATCATGGCCACCGAGATCCAGCAGCGGCGCAACGCCGAAAACCGCCTGACCGACTACCTCGGGCAACTGGAAAACATCGTCTCGGCCCGGACCACCGAACTCAAGGCGATCAACGCCCGCCTGAGCCAGTCCAACCAGGAGCTGGAAGTGGCCCGCAGTACGGCGCTGAACATGGCCCAGGCACGCTCGGCCTTCCTGGCCAACATGAGCCATGAAATCCGTACGCCGTTGAACGGCCTGCTCGGCATGATCGCGCTGTCGCTCGACAGCTCACTGAATGCCGAGCAACGCCAGCAACTGTCGATTGCCCACGACTCGGGAAAGGTCCTGGTGGAACTGCTCAACGATATCCTCGACCTGTCGAAGTTCGACGCCGGGCAACTGGAGCTGGAACGGATCCCCTTCGATCTCGGCGCACTGATCGAGGATACCGCCAACCTGCTCTCGCAGAATGCCGCCCCCAGCGTCGAGCTGGCCTGCCTGATCGAGCCGCAGTTCCCCGCCCTGGTGCTGGGCGACCCGACCCGGGTTCGGCAGATCGTCAGCAACCTGCTGTCCAACGCCCTGAAGTTCACCCGCTTCGGTCGCGTCGACGTACGCCTGACGGCCCGCGACGACGGCGTGCGGATCGAAGTCTGCGACACCGGTATCGGCATCGCCCAGGAAGCCCAGGCGAAGATCTTCCAGCCATTCACCCAGGCCGGCGCCGGCATCACTCGCCAGTACGGCGGTACCGGGCTCGGCCTGGCCCTGACCTACAACCTTTGCGAAGCGATGAAGGGCCGCCTGACCATCAGTTCCGAAGTCGGCTTCGGCAGCCAGTTCTGCGCCGAACTGCCGCTGCCCTGCCACACCCCCGCCGCCCCGCCGAAGCCGCTCAACGGCCGGATCATCGCGGTCAGTTCCGCAGGCAGCGGCCTGAGCGAAATGCTCGACAACCAGTTGCCGGCCTGGGGCCTGCAATACAAGCGCTACGGGATCGACGACAGCCTGGCCGGCCTGCAGATCGACCTGCTGATCACCGACTGCCCCGAATGCCTGTTCGGCCTGCGACCGGCCATCACCGCACCGATCCTGCTGGTGACCGCCTACGGCAACTTCATGCCCACCGAGGAGGCCAGCGCCCTGGCTCCCCTGCAACAACAGGCACGCCCCCTGGCGCGGAATGCGCTGTACCAGATCCTGCAGCGCACCCTGCAAGTGGATGACCCCGAGGCTCAATCGGTCCAGGCCCAGGACAGCCCGCCCCAGCGGCGCGGCCGGATCCTGTTGGTCGAGGACAACCCGGTCAACCAACTGGTCGCCAAGGGCATGCTCGGCAAGCTGGGCTGCGAGGTGACCGTGGCGGCCCATGGTGGCGAAGCGCTGAGCCAGCTGGAGCAGCAGGATTTCGACATGGTGCTGATGGATTGCAACATGCCGGTCATGGATGGCTACGAGGCCAGTCGGCAGATCCGCCGCAGCGGACGCTGGCCGAACCTGCCGATCGTGGCCCTGACCGCCAACGCCATGCCCGAGGAGCGCGAACGCTGCCGGGCAGCGGGCATGAACGACTACCTGGCCAAGCCGTTCCGCCGCGAGGAACTGATGGCGTTGCTCGAACTCTGGGTCGCGCCGCAGATCACCTGACGTACGCCAGCAACTGGTCCAGACCGTCGCGCAACTGATCGAGCCGAGCCAGATCGATACCGCTGTCACAGAGCAGTTGCGCCTTGAGCGGCGCAACCTGCTCGCGCAGTGCCCAACCGGCCGGGGTCAGGCTCAGGTGCACCTCGCGCTCGTCATCGGGCGAGCGCCGGCGCTGTACCAGTTCCATCTGCTCCAGGCGCTTGAGCAACGGCGTCAGCGTCCCCGAATCGAGCAGCAGCCTTTCGCCCAGCGCCTTGACCGTGGGCTGCTGCGGCGCACTGTCGTGCCACTCCCACAGCACCAGCATCGCCAGGTACTGTGGATAAGTCAGTCCCAAGCGGTCGAGCATCGGCTTGTAGCCACGGATCACCGCCCGCGACGCCGCATAGAGCTTGAAGCACAGTTGGCGGTCGAGCCGCAGCGAATCGGCGGGCAGATCATTCATGCTCGAGCAGGTCTTCGATCTCGCGGACCATGTCATCGGGCTTGGTCAGCGGGGCAAAACGCTTGACCACCTTGCCATCGCGGCTGATCAGGAACTTGGTGAAGTTCCACTTGATGCGCTCGGAGCCCAGCAACCCGGGAGCGTCCTTCTTCAGTTGCACGAACAGCGGGTGTGCCCCGGAACCATTGACCTCGATCTTCTTGAACAGCGGGAAGCTGACGCCATAGTTCAGCTCGCAGAATTCGGAAATCGCCGCTTCGTTGCCCGGCTCCTGCTTGCCGAACTGGTTGCAGGGAAAACCGAGGACCACCAGCCCCTGGTCCTTGTAGTGCTGCCAGAGCGCTTCGAGCCCCTTGTACTGCGGGGTGAAACCGCACTTGCTGGCGGTGTTGACCACCAACAGGGCCTTGCCGGCGAAGTCGGCGAGAGTCTTCTGCTCGCCCTTGATAGTGGTGCACGGGATGTTCAGCAGGTTTGCGCTCATGACGGTTCCTCCATTGAATGCCGATCAAGATAGCGAGCAATTTAATTGCACACAATTCAATTGCTCAAGTTTATATAGGGTCATATTCTTGCCGGATAGCACCAGGCCTGCGGCAACTCCCCCACCAGGCCCGGGACCGTCCTCACCTTCAGCCCTGAACCCGTGGCACCAGGTCCAGGCACACCGAGTTGATGCAGTAACGCAGGCCGGTCGGCGGCGGGCCATCGGGGAACACATGCCCCAGATGCGCATCGCAGCGCGCACAGACCACTTCGGTACGGATCATGCCGTGACTGGTGTCACGGATCTCGATCATCGCACTGTCGGCGATCGGCTCGTAGAAGCTCGGCCAGCCACAACCGGAATCGAACTTGGCCTTCGAATCGAACAGCGGCTCATTGCAGCAGATGCAATGATAGACACCATCGGTCTTGGTGCCATTGTATTTCCCCGAAAACGGCCGCTCCGTGCCTTTCAGGCGACAGACGTTGTACTGCTCCGGATCGAGCATGGCGCGCCATTCGTCCAGGGTTTTCTCCAGCTTTTCCATCATTGCACCTCGGCGGCAGATAAAACCCCGATCTGTACCTTTTCCACGGATCGGGTGGCACGTATGATTGCGCCTCGTTGAACGCCAGTCTGGCACCCGCTTGAACCGCATTCAAATCGGATTTTCCGCAGCGGCGGCAAGGGGCCACGGGACGCGCCGCAAACGCAGTATTGCCACAGCGACCCCAGCGGGTCGCCTGGATCGTCCATTATCGGGATCACATCACCATGCAGGTCAGCAAATCGAACAAGCTCGCCAACGTCTGCTATGACATTCGCGGCCCGGTGCTCAAGCACGCCAAACGCCTGGAAGAGGAAGGCCATCGCATCCTCAAGCTGAACATCGGCAACCCGGCGCCCTTTGGTTTCGAAGCGCCGGACGAAATCCTCCAGGATGTGATCCGCAACCTGCCGACCGCCCAGGGCTACAGCGATTCCAAGGGTCTTTTCAGCGCGCGCAAGGCGGTGATGCAGTACTACCAGCAGAAGCAGGTCGAAGGTGTCGGTATCGAGGACATCTACCTGGGCAACGGCGTTTCCGAGCTGATCGTGATGTCGATGCAGGCCCTGCTCAACAACGGCGACGAAGTGCTGGTCCCGGCACCGGACTATCCACTGTGGACCGCCGCGGTCAGCCTGTCCGGCGGCAAGGCGGTGCATTACCTGTGCGACGAGCAGGCCAACTGGTGGCCTGACCTGGCCGACATCAAGGCCAAGATCACCCCCAACACCAGGGCCATGGTGATCATCAACCCGAACAACCCGACCGGCGCGGTGTATTCGAAGGAAGTCCTGCTGGGCATGCTCGAACTGGCCCGCCAGCACAACCTCGTGGTGTTTTCCGACGAGATCTACGACAAGATCCTCTACGACGACGCCGTGCACGTCTGCACCGCCTCGCTGGCACCGGACCTGCTGTGCCTGACCTTCAACGGCCTGTCCAAGTCCTACCGGGTCGCCGGCTTCCGCTCCGGCTGGATCGCCATCTCCGGTCCCAAGCACAATGCCCAGAGCTATATCGAAGGCCTCGACATTCTGGCCAACATGCGCCTGTGCGCCAACGTGCCGAGCCAGCATGCGATCCAGACCGCTCTCGGCGGCTACCAGAGCATCAACGACCTGGTGCTGCCACCCGGCCGCCTGCTGGAGCAGCGCAACCGCACCTGGGAACTGCTCAACGACATCCCCGGCGTCAGCTGCGTCAAGCCCATGGGCGCACTGTATGCCTTCCCGCGGATCGACCCCAAGGTCTGCCCGATCCACAACGACGAGAAGTTCGTCCTCGACCTGCTGCTCTCGGAAAAACTGCTGGTGGTACAGGGTACGGCCTTCAACTGGCCATGGCCGGATCACTTCCGGGTGGTCACCCTGCCACGGGTCGACGACCTGGAGCAGGCCATTGGCCGCATCGGCCACTTCCTGAAATCCTACCGCCAGTAATATCCTACAACCCACGGCGACTCCCGAGTGGCGTCGCCGTGCGGCCCCTCTCTCATCAGCTGTTTTTTGTATGCACATACGTCGTTCGCCGAACTGTTCCGTGCAATGCTGTCAAAGGCTCTGCAACGCAGTTTCCGCGGGCTACGACCGGCTGCGGGAAGAAAAACACCGACCTTTGTGATTCGGAAATGGCCGGCAGGATTCTACAATCGAGCTGTAGGACACAGTTTGAAATAGTCACCCGGTTGAATAGGCGGTAGCGGCACCTTATATACCCCGCATAAAGCGACATCTTTAGATGAGGAGATACTTTCAACCATGATGCGCATCCTGCTGTTCTTGGCTACCAACCTGGCGGTCGTGCTGATTGCCAGCATCACCCTGAGCCTTTTCGGCTTCAACGGGTTCATGGCGGCCAATGGGGTTGATCTCAACCTCAATCAGCTGCTGATCTTCTGTGCGGTCTTTGGTTTTGCCGGTTCGCTGTTCTCGCTGTTCATATCCAAATGGATGGCGAAGATGAGCACCAGTACCCAGATCATTACCCAGCCACGCACCCGCCACGAGCAATGGCTGCTGCAAACCGTCGAGCAACTGTCCCGTGAAGCCGGGATCAAGATGCCGGAGGTCGGCATCTTCCCGGCCTACGAGGCGAACGCCTTCGCCACCGGCTGGAACAAGAACGACGCGCTGGTCGCGGTCAGCCAGGGTCTGCTGGAGCGCTTCTCGCCCGATGAAGTGAAGGCCGTGCTGGCCCACGAGATCGGTCACGTGGCCAACGGCGACATGGTCACCCTGGCACTGGTCCAGGGCGTGGTGAACACCTTCGTCATGTTCTTCGCGCGGATCATCGGCAACTTCGTCGACAAGGTCATCTTCAAGAACGAAGAAGGCCAGGGTATCGCCTACTACGTGGCGACCATCTTCGCCGAACTGGTCCTGGGCTTCCTCGCCAGCGCCATCGTCATGTGGTTCTCGCGCAAGCGCGAATTCCGTGCCGACGAAGCCGGTGCCAGCCTGGCCGGTACCGCCGCAATGATTGGCGCCCTGCAGCGCCTGCGCGCCGAACAGGGCCTGCCGGTGCACATGCCCGACACGCTGAACGCCTTCGGTATCAACGGCGGCCTGAAGCAGGGCCTGGCCAAGATGTTCATGAGCCACCCGCCGCTGGAAGAGCGTATCGACGCCCTGCGTCGCCGCGGCTGACCGCCACTTGCGGGAGCCTGCCTGCTGGCTCCCACAGGGCACAGTACCCTCAGCCGATCCGGTTCCTCTCCAACCGATACACCCGTTCCTCAAGGCGAGTCACCCCCGCCTTGAGGAACTTCCAGCTCTCACCGAGCACATCCTTCTGCTCTTCCACCTGAACCTCCCACGCCGGCTCCAGCAGACTGCGCACCTCACCGTCGAGGACGGCGAAGGGCGGCCCGTTCAGCAGCGACTGGTCGTAGTCCAGCGTAATCAGCAGGCCCTGGCAGCCGCCGGGCAGAATCCGCGTCAGGTGGCTCGCATAACGTTGGCGCATCTCGGCTGGCAAGGCGATCATCGCAGCCCGGTCATAGAGCGCCGCACAGTCGGCGACGTCCTCGGCGCTCAGAGCGAAGAAATCCCCGCACCAGAGCTGCAGCGACCCGGCCTCGTAGATCCGGAAGCCGCCCTGCTCGCGCACCCGCGGCTGCAACTGACGCTCCAGGAAAAAGTCCTCGACCGCCTTCCTCGACAGCTCGACGCCCAGCACCCGCAATCCCTGCGCCGCCAGCCAGGCCAGATCGAGACTCTTGCCACACAATGGCACCAGCACCCGCCCACCCGGCTCCAACGGCAGGTCCGGCCAGTAGCGCTGCAGATAGGGATTGACCTGATCCAGATGAAAGCCGATCTGGCCGAGCTCCCAGCGTTTGTGCCAAAACTCAGGCTGCATGTTTAACCCCAATAATTCGATCAGAATCCACTAAAACTTATATTAGATTTAGATCAATGTTTTGAATGAAGATGGTGCCATCTTAACGCTCAGGACCTTGCCCATGTTCCCCAGCCTGTTCATCTCCCACGGCTCGCCCATGCTGGCCCTCGAACCCGGCGCCAGCGGCCCGGCCCTGGCCAGGCTGGCCGCCGAACTGCCACGACCCAGGGCCATCGTGATCGTCTCGGCGCACTGGGAAAGCCAGGGACTGCTGGTCGGCAGCAGCCCGCACCCGGAAACCTGGCATGACTTCGGCGGATTCCCCCGCGAACTGTTCGCCGTGCAGTACCCGGCACCGGGCCAGCCGGAGCTGGCTGCCGAGGTGGCCGGGCTGCTGACGCAGGCGGGCCTGCCGGCGCGGCTGGACGCCACCCGCCCCTTCGACCATGGCGTCTGGGTGCCGATGAAACTGATGTATCCCGAAGCCGATATCCCCATCGTCCAGGTCTCGCTGCCCAGCCACATGGGCCCGGCCTTGCAGACCCGCATCGGGCAGGCCCTGCGCGGCCTGCGCGAGCAGGGCATTCTGCTGGTGGGCTCCGGCAGCATCACCCATAACCTCGGCGAGCTGAACTGGCGCGCCGGCCCGGAGGTCATCGAACCCTGGGCCAAGGCCTTCCGCGACTGGATGGTGGAAAAGCTCGCCGCCGATGACGACGCCGCCCTGAACGACTATCGCCGCCAGGCCCCCCATGCCGTGCGCAACCACCCCAGCGACGAACATCTGCTGCCGCTGTACTTCGCCCGCGGCGCCGGCGAGCGGATGGGGATCGTTCACCAGGGCTTCACCCTGGGCGCGCTGGGCATGGACATCTACCGCTTCGACTGAGCAGGTATCATGACGCTGCCCGCGCAGGGGGGCGGTTTCATGGCCATGAGCAAGTCTTGAAATCCTGTTCACGGGCAAGCCCCGCTCCCGCAGGCCTCGAGCCAGGCGCACCGCCTGGCACCAGGCAAAAAAAATCCCCGAACCGGTCGGGGATTTTTTTATCGATCAATCAACCCAGGGCCGATCAATCCTCGCGGTAGCGACGCAGTTTCAGCTGCTTGCCGGCAACCCGGGTGTCCTTCAGCTTGGTCAGCAGGCGGTCCAGGCCTTCTTCAGGCAGTTCCACCAGGCTGAAGCTGTCACGCACCTGGATGCGACCGATGGCTTCACGTGCCAGGCCACCTTCATTGAGGATGGCGCCCAGCAGGTTCTTCGCCGCGATACCGTCACGCGCGCCCAGCGCGGTACGGCAACGGGCACGGCCTTCGGCCAGTGGCATCGGCGCACGACGTTCGCGCTCGGGACGATCGCCGGAACGCTCCGGACGCTCGCCACGCGGGGTGCTGTTCGGCACCAGCGGACGCTCTTTCTCGATCGCCGCCAGGTTCAGCGCCTGACCATTGGTGGCCTTGCGCAGCAGGGCCGCGGCCAGAGCGCGCGGGCTGCAACCGATGTCGGCGGTCAGGCGGTCGAGCAGATCGCCGTGAGTCGCTTCGGCCTCGGTCACCAGCGGAGCCAGGCTGTTGGTCAGTTTCTTGATGCGCGAGTCGAGAATCGCCTGGGCGTCCGGCAGACGCACTTCAGCCACTTTCTGCCCGGTCACACGCTCGATCACCTGCAGCATGCGGCGCTCACGTGGCGTCACCAGCAGCAGCGCACGACCTTCGCGACCGGCACGGCCGGTACGGCCGATACGGTGCACGTAGGACTCCGGATCGTACGGCATATCGACGTTGAACACGTGGGTGATGCGCGGTACGTCCAGGCCACGGGCGGCCACGTCGGTGGCGACGACGATGTCCAGGCGACCGTCCTTGAGCGAGTCGATCACGCGCTCACGCTGGTTCTGGGCAATGTCGCCGTTCAGGGCAGCAGCCTTGTAGCCCTTGGCTTCCAGGGCGCTGGCCAGGTCCAGGGTGGCCTGCTTGGTACGCACGAACATGATCAGCGCGTCGAAGTCCTCGACTTCCAGCAGGCTCAGCACGGCCGAGGTCTTCTGGTCGGCGTGAACCAGCAGGTGAGCCTGCTCGATCGCGGTGACGGTCTGGGTCTTGCTCTGGATCTTGACGTGTTTCGGGTCCTTGAGGTGACGCTCGGCGATCGCGCGGATCGACTGCGGCAGGGTGGCCGAGAACAGAACGGTCTGACGGCTTTCAGGCATGGCCTTGAAGATGACTTCCAGGTCATCCATGAAGCCGAGCTTGAGCATCTCGTCCGCTTCGTCGAGAACCAGGTGGTTCACGGTTGCCAGGACTTTTTCGTCGCGACGCAGGTGGTCGCACAGACGGCCTGGGGTGGCGACAACGATCTGTGCGCCATTACGGATTGCTTTCAACTGCGGGCCCATCGGCGCACCGCCATAGACGGCCACGACAGTCACGCCAGGCATCTGCTTGGCGTAGGTTTCGAAAGCGGTTGCAACTTGCAGCGCCAACTCACGGGTTGGGGCCAGGATCAGAGCTTGCGGCTCGCGCTTGGACGGATCGATGCGGTGCAGGATGGGCAGGGCGAAAGCGGCCGTCTTACCGGTACCGGTTTGTGCCTGACCAATCATGTCATGACCGGCAAGGATGATCGGGATCGACTGCTGCTGAATGGCCGAAGGCTCTTCGTAGCCGGTGGCGACTACTGCAGCGACAATACTGGGATGAAGTTCAAGAGCGGCGAAGCCGCCGATTTCCTGGGTCATGGGTCTGCCTCTAAGTGCATCCGCAAAGACCCATGCTCCAAAGCTGCGCATGCCGTGTAAGACTCTGAGAGTCACCCTGGCAGCTTTGTCGGCGGGGATTTGCGAAAACGATTGAATGAAAGGATCGTCGAGGATCGTCCGCTGGGGCGAACAGCACCCGAAGTTGTCTTCGGGCAATTGCATTCCTAAACGCGGCCCGGCTAAAGGCCGGCGCGCACTATACCGGAACTGACAAAAAAAGGGAGTTTTTTTTATCGGAAAACACCAGTTGACGGCCCTCTGCACCGGGCTTTGCGGATAACCGACCAACGGGTTGCCGACTGTCCGCGTGCCTGGCGGCTTAAACGATTCACTCGTCGGTTCGATGGCGACAGGGTTCAACTCGCCGGACGGATGTCCTTGATCAACGGCCGCAACGAATAGCCGAGGCGCGGTGCCAGGCCGTCAGCACGGGCAATCAGCGCGTCCATGTCCAACGCCTGGTCCAGGTCCGCCGGGATGATCAGGATGACATTGCCCTCCTTCACCGGCAGTTCCCAGTAATGCCGGTGATAAAGGCCGCGCAACAGGGCCGCGCCGAGCGGTTTGCCATCATCGGTGGCCCACTGGTTGATCACCAGCCAGCCACCGGGGTTGAGCTTCTTCTGGCAGTTTTCCAGGAAGCCCCAGGCCAGGTGCCCCGCCCCCGGGCCGACATCGGTATACAGGTCGACGAAGATCAGGTCCGCCGGCTCCGCCGTGTCCAGCAGTTCCAGGGCATCGCCGACTCGAATGTAGAGGCGCGGATCGTCATCCAGCCCCAGGTACTCGATGGCCAGTCGCGGCACGTCGGGGCGCAGCTCGATGGCCTCGACATCCTCCAGCGGCAGGAACTTCAGGCAGGCCTGGGTCAGCGTCCCGGCGCCCAGCCCGAGGAACAGCGCACTTTCCGGCTGCTCATGGCACAGGGCACCGATCAGCATCGCCCGGGTATAGTCATACTCCAGCCAGCTGGGATCGGCGGTAAACACGCAGCTCTGCTCGATCGCATCGCCAAATTCGAGAAAGCGGTAGTCCTCCACTTCCAGCACGCGAATCATGCCGAAGGCGTCGTGCACTTCAGCCAGCAGACGCTCGACGCGCTCCTCACTCATTTCAACTCCTTGGCGCAACCGGCCACTGCCGGCGCGATGAATCAGCCGCTCGGCCACGAGCGGCAAAGCGCGATTGTCAGCCATGCCACGGCAGCAGGTCACGTACTAATTTGCTGCTACCATGGGTGCCTTACCGTCAACGACTAGAGTGCATGATGAGCCAACCCTGGAGCCCTGACAGCTGGCGCCCCCTGCCGATCCAGCAACAACCGCAATACCCGGACGCCGCTCATCTGCTGCGCGTCGAACAGACCCTGGCCAGTTACCCACCGCTGGTGTTTGCCGGCGAAGCCCGCGAACTGCGTCGCCAGTTCGCCGAGGTCACCGAAGGCCGTGCCTTCCTGCTCCAGGGCGGCGACTGTGCGGAGAGCTTCGCGGAGTTCTCCGCGGCGAAGATTCGCGACACGTTCAAGGTGCTGTTGCAGATGGCGGTGGTCATGACCTTCGCCGCCGGCTGCCCGGTGGTCAAGGTCGGGCGCATGGCCGGCCAGTTCGCCAAGCCGCGCTCGGCCAATGACGAAACCCTCGATGGCGTGACCCTGCCGGCCTACCGTGGCGATATCGTCAATGGCATCGGCTTCGACGCCCAGAGCCGTGCGCCGGACCCCGAACGCCTGCTGCAGTCCTACCACCAGTCGACGGCCACCCTGAACCTGCTGCGGGCCTTCGCCCAGGGCGGCTTTGCCGACCTGCACCAGGTGCACAAGTGGAACCTGGACTTCATCGCCAACTCGGCCCTGGCCGAGAAGTACAGCCAGTTGGCCGACCGTATCGATGAAACCCTGGCCTTCATGCGCGCCTGCGGCCTGGACACTGCACCGCAACTACGCGAAACCAGCTTCTTCACCGCCCACGAAGCACTGCTGCTGAACTATGAGGAGGCCTTCGTCCGCCGTGACAGCCTGACCAACGACTACTACGACTGCTCGGCGCACATGCTCTGGATCGGCGACCGCACCCGCCAGCTCGACGGTGCCCACGTCGAATTCCTGCGCGGGGTGAACAACCCGATCGGGGTCAAGGTCGGTCCGAGCATGAACACCGACGAACTGATCCGCCTGATCGACATCCTCAACCCGGACAACGACCCCGGGCGCCTCAACCTGATCGTGCGCATGGGTGCGAACAAGGTGGGCGAGCACCTGCCATCGTTGATTCGTGCGGTGGAAAGCGAAGGCAAGCGCGTGCTGTGGAGTTCCGACCCGATGCACGGCAACACCATCAAGGCCAGCAGCGGCTACAAGACCCGCGACTTCGCGCAGATCCTCAGCGAAGTGAAGCAGTTCTTCCAGGTACACCAGGCCGAAGGCAGCTATGCCGGCGGCATCCACATCGAGATGACCGGGCAGAATGTCACCGAGTGCATCGGTGGTGCACGGCCGATTACCGAGGATGGATTGTCGGATCGGTACCACACCCACTGCGACCCGCGGATGAATGCCGACCAGTCGCTGGAACTGGCGTTCCTGATTGCCGAGACGCTCAAGCAGGTGCGGCGTTGAGCCAATGAGTTGTCTTGCAGTCAGGTAGATCGCATTCGCGGCGAATGCGATCTACCTGACTGCACATCTTTCAGAGCAGCCCACTCAACCGCCGTGCACTCTCGCGCGGACAATTGAGCTGGATATCCGCCAAGCCCAACCAGTCCGCCAACTGCCGCAGGTTGGCCGCCAGCGCCACCATACCCGCGTCGTCCAATCCGTGTTCCTCTTCATGCACCGCATGCACGGCCAACCGGCCCTGCGCCCGTTCGGCGCGCAGATCGACCCGCGCGGCAATCCGCTCGCCATGCAGGAACGGCAACACATAATAGCCATAGACCCGCTTGTGCTGCGGCGTGTAGATCTCCAGCCGATAGCGGAAATCGAACAATCGCTCGGTTCGGCTGCGCTCCCAGATCAATGAGTCGAACGGCGACAGCAAGGCGCTGGCCTCGACCTTGCGCGGCACCTTGACCGCTGCCGGACAGTACGCCGGCTGACGCCAGCCCTGTACCTGGCAGAGTTGCACTTCGCCCGCCTCCACCAGTTCCGCCAGACGCGCCCGGCTGTCGGCCGGGTCAAGCCGGTAGTAGTCGCGCAAATCCTTTTCGGTCGCCACCCCGAGGGCCAATGCCGCCTGACGCAGCAGCCCGCGCTGGGCCTCGGCCTCATCGACCGGTGCCTGCCCGAGCACCGCCCTGGGGATCACCCGCTCCGGCAGGTCGTAGAGCCGTTCGAAACCGCGGCGCCCGGCCACGGTGACCTCACCGGCGGCGAACAGCCATTCCAGCGCGTGTTTCTCGGCGCTCCAGTCCCACCAGGGCCCAGCCTTTTCCTCACGGTTCGACAGGCTGCCAGCCCCCAGCGCCCCACGCGCCTCGACCTGCGCCAGCACCCGGCGAATGGTGGCCTGCTGTTCGCGACCGAACTGCGCCATCTGTCTATAGATGCCCTCGCCCCGGGAAGCCCGCACCATGCGCCAGCGCATCAACGGATACAACGCCATCGGCAGCAACGAAGCCTCATGCCCCCAGTACTCGAACAACGTACGTCGTCGCCCCCGGCTCCAGGCGGCCTGGTCGAGCAGATCGGCGGGGTAGTTGCCCAGGCGGGAAAACAGCGGCAGGTAATGGGAACGCACCAGTGCATTGACCGAATCGATCTGCACCACACCCAGGCGCTCGATCAGGCGATTGACCTGCCGCGGCTGGATCGTCACCTGGCGCTGGCGGCTCTGGAATCCCTGGGCCGCCAGCGCCAGGCGACGGGCTTGCTTCAACGAAAACGACAGGTCTGCGGGCATGTACGCCTCCTTGTGAACCCGCAAACTACTCCAGTCGCCCCCTGTTTGGGTAGCACCGGCCCGCTCGCCATCAGCGGCCCTTGCCCAACGGATCGTTCCAGAAGTGCTGATGGGTTTCCCCATCGATATCGGCACGACTGAGCCCGATATCCTTGAGTGCATCGTCGCTCAACGACGCCAGCATCTGGCGCTCGCGGGACAACTCGTACCAGCGCGCCAACCGCTGCCACATACCCGACAGCGACAGCCCCGTACGCGCACTTGCGCCAACCAGCAGATAACCTTTCTGACCTTTCATCATCCTGCCCTCCAGTAGGGGATGACTGAAGTCTGTGCCTGGGGCTAAGATCAATCCAACGAATGTTTCTTATGCAACACATCTCGGAGATTGATGAGTTGTCCAGCTATCCCAGTATCGATATCGACGTCCTGCGCACCTTCGTCGCGATTGCCGAACACGGCGGTTTCACCAAGGCCGGGGAGATGGTCAATCGCACGCAATCGGCCGTGAGCATGCAGATGAAACGGCTGGAGGAAGATGTGCTGCAGCGTCAGCTGTTCGAACGCGACGGCCGGCAGATGCGCCTGACCGCCGAAGGCCAGGTCCTGCTCGGCTACGCCCGGCGGATCCTGAAACTGCAGAGCGAGGTGTTCAATACCCTGCGCGAACCGCACATGGTCGGGCTGGTGCGGATCGGCGTGCCCGATGACTATGTCATGCGTTTCCTGCCGGGCATCCTGTCGCGCTTCGCCCAGTCCTACCCGCTGGTGCAGATCGAAGTGAATGTAAGCGCGCGCCGGATTTGGCACTGAGCAGCGCCGGATTTGGCACCAGCACCGACCGCAGCGGGCGCGCACAGCTGAATTTAGTTGCCTCCCACGCCTGAGGGGCTCCCCAACTGCTCGACACTGAGCGACCAACTCAGGCGTTCTTCAGGATCAACAGGGACTACCGACTCTTGTACGATCCAGAAAGCCACCCCCTTGGGCACATCCTTGCGGGCGATATCTTCGATGGTCAGCCCACAGTCACACGGGGTCATAACGGCGACCGGCTCACCTGGGCGCTGATACACAATACGCATAGCCATCACTTACCTCCAAAAATCTGAACGCTGTTGTAGGGAAAATCCGTCATAACGAAATTTGCTCCAGTGCCCATACCAGCAGCGCTGACGCTTGTTACTCGCAGTGCGGAGACCGTGGGCGCCGCCGACCCGCCACTGGAGATGTTGATTGAGTTTGAGATTCCACCCACGGAGTAGCAAAAGCTGTAGTTTGGGTTTGCAAGCGGAGCGGCAAAGTTGATCGTAAAATCCCCTACACCGTTATCGGTGATGCTCGAAACATTGAAGCTGTCCCGCACTGCGACCGTTCCGGTGCCGTTCCATGACACCCAGGCCGAACAAGTGGCCCTAGCCGACCGGAGCTTCTTGGATGTCAGCACCGCCGTATCGTCGCTACCGGCGTCTACCTGCGCCTGTGAAGCCACCCGAGCAAGGCCAGGGACCGACTCAGTCGCCTGAGCCAAACGGTCTGTAATAGCCGCCAGCAGAGCGGTAATCTCAGCCTGAGAGTAGGTCGAAGCCTTTGGGTACGCATCATTGATGCCATATCCAGCAAGAGTCGTTGCCTTCGCCGCTTTGCCCGCCAGAGCATTTGTCATGGTTGTTGCAAAATTCGGGTCGTTGCCGAGGGCTGCCGCAAGCTCATTCAACGTATCCAGAGCCGCAGGCGAGGAACCAACCAAGGCTGAAATCGCGCTTTGAATGGCGGCTGATGTCTCTGTTTTGGTGAATGTATCCGTGATGCCGTAGCCCGCGATTGTCGAGGGCTTACCAGTTAGCTTCGCCCAAGTATTAGCAAGCGCCTGGAGAGCTTGAACCGCCTTCAACACCTGAGAGTCATCGCCCGGCGTGATGGTGAGCCCTGCTCCTAACACAAGGTTCACAAGCTCCCGCTGAATAGCATTAAGCCATTCAGGGGTAATGACCGTCGAATCTATTCCAGATCCTGGCTGGCCCTGCGTGAACTCTTTCGCCCCGTTTGCTGTTGTGGTGCTATCACCAATTCTCTGCATCAATTGTCTCCATAGCCAAAAAGCAAAATAGACTCGGCCGGCTTCATCTGACTGAGTCGACATTCAAGTGATTTGTTGCCCCAAGCCGCCAGCGGATCGCCGGCAGCAGCCAAGCCGGCCACGGCTTGACTTACCGTCACAGCAGGGGCGTTGACTCGCCATGCAAAGTTCCAGTCGCCGCCATAGAGCGCATCGCCAGCACGGGCAACACCCGCTCTTGCAGGCCGAAATGTCGTGATCGTGACGTCGTAGCCGAGGGACTTGGCCAGGGTGATGAAAAACGCCTTGCTCTGCCCCCCTCGACCACTCAACTTGCTAACGACGGCTTGGATACGCTGCCGTGTCGTCTGCTGGGCACCGATCAAACAGGGGTCCGGCAAAGCAAGTACGCGCTCCCAGTCGGCCACCCCCATGCCTGAATCGGCAAAGATCGCCGCATAGGTCGCCTCGGCCTGGTCGTCGGTAAGCGTGAGCGCGTTCGCCTCAGCCTCAATGGTGGCTGACAGCCTCGGGGCAGTACCATCGTATGACACTGGCGGTAGCAGCAGGCGGAGCTGGTCCGCGAGCGTCGTCACTCCAGCAGCCCCAGAATGATCCTGCCGGGACGAATCCACCCGATCAGATCGGGGTCATCCGAAGCCTTTACGTTGCCCGCTGGTGCGGTAACGGAACGGTCAACAACACCGGCAAGGTTGTTAATCATTGCCTCAATCTGAGAGCGCTTGAGCGTGACACGGGGCTGGATTGCACCGAGCAGTGCGCTGTAGGCGACATCTGCTGCCGCTTGAACCTCTGCCAAGGTGTAACCGTCCTCAAGCTCGACCAACGCCGCCGCATCAACAACCCGCTCCGTCGGCGCGTAGACCCATACATCTGCGATGACGGAGCACTGGCTCAAGACGTAGTCGAGGCAACGGGCGATCACCTCGGCCGAGGGGTTGCCGGTACTGGCAGTAATGATCACATCGACTGTCCCGGCACCGCGACGACCAGGAATGACCAGAGCATCTGCAACCCCATCGACGCTCTTGGCCCACCGCTTGAAGTCGTAGACCGTGCCACCCGCAGGAGGCGACTGCATCACGTCGAGCAGGCGGGCGAGCAACGACTCGGCCTTCTCCTGGTCCTCGCCGCCGGTCGTATCTCCGACGAAGACGGCATTTGAGTCCATGCCCAGGGGCGGACTGGTCAGCACCAGGGCGCCGGTCAGCTTATTGAGGGCGATACCGACAGTCGCAGCCCTAACTACAACTGACACCGAACCACTGGAGCCAATTACAGCACCGGCCAGAGCAGTGAACTGCTCGCCGGTTGCAACATGAGTCAACGCAGCCCCTTGCAGAAGCTCAACACCAGCAACACCGCTCAATAAAACAGTACCGGTTGCCGCAACGGGCTGTTTACGAGGAACACCACGAATCGCCGCTGCATGCACAAGTTCTTCTTCATCAGCGGTATCCGGGAATATCTGTCGATATACCCAAGCAATTTTCTGATATAGCCCCTCAATAGCAGCCGACACCGCTGCCGAACGCACATAGTTGTCGCTATCAGTGCCGATATCAGCCTCAGAGTCGAGGTCGCGAATGTCTCGCAGAATTGCCGCCAGAATGTCGTCCAGGGAAGGCGCCGAGAAGGCCATGTCAAATTACTCTTACAGGTAAACGAAAAACTTGTGGATTGCCTGTTGCGTCGATGATGCTGATAAGAAAGGTGAGCCAGCCGTTATGGGGCTGGTCCGTAGCGACGGTAATTTCCTTGGCGCGACCGTCATCGAGCAGAGGCTTTAGAGCCTGCTCGGCGTATTGCTTCGCAAGGATGCCAACCCGTGGCAGGTCTTTCTCTCGGCGAAGTTCATGCAGGCGGGAACCTACTGATGGATCACGCCACCATGTGCCGAGGGGAGTCATTAGGCGGATGTAGACGGCGTTAGCCAGCGTACTAATACGCTGGCCCGTCAAATCGCCAGTAGTTGGGTTTATGCCTGCGTCCATATACACATGGTGCAGGCATACGCGCGCGAGGTTTATTTCGTGAGTGTTTAAGGTAGCTGATCAGCTAGACTCAAGTTAAGCCGCTGCTCTGTGGTCAGACTATTCAGGTGTATATATTCACCTGGGTCGGTTGACCTAGGAGCAGGTATCAACCTGGCAAATTGAGGAGATCGCAACGTATCACTCCTTTCAGGAACAAGGCCTACTACGTCACCACTACCTAGCAGCCCCCAGGCTGCTAGGCGCAAATACACCTCGTCTCCATACATGCCAGGACCGATGTAAAACCAGTCCTCACACGGAATAATCTGTGTAATCCGATTTTGCTCAGGCATAGCCATTACCACCCATAGTGCTTTGAGGATCTATGAGTGTAGACCGACATATTTACTGTTGCTGCCCTGGGGCTGGACCACCTCCATGATTGTGCCCGTTGTAGATATCCCTGTCTGCTTGCATGCTCCGGACCTGGTCGGCTACATCCCCTTCAGCCTTGATACTTCCATCAATATGCTGGTCGCCTGTCATTTCAACTAATGGCGTTTCAAAGCGCACTTTCTTCCCCGCCTTGACCACAAGCGTGTCGGTCAAAACCTCGACAACGCGGCCACGCTTCATGTGCACATAATCACCTTCGTCGGTATAGAGCGAAACCTCACCATCCTGGAGCTGGATCCTATACCGGCCATCCTCACTTGCCACTACAACAGCATGCTTACTGTTCCCGCCAACCGGAATGACCAGGTACTCGGCCCCGGCCTGGGGCGCAGAGCTGAAGCCGTAATGCTGCATCAGCTCACCAGAGACTGTTTCTCCAGCCAGCCCCTGCATTTCAACGCCAATCAACTTCCCATGCGTGTTACGCGCCGATACTGCACGGAAAGCCTGACGAATGTTGCCCATAACCCGCTGACACTGCTCGCGCACCAAGCGCGCCATATGCTGGCTCATTACAACCCCTTCAGCATTTGAATAAAGGCCGCATCTTTATTGGTCTTGCCTTTATGTTTCTTGAGTTTGTTACCGTCCAGGACCCACATCTTGTCTTCGCGCAGACGCAGTTCGGTGATTTCCCCTTCGCCCCTGGTAAGGCGGAGAGTGCGAGCCATCAGAAAATAGGTGTCATTGAGGCCATGCGGCTCACTGCGAACAATCACACGCTGGCCCGGACTCCATACCTGACCATTAGCAGCACGGTGGCCTCTGACAATGGCGCGGATCTCGAACCCCTCCAGGCGACTGTCGGCGAGCAACTTGCGCGCCCGCGTTGTCGCAAGGTCCTGGTTCTCACACGAGCTATCTACAATCACCTTCGGCCGGAAGATCCCGCGCTTTTGCAGCGTTTCGTCCTGGATCACAGAGCGCAGGTGCGAACGCTTGGTGTCGAGGCCATCATTGTCGTATTGCCCGTGCTGTCCTAGGACAGTGATCTGGCTGTAGCGATTGGCAATGGACCGTCGCACGCTCAAGCGCTGGACGTTATTGCCTACGCCATCCTCTCGCAGGACCAAAGCCCCAACAGGCGTAGAGGTGTAATCTGGGCCACCGATGATAAGGCGCCCGTCAGGCTCCACCCACGGCCAGAGCCCATTCGCCTCGGCAACCTGGAGCAGTGCTTCCCATGCGGTCTGTCCAGGCTCGATCTGTATACGACGCCGGGTCTTCGCTTCATCGGCGCGGATTTCCACCTGGTAGGCCCCCAGGGGCTTCACCACCTGTTCCAGGATCTGCGCCAGGCTCGCTTCGCGCATCGACACAAACGGCGCAGAACAGTCGACCAACGGCGCCGCCCGATCCCGGCCATTGATCCGCATCGAAATGCCCTGGCGAGAGATATCGTGTTCGAACTCATCAATCTGACCGGTCAACACTCGGTCGCCATCGAGCGTCAACGAACACGCGGCACCTTCCTTGATCACCTCAGGCAGCCGCGTTGCATTCCTGGTATGCAGCTCCAGTTCAAACGCATCGGCCGGGGTCAGCAGATCGGACTCAACCGACCAGCCGTCCCACGTTTCGTGTGCCAGGCCACCGATGGACAAGCGAATAGATGGAGTACGGTCATTCAGCATAAGCACGCAGCACCTTCCCGGCCGGGATGTTGTGTGGAGTATTCAAGTCGGGATTGAGCCGGATCAGCTCCAGGGCTCGGGTGTGATCGCCGTACCAGCGGTGTGCCAAAAGACGCAGGCTTGCCGGCGCTTCAACTACGCGCTCAAGCATCGGCGGGCTTTGCAGGATCACCTGGCGGGCACGGGCCTGGATCATCGAGGCGGTATTGCGCAGGCTCTCGATTACAGGCCGAGCAGCCTCTACCCCGAACAGACGGCGCTGAAGCAGGATTGATGACTGCACAAGCGAACGCACGAGGTTGACCAACCCCTCCAGCTCAACCGGGCTTAATGTCGGGCCCTTGCTTTCGGTCTCGATCACGATTGCCACGGCCTGGGCATGTGCTGCGGCCAGCTCAGTGATGACCAAGACAACGAGTGCAAACGCGCTCGCCTCGACAGGGTCGTCCGGCATCCCATCAGGCAGCAGCCCGTCATCCGGCGCAACACCTTGTCGGGCGCTGATCAGGAAGGCATTCGCCGCCTTGGCAGCGTCACTTGGCAAGCTGTCACCGCCAGGCAGGATAGCAGGCACCCCGGACCGGGCCAGTAGCGCCGCCGACGTGCTGGGAGTGTTCTCCTGGATCGAACTGCGGATCTGCGTCGGGGTACGGAACAGATCGGTCAGCGGGTCAAACGCCGCCATAGGGTTTCTTGCCATATCGGCGATCCCCGACACAACACCGAGAATCTGTGAGCGCAACTGTTGTACGCGCAAGAAAATTCCCGGCAGCCCCAAAACCTTCTCAATCAGGCCAGTCCAGCCACCGCCAATCCACGACTGAATCTCGCTGACAAGGGAGTCGATGCGACCGAATAAGTCAAAGACCCCGTCTTGCCAACGATACTGGTTTTCCTCCTCCAGGACACCGATATCGACATACTCGAACTGTCGGGCGAAAAACGGTAGGTCGGGCGTGTCCTCAACAAACAGGAGGCTGACCTGCGCAGAGTCTGGGCTCTCAGCGTTGTGCTCAACGTCCCAGGTATGAGTAACAACGCTGACTGAGCCGTAAATCGGGTGTATCAGCTCACCAGGACCAGAGGTATCAAGCGCACCTATGATGTTCTGCAGTTCGATCTCATAGTTGACGCCAAACACGATGACCTGCATCGGGAAACGGCGCGCACCACGGCCGAGGTCACGAACGCTGTCACCATCTCTGAACGGCACGCCGTGTTCAGCGAGAGCACGTTGCCCTTGCAAGTTCTCTTTTACGACCTGGAGCGGAACGCCTCGAAACGAGGCGTCCAACAAAGTTTCTGACCAACTCATCCGCCACGCCTCATTTGGATGTCAGTTCGACGCTCGACCTCCGCCTGTATCGCGTGAGAGTCAGTGCGCACTTCAATAACCAGTGGCTTTTCAAGCAGCGCCCGCAAGCGCGCCTCGGCCGCAGGGGTCTCAACGCCGGCAGTAACAGCCCGATTCGCGATACCTGCCGCCCAGGCATTCGCGCCCTCTACGGGCAGGCCGGCCGCAGTCATGCCGGTTTGCTGTTGAGCCAAGCGCTGAGCTTGCGCCGAGAGCCAATCGGACGACTCTTTTGGGTTCTTATCAGCAAGGTCTATCCGGTTCCGGTAGAAAGCGGTCTGGTAGGCCCGCTGGCCGTCATCCAGCAGGACGCTACGCTGGGCCATCTCAAGGCGGCCTTGGTCATCGGCCGTGGCACTCGCACCGCCGAGCTGGGTTGCTCCCAGGCCAACAGCGAGCGGCGCAAGCCATGGCGCGATGAAGCCACCAGGTTTCTTTTTGGCATCAGGGCCCACCCCGCCTGCTTGATCGAGCACACCGCCAACCCCGCCGCCAGGCCAGTTCGTGACGAACACTGAGGTCACACCCGTTGCCTCTTCCAACACCTTGCCCACCGCGATGTTCTTCAGCGTCTCAGGGCCACCCATGACCTTGTTGAGTAGAGCACCAGCGCCGGCTTTGGCGCCGCGCCCAGCGTAGTAACCACCGACGCCCAGTGCCGCGCCACCAAGCAGCATCTGTTCACCAGAAAGGTTCATGTCATCGAGCAAGTACCTGCCCATCTCGGCAAACTGCTTGTTCAACGGAGTCGCCATCCGGTCGATGGCCTCACCCAGGGTCGCTTTCATACGAGCCGCAGTGCCGCTGGCACTCTCGGTGTTCTCCTTGAGGTCACGGCCGATGACTGGCCCTGACTCCCCGATCTCCTTTGTCTGCTCCGACAAGGTCTTCAGGCGGTCGCCGGTCAACATGATCCGCATACCACGGATGGTGTCCTGGTCCATACCCTTGAAGACAACGCCCATGAACTTGCCGCGTTGCTCGTCGGTCTTCATCTTGTCGTACTTGGCCTTGAGGTCGCCGAACACCTCTTGCGGGTTCCGTGAGCTACCGTCCTTATTGAAGAACTTCACACCGCTGCTCTTCGTGATCTGATCGCGATACATCTTCGTGCTGAACACACGCAGCGTGGACTCGGCCAGGGTCCCGAGGCGATCCGGCTGCATCTCCACCGTTGATAGGGTTTCAGTGAACGCCAGCGTCTGAGCAATCGACATACCTGCGGCCGCAGCCGCACCACCGATTTTCGGGAAGATATCGGCAAGGTTCTCAAGCTCCGCGTTGCCGAGCCGGCCAGCCACAGTCATTTTTTGCAGCAGCTCCAGGGCAGCGCCTTCCTTGTTCAGATCGATGTTAAAGGCACTTGCACCCGCTACAACAGCCTTGCCCAAGACGGCCGAGTCCGCGCCAGTCACAGCGGTGGATTGACCGATAGCGTCGGCCGTTTTCTTGGACGGCTCGTACTTCACACCCGATGCGATCAGGGTATTGAAACCACTGTCGACGTCCTCGCGGTTGATGCCGTAGGTCTTGGCGATCCGCCAGCCCTCGGCCCGCCACTCGTCCTTTTGCTCTGGCGTCATGTCCGCTGTTTGCTTGGTCCTGATCAACGACCGATCAAGGCGAGCGTTTCCGGTCAGCCCAGCCATGACACCGATACCGACGCCAAGCCCTGCAAGCTGGCCCTGCGCACTGCTGCCAAGCCCCTTGATCCGGTCGAACTCCTGACGAACACCCGCCGCGATAGTCTTCAGCACCCGCAGATTTCGGCCGCCGTTCTGCGCGAGTCGCCGGAAAGCCGACTCGGTCTTCTCGACGCTTTGCCTCAGCGGCTGCACTCCCTGTTTATCAGTGCTGGACAGCTCTGCTTTCGCATCGCGGGCAGCCTTGCGCGCTGCGTTCGCCATTTCCTTTAGCTCGGCTGACGTCTTGGTGATCACCAACTGAGTGTCTGTGCCAGCCTTCGCCGTGTCGCGCATTGCGTTGCGGATGACTTTGTAACTGGTGGCCCCGGCCTGGCCGACCTTGTTGATCGCCGCTCCGGCCTTCCAGCTTTCATCAGCGAGGGTTTTGGCACCATCCTTCCCGGCTTTGCGCAGGTCTGCATTAACCTGCGCGATTTCACGACGACTGTTGCCGGCATGAGCCTGAAAGCGCAGCGCAACTCGCAGATCACTCATTGATGGGTACTCCCGAACGTCTTACAGATACAAGAAAGGCTCGATGTCGAGCCTTTGGTTATTTGGGTTTGGGGAGAGGCATTCGCTTACGCTGGCTGACATAGCGCGTTGTCTTGACCTTGCCGATGATCAGATCAATACGGGCATCAATCTCAGGCTTGGTCATACGCCGGACCTCATCCAGTCGATAGCCGCGCTGGACTAGTCCGTGCTCGATTCGCCGCCAGTCGGCGAGTCTGCGCTCGGCGGCATAAGCTTTTTTTCCAGTTCCTCATCAGCATCAGCAATCACGCCGAGGTCAAACTCGGCCAGCGATGATCGGAGCAGGTCCGTCGTCAGATGCTCAGGCGGGATATCGCCCAGGGCGAGCAATTGGCGACGGTAGACCTCTACTGTCACCAACTGAAGCGGACCGTTCGGATGCAGCTCTTGAGCCGCGATCAGGTCACCAGTGACGGGCATCCTCAGCGTGAAGCGCTTGTGGAGACTACCGGCGTAATACACGCCGATTCGCAGTTCCCCGGAGATGGTCAGACCGTCCCACTGCTTGTTCGATTGATCGTCCATGGCCTTACTCGGTGTAGTAGTTGAGAGCTGCAATGGTCAGGTCGCGGGTTGCTTCACCCTCAACCTGATACTTGCTACCCATTTCCATCAGCGAGCAGCCGGTCCATGTCTGGCGCTTGCTGCCCCCATCCTGCGGATAGATGGTCAACTTCGCGTCCATTAAGGCACGCCAGTCCGGCTCGCCGCTCTTGGGGATCGGCACAGCAATCTTCAGCTCATGCTCTTCGATGCCCTTGGCAGTTCCTGTCGGCCGCCCAGTTCGGTTCATCGTCTTGACGATCTTTCGGCCGGTCTTGAGGCTCGGCTCAACGCTGGTGACTTCGTAGTCGGTGCCGTTGATCTCCAGGACAATCTGTCCCACATAGTTATCAGCCATTGGATGCTCCCTCCTTACAAGAGCAGGTCAATGCGTCCGGCGAACACGTGCAGGCCGTTGACGACATCGGTTGGAATGGTGGCATTGACCCGGTTCACGTCCTGGGCCGAGCGCTCGACGACCAGGCCGTCTGCGTTTTCCTCAACCGCCTCGATGATTTCCAGTTCCTCCAGCTTGGTAAGGACGTCCAGCAACTCGCCACGGACGGCAGCCGGAGTCTTCGCCGAGAGCTTGGAGCGCGGGAAGCGCAGGCGGATACGGTCACGACAGGCGCCACGAACATATTGCAGCGTTCGAATCGTGGTCAGATCGAGCAGGGAGACATCAGTGGCTCCGGCCGCCGACTTCGTATAAGTAGTGACTGCACGGACGATCTGAATCACGTCACCCGCCGCCACCTCCAGAGGCGTCACACCATTCGCCAGGGCGGTTTCCTGTTCGGTACGACCGAGACGCTTGGTGATGACCGGAACCTGGATGCCACTGAGGACCAGCGTGTTCAACGGGCGAGCCGGATCTTCTTCGGAAGCGATCATTGCAGCGTAGGCAGCGGCGACTTGTCGGGCCGTCGACGTAGTGCCCGGCAAAACGGCCAGGCTGATCAAACCAGAGTTGAGCGATGCTGCCAGCGTGGTTGCAGCCGACAGCGTACTGGTCAGAGCCCCCACGCCGATGATGCTTTGCTGCTCAACGGAATCGGTGTAGGTGTTGAGATGTGTGCGCAAGGCTGTCATGGCCGTCTGACTGAACCATGCCGGAACCAGGATCGTGAAACCACCCAACGCAGTTGCATCCAACGCAGCGGCAATGCTCGGTTCTGCATCGCCCTCAGCAACCACACCCACAGCGGAGATGGAAACATAACGATAGGCGCTGATTGCCGCGCCGACCATCTCTTCGGCCACTGGACCGAACAGGGCACCAGCCTCGGCAGCACTGTAGACTTCAGTTGGAGTGTTTGCAGCGACAGTTGCCTCCGGGCCGAGCGGCACAACCAGGCAGATGCGTTGCTTATTGGTCGGCAGTGTCCGTACCGCCAGGCTGGTATTGAACTCAATGTAAACGCCCGGTTTGCGAATCGACGCCGGGATGGTGTCAAAGGGAATCGTCATTCATCCGCTCCTTTTCTAGCGGTTCTTTTGGCACTGCTCTGGGCGAGCAGCAATTCGCCCGAAGCGATCCGGCGGCGGTAGTAGGAGGTATCCGGCACCTCGACCACTTCTTGCCCGATCTGCTTACGTGGGTCAGCTTCCATGGGCACTGTCAGCCCAAGCGCAGCGGTGACTTGCATCACACGTCCCTCAATTCAATGGTGTCGGTTGCCACAGGCTCAGGAATGCCCGATGGCGCGTGGTATTCCATGTCGATACCCAGGAAGTCCGGCAGCGCCTGCTTCGGCTTCACCCAATCCAGTTCGATCACGAACGACTGCCCAAGAACAGACAGGTGATCGCTCGAGAGCTTGCCGTTGACCAGGTTGGATAGTTCTGTCGGAGTGATTGCCGCGCGGTCAGGCCAGGGCTGCCAGTCGGTAAGCTGGTGCATGCAGGCCTCCCACAGTTCATAACTCCCGATGTCCTTCTGCCCATACCCTCGGCGAGTTTCCCGCTCGCCCCGAGGGTGTCGGGTAGCGATCACGAGGCGAAAGGTGATCGGCACGTTGTAGCGCTCCTGGCTCCGCTTCTTGAACGTCGCTTTTGGCACCATTACCAGCACTGCCGGACAGCGCTTGAGCAGGCCGGACAACAGATCCGGGTCACTCAACTCGCCGCCGTAGCTTTCAACGGTGAGGTTACGAAGCGGGCCGGCCAGTTCCTTGAGCCTCGCCTCAATCAGATCCTCCAGTTCGCCGAGCATCACAGCCCCCTCAAACTGCGGCGATCCATCAGCCGGGGCTGACTGGTGATCTGCATACCCGACCGGCCCGCCTCTGCCGCGCCGCGCTCCTTGTCTTCCTGGGCCAGCGTTTCCAGGCGCTTTAATACGTCCTTGTAGATCACTCGCACGGTCGAGCCTTCTTTTCCGGCGTCGTCGTACAGGTGATAGCGAGCGATCTCGGCCAGGTCATCAGCAACCCAGGACGGAGCATCCTCACCGTCCGGCCGATAGCGCAGGTAAAACGAAATCTCGCTGCGCGCCCGAGTCACCGCGTCGGCGATCCTTGCCAGCGTCATGACAGCGATAGACACGTCTTCGGCGTCCCAATCGTCCAGTGGCTCACCAGCCGCCGCAGCTACCAACAGCTCCGGCTCAATGACACGTTTCCCATCCGGGACAGCGACCTGCGTAATATCGCGGGCCCCGAAACGGACCAGGAGCTGGCTGGCGGACGGCAGCGAGATTTTCATTTGCTCCCGCCCTTGCTGGCCCGACCCTTGCCCTTGGCGGGCTGTTCAACAGGCGTCGCTGGCTGGTCAGCTGGGGTCTGCGCCGATTCGTCCTGGTGCAGCTCCACTGGCTTGTCAGCGGCCGCTACCGGATCGACCGGAGCCCCTTGAGCAACAGGCCCCGACTGATCACCTTCCAGGGTCACAGCTGGAAGGCTGACCACTGGAGCAGCCACAGGCGCAACGACTGTTTCATTCGCTTGCGACTGGGAATCCGCAGAGGTGTTGGGCGCTTGCGGTACAGCGCTTTGCGAGGCGTTGTCATTGTTTTCGTCCCCTACCTGGTCGAAACCGTCTTCCTCATAGGCGAGGAGCAACTGCGGCTCTTTATCCAGAGCACGCAACTGGGCCTCGGTGAAGAAGTCATCGGCATAGCGGGTTGGTTTGCTCGGGTGAGCAACACCGCAACGCCGGAACCCGTTGTGCTTGGACGTGATAACAATCGTCATACCGCCCCCCTTAGCCGAGCCAGCTCGGCGACAGAACCTCGGCGGTACCAGCCCACTCGTTGCCCGCATTGGCGTCTTTCACGACGATTTTGCGGGCTGCACCTTCCAGGCTGGACGGCACGACCAGGAGGCCCGGATTGATCCCGAGCGGACGACCACCATCAGCGGTGAAAGCCTTCATGGCCGCACGGGCCTTCCCGTAGTTTTCAGGGGTAAGCGGGGCTTTCGAGCAGTAAGCGAACTGCCAGAATCCGAAGCCGGCATTTACACGGGCATCAACGCCATAGCGGTACTCATCGCGCATGAAGACGTTTTCGTCATCCATGTTCGTCATGGCTTTCAGATCGTAGTTGCGACGATTCTGAAAGATGATCGGCTTGAGCGCGCGACTGGTGTCGAGCAGGTACCAGGCCGGGCCGTCACCGTCCTGAAAGTTGCTGACCGAAACGGCCGAACCGGTGCCGTCAGTGGATGGATAGACCGGGTGGTCGACGTCGAAGAAGTATTGCCCGTCGTAACAGGTCGTGGTCAGACCGGCTTTCAGCAGAGCGAAAACCAGCTCATCAGGATGCGCAGTCGATGCTCGCCCCATTTCCTGGAACAGCGGCTTGTAAACGCCGATCTCGTCGTCTTCGATAGCGTCCCGAGGGACACCGACAGACGCTTCATACTTCTTGTTGGTAATCGTGTAACCGTGTGCAGCCATGCTCTTGAGCACGCGGTCACCGATCCACTCACGGAAGGTCGGGAATTGTCCCAACCAACCGTAAGTGTTGCTGGCCGACGAGGACGGAACGAGCGTAGCAATGCGCTGCCAGTCACTCGGAGTTGCGGCCTGTGCATTCTGAAACTCAGCCTTGAACGCAGTGAAAAGCGCGGTCAGGGCACCTTGGGTAATGATCATGACTACTACCTTATGATTGTGGCGAGGCGCTTACGCCTTGCCCTTGATGAAATCGGCCTCGCTCATACCCAGCAGCTTGGCGACTTTTTGCTCTTCAGCATTGAGGGCGGTGACGGTGCCGTCAGGCTTGCGCTCACCCAAGCCACTCGGATTCCCCACAGCCGGGGCGGCAGCGATGAAGTCCTTGAGGCGTTGCAGACCGTCTGCGTCCTTACAACTCGCCCGGTGGTACTCCAGGGTTGCCGGGACAATCTTTCCGGCCTTGGTTGCCTCGGCGAGTACCGCTTCGACTTCCTTGCTGTGTTCAGCCTGTTTGTGCTCCGCCACGGCCTGTTCGGCGTTGGCTGCACGTAGCAGCAGGGCGTCGTAATCACCGCGAGGGACGAACTGCGCCAGATTCGGCTGCTCGGAGTTGGCGGCTTGGGCGGTGGTCTTGAGTTGGGTTGCGGCCGCGATGGCCTGTTCTTCGGTTGCCGCATCGGACAAGCCGAGCGCGATCAAAAGCGCAGCTGGTAAGGTCACTGGCTGGATCTCCTGGTTTTCTTGGTTGAGGGCGGTCAGGTAGAAGTTCGGCGTGTTCGTCAGGCCGGCGCTGACCAGGCGTACGATCCGACTGGTGTCGGGGTCGTAATCGAATACGGGAGAGAGAAAGCGGTACTCGCGGCTTCCAACCTGGTCCGATCCACGGGGCGTCCAGTCGACGAGGCCCCACAGCGCTCCAGCACGGATATCCAATTGCTTGATCCAGCCGGAGGCCGGGGCCTCTTCGCCCTTGGCGGCGCGATGTTGGGTCGCATGTTCCCAGTCAATCGGCAGGTCGATAGAACGGCTGTCGAAGTTCGAACGCACCAGGACTCCGGCCTGATCGTCGAACAGCCACTGTCGACCATCTCGACCAGAGACCATCGGGCCGGAAGGAATCAGTTCGACCCAGTCGGGAGCCTTGCCGTCAGAGACGGTGGCGGAGAGGTCAGTATTGAGTGCGAGAAGTGTCTTTTTCATGCCGCCATGATGTGCGGCATGAGTGAGGCGGGAAGTTTCAGCGCGGTTTAAGGTTTCAACCGCTGGAAGGGATGAGGCTTAGGTACGGAAGACGGTCATTCTATACGTATAGAATGAATTCCGGCGCGACTATCATGCAGTCGTAGCCCTACGGCAAAATCTAACGCTGGTCTAACGCCGTGTTCAGACACTACCCGCCATCGTTGTACCGCCAAGCCCCCTAAAACGCCTCCAGCGCGTTTTTTTTAAATCAGCCCTGGAGCGGGCTCGACAGGTAGTCAGAGATGATAGCGATGATCTCAGCGTCATCATCAGACGACAGGCCCAGATAAGGGCGAGCAACAATATCCGCCGAGTGCGCACCGCGAGTTGCCCACTGCGCGAAGTTCGATCTGCTGCGACTCACAAAGCGATTACCCACCACTCCATTCTTTTCACGGAAGTAGACCTGTTGCGACCGGGCGGCGTGCTCGATCTTACCCCCAAGCTGATGGATCGCTGCATACGGGCGGTCAGATCCAAACTCCAGCTCGTTGCCTGTAACCCGGTGGCGGATGGTGTCTTGCAGATTCCCATCTTCCCGCAAGATCCTGTTCGTGCGCTTCCTCGCGAGCGTTGATGCTGCCAGCGGCGCCCAGGGCGAGCCGTCCGGGGCTACTTGCTGGCTGAACCTGTTGTCAGTCGACTGGTGCAGGTATTCAGCGATGTCCAGGAGCGGAACCCGCAGATCACCAATCCGATCAGCCAACTCGCCCAGCGCAGCGCCCAGCCGGCTGTCGTCCAGCTCAACATTAATCATTGCTCCTGCCACTCTCACCTCCTACTATCTAGATTCCCCATTGGATGAGCAGTCCCCGCCAGGACCTCCAGGCCTACATCCAGGGGTAATCGCGTGTGGCGGCGCGCGGTTTCACTTCTTCTCGATCTGCGGTCGCCGGTAAAGGCGGACGCCGATCCTCAGTTGCTCCAGGTAGTCCGAATCGCTCGCATCAGGCGAGAACGTCGTTACCCCATCCCACCCATCATCCCCCACTTCGAAGACAGACAGCGCAGGCACCGGCTCGCCGTCGACCATGAACCGCGAGATATATCGCCGACGCACCACAGCCTTGTTCTTGGAATACAGCCACTCCAGGCGTACCCACACTTCATCCGGGTCCTTGATCGCGTCAGCCAACAATGGCAGCTCGCGAGCGTGCCCCCGCTTTCTGATTTTCAAAGCACCAGTTTTGGCACTAGTGAACAGATCCCGGCCGATCACCACGGCATCGCCCGTAACATCCTTGAACACTACCGGCGCTGCTTCGGTCGCACCGAACTCGGCCAGGAATCGACCGACGTACTCTTCATCGGTCAGGCCGGACGGCAGCAGGCGGCTGGCTGGCAGCTCGCGAGCGGGCGGCAAAGCACCAGGTGCACGACGGTTAGGTAGCCCCGCCCCCTGAACACTGCTAGCCCGCGCGCCTGGCTCTGGCAATGGGTCATATGCCCGCAATGGCGGTACTGCTGCATTGAGGCGGGATTGACCTGGTGCGTACTCAAACCCCGGATCGATGCCTTTCGGCACTTGAACGACACGCGGGCCGTTGGGGCTGTTCACGCCAATGGTCTGCCTCTCGTGCTCAATAACAGGCGCAGGACCGACACTCAGTCCCTGCCGGTCAACATCTCGCTGACTGAGCATGAACTTTTTGCACTTGCAGCCCCACCCGTTTTGCGGACTGTGCGTTGCCCACCATGGGTCATCCAGCGGCAGCACCGTCCCGTCCCACGCCAGGTGTTCGGGCCTTGGATGTGCGCTATCGCCGTGGCGATAGACCCCAAACGGCCGGCGCTTGCGTAGTTCCGGGTCGGCCATCTGGACCTCCCGCCCTGCGTTGTAGGACTGCCGCAGGTTGGTTTCGTAGATCACACGGGAACGCCAGCCACGGCCGCCGTTGTACTGCCACCCATGTTTACCCACGACCTGGTCGAAGTCCTTTCGGAACTGCTCCAGGGTCAGCCCCTGGCTGATAGCCTTTTCTACGGCCCCACGCATATCAGCCAGCAATTCCCGCTTGGTCGTCCCCGCCACGACAAACGCCTGGTCATGCTCGACGTTGTAGATATCGGTCCAGGCACGGGTCGGGAGGTCTGTTTTGCCCCGGAAATAGTCAATCTGCTCCTGGAACGGGAGAGAGCCGTGGGATACCGCCATTAACATTCACCTTATAAGTATGATAAACAGTAGTTTCTCTACCAATGCCTGAAGGGAATGTATAGGTATGAAAGATAAACTTACTGAAGTTACAGCCGCGCAAGGAATCATCAGTGGCCAGTTGGCAACTGCATTTATTGCAATCATCCTCGTCCTGAAGAAGCAACCCGGCTTTGATATTGAATCATTCGACCGTGATATCCAGCGGCTGATTGACCTAGCTGATATAGGCACTGACCGAAACGTGACCGATGAAATACTCAGATCGGTGTTAGAGTCCCCTCAAGATATCGTTTCTCCCAGCTAAACTCGCAGCAACAAGAGCATCAGCCATAGCATCAGAAAACTGACTGATGCTCATGGCTGGATAGACCTCAATTAGTCGATCCCGGAACTCTTCCAGGCTACTGACTTCATCAAGCAACCCTTTGATGTCATCGACCATATCGTCCATGTAAGAGGCTGCCGCCACCTCCAGTGTCTTGACCTGGTTATCGACGATATCTGGAATAGATGCTGGCAGGCCGGGCGCCTGCTCACGGTTCACAGCACGCGCAAGTTGCTGATCTGGCGTAGGCGCCGGGGCTCCCAATAAATCAGCACCCACGCTAGGGGTTGGCAGATTGAGCCTGTCACGAATAACCGACTGTTCGACCTTCAGGCCCAGCGGCACCAGGTCTTTCATCGCTTGAATCAGTAGTTTTGTATCTTCTGGCTGCGGCACATCCAGGATCAGCCGTGGATAACCACGACCTGGTGCGAAGTTAAGATCGCACCAGGGGCGCACAAAAGAGCGATTCAGCGTGTTAGACAGGGCTTTGGCGTCAGCCTGAAGCAGATCGAGGCGCACCTCGTTGTGAATGGTTGCCTGCGCCTGGCTGCTGCCGTCATCGGCCGACATGGTCTGGCCCACTACGCCCTTGCTGATTTGTTTGTCCCACCACTCGGCCAAGCCTTTGAAGAACTCCCCGGCCCCCGCCACATTCGCAGCGGCAGTAAAGTCGATGCGCATGCTATCGGGGATCACAGCAGCAGCATCACTGCCCAGGTTGGCGACCGCCGACATCAGTGTGCTGATATCCTCTTTGCTCGCACCAGGGCCATACCGACCGACCCGCATTGGCAGGCCGTAGATATCTGCCAGGGCCATCCAGTCTTTCCACGCCCACGACTTGCACATGTAGCCCACAGCGGCCAGGCGGGCCAGACCACCTCGGATCGGCAGGCCAGAACGGATACGCGGCAGGTGCACAATGAATTTGTAAGGAGCCAGAGCCACACCGTTGACCACATCCGACTCATCGAGCAGTCGTAGCTCCCGGCCGGTTTCACGGTCGAACTGGAAGAAGCGCTGGTCGCGAGCCTCATAGCGTGAAGGATTCCAGGTCTTACCGCTCCGGTCCCAAATGATTTCGGAGACGGCATAGCCCTTGCCCATAGCATCGGTCAGGTCGGCTTGAAGCTCACCGAACTCCGGCGAATCGACAAGCTCCTTGAGCTGATCAGCACGGCGCACGTCTTCAGCGTCATCGCTGGCCGCTTCAACCCTGACGTTCAGGCCAGCTATCGTCAGCTTGCGAGTCTGGAGCACAGACGCATAGTGCAGATCGCGCTCTTCCATTTCCTCAGCGAGCGTCAGGTAGTCGCGAGCGTCGCCCTCGGTGGCGGCCTGCAGGAGACTCGCCAGCCGCTGCGGTGTCAGACCGTTTGCAACGGATGGGTGCCAAATTTGGCGAACACCGGTGGTACGGGCGACCGCCAGCTCTTCCGTTAGTTTGTCGTACTGGATCGGCCGGCCGTACTGGTCGACGATATTGGATTGAGCCATTACCAAATGCCCTTCTGTGAGCGCCAGCCTGCCACGCTGTGCTTGATCTGCCGATCAGACTCAGCCACGGGTTGGACTCGGTGATATTCAAAGATTTCGATTTCCTGGCGGGACGCGTAGTCGGCCAGGACAGCAGCAATACCAGCGTCGCCGTGACGCTTGCCGCCGGACTTCTCGCCTTTTTCGCTGGTGCGGCGCTCGGGAATGCGGGCGACGCCCTTGACCATGCGGAAAGCGCGCACATCACTGACCACGTCCTTGTCAGCCGGGATGTCATAAAAGGTGTCGTCTTCCAGGGCGGTTTTGAATGGCGGCATGTTGTCGCGATACCAGCCCTCGGTCAGCATCACCCGCTCAATCCGGTTGAAACCGAACTCGACTGCGGCGTCCTCTGCCAATTGCGAACCATTACCCCTGGCATCGTTGGCCCCCTTCAGGAAGTTGGGAAGGCGGCGCACGATGTAGGCCAGAATCTGGAACTGTTGCTTGAACGGTACGTTGCGCAGCTCGACCACAAAGGGGGTGCGACGACGCAGGTTCTGTTCCTTAAGCAGCGGCCATATCACCGAGAGATCCCCAGTACGACCGAAGTCCATGCCGTAGAAGCTCTGGACATCAAGGGGAATCTCCCTGAGCAACGGGAGCAGATGCTCTTCGCACCACTCCAACGACTCGGCCAAACGCAGATGCTCGGCAGCCGTTTCATAGCCCTGCGGGTAGGCCAGGCGCAGTACAGGCACCTCGCGGCTGCTCCGTTGTTCAACCAGGGCCATGCTCAAGAATGCACCGCCGCCTTGGGAGGGTACGCAGTCCAGCTCTTCTTCGGCCGCATCTCCGTAGAAATCGTACACGTCCTGGACCCAAGCGGCCTCTTCCTCGGGCTTGTACTCAATGCCTTTACGCAGGCAAACGCGGTTGTACAGACCGTCAGCCACGGCATCACGAAACGGGCAGCGAAACAGCTCTCCCTTGCGCTTGCCGGCCCGGATCTCGTTGATCAGCTCATTGAAGGCGTTTTCCGTGCCGTCATGTGTGCTGATGACATGAACCTCACCGCCCCAGATCAGGAGGGCCAAAGCGGCTTTCAACAGTTCGGCTAGATCCTGATGGAACGCCGCCTCATCAATCACGACAACGCCCTGGCGACCACGTAGGTTAGAAGGCCGACTTGTCAATGCAACGATGCGATGGGCGCTCGGGAAGGAGATGGTGTAAGTCTTGATATGTTTGTCCGGGTCACTATCCGGCCAAATGCCTTCTTCGACCTCGCCAGCCGCATAGTTAAATGCCCGTGCCCACATGGCACAGGCCTGAATGTACTCGACTGTCATGTCCTGGTTGTATCCCAGGTAATAGACCGTCTGTCCTCCTGCTGGCTTTTCAGCGGCAGCGACCAGGACGTTGTCCGCCGCTTCAGCCCAGGTCAACCCGATACGGCGAGACTTCTCGCCGACTTTCAGCGGGGCACGGATACCGATCCAGCGTTTCTGATAGTCGAGCAACACAGCCGGCGCTTCAATAAGCGCAGTGCTTTCGAGAACGACAGGAACCGCCATCAGGCTGCCATCCCCAGGATCTCGCGCCGGATCTGATCGACCGTCTCTTGGGTAAGCCCACCTTTCTTGGCGATCTTCTCCACGCGGGCCGCAGCCGCCTCGGCCTTCTCACGAACTTCGGTCTGCCATTTCTTCTGCATGACAGAGGCCCGCCCCAGTTCAGAGATTGCCTTTGCCATCTTTGTCAGGTCGACCTTCTGCTCACCGTCCATCAGAACGTTGAACAGGCGTTCCTGGGTCAAGCGCATCAGGGCTTCATTGACTGCACCCTCATCATCCGGCGCCGCCATGACCACCGCCTTTGCCTGAGCAGAGGACGTCTTCAACGCCGCGAGCCGTAGTTCGAAGTCAGAACCGTAGCGATGTAGAGCGCTTTTCCCGATGGAATAGCCCCTGTTCTCCAGCTCAGCCGACAGGGCCTCATAGCCGGAAAAGTTCGACTCAACCAGGGACACATCCAACCACTCTTTGACTGCGGCCGGGAGCCCGGCAACTTTGCTACGCGGGGGCATGGCTCAACCGCTCCAGTCAGGCCGGGCGATACCGGGGTTGCAAGGAATGGTGTACTCGGCGATGTCGACGCCGTAGTGGGTCAAACCGCAGATCCATTGGCCCTGTGGAGACTTTTGCAGCGTGACCAGCGAACGGTCGGCCAAGTAGTCGAGTTCACGACGTACTTCCAACTGGGTAGCATCTGGATAGATGCCCTGGATCGTTGCCAGCACCACGGCCTCATGCGGGTCCACCGGCCGAGAAGTGTTGAGTGTCAAAATGATGTACCAGCGCAGGGATTCGCGCCGGACCTTGGCAGTGTCAATCTTCATTCACGTGCTCCCCTGAGCTGTATGTTTTCAATTCGTAGGGCCAAGGTATCCAGCTTGGCTTCAAGGATTGTTTGGTTGCGGACGTAGTCTTCTCGCCTGACGTAGTGCAGCGGCATTTCACCCCGCAAACGCTCCAGGCCGATCTCAACCGTTCGCAGGCGCTCGGAATCTCTGGCTACGGCTTCGAAGCGTTCATCGAGGCGGTTTTCCATTTGCGCCAGTAGCACTTTCACCAGGCCTGCGAACATCGCGAGCAAGGTCGCCGCTGTCCCGACCAACTGCCAAACAGGCATTTCAATCGTTGTCATTTACGGCTCATCCGTTCGTGGATGGACTGGCAATCGATGCACAGCAAGACGCCAGGGATTGCGAGGCGGCGCCCCTCGGGGATGTCACTCCCGCAATCCTCGCAATGGGTTGCTGAATTGCCGATGGGGCGGTGGGACCGCGCCAGATGTGCCGCCAAGGCAGCGTCGCGGTTGGCTTCCTCAACTTCGGAAGCACGGTCAAGATCGTCCATGGGTGTTCCATTCAATGAGTTTCTTGAGTTGCACACGGCAGGTGGCGGACCGCTCACCGTTGCGCACGTGGTTTTGCAGAATGTCTTGCTGGGTTACGCCTGAGGCGAGCTGGTCAGCGGTTGAGGTTCCTCGGGCAGGATCAGCAGCTCGGCTGGAGGCATCAGCGGGACGCACTGCGGAATGACTGCTGGCTTCGTTCCACACGCGGACAAAGCCAGCAGTGAACAGACAAGCAGGCACCGGCTCAGGCTGAGCGTCGAGGTTGCGGCGATAGAGCTTCGTGACACGGTCAATCTCCCCTTGGAGCTTGTCGGTAGTTTTGCGTAAGTCTGCTTTTGTGCTTGCTAGCTGGCTGGCGAGCAGTTGCCCCTTTTCCTGCGAGGCACGTAGCTCGCCAAGGGCAGCATCGGCCGCCTGCTGCTTCTCTCGTGCGCTGCTCTCCCGCAGATCGGCGGCGACCGCGTCTCCAACTGCTTTAGCCGTGGTGAACCCCTGGTCATACCCGTCCAGGTACGTCATGCGCAGGATGAGGACGACTGCGGCGACGGCAGCAACCCACCAGGTTGCCGGGCTGAGCAGGTCTTTCATTGGCATACTCCTTTGCCCCACCCAGCAGCCACATAAAGCGGCTCCCAGCGGCGCAGGATGACTTGTGGGTACTGGCGGTTCTCCTTGAACGCAGCGACCGAGCGGCCAGCGTTGAACCGCTCAACCGATCCGAACCAGGTCAGCGGATCGGCACCCGATGCCGAGGCCAACTTGCGGTCACGGATTACCCAGCCCTGGCCGCCGTTGTAACTGGACAGAACCATCGCACCTTGTTCGCAGGCATCTCGGGCATTGATGCGGTCGGCCAGCCAACGGTCGTAACTGACCAGCGCTTGCATGGACCAGGAGGGGTTAAACGGTTCAACTTTGCCCAGCTTTTTCGGGAACAGTTGAGCGAGCCAGGTCGCGGTCGAGGGCATCACCTGACCCAGGCCTTGCGCACCGACTGGAGACGTCGCGTCGAACCGCCAGCGGCTTTCCTGGTGGATCTGCGCGGCGAAGGTAGCCACAGGGGCATCCAGCCCCCATTCGGCCTGGGCGATCCGCGTGAGGTCGCGCCGATATCGCTCGGCCTCACTCGGCACCTCGGCATGCGCCGAGCCGCACAGGGCCACCACAGCCAGCAGGGCCAAAAAACCCAGTGATAGATAAATGCGGGATTTCGCCATGTCACAGCCCCAGTGTCAGACCAAGGATGCAAGCGAGGACGACCACGGCACGACGAATGCCAGCCCAGGAGCGTTCATAACGCCGAACCTGGTTAGGGCGTGCATACGGGAACAGCGCGCGGTCGATCCAGTAGCCCAGCACACCGCCGAGCGTGACCAGACCGCATTTGTAGAGAACGACTGGCAGCTTGGTCGGAGCGACAATGGCAAGGCAAAACAGCAGCGCGATGGTGATCAGCGTCCAGTCGGTCATACGTGGCGCACGCGGGCGCCGTGGGATAGCGGCCATTAGGCCTCCTTAGATTGGTTGAGTAGGGAGCGGATACTTGCGATGGAGTGCGCAGCGACGACGGGATTGCCCCGCACGACCGCTACGCCTGCATAGGTGCCAATAACTGGCGGTGCGGTGTATTGCTTCGGGCGAAGTTTTTCTTTCTGCCGAACGTGTTCGGCGACTCGACGCTCATGGCTCTCGACGATCAGCCCGACAGTTGCACGCCACTCCACCGGACACTTCTCCATCAGCTCACGCTTGCCGTCGTCAAACGGCTCGTCGATTACGAGCTGTGCGTACTGCCGTGAGGATCGTGGATAAGCCATGAATGGTGGACCTGCCGGATTGATGTCCGAGCTAGATTCACCTGTGAGGGCAGCGTCCTGTGTTTCTTAAGCACGCAAGAAAAAGCCCCGCGATTGCGAGGCTTTGGGGATGGTGGTTCAAAGGTGCCGAATGGCCTTCATGACCTCAATATCGTCGTCTGTGGCTCCTTCCTTGCGCCGCTCCGCTTCCCACTCTGCTTCTGACTGCTCCTCCGGGGTCAGGGCTGGACTTGCAATCTGCGCGGTGCATGTTGCGCTGTCTTGCTCCCAATTTCGGCGCGCGTGGTCCAGCTCATCCTGAGTCAACTTGCCGGCGTAGCACGCACCATTCAGGAACAGGACATCTGTCAGCATCGAGCGGCAACCTGAATAGGTGGTGGCGGGTGAGCGTTGAGTGTGGACATGGTCATTAGCGGATCGCATGACCTCGGCAAGGGCTCCCGTATCGCGGGTCATGCAAGCGTCGTGGTTCTTCGTCCAGAGCGCATTGGCAAGAGCCTGGTTTGACTTGGCAATGCTCAAGTCATCCTTGAGAGGGGTGCTAGACGCAGAAGCCATTGATACGTACAAGGCAGAAGCCGCTAACACCACTCTCAAAGCCATCATCTAGTGGACAGTCCTGTCGTCGAAGCCAAATAGGTCAGGCTCATTGCGTCGATGCAAGGCCCTTTGGCGCTGGATGATGTCATAAATGGTCGGCGATGCAAGCCGGTACTTGCGAACCAGCTCGGGCGGCTGGATGTTGCGATCCCGCCAGTCACTGAAGATTGAGGCGTCTCTCATAGCTTTCTTCAGTGCGTCGCCCCGCGGGAGGTAGACCACTGCTCCCCCCATGGTGTCACAGATAGCAAATACGACCGCCCGAGCCATTTCAGGCACCACATCCTGGTTCTTCACCAGCGGCCGCAGACCGGCTTCTGCGACATCAACCATCTCCTTGAGCGTCCCTTCCCATTTATGCACGACCGCAGGGTCCGCCATGTGAGCCAGCACCTTGGCCGGATCGAGCTTGTCTGTGTCATCCTCGAACAACTGCTCATTGCTCATTGCGACCTCCCGTGGCGCTGCGCGTCATAGGTCAGTGCTGCCACTATCCCGCCAAGTTGTTTGGCATCCAGCCATTCGACTCGTTCGACCTGGAACATCCGTTTTGCCATGCCATCGGCGTATTCCAGCGGCCTGTCGGCGTCGGCCAGGAGCGCATTGACCTTCCCAACCAGTTTTTCCCGGCCCTGGGCAACATTCGAAACAGTACGGCCTTTGCTTTTTGGTTTTGGCGTCGACTGCCATCCAAGTCTTTCAAACTCAGCGAGTACAGCCGCAGCCTGCCTCGGGCCGATGTCCTTTGCCGAACTGATACCCGCTACGCGCTTGAGCAAGGCCCGGTAGGTTTCGTCATCAAGCCCAAGGTCTTTCTTTGCAATGTGGATCTTCGATAGCTGTAAATTGCGTCGATTCATCTTCTCCTTTCCCCTCAACTTCCTAGGCAGCTCATCAGTACCCGGACGCCACACCGGGTAGACAGCCCCGGTTGCCCGAGGCTGTTTCGCTTAGTGAATGGTCGGGTTGAGGGCCAGTTTCTCGCGCATCGCCTCGCAGACCTCGCAAGTGCAAGGGCCGAGATGGCGAGTGGTGCCGCTCAATGGGATTCGGTCGATGAACCGGGCGCCTTTAAGCATTGCAGAGACGATTTGGCCGGCGCGGCTGTTGTCCAGTTGGACCGCGTTATCGAGAGAGATAGAGACGCCATCGGCGCTGTCTTCGATGGTGAGATGGAACTTTGCCATTCTGATGATTCCTGCTGTGGTGTATTGGTTTTTGATGTTTGATGGGCGACGGGTCAGTGCAATGTCGATGGCAGAGTTGCCGCGAAGATACTCGCGATATCCAGAGGGATAGCCGCGTACTGATCTGAGTCGCCAATCCGCTCATACACCCGGATATAGCTCTTGGAACCAACCACCTGGACAGCCTCACCAATGGCCTGCATCGCGCGCTGCCATCGTCCGTCCTTAATATCTAGCCTGCGCAACCCCAGCACCCGGCCGGTGCTGATCTCGCCCGACTTGTCGGTGCGGAAAGCTTCATTGACCAGGACGCGAACTTCACTGCGTGCATCCTGGGTCCACTCTGCTGCGCACTCATCGATCAGGGCGCGGGCAGCTTGCAGGCGCTCGTCAAACTTAATCGAGTCCTGGACTGCGTGAATGACTTTGTAACGACCGTCAAACGTCAACAGCGTTACATTGCCTTTTTTGCCGCCAATCGCTGCGTTGTACTGCTCGGCAGACATATCGACGAATGCCTTGATGTCACCAAAAGCCGATGCTTTGAAAGCGGCGAGCGCCTGGGAAAGTACCTTTGCCTTATCAACAATTTCAGTTACCAACTGATCACGTGCCAGGTCGATAGGCTTGATCAAGTCGAGCGGGACCAGATGTCCCTTTGCGTCTTTGCGAAAACCGTCTGGAATAACCATGCTCTTTACTGCTCCATATTCGTTTCAAACTTGGGATTACGCTGCTTCAGGCCGTCCAGGATCTCCCCGATCCGGCGCCGACCTTCTGCGCGCTGTGACTCTGTTAGTTCCGGTTTAGGCAATGCCTGCCGGTCCTCCCGAGTCGGTATTTCTCTGATCAAAGCGGCCGGTGCGGGCCACCTCTCACAACTTGCAAACAATGTTTCAAATGCGGCCCTGATTCGTTTTGCATCCGTTTCGTCGGTCCAGCGCCTTGCCTTTCTCAAGGCCACCATCCAGACATCGAGCGTGAGGGTAATGGCGTCGGCAGCAGGTGCACCGTCGAGGCGTAGAGCAACTAACCCCGAAAGCCCGGCGATCACCTCGCGCTCTAGCCAGTCACCCGCCATTCAATCGCCCCTGCAATGCGGCCAGAGCTGCCGTTGTCTGGCTCGGCCTGGCGGCCAAGAGAGGCTTGCTCATGCTTGGGTCAGGCAAGATGGCGACTGAAGTCGATTCGCCTTGCCACTGGCTCATGACCTGGTACAGCCATCCGTGGCCCTTGAGAGGCGTCGTCAGCCGGCCAGAGTCCCGAGCTGCCAGCGTTTGTTCAATCGCCCATACCCAGCAGGCTGATGGTGCGTTGAACACAATCCCGTTGCGCTCGATGCGCTGGGCCTGAACGTCTGGCAGCAGCTCGTTGAGCAACTTCCCGACTCGGTCCATCGTCAGCTCACGCGTCTCAGGTCGAAACAGGCCAACATAACGCACCAGGGCGTTGCCGAGCTGGCCGGACAACTTGAACGCCGCACCCAACGCGTCACGGGCGCCGTCATGCGCAATCAGCGCGTCCAGGCTAAGTGTCGTTCCACAGTTAGGGCATCGAGTACGCATCACTGCACCCTCCGTTTTTGCACTTTCGCAAGTTCGTCCGCGCGGATCTTGGCAAACTTGTATGTTTCAGAAAACCCGACGCACCGCTCTCCTATATAGAGCCGAATCAAGCTCCGACCGGAGATATAAATCTGAACGACAGGCAATTGAGGCTGAACAATCTCAGTGGACAGTTGCATTTCCGACACCTGCACAATTGGGGTTGTTGGGGCAGTGCTGACACGCTCGCCAGTGCATCATTGCCTGCGGGTTATGAGTGGGTGCCGACCTTTCGCGATAGTTTTGGCACTTCTCTATCGTCAGCACCTCCCCCAAGGCGACACAATCAATCCGCCCAAGTGCTTCAATCACTCGGCGTTCAACACCTTTGGTGCTGGGGCTGCTGTACTTATTTTTGAGCACCAGGCTGACCGCTGTACGACTGATACCAACACGCTCTGCTGCCCGCGTATGGTTTGTTTCACCAACTTCAGCCGCCAGCAGGCGAATGAACAACGGCGGATTACTTCCCCAACTCGAAATATCAACCTGGCTCATCACGCCAACTCCAGTTCAGCCCGCTGCAAGAGTTCGGGGTCCGGTCCGTTAAGACCTTTCGCCAGAAACTCGGCCAGCAATTTTTTCAACCTGGCGTTCTGCTCCTGCATATCATTTGACGGAGAGGACTCTCCTGACACGCCACCTGCCTCAACACTGGAGAAAGTCACCCTATTCAGGTTCGGATCGAATACTTGCATCGAAGTAGTACGCTGAATAATTGGATGACGCGGACCAGACGAGAACTCAGGTTTGAGCCTAAACGTCGCTGGGCCTTGGCCTTCGGTATCACTTTTAATCAGGTACCCAGCACGAGCCAAGGACCAGAAGTAGTTGAGCGCATAAGCCTGAGCGACTTTAACTTCACCGACGCTAGCCATCTCGGCCGCTTGAGCTGCGGTCATCTCCCCCCCCATGATGCGAAGGGTGCGCCACAAATTCTCCAGACCGGCGCCGTGGTTGGTGCGCTTACCTGCAACGTTTACCCTTGGGTGTTCTGCCCCCTCGTCGCGAACAAGACGCCATCGGTGGTCGCCGAACTCCCCCTCACCATCCACCAACTCAATGAGGGCGGCTTTATTGAGTGCTCGGATGTAAGTTTTTACGCTGCCTTCAGTTTGCCCAGAGATTCGGGCAATGGCATTGGCGGTAAAACCATTACGATTATCCCGGACAGCCTCCCACATAAACTGGCGAGGTTCTTTACCGCCAATCAAACGTAGCTGAGTCGACTTACCCATTAGCGAGTCCTCCGGGCGGGAGCCTCACCGTTGTCCCATCCACGCGATCCCCAAGCGGCAAGGTCGACCTTCTTCAACATACGCGCTCCAGCTTCCGACTGAACCCGGTACAAATTGACTGCCGCACGGCGAAGGCAGCCACCCGTAGCCCGGTTAAGGTCCATAAGCAAATCGTCTTCGATTTTCAGATCTGGATAGCTGGCGGTGGCTAGTTGCTTCAAATCATCCAGGGTCGCAGCCTGTGCAGGAACCCACTCCAGAACGCGGTTATGTAGACGTTCCAACTTCGACAGAGATGCCGGGACACGTTCTTCGCCAATGAGAACAATTGTTCCTTGGCTCGCGTTGTAGATATCCGTGAGAACGTTCGCTGCGGCCTTGTCGAGCAGATATTGAACATCGTCAATAATCAACGGGCGGTCTGATGCCGTGAGCTGCACCGCGATCTGGTCAACCATTTCCGACATTGTCCGGGAAGGATGTACTGACATCTCCCGTAGCACTGATTGTAGAAATGCCTTTTTGCTCCAGGTATCACGGCACTCCACGTAATAGGCACGGTGCATATTCGCTGCAAAGGCTGCTGCGGCGCTCTTGCCGAATCCGCTAGGGCCATACATTGTTACAACGCCGGGCAGCCCGGCCGGTCGGTTCTTGGCACGCTTGATCGCACCGGCAAGCAAGCCCACATTGGTCAATGGAACGATTTTGGTTACACTCATTGTGTTGTCTCTCCTTAAAGACGAGCTGGCAGGCTCGTTTACTGCTGTAAAGCGCGGGACTCACCCCACGCGTTGAAACACTTCTTGCATCGCTGTGAAGTCCGGGTGGTCGGGATACAACTCCCACCACCTGGCTTCATCAGCGCTCAATTCTTCCCCTGACTTCACGCGCTCATCGAGCTTCATCCACAGCCGATACCGGGCGACGTCATCGCTTGGAACAACAAACTTCGGTAGGTCCTGTTCCAAGGCCTGGGCGTACTCTTGAGCTATCGTCAGTTGCTCATGACTTAGGGTTGCCGACGGTCGACTGGTTGGAGCAATCATTTCCACGCGGTGACCCGTCAACGTTTCAAGCTTGTCCATCGAGCGCTTGACTTGCCCCTGCTCACGCTTGGCCCTGCTCCGCTCGACCAGGCTCATCGGCATGTAATCCGCAGCATTACCATCCAACAGCGCTTCGCCGATCAACTCACCGTCTAACGCGTATGCCCAAACACGTGCAGCATCTCTAACGTCGTATGCCAACCGTATTTCTTGTCCGTGCAATGCCCGTAGGTCGTCGAGGAAATATGTCTCGTTCAGCCACTGGATTTCCCCGCGATGGGTCTTCCTGACCACCTGCGGGCGCATCAGCGACTCAACCATTTCCGGTGTTGCAACCATTGGTTTCCAGCCCAGCTCAATCGCCGACTGCCACGCTTCATCTGGGCTCGGATAGCGCTGAACTCCAGTAAGAGGGTCACGAAACTTTTTCAAACCCCGATGGGGGGTCCTGTTGTAAGTCTCAATTTCGTTCTCGATGCCGGCCATAAACTCTGCGAAGGTAGGCATCAATCGCGTGGCACCTTGCTCCCGGAGTTGCTTTCGCCCAAGACGGTGCACGCGGGTTCCCGCGTGCTTATCCATGTCGGCCCCGATGTAACTCGTCAGTTTTTTAGCCGCTCGAACCCATATGGTCTGGTGCCCACGTTCACTCAAGCCGCGAGCCTGGCTGTTGTAAGGAATCGAGTGCTGCATAGTTCCGCCGAGCCGGTCGACTACTTCGCGGACCATGTCGTTATCAAAGCCAGAGCCGTTGTCGACATAAAAGATGCCAAACATGCACTTGCGCACCGCATCCCTCAGGGCATCCAGAACCCCAATTGCAGACTCGGCTTCGCCAACAGAGATACCGACAACGCGACGTGTAGCCACGTCCAGAACCGTTGTGATTTCTGGCCTGTACGGCTTTCCTGTCAGCGGGTTGATGACTTCAGCATCGAACTTGTGGCCGTCGGCGGTATACACGTCACCAGGGAACAAGTTCTTGGTGGAGCGTCGGCGGAATGGCTTCAGTGATTTGAGTTCCTGCGGGCTCATACGCCCAACATTCAGGGCCTCTGGCGATAGTTTTTTCAAAAATCGCTGAACCGCATGAATGCTAGGACGTTGCCCTTTCCAAGCAACTGAAAACTCGGCATAGCTTGCGGCGACACTCGGTTTAGTTGGCCGCTGATAGCACCGCAGAAACGCTGTAGCCCAATCAGGAATGTCCATATTTGCGCGCTGACGCAATGGGGCAAGTGCCATTTCGTCTCGGCCTGCCGAGCGCCAAGCTGAAAGCCACCGTTTGAGGGTGCGTTCAGATAGGGCACGGCCTTCAGTTTTCCGGTCATTTGCCAGCTCGACGCGCTCTTGCAGGTAAGGCGAAAGCTCATCGTACAGAGCGTGCTTGACTAGCGTATCGATGGCAGTTTTCTGTGAAACGAACTCCATCAGACGTTCGATTTCACGGCAGAAGGCCAATCGAGCCAACATGACTGTGCGCTGCTTGTCGTTGAGCCGGGATGATGTTTTCTCGCTGCGCTCATCAGTTTCGAGGGCGGAACCCACCGGCTGGTCGTCATCACTGCGCTGAGCAACGGACCTAGCCAAGATTGCTGCTTGGGTTTCCCCAGGCAGATCGGCGAAGCGGTACTCGATGGCCTTGGTGCCAGCACGTTTACGGCCTTCCCAGTCCGCTTTTCCACGGATCTGGATTGCCCTTTCTGTGCCGGGCATACCTGGCAACCCCGCAAGCTCGCGGGCGGTGAACCAGCCAAGTTGATTGTTCATCTATCCGAACCTGTTATGTGTTCTTGGTAATAAGCGTTAGACTTCTAGCCGTTTTCCGAAGGTGGCTCGCTACGAGCGCTTCGTTGCCTGTTAGGAGTGCCGTCGCTATTCCAGCGGTCAGGCCAAACCTGCTCAGGCTTGAGCCCGATAGCTTTGGCAATGGCCGTCTCCATCCTTGGATAAGGACCACGCTTTACGTTGTGCAGGGCGTTACGTTCGACGCCTAGCTGTCGGGCAAGCTTCGACAGGGAGGTGCCGTGAGCGCGGAGCTGGAACTTGATCCACTCCCAACGCAGTGCCGGATCCTTCGGAATTCCGTTAGCTGGTTTCATTTTCTGTATCCATAGCCACTGAAAAAGGTGGTTTTTTTGAGGGTTCTAACGTTCCCTTGTGAATAAGCTAGTCGTTTTCAGAAAGCATGACAACAGAAAACAGAAGATTCTTAGCCGTTTTTTGGCATTGCCATTACGGAAAATGACGCAATTCATTGTTTTATAAACAGTTTTTCGGAAAGCGAAATTTCGGATTGCCCGATAAACGGCATTTCGCTTTCCCCTCACTGGAAACCGAAATGTCCGAGACTGATATCCAGGCATTCGCCAAGGCCTTGGGAGAGCGCATCAGAACCTGCGCAGGCCGAGCAGGGAGCGGTGAAGAGCTATCCCGTAGGACAGGGATACCTAGAAGCACGCTGGAGTCGTATCTGAACGGCGAGAGTGAGCCCAAGGTGTCTCGCCTAGTGTCGATTGCGCATGCTGTTGAGGCTGATATTGAGTGGCTTGCAACGGGCAAGCTCCGCCAAGTGGCCACTGACGCAGCAACAGAAGATGACGTGTACGCGTACATCCCTCTCTACGACGCCCACATCAGCCAAGGCCATGGCTCGTGGACCGATGGGGCGCGTGTACTCACGAAACTGGCATTTACGCGCTACAGCCTGCGCAAGAAGGGGCTTTCACCGGAGACACTTGCAGCGGTGAGAGTGGATGGCGACTCAAACGAACCGATCCTGGGTGACGGGGATACGGTCATGGTTGACCTCAGCCGTAATGTGCTCCAGGGCGAGGCGTTCTATGTAATCCGCCTGGATGACCTGCTCTACGCCAAGCGGCTGCAACGGCTCTATGATGGGGGCGTCAAGATCATCAGCGCCAATTCAGCATACGAAGCAATGACAGTCCCGCCAGGCCGGCTGAGTACGTTACACATCATCGGCCGTGTAGTCTGGGCAGGCGGTTGGATGATTTGAGGCCTGGATGCCAAAGAGCCCGCTAAACACGGGCTCTTTTCTCTTCCACTACATTTTCTCTCTTCGCGCCTCTTTGGCACTCATAATCATGCCTTGATTACCTCTAGCCCTAGTCTTTCCGGGCTTTTCCGGCCTCTTCCCGCTTCTTCCCTCTCCCTTTCGCTTAGTGCCATACACAACACCCCCTCACAGTGAACTGCGAATCCTCCACGCAGTTGCTGCTGCGCCAGGACCTGGACCTGACCATCGTCACCCGCAAGCCCGGCGACGAAGTCGGCCAGTTGCTGCGCCAGGAACGCCTGGTCTGGGCCGAGGCGCAGAACGCGGCGATCCATGAGCAGAATCCGCTGCCGCTGGCGATGGACGGCATGACCTGCTTCTGCACGCAATGGGCCTGCAATGCCCTCGATGCCCGTGGCCGCGACTACCGGCTGGCCTACAACTGCCCGAGCCTGTCGACGATCATGGCGGTGGTGAATGTCGGGCTGGCGATGACCGCCCAACTGGAAAGCCTGGTCCCCCAGGACTGGCGCATTCTCGGCGAAGCCGAGGGCCTGCCGCAGTTGCCCCTGCTCAACATCATGCTGGTGCGCCACCCGAACAAGCCCTCGCCGATCACCGAATGCCTGGCCGAGCACATCATCGAAGGCTTCAAGCCTTGAAGCCGAGCAGCAGCGCGCCAATCACCAGGTAGAGACAGAACAACGCGCGCAACACCCTCTCTGGCAGGGCATAGGCCATTTTCACGCCCCAGCTGATACTCAGCAGGCCGCCAACGGCCATCGGGATGCCCATGCGCCAGTCCACTTCGTTGTGCACGGCGTAGGTCACCAGGGTCACGCCGGTGCTGGGCAGCGCCAGGGCCAGCGACAGGCCCTGGGCCACCACCTGTGAAGTACCGAAGACGATGGTCAGGAACGGCGTCGCCACCACGGCGCCACCAACCCCGAACAGCCCGCCCATGGCCCCGGAACCGGCGCCCAGCACGGCCAGCCACGGCCAGGGATGGCGCATCTGCGCCGATACCGCGGAGGGCGCCATGAACGACCGCACCAGGTAGAACACCGCCAACGCCAGCAGGAAGCCGACAAAACACAGACGCATGCTGCGCGGTTCCAGGCCTACCGCCCACAGCGCACCGAACCAGGCGAAGCAGAAACTCGTCACCACCAGGGGCAGGGCGTGTTTCAACTGGATACGGTTGCGCTGGTGATAGCGGTACAAGGCCAGCACCACGTTCGGCACCACCATGACCAGGGCCGTGCCCTGGGCCATCTGCTGATCCAGGCCGAACAGGATACCCAGCACCGGAATCGCGATCAGGCCGCCGCCGATCCCGAAAAGGCCGCCCACGGCCCCCATCGTCACCCCCAGCAGCAGATACTCGATCAACTCAATCACAACCACCTCCCAGCTCGATGGACTGCATGCTACGCAGTCGGCTCTGGCACGGAAACGCACAACAACGCACAATGGCTTTGCCAATTACGCACAGGCAAAGTTCATGAACCCTACCAGCCTCACCGATCAACTCGGCCTGTTTCTCGATGTCCTGGAAGCCGGCAGCTTCTCCGCCGCGTCCCGGCGCCACCCGCTGACGCCCTCGGCGGTGGCCCGGCGGATCGACAGCCTGGAAGCCTCGGTCGGCTCGCGCCTGTTCATCCGCAGCACCCATGCGGTAAGGGCCACCCCCGCCGGGCTGGCGTTTGCCGAACGGGCCCGGCGGATCGTCGCCGAACTGCGCCTGGCCCGGGCCGAAGCGGTATCGCTGAGCAACGCCCCGGAAGGCCTGATCCGCATCGACGCTCCCGCCGCCTTCGGCCGCCGTCACCTGGCCCCGGCCATCGCCGATTTCCTGGTCGAATACCCGGGGCTCGATGTGCAACTGCACCTGATCGACAGTTTCGTCGACATGCAGGGCTCCAACCTGGGCAAGGTCGACCTGGTGCTACGGGCCGGCCAGATGGCCGACACCCGCCTGGTCGCCACTCCCCTGGCCAGCATCGTGCGTATCGCCTGCGCCAGCCCGGCCTATCTCAAGGCACGCGGTACGCCCCTGCGCCCCGACGACCTGGGCCGGCACGACGGCCTCGACTGGGATGCCCTCGCGCCGCCGATGGCCTGGCGCTTCGAGCAGGACGGCCAGATGCAACTGCACCGCCCGTCGCGGATCCGCATGACCTCCAACAACGCCGAGGCCCTGCTGTCCGGCGCCCTGAGCGGCCTGGGCGTGGCCCACCTGCCGACCTGGCTCAGCAGCGAGTACCTGTTGCGTGGAGAACTGCTGCCACTGTTTTGCGACAACGGCCTGCCAAAGCCGGAAACCTCCGGCATCTATGCGTTGCGCCTGGATCAGCCGGCCAACTCCCGCAGCCGCCTGCTGCTGGAGTTCCTCAAGAGCCGCTTCAGCCCGATCCCGCCCTGGGACCTGGCCCTGCAAAGCGGACTGGGACGGCACTGACGGGGAAAATTCCCTGGCGCATTAAAGATTCGCCCGCTAGATTCAACAGACGTGACACACAAGGCTTCAGTGATGAACAGCACTACCGACAACTGTGACGACCTGCTCCTGGACAATCAGGTGTGCTTTGCCCTGCACTCCACCTCATTGTTGATGACCAAGGTCTACAAACCCTTGCTCCAGGCGTTGAACCTGACTTATCCACAATACCTGGCGATGATCGTACTCTGGGAACAGGACCGCCTGACCGTAGGTGAAATCAGCAACAGGCTGCTGACCGATCCCGGCTCGCTGACCCCGCTGCTCAAGCGGCTCGAGGCCGAAGGGCTGTTGAGCCGGACCCGCAGCAAGGAGGATGAACGCGTGGTCATCATCGAACTGACCGACGCCGGCCGCGCCCTGCGCGACAAGGCCCGGGGCATTCCGCAATGCATCCTGGCCGCCGGCGGCGGCTCCATGGAGCGCCTGCGCGCCCTGCAGGCCGAACTGCTCGCCCTGCGCGGCCATCTGCAGGACAGCCTCTAGGCCCACTCCCCCCACGGTGGCGAGCCCGCCCGTCACCGCTGCCTCCCCCCAAACACAGCACTGGCATACAAGCCGACGCGTTCGGCTGCCGCGACAATTTCACTCGTAGCGCCGCTGCTCCCGGACGGCCCCAAAGCCTGCGAGCAATTTTTTTGAAAATTTATCTTGCACGCTAAATATTTGCGCAGTACATTTAAACCGTACTTAGTTAGCGCGCAAACATTTAGCGCAAATCAATCATCTGAAATGACGAGGTCTACCATGAAAGCTCTCTATACCGCAGTTGCAACCGCCACCGGTGGCCGTGATGGCCGTGCGATTTCCAGCGACAACATCCTCGACGTGAAACTCGCCACGCCGAAGGAACTCGGCGGTGCCGGTGGTGCAGCCACCAACCCCGAGCAACTGTTCGCCGCCGGCTACTCGGCCTGCTTCATCGGCGCCCTGAAGTTCGTCGCCAGCCAGAGCAAGCGGCAGATCCCGGCTGACGCCTCGATCACCGCCCATGTCGGCATCGGCCAGATCCCTGGCGGTTTCGGCCTGGACATCGACCTGCACATCAGCCTGCCAGGCCTGGAACAGGCTGACGCACAGAGCCTGGTCGATGCAGCCCACCAGGTCTGCCCGTACTCCAACGCCACCCGTGGCAACGTCGACGTCCGCCTGCACGTCACCGTCTGACCGAACCGCCCACCAAGGAGTCGTACATGAACACTTTCAGCAAGGTCCTGACCGGTACTCTGCTCGCGCTGTCCGTCCAGGGAGCGTTCGCCGCCGAAAACGCCGGTATCGAGCACAACACCCAGGCGTTTCTCGATGCACTGAATGCCGGTACCGGCAAGCCGATGGAACAGATGACGCCAACCGAGGCCCGCGCCGTGCTGTCCGGCGCGCAGTCGGGGGTGAAACTGACCCTGCCGCGCACCGACATCAGCCAGAAGACCATCCAGGTCGACGGCCAGCCGCTGCAACTGACCATTGTCCGGCCGGCCGGAGTCAAGGGCACCTTGCCCGTGTTCATGTACTTCCACGGTGGCGGCTGGGTGCTGGGGGACTTCCCCACCCATGAACGGTTGGTGCGCGACCTGGTGGTGGGTTCCGGAGCGGCCGCGGTATTCGTCAACTACACGCCGTCCCCCGAGGCCCACTACCCCACGGCGATCAACCAGGCCTATGCCGCGACGAAATGGGTCGCCGAGCATGGCAAGGAAATCGGTGTCGACGGCAAGCGCCTGGCGGTGGCCGGCAACAGCGTCGGCGGCAACATGGCGGCCGTGGTCAGCCTGATGGCCAAGGACAAGGGCACACCGGCGATCAGGTTCCAGCTGCTGCTGTGGCCGGTGACCGATGCCAGTTTCGAGACGGCGTCCTACAACCAGTATGCCGAGGGTCACTTCCTCAGCAAGAACATGATGAAGTGGTTCTGGGACAACTACACCACCGATGCCGCGCAGCGCAACGAGATCTACGCTTCGCCGCTGCGGGCCACCACGGCACAACTCAAGGGCCTGCCGCCGGCGCTGATCCAGACCGCCGGGGCCGACGTGCTGCGCGACGAGGGCGAGGCCTACGGGCGCAAGCTGGATGAAGCCGGCGTGCCGGTGACCAGCGTACGCTACAACGGCATGATCCACGACTTCGGCCTGCTCAACGTGGTCAGCCAGGTACCGGAAGTCCGCTCGGCCCTGCTGCAGGCCTCCGGGGAACTCAAGCAACAACTGAAGTAAGCGCTGTCACCGTGGGCCTTCGGCGATGTCGAGGGCCCGTTCGCAGGCAAGCCTTGCTCCTACAGGATCTGCGTCGAAGTCGAACTTCAATGACACCACGGATCCTGCAGGAGCAAGGCTTGCCTGCAAAGCTTTTTGCCCCCAAAGCAAGCCCCGGCGAACAGGCATAAAAAAACCCGGAAAGCTCCGGGTTTTTCATGTGACATCGAGCAATTACTTCTTGCTGCGACCCTTGAAGGAGTTGTCACGGGTGTCGATATCGATCCACTCGTCGATCTCGATGAAGTCGGCCACCTGGATCTCGGTGCCGTTGGCCAGCTTGGCAGGCTTCATGACCTTGCCCGAGGTGTCGCCACGAGCAGCGTTCTCGGTGTAGACAACCTGACGGCTGATGGTGGTCGGCAGTTCAACCGATACGACTTTCTCTTCGTACATGGTCAGCGCGCAGACGTCCTGCATGCCTTCCTCGATGTACGGCAGAACGGCGTCGATGTCTTCGGCGTTCAGCTCGTACATGGTGTAGTCGGTGGTGTCCATGAAGGTGTAGGAGTCACCGCTGATGAAGGACAGGGTCACTTCCTTGCGATCGAGGATGACGTCGTCCAGCTTGTCGTCTGCAAAGTAAACGGTTTCGGTCTTGTAACCGGTCAGCAGGTTCTTCAGCTTGGTCTTCATGATCGCGCTGTTGCGACCCGACTTGGTGAATTCAGTCTTCTGAACCAGCCAAGGGTCGTTGTCGATACGCAGCACGGTACCGGGTTTCAGTTCTTTACCAGTTTTCATTGCGAATATCCGAATTTGGATGGGATGTACAAAAATCTAGGCCGCATATCATATCGAACTTTGGCGAAACTGTACCAGCGCTGTCGACAGATCGGTCCGAGAAGCCTGTTCCTGACACCAGCGCTCGGCGTGCTCGGCCAGTTCGCGCTCGTATTGCAACAGCCCCGACCAGGCCGTCGCCATGTCGCCCGCGGTGTTCCAGGCCCGCCACCAGCCATTGAACGCATCGCGCGCCGAGTCCGACAAACCACGGGTATAAAGAGCGAGAAAGGCCTCCAGCTTCTCCAGGTGCACGTCCTCTTCCTGCCGATAGATATGCCAGAGCAACGGCCGGCCGGCCCACTGCGCCCGGACGAACGAGTCTTCGCCGCGAATGGCGTTGAAATCGCAGCTCCACAGCAGTCGATCGTAGTCCTGCTGGGGGACGAACGGCACGACCTGTACCGTCAGCGCACCCCGTACCTGGCTGTCACCGACTTCCAGGCCAGAGACACCCAGCCAGCCCCGAACATCCGCCAGCACCCGGCCCTCCGGCACCAGCAACCGGGTCGGCCGGGTGTCGGCCGCCAGCGCCTCGAGCCAGCCGGCCACCGCCGGATTCTCGTAGGCGAACAGCGAAATCAGCCGCTCGCCATCACTCACCTCCACCCCGAGGCCCCGCAGGAACTCGCGCCGCGCCGCGGGATCGGCCTGAAAGGCCCGCCGCTGTTCCAGCAAGCCGGCCTCGCGCAGCAGGCCGCCGGTGCCCGGCAAAAATCCCGGGAAAAAGAAATAACGCTGCACCTGCCTGAACTTCAGCGACGGCAGGCCATGGCAGCCGATTACCCAGTCCTCGGCACTCAGGTAGTCCAGGTTCAGCCAAACGGGGGCCACCGACCGCCGGGCCATCGCCTCCATGTACGCCTCGGGCAACTGGCAGGCGAAGGCCCCGATCACCACATCCGCCGCCTCCACCGGCGGCCATTCGGGCGACCAGTGGCGCACCTCGACCCCCTGCTGCAACTGCCGCGGGCAGTCGATATCGATCTGCGGGCACAGCCGCTCGAAGGCACGCAGATCGTCGACCCACAGGCGCACCGCCAACCCGTGCTCCGCCACCAGTTGCCGGGCCAGGCGCCAGGTCACGCCGATATCGCCGTAGTTGTCGACGACGGTGCAGAAAATATCCCAGTTGGCCGGCATGCAAGGGCTCCGTTTGGCAAAGGCGTCGATTGTCCGCGCAAATCCATCTGCGCAGAAGAGTCCACGTCGATTAATCTTCATGGGACAATTGCAGCCTGCACCGACCCAACCGCCAGGAGGCCGCCATGCCTTATCGCCCACAACCGCCGCGCCGCTTGTATGTCACACTCAATCCACTGCAACTGACCGGCAGCATCGCCCTGGGCATCTGGCTCGGCTTCGTGGCCCTGGCCCTCACCGCCTGGCTGCTGGCACGGGTGTTCATGCCCCAGCCGCTGGCACCCCTGGCCGATGCGGCCCGGCAACTGGGCCAGCCCACGGCCCCGACCGCGCCCGCTGCGCCACAGGCACCGGGCGACTCGACGCAGATGTTCGAACAATACAAGGAAAACCTGCGCAAGAACGAAGAGCAGCAGCGCCTGGACCAGGCCCGCAACAGCTATCGCAACCTGTCCAACCCCAAGTGCCAGTTCTGGCTGCAGCAGGACCAGACCGCCCCCAGCGACAAGAGCCGGGCCAACGTCCTGCAGTTCTGCAATTGAACGGGTTGGGCTGCGTGGACAAGCAGGCGATTCATCAGCGCATCGTCGACACCCTGGCGGTCGACCTCGATGTCCTGCAGCGGGCGGCGCAAACCGCCTACGAAGCCGCCACCCATGAAGAGAATGTCGCCGAGAACAAGTACGACACCCTCGGCCTGGAAGCGTCCTACCTGGCGACCGGCCAGGCCCGGCGCACCGAAGAGATCCGTCAGGCCCTCAAGCGCTGCCGGGAACTGCCCCTGCGCCCCTATGATGAGCAGGTCGGCATCCAGCTCGGCGCCCTACTGACCCTCGAAGCCGAAAACGGCAGCGAACAATTGCTGTTCCTGGCCCCGGACGCCGCCGGTTTGAAAGTGGAATGGGAGGGGCACCTGATCACGGTGATCAGCCCGCGCTCGCCCCTGGGCCAGGCGCTGCTGGGCAAGCTCGACGGTGACGAGGTGCAGATCGCCGTCGCCGGGGTCCGGCAAAACTACTGGGTGACCCGCGTCAGTTGAAGCCGCGCCCTACTTGGCCGCCGCCATCAGGCGGTTGACCTCGCTGCGCACCATGCTGGTGTATTCCGGCGGCGACAGGGTATCGAGCTCGGCGCGCACCCACTCCGCCCACTTGCCCTTGCGCTTGGCGCGCTCGCCGAACAGCCGCGCGGCCTCGCCCTTGGCCTTGCCCAGATTGCTCTGCCAGAGTTCGAACAGGCGTGACTTCTCATCCTCGATGGCGGCCCGCTCGGCCAGGGACTTGTTAGCCAGATTGAAGCTCATTGGAAAATCCTGCGGTGCAAATAGAGCTGTATCTTACACTGTCGCTGGCAACATCCGACCGGGGATTTTCGCTCGCCCCACGGGTGACAGGAAAAATTTGCAACTTTCCCCGCTCCGTTCGACTCCCATTGTTCAGAGCCTCATTCACTTGCAAAGGAATATCGCCATGGCCCGTAAATCCGCCGTACAAGCCGCCGAAGACCAGATCAAGGACCAGGCCTTCAGCGAGTTGCAGGCGCTGATCCAGGAATCGGAAAAGCTGCTCAAGGACAGCGCGACACTGGTCGGCGAAGAAGGTGAAAGCCTGCGCGCCCAGGTCAGCCAGAAACTCAAGCAGGCCCTGGACTCGGTCACCCATGTGCGTGAAACCACCCGTCCGGTGGTCGAGGCGACCGAGACCTACATCGGCGGCCACCCCTGGCAGACCGTGGCGATCTCCGCCGGGTTCGGCCTGGTGGTCGGTCTGCTGCTGGGCCGCCGTTCCTGACCGGCCCGCCCCACTCACTGTCGAGCTGGCCTAGTACCCGGCCAGCTCGCGCAACTGCCGCGCCGCCTCCACCGACAGTTCTATGCCATGCGCCAGCGAGGTGGCCCGTTGCTGGTGCCGCCGGTCACCGGGCAGGCGCTGCAGACCCACGCCATGCATCTGGCTGACCAGTGTCTGGCTGCGCTCGGCGAAATCCCTTCCGGCCGAGCGGGCGGGATCGATGACGATGATCAGTTGCCCGGTCCAGGGCGTCTTGGCGCCCGGGTGCCGGGACCAGTCGAACTCGAAGGAAAAATTCCCGCCGGTCAGGGCCGCCGCCAGCAGCTCGACCATCATCGACAACGCCGAGCCCTTGTGCCCACCGAACGGCAGTAGCGCCCCGCCGTCCAGGATCGCCTTGGGATCGCAGGTCGGTCGTCCCTCACGATCCACGCCAACGCCGGCCGGCAGCTGCTCTCCCTGGCGTGCGGCGATCTGCACGTCGCCATGGGCCATGGCGCTGGTGGCCAGGTCGAACACAATCGGGTCGGCGCCGGCCCGGGGGGCGGCAAAGGCGATCGGGTTGGTGCCGAACAATGGCCGTTCGGCGCCATGGGGCACCACGCAGGTCATCGAATTGACCACGCTCAGCGCCACCAGGCCTTCATAGGCGAACGGCTCGACATCCGGCCAGAGCGCCGCGAAGTGGTGGGAATTACGAATGGCCAGCACCGCGATCCCGGCGCTGCGGACCTTCTCCAGCAACAGTTCGCGGGCCGCGGCCAGGGCCGGCTGGGCAAATCCGTTGGCGGCATCGACACGCACGAAGCCCGGCGCCACGTCCTCGACCACCGGCACCGCGTGGCCATCGACCCAGCCACTGGCCAGCGTCGAAACGTAACCCGGCATGCGAAACACGCCGTGACTGTGGGCACCATCGCGCTCGGCGCTGGCGCAGTTCCCGGCCAGCACCCGCGCCACCTCCGGCGAGGTGCCGTGGCGCTCGAAAACCTGCTGCAAAAGCACAACCAGATCAGCGTAGGAAATGTGTTGAGTAGCCGTATCGCGTGGTGCAGACATCCGAGACTCCGATTCCGATTGGTTTTATTGGAAGAACGAGAGAAAGCGGTACCAGGGCAGGCGTCGGCACTATCGAACGACCAGCGGGAGGCTGTCAAATGGCGAGAAAATAACTGTACACACTCCTGTAACCATAAGTGTCACATCACTGTGCACAGTAAATCCCTGCGCACCATAAAGTGACAGACCCTCATTCGATCACGGCGATAACGCATCACTCCGAATATCTGCACAAAGCAAAATAGCTGTTCGATCGGTCAACTTATAGTTCTTTAATTTCATGTAGTTAGTAAACAAAAAGAAGAAAAAGAAATTAGCGGGAAATTTTATAGATCGGAAACTGGCACAAAACTGGCTTAGCTCGACAGCGAACTTGTATACAACTTAACCTAAACCTACATACAAAAAGCTCGCCGAGCGCCGCCCCGCCACCCTGCGGGACCTCAGCCCGGAGCCAGGAGCCAGCCGGAATGCCTACCAGTCTCTCGTCACACGCCGCACTGGATCTTCCCGTCTCATCGCTCGACCCCAACACCACCGCCCTCAGTCCGCGCCTGCACAACCCGGATCTGGCGCCGACCCGGGTCGAAGGCCGGCGCTGGGGCGGCTACAGCATCTTCGCCCTGTGGACCAACGATGTGCACAACATCGCCAACTACTCCTTCGCCATCGGCCTCTATGCGATGGGCCTGGGCGGCTGGCAGATCCTGCTGTCGCTGGGTATCGGCGCGGCACTGGTGTATTTCTTCATGAACCTCTCCGGCTTCATGGGCCAGAAGACCGGCGTGCCCTTCCCGGTGATCAGCCGGATCAGCTTCGGCATCCATGGCGCGCAATTGCCGGCGCTGATTCGCGCGGTGATTGCGATTGCCTGGTTCGGTATCCAGACCTACCTGGCCTCCGTCGTCTTCCGGGTGCTGCTGAGCGCCATCCACCCGGGCTTTGCCGACTATGACCACAATTCGATTCTCGGCCTGTCCACGCTTGGCTGGGCCTGCTTCGTGATCATCTGGTTCGTGCAGTTGGTGATCCTGGCCTACGGCATGGAAACGGTCCGCCGCTACGAAGGTTTTGCCGGGCCGGTGATCCTGTTCACCATGGCCGCCCTGGCCCTGTGGATGTACAGCCAGGCCGGCGCGACCATCGCCTGGTCGATCCGCGAGCCGCTGAGCGGCACCGAGATGTGGCGCAACATCTTTGCCGGCGCGGCCCTGTGGCTGTCGATCTACGGCACGCTGATCCTCAACTTCTGCGATTTCGCCCGCTCCTCGCCAAGCCGCCGAACCATCCTGGTCGGCAACTTCTGGGGCCTGCCGGTGAACATCCTGATGTTCGCCGCCATTACCGTGCTGCTCTGCGGCGCCCAATTCCAGATCAACGGCAAAGTGATCCAGAGCCCCACCGACATCATTGCCTCGATCCCCAACACCTTCTTCCTGGTGCTCGGCTGCCTGGCGTTCCTGATCGTCACCGTGGCGGTGAACATCATGGCCAACTTCGTCGCCCCGGCGTTCGTCCTCAGCAACCTGGCACCGCGCCTGCTGACCTTCCGCCGCGCCGGGCTGATCAGCGCCGCGATCGCCGTGCTGATCCTGCCGTGGAACCTCTACAACAGCCCGCTGGTGATCGTTTACTTCCTGTCCGGGCTGGGCGCCCTGCTGGGCCCGCTGTACGGGGTGATCATGGTCGACTACTGGTTGCTGCGCAAAGGCCGTGTCGACGTACCGGCGCTGTACAGCGAAGACCCGGCCGGCCCCTACCACTACAGCCATGGCATCAACCTGCGGGCGCTGGCGGCATTCATTCCGGCCGCGCTGATCGCCATCGTGCTGGCCCTGGTCCCAGGGTTCGACAGTGTCTCGCCGTTCTCCTGGATGTTCGGTGCCGGTATCGCCGGGCTGCTCTACCTGCTCATTGCCAGGCGCGACATCCATTACACCGAGGTCAGCGGCGCCGCGATCGCCGTCGACAACCCCAGCCACTGAACATACCGGCCCGCCTCAGGCGGGCCTCTCCCCTGCCGAACAAGGATTGCCCCATGCGGATTCTGATCGTCAACGTCAACACCACCGCCTCGATCACCGAGGCCATTGCCCGCCAGGCCCAGGCCGTCGCCGCGCCGGGAACCGAAATCGTCGGTCTGACGCCCTACTTCGGCGCCGACTCGGTGGAGGGCAATTTCGAAAGCTATCTGGCCGCCATCGCCGTCATGGACCGGGTGCTGGCCTACGACCAGCCCTATGACGCGGTGATCCAGGCCGGCTACGGCGAGCACGGCCGCGAAGGCCTGCAGGAGCTGCTCGACGTGCCGGTAGTGGATATCACCGAAGCCGGCGCCAGCACGGCGATGTTTCTCGGCCATGCCTACTCGGTGGTCACCACCCTCGATCGTACCGTGCCGTTGATCGAGGACCGCTTGAAGCTGGCCGGGCTCTATCAGCGTTGTGCCTCGGTGCGGGCCAGTGGCCTGGCGGTGCTGGAACTCGAGGAAGACCCGCAACGGGCGGTGGATGCCATCGTCCGGCAGGCCGAGCGGGCCGTGCAGGATGACAAGGCCGAAGTGATCTGCCTGGGTTGCGGCGGCATGGCCGGCCTCGATGAACAGATCCGCCAGCGCACCGGCGTCCCGGTGGTGGACGGCGTGACCGCCGCGGTAACCCTTGCCGAATCGCTGGTGCGCCTGGGACTGTCGACCTCCAAGGTGCGCACCTACGCCAAGCCGCGGCCGAAGCAGATCATCGGCTGGCCCGGGCATCTGCGTCGTTGACAGCTTAGCCTCCGAGGGGGATGGGTATCGTCAGGACGATGGGCGCGCATCGAACTGCAGCGCCAACCGCTGCTCGGCAAAACACTCGATGATGAAGTCGACGAAGGCCCGGGTCTTGCCCGGCAGCAACCGGTGCTCGGCGTAATAGATCGAGATATGGCCATCGTCCACGTACCAGTCGGGCAATACCCGGTGCAGGGTTCCGGCCCGTAGCCAGGGCACGGCGAACGGCATGCTCACCAGGGCCACGCCGAGGCCCTGGGCCGCCACCGCGCAGGCCGCCTCCGAATCGCTCATGGTCATGCACGCCGGCAGGCTCAGCGGCTGCTGCTCGCCATCACGGCCGGTCAGTTGCCAGGAACGCACGCGACCGGTCTGCGGTGAACGGATCAGGATCCCCGTGCAACGGCGCAGATCGTCCGGCACCCGCACCGGTGCCTGCCCCGCCAGGTAATCCGCAGAAGCCACCAGCACCCGATGAGCCACCGTCAGCTTGCGTGCCACTACCCCCAGGGGCAGTTCGAACCCCCCGCCAATCGCCGCATCGAAACCCTGGCCGATCAGGTCGACCTGGCGGTTATCGAAATGCCAGTCCGGGCGGATCTCCGGGAAGCGCTGCAGGAACTCGCCGAGCAGCGGCACGATGTACAAACGCCCGAACACCGTGCCCATGCTGACCTTGAGGGTTCCCGCCGGACGGCCCTTGGCGCTGGCCAGGTTGGCCACGGCGTTCTGGATGCTGTGCAGGCTGGTGCCGACCTCGGCGAGGAACAACTGCCCGGCTTCGGTCAGGGTCAACCGGCGGGTGCTGCGCTGGAACAGCCGCACGCCGAGACGGGCCTCGAGCTTGGCGACACTCTTGCCCACCGCGGCCGGCGTCAGACCCAGGCGCCGCGCCGCCTCGGCAAAGCTGCCGACTTCGGCGCTACGGACAAAACATTCGATACTGCCGAGGCTTTCCATGATCACCATTATAAACTTATGGTTTACACAGACTGTAGCAATTACCGTCTACCGGGTCATCAATCCACGGTCAATACTTGCCTCCAACGACAAGGCCATCCCCACCTTCCCCTACCGGCCTTGAACCTTGGAGAACGAAATGAGCGAACAACACCTGAGCGGTAAAGTGGCCCTGGTCCAGGGCGGTTCCCGTGGCATCGGCGCGGCCATCGTCAGGCACCTGGCGGCCCAGGGCGCCGCCGTGGCCTTCACCTACGTGAGCTCCGCGGCCAAGGCCGAGGAACTGCGCGACAGCGTCATCGCCAGCGGCGGCAAGGCCCTGGCGATCCACGCCGACAGTGCCGACGCCGACGCGGTGCGCCAGGCGGTCACGAACACCGTCGAGGCCTTCGGTCGCCTGGATATCCTAGTCAACAATGCCGGCGTGCTGGCGATGGGACCGCTGGAAGCATTCAGCCTGGAGGATTTCGACCGAACCCTGGCCATCAACGTGCGCAGCGTCTTCGTCGCCACCCAGGAAGCCGCACGGCACATGGGCGACGGCGGCCGAGTCATCAACATCGGCAGCACCAACGCCGAACGCATGCCGTTTGCCGGTGGCGCCACCTATGCGATGAGCAAATCGGCACTGGTGGGGCTGACCAAGGGCCTGGCCCGCGACCTCGGCCCCCGTGGCATCACCGTGAACAACGTGCAGCCAGGGCCGGTGGACACCGACATGAACCCGGCCAACGGCGACTTCGCCGACAGCCTGCTGGCACTGATGGCCAGCGGTCGCTATGGCAACGTCGATGAGATCGCCAGCTTCGTCACCTACCTGGCGGGGCCGCAGGCGGGCTATATCACCGGCGCCAGCCTGACCATCGACGGTGGCTTCAGCGCGTGACCTGCACGGGGCTGCCGGGGTGTTCCCGGCGGCCCAGCGCCTGCTCCAGCAACACCAGAAACGCCGCCGCCGCCGGCGTCGGCCGATGGGACCAGACCGCGTATAGGTGCCGTGACGGTGCGTCGTACACCGGCACCGTCACCACGCCACTGAAGCCCTCGGCAATCCGGCTCGGCACCAGGCCCAGTGCCAATCCACGCCGGACGAACTCGCCCACCAGCATCACGTTACCCGCCTCGAACTGCACCCGGTGCCGCAACCCGGCCGCGGCAAAGGCCTCGTCGGTCTGCCGACGCCCGGCGGTGCCGGCCTGGAAGTCCACCAGCGGCTGGTCCTCCAGTTTCGCCAACGGCAGGCACTCGTAGCTGGCCAGTGGATGGCCGGGCGGCACCACCGCCACCAGTTCCTCCTCGGCCAGCAGGCGCATCGCCAGCCCCTCGATCTTCTCCCCCGGCCACAGGCCGACGAAGGCCAGGTCCAACCGACGCTCGCGGACATCCGCCATGAGCAGTTCGCTCTTGCTCATGTTCAGGTGAATATCCACCTGTGGGTAAAGCCCGTGAAACCGCGCCAGCAATTCCACCAGATCGACCTCGGTCAGCGACGAGATCTTGCCGATGGACAGGCTGCCGCGCACCTCCCCCGACACCGCCGCCACCTCGGCGACAATCCGCCGGGTCGCCTCCAGCGCCGGTCGGGCGCTGCGCACGAAGGCCTCGCCAGCGGCGGTCAGCCGGACCTTGCGCGAACTGCGCTCGAACAGCGGCGTGCCCAGGTGTTCCTCCAGCCGGGCGATCTGATGGCTGAGCGCCGACTGGACGATATGGCAACGCTCCGCCGCCCGGGTAAAGCTGCCCTCGTCCGCCACTGCCAGGGCGTATTCGATCTGCTTCAGGTTCATCGCCTGTATCTCGTTTGCAGATGGATAAAATGAAAACAATGCATTGGCGTCATGCTAAGACATTCCGAATACTCCGCACACCCAGATCACACAACGAGACAGGCAATGTCCGACACACCGAACAAACCCTTGAGTACTGCCCTGATCCTGCTGATGGCCACCGCAACCGGCCTGGCCGTGGCCAGTAACTATTACGCCCAGCCACTGCTGCACACCATCGCCCAGCAACTGGGCCTGAGCATGGCCACCGCCGGGACCATCGTCATCACCGCCCAGTTGAGCTACGGTGCCGGCCTGTTGCTGCTGGTGCCGCTGGGCGATCTGTTCGAGCAGCGCCGGCTGATCGTGGTGATGACCCTGATCAGCGCCATCGGCCTGCTGATCAGCGCCTTCGCACCGGGCCTGCCCTGGCTGCTGCTGGGCACCGCTCTGACCGGGCTGTTCTCGGTGGTGGCCCAGGTGCTGGTGCCGATGGCCGCCAGCCTGACGCCACCGGAGCAACGTGGACGAGTCGTCGGCACACTGATGAGCGGCCTGCTGCTGGGTATCCTGCTGGCGCGCACGGCGGCCGGAGCGCTGTCATCGTTCGGCGACTGGCGCGCCATCTATCTGCTGGCTGCCGGGCTGATGTTCGTCTGCGCCCTCGCCTTGTCCCGGGCCTTGCCGCACCACCGGCAGAATGCCGGGCTGAGCTATCCGGCCCTGCTCGGCTCGGTGTTCCGGCTGTTCGTCGAGGAACCAGTGCTGCGTCTGCGGGCGGTCCTGGGTCTGCTGAGCTTCTGCCTGTTCGCGCTGTTCTGGACGCCGTTGGCGTTCCTGCTGGCGAATCCTCCCTACGGCTATTCAGATGGCGTGATCGGCCTGTTCGGCCTGGCCGGTGCCGTCGGCGCCATGGCCGCCAACCTCGGCGGGCGCATGGCCGACCGCGGCAAGGGCGAATTCGCCACCACTATCGGCCTGCTGGCGCTGTTGCTGTCCTGGCTGCCGCTGGGGTTCGCCGGGCACTCGCTGGTGGCGCTGCTGGTCGGGGTGCTGGTACTCGACTTCGCCGTGCAACTGGTGCACGTGAGCAATCAGAACGCGGTCTTCAAGGTGCGCCCGGCGGCGCGCAACCGCCTGAATGCCGGCTACATCACCTGCTACTTCGTCGGCGGCGCACTGGGCTCGCTGCTGGGGGCGCAGCTGTGGGGACCCTATGGCTGGAACGGGATCGTCGTCGCCGGCGGGCTGATCTCGGCGCTGGCGCTGGGGATCTGGGCCTGGGTGCAGCGGCGGATCGGGGCGACGGTGTCGGCCTGATCCGGACGCGGCCGCGGCGAAGAACGATAACGAGGTCTTGCCGATAAAGACGCGTCACCTTCTTCGCGGCGGAAAACGCCCCAGTCAGGCACTGGCCCAGTCGATCGCCGGCAACCCCATCGGCTCCAGGGCAAAGTGCTTGAGCGAAGTCACCACCCGGTCCGCATGGTGATACTTCTCCACCGCCATCGCCGGGTCAGGTACCGCCACCGCGTACATCCCGGCCGCCTTCGCCGCCGTCACCCCGAATGGCGAATCCTCGAACACCAGGCAGTCCTCGGCCGCCACGCCGAGGCGGCTGGCGGCCAGCAGGAAGATATCCGGCGCCGGCTTGGCCTGGCCCACCTGCGGGTCATCGGCCGTGACAATGGTGTCGAACAGGGCGAACCACTCGCGATGCCGGGTGGTCTTGAGCTCGAACGAGCCCCGCGAGGAACTGGTCCCCACCGCAATCGGAATGTTGTGCGCCGACAGATGGCGCACCAGCGCCTCGGCACCGGCCATCGACCCGGCCAGGGGGAAGCGTTCGCGCATCAGCGGCTCACGCACCGCAAGAAACTCCTCGGGGCTGATCGGCAGGTCCATGGCCTCCACCACATAACGAGCCAGGTCGCCAGCGCCGCGACCGATGATGTTCTGCTTGTGACTCCAGTCGAAGCGACGGCCATAACGACCGACGATGATCTGCGTAACCTCCGAGTAGATACCCTCGGTGTCGAGCAGCAAACCGTCCATGTCGAAAATCACGGCCTTTATCGGGCCCGGGGAAGCAAAATCAGCAGCAGTCATCGCATCCGATCCGTATACAGGAAGTTGAATTCAGGGCGGCTCAGGTGCGGCCAGGGAAGTGCAAGCGTCGCAGAGCCGGGTGATTGTTTCCATCGTTGAATGACGCGGTGATGTCCATCCGCGAAAAAAGCGTTATTGCCCCCCCATGCAACGAGCACGCAGACGCGCAAATTTGAGCAGTCATTTTCCCTGTGGCGCACTATCATGTCCGCAGTTTTCCAGGCCCGTGGCCATCGTATCGCACAGAGACGCCAGCATGATCCCCAAAGAATCCCGCAGCGAGGTCGCCCTCGCCAAGTTCCTCGACGCCAACCCGCATCTGCGCGAAGAGACCCAGGGCCTGAGCCCGACCGAACAGCAGCAGCAATTTCAGTGGGCCTTCGAGGACGAAGCGCAAAACCAGGGCATCGAACCCTGGGAACTGACGCTGCAACTGATCGCCGAAAACCCGCAGGAACTGCAGGCCATGCGCCTGGAAGTGCACCGTGAAGTGGCCGAGGCACTGGGCATGGACTGGGACGAATACTGCTCGTTCAACGATATTTGCGAAGACTGAACCCCCGCCATTCGTCGATTCACCGGCACCAACAGCCGCCACGCAAGGCCCAAGATCAGGTAAGGACTCTCGAACGAGGAGACTGACCATGATTTCATCAAGACTTGCGACGCTGCTGTTGACCGGTCTGTTGTCATCGGTATCCCTGGCGAGTTTCGCCGCGCCATCCACGACCGGGCCGACCAACCCGGTACAGGAACCCAAGCCGCCCCAACTGCCCGGCGGTATCAACCCCGACAATGGCAGCGTGATCAAGAACGGCGCCCTGCCCCCCGGCAACGGTATCGACCCGCGCAACCAGGGCAACGACACCGGGCGCCAGGGCGGCATGAACACCGATGGCAATGGCCCCATCGGCGACGGCCACGTCCCGGGCTCCGGCAACAAGGGAATGGGGTCCAGCGGAACCGGCGGTTCCGGTACCCCGTAGATCCTCGACGGCGCCGTCGCGCTCCGTCGGTGCCCTTGCGTCCACTCACGTCAAGGAGTCAGAAAATGCCACGAGCCAGCAAAGCCAAATACACCGCCGCGCAAAAGCGCCAGGCGGCTCGTATCGAATCCAGCTATGAAGAAAGAGGCCTGCCGCAAGCACAGGCCGAGGCGCGCGCCTGGGCCACCGTCAACAAGCAGTCGGGCGGTGGCGAGCGGGCCGGCGGCTCGGGTCGCAACAAATCCGATACGGCCAAGGCCAGGGCCCGCTCGGACTCGGCGAAACGCGCGGCGGCCAGTCGTCAGGGCCATCCCCGCGACAGCCAGGCTTCACTGCAGACCCAGAGCAAGGCCAGCCTGTTGCAGGAAGCCCGCGCCCGACACATCGTCGGACGCTACAGGATGAGTAAGCAGGAACTGATCGAGGCCTTGCACAAGGCGGCCTGATCCGCAGAGGAAAGGGTGGCTGCTAGCCGGCCACCCGCGAAGTACGCGCCGAAGACGCCTGGTTGCTCTGCAACTCCGCGCGCAACTCGGCCACCAGGTTGGCGATGGCCCTGGCGCTGGTCAGGGTGTTGCTGGAAATCCCCGTCACCAGCAGGTCCACTCTACCGGTCGGTTCGTCGAAGACCTTTACCGTCAGCGATGAATCAGGCGCCACTGTGCACTGGCAGCGCAGGGGCAGGAAGCCGAGCTCGATGATGTTGCGCAGTTCAAGAATGGAAATCACGTCTATACATCCTTTTGAAGTGACAAGACACACGGGCATTCATTGCCCGTCTGTGAGCCTAGGCTATGTATGAAATCGCTTGAAACTTGGTTATGCGGCGTTAAAAACCGGCTCGGAATGCTCATT
>NZ_JSYZ01000009.1:334038-339066 GCF_001293465.1 Pseudomonas asplenii
CAATTTCGTACACAGCCTAGCAGGCCCGAGCCGTCAGATTTGGCGTAACATGAACTTACATTCTTGTAACACGACGCGAGAGGGGATTCTATCCTTTTGAGTGGACTGCCCACCGGACATGGAGCCTTTGGAATGGACACACTGAGCAAGTCGGAAATCGAGGCCGAACTGGCCTCCCGTTTGCCCAGCTACGAAGTCGAATGCACGCTGCATTCCGATGGAACCCTGTCGGCGATCCTCAGTGGCCCCAATGCCGATCACTTCGCCGTGACCGGCATCGTCCGGGCCGACTACCGCGGGCGCGAATCCCTGGCCCGGTTGGCCAGGGAAATCCTCGAGGAAATGGTCCTGTCGCGCCAGGGCAGCAAGACCAGTCGACTGCAGCGGCTGTGATCAGTCGCCCTTGTGATGACTCATTTCCAGTTTCCTGGCCATGTCCAGGTGCATGCGCAGCTTGGGCAAGGTCTGCTCGGCGAACGCCTTCAGTTCGGGCGACTGCGACTGGCTGGCCTCGTCCTCGTACAGCTTGATGGCTTGTTCATGGGCCTTGATCTGGTTGGCCACGTACGCGACGTCGAATGACTCGCCTTCCTGCACCTGCAACATCAGTTTCCTGGCCCGGTCCATGATTTGCGCATCGGAGGCCATCGGCAGGTCGTGCTTGCTGGCGATGGCCTTGAGGTCGCGATTGGCGTCGGTATGATCCTTGATCATTTCCACGGCGTAGCTGTTGATATCCGTGGCGGACGTCTTCTGGATCGCCAGGCGGCTGGTTTCGATCTCGGCGATACCGGCCGCCGAAGCGCTGTCGATAAACTCGGCCGGGGTCTGCGCCTGTACCTGGGTGGCCAGGGTGGAGCCGAGGATCAGGCTGAAAAACATCGGGCGTAGTCGTGGGGCCTTTCGGCTCATGGCTGTCCTCCTGTTGAAAAACCGTGCTCTACCGGGTTGTGAATTCCCCAGGCGGCAAAGGTTTAGAAAAAACTGCACGACAGCGACGAACGGCGGGCCAAAAAAAGCCCGCGGGAGGGCGGGCAAGGGAAGCTTTTGAACGAGCGATCACACTATATCCGCCGCGCGAAACCGTCACAGTGAAAGAATTTTCATCTTCCGCGTGGCTTGCCGCAGGTCATGGCAATTCCCTTCCAGACCAAGGCGCCCAGGCACCGGCAAAGGCGGCGGGGCGTCATTTCCAGCTCCTTGGGTCGACACAATTGCACAATTTTTCATGGAGGTTTCACCGAAGATATCGCCTATAAAAGGCCGGTAGCCACCGGAAACATCGCCATGACTCCCCCCCGCTTTTTCCTCACCTATCCCGCTTCCCCACGCCATTTCGCCCTGTTGGACCAGAACGGCATCTGCCTGGCTTTCAAGAGCTGCCGAACCCGGCCGCAGAATGGCAACTGGGTCGATGTCGAGGAGGTTTGCCTGGCCTGGCTGCATCGGCCACTTCCCGCCAGCGCCCCCAAGCACACGGGTAATCGCGAGGAGCATTGAGCACCTCCCTCCTGGGGTGCCGCCCTTGGGGCAAGCTTCTGTCCGAGCAACTGCGACATAATGGCAGGCACGCTGGAAAAACGGCGCGGACCGCGCCGATCTCTCAAAAAGGAACAGAAATGTTGTGGGTGGTGATGCTGGGCGGAAAACATCCCCGGGCCAAGATAGAAGTACATGATGTCGCCTTCGTCCGTGCCGACAGCCTGGCGGCGAGCTATCCGCAGTTGCGCCAGGACTGGTTCGGCAGCCAGAAGGGCCTGCATATCGATGCCTGGATGCGGGTCGATGGCGTCGAGCGCTGGAAGGTCGGCTTCAGCGACCTGGCCCCCGCGCCCGGCTCGCCACGGCTGTTCTTCATCAATCTTGGCGGCTATGAGGCCGGGGTCTATGGCGAGGCCCACCGGTATCTGCTGGTGGTTGCCGAAAACAGCGAGCAGGCCAAGGCCAAAGGCAAGCGGCAGATGCTCCGCGAGTGGGAAAAGCCCCACACCGACGCCCTGCTCGACGTCGACGACTGCCTGCCGATCGACCAGGTGGGCGGGCGTTATGTCGAGCTGCTGGAAGCACCGCACCGGGGTATCGTGCAGGGCAACGACTACATCGTCCTGCCCTGACCCTGGCTCAGAGAAATTCGATCTGCGGCAGTTCCAGCTGCGGCAATTCGCCATTGAGGAAATCGCGGAACGCCAGGATCCGCTCCTTGCGCAGGCTGCCCTTGAGCCAGACCAGGTAGTAGCTGTCGCCGGTACCGACGGCGGTCATGAACGGCAAGGCCAACAGGCCGTCACGCACATCCTCCAGCACCAGGCCAAGGTCGGCGATCGATACGCCGTGACCGCGCATCGCCGCGGATATGCCCTGGTCGAGGGTACCGAACACCTTGCCGCGGTCGAGCCGGACCCGTTCGTCGAGATCGAGGCGGCGCAACCAGCGACGCCAGTCCCGGCGATCCGCCGACGGGTGGATCAGTTCGTGGTGCTCCAGGGTTTCCAGGCTCCACGGCTCCGAGCCCAGGGCCTTGCTCGAGCAGATGGGAATCAGCCACTCGTCAAACAGCTTGCAGCATTCGGTCTGCGCCCCGAAATGCCCATCGCCGAGCAGGATCGCGCAATCGTAGGGCTCGGCGTAGAAGTCCACGCTGTCGATGTCCATCCACACGCTGGACAATTGCACCGGCAGCCCGGGTTCCACCGTCTTGAGTTTCTCCAGCACCTGCAGCAGCCAGCGCATGGTCAGGCTCGACGGTGCCTTGAGGCGCAGGTGACTGGCATTGGCCCGAAACGGCAGACAGGCGTCCTCGATCAGCTTGAAGCCGGCCTTGAGCTCCTGGGCCAGGCCTTGCCCGGCGTCGGTCAGTTGCAGTTTGGGGCCCTTTCTCTCGAACAGATGGCAGCCGAACAACTCTTCCAGATTACGGATATGCCGGCTGATGGCACTCTGGGTCAGCGACAGTTCCTCGGCCGCCCGGGTGAACGAGCAGGAACGCGCCGCCACCTCGAAGGCACGCAGGGCATAGAGCGGGGGGATACGTTCGGCCATGAAGACACCAAGCATGATTAATAATCATAGTTGGTCACAGATTTATCCATTTTTCAAACCGCCCGTGTCGCCTCAGGCTTGGCGTCCTCGAATCCCCGTACAAAGGCGACATCCCTGCCATGAACTTCTCGCTACTGCTGCTCTACGTGCTCAGCGTTGCCCTGCTGATCGTCACCCCGGGCCCGGTGGTCGCCCTGGCGATCAACACCAGCCTGAAGGCTGGCACCGGCCGCGCCATGCTCACGGTGCTCGGCACCAATGGCGCCTCGCTGATGCTCGCCCTGCTGGCGGTACTGATCCTGGCCGGCAGCCTGTCGCTCAACGAACACCTGCTGAACCTGGTGAGCTTCATCGGCTGCCTGTTCATCGGCCATCTGGGCCTTCAGGGGCTCAAGGACGCCCTGCGCACACCAGTGGACGACACCGTGCAGCAACCGCTGCCCAGTTCCCGCAGCGGTTTCCTCAAAGGTTTCCTGGTGGGTATCTCCAACCCCAAGGACATTATCTTTTTCGTGTCCTTCTTCCCGCAGTTCATCCAGATCACGCCTTCGTTCGGCCACAGCGCACTGCTGCTGACCGTACTCTGGGCCCTGGTCGACTTCATCATCCTGGGTCTGTACATCCACCTGGCCAACCGGATGTTCTCTGCCCGACACAAGGCCAAGGTGACTTTCGCCTCCAGCCTGGTACTGCTGCTGGTGGCAATCTTCGGTGCCGGCTACGCCGCCCGGTCGATGCTGGTGGCCCTGCATTGAAAGGCGTGTTTCAGTCATCATTCGATCAATGAATGATGATTAGCGCCATTCCGCGTTTCTGCTAGTGTCCTGTCTCGGGAATAAGTTCTCTTTTAGCGAGTGGCTTGGGTGTTCGGCCAAGGCGCCGCGACGAGTCATAGCAGGGCTATGGCGAGGAGCGGCAACGCCGGCCGGGCGCCCAGGACGCCGCCAAAAGGGCACAGCCTATTTCCGAGACAGGACACTAGGGTCGATACGTCCGATCAGGAGCCCACGGGATGAACGCACTCGAACAGCACAGCTTGTCCGTCAACGGCATCACCCTGAGCGTACATGTGGCAGGTCCCCAGGAGGGTCGGCCGGTCTGGCTGCTGCACGGCTTCCCGGAGTGCTGGCACTCCTGGCGCAAGCAGGTACCGGCGCTGGTTCAGGCCGGTTACCGGGTCTTCGTCCCGGAAATGCGCGGCTACGGCCGCAGCAGCGCACCGCCGGACAGCGCAGCCTACGCATTACTGACCCTCTGTGGCGACATCCAGGCCGCCATGCAGGCCTTCGCTCACGAGCAGGTCGCCATGATCGGCCACGACTGGGGCGCACCGGTAGCCTGGCACCTGGCGCTGCTGGAGCCGCAGCGGGTCCGGGCCCTGGTGACGTTGTCGGTGCCCTTCGCCGGCCGTTCCAAACGCCCGGCCATCGAAAGCATGCGCGAGTTCTTCGCCGATCGCTTCAACTACATTCTCTACTTCCAGCAGCCGGGTGTTGCCGAGCAGGAACTGGATGCGGACATCGATCGCACCCTGCGAACCTTCATGGGCGATACCGAGGTGTTCCTGCAGAGCAAGCCGGCCGACGCCAGGCTGTTTGACGGCGTGAACATGCCCTCGGCACTGCCGCACTGGTGCACGGAAGAAGACTTCGAGGCCTATCGCCAGACCTTCGCCGGCAAGGGCTTTCACGGCGCTCTGAACTGGTACCGCAACTTCGAACGCAACTGGCAAGAGACCGAGTTCCTGGCCGGGGCCCAGGTACTGCAACCGACACTGTTCATGGTCGGCGACCGCGACCCGGTCGGTGCCCTGGAAGCGCATACGATCAAGCGCATGCCCAACGTGGTGCCCCATCTGGAACAACAGGTGCTGGAGGATTGCGGGCACTGGATCCAGAACGAAAAGCCCGAGGAGGTGAATGCGGCGTTGCTGGATTTTCTTGGGAGGAACTACACCCAGTAAAACACGCCTAGGCTGTGTACGAAATT
>NZ_JSYZ01000009.1:339201-356099 GCF_001293465.1 Pseudomonas asplenii
CGATTTCGTACATAGCCTAGGGAAACTCAGGGGATTTTCGACGAGACAGCAGGCTCGGAATGAACACTTTTCCCCGAATACCTCTTGAGCCCCGAAGGAGAAAGAACCTCCCCACAAACGAACAGTAACCCCAGAAATCCCGCAATGCTCAGAGATGCCCTCGAGGCAATGGCGGCATGCATGAAGTCGCTCGAAAAGCTCGCACCCACCATCAGGCAGAAGGGAAACAACGAAGCGCCGTTGAGCAGTGAGGCAATCGAGTCCGTCGTCGTAATCTGCCGCCTGCAGCGCCATTGCTGGACAAAGCTTATCAACACACAGACTGCCGCGATGATCAGCGTGATGCCTTCACTGCCGATTTCGTGGCCGAAGGCACTGATCATTCAGGCAATCGCCAGAACCTTGATGGCGACAAAGGCAACACTGGCCCCGACAGCGCCCGCCAGCCATTCACCAGCAGCGGAGTCTCCCGTGCCAAACAGTACATTCGCAACCGCGATCCCCAGCAAGGCACCGGAAAGGACGAGTCGCGGAGTCTTCAGGTCAGGCATGAACATGGAGATTGCTCCCGTGGCGAGCCGTCGAGAGTCGCGGCTCAATGGGTTCAGAATGACTTATTTCCCGGCTGGCGTCCCGATCAAAAGCGGCCGTGCCCCGAGCAAATTGTTTGTCGGTATTACGATTTGGAAAGGTTTACCTGAGCAGGTAGGGAAAAGCCGAGGGAACTGTCAGTGATTAGGCTGACTACCGCAGAACACGGATTCACCCGACCAACTTTCCAGCCCCAGAAACACAAAACCCCTGGCTTCTTGAGAGAGCCAGGGGTTCTGCTATATCGAATTTGGCGGTGAAGGAGAGATTCGAACTCTCGATACAGTTTCCTGTATACACACTTTCCAGGCGTGCTCCTTAAGCCACTCGGACACTTCACCGTATCTCGTCAAACCGATTCAGTCTGTCGAGGCGCGCTAATGTAGTCGAAAGCGTTCCCGATGGCAAAGGTTTTTTTCAGAATTTTCATGCGGTTAAGTCAAATAGCCGATTTTCCGCCATGGGCGCTCCCATCGATCAGGGCAAACCCGCCAATCTCCGGCCCGGCTCGCCGCCTTCGACCCGGCTGGAGCGGACGCCTGGCGCCCGCCCGCGCCGCATCCCGGTGGCAAAGCCTGACTCACCAGTCAGTCACGACGCTTTACCTGCCTCGTGCGGCTGGGTAACGTCTGCTGCACTTCTTTATAAGGAATTACGTCATGAGTGAATTGATCTCCTACCACCTCGACGACGGTATCGCGACCCTGACCTTGAACAATGGCAAGGTCAACGCCATTTCCCCGGACGTGATTGCCGCCTTCAACGCTGCCCTGGATCAGGCCACCGCCGACCGTGCCGTGGTGATCATCACCGGCCAGCCCGGCATCCTCTCCGGCGGCTACGACCTGAAAGTGATGACCGCCGGGCCCAAGGAGGCCGTCAGCCTGGTGACCGCCGGCTCCACCCTCGCCCGCCGGCTGCTGTCCCACCCGTTCCCGGTGATCGTCGCCTGCCCCGGCCATGCCGTCGCCAAGGGCGCCTTCCTGCTGCTGTCGGCCGACTATCGCCTGGGTGTCGACGGCCCCTTCAGCATCGGCCTGAACGAAGTGCAGATCGGCATGACCATGCACCACGCCGGTATCGAGCTGGCCCGTGACCGACTGCGGCGCTCGGCCTTCCACCGCTCGGTGATCAATGGCGAGATGTTCTCGCCGAAAGATGCGGTGGATGCCGGCTTCCTCGACAAGCTGGTCGCCCCGGAAGATCTTCGGGAAGCCGCGCTGAACGCCGCCCGGCAGTTGAAGAAGATCAACATGAACGCGCACAAGAAGACCAAGCTGAAAGTGCGCAAGGAACTGCTGGAAACCCTGGACAACGCGATCATCCTCGACCAGGAACACCTGAACTGATCCGCACGACGCATTGCGCCCTGCAGCCCGGCTTCGTGCCGGGCTTTTTCTTGCCCGTCCAGGCCGTCTCGCCACGGTTTCCCGGCCGCCCTCCGCCAATAACCCGCGCCAGCGGATTGATTGCCGAATCCAGTGTACAACCGTACACTGCTTGCCTTTTGTCAGGGAAGCTCGCCAGATGCTGTTCGTATTACGCATGTCATTGATGGGGCTGCATTTCCTGCTGGCCGGTCTGCTCGGCCTGCTGCTGGTGCTCTGCCGCCCCTTCAACCCGGACAACAGCCGGCTATGTGCCCGCTTCTATGCCAGGCCGGCCATGCGCATCCTGGGCCTGAAGCTCAGGGCCGAGGTCGAGTCCCTGCAGGGTCAATCGCAAAGCGGCGTGATCATCGCCAACCACCAGTCCAACTACGACCTGTTCGTGTTCGGCAATGTGGTGCCCCGGCGCACGGTCGCCATCGGCAAGAAGAGCCTCAAGTGGCTGCCGTTTTTCGGCCAGATCTTCTGGCTGGCGGGCAATGTGCTGATCGACCGCGGCAACGCCTACAAGGCCCGCCGGGCGATACGCACCACCACCGATACCCTGCAGCACAAGGATACGTCGATCTGGGTGTTTCCCGAGGGCACCCGCAACCGCGGCCAGGCGCTGCTGGCGTTCAAGAAAGGCGCGTTCCAGATGGCAATCGCCGCCGGTGTGCCGATCGTGCCGGTGTGCGCCAGCACTTATGTCCGACACATGCGCCTGAACCGCTGGAACAGCGGCCAGGTGATGATCCGCTCGCTGCCGGCGATTCCCACCGCGGGGCTGACCTCGGAAGACATACCGAAGCTGATGGCGCAATGTCGGGAACAGATGCGCGAGTGCATCGAGGCGCTGGATCGGCAGGTTCAGGCCAAGCCCTGAGCGTCGTCGCTATGGGAATATAGTGTCGGGGCCGGCTCCCACACGGGACAGAGCCTTGTGCAAGGCATCGCCATCTCCTGGAGAGAGGCCAGGCAGGCTAAGCTGCAACTTGTCTTTCCCCCTCAAGAAGAAGCGATCAGCATTATGGGTAGAGTCGTTGCGGCCGCGGTCTACAGCGCCGGCAAGAAAGTCACCAATATCACCCTCGACGAAGGTGCCGCCTGGGCGGCAAAGCCGGGACATTTTGTCTGGATCGGCCTGGAAGAGCCCAACGCCCAGGAACTGGCCAACCTGCAGAAACAGTTCAACCTGCACGAACTGGCCATTGAGGATGCCCTGGAAAAGCACAGCCGACCGAAGCTGGAAACCTTCGGCGACGCGCTGTTCATCGTCACCTATTCGCCGATCCGCAACGAGGGCAGGCTGGAGTTCATCGAGACCCACATCTTTGCCGGCAAGGGCTACATCATCACCTGCCGCAATGGGCATTCGAAATCCTACGCCCATGTCAGACAGCGCTGCGAAGCCCGTCCGCTGCTGCTGGAGCATGGTGAAGACTTCGTACTCTATGCCCTGCTGGACTTCGTGACCGAGAGTTACCAGCCGGTCAGTGAAGCCATTCATGCCGAAATCGACGAACTGGAAAAGAACGTACTGTGCAGCACGCTGAACGAGGGCGACATCCAGCGCATCCACCACCTGCGCCGGGACGTGCTGCGCCTGCGCCGCCACGTGGCGCCGATGGTCGAGATCAGCGAAGAGGTCTCGCGCCTGGCCTTCCCGTTCATCGACAAGAACATGCGTCCGTATTTTCGCGACGTGCAGATCCACGTGACCCGGCAGATGGAAGACCTGGCGACGCTGCGCGATATCGCCAGCCAGACCATCGAGATCGGCGCGCTGCTGGAGTCGACCCGGCAGAGCATCGTGCAGCGCAAGTTCGCTGCCTGGGCGGCGATCCTGGCGTTTCCCACCGCGGTGGCGGGGATCTACGGGATGAACTTCCAGAACATGCCGGAACTGAGCTGGCACTACGGCTACTTCGCCGTGCTCGGGGCGATTGCGGTCGGCTGCACGGCGTTGTGGGCCAGCTTCAAGCGCTCAGGCTGGTTGTGAAGTCAAAGGCTTCGCGGGCCAGCCCGCTGCCACAGGGACTTGTGTCGCCTGCAACTCACCGTGGGAGCCGGGATCAGGCGGATCCGGCCTGCGGCTTGTGCGCGACGAAGCGCATCATCCACTCCGCCACCGTGGTGCCGTGGTGTTCCTGGTCCAGGCTGGCGACGCCCTTGGCATAGAGGGTCTCGCCGAGGTTCTCCTGGCGGATGTCCAGCAGGGCCCGCGAGTAGTCATGGATGAACTCCGGATGCCCCTGGAAGCACAGCACCTGGTCGTTGATGTGGTACGCCGCGTACGGGCAGAAATCGCTGCTGGCGATGACCGTGGCATTCTCCGGCAGTTCGGTGACCTGGTCCTGGTGGCTGATCAGCAAGGTCAGTTCTTCGCGCACCGGGCTCATCCAGGGGGCTTTCGCGGCCAGCTTGTACTGATGGATGCCAACGCCCCAGCCCTGGTGGGCACGCTCGGTCCTGCCGCCCAGCAGCAACGCCAGCAACTGGTGGCCGAAGCAGATGCCCAGCAGCTTGTCGCCACGCTCGTAGCGGTTCAGCAGGTAGGTCTTGAGGGTCTGGATCCACGGGTCGCTGCCGAAGGAGTCGGCCTTGCTGCCCGTCACCAGGTAGGCGTCGAAGGTCAGGTCGTCACTCGGATAGTAGCCCTGCATCACGTTGTAGATACTGAACTCGGCAGTGATCGGCTGGCGGGAGAACAGACGCTCGAACATCTTCCCATACCCCTGATACTGCTCGACCAGCTCTGGACGCAGGACATCGGTTTCCAGAATGCAGATGTGTAACGACATAAAAGTACCTGACGCGAAAGACCAAAGAGTGAGGCCTGAGCCTGCCTTGAAACCTGTATTCAAGGCAAGCCCGGAACGCGCCTGCTCCAGGCGTGGTTCAGTTGCCTCAGAACCGCTCGTCCCTGGCGGCCTTGTCCAGCAATAGCGCCGGTGGCGCGAAACGCTCGCCGTATTGTTCGCTCAGGTAGCGGGCCCGGGCAACGCAGTTCGCCAGGCCGTACTGGTTGATGAACTGCAAGGCGCCGCCGCTCCAGGCGGCAAAGCCGATACCGAGGACCGAGCCGACGTTGGCATCGGCCGTCGACTGCAGCACGCCCTCCTCCAGGCAGCGCACGGTTTCCAGGGCCTGTACGAAGAGCAGGCGGTCGCGCACATCCTGGGGCGAAATCCGCCGTTCGGGGTTCTCGAAATGCCGCTTCAGGTCCGGCCACAGGTGTTTCTGCCCGCCCGCCGGATAATCGTAGAACCCGCCACCACCGGCCTTGCCGGGGCGCCTGTACTCCAGCAGCGCATCGATCACCGCGTAGGCCGGGTGACTGGGCGGCACCTTGCCTTCGGCCTGCAGGTCCCGGGCGGTCTGCTGGCGGATGTGGCTCATCAGGCTCAGCGACACCTCGTCGGAAACCGCCAGCGGCCCGATCGGCATACCGGCCTTGCGCGCCTCGGTTTCGATCATCGCCGCCGGGATTCCCTCGCCGAGCATGGCAATGCCTTCATGGGTAAAGGTGCCGAACACCCGCGAGGTGAAGAAGCCGCGGCGGTCATTGACCACGATCGGCGTCTTGCGGATCTGCTGGACGAAATCGAAGCCGCGGGCCAGGGTTTCGTCGCTGGTCTGCGCGCCCCGGATGATTTCCACCAGCGGCATCTTCTCCACCGGGCTGAAGAAATGCAGGCCGATGAACCGGTCCTGGCGCGGTACTGCCGTGGCCAGGCCGGTGATGGGCAGAGTCGAGGTGTTGGAGGCGATCACGGCCTCGCTGCCCACCACCCGTTGTGCGGCCGCCGAGACCCTGGCCTTGAGCTCGCGGTCCTCGAACACCGCCTCGATGATCAGGTCGCACCCGGCCAGGTCGTCATCCGTCCCGGTCGGCCGGATGCGCGCCAGGATCGCTTCGCGTTGTTCGCCGCTCAGCTGGCCACGGGCGACCTTGCTGTCCAGCAACGCCGCCGAGCGGGCCTTGCCCTGCTCGGCCACGGCCAGGCTGACGTCCTTGAGCACCACCTCGATCCCGGCGACGGCGCTGACATGGGCGATACCCGCGCCCATCATCCCCGCCCCGAGCACGCCGACCTTGCGGGTGACATGGGGGGCAAATCCCCCGGGGCGGGAACCGCCGGCATTGATCTCGTTCAACTGGAACCAGAAGGTCCCGATCATGTTCTTCGCCACCTGGCCGGTGGCGAGTTCGGTGAAATAGCGGGTCTCGATCAGGTGCGCGGTATCAAAGTCGACCTGGGCCCCTTCCACCGCCGCACAGAGAATTTTCTCCGGGGCCGGCAGGCAACCCTGGGTCTTGCTGCGCAGGATCGACGGGGCGATGGCGAGCATCTGCGCCACCTTGGGCTCGGAGGGGCTTCCCCCCGGCAGTCGATAGCCCGGCAGATCCCAGGGCTGGCGGGCCGCCGGATGCTCGACGATCCAGGCCCGGGCCTTGGCCAGCAGCTCGTCGACGTCGCCCGCCAACTCGCCGACCAGGCCGGCCTGCAGCGCCTGCCGGGCGCCAACCTTCCGACCTTCGAGCAGGTACGGCAGCGCCTTCTCCAGGCCCAGCAGGCGCACCATGCGCACCACCCCGCCACCGCCCGGCAGCAGGCCCAGGGTCACTTCCGGCAAGCCCAATTGCACGGCCTTGTCGTCCAGGGCGATGCGGTGCTGGCAGGCCAGGCAGACTTCCCAGCCACCGCCCAGCGCAGCACCATTGATGGCCGCCACCACCGGCCGCTCCAGGGTTTCCAGGGCGCGCAACTGGGCCTTCAGTTCGCGTACGCCGTCCTGGAAAGCCTGCGCATCCGCCGGTGTGACCCTGATCAGTTCATTGAGATCGCCCCCGGCAAGGAAGGTGGGCTTGGCCGAAGTGATGATCACCCCGGCCAGATCCTCGCGCTCGGCGGTGAGGCGCGCCACGCAGGCGGCCATGCCCTGGCGATAGGCGGCATTCAGGGTGTTGGCCGTCTGGCCGGGCATGTCCAGGGTCAGGACGACGATCCGGTCGGCCCCCTTTTCGTAGCGAATGGCATCCGTCATGGCAGGTTTCCCGATCGGTTCAAAGGCGTTCGATAATGGTGGCGATCCCCATGCCGCCACCGACGCAAAGCGTTGCCAGCCCATGGCGCAACTGCCTTGCCTCCAGCTCGTCGAGCAGCGTGCCGAGCATCGCGCAACCGGTGGCCCCCAGCGGATGCCCCAGGGCAATCGAGCCGCCATTGACGTTGACCTTGTGCGGATCGACCGCCATGTCCCTGATGAACTTGAGCACCACCGAGGCAAAGGCTTCGTTGACCTCGAACAGGTCGATGTCGCCGATCTGCAGGCCGGCCTTGGCCAGCGCCTTGCGGGTGGCCGGTGCGGGGCCGGTGAGCATGATGGTCGGATCGGTGGCGGTGACCGCACTCGCCACGATCCGCGCCCGCGGCCGCAGGCCCAGTTCACGGCCCTTGTCGGGCGAACCGATGAGCATCAGCGCGGCGCCATCGACAATCCCGGAACTGTTGCCCGGGGTATGCACATGGCGGATCCGCTCGACATGGCTGTAGACCCGCAGGGCCGTGGCGTCGAAGCCCATCTGCCCGATCGCCTCGAAACTCGGCCTGAGTTGCCCCAGGCCCTCGAGGGTCGAATCGGCCCGGATGAATTCGTCATGGTCGAGCAGGACCAGGCCGTTCTGGTCCATAACCGGCACCAGGGACTTGCGGAACGCCCCCGCAGCCCTCGCCCGTGCGGCCTTCTGCTGCGACTGCAAGGCGAAGCCGTCGACATCCTGGCGACTGAAGCCTTCCAGGGTGGCGATCAGGTCCGCGCCAATCCCCTGGGGCGTGAAGTGACAATGCAGATTGGTCTGTGGATCGAGCACCCAGGCCCCGCCATCGCTGCCCATCGGTACCCGCGACATGGACTCGACGCCACCGACCACCACCAGGTCCTCGAAGCCCGAACGGACTTTCATCGCGCCCAGGTTCACCGCTTCCAGGCCCGAGGCGCAAAACCGGTTGACCTGCACCCCGGCAACGCTGACATCCCAGTCCGCCACCAACGCCGCCGTCCTGGCGATATCGGCCCCCTGGTCACCCACTGGCGTCACGCAGCCGATCACGAGGTCGTCCACTTCGCGGGTATCGAAGCCGTTGCGCTGCTGCAACGCCGTGAGCAACCCGGCCAGCAGGTTCACCGGCTTGACACTGTACAAGGCGCCACCGGCCTTGCCCTTGCCCCGGGGCGTACGCACCGCATCGAATATCAGAGCCTCTGTCATGACGTCCTCGAACCGTTCGGGTGGAGAAAAAAGCCGCGCTCCCACCTTAGGCCCGGCCCGCCAGGATTCAATGACCGAAGCGCTCATCGGCCTTGACCCTCACGCTCGGACGAACGGTAGTGTGCTAAGCGCTTGACCGGTTGAGTGCTTGCAGGTGTCTAGCCAAAGGCCCGCTAGCCAGCTGGCCATATGCCTCATGTGATTTTTAAATAAAATTTTGCTAAACACATTGCAAAGAGTTCTAAGCCAAGTGTGACGCGGGCCCTAAGGTTATTCCTGTGGAGTTGCCGCCGGGTTTTGCCGGGGCACCAACACCGAGTCATCGAGTCGTATTTCAGGAATAACAACAAAAGGCAGTCAGCCATGTTCAAGCACTCGAAAGTCCGCCAGGCCGGTTTGATCCTATTCGCCACCACCTTGTTGCTTATCCTGCCGAACCTCACCAGGTTGGCCGGTTAGAGCCTGTGGCGCTTTTTCACAAGACCGAATTCTCGCCCCGGTCAGCTACCGGGGTTCGGTTTTGTGTGCCAATCTTGAGCCATGACTTGATGGAGACAAGCTCATGCGCCACTGGATCGCCGCCGCCCTGACAGCCACGGCACTGCTCGGCAGCTTCCACGCCCAGGCCGGGATCATCGATGTGAACCGCGCGGTCGACGAAATCCGCGACGGTGCACTTATCCTCGACCTGCGCAACAACAGCGATTTCGCCGCCGGCAATATCCACAACTCCCTGCAGGTGGACCTGACCCTGGAAGACGGCACCGGCATCAGTGCAGAAGGCCTGGCCTACCAGTTGCGCCTGGTGGTACTCGACCCGAACGCCACCGTGGTGATCTACAGCGACACCAACCAGCACGCCCTGGAAGCCGAAGACACGCTGATCCGGCGTGGCTACTTCGGCATCGTCAATGGCGGCAACTACAGCGAACTGCGCGATGCGCTGTTCGATCATGTCGAGGACACCCCGACCTGGGTCTTCGACAATGACGACGACATCGCCGACCAATCCAACCCCACCACCGCCCCGATCGAATAAGACCCCACGAATGAAACGCCTGATCCTGCTGACCACCGCCCTGCTCTGCAGCCAACTGCATGCCGCCCAACTCACCCTCGACCTCGGCTCCGGCGCCCGGATCTGGGAGACCGAGGCGCTGCTGGCCCACCCCAAGGCACAGACCATCACCATCGACGACGATGTCTCCTACAAACGCCAGATGACCTATCGTGCGGTGCCGGTGGCCGTGTTGCTGGACGGCGTCAAGCCTGACGATCACCTGCAGGCCGTGGCGCTGGACGGGTTCGCCGCCGAAATGAGCGCTGCGCCGCTGCTCGGCAAAAGTGGCGCCCAGGCCTGGCTGGCGGTGGAAGACCCGGCCAGACCCTGGCCGCCACTCGCCGAGGGCAAACCGGGCGCCGGGCCGTTCTACCTGGTGTGGACGCATCCGGAAGCCGGACACATCAGCCCCGAACAATGGCCTTTCCAGGTCGCCAGTATCCAGCGCCTGGCCCCGGTGGCGCAGCGTTTCCCGGCGTTGCTGCCGGACCCCGCGCTGGCGGCCAACGACCCGGTGAACCAGGGCTTTGCGCTGTTCCAGAAAAACTGCCTGGCCTGCCACACGCTCAACGGCGCGGGCGATGCGCAGGTGGGACCGGACCTGAACGTACCGTACAGCCCGACCGAGTACTTCGCCGAAGGCTATCTCAAGCGTTACATCCGCGACCCGCAGAGCCTGCGCCACTGGCCACAGGCAAAGATGCCGGCGTTCGCCCCGGCGGTGCTGCCGGACAGCGACCTCGATCTGCTGGTGGGCTATCTCAGGCACATGACCCAGCGCAAGGTGCCAGTGCAATAAGCAGGCTTTTGGCTATCACCTACATAGCCAGAGTTGATTTCCGCCTGGGAGAGAGCTGGCGGATAATCCCCCCATCAAGCCGGCCAGGGCGACAAGCACCGCCCAGGCGACTTGCCCCTTTTGCCAGGCGCCAAGCGGCGTCTGCCCGTGGATCGACCGATACCTCGTCCGCGCCCCAGCTTCCCATTCGGCCACCCTCTGCGGTGGCCTTTTTTTGCGCCCACCCTACGCCGAAAACAAAAACGGCCGACCCACAGGTCAGCCGTCGTTTCAGGGAGAATTCCGTACGTTCAGTTGCGCGCACGGACCGGATGCTTGACACCCCAGCCTTCGATCACGCCGCCCAGCGGTTCGACCACCGCCCCGAAGTCGTGCTCGAAGTCATCGATGCCGCCATAGGTGGCGTACATCACCTTGCTCAGTTCCAGATACCAGGCACCGTCGTCCCTGGGGCTGACCTGAGCGTTCAGGGATTCACCACGAAACTGACCTGCAGCCCTGCGCGCCCGCTCCTCGTCCGGGAAAACCGCATAGAACTCGATGGGATGGATACGTGCGAAATCAAAACCGCCTTCTTTCATGCGGCGCAGCACCTGGCTGCTGATGTCTTCTTGATAGGCTGTGCTCATGAAACGTCCTCCTCAGCAAGCGTTGGATAGACTTTCCGCGATCCCGGGCCGCACACCCACGGTGCCGGCAGCGCGACGGATGGCCGTCGCCGGGAAACAAGCATGTAGCTGACAAGATCAGACCACCTTAGCGAATCTCTCGCTGATCTCGATTGCAGAGTAGCGTGATGCCAGCAGCTCTGCCAGAGGGTCTGAAGTAGAAAAACCGACTTTACGAAGCCGGCGCGATGCGCAGGATCTGGATGCTGTTCTGCTCCTTGAGGCTCTTGACTGTCGGCTCGTCCATGCGCCCGTCGAGATCATTGAGGTCCAGTTCGGCCGGAACCGGCAGCAAACGGGCGCGAACCCACTGCGCGGCCTGCTCCCTACTCGGTTGGTGCTCGCAATCGAAGTGCTCGACGCTCTGAACACCATGATCATCCACGAAAGTGACTGCCCACATCTTCATCGGTGTCTCCTCGCTCAAGCCCATCACGGGCCCACAGATATCTGGACCTCGCGGCAACAGGGATCGTTCAAGGCGTTTGCAGGCAACCAGAACCTGTAGAAGCGTGGCTTGCCCGCGAAGGCGGTGGCTCAGTCAGCGGATATGTCAGCTGGTCGACCGCCTTCGCGGGCAAGCCGCGCTCCTACAAGGGGCGGCGGTCCTGGGCCCCTGCTCCGAGGAGGGACCTGCGCCCCCGGCCGATCACTTCTCGGCGCGTTCCTTCAGGGCCTGCAGGGTATTGAAGGGGGCCTCGACCACGAACTTGTTCGCCAGCCACGAAGGCACGCTGCCGCCTGGCTCGGTGTGCACCTGGTAGGTCACCTCGGTGAGGTTGTCACCCTTGGGTACCAGCTTCCAGAAGCCATCGACCTGGGCGACGCGCACATAACCCTTTTCTTCCGGCTTGTAGGTCGGTACGCCCTGGAGCTTGCGGGTCAGGCTGCCGTCGGCATTCTGGATGGTGGTGATATGCAGGTAGGAGTCGCGATCCGTGACCGGGAACGGTGCCTTGAACTGGGTGTAGGTCCAGCTCTCGTCACCCTTCTTGTCCACCAGTTTCTGCGACTTGCACTCGTGGATCCAGGCACAGGCGCCGACCACATCCTCCTGCAGGGCACGGATCTTGGCCACCGAAGCCTTGATCGTCGTCACGCCCTGGTAGGCCTTGTACTTGGAACCGCTCACTTCGGCGAGCGATACCTTGATGCCGTTTTCATCCTTGGCCGTCTCCCAGGTTTCCGCGTAGGCGGTCCCGGTCAACAGGGCACTCAAACCACAAACCACAGCTAAACGATGCAGCGAACCCATTTTCTTATTCCTTATTGTCGAAGGTAAACACGCTTCAAGCCGCCGTCATTTTCTCCCACCAGCCGATCAGGCGGATGGCCTCTTCACGACTGCCGCCACAGACTTCCGGGTCGGCCTTGAACCCCCCACACACGGCCGGCCGCTCGGGCCGGCCGAACAGCTCACAGAGGTTTTCGACCGAGAGATGCACACAACGTTCTCCGGCCGGCTTGCCCTCGGGCATGCCCGGCAGCGGCGAGCTGATGGAAGGAGCGATACAGCAGGCACCACAACCCTCACGGCAGTTCATGGCGATACGCTCCCAGCAACGGACCCGGGGTGTGGAAGACAGAGTAACCGCTAAAACGGCTGTTTAAAATTGGTCGCACAATGGTTTTTCAATAACTGGGTAGATGACTGGTCAGTCACCGACGAAGCGTCATGACCGAGAGGGGGATTCTACTGCTTGAACTCGAAATCCAGCGCTGCACCCTCGATTTCCCGACGGCTGTCGTTACGCAGCTGCAGCTCCATTTCGTTGCTCAGCAGTCGACCGTTGAGTTGAAAAGGCGTCTGCGAGGCCGGCTTTTCCACGAACATCTGCGGCAACAGCGGCCGGCTCCTGGACAGCGGCACCTTGCCGACCGGCTGCATCTTGTTGACCAGTTCCTGGGGCAGGCTCAAGTCCAGCTTGGGCGGTGGCAGACGAGTCTTCACCACCTCATTATCAACCTTGCGTGGTTTGCCCGTGGTGGTTTTCCTTGTAGGCGTGGTCTTTTTCGGCTGGGCTTTTTTCTGAGTGGATGCGGCCTTATTCGTCGAAGCACGGGTCTGCTTCGCTGAAGTAGCCGTGTTTTCCTGCGTCGTGCCACGGGTGGCCGGCGGCTTTTCCTGGGCCTGCGCCATAACCGTACCACCAGCGCCAAGGCCGGTCAGCAAGGCAAGCAACAGCAGGCGTACAGCGAAAGTCGCGTTCATGAACTCTACGGCATCGACAACAGAGTGGCCTATGCTCGCTCGTTGGGCAGGTAATGACAAGTAATGCGATCGCGAATCGTCCCCGGATGCCACCGCCGGGAGTGCCCGCTGGCAGCTCCCGGCAGCCCGTTCAGAACAGCCCGGCCGCGGTTTCCTGGCAGAGCTGGTTGGCCAGCATGCCGAGGGTCATCAGCGCCCGTTCGGCCTCGCGGTTCCACGGAATCCCGCAGTTGAGCCGGATACAGTGGTTGAACTGCTCGGTGTTGCTGAAGATCAGCCCCGGCGCAATGCTGATGCCCTGCTGCAGCGCCCGGACATGCAACTCCTGGGTGTTGACCCGTCCCGGCAGGCTGACCCAGAGAATGAAACCGCCGGTCGGACGGGTCATCTGCGTACCTTCGGGAAAATACTGCTGCACCGCCAACTGGAAGGCACTGAGATTCTTGCGGTACTCCTGGCGAATGTAGCGCAGGTGCCGGTCGTAACCGCCGTTCTCCAGGTAGGCCGCCACGCCCATCTGCGTCACGCTGCAGGCCGAATGGGTGCTGAAGGTCTGCAGGCGCTGGATTTCCTGCTGGAACTTGCCGGCGATCATCCAGCCGATCCGCACGCCGGGCGACAGGGTCTTGGAGAAGCTCGAACAGTAGATCACCCGGTCCAGCCGGTCATAGGCCTTGAGCGCCTTGGTCCGGCCCACCTCGAACATCAGTTCGCCGTAGATATCGTCCTCGACGATCTGGATATCGAAATCCGATGCCAGGCGTAGCAGTTGCTTCTGCCGCTCCTCGGGCATGGTCCCGCCCAGCGGGTTGCTCAGGCGCGTGGTCAGCACCAGCGCCTTGATCGACCATTGGTTGGCCGCCAGTTGCAGGGCCTCCAGGCTCATGCCGGTGGACGGATCGCTGGGAATCTCGATGACCTTCAGGCCCAGCAGGTCGGCCAGTTGCAGCAGGCCGTAGTAGGTTGGCGACTCGGCCGCGATCAGATCACCGGGGCGGGTCAGCACCCGCAGCGACATCTGCAGCGCATCGACGCAGCCGTGGGTGATCACCACCTCGGAGGGATCGACCACCACCCCGGCATCGCGCATGCGGATCGCCACCTGGCGTCGCAGCGGCTCGAAGCCGGGGCTGAACATGTAGCTGAAAGCCCGCGGGCTGTGAAACCGGGTGACCTTGGCCAACTGCTGGTGCAGCGCCCGCACCGGCAGATAATCCACCGACGGCACCGCCGCGCCGAATGGAAACACCCCTTCACGGCGGGATTCGACCAGCACCTGGTGGATGATGCTGCTGCGAGTGACCAGGCCCGGCCGCTCGACCCGGGCGATATCCGGCGTCGGCGCGGTCAGCGCGGGGGTCTGGTGCACGTAGTAGCCCGACTGCGGACGGGCGCGGATCAGCCCCTGGTCTTCCAGGTTGGCGTAGGCCTGCAACACCGTTGCGTGGCTGACGTTGAGCTGCGAGCTCATCTTGCGTACCGAAGGCACGCGCTCGCCTGGCTGATAGACACCACGGCGGATGTCGTCGGCCAGTTGCTGCGCAATACGTTGGTAGAGCAATAGGTTGGTCATGAAGCGGCACTCGGTTTCAACGGCGTTTTTATTCTTGAAAGCAACGATACCGGAACAGTTTCAAAGTGTACTGGCACAGTTCCTACAATAGTCGACAATACAGTGACGAGAGAAGTAAAACTGTATCGGCACACCGCCAGGTGTTTCAGCCCGGGCGTTCGGGCATGAAAAAACCCGGCACCTTGCGGATACCGGGTCTGTTCCTGCATCGGCCGACGCCTCAGCGGGCTGCGCCGAGATGGCCCTTCTCGTCGGAAAACACCACCTCCACCCGACGGTTCTGCGCCCGGCCCCGCTCGGTGGCGTTCACGTCGATCGGGTATTCGTCGCCATAGCCGACGACCTCGATACGCTTTTCGTCGATGCCCAGGTCCACCAGCATGTCCGCCACGGACTGCGCCCGGTCGCGGGACAACTGCAGGTTGCTGTCCTTCTCGCCGGTGCTGTCGGTGTAGCCTTCGATGCGCACGACCCGTTTCGGGTTGAGCTGGAGAAACTGCACCAACTTGAGGATCGCCCGGTTGGCGGAACTCTGCAGCTCGGCCTCGCCGGTATCGAACAACACGTCGCCCAGGGTCATCACCAGCCCGCGATCGGTCTGGGTGCTGGCCTGGCTGATCTGCTCCTCCACCCACTTGCCCTGCTGCTGCACGCTGATCAGCTTGGACTCGCGCAGGGCCAGTTGCAGGCGCTGACGTTCCAGTTCCAGCTTGGCGGCACGTTCCTGGTTCAGGGCCTGCTCGGTGTGCTGGCGGGCGATGTCCGAGTAGCGCTCGCTCAGGTAGGCGTAATGCGCCACATCGCCGCTGCTGCCCCAGTAGCCGGACAGGCGATCGGCGCGCGCCAGCGACTCACCGGCGCGGATCACGTCCTTGGGCGCATAACGCAGCACATTGGTGTCTTCCTTGACCTTCTGGAAGCTGGCGGAAGCCTGTTGCAGCGCCGCCTCGCTGGCCTGCTGGCCGGCGCAACCGTAGAGACTGACACAGCCCAGCGCCAGCAGGACGCCGACCATTCGGCTCGGATAGATCATTGGGCGTCTCCCAACTGCTTGCGCAGGCGCGTGATACGGGCATTGAGCAGTTTCAGTTCCTCCTCGCTCTTGGCTGTCAGCACCTGGGCTTCGGCCAGGCGCGCGTCCAGCTCGGCCTGCTCGGCCCGCATGCGGGCCTTCTTGAAGGACTGGTCGGCCATGGCGGACTTGGCACGGTCGAACTTGCCTTCGGCCAGTTTCAGTTCGGCGACTTCGTCAGCCTTGGCGCCAACCGCCCGGGCCTGTTCGAGCGCACGTTCGGTGAGACGCATTTGTTCATTCGGCGCCGGATCGGCCGCGCAACCCGCCAGGGCCACGACGGCCAGGGCAGCGAATAAAGGTCGAATACTCAAAGCAAATTCCTACTGTTTGGGGGCGCCGACCGGTTGCAGTTGCGCCTTCCAACGCTCCAGATTGCGCTGCAACACGGCCTCGGTCAGACCGGAAGCGGGCAATTCTGTCATTTTTTTTGCCAGCTGTCCGCGCAACCAGGCGTCATTGCAGGCCGAGTTGTGGGACACCGCCAGGAACAGGCCCGGCTGGTCCACCGGCTGGGCCCGCGGGGCGATGTCCCGGGCCATGCCCAGGCTCTGGGCGGTGACCATGCCGGCATACCGCCCGGCCAGGACATACTCGACCTCGCCCAGCAGCAGCTTCTGGAAAGCCTGGGGCAAGGCCGGCGTGTACTGCAGCGTCAGGTGCTGCCTGCTGAATTCCACGAACGGTTGGGTCAACCGGGCCTTCTGCGAGACGGCACCGGTGTGTCCATGCAGGTCGTTGGCGGTGTTGTAGACGAGCGTCGAATCGTTGCGGGTCCAGACCAGGAAGTCGTTCTGTACCAGCGCCGGGTGGATGTAATCCAGCGCGTCCAGTTCATTGACGGCGATCGGCGCGTCCACCAGCAGGTCCATGCGCCCGCTGCGCACCTCCTCCTGGGCCTGGGAGCGCTTGCCGCCGTAGAGCACCTCGATCTTGAGGCCCAGCTCGCCGCCGACCTGGCGCAACAGGTCGGCGCTGGCGCCGATCAGGTGCACCGGATCCTCAGGGTCACGCCACAGGTAGGGCGGCGCATCCGGGCTGCCGGTGACGATCAGACGCTCGCACTTACCGACGGCGAGGGCCTGCACAGGCAGACCGAACAGCAGTGACAATGCGGCGACGCGAAGCACGTCCATGACAAATTTCTCCAATCCACGCCGCCCCCTGTAGGAGCGCGGCTTGCCCGCGAAAGCGCCAGGTCCGTCGACATATTGGCTGGCCGAGCCGACGCTTTCGCGGGCAAGCCCTGCTCCTACAGTAGGCTGTGTACGAAATTGTT
>NZ_JSYZ01000009.1:356222-474967 GCF_001293465.1 Pseudomonas asplenii
CGATTTCGTACATAGCCTAGGCGGTGTCGCCATGACGCGGTACAGATACAGCGATTCGGTAAAAAAAAACCCGGTCACCAGACCGGGTTCTTTTATAAGTGAAGCGGCTGGATCAGACCAGCTTTTCCAACTCGGGCACGGCTTCGAACAGGTCCGCGACCAGGCCGTAGTCGGCCACCTGGAAGATCGGCGCCTCTTCGTCCTTGTTGATCGCGACGATCACCTTGGAATCCTTCATGCCGGCCAGGTGCTGGATCGCGCCGGAGATACCGACGGCGATGTACAGCTGTGGCGCGACGATCTTGCCGGTCTGGCCGACCTGCATGTCGTTCGGCACGAAACCGGCGTCGACCGCGGCGCGGGAAGCGCCGACTGCCGCGCCCAGCTTGTCGGCCAGGGCGTACAGGTGCTTGAAGTTGTCGCCGTTCTGCATGCCGCGGCCGCCGGAGACGACGATCTTGGCAGCGGTCAGCTCAGGACGATCGGACTTGGCCAGCTCTTCGCCGACGAACGACGATTTGCCCGCATCGTGAGCGGCGCCAACGGCTTCGACGGCAGCCGCCCCCCCTTCGGCGGCAACCGGGTCGAAACCGGTGGCACGCACGGTGATGACCTTGATCGCGGCGCTCGATTGCACGGTGGCAATGGCGTTACCGGCATAGATCGGGCGCTTGAAGGTATCGGCGCTTTCCACCGAGATGATCTCGGAGATCTGGTCGACGTCCAGTTGGGCGGCCACGCGTGGCAGGATGTTCTTGCCGTTGGAGGTGGCGGCGGCCAGGACGTGGCTGTAGCCCTTGCCCAGCTCGGCAGCCAGGGGAGCGACGTTTTCCGGCAGTTGATGAGCGTAGGCGGCGTTGTCGGCCACCAGCACTTTCGACACGCCAGCGATTTTCGCGGCGGCTTCGGCAACGGCGCCAACGCCCTGGCCGGCAACCAGCACGTGGATGTCACCACCGATCTTCGCGGCGGCGCCAACGGTGTTCAGGGTGGCCGGAGCGACGGTTTTGTTGTCGTGTTCGGCGATTACCAAGATAGTCATGTTCAGATTACCTTCGCTTCGTTTTTCAGTTTCTCGACCAGTTCTGCAACCGACTTGACCTTGATGCCCGCGCTGCGTGCAGCCGGTGCTTCAACCTTCAGGGTCTTGTTGGTGGAGGCGGTGGAAACGCCCAAAGCATCCGGAGTCAGCGTCTCGAGCGGCTTCTTCTTGGCTTTCATGATGTTCGGCAGCGACGCATAGCGTGGCTCGTTCAGGCGCAGGTCGGTGGTGACGATGGCCGGCAGGCTCAGCGACACAGTCTGCAGGCCGCCGTCGATTTCGCGGGTCACGGCAACCTTGTCGCCCGCCACTTCGACTTTCGAGGCGAAGGTGCCCTGGGCGTAGCCGCTCAGCGCAGCCAGCATCTGGCCAGTCTGGTTGTTGTCGCTGTCGATCGCCTGCTTGCCGAGGATCACCAGTTGTGGCTGTTCCTTGTCGACCACGGCCTTGAGCAGCTTGGCCACGGCCAGGGAGTTCAGTTCGTCGGCGGACTCGACCAGGATGGCGCGGTCGGCACCCAGCGCCAGCGCGGTACGCAGTTGCTCCTGGGCGGTGGACGGGCCGATGGTGACGACGACGATTTCAGTCGCCACGCCTTTTTCCTTCAGACGTACCGCTTCTTCCACGGCGATTTCGCAGAACGGGTTCATCGACATCTTGACGTTGGCGAGGTCGACGCCGGAATTGTCCGCCTTGACGCGAACCTTGACGTTGTAATCGACAACGCGTTTGACAGCTACAAGAACCTTCATGGATTCCTCACTCTCCGGTGAAAAGAAAGTCGCCCAGGCGTACCTGGCGGTTGGATGCTCAGCGGCGCGCGCGTGAAGCTCAAGGGCACCTCCAAAAACGCCGACATCTGCACGAAAGCCTGGCTGTCTTCCGGTTCATGACCGTCCGTCCGACGTGACCGTGCAGTCACGGGACCGATGGACGTGTAAACTTCGCGCCAGAATCGGCGTGCCACTTCACTTTCGCTGTCTTCGTCCTGTCTTTAGACGTGCTCTTGCGGCCTCCGTTTAGCCTACGGCAAGCGCAAAACCGCTCGTATCTTGACCGGAACGCCTATTCTGGTCAATACGGCAAAATGGTCAGTCATAAGCCGCGCTACTTTGATTTATCTGGCCTCCAGCGAATTCAAACAAACGTTTGTATTGGACGCTGATAGTGGTGTAGATATAATGCGCCACCTAGAGAGAAAGATGTCTCCCCCCTCCTGGAGCGGGACACCAAACCTCCAATCAGAAGAAAACTGTTGAGCCTTGAGAGTAGGAGAGAGTCTGTGGAACGCGAATACATGGAATTCGACGTGGTCATCGTCGGTGCCGGCCCCGCAGGCCTGTCCGCCGCCTGCCGGCTGAAACAGAAAGCCGCCGAAGCGGGTCAGGAAATCAGCGTCTGCGTCGTGGAAAAAGGCTCCGAGGTCGGTGCCCACATCCTTTCCGGCGCAGTGTTCGAACCACGGGCCCTGAACGAACTGTTCCCGGACTGGAAGGAACTCGGTGCGCCGCTCAATACCCCGGTCAAGCGCGACGACATCTATGTCCTGCGCAACGGCGAGACCGCGACCAAGGTTCCCGACTTCTTCGTGCCCAAGACCATGCACAACGAAGGCAACTACATCATCTCCCTGGGCAACCTGTGCCGCTGGCTGGCCCAGCAGGCCGAGAACCTGGGCGTGGAGATCTACCCGGGCTTCGCCGCCCAGGAAGCGCTGTTCGACGAAAATGGCGTGGTACGCGGCATCATCACCGGCGACCTCGGCGTCGACCGTGAAGGCAACCCGAAAGACGGCCTGTACACCCCCGGCATGGAACTGCGTGGCAAATACACGCTGTTCGCCGAAGGTTGCCGCGGCCACATCGGCAAGCAACTGATCGCGCGCTTCAAGCTCGACAGCGAAGCCGACGCCCAGCACTACGGCATCGGCCTCAAGGAAATCTGGGAAATCGACCCGGCCAGGCACCAGCCGGGCCTGGTGGTCCACACCGCCGGCTGGCCGCTGGACATCATGGGCACCGAGAACACCGGTGGTTCCTTCCTCTATCACCTGGAAAACAACCAGGTGGTGGTCGGCCTGATCGTCGACCTGTCCTACAGCAACGCCTACCTGTCGCCGTTCGACGAGTTCCAGCGCCTCAAGCACCACCCGGTGCTCAAGCAGTACCTGGAAGGCGGCAAGCGCATCAGCTACGGCGCCCGCGCCATCTGCAAGGGCGGCCTGAACTCGCTGCCCAAGATGGTCTTCAACGGCGGCGCACTGATCGGCTGCGACCTCGGCACCCTGAACTTCGCCAAGATCAAGGGCAGCCACACCGCGATGAAATCCGGCATGCTCGCCGCCGAAGCGGTGGCCGAGAAGCTGCTGGCCGGCGCCGAGGGCGGTGACCAGCTGGACAACTACGTCATCTCGTTCAAGGCCAGCTGGCTGTACGAGGAACTGTTCGCCAGCCGCAACTTCGGCGCGGCCATCCACAAGTACGGCCCGATCATCGGTGGCGGTTTCAACTGGGTCGAGCAGAACCTGTTCGGCGGCAAGCTGCCCTTCACCCTGCACGACAACAAGCCGGACTACGCCTGCCTGAAGCTGGCCAAGGACTCGGTGAAAATCGACTACCCCAAGCCGGACGGCAAGCTCAGCTTCGACAAGCTCAGCTCGGTATTCCTCTCCAGCACCAACCATGAAGAAGAACAGCCGTGCCACCTCAAGCTCAAGGATGCGAGCATTCCGCTGACCAGGAACCTGCCGCTGTACGACGAACCGGCGCAGCGCTACTGCCCGGCGGGCGTGTATGAAGTGATCACCCAGGAAGACGGCGAGAAGCGCTTCCAGATCAACGCCCAGAACTGCGTGCACTGCAAGACCTGCGACATCAAGGATCCATCGCAGAACATCACCTGGGTGGCGCCGGAAGGGGCTGGTGGCCCGACCTATCCGAACATGTGAGATGGCTGGCTGAATGGCATCAAGGCTCCTTCGGGGGCCTTTTTGTTGCCTTTTCGAAAGCAGGAAACACTCGGTAAGAAAACGACCAGCGGCACCCGAAAAACCAGCGTGCTCCGCCCCCGCCCCTGCCCTCTCCCCCCGAAAAACCACCGGTAAAAAACGCTCCATTAACTGACTGTAAACAAAGACCTTCCCCGTCTTTTCTGGCTACCGGCCCGCCTGATCCTCCAGCCCACAGCACATAAAGAATCAGCTTACAGAAACGGACCACTCATCCAAGTACAGTTTCCATCGGTCGCCACCTGTCAATTCTGACAGGTCCCAAACGGCGTTTTTTTGTTTATAACCTCATGGGCAACCTAGGGAAGTCACCGCTGGCCTCAGGGCCGTTTCCGTCAGGGATCCCGAGCCGCCCAGCCCGAAAACCGATTGAAGTTCCTCAACTGTTTTTTGCGGGAGTTTCCGATATGCGTGCGTTACAACCCAAACCCACCCCCTCCCTTCCCCCAGTCGTACAACCCAGCGGCGATGGCGCGCCCCACATCCGACTCACCCGCAAGGAGCTGGAGGTCATGCGCTGGGCGATGTTGGGCAAGTCCTCCTGGGAAATCGCCCGGATCCTCGACTGCACGGAGTCGGCGGTGAATTACCACTTCGCCAATATCCGTGTGAAATTCAACGTGTCATCGCGCTGGGTCGCCTTGCGCCAGGCCGCTCAGATGGGCCTGGTAAAGCCGTGATTCCATGCCCTGCATGAATCCGCGCCCTTGACCTGATCGTCACACGAGACCTGCACTCGGCGGTTGTGACCCTCAGGATCCGCAACGCCAGCTTCTTCGCCCCAGCCACCTTCCAAGCCCAAGATCCCGTTCCATGACCCGACATATCCTCCTGGCCGACGATCATCCCGTCGTGCTGCAAGGTGCGCGAATGGCCATTACCGTCGCCAACCGCGATGCCGACCTGACCTTGCACGAAGCCCTGAGCACCGATGCCCTGGTCACCCATTTGCAACGGCACCCTTGCGACCTGCTGCTGACCGACCTGTCCATGCCCAATGGCCGCTTCCCCGATGGCATTACCCTGATCGGCTATATCCGCCGGCATTATCCAACGCTCAAGGTGCTGGTGATGACCATGCTCAGCAGCCCGGCGCTGCTGCGCGAGCTGCTCGACCAGGGGGTGACCGGGCTGTTCGACAAGAATCGGCCACTGCACGAATTGAGCAACGCCGTGGCCCAGGTCGGGGCCGACCGCCGCTACCTCAGCCCCAGCTTCGCGCTGATGCTGAAAATGCACGGCACCAGCGACCTGCTCGATGCCCCGCTGTCGCAACGGGAGCTGGAAGTGCTGCGCCTGTTCGGCCAGTCCTGCAATGGCCGACAGATCGCCGAACGGCTCAATCGCAGCGAAAAGACCATCAGCCGGCAGAAGCGCAGCGCCATGGAAAAGCTGGGGCTGCGGCATGATAGCGAGCTGGTGGACTATATGCGGCGGGCGGGGTTGGGCTGAGGTTCTCTGGAAGCCACCGCTGCCCTGTGGGAGCCGGTTTGCTGGCGGTAGCAGTCTCCCGACCGCCAATTATGGCAGAGCTGGTGGCTGGCAGAATGACCAAATGACCCAATGCAGCGGGTTTATGATTCACGTATGTCAGTTGCCTCAACCGCCACAGACCCTATAGGTATGTGAGAACTATCGGCAATATCAGAGTATTTAGGTGGCGATTCATAAGGCGGCGGATCAAGAAACTCACGAAGCTCAATCTTAAAAAGATCTCTACTCCTCCGATAATCATCTCTTTCGTGCTCAAGCTGATAGGCGTAATTATTTAATTTAGCATACGACACCTCAGGATGCTTTTTATAAGCCTTAACCAGCTCCCTCTCCTTCTTTATGATAAAACCACTATACCTCACAAGTCCATGACCTCTCCTTCTTAGATATTCGGAGCCAGGAGACGCACTCTGAAGATCAAGACGCCCTACAAAGTCACTCAGCGAAAAGCTCTCTGTCGGCTTGTTGACCATATTAAAAAAATGGCCCGGCTCAGCGGGAGGATTAATACGAACACCATGAACAATGATATAAGCTCCCGTCACAGCCACCCCCCTTCTCCGATTCAAAACATAATCCTTCATTTCCTTTAAAAAATTCCATAATCCAGGAGCATGTCCCGTAGGATCCATCTGGTTAACCGGATCTCCTTCACAATACCTATAGGCATTGATACCGCCCTTGCCAAACGGACTCAAACTGTCCGGACTGTTGAACCGCATCAACACCGGATTGAACGCCCGATAGCCATTGCCCAACAGATAATGCCCAGTCACCGGGTCCGGCTGTTCGCCACTGAAGCCCAACAAGCTCAACAAGCCGCTGCCGGGTGTCCGATGGCCATAGGGGCTGTACGCCATGGCCTGACGCTGCACGCCGTCCACAGCCTGTAACACCGAACCTTGTTGATCCGTTGCCAGCAGAGTGGCCTCGCGGTCTGCCCCTTGTCGCCGCTGCTGGGCCATCCGCCAATCATCCGATTGGAAGAACGAATGGGTAATCGCCCCCTGTATCTCAGTGGCCAGGCGGCTTTTGCAATAGAAACGCTGTTGCGGGTCAAGGTTGACCGGACTGCAGGCCACCAACCGGTCGAGCGGGTCGTAACGGTACTGGCTCAGCAAGGTGCGCAAGATTGCCATGGCCTGGCTCCAAAGGGGTTGCTATCCCTTCAGGCAGTGTCCGCCCAACCAGCGATGCTGACTACTGGCAGAACTATCAGGTTCCCGCCGGCAGGCATCCCCCAGGCGCGTACCATCGAGAAGTGGCAACCTGTACGACAGCTGAGACCTCGATCAGAAAACTCTCGAAACCTTTACCCTCTGTTGGGCTAATCCTCAAATGTCTCCCATTTTTTCTTGCCGCTGCGTATTTTGCCAACCTGTTCTTTTGGAGATTCAAACCTGGGGACAGGCTCAAACAGGTGCTTTTTCAACTCAGCCTGGAGCAAATCATATTCCTTCTTATACTCAAGCCTCTTATTTTCTATCGACCGGACCCATTGAGGATAACCATTAATACGGCCAATAGTATTACCCTCAAAACTAATTCTGTCAGCGAGCGCCCTCTCTGCCTCTACAACTTCAGCATTCAAGGAAATCAATTCCCTATCCCGAGGCAGCATTTTTGAAACACCCTCACTGGTGCGATCATACAAAGTCTCGTCAATCCCTTTGTAAACGGGTGTAGGATCATTGAAAAAATCTGGGGCATGTTCCTTGTAAAGCTTAACCTCAACACCCTGAATAGAGTAGGTTATTCTTTTCTTGGGATACTGCCCGAAAATCTCAAACATTTTACGGAATTTGATATGCCCTGTCGGGTCAACGTTGTTAACGGGTTCCCCCACACAGTAGGCATACGCATTCATCCCACCCTTATCAAACGGACTCAGACTGTCCGGGCTATTGAAGCGCATCAACACCGGATTGAACGCCCGATAGCCATTGCCCAACAGATAATGCCCGGTCACCGGCTCGGCCCGCTCGCCGTTGAAGCCCAGCAGGCTCGACAGACCATTGGCAGGCGCACGGTGGCCATAGGGGCTGTACACCATGGCCTGGTGTTGGGCTCTATCCAGGGCCTGTAGCACCGAGCCTTGCTGGTCCGTTGCCAGCAGGTTGGTCTCGCGGCCCGCACCCTGTCGCCGTTGCTGGGCCAACGGGACGTTATCCGACAGGAAGAACGTATGGGCCACCGCGCCCTGGATCTCGGTGGCCAGGCGGCTTTTGCAATAGAAACGCTGATGCGGTGCCAGGTTGGTCGGGGCGCAAGCCACCAGCCGATCAAGCGGATCGTACCGGTACTGGCTCAGGATAAGGACGGTTGCCATCGTGCGGACTCCAAAGAGGTGCAATCCCTAGGGACAGTGTCCGCCTGACCAGGGGTGCTGGCTACTTGTTAGAACTATCAGGTTTTTGCACCACGCAGGCGCCCGCCCGATACTCGGGTCGCTACTGCAGGCAAACCATGGACTGTAGGCGCAGGACTTCAGGCGAGACAAAGCAAAAAAATGGCAGCCGGAATAATCGACCACAGCCCTTACTCCTTACAGACTACTCAACGTTATTCAATTGATGCACCCAGTATTTATGTTCAGGCGAACCCGACAGCCCAGACTCTCTAAGCAAAAAAATCTCACGCATAATCCGTCTTCTTTTTTTTGAAGCTTGTCTATAAGCCACTGGCGAGGCCGCAGTAGTTACAGACGAATCACTTCCCGCAGCGGGTGAATCAGCATCCTCCCGAATTAGCGGCACCTCAGTCGCGGGTTGTTGTTCTTGCGCCGGCTTGAACCCTCCGATTTTTTGCCGTGCCACCGGAGCAGGTTGTCGAGACTCCAACGACAGCACTTGCCTCCCGCTGTAAAAGTCTTCCGATATAGCCCCCAAGGTTGGTCGACGCTGCCACGGATAAGCCGTGGTTATCCCTTCAGCAGCACTGGCCAGGTCAGGCACAGCTCGAGAGGTACCTGCAGATGAACCTGACCAAGCAGTTCGAGATGCAACTACAGCACGACCACTGGAACCCGCAGCAGCCCCGGACACGCGGCCGGTCTGTGTCAGGGAGGACGATGCTACTGTCCCAAGCGAATTCATTTGCTTCGGCACCCACACATGCCCAGTCGGGTCCACCCTGTTGATCGAATCTCCACCACAATACGCATAGGCATTGATCCGGCCCTTGTCGAACGGGCTCAAACTGTCCGGGCTGTTGAAGCGCATCAACACCGGATTGAACGCCCGATAGCCATCGCCCAGCAGATAATGCCCGGTCACCGGCTCGGCCCGCTCGCCGTTGAAGCCCAGCAGGCTCGACAGGCCACCGCCAGGCGTGCGCTGGCCATAAGGGCTGTACACCATGGCCTCGGCTTGCGCCCCACCCAGGAACTGCAGCACCGAACCGGGTTGATCCGTCGCCAGCAGGCCGGTGTCGTGGTGTTCCCCTTTGCGCCGCCGTTGAGCCAGCAGCCAGTCATCCGTCCGGAAAAACGAATACGCAATCGCCCCCTGAATCTCGCTGGCCAGGCGGCTTTTGCAGTAGAAGCGCTGTTGTGGCCCAAGGTTGGCTGTGTTGCACGCCAACAGCCGGTCAAGCGGGTCGTAGCGGTACTGACTGAGCAAGGTGCGAGAGGTTGGCATGGCGCGGGCTCCAGAGGCCTTGATATCCCTGGAGACAGTGTCCACCTGAGGGGCGGGGATGGATACTGGCAGAAGTATCAGGTTTCTGCGCCAGGGCATCCGGCCTGCGCAGGCACTCCCTCGAAGCCGCCACGCCCTGTAGAAGCGGGGCTTGCCTGCGAAGCTCCTATCAGCCTCACTGGCCTATTCGCGGCGGTCCGACACCTCGGTGAATCGGGGCTCTGTTCAGAACCATCGCCGAACGACAACCCATCTATTTTCCCCGCCTTAGTTGCATTGCCTGCTCATAAGTTGGCGGAGGCGGTTCGGGAGGCGTTGAGCTCAGCACCATCCCGAACTTCCGTGCCAACTTATCTGACCGCTGTATAGAAGCTAGCTTTGTTGTCTGAATATACTCAGGTGGCAAATCTGCAGAGGAGAGCAGAGGAAGAGTAGTAGCCTCTCGATTGTTACGCGCCCGCCAATCTCTTTGAACTCTGCTCGCTCTAGCATTAATACCGAAGAGCCCAGACGAAATTGAGACTATCCCCATTAACGCACTAGCTACACTCAAAGCGACCTGAGTCTCATCTTTTGTAAGGCCGGCAGCAATAGCTGAACCCGTCGCCGCTAACCCTGACACTAAGCTTATAACCGCAAAAGGATTGGCAAAATGCCCTGTAGGATCGATGTTGCCCACCGGATCCGCTTCACAGTAAGCATACCCATTGTACTTTCCAGCTCCAAACGGACTCAAGCTGTCCGGACTGTTGAACCGCATCAACACCGGATTGAAGGCCCGATAGCCATTACCCAATAAATAATGCCCGGTCACCGGGTCCGGCCGTTCGCCATTAAAGCCCCGCAAGCTCAATAGACCGTTGCTGGGTGTCCAATGGCCATAGGGGTTGTATGCAATAGCTTGACGTTGCCTCCCATCCAAGGCCTGCAGCACCGAACCTTGCTGGTCCGTCGCCAGCAGAACGGTCTCGCGGCCTGCCCCTTGTCGTCGCTGCTGGGCCAACAGTCCGTTATCCGACTGGAAGAACGAATGGACGATCGCCCCCTGAATCTCGGTGGCCAGGCGGCTTTTGCAGTAGAAACGCTGTTGCGGGTCAAGGTTGACCGGACGGCAAGCCACCAACCGGTCGAGCGGGTCGTAGCGGTACTGGCTCAGCAAGGTGCGAGGGGTTGCCATGGCGCGGGCTCCAAGGGGTTCGAAATCCCTGGAGGCAGTGTCCGCCTGGCCAGCGGCGCTGGGTACTGGCAGAAGTATCAGGTTTGCGCCGCGCCCCTGGCAGGTGCTCAGGGGCGCGAGGGCGATTCAGGCCGGTAGGCGCCCGCCCAGTACATCCATCAGGTCGCAGCCATCGCGCGGCACCATGGCCGGAAGCTGGAGCAGGTGCTGGAAGTCGATATCATTGGCATTGTGCAACTCGATGCGGGCCAGGGACTCGAGCATCTGGGCGCAGCTCAAAGGCGCGCGGCAGCATTGGCACGGAAGACATCGGTAGGGCGTCCACGTTTTCGTACATATCTCCCTAGAGACCAGGTAGATGCCACCGGGCAGAAACCTGATAGTTCTGCTAGTACTCATCGCCGCCGCCCAGGTGAACACTGTCTCCAGGGATATCAAAGCCTCTGGAATCCGCGCCATGTCAACCTCTCTTATCCTACTGAGCCAATACGCCTACGACCCGCTCGACCGATTGACGGCGTGCAGCCCGGCCAACCTCGAGCCGCATCGACGCTTCTATTGCAAAAAACGCCTAGCCACCGAGATCCAGGGCGCGATTGCTCATTCGATCTTCCAGGCGGATGACTGGCGGTTGGCCCAGCAGCGGCGTCAAGGCGCTGGCCGCGAGACCAACCTGCTGGCGATGGACTCACAAGGTTCGGTGTTGCAGGCCCTGGACGGAGCGCAGCGCCAGGCCATGACGTACAGCCCCTATGGAGGGCAAACACCTACCAGCGGCCTGTCGAGTGTGTTGGGCTTCAACGGCGAACGGCCGGATCCGGTGACCGGGCATTATCTGTTGGGCAATGGGTATCGAGCGTTCAATCCGGTGTTGATGCGCTTCAATAGCCCGGACAGCCTGAGCCCGTTTGGCAAGGGTGGGATCAATGTGTATGCGTATTGTGGTTTGAACCCTGTGGGCAACATTGACCCAACAGGGCATTTTTACTGGAGGCTTGCTGCCTTTGCAGTGGGTGGGGTGCTGGTTGTTGGTTCGAGTATTGGTGGCATCGCTCTGGGGGGCACGGCTGGTCAGGTGTTGGGTATAGCTGGTCCGATAACGGGGTTCGCCGTGATGGGATCTATATTTCTTAACCCGGGTGGTGCGAGGACTGTGTCCAGCGCGAGCATAACTCGGAGAGGCTGGGATATTGTGCAGGGAGGAGGGACTCAACCTAATGTTGGGTGGAGAACACCAACCGGTCCGAGACCCTCCGTTCTGGAAGGGGGGGGTAGTTTTTCCTATCATCAGCAGCCATCGACGCAACCTCGTTCTTCGTCGATAGCATCATCAACTTCTTCGTCGCCAATGCCATCAGCGCCACCAGCAGTGTCCACCCCACTAACTCCGCCGCCTAGCTATTCCAAAGCAACAGCAACAGCAACAGCAACAGCAACAAAATTGCCTCCACCAACTTATGATCAGGCAAAACAACTAAGGCAGGGAGTGACGCCATCGATAACATAGATGGATTGTCATTCGGTGATGGTTCTGCACGGCGCCCCCGGTTCATCGAGGCGCCGGACCGTCGTGAAGAGCTCAGTGAGGTTGATAAGAGCTTCGCGGGCAAGCCCTGCTCCTAGAGGGGCGTAGTGGTTTCGAGAGAACCTCAGCCCAACCCCGCCCTCCGCATATAGTCCACCAGCTCGCTATCATGCGCGGGTCAAGGTTGAGCGGAAGGCAAGCCACCAAACGGTCGAGCGGGTCGTAGCGGTACTGGCTCAGCAAGGTGCGAGGGGTTGCCATGGCGCAGGCTCCAAGGGGTTCGAAATCCCTGGAGACAGTGTCCGCCTGGCCAGCGGCGCTGGGTACTGGCAGAAGTATCAGGTTTGCGCCGCGCCCCTGGCAGGTGCTCAGGGGCGCGAGGGCGATTCAGGCCGGTAGGCGCCCGCCCAGTACATCCATCAGGTCGCAGCCATCGCGCAGCACCATGGCCGGAAGCTGGAGCAGATGCTGGAAGTCGATATCATTGGCATTGTGCAACTCGATGCGGGCCAGGGATTCGAGCATCTGCGTTGCCGTTCGAAAGCGCGCGGCAGCGTTGGCGTGGAGGACATCGGTCGGGCTGTCGGCGTCGATCAACAGGCTGGGGATCAGGCAATCGATGGCGGTGAGGGGTACGTATTTGGTCATGGGTAAGGCCTCGTTTTTAAATGAAAACATCGCTCGTCTATTTAACGAGTCGCCAAACCCGTGTCGCCAATATGAGCGACCAATGGACTATAGGGCTTTTTCCTCAGGTAGCGCAAGGCTGCAACAGTGGAGAAAGTTTTAGATATTATGTACAGAAATCAAACAACAAATCATATTAAGTAGGAAAACTCTCAAGACCTCCACACCGGACAGCATCCGGCATGAAATTTTATAAAACAATAGACCTACACGCTTACTTTCCTCACCGACACAAGAAATATCGTCAGAATTATAGGAAGTTACGGACCCAGACGCCGATTTCTATCCTTAGGCGCACTACCTCGCGTATCCGAAGACAAATAAGCTCTAGCATTCTGACGCGCACCACCTCTGACATTCGGATCAGGAACAAACTTTCCATGTTTAACAACCCCCTTTTGACTCATCATTTGCTCTTCAAGATTTAAATATTTACTTTTCCTAACAACATCATTGACCTCGGATGTTTTAAATCTCGTCGCGTTTTCCTGCACTGACGAAAATTGAGCAGAGTTAGGCTTGGAAGGAATCGACTCATAGAAGTGGTTTTTTGATGTAGGGGGGCTTGACCACTCAGTATGAAGTCTCGCATTCTTAGGCACCGACGGTAGTTTATTACTCTGAGAAAATTTGATAGGATATAGTTGCGACTGATTTGATGCTTTAAGGGTAGCTGACGAATTACTCTTAACGAAATTTCCAGCCTCAACAGCTTTTTGTGGTGCAGAGATGGGTGTGGGGCGAAGCATACTTTCAGAGCTAAAGAAATTTCCAGCTCCTAGCCGTGTACCAGCCCCCCCCTTAGTTGCGTTAAGCCTAGCTGCCTGCGCTGTCAGATTACGATTAATGAAGAAGCTAATAGTTTTGGCCAATATTTTAAACGAAAGATTCCCCGTCGGATCCACCCTATTGATCGAATCCCCTTCACAATACGCATACGTATTCATCCCCCCCTCATCAAACGGGCTCAAATTATCCGGACTATGAAACCGCATCAACCCCGGGCTATACGCCCGGTAGCCGTTTCCCAGCAGATAGCACCCATTCTGCTCCTCCCGCAATTCCCCATTGAAACCCAGCCCGCAGCTCACCGCCTGCCCGCTGCTACGCTCACCGTAGGCGCTATAGGCCATATCCCGTCGCTCTCCCTGCGGGTCGACTTCACTAAGCACGCTGTTGGCCGCATCGCCGGCCAGCAACAGCGTGCCGCTGCCCTGCCGCTCGGCCAGCAGGCTATCGCCACCACGCATGAAGGTACGGTTCTGCTGTGGCCCCAGGGTATTGGCCAGTTCCCCGTCACGATAGAACCGTTGCTGGCTCTCACTGCCCTCCTGCTGGTGCGACAGGCTATCCAACGGATCGTAGCTGTAACGGCGCGGCGTTCCCCCACTCGGCGCACTGACGCTGAGCAGGCGATTGAGCGCATCGTATTCCAGGATTCGCCCGGCTTCGTCGGTGGTGAGGTTGCCATTGGGGTCGTAGGTCAGTTGAATCGAGGGCGGGTAGCCGGCATCGCCAGCGTTGATCACCTCGGTCAACTGGACCGGGTCCTGGGGATTGTTGAACAGGTACTCGGCCACATTGCTCTTGCCATCGGCCGTGTCGGTGATCACCAGGGTGATATTGTCCAGCCCATCGAGGATGAAGGTCTGGCTGGCAATGGCATTGCCATAAGGGTCCTCAGGCGGCTGGCTGCCCGTGCAGGTATAAGTCTCCAGCCGGCGGCGCAGGTCATAGGTGTAGCGCTCGGCGCGCAGGGTCTCGCTGCCTTCGGCCAGGGTGCGAGTCAGCAGGGCATCGACATCGTCGTAGCGCTGGGTCAGCGTCTGCCGGACCCCATCGAGGTCGAAATGTCGCTCGATCTCGCGGTTGAACTCGTCGTATTCCAGGGCGATGCTCACCCGCCGCTTCTGACCGGGGGCACTCTCATCCTCGGTCTCGATCAGGCGGACATTGCCCAGCTCATCGTAATGGAAGCGCGACAGTGTGCTGCCCAGGGAAGTCTGTTCCAGACGGCCTTGCAGGTCGTAACGGTATTCCTGGGTCTGGCCCAGCACATCGGTGTATTCCAGCAGGCGCCCGCGCAGGCTGTAGAGGTAGTGCATCACCCGCTCGGGCCCGCCCTCGTCCTGGCGGGTCTCGCTTTTCAGTTCGCCGTGGCTGAAGTAGGTGCGGCTCAGGGTCTGGCCCGTTTCGCTGCAGCTCAACAGGCGGGCGTTCTGCGGGTCGTACTCGTAGTCGCTGGTGACTCCGGGCAGGCGGCGCTGCCGCGGTTCCTCACAGAGGGAGGGGCGGTACTCGTAACCGATATCCTGCCCACCGGGCGTGGTCACCAGCTTGGGCTGGTTCTGCTGCGGTTCATATTTGAGCGTCTGCACGCGGCCACCAGTGACCGACTCGGTCATCCGTCCCAGGCCATCGAAGGCTTGCGTGCCCAGGGTCTTCTTGTCGACGCTGATCAGGGTGGGCCAGTCCTCGGCGCTGTGTTCGGCATACTCACGGACCACCACAGCCCCCAGTGGCAAACTGTTCTGCACCAGCCGGTCGAAGGCGTCGTAGCTGTATTCGGTGATCCGCAACGGGCTGCGTAACCCGACCTCTTCCTTCACCGAACGGCCCAGACCGTCATAGCTGTTCTTCTGCCGGCTGATCGGCTTGTCCGCCAGATCGATACGCTCGACCAGCACCGGCTTTTCGAACAGGTTGAACTGGGTGACGGTGACGCCGCTGCGCTTGGCCGGCGTGGCAGCGTCCTGTTGCCAGCTACGCTCCGTGGGCCCGGTCACGCCGTCGCCGATGGGGTCGGTCTCGGTGTGCTCCTCGACCCCGTCGGGGCGGATCACGCAGCACTGCTGGTTCCAGTCATCGAACTGGAACTGGCTGACCAGCGGTACGTTCTTGAACATTGCCCAGTCCACGTCCCACCAGTCGAACTCCACCTGCCGGATCAGGTTGCCGAACTCGTCGTAGCTGGCCTCGTAGGTCTGGCGCATCGTCGTCGGCGTGGCACTGTCGGCATCGGCGCGCTCCTCGCGGATCGGTCGGTTCAGCCCATCGAGGGTGGTCACCGTCTTGACCCCCTTGACGTCGAACAGCCGTTGCTCGGCGCGCTGCTGCAGGTTGGACGACAGGGAGTATTCGTAGCGCCGCGTAGCCTTGTAGACAGGGTCGTCCGGCGCCACGGTCTCGCTGGTGACCCGGTTCAGGGCATCGTAGGTGCGGCGGATCTCCACATCGTTGTCATCGCGCTCCAGCAGCGACTCGCCATTGAGCAACGAACTTTCCAGGGTGATGAGCTTGTTCACCGTATCGAAGTCGGTGCTCAGGGTCTGCAGCGTCTGCAGCACGGTCTCGCCCAGGCGGGCGCTGGCCAGCGCGCTGTAGACATAGTCGGTGTAGGTGGTCTTGCCGTTCATGACGACGCCCTGGCGCTGGATGCGGCCATGGCTCACCGGGTCGTCGGGCGCGTTGTAGTAGCTGTAGTCGGTACGTTGCAACTCGCTGTCGGTGGTGCCCTGCCACACCCGGGTTTCCCGTTCGAGCGCCAGCCAGTCCGTACGGGCGCTGCCGGCCAGGGGTGGCTGGGCCGTGTAGCGATAGTCGGTACGCAGGGTCGGGGCTCCGGCAACATGGCCCGGCGCCGGGGTCGTGGTCTTGCGTTTGAGGTTACGGACAAAACCATCGGGGTCCGCGGGGCAACCGTCCTCTCCCGCGGCCAGGTAGTAGGTGCTGGTTTCGACGATGCCGTTGGCCTGGGTCTCCACCAGCGGGTTGCCGAAACTGTCGTAGGTGGTGCTCGACTTCTCGCTGCGCCGGCGATTGGTATCGACCACCCACCAACGGTTGATCGTCTCGAAGGGCAACTGGAAATAGGCCGGCTGGCTGTCGAAGGGGCCATCGACCAGGTGGTAGGTGGTCTCGACCTCCTGCTCCTTGTCATGGCGCCGGGTGGTTTCCCGGGTGAGCAGGTGAAAGCGGTTGAAGGTGCGCTTGATGCTGCGCAGCTTCTCGCCCTTTTCCGACATCAGGTGCTCGGTGCTGCCGTACTCATAGCTGCGATCGGTGGCCTTGTAGAGGTTGTCCAGGCCGTCGTCGGTCCAGGTCAACGACAGGTTTCGTCCGAGGAAATTGTTCGAGGCGGGGTAGCTGCTGCTGTCGTCATAGCTGTAGTGGGTATCGACATCGGGCTGCCCGCCGCCAGGGAAGACCCGATGACGGGACACCCGGGGCACGGGCCGGCGGCCGCTGCCGGTGGGAAACTCATGGCCGACCGTGTCGTAGTCCACGACTTCGCGCCCTCCCATGGGCGTCTGGATCTGCGACAGGCAGAAATAATCGCCGATCTTTTGATAATCCAGGCGCCAGCTGATATTGCTCCCGGCATCAGCCGGCAAGGTAATGACCCTGGCCAACTTGCTGGCGCTGGAATCCAGGCTCACCACATAGCTGGCCAGCGCACCATTGCCGGGGCCCTTGCCGGGATGCAGGTCCAGGGTCAGGCTGCCGGTATCGCGGCGCACCTGCACCAGGCGCCCCTGGATATCGTCGATCCACTCGAGCATCCAGTGGCGCTGCTCGAAATTCCGGTAACCGAGCCTGACCTTATGGCCTTCGGGCGACAGGATCTCCACCGGCAGGGCAATCCGATCATTGCCGCTGCCATGCACCTTGAGCCGCTCGATCAGGCCGGACTTGTGCACCAGGCGATAGTCGTAGTCCGCCCCGTCATGGGTATAGAAACGAAAGGTCGTCAGCTTGCGCTCCTTCATGATCTGTTCGTTGCCATCCTGCCCGGTGACCTTGAAGCGCTCGCCGGTGCTCAACGACAGCATCTGGTCATGGGGGGTGAACTGCGACAACTGCAGGTTCCAGCCCAACCCGTAACCGCTGTCGAGCAGATTCATCGGGTTGAAGCTCAGTGCCAGGGGCACCAGCGGACCATTGAGGTAGTTGGTCTTGAACTCCGGGAAGTCAATGGACAGGGTGTATTGGTTGGTTCGTGGATCAACCCCGCCCTGCCAGTAACTCATGAAGTTAAAGGCATTGGAATGAACTGAAGTGGCATCGCTCATGACCTTGTGCTCCGTAACTTATGGTTTTGGCACCAAATCGCCTTTTTTGATACGCATGCAAGCCAACTGACCAGTTATATATCCACCGTTATAATGATAAGACTCCAACAGCACCCCTTTGTAAACAATGTCTTTAGGCTTATGCGAAGAAAGCTTGTCAGGAATAGATATATATATATGGTATCGGTCGGCTCAATATAAGTACGCACAGTATAATGCCAATTACCCTTGGGACTGCATTGAGCATTCGAATTAAACTCAATAGTCGTTCCCGAGGGAACACCATTCAGCTTAAAGAAGTTCAGCTTATCTCTCCTGCACTCCTTGTAATACCCCAGATCGATCTGCATGGTTTTTAATTCAACAACGCAAGTAGCGCCACCGCCATCCGCGTGTTGGGCCATGCTTATCGAGCCCTCCACCTCATTCGCCGCCAGAACATAACTGGCGACCGGGTTGATCGAGCAGAACAGCAGCCCCAGTGAAACCACCTTGAGCCGATTCATGACAATAATCCTCTCGCATTAAATGATATCAACGCCGCTAGATCGCAAACCTCGACTGATCAAGCATATTTTGACTGATCAAGCATATTTCGGGTGCCTACGTTTTGACTGGCGTTGAAATATATCCGACGCTGGTGCAAATTACCGTTCTCGTCCCGCAGGGCAACGATCAGATCCTGATCCAGTAACGGGCGCGGAGAATCTTTCGGCATAATAAACTTAACATTATCGGCCCGCCCCAACACGACACCAAACGTTCCTGGCTCATAAGGGCTGGGCTTTTCGATACTCAGCCTCAAGGGCTGGTTGCCCATTACAGGGATCGTACGCAGAGCATCGTCAAATCCGGTTTTCCCGGTATTTTCATCGGGTAGCATCGGGCTTTCGAAGTAATACACGGTATAACTGAACATGATTTCCGTAGGCCGTTCGCTTTCCCAACGAATCATCGACCGATTGATCTCATTCATTGCCCCCGGGTGCGGCGGGAATTCCAGGGTGATAAACTTCTGCCCGCGGCACGTCAATAACCAGAAATCACCGCTGTTGAGTTCATAGTTCATCTGGTCTTCCACACTGCCCGTGGGTATGCCCCATAGCCGCTTCTCACGGGTAAAGCTGTACTCGAACACTCCGGGATCCACGGCGACTACGGTGATTTTCGTTCCCACACCGCCCCCCCCTGATTCTCCGGACCAATGCCAGGTATCGACATGGTCCTGCTGAAATCCGGCACTGAGGGCGGTGCTCTCGTTCTTCGCCGCCACGCTGAGCAGATAGAAGTACTGCTCGGTCAACGAATCGTCCTCTCCTGACGTAACAGGCGGCTCATCCGCGATCTTCGACTGGGTCGGGTTCCGAGGATCGGCGATAGCAAAATATTCGCTGGGCGTCTTGCGCACCTGCCATTCGAGCCCCGAAGGGACATCCTCGATACCCTCCTGGTCGGGCGGGATAATCTCCAGGAAATTCCGCCCGACATTGGTGGCCAGGCGCATACTCGCCCGCTCGGCCAGGCTCAGTTTGAAATACTTGAGCTCGCCTTCCACCAGGACGCCCTGGGTTTTGGTGGTCACGCGAACGCGCAACTGTTGATAACCGTTGCGCAACATCCGCCCCTGGCTCTCGTCAAACTCTCCGGCGGGTATTTCGATCTTGAACAGGGATAATTCCTTCCAGGTCGGCTCCGGCTCCGCCTGCGTCCTGTCGAGCAGGGCGATGTCCCGGAACAGCACCACGCCATGTCGCACCACCTCGCAGGCCAGCACCGTGGCCTCGCTGACGCCGCCCGCCGGTGCCGTGTAGCGGCCCTGCTGGTCGATACTGCCGACACCACTGAGAATCCTCCAGCGCCTGGGCACATCGGGCAGCACGCTCTCGTCGCTGCGCAATTGCACATTGGCGCCCCCCGCCAGGTGCGGGATGAAGGCCGGCTCGACGTGCAGGAAGGACTGCGCATTGTTCAAGACCAGCAGCGACTCAACCGACTGGACAGGCGCACCGGTCTCGCAGAGCACCCGCTGCAGGGACAGCGACTTGCCCCTGGCTTCAGCATTAGCGGTGAACCGCCAATGCGCCCCCTGATCAGTTTTCTGCAGGCTGCCATGCAAGGGGGCAAGCAGGCTGCAGGTGACGGTCTTGCCATCGTTGGCCGCCACGCTCAAGTCGATAGCGGCCTGCTGCGCCACATCCTGCACCTGCAGCGCCGGAGCCACTTCCAGGGACTCGAAATCCACTCGCAACAGGGCCGAGGCGTGGTAGTTGCCCACGGAGGCCGTCACCACCACCTCCAGATTGTGATAACCGATCCTTTGCGGTGACACGGCGGTGTAGAGACCGCTGCCATCGATCCGACCATGCCCCTCCAGGGAGTGGCTGCGCAGGCTGACCGCGCTCCAGGTCACCCCATTGGTGAGCGGCTTGCCCTGCCAGTCGAGCAACTGGAAACGCTGCTGCTGGCCGGCCTTGATGGCCGCGAACGCGGGCTGCACCACCACACTGGCGGTGGTCGGGCTGATCTGGCCCACCGCCAGCCAATCGTGCGGCGTGTGGGTCGACAGCACCTTGAAGTAGTTCTGCTCGGGGAACAACAGGCTTTCCGGCACCTCCAGGTCATCGCCCACCGCATAGGACAGCACCTCCCGCGACACCACCAGCGAGGCGGTGTACCTGGGTTGACCGCTGTCCAGATCGCTGGGGATCAGAATGGGAAAATCCTCGCCCAGTTCCTGCCCCCCCCCCTTGCCGCCCCGTACCTCGATCAGCGCCAGCACCACACCATCGCCTTCATTGGGAGCGCCCTTGATTCGCGCCCCCGGCTCCGCCTGGGTGCGCAGACGGAAGCGTTCCGGCGTCAGCTTGCGATAGCCTTTGAGGTTGATGCGCCCCAACTGGAAACTCGTCTGGCCGGGATCCAGTTCATTGAACCGCTGCTCGAAGAACGCGCCCAGGGCCTCCGCCTCCGGCGCCCCCAGCAAGTCGCAGGAAAATCGCGTGGCCCCGCGCAGGTCCATGGTGATACGGCCCTGGTGGTCGACCTCGGCCACCACCACCTTGAGGTCGACCCTCATGGTCACGCTGAAGCCCTGCTGCTGCGTGACATCGAACCGGGAACGCAATTGCAGCGCTGCACCCGCCTCGCGATGCCAGGTATGAATCTCGCCCGAGGTGATGGCCATGGTGACCGTGGCCGTGGAATCCCTGGATGTGGCGCTTTCGAACGACAGGCGGGGCGGCCCCAACCGCAGGGACTGCACCTGGATAACTTCGTCGTTCTGTTCACCCGTGCGGGTTTGACCACTGATATACGGCAGGAAACAGAACTGTTCGTAACGGGTGATATATTGCTGTTCCAGCAAATGGTTAAGCCGCACGCGGTTGCAGGAAAAAATCGCATCCCATCCGCGTGTGATCAACTTTCCTTGCATCATTGACAGCAGTTCGTTTAACCGGGCCATGATTGCGTACTCTCTCAAGTTTATGCGTCACATCCTGATGAAAACCGCCAGCCGCTTGGTTAGCGACGCAGGCGGCCAAGGACCTTTGCCGCGTTCGCCAGGGGCAGTGGCAGGATGAAATAGCCTTCCAGCGTGCCAATGACCGGGGCGTTGAAAACCGCGGTAATCAAGGCAAAGTGCGCCGTGCTCTCGGCGTCCGCCCGGTACAGCCCCTGTGAGTCGATGGTGCCGGGGCCGGCGAAGCCGATGCCCCACTCCACGCCGAGCTCGACGGGCACGCCATTGAGCGAGGCTTGCAACTGCACGCTGCCCGGAGTCGAGCCAGCGAAATCGGCGCTGATGTGCAGGAGCGAGGTGCGCTGCAGCACCACCACATGGCTGGAGGCCGTCTCGCCGCTGGCCGGGTCGGTCACGCTCACTTCATCGAGCACATAGGTTTTCCCCGCCACCGGCCCGGCCGCCGTATAGGTGCAGTGCCGCGAAGTCTCGTCGAGATCAAGCGTGCCACTTTCACCTTCGACCGGGTTCTCGATCTGCCACTCCAAGGGCCCGTCCCCCTGCGAGTACGCGGCCAACTCGACCTGCCCGCCCGGGTTGCACACCTGGATATCGGTGAGCACCCCAAGCGCCTGGCGCAGCACGGTAATGATCGTGACGCAGCTCTCGCGGCTCTGGGGGTCTTCGGCGCGCAGCAACACCTGGACCGAAGGCCGGGCTCCCAGGGTATGGCGTGGGGGTGCGCGGTAGTTTCCCTGCGCATCGATCGTCCCCGCGTTGCTGGCGTCGAGGTTATCCAGGGAGTACACCACCGATCGCTGTGGTTCGACGGAAAACTCCAGGCGCCCGCCCGCCAGCACGGAGGGGTTGGCCGGTACGATCCGTAGCGCGCCCGAAGGTGAGGCGAATGGGCCGAACGCGACATAATCACGGGGCATCGCGATCATCGAAGGTTGCAGCGGCAGGCTATCGGCCACGTCGGTGTGTTCGAGAAACACCGGCGCCGCCTCGGCCGTCATGCTTGTCGAGTAGCGTTCGAGCAGCGCCGTCTTCACGATATGTCCGACAAAAGCCACGATGCGCTGGCGCATATCCGCCGACACGTTGTCTGGCAAATCGATCGGCACGACGTCCGGCTCGCGGGACTGGGGCACGAACACTTCGCCTTCCACCCCCGCGCCAAATTCGTCGTTCACCAACTGGAACACCTGCTCCAGGCGCCAGGAAAACTCAACGGTATAGGTGGTCCAGGAGGTGTCGCTCTGTAGGCGATATTCCACCTTCACCGTGCCACGGGTCTGCCAGTGCTGCACCACCCGGGTCTCCTCGAAATCGGCCGACAGCGGCGTGTCGCCCTGCGTCGCCGAGAGTTCGAAGGCCTCGCTGCGGTACTCGTAGCGGTCATCCTTGTACTGGTTCACCGGGGGCACGCTGAACGCGCCGGCCTTGGCCCGGATGCCGGTTGCCCGGGCGCGACGGGCGCGGCCCCGCTGGTGGACGAATTCAAAATTATCGGCGCCGAAGGTATCCAGCAGCGCCACGGCGAAGCCGGCACGGCTGACCAGGCTGGCGGAAAACTGGGCGGCGAACTCGTAGTCCTGGCCGGGGTCGTTGGGGATCAGGTATTTGTAGCCCGAGTCATTGCTCGGCTTGTGGCCGGCTTGCCCATGGGCCATGGTTGAATACAGCAGCAGGGCCCCCTCTTCGGAACCGGGCTCGGGCGACTGGCTACCGATCTCGACCCGTTCGAGGTGCATGAACGGGTTGCCCTGGTCGGCAAAACCCACCAGCGGATAGCTGCTGCGCTCGCCCAGCGCTTGCAGTTGCTGCTTGAAAAAGTGCCCGCCGGCATCCCGCTCATTCTGCGTGTCAGCGTCCATGAATTGGAAAACGGCCCCCTCCTGCGCCAGGTCGCACACCACCTGTGCCTCCTGCCCGGCGCTGGCGGCGCGGAAGGTGATCGGCACGACGCCCTCCAACCGTGGGCCATCGAGCAGGCTGTAGGTCCCCAGCGAACGGACAGCGCCGTCGTGGGTGATGATTTTCTGGCCGCCGCTGAGTTGCAGGCTGACACTCAGGTTATTGGATACGTACGAAGCCTGGGCAAAAGACAGCACGGGGTAATCCAGGGCACAGTCGTTGAGGTGGTACTGGACCATCACCCCCGGCGTATCGGGTATTTCAAAAGAACCGCTGATGCCGCGCAAGGCGTTACCCAGGCTCAAGCGGGTCGCGTGCTGATCGCGCAATGCGGTATTGAGGGCACGCCCCGATAAAGCGAGCAAATGGTCCCAGTCATTGATGCGGCTGGTACCTTGCATCCAGCCCAACAGTTCCTCCAGCGAAAAACCGGCCATGTTCAATCTCCTGCTGATAACGGATCAGCGTGGATGAAATAGAGCTGTTCGTTTAAAAGTCGAACCGCGTTACGGATGAATCAACTGCTGCAATGCATTGGGAAACTCGATCAGCGGCAACGGCAGGATGATGTGGCCTTTGAAAGTGCCGAAGCCCGGTATCTCGTATTGCGCGATGATGCAGACGAACCGCGCATCGGCATTCGGGTCCGAGTGATAGAGGCCCGGGATATCCGCATCCATATGACCTGGCCCCTCGAATGCAATAAGCCACTCCACAACGCCCGTTACATCTTCAGCAACCTTGGCCTTGAGTTGTATCTGCCCTGGCGGAAGCTGGCCTGCATCGGGATCCGGCGATAGGGTGATCAGAGGATTCTGCTGCTTGACCAGCATATAGACCGACTGTGATTGCCCGTCGCAGGTCGCCACGACTTCGTCCAGCACATAGGTATCCGTCCCCGCTCCTGCCCCGGCAACATAGGTGTAGATGCCACCCTGCTGCTCGATCGTGCCGCTGCCGGGCCCCGGACTCTTGACCGTCACCTCGACGCTACCCTGCCCCAGTACCCCCACGCCCAGCTCGACTTTCTGATTGACACTGCAAACGGTGATCAGCGGGTTGATCGTCAGGGGATTGGCCACCACCGTTACCAGTGCCGAGCTGTAGAAGCTCGTCGTGGGATCGATCGCGGTGACCCGTACCCGGGTGAAACGGCCCTCGATCTGCCCGGCTTGCGGGGCCTGGTACACGCCAGTGGCAGGGTCGATGCTGCCGGGGTTGCGCGTGCGCAGGCAGAGGTCCTGCACTGTCCATTGCAAGCCGCTCATGACCGGTTGGGTCTGGAACCTGTGCGAGGCCCCCGCCGCCAACAGCGGTTCTGGCGTGGTGATTGCAAAATGGGTTTGTTGCGGGCTGATCCGACCAAAGAAACTGACATCGCCGGGAGAGTGAACTTCGTTGCCAACAATGGCATTACCAAAGTTGAGTTCAATATTTTCTTCGACGAACTCTCTGACTGAAAGGTTTGAGGGAATACGGTGTTTGAAGGCTGCTTCAATCGCATTCTTAAACGCGGGCCCCAGCAGGATTCTCAATAGAGCCTCACCCAAAAACAAGAAAACCGACCCTATGATATAAAGAATGAAAGTAGCAAATTGATCCGGCGTCAGCCACCCGGGACTGGCTTTTGAAGGGGGTACCCACTCGCTTGACGAAGCTGGCTCTTCGGTATCGGCCTCATAATTGAATGCCTTCAACCTGATTTCTCCGCCATCGTTCGTATCGACCAGTTCATAATCCGCCAGGATGGACAAACTGTAATATTTGAATAATTTACCCTCTTCAAGATCTCCAGGAGAAAGTTTCGGGTCACCCTCCCCTGGCTTTAAATTGATGGGTACAAAACCAGAGGCCTGTAGTCGGGCCGTCACGTCCTGCCCTTTGACTTCCAACACCAAAGCCTTGGCCAAGGGTATCGAGAAAGCATCGATCCCATAGGTCACTTCGGCCCAGGCCTCACGACCCAAAAATTTGTACACGAAACGTTCTGTAAGCTCCAGTGCCGGAATATCGAGTTTTCCTCCGTTCGATGTCGCCTTGATGAGTTCCTTGTCATCATTGAATTCGTAGGAAAAATCATAGGTACCAATCAAATCACCAAACGACTTGAGCAACTGCGCCATGATTACCCGTCCGCGGTTGAGCAATACCGTGGCGGAATAGTCCTTGTCCGCATCTTTCGGAATCAGGTAGCGAAAGCCGCTGTTCGGACCCGGGAAGCCACCCTCGTGACGGCCCTGCATACGCACGAAGGCCAGGATCGCCCCCTCTCCCTGCGCCCCACCTCGCTGGGTACGAAGGCCAAAGGATTGTGGCTGCATCAGCGGGTTCGCTCCCTCCTTGATCTCCCCTATGACCCATACCCGCTGATCATCGTCCAGTCGCTCGAACAGCTCCTTGAAAAACTTTCCTCCCTCGCTCTGTTCCAGTGGGTTCTCGGCGAAAGTCAGGCGAAAGTCGCTGCTTTTCTTCAGGTCCAGGCGGATGCGCCGGTCACCGTCGATCTGTCCCGGCACATCGACCAGCAGCAGCTTCAGGTACAGGCGGGGGCCTTGGCTGGGGGAGTACTCCTGGATCCGGGTCACCGTCCAGTGGTTGATGTCCCAAAGCAACGACAGCTGACTGCCTTCGACAATCGCCATCTCAAGGTTGGCCCGGGAATCGTTGAGATCCGTATCCTCATAGAACAAACGCGGTACATCCAGGGTGAAGTTGCTGATGGCCTCCATGAAATTATTGCCACTGGTGGGTACGAGTCCGCCAATTCCCGACAAGTAGGAGTTCTGGTCGAATCTCTCGATATATTGCTGCAGCAGCAGAGTATTGGTGACATCGCGCTGCAATGCGATAATCGCGTCCCAACCGAGCATGCGTTTCTCATCTTCCAGCCAAGCCAGCAGTTCAGCTTTTGTATATGTCGTAGTTGTCATGATCATGACCCCTGATACCGTTCAAAAACAGCAGACACTTATCCCAAGCACCGTCAATTCACAGAAAAGCCCTGCTCGTTAAAAACCGGCAAACACCTTGAAAGTACGGAGCATCACTCCAGCAACTTGAATGCTTTTACACCAAAAGACTTGTAGGAATTACCTTTATCGAAGCTGACTTCGAAGGTGACATCAAACTGCTCACCGATTCTCAATTGCTGGATAAAGTCACCAGAAACCTTCACCAGAACCTGGCCGTCGTAGAACTCGTCCTCGGTCACCGGTTCGCTCTCATCTCGCATCGTTCGGGAAACAGTCTCACCATCGCTGTCACGAATCCCCGAGATGTGCGCCTTGAGCAATTGCCCTTCGTCCATGAACTGCCAGTAGGACACCTTGAAGACCATGAACTGGCCCACCTGGCTCAGCCTGATACCATTTTGCCCATCGCTGACTTTCGGGCTTTCGGCCTGAAGCGACGGCCAGCCGCCCTCGAAATTCCTGATTTCCAAAACGAATGGCGGCGACCAGTGAGGATCGCTTTCACCGACGGGTACGACCGCATAACGGATCGTCACCCACTTGCCCAAGTCCGCCGGGATGACCCCGGAAACGATCTTGTATCGCCAATCGGAGCCATCAATGGGCCTGTCCACCTCGTGATCTCCGTCATGACCGCTCCATACCATCCAGCGTCTGTCACCGCGGGCGATCTCATCCTGTTCAGGTATATCGATAAGCACCCCATTTTGGGCATTGGACGCAGTGATCCAACCTTTGCGTATGCCGCTGCCATCATCGTCGTAGGGTTGGGCGTCCTTGACGACCGGCGCCAACAACCGTAGCTGCCTGCGTACCGTCAAGACCAGGGCATCAGAGCTGAGCGAAGCGCCGGCCCTTGCGTACTGGTAGCTCAAGCTGACCTCTTCGCCGTAATGCGCCTGCAACCAGCGGGCATCCAGGCGCAGTTCAAGGATGGCGCTCTCGACGTTGGTAATATCCAACTGCATCGAAAGCTGGATCGAGGAGTTCTCCCCATCGGCATACACCACCACCGTGTCGCCGACCTGCGGGTCGGCATAAGGTGGGATGCGCAGCGGTACGCCGAATGGGTAAAGCGAAGGGTCGATCTGCCCGCCGGCATGACCAACCACCGACAACAGGGGGAGCAGCGGCTCGCTGGGAGGCACACCGGCGATCCGCTGTTCGGCGGAGTATGTTTGTGGCGCAGCCGGATCCACCGGATCGGCATAGGTCACGCTGTAGCTCATCAACGCATAACCGTTCTTGATGATCTGCAACCGGGCATAGGGCAGGTGCCACTCCAGTGGATGCCCCACTTCCTCGGCACTGACGGTTTTGTAGTACGTTTCCACAATCGGAGTGGGGGAGCCGGGCCGGTAGCCTGCCCACACGAACGCCAGCTCATCGCCCTCCGCCATGGCCTGGTAGGGCACCGTCGTGAGGGTGGCGCCATCGAGTACCGGGTCGCTGTTCACGTCCACGCAGCGATCATGGGACTCTTTCAGGTGAGCGACCGGCAGCAGGAGGCGGGACATCCAGGGCCGTTTGCCGACATAAAAAAACAGCCGCAACGACTCATCGGTAAAGGTGTTGCCGCCATCCTCGGAGTAGCGATAGGAATAGAACACCTCGCCCTGGTCCAGCGCCACGACCTTGCTGTTGACGATGGGGATCGGCATCCAGGGGTCGCCGTTATCGTCGTACTCCAGGCGATCGTCCACATCCTGATTGGCCGTTTCATCGATCGCCTGGCCGTCCCTGGCACGGCCCCGCCATTGCGGAGCGATCAGATGGCCTTTGGCTATGCCGGGGTACTGGATGTAGGTCATCAGATCATCGCTGCCCAGGCTGTCGAGATCCAGGGCATTGTCACGGCTCAGCAGCGGAACGAGAGGGACAGGTGGGGTGATCTTGGTACTCATGGAATGGCGTCTCCGGTTTGACTCCCGTCATTGCTCGGGTCGCCGACACAGAGACTTCGACGTGTCGCGGATGAGTCTTTTGTACGCTGGTCGTAACAGGCTGCCTACTAGCAGAACTGCTAGGTTGCAAGAGACGGGCGGTCGGCTAGCGTCACCGTGCAACCCTGGAGGACTGGCGTCATGGCTCACTCAGCATCTGCAACTCACTGGGAAACTCGATCAGCGGTAACGGCAGGATGACGTGGCCTTTGAAAGTGCCGAAACCCGGTATCTCGTATTGCGCGATGATGCAGACGAACCGCGCATCGGCATTCGGCTGCGCGTGATAGAGGCCTGGGGCATCCGCATCCATCTGCCCTGGCCCGTCGAACGCGATGAGCCATTCCACATCCTTGGTGATATCCAGGCCATTGAACTCGGTCTTGAGTTGTATCTGCCCCGCCGACAGTTGGCCTGCATCGGTCACTGGCGATACGGTGAGGGCCGGATTCTGCTGCTTGACCAGCATGCAGGCCGATCGTGATTGCCCCTCGCAGGTCGCCACGACTTCGTCCAGTACATAGGTTTCCCTTTGCACTCGATCCCCAGCGACATAGGTGTACTGGCCATCTTGCTGCTCGATCGTGCCGCTGCCAGGCCCCGGACGCCTGACCGTTACCTCGACGCGGCCCTGCCCCAGTACCCCCAGACCCAGGTCGACCCGTTCATTGGGATCGCAAACGCTGATCAGCGGATTGATCGTCAGGGGGTTGGCCACCACCGTCACCAGGGCCGCGCTGCGAAAGTTCGTCGCCGGGTCCGTCGCGGTGACCCGCACCCGGGTGAAGCGGCCATCGATCTGCCCGGCTTGCGGGGCCTGGTACAGGCCGGTGGAAGGGTCGATGCTGCCCGGGTTGCGTGCGCTGCGGCGCAGGTCCTGCACCGTCCAGCGCAGGCCGCTGACGGCCGGTTGGGTCTGGAATGCATGGGAAGCCCCCGCCGCCAGCAGCGGCTCTGGCGTGGTGATTGCAAAATGGGTTTGTTGCGGGCTGACCCGGCCGAAGAAACCGACATCGCCGGGAGAATGAACCTCGTTGCCGACAATGGCATTGCCAAAATGCAGTTCAATGTTTTCTTCGACGAACTCTCTTACCGAAAGAGTTGAGGGAAAATGGCGCTCGAATGCTTCCTTGATTGCATTTTCAAACTCGGGACCGTCTATAATTCTTTTCGTGGCTGCAGCCGTGATCGCGGCACTCTGACTTTCTACATACTGTATGAAATACGCCAGCTCCTCTGGTTCCAAGCCTCCACGACTGACCTTTGAAGAGGGTGCCCATTCGCTGGGCGAACCTGACTCATCGGTAAAGGCCTCATACTTGAATGACTTCAGCCTAATCTCTCCGCCACCACTGCTGTCTACCAACTCATAATTCGCAAGAATGGACAGGTTGTAGTGCTGAGAGAAATCCCCGGAAAAATACTCGACATACATCGGTGGATCACTATCTTCCACACGGTAAAACTTGATAGGTATCTGACCACGAGCACGCAGCCGGACCGTCACTTCCTGCCCTTTGACTTCCAACACCAACGCATTAGCCAAGGGTATCGAAAAACTATCGAACCCAAAAATAATATTTATCCAGGCTATCCCGGAAGGAAAACCAAATTCGAAACGCTCTGTAAATCGCTGGTTCGGAATATCGAACTTTCCTCCGGTCGAGGTCGCCAAAATCAGCTCATTGTCCTGATCGAAGACGTAGGAAAAATCATCATCGCCCATCAATTCACCGAACGATTTGAGCAACTGCGCCATCATCACCCGCCCCCGGCTGAGCAATACCGTGGCGGAATAGTCCTTGCCCGCGTCCTTCGGAATCAGGTAGCGAAAACCGCTGCTCGCACCCGGAAAGCCACCTTCGTGCCGACCCTTCATACGCACGAAGGCCAGGATCGCCCCCTCGCCCGCTGCCCCACCCTGTTGTGTACGAAGACCAAAGGATTCCGGCTGCATCATCGGGTTGGTGCCCTCCTTGATCTCCCCCATGACCCAGATGCGCTGATCATCGGGCAGTTGCTCGAACAGCAGCTTGAAAAACCGGCCGCCCTCGAGCTGTTCCGACTGGGTCTTGGCGAAAGTCAGGCGAAAATCGCTGCTTTGCTTAAGGTCCAGACGGATGCGCCGGTCACCGTCGATCTCTCCCGGCACATCGGCCAGCAGCAGGTCCAGGTACAGGCGCGGGCCTTCGCTGGGGGAATACTCGGAAATCCGGGTCACCGCCCAGTGGTTGATGACTCGAAGCAGCGTCAACTGACTGCCTTCGACAATCGCCATCTCGAGATTGGCCCGGGAGTTGTCGAGCCCGGTGTCTTCAAAGAACAAACGCGGCACATCCAGGGTGAAGTTGCTGATGGCCTCCATGACATTATTGCCGCTGGTGGGGATGAAACCGCCAATCCCCGACCAGTAGGAAGCGCCCTGGTCAAAGTGCTCGATATATTGCTGCAGCAGCAGGGTATTGGTGGCATCGCGCTGTAACGCGATAATCGCATCCCAACCGAGCATGCGTTTTTCATCTTTCAACCAAGCCAATAATTCAGCTTTTGTATAAGTCGACGCCACCATGACCGTAGCTCCGTTATGATAGGGAACCCCACTTGAATAAGCGACTTCTACGCCTGGCCCAGCCCGGTGCCTACTAGTAGAACTGCTAGGTTTGTCCCGCCAAGCGATCTGTTACCGTGGATAACGAAGATTCGCCAATTATCGTTCCCATGTTCTCAACGAAACTTCCATACGGCTTAAAAACGGGCTGAAGTGTACTCGTCGGCGATATCGAGAGTGTTGGTCCGCGATCAATACAGAGGCTTACTTCCATGAGCAGCTCCACTTCCCTCCATTCGTCGGCACTGAATTTCATGCAGGCGATACAGAACGGTGTCGACCCGCGTACCGGGCAATACCGGATATCGCTCGACCTTTCGGAACTGCAAGCGAACCAGTTGCGCGGCCCGGCCTTTCCCCTGTCCCTGGCCTTCAGCGCGCTCAATCGCGAAGACCGTGGCTACGGCACCGGCTGGACTCTGCAACTGTCGGAGTACGCGCCGACGAGCCGGGTGCTGTCTCTCTATACCGGCGAGTTGCATATCGTCACCGGCAACGGCGCCAACGACGAACTGCTGATGCAGGCCAAGAAACTCGACAGTTTCCGCTTCTACAACTACCCGGCATCCGAACTGGGCAAGCGTCGCTACAAGGTGGTGCACAAGGACGGTCTGGTAGAAGTACTGGAGGAACATGGCCGCAACGAAATCATCGCCGTACCGGTGGAGATCCACTCGCCCCTGGGGCACAAGTTGACGCTGAGCTATGCACTGTTCAACAGCCAGCATCCCCGGCTCGAATCGATCAAGGATGAGAACGGCACGCCCATTCTCGAGATCAGGCGCGATACCGGTAGCCTCACCCTGGACCTGCATCCCGGCAGCGGCCCCAGTGGAGGCCCCCTGGCCCGCTACGTGCTGGGTTTCGATATCGGCACCGAGAACCACGTACGCAGTATCACCCTGCCGGCCGATAGCACGGGACAAACCGGTACCTGGCGCTTTGACTACGACTACCGCCATGAACACCTTGTCATCGTCGCCGTACAGAACCCGCTGGGTGGCAGCGAGAGCATCACCTACGGCGAAGACCACGCATTCCCCAACAGCGCCACGCGCAAACTGCCCAGGGTCACCCGGCACGAGCAGTATCCGGATGGCGATCCACAGAACCCCGACAAACTGGAAGTGCACTACAGCTATTCAGCGGACGGAAAGAACTTCCTGGGCAATACCCTGCCCATCAGTTGGAGCGGTACTTACCACGATCCGCTGATCTATCAGATGGCCGACTACATCTATGAAACCACGCAGACCCACTATCGAGGGGGAATTCCCGTGCGCAGCACCCTGCGCCAGTTCAACCGGTTTCATTCGCTCACCCTGGAACGCATCGAGCAGGGTAATACGATCCAGGAGACCCAGACAGACTACAACCTGGTCGGCGGCTCGGTCGTAGCCCAGCCGACGACCTACCAGTTGCCCATGAAAGTCGTCACCCGCTGGCGCCTGAAGAACGATGCCACGCGCCATCGCGAGGAAACCGAAAGCTTCGCCTACGACACTTCGGGCAATGAACTGAAACATACCCAGGCCAATGGCCAGATCAGGACCAGCAGCTACTTCCTCGCAGACGGCACCGAGGCCGACTGCCCGAGGGACCCTTATGGGTTTGTCCGCAAGCTCCGCAGCAGGACCATGAGCCCGGCAGTGTCCAGCGACTACGATGCCGCGCCCACCCTTAAGACATACTGCCGCTATATCGAGCAACAACCGCTGAGCGACAGCCGGCAGCCGCCCGTCACGGTGCTGGAAAGCGAAACCCTGGTGCAGGTGCATAACCCGGGCACGGCCCAGGAACGGGAAGAAACCCTGCAACAAACGCGCTTTGAATACCATGACGCGCCTGCTGATCGCTTTCTTCACGGCCAGCCCCGGCAACAGGCGATCACCCTCAATGGCATGACCACCCGGACCCGCTTCCACTATGAAGTAGTGAGTGGCGGTGGCGTGCCCGAACCAACCAGGCAGACCATGGAAATCCTGACCACCGATTTCGACGCGGCCAGCAGCACCACGATCCAGCAGCATGCGCTGCTCACCGGCTGGCTGCTGCTGGAACAGTCGAATGAAACCCGGATCCGCTACGAGTACGACAACCTGGGTCGACTCACCCGCGAAACCACAGCCCCAGGCACCGCCTTCGAGGCCTCTCGCCAGTATTCGTACAGTTTGTCCGGCGGGCTGGGCAAGTTCGGCAGCCAGACCATCGTCAGTACCCGCGAGATCACCACCCGAACCGTGTTCGACGGCCTGGGTCGAGCGTTTTACGAGGAGCGCGACCAGGTCCACGAGAATAACCAGGGACGGGTCGAGCCAACCTATGGCGCCCGTTTCGACGGCTTGGGCGACCTGATCGAAGAGACTCTGTGGGACTATTTCGAAGAGGATAAACAGGACTATGTCACCCGCTACCAGTATGACGACTGGGGCCGGCAATCCTGTGTCATCGACTCGGCGGGGGTCGAACAACATACCGACTTCAATCCCATCGGCGATCCGCTGAAATGGACCCGGGGGCCGATCCAGACCACCTGGCAGCAGAGCCCCGGGGCCAGGCCGTTGATCAGCGGCAAGAGCGAAACCTGGTTGAACCTGTTCGAAAAACCGGTGGAAGTGCACAGCCAGGATGCCCAGGGTGCAAGGCTTTCCAGCCGCAGCTTCCGCTATGACGGGCTGGGCAACTGCACCCGGCAGACCGATGAAAAAAAACGCGTGACCCGCTTCAGCTACGACCCCTGGTTGCGCATGCTCAGTACCACCCTGCCGGACAACACCACGGTGCGGCGCGCCTACGCAGAACATAGCCAGGCCGACTTGCCGACCTGGCTCAGCGTGCTGCGGGGAAGCGAGGAAACCGAAATCGGCACCCAACATTTCGACGGCCTGGAACGCCTTACCTGGACTCAAACCGGGCCCTACCGGGAAAGCTTCTTCTACCAGGGCGAACAGCTACAGCCCCATGAACGCATCACCGCCGCGGGCGAGTCGATCACCTATAAGTACAACCTGCAATTGACCGACGAACCCGAACGGCGCGAGGCCCCGGAAGAGTTGTCCACCTACGTCCACGACCCCCTCAGTGCCCTGCTGACCGCGGCGGAGAACTCGCAGGGTAAAAGGACCTACCGCTACTACCCGGATAACCGGTTGCGCCACGAAAGCTGGACCGACTCCCAGGGCAAGACCTGGGAAACCGAGCATGTCAGCTCGCTCAACGGATCACCGATCCGCCGCATCGACCGCAACGGCTCCAGCGAGTTCGTCAGCGAATACCACTATTACGGCGACGGGCGCCTGAAACTTATCGCCCAGGGTAACTTGCAGGCCAGCTTCCACTACGACCGCCTGGGTCGGCTCGAAAGCAGCACCACCACCGATACCGCCGCCGGCAGCCACCTGGTCACGACCCTGGGGTATGACGAACAGAACCGCGAGATCCTGCGCACCCAACAATTGGACGGCCACCCCACACGCCGGCTCGAACAGCGCTGGGATATCGACGGGCAACTCGGCAGCCGCCATCTGCAGCTCGATGACGGCCAGGGCAACCTGACCAGCCTGCTCAAGGAAACCTTCTTCTATGACCAGCGCGGGCGCCTGGAAGTGCACCGCTGCTCCGGCCTGACCCTGCCCAAGGGCGAAGACGGTCGCGCCATCAGCGAACAGGTCTATGTATTCGACCCGCTGGACAACATCACCCTGCGGCTGACCCGGTTCGCCGATGGTACGGACGAGATGTGCGAATACCACTACCGCAGCGACGATCCCTTCCAACTGACCGGTATCAGCCGCAGTCTCGATGGCCAGGCGGTGCAACGGCAGGACTTCGAGTACGACGCCAATGGCAACCTGCTCAACGACCTGCAGGGGCAACGGCTGTATTACGACAGCCAGAACCGCCTGCTGGAGGTTCGCGCCGCCAACCAGCAGCCCGTGAGCCAGTATCGCTATGACGGCCATGACCAGTTGCTGGCTTCCCAGGAGGCCAACCAGGAAGAAATCCTGCGTTTCTACCAGGGCGGGCAACTGAGCCATCTGGTGCAGGGCGACCGGCAAACCCACTTTCTCGAGAACCTGGGTCAGCAGCAACCCGGCGACCCCGACCAGACCCTGCTGCTGCTCAGCGACGGCAATGGCAGCGTGCTCGGAGAAGGCCAGAGCGGCCAGTTGCGCACGGCGGTCTATAACGCCTATGGCGAACGCAGCAGCGACGAAACGCTGCTCAGCCTCAAGGCCTTCAACGGCGAGCTGCGCGAAGCGGCCAGCGGCTGGTATCTGCTGGGAAGCGGCTACCGGGCCTACAACCCGCAACTGATGCGGTTCCATAGCCGCGATAACCTCAGCCCATTCGGCTCAGGCGGCCTGAACCCCTATTGCTACTGCCTGGGCAACCCGATCCTGATGACCGACCCCACTGGCCACGCCTCATCCACGGGCCGCACGCGCGTACCGAACGAAGACGAGCCCCCCGTACGGCGGCCGGATCCGCCGAAAAAGAACTGGATTGGCGTGATCATCGGCGCGGCCATGGTAGCGGTCTCCTTCGCGGTCGCGATAGGCACCCTGGGCAGCGCCACACCGGCCGCGGTGATAATCTCGGCAGTGGGCGTAGGGATGGCCGCCGGTGCCACGGTTTTCGAGGCTGTGGGTGTGGAAACCAGGAATGAGACCTTTAGCAAGGCCGCCTTTGGGATGGGAATAGCCTCAGCGGTTCTCAGTGTTGCCCATATAGCGGTGGCTGGGCTGGCAAGCACCGTCATGCGGGGCTCCGCCTCAGGCTACCGCTCCACCTCGGGCTTCAGTTGGTTGCTGGGTCATCAAGGAAGCTTTAGCCCAAAAATGCCAACAATAGTGCCAGAACCCGGCATTACAATACCAAGAGTGCAACCAATCAGTGCTGGTCTAGCTCAGTCTGCTTCGGCGGCGCCAACACCACTACCATCTCCACGCCCCATCCACAAGGTACCAGCATCAGGACCTGCTGCTTCTTCTGCTCCTAATAATGCCTCTGGCGGCTCTAATTTTGCTCCTCCGACAAATAATGGCGCTGGTTCAGGAGGGAGGGCTGCAAATCCCCCCCCTCCCAAGGCAGAAGTCCAGCAGCAAAGTCCATTTGACGAGTTCCTGCTAGAAATGAAGACAACACTTAAGAATACAACTCAAATGGGAGAACATAATGTACAGAATATAGAAACCGCGCTTAAAAATAAAAACTATGAGCTCAGAGCATTCCTCAAGTAGTTTTCCCGGAGACCAGACAAAGGTTCATTATCAGGCACAGCATCCACCCATGTTGTGCCTGATGCGTTTACATCCACACCCGGCAATACGCAGCCACCTCCCCCACATTGAGAACTCTCTCATATCCCCCGCCCCCCCCCCTCCCTAGACTCCCGCCCCGAGACACTTCCCTACAACACCGGCCTCTCAGTATCGCAGTGCACCCCGGGAGTCTCGCCTTACCCCCAAAAACGCCGGGCACTGCGCAGCAACAGGATCAGCATCGATGAAAACACCCTTGATCGCCCTCTCCCTCGGCCTGGCCGCCAGCCTGGCGGGCACACAGGCTTTCGCCAACACCGGCACCATCAATTTCGAAGGCAAGATCACCAGCAGCACCTGCCCGATCGAAGTGGTCAACCCCGAAGACGGCTCCATCAGCAACCAGGTCAAGATGGGCAGCGTCGACGCCGGCCGCTTCACCGCCCCCGGCCAGGAATACCGTGGCAAGGCCTTCGCCCTGCGCGTCGGGGACGCCTCCGCCTGTGGCGGTACCGCGGCGGAAGTGACCTTCAACGGCACCGCCGACCCCAGCGGCAACTACTTCTCCGTGGGCTCCGATCAGGATCCGAGCGTGGCCAAGGGTGTGGCCATCGTGATCCGCGACAAGACCGGCAGCTCGGTCGCCCCCGGCGGCACCTCCGCCGAATACGACCTGAACGCCAGCGGCCCGACCGACATGCTGTTCAACGCCTACTACCGCCGTACCGCCCCGGCCGGCAGCAGCGTGCTGCCCGGCAGCGCCTCGGCCGACGTGCTGTTCGTCGTCGCCGTCAACTGACCGGCCATTACCGCGTTCCCTGGCGGCGACGGCCAGCCGCGCCTGAACCTCGATCAAGCCAGGGCACTCCACGCTGTATTTCAGGCGCGAACCTCGCGCCTGTTCCAGAGGTACTGATCCATGCTCGGTTTCATTCCCCAGGTGGCGTCCTGGCGTCTTGCCGCCGGCGCCGGCACGGCCCTGTTGCTGCTGGCCTCGCACATCCCGTCCAGCCAGGCCGCCCTGAGCCTGAACGCCACGCGCGTGGTGTTCGACAGCGACAAACGCAACGTCTCGCTGATTGTCAACAACCCCAGCCAAAGCCCCTACGCGGTGCAGACCTGGGTCAACACCGCCGCAGACGACACCACCACCGCCGTGCCCTTCATGCCGTCGCCACCGTTGTTCCGGCTCAACCCCGGCAAGGAGCAGCAGGTTCAGATCAATGGCCTGCCCAACAACCTGCCGACCGATCGCGAGTCGCTGTTCTACTTCAACGTCCAGGAAATCCCCCAGGCCAGCGGCGTGCAAGGCAATGTGCTGAACATCGCCCTTCGCACCCGGATCAAGCTGTTCTACCGGCCCGTGCAGCTCAAGGAAAAACCCGGTAGCCGCCTCAAGGACCTGCAGTGGTCGGTCCGGCCCATCAATGGCAAACCGCACCTGCTGGTGCATAACCCGACGCCCTTTCACGTGTCGTTCAACCGCATCGAGTTGAGCGGCAACGGCCAAGTGGAAACCCTGAACAATCCGGCCATGGTCGAGCCGCTCAAGCAACAGCACTTCGCCCTGGATACGGTGAGACCGGCATCCGGCCTGCGCGTCAGCTTCAACGCCATCAATGACTACGGGGCCGTCAGCGCGCCCTTGCATGCGCCCGTGCAATCGACCCCCTGAGGCATGCCCTCCTGCCCTGCGTGAAAGCCATCATGACTCCATTCTTCCGAGACCGGCGGCCAGTCTGGCGCCAGCGTCTGCGTTACCTGCTGCCCGTAACCGGCGGTAGTGCCCTGTGGTTGGCCAGCCAATGCGCGCTGGCGGAACCGCCCATCGAGTTCCAATCCGGTTTTCTGCACCAGCACCCGGGATATGCCCAAGAGGCCGGCAGCCAGGCACTCAAGGCGCTGGGCCAGCAGAACGACCTGGGACCGGGACGCTACCGGGTCGAGTTGCTGATCAACCAGCGCCCCGCCGGCAGCCGGGAACTGGACTTCAGCCTGGACCCCAAGGGCAACCGCCTGCTGCCCTGCCTGTCCGCCGAGTTGCTCGGCACACTGGGCGTAAAACTCGACAGCCTGGCCGAAACCGCGCCTACGCCAGGCGGCTGCGTCGAGCTGGCCCGGGTCATTCCCGGCGCCGACAGCCACTTCGAGGGCAGCCAGTTGCGCCTGGAAATCTCCGTTCCACAGATCGCCATGCGCCGCGACGTCATCGGCTATATCGCACCGGAGCACTGGGAGACCGGCATCAATGCCGCCTTCGTCAACTATCAGCTCTCGACCCAGCAGAGCCGGCACCGCCTGGGGGGCTCCAGCCACAGCGACGACCTCTACCTCAACGGCGGCGTGAACCTCGGCGCCTGGCGTCTGCGCGGCAATCGTTCGCTGCGCCTGGACGACCAGGGTCGGCGGGAATGGAACAGCGCCTACAGCTATGCCCAGCGCGACCTGCCCGGCCTGAATGCGAACCTGACCCTGGGCGACACCTTCACCAGTGGCGATATTTTCAAGAGCCTGGCGTTTCGCGGGGCCATCATCGCCTCCGACCAGGACATGCTGCCGGACACCCTGCAAAGCTACGCGCCGATCATTCGCGGCACCGCCCAGAGCCGCGCCAAGCTCGAGATCCTGCAGAACGGCTACCCGATCTACTCCACCTTCGTCAGCCCCGGCCCCTATGAAATCGATGATCTCAGCACCGTGGCCAGCAGTGGCGAACTGGAGATCGTGCTGACCGAGGCCGACGGCCAGGTCCAGCGTTTCACCCAGTCCTATTCCACCTTGTCCAATCTGCTGCGCGAAGGGGTCTGGCGCTACAGCACAGCCATCGGGCGCCACAACGCCATCGGCTTCGACTCGGACGCGCCACTCTGGCAAGGCACCCTGGCCGTCGGCACCGGCTGGAGCTCGACCCTCTACGGCGGCCTGATGGGCAGCGATTTCTATCGCGCCGGCAACCTGGGCGTGGCCCGTGACCTGGGCTCGTTCGGCGCCCTGGCGCTGGACCTGACCCACTCCAGCGCGACCATCGACGCCCCGGCGACAGGCAAGGTGCAGGGGTTGAGCTATGCGATGAAATACGGCAAATCGTTCCAGACCGGCACCAACCTGCGCTTCGCCGGCTATCGCTATTCCACCGCCGGCTACCGCGACTTCGAGGAGGCCGTGCGCGAACGCGAACGCGATACCCGCTTCATCGGCAGCCGGCGCAGCCGCCTGGAGGCCAGTGTCTACCAGAAGGTCGGCCGGCAGAGTTCCCTCAACCTGACCGTGTCGCACCAGGATTACTGGCAGACCCACTACACCCAGCGCCAGTTTCAATTCGGCTTCAACACCCACCATCGTGGCGTTTCCTATAGCGTCTTCGCACAACAATCGCTGAGCGAAAGGCCCAATACCCGGGTGGGCGAGCAACGCCAGTTCGGTCTGAGCGTGTCGCTGCCACTGGATTTCGGCTCGTCGAGCATGCTCTCGTTCGACCTGCAGAACAGCGCCGGCCGCTCCAGCCAACGCAGCAGCCTGAGCGGTCAGGCCGACGACAACCGGATCAGTTACCGCACCAGCGTCAGCCGCGATGCCCATGACCGATACAACACCGCGCTGTCGCTGGGCTATCAGGGCGCCTCGGGCAACATCGGTGCCGGCCTGACCCAGGGCAGCAATTACCGCAACGCCTCGCTCAATGCCAGCGGCGCGCTGTTGCTGCATGCCGACGGCCTGGAAATGGGGCCCTATCTGGGTGAGACCGCGGCCCTGGTCGAGGTGCCGGATATCGCCGGCATCGGCGTGCAGAACGCCGCCGGGGTGATCACCAATGATCGTGGCTTTGCCCTGGTGCCTTATCTGCGCCCCTATCGCGCCAACACCCTGAGTCTGCAGACCGACCAGTTGGGCCCGGAGGTCGAGATCGACAATGGCACGGCCCAGGTGGTGCCGCGCCGGGGCGCGGTGGTCAAGACCCGGTTCGCGGCGCGCACGGTCAACCGCCTGTTGATCACCGCCCTGACCGCCCAGGGCAAGCCGCTGCCGTTCGGCGCCCAGGTCAGCGATGCCCACGGCAATCCACTCGGCACGGTCGGCCAGGCCGGCCAGGTGCTGCTCTCCATCGACCCGCAGGTTCAGCGCCTGGAAGTACGCTGGGGCGAGGACAACGGCCAGGGCTGCCCACTGTGGCTCGACCCGCAACAGCTGGAACAGACCCAGGGCTACTACGTGCAGACACTGACGTGCCAGACCTCGGAACCCACCGCCCCTTCAACGCAGGAAACGACATGAACCGATCGATACGAAAACTGCTGGCCGCCCTGCTGCTGGCGGCCGGCGGCCAGGCCGGGGCGGCCTTCGCCGGCAACGACAGCTGCTACTGGGAGATCGGTAGCGGGCCTCTGGCCTTCCAGGCGCAACTGGGTACCCTCTACGTTCCCCTGAATGCACCGCAGGGCAGTGTCATCGGCACCTTTGCCCGGCACACCTTCAGCAGCGGCGGCAGCTCGCAGTTGGGGTGCCGGATCGAAACCCCCGGCGTGGTGCTGAATTTCCAGGCACGGCCCAGTGTCGCGCTGTTCCCGGGCGACTTGCCGCCGGTCAATGGCGAGGATCTGAACGGCAAGGTATTCAATACCAATATTCCGGGCGTCGGGGCCTTTATCAAACTGGGATTCCCCTTCGACGGCAGCGGCCTGAACACCTTCATCCCGGTGGACGGCCGTCCGGTGGCGCCGTTCGACGCCTATCAGGACCAACCCACCGGCCACTTCGCCTTTTCCCTGCAGAGCCTGCGGGCCTGGGTCACCCTGATCAAGACCGGCCCGATTCCCGCCGGTCCCCATTCGCTGGATGGCAGCGAACTGTTCAGCGGCCAGTTCAGCGGCGTGGGCAAAGGCTTCAGTTTCGCCGCCCAGGGCACGGTGATCCAGGCTCAGTGCGGCACCACCGGCAACCCGGTGAGTGCCGACCCGGTACGGCTGGGCGAGTGGGACGCGGCCGACTTCAGCGGCCCGGGCTTTGGCACCCCGGCGGTGTCGTTCTCCATCACGCTCACCGGTTGCGAGGCCGACCCCGAAGACGAGAACGTCGCCATGGCGACCATCAGGCTCGATGGCGTTCGCGGCTCGCAACCGATCGACGAAGACCGCGGGATTTTCAGCCTGACCAGCGACTCCAGCGCCTCGGGGTTCGGCATCCAGGTCCTGCGCGGCGATGGCGTGACCCCGGTGGCCCTGGGCACCGAGGTGCCCATGACGCCGATCAGGCCCGGCACGACGGTGCTGGACTTCATGGCCCGCTTCTACCAGACCGAGGCTCGGGTGGAGCCCGGCAATGCCAGGGGAGCGCTGAATTTCACCATCACCTACCGCTAGAAACAGGTATCGGGCGTGTCAGGCGGTCAGCGTCGGAGTCGGAGTCGGATAGGGAAAGTCATACCAGGTCGCCTTGTTGTCGAAGCTGACGTACGGGCGGATCTCGAGCATTTCACCTATCTTGAAACGCTGCAGTGTAGCTTTCGAGATAGTGCCCGCCGGCACCGTCCCGGACGCGGGGACTGAAGCGGCCTCCAGTACCGTGATGGTTTCCTGCCCGCCGCCGGCGAGCAGCCCTATGACCCTCACCCGCAGGAATTGTGAGGTCGACAGGTACTTCCAACTGCCCAGGGTAAAGGTCGCCACGCCCCCGTCGACAATGCTCGAAAGCGGCAGCCGGTCGTTCGTGACCTTGTCGCACTGGATCATCGGCAGGTCGGTCAGGCTGGAAATGCTCAGTTGATGGACGGCGGAGGGCAGCGGATCGGGACGGCTGGGCACGCTGACGGCAAAGGAGACGGGAATGGTCTTTTTCAGATTGCGCGCGATGTATTCCCTTGGAATACGGTATTCGCGACCGCCGACGGTGGTCGGCGTGTCCGCCTGATAGAAACCGAAGGAACCCGGTTCGCCAAACAGCACCGCCGCGGTTTCATCCTCCGAGATCAGCGCATTTTGCGGGATGATCACGATGGCGCCATTCAGCACGACGTCGGCGGGGTTGGGGTTCAGTTGACTGGCCTGGGGACTGCCCGTGGCTTCCTTCACTCGGGGGTAGCTCAGGTCACGGGGTATTGGGGCGGCCTTGATATCCAGATCGACCCGCGCCGACAACTCGCTGCGATTGCCCGCGCGGTCCTCGACCCGATAGCGCGCATAACCTTCGCGGTCACCGAAATCGCGAAACGCCCGTCCCGGATACACCGCTTCCAGTACGGCAGGGACCGGATCAGGCACGGTCAACTGATCGACCCTCAGTTGATCCGGCTCGCCCGTTCCGGTTCTTTCATTCAGGTACCAGGTGATGACATCGCCCGGTCTGGGCCCGCCAGCAAGCGCATCGTAAGGGGGGATGATCGCCTTGACCTCATCGTTGTTTTCCGGACGCGCCAGGTAGGCGGCGGTCACGCCATTGAGGCGGATCTCGTCGGGGAAAATCGGTTTTTCGTCGGTCTGGTTCAACAGCGGCTTGGTTTTATCGATGGTCAGCGTGAGCTTCTGCGAGTCGAACTTCTCGCCGTTGGCCAGGGTCAGCTCATACATGACTTCATGCTGACCTTCGCCAAAGCCCTCCACCGGCGCCTCGAAGACCAGGTCCGTCTCCGGGACCGGAGCCGTCCATTGCCGGAAGCCAAATTCCGAACTGTCCCATCTGAGTCGCACCGACTCCGGGGTTTGCGGGGTCGGCACGGAGTTACCCCACATGGGGACGATAATCGTCAAAGGCCGGGTCAGCGCCGAAATCGGTAGCAGGTTTTCCTCGCCATTCGGAATGTCCGGCAGCGCGTCCGGAGCCCGCGGAGCCTTCGGTTCCTGGACCTGCTGGAGGGGGGAATGGTTTTTCGAACGCTTGGACTTCGACATTATCGCTCTCCTCGCCCCGGACAGGCAGCCGGGTATAGTGAACCTGACCGCCTGCGCCTTGACCTGTGAAGCTGTTGAACGCCCTGCCGCACGACTACTCAGGTGCGGATCGTCGTTTGCCCGCCGTGGTTTGCACCAGGCCGACCCGGCACTGCCTTACCACTTGTACTCGACGCCCAGATTCACGCCCCACGGCTGCTTGACCTGATTGCCATGGCTGTAGTCCAGGTCGGCATGCATCTGCACCTTGTCGCTGACCTTCATCGTCGCACCGCCACCCAGGGCCAGGCGCGAACCGGAGAGGTCGTTGTTGAAGGTGGTGTTGTTGACCCGCACGTCGTTGCGCTTGACGAACTCGTTGACCACCGCGGCCTTGAGATAGGGCTGCACGACCTGCCCGTCGCCCAGGTCGATATCGCGCCCGAACGTGGAACCCAGGGTGCCCAGCAGCGAACGGCCATGGTCGCCATGGGCCGTCATGCCATTGTCCAGCGCGTAGGACTTGCCCTGTACCGCCAGGGCCGCGACCTGGGCATAGGGCTCGACGAAATAGCCATCGTCGAGCTTGATATGCCGGCCGAACTCCAGGGTGGTGCCCACGCCGGTGGTGGCGTAGTTGCCCTTGGCCTTGGCGCCATCGCTGAGGCTGACGCTGGACGCGTTCTGGAAACGGTTGAGCTTGAGCACACCGTCGAAGTAGTAGCCGCTGTCGGCATCGAGCCAGGTGGCATAGGAGCCGATGTAGTAGCTGTCGACCTCGCCGGTGGTGCCATGCTTGATCTGCAGGTCGGAACGGCTGTAGCCGCCCAGCAGGCCGACCACCCACTGGCCATCGCCCAGGGCGGGCAACGGCGTGTCGACACCGAAGCTCAGGCCATGCTGGGTCTGCTTGTAGGCCATGCCCGAGTCGGCGGAGACATCGAAACGGTTGCCATAGGCGCGCATCCAGCCACCGGTCTGGCCGTTGTTCATGCGCACCTCGCCCATGCGGCTGCGCAGGGTGCTCAACTCGCCATACCAGGCGGTGCGCGAGGCGTCGAACAGCGAGAGGATCGAGTCGGTGCCGGGGCTGATGACCTTGCTCGAGGCATCCAGGTACCAATCGTTGGCACCGACCTTGATCAGGTCGTAGGAAAAGATCCCGAGGTCGACCCGGCCATTGAGCAGCGAGAACGACGCATCGCCGGCGGCGGCACGCACCACATGGATCTGCTTGTCGGACAACGGGTCGGCTCCGCTGCTGGCCACATCCAGGGTATGGCTGCCGGTGGCGGTGCCGGTGATATCCAGGAAGTCGGTACGGCCCGTGGCGAAATCGGTGTGCATGATGAAGTTGCCATTGCCGCTGAGGTTCTCCACCGACAGGGTGTAGAAGCTGCCCGGCTGGCCGAACTGCACCGAGCCGCCGCTCATGGCCAGGTTCTTCAGCTCGCCGTCCTCGACCATGATCCACTTGCCCTGGCTGTTGAGCGTCAGGGTGTCGACGTTTTGCAGGCGTCCGGTCAGGGTCGCAGCGTTCTGCAGGGTCACATTGGCGGTACTGCCTGCCTCGGCCACCACGTCACCGACCAGAGCGCTGTTGCTGACATCGAGATTCGCCTTGGCACCGTCGATCACTTGCAGCAGGAGGCCGTTACTGCCCACCAGCGTCGCGCCATTGCGGACGTTGATCGTCGACTCGTTGTTGCCTCCGGGGTTGTTGACCAGGATCGCCGCCCCGCTGAGGCCTTCGACATGGGTGCCATCGAGCGTCACCTGGGAACCGTTGGAGCTGCCTGCGGTATCGCCGAGGAGAAGTCCGTTGCGCCCGCCGGTGATCGAACCGCCGGTTGCCTGCAGGGTGCCGCCGAAAACCTGCACGCCATCGCTGGTGGCGCCGGACACCACGCTGTTGTTCAACACCAGGCTGCTGAGCCCACTCACCAATGCGCCGACGGTACCGCCCGCCAGAACACTGTCACTGACGATGGCCGTGGAACCGCTCCCCCCCGTCTCGCCGACAATCAGCGCGGTTCTATCACTGGTCACCGTGCTGCCGGCGGCGATCCTGGCGGTGGCGCCCCCTATCAGGGCAACGCCGGTCGCCGCCCCCCCGCTGACCTGAGTACCGCCAAGGTCAAGGCTGGTCCCCACATCCGCACTGATGCCGAGGGTCGAGGCGCCTGTCGCGGTGAGTACCGAAGTGCCCACCAGGCGATAGCTGTCCGGGGCGGTCGTGTGGTCGATGGTCAGATTCTCGTTGATCAGATCCCGCGCCTGAGCGGCGTTGCAGAACACCAGCAACGGTATGAACGTCAATGCGGCGGCCTTGCTCCATGAACAACGACGCCATAGGGAACGACGGGCCGGCGAACTGATCGCACGCACCAGTGGATTGAGGTTGAGCACAGAACCGACCGGCATAACGCCATCTGAAAATTGAAAATTCATTGATTTTTAAACCATCGTCACACCCAAAAGGAGGAAAAAGCCTATAGATTCATTAGCTACTGATATGTAGGAATTTTCCTGATAGAGTTAGGAAAATTTCCGATTAAAAACGCCGGGCCTATACAAAAACAACAGCCAGAGCGGTTATCCACTCTGGCTATTCAAACAACTAGGGCGTCGGCTGCGTGGGCGGTATTGGGCAGGGCAAATCGGATACGTACATGCCGACTTTAACATCGGCAAATTTCGAAGTAACAGTCTCCCCTGTCTTATCCACAAAGGAGTAAGTTGCCCTTGCTCTTCCACCCGGACTGGTCGTCGGTATATAGATAGGCTTGACATAAGCGTCATAGCCAATACGCCAAACAAATCCCGTAACGGGCCAGTCCGGTCCCAAAGTGACGGGTAGCTCGTATTCTGCAGCGATTTCGCCGTCAGTGGGGTCCGAATGCTGATAAGCCACCCACTTCAATGTGAGTGTATCGCCGGGTCCAAGATCCTTGCTCAGATCCGGTATTCTCAGGCGCACAGACGGATCATCGGGGTTATTCGGGCCACCGGGTGTATAGGGTGGATCGTACAATGCAGGGCAGGCGAGGAAACCAAAATCGTTGACGCCCTCGAACTCCGGAGCATCGGGCCGATAGACCACGGCATTGACATTGACCTCCGTATAAGGCGAACGCTGCCAGTTGCCGGATGTCTTGTCCCTGATCCGATAATGGACAAGCACCTTGGGACCGTTGCCCTCATCATAGATATACTTCCAGGGTATAGTCACCGTTTCGTCTTCACCGCCTTCATTGCCCTTGAGCGGGATATCGGCTTCCTCGACATGGTAAGCGCCCCAATAGAACTCTATGACCTTTCCAACATCGGCCGTTGTATCGTCATAAAAGGTGAACTCGAACGTCGCATCTTCCCCGTCATCCGCACGCACCAGCACATTGGGCTGGCCGGGTGTGCTCTTGCCAAAGACTTCGCCAGGCGTCATATCGGCATTGACCGGGTCGGGCCAATCGATCGGATTATCGGGGCCCGGTCCCGGGACGGAAAAGTACACATCCACCGAACTGGTGAAAGGTCCACGTGGCACCGTACCGCGCAGAAACCGGTAGCCGATGGGGGTCGGTATCCGCCCTCCGTTACTCCAATCGTACTCCTTGATCAGGACATCCTCGGGTACCTTGATCCGCTTTGGCCATGTCGGTGATGAACCGATGGGCTCCGCTGTCAACTTGCTCTGACCCCAGGTCACCTCGATATTGTCGGTCGGTTTATGGGGGGTGAACTCCTCGATAACGACATAGATACCATCAAGCGCATCGTTCTGATTGACAAAGCCCTTGGGCTGGGACTGAGGGACGCTCGGATTTTGAAAGTTGCTGGGCATCACCCCAATCGCCACACCCACCTCTGTCGGATGAGACAATGGAGTGCGGTTTCCCGCCTTATCGAACAGTGTATAAGCGACAAAGCAACCGCCATCGCCTTTGTCACGAATATAATCGACAGGAAAGTAGATCTTTCGATCGTCTGGCACTGAAACATTAGCAATGGGAAGCGGAGCATTTGGATCATTTGGATCGAATGAAGGGACTTCGGTGACCCACCAGTAGGCTATTTTGTCTTTCGGCTGATAGTCGGGATAATCGGGAATCTCCGCTTCCACGCCTGTAGGCTCCGCCGCATCCAGATCGGCATCTTCGAGTTCTGTCGGCAGTATCAACTTCAACGGTTCAGGGTCATCAGCATCGGCGTAAGGAGCTTTAGTATCGCGGATCGCCGGGAACACACCACTGTGATCCGTAGTACCGTTGGCTAAACGAATATCATACTTGATCGAAAAAGCACCTTCGGTATCTCCCCAAACTTCAAGCGGGATATTCATTTCCAAAGGAAAACCTGGCAAATTGTTGCCATCGATGAGCCTACTATCAACCTGTTGATACACACCATCGGATGGGTTGCGTCCCGGCGCCCAGAATAGAAACACCTCATTGTCTTCACCAGGATTTGGAGTATTGGTCCATCTCTGAATACTCACTTTCAATGCCGCATAGTTATACGGCCTGCCGATGGTGCCATCCGCAGGATCGATAACTCCGACGGGAACAGGCAGCACTGGATCTTTAGGCGTTGTGCGACGCTCCGCCAGGGTCTTACGAAACGCCTGCCGCCCCTGGGCCGCAAGCGTCTTGATATCGGAGACTGTCATGTCCTTGCACTCCTCTCGTTCGCTATCAAACCCTGTCTGCCAGGGAAAGGAATAAGATTCGGCAGTCGATCGAGACGACAGTCCACGGACACTTCGGCTTGACTCGCCCGGCCACTGGGGCCTGGACAGATTTAACGCCATGCTCAAGGATTTGGATACTGTCAGAAATGACAGGTTTTTCAGCGGCAGTGGCTTTCTGACCTAAGGGCCCCCGCTCCGCCCTCCGGGCTGCGCTCGAAGTAACGCCAGGTGGGTCAGCTTGCCGCCCTGGCGACGAGGATCAGGCTCGGCTCGTAGATCTGCGGGCAACGGACGGCTGGGGTGTGCGGGCCGAGAGCACGGTGTACAGCGCCTTCGGGGGGCCGTGGTATATTCGCCTTCCTGCCCTCCAGCCGAAGGACCGCCAGACGGTGACCAGGAAAACCGGCATCCGCGCCCAGCAAGCCGACCAGACCCGCGCCCGTATCCTCAAGGCCGCCGTGAAGGTGTTCGCCCGCGACGGCTATTCCGGCGGAAGGGTCGAGAGCATTTCCCAGGAAGCCGAATCCAACGACCGCATGCTCTACTACTATTTCGGCAGCAAGGAACGCCTGTTCCTCTGCGTGCTGGAACACATCTACGAGCAGTTCAACAAGGCCGAAGGCAAACTGCGCCTGGAGCTCGGCAAGCCCGAGCAAGCCTTGCGTGAACTGGTCGCGTTCATCTGGAACTACTACGTCCGCCATCCCGAATTCGTCGCCATCCTGAGCATCGAGAACCTGCACCAGGGCAAGCACGCCCGGCAGTCCGGGGAACTGCGGCGACTGTCGGGAGAGGCGGTGGGCGTGCTGCGCCCGATCATCGAGGCCGGCCAGGCCCAGGGGCTCTTCCGCCAGGACCTGGACATCAAGCATGTCTACCTGATGATCGCCTCGCTCTGCTACTTCTACAATTCCAACCAGCACACCCTGAGTTCGTTCCTCGGCGAACCGTTGGCGGACAAGCATCAGCGACAGGATTGGCTGGCCTTCATCAGCGACCTGGTGGTACGTGGCGTTCTGCACTCAACTGCCGGAACGGGCGTACCCACGAACAGGCCGGCAATCGCTACCCTTCCGAGCCCCTCCCAGACACCCCTGGTTAAGTAACCACTTACCTGGCGATAGCCTTTCCTCGCATCGCCAGGCATGCTGGGCCACCGCAATACAACAATAACTCATTGGGGCAAATCACCATGCAACGCTTTCTCAAGGGCTGCGCGCTGGCGCTGGCCGTCGGCTTGTCGACCGGTTCGCTGCACGCGGCGGACAAGGTCATTCTCGACACCGATTTCAACGTGCTCAACGACGACGGCCAGGCCTTCATCATGCTCGCGCAGTTGCATGCGCAGAAGAAAATCGACCTGCTCGGCATGACCCTGGTCAGCGGCAATGCCTGGGTCGACCAGGCACAGGTCGACGCGCTGAAGGCCGTCGAACGCATGGGCGTGGAAAAGGAGATCGGCGTCTACTCCGGCGCGGCCTACCCGCTGCTGCATGATTTCGCCACTTACCCCCAGGAGCAGGCATTGTTCGGCTCCGGCTGGCCCGGGGCGTTCAAGAACCCGCGGCCGACCTCGGCGGCGCAACTGGTGGCCCCGCCGGACGGCATGGCGACCCATACCCGACTGCGCAGCGAAACCGCCCCGCAGTTCATCATCGACAGCGTGCGCAAGAACCCCCACGAAGTGACGCTGCTGGCCATCGGCCCGCTGACCAACCTGGCCCTGGCGATCCGCCAGGCCCCGGATATCGTGCCGCTGATCAAGCGCATCGTGTACATGGGCGGGGCCATCGAGGTTCCCGGCAACACCACGCCGGCCGCCGAGTTCAACTGGTGGTTCGACCCGGAAGCGGCGCGGATCGTCCTGCGCTCGCCGATCGAACACGTGATCTTCCCCAACGATGTCTGCGAGAAGGTCATCTTCGACGCTTCGGTCTACCAACGGGTGATCGCCGCCAAGGGTGCGGTACCGGAACTGTACCAAAGCGTGTTCGGACCGGAGTTCGCCAAGGACCCGGGCTACCACAGTTTCACCTGGGACAGCCTGCCGGCGTTGTTCCTGACCGAGCCAGGCATCGTCACCGAGTCACGCGAGATGTGGATCGATGTCGACACCCACTTCGGTCCGGACTACGGCCGGGCGCTGGGCTACAGCAAAGGTGCACCGGTCGGTACGCAGAAGGCCAGGGTGGTGTTCGCCGTCGACCAGAAGAAGTTCTGGAACGACTATGTGTCGCTGGTGACCTTGCCGACGCCGGTGAAAAAGCCCTGATTGGCGCACGGTCCGTGTCTCCGACACCGACCGTGACCATACGGGTTCAGAAGCTCACATCCGCCGCCTTCATCACCTGCACGAAAGCCCCGTTCAGGGTCGCATTGTGATGCTCGACGATCGCCCGGGCCGAGAGCCCGGGCGTGTCCATGCAGGTATGCGCATCACCTACCAGCACCGCCTCGAAGCCCAGGTCGCGAGCCAGCCGGCAGGTGCTGTCGACACAGTACTGGGTCTTCATGCCGACGATGACCAACCGTTTCACCCCGGCGTCGTCCAGTTGCTCGGCCAACCCGGTTTCGAAGAAACAACTGGGACGGCTCTTGTCGAGCAGATGATCCGCCGCCGGGTCCAGTCCCAGCTCCGGCAAGACCTGCCAGGCGGCACTGCCCGCCTCGATCGGCGAACCCTGCGGCCCGGTGTGCCGCAGGGCGAAGATCGGTGCGCAGGACTCGCGCGCCTGCCCGACCAGCGCGGTGATACGCGCCAGCACCTGCTCACCGTCCCATGGCTTGTCCGGGCCATGGAACAGGCCGACCTGCATATCGATGATCAACAGCGCCGAGCGCTGGGAACTGTGAACCTGCATGGTGTTTCTCCTTCCTGGTGATGCCAGCAAGGGGCCGGAAACCAAAAGGCCCCGTCCATTGCTGGCGGGGCCTTGGTTCACTGCGCGTCAATCACTCACACGGCAACCTCGCACCCGCCCAGGGCGGTCACGGAGGTAGAGGTGATGGTCAACTGCAGCGATATCATGTTCATGGAATCGATCATGCAACAGCGACCCGCAACCTGACAATCCCATCCCGGTCGACATTCCACGCTTGAACTTGCACGCCTCATACCGATAGTGTGCTGAATACCTTCAATCCTGCGCACGGATGCCCCATGCCTCAATCCGAACAGCTCTGCATTGTCTTCGTCCCCGCACTGGTGGTTATCCTGACTGCCGCCGAACAGAAGAAAGGTGCGCCGCTATCAGAAGCGCAAGTCCTGGAAATCCGGGACAACGCCGCCTGTATCAGCCTGCCGGTGGAGGTCGCGCAAGCCATGGACGACAGCAGGGGCTACCCGGATATTTCGGCTGAAAACTGCTGGCATGAGTGGCAGCAGCTACGGGCCGAGGTCCGACCATGAAGGTATTCAACATCGTCCCGCATGAAGGTATCGGCCCCGCCAGGCTGGGCGCATCACGGGAGAACACCAGGCTGGCGATGACAGCCGACGGTTTCACGCTCAAGCACGACACCGAAACACAGGACTACTTCGATCTGCCAGAACTGGGGATTCAGGTCGAGTACAGCGCGGGCCAGGCCTCGTTCATCGGGGTGTCCTGCTACGCTGCGTGCCAGGTCATGTATGACGGCGTGAACGTCTTCGATACCGAGGCCGAGGAGCTGTTCGGGCGAATGGCGCGGGCCGATGGTTCAGGCGAGCATTCGCTCAATACCCACGAGCACCTGTTTCCCAGACAGATCCTCACGCTGTGGGATGCCGACGAGCAGTACGATCGCATGGGCGGTGAAGAGCGGCGGGTCTGGGCGCAGGTGGGCTTGGGCGACGCCGATTATCTCGCAGCCATCAGCAAGCAGACGCACTAGAACCGCAGACGCCAGTGCCCGTTGCGACGCAGGTCGACCACCGACAACGGCTCGATATCAATGGCGTTGAACGAGGCCGGCCCGGCCTGCAACGCATGGAGAATCGCCGCGCGAATCACGAAGGGGTGGGTGACGACAACGAAGTGCCCGTCCTCCTGGAAACTGTCGAGCCAGGCCGCCACCCGGGCGCACAGTGCGATCACCGACTCGCCCGCCGGCGGGGCCATCTCCGGATGGCTGACCCAAGCTGCCAGTGCCTCGGGGGCGTTCTCCTGCAGGTCGCTCAGGCTCAGGCCCTGCCACTCGCCAAAATCGTAGTCCCCCAGCTCCGGCACGATCTCGATCTCGCTGCCCAGCGCCTCGGCGGTCTGCCAGGCGCGGGTCTCCGGTGCACTGAGGATACGTACCGGCTTTTTCAGCCGGCTGGCCAATTCGGCAGCCTTGGCCAGTCCCTTGGGTTCGACCGGCTCATCCAGCGGGAAGCGCCCCAGACGCTGAGCCTCGGTGCGGGCATGGCAAACAACGCTGAGCCGGATCGCCATATGGACATTTCTCCCGTTCTGCCCCGCTGCGGGCACACGCCGCACGAGCACTGGTCATTATTGTAAGAATAGAAGCCGGTGAGAACCCGGCACGACGGCGCCACTGTAATCGCATTCTGGATACCGAGCGCGAGCTCCTTCCAGGCGCGGTCGTTTCTCAGACCTGACGCACAATCCCGGGAGAATTTTCAGAGGGCCGACGCCACAGTATCGGACATCTGCAACACAAAAAGGAGTCGGTCATCCCGGCTCCCTTTTTGTCTTGCAGGTGCCAAACGCTTCCATAGCGGCTATTGTGGCCTCCATGCCATTGCGCGGCATCCTCACCTGTTCCCATCATCAAGGTACTGATCGATGTCATCTTCCCGCCTGAAAAAATTCCTCGGCACCGTTGTCCTGCTCGGCGGTTTCGCCGCGACCGATTCCGCGTTCGCCCATGCCCACCTGAAAAGCGAAACCCCGGCAGCCGACAGCACCGTCAGCGCCCCGAGCGAATTGCGCCTGGTATTCAGCGAAGGTGTCGAGGCGGCGTTGACCAAGGTCGAGTTGAGCAATGGCGATGGCAAGGTCGCGCTGAAAGGCATCGCCACCGATCCGGCCGACAAAAAGGTGCTGATCGTGACCCCGGCGGCCGCCCTGAAGGCGGGCGACTACCAGGTCAACTGGCATGCGGTCTCGGTCGATACCCACAAGAGTGAAGGCAACTACGGCTTCAAGGTGAGCAACTGAGTTCATGCCGGATGCCATGGTCCTGTGTCGTTTCGTGCATTTCACCATGGTCCTGTCGCTGTTCGGGGTCTCTCTGTTCAGGCCCCTGCTGATCGGTTCGACGCCCGACACAGCGCTCGATTCACGCCTGCTCAGGGCGCGCCGCTGGATGGCCGGGCTGGCCTTGCTCAGTGCGACGGCCTGGTTGCTGCTGACCACCGTCGGCATGACCGATGACGGGGCGGACGCCATCCGCCTGCCCACCCTGCAACTGGTGCTGGGCAGCACCTTCTTCGGCCAGGTCTGGACCTGGCACCTGGGCTTGAGCCTGCTGCTGTTGATCGCCCTCGGCACCAATGCGCCGCCACGGGTCAGCCTGCTGCTGGCGTTCCTGCAACTGGCGACCCTGGCACCGGTGGGTCATGGCGCCATGCTCGACGGGCTGGGTGGGCAGTTGCTGATGTTCAATCAACTGCTGCACCTGAGCGGGGTCGGCGCCTGGATCGGTGGCTTGATGTTGCTGGCCCTGGTGCTGAGCCGCCCGGCCGGGCATGACCTCGAGCGGATCCTGCGACGCTTCAGCAATCTGGGTTATCTGATGGTCGCGGTGATCGTCGTCACCGGCCTGGTCAACGTCCGCGTGCTCACCGGGACCCTCTGGCCGACACCGTTGTTGCAGGGCTTTGCGCTGATATTGCTGGCCAAGGTGCTGGTGGTCCTGCTGATGCTCGGGTTGGCCCTGTTCAACCTGGTGATGAGCCGTCGTGGGCGCTTCACGATGCTGCGGCGCAGCGTCACTCTCGAATGGCTGTTGGGCCTTGGCGCGATTCTCGCGGTGTCGCTGCTGGGCACGCTGCCGCCCGTGCTGATGAACTGACCCGGCCATACCAGACCTTCAGGAGCCGGGCTTGTCGGGGCGCCGAACCGCCGCGAAGCTTTTGGCAACCTTGAGGGCCCCTTCGCTGGCAAGCCAGGCTCCTACAAGATCCGCGCCGGCCCACACGCCCGGCCCCGCCGGCAAGATCCGCGTCGGCCTCCACACTCCGCCCCGCCTGCCGGGTCCGCGTCGGACGCACTGACCAGTTATCGTCCTCGCCGGGTAATGTGTAAAAAAACCGACTCAGATAGTCATCTATATGAATCCTTCAGGTATATTCCCTGGAAACACGTAACAAGATATTACAATAAGGGGTTTCCGTTGGATCTTTCACATGCCGCGTGGCTCGCCCACGACACCCGCCTGATCCTCTGCTGCCTGGCCGCCATTGCCAGCATCATCGTGCTGATCAGCCTGACCAGACTGCCGCCCTTCCTGTCGATTCTGATCGGCACCTTCGTCGCCGGGCTCGGTGCGGCGCTGCCGCCGGAAGAAGTCGCCAAGGCCTTCAGCAAGGGTGCCGGCAGCCTGCTCGGCGAAGCCGGGATCATCATTGCCCTGGGCGCGATGCTCGGCGCGCTGATGGCCGAATCCGGCGCCGCCGACCGGATCGCCTCGACCCTGCTGCGGCATGCGAAAGGCAAGGCCCTGCCCTGGGTCATGGCATTCGTGGCGATGGTCATCGGCCTGCCGCTGTTCTTCGAAGTCGGGTTGGTGCTGATGGTGCCGGTGATCTTCGTCATCGCCCGGCAGTCCGGCCAGCCATTGCTCAAGGTGGCGATCCCGGCCCTGGCCGGCATGACCACACTGCATGCGTTGATGCCTCCGCACCCCGGGCCGCTTATCGCCGTCAGCGCACTGCATGCCGACCTGGGCACGACGATGCTGCTGGGCCTGTGCATCGCCGTACCGGCGGTGATTCTTGCCGGCCCCCTGTATGGCATCTGGCTGTCGAAGCGACTGGATGTGCAGGAACCTGCCGAACTCGGCGCGCTGTTCACCGCCAAGATCGAAACCCGCCGCAAGCCGAGCTTTGCCGTGTCACTGCTGATCATCCTGCTGCCGGTGCTGCTGATGCTCGGCAGTACGCTGGCCAAGGTCGCCATGGCACCGCAAGGCAGCCTGGCGATCACCCTGAAATTTCTCGGTGAACCGCTGATCGCCCTGGGCATTGCGGTAATCGCGGCGGTGATCTGCCTGGGCTGGTCGATCGGCATGGCCCGGGACCAGGTCGGTAGCGTGCTGCGCAAGAGCCTGGCGCCGATTGCCGTATTGCTGCTGACCATCGGTGCCGGTGGCGGCCTGAAGCAGACGCTGCTGGAAGCCGGGGTCAGCGATACCATCAGCAAGATCGCCAGCGGAGCGCACCTGTCCTACGTGCTGCTGGCCTGGCTGATCGCCGTCGCCCTGCGCCAGGCGACGGGTTCGGCCACCGTCGCGACCACCACCACCGCCGGCATCCTCGCCCCGCTGATGGCCGGCCTGGCAAGCACCCAGAGCTCGCTGGTGGCCCTGGCGATCGGTGCCGGTTCGGTATTCTTCTGCCATGTGAACGATGCCGGCTTCTGGATGGTGCGCGAGTACTTCGGCTTGCAGCTCAAGCAGACGATCTGGGTCTGGTCGGTGTTGCAGACCATCGTCTCGGTGGTGGGGCTGGTGGAGGCGTTGCTGTTGTGGCAGTGGTTCCAGTAAAGCTGCCCCCCAGGTTATCCCGTGGAAAAGTGCTGCCTGCGCCAGCGCTTTCGCGGATAAATCCGCGACTGGGCCCGTGAAGCTGGCCTAGTCCTCGGAATAGGCGAAATTCTTCAGCACTTCGCCATCCATCCGGTAGCGCACCCACTCGCTCTGCGGTTGCGCACCGATGGATTCGTAGAAGCGGATCGCCGGCTCGTTCCAGTCCAGCACGCTCCATTCCAGGCGCCCGCAGTCATTGGCACAGGCGATCTTCGCCAGGTGCCGCAGCAACTTCTTGCCCGCCCCCGCGCCGCGCTGCTGTGGCGAGACATACAGGTCCTCCAGGTACAGGCCATTGCGGCCCAGCCAGGTCGAGTAGCTGAAGAAGAACACCGCGAAACCGACCGGCTCGCCATCGCGCAGGCAGATCAGGCCGTGGGCCGTGGCGCCTTCGCCGAACAGGCTGCGCTCGATGTCCACGACACTGGCGAGCACCTCGTGGCGGGCCCGTTCGTATTCGGCCAGCTCGGTGATAAAGGTCAGGATCTGCGGCGCATCACTGGGCCGGGCTTCGCGTATTTCGAGGGACATGGGCGCTTCCAGAATCGATGAAGTCGCCCATGCTATTCGGATTGTGTCGCCACTTGAAACACTTCAGCGAAAATTCGCCGGCAACAGCAGACAGACCAGCAGCGTCAACCCCAGGATCGGTAAGGCGCCTACTGCCAGTCCCTGCAGATGGGCCAGCAACATCGCCATGGGCCGAAGGTGCTCCGGGCCCTGCTCATGAGCGCCCATGGCGCAGGCTCTCAAGATCGGACTGCGCCAGGTAGAGCACTTCGTAGACCTGCCCTCCCCGGCTGCGATCCGGGGCGGCCGACGACAGCGTGATACGCAGCAGCCGCCAGTTGGCCGCATCCAGTGCCAGGAAGGACGCCAGGGTATCCTCCCGGCTCAGGATCGCCTGGCTCCGCTCTCTCTCGGCCGCCAGCAAGCCGATACGATCGGTCTGCGGCTCGATCGCCCACTCCTCCCGGTACAGCGCCTTCGCCTCGCGCGCCGGGCCGAAGCTGAATTCCAAGGGCAGCCAGGCCTCGACCTGCGGCCGCCCGAACGAATCGATGACCACCTGGAAACGCTCGTCCATCAGGAAATGGGCGGCGCCCTGCGGGTCAGCCCACAGGTAGACCGACGCGTAGAGATTGTCCGTGGCGGCGAACACACCCCGCTCGCGGGCAATGAACGCCTTGAACAGCATGCCTGGGGTGCCGTCCCAGCGCGGCCCCAGTTCCCTCGCGCGGCGGCGGATCAGCTCCATGTCGTAGTTGGCGGGCAAGCGGTGTGAATATTGTTTGGCAAACATGACTGCGCTCCTTCGGCAATGACCGGATGTGGATAACCCGGAGCCAGCTTGCGCAAGGTCGATAATTACAACAAGATATCCTCCAATATATGTGTGATAAGAGATGGATATGGCAGACATCGGCAGACCTCTCGATCTCGATACCGTCCAGGCCTTTGTGCTGATCGCCGACTTCGCCAGCTTCACCCGGGCGGCCCAGGCGCTGGACACCTCCCAGGCGGCCATCAGCCTGAAACTCAAGCGCCTGGAAGAACGCCTGGGTTATCGCCTGCTGGAACGCACCCCACGCCATGTGCACCTGACGCCCCGCGGCGAGCAGTTCATCCAGGCCGCCCGCCACCTGCTGCTGGCCCATGAGCGGGCCCTGGGCGACATGGAGGTGCCTGAAAACCGCCGGCTGATCATCGGCATCAGCGACCATGTGGCCGGCCCGGACCTGCCGCTGTTGCTCAGCCGCTTGGCGCAATACGACCCGCTGCTGATCATCGAGGTGCGCATCGGCTCGTCGCGGGACTTGAGTGCGGCCTTCGACCGCGGCGAACTGGATGCCGCCATCGTGCGCAGCGAAGGCGAGCGGCATGACGGTGAGGTGCTGGTGGTCGAGCGCTTCGGCTGGTTCGCCTCCCCCACCTGGCAGCACACCCCGGGCAGTGTCCTGCGCCTGGCGACCATGGCTTCGCCCTGTGGCGTGCGGCAACTGGCGGTGCGGGTGCTGGACGAAGCGGCGATCGCCTGGACCGAAGTCTTCGTCGGTGGCGGCGTGATGGCGGTGGGTGCGGCGGTCAGCGCCGGCCTCGGCGTCGCCGCCCTGGCCAAACGGGTGGCACCGGCCGGCGCAATCGAAGTCGGCGAACAATGGGGGCTGCCACCCCTGCCGATGACAGAGATCATCCTGCATGCACGCCCGACGGATGCCCGCTCGCAGGAAACACTGCGGGCCTTGAGTGCGGCGTTTCGCGGGGTGCAGGAGCGCTGACGGCCGCTCCGGCAAAACCGAAAATACTTGATAGCCAATTGCCTTCATGTTTTAAAGGGCGGGCCTGAAAGATGCCCGCAGCGGCGAGCATTGCCTTGCCGCGGCGCACCTGAGTAGGGAACCACTCGAATACAAGACCAAGGAGCAATCGATGCGCATTATCCACGCCTGCCTTCTGGCCGCTGCCGCCCTGCTGGGCGGCTGTGCCGGCAACCCGATGCAGGTGGCCCCCACGCAAACCATTCCGAGCGCCGAACCGAACGCCGCGCAGGTCGTCTTCATGCGCTCCTCCTTCGTCGGCAAGATCATCGATGCGTCGCTGTATGACGTGACCGGCGGCCAGACCAAATTCATCGGCATCATGGCCAACGGCAGCAAGATCAACTACCCCACTACCCCGGGCAAGCACACGTTCATGGTGGTGTCCGAGGCCGCCGACTTCCTCGAGGCCGACCTGGCTGCGGGCAAGACCTACTACAGCGTGGTGACACCGCGCATGGGCGCCTGGAAAGCCCGCTTCTCGCTGTGGCCGGTCAGTTCCGACAGCAAGGCCGAGTTCGCCAAGGGCAGCAAGGAAGTCGACAACCTGATCAAGGACACCGAACTGGTCGGCAACTCGCCGAAGTCGCTGTCCTGGTTCGAGAACAACAAGGGCAGCGTTGAAGAGAAACGCGTCGAGTACTGGAAGGTCTGGCAGGAAAAGAGCCCCGAAGACCTGGCCAAGCGCACCCTGCATCCGCAGGATGGCATCTGATCGATTCACTGTAGAGCGCTACAAAAAAGGCCGGACTCTGTGAGGAGTCCGGCCTTTTTCATCGCCCTGGATCGCGGTACTAGATCAGCAGGAACAACGCCAGCAGACCACCGAAGATCGCCCACTTCTCCAGGTAGTAGCGCGTGCGGTTGGTCTTCTTCAGCGCCTTGCCGCGCTGGCGGATGCCGTAGAGCTTGGTAAAGGCCTTGTTGATCCCGCCGGTCTTGTCGCCGTCGCCGTTCGGCGCCGCGGCGGCAGCCATCACGTTGCGGCTGAACCAGCGGTTGAATGCCGCCGCCCAGCGGTACTGCATCGGCCGCTCGACGTCACAGAACAGGATCACCCGGTCCTTGTCGGTGGTGTTTTCCGCGTAGTGGATGAAGGTCTCGTCGAACATCACCGGCTCGCCGTCGCGCCAGTGGTAGTTCTGGCCGTCGACGTTGATGTAGCAGCCCGGATCGTTCGGGGTTTCGAGCCCCAGGTGATAACGCAGGGAGCCGGCGTAGGGATCACGATGGCGAACCAGCCGCGAGCCGGGTGGCAGTTCGGCGAACATCGCCGCCTTGACCGTGCCGATGCTGTTGAGCAGTTCGGTGGTGCGCGGGCACAACTCCAGGGCCGACGGGTGGTTGTCGCCGTACCATTTCAGGTAGAAGCGTTTCCAGCCGGTCTTGAAGAAAGAGTTGAAACCCACGTCATCGGGACGCTCGGACTTCTTGATTTCGCCGGCGCGCAGCAGCGCCAGGGCCTCTTCGCGGATTTCCTGCCAGTTGTCCTGCAGAGGCTTCAATTCCGGGAAGTCCTTGACCTCCAGGTAGGGGCGGCTCGGAATCTTCGAGAACAGGTAGAGGAAGCAGTTGATCGGGGCCAGGAAGCTGGAGTGGTCGCTCAGTTGGCGGCCCAGCTTGTGCCGGACTTGGCCGCGCAGGTGTACATACGCGATGGACAGTACGTAAACAGCAATGATGATGAGTTTCACAGGCGTCGTCACAAGAGTCGGGAAGAACGCTGCCCTTTGTGCACACAGGTGGCCCGGGGCAGAAACCGGAATCCTGGTGTCGGGAAAGGGAAGCTAACGCGGTAGGGTAGAACAGCAGCCGCGCCGGTTTCCAGTGTTTCCTGTTCAACCCGCCCGGAAAACACCCACAGTATGGATCTCCGTCAATTTTTCATGGATCGACCCGCCGCGAACAGCGTCCCTTTCGCCGCCCGGTGAAGCGCTGAAAAGACCAGGCACCTGTCATTTCTGACAGCTAGGCAAACCGCCCTGTTCAGCGCTAAATCCGGGGTGCCCGTCCGGAATCGGCAAAGGACGTGGCTCACCAGACGGAAAAGGAGACAGCGATGAACAGCGACAAGCATTCCCTGCCCTCTCTATGTGTCGGCGCACGCTCCCAGGCAAGCGGGGTGGAAGCCTACTCATAGACCGTGACCCTGTATGAACACCGAGCGGGAGAAACCCACGAACTGCTCTGGCAATACGAAGGTGCGAGCCCCGTAAGGGCGCGCTACTTCATCGACAGCCGGCCAGACCGACGTCTGCATGTCAGCACGCTGTCACGTTGTGCTGGTATCAGCGGGTCGGCTGCCCGGCAATATCTCCTTGCGCCACCAGCAACGCATCGACTTCCCCTGTCCCCGGCGCCGTCGCCGGCCCCCAGCGGGTGACCGCAATGGCGGCTGCGGCATTGGCCCGTCGGGCCGCCTCACTGGCCGTAAGGCCGTTGGCCAGCGCCGCGATGAACACCCCGGCATGGGCATCGCCGGCACCGTTGCTGTCCACGGCCTGCACCTTGAAGCCCGGCACCTGCTCGACCTGCCCTGCCCGGCTGATCCAGCAACCCTGCGGACCATCACGCACCAGCAGCAGCGCCTGTTCCGACAGCAACCGGCCCAACCCTTCCAGCGCCCTGCCGATCTGCACGGTCCCGGTAAAACGCCGGGCCTCATCGGCGTTACTGGTCCAGATATCGATGCGCGGCAGCAGGGCAGCCATCGGCGCAACCTCCGGCGAGTCCACCAACGGCCCCGGATCGAACACCACGACCACCTCGCGCGGTAATGCCAGCAGCCAGTCCAGCAGCGGCTGGACCTTGTTCGGCTGCAGCAGGCTGTAGCCGCTGACATAGACGTAGTCGTCGAGTTGCACCGGCACCCGCGCCAGATCCTCGGCCGACAACCCACCCTCGGCACCGATATGGGAGATGAAGGTCCGCTCGGCGCTGGCATCGGTCACGGCCACGCACAGCCCGGTATCGCGCCGGGCATCAGGCTCCAGCGCCATGCGGATGCCTTCGGCGGTCATCGCCTGACGGGCCAGGTCGCCGAAACGGCCGGTACCATGGCGACCGAGGTAGACCACCGGCAGGCCGTTGCGCTGCGCCGCGGCCATGACGTTGAAACCGCCACCGGTCTCGAAGGTGGCCGAATGGGCCAGGGCATCGCCACCGCTGCCGGGCAGTTGGTCGACAGCCATGACCAGGTCGACGATGACCTGGCCGGAATGCAGCAATCGGGGGTTGCGTCTCACAGGCAGCCATCCTCAGCCATTGGCATTTTCCACGAGGGCGGCACGACGGTCCGCCGCGCCGCCCAGCAGGCCGTAGAGACCGCCTGCAACCAGGAAGGTGACGACCCAGCCCAAACCATTGTGGCCCAGCCAGGAGTCGGACAGGAAACCGCGGAACCAGACGTTTTGCGCCGTGGTGCCGATGGTGGTGAAACTGAAGCCGAGCACGATGGCCACGGCCCAGGAACCGCAGGCACGCCACTCGACGCCGCCGCGATACCAGTAGGCGCTGCCCGGCCCGACGTTCATCAGGTCCCTGGCACTGTAGTACTGGCGGTGCAGCAGATCGACCACGAAGATCCCGACCCAGGCGGTGATTGGTACCGCCAGCAGCGAGATGAAGGTGATGAACGGACCGTAGAAGCTGTCGGCGATCAGCATGAAGTAGATGGAGCCGGCGAAGATCGCCACGATATCGACGATCACCGCATGCACGCGCTTGACCTTGAGGCCAAGGGTCAGGGTGGTCAGGCCCGCCGAATACACCGACAGGTTGTTCGACAGCAGCAGGCCGCCAAAGGCGGTGATCAGGTACGGTACCGCCATCCAGGTCGGCAGCATGTCGCGGATCGCGATGATCGGGTCGTTGGCCTGGGCCAGGTCATGGTTGCCCACCGACAGCAGCCCGCCGAGGGTGATCAGCAACACCAGCGGGATACCCGCACCGAAGGCCGCCGAAGCCACCAGGCGGCCGGCCTTGACGCTCCTGTGCTGGTAGCGCGACATGTCCGCGCCGGCGTTGGCCCAGCCGATCCCGGTGCCGGCGGCCATGGTACCGATGCCGATGATCATCGCGCTCAGCGGGGCCGGCGTGGCATTGAACACCGCGTTCCAGTCGATGGTGGCGCAGAGGAAACCGCCGACCAGGATGTTCAGGGCGCCGAACACGTAGGTCGCCCATTTCTGGATCACCAGCAGGGTCGCATGGCCCAGACCCGAGACGCACAGCGTGAGCAGCACGAAGATGGCGATGAACAACAGCGTCAGCAGCGGCGCGCTCTTGGCCTCGACCGGCGAGTGGAACAGGATCGAGCACAGCGACAGCAGCACGAAGGCCGCCGTGGTGGTGTTGACCGTTTCCCAGCCCAGGCGCGACATCAGCGAGACGAGGGTCGGGCCGATGTTGCCGCGTACCCCGAAGATCGCCCGTGACAGGGTCAGGCTGGGTGCACGGCCGCGACGGCCGGCAATCGAGATGACCCCGACCACGGCGAAGGAACCCGCCGCACCGATGATTGCGACGATGATCGCCTGCCAGATCGCCAGGCCACGAAAGGCCACCAGTGTGGCGCCCAGCGGCAAGCCGAGGATGCTGATGTTGGCGGCGAACCAGACCCAGAACAGTTGCAGGGGATGGCCATTGCACTCGGCCTCGGGAGCCGGCTCGATGCCACGGATTTCCAACTGCCCGGCACTTTGCCCGGCGTTTGATGAGGTCATGTTGTTCTGCTCCTGATGCCATTGTTGTGGTTGTGGGCAATGCACGAGGCGTGGGGGAACGTGCGCCCCTTCAGCCCCGGCGGTCTGCAATCCATTGCGGGTTGTTGCGTCAGGCGGTACGCAAGGCGATCAGGCCCTGGACCAGCGGGACCAGTTCCAGACCGTTGACTTCGATGATTTGCGCGATCAGTTCGGCCGGCCAGCACTCCAGGCCGTCACAGGCGCCGAGCATGGCACCGAGGATGCCGGCGATGGTATCGGTGTCGCCGCCGATACTGGCGGCCAGGCAGATGGCGTCAAAGGCACTCAGTTGGCCGCGGGCCACGCGCTGGGCCAGGGCAAAGGCGACCACCACCGACTCCTGGCTGGCCACGGAGGTACCGACCACGTCGTAGAGCAGGTCGGCCAGTTCCGAGTCGGCGCAATCGGCGACCAGCTGCCGGGCCCAGCGCAGGCGCGGGCCGATGCGGCCACCGGCGACCCAGTGCCCGTGCCGCTCGGCGACAAAGGCCATCTCGGTGCCGGCCTCCAGCGCATGCACCAGGCCCTTGCCATTGATCCCGCTGGAGATCACCGCGGCCACCGCCGCGGCACTGGCGATGCCCAGGGTGGTGTTATGGGTCACCTGACAGGCCTGTACCACCGCGTCGATAAAGTACTGGGGCCGGGCGATGTCGGCGGCGATCCCCACCGGCGTGATGCGCATCGCCGCACCGTTGGTGGTGCCGTAGCGCCCGGCTTCTTCGGGGCTGTGGCCGGCGAGGATCATTTCGATCGCCCGCTTGGTCGAGGGCCCCAGCAGGTCCTGGGAACCCTTGGCCTTCATCACCGCCTCCCAGGCGATCAGCCGTTCGGCGAGCACGGCGGGCTCGATATGGCCCTGGCCATCGATCAGCAACTGACCGACCAGGATCGCCTGTTCGGTGTCGTCGGTGATGGAGCCGGCGGGCATGTTCGGCGCGATCGGCTGATCCGGGCCGGCCTCCACCAGGGTGCGGATGCTGCCGAAACGCGCCTGGATCTGCGCGCGGCTCAGGGACTGGGTCGGCATGCCGAGGGCATCGCCCAGAGCCAGCCCGTAGAAAGCGCCAAGGGCGCGGCTGGTCGGGGTCATGTCGGGTTTCCAAAAGCCAGGTGCAGGCGGAAATGCTGGGGGTCGAGCAGGCTTTCGACCTGCTCCATGAAACGTCCCTGGCGGTCGTAGGTGGTGCGCAGGGCCTTGAGGAACACCGTACCGACCGGGCGGCCCAGGCGTTCGGCTTCCACTTCGCCGAGGGGTTCGGCGCCGATCCACTGGTCGCCGTGCTGGCCGATGAAGCCATGGGCGGCCAGGGTGATGGTCAGGGAGTCGTCGATCAGGCCGGTTTCGGGCAGGCGTTCCAGGCCGCCGCTGGCCGGCATCAGCGAATATTCGAGGGACACCACGACCCCTTCGGGGTTGCGCCGACGCCGGTCGAGGGCGATGAACTGCTCGGTGCCGTAGCGGCTGAGCAGGTCCGGCCGACGCACGGCCTCAAAGCGCAGGATCTCGGTGTCGATACGCGCGCCGGTATCGGCCAGGGCCTGGGCCCAGCCGGCCCCCTGGTCGAGGGTCATGCCGTCGTAGGTGACGATCGAACCGACGCCGCTCTGGGTCGCGATGTAGTTGCGTCGTTTGAGCTCGGCCAGGGCTTCGCGCAGCGTGCCACGGCTCACCGAGAATTCTTCGGCCAACTGATGCTCGCCCGGCAACAGAAAGCCGTCTTCGAGAAGACCGCTTTCGATGCGCCGGATGAGCTCATCGACCACCCGTTTTTTCTTGTCAAATCGGACATGTCTAATCATGTACAATTTGATAACCGAAAGAGGCGTGTGGCTGCAAGAAATTTATCTTGCCGGAAGATGAATGGTGGTCTGACGAACGGGTTCAGGAGGCCTGCGCAGCCTGCGGGAACGGACTGGCCCACAAGGCCACCAGGGCCTGCGGCTTGCCGCAAAGCCACTGGCGATCTCAAGGCCGCTTTCGCGGGCAAGCCCTGCTCCTACACAAGAGGGCGGCAGCAAGAAAGCGCACAAAAACCCGGTTACGGGAGGCCTCAGGGCTCAAGGCCAATGGGGAAGAACTCGCCGCCGCTCCACACGCCCAACCAGGATTGGCCATCGATCTGCCGCGTCACCGCCAGGTCGACCAACTGGTAGAACACATTGCGGTGAATCAGCGCCTCGAGGTTGCTACGCACAAGGAGGTAGGGTGCCGGCTCTTCGCTGTGGGGATCGATCAGCACCCGGATCGGATGTTCGGCACCGGCCGTCACCTGCTCGTCGACCTGAGTGGTGAAACGCAGTTGCTGCGCCTCACCCTGCCCTTGCACCTCAAGGGTCACCGCGACAAACGGCGCATCGTCGACCTTGATGCCCACCTTCTCCACCGGGGTGACCAGAAAATAGTCGTCACCCTCGCGGCGCAGGATGGTGGAGAACAGCTTGACCATCGGCTTGCGCCCGATCGGCGTGCCCAGGTAATACCAGGTGCCGTCGCGGGCGATGCGCATATCGATATCGCCGCAGAAATCCGGGTTCCAGAGGTGAACCGGTGGCAGCCCCTTTTCCGTCCCGGGGATCTGCGCCAACAGGTCGTTGGCCTTGCCTGATTCACTCATGTCCGCTCCGAAATGACTTACTGATCGCTCAAGCCCAGCAGGCTACGGGCATATTCTGCCAGCGGTTTGGCGATCAGGTCTTGCGGTTTGTTGTCATGGAACGTCAGTAAACCGCCACGACTCCTGATCCGTGCGGTGTCGATCAGGTACTGGGTACCGGTCTCGATCAGCATGATCTGGATCACCCCGGTGTCAACGCCAAGGCGGTCGACGGCTTCCTGGTCGGCCCATTCGTCATAGTTGCCGATCCGGTCGTCGGCCTTGGCGAAACGGGTGTACAGCAGGTAGTGGGCACCGGCCGAACGGGCCTCGGCCATGGCCTGGTCGAGGCCGACCGGGGCGCGGGCGCGGCGGACCATCGGGAAGTATTCGACGAAGCCGTTGAAGGCTTCTTCGGCCACCACGTTGGGCCGTGGGTAGGCGCTGCCGGGCGGGGCGAACGCGCCCTGGGCGATGTAGATAAAGGAGTCCGGCTGAATGCGGAACGAGTGGATGCGGCGCGTATCGCTATGATCGAGCAGCCCTGCGTCGCTCATCTGATAACGAGCCCCTTCTCCCAGATCGCTGACTTTCATGCAGCCGCCCAGCGCCAACAGCGCCAGCAGCATAACCAGGCTACGCATCCTAATCCTCCAGAGGCCGGTGACGGAAAACCGGCGAACAGCCCCAGGATGCAGCTTCCGCGCCAGATTGATGGGGAGTCGGGATTTGCAGGACAGCGGCGGCCTTGTTCGCGGATCAATCCGGTGCCCACGGGTTTGTGAGGCATCTACAAGATTGGTGATCACCGCAGTGCCCCCTGGGGGCCGGATTCATCCGCGAACGGGGCCCACAGGAAGCCCGGCCGATCACCCACCAATGATCTTCATCACCGTCGCGCCACCGGAAAACGCCACCGACTGCTTGTCGCCCAACGCCCGGACCAGCAGGCGCTGCAACGCCGGCAGGGCCTCATGGCGCGGCTTGTCCAGCAGGTCGCCGACATAATGCCGGTTGCTCGATGACAGGCAGCCATGCAGCCACCCCGTGGAAGACAGCCGCAAGCGCGAACAGGTGCGGCAGAACGGTACGCTTTCGTTGGCGATCACTCCGAAATGACCACGACCGGGGATCTCGTAGCGCACCGCAGTGGCATCCACCGGCGCATTGGCCTGCAGATAGGCGTAGCGTTCGCCGATCAACTCCAGCAACTGCTGGAGGCTGACGAACTGCTGAAGAAAGGCGTTGTGGTCACTGGCCAGATGCCCCATGCGCATCAGCTCGATGAAGCGCAGCTCGTAACCGCGCGCCAGGCAGTAGTCGAGCAGCGGCATCACCTGGTCCAGGTTCTGCCCGCGCAACGGCACCATGTTGACCTTGATTTTCAACCCGGCCGCCCGCGCCTGCTCCATGCCATCGAGCACGCTGGCCAGGTCGCCGCCCCGGGCGATACCGCGAAAGGCATCCGCATCCAGGGTATCGAGGGAAACGTTGATCCGCCGGATCCCCGCCTCCAGCAGCAGCGGCAGCTTGCGCGCCAGCAGTTGGCCGTTGGTGGTCAGGCTGATGTCGTCCAGCCCCAGCTTGCCCACCGCGCCCATGAAGGCCTCCAGCTTTGGACTGACCAGCGGTTCGCCACCGGTGATGCGCAGCCGCTCGATGCCCGCCGCCTCGATCAGGTAGGCAACCCCACGCGCCATCGCTTCGGCCGACAACTCGTCCTGGGCCGCCACCAGCCGCTTGCCATTGGGCACGCAGTAGGTACAGGCGTAGTTGCAGGCGGAGGTCAGGCTGATACGCAGATTGCGAAAACGCCTGCCTTGACGGTCAACGATCATGGGACACTCCGACGGAGAACTTGGAAACTTGCAGACTCGGACCCCGCAGGAGCCGGCTCGCTGGCGATGGCAGGATGTCAGACGGCCAATCCGTGACTGACAGGTCGCTATCGCCAGCAAGCCGGCTCCTACAGGTGCAGCGTGACATCAAGACACCGCACCCACCAAAACCTGACTCCAAAATCAGGTTTTGGCAAGTTCTTTCTCGGAAGTCCCTTCCAGTGACAAGTATAGAGCTCAGGCTACCGAATGATCGGTGTCGCGCTTGCGCTTGTTGCCCATGCGCACGCCGATATCCATCAGGAACTGGAAGAAGCCTTCCTGGTCTTCCAGCACGTTGCTCCAGAACGGCGAGTGGTACAGCGCGACCGCGCCGTGCACCAGCGCCCAGGCGGCACAGTAGTGGAAGTACGGAGGAACGTCCTCGAGCTTGCCTTCGCTGATACGGCCCTTGATCAGCAGGGTCAGGCGTTCGAAGTTGGAGGCGCGGATCTTGTGCAGTTCCTCGACCATCTCCGGGACCTGGTGGCCCTTGACCACCTTCTCTTCCAGGCGGTCGAACAGCCGGTAGCGCTGAGGGTCGCGCATGCGGAATTCGAAGTAGGCACGGGAGAGTGCTTCCTTGTCCTTGTCGACGTCGGCCGAGTGCAGCAGCTCGTTCAGGTCGCGCTCGTAGTCGAGCATCAGGCGCAGGTAGATCTCCGCCTTGGACTTGAAGTGCTTGTAAATGGTGCCTTTGCCGATACCGACGGCATCCGCGATCATCTCGACGGTGACACTGTCTTCACCCTGTTCGAGGAACAGCTTTAGCGCGGTATCGAGAATTTCCTGCTCGCGGCGACGAAACTCACGGACCTTACGGGGTTCTTTGTGCATAAGAAAAAGGTCTGTAGGGGCAAAATCGAAGCGAAGTATTATGCCTGAGCCGCGCCAAATTGCACGAATCATCAGCGGCTTTTCGTTTTCACTGTCGACGAATCAGCCTTCGCCAGTCAAAAAGTCTTCGTTCGGGTCACGCTGCGTCGCTCTACGACAAGGCCCGCGCCCCGGCTGAACATGTGAGAACTCAAGGGAAGCGGATGTATTCCAAATCTGTTTAAAAAATGAGCAGGCCTGACTGGACGTACCGCGATACTGACCAATACTTCAAATGTCGACGGGCATATCCCCCAAGTGTCACGTCGATAAAGGTGCCAATGGACCGCGCGCCTTTGTTTTACTCCTAATGGTCTTGACCCGGATTCACCCCCCAGAACCCGGGTTTTTTTTGCCTGCGATTCGAGCCGGCGACCCCTCAGGCCACATGCGCCAGCGGAAACAGTCGCTTGAAGTTCCCGGTGGTCTGCTCGGCAAAACGCTCGTAAGGCACGCCCCGCAACATCGCCAGGTATTCCGCCACTTCCCGCACGTATTGCGGCAGGTTCGGTTTGCCGCGATGGGGAATCGGTGCCAGATACGGCGAGTCGGTTTCCACCAGCAGACGGTCGGCCGGCACCTGCCGTGCCACATCGCGCAGCGCATCGGCATTGCGGAAGGTGACGATGCCCGACAGCGAGATATAGAAACCCAGGTCCAGCGCGGCCTTGGCCATGTCCCAGTCCTCGGTGAAACAATGCAGCACGCCCGCCTGGGGCAGTTGCGCTTCACGCAACAGTTGCAGGGTATCGGCACGGGCACTGCGGGTATGCACGATCACCGGCTTGCCGGTCTTGCGTGCCGCCTCCAGGTGCAGGCGGAAAGATGCCTGCTGGACCTCGGCCGCCTCCGGCTCATAGTGATAGTCCAGGCCGGTTTCGCCAATCGCAACCACCCGCGGATGATCGAGCTCGCGCAGCAGCCAGTCGAGGGCCGGGGTCGCGTCGGGCTTGACGTCCAGCGGGTGCACCCCGACCGAACAGTCGACATCGGCATAACGTTCGGCCAGGGCCTTCACCTCGGCGGCGTTGTCGGCGCTGACGCCGATGCACAGGAAATGACCGACACCGCGCTGGCGCGCAGCCTCCAGGGCGGCGTCCAGGGAGCCCTGGTGCGCGGTCAGGTCCAGGCGGTCGAGGTGGCAATGGGAATCTACAAGCATGGGAAAGGTGGCAACTACATCGTATGAGTGGGACGGTCGGACTTCAGGGCACCGGCCAGATGGGTTTCGATCTTGCTGCGGGCGGTGTTGTCGCCGTCATTGAACTGCACGCCGATACCGGCGGCGCGATTGCCCTGGGCGCCCTTGGGAGTAATCCAGGTGACCTTGCCGGCGACCGGAATCTTCTCCGGCTCGTCCATGAGGTTGAGCAGCATGAACACCTCGTCGCCCAACTTGTAGCTCTTGTTGGTGGGGATGAACAGGCCGCCGTTCTTGATAAAGGGCATGTAGGCCGCGTACAGCACCGACTTGTCCTTGATGGTCAATGACAGGATGCCGTTGCGCGGGCCAGGACCAATAGGTTCGTTCATGCGGACTCCCGAAATGCGGATAAGTCGATTCTACCTCAGTTTTGAGCAGGCAAAGCGGCCCACTGCACCAGCAGGGCCTCAAGCAGCAGTACCCGGTTGAGGTTGGCCTTGCTCAGAACTTTCTGGCGCTGGGCGAGGATCCAGTCCTGGATATTCAGGACCTTTTCCCGCGACGCCTTCTGCGCCAGGTACTGCACCACCTTGCGCATGTCCGGCAGGCCGAGGCCCTCCTCGTCCTGGGTCAGTTGATAACGCAGGATCAGGTTCGACCAGTCGCAGAACCAGTCGAACAGCAGCAACAGCGAAATGGCGTTCCAGCCTTCGGCCAGCTGAGTCGCCGACATCTGCTGCTTGAGCAGTTTCTTCACCCCGTCGACCACCTGCGCCCGTTGCTCGCGTACGCCCTGGGCCTGCAGGTTCGCGGCAGCCAGTGGCGAACCCGCCGCCAGGGTCAGCAGTTCCATCCGCTCCTCTTCGCTGCACTCGGGCAAGGCCGTGGCCAGCCATTGCAGGCTCATCGCCTCGCCCGGCAGCGGGCAGGCCTGCTGCACGCAGCGGCTGCGCACGGTGGGCAGCAGCCGACTGGACTGGTGGCTGACCAGCAGCAGCACGGTATCGCCGGACGGTTCTTCCAGGCTCTTGAGCAGGGCGTTGGCGGCGTTGATGTTCATCGACTCCACCGGCTCGATCAGTACCACCTTGCGCCCCCCCAGTTGCGCGGTCTGGGCGACGAACGCCACCAGGTCACGCACCTGGTCGACCTTGATCGCCTTGTCCGCTTCCTCGGGCTCGAGGATGTAGTTGTCCGGGTGGCTGCCGGCCGCCAGCAGCAGGCACGACTTGCACTGCCCGCAAGCCTCCAGGCCCGCCGGGCTCTTGCACAGCAGCAGCGCCATCAGCCGCTCGGCCAGCGCGCGCTTGCCGATCCCGGCCGGGCCATGCAGCAGATAGGCATGGGCATGCTGGGTACGGCCGGCCAGTTGCTGCCAGAGGGTGTCCTGCCAGGGATAGGCTTCAGCCATGCTGCAACCCCGTCGCAATCACGCCCCATGGTGCGCCAGCCTGTTGTTTTATCTTGATAAAAAATCTAAACACAGCAGTATGGGTATCCTTTCGACAACAGGTGAACAGGGAGGCCGTCCGCGCCGGTCGCCCTGGCAAGGCTTCAGGAGCAACAGTTTGAGAACCATCATCGGGCTCGCCGCACTCGCCAGATCCGGCAAGGACACGGTAGCGTCAATGCTGCTCGCACAGGCGGAGACTGCCGCCTTTGCCCTGGCCGATCCGCTCAAGGTCGGCTGCCAGGCCCTCTTCGGCCTGAGCGATGAACAAACCTGGGACGATACAGTAAAAGAGCGCAGGATTGACCTGTGGAACCGCTCCCCGCGCGAGTTCTTCCAGCAGGTCGGCACGGAGTGGATGCGCAATCATAACCCAGACCACTGGTTGCAGCGGGCGGATCGCGAGATCAATCCACCGCGGGACGACAGCACCTGGTCGGGCACCGCGGACCTGTCCGCGACCGACGCACCCTTCCGCCTGGCGGCCCAGGCCTTCTTCGATTTTTCCGATGGGCAGATCTGGGACCCGCAGCATTACGCACAAGTCGATCCGAGCTGGGACATTTCCCCACGGGATGCCGTTGCCCTGATCGAACGGCACGCCCTGGCCTTCGACCCCGACTATGCGGCCAAACGCGGCCAGCTGCCGCTGACCCCGCTCAAGCGCCGTCCTCCCCTGCCGGCGAGCGCCTCGACGATCATCATCAAGGACATCCGCTTCGAGAACGAAGCCCGGTACCTGCGCGAACACCATGGCGTCATCTGGCACATCACCCGCCCCAACCTGCAGCGGGTCAATGCCCACTCCTCCGAACTGGGCGTGGCGCGCCTGCCCGAGGATGTGCTGATCGTCAATGACGGCAGCCTCGAACAGCTACAAGAGACGGTGATACGAGCCTGGCAACACCACAAGACCGCCCAACAGGCACATTGATAATCCTGCCGCAGCCCACGCCCCTATAGTAGCCTGGCTTGCCTACGAAGGGGCCGGCAAGCCCGCCGCCGCCCTCGCGGCTTCAACCCAGCGGCTCGAACCGCTCGCCAACGAACACCCGGCTGGGGTTGCCGCGCTCCAACTGGTGGTGCAACAAACGTCGCGCCGCACGCGCGTCGGCTGCGCCCTGCTGCTGCAACTGCTCCAGTTTCAGCGCAATCAGGCGCAATGCCAGCCGCTTGTTGGCGTGCTGGCTGCGCTCGGACTGCACCTTGACGCTGATACCGCTGGCCAGGTGGGTAGCCCGCACCGCCGACTCGGTGCGATTGACATGCTGGCCGCCGGGACCGGAAGCACGCAGGGTCTCGAAACGGATTTCCCCTTCGAGCCCCAAGGCCGGCTCCGGGCAGCGCGCCACGCCGATGAACCAGTTCTTGCGCTGATGGCGCGGCCGGTAGGGGCTGGTCGCCCGCCACTGCAACGTACCCGTCCATTGCGCTGCCAGCGCTTCGGCGTCCGAGCCTTCCAGACTCAGCAGCACCGAACGCAACGTACCCGCTCGCGGGCCGGCCTCCTGCTCCAGCAGTTGCAAGCGTACGTCTTGCGCCTCGGCTTCCAGCTGCAAGCGCCCCAGCGCTCTGGTCACGGCCAGGCAGCATTCCTCCGGTCCCTGGGCGGCGGAAAATTGCAGCAGAATCATCAGCAGCACTCCCCGCGGGTTTTATAGGTCAACACCGGAGCCAACCGTGCCAGCGGTCGCACCAGGCCGGCCCGGACCAGCGTGTCGACGATGCTGTCCACTGGCTTGTAGGCCTCCGGCGCCTCCTCGTAGATCAACTGCCGATCCTCGCAGATCACATGTCCCCCCAGGCGGGTGCGCATCAGTTGCGCCGGGCTGAAACGCCGCGACAACCGGTCCTTGCACTCGCTGCGCATCCACTTGCGGCCGGCGCCGTGCGCCAGCGACAACAGGCTCAGCTCGCTGGGCAGCGGCTCCACCAGGTAGGTGAAATCCCCACGCGAACCGGGAATCGCCACCAGGCCGGCATCCGCCGGCGTCGCGCCCTTGCGGTGCAGCCAACCGTCGAGGCCGCCGATGCGGGCCGGCGACACCAGGTTGTGGTTGACGTCCAGCAGTGGCTCGCCATTGGCGCGCAAGCGCTCCAACATGCGCTGCGCAATCAGCCGCCGGTTGGCCTCGGCAAAGCGCAGGCCCTCGTCGTGGCGGGCCAGGTAGGCGAGGAAATCGGTACTGCCCTCCAGCAGACCGGCGTGGCCGTGCCGGTCCACTTGCTCGCGCAGAATGGCCTGGCCCAGGCCGCGCGAACCGCTGTGCACCAACAGCAGCAGGCGCTTGGGGTCCAGCGCCAGCGCGGCGGTGCGTTCGGTGTCGTAAATCTGCTCCACCCGCTGCAGCTCGGCGAAGTGATTACCGCCGCCGATGGTGCCCAGCGCGGCGTCGAAACCATTGGCCGGCAGCCCCAGCGCCGCCACCCGCTCGCGCCAGTCCTCGTCCAGCGGGCGATCCAGGTTGCCCAGTCGCTTGTCCAGCTTGTCGGCGCTCAATTTGCCAACGGCAAGGTCCGTTCGCCACAGCGCCATGCCGCAGCCGATATCACCGCCGATCAGGGCCGGATAGAGGCGGCCAACGGAGAAGAAAGCCGCGCCCACCGGATAGCCGCGACCGGGGTGCAGGTCCGGCATGCCGGCCACCCGGGCCATGCCCGGCAGCGCAGCGGTGGTGTGAAGTTGCTGGATCGCGGTGCCCTCGATCCAGGTGTCGTCCGAGGCCAGCAGCGTGACGGTCTCGGACAGGGTTTGCATGCAATTGCCCATGAATAGTCCCATCCATCCGGCAGGACGCCGACGGCCTGGCGCGGCGAGCGCGCAGGCGCAATACGGTCCCGAACCGGACGGTTCAGTAAAACGAAATCAACAGATGAATTGGCTAGGGCAGAGCCGGGGCCGAAGGCCATTCGACGTACGCGGCACTGATGCCGGGCACGGGGGAATTCAAGCTTGGGCGCGCTCTGCCAGGGAAGATGCGGTGTTTTGCATGATGGTCTCCTTGGCTGCGTGGTGGAAGAAAGGCCGGCATGCTAACGCAGAAGTCGCGACGACACAACGCACCTGCGTCGTGGCTCCGGCGATGGCTCGTACTTCAGGATGTAAAAGCGGCGACCATACCGTGTACCCGCGCTCGATCCTGGCCGGTCGAGCGCTACCCGGGCCCTAAGGGCGGCCTCGGGCGAATCCTCTCAGTTGCGCTGCAAAAGCGTATTGGGCGCCACGCCAAAGGCCTTGCGAAACGCATGGCTGAAATGGGAGAAATCAGAGAACCCGAACTCCAGCGCCGCTTGCGACACCGTACGCACCTGTCCGCGCTCGATCGCTTCACGGCTCGCGTTCAGGCGCTCTTTCCAGATTTCTGCGACCGGGGACTTCTGGTGACGCGCGAACGCCCGCGTAACGGTGCGGGTGGATACATTGTGGGCTTGCGCGATGACGTCGATAGACAGGTCCGGCTCGGTCAGGTGCCGCCGGATGTATTGCATGATGCGGCCGTAGAGGTCCAATTCCTGGTGGGTGGTCTTCAGGTCCTGAAGTTCCAGGCTGATCACCAGCAAGTCAATCAATGCGCCTGTATAACGATTCGAGATGCGCTCATCCTCCAACGACCTCGGTGCGCTCACCACCTGACGCAACATTTCACGCAATGGAATGACGCCGGGACGCCGGTCGTCGAGGACCATCGCGGTGTAATCGGCCACCCGTGGCAAACGCTCGGTCAACAAGGCCCGAGGAACACGGACCAGGTGGTTTTCGGTACCACCCAAACTGAATCGAAACGCCTGGGTTGCGTCGTAAAGAAACAAACTTCCGGTGGCCAGGCTGGCTTTTCTTCCGCCCTGCTCGATTTGTCCATGACCATTGCGGGAGAAGCCCAACCATAAATCCTCGGCCGGACCGCTGCGCAGGTGCCGTTCGGAACGTTCCCAGTAATGCAGCGGCGAAGACAGCGAAAAGATGTCCAGATCGCCGATGGCATTGACTGCGAGCTGGCCATCAAAACTGCTCTGGGACAGGGGTTTGCTATCTGCCGCCAGACAATGGCGACACACCACTTCCTTCCAGTAATCAAAGCGACGGGGTGCTGATACGGCAAGGGTCGAATACTGAGTGCTCGGGTTCATGACACTGACCTCGACAACGATGCAATAGGCGCGCGGGAAGTTCTGACTTGCAGCCAATCTTCAGCCACCGATAGCAATTAACAGGCCAGGCAGTTGCGGAGCTCCCTCAGTGCGCTGCCGTGCAACTTCCATCGCGAAGTTCGCCTGGCTGCGGTGCCGCTGCCTGCACCGCCCTCCCCATCGGGAGGCACGGCGGGTCACACAGTCGGGCCAGATGCACCAATGCGGACCATGGGAAGGTCATTTTCAGCCTTGTCTTTTCCAACCAAACGGTTGTCTCGTCAAACAAAGCGTCCCCTCGCCGTCCAGCCTAATTTCCACCTCACAGCAGCTCATACCCTTCTGACGAGGCACGCCATGCATCGACACGGTTCACAACGACTGGCTGATTGCTCCTGGCTTCTGCAGATGCGCGACCTCGCGCCTGAAGAGTCGGCCTACTGGTTGATTGAATGGGGGGCCATGAAGCTGCTGCACCGGCGGCAGATCGCCAAGCGCGACCAGCCGCTCAAGCGCTGAAACCCCGCAGGCCTGAACGAAAATAACGAGGAGCTCAAGATGGAATCTGCAATCGACAAACATCTCAAATGCCCACGCACCCTGTCTCGCCGGGTACCCGACGAGTACCAGCCACCCTTTCCCATGTGGGTTGCACGCGCTGGCGAGCAGTTGGAACAGGTGGTGATGGCCTACCTCGGCGTGCAATATCGCGGCGACGCCCAGCGCGAGGCCGCGTTGCAGGCGATGCGTCACATCGTCGGCAGTTTCAGCCTGGTCGATGGCCCCCAGACCCATGACTTGACCCACCACACCGATAGCAGCGGCTTTGATAACCTGATTGTGGTCGGATACTGGAAAGACCCTGCCGCCCACTGTCGCTGGTTGCGTTCACCCTCGGTGAATGACTGGTGGAATTCGCCGCAGCGGCTGGGCGAAGGCCTTGGTTACTTCCGCGAAATCACCGCCCCGCGCGCCGAGCAGTTCGAGACCTTGTATGCCTTCCAGGACCACCTGCCCGGTGTCGGCGCGGTCATGGATGCGATCAGTGGCGAGATCGAAGAACACGGTTACTGGGGCTCGATGCGCGACCGCTTCCCGCTCTCCCAGACGGACTGGATGCAGCCCACGAGTGAGCTGCAAGTGGTCGCGGGGGACCCCGCCAAAGGTGGTCGGGTCGTGGTCCTGGGGCATGACAACCTCACCCTGATCCGCTCCGGCCAGGACTGGGCGGATGCCGAGGCAGACGAGCGCTCGCTGTACCTCGACGAAATTCTGCCGACCCTGCAGGACGGCATGGATTTCCTGCGTGATAACGGCGGCCCCCTGGGCTGCTACAGCAACCGGTTCGTGCGCAACATCGATATGGACGGCAACTTTCTCGACCTGAGCTACAACATCGGTCACTGGCGCTCGGTCGAGAAACTCGAGCGCTGGGCAGAATCGCACCCTACCCATCTGCGTATTTTCGTCACGTTCTTTCGCGTGGCCGCAGGTTTGAAAAAATTGCGGCTGTACCACGAGGTGTCCGTGTCGGACGCCAGGAGCCAGGTATTCGAGTACATCAACTGTCACTCGCAGACCGGCATGTTGCGCGACGCGCTGCCGCCAGCCACCTGAAGTCCATCAGCGTTTACATCCCCCCATTTCAGCCTCCTTGCCACTCTCCTCGGGTGGCACGGCCTCCCTGTGCGAGGAATAAATGATGAACAAGATCCGACTGCTGACACTTTCCACCCTGTTACCCGCGCTCCAGGTGAATGCCGGTGAAGTGGCCCCTGGCGATTACGAGCAATACCCGGTCGGCGCGACCATTGGCGCAATTTATTACCAGCACGCCACCACGGACTCGGCCTACACCAACGGGCACAAGGCCAGCTCTGATTTCAGGTTGAGTTCGGACATCGGCATCCTGCGTCTACTGCATGTCTACGCGCTCAGTGACACCGTCACCATCGACCCGCAGTTCCTTTTGCCTTTCGGACACGTCTCCAGCGCAGGTGACGCCTCGGCGCTGGGCAGCACCCGCGGCGTTGGCGACCTGATCCTGACCGCGCCGGTCAAGTGGCGGCTCAACGAGGCCCGCGACACCCTCAGTATCGCCCCCTACCTGTATGTCCCTACGGGCACCTATGACAAGGACGACGCGCTCAACATCGGCGAAAACCGCTGGAAATTCGAGCTTCAGAGTGCCTACGTCAAGCACTTCACGGAGAAATGGGCGGTGGACCTGGTCGGCGGCGCCACCTGGTATGGCGACAACACCGACTATGGGGCGAATGCCGTGCGCTTGAAGCAGGACGTTTCCTACGCAGCACAGATCATGGGGCGTTACATGCCAGACGCCACCACCGCATTGGGTATCGGCTTGGGGCGCACCTGGGGCGGTGAGACGAGCGTCGGGCACGTCAATCAGGATAACGAGTTGGGCACCACCAACTTCCGTCTGACGGCCACCCAGTTCGTCACTCCCACGGACCAGCTCCAACTGCAATTGGGCAAGGATCTCTCGGTGGACAACGGTGCCAGGGAAGACTGGCGCATGAACCTGCGTTACGCGCACGTGTTTTGACCCAGGCGCCCACCGGACAACGACCACGGCCCCCTGCCGTCCTGGCGCGCAGGTGTCCGGCTCGACCAAGTCGATGTCTTTTTCAACCAAGCCCGGGGCTGGGAATAGGGACTATCTTGAGCACCAGCCCCACCCATTTGACGAGTAGGCAGTGCCATTCGGCCACTTACGATAAGGACAGTCCCATCATGGCAATCGTTCGCCCCACCCTTGAGCAGCTATTGGACCTCGCGAGCAGCCTGCACATGCAGCTCGACCGCGAGCAGGCCAGTGAATACCTGGCCCTCATGCAGTCCAGCTTCGACGCCTATGACCTGATTGACGAATTGCCCGACTTCATCCCGCCGATACGCTACGAACGCAGTTCAGGCTATCGTCCATCGGCTGAGCACAACCCGTTCAACGCCTGGTATTTCCGTACCGAAGTCAACGGCGCCCGCGAGGGCAAGCTGGCGGGCAAGACCGTAGCCCTCAAGGACAATATCTCCTTGGCCGGCGTGCCCATGATGAATGGCGCCAAGCCACTGGAAGGCTTCGTCCCTTCCTTCGACGCCACTGTCGTCAGCCGATTGCTCGATGCCGGGGCAACCATCCTCGGCAAGGCGACATGCGAACACTACTGCCTGTCCGGCGGCAGCCACACCTCTGATCCAGCGCCGGTGCACAACCCCCACCGCCAGGGTTTTTCTTCCGGTGGTTCCTCTTCCGGCAGCGCGGTCCTGGTGGCCGCGGGCGAAGTCGACCTGGCGGTGGGCGGTGATCAGGGTGGGTCCATCCGGATTCCTTCGGCGTTCTGCGGCACCTACGGCATGAAGCCGACCCATGGGCTGGTGCCCTACACCGGAATCATGGCCATCGAGTCGACGATCGACCATGCCGGCCCCATCACCGCCAATGTGCGCGACAACGCGTTGATGCTGGAGGTGATGGCGGGAGCGGACGGGCTCGATCCTCGCCAGGCCGCGCCGCGGGTCGACCGCTACAGCGATTATTTGGAGCGGGGCGTGGACGGACTCAGGATCGGCATCCTGAAGGAAGGCTTTGAACTGCCCAACCTGGATCCACGGGTGGCCTCATCGGTACGCAGTGCAATCGCACAGTTTGCGCGGCTCGGCGCACAGGTCGAGGAAGTCTCCGTTCCCGAGCACACGATCGCCGGTTCGCTGTGGCACCCCATCGGCTGCGAGGGCCTGACCATGCAGATGATGCATGGCAACGGCGCCGGTTTTAACTGGAAGGGGCTGTATGACCTGCCCTTGCTGGACAAGCAGGTCGGCTGGCGCGATGAGGCGGATGATCTGTCCGCATCCCTGAAGCTGTGCATGTTCGTCGGGCAATACGGCGTTCAGCACTACAACGGCCGCTTCTACGCCAAGGCGCAAAACCTCCGGCGCCTGGCCTGTGCCGGCTATGACGCGGCATTGGCCCGCTACGACCTGCTGGTGATGCCTACCGTGCCGATCCTCGCCCAGCCACACCCGGAGCCGGGTTGCTCGATCACCGAATACGTGGCTCGGGCGCTGGAAATGATCGGCAATGCCTCGGCCCAGGACATCACCGGCCACCCGGCCATGTCAATTCCCTGTGGCCGGGTGGAGGGTTTGCCGGTCGGGCTCATGCTGGTCGGCAAGCACTATGCCGAAGGCACGATTTACCAGGCCGCCGCTGCGTTCGAAGCGTCGGTCGACTGGAAAAACAGTTAGCCGGCGCGTCCCGTGCAGCGCAAAAAACCGATAAAAGCCGTGAAGCGTTTGCTTCGAAGCTCAACGATGAGGAATCCATTGATGAACTCACCTGAACGCACCACCTCGACCCCGGGCGAGCGGGCCCATGCGTTATTGCAAGTGCTCAAGCAAAAGGACCTGATCCCCGACGGTTACATCGAACACATGACCCAACTGATGGCACACCAATGGAGCCCGGAAAATGGCGCCCGGGTCGTGGCCAAGGCCTGGGTGGACCCGCAATTTCGTGAATGGCTGCTCAGGGACGGCACCGCCGCATGCGCCCAGTTCGGCTACACCGGCCCTCAGGGCGAATACATCGTTGCCCTGCAGGACACGCCCACGCTGAAAAACGTGATCGTGTGCAGCCTGTGCTCCTGCACCAATTGGCCCGTCCTCGGCTTGCCACCGGAGTGGTACAAGGGCTTCGAATTCCGTGCCCGCCTGGTTCGAGAAGGACGCACCGTCCTGCGGGAACTGGGTACGGACCTGCCGGACGAGGTCACCGTCAAGGTCTGGGATACCACGGCTGAAAGTCGCTACCTGGTGTTGCCGGTCCGGCCTCGGGGCAGCGAGTCCATGGATGAAGAGGCACTTCGAAAACTGGTCACCAAGGATGTCCTGATCGGCGTGGCGCTGCCGCGCGTGGCGTAGCCGGGACGCTTTGTTTCCTTCACTTTTCAGAGGTATTCACGATGGATGGTTTCCACGATCTCGGCGGCTTCCAGGGCTTTGGCAAAGTCCCCCATGCAATCAACAGTCTGAGCTACAAGCCCGTGTTCAAGCAGGACTGGGAGCACCTGGCCTACAGCCTGATGTTCATCGGCGTCGATCACTTGAAAAAATTCAGCGTGGACGAGGTACGTCATGCCGTCGAACGCCTGGATGTCCGCCAGCATGTCGGCACCCAGTACTACGAACGCTATGTCATCGCTACCGCCACGCTGTTGGTCGAAACAGGTGTCATCACCCAGGCGGAGCTTGATCAGGCCCTGGGGTCTCACTTCAAGCTGGCGAACCCCGCCCAGGCCAAGGGACGCCCGGCGATCACCGGTCGGCCACCCTTCGAAGCAGGCGACCGGGTGGTGGTCCGGGACGAGCACGTGGCGGGGCATATCCGCATGCCAGCCTACGTGCGTGGCAAGGAAGGCGTGGTCCTGCACCGGACTTCGCAAATGTGGCCGTTCCCGGACTCGATTGGCCATGGCGATTTGAATGCAGTGCATCAGCCGACCTATCACGTCGAGTTTCGCGTGAAAGACCTGTGGGGAGATGCCGCGGACGATGGTTTCGTGGTGGTCGATCTTTTCGAAAGCTACCTGGACAAGGCTCCCCACCCGCAAGCGGTGAGCGCATGATTGACGGCGCCCAGGCGGGCCGACTTCCGGTAACGGTGTTTTCGGGTTTCCTCGGCGCCGGCAAAACCACCGTGCTCAACCATGTCCTGCGCAACCGCGAAGGCCTGAAAGTGGCGGTTATCGTCAATGATATGAGCGAAGTCAACATCGATGCCGAAGAGGTGCAGCGCGAAGTGTCGCTGCACCGGGGTAGCGATGAGTTGATCGAGATGAGCAACGGCTGCATCTGCTGCACGCTGCGCGCCGACCTGCTGGAGCAGATCAGCGGCCTGGCGCGTCAGCAGCGCTTCGATTACCTGCTCATCGAGTCCACGGGTATCTCTGAGCCGATGCCGGTCGCGGAAACATTCGCCTTTCTTGACGACAAGGGCTTCAGCCTCAGTGAACTGGCACGGCTGGATACCCTGGTGACGGTGGTCGATGGCAGCCGTTTCCAGGCGTTGCTCGAGTCACCCGACAGCATTGCCCGCAACGACGCGAATGAACAGGCGCCCAAGCGCCATCTGGCGGATCTTCTGATCGAACAGGTGGAGTACGCCAACGTCATTCTCGTCAACAAGCTGGACCTGCTCGATGAACCGGGTTACCAGGCCGTGCATGCCATCCTCACTGGTCTTAATCCGAGCGCCCGGATCGTGCCGATCGCTCACGGTAACGTCGAGTTATCCAGCATTCTCGGTACCCGGCTGTTTGACTTGCCCAGCCTTGCCACATCACCGGGCTGGATGAGGAAGATGGAGGACACGGACACCCCGTCCTCCGAGTCGCAAACCTATGGCGTGACCTCCTGGGTGTACCGCGAGCGTGCCCCTTTTCACCCCCAACGCCTGCTCGACTTTCTCTCCCGCCCCTGGAGCAACGGGCAACTGTTGCGCTGCAAGGGTTACTTCTGGCTCGCCAGCCGATACCTGGAAACCGGATTGCTGGTTCAAAGCGGCAGGCAATTCCAGTGGGACTATGTCGGCCGCTGGTGGAATTTCATCGAGCCTTCGCAATGGCCCCGGGACGACTATCGGATGCAGAGCATCATGACCAAGTGGGACAGCGTTGTCGGCGACTGCCGACAGGAGTTGGTCTTCATCGGCCAGGATCTCGATACCCACCGGCTGCAGCGCGAGCTCGACAACTGCCTGCTGAGTGCAGAGGAAATCGCTGCCGGCCCGTTGGCCTGGCAAACCCTGTCGGGAGCGTCAGCGTTCGACAGCGGGGCCTGGTCGGCATGCCCATGACGGGCTGTGGGATATCGAGGTGGTCGCCGATGAAGTTCGCAAGCTGGCCACCCGGACCAGCCAGACGACGCAGCAAGCGGCCGATATGATCGACGAATAGCTGGGCTGATGCCACGAACCGTTGAGTTGCCGATTGCCGAGGGGCGCCCGCAGCCAGCAGAACCGGCCGGCCCCCGGAGACTAAGCCGGGTTACTGGCCGCCTTTTGCCTCGGTATCACCAGCAGGCGGCACTTCTGCCGGAGCAGTGGCCGGTTTTGCCTCAGGTTCGGCGGCATCCTGGGCCGGTGCAGCAGGCTTGGCTTCAGCGCCCGGCGCCGGATTCACCGTAGCCCCCGCAGCCGGAGACGGCGCCGGACTGGAGCGATAGTCAGCCCGGCGCTTGAGCTGGAACTCGCGCACCGCGTTGTTATGGGCGTCCAGGTCATCGGAGAAGACGTGACTGCCATCACCGCGGGCGACGAAGTACAGGCTCTTGCCCTCCACCGGGTTCAATGCGGCATGGATCGCCTCGCGACCAACCATAGCGATCGGCGTCGGCGGCAGGCCGACGTTGAGGTAGGTGTTGTAGGGGTTGGCCTCGCGCAGATGGGCACGGGTCAATTTGCCGGTATAGCGCTCACCCAGACCGTAGATCACCGTCGGATCGGTCTGCAGCAGCATGCCGAGCTGCAGCCGGCGGACGAAGACACCGGCGATCTGCCCGCGTTCCTGGGGTACGCCGGTCTCCTTCTCCACCAGCGACGCCATGATCAGCGCCTGGTAGGGTTCGGTGTAAGGCGCATCGGTCGAACGCTTTTCCCATTCCTGGGCCAGGACACTCTGCAGGCGATCGTAGGCCTTTTCCAGCAGCTCGGCATCGGTCATCCCGCGTACGAAACGATAGGTGTCCGGGAAGAAACGCCCCTCCGGGAACACATCCTTATGTCCAAGTTTGGCCATGACCTCGCTGTCGCTGAGGCCAGCCAGGGTCTGCTGGAGTTTTTCCTGCTTGGCCAGCGCACTGCGTACCTGGTGGAAGTTCCAGCCTTCGACCAGGGTCAGGCTGTACTGCACCACTTCGCCACGCTGCCAGAGGCCCAGCAGGGTGCGGACATCCATGCCTGGAGTGAGGCGATATTCGCCGCTGTGCAACTGCACCCCGGCCATGTTGAAGCGCCAGTACAGGCGCAGCCAGAAGGCATCGTGCAGGGTACCCTCGGCCTCCATGCGGTTGAAGGTACCGGTTGGGGTCGCACCGGTCGGCACGTCGAGCAGTTGCTCCTGCTTCAGGTCGAGAGTCTGCTCCAGCGCGGAGTGGATCTTCCAGGCCGATACGCCCAGCAGCAATCCCGCCAGCACCAGACCCGTCTGCAGCAGCAACAAGAATTTACGTCTCAATTCAAACTTCCAATAGCGCGCGGGCAATGCCTTGCAGTTTACGGGTGAGCGGCCCTACCGACCAGCTCAGATCGGCCAAGGCGCGAACCGGCCAGACGCCGTAAACGCTGTTACAGAGAAAGACCTCATCAGCTTGCCGGAGTTGCTCCATGCTGATGTCCGAAATATCCACAGGGATCCCCAGGTCCCGGGCCTGGTCCAGCAATTCGGCACGCATCACCCCGGCCACGCCGCAACGGCTCAGATCGGCCGTGCGCAGCACGCCATCGCTGACCAGGAACAGGTTGCTGAACACGCCCTCGATCACCCGCCCGGCAGCATCGAGCATCAGCCCTTCGGCATGCTCGCCATCCTGCCATTCGCTACGGGCAATGACCTGTTCCAGCCGGTTGAGGTGCTTGAGACCGGCCAGCAACGGCTGCTCGGACAAACGGGTGGTGCAGGGAAAGAGACGGATCCCCAGGTTCTGCAGGGCCGGTGGATAAGTCGGCAGCGGGCTGCCTTGCAGGATGCGCCGCGGCTGCGCATCGGCCGCCGCGGCATAACCACGCAGGCTGTCGCCGCGGGTGAGGATCAGCTTGAGCACACCCTCGCCCAGTGCGGCGCTGTAGACCAGCAGTTCGCTGCGAATCACTGCCTGATTGGCGGCGAAACCCAGTCGGCGGCAGCCGTCGGCCAGGCGCTGCAGGTGCCGTTCGAGCAGCAGCGGGCGCCCGCCCCTGACGGCGATGGTCTCGAACAGACCATCGCCATAGGCCAGGCCGCGGTCCTTGAGCGGCAACGAATCAGCCGGCTGACCGTCGACCCAGCTCTGCATCACTCGGCGAACCGACGGAACACCAGCGAACCGTTGGTGCCACCGAACCCGAAGGAGTTGGACAGCACCACGTCGATCGGCATGCGCCGTGCTTCGTGAGGCACGAAGTCGAGGTCACAGCCTTCGTCCGGCTCGTCGAGGTTGATGGTCGGCGGCGCCACCTGGTCGGCGATGGCCAGGACGCTGAAGATCGCCTCGATCGCACCGGCGGCACCCAGCAGGTGACCGGTCATCGACTTGGTCGAGCTGACCGCCAGCTTGTGGGCATGCTCGCCGAACACGGTCTTGATCGCCTCGACTTCGGCGATGTCACCGGCCGGGGTCGACGTACCGTGGGCGTTGATGTACTGCACCTGGTCCGGGGTGATCCCGGCATCACGCAGGGCGTTGGCGATGCAACGTGCCGCGCCGGCGCCATCGGCGGGTGGCGAGGTCATGTGGTAGGCGTCGCCGCTCATGCCGAAGCCGATCAGTTCGGCGTAGATCGTCGCACCACGTGCCTTGGCATGCTCCAGCTCTTCGAGCACCAGGGCACCGGCACCGTCGGACAGTACGAAGCCATCACGGCCCTTGTCCCAAGGACGGCTGGCGCGAGTCGGCTCGTCGTTGCGGGTCGACAGCGCGCGCGAAGCGCCGAAGCCGCCCATGCCGAGGCCGCAAGCGGCCATTTCCGCACCGCCGGCGATCATCACGTCGGCTTCGCCGTAGGCGATGTTGCGCGCCGCCATGCCGATACAGTGGGTACCGGTGGTGCAGGCGGTGGAGATGGCGTAGTTCGGTCCCTGCGCACCCAGGTGGATGGACAGGAAGCCGGAAATCATGTTGATGATCGAGCCAGGCACGAAGAACGGCGAAATGCGCCGCGGCCCGGAATCATGCAGGGTGCGGCTGGTTTCCTCGATATTGGTCAGACCGCCAATACCCGAGCCCATGGCCACGCCGATACGTTCACGGTTGGCGTCGGTGACTTCCAGGCCCGCGTCGCGGATCGCCTGAAAACCGGCTGCCAGGCCGTATTGAATGAACAAGTCGAGTTTGCGGGCTTCTTTGGCCGACAAGTATTCTTCGACATTGAAGCCTTTTACCGAGCCACCAAAACGGGTGGTATAGGCAGAAAGGTCTGTGTGTTCGATCAGACCAATGCCACTACGGCCAGCCAGAATGCCCTGCCAGGTACTCGGAACATCCGTACCCAATGGCGACAACATCCCCATACCGGTGACTACGACGCGTCTACGCGACACAGCACTCTCCTTTTTCCTGTTGACCAGTTTGCCTCACCTAAAGAAAAAACCGCACGCCATGATGGCAGTGCGGTTTTTCCATGACAGCAGGCAAAGATTACAAACTATTACGCCTGGTTGGCGTTGATGTAATCGATAGCAGCTTGTACGGTGGTGATTTTTTCAGCTTCTTCGTCAGGGATTTCGGTCTCGAATTCCTCTTCCAGAGCCATCACCAGCTCAACGGTGTCAAGGGAGTCGGCACCCAGGTCTTCAACGAAGGAAGATTCGTTCTTGACTTCTTCTTCCTTCACACCCAGTTGCTCGGCAACGATTTTCTTGACGCGTTCTTCGATGGTGCTCATACCTTGTTTTCACTCCTAATGGAAAAATTCAGGCAGCTGGCCGGTGGGTAAGTGTATAGAAAGGCTTTTCAGCTTTTCAACCGAAAGCTTGCGCCTTCACCCCGCCGTGTCCCCCTGCCCGTCAATAAGTTGCAGCTTTATAACGGATTTTAGACAGCTGGTATGACATTTTTTTGAAGCAATCCGTCACATTTGAATTACATGTACATCCCGCCGTTCACCGGAATTGTAGCTCCGGTCACGTATGCCGCACCCTCCGAAGCCAGGAAAGCGACCACTTGCGCGATCTCCTGAGCCTGGCCCAGACGGCCCAGCGGAATCTGCGTCAACAGGGCTTCGCGCTGTGCTTCCGGCAGTTCGCGGGTCATGTCGGTGTCGATGAAGCCTGGCGCCACCGAGTTTACCGTAATCGACCGCGAGCCGACCTCACGCGCGAGTGCGCGGCTGAAACCTTCGAGGCCTGCCTTGGCTGCCGCATAGTTTACTTGGCCTGCGTTGCCCATGGCACCCACTACCGAGCCGATATTGATGATTCGGCCCCAACGCGCCTTGGTCATGCCGCGCAGAACGCCCTTGGACAGGCGGTACAGACTGTTGAGGTTGGTATCGACCACGTCGTACCACTCATCGTCCTTCATGCGCATCATCAGGTTGTCGCGGGTGATGCCGGCGTTGTTGACCAGTACGGCCGGCGCACCGAACTGCTCGGTGATGCTCGCCAGGACGGCAGCGACCGACTCGTCGCTGGTGACGTTGAGTTCCAGGCCGGTGCCCTGGATGCCGTGCTCCTTGAGGGTCGCGGCAATGCGCTCGGCACCCGAGGCGGACGTCGCGGTGCCGATCACCACGGCGCCCAGGCGACCCAGCTCGAGGGCGATGGCTTGGCCGATACCACGGCTGGCGCCGGTGACCAGTGCAACTTTACCTTGCAGACTCATGCAGGCTTCTCCTAATTCAGGCCTGCGCCGCGCGCGTGGCGGCGAAGGCATCCGGGGTATTCAGGTTGGACGTGTTGACGCCGTCGGCGCAACGCTTGTTCAGGCCGGCCAGGACCTTGCCAGGACCGCACTCGACCAGTTCGGTCGCGCCCTGGGCCGCCAGGTACTGCACGCACTCGACCCAGCGTACCGGCTTGTAGAGCTGTTCCAGCAGGTCGCGCTTGAGGCTGTCAAGGTCGGCGGCAACGCTGGCGCTGACGTTCTGCACCAGCGGGATCTGTGGTGCCTGCCAGTCGATGGCGGCAACGGATTCGGCGAAACGCTCGGCAGCCGGACGCATCAGTTCGCAGTGCGACGGCACGCTCACCGGCAGCGGCAGGGCGCGCTTGGCGCCCTTGGCCTTGCAGGCCTCCATGGCGCGCTCGACGGCGGCCTTGGCACCGGCGATCACCACCTGGCCCGGCGAGTTGAAGTTGACCGCGCTGACCACTTCGCCCTGGGCGGAGTCGGCACAGGCCGCCACGACATCGGCATCTTCCAGGCCGAGGATCGCCGCCATGGCACCCTGACCGGCCGGTACGGCCTCTTGCATCAGTTGGCCACGACGCTCGACCAGGCGAACGGCGTCGGCCAGGCTCAGGCTGCCGGCGGCAACCAGTGCGCTGTATTCACCCAGGCTGTGACCGGCAACGTAGGCCGGACGCCGACCACCTTCGGCCAGCCACAGGCGCCACAGGGCGACCGAGGCGGTGAGGATCGCCGGCTGGGTCTTGTCGGTCTGGTTCAGCAGTTCTTCCGGACCTTGCTGGGTCAGTGCCCAGAGGTCATAGCCCAGAGCCTGGGAGGCCTCGGCGAAGGTTTCCAGGATCAGCGGGTACTGTGCGCCCAGCTCGGCCAGCATGCCGAGGGACTGCGAGCCCTGCCCTGGAAAGACGAATGCGAGGGAGGTAGACATGAAACGAGCCCCTAATGATCTTATCGTCGGAGAGTTGGCGTTCCGTCGGAATACAACGAACGGAAACGCAATAAACTGTCAGTTGGATGGCCCATTGAACCGGGCGGTCACATTGTAAGCGCCTGCCGGGCAAAACGCCTAAAGCAACAGGTCCTCCAGACGCCCATGCAGGCGTTCGGGAAGGTTTTCCTGGATCTCGATCAGCGCCCGCTGGATTGCGCTCTGCAAACCCTGCACGCCGGCCGAGCCATGGCTCTTGACCACGATCCCCTGCAGACCGAGGAAGCTCGCACCGTTGTGCCGCGCCGGCGCCAGATCGGCCCGCAGCCGGCTGAGCAACGGCAAGGCCAGGGCACCGACCAGCCGCGACGCCAGGTTGCGCCGGAACAGCGCCTCGACGCGTGCGGCGATCATGGTCGCCAGCCCTTCGCTGGACTTGAGCAGGATGTTGCCGACAAAACCGTCGCAGACTACCACGTCGGCCTCGCCACGATACAAGCCGTCACCCTCGATGAAACCGACGTAGTTCAAGCCGCGCGCCTGCTGCAGCAGCCCCGCCGCCAGCTTGACCTGCTGGTTGCCCTTGATGTCCTCGGTACCGACGTTCAACAGTGCCACCCGCGGGCGCACTACGCCCAGGGCCTCGGCGGCCACCGAGCCCATCACGGCGAACTGGAACAGGTTTTCGGCGGTGCAATCGACATTCGCCCCCAGGTCGAGCAACTGGCAGTAGCCCCGTTGGGTCGGAATCGCCGCGACCATCGCCGGCCGATCGATGCCCGGCAGGGTCTTGAGCACATGGCGCGACAGGGCCATCAGCGCCCCGGTATTGCCGGCGCTGACCACCGCATGGACGCGGTCATCGTGCAGCAATTGCAAGGCCACCCGCATCGACGAGTCCGGCTTGCCCCGCAAGGCCTGGGACGGACGGTCATCCATGGTGACGACTTCGCTCGCCGGGACGATATTCAGGCGCGCACGATCAACGGCCGGATAGCCAGCAATCAATTCTTCCAGGAGGGAGGGTTGACCGACGAGGGTCAGGTGCAGCGAGGGTGTAGTAGAAAGGCAGGCAACACTGGCCTGGACAATGTTGCGGGGACCGAAGTCCCCGCCCATTGCGTCGATCGCGATGATCTGAGCGGACAAGATTTACTCGTCAGCGCCCTTGTCGATCACTTTACGACCACGGTATACGCCTTCTGGCGAAACGTGGTGACGCAGGTGAACTTCACCGGTGGTCTTTTCCACGGACAGAGCGTTGGCCTCGAGGGCATCGTGCGAACGACGCATGTCACGGGCAGAGCGGGATTTTTTGTTCTGCTGAACAGCCATAATTGATTAACTCCTAAACGTTTGGGTCACGCTTTAACTGCGCCAATACACTGAACGGGTTGGACCGCGTTACCTCGTCCTCGGCTGGTTCGGGCTCGTCGAGCCCCGCCGGCTGCTGGCATTCTTCCGGATGATGAGCAGGCACAATGGGCAAGGCGAGCAGAAGCTCTTCCTCGATCAATGCCTGCAGATCCAAAGGATCTTCGCCCAGTTCCAGCACGTCATAACCTTTCGGCAACGACTGGGTATTCGCACCCTCCTTCACCACAGCATAACTGCATTCACTGTGAATCGGCAGGGTGACCAGCTCAAGACAACGCTGGCAAACCATCTTGACTTCGGTGTCAATAAAGCTGTGGATAACCACAGACTTACGTTCATCTCGTTCAAAAACGAATTTGGCCTGCACCGTACCGACTGTGTCGGAAAGCGGGTCGCAGAGTCTCTCCAAATCGGCCAGCAGCAGCTCACCCTGGAGGGTGGTGCCGCGATCAGCCAATTTGCGCGGGTCAACGTGAGGTGGAATCGGGTCATTCAACATAGGCGCAGCATTATAGGGATGCACCCGCCCATGTCAAAGGAAATTCAGCCCTGTCCGTCGGCTTCGCCTGTGGATAGAATCGCCGACCACCTTCAGGAGAAGCGCATGCTGCCGTTGTTACTCGCCTCAAGCTCGGTCTACCGCCGGGAATTGCTCGACCGCCTGCGCCTGCCCTTCACGTGCAGCTCGCCCGATATCGACGAAAGCCACCAGCCGGGCGAGCCTGCCGAAGCGCTGGTACGGCGCCTGGCCGAACAGAAGGCGCGAGCCCTGTCCGCCAGCCACCCGCGGCACCTGATCATCGGCTCGGACCAGGTCGCGGTGCTCGACGGGCGCATCCTCGGCAAGCCCCACCGTTTCGAAACGGCCCGGGAACAGTTGCTGGCCGCCAGCGGTGCCCGGGTGAGCTTCCTCACCGGCCTGGCGCTGCTCAACAACCAGAGCGGCCGCTGCCAGGTCGATTGCGTGGCCTTTACCGTGCACATGCGCCAGCTCGACGAACAGCGCATCGAACGCTACCTGCGCGCCGAACAGCCCTACGACTGCGCTGGCAGCTTCAAGGCCGAAGGCCTGGGCGTGAGCCTGTTCCAGAGCACCGAAGGGACGGATGCCACCAGCCTGATCGGCCTGCCGCTGATCCGCCTGGTGGATATGTTGCTGGCCGAGGGCGTCGAGATTCCCTGACCCCGGGACACGCCCACCGCAGGATGACGGTGGGCGTACGCAGAGGCTGTCAGCGCAGGGTCGGCCCCTGGAAACCCATCCACATGGCCAGGTGTTCAGCCACGCTCGCCCCGAGCTTTTTCGAGAAGCGGTCGAGCGGCGACTCCTGAACAGTGAAGTCCACCAGCTTCTTCTCGCCGATCACGTCCCGTGCCACCGAACTGGCACTGCCCAGGCCGTCGATCAGCCCCAGCGACAACGCCTGCTCGCCGGACCAGACCAGCCCGGAGAACAGCTCCGGATGCTCCTTGTCCTTGAGGCGGTCACCCCGGCCCTTCTTCACGCTGGCAATGAACTGGTTGTGGGTGGTGTCCAGCACGCCCTGCCAGAAGCGGGTCTCATCCGCCTTCTGTGGCTGGAACGGATCGAGGAACGACTTGTGCTCACCCGAGGAGTAGGCGCGACGCTCCACGCCGAGCTTCTCCATGGTACCGACGAATCCGTAGCCCGCCGCCGTCACACCGATGGAACCGACCAGGCTGGCCTTGTCGGCATAGATTTCGTCGGCCGCACTGGCAATGTAATAGGCGCCCGACGCACCGAGATCGGAGATCACCGCATAGACCTTGGTATTCTGATGCAGGCCACGCAGGCGACGGATCTCGTCATAGACATAGCCCGACTGCACCGGACTGCCGCCCGGGCTGTTGATACGCAGGATGATGCCCTTGACCTTGGGATCCTCGAAGGCCGTACGCAGGCTGCCGACGATATTGTCGGCGCTGGCCGACTCCTTGTCCGCGATCATGCCGCGCACCTCGATCAACGCGGTGTAGTGAGCGCCACGACTGGCGCTCTTTTCCACATCGACCAGGGGCGAGAGCATCACCAACACGGTTCCCACGTAGACAAAGGCCAGCAGCTTGAAGAAGATCCCCCAACGCCGGGCCCGACGCTGCTCGGTGATGCCGGCCTGAAGCGTACGCTCCAGCAGCTTCCAGCTTTTATCTTCGCCGTCGGCATTCGCCTTGGACGGTGCATTCCATTCATCAGCCATATGTGCTCACCCCAGTAGACTCAATTGGCCTGGCCATTCAACCAGGCATGCAACTCAGGAAAACTGTCGATCGCCAGGCGCGGTTCGAACACCTGCAACTCATCCAGGGACAAGGCACCGTAACCCACCGCCACGCTGTCCATGCCGGCATTGCGGGCCATCTGCAGGTCAAAGGCCGAGTCACCGACCATCAGCGCCTGGGACGCCGGCACGCCGCAATGGGCTAGAATCTCCTCAAGCATCAGCGGATGCGGCTTGCTCGCGGTTTCGTCGGCGGCCCGGGTGATATCGAAATAATCCAGCCAACCATGGGCCTTCAACACCCGGTCCAACCCGCGACGAGCCTTGCCAGTGGCCACCGCCAATTGGTAGCCGGCCTCGCGGAACGCCGCCATGGACTCGACCACGCCCGGGAACAGTGGCGAAGGTACCGCTTCCAGGGCGATGTAGCTATCGGCGTAGTGTTGACGAAAAACTACCAGCTCTTCGTCGGAGATTTCTGGATAAAGGGTGCGAATCGCCTCTGGAAGGCCCAGACCGATAATACCCTTGACCGCCCGCTCGTCCCGCAGTGGAAAACCGGAGCGCCCTGCCGCCGCGCCCATCGCCTCGACGATCCGACCAATGGAATCGGCCAAGGTGCCGTCCCAGTCGAAAATCAGCAGTTTGTAATCAGCCCGCACTCAAGCGCTCCACGGTCCTGGCCCACATTTCATCCACCGGCGCCTGCAGCTTCAGCTCGCCGCCATCAGGCAGCGGCACTGTCAGCATGTAGGCATGCAGAAACAGGCGTTTGCCGCCCAGTTCACGGATTTCCCGGGTGAAGTCGTCATCCCCGTACTTGCTGTCGCCGGCGATGCAGTGGCCGGCATGCAGGGTGTGCACCCGAATCTGGTGGGTGCGACCGGTCACCGGCTTGGCTTCGACCAGGGTGGCGAAGTCGTTGAAACGACGCAGCACCTTGAACACCGTCAGCGCATCCTTGCCCTCGTCGTTGACCTCCACCATGCGCTCGCCGGAGCGCAGGTTGCTCTTGAGCAACGGAGCCCGCACCTGCTTGACCGAGGTTGCCCAGTGACCACGCACCAGCGCCATGTAGCGCTTGTCGACGCCATCGCCGCGCAACGCCTCGTGCAGATGGCGCAGCATGCTGCGCTTCTTGGCGATCATCAGCAGCCCGGAGGTGTCGCGATCCAGGCGGTGCACAAGCTCCAGCTCCTTGGCTTCGGGACGCAACTGACGAAAGGCTTCGATCACGCCGAAACTCAGGCCGCTGCCACCATGCACGGCGATACCCGCCGGTTTGTTGATCACGATGAGCGCCTTGTCCTCATACACGATCGAGTCCTCCAGGCGCTGCAGCAGCCCCTGGGCGACAGGCACGGGTTCGTCGCGCTCGGGAACGCGCACGGGAGGCACACGAACGATATCGCCTGCCTGCAGCTTGTACTCGGGCTTGATCCGCCCCTTGTTCACTCGCACTTCGCCTTTGCGCAAGATGCGGTAAATCAAGGTCTTGGGTACGCCTTTGAGCCGGGCCAGGAGAAAATTGTCGATGCGTTGGCCGGCAAATTCCGGCGAAACCTCGAGCAGTTGAACGCCAGAGGTCGGGGGGGTAGTCGTCGTCATGTCGCGGATGATAACAATTTTTTATGGAATTGAAGCACTTAATCATTGCTGCTATAGTCGCGAACGCCGCCAAAAGCGGCCGGGCAGCGGAACAACGGCAAACAGCCGACCCTGACCCACGCAATTCATCAGGACGCGAGGCCGTCCTACGGGGCTTTCGCTACATTTGGCAGGTTCGCGATTGTAACAAGCGCAGGTGACATGAGGCCTGAAGCGAGCCGGGAAACTGAGTAACCACTCGTCTCCCGAGCCGATATTCACGGACAGTTCACAAAGTGCAGTCAGTCGCAGGACCCACCGACAGCGAAGGCGTCGGAAACAACGCCTAATTAGCCATGATGCGTGAACTGCCCTTTCGGCGTTCACGGTAAATGCAACCCGCTGCGGATTCTGCGCGCGGCAGCACCCGAATTATCAGGGATACGTGTAGGGTGGAGATGCACAACCGTCGGACTGTGTAGCATTAGGCTTGTTCAAGACGCTTCATATCGTCCACACCCGCGGTTGATTCCTCCTCCTGACTCAGTTTTGCTTAAAGCGGGGCTTATGCCACCACAGCAAGCAGGAAGCGTCGGTCGCGACTTCGCCACTAGTACTAGTAGGCCGAAATCTCGCTAGACACTGGAATGGCCCGCCACTCCATGACGCACCTGACACCGACCGTGAGAAGTCGTGTGTGCCGAACGCCGTTTCCGGCAGCCCGGAAACCGACGGTACTACATGAAAAGAATGCTGATTAACGCAACTCAACCCGAAGAGTTGCGTGTTGCGCTGGTAGACGGCCAACGCCTCTACGACCTGGATATCGAGTCCGGTGCGCGCGAACAGAAGAAGGCCAACATCTATAAAGGCCGGATCACCCGTATCGAGCCCAGCCTCGAGGCCGCTTTCGTCGACTTCGGCTCCGAGCGCCACGGCTTCCTGCCCCTCAAGGAAATCTCCCGCGAGTACTTCAAGAAGGCACCCGAAGGCCGCGTCAACATCAAGGAAGTCCTGAGCGAAGGCCAGGAAGTCATCGTCCAGGTCGAGAAGGAAGAACGTGGCAACAAGGGCGCCGCCCTGACCACCTTCATCAGCCTCGCCGGTCGCTACCTGGTGCTGATGCCGAACAACCCGCGTGCCGGCGGCATCTCCCGCCGCATCGAAGGCGAAGAGCGCAACGAACTGCGCGAGGCGCTGAACGGCCTGGTCGCCCCGGCCGACATGGGCCTGATCGTCCGCACTGCCGGCCTGGGCCGCAGCAGCGAAGAAATGCAGTGGGACCTCGACTACCTGCTGCAACTGTGGACCGCGATCAAGGAAGCCTCCCAGGATCGTTCCGCACCTTTCCTGATCTACCAGGAAAGCAACGTGATCATCCGCGCGATCCGCGACTACCTGCGCCAGGACATCGGCGAAGTGCTGATCGACAGCGTCGAAGCCCAGGACGAAGCCCTGACCTTCATCCGCCAGGTGATGCCGCAGTACGCCAGCAAGATCAAGCTGTACGAAGACAGCGTACCGCTGTTCAACCGCTTCCAGATCGAAAGCCAGATCGAGACCGCCTTCCAGCGCGTCGTCGAGCTGCCGTCCGGCGGTTCCATCGTGATCGACCCGACCGAGGCCCTGGTGTCCATCGACATCAACTCGGCGCGCGCCACCAAAGGCAGCGACATCGAAGAGACCGCGCTGCAGACCAACCTGGAAGCCGCTGAAGAAATCGCCCGCCAACTGCGTCTGCGCGACATCGGCGGCCTGATCGTGATCGACTTCATCGACATGACCCCGGCCAAGAACCAGCGCGCCGTGGAAGAAAAGGTCCGCGAATGCCTGGAAGCCGACCGTGCCCGCGTTCAGGTCGGCCGCATCTCGCGCTTCGGCCTGCTGGAAATGTCCCGTCAGCGTCTGCGCCCATCCCTGGGCGAGAGCAGCGGCATCGTCTGCCCACGCTGCAGCGGCACCGGCATCATCCGTGACGTCGAGTCGCTGTCCCTGGCAATCCTGCGCCTGATCGAGGAAGAGGCCCTGAAGGACCGCACCGCCGAAGTCCGCGCCCAGGTGCCGATCCCGGTTGCCGCATTCCTGCTCAACGAAAAACGCAACTCGATCACCAAGATCGAACTGCGCACCCGCGCCCGCATCGTGATCCTGCCGAACGATCACCTGGAGACGCCGCACTTCGAAGTGCAACGTCTGCGTGACGACAACCCGGACGCCACCAACAACCAGTCCAGCTACGAGATCGCTGCCGCCGCCGCCGAAGCGGAAGAAGCCCAGCCGGCGGCCGCGACCCGCACCCTGGTTCGCCAGGAAGCTGCGGTCAAGACCGCCCCGGCCCGCGCCAATGCACCGGTGCCGACCGAAGTGGCCGCCCCGGTTGCCGCCGCTCCGGCTCCGGCTCCAGCCCCGGAACCAAGCCTGTTCAAGGGCCTGGTGAAGTCGCTGGTCAGCCTGTTCGCCGGCAAGGAAGAACCGGCCGCGCCGGTGGTGGTCGAGAAGCCTGTCGCCGAACGCCCGGCGCGCAACGAAGAGCGCCGCAACGGCCGTCAGCAGAGCCGCAACCGCAACGGCCGCCGCGACGAAGACCGCAAGCCGCGCGAAGAACGTGCACCTCGTGAAGAACGGGCACCACGCGAGCCGCGTGAAGAGCGCGCCCCACGTGAGGAGCGTGCGCCACGCGAGGAGCGCGCCCCGCGCGAACTGCGTGAAACCCGTGACGACGTGCCAGCCGCCCGCGAAGAACGTGCACCGCGCCCACCACGCGAGGAACGCGCGCCGCGTGCCCCACGTGAAGAGCGCAAGCCACGCGGCGAGCGCGAGGAACGTGTACGCGAACTGCGCGAGCCGCTGGATGCCACCCCGGCCGTCGGTGCCGTAGCCGCTGCTGCCGCTGCCGCGGTAGTCGCCGAGGAACGTCCAGCCCGTGCGCCACGTGAGGAACGCCAGCCACGCCCACCGCGTGAAGAGCGTCAGCCACGCGCCGAACAGGCTGCCGCGGCCAGCGAGGAAGAAGCCCTGCAGGGCGAAGAGCAACTGGAAGATGGCCAGGACAACGCCGAAGGTGGCGAGCGTCCACGTCGTCGCTCCCGTGGCCAGCGTCGTCGCAGCAACCGTCGTGAACGTCAGCGCGATGCCAACGGCAACGTGATCGAAGGCTCGGATGAAGCCGGCGAAGGCCAGCAGGCCGAAGCCAGCGGCGCCGAACTGGCTGCCGGCCTGGCCGTGACCGCCGCCGTTGCCAGCAGCGCGATCAGCGCCAACGCCGAAGCCGAAGCGCATCAGCAGGCTGAACGTGCCACCGCCGCCACCCTGGAAACCCCGACCGCTGAAGCGCCTGCCGTTGAAGCGACCACCCCGGTTGAGGTGATCGCCGCACCGGAAGTGGAAGTCGCCGAGGTTCGCGAAGCTGCGCCGGTAGCTGAAGCACCGATCGAAACCGCTGCCGCCGAGCTGCCGGTGTTCGTCGCGCCTGAGCCGGCGGTCGAGGCTCCAGTCGTGCAAGCTCCAGCCGCCGAAGCCCCGACTGTCGAGGCTGCCCCGGCTGAAGCACCGGCAGTTGAAGCAGCGGTCGTCGAGAAGGCTGCCGAACCTGCTCAGGAAATCCAGGCCACCTTCCAGTGGGCTGCCGAACCTGCCGCCGTCGAAGCGCCGGTTGCCGAGCCCGTGGTTGCCGAGCCTGCTGCCGTGGAACCTGCGGTCGTCGCTCAGCCTGAGCCCGCTCCGGTTGTCGAAGCCACACCAGTGGTCGCTGAAGAAGCGGCTCCGGTTGCGGTGGAAGCCCCAGCGGTGGTCCTGACCAGCAATGGCCGCGCACCGAACGACCCACGTGAAGTACGCCGTCGCAAGCGCGAGGAAGAAGCACGCAAGGCTGCCGAACTGGCTGCCGCCGCTGCTGCTCCTGCCGAGGAAGCTGCCGTTGCTGCCGAACCGGCGCCGGTGGTTGTCGAGGCGGAACAGGCCCCTGCGGCCCCTGTCGTTCACAACGAAGCGGCTACCGAGGAAAACTCGCAGCCTGCCGAAGAAGTGATCGAGCACGCGCCAAAAGCCCTGGAAACAGTCGAAGAGCACAAGCCTCACGCCTGATTCGATGGCCAATGAAAAGCCCCGCCTGCAGTGATGCAGGCGGGGCTTTTTCATGGGTCATGGGTGGTGCGCTTCGAAAACCAGAGCTGCAGGCACATCGACATCCCAGACGATCCCGCGGTCCTCCACCGGCACCGGCTCGACCCGCCCCGTGGCAAACAGCGCCTTCGCTCCACGATCACCGGACAACGCCCGTAACGCCTCCCCGAAATCGCGGCCGAACCCCACGGGATGCCCATACCCGCCAGCCAGCGTCGGTACGCAGATCCGCTCCCTTGCCATCCTCGCCAGCACCCGTTCAAAGGTCTCCGGCAGGATAAATGGCATATCCCCCAGCACCATCAGCCAGCCGTCGGCCTCGGCACTGGCGGCGACCCCGGTGGCAATGCTGTCACCCATGCCCGTGGACCCGGGCAACAGCACCCGGCAGCCGTGGGCCTGGCCCAGGCGAATCACTTCAGGCCGATCCGCCGTGGTCACCAGCACCCGCGCGCCCAGGCTGTCAGGCAGGCTGCGCAGCACCTGTTCCAGTACCGGACGCACCACCCCGTCACGCCCCTCGCAAGCGGCCAGCAACTTGTCCTGATCGGCCCCGGCCACCTGCCGGAACCGACTGCCCTGCCCCGCCGCCAGGATGATCGCGGCAATCGACTCATTCACCCGGTGCCAGCTCCGCTTTCTTCTGCCGTGACTCCACGCCGTTCTTGATCGCGACGATCTCGGCCAACAGCGACAAGGCGATCTCCGCCGGCGTGTGACTGCCGATAGGCAAGCCGATCGGCCCATGCAACCGTGCGATCGCCTCGCTGCCCAGCCCCAGCAGCGCCAGATTGTCCCGCCGCTTGCGGTTGTTGACCCGCGAGCCCAGCGCACCGACGTAGAAGGCCCTGGAATTGAGCGCCGTCAGCAAGGCCATGTCGTCCAGCCGCGGGTCATGGGTCAGCGCGACGATCGCCGTGCGCTCGTCGGCCTGGATATTCAGCACCGCCTCATCGGGCATGCCCGGTACGAAACGGCCGTGCGGTTCCTCCCAGCCGTGAATGAACTCCTCGCGCGGATCGCAGACCAGTACCTCGAAATCCAGCATCCGCGCCATCTGCGCCACATAGCGCGACAACTGCCCGGCGCCGATCAGCAGCAGGCGCCAGCGCGGCCCGTAGATGGCCCGCAGCGTGCGCTCATCGAAGCTCAGCAGATCCTGCCGGCCGGCCTCATGCAGAGTCACCGTTCCGCTGAGCAGATCCAGTTCACGCGCGACGATCTCGTGAGCCTCGCAACGCCGCAGCAGTTGCTCGACCCAGGCGACATCGCCGACCCGTTCCTCGGTCAGACGCAGGGTGCCACCACACGGCAGGCCGAAGCGCGCCGCCTCCTCGCGACTGACACCATAGGTCACCAGTTGCACCGGGGGCCCGTCTGCGGGCAGGCGCCCATCGTGCAGGCGGGCGATCAGGTCATCCTCGATGCAACCACCCGACACCGAGCCGATCACCATGCCATCCCCACGCAAGGCCAGCATCGCCCCGGGCTGGCGCGGCGCGCTGCCCCAGGTCCGGACCACGCTGTACAGCATTACCCGGTGCCCGGCGCGGCGCCACTGCAGGACGCTGCGCAGGACATTCAGATCGACGCTGTCCATCAGGCCTGCGCCTTGTTCCAGCCTTGCAGTTGATAACGCACCGGCAGGTTGCGGATACGCTGACCGGTGGCAGCGAAGATCGCATTGCACAGCGCCGGCGCGATCGGCGGCACCCCAGGTTCACCGACACCACCCAGTGGCACCTGGCCCGGCGGCGTGACCAGGTGCACCGCCACTTCCCGGGGGGCCAGGGACATGCGCGCCACTTCGTACATATGGAAGTTGTCCTGCTGGACCTGGCCCTCCTTGAAGCTGATCTCGCCCAGCACCGCGTTGCCCAGGCCCATCACGCAAGCGCCCTCGAACTGCGAGCGGATCCGTTCCGGGTTGATCTGCGGTCCGCAGTCCACGGCGATATCGGCCTTGTGCACGATCAGCGTGCCATCGTCCTTGACCTCGACCTCGATCACCGCCGCCACATAGGTGACGAAGCTGTAGTGCACCGCCAGGCCCAGGCCACGTCCCTTGGGCAGCTTGCGCCCCCAACCGGCCGCCTTGGCCGCGGTTTCCAGCACGGTGCGCAGGCGTCCGGTATCGATCGGGTAACGCTCCGGCGACTCACCGTAGTTCCACTGTTCGCTCAGGCTGCGCGGATCGATCTGCCGGTCGGGTCCCAGCAGCTTGAGCTGATAGGCCAGCGGATCCTGGCCGGCCTTGTGCGCCAGTTCGTCGACGAAGCTCTGGATGGCGAAACCATGGGGAATGTTCGACACCGAGCGGTACCAGCCGACCCGGGTGTGGACTTTCGCCTCGGGGTTCTCCAGGCGCACGTTGGGAATGTCATAGGCCATGTTGGTGAAACCCATGCCCAGTTCGAACGCCGCCTCGTTGTTCATGTTCGGCGCGAACAGCGCGGTGATGCTCGGGGCCACGGTGCGGTGCAGCCAGCCGGATGGCGTACCGTCCTGGTTCAGGCTGGCCTGCAGGTATTCCGCCGACACGGTGTGGAAATAGGAGTGGTGGATGTCGTCCTCGCGGGTCCATTGCACCCGCACCGCCGTACCCGGCATCGCCTTGGCCAGGATCGCCGCCTCGATGACGTAGTCCGGCTTGGACTTGCGCCCGAAGCCACCACCGAGCAGGCTGACATGGACGGTGACCTGGTCGAAACCGATGCCCAGCCGCTCGGCAATCCGCTCGCGGGTGACCTGGGGGGCCTGGGTCGGCGCCCAGGCCTCGCATTGCCCGTCGTTGAAACGGGCGATGGCGACCATCGGCTCCATCGGCGCCTGCGCCAGGTGCGGCAGGTAGTAGCCGGCCTCGAAGTGGCTCGCGGCCCCCTTGAGCGCCTCATCGACATTGCCGGTATTGCGCACCACCTTGCCCGGCTGGCGCGACGCGGCTTCCAGTTCCTGGCGATAGGCAACCGAGTCGTAGCGAGCATTGTCGCCATCGTCCCAGACAATGTTCAGCGCCTCGCGCCCCTTGATCGCGGCCCAGGTGTTGCTGGCGATCACCGCCACGCCACCCAGCGGCTGGAATTCGGACGGCAACGGGCGAGGTTCGATCTCCAGCACCTTGAGCACCCCCGGCACCTTCAGCGCCGCCGCCGCATCGAACGACTTGAGCTTGCCGCCATACACCCGCGGACGCGCCACGGTGGCATAGACCATCTTCTCGAAATGGATATCGGCCCCGTAAAGGGCACGGCCGTTGACGATATCCGCACCGTCGATGGCCCGCGTCGATTCCTTGCCGATATAGCGGAACTCCGCGGGCTGCTTGAGCCGCAGACTGTCCCGCGGCGGCACCGCCAGGGCGCCGGCAGCGGCGGCCAGGGCTCCATAGCCCAGCTCGCGCCCGCTCGGGCTGTGGATAACCTTGTGCAACTGCGCCCGGCACTCGCCGACCGGCACGTTCCATTGCTGCGCGGCAGCCTGTTCCAGCATGGTCCGTGCGGCAGCACCACAGCGGCGCATGGGTTCGTACCAGTGACGCATGCTGCGCGAGCCATCGGTGTCCTGGTTGCCGAAACGCACTTCGTCTCCCGGCGCCTGGCGGACCTTGACCTGCGCCCAGTCGGCCTCCAGTTCGTCAGCCACCACCATGCTCAGGCTGGTACGCACGCCCTGGCCCATCTCCGAACGGTTGCAGACCACCGTCACACTGCCGTCGGCGTCGATGCTGACATAAACCTTGGGATCGTCGACCCAGCCATTGGGCATGCCGTCGGCGCCGTACTTCTTCTCGCCTTCGGCAAAGGCATCGGGCAGGCCCCAGGTGGCCGCCAGCACCAGCGCGCCAGTGGCGCCGACCCCCTTGAGAAAGCCGCGCCGGCTGAGGTTGCTCAGGGCGAAATCGTTCAGGGAGCGGCTCATGCCTTGGCCTCCTGCAAATGGGCGGACGCGGCCTGGATGGCCGTCTTGATGCGGTTGTAGGTGCCACAGCGGCAGATATTGCCAAGCATGGCTTCCTCGATCTGCTCGTCGCTGGGCTTGGGGTTCACCTTGAGCAGGGCAGTGGCCGACATGATCTGTCCGCCCTGGCAGAACCCGCACTGCGCCACGCCACCGTCGAGCCAGGCCTGTTGTACCGCCTGGCCGACCGGATCGCTGTGCAGGTTGTCGATGGTGCGCACGTCGCGGCCCACCACCGAGCCGATCGGCGTGACGCAGGAACGGGCCGCCAGGCCGTCGATATGCACGGTACAGGCACCACACAGGCCCATGCCGCAGCCGAATTTGGTCCCGGTATAACCCGCCACGTCGCGAATAGCCCAGAGCAGCGGCATATCCTCGGTGACGTCCAGGGGATGGTCTTGACCATTGAGTTTCAGGGTAATCATGGGCACGCCCGCATCGTTGAAGGTCATGGGGTCGAGCCATCTGCAAGGGGCCGCACGGACGGCAGCAGATCGACTCAGGCTAATCGGCTCTCTTGTGAAGCGGATGCTTCACCGGGCCGTTCGTTGAGGCTTTTTTACCGTTTTGACCAGCCCGGGGAAAGCCATTCCATGCAAAAAAGCCCCATGCAGTCCGACTGCACAGGGCTTTGAGAGAAAGCGCTCCGGCTGACCAACGATCAGCATAGCCTCATTCAGTAGAGGTTCGGTTCCATTTCCAGCTGAACCGCAAAACGCTCGGCGATATCGGCCTGGATCCGCCGGGCCAGGGCCAGCAGTTGCTCCCCCGTCGCCGCGCCGTGGTTGACCAGCACCAGCGACTGCAGGCGATGCACACCGGCGTCGCCATCGCGGAAGCCCTTCCAGCCGGCCGCCTCGATCAACCAGCCGGCCGCCAGTTTCACCTGCCCGTCGGCCTGTGGATAACCAACCAGCGCGGGGTGAGCCTGCTTCAGCTCGGCGGCGTGAGCGGCCGAGACCAGCGGGTTCTTGAAGAAGCTCCCGGCATTGCCGAGTACCGCCGGGTCCGGCAGTTTCTCGCTGCGAATGCTGCAGATCGCCCGACTGACATCAAGCGCCCCCGGCTGACTGACACCCTGCTCTTTCAGGCGCTCGGCCACCGGACCGTAGCCCAGGTGCAACTGCTCGACCCGGCTCAGGGCAAAGCGCACCCGCAGGATCAGCCAGCGCCCCTGGGCGTGCTTGAACAGACTGTCGCGGTAGCCGAACTGGCACTCTTGCAGGGAAAACTCGCGCAATTCGCCGGTCTGCCGGTCGAGGGCGGTGAGGCCAGCGAACACATCCTTGATCTCGACGCCATAGGCACCGATGTTCTGCATCGGCGCGGCGCCGACGGTGCCGGGGATCAGGCTGAGGTTCTCCAGGCCATACCAGCCTTGGGCCAGGGTAGCCAGCACGAACGGATGCCAGGGTTCGCCGGCCTCGGCCTCGACGATCACACGCTGGCCGTCATCGCTGAGCAGGCGAATGCCGCGACTGCCCATGCGCAACACCAGCGCCTGGATATCGCCGGTCAGCAGCAGGTTGCTGCCACCGCCGATCACCAGCAGGGGCAATTGCCGCTGCGCCGCGAAAGCCAGGGCCTCGCGCACGTCGTCATCACCGTGGGCCTCGGCGAACCACTGGGCACGGACATCGACGCCAAAGCTGTTGTAGGGCTTGAGGGAAACACCGGCTTGCGGTTGCAGGCTCATAGACGCCCCCGGAGTTCGTCGACCAGACGATCGCTGGCCTGCTCGATCAGGTCCAGTACCTGTTCGAAGCCGTGTTCCTCGTCGTAGTACGGATCCGGGACCTCGTCCAACGCACCGTCGTAACGACGCAGGAACAGGTCCAGCTCGGCCTTGCCCTGGGCCGGCTGCAGCTGCTTGAGGTGGCGCAGGTTGCTCTGGTCCATGGCGAGGATCAGGTCGAAGCGGTTGAAATCCGCGCTGCTCACCTGGCGGGCGCGCTGCGCCGACAGGTCGTAGCCGCGCAGCCGCGCAGCCCGCTGGCTGCGGCTGTCCGGCGCCTTGCCGACATGCCAGTGGCCGGTACCGGCGGAATCGACCTCGATCAGTTCGGCGAGACCGGCCGCGCGCAACTTGTGGCGCAAGACGCCTTCAGCCGTGGGCGAACGACAGATGTTGCCCAGGCAGACAAACAGGACCCGCATCAGGCCTCCAGCAAACGACGAACGCGTTCGAGGTCTTGTGGTGTATCGACGCCGGTGGGCGGTGCCTCCAGGGCGTCGGCCACATGGATTCGCACGCCGTGCCACAGGGCCCGCAACTGCTCCAGGCGCTCGGTGGTTTCCAGCCAGCACGGGCCCCAGCCGACGAAGTCATGCAGGAAGCCGGCACGGTAGGCATAAATGCCGATATGCCGACGGAACGGCACGCCTTTCGGCAGGTGTTCACGATCCCCGGCAAAATCGTCGCGGGCCCAGGGCAAGGTGGCCCGGCTGAAGGTCAGGGCCAGGCCGTTGATGTCGCTGACCACCTTGACCACGTTCGGGTTGAACAGCGCCTCGACCTCTTCGATCGGCTCGGCCAGGGTGGCCATGCGCGCTTCGGTGTGCGCCGCCAGGTTGGCCGCAACCTGGTCGATCACCGCCGGCGGGATCAACGGCTCGTCACCCTGGACGTTGACCACGATCGCCTCCGGCTCCAGCCCCAGCAGGCTGGCGACTTCGGCCAGGCGATCGGTGCCGGACTCATGGTCTTCGCGGGTCAACAGCACTTCGGCGCCGAAGGCCTGGCAGGCTTCGACGATCCGTGGGTCGTCGGTGGCCACCACCACCCGCTGGGCGCTGCTTTTGCGCGCCTGTTCCCAGGTGTGCCGGATCATCGGCTTGCCGGCGATCAGTTGCAGAGGCTTGGCCGGCAGGCGCGTGGAGGAATACCGCGCCGGAATCACGACGATGAACGGAGTGCTCATTTGTCCAGACGCTCATCGGCGCTCAGGGTGCGCGCCTCGCTCTCGAGCATCACCGGGATGCCGTCGCGAATCGGGAACGCCAGGCCGGCGCCCTTGCTGATCAGCTCGGTCTTGTCGGAGCTGAGCTTGAGCGGCCCCTTGCAGATCGGGCAAGCGAGGATATCGAGCAGTTTGGTGTCCATGAGGAGTTCCCTGGATAAAAAGGGGTTTAGGGCAAAAGACGATCGGGCAGCAGACGCAGCAATTGCGTGTCGAACCAGGCCACGAACGCTTCGGAAGGCACCGCGTCGACCGCCAGGTACCACCAGTCGGCGGCCGCGAACGCCCGGCATTTCACCGCGTCCTTTTCGGTCATGACCAACGGCAGCGACGGCGTGAAACTCAGGGCCTGCGCGCTGTATTCGGCATGATCGGCAAAGGCGTGGGGCACAGGCTGCCAGTGTAGCGTTTCGAGGGTATTGAAGAAACGTTGCGGATTACCGATGCCGGCCACCGCGTGCAACGCCTGGCCGACGGGAAAGTGGTCGAGCGGCTGGCGTTCGCCGCTCAGCAGATTGACCAGAGCGGTCGGCTGCAGGCGAAAGGCGAAACCGTCGCCGCGATCGGCGTCGGCGCCGTTGTACATCAGCGCGTCGACACTCTGCAGGCGCTCCAGCGGCTCGCGCAGGGGGCCGGCGGGCAGGCAGCGGCGATTGCCCAGGCCACGGGCGGCGTCGATCAGCACCAGTTCCAGGTCGCGGGCCAGGCGGTAATGCTGCAGGCCGTCGTCGGAGAGGATCAGGTCGAGCTGTTCCTCGGCCAGCAGGGCCTGCACCGCGCGGCTGCGATCCGGATCGATCATCAGCGGCACATCGTTGCGCCGGACGATCAGCAGCGGCTCGTCGCCGGCTACCGCCGCGGACTGCCCGGCACGTACCCGCCATGGCAGGCTCGGCGGCCTGGCGCCGTAACCACGGCTGACCACGCCCACGCGCAGGCCGCGACGACGGCAATGCTCGACCAGCCAGAGAATCATCGGGGTCTTGCCCGTACCGCCGACCGTGATGTTGCCGACCACGATCAACGGCACCGCAGGCTGGTAGATGTCGCCTGCGCCGGCAACGAAGCGGGCGCGCTTGCCATCGACCACGCGACGATACAGCCACTCCAGCGGGCGCAGCAGGGTCAGGGCCGGATGGCCCTCGTACCAGGCGCGCAACAAACGGTCCGAGAGAGCCATCAGGGCGCCGGCGCCGCCTCGACGGTGGTCATGCGCAAGTGACTGAAGCCGAGCTTGCCGGCGGCGTCCATCGCGGTGATCACGGCCTGGTGCTGGGTCTTGCCGTCGGCACTGATCGACAGCGGCATGTTGGTGTCACCGTTGGACTCCTTCTGCAACGCTTCCATCAGGGTCGACAGGTCATTCTTCGGCAGTATCTGGTTGTTCACCGAGAATACGCCATCGGCGCTGATGGCGATGTCCAGTTGCTTGACCAGTTGATCCTCCGCCGGCGAACCGCTGACCGCCTGCGGCAGGTCGACCCGCAGTTGGGTTTCGCGGGTGAAGGTGGTGGTGACCACGAAAAACAGCAGCAGGACGAACACCACGTCGATCAGCGAGGCGAGGTTGATATCGATGGTTTCCCGGGGCTTGCGGCGGAACTTCACGCTTTGCCCCCGGGCATTTCAACATCGCGGTCGCCCTGGACCACTTCGACCAGCTTGATCGCCTGCTGCTCCATGCCCACCACCAGCTCATCGATGCGGCGTTGCAGGAAGCGGTGGAAGAACACCGCGGGAATACCGACGATCAGGCCCGACGCGGTGGTGATCAGAGCCTTGGAGATACCGCCGGCGAGGACGGCCGCATTGGTGGTCATGCCCGAGCCCATGAACGAGCTGAAGATATCGATCATGCCCAGCACCGTACCGAGCAGGCCGAGCAGCGGCGACATGGCGGCGATGGTGCCGAGGGCGTTGATGTAGCGCTCCAGTTCATGGATCACCCGGGCGGCGGCCTCTTCGATGCACTCCTTCATGATCTCGCGACCGTGCTTGGAGTTCGCCAGGCCCGCGGCGAGGATTTCACCCAGGGGCGAATCGGCGCGCAGTTGCTTGAGTTTTTCCTTGTCCAGCTGCTTGTCGCGGATCCACACCCAGACCTGCCCCAGCAGATGCTCCGGGGTCACCCGGCTGGCGCGCAGGGTCCACAGGCGCTCGGCGACGATACCCACGGCGGCGATGGAACTCAGAATGATCGGCAACATCATCCAGCCGCCGGATTTGACCAATTCCCACACAGTGACAGCCCCCTCGAAAAAGTGCGCCACTCTAACATAGGGGTCGGCCGGGCCGAAGAACGTGATGTCGCATCAGGGAGCGGTTTAATAACCCTGGGCTATTTGAATCACGCTGCACCGGCACCCCCACAAGGGGACTGGAGTGCTCAGCTCTCTATCGGATCAACGCCAGAATCGCTTGTCCTCGCGCTGCGACTGCGCATCGCCAAAAGCCCCCAGCACCAGGCGCACCGCACCCTGCTCGGCACTGTCATGTACCGCCATCCCCAATGCCTGGTAACGAGCCATCACCTGCGGATGCGGATGGCCGAAGCTGTTTCCACGACCCCGGGAAATCAGCACGGCCCTCGGCGCCAGTCGCTGGAGAAAGCTCATCGACGAGGAACTGCGGCTGCCATGATGAGGGGCCTGCAGCCAGTCGGTGGCGACCGCCAGCGGACTGTCCAGCAAGGCCTGCTCGGCGTGGGTGTCGATGTCTCCGGTCAGCAGCAGCCGCTCCCCCCGGGCCTCGATCTGCAGCACGCAGGAACGCTGGTTGCTGTCCTGCGCCGCGGCCCATTGCCAGAGCCCGAAACTCACTCCGTCCCATTGCCAGCGCTCGCCACTGGGGCAGGTACCGGCATGCAGGGGTGCCGGCAATCCCGGGGCATCACCACTGATCACCCGGTTCACCGGCATACCGTTGCGGACCGCCAGGGCACCACCGGCATGGTCGGCATCGGCGTGACTGATCAGCATCAGGTCAAGCTCGCGTACCCCCAGCTTGCGCAGCGTCGGCAGGACCACCCGCTGGCCCAGGTCGAACGCGCCGAAGCGCGGCCCCGCGTCATACAGCAGGTTGTGATGGCGGGTACGGACCAGGATCGCCAGGCCTTGCCCGACGTCCAGTTGCCAGATTTCGGCCTGCCCTTGCGGCACCCTGGACGGCGGCGAGCACAACACCATGGCCACCAGCGGCCAGCCCAGGGGCCGTAACGGCACGCCCGCGGGCAGCAACAACAGCAGAACACCCAGGCTGCCCAGGCCCCAGGCCCAGGGTGCAAGGGTTCCGGGTAGCCAGGCCGGTACCCGTGTCGCCACCTGGGCCAACCCCTGGAACAGGATTTCCAGCAGGCCGCCGGCCAGCCACAACAGCGCTTCACCGATCCAGGGTAGCGTCAAGGTCAGGGTCCCGAGCAAGGCCAGCGGCAGTACCGCAAGGCTGATCCAGGGCACCGCGACCAGGTTGACCCACGGGCCGCTGAGGCTGATGGGCAGGCCGAGCGCCAGCAGCCACGGCAGCAGGCCGAGGGCGATGGTCCATTGCGCGCGGGTCCAGGTTTGCCAGAGGTTCCAGGCCCCCAGCCGGCCGGCGAAACAGAAGATCAGCACCGCCACTGCGGCGAACGACAGCCAGAAACCCGATCGCAGGCTGGCCAGGGGCTCGACCAGCAGGACCAGGTTCAGCGCCACCAGCAACGGCCACGACACCCCCAGATGGCGGTAGCGCAGGCGCCAGAGCAGCACCATGCCTATCATCGCGCAGGCCCGGCGCACCGGGACGCCAAAGCCGGCCAGCAATCCGTAGCCCAGCGCCGCGGCAAAGGCCAGGCCGCAGGCCCAGGGTAGCCAGGGCAGGTGCCGCGGCCACAGGCCATAACGCGCCAGCCCCGCCACCAGGGCATAGACCAGCGCGGCGAACAGCCCGATATGCTGCCCGGAAATCACCAGCAGGTGCACGGTGCCGGTGTCCTGCAGGACGCGCCAGGTGTCAGGCGACAAACCCGAACCATCGCCCAGCACCAGCGCCACCAGGGTCGCCGACTGGCCCCAGGCATCGACCGCCAGCAGGCGCTGACGAATCCCGTCGCGCCAGGACCCCGGCGATGCGGCCAGTCGCTGGCCGTCCTTGATGGTACCGGAGGCGCCGATCCGCTGGGCCAGCAACCAGGCCTCACGGTCGAAGCCATGGGGATTGAGCAGCCCGCTCGGCGACTTGAGCTTGACCGCCAGCCGCCAGCGCTCGCCACTGCCGACCGCGGGCCCGCCGTACCAGGCCAGGCGCATGCGCCGCGGCAGCAGCGTGCGCCGGGAGCTCGCGTCTTCCAGCACGAAGCGTTGCACTGCTCCATCGTTTTCCGGCAGTCCCACCACCTGCCCTTCCAGCCACAGTGTCTGGCCGTCCAGCTGCGCTGCCAGGCGGTCACTCAAGGCCAGGTGAGCCTGCAGGCAGGCCCAACTGAAACCGAACAGCACCAGCGCGACCGGATAGCTGCGAAACGGCAACAGCATCAGGCCGAGCAGCGACAACACCGGCAGCCACCCGAGCGGAGGCAACTGCGGCAGAAAACGCAGGCTCAGCAGGCCCGCCGCCAGCGCCAACATCCCTGTGCGCATCTCTCACTCCATGAACCCGTTCAGTTCTCGGAATAGCCCGATTGGCCGGCAGCTGCTTTATCAATTGTCACAATGTCTGAATGGGTCGTCAGTAGAATCCGGGCATACTGCCCGCTTGAACCGACCGAGAAGCCCTATGCCGCGTCGCCTATTCAAACGCTACATGCCCGACCCGCAGAGCATCCGCGAACACAAGCACTTACGATTTTTCGGCCAGCTGCTCCACGATCCGAACCTCTGGCACCTCAATCGCCACTCGGTGTCACGGGCCATGGCGGTCGGCCTGTTCGCCGCACTGATACCCATCCCGTTGCAGATGCTGCTGGCGGCGTGCCTGGCGATTTTTCTGCGCGGCAACCTGCCGATCGCCGTCAGCCTGGTGTGGCTGACCAACCCGCTGACCATGCCGCCGATCTTCTATTGCACCTACAAGCTGGGAAGCTGGGTGATGAACCTGCCGCCACGCAGCCTGCCGGACGAACTGACCTGGGCGTGGATCAGCGACCAGCTGTCGACGCTGTGGCAACCCTTTCTGCTGGGTTCGGTGCTGTTGGGATTGGTGATGGCGGCCCTCGGTTACTGCCTGACCATGGGTTATTGGCGCTGGTGGGTGGCCCGGCAGTGGCAGCGGCGCCGGGAACAGCGCCGCCCCAAATGAATACCGCCCCCTGTAGGAGCGTGGCTTGCCCGCGAAGAGTTCCTTGAGAACGCCAAGAGCTTCGCGGGCAAGCCACGCTCCTACAAGGTTGCGCTGTACCAAAGAAATCGGGGCGCCCCGGCCCGCCAGGCATGCCAGGCATGCCAGGGTCGCCTGGGCTTACTGGCGCATGCCGCGCCCGCTGACCAGCAGCCGCGCGCAACCGAAATACAGCACCACGGTCGCCAGCAGCATGAAGGCGATGGCCACGCTGATACGGATGTCCGATACCCCTAAAATGCCATAGCGGAAGGCGTTGACCATGTGCAGCACCGGATTGGCCAGCGATACGGTCTGCCAGAACGGCGGCAGCAGGCTGATGGAGTAGAACACCCCGCCCAGGTAGGTCAGTGGCGTCAGCACGAACGTCGGGATGATCGAGATGTCGTCGAAGTTGCGCGCGAACACCGCGTTGATGAACCCCAGCAGCGAGAAGATCGTCGCCGTCAGCACCACCACCAGCAGGGTCACGCCCAGGTGATGGACCTGCAAGTGGGTGAAGAACAGCGACAGCAGGGTCACGATGATCCCCACCATCAGGCCGCGCAGCACACCGCCCAGGGTGTAGCCGACGAGGATGGTGTGCGGCGAAACCGGCGACACCATCAGCTCCTCGATCGAACGCTGGAACTTGCTGCCGAAGAAGCTCGAGACCACGTTCCCGTAGGAGTTGGTGATCACCGACATCATGATCAGCCCCGGCACGATGTACTCCATGTAGGTAAAGCCACCCATGTCGCCGATCTGCCGGCCGATCAGGTTCCCGAAGATCACGAAGTACAGGACCATGGTGATGGCCGGCGGCAGCAGGGTCTGCGGCCAGATCCGCATGAAGCGCCGCACTTCCCGGTAGACGATGGTGTTGAGGGCGACCAGGTTGGCCTGCAGCTCCGAACTCATACCGCCACCTTCGACAGATTCTTTTCTACCAGTGACACGAACAGTTCCTCAAGGCGATTGGTTTTGTTACGCAGGCTGAGGACCTCGATCTGCTGCGTGGCCAGTTGGCCGAACAGTTCGGTGATGCCCACGGATTTGTCCACCTGCACTTCCAGGGTATGGCTGTCGAGCAGCTTGCTCGGGTAGCCGATCAGGCTAGGTGCGACGGTTTGTGCATGCTTGAGGTCGAGCAGGAAGGTCTCGACATGCAACTGGCTGAGCAACTGGCGCATGCTGGTGTTCTGGACGATGGTGCCGTGATCGATGATGCCGATGTTGCGGCACAGCTGTTCGGCCTCTTCCAGGTAATGGGTGGTGAGGATGATGGTGATGCCCTTCTCGTTCAGCTCGGTGAGAAAGGTCCACATCGAACGACGCAACTCGATGTCGACCCCGGCGGTCGGCTCGTCGAGGATCAGCAGGCGCGGCTCGTGCACCAGTGCCCGGGCGATCATCAGCCGGCGCTTCATGCCGCCGGACAGCGAACGGGACGGCACGTCGCGCTTGTCCCACAGGCCCAACTGGGTCAGGTACTGCTCGGCGCGCTCCTTGGCGACCTTGGCCGGGATGCCGTAGTAGCCGGCCTGGGTCACGACGATGTCGAAGGTCTTCTCGAACTGGTTGAAGTTGAACTCCTGCGGCACCACGCCAATGCTGCGCTTGAGTGCGGCGGGTTGCCGGTCCAGGTCGTGGCCGAAGACATTCACCGTGCCGCTGGTCTTGTTCACCAGGGTCGAGAGAATGCCGATGGTGGTGGATTTGCCGGCACCGTTGGGGCCGAGCAAGGCGAAGAAATCACCTTCGGCGACGTCCAGATCGATACCACTCAGGGCCTGGAAACCGTTGCCGTAGGTTTTGGTTAGCTGCCGGATGGACAGAGCGGAACTCATAGCGGACGATGCACCAAGAAGGAAGGAAAAAGTCGGGAAACTGCGCGAAAACCAACCGCATGGCCGGCCTTCCATAGCCCCATATAAGGGCACGCCGGGTCGTGAACAATAGCGGCGCGCCAGGACTATGGTGCTTGGCTACGCCGCACAAGTACAGCAACCCGCGTTAATAGTAGCTATTAAGTCAAAGCGGTCATGACCGCACGCTGGTAGGCCGGACGTTGCTTGAGGCGCTCGTACCAGGCACTCAAATGGGGCAACTCCGGTCGTTCGATGGGCATCTCGAACCAGGCGTAGATGAAGCTGCCCAGGGGAATGTCGCCCAGGCCGATCTCCTGGCCGGACAGGTAGGGCTGCTGCGCCAGAGCCCGGTCGGCCATGGCCAGAAGCTCGCCACAGGCTTGCAAGCCGGCGTTGATCGCGGTCCAGTCCTGCTGCTCGGCCGGCGTGCGCATGACGCCCCAGAACACCACGCGAAACGGCGCGACGAAGGACGAGGTGGCCCAGTCCATCCACTGCTCGGCACGGGCACGCACCTGCAAGTCCGCCGGTGACCAGACCGGGTTGGCGGCGTGCCTGGCCGCCAGGTAGCGGACGATGGCGTTGGATTCCCACAGGACGAAGTCGCCATCCTCGATCATCGGCACCAGGCCATTGGGATTCTTCTCACGGTATTGCGGCGTGTTCACGACACCAAAGGCACCACCGGCATCGATGGACTCGTAGGAAAGTCCCAGCTCCTCGGCAATCCACAGTACTTTCCTGACATTCGACGAATTCTTCCGACCCCAGATCTTCAGCATGACGGCCTCTCACAGGATAAATGCCGACGCAGTCTACGCCCGATCAGCCACGACTCAAATCGCCGCGCATGTCACCTCGCAAGGGCAGCGCGTCGGCGAGGAACAGGTGGGGATAACACTCGGCCAGATGACCGAAGAACAACGCCTGCGGCACATCGGCGAACTGCCCGTGGTCGCGCAGGTATTCCATGTGCCGCTGGCCGTCTTGGGTGTAGGCATGGAATACGCTGTCGCTATGCCCGTCGAATTCCAGCGGTATCACCCCGAAGGCTTCGCACAGACCCTTGTCGAAAGCCGGCGTGGCCTTGACCCAGCGTCCGTCCAGATGGAGCTCGGTATAGCCGTGCATGGCGAACACTTCGCTCTTGAGCAACTCCAGCACCCGCGGCGTCGACAGGTGATTGCGTACGTCCGCCAGGCCGATCCGGGCCGGTATCCCGCAGTGCCGGGCGCAGGCGGCAAGCAGGGTCGCCTTGGGCACGCAGTAGCTCTGCCCCAGCGCCAGGGCATGGCTGCCGCACAAGGTCTGCGGGTTGCGGCTGAAGGCGTAGATGTTGTAGCGAACCTCATCACGCACGGCGTAGTACAGACTGATGGCCTGTTCCCTCGGGTCGCGGCTGGCGCCGCGACGACTCTCGGCGAACTCCATCACCGCCGGGTGGTCACTATCGATGAAGCGTCCTGGATTCAGATACTCGTGCATGAGCGCAGTCCCCGTGGCCAGTCTCGAGTCTAGCCCCGGGCACCGCGCGCCGGGCACGACGATTCGGCCAAGTCACAGACCCACCGTGCCTTTCTTGCGGGCAGTGCGCGGCGGCATCCGTCCGGCGGCCCGCTCCCACCGATCTGGATACACAGCCCCGGCATCCGGCTTGCCGGATGCCGACTAAGCTCTGAAGTGTTTTTGCCCTGTCTCATGGAGGATTGAATATGCTGCTGTTGTGGATACTGGTTCTGCTGCTCGGCGTCGCCTACCTGGCACACCGGCGCATCGCCGCGCTGCCCGCCCTTGGCGCAGTGGCGCTGTATCTCCTGGCGATGGGAACCCTCGGTCATGCCCCCGGCGGCCTGATGCCGGTGCTCTGGTTGTTCCTCGCGGCGGTCGCCGCCCCCCTGTTGCTGCCCGACCTGCGCCGCCGGTTGTTCACGGCTCCGCTGTTCGCCTGGTTCCGCAAGGTCCTGCCGCCGATGTCCGCGACCGAACGCGATGCCATCGATGCCGGCACCGTGTGGTGGGATGGCGAACTGTTCAGCGGTCGCCCGGACTGGAACAAGCTGCTGGCCTATCCCAAGGCGCAACTGACCGAGGAAGAGCAGGCCTTCATCGACGGCCCGACCGAAGAACTCTGCGCCATGGTCAGCGACTGGCAGATCGGCCAGGACATGGATCTGCCGCCGCAAGCCTGGGCGCATATCAAGGAGCACGGCTTCTTTGCCCTGATCATTCCCAAGGAGTACGGCGGCAAGGGCTTCTCTGCCTATGCCCACTCCCAGGTGGCGATGAAGCTGGCGACCCGCAGCGGCGACCTGGCTTCCACCGTCATGGTCCCCAACTCCCTGGGGCCGGCGGAACTGCTGCTGCATTACGGTACCGAAGCGCAACGCGACCATTATCTGCCACGCCTGGCCCGCGGCGACGACATCCCCTGCTTCGCCCTGACCGGGCCACTGGCGGGCTCCGATGCCGGGGCGATGCCGGATACCGGCGTGGTCTGCAAGGGCGACTGGAACGGTGAGGAGGTCCTCGGCCTGCGCCTGAACTGGGAAAAGCGCTACATCACCCTCGGCCCCGTCGCCACCCTGCTCGGCCTGGCGTTCAAGGCTCACGACCCGGACCATCTGCTCGGTGAGCAGGAGGACCTGGGTATCAGCCTCGCGCTGATCCCCACCGATACCCCGGGCGTCGAGATCGGCCGTCGTCACCTGCCGCTGGGCGCCGCCTTCATGAATGGCCCGAACGCCGGCAAGGACGTGTTCATCCCCCTGGACTACCTCATCGGCGGCCGGGACATGCTCGGCAAGGGCTGGATGATGCTGATGAACTGCCTGTCGGTGGGCCGCTCGATCTCGCTGCCGGCGGTCGGCACCGGCGCGGCCAAGTTCACCAGCCTGGTCACCGGCCAGTACGCGCAGGTGCGCGAGCAGTTCAATGTGCCGCTGGCCGCCTTCGAAGGCATCCAGGAGGCCCTGGCACGAATCGGCGGCAATGCCTGGCTGATGGACAGTGCGCGGATGCTCACCGCCAATGCCGTGGACCTGGGCGAGAAGCCCTCGGTGCTGTCGGCCATCCTCAAGTACCACCTGACCGAACGCGGCCGCGAGTGCATCGGCCACGCCATGGATGTCCACGGCGGCAAGGGCATCATCATGGGCCCCAACAACTACCTGGGCCGCAGTTGGCAAGGTGCGCCGATCTTCATCACCGTCGAAGGCGCGAACATCCTCTCGCGCAACCTGATGATCTTCGGCCAGGGGGCGATTCGCTGCCATCCGTTCGTGCTCAAGGAAATGGCCCTGGCCGCCCGCGAGGACCACGACCAGGCACTGAAGGAGTTCGACGGCTTGTTGCTGCGGCATATCGGCTTTGCCGTGGGCAATGCCGGCAGCAGCCTGCTGCTGAACCTCGGGCTCGGACACTTCGAAGCGGCACCGGGCAACCGCCTGAGCCAGAAATATTTCCGGGCCCTGAATCGCCAGGCGGCGGCCTTCGCCCTGCTGGCAGACCTGAGCATGATGCTGCTCGGTGGCGAGCTGAAACGCCGCGAGCGGTTGTCAGCCCGCCTGGGCGATGTGCTCAGCCACCTGTATCTCGGCTCGGCGGCGCTCAAGCGCTATCACGACCTGAACTCGCCGCAAGCACTCGACCCGCTGCTGGCCTGGGCCCTGGAAGAAAGCCTCGGCCATGCCGAACGGGCCCTGGACGAACTGCTGCGCAACTTCCCAAGCCGAATGCTCGGTTGCCTGTTGCGGGTCATCGTCTTCCCGTTCGGCCGTCGCCACACCGGGCCGTCGGACGCCCTCGATGCCGAAGTCGCCGCGGTGCTGGGCCGAGCCAAGGGCGATCCGGCCCTGGAAGCGATCCTCGCCGGCTGCTATCGCCCGCAAGCGGCGGACGATCCGGTGGGTGCCCTGCAGCAAGCCCACGACCTGTTGGCCGCCAGCCATGAAGCGCAGAAAAAACTGCACACGGCACTCAGGAGCGGCCAGCTCGCGCCGGCCCCCGGGGAATCGGCGATCGATGCGGGCCTGGAAGCCGGAGTGCTGCAACCACGCGAGGCGCAAGCCTTGCGCGAAGCCGAAGCGGCACGGCGCAGGGTGATCGACGTGGACGACTTCAGCAAGGAGGAACTGAGCCCGAGCGCGGGCAAGGTGCGCTGACAGCCCAGCGGCCGGCGACGCTCCGTCCGTCGCCCAGCCTCGCCCGACGGGACAACAGGCGTGCGGAGCTTTATACTCCCGCGCCTGTTTTATTCTTGAGGCCCCTGCCATGTCCAACGTACTTGCCGATCATCTGGTCCTGCTCGACCACCTGCGCAGCATCCTGGTCGCCGTCGGCGAAGCCGAACAGGTGCCCGAGGAAAGCCACGCGTTGTTTCTGGAGCGCTTCGATGAACTGCGCGCGCAACTGCCGGTCGATCCGATCGAAAGCCAGTACCTGGGCCAGGACCTGCTGTGCCAGGTGATCCAGCGCTACCCGCAGATCGCCCATCTGGTCCCGCGCGACCTGCTGTGGTTCTTCGGCGGCGATTGCCTGCACTACATGCCCGACGAGGAACTGGACCTGTACCAGGCCCTGGAAGAGCGCCGCTACGAAGCCGAACAGAACGACGAGCCGTTCGACTGGAACCAGGAAAAGCAGTTGCTGGCGCTGTCGGATCAGGACAGCAAGCACTGATTTCCCGCCTCCCCTCCTCTCCGAGGGTCAATTGCGCCCCGTGGCCTGACGCCGCCCTGTAGGAGCCGGGCTTGCCCGCGAAGAGGTCCTTGAGGACACTAAAAGCTTCGCGGGCAAGCCCGGCTCCTGCAAGGCCCGTTGCGCCTCCCGGGTCAAGGTGATACCGAGGCCTGGGCGGATTTAAGGGTCGGCTCCCGCGCCAGGCACTCCACCAGATAATCGATGAACACCCGCAACTTCGGCGACAGGTAGGGCGTCGGCGGATACAGCAGCCACAGCCCGCCATGGTAGGACGCGAGGAAAGTCCATTGCGGCAATACCTGCACGATCTCGCCCCGCTCCAGGGCATGTTTGGCCGTGAAATACGGCAGGCTGCCAATGCCGATATGCTGCCGCACCGCGTCCAGCCGCACCCCCGTATGATTGGCCGCATAGCGCCCGCGCACGCCAACCGTCACCGTCTTGCCACCCCGCCTGAATTTCCAGCGCGAATCGTTGGGCGTATCCCCCAGATAGATGCAACTGTGCTCCAACAGGTCATGGGGATGCCGCGGCGTCCCGTGCTCGGCCAGGTAGTGCGGGGTCGCGCACAGCAGGTGCTCGATGGGCATCAACTGGCGCCCCACCAGCCCCACCGGTGGGTGATCGGTGATGCGCAGGATCAGGTCGACATTGTCCTCGATCAGGTCGACGGGACGGTCTTCAAGAATCATCTGCACGTCGACCTGTGGATAACGTCGCAGAAACGCCGGCATGTGCGGGTGCACCACGAAGCGCCCCACCGCCTTCGGCACGCTGACGCGCACCAGGCCTTGCGCCTCGTCGGTGTACTGACCGCTGATCTCCATGACCGAGCGGGCCGCATTGACCATCTCCCGGCATCGCTTGAAAGTCTCCTCGCCGCTTTCACTGAGGCGCAGCTTGCGCGTGGTGCGCTGCAGCAGTCGGGTTGCCAGGGCCTTTTCCAGGCGGGCGATCGAGCGGCTGACGGCCGAAGGTGACGAGCCGAGCTGACGGGCCGCCTCGGAGAAACTGCCAGTCTCGACCACCTTGACGAAAATCGCCATTTCGCCGAGCAGTGCCAGGGGTGGATTCATGCTCATGACGCACAGGTCCATTGAGATTTGAGTGGATTATCACATGTCCAGGCCATTTTTATACTGGCCACCGACAAGGCTGATCAGCGCCCCGCCCCTCAACGACTGCCCCGTGGAAACCGTCATGCACTCCCAGTACCTCCCTGAATTCATCGCCCTGGCGACCATCCATTTTCTCGCCGTGGTCGCCCCCGGCCCGGACTTCGCCGTGACCATCCGCCAGAGCGTACGCTTCGGCCGGCTGGTCGGGCTGCTGACGGCCATCGGCATTGGCGCCGGCATCTCGGTGCATGTGCTGTACACGCTGCTGGGCGTCGGCGCATTGATGAACAGCGCACCCTGGCTGCTGCATGTCGCCAAGGTCATCGGGGCCGGCTACATCCTCTACCTGGGCCTCAACCTGCTCAGGAGCAAACCGCAGGCGGCCCGGGCGGACATCGCCGCACAGGCGGCGGATGGAGCGCCGCGCCAGGGCCTGTTCAAGGCCTTTTCAACCGGTTTCCTGACCAACGCCACCAACCCCAAGGCGACGCTGTTCTTCCTGGCGATCTTCACCACGGTGGTCAGCACCTCGACACCGCTGCAGATCCAGGCGCTCTATGGGCTCTGGATGTGCGCCGTCAACGCGCTGTGGTTCATCCTGGTCAGCCTGCTGTTTTCCAGCGAGCGGGTACGCCAGGCCTTCCTGAGAATGGGTCACTGGTTCGAGCGCAGCATGGGCGTCGTACTGATCCTCTTTGCCGGGCGGCTGGTACTATCCCTGTAAGCCCGACCGCGCCGACATGGAAGGCGTGCTGCAAGCAGATTTGCACGACTGTTGTGCGAAAAATCGACGGACAAGGGCTCCCTTATCACGCGCTCAAGGTGTTAGCTTGAACAGGTTTTTGTCTGATCGATCAGATATTTCCCACAATCCGCTTGCAAAGGAATGCCTCCTGCAATGAACTTCGCACTCAAACGACTGGCCTGCGCCACGCTGCTGGCCGGTCTCTCGGCGCTCGCCATCCCCGCCTCGGCCAACCTCAGCGCAAAACAGAACGAGGCTATTCTCAAGTCCTTCAGCGACACTTCGGTCACGGATTTCCGGCAGTTCCTCGGCAGCCTGGGCAAGAGCGAGCTGGCGAAGAGCGCCAACCTGGGCCCGGCCATCAGCGCGTTCCTGGGCAACAAGAGCCTGCCCCCCGAACAGCAGAACGAGATCCACCGCCTGCTCGGCCTGTATGCACGGGTGAAGTATGGCAAGGCCGCCACCGAAACCCTGCGCGAACTGGTCGAGATCCCGACCTTTCGCGTCGACGGCGTGGAGCAGCACGACAACCCGGAGTTCATCCGGATCGCCGACAGGATCAAGAGCCTGGCACAGTCCTTCAACCTGAACTTTCGCAACATCGACAACCGCGTCTACGAAATCTCCCTCGACGGCAGCGGCAAGGAAGTCGTAGGTATTCACGCCCATGCCGACGTAGTGCCGGTGACCCCGGAGAATTGGGTCCTGAAGGACGGCACCCGCCTTGATCCCTTCAAGGTCACCCTGATCGGCGACCGCATGTATGGCCGCGGCACCGAGGATGACAAGAACGGTATCGTGGTGGCGCTCTACGCGATGAAGATCATCAAGGAAGAGAAGCTGCCGCTGGCAAGAAACTTCAAGCTGCTGATCGACACCACCGAGGAAACCAGCGGTGACGCCATCCCCTACTACTTCGAACGCAACCCGACCCCCGACTACAACCTGGCGCTGGATGGCGGCTACCCGGTGGTGATCGCCGAAAAAGGCTACGGCACCGTCATGGCCCGCTTTAGCCGGCGCGCTGCCGAAGGCCAGGGCGCCGAGATCACCGCGCTGACCGGCGGCCTGGCGACCAATCAGATCCCTTCGGCATCGGTCGCCACCCTGGTCACCGACCAGCCTGCCGAACTGGCTGCCAGCCTGCAGAAGGCCGGCGCCGAGTATGTCAGGCAACATGGCGACAACTTCGAGGTGACTGCCAAGGTTGCCGGCAAGGATGTCACGCTGACCGTCACCGGCGTTTCCGCCCACTCCTCCGAACCCGAATCGGGCGTCAACCCGGTGGCGCGGATGCTGGACTTTATCCACAGCCTGGACGGCAAGGTCGCGCTCAAGCACAACCACATCACCGATGCCGCCCGCTACGCCGCCGACAACTGGGGGCTGGACTACCTGGGCAACAAGCTGGGCGTCGGTTTTGCCGATGACTTCATGGGCCCGCTGACCACCTCGCTGACCTATGTCGGGCTGGATGAAAAGGTTCTCAAGCTGGCGGTCAACCTGCGGGTACCGAAGGGCAGGAGCCCGCAGGTGCTCAAGTCCGAAATCGCCGAAAAGCTCGAGGCCTGGAGCAGCAAGACCCATGTGGCAGTGACCTTCGACTACAAGATCGCCGAACCGATGTACCGCAACCCCGAGGGTGAGTGGGTCAAGGCACTGCTTGCGGTGGCCAGCGAGAACCTCGGCATGCCGCACAGGTTCGGCACCTCCGCCGGTGCGACTTCGGTCCATGAACTGCCCAATGGTGTGCAGTTCGGCCTGGCCCGGCCGGAGGTCAAGTACACCGGGCACACCGACAACGAGTTCAAGACGGTGGAGCAGTTCCAACTGGACCTGCAGATCGTCACCGAGATGATGGGCCGCATCGGGCAGTTGCCGAAGCTCTGATGGCATTCAGGGCCCGCGGCTACAGCGGGTCCTTTCTTCATGCTGTCCGGAACACAACCTTGCAGCACCGACCCGGCGACTCTAGGCTATGTACGAAATCG
>NZ_JSYZ01000009.1:475089-746793 GCF_001293465.1 Pseudomonas asplenii
AATTTCGTACACAGCCTAGACCTGGTCGGTGAACACGACTCATGTCGGCCAACCAGTGCCTGTCAGTAACCCGCTTCCCGCTGATGCCGGAAGGCCAGGACATACACCGCTTCTTCCGCAGGAACAAAGCGGTAGAGTGCAACATAGCCGCCATCACCAAAAGCAATGACCAGCTCGCGCAACTCAGGTAATTCAACGAAGGGTCTACCTATGAGTGGATCCGTCTCCAGACGCATCAATTGCTGCTCAATGACTTGAGCCGCCCTGCGTGAGACCTGACGATCCTTATCCAGCAGAAAACAACGGCAACGCTCCAACCCTTCAGCGGCAACCGCCGTCACAATCAATCGTGGCACTTGGGAAGCTCCGATTCTTCCTCGGTCCCCCAGGTTTTAAGCCAGTCGCGGGTCTCGGTCCCGGTCAAATGCTGTCCCGTTTCCTGGTAGGCCCTCCACGAGGCCAACGCTTCCTGCTTGAAACTTTCCCGCGCCTCCTCTCGCTCCACATACTGAGAGATAGCTTCACGCATGATCCAGTGCGCCGAGCGTTGTCGGGCTCCCGCCAATTGCTGGATGCGGAGCTTCAAGTCCTCATCGATCTTGATCGAGGTCGCCATGTCGTCTTCTCATATATTCATAGGTATCACCTTTGAATAAGGTAACAAGCACACTGTACCCCGTCCATTCATCCAAAAGCAGCCTGATGAACGGGTACGAGCCACTCCCGAGCCTGGCAAAAAGAAAAGGCCTACGAAATAACAAGACACATACATCTATTGCGTAGGCGGGGTCCGGCTACTAGATTTGGGAGCAATTCTCCCAGGCACGGCAGGACTGCGCCGCCGGTAACAACCGACACGCTTTCGAAACAGGCTTCCTGTTTCGCCTGCAGGAGCAGTTGTTCGCAACGGCAAGGGAGGGCCTGACACACAAGGAGACGACGGCATCGCGATCCGTTCGGACCACCATCAGGCGAGACACTCGTCGCCGAAGACCTGAATAACGCGCACGAACAAAAACGCCGCTCATTGCTGAGCGGCGTTTTCATTTAATTTGGAGCGGGAAACGAGACTCGAACTCGCGACCCCGACCTTGGCAAGGTCGTGCTCTACCAACTGAGCTATTCCCGCAAATGGCGTCCCCTAGGGGACTCGAACCCCTGTTACCGCCGTGAAAGGGCGGTGTCCTAGGCCACTAGACGAAGGGGACACGCTACCCGGAACACATGGTGTGTGTGTTACGGTGCCCAGAATCACATCCGAAGACCTGACCCTGGTTTCACTCGACCCTGCCCGAAGGCAAGACCGTTTAAAATTGGAGCGGGAAACGAGACTCGAACTCGCGACCCCGACCTTGGCAAGGTCGTGCTCTACCAACTGAGCTATTCCCGCATTGGCGTCCCCTAGGGGACTCGAACCCCTGTTACCGCCGTGAAAGGGCGGTGTCCTAGGCCACTAGACGAAGGGGACACGCTACAACATTCACTCCCTGCCGCGTTTCGCTGTGTGCTTTACGCTGCAAGTGGCGCGCATTCTATGGATGGTTCGCAGGGTCGTCAACCCCCAAAGATAAATTTATTTAAATCAATGACTTCGCCCCGCTTTGCAGCCCTTTTGGAAGCGTTCTCGCGTCCTGGGTTTGACGCCTGTATTCTGGCGCTCGACAAGACGCTATAGTCCGCCAGCCTAAATAGTGGCAATGTGCACATATCTCTGGAGAAGCACTCTGGCGCCGTGCAGCACGTCATTCGACGCTATCAGCGATAACGCCAAGCCACTACACTGATTCTGCACTACACCTTGAAGAGGTCTTAACGGTGACACCACTCATGATCACCCTGCTGGTCGCAGCCGGGATCTTTCTCCTGATCGGCATCGGCTTCCTCAACCATATGGCCGAGAACAGCAAGCTGGAAAAGGCTCGCCTCAAGGTCGAACTCGGCGATCGCCTGCGTCGTTGCGGCGAACTCACCGAAACCTTCCCCGGCCAGTTCATGAGCCCCGGGCTCAAGCTGCTGCTGACGCGCCTGGAACTCAACGTCACCCAGCGCCTGCTGAACATGGAAAAGGGCAACGAGCGCCTCAAGACCCGCATCGCCGAACTCAACGGCCTGGTTGCCCAGGGCGAATCGATCCCGATCAACAATCCAACCGCGCCGATCCAGACCGAAGCCAAGGCCAAGGACGTACGCTTCCTGCTCGAAGCCATGCACAGCCAGATCACCCGCGCCGCACAGGAAGGCTTCCTGCCCGCCAACGAGGCCAAGCAATGGATTCGCGAGGTTCGCCATATCCTGGTGCTGCTGCACATTGAGTTCTTCAACAACCTCGGGCAGCAGGCCTTGCAACAGGAACAACCAGGGCAGGCACGCCTGGCCTTCGAGCGGGGCGCGCAGTACCTGCGCAAGCAGCAGGAACCGGCGATGTATGCCGAACAGCTGCAACTGATGGAAAAACTGCTGGCCCGGGCCAATGCGCTGGTGCTGGAGACGTCCCAGCCGGCCGAGGACGATGTGAACGAGTTGACCCAGGGGCTCAAGGAAGTCGAGGCGGACTGGAAGAAGAAGGCGATCTACGACTGAGGCGGGTTGGCGGTGAGAATGGCCGCCGTTGGCGGTTCGCGGGCAAGCCCGGCTCCTGCAGGGGATGGTTGTGGTGCCAACAAACCTTGGAGCGGAAGCTGTCCGCGAATGGGCTTTCAAGCCAGACTCATGACCTTGGAGCCCCCCAAGAGATCGAACCAGGTTCATGTTTCGACAGGCATAAAAAAACGGACACGCCAGCGTGTCCGTTTTTTTATGCCTGGAGCCAATGCCCGAACGGCATCAGGCTACCGGATTCAGCGGCTTTTCCGGGTACCAGACGTCCAGCAGCGGGCTGACTTCGACCGAGGTCAGTTCGCTGCGGCCCTTGAGCCAGGCTTCAACGGCAGCGCGCTGCTCTTCGGAAACCGAGCCACGCTTGATCAGGCAGACCAGACCGAAGTCATCGCCACCGACATAGCCCAGACCGTTGGCTTCCATGGCTTCCTTCAGGAAAGCGTCGAGGAACGCATCGATAGCCTGTTCACTCAGGTCTTCTTTGAAATCCAGGTTCAGCTCGAAACCCAGCTCTTGAAACTCATCCACGCACAGTTTTTTGCGCAGACGCCGGGAACGGTTGGTCGCCATGAAACAATCCTCAAAAGTAATAACGGGCGGCACTTTAGCAGTTTAAGGGCGCAATTGCCCGGCTCCGTGCGCAACACCGACCGAACGGCAGGAAAAATTCGCGCGAACGCCATGGCCGGCGGCCCCCCACGAGCACCAGCCTGATGCATAATGCCGTCACTTTCATGACCGTTGAGGGCTTTTTTATCCACGCCCTCGTATTTTTCCCCTCGGCTGCAGGGCTTTATTGCACATGACCAAATCTTTACGCCCATGGCTACTCGCCAGTTTTCTCCTGCCCCTGGCACTCCCCGCTTACGCCGCTCCCGTCAACACCACCCTATCCCCCAAAGTCCAGCAGGCGATCAAGGCCAACAAGCTGCAGGACAATGCCCTGTCGCTGGTCACGCTGCCGCTCGACGGCCCCGGCACCCCGACGGTGTTCAACGCCGATGTGTCGGTGAACCCGGCCTCGACCATGAAGCTGATCACCACCTATTCCGCCCTGGAAATGCTTGGCCCCAATCACCAGTGGAAAACCGAGTTCTATACCGACGGCACCCTGAGCGACGGCATCCTCAACGGCAACCTGTACCTCAAGGGCGGCGGCGACCCCAAGCTGAACATGGAAAAGCTCTGGCTGCTGATGCGCGACCTGCGGGCCAACGGCGTGACCCAGGTGACCGGCGACCTGGTGCTCGACCGCAGTTTCTTCGTCCCACCGCAACAACTGCCGGAGTTCGACGACGACGGCAACGACGAGAACCGGCCGTTCCTGGTCAAGCCCGATGCCCTGCTGGTCAACCTCAAGGCGCTGCGCTTCGTGGCCCGCAACGACTCGGGCAAGGTGCTGGTCTCGGTCGAGCCGCCGATCGCCAGCATCCACATCGATAACCAGGTCAAGGTGATCAACGCCAAGCAGTGCAGCGGCGATGTGCGCTACAACCCGGTAACCCAGGCCGACGGTTCGACCACTGTCACCGTCAGCGGCCAATTGGCCGAGGGCTGCAGCTCGCAGACCTACCTGTCGCTGCTCGACCACCCGACCTACACCGCCGGTGCCGTACGCGCCATCTGGAAGGAACTGGGCGGCAGCATCCAGGGCAAGGACCGCCAGGACGTGGTGCCCAAGGACGCCAAGGTCCTGGCCCGCGCCTTCTCGCCGGACCTGACGGAGATCATCCGCGACATCAACAAATACAGTAACAACACCATGGCCCAGCAGTTGTTCCTCAGCCTGGGCGCGAAATTCCGCAACGATGCCGACGGCGACGACGCCAAGGCCGCCCAGCGGGTCATCCGCCAGTGGCTGGCGCAAAAGGGCATCACCGCCCCGCACCTGGTGATGGAAAACGGCTCCGGTCTGTCGCGCTCCGAGCGCGTCAGTGCACGTGAAATGGCCAGCATGCTGCAGGCGGCCTGGAAGAGCCCCTATGCCGCGGAGTTCATCAGTTCGCTGCCGATCACCGGCATGGACGGCACCATGCGCAAGCGCCTGAAACACACGGCGATGTCGGGCGAGGCGCATATCAAGACCGGCACCCTGAACACCGTGCGGGCGATTGCCGGCTTCAGCCGCGACAGCAATGGCACGACCTGGGCGGTGGTGGCGATTCTCAACGATCCGAAACCCTGGGGCGCTTCCTCGATACTCGACCAGGTTCTGCTGGACCTGTATCGCCAGCCACGGCCGGCCCGGTCCGACGACTGACGCCTCTCGTCGAAACGGTGGTGCGGCGACCGGATCCTCAGTCCTGCTCCACCATCACCCGGTCACGGCCATTCTGCTTGGCCAGGTAGACCCCAGAGTCCGCCCGCAGCAACAGGGCGTCGGCCCCTTCCCCCGCCCGCCAGCTGGCGATGCCGAAACTCGCCGTCACCTGGCCGACCCGCTCGAAGGGCGTGGCCCGCAGCCCCAGCCACAACTCCAGGGCCAGGGTCTCGGCCTGTTCGGCGTCGGTATTGGGACACAACACCATGAATTCCTCGCCCCCCAGGCGACAGAACACATCGGTGCGTCGCAGGCGATGATTGATCCGCTGGCACAGCTCCTTGAGCACCCGATCGCCTTCGGCATGACCGTACTGATCGTTGATGCGCTTGAAATGATCGATATCGAGCATGATCACCGCCAAGTGGTCAGACCCACGCTGCACCCGCGCCAGCTCGACCCGTAGCCGTTCCTGGAAGTAGCGCCGGTTGTAGATGCCGGTCAGAGAATCGGTGACCGACAGCGCCCGCAGCTCCTCCTCGACCCGCTTGAGATCGGAGATATCCGAGAGGTAGCCGTGCCAGAGCACGGCGCCGTCGGGCAGGCGTTCGGGCGTGGCCTCGCCACGCAACCAGCGCAGCCCACGGGTGGGCAGCAGCACGCGGAATTCCTCGCGCCAGGGGCTGAGCTGCCCCGCCGAAACCTGGATCGAAGCCCGCAGCGGGTCCAGGTCATCCGGGTGTACCCGCTCGAACGCCGGCTCGGCATCCTCCTGCAGGCGTTGGGTATCGACCTCGAACATATCCCCGGTGCCGGCGCTGACATAGACGAAATGCGCACTGCCGTCGAGATTGAGCTGGTACTGATAGATGCTGCCGGGCACGTTGGCACTGAGCTTTTCCAGCAACAGGTCACGGCCGCGCAATTGCGCGGTGCGCTGCTCCACCAGGCGCAGGGCGCGCTGGCGCTGGCTGACCAGGTTGTACAGCAAGGCACTGAGCAGCACGCTCAGGAGCCCACCCAGTACCCCCAGGCTGACCACCGACGAATGATTGGACTGCATGAAGGCTTCGCTGGGGTTGAGGGTGACCTGGTAATCGCGATCGGCCAGCCGCAACAGGCGTACGGCCACCAGTGCACTCTCCGCCGGCGGATTGAGCGACTGGTACAACAGCTCGTGCTCGGCGGCGGTCGACAGGTCGAGAATGCGCACCGACAGATTGTCGTGGCTCTGCTCCGGCAAGCCGTCGGCCACCAGTTGGCGCATGCTGATCACCGCCAGTACGTAGCCAAGGGGCCCCGGTTGCGGCTGCCCGACGGTGGCCGACATGACCACCGGAGCCACCAGCAAGGCCCCACGGGCGTAATCCGGCTCGACGCCTACCAGGTTCAACGGCGGCGAAATCGCCATGAGGCCAGATTGGCGGGCACGCTCCAGGGTCTCCCGGCGCTGGGGTTGCGCCAACAGGTCATGACCCAGCGGCGAGCCGAGGGAGCTTTGGGTCTCGCTGTAGAGCACCGGCACGTACTCGTCCCGTACGCTCGCCGGACGCAGGCGCCCCTGGGCATCGAGCTCCCGGATGGAAAAATCGCCGAACCCCTCGGCCCGGACCCGCCGCTCGAACAGTTTGCGTGCACTGCCTCCGACCCGTGGCGCCCAGGCATAGGCCTGGGTGCGCAGCAGCAGCGGCCGGGCATAACCGGCGAACTCGCGGCGCGACACCACATCGGAATTGACGAAAAAGCGCCGCAGGCTGTCGAGCCGCTGCACCTGATCGTCGAAGCGCTCCTCGATACGGCTGAAACGCTCGCTGGCCAACAGCTCGAAACGCTGCTGCAACTGGCGCTCATAAAGACCGCGGGTCCCAACGGCCAGCAGCAGCGTCAGCAGCCCACCGCCGAGCAGGACCAGCACGGCGACCAGCCACGCGGAGGCATCCTCGCTGATAAAGCCAAGAATCTTGGGGCGTACGGCATGCGACGACATAGGCGACAACTCATCACGCCGGCGTGTTTACATCACTTTGGCTTCGACTGAGTTATAGCTATTAGCCAGTAGATTAGCCAGCCCCGGAGCCCGGAAAAACCGGGCTCCGGGGCTGCTGACGGATCAGCGGGCGGTGATCTTCCAGGCGCGGTGGATCCTGCTGTTGCGGGCGAAGTCCGGGGCGACGGTCTGGCTGCTGATTTCCTCGACGGCATAGCGCGCGCTGATGTTCTCCTCCAACTGGAACTTGCGGAAGTTGTTGGAGAAATACAGCACGCCACCCGGCGCCAGGCGAGCCATGGCCAGGTCGAGCAGTTGCACATGGTCGCGCTGGACATCGAACACGCCTTCCATTCGCTTGGAGTTGGAGAAGGTCGGCGGGTCGATGAAGATCAGGTCGAACTCGTCGCGGTTGCCTTCGAGCCAGGCCATCACATCACCCTGCTCCAGGCGGTTCTTGTCGGAGAAGCCGTTCAGCGACAGGTTGCGTCGTGCCCAGTCCAGGTAGGTCTTCGACAGGTCGACGCTGGTGGTGGTACGCGCCCCCCCCTTGGCCGCGTGCACGCTGGCGGTCGCGGTGTAGCAGAACAGGTTGAGGAAGCGTTTGCCGGCCGCCTCCTTCTGGATCCGCAGGCGCATCGGCCGGTGGTCGAGGAACAGACCGGTGTCGAGGTAGTCGGTCAGATTGACCAGCAACTTCACCCCACCTTCGCTGACCTCGAGGAACTTGCCCTGGGCGCCCTGGCGCTCGTACTGACGGGTGCCGCTCTGACGCTCGCGACGCTTGATGATCACCCGGCTCTTGTCGACGTTCAGCGCCTGGGGAATCGCCGCCAGGGCATCGAACAGGCGAGCCTGGGCCTTTTCCGGGTCGACCGACTTGGGCGCGGCATATTCCTGGACATGCACCCAGTCGTGATACAGGTCGATCGCCAGGGAGTATTCCGGCATGTCGGCGTCATAGACCCGATAGCAATCCACCCCCTCGCGCTTGGCCCACTTGCCCAGTTGCTTGAGATTCTTCTGCAGGCGGTTGGCGAACATCTGCCCGCCTTCGCTCAGGCGCGCCGGCTCGCTGGCGGGTGCGGCCGCCTTGGCCTCGGCGCCGGCGTCGGCCAGGTCACGCTCGACCTGGCGCTGCTCGGCGGTACGGCGTTCGCCGGTGACGAACTGGTCGGGACGTACCTTGATCAACAGCAGCTTGCACGGCAACGCACCGTTCCAGAACGCATACTGCTTGTGGCTGCGGATGCCCATGCGCTTGCCCAGGTCCGGCGCGCCGGTGAATACCGCCGCCTCCCAGTTCAGGCAGGCCTGGCGCAGGCGCTCGCCGAGGTTCTGGTAGAGATAGAGCAGGCTTGCCTCATCGCCCAGGCGCTCGCCGTAAGGCGGGTTGCAGATCACCAGGCCCTTCTGGTTCTGGTCCGGGCGCGGTTCGAAGGTGCCGACCTCGCCCTGGTAGATCTTGACCCAATCGCTCAGGCCGGCCCGCTCGACGTTGTTGCGCCCCGGCTGGATCAGCCGTGGGTCGGCTTCATAACCGCGAATCCACAGCGGTGGCCTGGCCAGGCCCGCTTCGGCACGGGCGGCGGCCTCGGCATGGACCTTTTTCCACACCGCCGGCACATGCCCCAGCCAGGCATCGAAGCCCCAGTGGGCACGGTTGAGATTCGGCGCGATATCGGCGGCGATCATCGCCGCTTCCACCAGGAAGGTGCCCACGCCACACATCGGGTCGGCCAGGGCCCCCCCTTCGGCGGCGATCCGCGGCCAGCCGGCCCGGATCAGCACCGCGGCCGCGAGGTTTTCCTTGAGCGGCGCGGCGCCCTGCTGCAGGCGATAGCCGCGCTGGTGCAGGCTGTGCCCGGACAGGTCGAGGGAGAGAATCGCCTCGCCACGGTCGAGGCGCAGGTGGATGCGCAGGTCCGGGCTGACCTTGTCGATGGTCGGGCGCGCGCCGGCCGGCGTGCGCAACTTGTCGACGATCGCGTCCTTGACCTTGAGGGCACCGAAGTGGCTGTTGTCGATACCCGAACCGTGACCGCTGAACTCCACCGCCAGGCTGCCATCGGCCAGCATGTGGTCCTGCCAGTCGACATCCAGTACGCCCTGGTAGAGGTCCTCGGCGTTTTTCATCGGGAACCGCTTGAGCACCAGCAGCACGCGGTTGGCCAGCCGTGACCAGATGCACAGCCGGTAGGCCGTCTCCATGGTGGCCTGGCCACGAATGGCCGAGGTGTGCTCGCGCGCCTCCTCAAGGCCAAGCCCGACGGCTTCCTCAAGGAGCAGGCCTTCGAGACCTTTGGGGCAAGTGAGGAAGAGTTCGTAACGATCCGACATGGGAATTCCAGGGCCTTGAGCAGTCAATGAACGGACGACGCATCGCCCGCTCGGTTTCGATCGGACACTTTTCTCGAAGAGTGCCCGTGTGGCGCATCATTACGCCGTTCCACCCCGGCTGATTCCATTTCCCGGCGGCTTGAAAAAGCACGGAATAAAAGGAATTGGACGCCGGAGCAGTTCAATCTTTCCGTAACAAAAAGTCACATCGTGACCCTTCGTCGAATAATACCTGAGTACAACGGGTCGGTATTCGCAGGGGCGAATCAAACTCGTTGTTCATGCAAGGGCTGATCATAGCTGGATTTTCTGCCGTCAGCCGAGCAACTGGCCAGCCGATCTTATCGCCCTAACACTCATATCGTTACGTCCTTATGACAAAACGATCATTCACACGCCCCTGCGCATTGGTTAGAAATCAACTCAGGTTGACGTCGTAATGGCGTCAACAACCCGCCCCAGCCGAATCTCGCCGACCAACGCGTGCGGGTCGTTTCGTGCGGAGCGGAGCCCGCCACGCCGGCAGCGGGCACCAAGCAGATGCAGAGCAATGCAATCTGCGCGACCTCGACGGAGGTCGACGGGACATATAACAGTCAACCAGTGAGGGCAACACCCTATGAGAAGACTCAAGCGTGATCCGTTGGAAAGAGCGTTTTTACGCGGATATCAGTACGGCGTTAACGGCAAATCCCGTGAGCTTTGCCCCTTTACTCTACCGTCGGTGCGCCAAGCCTGGATCAACGGCTGGCGCGAAGGACGTGGCGACAACTGGGACGGTATGACCGGCACCGCGGGCATCCACAGACTCAACGAACTTCACGCTGTCGGCTGATCAGGGCGCATTCCGACACCACAATTCGAGCATGACGATTCAACCAAGCGCGCCCCATCCGGGCGGCGGGCTTCGGCCCAGGGGCTCCAGGTGGAGCCCTTTTTAATGCCCGCGATTCACCTTCCCAGCGCCTTCAGCGACGATAGGCCGCGATAGCGTCCACCGACTCGCGGATCAACGCCGGGCCCTTGTAGATGAAGCCCGAATACAACTGCACCAGGCTCGCACCGGCGGCGATCTTCTCGGCCGCGTGCTCGCCCTCGGTGATGCCGCCTGCGGCGATGATCGGCAGGCGGCCCGCCAGCTCCGCCGCGAGCACCTTGACCGTATGCGTGCTCTTCTCGCGCACCGGCGCACCGGACAGGCCGCCGGCCTCGTCACCGTGAGCCAGGCCCTCGACACCGACCCGGCTCAGGGTGGTGTTGGTGGCGATCACCGCATCCATGCCCGACTCCAGCAGCGCCTGGGCCACCAGTACGGTTTCCTCATCGGTCATGTCCGGGGCGATCTTGATCGCCAGGGGCACATGCTTGCCATGCTGCGTGGCCAGTGCCTGCTGGCGCTGGTGCAGGGCTTCGAGCAACTGCTTGAGCGAATCACCGAACTGCAGGCTGCGCAGGCCCGGGGTGTTCGGCGAGCTGACGTTGACCGTGACGTAGCTGGCATGGGCGTAGACCTTGTCCAGGCAGATCAGGTAGTCGTCGACCGCCCGCTCCACCGGCGTATCGAAGTTCTTGCCGATGTTGATCCCGAGGATGCCGCTGTAGCGCGAGGCACGCACCCGGGCCAGCAGGTTGTCCACGCCCAGGTTGTTGAAGCCCATGCGGTTGATGATCGCCTCGGCCTCGGGCAGGCGGAAGATCCGTGGCTTGGGGTTGCCCGGCTGTGGCCGCGGGGTCACCGTGCCGATCTCGACGAAGCCGAAACCGAGCTGGGAGAAACCGTCGATGGCCGCACCGTTCTTGTCCAGGCCGGCGGCCAGACCTACCGGGTTGGGGAAGTTCAGCCCCATGACGGTCACCGGGCTCGAGGCCGGTGCCTTGCACAGCAGGCCGTTGAGTCCCAGGCGACCGCCCGCACCGATCAGGTCCAGGGACAAGTCGTGGGAAGTTTCCGGGGAAAGTTTGAACAGCAGCTGGCGGGCCAGGTTATACATGGGCGGACATGACTCGGATGGCGGCGAATTGAACCGGTGATTATAGCCGGGCCGCCCCCTGACAAGCGAGGTCACCAGTCCGCGTTTTCCCAACTATCGTCAGCGGGTGGCTGGAACACCTCCTGCATATAGCGACTGATGAACAGGCTGGCGCCAAACAGCCGGGTCATCACCTCGCGCATCTCGCGTTCCTGTGCCGAGCCCGCCAAACCCTCCTCCTTGAAGCGCGCCAGGACCTGCCCGACCACTTTCACCTGTTCATTGAGGGTGTGGTAGTCCGGCCGGCCTTCGTCACTGCTACGGTAGCCGCTGATGAACCGCACGATCGCCGGCCCACCCGCTCCCGCCAGTTCCAGCACCTGTCGGTAGAAGTCCTCGAAGCCCGGCCCGGGCGGCTGGGCGGCGACCAGCCGTTGCTCCAGGGACGACACCGGATCGGCGGCGGCAGCAGAAATCGACGGGTTGCCTTCAATCCGCATCGTCGGCTCCCATCGGTGGCGGCAGATCGGTCCCGGTGAATGTCGCGACCAATCGCGCCAGGGCCTGCCGCGCCTGCTCATCCAGTTCGCGCACGCTGTCGGGCAGGCCCGCCAGGCGGCTCAGCACCCGCGGTGCCAGTTGCTCACGAGCTGCTTCAAGCTCGAACTCGAACAGTTGCTCGCCCAGACGGACCACATACCGTTCCTGATCGGAGAACTCGAACTTGACCGAAACCACACCCAGGCGCTCCAGTTGCTCACGCAAGACCGCCACTCGCCCTCGACAGCGCAAGGGCAACAGCACCTGCAAGGTCATCCGCGTGGTATCGGCCTGCTCCGCCAGCCACTGTTCGAGCATCTGGTCGAACCAGCGCGGATCGTCCAGCAGGGACTTCAGCAACTGTCGGAGCGTCTCGGCCATCTGCCCATGCAACTGGTCGGCCAGACGCCGCGACTCGCACAACCCGCGGGCCAGGTCGACCGCCGCCTGCATCACGCCCTCGCCGTACCCTTCGGCAAAGGCCGAGGCCTGGATAGCCTCGACTTGCGCCTGGGCCTCATCGAGCAGATCACGGGCACGGCGGCGGGCCTCGAGTTCCAACGCCCGGCAGCGACGGGCAGTCGCCAGTTCCTGGCGGGTGATGTGCACGCGCTCGCCCGCAGGCAACACGTCGAGGCTACGAATGGTGTCGAACATGTTGCACCGCCAGGAAAAACAGCGTGGGATCGGGCCGTACGACCGGCAAGCGGGCCTGCCAGGCAACCACCGTTTCGGGGAACAGCAGCCGCACTCGCTCGCTCAGCGCCGCGGGCAGTTCCTCGCTGAACGCCAACAGCTCGGCCAGCCCCACACCCTCCACCTGCTCCAGCAGCGGATGGTCGACGCTCAGCGCCCATGCCCGTCGGGGGCCGATCGCGCGCCGGGCGAAGTCACGCTCCTGCGCGGACAACAAGCCCATCCGCGCGCCCCGCGCCAGCTCCGGCCACAGGCGCTGCGCGCCCATCAAGCGAGCGATCTGCGGCAAATGCCGCCACTGCCGAATCCACACGCGACTGAACGAGCCAGGCGCGGGCAACGACATGGGCAGTTGCAGCCCCTCCAGCAGTATTCGGTTGAGTGCCTGCCGTGCCGGTTCGCCCGTGAAAGCCTCGGTCAGGTGCAGGCGTCCGGCGGCAAGATAGTCCAGCGGCTGCCAGAGAATCCGCCGCAGGCATTGGTCCAGTTCGCTCATGGCCGTACCTGCCGGGTGCGCATGTGATGGAACCAGCCGGCGGTGGCGAGCAATCCGAGAAAGGTGACCAGGAGCACACCGGCAATCCACCAGCCGCCGCCGGGCGGCTCGACGGCTGCCGGCGCCACATGCTGGATAGGCTCGCGCCGACTGAGTACCACGGAAATGTGTTCGTATTCCAGCGCGGCGAAGCTGTTCTTCAACAGGCGCTTGATATCGCTGATCAACAGGCCCGGCTCGACGTCACGCTCATGCACCGCCAACGCCGAAAGATGCACCGGCGCGGCCTTGCGCCCGCCGTCGCCGGCATCCAGGTCATAGCTGACGTGCACCCGGGCCGAGACCACGCCTTCGAGCAGGCTCAGGGACTGCTCCAGGCGCTGTTCCAGGGCGGAGTAGAGCCGGGCCTTTTCCGCCCTGGGCGAGGCGACCAGGGAGTCGGCCGGAAACAGCTCGGCCACCTCCAGCCGCGGCCTGGAGGGCAACGAGTAGAGGTTAAGCAGGTCCACCGCGGCCGGGAAGTCGACCTGGGCCACGCTGACACTGTAGCCGGCCTTGCCGTTGTCGTGCTTGACCACGCCGATGTTGTTGCGCTGCAGCACCGCCAGCACTTCATTGGCCTGTTGCTGGTCAAGGCCTTCGAGCAGCGCCGGCTGGCGACAACCCGCCAGGCCCAGGCACAGCAGCAACCATACCCAGGGTTTCATGACGCACGCAGCAGGGTTTCTGCCGTGCCCACGGCCTTGCGCACCAGGACGCTCAGCAGGTTGATATCGACGGTGTGCTGCGCGAGCTGCTCCTGCAGTTGTGCCAACCTTTCCGGGTGGGTGACATCGGGGCTGGCCAGTATCTGCCGGATACTCTCGACCCGCTCCGCCGAGCCCACCGCGGCGCCGGCAAACGCCTCGATCAGGCGGGCCTCCAGGGAGACCGCCGAGCTTTCCCCGGCGCTGCGCAGCTCGACCATCGCCACCTGCTCGACAAGGCCAACGGTCGGAATCGAATTGGACATGGCATCCCTCGCAAAGGCCGGCGCTCGGCACCGGCCGGTTCGGTAACGGAAGATCAGCGCGCCGCCTGGATGGTCGACATGTCGATATCCTTGAAACCCTTGGTGGTGTTGGTCTGGACGTTGCGGAACACGGTGTAGGAGGAAAAGGCCGTCTGGTAGGCGGCCAGCAGGCCGGGGTTCGACGGGTCATCCTTGAGTTTCTCCAGGGTCTGGTCGAGGATATCCTTGAGCTCCTTGGCGCCACTCTCGAAAGCTTGCGCCTGCCTGCCCAGGAAATCGTCGGGAAAGTCGATCGGAGTTGGGGTACTCATTCATCACCTCACGTGTTGCGTCGTTGGAAAATGCCAGGACGAATGGCCGGCCTTGATGTAGCCCCCGGGCCCTGCCTGAAAAGAGCGGCCCTTGAACGGATCGTCACGAAGCTCGATATCGAAGCGCACGCTGCGGCTGCCCCAGCGCCGGTAGAACTCATCGACGAAGCGCCGGGCCTGCTCGCGCTCGGCATCGCGCAGATCACCGGAAACCTTGAACAGCGTGCCCTCGCCCTGGCCGACCCGCTCGAACGGCAGCCCCAGTTGCTCCAGGCCACGGGCCGCCAGAATGGCGGGCAGGCCCTGATCCAGCCCCTCGAAGTCCACCTGCCGCAAGTACGCGGCCTCGCCCAGCAGCAGCCGCGAGACCTGCTGCCGGAGTTCGACATCGGGCTGGACGTCGGCACCATGCAGTACCCGCACGCTGGCCGGCTGCGACAGGTCGACTCGCAACACCTTCAAGGCCGGCACCCGTTCGGCCAGCAACGACTCCAGGCGCCGGCCTTCCTCCAGTACATCCAGCACCGTGCTGGAGATGCGCTGCCGCATCAGTACCTGGCGGCTCCAGCCCGCATCGTGCACCGAGGTCACGAACACATAGACCCGCTCATCGCGCCCCTGCAGAACCTGGGTCGCCTCGCGGGTGCCGACGACCAGCGCGGCGATATCCGCCCGGGGACGCTCCATCGGTACCGACGAGACGGCCGCACAGACCGCCAGCAGGATGAACAGCAAGACCGTGGCGACCACCTTCCTGAGCCACGGCCGCCCGTCACGGGCAATGCCCGGCGGCCCGCTCGGCAGCGCGCCATCGAACAGCCCCGGCATCCAGGGCTCGCTCTCGGGCCGCAGGGCGACGACCAGCTCGCCGATCCGCTCACAGCGCTGGAACGCCACCTCGCGCAATTCGACCTCGTCGCCGAGAATGCGCAGGCTCGCCCCCTGCGGGTCGAGCAGTACCTCGAAGTTGCAACCCCGTCGTTCGAGAGGAACGAAGATCGCTTCATCGGGCACGGCGGCGACCAGGTCATTGTCGCCGAGCAGTTCGGCAGCACCGACGATGAACAGCGTACGGCTGTTGCAGAGCCTGAACTCGCACCCTTGCAACAGGCCACTGCCCACTCGCAGCACGCAGGGTAAAAAGGGGTTATCCGACATCACTACCCTCTTCGATAGGGAAAGCGTCGGAGGATGTTAGCCAGCCCTCTCCGGCCGATCCTGATCGCCCCACCTCCGTTGTCGGAATATTCCGATCAGAATCGCGCACCACTCACGGCACCAATACCCGATAGAAACGCCAGACCTTGCGCGCATAGCGCTCGCGGGCGGCCTGGCGATCCTCGGCGCTGCCGGCGTTGTAGGCACCCACGGCGTCCCAGCCGTAGCCATGGCGATCGATGAAACGTGCCAGGATCGAGGCCCCGACCCACACGCTCAGGCAAGGCTCCTCAAGCAGACGCTGCTCGGTAATCCCATGCTCGGACAACCGCGGCAGGTGCAGGCTGTTGATCTGCATCAGGCCGATATCGCGGCTGCCATCCGGGTTGTGGTTCATCGCCCGGGGGCGCAGGCCGCTCTCCACATGGGCGATGGCGTACAACAGTTCCGGCTCGATACCATGGCCGCGCCCGGCACTCTCCCAGCAGAACGCCGGTGCCGAGCCCGCCCACGCCAGCAGCCACCAGGCAATGCGCCTGGGCCTCATGCCCGGTGTGGCGGCTGCCCTGCCACCGCATCCGCCGGCGGCGCCAACTGCGCACAATGGGCCAGGATGGCAGCGTACTGGTCACGCAGCACCGGATGTTCATCGGCCTGTTCCTCCAGCACTTCGCGGGTCATGGCCAGAGCCAGCCGGGGATCGCGGGCAAAGGCGATACGGATGCGCATCAGTTGGGCGGGCATCGAGGTGGGGTCCTGCCGCAACGCCGAGTCCAGGCACTCCAGCGCCCGTTCATCACGCCCGCCAGACCAGTGATGCCAGCCGTGCAGGTAGTGGATATCGGCCCGCTCGCAGCCCGGCAGACAGCGCTGGAACAACGCCTGAGCGGCCTCGTCGCAGCCTTGCAGGCTGGTGACCAGGGCCAGACGTGCCAACGCTTCCCGATTGCCCGGCTCCAGTTGCAGCGCCCGGGCCAGCGCCTCGCGGGCGTTGCCCAGCGCCGTCTGCTGGTCGACCAGCCCCAGCAGCGACAGCGCCAGGTACGCGTCGGCCACTCCCCACCAGGGCGGAACGTAAGTCGCATCCATCTGCAGGCACTGGCGAAAATACAGCAGGGCCTCGCGCACGCTTTGCGGAGTGTGCCGCTGCAAACCGTACACGCCCTTGAGAAAGGCCAGGGCCAGGGGGTAGGAGGAACACCCGTCGACGGCCGGGCGCACCTCGGGCAGGTGCTGAGCCACCAGCGAGACCATCGACCTGAGCAGTTCGTCCCTGCTGCCCTGGATGGCTACGGGACCATGCACGAGACAGTGACCGTGGCCCCGGATCAATTCCACCGACGCTTCCCACTGCTCGCCGCGGACCTCAAAGCGCCCACTCAGGTAGTAGTCGGGCGCCAACTGCTCCATCAATTGCCGGGTATCGACCGCCCCCGGCCCCGGCAGGGTCAACGCCGCCGGCAGGATTCTGAGGGTTGCGTCGAATGCCGTCTTCAACTGGCGAATGGTCGCCTCCTGCAGATTCGACGCCGCCAGTTCATCCGCCTGGCGAAACGGCAATACCGCCAGCGACGGCCCCGCCGGATAATCACCCGGCGCAGGCGCCAGCGGCGCCACCGCCGCGTTGAAACGGTAGCCCTTGCCATACACGGTGGTAATGTAGCCGCGCCCCGGCCCGAGCAGTTTGCGCAGCGCATAGATACAGCGCGTCAACGACTCCTCGGCGGCATCGCTGCCGGCCCACACGCAATCCAGCAGATGGTCCTTGGTCACCAGCCGGCCGGCACGGCCGAGCAGCAGACGCAGGACATGCAGCTCCTTGGGCGGCAGGTGCACGCCCTTTCCATTGCGCAGCAGCACGCCATCGCCTTGCAGCAGCCACTCGCCGAACGCGAAGGATTGTTTCAGGAAGTTATCAGTGGCAAGGCCCATATCGAGCTAGAAACCTCTATGCAGATCGACTGACATTCGGAAACGGGACCCGGGGAGCCCAGGCCCGTCACGAAGAACCCAGCGACTATAGAAATTTGACCAACAACATTCCGTAGGACGTTTCTCCATAAAAACAAGAAAAACACCACAAGCTTTGAGGAGTGAAAAAACTTCAGGCAGCGGCAGAGCACAAACGACAGAAAAGTCGTTACGAACCGTCGACCTTTTCCTCGGTTTTCCTGCGCTGCCGGGCATTTCCTACAAGCCGGCACACATCCGCGATGGTGCGCCAGCCGGCCACGCCCTCCTCGGGCAAGTCGATCTCGAACGCCTCGTTGAGCAGCAGCGCCATCTCGATGATGCCCATCGAATTCAGGTACAGGTCCTCGATCAGGCGCGACTCGAGCAGGACCTTGCGCCGCTCCAGTTGAAAGTGGCCCGCCAGCAGCACCACCACCTGTTGTTCGATGAAGTGCTCGCAGTGGCCTGGTGTCAGATAGCTCATCGGTTGTTTCTCCAGGGCAGGACGAAGCCTGCGGAGCAGGCCGCGGGCTTCGTCTTCGAGAAGGTATGAACGGTTCAGGCAGACGGATCAGGTGTGGGTCATGGCTTTCAACATCTCCGTGAACTGGTTGATGTGGTTGGACAGGACCTTGATGAAGTTGTCGTAGGTGGTGTTGGCGCTGGAATACTTCTGCGTGAGTTCCTGGAGCTTGTTCTTCAGGCGCTCGGTCTGGGCATTGAAACCGGTCTGCCAGGCCTGGAAACTGGCGCTGTCGAGCACCACCTTGCCATCCTTCCCCGCTTTCAAGGCGACCAGGTCCTCGATCATCTGCGTGAGCGGGCTGCGATCGATCAGCACGGACCAGGTGCCATCACCGTTGTCGCGCAGGCAACTGGCCGGCAATCCCAGCGCCTCGCACCACTTGGCGGCATCCTCCTTCGAGCCCTTGAACAGCTCGTCATCCAGCTCCGCCAACAGTGCCTCCAGTGCCTTCTTCAACTCGCCCACATCCAGCTCGATGTCCTTGCCCTCGTTGACCGCCTCCATCCATTGCTGGAGTTTCGAGGTGATCTGGCTGTTGAACGCATCGAAAAAGGCCGAGAATTTGTCCACGATGTCCTTGTAGATATTCAGGTAACGCTCGCCGATCAGATTGATCAGCTCGATCAGCTTGTCGAAGAACGTCGGTGCCTGGGGCAAGGGCTTTTCACCCGGCGCGCGGATCTCGTCGGGCAACTCGTCGCCCAGTTCGTCGACGATCGACTGCTGCCTGAGCACGACATCGTCCCGGCCCTCGATCATCCCGGCGACCAGTACCTCGAACTCCTTCAGGCGATACTCCAGCGCCTGCTCGGCATACGTAAGACTGTCCCCACCGGCCTGTGCGACCTTGGGCAGGCGCTGCAACTGTGCCAGGACCTCCTTCAACGCGATATCCAGCGGTTCCTTGGACGCAGGCCGGGGTAATGGCACTTCGATTTTCGGCTTCGGCTTCGGCACCGAAGCCAAGTCACGAGCATGATCGTGGTCCCGATTCAAGACAGGCGCGTTGGTTAAAACTTCCATCAGGCACGCACCACGCCGTCAATAACGCTGTTACGGGACAGGAAGATCTGCTGGAAGATGTCCATCAGTTTCTGCAACAACGCGGCATCCCTGGCCTCGACCTGGCCCTGCTCTTCCGCCAGGCTTTTGTGCACGTTCTGATTGCTCTGCTGCAGTACCCCGCGCTCATTCTGGGCGTTCTCTTCAAGACGAATGGAGGCGCTCACCACATTGCTGACGACCGAGGACACCGAACTCATGCTGTTGCCGATCGCCGCCAACTGATCCGGAGTCCGTGACGCCAGTTGGCTCATCCACTGCGCAGTCTCCCGACGCTGGCCGGCGTCACTGATCAGATCGTTCAACGCATTGCGGTAGACCTCCTGTTCGTCAGGCGTCAGCGCACTCAACTGATGGGTGTCGCGCAGTTGTTTGTCCAGGTCCGCCTGCAGACGCCCGGCCTCCAGGGCTTCACTCCGGTGGGTGGTGATATCAGCCTGCCTGGCCTGAAAGCTCTTGAGCGACAGGACCAGACTGCCCCCGGACAAAGCGCCGGCAGCTATCGCCATACCCAGGCTGGAATACAGGCTGGCATTGCCCGCTTCACGGATCGCCTTGCCCTGCTCCACTGCGGCATTGGCAGCCATCACACTGAAGTGCCCGCGCAACTGGGCATTCGCCACCCGGGCGATATTGAACGCGGTGATCGCCGTCAGCAAGACGCCGACATGCTTTTCCCAGACCCTGGGGTCGAAGCCGGACGATTCCGGTTCTTCGATGCCGACCTGCCGGGCCACCTCGCTCGTCACCATGGCCAGCTCGCTGTCGCTGAGCCGGCTGATATCGGTCAGCCATGCCCGCTCCTCATCGCCAAGCTGGCCAACCAGGCGGGCCAGAGCGGCAAGGTCGAACGAACAGAGTTCACGCAGTTTGCCAAGCTGCTGTGCATCCATCGGGCTGAGCAGTACGGCCAACTGGGCATCAGTGAAACCAAACTTCTCCAGCGGCCCTTTCAGCACCTGCAGGGTATGCGAATGGGCGCAAGCGACCTGACTGTCGAGCCGCTGCTGCAGCAACGCGCCGTCGAGGAGGGACTTCACCGCTTGCGGCGCAACCTCGACCGACGCGGGCTGGACAACCTCACCGGTCACCGACGGCATGGGCGCCGTATGGGAAATTCCGTTCATAAGCACTACCTCCGTTCCAGGCTGATATTGCGGGCGATCTGAAGCGCCGCGCTGTGATCCTGCTGCGCCTTGGCCATGAAGCGCTTCATCTGCTCGTCATTGTTTTCGACCAGGCGGGCGAAGGTCTCCAGCGCCTCCTCCAGGTAGCCGCCCAGGGCATCGACGATGGCCATGCTGACGCGGATGTCGGCCAGGTGCTCCGCCCCCTGTTTCTGGTGGATCCCGTTCTTGATCTGCAGCCCCGACTGGGTGGCGGTTCCCGCTGTCTGTACCGTCGCCAGGAGCAGTTCGAGACGGTTTTTCAATTGACCGACCGCCACCTCGTCGGTGGACGACGCCACCAGGCCACGCAACTGTTCCGCCAGCCTGGCCAGGCTCTTGCCGAGGCTGCCGAGGCTCTGCTTGAGCAGCTCCGGCACCATCTTGGAGAACACGTCGCCCATCTTTTCCATGACCTTGTTCATCACCGAGCCAAGCACCGGCCCGGCAGCCTGGATACCCACCACCGCGGCGGCGATGACCATGACCACCGCGGCAATCGCGCCCAACACCGCGCCGATGATCTTCGCCTTGTCCTCGGGCACACCCAGTGCCATCAGGGCCTGGCTGTACATGTCCGCCATGAGCTTGACCAGTTTCTGGAACACCTCCATCACCGGCTTCATGGCCTTTTCCATGAAGGAGTTGCCGGTCGCTTCCTTGACGATCATGTCCGACAGCGAAGCCAGCACCCCGACAATGCCAACCGCTGCAGCGACCAGCGCGCCAGCGGCGGGTGCGGCCGCTCCCAGGGTGGCAACGGTGCTGACCACCGCCACCACCGCGCTGATGGCCATGACCAGCCAGCCGAGGATCTTGCCCATGCAGCCCATGGCCTTCTGGGCCGCCTCGGCCTTGCGCACTTCCTCCTGGTATTCCTCGGACTTGATCCGCATGAACTCCTGGCGGGCCGCCTGCATATCGAGGAACAGTTCCTGGTCGGCCTGCAGCTGCCGGTCGGCCGCGTCGCCCAGCAACTCGATCAACCTGGCCATCGCCAGTACCAGGGCGCCCGCGGAACTCAGGTGCTGTTTGCCGAGTTCGTCAGCGATCGGCCGTCCCCCCGCCTTGTCCTGAACCTGCCGGGCCAACCCCTCGGCCCTGATGGCCGCGAGCTTGGCCTTGCCGAGCAGTTGGACATGGGCATCCGCGGCCTGCGAGAAGCCCTGTTGCAACGGAGCGACTGCCGCCTTGGCCCGATCCCGCCTGGCCAACGCCTCGGCATACTCCGGCGACGACGGATTCAGCGACGCCAGGTGCGACTCGGCCGCGTCGAGTTCGGGCTGGGCCTGGTCGAGCCGGGCCTTCAATGCCTCCAGCCGCTCCTGGCTGGTATCGACGTCGCCCTGGGCCGCCACCAGTTCGGCCAGCGCCCCGGCATAATCGGCGGACAGTTGTTGCAAGGCCTGCTGGGAGGCATGCGCCATCGAGCGCAGCAGCGACAGGCGGTTCTTCAAACTCTCCAGGCTGCTATTGCCCAGCAGTTCGACCAGCGAGGCGATCAGGCGGACGAACTCGCCCTCGGCGTTCAATTGACCTTCGCCGGCCCGCGCCGGTGGCGGTTGCAGCCGCGGCCGGGCATCGCTGCGCACGTCACCTTCGGCCTGGTAGTCCACCGACTCCAGGCCCGCCAGCAGTTCATGGTTGAGCCGCTGGAACTCGTCGGTCCTGGCGGCCTTGCGGGCGGCCTCGGCATAGGGGCTTGCGTCAGGAACCACCAGGGGCCTGGTACCCACGACCCCACTGATGTCTGTCATTGCTGATCCTCCGTTGCTCGGCTATCGATATGACTCAAGGCATCGAGGTAGACCTGGGCCTGCCTGCGCAAGTCGTCATGGGTGACCCGTTCCAGCACATACTCGAAACACAGCTTGGCCTTGCCGCCCTGCCCGAGGGCGAGCTGGCACTGGCCGGTGTAGAACATCGGGCGGTAGTCGTCCTTGCCCTGGGCGAAGGCCACGGCGTACAGCTCGATCGCCTTCTGGTGGTTGTTGCGCAACTGGTGTACCGCCGCCAGCCCCATCCAGTACTGGCTGTTGTAGAAGTCGTAGATGCACAGGAAGTGAAAAAACTTCTCCGCGTCGTCCAGTCGCCCCTGTTCGTAGAACTCGTAGGCATAGGCATAAAGACTGTCCATCTGCTCATCGCTGATCCCGCGCACATCCTTGAGCGGCAGGCCTTCCAGGACGGCCTGCACCGCCTCGAAAGCCATCTGTTCGTCCTCTTGCATGTCTTTGCGACTCATCGACCACACTCCTGAAGATGGCGCCAGCCTGATTGACGCCTGCATTGAGCCAAAATCCCCACGCCCCCACCGCCAAAATGCGCTCATGCCGGCAGCCCCCCGAACGGGGCCGGCTCAGGCCTGCTCGACCTGTTCGAGCCAGACCAGCAGGCGCAGGACCTCCTCGATTTCCTGCAGCTTGATGAAGCTGTAGCGCTGGTGCGTGCGGTAGATCCGCCGGGCCAGGCGGATATCGCTGACAACCGCAATCCCCATTTCGCGGGCATAGGCGCGTACCGCCAGGGCCCGCTGGTTGGTCTCGATCACGCTGACCAGGGGGATGAAGCTCAGGTCCGGCCGGAAGTAGATGCCGATGGCGATATGCGTCGGGTTGGCGACGATGACCCGCGAGCCACGGATGTCCGAGCGGACCTGCTCGGAAAGCAGCTCCAGGTGCAGGTCGCGGCGCTTGTGCTTGATCTGCGGATCGCCCTCCTGCTCCTTGTGCTCGCGCTTGACCGAATGCAGGTCCATCTTCAGTTCGCGGATGTGCAGCCAGTATTCGCTCAGGGCATCGAGCAGCACGATCAGCAGCGCACAGGCCATGAACGTCAGCAGCAGGCTCAGCAGCATCCGCCCCCAGGCCGGGAACAGGTCGGCCGGCTGGGCGAACAGCTGGGCGAACAGCAACTGGCGCTCCGCCTGCCAGACCATCCACAGCGCCACGCCGAAGCTGCCGAGGTAGAGCACGGCCTTGAGGCTGTCCTTGAGCGTGCGCAGGCTGAACAGCTTCTTGAACCCGTTGATCGGGTTGAGCGCGTCCAGGTTCAGCTTCAGCGCCTCGAAGGCCAGGACGAAACCGCTCTGCAACAGCGCCGGCAGGGCACTGCTCAACACGCACACCAGCGACAGCGGCAGGATGCACAGCAACGCCAGTTCGAGCAGTTGCGCGCTGTAGCGCTGGATATCATCGGCCAGGCCGGCGGCGATGATCCGTCGGTAGACCTCCATGACCTCCAGCAATGACACGCCGAACACCAGGAACAGGATCGCGCACAGCATCATGCAACTGATAACCAGATCCTTGGCCTTGAAGGTCTGGCCCTTGCGCGCGGAATCGCGCAGGCGCTTGGTGGTCGGCTTTTCGGTTTTCGAGGCACTGTCGGACATGTCACGACCGCCCCGGCGTGCCCAGGTATGCCGCCAGCCTGTCCAGGGACTGGGCCATGCCCAGCACCTCGTCCGGCAGATGGCTGCCGAAATACAGGATCAGCACCGCCAGCGCCACCAGGCCCTTGACCGTCAGCGAGACGGAGAAAGCATTCATCTGCGGCGCATAGCGCGACAACAGCCCCAGCAGTACCTCGCAGATCAGCAGGCTGGCGACCACCGGCGCACTGATGACCAGAATCTTGCCAAGCAGGCCATCGAGCACGGCCATCAGCAGCGCCAGGCTCATCTGGCAGGCCAGCCCCGGCGCGCATAACTGGTAGCTGCGGGCCATGGTCTCGACCATCAGGTGCAGCCCGCCCCCTTCGAGGTAGACCACCGCGGCGAACAGCTGGAGGAAGTTCGACAGCTCCGAGGTATCCACGCCGTTGGCCGGGTCGACCGTGCTGCTGAGCATCGCCCCGCGCTGATTGTCGATCAGGTTGCCCATGCCGTGCAGCACCCAGAACGGCCAGCACAGCAGGCAGCCCAGCAGGATGCCGAGCCCGGCCTCGCCGACCAGCAGGCCGGCGAACGCCAGGCTGTCCAGCGCCGGCAAGGCAATGCCCGCACTCGGCCAGAAACCCAGCGCGACCAGCACCAGCACCGCCTGGCGCGAAGCCCCGGTCAGCACCCCGCCATTGAGAAACGGCAGCATGAAGAAGATCGGCGCCCATCGCGCCGAGGCCACCAGCGCCGCCGCCAGCCAGGCGTGCAGATCGAAGAACAGCGTGACCGACACGGGGCCGTCAACCGAGCGCCAGGCGCATGATTTCCCGGCTGAACGCCAGCAGCGTCTCGCCGTACCAGCCCGCCAGCAGAAACAGGCAGGCCGAGACCGCCAGCAGCTTGAGGGCGAACGGCAGGGTCTGCTCCTGCAACTGGGTGACGGTCTGGATCAGGCCGACCACCAGGCCCACCACGGTGGCGGCGATGATCGGCCAGGCGACCAGCAGCAGGATCAGGTAAAGGGTCTTGTTGCCGGCATACACCAGGTCGTTCATCCGTCGGCGCTCACTCGTGCAATGCCAGGTACTGCCCGACCAGCCCGGTGGACAACAGGGCCCAGCCATCGAGCGCAACGAACAGCACCAGCTTGATCGGCACCGAGATGATCATCGGGCTCATCATCATCATGCCCAGCGCCAGCAGGATGCTGGAGATCACCAGGTCGACGATGACGAAGGGCAGGTACAGGTAGAAACCGATCTTGAAGGCGCTCTTGATTTCGCTCAGCGCATAGGCCGGCAGCAGGGCGAACAGCGAGGGTTCGGTTTCCTCGTCGGCCAACGCGGCGGCATCGGTGTTGCCGGCCCGCTGGGCCCGTTCGAAAAAGAACGCCAGCTCCGGATCGGTGTAGCGGCGCAGATAGTCCTTGTAGCTGCCCAGGCCATTCTCGCTGAACTCCACCAGCGCCTCGACGCTGTCGAAGCGCACCTGGTGATCCCGGTAGTAGGCATGACCCTGCTGCACCACCGGGCTCATGACGAACAGCGCCAGCAACAGTGCAATCGCGTTGAGGCTGATGTTCGAAGGCACCTGTTGCAGGCCCAGGGCATTGCGCACAATCACGAAGACGATGGAGAACTTCAGGTAGCAGGTCCCCGCCGCCACCAGGAATGGCAGCAACGAGGCGAACGCCAGCAGCGCGATCAGCGACACATCATTGTTCACCGGCAGCCTCCCGACGGACTTCCTGCAACTCCACGCCCAACCCCTCGCCCAGTTGCACCAGCTCGCCGCGGGCGAGCACCCGGCCGTTGGCGCGGATCTCGATCCGGTCCAGCACCGACGGTTCCAGTTCCAGCACCTGGCCCTCGATCAACGCCGCCAGCTCGGCCAGGCTGATGCGCTGCTCATGCAGCACGAACTCCAGGTGCACGGGCAGGTGCCCCAGCGCCGTGCCGGGTTCGGCTGGTGGGGTATCGGCAGGGTTGGGTGACAGGGTCATGTGCAGGCCTTGTTCGATAAGGGTGAACTCGCCGACCGGCTGGTCGGCGAGCAGCCATTGCCGGGTCAACCGGCTGATTCGCAATACGTCGCCGCTGGCAAGGATGGACAGCAGGGTCGATGGCACCCGGCTGTAGCCGAGCGTCATCCGCAGGCAATGCGGCAGATGCCAGAGCCAGGGGCTGAACGGCAGCGGCTGCGGCGGTCGCGGCCCGGCGGGCAGGCGCAACAGCCACAACGAACCCCGTGCCGTCACGAGGCGTGGCAGAGGCTGATCCCGCGCCGGCACGGTACTCACCACGACCGATGCCAACTGGGTGTAATCCAGTTCTGCCAGGCCAACCTCCAGCGGACGCGCCAGGGCCTGGAACAACTCGACGATCCGTTCGATGGAGCACGGCGCCTTCAGCAGCGCGGGCAATGTCGGCAGCAGGCCGGCAAGCCATTCACGGGCCTCGACCAGCCCCTGCCAGCCTCCCCCCGGGCCTTCGGCGTGGAACTGCAGATAGTCGGCCCCGGGCGGCGGCACCTGCAGGTCGGCCTGGCAACCCGCCTGGCGCCAACGCTCGACCCGGTGCCGGTACGCATAATCCAGCGGGTCGAGCCGGCGCAGCCTCGGCCACCGCCCCGTCACGCCGAGCGAGCCTGGTCATTTTCGGCCACACCGCCCAGCCGCCAGCCTGGCTGCCCGGCCTGCTCGAAGTGCCCCCTGAGCTGTTCGAACACCCGCCGGTCGGTCGCGCGGATCAACAACCCGGCTTCTCCGGTTTCGTCCCGGCTGACCAGCACCTGCCCCTGGGCACGTTCATTGTGGAAAGGCACCTGAAGTAAATCGCCACTCGCCTCATCGTCCTGTTCGCGCGACTCCGGCGCGGCGTCCTCATGCTGCCCGGACATCGCCGTCCGTTCGTCAGCCGCGCCCTCGAAAAATGCCTGGGCCAACGGGACCGGAGTCTCCGGGCGCACCTGCGCCACACCCTGGGAGAGCTCGGCAGCCACCCGCAGGACAGCCTCCTCCTGCGCGATCTCTGCCGCTGCCAGGTGCTCTTCGGCCGCCTTCACCGGACGCTCTTCGACCGCTACGCCCTGCACCGGGGCGGCCAGCCCGTCACGAGGCGCACCCTCGATCCGGACAACCTCCCTCTCCCCACCGGGCACGCCTTCATCGCCCAGCCCGGCGCCGCTCGGCAGCACAGCCATCTCTGCGACTTTCCGTATACCCACCCCCTCTGCCGACCGGTCGCCCAGATCCGCAGGCTGACCGGCCGCCGCCATCGACAACGCGCCCGGACGGCGTGCCAGCCTCGGCTCAAGCACCGCCAGCAACAGGGCCACCCCTTCGGGTATCGCCTCCTCATCGAGAGGCTCCCTGTCCGGGTCGATCCGTCCCGGCCATTCGAGCCCCTCGCCCGTGACAGGCTCGATCACAGGCAATACGGGGAAAATGCTGTTCATCGTCTGCTTCCCATCAGTTCATCGACTTCCGCTTCATCGCGACGCAACCGCTCCAGTTGCAACTCACGACTCAAGCGCCGCCGCACCACGGCGTACTTCGACTGCCTGCGCCGTATCAGCTCCAGCGCCTGCTGGCCTTGCCGTATCTGCCCGTCGAGCTGCGCGTGTTGCTCGTGCAGCGGCCGACGCTCCAGTGCCAGGAGCTGGATCTGCCGGCGAATCACCGCCTGGCGCCGCAGCGTCTCGCGCAGCTGCCAGGGGTCGAGCACGCAGTTGTCGGCACGATGACTGTCGAGCAGTGCCCGCAACGACACCTCCTGCTCCTCCAGCGCCGCCCCTTCGCGCAGCAACTGTGCCCGACGCTGGCGCAGGCGCAGCAACGCGATCTCTTCCCGGCGCAGGCGCCAGGTCGTGAAGCCGAGCAGGCGGTCGATATCAGCCAATGAGCTCATGCAGGCTCCGCAGGGTTTCGTCCGCTCGGCTCGGCTGATCGGCGGCCTGGCGCAACCAGGCGTACAGGTCGTCGCGGCAGGCCATGGCCTGATCATTGGCCGCGTCGGCTCCCGGGCTGTACTCGCCCAGATCGAGGAACACCTGCAACGCCTCCAGGCGCGCCAGCACATCGCGGGTCGCGATCGCCAGGCGCCGGGTCGCTTCATCGGTTACCTGCAGCGCCACCCGGCTGGTACTGCGCAGCACATCGATCGCCGGGAAATGGCCCTTGGCGGCCAGGCTGCGGCTCAGATAGATATGCCCATCGAGGATCGAGCGGATCTCCTCGGCGATGGGGTCCGGTTCATCGTCACTTTCCAGCAGCACCGTGTAGTACGCGGTGATGCTGCCCTGCGCCGTGTGCCCGGGACGTTCGAGCAGGCGCGGCAAGGCATCGAACACCGAAGCCGGATAGCCGCGCCGCGCCGGCAGCTCGCCGGCTGCCAGGGCCAGGTCACGCCGGGCGCGGGCATAGCGGGTCAGCGAGTCGAGCAGCAGCACCACGCAGTGCCCCTGGTCGCGAAAGTATTCGGCGACCGCGGTCGCCTGCAGGGCCGCGTTGCAGCGGTCCACCGAGGACAGGTCGGAGGTCGCGTAGACCACTACGCAACGCGCCCGCCTGGGACTGTGGCGCAGGTGCTCGATGAACTCGGTCACCTCACGCCCACGCTCGCCGATCAGGCCGATGACGAACACGTCGGCCTCGGCATGGCTGATCAGCATGTTGATCAGCGTGGTCTTGCCCGAACCGGCCGCGGCGAAGATCCCCATGCGCTGGCCGACCCCGCAGGTCAGCAGGCCGTCGATCGCGCGGACACCGGTGATCAGCGGCGCGCTCACCGGCCGCCGCTGCCGGTAGGACGGCGGGTCGGCATCCACCGGGTAATCCTCGCCGGCGAACCCCGCCGCCGGGGCCAGGCGCTCGACGATGGCACCGCGGGCATCGAGCACGCTGCCGAGCATCCCGGCACTGCAATACAGGCGCAGGGTCGAACCGGTCGGCACGATCATCGACTCGCGGGACAGCCCGCGCGCCTCGCCGAGCAGGCTGAGCACCACCACGTCGGGCTTGAAGCCGATCACCTGGGCCCGGGCCAGCAGCCCGGTCGAGGCCCAGTGCCGACGGACCTCGCAGACCTCGCCGATGGACACCCCATGCAACGCCGCCTCGATCAGCGGACCGCTCAGGCGCCGCGGGTGCGCACCGCGGCGTTCGAGGCGCAGCATGCTCACTGGCGAATGATGCGGCATAGTTCCTCGGTGTCCTGCATGAACCCGTCGATCGCCTCGGCAAAGGACTGGTCGCTGGCCAGCGCCGGCTCGCCGAGCATCAGTCGCACCTCGAACTGCCCGTCGGCCTCGAACAGTTGCAATTGCCCGGTGCGGGCATCGGCGTTACCCCGCAACAGATAACGCAGCAGCGCTTCGGCACTGTAGGCGAAGGCCGCGGGGCTCATCTGCGCCAGCACGCTCCACAGCCAGACGTCGCCATCGATGACGTCGACGCGGATGTTGGGCTGCTCCTTCATTTCCAGTTCGATGGTGCTGTGGCCGTCGAAACTTCCCAGTTGCGCAGCGGTGCACCCGCTGTACAACAGAGCGGCCCGCAGGCGTTCGGCGATGTCCATATTCTGCATGGGTACTTTCCTTCAGAGGGTTTTGATGACATTGACGGAGATGGTTTCGCTGATCTCGCCGAACGACATGACGTCCAGCTCGCGAAATCGTCCTTCGACCAGTTTCTTGACATAGCGCCGCACATCCACCGAGCAGAGCAGCACCAGGTCCTTCTGCGGCACGTGCAGGCCTTCCAGGCCCAGGCTCAGCCGATCGATCAGGTCCTCGGACTGCGCCGGCTCCAGGTTGAGAAAGCTGCCGCTGGAGGTCTGGCGGATGCCATGGCGCACCACGTCCTCGAACTCCGGCGACAGCAGCAGCACGCGCAGGTCGTTGCCATGGGCGAACTTGTTGCTGATGTAGCGCCCCAGGCCGCCACGCACGTGCTCGACCAGGGTGATGCTGTCCTTCTCCCGGGAGGCCCAGTGGGCCAGGGATTCGAGAATCAGCTTGAGGTTGCGCACGGAGATCCGCTCGCCGACCAGGCGCTGGAGGATCTCGGCGATCTTCTGCACGGTGACGTGGCGATAGACCTCCTTGAGCAGGTCCGGGTAGCGCCCCTCCATTTCGTCGAGCAGCGCCTTGGTTTCCTGCACGCCGAAGAACTCGTTAATGTTGCGCGCCAGCAGGGTCACCAGGCAGCGGTAGCATTCGTCATGGGCGGCACGCAGCCGATAGCCCAGCTCCGTCGCGGTGGTCCTGCCCGCGGCGGCGATCCAGATGCTTTCCAGGTTGTTGCTGTCGCGCCCGCGCACCAGCGGCAGGCCCATGGCGGCCAGTTCCGGCGAATAGTCGAGGACCCGCCAGTGATCGAAATGAATGTCGAACTGGTCGGCGCGCACCTCGTTGATCAGCACCGCCACCTGGTGGTCGGGCAGCACTTCGGAGGCCCGTAGCTGCGGCAACGGGATCTTCAGGCCGTAGTCGACGAAGAACTGGCTGCGAAAGCGCTCGGCGAGCCTGGCCGCACGCAACTCGGCCAGCCGCGCCGAGGGCACCAGCAGGATCAGCGCCACCGTCTCGGTAGCGATTTCATCGACGCTGTCCAGCAGCCCCAGTTCTCCGTCAGCCGGCGCTTCGACCGGCGCCTGCGCCTCGCTCTGCCGGCTCTCGCCCGAGGCGAGGCGCGACTGGCGCCAGCGCAGGAACACCACCAGCGCCAGCAGTGCGGCAATCACCACGAAGGTCGCCAGCGGAAAGCCCGGCAGCAGCCCGACGGCCACCGCCAGCAGGGCGGTGACGCCGACCACGAACGGGTTGGCGAACATCTGCGTGAGCATGTTGCGCCCCAGGTTGGCCTCGTCACCGTTGACCCGGGTGACGATGAAGCCGGCGCCGATAGCGATCAGCAGCGCCGGGATCTGCGCCACCAGGCCGTCGCCGATGGTCAGCAGGGTGTAGATCGACAACGCCGCGCCGAAGTCCATCCCCTGTTGGCCGACGCCGATGGCGATGCCGCCGAGAAAGTTGACGAAGATGATGATGATCCCGGCAATCGCGTCGCCCTTGATGAACTTCATCGCCCCGTCGAAGGAGCCGTAGAGCTGGCTCTCGCGCTCCAGCACGTTGCGCTTGTCGCGCGCCTGGTCGGCGTCGATGGCGCCGGCCTTGAGGTCGCCGTCGATGCTCATCTGCTTGCCCGGCATGCCGTCCAGGGAAAACCGCGCCGCCACCTCGGCCACCCGCTCCGAACCCTTGGTGATGACGATGAACTGTACGACAGTGACGATCGCGAAGATCACGAAACCCACCACCAGGTTGTCGCCGATCACGAACTCGCCGAACGAGGCGATGATCTCGCCGGCATCCGCCTGGGTCAGGATCAGCCGGCTGGTGCTGATCGACAGCGCCAGGCGGAACAGCGTGGTCAGCAGCAACAGGGCCGGAAAGGTGGAGAAGCCGAGGATTCGTTCGATGTAGAACGAGCCCATGAAGATCAGCAGGGAAATGACGATGTTCAGGCCGATCAGGAAGTCCACCAGCGGCGTCGGCAGGGGAATGATCAGCATCGCGATGATCATCACCATCAGCGACAGGATCAGCAGTTCGGGGCGGGCCGAAACCGCGCGCAGGAATCGATCGGGCATGGCCGGCTAGTTTCCAGTCTCGTCGAAAGGCCGGACGCCACGCCGCCGTTCGACCTGCTCATGGCCCAGGACGACATCGGCCAGGGCCAGGAACTGCTCGGCCAGTCGTGCCAGGGCGTCCTCGTCGGCGAACAGTTCGTGGGGCAGTCGCAGACAGGCCCGCCGCAGCACCTGCAGCAATGCCGAGCGCTCCCGGTACAGCGTCAGCAACACCCGTTCACCGAGCACCCCCGACAACAGTTGGTCGAGTTCGCCGGGGTGCCTGAGCACGCCGAAGAAAAACACCAGCCAGTCGGCCTCCTCGTCATTGCAGCGACACACCCGTTCGTCGCCCAGCACGCTGGCGACAAACGTGGCATCGGCCGAACGCAGGCGTTTCAGGTCGGTGAGCCGGGCCAGCAGGGGACCGAACTCCTGACGCGAGCAACTGGGGTCCTGGGCGGCGATGTCCGTCAGCAGGGCCGCCTCGATGAAGGCCAGTACCGTGACCCGCCGCCCGGCGCCGAACAGGGCCACCCAGTCTTCGTAGCAGGTGACCGCGCCGGCTTCGCTCTCCAGGTAGTCCCGGTAGGCTTCACGCAACAGCCCCGCGCGCAGTTCCATCACCCGGCCAAACAAACGGGCTTTCAGGGCGCTGTTGATGCCGGCCTTGAGCCGCCGGGGCGAGGCCTGGGCCACCACCGTTTCGAGCAGCTGTTCCAGGCGCTGGCGCGTCGCGGCCTGCAGCCTGCTGCGGCGCAGCAGTTCGCGCAGCACCAGCACCAGGTCGCTGTCATCGGGAAACAACCCGCGGGCCGCCTGCAACAGCCACTCGACCGGCTTGTCCGTGGCCTTGGCCAGGGCCAGTACCTGCCGGGCCTTGGGCTGCACATCTTCGTCGAGAACCGCCTCGAAACTGTCCGGCCGGCTTTCGGCCTTGAGTTCGAAATGTCGGCGCTGGCGAAAGCCGGCCAGGGCCGCCGACATGTCGTCGCTCTTCTCGATGAAGCGCTGCAACAGTGCCACCGGATCCGCCTCCGCATCGCTCGGTTCGGCATCGGGTTGGGCCTGGGCATCCTGCCGGGCGGCATCGAGGCGGGCGAGCAGGGCCCGGCTCGAAACGGAATGGATCGAGACCATCAGCCGTCCACCGCCCGCATGAAGGCCCGGCGCACCATTTCCTGCTGTTCGACGCTCATCAGGCCCTTGCCCAGGTCCTGGGTGCTGGCCTGCAAGGCGCCGAGAATTTCCCGGGGCTGGATCAGGAACACCCGGGCGGTGTTCGCCGAACTGTCGACCCGGTAACGGAACAGCCCGCCAATCAGCGGGATCGAACCGAGCAACGGAATACGGGCGACCTGTTCGCGGTAATCGTCACGGGTGAAACCACCGACCAGCAGGCTCTTGCCCTGGGGCACCCGGGCAACCGTATTGATCCGGGTGCGCCCGACCACCGGCAACGCGCCAGCGTCGCCCGCGCTGCGCTCGACCTCGCTACCGTCCTCGATGTTCAGCGACATCTCGATTTCATCGGCGATGGCAAAGCGCGGCAGCACGCTGACCAGGGTCCCGTAGGTCACGCTCTGCAGATCGACACTGCGTTCGCCGAGCAGTTGGGTATAGAAGGTGCGGTTGTTGTCGAACAGCGCCGGTACGTTCTCCTGGGTCAGGATCACCGGCCGCGCCACCACATTGGCGCGGTTCTTCCGGGCCAGGGCCAGGATCCGGGCCATGAAGGAAACGCCATCCAGGGTGGTCACAGAACCGGCATTGAGCGACACCTGCAGTTGCGAGCCGACCTTGATCCCGCCTTGCCAGCTCACGCCGAGCTGGTTCAGTTCGTCCTGGTTCAGGTCGATGATCCACAGCGACAGCTCGACATGGCGCTTGGGCACATCCAGCGCCGCCACCAGGTTCTCGATGAAGCGCACCTGCTCGGGCAGCCCCTTGACCAGCAGGCTGTTGGTATCCGGGTAGGCCACCACCCGGATATTGCCGGCGGCGGCCTCCCGCGCCAGCACCCGGGGTGCGGTGGGGTCCTCCGGGGAAATCGGCGTCGCCAGCCCTTCCAGGGGAAACTGCGGCATGCGCAACGGGCTGCCGCCCACGGTCTTGACTTCGACCTGGGGCTCGACGCCGCCCGGCTCGCCCTTGAGCAGGCTCTCGATCACCGTGGCCATGCCGGGAATCGACACCTTGCGGTCGCGCTGTTCGTACTCGCGATCGCCGACGAAGGTATTGAGCAGATGGATCACGCCGATCCGCTGCTGGCCGAGCAGCAGTTCCGAAGGCCGGTTGTCCATCAGTTGCGCCGCCTGCATGACCAGGTCGACATAGATCGGCGGACCGGACACATAGAAGGTCCGGCGCCCGTCGTTGCGCAACGGATAGCGCGCATCCTCGAGGCCCGACTGGCGCAGGAACTGCTTGAGGGTATCGACGCTGATCACTCGCAGTGCCACCACCGAGCTTTTCACCTCGGCGGCGTCATACAGGTAGATGGCCTGGCCGTCGCTGTACCAGATCAGCCCCAGTTGGGCGACGATGCGGTCGAAGGTCTGGCGGGCCGAGTGCAGCGGGAATTCGCCACTGATGCGCTTGCCGGCGGCCGCCTTGCTGACGATGATCGGTTTGCCCAACGGCGCCGACAGCGCGGAAAAAAAACTGCGCAGGCCCTCTTCGCGGGCCACGTAGTCGCCACTCCCGGCGGGCGCGGCACTGACGCTCCAGCACAGCGGGCAGAACAGCAGCCAGGCACCGAGCCAGCGTCGCAACGTCCGCGCTGTCAATCCGGTTGCTCCACGAGATCGAGCAGCCGGCTCGGTGCGACGCCGAGCAGTTCGCGCACTTCCTTGGAGAAATGCGACGAGGAGGCATAACCGTATTCCAGTGCGACGTCGGTCAGCGAGCCACCGCCGCGGATCATCCGCAACAGCGCCTTGGCCGCGCGCCAGTCCCGCAGCTCCGGCTTGGCCGCGCCTCCCAGCGCCTGGTGGCACAGCCGCCGAAAATGCGAGACCGAAACCCCGTAGCGTCGGGCCAGGCCGATCAGTTTTTCGCTGGCGGTGCCCTGCTCCAGCAGGAACCGCACCAGCCAGTAGCTCGCGCTCTGGCGCAGCACGCTGGCGAATCGTCGATAGTCGGGATCGTCGCGCAGCGCCCGTTCGATGTACCACCGCTCCAGGCACGCCCGGCTGCGGCTCACCGCCGGCGGCATGGGCAGGACCGCCCAGGGTTGTGCGCACGGACGGTCGCGCTCGACGGTCACGCCCATGTCGATGAACACCTGCAGTTTCATCAGGCAAGTGCCGGGCAACGCCGCACTGCACCAGTCTCCGGAGACGACCCGCAACGCATTGCGCCCGACCACCAGGCCCTGCCAGCCGGGCGGCAGGTAGCCCCCCACCATCGACTCGTCGCAAGCCAGGCATGCACCGGCGTCGCCGGCCCGCACGAACGACACCCGTTGCGCGGAGACTCCTCCGGGACACGTCATCGCAAAGCGTTGATCAGCCTGCACCGTGTATTCCACCTGTCGTCGATCAGTCGCGGACGATGATGGCCCGATCCCCCTGCCAGATCATGATGAGAAGCTGATGGCCACCCGGCACGTCCGCGACAGTGGCATATGCCTTGCTACATCCCGACAAACCCTGGCCAACGGCGGCCGGGCTGCAAGGACAAAGACGTCGTAACCCGCCAGCGCCAGAGGCGTCGGCCGGGTGCGACGTTTTTTTTTGAAGAGTGAAACGCCGATGAACGAACTCCCCGCCTCCCCCCTCGCCTGGGTCAACGGCAGCGATGCGCCAGAGAAACCCAGCCTGGATCTCGGCTTCATGCCCCTGAGCGACTGTGCCTCGCTGGTGGTCGCCGCCACCCAGGGCTTTGCCCAGCCATACGGCCTGACCCTGAATCTCAGGCGCCAGCCGTCCTGGGCCAGTCTGCGCGACAAGCTGGTCAGCGGCGAACTGGACGCCGCCCACAGCCTCTACGGATTGATCTACGCCGTGCACCTGGGCATCGGCGGCAGCCCGGCCACCGATATGGCGGTGCTGATGGGCCTGAACCAGAACGGCCAGAGCATCAACCTCTCCCCGGCCCTGCAGAAGGCCGGCGTGACCAGCCCTGAAGCACTGGGCCGACACGCGCACCAGAATGGCGCAAGGCTGACCTTTGCCCAGACGTTTCCCACCGGCACCCACGCCATGTGGCTGTATTACTGGCTGGCCAGCCAGGGCATACACCCACTCAGGGACGTCAACAGCGTGGTGGTGCCGCCGCCCCAGATGATCACGCACCTGCGCGCCGGACGGATCGACGGTTTCTGCGTCGGCGAGCCCTGGAGCGACAGCGCGGTCAGGCAGGGCCTGGGCTTCACCCTGGCCACCAGCCAGACGATCTGGCCCGATCACCCGGAGAAGGTGCTGGGCTGCACCCGGGCGTTCGTCGAGCAGTACCCCAATACCGCACGAGCCCTGATGATGGCGGTGCTCGAAGCCAGCCGGTTCATCGAGCAGAGCCCGGAAAACCGCCGCAGCACGGCGCAACTGCTCAGCGGCAGCGATTATCTCGATGCGCCGCTGGAGCATATCCAGCCACGCCTGCTCGGCGACTACGAGGACGGCCTCGGCCAACGCTGGCAGGATCCCCACGCCTTGCGTTTCCACGCTGCCGGCGCGGTGAACCTGCCCTATCTGTCGGACGGCATGTGGTTCATGACCCAGTTCCGCCGCTGGGGGCTGCTGCGCGAGGATCCCGACTACCTCGGCGTCGCCCGCCAGGTGCAGCAACTGGAACTGTATCGCCAGGCCGCCGCCGTGCTGGGCATCGGGCACGGGCCTGAGGTGATGCGCAGCAGCCGCCTGATCGATGGCCAGATCTGGGACGGCAGCGACCCGGCCGGCTATGCCCGCAGTTTCCGGCTGCATGCCATGAGCGACGCGCCCGCCGCGTTCGCCCGTCACTGATCGGAGGCCTGAACATGCTGCGTATCCTGCTGATCAACGACACCGCGAAAAAGGTCGGACGCCTGCGGGCCGCCCTGGTCGAGGCCGGCTTCGAGGTCATCGACGAGTCGGGACTGACCATCGACCTGCCCGCGCGCGTGGAGAGCGTGCGCCCCGACGTGATCCTGATCGATACCGAATCCCCCAGCCGCGACGTGCTGGAACAGGTGGTGCTGGTCAGCCGCGACCAGCCCCGGCCCATCGTGATGTTCACCGACGAACACGATCCGGGGGTGATGCGCCAGGCCATCAAGTCCGGGGTCAGCGCCTACATCGTCGAAGGCATCCAGGCCCAGCGCCTGCAGCCGATCCTCGACGTGGCCATGGCCCGTTTCGAGAGCGACCAGGCGCTGCGTGCCCAATTGCAGGCACGGGACCAGCAGTTGGCCGAGCGCAAGCGCATCGAACAGGCCAAGGGCCTGCTGATGAAAATGAAGAACTGCAAGGAAGAGGAGGCCTATACCCTGATGCGGCGCCAGGCCATGAGCCGCCAACAGAAACTGATCCAGGTCGCCGAGCAGATCATCGCCATGAGCGAACTGCTCGGCTGAGGCGCAGCCAGCCTGGCCCGCCTCTTGCTTATCCGAACCTGCAGGTAACCAACGGCGGTTGCCCCACTTTACGACAAAGACGTCGCCCACCCCTTTCGCGCCAGCGCAGCGGGTGGCGACGTCTTTTGCGTTTTGGTCCCGCAAATGGGGGCCAGTGGTGCAGCCGTGCAGGCGCATCACCGCCCCCTTGCGACAGCCCCCCTGAGACTCTTACCGCTGAGGTGCGTGATGAATGCAAGTTTCTGGAAGTCCGGCCATACCCCGACCCTGTTTTCGGCCTTTCTGTATTTCGACCTGAGTTTCATGGTCTGGTACCTGCTCGGCCCCCTCGCGGTGCAGATCGCCGCCGACCTGCACCTGACCACCCAGCAGCGCGGGCTGGTGGTGGCCACGCCGATCCTGGCCGGCGCGGTCCTGCGCTTCCTGATGGGCATGCTGGCCGACCGGCTGTCGCCCAAGACCGCCGGGATCATCGGCCAGGTCTGTGTGATCGTCGCGCTGCTGGGCGCCTGGCAACTGGGTATTCACAGTTATGAACAGGCGCTGCTGCTGGGGCTGTGCCTCGGCATGGCCGGTGCCTCGTTCGCCGTCGCCCTGCCCCTGGCCTCGCAGTGGTACCCGCCACAGCACCAGGGCAAGGCCATGGGCATCGCCGGCGCCGGCAACTCCGGCACGGTGTTCGCCGCACTGATCGCACCGCTGCTCGCGGCCTCCTTCGGTTGGAACAACGTGTTCGGTTTCGCCCTGATTCCGCTGCTCGCCACCCTGCTGCTGTTCACCCTGCTGGCCCGCAACGCCCCACAACGGCCCAAGGCCAAGTCCATGGGCGACTACATGAAAGCCTTGGGCGACCGCGACAGTTGGTGGTTCATGTTCTTCTACAGCGTGACCTTCGGCGGCTTCATCGGCCTGGCCAGCGCACTGCCCGGCTATTTCAACGACCAGTACGCCCTGAGCCCGGTGACCGCCGGCTACTACACCGCCGCCTGCGTGTTCGGCGGCAGCCTGATGCGTCCGCTGGGCGGTGCCCTGGCCGATCGTTTCGGCGGCATCCGTACGCTGCTCGGCATGTACGCCGTGGCCGCCACCTGCATCGCCGCCGTCGGTTTCAACCTGCCCGATTCCCATGCCGCCCTGGGGCTGTTCGTCCTGGCGATGCTCGGCCTCGGGGCCGGCAACGGCGCGGTATTCCAGCTGGTCCCCCAACGCTTCCGCCTGGAAATCGGCGTGATGACCGGGCTGATCGGCATGGCCGGCGGCATCGGCGGCTTCGCCCTGGCGGCCGGCATGGGCGCCATCAAGCAGAGCACCGGCAGCTACCAGTTGGCCTTGTGGCTGTTCGCCAGCCTGGGGGTGCTCGCCTGGTTCGGCCTGCACGGAGTCAAGCGGCGCTGGCGCACCACCTGGGGCTCGGCAGCCGTGACCGCGGCCAGGGTCTGAGCGGCCGATGGCCCTGCAACTGAGCTTTGCCCAGGCCAGCGCCACCGGCCCCCGCACGGAGAACCAGGACGCCGTGCGCCTGGTCACGCCGGCACCGGAGCTGGCGGCGAGCAAGGGTTATCTGTTCGCCATCGCCGACGGGGTCAGCCAGTGCGCCGACGGCGCGCTGGCGGCGCAGGCGACCCTGCAGGCGCTGGCACTCGACTATTACGCCACGCCGGCGACCTGGGGCGTGGCCCAGGCGCTGGACCGCCTGCTGCTGGCGCAGAATCGCTGGCTGCAGGCCAATGGCGGCGGACAACCGCTGCTCACCACCCTGAGCGCCGTGGTCTTGCGCGGACGGCGCTTCACCCTGGCCCATGTCGGCGATTGCCGGGTCTATCGCTGGCATGACGACCAGTTGCAGCGGATCAGCCAGGATCATGTCTGGGAACAACCGGACATGCAGCACGTTCTCAAGCGCGCCCTGGGCCTGGACCAGCACCTGGTGGTCGACTATCTCGATGGCGAACTGCGCCAGGGCGAAAGTTTCGTCCTGCTCAGCGACGGCGTCTGGGCCACCCTCGGCGATGGGGCGATTGCCACTATCCTGCGTGAACAGCCCGAGCCGAATGATGCGGTGAAGACCCTGGTCAATGCCGCACACCTGGCCGGCAGCCAGGATAACGCCAGTGCGCTGCTGGTGAGGGTCGAGCAACCGGGGGAAAACAGTCTCGGTGACACGCTGATCCAGTTGCAGCAATGGCCGTTGCCGCCGCTGCTCAAGCCCGGCCAGTTCTTCGAGGGGTGGCAGGTCGACAGCCTGCTGGCGCAGAGCCGGCAATCGCTGCTCTACCGGGTGCGGGATGCCCAACAACAGCCCTGGTTGCTCAAGACCCTGCCCGCGAGCCGTCACGCCGAGCCCGACGCCGGCCAGGGGCTGCTGCTGGAGGAGTGGTTTCTGCGCCGGGTGGCCGGGCGCTGCTTTCCCGAAGTGCACCCTGCCCCGCAACGCCAGCACCTGTATTACCTGATGCGCGAATATCCGGGCCAGACCCTCGCCGAACGGTTCCGGCAGGTCGGGCCGCTGCCACTGGCGCAATGGCAGGAGTTGGCCAGGCGCACCCTGCAGGCGGTCGGCATGCTCCATCGGCGCAACATCCTGCACCGCGACATCAAGCCGCAGAACCTGCACCTGGGCAGCGATGGCGAGTTGCGCCTGCTGGATTTCGGCCTGGCCTATTGTCCGGGGCTGAGCGAAGCACCTGGCCCGGAACTGCCGGGCACCCCCGGCTACATCGCACCGGAAGCCTTCGACGGGCAGCCGCCGGACGTCCGCCAGGACCTCTACAGTGTCGGCGTCAGCCTGTTTCATCTATTGACCGGGCATTACCCCCATGGCGAGCTCGAAGCCTTCCAGCGCCCGCGCTTCGGTACGCCGGTCAGTGCCGCACGTTATCGCCCGGATCTCCCCGAATGGCTGGCCCACAGCCTGAATCGGGCGATCGCGGTGGCCCCCTCGGAACGCTACGAGACGGCCGAGCAGTGGCTGCTGGAGCTGGAGAAAGGTGAGCGCAATGTGCTGGGCGTGCGCCCGCGACCACTGCTGGAGCGCGAGCCGCTGAAAGTCTGGCGCACGGTGGCGCTGCTGTCGTTGCTGGTCAACCTGGCCCTGCTGCTCTGGATGCTGAAACCCTGAGCACTGAATTGCAGGCAAAGAAAAGCCCGGCCTGAGCCGGGCTTTTCGCAACACCAGGCTAATTACTTAGCTTGGGCTTCAACGGAAGCTTCTACGCGACGGTTGATCGCACGGCCAGCTTCGGTGGCGTTGTCAGCCACTGGACGGGATTTGCCGTAGCCGACAGCGTCGATGCGGCTAGCAGCAACACCTTTCTGAACCAGAATTTCCTTAACAGCCTGAGCGCGACGCTCGGACAGCTTCTGGTTGTAGGCTTCAGTACCGATGCTGTCGGTGTGACCAGCAACCACGGTAGTGGTTTGTGGGTACTGCTTCATGAAGTCAGCCAGGTTCTGCACGTCGCCGTAGCTGTTTGGCTTGACCACTGCCTTGTTGAAGTCGAACTTCACGTCCAGCTCAACTTTGACCACTTCAGCCACTGGAGCTTCAGGAGCCGGAGCTGGCTCTTGAGCAACTGGAGCTGGGGCAGGTGCAGGAGCGACCTTGCCGCCGCTGCCACCGAAGTTCACGCCCAGGCCTACCAGAGCAGCGTAGTCCCACTTGCCGTTGTCCAGCTTGTAGTCGGCTTCAACGCCGGCACGAGCGTACAGGTTGTCGGTGATGTACCACTTGGCGCCAGCGCCGGTGGTCAGGAAAGTCGACTGGTCACGACCGGTGTGGCCGTCAGCAGCAACGTTGGTCAGGCTGCCGTGGGCAACGCCGCCTTCAACGTATGGACGGATTGCATCGCCAACGGTACCGAAGTGGTACTGACCTTTCAGGCCGAACTTGTCACCGCCCAGCTTCTGGCTGCCGGTGCCGTCGTTCGAACGGGTGTGGTTGGTCTTGTCGTAGGTCAGGTTGACCGATACGTCGTCGGTGATGAAGTAGCCCAGCGAAGCGCCTGGGTTGTAGCCGTCTTCGACGTGCTTGACGCTGTCGTTGTACTGCTTCTTGTAGAACAGCTCACCCTCGACTGCGCCTTGGCCTTGTGCCAGAGCGCCGAACGAAGTTGCGGCTACAAGTGTACCAACGGCAATGCCCAAGGTGTTTTTCAGTTTCATCCGTTAAATCCCCATCTGGTGATTGTGAATCAGTCCCCAAACCGGGGGACAACTCGGCGACAAGTCTAGCAGAACTTGCCTGAACGTAAGAGATATTTGCGTCCAACTAAGTTTCAGCAATGCCCGCAAATTTCTCACGCAATTTATCAAGCGCCCTCTTGTAGCGCATTTTCGTAGCACTCAGGCCCATGTGCATGATGTCGGCGATCTCCTGGAATTCCAGCTCTGCGACAAAACGTAGCACCAGGATTTCCCGGTCGATCGGGTTCACATGCACCAGCCAACGGTCCAGACCACCCTTTTCTTCGGGCGCCGGCGTCTTCTCCTCGGAGGCCTCCTCGAGCGGATCGAGACTCAGGGCATCCATCAGGCGACGCTTGCGCCGCTCCTTGCGGTACTGGGTAATGCATTCGTTGTACGTGATGCTATAGAGCCATGTCTTGAACTTCGATTTACCCTCAAAGTTCTTGAGGCCATACAAGACCTTCAACATCACTTCCTGACAGACATCATCCGCATCACGATCGTTCCCTAAATACCTTGAACAAACGCTGAACAAAGTTCGTTGATAGCGCCGCATCAACTCTTCGTAGGCGCGCGTCACGTGAAACAGCTCCGCATGCGAACGCGCCACCAGCTCCTCATCGGTGAGCTCGCGGGGGTCGTAACGCATCGATAGCGATTGGGTTTTATTCAAAACGAGTCTTGCCGACAGTCAGGTCAATGGCCGCCGCGGCCCCGGGCTGGGGGCTTTTTGCGGCGGCATACATTAGCAGGGTTTGCCGGTTTAGCGGCTACTCACATGCTGTTCCAGCAGGATCCGATTGGAGAGAGAGACTAGCTCACCCTCGTCGGTCAGCAATGTGGTCTTAACCGTGCCGATCTCTTCGATCTGCCCTTCGACCTCGCCAACTCGCACTTGTTGCCCAACCTGGTACAACTCGCGCACATAGATTCCCGCCAGGATCTGCCCGGCAATTTCCCGGCTCCCCAGGCCCAGGGCCAGCGCCACGGCCAGACCAACGGTAATGAGCACGATCACGATCACATGGTTCAGCAGGTCGGTCTTGACCTCCAGCTGACTGATCGCCACCGAAATACTGATGATCACCACCAGGCCCTGGGCCACGCGCCCCAGGCCACTGGCGTAATCCAGGCCGACGCCTTCGGCGGCGCCGCGCACCAGGCCGTTGACCAGTTGCGCCAGCAGCATGCCGACCAGCAGCACCAGCGCCGCGCCGAACACCTTGGGCAGATACAGCGCCAGCATGTCGAGCGTCGCCGAAACCCGCTCCAGGCCCAGCGATTCCGCGGCGGAAACCAGGAAAATCAGCAGGATGAACCAATAGACGATCTTGCCGATCAGCGTCGAGATCGGCACCTGGATGCCCGCCCGGCCTAGCAGCTTGGTCAGGCCGGTACCGGCCATGAGGCGGTCCAGCCCCAGCTTGGCCAGCAGTTTGGACAACAGGGTATCGAGCAGCTTCGCCACGACGAAGCCCAGCAGTACGACCACCAGGGCGCCAAACAGGTTCGGGATGAAGTTCGCGACCTTCGTCCACAACGCTGTCATCGCCGTCACCAGACTCCGAGTCCAGAGATCAAGTTCCATATTCAATCAGCCTTATCCGCAGAGCGGGAACCAGGGGTACGACGAGAAACCGGCATCACATGGGCCGATCCATTGTTCAGGGCGATCATCAGCGCTTGCAGCCAGCGCCCCAGCAGACTGAAGAGATCGCCCGCGCCAACCTGGCGGTTGGCGGTTTTCAGCACACGGCCCAGGCACGCGTCGTCATCACGAGGTGTGGACGGCGAGGCCTTGAGCATGTCACGCAGAGACTGTTCAAACGGATCGTGCATAAGCACCTCTCGGAATGTCTTGAAAAGACGCGATCGGATTTTTCCGGGTCACATGCAACATCCTTCAGAGCCAGCGCAAACGACGAAACAGCCACCACTGCCCGAGCGCCACGGCGACGATCAGCAGGCAGGCGATGACAAAACCATAGGGGTCCTGGGAGCCCGGAATCCCGCCGACGTTGATCCCCAGCAGGCCGGTGAGAAAGCTCATCGGCAGGAAGATCCCGGTGATGATCCCGAAGCGGTACATGATCTTGTTCATGTGCTGGTTCAGGCGCCGGTCCTCGGCGTCAAGCAGCAGCCCCACGCGCTCGCGGGTCAGTTCGAGCTCCTCGAGATAGCGGGTCAGGCTGTTGTTCAATTCGTTCCAGTAGTCGGCATCGTCACTGGCGAACCAGGGCAGTTTGATCCGCGTCAACTGGCCGAAGATGTCCCGCTGTGGCGCCAGGAAGCGCTTCAGTCCGGCGGCCCGGCGACGGATCTGCACGACCGCCCCATGCTCTGGGCAATACCGCTCGTCGGAATCTGCCTTTTCTTCCTCGGCATCGACCACTTCCGAGAGCTCGCCGATCAAATCCTGGACCTTCATCGTCAGGTGCTGGGCGATGTACAGGATGAGTTCGGAAGCGGTTTTCGGCCCCTGGCCCTCCTCCAGTTGCGCCAGCAACTCATCGGTTGCCCGCAATGGCCGCAGGCGCAGGGAAATCACCCGGCTGGCCGAGGCGAAAATGCGTGCCGAAACCATGTCCTCGGGCTCGGCGCCCGGATTGAGGTTGACCCCGCGCAGGAACAGCAGCAATTCGCTGTCCGGCAACGGCAACAGGCGCGGGCGGGTGTTCTCCTCCAGCAGCAGGTTGCAGCTGAATTCACTCAGCCCGCTGGAATGACGCAGCCAGGTCCGGGTTTGTGGATGGCTGCGATCCCAGTGCAGCCAGAGGCTTTCCTCCGGCTGCAACTGCAGGTCATCCAGCTCGGTCCGAGCAATCGAGCGCGCACCACCCTCACCATCGAGAACCAGGGCATGGACCAGCCCCCATTGCGCGTTGTCTTCCTCGAACATCCCTACCCCTGTGGTCTACTGCGAAAAGTCATTCAGGCATCTTCAGCGGGCTGGGCGAAACGATGATCCCGTTGTTGTCCGCGTAAACGTATTCGCCCGGCCGAAATGTGACGCCGGCAAAGGTCACCGGCACATTCAGGTCACCGATACCGCGCTTGTCGGTCTTCATCGGATGGCTGGCCAGGGCCTGCACGCCCAGGTCGGTCTGCGCGATCACATCGACGTCGCGGATGCAGCCATAGACCACCAGACCTTCCCAACCGTTCTTCGCCGCCTTCTCGGCCAGCATGTCCCCGAGCAGTGCGCGACGCAGCGAGCCCCCACCATCGACGACCAGAACCTTGCCGCGGCCATCGACCTCGACCTGTTCCTTGACCAGGGAGTTGTCCTCGAAACACTTGATGGTCACGATCTGACCCCCGAAGGAATCGCGACCACCGAAGTTGCTGAACATCGGCTCAAGCACCTGTACCTGATCCGGATAGGCATCGCACAGGTCGGGAGTGACGTAATGGTTCATGGACTAACTCCTGTAGGTGAGAGACCGCAATCGAGGCGCCAACCCTCCCCGGCACCTCTTCAAAGAAACGCTCTGCCCGGCCGATTGTTTAGACAATGACCAGAAATGCTCAATGCGTCATATGTTAGCCGCAACGCCCCTGAAGCGGAATGCCCTTGTCAGAGCGCTTGCTGAACCTCGCCTGACTGAGGCGCCATAAAAGCCTGCTGATCACGCAACCAGTCAGCCACCAAAGGCCATACCTCGGCCTGGGCCGGCTTGCTGACCAGCATCTCGACGTGGCCGAATTCCGAACTGAACCCGGCCTCCCGGCCCAGGCAGATGAAGCGCTTGAGGGGCGAGCCGATCTGCTCGAACAATTTGCGGCAGGCCCAGGCCGGGTCCTGCCGGTCGCCGTCGGCGCTCACCGCCAGCACCGGCACGTCGACCTCCGCCAGGCCCTCCCACCAATTGCGCTCCTTGTCGCCGAAACGGCCGAACAGGCCGTACCAGCGCATGCTTTCCAGGGCCAGGCCGATCGGCTCGTCCTCCAGGCCGCGCTTGAGGCGCGAACCGGACAGGTGGGGAAAGCGCTTGAGCAGAAAACGCCCGCTCCACTCCACCGGTGGAATCTTCAGCGGCCAGTAGTTACGGCTGACCTGGCAACCGAACAATGCCGCCGAAGCCACCGCCGGCGCGCCCAGGTATTGGCCGCCGAGGGCCGCCGCCAGGGTCGTGCCGCCGAGGGAATGGCCGATCCAGTGGGGAACCTGGCCACTCTGTTCACGGACGAAGGCAGCGATCGCCGGCAGATCGTAGCGGGCGTAGTCGGCCACGCGATTGCGGCGATAGTCCTGGTTGCGCACGGAAAGACCATGGCCGCGCATCTCCGGCACCCAGACATCGAACCCGGCACGCGCCAGGTAGGCGCCCAGGCCAATGCCCTTGGGCGAGAACCAGAAGCGCCGGTTGGAGAAACTGCCATGCAGGAGAATGACCGGCACGCCACGGGCCTGCGGTTCGTCGGCCAGGCCCAGGCGGGTCACCGCCAGCTCGACCGAGGCATCGGGGCTGTTGCCCGGTTTCAAACGATAGACGTCTTCGCTCAGATCGCCACGACGCTCGGCGCTGAGCAAAGCCACCGGAAAAAGATCACTGCTGCTTTGCATAAGGCTCTTGCACAAAAAAGGGCGATGCCGGCATGGCTTCGCCCCATGTAATACCCAGACCGACCTATCTCGCGTGCCCCTGTGGGATACACTATTGCTGTGGGACGCGCCGCTCCTGTGGATACACCGCCCCTGTAGGAGCAGGGCTTGCCCGCGAAGAGGGCCTTGAGCCCGCTAAAAGCTTCGCGGGCAAGCCCTGCTCCTACAGGTGGCGCGCCCCACAGGGGGGCGGCGCGAGATCGGCTGGCGATTTACGCCTGGCCTTCAGCCAGGAAGAACCAGGTTTCCAGCACGGTATCCGGGTTCAGGGACACGCTTTCGATGCCCTGTTCCATCAGCCAGCGCGCCAGGTCCGGGTGGTCGGACGGGCCCTGGCCGCAGATGCCGATGTACTTGCCGGCCTTGTTGCAGGCCTGGATGGCATTGGACAGCAGCTTCTTGACCGCCGGGTTACGCTCGTCGAACAGGTGCGCGATGATCCCGGAGTCACGGTCCAGGCCCAGGGTCAGCTGGGTCAGGTCGTTGGAACCGATGGAGAAGCCGTCGAAGTGCTCGAGGAACTCGTCGGCCAGGATCGCGTTGGACGGCAGTTCGCACATCATGATCACCCGCAGGCCGTTCTCGCCGCGGGCCAGGCCATTGGCCGCCAGCAGCTCGACCACCTGGCTGGCTTCGCCCAGGGTACGGACGAACGGCACCATGATCTCGACGTTGGTCAGGCCCATTTCGTTGCGCACGCGCTTGAGCGCACGGCACTCGAGTTCGAAGCAGTCACGGAACGAGTCGCTGATGTAGCGTGAGGCACCACGGAAGCCCAGCATCGGGTTTTCTTCTTCCGGCTCGTAGAGCTTGCCGCCGATCAGGTTGGCGTATTCGTTGGACTTGAAGTCCGACAGGCGCACGATGACCTTCTTCGGCCAGAACGCCGCCGCCAGGGTACTGATGCCCTCGACCAGCTTCTCGACATAGAAGCCGACCGGATCGTCGTAGCCGGCGATGCGCTTGTCGACGCTGTCCTTGATCTCCGACGGCAGGCCGGCGTAGTTGAGCAGCGCCTTGGGGTGCACGCCGATCATGCGGTTGATGATGAACTCCAGGCGGGCCAGGCCCACACCGGCGTTCGGCAGTTGCGCGAAGTCGAAGGCACGGTCCGGGTTGCCGACGTTCATCATGATCTTGAACGGCAGTTCCGGCATGGCGTCGACGGAGTTCTTCTTGATGTCGAAGCCCAGTTCGCCTTCGAAGATGTAGCCGGTGTCGCCTTCGGCGCAGGAAACGGTCACGCCCTGGCCGTCCTTGAGCAGTTCGGTGGCGTTGCCGCAACCGACCACTGCCGGAATCCCCAGCTCACGGGCGATGATCGCCGCGTGGCAGGTACGGCCGCCGCGGTTGGTGACGATGGCGCTGGCGCGCTTCATCACCGGTTCCCAGTCCGGGTCGGTCATGTCGGAGACCAGCACGTCGCCGACCTGGACCTTGTCCATCTCGGTCACGTCGCGAATGATGCGGACCTTGCCGGCACCGATGCGCTGGCCGATGGCACGACCCTCGACCAGTACGGTGCCCTTTTCCTTGAGCAGGTAGCGCTCCATGACGTTGGCGCTGGCACGGCTCTTCACGGTTTCAGGGCGGGCCTGCACGATGTACAGCTTGCCGTCGTCACCGTCCTTGGCCCATTCGATGTCCATCGGGCACTGGTAGTGCTTCTCGATGATCATCGCCTGTTTGGCCAGTTCGCTGACCTCCGCGTCGCTCAGGCAGAAACGCGCGCGATCGGCCTTGTCGACCTCGACGGTCTTGACCGAACGACCGGCCTTGGCCTCGTCGCCGTAGATCATCTTGATCGCCTTGCTGCCCAGGTTGCGGCGCAGGATCGCCGGACGGCCGGCAGCCAGGGTGCTCTTGTGGACATAGAATTCGTCCGGGTTCACCGCGCCCTGCACGACGGTTTCACCCAGGCCGTAGGCGCCGGTGATGAACACCACGTCACGGAAGCCCGACTCGGTGTCGAGGGTGAACATCACGCCGGCGGTGCCGGTTTCCGAACGGACCATGCGCTGCACGCCAGCCGACAGGGCCACCAGCTTGTGGTCGAAGCCCTGGTGCACGCGATAGGAAATGGCGCGGTCGTTGAACAGCGAGGCGAAGACTTCCTTGGCCGCGCGGATGACGTTGTCCACGCCACGGATGTTCAGGAAGGTTTCCTGCTGGCCGGCGAAGGAAGCGTCCGGCAGGTCTTCGGCGGTCGCCGAGGAGCGCACGGCCACGGCCATGTCCGGGTTGCCCGCCGACAGGGTGGCGAAGGCGGCGCGGATTTCGCTGTTGAGGCGCTCGGGGAACTCCGCTTCCATGATCCACTGGCGGATCTGGGCGCCGGTTTTGGCCAGCGCATTGACGTCATCGACATCCAGCGCGTCGAGCGCGGCGTGGATGCGGTCGTTCAGGCCACTCTGTTCGAGAAAATCGCGATACGCCTGAGCCGTAGTGGCAAAGCCGCCGGGAACCGATACACCGGCGCCCGCGAGGTTACTGATCATCTCGCCAAGGGATGCGTTCTTGCCCCCTACGTGCTCCACATCATGGACGCCGAGCTTATCGAGGGAAACTACGTACTCTACCAAGGTGATCTCTCCACTGACTGTGTTGGATGAAGCTCAGGGCGGGCCAAATTCAATGGCTGGTCGATCCGCTCTGTGGCCTGGACCTGGAAAATAAGTGAAAATGCCAGCCATTCCAGGCCGGCAAATCCTGCCTATCATATCCAAGAATCGTCATCAGCTTAAGGCCCAAGGTGCAAATGAAACGATCTGCTTTCTTTATCTCCGATGGCACCGGCATCACCGCCGAAACCCTGGGTCAAAGCCTGTTGGCGCAGTTCGAGAACATTACCTTCGCCAAATCCACGCAACCGTACATCGACAGCGTGGACAAGGCCCGGGCCATGGTCCAGAAGATCAACAGTGCCGCCGAGCGGGACGGTTTCCGCCCGATCATCTTCGACACCATCGTCAATCAGGACATTCGTGAGATTCTCGCCACGTCCAATGGTTTCATGATCGACATATTTTCCACCTTCCTCGCCCCGCTGGAGCAGGAGTTGAGCGAGCACTCCTCCTACTCCGTGGGCAAATCCCACTCCATTGGCGGCAACTCCAACTACATGGAGCGGATCGAGGCGGTGAACTTCGCCCTCGACAACGACGATGGCGCCCGCACCCACTACTACGACAAGGCCGACCTGATTCTGGTCGGCGTGTCGCGCTGCGGCAAGACGCCGACATGCCTGTACATGGCGATGCAGTTCGGCATCCGGGCAGCCAACTACCCGCTGACCGAGGAAGACATGGAGCGCCTGCAACTGCCGACCGCCCTGCGTGCCCACCAGCACAAGCTGTTCGGCCTGACCATCGACCCCGACCGCCTGACCGCGATCCGCAACGAACGCAAGCCCAACAGCCGCTATTCGAGCTATGCCCAGTGCGAATTCGAGGTGCGCGAGGTGGAAAACCTGTTCCGCCGGGAAAACATTCCGCACATCAACTCCACGCATTTTTCCGTGGAGGAGATTTCGGCGAAGATCCTCGTGGAGAAAGGCGTGGAGCGGCGGTTCAAGTAGGGTTCCCGCAGGTCTGGTGGCAGGGTAAACCGCATTCGCGGGCAAGCCCGGCTCCTACAGACGCCGATCCCTGCGGGAGCCGGGCCTGCCCGCGAACAGGCTCCTACAGGGACCACCGGACTCAGAACGCGTCGCCCGGCACCCGCACCCAGCCTTCCATCAGCACCCGCGCGCTGCGGCTCATGATGGCCTTGACCACGGTCCATTCACCGTCGGCCTGGGTGGCCTCGGCACCGACCCGCAGGGTTCCCGACGGGTGGCCGAAACGCACCGAACTGCGCTCGCCGCCGCCCGCCGCCAGGTTCACCAAAGTCCCGGGAATCGCCGCCGCCGTGCCGATAGCCACCGCCGCGGTGCCCATCATGGCGTGGTGCAGCTTGCCCATCGACAGCGCCCGCACCAGCAGGTCCAGGTCACCAGCCGCCACCGCCTTGCCACTTGATGCGGTGTAGCTGGCCGGCGGCGCGACGAAGGCGACTTTCGGCGTGTGCTGACGCTTGGCCGCCTCGTCAAGGCGCCCGATCAGCCCCATGCGCAGCGCACCATGGGCACGAATGGTCTCGAACATCGCCAGGGCCTTGGGATCGCCGTTGATGTCGCCCTGCAGCTCGGTACCGGTGTAGCCGATATCCGCGGCATTGACGAAAATCGTCGGGATCCCGGCATTGATCAGGGTCGCCTTGAAAGTGCCGACACCCGGTACCTCCAGGTCATCCACCAGATTGCCGGTGGGAAACATCGAACCGCCGGCGCCCTCCTCCTCGGCGGCCGGGTCCATGAACTCCAACTGCACCTCGGCGGCCGGAAAGGTCACGCCATCGAGCTCGAAGTCGCCGGTTTCCTGCACCTGGCCGTCGGTGATCGGTACATGGGCGATGATGGTCTTGCCGATGTTCACCTGCCAGATCCGCACCACCGCCACGCCGTTGCGCGGAACCCGCTCGGCACCCACCAGGCCGGCACTGATGGCGAACGAGCCGACCGCCGCCGACAGGTTGCCGCAGTTGCCGCTCCAGTCGATGAACGGTTTGTCGATCGACACCTGGCCGAACAGGTAGTCGACGTCGTGGTCGGCCTTGATGCTGCGTGACAGGATCACCGTCTTGCTGGTGCTGGAGGTCGCCCCCCCCATCCCGTCGATCTGTTTTTCATAGGGATCGGGGCTGCCGATGACCCGCAGCAACAGCGCATCACGCGCCGCACCGGGCAACTGCGCCGCCTCGGGCAGGTCGTTGAGGTTGAAGAACACTCCCTTGCTGGTGCCGCCACGCATGTAGGTGGCGGGGATCCTGATTTGTGCTGCGTGGGTCATGAAGCCTCCTGCGGGGCCTGCACACCTGGGTTGCGCGGCAGGACCGGAATGGGTTCGCATTCTTCTGTCAGCTTGCGCTCGCCGACTGGAGGAAGTCCTGGGCAAAACGCTGCAACACGCCGCCCGCCTCGTAGATCGACACCTCCTCGGCGGTATCCAGGCGGCAGGTCACCGGCACTTCGACCCGCTCACCGTCCTTGCGCCGGATGACCAGGGTCAGCGTCGCCCGTGGCGTCCGCTCGCCGATCACGTCGAAGGTCTCGGTGCCGTCGATACCGAGGGTCTTGCGATCGGTGCCCGGCTTGAACTCCAGCGGCAACACGCCCATGCCCACCAGGTTGGTGCGGTGGATGCGCTCGAAGCCTTCGGCGACGATCGCCTCGACCCCGGCCAGCCGCACGCCCTTGGCCGCCCAGTCACGGGACGAGCCCTGGCCGTAGTCGGCACCGGCGATGATGATCAGCGGCTGCTTGCGCTCCATGTAGGTCTCGATGGCCTCCCACATGCGCATGACCTTGCCTTCCGGCTCGACCCGCGCCAGGGAACCCTGCCTGACCTTGCCGTTCTCCTGGACCATTTCGTTGAACAGTTTCGGGTTGGCGAAGGTGGCGCGCTGGGCGGTGAGGTGGTCGCCGCGGTGGGTCGCGTAGGAGTTGAAGTCTTCCTCCGGCAGGCCCATTTTCGCCAGGTACTCGCCGGCCGCGCTGTCCAGCAGGATGGCGTTGGACGGCGACAGGTGATCGGTGGTGATGTTGTCCGGCAGCACCGCCAGCGGGCGCATGCCCTTGAGCGGCCGGGCCCCGGCCAGGGCGCCTTCCCAGTACGGCGGACGACGGATGTAGGTGCTCATCGGCCGCCAGTCATAGAGCGGCTCGACCTTCGGACCGTTGTCCTCGTGAATGGCGAACATCGGCGTATAGACCTTGCGGAACTGCTCGGGCTTGACCGACGCCTTGACCATCGCATCGATTTCCTCATCGCTCGGCCAGATGTCCTTGAGGCGGATTTCCCTGCCCTCGGCATCCCGGCCCAGCACGTCCTTCTCGATGTCGAAGCGGATGGTACCGGCGATCGCGTAGGCCACCACCAGCGGCGGCGACGCCAGGAACGCCTGCTTGGCGTACGGGTGGATGCGCCCGTCGAAGTTGCGGTTACCCGAGAGCACGGCCGTGGCATAGAGGTCACGGTCGATGATTTCCTGCTGGATCGCCGGGTCCAGCGCACCGGACATGCCGTTGCAGGTGGTGCAGGCGAAGGCCACCACGCCAAAGCCCAATTGCTCCAGCTCCCGGGTCAACCCGGCCTCATTCAGGTACAGCGCCACCGCCCGGGAGCCCGGCGCCAGCGACGACTTGACCCACGGCTTGCGGGTCAGGCCCAGCCGGTTGGCGTTGCGCGCCAGCAGGCCGGCGGCGATGACGTTGCGCGGGTTGCTGGTATTGGTGCAACTGGTGATGGCGGCGATGATCACCGCGCCGTCGGGCATCTGCCCCGGCACTTCGCTCCACTGCCCGGCAATGCCCCTGGCCGCCAGGTCGCTGGTGGCGACCCGGGCGTGGGGGTTGCTGGGCCCGGCCATGTTGCGCACCACCGACGACAGGTCGAACTGCAGGCCACGCTCGTACTGCGCGCCCTTGAGGCTGTCGGCCCACAGGCCGCTCTCGCGGGCGTAGGTCTCGACCAGTTGCACCTGCGCGTCTTCACGGCCGGTAAGTTTCAGGTAATCGATGGTCTGCTGGTCGATGTAGAACATCGCCGCCGTGGCGCCGTACTCCGGGGCCATGTTGGAAATGGTCGCGCGGTCGCCCAGGGTCAGCGCACTGGCGCCTTCGCCGAAGAACTCCAGATAGGCCCCGACCACCTTCTGCCTGCGCAGGAACTCGGTCAGCGCCAGCACCATGTCGGTGGCGGTGATACCCGGCTGCAGCTTGCCGGTCAGTTCGACGCCGACGATCTCCGGCAGGCGCATCCAGGAGGCCCGCCCGAGCATCACGCTCTCGGCCTCCAGGCCACCGACACCGATGGCGATCACGCCCAGCGCATCGACATGCGGGGTGTGACTGTCGGTACCGACGCAGGTATCGGGAAAGGCCACGCCATCACGCGCCTGGATCACCGGGGACATCTTCTCCAGGTTGATCTGGTGCATGATGCCGTTGCCCGGCGGAATCACATCGACGTTCTTGAAGGCCTTTTTGGTCCAGTCGATGAAATGGAAACGGTCCTCGTTGCGACGGTCCTCGATCGCACGGTTCTTGGCGAACGCATCCGGATCGAAGCCGCCGCACTCCACCGCCAGCGAGTGGTCGACGATCAGTTGGGTCGGCACCACCGGGTTGACCTGGGCCGGATCGCCGCCCTGGGAGGCGATGGCATCGCGCAGGCCGGCCAGGTCCACCAGGGCGGTCTGGCCGAGAATGTCGTGACAGACCACCCGGGCCGGAAACCAGGGGAAGTCCAGGTCGCGCTTGCGCTCGATCAGTTGTTTGAGGGAGTCGGTCAGCGTCGCCGGCTCGCAGCGGCGCACCAGGTTCTCGGCCAGGACCCGGGAGGTGTAGGGCAACGTGGCGTAGGCCCCGGGCTGAATCGCATCGACCGCCGCGCGGGCATCGAAGAAGTCCAGGTGACTGCCGGGCAGCGGTTTGCGGTATTGGGTATTCATGGTCTGGGACTCGATCACGGTAAGGTCAAAGGCACACACGGCTTGTCGACCCTGCCTCTGTAGGAGCCGGGCTTGCCCGCGAATAAGGCCTTGAGGCCGCTGAAAGCTTCGCGGGCAAGCCCGGCTCCTACAGGAAAGGGGCCGCCCCAGGTCGTGCGTTCTTCGGTCAGCGACGCTCGATTGGCACGAACTTGCGCTGCTCGACGCCGGTGTACTCGGCACTCGGACGGATGATGCGGTTGTTGGCACGCTGTTCGAACACGTGCGCCGCCCAGCCGGTCAGGCGCGAGCAGACGAAGATCGGTGTGAACAGCTTGGTCGGGATGCCCATGAAGTGATACGCCGAGGCATGGTAGAAGTCGGCGTTGGGGAACAGTTTTTTCTGCTCCCACATGGTCTTGTCGATCGCCTCGGATACCGGGAACAGCACGGTATCGCCCACCTCATCGGCGAGTTGCCTGGACCAGCCCTTGATCACCTCGTTGCGCGGGTCGCTGTCCTTGTAGATCGCGTGGCCGAAGCCCATGATCTTGTCCTTGCGCGCCAGCATGCCGAGGGTACCTTCGATGGCCTCCTGGGCCGAGGCATAGCGTTCGATCATTTCCATCGCCGCCTCGTTGGCGCCGCCGTGCAACGGGCCGCGCAGCGAACCGATGGCCGCGGTGACGCAGGAGAACAGATCGGACAGGGTCGAGGCACAGACCCGCGCGGTAAAGGTCGAGGCGTTGAATTCGTGCTCCGCGTAGAGGATCAGCGACACGTCCATCACCTTGCGATGCAGCTCGCTCGGCGCCTTGCCGTGCAGCAGGTGCAGGAAATGTCCGCCCAGGGACTCCTCGTCGGTCATGCAGTCGATACGCTTGCCTTCATAACTGAAGCGATACCAGTAGCACATGATCGCCGGGAAGGCCGCCAGCAGGCGGTCGGTGGCTTCATGCTGGCGGGAGAAATCGCCTTCGGGCTCGATGTTGCCCAGGAAGGAACAGCCGGTACGCATCACGTCCATCGGGTGGGCGTCGGCCGGAATGCGCTCGAGCACCTCTTTCAGTGCCTGGGGCAGGTCGCGCAGGGTGCGCAGCTTGCCCATGTAGGCCGCCAGCTGGGTGGCGTTGGGCAGTTCACCGTACAGCAGCAGGTAGGCGACTTCCTCGAAGCGCGCCTCGGCCGCCAGCTCGCGCACGTCATAACCGCGATAGGTCAGGCCGGCACCGGCCTGGCCCACGGTGGACAGGGCAGTTTGTCCGGCAACCTGGCCACGCAGGCCGGCGCCACTCAGTACTTTTGCTTCAGCCATTGTCTTCTCCAATTCTTGATTTTGTCGGGAACCTGGCAACAGAGGGAATGCTTCAGCCCTTCTTCTGGGCGAACAGCGCATCGAGCTTCTGCTCGAAGGCGTGGTAGTCGATACGATCGTAAAGCTCCATGCGGGTCTGCATGGTATCGATCACGCTCTGCTGGGTGCCATCGCGACGAATCGCGGTGTAGACGTTTTCCGCCGCCTTGTTCATGGCGCGGAACGCCGACAGCGGATACAGCACCAGCGATACATCGACGGACGCCAGTTGCTCGGTGGTGTACAGCGGTGTCGCACCGAACTCGGTGATATTGGCCAGGATGGGCGCCTTCACCCGGTTGGCGAACAGCTTGTACATCTCGAGCTCGGTGATGGCTTCCGGGAAAATCATGTCGGCACCCGCCTCGATGCAGGCGGCTGCGCGTTCCAGGGCGGCCTCCAGGCCTTCCACCGCCAGCGCATCGGTACGCGCCATGATCACGAAGCTGTCGTCGATACGGGCATCGACGGCCGCCTTGATACGGTCGACCATTTCCTGCTGGGACACGATTTCCTTGTTCGGCCGGTGACCGCAGCGCTTGGCGCCGACCTGGTCCTCGATATGGATCGCCGCCGCGCCGAACTTGCTCATCGAGCGCACGGTACGCGCGACGTTGAACGCCGAGGAGCCGAAACCGGTGTCGACATCCACCAACAGCGGCAGGTCGCAGACATCGGTGATGCGCCGCACGTCGGTCAGCACGTCGTCCAGGCCGCTGATCCCCAGGTCAGGCAGGCCGAGGGAGCCGGCGGCAACCCCGCCACCCGACAGGTAGATCGCCTTGAAACCGGCGCGCTTGGCCAGCAGGGCGTGGTTGGCGTTGATCGTGCCGACCACCTGCAGTGGATGTTCGCTGGCGACCGCATCGCGGAAACGCTGACCGGGCGTGTTTTTGTTGGAACCCTGACTCATGACTCACCTCGTGGAGTGGCTGTCGGTTTCGCGCCGTCCTGGTAGTGACGCGCAATATTGCGTTTCGAGGCGCCGATGTGACGGCGCATCAACAGTTCGGCCAGTTCGCCGTCGCGATCGGCGATGGCATCGAGAATCCGATGGTGCTCGGCAAAGGCCTGGCGTGGCCGGTTGGGTGTCGCGGAAAACTGGATGCGGTACATGCGCACGAGCTGATAGAGCTCGCCGCAGAGCATCTGGGTCAGGGTCCGGTTGCCGGCGCCCTGGATGATCCGGTAGTGGAAGTCGAAGTCGCCTTCCTGCTGGTAATAGCCGACACCCGCCTGGAACGCCGCATCACGTTCGTGGGTGTGCAGCACCTGGCGCAGTTCCTCGATCTCTTCACGGGTCATGCGCTCGGCGGCGAGGCGGCAGGCCATGCCTTCGAGGGATTCGCGGATTTCGTAGAGTTCGATCAGTTCGGCATGGCTGAGCGAAACCACCCGCGCCCCGACATGGGGCACCCGCACCAGCAGGCGCTGCCCTTCCAGGCGATGGATGGCCTCCCGCAACGGGCCACGGCTGATGCCGTAGGTGCGGGCCAGTTCCGGCTCGGAGATCTTGCTGCCGGGGGCGATCTCGCCCTTGACGATAGCGGCCTGGATACGCCGGAAGACGTTCTCGGACAGGGTTTCCGAATCCTCCTGGGGAGTCGGCAGCGGCTCCAGATTCTCCAGCATATTGTCGACACCTTTAAAATCGATGACGGTAAAACTAGCCAATCAGGCTGTCACAGTCAAAGAATTAATCGATATTGTCGACAATAGTCTAAGAGCCCTGAAAAATACCGGAGCGTGACAAGGACAGCCGCCCCGGCGCTGGCGCCATAAAACCAGCATGTTAGAATGCCGCGCGCATCTGACGATGCCATGCCTGTCATCTTCATCCGACAGACGCACGAGGAAGCTTGCGCGGTATTGCCAGTCACCTTGAATACGCGCCAGGACTTATGAGACTCAAGCCCTACCCTCTACTGCTTTTGTTCCTTCTCTGCCTGCCGGGCCTCGGCAGCGCGGCCGAAAAGACCGTGTACGGGCTGAACGAGTACGCGACCCTGGGCGGTATCGACCTGGAAGTCGCGGCCAAGCTCGATACCGGCGCCAAGACCGCCTCCCTCAGCGCCCGTGACATCAAACGCTTCAAACGCAACGGCGAGAGCTGGGTACGCTTCTACCTGGCCATCGACACCGCCCACTCGCACCCCATCGAACAGCCGCTGGCCCGGGTCAGCAAGATCAAGCGCCGCTCCGGCGACTACGACCCGGATGAGGACAAGGCCTATACTGCCCGCCCGGTGATCACCCTGAATGTCTGCATGGGCAGCGCCTTGCGCACCATTGAAGTGAACTTGACCGACCGAAGCGCTTTCCAATACCCGCTTCTGATTGGCTCCGAGGCGCTCAAGCGCTTCGATGCGCTGGTAGACCCCAGCCTTAAATACGCTGCCGGCAAACCCGCCTGCACCGCCGACGCTCTAACCGCCGAGTAATTCGCATGCGTTCTCTTACCCTCCATCTGAAAGTCCTGATCGCTGTCCTGGTGGTACTGGGGATTTCGGTCACGGCCTATCAGATTTTCGTGCTGGGGATTCCGGTCACCGAAGATGCCACCGACGACCTGTGGAACATCGACGCCAAGGTCGAGTTCGTCGCCGCCAGCAAGGACCCGGTGAAGATCCAGATGTTCGTGCCGCCGCTGAGCCGCGACTACGTGAGCCTCAACGAGAGTTTCATCTCCAACAATTACGGGGTCAGCGTCAACCGCACCGATGGCAACCGCAAGGTCACCTGGTCGGCCCGCCGGGTCAGCGGCAAGCAGACGCTCTACTACCGCCTGGTGCTGACCAAGCGCTACACCGGCGAAAAACCCAAGGTCAAGGGCCCGACCTTCCGTGACAGCATGGCCATCGAGGGCCCGGAAAAAATCGCCGCCGAAGCACTGATGGCGCCGATCCGTCAACATTCGGCCGATGTCGAGACCTTCATCAGCGAAACCATCAAGCGCGTCAACAATCTCAATGACGACAACGTCAAGCTGCTGCTGGCCGGCGATCCGTCGACCCCGCACAAGGCGCAGATCATCGAGTTGCTGCTGTCGATCGCCCACGTGCCGCTGGAGAAGGTCCACACCATCCGCCTGGTGGCCGACCAGCCGCAGACCCCGGAACTCTGGCTGCGCAGCTTCAACGGCAACGACTGGCTGTACTTCAACCCGGATACCGGCGAACAGGGCCTGCCCGAGGACCGCCTGGTCTGGTGGACCGGCGACGACAACCTGATCACCGTCGAGGGCGGCAAGAAGGCCAGCGTCAACTTCAGCCTGAACAACAGCGAGATGAACGCCATCCGCCTGGCCAAGCTGACCGACGAGAATTCCGACGCCAACTTCCTCGAATACTCGCTCTACGGCCTGCCGCTGCAGACCCAGCAGACCTTCATGATCATGGTGATGATCCCGATCGGCGTGCTGGTGATCCTGATCCTGCGCAACCTGATCGGCCTGCAGACCCTCGGCACCTTCACCCCGGTGCTGATCGCCCTGGCGTTTCGCGAGACGCAGTTGGGCTTCGGTATCGTGCTGTTCACCATCATCACCGCCCTCGGCCTGTCACTGCGCTCCTACCTGGAACACCTGAAGCTGCAGATGCTGCCGCGGCTGTCGGTGGTACTGACCTTCGTCGTGGTGCTGATCGCCGCCATCAGCCTGCTCAGCCACAAGCTCGGCCTGGAGCGCGGCCTGTCGGTGGCGCTGTTCCCGATGGTGATCCTGACCATGACCATCGAGCGCCTGTCCATCACCTGGGAAGAGCGCGGCGGCGGCCATGCGATGAAGGTCGCGATCGGTACCCTGTTCGCCGCCTCGCTGGCGCACCTGATCATGAGCGTGCCGGAGCTGGTGTACTTCGTCTTCACCTTCCCGGCGGTCCTGCTGATCCTGGTGGGCTTCATGCTGGCCATGGGGCGCTATCGCGGCTACCGCCTGACCGAACTGGTGCGCTTCAAGGCCTTTCTCAAGGAAGACGCCTGATGTTCGGCCTGTGGAAAACCTGGAAGGCCCTGGAAGCCAAGGGCATCATGGGGATCAACCGGCGTAACGCCGACTATGTGCTCAAGTACAACAAGCGCAGCCTGTATCCGATCGTCGATGACAAGATCATCACCAAGGAACGGGCGATCGCCGCCGGCATTCACGTGCCGGAAATGTACGGGGTGATCTCCACCGAAAAGGACATCGACAAGCTCGGCGAGATCATCGGTGGGCGCAGCGATTTCGTCATCAAGCCGGCCCAGGGTGCCGGCGGCGATGGCATCCTGGTGATCGCCGATCGCTTCGAGGGACGTTACCGGACCATTTCCGGGCGGATCATCAGCCATGAGGAAATCGAGCACCAGGTGTCCAGCATCCTCACCGGGCTGTACTCCCTGGGTGGCCACCGCGACCGTGCCCTGATCGAATACCGGGTGACCCCCGACCAGATCTTCAAAAGCATCAGTTACGAAGGCGTGCCGGACATCCGCATCATCGTGCTGATGGGCTATCCGGTGATGGCCATGCTGCGCCTGCCGACCCGCCAGTCCAGCGGCAAGGCCAACCTGCACCAGGGCGCCATCGGTGTCGGTGTCGACCTGGCGACCGGCCTGACCCTGCGCGGCACCTGGCTGAACAACATCATCCGCAAGCACCCCGATACCACCAATGCGGTGGACGGTGTGCAACTGCCCAACTGGGACGGTTTCATGAAGCTGGCCGCCGGCTGCTACGAATTGTGCGGCCTGGGTTATATCGGCGTGGACATGGTCCTGGACCAGGACAAGGGTCCGCTGATTCTCGAACTCAACGCCCGCCCCGGGCTGAACATCCAGATCGCCAACGACTGCGGCCTGACCACCCGGGCCCAGGCGGTGGAAGCCCACCTGGAAGAACTGGCAGTGGCCGGCCTCAGCGAAACCGCGGAGGAGCGGGTACGCTTCGTACAGCAGCTGTTCGGCCATGTGGCCCCAAGGAATGTCTGACGAGCAGGAGCAGATTTGCCCTGTAGGAGCGTGGCTTGTCGGGGCGCCGAACCGCCGCGAAGCTTTTGGCGGTCTCAAGGACGCTTTCGCGGGCAAGCCGCGCTCCTACAGGGCTCAGATAAATCCGACCCCCACCGGCACAGCATCAATAACGCCCTACCCACGCACACCCTGAATTCCGGCTCATGGATATAACCATCACCACATCCCTCTAGGAGCATTTCCTACAGGAGACTACAATCGCCCTCCCCGCCCTCAAGGCTGATTCGCCCCGCATGCAGACCTGCTCCGTATACCCGCTACCCTATTCCCCCGACCCCGCCGGTTATTTCGCGGCCATTCGCCACGCCCCCGGCGCGGTGCTGCTCGACAGCGGCCGGCCGGCCGCCGAGCGCGGGCGCTATGACCTGCTCAGCGCCTGGCCACTGGAGCAGTTGAGCGTGCTGCCGGATGAACGGGGCGAGGATTTCCTCGTGCGCCTGCGCGGCACGCTGGCACGCCTGGGACGAGCCGAGTTGCCCGCCACCGTCGAGCTGCCATTCGCCGGCGGCCTGATCGGCTACCTGAGCTACGACTTCGGCCGCCACCTGGAAGCCCTGCCCAGCCAGGCCCGGAACGATCTGCAACTGCCCGACGCGCGCTTCGGCCTGTACGCCTGGGCACTGATCAGCGATCACCAGCAGGCCACCAGCCAGCTGGTATTCCACCCCACCGTCGCAGAGGAGGAGCGCGAGCGCCTGGTGCAACTGTTCAGCCAGCCAGCGCCCACCGAGACCGCCAGCTTCCGGCTGAACGCACCGATGGCCGCCGATCTCGACGCCGAGTCCTATCGCCAGGCCTTCGAGCGTATCCAGCAGTACATCCAGGCCGGCGACTGCTACCAGGTCAACTTCGCCCAGCGTTTCCGTGCGAGCTGCCAGGGTGACCCGTGGGCGGCCTACCTGGCCTTGCGGGCCGCCTGTCCGACACCGTTCTCCGGTTTCCAGAGCCTGCCGGACAACGGCGCGGTGCTGAGCCTGTCGCCGGAGCGCTTCATCCGGGTCAGCGCCGGCCAGGTGGAGACTCGGCCGATCAAGGGCACCCGCCCACGGGGCCGGGATGCCGCCGAAGACGCAGCCAACGCCGCGCAGTTGCTGGCCAGCACCAAGGACCGTGCGGAAAACCTGATGATCGTCGACCTGCTGCGCAACGACCTCGGCCGTACCTGTCGGATCGGCAGCGTGCGGGTGCCGGAGCTGTTCAGCCTGGAGAGCTACCCGAACGTGCATCACCTGGTCAGCAGCGTGACCGGCGAACTGGCCGCCGGCCGCGACGCCCTCGACCTGATCGCCGGCAGCTTCCCGGGCGGCTCGATCACTGGCGCACCGAAGATCCGCGCCATGCAGATCATCGACGAACTCGAACCGACGCGCCGCGCGCTGTACTGCGGCTCACTGCTGTACCTGGACGTACGCGGCGAGATGGACAGCTCGATTGCCATCCGCAGCCTGCTGGTCAAGGACGGCCAGATCAGTTGCTGGGGCGGCGGAGGGATCGTCGCCGACTCCGACTGGCAGGCCGAATACCAGGAATCCATTACCAAGGTGAAAGTTCTGCTCGATACCTTGCAGACACTCTAGATGCCATCACGCGCGCTGGAGCCGGCTTGCCCACCAGCCTGGAATCTCCCACAGGCCGGATTTTGTTACTATTGCCCCCTATATGAGCGCAAAGCGCCAACGACTGTAGGAACCGCCTGATGAGTCAACCGTTCGACGTCGCCGAACTCGCCGCGACATACGCCACAAAATCCCCCCAGGACATTCTCAAGCTGGCCTTCTCCCAGTTTGGCGACGACCTGTGGATATCCTTCAGCGGCGCCGAGGACGTGGTCCTGGTGGACATGGCCTGGAAGCTGAACAAGAACGTCAAGGTGTTCAGCCTCGATACCGGCCGTCTGCACCCGGAAACCTATCGGTTCATCGACCAGGTTCGCGAGTTCTACAAGATCGATATCGAGCTGATTTCGCCGGATCACACCCGGCTTGAGCCCTTCGTCAAGGAAAAGGGCCTGTTCAGCTTCTACAAGGACGGTCATGGCGAATGCTGCGGCATCCGCAAGATCGAGCCGCTGCGGCGCAAGCTGTCCGGCGTGAACGCCTGGGCCACCGGCCAGCGTCGCGACCAGAGCCCTGGAACCCGCAGCCAGGTGGCGGTGCTGGAAATCGACAGCGCCTTCTCGACCCCGGAACGTACCCTGTACAAGTTCAATCCGCTGGCGCAGATGACCAGCGAAGAAGTCTGGGGTTACATCCGCATGCTCGAGCTGCCCTACAACAGCCTGCATGAACGCGGCTTCATCAGTATCGGCTGCGAACCCTGCACCCGCCCGGTACTGCCGAACCAGCACGAGCGCGAGGGCCGCTGGTGGTGGGAGGAGGCCACGCAGAAGGAGTGCGGCCTGCACGCCGGCAACCTGATCAGCAAAGGCTGACCCCCGGACGCGGAGCGCCATGGGCGGCATTCCCGCGCGGAGCGTGGGAACGATCGATCACTGAGCCTGAACGTTTGCCATGAAAAAGCCCCGAACCAGTCGGGGCTTTTTCATGCTTGCTATCGAGAAGGTCAGCCGGCGCGGATCATTCCCATGCGCTGCCTGGGAATGCCGCCAAAGCACGTTCCGCGTCCGCTCGCATGGCAAGCAGTGATCAGTGCACCGGCAGTTCGACACCCTCGAACAGCTCTTCCAGTTCCTGCTTGTTGTGGCACTGGATGGCCTTGGCCATCACTTCGCGGGTCAGGTGCGGCGCGAACTTCTCGATGAAGTCGCACATGAAACCACGCAGGAAGGTCCCGCGGCGGAAGCCGATCTTGGTGATGCTGGACTCGAACAGCTCGCTGGCGTCGAGTACCACCAGATCCTTGTCGAGCACCGTATCGACTGCCATCTTCGCCACGATCCCCACCCCCAGGCCCAGGCGGACATAGGTCTTGATCACGTCGGCGTCGGCGGCGGTGAACACCACTTTCGGCGTCAGGCCGCGATGGCTGAAGGCTTCGTCCAGCTTGGAGCGTCCGGTGAAACCGAATACGTAGGTGACGATCGGGTACTCGGCCAGGGTTTCCAGGGTCAGCTTCGGCAGCTTGGTCAGCGGGTGCCCCTGAGGCACCACCACACAACGGTTCCAGCGATAGCAGGGCATCATCACCAGGTCACCGAACAGCTCCAGCGCCTCGGTGGCAATGGCGAAATCGACGGTACCGTCGGCGGCCATCTCGGCGATCTGCATCGGCGAGCCCTGGTGCATGTGCAGCGCGACATCCGGGTACTGCTTGATGAAGTTGCTGATCACCGGCGGCAGGGCATAACGCGCCTGGGTGTGGGTGGTGGCGATCGACAGGGTGCCTTTCTTTTCGTTGGAGAACTCCTGGGCGATCTGCTTGATGCTTTCGACCTTGCGCAGGATCTCGCCGGCGGTGTTGATGATGCGCTCGCCGGCCGGGGTGACGCGGGTCAGGTGCTTGCCACTGCGTGCAAAGACTTCCACGCCCAGCTCGTCTTCGAGCAGGCGGATCTGCTTGCTGATACCTGGCTGTGAGGTGTAGAGACTTTGCGCCGTCGCGGAAACGTTGAGGTCGTGGTGCGCCACTTCCCAGATGTAGCGCAGTTGTTGGAGCTTCATATGTATCCCTCAAAGCAGGTAGACGCCACAGGCAGCAGCGGCGATATATAACTATATGAAAGGTTTGAAGAATAAATCTAGAACTTTTTATCGATCCGCCGAATTTCGCCTCAGTTGTCGTCATGCCGACGGCGCTGCAACAGCGGCACGAGGTACACCGGCACCCGCGACAACTGCAGGACCCGCGCTGCGGTGCGGCCCAAGTGTGCCTGCGCACCGGTGCCATGGCTGTGACTTCCGACAATCAACAGATCGACTGCCAGCCGTTGCGCGTGGGTGAGAATGACCTGCGAAGGATCCCCCTGGAGCACCTGGACCGACTGGATCATCGCCAGGTCCTGCTGCCCTTCCCCCAACTCCTCGCGAAAGCTGTCCAATACCCGTTGCTCGATATTGGCCATCACGGTGTTAAGACCCTGGCTGTGCAATTCGTTCAATGCCTGCTCGTCCAGATAGCTCTGCAACACCGACTCCGCAAACAACCCCATGGGTTCGACCGCGTGCACCACATGCAAGTCGGCCTTGAACGTTCGAGCCAGACCCAGCGCATGCTGCATGACGTAAGGCGCATACAGGCCGAGGTCGGTGGCATACAGCATCGAACGAATCATGGGACCTCCTCGATTGCCAGAATGGCGGAGATGGATTGAGCTTAGCAGCGCACCGGACAGTTCGGCGCCCTGCTGGTCGGGCTAATCCGTAGCCTGGGGTTCGTTGCTGATGCCGTGGGGAACATGGCCGGTGGCGACCACTTCGCGGGCTCTTTCGCAGTGCCCGGTCTGGTCGTCGAAAAACACATCCGCGGCAAAGGCCTCGAGGAACGCCGACTTGTCCAGGCCACCGAGGAACAGCGACTCGTCGAGGCGAATGTCCCATTCGCGCAAGGTGCGGATCACCCGTTCGTGGGCTGGCGCCGAGCGGGCGGTGACCAACGCGGTGCGGATCGGACAGGCCTCGTCGGCGAACTCGCGCTGCAGCAGGTTGAGCGCCGCCAGGAAGCCCTTGAAAGGCCCGCCACGCAGCGGCTCGCGGGCCGACTGGCGCTCGGCGGCCTGGAAGGCCGCCAGCCCGCCGAGCTGGTAGATCCGCTCCGACTCATCGGAAAACAGCACCGCATCGCCGTCGAAGGCGATGCGCAACTCGGCGCTGGCCGCCCGGCGGGCACCACCGGCCAGGATGGTCGCCGCGGCAAATCCGGCCTCCAGGGCGCTGCGCACGTCTTCAGCGTGGGTCGACAGAAACAGATGACAGCCAAAAGCCGCCAGATAGGGATAGGGAGTACGTCCGCCGGCAAACGCCGCTCGGGAAATATCCAGGCCGTAATGCTGGATCGAGTTGAACACCCGCAGGCCGGTGTCGGCACTGTTGCGCGACACCAGCACCACTTCGACCCGCGAACGCCCCAGGCTGGCATTGAGGCTCAGAAGCTTCTGCACCAGGGGAAACGCCTCACCCGGCTCGAGAATCTCCTCCTCGTGTTCGATCTGATACTTGCGATAGGCCTCCACCCCCTGGCTCAGATAGACCTGATGGCTTTCACTGAGGTCGAACAGCGCCCGCGAGGAAATCGCCAGTACCAACTTGCCGCCAAGGCTGTTTGCCATGATGTTCTCCCGATGGTCTCAGCGGTTGTGCACGTCGATGAAATCCAGAGCCTGATACAGGGCGCGGATCTTCGGCAAGTCACAACCGGCCTCAAGGGCGGCAGCCAGCGGACGGACGTAGATCGCCTCCAGTTCCAGCGCGCGCCTGTGGATAAAGTCGTGGTACATGCTTGGCCAATAGTCCGGCATCTTTTCCGTGACCTTGAACAGGTGCTCGGCGTAGCCGGCCGGCAAGACATGCCCACAGGCCTGCGCGCCCTGCACCACCTCCGCCATGAGTGCCTGCACCAGTTCGCGGCTGCTGGCATCGCTCATCAGCGGCGTGGTGCTGGCCCGCAGCAGCACCGACAGGCCGTTGTACGGCACGTTCCATACCAGCTTCTGCCAGCGCGCCTGCTCCAGGTTGGCCATGGCCCGGGATTCGATACCGGCCAGGCGGAACAGCGCGGCGCCCTCCTCGACCAGCGCCTGGCGGGCGCCCTCGTCATCGAACAACGGGCCACTGTGATAACCGAGGTTCACCGAGCCCAGCGCCTGATGCACCACCGCCCCCGGACCGGTGCGATGCACGCAGATGAAGCACAGCCCACCGAGCAGGTGCAGCGAGTCGGGCAGCAACGGACGCAACTGTTCCTCGACACCCAGGCCATTCTGCAACAACAGCACCCGGGCGCCGGGCGCTGCGACCTTGGCGATCAGCGGAGCGAGTTCGGCATTGGCGGTGGCCTTGGCCCCCACCAGCAGCCAGTCGCAGGGCGGCAGGTCTTCGGCCGAAGCATAGGCCTGCACCGGGTTCAGGTGTAGCTGGCCGTGGACAGCACTGTCGATCCGCAACCCGTTTTCAGCCACGGCGGAAAACTCGCTGCGCAGTAGAAAGTGCACGTCGAAACCGGCACGCGCCAGCATCACCCCGTAGAACCCGCCGATCGCCCCGGTACCGATGATGCCGATACGCGGCCTGTTCGTTGAAACTGTCATGGCTGCTCCTTTATGCAAAGCTGTCGTGATTCGAGAAACCTCAAGGTCTGGAGCAGTGTCTGCGTCCTGGGCATTTCGCAGCCGGCAGGTGCCAGCATGCCCCCGTAGAAACCACCGATGCCCGGCGACGCTGCCTGGTTCATGGCAACTCCTCGGGGACACGCCCCAGGGCCTGCCGCAGTCCCTCGCTCAGCTCACGCAGGGCCAGGGGAGCACGCAGTGCCCCCTGGAACCGACCGTCCCGGACCACGAACAGCGCCGGCAGGTGAAAGACCTCGTAGCGCTGGACCAAGCCGCCATTGTCACCGGCATCGATCCAGCACAGGCGGTCGACCGGCAACCCCAGCCCCGGCAGTGCCTGGCGGGCGAAACGGCAGGACGCGCAACCGGCACTGGTGAAGATCAGCAATGAAACCCCCGGCAGGTCGAGCAGTTGGCGGTCCGCATCAAAATCGGACAACTCGACCCCCTTCACTATACTGGGGAAAGGTTTTTCCGGTGACCGGCACACGGAGTCGTTTGTCATGGTGCGCTTTCTACCTCATCCCGTAGACGTTCCAGTGAAACTGACCTTGCTCGAACACTCGTGCATCTCGAGGCACCGCCTGCACTGCCTCAGCCTCGGCGGCATCGCCTGCCACTCGCCACGGGCCTGGCGGCATGGCTCGGCCCTGGAGATGCGTATCCCGAGCCTGGGCGACAGCGCATGTTACTCCGGCTACGTGGCCTGGTGCCTGAAACGCAAGCATGTATTTCTGGTGGGCATCGCCTTCGTCGACGAGCAGACCCTGTTCGGCGCGCGCATGGGCGAGCAGATCTGCCAGATCGAACGCTACCGGCGCGCCCGCCAGCAACTCGACGCCGGGCCGCAGAGCATCGAGGCGATTGCCCGCGAATGGGTGCAACGGCATGCCGGCGATTTCTCCCATGCCAGCCTCGAACGACCCTTTACCCGGGCCCTGCTCGATTAATCCGGCCTTTGCCCATTGCCCGGTTACGGCCTAACGCGCTAAGGTTCGGCTCCCCGACACGCTCATATCGCTGTGCTCCGCCGCGCGGGGCTGGCGACGGCACCCGTGACCTGACGAGTAACACGATGGCTGATTTACCGATCAACGACCTTAACGTCGCCTCCAACGAGACGCTGATCACGCCTGATCAGCTCAAGCGTGACATTCCCCTGAGCGAGGCTGCCCTGCGCACCGTGACCCGGGGCCGCGAGGTGATTCGCAACATTCTCGATGGCAAGGACCATCGCCTGTTCGTCGTCATCGGGCCCTGCTCGATCCACGACATCAAGGCTGCCCACGAATATGCCGAACGCCTCAAGGTGCTCGCTGCCGAAGTCTCCGACAGCCTGTACCTGGTGATGCGCGTGTACTTCGAGAAGCCGCGGACCACGGTCGGCTGGAAAGGCCTGATCAACGACCCGTACCTGGATGACTCGTTCAAGATCCAGGATGGCCTGCACATCGGTCGCCAACTGCTGCTGGACCTGGCCGAAATGGGCCTGCCCACCGCCACCGAAGCGCTCGACCCGATCTCGCCGCAGTACCTGCAGGACCTGATCAGCTGGTCGGCCATCGGTGCCCGTACCACCGAATCCCAGACCCACCGCGAAATGGCTTCCGGCCTGTCCTCGGCGGTCGGCTTCAAGAACGGTACCGATGGCGGCCTGACCGTGGCGATCAACGCCCTGCAGTCGGTCTCCAAGCCGCACCGCTTCCTCGGCATCAACCAGGAAGGCGGCGTGTCGATCGTCACCACCAAGGGCAACGCCTACGGTCACGTGGTGCTGCGCGGCGGCAACGGCAAGCCCAACTATGACTCGGTGAGCGTTGCGCTCTGCGAGCAGGCGTTGAGCAAGGCCGGGATCAAGAACAACATCATGGTCGATTGCAGCCACGCCAACTCCAACAAGGACCCGGCGCTGCAACCGCTGGTAATGGAGAACGTCGCCAACCAGATCCTCGAAGGCAACCAGTCGATCATCGGCCTGATGGTCGAAAGCCACCTGAACTGGGGCTGCCAGGCAATTCCGAAGGACCTCGCCGACCTGCAGTACGGCGTGTCGATCACCGACGCCTGCATCGACTGGGACAGCACCGAGAAGACCTTGCGCAGCATGCACGCCAAGCTCAAGGACGTACTGCCCAAGCGGGCCCGCGGCTGATCGCACAGCGATTGCGCAGAAACAAAGACGCCGGGCAATGCCCGGCGTTTTCATGTCTGTTCGATGGGATCAGGTCTTAGCGGCGTGCCGCTGATGCCGTTCCATGTAGCGTTCCACATAGGAGCAGGAAGGGATGACGGTGTACCCCATGCGTTCAGCGTACTCCAGCGCCTGCTCGGTCAGCGCCGCTGCAATGCCTCGGCCACGCAACGCGTTGGGCACGAAGGTGCGGTAGATATCCAGGGTCTGCTTACCCAGGTCCATATAGGTCAGGTAGGCACGATGACCGTCCACATTGGTCTCGAACTGATGACCAGCCTGGTCATGGTGGATGGACAACGCCTCGCTCATCACTACTCCTCGCGGGTCTTGGTATTCGACCCTACCTTACCGATGTTTTTCCGGCGAAGGAACCTCTACGCCACCCCGTGCCTGTTTGGACAACGAGAACAGCCGACCGCTCCCTGAAAAAAACGAGCACGTATCAAATAGTAGGCACCCTTGGCAAAAATGCTCAAGACACGCTCGTCACGTCGCCCGGCACCGTTCGGATCATGGCACGGGCCAACACTCCCTGGCGGGCGAGAAGCTGAACATGGGCTGAAAATTGCCGGAATGTCATGTTGTATGACGCACACTCCCGGTTAAAGTCACTTTCCAACTAGCAAAAGATACTCCCCGCCACGTGGACGGTAGGGAACAAGAGTTACCCGTTGCGGTCAGAACGAGGCCTGGATACAACCGGACACTTGCCACCTGTTGCATGACGGGCCGACTGAAGATCGCATAAAGCGCTCGGAACGGGCTTTACCACTGTATGTTTTTTATACAGTGCCAGGCAAAGTTAGCTGAAAAACATTCTGTACCAAGAATTTTTTTTGCTTCTTGCGTTACGTCAGTTTACTTACTACAAGTAATGGGTAGTATGTACGCCGGCTATTTCCTCACTCTGGGGTTATGGTCATTAATAGAAAGTCCTTGAAGGGGAACACGATGAACAACGTTCTGAAATTCTCGGCTCTGGCCCTGGCCGCTGTACTGGCTACCGGTTGCAGCAGCGCATCGAAAGAAACCGAAGCTCGTCTGACTGCTACCGAAGACGCAGCTGCTCGTGCTCAGGCTCGTGCTGACGAAGCCTACCGCAAAGCTGATGAAGCTCTGGCTGCTGCTCAAAAAGCACAACAGACTGCTGACGAAGCGAACGAGCGCGCTCTGCGCATGCTGGAAAAAGCAAGCCGCAAGTAATAGTCCTTCGGGGCTGTTATCAAGCCGATCCATCCTTGGGTCGGCTTTTTTATGCCCGCCCGCTTTATGGGCGGGCATGAAAAACCCGCCTGGCGCGCAAGGCCCCAGGCGGGTCGTTCGAAGCCGTTACTGCTGAAGGTCGATCGGTGCGCTCGAGACCACCGGCGCCGCGCCCGGCACAGCGATTTCGGTCGGCAGACCATCTTCGGCCGCGACCACGTCGCGCACCTGGTCCCAGTTCACCCGCAGGTTCTTCGCCAGGTCGTCACGCTTGAGCAGGGCGTTGATCACCGCGGTGTGCTTGTCGACCACCGACGGGTTGCCATTGTCGTCCAGCGGCGTGTGCGCCTCCAGGTAGACCTTGCCGCCACTGACACCGAACTTGTAGGCCTCGTTGATGATCCGCACCGAGGTGCCGACCGGCACCATGCCGGCCATCTCCAGCACGTTGTTGTTGAACATGCGGAAGCAGCCGTGACTGGTACGGGTACCGATACCGAACTTCATGTTCGAACCGTGAATCAGGTAGCCCGGCGTGCCCAGGGTGAACTTGAACGGGCCCAGCGGATTGTCCGGACCGGCCGGCACCACGTTGGGCAGCGGATCGCCGTTGGCGGCATGTTCGGCCTTGATCGAGGCCGGCGGCGTCCAGGTCGGGTTCGGTGTCTTGGCGGTGATGGTAGTGTGGGCGATCGGCGAGCCCCAGCCTTCACGCCCGATACCCAGCGGGAAGGTGTAGACCACGTTGCGTCCCTTGGGGAAGTAGTACAGGCGATATTCGGCCAGGTTGATCACGATGCCTTCACGGGGCCCCGGCGGCAGGATGAAGCGGGTCGGCAGGACGATATCGGTACCCGCACCCGGCAACCAGGCGTCGACCCCCGGGTTGGCCGCGACCATCTCCGAGTAGCCCAGGTCGTAGGTGGTACCGAGGTCGGCAAAGGTATCTTCATACTTGGCCTTGATCACCTGGACCTGGCCGACGATATCCTCGCCCGGCGGCGGCAACGGCAATTCCAGCGCGGAAACGGGACCCGCCGCACACAGGGCGGCAATGGACAGGCAACGGGTGACGGCAGGAAAGCGCGACAGCATCCGGGAAATCCTTCGCATGATCATCGGAGAAATAAAGTTCGATTGTACACCTGCCGCCAGCCGCCCGGCAGGACATTGGCGGCGCTTCAGCTGGCAGACAGGCAGGTTTTACAGTTCGAAACGCAATTCCGGCCAGATCGGTGGCGTACCGCGTTTCTGGGACTCGAGAATCGCCCGGCAGAACGGGCACAGGCGCTGGTCGCGGAAAATCGACTTGTCCACCCCCGACCAGCGCGGCTGCGCCGGCAGCAGGCTGCCACAGAGCGTGCGATCGGCGGAGCCACCCAGTTCCAGCTGACGCGTGACCAGATGCACCCGCACTTCCTGGCAGGCGAACAGATCCAGCTGCTCGTCGGGCTCGATCAGTTGGTAGGCAAATAGGGACCAGGCGGGACGCTGCATCGGGGGCTCCTGACAGGGGGGCGCCACATTAGCCGAAAAACCGCCGGTAAAAAAGCTCAAAGCAGCGGTTTCAGGGTCGGCCAGACGTTATTGAGCAACTTGTCCTGACCAGCGGGCCCCGGGTGGATCCCGTCGGCCTGCATCAGCTCCGGATGGCCGCCCACGCCCTCGAGAAAAAACGGCACCAGCGCGACGTTTTTCTCTTCGGCCAGGGCCGGGTAGACCTCGGCGAACGCCTGGGTGTAGCGGGCACCGTAATTGGGTGGCAACTGCATGCCGAGCAACAGCACCTTGGCCCCGCTGGCCCGGGAGTTGTCGATCATCGATGCAAGATTTTGTTTCAATTGCGTAGGAAGCTGCCCACGCAGGCCATCGTTGCCACCCAACTCGATGATCACCAGCTCCGGCTTGTGCTGCGCAAGCAGCGCCGGCAGCCGCGCCTGGCCGCCTGCACTGGTGTCGCCGCTGATGGAGGCATTGACCACCTTGTCCTTGAAACCCTCGTCCCTGAGCCGCTTTTCCAGCAGGGCGACCCAGCCGACACGGGTATCCAGGCCGAAAGCCGCGCTGATACTATCGCCAACGATCAGGACCGTGCCCGCCGCCGCATTCTGAGCCATGCACATCAGCGCCAGGCCGGCACTCAAAAACCAAACTCGCATCGGATTCTCCATGGGCGAAAGCATTCTCACCGCGCAGAACCTTAGCAAAGTGGTTTCCAGCACGGAAGGCGAACTGACCATCCTGCACCCTCTTTCCCTGCACCTGAACAAGGGTGACAGCCTGGCCATCGTCGGCGCGTCCGGCTCCGGCAAATCCACCCTGCTCGGCCTGCTGGCCGGCCTCGACCTGCCCAGCGGTGGCGAAGTGACCCTGGCCGGACGCGCCCTGAGCAGCCTCGACGAAGATCAGCGCGCGCGTATCCGCGCCGAGCATGTCGGCTTCGTGTTCCAGAGTTTCCAACTGCTCGACAGCCTCAATGCCCTGGAAAACGTCATGCTGCCACTGGAGCTGGACGGCCGCAGCGACGCCCGGGAACGCGCCCGCGGCCTGCTGGAACGGGTCGGCCTGGGCAAGCGGCTGACCCACTCGCCACGGCAGTTGTCCGGCGGCGAACAGCAGCGGGTGGCCATCGCCCGGGCCTTTGCCGCCGAGCCGGACGTCCTGTTCGCCGACGAGCCCACCGGCAACCTCGACAGCCACACCGGCGAACGCATCAGCGACCTGCTGTTCGAACTGAACAAGGAGCGCGGCACCACCCTGGTGCTGGTGACCCATGACGAACGCCTGGCACATCGCTGCCGGCGCCTGATCCGCCTTGATGCCGGCCAGCTGGTCGCGCCCCTGGAGCCTTGATGGCACGCCTGCCGCTGTTGCGCCTGTTCAGTCTCGCCACCCGCCAACTGCAGCGCGATGCCCGCGCCGGCGAGTTGCGGGTGCTGTTTTTCGCCCTGCTGGTCGCCGTGGCGGCCAGTACCGCGATCGGTTATTTCGGTGCCCGCCTGAACGGCGCGATGATGCTGCGTGCCACCGAATTCCTCGCCGCCGACCTGGTGCTCGACGGTACCTCCAAGGCTCGTCCGGAGCAGGTCCAGAGTGGCCGCGAGCTCGGTCTCGAGCATGCCCGGGTGGTCGAGTTCTCCAGCGTGATCGCCACCGACAATGGCATCCAGCTCTCGAGCATCAAGGCGGCGGACGAGCACTACCCCCTGCGTGGCGAGCTCAGGAGCGCCGCCGAGCCCTTCGGCGCCGAAACCGCCGGCGGCGGCCCAACCCCTGGTGAAGCCTGGGTCGAGGCGCGACTGATGACCGCCCTGAATCTGAAGATCGGCGACAGCATCGACGTCGGCATGAAGACCGTCCGTATCGCCCGGGTGCTCACCTACGAACCGGACCGTGCCGCCAATTTCTACAGCCTGACCCCGCGGGTGCTGATCAACCTGGCGGACCTGGAAGCCACCGGTGTCGTGCAACCCGGCAGCCGGGTCAATTTCCGCGAGCTCTGGCGGGGTCCGGCCAGCGCCCTGGCGACCTATCGCGACCTGCTCAAGCCGGGGCTGGCGGCCAACCAGCGGCTGCTCGACGCCCGCGACGGCAACCAGCAGATCGGCGGCGCCCTGGGCAAGGCCGAGCGCTACCTGAACATGGCGAGCCTGGTCGCGGTGCTGCTGTCCGGCGTGGCGGTGGCGCTCAGCGCCAGCCGTTTCGCCGCCCGCCGCTTCGATGCCAGTGCGCTGTTACGCTGCCTGGGGCTGTCGCGCCGGGAAACCATGACCCTGTTCAGCCTGCAACTGGCGATCCTCGGCCTGCTCGCCAGCATCAGCGGCGCCCTGCTCGGCTGGCTGGCCCAACTGGGCCTGTTCCAGTTGCTGCACAACCTGCTGCCCGCCGATGTGCCACCCGGCGGCCTGACACCGGCACTGGCCGGCATCGGTACCGGCCTGGTGGCCCTGGCCGGCTTCGCCCTGCCGCCGCTGGCGGCGCTGGGCCGGGTGCCACCGCTGCGGGTACTGCGCCGCGACCTGCTGCCGATTCCCGCCAGCACCTGGATGGTCTATGGCACCGCGCTGCTGGCCCTCGGCCTGATCATGTGGCGCCTGAGCCTGGACCTGGTACTGACCTTCGCCCTGCTCGGTGGCGGCGTGATCGCCGCCCTGTTGCTCGGCGGCCTGATGCTGCTCGGCTTGCAGAGCCTGCGCCGGCTGCTGGCCCAGGCCTCACTGCCCTGGCGCCTGGGTCTGGGCCAGTTGCTGCGCCATCCACTGGCCGCCGCCGGGCAATCCCTGGCCTTCGGCCTGATCCTGCTGTCCATGGCCCTGATCGCGCTGCTGCGCGGCGAACTGCTGGACACCTGGCAGAACCAGTTGCCGAAGAACGCACCGAACTACTTCGCGCTGAACATCCTGCCCGCGGACAAGGACGGTTTCCGCGACCACCTGATCAGGCTGTCGGCGCAGTCGGCACCGATCTACCCGGTGGTGCCGGGGCGCCTGATCAGCATCAACGGCGAGCCGGTGCAGGACATCGTCAGCAAGGACACCGCCGGCGACCGGGCGATCCAGCGCGACCTCAGCCTGACCTGGGCCGCCGACCTGCCGGCGGGCAATAGCCTGACTGCCGGCAACTGGTGGTCGAACCTGCCCGGCAGCGACATTCCCGAGGTGTCGGTGGAGGCCAAGGTGGCCACCAGCCTGAAGATCAAGCTGGGCGACCACCTGGTGTTCAGCGTCGGTGGCAGCCAGCGGGAGGCGCGCGTCAGCAGCCTGCGCAGCATCAACTGGGACAACTTCCAGCCGAACTTCTTCATGATCTTCCAGCCCGGCACCTTGCAGGACCTGCCGGCCACCTACCTGACCAGCTTCTATCTGGCGCCCGGTCACGACAAGGACATCGTCGAGCTGTCCCGGGCCTTCCCGGCGGCGACCATCCTGCAGGTCGAGGCCCTGCTCGAACAGCTGCGCAGCATCCTCGCGCAGGTCACCATCGCGGTGGAATACGTACTGCTGTTCGTCCTGGCGGCGGGCATGGCGGTGCTGTTCTCCGGCCTGCAGGCAACCCTGGACGAACGCATTCGCCAGGGGGCCCTGGTGCGGGCGCTGGGTGCGCAACGGCGGTTGCTGGTCAAGGCGCGGAGAATCGAATTCGGCCTGCTCGGTGCCGCCAGTGGCCTGCTCGCCGCGCTCGGCGCGGAACTGGTGAGCCTGGTGCTGTACCGGTTCGCCTTCGACCTGCCCTGGCACCCGCATCCCTGGCTGTTGCTGCTGCCGCTGATCGGCGCCCTGATGATCGGCGGTGCCGGCGTCTTCGGCACCCGTCGGGCGCTGAATGCCAGCCCGCTGACAGTGCTGCGCGAGGGCTGATAGACTCGCGCCCTGTTTGTCCAATGGAATGACGATGAGCCGTTATCGCCCTCCCCGCACCGCCGGCACCGCCCTGATCACCCCCGAGGGCGAGGCCCGCATGCGCGCCGAACTGCATGAACTGTGGCACGTGCGCCGGCCGCAGGTCACGCAAGCGGTCAGCGAGGCGGCCGCCCAGGGCGATCGTTCGGAAAACGCCGAATACACCTATGGCAAGAAAATGCTGCGCGAGATCGACAGCCGCGTGCGCTTCCTGACCAAGCGCCTGGAAAACCTCAAGGTGGTCGGCGAACGCCCAAGCGATCCGAACAAGGTCTATTTCGGCGCCTGGGTCACCATCGAGAACGAGGAGGGCAAGGAGTCGCGCTACCGCATCGTCGGCCCGGACGAACTGGACCTGAAGCTGAACCTGATCAGCATCGACTCACCCCTGGCCCGTGCCCTGATCGGCAAGACGCTGGATGCCGAGGTTCGGGTGATGACCCCGACGGGCGAGCAACTGGTGTACATCACGGCGATCGACTATCCCTGATTCGCGGTGCCCACTTCGCGGATACATCCGCGAAGGGCCTCACCCAAATCCCTTAAAGACTCACCGCCGGGTGATCAGCCCCTGCCGCGCCACCCGCGTCAACTGCCGAATCACCGCCTCGGCCCGCTCCGCACTCGGCGACTGGATCACCGCCATGTCGAAACTGTCGCTGGCAAAGCGCTCCAGCGAATCGCCATCTTCGGCAAACTGGATCAGGAACGCCGAAGCCCGTCCCTTGCGACGCGGCCAGCCGTCCAGGCAACGCAGCAGCGTCGGCTGATTCTGGCCGCACAGGAGAATTTTCGGGTTGCGTTCGGGAAGGTTGGCCGTGATCGGCACCAGACGTACAACAGGGCGTGGATTGTTCAACGTGCGTGTCTCCGCCTCAACGATCTGCCGGGCAGGTGTGAGGCAACACCGAACCAGCGCTTTAGCGGTATTTCGAAGCCTGGACCAGGCCTCTGGCGGAGTGCTGTGGACTCCCCTGGCGCCCCGCAAGTAGCTGTTTAAATCGGCGCATGCCAAGCATCCTAGAGAAGCGCGGGGGGCACTGTCAAGAATCGCGCCGGACGGTGTCCCGTAAAAGCATGACAACGAAAAAGGCCCGCAAGTGCGGGCCTTTGGTGATCATCGGGGGATATCAGCGGTTGATGATGCCATCGACCGAGGCCTTGCCGGCGCCTTCGATCAGCACGGCGAGGGTGCCACCCAGTAGCGCCAGGGCGAACTCGTAGCCGTTGTTGCTCATGAACAGGCCGTTGTGGATGTGCACCGAGAGGATCGCCACCACCAGGGTGAAGGTCAGGCCCAACGCCGCAGGACGTGCCAGCAGGCCGATGATCAGCGCCAGGCCGCCGAAGAACTCGGTGCCGCCAGCCAGCAGCGCCATCAGGTGGCCCGGTGCCAGGCCGATGCTTTCCATCCACTGTGCGGTACCCGCCAGGCCATAGCCACCGAACAGGCCGAAGAGTTTTTGCGCGCCGTGGGCGGCGAAGATGATGCCCACCAGAATCCGCAGGACGGTGAGGCCGTAGCCGGCACGGGTGTTCAGAACGCGTTGGGTCAGAGTGCTCATGGTTGAATCCTTAATTCAAATGTCGAGTTGATGGGCGCCATACTAATCAGTTTTTAAAATGAAAAAAGCGCAAAAAACCTGACATAACAATCGAACTATTCGATCATTTCCGTGAGACAATCTTCCTTCCGTTGTGTTCCAGAGAATCCCTTTCCAGGGAACCGCGCTCCCGATCGAACGCCAGGTAATACTTGTTCACACTATTAACATAGTTGACCGGAGCCATTCCTACCTGCTCCATCGCCACCCGTTCAACCTGGAAAAACCACTGGTTGGGATTCAGGCCGCGCCGCCGCGCCTCGGTGCGCATGCCCTGGACCCGCTCGGGGCCCATGTTGTAGGCGGCCAGGACAAAGGCCATGCGTTCGCGTTCGTTGAGCTTGGGGCTGGCGAAGAACTTGCGGCGGATCATCGCCAGGTAGCGGGCCGCGGCCTGCACGTTGTTATCGACATTCTGGATATTGCCCACCCCGACCCGCTGGGCCGCCGACGGGGTGATCTGCAACAACCCGGTGGCACCGCTCGCGCCACGGGCGTTGGGGTCCAGCGCCGACTCCTTGAACGCCAGCGCCGCCAGGTTCAGCCAGTCGATACCCTGGGCCTGGGCATGCCGCTGCAGCACCGGACGCAGCTTCTCCAGCTTCTGCCGGTCATCGCGGGCCAGCGGGTAATGCACCTGGTACAGGCGCCGATAGATGCGCAGGAAGGCCGCATCCTGGTCGGAGGGCGATTTGTAGGTCTTGAAAAAACGATCGATGCTGGCCAGCAACATCGACGCGTCACGCCGCACGAACCAGCGCATCTGTCCCGGCTCGCCGACCAGCACCTGCCGGTCGAAGCGCAGCTTGGGCATGATCCTGGCCCAGCGCTCGGCAATCGGCTGCTCGACGACGGTCAGGTGAAAGATCCCGCCCTGGACCATTTCCAGCACGTCCTCCACCGCCAGGCTCGGGTCGACCCACTCGACCTTCACCGGCGCCAGCTTGTGCAAGGCCAGCTTCTGGTTGATCTGGTTCACCGCATCGGCGGCGGCGCTGCCGGTGGCTAGGGTCAGCGTGCGTCCGGAAAGCTGTTCGACCCGGGTAATGCGCTTTTCCCCCTTGAGCCCCACCAGCAGCAGCGGCACCGGGTTGCCGATCGGCTCGCTGGCGCTGACCGCATGCCCGGCTTGCGCCTCGAGCAGTTCGCCCGGCGCGACCAGGTCGCCTTCACCCCGCTGCAGTGCGCCGAGCAACTGGTCCTTGGCCTTGGGGATGAGCTTGAGGGTGATTTCCTGATTGTCCCGGGCATGCCCGTTCAGGTACTGCTCAAAGGCCCGCAGCCGGTGGTACTCGACCCCGATCGCCTCGCCCTGGATTTCTCCCGAGCTGTTGCGACTCTGGTTGACCAGCACCCGCAGGACACGGCTGCCGCGGATCTCCGCCAGGTCGCGGACCTTGCCCGGATGGCCGATTTCCAATGGCCCAGCCAGCCGCGCTACCGCCGGCAACGGCAGCAGGAACAGGCACAGCAGGAGCAACAGCGAGGGTCGCTTCATCCGTTCTCCGCAAAGAATACTGTCCCGCCGCAAGCCCCATGGCCTGGTACGGGTCGTTGGAACCGAGCGTCTCTGTGAACGCGAATCAAGGTGCGCAAGACGGGTACGGCAGCGGCCTGAAGGCTGGCACTGCTCGCTTGCGGCCTTAAAAGACAGTCATAACTCGTTGTAGTTCTTGGTTTTTATTATAAATCTACAGCTCTGATATGCTTTGTGGCCTGCGGCCTGAGGACGAACCATGCAACTCATCGATATCGGCGTCAACCTGACCAACTCGGCTTTTTCCGGAAAACACCGGGAAATACTCGACCGCGCACAGGCCGCCGGGGTCTGCCAACTGGTCGTCACCGGCACCAGCATCGAGGGCAGCGAGCAGGCCCTGGAGCTATGCCGGACGCTGGATGAGAGCCGTCGCCAGCTGTTCGCCACGGCCGGTATCCACCCCCACTCCGCCAGCGACTGGAATGCCGACAGTGCCGCTCGTCTGAAAACCCTGCTCAGGGAAGCCAACGTCTGCGCGGTCGGTGAATGCGGGCTGGATTTCAACCGCGATTTCTCGCCACGCCCACAACAGGAAAAAGTCCTCGAGGAACACCTGGCCCTGGCGGTGGAACTGCAACTGCCGGTGTTCCTCCACGAACGCGATGCCAACCCGCGCCTGCTGCAGATCCTGCGCGACTACCGCGACCGCCTGCCGGCCGCCGTGGTGCACTGCTTCACCGGCGAACAGCGGGCGCTGTTCAGCTATCTGGACCTGGACCTGCACATCGGCATCACCGGCTGGATCTGCGACGAACGCCGCGGCACCCACCTGCACCCGCTGGTACGGGAAATTCCCCGTGGCCGTCTGATGCTGGAGAGCGATGCGCCCTACCTGCTGCCCCGCAGCCTGCGGCCCAAGCCGAAGAACGGACGCAACGAACCGGCATTCCTCACCGAAGTCCTGCGTGAAGTGGCCCTGCACCGCGGCGAAACCGAGGCCGACCTGGCCGCCCACAGCAGCGCCTGCGCCCGGGCGTTCTTTGGCCTGCCGCCGATTGCTTGACCCATATCAACACGTCTTCACTTTGCGCGGGACACAATGATGGCACCTTGCCAATACTGTTTCCGCTCAATCAGAGAAGACCTTCCATGGGTGCCTGGCTTAGCAATATCTCGCTGAAATACAAATTCTGGGCCGTCAACGCAGTGGCCTTCGTCACCACCCTGTTGCTGGTGCTGTACGCGGTACAGTTGGAGCAGCAGGCCCGCACCGACGCCGCGCGCGCCGCCGCCCAGGCCGAGGCGCGGCTGCTGGCCAGCTGGCCCGCCGGCCAGCCCCTGCCGCAGAACGACCAGTTGCTGGTGTTCCAGAGCGGCCAGACGCCCAGCCTCAACGGCCAGATGCTGCCACGCCTGAGCGACGCCCAGGGCTGGGTCGGATACGACTACATGCCGCTGTTCGGCGACAACCCTTTGCTCGGTGCCGAAGTGGTCAGCCATGGCACCCAGCGGGTGGCCGTACTCGCCTACGCGCCGAGCCTGGCGCAGGTGTTCGGCGAGCGCTTCACCCAATACGCCGTGGCCGTGTTCATCCTGATGCTGGCGATGCTCTGCGCCTCGCAGTTGCTGATCCGTTTCCTGCTCAGCCAGCTCAACACCCTCAAGGACGTGATGCTGCACGTGGAAAAGACCGGCGACCTGTCCGCCCGCGTGCCGCTGGCGTGCAAGGATGAAGTCGGCCAGATGGCCAGCGCCTTCAACGCCATGCAGGCCGGCTACCAGCGCGTGGTCGGCACCGTCGCCCGCACCGCCGCGCAGTTGGATGTCGGCGCGGCGCGCCTGGCCTCGAGCATGAACGATGTGCAGCACGGCATGCTCGGCCAGCAGAGCGAAACCGACCAGGCCGCCACTGCCATCAACGAGATGACCGCGACGGTCTATCACATCGCCCAGCATGCCGGCGCCACCCGCGACCTGTCGAAAACCGCCGACACCCTGGCCGGCAGCGGCCAGGAAGTGGTCAGCCGTGTCCAGCAGTCGATCGCCGGCCTGTCCAGCGGCGTACAGCAGACCGCCGAGATGATCCAGCGCCTGGCCGAGGACAGCCAGAAGATCAACGGCGTGGTCAGTGTGATCCACAGCATCGCCGAGCAGACCAACCTGCTCGCCCTGAACGCGGCGATCGAAGCCGCCCGGGCCGGTGAAATGGGCCGGGGTTTCGCGGTGGTCGCCGACGAGGTGCGCAACCTGGCCAAGCGTGTGCAGACCTCCACCGATGAAATCACCACCATGGTCTCGGCCCTGCAGTCCGGCACCCGCGATGCCGTGGATTTCATGCAGGAAAGCTCGTTCAAGGCCGACGACTGCGTACAGCAGGCCCAGGAGGCCGGGGCCGCCCTGGCCGAAATCACCGGCGCGGTCGCGCAGATGCGCGAGAGCAATACCCAGATCGCCGTGGCCGCCGAGCAGCAGAGTCAGGTCGCCGAGGAGATGAACCGGGCCGTGGTGAGCATCCGGGATGTCACCGAAAACACCGTGCAACAGACCGTGGACTCGGCCAGCACCAGCAATGAACTGGCGACCCTGGCCGGTGAACTGAACAGGGCCATTGGCCAGCTCAAGCTATAGGTGCGATAGCAACAGTTGATTCGTCGCCGACGTTTGCCCGGCTTATTCTTGGTCCATCGAATCCACGAACCAAGGGGCACAACCATGGGCAAACGTCATCCCAACCTTCCCGCCTGGCAATGGCGCGTTGCGCCGCAACACTCGAACGATGGCACCCGCGAAGGCCTGCAGCTGCTCTCGGTGATCCTGTTTGCCCTGGCCTTCCTGCTGCTGGCCAGCGGAGTGTTCACCCAGGACCTGACCAACGTCGCCATCGGCGTGATCGGCCTGGTCGCCGCCAGCGCAGTGCAGCGCAAGCGGCAGACGCTCGAAGCCTAGTAACCGGACGCCGAAAGCACACCCCTCCTGTAGGAGCACACGGTCCCGGACTGCCCCCAAGAAGTTGGACACCCATCCAACCCTTGGGGGGATTCCTATCCCAAAATAAGTACCTCGGCTCCCACACACAGCGCCAGTCAGCCGAATACCGTGACGGTCTGTCGGCTAAGAGCGATCAGCCGGTCATCCGGGCTCCACAGCGCTGCCGCCACATGCCCGTAGCCATCGCGGGCATGCTCGATCACCGCCAGGTACTTGCACCAGTCCAGGGTGTCGAGCTCCAGCAGCGGTTGCACGAACTCGATGGTCCAGGTCAGGGTACTGCCCGCCGCCAGCTTCTTCAGGTGCGGCAACAGCGCCGGCGGCCAGGCATCCACCAGGGCCAGCAGGTGCGCCTCGTTCAGTGGCTCCTGCTCGACATCACCACGCAGGCGCACCCAGCCGCCCATCTCCCGCGAAGTGTTGCCGGTGAACGGAAAGCCGCCAACCGCCCAGCGCATCGCCAGGTGCTGCATGAACTCCGGCGTCACGCCCTTGACGTACGGCAGTTCCTGGCACTGGTCCCAGTGCTTCATGTCCGGCGCCGGCTCGGCCGCCATCGCCACCGCCGACTCCCGGGAGGCACCGAAGCTGCCCTGCACCAGAGTCACCACCTGACCGTTCTGCAGCGCCCGCCCGAGCACCTGGCTGACCGCCTTGCCTTCGCGCAGCACCTCGACCTCGAAACTGACCGGCACCCCTGGCTCGACCGGACCGACAAAGGTCACCGCCAGCGAACGTACAGGGCGATCAGCCGGCACCCGGGCGCGCATGGCTTCGTACTGGAGCGCGACCACCAGGCCGCCGAACGAGGCGCGCCCCTGGCCCCATTCGACCGGAATGACAAGAGCCTGGGGGTCGCGACGAACCCCTTCGAGCAAATCGGAAAAGCGCATGCACACCTCGGCTGGACAAGAATTCCCTGAAACCCGCTGCAAGCCAGTGGCCCACAAGATTGGTTCGCCTACCCAAATTCGAGCCCTGGGGGTTGCCTGGCAAGACGCCATGACCCCTCGCAGTCACGCTACGGCGAGAATGGCAACGCAGCCCTGGACCGAAATTGAGCAAGCGAATGAACCACACAGGCCACCCTACTTGCATCATGGAAGTGAATCTTAACCAGCCTCTTCGCGAGGTAAAGCGTCCATTCCAGCCAAATGACCCGCCATACAGGTCGTCATCTCAGGGGAAACAGCTGCTGCTCAGTTTCTCCAGCATCCGGTCCGACTTGCCTTCGGCGCGAGCCATGGTATGGCGCCAACCCTTGACGCAGGGTTGCAGGTCCTCCTGGGTCTGGGCCTGGAGCAACCATTGCCAGCAGTCATGCCAGTCGCCCAGAGCTTCCTGGGCCCCCTTGAGCCGCCGCAATGCCGGTGCCGGCAGCCGGTCCAGTTCCGGGTAGGCTTCGGCGGCGTAACGCACCCGCTTGATCAGCAGACGCAGGCGATGGCGGTCGTGCCCCGGTGCGTGCAAGGCCTCGTCCAGGGCCTGCCACTGCTTGGCCAGGCGCTTCTCGATGCGCTTGCGCAAGCCCTTGAGCAGGCCCTGACGCTCCGCGGCACGGAGGAAACGCGGGAAGGCATCGAGTACATCGAGCAGGTGCCGCAGTTCATTGCTGCGCGCCACGGCCCAGTAGTCCTGGGACAGTTGCGCGGTGCGCCGCGTGGCCGCGGCATGCTGGCCCTGGCGGTGCAGATAGGCCGCCAGCACCTCGCGGTCGCGGATCGGCGTGGTCGAGCGCCCCACTTCGGCTGCCGCCTGCTCCAGTTGCTCGACACCCGGCAATCCGCGCAATGGCCGCAGCAGGCTGCGCAGGCGGCGCACGGCGATGCGCAGGTCATGCAGGCCCTCGTCATCGGTCAGCGCATCGACCCGCGCATGACAGGCCAACAACCGCACGTGCAGGTTCAACACCTGAGCCACCAAACGATCCACCAGGGCCGACATCGACATTTCCTCCCAAATCGAACTTCAAAGACTGCGACGTAATGCCTGCAACGCCTGTTGCAATACATCCATCGACGGGGTTTCTTCAGCATAGCGCTGGCTGACGAACAACTCGCCAAAGCGACGGATGTCCGGCGCCTGCAGCGGCAACTGTGCGGCGGCGCGCTCGACGAATGCCAGTGGTCCCTCGCCCGGCTCACGGACCAGGCCACGGCGGCGCAGCAGTCGTTCAAAGGTCATGAACGCGCGCAGTTGCGGATCGGCCTTCGCCTGCCAGGGGCGCAGCAGCCATAACGACAGCAATGCCAGGATCAGCACCAGGCCGATCGGCAGCATCACCCCGGCCAGGTCGCCGAACCAGCGCCCGAGTATCTGCAACTGCTGCTCGCCCTGATAGCCCAGGACCCAGCGTTGCCAGGCGTAATTGAGGTTATCCCAGCCCAGGCGCAACTCGTTGAGCCAGCTCAACTGACGGTACCGCAACGGCGAGAACGCCAAGGCCCCCGGCGCGCCCTCATCGGCCGCCAGGGCCTGCTCCAGGCCCTGGTCGATGCGCTGCGGCGCCACCGCGTAGGTCGGGTCGACACTGCGCCAGCCCTGCCCGGCCTGCCAGTACTCGACCCAGGCATGGGCGTCGTACTGGCGCACGGTCAGAAAGTGGCCGGCCGGATTCAACTCGCCTCCCTGATAGCCGGCCACCACCCGCGCCGGAATGCCCGCCGCGCGCAGCACATAGGTCATGGCGCCGGCGAAGTGCGCGCAGAAGCCCTGGCGGCTGTCGAACAGGAAGCCGTCGATACTGTTGGGCCCCAGGGTCGGCGGCCTGAGGGTGTAGTGATAGGGTTCGTCGTGAAAATGCCCGAGCAGCGCCGCCACCAGCGCGTCGGGCTGTGGATAGGTGCGCCGCAGTTCGGTCGCCCATTGGCGGGTTCGCGGGTCGCCCTGGGCCGGCAGTTGCAGGGCGCGACGGCGGGCCCGTTCGTCGAGCTGCGGGTCGCGTGACACCTGCGGCCAGGAACTGGCCCGGTACAGCAGCGCCTGTTGCACCGGGCGCTGACGTTGCAGGCGATAGTCCGCCAGTTGGCGCACATCGCCCAGATCACTGCTGGCGACATCCAGCGTCGGCAGCCAGGGCTTGCCGCTCGGTTGCAGGAGGATGCTGTAGCGCCAGGGCTCACCGCTGGTCTGCCATTTCGGCGCCGGGCTCGAGGCGATGCCCGGCGACTGGCTCCAGCGGCGGCCGTCGAACTGCTCCAGGGTCAAGGCACGCCAGTACAACGCCCGTCGCGGCGGCAGCGGGCCGTCGAAACTGGCACGAAACGCCAGGTCGGCGGAGCGCCCGAGTTCGGCGACATCGGCCGGCGACATGTTTTCGGACAGCCCGCTCAGGCCCTTGTCGCTCGGCAACGGCAACGACCATAGCGGTGCGATCCGCGGGAAGAACAGGAACAACAGCAGCATCAGCGGCACGGCCTGCGCCAACAGGGTCGCGGCCAGTTTCAAGGTCGCCGCCGGCCGGGTGCCGGGTCCCTGCTGCAAGCCGATCAGGGCCGCCAGCAGGGCCCCGATCGGCAGCAGGCTGTAGGCCGCCCACGGCAGGCTGTCCTCGAACAGATAGGCCACCGCCACGCAGAACAGGCCGAGAAATATCAGCACCAGCGCATCGCGGTGGGTGCGGGTTTCCACCAGCTTGAGGATGAACATCGCCACCAGCAGCACCGCGCCGGCGTCCAGGCCGATCAGGCTGCTGCGCGAAAGCCAGATTCCGGCGACGGTGAACAGCAGCAACAGCAGTTCCAGCAGCCGCCCGGGAAAGGCCGCGCGCATGCGATACACCTGGATACGCCAGAAGCTGCAACCGAGCCAGAAGGCGACCATCCACAACGGCACGTGGAACCAGAACGGCACCATGACCAGGGCCTGGGCCACCAACAGCCAGACCAGGCTGGCCCGGGAAATCGTCGTCACGTGACTCATGCCTCTTGCCCGAACAGCGCCAGGGCGCGCAGGCACGCCTCGCAATGGGCCGCACCGCTGTCGGTGGCCAGGCGTCGACCGGGCAACTGCAAGGCGAATGGCTGCTGGCGACGGGTCAACTCCAGCACCCAATAGCACAGACGCGACAGGCGCTGCTCGACATCGCCGCCCAGGGCGAGGAAATCCAGGCAATGTTCCCGACCCTCGAGGCGGGCGAAATCCTTGATCAGCAGCCCTTGTCCACGGGAGTAGGCCTTCCAGTGCAAGCGACGCCAGGAGTCGCCGGGCTGGTAGGGCTTGAGCCCCTGGTAGTCATCGACGCCGTGCCCGTGGGCCCGCGCGCCCTCCTCCCGCTCATCCTCCGGCAGGCTGGCCAGGGCCGGCAGCTCACCTTCCAGCGGCTGTGGATAAACCAGCACCCGCTGCCCCAGGTCGACCCAGCTCCAGGCACGCAGGATACCCAGGGGGAAGCTGCTGCGCACACCGATCCGCGGGGCTGCCAGCCAGCCGCGCGCCACGGTCGGCCGGGTCAGTTCCAGCTCGCTGAAACCCGCCGGCGGGACATCGGTCGCCTGGGTCGCCCGGGCCGACCAGCCGAGGTGGACCGCCTGGTGGCTCTTGCCGGCGCTTTCCAGGCGGACCACGAAACGCGCCTGCTCACCGACGAACACCGCCGGCCCGACCCCGGCGCTCAGCACCAGCCCCCGCAGGTTGCGATAGGTATGCAGGATCGCCACGACGAACAGCGACAACAGCAGGAAGCACAAGCCATAGGCGAGGCTGTTCTGATAATTGATCGCCACCAGCAGGATCAGCAGCAGCAAGGCAGCAAACACCCCACCGGTACGGTTGGGCAGGATGAAGATCCGTCGCTGGGTCAGCTCCACCCGCGCCGACGGCGGCAGGCGCCGGGCCAGCCAGGCCCGCCACGCCGTGCGCAGCCGGGTCATCAAAGCGCCGGCACCTCGCGCAACAGCCACTGCACCAAGGCGCCACCACCCAGCCCGGCCGGGTCGGCACGCTCGCGCAGGCGATGGCCGATCACCGCCGGCAACACCGCCTGCACGTCTTCCGGAATCACATAGTCCCGCCCGGCCAGCAACGCCCAGGCCCGGGCGGCGGCAAGGATCGCCAGGCTCGCCCGCGGCGACAGGCCCCAGGCGAATTGCGCTTCACTGCGGGTCGCACCGACCAGGCGCAGCACATAGTCCACCAACGCATCGCTGGCGCGGACCTGCTTGACCTCCTGCTGCAACACGGCCAGTTCGCCATGGCTGAGGATCGGTTGCAGCCGCGGCAACAGGTCCCGCCGTGAGGTGCCCTGCAACAGCGCCTTTTCCGCCGCCCGGGCCGGATAACCGAGGGACACGCGCATCAGGAAACGATCGAGCTGCGACTCGGGCAAGGCAAAGGTGCCGCCCTGGCTGGTGGGGTTCTGCGTGGCGATGACGAAAAACGGCGATGGCAACGGCCGGGTGGCGCCCTCGATGGTCACCTGGCCTTCCTCCATGGCTTCGAGCAGGGCGCTCTGGCTCTTGGGCGTGGCGCGATTGATTTCATCGGCCAGCACCAGCTCGGCGAAGATCGGCCCGGGATGGAAGACGAAAGCGCCGCTATCCCTGTCGAACACCGAGGTGCCGAGAATATCGCTGGGCAGCAGGTCGGAAGTGAACTGGATACGTTGAAAACTCAGGCCAAGGACCTTGGCCAGGGTATGACTGAGCGTGGTCTTGCCCATGCCGGGCAGATCCTCGATCAGCAGATGGCCGTCGGCCAGAAGACAGGTCAGGGCCAGGCGGACCTGCGCATCCTTGCCCAATACCACCTGGTTGACGGCCTGCAGGCAGGCTTCCAGCTTACTGCGCATAGGCAGACATCCAAACGAGGGAAACGCCGGAGATATTATCGCAGGAACCCCGTCGTAGCCGGATTTATCCGCGAAGAGGCGACGCGTCTTTCAGCAAGACCTCGTTATCGTTCTTCGCGAATACATCCGACTGCCACGGGAAGTAGTCCTTCAGCTTTCCCAGGGAGAAGCGCTCCTGCAAGATCAGGCATCCCGCCTCGCCACGGGGTTCAACGACCGGCGCGCGACTCGCGGATGTAGAAACGCGCTTTCTCGGCCTTGGCCGAGCAGCCCTCATAGGCCTCGAACTGCTGCTGGGTCTTGGCCCCGGTCAGCAACGAGAGCGCCTTGGAATAGCTCACGGTTCCGGCAAAGCCTTCGGCCTTGGCCAGGTCCAGTTCACGCCAGGCGGCATCCAGCTGGGTACCACAGGTTTCGCGATAGGCGGTCTTGCCCGCGCAACCAGCCAACGCCAATGCAATCAATGGCACACAGATCCAGGCTTTCATCGATGACACCTCAGAGAAAAAACAGTCGTGCAGCTTATGACGGTGCGCCAGGCAAAAAGTGCCTTGCCCCGTTCCACAAGCTTAGCCAATCCACATGAACGCAAGCCATCCGGCCTTTCGAACAGCTCGGCGATTGTACCTCAGCCCGCCTTGGGTGCATTGTGAGTCACCGGCCGGAAGGAGTGCATGATGAAAAAACGTGTCGCATTGGTACTGGGCTCGGGTGGGGCCCGGGGGTACGCGCATATCGGGGTGATCGAGGAGATCGAACGGCGCGGCTATGAGATCGCCTGTATCGCCGGTTGCTCGATGGGCGCGGTGGTCGGCGGAATCTACGCCGCCGGCAAGCTCGACGAGTACCGCAACTGGATCGAGAGCCTGGACTATCTCGACGTCCTGCGCCTGGTCGACGTCAGTTTCCGGCTGGGGGCGATCCGCGGCGAAAAGGTCTTCGGCCAGATCCGCAAGATCGTCGGTGAAATCGATATCGAAGACCTGCGCATCCCCTATACGGCGGTCGCCGCCGACCTGACCAACCAGCAGGAAATCTGGTTCCAGGAAGGTTGCCTGCACCAGGCCATGCGCGCCTCGGCGGCCATCCCGAGCCTGTTCACGCCGGTCATGCAGGGCAACCGCATGCTGGTCGATGGCGGCCTGCTCAACCCGTTGCCGATCGTGCCGGTGGTCTCCAGCCACTGCGACCTGATCATCGCCGTCAACCTCAACGCCACCAATCAGAAGCAGTATCAGTTGCCGGTGATCCAGCGTCCGCCGGCCTTCAAGAGCCGCTTCAACGCCCTGCTCAGTTCCATGGGCTCGCGCCTGCCGTTCCGGCGCAAGCAGGCCGAGCAATTGCTGCGCCTGGAACAGCAGACCCTCGCCGCGGATTCGGCGGACCTCAGCAATGCCTGGCTCGACCCCGCCGATCCCGAGGCCCAGCAACCGGCAGCGGCCCCCGAGGTCGCTGCTGCGCCGAAGTCGGCGACGGGTTCGTTCATCGTCGACAACGTCGGCCCGGCGTCCTTGCTGGACCTGATCAACCAGAGTTTCGAAGTGATGCAGACGTCGCTGGCGCAGTACAAGATCGCCGGCTACCCGCCGGATATCCTGATCAACGTGCCCAAGCGCGTGTGCCGGTTCTTCGAGTTCTACAAGGCGCCGGAGCTGATTGCCCTGGGCCGCGAGATCGCCCGCGATACGCTGGATCGCTACGAGGAGGAACGGCGCTGAGACCGAGGGACCACGCACAGCGTCCACAGTAGTGGATGGATCGTGTCTCAGGCCTGGTTATCGAGCAGGCGATAGCCGACGCCGGCCTCGGTGACGATGAAACGTGGCCGTGTCGGGTCGTCCGCCAGTTTCTGGCGCAGGTGCCCGACCACGATCCGCAGGTAGTGGCTGTCCTCGGTGTGGGTGGGGCCCCAGATGTCCTTGAGCAGTTGCTGCTGGGTGATGACGCGCCCGGGATGCCGTGCCAGCTGGGCCAGCACCGCATACTCCTTGCGCGTCAACGCCACTTCCGCCCCATCCAGCGACACCCGGCGATACGCCAGGTCGACGGTCAGCGGGCCGAACTTCAAGGCCGCCTCCTGGACCTCGCCCGCCGGTACCTGGCGCAACAGCGCACGGATCCGCGCCAGGAACTCCTGGATGCCGAAGGGCTTGGTCACATAGTCGTTGGCACCACCGTCGAGGGCCTGGACCTTCTGCGCCTCGCTGGCGCGCACCGACAGCACCAGCACCGGCGCCGCGGACCACTCGCGAAACTCGCGCAGCACCTGCTGGCCGTCCATGTCCGGCAAGCCGAGGTCGAGCACCAGCAGGTCGGGCTTGTTCAGCGCCGCCTGGGCCAGGCCCTCGGTGCCGGTACCCGCCTCCAGTACCTTGTACCCCTGGGACGCCAGGCTGATACGCAGGAACTTGCGAATCTGCGGTTCATCGTCGATGACCAGGATGGTCGATATCTGGCTCATGATTGCGGCATCTGACTGAGAAGTGGCCGAAGCATATCAGGCTTCACTTTCAAATCCCGGTTGCTCCTGCAGGGGCAGGAACAGGGTGATACAGGTACCCTGCCCGTCGATGCCCTCCGCCACGGCGATATGCCCGCCATGGGCACCGACCATGCCCTGGCAGATCGCCAGCCCCAGCCCCGTGCCCTGCCCGCCGCGATCGCCGCGGGCAGCGGTGTAGAACATGTCGAAGATCTTGCTGCGCTCTTCTTCGGGAATCCCCGGGCCCTCGTCGCTGACCGCGAAGAACAGTTCACCCTCGGCGGTGCCGGCGCGGATCTGCAGACGGCCATGGGCAGGGGAAAAGCGCGCGGCGTTTTCCATGACGTTGACCAGGGCCTGCTCGATCAACGCCGCATGCACGTAGAGCAAGGGCAGTTCATCCGGTACCTGGGTGCCGACCTGCAACGGTGCCAGTACCGCTCGCAGCCGGTTCAGCGCGCTGCCGACGATATCCGCCGGCGCCACCCAGTCCCGCGCCAGTTTCAGCGCGCCGTGGCCCAGGCGGGTCATATCCAGCAGGTTCTGGATATAGCGGTCAAGCCGCTCGGCCTCGTCGCGGGTGCCCTCCAGCAACTCCACGCGGTCGGCCAGCGGGATCGCCTCGCCCAGGGCCAGCAGGCTGTCGATGCTGCCACGCATCGAGGTCAGGGGCGTGCGCAGGTCATGGGACACCGAGGCCAGCAAGGCGCTGCGCAATTGCTCGGTTTCCCCATGCAGGCGCGCCGCCTCCAGATCGTCGGCCAAGCGTGCCCGCGCCAGGGCCTGGGCCAATGGCTGGCTCAGCGCGGTCAACAGGCGACGGCGCTGGCCGGTCAATGACTGGCCCTCGCGGGGACGCACGCCGAGCAGCGCCAGCGGGCCGTCCTCCACCGACAACGGCCACCACCACCAGCGCCCGAACGGCAAGGTACCGGTGCCCATCCCGGCCGGCTGGTCGTGCTGCCAGGCCCAATCGGCGGCGGCGCGCTCGGCCTCGGAAAAGCTCAATGCGCCACCGCTCTCGATCTTCCAGCCACCCTGGCCGTCACGGTTGAGCAGGCACAGCTCCAGCTCTTCCCAACCGCTGAGGTGCTGCGAAGCCGCACTGATCACCGCCTGGCGGTCGGTGGCGGCGGTCAGCTTGCGCGACAGGTCGAGCAGTTCGCTGGTTTCCTCCTGGGTATCGCGCAGGGCCTGCAACTGCCGGCGCTGGCGAGCGGCCAGGTTGCCGGTCAGCGCCGCCATCATCAGGAAGAACAGCAGCGTCAGCACATCCTCTTCGCGCTGGATCTCGAAGGAAAAGCTCGGCGGGATGAACAGGAAGTCATAGGTCAGGAATGACAGCACCGCACAGGCCAGGGCCGGACCCAGGCTGCTGCGCACCGCCACCAGCAGCACCGCGGCCAGAAACACCAGGGAGATGTTCGGCAACGGCAGGACACTGGCCACGCCCCAGGCCAGGGCGCTGGCCAATACTGTCGCCAGCAGTGCCAGCAGGTAGTCGGTCCAGACGACCGCATGGGGTTCACGGGCACGGGGCTGGCGTGGCTCCTCCTGGCTGTCGAGGACGTTGATTTCCAGCCCGCGGGCATTGCGCAACAGCCGCGCGGCCAGCCCGCCACCGAACAACCGGCGACGCAGGCGTTGGCGCGACTGGCCGACCAGCACCAGGCTGGCACGGCGCTCGGCGGCGTGCTGGATCAGGGTCTTGGCCACCTCGCCGGCCCGCAGCAGCACCACTTCGCCGCCCAGTCGCTCGGCCAGTTGCTGGGCGCTCTGCAGGCGCAGTCGCGACTGTTCGTCACGGCTGCTGCCGTTGTCCACATGGACCAGGCTCCAGGGCAGGTGCCGACGCTGGGCCACCCGGCTGGCATGGCGCACCAGGCGCTCGGCCTGGGCATCGCCATCCACGCCCACCAGCAGGCGCCCGCGAATCGCCGGCGCATCCTGGCCGAGGGAGCGGTAGCCAAGAGCCAGGTCATTGTCGACCTGCGCGGCAGCGGTCTGCATCGCCAATTCGCGCAGGGCGGTGAGGTTGGTCTGGGTGAAGAATGCATCGATCGCCGCCCGCGCCTGTTCCGGCACGTAGACCTTGCCGTCGCGCAGGCGCTCGAGCAGTTCCCGTGGCGGCAGGTCGATCAGCAGCAGTTCGTCGGCCTCCTGCAGGACCCAGTCGGGCAGGGTCTCGCGCACCTGCACGCCGGTGATACCGCGTACCTGGTCGTTGAGGCTTTCCAGGTGCTGGACGTTGACCGTGGTGAACACGTCGATGCCGGCGGCCAGCAGTTCCTGAACATCCTGCCAGCGTTTCAGATGGCGGCTGCCGGGTGCATTACTGTGGGCCAGCTCATCGACCAGCACCAGTTTCGGCCGGGCCCTGAGCAGGCCGTCGAGGTCCATTTCCTCAAGCCGCACGCCACGGTACTCGGAACGCACCAGGGGCAGTTGCGGCAACCCCGAGAGCAGCGCCTCGGTCTCCGCCCGACCATGGGTCTCCACTACGCCGGCCAGTACTTTCACGCCCTGGCGCAGTTGCGTGTGGGCCGCCTGCAGCATCGCATAGGTCTTGCCCACGCCCGGGGCGGCACCGAGAAACACCTTGAGCCGGCCACGACCGGTCCGGGGCAGTTCGGCGAGCAGCGCGTCGGCGCGGCCTGAATCACTCATGTACTGGGTTCCCACTGATAGAACTGGCCCCGATGCGGGGATTTCATGGATTTGAGCAGGCCTTGAGGGCCTGTTCGCGGGCAAGCCACGCTCCTAGAGGAATCACCGCACTTTTACCTGGGAGCATGCTTACTTCGAGATATCGGCCAGCGCCGCATTCAATGCAAGCACATTGACCACCGGCGGGCCAATCAGCGGCTGCTCGATATGCGCTTCCAGCAGTTTTTCCACGGTCGCCGCCGGCAGGTTGCGCGCCTGCGCCACCCGTGCCAGTTGATAGCGAACCGCAGCCGGTGGCAAGTGCGGATCGAGGCCGCTGCCGGAAGTGGTCAGCAACGCCAGCGGCACCGGCCCCTGGCCGGGCACGACCTGCTTGGCCGCATCGTCGAAAATCCGTGTCGCCAGTGCCGGGTTGCTCGGCGACAGGTTGCTCGCGCCACTGGATACCGTGGCAAAGGCCCCGGCCGACGGCCGTGGGTGAAACCAGGCATCGCCGGTGAAATCCTGGGCGATCAACGACGAGCCGCGGACCTTGCCGTCGGCATCGACCAGCAGGCTGCCGTTGGCCTGGTCGGGGAAAACGGCCTGGGCCACGCCGGTGACCACCAGGGGGTAGGCGATGCCGGTGATCAGGGTCATCAGGGCCAACAGGCTCAGGGCTGGGCGCCATACGCTAGACATGTTCAGTTCCTCGATTCGGGTGATGCGGTGATGGGTCCGGTGTGCTGATGCGTGGGCAAGCCCGCTCCCACAATGGAGCGGGCTGCATGGGCTACACCAGGTGCAGCGCGGTCAACAGCAGGTCGATGGCCTTGATGCCCACGAACGGCACCAGGATTCCGCCCAGGCCATAGATCAGCAGGTTGCGCCGCAACAGGTGCGCGGCACTCGCCGCCTGGACCCGCACGCCACGCAGCGCCAGCGGGATCAGCACGACGATGATCAGGGCGTTGAAGACGATGGCCGACAGGATCGCGCTCTGCGGACTGGCCAACTGCATGATGTTGAGCACCCCGAGCTGTGGATAGATCGCCGCGAACAGCGCCGGCAGGATCGCGAAGTACTTGGCCACGTCGTTGGCGATCGAGAAAGTGGTCAGCGCACCACGGGTCACCAGCAATTCCTTGCCGATCTGCACCACATCCAGCAGCTTGGTCGGATCGCTGTCGAGGTCGACCATGTTCGCCGCTTCCCGCGCCGCCTGGGTACCATCGTTCATCGCCATGCCGACGTCGGCCTGGGCCAGCGCCGGGGCATCGTTGGCACCGTCGCCACACATCGCGACCAGGCGCCCATCGTTCTGCTCAAGGCGGATCCGCGCCAGTTTCTTCTCCGGCGTGGCCTCGGCCAGCACGTCGTCGACGCCGGCCTCGGCAGCGATCGCCGCCGCCGTCAGCGGGTTGTCGCCGGTGACCATGACGGTGCGGATACCCAGCTTGCGCAGTTCGGCAAAACGCTCGCGGATGCCTGGCTTGACCACGTCCTTGAGGTGAATGGCCCCCAGCAGCTTGCCTTCGGCGCAGACCAGCAGGGGCGTGCCACCACTCTGGGCGATCCGGTCGATCTCCCGGGACAGCGCCGGCTGCAGGTCGGCGCGCTTCTGGCCGAGGAACGCCAGCAGCGAATCCACCGCGCCCTTGCGATACACCCGGCCCTGATGGTCGACACCCGACAGCCGGGTCTCGGCACTGAACGGTACCGCGGTCAGCTCGGCAGCCGCCGGCTCCGTCTGTGGATAAAGGTCACGCAGGTATTCGACGATGGACTTGCCTTCGGCGGTCTCGTCGGCCAGCGATGCCAGCAGGGCCCCCTCGGCCAGTTCACGAACCGGCACGCCGGGCGCCGGGTGGATCGCCGAGCAGCGGCGGTTACCGAAGGTGATGGTGCCGGTCTTGTCCAGCAGCAGCACGTGCACATCGCCGGCGGCCTCCACCGCACGGCCGGATTTGGCGATCACGTTCAGGCGAACCAGGCGATCCATCCCGGCGATACCGATAGCCGACAGCAGGCCGCCGATGGTGGTCGGGATCAGCGTCACCAGCAGCGCCACCAGGAACACCAGCGGCAGGCTGCCACCGGCGAAGTGGGCGAACGGCTGCAGGGTCACCACTACCAGCAGGAAGATCAGGGTCAGGCCGATCAGCAGGATGTCCAGCGCGACTTCGTTGGGCGTCTTCTGCCGCTTGGCGCCTTCCACCAGGGCGATCATGCGGTCCAGGGTCGACTCGCCGGGGTTGCTGGTGATGCGCACCAGCAACCAGTCGGAGACCAGCCGAGTGTTGCCGGTCACCGCCGAACGGTCGCCGCCGGACTCGCGGATCACCGGCGCCGACTCACCGGTGATCGCCGCCTCGTTGACCGCGGCGATACCTTCGATCACCTCGCCGTCGCCGGGAATCATTTCGCCGGCTTCGACCCGAACCACATCGCCCTTGCGCAGGCTGCTGGCGGGCACCACCTGGAAGCTGTTGTCGGCCTTGCGCCGCCGGGCGCTCAAGCCCTCGCTGCCGGCCTTGAGGCTGTCGGCGCGGGCCTTGCCACGGCCTTCGGCCAGGGCCTCGGCGAAGTTGGCGAAGAGCACGGTGAACCACAGCCAGATGGCGATCTGCACCGCGACGAAGGTCGGTACGGCGCTGTTGGGGACCAGGCAGAGGACGGTGGTCAGCACCGCCGTCAGCTCCACCACCAGCATCACCGGCGCCCGCTGCAACTGGCGCGGATCGAGCTTGACGAAGGCTTGCACCAGCGCCGGCCGCCACAGGTCGGCGACGGTGGTCCTGGGCTGTTCGACGACAGCCGGTTTTGTTGCGGGAAGCGGCATGTTCATCATCAGGTCCTCAATTCTTCAATCCGGTCACAGCCAGGCTCAGGTGATCCGCGATCGGTCCCAGGGCCAGGGTCGGCAGGAACGTCAGGCCACCGACCAGCAGGATGGTCACGGTCAGCAGGGTGACGAACAGCGGGCCGTGGGTCGGGAAACTGTTCTGGCCGACCGGTACGGTTTTCTTCATCGCCAGGCTGCCGGCCAGGGCCAGTACCGGCAGGATGTAGCCGAAGCGGCCGAGCAGCATGCTCAGGCCCAGCATCAGGTTGTGGAACGCGGTGTTGCCGCTGAAACCACCGAACGCCGAACCGTTGTTGGCACTGGCCGAGGTGTAGGCGTACAGCAGCTGGCTGAAACCGTGGGCGCCGGGGTTGCTGACCGCTCCGGCCGGGCCGGGCAGACTGGCGGCGATCGCCCCCAGCACCAGGGTGCCGACCGGCATCACCAGCAGAGTCACCACCAGCAGTTGCACCTCCCGAGCCTGGAGTTTCTTGCCCAGGTATTCCGGGGTCCGGCCGATCATCAGGCCGGCGAGGAACACTGCGATCAGCACGTTCAGCAACATGCCGTAGAGCCCCGCGCCGACGCCGCCGAAGATCACTTCGCCGACCATCATGTTGACCAGCGCGACCATGCCGCTCAGCGGGTTGAGGCTGTCATGCATGGCGTTGACCGAACCGTTGGAGGCGGCGGTGGTGGTCACGGCCCAGAGCACGCTGCCGGTGGTGCCGAAGCGGGTCTCCTTGCCTTCCAGCGGCGCGGTCTGTTCCACCACCGGATTGTTCAGCGTCGGGTTCGGCTGGTACTCGGCATACAGCGAGACCGCACCGCCGATCAGCAGCAGGGCCAGCATGCAGCCCAGGATCGCGCGGCTCTGGCGCAGGTCCTTGACGTAGTGCCCGAAGGTGAACACCAGCGCTGCCGGAATCAGGATGATCGCCGCCAGTTCGAACAGGTCGCTCCAGGCCGTCGGGTTCTCGAACGGGTGCGCCGAGTTGACGCCGAAGAAGCCACCGCCGTTGGTGCCCAACTGCTTGATGGCGATCTGGCTGGCGGCCGGGCCGAGCGGAATCACCTGGTCGGCGCCCTGCAGGGTCACGGCATTGACGTAGTGGGCGAAGGTCTGCGGCACGCCCTGCCAGACCAGGAACAGCGCCAGCAGCAGGCACAGCGGCAACAGGCCGTAGAGGGTGGCGCGGGTCATGTCGACCCAGAAGTTGCCCAGGGTCGACGCCGAGCGCCGGGCGATGCCGCGGCACAGCGCGACCAGCACGGCCAGGCCGGTGGCGGCGCTGACGAAGTTCTGCACGGTCAGGCCGACCATCTGGCTCAGGTAGCTGAGGGAGGCCTCGCCGCTGTAGTTCTGCCAGTTGGTGTTGGTCATGAAACTGACCGCGGTGTTGAACGCCAGCGTCCACTCCTGGCCCGGCAGATTCTGCGGGTTGAGCGGCAGGTACTGCTGCAGTTGCAGGATGGCGAACAGCAGCACGAAACCGGCGAAGTTGAAGGCCAGTACCGCCAGGGTGTATTTCTGCCAGCTCTGCTCGGTCTTTTCATCCACCCCGGACAGCCGATAGCAGACCCGCTCCACCGGCCCCAGAAGCGGAGTCAGCCAGGTGCGCCGGCCTTCCATGACGTTGTAGTAGAACCGCCCCAGTGCGGGCGCCGGCAGCAGTACCAGCGCCAGGAATGCCAGGATCAGCCAATAGTCGTAACCATGCATAACCGCCGCTCCTAGTTCCGATCCGCGCGCAACAGCGCAACCAGTAGATAGATGAACAGCGCCACCGCCAGCAGCAGTGACACTCCGTCCAGAATGCCCATGGGATTTCTCCGTGATACGGCGATCGCCGCGTGTGGAGGCATTGTCGGAAGGAAGCCCGTAAAGGAACGAGAGCGACGCCCGGGTCGATACGTAAAGAAGGCGTAAAGAGTCAATTTACACAGGCGTTACGCCCTAGAATCCCCGGGCCGCTGACCTGGCGCCGATGCCGGCAGGGGGTTTGGGTGCCCACCGATTTGTGTCGAACTCGTTACATAACCGACAACCAGTCAACATGCGGCGCCTGTAGCTTCCTGCCGCAGCTACACTTGAAATGGATACCCCGCCTGCGGGCCGGGCACTCCCGACGTGCAACAACCTCGCGCAGCGCTTGGCGTTTCGCGGCTTTACCGGCAGATAATCACACGCATGCAGAACACTCCCGCCTCTCTGGCCGATGTCAACAAACCGCTATCGCCGGGCGATGACAAGCGCTGGAATGTCCGCGCGCTGATCGTCGACGACGATATTCCGATCCGTGAACTGCTGATCGACTATCTCGCCCGCTTCAGTATCCAGGCGGTCGGCGTGACCGACGGCGCGGCGATGCGCCAGGCCATGCAACTGGAAACCTTCGATGTGGTGGTCCTGGACCTGATGCTGCCTGGCGAGGACGGCCTGTCGCTGTGCCGCTGGCTACGCTCCGAATCGGACATCCCGATCCTGATGCTGACCGCCCGCTGCGAACCCACCGACCGCATCATCGGCCTGGAACTGGGCGCCGACGACTACATGGCCAAGCCGTTCGAGCCGCGGGAACTGGTGGCGCGCATCCAGACCATCCTGCGCCGCGTGCGCGACGACCGTACCGAACAGCGGGCCAATATCCGTTTCGACAACTGGCGCCTGAACAGCGTGCTGCGCCAGCTGATCGCCGACGATGGCCTGGTGGTGCCGCTGTCCAATGCCGAGTTCCGCCTGCTGTGGGTGTTCATCGAACGTCCGCGGCGGGTGCTGAGTCGCGAGCAGTTGCTCGACGCCGCCCGGGGTCGCTCGATCGAAGCCTTCGACCGCAGTATCGACCTGCTGGTCTCGCGGCTGCGGCAGAAGCTCGGCGACGATCCGAAATCGCCCCAACTGATCAAGACCGTACGCGGTGAAGGCTACCTGTTCGACGCGCGAGACATCGGTTGATGCGCCCCCGCTTCAACACGCTGTTCGGCCGCCTGTTCGGCGTGTTGCTGCTGGCCATCGTCCTGGCCCACCTGCTGGCCTTCCTCTGGTTCCATCATTACGGTGGCGGCCCGCCACCGCCGCCGCCCCCAATGGACATGGCGCAGAACTTCGATCCGCGCCTCGGGCCGCCGCCATCGCATTTTCGTCACCCGCCGCGCCCGTGGTTTGGCGGCCCGCTGGTGCCTTTGACTTTTCAACTCGTGGCCCTGGTGATTGCCGCCTGGTACGGTGCCAAGCTGCTTTCACGGCCGATCCAGCGTCTGAGCGAGGCGGCCGAGCGCCTGAGCGAAGACCTCAACAGCCCGCCACTGGATGAAACCGGCCCGCAGGAAGCCCGGCAGGCCGCCGCCACCTTCAACCTGATGCAACAGCGTATCCGTGAGCAGGTGCAGCAGCGTGGCCGCATGCTCGGTGCGGTGTCCCACGACCTGCGCACGCCACTGTCACGCCTCAAGCTGCGCCTGGAGCAGATCGATGACGTGAAGCTGCAGGCGCAGATGCGCCAGGACCTGAACGACATGATCGGCATGCTCGACGCCACCCTCAGCTACCTGCACGAACAACGCACCAGCGAAGCCATGCAGTGGATGGACGTGCAGGCCCTGGTCGAGTCCCTGTGCGAGAACGCCCAGGACCAGGGCGCCCAGGTCCGAGCCAGCGGTCATTGCGCGCCACTGCTGGTGCAGCCGATGGCCTTGCGCTCCTGCCTGAACAACCTGATGGACAATGCCCTGCGCTACGCCGGCGACGCCCTGATCACCCTGGAGGACAGCCGGCGGCAGTTGATCATCCGGGTCATCGATCACGGCCCCGGCATCGCCGCCGACAAGCGCGAAGCGGTGTTCGAACCGTTCTATCGCCTGGAAGGTTCGCGCAACCGCAACTCCGGTGGCGTCGGCTTGGGCATGACCATCGCCCGGGAAGCCGCGCAACGCCTGGGCGGTGACTTGATCCTCGAGGAAACCGCCGGTGGCGGCCTGACCGCCGTGGTCACCCTGCCCCGCGCCTGATCGCTCTGTGTACCCACCGGTACAAAGCCCACATACCCTCGATACCTGTCCTTGGGAGCCTGCATGAGCCGGTGCACCGCCACCGGCCTTGCCAACACTTAGGGAGTGAGCACCATGATCGGTAGCGTCAGCAGTCTACTGAGCTACGTCGGCTACAACAGCACGACGACGGCCACGCAACGCCAGCAACAATTCCAGAAGCAACTGCTCGCCAAGCTCGATACCAACGGCGACGGTTCCATCAGCCAGGACGAACTGAACAGCGCCCTGTCGAAGGATGGCGACAACAAGCTGCTCACTGACCTGAGCCAGAATTTCACCTCACTCGACAGCGACGGCAGCGGCGGTATCAGCGTTGACGAACTGGCCGCACTCAAGCGCCCGGAACATGGCGATCGCGCACCTGACACCAGGCTGGCCGATGCCCTGCTCAAAGCCCTCGACACCAATGACGACGGTACCGTCAGCAACGACGAACTGAATACCGGCCTGACCAATACCGGCATCAACGCCGACAGTTCTTCGCTGCTCTCCTCCCTGGACAAGGATTCGAGCGGCAGCCTCAGCGTCGACGAACTGGCCGCAGCCTTCGCCCCGCCTCCGCCGCCGGCGCAACTGTCGAGCAGCCAGCTGTTCAGCCAGTTGGACACCGATGGCGATGGCAGCATCAGCCAGGCTGAACTGGCCAGCGCGCTGCAGGGCACCACCGACAGCTGTGCGACCAACACCGCCAGCAGCGCCGTCACAACGGCCAGTACCAGCAACACGGCCAGCGCCATGCTGCTCCAGGTCCTGGCCGACGCCAGCGGCACCCGCACCACCACCCAGACGGCCCAGGACAATATCACCGAGGCCCTCAGCCGGTTGCTGGTCAACCTCAACACCCAGTATCAGAACCGTAATACCGTGACGGCGACCAGCAGCACTGCGGCAGCGGCCTGATCCTGCGGTAATGGGAGATGCGGGGGTGCCTGAAAGTGCCGCGCCTATCTCACCGCCGCCTTCGCGGGCAAGCCTCGCTCCTACAGAGTTTCAGTCGTGCACAGAACAGGTGTGCGACACAAGCTCTGCAGGAGCGAGGCTTGCCCGCGAAGAGGCCCGTGAGGCTCGGGCAACCCCGGAAGCCCCCAGCCATGAATGTCAGGTCTTCTCTTCGCGCCGCCCCTGGCTCGCACTCCAGTCCAGCAACAGGCTGTAGGCCACCGCCAGCAGGGTCGGTCCGATGAACAGGCCGATGAAACCGAAGCTGATCAACCCGCCGAAGACGCCCAGCAACACCACCACCAACGGCAGGTTGCCACCACGGCTGATCAGGTACGGCTTGAGCACGTTGTCCACGCCACTGACGATGAACGTGCCCCAGATGCCCAGGAACACCGCCATGCCGTACTCGCCCTTCCATACCAGCCAGCCCGTGGCCGGAATCCATATCAGTGGCGGCCCCATGGGAATCAGGCTGAGCAGGAAGGTGGCCAGCCCCAGCACCAGCGCGCCGGGCACTCCGGCGATCAGGAAACCGATCAGCGCCAGCACGGCCTGGGCGGCCGCCGTGCCGATCACCCCGTTGACCACCCGCTGCACGGTGCCGGCCACCAGTTCCTGGTAGTAGCCGGCCCGCTCGCCGATCAGCCGTTCCAGCAGGCTGAGCACGAACGCCGCCAGCCGCGGGCCATCCCGATAGAAAAAGAACACGAAGAGGATGCTCAGGGTCAGTTCGAGAATCCCGCCACCGATCTGCGCGCTGCGCGCCAGCAGCCAGTTGCCGACCTGCCCCAGGTAGGGCTTGACCGCCACCATCAAGGCCGCTCCTTGCTGGTCGACGGTGTTCCAGAAGCCCACCAGGCGCTCGCCGACGATCGGCACTCCCGCCAGCCAGGCCGGCGCCTCGGGCAGACCATCGACCTGCACGTCCTTGACGAAGCTCACCGCATCACGCACATGGTCCGCCAGGTTGAGCCCCAGCCACACCAGCGGCGCGGCCACCAGCACCGTCCAACCGAGGGTCAGCAGGCCGGCGGCCAACGACTCACGCCCACCCAGCAGGCGCGTCAGCAACAGCATCAGCGGCCAACTGGCAAAGGCCAGCACCGCGCCCCAGAACAGCGCCGACCAGAACGGCGCCATCACCCACAGGCTGGCCCCAAACAGCACCAGGAGCAGTATCTGCACCAACAGCCGATCATTATTGAGCATGGGGATTCCACAAAGAGGTCAGAAAGGAAAGCTTAGGCGAACCCACAAGCGTGCGTTCGCCCCTGCCGCGACTATCGCAACAGCTCCAGGTGCAGGCCGGCGGTCCTGCTGTCGCCCAGTTCCAGCCGCGACGCCCTGACGCCAGCGGCCACCAGCGCCTGGCGCCAGGCTTCGGCGGAGCTGCCCGAGAGGCTGATGCGGGAGGTGGTGTCGAGGTTAAGGCCCCGTGATATCAGGGTGATCCAGATGGCCTGCGGCTCAGCGGGCAACTTCGGCAGGTCGAGCTTGCCGGTGTCGCGCAACTCGCGCGCCAGGGTCGCCGAGGTCGGCAGCAACTCGCCCAGCGGCGCGTTCGCGGCAAACTGCTCGACATGCAGGTAGGCCCGCCGATTGCCGCGGGTGATGCTGTACAGGACCATCAGCGAATCATCCTGGGGCGCCGCCAGGCGCAACAGCAGATAGGCTTGCTGATCATCGGCCCCGGACAGCAGCGGGTTGCCGAAGACCTCGTTGGCCCACAGGCTGTTCTCGCCGCAATCGCGGGCCTGGCACCAGAACAGCAACTGCGCGCCCTCTTTCTGCAAGGCCTCGCGCGCCGCGGTAAAGGCCTCGTTGGCCGAGTGTTCCGGCGGCAGCTCGTAGGTCACCGAGGTCATCTGCCCGCGGGCATTGACCTGGCCCTCGCTGCGCAACCGGTTGCTGATCTTGCGGATCGAGCCCTGTGGATAAATGCGCTCCAGCTCCGTCGGGGCCCGGTAGTCGACGATTTGCGCGTCGGCCAGGCGCGGCACCAGCGGCAGGTCATGACTGCCCGGTACGTCGGCGGCCAGCAGCACGCCACTGAAACAGGCCAGGCCGAGCGCCCCGGCCAGGGTTGTGGATAACTTCATCGGATCGGCAGCGCCTGAACATGGGGCACGGATGCCGGGACGGGACGACACGAAGTCGCGGCGTTAGCGAGGTCTGGCATGGTTGTCTCCCTTTCAACCCGCCAAGCCTCGACAGTTGCCGGGCGCAAGTCAAGGCATGGCGAAGAAGCGATTGAAACAGTCTGCAACAAGGGCCGCCCCGGCCTCGTCGTTCAGGTGCAGGTGATGACCGCCGGGCAGCACCTGTTGCTTGAAGGGTAGCTGCTCCAGCAGGCTGCGGTGCTGGGCCAGCATGCCGTCCGCGGCCACCACCAGTTGCGCCGGGCACGCCACCCGGCGCACGAAGGCCATGGCCTGCTCCTCGGTCAGGCGCAGGGGCGAGGGCAGGGTCAGACGGCTGTCGCTGCGCCAGGTGTAGCCTCCCGGAACCGGCATCAGGCCACGCTGGGCCAGCAGCTCGGCAGCCTCGCGACTGACCGCCACCAGCCCCTTCATCCGTGCCTCGACGGCCTGGTCCAGGCTCGGGTGCACCGACTTGCGCTTGTCCTGCAGCCGCAACTGCGCCTGCAGGGCCATGCCCAGGCGCTCGGCCGCGCTTTCGCCATTGGCGGTCGGCGGGATCACACCGTCGATCAGCGCCAGGTGCGAAACCCGCTCCGGCAAGGCGCCGGCCAGCACCACCGAGACAATCGCGCCGAGGGAATGCCCGAGCAGGGCGAAACGCTGCCAAACCAGTTGCTCGGCCACCTGCAACACGTCATGCACATAGTCCCAGAGCGCATAACCGGCACCGATCGGGCGATGCCCGGAGTGCCCGTGACCGGCCATGTCGAGAGCGACGATGCGCAGCCCCTTCAGCTTCGGCGCCAGGCGGGCGAAGCTGTTGGCGTTGTCCAGCCAGCCGTGCAGGGCGATCACCGGCAGCCCGTCTTCAGGGCCGAACAGATGGGCCGCCAACTCGATATGCGGCAGGCTCAGGCGCACTTCCTCGACCGCCGTGCTCATGGCTGCCGACCTTCGCCGGCACGCCGCTGCCAGCGGGCGAAGATGTCCTTGAGCAGTTGCGCGGTGTCTTGCGGGCGTTCCAGCGGAAACATGTGGCCTCCCGGCATGCTCAGGGATTCGCCCTGGGGCAGGCGCCCCACGGTGCGGGTGTGATGGCGCATCACCACGCGACTCGAACGGCCGCGGACCACTGCCAACGGCACCTGCAGATGCCGGGCCAGGCCCGGGCTGGTGTGGGGCACGCCGCGATAGATGCGGATTTCGGTGTCCGGGTCGAAGCTCAACCGCAGGCGACCGTTCTCGGCACGCAGGCCATGTTGCAGGTAGGCGTCGAAACAGTCCGGGTCGAACCCGCGAAACAGGGTCTTGCCGGCGAAGTACTGGCGAGCCGTTTCCAGGTCGCTGAACTCCTCGCGCCGGCCCAGGGTGCGCCCGGCCGGGGTCAGTCGGTCGATGAAGCCGAAACGCTTGGCCGCGCGGATCACCCACTGGTCGGTGCGGGTCAGCACCGGCGAGTCGAGCATCACCAGCCCCTTGTACAGTTGCGGCCGCCGCAGCGCCGCATGCAGGTGCAGCACGCCACCGAGGGAGTGACCGACGCCCCAGACCGGGCCGGGCTGCCGTTCGAGGTGGTGGATCAGTTCGTCGACCAGGTTGCGCCAGTTGTCGTCCACCGGGAAACGCGGGTCGTGGGCATGCTGTTGCAGATGGGCAACCTCATACTCCGGCGCCAGGGCGGCGAACAGCTTGCCGTAGGTGCCCGAGGGAAAACCGTTGGCGTGGGCGAAGAACACGTGCTGCGACATACCGGAACCATTTCATGAAAAACAGGCGTTCATTGTCGACAGGACGCCCGCCGCCAGCAATGACCGTAACTGCCAGGAATGATGACAGTCCGGTCAAGCCTATGGCGCCGCTCAGCGGCTCGGCGGGGTCTGGCCCAAAGGCACCACGGCCATGGTCAGGCGCGAGACGCAGTTGGTCTTGCCGTCGTCGCTGCTCAGGCGAATGTCCCAGACGTGGGTACTGCGGCCGATGTGGATCGCTTTCGCCACCGCCGTCACGCGCCCGCTGCGCACGCCACGCAGGTGGTTGGCGTTGATTTCCAGGCCCACGCAGTAGTACTGGCTGGTATCGACGCACAGGTAGCTGGCCATCGAACCGACGGTCTCGGCCAACACCACCGAGGCACCGCCATGCAGCAGGCCGAATGGCTGGTGAGTGCGGTGGTCGACCACCATGCTGGCGGTCAGCGACTGGTCGTCGAAGGACTCGAAGCGAATGTCCAGCACTTCGCTGATGGTGTTCTTCGCCGAGGCGTTGAGTTGGTCGATATCTGGAACGGTGCGCCACAAGGCCATCTTGCAATCCCTCTGTTCTTGTTTGTCATTCCTGCCACAGTACCGGTTGCCCGTGCTCGCTCCAGACCTGGAAACGCGGGCCGTAGCGTTGCTCGATTACCGGCCGCCGGATCTTCAGCGTGGGCGTGAGAAAACCGTTTTCAACCGCCCAACTATCTTTCACCACCACCAGCGCGCGCAAGCGCTGATGCTTGTCGAGGGTCTGGTTGACCTCCTCCAGCAGGGCCGCGAGCCCCGCCTGCAGGTTCGCCCGCGACGCCTGGGCGGCGCTGGCCGAGAGCACGCAGAGCCCCAGCGGCGCCGGCAGGCCATCGCCGACCACGCAGACCTGCTCGAGCCAGGCATTGGCCGCCAGGCGGTTCTCGATCGGCGCCGGCGCGACATATTTGCCCTTGCTGGTCTTGAAGATCTCCTTGAGCCGTCCGGTCAGGCGCAGGTTGCCACCGGCATCCTGCTCGCCCTTGTCGCCAGTACGCAGAAAACCGTCGGCGGTGAGGACCTCGGCGGTTTTCTGCGGTTCCTTGTAGTAGCCGAGCATGGTCGCCCCGCTGCGTACCAGCACCTCGCCCTGCTCGTCGATACGCACCTCGACGCCCGGGCACGCCTCGCCGATCCATCCCGGCAGATGCCGGCCCACCCGGCAGATATGCGAGTAACCGCTGTTCTCGGTCATGCCATAGACTTCGAGCACCTCAAGCCCCAGGCGCCGATACCAGTGCAACAGCTCACGGGGTACCGGTGCCGCACCGGACAGCGCAATGCGCAGGGCATCGAGCCCCAGCCCGGCCAGCACCTTGTGCCCGATCCGCCGCCCGAGCAGCGGCAGGCGCAACAGGAAATCCAGGCGCGCCGGGGCGACCTTTTCGTAGACGCCCATCTGGAACTTGCTCCAGATCCGCGGCACGCCAAACATCGCCGTAGGCCGCGCACGTCGCAGGTCGACCAGGAAGGTTTCCAGGCTTTCGGCGAAAAATATCGTCTGCCCGGTGAAGATCGACGCCAGCTCGACGAACATCCGCTCGGCCACATGGCACAGTGGCAGGTAGGACAGCACCCGGTCGCCCTCCCCCAGGCCGAACAGGCCGACGGCGTTGTTGGCAGCAAATGACAGCGTCGCGAAGCTGTGCATCACGCCCTTGGGCTGACCGGTGGTACCGGAGGTGTAGATCACCGTCGCCAGTCGCTGCGCGGCGGGTCGCGGATCGTCCTGGATCGGCGGGCAGGCCTGCAGGTCGCTCCAGCGGAAGTCGAACGCCCCCGGCGGACACAGCGGCAGGCTGATGGTCGGCAGGCCGGGCCTGACCCCGGCCGACATGCCTGGCCAGTCGTCGAGTTTGCCGATGAACGCCAGCGCGACCTCGGCGTGTTCGAGCACCTGGGCGACGGAGTCCGCGGTCAGGTTGGGATACAGCGGTACCGAGACATGCCCGGCCATCCAGATCGCCAGGTCGGCAATGATCCAGTGGGCACAGTTCTTCGAAATGATCGCCACATGACTGCCGGCTGGCAGTTCCCGGGACCGCAGCCAGTGGGCCGCACAGCGGGCCTGGTGGCCGACCTCGGACCAGCTCAGCGTCTGGACCTCGCCACCGCCGACCGGCTGGACCAGGTATGGCTGCCGGGGATGGCGAGCTTCGCGCTCGTAGAAGACTTCCAGCGGCAAACGAAAAGCGGCAGACATGAGACTCCCTCCCTTTTGTTTTTATTCCGGAGAAAACCAACCAAGCACTTGCTTGGCAGACTATTTCACGGGCGAGTCGCCGCTGCAACCCCAGCCCTTCATGCCAGGGGGCCGGACGATGCGAAACGGGGGTGGAATCTGATAGCCGGGTGGCTCGGGCTCGGGTCGAATTCCCGGTTTCCCAGCCCTTTACGAGGCGTTCATGTCGACGATAGGCAATCTCTTGCGAAGCTTCATTCCCTTGCGCGGCCGCCGCACGCCAGCAGGCCAGCCCCCGCCCGCGACCGGGACGGAGCGCTACAGGCAGCCCTGGCCCGGACCATCCCCGGCGTCGGAGCCGTCAAGGATCGAAAGGGACATGACCCTGTTGGGGCTCAAGGATTCGCTGGACTCGGCGCGGGCCTTTCTCGGCGCCAGCCCGACCCTGCGCGCCTACCCCCTTGGCGGCTTGCTCGAGCTGATGGTGGCCAGCAGCCTGCGCTTTCCCAACATCCTGAGCAGTTGGGACGGTGTCCCGCTGGAGGGTGGCGGCCGGGTGTCGCTGCACGTGCAGAAGAAGCTGTTCGACCTGCGGGTGTCGACCACGCTGTCTCCGCCGCTGACCAAGGCCCTGAAGAACTGCGCCCTGAACATCGCGGCCAACCTCGACGGCAGCGCCACGGGACGGCTGCTCGACGATATCGACATTCGCCAGCCGTTCAAGGAATGGAACAAGCATGCGATCTGCCAGGTATTGCGCACCCTGCAGGTGACCAACGTCAACATGACCGGTGCCGACCTGAGTGGCGGCGACCTGGCCGGCGTGCGCTTCTTCGGCCAGTACCACGAGGCGAACTTCATGGCGGCCAACCTCAAGGGCGCCATGCTGTCGAGCGGGTTCAAGGGCAACAACTTCGAACATTGCGACCTGCGCCACGCCATGCTCTCGGGCTATTTCGAGCAGTGCAGCTTCAAGGGCGCGAAGGTCAACGCGGTGACCCTGAGACAGACCCGCAGCGAGCTGAACGGGGCCGTGCTGACTCCGTGAAGGCGTTCAGACGTGACGAACGCCGTTGAGCGTCATGGCCCCGGCCAGCGGCCAGTCCCCTTCCAGTTCCGCCAGGCTGGCGGTATTCATCGGTTGCGGGCTGCGCAGGTGGCCGGCCTCGAGCAGGCTGATCAGGCTGCCGACCAGGGGCTGGTGACTGACCAGCAACAGGTTGTCCGCCGTATCGAGCTGCTCCAGCACGCGGGCCGGATGATTGTCGGGGGTCAGCCAGGGCACGGTGATGATCGGCGGCTCGAAACCCAGCACGTCGCGCACCAGTTGCGCGGTCTGCTGGGCGCGCACATAGGGGCTGGCGTAGATCGCCGCCAGCGGCTGGCCGATCAGGTGCGCGGCACTGCGCAACACCTCCTGGCGCCCGTGGACAGTCAGGTTGCGCTCGGCGTCACTGCTCACCTGGGGCTCGGCCTGCCCATGGCGCAGCACCCAGAGCTTCACAGCCTGGGTTCCTCGTCACGCACCGGATGCGCTGCGGGCGGCACGCTGTGCGGGGCCTCGCCTTCCGGCGCGCGTGGGGCCGGCCAATCGGCGAACGGCCAGGGTTTCTGGTCGCTGTGAAAGGTGCCGAAACGGCCGATCTGGGCGAGGAACTGGCTGAGGCTGTCGCCGAAGTTCATCAGGTTGCCACTCGGCGCGCCGTAGAACAGCCGATAGGCCAGCTGGATCAGCACCACCGCGCCGAGGAGGAACTGCGCGACCTGCCAGACCAGCAGGAACACCAGCATCCACAGCACCCGCAGCACGATGGGTTCATATTTGGCTTCGTTCATGTCTTGCTCCTGTTGCGTGGACTCAGTTGAAACCGCTGGTGGAAATGAAATCGACGTCGGTCTTCGGCTCGCCGCGCATCAGCAGGGCGATCACCTGCTCAAGCGTGCGGCCCTCGAACAGGATGGCATGCAGGCCGGCCACCAGCGGCATGTAGACGTTCAGTTCCTGGGCCTTGGCCTTGAGCACCTTGAGGGTGTTGACCCCTTCGGCCACCTCGCCCAGGCGGTTGACCGCCTCCTCCAGGCTCAGGCCCTGGCCGAGGGCGAAACCGACCTGGTAGTTGCGACTCTTGGGCGAGGAACAGGTCACGATCAGGTCGCCGACGCCGGCCAGGCCGAGGAAGGTCATCGGGTTGGCCCCCTGACTCACGGCGAACCGGGTCATCTCCGCCAGGGCCCGGGTGATCAGCATGCTCTTGGTGTTCTCGCCCATGCCCAGCGCCACCGCCATGCCGGCGATGATCGCGTAGACGTTCTTCAGCGCACCGCCCAGCTCGACACCAAAGCGGTCGGCACTGGCGTAGACACGGAAGGTGCTGCCGTGCAGGGCCGCCTGGACCCGGCTGCAGAGTGCTTCGTCCTCGCTGGCGACCACGGTGGCGGTCAGGGCATGCTCGGCCACTTCACGGGCCAGGTTCGGCCCGGACAACACACCGATCCGCGCCTGCGGGGCAATATCCGCAAGAATTTCGCTCATCAGCTTGAAGGTCTGCGGCTCGATGCCCTTGGTCAGGCTGACCAGCAGCTTGTCGCGCAGACGCTCGGCATGCTCGGCCAGCACGCTGCGCAGGGCACTGGATGGCAACGCGACGAAGAACAGCTCGCAACCGTCGAGCGTCGCGGCCAGGTCGGTCACCGGTTCGACCCCCGGGTGGATCCTGATGCCCTTGAGGTAGCGCGGATTCTCGCGATTGACACGAATGGCCTCGGCCTGTTCCGGGTCGCGCATCCATTGGCGCACCCGGTGACCGTTCTCGGCCAGCAGATTGGCCACGGCGGTTCCGAAGCTCCCTCCCCCCAGGACCGCGATAGGGTGCTGTTCAGTCATATGCAATCCGTTTTTACCAATGGCGATGGCCGCATTATACGGAGCCACCGGGCGGCAGCCAGTCCCAAACGCATTCGGCACGCGACGCTCTGACGCGAGGATTTTTCCGCTTTCGCAGACGGAATGCAGGCTCTGTGCCATGGCAAACCCGTCCAGCTCGGTTAACATGGGCGGCTATTACCTGCGATCAAGGTTGATCCGTGTCTTCAGGCCCACCCTTTCACCGTTCCTCCGTCCTTCTGGCGCTGCTGTTCAGCACTCCCGTGCTGGCCGACGACCTGTTCCTGGAAAACCAGCCGCTGCCCGAGGTTTTGACCGCCACGCGGCTGAAACAATCCCCGGCGTCGGTCCCCGGCAGCATGACGGTGATCGACAACGAACTGATCAAGGCCAGCGGTGCCCGCGATATCGCCGAACTGCTGCGCCTGGTGCCGGGCATGATGGTCGGCTACACCAACGGCAACCAGGCGGCGATCAACTACCACGGCACCGATGCCAGCAATGCCCGGCGCATGCAGGTCCTGATCGACGGCCGCTCGGTGTATCGCGCAGGCCTGGCGACCGTGGACTGGAGCGACATTCCGGTGGCCATGGAGGATATCGAGCGCATCGAGGTCTTCAGGGGGCCGAACACCGTCAGCTATGGCGCCAATGCGCTGATGGCGGTGGTCAACATCCTGACCAAGTCGCCCGGCAGTACCCACGGTTCGCGGCTCAAGGTCACCCGTGGCGGGCGCGGCATCAATGACTGGTATGCCAGCCAAGGCGTGGGCTGGGACACCGGTGACCTGCGCCTGTCGATGTCCGGCCAGCAGGACGACGGTTTCGACAGCGATCGCATCGGTGCCGACTACCGCGACAGCCGACGCCTGAACCGCTTCAACCTGTCGGTCAGCCAGATGCTCAACGACAGCCAGAGCATCGACTGGCAGTTGAATGCGAAGGAAGGCACCAACCAGCGGCCCTACACCTACAAGGCGGTGTTTCCCGATATCCAGGAGGCCGGCAACAACTCCGACGTGGTGGCCAAGGACTACGCCGGTTCCCTGCGCTGGAACCTCGACCTCAGCCCGCAGCACAGCCTGTACGTACAGGGTTCGGCCCAGCACTGGGACCGCCAGCAGATCTGGCGCGCCTGTGATGCCAAGGTGTCGTTCAGCCCGCAATTGACCCAGTTGTGGCAGCTCAACCCCAACTACGCGGAAAACCTGGCGCGCCACATGACCAGCTACTCGGTCGGCAGCCCACCGCCCGGCAGCGCCAGTGAACAGGCCCTGGCCAACCAGGTACTGGACCAGTGGTTCAACCAGGGCGCCAATCAGTCGGTCTGCGGCGATATCGACCAGAGCACCCGCGAGACCCGCTACGACCTCGAATTGCAGGACACCCTGAGCCTGTCGGACAGCCTGCGCCTGGTCAGCGGCATGAACTATCGTTATGACCGGGCAGATTCCGAAACCTATTTCAACGGCACCCTCGACGACAACACCTGGCGCCTGTTCGGCCAGCTCGAGTGGCGGGCCAGCGAACACTGGCTGCTCCAGGGCGGCGCCATGTACGAATACACACAACTGACTGGCGACTCGCTGACCCCGCGCTTTGCCGTCAACTACCTGATCAACCCGCGCCATGGCCTGCGCGCGGTGTATTCGGAAGCCATCCGCTCGCCGGACATGTTCGAGAACAACGTCAACTGGAGCTACCGGGTGACCAACCTGGACTCACCGACCTACGGCCAGAACAGCGGCCAGTATTTCGTCAGGACCCGCGGCCCGGGCAACCTCGACAAGGAGCTGATGCGCTCGCGGGAGCTGGGCTACAACGGTTTCTTCGCGGATATCGGGCTGAACCTCGACGTGAAGCTGTTCTACGACGAAATCACCTCGATGGTCAGTACGCCCCTGCGCAACAACCAGTTCATCGCCAGCAATGCCAACAACGCACGCTTCACCGGCAGCGAAACCCAACTCGACTGGCGCCTGGGCAGCGCCGACCGGCTGCGCCTGACCTACGCCTATGTCGATGTGCAGGCCAGCAACCCTGCCGATGCCCAGTTCACCGCACGCAACAGCGGCTCGGCCGGCTGGATGCGCGACTGGGGCAAGGGCTGGTCAAGCTCGCTGTTCTACTATGGCGACGATGCGATCAACCGGTATCGTTTCGAGCGGGTCGACCTGCGTGTCGCCAAGCGCATTCCCTTGCACAGGGCCAGCCTGGAACTGGCCGGGGTGATGCAGCAGCGTCTGGACAACCAGCCCCTCACCTGGCCCGACAACAACTATGACCAGCGCCAGGTTCTCTACTTCAGCGCCGAGCTGGAATTCTGAGCATGAGCGAGTCACGGATGACACGGGGCTGCACGAGTTGGCTGCCAAAGCTGGCCGCGTGCCTGCTGGCCCTACTGGTTTGCCACCCACTGCCCCAGGCGCGGGCTGCCGACGTGCTGCTCACCGGCGTCGAGGACAGCCCCGGCGTGCAGGGTTTCGCCAGCGCCCTGGCGCAGCAGCGCCCCGAGGACCAGGTGCGCTTCGTGCCTTTCGGCCAACTGCCGGCCCCGAGCAAGCTGCCAGCCGGCACGCGGCTGATCCTGCTCGACCCGCCCAGCCTCGACTGGCGCCTGGCCGACCACCAGGGCCCACAGACCCTGGTGCTGCGCATCAGCCGCCTGCAAGCGCGCCAGCGCCTGGGCGAGCAACAGCCGAGCCAGCTCAGCCTGCTCTGGAGCGACCCACCGCCCTGGCGGCAGTTGCACCTGATCCGCGCCGTGCTGCCACAGGCGCGCCGGGTCGGCGTGCTGTACGACGCGGACAGCGAGTTCCTGCTCGGCGAACTGCGCCAGGCTGCCCGGCCACTGGACCTGGAGATCGTCGCCGAGCGCTGGGACAACACCGCCGACAGCCGCCCGCTGCAGAACCTGTTGCGCAACAGCGATGTGCTGCTGGGGATCGACGATCCGACACTGTACAACCCCAAGACCGCGAAAAACCTGCTGCTCAGCAGCTATGCCCGGCAACTGGCGCTGATCGGGCCGAACGCCGGCTTCGTCAGGGCCGGCAGCCTGGCCAGCAGCTACAGCGACCAGAACGACTGGCTGGCGATCCTCGACAGCCTGCTCGACAAGCCGCCCTCCAGTTGGCCGCGCGCACTCTATCCACCACGGTTCAAGGTACTGAGCAATCCACAGGTTGCCCGCTCGCTGAGCCTCGAGGTGATCGACGAAGCGTCCGTCGCCACCCGGCTGGCCGAAGGAGAACCCCACCCATGAATCTTCGCCGGCACTGGGGCATCAACGCCCGTACCCAGATGATCAGCCTCGGCCCGGCGCTGTTGCTGACCCTGCTGCTGATCAGTTTCTTTACCTTCGTACGGATTCAGGACCTGCGCCAGGAACTCAACCACACCGGTCAGCTGATCGCCAACCAACTGGCCCCGGCGACCGAGTACGGCGTCATATCCGGTAACAATGACGTCCTCGAAACCCTGATGAAGGCCAGCCTGACCACCCCGCACGTGCGTTTCCTCGAAGTGCAGGACCGCAGCAACAATATCCTGGTGTATGTCGAGCAACCGGCCGAAAGCCATAGCCGCTCCCAGCAGGTCGAGATTTTCCAGGCACCGGTGCGCCTGCAGCGGATCAAGCTCGACAGCGATTTCCTGCAGGGTACCTACGCCAATCCGACCGTGACCGGCGAGGACTATCTCGGCCGCGTGATCGTCGGCATGTCCAACGGCGCCTTCAACCAGCGCCAGCAGGAAATCCTGCTCAAGGCGGGGATCCTCGCGCTGTTCGCCCTGCTCTTCACCTTCCTGCTGGCCCGCCGCCTGGCGGCCAATCTGTCGCAACCGATCAGCGCCATGGGCCATGCGGTCAAGGCCATCCAGCAGGGCGACTACAAGACCCCGCTGCCAGTGCCGGATGACACCGAACTGGGTGATCTGGCACGCCATATCAACAACCTCGCCAGCGGCCTCGAACAGGCCAGCCGCGAACAGCACCAGGCCATTGCCCAGTTGATCCAGACCCGCGAGGAAGCGGAACGGGCGAACAACGCCAAGTCCGACTTCCTGGCGATGATGAGCCATGAACTGCGCACACCGATGAACGGCGTGCTGGGCATGCTGCAACTGCTCGAAACCACGGACATGAGCGAGGAACAGGCCGAATATGCGGCGCTGGCTTCGGAATCCACCGAGCACCTGCTCAAGGTCATCAACGACATTCTCGACTTCTCGCGGATCGAGCGTTCGGCACTGGAGCTGGAACACATCCCGTTCGGCCTCGGCGAACTGATCAGCAGTTGCGTCCAGGCCTTCCAGCACAGCGCCGTGCAACGCGGCCTGCAGTTGAACCTGCAGTTCCCGCCGGGCCTGGAGCGGCTGCAGGTCAAGGGCGACCCGACACGGATCCGGCAGATCCTGGTCAACCTGGTGGGCAATGCGCTGAAATTCACCGAGCACGGCAGCGTCAGCATCGAACCGGCCTGGCAGAGCCTGGATGACGAGGTGATCTGGTTCAGTTGCACGGTACGCGACAGCGGCATCGGCATTTCCGCCGAACGCCTGGAACTGATGTTCGACGCCTTCCAGCAGGCCGACAGTTCGATTTCCCGGCGCTATGGCGGCACCGGCCTGGGCCTGCCGATCGCCCGGACCCTGGCCGAACGCATGGGTGGCACCCTGCACGCGCGCAGCGAAGAGGGCCAGGGCTCGGTGTTCACCCTGGAAATCCCGCTGGCCCTGCACCGCGTGGCCGAACCGGAAAACCTGCCACAGTTGCTGGCCGGGCACGGCGAAGGACGCAAGGTGATGCTGGTCGAGGACAACCCGGTAAACCAGACGGTGATCGAAGCCATGTTGCGCAGCCTGGGCTTCGAGGTCAGCCTGGCCCATGACGGTGTCGAGGCGGTCGAGAAGGTCAGGAACGGCAGTTTCGCCGCCATTCTGATGGACTGCCGGCTACCGCTCGTCGACGGCTACGAGGCCACCCGGCAGATCCGCCAGCTCCACGACGCCGCCCGATTGCCGATCATCGCCCTGACCGCGAATGCCCTGCAGGGCGACCGCGAACAGTGCCTGCAGGCGGGGATGAACGATTATCTGGCCAAGCCCTTCAAACGCACCGATCTGCAGCAGATTCTGCAGCGCTGGGTGCCCTGAATACGACGTGCGACTGGCGTGAAAGGCGAAAGTGCGGCAGTCTTAGGCACCCGAACGAGCCGTGAGAGCGGCTTGATTTAAAATTTCAGTGCACAAGTGTACATTCATGTCCCCTGTGCTGTGACTTTCACTACAACGCAATAGTCTATGAGTAGGCTGTCGATTCGAGGCATGAGGGCTTCGATCGGCCGGGAAGCTACACCCCACCCTGCCGCATGGAACTATTGAGGAGCTCGCATGACCAAACAAAACGCCTTTACCCGGGAAGAACTGCTGCGCTGCAGTCGCGGTGAGCTGTTCGGCCCAGGTAACGCGCAACTGCCCGCCCCGAACATGCTGATGGTGGATCGCATCACCCATATCGGCGAAGAGGGTGGCAAGTACGGCAAGGGTGAATTGGTCGCCGAGCTGGATATCACTCCGGACCTGTGGTTCTTCGCCTGCCACTTCGAAGGCGATCCGGTGATGCCGGGCTGCCTGGGCCTCGACGCCATGTGGCAACTGGTCGGTTTCTTCCTCGGCTGGCAGGGCCTGCCAGGCCGTGGCCGCGCCCTGGGTTCGGGCGAAGTGAAATTCTTCGGCCAGGTACTGCCGACCGCCAAGAAGATCACCTACAACATTCATATCAAGCGCGTCCTCAAAGGCAAGCTGAACATGGCCATCGCCGACGGTTCGGTCAGTGTCGACGGACGCGAAATCTACACTGCCGAAGGCCTACGGGTCGGCGTGTTCACCTCCACTGACAATTTCTAAGGGTTATCCGCATGCGCCGCGTCGTTATCACTGGTCTGGGCATCGTTTCTTGCCTGGGCAATGACAAAGAGACCGTCTCCGCTAACCTGCGTGCAAGCCGCCCTGGCATCCGCTACAACCCGGAATATGCCGAAATGGGTCTGCGTAGCCAGGTTTCCGGCTCCATCGACCTCAACCTCGAAGAACTGATCGACCGCAAGATCTATCGCTTCGTCGGCCATGCGGCGGCCTACGCCTACCTGGCCATGAAGGACGCGATCGCCGACTCCGGCCTGAGCGAAGAGCAGGTCTCCAACCCGCGTACCGGCCTGATCGCCGGTTCCGGCGGCGCGTCGACCCTGAACCAGATGGAAGCGCTGGATACCCTGCGTGAAAAAGGCGTCAAGCGTGTCGGTCCGTACCGCGTGACCCGCACCATGGGCAGCACCGTTTCCGCGTGCCTGGCCACGCCCTTCAAGATCAAGGGCCTGAACTACTCGATCTCCTCCGCCTGCGCCACCAGTGCCCACTGCATCGGTACCGCCATGGAGCAGATCCAGATGGGCAAGCAGGACATCGTCTTCGCCGGTGGCGGTGAAGAAGAGCACTGGAGCCAGTCGTTCCTGTTCGACGCCATGGGCGCCCTGTCCACCCAGTACAACGACACGCCGGAGAAAGCTTCCCGTGCCTACGATGCCAAGCGTGACGGTTTCGTCATCGCCGGCGGTGGCGGCATGGTGGTGGTCGAGGAACTGGAACACGCCCTGGCCCGCGGCGCGAAGATCTACGCCGAAATCGTCGGCTACGGCGCGACCTCCGACGGCTACGACATGGTTGCACCAAGCGGCGAAGGCGCTGTGCGCTGCATGCAGATGGCGATGTCCACCGTTGACGGCCCGATCGACTACCTGAACACCCACGGCACCTCGACTCCGGTCGGCGACGTCGCGGAAATGAAGGGCGTGCGTGAAGTCTTCGGCGACAAGGCACCGCTGATCAGCTCGACCAAGAGCCTGTCCGGCCACTCCCTGGGCGCTGCCGGCGTACACGAGGCGATCTACTGCCTGCTGATGATGGAAGGCAACTTCATTGCCGGTTCCGCCAACATCGAAGAGCTGGATCCGGAAGTCGCCGACCTGCCGGTACTGACCAAGACTCGCGAAGACGTCAAGCTGAACAACGTGATGAGCAACAGCTTCGGCTTCGGCGGCACCAACGCCACCCTGGTCCTGAAGCGCTGGCAGGGCAAGTAAGCCCGGCCTGATCGCGATCTGAAAAACGCCCCGACTGGTTCGGGGCGTTTTTTTTGCCAGTTGCAGCCTCCTCACGGATGCCCGGCACAACCCCTGTGGTCCATGTCTTCAGCCCCTGATCACGCCATGCAGCCCGCCTGACGTTCAACCCTGGTGGCAATCAGCAGTTTTGCCTTGGACGAAACAGTGATATCCCCCCCCCTGAGAAGCCCGATGCCTGTGCCAGGATGGTTCCGGCCACGAAATAAGCTGAACACCGTCACAACGCCGTGCTCTATTAAGGTTCGAAGGGTTTTCCCACCACTGTCTCCAGGAGGTTCATCATGACCATCACCATCAACACCGAATCCAGCGAAGGTTTTCGCCATAGTGTGCAGATCGATGATCACCAGTTGTTCACCGATGTGCCCAAAAGCGTGGGCGGCGAAGGCTCCGCACCGGAACCCCACGACTACTTCGACACGGCACTGGGTACCTGCAAGGCACTGACGCTCAAGCTGTATGCACAGAAGAAAGGCATCCCGCTGACCGGCGTCACCGTCGAGGTCAAGCGTGACAGCAGCCAGGAGCAGAAAGGCAAGTATGGCCTGCAGGTCAAGCTGACCCTCAAGGGCGTGTTGAGCGACGCCCAGCGCGAGGAGTTGCACAAGGTCGCCGACCGCTGCCCGATTCACAAACTGATGACCAGTACCGACGTCAGCATCGAGACCCTGCTGGCCGAAGGGGCCTTCAGCCAGTAGGGGCAACACCGCAAAAGCGGGTTATGCTTTGCGCATTACCCGCCCAGCCTGGAACCCCCATGAGTACACCGTTGGTGATTCGTCCCCGTGCCGAGGATGTCGAAGGTCAACCGATCCTGCGTCCCCTGCCCTCGGCCCAGTGCCGCAGTGTCGGCCCCTTCGTGTTTTTCGATCACATGCTGGAGACCCGCTACCCACCGGGCAGCGGCATGGACATCCGGCAGCACCCGCATATCGGTCTGTCGACCCTGACCTATCTGTTCGAAGGCCAGTTGCAGCACAAGGACAGCCTGGGTTCCGACCAGCGGGTCGGCCCCGGCGAAGTGAGCTGGATGACTGCCGGCAGCGCCATTGCCCATGTCGAGCGTACCCCGGCCGAGCTGACCGCCAGTGGCTCTGTGCTGCATGGCCTGCAGGTCTGGCTGGCTTCGCCCAGGGAGCATGAACAGGGAGCTGGCCACTACAGCCATCATCCGGCCGCCAGCCTGCCGACCAGCGAGAATCTGGGGGTGAAAATCCGACTGATCGCCGGCAGCGGCTTCTGCCTGACGTCGCCGGTACCGGTTTTGTCGCCCACGGTCTATGCCGAGGTAAAGATGGAGTCGGCGACCACTCTGCTGGTGCCCGATGAGCATGAGGAACGGGCGCTGTATGTGCTCGAAGGTGACGTGGAGCTCGATGGCGAATGCCTCGAGCCTCTCAGCCTGGTAGTGCTGCCCAGGGGCACAAGCCCGACGCTGGCAGCCGAGGGCGAGGTGCATCTGGTACTGATCGGTGGCGCACCGCTGGATGGGCCGAGAAGGATGAATTGGAACTTCGTCGCCAGCGACCCGGCGCTGATCGACCAGGCCCGTGCGCGCTGGGCGGCCGGCGACTGGCCGAAAGTGCCAGGGGAAATCGGGCGGATCGAGCTTCCCGTACGAGCTTAGGCCACGGGTGCTCTCAAGACCGCTATCGCCAGCAAGCCGGCTCCCACCATGGCCGCGCCAGGCAGGTGCCTTGCGGGCGCCGAAAGGCCTGTGGGACCGTCCGGCGGGCGATAGGGCCCTCAGACGCGACGCAGGCCTCAGCCGGCGAATACTTCCTCAAGCAGATTGTGCATAGCGGTGAAGGACCGGCTGGCGGTCTTCGCGTCATACATCATCTTGCCCGGCACATTGGCATGCGGATCGGTGAACGAATGCACCGCGCCGCCGTAGCTGAGCAGTTGCCAGTCGACCCCGGCGGCATTCATTTCCTCTTCGAAGGCCGGCAGTTGCTCGCGCGGCACCAGCGGATCGGACGCACCATGCAGCACCAGCACCGAGCCCCTGATGTTGTGGGCATCCGCCGGGTTGGGCGTGTCCAGCGTACCGTGGAAGGAGACGGCGGCCTTCAGCGGCGCACCGGTACGGGCCAGTTCCAGCGAGCAGCAGCCGCCGAAGCAGAAACCGAAGGTGGCCAGCTTCGAGCTGTCGACCGGCGCCAGCACCTGCCCCTGCAGCGCTTCGAACGCGGCCTGCATGCGCTTGCGCAGCTCGGCCCGATCGTTCTTCAGTGGCATCATCGCCGCACCGGCTTCATCGCCGTTCTGCGGACGTACCGACTGGCCGTAGAGGTCGGCGACCAACACCACATAACCCTTGGCCGCCACCGACTGGGCGATCTTTTCCGCGCCGGCGCTGACGCCCATCCAGTTCGGCGCCATCAGCAGGCCCGCACGCGCGCCCTTGTGGCTGGCATCGAAGGCCAGGCGACCTTCATAGGACTGGCCATCGACCTGATAGACCACGGAACTGACAGTGATTTGGCTCATTACATACTCCGTAAGGACATCCCAAAAATGAAAAACCCGCCGAAGCGGGTTTTTCTACAGCGTTATCAGACCGACAGCTCAACCAGCAGCTTGTTCAGTCGGCGCACGTAGGCCGCCGGGTCCTTCAGGCTGTCGCCGGCCGCCAGGGCCGCCTGGTCGAGCAGGATGTGCGAGAGGTCGCCAAAACGGTCTTCATCCGGCTCGGCGTCGAGCTTCTCGATCAGCGGATGGCTCGGGTTGAATTCGAAGATCGGCTTGGAATCCGGCACCTTCTGCCCGCTGGCCTCGAGGATCTGGCGCATCTGCAGACCCAGGTCCTGCTCGCCGATCGCCAGGATAGCCGGCGAATCGGTCAGGCGATGGGAAACCCGCACTTCGCTAACGGCGTCGCCCAAGGCGGTCTTGAGGCGCTCCACCAGGCCTTCCTTGCTCTTGGCAACTTCCTCGGCAGCCTTCTTGTCCTCTTCCGAGTCCAGGTTGCCCAGGTCCAGGTCGCCACGGGCGACGTCGACGAAGCTCTTGCCATCGAATTCGTTGAGGTAGCTCATCAGCCACTCGTCGATGCGGTCGGTCAGCAGCAGCACTTCGATGCCTTTCTTGCGGAAGACTTCCAGGTGCGGGCTGTTCTTGACCTGAGCGTAGGTTTCGCCGGTGAGGTAGTAGATCTTGTCCTGACCTTCCTTGGCACGCGCCAGGTACTCGGCCAGCGACACCACCTGCTCGCCGTCGTCGCCGTGAGTCGAGGCGAAACGCAGCAGGCCGGCAATTTTTTCCTTGTTGGCGAAGTCTTCGGCCGGACCTTCCTTCATGACCTGGCCGAAGTTCTTCCAGAAGCCCTTGTACTGCTCAGGCTCGTTCTTCGCCAGTTTTTCCAGCATGTCGAGAACACGCTTGGTCAGTGCCGACTTCATCGAATCGATGATCGGGTCTTTCTGCAGGATTTCCCGCGAAACGTTCAGGGACAGGTCATTGGAATCGACCACACCCTTGATGAAACGCAGGTACAGCGGCAGGAAGGATTCGGCCTGGTCCATGACGAATACGCGCTGCACGTAGAGTTTGAGGCCCTTCGGCGCTTCACGCTGGTACAGGTCGAACGGCGCACGGGCCGGCACGTAGAGCAGCGAGTTGTATTCCAGCTTGCCTTCGACCTTGTTGTGGCTCCAGCTCAGCGGGTTCTCATAGTCATGGGCGATGTGCTTGTAGAACTCCTGGTACTCCTCGTCCTTGACCTCGGTACGCGGACGGGTCCACAGGGCGCTGGCGCGGTTGACGGTTTCCCACTCCTGCGCCGGCTTCTCTTCGCCTTCGGCGGCCGCGACTTCCTTCGGCAGTTCGATCGGCAGGGCGATGTGGTCGGAGTACTTCTTGATGATGTTGCGCAGGCGCCAGCCGTCGGCGAACTCTTCCTCACCGGACTTCAGGTGCAGGACGATACGGGTACCACGGTCGGCCTTGTCGATAGTGGCGACTTCGAACTCGCCCTCGCCCTTCGACGACCAGTGCACACCTTCACTGGCCGCAAGGCCTGCACGGCGGCTGAAGACTTCGACCTGCTCGGCGACGATGAAGGCCGAGTAGAAGCCCACGCCGAACTGACCGATCAGGTGCGAGTCCTTCTTCTGGTCGCCGGAGAGGTTTTTCATGAAATCGGCAGTGCCGGATTTGGCGATGGTCCCCAGGTGGGTGATCACATCGTCACGGCTCATGCCGATACCGTTGTCTTCGAGGGTGACGGTCTTGGCGTCCTTGTCGAAGCTCACACGGATTTTCAGTTCGGCGCCACCTTCCAGCAACTCGGGCTTGGACAGGGCTTCGAAACGCAATTTGTCGACGGCGTCGGAGGCGTTGGAGATCAATTCGCGCAGGAAGATCTCCTTGTTCGAATACAACGAATGGATCATGAGGTGCAGCAGTTGCTTCACCTCGGTCTGGAAGCCCAGGGTTTCCTTTTGAGTTTCCACACTCATGGTCATCAAACTCCAATTGGATGGCAATGGCCGCCCATGCAGGCGTTGGCGGCGGGTTGTCATCAAAGTTGGGGACTGCCACGGGGATTTCAAGAGCCCGGTAACGCTTCCTCGATCTTGAAGTGAGCACGGGCGGTGGCGATCGGTTCGGCCTCGGTGCTCTGCCAGGCGGTAACGGCAACGTTCGCCACCCGCCGCCCCTGGCGGCAGACCTGGCACTTGGCATAGGTATCGCGAAACTGCCCGGCCCGCAGGTAGTCGACGGAGAAATCGATGACCTTGGGCACTCCCGGCGAGCCGGTGAACACCAGCAGATGCAACGCCGCCGCCAGCTCCATGAACCCGGCAATGACCCCGCCATGAATCGCCGGCAACAGGGGGTTGCCGATATTGTCCTTGCTGGCCGGCAGGCGGAACAGCAACTCGTCACCCAGGCGCGAGCACTCGATGCCGATCAGCCCGGCATAGGGAATCCGTTGCAGCAGTTGGCCGTAGTCACCCTGCTGATGGGCCTGCTGGAGTTGCTCCTTGAAATCCTGGCTCATGCCGAATCCCCACTGATCGAACTGCCAAAACTGCGACTGCCCTTGAGGCCCTTGCCCATGCGCATGAAGGTACCGACCACATGGGCAATGGGGTTGGCCGGATCGCCCTGATAGGCATGCCCCCGGGCAAAGATGATGTCACGGGTCACCCGATAGCATTCGGCGTAGCCATGGACATCCTGGCCGGGCTCGGCCGGGTGCATGTAGTCGATGCGCAGGTCGAGAGTCGGACAGACCTCGAACTCCGGCAGCACGCACAGTGTGGCCATGCCACAGGCGGTATCCATCAGCGAACTCAGGGCGCCGCCGTGGATCACGCCGGTCTGCGGATCACCGACGATTCCCGCGCTGTAGGGCAGGATCAGGGTCAGCCCGCGATCGTCGACGCTGTGCAGCCGCAGCCCGAGAACCTGGCAATGCCGGAGGGCACTGAGAAAGCGTGTGGCGCGCTCAAAAACGGCGGTTTGGCTCATGGACGACAATCCTCATCGGGGTACCTGCAGCGACAAACTCTGGGCATTGGAAAAAGTTCCGTGCCTCAAGCACTTATATATCTTTGGAAATAAAGGAACTTAAGCCATCGGCGGGCGTTCAAAAGGCCAGTAGTCACTATTTCCACAAAGGAGCAACACCCCCATGCGTAAGACTTTAGCTATTGCCTTGATGCTGACCGCTTCTCTGGGTCTCGCTGCCTGCGATAAGAAATCCGAGGACAAAGCTCAAGACGCAAACCAACACGCCGAGCAAGCTCAGCAAAAAATGAACGAAGCTCAGGATAAAGTGAACGAGGCCGCCAAGGAAAACGCCGAAGCTGCCAAAGCTCAGGCTGAATCGAACAAGGCTGCAGCCGAGGAAAGCGCCAAGGAAGCCACCGGCTCCTGAGTGACTGAAGTTCCTTCTTTCCACGAAAGAACTCAAGTTGCATAAGTAAGGCCCGCCTTGTGCGGGCTTTATTTTTTGCCCTGCCAATAACCTGGCCGTTTTGGAATTGCCGGGAAACAGTGGATAAATGCAGAACGAGTGAGTTGGGTGCCCGGTGGATCATTTGCCCCTGCGGATAACCGGGTAGCTGTACATATCCAATACGCCCAAACCAAAAGCCCCATGTCGTATCCGACACGGGGCTTTCATTTCATCCACAACCCGCTCATGACGGGCGGATAAAAAACCTCATATCAGGCCAGCGCCTCGCTCGGCTTGCCCAGCATCCGGTCGATGACCACAGCCACCACCAGCATGACCACCGACGGCACCAGCCAGGCCAGACCCTGCTCGCTCAACGGCAGGTGGGACAGTTGCGAAGGCAACCAATCGGCCAGACCCGCGCCCTTGAGGGCGTCTATCATGCCAAACAGCAGCGAGACCAGCATCACCGGCCCCACGATACGACCTTGCGAGTGCCAGAACTCCTTGCAGAAGCTCAACGCCACCAGCGCGATGCATGGCGGGTAGATCGCCGTCAGCACCGGAATCGAGAAGGCGATCAGCTTGGTCAGACCGAGGTTCGACACCAGCAGCGAAAACGCCGCCAGGATGATCACCAGGGCCTTGTAGGACAGCGGCAGGACCCGGCTGAAGTACTCGGCGCAGGCGCAGGTCAGGCCAACGGCGGTCACCAGGCACGCCAGAGAGATCAACACCGCGAGGAAACCGCTGCCCAGCGAGCCGAAGGTATGCTGAACGTAGGCATGCAGCACCGCCGCACCATTGGTGGCGCCAGCCGCCACTTCATGGCTGCCCGACCCCAGGCGAAACAGGCTGACATACACCAGCGCCAGCCCCACACCGGCGATCAGGCCGGCGATCACCGCATAGCGGGTGATCAGCCGTGGCGACTCGACGCCCCGCGAGCGGATCGCGTTGACGATGACGATACCGAACACCAGCGCCCCGAGCGTATCCATGGTCAGGTAGCCATTGATGAAGCCCTGGGAGAACGGCGCAGCGACGTACTCGGGCGTGGCGCTGCCGATGTCACCGGCCGGCAGGGCGAACGCGGCGATACCGAGGATTGCCAGGGCAATGATCTTCAGCGGTGCGAGGAAGCGTCCGACGGTGTCCAGCAGACGTCCCGGATACAGCGAGATGAAGAACACCAGCAGGAAGTAGGCCGAGCTGTAGAGGAACAGCGCCAGTGGGCTCTCGCCGGTCAGCGGCGCCAGGCCCACTTCGAAGGACACGGTCGCGGTACGTGGCGTGGCGAACAGCGGGCCGACCGCCAGGTAACAGACCGCTGCCAGCAGGCCGCCCGCGATCTTGCCGATCGGGCTGCTCAGGTCGTCCATGGCACCGCCGACCTTGGCCAGGGCGACTACGGTGATGACCGGCAGGCCGACCGCGGTGATCAGGAAACCCAGCGCCGCCATCCAGACATTGGGCCCGGACTGCAAACCGACGATAGGCGGAAAGATGATGTTGCCGGCGCCGACGAACAGCGCAAACGTCATAAAGCCAAGTGCCAGGATGTCCTGACCTTTCAACACTTTCATTTAAGGAAATACCACACTGCTGAATCGGAATTTAGAGAGGGATTTCCCGTCAGGTTAGGGAAATGCTGTCGACCCGTATGGGGTTGACCCGTTTAGCGCGCAGCTACCCTTTTGGGGCGCAAACGCAAAATGGCTGCCAGAGTACCGAATTCGCACAAAAAACGCACTGTTTGAGGGCGATTTGTCCGATAAGCGACACTTCGCTGTCGCGATTTCATATGAAACCGCAAGAACTCCCCCCTCTCCACCGCCCTGCAGGAGCGGGCTTGTCCGCGAATGGCCCTCAAGCCATGCCTGCAAGCTGGAGGACAGAAAGCACAAAGGCCACCCGAAGGTGGCCTTTGCCTGAAGCGGGAAGTCAGCCGAAGCTTACTTCTTCACTTCCCAACCGGTCAGCTCGGCCAGGGCCTTGCCGATGTCGGCCAGCGAACGCACGGTTTTCACGCCTGCGTCTTGCAGAGCAGCGAATTTCTCGTCTGCAGTGCCTTTGCCGCCGGAGATGATTGCACCCGCATGGCCCATGCGCTTGCCCGGAGGAGCAGTCACACCAGCGATGTAGGAAACGACCGGCTTGGTCACGTTGGCCTTGATGTAGGCAGCCGCTTCTTCTTCAGCCGAACCGCCGATCTCGCCGATCATCACGATCGCCTCGGTCTTCGGGTCTTCCTGGAACAGTTTCAGGATGTCGATGAAGTTCGAACCAGGGATCGGGTCACCACCGATACCGACGCAGGTCGACTGGCCGAAACCGGCGTCGGTGGTCTGCTTCACGGCTTCATAGGTCAGGGTACCGGAACGGGAAACGATACCGACCTTGCCTGGCAAGTGGATGTGACCTGGCATGATGCCGATCTTGCACTCGCCCGGAGTGATGACGCCTGGGCAGTTAGGGCCGATCAGGGTAACACCCAGCTCGTCGCACTTGACCTTGGCATCCAGCATGTCCAGGGTAGGAATGCCTTCGGTGATGCAGACGATCAGCTTGATGCCGCCGAAGGCAGCTTCCAGGATCGAGTCCTTGCAGAAAGGTGCTGGAACGTAGATCACGCTGGCGGTGGCGCCAGTGGCAGCTACAGCGTCTTTCACGGTGTTGAACACTGGCAGGCCCAGGTGCTCGGTGCCGCCTTTGCCCGGAGTTACGCCACCGACCATCTGGGTGCCGTATTCGATGGCTTGCTGGGTGTGGAAGCTACCCTGCGAACCGGTGATACCCTGGCAGATAACCTTGGTGTCTTTGTTGATCAGGACGCTCATTATTTGCCCTCCGCAGCTTTGACAACTTGTTGAGCAGCGTCGGTCAGGCTGGTAGCAGCGATGATGTTCAGACCGCTTTCTGCCAGTACTTTGGCGCCCAGTTCAGCGTTGTTGCCTTCAAGGCGCACAACAACCGGGATTTTCACGCCGACTTCTTTCACGGCGCCGATGATGCCTTCGGCGATCATGTCGCAGCGAACGATGCCGCCGAAGATGTTGACCAGTACTGCAGCGACGTTGGTGTCGGACAGGATGATCTTGAACGCTTCGGTTACGCGCTCCTTGGTAGCACCACCGCCCACGTCGAGGAAGTTGGCTGGCTTGCCGCCGTGCAGGTTGACGATGTCCATGGTACCCATGGCCAGGCCGGCACCGTTGACCATGCAGCCGATGTTGCCTTCCAGCGCGACGTAGTTCAGTTCGAACTTGCCAGCGTGGGCTTCGCGCGGATCGTCCTGGGACGGATCGTGGAAGGTCTTCAGCTTAGGCTGACGGTACATGGCGTTGGCGTCGATGTTGATCTTGGCATCGAGGCAGTGCAGGTCGCCGTCGGCCTTGATCACCAGCGGGTTGACCTCCAGCAGGGCCAGGTCGTGGTCCTGGAACAGTTTGGCCAGACCAACGAAGATCTTGGCGAACTGAGCAACCTGCTTGCCTTCCAGACCCAGCTGGAATGCCAGCTCGCGACCCTGGAATGGCTGGGCGCCAACCAGTGGATCGATAGTGGCCTTGAGGATTTTCTCAGGGGTGTCGTGAGCGATTTTCTCGATGTCCACGCCACCTTCGGTGGAAGCCATGAACACGATGCGACGGCTCGAACGGTCAACGACAGCGCCCAGGTACAGCTCTTTAGCGATATCAGTGCACGATTCAACCAGGATCTTGGTGACCGGCTGACCATTGGCGTCAGTCTGATAGGTCACCAGACGCTTGCCCAGCCACTGCTGTGCGAAGGCTTTGGCGTCTTCTTTGCTGCGAACCAGCTTGACGCCGCCCGCTTTACCGCGACCACCGGCGTGGACCTGGGCTTTGACTACCCACTCGGAACCACCGATCTTGTCGCAAGCTTCTGCTGCTTCTTCCGGGGTGTCTACCGCGTAGCCTTTGGATACTGGCAGGCCGTATTCAGCGAACAGCTGCTTACCCTGATACTCGTGAAGATTCATGCTTTTTACCGTCTTCGTTTAGGTACTGCGCATTCGGTGCTGCTCTGGTGACCAGGGCCGCACCACCTGTGACTGCTGCTTGCATCGTCTTCCGGTTGCCCGGTGCAACGACGCAAGACTGCGTCCAGCGGATGTTCCGCGGTGAGTCTTGCGCACAAGGCTCGCGACGGGCGATCCGCCGTGGTTTCTTATTATGTCCTTAGCGTTTTTTCTTGTTGGCGATGTGGATGGCACCGCCATTCACTGCCAACGCCGCTTCGTGCAACGCTTCGGACAGGGTCGGATGGGAGAAGACCATCATGCCCAGATCTTCGGCGCTGGTACCGAATTCCATACCGATCGCACCTTGCTGAACCAGCTCGGCGGCGCTTGGGCCGATCACGTGGACGCCCAGTACGCGGTCGGTCTTGGCATCGGCGATGACCTTGACGAAACCGCCGGTATCGTTGGCTGCCATGGCACGGCCACTGGCGGCGAACGGGAAGGTGCCGACGTTAACTTCAACGCCTTCAGCTTTCAAGGCCTGTTCGGTTTTACCGACCCATGCGATTTCCGGGTGGGTGTAGATGACCGACGGGATCAGGTCGTAGTTCATCTGGGCCTTGTGGCCCTTGATGCGCTCAACCACCATGATGCCCTCTTCCGAAGCCTTGTGCGCCAGCATCATGCCGCGAACCACGTCACCGATGGCGTAGACGCCCGGTACGCTGGTAGCGCAATGGTCATCTACGAAGATGAAACCGCGCTCGTCGATGGTCACGCCGCTGTCGGCCGCCAGCAGGTCGGTGGTCACCGGACGACGACCAACGGCCACGATCAGCTTGTCGAAAACGATCTTCTGTTCGCCGTTGGCGTCGGTGTAGGTCACTTCGACTTCTTCGCCGTTGACCTTCGAACCGGTGACGCGAGCGCCCAGCTTGATGTCCAGACCCTGTTTGGTCAGGGTTTTCAGGGCTTCCTTGGAAACGGCGGTGTCAGCAGCCACCAGGAAGGTGTCCAGGGCTTCCAGAACGGTCACCTGGGCACCCAGGCGGGCCCACACGGAACCCAGTTCCAGACCGATCACGCCAGCACCGATCACGCCCAGACGCTTTGGCACGGCCTGGAATTCCAGGGCGCCGGTCGAATCGACGATCACCTTCTGGTCAACCGGAGCAGGCGGGATGTCGATCGGACGCGAGCCTGGAGCCAGGATCACGTTCTCGGCTTCCAGCACCTGGACGACGCCATCGGGACCGGTCACTTCGACTTTCTTGCCAGCCAGCAGCTTGCCGTGGCCCTGGATCGAAGTCACGCCATTGGCCTTGAACAGGGTGGCAACACCGCTGGTCAGGTTCTTGACGATGTTGGCCTTGCGACCGACCATCGCAGGGACGTCGATTTTCACGTCACTGGTGGTGATGCCATGGACGCCGAAGTAGTCCTTGGCTTCGTGGTACTTCCAGGAGCTGTCCAGCAGCGCCTTGGAAGGAATGCAGCCAACGTTCAGGCAAGTACCGCCGAGGGCCAGCTTGCCCTCTTTGTCCTGGTACTTCTCGATGCAGGCAGTCTTGAGGCCAAGTTGCGCAGCCTTGATCGCAGCCACGTAGCCGCCAGGACCCGCACCGATCACTACCACGTCGAATTTCTGAGTCATGTGTCATTCCTTATCGAATCAAACCGGACGGTTCCTTTTGGGAACCGTCGTGGGATGGAGCTGATATTCGCACGCGGGCGGGGCCGATACCTGCGCCCGCGTCGGCTGAAATCAGATATCCAGCAGCAGGCGAGCCGGGTCTTCCAGCAGGTTCTTGATGGTGACCAGGAAGGACACGGCTTCCTTGCCATCGATCAGGCGGTGATCGTAGGACAGTGCCAGGTACATCATCGGCAGGATGACGACCTCACCCTTGACCGCCATCGGGCGCTCATTGATGTTGTGCATGCCCAGGATGGCCGCTTGTGGCGGGTTGACGATCGGCGTCGACAGCAGGGAACCGAATGTACCACCGTTGGTGATGGTGAAGGTACCGCCGGTCATTTCGTCGATGGACAGCTTGCCGTCACGTGCCTTCTTGCCGAAGGTGGCGATGCCATTCTCGATTTCGGCCAGGCTCATCAGCTCGGCGTTACGCAGTACCGGTACCACCAGGCCACGGTCGCTGGACACCGCCACACCGATATCGGAGTAGCCGTGGTAGACGATGTCGCCACCGTCGATCGAGGCGTTGACCGCCGGGAAGCGTTTCAGCGCTTCGGTAGCAGCCTTGACGAAGAACGACATGAAGCCCAGGCGCACGCCGTTGTGGGTCTTCTCGAACAGTTCCTTGTACTTCGAACGCAGGTCCATGATTGGCTTCATGTTCACTTCGTTGAAGGTGGTCAGCATCGCCATGTTCGACTGTGCTTCGACCAGGCGCTTGGCCACGGTGGCACGTACGCGAGTCATCGGTACGCGCTTCTCGGTACGATCGCCGGCGGCGAATACAGGCGCGGTGGCAGCCGGAGCGGCAGCCTTGGCTGGAGCGGCGGCAGGAGCGGCCTTCTTCGCGGCGACAGCAGCCACCACGTCTTCCTTGGTCACGCGACCACCCTTGCCGGTACCGGCAACGGAAGCGATGTTGATGCCGTTCTCTTCAGCCAGCTTGCGGGCAGCCGGTGCAGCGATCGGGTCGTCTTCGCCGTCAGCGGCGGCAGGCGCAGCGGCCTGGGCAGCGGCTGGAGCGGCAGCAGCAGGAGCGGCGGCTACACCACCTTCCTCGATGGTACCCAGTACCTGCGCGGACAGCACGGTGTCGCCTTCGTTGGCGATGATGCTGCCCAGAACGCCGTCGGCCTCAGCCAGGACTTCCAGTACGACCTTGTCGGTTTCGATGTCGACGATCAGGTCGTCGCGCTTGACCGCTTCGCCCGGCTTCTTGTGCCAGGTGGCAACGGTGCCATCGGCAACCGATTCCGGAAATTGGGGGGCTTTGATCTCGATAGCCATTATCTGTGGTTCCTTAAATTCGGTTTCAGGTGCGCGAGGCGTTAAACAGTAAAGGCATCTTGCAGCAGTTTTTCCTGCTGCTCGGCGTGCATCGATGCATAACCACATGCCGGTGCAGCAGACGCGTCACGGCCGGCGTACTCGAGTACGAGCGCCTTGTTGTGTGCGCTGAGAATACGGCGGAAGTGGTGCTGGCTGCTGTACCAGGCGCCCTGGTTCATCGGCTCTTCCTGGCACCAGACCGCATGCTTGAGGTTGGTGTACGGCGCCAGGATTTCGGCCAGATCGTCCTCGGGGAACGGATACAGCTGCTCGATACGCACGATGGCGATATCGTCACGCTCTTCGGCACGGCGTTTCTCCAGCAGGTCGTAGTAGACCTTGCCGCTGCAAAGCACGATGCGCTCGACCTTTTTCGGGTCCAGGGCGTCGACTTCCGGGATAACGGTCTGGAACGAACCTTCCGCCAGATCTTCCAGCGTGGAGATGGCCAGTTTGTGACGCAGCAGCGACTTCGGCGTCAGCACGATCAGCGGCTTGCGCAGCGGACGGATGACCTGACGACGCAGCAGGTGGTAGATCTGGGCCGGGGTGGTCGGCACGCAAACCTGGACGTTGTGCTCGGCACACAGTTGCAGGTAGCGTTCCAGACGGGCCGAGGAGTGCTCCGGACCCTGGCCTTCATAACCGTGCGGCAGCAGCATGGTCAGGCCGCACAGACGGCCCCACTTGTGCTCGCCACTGGTGATGAACTGGTCGATAACCACCTGGGCGCCGTTGGCGAAGTCGCCGAACTGGGCTTCCCAGATCACCAGCGCGTTCGGCGTGGTGGTCGAGTAGCCGTATTCGAAGGCCAGTACCGCCTCTTCCGACAGGAACGAGTCGTACAGGTCGAAACGCGGCTGGTTGTCGTACAGCTTCTGCAGAGGGATGTAGGTAGTCGCATCCTTCTGGTTGTGCAGTACGGCATGACGGTGCGAGAACGTGCCACGGCCGATGTCCTGGCCGGTCATGCGGATCGGGTGACCTTCGAACAGCAGGGTCGCGTACGCCATGGTTTCGGCGTAGCCCCAGTTGATCGGCAGGCCGCCGGCTTGCATCTTCTGGCGGTCTTCGTAGATTTTCGCGACCTGGCGCTGAACCACGAAACCTTCAGGCGTTTCCAGCAGCTTGGCGGACAGTTCCTGCAGGGTCTTGAGGTCGAAGCGGGTGTCGTGACGCGCGGTCCAGGCATGGCCCAGGTATGGACGCCAGTCGACGAACAGCTCCTTGTTCGGCTCCTTGACCAGGCTCTTGACCACGTGCAGGCCGTTGTCCAGCGCGTTGCGGTACTCGTCGACCTTGGCCTGGACGCGTGCGTCGTCCAGCACCTTGGCCTGGACCAGGCGCTCGGCGTACAGCTCGCGGGTGGTGCGCTGCTTGGTGATCTGCTGGTACATCAGCGGCTGGGTGCCACTTGGCTCGTCGGCCTCGTTGTGGCCGCGACGGCGGTAGCAGACCAGGTCGATCACCACATCGCGCTTGTACTGCATGCGGTAGTCGACAGCCAGCTGGGTCACAAACAGCACGGCTTCCGGATCGTCACCATTCACATGGAGGATCGGCGCCTGGATCATCTTCGCGACGTCGGTGGCGTACTCGGTGGAACGCGAGTCCAGCGGGTTGCTGATGGTGAAACCGACCTGGTTGTTGATCACGATATGGATCGTGCCGCCCGTCTTGAAGCCACGGGTCTGCGACATCTGGAAGGTTTCCATGACCACGCCCTGACCGGCGAACGCCGCGTCACCGTGGATGGAAATCGGCAGTACCTTGTCACCGCTGGCGTCGTTGCGACGGTCCTGGCGGGCGCGAACCGACCCTTCGACCACCGGGGAAACGATTTCCAGGTGGGACGGGTTGAACGCCATGGCCAAGTGGACTTCGCCGCCGGTGGTCATCACGTTGGAGGAGAAGCCCTGGTGGTACTTCACGTCACCGGAGCCCAGCTCGACCTTCTTCTTGCCTTCGAACTCGTCGAACAGCTCGCGCGGGTTCTTGCCGAAGGTGTTGACCAGTACGTTCAGACGGCCACGGTGGGCCATGCCGATGACGATTTCCTTGGCGCCGTAGGAACCGGAACGCTGGATCATCTCGTCCAGCATCGGGATCAGGCTTTCGCCACCTTCCAGACCGAAACGCTTGGTGCCCGGGTATTTGGTGCCCAGGTATTTCTCCAGACCCTCAGCCGCGGTGACGCGCTCGAGCAGGTGGCTCTTGACGTCGGGGGAGATGGTCGGACGGCCACGAACGCTTTCCAGACGCTGCTGGAACCACTGGCGCTGCTCGGAGTCGACGATGTGCGTGAACTCGGCGCCTATGGTGCGGCAATATGTCTGCTGCAAAGCTTCGTGAATTTCGCGTAGGCTCGCTTCCTCTTTGCCGATGAACAGGTCGCCGGCACGGAAGGTCGTATCAAGATCGGCATTGGTCAAGCCGTAATGATTGATCGACAGGTCAGCAGGTGCAGGACGCTGCCAGAGTCCCAGCGGATCGAGCTGGGACGCCTGGTGGCCACGCATCCGGAATGCCTGGATCAATCGCAGCACTTCAACCTGCTTCTTCTCGTGCTCACTGCTCACGCTGCCGGCGGAAACCGGTTGAGCGCGGCGCTGGTTCTTCGCCAGCAGCACGAAATGATCGCGGATCGTCGAGTGCGATACATCAGTGGCAGAGTTGCCGTCGGAAGGCAACGTCTGAAATTTGGTGCGCCATTCTTCTGGCACAGCGTTAGGGTCGTGCAGGTAGAGCTCATAAAGCTCTTCCACATAGGCTGCGTTACCACCTGAAAGATAGCCGCTTTCCCACATGCGCTGCATCACGCTTTCTTGCATGCTTGGTCACCCTCGGTTAGGGGACACCACCGGCGAATACACCAAGCAAGCTTGAAGCAGTCGGAATACAGCGACCAAAACAAGCCACTCAGAATCACGCTGATAGTCCGGGTACCAGCCCGGATGCCCCTGCTGGTCTTCATTTCTTCAAAATAAGAGCAACAGCCTTGTAAGCCGTTGCTCTGGTTAAACTGCGGCGCCGGTTCAAGCCTGCGCCACAGCCTCTACGGGTGTTGCGGTCCTACGGTTACAACAGCTGAGTCACACGCCGCTTTGCAGCAGCATGTTACGGATGTGACCAATGGCCTTAGTCGGGTTCAGGCCCTTGGGACATACGTTGACGCAGTTCATGATGCCGCGGCAGCGGAATACGCTGAACGGATCATCGAGCGAAGCCAGACGCTCGGAAGTCTTGGTGTCGCGGCTGTCTGCCAGGAAGCGGTAGGCTTGCAGCAGGGCGGCCGGGCCCAGGAACTTGTCCGGGTTCCACCAGAAGGATGGGCAGGAGGTCGAGCAGCAGGCGCACAGGATGCACTCGTACAGACCGTCCAGCTTGTCACGCTCTTCCGGCGACTGCAGACGCTCGATGGCCGGAGCCGGCGTATCGTTCTGCAGGAATGGCTTCACCTTCTCGTATTGCTTGTAGAAGATGCTCATATCGACCACCAGGTCACGGATAACCGGCAAACCTGGCAGTGGACGAATGACCAGCTTGTTACCCTTCACCACGGAAGACAGCGGCGTGATGCATGCCAGGCCATTCTTGCCGTTGATGTTCATGCCATCGGAACCGCAAACGCCTTCACGGCAGGAACGACGGTAGGAGAAGCCCTCGTCCTGTTCCTTGATCAGCGCCAGCACGTCCAGCACCATCAGGTCCTTGCCACCGGTATCGACCTGGAATACCTGGGTTTTCGGAGCCGAGTCGGTGTCAGGGTTGTAACGATAAACTTCGACTTGCAACATGGCGGCCACCCTTAGTAAGTCCGGACTTTAGGCTCGAAAGCCGGTACGGTTTTTGGCGAGAAGTTAACAGCACGTTTGGCAACGCGTTTCTCACCCGGGAAGTACAGGGTGTGGCACAGCCAGTTTTCGTCATCGCGATCTTCGAAGTCTTCACGGGCGTGGGCACCGCGGGACTCCTTGCGCACTTCGGCAGCGATGGCGGTGGCTTCGGCCACTTCCAGCAGGTTCTGCAGTTCCAGCGCCTCGATACGGGCGGTGTTGAACGCCTGCGACTTGTCGTTGATCTTGACGTTGGCGATACGCTCGCGCAGTTGGGCCAGCTGGGCGATACCCTTCTGCATGTATTCACCGGTACGGAATACACCGAAGTAGTTCTGCATGCAGCTTTGCAGCTCGCGACGCAGGGTTGCCACGTCCTCGCCTTCGGTACGCGCGTTCAGCGCGGACAGACGGGCCAGAGCCGCGTTGATGTCGGCTTCGGTGGCGTCGTCGTATTCGATGCCGTCGGTCAGCGCCTTCTCCAGGTGCAGGCCAGCCGCGCGACCGAAGACCACCAGGTCGAGCAGCGAGTTGCCGCCCAGGCGGTTGGCACCGTGAACCGATACGCAAGCCACTTCACCCACTGCGAACAGGCCAGGGATGATGGTGTCTTCGCCGTCGGCGTTCTGGGTGATGGCCTGACCGTGGATGTTGGTGGCAACGCCGCCCATCATGTAGTGGCAGGTTGGAACGACCGGCACCGGGGCAACGACCGGGTCGACGTGGGCGAAGGTCTTGGACAGCTCGCAGATGCCTGGCAGGCGGCTGTGCAGCACTTCCTCGCCGAGGTGGTCGAGCTTGAGCATCACGTGGTCGCCGTTCGGACCGCAACCGTTGCCGGCGATAATTTCCTTCACCATCGAGCGGGCAACCACGTCGCGACCAGCCAGGTCCTTCGCGTTCGGCGCATAACGCTCCATGAAGCGCTCGCCGTGCTTGTTGATCAGGTAACCACCTTCACCGCGGCAACCTTCGGTGACCAGCACACCGGCGCCGGCGATGCCGGTCGGGTGGAACTGCCACATTTCGATGTCCTGCACCGGTACGCCAGCACGCAGGGCCATGCCGACACCGTCACCGGTGTTGATCAGGGCGTTGGTGGTGGAGGCGTAGATACGACCGGCACCGCCGGTGGCCAGAACGGTGGCCTTGGAACGGATGTAGCTGGTTTCGCCGGTCTCGATGCAGATGGCGATCACACCGACGAACGCGCCGTCCTGGTTCTTCACCAGGTCAACGGCATAATACTCGTTCAGGAAGGTGGTACCGGCTTTCAGGTTACCCTGGTACAGGGTGTGCAGCAGGGCGTGACCGGTACGGTCGGAGGCCGCGCAGGTACGTGCCGCCTGGCCGCCCTTGCCGAAGTCCTTGGACTGGCCACCGAACGGACGCTGGTAGATGCGGCCGGACTCGGTACGCGAGAACGGCAGGCCCATGTGGTCCAGCTCGAATACCGCAGCCGGGCCTTCCTGACACATGTACTCGATAGCGTCCTGGTCACCGATGTAGTCGGAACCCTTGACGGTATCGTACATGTGCCAGCGCCAGTCGTCGTTCGGGTCGGCCGAAGCGATGGCGCAAGTGATACCGCCCTGGGCGGATACGGTGTGCGAACGGGTCGGGAACACCTTGGTGATCACGGCCGTCTTGTGACCGCCCTGAGCCAGCTGCAGCGCGGCACGCATGCCTGCGCCGCCGCCGCCGATGATGATGGCGTCGAAAGAAATCGTTGGAATGTTAGCCATGAATCAGATACCCCAGAGAATCTGCACACCCCAGACGAAGTACGCGAACATTGCCACGCCGCATACCACCTGGAAAAGGAAACGCACTACAGTCGCGGACTTGCCGAACGCCATCGGCGTCAGGTAGTCGGTCGCGATGGTCCACATGCCGACCCAGGCGTGAGCGCCCAGGGCCACCAGGGCCAGCAAGCTGAAGATGCGCATCCAGCCGTGAGAGAACAGCTCATGCCATTGGGCGTAGCCCAGGCCTGGGTTGACGACGATGTATCCGATCAGAAACAGAAAATAAGCCGCGAGAACGACCGCAGACACACGCTGTGCCATCCAGTCATAGAGGCCCGAACGCGAGAGGTTCGTGACGTTGGTTACCATATCCAAACTCCTGCCAGAACGATTACCACCACGGAAACGGCGATAACGATTTTCGAGCCCAGCTTGCCGCCTTCCAGCGTCTCACCGATGCCCATGTCCATGATCAGATGGCGCACACCGGCGACCAGGTGATACAGCAAGGCGGACAGGATGCCCCAAATCACTAGCTTGGCTAGCGGACTGGTCAGACACGCTTTCACCTGACCGAAGCCTTCCTCGGAGCTCAGCGACTTGTCCAATGCGTAGAGCATGATGGCCAGGCTGACAAAGAGGATGACACCGGAGATACGGTGAAGGATGGACGTGTAAGCAGTGACTGGGAGTTTGATGGTCCTTAGGTCTAGGTTTACAGGTCGTTGGCTTTTCACGGCTTTTTTCACACTGAAGAGCCCCTAACAATCAGGGCAAAGTTGTTGGGCAAGTGCACTGGTCAGGTACCCACCACCCAGGGAGTGACGACCCCCAATAAATCGGGCCCAAAAGCCCATGGCGGTCGGACGCCGAGTATAGACAGTTAGGCTACTAATGACAACGCAAAGGACTACCCCTAAGGGTGCATTGCGTTAACCGGATAAAAGGCGTAAATAGCCGTCAATTTCGAGGAAAAGCGCCGTTCAAAGCCCTATGCCGTAAGACTTTTGGCAAATTGACTTTCGAATTTATCTCACTATAGTGGTGCGGGCCCTGCGTGGGGGGCCTGTCAGATGATTTCAAGCATAAATAGGAGGCCACATGGCTGACAAAAAAGCGCAGTTGATCATCGAGGGCGCAGCCCCCGTCGAGCTGCCCATTTTAACCGGCACCGTTGGTCCCGATGTAATCGACGTGCGGGGCCTGACGGCCACGGGCCGGTTCACATTCGACCCTGGCTTCATGTCGACCGCGTCCTGCGAGTCGAAGATCACCTATATCGACGGCGATAACGGCATTTTGTTGCATCGTGGCTACCCGATCGAGCAACTGGCCGAGAAATCCGACTACCTGGAAACCTGCTATCTGCTGCTCAACGGCGAACTGCCGACCGCGGAGCAGAAAGCCAAGTTCGTCAGCAATGTGAAGAACCACACCATGGTTCACGAGCAGTTGAAGAGCTTCTTCAACGGCTTCCGTCGCGACGCCCACCCGATGGCCGTCATGTGCGGCGTGGTCGGCGCCCTGTCGGCCTTCTACCACGACTCCCTGGACATCAATAACCCCCAGCACCGCGAGATCTCGGCGGTCCGCCTGGTGGCCAAGATGCCGACCCTGGCAGCGATGGTCTACAAGTACTCCATGGGCCAACCCATGATGTACCCGCGCAACGACCTGTCGTACGCGGAAAACTTCCTGCACATGATGTTCAACACCCCGTGCGAGATCAAACCGATCAGCCCGGTACTCGCCAAGGCCATGGACCGGATTTTCATCCTCCACGCCGACCACGAGCAGAACGCCTCGACCTCCACCGTGCGCCTGGCCGGTTCCTCGGGCGCCAACCCGTTCGCCTGTATCGCCGCCGGTATCGCCGCACTGTGGGGCCCTGCCCACGGCGGTGCGAACGAAGCAGTACTGACCATGCTCGATGAAATCGGCGATGTCTCGAACATCGACAAGTTCATCGCCAAGGCCAAGGACAAGAACGACCCGTTCAAGCTGATGGGCTTCGGTCACCGCGTCTACAAGAACCGCGACCCGCGCGCCACCGTGATGAAGCAGACCTGCGACGAAGTGTTGAAGGAACTGGGCATCACCAACGATCCGCAGCTGGAACTGGCCATGCGCCTGGAAGAGATCGCCCTGACCGATCCGTACTTCATCGAGCGCTCGCTGTATCCGAACGTCGACTTCTACTCGGGAATCATCCTCAAGGCGATCGGCATTCCAACCAGCATGTTCACCGTGATCTTCGCCCTGGCGCGGACCGTCGGCTGGATCTCCCACTGGAAGGAAATGCTCTCCAGCCCTTACAAGATCGGCCGTCCACGCCAGCTGTACACCGGCTACGAGTCGCGTGACATCACCAAACTGGAAGACCGCAAGTAAGGTTTGCCTCGCGTAACGCCTTTTGCTGCACCGGAAACGGCCTCTTGATAGAGGCCGTTTTCATTTGTGCCGTCTCTGGTTGGCCTGTATTGCCTGGACGAGCCTCTTCGCGGGCAAGCCCCGCTCCTACAAGGATCGTGTCGATCCGAGTATCCATGGACGACTGAAACCTGTAGGAGCAGGGCTTGCCCGCGAATGCGCCCTCCCCGGCCCCTCTCCAATAAAATAAAAATGCCCCGGTCTCTCGACCGGGGCACTGGCTTGTTCGCTACTTATATATAGAAGCCTATACAACCCCTCAGTGGGAAACCGCCCCGCTCGCTCCCAGGCCGGTCTGCGAACGCACGAACTGCGGGAGGAACAACGCCCGCTCGTTTTCAGCCGCGGTCGACTTGTCGGTGATGGAGAAGAACCAGATCCCGATGAAGGCAATGATCATCGAGAACAGCGCCGGATACTCGTAGGGGAAAATCGCCTTTTCATGATGCAGGATCTGCACCCAGATGGTTGGGCCAAGAACCATCAGCCCGACCGCACTGATCAGCCCCATCCAGCCACCGATCATCGCCCCGCGGGTGGTCAGCTTCTTCCAGTACATCGAAAGCAGCAGCACCGGGAAGTTGCAACTGGCGGCAATGGAGAACGCCAGGCCGACCATGAACGCGATGTTCTGATTCTCGAACAGGATGCCCAGGCCGATCGCCAGCACGCCAAGCGCGACAGTGGTGATCTTCGAGACGCGGATCTCGTCCTTCTCGTTGGCCTTGCCCTTGCGGAAAACGCTGGCGTACAGGTCATGGGACACCGCCGAGGCGCCAGCCAGGGTCAGGCCAGCCACCACCGCGAGAATCGTCGCGAAGGCCACCGCCGAGATGAAGCCGAGGAACACGCTGCCTCCCACGGCGTTGGCCAGGTGCACCGCCGCCATGTTGTTGCCGCCCAGCAAGGCCCCTGCCGCATCCTTGAACGCCGGATTGGTGCTGACCAGCAGGATCGCGCCAAAACCGATGATGAAGGTCAGGATGTAGAAATAGCCGATGAAGCCGGTGGCGTACAGCACGCTCTTGCGCGCTTCCTTGGCATCGCTCACGGTGAAGAAGCGCATCAGGATGTGCGGTAGGCCGGCGGTACCGAACATCAGCGCCAGGCCCAGGGAGAACGCCGAGATCGGGTCTTTCACCAGGCCGCCCGGGCTCATGATCGCCTCACCCTTGGGGTGAACCTTGACCGCCTCGGAGAACAGCGTGTTGAAGTCGAAATTGACATGCTTCATCACCATCAGCGCCATGAACGAGGCGCCCGACAGCAACAGCACGGCCTTGATGATCTGTACCCAGGTGGTCGCCAGCATGCCGCCGAACAGCACATACAGGCACATCAGGATGCCCACCAGGATCACCGCCACATGGTAGTCCAGGCCGAACAGGAGCTGGATCAGCTTGCCGGCACCCACCATCTGGGCGATCAGGTAGAACGCCACCACCACCAGCGAACCGCAGGCCGACAGCGAGCGGATCTGGGTTTGCCCGAGACGGTAGGACGCCACGTCGGCAAAGGTGTACTTGCCCAGGTTGCGCAGACGCTCGGCGATCAGGAACAAAATGATCGGCCAGCCCACCAGGAAGCCGATCGAGTAGATCAGGCCATCGTAGCCGGAGGTGAACACCAGCGCGGAAATCCCCAGGAACGAGGCTGCCGACATGTAGTCGCCGGCGATCGCCAGGCCGTTCTGGAAACCGGTGATCTTGCCGCCGGCCGCGTAGTAGTCGGCCGCCGACTTGTTGCGCTTGGACGCCCAGTAGGTGATACACAGGGTGGCACCGACGAATGCGATGAACATCACGATCGCCGGGATATTGAGGGGTTGCTTGTGCACTTCGCCCGTCAGCGCATCGGCTGCCCAGAGGGCGGGGGCGAAGGCCATCAGGCCCAGGGCCGCGGATAGACGCCGGATCATTGCTGGGCCTCCTTGAGGACTTCATTGTTCAGGTCGTCGAATTCGCCGTTGGCGCGACGCACGTAGATGGCGGTCAGGACGAAAGCCGAGACGATCAGGCCGATACCCAGGGGTATGCCCCAGGTGATCGACGACGTCGGACTGAGCTTGGCGCCCAGAACCTGAGGTCCATACGCAATCAGAAGAATGAAAGCCGAATACAGGCCAAGCATGATCGCCGAGAGAATCCAGGCGAACCGCTCCCTTTTCCTGACCAGCTCCTTGAAGCGCGGGCTGTTCTGGATCGAGAGGTAAATGCTGTCGTTCATTGTTTTTATCCTCGCAGCACAGATGAGATGAAACATTTTTCACTTTAGGCGGCTCTGGAGCCGAAACCAGACGACCTTAGTATTAGAACGACATTAGTTCAGTTGCGCGGTTTCAGCCTGTGCGCGGCAAATGTTCAACGAGCGGAAACGCGAAGGCCGCCGGGCGAAAACGCCAGGCGGCCTCGGATACTGCGATTTAGAGCCTTCGGGGAATTACTTGGTCCACTCGCTGACGCGATCCGGGTGCTTGGCCACCCAATCCTTGGCCGCCGCTTCAGGCTTGGCGCCATCCTGGATCGCCAGCATGACTTCGCCGATCTCGTCCTTGGAGGCCCACTGGAAGTTCTTCAGGAACGCCGCCACTTCCGGCGCCTTCTTTTCCAGTTCCTTGCTGCCGATGCTGTTGACGGTCTCCGCCGCGCCATACACGCCCTTGGGGTCTTCGAGGAAGCGCAGTTTCCACTTGGCGAACATCCAGTGCGGCACCCAGCCAGTGACGGCAATCGATTCGTTCTTCTCTTCGGCACGGGTCAGTTCGGCAATCATCGCCGCACCCGAACTGGCCTGCAGCTTGTAGCCATCGAGCGCGTAGTCCTTGATGGCCTGCTCGGTCTTGAGCATCACACCGGAACCGGCATCGATACCGACGATCTTCTTCTTGAAGCTCTCGTCGGTCTTCAGGTCGCCGATGGTCTTGGCCTTGACGTACTCCGGCACGATCAGACCGATCTTGGCATCCTTGAAGTTGGGACCGTAGTCGACCACCTTGTCCTTGTTCTTGGCCCAGTATTCACCGTGGGTCACCGGCAGCCAGGCGGAAAGCATCGCATCGAGCTTGCCGGTGGCAACCCCCTGCCACATGATCCCGGTGGCGACAGCCTGCAGCTTCACGTCGTAACCCAGCTTCTGCTTGATCACCTCGGCAGCCACGTTGGTGGTGGCAACACTATCGGACCAGCCGTCGACGTAACCGATGGTCACGGTCTTGGTTTCGGCACTGGCCAGGTTGGAGCTGATGGCAAGTACCAGAGCGGCACCTGCGCCTAAGAGTCGTCGCATTTTCATCGTTACTTCCCCGAAAGTGCTGCGCCCGACGGATGCCGGGCGGCATCAACGTGTAGTTATGGTGCACGGCGCCCCCTTCACGCCTCACGGCCAAACCCATCCGATCATCAGCGGAGTACTGATACTCCGATCATCAACCCACTCAGGCGACCAACCTGATCCGACAGCGACCTCAAGGCAGCGAGAAGCGACATCAGAAAGCCAGTAATCACCCAGTTGGGAATACACCTCATCCAGTTGCTGCGGACTTTGCATGACAAAATACTGCGCGAGCCCAAGGCCAGAGTATTTCCGGGTAATATGCGCGGCTTTGCCCCCAGACAGCCCGACCATGCCCGCCACCGCCCGCTTTCCGCTATTGCCCTATCTGTTTGCCTGCCTGCTGGGCCTCCTGGCCCTCTGCGGATTCTGGTATGGCCTTGGCCAACCGGTGATCCTGCCGGATGCCGCGACGCCGACGCACAAGCTGCAATGCGCGTCCTACACGCCGTTCGACAAGGACCAATCGCCGTTCGACCAGCCGTTCAAGCCGCGCCTTGCGCGCATGGATGCCGACCTGGCCCTGCTGTCGACCCGCTTCGAATGCATCCGCACCTATTCCATGACCGGCCTCGAAGCCCTGCCGGAACTGGCGCGCAAGCATGGCCTGAAAATGATGATCGGTGCCTGGGTCAACAGCAACCCGGTGGACACCGAGAAGGAAGTCGACGCGCTGATCGCCTCGGCCAACGCCAATGCCGACGTGGTCACGGCGGTGATCGTCGGCAACGAGACCCTGCTGCGCAAGGAAGTGACCGCGGCGCAACTGGTGAGGCTGATCCACAAGGTCAAGGCCCATGTGAAGCAGCCGGTGACCTATGCCGATGTCTGGGAGTTCTGGCTCAGCCATCCGGATGTCGCACCGGCGGTGGACTTCCTGACCATCCACCTGCTGCCGTACTGGGAGGACGATCCGGCGGGGATCGAGGCGGCCATCGACCATGTGGCGCAGATCCGCCGGACCTTCGGCAACCGTTTCGCGCCCAAGGACATCCTGATCGGCGAAACCGGCTGGCCGAGTGAAGGCCGCCAGCGGGAGACCGCCCTGCCGAGCCGGGTCAACGAAGCCCGCTTCATTCGCGGCTTCGTCAACCTGGCCGAACAGAACGGCTGGCACTACAACCTGATCGAAGCCTTCGACCAACCGTGGAAACGCGGCAGCGAAGGCGCGGTCGGTGGCTACTGGGGCCTGTTCGACGCCGACCGCCAGGACAAGGGCATACTCGCAGGGCCGGTGTCGAACCTGCCGTACTGGCCACAATGGCTGGCATTCGGTGCCGCGGTGTTCGTCGCCACCCTGCTGATCGGCGGGCGAGTACGCAGTCGTCGTGATGCCCTGCTCCTGCCTCTGCTTGGAGCGCTGGCCGCCTGCTCCATCGGCGCCTGGGGCGAACTGGCGCGAGTGACCAGCCGCGATACTGGCGAATGGCTCTGGGCCGGCCTGTTGGTGGGCCTGAACCTGCTGGTACTGGCCCACGCGGCCTTGGCCCTGGGCGAGCGCGCGGGCTGGCGCCAGGGCGTCTTCGCCTGGTTGGAGCGTCGTGCCGGCTGGCTGCTGGTCGGCACCGGCTTCGCCGGGGCGGTGATGATGCTGGAATTGGCGCTGGACCCGCGCTATCGCAGCTTCCCGAGCGCGGCACTGCTGCTACCGGCACTGGCGTTCCTGATGCGCCCGGTCCGCGCGCCCCGGGGAGAAACCGCCCTGCTGGCCTTCATCATCGGTGCCGGTATCGTGCCGCAGCTGTATCGCGAAGGCCTGCAAAACCCGCAGGCCTGGGGCTGGGCGCTGGTCAGCGTGCTGATGGTCGCCGCGCTGTGGCGCAGCCTGGGTGTTCGCCGCTGACTTTCATATGAGTCGCTGCTGAGCGGTGGGAGCCGGCTTGCGGGCTCCCCGTTGCAGCCAGCCCCTAGGCCGCCCGCACCAGCCTCAGGCCAGCGATCACCACCGCAAACACCGCCAGGCTGGTGTTGTACAGCGCCAGCGCCGGAAACCCGACCAGCAGCGCCAGCACCGCCAGCCCCCAACCGACCCGGCGCGGCAGCACGAATGCCAGCGCCGCCGCCCCCAGGGCAGTCCAGCCCAGTACCTTGAAGTGAATCAGCCAACCCAGGTTCGATCGCGCCTGGCATTCCCAGCGCAGCGCCTCATCGACACAGATGCCGACCCACTGGCCATCCTCCATCAACCCGTAACGCACGCCATAACTGGCAGCCAGCCACAGCGGCAGAACGAGAAGCAGCAGAATCAGCGGCAAACGACGGGACATGAACGGCTCCGATAGGCGAAAACGGCGCCCAGCATAATCGTCGAGGCGCTGCTTGCAAGCTTTAACAACGGTTAACTGGTCAGCGAACTGCGGCAAAGTGTATCGTCTGTGGGCTATTGTCTGGATGAATGCCGCACGACTGCATTATTTCGTCGTCGGACATGGCACTTCGGCAGTACCCCAGTGGTCATAGCCTGCGACTCCCATTCAGCATCGCCTTTTAAAGGATGTAGTCATGCTCCGCTCCCTGCGTCTCGCCACTTTTGTCGGCGGTCTCATTCTGAGTGCGTCCGCGCTGGCGGTCGATGTCGACGCCGCCAGCTATGGCTACCCGTTGACCAACCCGTTCGAAGCGACCATCGCCACCACCCCGCCGGACCTGCGCCCGGAGCTGCCCGACGACGATGACATCGACCAGTCCGACTACAGCGTGCAACTGCGCCCGGAACGCGAGTTCATCCTCCCGGACAACTTCTGGGCGGTGAAGAAGCTCACCTATCGAGTCGCCCGCCAGGACCACGCGGCACCGCTGATCTTCCTGATCGCCGGCACCGGCGCACGTTATGACAGCAGCCTCAACGAATACCTGAAGAAGCTCTACTACAAGGCCGGCTACCACGTGGTGCAACTGTCGTCGCCCACCAGCTTCGACTTCATGAGCGCCGCCTCGCGCTTCGCCACCCCGGGCATCACCAAGGAAGATGCCGAGGACATGTACCGGGTGATGCAGGCCGTGCGTGCGCAGAACCCGAAACTGCCGGTCACCGACTACTACCTCAGCGGCTACAGCCTGGGGGCGCTGGATGCGGCGTTCGTCAGCAAGCTGGATGAAACCCGGCGCAGCTTCAACTTCAAGAAGGTGCTGCTGCTCAATCCACCGGTCAACCTCTATACCTCCATCACCAACCTCGACAAGCTGGTGCAGACCGAGGTCAAGGGCATCAACAACAGCACCACCTTCTATGAACTGGTGCTGGCCAAGCTGACCCGCTACTTCCAGCAGAAGGGCTACATCGACCTCAACGACGCCCTGCTCTACGACTTCCAGCAGTCCAAACAGCACCTGACCAACGAGCAGATGGCGATGCTGATCGGTACCTCCTTCCGCTTCTCGGCGGCCGATATCGCCTTCACCTCCGACCTGATCAACCGCCGCGGACTGATCACGCCGCCCAAGTACCCGATCACCGAGGGCACCAGCCTGACGCCGATGCTCAAGCGCGCCCTGCAGTGCGACTTCGACTGCTACCTGACCGACCAGGTGATTCCGATGTGGCGCGCCCGTACCGACGGCGGCAGCCTGCTGCAACTGATCGACCAGGTCAGCCTCTACGCCCTCAAGGATTACCTGCACGACAGCCCGAAAATCGCCGTGATGCACAACGCCGACGACGTCATCCTCGGCCCTGGCGACCTGGGCTTCCTGCGCAGCACCTTCGGCAATCGCCTGACCGTCTATCCCCATGGCGGCCACTGCGGCAACCTCAATTACCGCGTCAACGCCGACGCCATGCTGGAGTTCTTCCGTGGCTAAACATCTGATGCTTATCGCCGCCCTGCTCTGCGCCGGCTACGCCCAGGCCGACAACAGCAAGGCCCACGACCCGGTCGTACCCGATGCGGACGGTTTCACCGAGCCGCTGAAAAAACTCAAGTTCAACCCGGGGCTGGACCAGCGTGAATTCGAACGTTCGACGCTCAACGCGCTGAACGTCTACGACCCGCTGGAGTCGTGGAACCGTCGCGTCTATCACTTCAACTACCGCTTCGACCAGTGGGTGTTCCTGCCGGTGGTCGACGGCTACCGCTACATCACCCCGGGCTTCGTACGCAGTGGCGTGAGCAACTTCTTCAGCAACCTGGGAGACGTGCCCAACCTGCTCAACAGCCTGCTCCAGCTCAAGGGCAAGCGCTCGCTGGAAACCACCGGGCGCCTGCTGCTCAACACCACCATCGGCATCGCCGGCCTGTGGGACCCGGCGACCAAAATGGGCCTGCCGCGCCAGACCGAGGACTTCGGCCAGACACTGGGCTTCTACGGAGTGCCGGGCGGTGCCTACCTGGTACTGCCGTTCTTCGGTCCCTCGAACCTGCGTGACACCGGCGGCCTGGTGTTCGATTTCGCGGCGGAATCGCAGATCAACTTCCTCAACGTCTCCGAGACCAGCGAGAACCATCCGGAGATCTACGCCCTGCGCGCCATCGACAAGCGCTATACCACCAGCTTCCGCTATGGCCAGTTGAACTCGCCGTTCGAGTACGAGAAGGTACGCTACGTCTATACCGAGGCACGCAAGCTGCAGATCGCCGAGTAGGCCGGGAACCCATGGGGGATGGTGGGGGAGCCGGCCCCCACAAAAAGCAGCGCAAACCATAAGGATTGAGAGATGTACAGCCTGATCGCCTCCGACCTCGACGGTACCCTGCTGCTTCCGAACGACCGGATCGGTGAGTATTCCCGCTCGGTGCTCGACCGACTGGTCGAGTCCGGTCGCCATGTGGTGATTGCCACCGGGCGCAGCCGCCCCGAGGTCGAAGCGATCCTGCACGATTACCCGCTGCCGGTGCACCTGATCACCTCCAACGGTGCCTGCATCACCAGCGCCTGCAAAAGCCTGGTCGCCTGCGAGTACCTGGACGAAGACGTGGTGCGCAGCCTGCTCGACGCCACGCAGGGAACCGCGGGCCTGATGATCAACGCCTACTGCGACTCCCGCTGGATCACCAACGCCGATCGCGCACTGCTCGCCACCTTCACCCTGCAGGATAATTTTGCGCCGACCATTCTCGCGGCCAGGGAATTTCCATTGCAGGGTGTCGAGAAGCTCTTCTTTATCCACCCGGGGCGTGACCACGAGGCCCTGGTGGCGCTCGACACGCGACTCAAGACCCTGCTCGGCAACACCGTGCACAGCACCTTTTCATCACCCTTCTGCCTGGAGTTCATGGCCAGCACGGTGTCCAAGGGCAATGCACTGAAACGACTCGCCGAGTTCCTGGACATCCCCCTGAGCCGCTGCATCGCCTTCGGTGACGGCATGAACGACGTGGAAATGCTCACGATCGCCGGCAAGGGCCTGGTCATGGGCACGGCGCACCACAAGGTGACAGAGGCGCTGCCCGGACACGAAACCATCGGTGCCTGCACCGAGGAGGCGGTGGCCCGCTACCTGGCGATCAACCTGCTGGGCTGAGCCGACGACAGAAGATCAACCGCCATCGATCGGGTCAACTGGCCGAGGCTGTCTGCAACATCACCGCATGGGGCAAACCGAGGAAATGGCACAACTCATCGCGCTTGGCCAACGCGTCACGGCGGCCCAGTTCGATCAGCTCGCTGCAGTAACCCGCCTCGAACAACAGATAGCTGAGCACTCCGGCGCCACTGGTGCGGGTCGCGCCCGGGCCACGCAGGAAGGTGCGCAGCGCCGGTGGCAGTTCATGTCGGTGACGGGCGGCGATCTCGTCCAGAGGCCGGCTGGGCGCGATCACCAGCACATCCACCGGTGCCAACCCCAGGCTGCGCGGCTGGTGAGGCGGCAGCATCCGGCTGAACTGGTTCAGGCGCTGCAACAGCTCGATGTCGCTTTCCAGGCTGTCGATGAAGGTGCTGTTGAGCATGTGCCCACTGATCTGCGCCAGGCTCGGCTGCTGGCCGGTGTAGGTACGCTCCACCGCGGCCCGGGTGTCGAGACCACGGGAATTGCCGCTGACCCCGACTACCAGTACCCGGCTGGCGCCCAGGTGCAGCGCCGGACTGATCGGCGCCGACTGGCGCACCGCACCGTCGCCGAAATACTCGTGGTCCAGCTTGACCGGGGCGAACAGCAAGGGAATGGCCGAGCTGGCCAGCAGATGATCGACCGTCAACTCGGTCGGCACGCCGATGCGCCGGTGACGCAGCCAGGAATCGATGGCGCCCTTGCCCTGGTAGAAGGTCACTGCCTGCCCCGACTCGTAGCCGAAGGCCGTCACCGCCACCGCACGCAATTGGTGATGCTCGATGGCCTGCTCGATACCCGGCAGATGGATTTTCTCGTTGAGCAGATCGCGCAGCGGCGAACTGTTGAGCAGGGCCACCGGCACCTGTGAGCCCAGGCCAAGCAGGCTGTGACCGAAAAACCGCGCAGCCTGGTGAATAACACCCGGCCAGTCGCTGCGCAGTACCCGATGGCTGCGAAAGTTCTGCCAGAACGCGCTGAGACGCTCGATGGCCGCGGTGAAGTTCATCGCCCCACTGGCGAGACTGACCGCATTGATCGCTCCGGCCGAAGTACCGACGATTACCGGAAACGGGTTGCTCGCCCCCGGCGGCAGCAGTTCGGCAATGGCCGCCAATACCCCCACCTGATACGCGGCTCGTGCGCCCCCTCCCGAGAGAATAAGGCCGGTAACCGGTTCAGTTGGACTCATCGCGACACTCCGTCAGTCAGCTAGCTACCTGATACACCAGGCCCTTCCCCGACAGCAAGGGGCTGCTCCGGTTTATCGTCGCTTTTTGTCGTAGAGTCGTGGTTCTCCCGCCGGCCGGCTCTTGAACCGGCGGTGCGTCCACAGGTACTGCTCGGGGCAGGCCCGCAGCGAAACCTCGACCCAGCGGTTGATCCGCAGGCAATCGGCCTCCTCGGACTCAGCCGGGAAATCCTCCAGCGGCGGATGGATCACCAGCCGGTAACCGCTGCCGTCGGCCAGGCGCTCCTGGGTGAACGGCACCACCAGCGCCTTGCCCAGGCGGGCGAATTTGCTGGTCGCGGTGACGGTCGCCGCCTGAATGCCGAACAGCGGCACGAAGATGCTCTGCTTGATCCCGTAGTCCTGGTCGGGGGCGTACCAGATCGCCCGACCGGAACGCAGCAGCTTGAGCATGCCGCGCACGTCGTCACGTTCCACAGCCAGGGAATCGAGGTTGTGCCGCTCGCGCCCACGTCGCTGGATGAAGTCGAACAGCGCATTGCCGTGCTCGCGATACATGCCATCGATGGTGTGCTGCTGGCCGAGCAGAGCCGCACCGATTTCCAGGGTGGTGAAATGCAGCGCCATGAGGATCACGCCCTTGCCTTCGCGCTGGGCCTGCAGCAGATGCTCGAGGCCCTCGACATGGGCCAGGCGCGCCAGGCGCGGCTTGGCCCACCACCAGCTCATGGCCATTTCAAAGAAGGCGATGCCGGTGGACGCGAAGTTTTCCTTGAGCAGACGGGTGCGCTCGGCGGCGCCCTTTTCCGGGAAACACAGCTCCAGGTTGCGCGCGGCGATGCGCCGGCGCTCGCCGGCCACCCGGTACATGGCCAGCCCCAGCACACGGCCGATGCGCAACAGGACACAGTAGGGCAATTGGACGATCAGCCAGAGCAGCCCCAGCCCCAACCAGAGCAGCCAGTAGCGTGGATGAAGAAAAGCGGCTTGAAAACGCGGGCGATCCATTAATGATTCCGGGCAGACACAGGGTCGCGCATTCTACAACGGTTCGGCGCGGCTTGCGGGGCGCGGGCGTTCTCGTTATAAGTCTCGGCACTTTTAGCGACAAGCCACGTTATGCCGACCATGAGCCAAACCGAACCGCTAGACCAGGATCCCGTGTTCCAGCTGAAGGGCAGCATGCTCGCCATTACGGTGCTGGAACTGGCGCAGAACAACCTCGAAGCCCTCGACCGCCAACTGGCAGCCAAGGTCGTCCAGGCGCCGAACTTCTTCAGCAATACCCCGCTGGTGCTGGCCCTGGACAAACTTCCCGCCGACCAGGGTGCCATCGACCTGCCCGGGCTGATGCGCGTCTGCCGCCAGCACGGCCTGCGGACCCTGGCAATCCGCGCCAACCGGATCGAAGACATCGCCGCCGCGATCGCCATTGACCTGCCCGTGCTGCCGCCGTCCGGTGCCCGCGAGCGGCCGGTCGATCCGACCGAAGGCGAAGTGAAGAAAGTACCGGAAAAACCACCGGAGCCGACCATCCAGCCAACCCGGATCATCACCACCCCGGTGCGCGGTGGCCAGCAGGTCTACGCCAAGGGCGGCGACCTGGTGGTGGTTTCTTCCGTCAGCCCCGGCGCGGAACTTATGGCCGATGGCAACATCCATGTTTACGGACCTATGCGTGGTCGTGCAATGGCGGGTGTCAAGGGCGACACCAAGGCACGAATTTTCTGCCAGCAACTGAGCGCCGAACTGGTGTCGATTGCCGGCCACTACAAGGTTTCCGAGGATCTGCGTCGTGATCCGCTGTGGGGGTCGGGCGTTCAGATCAGCTTGTCCGGCGATGTGTTGAACATCATCCGTCTTTAACGGATACTTGCCGCCATTTCCGAAATGTCGCCTTCTTCGTAGCGAAAATGGCTTAAAGGGCTTAGGAAAACACGAAATGTAAAAATTACCGCCGGTACTTTAAACATTTCGCCGCTTCCCGGCTCAAGCCATACGACTACAGTTGTTTTTCAGCGACGTTCTTCAGGGGCTAAAACAGAGTCCTTTTTCCTTAGGGGTGAAACACCTTGGCCAAGATTCTCGTGGTTACATCCGGCAAGGGTGGTGTGGGTAAGACCACCACCAGCGCCGCCATCGGTACCGGCCTCGCGCTGCGCGGCCACAAGACAGTGATCGTCGACTTCGACGTCGGCCTGCGTAACCTCGACCTGATCATGGGCTGCGAGCGCCGCGTGGTGTACGACTTCGTCAACGTCGTGAACGGCGAAGCCAACCTGCAGCAGGCCCTGATCAAGGACAAGCGCCTGGAAAACCTGTACGTGCTGGCAGCCAGCCAGACCCGTGACAAGGATGCGCTGACCAAGGAAGGCGTGGAAAAGGTCCTGATGGAACTCAAGGAAAGCTTCGAGTTCGTGGTCTGCGACTCCCCGGCCGGCATCGAGACCGGCGCCCACCTGGCCATGTACTTCGCCGACGAGGCGATCGTCGTGACCAACCCGGAAGTCTCCTCGGTCCGTGACTCCGACCGCATGCTCGGCCTGCTGGCCAGCAAGTCGCGTCGTGCCGAACAGGGCGGCGAGCCGATCAAGGAACACCTGCTGCTGACCCGCTACAACCCGGAGCGCGTGAGCAAGGGCGAAATGCTTGGCGTCGAGGACGTCAAGGAAATCCTGGCCGTGACCCTGCTGGGCGTCATCCCCGAATCCCAGGCGGTGCTCAAGGCATCCAACCAGGGCGTACCGGTCATCCTCGACGACCAGAGCGATGCTGGCCAGGCCTACAGCGATGCGGTTGACCGCCTGCTGGGCAAGACCGTCGAGCATCGTTTCCTCGATGCACAGAAGAAGGGATTCTTCGAGCGCCTGTTTGGAGGCAACTAAGCAATGAACCTTTTTGACTTCTTTCGTGCCAGCAAAAAAGTAAGCACCGCGTCGGTCGCGAAAGAGCGTCTGCAGATCATTGTGGCGCACGAACGCGGCCAACGCAGCACCCCGGACTACTTGCCCGCCCTGCAGCAGGAGCTGGTCGAAGTGATCCGCAAGTACGTCAATATCGGGTCCGATGACGTGCACGTCGCCCTGGAGAACCAGGGCAGTTGCTCGATCCTGGAACTCAATATCACCCTGCCTGATCGCTGATCGATCCGGCCGGCGCCACGGCGGCCCGGTGATGTTCACACATAACGCTGTTGTGGGAGCCGGCTCCTGCAAGGCGCGCGGTGTGAGCAGCATCGGGCCGCCGTTGGCGTTTGTTACGAGACTGTTTCAATGCCGCTGTCGAATATCCGCATCATCCATCAGGACGCCGCCGTGCTGGTGGTGGACAAGCCGACCCTGCTGCTCTCCGTCCCGGGCCGCGCCGATGACAACAAGGATTGCCTGATCACCCGCCTGCAGGAAAACGGTTATCCGGAAGCCCTGATCGTTCACCGGCTGGACTGGGAAACCTCGGGCATCATCCTGCTGGCCCGCGACCCCGATACCCATCGCGAACTGTCGCGCCAGTTCCATGACCGGGAAACCGAGAAAGCCTACACCGCGCTCTGCTGGGGCCAGCCGGAACTGGACAGCGGCAGCATCGACCTGCCGTTGCGCTACGACCCGCCGACCAAGCCCCGGCATGTGGTCGATCACGAGTTTGGCAAGCATGCCCTGACCTTCTGGAAAGTGCTGGAGCGCCATGCCGACTGGTGCCGGGTGGAACTGACGCCGATCACCGGGCGCTCGCATCAGTTGCGGGTACACATGCTGTCCATCGGTCATCCGCTGCTCGGTGACGGCCTGTATGCCCACCCGCAGGCCCTGGCGGCCTGGCCACGGCTGTGCCTGCATGCCAGCATGCTGAGCTTCACCCACCCGCAAAGCGGCGAGCGCCTGCGCTTCGAGTGCCCGGCGCCGTTCTGAATCGCGTCGTGCAAGGCTCCTGCGCTCGACATCGATTCCTGAGTGTAGCTCGCTCTTGTAGGAGCCCGGCTTGCCGGCGAATGCGTCCTTGAGGCCGCCAAAGGCTTCGCGGGCAAGCCACGCTCCTACAAAGATACGGTAAACTCCCGACACTGCTGTCTGGAGCCACTTATGCGCGAAGAGTTGAACCAAGGCCTGATCGACTTCCTCAAGGCCTCCCCCACCCCCTTTCATGCCACCGCCAGCCTGGTCAAGCGCCTGGAGGCAGCGGGTTATCAGCGTCTCGATGAGCGTGAAACCTGGCACACCGCGGCCGGTGGTCGCTATTACGTCACCCGCAACGACTCTTCCATCATCGCCATCAAGCTCGGCGAAAACGCGCCGCTGCAATCGGGTATCCGCATGGTCGGTGCCCATACCGACAGCCCGTGCCTGCGGGTCAAGCCGCAACCCGAACTGCAGCGCCAGGGCTTCTGGCAACTGGGTGTCGAAGTCTACGGCGGCGCCCTGCTAGCGCCGTGGTTCGACCGCGACCTGTCCCTGGCCGGTCGTGTCACCTTCCGTCGTGACGGCAAGGTCGAAAGCCAACTGATCGACTTCAAGGCGCCGATCGCGACCATTCCCAACCTGGCCATTCACCTCAACCGTGAGGCCAACCAGGGCTGGGCGATCAACCCGCAGAACGAGCTGCCTCCGATCCTGGCCCAGTTCGCCGGCGACGAGCGCGTGGACTTCCGCGCCGTGCTCACCGACCAGTTGGCCCGTGAACACGACCTCAGCGCCGACGTGGTGCTCGATTACGAGCTGAGCTTCTACGACACCCAGAGCGCAGCCGTGATCGGTCTCAACGGCGACTTCATCGCCGGCGCCCGCCTGGACAATCTGCTGTCCTGCTACGCTGGCTTGCAGGCGCTGCTCAGCGCCGACAGTGATGAAACCTGCATCCTGGTCTGCAACGACCACGAGGAAGTCGGCTCCTGCTCCGCCTGCGGTGCCGACGGCCCGATGCTCGAACAGACCCTGCGCCGCCTCCTGCCGGATGGCGAGGACTATGTGCGCACGATCCAGAAATCGCTGCTGGTCTCGGCGGACAACGCCCATGGCGTACACCCCAACTATGCCGAGAAGCACGACGCCAACCATGGCCCGAAACTTAACGCCGGGCCGGTGATCAAGGTCAACAACAACCAGCGCTACGCCACCAACAGCGAAACCGCCGGTTTCTTCCGCCACCTGTGCATGTCCGAGGAAGTCCCGGTACAAAGCTTCGTGGTGCGCAGCGACATGGGCTGCGGCTCGACCATCGGCCCGATCACCGCCAGCCACCTGGGCGTGCGTACCGTGGATATCGGCCTGCCGACCTTCGCCATGCACTCGATCCGCGAACTGGCGGGCAGCCATGACCTGGCCCACCTGGTGAAGGTCCTGAGCGCGTTCTACGCCAGCCCCGAACTGCCCTGAGCCCTGTGCTCTCGCAGGAAAGAGCAGCAGCGGGAACACACCTGGCTGTGGGAGGGCTTGTCCGCGAAGCTTCTGGCGCACGCCAGACCGGCTTGGCTGACAAGCCCGCTCCCGGCGCACGCCAGCCCGATGAACAGCGCCCCACATGCGCAAGCCTGTTCTGCCGCTTATCGGCAGTACGCTGAAGACAGTTGGCTCCGACAATGCCCACCGTCCCTACCGGATCAGGCACCATCACCTGACCTGATCGCCCCTGATACACATCAAGGCATCTCCACCAAAGCGACCTAAACTAAAGGTGTATCCCTTCGACAAGGCCGTCGTCATGATCACACCGTTCGAGTTCCACTCGATGCTCATCCCGATCCTGGGAGGCATGCTGTTGCTGGCCGTGGGCTTCAACTTTCGTGAAAACCGGGCCGGCCCGGTGCTGATGTGGCTTGGCATGCTGTTGATCCTCGGGACCGTGGTCTACAAGATCCTCGCCAAACTGGCTGAATAAATGCGCGGCGCCCGAGGCTGGCGTACACTCGGTCGATCCGCACCTGTATGGTTGACTGCCTAGTGTTCGCCCGCCTTTCCGCTCTGCCCACCTTACTGTTCATCTGCCTGCTGGCGTTACTGCCCCTGGTTCCCGCCCAGGCTGTCGGCCTGCCGAGCCTGCTGGGCAGCGCCGAGAAAACCCAGCCACAACCGACCGAGCCCCTGGCCCAGTCGCTCGACGAAGTCATCAGGAACCTGGAGAACGACCAGCAGCGCAGCAAGCTGCTGAGCGACCTGAAAAAGCTCCGGGACAGCACGAAAAAGGCCCAGCCGGCCGCCGAAGTGGGGGTACTGGGGCTGATCGGCAGCACCCTGGCCGACTTCGAAAAGCAGTTCACCGGCAATGACAGCCCGCTCACTCGCTGGTCGCTGGAGTTCGACCAGGCCAGGCAGGAGATGATGGCGCTGATGCTTCCGGCCAGCGAATGGCTGCCGATCATCTCCGCCTTTGCCCTGATCCTGCTGCTCTGGAGTTGCCTGGCCTGGGCGATGATCTGGCTCGGCCATCGGGTGCGCCTGCGCTTCGGCCTCACCGAGGAACTGCCCCAGCACCCACGCACCGTCGACCTGCTGCGCTTTGCCCTGCGCAAGCTCGGGCCGTGGATGATCGCGCTGCTGATCACCGTCTACCTGACCTACGCCCTGCCCTCGTCCCTGGGCAAGGATCTGGCGATGGCGCTGGCCTATGCACTGGTGGTCGGTACCTGTTTCTCGGCGATCTGCGTGATCGCCTTCTCCCTGCTCGACGGCCCGCATCGCCATCAGGCCCTGCATATCCTGCGCCGCCGGGCTTTCCGGCCGCTGTGGCTGATCGGCAGTTTCGCCGCATTCGGCGAAGCCCTGAGCGACCCGCGCCTGATCGCCAGCCTCGGCAGCCACCTGGCCCATACCGCCGCGACCTTCGTCAACGTGATGGCCGCGCTCTCCACCGGCCTGTTCATCCTGCGCTTCCGTCGCCCCATCGCGCACCTGATCCGCAACCAGCCGCTGTCCCGCCGGCTGACCCGCCGCGCCCTGAGCGACACCATCGATATCCTCGGCAGCTTCTGGTTCGTTCCCGCGCTGATCCTGGTGGCGATCTCGCTGTTCGCGACCTTCTTCTCCGCTGGCGACACCAGTACCGCCCTGCGCCAGTCGCTGATCTGTACCGTGCTGGTGGTGCTGTGCATGGTGATCAACGGCCTGGTGCGCCGCCATGCCCTCAAGCCCCAGCGCGGGCACCGGCGCCATACGCTGTACTCCGAACGGTTGAAGAGCTTCTGCTACACCCTGGTGCACCTGGCGGTCTGGCTGTTCTTCATCGAACTCGGCCTGCGGGTCTGGGGCATGTCGCTGATCCGCTTCACCGAGGGCGAGGGCCGCGAGGTCAGTGTTCGGCTGTTCGGCCTCGGCGGCACGCTGATCTTCGCCTGGCTGGTGTGGATTCTCGCCGATACCGCCGTGCACCACGCCCTCACCCGCTCGCGCAAGGGCCTGGCCAACGCCCGGGCGCAGACCATGATGCCGCTGATCCGCAACGTGCTGTTCGTGGCGATCTTCATCATCGCGCTGATCGTCGCCCTGGCGAACATGGGCATGAACGTCACGCCCCTGCTGGCCGGTGCCGGTGTGATCGGTCTGGCCATCGGTTTCGGTGCGCAGTCGCTGGTGGCGGACCTGATCACCGGCCTGTTCATCATCATCGAGGACTCCCTGGCCATCGACGACTACGTCGACGTCGGCGGTCACCTCGGCACCGTCGAGGGCCTGACCATCCGCACGGTGCGCCTGCGGGACATCGACGGCATCGTCCACACCATTCCGTTCAGCGAGATCAAGAGCATCAAGAACTACTCACGGGAGTTCGGCTACGCGATCTTCCGCGTGGCGATCCCCTACAACATGGCGATCGACGATGCGATCAAGCTGATGCGCGATGTCGGCCAGAAGATGCGCACGGATCCGTTGCAGCGGCGCAACATCTGGTCACCGCTGGAGATCCAGGGCGTAGAGAGCTTCGAGTCCGGCAGCGCGGTCCTGCGGGCCCGCTTCAAGACCGCACCGATCAAGCAATGGGAGGTTTCGCGGGCGTTCAACCTGGCGCTGAAACGGACCATGGACGAATCCGGCCTGGACCTGGCGACTCCACGCCTGAGCGTGCAGGTGGTGACGGCCGGTGGCGGTGTGCAAACCGAGCAACCAGTCAAGTCCTGAGCACCACCGTCCTGCCTCTCCCCCCTGTAGGAGCCGGGCTTGCCCGCGAAGCTTTTAGCGATATTTCGGACGCATTCGCGGGCAAGCCCGGCTCCTACAACACATCCACCCCGACGTGGATCGCATCGTGCCGCCAGAACTCCAGGTCGCAGTCGATCAGGCGCTGGTGCTGGTCATAGTTGACCCGCGCAATCCGCAGCCCCGGGCTGCCGGACGACACCCGCAATGCCGCGGCAGCCTCCAGCGGCAATGAGGTCGGCACGATCTCGAAGCGCACCCGCCCGTAGTGCAGGTCGTAGTGCCGGGCATAGAGTTCGGTGATCGACTGGTTCAGGTCGAACTCGAGAATGCCCGGGAAGTACTGCGGGTTGAGGTAGTGCTCGACATACAGCACCTGCCGCTCGTCGATCCGTCGCACCCGGCAGATCTGGATCACGCTCGACAGCGCCGGCAATTGCAACCACTCGCATACCGACGCCGAAGCCGGCTGCAGCCGTGCCGACAGCACCTGGGTGGAAGGTACCCGCCCCTGGGCACTGACCATTGCATGGAAGTGGCTGCGCTGCATCAGGTTGTAGGCCAGCCGCGGCGGCGAGACGAACCAGCCCCGACGCTCCTCGCGGTAGATCAGCCCCTGGGCTTCCAGTTGCAACAAGGCCTCGCGCACGGTGATCCGGGTGGTGCTGAACAACTCGCTGAGCTTGCGCTCGGCCGGCAGTTTGCTTCCGCCGGGCAGCAGCCCATGCTCGATCTGCTCGTGCAGCGCCAGACCGATAGCTGTCACCGCCTTTGGTGCCTCTTCGCGCATCAACGTTACCTATTTGGACTAGTCCAGCACTATTTCAGGGCAAAACCGCGCGGCATCGCGGTCTCCGGTTGCAGCACCCAGCCTAGGCAATGCACATGACTGATATGTGACAAAGCGACGAAACGGTGCAGCGGAACGACCGTCCCACAACACAAATTCCCTTTAATATCAGTAGTTTATCAATAGTCTACGCTTAACTCGGCGGTCACGGGTGCTACGAGGAAAAATCCTTGCAGGACTGATGCCGACATTAAAGTGTCATGCAGCAGGCTTAAATTGGCTCAGGTATTGCTGACCTAGACCAAACGTCCAACCGCCGCACTACGCATATAAAAACTGTCGATCAAGATCTTCGCGTTGAAAAACGCCCAAAGGAGCTTCGGATGAAACAGCTTTTCCTGGCATCACTGTTAGGTTCGACCATCGCCCTGTGCACCAGCGCCATGGCCGCTGATACCGATTTGCAGGCCCTGGAGGCCGCGGCCAAGAAAGAAGGCGCCGTCAACAGCGTCGGCATGCCCGATGACTGGGCCAACTGGGCCGGTACCTGGAAGGACCTGAGCGACAAGTACGGCCTCAAGCACATCGACACAGACATGAGCTCGGCCCAGGAAATCGCCAAGTTCGCCGCCGAGAAAGACAACGCCAGCGCCGATATCGGCGACGTCGGCGCGGCTTTCGGTCCGATCGCGACCAAGCAGGGCGTGACCCAGCCGTACAAGCCGAGCACCTGGGAACAGGTTCCGGCCTGGGCCAAGGACAAGGACGGCAACTGGGCGCTGGCCTACACCGGTACCATCGCCTTCATCGTCAACAAGAAGCTGCTGCACGGCTCCGAAGTCCCCAAGAGCTGGGCTGACCTGAAGACCGGCAAGTACAAGGTCTCCATCGGTGACGTGAGCACCGCCGCCCAGGCCGCCAACGGCGTCCTCGCTGCGGCACTGGCCAACGGCGGCGACGAGAAGAACATCCAGCCGGCGCTGCTGATGTTTGCCGAGATCGCCAAGCAGGGTCGCCTGTCGCTGGCCAACCCGACCATCGCCACCATGGAGAAGGGCGAAGTGGAAGTCGGCGTGGTCTGGGACTTCAACGGCCTGAGCTACAAGGCCAAGATGGCCAACCCCGATGACTACATCGTGCTGATCCCCTCCGATGGTTCGGTGATTTCCGGCTACACCACCATCATCAACAAGTACGCCAAGCACCCGAACGCCGCCAAGCTGGCGCGTGAGTACATCTTCAGCGATGCCGGCCAGACCAACCTGGCCCGCGGCAATGCCCGGCCGATCCGCGCCGAGCACCTGACCCTGCCGGAAGACGTGAAGGCCAAGCTGCTGCCCAACGAGCAGTACAAGCACGTCACCCCGATCAAGGATGCCGACGCCTGGGAGAAGACGTCCAAGGCACTGCCGCAGAAGTGGCAGGAAGAAGTCATCATCAACATGCAGTAAGGCTCGATAGCTGACTGTCGAGCAAGCACCACTGAACTGCGTAGGAGCAGGGCTTGCCCGCGAAGCTTTTATCGCCCTCAAGGCCCCCTTCGCTGGCAAGCCAGGCTCCTACAAGTTTGCAGATTCCTTGAAACTAGAGGCCCGACTCATGCAGCACAACGTCATCCTGGTCGTGCTCGATGGCCTGAACCATGAGGTCGCCCGGCACGCCATGGGCCATCTCCAGGCTTACGCAGGCGCAGGACGCGCGGCGCTGTACAAACTGGAATGCGAGTTGCCGTCGCTCTCCAGACCGCTCTACGAATGCATTCTCACCGGTGTCGCCCCGATCGAAAGCGGCATCGTGCACAACCAGGTCACGCGCCTGTCCAACCAGCGCAGCGTGTTCCACTACGCCCGCGACGGTGGCCTGCGCACTGCGGCAGCGGCCTATCACTGGGTCAGCGAGCTGTACAACCGCTCGCCCTTCGTCGCCGCCCGCGATCGCCACACCCACAACGAAAGCCTGCCGATCCAGCACGGGCATTTCTACTGGATGGATCACTACCCCGACTCGCACCTGTTCGCCGACGCCGAAAGCCTGCGCCTGCAACACGCGCCGAACTTCCTGCTGGTGCATCCGATGAATATCGACGATGCCGGCCACAAGCATGGCCTGGACAGCGCCCAGTACCGCAATAGCGCACGCTCGGCCGACATCATCCTGGCCGACTACCTGCAAGGCTGGCTCGACGCCGGCTATCAGGTGCTGGTGACCGCCGACCACGGCATGAACAACGACCGCTCGCACAACGGCCTGCTGGCCGAAGAGCGCGAGGTACCGCTGTTCGTCCTCGGCGACGCCTTCAGTTTCAATCCCGATGCCGCACCCCGGCAGACCGAGCTCTGCGGCACGATCTGCACACTGCTGGGCGTGCACCACGACAAACCTGTATGCCGGGAGCTGTTGAAGTGAATTCAATCACCCGTGGCAAATGGCTCGCCCTGCTCTGCCTGGCGCCTTTCGCCCTGTTCTTCATCGTCTTCGAGATCGCCCCGCTGGCCTGGGTGCTGATCAACAGCCTGCAATCGGAAGACGACGGCTGGGGGCTGGCCAACTTCAACAAGATCTTCGGTTCGAAGTTCTACCTGCAGGCCATCCAGTACAGCCTGGAGATCAGTTTCTGGTCGAGCGTGTTCGGCATGCTCATCGCCCTGCTCGGCGCCTATTCGCTGCGCCGTGTCGACTCGCGCCTGCGCGACTTCGTCAACGCCTTCGCCAACATGACCAGCAACTTCGCCGGCGTGCCGCTGGCCTTCGCCTTCATCATCCTGCTGGGCTTCAACGGCACCCTCACCCTCCTGCTGAAACAGGCCGGGATCATCCAGGACTTCAACCTGTACTCCAAGACCGGCCTGATCATCCTCTACACCTACTTCCAGATCCCCCTGGGCGTGCTGCTGCTCTACCCGGCCTTCGACGCCCTGCGCGAAGACTGGCGCGAGTCCGCCGCGCTGCTCGGCGCCGAGGGCTGGCAGTTCTGGCGGCACATCGGCCTGCCGGTGCTGACTCCGGCGCTGCTGGGCACCTTCGTGATCCTGCTGGCCAACGCCCTGGGCGCCTACGCCACGGTCTACGCCCTGACCACCGGCAACTTCAACGTGCTGCCGATCCGTATCGCCGCGATGGTCTCCGGCGACATCAGCCTCGACCCGAACATGGCCAGCGCGCTGGCGGTGATCCTGGTCGGCCTGATGACCTTCGTCACCGTCATCCATCAATGGCTGTTGAAAAGGAGCCACCATGTCGCGCGTTGAACCCGGCTCCGCCAGCCTCTACCACCGCGTGGTGGTCTACCTGCTGTTCCTGATCCTGCTGCTGCCGCTGGCCGGCACCTTCGTCTACTCCATCGCCAGCAGTTGGTCGGCGACCGTGCTGCCCAGCGGTTTCACCTTCAAGTGGTACCTGCAGTTGTGGAGCGACCCGCGCTTTCTCGGCGCGTTCGGCCAATCGCTGATCGTCTGCGTCGGCGCACTGCTGCTGTCGGTGGTGCTGATCCTGCCGCTGCTGTTCGTGGTGCACTACCACTTCCCGCGCCTCGACGCGCTGATGAACATCCTGATCCTGCTGCCCTTCGCGGTGCCGCCGGTGGTGTCCTCGGTGGGTCTGCTGCAACTTTACGGCTCCGGGCCGTTCGCCATGGTCGGCACGCCGTGGATCCTGATCGGCTGCTACTTCACCGTGGCCCTGCCATTCATGTACCGGGCGATCACCAACAACCTGCAGGCGATCAACCTGCGCGACCTGATGGACGCCGCCCATCTGCTCGGCGCCAGCACCTGGCAGGCAGCATTCCTGGTGGTGCTGCCGAACCTGCGCAAGGGCCTGATGGTGGCGTTGCTGCTGTCGTTCTCGTTCCTGTTCGGCGAGTTCGTGTTCGCCAACATCCTGGTCGGCACCCGCTACGAGACCCTGCAGGTGTACCTGAACAACATGCGCAACAGCAGCGGTCACTTCACCAGTGCGCTGGTGATCTCCTATTTCCTCTTCGTCTTGGTACTCACGTGGGTTGCCAATCGCCTCAATAAGGACAAGAGCCAATGAGCTTCATCAGCGTCCAGAACCTGAAAAAGACCTACGCCGGCACCACGGTGTTCAGCGATATCAACTGCGAAATCGCCAAGGGCGAGTTCATCACCCTGCTCGGTCCCTCCGGCTGCGGCAAGTCCACCCTGCTGCGCTGCATCGCCGGCCTGACGCCGGTGGACAGCGGCAGGATCCTGCTCGACGGCCAGGACATCGTCCCGCTGAGCCCGCAGAAACGCGCGATCGGCATGGTGTTCCAGAGCTACGCGCTGTTTCCCAACATGACCGTGGAGCAGAACGTCGCCTTCGGCCTGAAGATGCAGAAGGTCAACGCCGACGACAGCCACAAGCGGGTCATGGAAGCCCTCAAGCTGGTCGAGCTGCACGATTTCGCCACCCGCTACCCGCACCAGTTGTCCGGCGGCCAGTGCCAGCGCGTGGCCCTGGCCCGTTCGCTGGTGACACGCCCGCGCCTGCTGCTGCTCGACGAGCCGCTGTCGGCCCTCGATGCGCGCATTCGCAAGCACCTGCGCGAACAGATCCGGGCGATCCAGCGCGAATTGGGCCTGACCACCATTTTCGTCACCCACGACCAGGAAGAAGCCCTGACCATGAGTGACCGTATCTTCCTGATGAACCAGGGCCGCATCGTCCAGAGCGGCGACGCCGAATCGCTCTACACCGCGCCGGTGGACGTGTTCGCCGCCGGCTTCATCGGCAACTACAACCTGCTCGACGCCGAGGCCGCCAGCCGCCTGCTGCAACGGCCGGTCAGCAGCCGCATCGCGATCCGCCCGGAAGCCATCGAGCTGCACACCGAAGGCGAACCGGATGCCCTGGTCCGTGGCCACAGTCTGCTGGGCAACGTCATCCGCTACCGGGTCGAGGCCCGCGGTGTCGAACTGCTGGTGGACGTGCTCAACCGCTCGGCCGCCGACCTGCACCCCGATGGACGACGCCTGGCCCTGTCCATCGATCCGGCGGCCCTTTGTGAGGTAGCCTGATGTCCTGTTTCAAGCATGTCCTTCCGAAGAGAGAGCTGCACTGATGGCCCTGGCAATTTTTGATCTGGATGAAACCCTGATTCACGGCGACTGCGCGACGCTCTGGAGCGAGCAGATGGGACGCCTGGGCTGGGTCGACCCGGAGTCCTTCATGCGCCGCAACAACGAACTGATGGACGCCTACAGCCGGGGCGAACTGGCCATGGAGGAGTTCATGCTGTTCAGCCTGGAGCCCATGGCCGGGCGGACCCCGGAGGAAATCGAACACCTGGTCGAACCGTGGGTCGAGGAGGTGATCGAGCCGCTGATCTACAGCGATGCGTGCAAGGCGATTGCCGAGCACCGTGCGGCCGGTGACCGGATCCTGGTGATCTCCGCCTCGGGCACCCACCTGGTCAGGCCGATCGCCGAACGCCTGGGCATCGACGAGGTGCTGGGCATCGAGCTGGAAGTGTTGCATGGGGTCTACAGCGGCCAGACCACCGGCATCCTGACCTATCGCGAGGGCAAGATCACCCGCCTGCTGGAATGGCTCGACGCCGAAGGGGAAAACCTCGAAGGCGCGAGTTTCTATTCCGATTCGCGCAACGACCTGCCGCTGCTACTCAAGGTCGACCACCCTCACGTGGTGAACCCGGACCCGGTGTTGCGCGAACAGGCGGAAAAGGCCGGCTGGCCGATTCACGCCTGGCACTGAGACACGCAGCGACGGCCTCTTCGCGGCCAAGCCCGCGAAGAGGCTGCGCCCCCACGGAAGAATCAATCAGACCAGGGCTTCATCAATCACCAGCACCAGCTTGCCCGCCACCTGGTTGCCGGCCAGCTCGGCAAACGCCAGTTCGGCATCACGGATCGGGAACGTCCTGGCCAGTTGCGGGCTCAGGCGCTTGTCGGCAAACAGCGGCCAGACGTGCTGGTTCAAGTCCGCGAGCAGATCGGCCTTGAATTGCGCATCGCGACTGCGCAGGGTCGAACCCAGCAACTGGATACGCTTGGCGAGGATCTTCGCCAGGTCCAACTGGGTTTCCCGCCCGCCCATCAGGCCGATCAGCACCCACCGCCCGTCAGCTGACAAAAGTTTCACGTTGAGCGCCGCGTAGTTCGCGCCCACCGGGTCGAGGATCACGTCGAAGGGGGCGAAGTCGTTCAGACTTTCGATATCGTCACCACGAATCGCCCCGCCCTGGGCACCCAGCGACTCGCAATAGGCCAGTCGATCCGCCGAACCGACACTGACCCAGCAGGGGTTGCCGAAGGCCTTGCACAGTTGGATCGCCGCCGAACCGACGCCACTGGCACCGGCATGCAACAGCACCTTTTCACCGGGCTTGAGGCCCGCCAACTGGAACAGATTCAGCCATGCCGTGGCGTAGACCTCAGGCAGCGCGGCCGCTTCGACCAGGCTCAGGCCTTCCGGCACCGGCAGCACATGGCGGCCATCGACCACCACTTCCTCGGCCATGCCGCCGCCGGCGAGCAGCGCACAGACCCGATCACCGACCTGCCAGGCGGAACCGGCTCCCACTTCGACGATCACTCCGGAGCACTCCAGCCCCAGCGCCTGGCTGGCTCCCGGCGGTGGCGGATAGAGCCCGGCCTTCTGCAACAGATCGGCCCGGTTGAGCCCCGCAGCAGCGACGCGAATGCGCACTTGCCCCACATCACAACCCGGATTCGGCTCTTCCAGCCACTCCACTTGACCTTCAACGCCTTGCAATGCCTTCACAGTGCCTCCATAGTGAGTCTGGACTGAGCCCGGAGCTGTAGCACCGGGCTTTCTTGCATTATGCGACCGGTCCGCGACTCGTGCGAAACCCTCAATGGCGGTTTTGGCACTCAGTCCCACGGAACCGGCGACTTTAAAGACGGCCTAATATGCGTGATCAATTGTCCCCGCGTCGACTCAGCATGAAGCATTTGTTCCCCGGCACTGCACTTGCCCTTTTCATCGGCCTTGGCGTTTCGGCGTTCTCGGGCAACACGTTCGCAGCCAACAGCTGGGACAATCTTCAGCCCGACCGTGACGAGGTGATCGCCAGCCTGAACGTCGTCGAGTTGCTCAAGCGCCACCACTACAGCAAGCCGCCGCTGGACAGCGCGCGCTCTGTGATCATCTACGACAGCTACATCAAGTTGCTCGACCCGTCGCGCAGCTATTTCCTGGCCAGCGACATCGCCGAATTCGACAAGTGGAAGACCCAGTTCGGCGACTTCCTCAAGAGCGGCGACCTCAATGCCGGCTTCACCATCTACAAGCGCTACCTGGATCGGGTCAAGGGCCGCCTGGACTTCGCCCTCGCCGAGCTGAACAAGGGCGTCGACAAGATCGACTTCACCACCCACGAGACCCTGCTGATCGATCGCAAGGACGCGCCGTGGCTCAAGAGCACCGCCGAACTCGACGACCTGTGGCGCAAGCGCGTCAAGGACGAGGTGCTGCGCCTGAAGATCGCCGGCAAGGATCCCAAGGCGATCCAGGAACTGCTGGTCAAGCGCTACAAGAACCAGCTGGCCCGCCTGGACCAGACCCGGGCCGAGGATATCTTCCAGGCCTATATCAACACCTTCGCGATGTCCTACGACCCGCACACCAACTATCTGTCTCCTGATAGCGCGGAAAACTTCGACATCAACATGAGCCTGTCCCTCGAGGGCATCGGCGCCGTGCTGCAAAGCGACAACGACCAGGTCAAGGTCGTGCGCCTGGTGCCGTCTGGCCCGGCCGACAAGACCAAGCAGGTCGCGCCGTCCGACAAGATCATCGGTGTCGCCCAGGGCGACAAGGAAATGGTCGACGTGGTCGGCTGGCGCCTGGACGAAGTGGTCAAGCTGATCCGTGGTCCGAAGGGCTCGGTGGTCCGCCTGGAAATCATTCCGGCAAGCAACGCGCCGAACGACCAGACCAGCAAGATCGTCTCCATCACCCGCGAGGCGGTGAAACTGGAAGACCAGGCGGCAAGCAAGTCGATCCTGCACCTCAAGCAGGATGGCAAGGACTACAAGCTCGGGGTGATCGACATCCCGGCCTTCTACCTGGACTTCAAGGCCTTCCGTGCTGGCGATCCGAACTACAAGAGCACCACCCGCGACGTGAAGAAACTGCTGGGCGAGCTGCAGAAGGAAGGCGTCGACGGCGTGGTCATCGACCTGCGCAACAACGGCGGCGGCTCCCTGCAGGAAGCCACCGAGCTGACCAGCCTGTTCATCGACAAGGGCCCGACCGTGCTGGTGCGCAACGCCGACGGCAAGGTCGACGTGCTCGAGGACGAAAACCCCGGTGCGTTCTACAAGGGTCCGATGGCGCTGCTGGTCAACCGCCTGTCGGCCTCGGCCTCGGAGATCTTCGCCGGCGCCATGCAGGACTACCATCGCGCGCTGATCATCGGTGGCCAGACCTTCGGCAAGGGCACCGTGCAGACCATCCAGCCGCTCAACCATGGCGAACTGAAACTGACCCTGGCCAAGTTCTACCGGGTTTCCGGGCAGAGCACCCAGCATCAGGGCGTACTGCCGGACGTGGACTTCCCGTCGATCATCGACACCAAGGAAATCGGCGAAAGCGCGCTGCCGGAAGCCATGCCGTGGGACACCATCCGTCCTTCGATCAAGCCGGCGGTGGACCCGTTCAAGCCGTTCCTGGCCCAGCTCAAGGCCGACCACGAGGCCCGTGCGGCGAAGGATGCCGAGTTCATCTTCATCCGCGACAAGCTGGCCCTGGCCGAGAAGCTGCTGAAGGAAAAGACCGTGAGCCTGAACGAGGCCGAGCGTCGCGCCCAGCGTGCCGATATCGATGCCAAGCAACTGGCCATGGAAAACGCCCGCCGCAAGGCCAAGGGCGAGGACGCGCTCAAGGAACTCAAGAAAGAGGACGACGACGCCCTGCCGCCTGACCCGGACAAGAAAACCAAGCCGGAAGACGACGCCTACCTGAGCGAGACCGGGCGTATCCTGCTCGATTACCTGCGTCTGAATACCGCGGTGGCCAAGCACTGACGAGTGATAGCAATTTAGTGTGATTGCTCTTCGGAGCGTCATCAAACAGTCATCATTCTGTCGTGAAATAAAGGACTGGACACGTCTCCCGAGCCGGGAGCCGCCTCCGGTCCTTTTCTTTCGACAGAGACTGCCATGACCATGACCGAACAGCTGAACGCCTTGAGTTCAATCCTGGCTCAGAGTGGTCTGCACAGCCTGTTCCAACCGATCATTTCACTGTCCGAGAGACGTATCGTCGGCTATGAGGCGCTCAGTCGCGGGCCCTCCAACAGCCCGCTGCACTCACCCGTCAGCCTGTTCGCCGTGGCCCGTCAGGCCGGACGCCTGAGCGAACTGGAAATGGCCTGCCGGCTCAGTGCCTGCCGCCGTTTCAGCGAACAGAAACTGCCCGGCAAGCTGTTTCTCAACGTATCCCCCGAATCCCTGCTGGAGCCAAGCCACCCACCGGGACGAACCCTGCAATGGCTGCAGGACTTCGGCATCGACCCCAGCAACGTGGTCATCGAACTGACCGAGCAAACCCCCACCGACGATTTCCAACTGCTGCAGAACGCGCTGCACCACTACCGCGACATGGGTTTCTCGATCGCCCTGGATGATCTGGGGGCCGGCTATTCCAGCCTGCGCCTGTGGTCGGAATTGCGCCCGGACTACGTCAAGATCGACCGACACTTCATCGATGGTATCCACCAGGACGGCCTCAAGCGCGAGTTCGTCGGCTCCATCCTGCAGATCGCCAAGGCCTCGCGGGCCCGGGTGATCGCCGAAGGCATCGAATTGCCGGAAGAACTGGCGGTACTGACCGAAATGGGCGTCGACCTGGTGCAGGGCTACCTGCTCTGCCGTCCCCAGGAAAACCCGCCACAGGATGCCCACGCCCTGCTGCCCAAGGTGGAAAACACCTCCATCGTCCTGAGCGAGGACGGCAGCGACCTCAGCGCCCTGCTCATCGAACAACCGGCAGTGACCCAGGACACCGCCACGGCGACGGTGCTGGAGGCCTTTCGGCGCCAGGCCAATCTCAATTCGCTGGCGGTGCTGGACGAACAGCACCGGCCCTGCGGCATCGTCCATCGGCATTCGCTGTCGGATGCGCTGCTCAAGCCGTTCGCCACCGACCTGTTCGCCCGCAAGCCCATCAGCCGGCTGATGAGCGATGACTTCCTCGCCGTGGAATCGAGCCAGTCGCTGCAACAGGTCAGCCGACTGCTGACCAGCCGTGCCCGGCAACGTATCGAGGAAGATTTCATCATCACCCTCAATGGCCGCTACCTGGGCCTTGGACGGGTGATCGACGTACTGAAACTGATCACCGAACTGAAGATCCAGCAGGCCCGCTACGCCAACCCGCTGACCCTGCTGCCCGGCAACGTGCCGATCCAGCAGTGCCTGGCCCGTCTGTTGCAACAGCAACGCGAAGCGTTGATCTGCTATGTCGACATCGACAGCTTCAAGCCCTTCAACGATATCTACGGCTACGGCCGGGGTGACGAAGTATTGCTATGCCTGGCGCAGTGCCTGAACGAGCGGGTCGACCCGAGCCGCGACTTCGTCGGCCACATCGGCGGTGATGATTTCCTGCTGGTGCTGGGTTCGGATGATTGGCAGAAACGCCTGGATCACCTGGTCGATGACTTCCAGAACCAGTGCCGGCGCTTCTACCGTGCCGAGCATCTGGAGGCCGGCTGTTTCATCGCGTCGAACCGCCAGGGCCTGCGCCAGGAGTTTGCCCTGCTGTCCCTGTCCATCGGTGCGGTGCACCTGAAGCCGCAGTCCTGCGGGCTGCTCGATGCCAGCCAGTTGGCCGAGCTGGCCTCACAGGCCAAGCACCACGCCAAGAACGTGCCGGGCCACAGCATCCACGTCATCGACAGCACCGAGATCACTTCGCTCGAAGACAGCGCCTGAGCTGCAAGTCCGCGAACAGGCCCCACGAGATCAGGCTTCGGCCGACTCGGGATAGTCGTACTCGAACACCCGCACCACTTCCGATGCGTGCCAGGAAGCCGCCGCCACGCCGTCCGACGGACCGGAAAAGCGCCCCAGGCGCTCCACGCATTCGAAAAAACCGGTACGCGGCAGACGGCTCGCGCCCTGGCTGATCACCAATGAACTGCGCAACGGCTGCTCGGCCCTGGCATCCAGGGCTGCCAGGTGCTCCAGCGCCGCCGTCAGGGTCTGCATGGCAGGGCTGGGCAGTTGCAGACGCTCGAGCAATGCCCGATAGGTCAACAGATGCCGCTGCCGACGGGCCTGATCGAGTTCCCCCAGCAGGCCCTCCCAATGCTGACGACTGATTCGCACGCTCACGATGCATCCCTCCATCCGGCGACACCCAATTCCCAGGCCAGGCTGCGGCGAATCGCGGCATCCGGCTCCCGCTCACCACTCTCGATCAACCCCAGGTATGATGGGCTGATGCCCACGGTCCGTGCCAGCACCTCGATCGCCAGCCCCTTGGCTTCGCGCAGGGTGCGCAACTGGTCGAACGCCGGCATGGCGGCGGCCGGCGCCACAGGCGTGTCAGAAGAGGTCGGAGGGGGTTGTTGGCTGCGCAAGCCGGCAGCCTTGAGCAAACTTTGGTACTGAGCCCAGGGGAGAACCGCATATTCCGGTTCACCGTCACGTGTAATTATTTGAAGATCCATTACTACACCCCGTAGGACGATTACACATAGCGAGTCAGCGCTTTCCTAGTAGCTTAATATTAACAGCCACCAGAGTCGCTCGTGTGTGTGATCTTCAAACGAGGGGATTCAGGTCAATTTTTGTCGTTGCGTTCGAGCTGCAACTGCTTCGGGGTCTCCGGCAGGCGTTCGACCGCCACCAGGTGTTCCGGCACCTGGCGCTCGCGCCAGGCCCGGAAGGCATTCAACTCCTGGTCCAGGGCATTCATCACCCAGGCCAGCACCGCGATATCGTCGAGCATGCCGAATAACGGGATGAAATCCGGAATCGCGTCGATCGGGCTGAGAAAATACATCAGGCCCGCCACCACGATGACCATCGACTTGGCACTGACCGCGCGATATTCACCGCGCCAGTAGGCCAGGCACAAGACCTGCAACAGCTTCAGGTCCTCCTTGAGCTTGCCCAGCCGCCCGCCTTCCCGGGCACTCTTGCTCGCCACTGCGAACAGTAAAGTGGGCAGGCGTCCACGCGCCAGGAGGCGTTGGGCCAGGGGCAGGAAGCGAGCGAAATTCCACGGTGTTTTCATCATCACTCCAGCGATCAGGCGCACAAGGTTATCCACACAAATTGTGGATAACCTTGTGAACAGAGCGGCATTTCATGGCTGAAAGCCCCGTCGCACAAGGGTCCGAGTCAGATCGGGCGTTTTTTACTCACTAAAAAAACCCCAATATTTCATTGACTTGGCGACAGTCTACGACTACGCCAATTAGCTCAATGTTAAGACTGCTGTCGGCAGTATATGTTCGGTTTATTGCAACCCATCATGCCGCACAAACGAAAACGCCCCGTAGAACGGGGCGTTTTCGCGGGGCAAACCGGAGGATTACTTCGCAGCTTTCTCGGCGGCCTTACCGGCAGGCTTGGCGGCAGGAGCTTCCGCATCGTCAGCCTTGGTCGGATCCTTGATCGCCAGCAGTTCCAGGTCGAACACCAGAACCGAGTTGGCCGGAATCGCCGGGCTCGGGCTCTGCGCGCCGTAAGCCAGATCAGCCGGAATGTACAGCTTGTACTTCTCGCCGACGTGCATCAGTTGCAGGCCTTCGACCCAACCAGGAATCACGCCGCTGACCGGCAGGTCGATCGGGCTGCCGCGATCCACGGAACTGTCGAAGGTGGTGCCATTGATCAGCTTGCCGGTGTAGTGGACGGTGACGACGTCGGTCGGCTTGGGCTGAGGACCGTCGGCTTTCTTGACGACTTCATACTGCAGGCCGGAAGCGGTGGTCACGATGCCAGGCTTCTTGCCGTTTTCCTCGAGGAATTTCTTGCCGGCGGCTGCCGACTCTTCGCTCAGCTTGGCCATGCGCTCTTCGGCACGCTTCTGCAGCGCGGCGAACGCCTCGACCAGTTCTTCGTCCTTGAGCTTCTGCTCTTTCTTGCCGATGGCATCCTCGATGCCCTGGGCCACGGCCTTGGAATCCAGATCATCCATGCCTTCCTGGGCCAGGCTCTTGCCCATGTTCAGGCCAATACCGTAGGAGGCTTTTTGCGCCGGGGTTTTCAGCTCTACGCTGGAGTGCGAATCGCAGCCCGCGAGTACCAGGCTAACCAGGGCCACCGCCGCCGCCAACCGATGCTGTTTCATGCTATTTCCTTGTTCATGCGCCTAGGGGGCATTCGAATAAAGTCGCGAGCTTATCAGGCGGCCGCGACCAATGGCTACCGGGATCAGAGCCGAAAACAGTCGATAAGTTCAGGTCCGCAAAGCATTTTACACAGTGCTGACATTCTGCTTACGTCCAACGAAACAGCCGCTCCGCCAGCGGGAGCCAGTACGGGCGGCCATCACGGCCACTTGATGCCAGGCAGCAGCTGAGGCATAAGAGCATCACACCTCGACAAGGATCGTTATCTTGCGCATTTTTTACCGTGTGTTACTGGCTCTGATACTGCTGATTGGCCTAGGCCTCGCGGTGATCTTGTACTACATCGCCAATCCGAAATTGCCGGCATACATACCGGCCGAGCAGGTGCATTACCTGGAACAGTGGAGCCCGGCCGATCGCCAGACCTTCTACTACACGCCCCAGGGTACCCAGGTGAAGGGCCTGCGCTACGAATGGTTCACCGCCCTGGAACTGCCCTTCTCCGAACAACGCTTCGCCGCGCCGGAATACCTGGCACGCTTCGGCTTCCTGGTCGATCCTCGGCAACAGGCCACAGCGGATAATCCCGGCAATCTGCCGGTGGGCTTCACCCGCCACCAGAACCCCGCAAGCAGCGAGCAGTACCTGGACATCACCTGCTCGGCCTGCCACACCGGCGAACTGCGCTACAAAGGCCAGGCGCTGAGGATCGACGGTGGTTCGGCCCAGCATGTCCTGCCCTCCAGCGTACCGACGGTGCGTGGCGGCAGCTTCGGCCAGGCACTGGTCGCCAGCCTCGCGGCCACCTACTACAACCCCTGGAAGTTCGAGCGCTTCGCCCGCAAGGTCCTCGGCAACGACTACGAGGCCAAGCGTGCCGAACTGCGGGTGGCGCTGAAACAGTCCCTCGATACCTTCCTCCACGTCGCCTGGAACGATACCCACCGCGGACTCTATCCGACGCTGGAGGGTCCGGGACGCACGGACGCCTTCGGCCGGATCGCCAACGCCAGCTTCGGCGATGCCATCTCCGACAAGAACTACCGGGTCGCCAACGCGCCGGTGGACTACCCGCAACTGTGGGATATCTGGACCTTCGATTGGGTCCAGTGGACCGCCTCGGCCCAGCAACCGATGGCCCGCAATATCGGTGAGGCCCTGGGCGTCGGTGCCACGCTGAACTTTTTCGACGCCAACGGCCAGCCACTGCGTGGCGACGACCGCTATCCGTCCAGCGTGCGGGTGCGTGACCTGCACAAGATCGAGGAAACCCTGCAACGCCTCAAGCCACCGACCTGGCCCGAGGAGCTGTTCGGCAAGGTCGACCTGGCCCGGGCCGCCCAGGGCCGCAAGCTGTTTGCCGAGAACTGTGCCGGCTGCCACGTGCCCTCGGTGACCGAGGAAAACGGTCGTGCGGTGCAACACCTCACCAGCATTCCCCTGGCCGCGATCGGTACCGACCCGAACACCGCGAACAACATCGCCGACCAACGCTATGACCTGAGCGCGCTGCAATGGGACCCGGCGGAACTGGCCAAACTGCCGGTGCAACTTCATCCCAGGAGCGACCAGCCGCTGGACCTGAGCCAGCTGTCGGTAGCCAAGGGCCTGGCCTATGTCACGGCGTTCGTCGAGGAGCGCGCCTATCGCGATGCCGGCGTGACACCTGCCGAGCGCCCGCAACTGGACGGCTTCGGCCTGCCGATCGGCGTACTCGAACAACGGGCCTACAAGGCGCGGCCGCTGGCGGGGGTATGGGCCACACCGCCCTACCTGCACAACGGCTCGGTGCCGAGCCTCTATCAGTTGCTGTCGCCGCAGGACGAGCGCTCCACCACTTTTTATCGGGGCACTTTCGAATACGATCCGCGTCACCTGGGCTATCGCCAGAAAGCCTTCGAGAACGGCTTCCTGTTCGACACCCGGATCAGCGGCAACCACAACAGCGGTCATGAATTCCGTGCCGGCAAGCGCGGCAACGGCGTGATCGGCCGGCTGCTGCAACCGGAGGAGCGCTGGGCCCTGCTCGAATACCTGAAGGTGCTGGGTGGCCCGCTGGAGCAGCAGTTGCCATGAACCCATGCCCTCCCGACAAGCCTGAAAGGACGTTCACATGCTGAAGCGACTGTGGCTGCGCCTCGGCGCATTTCTCGGCAAGAGCCTGCTGCTCCTGGTAGGCCTCGGCCTGCTCGGCTGGGCCCTGGCCACCGGTTGGTACGCCTGGCGCCACAGCGGCCCGGTGCCGACGGTGGAACAGGTGCCGAGCGATGAGACCGCGAGGACCCAGGACATCATTCAGACCGCCGTGCGCATCGTCGACCAGCACCGCGAGGGCACCCGCTACCTGCGCGATGCCCACGCCAAGGCCCATGGCTGTGTGAATGCCGAAGTGCAGGTGCTCGAAGGCCTGGGCAGCGAACTGCGCCAGGGCGTGTTCGCCGAGCCGGGCAAGACCTGGCAGGCGCTGATCCGCCTGTCCAACGGCAATGCCTATCCGCAGTTCGACAGCATCCGCGATGCCCGCGGCATGGCGATCAAGCTGCTGGATGTTCCCGGCAGGCAGTTGCTGGCCGGTCAGCAGGGGCGCCATGAGCAGGATTTCGTGATGTTCAACCATCCGAACTTCTTCGTCAGCGATGTCGCCGAATACCAGCAGAACATCGCCGCCCAGGCCGACGGCAAGAAGGTTCTGGCCTTCTTCCCCAGTTGGAACCCCACCGGCTGGCAGATCCGCCACCTGTTCATTGCCTTGGCAACCCTGGCACCGGCGCCGAAAACACCGCTGCAGACGACCTACTTTTCCGTATCGCCCTACAAGTTCGGCAGTGCCAACGCCAAGTTCCGTGTTGCCCCCGATCCGCAAAGCTGCCCGGAATACGAGTTGCCGAAGCAGAACGAGGACCTGCCGAACTTCCTGCGCAGCGCCCTGGTCCAGCAGTTGTCCACGGACCGGGTTCCGGCCTGCTTCGTGCTGCAGATCCAGCGCCAGAACGCCAACCGGTACATGCCGATCGAAGACACCAGCATCGAATGGAAGGAAAGCGATGCCCCCTTCGAGACGGTGGCGCACATCCGCATTCCGGCGCAGGATTTCGACACGCTGGAGCAGAACATCGCCTGTGACAACCAGTCGTTCAGTCCGTGGCACGGGCTTGAGGCGCACCGGCCGATCGGGGGGATCAACCGCCTGCGCAAGGCGGTGTATGACGCGGTCAGCGATTACCGGCACAGCCGGAACGCCGAACGATAGGAGAGAACCTCAGGGCGGCTAAGCCCCTGTCATGCCCGCAAGGCTTTTGGCGGCCTTACGGGCCTGTTCGCGGATTCATCCGCGAACAGGCACCACAAAAACCCCGGACGAAAAAAAGCCCGCACTGGGCGGGCTTTCCGTGATGCTCTGGCGTTCAGTGGTCCAGAACATCGATATATGGCGCAGCGGACGGGACTCGAACCCGCGACCCCCGGCGTGACAGGCCGGTATTCTAACCGACTGAACTACCGCTGCGCGAAACACTTGAAACGAATGGTGGGTGATGACGGGATCGAACCGCCGACCCTCTGCTTGTAAGGCAGATGCTCTCCCGGCTGAGCTAATCACCCTTCGCTTCCAGTGTGAGCGCATTATGCCACAAAAAATCCATAAAGCACTGATTTAATAAAAAAATTTAAATCGTGGACTTTTCCACACACCAGACAGCAAAAAGCCCGCGGTTAGGCGGGCTTTGCGTGATGACCTGGCGTTCAGTGGTCCAGATCATCGAATATGGCGCAGCGGACGGGACTCGAACCCGCGACCCCCGGCGTGACAGGCCGGTATTCTAACCGACTGAACTACCGCTGCGCTAAACACTTGAACGAATGGTGGGTGATGACGGGATCGAACCGCCGACCCTCTGCTTGTAAGGCAGATGCTCTCCCGGCTGAGCTAATCACCCTTCGCTTTCGGTGTGGCGCGCATTCTACGGAGCGCTCCCCACTCTGGCAAGCACTTTCTTCAATATTTTTTTCAGGCCTTCCAAAGACTTAGCAGAGGGTTGGCCTATCGGGCCACGAAGAGAATAATGCCCACCTTTGTATAAAGGAGAGATTCGCCCCATGTGGTTCAAGAACCTGCTGATCTACCGCCTGACCCAGGATCTGCCTTTTGACGCCGAGGCCCTGGAGGCCGCGCTGGCGACCAAACCGGCCCGCCCCTGCGCAAGCCAGGAGCTGACCACCTATGGCTTCATCGCTCCATTCGGCAAGGGCGAAGACGCACCGCTGGTGCATGTCAGCGGCGATTTTCTGCTGGTCTCGGCCCGCAAGGAAGAACGCATCCTGCCGGGCAGCGTGGTGCGTGACGCACTGAAGGAAAAGGTCGAAGAGATCGAAGCCGAACAGATGCGCAAGGTCTACAAGAAGGAACGTGACCAGCTCAAGGATGAAATCATCCAGGCTTTCCTGCCACGCGCCTTTATCCGCCGTTCGGCGACCTTCGCCGCGATCGCGCCGAAACAGGGCCTGATCCTGGTCAACTCGGCCAGCCCGAAACGCGCCGAAGACCTGCTGTCGACCCTGCGCGAAGTGCTCGGCACCCTGCCGGTGCGGCCACTGACCGTGAAGATCGCCCCGACCGCGGTGATGACCGATTGGGTCAAGACCCTCAAGGCCGCCGACAACTTCTTCGTCCTCGACGAGTGCGAACTGCGTGATGTCCAGGAAGACGGCGGCATCATCCGCTGCAAGCGCCAGGATCTGACCGGTGACGAAATTCAGCTGCACCTGAGCACCGGCAAGATGGTCACCCAACTGGCCCTGGCCTGGCAGGACAAGCTGTCCTTCGTCCTCGACGACAAGATGGTGGTCAAGCGCCTGAAGTTCGAAGACCTGCTGCAGGACCAGGCCGAACAGGACGGCGGCGACGAAGCCCTGGGCCAGCTGGATGCCAGCTTCACCCTGATGATGCTGACCTTCGGCGAGTTCCTGCCGGAGCTGTTCGAGGCGCTGGGCGGCGAGGAAATCCCGCAGGGCATCTGATGGGCCGTACGTAGGGGCCAGGCACCGTTCTGCAGGCGCCTGGCTTGCCAGCGAAGGCTTTGGCGATCCAGAGATCCCTTCGCCGGCAAGCCGGGCCCCTATGGGTCGACGCTTGCCTGCCCCGCCCCGCACATGACAAGGAAAACACCATGCGTGCACTGGCGGCACTGAGTCGTTTTGTCGGTAACACCTTCGCCTACTGGGTACTGATCTTCGCCGTACTGGCGTTTCTCCAGCCCGGCTGGTTCCTCAGCCTGAAAGTCGCCATCGTGCCGCTGCTCGGCCTGGTGATGTTCGGCATGGGCCTGACCCTCAAACTCGAAGACTTCGCCGAAGTCGCCCGCCATCCCTGGCGCGTGGCCCTCGGCGTGGTGGCGCATTTCGTCATCATGCCCGGCGTCGCCTGGCTGCTCTGCCAGGCCTTTCACCTGCCGGCGGAAATCGCCGTCGGGGTGATCCTGGTGGGCTGCTGCCCAAGCGGCACCGCCTCCAACGTGATGACCTGGCTGGCCCGCGGCGACCTGGCACTGTCGGTGGCCATCGCCGCCGTCACTACCCTGCTCGCCCCGCTACTGACCCCGGCGCTGATCTGGCTGCTGGCTTCGGCCTGGTTGCCGGTCTCGTTCGCGGAACTGTTCTGGTCGATCCTGCAGGTGGTCCTGCTGCCGATCGTGCTCGGCGTGGTCGCCCAGCGCCTGCTGGGCGAACGGGTGCGCCATGCGGTCGAGGTGCTGCCGCTGGTGTCGGTGATCAGCATCGTGATCATCGTCGCGGCAGTGGTCGCCGCCAGCCAGGCGAAGATCGCCGAATCCGGGCTGCTGATCATGGCGGTGGTGATGCTGCACAACAGCTTCGGCTACCTGCTGGGCTACTTCACCGGCCGTCTGTTCAAGCTGCCGCTGGCCCAGCGCAAGTCGCTGGCCCTGGAGGTCGGCATGCAGAACTCCGGGTTGGGCGCGGCGCTGGCCAGTGCACACTTCTCGCCGCTGGCGGCAGTGCCGAGCGCGTTGTTCAGTGTGTGGCACAACATTTCCGGCGCCCTGCTTTCGACCTGGTTCCGCCGAATGACTGACGGGCAGGAACGGCAAGCGACCGACTAGGGAAAACTTGCTCCCCGGATCGATAATGTGCACGATAGTGCGCAAGGCAGGGACGACCCTGCGGCTCGCTCGAGCTATCAATCCGGGGACGGCCCCATCACTCGATGGAGGTTCGCATGTCCTGGATCATTCTGTTTTTCGCCGGCCTGTTTGAAGTCGGCTGGGCCGTTGGCCTCAAATACACCGATGGCTTCAGCCGTCCACTCCCTACCGTACTGACCGTTGGCGCCATGGCCATCAGCCTTGGCCTGCTCGGCCTTGCCGTGAAGGACTTGCCACTGGGCACCGCCTATGCGGTGTGGACCGGTGTCGGCGCGGTGGGAACCGTCATCGCCGGGATCATCCTGTTCGGCGAGTCCATGGCGCTGGTACGGCTGGCGAGCGTGGCCCTGATCATCACCGGCCTGATCGGCCTGAAGGTCTCGGCTTCCTGACACGCCGGCCTGTAGGAGCAGAGCTTGCCCGCGAAGCTTCCAGTGGCCTGGCAGACCTCTTCGCCGGCAAGCCGGGCTCCTGCAGGGCAAGCGTCGTACGCGGGATATCCGTACGACGTCCCTCCCCAGCCGTCTTGCATCGTCCCCTTAGCGACGGGCCATCCCGCGCAACTGCAGCACCTGCTCGCGCATCCGTGACGGTACTGCGGACTCGGAGGCCACCGCCGGGCCGGCCACCAGCGTCACCCGTGACCACAGACGCCGGAAGAAGCCCTTCTGCGGATCACGGCTGAAGAAACTGCCCCACAACCCCTGCAGCGCCAGCGGGATCACCGGCACCGGGGTTTCCTCCAGCACGCGGGTCATGCCGCCCTTGAACTCGTTGATCTCGCCATCACTGGTCAGCTTGCCCTCGGGGAAGATGCACACCAGCTCGCCCTCCTTGAGGTACTCGGCGATTTTCCTGAACGCCTGCTCGTAGATCTCCAGGTCCTCGCCACGCCCGGCAATCGGAATCGCGCCGGCCGTGCGGAAGATGAAGTTGAGCACCGGCAACCGGTAGATCTTGTAGTACATGACGAAACGGATCGGGCGCCGCACCGCCCCACCGATCAGCAGCGCATCGACGAACGACACGTGGTTGCACACCAGCAGCGCCGCCCCCTCGTCGGGTATCAGCTCAAGATTGCGGTGTTCGACCCGGTACATGGAATGGCTGAGCAGCCAGATCATGAAACGCATGCTGAACTCGGGGACGATCTTGAAGATGTAGGTGTTGACCGCGATGTTCATCAGCGACACCACCAGAAACAGCTCCGGAATCGACAGCTTCGCCACGCTCAGCAGCAGGATCGACACGATCGCCGACACCACCATGAACAGCGCGTTGAGAATGTTGTTCGCGGCAATCACCCGGGCCCGCTCGTTTTCCGCGGTGCGCGACTGGATCAGCGCATACAGCGGCACGATGTAGAAACCGCCGAAGACACCCAGCCCGAGGATATCCAGCAGCACCCACCAGGCCTGGCTGTGGTGCAGCAGGGCCAGCCAGTCATTGGCCTGGACGTTCTGCGGCAGGTTGCCCGAATGCCACCACAGCAACAGACCGAACAGGCTCAGGCCGAACGAACCGAAGGGCACCAGGCCGATCTCCACCTTGCGCCCGGACAGGCGCTCGCAGAGCATGGAGCCGGCGGCGATGCCGACCGAGAACACGGTGAGAATCAGCGTCACCACGCTTTCGTCGCCGTACATCCACTCCTTGGCATAGGCGGGAATCTGCGTCAGGTAGATCGCTCCGACGAACCAGAACCAGGAGTTGCCGACGATCGAACGCGAGACCGCCGGGGTCTGTCCCAACCCCAGGCGCAGGGTGGCCCAGGACTGGCTGAAGATGTTCCAGTCCAGCCGCAGCTGCGGGCTGGATGCCGCCGCCCGTGGTATGCCGCGACTGGCCAGGTAGCCGAATACCGCCACCAGCACGATCGCCGCGGACACAATGGTCGCGTAGTGCGCCGAGGACATCATGACCCCGGCACTGATGGTCCCGGCCAGGATCGCCAGGAACGTGCCCATTTCCACCAGGCCGTTGCCGCCAACCAGTTCCTCCTCACGCAACGCCTGGGGCAGGATCGAGTATTTCACCGGCCCGAACAGCGCCGAGTGGGTACCCATGGCGAACAAGGTCAGCAACATCAGCGACAGGTGATCGAACACGAAGCCCACCGCACCGATCGCCATGATCGCGATCTCTGCAAGCTTGATCACCCGGATCAGCGCATCCTTGGCGAACTTCTCGCCGAACTGCCCGGCCAGGGCCGAGAACAGGAAGAACGGCAGGATGAACAGCAGGGCGCAGAGGTTGACCCAGATGCCACGGTCACCGTCGATGCTCAGTTTGTAGAGGATGGCGAGGATCAGCGACTGCTTGAAAACGTTGTCGTTGAACGCGCCGAGCGACTGGGTTACGAAGAACGGCAGGAAACGCCGTGTACGCAACAGACTGAACTGCGAGGGGTGACTCATCTTCCATGGTCCTGAGTGGCGCCGAGAGCGGCTTTCTTGTTGGAGTGCGGATCACCGCTCCAGGCCACAACATTACCTAATCCTGAAGATTTATTTCGCGATTCCTGCAAGACAGGGCGAAACGAACAGCTCGCCCCTGTAGGCACCCCGCAGCGTGCGGGTACCGATGATCAGCCACAACACGCTCAACAGCCCGACCAGCAACAGGCCAAAACCGTTGAAAAAGCCCAGATGCAGGACACTGCCCAGTTTCAGCGTGGCCAGGGAGTAGACCCCCAGGGGGAAGGTGAACCCCCACCAGCCGAGATTGAACGGAATGCCGCTGCGCAGGTAACGCAGGGTGATCAGCAGCGCCATCAGCATCCACCACAGGCCGAAGCCCCAGAGAATCATCCCGGCGACCGCTCCCAGGCCGCTGGCGATCTCGCCGATGCCCGCCAGCCCGTTGGCGGCGAACACTGCCGGCGAGTCCGCGCCCAGCAACAGCATGCCCAGCGCGCCGGTACCGATGGGCCCAAGGGCCAGCCAACTCGACGCGGCCATGTTCTCATGGGGCAACTTATGCAGTGCCATGCGCAACAGCAGGATGGCAAGGATGCTGAAAGCCACGGGGACCGAGAAAGCCCAGAGCACGTAGCTGGTGACCAGTACCTTGAACTGCTGCGCGCTGTCCCCCAGGTGCGGGACCAGCAGCGCACCACTGGCCGCCGCCACCTCCGCCGCGACCACCGGCAGCAGCCAGACCGCGGTCATCTGGTCGATGCGGTGTTCCTGCCGGGTGAACATCATGAACGGAATCAGCACCCCGCAGGCCAGGGACAACACCACATCGAGCCACCACAGCGCCTCGGCGATGCCGACGGCCGTTTCGCCCCAGTGCGGCACACCGAACAGCAGGAAACCGTTGATGATGGTCGCCAGCCCCATGGGAATGGTGCCGAAGAACATCGAGACGGTGGAGTGCCCGAAGATCCGCCGTGCCTCATGGAAGAACAGCACCCAGCGTGCACCGTAGAGCAGGCTGAACACGCTGAACAGCAGGATGTTGAACAGCCACAGGCCTTCGGCCACGGTGCGCAGGCCCGGCATGGCGACCGGCAGTTGCGCCAGGGCCAGGGCCAGCACACCGGTACCCATGGTCGCGGCGAACCAGTTGGGGGTGAACTGGCGGATGGCTTCGAGGGGGTGCGGCAAGTGGCTCAGAGGCCGCAGTCCGGGTTTGATACTGTTGGTGCAGGTTTGCATGGCTGTCTCCTGTCCCCTGGTGAGGTTGCAGCCATCATAGAACCGTATCGAATATCTATATAACGGGTATTTTCTCTATATCTTATCTATTTTAAAGATATACGTCAGAGGCTGCCCTCACTCTCGATCACCAGTACCCGCGCCGGCCCCTGCGGCTCGGCCAGGTGCTCGCAACCGACACCCGCGTAGAAGATATCGCCGCTTTCCAGCATCACGGCCTGCTCGATGCCATCCAGGCGATAGCGCATGCGCACCTGACCATCGAGCACCACGAACACTTCCTGTCCGTCGTTGACATGCCAGATGTAGGGCTGGTCGGTCCAGTGCAGGCGGGTGCTGATGCCGCTCATGCTGGCAATGTCCAGCGCCGCCCAGGGACGGGCACCGGTGAAGTCGCGGCTGCGAATGACGGTCATGGCTGTTGCAGCGCCAGCTGGTTGGAGGCCGGGATCGAAGAGCGGGACAAGGCCACCCCCTGCTCCACCGCCGACAACCATTGCGCGGTGCTGGCCACGGCGGCGAAACGGCTATGGAACACCACGCTGAACACCCGGTGGATTTCCTCGGCACTGGCCCGCCCCGCTTCGTTGGCATACGGCAACGAGCCGGTGGCATCGGCCAGAAACTCGACCGCCAGGCCACGGTGGGTGGCTTCGAAAATGGTCGAGGCGTTGCAGTTGTGGGTCATGTAGCCGACCACGCTGAGGGTGTCGACCTCGCGCTGCGCCAGCCATTGGGCCAGGTCAGTGCCGGCAAAGGCGCTGGGCAGGGTCTTGTTCACCCGATGATCATGGCGGCGCGCGGCAACCACCGGATGCAGTTCCCAACCCGGCGAGCCGATGGCGAACAGCGGCGACGTCGCCGGAGCATCGTTCTGCACCAGCACCACCGGGATACCCGCGGCATTCGCCGCGTCGATGGCCCTGCCGATGTTGGCCAGCGACTCGCTGACGGGTGGGTATTCGATCAGCAGGTTGCCGCTGACGTATTCATTCTGCACATCGATCACGATCAGCGCACGACGAGGGGCTTGGGACATGGTTCGGTACCTGGTAGCGGGTTCGGAAGACCATGATTGCCGGTCGGCGCAAAACGCATAAGTGGCCTGAAAGACAATATTCGATAAGATCAGGCCAAATCCGTTTGCCCAAGGCCCGCTCGATGACCACCCTCCAGATCGCCGTGATCGCCTTCAACGGCATCAGCCCGTTCCACCTGTCCGTACCGGCCCTGGTGTTCGCCGAGCAGCGTGAAGGCATCGATATGCCGCGCTTTTGCCTCAAGGTCTGCGGGTTCGAGTCGGGACCGCTCGGCACCTCGGCCGGTTTCGATATCCAGGTGCACCACGGGCTGGAAGCGCTGGAACAGGCCGACGTGATCATCATGCCGTCGTGGCGCGACACCGAGGAGCGGCCACCCGAGCGCCTGCTCGAAGCCTTGCGCCAGGCGCACGCCAGGGGCACGCGGATTGTCGGCCTGTGCCTGGGGGCCTTCGTCCTGGCCGAGGCCGGCCTGCTGGACGGGCGCACGGCCACCACCCACTGGAATTGGGCCACGGCCTTTGCCCGGCGCTATCCGCAGGTAAAACTCGATGCCGATGTGCTGTATGCCGAGTCCGATCACCTGCTGACCTCCGCCGGCACCGCCGCCGGTCTCGATTGCTGCCTGTACCTGATGCAGCAACTGTGCGGCGCCGAAGCCACCCACAAGGTGGCCCGCCGCCTGGTGATCGCGCCCCATCGCTCGGGGGGACAGGCGCAGTTCATCGAACGGCCGATCGCCACCGCTGGCGAGCAGGACCGCATGGGCCAGTTGCTGCAGTGGCTGGGGCAGCATTTCACCCGCAACCACTCCCTGGACGACCTGGCGGAACGCGCGGCCATGAGCCGCCGCTCACTGACCCGGCACTTCCGGCAGATGACCGGAACCACCATTGGCCAATGGCTGCTGGGCCAACGCCTGAGCCATGCCCAGCGCCTGCTGGAAAGCAGCTCCCGGAGCATCGAGGCCATCGCCGTGGAGTCCGGGTTCGGCAGCGCCCTGTCGTTGCGGCAGCACTTCAACGCCTCGCTGCATATTTCTCCGTCGGCCTACCGGGCACAGTTCATTGCGCGCTGACCCAGGGACCGGGCGTTTGCGGCGCAGATTCCAGCGAGCCGGGCAGGCTTCGATGAAGATCCAGCCGGTATTCCCGGCGCAGCCAGGAGACGTCCAGCACCGGTTCCATCCCCGGCGCCGGTCGCCTGATTTCATCGTTGCGCAGCAACAGGTTGCGCATGATCGCGAAGCGTGCCCGGCTGATATGCCCGCCCGAACCATAAAAGGCCGGCCGCCCCAGCCTGGCCGCGACGCCAATGTCGCCACCGAACCAGCCGGCGGCGACTCCCAGGCGGGCCATGATGAAAGCGTGATCCCTGAGGATCGACGCGCAGACTTCCACCAGCGCGATGAAACCCTGCACCACCAGGTCCATCGACTCCAGGCCATGGAGCACGGCGATGCGCCTGCCGATCGAGCGGGCGCCCCGGCCCGCCAGCAGGCAGTCGATGCACTCATGGGCCAGCAACACCCGGCGCCTGGGGTCCGGCTCCAGCAGCATCGCCTCGCGCAGGGTATGAAAGGCATAGGCCAACGGCACAGCCCCGCGCGGGCGCATCGCCGTTCCTGGCAGGACATGCCGCAACTGCCGCCCAATGGCCGGCAACACACCCGCGCGCAACAGCAACACGGCCTGACGGGGCAAGGGTTGTGCGGCGACCTCGAGAACGAGGGTGAAGGTTTGCGACAGATCCGCGCCAGCGAGCTGGCGCGCAAGGTGATCGGCGTTGAGGGTGAACGTCCGAGGAACGGGGGCAGGCATGATCGTCCTTGAAAGGCGGCTCAGCGACCGGCCAAAGACTGAGCGCCCGTCGCTTTCACGGCTTTCAATTTACGCTCGCCGCCCGCCGTGGCGGCGAGCCCATCCCGTTGTCAGGCGGCACAGGTCCTGGCCGGCCGCTGCAGACGCAGCGCCAGCAGGGCTCCCAGCGACAGCAGGATCAGCACGCCGCCGTAGCCCTGGGTGGTGACGATCAAGCCCAGGCTGCGGCTGAGACTTCCGGCCAGGAAGGCCGGCATGCAGAAGCCCAGATAGCTGAGCACATAGAACGTCGACATCAGCCCCGCCCGCTCATGGGGCAGAGCCAGTGGCACGACACTGCGCAGCGCGCCGAGAAAACCGGCACCGAAACCACTGCCGGTGAGCAGTGTGCCGACGAAGAACAACCACAGGCTCGCCTCGTGCACGGCGACCAGCACCAGCGCCACGCCAATCGCCAGCAGGCCCGCGCCCAGTTGCAACACCTTGCCGGCGGCCCGCTCGCGCAGGCTGAAAATCGCCGCAGCCCCACTCAGGGTCAGGATCGCCACCAGGCCGCCGCCGATCAGGTTCGAGGTCGACCCCGTGACCGCCCGGACCAGTGAGGGTGCCAGCGACGAGTAGAAGCCGCCCACCATCCACACCGCGACGTTGACCGGCAACGACAGCCACAAGGCCCGCCTTGCCTGTGGCGGCACGTGCAGGGCCGGCCGCAGGGAAGCCAACGCTCCCGGCTGCGCGCTGACACTCTCCGCCAGGCGCCAGACATACAGAGCCTGGAACACCAGCAGGGCCAGCAGCAGTTCGTAAACCAACTGCGTCGGCCGCGGGCAGTACTCCGCCAGCAGGCTCGCCCCCAGGGCCCCGCAGGCCATGCCCAGCAGCGGTGCCAGGCTGTTGACCAGCGGGCCCTTGCGGTTGTCGCGGTCCAGCAGCGCCGCACCGAGCGCACTGGTGGCCATGCCGGTGGCAAACCCCTGCAGCACCCGGGCGGCGATCAACAGCGGTATGCTGTCGGCAGCGATGAACAGGCCCATGGCAATGATTTCCAGCAGCAACGCGCTGAAAAGCACCGGTCGACGGCCCAGGTGGTCGGACAACGAACCCACCGTCAGCAAGGCCGCCAGCAGGCTCAGGGCATACACCCCGAAAATCAGCGTCAGGGTTGCGGCGGAAAATTCCAGCGCCTCCTGATACAGGTGGTACAAGGGTGTCGGTGCACTGGATGCGGCCAGAAACGTCAGCAGGGTGATCGACAGGAAGACCAGGCCGGAACGGTTTGAAACAGTCACTTCAGCACGGTTGGACATGAACGGACTCCACAAAAGCTAAAATTTTGCTTTTGCGCAGTGTGCTACCGCTTTTCGCTTAAAGCAAATTCTTTGTGTTAAGGTTTTACCCATGGCGATAAAAGAAAGTATCCGCCCCGGTGGCCGCAGCGCCCGGGTGCAGGAATCGATTCACGCGGCCGTCCGTACGCTCCTTGAAGAACAGGAGCGCTCCAGCATCACCGTGCCGCAGATTGCCAGCCGCGCCGGTGTCACCCCATCGACCATCTACCGGCGCTGGGGCGACCTCTCTGAACTGCTGGCCGATGTCGCCCTGGCGCGCATGCAGCCGGACCGCCCACCGCTGGACACCGGCAGCCTGCCCGGCGACCTGCGTGCCTGGGCCGAACAGTACCTGGACGAAATCAGTTCGGAGCCGGGGCGCAACATGATGCGCGATGTGCAGAACAGCACCTCCATTCCCGGCCACTGCGTGGAAATTCTCGGCGGCCAGTTGCGAATCATCCTCGATCGCTATCCGCAGGCCGGTCAATTGCCCAGCGTCGATCACCTGCTCAACCTGATCGTCGCCCCGATCGTGTTTCGCGTGTTGTTTTCCAGCGCCCCGTTGACCGTCGAGGAATTGCACCGCCTGATCGATATCGCCCTGCGCACCTGAGCATCGGCTGCGACACCAGGCCACGCTGCGACCTTGGTCGACACTGACGCCGCCCGGCCATCGTGCGAGACTGTGGTCCCGGGGCCGGACGGCCCTCGGGATGTCTTTTGCCGGGAGTTTCCATGTCGCTGTCCAGCGGGCTGATCGCCGTCGTCGCCCTGGCCTATATGGCCATCATGTTCGCCATCGCCTTCTATGGCGACCGTCGCCGCGCGCCCTTGCCGCCGCGGCTACGCGCCTGGGTGTACAGCCTGTCGCTGGCGGTCTACTGCACCAGCTGGACCTTCTTCGGCGCGGTCGGCCAGGCTGCCGACCAGCTCTGGGCGTTCCTGCCGATCTACCTCGGGCCGGTACTGCTGCTGGTGTTCGCGCCCTGGGTCCTGCAGAAGATGGTGCTGATCAGCAAGCAGGAAAACATCACCTCGATCGCCGACTTCATCGCCGCCCGCTACGGCAAGTCACAGTCGCTGGCGGTGGTGGTGGCGCTGATCTGTCTGGTCGGGGTATTGCCCTACATCGCCCTGCAACTCAAGGCCATCGTCCTCGGGGTGAACCTGCTGATCGGTGCCGGGGCCGACGCCATGGGCGTGCGTGCCCAGGACACGGCCCTGATCGTCTCGCTGGTGCTGGCGCTGTTCACCATCCTGTTCGGTACCCGCAACCTCGACGCCACCGAACACCACCGCGGCATGGTGCTGGCGATCGCCTTCGAATCGCTGGTCAAGCTGCTGGCCTTTCTCGCGGTCGGTGCCTACATCACCTATGGCGTCTACGACGGTTTCGACGACCTGTTCGACCAGGCGAGGAACTCGGCGCTGCTGGCCGAGTACTGGAAGGAAACGGTCAACTGGCCCTCGATGGTGGTGCAGACCGGCGTGGCGATGATGGCGATCATCTGTCTGCCGCGGCAGTTCCATGTCACCGTGGTGGAGAACATCGAGCCCCAGGACCTGCGGCTGGCCAAGTGGGTATTCCCCACCTACCTGATTCTCGCCGCGCTGTTCGTGGTGCCGATCGCCCTGGCCGGGCGGATGATGCTGCCGGCCGAGGTCCTGCGCGACTCCTACGTGATCAGCCTGCCACTGGCCCAGGCCCACCCGTCCCTGGCGCTGCTGGCCTTCATCGGCGGTGCCTCGGCGGCCACCGGCATGGTGATCGTCGCCAGCGTCGCCCTGTCGACCATGGTGTCCAACGACATGCTGCTGCCCTGGCTGCTGCGCAGGACCAATTCCGAGCGGCCGTTCGAAGTGTTCCGTCACTGGATGCTGTCGGTGCGCCGGGTCAGCATCGTCGCCATCCTCCTGCTGGCCTACGTCAGCTACCGCCTGCTGGGTTCCACCGCCAGCCTGGCGACCATCGGCCAGATCGCCTTTGCCGCCGTCACCCAACTGGCCCCGGCGATGCTCGGTGCGCTGTACTGGAAACAAGCCAACCGTCGCGGGGTGTTCGCCGGGATCGCCGGCGGTACCTTCCTCTGGTTCTACACCCTGGTCCTGCCGATTGCCGCCCACAGCCTGGGCTGGTCGCTGAACAGCTTCCCCGGCCTTGCCTGGCTGCATGGCAACCCGTTGGGCCTGCCCATTTCCCCGCTGACCCAGGGGGTGGTGCTGTCGCTGGCCGGCAACTTCACGCTGTTCGCCTGGGTCTCGGTGCTGTCGCGCAGCCGCGTCTCCGAACACTGGCAGGCCGGGCGCTTCATCGGCCAGGAAATCAGCGCCCGTCCCGGTGCCCGCTCGATGCTGGCGGTACAGATCGAGGACCTGCTGACCCTCGCCGCGCGTTTCGTCGGTGAAGAGCGGGCGCGCCAGAGCTTCATTCGCTTCGCCTACCGCCAGGGCAAGGGCTTCAACCCGAACCAGAACGCCGACAGCGACTGGATCGCCCACACCGAACGCCTGCTGGCCGGTGTACTCGGCGCCTCCTCGACCCGCGCGGTGGTCAAGGCGGCCATCGAGGGTCGCGACATGCAGCTTGAGGACGTGGTACGTATCGCCGACGAAGCCTCCGAGGTGCTGCAGTTCAACCGTGCCCTGCTGCAAGGCGCCATCGAGAACATCACCCAGGGCATCAGCGTGGTCGACCAGTCGCTGAAACTGGTGGCCTGGAACCGCCGCTACCTGGAACTGTTCAACTACCCGGACGGGCTGATCAGCGTCGGCCGGCCGATCGCCGACATCATCCGCTACAACGCCGAGCGTGGTCTCTGCGGCCCGGGCGAGGCCGAAGTCCACGTGGCCCGGCGCCTGCACTGGATGCGCCAGGGCCGCGCGCACACCTCCGAACGGCTGTTTCCCAACGGTCGGGTGATCGAACTGATCGGCAACCCGATGCCCGGTGGTGGCTTCGTCATGAGCTTTACCGACATCACCGCGTTCCGCGAGGCCGAGCAGGCCCTGACCGAAGCCAACGAGGGCCTGGAACAACGGGTGGCCGAGCGTACCCACGAACTGTCGCAACTCAACCTGGCGCTGACCGAGGCCAAGGGTAACGCCGAGGCGGCGAACCAGTCCAAGACCCGTTTTCTCGCCGCGGTCAGCCACGACCTGATGCAACCGCTGAACGCCGCCCGACTGTTCTCCGCCGCGCTGTCACACCAGGAGGAAGGGCTGTCGGCGGAGGCGCAACAACTGGTACAGCACCTGGACAGTTCGTTGCGTTCGGCCGAGGACCTGATCAGCGACCTGCTGGATATCTCGCGCCTGGAAAACGGCAAGATCACTCCGGACTCGAAGCCGTTCGCCGTCAACGAACTGTTCGACACCCTGGGCGCCGAGTTCAAGCTCCTGGCCCAGGAACAGGGTCTGAAGTTCCGGGTACGTGGCAGCCAGTTGCGCATCGACAGCGATATCAAGCTGCTGCGGCGGATCCTGCAGAACTTCCTGACCAATGCCTTTCGCTACGCCAAGGGCCCGGTGCTGCTCGGCGTACGTCGGCGCGGCGAGCTGTTGCTGCTGGAGGTGTGGGATCGCGGCCCGGGAATTCCCGAGGACAAGCGCCAGGTGATCTTCGAGGAGTTCAAGCGCCTGGACAGCCACCAGACCCGCGCGGAAAAGGGCCTGGGGCTGGGCCTGGCGATCGCCGACGGCCTGTGCCGGGTGCTGGGGCATCAACTGCAGGTCCGCTCCTGGCCGGGGCGTGGCAGCGTGTTCAGCGTCAGCGTGCCCCTGGCCCGCGCGTCGCAGGCCGTGACCCATGCCAGCGTGGCAGTCAATGGACAGCCCATGAGCGGTGCGCAAGTGTTGTGCATCGATAACGAGGACAGCATCCTGATCGGCATGCACAGCCTGCTCAGCCGCTGGGGTTGCCAGGTATGGACCGCACGCAACCGCGAGGAATGCGAGGGACTGCTGGCAAGGGGCATTCGTCCGCAACTGGCACTGGTGGACTATCACCTGGACGACGGCGAAACCGGCACCGACCTGATGGCCTGGCTGCGTACACGCCTGAACGAACCGCTGCCCGGCGTGGTGATCAGCGCCGATGGCAGGCAGGAAACCGTTGCGCAGGTGCATGGCAGCGGGCTGGACTACTTGGCCAAGCCGGTGAAGCCGGCAGCGTTGCGGGCCCTGCTGAGTCGACACCTGGCGCGTTGAGCTGCGCTTTCATGACCTGGGCCTGGCTTTGGGGCCTGTTCGCGGGCAAGCCCGGCTCCTACAGGTTTGAGTCGAGTTCAAGAGGCATGAACGCCGCAATACGGTTGGAGCCGGGCTTGCCCGCGAACAGGCCCTCAAGCCAGACCCACGACTCCAGCCCCACCGGATGAATCACTCCGGCAATTCGACCACGCCATCGGCATCGGTCATCGCCCGCTCCAGCAGGTCGGCAGGCAGGCTCTTGCTCGCGCGAGCCCCCAGCAGCTTGAGCTGCTCGCTGCGGCTGATGAGGTTGCCCCGGCCTTCCGTCAGCTTGTTGCGCGCCGCCGCGTAGGCCTTGTCCAACTGCTGCAGGCGGCTGCCTACTTCGTCCAGGTCCTGGATGAACAGCACGAACTTGTCGTACAGCCAACCGGCGCGCTCGGCGATTTCCCGAGCGTTCTGGCTCTGGCGCTCCTGTTTCCAGAGGCTGTCGATCACCCTCAGGGTCGCCAGCAGCGTGGTCGGGCTGACAATCACGATCTGCCGGTCGAACGCCTCCTGGAACAGGTTCGGTTCCGCCTGCAAGGCCGCCGAGAACGCCGCCTCGATCGGCACGAACAGCAGGACGAAATCCAGGCTGTGCAAGCCTTCCAGACGCTTGTAGTCCTTGCCGGACAGGCCCTTGAGGTGATTGCGCAACGACAGCACATGCTGCTTGAGTGCCGCCTGGCCGATCACCTCGTCAGCCGCGCCGACATACTGCTGATAGGCCGTCAGGCTGACCTTGGAGTCCACCACCACCTGCTTGTCCCCCGGCAGCAGGATCAGCACGTCCGGCTGGAACCGCTCACCATCAGGGCCCTTGAGGCTGACCTGGGTCTGGTATTCGCGGCCCTTTTCCAGGCCGGCATGCTCGAGCACCCGCTCAAGAATCAGTTCGCCCCAGTTACCCTGGGTCTTCTGGCCCTTGAGCGCCTGGGTCAGGTTGGTCGCCTCATCGCTCAGGCGCAGGTTCAGCTGTTGCAGGCGCTCCAGTTCCTTGCCCAGGGAAAAACGCTCGCGGGCCTCGGCCTGGTAACTTTCCTCGACACGTTTTTCAAAGGACTGGATACGCTCCTTCAACGGGTCGAGCAATTGTCCGAGGCGTTCCTGGCTGCTTTGCGCGAAACGCGCCTCGCGCTCATCGAAGATCTTCCCGGCCATTTCGGCAAACTGCGCCCGCAGTTCGTCCCGCGAGCCTTGCAGGTCCTGGAGCCGTTGCTGGTGCCCCTCCTGCTGTTCACGCAGGGCCGCATTCAACGAGGCCACCTGCGCATCGAGGCGGCGCAACTCGGTTTCCTTGCCGTTGCGTTCGAGGTTCCAGGCATGGGCCGCATCCCGGGCGTTGTCACGCTCGATCTGCAACAGGTCGACTTCGCGCCGCAATGCCGCCAACTCCGCCTGCTTGGCGGCATTGGCCTGGCCGAGGTCGCTGACCTCGTCTCGACAGGCATCCAGTTGGGCATTGAGCCCGTCCTGGGCCAGTTGCGCGTTGGCCAGGCGTTCATCCTGCAAGGCCAGCTCGGCCTGCGCCGCGCCGGCGCGACGCTGCAGTTGCCAGGCGAACGCCAGCAATGGCAGCGCCGCCCCCGCCAAACCCAGCAACAGACTGGTCAGATCCAACGCCATAAGCACTCCCACGCAACACCGGACTCAAAGGGTCAAGGGTAGCGAACACGCCACGCCAGGGACAGCTCAGTCTTCGAGCAGTCCCAGTTCGCGCCGGGCCACCTGGTCGCCAGCGCGGGCCGCCTGGCGCAGCAACTCGTGACCGATACGCCGCTCACGGGAACTGCCGCAATCGCGGCACATCAACTGCCCCAGGCGACGCTGGGCAAGCACCACACCCTGGCGCGCCGGCTGCTTCAACAGGCGGCCGGCGAAGTGCTTGACGTTGGGGTTGTGGCCCAGGCTCGGGCTGTCCAGCAACCAGAGCGCGACGCGCAGCGAAAAACGCTTCGGCTCGGTTGAAATCGTATTGGACGAAGATGGAGATGATGAGGTCGAACGAAACTTCATATCAGACAGTAGGGCAAATCGCAGGGCGCGCCACTCTACTCTTTTTTTCACGAAGGTAAAGTCGAAAAAACGCCACATGCCCGAGCTAGAGCAAGCGCTTGGGACAATCCACAGAAGCTGTGGATAACTCAGTGGACAACCCCCCTTTAACCCCCGCAAAGCCCCATGGAACGGGGCTCGCAGTCAAACTGTCGATTTTTTCACCAATAAAAAAAGACGATATTTTTCATTGACTTGTATTTCCAATACAGGCATTCGCGGGCCCGGAGAGGTAGATGACAAAGAGGTGACAAGCCGGGCCAATAATGTGCACAAGTGATACGTGCGCGGTTATATCGGCGCACCTTTTTTGCACAAGCAGATGAGACAAGGCCTGGCGACAGGCCCGCTGACCTCGCCGGTGCCGCCCTCGAGTGCCTCGCTATCGGGCAGCTCGAAAACCAGCGGTTCACCGCCATCGACATCACGAGTTTTTTGCAAAAAACCCTTCCCTTGCGCTTTCCAATACGCTAGTATCCACAGCGTTAGTACCAAGCTGAAAGTCAATTCTGGTCGAAAACATCCCTTGGTAGCCACGCTTCGAAGAAGCAGGCCACTGAAAACAGGGAGCGACCTCTCGATGGTTTCCAGGTAAAAATTGCGCCACGACACCCTTGAAAAGGGTGTTGCCAAGATTTTTTCTCTGACCGAACCAACCTGCAAATTGATCAGGATCTTCACCCCGGGCACAGAACCTTTGCCCCTGTCGTGATTGCCTGCCCTCCTAAGTACCTACCTGCCAGCCCGAGCGCCACTCATATTTCAAGCGCTGCAAACTGGCTGCCTTGTTCCAGTCAGGTTCTTTTTCCGGCCAATGGTGGCACGGCATTACTGGAACGTTTTAACGCTGCACGGTTCAGATACCGTGTCATTTGTAGGAACACCAATAATATGTCGACTCAAATCCACACCCAGGAAGCCATTCGTACGCTGACCAACGCCTTTGCTCCCATGAACTGCCTGATCATGGCTGCGCGCAAGGGCAGCTTCAGCTTCACACTGGTCAACGAGCACGGGATCGCCCGCCACAGCGAGCGCCTGTACCCCGAGCAATACGCCAGTGCCGAACCCTTGCAAGCGGTGATCGACCGCACCCGCCAGGCATTGATTGCCTGAAGTTCGGACGAACGGCAATACACCAGCCCCGCCCTGCAAGCGGGGCTTTTTATTGCCTGAAGTTTCGCAATTTTGCCGACCAGCCTAATTGCCAATCAATATATCAAGCGCGAAGTGCATGTTTTAAATATTTTAAAAACAGTCCTTTACAGCAAAGATATGACACTACACTTCAACTCAAGCGACTCGGGTCGCTTCCGGCAGACCTGCTCGATCCATTGCTGCCAAGCGCCAGGTCTCGCCGGCCGATTACGACATTACGAGCAGTCTTGAGGGTGCCATGGGTATTGCTGCGAGGGAACTGCGCCTTTATGTGATCCGCCCGACATTACGGTATCTGGGCCGGCACAGCCCATCTGCGGAAGCACTGCTGCTGGGTATCGCCGCCAGCCAGTCGGACCTCGGCTCGGCCCTGCACAACCGTGGCGGCCACGGCCTGTATCGCATCGGCGAACGGCGCCACGCCGAACTGTGGGACCACTACCTGGCCCAGGACCCGGACCTGGCCAGCCTGGTTCGCGGCCTGGCCAGCCAACATGCCTTCCTGAGCAGCCCGCACCTCGAACTGACCGTCAACCTGCGCTACGCCACAGCCATTGCCTGGCTGCTGATCGAACAACAGCAACTGCGACTGCCAGCCCTGGACGACCTGCTCGGAATGGCGCGGATCTGGCGACAGACTTTCCAGCCACAAGGGCGTTTACGGGACTTCACCCGCGCCTGGAAAAATTGTGACTCATCGGTCAGTTTTGTCGCCTGTTAGTCACAGGATTCGAATTCAGAAAAATCTTACGAATTTGGTTGGATTGTCCTACAAAACCGCTCTATCTCCTGCGATACAGCCTATAGCGCCCAAGCAAAAATGTTGGTAGTTTTCGCCTCGGTGATCACCACGGAGTTCTAATAATGAAAAAAGTAATGCTCAAGACCACACTCAGCCTCGCCGTTACCCTCGCATCCACCCAACTGTTCGCCAGCGGCTTCGCGCTCAACGAACAGAGTATCAGCGGGATGGGTACTGGTTTTGCGGGTCGATCCTCCGCTGCCGATGATGCAAGCACTGTCTATGGCAACCCTGCCGGCATGTCCCGCCTCGCGGGCCAGCAAATCACTGTGGGTGCTGCGTCCATTGACGCAACCACCGACATCAAGGATGCAAGCGGCCGCTACAGCGGCACCAACAAGGGCGACATGGTTCCGTTCACCACGGTTCCGATGCTGTTCTACACAAACCGCCTCGACGACAACTGGGCAATCGGCTTCGGTGCCTATGCGCCATTCGGCCTGGTAACCGACTATGAAAGCAGATTCCAGGGTCGTGCTTTTGGCAGCAAGAGCGAAGTCAAGGTCGTCACCTTGCAGCCAACCATCAGCTACGCCTTCAACGACAAGGTGTCGATCGGTTTCGGGCCGACCATCAACCGTATTTCCGGTGAACTGCAATCGGACCTGAGGCTCAGCCCACTCCTGCCGAACGACACCAATGTCAGGATCAAGGGTGATGATACAGCTCTGGGCTTCAACGCCGGTATTCTGGTACAGGCGACCGATACCACCCGCGTGGGTCTGACCTACCACTCGAAAGTGAAGTACAAACTCGAAGGCCACACCGATGTGACAGCAGGTGCCGGCACCCCAGGCGCGGTGCTGCGCAGCGGCCGTTACGACGCTTCACTGAAAATCGAGACACCTGAGTCGTACGATCTGTCGGTCACCCAGGACATGAGCGATGCCTGGAAACTCTACGCTGGTGCCACCTGGACTCGTTGGAGCCGTCTGAAGGACATCACTGTCAACAACGAAGGAGTGACTGCAGCTGGTGGGGGCGGCCTGTCGCCAACACTGTTTAGTTCAATCTCCGAACCCCAAAACTGGCATGACACCTGGGCCTATGCTGTCGGCACCTCGTACCAGTTGAACAAACAGTGGGTCGTGCGTACCGGCCTGACCTTCGACCAGTCGCCAGCCAACAACACCGATCGTTCGCCACGTATTCCTACTGGTGACCGCACCATCATCAGCGCCGGTCTGGGTTATGCCATTAGCGACAACCTGACCATTGATGCTGCTGTTTCCTACCTGAAAGAAGAAGACGTCACCGTCAACAAGAGCAATACTCTGAACAACTACAGCGCCAAGTACGAAAACAGCGCATGGGGCTATGGCCTGGGCGCAACGTACAAGTTCTGATCCGCAGCGAGCCTGAACGGCTCAACGGCTGAACAGAAAAAAACCCGCCTCGGCGGGTTTTTTAATGGGCACTATCATCAGGGTTTCGATGCAATCGCCTTCTCCACCGCCTCGATCAACTCCGGGCTATCCGGCTTGGTCAGGCTGGAAAAATGGGCGACCACCTTGCCCTGGCGATCCACCACATATTTGTAGAAATTCCACTTCGGCGCCCCAGCCTGCTCGCCCAATACCTTGAACAGGTGCACGGCATTCCCACCCCTGACCACTTGCGGCTCGGTCATGGTGAAGGTGACGCCATAGTTCACGTAACAGACCTTGGCCGTCTCGGCGCCATCCTTGGACTCCTGCCTGAAGTCGTCGGACGGCACGCCGATCAGTTCCAGCCCCTGCCCCTTGTAGCGCTGGTACAGCGCCTCCAGCCCCTTGAACTGCGGCGCGAAGCCACAGAAGCTGGCGGTATTGACGATCACCAGTGGCTTGCCGGCAAACTTCTGGCACAGGTCGATGGACTCCTTGGCCCGCAACTTGGGCAGTTGCCCCTGCAGCAACTCGGGACAGTCGGCCGCCGCCGCAGCCCCCGAAAAAGCCAGCAAAGCCATCGGCACCAGCAACCAGCGCATCGCCATATCCTGTCTCCTCAGGTAAAGAGTTCTCAGGATGAAGTTACGCGCCTGTGCACTCCCCAGCAAGCGGCCACTAGCAAACGCCCATGCCCAGTTGCATCAGCGCCAGGCCACCTCGATGCCACCCCCACCAGGCCAACACCAGCAGCAACACCAGAATCACCAGCGCCAGCGGCCTGGACCAGCGGGAACTCATGCCGCCCCCATTTGCGTCTGCAGGCGCGCCACGGGCCGCTCACGGACCGGCCAGTTCAGGGCCGCGGCCAGCAGGCTCAGGAGGATCGCCACCTGCCAGATCAGGTCGTAACTGCCCATGCGGTCATAGACCACACCACCCAGCCAGCCACCGAGGAAGGAACCCAACTGATGGAACAGGAAAACGATCCCACCCAGCATGGAAAGATTTCGCACGCCGAACAGAGTCGCCACGGTGCCGTTGGTCAGCGGTACCGTCGACAGCCAGAGGAACCCCATGGCCATACCGAACAGATAGGCGCTGATCTCGGTCACCGGCAGCCACAGGAACAACCCGATCACCACCGCCCGCGCCAGGTACAGGCCGGTCAGCAGCCGCGGCTTGGACATCCGCCCACCGAGCCAGCCGGCGGTGTAGGTGCCGAAGATATTGAACAGGCCGATCAACGCCAGCACCGTGGTGCCGACGCTGGCCGGCAGATGCTGGTCCACGAGGTAGGCCGGCAGATGGACGCCGATGAACACCACCTGGAAGCCGCAGACGAAAAAGCCGAACGCCAGCAGCCAGAAACCCGGGTGGGCACAGGCTTCGCGCAACGCCTCGCCCAGGGTCTGCTCGCCGGCCAGTACCGGCAGTGGCCTGTCCTTGAGCATCGCCACCAGCGGCACGATCATCGCCACCAGCACACCGAGCACCAACAAGGCACTCGACCAGCCCAGCCAGCCGATCAGCCCCAGGGTCCCCGGCAACATCGCGAACTGGCCGAACGAACCGGCGGCACTGGCAATGCCCATGGCCATGGCCATGCTACGTTTTTCCGGTGCCACCGCCCGCCCGACCACGCCGAGAATCACCGAGAACGAAGTCCCCGACAGGCCAATACCGATCAGCAGACCGGCGCTCAGCGACAGGCTCACGGCCGACTCGGAGAGCCCCATGAAGACCAGGCCAAGGGCATACAGCACACCGCCGATCAGCACCACCCGGGCAGCGCCAAAACGATCGGCCAGGGCCCCGGTGAAGGGCTGTGCCAGCCCCCAGATCAGGTTCTGCAGGGCAATGGCGAAGGCGAAGACTTCACGTCCCCAGCCGAACTGCGCACTCATCGGCGGCAGGAACAGGCCGAAACCATGCCGCACCCCCAACGACAGCGCCAGGATCAGCGCACTCCCGAGAAGAATCCAGCCGCTGCTGCGCCAGAGCGATGTCATTATTGTTCTCCGTTAACGGGTATATACCCGCTTTAATTCGAATAAAAAGGCGATTACTCGCCATCCGCCAGTTCATCCAGCAATGCCAGCAAGGCAGCGCGCTTTTCCTCACCCAGACGCTCGGCCAGGCGCTGCTGCGCCGCCTCCCAGGCCGGAAAGGCTTCCTCCAGCCGCTGGGCTCCGGTTTCGGTCAGGCACACCAGACGATTGCGCTGATCGGCGCCCTCACTCATCTTCACCAGGCCCTCGCCTTCCAGTACCCGAAGATTTCGCCCGAGGGTGCTGCGATCCAGGCCCATCGCCTCGGCCAGGCCGGAAATGCTCGGCTTATCCAGGCGTCGCAGATTGCACAGCAGAGAATACTGCGCAACGTTGATCCCGAAGCCGTCGAGGGCGCCGTCGTAATGCCTGCTGACGCCACGAGCGGCGCGACGCAGGCTGATGCACAAGCAGTCGGTGGATAACATGATGCGTGTATATACCCGTAACGTTCCAAATACAAGTTTAATCAATGTTCAGGGGTTGGTGAACAGCCCCCCTCAGGCCAGCGCCAGCCCCACCAGCACCGCCATCTCCAGCAACTCCAGCAAGGCACCGGCAGTATCCCCGGTCGTCCCGCCCAGCCGCCGCAGCATCAAGTGCCGCAACCAGCCGAAACACACCACCGCCAGCAGCAGCGCCAATGCCCCGTGCCAACCCGCCAGCCCCAGGCAGGCCGCCGCGCTGAGCAGCAACACCTGCCAACCGGCCCGCCGTGGCAGATGGTCGGCCAATGCCTGGCCCAATCCGCCCGCCCGCACGTAGGGCGTCACCAGAAACAGGCCCAGCAACGCACTGCGGCCGATCAAGGGGGCCAGGACCAGCGCGACGGTCTGGCGCTGCTCGATCAGCGCCAGCAAGGCGCAGAACTTCAACAGCAGCACCAGGACCAGCGTCACCACCGCAATCGGCCCACTGCGCGGGTCCTTCATGATCGACAGGGTACGCTCGCGATCGCCGAAACCACCCAGCCAGGCGTCGGCACTGTCCGCCAGGCCGTCCAGGTGCAGACCGCCACTGAACAGCACCCAGGCCGTCAGCAGCAAGGCGGCGTGCAATAACGCCGGCGTCGCGCTCAACAGACAGTCGACGCCATACAGCCCAGCCCCCAGCAGCAACCCGACCAGCGGGTACCAGAGCAGCGAACGCCCCAGCTCCTGCGGCTGCGGCATGCCCGGCAGGCGGATCGGCAGGCTGCTGAGGAACTGCAGGGCAATCCAGAACGGCAGCGGGCTCAAGACACCTCTCCCAAGCGGCCATCGGCCGACACCTGCAAGGTGAACAGGGCACCATGGGCCACCTCGACCTGCAGCAGTTGTTCGCGGGGCAATCCCCGTGCCCGTGCCAGCAGCAACTTCATCACCCCGCCATGGCTGACCAGCAACACCCGCTCCCCGGCGTAGCGTCGCTGCAAGCCCTCGACCGCCGCCAGCACCCGCTCGGCAAATCGCGATACCGGTTCACCGTCGGGCGGTGTGAAGCCATAAGGGTCAGCCCAGAAGCGCCCCAGCGCTTCGGCATCGGTCTCCATCAACGCCGCCGCGCTCTGCCCCTCCCAGGCGCCGAAATGCAGTTCCTGCAGGTCCTTTTCCAGCTCGACGGGCAGTCCCAGCCGTTCGCCCAGTTCCGCGGCGAACCGCGCACAGCGCCGCAACGGCGAACTCACCAGCCGGTTCCAGGGGCCCCCCTCCAGCACCGCCTGGCGCATCTGCGCCCAGCCCTTGTCGGTCAGCGCGTCATCCAGGCTGCCGCGCAAGCCGCCACCCAGCTCGGTCTCGCCATGGCGCAGCAGGTCCAGGTACAACGTGGTCATGCCGGACGATCCGCCACCGCCGCTTCGGCAAAGGTCGCCATCTGGCCGTGCAGGTCACAGGCCAGGCGCACCAGGGGCACCGCCAGGGCCGCACCGCTGCCTTCACCCAGGCGCAGGCCCAGCTCCAGCAACGGCTCGGCCAACAGGCTTTCGAGGACATGCCGATGACCCAGCTCCGCGCCGCGATGGCCAAAGATCAGCCAGTCACGACAAGCGGGGTTCAGCCGCACCGCTACCATCGCCGCCACGCTGCAGATGAAGCCATCGACCAGCACCGCTACCCCTTCCTGGGCACAGGCCAGGTAGGCTCCGGTCAACGCCGCGATCTCAAAGCCGCCGAGGCGAAACAGCGCCTGCAACGGGTCACGGGTCTGTTCGGCGTGCAACGCCAGCGCCCGTTCGATCACCTGCGCCTTGCGGCTGACCCCGGCCGGGTCCAGGCCGGTACCCGGGCCGGCGAGCAGGCTCGCCGGGCAGCCCAGCAAGGCACAGGCCACGGCACTCGCCGCGGCGGTATTGCCGATGCCCATCTCGCCACCAATGAACAGCTCGCTGCCGGCCGCCACCGCCCGGCGCACACTGTCGCGCCCGGCTTCCAGCGCCTGCAGCCCCTGGGCCTCGGTCATCGCCGGACCCTGGGTGAAATTCGCCGTACCGGCACCGATCTGCAGGTGACGCACGCCCGGCAGGTTGAGCATCGGCGTGACGGTGCCGAGGTCATTCACATCCAGTTGCGCGCCCAACTGCCGGGCCAGCACGCTGATCGCCGCTCCGCCACCGACAAAGTTGGCCAGCATCTGCCCGGTGACCTCCTGGGGATAGGCCGACACGCCCTCGGCGACCACGCCATGGTCACCGGCGAAAATCGCGATCCACAGGTGATCGACCCGCGGCTTGAGCCGCCCCTGCAGACCGGCCAGTTGTACCGCCACCTGCTCCAGCAGGCCCAGGGAGCCGGTCGGTTTGGTCAACTGCTGCTGGCGCTCGAACGCCGCCTCCCGGGCTTGCCCGTCGATTGCCTTGCAGGGGTCCAGCCACCACGATTGAGTCATAACGCAGCTCCTTTCAGAGTCAGGGGCAGGCCGGCAACGGTCAGTACCACACGCTGACAGCGCTCGGCCAGGGCTTGATGCAGCCAACCGGCTTCATCGACATAACGGCGAGTCAATTCGCCCAGCGGGACGACACCGAGACCGGTCTCGTTGCTGACAAAAATGATTTCGCCCGGCAGTGACGCCAGGCAGTCCAGCAGGGCATCGCGCTCGGCGCGCAGGCGCTCGGCATCGTCCAGCATCAGCAGGTTGGTCAGCCACAGGGTCAGGCAGTCCACCAGCAGGCAGGTATCGGCCGCCGCGTTATCACGCAGGACCTGCGCCAGTTGCAGCGGCTCTTCGATCAACCCCCAATGGCCCGGCCGTCGCTGGCGATGCAAGGCAACCCGCTCGTTCAATTCGCCATCCAGCGGTTGGCTGGTGGCGACATAGATCACCGATAGCCCGCTCTGCGCCGCCAGCCGCTCGGCCAGGCGACTCTTGCCGGAACGGGCACCGCCCAGAATCAGTTGCTGCATATTCGATCGACCCGCTTAATCAAGTCCGCACAGCTCGCGCAGGCGAGCCGTGTCCAGGTGTCGCTCGACCAGATCGGCCAGGCGTTCGATATCCCGCTCGCGCAGGGCGTGATAGTCCACCTCCTGCACCGCTTCCAGCCCTGCCCAGCGCAACAGCGCGGCGCAGGAGCGGGGCGACTCGAACAGGCCGTGCAGGTAGGTACCGAGAATCTGTCCGTCGGCGCTGCAGGCACCGTCGCAGCGCCCATCATCGAGCAGTACCGCCGGCCGCTCCAGCGCCGCCCCGGTGGTCACCCCGGCATGAATCTCGTAGCCACTGATTTCGGCGTTCTCCAGCGTCAGGTGCCCGCGCACATTACGCAACTGCTTCTCCCGCTCGAGTTCGGTGCTGAACGCCAACAGGCCAAGACCGGCACTGGAGCCCGGCGCTCCCTCCAATCCCAACGGATCGTGCACCTGTTCGCCGAGCATCTGCAGGCCGCCGCAGATGCCGAGCAGCTTGCCGCCATAGCGCAGGTGCCGGTTGATCGCGATGTCCCAGCCGTTCTGGCGCAGATAGGCCAGGTCGCTGCGCACGCTTTTCGAGCCGGGCAGGATGATCAGATCCGCTGCCGGGATCGTCTCGCCGGGACCGACGAACCGCAGGTCGACCTGGGGATGCAGGCGCAATGGATCGAAATCGGTGTGGTTGCTGATGCGCGGCAGCACCGGTACCACCACTTTCAGCACCTGGTCGAGCTTGTCGATCTGGCGCCGATCCAGGCCATCCTCGGCCTCCAGGTGCAGGTCCATGACATAGGGCAACACGCCGATCACCGGCTTGCCGGTGCGCGCTTCCAGCCAGTCCAGCCCAGGCTGCAGCAGGGCGATGTCGCCGCGAAAACGGTTGATGACGAAGCCCTTGACCCGCGCCTGCTCGCTCGGCGACAGCAGCTCCAGGGTGCCGACCAGGTGGGCGAACACCCCGCCGCGGTTGATGTCGGCGATCAGCAGCACCGGGCAGTCCACCGCTTCGGCAAAGCCCATGTTGGCGATATCGCCGGCCCGCAGGTTGATCTCCGCCGGGGAGCCGGCCCCCTCGACCATCACCACCGGGTAGTCATGGCTCAGGCGCTGGTGGGACGCCAGCACCGCCTGCATGGCGATGGCCTTGTAGTCGTGATAGGCGACCGCGTTCATGGTGGTCACGGCGCGACCATGGACGATCACCTGGGCCCCGGTGTCACTGTTGGGCTTGAGCAGCACCGGGTTCATGTCGGTGTGCGGCGGCAGACCGGCGGCCTGGGCCTGGACCGCCTGGGCCCGGCCGATCTCGCCGCCGTCGGCGGTCACGGCACTGTTGAGCGCCATGTTCTGTGGCTTGAACGGCGCCACGCGGACGCCCTGGCGGGTCAGCCAGCGGCACAGGGCTGTCACCAGCGTGCTCTTGCCGGCATCCGAGGTGGTGCCCTGGACCATCAGGGTGCTCATGGATGTTCCTCGTTGTAGGCCTTGAGCGCCTGCTCCAGACGCGACCAGCCGGCCTCGTCGGGTGGCAGGCCAAAACGCAGGCTGCTGTTCTGGACAAACAGACGCAGCAGGATTGCGCGTCGTGCCATGAATTCGTGCAGGTGCTCGGCGCGACTGGTGATCAGCCACTGGAACAGCGCACAGCCGCCCTGGGGGGCGAAGCCATGGTCTGTCAGCAAGGCCACCAGGCGCTGGCTGGCCTGTTCGGTCCGCTGCCGCTGCCGGGTGTGGCCATCGCTATCGGCCAGGCACACCTGTCCCAATACCCGCGTCGGCCCCGCCACGGCCCAGGGACCGATCTGCTCGGCCAGCAGCTTGAGCAGCTTGCGCTCGGCGAGGACGAAGCCCAGCCGCACGCCGGCAAGGCCAAAGAACTTGCCGAACGAGCGCAGCACGATCAGCCCGACCTTATGGGTATGCGCCGCCAGGCTATGCTGCGGGGTGTTGTCCATGAAGGCCTCGTCGACCACCAGCCAGCCGCCGCGCTGGGCCAGGCGGCCATGCCAGTCCAGCAACTGCTCGGCCGACAGCTTCAGGCCGGTGGGGTTATTCGGGTTGACCACCACCAGCACATCGAGGCTGTCGAGAAAGAAGTCGATCTCGTGCTCCAGTACTTCGCGCACGATGTAACCGTTGCGACGCCAGGCCTCGGCATGCTCGGCATAACACGGTGAAAGCACGCCGACCTTGCCGCTGCGGCGCAATTGCGGCAACGCCTGGATCGCGGCCTGGGAGCCGGGTACCGGCAGGGCCAGCGGCGCACCGTAGTAGGCGCAGGCGGCCAGTTCCAGGCCATCGTCGGTTTCCGGCAGACGCGCCCAGGCGCGCTCGGGAATCGCCGGAATCGGCCAGGACCAGGGCGCCAGGCCGCTGGACAGGTCGAGCCAATCCGCCTCGGCAATCCCGTATTGTTCCACCGCCTTGCGCAACCGCCCGCCGTGCTCAAGCATAAAACTCAGCTCCCAGACAGAGAACCAGCAACCATAGCCATACCCCGCGCTGCACCAATTGCCAGCCGCGATCGATCGCGTCGGCATCGGCAGCCGGGCCCTCCCCCAATTGCGGACGCTGGTGCAACTCGCCGTGGTAGATCGCCGCGCCACCCAGTTCGACCCCCAGGGCACCGGCACCGGCCGCCATCACCGGCCCGGCGTTCGGACTGTCCCAGGTCGGTCCCTGGGTGCGCCAGCACTTCAGCGCCAGGCGGGTCTTGCCCAGCAGAGCGTAGGTCAAGGCCACCAGCCGGGCAGGAATATAGTTGAGCAGGTCGTCGATCCGTGCCGCCGCCCAGCCGAAACGCTCGAAGCGCTCGTTACGATAGCCCCACATGGCGTCAAGGGTATTGCTCAGTCGGTACAGCACCACCCCGGGCACGCCGGCGACGGCAAACCAGAACAGCGCGGCGAAGATCGCATCGCTGCCGTTCTCCAGCACCGACTCGGTCGCGGCGCGGGCCACCGCGGCCTCGTCCAGTTCCGAGGTCTGCCGGCTGACCAGGTAACCCACGCGCTGGCGCGCCAGTTCCAGGTCGCCACTGCGCAGCGCCTGGGCCACCGGCGCCACATGCTCGCCCAGGCTGCGCATGCCGAGGGCACAGTAGAGAAACAGGATCTCGATGAGCCAGCCGATACAGGGCGCCCACGACAGGGCCGTGGCCAGCAGCGTCAGCGGCACCACCGCCAGCACCCAGGCCGTCACGCCATGGCTGCGCCAGCCACGGCCGCCGGAGTTGAAGCGTTGTTCGATGCGATCGGCCAGACGACCGAACGCCACCAGCGGATGCCAGCGCCTGGGTTCGCCCAGCAGCGCATCCAGCGCAACCCCGGCGACACTCAACAACGCCACACTCATTGACTCACTCCCCAGTAGTTTTCATACAACAGCTCATTCAACGGACGCGGTTGCGCCCAGCCTTCCAGTGCCAGCATCGGCGCCGGGTAGAACGCCTCGACCGGCCCCAGGCACAGCACCGCCAGCGGTTTGGCGCCCTCAGGCAAGCCCAGCAGGTCGGCCAGCGCCTGCGGTTCGAACAACGACACCCAGCCCATGCCCAGCCCCTCGGCCCGCGAGGCCAGCCAGAGGTTCTGGATCGCGCAGGACAACGACGCCATGTCCATCTCCGGCAACGTCCGGCGACCGAAAATGTGTCGCTCACGCCCATCCATCAGCGCGGCCACCAACACCTCGGCGCAGTCGTTGATGCCCTCGACCTTCAACTTCATGAACTCGTCGGAGCGCTCGCCCAGGGCCTCGGCGGTACGCACCCGTTCGTCTTCCACCAACTGCCGGATCCGCCCGCGCAACGCGCGATCACTGATGCGGATGAACCGCCAGGGCTGCATCAGGCCGACACTCGGCGCCTGATGCGCCGCCTCCAGCAGCCGCGCCAGCAGTTGCGGCGCCACCGTGCCGCCACTGAAGTGACGCATGTCGCGCCGCTCGGCGATGGCCCGGTAGATGGCCTCGCGTTCCTCTACGGAAAAAACCTTGTCTGTCATGGCCTCTGCGCAGTGCCTGCGCCCACATCGACTGCGCCGGCCCTGGCATGCTCAGAAATGCAATCCTGCGGCTGCGGCGCCAACAGCGCGGCAACCGCCCGGGGATTGGATGGAAAATAGAAATGCACATAGGAGGCGGTCGTGCGCCCCTCACGATAGACCGCCTCTGCGCCGCGCCCACCATTGGGGCTCTGCCCACGGGCAATCGGCGCCAGCTCGGTGGTGGTCAACGAGTGGTGGTACGTATGCCCGCGCAGCAAGCCTTCCGGCAGTTCCACGGCCTGCAGGGCCAGAGCGGCCAGGCGTTTCTGCATCACCGCCTCTCCCGCCAGCAAGCCGAGCAGTTCGGCCCGCTGGCCGTCGACATCGGTCAGCGCCTCGAGCAGGTAAAGCATGCCACCGCACTCGGCGAGCAGCGGCTTGCCCGCCGCGTGGTGCCCACGGATCGCCGCCAGCATCGAATGGTTCTGCGCCAGCATCCGGTGGTGCAATTCCGGGTAGCCGCCCGGCAGGTACAGACTGTCGGCCGGCGGCAGTTCGGCATCATGTATGGGCGAGAAGAAGCACAGCTCGGCCCCCAGCGCGCGCAACAGATCCAGGTTGGCGCCATAGATGAAGGCAAACGCTTCGTCGTGGGCCACCGCGATTCGAACACCGGCCAATAGCGGCTCGACGGCCGCTGCTGGCGGTGCGGCGAACTCGACCGCCGGCGGCAAGGCGACTTCGCAACTGGCGCCCAGGGCCTCGGCGGCGACATCCAGGCGACGATCCAGGTCGTTCAGCTCGCTGGCCTGGACCAGCCCGAGGTGCCGGCTCGGCAGCTCGATCCCGGTCTCGCGGGAGAGCGCACCGTACCAACGCAGGCCTTCGGTCAGGCTGCCTTCGAGCAATTGCGCATGACGCGGGGTACCGACCCGGTTGGCCAGCACCCCGGCGAACGGCAGGTCCGGCTGGTAGCGCGCCAACCCCAGGGCCAGCGCGCCGAAGGTCTGGGCCATGGCCGTACCGTCGATCACCGCCAGCACCGGCACACCGAAGTGCCGCGCCAGGTCGGCGCTCGATGGCGTGCCGTCGAACAGCCCCATGACCCCCTCGATCAGGATCAGGTCGGCCTCGCCCGCCGCCTCCCAGAGCAGCCGGCGGCTTTCCTCGGCACCGACCATCCACAGGTCGAGCTGGTACACCGGTGCGCCGCTGGCACGCTCATGAATCATCGGGTCGAGGAAGTCCGGGCCGCACTTGAATACCCGGACCTTGCGCCCCTGGTTGCGGTGCAGGCGCGCCAGGGCCGCTGTCACCGTGGTCTTGCCCTGGCCGGAGGCCGGCGCGGCAATCAGCACCGCCGGGCAATGACGCGCCTGAGTCATAGTTCGATGCCTTTCTGCGCCTTGATCCCGGCCTGGAACGCGTGCTTGAGCAGGCCCATCTCGGTGACGGTGTCGGCCAGGTCGATCAGTTCCGGCTTGGCGCCGCGCCCGGTCACCACCACGTGCTGCATCGGTGGACGGGCCTGCAGGTCGCTCAGCACCTGGTCCAGATCCAGATAGCCATGCTTGAGGGCGATATTCAGCTCATCGAGCACCACCAGGCCGATCTCCGGGTTGGCGAGCATTTCCCGCGACACCGCCCAGGCCGCCTCGGCCGCGGCGATGTCACGCTGGCGGTCCTGGGTTTCCCAGGTAAAGCCCTCACCCATCACATGGAAGCGCACCTGCTCGGGGAAGCGGCGGAAAAACAGCTCCTCGCCGGTGCTGTTGCGGCCCTTGATGAACTGCACCACGCCGCACTGCATGCCGTGGCCCATGGCCCGGGCGAGCATGCCGAAGGCCGAGCTGCTCTTGCCCTTGCCGTTGCCGGTCAGCACCAGCAGCAGGCCACACTCGTTGGGGGCATTGGCGATACGCTCGTCGATCACCGCCTTCTTGCGCTGCATGCGCGCCAGGTGGCGTTCGTCGCGCTCGGGGGACTCGTTCATGACAGCTCTCCGTTGGGCTGGATAACGCAAACGGCGGGCAGACGCAGGCACGGCCAAAGCCGTCCAGCATCGCCCGCCGTGATGCTGTGGAATGGATCAGGCCGGTCTCCGGGCTCATGAGCGCGCGAACGCGGGACCGCGCGCCTTCCCATGCCGTCGGCACAGTGGCGAAAAGCGCAGTCTTGACTCATTTACCGTTGCGGGGGCAGCGCCGGGATCGCGCCTCTCGAAGGGCTCACCGGCTTCCCTGTTTCACTCTGTTGACACCGGGCCACAGAGCACCTGAAACAAGCCGGGAAGGTTAGAGGGTTGGGGGTGGAGCGTCAATTGAAGTCGACCGCCAGCCCCGGCGAACGGTGGCATGAACAGGAGAAATGAGCCTCACGAGGAAAACTCATTTCTCCTGAGGGTAAAGGTGGGAATAACGTTTCTCCACATAACACCTCAGTGAGGCAACGGCGTGCACCTGATCAAGCCAAACCTGCGTCAGTACTACCCGATGGCCTTCTCGGCCCAGGGCAGCACGATCATGACCGATGACAACAGGACGATACTCGATGGCTGCTCCGGAGCCATAGCCTGCTCCCTGGGTCACGGCCACCCATACATCATCGATCGGATGCGAACGCAAGCCCACAGGCTCAGCGCCGCCTATCGCACACAATCGCTGAACCTCCCGGCCGAGCGATTGGCACAAAGACTCTGCAGTAAGCTCGGGCAGGCCGGAGCATTTTTCGTCAATAGCGGTTCAGAAGCCGTGGAGGCAGCCTGCCGCACTGCAATTCAATACTGGGACGAGGTCGGCCGGTCAAAAAAGAGACATATCTTGAGCAGGACCATCAGCTATCACGGCTCGACCCAGGCCAGCCTGTCCCTATCCGGTCATTGGCCCAGGCGTCGCAATGTCTGCAGTCCCGACCAACGGCCAACAATTCCCACCCCCTACTGCTACCGCTGCCCTTACGGCAAGAGCCGCAAGACCTGCCAACTCGCCTGTGCCCAGGCACTGGAAATCGAGCTGGGCCAGATCGGGGCCGACGCAGTGGCGGCCCTGCTCATAGAGCCCATCACCGGAGCTTCAGGAGCGGCCATCCTCCCACCGGCAGGCTACCTGGAAACGATCAGCGACATCTGTAAACGCAACGATGTACTGCTGATCGCCGATGAGGTACTGACTGGCCTCGGTCGCACCGGCACCTGGCTGGCCATGGACCACGGTCAAGTCAAGGCCGACATCAGTGTGCTGGGCAAGGGTCTCAATGCGGGATATTTCCCGTTGTCCGGCATCCTGGTGACAGAGGCGATCAAAGAGGCAATCGAACTGGGTAGCGGGGTGTTTTCCTACGGCCACACCCATTCCAATCATCCCATAGGGGCCGCAGTTGGCCATGCCGTCCTGGACGTGCTCGAAACCGAGGGCCTGGTACTTCTATCCGCCAGCCGCGGGCCAATCATCGAATCATATCTGCAGCGGTGCACGGACAGCTCACCCATCATTGGCCAGATTCGCGGGGCAGGCATGTTATGGGGAGTGGAAATAGTCCAGGACAAACCTCGCAAAACACCCTTCGTACCGGGTGCCCAAGCCGCCGAAAGCCTGGTACGGCTCGCCTGGGCCAAAGGCCTGAATCTCTATCCCGCCAGCGGTTTTGCTGCACATCGGCATGGTGGCGCAGTGATTTTTGCCCCGCCCCTCAACACCCCTATGCCCATGCTTGAGGAAATGCTTTTACTCCTTGAGCAAATCCTCCAGAGCGCTCCCGGCCACCTGCACAAGGAAGCTGACCATGCCTGACCTCATCGGTCGAATCGGACTGCTGAGACATACCGTCCAACCGATCGACCTGGCCACACACTGGAACAATGACATCCCCGCCCTCGCTACACCGATACTGCTTTGGCTGTCAGAGCTGGCGGCAATGATGGCCATCGAGGGTTTGCTACCCGATACCCTCATGACCGTCGGCATCGCCCATGACAGCCAGCACCTGGCCCCGACACCGGCAGGCTTTACCCTTAGCGTGCGTGCCACTGTCATCCAGGCAACCGATAAAAGCATCGAGTTCGCAGTCGAGGCGAGCGATGGCTCGGAACGCATTTTATCGGGCCTCCACACGCGAGCGGTTGTCGATCGCAAGGCCTTCAAGGCACGGGTCGCCAATAAGCATCCCGGCTTGCAACCATGAATCGACCAGTCATGCGGGCCGAGCGCAGTCACTCCCGGATTCTGTTACTGGTAACCGGCTCCGCACTGTTAGGAGTTGCGCCGGTCATTGTCAAGGCCCTGCCTTTCGATGCCGAAGTCTCGGCCTTCTACAGGGTCCTGTTGGCGATCCCGTTCATGCTGCTGATCTGTGCACTCCAACCCGTGCAACTACTGCGCCTACCCAGGAACTGGAACTTCTACGGACTGGCATTGCTGGCAACATTGTTCTTTACCGCCGACCTGGCGGTGATGCATCTGGCGATCAGACGCACCGATGTCGCGGTCGCCACTCTCCTGACCAATTGCGCACCTTTCTTCGTGGTACTGATGGGACTGCTCGGGATCATCGACAAGCCCAGGAAGATCGAAATTCTTTTCCTGTTGCTGGCGATCGGCGGCATGTACGTGCTGTGTATCATGGGTAAGCTGGTTACCCGCGACTACGCAGGAGAGGGTATCGCCCTACTCGCTGCGTTCTTTTATGCGGGCTATATCGTGAGTATCAAGAAGCTCAGGGAGTATGACTGCACACCTGCCCTGCTCATGCTGCTCATCACGGCAAGTTGCAGCCTATTGCTGTTTCCGACGTTTATTCTGTCTGGCGCCCCAATCCCCCATGACAGTTCCACCTGGTTACTGCTCCTGGCATTGGTGTTATGTGGCCAGGTGGTCGGGCAACTGCTGGTGACCCTTGCCCTGAAAAAGCTCTCGGCCTCATTCAGCTCATTAGTGCTGCTCCTGCAGCCGGTCATTGCGACAATCCTGTCCTGGTCGTTGCTCGGCGAAGTGCTGACAGCAATCCAGCTATCAGGCATGACAATCATACTGCTGGCTATTACTGCCAGTTCGCTGTTGCCTGGACAAACGCAGTAGCAAGTATTTACACAAACCTCAACAGGAGTCTCCCTACACGAATGCCAGCAAACTTCCGCTGACAGCCGAAAAAGGGAGGAGAAGGATAGTCTCTTATCAACTGAAAGCCTGTCGCGATGAAACTCATCAACATCGATATGGATCTACTCAGGGCTCTTGTTTATGTCAACGACACCAGAGGGTTCACCCGGGCAGCCGAAAAGCTTTTCCGCACGCAATCGGCCATCAGCCTGCAGATAAAGAAACTGGAACAGCTTACTGACAGGCAACTGCTGGAGCGAGGAAAGGAAGTACGCCTGACACCCGCCGGGCTGAAAGTCCATGAGTATGCCTTGAAGATACTGCGGCTCAATGACGAACTGATCAGTTCGGTGGTCAACGAGCACATGCCGTCATGCATCAGGATCGGCCTGCCCGAACTGCACGACCCGCAGGTCATCGGGAAAATACTCGACAGCACTGGACCCTTCGATGTCCACTGTTCATTCCTGAGCGACCGCAGCGCAAACCTTTCGAAAATGGTCGACTGCCACCTCCTGGATATTGCCTTCCTGTTGCAAGCCGCCCCAACTGATGGACCAACTCTCAGCAATATTTCCTTGAGCTGGGTATCAGCCCACGGCTCCCGACTGCACCAGGACACACCCATTGCCCTGGCACTACCGGCGCCGGGCAGTACCATTCGCCAGATAGCACAGAAGGCCCTGGAAGATCACGGTAGAAGTTTCAGTATTCTTTGTAGCGCCAGCGACCTCATCCCCCTTGAAGCAGCGATTGCCGCCGACAAAGCCATCGGCGTACTGCCGACACGTGGAGTTCCCGTCGGCCTGCACATCATCGACACCGACGAACTGCCACCCCTTCCCCAATTGCACCTGTCCGCCAAGATCTCCTCCCAGGCCAGCCCGGCAGTCAATAGTCTGGCCATCCAGATGATGGAGGTCCTCAACACCATCAGCGCAGCGACAGTTTTAACATCTGATTGAAGATATTGACCCTCTGTATGTCGTTGGTGCCACCTGCGATCTTCAAACCTGCAGCATCACGCAGGTACTTGCCGATCCTGGGATCGCAGTAGCCTTGGTGACCATGGATCTGCATCAGGCTTTCGGCAGTTCTCATCAGACTCTCGGCCGCCTGGTACTTCGCCGTGGAACAGGCTATGGAAGCCTCGGCATGATTACGCTCCAACAGCCCCAACGCCTCGTAGGCCAACCCGCGACAAATGATGGACGACATTTTCATATCCGTAAGGCGCCCCTGAATGTACTGGAATGAACCAATCATCTGGCCGAATGCCTGGCGCTGCTGGCTTCGGCTCATTGCCAGGCGGATCATACTGTCGATCAGTCCGGCGGCGATGATCCCGTACAACGCCCGCTCGAAGGCAATGATGTCGTAGAGCACGCTCAAACCACCACCGGGCAGACCGACAATGTTGTCAGGCTGCAGGAGCACATCATCAAAATTCAGGTCGGCGGTCGGACTGGTACGAATCCCAAGATTGCGCTCCTCCTCCCCCTGCGTGATGCCGGGTATATCCAGATCCATGAAGAACAGGGTGATGTCGCGCCTGTTACCCAGCGCTGGCACACGCCCCGCCAGCATGCCCATGGTGGCAACAGGTGCGTTGGTAATGTGTTTCTTCTGTCCTGTCAGACGATAACCGCCGCTCTGCTCGACAGCCGACAACTGCATTTTCGACAGGTCCGAGCCACCCGAGGACTCAGTCATCGCTGTCACCGATATCTCGCCTTTCAGTAGCCTGGGGACCCAACGCTGCACCTGCTGCGGGCTACCGTAGCGGCACAGCAGGCGCAACGACCCCATGTGCCCGAGCACAGTGATGAGGAACCCCAGGTCCTCACACTCCCTGGCAACCTGGTCCAGGCACTCGGCACATTCGATCCAGCTACCCCCCAACCCACCCTGTCCGACCCCGACCGGTACTTTCCACATTCCCAGTTCGGCCATCATCCGCCAACTGCGCCGATCCAGCGTCGCTTCAGCGTCATGGCACAAACTTGCTTCTGCAACCCTGCAACCCACCACCCGGAATAGCGTTGGGTCAATGACTGTCGTTTTCATGGAATACTCCCTTGCCTGCACTGGAGTGCTTTTTATGGACGCAATGCCCAGCCCTGCCCAACGAGTTCCAGCAATACCCCCGATAACGGCGGTCAATGCCCCGAACCATCCAGCGCAGGCTGCAGGAGGAAGGATTGAACCTGTATCGATCCGACCTCTCTATTGCTGGGCAAACACAAGCATCAATGGAGATTCAACATGTTCCAGCAGAAACACGCGCTGATCATTCTGCTCGCCAGCGGATTGGCTGCTTGTGGCGAAAGTTCCAGCCTGTCGGTAGCCGACGGCACCGGCCCTTCGCCCAAGCTTCCGGAACCGAACAAGACCCTGATTCCCACCGTCAACATCGCCCCGGCCATCGGCTGGCCCGAAGGCGCGCGGCCCCTGACGGCGGCGGGCACCCAGGTCAATGCATTTGCCGAAAACCTCGACCATCCACGCTGGCTGTATGTACTGCCCAACGGCGATGTACTGGTCGCCGAGACCAATGCCCCCGACAGGCCCGATGACAACCAGGGCATCCGCGGCTGGGTGGCCGGCAAGGTCATGGACCGCGCCGGAGCCGGCGTGCCCAGCGCCAATCGCATCACGCTGTTGCGCGACGCCAATCACGATGGGGTCGCGGAAACGCGCACGACCTTCATCGAAGGCCTCAACTCGCCGTTCGGCATGACGCTGGTGGGCAAGGACCTGTACGTGGCCGACACCGACGCCCTGTTGCGCTTCCACTACGAGGAAGGTGACATCACGCTCAAGGCCAAGCCTCAGAAGGTCGTCGACCTGCCCGGCGGCACACTCAATCACCACTGGACCAAGAACGTCATCGCCAGCCGGGATGGCAGCAAGCTCTACGTCACGGTCGGTTCCAACAGCAACGTCGGCGAAAACGGCCTGGACAAGGAACAGGGCCGTGCGGCGATCTGGGAGGTCGACCCGGCGAACGGCAACCACCGGATCTTCGCCTCCGGCCTGCGCAACCCCAATGGCCTGGCCTGGGAACCCCAGAGTGGCGCGCTGTGGACGGCGGTCAACGAACGGGACGCGATTGGCAGCGACCTAGTGCCGGACTACATCACTTCGGTGAAGGATGGCGCCTTCTACGGCTGGCCCTACAGCTATTACGGGCAGCACGTGGATGTCCGGGTGTCGCCTTCGGATCCGGCCATGGTTGCCAAGGCCATCGCCCCCGACTATGCCGTCGGCCCCCACACCGCCGCCCTCGGGCTGACATTTGCCCAGGGCAGCAGGCTGCCAGCGCCTTTCACCCAGGGTGCGTTCATCGGCCAGCATGGTTCGTGGAACCGCAAACCCCACAGCGGCTACAAGGTGATCTTCGTCCCCTTCGCCGACGGCAAGCCGAATGGTCAGCCGGTGGACGTGCTGAGCGGTTTTCTCGACAAGGAGGAAAACGCCATGGGCCGGCCCGTGGGCGTGGCGATCGATCGCCAGGGCGACCTGCTGGTGGCAGACGACGTCGGCAACAAGGTCTGGCGTGTTTCACCGGCCAGGCAGTAACAGCCCGCGCTAACGCTTGCGACAGAGCGTCAGGCCATCGCCCAGGGGCAGCAGTGACAGGTCGACCCGCGCGTCATCCTTCAAGGCCCGGTTAAGGGCCTGGATGGCCCGGGTGTCCTCGCTCTGGGCCTGCGCCTCCAGGACCCGTCCGCTCCACAGGGTGTTGTCGAAAATCGCCAGACCACCGACCCGCAGCAGACGCAGGGCGCTCTCCAGGTAATGCGGATAATTGGCCTTGTCGGCGTCGATGAAGATCAGGTCGAAGGATTCGCCCTGCCCCTGGCGCTCCAGTTCGGCCAGGGTGTCGAGGGCCGGCGCCAGACGCAGTTCGATGCGCGAGGCCAGGCCGGCCTCGCGCCAGTAACGCCGTGCCGTGGCGTTGTAGTCGCCGGGAATGTCGCAACACAGCAGCGAACCGTCTTGCGGCAACGCCGAGGCCATACACAAGGCGCTGTAGCCGGTGAAGGTACCGACTTCGAGCAGGCGTCGGGCGCCGGTCAGGCTGACCAGCAAGGCGAGGAACTGGCCCTGCTCGGGCGCCACCTGCCAGCGCGCCATGGGCAGCGCCTGGGTTTCCTCGCGCAGACGGCGCAGCAGCGGCGTCTCGCGCAGGGAGACCTCCAGCAGGTAGCGGTAGAGCGCATCGTCGAGCTGCAGGGTGCGGGCGGTCATGACAACCTCACGCCAGCCGGTGGATGGTTACGGAATCCGCGCCAGATGCTCGGCCGGCAGGACCCGCTTGGCATTGAGGTAGGCACGCTGCCAATAGGCCTTGGACAGGCTGTCCAGCTTGACCGTTCCGCCGGTGGCCGGGGCGTGGACGAAACGCCCCTCACCCACGTAGATCCCCGCATGGCTGACCTGGGAGCCGCCGTTGGTGGCGAAAAAGATCAGGTCGCCGGTCTGCAAGGCAGACTGTGGCACGTTCGGCGCACGCATCACGATCATTTCGCGGGTCGAACGCGGCAGGTTGATACCTGCCATATCGCGGTAGACGTAGCTGATCAGCCCGCTGCAATCAAAACCGGAGTCCGGGGTATTGCCGCCCCAGCGATAGGGCGTCCCGACCAGACCCAGCGCCCGGAACAGCACGTCTTCGGCTTCCGGCGAGGTAGGCTGGGGCGAGGCGAACACCACGGGACGGGCCACCGGGGCCGGAGGGGGTGGCGGATGACTGGCACAGGCACCGAGCAATGCGGTGAGGGCAACGAGGGCGATGCGGGCCGAGATCGACATATGCAGAAATCCTGACTGAATGTGGCTTGCTCTGCCGTGGCGTAGAGAAATCAAAACCGCGCAGGCATAGCTTGCGCGGTCAGGTACTCAGCAATAAGTCAGGATTCTAGCGGTTACGCGCCAAACTTCAAGTATCACTTTAACTTCGAACGTTTTTTGTACAGCGCAGCTGCCAGTGAAGCTTAGCAGCTTGCACGCCAGCCGTGACTGGCGGCACTGAAACGTCCGACGCTTTACTTGTTGCTGGCTGTGACCGTGGTTGGAGCCATCGCCAGGGCGCGCTTGGCTTCAATGAAGGTCTTGCTCCAGTAGCTGTCGCCCAGGCTGTCCACCCGCACGCCACCACTGCGACGGCTGCTGGAGTGGATGAACTGGTCATCGCCCAGGTAAATGCCGGCGTGGCTGACACGACCGCGGCGACCGTTGGTGGCAAAGAACAGCAGGTCACCCGGCTTAAGCTTGTTGCGGGCCACCAGCGGCGCCTTCACGTTGATCATCTCGCGCGTGGAGCGCGGCAGGTCCAGGCCTGCTTCCTCACGGAACAGATAACCGATGAAGCCGCTGCAATCAAAGCCGGAAGTCTCGCTGGTACCGCCGAAACGATAGCGGGTACCGATCAGCGACATGCCGCGCTCGAGAATGCTGTCGGCCAGTACAGGCAACTGGTAAGGCTTGCTGTCGGAGAACTCGGCGAGTTCCCTTTCAGTAGCCAGTTCATCATCCAGCACTGTGGAGGATTTGACGCCAGAAACCGAAGCGGCCCTGGCCGAATTATCTACCTGCTGTTGCGAAACTGGCGTATGCGCCGCGCAACCAAAAAGCAAGGTAACGAGTGCGAGAGGCACGAGGGGTGCGAAGCGATTTAGCATGGGCACGACCGTGGCTGAGTTTGTTAGAAGGTGTGACTATGCCTTCTATCACCCTCATTTGCAAATTTTATCAGGCAAAATGTGACTCGGTTGTATCTTGAAAACATCTAAGGGCTTAATACCCGAACGTCTTTCAAGCGCCTGAAAATTGACTTCAGCGCGGTTTTTTTCGTGTCTGTAATTTGACGAAAAGCCCTGAAACCCCCGATAACCGGGGACTTTGCCGGTGCGTTACCAGCCCAGGGTTTCCTTCAGGAACGGGATGGTCAGCTTGCGCTGGGCCTGCAGGGAAGCCTGATCGAGACGCTCGAGCAACTCGAACAACGCACTCATGCTGCGAGTACCACGAGTCAGGATGAAATGTCCTACTTCATCGGTCAGGTGCAGCCCACGCCTTGAAGCACGCAGTTGCAAAGCACGCAGTTTGTCTTCGTCGGAAAGCGGGCGCATCTGGAAAATCAGCGCCAGGGTCAGCCGCGACTTGAGGTCGGCCAGCTTCACCGGCAGCTCACGGGGCGAGGTCGATGCAGCGATCAGCAGGCGCCGACCACTGTCACGCAAACGGTTGAACAGGTGAAACAGCGCCTCTTCCCAGTCGGCCCGGCCGGCGATCACCTGCAGGTCATCCAGGCAGACCAGCTCGTACTGTTCGAGGTTATCCAGCAGCTCGACCCCACGGTCCATCAACTCGGCCAGCGGCAGGTACACCGCCGGCTCACCCAACTGCTCGAAACGCAGGCACGCGGCCTGTAACAGGTGGGTACGCCCCACGCCGTGCTTGCCCCACAGATAGATCAGGCTTTCCGTCCACCCGGCGTCGGCTTCGCATAGCCGCTCGACATAGCCGAGTGCAGCGGCATTGGCGCCTGGGTAGTAGTTGATGAAGGTAGCGTCATCCCGTAGACGCACACCTAGGGGCAGCTGAATCGGTTTCATGCTGACTGAACAGTTCCCGGGAACCGTTAGTGGCCTCTGTGTAAAGTCTGCAAAGTTTATACCCGTGACGCCGGGCGCACAATGCAACAGACCACAAGCAAAATCAAAGGTTTGCGTTAACCAAAGGAAAGCATCGTCAAAACTTGCACAGCCCCTGCAGGAACCGACTTGCGGACAGCACACTCAAAACGCCGCCCGCCGGCCGACCATTCCTACAGAAGGCGGCATCAGAGATCAGGATCCTCCTGAGCCATACATGTCCGATTCCTTGTACAGATCATGGACATGCCGCACCAGCACCATGATCACCGCCGCCACCGGCAACGCCAGCAGCACCCCGGTGAAACCGAACAGTTCGCCGCCGGCGAGAATCGCAAAGATCACCGCCACCGGATGCAGGCCGATGCGATCCCCCACCAGCAGCGGCGTCAGCACCATACCCTCAAGGGCCTGGCCGACCATGAACACCGCGACGATGCCGATCATCGGGTACAACTCGCCGCCGAACTGAAACAACCCGGCGGTGATCGCCGCGCCAATCCCGATGACGAAGCCCATATAGGGCACGATGGCCGCCAGCCCCGCCAACAGGCCGATCAACAACCCCAGCTCCAGGCCGACCAGCATCAGGCCACCGGCATAGATGCCGCCGAGCGCCAGCATCACCAGCAACTGCCCGCGCACGAAGGCGCCGAGCACGTCGTGGCATTCACCGGCCAGGGCGACGATGCGACCTTCCTGCTGGCGCGGCAGCAGGCTGCGGATCTTCGCCATCATCAGGTCCCAGTCCCGCAGCAGGTAGAAGCTCACCACCGGGATCAACACCAGGTTGGCCAGCCAGCCCATCAGTGCCAGGCCCGACGCGGTGGCCTGGGACAGCACCACACCGACGATATCGGTGGTCTGCCCCATGTGCTCGCTGATGGCGGCCTTGACCTTGTCGAACTTCCAGAAGCCGTCCGCCAGGCCGAACTTTTGCTGCGCCCAGGGCATCGCGGTGTGCTGCAGCCAGTCGAGCACCTGCGGCGCCAGCTCATAGAGCCGCACCAACTGCTTGGCCAGCATCGGCACCAGCACCAGCAGCAAGGTCATCAGGATCAGGGTGAACAGGGCAAACACCGTGACCACGCCCCAGGTCCGCGACAGGCCGAACTTCTCCAGCCGGTCGACCACCGGGTCGAACAGGTAGGCCAGCAGGATACCCACCAGGAACGGCGACAGGATCGGGTGCAGCAGATACACCAGCAAACACAGCCCAAATGCCGCGCCCAGCCAGATCCATCGGCGAATGTCAGTCATGGACGATTCCAGCCCTATATATAGAAGAAAAATGAATTACCAACGAAAGCGCAGTTGCGGCGTTGCAACCGGAGCCGCATTGGCCGCCGCCGGATCGCTCGCCGCCGGGGCCGGCGCAGGCGCCTCGCCCGCAGGCACTTCCTGCAACTTCGCCAACCCCAGTTGCGCGCGCAACTGCTCCGCGCTGCCACTGACCTGATAGACGATGCGGTCGCCGTCCACGCTCACCGGCCGACCACCGAACGGCTCGAGCAGGCGCTCCAGCGCGCCATAATGCTCCAGGGTCATGCCCTGCACCTCCAGCAACTGCTCCGTGGCCACTCCCGGCTTGACGGCGAAACGTGGCGCCAGGCGCTCGCTCACCGCCAGCAGCACGGCATCGGCCAGCGCCGCGGTGTCCGCGCCCTGCACCGTACCCTGCTCCTTCTGGCCGCCCAGCCACAGGCGCCACTTGGCCTCCCACTGCGCGCCGTTCTGGCGGGCATGTACCGCCAGCAGGGCATCGGCGCCATATCGCTCGGACGCCGCCTGCAACGGCGTGGCATCCGCCCCCTCGAGATTCTTCGCGGTGGCGACGATCTGCTCTTCCAGGTCAGCCAGCGGCAGGCGCAGTGGCAGGCCGCGATGCTGCGCCGCGCGACGCAATGGCTCCGCCGCCGACTGGCCATCACCCACCAGGCTCGAACCCTCGGTGGAATCGTTCAGCCACCAGCCGAGAATCGCGGGGCGATTGCTGCCCCACAACGACAACCCGGCGCCGCGCAAGGCGCGGTCGGTGCTCACCGGGTCGAAATCCACCTGCAGGCTCTCCGGTGGCCCGGCGTCGTAGCCATACTGGCTGATGATCTGCTGCGGGTCCTTGCGCACCTCGGCCAACCCCGCGCTCTGCAGCGCCTTGGGGTCACCGGTGAGGCGCAGCACCAGGGTTTCCAGCGCCCGCTGGGTGGCCTGGTTGCGCTCATCGGGGGACTGGCTGCTGACCGGCTCGCGCACCTGGTACAGCCCATTGAAGGTTTCGGCATGGATCGCCAGGCTCAACAACGACAGGCAACCGGCACTCAGTAACTTGAACAGACGCATGGACAATTCCCGACAGGCAGAAAACGGCTTGGAACGACCGCATGAATACAAAGGGACAGGCGTGTGACCACAGCGCAGTGCCATCATTCATACCATCACGAAAGTTTTTCCGCTGTCATCAAAGACAGCGGTTGATGAGGCTATACCTTATACAGCAGCGCCCGATGCAGCCAGCGCCGACAGCCACGGATTTTTTCGCCGATATCGCCCTGCCCGTCGGCCCGAGGATGGCCGCTGCTGCTCAAGCCTGATAAAATCGCGCGCCTTCGCAGACCGGCAATGGCCGGACAACTGAAAAGCCGACTTGCAGTCGGCCTTGCGGTGGTCCCGTCGTTCCCGGTCGATACCCCAAGAATCCCCCCTATAGGCCTGGATCATGAGCAAGCAACCCTCCCTGAGCTACAAGGACGCCGGTGTAGACATCGACGCCGGTGAAGCATTGGTCGAACGCATCAAAGGCGTGGCCAAGCGTACTGCGCGTCCGGAAGTCATGGGCGGCCTGGGCGGTTTCGGCGCCCTCTGCGAGATCCCGGCCGGTTACAAGCAGCCGGTCCTGGTCTCCGGCACCGACGGCGTCGGCACCAAGCTGCGCCTGGCGCTGAACCTGAACAAGCACGACAGCATCGGCATCGACCTGGTGGCCATGTGCGTGAACGACCTGGTGGTCTGCGGCGCCGAGCCGCTGTTCTTCCTCGACTACTACGCCACCGGCAAGCTCAACGTCGACACCGCCGCCCAGGTGGTCACCGGCATCGGCGCCGGCTGCGAGCTGTCCGGCTGCTCCCTGGTCGGCGGCGAAACCGCTGAAATGCCGGGCATGTACGAAGGCGAGGACTACGACCTGGCCGGCTTCTGCGTCGGCGTGGTGGAAAAATCGGAAATCATCGATGGCTCGAAAGTGGCCACCGGCGACGCCCTGATTGCCCTGCCTTCTTCCGGCCCGCACTCCAACGGCTACTCGCTGATCCGCAAGATCATCGAAGTCTCCGGCGCCGACATCGAGAACACCCAGCTCGACGGCAAGCCACTGACCGACCTGCTGATGGCGCCAACCCGCATCTACGTCAAGCCGCTGCTCAAGCTGATCAAGGAAACCGGCGCAGTCAAGGCCATGGCCCACATCACCGGGGGCGGCCTGCTGGACAACATCCCGCGCGTCCTGCCGGCAGGCGCCCAGGCCGTGATCGACGTGGCCAGCTGGCAGCGTCCGGCGGTGTTCGACTGGCTGCAGGAAAAAGGCAACGTCAACGAAACCGAGATGCACCGCGTGCTGAACTGCGGCGTCGGCATGGTCATCTGCGTGGCCCAGGAACACGTTGAAAGCGCCCTGAACGTGCTGCGCGAAGCCGGCGAACAGCCTTGGGTCATCGGCCAGATCGCCGTGGCCGCCGAAGGCGCCGCCCAGGTCGAGCTGAAGAACCTCAAGGCTCACTGATGTCCGAGCCGATAAGCCCGACCTGCAGCGTCGTGGTGTTGCTGTCGGGCTCCGGCAGCAACTTGCAGGCCCTGATCGACGACGTGCGGACCGGAGGCAACCCGGCCCATATCGCCGCGGTGATCTCCAACCGTGCCGACGCCTACGGCCTGCAACGCGCCAGGGACGCGGGTATCGAAACCCGCGCCCTGGATCACAAGGCCTTCGAAGGCCGCGAAGCCTTCGATGCAGCCCTGATCGAACTGATCGACGCCTTCAATCCGCAACTGGTGGTCCTGGCCGGCTTCATGCGCATCCTCAGCGCCGATTTCGTCCGTCACTATCAGGGGCGCCTGCTCAATATCCATCCTTCGCTGTTGCCCAAGTACAAGGGCCTGCACACGCACCAGCGCGCCCTGGACGCCGGCGATGCCGAGCATGGCTGCAGCGTACACTTCGTCACCGAGGAACTCGATGGCGGGCCTCTGGTCGTACAGGCTGTGGTTACGGTAGAGTCTGGTGATTCGGCGCAGAGTCTGGCGCAACGGGTGCATACCCAGGAACACAGGATTTACCCCCTGGCGGTACGCTGGTTCGCCGAAGGGCGCTTGCGCCTTGGCGAACAGGGTGCCTTGCTGGACGGCCAGCTACTCGCGGCCAGCGGTCATTCGATTCGAACCTAGGAGATTTTATGCGTCGTGCTTTGCTCTTCGCTCTTACCCTGCTCGCCCTGCCCGTGGTGCAGGCGGCGGATCTTCAGCCGTTCTCCGCCAGCTACACCGCAGACTGGAAACAACTGCCCATGAGCGGTTCGGCCGAACGCAGCCTGAAGAAAAACGACAACGGCACCTGGACCCTGAACTTCAAGGCTTCCATGATGATCGCCAGCCTGACCGAGGAAAGCACCCTGCGCCTCGAGAAGGACAAGCTGCTGCCACAGACCTACACCTTCGAGCGCGGCGGCCTGGGCAAGGCCAAGAAGATCAACCTGGACTTCGACTGGGCGAGCAACAAGGTCACCGGTTTCGAAGGCAAGGACTCGGTCAACCTGCCCCTGGAAAGCGGCATGCTGGACAAGTCCACCTACCAGTTGGCCCTGCAGCGTGACGTGGCCGCCGGCAAGAAGAGCATGAGCTACCGGGTTGCCGAAGGCACCGATACCGACACCTACGACTTCCGCGTGATCGGCCCGGAAAAGGTCCAGACCAAGGCCGGCACGATCGATGCGATCAAGGTCGAGCGGGTACGTGATCCAACGCAGAGCAAGCGCATCACCCAGATGTGGTTCGCCAAGGACTGGGGCTACATCCTGGTCGCCCTGCGCCAGGTCGAGACCGACGGCAAGGAGTACAACATCATGCTCCAGGACGGTACCGTCGACGGCAAGCCCGTCAAGGGCAACTGAGTCGCCACAACGCCAATAAAAAGCCCCGCCGGATGCGGGGCTTTTTATTGGCGCTTCAGACCGCGGGGCCTGAACGGCTCTCGTCGAAGGTCTCGCTGTCCAGCGCGAGCACCTTGTCCAATATTGCCTGCGGACTGCCCTGACCTTCGACGGTGTGGGTCTTGTAGTTGAAGTCGAGGGCGATCCAGGTCTGCAGCTTGGCCTCATAACTGTTCGGATACTGAGCCTGTTCGATCGCCGGCAGCTCCTTGTAATGCTCCAGTGCCGAGGTGAAGAACTTGGTCAGCTTGCCGGTCTCATTGTATTCGGCCATCGCACTGGCCACGGCCTTCTGGCGCCAGGCATATTCCTGATCGGAGGACTCGCTCCAGGCCGCGCGTCGCTCGTTGGCGGTAAAGTTGCCACTGTCGTCGTAGATGATCAGCGAGAGCTGGTCCTGCGACATGCCGGCAAAGGGGTTGCGGCCATTGCCATTGACGAAGTCGGTGGCATTGCGTGCCCGCGCCAGCAACTCGGGATCATCGGTCGCCGGTACCTCGGCATCGTTGGCCGCCTTGTTGGCGAAGTAGCCATCGCCGCTGATCTGGCCCAGCAGTTCGCTGGCCTTGGCCCCCAACTCCTTTCGACTCAGGCTTGCATCCCTGGCGGCGGCACGGGCGGCGCTCTCGCTCAGTTGCCGAGAAAGCGGGGAAAGACGACTGGTGTCCTTCTGCCCGGTGGTTGCGGGAACCGCCGTTGCAGCCTTGGCGGAGTCGCCCTGGGCGGACGAAACCGTGGTGACCTGGGCGCCGGACAGCGAACTGGAATTGATTGAACCTACCAAGATGGGACCCTCCCTGTTGATGGCCACTCCTCAAACCCTGGCCTGTCAGATTGTATCGGCGTTGTTTCAGGAAACTTGACCGGACACGATGGACGGCAGGAAAGCGGAGCCCGCAGGCTCCGCCACCGACTTACTTCATGGTGAATTCGACGGACCAGGCATAGGTGGAGATGTTGGTCGAAGTCACTTTCGCCGTGCACACCGCACCACCGCTTGGAGTCGCGGTGTTGTTCCATTTCGGCGTGGTCGACCCCAGCGGGCCGGCCATTGCGACATAGGTGGCCAGGAAGGTGCAGGTCTTGTTGCCGATGGTGTAGCGCAGGTTGGCATAGTTGGCGAGCGGAGAGATGTTGCTCTGGACGACGTAGGTGTCAGCCCCGCCAGCCTTGACCGTGGTCACCGGCTTGGGCACCGCATTGACGCTGGTGGTGGCTTCGTTGCTGGTGATGATCTTGTAGGTGGCATCGGCGGTACCGAGGTTCTTGAAGGTCACGGACACCGGCGGCCCGGCGAACGCCGATCCGGCCGCCAGGGTGGCCAGGGCCGCTACCGAAAACACCGACTTGGACAGCTTCATGCTTCTACTCCTGTGTTGGTTGGATTCCCTATCCACGGTCTTTCCGACTCCCCGGAGACATCCGTCCCGGGTACAGCCAGGTCGATGGCAGAACGTCGAAAATCATGGAAAACACAGAACCCCGCTTACGGTCCGGACAGAAGCTTCAGTTAGAAGCGACCGTCTCGCCGAGCGCCAGGGGTGGACGATGCAGGCGGCAGCATGAGGCTGCCAGATAGATGCAGGCGTTGACTGTGGCTTCCATGCCGAACGTTTTCTCTCCCTCGATCCGGCCGCCTGGCCGGAGATACCGCGAAACTTCAGGGTGCCCCATTATTCCTGGGGCGAATGTATTTAGCACAAAAAGTTCCAAGCAGGAAAGCTCTGATAACTGCCGGAACATATCGCCACCGGCTGGAACAGCCCCTCCGGCGCCAGCGATTGCAACGCTCTGGCACGCGACTTTCCACTGCGCAAACATGAAACTTTTGTCAGCAAAGCACCGAGTGAAACCGTGAAACCCAGTAAATCCGGGCCTCAGCGGATTGATACAGATTTTGCAAAAGTGAATTTCATTTCCCAACGATTTACGTAGGAAGCTAATGAATCATATAACGAAGTCCTGCGACGCATTGCCGCAGCTCAACAGTAACAGGAGCTTGCAGATGACCGTAAAAGTGACCGAACGCGATGATGCACACATGTCCCATGAAGGCCTGGCCGCCGGTATCCGGATCTGGGACGTCCATCAACAGGACCTGCTGGTAGGCATGTTTCACAACGAGGCCGATGCTCAACAATACAAGAGCGAACTGGAAAGCCTCGAACTGAAGCGTCAGGCACAAAACTCCTGAAGCCCTGGCTCCAATGGCATCGCCGGCCCACGCAGCCGGTGGCGCCGGCCAAAACAAACCCCGCCTTTGGAGCGGGGTTTGTTTGGGTTACCACATCAGATCGTCAGGGATCTGGTAGGCGGCGTACGGATCATCCTCGTCCGGCACCTGGGTCTCGCTCAGGGCGTTGAGCTGGACGATGCGCTCCGGAGCACGCTCCTGGATCTTCAGTGCCGCCTCGCGCGGGATCACTTCGTAACCACCACCGTGATGGACGATCGCCAGCGAGCCGTTGCTGAGCTTGTTGCGCATCAGGTTGTTGACCGACAGGCGCTTGACCTTCTTGTCATCAACGAAGTTGTAGTAGTCCTCGGTGGTCAGCTTGGGCAGGCGCGAGGTTTCGATCAACTGCTTGACCTGGGCCGCACGGGCCTTGGCTTCAGCCTTTTCCTGCTGCTGGCGGTTCAGCTCCTGATCGCGCTTGACCTTCTCGGCCTGCGCTTGCTGGGCCAGGCGCGCCTGGGTATCGTCAACCTCGGCCTGGCCCTTGTGGACCAGCCGCTGGTGTTTCTGTTTGTCCTTGCTGACCTGCTTGGCCTGCTTTTGATTGACCAGGCCTGCCTTGAGCAGCTGGTCGCGAAGGGAAAGGCTCATGATGCTTACTCACTTGGGGTCAACGACTCAGCCGCAGCTGGGTGCATTCTTTTCCTGACGCTTGGCTTCGCCCCACAAGGCGTCCAATTCTTCGAGGGTGCAATCTTCCATGGGACGATGGGTATCGCGCAATGCCTGTTCGACAAATCGGAAACGTCGGTCGAACTTGCCATTGGCACCACGCAGGGCGTTTTCCGGGTCGACCTTGAGGTGCCGGGCCAGGTTGACCACGCTGAACAGCAGGTCGCCGACCTCGTCGGCCATGGCCGCCGAGTCGTTGTCCGCCATCGCTTCAAGCACTTCGTCGAGTTCTTCACGGATCTTGTCCACCACCGGTAGCGCCGCCGGCCAGTCGAAACCGACCTGGGCGGCACGCTTCTGCAGTTTTGCCGCCCGGGACAGTGCCGGCAAGGCGGCAGGCACGTCATCAAGCAGCGACAACTGCTCGGGAGCGCGGTGGTTCTCGGCGCGCTCCTCGGCCTTGATCTCTTCCCAGCGCCGCTTGACCTGCTCTTCGCTCAGACGCGGCAAGTCCACCGGGGCATACAGGTCGCCGGTGGGGAATACATGGGGGTGGCGACGGATCAACTTGCGGACGATGCCATCGACCACGCCGTCGAACTCGAAACGCCCTTCTTCACGGGCCAGTTGGCTGTAGTAGACCACCTGGAACAGCAGGTCGCCCAGTTCCCCCAGCAGATGCTCGAAATCCCCGCGCTCGATGGCGTCGGCCACCTCGTAGGCTTCCTCAAGCGTGTGGGGAACGATGGTGGCATAGCTTTGCTGGATGTCCCAGGGGCAACCGTATTGCGGGTCGCGCAGCCGGGCCATCAGGTGCAGCAGGTCTTGGAGGCTGTACATCAGTCGTTCTCTGTACGATTGAATTGAGCGTCGCGAGCGAGGGTATGGCGAGGCGGAGCCTGGACGAAAAAGCGGAGTTGACTGTAGTCAATAAGCATTTTCGTCCAGGTTCCAACGAAGCCGGACCGAGCGCAGCAGCTCAAGTCGTGCGGTTGCGCCGGGTTTCGATGATGTTGGGTAGTTGGGAAATCCGCCCCAGCAACCGCCCCAACGCGTCCAGCCCCGGGATCTCGATGGTCAGGGACATCAACGCGGTGTTGTCCTCCTTGTTCGAGCGGGTGTTGACCGCCAGCACGTTGATCCGCTCGTTGAGCAACACCTGGGACACGTCACGCAGCAGACCGGAACGGTCGTAGGCGCGGATCATGATATCCACCGGATAGGTCGATACCGGCACCGGCCCCCAGCTGACCTGGATGATCCGCTCCGGCTCGCGCGAGCTCAGTTGCAGCACCGAGGCGCAGTCCTGGCGGTGAATGCTCACCCCGCGGCCCTGGGTGATGTAGCCGACGATGGCATCGCCCGGCAGCGGCTGGCAGCAGCCGGCCATCTGGGTCATCAGGTTGCCGACGCCCTGGATCTGGATGTCGCCGCGCTTGCCCGGCTTGTACCCGGCGGACTTGCGCGGGATCAGTTCCAACTGCTCGTTGCCACGCTCGGGCTCGACCAGTTGCTGCGCGGTGTTGACCAGTTGCGCCAGGCGCAGGTCGCCGGCGCCGAGGGCGGCGAACATGTCCTCGGCGGTCTTCATGTTGGCCTTGTCGGCCAGCTTGTCGAAGTCCACCTGGGGCAGGTCCAGGCGCGTCAGCTCGCGTTCGAGCAAGGTCTTGCCGGCCGCGACGTTCTGGTCACGCGCCTGCAGCTTGAACCAGTGGACGATCTTCGCCCGCGCCCGCGAGGTGGTCACGTAGCCCAGGTTCGAGTTCAGCCAGTCGCGGCTCGGCGTGCCGTGCTTGCTGGTGATGATCTCCACCTGCTCGCCGGTCTGCAGGCTGTAGTTGAGCGGCACGATGCGCCCGTTGATCTTCGCGCCCCGGCAGTTGTGGCCGATCTCGGTGTGCACGCGGTAGGCGAAGTCCAGCGGCGTGGCGCCCTTGGGCAGGTCGATCGCATGCCCGTCCGGGGTGAAGACATAGACCCGGTCCGGCTCGATATCGACCCGCAACTGGTCCGCCAGGCCACCGATGTCCCCCAGTTCCTCATGCCATTCCAGCACCTGACGCAACCAGGAGATCTTCTCTTCATAGTGGTTGGAGCCGGACTTGACGTCGGTGCCCTTGTATTTCCAGTGGGCGCAGACGCCGAGTTCCGCCTCCTCGTGCATGGCGTGGGTGCGGATCTGCACTTCCAGCACCTTGCCTTCCGGCCCGATCACCGCGGTGTGCAGCGAGCGATAGCCGTTTTCCTTGGGGTTGGCGATGTAGTCGTCGAATTCCTTGGGGATATGCCGCCACAGGGTGTGGACGATCCCCAGCGCGGTGTAGCAGTCGCGCATTTCCGGCACCAGCACACGAACCGCGCGCACGTCGTAGATCTGGCTGAACTCCAGACCCTTGCGCTGCATTTTGCGCCAGATCGAATAGATGTGCTTGGCCCGGCCGCTGATGTCGGCCTTGACGCCGGTCGCCAGCAGTTCGTTTTCCAGCTGGCACATCACCTCGCTGATGAAACGCTCGCGATCGAGCCGCCGCTCGTGCAGCAGCTTGGCGATCTGCTTGTACTGGTCGGGCTCCAGGTAACGGAAGGACAGGTCCTCCAGCTCCCACTTGATATGCCCGATACCCAGGCGATGGGCCAGCGGCGCGTAGATGTCGAACACCTCGCGGGCCACGCGGTTGCGCTTCTCCTCGTCGGCGGTCTTCACCGCCCGGATGGCGCAGGTCCGCTCGGCCAGCTTGATCAGCGCAACACGCACGTCGTCGACCATCGCCACGAGCATCTTGCGCAGGTTCTCCACCTGCACCTGGGTACCCATGACCTGGGACTGGCGCGGGCTGAGGCTGGCACTGATGGCCGCCATGCGCAGCACGCCATCGATCAGCTTGGCCACCACCGGGCCGAATTTCTGGCTGACCGCCGGCAACAGGATCTGCCCCTGGCGCACGCCACGGTACAGAACGGCGGCGACCAGCGAATCCTGGTCGAGCTTGAGGTCGGCGAGGATATCGGCGATCTCGAGCCCGGTACTGAAACTGCCCCCTTCGGCCCATGCATCCTGGGTCGGCAGGGTCTGCTGTTCGGCAAGCCGTGCGTACTCGCAGGCCTCCTTCAATGCTTCGCGGTCCAGCGCCGGATCGACGCTCACCGTATGGTCGAGCCATGCCTCGAGATTGATACTGCCGTCGGTGTTGATCGGCTGGTGTGCTCTCACCTGTACCATCTTGCTTACCTTCCCTACGACGCAGATTCAATGCGTCAGAATCGCTGGCCGTACATTGTCCCCTGCACTCCGGCAGGGCTGGTCGGAGTGCGGGGACGGCCAGTCAGACTAGACGAGCATCCTGGCTCGTTTCAAATAACGCCATGGCCTCGACATGCGCTGTCTGCGGAAACATATCGAGGATCCCGGCACGTTTTAACCGGTAGCCCTGCTTGATCAATTCGACCGTGTCGCGCGCCAGAGTCGCGGGGTTGCACGACACATACACCAGACGCCTGGCACCCAATCCGGCAAGCTTGCCGACCATCTCGAAGGCACCGTCGCGTGGTGGGTCCAAGAGTACCGCAGAAAAGCCTGCTTTGGCCCAACCGGCATCATTCAGAGGCTGGGATAAATCGGCCTGAAAAAAGCTCGCGTTATGCAGATTGTTCGCAGCGGCATTGGCGGCAGCCCGCTCGACCATGGTCTGCACGCCCTCCACCGCCACCACCTCGCGCACCTGGCGGGCCAGTGGCAGGGCGAAGTTGCCCAGGCCGCAAAACAGGTCCAGCACCCGCTCATCGGGCGCCGGCTGCAGCCAGTCGAGCGCCTGGGCCACCATCGCCTCGTTGACCCCGGCGTTGACCTGGACGAAATCCCCCGGCCGATAGGCCAGTTCCAGGTTCCACCGTTCCAGGCGATAGCCCAGCGGCAGCGAGGCGTCCACCGGCTGCGGAGCGTCTTCGCCCTGCAGCCAGAGCTGTGCACCATGCCGTTCGCAGAAGTCGCGCAGGATCTGCAGGTCATCGGCCGACAGCGGCGACATGTGCCGCAGCAACAGCGCCACCGCCGAACCGCTGAACAGTTCGACATGCCCCAGCGACTGGGGTTTGCCCAGGCGCCGGAGCATCGCCGGCAGACCGTTCATGAGCGGCTGCAGGGCCGCGACCAGCACCGGGCAGTCGTCGATGGCGACGATGTCCTGGCTGGACGCCGCACGAAAGCCGACCTCCAGTTGCCTGGCCCGGGCATCCCAGCGCACCGCCACCCGGGCCCGCCGGCGATAGCCGAACTCGGGACCGCTCAGCGGCACCGCCCATTCCTCCGGCTCGACACCAGCTACCCGCGACAGCTGCTCGGCGAGCAGGCGCTGCTTGAGCGCCAACTGGTCTGCATGGGGCATGTGCTGAATACTGCAACCACCGCAGCGCCCGGCATGGGCGCAGGGCGCCGTGCGGCGCTGGTCGCTGGCGAGCAGCAGGCGCTCGCTGCGCGCCTCGACGACCCTGCCATGGGCGCCCAATACCCGCGCCTCGACTTCCTCGCCGGCCAGGGCGCCGGCGACGAACCAGGTACGCCCCTCGATAAAGGCGATGCCGCGGCCGTCATTGGCCAGCCGCTCGATCGTCAGCCGCTGTTTCTTGCCCACCGGCACTTGCGGGGCCCGGCTGCCGCCAGTCGGCTGGAAGCGCAGGCCTTTGTGCTGTCTGGCCATCAGTTGGGAGAATCGTAGATGCCGGTCGACAGGTAGCGGTCGCCGCGGTCACAGATGATCGCGACCATCACCGCGTTCTCGACCTCGCGCGACAGGCGCAGCATGGCCGCCACCGCACCGCCCGAGGACACGCCACAGAATACGCCTTCCTCACGGGCCAGACGACGCATGACGTCTTCCGCTTCCTCCTGGCCCATGTCGACGATGCGGTCGACCCGCTCGGATTGGAAAATCCGGGGCAGGTACTCATGGGGCCAACGACGGATGCCCGGGATCGTGGCACCTTCCATCGGCTGCAGGCCGACGATCTGCACGCCGGGATTCTGCTCCTTCAGGTAGCGCGATACGCCCATGATGGTGCCGGTGGTGCCCATGGAACTGACGAAGTGGGTGATGGTGCCCTGGGTCTGCCGCCAGATTTCCGGACCGGTGCCGGTGTAGTGAGCCTCGGGGTTGTCGCCGTTGGCGAACTGGTCGAGCACCTTGCCGCGGCCTTCGGCCTGCATCCGCTCGGCGAGGTCGCGGGCACCTTCCATGCCCTCCTCGCGGCTGACCAGGATCAGCTCGGCGCCATAGGCGGTCATCGCCGCCTTGCGCTCGGCCGTGGAGTTGTCGGGCATGATCAGGATCATCCTGTAGCCCTTGATCGCCGCGGCCATGGCCAGGGCGATCCCGGTGTTGCCCGAGGTCGCCTCGATCAGTGTGTCGCCGGGCTGGATCTGCCCACGCAATTCGGCGCGGGTGATCATCGACAGGGCCGGACGGTCCTTCACGGAGCCTGCTGGATTGTTCCCTTCAAGCTTGAGCAGGAGGGTATTGCTGGTATTTCCAGGCAGGCGTTGCAGACGAACCAGGGGCGTGTTGCCGATGCAATCGGCGATAGTTGGATACTGCAAGGTCATGGCGTATTCGCAATCCAGACTGCGGGGGGCGCCTATCATACCGGCAAACGCCTGCGGCCCATATCACGCAAAGTGCGATGCTTATGGCTTCTGGCTATAAGCCGCTTCGAGAATGCCGAGGGCGCTGCCCGCATCCGCAGGCATGCAGGCCAGCAGCCGTACATTCAGGCGCAGCCCCTGCGCAGTGTTCTGTGCCCAGACCGAGCCGCCCTGACGCTGCACGGCATTGCGCGCGATACTCAGGCCGAGGCCGAAGCCGCCGTCTCCGGGGCGCGAACCGTCAAGGCGGGTGAACGGTGCGAAGATCCGCTCCAGGTCCTGCTCGGCCACGCCACCGCCCTGGTCCTCCAGCCACACGACCCAGTACGGACCTTCGCGGCGCCCGTCGAGACGGATGATACCGCCCGGCGGCGAATGGCGGATCGCATTGCGCAGAATGTTCTCCAGGGCCTGGGCCAGGCTGTTGAGGTGGCCACGCACCCAGCACGAGGCATCCAGCGCGCAGTGCAGACGCGTCGAGGGCCAACCGCTTTCATAACAGGCATCCTCCACGAGCATTTCCCAGAGGGCCTGGAGCTGGATGTCCTCCTTGTGCAGGGGCGCCCGCTCGGTATCGAGCCAGGCCAGTTGCAGGGTGTCCTCCACCAGCCGCTGCATGCCGTCGACTTCACGGGCCAGGCGCCTGCGCAGCTCATCCAGGCTCTCCTCGCCATCACAGCAGACACGCAGGCGACTGAGGGGGGTGCGCATTTCATGGGAGAGGTCGCGCAACAGTTGCTGCTGCAGGCCCACGGTGGTTTGCAGGCGCTCGGACATCTGGTCGAATGCCCGCCCCAGTTCGCCCAGCTCGTCCTGGCGGCTGGTGGTGCGCGACGACAAGCGGGTGCCCAACTGATCGGCACGCCAGGCATTGGCCTGGGCCCGCAGGTGGTTCAACGGCTGGATCAGCAGGCGGTACAGGCCGACACACAACAACAGCGTGAACAGCCCCGGAATCAGCCCATTGGTGACCAGGCGCCAGAACCACTGGTAGCGCCCGGGCATGAAGCGCTGTGGCAACTCCATCACCAGGCTGCCGGCCTCCGGATTCTGCGGGAAGGGAACCTTCAGCCAGGGCAACCCGACCACATGACGGCTCACCGGCCAGTCCAGCCCACGCAGGAAGGTCAGGCGCTGGCTTTCGCTCCAGAGCAGGGGCTGCGAGGACAACGACTGCAGGTCGCCGCCGATGACCCCGCTCCAGGTCGACTCATGCTCGCGCAGTTCCTGCAGCCAGCGGTCGACCCCCGCCTGCCCGTCGGCCTCCCAGGCCTGCCCGGCGGCGAAGGCATAACCCTTGAGCGTGGTGCGTGCCTCCTCGGACAGGTAGGCGTTCTGCTGCTCCATGTAGCGGCCCCAGTACCAGCTCAGCCAGATCATCAGCAGACAGAACGCGACCAGCAGCAGGGCCAGCTTCCAGAACAGCGAATGTCGCCCGGGCAGCCTACACCTCATCGCCGGCGCTCAACACGTAGCCCTTGCCCCAGACCGTGCGCAGCTCGCGCTCGGTGTAGCCGACCGCCTTGAGCTTGCGGCGAATCTGGCTGACATGCATGTCCAGGCTGCGGTCGTGGGTCGCATAGCCACGCTGCAGGACATGTTGATAAAGGAAGGCCTTGCTCAGTACCTCGTCGCCATGACGGTGCAGGGTCTCCAGCAGACGGTACTCGCTGCGGGTGAGGCCCGCCCATTGCGCGCCGAAGTGCACATCGCAGCGTTCATCGTCGAAACGCAGGGCATGCCCGGCCTCACGCGGTAGCGCCACCGGCAGGGGCATGGGGCGCCGCTCCAGGGCGACCCGGCGCAGGATGGCCTCGATCCGCACCCGCAACTCCGCCATGCTGAACGGCTTGGGCAGGTAGTCGTCGGCGCCCAGGCGAAAACCGCTGATGCGGTCCGCCTCGGCACCGAGGGCGGACATCAGGATCACCGGCAGCGAATGACTGCGACGCAGATGCGTCAGTACTTCGAGGCCATCCATGCCTGGCAGCAGGATGTCCATCAACACGACGTCGAAGACCTGATTGCGCGCCAGCTCCAGGCCGTCCTGGCCGTTGCGGCACCAGGTCACCTCGAAGCCGCAGCGGCCCAGTTGCTCATGCACGTAGGCCCCCAGCACGGTGTCATCTTCGATCGCCAGAATACTCGGGTGGCCAGCAGGTACGGGATTCATTAGTGTCTGCAAACAATTCTCAATAACCAATTATTCAAGATTGCCGCCGCCGCGACAAGCCGGCGACGGCGCCCGGCCGTCAGATGCCGCTCCCGCAGGCATGGACGGCCCGGCGAACTTTGCGAGATTTCCGCCACCTCATATGGCTACACTGCGCAGGTGGAGCGGGCGCAGGAAGCGCTCGCCGGAAATAGAAGATCGCCGTGTCTGCCAAACGCCGTATCTGATGGAGAGTATTGCGTGCTTAAGAACCTGGGCATCAAAGGCCGAGTCCTCCTGCTCACCCTGCTGCCGACCACGCTGATGGCGCTGGTGCTGGGCGGGTATTTCACCTGGTTGCAGCAATCGGAACTGCAAAGCCAGCTGCTGCAGCGTGGCGAAATGATCGCCGAACAGTTGGCCCCGCTGGTGGCCCCGGCTCTGAGCCGCAACGACAGCGAACAGTTGGAGCGGGTCGCCGCCCAGGCCCTGGAGCAGACCGATGTACGCGCGGTGTCATTCCTCGGCGCCAATCGCGAGCAACTGGCCCATGCCGGCCCGAGCATGCTCAACCAGCCGCCCACCGGCAACAGCAGCCACATGCTGCAACGCAGCGGCAACGATGCCACCCGCTACCTGCTGCCGGTGTTCGGACGGCATCGCAGCATGGCCGGCGAACCGGTCCCCGACGAGGCCGACCGGCTGCTGGGCTGGGTCGAGCTGGAGCTGTCGCACAACGGCATGCTGCTGCGCGGCTACCGCAGCCTGTTCGCCAGCCTGCTGCTGATCGCCACCGGCCTGCTCGGTACCGCGCTGCTGGCCCTGCGCATGAGCCGCACCATCAATGCCTCGATCAGCAAGATCCGGCAGGCCGTCGCGCAACTCAAGGATGGCAACCTGGAAACCCGCCTGCCGGCGCTCGGCAGCCAGGAACTGGACCAATTGGCCTCGGGTATCAACCGCATGGCCGAGACCCTGCAGAACGCCCAGGAAGAGTTGCAGCACAGCATCGACCAGGCCACCGAGGACGTGCGCCAGAACCTGGAAACCATCGAGATCCAGAACATCGAACTCGACCTGGCACGCAAGGAAGCCCTGGAAGCCAGCCGGATAAAGTCCGAATTCCTCGCCAACATGAGCCACGAGATCCGCACCCCGCTCAACGGCATCCTCGGCTTCACCCACCTGCTGCAGAAAAGCGAGCTGACGCCGCGCCAGCTGGATTACCTGAGCACCATCGAAAAGTCCGCCGACAGCCTGCTGGGCATCATCAACGAGATCCTCGACTTCTCGAAGATCGAAGCCGGCAAGCTGGTGCTCGACAGCATTCCGTTCAACCTGCGCGACCTGCTGCAGGATACCCTGACCATCCTCGCCCCGGCGGCCCATGCCAAACAGCTGGAACTGGTCAGCCTGGTCTATCGCGACACCCCGTTGTCATTGATCGGCGACCCGCTGCGACTCAAGCAGATCCTCACCAACCTGGTGAGCAACGCCATCAAGTTCACCCGCGAAGGCACCATCGTCGCCCGGGCCATGCTCGAAGAGGAACACGAGGACAGCGTGCAACTGCGCATCAGCGTGCAGGACACCGGCATCGGCCTGTCGAGCCAGGATGTGCGGGCGCTGTTCCAGGCCTTCAGCCAGGCCGACAACTCGCTGTCCCGGCAACCCGGCGGCACCGGCCTTGGCCTGGTGATCTCCAAGCGCCTGATCGAGCAGATGGGCGGCGAGATCGGCGTCGACAGCACGCCGGGCGAAGGCTCCGAGTTCTGGATCAGCCTGAGCCTGCCCAAGACCCGCGACGATATCGAGGACCTGCCCGCCGCGCCGCTGCTCGGTCGACGCGTCGCCGTGCTGGAACACCACGAACTGGCGCGCCAGGCCTTGCAGCACCAACTGGAGGACTGCGGCCTGGAAGTGATTCCGTTCAACAGCCTGCCGGGCCTGGCCAACGGCGTCACCGGCACCCACCAGACCGAACAGGCCATCGACCTCGCAGTCCTCGGCGTCACGGCCCAGGACATGCCGCCAGAGCGGCTGAACCAGCACATCTGGGACCTGGAACACCTCGGCTGCCGGGTGCTGGTGTTGTGCCCGACCACCGAACAGACCCTGTTCCATCTCTCGGTGCCCAACCCGCACAACCAGCTCCAGGCCAAACCGGCCTGCACCCGCAAGCTGCGTCGGGCTCTGTCGGACCTGATCGCCCCGCGCCCGGCACGCCTGGAGCCCAGCGAACCGCTTGGCAGCCGGGCGCCACGGGTGCTGTGCGTGGACGACAACCCGGCCAACCTGCTGCTGGTGCAGACCCTGCTCGAAGACATGGGCGCCGAGGTGCTGGCGGTCGATAGCGGCTACGCGGCGATCGATGCGGTACAGCAGGCCAGTTTCGACCTGATCCTGATGGACGTGCAGATGCCCGGTATGGACGGTCGGCAAGCGACCGAGGCGATTCGCCAGTGGGAAAACGAACGGCAAAGCGCCGCGCTGCCCATCGTCGCCCTGACCGCCCACGCCATGGCCAACGAAAAGCGGGCGTTGTTGCAAAGCGGCATGGACGACTACCTGACCAAGCCCATCAGCGAGCGCCAACTGGCCCAGGTGGTGCTGAAATGGACCGGCCTGGCCCTGCGCAACCAGAGCCAGGAACGTGGCGGCGACGCCGGCAGCAACGCTGCCGAGCTGTTGGTGCTCGACCCGGAAGAAGGCCTGCGCCTGGCTGCCGGCAAGGCCGACCTGGCCGCCGACATGCTGGCGATGCTGCTGGCCTCGCTGGATGCCGACCGCGAGGCGATCCGTTCAGCCCGCGAGGCCCAGGACAACAATGGCCTGATCGAGCGCGTCCATCGCCTGCATGGCGCCACCCGCTACTGCGGCGTACCGCAGTTGCGCGCGGCCTGCCAGCGCAGCGAGACCCTGCTCAAGCAGGACGATGCCAACGCCCACCAGGCCCTGGACGAGCTGGACATGGCGATCGCCCGCCTGGCCATCGAGGCCCGGGTCAGCGCCTGATCCACGGCAATACACGCCCAGGTGAGCGGCGCTAGGCTGCCGGTCACTTTCGAAAGGAAAATCGTCATGCGTGGAATACTCTTCAGCAGCCAGACCTACGACCGCGACAGTTTCCAGGCCAGCGCCCCGCCCGCCGGCCTCGAACTGCACTTCCAGGCCGCGCGCCTGAGCGTGGATACCGCGCCTCTGGCCGAGCGGCACGAGGTGGTCTGCGCCTTCATCAACGATGACCTGAGCGCCCCGGTACTGGAACAACTGGCCGCCGGCGGCACCCGCCTGATCGCGCTGCGTTCGGCCGGCTACAACCACGTCGACCTGACCGCCGCCCGGCGCCTGGGCCTGAGCGTGGTCCGCGTACCCGCCTACTCGCCCCACGCCGTGGCCGAACATGCGGTGGCGCTGATCCTCGCGCTCAACCGTCGCCTGCACCGGGCCTACAACCGTACCCGCGAGGGCGACTTCAGCCTGCACGGACTGACCGGCTTCGACCTCGCCGGCAAGACCGTCGGCATCGTCGGTACCGGCCAGATCGGCGCGACCTTCGCACGGATCATGGCCGGCTTCGGCTGCCAGTTGCTGGCCTACGACCCCTACCCGAACCCGGAGGTCCTGGCCCTCGGCGCCCGCTACCTGGAACTGCCGGAACTGCTCGCCCAGTCGCGGATCATCAGCCTGCATTGCCCGCTGACCGCCGACACCCGCTACCTGATCAACCGCGACAGCCTCGCCCACCTGCAGCCCGGGGCCATGCTGATCAATACCGGGCGCGGCGGCCTGGTGGACACGCCGGCCCTGATCGACGCGCTCAAGGATGGCCAGCTCGGCTACCTCGGGCTGGACGTCTACGAGGAGGAGGCCCAACTGTTCTTCGAGGACCGCTCCGACCTGCCGCTGCAGGACGACGTGCTGGCGCGGCTGCTGACCTTTCCCAATGTGATCGTCACCGCGCACCAGGCCTTCCTGACCCAGGAAGCCCTGGCGGCGATCGCCGCCACCACCCTGGACAACATCGCCGCCTGGCAAGCCGGCCGGCCGCAGAACCTGGTGGAGGGCTGATCGGCGGGAAAGCCCGGCCAACCGGATCGAAGGTCGCAAGCGGCTGCCATCGGTCGGGCCTCTGCGTGCTAGCATATCGGCCATATTTGGAGGACCCATGGTCGAACACGATTTCCGCTACAGCCTGATGAACCCGCAACACACCCTGACCGAATGCCGCGCCCTGGTGCCGGGTCGCTACCAGGTCACCGGCAACGGTGGCTCGATCCGCATCGACGACGTGCTGCTGGTCACCCTCAAGGGCAGCCGTGACCTGTCCATGCGCCTGACCGTCGAAACCGTAAGGCACCTGATCAACCCGCCCGGGCAGTGGACCGCCATGGCCCGTGGGCCGGTGTTCGGCGAGTTGGCCATCCACCAGTGGCAGGTCAATTGCGACAGCTGCGCCAAACAGTTGGACTTCGAATTCGCCGTGGACGCCAAGCTCGGCACCCCGGCACAGAAACCCGCAGCCACGGCCCGTATCGCCGAGCTGGGCTGGACCACCCAGGGCGAGAAGCACCTCTGCCCGAAATGCCAGGAGGCAATATGATGAAACAAGCGGTGATTCTGGGGATGCTGGCCACCAGCCTGTTGGGCTGTGCCGGCGACCGTGTGCACCTGCAACAGGATCACAGCTATGTGCTGGAGTGGATCGGGGAACGTCCACTGATCGACAACAGCCACCTGACCGTCACCCTTGGCGATGACGGCCGGGCCTATGGCAGCGGCGGTTGCAACCACTGGTTCGCCCCCTACACCCTGGACGGCGACAACCTGAGCTTCGGCAAGGTCGGCAGCACCCGCAAACTCTGCGCCCCTGCCCTGATGGAGCAGGAGAAACGCTTCCTGCAGGCGCTGGAAAACGTTCAGCGCTGGGACATCTCCCCCGTCGAACAGGTACGCTTCTGGCCAGCCCAGGGCCAACCACTGCGCCTGTGGTCTGAAGAAGGCTGACGGCCCGGCCGTTGCGCGGCGCCTTCACCCAAGGCGCCGTGACGTCTGCCGGGTTAGCGCTCAGCCCTTGAGCGCCTTGAGTTTCGCCAGCACACCGGCCGCGGTCTGCTCGCCCATCAGTTGCTCGCGCACCTTGCCCTTGTCGTCGATGATGTAGGTCACCGGCAACGCCTCGCTGCGAGGCAGCTCGAAAAGATCCGCCGGGTCCTGCGCCAGCACCGTGAACCTGATCCCCAACGCTTCGGCCGCCTTGGCCAGGTCATCGCCCTGCAAACCGTCGAAGTTGACCCCGAACACACCCACCGATTGCTCCTTGAGCTGTTCGGAGAGGGCGTTGAGCTCGGGAATCTCGGTGCGGCACGGGCCGCACCATTCCGCCCAGTAGTTGACCACCTTCCAGTGCTTGTCCAGGCGCTCGGCCGCCACCTTCTGGCCGTGCTGGTCAACCCCGTAGTCATTACCGCAACCGCTGAGCAGCAGCGCGCCCATCATCGCCAGTACGGCTGCCAATCGCCTTGCCATGTGTGCAATCCCCCGTCAAATGAGTCATCGACTGCGACCATTTACCTCGTACGGTTCAGGAGCGCTCGCCAGGCAGGTAGAATACCCGCCACCTTAGGCAAGATGCGACCCGCACATGACCGATCTGACGCTCTATCACAACCCGCGCTGCTCGAAATCCCGTGGTGCGCTGGAACTGCTCGAAGCCCGTGGCCTGGCCCCGACCGTAGTGCGCTACCTGGAAACCCCGCTCGACGCGCCCCAGTTGCGCAGCCTGCTGGGCAAGCTCGGCATCGGCGCCCGACAACTGCTGCGCAGCGGCGAAGACGAGTACCAGAGCCTGAACCTGGCCGACAGCCAGCTCGGCGAGGAGCAATTGATCGCCGCCATTGCCGCCCATCCGAAGCTGATGGAACGGCCGATCCTGGTCGCTGGCGACAAGGCCATCATTGGCCGGCCGCCGGAGAAGGTACTGGAGATCCTGCCGTGAGCGAGCCGTACGTTCTGGTGCTGTTCTACAGCCGCAACGGCTCCACCCGCGAAATGGCCCGGCAGATTGCCCGTGGCGTCGAGCAGGCCGGCCTGGAGGCACGCCTGCGCACCGTTCCGGCGATCTCCAGCGAATGCGAGGCGGTGGCGCCGGCCATCCCCGAGGAAGGCGCGCTGTATGCCAGCCTCGACGACCTGAAGCACTGTTCGGCCCTGGCGCTGGGCAGCCCGACCCGCTTTGGCAACATGGCGGCGCCGCTGAAGTACTTCATCGACGGCACCAGCAACCTGTGGCTGACCGGCGCCCTGGTGGGCAAGCCGGGTGCGGTGTTCACCTCGACCTCCAGCCTGCACGGCGGCCAGGAAAGCACCCTGCTGTCGATGCTGCTGCCCTTGCTGCACCACGGCATGCTGATCACCGGCCTGCCCTACAGCGAATCGGCACTGCTCGATACCCGTGGCGGCGGTACGCCCTACGGTGCCAGCCACCACACCGGCAGCGATGGCAAGCGCCCGCTGGACGAACATGAAATCGCCCTGTGCCGCGCTCTCGGCCAGCGCCTGGCGAAGACGGCGTTGCAACTGGAGAAAGGTCGTGGCTAGGAAGCCCAAGGTACTGCCCAGCCAGGAGTGGCTGGAACCGCGCGTCAGGTTCGGCCGCTGGCTGGCCCTGGCGTGCTTCTTCGGTTTGATCGGTCTGCTGTGCCTGTATTACCTGGTATTCGCCGACCTGCACGGCGCCCGCCCCTGGGTGATCCTGCTGATCGAACTGGTCCCGCTGCTGCCCCTGGTACCGGGGATGCTGACCGGCAGTGCCCGCGGTCACTCGTTCACCTGCTATGTGGTGAACCTGTACTTCATCAAGGGTGCGCTGGCGGCCTTCGACCCGAACCGGCAGGTGTTCGGTGTACTGGAAATGGCCGCGAGCCTGGCAGTGTTCTGCAGCGCGATGCTGTATGTGCGCTGGCGCCACCAGTTGAACCGGCGCCTGGCCGGGGAAGGCCTGCCACAAACGGCTTAGTGAAACGCTGTGGGAGCAGGATCAGTGGTTGACGGTGAACGCCAGCATCATCGACAACTGGCACATCGGTCGGCCACTCTCGGCATGCCACTGGTTGAAGGCGTCCTGGACGATCGCCAGGTCGCGCAGGCTGGTCGGCACCTTGTCGATGATGTCCTGGGCGTTGAGCGCCGCCACCACGTCATTGCTCGGCACGAAGGTGTCCTTGCCGACCATCCGCAGCAGCCGCGGTGCCGACAGGCCGCCGAGCTGATGCCCGTGCCTGGCCAGGTACTTCCACAGACCGGTGATCTCGGTCACCGGCCAGTCGGCGATCAGGTTGCCGAAGCTGCCCTTCTCCTTCGCCACGTCCAACACCATCTGCGCATTGCGCGGCACGCTCTTGAGCTTGCCCAGGTGACGGATGATCCGCGTGTCCTGCATCAGCCGTTCCAGGTGCTCGGCGCCCATCAGCACCACCTTTTCCGGATCGAAGCCGAAGAACACCTGCTCGAAGGCCGGCCACTTGGCGTCCACCAGGCTGTGCTTGAGCCCGGCACGGAACACCCGCAGGGCGATCAGCGACAGGTAGCGATCATCGCCTAGCGCACGCAGTTGCTCCGGGGTCCGGGGCACCGGCAGTTGCGCCTCCAGCGCCGCTGCCGAACCGAAGCGGTTCAGGCAGTACTCGTGCAGCCACTTGTAGTCGCGCATGCCGCTTCCCTTACAGGTTCACGACATTGACGAAACGCGAGGCGGCGGTCTCGTCGATACGCAGGCTGGCGAAATCGAACAGGTTGCGGTCGGCCAGTTGCGACGGGCTGACATTCTGCAGGCCGCGGAAGATGTTCTCGGTACGGCCGGGGTTCTTGCGCTCCCACTCCTGCAGCATTTCCTTGACCACCTGGCGCTGCAGGTTTTCCTGGGAACCGCAGAGGTTGCATGGAATGATCGGGAATTGCTTGAAGTCCGAGTAGGCCTGGATGTCCTTCTCGCTGCAGTACGCCAGCGGCCGGATCACCACGTTGCGGCCATCGTCGGCCAGCAACTTGGGCGGCATGGCCTTGAGCGAACCGTTGTAGAACATGTTGAGGAAGAAGGTCTCGACGATATCGTCGCGGTGGTGCCCCAGGGCCATCTTGGTCGCACCGATCTCGTCGGCGAAGGTATACAGCGTGCCACGGCGCAGGCGCGAGCACAGCGAGCAGGTGGTCTTGCCTTCCGGTACCAGCTCCTTGACCACCGAGTAGGTATCCTTCTCGACGATGTGATACTCCACCCCCAGCTCTTTCAGGTAGGCGGGCAATACGTGCTCGGGGAAGCCGGGCTGCTTCTGGTCCATGTTCACGGCCACGATGTCGAACTTGATCGGCGCCACTTTCTGCAGGTGCATCAGAACGTCGAGCATGGTGTAGCTGTCCTTGCCACCCGACAGGCAGACCATCACCTTGTCACCGTCCTCGATCATGTTGAAGTCGGCGACTGCCTCGCCCGCCTGCCGGCGAAGGCGTTTCTGCAGTTTGTTCTGATTGACCGAAAGAGTGCCCATAGCCCTTGAAATCCGCGCGGTGTGTCGAAAAAGGCGGCTATTTTACGCACAAACCGAGCGGGGTGGGAGTGGAGCGGACGGACGCGGGCTTGCCGGCGGGGCTTTTGCTGCACTCAAGCGGGCAAGCCCGCTCCCACAAGGCCTTGGCAGTCCCTGAAACGCTGATCCTGTGGGTACGGGCTTGCCCGCGAAGCCCTCTGGGGTACTTCACCAAATGCTACAACGCGATTACAGCCACGACCGACAGTGCGATTTGCTCTAAAACCCCGGTTTTATTGGCCCCAGCCCTTTCTATACTGCGACATAAGGTCGCAGACATATCCAGACCTCCGATTACTCTGGCCGTCTGTCCCGGCGCTCCGTTTGGGGGGCGATGGTAATAACGAAAGGAGTGACTGAGATGATCCATCACGTTGTGGGACTGTTCACCCATCCTGATCAGGAATGGCGGGAGATCCGTGGCGACGCCGAGGAAAGCATCGGCCACATGTACCTCACCCACACCCTGATTCTTGCCGCGATCCCTGCGGTCTCCGCCTTTATCGGCACCACCCGGGTCGGCTGGGTCATCGGCAACCGGGCGCCGGTCATGCTGACCCAGGAAAGCGCGATCTGGATGACCATCATGTCCTACCTGGCCATGCTTGCCGGGGTGGCGGTGATGGGCGCGTTCATCCACTGGATGGCCCGCACCTACGACGCCAACCCCACTCTGTCGCGTTGCGTCGCCTTTGCCACTTACACCGCCACCCCGCTGTTCATCGGCGGCCTGGCAGCGCTCTACCCGCACATGTGGCTGGGCATGATCGTCGGCACGGCGGCGATCTGCTACACCGTCTATCTGCTGTACGTCGGCCTGCCGACGTTCATGAACATACCTTCGGACGAAGGTTTCCTGTTCTCCAGCTCGGTACTGGCCGTCGGGCTGGTCGTGCTGGTGGCGATCATGGCCTTCACCGTGGTCGTCTGGGGCCTGGGAGTGGGCCCGGTCTATACCAACTGAATAACCAGAAAACTGCCGACACGGGCCGCCGCAAGGCGGCCTCTTCATGTCGGCACGACCATTCGGCGCCTGACGGATTCGGAATCGCCGGGGTTTGCGGCATACTCCACGTCTCTAGAGAGATGTACAGCATGCCCGAGCAACTCAATACCCGCGTCGAAGACTGTTTCCTGCAAGCCGAATCCTTTTTCAAACGATCCTTCAAACGCCCCACCATCAGTCTCAAGCTGCGGGGCCAGAAAGCCGGTGTCGCCCACCTGCACGAGAACCTGCTGCGCTTCAACCCACAGTTGTACCGGGAGAACAGCGAGGACTTCCTGCGCCAGACCGTACCCCACGAGGTCGCCCACCTGATTGCCCACCAACTGTTCGGCGACCGTATCCAGCCCCATGGCGAGGAATGGCAACTGATCATGCGCGGCGTCTATGAACTGCCGCCCAACCGCTGCCACACCTATGAAGTGCAACGGCGCAGCGTGACCCGCTACATCTATCGCTGCCCCTGTGCCGACAGTGATTTCCCCTTCTCGGCCCAACGCCATCGGCTGGTCGGCCAGGGGCGCCGTTATCTGTGTCGGCGCTGCCGGCAGACGCTGGTGTTCAGTGGCGAGGTCCGCGTCGAGTAATCGGCAGGACCAACACCGGCCCTTGTGGAAGCGGGCTTGCCCGCGAAAAAGCCGGCACGGCCCCTCCCCTGGCTCAGCCCAGCACACCCGCCCTGCGCAACGCCACGATCCCCTCGTCGCTGTAGCCCAGCCCACGCAATACTTCATCCCCATGTTCGCCCACGCCGGCCCCGATATGCCTGGGCTGCGGCAACCCCTGGGAAAACTTCAGCGGACACGCCATCTGCGCCTGGCTGCCGCCCTCTCCACGTGGCACCTGCACCACGGCGCCCCGGGCCTTCAGTTGCGGGTGCTCGACCGCCTCGGCCAGATCCAGCACCGGTTCGACGCAGGCATCGATGCCGGCAAACAACCCGCACAACGCCTGGTAGTCATGCTTCTCGAACTCCTCTTGCAACTGCTGCTTGAGCCACTGTTGTCGCGCAGGGTCGGGCGACAGCCCATGGCGGGCCAGTTCCGGACGCCCCAGCACGCCACAGAACGCATTCATGAAGTTCGGTTCCAGACTGCCGACAGAAAACCAGCGCCCGTCACGACTGCGGTAATAGTCATAGAAACTGCCACCATTGAGCACTTGCGTCTCCCGTCCCGGCTCGACGCCACAGGCCAGAAAACCGGCGCCAGCCAAGGCATTCAGACTGAACGCGCAATCGGTCATGCTCACGTCGACGTACTGCCCCTGCCCCGTCTGCTGCCGGGCGATCACCGCCGCCAGCAAGCCGACCACCCCGTGCAGGGAGCCCCCCGCCACATCCGCCACCTGCATTGCCAACGGCAAGGGCCCGCCCTGCGCCCGCCCGGTGTAGCTGGCCAGCCCCGACAATGCCAGGTAGTTGATGTCATGCCCGGCGCGATCACGATAGGGCCCGGTCTGACCGTAGCCGGTGATCGCCACGTAGATCAGCCGCGGATTGAGGCGCTTGAGCGCTTCATAGCCCAGGCCCAGGCGATCCATCACACCGGGACGGAATTGCTCCAGCAGGATGTCGTACTCGAGCACCAGTCGATGAACGATCGCCCGCGCTTGGGCCTGCTTGAGATCCAGGGCCAGGCTGCGTTTGTTGCGATTGAGATAGGCATGGCTGGCGGCAACACCCTGGTCGTGAGGGGGCAGCACCCGCAACAGATCCTGGCGCGTGGGCGATTCGATGCGCAGGACCTCGGCGCCCATGTCCGCCAGCAACAACGAGGCGAACGGCCCCGGCAGCAGCGTCGAGAAATCGAGAATCTTCAGCGAGGCCAGCGGGCCCGCTGCCGGCACTTGCACGGTCTCTTGCACGGATTCCCGCATAGCCACCTACCTGATCAGCGCGATGCCTCAAAGACTAGGCAGCCGATGGCTCGACGGCAATTACCACAACGCTCGGGAAGACTGACGCAAACGCTCATCGACAGGCATGAAAAAACCCATCCGAGGATGGGTTCTTTCAACTTGCGCAGAGGCTTACTTGACGTTTGGCGCCTGGCCTTCGGCCACGCCCAGGTCGTCCAGGGTGCGCTCGTCTTCGATCGCGCGACCACCGGAAGCCAGTTCCGCGTGCAGCTTGTCTTCGTCCAGTTCCTTGACCCACTTGGCCACGACCACGGTCGCCACCGCGTTGCCCACCAGGTTGGTCAGGGCACGGGCTTCGGACATGAAGCGGTCGATACCCAGGATCAGCGCCAGGCCGGCAACCGGCAGGTGGCCGACGGCGGACAGGGTGGCGGCCAGTACGATGAAACCACTGCCGGTCACGCCAGCAGCGCCCTTGGAGGACAGCAGCAGCACCAGCAGCAGGGTAATCTGGTGAGTGATGTCCATGTGGGTGTCGGTCGCCTGGGCGATGAACACGGCCGCCATGGTCAGGTAGATCGAGGTACCGTCGAGGTTGAACGAGTAGCCGGTTGGAATCACCAGGCCCACGACCGATTTCTTCGCGCCCAGGCGCTCCATCTTCACCAGCATGCGTGGCAGGGCCGATTCCGAGGAGGAAGTCCCCAGTACGATCAGCAGTTCCTCACGGATGTAGCGAACCAGCTTCAGCACGCTGAAACCGTGGGCACGGCAGATGGCGCCCAGCACCAGCAGCACGAACAGCACGCAGGTGATGTAGAAGCAGATCATCAGCTGGCCGAGTTGCACCAGCGAGCCCACGCCATAGGCGCCGATGGTGAAGGCCATGGCACCCAGCGCGCCCAGTGGCGCCAGTTTCATGATCATGTTGATGATGTTGAACATCGCGTGGGCGAAGCGATCGATCAGGTCCAGCAGCGGACGGCCGTAGTCGCCCAGGCGATGCAGGGCGAAGCCGAAGATCACCGAGAACATCAGCACCTGCAGGATGTCGCCGTTGGCGAAGGCACCGACGATGGTGTTCGGGATCACGTTCAGGATGAAGCCGACCACGCTCTGGTCCGCACCGGCAGTGACGTAGGCAGCGACTTTCTTGGCGTCCAGGGTGGCGACGTCGATGTGCATGCCGTTGCCCGGCTGGACAACGTTGACCACGATCAGGCCGATCAGCAAAGCGAGGGTCGAGACGATTTCAAAGTAGAGCAGTGCATAACCACCGGTCTTGCCGACCGATTTCATGCTTTGCATGCCAGCGATACCGCTGACCACGGTGCAGAAGATGATGGGGGCGATGACCATTTTGATCAGCTTGATAAAGCCGTCACCCAGTGGCTTGAGGGCCACGCCGGTCTGTGGGTAGAAATGGCCGAGCAGGATACCGATAGCGATCGCTACGATGACCTGGAAATACAGCGATTTGTACAGTGGCTGACGAGTCGTCATTGCAAAGTTCCTCAAGAGATCACCCAGCTGTCATCCATCTGACAGATGCGCAACCTGAAGCACGAACCCTCCTGCACCGGAGGGATTTGTTGTTTGTCGAACTGCGTGGGCAGACCATTCCCCTATCGCAAAGCGCGTGCCACTTTCGGAAAATTCCGTCAAAGCCTTTAGCCATCAGGCTTTCAGTCGTTTTCTGTCAGCCAGCCCTTACAGAATAGATGGCGGATTTCCGCCCTTCCACTGTCAGCAGCCATGGATTTTGGCGGATATCCGCCTTGTTCCGCGTCAACATCCCTGACTAAGATCCGCCATTCAACGGACATGGACCGCCCCATGCGTGAACGCAGCATCGCCAGCCACTTTGCCAATGCCGCCCTGGATGGCGCACGTCGCCGGGGCTACGCCTACTCGGGCTTGCTGCAACGACTGGGCATCGCCCCGGAGCTGTTGAGCGAACCCAAGGCACGCCTGGCCCCGGAGCAGTTCACCCAGTTGCTGCAAGGCCTGTGGCTGGAACTGGATGACGAATACCTGGGGTTCGGCCAGAGTCGCAGCCAGCGCGGCACCTTCGCCATGATGTGCCACGCGCTGATCCATTGCAGCAACCTGGAAAAGGCCCTCAACCGCGGGTTGCTGTTCTACCGGCTGTTTCCCGAAGGGCCGCTGCTGAGTCTTGCGCGCGAGGGCGACAAGGTCCGGCTGAGCCTGGATGCCTCGAATCTCTGGGACCCGGAACATTTCCTCTGCGAATGCCTGCTGGTGATCTGGCATCGCCTCGGCAGTTGGCTGGTCGGCCAGCGCATCCGCCTGGAACAGGCCACTTTCCACTACCCGCGTCCCGCCCATGCCAGCGAGTACGACCTGCTGTTCCCCTGCCCGCTGGAATTCTGCGCCCCCACCAGCAGCCTGCTCTTCAGCAGCCGTTACCTGGGCATGCCGTTGTTGCAGGACGAACGGACCCTCAAGCAGTTTCTGCGGCGGGCCCCGGCCGACCTGCTGGCCCGCCCCGATGACGGCGACAGCCTGAGCAGTCAATTGCGCCGCCTGCTCAGCCGCGACGCCAGCCGCTGGCCGGACCTGGAGGCCGTCGCCCAGCATCTGCACATCAGTGCCCAGACCCTGCGACGGCATCTGCGCGAGGAAGGCACCCGCTTCCAGGAGCTCAAGGATCAACTGCGGCGGGATATCGCCATCTACCATCTGGGCCGTAACGACCTGTCGTTGCAACAGATCGCCGAGCAACTGGGATTCTCCGAGCCCTCGGCGTTTCACCGGGCATTCAAGAAGTGGACCGGCCTGACCCCGGGCGCCTATCGCGCCCAGGAGTTGTAGGCCATCAGGGCGTCGGGAAGTGGATGCGGAACGATGCCCCCCCCAGGGGTGAGTCACCCAGGGTCAGCTCGGCGTCGTAGCTTTCGATGATGTCCTTGACCACCGCCAGGCCGATCCCCTGCCCCGGATGCTGGCGATCCAGACGTTCGCCGCGCTGGAGAATCCGCGCCCGCTGGTCCGGCGGCACCCCGGGGCCATCGTCCTCGACATACACCTCGATCCCCTGCAAACCACGGCGCAGGCTGATGCGCACCTGGCTCAGGCATAGCCGGTAGGCGTTTTCCAGCAGGTTGCCGAGCAGTTCCAGCAGGGCGCCCTGCTCGATCGGCACATGGCTGAACTCGGGCACATCGATGTCGACCCGCACCCGCTTGTCACGGTAGACCTTGTCCAGGGTGCTGCAGAGGCTGTCGAGCACCGGCCGCAGCTCGACCTGATGTCGCACCAGGCCGCTCTTGCGCAGGCTGGCGCGCTGCAACTGGTAGCTGATCTGCTGGTTCATGCGCTCGATCTGGCTTTGCAGGATCCACGCCTGGTCGCGGTCCTGCGGACGCTGCGCCATCCCCTCACTGACACCTTGCAGCACCGCCAGCGGCGTTTTCAGGCTGTGGGCCAGGTCGTCCAGGGAATCGCGATAGCGGCTGCGCTGCTCGCGCTCGCTACGCAGCAGGCGGTTGAGGGAGCCGGTCAGGCGCAACAGCTCGCGCGGATGCTCCTCGCTGAGGCTCTGCAGTTCACCGCTTTCGATCTCGTCCAGTTCCTGGCTCAGCCGCCGCAACGCCCGCAGGCCCCAGGTCAGACCGATCCACAGCAACGCCAACAGCACCGACAGCGCCGCGCCGAAGCCCAGGTAGAGCTTCTCGCGCAGGCCGGCGAGGGTCATCTTGTATTCACGCATCGGCTGCAGGGCGACGAAGCTGTAGGCCGCGCTCTTGCCGCCCAGCAGCTTGACCTCGACGTCATAGACGAAGAACTCGTTGCCGTTGTCTTCGCGGATCTTCGCGAATTCGTTGCCCCGGCCGTCATAACGCGGTTTGTAGTTGATGTTCTCTTCCTGGGTCGCCCGCGAGCGCCAGACCAGGCGACCGTCGCGGTCGTAGATATAACCGAGCAGGCGACTGTCCGGCAGGTTGAACTGCTCGTCGGGCAGCAGGGTGGGCATCTGCAGTTGCTTCTTGTTGTCCACCCGCGCCGCGGAAATCAGCGTGGTGACATCCGAGGCCAGCCGCTGCTCGATAGCGTCCTGCAAGGCCAGACTGAAGGCCCCCTGCATCGCGGGCAGCAGCGCCAGCATGAACAGAATCGCCAGGGTCGTGGCGGCCAGCATCAGCCGCACCCGTAGCGAACGAATCATCGGCAGCGCTCGTTGAACATGTAGCCCAGGCCACGCACGGTATCGATCGGCTTGAAGCCGACCGGCCCCTCCAGCTTGCGCCGCAGGCGACCGACCAGCACCTCGATCACGTTCGGATCACGCTCATCGTCATCCGGGTACAACTGTTCCATCAGACGGTCCTTGGCGACCACCTGCTGATGGTGGCGCATCAGGTACTCGAGGATCCGGTACTCATAGGCCGTCAGGGCCAGCGGCTGCTCATCGAGCGAGGCCTGCTTGCGGTTGAGGTCGAGCAACAGGGGACCGGCGGTGATGGTCGACTGGGTAAAGCCGCTGGAGCGCCGCAGCAAGGCGTTCATCCGCGCCTCCAGCTCCTCGAACTGGAAAGGCTTGACCACATAGTCATCGGCCCCGGCGGCCAGCCCCTCGACCTTGTCCTGCCAATTGCCGCGAGCGGTCAGGATCAGGATCGGGAAGGCCTTGCCACGGGTGCGCAACTGGCGGATCAGGTCCAGCCCGCCCATGCCGGGCAGGCCAAGATCGATCACCGCCAGGTCATGATTGAACTGTTCGGTCTGGTACAGCGCCTCATCGGCATTGCCCACCGCCTCGACCACATGGCCGCTGTCGGTCAGCCGGGTCTGCAAGTGATGGCGCAGCAACGCCTCATCTTCTACCACCAGCAACTTCATAACGCTCTCCAACGATACGGGCATTGCATCACCACTAACGGTAACTCAGTTCTGCCAAAGTGTTTCGTAAAAGATACGGCCAACCAGCACTTGCAGACCCGGCGCATCATCACCGTTACAGGGTACCCAAGTGGCCCTGAACTCCCCCTGAACACAGCCCGAATCGAATTCGCCACTATCCAGCCCCGGCCCGAGCCGGCAGAATGTCCGGCATGAATCCACCCCATATCCTCCCCGCCTGCTGCACACCACTCGACGACCATTGGCCGCTGCCCGTGGCCGTGCCCCACAGCGTGCTGCTGGGCACCCACTTCGACCCGACACGACTGGCGCCGGACGACTTCCAGCGCAGCCGGATCACGGCGCCCGCGAGTATCCAGCGCTCGGTTGCCAAGCGCCAGGCCGAATTCCTCGCCGGTCGCATCTGCGCCCGCGCCGCGCTGTTGAAGCTGGACGGCACCGACTGCGTACCGGCCATCGGGGAAGACCGCGCCCCCGTCTGGCCAGGCCATGCCTGTGGCTCGATCACCCATGGCACCGGGCGGGCCGCCGCCATCGTCGCCGACAAACAGCACTGGCGCGGCCTGGGGATGGACCTGGAAAACCTGTTGCCCCACGAACGGGCCGAACGCCTGGCCGGCGAAATCCTCACGCCGGACGAGTTGCAACGCCTGGCGGCTGGCCCCGCCGAACGGGTCTCCCTGGCGGTGACCCTGACCTTCTCGGTCAAGGAAAGCCTGTTCAAGGCGCTGTACCCGCTGGTACTGCAGCGTTTCTATTTCGAGCACGCCGAAGTGCTGGAGTGGGACACACGGGGGCAGGTGCGGATGCGCCTGCTGACCGACCTCTCCGGCGAATGGCGCCAGGGTACCGAGCTGGATGCCCAGTACGTGGTGCAAGGGGAACATCTGCTGAGCCTGGTCAGCATTGCGGCCTGAATCCGGCGGTGCTCCTCAGCCTTTCTCCTGATGCCGCGGCCAGCTCAGGCTGAAACAGGCCCCGCCCAGGTTCTTGCTCTTGCCGATCAGCGCCCGCCCATCGTGCCAGTGAATGATCCGCCGGACGATCGACAACCCCAGCCCATGCCCGCCCGAAGCCCGCGTACGGCTGTTGTCCAGGCGCATGAACGGGGTGAAGATCCGCTCCCAGGCACTCTCCGGTACGCCGGGACCGTCATCCTCGACATCGATCCGGCAACGCAGTTGCCCCACCTGGTAACTGATGCTGACCTGCGACTGCGCATGGCGCATGGCATTCGTGACCAGGTTCTGCAGCGCCCGGTGCAGGTAGCGCGGCTCGGCCTCGACCCAGGCGTCGTCACAGTCTGCCGCCGACAGGCAGATGCCCCGTGAAACCCGGACCTCGGCGCGCAACGGCGCCAGCTCGCCGATCACCTGGTTGACCATGGCATCGAGGTCGATACGCTGGAAGTTCAGCGCCGGCGAGCCCTGCTCCAGCCGCGCATAGGTGAGCATCTCATCCACCAGGCGATCCAGATCCTGGATATCGTTGTCCATCCCTTCCAGGTATTTGACGCGGGCCTGCTCGGTGGCCGCATCCCCGACCATTTCCAGGCCGAAACGCAGGCGCGCCACCGGCGTACGCAGCTCATGGGAGACCGCCCGCACCAGCTCGCGCTGGATCATCAGCGAACGTTGCAGGTGTTCGGCCATGTCATTGAAGGCCCCGGCCAGGCGCCCGATGGAATCCGCACCGCCGGCCGGGACGCGGGTTTCCAGGCTGCCCTGGGCGATTCGCGTGGCGGCCGAGGCCAGGCCACGCAAGCGCCGCTCCAACTGGCGGACCAGCAGGTAGACGATCAGGCCGATCAGGCTCAGCCCCAGCACCGCGATCAGCACCAGCCACTGCGGCGGATAAGGGTTCATCTGGTACAGCGGGCCGATCTCCAGGACCCAGGGCGTTCCCGCCACCCCGGCAAATACCCGGATCGAATCACCGCCCTTGCCCAGGGCCATGACCGTATCACCCTCGGTGATGCGCCGGCGCTGGTCCTCATCCATGTCCGCCCGGTCGAGCCCCACCAGGCGCATGTCGAAGCCGAAGCCCTTGTCCGTCTTCAAGGCGGCCAGGCGGGCCGGCTGCGCGGCGACCGGGTAGCGCACCAGCTCATCGGCCAGCAGATAGATGGTGGCCCGCGCCAGTTGCTCGCTGATCTGCTGGACGTCCCCGGCCAGCAGCAACTGCTCCTGCTCACTGATCAGGCGGTAGACCCGCGCGGCATGCGGGCCGCTCTGTACCACCAGGGCCTGGCCGCGCAGCACCCGGGTGCGCTGCCCGAGATCGAGGCCGGCGGCACTGATCGACTGCAGCGACAGCGGGATACCCAGCAGGCGCTCCCACACCACCAGGGCCCGACGACGCTCAATGTCGGCCATCGGCTGCAGGTTGTCGGCCATCAGTGAAAAGGTCCCGTGGGCCAGCCGCTCGCGGTACTGCTCGCCACGCACCTCGTTGAGCAGGTGAAAGGCCAGCACGCCAAGCAGCGCCACCAGCACCAGGGCGGCACACATGCCGCCATAGATGCGCAGGAAGATCGAGTTCACAGGACCCGTTCTGCCGCCGCTTCCGGCACGAACAGATAGCCCTTGCTGCGAATGGTCTTGATCAGCCGCGGGTGTTCGGGGTCATCACCGATCTTCGGGCGGATGCGCGAAATGCGCACATCGATGGAGCGGTCCTGGCCGTCGTAGCCGATCCCCCTCAGCGCGGTGAAGATCTCTTCCCGGGACAGAATCCGCCCGGCGTTGGCCACCAGCAGCCACAGCAGGTCGAATTCGGCACTGGTCAGTTCGATGCCGGCCTGGTCCAACCAGGCCTCGCGCAGGGCCTCATCGATCACCAGCGGGCCGAACTGGAGGCGGCGGACCGGCGGCGTGGCGCTCTCGGACGGCTCGCTGCGCCGCAGCAACGCCTGGATCCGCGCCAGCAGCAGGCGCGGGCGTACGGGCTTGCAGACGTAGTCGTCGGCGCCCAGGTCCAGGCCCTGGATCTGGTCGAGGTCGTCGGTACGCGCGGTGAGCATGAGGATCACCCCGTCATACGTATCACGGACCCTGCGGCAGATGCTCAGGCCGTCCTCGCCGGGCAGCATCAGGTCGAGGATCACCAGGTCCGGCTGCTCGCGCACGATCCGCTCGACCGCCAGGGCGCCGTTGCCCTCGATGGAAACCCGCAAGCCATTGCCCTCGAGGTACTCGCGGGTCAGTTCGGCCAGACGCTCGTCATCCTCGACTATCAATACCTGCCAGGCCTCTTGCTCCACGGGCTACCTCTACGTACGCATATCGGTTGGGAAAGGCTCCGCCCGTCTTTTTGTAATGATTCGGGCGGATGATCAAAGCATGTGACCGGCCGATTGTAGCAACGGTGCGGCAATAGCACACAGGCTTGAATCAGCACTCGGTAACAGGCTTTTTCTGTGATAGGGTTCGCGCCCGCAAAAATCCGTCACGGACGTTTGCAGGCGGTAAAAAACAGTGACAAACGGTCCGATGCAGTGCTGCTGCGGCCTACGCGCGACTTCAGCCTTTCATACACAAATTACGCACAGTCTTATCCACAGGTAGTCCGTTGCAATCCCCCCCAAAAACGCATTATCTTGTACCCCCGTGGAAAAAAAACCCTACATCTAGGGTTTCTCCACCTCAAGCCCCAACATATTTCGGACGAAAAACTCAAGCTTTTTTCTTGCTCCCGAGGGGTTGAACTAAACAGATTTTTCGAAGACCAAACCGCGCCTGCGGATGGCAGCCTTTTCCCCCTGTTGCGCGGGAAAACGGTACGGGTGTTGCAGTAGCAAGCTGTCAACCACCAGGAATTCGGCAGCGGGTCGCTGACCCGCTGCCAGCGAAACTTCGGCAAGGAAGCGGAGCCAAAAGCCCCCTTCCTACTGTCCCGAAGTGGTTATGCCCGACGACACTCGTCGGTTGTAGTGCTTCAGGACGGAACGGTGGGCACCGTCATGGTGCCCAAACAAACATAAAGAACGTGGAGACACCCATGCAAACCGACACAACTCGCGAGAACCCGCAGGGCACTGTGCCGCAGGCTTCCGATTCGAATCTGGATCTGTCCGCCACCGCGCCAGGCCAACTGCGCGTGATCAAGCGTAACGGCACTGTCGTTCCTTACACCGATGACAAGATCACCGTCGCCATCACCAAAGCGTTCCTTGCAGTTGAAGGCGGCACCGCCGCTGCCTCGTCGCGCATTCACGACACCGTGGCGCGCCTGACCGAACAGGTCACCGCCACCTTCAAGCGCCGCATGCCTTCGGGCGGCACCATCCACATCGAGGAAATCCAGGACCAGGTCGAACTGGCCCTGATGCGTGCCGGCGAGCAGAAAGTCGCCCGCGACTACGTGATCTACCGTGACTCGCGTGCCAAGGAACGCGCCACCCGCGCGCCGGCCGAAGAGCCGGTCAACGCTCACCCGTCGATTCGCATCACCCGCGCCGACGGCAGCCTAGCACCACTGGACATGGGCCGCCTGAGCACCATCGTCAGCGAAGCCTGCGAAAGCCTGGAAGAGGTCGACGGCGACCTGATCCAGCGCGAAACCCTGAAGAACCTCTACGACGGCGTGGCCCTCAAAGACGTCAACACCGCCCTGGTGATGACCGCCCGCACCCTGGTGGAGCGCGAGCCGAACTACTCGTTCGTGACCGCCCGCCTGCTGATGGACACCCTGCGCGCCGAAGCCCTGGGCTTCCTCGGCGTGGCCGAAAGCGCCACCCACCACGAGATGGCCGACCTGTACGCCAAGGCCCTGCCGGCCTACGTCGCCAAGGGCATCGAGTTCGAACTGCTGAACCCGGTACTGGCCGAGTTCGACCTGGAGAAGCTGGGCAAGGCGATCAACCACGAGCGCGACCAGCAGTTCACCTACCTGGGCCTGCAGACCCTGTACGACCGTTACTTCATCCACAAGGACGGTATCCGCTTCGAACTGCCGCAGATCTTCTTCATGCGCGTGGCCATGGGCCTGGCGATCGAAGAGAAGCAGCGTGAAGAGCGCGCCATCGAGTTCTACAACCTGCTGTCGTCCTTCGACTACATGGCTTCCACCCCGACCCTGTTCAACGCCGGTACCCTGCGTCCACAGCTGTCGAGCTGCTACCTGACCACCGTGCCGGACGACCTGTCGGGCATCTACGGCGCGATCCACGACAACGCCATGCTGTCGAAATTCGCCGGCGGCCTGGGCAACGACTGGACACCGGTCCGCGCGCTGGGTTCGTACATCAAGGGCACCAACGGCAAGTCCCAGGGCGTCGTGCCGTTCCTGAAAGTGGTCAACGACACCGCCGTGGCGGTCAACCAGGGCGGCAAGCGCAAGGGCGCGGTCTGTGCCTACCTGGAAACCTGGCACATGGACATCGAAGAGTTCATCGAGCTGCGCAAGAACACCGGTGACGATCGTCGTCGTACCCACGACATGAACACCGCCAACTGGATCCCCGACCTGTTCATGAAGCGTGTCTTCGACGACGGCAAGTGGACCCTGTTCTCGCCATCGGAAGTGCCGGACCTGCACGACCTGACCGGCAAGGCCTTCGAAGAGCGCTACGAGTACTACGAAGCCCTGACCGAGTACAACAAGATCAAGCTGTTCAAGGTGGTCCAGGCCAAGGACCTGTGGCGCAAGATGCTCTCGATGCTGTTCGAGACCGGCCACCCATGGCTGACCTTCAAGGACCCGTGCAACCTGCGCAGCCCGCAGCAGCACGTGGGCGTGGTCCACAGCTCGAACCTGTGCACCGAGATCACCCTGAACACCAACAAGGACGAAATCGCCGTCTGCAACCTGGGCTCGATCAACCTGCCGAACCATATCGTCAACGGCCAGTTGGACACCGCCAAGCTGCAGCGCACCGTGAACACCGCCGTACGCATGCTCGATAACGTCATCGACATCAACTACTACTCGGTGCCACAGGCGAAGAACTCCAACCTCAAGCACCGTCCGGTCGGCCTGGGCATCATGGGCTTCCAGGACGCGCTGTACCTGCAGCACATCCCTTACGGTTCCGATGCTGCCGTGCAGTTCGCCGACCAGTCGATGGAAGCGGTCAGCTACTACGCGATCCAGGCTTCCTGCGACCTGGCCGACGAGCGTGGCGCCTACGAGACCTTCCAGGGCTCGCTGTGGTCCAAGGGCATCCTGCCGCTGGATTCGCAACAGATCCTGATCGAGGCCCGTGGCCAGAAGTACATCGATGTCGACCTGAACGAAACCCTGGACTGGGCGCCGGTACGTGCCCGCGTGCAGAAAGGTATCCGCAACTCGAACATCATGGCCATCGCACCGACCGCGACTATCGCCAACATCACCGGCGTATCGCAGTCGATCGAACCGACCTACCAGAACCTGTACGTGAAATCGAACCTGTCGGGCGAATTCACCGTGATCAACCCGTACCTGGTTCGCGACCTGAAGGCCCGCGGCCTGTGGGACTCGGTGATGATCAACGACCTGAAGTACTACGACGGTTCGGTACAGCAGATCGAGCGTATTCCACAGGAGCTCAAGGCGCTCTATGCGACCGCGTTCGAAGTGGAAACCAAGTGGATCGTCGACGCCGCCAGCCGTCGCCAGAAGTGGATCGACCAGGCTCAGTCGCTGAACCTGTACATCGCCGGCGCCTCGGGCAAGAAGCTGGACGTGACCTACCGCATGGCCTGGTACCGTGGCCTGAAGACCACCTACTACCTCCGTGCCCTGGCCGCGACCAGCACCGAGAAGTCGACCATCAACACCGGCAAGCTGAACGCTGTTTCCAGCGGCGGCAACCACGGCGACGACTCGGTCCTGGCAGCTCCCGCTGCGGCGGCTGCGCCAGCCGGCCCGGCTCCAGTACCGAAGGCTTGCGCCATCGACGAGCCGGATTGCGAAGCTTGCCAATAAGCCGAGCGGGTGAGCGCCTAACGGCGCGAGCCTGAGAAACCCCCGCCAGGTCCTGGATCTGGCGGGGGTTTTCTTTTGCCCATTGGGAATTTTCACAAGCCATGAAAAACGGCACCCCCGGTGATAAGCCGGGAGTGCCGTTTTTTACCTCAGAAAAGCCCCTGACTGCGGACTTCGCTTATTGCCTGTCAAACCGGAAGGGTGAACGACTCTCCATTATTGGTGTAGAACAGCTCGATCGTGTTACTGCCGCTGTACCAGTCCTTCAGGAAAACCCCCGAATCCAGGTTGCCATTCTTCACGTCGGTCGCCGAGAAGATATAGGCCCCCAGGTCCGTCCTGACGACCTGGACATCACTGACACTCTGGATGTTCTTCAGTGTCACCGTATCGACACCCGAGGTACCGGTGTCGAGGATGGCCACCATGGTTTTCGAGTAGACGATATAGGCATCGCCGCCTTCACCACCGTAAGCGTCCCCGGAGTTGTGCAGGTTGAGCGTGTCGAAGCCTTCTCCCCCGTGAAGCTCATAGCCATAACCGAGACCACTCAGGGTATCGTTGCCATCACCGCCGATAGCGACACCCGAATACACCGTGATGTTGTCGCTGCCGGCCTCGCCATACAGGATACTTCCGGTGTCGTTGGTGCTGCTGACCATGGTGTCGTTGCCATTGCCGCCGTAGAGCATGTCGGCTTGGGCAGTATTCAGGCCCGATGCCGGTTTCACAGCCGAGGTATCGGTACTGGTGCCACCATAGATGAAGTCGTTGCCGTCCCCGCCGTAGAGGGTGTCGTTACCCGCGCCGCCCTCCAGCCTGTTGGAATAGGCGTTGCCAGTCAGCGTGTCATCGAAGTCCGAGCCCATCAGGTTGTCGATGTTGTTGAGCACATCGCCCTGGGCATCGCCACCGGAAGCGGTGCCGTTTTGCAGGTCGATCTGGACTGCATCGCTGCTGGTCAGGTACCAGGCACCGTCCCCGCGTCCCATACCGTTGAAGGTATCGGCACCCACTCCGCCAATGAAGTTTTCGGCATTGGCCAGGCTGCCCGTGAAGGTATCGGCCTGGTCAGTACCCTGGAAAATCTCGATGGAGGTATAGGTGTCGCCTGCGGCGATACCGGTCAGCACGGGTGTGCTCAGGTCGAGCACGATGCCGGAGGTCTCGCTGGCGAAGCTGAGCATGTCCATGCCGGCGCCGCCGTTAAAACGGTCCACTCCCGAACTGCCGACAAAGACGTCGGAGTAGCTGGAACCCTGGATCACCTCGATACTGTCGTAGGTATCACCCGCCGCAATGCCGGTATTGATGCCCGTCTGCATGTTGATGGTCACACCTTGGGTGCTGTCACCGTAACTAACCGTGTCGGTACCTGCGCCACCGATGAAAAGGTCGGCGCCGGCACCACCCAGCAGGATATCGTTGCCCGCGCCGCCAGTGATGATGTTGTCCAGGCCGTTGCCGTAACCGACGAAGTTGCCGGTACCGGTGTAGGTCAGCCGCTCGACGTTCGCTGCCAGGCTCAGGGTGCTCAGCGCCGTGCGCATCTCATCGTCGCCACCATCGGCCAGTTCGGTGACGAACACGTTGCTCCCGTTGATGATGTAGACGTCATCCCCTGCACCACCGGCCAAGGTGTGGCCGGATGTTTGCGCCGTCAGCGTGTCGTTGAAGTCCGAGCCGATCACCCTTTCGAAGTTCGACAGCTTGTCGCCTTCGGCATCGCCACCACTGCCCACGCTGCCGTTGACCAGGCTCACCGTTACGGCGGAGGCCGAACCGGAGTAGTCGATCGTGTCGGTACCCGACGCGCCATCGAACTGGTCGGCAGCCGCGCCGCTGATAAAGGTGTCGTTGGTGTTCGAGCCCTGGATGTTTTCAATACCCACATAGGTGTCGCCTGCCGCGATGCCTGTATGGATACCGGTCTTGGTGTTGATCGTGACGCTGTTACCGTCGGTGTAGCTGACGGTATCGATCCCCGCGCCACCGATGAACTGGTCGGCGCCGGCACCACCCAGCAGGATATCGTTGCCCGCGCCGCCAGTGATGATGTTGTCCAGGCCGTTGCCGTAACCGACGAAGTTGCCGGTACCGGTGTAGGTCAGCCGCTCGACGTTCGCTGCCAGGCTCAGGGTGCTCAACGTGGTCCTGATTTCATCGTCACCCTCACCTGCGGCTTCGACTACCGAGACGCCAGTGCCGTTAACGAAGTAGGTGTCGTTGCCCTGACCGCCCACTAGGCTGTGCCCATTGGCCTGGGCGGTCAGCGTGTCGTTGAACGCAGAGCCCACCACTCTCTCGATACCCATCAAGGTATCGCCCTGCGCATCACCACCAACCCCCGTCCCTGTAACCAGGTTGACCGTCACCCCAGCAGTCGAATTGGCATACGAAGCAGTATCGGTTCCCGCCCCACCATTCAGAACATCCGCTCCAGCCCCTCCATCAAGCAGATCATTGCCCGCCCCGCCATCCAGCGAGTCGTTCCCGGCGAAGCCATACAGCTCATCGGCTCCTGTCGTTCCTACCAGCGTATCCGCTCCTGATGTTCCGTTGATCACTGCCATTTTTCTTCCTTGCTCCTTGTTGAGTCATGGGTACCACGGTGAACTCGTTTGTTCTTCATCCTTCGCGGAAGGCGCGCTGGGCATGATCACTGATAGGTTTGAGCAGATAGGAAATGACGCTGCGTGTGCCGGTCTGGATCATCGATTCCACCGGCATTCCGGGTACGAGGGTCAGCCCTTGCAGTTGCGTCAGTTCGCTGTGCGGTATTTTGATCCCGGCTCGATAGAAGCCCATGCCAGTGCGTTCGTCCTGGACCAGATCCGCCGATAGCCGGACCACCTGCCCCTTCAACTCCGGCGTCGTGCTGCGATTGAAGGCGCTGAGCCGCAGCACCGCATCCTGCCCCAGCGATACCTGGTCGATGTCTTGGGCACTGATGCGCGCCTCGACCAGCAGCTCATCGTCGGCCGGCACGATCTGCATCAGGTTTTCCGCCGGCGAAATCACCCCACCCAGGGTATGCACGGCCAATTGCTGGACCCGCCCGGAAACCGGGGCGGTGATATCGATGCGCTTGAGCTGGTCATTGGCGGCGATATCGCGCTCGACCAATTCACCCTGTCGGGCTTCGAGCTCGCGCAGTTCCAGGGACACCTCGCTACGGAAACTCTGGTCGATCTGCAGGCGCTGCAGCTCGGTCTCGGCAATCTTGCCGCGGGCTTCGGCAATGGACGCAATCAGTTGCCCACGCTCTCCGCGCAAACGGGCGATGCCACGGGCCAGGGTGTTGACGCGGTCGATGGTCATCATCCCTTTCTCGAAGAGTTTGCGGACAGCCTGGTACTCCTTGTCGATCAACTCGATTTCTTCGGTCTTGGTTTTCTGCTGGAGGTCATGGCCGGCAATCGTCTCGTTGAGTTGCCGGATTCGCTCACGCAACTGCTTTTTCTGCCCTTCGCGGGACGAACGCCGGTCCTCGAACAGCCGCTGCTCACTGCTCATCAATGCCTGCGCGGCGTCGGCCCCCAGACGGTTGATCAGCGACGCCGGCGTCACCAGATCAGCCGCGCCATCACGCTCGGCCTCCAGGCGCGCCTGGCGCGCCAGGGCCTGACTCAGCGACTTGGAGACGATGGCCTCGCCAACTTTCGGCAGCGTCGCATCGAGCCGGATCAGCACGTCCCCCGCGCGGACCTGCTGGCCTTCGCTGACCAGCAGTTCAGCGACGATACCGCCCGTGGGGTGCTGGATTTTCTTGACGTTGCTTTCCACCGCCACGCTGCCGGCAGCGATCACCGCACCGGACAGGTCGGTACTGATTGCCCACCCCAACCCGCCGCCCAGGAGGACCAGCAGGCTGACAGCGCCGAGACGAAGATGTCGGTTCAACGAACCGGCCAGGCTGTTTTCCTGATCATGAACGGTCATTGGGCAACTCCCATTTCCACGACGCTGGCCGTCGGCCGAGGTACCGGTGCCGACGGTTTTCTGAGAACCGCGTCCCTGGCGCCAAATGCCGCCTGAACGCCATGCTCCAGAATCAGGACCTGGTCGATGACCGACAGAATGCTGGTGCGATGGGCAATCACCACGACAATACCGCCGCGTGCCTTGATCGACAGGATGGCCCGCGACAGGGCCTGCTCCCCCTCGGCATCGAGATTGGAGTTAGGCTCGTCGAGCACCACCAGAAACGGATCGCCGAACAACGCCCGGGCCAGCGCGATCCGCTGGCGCTGCCCCGCCGACAGGTTGAGCCCGCCCTCGCCGACCTGGGTTTGATAGCCTTCGGGTAATTGCAGGATCAGCTCATGCACGCCCGCCAGTTGCGCTGCCGAGACAATGGACCGGTCATCGGCCTGCGGATCCAGCCGCGCGATGTTCTCGGCGACGGTGCCGCTGAACAGCCCGACGCTTTGCGGCAGGTAGCCGATGAGCTTGCCCCTGGACTGCTCGCTCAGCAGCTCCAGGGGTGCACCGTCCAACTTGACCTGGCCACGAGCCGCGGGCCAGGCGCCAACCAGGGCGCGGGCCAGTGACGACTTACCGGAAGCACTCGGCCCCACGACCCCCATCGCGCTCCCCGCCGCGATCGCGAAACTGACGTTCTGCAAGGTCAGGCGCTGGCTGCCCGGTGGTGCGGTAAAGAGGCTGTCGACCTGAAGTGTGCGATGTGCCGCCGGCAATTCGGTCTTGCTCGGCTCCTCGGGAAACAGGGCAAACACTTCGAGCAGCCGCTTCCAGGCCAGATGGGCGGCCAGCAGGCTGCGCCAGGTGGCAATCACCTGCTCGGCCGGTGCCAGGGTTCGCGACACGATGATCGAGGCCGCCACGATGGTGCCGCCGCTCAGGTCGCCCTGGATCACCAGGTAGGCACCCAGCGCCAGGGAGCCGGACTGGACCAGATGACGCAGGGACTTGGAGATTCCACCGAAAAAAGAGCCGATGTCGACAGTCTGGCGTTGCAGCGTGCTGTAGGTCGAGTGATGTGCCTGCCAGAGCGCCGAGGTACGTTGCGCCATGCCCATGGCCGCCAGCGCCTCGGCATTCTGGTGCGCCTGCTGCCCCAGGTAATTGCGTTTGTTCTGCGCCTCGGCGCAGGCTTGCGCCAATTGTCGGGACTGCCGATCGGTGATGAAGGTCAGCGCCACCAGCACGATGACCAGCCCACTGGTCAGCAGGCCGAACAGTGGGTGAATGTAGAAGCAGACGGCCAGGTACACCGGCATCCAGGGCAAATCAAAAAATGTCACCAGTCCCGGGCCGCCAATGAACCCGCGAATCTGATCCATTTCCTGAGCGGGCTTGAGGGCGTCGCCGGTAATCGCCGTTTTCAGCGATACCCCCGCAATCACCTTGAACACCCGGGGAGACAGGGCCAGATCGAAGGCGGAGGCAATCCGCACCATCAGGCGGGAGCGGACAATATCCAGCAGGCCTGAAAATCCGTACACCCCCAACACCAACAACGCCAGCGCCACCAACGTCGGAATGCTCCGGCTGGGAATGACCCGGTCGTACACTTCCAACATGAACAACGGGCCGGCCAAGGCCAGGATATTGATGACACCGGAAAACAGCGCAGCGCCGATCAGGCTTTTACGCAGGAGGGTTTTCAACGACGCCGAAACGACAGGCGTATTGAGGGCGTGACTTCTCTTCAATTCTTCTTCCGTCCCTGTGAGCTTGCATAGCGTCCATGCAGTCAGAACGAAAGCTCTGCCCTGATGATGCTGATATAACGAAAACTTGACGTCGTTCGTTAGCGCAGGCAGTGCGAGCAAGTTCTGCACCAGCTTGTCGGGGTGCGCGCAGGAAAAGAGTTGCAAACTGAGTCAACGCAACAATCAGGCAAAAAAAATCCGGCGCCCAAGGGCGCCGGATTGGCGAGACACCGAAAAAGCCATCAGGTCATCTGGATGATGGTCTGCATGATGGTGCTCTGGGTGGAGATGGTCTTGGCGTTGGCCTGGTAGTAGCTCTGGCCCTTGATCAGGTCCACCAGTTCATTGGTCAGTTCGACGTTGGAACCCTCCAGGGAGCCGGAAACGATCGAGCCGTTGGTGCCGACTTCACCGCCGTCATAGGCGGGCTGGCCGGAAGCGAAGGTCTGCTTCCAGTTGGTCCCGCCCGAAGGCTGCAGGCCCTGCTCGTTGGTGAAGCTGGCGATCGCCACCTGGCCGATGGCCTTGTGCTGGTTGTTGCTGAAGTTGGCGAAAATGATGCCGGTACCATCGATGCTGATGTCGGTGATCTGGCCGGTGGCGTAACCGTCGCTGATGATGGCTGCACGGGAGGTGTCAGCATTGAACTGGGTGGTTTTCGACCAGTCGGTAAGGATACCGGCCGGGTTGGCACTTGCGCCGTTGGCTGCCCATACACCATTGGTCACCGTACCAGGAACCCAACCGGTAATGGTGATGTTGGTCTTGCCGGCGGTGCCGCCGATGGAAGTCAGCTTGCCAGAGGAGTCGAAGACCATCGCCACGGGAACCGGATCGGTCGCCGCTGGTGGGACAGTCGGTGGAACAGTGCCAACGGTAGCAGCAGTACCATTCGGGTTACGCCCGTCAATCAGCGTATAGACGTTCCAGGTGTTGGCACTGGTCTTGACCACATACTGGTCCAGCGAGTGCTTGTTGCCCTGGGTATCGTAGATGTCAGAGCTGAATGGCTCGCTATAGCTCGCAGGGTTCGACGGATCAAACGGAGTGGTTGCCTGATTGATCACAGCCTCCTTGGAGTCCAGGTTGATCGTCGCACCAATCTTGGTGGTGGTCTGTGGCGGCAGGTTCGACACGTCGATACGCAGGTCGGTCAGCACGCCCGGAATGATGTTGCCATTGGAGTCGGCAGCGAAGCCCTGCAGGCGCGCAGTACCATCGGAGTTGGTGACGTAGCCGTCCTTGTCGGTCTTGAAGGTACCGGCGCGGGTGTACATCAGCGAGCCGTTGTCGCTCAGGGTGAAAAAGCCGTTGCCCTGGATACCGAGGTCCAGCGCGTTGCCGGTGACGTTCATGCCACCGTTGCCGAAGTTCTGCGAAACGTTGGCCAGGCGCACACCGTTGCCGATGGTCTTGGACGATACACCGAGCTTGGTCGCCGAATAGACGTCTTCGAATTCCGCACGGGACGACTTGAAGCCGGTGGTGTTGACGTTGGCGATGTTGTTGCCGGTGACGTCGAGCTGTTTCTGGGCCGCGTTGAGACCGCTCAAACCGATATTAAAAGACATGCTTCTCTCCTTTGTTTCGCGTTGGTCGGCTCTTACAGGCCAATGGTCTGGACTTTGGACAGAGCGATACTGCCCACGCCCGCCAGGTTGAGCATCATTTCACCGCCGTTCTGCGACAGGCTCACGCTGCTGACAGTCGCCGGCAGGTTGGTGACCAGCGCCGTCGAGTCCGCAGAGCCCTTGAGGTTGGCGGTCGCACTGAAGCTGTAGGTGCCACTGGACAACAGGGTCCCGGAGTCATCCTTGCCATCCCAGACGAAGGGCACGTTACCGGCCGCGGTCTGGGCCCCCAGGTCGATGGTACGGACCACTTTCCCGGTGGAGTCGCTGATCTTGAGCGTGGTTTTGTCGGTGGCACCGGTCACGACCGCGGTGCCGGTAAAGCTCTTGCTGGTATCGACCACCGCCTTGCCGGTCGGCACGATGACCGAACGACCGACCAGCGACGACGCCTGCAGCGCCTGGGACGACTGGAACGCGCTGGCGATGTTGTTGACGCTGCTGTTGAGCGTGGTGATGCCTTCCAGGCTGCTGAACTGGGCCAACTGCGCAACGAAGGCGCTGTTGTCCTGCGGGTCCAGCGGGTTCTGGTTCTTCAACTGGGTCACCAGCAGCTTCAGGAACGCGTCCTTGCCCAGGGTCTGGCCCCCGGATGCGCTGCTGATGGCATTGCCCAGCGAGTCGGTACTGGTCTTGTTCGTCAGTTTGGCGTTGGACGCCGCAAGAATGTCGTTCAGAGTCGAAGAGGTGCTGGTGGAGTCGGTAACGCTCATGTCTGTCGCCCCTTATCACTGACCGAGGGTCAGGACCTTCTGCATCATGGTCTTGGCGGTGTTCATCATTTCCGCGTTGGTCTGGAACGAACGGCTGGCGGAGATCATGTCGGCCATTTCCTCGACGACGTTGACGTTCGGGTAGTAGACATACCCCTTGGCGTCGGCCGCCGGATGGTTCGGCTCGTAGCGCGCTTCCAGGTTGCTCTGGTCCTCGACCACACCCAGCACCTGCACGCCCTGGCCCGCGGCGTTCTGGTCCTCGAACAGCGAATTGCTGCCGCCGGCCTGGCTGTTCTGGAACATGGTGGCGAACACCGGGTGGCGCGCCCGGTAGGTCTTGTCGATGCTCGACGAGACGGTCTCGGCGTTGGCGATGTTACTGGCGACGGTGTTCAGCCGAGTGGTCTGGGCACTCATGCCGCTACCGGCAATATTGAAAACGCTGGCAAGGGACATGGCTTACTCTCCACGCAGGGCCGATACCAGCCCTTTGAATTTACTGTTGAGCAGGGTGAAGCTGGCCTGGAAGTCGACTGCGTTCTGGGCGTAGTTCGATTGCTCGATCTGCGCATCCACGGTGTTCTGGTCGATCGACGGCTGCATCGGGGTGCGGTACTGCAATGCCGCGTCGCCATTGCTCAGCCCCTGGGCTTCGATATGGCGGCTGTTGGTGGTGTTGAGCGCGAAGGTGCCATTCCTGGCCTTTTCGCTCTGCTCGGCGAGCACGGAGGAAAAGTCCATGTCCCGGGCCTTGTAGTTCGGGGTATCGGCGTTGGCGATGTTGTTGGCCAGGACTTCGGCACGCTGGGCACGGAAGCTCAGGGCCTGTTCGTGGATGCCGAGCGCTTTGTCGAAACTGATGCTCATGTCGGGAAACCTTCGAGAGTTGACCTGATCGTCGGAACAGGTTTTTCGTTGACAGAGCTTTAGCAAGCCCCATGCCAATTTTCTCAAAGCCCGTAAATCAAGGCCTTGCCGGATAACTGCCGCCGGCAATGCCAGAAAAGCGGCAAGGCATTTCCGCCGAGCGCCAGCAAAGCGGCAAGACTGGCGGCAAAAAAAAGCGGGAGCCTTTTGAGCTCCCGCCGGGGGTATTGAACGATTGGCTACTTGGCCTTGTAGATGATGCCCGGACTGCATTGCACCATCTGGTAGTGGTCCGGCAGGCCGTTGAGGGCTTCGGACGCCCCCAGGAACAGGTAACCGCCCGGCTTGAGGCTGCCGTGGATGCGCATCAGGATGTCCTTCTTCACCTCGGCGGAGAAGTAGATCAGCACGTTGCGGCAAAACACGATGTCGAACTTGCCCAGGCTGGCATAGCTGTCCAGCAGGTTGAACGAGCGGAACTCGACCCGGTTGCGGATCGGTGCCTTGACCGCCCAGCGACCCGGCCCCTTGGCATCGAAGTAGCGCTGCAGGCGCTCGGGCGACAGGCCGCGGCCAATCGCCAGGCTGTCGTACTCGCCGGTCTTGCAGTTGGTCAGCATCAGGCTCGACAGGTCGGTGGCGACAATCTGCGCCCCGGCCTTCAACTGGCCCATGTTGGTCCGTTCGAACTCGTCGATCGACATCGAGATCGAGTAGGGCTCCTGCCCCGATGAACAAGCAGCCGACCAGATCCGCAGGCGCTGGCCAGGGCTGGCCTTGATCGCTTCCGGCAAGACCTTGTTCTTGAGCACCTCAAACGGATAGGTGTCACGAAACCACAGGGTTTCGTTGGTCGTCATGGCATCCACCACCTGTTCACGCAAGCCGCTGCGTGGCTGGCTCTGGATCCTCTGGACCAGTTCGCCCAGGGATTTGATGCCATTCTGCTCCATCAGCTTGTTGAGACGGCTGGAAACCAGATATTGCTTGTTTTCACCGAGCAGAATGCCACAGGCCTTTTCCAGGAAGACCCGGAACTGTTCGAAATCCAAATTACCCGTAGACAATGATGCCGCCTCTTAAATCGTCTGTACCGCCGGGGACACGGGTCCCCGGCTGTTATCCTGCAGCCTTGATCCGGTCAACCACCCGGGCCGCCAGGTCATCAGGTCGGAACTTGGCAAGGAAGTCATCGGCACCGACCTTCTTCACCATCGCCTGGTTGAATACCCCTGACAGGGAAGTATGCAGAGTGATGTGCAGCTTTTGCATCCGCGGATCGCTGCGAATCTCAGCAGTGAGGGTATAGCCGTCCATTTCCGGCATTTCAATGTCGGAGATCATCATCAGGAATTCCTCCTCCGGCTTCTTGCCCTCCTCGACCAGCTTGCGCAGATAGTCCAGCGCCTGCCGGCCGTCGTTCAGCGCCACCACCTCGACGCCGACCGTCTGCAGGCAACGCGTGACCTGCTTGCGCGCCACCGACGAGTCGTCGACCGTGAGCACCCGCAAGGACACCGCCTTGGTCTGCGTCTCGACATCCACCACGCCCAGGGAAACCGATTCGGACATGGGCGAAACCTCGGCGAGGATCTTCTCCACATCGATGATTTCCACCAACTGGTTGTCGATGCGCGTCACCGCCGTCAGATAGTGATCGCGCCCGGTCCCCTTGGGTGGCGGATGGATCTCTTCCCAGTTCATGTTGACGATGCGCTCCACCGACTTCACCAAAAACCCCTGGGTCTTGGTGTTGTACTCCGTAATGATCACGAACGGATTACTCTGATCCTTGAGTGCACCGGCCCCCGTGGCCATCGCCAGATCGAGGATCGGGATGGTAGCCCCACGAATGTTCGCCACACCGCACACCACCGGATTGGACTTGGGCATCAAGGTCAGCTTGGGGCATTGCAGCACCTCGCGCACCTTGAATACGTTGATCCCGTAGAGCTGCTGGCCGTCGAGACGGAACAACAGCAGCTCAAGGCGATTCTGCCCCACCAGTTGCGTACGCTGGTTCACCGAATCCATCACACCAGCCATGACTGCCCTCTCTGATCAAAGCCTCATCATCCGACGCCCACTCAGGAACAAACGGCACGAGCCTTGCTTTTTATACCGTTATGAAAGCACAAACGACATTTTTTCGACGCCTGACATCACAGTACCGCAGATTGCTCGCGGTGGTGTCCGTTTTATGCTGCCTGAACCCGAGCAACCCTGCTCTTGCGGAATCGGCGACCCTGCCTGATCAGCTTATCGGCGTGACCCAAGGCTTTCTTGAGTTCACGGTAGAAGACTATCTGGCCACCAGTCAAACCGAAGGGCGCTACGAGATCCAGGTCAACCAGCTGGACCCGCGCCTGCGCATGGCCGCCTGCGACAAGGAATTGACAGCCAGCCTGGAAAGCCCGGCGACACCGATCGGCCGGGTCACGGTGAAAATCCGCTGCGAAGGCAGCTCGCCATGGACCGTGTTCGTCCCGGCCCAGGTCAAGTTGTATCGCGATGTGGTGGTGACCACCCGTCCGCTCAAGCGCGCCGGGATCATCGAGCCAGGCGACGTGGCGTTGCGCGAGCGGGATATCAGCCTGATCAACCAGGGCTTCCTGACGTCACCGGACCAGGCCATCGGGCAGAAACTTGTCCGACCAATGGTCATGGACCAGGTCGTCACCCTGGTCCACCTGGAACAGGCGGAAGTGGTGCGCAAGGGCGATCAGGTGGTCATCAGCGCAACGAGCGGCGGCCTGGTGGTCAAGATGCCGGGCGAAGCCCTCTCCAACGGCGGCCTGAACGAGCAGATCCGGATCAAGAACCTCAATTCGCAGCGGGTCATCAAGGCTCGCGTCACCGCCCCCGGCCAGGTAGAGGTGGCTTTATAGATCGATAAGGCCACCTCGCATTCACTGGCGCCAGGCCGCCACTTTTCCTAAACTGTGGCCCAGACAGGGCTACAGCCTAGATGCAGACTCATTTTCAGATGAGGCTAAAGTTTTTCCGGGTATGGCCGAAAACAAGGCAAGCGTCCAAATACCCAGAGGTTTTTTATCATGGTCATCGATTTCAGTCGTTTGAATAACGCCCCGTCATTGACAGGCAGCACGCGCACCAGCGCCAACAAGGAAGCCGACAGCAGCGGCAAATCCTCGGCGGTGAACAGCCAGACCGAAGCGGTCGGCCAGAGCGGGGAATCGGTACACCTCAGCAATGAGGCTCAGCAGTTGCAAAAGATCACTGACAAGCTGCAGCAGCAGCCCGTAGTCAACAGCGCCCGTGTGGCCGAGTTGAAACAGGCGATCGCGGATGGCAGCTACAAGGTCGACAGCAACCGCGTCGCCAGCAAACTGCTCAACTTCGAAGCCCAGCGCTAGGCACCTGCCGGCGCGAGGCTTTTGGACGCTTAAAACCCAAGGCCAGCCATGCAAGACACCACTCTACTGCAACTGATCACCGAAGATTTTGCTCCAGCTCAAGATCTGCTCGAGCTGTTGCGCGCCGAGTCCCTGGCGCTCCATGGTCGCAACATGGTCGAGCTGGAAGATATTCTGGCGCGCAAGCAGGCGCTGATCATTCTGCTGGAACAGCATGGCCGCAAGCGCAGCCAGATTCTCGCCAGTCTCAACCTGCCCGCCAACCGCTCCGGCCTGGAACAACTGGCGGCACAGTCGAGCGTGGGCGGCGAACTGCTGAGCCAGAGCGAAGAACTCACCCGCATCCTGGCCGATTGCCAGGCCGCCAATGAACTCAATGGGCGCAACATCCAGGTTCAGCAAGCGACGACCGCAAACCAGTTGAAGATCCTGACCGGCGGCGAGCCTCCCGCACTTTATGATGCCCGCGGCTCGACGGCGAGGCTTGCGAAGCAACGCCCGCTGAGTCAGGCTTGAACCCAAACTGCTGCGCGCTCTGTTCAAGGCGCGTAACATGCTGGCAAAATGCTGGCTTTTGCGTGTAGTCGTATTTTGTCTGGAGATTGATGAACCGTGTCCAATGCCCCAAGCGCGGATGATGCTCCGCAGCCACCGAAGGTGCTAACCACGCCTCTGGAAATTTCCGCCAACCTGCGGATGCTGCAGGATAGCCATGACCCGTTGATCATCACGTTCCATGAACGCAGCCAGCGTTTCCAGAGTTTCGTGATCGATGTCGACCGGGATGCGGGCACTCTGGCCCTGGACGAAATGATGCCACGCGACGGTGAACGCTTCCTGGCAGCGGGTGAACCGTTCCGCGTCGAAGGCTTCCACGACGGTGTACGCATCACCTGGGAACAACCCCAGCCAATGACCGTCGACGAGACCAACGGTTGCTACCGTGGCTCGATGCCGGCCGAGGTGGTCTACCATCAGCGTCGCAACGCCTTCCGCGCCGCCCTGAAACTCACCGCACTGGTCAACATCGAACTGGGTGGCGACAAGCTCAAGGCACCGATCAACGGCAAACTGCTGGATATCTCCGCCAGCGGCTGCAAGCTGCGCTTCGACGGCGATATTTCCGATCGCCTGCAACTGGGCCAGGTCTACGAGCGTTTTATCGCCGCCCTGCCCTTCGGCCCCATGACCGCTCCGGTGGAACTGCGCCATCTGCACTTCGAGGAAAGGATCAACACCACCTTCGCCGGCGTACGCTTCCACAACATGAGCGGCCTGGTACAACGCCAGGTCGAGCGCTTCGTCTACCAACTGCAACGTGAAGCACGGCGTTTCGACAAGGACGACGACTACTGAGTCTGACGCTGCCTTCACCCACAAAAAACGGGCCACCTGATGAAGGTGGCCCGTTTTTTTATCGACACTGTCAGTTGCTCGACTTATGCGCCGGCTCAGGGTCGGACTCGTCCACTTCGGCAACAGCCTCTGCCGCCGGCTCGGTGGACGCGACATCCGCGACCGATGGCGCTGCCGCCGGGTTGTCGCACATCTGGTCCAGCACCACCTGTTCGTCGACCCGCGGGTCGAGCGCCGCGCCGAGGGGCGACATGGCCTCCGGCATGACCACGTGCTGCAACGGCGCATCCTCGACCTGATGCAGATTGGTCACCGCCTTGGGTCGGATGCGCAGCACCAGGATGAGCGCGAAGAAGCTGAAGAACGCATAGAGCATCTGGCTGCCGAACAGCTTCATCAGCACGCCCGCCGCCAGCGGCCCGATGCTCGCGCCGACGCCATAGGTCACCAGCAGCATGGCGGTCAGCGAGACCCGCCGATCCCCCTCGATATGGTCGTTGGAGAACGCCACCGCCAACGGATACAGACAGAACTGCAGCAACGACACCATGAACCCGACGACGAACAGCACCTCCAATGGAGCCGTGGAGAATATCGCCAGCGGCAGGGACGTCAGCATCAACAGCATGGCGACACTGCGGATCAGCACCGCCCGGTCATAGCGGTCGGAAAGCCAGCCCAGGGGCCACTGCACGAGAAAGCCGGCAAAGATGCAACTCCCCATGAACAGACCGACCTGCTCGGTGGAAAGCCCCTGCTGGGAAGCGTAGAGCGGCGCCAGACCGTAGAACGAGCCGACGATGATCCCCGCGCCCAGCACCGTGGTCAGCGACTGCGGCACACGCTTCATGAAGAAACGCGGCTCCAGCGGCGCCGGATGCAAGGGGGCCGGGTGAATCCGCCGGGTCATGGCCACCGGCACCAGGCACAATGCGAAGCACAGTGCGACCAGCATCAGCAACTCGGGACCGAGGGCAGGATGCATGACCAGGATCAGTTGCCCAAGCACCAGTCCGAGATAGGACGCGATCATGTAGCCACTGAAGACCACGCCACGCTGCCTGGCCTCGGCCTGTTCGTTGAGCCAACTCTCGATGACCATGTACTGGCACATCATTCCGAGGCCGACGATCATCCGCAGCAACAGCCAGGCCGGCAACCAGTTGACCAGTCCATGGCCCAGCACCGCCGCACCGACGATCCCGGCACATGTGGCATAGGCGCGGATGTGCCCGACACGGGCGATCAGCCGGTGGCCGATCTTGCCGCCCAGCACCAGGCCGAAGTAGTTGGCCGCCATCAGGGCGCCCACCCACAGGCCGTCGACATGGTCGGCCGCCAGACGCAGGGCAAGGTAGGTACTCAGAAGGCCCGAACCGATCAGCATCATCAGCGAGGCAAAATAAAGCGCTCTAAAGGATTTCCAGATTTGGCGCATTGACGTTCCTGACGGCTCTTTGAATGAGGTTTCGGGCTACGCGGAAGATAGCCCGAAGCGGGAGTTACGTCTAAGCCTGGGCCGCCAGAACACGGCGTTCCCAGGGGCTGATTTCATCGAGGAAGCTGGTCAGCTCCATGGTTTTCGACGCGATATAGCCTTCGATGAACTCGCTGCCGAACAGCTCCCTGGCCAGCTGGCTGCGCTTGAGGCGCTCCAGTGCCGCGTGCAGGGTGCATGGCAGCGACAGGGCGTCCGGCACCTCGAACTCGCCCTGGATGGCCGGCGTCGGCTCCAGCTCATGCTCGATACCGTAAAGGCCCGCGGCTAGGCTGGCCGCAATCGCCAGGTACGGGTTGGCATCCGCTCCCGGCAGGCGGTTTTCCACACGCCGTGCCACGGGCGAACTGGCCGGAATCCGCAGGCCGGCCGCGCGGTTGTCATGGGACCAGCAGGCGTTGTTGGGCGACGCATACGGATGGCACAGGCGCTGGTAGGAGTTGACGTTCGGCGCGAACAGCGCAGTGAAATCCGCCATGCACGCCTGCTGCCCGCCGATGAAATGATGAAACATCGCGGTAGGCTCGCCGGCGGCATCACTGAAGACATTTTTCCCGCTGCCGATGTCCACCAGGCTCTGGTGGATATGCATCGAACTGCCCGGGGTCTTCGCCAACGGCTTGGCCATGCATACCACGCTCAGGCCATGCTTGAGCGCCACTTCCTTGAGCAGATGCTTGAACAGGAAGGTCTGGTCGGCCAACAACAGCGGATCACCGTGCAACAGGTTGATCTCGAACTGGCTGACGCCCATCTCGTGCATGAAGGTATCGCGCGGCAGGCCCAGCGCCGCCATGCTTGCATAGACCTCGCTGAAGAACGGCCGCAAACCATTGTTGGAACTGACGCTGAAGGCCGAATGCCCCTCCTCGCGCCGCCCATCGAGGCCGACAGGCGGCTGGAACGGCTGAGTCGGATCGGTATTGGGCGCGAAGACGAAGAACTCCAGTTCGGTCGCCACCACTGGTGCCAGGCCACGTGCCGCATAGCGGGCGATGATCGCCTTGAGCTGGCCACGGGTCGACAGACAGGAGCTTTCCCCGGTCAATTCGTCCGCGTCACAGATCGCCAATGCACGGGGTTGCTGACTCCACGGCAGGCGGTGGATCTGCCGCGGGTCGGCAGTCAGGGCCAGGTCGCCATCATCGCTGCCGTAGAAACGCGCCGGTGGATAGCCGCCCATGATGCACTGCAGCAGCACCCCGCGCGCCAGTTGCAAACGTCGCCCCTCCAGGAAACCCTCGGCGGTCATCACCTTGCCCCGCGGCACGCCATTGAGGTCAGGCGTGACACATTCAATCTCATCAATGCCGGTCAATCGCTGCGCGAGCGAGTTCTGGCCTTCGCTAGTCATGACTCAATCCTTGTTTTTATAGAAGCCGCGAACGGCGCCCCGTACAAAATACGCACCAGCTGTTCGGGATTTCAAGCAGGGACGAGGAAAAAGCCTGACTCAGGGAAGATAGAGACTGAACAGCGCACCACCCAGGGTACCGCCGTTGCTGAGTTCGATACGCCCGCGTACGCCGTTGCGCTCGTGCAACGCAGCGATCCTTGCGGCGAAATACAGGCCCAGGCCGGTACTGCCCGTGGTCGGATTGATGCCCTGTACATAGTCCACCTGGCGTTCGAGCATCTGCGCCGGGAAACCGGGACCATCGTCATTGATGCTCAGCACCAGTTGCTCGTTTTCCTCGCGGACATTGATCAGCAAGGCATGGCAAGCGAAACGAATGGCATTGGTGACGATATTGCCCACCACCGAACCGATCAGCTCGCGATCGAAAAAGCCCAGCGGGCTGAAGTCGTCGACTTCATAACTGGCAACGATGCCACGACTGTTCAGGACCTCCTGACGGCACGCCAGTTGCGCGCCAATGAAGTCATCCATGTCGTGATAATCGGGACGCAACGGCAACTGGTTGACGCCCAGCTTGTACAACCCCAGCAACTGCACCAGCATGCTGTTGAGGTGCGCGAACTCATACTCGATCACCGCACGCTCGGGGTTCTCCCGCTGCGCCGCGGGCAGGTGGCTCTGCCACTGGCCGTGGGCCTGGATCAGCATCGCCAGCGAGTTTTTCATGTCATGCACGGTCGAGGCGATCACCGTGGAGAAATCCAGCCCCTGGTCCTTGTCGCTCATTCGCCAAACGCCCGGCTGCGCAATTTCTGATACCTCTCATAACGTGGATCGCTGTCCGGCATCTTGCCGACCATTTTCAGGCAGGCCCGGCACTCTTCGAGGATTGCCGCATCGGAAGTCTTCTGGGCGGTCACCAGCAGGGCCTGCGCAGCATTGAGGGCGATACTGATATTTTTCGGCTGCAGGGCCAGCGCCTTGCGGAACAGTGCCTGCGCTTCCTCCAGGTTGCCGCTCTTGTAGCTGCGCACGCCTTGGACGTTGAGGTCGATGGCGGCCTTGCCGCTGCCGAGGATCTCCGGGTCATCGGTCAGCTTGGCGATGCCTTTCATCACCGCCGGGTCGTCACCATAGATCTCCACGCAGTTCTTGAGCATCGAGGCACCGGCCTCGGCCTGCCCCAGTTGCTGCAGTTGCTTGGCCACCAGCAAGGCGGCGTCGGCACTCAGAAAGTTCTCCATACCCTCCAGGCGTGCCATCGCCTGCTCGGTGAGCTTGTCGGCGGTTTCGGCATCGTTGAGCAGCAGGCTGGTGGCCTTCATCAGCCGGGCACGCACCTGCAACCCTGGATCGTTGGCGTTTTCCTTGGCGACTGTGCTGAGTGTCTGGTTGATCTCCAGCCGCGTACGTGTGTCCAGCCCACGCTCGCTGCCCTTGCTGATCAACGCGTGAGCCAGGCCCAGATTGCTTTCCGGATCCTTGTAACGCGATTGCTCGCCCTGGGCGACAGCCTGGCGATAGGCCCGGGAAGCCCCCTCGAAATCCTCGTTGGCCAAGGCCAGCTTGCCCAGCAATGACTGCCGACGTACGGCCAATGGAGACAGGCGCACGGCCTCTTCCAGCACGCTCTGGGCACGTCGGGTTTCCCCCTGCTGGACCAGCACATCGGCGAGCCCGTCGTAGAGGGCTGGCATCATCGGGAATGCCTTGAGTGCGGTTTCGTACAATTCCTTGGCCTGAGTCATCTGACCACGCTTGTAGAGCAGTTGCCCCAGCATGGCATAAGCCCATGGCAGCGGGCGATCATTGAGGATGCCATTGAGGAAGCGTTCCAGCGGCTCATTCTGGCCGAGGGCACGCATTGCATCGGCACGATAACGCAGACACAGCGGGGCGAAACGGGTGTCCTGCTGGGTGAGCCGGGTACAGGCGGCCAACACTTCGGCCGGTTTGTCACGGTCGAGCGCCTGCATGATCGGCTTGAGCAGGTTCTTGCGCTGGACCAGCTTTTCCAGGCGCTGGGCCAGGCTGGCGCGGTTGAACGGTTTGGTCAGATAGGCGTCAGGCTCGTGCTCCAGGGCACTGAGGACCATGGCCTGGCTGCTTTCGGCGGTGACCATGACAAAGATGCTTTCATGGCTGATCAGCTTGTCGACCATCAGGTCTTCGAGAACCTGCTGACCATTCTTGCGGCCATCGCCAAGGTGGTAATCGTGCAGGATGAAGTCGTAGCGCTTCTGCGCGCACATGCGCAACGCCTGTTCTCCGGTGTCGGCGGTGTCCACTTCCTTGACGCCCAACTCCCGCAGCATGGACCTGACTGAACTGCGAAAATCGGAGAAATCGTCGACGATCAGAAAGCTTTTTTGGTGATACGCCAGCATCGAGATTCCTGTCATGGGAAATAGAAGAGGGCCCGAAGGCTATTGCAAGCACGGACCCACTTCACTGTCGCTTTCGCGAGCAGATAATAACTAAAGGCAAACTGCCACTAATCGATTTTACACCAACCTGTCATCGCATTGAGTGGCCCCGGCCTGATATTCAATCCAAGGGTAGCCGATGTACAGGTGGTGCTTTCCATCAAGTGACGCAAGACACAAGGCCCCTTGCGCAACTCATAGCCATCGCTAGTCAGGATATCGCCCGCAGTTGGCCAAACCTGAGGGTTGCCCGGTATCGAAGGAAAAAAAAGCATGTAGGGCTGCTGAGCTTCATCCGACACACGGCTCTCTCAGGCGGCGGCGGACCCGATGCCGACTGGTGGCCAGAGCAAACGCAGGGCTGGCTGGCAGCCTTGGGAGATTCTCAACCGCTGAAAAGACAAAACCCCTACCTG